>NZ_RHHQ01000094.1 GCF_003710825.1 Brevibacillus fluminis | reverse complement strand
AATAGCCCATCTGCTTGGCGATTTCCCGCATATAATATGCGACCCGCTGCGAATGGCCGGATGTGTAAGAATCCCGCTCCTCTAAGGCGACGGCCAATGTCATCAAAATGCTCTCATTCGTATGGGATAAGTGCTCACTCATCATCGCTGAGTTACGCAACGCTTTTTCCTTGCGCCGCGCCAGTGTGAGGAGAATGGCCGTGATGACATAGCTGCCCAGCACAATGCTGATGAGTAAATATTTCAGGCTCTCAAACCAGCCATAAAAATTCGTTTCATAAGTGGCCAACCCGATATGCCAATCCCACGGTGCAAAGTAATGATTGACCGTAATCATCGGTTTTTGCTCCGTATCAGACGGGTTTTTCCACTGATAGAGCAGCACGTTATTCGGCGCAGCCATGATTTCTTTCAGTACGAAACGTCCTTCGGGATTTGTCTGTTCAAGCAGATTTTTGCCTTCCAGCTCCGGATGCATGATCATGTTACCTTTGGAGTCGAAAACAAACAAAAAGTCGCCAAGGCCAAGCGTCATGTCAGTTTTGGACATATCCCGTTTGCCATTGGTCAAAAGGGGGCCGGATAGCATCGGCTTGATGATGTTTTGGGCTTCTGTGCGGGTGATCAGCCCTTCATTGACCATTCCATCGTACTGTTCAAGCAGATGTGTAATGGTGTTCATTTGTTTCTGCAAATTGCGG
>NZ_RHHQ01000093.1 GCF_003710825.1 Brevibacillus fluminis | reverse complement strand
AGTGGCACTTCCGTTGTTTGCCAATCAATCAGCAGGTGGTTCGGCTTCGCTTGGTTTGCTCTGGTCGGCATTCGCAACAGGATCGCTTTCGGGAACACTTGCTTTCTCACTGATCAACTGGAAGTTTTCGCTCGGCTCAACCTTATCGGGAATCATCGTACTGTGGGGTATCTCGACATTGCCGCTCGCATTCGCGCCGACGCTTTGGATCGCCGTTGCCGTTATGGCGTTGGCAGGTTTTTGCTATGCACCATATGGAGCGCTGTATCGGACATTTTTGCAGCGCAATGTGCCGAATCATTTGCTGGGGCGGGTCTTTACCTCGATCCGCACCGTCACAGGAGTGGGCATGCCGCTTGGGGCTGCCGCATCCGGCTTCCTCATTCCCGTGACGGAGGTGTCAGGTTTGTTCGGGCTCTCGGCTGTCGCCTGTCTGATCGTGGGGGCCATTTCCTTCCGCGCGCTGCGTTAGTAGGTTTCATTTGCGGTTGATCAAAGGCGCGACCCATCGCTTGATTCGTTGGGGCAGCATGGTATACAGCATCGACAGCAGGCTGAGCTTCCACGGCAACCGGAGCTCTGCCTGCTTTTTTGCGACGGCGCGGATGATGGCATGTGCCGTATGCTCCGGCGAGAGCAGATACGCTTGGACATTTTGGCGATAGGAGCCGCCTGAGTCCGCTTTCTCGAGAAAAGGCGTATCGATCGGTCCAGGCATGACGCAGGTGACATGAATGCCTGTTCCGATCAGCTCCTGTCTCAATCCTTCGCTAAAGCGGATGATCGCAGCCTTGGAGGCGGCATAAACCGCAGCTTTGGCTGAAGCGACTTGCCCGGCGAGTGAGGCGATATTGATAATGTGCCCACTACTGGCACGCTGCATCATTGGTAAAAATGCGCGTGTCATGTAAAGCACGCCATCGACATTGGTCTGGAACATTTCCGCAAGCTCGGTCAATGTCATCTCCGCAAACGGCTTGAAGACAGCGACACCGGCATTATTGTACAAAAAGTCGCAGCGGCCA
>NZ_RHHQ01000092.1 GCF_003710825.1 Brevibacillus fluminis | reverse complement strand
CAAAGGACTTGACCGCTTCATAATCGCTCACGTCCAGACGATAGATGTGCAGGTCGGCAGAATCGGCTTGGGTGCGCAGTTCTTTGAGCCGGATTTCGTTCCTCCCTGTGATCACGACTGCATCGCCCGCCGCCAAATGTCGCAAAGCGAGCGCATAGCCAAGCGCACCACCTCCGCCGGTAATGATGACAAGCTGTTTATCCAAATCAGTCACCTCCTGCTAACAAAGTATCCGGATGGGGAAATTGCTAGTAATTATTCCATAACAAGAATGATTCTCAAGTATAAAGCCTATGCCGTCTGTGAAGGATAGCCGTAGGAGGTGAGGCATATGCCAGTAGTGAAATGCAGCGTCGCAAATTGCACGTATTGGGGAGAAGGCAACAACTGTAACGCAGACAGCATCATGGTAGAAGTGGATGCACACGCGAATGCGAATTACAAAACAGAATTCGCCAGC
>NZ_RHHQ01000091.1 GCF_003710825.1 Brevibacillus fluminis | reverse complement strand
AGGAACGTCGTTTCCATTTTCGCTTACTTGTGCAGGACTGTACTGGTCACTTGTGTAGGAGGGGGCTGGTCACTTGTGTGACCAGCTTATCCAGTTCACGCCAGTCATAAATGCGATGAACCAGCTTCGGAAGCGTCGCCTGATTGTACGGCGTATCAAACAAAAAGACGGGAATCCCCATTTCTTCGGAAAGCTGGAGCGCGTTCTCCAGCCGATCTTCAATGAACATGTCCACATTCCAGCGCTTAGCTGCCGCTACCTTATCATGGGACCCAATCAATTCGATGTGATGATACGGAAT
>NZ_RHHQ01000090.1 GCF_003710825.1 Brevibacillus fluminis | reverse complement strand
GGTGATCGGTGTGTTATCGGCTTCGAGAAAATCGCTATCCTGTCCCGTGTTCTCATTGCCATGGCGCTTTTGTGCTTGTTTTCTCCACCAATTCCAGATGCTCACGGGCTTCACCTCATTTGTCCTGCTGATTTACGGTGTTTTCACTATTTTTTCCTTGCGATACCTGATATATGCAAAAAACGCCCGACCACAAAGGGGTCGAGCGCTTCTTTTCAATTGATTATGATGTTTTCCATTTCGCCAGTTCGGACTGGAATTTATCATTAAGCACGCGGATGTACGTTCCTTTCATACCAAGCGAGCGCGATTCGAGAACCCCTGCACTTGCCAGCTTGCGCAGCGCATTAACGATGACCGAGCGGGTCAGACCGGCCTGATCAGCGAGTTGGCTTGCGACCAGCAGCCCTTCTTTGGCATCCAGGTGCTCCATGATTTTTTCAATCGCGATTTGCTCACTGTACGACAGCGAGGAGAGCGCGATTTTGGCAAACGTTTTGTCGCGCACCTCGTTTTCGATCTGCTCCGTACGGTGGCGTACGATCTTCATGCCGATGACCGTCGCACCGATTTCGGCGAGGATCATGTCCTCGGTTTCGAATGCACCGTAAGCACGCAGCAGAACCAATGTGCCCAAACGGCTTCCTGCCGCATTGATCGGCACGATGGTCGTCATCATTTGCGGGAACAGCGAGGTCCATTCGGCTGGCACCATGGAAAACGGGCTGGTGACGCCTTCATTTGCGAGCGATTGATTCACGGAAAGCAGCTTCTGGTTGTAATCCTCGGGAAGCAGGCTATTGAACCGACCCTCTTCGTGCAAGGTGAATTCTTGGGAAAAACCGCTGCCCAAGACGGAACCGTCCACCGTGATGATGTAGACGTTGCTGCTGATCACTTCCGAAAGCAAGCGGGCGATTTCTTGATAGCTGACACCGCTGCCTCCCATCGTTTTTTGCAACATAGCATTGATTTGTCTGGTTTTTGTTAATAGGTTCATGGAAAAAATTCCTCCTGATTGATTAGTATAGTTGAAGTATTGTCAGAAAAATGGCAACTGATACATCAAGAGGAAAAAATTTACATGAGAGAACAAAAAAACTGCCGGAAACAATCCGGCAGCGGTATTATCTCGTTCTAGTGATGCTCTGCAGAATCAGCCTATCGATCAGCTCGCTAATTTCGTAGATCGATCGGTTGCGATCGGCAGCCGTCAGGTGGAAGCGTGCGTACCGTTCATCCAAATGGAACGCTTCTTCCAATGCCCCCATGAAGCCACGCGCACGTTTATCGATCTCCAGGTACACTTCCAGCTCGTCTTCTTTCAGGAAAAAGATCACTTCCAGCTCTTCGAGCTGATGGCGATAACGTCCGGTTGGACGGAATTCGAATTCTTGCACGAACGGATACGGCCGTCCCAGGTGGCGGTTGTACTCGCAATCGACTTTAAACAGCTGGAATCCGCAATCGTGAACGGCATCCAGCACTTTTGCCATCATCGGATGCAGCCGGACCTCGATGAAATCGGAATCGCCCGGGTCTACCGCATTTTTAATATCCAAGCCCGTACGTAAATATACCGGCTGCCTACCCATTGTCAGAGGTGTTGCATAAGGGAGCTGCAAGGAAAACGGGATCACCTTTTGTTCTTTGGACGCAAGTGTGAATCGCTCGCAGACGCGGTGTTTGACAAGAATGCACTCTTCCTTTGTCTTGTTATCGTCTCGTTCCCGTTCGTAATGCGTCACGACATACATGTAAATCTCATCGATGTCCTGTGCGATGTCTCCTCCTGTAACGTATACTTCCCCTTGCACCATTTCGCCCGGAACGAACGAATCTTTTGACAACCGTGCATCGACTTGTGCCGAACCGATCCCTACGCTTGCAAGCAGCTTCTTAAACATTGACATCATGTTGCCTCCCTTTCAACCCTCTTCATTCATTTGTTTATACGGATGGAATCTTGCAAAAGTTTCATTGCGAGGTTGAATTGACGAGATCCACGCGCGTATTCACAAATAGCTGTGTGACACGGGAAATGACCACCGTCTTCAATTGGATTTCCACGTTTTTGCCGTCGAGTTTGTAGGTTCGTTTTTTCAACAGCTCATGCAGCAACGGCTGGAATTCCGCGACCTGATCTACTTTTTTCTCCTTCAACGCCGCCATGTCTTTTTCTAAGCGATTGACAATTTCCGTCGCGATAATTTCATTCGGTTTGGGATCGAGTAGTGTGACGCGAATCTCTTCGATGCGATCCTCACGCTTCTCTTTTTCGGCGATTCGTTCTTTTTTCAAGGATGCGATTTCCTCTACCTTACGCTCATATAGCAGCGTCAAATTCCGATTGATGATCATCAGTTGTTCCAACTGTCGGCCATGTAAAATCAAGATCGCTGCTCCGCCCACGATCAGGCCCAAAAGAAAAATCGCCACATACCGCAAGATGCGCTTGTTTTTCATGAGCCCATCTGCACCAGCCACTGCACACAGATCGTCC
>NZ_RHHQ01000089.1 GCF_003710825.1 Brevibacillus fluminis | reverse complement strand
TAATCCTTCATCTGCAGCCCCACCGTGTACATATTCAGCGGGTGATCGGGCGGTAATACGCCTTTTGCCATAAAGGTGTGTGTGACCGGAACGCCAAGCGCCTCCGCCCATGCTTGCAGCGCTGCGGACGCCTGCTGGCGGATCACACCGTTTCCCGCAATGATAAACGGCTTTTGGCTCTTTTGGATCAGTGCAAGCGCCTGCTTCATGCTCTCCTCACTAGCGACTGACCGGGGCAGCGGCGTTTTGGGCAGCACGCTCGTGTCGACATCGTCCTCCGCCATATCTTCCGGCAGCTCGATATGGACCGCTCCCGGCTTTTCCAGCTCCGCCAGTTTGAACGCCTTGCGCACGATTTCTGGGAT
>NZ_RHHQ01000088.1 GCF_003710825.1 Brevibacillus fluminis | reverse complement strand
TGAATGGACCACTTCGTCACGGGCTCGAACATGGCGACAATATCGATGTATTGGTGCGATTCTTTATGCATCCGCTCCAGCCCTGCTTGTCCAGTTATTGCCACAACCGGCGCGTGATCAAGGTTGGCATCGCCGATCCCGGTCAGCAGGTTGGTCGCTCCTGGCCCAAGCGTAGCAAGACAAACACCTGCCTTTCCCGTTAATCGACCGTACACATCTGCCATAAAAGCCGCCCCTTGCTCATGCCTGACCGTCACGAACTCGATCTGCTCCGAGGCGGCCAACGAATGGACGAGATCGATATTCTCTTCCCCCGGGATGCCGAAAATATACCGGACTCCCTCATTCTCCAGGCATTTGACCATCAAGTCCGTAGCTTTCATTGTGCCC
>NZ_RHHQ01000087.1 GCF_003710825.1 Brevibacillus fluminis | reverse complement strand
ATCGGTGGCGCAAACGCCGTAAATGACCGGTGTCTCTCCCGCGTGCGGCAAAATTTCGCGGTAGCCGGTTTTCAGTACCATTTCGTTGCTATTGGCAAACGGAAGCAGCGAGCCCAATGTGGATACGCCCGCGTTTCGGAATAATCCTGCGTTTAAGACGAGTAAAAAATCGGCCCCACCTGCCACGGCTTGCTTTGCGGAGAAGCCGGAGCCGGTTGCGACGCCGATCAAGGGTTTTTTGGTGTTCAGGCTGTCAATGAGTGATGCGCGTAGCTTTTCTTTCATTCGTTGAGCGGCCTCCCTTGTATTTGTTACTCCAGTGTAGCAAGATTTTACCTAGCGGAAAATACCTTGGTGGAGGTGAGGGGATTTGG
>NZ_RHHQ01000086.1 GCF_003710825.1 Brevibacillus fluminis | reverse complement strand
TTTTTCCCAAATCCCTGGCTGCGCAGGTTGATCACTGAATTAGTAGGAAAATTCACCTCTAAAATAGAAGACAATAAAACTATTAAATTGACCCAATGAGAGAAGAGAGGGGAATAACCATGAACAGATTCGGTATGAATGTCAAATTCACGGCTCAACCGGGGCAGCGGGATGCGTTGGCGGATATTTTGTTGGGTGCAGCGGATGCTTTGGCGGGTGTGGAGGATTGTGAGTTGTATGTGGTTCATGTTTCGGAGACGGAGGCTGACGTGATTTGGGTTACAGAGGTTTGGCGCTCGTCTGAGGCGCATGCGGCTTCTCTTTCTTTGGAAGAAACAAAAGCGGCGATACAGCGGGCGATGCCGTTGATCGCTGGTGTAGAGTCGACCAAGCTCAAGCCGATTGGCGGAAAAGGACTCTAGCTTGTCTGTCAATCAAAAACAAAACGGGTCTTTCTCCATCGCTGTTAGTAGCGGGAGAAGGAACCCGTTTTCTTCATTTACTTCAATTCCGTCGCTGCTTGCAGCGTAAAGCGGTTCGGCGGTTTCGGCAAGCCGAAATGGTCCCGCAGCGT
>NZ_RHHQ01000009.1 GCF_003710825.1 Brevibacillus fluminis | reverse complement strand
TTTTAATGCAGATTGGACATCGTCCACCGACTTCATATTTTTCTCTTTGATCCACTGCTTTAATTGCTCTTTCGACATGAGACTCATAAAAAATCCCAACCTTTCTAATTTAATTGTAAATTAGGAGGTTGAGAGTTTACACAGAATATTTTACAGACTCCGGGCTGATTATGGGAAGCAGAAGCAGTTGGTGCATGCGATGATAAAAGAGATTACGGTGACAAATGATAAGAAGATTGCTACGATTGAGTGGAAGTTTGATAAAGTGATAAGTGGGTTGTTAATTGCTTAGGATGATTTATGTCAAAAGGCGAAGTTGGTAAAATGTATACCACTTCGCCTACTGGAGTTACTGATTCAGCAATTGTTGCCGCTCTATCAAGCCCTACACTTTACTCTTCTCCATATATTTTTCAATACTCGGGATGATTTCCTTCGCTATACTCTCCAAGCTATCTTGGCTAATTCTACGATAGAATTTTAATTCTTTTAAAAATAAGTCAACTTCTTCAAAATTTACATCTTCTGAAAAAATGCTTATGATGAGTACATCATCATATGATGAGTGCCTGTGCAAGAAATTTCTCAACTCTTTTTTACACCAATTGGACTTAAGAAATTCATTTGTAATCCAGAAAATTACTGCTCCAGAGTCTTTGATGCCCTTTTGAATCGCTTCAACTAGTGATTCTCCATAATCAATGTTTACTTTATCGAACCAAACAGGTAAATTCGCTCCATTCAAATAGGGAATTAAGTCTTCCACCTCTGCTTTATTTTTCGAAGCGTGACTTAAAAAAACGGGAAATTGGTTACCTAAAGGTCTACTAAAATTATATCCTTCTTTTTGTAGCTCATCTTTTTCTGGAATTGGAAATAACATATTGAATTGATCTTCGACTGGTATATCATCTGTTAATGTGAAACTATTGAACCTTCTGTTAGCCATTTCTCCGTATAACTCATCCATTGTTATATCTGGTCTATAACGTAATCCCACATTTTGCATACATTCCTTCATAATTTGAATATGACCATCTAGTGGGTTTTTATAGCTTACTACAATAAATAATTCTAAGTTATAGGGAATCGAGTTAACAAAGACGTTTATCATTTGCAAAGATGATGAATCCTGTTCTGCTAATAATTTTTTTAAAACAGGAATAATAGGTTTTCTAATTCCATAATCACATTCCCAAACAAAATCTTTATCCAACTTAGCTGACATTATTTCCCCCACTTATATTCAACATTATAGTCTATACCTATGTATTCTAAGATAATAGTTTGGGATAAGGGTACCTTATTCCATGAATATGGCAATACATAAATTATTTTCTCTTTAATTAGTTAATCTAATCTTACCTAATTATTCTAAAGTTTAATAATTTGTATCCTCAAGGTTGGTTAAGTCCTCAACACCAGCCATATCAGCTAGCATTTTAGTATATACTATAAGTTTTTCTTGTAAACTTCCTAATTCTTTACGGAAAGCTTCGCATTGTTCTGAGTCTGAAAACGCTCCACCTAAGCTTAATTTGTGCCACTTTACTGTAAAGGGGCGAATTATTTGGTTTAGAACTACAATAGCAAGTTTAGTAAACTCAATACAATCTCTACCGTAATTCTTAATAATTCCTCTCGTTAAACCAAATAAAGAATAGACACTATCAAGAGCAACTTTTTCATCACCATGTTCAAGTTCAATCTTTTGTGTCGTAATTCTCGTTAGTAACTCTATATATAGTTCCCAAGCTGCATCCTTATCCTTTTCCTGTGGGTTCCAATCCATTTCTAAAAAAGGTGTTTTAATTTTTAGAGAAGTCATGTCCCAGTTTTCTAACCACTTACCCCATTTCATTACACGTTTTCCTCCTATAGTTAATCTAAATATTGAAATAGTGGATGACTATACTTGCTATTAGTACCCGTAAGCACTCTATGCCCTTCGAGTAAAAATTGACTACTACCACCCTGCTCCTTTATGTACCACTCCAAATCATCTATACCTTTCAAAACTCTTGTAACTTCTAAAAATTGCGGAATCGGAGTACTTCTTAGGAGTAAAGTGGATAGTTTTTTATTCGACTTCTTACCAAAACCTATTTCATATGGAACCCACCAAGAATTAACCGTTCTTGGTGAAACAATACACATAATATGAGTTGAATTAGCGATACCCTTTTCAATACTGCTAGTTATTGCAGACGGGTCACCAATCTGCATTGCTGTTTCTAGGTCTCTATCATAAATATCTAGGTAGATATCTATTCCTGTACTCATAATATACTCACCAATTTTAATTGCCGCATCTTTATCTATGCTTATATGGGATAGAAACACACACACATTGTTAGGTTTCGCACTAAATGCTCTTCTCTGTGACTCGGTTAAAATAGGATTAGCAAGGTTAATTCCTTTAGCCATTACTTGTTCCCCCAAAAGTGTTATCATATGTAAATATATACCTTATACTGACAATTATAGCTCTTCTTTTTCCTGTTAGGAATACCGAACATATGATTATGTTGCGAAATCATAATAAATTATTTAGAAATCCTCAAAAACCGTTGCCGTTACTTATAATAAGGTTCACCCCATCACAAATAAACAATGCCGACTTTAAGCCCGCTGCCGTTTAAGCCTTCATCCCAAGCAGTTTGCACACCGATCTCATGAAACGGAATCGTTTCGCTATTCAAATCCTTTGAAAGCACATTGCCAACCATAATATGGCTGCGATTATTACGATTGGCCACTTTTCCGAGCTGTTTCACCACATTTTTTTCTCGGGCGACTCCCCAACAAGTTGCTCATCCAGATTTTGTGGAAGCTCCACCACAGTTACATCATTGCTATTTTCAAAAACCGCCTTTACTCCTGGAAGCGCAGCTACCTTCTATATCTGATCCGTCGCCAGCGTAACATCTATTGCATCGAGTAACGTATCAAACTGATAGTGTACCTTCAACTTGATCCCCATGTCACGAACAGCATCGGTAAAAGCGGATTGTTGTTCATGGACCGATTCCACCTCCGCTTTCCTTTTTGCTTGTTGTTGCTCTACCATTCCCGGTTCGACGTTTAATTGGATAAAGACATTTGCCTGTCCCACTGCATTCAGATGGAGTGCTGGTGAGATACAAGCTCCTTCCGATCCCGTCGACGAGATTCTTGGATCCCTGTCATCAATGTCGCTACTCAAACTGACTTCATGCATCCCAGACTCTTTCACTGGTTGCATGAACGGTCCACCAATCATCATCAATGAAACCTGCAATGACAGAATGGTTTTTGTTCGATTTTTTTCTCGTCAAGTTTCCCCCTGTCCGGAAAAATCGCCAGCCTGTTAAACCAAGGGAAACGTAAATCAAATTCATTTCTTCGTGAGTGTTCTCCTTGCTTTCATGTTTTGGCTGTCACCTTTTCCTGACCTTATTTGATGGTGTAAAAATATTACTTTTCAATGTTAATAAACAGCTCTGACAAAACACTGAGTAAAATTACATTTTTACAAATAACAGAAATATTGATAAGAATGTAACTTAGGAGTAGAAAAACAAAAAAAACGTCCGCCCTCCTAGGCCGACGTTTACGTTTTCTATTTACAAAATCTACCCTACTCCTCCACCCTTACCGGATGGCTCTCCAAAAACTTCGTATGAAAATCCCCCGCCACAAACAGCTCATGCTCCAACAGCCGCTGATGAAACGGAATCGTCGTCTTCACACCCTCAATCACGAACTCATCCAACGCGCGCTTCATCCGCTGGATCGCTTCCTCCCGATCCTTGCCCCAGACGATCAGCTTGGCGACCATCGAGTCGTAAAACGGCGTGATGGCGTAGCCTGAATAGACCGCACTGTCCACCCGCACCCCGTACCCACCTGGCGGCAAATAAAACTCCACCTTGCCGGGCGATGGCATGAAGTTTTTCGCTGGGTTTTCCGCGTTGATCCGGCACTCGATGGCCCAGCCATTGATCTTCACGTCTTTTTGCGCAAAGGACAGCGGCTTGCCTGCTGCGACGCTGATTTGTTCGCGGATCAGGTCGATGCCAGTGATCATCTCCGTCACCGGATGCTCCACCTGAATGCGCGTGTTCATTTCCATGAAATAAAACTTGCCGTGCCGATCCAGCAAAAATTCGATCGTACCGGCGCCGTGGTAATTCACGGCTTTGGCTGCTTCAACCGCAGCCTTGCCCATCTCTTTGCGCAGCTTTTCCGTCAGCGCAGGCGACGGCGCTTCCTCGACCAGCTTCTGGTGACGGCGCTGGATCGAGCAGTCGCGTTCGCCGAGGTAGACGACGTTGCCGTGCTTGTCACCCATGATCTGGATTTCCACGTGGCGCGGCTCTTCCAAATACTTCTCGATGTACACGCCAGCGTTGCCGAACGCGGCCTCCGCTTCCTTGCGCGCCTGATGGAGCGAATACACCAGCTCTTCCTCGTTGTTGGCGACACGCATGCCTTTTCCGCCGCCGCCTGCCGTTGCCTTGATGATGACCGGATAGCCGATCTCATCCGCGATGGAGACCGCTTCTTCCTCGCGTTCGATGAGTCCTTCGGTGCCGGGGACGGTCGGGACGCCAGCTTCCTTCATCGTTTGCCGTGCGATCGATTTGTCGCCCATGCGTGTGATGGCGTCCGGCTCTGGGCCGATGAAGGTGATGTTGTTGTCAGCGCAAACTTGCGCAAACGCTGCATTTTCCGCCAAAAAGCCATAGCCCGGATGGATCGCGTCCGATCCTGTACGGTCGGCGACGCTGATCAGTGCGGCCATGTTCAAATAGCTTTGCTTGGATGGTGCTGGCCCGATGCAGTATGCTTCATCGGCCAGCTGCACATGCAGCGCTTCCCGGTCCGGTTCCGAATAAACGGCGACTGTGGCGATACCCATCTCGCGGCATGCCCGGATGATGCGGACGGCGATTTCGCCGCGGTTGGCGATCAGTACCTTTTTGAACATAAAGACGGCTCCCCTTTCTTGGTCCGTGCTCTACAGCGGAATGTTGCCGTGCTTTTTCGCAGGGCGGCTTTCCTTTTTGTTGCGCAGCATTTCGAGCGATTCCTTCAGCTTTTTACGCGTCTCGCGCGGGTCGATGACGTCGTCAACCATTCCGTTTGCCGCTGCGACGTACGGATTGGCGAACATGCTGCGGTATTCAGCGATTTTTTCTGCGCGGGTGGCCGCCGGATTCTCACTCTGCTCGATTTCCTTGGCAAAAATGATATTGGCTGCGCCCTCTGGCCCCATCACGGCGATTTCCGCATTCGGCCAAGCGTACACCATGTCCGCACCGATCGCCTTGGAGTTGAGCGCCACATAAGCCCCACCGTACGCTTTGCGCAAAATGACGGTAATTTTCGGGACTGTAGCCTCGGAATAGGCGTACAAGATTTTGGCCCCGTGGCGGATGATGCCGCCATATTCCTGATTAATGCCGGGGAAAAAGCCGGTCACGTCCTCGAACGTAATCAGCGGGATGTTGAACGAATCGCAGAAACGGATAAAGCGGGACAGTTTGTCGGACGAATTGATGTCGAGGCCGCCTGCCATGACCTTTGGCTGGTTGGCGATGACGCCGACGCTGTGCCCGTCGATGCGCCCGAATCCGACGATGATATTTTTCGCGAAATTCGGTTGGACCTCCATGAAATCGCCGTGGTCGACGATTTCAGCGATCACTTTGCGCACGTCGTACACTTTGGTGCCTTCCACCGGGACGAGGTCGGTCAACTCTTCACGCCAGTCGTCCAAGTCGTCGTATGCGACAACCGGCGGCTTCTCCTCGTTGTTTTGCGGCAAAAAGCTGACCAAACGGCGCACTTCTGCCAACACTTCCGGCTCGGACGGCGAGGTGAAATGCGCAACGCCGCTGATGCTCGCATGCACATTGGCCCCGCCCAGGTTTTCCGCGGTGATCTTTTCGCCGGTGACGGTTTCAATGACTTTGGGCCCGGTGATGAACATTTGGCTGGTGCCCTCAACCATGAACACAAAGTCGGTAATTGCCGGAGAATAAACGGCCCCGCCCGCGCATGGCCCCATGATGACAGAGATTTGCGGAATCACGCCGGAATAAATGGAATTGCGGTAAAAGATGTGCCCATATCCATCCAATGACACGACGCCTTCCTGAATCCGCGCGCCGCCGGAGTCGTTTAAGCCGATGATCGGGGCGCCGTTTTTCGCGGCGAGGTCCATGATGCGGGCGATTTTCATCGCGTGCATTTCGCCCAAAGCGCCACCGAATACGGTGAAATCCTGGGCAAAGACGTAGACGATGCGTCCTTCGATCTTGCCGTAGCCGGTCACGACGCCCTCGCCAGGCGCTTCCAGCTTATCCATGCCGAAGTTGGTTGCACGGTGCTGAATAAACGGATTCAGCTCCACAAATGTATGGTCATCGAGCAAAAGGTCGATCCGCTCGCGCGCGGTCAGCTTGCCGCGATTATGCTGGGCATCGATGCGGGCATCTCCACCGCCGAGCTCTACCTTCCGTTTTCGGTCCATCAGTTCATCAATTTTTTCGTAAATCACGCTCATCTACGGTTCACCTGCCTCAAAGATCTTCATTAGTTGGTTCGCTGCCAACGTGACTGAGAGATTTCCCTCCGCCACGGCTTGCTTGATCGCGGGCAGCGCTTGCTTCACGCCGGAGTGCGCGTAAAAACGGGCATACAGCGAATCTTGTACCATGCTGTTCATCCAGGCGACCGCCTGTGTCTGCCGCCGTTTTTGCAGCATCCCCGACTTCTCGGTCGTCTCACGGAACTCCCCGACTACCGACCAAATGTCGCCGACACCCTCACCTGTCAAAGCGGAGCAGGTCAAGGCACGGCTTTCCCAGCCTTCGGTCGCGGGCTGTAAATAGTGCAGCATCTGGTTCAGCTGCTCTTTCGTCGCCAAGGCAAGCGGCTTGTTGGCTCCGTCCGCCTTGTTGACGAAAATGGCGTCGGCCAGCTCGATGACGCCTTTTTTCATCGTCTGCAGCTCGTCGCCAGTGCCGGTTACCATCAGTAAAAGGAAAAAGTCGACCATCGAGCGGACGGTTACCTCGCTTTGCCCGACACCGACCGTCTCGATCAAAAGCACATCGAAACCGGCAGCTTCACAGACAAGCATCGTCTCACGGCTTTTGCGGGCGACCCCGCCGAGCGACCCGCCCGCAGGCGATGGCCGGATATACGCGCGCGGGTTGCGCGACAAGGCATCCATCCGCGTCTTGTCGCCCAAAATGCTGCCGCGCGTCACCGTGCTGCTCGGATCGACCGCGAGCACCGCGACCTTATGACCTTGGTCGCACAGCATTGTGCCGAACATGTCGATCAGCGTGCTTTTGCCTGCGCCGGGCACACCTGTGATGCCGACGCGGATGGAGTTGCCGGTATGCGGCAGCAGGCGGTTCAGCACTTCCTGCGCCGTTTCCATGTGGGCGGGGGCGTTGCTTTCCACCAACGTGATCGCCTGGGCCAAAATCGTCCGGTTGGCAGCGAGCACCCCTTCCACGTATTCGTCTACCGTCAGGCGGCGGCGCATTATTCAGCCTCTAGCCTGCGGTTGATCTCTTCAATGACGCTGCGCGCCGCGATAGGAATCACCGTTCCCGGCCCAAAAATGGCGGCTGCGCCATGATCGTACAAATACTGATAATCCTGTGCCGGAATGACGCCTCCGATCACGACCATGATGTCCTCACGCCCCAGCTTTTTCAGCTCATCGACAAGCTGCGGCAGCAATGTTTTGTGTCCACCCGCAAGCGAGCTCATCCCAACGACATGCACGTCGTTTTCGACCGCTTGCTGTGCCGCTTCCTCCGGCGTCTGGAACAACGGTCCGATATCGACGTCAAAGCCCAGATCGGCAAAAGCCGTCGCGATTACCTTGGCGCCGCGGTCATGGCCGTCCTGCCCCATCTTGGCGATCATGATCCGCGGGCGACGGCCTTCGCGCTCCTCGAATTCATCCGCAAGCTTGCGCACGTCTTCCACCGCTTCGTCCTCCCCGTATTCCGATCCGTACACGCCAGATACGGAACGAATCACTTCCTTGTGGCGTCCAACCACTTTTTCATACGCATCCGAAATTTCGCCGAGGCTTGCGCGCGCACGCGCCGCTTCGATCGCGAGGGCCAGAAGGTTGCCCTCGCCGCTTTTTGCCGCTTCCGTAATGGCGCTAAGAGCTGCCTGCACCCGCGCTTCATCGCGGTTCGAACGCAGCTCGGCCAGACGCTGAATCTGCGCTTCGCGCACAGCTGCGTTGTCCACCTCGAGAATGTCCAGCGGCTCTTCTTTTTCCAAGCGGTATTTGTTGACCCCGATGATCACTTCTTTTCCCGAATCGATGTGCGCCTGTCTGCGCGCAGCCGCTTCCTCGATCCGCAGCTTGGGCAGCCCGGTCTCAATCGCCTTGGTCATGCCGCCCAGCGCTTCGACCTCCTGAATGTGCGTCCATGCGCGCTCCACCAGCTCATTCGTCAGCGATTCGACGTAGTAAGAGCCACCCCACGGATCGACCACGCTGCACATCCCCGTCTCATCCTGCAAATACAGCTGCGTGTTGCGGGCGATACGTGCGGAGAAATCGGTCGGCAGCGCGATCGCTTCGTCGAGCGCGTTGGTGTGCAGCGATTGCGTATGGCCCATGGAAGCTGCCATCGCCTCGATGCACGTACGCGCCACGTTGTTGAACGGGTCTTGCTCGGTCAGGCTCCAGCCGGATGTCTGCGAGTGCGTGCGCAATGCCATCGACTTTTCGCTCTTCGGCTTGAATTCGCTCATCATCTTGGCCCAGAGCAGACGGCCTGCGCGCATTTTCGCCACTTCCATGAAGTAGTTCATGCCGATCGCCCAGAAAAACGAAAGGCGTGGCGCGAACGAATCGATGTCGATCCCCGCTTTGATCCCGGTGCGGACGTATTCCAGACCGTCAGCCAGCGTGTACCCCAGCTCGATGTCGGCGGTCGCTCCCGCCTCCTGCATGTGATAACCGGAAATGCTGATGCTGTTGAACTTCGGCATATGCTCGGCTGTGTAGGAAAAAATGTCGGCAATGATGCGAAGCGACGCTTCTGGCGGATAAATGTACGTGTTGCGCACCATGTATTCTTTCAAAATGTCGTTCTGGATCGTGCCGGTCAGCTTGGCCTGCGGTACACCCTGCTCCTCCGCCGCGACGATGTAAAACGCCAAAATCGGCAGCACCGCGCCGTTCATCGTCATCGAAACCGACATCTGATCCAACGGAATTTGATCAAACAAAATTTTCATATCCAAAATGGAGTCGACTGCCACACCCGCTTTGCCGACGTCGCCGACTACGCGCGGATGATCCGAGTCATAGCCGCGGTGCGTCGCCAGGTCGAATGCGATGGACAAGCCTTTTTGCCCCGCCGCCAGGTTGCGCCGATAAAACGCGTTGCTCTCCTCTGCCGTGGAAAAACCGGCATACTGGCGGATCGTCCACGGCTGGTTCACATACATCGTCGGGTACGGTCCGCGCAAAAATGGCGGAATGCCGGACAAAAAGCCGATATGCTCGATATCCGCCGTATCTTCTGCCGTATAAACCGGCTTCACCGGAATTTGCTCCAGCGTGTTCCAGACGGACGAAGTTTTCGCCGCGCGTGCAGGCGACTCAGCAGAAACAGCGCTCTGATATGGAATTGACGTGAAATCAGGTGATTTTCTCATAGCCCTATTCCTTTCTGCTGGGACAGCCGTGCCAAGAGGCCCGCGCAGTCCGCTCCCATGTAAATGAAATCATCGACGCCTGCCGCTTTGTATGTGGCAGCCTGTTCCGGTGCCGGACGTCCGGCGAGCCAGACCGTCAGCTGCGGATTTTTGGCCTTGATCAGCGAGGCGAATGCAGGTGCCATCTCGGGATACAGCTCGTCGTGCGAGCAGATCACCACGAGGCTGGCATCCGATGCAAGCGCCGCTTCTGCCGCTGCTTCCACCTCTGTGAAACCTTGCCCTTGAATTCCCTGAAAACCGCCCGCTTCCACGAATCCGGTCGAAAAATCCGCGCGCGCTTTGTACTGGGACACGGTGCCGAGCTTGGCGACATAGGCTTGCGGGTAGCTGCCGTGCTTTTGTTTGTAGCGCTCGGCACTTGCTCGCAGCGCTTCGAATGCGGCGGCATCGCGGCGCAGCGGGATCGGCTGCACCGTCGTGCCCGCATGACTCGATGCAGCTTCGCCACGTACGATCTCGCTCAACGTGGCACCGTGCAGAACGGCATCAATCGCCGCTTCCATCACGTTCGCCTGGTCCGCGTTCCGACTTGCGACGGCCGAACGATAAGACGCGAGCTTTGCCGTAAGCGCTTCCCGATCTGTAGCTGCCCGCTGCTTTTGCACCGAAGTACGGCGCTCTTCCCGAATCGCTGCCAGCTCTTCGTCTGTCAGCGCCGGTACGGCCGTCTCCTGTAAATTCGGATACACATTGGTTCCAACCATTTTGTCCTTGCGCTTACTCATGTTGGCCTCACGCTTCGCTGCGATCGCGGCCACTTTTTCCTGCGGCAGTCCGGCTTGCAGCGACAGCGCCATACCGCCTGCTGCCTCTACCTCTTGGAACAGCGCCCATGCTTTTTGGGCCAGCTCGTCTGTCAGCGCTTCGATGTACCACGATCCGCCAGCCGGATCGGCCACCTTTGTCAGATGGGCTTCGTTTTGCAATATCAACTGTGTATTACGGGCGATCCGCCGCGAAAATTCATCTGCGGGGCGAATCGCTTCATCGAATGGGGAAACATGCAGGCTGTCGGCCCCGCCTACGACGCCGGCGAAGGCTTCGGTCGTGCCGCGCAGCATGTTGACATACGGATCATGGACGGTCTTGGTCCGGGCGGATGTGCGCGCATGGATCGATAGCTTTTGCGCCTGTTCATTGCCACCAAACGCCTCAACGATTTTTGCCCACAGCATCCGGGCCGCACGAAGCTTGGCGATTTCCGTGAAAAATTGCGAGCCGAGCGAAAACGAAAAGCACATGCGCGGTGCCGCATCGTCGATCTCGATGCCTCGGGCATCCAGCTCGCGCAAATAGGCAACGCCTGTCGCTAACGCAAACGCCAGCTCCTCCACCGCGCTCGCGCCTCCATCATGATACGGGTTCGCTTGCACCAAAACGGTCTGCAGCGCAGGCGCATGTGCAATCGCCCAGCGCGTCGCGTCAGCCATCGCATCGTACGCTTCTGCGAGCGTTCCGGAAAGCACACCTTCCCGCGCCAGCTCGCCCAACGGATCTGTACCTACCAAGCCGCGCAAATGGGCCGTCGATTGTCCGGATTTTTGCAAATAAGCTGCCACCATTGCCAAGACCGCCACTCCCGCGTTCCCAGCCTCCACCATGATTGGCGTCTGACCGAGGTCGATGCCTGCGAGCAGCTGCTCGACATCAGCTAGCGTAGAGAGCGAAACGCCCCCCTGCCCGAGCTGGTCCCCCTCGGCCTGATCGGCGTCCACTCCGGCGGATGATGCCCGGTCTAGCGGCACATTCAGCATTGTCTGCCCCCGCCCTAAATCGTGGCGCGCCGCCTGGTTAAAAGCTTCCGGCGACGCAGCGCTCACTTCCTGCGCAATCGCCCACAGCTTGGAAACGTAGCCCAGCTCCTCCGTGCCGCGTACATAAGGCGCAGCGCCGGGAACGCTTTCCATGTGCGGCAAGCTTTGCGTGTCCTCCCCGCGATACAGCGGCTGCAGGGCGATGCCCTCATACGTTTGCGTCACCAGCTTTTGCTCAAATGAAGCGCCGTTCAAAAGCTTCTCGGCCCGCGCCTTCCATTCCTCATACGTCGGCTTGGAAAAATCCCGAAACATCATCGGCCGTCCTCCCCTTTCCATCTCGCCTTATTATCGTGCTTTCACCAGAAAAAGAGGTTGACCGTATTCAACCAATTGTCCGTTCTCTACCAACACTTCCACGATCTCGCCATCGACCTCGGCTTCGATCTCATTGAACAGCTTCATCGCTTCTACGATGCAGACGACCGTCGTGCGGTTGATCTGGTCCCCTGGCTGCACATAGGGTGCGGCGCCTACTTCCGGCGCGCGGTAAAACGTCCCGACCATCGGTGAGGTGATTTTGTGCAAATCCAAAGCAGCTGGGGCTGCAGCTACCGGCTGCTCGGTTTGGACAGCTGCTGTCGGCACAGATGCAGGTTTCGTCTCAACCGCAGGTACGCTCGTCGCTTGTGCAGCAACGCCTGCAGCCGGTTGAACAGCCGGAGCAGCTACGCTTGCGGTTTCTTCCACGATAACAGGCGAAACCGCGCCCCCTCTTTTCATATAAATGCGCACCTCGTCGCTTGTAACCTCGAATTCCTGCAAGGAAGATTGATCCACCAATTTAATCATTTCGCGAATTTCATGGATTTTAAACAAGCCAGCTCACTCCTATTCATCATTCACCTAGTATTCACCAATTTCTTGCCTTCATTTTATCAGACCGACCAGTTGGTCTGATATAGGCCGAAAGACTCAGCTGCGTTCTATGTGGGGACTTTTTTGTTTCGTGAAAATAAAGAAATAGACCGGAACTCCTTTTCTCGTAAGGATTCCCGGTCATATTGATCTCCTATAGCGGAATTATTTTTCTCGTTCGCTTGCAAGTTTACCGATCACATCAAGCAACACATTTGCTCCGGCTACCAGATCCGGTTCTGATGTAAATTCGCGGGGGTTATGGCTTATGCCCCCGATGCTCGGTACGAAAATCATGGCTGCAGGACATATGTGAGCGATCATTTGAGCATCATGGCCGGCACCGGACGTCATTCGCCGATAGGACAATCCGTGCCGCTCGGCTGCTGCTTCCACTATCTCGACGATAGTTGCATCAAACGTGACAGGTTCAAAGCGGGCCATGCGTTCTGTCGTGATCTTCACTCCTTCGGCAGCAGCAAGATCTGTGAGGAAGGCACCTAATGCCGCTTCCTCAGCCTGCAAGCTGTGTTCGTTGGGATCACGCAGGTCAACCGTGAATATTGCACGCGAAGGGATAACATTGATCGCATTCGGCTCAAAGCTGATACAACCAACCGTTGCTACCGTAGGTGTTGGTGAACTCGTCGCACGGTCACGCAAAAATGAAATGACACGTGACGCTGCGTATCCCGCATCTGAGCGCATGGATATCGGTGTGGTACCGGCATGGTTTGCCACACCTTCAATTGTAATCCGCTGCCACGAAATACCTTGAAGGTTCTTCACCGCACCGATCTGTATTCCCTCTCGTTCCAATACGGGGCCTTGTTCAATGTGCAGCTCTACATACGCATGTGGTTTCAAAAATCCAGGCTCCACAGAACCCGCATAACCGATCCGTTCCAATTCTTCTCCAAGTAAAGAGCCATCGGTACCGACAGAAGCGAGTGCATCCTCAACAGACAGACCGCCAGCATACACAAGCGATCCCATCATGTCGGGTGTATATCGCACACCTTCTTCATTCGTAAACGCAGCGACGACAATAGGGCGAGAAGGAACAAAACCTGCTTTCTGCAACGTCTGAATGACCTCGATGCCTGAGAGCACACCATAACAACCGTCGTACACTCCCGCATTGATGACGGTATCAATGTGCGATCCGACCATAATCGGTGCTTGATCATCTTCACTGGGAGCTCGCCAGATGCCAAAAATGTTGCCGACTTTGTCTACCACTACCTCCAAATTCGCCTCCTTCATCCAGGAAACAAGCGCATCACGCCCTCGCTTGTCCGCGTCGGAAGCCGCCAATCTGACGAGCCTGTCCTCTTTGTCACGGCCAATTTGCCCGAGCTGCTCAATTCGGGTCAACAATCGTGCAGCATCGATCGAAACGATGGAAGAATCGTACGCCATTTCACATTTCCCCTTCTCACTTGAATGTAATCAGTGGCATTCACCCCTCCTAAAAAGACGGATACATGCCGTCCCATACAATATTTCTGTAACCCTCGGGATCTGTGTCGCCCTCAGTACTAATGATGAGAATTCTTGAATCCGCGTTAATGTGGAGCTGTGAAGCGATTTGGTGCAATACCTGTTCTTCCCGAATAAGACTGAGAACGCCTAATCCGACAGCACCTGATTCTCCGGAAATGACACGGGGATCTCCAGGTAAAGGGTTGCCAAGCATCCTCATGGCTTTTGCCGATACATAATCCGGACAAGAGATATACATGTCTGCATAATCTCGTAAAAGACCCCAAGCGACTGTACTTGGTTCTCCACAGGCTAGGCCGGCCATAATGGTTGGCATAAAACCAGTTACCGCATGAGGATTTCCGTCATTTACCTCAACGGATTTATAAATACATGCTGCTTCATTCGGTTCCACGATGGTAGTGATCGGCCTGTTTTTTCCCATTTTCGTTATGAGATAGCCAAGAACGCTTGCCGCAAAGGAGCCAACTCCTGCTTGTAAAAACACATGTGTTGGCCATTCACTCCCCTCTATTTCTATCTGTTCAAGCGTCTCGTCTATGAGCGTACAGTATCCTTGCATAATCCAGGTGGGGATTTCTTCATAGCCATCCCATGAGCTGTCCTGTACCAATACCCCGTTATTCTCGTCAGCATAATGCTTGGCCAACTTTACAGCATCGTCATAGTTCAGATCGGTGATCGAAGCTTCCGCGCCTTCTTTTTTAATATTGTTCAAACGGATGTTGGATGAGCCTTTGGGCATGAACACGACTGATTTTTGTCCCAACTGGCTTGCGGCCCATGCGATCCCTCTGCCATGGTTTCCGTCCGTCGCTGTAACAAAGGTTATTTCGCCCAGTCTCTCTTTCATTTCTCTCGATTTCAAAATCTCAAATGAAAGATCTGAAATATCCATGCCTAGTTTATTAGCTAAGTACTTTCCAACTGCATAAGATCCACCCAATACTTTAAAAGCATTGAGACCAAATCTGTAAGACTCGTCCTTTATCCATATATTCTGAACGTTCAACCTACGAGACAATGCTTTCAAGCTGTGTAGAGGCGTCACCTGGTATTCAGGAAAACGCTTGTGAAAGCTTCTGACCTTCCCAATCACTTCTTGGTCCATAAAAGGTACGGATAGATGCTCGGTTTCAATTTTACGCGCTTGATTATTTGCGATGTACTTGAATGAAGAGATGTCCATCATTTACATTCCCCCTGCTTCAAATTGAATCAGCGCATCAAGTGAGTAACGCTGTAAGAAAAAACGAAAGATTGATATGTAATATATTACATTTTACCCAATTGAATTATTCTCTGTCAACTTGGTAGCTTTATAGAATCGTCCCATGTTGAAACCTACAAATTGTACGTGATATATTACATTCAGGCGTTACTAAAGAGGAGGCGTATCATTTGTTATTGGAGCATGCCAAAAAAGTTAAACGCTCATCCATTCGTGAGCAAGTATACCATCAGCTTCAAGAGTGGATTATTAGCGGCGTATTAAAGCCGGGTGACAGATTAAAAGATCAAGATTTGGCGGAGGCGTTAGGGGCAAGCCGCACGCCTATTCGTGAAGCCCTGTTGAGACTCGAAGAAGAAGGAATGATTCAAAGCAAAGCGAATAGCTGGACACAGGTTGCTCCCGTTGATAGTAACCAGGCTTATCGCCTCTATCCGATTATTTGGACGCTAGAGAAGCTTGCTGTTTCCTTTGCCAAAGAGAATATGAAAGATGAGCACCTCGAGGAATTGGAAACCATTAATGAAGAGCTAGATCAGGCTATCAAGCAGGGGGATGCGCTCGGCGCCCAACACCATGATGCTCGTTTTCACCAGGTGATTATCAATTTATCGGAAAATGAAGAACTGATTCATGTGCTGGAAGGGCTGAAGAAAAAGCTGCGCCGTTATGAAATTACCTACTTCAACGGTATTTCAGGGGTTGAACAATCGGTTGAAGAACATAAAAAAATCATTCTTTCGTTAAAAGAAAAAGACTTTGAAGCTGCTGCCGAAAGGATAGAAGCCAATTGGCAGGATAGTTTTCAACGCCGCTTATCCAATATGGAAGTAGAGAATCGTAAAAGTAATTCGTCAGATTAATCATTCCCACGCAAAAAAACAGGCGCCATTTTATCGGCACCTGTTTTTTATTCGCTATTTTATGCAGCTTTTCGCTCCCGCTGCCCTTCATGACGTGGCACAGCGATCAGCTGGATGACGATCATGATGACCACGAGTGCGATCAATGCGACAACCGCCATGGAAAAGCTCTGTGTCGCATCGTGAATCCACCCCAAAATGAGCGGGCCCATCGCTCCGATCACATATCCTGCCGACTGTGTCATCGCCGACCAGCTGGCCGCTTCCTGCCCGTTTGTTGTGGCATCGATCGGCAACAGCAGATTCAGCGGGAACAAAGCTCCCGCTCCGATACCGATGACAATCGCCGCAATCCATGGTGCGACCGAAAAATAGAGCATCGAAAGCCCGACCAGCTCAAAGGCGGAGCAAAGCAGCATCCACGGCAATCGTGCCGGATACCGTTTGAGCAATGCCGGCAGGAACAGGCTGACCGGCACCTGCACCAAAGCAAACAGTGTGAGCACATTGCCCGCGTACACTTTGCTGTAGCCCAAGCCTTCGATGATCGGTGGCAGCCATGCTGTGATCGAATAGAACATCATGGCCATGAAGCCAAAGGACAGCGTCAGGAGCCACGCCTTTTTCTGTCCCCAAGGCAAGCTGGCTGACTGGGCAGAAGCGGAATTCCCGTCACCGCGTCCGCCTGCACGCCGCAGCGACATCCACCAGATCGGAACCGCGATGAAGGCCAACAGCGCCCATACCGCCAGCGCCCCCTGCCAGGAATGGGTTTGGCTTTGGAACGGAGCCGCCAGTCCAGAGCCGAGCGATGCGCCGATCGTTAGGGCGACGGAAAACAACCCGATCATCGTCGGCACCCGTGTCGGGAAATAGCGCTTGATAAAGCCGGAGAGCAGCGGGCCCGCCGAGGCGATGCCAAGGCCTGCTACAAAAGCGGTCACCATCAGGAAGAAGGTGGAATGGGTGAAATAGCGAAGAGCTGTGCCGACGCCAATCAATGCAAGTGACCATCCGATGACCCGTTCGATGCCGAAGCGCGCCCCGAGCGCAGCGGCCATCGGTGAAAAGATACCCATGCAAAAGACCGGAATCGATGTCAGCAGGCTTGCCACCGAGGCGCTCATCGCCAGCTGGTCCCTAAGCGTCTCCAACAAGGGAGCGATTGAGGTGATCGCCGGGCGCAGGTTTAATGAAGCCATGAAAAAAGCGAGAATGAGCAAAGTGCCTCTCGTTTTCATTAAATCACTCCTTTTGGATGAAACACGTTACACGTTAAAAATCCCTTTTGTACCAAGCCAAAAGGGACAAAGCAAGCACCTGCCTCAGACAGGTGCGATGTTGATGTCATTGGAGGTCAAAAAGAATCGCGAATACTCAGGCTTGTTCATGGTTTCTGGCGTAAGAATCGATTTGAGAATGATATCGGAGTAAATGACGGCAATTTCCTCGATCGAGTAGCGTCCCGTCTTTTGATACCATTTGTAAATCCAGTTGATCATGCCGAAGATCGCCATGGCCATGATCGGCACCGGCAGCTCTTGGCGAAACTCCCCACAGTCGATCCCGTCCTGGATGACCTTGAACATAATCCCCTTATAGTGATCGCGCTTTTCCTCAATCAATGAAAAATACTCTGGCGCGAGATAAGAGCTTTCCTGATAAAAGACTGTGACTTCCGAGCGGTACAGGTCGATCATCATGACAAATGAACGAATGATTGCGTCCAGCTTTTCAGTTGGCGTGGCAAACGTCTGGTACGCCTGCTGCCCTTTTTCCAGCACATACGATATGAAGTGATCGTGAACGGTATAAAGGAGTTCGTCTTTCGACTTGAAATTATGATAAAATCCTCCTTTTGATGTGCCGCTCGCTTTCACAATCTGATCTACCGTCACTTTATGGTACCCGTACTCTTCAAATAGTCGCAGCGACGATTCGATGATCCGGTCCTTTAGCGATTTTTCTGCCATCCGTTGATTCACCCCAACCTATTCTAACACAATCCCTGCTGACTCGAAAAAAAGAATCTTGAATATATCATGATAACATGCCGGTCGAAGATCCGTCACATGCGAAAGGAACCAGCCCTTTCATTTGGCTGGTTCCCCGCTGGCACTTCTCCCCTATTTCGCAGCCTCTGTCGCCTTCTGCGCCTTGCTCTGATCGATTGGGATCTGCCCCTTCCAGCTCCCTTTCGTCTTCCCGATCCGATCGATGTCCACATGCAAGACGATGGTTGACGGCAGCTTTTTCCCGCTGGTCACAAACGCCAGCATGCCCTCCGGCTTGTCTTTCTCCGCGATGCCGGTGTCGATCTCTTTCCCCGAAGCGTCTGTCAAAGTAAATGGAAGATTGTCCTTCCTTTCGGTGCCGATGAAATTCAGGACGCTGAAGCCTTCCAAGCCAGATTGTTGGTACGTCGGATTTTCCACCTGCTTATTGTCCTTCTTCCCATCCGAAATAACCTGCAGCCCTGTTGTATCGAATTCATAAGGAACCAGGCTTCCGTCTTCCCGCTCGATTTTGTAATGCACGAGAATTTTCGTTTCTTCCACATACATTTCATCAAAATGGACGGTGATACCTTGATCTGTGATCTTTTGGTCGATTGTCACCGATAACCCTTCCGAAACCGCCCGCTTCACACCATCATCGACCAGCCCGTTGAGATTCACATCCGGGCCGGCAAAATAAGAGCTATTCAGGGCGAAAACGCCTGTCGGTATCAAAATCGCTGCGGTCAATCCGAGCGCCAGTAATCGTTTTTTCATCGTTTTATGCTCCTTTTTCGTTTTCGTGTGGAATTGGCGAAACGATTGCCTTACTCGTTCGTCCACTTCTGCTGGAACGGTCACGCCTTCAATTTGGTTCGCTAGCGACTCGCTTATTTTCTTCTCGATGGACATGTTCGCAAAGACCCTCCTCGACTTGCTTGAGATCGACCCATTTCCGCAATTGCTTGATGGCCAGATGATTCCGCGACTTTACGGTACC
Organism: Brevibacillus fluminis; assembly: GCF_003710825.1. GTDB lineage: Bacteria > Bacillota > Bacilli > Brevibacillales > Brevibacillaceae > Brevibacillus_D > Brevibacillus_D fluminis. The sequence goes on along the minus strand of NZ_RHHQ01000009.1, from coordinate 24,519 downwards.
AACAGGGATTTGCAGCAATTCGGCGATTTGCTCGTACGTATATTCATAGTAAAAACGGTAGAGGATGACCGTTCGCAGCTTGAACGGCAAACGGCTAATCGCCTGCTGCATGTCCCGCTGGGTTTCCGTTACCATCAGGGCATCCCCCGGCAGGCTGGCATCGGGCTCTTCATGCAAGCGGGTCCGCTTCTCCAAGAGGCGGAATCGTCGCCACACTTGTCTGCGCCAATTGCTCACTTGCTTGATCACAAGCCCATTGAGCCAAAACAGAAACGGTCGCTTGCGATCATAGGAAGGCAAGGCTCGCCATAGTTGATAATATATTTCGCTCACGATGTCATTGACGTCTTCGCGGTTGTGCACCAGCGACGCCACCGTGCCGTATAGTTTTGTTCGGGTCAGCTGATAGACGTGATCGAACGCAGCTTCATCGCCTGCGATCAGTCGATCGACCCACTGATCCAACTCTTGATTATCCATTGAGGGCCCCCTGAAATTGTATACATGATGTATTGGCGCCCAAGTTTGAAAAGGTTCACTGCAAACGGAACTTTTTTTTACAAGCTGCTTGGCAAGAAAGGCGCTGCACCTCACTGTATGGGGAACGAATGAGGCTGCTGTTCGGTTACATCTCTTTCGCTGGAAATGTTGGTAAAAAAAAGACCATCCGCTTTCGGATGATCTTTTCAATCACGCTTGTCAGTCCATCATCTCACAATGAGGCTGATGGTGAGCTTTTTCTTTTCATAGGTCACGGTTATTTTGGTCGTTCCTGCCGACTTGGCTGTGATCAGCCCTGCCTCCACATCGGCAATCGCCTCGTCCGCAACCTTCCAGGTTGCCTCTTTTGTGATGTCCGCTTTGGTACCGTCCGTATAGATTGCCGTCAGGGTCAGCTGCTGGGTCTCTTGCGGATCCATCCGCAGTGTACGTTTGCTGATCTGAAGCTTGTCCAGCTTGGTTGAAGAGGTGACTTTCACTTCCGTTTTGGTCTTCTTGCCGCCGTAAACGGCCGTGATCGTCGCTTTCCCTGCTCCAACCGCTTCCAGCTCGCCCGTATCGCTTACAGTAATCACTTTTGGATCACTGGTCGTCCAGGTGGCATCTTCCGCAGCGTCCTTTGTTTTTTTGTTCGATAAGGCCGCGATCAGCTTCAGCTGCTGCGTATCCTTTGCGTTCAACGTAGCGGGTGCATCGCTGATTGCCACGCTTTTCACGGTAATTTTGGAAATGATCACGGGAATTGTAATCGTTTTGTTCTGGTACGTGATCGTAAACGATGTAGTTCCTTCTTTCGAGCCGACCTTGATCCGTTCGGAGCGGAACTTCATGTCCTTGGACTTGCTTTCATATGCGGTCTGTTTATCCCGCGTTACGTTTTGCTTTTCGTCATTGTCATACAAGGCGGTTACGGTAAAACGAGCTGTCTGGTTCGGCTTGACCACCAACACCCGCTCCGACGGGATTAGCTTGACTACCGTTTTCTTGGCGACGACGGTGATTTTGATTACCGCCGCTTTACCGCCGTCCGCCGTGGTCGCTGTAATGGTCGCAACCCCAGGGCGTCCAAGCGTTACACGCCCATTTTGATCAACGTCCGCGATATCCGGGTCGCTGCTGCTCCATCTCACCGTTTGATTCGTCGCATACGACGGCGTGATCACGGGACGCAGCACGATCACATCGTCACCCTCGTTCACCTTCACGTCTTTTTGCTCGAACTTAATTTCGTTTACCGGATAATACGGAGTCGGGTCCGGATTCGGTATGGGCGGAGCTGGAGCCCGCGTGACGACGATGGTGTAGGTCCGCTCGTTTTCGTCTGCTTCCGTCACCGTCACCTCAAATGTATTTTCACCCACCGCAAGCGGGAATGCATTGCTCGACGATCCGCTTTCGACCAGTTGCGGATTTTCGTGCAAGCGGTTGATTTTCACGGTAGTCACAGGTGCAGAACCCCGCAGCTTCGGCGTCAGTTTAAAGTCTGTCACGCTGTTTGGCACCTGAACGGTGTAGTTGAGCGTATCCCCCGAAAATGCCGGGCTCAGCGTGCCTGATGAAACCTTCAGCTGCTGCAGCATGCCGGGCGACGGGACTGTGACGGTGATTGTTTGGTCAAATCCGTGATATTGGACATGAACGGTTGTAGTTCCGTAGTTTTTGGCTACCAAATTGTTGCCGTCTACTTCCACGATGTTTTGATCGTCCGACACCAGCTTGTACTTGCCGCTGATGTCATGGGGGGTCTCATCTCGATGTATCACCCTAACATCGTCAATCTCTTTTGTAGCTCCTTTTTCCAGTTCCAGTTCATCATCAATGCCCTGCAGATTCATAATTGGATTGGCAATTTGCAAAAACGGGTAGTCGCCATCGTAAAAAAACCAGGTTTCGTCCCCATCCCAGTTCGGGAAGGTGCCTGCCGGACCAAATGATGTCATCTCGGCAGTGGTTTTGCCATCCTCTGGTTTACTGCCGTCGCTTGTGTACCGTCCGGTCTCGTCCGTATCCCAGTAAGAGTCTTGAACAAGCGCATCGTTGGACTTGCCCACCAGTCCGCCGACAAATGTGGTTCCCGTCACTTCGCCTGCCGCGTAGGACGTCTTGATCGTGTTGGTATCTGCCAGACCGATCAGCCCGCCGACCATGTTTGTGCCAAAGATGCTGCCGACTGCAAAGCTGTCTGAAACGGAGCCACCCATCATTCGACCGGCAAGGCCCCCTACCCACATGTTCCCCCGGACACCGCTGAGCGTAACGGATGTACGGATCGTCGATGCATCCACCTTTCCTGCGAGACCGCCCAGATTGGTCCCCCGCGCTTCATTTGCTTCAATGACAGCGCCACGGATGATCGTTTTATCAAGTGAGGAACCGAAAAGTTTGCCTGCCACTCCTCCAACAGCATCCATTCCGCTTACACGAGTGATTGAATCGATCCAGCTGATTTGCGCGTTGTAGGCTGTTCCGATGATTCCGCCTACCTGTTTATCACCTTCCACCCTGCCCGTAACCGTTACGTTGGAAATCGTGCTGAGTACTGCAGGCGGACCGGGCGGCGGTTCAATCACATCCCCGATCGTCTCTCCGGCTAGTGCTCCTACACTGTCCTTCCCGGCAATTTTCACATCACTTAGCTCCAAATTCTTGACGGTTCCTTTTAATGTGGAGAACAACCCGACTGGCCCCATCTCATCCGGGCGGTTGATCGTAAGCTCCATGATGGCATGTCCATTCCCGTCCAATGTGCCCGTAAATGGGGTACCGTCAGAACCGATCGGCTCCCAACCTTCTCCCTCACTAAAATCACTCAAATCGATGTTATTGCCGAGCTTGTACGACGCACTCATATTCGTACGGATATCCGCCAATTCCTCCGCCGTCGTGATGATATACGGATTGGCCGGAGTCCCGTCCCCTGTCGCTGCCTTTGCCGGCCGCGCCAGATTTACAAAAACGATTGCCCATCCCGAAAATGCGATGAAAAATGCCAACATGATCTTGATGTATTTTGCTAGAAGCGGCTGGTATGTCCTTCTTCCCGCCATGTATCTCTCCCCCATCTTTCAATGACTCGCGTACATCCTATCAGAACGGGGTGTAAAAAAAACCTAACCAAAGTTAGAACTTTCGCCCATCGACAAAAAAACTCCGGCGATGATCCGTACCTCCTTTGTGGTAGTTTCTCTTTTTTGCAAAATAAAAAAGCCAGCGTGCCCTGGGGAATCCAGGAACACACTGGCTGTAACTTACTCGAATAAACTATACACCGAACGAAACGAATTTGGTTTCCAAATATTCATCCAAACCGAAATGGCCGCCTTCACGCCCGATGCCGCTTTCCTTGAAGCCGCCAAACGGCGCTTGGGTTTGGGTCGGGGAGCCGTCATTGATGCCGACGATTCCATATTCGAGCTGCTCAGCCATCTGGAAGCAGCGGGCATTGTCGCGGGTATAAACATACGCTGCCAAGCCGTAGCGTGTATCGTTCGCCTGCTTCACGACTTCTTTCTCGTCGCTGAAGCGGATGAGCGGCACTACTGGTCCGAACGTTTCTTCATTGGCGATCTTCATGTCGCCGGTCACATCCGTGATGAGGGTTGGCTCACAATAGAAGCCTCTGGCATAGTCGCCCTCCACGAGACGATTGCCGCCCGCAGCCAAGACGCCGCCTTTCGCTTTCGCATCGTCGATATGCTCCAGTACTTTCGCCAGCGCGCGCTCGTTAACCAATGGACCGATCTCGGTATCTTTCAAACGGCCATCGCCGACTTTCGCTTTTTTCAATCGTTCGACCAACTTTTCCGTGAATGCGTCCGCTACGCCTTCCTGTACATACAGGCGGTTGGTGCAGATGCACATTTGGCCGGAGTTGCGGAATTTGCTTTCGAACAAGCCTTCCACCGCTGCATCCAAATCAGCGTCATCGAACACGATGAACGGCGCATGGCCCCCCAGCTCCATGCTGACGCGCTTGACCTGTTTCGCAGCGCCTTCCATCAACAGCTTGCCGACACGGGTCGAGCCGGTGAAGCCGATTTTGCTAAGCTTCGGATTATCGATGAATTCCTGGCCGATTGCTTCCGGTTTGCCGATCACGAGGTTGACGACGCCTTTCGGGAAGCCAGCTTGCTCAATCAGCTCAAACAGGCGGATTGCAGACAGCGGTGTGCTTTCCGCTGGTTTTAAGACAACTGTGCAGCCTGCTGCCAATGCCGGTGCGATTTTGCGTGCAACCATGTTCACTGGGAAATTCCATGGCGTGATCGCGCCAACGACGCCAACTGGCTGGCGGAGCACCATGATCCGTTTGTTCGGTACAGAGGACGGAATCGTTTCGCCGTATACGCGTTTCGCTTCCTCTGCATACCACATGAAGTTGTCTGCAGCGCCCAGCACCTCGCCTTTCGCTTCGCGCAGCGGCTTGCCCATTTCCGCGGAAATGATGCCGGCTAGCTCGTCGCGGCTGTTGCGAACGAGTTCATAGAGATTGTAGAGATATTTGGAGCGTTCTCTCGCTGTAAGGCGCGACCAGCTGGCAAATGCCGCATGTGCCGCATCGATCGCTTTTGCGGCATCGCGATTGTCGCCGAACGTTACGGCGCCGACTGTTTCGCCTGTTGCCGGATTGGTGACGGAAAGGGTTTCGCCACTTTCAGCTGCAACCCATTCTCCATTGATATACATTTGTTTTACCTGATCCACTAGAATCGCTCCTTTCGATTTACGCTGCTCGATTTCGCTGCCCGCTTTTTAATAGATAGGCTTTAATGCCTCAAACGGATTTTTGCAATGGCGGCAGTACAGGATGCTGCGGCAGGCTGCCGGCCCGAAAAGATTTTCTATTTTCGTGTATGGCGAATCGCAGTACGGACAAGTGACCTCCCACGGATCGCCATCCTTGTAGTCGAGTGGAGGAGGCGCGATGCCGAAGCTGCGGAGCTTCCCTCTGCCTTCTATGGATATCCGGTCTGACGTCCATTGCGGATCATAGACAAACCGGACGTGAACCTCCTTGACTCCCTCAATAGGACCCAAGGTGTCTACTATGTTTTTCTTCATGATTTCCAGTGCGGGACAGCCGACAAAAGTAGGCAAAACCTCCACGACGACGACGCCGTCATTCGCGCTGACCTTGTGGATCATGCCCATCTCCACCATGCTGATCGCGGGAATTTCCGGATCCTTCACCTCTTCTAGAAGCTTCCAGCACGCATTCTCCAACATAGCTGCCGTTTCGTATGCCATTTTACGGCTCACCTCCCTTTACCAATTGGCCACTGGATCGATACGATACACTTCCGATAATGTTTGCAAAGCTTGAGCCAGTTCGGCGGTATGCTCGCCGCTGCGGCCGTTTTGCTGCGGCACACCTGGCTCGCCCGGTGCCACGATGCCGATCTGTGCGAAAGCCGCTGCTGTATGCGCCAGCCATTGATTGCGAAGCGTCGCTTCATCTACCAAAAGCCCGAAGCGCACGATGTCATCCGCACTTGGTCCGAGGCTGCTCAGCTCGCCTGCATCCGCCCACACACTCGCGACAGCCGCTTCCAGCTTCTCGCGCGCTTCTGGGGTGCTGTTCGCCAACTGCTTCATCCATACTTGCCAGTGCATCAGATGGTACCGGTGCTCCGTCTTCATCTTCCGGCTGGCATGCACGAGCGGCACGTAGGACGATTGCGCCAGTGCATCGAGGCGTGCCTGCTTGAACAGCCCGTACACATAGCTTCGTACGATCGCGTATGCCCAATCATAGTGCGGCTCCGCCAAATATTCGCCCGCGCCGTTTTTGCGCTCGGCTAAAATCACATTGCGGAAAGCCTCCGGCCCGCGCAGCTGCGCCAAATCGTCCGCGCTGCCCACGCCAAGCGCCTCGAGCATTTCATAAAACATCACCGCATGGCCCATCATGTCCTGCGACATGGAGGAAAAGGCCACATCTTCTTCTATATGCGGCGCGAGGCCGAGCCATTCCGAGCCCCGGTACGCCAAAATGAAGTCATCGTCGGCCAATTGAAACAAAAGCTCCGTCAGCGCTTTTGCGTAGTCGGGATTTTGTTTTGCTTGTTCGACCGTTTCCACCAATGAGTAAGCGCTCATCATCCCTGCCCCCTTAGCTGCCGCTTTCCGCATTTTTCATGCGTTTATCGTACTCTTCTTTATGGGCGCGCCATCTGGATTGCAAATCGCCGTAGCCCTTTGTTTCCCGATAGCTCTTGTTGTCCAGACGCTGCAAAAGCGGACGCTCCTCCACCGGCAGGACATGAATGTCCTCGCGCTGCACCACCCAAAGGTTGATGCAAGGCTCCCGCCGCAAAAAGTTTTCCCGCGCCATTGTCATCGCGACTTCCTTGTTCGGCGCAAGCAAACTGAATTGGTGAACAAATGAGGAAGTGGGATTCTTCTGACTAAATACCTCAAAAATCAAGAACGACTCGTTTGAATTCACCTGGTTGCTCATTCCTCTTCACCTACCCTGCGACGCGGCCGTATGCCAGGATGGCATCCCGCACCCATTTTGATTCCTCATAGGACATCTCTCTCAAGCGCAGACGCTGGCTGGAGCGAGGTCCGTTCCCTTTGACGATCTGCTTGAATTCATTCCAGTCAGGCTGTTGATATACCCACTTGTTCGCCGCTTCATCAAAATGAATTGTCTCATCCGGCAGCGTCAAGCCAAGGTGGAAAATCCGCTGCACATATTTGTTTAAGAAAGCCTGGCGCAGCTCTTCATTCGTCTGCGTTCTGATTTTGTAGCGCATGTTCTGCTGCTGGTTACTGGTAATCTGCCCGTCTTCAGGCGGTCCGAAAAACATTAGCAACGATGGCCACCAGCGGGTGACGGCGTCCTGCAGCATTTGCTTTTGCGCAGCCGTTCCTTCCGCCAGCTCGAGCACGATGCTCTCACCGTGCTGTGCATGGAATTTTTCCTCCGCACAGATCCGGTGCAGCGCCCGTGCGTACGGGGCATAGGACGAATCTAGCGACATCGTTTGCGTGATGATCGCGGCTCCATCGACCAGCCAGCCGATTACGCCCGCGTCGGCCCACGTCGGCGCTTCCATATGGAACACGTTATGGAATTTCAGTCTTCCGGTAAATAGGTCATTTAGCAAATCTTCGCGATTCTTGCCCAAAGGTGCCATCAGATCTTCCGCTACGCGCAGCAGGAGCTGCCCGTGTCCCATCTCATCCTGCACCTTGGCCATAATCGCCAGCTTGCGGCGCAGCGTCGGCGCTTTTGGCACCCATTCCTTTTCCGGAAGCGCTCCCATAATTTCGCTGATGCCGTGCATCGAGATCAGCTTGATCAGCTGATTGCGGTAATCGTCCGGCATCCAGTCGTCCGCCTCGATCTTTTCACCGCGATCGATCCGGGCTAAAAACGCTTCCATTTTTTCATTGTCCGTCATGTCCCTCATGTCAGACTGGGTCTGCATGCTCCTGCCCCCTTTGATGCAATTTATGTTATGGTATTATTATAATACGTTTCTGTAACGTAATAATAACATAACGTTATATAAATTCGCAATAGGCGGTCATTCGCTTCATTCTGGGCTGATTTTGCTGGATGATGCTGAATAGGATGAGGCTTGCTCTCCCGACAAAAAAAGCTCCAGACACATGCTTCATGCAGGCATGGTCGGAGCTTCTCTTCTCTCACTGATTCAAATGGCTTATTGCTCGGGTGCGACTTCGTAAGCATCTTCAAAAAAGCGGACCGCACCTGGATTCAGCAAGGCATAGTAATCCTTGAACAGCTGATCGGCCTCTTTGCCGAGCCACAGCTCGGGCACCAGCTCTTGCGGCAAGTCCGGGTCAATGAACAAAAATTTGCGGTACTCATGGACGAGCTTGGTCTTTTCCACGAAGCAGTAGCTGTCCGCGACGTCCTTGTTTTGGCGCAAATCGTCGGCCATCTGCTCGAACTGCGGACGATAGACATCGATGAAGCTTTTGTAGGCGTCATTGATCTCATCGAGGTTCCAGCACTTTTTCACCAGTTCCTTCGGATCGCTCCAGCCAAGATGATCGGCGTAAAACATTTCTACATGGTCCTTAATGTCATAGGACTCGGTGAGCTCCTTCACGTAGTCAGACAGATTGTTCGGGCTGATCCACGTGCTGGTCGTGAGCATGCCGAAGCCCATCCACGACAAGTCTTTGCGCAGCTGGTCGCGCAAAGCGCGGCGCTCCTCCGGAATATTGTAGCTGACAATGCACCAGCGGCCGTCCCAGTCACTCTCTTCCACTTTATAAATACGGGCGGCGGCTTCTTCAAGCCGGTTTTTCCCCCGTGCTGACATCGAATAATAGCTGCGGTTACCCACTTTGCGCGAATCCAGCCAGCCCTGGCGGAGCATGCGCGAAATCGCCGCGCGGACAGCCGGCTCCGACAGTCCGAATTCACCCATCAGCTTGGTCAAGCTGCCGATCCAGATTTCACTTCCGTAATGTCTGACATACTCACCATAGATGGTGAACAACATGGATTGCGGTTTCATGGTACATTTACCCCCAGATCGATTCACACGAATTCGCAATTGAGTGAAATCGCTCCAGCTCATATGATGCGAAAGATATGTGACGTATTTCGTACGTCATTATAATGAAGCTTGCTAGCCTAAGTCAATTTGTTTTGACGGTTGGACAAGGATTTGTCACTCTCTCGCGCTACCGCGTAGCTTCGACCTGCTTTTGCAAGTCTTGAATGCGCCGCTTCATGTCTTCTTTTTTGAACAGCGCTTGGGTAAAGGAGCCGTAACCGACACGGCCCAGCGCAGTATGGGCCGTCACCTCACAGACGACGCGAGTGTCGGTCACCTCCGTGCAGACCGCGTGGAAGACGACCTCCTGACCGATCACCGCCGGACCGACATGCTTGATCTCGACCGCAAAGCCGCAGCCTTCCTCGTCCTCCTCCAAAAACGGCAAGATGACGTCTCGCCCCGCTTTTTCCATATGGTAGATCATGCTGACTGTCGAGAGGACCGGATGAATCACTTCTCCATCAAAGGCGGCAAGCATCTCATCCGTCACCATAATTCGCACGGTCGCTTCCACCCCTGGCAAAAGTCCGTTTTTCAAGGCTTGGCGCCCCCTTCCTTACACCCGCTCGATCAATGTGGCGATGCCCTGACCGACGCCGATGCACATCGCCGCTACGCCATAGCGCGCACCACGGCGCTCCATTTCATACAGCAGGGTAGCCAAAATCCGTGCACCGCTCGCGCCAAGCGGATGGCCGATCGCGATTGCACCGCCATTGACATTGACCCGCTCCGGATCGATGCCAAGCTCGCGCACGCTGGCAACCGACTGGGACGCAAACGCTTCGTTGATTTCGAACAAATCGATATCTGCCACCGATAGCTCTGCCTGTTTTAGCAGCTTGCGAATGGCCGGAACCGGACCGATTCCCATCACGGATGGATCGACGCCTGCCACGGCGGATGCCACGATGCGTGCGCGCGGTTTCAGGCCCGCCTGCTCCGCCGTCTCCTGCTCCATGACCAAAAGCGCGCATGCACCGTCATTGATCCCGGAAGAGTTGCCCGCCGTCACGCTGCCGTCCGCTTTAAACGCAGGCTTCAGCTTTTGCAGCTGCTCGAGCGTGGTCTGTGGACGCGGATGCTCGTCGTGCTCGAAAAGCGTAACCTCGCCTTTTTTGCCGCGCAGCTCGACCGGCACAATCTCGGACGCGAACAAACCCTCCGCTTGCGCACGAGCGTATTTTTGCTGGCTTTCCAGCGCGAACAAATCTTGCATCTCGCGGGTAATCCCGTACTGCTCTGCTACATTTTCCGCCGTCTCGCCTAAGCTGATGGCAGGATACATCGCATCCAGCTTTTCATTGACCATGCGCCAGCCCAAGGTCGTGTCGTACAGCGGCTGATTGCCGCGTGCAAACGCTGCTCCCGGCTTCATCATCACGAGCGGCGCGCGCGTCATGCTCTCGGTTCCCCCCGCGATGTACACGCGACCTGCTCCCGCTTTGATCGCGTTGGCGCTCTGATTCACCGCTTCCAGCCCCGAGCCGCACAGCCGATTCACCGTCACGCCCGGCACATCCACCGGCAGTCCAGCCAAAAGAGAGGCCATCCGCGCCACATTACGGTTGTCCTCACCCGCCTGGTTGGCACAGCCCATGATTACATCGTCAATCAAAAGCGGATCGATCCCGTTGCGTTCCAGCAACTTGGCGATCACATGCGCGGCTAAATCGTCCGGGCGCACATCTTTCAGCGCACCTCCGTGCCGACCGATTGGCGTGCGTACCGCATCTACAATAACAGCTGTCTTCATCTCCTGCTCCCTCCATCTCACGCCACGATGCGTTTGAGTCAGATTCGAATGGTTCACTCTGACCGCAGCTCGTGGACCGATCATGCTTTTCTTTTCGTTGGCTCGTTATTCCGGCATCGCTTCGACCAGCGTGGCAAGTCCCTGTCCACCGCCGATGCACAAAGTGACGATTCCATAGCGCTGCTTGCGGCGCCGCAATTCGTACAGGATCGTACCCAAAAGCCGTGCCCCGCTGAAGCCGAGCGGGTGGCCGAGCGCGATTGCTCCGCCGTTGACATTGGTTTTTTCCGGATCGAGTCCCAGCTCACGGATGCAAGCGAGTGACTGCGATGCGAACGCTTCGTTTAGCTCAAACAGATCGATGTCCTCGACGCTCATCCCGACCTCTGCGAGCAGCTTGCGAACCGCAGCGACCGGCCCGATGCCCATCACGCGAGGATCGACGCCTGCGCTAATAAAGTGGATGACACGCCCCAACGGCTTGGCATCGTATTTTTTCACCGCATCGCCGCTCATCAAAACGAGCGCTGCCGCTGCATCATTGATGCCCGACGAATTGCCCGCGGTGACCGTGCCGTTTTTACGGAAAGCCGGCTTCAGTCTGCCGAGGCTCTCCATTGACGTATCGCGGCGTGGGAATTCATCGGTATCGAACAAGGTGATTTCGCCTTTTTTCCCCGGAATGTGAACTGGCACGATCTCTTCCTTGAACCGTCCGGCATCAATGGCTGCGATCGCGCGGCGGTGGCTTTCCACTGCGAATCGATCCTGCTCCTCCCGGTTGATCCCAAACTGCTCCGCCACGTTTTCCGCCGTTTCGCCCATCGTCAGTTCGCCATAAATTGCGACCGGAGCGGAACGCGGCCCGCCGAACGATTCCATTAGCGTCTGGCCCCCGCGCTGAAACGGCTGCTCGAATTTTTCCATGATATAAGGCGCACGGGTCAAGTTTTCCACGCCGCCTGCCAGCATCACCTCGGCATGTCCTGCCTGAATCGATTGCGCTGCCAGATTGACGGCCTCCAAACCAGATGCGCAGACCCGGTTTACAGTCAAGCCCGGCACGCTTTCCGGTAAACCGGCCTTTAGCAAGCCTACGCGTGCGATATTAATGAAAGGCCCTGCCGAAACGACATTGCCCATGATGACTCCATCCACTTCACTACCCGGCACATGGGTCCGCTTCAAAGCCGCATCAAGCACGATCGCGCAGAGCTCATCGTTGGCCACATGCTTCAAGCTGCCGCCCAGCTTACCGATCGGCGTGCGTACCGCTGCTGTGACATATACGTCTTTTCTTGCGTACGTCATGTTGTGTCACCCACATTCTCATATACGTAAAAGCCCCGCCCGCTGCGCTTTCCCACTCGGCCAGCCAGCACCAGCTTGCGCAAAAGCGGCGCCGGACGATAGCGCTCTTCGGCCAAATCGCGGTGCAGGCCGCGAACGATTGCATACACTTCGTCCAGTCCGATCCGGTCGGCCCATTCCAAGGGCCCGTACGGATAGTTCACGCCTTTTTTCATCGCCGTATCGATATCGGCTGCGGTCGCAGCCTTTTCCATCAGGGCGAAAGCCGCCTCGTTGATGATCAAGGAAAGGATACGCGGGAACACAAGTCCCACTTCATCGTCAACAATCTCCGTCTCTTTGCCGAGCGACTGGAAAAACGTCACGGTTTGCGAAAGAATCGGTTCCTCCGTTTGCAAAGCTGGCGCGATTTCAAACAGCTCGCGTTCGGCAAGCGGCAGCAAGGTGCCGAAGCCGCAGACGCGTTCCGGATGTGCAGTCCATGCCGCCACCTCTGTCGCCGTAATGGCAAGCGATGTCGCTACAATCGGCACATAGGCGGGAAGCAGTTGATCCAGCTCGCGAACGCGCTCCTTTTTGGAATCGAGATCGCCATTGGTCACTTCCAGCGCCAATCCGACCTCGCTTGCCTCCGCTTCTTCAACCGACACGACACGATACCCGTGCTCGGTGATCAATTGCTGCAGCTCGGAATACAGCGGTCCCTCACCCGCGAGCAAAATCGCTTTACTTGTTGTAGTCATAGAAACCTTCACCCGTCTTTCTGCCCAAGCTGCCCGCTTGTACCATCCGCTGCTGAATCCGGCTCGGCTTGAATCTTCCTTCCTGGAAAAAGTCGCTGTACACCGACTCGGTTGTGGCAAAATTGATATCGATGCCGATCATGTCCTGCAGCTCAAACGGCCCCATTTTGAAACAGCCTGCCCGCTTCATGATCCGGTCGATTTTTGCCACGTCCGCGACGCCGTCACCCAAGATGCGCAGCGCTTCATTATAATAAGGACGCGCGATGCGGTTGACGATAAAGCCAGGCGTGTCCGTCACCAGCACCGGTACCTTCCCGAGCGCCTCGGCAAAGCGGTAGGCACGCTGCACTTCATCCTCGCCCGACTTCATCCCGCGAATGACCTCGACCAGCGGCATGACTGGAGCAGGATTGAAAAAGTGGAAGCCGAGAATCCGTTCGGGATGCGGAAGCCCTCCGGCGATTTCGGTTATCGAAATCGAGGACGTGTTGCTCAAAAGCAGCGCGTCACTTCTACAAAGCTGCGCGAGCGATGTAAAGATCGATTTTTTCAAGTCCAGTCGCTCAGGGACAGCCTCGATGACGACATCACAGTCGCCAAGCCGCTCCATCGCGGATACTGGCGTGATCCGCTTTTGCGTCTCCTCTTTTTGCGCTTCCGTAATTTTCCCTTTGGCAACATCCCGCTCCAGCGTGGAGGTGAAATATGCATTCGCTTTATCCAAAACAGCCTGATTGGCATCAAGCAAAAGTACCTGATAGCCGCGGCGAGAACAAACGAGGGCAATGCCTGCCCCCATCGTCCCGGCGCCAATCACACCGACTGTTGTCATTTCCATTGTGGCAACCTCCTTTGGCAGCTACTGCCCGGTGAAGAAAGGCGCGCGCTTTTCGATAAACGCGGTGACCCCTTCCTCGTAATCCGCTGTCTTGCCTGCGATCTCTTGAGCATAGGCCTCGTATTCCAATGTCTGTTCCAGATCCATCTGCAAGCCTTTGTACATGGTGCGCTTGATCAGTCCGATGCCTTTGGTCGGTAAGCTCGCCAACTTGCGCGCATAGGCAAGTGCCTGTTCTGCAAAATCTTCGGCAGGGAACACCTGATTTACCAGACCGATGCGGTATGCTTCATCCGCCGTGATTTTTTCTCCGAGCATCGCCAGCTCAAGCGCCTTCCCCAGCCCCACGATGCGCGGCAAAAAGTAGCAGCCGCCGGAATCCGGGACAAGTCCGATGTTGACGAATGCGTTGACCAGCGAAGCTTTCTCGGAAATGACACGCAGGTCACACGCCAAGGCGACGCTCATTCCCGCGCCTGCCGCAACTCCGTTGATCGCAGCGACGATCGGCTTCTCCGTCTTTTGGAACTGCAGCACCATCGGGTTGTAGCGCTCGCGCAAAAATCCGCCGAAATCGACCTCTTGACCGATGACATCGCCCAAGTCCTGACCAGCGTTGAATGCGCGGCCCGCTCCGGTGAACAGGATGCAGCGGACATCCTGGTCTTTTTGCGCTTGCTTGAGCGCTTCGATAATCTCCTTGTGCATCCGCTCGGTGAATGCGTTGAATTTATCTGGGCGGTTCATCGTGATGACGGCGACGCGATCGGTCACTTCATACGTAATCGTCTGAAACATAACTGCCTCCTATCTCCCGGTAAAATGGGGGTTGCGCTTTTCCAAAAACGCCTTCATCCCTTCCTGCCGATCCTCGCTTGCGAGCAGCAGATAAAAGGCGTTTCGTTCATAATCCATTCCCTCATCGAGCGGTAAATCTTCCGCTTTGTGCACCGTTTTTTTGATCGCCTGCACAGCGAGGGGCGGCTGCGTTGCGATTCGTTTGGCCAGCTGCAGCGCTTCCTTGAAATACATTTCTACCGGCACGACTTTGTTGACCAGTCCATAGCGCAGCGCTTCGTCCGCTTTGATCGGCTCTCCGGTCAAGAGCATCTCCATCGCCTTGCGCAAGCCAACCGCGCGGGTTAGGCGCTGCGTTCCGCCGGCTCCCGGCATGACGCCGAGCTTTATTTCCGGCTGGCCGATGACCGCTGTTTCAGAAGCGACGATCAAGTCGCAGTTCATCATCAGCTCGCAGCCGCCGCCAAGCACGAAACCGCTAACTGCACCAATGATCGGTTTGGAGATCAGGCGCATCCGGTCCCATACAGCGAACTGGTCTTTTTGCATGATGGAGATGGCTGATTCTTCTGCCATTTCGTTGATGTCGGCGCCTGCGGCAAACGCACGGTCATTGCCGGTCAGTATGATGACGCGAATCGCCGGATCGCGGTCGAGCCTCTCTAGCTCCGCCACCAGCTCGTCGATAAGCGCCAGATTGAGCGCATTCAACACTTTTGGCCGATTAAGCGCAACGATGCCGATCGCATCCTCGATTGAGACCGTGATGAATTCATAGGCCATGCTCGTTTTCACACCTTTCTCCTTTGCCCTAAAGGTTAGATGGCTTGCGGCTTGTTCCGATTGTCGACGATGCGAATCGCTTTTCCTTCACTGCGCAAAAGCGAATTCGGTGCGAGTACGCGCAGCACAACGGAAACGCCAAGCGTATTTTTGATCATATGGCAGATCTCCTTGACCAATGCCGACTGGCTGGCGGTGATGTCTTGTTCGGCAAGAGTTTTGGCGTATTCCGACGTCAGCTCACAATGCACTTCGAAACGGTCAAGTGCGCCGTCGCGTTCGATCACCACCTGATAGTGCGGCGCCAGCTGCTTAAAGGTGAGCAGCACGGATTCGATTTCGGTCGGGAATACGTTGACGCCGCGGATGATCAGCATATCGTCGACGCGACCTTTGATCCGCGACATCCGCATGGTTGTCCGTCCGCACTTACAGGGCTGTGGATTCAGGGATGCGATATCGCCTGTGCGGTAACGGATGACCGGGAACGCTTCCTTCGTGAGCGATGTGAATACCAGCTCGCCTTCCTCTCCGTACGGAAGCACCTCGCCCGTATTCGGATCGATGATTTCGGCAAGGAAATGGTCCTCGGCGATGTGCAGACCATCCTGCGCCTCATGGCACTCGATCGATACGCCTGGCCCCATGACCTCGCTCAAACCGTAAATGTCGACCGCTTTGATATCGAGCTCTTCCTCCAGTTGCTTGCGCATTTCCTCCGACCACGGCTCTGCGCCGAAAATGCCGTACTTGATGCTTGTTTCACGCGGGTTGATGCCCATTTTTTTCATTTCTTCGACGATGTTCAAAATGTAAGAAGGCGTTCCTGCCAATCCACGTGGCTGGAAGTCCTGAATCAATGTGATTTGGCGGGACGTATTGCCACCGGACACCGGTACGGCGATTGCTCCTAGATGCTCGATGCCGTAATGGATGCCAAGTCCGCCTGTAAACAAGCCGTAGCCATATGCGTTATGGAACACATCGCCAGGCTGTCCACCAGCACTGCAGATGGCGCGCGCGACGATGTCCGCCCAGTTTTCGATGTCTTTTTTGGTGTAGCCGACGACCGTGGGCTTGCCCTTCGTGCCGGATGAGCCGTGAATGCGCACCACATCCTTCATATCGACGGCAAACAGGTTGAACGGATAATTTTCACGCAAGTCCGTCTTTTTCATAAACGGAAGGCTGCGAAGGTCATCCAGCGATTTGATGTCGTCCGGTCCTACCCCTGCTTGATCAAACGAGTTGCGATGAAAAGCCACGCGCTCGTATGCACGCTTCACTGTCGATTGCAGACGCTCCAGCTGCACAGCTTCCATGTCCTGACGTGACAGCGTTTCCATTTCCTTGTTGAAAATCATTCCATACTCCCCCTGTCTTTTGGTCTGTTCTGGGATGCCAGCTATTCGCCGCGATAGACTGGCTTTCGTTTTTCACGGAACGCTTCCAATGCTTCAAGCCTGTCTTTCGTCGGAATAATCACTTCGTAACACATCGTTTCGATATCCAAACCGGTCTGCAGATCGACGCTCGCGCCCCGGTCAATCGCTGCTTTCGCCTGATAAACCGCCAAAGGCGCATTCGCCAAAATCTCGTCTGCCAGCGAGCTCGCCATTAGCACAAGCTGCTCGGTGCTGTCCGCTACCCCATTCACGAAGCCGATGGCAAGCGCTTCATCGGCCGTGATCCGGCGTGCGGTCAAAATCAATTCTTTTGCCTTGGACGGGCCGATCAAGCGAGTCAAGCGCTGTGTGCCGCCTGCGCCAGGGATAATGCCGAGGCTCACCTCGGTCAAGCCCATCTTCGCCTCGCGTAAAGCAAAGCGGAAATCGCACGCGAGCGCCAATTCGAAGCCCCCGCCAAAAGCAAACCCATTGATCAACGCGATTGTCGGCTGCGGCAGCCGCTCCAAATCTGAGAAAACATCGCGAATTTTGCGAACGTTGCGGCGAACCTGCTGCTCGGTCAGCGTGCGGCGCTCTTTCAAGTCCGCTCCAGCACAAAATGCGCGTCCTTCCGCTTGCAGCAATACTACGCGCACCTCTCTGCTCGACAGGCGCAGCTCCTCGACGATCGCGCCCAAGCGCTCCAGCGTCTCGTAGTTAAGCGCATTCAATTCATCGGGACGTGCCAGCGTAATGATGCCGAGATGTCCCTTGATTTCCAAACGTACGGTCTCCTGATTGCTGACGCTCATAGTCCACCCTCCCAGACTCCACACTTAGCTTCTCTTGTCTGTTACGCTTCTTTCTCTTGCTTCGGCTTCACCCGCGCATACGTGCCGGTGGCGAAGGCTACCAGCTGTCCGTCGCAGAAAACGCGCGCTTCCATCACAATGATGCTTTTGCCACTTTTCAGAACCTTTGATTCTGCAGTCAGCATGCTGCCTTTCGCCATGGACAGATACTGAATTTTGCTTTCCACGGTCACGCACTGCTGCACGCCATCCACGTGCGGCGCAGCGCCGTGTCCCATAGCGACATCTGCCAGCGTGGCCGTAACGCCGCCATGCACGACATGTTCAATGCTATTGCACAGCTCCGGCCTGATTTGCAGCGCCACTTTTGCCCCGTGATCATCCCGATGCAGCACCTCGATGCCGAGATAGTGATTGAATCGATTATTGCTGACGTTTGCCATGATAAGCCTCCCCGATGACCTGCCGAGAGATCGATGATGATAGAACTGAAAAAAAGAATGGAAAAGGATACTGCCGCGTTACTCGCCGAAACCCTTTTCCATTTTGGTATATGCGTCTACTCCGCTTCTTCCGAAAGCGAAACGAAATACTCATTTTTGCGGTATGCCAGCGCGTCAAGCGTGGCCACCAGCTCGCCGTCGCTTTCCACGCGGATGCGGTACCAGGCTGTCCGGTTGTTGCGCTTCTCCTCGGTCGCCGTGGCGACGAGGCGGTTGCCTTTCAATGCAGCTGCCAAAAATCCGATGTTCATAGACAAAGCGACGGACGTTTTGCCATAGGAATTGCACGCGGCTGCAAACACGAAATCAGCCAGTGAGAAAATAACGGCGCCGTGCGCGGTTCCGTGTGCATTCAGCATGTGGTCGCCTACGACCAGCTCGGCGGTAGCCGTCCCCTCGCCAAGCTCGATCAGCTTGATTCCGAGAAATTGCCCGAACGTGTCCTGAGCCAGCTTGGCGCAAATTTCATCGTAATGCTTACGGTGCAGCTCGCGCTCGTCAGGATACAGTTTCCCGCTCATGCTTACACCACGTCAGCGAAATGCATGGACACCACTTTGCCCGCGAAGCCCATCAAGTCTTTGCCGGCTGCGCGACCTTCTGGAGATGACAACGCTTCCATCAAAGCGTCTCTTGTTTCAAAGTACATTTCTGCGATCAGGTGCAGATTGCTTTCGCCTGCTGGGGAGCCGTAAATTTTGCTCACTTCCATTTTGATCAGGCCAGGCATTTTTTCCGCAAGCTGAGCATGTACTTCAAAGTAATGACGATCGAATGCTTCTACATCTTCCGGCTTCTTGTATACGGCAACTAATTTCACCATAATACTTTCATCCTCCCTAAACAATGTTATGTGTATGGAAAACAAATATGTGACGAAACATTTATATAACGTTATTTTAACGCACGTTATAGTTTTTATTATATAAATTCATTTGAAGAGGCGTCAAGGGATTTTTGTCAGCCCACAAATTGGGCGGTCCCAACACCCCTGCCTCGAATATCGCTTTTTCTGTGCAAAAAAGCTGCCTTGCGTTGGCGGCAAGACAGCTCCTTCGTTTTTCCTTATTCAATAACCGATGACATTTGCAATAATAACAAACACCGCTCCGATGACGACCCAGATCACCATCAGCGGCCAAAAGAATTTGACCCATTTCTGGTACGAGATACCCGATACGGCCAAGCTGCCCATCAAGGCGGACGAGGTCGGCAAGATCATGTTGGTGAAGCCGTCGCCCATCTGGAATGCCAGCACGGACGTCTGGCGAGTGATGCCCAGCAAATCCGCCAGCGGGACCATGATCGGCATCGTCGTCGCCGCCATGCCGGTACCGGAGGTGATGAACACATTCATGACGGTCTGGAACAGGTACATACCGAGCACCTGGAGCGAGCCGGGCAGCTCTCCCACTACGGCAGACAGCGAATGGACGATCGTATCGATGATGTTGCCTTCGTCCAGTACGATCATAACCGAGCGGGCGATCCCGATGATGAACGCTCCGAACATGATGGCGGTCGCACCTTTGACGAATTCGCTGGCGATTTTACTCGGCCCGAATCGGGCGCAGGCGCCAGATACGACACCCATCGTCAAAAACAAGGCCGACAGCTCTTCCATCCACCAATCTTTTTTCGAAACACCCCAGATTAAAAGCGCAAATCCCGCCGCGATGGCAAGCAGCGTGAGGTAATGCTTGGTCTCCATTTTGGGCAGCTGGGAAAGCTCTGCTTGCATGCTAGCCGCCGCATCCGTCTGCTCGGGCTGCTTCGCTTTTTCCCGTGTCGCATAGCGGATGAGATACCAGCTGGTCAACAGAAACAGCACCAGAAGCAAAATTGCCCGCAGCCACATACCGGAAAACATCGGCACCTCGGCGATCACCTGCGCGATTCCGACGTTGAACGGATTCATCAAGCCGGCGGTGAAGCCGATCGATGCTCCCAAGGACACCATGGCCGTCCCCGTCACGGCATCATAGCCAAGCGAGCGCGCGATTGCGATGCCAAGCGGCACGAACACCATGACCTCCGATGACATCCCCATTGTAAATCCGCCCACAGAGAACATGGCCAGAAACGCCGGGATGACCAGCTTGGCCCGCTTGGCAAACAGCCTGGCCACGCGTCCGGTTACCGCCTCGATGGTTCCTGTCGCCGTAATGATCTGAAAAGCTCCGCCGATAATGAAGATAAAAAAGACAATGTCGCTCGAATCATTCAAGCCTTTGACAATCGCGCCTGGCACCTCGAGGAGGCTGATTGGATGCGGCTCAACCGCGTGGTACGAGGTCGGCACAACCAACGTTTTTCCGGAATGCGCATCTTTCGCCCGGTCGAATTCGCCCGCCGGGACGAGGTACGTGAGCACACATGCCACCAAAGTCAGGATGACCAGGATGACGTACGTATGAGGAATCTTGAAAAAGCGGAGAAAGCCCGTTTTCGGTTTGTCTGTGCTTCCATTTGTTTGTATGCCCATCTCTCCGTGCATCCCTATACCTCCTTGTCGCGGTTTTGCTTCCAGCGTATGAATTCTTCTCGCACGTCCTTGAGCGCGTTCGCATCGGCGCATAAATCATAGGCTGTCATCGCCAGTGCTTTTGCCGCCTGAATCAGTCCGACCATCCCCTGCTCTGATGCCGTCGCCTCGGTAAACGCTGGCGTATGCGTGCCCGCTTCGGTAATTTGAATGTACGGGTGAATCGTCGATGTGAGCTGGCCGACATTGCCGATGTCCGAAGAGCCGATTCCGCCTTTTTTCGGCGGCTCGCTTACCTCAAGGCCGAGCGCTTCCAGATTTCGCGCAAACAGCCCGGCGAGCGCATGATTGTTGTTGCGCTCCGCGTAGACGAGCCCTTCCTGGATTTCTGCTCGCGCCCCGACCGCTGCGGCGGCATGCTTGACGGCTGTGTACACTTTTTCCTGCACGACCGTGAGCTCAGCCACTGTCGCTGCCCTCAGGATGAACTTGGCCTCGCAATATTCAGGTATGATGTTCGGCGCTTCGCCGCCCTTTGTGATGATCCCGTGAATGCGGACGTCCTCTTTGAAAAATTGGCGCAGCCCGTTGATCGCGACAAAGGCGTTGATCATCGCATCGAGCGCGCTGATGCCGGTCTCCGGCGCGGATGATGCATGGGCTTCCTTGCCGAAAAATTGCAGGGTGGCATCGACACAAGCCAGCGCGCCGCGCAGCACCATCGTCTTTTTATGCGGATGGCACAGCATGGCAGCGTCCACATCATCGAAAAGCCCTTTTTCACACATGATGATTTTCCCGCCGCCGTCTTCCTCCGCCGGCGTTCCGAGCACGACGATCCGACCTTTTAGTTCAGGACAAGCCTGCTGTAAAGCAAGTGCTGCTCCGACTGCGGACGTTCCGATGATGTTGTGCCCGCAGGCATGTCCCAATCCAGGCAGCGCATCATACTCCGCCAAAAGCGCGATCGTCGGTCCCCCCGGCTGTCCTTCCCATTCTGCACGAAAGGCGGTTGGCAGATCAGCAACGCCCGTCTCGACGCGAAAGCCCGCCTCTTTGAGCGGCGCCGTCAGCCATTGAACCGCTTTCACTTCTTGAAAGGCGATTTCCGGATTCGCGTGAATCGTCAAAGCGATGCTTCGCAGCGTCTCATCATGCGCATCCACCGCCTCTAGTATTCGTTGTTTCATTTCTCTCATTTGCTGACTGTTCATTAGAAGCCCCCCCTTTTGACTTATTCGTGAATATTTAAAATAGTTGAACTATGTTTGGTACGTTCTCATTTTACTTGTGCTGTTTTTATAAGTGAAATTGAAAACATTATGGCATAATCCTTAAAAAATTTTATTATGAAAACAAAAAGGAGAGGCGCTATGGCCCCTCCGTGATTGCTTCTTGTTCCTTGTCAGCCTGCAGCAGCTGGACAAACTTTTGCACCGCTGTGAACTGCATCGCCGTTTCCCGATACAACAGCCATGTCTTGCGTGTGATAGGCTCGCCATTTTTCAGCATCAGGTCTAGCTTGTGCAGCTGATCGCTCGGCCTGACGAAGCTGCTTGGGATGATTGCATAACCTAGTCCGTGGCGGACCATTTCCTTGCAAGTTTCAAAGCTGTCCACCTGCATGGTGATGAGCGGGGGCTGCTGGTAGCGCTCATACCACCACGCGCTGATCGATTCATCCAATGAGGTGGACGTATGCCGCACTGCCTTCACTGCAAGCTTCGGCGCCCGATAGTTGATGCGCGGCAGGCAGGGCAAACGCTCTGGATCGATTGCTGTTTTGGAAATCAGGCTGATCTGCTCTTCGCCGAGCAAAAGCTTCTGGTCCAGCCATTCGTAATCCCCTCGCACGATGCCGATCTGGATTTCTTCCTGCATGAGCGCTTGGATAATCTCAGTGCTGAATCCGGTATCGACCCGCACCTCAACGTGCGGATACATCTCCAAAAACTGCTGCAGCTTCTGCGGCAGCTCATATTGCCCGTAATAGATGGAGGCGCCGATATGCAAACTCCCCTGCACTTCGCTCCGCATGTTGACGATGAAATCGGTTGTCTTACGTAGCTCAGCGAGCATGTTTTTCGCATAGGCGACTAGATGCTCGCCCTCAGGTGTAAACCGGAACACTTTACCGCTCTTGATGATCAGCGGCACGCCGAATTCTTTCTCCAGCTGCGAAAGCCGATACGACAGTGCGGGCTGCGTCATGTAGAGCTGTTCGGCGGCTTTTGTGAAATTGCGCTCCTTATGGATGTATTGCAGCATCAGCCAATCTTTATCGTCCATCAGCGCCTCCCGCTCCGCTAAAATCGTTTTTTGGTTTGCTCGCGAGTATTTGGCTTGCCGCTAACCGTTCGTCTGTTTATCGTTTCGCTAAGTCGCCCGCGTTCAATGCGCACAGCGCGTATGTTTGAATCGCGATGGCCATGACTTTTTCATCGATGTCGAATTTTTCATTGTGGTGGCCGGCAGCCAACGTCGTCCCGAACATTAAATATGAGGCCAATCCGCCGTTGTCCTGAACCCGCTGCAGCATGTAGGTCGCATCCTCAGAGCCACCCGCTTCGACGATATCATGGACAGCATGCACGTCTGCCACCTGCTCGGCTTGTGCCCGGATATAGGGGATGAGCGCTTCGCTGGAATCGCAGTTGTTCGCCATACCTACGATTTCAATCTGCTCTTGGGCCTCGTGCATGATGGCTGCCCCTTTGATGATTTGCACCGCGCGCTCCAGCATGTACTCGTTGATTTCCGATGTCGCTCCCCGCGTCTCCACTTTGAGGAATGCCGAGCCTGGTACGACGTTGCGCCCGCTACCGCCATGTAGCACGCCGACATTGATCCGCGACGCGCCCTTGGAATGACGCGGGATGCTGTGCAAGTTCAGCACGGCAGATGCTGCGGCGAGCAAAGCGTTTTTCCCTTCCTCCGGGCTGCCGCCTGCATGTGCGGCATACCCTTTGAACGTGACATCAAGCTTCGTCGTCGCCAAATATCCGTTTGCACCGCAAACAACTTCCCCCAGAGGTATGTCGCAGCCGATATGGCCGGAAAAGAACAGCTCGACATCGTCCAACACACCAGCCTCAACCATCGCTTTCGCGCCTCGCACGCCCTCTTCTGCAGGCTGAAACACGATCTTGATGCGCCCGGACAGCTGGTCTTTTTGCTCCATCAGCAGCTTGGCCAATCCCAGCCCGATGGCTGTGTGTGCGTCATG
Source organism: Brevibacillus fluminis (assembly GCF_003710825.1). GTDB lineage: Bacteria > Bacillota > Bacilli > Brevibacillales > Brevibacillaceae > Brevibacillus_D > Brevibacillus_D fluminis. The sequence continues at coordinate 823 of NZ_RHHQ01000009.1, read as the reverse complement.
CCCACAAGCATGCATCATACCTGCGTTGATGGAAGCATATCCCCCCGCCTTTGGTAAATGGTCGTCCTCCATCGATTCCTGGATGTCCAATGCGTCCATGTCGAAGCGAAAGCCGATCGTTGGTCCCGGTTTCCCCGTATCCAAAATGCCAACCACGCCGGTGAAGCCGCCGCTTAAATAAGGCAGCCATTCGGCCTCCGCCCCCTGCTCGATCGCCCGCTTTTCTTGCTCTGCGAGAAACGCGGCATGTGGTACACCCATTCTCGCTTCCGCTTTGACGACTTCATGTCCGATGCGAATGTCGTAGCCCCACTCCTTCAGAAGGGCGGCTACCTTTGACGCGGTGCGGAATTCGACCCATCCGGATTCAGCAAACTGATGGAAGTCCCGCCGCCATGCCACCAATTCTGGGATCATGCTTTTTACCGCGTCAGCCACTTGTTGCTTCATTTCGTTCTCCTCGCTTTCACCATGCCGGTTTGTTATGGTGACCCCCTTACTATTTTCAATCATGGATAAACCTTTCCTCTCTGTTTTCACTCACACTCTATCATAACGCTGATCGATTCGTTGTGGTTATTCAAATTTTTCAGATTCGTCACAACCAGCTGTGCAAGCTGTGGACAACTCTTTGGATAAACGACAAAAAGGATGCCGGCAAAGTGCCGACACCCCTTGTTATTCCTTGAAAACTGGATACGCAAGTATGCTTGTGGATTAGTTGTGGATAAGCCCTCGACCGATTAGTATTCGTCAGCTCCACGCGTTACCGCGCTTCCACACCGAACCTATCAACCTCATCGTCTATGAGGGGTCTTACCAG
>NZ_RHHQ01000085.1 GCF_003710825.1 Brevibacillus fluminis | reverse complement strand
GAGGAACTGACAGGACTCTTGCTGGAGACCGCGGCGAATGTCGTCAAAAAACACATTCCGGAGCCGGATTTTGCTCAATTGAAGGAACAGACGAGAAAGGCGATCCAGCATGCGATGCAGCTCGGGCTCACCGGAGCGCACACGGAAGATTTGCGCGATCTTGGCGGATTGAACCAGACGTACCGGATTTATGACGAGCTGTTGAATGAAGAAGGATTAGGCTTGCGCTGTAACCTGCTGCTTTATTACCCTCATCTGCCAAGCATTCGGGAGAGCCGGCTGCGGACCGGATTCGGCAACCACAACCTGTCAATCGGGGCGGTGAAGCTGTTTGCAGACGGTGCTTTGGGCAGAAGAACCGCCTACTTGTCCACGCCGTATGCGGATGATCCGACGACAAGCGGGATGCCCATCCATTCGCAGGAAGAGCTGCTCGACATCATGCGCGA
>NZ_RHHQ01000084.1 GCF_003710825.1 Brevibacillus fluminis | reverse complement strand
CGCATCGGATTTCCCGTGGGTCGAGGAGCGCGTCGGCAAAGAGCGGATTCAACATTCCTACAGCTGGAAAACGATGATCGATGCGGGCATTCACTGCGCTGGTGGCTCTGATGCACCGGTAGAGCCGCTCGATCCGCTTTTGGGACTCCATGCCGCGGTGACACGGAAAGCCCCTGGCGAGACGCATGGCGGTTACTATCCTGAGCAAAAGCTGACGATGCAAGAAGCGATACATCTGTTTACGGTGGGCGGTGCGATGGCTACCAACGAGGAACAGCACAAAGGGACGCTTTCGCGCGGCAAGCTGGCGGACATGACCGTCTATTCACAGGACTTGTTCACGGTCGAGCCGGATGCGCTGCTTTCGACCGATATCAGCATGACGATTATCGGCGGAAAGGTTTGCTACGCGAAATAGGCTCAGCGACGATAGCAACGCAGTTATGAACGAAGACGCTCTGTATGGGGCGTCTTTTTTCGAACCATCACGTGAAGAACCGCGT
>NZ_RHHQ01000083.1 GCF_003710825.1 Brevibacillus fluminis | reverse complement strand
GCCAGTTCCCCCCCTTGTTTCCGCCGTTCCGGTCGTTTACGCTAAAGCCACGAGATACGAACGGGAGGACGGATGTGCATGACGGAAGGCAAGCGCGTAGATGAATTGGCTGCGCTGAAAGAAATCGCAGTGACGCTCAACATTACGAACGACACCAACCATATGCTCGATGCGGTGCTACGAAAGCTGCTTGAAGTGACGGGGCTTACGACAGGCTGGATTTTTTTGATGGAAAAAGAGCCGGGCTATACGTGTGTGGTCGATCATCGCCTGCCACCTGCGCTTTCATGGGGCGATAAGGAACCGATGTGCACAGGCAGCTGCTGGTGTGTCGACAAATATTGGGGCGGTCGCCTGCACAATGCCGTCAATATCATCAACTGCAAACGGATCGAGAATGCGATCGAATACAAATGGGGCGATACCGAGGGTATTTATCATCACGCGACCGTTCCGCTGAAAGCGGGGGAAAAGTGGTTCGGCTTGCTGAATGTGGCGGCGCCGGGCAAGGAGCACTTTTCTGATGAGGAGCTCGCCCTGCTGACGGCGGTCGCTTATCAGATTGGGACCGCGCTTGCGCGAACCAAGCTGTTCCATGCCGAGCAAAAGCGGGCGGAGCTGTACGCCAAGCTGGGGGACGCGAGCAAGGCGATCGGTGCGGTGACCGAGCTGCAAAAAATCCCCTGTACCGCCGTCCAGCAAATCGGCAAGCATTTTCCGTGGGCAGTGGCCGCCTTTTTCTTGAAGGAAGGCAAGGCGATTTCATTGCGGGCGTTGCATCAGGGCGAATCGGTCAAGGGCGAATGGAAAGCGGTCACTGCAGCCGAGAGCGGCCCGGTTGCCGAAGCGATGAAAAAAGGCAAGGTGCGCCGGATCGAGGCGGAAGCGGGCCAGGAGCTGTCACTGCCGGCAGCCGGAATCGCGTCGTTCCGTTCAGCTGCGGCGGTTCCGATCCGGTTGCGCGGACAGACGCCGGCATGTCTATTGGTCACAAGCCAGAAGGCGAGCGATTTTGACGAAACCGACCTGGAGGTGCTGCAATCG
>NZ_RHHQ01000082.1 GCF_003710825.1 Brevibacillus fluminis | reverse complement strand
ATTACATCAGCACCAAATGCCGAATTACAGTAAGCGGTGCTTTACAGCGTCCCGTCTTTCAGATCAATATGAGCATGAAAGGCAATTTGCTTGCTTATACGGGCAGCAAAGATTTAGAGAATCCCGACGAGATGAATGCGGTGCAGGAACAATTGGAAAAAGAGATGGAGAAGAGTCTGTCCAAAACCTTGATCCGGCTGCAGAAAAAAGGCCTCGACCCCGTCGGATTCGGCGAACACCTTAGGGCCAAATACGATGGTGAATGGTCGCGGGAAAAAGGAGACGATTATCTCGCGAATGCTGTCTTCCATACCCGGGTTGCCCTCAAGCTCATCCGTTACGGGACGATTTCAGGGAAAAAGTAAATGATAGTGGTACTCGACAAACCCAGCCAAACACGCCATGATGAAGAGGGAGCAGGTAAGCCGCATCAAAGGAACGAGGCTGTGGTACATGGTGGGATTGTTGCGTCATCATGTGTTTCGTCGCTTGTATGGAGCACATGTCATTCATTTGCTCGGTAACGAATTTACGTTTATTGCTGTGCTCGGGCTGCTGAAGGAATTGAGTGGCTCGGGACTCTCCTTTGCGGCGGGGACGGTGTTTCGCTTTTTGCCGTATGTGGTCGCGAGCTTTTTCGCCGGACCATTGCTGGAAAAGTGGGAGAAACGCCGCGTTATGGTTGTGTGCAACCTGCTGCGCGGCATTTTGGTCAGCTTGTTCTTCTGGATTACCGATGCCGCCTATTTGTGGGCGGTTTATGCGGTGTTGATGATGGTTAACGTGTGCAGCGCCTTTTTCAATCCGTCCATGCAAGTTGTCATCGTCCAATCCGTTGAGCCTGAGTCGAGGCTGTCCGCCAATTCGCTGATCACGGGGACTAACGCCTTGATGATGTTTATCGGGCAAGGGATCGCGGCGTATCTTGTATATGCGTTCTCATTCCGCTTCAATTTTTTGTTGGATGCGGGCTGCTATTTTTTATCCTTGTTGTTCTTACTACGTCTCCCCGCAATTCAGACGCCGCACGCCGATTCGGAAGAACGCGGATTTTTCGGCCGTTTGCTTGAAGGGTTCCGTTACGTGAAAAAGAATGCGTCGATTCGAAAGATGCTTTTTTTGCAAATGATGGAGCGTGTGACCGGTTCCTATTACGTCCTGCTGATGTTTTTCATTTTGGAAGAACGCCAGCAGCCGCTGTATTTGTTCGGATTGCTGGATATTCCTTTGGGAATCGGCGGGGTGCTGGCCGGACTTTTGGTCAGCAAAG
>NZ_RHHQ01000081.1 GCF_003710825.1 Brevibacillus fluminis | reverse complement strand
TTTCAAAGAGCATTTCGTTTTAAAAGCTCGTCGCTTCCGCATTCACATCTGCCTAACAGCGACTTTTCTAATATAACACATTGCCAGCTGTTCATGCAAGATATTTTTTTGAGCGATGATCTCGCTCGCGGCGACAAAAAGTAATATACCAAATGATTTGCGTATACGTCAAGAATAAATTCAAATTTTGTTTACGAATACGGAAAGCATTCTCTGACCATCACCAGCAAGCCGCGTTCCGCTTGATAAGCTAGAGCATAGTTGCTTACGAATGAAGCCATACTACCGTGTGTAAGGAAGGTGAAAACAAACATGGCAGAAAAGAAAACAGGCGACTTTGGTGTCGTGCAATCACAGCGGAACGAGATTCTCCAAGAGGAGTTTCCCGAAGGCCCCTACGGTTCAAGCAGAAATGAAGCCCGTCTCGGCAAGTCCACTCCGTGGGAGGAAGGGCAGCATTCAACCACCACCCGCTTTACTTACGAAACCCGCGAGTTCCATGAAAACTTGCAACGGCTCGTCCCCGGCTCCCATCCGATACATGATGATCCGGACGAATAGGACCAGGAAAAAAGAAAAAGCCAAGCCCTTGCCATTTGCCCGAAAGCAAACGCAAGGGCTCTTTTCGGATATGGCGAAAACTTACCTTGCAGCCACTCGGTTGGTCAGCGTTCCGATCCCTTCAATTGTGATCGCCACTTCATCCCCTGGCTGCAGCGCTCCGACTCCCGGTGGTGTGCCTGTGAGGATCACATCGCCAGGCAGCAGCGTCATAACCGCGCTGATGGCTTCCACAAGCTGCGGAATACCAAAGACCATCTGATTGGTATTGGAATCTTGGCGGACCTCGCCATTTACCGTCGTAGTGATTCGCAAGTTTTGATAATCCACTTTCGGCGCAATGACAGGGCCAAGCGGACAAAATGTATCAAAGCTTTTTGCCCGTGTCCACTGGCCATCGCCATACTGAAGATCGCGGGCAGTGACATCGTTGGCACAGGTGAATCCGAGGATATACTCGTCAGCGTCTACCGCCTTGACATGCCGCGCTTCTTTTTTGATGACCACAGCAAGCTCGGCCTCATAGTGCAAATTATCCGTCAATGACGGGTACACGATCTCCTGACCTGGGCCGATGACACTCGTCGATGGCTTCAAAAACATCAAAGGCTCACGCGGCAGCTCAATCCCCATTTCGAGCGCATGATCCTTATAGTTGACGCCAATGCACACCACTTTGCTCGGCGTGCACGGTGTCAATAGCTCCACCTGATCCGCTTCGATTTCCAGCCCAGTCATAATCGGCTTCGCCGTTTCCCGTTTGTAAATGTCACCTTCAATGACGCGGATTTTATTCTCCTCTTGCACAAACCAGCCATGTTTTTGCTTTCCATTGCGTTCAAAACGAACGATCATGTTATCCATCTCCCTTCATAGGAAAACATGGCTCCACCCCAACAGGCGAAACCATGTCTATTCGAATAAGCAAGCCAACTAGAACAGGCCCAAATCCCCAGCCAATTCTCTCGGTTTGGTCGTGATTTCTTCCACTTCTGTACGGTTCACCGCATCGGCTACAAGCGCAGCGATGTCCAAATTCTCCTCAAATCGTTCCGCCAGTCCCACCTTAGGGCGTGTTACTGGATTCTTCGGAGTAAATACGGTGCAGCAATCCTCAT
>NZ_RHHQ01000080.1 GCF_003710825.1 Brevibacillus fluminis | reverse complement strand
ATATCGATCACATGGTTGATCGTGTTCATGCTCTCCAGCGTTTGCGAAGCGACTTGCCCGAGACTTTCACCTGTGGCCAGTGCAAGTGCACCTGCACGGGTCGCCACTTGCTCAGCGATGCGCATCATAAAGCGGCGCATAATCGTAATGGTGTAATCGTCGGGACAGTGCTGGCGAATCGCGGTCTGAATTTCTGTGAATGGCACAACATGCAGACGAACCGTGCCGCCCCAGCGGGTCAGCTTGTGCGCCAGATCGCGAACTTTTTCCAAAGCGCGTTCACTTGTGAACGGATAGCTGTGGAAGTGGATCGCTTCCAGTGTGACGCCGCGCTTCATCATCTTCCAGCCCGCCACCGGACTGTCGATTCCACCTGACAATAGCAGCATCAGCTTGCCGCTTGTGCCGACAGGCAGACCGCCGGATGCCGGGAACGTCTGGCAGCTCATGAGGGTGCCCTCCGTCCGGATTTCGACGCTGACGACCGTCTCCGGCTGGTGCAGGTCTACTTTAATCTCCGGTACATTGCGCAAAATGTGACCGCCAAGCATACGGCTCACTTCCATAGACTGCATTGGATAGCGCTTGTCCGTGCGGCGCGTCTCCAGACGGAATGTCCGTGGCGCAGGCGTGACGCTTTTGATCAGTTCCAATGCCGTTTCCTTTAGCGATTCTTCCGATGGCTCAATCACCTTTGCCGGACTCAACGAAATGATGCCGAAAACACGCTGCAGCCGCTCGATGATCTCAAACGCATCCTCACCGTTCAGCTCGACGTACATTCTCCCGTAGCTGCGTCTTACTTTCACTTTAAAAAACGAGCGCAAGATGTGCCTTACATTGCGCATGAGCGTTTCTTCAAACGTATCGCGGTTTTTACCTTTTAAGGCCAATTCGCCATAGCGAATCATCACTACATCATAATTCATCGTGGTCATCCAATCCTTTACGCTTTCATATAGGGGCTAATGCGGGCAAGACTCTCGCGCAGTCCGCTGAGGAACTGGTTGATATCCTCCATGCTGTTCTGGCCGCTCAGGCTGATGCGGAGCGAGGCGATGGCCTGCTCGCGCTTGATACCGGCCGCCAAAAGCACACGGCTTGGCTCCTGCGCTTTCGAGGAGCATGCGGATTTGGTCGAAACCATGATGCCGTGCTCTTCCAAAGCGTGCACCAACACTTCCGCCTTCATCCCTGGAAACGAAATATTCATGATGTGCGGCGCACTGCCGTTCTGCGGCGTATTGATCACGCACTCGGGGATCTCCGTGAGACCTGCACGCAGCACTTCTGCAAGCTTTTGCATATGG
>NZ_RHHQ01000079.1 GCF_003710825.1 Brevibacillus fluminis | reverse complement strand
CTCCGCCTGCAAGCAGCGGATGTAGGGTTACGCCTTCCCGTTTCGCCAAAATACCGACGCCGCGCGGGCCATGGAACTTGTGCGCAGACAGCGTTAGCAAGTCGATTCCCCAATCTTTCATTTTGAAAGGAACTTTCCCGAAGCTTTGTACCGCATCGACATGGAACAAAATGCGCGGGTGCAGCTTGAGAAACGTTCCGATTTCCTTGATCGGCTGGATTGTCCCAAGCTCATTGTTGACGTGCATGATCGAAACCAGGATCGTGTCGGGACGAATTGCCTGCTGAAGCGATTCAAGCGAAACCCTCCCGTCGTAATCAACCGGCAGATAGGTTACGTCAAAGCCAAACGATTCGAGCTGACCGGCAGCATCGTAAACGGACGGATGCTCTACAGCAGTCGTGATGATATGCTTGCCGCGCGATTGATATTGAAATGCAACGCCTTTGATCGCAGCATTGTTCCCCTCGGTGCCGCCTGAGGTAAAAATGATCTCCGATGGCTTGCATTGTAATGCTTGTGCTGACACCATTCTTGCCTGCTTTAGCAAATTCTCCGCTTCCACGCCTTTTTGGTGAAGCGAAGACGGATTTCCAAAGAAAGACAGCATAGCCTTTTGTACAACATCTACAACTTCCGGATATGGCGGTGTCGTGGCACTGTTATCAAGATAAATCATGAATTGCCACCTGCCTATTTTCGGTGCCATGCACACTGGCACACGGACTAAAATCCACCTTTCATCATACCTCAACTGCATGACAGATTCTACTTTGAAAAATTTCTCAAGGCATTTCGGGGCAAAAAGACTGCTTGAAACGACACCAATCCTAATAATGGTACAACTTCCATCAAAAAGTCACAAAGGTAAGCGGTTTCATTTCTTCGCCAGTCTTTACTTCACTCGCCCAACTTGTTAGAATTGTCAATAAATTATCATCAGCACATCAAGAAAGGGAGCGACAAACATGAGTTCAAGCGTGATAATGGAAGAAAAAATCAAAAAGATGGAAGATGATCTGAAGCGGCTGCGAAAGGAATTCGAAAAAAGCCTTACAGGCGCCGGCTTCGAGCAGCAAGATACGGATGTGTATTTGACAGAGGTGTATAACGCATAGATGACAAAAGGGCACTTGTCCGTCACAACCTCATATGGATAGCAGTGATTGCCGAAAAAGCACAGCAGCTTTGACGGGCAATCACTTTTTTTTTGCAAAAAAAACTCCTGCACACATATGTGACAGGAGCTTTGTTACTTTTACGCCAGTTTCGGGATCTCTCCCCCATATACTCCGGTAAACACTTCCGTCGCGGATCCCGTCATATAGACATGGTTATCCGCCTCACGCCATTCAATGTGCAAATCGCCACCAAGCAGATGAATCGTTACGTTGCGCTCGGTCTGCCCGCTTTGGATCGCGGCGACCGCAGCGGCGCAAGCGCCCGTGCCGCAAGCGAGCGTTTCGCCGGAACCGCGCTCCCATACGCGAAACTGGATGTGTTTCGGATCGAGCACCTTGATGAACTCCACATTCGTCCGTTCAGGGAAGAGCGGATGATGCTCGATGATGGGGCCGAGCTTATGCACATCTTCGCCTCTCACCTCATCAACGAATAAAATGGCATGCGGATTGCCCATCGAGAGGCTTGTCATCGTAAACGCGCGCCCTTCTACCTCAAACAGCTGCTCGATGAATTGCGGCGCAGTCCGGGTCGCCATCGGGATATCCGTACAGTTGAACCGCGGTTCGCCCATGTCGATCGTCACCGTCACGACCTTGCTATCATCTCCCACATGCACAACCGGGAACACGATTCCACCCAACGTTTCAATCGAAAACGATTGATTGTCCGTCAAAGCATGGTCGTACACATATTTGCTGACACAGCGAAGGCCGTTGCCGCAGTTTTTGGCCTCGCTTCCGTCGTTATTAAATACACGCATGCGAAAATCCGCTTTATCCGACGGCATGATCAAAATCAGTCCGTCGCCGCCGATGCCGAAGTGACGGTCGCTCACTCTTCGGGCGAGCTCTGGCAGATCCACCCCATCAAGCGGTTCTTCAAAGCAATTGACATACACGTAATCATTTCCCAAGCCGTGCAATTTGGTAAATTTCATCGACGTAGCCTCTCTCCATCGTATCGTTGATTTTGATTTGTTCCATCTTACCACAGCGGCCGTCCGGGCGTGAATAGATTCCCGCGTTACTTGATGACAAGCCCCCGTGCTATACTACCTATGTCACCTTGGACGCGAAAGGATGGAACCTATGGAATGGGATCAACTGCGCATCGCGCTGGGCACAAAAAATAAAGCAAAGGTTACAGCCGTCCGTTTGGCGACTGGTTGCGAGCCGATTTGCGTATCGGTTCCGAGCGGCGTTTCCGATCAGCCATTGAGTGAAGCCGAGACGATCGCGGGTGCAATCAACCGTGCGAAAGCTGCACTTACGC
>NZ_RHHQ01000078.1 GCF_003710825.1 Brevibacillus fluminis | reverse complement strand
CAATTCGGTGATTTTCATCATTTCCGTCCCCCTTTATTTTGTATCGCTTTCGGCCAACCTTTATTTCGCAGCCAAAAGGCGGCTGATGCGAATCAGTTCTTCCGCCATCCCATTGATTCGCTCCTGTGCATCGTAATCCGTCACCTTTTGCTGATCATTGAAATGATGCGGATCAGCCACGAATTGATCCGGCAGCACCAGTGCATAGACCCCGCGCATCACCGTGCGCAAATTGTTCAAGGCGTTGATGCCGCCCTTTCCACCGCCTGCCGCAGCGGCGATCAGCGTCGGCTTGTTGCGGAACTGCCGCGAGCCCAAAAAGTCCAGCGCATTTTTCAGCGCCCCGCTCATCCCGTTGTGATATTCCGGCGTGCAGATGACGAAGCCGTCTGCCTCCTGCGTCAGCGATTGCAGCGCTTTTACCGATGTCAGCTGATATTGTTCGTCGCTCCCGTTATAGACCGGGAGTACATGTTCACCCAGGTCAAAAAACGTCACATTGATATCATTCTTGTTCAGCGCCTGCTCAAATGTCCGCGCCAATCCGCGCGTCCGCGATCCTTGTGTAGCTCCACCATTCAAAATGACAATGTTCATGGGAATACCTCCGTCGATTTGCTCGTTGTATTTGTTTTATCTATGTTTGTGACTTTATTGTATCGCCACACGCCATCCGCTACCTCGGCTCACAGGTGTATCTTTTTACAAAAAAAGCCCGCCTGATGAGGCGGACTGGTCGTACGA
>NZ_RHHQ01000077.1 GCF_003710825.1 Brevibacillus fluminis | reverse complement strand
CGCAGGATCGACATAGCCGTGTTTAATCGCATAAAGAGCAGCTTGCGTTCGATCAGAAAGATTGAGCTTGCCCAAAATGCTGCTGACATGCGTTTTGACGGTTTTTTCCGCGATTACAAGCACCGCGGCGATTTCTTTGTTGGAGCATCCTTGTGCGAGCAGACAAAGCACTTCTTTTTCACGCTTGGTAAGCGTCTCATGGTGCTTCTCGCTCGTTTGCACAGGGGAGGCGACCGGCGGCTGCTCAGCGGGAGCGGCCGTCACCTGGGCCATCAGCTTGGACGTGACATCCGGATGCAGCTGAATGTTTCCGCTGTACGAGCCGCGAATCGCTTCGACGATCTGATCGGGTTTCATGTCCTTCATCAAATACCCGACAGCTCCTGCCTGCAGCGCCGGCAGCAC
>NZ_RHHQ01000008.1 GCF_003710825.1 Brevibacillus fluminis | reverse complement strand
GGTAAGACCCCTCATAGACGATGAGGTTGATAGGTTCGGTGTGGAAGCGCGGTAACGCGTGGAGCTGACGAATACTAATCGGTCGAGGGCTTATCCACAACTAATCCATAGCAATGACTTGCGTATCCAGTTTTGAAGGAACAACCTTCAAGTGAATATTCCTCAGTAGCTCAATGGTGGAGCAACCGGCTGTTAACCGGTAGGCTGGCGGTTCGAGTCCGTCCTGAGGAGCCAGTATGGATGGATGTCCGAGCGGCCGAAGGAGCACGATTGGAAATCGTGTAGGCGGGGACAACTCGTCTCGTGGGTTCAAATCCCACTCCATCCGCCATCATGGCCCGTTGGTGAAGCGGTTTAACACAGCAGCCTTTCACGCTGTCATACAGGGGTTCGAATCCCCTACGGGTCACCATTTTCACGGAGGCTTAGCTCAGCTGGGAGAGCATCTGCCTTACAAGCAGAGGGTCGGCGGTTCGATCCCGTCAGCCTCCACCATTTAAATATTTTACCGTCGCGGGGTGGAGCAGCTCGGTAGCTCGTCGGGCTCATAACCCGAAGGTCACAGGTTCAAATCCTGTCCCCGCAACCAAATTTTCTACTTGCATGACATCGAAATAACATCTTGCTCAAGTAGAATCGTAGTACCCTGTTGGGTGCAACCAAATATGGAGCTGTGGTGAAGTTGGAGTTCACGCCGGTCTGTCACACCGGAGGTCGCGGGTTCGAGTCCCGTCAGCTCCGCCATTTATGGCAATTACTCACACGAGTACGGTTCGGTAGCTCAGTCGGTAGAGCAGAGGACTGAAAATCCTCGTGTCGGCGGTTCGATTCCGTCCCGAACCACCATTAAAAAACATAGGGGCATAGTTTAAAGGTAGAACGAAGGTCTCCAAAACCTTTGGTGTGGGTTCGATTCCTACTGCCCCTGCCAAGCAATTTCATTAGATCCGTATGGCGGTCGTGGCGAAGGGGTTAACGCACCGGATTGTGGCTCCGGCACTCGTGGGTTCAAGTCCCATCGATCGCCCCATTTTTGTTTTTGGGGTATAGCCAAGCGGTAAGGCAACGGACTTTGACTCCGTCATTCCTAGGTTCGAATCCTAGTACCCCAGCCATATTAAACATCATGCGGACGTAGCTCAATTGGTAGAGCGTCGCCTTGCCAAGGCGAAGGTCGAGGGTTCGAGACCCTTCGTCCGCTCCATTTTTTTATCTGAAATGTTTGTTTTTATATCATGGAGGTATAGCCAAGTGGTAAGGCACGGGTCTGCAAAACCCTCACCCCCGGTTCAAATCCGGGTACCTCCTCCAATGTAATATGCCGGTGTGGCGGAATGGCAGACGCGCGCGACTCAAAATCGTGAGGGAAACCGTGGGGGTTCAAGTCCCTTCACCGGCACCATGCATTTACACACAAGCTCTTTTGATCAAATGGATCGAAAGGGTTTTTTTGTTATGTGGAGCACGTTTTATTTGTTCGATCAACAGGTTCACCAGGAGACGTTTTCATCGATTAAGAAGGGGAATGAATCGGGATGGATTATATTTCCTTATGGTGGGATGTATAGCGGGAACGGGAACACGAAAACTTCAGGAAAAGGCTTTTTCCATTGTACGGGCATATACATGTACAAGAATGGAGGGAGAAGATGAGGTACGGCTTACACGAAACGCCGCCAATCGGGGTCACGATCGTTGGGGCACTTCAATGGCTGATTGTGACATTGGCAAACACGTTTGTCGTTCCGTTGATGATCAGCCAAATTTACGGACTGGACACAGCGCAGAGCCATAGCTTTATGCAGCAGACGATCTTTTTTGTCGGGGTCGCATCGCTGTTGCAAGTGTGGATTGGCCACCGTTATCCGCTGATGGAGGGACCTGCTGGCCTCTGGTGGGGGATTTTCATCATTTTAGCGCAGATCGGAACAAGCATCGGGGTAGCGCCAAGCCAGATTGGACAGTCGTTTGAACTGGGACTGCTGCTGTGTGGAGCAATGTTTCTATTTTTAGGGTTGAAGGGCTGGATCGGAAAAATTCAGGAATGGTTTACCCCTGCAATTACGGGAACGTATATGACGTTGCTGTCCATTTCGCTGTGCAGCAATTTTATCAAAGGGATGCTTGGAGTCGGGTATAACGGTTCGATTCAAGTCCAGCCGGGCATCGCGATCTTGTCCCTGGTTGTGATGGGGTTGGTTATCTGGTTTTTGCGAATCAGAAAGATCGCCAGCTTTGCCGTGCTGCTCGGCATCGTCATCGGATGGTTCATTTGCGCGGTTTTGGGATGGACACAGCCGGTACGAGCATCTGGAGAGATTTTTGCTTGGCCGACGTTTTTCTTCTGGGGGCCACCGCGATGGGATGCCGGAATCGTGTTGACCAGTGTGCTCACGGGATTTGTCCTGTTGACCAATCTGATTACCAGTCTGGCGGTAGTCGGGGCTAGTGTAGGGGTGAAAGCTACGAAGGAAGTGTATAATCGTGGTGGAATTTTTACCGGGGTATCGCATCTCATCGCAGGTTCAACCGGAGTAGTGGGGATGATCCCCATCTCACTCGCTGCTGCGGTTATTCAAACCACCAAGCTGGCCTCGCGTCTTCCTTTTAACGTGGCGATGGTCTTGATGATGATAATCGGCGTCTTTCCCACGATCTCGGCATTTCTCACCTCAATTCCTACGCCTGTCGCCTATGCGGCGATGTTTGTGTCCTACACGCAGCTGCTGGGGTTTGGCTTAAAGGATTTCGCTCGGGCGCGGTTGGACGAGCGCGGTATCATTGTGATCGGCAGTGCGTTGCTGGTTGGGGTAGGTGTGATGTTCGTACCCACCGACGCATGGAAAAGCTTGCACCCGTTGCTCAGCTTTTTGCTGGGAAATGGCCTGCTTTTAGGCGTATTGGTTGCGCTCCTGTTCGAACATGTTATCATGCGTGACAAAACAAAACAGCAAGCAGATGGCAAGGAGTGATAGCCCATCCGCTTGCTGTTGCTTTTTCAACACGAGTGCAGCAAGCATGCTTACTTTTCTCTCATTAGAACAAGGATTTGACGTCTCCTGTGTTCGGGTTAACGGTAAACCAGCCATATGTATTCGTGTAGCCATCTCCTGTCTGGAAGTTGTTAACGACTTGCTGATAAACGTGAACAACATATTGCCCGTTTTCATCATCATGGTCGTACTCAATCTGATAATTGGCAGGAATGTTTTGGCCGTATTTTTTCTTGACCAACTCGACAGCTTCTGTCTTGGAATACATCTTGGAAGCAGGAAGCTTCCCGATATAAATGGATTTGGATTTGCCGTCATACATTACTGTTTTGCCTACACTCTCGGCCACAAAACGGATGGGGACGTAAACGGTGTTTTTGTGCAAAATGCCTTGCACATCAAGGGTAGGAGATTTAGGAATGCCATCAAAATAGTACGTATAAGGAATTTTGCTTGCTTCCAATGCGACATCATTGCTAGATGAAGCCCAAGCCAAGCCGGAAAATAGCGCGGAACCGATGATGATGCCGCCGACAAATGATTTCAGATCCCACTTCATTGCATAATTAGCCCCATTCTTGTTGTAGTTATACAAGGGATATTATGCCAAAAAACATGAAGAAGCGGTATCAATCATCGGTAATAGGAACGGATAACTAAGAGGGGCGCAAACTGCATTGCCAGTAGGCCTTTTGCCCTTTTCAGGCATGCAGGATTCTCTGATTGGACACGGTGCCGCCGTTCACTTCGGTAAACATCCGGGCTGCGGAGCCGAGGGCTTGTTCGGCCTCTTCTACAGGAATCTCCTCATGGAAAAACAGGAACTGGATGAGGTTCGTGGATGCTTCCGTTACTTTCGAGCGGACCGAGTCGACGATGGGACTACCGAACGCGCCCTGTTCATCTGCCAGCAGCAGCTTGCTCGCCATTTCCATCTCTCGCCCATTCAGACCGGGATAGCGATCAGTATCTTGTCCGATCCGGCACACAATATCTCCTTGCAGGGCACTTTTGTCATAAATCCCAAACGGAAGCGCATGATGGACAGAAAGAAAATTGTTTACGTCCACAGCCGAATTTACCCAAAAAAACGGATTGCCTTGAAGCAGGCGGCGCAGCAGAGACTCTGAGGATGGGCGATAGCGGGATGGGGCGATGCCCAGCTTTTTGAATGCGGCCCGCCATCCGTGCACACCCGGTATGTCCGTGATGGTTTCGATGGACCGGTCGAGACGGAGCATCTCGACAAAGAAGTTGATGCGGCCTTGCAGCATTTTTGGCGAATCGCTGACAGAAGAGCCTTCATACTCGATAACGCCTAACGAAAAGCCGGGCAGTTTCTGACTGACCGCGGCGTTGATGGTAATGTTCATGAAAATGCTCCTTTCCAAACGAAATGGTGCCTTTTGGTAGTATATCACAATGATGAGTGCGGGGCTTTTTACTTGATTAGACAATCTTTCTCAGCGGAATTGCCGCTAATTTCTTTGTGTAACGCTCTGTCCTTTTGTACAATGAAACTATGATGAAAAGGGAGGAACTCCGCCGATGAAGGATATAACGATTTATACGGATGGCGCTTGTTCCGGGAATCCAGGACCGGGCGGCTGGGGTGCCGTGCTTTTTTACGGTGCTCACAAAAAAGAGATTTCCGGTTCAGCACAAAATACAACCAACAACCGAATGGAGCTGCAGGCAGCGATAGAAGCGATGTCCTTGCTAAAGGAACCTTGCAATGTCACGCTGTATAGCGACAGCGCCTATTTGATCAATTGCTTTCAACAAGGGTGGTATAAGGGATGGCAACGCAACGGCTGGAAAAACAGCAAAAACCAGCCGGTGGAAAATCAGGATCTTTGGAAGGAAATTCTCCAGCTGACAGGAACGCATAAGGTGACATTCGTCAAAGTGAAAGGGCATGCGGACAATGAGTGGAACAACCGTTGCGATGAGCTGGCGACAGGAGCGATCAAGCGGGCGTGACCAGCGAACAAACCTATTGGCAGCAGACAAAAGAGGCGATCATTCGATATGCTGGCGAGATTGGCATCGACAAAATCGGGTTTGCCACCGCTGACCCTTTCCTGGATCTGAAGGAACGGCTTGAGGTGCACCGCGAGAGCGGGTTCGAATCCGGCTTTGAAGAGCCCGACTTGGAAAAGCGGACAGATCCAACATTGACCATTCCCGAGGCCCGTTCGCTGATCGCCATCGCGTTAGCCTACCCTTCCAAAATGAAAAATCCACCTAAATCGGTTCCCGGTGCATACCGAGGGATTTTGAGCCGTTCGGCATGGGGGACGGATTACCATCATGTGCTGCGCGAGAAGATGGAGAAGCTGACAGCATTTATCCGTGATCTGGAGCCAGGGGCGATGATCGAATCGATGGTCGATACAGGGGGTTTGTCCGATCGGGCGGTAGCAGAGCGTGCAGGCATCGGCTGGTCCGGAAAAAACTGCGCGATCATTACACCAGAATTCGGCTCATGGGTCTACCTCGGCGAGTTGGTCACGAGTCTTCCACTCCCACCAGACGCGCCGATCGAGGAGGGCTGTGGAGATTGCAATATTTGCGTGGATGCATGCCCAACTGGTGCGCTCGTTCAGGGAGGACAGCTGAATTCGCAGCGTTGTGTTGCGTTTTTGACACAGGTGAAAGATTTTATCCCTGACGAATTTCGTTCCAAAATTGGCAACAGGTTGTATGGCTGTGACACATGCCAGACTGTTTGCCCGAAAAATAAAGGAAAGCATTTTGATTATCATCCCGAGTTTTCACCTGACCCAGAGGTGGCCAAGCCGCTTTTAGTGCCCATATTGTCCATGGGGAACCGTGAGTTCAAGGAGGTATTCGGAAAATCATCGTCTGCTTGGCGAGGCCGCAAGCCGATTCAGCGCAACGCGATTTTGGCGCTTGCCCACTTTAAGGACCAAAGCGCCGTGCCCGATTTGATCCGATTGCTCCAAAAAGATCCGCGTCCGGTCATCCGTGGCACTGCCGCGTGGGCGCTTGGAAAAATTGGAGGCACACAGGCGGGAGAAGCTTTGCAGGAGGCGCTGTCCTTGGAGAAAGATGAGGAGGCGCTGGCAGAAATCCATAAAGGATTGGCTCTTTGGCAGCAGGAGGCGACAGTCTGAAAAATAATACCGAGGGACAGGGGGCATGAGCGAATGGCAGGAACAGTAGGGTATACCGCAATTGAGACGCCGATCGGATCATTATTGGTTGCATCGACAGAAAAGGGGCTATGTTACATCCATTTTAGTGCCGATGAAGAGGCGGTCCGGTCGCTTGCCGACTGGTGTCAGAAGCATGGGCTGCAGCTGCCTGTTCCCGACGATGAGCGCAATTGCCAAGTGGTCGCGGAGCTTGAACAATATTTTGCTGGAAAAAGGCGTGATTTTACGGTGGCGCTTGATTTGTACGGCACACCGTTCCAACAAACGGTTTGGTCTGCGTTAACACACATTCCTTATGGCGAGACGCGTTCTTATAAAGATATCGCTGAATTCATCGGGTCAAGCAAAGCCGTGCGAGCGATCGGAGGAGCAAACAACAAAAATCCGATTCCGTTGATTATTCCATGCCACCGTGTCATCGGTGCAAATGGCTCAATGGTGGGCTATGGAGGGGGACTACCGATCAAGGAGCATTTGCTGCGACTGGAAGGCGTCTTGTCGCCGACCTTGGAACAAATCAGCTTATTTGCAGCTGAGTAGACCCGTTTGTGCTGTCTGCACGCATTCTGACATATACTCTCACCAAAACGATGGGGGTGCCGGTAATGCTTGCATATGGCGAATGGAGAGCTTTTCTGAAATCCTATATCGAGCAGGTAAATCGTGCTATGGTTACGGGAAGGTCGGATGAGTTGGCGCGAGCGTTTTGGGATGCGGAGGACAGGCGGCAAGAGGCTGTTCGGTGGCAAAGAGAATTTGCTCAGCTGAAAAGCCGCCGCGCCGTCCCACTCACAGCCCAAATCAGCGCAAGGCCGCTGCATGCGCAGGAACGGGGGCCGAACCAAGTTGATGTGGTGCTGAAGCTAAATCAGCAGCTTCGCTATCGGCATGGAGAGCAGCCGTTGCAGCAACAAGTGAGCCTCACCAAAAAGGTATCTTTGCAGCGGATCAATGGAAAATGGGGATTCCAAAAGCAATGGGAGCCGATCAGTTTATCGCCAAGTGGAACGGTTGCAAACGTTGGCGGGCAAGTTGGCCATTTTGCATTTACCGAAGGATTCGCTTTTCAGTCTGGCAAGGAAGAGCAGCACAGGGAACACGTTCAGCCAGCAGTTCCGGTCATTAAGGGACAAGGCGGCGGTTACGACCGGTTGCGTGCTGTACTTTATGCGGATACGCATTGGGATAATCCAAACCCCGCCTATCCGTACCTGGTAGTCGATTGCACGAACTTTATTTCGCAGTGTCTGTACGCGGGTGGGATACCCATGATCAGCACCGGTAACAAGAGCACAGGCTGGTGGTTTCGCGGCTGGCATGAAAACTGGAGCTATAGCTGGGCCGTAGCTGATAGCTTACACAGGCTGCTGGCTTCAGGTAAGGCGCCGATGCGTGCCGTGCGGAAGAGCAGCCCCGAGGAGCTGGAGCTGGGGGATATCATCTGCTATGACTTTGACGGAGACGGTCATTGGCAGCATAACACAATCGTCACTGGTAAGGACAGCAACGGCATGCCGCTTGTCAATGCCCATACAACAAACAGCAGCAAGCGTTATTGGGAGTATAAGGATTCCACTGCATATACGGATAACATCAAGTATGATTTTTTTCATATACGGGGAAACGAGTAAGAAAAAACGGCGTGGGGATCAACGCGGGCTGTCGTCTTTCAGATGGTTCGCGCCCTGCTGCTTGTATTCTTGCTTAGTGCCAAGGTACAGACGAGTATTCTACCATCTGAGAAATTGAAGGAGTTACAAAAGATGCCGCTACATATCGTGCTGCATGAGCCGCTCATTCCTGCTAATACGGGCAATATCGCCCGGACATGCGCAGCGACTGGGGCTCATTTGCATTTAATTCATCCGTTGGGCTTTTCGACAGACGACCGTTATTTGAAACGAGCAGGGCTTGATTATTGGCATGCCGTCTCGGTTCATCATTATGATGATTTTGCCCATTTCAAGCAGGTTCACGGAAATGGACCGGGCCGTTTTTATCTCGTGGAAACGACAGGGGAAAAGCTATATACCGATGTGCAATTTCAGGATGGCGACTTCATCATCCTTGGAAAAGAGACAACCGGTTTTCCTCCGGAGCTCGTCGAGGAATATCGGGAAAATGGAATCCGCATCCCAATGGGAGGAGCGACACGATCCATCAATCTGTCTAACTGCGCTGCAATCGTCGTGTTTGAGGCATTTCGGCAGCTTGGATTTCCCAATTTGGACTAGCTTGCCCGCAAACGAACAAAGCTTGCTTGGACAAGCTATCAAAACATGTTCCTGACAAAAGCGAGGATGAGAAGCGATGGAGAAGAGAAGTACCATATTGTTTGACCTGGATGGGACGCTGCTGGAGATGCATACGGAAGCGTTCGTGAAAGCGTACCTGAAAGAATTGAGCAAGTATGTCGGAGATCGCTTTGATGCCGAAACGCTTGTTGCGCTAGTGTGGGATGCGACAAAAGCGATGATCACAAGTGATGAGCCGCATAAAACGAATGAACAGGTGTTCATCGAACGGTTTCTGGGAAAGAGCGGTGTCACAAAGGAAGACATTTGGCCTGTCTTCGATGCCTTTTATAAAGAGGTGTTCCCTCAGCTGTCTCATTACACCTATCCTTCCCCATGGGCCAAAAAGATCGTGGAGGCTGCGAAGCAAGCGGGGTACCGGCTGGCTGTCGCGACAAATCCGGTGTTTCCGCGAGATGCGATCCATAGCCGTTTGAGCTGGATTGGGCTTTCTGCCGATGATTTTGAGTTGGTTACAGTGTATGAAGAATCCCATTTTACTAAGCCGCATGAGGGGTATTACCGTGAAATTTGCGAAAAGCTGGGCGTATCGCCGTCCGCATGCATCATGATCGGGAATCATATGCAGGAAGATATGGCGGCGAGCAAAATCGGGATGAAAACGTATTTGGTTACCAATTACGTGGAAAATCGCGGGGAACCGCTGTTTCCAATCGATCAGACCGGTACGATTGAAGAGCTTTACCAAGCATTGGCGAATAGGGAAGGCATTTTCGCTTAAAGCATAGGCAGGGAGCGTGCCGAGGCTAACCCAATCCCAAGTAAAAAGCTTATAAGAAAAAGGCAGGAAGCCCGATGGCTCCTGCCTTTGCTCTTTTTCGCCGCTCTTACAGATTCCAGGTTTTGTCCTCGTTGTATCCGGCGGTCAGGATGAAGAAAACGAATAATGCAAATACAAGTCCAACGATAAAAGTACCCATATGTACTCCCCTTTTCCACCATAATGTTTTTATTATAAACTAGCCTCTCCGTTTTGCAAACCGCGTATCCATGACAGTTTTGTTGCAACCCGGTTTCACGTTCCATAATCTTTTCCCGCCAAGCTGGTATACATATTTTGGGTTTCTGCATAAAAATATGGAAAGGTATCAGTTGTCACGCATGTTTCCTTTGGTAAACTGGCTGTTTTGGGCATGCAGGTTCAAGGCAGAACATAAACATGATAGTACATTGTCGTGCGAAAGAAAGCGGCGGTACAGGGAGGAGTGAGCAGCATGGATATCTTAAGAAGAATATCGGAACACCGCACACGTGAAGAAAAATTGGCGTGGAAAGGCACGTTTGCGGAATACCTGGAGCTGGTCAGAAAAAATCCAACCATTGCACAAACTGCACATTCCCGGGTCTATAACATGATTCGGAACGCAGGGATTGAAGAGAATGAGGATGGAAGTCGTTCGTATACATTTTTTAGCCGAGAAATCTATGGGCTCGATCGAGCGGTTGAGCGCTTGGTTGAGGAGTATTTCCATTCTGCGGCGAGAAGGCTTGATGTGCGCAAGCGGATTCTCCTGTTGATGGGGCCGGTCAGCGGTGGTAAATCGACGATTGTGACGATGCTCAAACGTGGTCTGGAGGACTACAGCCGTACGGATGATGGAGCCGTCTATGCGTTGGATGGTTGCCCAATGCAAGAAGAACCACTTCATCTCGTTCCTCGTGAGCTGCGCCCTGAGGTGGAAGCGGAGCTGGGCATCAAAATCGAAGGCGAGCTGACCCCGTACAACCGGATGAGGCTGGAGACAGAATATGGCGGGCGGATTGAGGATTTCCCTGTCCGTCGCATTTTGTTCTCGGAAGCAGAACGTATCGGAATCGGGACGTTCAGTCCGTCTGACCCGAAATCGCAGGATATCGCCGATTTGACGGGTAGCATCGACTTTGCCACCATCACCAAGTATGGATCCGAATCCGATCCGCGCGCCTACCGCTTTGACGGGGAATTGAACAAAGCGAACCGCGGCTTGATGGAATTCCAGGAAATGCTCAAATGCGATGAGAAATTTTTGTGGCATCTTCTGTCGCTTACGCAGGAAGGGAATTTCAAAGCCGGTCGCTTTGCGCTGATCTCGGCAGATGAGCTGATTGTCGCTCATACGAACGAATCGGAATACAAGTCGTTTATCGCTAACAAAAAGAACGAAGCGCTGCAATCGCGTATCATCGTGATGCCTGTCCCTTACAACCTGAAGGTCAGCGATGAGGAAAAAATTTACTCCAAGCTGATCGGCCAGTCTGATCTCGGCCATGTGCACATCGCTCCGCACGCATTCCGGGCCGCGGCGATTTTCTCCATTTTGACGCGGTTGAAGGAATCCAAAAAGCAGGGAGCCGATCTGCTCAAGAAAATGCGCCTTTATGATGGCGAATCGGTGGAGGGCTTCAAAGGGGCTGATATTGAAGAACTGCGTACAGAACACAGCGATGAAGGGATGTCCGGAATTGACCCGCGCTATGTCATCAACCGGATTTCCAGCGCGCTGATCAGACGGGATACCGAGTGCATCAATGCGCTCGACATTCTCCGTGCTTTGAAGGAAGGACTGGACCAGCATGCGTCCATTACCAAAGAACAACGGGACCGATACCTGAATTTCATTTCTGTGGCACGCAAAGAGTATGATGAACTGGCGAAGAAAGAAGTGCAGAAAGCATTCGTCTACAGCTTTGAAGAGTCGGCCAAAACGATGATGGATAACTATCTCGACAATGTGGAATCATTTTGCAACATGCAAAAAATGCGTGACCCTGTTACCGGCGAGGAGATGGATCCCGATGAGCGCTTGATGCGTTCCATCGAGGAACAAATCGGCATCTCGGAAAATGCGAAGCGGGCGTTCCGCGAAGAAATTCTCATCCGCATCTCGGCCTACGCGCGCAAAGGAAAACGGTTCGACTACAGCACGCACGACCGTTTGCGCGAAGCAATCGAGAAAAAACTGTTCGCGGATCTGAAGGACGTCGTGAAAATCACGACCTCCAGCAAAACACCGGATGAAACCCAGCTGAAAAAAATCAATGAGGTCACGAAACGACTGATTGATGAACATGGTTATTGCCCGATTTGCGCCAATGAGCTGCTCCGTTACGTGGGGAGTCTCTTAAACAGATAAGGGGGTGACCGTATGGAGGATTCGCACTCTTTTATCGTCTCCAAGGAGGATTGGAGCCTTCATCGTAAAGGACACCAGGACCAGAATCGACATCAAGAAAAAGTAAAAGAGGCGATTAAAAAAAATCTGCCTGATTTGGTCAGTGAGGAAAGCATCATCATGTCGAACGGACGGGATGTTGTGAAAATTCCGATTCGTTCGTTGGACGAATACAGATTCCGCTACAATTTCCAAAAAGGCCAGCACGGCGGCCAGGGGAAAGGCAACTCGAAAGTCGGTGACGTCATTGCCAAGGACGGAGACCCGGCCCAAGGGGCAGGGAAAGGGCAAGGCGCCGGCGACCAACCCGGCCAAGATTATTATGAGGTTGAGATCACGGTCGAAGAGCTCCAGGCAATGCTTTTCGAGGAGCTGGAGCTGCCCAACCTACAGCGCAAGGATGAAAATGAGATCACCATTGAGGAGTCTCGGTTCACTGATGTGCGCAAAAAAGGGCTGATGGGGAACATCGATAAGCGGCGCACGCTGCTCGCCGCCATCCGCCGCAACGCACTGGCTGGCTACAGTGACATGGAGACTGGCATCACCAATGACGATCTTCGCTTTAAAACATGGGAGGATATCATCAAGCCGCATTCCAACGCGGTGATCATCGCGATGATGGATACGTCGGGCTCGATGGGGGTATTTGAAAAGTATATCGCCCGCAGCTTCTTCTTTTGGATGCTGCGTTTCCTGCGCACCAAGTATGAGAAGGTGGAGATTGCCTTCATCGCTCATCATACGGACGCCAAGGAAGTGAGCGAGGACGCCTTCTTTTCCAAGGGCGAAAGTGGCGGAACGATTTGCTCCTCCGCGTATCGAAAAGCGTTGGAGATCATCGATGCACGGTATCCTCCGTCCATGTACAACATCTACCCATTCCACTTCTCCGATGGCGACAATTTGACTTCTGACAATGAGCGCTGCGTCAAGCTGGTGAAGGAACTGATGGATCGGTGCAATATGTTTGGATATGGCGAAGTCAACCAATATAACCGCCATTCCACATTAATGTCAGCCTACCGGCATGTCAAAGATCCCAAGTTCATGTACTCCGTGATTCGGGAAAAAGGAGAAGTATTCAAAGCGTTGAAGACGTTTTTTGGGAAAAAGGAAGTGTAGACGTAAAAAAATTTCGGCTGGAATGAATACAAATGAGGATCGAAAAAGAGTCGCTTTGTCACAATTGACAAGGCGACTTTTTATATTCATTTGAAAATTCTTCAATGAAAAGAGGAGTCTTCCAGTGTTGTTATACTCATGGTTTTACATCCATAAAATAAAATATAGGTAGAATTTTCATGTTGTTGACTCCCTTGTGTTTGTGTGGCCATAGTGATTGAGGAGATGGAAGAAGGAGTGAAAAAAATGGAATTGAAGAAATTTGTCGATCAACTACCAATTCCGCCCATAATCAAACTAAAAAAGAACCCCCACAATAACCCATATGTTGTACGTATGATACAAGCACGACATCGATTTCACAAAAATTTGCCAAAAACAAAAGTTTGGGCGTATCAGGGGACAGTGCCTGGTCCAACGATTGAAGTCGAAAAAGACCAACCGATTTACGTAAAATGGGAAAATAAATTACCTAATAAACATTTTTTGCCCGTCGATACCACGATTCATGGGGCGATGGATACCCCTGAAGTTCGAACCGTTGTGCATTTACATGGAAGTTCGAGTAGACCAGCAAGCGATGGACACCCAGAGGCGTGGTTTACTAGAAATTTTAGGCAAACGGGACCAGAATTTGTAACACAAACTTATGAATACCCCAATCGTGAAAGAGCGACCGCTCTTTGGTACCATGACCATACCCTCGGAATCACCCGGTTAAATGTGTATGCAGGTCTTGCCGGTCTTTATTTGATACGCGATGAAGAAGAGAAGGCGCTTCCGCTTCCGAAGGGGGAATATGAAGTGCCGCTCATCGTTCAGGATAAGTCATTTAATCCCGATGGCTCTCTGTTTTATCCATCACAGCCTAGCAATCCCTCACCAGATTTGCCATTTCCATCGATTGTTGATGGTTTTTTTGGAGATACAATGGTAGTGAATGGGAAAGTTTGGCCTTTTTTAGAAGTTGAGCCCCGCAAATACAGATTCCGTTTACTAAACGCGTCTAACTCTCGCGCATACCTGTTTCAATTTAGTAATTCTCAGTCTTTTTTCTTAATCGGAACAGATGGAGGGCTCCTTGAACATCCGATTGAGGTACAAAGCCTGCAAGTTGGTTCGGCTGAGCGGATTGACATCGTGGTGGATTTCTCTAAACTGCAGGGTGAAACCATCATCTTACAAAACCAGTATGAATTAGGCAATCCAATTGGTGACGTGATGGCGTTCAAGGTGACAAAGCAGCTAAACGAAAAAGACCACAGTCAAGTTCCGTCGATTTTAAGTAAAATTGATCGTATTCCACTCAAAGCAGTCAAAAAGGTAAGACATTTAACTCTAGATGAGACACAAGATGAATATGGACGTCCTATGCTTTTGTTAAATGGATTTGAGTGGGATGATCCAGTGACAGAAACGCCACTACTTGATTCGATTGAGATATGGGAACTGGAAAATAAAACGGAAGGTGGCCATCCCATTCATATCCACTTAGTGAATTTTCTCGTCCTTGGTCGCCGTGAAAATAGTGGTAAAATAAGGAAACGAATCCCAACTGATTTTGGCTTAAAAGATACTGTGACAGTCAACGCGCTAGAAACGGTTCGAATCATCATGCGATTTAAACCATATGCCGGAAAATACGTATGGCATTGTCATAAATTAGAGCATGAAGACCATGACATGATGCGACCATTGACCATAAAAAACCCTGATGATCACTAATCAACTAGAGACTCTTGAAGATTCGATTTTTTGTCTATGTAAAGATCCCAAGTTCATGTATTCCGTGATTCTCGAAAAGGGCGAAGTGTTCGAAGCGTTGAAGACGTTTTTTGGGAAACGGGAAGGCCAAGGATAACGATGGAGACGAAAACGAAAATGTCGGCAGAGAATGCCGGCGTTTTTGTTGTTTTGGAATGGGAGAATGCTGTCGTTTCCAGTTACAAGGAGGGAATGCAACGTTGATGGAGGGACACAATAAAGAGGAAATTTCAGATGGCAGGAGGGGTCGACAATGGATTTGGAAAAAATGAGCACCAAGGAATTTGTGGATAAGATCAAGGATGATCAGCTCAAAGATGAGAAAAACAAAGAGCATCAAGGATATGGGCATCCGGAAAAACGGCTGCCGAGCAAGCAGGGAATTTAGGGGAGCGTTTTCGTGAGGTCTTGATATGGAAAGAGCCGCGATTCCAAGACTCATATCAACAAGTTCGCATTAGCCCTTTCCCATCGAATGAATTACTTTGGGATGGGGAAATAATACGTATAACAGTATTGAGACTCGGCTGATTAAACGCTAAGTGTGCTGAAAGGCGCCTGCACAGTGTAGGCAATCCGAGTTGGATAAGACGAGAAAAGCATTCCAGTTTAATGATTTTTTGGGGGAGCTGCGAAAGCGGTTCCTTTTTCTTTTTACCTTGACCGAAAACCGCCATTTCCGATCCGAGCAGATCGAATAAGTGCTACAACGCAACAAAAATAAGCATTTCGAAAAATGGACTACAGGAATTTTAAGAAAAAAGAATTATTGTTAATATTTGGATGACCACTTACAATGTTGTTATTACTCTGTAAGGTGGGGAAGGAAATGTATGTAACAAAAAAAATAAGATCACTTGGAATTCATCTCCCGAGGATGTTGCTCACCTTTTTCATGCTGTTTACAACCATGATCCCCAACGTGACTTTTGCATCCGATGAAGTAAATGTACCCGTTGATTTAAAAATTAGTCCGATCAAGGGGAAGTATAGTCCAAGCGAGGAAATACAAATAGAGGCTGTGACAAAAAAAGAAGGGGAAACCTTTGATGCATCTTTAGAGATCGTATTTAAAGAGAAGAAAACCATTCAGCTCGAAACAAAAAAGATAGGCAACAATTATGTTTCTAAGGCGACTTTTAAACCTGAAAATCTTGGGATTACGATCGAAAATGTTTCGGTTCTATATAAAATTGTCATGAAAGATAAAGATAAGACCTGGATAGGATCTGCAGAAAAGCTGATCCGTGTTGATGAAATGCCAATTATAGGGCCAAGTGTAGATTCAGACTTTACTATTTCCCCAGAGAAGACATTAAAGGTAGGAAAAAAAATAAAATTTACAGTACATACGCCATATAGGGGAAAGTTGAAGGAAGAAGGATATTTCAAATTCTACTTGTTTAATTCAGTTGACAATACACAAAAAGTAGAGAAAGTTAGAACCTATTATGATCAAAAGAAGAATATTTATATAACCACAGGTTATTTTACGCCAAAAAAAGAGGGCGTATATACCCCATTCTTTCTTTTACATATGTACAATGATGAAACAAATGAGGTAATAGTAGGAAATGGTGTAGTAAAGTTTACTGTCACGGCTGATTCAAAAATTAATGCTTCTATAAGTCCACAAACAGCAACGATGAAGTTTGGTGACGAAATCTACTTACTTTTAACTTATAAAGTGTTTGGGATAAAATCGGATCAATTCATCAGGGAATACAATTATGGCGTTTCAGAAATAAGCAAGGAATATGACGAAAAAGAAGGTGTTTATAAGGTCTTGATTAAGTTCAAACCCGATAAAAAGAAAATGTATGATTTCGAAGCAAAAGTAAAAAATCCAGAAACTAATTTTGAAGCAATTACAAATGCAAAAATAAATGTCGAGTAACGAAGACATCTGCCCGAAGTTGCAAGGGGCAGATGTTTTTTTGCTTTGAAAAGCCTCGCTAGGATGAGAAACGTTCGTTATTCAGTGTCTTCACATCCATTTACCGTATAGCCCTATCGAGCCATGCCGAAAAAAGGAAACAGACTAGGGGTCAGTAGCCGTTCCAACGTTAGACGCGCCTCTCTATCGAGCTGCAGACTGACGATAAATTCACCACGTTTTGTTACAGTTTATGGTAGGTAATTTTGCTAAAGGAGAGTGAGCTCGTGAAAACGGTATTGCGCATCATGATTTATTTCATCGTGGTTGTCATAGTCGTTGGAGGGGCAGGCACAATCGGATTCATTCATACAATGAATGAAGTAATGTCCGTTTACGATAAAGCCGACCCTGCATTGTCGAATGTGCAGGTACCGAAATATGATGCGAACAAACCAACAGTGGCGGTACTGCTGGCGAACGAATCGACGGAAGTGTTCGATTTTCTCGTTCCGTACGAGATGTTTGCGATGACGAAAGCGTACAATGTATACGGAGTTGCCCCTGATCGCGAAATCAAATCATTAACCGGCGGACTTGATGTCGTCCCGCATTATTCGTTTGACGAAATGGACGCAATGCTCGGCAAAAGTCCGGACATTATCGTCATTCCGTTTATGCCGATTTTGGACGAGAATAAATATGCGCCAGTCCGTGAATGGATCCGGAAGCACTCGGGCGACAAGACGACACTGCTCTCCATCTGCAACGGGGCGGAAAACCTGGCGGACACAGGTTTGCTGGACGGCAAATCGGCCGCGACGCATTGGGGAGACATCGATCGACTCAAGAAACAATATCCGAAAGTCCAGTGGGTGAATGATCAACGCTATGTCCCGCAAGGCCATATCGTATCTTCTGCCGGTCTCACCTCGGGAATCGACGCAACGCTTTACGTCATCACTAAGCAGTTGGGCGAGGGAGCGGCAAAGAGAGTGGCGGAGGAGATGAACGATCCCTCTTACGATTATGCGAAAAACCCGCGAATGGAACCGTTCACTGCCGGATTGAGCGATATTACGTATATACTGAACAACGCTTATCAATGGAACAAAGTAAAGGCGGGCGTGCTGCTCTATAACGGCGTCGATGAACTGGATTTGTCCGCCGCATTCGATACATACGCCGCTTCCGGAACGACGACTATGTTGACCGTTTCTAGCGCGAATGAACCGATCGTAACGAAACACGGCCTGAACCTGGTCGCGCGTTATCAGATCAAAAATGTGCCGAAGCTGGCGAAAATGATTGTCGTCGGGTCCGATGCCGAGACTGCAGCCACCCAAGATATCAAGCAGTGGAAGGACGACGGCAACAGCGCGCAATTGCTGTTTTTGCACAGTGAAGCGGCAGGCCGGTTTGCAATGGATCCGGCACTCGAGGATTTGGCTCGGCAGGAGGATATACAGACGGCGAAATTTGCCGCCAAGCGGCTCGAATATCGTGCCACCGACCACTTGAAGCTGGAAGGCAACTCCTTCTCCTTTGAAGCGTTGGGCTTACCAGTTTTGCTCACGGTACTGTCCTTGCTCACCGCTTATTTCATCGACCGACGTTTCATACGTAAGAAAAAAGGATCGTCCACAGATATAGTCGATTCGAGGTGACACGCCCGAGTAGGATAAGACGAGAATAGCGAACCATTGGTATAATCGCTGGTCTATTTTGGAGGAGCTGCAACTGCAGCTCCTCTTTCTTTTCCCCTGATCATCCCTCCTTTCAACACTGCGAAAAAATTATCAACCTTGCAAAAGAGGAAAGGGCGTCATTTGGATATTCCCTAAAAGACAGTCGCAAAAATGAAAAAAAGCAAATGTTGAAACCACAAAAAAAGCAGCTTTTATAAGGGGTGCAGAGCTGGCATACCTTTTGCAGTAATAAATCGGTAACCAGCTGGAAGGAGGAAGAAAGAAAAACAGCATGGCAGAGTACGAAAAGTGGGGGGCGTAACAATCGATGAAATATAATTCAAATCTAGTGAAAGTGAATAAGGATCCTGGACACGGCTCACATATTTCCCCTGTTTACATGACGTCCACGTTTGTTTTCGATAATGCGGAAATAGGGGCAAAGCGCTTCGCCGGAGAGGATCCTGGTTTTATGTACTCACGCCTAGGAAATCCAAATGTACGAGAGCTAGAAGAAAAAGTGGCGGCATTGGAATTTGGTGAAGGGTGTCTGGCGTTCTCCTCTGGGATGGCTGCCATAACGGGGTGTTTGCTGGGCCTTTTGCAGGCTGGCGATCACGTTGTTGCACACACGGCTCTGTACGGCGCGACACATGCTTTTCTAAGCAAAACCGTAAAGAAGTTTGGGATCGACGTAACGTTTGCACCATTTAAAACAGGAGAAGAGCTGGAGCCACACGTCACGGATCGAACGAAAGTGATCTATTTTGAAACGCCATCCAATCCAACCCTTTCCTTAGTGGATATGACGAGCGTAGCGGCGGTTGCCAAGCAAAAGGGTGTCTTGACCGTTGTTGATAATACATTTTTGTCCCCGTATTTGCAAAATCCGATCCGATGCGGAATTGATATTGTCGTACACAGCGCAACCAAATATTTATCGGGCCATGGCTATCTGATTGGTGGGTTGGTGATTTCACGTAAGGACATCATCGATCCGATGAGAAAAGAAGTGCAGAAGACCATGGGTGCAAATTTGGCTCCTATGGATGCATGGCTTCTCAGTCAAGGTATACGCACTTTACACGTTCGTCTGGATCGCGCGCAAGAAAATGCACAGATTTTGGCTGAACGCTTGGAAAACCATAAGGCCATCGAGCGGGTTTATTTTCCCGGCCTATCCAGCTTCGAAGATAAACAAATCATGGAGAAACAGATGCGAGGGCCGGGAGCCATGATATCTTTTGTCTTGAAGGAGGGGTACGAAGCAGGTGTTACCCTGATGAATTCTGTTAACCTGTGCACATTAGCCGTCTCTCTCGGGGACGTCGGCACGCTCATTCAACATCCGGCTTCGATGACACATGCGATTATCCCCAAAGAAGAAAGAGAACAAGCAGGTATCCATGATGGACTCGTCCGTTTTTCAGTTGGAATCGAAGATGTTGAGGACATCTGGAACGATCTCGAAAGCGCATTGGGATAATAGCAGCAGAAATAGGACCGGTTTAGCAAACTCGGAAATATTTTTTTAATTTTGCAAAAGCGAAACGACTAAGGAAAGCAGGTTTTTATCAATCATCATTTGCAACATTGACAAATGAGCCAAATTGAAAGCGCTCAAAACGTTGATTTGATGCAGTTGTAAAACTGGCACAGATCTTGCTCATATAGATTCGCAGATGCAAACGATGAACAGGAGGTTATGGAAGTGAAGTATGATTTCGACCAAGTGATCGACCGAGCAAATACAGCCTGTGAAAAGTGGGATGATCTTCAGAATCGCTTTGGCGTGAATGACGTGATTCCGATGTGGGTTGCCGATATGGATTTTAAATCGCCTCCTTCCGTCATACAGGCTTTAACCCAGCGCGTTGAGCACGGCATATACGGCTATGCTTGTCGGCCAGATTCGTACATTGATGCTCTGGTTCAATGGGTGAAAAGAAGACACCAGTGGTCGATCGAGGGGGAATGGATGGCTCACACGCCTGGCATACTCCCGGCCATATCCGTCATTATCAATTCCTTTACACAGCCTGGGGATAAAATCATGATTCAAACGCCAGTCTACCACCCTTTCGCGCGCATCATCACGTCATTAGGGCGTCAAGTGGTCAACAACTCGCTCAAATTTGAAAACGGACGATACACGATGGATTTCGCGGATTTGGAAGCGAAACTGGACGGCGGTGTCAAAATTTTAGTCCTTTGCAATCCTCATAATCCGGTAGGAAGGGTGTGGAGCCGTGAAGAGTTGACGATGCTGGGGCAAATTTGCATCAAGAACAAGATTCTGGTGATTTCAGACGAGATTCATTGCGACCTTGTGTACAAAGGATATAAACATACGCCGTTTGCCGCTGTTTCAGAAGCATTCGCCGAGCAATCCTTTACGTGCATTGCTCCGTCCAAAACCTTTAATCTGGCTGGTCTGCAAACATCCTGCATCATTATTCCGAACGAAGCATTGCGCGAACGTTTTAACCAATCAATCAATAGTCTGGCGATCGGTTCCCCGAATGCGCTCGGGATTACTGCAACAGAGATAGCTTACAGATCCGGTGATGAATGGCTGGAGCAAGCGATCGATTATATACAAGGGAACCTTGCTTTTCTCGTTCGATACTTCCAAGAGAACATTCCGCAAATCAAAGTGATTCAACCGGAAAGTACGTATTTGGTCTGGCTGGATTGCCGAGAATTAGGCCTGGCTGCAGATGAGCTTGCAACATTTATGCTTACGAAAGCGAGAGTTGCGATGAATGAAGGGCATATTTTTGGAACAGACGGAGAAGGATTCATGCGAATGAACATCGGGTGTCCACGCTCTCTATTGGAAAAGAGCGTACATCAAATAAAAGAAGCAGTCACTTTCTTGTGCAGGGCATAGATAACGCCTATCGTGTAAAACACGTTGGATAGAATGGAGAATTTCAGTAAAATTAAACATGTACACTTTTATTTGAAATGACTATCCAAAATGTCAAGCATGGGAGGGCAATATGTCAGACTTTACCTGCATTCAAAATTTTGTCCAAACATTCTCGGAAAACATGAATGAGGTGCTTGGTTTCGATGTCACTGTAATTGATGACAACGGAATCCGCATCAGCGGAACGGGTGTATACCGTATTACGATTGGCGAACCGTCACCAGATGGGTCCTTGCTCCGGATGATCATGAAAACGGGCAAACCCGCCATGACCCATGATGTGATAAAAAACGAATCACAATGCATGAACTGTAAATTTCTTTCACAGTGCAAGGTTTCCACCATCATTGGTTTTCCCATATTCAAACGGGATCGACCTGTAGGTGTTATCGGGATCACGGGGTTTTCGGCTGAACAGAAAGAGAGAATGATTCGGAATACGGAGATGCTGCTAACATTTTTGAATCATATGAGCTCGCTGATTGAGAACAAACTGTTGTTGATTGAGCAAAGCCAAGGCTCAGAGTGCGAAGCGTATGAGGATGCTGCTGCCTTCAAACCTGTTTCCTTTGACAGCATTGTCGGCCATAATACCGGACTGCAAGATGTCATCAAAAAGGCAAGGCGCGTTACCAATAGTCCATCGACCGTTCTCATTCGGGGTGACAGCGGAACCGGTAAAGAACTGCTGGCCCAAGCGATTCATTATGAAAGCACGCGAAGAAAAAATCCTTTTGTCGCGATCAATTGCGCCGCTATCCCTGAAAATCTGTTGGAAAGCGAATTGTTCGGCTACGAGGGAGGAGCTTTCACAGGGTCTAGACGTGACGGGAATATCGGTAAATTCGAGTATGCCAATAAAGGCACCTTATTTCTCGATGAGATTGGCGATATGCCCATTTCGCTGCAGCCAAAATTATTACGAGTTTTACAGGAGCGATCCATTGAACGGATCGGTGGGAAAAAAATCATTCCGATCGATGTAAGAGTCATCGCCGCTACCCATCGAAACTTAGAGGAAATGGTGGAAAAAGGCACATTCCGCGAAGATTTGTATTACCGTCTCAATGTCATACCGCTTCACACCAAGCCTCTCAAGGAACGACGTGATGACATTGTGTTATTGATTCGCTATTTCATTCGAAAGCATTGCCGAATTTTAAAAGTCAATGAGCTCGGCATCGATCCAATCTTGGAGCAGTGGTTGATTCAATATGATTGGCCAGGAAACATCAGGCAGCTGGAAAATGCGGTGGAATATATGGTCAATATCGCTGAATCCGATACGATTGGATTTCATGACTTGCCCGATTATCTGAACAAACAGGAGAATTTTGCTTGCTTGAAACGGGGATTAAGTTTAGAGCAAATGATTGAAGAGTATGAGAAAAATATTTTGCAAACGTTTTATTTTGCCGAGTCCTATCGAAATGATAAAGAAAAGATTTCACAAACCTTGCAGATTAGTCTTTCCACGTTATATCGAAAGCTGGACAAATACAAGTTGGAATAATGCATTTATTAATTTGATTTTATTTATCTGAAAATTTCTATTAATAAAAATAAAAGGAAGAGGTGCAAGTTCATGAAAAAGAATGCAATGATAGCCGCTTTCTCCTTACTTGTTTCACTTGTATTACCTGCTTGTGGCACGACGCAAACGCAAACGCAACAACCGCCAGCACAAAACCAGGCAACCGGAAGCAATAATCTGCTTGGTCAAATCAAAGCGGACGGAAAAATTCGCATTGGCACAGAAGGCACCTACCCACCGTATACCTTCCATGATGCTTCAGGAAAGCTAATTGGCTTTGATGTTGAGATAGCGGAGGAAGTAGCGAGCAGACTTGGTGTGAAGCCGGAATTTATCGAAACCCAATGGGACGGTATGTTTGCCGGACTTGATTCGAAACGATTCGATATCATTGTCAATCAGGTCGGAATTCGTCCAGACCGTCAAGCAAAATACGATTTCACAGAGCCTTATATCGTATCCAAACCCGTTTTGATTGTGCGAAAAGACAATGACTCGATTAAAAACTTTGCAGATTTAAAAGGAAAAAAAGCAGCGCAGACACTTACCAGTAATTATAAAGAAATCGCAGTATCCAAGGGAGCGGAGATCGTTGGCGTAGAAGGCTTTAATCAATCCATCGATCTGTTGGCTTCAAGCCGTGCGGATGCGGTTGTAAATGATGGCTTGTCTTATCTCGATTTCATCAAGCAAAAGCCGGATGCACCTGTCAAGGTTGTAGCGGAGCTTGATGAGCCTGCCATTATGGGAATTATGCTCAGAAAAGACAACAAAGAATTGGTGGAGGCTCTAAATAAAGCACTCTCCGACATGAAAAAAGACGGTAAATATTTGGAAATCTCACAAAAATACTTTGGAACTGACGTATCCAAATAAGGGAGTGTTCGAATGTTTACGGATGAAAGAGTTCAGCGAATGATTGACATCGTTGCGCATTCTTTTCTCCCTATGCTTAAGGCAGGGGTCATTTTTACCGTCCCATTGACGCTTATCTCTTTTTTTCTGGGACTCATTCTAGCCTTGCTCACAGCATTGGCCCGGATCTCAGGGATTAAACCGCTCGACGCTGTTGCGAAATTTTATGTATGGGTGGTTCGAGGAACGCCTTTGCTTGTTCAATTGTTCATTATCTTTTACGGTCTTCCCAGTGTCGGGATCACGATTGACCCGCTTACATCGGCTATTATCGGGTTTACGATTAGTGTCGGTGCCTATAACTCAGAAGTGATTCGGGCCGCAATCCTTTCGATTCCAAAAGGTCAATGGGAGGCAGGCTATTCGATCGGCATGAGCAATCGCCAAGCATTGAAACGGATTATTCTTCCGCAAGCAACCAGAGTCTCGGTCCCACCGTTATCGAACAGTTTTATCAGCCTGGTCAAAGATACGTCCTTGGCCGCTACCATAACGGTGACCGAAATGTTTCGCGTGGCACAGCAAATCACATCAACTACCTATGAACCATTGCTTTTATACTGTGTAGCCGCCGTTATTTATTTGATGTTCAGTACCGTACTTTCTGACGCGCAAGGGCGTCTGGAAAAGCGGCTCGATCGTTATGTGACGAGATAATTTTTCAGGAGGTATGTACGTGATCGAGTTAAAAAACCTGCATAAGCAATATGGGCAAACAGAGATTTTAAAAGGCATTGATCTGAAAATAGAGGAGGGCCACACGGTTTGCATCATTGGACCTTCAGGGTCAGGCAAAACAACGCTGCTACGCTGTTTGAATTTGCTCGAGGTGCCGACAAAAGGAACCATCAATCTCGGAAAATTCAGCTTGGATTTCGGGGATAAAAAACATATTCCCAAAGATACGGTCATTAAGTTCCGCCAGCAAACCGGTATGGTTTTTCAAAGCTATAATTTGTTCCCTCATATGACTGCTCTTGAAAATGTCATGGAAGGCTTGGTTATTGTCCGCAAGCAAAACAAAGAATCTTCACGCCAAAAAGCGATGCATCTATTAGAAAAAGTAGGGTTAAAAGAACGCGCAAACCACTACCCGGCTCAGCTATCCGGTGGACAACAGCAACGCGTAGGAATTGCCAGAGCGATGGCCATGGAACCTGAAGTCTTGCTTTTTGACGAACCTACTTCTGCACTAGATCCTGAGTTAGTCGGTGAAGTGTTAAAGGTGATGAAAGAATTGGCGAAGGAAGGAATGACGATGGTCGTTGTCACGCATGAAATGAACTTTGCCCGCGAGGCAGCGGATAAGGTTGTATTCATCGATAAAGGCGTCATTGTCGAAGAAGGGACACCCGAACAAATTTTTGACCATACGCAGCATGAACGCACATTGCAATTTTTAAACAAACTCTGTTCATAAAACATGCATGATGAGGGGGCAAATGATGCATAAGACCGTAATTCTCGGGACCGGTCCTGCCGGGTTAACCGCAGCCATTTATCTTGCGCGTGCGAACATGAGTCCTTTGGTCATCGAAGGACCGGAACCGGGGGGACAATTGACATTGACGACAGATGTTGAGAATTTTCCTGGATTTCCAGATGGGATTATGGGACGAGAGCTGATGCAGAACATGCGTGAGCAAGCAGCGCATTTTGGAGCGACGTTTACGCGAGGGTGGGTGAAAAAAATCGATCTCTCAAGTAGCCCATTTACCATAACGCTCGAAGGCGTAGAGGAAATCAAAACGCAATCGTTGATCATTGCAACCGGAGCTTCTGCAAAGCTATTGAACATTCCAGGAGAGAAGGAAAATATCGGACGAGGTGTGAGCACTTGCGCAACGTGTGATGGGTTCTTTTTTCGCGGGAAAAAAATTATTGTGGTCGGTGGCGGGGATTCAGCAATGGAGGAAGCAAATTTTTTAACGAAGTATGCGTCTGAGGTTCGTGTTGTTCACCGTAGAAACGAGCTACGCGCCTCCAAAATTATGCAAGACCGTGCCCGAAAGAATCCAAAAATCACCTGGAGCTTACATCATATTCCGGAAGAGGTTATGGCAGGAGAAAAGCGCGTTACTGGCTTGAAAGTAAAAAACGGCGATACAGGGAAAGAAGAAATTTTGGATACGGATGGCATTTTTGTAGCAATTGGACATAGGCCGAACACAGCTTTTTTAGACAGTCAAATCAAAACCGATGATCTGGGCTATATTATCGTGAAACCTGGCTCAACCGAAACGAATATTCCGGGCGTATTCGCCTGCGGGGATGTGCAAGATCGCAAATACCGCCAAGCGATTACTGCTGCAGGAAGCGGGTGCATGGCTGCTCTGGATTGCGAGCGATATCTTGAATCACTGGTATAGGCGGGAAGAGCATGTCGGAGAAGGGGGTGGTTAATCAACTTTATACTGAAGATTCATAATAGTATGTCTTTGGTGGTGTGGAGAGAAATAGAGATGGAGGATTATACAGATGAAAGAGATCAAAACAACGCAAGAGTTTGATGAGGCGATTTTATCAGAAAAGCCAGTGGTTGCAAAATTTTATGCTGATTGGTGCCCGGATTGCCAGCGTATCGATCCCTTCTTGCCATCCTTGGAAGAAGCATACAAAGAAAAGCTGGATCTGATCGCAGTGAATCGTGACCATTTTCCAGAACTATTCGAGAAGCTCGATGTGTTCGGAATCCCCAGCTTTATAGCTTTTCAGGAAGGGAAGGAACTGAGTCGCTTTGTAAGCAAGCTCGGAAAAAGCCAGGAAGAGGTTGAGCAGTTTCTCAACATGGTGACAACAATAAAGGGAGGATTATAAAAATGAAAGAGATGAAAACACAACAAGCGTTTGATGAGGCGATTCTATCTACGAAGCCAGTCGTAGCGAAATTCTATGTGGATTGGTGCCCAGACTGTCAACACGTCGAAACTTTTATGGCATCTGTTGAAGAAGCGTATCAAGAAAAAATCGAGATGATCGCGGTAAACAGAGACCATTTTGCTGAGCTTTTAGAGAAGCTCGATGTGTTCGGAATCCCCAGCTTTATTGCTTTCCAAGAAGGGAAGGAACTGTGCCGCTTTGTTAGCAAGCTTGGTAAAAGCCGGGAAGAGGTTGAGCAGTTTTTGAATCAAGTAGTAGAGGCAAGCGGAAATTTACAAAATGAATAATCTATCACCGAACCATACCATGATGAGCGAACAGCAAATAGAAAGTCAGTTGCACTTTCTGCCAAGGGTTAGCGCCATCCTGGACCGAGAGATTTGGATCAAACGCGATGATGCAAACGGCGATCTGTTAACGGTCGGAAACAAACAGCGAAAGCTGCGATACCTGCTGACAGACGCGATGCGAAAAGGCGCAGACACTGTCATAACGACCGGAGGGCCCAATTCGAATCACGCGCGGGCGACCGCGGCTATGGCCATACAGCTCGGTTTGAAACCCATTCTTGTATTGGGTGGCCAAAAACAGGAGAGCAAACAAGGGAATTATCTTTTGAATCATTACATGGGTGTCGAGGTTGTTTTTTCGGGAGCGAGTACGCATAAAGAGATGGAGCAGGCAGTAAACCAGCACGCTGAAAAAATCAAGGCGGAAGGACTCCATCCTTATGTGATTGGGGTCGGCGGGTCCAACGGTTTGGGGTCATTAGGTTATGTAGACGCCTATGCCGAGATGAAAGAGCAAGCGGCAGCACAGAACGTACAGTTCGACTGGCTTTTTGTTTCAGCGGGCTCCGGTGGAACGATCGCGGGGCTGATCTATGGATGCTGCCTGCACAAAGACGCTACCCGGATTGTAGGAGTATCGTCCGGGCAAACTGTGACTGACATCAAAGCCAAAATTGTATCCTGCTTAGAGGAAGCAACTGCATGGAAAGGCGACAATCAAGAAGTGCATCTGGACGATCTACCCGTCTATTTACATGACGAATACATTGGAGAAGGGTACGGTTGTCCTACTGACGGCGGAATGGAAGCACTTCATTTGTTGGCGAGCAAGGAAGCGATTTTGTTGGATCACGTCTATACAGCAAAAGCGATGGCGGGCTGTATCGATTATATCCGCAAAGAAAAGGTAAGGCCGGGGGAAAAGGTGTTGTTTTGGCATACAGGTGGAACGCCAGGACTCTTTGCGATCAATGGGTGAAGAAATGAGTGGGAAGCGAGAACGTCGGCAGAGAGCCGGCGTTTTTGTTTTATTTAGCAATACACGGTTGTTACCTAAATTGGTCATCTATCTAAAGCACAATTCAAAATTACACATATGATTGATCATAGACAAAAGGAGGGATGGTCATTGTCACGTAGACGGTGCAGATGTAAATGTGCAAGGGAATCATCATCAAGTGGCTATATGAGATATGACGATTACCCATCATCGTGCAGTGGTGGGATGCAAGACGATCCACCGTTCCGCGGTGGATTCCGCGGTGGCCGTGGTGGATTTCGAACATTTGGGTCACCTGAATTCAGAGGTTTTCGCGAGTCTCCTTTTTTCTTCAGGCAATCACCGTTTTTCTTCCGTGAGTCTCCGTTTTTTAGACGTGACTTTTTTTAGATAGATGGAAAGACTACTCCAAATTCGATCAGGGGTAGTCTTTCTTGCACCAGTGGAGTTGCATCTGTTATAGAAAAGGAAAAAAGGAGCGTGTCAGGATGAAGAACAATCACAATCATTCAGTACGCTTTGTAAGGTTTGGCCATTCCCCTGCTCATATACACGTTTATGATACTCCCACCACGGTTAATCAAGGCCACAGGCATCAGGTACGGGGAAGAACGTCAACACAGCAGGGAGCCGAAAATCAGCATGTTCATTATTACGAAGGCGCGACTACGTTTGCTGATGGACATGTGCATAATTTCAGCGGCTGGACCGGCCCGCCGAAATATTTGCCCAACGGGAGCCACTACCACGAATTTTCAGGACAAACCAGTTTTGATGATGGGCACATCCACTATTACTCCGGAATGACCAGTGAAGCGTTTCAATAACTGATATGGATGATCGTTGATCGTTTGCGAAGTTACCTGACATTCGTTAAAGCAGCTTCAAACGAGTCGAGAATTTCAAGGAAATGGGACGCTTCCCGGAAGACATGATCCGCGAGAAGCGGGGGAATGATACTTTTGATCTTGCAGGCTTCGATCAGATCACGCGCCGCCTTTTTAAAATCGCGGAGCTGACGAACCGAGATTCTGTTCTGATCCACAAATTGTTCAAGAAGCGGAACTGTTTGCGATTGTGGGCGCATGGAATCCAGGTCAATCGCCTGGAAGAGCAATTGGTCAAAATCGTGGCTGAAATCTCTTGCCTGCTCAACAAGCTTCCGTTCCGAGGGGTCCAGCAAATGATTGATAAATTTCGCGTGGTCAGCCATGATTCGGAGGAAGAAAACATTCTCATTCACAATCGCATCCGGCAATGGGTCTAATGTGCCGGTATTGAGCTGTTTTAGGCGATTCCGAAAGTAATTGGCTTCCCGGCTAATGTGGTCCACCAATAACGGAAAGTTATTGCCACCTGTCTTGCATTGAATAATCAATCCAAGAAGATTCCGTTTAAACGCCCAAATGTGGGAAACCGCCGTATATACGACGTTGTTGAAGTTGTACATGTACTCTGGGTCCGTATTTGCAGTTAAAGCATGTGACTTGTTTTCAATATCCTCGAAAATAGCGTAAAAACGATCAGCTTCTCGAATCAGTTTTGTATCGTCGTAATTGAATCCCAGTTTCAAAAAAAGCGAGTGTTCCTTCATGATTCTTGACCAAAAACGAATTTCTTCTAATGAACGTTCTACAAAATGGTCAGCCATTTTGCCATCTTCAGAGGAACAAAAGAAATCCTGACTATCCACACGAACTCCCCCAATAAAGTAATCAGGATATTTCTATGCGAATACCCAGGGAGTTGTTTAGGCTATGGCCTATAGGGGAAACAAGGAGATAAGCCTAAAAAATCATGCATACCGTGGGGGATGCATGATTTTTTTACGCGTTGGGTGAAAGAGAGTTTTGTACGCATGCAACTTAGTTTACACAGTCTAATGCTTTTCCCCATGTCTTACATTTAGAGAATCCGTCAAAACTGTTTCTCTAGACCCACTTAAACTTGATCAAGTACAATGGCAAAAGTGATTTTTTGTACTTGGGAGGCACAATTGAACATGCAGAATTCAAAATCAGTCGTTGCACTATGGATTAGCCTTTTTAGCAATATAGTGCTGACTGCTGTCAAAATAATCGTTGGCTATTTGTTTAACAGCCAAGTGCTAATCGCGGATGGGATTCACAATGCAGGCGATGTGATTGCAACATTTGCCGCCCTTACGTCCTCAATGGTTTCAAAAAAGCCAGCTGATGAAGATCATCCTTATGGTCATGG
The DNA here is from genome assembly GCF_003710825.1 of Brevibacillus fluminis. Taxonomy (GTDB): domain Bacteria; phylum Bacillota; class Bacilli; order Brevibacillales; family Brevibacillaceae; genus Brevibacillus_D; species Brevibacillus_D fluminis. The sequence continues at coordinate 670,143 of NZ_RHHQ01000008.1, read as the reverse complement.
GAAGGCAGAAGTGATTGCTTCCGCCATTGTTTCGATTATTTTAGTCTTGGCCGCCCTAGTAATGGTGTACAAATCAATAGAGGCGCTTTTTGAGCCGGCTGCTGAGGCTAGCCTTATCGCTTTGTATGCGGCGTTTATCTCCTTGGTGTGGAAGCAAGTCCTTTATGTTTATTGCATTCGACTTGGAAAAGCCCATAACAGCAAAAGTTTGATTGCCACCGCTAATGATCATTTGGCCGATGTTTATGCATCTATCGCTGCTGTGGTAGGGATTGGGGCGACCTTGATCGGTGAGCATTACGGGATTCCATTCACAGAATATGGCGATCCAATCGCGGGAATCATTGTTTCTTATTTTGTTGTGAAGCTAGCTTATGAAATGGGGAAGGAATCAATCGGAATCCTGATGGAAAAGAACTTGCCGGAGGACCAGTTATTACATTTTAAACATATTGTTTCTTCGATCCCGCAGGTAAAACGTATCGATCGAATTCGGGCAAGAGAACATGGGCATTATGTGATCGTGGATATTCGAGTGAGTGTACCAAATGAATTGACAGTAAAAGAAGGACACGATATTAGTCGATTAATCAAAAAATCGATAATGAACGAGCATCAAGAAGTCGAAGAAGTTTTGGTGCATCTAAACCCGTGGTTTGCAGAGAACGCGGCTGACTAAACAACCGTATTACATTGCCGGTTTCCGTCGACGGGGGCCGGCATGTTTTATTTCCGGCGGAGTCGTTTTCGCGGTAACATGTTTCGACACCGGAACGATTAATATTTTGCGGAACAATCCCGGAATTTTAGCGATGGTTATGAAGAATGTATTATTTTGTAGAATATACTCTCCTATCAAACTATAATGGGAAATGAAAATGGATGATTATTCCTGTTTCAGGTTCTATAAGAGTGTAGGAGGAGAATGATGCAGCATCCAGAAGACAATCGTGATCCAGCCGATGTAAATAAATATCCCGTTCAAGATCCGTGGGAACACGATTTTTGCGAGCTCTACCGTAGAGAGGCAAACCCTCTGTTTGTGGTCGCATTGACGGAGGAGATGATGCCCGAGCGTTATGTGGATGCGAATGAGGCATGGTGCAAAATGGTTGGGTATAGGCGTGAAGAGCTTTTGGAGCTATCTACTTTTCAGCTGAATGGTTCATTGTCCTTGCAGGCATTATCGGACAAGCTTCGAGAATCTTCGGAAGGCGCACCAGTGATTGCGAAATCGGCGGTAGTACAAGCGGGAGAAGAAATCCCGATCGAGATCTGCGGTCGGGTTTTGACATTGGGTGAAAAGCGGAAACATGTCGTAGCGATTGTGCGCACCATCTCAGAACGAACCGGATGTAACGATGAACGTGCACGGCAAAAAGAAACCGAAAAGCGCTTGCGTGAAAGCGAAAAGCGCTATAAGTCGCTGTTTGAGCAAAATATCGACCCGATCGCATCCTTTGATTTGGAAGGCCGCTTCGAACATGTGAATCATGCACTCGAGCGCGTCTCGGGATTCACTTCCGACGAGCTGATCGGCATGCCTTTTCTATCGCTGATCGCACCCGAACGACGTGAGGCCGCACGAGAGAATTTCGAAAAGGTGAAACGTGGGGAATCGCTACACAGCGAAACGATCGTTTTCAACAAGCAAGGCGAGCGGATCGAAATATTCGGTACGTTACTTCCCATCGTCGTTGAAAATCAGATCATCGGAATCCACTGTATTTCAAAAGATATCACCGCAAAAAAACGCGCTGAATGTTTGCTTGATGGCCAATACAGCATTTTGGAAATGATTGCGAAAGACAGCCCGCTGCAGCACGTGCTGACGGAAATCGTTACATGGATTGAGAAGCTGTCAGAAGGCGGGCTTGTCTCCATACTGCTCGCTGATGATGATCAGACGCATTTGATCAATGGCGCTGCCCCAAGTTTGCCTGATCATTTCAATCAGCAAGTCGACGGCCTTGCAATTGGACCAGGCTCCGGATCGTGCGGGGCTGCCGCATATTCGAAAAAACAAGTGATCGTCACCGATATCGCCTATGATCCGTTGTGGAAGAACTATCGCAACCTCGCCATCCTTCATGGGCTGGAAGCGTGTTGGTCGACGCCGATCCTTGATTCGCAAAACAACCTGTTAGGCACATTCGGCATGTATTACCGTAGGCCGCGTTTTCCCACAAAAAGCGATCTGGACTTGATCGACCGGGCCACATACTTGGCCATGCTGGCGATCCAGCACTGCAAATCAAACGCCAAAATCCACTATTTGGCCTATCATGATTCCCTCACAGGTTTGCCGAATTTCCGTTTTTTCCAGGAGCAGATCAACCTTGTGGTGGCGGAGGCTAAAAACGCCAGAAGGCAGGTTGCGATTCTGTTTCTTGATCTGGACCGCTTTAAGCAAATCAATGATTCCTTAGGGCACGATGCCGGTGACGTGTTGTTGCAGATGGTATCTGAGAGGTTGAGGGAAGCGGTTGAAGGTGAAGGGGTGGTTTATCGCCATGGCGGCGACGAATTCATCATCCTGCTCGACGGTACAAATGAGAAGCGGACGGAGCGGATGGCGCAAGCCTTGATGGATGTGCTTTCACAGCCGTTTGCTTTGAACGGACTTGAATTGGTCATAACTGCGAGCATCGGGGTCAGCCTGTATCCTCCCCATGGTGACGATGTTAAAATCTTAATGAAGCGAGCCGTCAATTCGATGTACCATGCGAAGCGGCAAGGGAAAAACAATGTTCAGCTGTACAGTAAGCAAATCGATCAGCTGTCCAAGGCGAACCTGGAAACCGAAATGATGCTGCGCAAGGCATTGGAGCGCGGTGAATTTGTGTTGCACTATCAGCCGCAAGCAGATGTAAAAGCCAGAAGGATTACCGGAGTGGAGTCATTGATCAGGTGGCACAATGCGAAGGAAGGGATGATTGCGCCGGATAAGTTCATTCCCTTGGCGGAAGAAACAGGGCTGATCGTTGCGATCGGAGAATGGGTATTGCGGACAGCATGCAAACAAAACATGAAGTGGCAGGAGATGGGGCTTCCGCCGATGGTCATCTCCGTCAACCTATCCGTCCGTCAATTTTTCCAACCTGACTTAATTGAGATGATCTCGGCGATTTTGGTTGAGACCGGGCTCGAGCCCGAATATCTTGAGTTGGAAATTACAGAGTCAATGATGATGAACATGGATTCGGCAGAACAGATCCTGCATCAGCTTAAAGCGATAGGTGTGAAAATCGCGATCGATGATTTTGGCATGGGCTACAGCTCGCTTAATTATTTGAAACGACTTCCCACCGATCATCTCAAAATCGATCAATCGTTCGTTCGCGACATTTCCAACACATCCAACGATCAAGACATCGTTGCCACGATTATCGCGATGGGGCATACGCTCAAGAAAAAGGTGATTGCGGAAGGCGTCGAGACAAAGGAGCAGCTGCAATTTTTGCAGGAAAAGCAGTGCGATGAAATTCAAGGCTACTACATCAGCAAGCCTGTCGATCCTGCTTATATTCCGTGGGTGATCCACGAACTGAATGAGCGTTTGCGCGAAAAAGCGAAGCCGATTTTCTAATCGTAAGGGAAATCGGCTTCGCTTTTGGTGCATCATTCGTTCTACGAAAACGGCAATAAAACGATTGACAATGAAAGGAGGTTCCTTTATATTCGTTGTACATACAACAAAGTCGAAGAGGTGAAGCTTGATGAGCGATGAAAGCTTTTTGCACAACTGCTTATTTTTTACGACGAATCGCTTGAGCCGCGCCATTACGAAAATGGCGGAGGAGGAATTCGCGATGACGGGGCTGACCCCGATGTACGGGTACTTGATTCGTCTGGTGAACGGGAATCCGGGCATTCCGCATAAAGATCTCGCGGAAAAATTGTATATTACGCCTTCCACGCTAACCCGATTCGTCGATAAGCTGGAGAGCAAGCAGCTGGTTGAGCGGCAAGTGCAAGGAAAGCATGTCTATTTGAATCCCACGGAAAAAGGGAAAGAACTTGAGCAAACGATTCGGACCGCGTCCAATAACTTCTACCGTCGTTATCAAGAAATTCTTGGCGTTGAAAGCTCCATTCAAATGGCCAAAGACATGGAAGTGATGAGTGAACAACTGGAGAAGCGGTAAACTTTTCCAAAATGATATATGTATGTACAACAAACAAAAGGGAGAGAGAGGAATTAAAACATGAGCGTGAAAGCGAAAGCAACGGGTATTCATTATGGATGGATCGTTGTCTTCCTTACTTTTTTGACACTGCTCGTTTCTGCGGGAATCCGGTCGATGCCAAGTATCCTCATGATGCCGTTTGAATATGAATACGGCTGGAGCCGTGCCGGTATTTCCAGCGTCATTTCCATCGGGATTTTCCTGTATGGGCTGACGGGGCCCTTTTCGGCCGCAATGCTGCAAAAATTCGGAATTCGTCGCGTTGTCGTCATATCGTTGGGGATTTTGGCACTCAGTTTGGCGCTTACGCCATTGATGACAGCGCTGTGGCAGTTTGAGATTTTGTGGGGCTTGGTGTCCGGGCTAGCCACTGGGATGATGGCGAACGTGCTGGGCGTTACTGTTAGCAACCAATGGTTTGTGCAGCGCAAAGGACTTGTGGTCGGGCTGCTCACGGCAAGCGCGGCTACCGGCCAGCTGCTGTTTTTGCCGCTGTTGGCAAAAATAACCGTGGACGTGGGTTGGCGCTATGCGATTTATACCGCCGTTGTGGCATTGGTAATCGTGCTTGCGATTGTAGCGATCTGGTTTCGAAATCACCCGTCCGATGTAGGTTTGGCTCCATATGGCACCGACGAAGTTGTTAAGCCGGTTCCGTTTACGGGAAATATCTTTTTGGCGCCACTGCGAGCGCTGCGTTCCGCACTGAAAAACACGACATTTTGGCTGCTTGCCGGCACGTTCTTTTTCTGCGGATTTTCGACCAATGGGTTGATCGGGACGCACCTCATTCCGGCGTGCGGGGATCATGGCATCCCTGAGGTAACAGCAGCTGGCTTGCTTGCCTTGATGGGGCTGTTCGATCTGGTCGGGACGACGCTGTCCGGCTGGCTTTCCGACCGATATGACAGTCGCAAGCTGCTGTTTATCTACTACGGCCTTCGCGGCTTGTCACTGATCTTCCTGCCCTACGCACTAGATGCAGGACCGACAACCTTGCTCATTTTCTCGATCTTCTATGGTCTCGATTGGATCGCGACCGTTCCCCCGACAGTCAAGCTGGCCGCGCAGGAATTCGGTAAAGAAAATGCAGGGATGATTTTTGGCTGGGTTGTGGTGGCTCACCAAGTAGGCGCGTCTGTCGCGGCATACGGAGCCGGTTTGATGCGCGAATGGTTCGGCAGCTACACGATTCCGTTCGTTGCGGCGGGTGTGGTTTGTGTGGTCGCAGCGGTAATGGCGATGCGGATCTCCAGAGCACATGCGAGTGCAGCGATGGTGCAGCTGCAAAAATAAAAGAAAAGGAAAAAGGCAGCTCGGGACGGTGTTCGCAACGTCCCGAGCTGCCTTTGTTTTTATTGTTTAGCCAGGTTCAATTGCCAGGAGACACCGAATCGATCCGCAACCCAAGCGAATTTTTCGCTGAAAGGGTAGGAGGCGAGCGGCATCATCACAAAGCCGCCGTCCGACAGTTTCGCAAAGACATGTTCAATTTCATCATCCGTGTCGCATGTCACAAAGATGGAGAGTGCCGGCGTGAAGGCGTGGCGGTCACCATTCGTGTTATCGATGCACTTGAATTGTTGGCCTTTCAAGGTAAAGCTTGCTTGCAAGACTTTTCCGTCCGCATGGTGGGAAATGTGATTGATTTCGGAATCATCAAATATCGATGTGTAAAAATTCATCGCTTCTTCTGCTTGTCCGGAAAATAGGAAGAAGGGGGTCATTTTTTGTGTGGATGGTCCCATTGGTAATCGGCTCCTTTTCGTATGATTTCGTTCGTTTCACAATCAAAGGGGATCCGTTCAGTCCCAAATTTGCGGGCGCTCCAAACCGGCCATTCTCATATATTGCAAAAATTGTCCGGCATGGACGGAATCGTGGTAGGCGATCCGCAGCAGCATGTCCCCCATGAATCTAGTATACCCTACATCCGACCGGTCGATCAGTCTCGTTTCCAACTCCGCATCGTCCAATGTTTCCACATACGCGATAAAGTCGTCAAAATAGCGCTGTGACCGCTCAATTTCAGCTTCAACGGAGACGATCGGTTCCTTTTCATAGAGCGGAGTTTCCTGTTCGACCACGATGCCATTGTTTTTCACGAGCTGATGGTAGTCATAGGTGCCTGTCCACACGTGACGGATCATTTCGCCGAATGATAGTGCGCCTTGATCAGGGCGCCAAGTCAGCCACTCGTCGGGAAGGCTGCTCCATAACTTGATGGAACGTCTTCGTGTTTCGCGTAAGTTCAGTATGATCAAATTGATTGCTTTCATGAGAGAGCCCCCTGTCTATTCGCTAGATTGTTTCACTATAGCATGGCGAATATTCGCTCTCGATCGAATGATGAATGTAGGGCAAGCGGTAGTAGTAGGCATAAAAAAAGAGACATCCATGAACGATGTCTCAGCTGTAGGTCGATCCGACATAGCGGCCGTAATCGGGAACGGCGACGCGGTCGAATTCGTTTGCCAATGCGGTTAAGCCTTCTCGAAGTGTCGTGCCCGATACAGGCGGGCCATGTCCTGTAACCGCGGCGGACGGCAGCAGTGCTTGCAGTTTCCGGACCGATTCTTTGGCGGCATGCCAGTCGGTTGTAAGGTACCGCGGTGGTCCGCTGATTTCCTGCATTTGTGTGATCACCTTGAACAGCGCGTCTTGCCTGACGGTGATGAAGGCGTCGCCAGCAATGAGCATGCGGTCCTTCTCGCGGAACAAGGAGATGTGGCCGGGTGCGTGTCCTGGCGTATGCAGCCATCTCCATTCAGGCATATTCGGGATGCTACCGTCGGAAGGCAGTTTTTGCAAATGGTCGGAGATGTCGATTCCTTCATTCGGAAAGAGGGGTGACATCTTAGCGACGAGGCCGCCCTCAACGGTTGCATCTGGTTCTGGATAATCGGCTTTTCCCGTGAGATAGGGCAGCTCCAGTTCATGGGCATACACAGGAACGTCCCAGTGCTGGGCCAATTCGCGAACAGCCCCGATATGATCGAAATGACCGTGGGTGAGAATGATCGCCCGTGGGCGGGCATTTGGACCGAACCGCTCTTCCGCAGCGGAACGTATCAAGTCAGCCGATTTCGGCATGCCGGTATCCACGAGGACCCATCCATCAGGCTTTCCGGGATTGCCGACAAAGCAGACGTTTACCACTTGGATGCAAAAGCAATACAGATCATGACCGACCTCTTCCCCCTGACCGCTCGATACCGAGGTGACGGGGATATAATCGTCGATTTCCACAAGGCGACCTCCCATTTCGTAAAAGGATGTTGGCACCTTTTTACTTTCTGCAGAGATCGTGAGAAATATGTTGGTACCTCATTCATAGTTCCGAGATGGCTTGCGCTTACCTGTTTTTTCTCGCAAGGTCAAAAGGGAATGGTGGAGGCAACCGCTATTTGATGGTACACTGAGAGGAATGACGCTCGATCGGTTAGGAAAAAAGGACCATAGTGCGGGGAAATGATTTGATTAACGAGGCAGGGATTCTGGATGAGAGCGATGCTGGTAGATGACGAACAAATGCCATTGCTTCATTTGAAGAGAATGTTGGAGTGCGACATGGATGAAATCGATGTGATCGAAACGTTCACCGATCCTTCGATAGCGCTTGAGCGGGCAAAAGCGCTGCAACCGGATGTCGTATTTTTGGACATCAACATGCCTCAGATGAATGGCTTGGAAGTGGGGGAGCGTCTTCAGGCGCTGCTACCTGCTGCTCAGATTGTGTTCGTGACCGGCTACGATAAATATGCGGTGGATGCCTTCGATCTTTGCGCGCTCGATTATGTCATGAAGCCGGTTCAGTTGAAACGTTTGCAAAAAACGATACAGCGGCTAAAAGAACGCTTCAAAGGCACTCAGCCGAAACCAGCGGAAATCAAACCGGCTGAACCAGAACCGCTGCTTAGGATCAATTGCTTCACCCGCATTGAACTGCAGGTACCAGGAACGGAGCCGCAATCCATCAAATGGCGGACGGCCAAAGCACGAGAGCTGTTCGCCTACTTGCTCCATCACCGGAATCGGATGATCGCAAATGACACGGTGCTCGAACTGTTCTGGCCCGATTGTGATGCGGCAAAAGGCATGACACAGCTGTACACGACGATCTATTTGATTCGGCAAACGGTCAAGCGGTGCGGATTGGCATCCTTCCTTTCGATCAATCGCGAAAATCTCGAAACCGGCTACAAGCTGACGGTCGATGAGGCGCGCTTCGAAACGGAAGAATGGGAACATTCAGTCAAACAGGCAGGTACACTCAGGACAGACAACCGACATGTTTTCGAACAGCTGTTGGAGCGATATACAGGTGATTACTACGGTGACTATGAGTATATATGGGCCGAGCATGAACGGGAACGATTGCGGCGACTATGGCTGCAGCTAGCCCAAAAGCTGAGCCGATTTTATCGCGAGCACAGGATGCTACAAGAGGCAATCCGCATCCATCTGCGCATTCAGCAATTCTACCCGCTCGATGAGGAGAGCTACACGACGCTGATGAAGCTGTATGATGCGACGGGCAACAGAGCGGCTGTAGACGAACAGTATTCACTGCTTGCGACCAGATGGCAAACGGAGCTGGATTCAGAAGTGAATGAGGACATTAAGGAATGGTACGCACAATGGAGGCTCGCGTAAGGCGCGGTCCAGGAATAAAGAGAATAGCGGCAAAGCGGCGTCTGGCAATCGGGCGTCGCTTTTCGTTTTGCACGTGGCGGCATGATGGGGGCTCATCGACCTATGAAAAATTTACCATAGATTTACGTACTCTCCACAAGAAAACTAGCTTTCATTGAGTAAAGTTTAGGAGAGAGTAAAATCTTCCAGCATTCGACATAAGGGGGGCCATGTCGCTTGAGTATAAAGAGCAAGCTCATTATCGGATTTTCTACTGTTTTGCTGCTGTTGATTCTGATTAGCAGCCTCTCCTATCTGATTCTCGTCAAGGCAGGGGAACAAGCGAAAGTGATCGAAGGGAAATGGGTGCCGAGCGTGTCAGTGCTCGGGAAAATTCAAACGGAAGTCTCCAATATCGCCCGCATTGTGCTGGAAATCACGCTCGAATCGCAGCCTGACCATATCGACGCCAAAAAGGAGCTTTTGCAAGCTTCCATGACGCAACTAGACAAGTACCGCAAACAGTATGAAACGATGATGGATACGGCCGAGCAAAAGAAACTATATCAGTCATTCGGGGAAAACTGGGCGGAGTTCAGCGCCAAAGTACCGGAGATTATTGATAAATCGCAGCTGGGGGATACGCTTTTTGCCAATCTCGATTACATTACGATCCATCCGAAATGGGAGGAAGCCAGCCAAATCGTGCAAAAGCTGGTCGACATCAACGAAAAAGGAGCATACGCTTCCACGCGCTCTTCCGTGGCTTCCGCCAAATCAGCGGTGGTTTGGATCAGCATCTTGTCGGCGACGGCGATCTTGGTGGGAGTAGCCCTGGCCCTCCTGCTCTCCTGGCAAATTACCCGTCCGTTGAAAAAGCTGCAGCGGGAGCTGGGCGAGCTTGCCGATAATGGTGGCGACCTCACCCGCCAGATTCAAATCAACAGCAAGGATGAGCTAGGAACGCTGGCGAGAGCCGTCAACGACTTTTTGGCGAACCTCCGCATCATCGTTTCGCACATTTTGGCGCAGGAAGGACGCATCGTCGATCTCTCCACATTTTTGTCTGATCGGGCGAGCTACTCCAATGAAACGAGCAAGCAAATTGCCTATACATTGAATGAAATGGCAGCAGGGTCTAGCAAGCTATCGGAGCATGCGACAGATATATACAGTAAAATGGAGGGCACACAGCAAAAGGTGATGGCGGGCTTTCAAAAAGCGGAGGATACGGTAACAAGCGCGCAAACCTCTACGATTGTCGCAACGGAAGGGATGCGATCGATGAAGGTGGCGATCGACCATTTGATGGTGATCAATCAGATGAACGCCGGGTCTTCTCGATCGATCCGGCTGCTTGAGGCGCGGTCCAATGAAATCGGCGGCATTGTGACGACGATCAAGGAGATTTCCAAGCAAACGAATCTTCTTGCTTTAAACGCAGCGATCGAGGCGGCACGGGCCGGATCGCATGGCAAAGGCTTTGCTGTGGTCGCAGACGAGGTGCGCAATCTGGCTGAGGAGACGAAGCAGGCTGCCGAACAGATCGCCGGCCTCATCCATACGATGCAAAACGAGATTAGTACGACCGTTTCCGCTATGGAGGAAAATATCCACTCGATTGATGATCAGGTGAAGATGATTGAAAAAGGCGGGGAGGCACTGCATCAAATCGTCCGTCATGTCGAGCAAACGGAGCGGGACGTCGAGCAAATGCGTTCCATCTACGCTGCCTTGAATCACGATTCGCGCGTAGTGCTGGATCAGGTGGAGGAAATTTCGGGCATCATGGAGCAGGCCGCCGCGGGTTCCCAGCAAATCGCAACGATTACAGATGAACAGCTCAGCACCATGGATGCGATTTTCCATAACTCGCTGGAATTCAAAGAACTGGCGGGCAATCTGCGGGCAGAAGTCAGCAAATTTGTGGTCCAATAGAAAAAAGAGCCGGGGCGCGAAAACCCCGGCTCTTTTTTAGCCGATGATAACGAATGCTGCAACACCTGCTGGAACATTCCGCGTGCGGAACAAAACGCCAGCGCTGTTGAACGTGGTAATGACGATCGGCGAGCGGAGCGGCGTGCGAAGGCGGGAGAATACCGCTACACCGAAGCTGTCAAAACGGGTGGCTTGGATGAAGGTTCCATCCGGAAAGCGCGCGATCGCAAAAAAGCCGGTCGTGTTAAATGGAACGCCATTCCCATTGCACCATACGACGGTGAACCGTCTGAAGCGTTGGGTAGAGCGAACCAGGTTTTTCAGCTTGGCGACACTGATCTGTTTCACAGGGCCTTTCAATCGAGTGGGGCGAGGACGAACTGCCATGAAAATCACCTCCTCATTGTTGCTTCTCTATTAGATGCGCAAAGAGCTGGCTTGGACAGTGCGATGAACTAGTTTTGAAAAAATGAGAAATGCGACCAAGCTTGAGGTAGATTTGACGGTCTGGGGGAGGGTGCTATAATCGGGTTATATGAAAACGTTTCGCAAGCGCGGAAAAAAATAGAGTCGCTGTTTTGGGGAGGACCGAGTGGTAACGATCAAAGATGTGGCAAAATTAGCGGGAGTTGCTGTTTCGACCGCATCCAATGCGCTAAACGGCAAATATGGCGTAAAGCCTGAGACGCAGAGGCGCGTGATGGAAGCCGCCAGACAGCTAAATTATTTTCCAAGTCCGATCGCTAAAGGCTTGGTGACCAATAGCACGCGTAATGTTAGCATCGTCGTCTGTGGGCCTTCTTCTAGCGATCTAATCGCGAACCCTGTTACGTTTGACGTAATGACCGCGATCGCCACCGAACTCGGGGGGCGCGGCTATCATGCGATGCTGTCGATTGTACGGGTGGAGGAAGAAGAGGAAACGATCAGTAGAATTATCCAGAGCCGATCGGCTGACGCTTTAATTTTGATCGGCACACAGAGAAGTGACGCTGATTTGTCCCGCCTGCTCGAAACGAGCACCATTCCCTCGCTTGTCGTCACTCGCGGGATTACCACTGACCATACGTTAGCGGTATCGGTCGATAACCATCTTTGCGGATACATGGCGACGCGTTACTTGCTTGAGATGGGGCATATCCGCATCGGCTTTGTCGGAGCCACACCCGGTTTGGGCATGGCGGAGGAGCGGCTAAACGGCTATCGGGATGCTTTGGCGGAGGCGGGCATTGCTTTCGACGAATCGCTGGCGGTAGAGGGCGATTACGATCAGCAATCAGGCTTGAACGGCGTACGGCAGCTGCTGCGGCAATCACCGCGTCGACCGACTGCCATTTTTGCCGCAAATGATTTGATGGCGCTCGGCGCAATGGAGGCGCTTAGACAGGAAGGGCTCCGCATACCGGAGGATGTATCGCTCATCGGCTGCGATAATATCCCGAATTTGCATTTGCTGCGGGTTCCCTTGACCACCATTGCCATTCCGTTTGGGGAAATCGGCCGATTGGCTGCTAAGAAGATCATTGGAACATTGGAAGGGACAGACCGGTTGCCGGATAAGAGCGTGCTTGTGCCAGAGCTGCGTATCCGGGAGTCTGTGAAGCGCTTGGAATAAAACCCGTTTTCCCGGTTGGGGATGCGGGTTTTTCTTTTACGTGCAACCAGTTTTTCTCACAAATAAAAATCAAATTTTTCCTTGACATCTTCCTGAAATATTTCTTATGTAGGCTATGAATTGTAAAGGAGATCACTTCTCCTAAAAAACACTTAAAGGAGTTTGGTCAGAATGAAAAAAGTAGTTTCGAAAATTATGGCAGCAGCAATTGTACTAACAGCGTTGGCACCAACCGCATCTTCATTTGCGGCAACGAACGATACAACGACAACCACACAAGCGAAAGCTGTGCATCAAAAATTTGGACAAACAGCTGAAGATAGAAAAGCGAATCAAGAAGAGCTCTTGAAAATCATCGCGAAATACAGCCCGGATTTGACTGAAGACTTCCAAGCGATTTTTGAAAAAATGGACAGCCTGAAAGACCGCAAAGGTCCAGAGCTGGACGGTGCAACCAAGCAGAAGCTGGATGAAATCAAAGCGAAGGTAGAAGCAGGCACGCTGACAAAAGAGGAAGCACAGGCAGAAATCGAAAAATTGGGCGTCAAATTCTTTGGCCATAGAGGCGGCGATTTCGGCGGCAAACAGCTTGATGATGCGACCAAACAAAAAGTAGAAGACATTCGCGCACAAGAAAAAGCGGGCACATTGACAAAAGAAGAAGCGAAAGCGGAAATGGAAAAACTCGGGGTGGCTTTCCATGATCACAAAGACGGCGATTTCGGCGGCAAACAGCTCGATGACGCAACCAAACAAAAAGTAGAAGACATTCGCGCACAAGAAAAAGCGGGCACATTGACAAAAGAAGAAGCGAAAGCGGAAATGGAAAAACTCGGGGTGACATTCCATGATCGCAAAGACGGCGACATCGGCGGCAAAAAGCTGGATGACGCGACGAAACAAAAATTGGAAGACATCAAAGCCCAAGAAAAAGCAGGTACACTGACAAAAGAGGAAGCGAAAGCGGAAATCGAGAAGCTCGGCATCAAATTCCATGAGCACAAAGACGGCTTCTTCGGCCAAAATCTCGATGATGCGACCAAACAAAAGCTGGAGGACATCCAAGCACAGGTGAAAGCCGGCACGCTGACAAAAGAAGAAGCGAAAGCCGCAATTGAGAAACTCGGGATCAAATTCCCTGAGCACAAAGGCAATGGCATCGGCGATCTGGAAAAACAAGTGAAGGATGCGGCTGCTGCGGATGACGCAGAAAAAGTGAAGGAATTGCTGACTGAAATGCTGACCAAGCTGCAAAGCATTCCACAACCGCCAGCACAAGAACAAGCTGCTGAATAATCAGCAAACGGTCCCTGGCAAGACGAAAGCGACAGAAACCACACACCCGGAAATCCTCGATTGATATCGGGGATTTTCGTGTATAATGGCGGTAAGAAATGAGGGGAGAGCTAATGAAAAGCATCTTGATCGTCGAAGATGAGCTGACGATTTCGCGTGTGCTGAAAGCATATTTGGAAAAGGCAGGTTTTCACGTGGAGCAAGCTTTCACCGGTGATGAAGCCTTGCAAAAGTTCGATGCGATCAATCCGAGCCTCGTGCTGCTCGATGTCATGCTCCCCGGGCAAAACGGCTGGAGCATTTTGCAATATATCCGCGAAAAAAGCGCCTGTCCCGTCATCATGCTGACGGCGCTCGGCCAGATTAACCAAAAGCTGAACGGGCTGAACCAAGGCGCCGACGATTACATGACCAAGCCTTTCATCGCAGAAGAGGTGGTCGCACGGGTAAAAGCTGTGCTGCGCCGCTCCACACAAGTGATGGAGGCCGATGAAACCAAGTATTTCGGCAGCTTGAAGGTCGATTTCGTCGCACACACGGTGACATTGCACGGAATCGAATTGAATTTTAATCCGCGTGAGCTGTCATTGTTTTTGTTCCTTGCGCAAAATCAAAATCAAATGTTTTCTCGCGAGCAGCTGATCGAAAATGTATGGGGCATGGATTACGAGGGTAGCGACCGCGCCGTAGATTTGGCGATCACACGTATCAGACGAACGCTGCAAAACTGGCCCGTCTCCGAAGGGGAAATCCGCACGTATCGGGGATTGGGGTATAAATTCTGTGTCTATGAGTAAACAACAGCGCACATCTCTCTTAAACTATTGGACGACCCGCTACCTCATCACGCTGGTCATCGGATTGGTTGTGTTCGGCGTCGTCGCGACCTTATGGATCAATTATAGTGAAAAACAGCGTCGCCTCGATGTCATGCGGTTTATGGCAGCCGAAATCTCCGAACGGATCGTTGACGAAAACGGCCGAATCGAAGTCGGACCGTTTTTAAAGCCGATTTTTGACAGGCAGCGAGCCTTTTTGCAATTCGATGGACAGCCCTTTTTGATGGTTCTTGATAAAAATAAACAGGTCATGCTGACCAATCCGCCGCGCAAGTTTCCTGACGAATTAATCGGCACTATTGATAAACTACTGGGGAACGACCAGACTGTCGATCAAATCACGATGCGCCATGGCGAGCAGATGTACGTGGTTAAGCGCAAAATCGAAAGTAACAACCAGACGATCGGGTGGGTCGTGCTGATGTCTCCGGAAAAAGACATCAAGCGCAATCTTGGCGATTATCAGCTGCTTTTTGTTATGCTGGGGGCGCTTGCTTTGCTCGGGTGGGTCGTCATTTACCTTTTGACGCGTAAGCTAGCCAAACCGATCAAGGAAGTGGTCAACGCCGCCAAGCAGATTGTGGCGGGTAACTATGATATTCATCTGGACAAAGACAGCAAGGAGAAGGAACTGTTTGAGCTTGTCCACTCCTTTAAAGAAATGGCCGATCGACTGGGGCATCTGGAAATGATGCGGACCGAGCTTTTGGCTGGCGTGACACATGAATTGAAAACGCCGGTCACATCGATCAGCGGCTTGGTTCAGGCGGTGCGCGACGATATTGTCACCGGGGATGAGGCAAAGGAATTTCTCGATATATGTTCCAAGGAAACAAACAAGCTTCGCAAAATGGTCGAAGATTTGCTGGAATTCAACACATTTGCGGTCGGCGAAATTACCATCCACAAAGAAACGTTGAACATCAACTCATTGGTGCAGGAGATCACCTACCAATGGCACATCATGCAGGATGAAAATACGATTCAGCTGGAAAAATCGATTCCTTCCGCCAACATTACTGCAGCAACAGATGCGCTGCGGGTACAGCAAATTTTGTATAACTTGCTGAACAACGCCAAGCAAGCGACCAAAGACGACGGCAAGATCGAGGTTCGCCTCTATGAAGCTGATGGGCAAATCTGCATCGATGTACAAGACAACGGACGCGGCATCCCGCCCG
This sequence comes from Brevibacillus fluminis, assembly GCF_003710825.1. Lineage (GTDB taxonomy): Bacteria > Bacillota > Bacilli > Brevibacillales > Brevibacillaceae > Brevibacillus_D > Brevibacillus_D fluminis. Next base: position 654,449 of record NZ_RHHQ01000008.1, on the reverse strand, counting down.
AAGAACAAACGATGATCTTCGAAAAATTTTTCCGCGGCGAGGAGAAAAAACACAAAGTCCGCGGCCTCGGCTTAGGCCTGCCCTTCAGCAGATTAATGGCCCAAGCGCTAGGCGGAACCCTCGAATTGAAAGAAAGCTCACCAGAAGGCACGGCATTCATGCTGCGCATGCCAAAAGATGAATAAAGCAAGTGAGACAATATGGGAGCAATTATAACCATATTGTCTTTTTTCTTTCTTTGAATCTTATACTTTTTTGTTTTTCCTATCCCTATCCCGAAAAATTCCAAAGTAGGGGCAGCAGCCAGGGATTCGGGAAAAAAGCGGTGCGCAGCCTTGAGCATGCCGCCCAGGCTCTGCAGAAAAAAAGGAACATCTTTCGCGCAGCATACATCCTGAGATACTCCCGCCGCGCAGCGAGTGGCATTGTTGCGCGGTTCCTTTTTTTCTGCAGAGCCGGCCACCCCGACCCCCAGCAGGCATGCTAACAGCGCAGCGACGCTTTTTTCCCGAATCCCCTCACCTCCACCAAAGCCAATCCCCTGCTTTGGAATTCCCCCCCTTTTTGACATTCTCCTGAAACAAATCTGACGTACAGTTACATAAAGAACGATTCATACACCAGATGCGTGTTGGAAGGAGAAAGCAACGATGGCTGAAGCAATTAGGGGGAACCTACCTACTATTTTAAAATCGAAAAAACGAAAAAAGCTGATCATCAGTCTGATTTGCGTCGCCCTTTTTCTAGCAGGGAGCTATTATGTTTATCAAATCATGACAACGAAAACGACCAATACGTTTATGCAGCTTGCCACGGTGAAGCGGGGCGATGTGACGGAGTCGGTCACTTCATCAGGTACGGTGCAGGCATCCAAGCGGATCTCTCTTTCGCCATCGGATGAGACGGCAACTCTCACCGCAATCAACGTCAAAGTCGGCGACCATGTAAAAGCGGGCCAAGTTCTCGCGACGCTGGATGATACGAACAGCAAAGTGAAGGTAAAGGCGGCGGAAGCGAATCTGCTCTCGGCAAAGGCGAAGCTTGATGACGCCAAAAAAACCAAAACCGCTGCCGAGATGGCCGCGCTGCAAGCGAATGTCACCAAGGCGCAGGCGGAACTCGACTCGGCGAAGGGCGGTTTTGACATCAAAAAAGCGCAAAATGATCTGACCAAGTCAAAAGCGAACCTGCAAGATGCGCAAAATAATTTTGACACACAGAAAAAGCTGTATGACGCAGGGATCATTTCCAAAAGCGAATACGATCAAGCCGTGAAAAGCCTGGATCAAGCCAAAATCGATTATGACAACACAACGCTGCAAAGCACGCAAACCCAGGCGCAAGCGAAGAGTAGCCTGCAGGAAGCGCAAGCGAATTACGAGACGGCGGTGCAGGAATTAAACGACGCCAAGCAAGGTCCGGAAGTGTCGGCGATTCAGACGGCGCAAGCAGCGGTCGAACAGGCGGAAGCGAATTTGCAGGAAGAGAAAACGACGCTCAAGTCGCTGTCGATTGTCGCACCGATGGACGGCGTCATCGTGCAAGTGAACGGAAACATGGGTGAAGCTCCGTCGAAACCGTTCATCATCATGGACAACTCCAATTCCGGCAGCATGGAAGTGCTTGCGCAAATCAGCGAAAGCGACATTGGCAAAGTGAAGGAAGGATTGGACGCGACATTTACATCCAGTACGTATGAGGACAAGACTTTCACAGGAAAAGTGACGCTGGTATATCCAGAGGCGAGCACGGAATCGAACGTCACAACCTACAAAGTGCTGTTGACGGTCGACAATAAAGAAGGCTTGCTGAAAACCGGCATGACGACCAATGTGACCATTGTGGTCGGCACGCACAAAGACGTGCTTGTTGTTCCGGCAGCCGCATTGAAAACGCAGAATGGTAAAGACGGGGTCTACCTTTCCAATACATCAACGGGAACGACGGCCACAGGAAATAATGGATCAACAACAGGAACGCAGCAGGAGAATGGGAAATCCAGAAGCAGCAGAGCCGGAAACTTCCCGTATCGCTTCAAGGAAGTGAAAATCGGGTACTACAGCTCCAATATGGTGGAAATCACCTCAGGTCTCGAAGAAGGCCAGCAAGTCGTGCTGACGATGGAAAACACCTCGAGTTCATCTAGCTCAAGCTCGCGCCAAAACCAAGGCGGCATGCCTGGAATGGGCGGTTTCGGAGGCGGAGGCTTTGGCGGAGGTGGCTTCGGCGGAGGTGGCAACTTTGGCGGCGGAGGCGGCTCGAGAGGAAGGAACTAGGATGAAGACGGTCATCGAAATCGAAGAGCTGAAAAAAATCTACACGATTGGCGATCAGGAAATCCAGGCGCTGCGCGGCGTGAATCTGACCATTGAAGAAGGCGATTTCGTCGCGATCATGGGACCATCCGGCTCCGGGAAATCCTCGATGATGAACGTGATCGGCTGCCTTGATAAGCCGACATCGGGCGAGTTTTACTTGGACGGCTTTCCGGTCTCCGAGGCGCATGATGATGATTTGGCGGTCATCCGCAATCAGAAAATCGGATTCGTCTTTCAAAATTTCAATCTGCTCCCGCGGACGTCCGCTGTGGAAAATGTGGAGCTGCCCCTGTTGTACGGGGGCGTCTCCGCAAAAGAGCGGCGCGAGCGGGCGATCGCCTCGCTGGTCAGCGTGGGACTGGGCAATCGGCTGCACAACAAGCCGAACGAACTTTCTGGCGGTCAGCAGCAACGGGTATCGATAGCGCGGGCGCTGGTCAACAATCCGGTGATCCTGCTCGCGGATGAACCGACAGGAGCGCTCGACACGCGAACGAGCATCGAAATCATGAACATATTCCAGCAGCTGAATGAAGCGGGGAAAACGATTATTCTCGTCACCCATGAGCCGGACATTGCGGAATATGCCAAACGAATCGTGCGGTTTCGCGACGGACAGATTATTGCAAATGAATTGGTTACCCAGAGACGATGGGCCCATCTTGAGGAAGTGAGCACATGAATTTCGCGGAAAGCATACGGGTTTCCTTGCGAAGCATTAGAACGAATAAATTGCGCGCATTTTTGACCATGCTGGGCATTATCATCGGGGTTTCCGCTGTGATCGCAATGGTTTCCATCGGGGAGGGCGCACAGGCGAATGTGGCCTCGCAGATCAACGGGCTGGGCAGCAACCTCTTAATTGTCACGGCTGGTCAGGCGAAGCAGGGCGGAGTCAGCTTGGGCGCAGGTTCGATGAACACGCTCAAGCTCGCGGACGTCGAAGCATTGGAGAAAAACGAGTCGATCGCAGGCGTAGCACCAAGCGTGAATGGCAGGGGACAGCTCGTGTGGAAAAGTAAAAACTATTCGACGTCCTTGGAAGGAACCAATGAATCGTTTCCGCAGGTGCGCAATGCCGAGGTGCAGCAGGGGAGATTTTTTAACCATTTTGAAGTGAAGGGCCTTGCCAATGTGGCGGTGATCGGTTCGGAAATCATCACCAATCTGTTCGGGGACAGTAGCATCAACCCGATCGGTCTAACGATCCAGATCAACAAGATTCCGTTTGAGATCATCGGTGTGTTGAAAAGCCAGGGTAGCTCAGGCATGACAAACAATGACGACAAAGTGATCATTCCGATTACAACAGCCATGAGCCGTGTGACCGGAGGCAGAAACATCAGTACCCTCTATGTCTCTGCATCGTCTTCCGACATGATGCAGAAAGCGCAGTACGACATTCAAAATACGCTACGCGTCGCACACAATTTGCGGCCTCGCCAGGAAGACGACTTCCAGATCCGATCGCAGACGGATATCTTGACGACCGCGCAAGGCGTGAGCAGCATCATGACGGCGCTGTTGTCGGGGATCGCAGCGATTTCCCTCGTGGTTGGCGGCATCGGGATCATGAACATCATGCTCGTCTCCGTGACGGAACGGACGCGAGAAATCGGGATTCGCAAAGCGATTGGGGCCAAGCGGAGCGATATTTTACGGCAGTTTTTGATCGAATCGGTGACGTTGAGTCTTTTGGGCGGCATCGTAGGTATCTTGGTGGGAATCGGAGCGGCGTATTTGGTCGGAAAGCTGGCCAGCATGACGATTGCCATCAGCTTTGCACCTGTCTTATATGCGTTCATGTCATCCATGATCGTCGGTGTCGTGTTCGGGGTGTATCCGGCAAGAAAAGCGGCGCAGCTCAAGCCGATCGATGCTTTACGTTATGAATAAGAAGGAAGCCGTCTCGCAGGAGGCGGCTTGTTTTGTTTGATGCAAAAAAACAAGTCCCCAATGAGGGGACTTGTCGGGTTTACAGAACAGACGAGATCGCGGTATTGATCGACGGACTCAAACGCAGCGTCCGCAGCAAAATGACGATCGCTTCTGCGCGGGTCGTATTTGCTTCAGGGGCAAACCGGTTGTAGTCGGTTCCCTTCACCAGGCCAGCGCGGCTGATTTGCGAAATCGTATCTTTCGCCCAGTGATTTTGCGTATCGGAGAAATAGACGCTGCCGTAATCAGGTAGCTCCCGCGAATTGAGCAAGCGGGAAATGATGGTGACCATTTCGGCACGGGTGATGTTACTCTCCGGCTTGAAGGTGCCGTCCTGATTGCCTTTGACCACGCCCTTGGCTGCCAGTGCGGCGATGTAGCCTTTCGCCCAACTGTTTTGGGTGTCGCGGAACGTGTTGCCGTACGATGCGGGATTGATCTGGAAGGCACGGCAGATCAACGCAACGAATTCTTCGCGGGTAATGAATGCGTCCGGCTTGAAGGTGCCGTTCGGCTCGCCTTTTGTCAAATTCAAGCCGCGCGCCAGTTTGATCTCCTTGCGTGCCCAGTGGTACGCGGTGTCAGAGAAGTCGCTTACGCGCATCGAGTTCATGTTTTTCGCAAGTGTCGAGATGTTCCATTCTACAGAGGAGGAGTCAATGACCGAGCTGGCAAAAGGTTTGCGGCTCGAATTGTTGGAGCTTGAGCCCGAACTGGAGCTGGAGCCCGAACCGGAGCTGGAACCGCTAGAGCTGGACCGTTCCTTGTCCCGGATGTCGGAGGTGGTTACGGTCGTTTTGACTTTATCGGTTTTTCCCTCGTATTTTGCGGTAATGGTGACCTTTCCTTCTTTGTCAGTGAAGGTGACGACCCCTTTGGAGTTTACTTTCGCTACGCGTGTATTGTCGGAGGACCATGTCACTTTCGACGAACTGATCACCTTTGTAGAGCCATCGTTGTATCTGACGCGGACCGTTAGCTCCACGTCGTCGTTGTCGTAATCGAAATTTTCCCGGATGGAGATGCTTTCCACCGTATCTGAATCGACTTTGGTGCTGACCGAGTCTGTCAATCCTTTGTAGGAAGCGGTAATCATGACACGGCCCGTTTTTCCGGTAAAGGTCACCGTGCCGTTTGAGCTTACCTTCGCGACACTCGTATTGTCTGAGCTCCATGTGATCGCATTGCTGTCGACCAATACGCGATTGCCGTTTTTGTAGGTCGCGTACAGCTTTAATGGATAAGGATCTTCATCGTACTCAAAATACGTCGTGATCGAGATTGAGGTCGGTTTTTCCCCCGAGGTGACCACTGTGCTGACAGAGTCCTTGAAGCCTTGGTATTCCGCTGTGATGGTGACGGAGCCGTCCTTTCCGGTGAAGGTCACCTCCCCTTTGTTATTGACGGTCGCCACATCCGTGTTGCTGGAGGTCCAGTTGGCATTTTGCAAAATCTCGGTGGTGTTGTTGGAGTAATGTCCGAGCGCAACCAGCTTTTCGGGCGTTGAGCTGTAGGAAATCGAGCCAAAAATCGTCACTTTGGTCAAATTGACCTGGGTGCGGTTGACCGTCGTTGAAACGGAAGTGTTCAGACCGTTGTGGGTCGCCGTGATGGTGACGGAGCCGTTCGCGCCGGTAAAAGTCACGAGTCCGTTGGCATCGACGGTGGCGACAGCGGTACTGCTTGATGCCCACGACGCATTGGTCAGCGTTTGGGTGGAACGATCGGAATACACGCCGATCAGCGTCAATTGAACCGGATAATTGCTATAGGCGAATGGCGTATTGATCGCCAATGAAACAAGCTGTACGGTCGATGGACGATCCACGATGGTGGAGACGGAATTCGTCAGCCCGTTATAGGAGGCGGTGATGGTGACAGCGCCGTTTGCTCCTGTAAAAGTGACCTGCCCCAGTGAGTTCACTGTCGCCACAGACGGATTGCTCGATGTCCATGTTGCCCCTACCAGCGGCTGTGAGCTGCCGTTTGCATAGTAGCCGTTAACGCTGAGTGCGACCGGTGTGGCGCTGTAAGACAAAGATTGCACAATCGTGATGGAAATAAGCGATAGGGAGTTGTTCACCGTCGTCGATACGCTATCCGTTTTTCCTTGATAGGAAGCGGTGATCGTGACGGCCCCGTTCAAACCGGTGAAGGTGACTCTGCCATTGCCATCCACTGAAGCAACGCTCGGATTGCTCGATGCCCATGTTGTGCCGCTCACATTTTGTGCCGTGCCGTTGTTGTAGGTGCCGCGGACCGTCAGTTGAACAGGCGTTGTGCTGTAGGCAAGCGACTCGTTGATTGCGATTGCTGTTAAGGTGACAGGGACGGTAACGTTCAAGGTCGCATTTTTGCCCTGGTACTCCGCAGTAATTGTTACGCTTCCGTTCTGATTTAGCGTCACCACTCCTGATGGATCGACGGAAGCGATGTTGGAATCGCTTGAGGTCCATGTGACCGCGTAGAGCGGAATCGAACCGGATTCATTTTTGAACGTACCCAATGCGCCGAGTGCAATTGGAGATGTCTCATCGCCTCTGATGGTGCCGGTGATCTGGATCGAAAGAAGATCGTTCAGCCCCGTGTTGGCTACCGTGGTGGAAACGGAATCGGACGCTTTTCCCAAATAATTGGCGGTAATCTTGACAACGCCGTTTCTTCCCTTGAAGGAGACGATACCGGATTTGGAGTCGACCACAGCGATGTTTGCGTCGGATGTCGACCACGTGACATCGTTGGGACCGATGGATTGCTCGGTATTGTTGCTGTCATACGCTTTCACGCTAAGTGTCACGGATGAGGATGAATATCGAAAATCGCCCTGGATCGCGATCTTCGTCACGGAAGCGGCGTCAGCAAGCAGCCCATTCCCCCAGGAACCGGCAGCCTTCGCTCCGCCTGCCGGTTGAAGCACAGGATACGCGAATACAGCTTGCTGCGCAAATAAACACATACATACGAACAGTGCTATGATTCTGATCATTTTCACGTAAATTTCACCTGCCATTTTCATTTTCCCCGCCGCTGGTCTTGCCAGACATGCGGTGTTCCCTCAAAAGCATGCGATTGGATCGTACGGTAGGAGCACGATGCGACCCAATGAGCCGATTTATGCATGAATACCGCTCGTATACGGTATGGGAACGTGCCATTTCTTCTTTTACAGTCGATCCTTTCCCGACATATCACCTCCCGCTAATAAGCCATTATACCATTGATTACCAAAGGTGGCATTGATGCTACAGAAATAGGCCGAATGAAGGAAAAAGTAGGCGTTTCAAGAATCAGCCGGAATTGTGAACATCGTCTTAACAAAAATATGGAAACTTTACACACTGCGTTTAAAAAACCTTAACCTTTTCTCGGTACACTCTTACTTTGATGCAAAGTTATTTCGGAGGGACTCGATGAGAAGGGGAATCTATGTTGACGGACAAGCAAATACGTACAAACGGCTTCGTGAGCAGTTCAAAGTTCACTCCCTTCATCTGCTGAAGGAGAGAGGTTCCGAGAGCAGAACAGAGGTCGTCTTCATCATTATCGACAGCCAAGGTACAACATCAGCTCCATTGGTCATTCGGTACCGGCGCGCATATCCGCATGCCTCCATTGTGGTGCTGACTAACTCGCGGGATGAGCAGGATCTGGTCAATGCCTTAGCATTCGGGGCGGATGACTATCAGGTGAAGCCATGCTCCGAACGGGAACTGGCGACCCGCATTCGTATCATCCTCAAGCGTAAGGAGGAAGCCCATCATGTTCCAGGCCCTTACATTCATTTAGATATGGAAGCGCGTTCCTTTGAATGGGGAGGGTACTCCTTGCAGTTGACTAGGATTGAGAGCAAGCTGTTGGAGCTCTTGGTCAAAAGCCAAAAGAAGATCACAAGCCGGGAGCAAATCATTCATTCCGTTTGGGACAATCGTATCCAAGCAACCAGCAAGGTCATCGACGTGCATATTTGTAATTTGCGCAAAAAGCTGGGGGAGGCGTCGAACGGACAGCTTTGGATCAAGACCGTGACGAACAAAGGCTTTTATCTGAGTGGTTCTGATATGAAGGGCGACTAAAGAAAGTGCAGTATTTTCCAATAAATGATTTACACAATTCTAACAATTGTTAACAAATACCAATATTTTCATTAATATTCGCCCTGTACAGTAAAGCCATGGAATCATGATGCTTGTTCATATGGAGGAGAATCGATGAAACGTTTTGTCACTGGTGTCATTCTTACGTCTGCGCTGGCAGTCTCCTTGCCAGTTGTCACCCCGGGATTGGTTCATGCTGCCGAAGCGGCCAAGCCAGCAGCTGTCAACGTGAAAACAGTAGCTGCTGCGCCTGTCAATGTGCTAGCAGGCTTCAGCAGTACGCCGCGCTGGATCGGCGCGAGCACACTTCTGGTCACACACATCACCGAAGAGAGCAAGCAGGACTTCACGGTCCAAGTTCCAGCAGGTACATACACACCGGTCGTTGGCGGCACAAGCGATGCAGCTGATCTGGTGGTTTCCCCAGACGGAAAATACGCGGCGTATACCAATGACGCCAATCTGGTGTTCATCGTCGATTTGGCGACTCACACTGCAAAGCAAGCAAGCGAGGACAAGAGCTACAAGGCTGATCTGCAATGGTCCAAGGACGGAAGCAAGCTCTACTTTATCCAAGGGGATAAAGCGAACGTAATCGCGCAGTTGACGGTTGCCGACGGAAAAGTGAGCGCCGTGCTTGATGACAAAGTCAATTACAAATCCGATCTGCAGGTTTCCGAGGATGGCAGCAAATTGGTGTACGTCGTTGAGAAAGATGGCATGTTGACGGCTGATTCGGTCAAGGAAAACAATGTGGAATCCGTTGAACAGGCGAAAGTGGAACTGAATCTCGACGGAACGGAGCCGCAGCTCTTCGTATTTGATACGACGGTTAAGGATGGCAAAGCGTTACAGCTGACAAGCAAATCCGATAACAAATCGTTCGTCACGCTGCTGCACAACGGGCGCGTTGCTTATGTCAGCGCAGATATGGAAAAAGAAAACCAGCCTTCTGTACTGAAATTGGTCACATTGGACGGAAAAGAAACAAAAGACCTTTTGACTGACTTAAACGTGCTGCAAAACATCGGAACGCCAGATGGCCACCTGTTTGTACTGGCTGCCGATAAAGCGGGCAAAAAAGCAGTGTACCAAGTGGATGGCGCAAGCGGCGTAAAAGTGAAGAAATGGGATGTACCGGATGCAACGATCCAGGTTGTTGTTTCTGCGGATGCCAAGCAAATCGCGGTAACGCAAGCAACCGCAACAGGGGAAAAAGTTGCAGTCTTGTCTGGCGGCAAATTTGTTGACGTAACGAAATAATAGGTGTGAGAAAGGGAGTTATTATTCCATGAAAATGTTTAAAAAGCTTACGTTTTTGGCTGTTACGGCAGCCCTGTTAATCGGTTCTGCAGGCGGTTTGGCTCCAACTGAAGCGAACGCGGCTGCTACAGGCAAAGTAGTTGTTGCTGGTTCTACAGCTCTCTTGCCCTTGACCAAACAGGCGGCGCTTGAATTCAAAAAGCTCAATCCAGCTGTTTCGGTTCCGGCTTCCGGCGCAGGTTCGGTAACAGGCCCACAATCCGTGCAAAAAGGCATCGCAGACATCGGCGCGTGCGACTGGGATGCGTCGACAGATGTACCTGGCTTCAAAAAGTTTCCTGGGTTGGTTGCCCACAAAGTAGCAGTTATCCCATTTGCTACGATCGTAAATAAAAACGTATCGGTCAGCAACCTGACCAGCGAGCAGCTCCAAGGCATCTACTCCGGCAAAATCACCAACTGGAAAGACGTTGGCGGCGCCAATGCACCGATCATCGTTGTGAACCGCGCTTTCGGTTCCGGCACACGCGTTAACTACCAAATCAAAGCGCTGAACAACAAAGAATTCATGAAGAGCGGTGCGAACTACAAAGAAGTGAAATCCAGTGGTGACATGTTCACAGCGGTCAGCACAACACCAAACGCAATTGGCTATATCGACCTGGTGTATGTAAAGGCAGATGTAAAAGCACTGAAATTCAACGGCATTGATCCAACCGTCGATAACGTTATCAACAAAAAATACCCAATCTGGGCTTACGGCTACTACATGACAAAAGGCCAGCCAACAGGTGCCACAAAAGCATTTATTGATTACGTACAAAGCGCTGCTTTCCAACAAGGTTCTTTGAAAAAAATGAAATTCATCCCGATTGCCAGCATGAAATAAGCAAAAATCGATGCAAGCGATTGTTCACGATCAGCCCCTGTAGTGCACATGGGGCTGATCGCGTTTCTAAGTCAAGCGGTCACCCGCGTGGTTACATAGCAGGAGGTAGGGGTTATGGAGAAAGTAGTTGAAAAAGCGTCGGTGAACCCGCGATCGTCCTTTTCTTTAGAGCAGGGCAAGAAGACGTCGTGGTTGGACCGCACCGTCCGCGCCCGCATTTCGGATCAGCTGTTTAAGCTCTTTTGCCTGGGGAGCGGATTCATCCTTTGCGTCACGCTTTTTACAATCATTTATTTCGTCGGCAAAACAGGATTTCTCACCTTTCAGGAAGTACCGCTCACGACCTTTTTGTTTTCGGCCGAATGGGTGCCGGAAAACAATCAGTTCGGTGCATTTCTTTTCATTTTCGGCACGTTGGTGCTGACGGCACTGACCTTATTGATCGCGACGCCGCTATCGCTCGGGATCGCCATCTTTTTGTCGGAAATCGCACCGACCTGGGTCAAACGCATTCTGCGTCCCGTACTCGATCTGTTGGTCGGGATTCCGTCGGTCGTATATGGCTATTTGGGATTGACCGTCTTGATTCCGTTCATCCGTGAAGTGACGGGGCAAGAGATGGGGGACGGGATTTTGGCAGCAGCGCTCGTTTTGGCGATCATGGTTTTGCCCACGATCACGCGGATTAGCGACGATTCAATCAGCTTCGTTCCCGGGAAATATCGCCACGCAGCCTATGCGCTTGGCGCAACGCGCACGCAAATGATTTTTGGTGTCGTCTTGCCGGCGGCGCGAAAAGGGATTGTAACAGCAATCATCTTGGGGATGGCGCGCGCGCTGGGCGAGACGATGGCTGTGGTCATGGTCATCGGCAATACGGCGCAGCTGGCGACGGGTTTGTTTGTGCCTACATCGGTTTTGACGAGCAACATTGTCATGCAGATTTCCAATGTACCGTTTGATTCCACGTGGAACTATTCGTTGTACATGATGGCCTTTTTGCTCTTGTTCCTTTCTCTCGTGTTGATTGCCATCATTCGTCTGATTCGCCCTAAAGGAGAGACTGCGTAAATGAGCAAACAAGTGCTTTCTCGCAAAAACGGCTTTTCCCGCTTTCTTGACCGCATAGCGACCATTTTGTTCTGGGCGATGGGGATCGGGGCAATCACGCTGGTCGGTTGGCTGCTTTATACGATTTTGAGCAAAGGCTTGCCCACAATCACGTGGGATTTCTTGATCAAGCTGCCGGAAGAGATTGATGCAGGCGGCGGTATCGGACCTGTCTTGTTCAACTCTTTTTATGTCTTGGCGCTATCCTTGCTGTGCTCGCTGCCGATCGGCATCGGGGCGGGGATTTACTTGGCGGAATACGCGCCTTCCAATCGGTTCACGGGCTTCATTCGCATGTGCGTGGAAAGCCTCGCATCGGTACCGTCGATCGTCTTCGGCTTGTTCGGCTTGGCGCTGTTCGTTGGTTATTTTCAGGTCGGCCTCACCATCATCGGCGGTGCTGTAAGCTTGGCGTTTCTCAATTTGCCCGTGCTAACGCGGGTGACAGAAGAATCGATCCGCGCGGTGCCGAAAGAACTGCGTGAGGCTTCCTATGCGATGGGAGCGACCAAATTTCAGTGCATCCGCACGGTCGTTCTGCCAGCGGCGCTGAGCGGCATCATCACGGGGATTTCCCTTGTGGCCGGTCGAGCGTACGGGGAGTCTGCTGTGATCATCTTGACAGCGGGAACGACGACATCCGGGGCGATGTGGGATTTCTCCCTGTTCTCGCCCGGGGAAACACTGGCGGTCCACCTGTGGTATGTCCAATCGGAAGCGATCGTCGAGGACGCGCGGGAAATCGCGGACAAATCGGCAGCAGTCCTGGTGTTTGTCGTGCTGCTGCTCAATTTCCTTTTGCGAATTCCGGTATGGATCAGTGAACGCAAATTCAAAATGCGCTAAGGAGCGACTTGTACTGTGCCAATCATTGAAGTGAGAGATTTGGACTTACATTATGGAAAGCATCATGCGTTGAAAAAAATCCGGATGGACATCGAGGAGCGGAGCATTGTGGCCTTGATCGGGCCGTCAGGGTGCGGAAAGTCGACATATTTACGGACGTTGAACCGGATGAACGACATGATCGCCGGGGTCACGATCAGCGGTCAGGTGAAAATTTCTGGTGTGGATATTTACCAAACCGAGATCGGCACAGAGCTGCTGCGGAGAAATGTGGGCATGGTGTTCCAGCAGCCCAATCCATTTCCGAAAAGCATCTATGATAACGTGGCGTACGGGCCACGGTTGCATGGGATCACGAAGCGTTCCACACTCGATGAAATCGTTGAGACCAGCCTGAAAAAAGGCGCGTTGTGGGATGAAGTAAAAGATATGCTGAAAAAACCGGCGTATGGCTTATCGGGCGGGCAGCAACAGCGGCTGTGTATCGCCAGAGCTTTGTCGATCAATCCGGAAATTTTGCTGATGGATGAACCGACGTCCGCTCTGGACCCGATTTCGACAGCCAAAATTGAGGAGCTGCTCGGTGAATTGCAAAAGTCGTATACGATCGTGATCGTTACGCATAACATGCAGCAGGCGGCGCGCATCTCACAATCCACCGGTTTCTTTTTAAATGGTGAACTGGTCGAATATGACCGGACCTCCAGCATCTATCAAAACCCAGTCGACAAGCGTACGGAAGATTATATTTCTGGTCGATTCGGATAAGCAAAAGCGCAGTGGTCATCGGGAGTTTGCGATGATGGCTGCGCTGTTTTTTTATTGCTCGTAATGAACGGTTTAGTTTGCGGTTCGGCGTAGATTGCGGAGCTGCGTTTCATGATCGAGGGTACGATAGGAGAGGGTAGCGAGCATGTCGTTCTGCCGAAGCTGACCGTTTTTCAGCTCGGCGACGTCTTGTTTGAGCTCGGCAACTTCGTTTTTCAAGTTAGAGACATCTTGTTTGAGCTGCGCGACATCGGTTCTCAGCTCGGCAATATCTGCTTTCATCACACGCATCTCACTCTCGATCGCGGTCACTCTCCCCGCGATTTCCCCTACCGAAAGTGATACAGCTAGGCCTTCCATTTCCGCTCGAATCTCTTCCTGACCATCTCGCAGTGAGAAGACGATCTGTTTTAGCTCATCCAGCACTTCAAGTCGTTTGAGAATGAGGGCAAGCATCGTTTCGGACATTAGCCATCCTACTGTCCAATGATCATATCTATCATCAGCATAGCATAAGACAGCGGACCCCATTGTAAAATTTGAGGGACAAAAACGCTTTCCTATATGCGGGGAAAATGTTAAGGAACTTCATAGATTCCTCACATTCTTAACAGAACTTTTCTAATGCCTCTTATGCATAATGATAGCCGGGAGTTATATGTTCAGGGGGCGCAACAATGATCGAGAGCATTCTTGTAATAGGTGTCATTTTGTATGTAGTCTGTCAGGTCGTAGGACAGTGCGATTCTTTGACGGGATTGCCGAACCGCACCCGGCTGGTCAAGCAGTTGAACAAACTGGTTTATAAAGCAAGGCGAAAAGATGCGGGCATTGCTGTCGTCATGCTCGATTTGGACCATTTTGAACGTATCAACGAAGCGAGAGGCAGCTTGTTTGGAGATGAGTTGCTGCGCAAAATCAGCTATACCTTACAGCGATATGTAAAAGAGGCAGGAACGGTTAGCCGAATCCGAGCGGACCGATTCGGCATCATTTTTGAAGATGTCGCGAGCAAAAACGAGCTGGCCCGACTGGTGGAGCGCATTTACGGGCTTTTTTCAAAAGGATTTTTCGTCAAAGGAATACCGGTGAAAGTGACGTTCAGCGCGGGAACAGCGCTTTATCCATACAATGGCGACAACAGCATCGAGCTATTGAAGAATGCGGACACGGCATTGCTGCAGGCGAAAGAAACGGGGAGAAATCATGCGTTGCACTACTCGCAGGAAATGAACCAGGCGGTCAAGCGCAGAGCCATGCTGGAGGAACACATCGACGGTGCCTTGCAGCGGAACGAATTTGTCTTATCCTTTCAGCCGCAATTTGCGTTGCCTGGCGGAGACATCCGTGGCTTTGCAGCATCGATCCGGTGGGAGCACCCGGAGGCAGGCACGGTTTTGGCAGATGAGCTTCTCCTGATTGCAGCCGATGCCGGGTTGATGTGGGAGATTGAGGAGTGGATGCTCAAAGAGGCATGTGAAAAAAACAGAGAGATCCAGAAGCTGCATCTTCCGCACTCTGTCATCGCAATCCCAATCTCGCTCAAATCACTCAAGCAGCCGGCCTTTTGGGAAGAAGTGAAACGTGTACTGCGGGCAACCGGGATGACGCCCGATTCACTTGTGTTGGAAGTGAGAGAGCATGAGCTGTGCACGGGCGGAGATGTACACAACGAGCTGGGGGAGGAGCTGCGGGCGATAGGCGTGACGCTTTGTCTAGCCGATTTTGGCAAAGGGTATGCATCGCTTCATTCATTGAAGCAGCTACCTATTCATCGGCTCAAAATCGATCCGCTTTTCATTGGGGAGATCGGAGCAGACAAAACTGGCAACACGATCATCCAGTCGCTGATCACACTGGGGCACAAGCTCGGGTTGCCCGTGACGGCCGCTGGTGTGGAAACGTACGAGCAGCTCCATTATTTGCGCGCGCTCGGCTGTGATTACATGCAAGGAAGCCTGGTGAGCAAGCCGCTCCCGTATGAAGAGCTGCCGCATTTGTTTGCCATCCTCCGTTACAAGCCACACGCGCTCAAATCAGAAGCACGCACGTAGAAAATGGATAAAAGCAGGGCCAATGACGCTCCTATACAAAAAAGACGACCTTTTGGCAGGTCGTCTTCTTTCATTTTAATCGTTATTCCATTCGCGAAATTCGCAGTCTTCCAATCGGACCACTTTCGTCTTTTTCACCCATTTGTAAATCAACCAGGTCAAGAGGAACAGCGGAAGTCCGATATAGGAAACCAGGATGCCGTTCCAGTCGATTTCACTGCCGGTAAAGGCGGTGTAGTTTTGGCCGATGATGACGATGCAGCAGACGATAAACGCAAAGATCGGTCCGAACGGGAACCATTTCGCCCGGTATGGCAGCGCCGACAGGTTGCGTCCTTGCAGCTGATATGCCTTGCGGAACCGGTAGTGGCTGACCGCGATGCCGAGCCAAGCGATGAAGCCGGACATACCAGATGCATTCAAGAGCCAGATGTAAACTGTGCCGTCACCGAACAAGGAAGCGAGAAATGCTGCCATGCCGATTACGGTGGTGACGAGAAGCGCGTTGATCGGAACACCGCCGCGGTTCAGCTTCATGAACCATTTCGGTGCCTTGCCGTCTTTGGCCAGTTCGAACAGCATGCGAGTCGATGCGTACATGCCCGAGTTCCCTGCCGACAGGACGGAGGTAAGAATGACCGCGTTCATAGCGGAAGCGGCGAACGCGAGTCCGGCTTTCTGGAAGACAAGCGTGAACGGACTCATCGCCACGTCTTCAATATTTCCATTCACCAGGTTTTCCGTCGTATACGGAATCAGGAGACCAATTACGAGAATGGCGAGAATATAGAAGAGCAAGATGCGCCAAAAGATTTGGCGAATCGCTTTCGGCACGTTTTGGCGCGGATTTTCACTTTCCCCTGCGGCGATCCCGACAAGCTCAGTTCCTTGGAACGAGAAGCCTGCCACCATAAAGATGCCAAGAATCGCCATAAAGCCGCCGTTGAACGGTGCATCGCCAACGGTGAAGTTTTTGAACCCTACTGCTTCGCCGCCCATGATGCCGAAAATCATCAGCAAGCCCAGTACGATAAAGACAATGACAGTAACCACTTTAATCAGGGCAAACCAATATTCGGCCTCGCCGTACGCCTTGACAGACATGTAGTTCAAAGCAAACATCAGAAGCAAAAACAAAGCGCTCCAGACGAGTGAGGGGACAGATGGAAACCAAAATTTCATAATAAGTGCGCCTGCTGATATTTCGACGGCGATCGTAATCGCCCAGTTGTACCAATAATTCCAGCCGAGTGCAAATCCGAGCGACGGATCGACGAATTTGGTGGCATAGGTGGAGAAGGAGCCGGCTACTGGCATAAAGGTCGCCATTTCGCCCAAGCTCGTCATCAAAAAGTAAACCATGATGCTGATGGCCAGATATGCGACGAGCGCGCCGCCCGGTCCAGCATCGTGAATGGAAGCGCCGCTTGCCAAAAACAAGCCTGTTCCGATGGAGCCTCCCAGCGAAATCATCGTCAGGTGGCGCGCCTGCAGACCGCGTTTCAGCTGCGGTGCGGTGCCAGTAGTATGTCGTGGTGCTTGCGGTGTTGCCATGTGAGTACGGTCACAACCTCTCAAATAGATTTTGTTGCTGAGAAGGAGGCCGGAGCAATAAAAAATACCGTCATCAAAGGATAGAACGGTATCGTTACAAATCCCCACCAAACCTTCACTGAAGATAGCACAACACGTTTGCTTCAGGCGTAAAGCAAACGTGACAGTTCTGCCCCTTTCGAGTACAGCCCCAGCCCGCTTGTCCAGAGTGACAAACAAGACTTCGGCGGCGTTTCCTTTCTATTGCAGTCTCTGATCTTTCTCTGGACCTCGTGCAACATACTGATAAAAGCCGCGACCTCTACCTCATCGAACGTGATGAGGATAAAGCTATGCATTTGTATGTAAGAAAGTATAACTGAATTAAAATTTTTTTCAATAGAAATAATTAGGATCTTGGTTGCTGACGACTAATGAAGACCATAGTAAAGCCCTCCTGCTTGTGTAACAGGAGGGCTACTTTTACTTTTCCTCTTCAAACGAAAGCTCTGGCGGTTCTTTCCGGAAGAAATCGGTCAGGAAGAACAAATACACGATTCCAATTACCGCCCAGATACAGCCGAGTGTGATGGCATGGATATCGAGGTTGACCAAAAGCCACAAATCGAGCAAGCCGCCGATAAGCGGGATTAGCAAGTATCGGAAAAAGTTGCCGCCGCCGCGCTGGCGTTCCCTGAAGTAATAATGCCCGATGACCGAAAAATTGACGAACGTAAACGTTACGAAAGCACCGAAATTGATGAAGGACGTGGATGTGGAGACGTCCATGACTAAAGCCAGCAACCCGATAATCGCGATGATGAACAAATTGAAGAGCGGGGTTCTGTATTTCTCATAAATAAAGCCGAAGATGCGTTTTGGCAGCACCGAGTCGCGTCCCATGGCAAACAGCATGCGTGCCGCGCTGGCTTGCGCCGACAAGCCGGAAGCGAATTGAGCGGTGATCAGCCCGGCGATGAAAAGCGCGCTGAACAGGTTGCCGCCGATAAACCGGGCTATCTCGAAGCCAGCAGAATCGATATCGGTGAATTTGGTGTAATCCGGGAACACTAAATAGCTGAAATACGAGGCGACGATAAAAATGGCCCCGCCTAAGAGCGCGATCAGCATGATGGCGCGCGGGATGGTTTTTTCCGGATCGATCGTTTCCTCTGAGAGCGTGGAGACCGCATCAAAGCCAAGGAAGGAATAACAAGCGACCGCCGCACCCGCCAGCACAGTCGTAATCGGAACCTGTCCGTTGAAGAACGGATCTGCCGAAAACAGCGTGCCCATTCCTTTTCCGTGCAGCAAGCTGTAAATCGAGAAAATCAAGAACAGCAAAATAACGAGAAATTGAAATAGCATCATGAGAAAGTTGACATTGGCCGTGACTTGAATCCCGATCATATTAATTGCCGTGGTGATGACGATAAAGGCGATGATCCAAATCCAGGTCGGTACGGTAGGAAACGCGGCCTGCAGATAAACGCTGCCGATCAGCCAGATGACCATCGGCAAAAAGACGTAATCGAGCAGGACGGACCAGCCGACTAGGAAGCCGAGGTTGGGATGGATTGACTTGCGCGTATAGGTGTAAGCGGAACCGGATACCGGATAGGCTCGTACCATTTGCCCATAGCTGTAGGCCGTCACCAGCATCGCGATCAGCGCGATCACATAGGCGGTGGCAACCAGGCCATGCGTTGATTCAGCCAGCACGCCATAAATGCCAAAAACGATCATCGGGGCCATATAGGCTAGTCCAAACAAGACAAGCGGAGTCAAAGTCAATGTCCGCTTGAGTGAAGAAGAATGATTCTGTTCCATCAAGACTCATCCTTTCCTAGATTAGGTGCGTTTCAAAGAGGTCAGCAAGGATTGGCGAATCAACGGGTGCAGGTTGCCCGCATAATTCAGCTTCGTATCTTTCTCGCTGTTAAGGGAAATGTCCGCTGTCTGTACGTCTTCTTTATCCCCCATGTGCAGTACGATTCTGCCTTCATGGTCAACCGCCATGCTATGGCCGAAAAAGATCAGATCACCTTCCGTGCCAAGCCGATTGCAGATTGCAAGGGGAACTTCATTCTCCATCGCGCGGCTTTGCATGTAGATATTTTGGTAGTTTTGATACGGCACCATGTTTGCGGTGCTGACCAGGATCAGTTCTGCACCGTTCAAGCGCAGGAGCCGGGCAACCTCTGGAAACTCCAGATCGTAACAGATCATCATGCCGATTTTGCCGTGCTTGGTTGAAAAGACGGGCCACTCATCGCCCGGCGTAAAATAATCCAGCTCGGAGCTGAAGAGATGGGTTTTGCGGTAGACACCCGCGATTGTTCCGTCCTCGTCAATATAGGCGCTCGAAATATGAAAGCGGTTCCCATTTCGCTCGGGAAAGGAGACGAGTGCGGCGATGCCCAGTTCTTTACACCGTTCCTTAAACGTTGCAAGGGACGGGCCTTCCGTCGTTTCTGCAATCGTACCCAACTGCTCGCCGACCGAATAGCCGGTAAGAGCTAGTTCAGGAAAAATGACGAGGTCGGCTTGCTGCGTTTTGGCTTGGTTTAGGTAATGGGTCATGAGATGAATGTTCGCTTCTTTGTCCCCGAGGTGCGGGGCGAATTGAGCCATGGCGATGCGCATGGATGGACCTCCTTCTTGGTGGGAATGAAACAAAAGTGCTTTTACGTCTATCGTGCTTGTCTTGCATAAATGCAAGCGCTGTGCCAAAAGCAGAAGGATTGATTTCATCACGTTTTTTGCTACAATGAACATATTGTTCGATGAAAAAAATCATCAAAATGTAGTTTAATAGAGTTTGCGCGCTCGATTATCAATGATTACGCGAATGTTCATGAAAATTATCATCGAAGATGAAAAAAATCATCAATTCCTGCAGGAGAGAAGAGGACAGGAGTGCCAATGGTCCATTCAACGAATATGATGGTGATTTACGTCGACCATCACAATCAAGTGCTGAGCTGGCAAGGGGAAGCGGCAGACGTGTTCGGGATTTCGCCGGAACCGTTCGCTACGGTCGGCATGCATGTCATGGAGCTGCCGTGGGAGCGCGTCGTCGAGGCTGCTCCCAATCTGAACAACACCTTGACGGTTATGCATACGCCAAGCGGACGAACGCTTCTCTTATCCATCGTCAAGCTTCCACGCCAGGTGATGACGCTTGATTATTTGCTGGTCATCAGCAGACTGGACATGATCCAGATGGAGCCGAATGAAGAAGATCGGCTTCAGCTTGAACGTAATGCGCTGATTCGCTCGCCAAAAATGAAAAAAATCATTGATATTATACACAAGATCGCCAATGTTGATTCGACCGTGCTTTTGCTGGGCGAATCGGGTGTCGGAAAAACCATGCTGGCACGGATGATCCACCAAGTTAGCTCCCGAAGCGGGCGGCCGTTTGTGGCAGTGAATTGCGGTGCGCTGCCGGACAGCTTGATCGAAGCGGAGCTGTTTGGCTATGAGGCGGGCACCTTTACCGGCGGCAAGGCTGAGGGGAAACGGGGGCTTTTGGAGACAGCCGAAGGCGGTACGATTTTTCTCGATGAAATCGCCGAGCTGCCCTATCACGTGCAGTCCAAGCTGTTGGAAGTGCTGCAGGAGAATACGTTTCGCAAAGTGGGCAGCGTTGAAGTGAAAAAGGCGAATATCCGTATCGTGGCCGCGACGAACAAAGATCTCAAACAGCTGGTCGCCCAAAAAAGCTTCCGCGAAGACTTGTACTACCGCTTGCATGTGGTGCCGCTGACCATTCCGCCGCTGCGTGAGCGCCGGGAGGAAATCGTGCCGATGGCCCAGCTGTTTGTGGACACGTTCAACCGACGGTACGGCCGCCAGTTTTTTCTCTCGCAGCAGGTGCAGGAGTCTTTGCTTGCGCATGAGTGGCCAGGTAATGTTCGCGAGCTGGAAAACATGGTCGAGCGAATGGTTGTCACGTATTGTGAAGATACAGAAGAGCTGTGGAAGGAGACAATCGGGACTTGCGATTCGGACTTTCCGCTTGAATTGCCAGGCAAGCAGCTGCCGTCCTTGAAGGAAGCCAAGAAGCAGTTGGAGAAAGAGTTGATCCTGCGCGCCTACGATTTGTACGAAAATACGTACCGCGCGGCAGAAGCACTGCAGGTGGATCAGTCCACCATCGCCAAAAAACTGAAGGAATATCGCCGGGAGGACGCTTCTGGTGCGAATAAAAGGAGTAAAAAACGATGAGCACAATCTCGATTGCGCTGGCTCAGCTGCGATGCGAGCTGCGGAACAAGGAGCTGAATTTGCAGCGGATCTTGCAAGCTTTGGAGGAGGCTGCCGAGAAAAAAGCGGACTACGTTCTTTTTCCCGAGCTCTATTTGACCGGCTATGATATGAGCGACCAGCTGCTGCTGATGGCGGAAACCGAAGACGGTCCCAGCATCATGCGGATTCGCGAGCATGCGAAACGATTTCGGGTGGGTGCGATTGTCGGCTTCCCCGAGCGTGAAGGAGATAAGCTATACAACTGCGCCCTGTTTATCGGAAAACACGGAGAGATCATCGGCAAATACCGCAAAGTTCATTTGTACCACAAAGAGAAGGAATGGTTTGCGCCAGGCGATATCCTGCCGGTTTTTACTTTGCCGGAGGGGAAAATCGGCCTCATGATCACCTATGACATGGAATTTCCGGAGGCGGCGCGGGTGCTTGCGCTCGGGGAAGCCGACCTGATCCTGGTGCTCGCAGCTAACATGATTCCATACCAGCACTATCAAGACATTTATTTGCATGCGCGGGCATTGGAAAACCACCTGTTCACGGCAGCAGCAAACATGGTCGGTCTGGACAGCGAAAATGTCTTTTTTGGTGAAAGCCAGGTCGTGCACCCGAGCGGTTTCACCGTATACAAAGCGGGCAATAACGAAAGCATTCCCGTTTGTGTGCTCAATTTGGAGGAGATCAACCAGGAGCAGCCGCTACTTGATTATTTGAACAATCGACGCCATTCGGTGTATCAAAAGGAACAGCGTTATTAGACGCGCAGCTTGCATGTGTAAAAATGAACGATAAGGATGGAATGCCAGTGGGGAAACAACTGACTAAATCCAAACAAACGGCAATGTCAACGGTTGAAGGGGGCATTGCAGCAGCCGCTTGTCTTGGGGCACTGCCGAAGCATGAATTGACGAAAATTCGAATGAACTGGGGGTTGAAAGGCGCAAGCTCACTGAAAAAAGACGAGCTGGTCGCGGCACTCTGCCAAGCGCTGCCCGATGCGTTGCCAGTCCAATTCGACAGACTGGATGAGACAGGCTACAAGCTGATCAAGCAAACGGTGGACCGTGGAGGTGTGACCGAGGTCAGCAAGAAATGGACGACATCGCAGGCTGCCTTTTTTATGGAGCGTGGGTTGTTGTTTCCATGGATGCATGGCGACAAGGCTGTACTTGTGATGCCGGCAGAAGTGATCGCTTGCTTCAAAACGACGGATTCAGCCGTCTATCGCGAAAAAGTACGCGCGAACACGGAATGGATCAAGCTGTCGCAGGGATTGGTTTTTTACTACGGCTGTCTGGAAGTAAGCCAGCTGATCGAGATGGTACAGCGGCATAGTGGCACACAGTTGTCCATGGAGGATTGCTCCGCGCTTTTAAAGGGAGCGGCAATGCTTTACGATGAAATCCAGATTGAAGGCACTACCGTTTCAAACGTGCTGGTCGACCGTCCGCAAGATGTTCTGGCAAAGCATCGAGCAAGGACTGATCTTGACTATTATCCGTTTACCAAGGCACAACTGCTGCTAGCTGGGGAGCCGGAATATGAGGACCACAATGCCAGCTTCCGGTCGTTTGTTCAGTTCATCAAGGCGAATTATCAGGTAACGACTATAGAGGCAGAAGAGCTGGTTGGGGAGTGCGTGTACGACATCCAGCTGGGCGTTGCGGTGAACGACATTATGGCTGTGCTCCAATCACAATTAGAAATCGATGATATCGGGCTCTTGCATCGCTTCATGGACCATCTTGTGAAGCTAAACAATCATACGAGGCAGTGGGCGCTCAAAGGATATGCGCCGTACGAACTCTCGGCAAATCGTCCACAAACCACCTCTGCCGCACTGTCTTCCCAGAAGATTGGGAGAAACGATCCTTGCCCATGCGGCAGCGGCAAAAAATTCAAGAAATGCTGCCAGGCATGATCCCTTCCGGATGCTGGTCAAACCTGCAATCAGCCACAGGCATTTGCACGATCGCTTGAATGACGGGCTGCCGCATCGTGGCGGCCGGCGTCCACTCCAAAAATTCCACTTTTACCACGAACTGAGGCTTTGTCCATACGGCGTCCCTGCTTTGATCCGGCTGATTGACAAACGGCTTATCGGGCAGGGGGGCCATATCTTGTTCGAGCTTGCGCCACTCGTCTTTGCCGATTTTTCCGATCCCCGCACTGCCGATATAACGAAAATCTCCTTTTGCGTCAAACAGCCCGAGCAGGAGCGCGTTCATCATGCCATTGCGCCTGGTGAATCCGCCGATTGCGGCATAATGGTCCAGAAAGATTTTTTTCTTTTGCCAGCGCCTATCTTTCCCGTTGATCATGTATGTGCTGTTCAAATCTTTGCAGACGATTCCTTCCATCTGATGCTGTTTCATCACCGTGTAAAGCGCCTCTGCGTCCGTCACGTTTTGCACGACCTGGACATTCGGCTGAGGGATGATAATGTCTGCGAGCAGCTGCTGCCGTTCTTTCAGCGGCTTTTCCGTCACCCAGTCGCCATTTGCGTACAAGAGGTCAAAGATCATATATGTAACGGGTGTTTGCTTGACCGCCAGCGGGATTCTCTGTTCCTTGCGCAGGCTGTCCCGTTTCATGATTTCGTGAAATGAGGGACGGCTGCTGTCAAACGCAATGAATTCCCCGTCGAGAATGACCGATGATGCGCGGCAATACCGGGATATGTCGAGGAACTCGGGGTACTGCATGGTACGGTCATTTACTTTGCGGTTGACCAGCCGAACTTCCTTTCCATCAAAATAAGTCAACATCCTGACGCCGTCCCACTTGATTTGCGCCACCCAGTCAGAGCTTGTCGGCAGCGCACTGACCGTGACCGGTTCAAACGGAATGACAGGCTTTATTTCCATAGCATCGCCTCCGCATTCGCTTCACTCTCGTCATGGTTCCCGAACAGCAAGGAAAAAACACGACAAATCGCGCGTGGTCGACATAGGATTGCAGGGATTGCCAAACGATAGTAAGGGAAGAATCACAAGCTGAATGGGAGAGGTGGAAATGGGAGTAGGAGTAGCGGATCGTCATGAGATCCAAGTGGAAGGAAAAACGGTGTTAATCACGCATCCGGAAAAAGAGCTGTGGGCCAAGAAAGGCATACGCAAAATTGACTATTTGCACTACCTCAGCATGATTGCACCGCATATGCTCCCCTTTTTGGCGGAGCGTGCGCTGACGGTGATTCGCTTTCCAGATGGAGTTGGAGGCAAAAAATCGTTTTACCAAAAAAATGTGCCACAGCAAGCGCCGAAATTTGTCTGCACCACATCACATGACGGAAATGAGCATGTGGTGTGCGGCGATCTGCCGACGCTTCTGTGGCTGGGAAATCAGGCTGCGGTAGAATTTCATATCCCGTTTAATCGGATTGATGATCAAGGGCCAGCCGAAATCGTCTTCGATCTCGATCCGCCATCTCGCGAGGAATTCGTTATGGCAGTGGAAGCCGCGCTGATCCTTAAGGAGATGTTTGATCGGCTCGGGCTCATAAGCTTCGTCAAAACATCAGGAAACAAAGGCTTGCAGCTATATATCCCGCTCGCGGCCGGAACGTTCAGCTATGAGGAAACGCGCCGCTTCACACAGTTTTTCGCCAATTATTTGGTGGCGAGGGAGCCGGACTGGTTTACGATCGAGCGTTTCAAAGCGAGCAGAGGCAATCGGCTGTATGTCGATTATGTCCAGCATGCGCGCGGAAAAACGGTCATCTCCCCCTACTCGCTGCGGGGAAATGAGGAAGCGCTTCTCGCAGCGCCGCTGTTTTGGCATGAGGTAACCCGTTCGCTACGTCCGACGCAATTTCCACTGGAGACGATCAAGGAGCGGTTGGCAACGGTTGGCTGTCCGTTTGCCGATTTTATGGATGCCAAGAAGAAGCAGCCCTTGGGGCCTGTCATGAAATGGATTGCGGCGCAGGGCTAAACCGGGTACACCAGTATGATTACAGAAGGCGGGTTAGGTTTCGGCGCGGAACGTTTTCCCGACCCGCTCGCCCAAGCCGAAATAATGGCGGAAGTTATAGATCAGCGGGCTCCATTTCAGCGGATCGACATAACGGTCGCTGACCTGTGCGCCTTGCTCAAGCATGATCTGGTCATGGGCATATACGTGAAGGGCGGTCGTTTCGACGATGGCAAATCCGTCTTCACGCAGATTGATTTGCTCGACGCGCGCTTCGATTTGCAGCGGGCATTCGCGGATACGCTCGACTTGCACGGCAGAGGCTGCTTGCGGCGTGAAGCCGGCTGTCGCAAATTTATCAGGCTCATGGCGAAATCCCATCGCAGCTCTTTGCGCAGGAACGGGGAAGCGGCCAGTGGTCGGAGCGAGCCTTTCGACTTGCTCCCATTGCGTCGGAGCAGGCACGTTGATGACGCATTCAGGGTGGCGCTGCATATTTTCCAGCGCCTGGCCGATGGTCGAAACACCAAGCACGACCATTTTACCCAAAGCCCAGGAGGAGGAGAGCGGCGTTAGATTGGTGGTTCCATCCGCATTCCGAGTGGAAAGCAAAATGACTGGGGTGCCGTAATACAAGATGCTGGGGAAAATCTCACGGATGGCAGTTGGTTCGGATTGAAGTTGTTTCATTGGGAAGACCTCCTTTTTTGTTGTCATAAGTGTACATCCCTAATGATTCGGTTTGGATCGAACTGTAAATGATCAGCACCGTTCCCCGCTTGGCTGATTGATGGCAGCCGAAGTGTGGCAAGCGTGAAGAGTGAGAAAGGTAGGGTATGGAAGGAAGCAATCAAATGGAAGTATAATGGTAGTGCACGCGAAGCACGTCCAAAGGCGGATGTTTCTTGGTTTGCAGCAGCTGGGGCTGAAAGCCGTCGTTTACATGCTGCGGCTTGTCTGCCATCCATTTGGCGAACATTCAGGCAACGGGCGCAGAGGCATCGATCACTGATCTAAAATATGACGATGCTGTCCGCCTTGCAGTCAAAAGTGATGTGCTTCAATACGGAAGGGGATACGGAACCGGTACATTACCGCAAAATCGTATGGGACGGTCTGTATCCGAGCGGAACGTGAAACGATCAGTAAAGAGAGGGAGAACGCAAACATGAGTATTCAGGAAAAAACAGTCATCGGTTTTATCGGAATTGGCGTGATGGGAAAAAGCATGGCATCGCATCTGCTGAAGGCAGGCTATTCTGTGTTGGTTTATACGCGCACGCAACAAAAGGCAGACGAGCTCTTGGCAGCGGGCGCAGTTTGGAAGGAAACAGTGGCAGAGCTTGCGCAGGAATCGGATGTAGTCATTACGATGGTAGGCTATCCTTCGGATGTCGAGGAGGTTTATTTGGGTGAGGGAGGCATTATCGCCCATGCCAAACCAGGCAGTCACTTCATTGACATGACGACATCGTCCCCATTGCTGGCCCAAAAAATTTATGCGCAAGCGAAAGCGCACGGCATGCATGCGCTCGATGCGCCGGTATCGGGCGGGGACGTAGGCGCGCGTGAGGCACGGCTCACGATCATGGCCGGCGGCGAAGAGGAAGCGTTTGAAGCAGTGAAACCAATCCTTGCCGTTATGGGAACCAACATCGTGCTGCAAGGCGCGGCGGGCGCGGGGCAGCATACGAAAATGTGCAATCAGATCGCTATTGCCACCAATATGATCGGCGTATGCGAAGCGATTTTGTACGCGCAAAAAGCTGGGCTCGATCCCGAGCGTGTGCTGACGAGCATTGAAGCGGGAGCGGCCGGAAGCTGGTCGTTGTCCAATCTGGGCCGCCGGATGATCGCAGGCAATTTCGAACCGGGCTTTTACGTGAAGCATTTCATCAAGGACATGACGATTGCGCTGGAAGCAGCACAAGAAATGGGTCTGATGACACCAGGGCTCGCACTGTCCAAGCAGCTCTATGACGAGCTGGCAGCGCAGGGCGGGGAGAACAAAGGTACACAAGCATTGATCACGCTTTTGGCAAGCATGTAAAAATAAAGCGTAAGCAGGGGGAAACCATGGGACAGCCTTATGATTTACCGTTGGAGCAGCTCCGCGCCTATCGACCGGAGCAGACGCGCCGCGATGATTTTGCCGCATTTTGGGATGAAAGCAAGCGGATACTGGCGGAAACACCGATCAATGCAGAGCTTAAGCCGCTCGATTACCCTGTAGATGGCGTCACGCTGTATGAGCTTAGTTTCGCGGGTTTTGGTGGGGCGCGTATCCGTGGCTATTATGCCGTTCCTAATACGGCTGGACCGCATCCCGCACTGGTCATGTACCACGGCTACAACTGGAGCCACGACGGGCAAATTCATGACGTGGTCAATTGGGCGCTGCACGGTTATGCCACCTATGGCATGCTTGTGCGCGGCCAACAGCTCAGCGAGGACAACAGCATCGCGCCGCATGGCAATACGACAGGCTGGATGACCAAAGGGATTCTATCAAAAGAAACGTACTACTATCGTGGCGTTTACATGGATGCGATCCGCGCGCTCGACGTAGTGGCAGCACGCGAGGAAGTGGATTCCGCTCGCATTGGTGTGATCGGCGGCAGCCAAGGTGGCGCGTTAACCCTTGCAGCAGCGGCGCTGTCCGACATCCCGCACATTGCGGTAGCTGATTATCCATACCTCAGCGATTTCCGCAGAGCGATCGACATTACGCCAACTGGGCCGTACCTGGAGATTAATGAGTATTTCCGCCGCAATACGGCTCCGGAGGTTGAAGAGAAAGCGATGGAGACGCTCAGCTATTTCGACCTGATCAACCATGTGCCAGCGATCACGTGCCCCGTGCTTATTTCCATCGGGCTCATCGATGATATCACGCCGCCGTCGACCGTCTTCGCGGCGTATAACCACTTGCAAACGGAAGTCAAAGAGATCAAAGTATACCGTTATTTCGGGCATGAGACCATGCCGGCGTTCCATCTGGAAAAGCTGAAATATTTGTGGAAGCATTTGAAGGGGAAGGAATAGCGGAAATGGCCCACAAGCTGCATTTGGATGGCTTGTGGGATTTTTTGTCTGTAGGAGCAAAGATCGAGCAGCTAATGCGAGAAACAGACCGTAATAGCCAGGAACAATAGGGGTTTTGAAAGTATGAGCAGACAAATAGGAAAGCGCTCGGGCCTATCAATCGAGTGCTTTTTTTGCATGTGAAAATACCCGGCTATGTAAGCTGTCGATCAATCCGTGTTTATCAATTCCACTTTTCGGGTACTCGATAAATAACAGCTAGAACGGAGTCAAACGATTCCTATAAATCTATGAAAAGAGGTGAGGGAAGAATGAAAAGCATCAAAAGCGTCCTGGTTTTGCTTTTAGCCCTTATCACGATCATTATTTTTGTTGCCCAATCTGCCTTCAGCTTCACGCAAATGAAACGCATCGTGCTTGACGAGGAGCAGGGCAAATTGAGGCTTCAGGTGGAAAAGGAAGCGGCGCAGTTTTACGGAACTTTGGACCGCATCGGTAAATTGACGGAAACGTTGACGTATCCGATCTCGTTTGCGGCGCCAGGTGATATCGGCAAGCTGGAAGGCGCAGTCACTGGAATTGTCGGATCGGATTCGCTAATCGTGGGCGGCGGCTTCTGGATGGAGCCGAATGCACTTGACCCGACAAAACGAATGCTGGCCCGATACGCTCTCAACAACAAAGGAGACGTCAAGATCGACCCACAATACAACGATGAATCCTACAATTATCTGGAGGAGGATTGGTACAAGGCAGGACTCGTGGACAAGAAATATGTTTGGACGGAGCCTTATGTCGATGCTGTCTCCAAGGTACCGATGACCACAGCGGTCAGCGCGATTCGCAAAAATGGAAAAATCATAGGCGTAACCACGATGGATGTAGCCTTGGCGGATTTGAGCAAGCGAATCCAGGAGTTGAAAGTGGGCCAGACGGGCTACGGATTTATTGTATCGGCTTCCGGGACATATGTTTCACATCGAGACAGTGCCAAAAACATGGCGGCCAAAATTACCGATTCGTCTGAAGAAGGGCTCAATCAGCTCGGCAAGACCATCCTCGAGGCAAAAGAGCCGGGAATGTCTACTACCACGATTGGCGGAAACGAAAATTTGGTCACTTACTCTCCAATCGGAGATACGGGATTGACGCTGGTCACCGTTTTGCCGACAGCAGAAATTATGGGGCCGATCGACCGTCTGTTTTCGACGAGTCTAACCATATTCGCGGTCAGCATCGTTGTCTTTCTCATCGTGCTCTACTGGTTCATCAACCGGCAAGTGGCCAAGCCATTGCTGCAGTTGAAGCAAGGCATTGACAAGCTGGTAGAGGAGCGGGATTTGACCAAGCAGATTGCCATTCACCGAAAAGACGAGATCGGCAGCGTAGCATCCTCCCTCAATCGTTTTATTGCGGAGCTGCTCGGGATCATCCGCACGATTAATGATAGCGCTCTGCATGTCGATGACGTTTCCCAGCAATCGTCTGAGAAAGCAAGTGAAGCGAAAGTGGCATTCAACCAGGTGGCCGCATCGTTCCAGGATGTTGCCAGCGGAATGGACAACCAGCAGCATTCCGCGGAAGAAAGCGCGCGGGCGATGGAAGAAATGGCGATCGGAATCCAGCGGGTGGCCGAAGCCTCCTCGACGCTGGCGGAGTCCTCCACCGAGATGGCTGAATACACGGAGGCGGGGAATGGGTCCATCCAAAAGATGATGGCGCAAATGAATGCGATCCATCATTCCGTCAGCCATTCGACACAGATCGTGAATTCACTGTACAGCCGATCCCAAGAAATCTCGCACATCGCTGAAGTCATTGCCGGCATCGCATCGCAAACCAATCTTCTCGCCCTTAATGCAGCAATTGAAGCGGCCCGGGCCGGCGAGCAAGGAAGAGGGTTTGCTGTCGTGGCAGACGAGGTGAGGAAGCTCGCGGAGCAGTCCAATGCACAAGCTAGCCAGATCGGGCGACTGATTGCGGAAATCCAGACGGAAACAGCATCGGCCGTGAGCGCGATGGATGAAGGGACGCGTGAAGTACATACAGGCATCAGCGTAGCGCAAGACACTGGCGATACATTCCGGAAAATCGAGACGTCAACGCGATTTGTGGCTGATCAGATTCAGGAAATCACTGCAGTTGCGGAAGAGATGTCAGCCGCGACAGAGCAGGTGACGGCCTCGATTGTCGAGCTCTCGACGATTTCCAAAGCGTCCGCTTCCAGCGCCTCGAACGCCGCAGCCTCCGCTGGCAATCAGCTGGACTCCATGCGTGAACTCTCGCATTCGGCCACTGGCTTGAGTGACTTGGCCAAAGAGCTGCGAGAAACCGTCAGTAAATTTCACGTGTGAACGAGTGTAAAAGGCATGAAGGCCACGGAATTAAAAGAAGAAGAAACCCCATGACGGGGCACACATGTCTGAAAGCAAGGCAGTATTCAACCTTATAGGAAATGCAAAGAGAGCAGCGGTAGACCGGATTTCGAGTCCGAATCTACCGCTGTTTTTTCATGTTCACGCAGCTATAACGAAAAATCCCTATATATGAGATTTTTAATCATATATTCTCTATAATTGACACAAATTCTTCGTTTGCACTATAATAACTGACAGAAAAAGGGTAAGACGATTCGATTCCCACCATCGCGGTACATTTTGAGGTGAAGCAATTGAAAAGTGAAGTCGGCACGTTAAAAAAAGGATTGGATGTTTTGGCGCTTATTCTGGAGCGTCCCAACATGTCGATCCAGGAAATCATTGACACCTTGCAAATCAACAGAAGCACGACCTATCGGCTGATCAGCACGCTGGAGCAGCAGCAGTTCATCGCCCGGAACGAGAACAATCGCTACGAGGCAGCGGAAGCATTGACCCAAAAGCTGCTCAAGGGAAAAGGCGGCGCATCCTTTGAAATGGACTGGATCGCGGTGCCCCAGCTGCTTGCACTGAGCAAAAAAACCGATGAGACGGTATTTTGCGGTGTCATCAGCGGCACGGAAATGGTCACCACGCACGTCATCGACGGAAACTATGCTGCACGAACCCATGCAAAAATCGGCGATCGCCACTCTTTGCACCACGATGCCATCGGTAAGTGCATCCTCGCTTTTCAATCACCAGAAAAGCAGCAGTGGGTGCTTGATCATATCGAGCTGGTGCAAAAAACGGAGAATACGATTGTGACCAGGGATGCGTTTACAGCGGAGCTGCAGCGGATCAGGGAAAATGGTTTTGCGGAGGACAACGAGGAAGGGGAAGTGGGTCTGCGCTGCATCGCCGCACCGATTCGCAAAAATGGGGACGTCATTGCGGCCATCGCGATTTCCGGCCCTTCCCTGCGGGTGAGCAAGGAAAAAGATCCACTGCACAGCCAGCTTGTGCGCGAATGTGCCGCGAGCATTTCCAACCAGCTGTCATAAGGCAGGAGGAAACTGTCCCTCGCTTACGTTAACGTGTACGATGGCCGTGCCGGCTTTTCTTCTACACAATCGAAAGGGCAGGTACGACAAAATGGAACAGTTACAGCAGATGGCAAGCACTTCCACAGCGAGAGCGCGATTTCCGGTTTCGCTCTTTTCGCTGACGGCAGGCGCTTTTGCCATCGGCATGACCGAGTTCGTCATCATGGGGCTGTTGCCCAATGTGGCGCATGATTTACATGTTACGATTTCGCAGGCCGGGCAGCTGATCACCAGCTATGCGCTCGGTGTCGCAGTCGGCGCGCCGATTTTGGCCATCGCGACGCACCGGCTTCCTCAGAAGCTGCTGCTTTCTTTGTTGATGGTACTCTTTATCATCGGCAACGGCATCGCGGCGATTGCACCGAATTATGCCGTGCTTATGGCAGCGCGGCTGTTTACCGCACTCGCTCACGGAACGTTTTTCGGCGTCGGTTCCGTGATTGCGGCCAACCTGGTTTCGCCGCATCGGCGGGCTGCCGCGGTTTCCGTCATGATGGCGGGATTGACCGTGGCGAATATCATCGGTGTCCCGTTTGGCACCTATATCGGCCAACATCTTGGCTGGCGGGCGTCGTTTGGTGCAGTCGTCATTATGGGAATCATTTCGTTTATTGGGATCACTATGCTGATACCCAAAATGCGTCAGGGGCAGTCCTCGAGCCTGATCCGCCAATTCCGCGCGCTGGTGCAGCCGAAGCTGCTATTGGTGCTGGGGACAGGTGCGATTGGATGCAGCAGCCTCTTTTTGGTCTTCACCTACATTGCGCCGATTCTTGAGCAAGTGACAGGCTTTGCCGAGCATAGCGTGACATGGATCCTGGTCCTGTTCGGATTCGGAGTCACCATCGGCAACATTCTCGGCGGTAAGCTTGCGGACTGGAAGCTGATGCCGACGATGATCGGAACGTTTGCCATACTTGTTGTGGTGTTGGTTATCCTCGCGCTCGTCCAGCATGTTCCGGTCGCGACAGTGGTCATCATTTTCATCTGGGGTGTTGCTTCGTTTTGCGTGCTTCCCGGCCTACAGGTACGGATTATGACATTGGCAAAAGACGCACCTGCGCTCGCATCTACTTCGAATCACTCCGCCCTCAATCTGGGGAATGCCGGTGGCGCGTTTCTCGGTGGTTTGGTGATCAACTATGTTGGGCTGGCTGCGTTGCCGTGGTTTGGCGCGCTGTTGTCGTTATGCGGATTGCTACTTGCGTTGGTCAGCTTTGTCTGGGACAAAAAAACGGGGGAACCGCGCTAAAACAAATGGAGGAGGAAGCGTGATGAAACGATCCATACAAGATTGCATCAAGTTGAGCAATGGCGTTTTGATGCCGCAGCATGGCTTTGGCGTTTATTTGATCAAGGAAGAGGCCGAAGCGGAGGTTGCGATCGGCAAAGCTTTGGAGGTCGGGTACCGCTCGTTTGACACGGCGCAGTTTTATCAGAACGAAGGTCTGCTAGCCTCGCTCTTGCATCGCAGTTCGGTTCCGCAAAACGAGCTGTTCATCACCACCAAAATCACCAATGAAAAGCAAGGCTACGATCAGACGCTATCCTCATTCGAACAGTCGATGAAGGAGATGCAGCTGAAGCAGCTCGACCTCTTGCTTGTGCATTGGCCATCCAAAACACATTTTTTCGAGACATGGCGCGCGTTCGAGCGCTTGTATGAAGAAAAGCTAGTGCGCGCGATCGGGGTATGCAACTTCCAGATCGAGCATTTGGAAAAGCTCGCAACCCGGGCGAATGTACAGCCTGCGGTCAATCAGATCGAGTGCCACCCTTACTTGACTCAGCGCCCGCTGCTCGACTACATGAACGCACACGGCATCGAAGGCGAAGCGTGGAGTCCGCTTGGCAGAGGTGCGGTTCTGCAAGATCCGGTGATTGCCCAGATCGCACAGGTGCACAGCAAGTCAGCGGCGCAGATCATTTTGCGCTGGCATGTGCAGCGGGATCTGATCGTGATCCCGAAATCGGCCACACCAAGCCGAATCGCCGAAAATGCTGCGATTTACGACTTTGCACTGAACGATGAAGAAATGGCAAGCATCGATGCACTGAACCAAGACAAAAGAACCGGGCCCGATCCGGACGTGGTATATGAAAAAATTTGATAAACACAGCAAAGAACCGTCGGGGAAGCCCGGCGGTTCTTTTTTGATAATCATCAGCCGCAAAAATGATTGGCGGCTGATGCATCGTATATGTGCAAAAACTTATTGCGCGAACACTTTTTTGATTTGAGCGATTGCCCAATCCAGATCTTCTTTGCTGATCACGAGCGGCGGTGCGAAACGGATGGTTGTTTCATGCGTTTCTTTGCACAGCAGGCCGAGTTCTTTCAATTGCTCGCAGTATGGACGAGCTTTGCCTTTCAATTCGAGGCCGATGAACAAACCGCGACCGCGAACCTCTTTGACGTCAGGGTGGTTGATTTGTTGCAATTGCTCTTTGAAGTAGCTACCCAGCTCTTGGGAACGCTCAGCAAGGTTTTCATCCTTCAATACGTCCATAGCGGCAACAGCTACTGCACACGCCAGCGGGTTTCCGCCGAAGGTGGAGCCGTGGGAGCCTGGTTCGAACACGCCGAGAATTTCTTCGCTCGCTGCTACTGCGGATACTGGCAGTACGCCGCCGCCCAGTGCTTTCCCCATTACGTACATATCAGGTGTTACGCCTTCCCAATCGCAAGCGAACATTTTGCCTGTACGGCCAAAGCCCGTTTGAATTTCGTCAGCGATGAACAGCACGTTGTTTTCTTTGCACAGCTCGCTCGCCGCTTTGAGGAAGCCTTCTGTTGGAATCAGGATGCCTGCTTCACCTTGAATCGGTTCGCACATGAACGCAGCGGTATTTGGCGTGATCGCTGCACGGAGCGCTTCGATATCGCCGTAAGGAATGATTTTGAAGCCTGGTGTGAAAGGACCAAAGCCGCGGCGATAGTCAGGATCGGAAGAGAACGATGTGATAGTCGTTGTACGTCCGTGGAAGTTACCTTCACAAA
Source organism: Brevibacillus fluminis (assembly GCF_003710825.1). Classification (GTDB taxonomy): domain Bacteria; phylum Bacillota; class Bacilli; order Brevibacillales; family Brevibacillaceae; genus Brevibacillus_D; species Brevibacillus_D fluminis. Next base: position 619,943 of record NZ_RHHQ01000008.1, on the reverse strand, counting down.
CGATGATTTCCGCACTGTTTTCGGCAACGCCTTTTTTGTCGTAAGCCCAACGGCGAACAGCTTTGATTGCGGTTTCAACAGCTTCCGCGCCAGTGTTCATCGGCAGGATCATTTCTTTACCAGTCAGGTTGGAAAGTTTTTCGTAGAACTCACCCAGTTGCTCGTTGTGGAACGCGCGGGAGGAGAGAGTTACTTTGTCAGCCTGGTCTTTCAACGCTTTGATGATGCGTGGGTGACGATGGCCTTGGTTGAGAGCGGAGTATGCGCTCAGCATGTCCAGGTATTTGTTTCCTTCTGGATCGTAAACCCAAACGCCTTCTGCTTTCGCGATAACGATCGGCAATGGATGGTAGTTATGTGCACCGAATTTCTCTGCTTTTTGGATAATCGATTTTGTATCTGCCATGTTAGCTTCCCCTTTCTAGGTAAAAGACTGTCGCGCTGTTATGCTGTATTAGTATTGCAAATCTGATGCCAAACTAAAAATCCTTGCAAAATCAAGTTTTTCCGTTTACATTTTGTGATGAATGGGTAATTAATTTTGCAGGTAGGTGCTAAGCCAATTTGCAAGGCGCTGAATGGCAAAAATTTTTGGCAGGGAAAATGGAGACGAAAACATGGCTGAGATGATGGAAGAAAAACGGTTTCGCAAAATTTTCGAGTACATTTTGGACGAGATCAACGAGGGCGTCCATGTCATCGATGAAAATGGCAAATCAATCATCTATAACCGCAAAATGGCGGAGATTGAATCCATGAGCAGGGATGTGGTGCTGAACAAAAACATTCATGAAGTGTTCCAATTTCTTGAAAATGAGGAAAGCACGCTGCTGTCGGCACTCCAGGAAGGCCAGGTAACCAAAAACGTCAAGCAAACCTATTTCAATGACAAAGGGAAAGAAATTACGATCGCGACCAATTCCTTTCCCATTACAGATGGTGATGGCGAGATTATCGGCGCGATGGAAATCGCCAATGATATTACCAAGATGGAGCAAATTTTACGCGGGAACATCCTGAAGGGAGACACCCGTTTTACGTTTGATGAAATTATCGGGGAGAGCCAGGCATTCCAGGAAGTGATCGAAAACGCGAAGCGTGCTTCACGCACATCGTCCTCCGTTCTGATCATCGGGGAAACGGGGACAGGCAAGGAGCTGTTTGCCCAGAGCATCCACAACGAAAGCTCCCGTGCAGCCGAGCCGTTCATCGCGCAAAACTGCGCAGCACTGCCGGACACGCTCATCGAAGGGATTCTGTTCGGGACAAAGCGCGGGGCATTCACCGGGGCGATCGAGCGGCCTGGATTGTTCGAGCTCGCCAACAAAGGCACGTTGCTGCTCGATGAGATCAACTCGCTCAGCCCGCATCTGCAGGCGAAGCTGCTGCGCGTGCTGCAGGAGAAAAAGGTGCGCCGGGTCGGCGATACGAAAGACATCGATGTGGATGTGCGTATCATCGCGACGATCAACGAAGACCCAATCGACGCCATCAACGAAAACCGGATGCGCAAAGACTTGTACTACCGCCTGAGCGTAGTCGCACTGTACATCCCGCCGCTGCGCGAGCGGAAAAGCGACATCCCGCAGCTGGTGCAAAAATTCATCCACAAATACAACCGCCTGTTCCAAATGTCGGTGGAGTCGATGTCCGAAGAAGTGCGCCGCTGCTTTTTCGATTATGAATGGCTGGGCAACGTGCGCGAGCTGGAGCATGTCGTGGAAGGCGCGATGAACATGATGACGGATGAGCCGCATATCACGTTTTCGCATTTGCCGTATCAGTTCCGACGCAAATCGCAATGGAAGGAAGAGCAGCTGGCGCCATTGCCGAGCGTGATGCCTACCCAGTTCGATGTCGCGGTCGATAACGGCAAGATGGATTTGAAAAGCAAAATGGACGAGTTCGAACAATATTATGTGGAAAAAGTGCTGGAGAAGCATAAAGGAAACGTCTCCAAAGCGGCACGCGAGCTGGGAATCAGCAGGCAAAGCTTGCAGTATCGGATTCGCAAGCACGGCATGAGAGAGACGGAAGAATAATTACGGAAATAAATCCGCCAACAGAAAGCTGGCGGATTTTCCTATTTACAGAGCCTCGCTCCGTACGAGTGCAGCATGGAATTGCGCCCAGTCGAATAGCACGATCCCTGATAAAATAAGCCCTCCGCCGATGAGCTGCCATGCATCCATTTGCTCGCCAAGCAGAAGAAAGGCGAGTAGCACGGTAATCGGCAGCTCGCAGACGCTGATGATGGAAAACCGTGCGGCGCCGATCCGATTGATTCCGGTAAACATGAACAGCAGTGCAACCACCTGAGCAATGACCCCGAAAAAGAGTGACCAGCCAATCATTGGCAACGTGATTGGTGTCGTAAACAGGTAAAGCGGAGGCATCATAATTAGATAAAGAACAACGCTTACAATAGTGGTATACCCGGTGACGATGAGCGGTGGAAATGCGCCGAGCTGCTTGTTGCTCCAATAGATCATCCAGCCCCAGGCAAGCCCGGAGACTAGCCCCAGCAGGATGCCGATTGCCGATAGCTGCGAGAAATCGCCTTGGAACACCTCCAAGACGAAAAGCTCCCCAGCTAGCGTGCAGAACAGACCCGCGATTTGCTGGGGGTTCAGCCGTTTTTTGTCGATGAACAGCTCCAGCAGCACGACAGATGCGGGATACATGAAAATCAGAGTCATCACCAGCGAAACGTCCATCACACTGATCGCCATAAACATGGCCATGACGGTTATGGCTTTGCCCGCACCCGCTAGGAAGAAATCGACTGTGCTGCGCAAGGTCGGACGTGGAAGGGGAACACCGATCCATTTGATATAGAGCGTAAGCAAGATGGCAGCAATCAACGTTTGGTTAAAGACAAGGCTTTGCGGGGTCAAGCCGTCCTGGTAGGCAAAAACGGTGAACACGGTCGGCAGCGCAAAGCAAAAGGTGGAAAGCAGTGCGTACAAATAACCTTTTACCATTTGTGGTCACTTGATTTCATAGTTGAGCCAAACTTGCTTTTGGGCACCCATTTTGTCGTACAGCGCTTGGGCAGTATGGTTGTCGTGTGCGGTTTCCCAAATCATATGGGAATAGCCGTTTTTCCTAATGTGGGACAGACAAGTTTGGAACAGCCGCTCGCCGATTTTTTGTCCACGTGTGCCCGGCACGACGAACAAGTCATAGAGGAAGGCCATCCGTTTGGCTTCAAGGGTGTTGAAGGTAAAGTACAAGGTTGCGAACCCGACGAGTCGCTGTCCATCTGCTTCAGCGACGAACTGGATTCCGGCTGAGGGATCAGCGATGAGATGATTCACGAGATTTGTAAGGGCTTCTTTTCCTGGATCGGGCGATTGGTAAAAATCGACGATGTACTGATGGAGCAAATCGAGCAGTTGAGGCAAATCGGATTGGGTTGCAGGGCGGATTAACACGGCTTCCATAATGATCTCCTCCAATAAGTCGTTTCTGCATAATAGATTCAGCAAGTAATATGCCAATGATGAAGTTGGAGAAAAAACAGTGAAATATGGATAAAATTCCAATCAATAGCTGTCTGTTTATTCTAATTTGAATAATTTATGTAAAAACGAATAGTAGCACACGCAAATAACCGCCAGAAAAAGCCTGGCGGTTGTTTTTACGTTTAAAGCTAGAGCGCAAAGAAAAATCGCAAAACCATTGTGGAAATCACGCCCACCACGACAGTACCTAGCAAGCTGCGCGTTTTTATCGCGACGAAAAAGGTCGGCAAGGCGGCAAATAGCTCGATGTTGTCGCGCAAACCGGCAAGCTGACCATCATGGAGCAGCAGCTCCTGGCCAATCAGCGCAGCCATGACCGAGATTGGCACGTAATGCAGCCAACGCATCGCCCAGCTAGGCAGTTCGAAGCGGCTCAGTACCATCAGTGGAATGACCCGAGGCAGAAACGTAACCAGGGCGGAACCGATAATAATAAGGAAAATCCCCCATCTCACTTCCATTTTTCCACCACCATTCCGATCGTAGAGGCTACAAGCGTCGCGACGATGACGCCGAGGCTGCCCGAGGCGACGCAGCTGACCGCCACTCCGATCACTACGGCGCTCACGGCGACGATGACATCGAGCCGGATCGAGTTCCGGCTGAGCATAGCGAGGATCAAGAGGCCAATGAACATGGCCGGCAAGGCAAAATCAAGTCCGAACGTTTCTGGGTTGGCGATCCACTGGCCCAAAAAGGCTCCGGCCAGATTGGCGATGAACCAGTTGAGATAAGCCGTAATGTTCAATCCGTGCATCCATTTCTCATCAAGATTTTTACGGCGCGCGGCTTCATTGATCGCTACGCCAAACGTCTCATCGGTCAAAAGGGAGCCGACCAGCATGTTGCGCATCGGTGTGAGGTGGCGAAAATGTGGGGAGAGCGCCGCGCTCAACAAGATATGCCGCAAATTGACGAATAAAATCGTGACGATGATGCCGGTAGGTGAACTGTTCGCGGCAATCATGCCGGCTGCGATGAACTGTGCAGAGCCGGCATAAAGAATCAAGCTGAGCAGGGCGATTTCAAGCACGCTGAGCCCCGCGGTTTTTTCCACGACACCAGCAGCGAATCCAATGCTTAAATAACCTAATAATGTCGGGATACAATCTTTGACCCCGCGTAAAAAATGGTTCTCCTTTTCAGGAGCAACGACAATTGATTCGTACTGGGCTTGTTCCTGCCCCATTCGAATGCCCTCCTTAGGTGTTATGGTACTAACGACTAGAAAAAGGTGAATAAAAATACGGTTCGAGCTATTTGAACCGTCGGCCTGTCACGATATGAAACAAATCCGGCTTCGTTTTCCACATTGCCTCAACTTTATCGGGGCCAAGCGCTTTGGTCACCTCGCCGAGCATGATGTCATGGCGAATGTACTCCAGCGCGACCAAAACCAGCGCAGGGTCTTCTGTTTTCACAGCCCATGCCGCAGCCTGCGCGGAAAAATTGGCGATCAGAACCTCTTGTTGATCGCGCACCAAAATCGTCAAACGCCCGCCCATTCGTTCCTCGACCACTTCTGGAACCATGTAGTCATGATGGAACGTAACGCCGACGCGGGTCTGGGCATCGCCAAACAGAATCGAGTAGACCAGCACACCTTCCGCCTCACGTCTGGAGATAGCGTTGCTAAGCGCTTGCGCCTGCGGTTCCCAGACCGACAGCCAAATTTCTTCCGAGGCACCCGCGATCATTTGCTGCATTTCGTCCATGACGGCACCATCGCTTTGAATCCGGCGAATGACATCGGTTTCACGTTCGCCTTCCAATGCAGACAGATTTTGCTCAAGAAAGGAAAAGGACTGTTCAAAGCTGGCACGAAGCCGCTGTACCAGCTCTTTGGCGGCTAACGGCACATAGGTAATAGGATCGGAAGGAACCGTATTGACAGCACCTTTATCCAGCAGCTTGCCAAGCACCTCGTAGATCATGGAGCGAGGGACGCCGGAACGCTTGCTGATCTCATACCCGGTGATCGGGGACGTTTTCAACAAGGTGGTGTACGCTTTGCATTCATACGGGGAGAAACCCAGCTTCTGCAATTCCTTGAAAATATCTTCCATAAAGGGACCTCGCTTATTAGTGGTTAGCTCTATACTCACTATAATGGGTTGGCGTGCGCCTGTACAGAGATGAATTGTGGATGCACAAAAAAGCACTCCACCACAGGGGAGAGCGTCACGCACGCCCAAGCGCTGCCAAAATATTGTCCAGCAGCTCCTTCGGAGTGTCGCCTATGACGTTTTTCTTGTTAACCAAGGCGAAGGGCTGGACCAGGCATTGACCGCAGTACAGCAGGCAAAAATCATCGACCACCGTCAAATCGGGTAGTCGTTTCAGCTGCTCGCGCACATCAGCGATCTCGTCGGGAAAATTGCAGGGGCAAAATTTAATTACGTCTGTCACGTGTTCCACTCCTTTGCATCCGCTCCGTTAGGTTTGACTGTTCAGATAATAATGAAAACAATCGCACCCTGCAAGTTCGCGCATAACTGTCACAACGCGTTGATGCAAGCAAGCGTAGGGGAGCAACTGTTCTTCAACCAACATATGCCGGGGGGAGGAGAGGGGGAGCGCCGAACTGTGCTTATTTTCTGTTAACATTTTTGTCGATAATAATTCTCAAAACCCCTTGACAGATAATGATTTTCACTTTGAAGATCCACAAAATGTCCAATTGTAAAACAAGGCAAGAGCGCATATAATAAAAATAAATATTTGATTAAAATTATTCTAATTAAGAATCATTCTCTGCGAATTCGTTCATTCTCCAATCAAGCAGAAAATGGAAAGAAGGTGCGCCATGTACGATTATCATCATCTCCCACACAAAAAGGAACAATCAAAATCGAAAAAGACGCTGTGGATTACGCTTTTCCTGACGCTTTTTTTCACGATTGTTGAAATTATCGGAGGGATCGCCTCCAACTCGCTCGCACTGCTGTCGGACTCGGCTCACATGATCTCCGACGTGCTGGCACTGGGACTCAGCATGCTTGCCATCTATATGGCGACACGCGAACCGGATGCTCGCCATACGTTTGGCTATTTGCGGTTTGAGATCATCGCTTCTTTCTTGAATGGGCTTGCGCTTGCGATCATTGCGATCGGAATCTTGATTGAGGGGATCCATCGTTTTATCCAGCCGCAATCGATCGATTTTAAGCTGATGCTGATCATTTCCTCGATCGGCCTCATCGTCAACCTCGTGCTGACGATCGTGCTGTCCCGCAGCATGAAAGAAGAGGAAAATTTGAACGTCCAAAGCGCTTTGTGGCATTTTATCGGCGATTTGCTAAGCTCTATCGGTGTCATCATTTCGTCGGTTCTGATTTACTTCACCGGAATGTATTTCTTCGACCCATTGATCAGTATGGTAATTGCCGTCATCATTTTTATCGGGGGGGCAAAAATCATTCGCGAGTCGTACCTGATCCTGATGGAATCGGTGCCGCAGCAATTCGACCTCGATGAAATTCGCGGCGAAATCGCCAAGATCGAAGGTGTCGAGGACGTGCATGAAATGCATCTGTGGGCCATCTCGACTGAGCATTATTCGCTGACGGCGCACGTGTTCGTCCATCAAAACATCCAGACGTTTTGCGTAGTTCTGGCGATTAATGAAATGCTGAAAGAAAAATACGGGATTACCCACGCGACGATTCAAACGGAGCACGCATCGTTCCATAATCACGGCGAATATGGTCGGAAGTTCCTGGAGTCCCAAGCGCAAGCGTAAGCAAAACAAAAAAGATGGAGCAAGCGAGCAGTTTCCTTCAGCCGCTTCTCCATCTTTTTTTGTTTATCTGTCGTGCACCAGCAGCAGATCTTTTTGAAAGGCAAGTACCTGATCCCAATCGCCGCTAAAAATCGGGATGCGGTAGTAGCCGACGCGTTCATAAAGTGCGACGGCCTCCGGCTGCAGCGGGCCAGTCTGGAGCTTGATGCTCTTGTAGCCGAACTCGCCTGCGAGCCGTTCGATTTCGATCAAGATCGCTTGGGCCACGCCTTTGCGCCGGAAGTCGGCCCGCGTATACATTCGTTTTACTTCCACGGTGTCTTCATCCAAAGGGCGCATTGCGCCGCATCCGACCGGATGGTCATCCAGACGTGCGACGATAAAGGCTGAGCGGGGTACCTCCACGTCTTCCGGCGCGAATCCCGCGCTGCCGTCCGAAACTTGATAAAGAGTGGCAAGCTCAGCGCTCAGCTCTTTGATCAGCAGGGTCGCATCCGTACTGCGCACATCTTCTGCTGCAGCAACTACTTTTGTCATCGTCGTTCACTCCTCACGTATCCTTATCGCCCAAACGCACATACCTGATAAAACCTATAAGCTATATCGGAATTCTTCTTCCTTTACGGTATCATCGTCAACTGCCATCGTCAATGCGCAGGGCGATAGAGAAATCTGATCGAGTAATCGAACTTTTCGATTGAGGAAAGGGTTGCCCTGACCGGCTTGTAGCTGGATAGAAAAAACCCCTCGCTGCATAACAGGAGGGGGGGACTTACAACACATATTCCATCTGAATGTCGAGCGGCTCTCTTTCAAAAATCTGCTGATTGACTTCCGCGGCGTAAGTGCAGCCGACAGCCCGATAAAAATGCTGGGTTTCGACAGAGGGGTGTGCCGCAATGTACAGCTTTTTGGCTTGTAGTTGGCGCGCTTCCTCACAGGCGCGGGTAAACAGCTGTACCCCGATCCCGCGCTTGCGAAAATCGTTTGAAACATGGATGTACGGGAGCTCGACATACTCCTTCTGGCTGCCGAATCGGGTGCTTTCCACATTGGCGAAGCCGATGACGCGACCCTCGGTGATGGCGGCTACGACCCGTCCACCAGCTTGCACACACACTTGCAGATCCCTGATGACCTGCTGCTTTTTGGCATCGTCCCAATGATCGATGAACGAATCGGCCTTCGTTTTGTACTGGTCGTTTTCTTTCACCCAAACCTCGGTCGTCACCTGATAGCGGGTAAAGTGCTGCAGCAGGTCGGGGCCGATTTCTTTCGGCGCCAATCGCTTGTATGTGATAATGGGCTCGAAGCTCATTATTCTCCTCCTGGTTTATACGACTTTGGAAAAAATGCAAGTATCCCGCAGCTCGATTCCATCCATTGCAAGATCATCGTGCTTCAAAATCCCTTCCAGAACAAACCCCAATCGTTCCGGAATCGCCCGACTTTTCACATTTCGGGCATCACAGCGAATCTCCACGCGACGCGCATGCAAGTGTTCAAATGCAAATCGGGTGATACCTTCGACCGCCTCGGTCATGTAGCCTTTGCCGCTGTGGCGAGTGTCGATCCAATAGCCGATCTCGAATTTACGCACTTCCCAATCGATGCGGTGCAAGCCGGAGGAGGCGACCAGCTCGCCTGTTTCCTTCAAAAAGACAAGCAGCCGCAAATCTTCTCGCTTGAGAAACTGGATATGGGCTTCCCGGATGTTGATCTCGACATCCTCTGGCGTTTGCTCCTTTTGGGCAAAGGGCATCCATGGCTTAAGCTCGGCCTGCGAGGCCAGGATCGCTTGAAGGACAACCGCGCCGTCACCTGGCTGTGGCATGCGTATCAACAAGCGGTCGGTGGTGAATTGGGTGGGGAAATCGATCAGCAATGGGTTCATGGTTCGACGCTCCTTTGGGCTTTTTTGTCTACGTACAACCAAGGCTGCGCCTTCTTTGGCGCAGCCCGGATGTTTTCGTTGAAGGACCTACATTCTTCGCGTTCGGTGCAAAATCCTTCCAGCTCGGTCATTTTTCCAGCTGGTCATTGCTCGATTCCAAGCCGCTTCATTTTTTGATATAACAGCGGACGGGGGATTTTCAGCAGCTTGGCCGTTTCCGACTTGTTGCCGCCACATAGGGTGAGCGCCTGCAGGATCGCTTGCCGTTCCGCCTGTCGCTTCACTTCCTCCAGCGGATTTTGGTGAGCGGAGGAGAGCGGCGAGAGGTTGGTTGCCGCCAGCATCTCGGTGGCAAAGCGCTCGAAATGATGTGCCTCCAGCCGGGTGACATCAACGGCGATGCTGTTTAAGACTCGTTCGAGCGTGTTTTGCAGCTCGCGCACATTGCCAGGCCAGTCGTAGCTTTGCAAAAGCCCAAACACTTCATCCGCCACTTCGGTAACAGAACGCTGCAAAAAATGGTTCAAGTTTTCGATGCAGGCCAGCACGAGTAGCGGGATGTCTTCCTTGCGCTCGCGTAGCGGCGGGATGCGGATCGGGATCACATTTAGGCGGTAATACAGATCCTCGCGAAATGCGCCGCCAGCCACCAGCTCTCGCAACTCTTGATTCGCGGCGGCGATCACCCGCACGTTTACCGGAATGGGGAATTTGGCCCCGATTTTGTCGATCTCTTTTTCTTGTAGGGCACGCAGTATTTTTGGCTGGAGCTTGAGCGGCATTTGATTGATCTCGTCAAGAAACAGGGTGCCGTTGTTGGCCAGCTGGAATTTGCCCGTCTGGCCGCCTTTGCGCGCGTTGGTGAACGTGCCTTCCTCGAAGCCGAATAATTCTGACTCAAACAGCTCCAGCGGGATCGCCGAGCAGTTGAGCCGTACAAAGCTGCCTTTGCTCCGTTCGCCGAGCGCATGGATGGAGTGGGCGACCAATTCTTTGCCGCACCCTGATTCGCCGGTGATCAGCACGGTTGAATTGGAACGAGCAGCGGTATGGATGTCTTGGCGCAGCTGTCGGATTGCGGGACTTTCTCCCACGATGTTGTCGATGGAGTATTTGTTCCCTTGCAGCCGCTTCAGCTCTTGCTTGTAGTAGTTCAGCTCATTGGACAGGCTGTCGACCTTTTTCAAAAAATCTTTCAAGGCCGTGTAATTATCAAACAGGTCGTACTCGACGACGCCGCTGAACTGATTGTTCACGTAGAGCGGGTACCGGCTGCTGACGATCGTATGGTCTTTTAAAAAGTAAAAATCGGCAGGCGAGGGCTCGCGCGTTTCGACGGTTTTGTGCACCTTGGTCGTCGGGATCACGTCGCGGACATGCTGGCCAACCGCTTCTTCCGGATCGATGCCGACCAGCTGGGCGAGCCGCTTGTTGATGTAGGTGATGCGGGCGTCGGCGTCCACGACGATCAGCCCTTCGATATGTTCGAGGATGGTTTTGTATTCTTCTGCGGTCAGCATATCAGGCGAATTCACTCCCGAATAGTGATGTTGATTCATTGTATCACAGGTACGCAGGCTGTGCGGAGCCTGACTGCCTTAGCCGCATCACTCGGAAAACGCGCCGGATTGCCGTTCCACCTCTTCCAGGTAAAGCTGCGGGGGCTTTTGCCGAAAGAAACGGGTCAGGATCGCCAGGTAGATGAGCCCGATCGCAATCCAGGAGCAGCCCAAAAGCATCGCATGCCGATCGAGACTGGCCCAGATCCAGATGTTGAAGCAAGCGCCCACGATCGGCAGAAGCACAAACAAAAACGCCCCGCGCGCCCCGCGCTCTCTGCCAGAAACATAGTAATGGGCAATGACAGACAGATTGACGAACGTAAAGGCAACCAATGCCCCGAAGTTGATGAAAGATGCAGCTGTAGCGAATTCCAGGAAGAGCGCGAGCAGACAGAACACCCCGATGACTAACACGTTGAAAACAGGAGTTTTCCAGCGGGGGTGCAGATAGCCGAACAGGCTGCGCATCAGCACCCCTTCTCGACCCATCGCGTACAGCAGGCGGGCGGCAGTGGCATGTGACGAAAGCGAAGCAGCAAAGGTAGAGGTGATGATGCCGGCTGTAAAAATGGCGGACAGCAGCGTTCCACCGATCGCTTGCACGATTTCAAAGGAAGCGGAATCGGCGACAGTAAAGGACTTGTACTCCGGGTAGACAAGCTGGGCAAAGTAGGCGACGGCGATAAACAGGACGCCGCCGATCAGTGCAATGAAAAAGATGGCTTTCGGGACATTTTTGGTCGGCTCGAGGGTTTCTTCGGATAGTGTCGTGACGGCGTCGAAGCCGAGGAATGACAGGCAGACGACTGAGGCGCCTGCGAACAAGGCAGAAAAGGAAGCGTCAGGATTGTAGAACGGGAGCGTGGAAAATAGGGTAGCCATGCCCATCCCGTTATGGATGCCGCGAATGGCGAATATGAGGAACAGCAGCGTGACAAGTGTTTGGAAGATGAGCAAAAGGCCATTGAGTTTCACATTCACCTGGATGCCGAAAATGTTGATGATCGTAACGATGACAGTAAACAGCAGCACCCACGCCCAGATCGGGATTTCCGGAAAGGCAGCGGAAAGGAAGATACCGGCGGCCATGTTGTTAAGCATCGGCAGAAACAGGTAATCCATCAGAACGGACCAGCCAACGAGAAAGCCGAGATGAGGGTTGATCGCACGCGTCGTGTACGTGTAGGCGGAACCTGATGACGGAAAGGCTTTGACCATTTTACCGTAGCTATATGCCGTAAAAAGGATCATGATCAGTGCCGTCACGTACGCCCCGGCTACCATCCCGTTCGTCATTTGCGCGACGATCCCGTATGGAGAGAAGACCGCCATCGGCGCCATATATGCTAGTCCAAGTATGATCAGCGGGAGCAAAGTCAACGTTCGTTTGAAATGAGTTTGCATAGAAATCCCCCCTAGTCAAAAAATGAAAGCCCTTTCTTTTTTGCGGAAGGAAATCCGGCCCCGTCGTCGATTACAAGGCCGGTCGTCCGTTCCGGGTACTACATGCGATTGTACTGACGCATGACAGCCAGAAGCTGGTCGTGGTCGATCGCTTCCATTGTCGTTCCATGCGGCTTGATGCAGGTCATCGATTCTGCCGCAAGCATCGCATTGATGATCGATTCATCGACGGCTTGGCAGGCGGCTTCATAGATGGGGTCAAACACCTCGTCATTCACATAGTCCATCGCTAGCCGGGCCGGAGCGTTTTGCGGCAGTTCCATCGGATTGGCTGTGGAGAAGGCCAAGAAGATGTCGCCAGAATTGTTGCCGCCGGGCGTCCCGCTGCGGCCGATCCCGATCGCTGCACGTTTGGCCACCCGTTTCAGCTGGTGTGGCAGCATGGGGATATCGGTGCCGATGATCACGATGATGGAGCCGCGATCCTGCTTCATGTGCGCTCCTTCGGTCAAATGCTTGCCAACCGGTACGCCGAGAACAGTCAGCCATTCGCGGATGCCGTGATTGGCTTGCACCAATGCGCCGATGGTGTAGGTGTTGCCGTCGATTTCGACCTGTCGTGAAGAGGTGCCGGTGCCGCCCTTGAATTCGTAGCAGATCATGCCGGTGCCGCCGCCTACGTTGCCTTCCGCAACCGGTCCCGACGATGCGGACTCAATCGCGGCGATGACGTGCTCTTCTTTGACGTGCAGGCCATTGATGTCATTCAGGGAGCCGTCATACGTCTCGGCAATGACCGGCATTGCCCACAGATGCTGGTTGGCGAACTGCTCGTGGTAATGCCGGATCATCCATTTGGTCGTCGCATGATGCGCGATTCCGACGCCATGTGTATTGGTGATGCAAATCGGGCTGGCAAAATAACCGGCATCGTTGATCCAATGCGTTCCCGTCATTTCGCCATTGCCATTCAAGCTGTAAAATCCCGCCCAGACCGGCCGCAGGCGCTCCTCCTTTCCACGAGGCAGGATCGCCGTCACGCCGGTGCGCACTGGACCTTTGCCAATTTCTACCGGTCCGTCTCCTTCGATCAAGGTCGTGAAGCCAACCTCCACGCCCGGAATATCGGTGATGGTGTTGAAGGCACCCGGTGTGCCGGGAAACGGCAGTCCTAACTCGCGTCCACGTTTTTTACGACTCATGCTTTGTCTCCTCCTGTATCGAACGGCTTAGATAGTGGTGTATGCCCACTTAAAATAGCAACTACCGTGCCAGCCTTGCAACATGCGAATCTACAATAAAAAAGCTCATGCCACTGTAAGTCTCGACTTACATGCATGAGCTGGCCAGCAAGAGCCTTCCGCATTAGGGAGCTGCGGCTGTGCGATATTTTATCGTGATGTCAGTTTGTGCTGACAGTGTAAGCGTGAAGGAACACCTGCAGCTAAGGCCGTAAACGAGTCTGTTTATGCGGGCAAAGCTTCACGAGAATTGTTTTATAGAACGATTAGTGGAATTCCTTAGAAATAGGGATACAGAACTTGCTATCAAAAATAAAAATCCTCCAAATACAACGTACTGTATGCCAATGCCAGAGATAAAAAAACCGCAAACAGTAGTACCCATTGTTGTTCCTAAGTTTGCGGATGTTAAAAACAATCCATTCGCAAACTCAGGAGCCTCCGGAGCTTCCGACGTAATCCAGTATTAGTTGAAATTTGCTCCCATACCAGACTCGACTCTTTGCTTCTTTTATTGAGGGATTTAAAGGTGAAATTGACAGAGAAAGCGGCAGGAATAATGATTTAAGTGAAGATGTTATGCTGCAATATGCTGGGTACGCCTACGTAGGGGTAATTGAGTGGTGGATACGGAAGGGGATGCCGTATCCGCCGCAAGTGATGGCCAAGCAAGTCGGGGCTTTGCTGGAGAGAAGTCTATAGTTCATGGATAACAAGAGCGTCCTGTGTAATAGCCAGGACGCTCTCATGCATCATTATTCAAGAAGATCCTGCGTTTTTCCTCTGGTTCTGCCAACGGTTCAGCATCTCCGGAATGGCGACCCCCAGCAGAATAATAACAACGCCGATCCACTGCAGCAGACTTACGTGCTCGCTAAGGAGCAGGCTGGACATGATAACGGCTGTTGGCAGCTCTGCTGCGCCGAGAATGGTACCCAAGCCGACCCCGATGCGCGGAATGCCCAGATTAAATAGCAGCGGAGGGATGACAGCCCCAAAAATGGAAAGCAGCAGACTGTACGGAAGCAATCCGTGTGTAAGCGAACCGTTGACGAAAAAGGCGGGCGGGAAGATCAAAAAGACAATCAGCATCGAGCCTGTGGTCATCACAGCGCTGCGTACCCAAAAGTTCACGTGCGGCGCTGCCTTGCCGCTAAAATAAATCGTCATCGAGTACGAAATCGCGGAAAGGAAGCCGAAAAGCAGACCCATCAGCGGCAGCTCGTGCAAATCTTGCTCGAAAACGCCGCCAGCGAGAAGCGTCCCGATCACCAGCAGCAAAAGCGCCAGCAGCTTTTCCTTGCCGGGCCACTTCCGTTCCAGTACCGCATCGATCAGCACGCCCATCCAAGTAAATTGAAACAGCAGCACGATGGCAAGCGATGCGGGAATGTATTGGAGCGACACATAGTACAAAACACCGGTTAGTCCGGCAGGAACGCCGGCTATCAGCAAATACAGGCCGGTCTTGCCGCTTAACTGCCGCTTTTGGCGCAGCGCAAACAAGGCGAGAGCCCAAAGCATGACCGCTCCCAAAAACATTTGGCTGCCAACCACGTCTTGCACAACAAAGCCTTCGCCATAGGCCAATTTGACGAATGTGGATAAAATTCCATAACTGCATGCACCTAAAAACACGAGTAACATCCAGCGCAACATGATAATGTCCTCCTTGCCTGAACGTGAGAAAGTCCTCACTCAGTATAGGGGGTGGAAGCGGTTATATTCAAGTGAATCGCATGTCAGGTTACAGCTAGACGTGTGCCGAAGCTAAAACATGCATCCCCTAGGGGATGCATGCTTGCTTTAGAAAGGATTACTTAACATGTCGTTCGACAAGGAAAGCTTATCCTTGTTGGGATTCAGTGAAAATCTGGAATGGTATGCCAAATTTGTCCGTCACAATGCCGTAGCCAGGGCTGAAATGCGTTTCTGTCAATGGCATAATCACTTGACCGCCATCTTGTAGGGCTGCAAAGATTTGCTCAGCTTTCTCTTTGGTCGGAATGTTGATACAGATGGTTACGTTGCCGCCTTCTGGCACATTTTGGCCAGGGAACGTGTCAGAGAACATCAGTGTGGATTCGCCGATTTGCATCATCGCATGCGCGACCAGGTCTTTGGCTGCTTCTGGCAATGGGAACTCAGGATTTGCCGGCATTTCGCCGAACGATTGTTGGAAAAGTACCTTACCTTCCAACACTTTTTCGTAATAGGCGATTGCGTCCTTTGCCTTACCGTCGTTCATCATCAAATAGGCGGTCAATTTCAATGCCATGTTCAAATCAGCTCCTTAAAATGGTTTTTATAGTCATCCGTGTCTATCATGCCCATTTTCACCTGCTTGATAGACGCGGTTGAATCATGCAATCTGACAATCTCAATTCTAGCAGCAACCAAGGTGACGCGCTTCTTATCAATTGCTATGTTTTTTGACCCGATTGAGAAAATTGTCCATCAATACGGGCAGGGAGATGAGAATCGGCGGATCATCCAATCGCGGCGGGTGCAAGGTGACGTGCTGAAAAGGCACAGGCTTGCCCGGTTCGACGACGATCGGGTCCCGCGAACGTGCTCGCAGCGTCGAGTGTGGCAGCAAAAAATCCATTGTCTGCATTCCCCACGACACCGAGGTAGCCATCAGGTAGTAGACGCCTGGCCTAACACCTGTAAAGCTAAAATGGCCGAGCGACGAGAGCAGGGTGCCGTGAATCGGCATGCCTTCCGGTATCGGTTTGGCAAACAAGCCAATCAGGATGATCCCCTGGAATGGATGCTCGGTTTGTATGGTCCCTTCCACAGTGCCAAACAGGTCGTGACGGAGCAGAGGATGCGACATGCGCCAGTCGGTCAGTGTCTTTAGCGTACGGAAGTGCTGGTCTGCCTGCTCCGCTGAATTGCGGAAATCAGTCGGCGTCATCCCGACGCGCTCGGTAAAGCGAGTGGAAAAGGTCCCCATGCTTTGCTGGCCGATTTCGAGGCCGATATCCCGGACGCTCAGGCCGGTGTTCAGCAGCAAATCTTTCGCTTTTTGCAAGCGGAGTGACGATACATAGTAGAGTGGTGAAAGACCGATGCGTTCCTTGAAAATTCGGGTAAAATGATAGGGGCTGTAGGCCACATAATTTGCCAATCGGCCCAGAGGCAGCGGTTCGTATAGATTTTCATGAATATAGGCGACCACCGCATCAATCTCGGCGTACCGGTCAATCACAACTCGCGCACCTTCTTTCGCGTAACGATTGTTTCGGGCAAAAAAATAGCAACCAGCGCATAACACTATTTTTGTAGCCACATTCTGATTATTTTATACAACTCTTCCAAAAATTCCTGCACGTCTGAACGTGTAAAACTGCTGATTAGCAGAAAAATAGAATAGGAACTTTTGTTCGTATGTTATCATAGCACGTATTGGAAAGGAATGGAATGGTACAAGGTGAAAAAATTTTTCCGAAAAGCTGGACAGCGCTACCGAAAGGGGCATGGGATAGCCCCTCGGGCCGCCCATGCCTCTAGTGATTTTGCCCGTTTTCCTGTACGATTAAAAAAAGTGGATAAGTTCTGAAAAAAATGCGAGGGAGCGTTCAGTCATGCGAATCCGCAAAGGGTCTTGGGTTCATCGGTTGCTGCGTACGGCAGTGAACAATGAAGCGGAAGTCACCAAGGAAATGCATATCGTCAAGACAGCGATGGATCAGGCCTATGAAGGAGTCATCATTGTGGATGCGCAAGGGTACATCACTTCTGCCAACCAGTCGTACGCCACCTTCATCGGCACGACGCTCGACCAGATGATCGGACGGCATGTCACCGAAGTTGTGGAAAACACGCGGATGCATATCGTCGCCAAGACGGAAAAGGCAGAGATTGCCCAGCTACAAAAAATCAACGGACACCAAATGATTGCCAGCCGCATTCCGATTTTCTCCGATGGCGAGCTTGCTGCGGTCGTGGGCAAAGTTATGTTTCAAGACGTCAGCAAGCTGTTCGAGCTGAATGCCAAATACGAGAAGCTGAAAAAGGAGCTGGAGCTTTACAAGCAGGAATTAAACAAGCGGCTTAGCGCCAAGTACTCGTTTGACAGCATCATCGGGACGAGCAAAGTCATTGAGGATGTGAAGGCGCTCGCCAAAAAAGTGGCCAAGAGCGATTCAACGATTTTGCTTAACGGGGAGAGCGGCACGGGAAAAGAGCTGTTCGCCCATTCCATCCATCTGGAAAGCCACCGCAAAAATGGGCCGCTGATCCGGGTTAATTGTTCCGCGATTCCGGAATCGCTGTTCGAGTCCGAGCTGTTCGGCTACAAGGAAGGCTCCTTTACAGGGGCAAAAAAATCCGGACAAAAAGGCAAATTCTCGCTTGCCAACAACGGCACGATCTTCCTTGATGAAATCAGCGAGCTTCCGATGTCTATGCAAGTGAAGCTGCTGCGCGTGCTGCAAGAGAAGGAAATCGAGCCGGTCGGAGCCGAAATGCCCGAGCCGATCGATGTGCGTATCGTCGCCGCATCGAACAAGAGCTTGGAGGAGCTGGTGGAGCAAGGGGCATTCCGCAAAGACCTGTTTTACCGCCTCAATGTCGTGGCACTGCACATTCCGGCGCTCCGCGAGCGGAAAGAAGACATTCCTGTTTTGGCAGAGCACCTTGTCACGCAGCTGGAGATCGAGACGGGGATTCCGGTCGGCGGGATCGAGCCTGCTGCATTTGAGATGCTGCTCGCATATGAATGGCCAGGGAATGTGCGCGAATTGCGCAATGTGCTGGAGCGCGCGATGTATGTGAAATCGGGCGACATGATTACAGAGCAGGAGCTGCGGGCATATTTGACGCGCAATCCGGGAGCCAGCCCAGCTGCGTACCATCAAAAAACGCTGCAGCACATTTTGCACGAGGCGGAGGAAGAAGCGATCCGCAAAGCGCTCAAGGAGGAAAAAGGCAACAAGCTCGCCGCCGCCCAGCGGCTTGGCATCAGCAAGTCCAGTTTGTACGCGAAGCTGGAGAAATACTACATCGGCAAGGACTGAAACGGCAGGCGGGGTTTCGGTCCTTTCTTATTCCAGAATTCTGGACTGAAATTCCGGAATTGTGGAAGAGAAGACGATGGAAGTGCTTGCAAAAGTGTGAAGCGGCGCTCTTTTCCTGTTTCAGGTTCGGTTGGCACGATCCATGCAATTTTAAGAAAGCGCTTACTTATACCAGAGACTCATGTAGGAATGCGTGTGCGGTACACATGCATTGTCACCGAACATCTGAAGGAGGAGGAAAAGTATGATTATTGAGGTTTTAGCCATTATCGTGGCGCTCGGTCTTTTGATGTTTTTCGCGTATCGGGGTTATCCGGTCATCGTTTTTGCCCCTATTTTTACGCTTCTTGCAGCCGTTTTGTCCGGCCTCGCACTCATGCCAAGTTATACGGAAATCTACATGACGAACGCTGCCAATTACATCAAGTCGTTCTTCCCGATCTTCCTGCTGGGAGCCGTATTCGGCAAAGCGATGGAGCTGAACGGTGCAGCCGCCTCCATCGCCCATAGTATCGTCCGGGCGCTTGGCTCCAATCGGGCGATTTTAGCAGTCGTGCTCGCTTGTGCGATTTTGACTTATGGCGGGGTTTCCTTGTTTGTCGTCGCGTTTGCCGTCTATCCGTTCGCAGCTGCGATTTTCCGTGAAGCGAACATTCCGAAGCGACTGATCCCGGGTACGATCGCCTTGGGTGCTTTTACCTTTACCATGGATGCGCTTCCAGGAACGCCACAGATTCAAAACATTATCCCTACCGCTTATTTCGGCACAGACGCGTATGCGGCACCCGTGGTTGGTACGATCGGCGCGATCATGGTATTGGCGGCTGGTCTGTACTGGCTAGAGCGCGCACGGCGCAAAGCGGCAGCGCTTGGCGAAGGGTATGGCGAGGGACACCGCAACGAGCCGGAGAGCGCTTCGGCTGAACAGAAGTTTCCGAATATCTGGATTGCGCTGATTCCGTTGGTACTTGTCCTGATCTGCAACTATTTGTTCAGCAGAGGCTTTTTGACCGTCGAAAACTGGTATGATCCGCAAATGCTGAAAGATACGTTCAAAATCGATAAAGTAAAAACGGTTGTGTCTTCGTGGTCGTTGATCATCGCGCTGACGATCGGGGTCATCGCTGCGCTCCTGATCAATGTCAATCAAGTCAAAAACAAGCTCGCAGCCGGATTGACGACTGCAGCAGCGGGCGCTTTGCTCGCCATTTTCAACACCGCTTCAGAGGTTGGCTTCGGAAACGTTGTGAAAACATTGCCTGGCTTCAAGCTGATTCAAGGCTGGATTCTCGGGGCAAGCAGCCATCCGCTCGTCTCGGAAGCGTTGGCCGTCAACGTGCTTGCCGGGGTTACTGGTTCTGCTTCCGGCGGTTTGTCCATCGCCTTGGAGGTCATGGGCAAGCAATACTTGGAGCTGGCACAAGCAGCTGGGATTTCGCCCGAGCTTTTGCACCGGATCGCTTCTATGGCATCCGGCGGTATGGATACGCTGCCGCATAACGGTGCCGTCATTACGCTGCTCGCGATTACCGGCCTGACGCACCGCCAGGCGTATAAAGACATTTTCGCCGTGACCGTCATCAAAACGCTCACCGTCTTCATTCTCGCTTTCGCCGCTTCGATTTTCGCATAACGGTGAAGGAACAACGGTAGACATACATTAGAAGCAACAAACGGAGGGATAGAAGTGGAGAAGAGTCTATACAACAAAGTGGCTTTGGTTACAGGAGCCGCAAGCGGAATCGGCTTGGAGATCGCCCGCACCTTCGCTGAGGAAGGGGCAAAGGTGGTGCTGACCGACCTGAACCGCGAATCATTGGAGAAAGCGGCAGCAGCGCTGCAAAATGCGGGACATGAAGTGCTTGGCGTCCCATGCGACGTGACCAACGAAGCACAGTTTAAGGCAAGCATCGACATGGCAGCACAGGCGTTTGGCAGACTGGATATTTTGATCAACAACGCCGGTTTGCAGCATGTGTCGCCGATCGAGGAGTTCCCGACGGAAAAATTCGAGCAGATGATCAAAATTATGCTGACCGCGCCGTTCATCGGCATCAAGCATGCCTTTCCGCTGATGAAGCAGCATGGCTTTGGCCGCGTCCTCAACATGGCCTCGATCAACGGGCTGATCGGCTTCGCCGGCAAAGCGGCTTACAACAGCGCAAAGCATGGCGTCATCGGCCTGACGAAGGTTGCGGCGCTCGAGGGGGCTGCGGACGGAATTACTGTAAACGCGATCTGCCCGGGCTATGTGGATACACCGCTCGTGCGCAATCAGCTGGCTGATTTGGCAAAAACGCGCAATGTGCCGCTGGAAAAAGTGCTCGAAGAGGTCATTTACCCGCTCGTGCCGCAAAAGCGGCTGCTGGCTGTGCAGGAGATCGCCAATTATGCCGTATTTTTGGCGAGCGACAAGGCGCAGGGTGTTACCGGCCAAGCGATCGTAATCGATGGCGGTTATACGGCGCAGTAATTGTAAGCGCAGGCACATAAAAGAGAATAACCGTTTGGACGATTCACCGTCAGCCTTTGTGCTGGCGGTTTTTTTACGAAATCATCCTCCATGCATGAAATTTAAAGATGAAAAGCCAATATCCTCGCTCTTTACTTTCAGAAAATTATGTATAATGAGGTCGTTGCAAGCGCGCATTGCATTCGCTAGGGAGAAGGAGCGTGTAGGAATGAAAGACATTTTGCATGTAGGCGTGGTCCAAATGGCGGTATCAAAGGATACCGCGACCAACATCGAACGGTTCGAGCATTACGTCAATGCCTTGATGAAAAGCTTCCACAAGCCGGAGCTGGTGATCGGGGTGGAAGGGGGCATCGGCTACAACGTGATGGAACCCATCCCTGGCCCGACGACCGAACGCCTCTGTGCGATCGCCAAAAAGCATGGTATTTACCTCGTGCCGGGAAGCATGTCCGAAACGGATGAGAAGCTGGGGCAAGGCGAATGGTACAATTCGATTCCGGTCATCAATCCGCAGGGAGAGATCATCGCCGTGTACCGCAAGATTTGCCCGTGGTACCCAGAGGAAACCTCGACGCCCGGTCACGAGTATGTGGTTTTCCCGATTCCGGAAAAAAATACGGTCATCGGCGTGTCCAACTGCTACGATTTGAGTTTTCCCGAAATCTCGCGCAATCTGGCGCTCATGGGGGCCGAGGTGATCATCAGGCCGGCGATGGATCCAGAGCCACTATACCGCATGTATCGACATGTCATTGCTGCGCGCGCGGTAGAAAACCAGGCGTACTACCTGTCCGTCAATGCGTGCGGCATCTATGACAGCTCCACGAACTACGGGCATTCCGCCATCGTCGATCCCGAGGCTCATTTTTTGTGGGAAGCTGGGAAGGAAGACAGCTTTGTCACGGTTCCGCTCGATCTCGGCCTTGTTCGCCGCAGCCGCGAGCATGGAACGATGTACAAAGATCACTTGCTCAAGCATCTGCGTTTGTTCAAGCCGGCGATGCCATATGCATCGAATCTGGATGCGGCACCACTGTTTCGCAAGTGGGATGATTAATCTTCAATATTCTCTCATATATAAAAAAAGATCATATTTTAAAGATAAGATGATAGAATTCCAACGCTAATTTGTTTGAATATTATTTATAATTTGGACATCAAGAGCTTCATTGCTAACTGGGGGTATAACAAATGAAAAAGAAAAGGCTTACAAAGGCGTTGCTTACAATCGGCGTTTCGCTTTCCGTCCTGGCAGCAGGCTGTTCGGGCTCTCCTTCCACTCAAAGCGGGGGAGAGAGTGCAAAAGGTTCGGAGTCCAATGCAGGGGGCGAGGCAAAGGCGCAGGCGGGCGGCACCGTCACGTTTGCACTGGAGCATGAGGTCGTTTCGCTCGACCCAGCGTTTTCCTATGACTTTTCCACAGGGCCTGTCGTGAACCAGATCACAGAGCCGCTGATGCGCTTCGAAAAAGGCAAGAGCGTAGTGCCGAATCTGGCAGAGAAGGTCGATAATCCCGATCCGAAAACGTATGTGTACACGATCCGCCAAGGAGTGACGTTCTCCGACGGCACGCCGATGACGGTGGATGACGTGATTTTCTCACTGGAGCGGACGCGCGATCCGAAAACAGCTTCCTATGTCGGCTGGATGTTCTCGAATGTGGACAAGATCGAAAAGGCCGGCGATTGGACGGTCAAAGTGACCTTGAAAGAGCCGGATGCCAACTGGCAGTACGCGATGGCAACTTCCGCGGGGCACGTGATTAGCAAAGCGTATTATGAAGCGCACAAAGCCAATTTCGGCAAGCCGGACGGCGGCACGATGGGAACTGGCCCATTCAAGTACGTCAGCTGGCAGACAGGCTCCGAATTGGTGCTTGAAAAGAATCCGAATTACTGGAACAAAGAAGGCGGCCCTTATTTGGACAAAATCGTCTACAAAGTCATTCCAGAGGGCATGACCCGGATCACTGGCTTGAAAACGGGCCAGATCAACATGGCGTTGAACTTGCCGCTCGATCTGCAGGAAGTGGTCGCGAAGATGGACAATGTGAAAATCAGTCGTTCCGACAGCTTCCTGAGCGATTTCATCGCGTTCAATACACAGCGCAAGCCGTTTAACGATGTGAAGGTGCGCCAGGCGATCAGCCATGCACTGGACCGGCAAAAAATCGTCACCGAGCTGATCAAGGACGCGGGGATTGCGGGTAAAACCGTGCCGATCCCGCCGGCGTTGTGGACGTTTGAGAAAGACAAGTGGGAAAAAGCGTACAGCGAAATTCCGGACTACGCCTTCGATACGGACAAGGCGAAGCAGCTTTTGTCCGAATCGAGCGTGCCGACAGGCTTCAATGGCAAAATCTTGACGGACAGCGACAGCTTTCGGATGAACACCGCCCTGGCGCTGCAAGCCGCGGTAAAACCGCTCGGCATCAACCTGGAGATTGAGAAAGTAACTGGCGAAGAGCTGAATACACGGGCATGGGGCGGCGCGCGCGACTACGACATCGTCGTGCAAAACTGGAGCTCCGACTTCCCGGACCCAGCAGGAAACATGGTGCCGCTGTTCCTTTCCGCCAACACGGCTGACGGAGGCTCAAACTTCGCCAACTACAAAAATCCGGAAGTTGACAAGCTGCTCGATGAGCAAAACCGCCTGACCGATCCGGCGAAGCGGACCGAGCTGATGATCCAGGCCGAAAAGCTGATCGCCAACGATGCGCCATGGATCGTGGTCAGCCATCAGAAAAACTTCCTGGCGATGAGCAAAAATGTAGAAGGGTACGACATCGACCCGCTTTACTTCTGGGAAGGCTTCATGAAGGATGTCAAGCTGACGCAGTAATAGACAATGCACAAGGGCAGGGGACGTCCCTGCCCTTTCCAGTAAGCATGAAGGCAAGGCCTATCGCGGCGGAGCCTGTAGCAGCACAATACGACGATGAAGGTGGTGTGCACTGACGTGTTCAATTATGTGGTAAGGCGATTGCTCCTGCTTATCCCGATCATGTTTTTTGTGTCGGTGCTGATTTTCGGCATCTCCAGGATGGCACCTGGTGATCCGGTACTGATCATGGTGGGCGGTCACCAGACGACACCAGAGGTGCTGGAAAATATCCGAGTTAAGTACCATTTGAACGAGCCGATTTGGACGCAGTACGGCTATTGGCTCAAAGATGCGCTAGGCGGGAATTTGGGCGAGAGCTTCAAAATGAAGCAATCCGTGACAGGCATGATTAAGGAACGACTGCCGCTGACGCTCCAGCTGGTCGTGATGAGTACCATCATGACGCTGATTTTGGCAATTCCGCTCGGGATCATGTCGGCCATTAAAAAGCAGACATGGGTCGATTACACGGCATCCCTCTTTGCGCTCGCAGGCGTATCATCGCCCGTCTTTTTCACTGGCGTGCTGATGGTCCTGCTCTTTTCCTTCAAGCTCAACTGGCTCCCTGCATTCGGTGCGGGAACCGGATTCGCGGATAACTTGGTGCACTTGCTGCTGCCATCGTTCGCGCTTGCAGTCAACATGATCGCGCTCAGCTCGCGGATCACACGCACTGGGATGATCGACGTGCTGAACACCAACTATATGCAAACGGCGATCGCCAAAGGTTTGCCGCGCCACATCATCATTTTGAAGCACGGCTTGCGCAACGCCCTGATCCCGCTTTTGACGGTGACTGGCTTGCAGGTAGGCTTTTTGATGGTCGGGACAGTGCTTGTGGAGTACACATTCGGTCTCGGCGGCCTAGGCAGCTTGATCATCAATGGCGTGCAGACCAGCGATTATCCGGTTGTACAAGGAACGACCTTGTTCATGGTCATCGTTTTCCTGGTGCTGAACCTGCTCGTTGATGTCCTGTATGCCGTTATCGATCCGCGGATTCGCTATCAATAGTATATGAGAGGAGAAAGAGGATGAGCGCTCCTACACAAACCGCGCCGGGCAGTATCGCCCCCGCTGTGAGAAAGAAAAAAAGTCTCTTGGCCTCGCCGTTTTTCCGCAACAAGATGGCGGTGGCATCAGGAATCATGATTCTCATCATCATTTTCATCGCTCTGTTCGCGCCGTTTCTCGCACCGTACGATCCGGATGCGCAAGATTTGGCCAAATCGATGCAGTCGGCCTCGGGCGATCATTGGTTCGGGACTGACAAACAGGGGCGCGATTTGTTCAGCCGTGTCCTGTACGGGGCACAGACCACCTTGTTGGGCGGCGTTTTCGTAGTGTTGATCTCCGTGCTGATCGGCGTGCCACTTGGGCTGATATCCGGCTATTTCGGCGGGCGGATCGACAGCACCATCAACCGCATCTGGGATGTCCTGCTGGCATTTCCGTCACTTCTACTCGCCTTCATCATCGTGGCGACGTTCGGGCGTGGCTTTGAAAATGCGATCATCTCGCTCGGGATCGTCTACGTGCCGATGATCTCGCGGATCGTCCGCTCGGTCACGCTGGTGGAAAAATCTCAATCGTATGTCGAGGCCGCACGGACATTGGGGCTCTCCCATACGCGCATCATTTTCCGCCATATTTTGCCGAACTGCTACTCGGCGATTTTGGTCAACTCGACGATGGACCTAGCCTACGCGATTCTTGATCTGGCCGCGCTCAGCTTCCTCGGTCTCGGCGTGCAGCCACCAACGGCTGACTGGGGCTACATGCTCTCCGAGGGACGCGAGTACATGCTGATTTCGGCGAACGCAGCGCTTGCCTCCGGCTTCGCCATCATGGTCACGGTCATTTCGTTCAACGTGTTTGGCGACTGTTTGCAAGATTATCTCGATCCGAAGCAGCGGAAGAAATAGCCGTTTCCCTTATTTTCCTTCTATAATGGAGCAAAGTGCTTAACCTTGTGGAGGAATCATGCTGCTATCGTTAAATTTGTTCACATTTTTCATTGTGCTCGGTATCGTCGGCGGGGTTATTGGACTGACGGCGGTCGTCGTTATTTTGATCACGGAAAAAGAGATTGATTATTTGGAAGTGGAAAAAAAGCGCGCCGAATTGGAAGTACTGTTAAACGAGTCGAAGTTTTTGCATCTGTCGTCCCAGATCAGGCCGCATTTTTTATTCAATACATTGAACGTGATTTCTACGCTCATTCGCCTGGATATGAAGAAAGAAGCGGAGCAGGCGACCTTTGCGATCGCGTCGCTGATGCGCTATCACCTGAAGGAGGGCGAGCCGCTGGTCACGCTGCAAGAGGAGCTGGAGTACGTCAAACATTACTTGACGATCCAGAAGCTGCGGTTCGGCAAGCGGCTGCAGTGGAGCTTCCATACATCCGAGGAAGCGCTGACCATGCTGATTCCGCTTCTGACCATCCAACCGCTGGTGGAAAACGCCTGCGTTCATGGGATCGAGCCTTCCGTTGCGGGGGGCGAGATCAAGGTATGGGTTGGCTACTCACAACATACGCTTCTGATCGAAGTGACAGACAACGGGCAGGGCGTGAGCGAACAGGTGATTGAACGTTTCGAGGCGTGGAAGGAAACGCGGCAGGAATCGGAAGAAATGCAGCGCATCGGCATTCGCAATGTGCATTCCCGTCTGATTCATCAATTCGGTCATGACAGCGGCCTTACGATCAGGCGATTGCAAAGCGGAACGCTCAGCCAAATCAAAATCTGCTACAGGGAGGTGGAGGCATGAAAGTGTTGCTTGTAGACGACGAACCATTGGAGTTGTTGAATTTGCAAAGTATCTTGCTTGGGCATGACAAAGCTATGCAAATTCGATTTGCGGAAAACGGCATGGAAGCGCTGGACTTGCTCGCGCAGGAAATGGCGGACATCGTCTGTCTGGATATTTCCATGCCTGGCCTAAACGGCATCGAAACCCTGGAACGGATCAGAGAGCGATGGCCCGATATGAAAGTGGCGCTCGTCTCCGCGTACGGGGAGTTTCATTATGCCAAGGCTGCGATGGAGCTCGGCGTATCGGGATATATTTTGAAGCCGGTTGTCCCGGAAGAACTGATTAAAATGTATCAGAAAATGTGCAAGGAACTGGAAGCGAAACGAAATGTGAAGCCGTTGCTGCTGCAGGCGGTGATAGAAAAGTGGCTGGGTTTGGAAGCGTTGAGCGATGATGTGCTGGAGGCGACTTGGAAAGCGGATATTGCCTTCGAACCTAATCTGGTCGTCGTGGCGAAGGTAGAGGACAGTCTGGGGAACCCGCTTGATTTCTCCGATTGCGCTGCGGCTGTATCCGAGGTAATCACCGGCGGCATCATCGCCCCGCAGACAGTGGAAGGGTATTGGGTGTATTTGGTCGAGGTGAAAAGCGACGGGGAGCTCGATAAAATCCGGGAGGTCTTTTCCCGCTTGAAGCTCCAAGGGAAGCGGTCCACGCCAAAGCTCAACCTGTCCTATGGCATCGGAGAGCGGGTGGATTCGTTGACAGCGCTGCGCAAATCGTTCTATGCCGCGGTCAATGCGGCGCAAAACAAGGAAGAAGCGCTGATGCAGCAATGTCTCGACTATATCGAAAGCAACTACGCCAATGCGGTGACACTGCATGATTTGGCGGTCGAGGTTCATTTGAGCCCATCCCATCTCAGCCGTGTCTTCAAAAAGAAGCTGGGACTGACATTCGTCGATGTTCTGACGAAGACGCGCATCGAAAAGGCGAAGGAATTGCTGGACAATCCAATGCTGTCTGTCGAGGTCATCTCCCACCGCGTCGGGTTCAGCAGCCCCAACTATTTTGCCGTCACGTTTCGCAAGCTGGAAGGCCAGTCGCCGCGTGAATACCGTCTGGCACAAGGTGTGTAGGCGGCTATGAGTCTTGACAACATCCAATGGCTCACGCTGCTTTCGCTCGTTGCTTGCCTGCTGGTCATCTATGTAACCGAACGGAACCGTTCCAAATGGGAGGAGGAATCACTCGGTCTCGGCAAAGGGGTCGTCGCTTTGCTCGGCCAGTGGATCGGGCTGTACGCCTTTCTCGCCTCCTCACAAGTGTCGTATCAGTACGGGATCGTCGGCATGGTTGGCTACAGCGCAGCGGGGATCGTCAGTTTTCTGTTCGTCTATCTGTGGATCGACAAGGAGAAAAAGCGGCGAGTTCAGCCGCCGCAGCTGCTCTCGATCCTGTATCGGCTGGAAGGTACGCTCGTCGCATTGATGGCGGGCAAAATGATTTTGCATCTGGTCTACGAGGTCAATACTTTGTTATCCATCGGGATCGTGACGGTCTTTTTCTGGCTGATCTTGCTGATTCGCTTTAATAAACCGAACCGGACTTCGTTCGTCATCGTGATCCTGTCGATGGCTTCCACCGTGCTTTTGCCGACGCTGGTCTATCTGAAGGTGAGCGTCCCGACCGTTTATTCCGGGGTCAAATTTTTGGCGACGGACATGTTGCGGCTCGATAACACGATGAGCTGGGTGCTCACAGCGGCGCTCATGATCCGGTTCACCTCGCACAGCCTAGTCAATCCCCAGATCCGCACGATCTACCGCCAGATCAAGGAAACGCGCCGGGGGCTCAGCTTCAGCCTGGCGCCGCTCATTTGGGCGTTTCTGCCGCTGTCCATCGGCACGCTATCATTCGTAGCGAAGGCAGAAGCGGTTTGGCCGGTATTCGCCGACGAGGTGAGCATCCTAATCGTCAGCCACTTTGGCGGACAGCTGGGCATCGTGCTGTTTACGGTCACGCTGATCTTGATCTTGCTGGTGACGATGGCACGTTACCTTTCAGAAGGAACGGAAGCGGCGCAGGCGACCGATTTGCTGACGCGGGCGCTGATCATCTTGGTGTCGGCGTTCGTTGCACTGCTTTTTCCGCACTTGACGATTCTTGATACGATGCTCGTTTTTGCCCTGATTTGGGCAGCGGTCACACCGGCTGTCCTGTGGGGCAGAGAGCTGAACGGAATCAGCGCGCTTGTGACGGCAGCGATCGGACTTGGCACGGGGATTTACTATACGATTCATGCAAGCTTGGCTCTAGGCATCATCATCGACTTTGCCGTCTCGTTTAGCATAATGGGACTGCTAAGCATCTTTATGAAACGCGAGAAAGGGGGATTTCGGCTTGAGTAAACTGCTGGAAGTGAAAAATCTGTCGACGCAATTCAAAACGGAACGCGGCATCGCTCACGCTGTGCGCCAGGTCAATTTTTCGTTGGAGCCGGGCGAAACGATGGGCATCGTCGGCGAGAGCGGCAGCGGCAAAAGCGTGACGGCCCGCTCGATTTTGCGCATCATCGAAAACCAGGGCGGCCGCATCAGCTCGGGCGAAATTTTGCTTGAGGGCGATGACTTGATCAAAAAATCCGAGAAAGAGATGCGGGCAATCCGCGGAAACATCATTTCGATGATTTTTCAGGACCCGATGACCTCGCTCAACCCGCTGATCAAGGTGGGGGAGCAAATCGCCGAGGTGCTGCGCTATCACAAGAAATACTCAAAGCAGCAGGCAAAAGAAGAGACAATCAAAATCATGAAAGACATGTCGATCCCATCCGCAGAAAAACGGTATGACCAATACCCGCACGAGTTCAGCGGCGGGATGCTGCAACGGCTGATGATCGCGATCTCGCTCGCCTGCAAGCCCAAGCTGCTGATCGCCGATGAGCCGACAACGGCGCTGGACGTGACGATCCAGGCACAGATTTTGCGCTTGATGAAGCAGCTGCAGGATCAATACAACATGGCGATCCTCTTGATCACGCACGATTTGGGCGTGGTGGCGGAAGTATGCGACAAAGTGTCGGTCATGTATGCCGGTGAAATCGTGGAGAGCACGGATGTAGCAAGCATTTTCGAAGAACCGCTCCATCCGTACACATGGGGTCTGATCGAATCGATCCCCAAGCTTGGCGAACGAAAAGGCAGCCTCAAGCCGATTGAAGGGCAACCGCCCAATCTGGCGGAGAAAATCCAGGGCTGCGCGTTCGCGAAGCGCTGCAAGTATCGCACGGAGCTGTGTGACCGCGAAAAGCCGACATTGACCGAGCTGCGTCCGAGCCATTATGTATCGTGCCACCATGCCGATGAGCTTGTGAAAGAGAGGGGGAACAGCTATGCAAGCGCTGCTAAAGGTTGAGAATCTGAAAAAGTATTTCCCCGCAGGCAAAACCAATTTCTTCGGCAAACATCAGCAGCTGCTGAAAGCGGTGGACGATGTTTCGTTTACGATTAACAAAGGGGAGATTTTCGGGCTGGTCGGCGAGAGCGGTTGCGGAAAGTCGACCACAGGCCGCTGCATTTTGCGCGTGAATGATCCGACGAGCGGCAGCGTGCAGTTTGCGGGCCGCGAAGTTACGGAATTTTCGCCCAAAGAGCTGCAAGAGCTGCGCCGTGAGATGCAGATGGTGTTTCAAAATCCGTACTCCTCGCTCAATCCGCGCATGACGATTCGCCAGACGCTGGAAGAGGTGCTGGCTGTGCATGGCATCGCCACCGGTCAAAAGGCTACTGAGCGCATCGCCGAGCTCTTAGAGCTGGTCGGGCTGCCAGCGGATGCGATGGACCGCCACCCGCACGAGTTCAGCGGCGGGCAGCTTCAGCGAATCGGGATCGCACGTGCGCTGTCCGTGGAGCCGAGCTTCATTTTCGCCGATGAGCCAGTATCGGCGCTCGATGTGTCGGTTCAGGCGCAAATCCTCAATCTGATGGCGAAGCTGCGCGATGAGCTGGGGCTGACGATGCTGTTTGTGGCGCATGACTTGAGCGTGGTCGAGCACATCAGCGATCGCGTCGGTGTGATGTATTTGGGCCAAATCGTCGAGATGGGCGACGTGGAGCAGCTGTTCAACGATACGCGCCATCCGTACACACAAGCGCTGATGGCGGCGATACCGGTTGCGGACCCGAAGCGGAAAAAGACCGAGATTTTGCTTGAAGGTGACATCCCGAGCCCGATCGACCCTCCTGCTGGCTGCCGCTTTGCCTCGCGCTGCCAAAAATGCTTCTCACGCTGCACCGAAGAATCCCCTGTGTTGAAGGAAGTAACGCCAGGCCATTTCGTTGCCTGTCATTTATATGACCAATAGCGGAGAGGATGATTGTGATGAGCCAAGTCTTGTGCAAAGATTCCATCTATGCGTTTAGCGGCAAGCATGATCCGGTTTTGCGGATCGCATCGGGTACGCGACTGACGATCGAAACGTATGACTGCTTTACGAACCAGATCCAATCGGAAGCGACGGCGATTGACTCAATCGACTGGAACCGGATCAATCCGGCGACAGGACCGATTTTCGTCGAAGGCGCAATGCCGGGCGATGTCTTGAAGGTGCATATCGAGCGAATCGAGCTAGCGGACCGAGGCGTAATGGCCACAGGCCCGGGGCTTGGCGTGATGGGACACCGCATCGAGAAGTTCGAGGTGAAGCTAATTCCGATCGAAGATGGTCATGCCCATTTCAATCAGATCAAAATCCCGCTCAATCCGATGATCGGTGTCATTGGCGTCGCCCCGGCGGAAGGCGAGGTATCCTGCGGAACACCGGGGGCGCACGGCGGCAATATGGACAACACGATGATCACGGAGGGCGCGACGCTGTACTTCCCAGTCGGGGTTGAAGGCGCGCTGTTCGGACTGGGCGATTTGCACGCTGCGATGGGGGATGGCGAGGTCGGCGTGTCCGGCATCGAGATCCCCGGCAAAGTGACGGTCACAGTGGAAGTGATCAAAGGGCTCGCGATCGCCCATCCGTTTTTGGAAAATGCAGATTCGGTCGTCTCCATCGTGTCAGCTCCGACGCTGGACGAAGCGGTGAAGATCGCGGTGGAGCAGATGGTCGATCGGCTTTTGCCGACAACAGGTTTGCCGCTGGCTGAGCTGACCATGCTGATGAGCGCGGTCGGCCAGACCCAAATCTGCCAAGTGGTTGACCCTTTGATGACTGCACGCTTCGTCGTGCCGAAACGCATTTTGAACCAATTGGACGCTTCGTTATTTTGATACAGGAAGAAGGGGAGGAAAGCACATGAGTACATTGAAACAACACCTTGTCGAACTGGACGCGATCCACGGGGTTTCCGGAGACGAAGAGCGTGTCGCCCAGTACATGAACGAATACATCGCCCCGGTGGTGGACGAACATTATGCCGATCCGCTCGGCAACCAGATTTATGTGAAAAAAGGCAGCAATCCCGACCTTAAGATCATGCTGTCCGCACATATGGACGAGATCGGCTTCATCGTCCGCCATATCGATGAGCGCGGATTCGTGTACTTCTTTCCGGTCGGCTATCATGACAGCCGGATGGTGATGAACCAGGTGCTGGTGATCCAGACGGAAACCGGCCTGGTGCAAGGGATCACAGGCGGCAAGCCTGCCCACATCGTGACGGCGGAGGAAGCGAAGCAGGCGATTCCGCTCGAGGAGCTGCACCTCGACCTCGGGACGAAAAGCCGCGAAGAGACGCTGGCGCTAGGCGTACAGGTCGGCGACTACATCACGTTTGACCGTGAAGGCCAGTTCCTCAACGGGACGAAGGTTTATTCCGGCAAGGCGGTCGACAACCGCTCAAGCTGCGCGGTGCTGATCGAGGTAATGAAGCGGCTGCAAGGTAAACAGCTAGTTCCGACCGTCTACGGTGTCGCATCCGTTCAGGAAGAAGTTGGGCTGCGTGGTGCTTCGACCGCTGCGTTTGACATCCAGCCGGATGTGGGGCTGGCGATCGACGTGATTTTTGCTGGGGGCACGCCAAGCATGGATGAAAAAGTGGCGCCGATCGTACTCGGCGGTGGACCTGCGATCAAGATGTACGACTGGACGCCAAGCAACGGGCACGGCAACAACGTTCCGAAAAAATTGACCCGCCGTCTGATCCAGGTCGCGGAAAAGAACAGCATACCGTATCAGCGTGAAGTCGTCTTAAATGGCGGCACCGATGCCTGGTCGATTTCGCTTGCAGGCCGTGGCGCTGTTTCCGGTTGCGTTTCGCTGCCGTCCCGCTACATACACTCCGCTACCGGCGTAGTGCATCTGGACGACTTGGAAAACGCTGTGAACCTGATCGTGGCGTTTGTAGAGGATTTAGCCGAGCGGCTGTAAGCGGTAAGATGAGTGAGATAGAAAAAGAGGAGATGGATTTTGCGCATCTCCTCTTTTCTTTTGGACTACGGCATCCTGAACAGGAAAAAATCAATAATTCGCCAAAATTTCTTCATTTTGCGACAAAAATGCGAAAAACATCTTTCTAGACGGCAGCGGAACGTGATAGACTCGTGGGAGCGCACGAGTGAATATGCGCATCGTCTTATGTGCCGTTCAATCAAAAATTAGCACAATATGGGCATGAATCGGAAGGTCCTTCTACTTTGATTCGGAATCCATGTGTCACGTACGGAAAAAAGTAATCAAAGAGAGGAAGATCATCATCAGCATGCCCCACCAACCAGCGAATTGGCGAAAAAATGTCGCTCCTTACGAAAAATCAAACTTGAGGCACAGTGTCTGGCAGATGTTTAATACGCTCGTGCCGTTTTTTCTGTTATGGTACGGAGCTTATCTCTGCTTGTCTGTCTCCTATTGGCTTACACTTGCGCTGGCGATCCCAGCCGGAGGATTTCTCGTCCGTATCTTCATTATTTTCCACGATTGCTGTCACCAGTCTTTTTTCAAAAACAGGCGGGCGAATGCGATCGTGGGCTATTTCACCGGCGTCATGACGTGCTGCCCGTATGAGCAATGGAAGCATACGCATTCGGTCCACCATGCAACGAGCAGCAATTTGAACAAAAGAGGCGTCGGCGATGTCTGGACGCTGACGGTCGACGAATATGTCGCGCTGCCACTATGGAAGCGCATGTACTACCGTATTTACCGCAATCCGTTCGTCTTGTTTGTAATCGGGCCGATCTACATTTTTCTGATCGATTACCGTTTCAACCGCAGACGCGTTTCGCGCAAGGAGCGGTTCAATACGTACTTGACCAACCTCGGAATCGTCGCAGCGGCGGGAGGGATCAGCATGCTGATTGGCTGGCAGCAGTTTTTGCTGGTGCAGGGGCCGATCTTCCTGATTTCCGGTGCGGCAGGCATTTGGCTGTTTTACGTTCAGCATCAGTTTGAAGGGACGTATTTTGAAAACGAAGAAGAATGGGATTATGTCAAAGCGGCGCTGCAAGGAAGCTCGTTTTACAAGCTGCCCAAGGTGCTGCACTGGATTACCGGCAACATCGGCTTTCACCATATCCACCACTTGAGCCCGCGTGTACCCAACTACTATTTACCGTCTGTTCACGCACAAAGCGCGCTGTTTCAAGATGTTCCCAGCGTGACGATCCTCTCCAGCTTAAAAGCATTGCGCTACCGCCTGTGGAGCGAGAAGCGGAAAATGTTTGTTGGATTCGGGGAGATTGCGCAGGATGCTCGGGAGAACGAACGGCCGGTGAAGAAACGGAAAACAAGCTAGCGTCGGGTCGATCATAGCAAGAAAAACAAGGAGCAGTTGCCCAGGGCAAGCTGCTCCTTTTCTGATCGTATAAGAATTTATAAGTGAATGCGCTTATAAATTCTGGAGCGGAAGACGGAGTACCTCAGCGTCACTTCCAGCATAGGCGTCGGTAAAAACTTCCCCAAATCGAAGGATCTGCTTCTTGAAAGGACTTCTGAATGAAGTTTTTCTTATTGGAAACGTACCGCTATCGGTAATCTTGCTTGAGCATGCCGTAAATCTCCAGATCGACAATTCCTTTTCCAGACCAAATTGCGGCTTGGCGCAAAGTGCCTTCCTTCAAAAAGCCGTTTTTGAGCAAGACCTTTTTTGACTGTTCGTTGGGGGGCATGACTTCCGCCTGTATCCGATTGACCTTGGCTTGGTCAAACAAAAATCCGATGCATGCTTGTACAGCTTCCGTCGCAATGCCTTTTCCCCAATGCGACTCAGCCAAAAAGTAACCGATTGTCACCATATCCACTTTTTGATTGAAATCAAATGCTTCCATGATCCCGACCAGAATGCCGGGGGCTTCCTTGGTGAAAATGCCCCATTTGATGCGTGACCTTTTTTGAAAATCCCGGTCAAAATGACCGATCATCGTTTTAACCGTCTCTTTATTATGTTTGGGGATGATTCCGCAATAGGTAAATACGATGTCATTGCGGTAAATGTCATAAACTTCTTCAAGATGTGTGACGTCAATCTTGCTCAAGACTAGATTTTGGCTCTCTATCACTGGGAAACCATCAAAAACAACGCGAATATCCACGAATCGGACGATCCTTTCCACGAATTCCAATTTAGGTACATGGTTCGTCGGCATTTTGAAAATTTCCTGCGTGTCATTACCCGGTAGCGAGAGATATCCTTCTTCCGATCCCAGCCTGCCTCATATATGATAGTTTCAGAGAGGGGGCATCCACTATGCATACATACCTAGAAGACTTTCAAACCTATACCGCTCGCGATGGGGCGCAGCTTCCATACCGATTTTTTGCAGGGCATTCTGACGTCGTACTGATCTTTTTGCACGGCATTACAGAACCGAGCCTGTATTTGCGAGAGTTTGGCCAATGGATCGCCCAACAGAGGCTTGCCACTGTGTATCTTCCGGATTTACGCGGGTATGGAAATCAGCCCCTTCGTCGCGGCGACATCGATTACATCGGGCAGCTGGATGATGATTTGGAGGACTTGTTCCGGTTCGTTCAAACGCGCCACCCCGGCGCAAAGATCATCGTAGGGGGACATTCTGCGGGAGGGGCAACCGCCATCAGGCAAACCATGCGTCCGATCCATCAAGAGATTTTTGCCTATTTGCTGCTTGCACCGGCACTGAGCCCCAATGCACCGCTCGATCGAAAGGACGGTTCCGGCAATGAATCCAAGGTGAGCATCCCGCGTTACCTGTCATTGATGCTGCTCAATGCGCTCGGCATTCGCCGCTTCAACCATGCTGTCGTTTACCGCAGGCTGACCCCGGTAGAAAAACTGCACGGAACGGAATCGTGCCAGCTGAGCTATCGGCTTGCCTTGTCGCGCATGGTAGGGAACGATTATGGCAGCTATTTGGCGAGGTTGACCCAGCCTACCTTTGTCATGATCGGGGCTGATGATGAGGTTTTCGACGCTGATGCGTATCAACCGCTTTATGAAAAACATTGCAAGGCGGAAGTCCGCGTCATCGCAGGTCACAATCACGACTCAATCGTAAAAACAGAGGAAGCGCTCTCTCGCGTGGGGGATTGGCTCAGGAAGACGGTTTTATAAATCAATTTCCGCTCTCCCGCTTGTTCATCCATCTACGCACATCCACCTTCTCGTGAATAGCATGTACGATAGCTGCTTATCGAAAGGTGAGGACTGATAAAAATGAAGGTGCTGCGAACCGAAGCGGCAGATGTCGCGCTTGGGACCAGGGGGAAGCGCGATGGCGAAAACTAGTGTAGGAGGGCAAGGCAGCAGGGTGGGCGTCTCGGTCGTGACCTGCACAAATCGTCCGCAATTTTTCAAGAGACTGCTGGAAAACTATCAGAATCAAATTTTGCCGTATAAAGAACTGATTATCATCTTAAATAACGATCGCATGAGTCTCGGGCAGTACCGGGCGCTCGTCCGGCCTATGAAAAACGTGAGAGTGTACCAATTGCCTCAATCTTACTCACTTGGCAGATGCCTCAATTTTGGTGCCAGGCAGGCGCGTTTCCCGTTCGTCGCCAAGTTTGATGACGATGACTATTACGGACCGCACTACCTAGTCAGGCAGCTGCGTGCGTTGATCGTCACAAAAGCGCACGTCGTTGGCAAACTGGCCCATTTCCTGTATTTGAAGGGGAGGAAGCTGCTGGTGATCCAGCGGCCCCATCAGGAGAACCGGTTCGTCAAATGGATCGCTGGGGGCACGATTATGGCAAGGCGCAGCTTATTCCTGAACGTTCCTTTCCCGGATCGATCGCTTGGCGAGGATGTCGGTTTCCTTCGGAAATGCCGAGCGAGAGGGCTGCGGATTTACGCTTCAGACCATTTCGACTATGTGTATATCAGAAGGCCGAACAGGACTGGGCATACTTGGAAGGTCACGGACCAGGAGCTGTTGAACCGGAAGCATATCGTCATTGGGCATACGACGAGATACAAGGCGATTGCGAGAAGGCGCCTGCAAATGCGAACCAGAGTGAGACTACTTCCGCAATTGTATGTGTGGCGCGCAGTAAGAGGGAAAGCTTAGAGGGTGTCTGCCGGAACAGAGGACGGATACGAACGAAAACGCTGGAGACGGCGGCTGCGCCAACAAGTGGCGTGGCCGTCGTTTTTGGTTGTAGAGAAGTGCAACCGCAGCTCCGCCAAAAAGCATGGCGTAGCCAGGTTTTCTAAGCTCGAATGGGAATTGGCAGTTTGTGGGATGCTATAGCGAGTTTCCATTCGATTGATGCGTTTCGGGAGGTAAGGCTAGATGGTTCATGTTCTGTTGGTCATTGTGCTGGTGGTCATCCTGGTACCGCCGCTTGTTTTTTTCGGCTATATGTACGCGCTATCCAAGCAGCCTAAGCATTCGATCATTCGTTCTCACCCGTTTCTCGGTTGGGTGCGCTATTTGCTTGAAAAACTCGGACCGGAGCTGCGCCAGTATTGGTTTGACAGCGATACAGAAAGCAAGCCGTTTTCGCGGGACGATTTCGTTGGGCTCGTGCTTGCAGCGAAATACCGTACCGATTTGATTTCATTCGGGGGCAAGCGAGATTTTGACGAACCGGGCTTCTACTTGTCCAATGCCATGTTCCCGCGATTGACGAGTGAGCTTCGGGTTGATAACGACACGTTGCTCAAGGGGAAGAAGTATGAAATTACGGATGAAGGGCTGTTTACCAGAAGGGAAAAATTCATCGACGACCAGGTGAAGCCGTGGCTGCTGCATGATGACGATGTGATCGTCGTTGGGGAAAGACGCGCGCATCCGTGGCGGGTGAAAGGGATGTTCGGTGCCTCCGCGACCTCCTACGGGGCCGTGGGGGAGCATTATATCATATCGACGGGAAACGGCGCGCGGATGGCGGGCGGCTCCTGGATCAATACGGGCGAGGGTGGGGTCGCCAAAGTCCACCTGGAAACAGGAGTAGACATCATCTCCCAGATCGGGCCGGGCATGTTTGGCTTCCGTGACGATTCCGGTCATTTTTCCATTGAAGAGTACAAGCACAAAGCAAGCATGCCGAATATCAAGGCGTTCGAGCTGAAATTCCATCAGGGTGCGAAAATCCGCGGTGGGCATCTCGAAGGCACTAAGGTTACGGAAAAAGTCGCGGCGGCCCGCTTGGTTCCGGTAGGCAAAACGGTGAATTCGCCGAACCGGTTCGAGTTCCTCACCAATCCAGAGGAAGCGCTCCGTTTCATCAGTACCTTGCAGGAAGCGGGGGGAAAACCTGTAGGCGTAAAGATCGTCGTGGGCGATCCAAAGCGGCTTGAGCCGTTTTTTCAGGCGATGGTCGACTTGGATATTTGCCCTGATTTCATCACCGTGGACGGCTCCGAGGGCGGCTCGGGTGCGACGTTCAAAGCGATGGCGGACGGAATGGGGCTGCCGCTGTATCCCGCACTGCTCATTCTCGACGACACGGCGCGGAAATACGGCGTGCGCGACCGTATGAAGATTTTCGCGTCCGGCAAATTGATTACCCCTGATAAGGTGGCGATCGCTATGGCGATGGGGGCGGATTTGGTCAATTCCGCACGCGGCTTCATGATGGCAAATGGCTGCATCATGGCGATGCAATGTCACACCGGCAAATGCCCGACCGGGATTACGACAACGGATTCCAAGTACCAGGAGGCACTAGCGCCTGAGGAGAAGCAGTGGCGCGTGATGAACTATATTTTGCAGTTGCGGGAAGGCTTGTTTTCGCTGGCGGCGGCCTGCGGCTTGGAGAGCCCGCGCGAGTTGAACCGAGAGCATGTTGTTTTCACGAATGAGAGCGGACAAAGCATCCGTGTAATCGATTTATTCCCTTATCCGTAAAACAATGCGGTGAAAGGGCCGCACACGTAAAAAAGGCTGCCAAGGTCGGCAGCCTTTTTGCATAGTAGCTGTTACTCGTTAAACAGCTTCTCCAACTCGTCGATCAGCTGGCCAACATAGGCGACAGCTGTGCGAATCGGTTCAGGCGTGGACATATCGACGCCAGCCAGTTTCATCAGCTCAAGCGGCTTCAACGATCCGCCCGCTTTCAATACCTCTAGCCAGCGGTCGACTGCAGGCTGGCCTTCCTCGCGAATGCGAGCGGCAACAGCAGTCGAGGTGGTCAAGCCTGCTGCGTATGTGTACGGATAAAGCCCCATGTAGTAATGCGGCTGTCGCATCCAGGTCAAGCTCGCTCCGGCATCCAATTCTACGGCATCGCCCCAGAATTCGCCGAGCACTTGGCCTTTTAGCTCGGACAGCTTTTTCGCGGTGAGCGGTTTATTCGCTTCAGCTGCCTCATAGACTCTGCGCTGCATCTCGCCTTCCAGCAGATGAGTAACGAAATTGTGGTAATACGTGTTCAACAGCTGTAGAATCACCCAGCGCTTCAGACGCGGATCGTCGGACTGAGCGGTGATGTGCTGGGCCAGCAGCAGCTCGTTCATTGTAGACGGCGCCTCGATGAACGAAAGCGACGGGCGATAGTTGGCATAGCGCTGGTTACGTGCCGCGAGCATCAAGTGTCCAGCATGGCCGAGCTCGTGCGCCAGCGTGAACGTGCTGCGCATATTGTTTGCCCACGTGATCAGTATGTAGGAGTGGATGTCATAGGAGCTTGAGCAGAAGGCGCCCGTCGATTTGCCCACGTTGTCGGCGTAATCGATCCAGCGATTGGCCAAGGCTTGCTCGATGATCTCCACATATTCAGGGCCCATGATTTGAACAGCGGCCAAAATTTGCTCGCCCGCTTCTTCCGTAGTAACGGTGGGGCTGAATGCAGGATCAAGCGAAGCCTTCAGATCGCAGAAGCGCATCTGCTCGAGGCCAAGCACCCGTTTTTTCAAGCTGGCATAACGGCGCATGTGCGGCGCCAGCTCTTTGAAAATGATCCCCAGCACGTTTTCATACATGTCGATCGTCACGTGCTGCGGGGCGAGGAGCATATGGGTGACCGATTCATAGCCGCGCAGGCGGGACAGCACGGTTTGGCGCTTGACTTCTGTGGCGTATGCGGCAGCAAACGTGTTTTGGTAGGCATGGAGCGTATTACTGAAAGATTCATAGGCTGCGCGGCGCAGTGTCGTGTCAGGCGACATTTCGTAGTTGGTCTCGAACAGTGCGAATGAAACCGGGCGCGTCACGCCTTCACTGTCTTCCACGGAAGCGAACGTCATGTCCGTCAGCTTGCTGCGCTGATAGACCGTGTAAGGGGAGCCCAGCACCTCGCCCAAGGAGGCAAGCACCGATTCGGTTTCCGGCGACAGACGGTGAGGCTTGGTTTCAAGCAATTCCTCAAGATTTTTGCGGAACGGAGCCAATCCCGGTTCTTCTTGCAAATAGCGCTCGACGGTACCGTCCGGCAGCGCCAAAATTTCCGAGCTAATAAACGACAGTGCTGCATTGACCTGTGAAACGACATCCCCTACGCGAGCGGAATTCGCTTGATTGACCGGATTGGTTCCATCCTCAGACGTGCGAAGGCGCGCATAGGAGGAGAGCCGCTGGAGACGGATTGCAATGGTCTCTTCCGCTTCCAACGTGGCGAGGAGCTCTTCCGCTCCGTTGTGCAGCTGTCCTTTGAATTGGGTAATGGCTGGCAAGTCCAGGACAATCGCTTGCAGCTCGTTTTCCCATGCTTCCACGTTTGCGAACAGTTCAGTCAAATCCCAGGTTTGTTCTACCGGAACCTGTTCGCGCGTCACTCTCTCTTTCATACTTGCGATTCCTCCTTTATTTGTGAAATGTTCTGATTTTTCCCTATCTACAGTCGTTTTCGTCGATGAAAACGCGAAATCCCTTTATCAGTGTAACACGTTTGGCTGTTCGCTGCGGACGCTATGCCCGGGCTTGGGCCGCATGCTGGATGGCGTTTTGGATATAGGCTTGCAGCGTCTCGATGAAGGCTTGCGCAGCGAAGCTCATATAGCGGTCGGAGCGGTAAATGATGCAAATGTCCTGACTAGGGGTAGGATCGACGAGCGGAATGGTTGCGATCTTCTTGTTGCCCAGGTTTTCGAGCAGCAGGCGAGGCAGGATGCTTGCCCCGATCCCTTGCTCTACCAGCGAAAGCAGCGTGGAAACGGTTGTCGTTTCAATCCCTGGCTGGAGGCGGAACCCGGCTTCTGCACAGTAATGGTCGATGACCTGCCGCACTTGATGATCCGGAGGGAACATCGCCAATTTGAGGTGCTGCAGCTGCGCAAACGACATTTTGCTTCTTTTCGCAAAGAGGTCGTCGGCGCAAATCGCCAGTGCGAATTCTTCATGCATCAGCGGGATACGGGTGATCCGCTCATCGGGCGGCGGCGTTGTGGTTACGCCGATGTCGAGCGTCCCTTGGAGAATTTGCTCCGTAATTTTGGTCGTTTCCAGCACGGACAGGGAGAGCTGCGGATACGTTTTGTGGAATTCGACGAGCAGGGCGTTGAACAGCAGGTCGGCATCGCCGGGAAGCACGCCAATCGACAATGTTCCGCCCTGGGCGGTTTGCAATGCTGCAATGGCGTCGCGCGCATACTGCAAATGAGAAAAAACATGCTGGCTCTGCTCATACAGCAAACGGCCCGCTTCCGTAATGGCGATTCGCTTACCCAGCCGGTCAAACAGCAAGACGCCGAGCTCGCCCTCCAAAAGCTTGATCTGCTGGCTCAAATTCGACTGTGTCGTGCACATTTTTTCGGCGGCGCGGGAAAAATGCAGCTCATCACAGACAGCCATGAAATACTCCAATTGCCTCAGTTCCATGGGATTCTCCTCTCAAATACGCCAGTTATCGCTCGCACTACTCATTATAATCGGAAACACGCGATTGATGGAATTTTTTGGGGCAATTTATACTTGCCATAGGAAGAAGCGATACAGAAGCGGGAATGGAGGCTCAAGAACAAGATGACAACGGAAAAGAAAGTAGCGATCGACGGCGGCGCACTGTTTTGTATGTACGAAGATATATGTCAGAATCTTCCGACTGTAATTTTTGAATCGGGATACGGCGCCCCTTTGCGTACATGGTCAAAGGTGTGCGGCGAAATCAGCGGCATCGCGAATGTGTTCCGCTATGACAGGGCGGGGGTTGGTCAAAGCGAGCGGGGAACGCATCCGATGCACAGCCGGAAGATCGTGGAGAACCTGCACCGATTGCTGGCTGCAGAAAACATTGCGCCGCCCTATATCATGGTGGGGCATTCATTCGGTGCGCTCAACGCTCGTCTATACGCGCATCTATTTCCCGGGGAAGTGGCTGGGCTTGTATTGGCGGAACCGTCGCACGAGGAGCAGCATGAAAAATGGCTGCCGCTTGTCGAGGAAGATTTTCGCAAAACCTTTTTGGCGCAGTTTGCGATCG
This sequence comes from Brevibacillus fluminis, assembly GCF_003710825.1. Lineage (GTDB taxonomy): Bacteria > Bacillota > Bacilli > Brevibacillales > Brevibacillaceae > Brevibacillus_D > Brevibacillus_D fluminis. The sequence continues at coordinate 577,640 of NZ_RHHQ01000008.1, read as the reverse complement.
AAGGGACGTACGACGACTTTTTGCAGAGCCTGGATCAGGTGAAAGCAGAGCGAAAGCATTTCGGCAGCCTGCCGCTGATCGTCCTCTCCGCCGGGCGCAAGGAATTCCATTCGGATACATCGTTTGCGATGTGGCGCCAGCTGCATGCCGATATCGCGGCACTTTCGCATAACAGCCGCCATCTCATTGTCGAATCGAGCGGGCACAGCATGCAGCGAGATGAACCGTCAGCGGTCGCAGAAGCGATCAGAGCGGTGATCCGGATGACAGAGGATCAAGGGGGATCTGACAAATGAACCGATTGGCAATGAAAGAACATCCGGATTTGTTTCTGGCATGCTTATGTGTAGGGCTGTTTTTCGTTTTTTTGGATACGGCCATCGTAAATGTGGCGTTGACCTCGATTCAAAACGATCTTGGCGCATCGCTCACCAAGCTGCAATGGGTCTTTGATTCCTACGCGCTCACGTATGCGTGCCTTTTGCTGACAGCCGGCACGTTGGGGGACCGCCTCGGCAAAAAGCACGTGTTTGCCGCCGGGCTGATTGGCTTCACCGTTACCTCTGTGCTGTGCGCGCTGGCCCAGTCCATCGAGGTGTTGATCGTCGGTCGAATCTTGCAGGGCATCAGTGCGGCTGCCATGATTCCAGTCTCGCTTGCGCTCATTTCCGAGCTGTATGAAAATCCGCGCGAGCGCTCGCGGGCTATCGGGATTTGGGGTGGAGCAAGCGCGATTGCGCTGGCTGCCCGCCCTGCTGTCGGCGGATTTTTCATTGATCATTTCGGCTGGCAAAGCATTTTCTGGATCAATGTACCGATCGGTGTGCTCACGCTGCTTGTCCTCACGCTGTTCCGGGCGGAAGGGAGCGCGATGCGCCGGCGAAAAATCGATGTGGTGGGCCAGCTCCTCTTTATAGCGGCTGTTTTTGAACTGACCTATGCCTTGATCGAAGGGAATGCCGCGGGCTGGAGTTCGGTGACGATTATCGGTGCATTGGCGGGCTTTGTCCTGTTCTTTAGCCTTTTTCTGTGGAGGGAGAAACGTTTTGACGATCCGATGCTGCCGCTCTCGCTGTTTGGCAGCCCGATTTTTACGACTGCTTGCTTGGTCAACTTTTTGTCCTTGTTCGGTGTTTTTAGCGCGCTGTTTCTGCTACCGATTTACTTTCAGCAGGTCAATCATTTGACTGCGACTGAAACGGGGCTGCACATGATGGCCCTCACCGTCGCGATCATGATAGCGACACTGGTCGCGCCGGGCGTGGCACAAAAAATGGGCAACCGTTCTACGATCATGGCGGGTTCGCTTATGGCAGGGATCGGGTTTTTGGAGCTTACTGTCCTGCAGGCAGGCACTGCTTTTGGTTCTTACTGGTGGGCGCTAGTTCTGGTCGGCATCGGTGTTTCGCTGGTGGGTCCACCCGCTGCAATTGTGCTGCTGGGTTCGGTGCCGCCGCAGCTTGTCGGTACAGCATCAGGCGTGGCCAACACGTTTCGGCAGGTAGGCGTCGTCTTCAGCGTGGCACTTGCCGGGGCGCTGATCCAGTTTCACATGAAGAGTCCGCTCGTGTCGGCGATGGATTTTGCCGCAAGCCAAGGGTTTCTTCGCGGTATGCAGACCAGCTTGATTATCGCAGCGTTGGGCTGCTTTCTGGGGGCTTTTTGCGCATACCGATTTTTGCCCCGTCCTGTAAAAAAAGAGACCCCGGCGCGGGCGATGCTGGAAAAACCGTAAAACTTCAGGGTTGCACACATTTCCTGCAGCCATGCGTACAACTTTGCCTCTGTATCAAAGGTGTGCTTTTACTTGCGAGCGTGTTGGGCTAGGCTAACGTGTATCAAGACACACTCGAGCAGGGGAGATGCATGACGGATGAAACAAAACAAATATGATGATGTCCAATTTTTTGCCGCCTATCAGCAAATGCCGCGTTCGCTCAAAGGCCTGGAAGCGGCGGGTGAGTGGCATGTACTGCAATCATTGCTGCCGGATTTACGGGACAAACGTGTGCTTGATTTAGGATGCGGGTATGGCTGGCACTGTCGCTACGCTCGGGAACATCATGCGCGCTCCGTGGTAGGCGTCGATCTGTCGGAAAACATGCTGCAAAAGGCCCGCGAGCTGACGGATGATTCCGCCATTACCTATATACGGATACCGATCGAGGATATCGTGTTTTTGCCTGAAGAGTTTGATGTGGTGATCAGCTCGCTGGCGTTTCATTACATCGAGTCGTTTGCGGACATATGCCGAAAGGTGCACCGCTATTTGCCGCCAGGAGGGGATTTCATCTTTTCCGTGGAGCACCCGATCTTCACGTCACGCCAAGAGCAGAGCTGGCATATGGATGAAGCCGGCAATCGCCTGCATTGGCCGGTCGATCATTATCAGGCGGAGGGAATCAGGCAAACGGCATTTTTGACGGATAACGTGGTGAAGTATCATCGCACGATCTCCACCTATTTCAATGACTTGATCGAAGCCGGCTTCGCCGTCCAAGCGGTCAAGGAGCCGCTGCCACCGGAAGAGTGGATGAGCGACCCGTTGATGGCAGATGAAGCGCGTAGACCGATGTTTCTGATCGTTTCGGCCAGAAAAGAAAATGCTTTGGCAAAGTGAGAATGAGTGAGGAAAACAAACAAAGACCAGCACACGCGCATGGTCTTTGTTTGCATTACCGGAAATGACCAGCGTGCTCGCGCAAAAATGCGTCAAGGGTGCGGGGAGCTCTGCCAAGAAGTCGCGCAACATCGTCTGTCGGTGTCTCCGGAAGTGCTATCGCCATCGCCTGGATTTCTACGACGTGATTGGCGAGCCAGGACGGCATGCCTCCTCGCTCAATCAAATCGCGGCGCAAGACTTCCGTGTACAGATTGATGTAGCGGATCGGCCGCGCAAGCACGACAGACAGCTTGTCGGCAATTTGTGGATAACTGAACGTTTCAGAACCGGTCAGCGTGTAGACGCGGCCTGTTGCTTCGCGATTCGTTAGCGCTTCGGCGGCGACATCCGCAATATCTCGGCAGTCTACGAAGTTGCATGCAGTCTGACCCATCGCACCGAAAAAGACCTCTTCTGCCGCAATCGTCGGCCCAAATCGCAGCAAGTTTTGCATAAACGCGTAGGGGCGCAGGACAGTATGAGTGATCCCGGATTCCGCCAGATTGCGCTCGATTTCTTGATGCCAGCCCGCTACGGCCACAGGTGCGCTTGGATGGAAAGCAGGGCTGGATATTTTTACGATGTGCTCAATGCCGGTCTCCACTGCTTGGTGAATGACGGAAGTCTCCAGCTTGATTTGTGCCGGACTGTTGGACAGCACAAGGAAAAGCTGGCTTGCTCCGACAAACGCGCGGTGCAGCGATTCGCTGTCGGCTGCATCGGCATACGCTGCTTCAATATGCGGCCATCCGTATGACTTGATTTGTGCATGCAGCTTCTCCGGTTCTCTGCCAAGCGCCCTTGCAGGTACGCCAAGCTCACCCAAACGCTGTAAAAGCGCCTGTCCAATTGTTCCACTTGCTCCCATGATCACGATCATTTTGGTTCTCTCCTTTGTGTAAAACACTTTTTATTTGTTGGTCAAACGCCACCGCCATGCGATAAGCGTGCTGGCGATCGCCGCAGACATCGGGAAATCCAACCAGATCCGATCGAACCAATGCAATTGGTCAGCTGCAAGGGACATCCACAGCAAAAGGCTGGCGACCCACGCGGCGGATAGGCCGACCACGATCCCGATCAGCATGAAAGCTCCAACGACGGCAAAGCGGTTGGTGCTCACGAGCCACGGAATGCGGCGGCCATTGTTTTGCAGCCATAGACCGATCAGCAAGGCGACTAGAGCTGAGGCCCCACCGATCGTGGTCAAGGCCCCGATCTGCAGATCTCGATTGGCGGTGATGAGCCCGCCGATCCCTGCCATGACAGCGGGGGAGACGTAAGCCATCGCCACTTCCCGCCACAGGACAAATGGCTTTGCGGCGGGTCTTTTGGCTGCGAGCGAATTCATGTTGCCCATGTGATTTCCTCCTTTCGGTTTGTTTTGTCAGTAACTTCATGTAATTAGGCAGCTAATTATATGTGAGTGAAAAGGGGCTAGGTTCACTAGCCCGTTTTTGCCCTTTACTGATGTGGTTACTTTTTGGGCTCCCAATTCTCATCGGTAAGCGCGGAGATGTGTTGTGTCACACGGTCAATCAGGTCGAGAAACACGGTTCGCTCCTCGATGGTTAGCAATCCGACCATGGCTTCAAGCCGGGCGAAATGCTCCGGGGCCAAGTCCAGCAGCTTTTTTTCCCCTTTCGCAGTCAAAATGACGGCTTTTTGACGGCCATCTTCCGCACTGGGGCGTCTGGTTACCAGCCCATCCCGCTCGAGGATATCAATAAGACCCGTCACCGTGGCACGGGTAACGCCGAGATGCTCCGCCAGCTGCGAGGGAAGCGCTTCGCCGCCGTTATCCTCAAGGTCTGCCAATAGACGATAGCGCCCTGTCGATAAACCGAATCGGGAAAAATGGACTTCTGCGGCATGTCCCAGCATCGTGCCTGTAGCCATAAGCCTCGCCGCGACGAGGACCGCTTGCGGGTCACTGTCCAGCTTGTAGCGCTCAAGCTGCGTCTTGGACTGCTCGAGCGAAGGGGTCGCGTAGTTGTTGTTTTTCGATACATTCGTATGGTTCGTCATGGATATAGTATGTTTCCTAATTACTTTCGTGTCAATACATATTTTAACAATCGCCTGGCATTTATTGTTCCATAAGGGAAGCAATGATCATCCGGTACACTCATTTCCGAAACGGAACGAATGTGATACGCTATAGCCAATCAGATGAAAAGCGGGAAGGAGTGGTTGTCCATGCACAACGAAGAGCCTATCGTGCTGGAAAAAGGAGAACCCGGCGTTCCATGTCCCATTGCCAAAACCATTGATGTCATTGGCACCAAATGGACGTTTTTAATCATTCGCGATTTGCTGATCGAAGGGACGCTTCGATTCAGCGATTTGTTGCGGTCGATGGAGGGGATCAGCCCCAAAACGCTGTCGTTGCGCCTGCGGGAGCTGGAGGAGCACGGCATCGTGGAACGGACGGTTTATCCGGAAGTGCCGCCGCGCGTGGAGTACACGATAACGCCGAAAGGAAAGCAGCTTGAGGGCATATTCATCGAATTGAAGCGGTTCGGCTTGACGCTGGACAAAGAAAAAGGTTAAACCCATCGTTGGAAGGGTTTAACCTTTTCGCTAATTAGAGAGAGATGACGCCGATCACGAGAGAGGTAATCAACATGACAACCATGGAACCGAGGGCCCATTTCAACGTGAATTTTTGATGGTCGCCAAAATTGACGCCGGCCATGCCGACGAGCAGGTAGGTCGACGGGACGAGCGGGCTCAACAGGTGAACCTGCTGACCGATCAGCGAGGCGCGGCCCATTTCAATTGAGCTGATGCCATAGACGTGCGCGGCTTCGTTCAAAAGTGGCAAGATGCCAAAGTAGTACGCGTCATTGGACATAAAGAAAGTAAATGGCACGCTGGTGATCGCCGTGATGACAGGGAAATGCGGTCCCCACGATTGCGGGATGACGTGCACGAGCGCGTCGGCCATGGCGTTTACCATGCCGGTGCCTGTCAGGATGCCGGTGAAGATACCGGCGCCGAACACCATGGAAGCGACTGATAGCGCGTTGCCCGCATGTGTAGAAATCCGTTCCTTCTGGTCAGCCATGTTCGGATAGTTGACGAGCAGCGCGACGGCAAACCCGATGACGAACAAGACTGTAAGCGGTAACAAGTCCGTGATTAATGAAATCATCAAAGCGACAGTCAATATCATGTTGAACCAGAGGAGCTTAGGGCGGCGGATCCTGCTTACGGCTTCAGCAGAAGCGGCAGTCTCGCGTTCGTGGCCGACCTGGTCCAAGTTCTCAGGCAGCTTGATGTGACCCAGCCGCTTACGCTCTTTTTTGCCCAACACGTAGGCGACGAAAATCACCCACAGCGCTGTTACGATCATGCCTGGAATGAGCGGGACGAACACTTGCGAGCTGTCCAGATGCAGCGCACTCAAGACACGAGCAGTCGGTCCGCCCCAAGGCAGCATGTTCATGACACCGCTTGCCATGATGGACACGCAGGTCAGGATCAACGGGTTCATCCCGAGCTGGCGATACAGCGGGAAGAGTGCGGCGACCACAATCATAAAGGTGGTGGTGCCATCGCCGTCCAAAGAAACGAACAGCGCCAAAAGTGCGGTTCCGATGACGATTTTGAGCGGATCGCCCTTTACGACTTTCAGCGTTTTGGACACGAGCGGATCGAACAGGCCCGTATCGATCATAATCCCGAAATACAGAATCCCGAAGATCAACATGACGCCGGTCGGGGCGATTGACTTGATGCCGTCCATCATCATCTTGCCGACATCTCCGCCGAATCCGCTTACAATTGCGGTCAAAAGCGGGATGAGGATCAAGGCGATCAAGGCTGACAAACGGTTGGACATGATCAAGTACATGAAGATGGCAATCATTACAAAACCTAAAATGGCTAACATCCGGATGCCTCCTGTCTCAATGTAAAAGTATGAATTACCGGGTGTTGGGTTTGCTTTTGCTGCACAGTCAAAGCGGCGAAAATAAGCCGCATGTGAAATGGTAGTTTTTAGTGTAAGTAAAAATATAAGAGCGGATGCTGTTCCCCCTTTTGCGGCGCTTCATGCAAGCGGTGCCAAAATTCGCTTCACCGACTTGCTCGTAAGCACCGGTGTGTGACCGCTTTCTTTTGTGTGGAAGCCACTTGACAGATCCCTTGTAGAATTTAGTATAGTGAGGCTATTCAGAATCGAAAAGTTTACGACAGAAAGAATCGTAAACACGGTTACGCGCATTTCCACAATAAACGCAACGGAGGAATTCGGCTTGCTGGCAAGCGTACTGAAAAAGGGCGTAAAGCTCCGCACCAAGATGAATGTGCTGGTCGTGATGACGATCCTGTTCGCGCTGCTGTTGGTCATCGCTCCTGTCACCTGGATGTTCATTCATGTTAAATTCGCCGAGATCGGGAATCAGGCGCTCATGTTGGCGCGGTCAGTGTCCGAGCTGCCGGAGGTGAAGGCAGAGCTGGTATCTGCTCGCCCCGATGCCGACGGGCATCTGCAGGCTGTCATCGAAAAAATCCGCAAGAAGTCCGGCGCAGAATTTATCGTTGTCACCGATATGCGGCTCATTCGCTACACGCACACGAATCCGGCCAAAATCGGGAACCCGCTTAGCGGCGATGATGAGGATTTGAACCGGGAAGTGCTGCAGGGACATGAGATTACGACGACGTCCACTGGCAGTCTCGGTTATTCTGTCCGGAGCAAGACGCCGGTTTACGACGAGGCGGGCAGGCAGATCGGCCTTGTCTCCGTAGGCTTTCTGGTCGAAACGATCTGGAACCACATTTACGACTTTCTCATCTGGTTTGCAGTCATCGGGCTGTTTGCATTCTTGTTCGGGATCGGCGGCTCGTACTTGCTGTCCGGCCACATCAAAAAGCAAATCTTGAACATGGAGCCGGAGGAGATCGCTTTTCTAGCCAATGAACAGGCAGCGATACTCAATTCCACGCGAGAGGGCATACTTGCGGTGAACCGGGACGGGATCATCATCACCTGCAACAAGGAAGCGCTCAAAATGCTGGAGCTTGCCTGTGAAAATCCGCGGGGTATGAACGTTCGCGAAGTTCTGGGCGCAACACGGCTGCCGGAGATTATCGCGGACGGGATCGTCCATCGTGACGAACCGATGATCGTCGGCCAAACGATGATCGTCATGAATTGCCTGCCCCTGTCCATGAACGGGAAAACGATCGGTGCGGTAGCTACCTTCCGGGATAAGCTGGAGCTGTCCCGCATCGATGAGCGATTGCTCGATATTGGGCAGTACATCGATTCGATTCGCAGCCAGCGGCACGAGTTTTTGAACAAGCTGCATTTGCTGTCCGGCTTGATCCAACTCAAACAGTACGAGATGGTTCATGAGCTGATCGAGGAGATCAATGAGGATCAGCAGGAGCTACTCGACTTTTTCCTGGCGAAAGTCCATGATCCGGCAATCGTGGGCGTCCTGATTGGCAAAATCCATCGGGCGCGGGAGCTGGGGATTGCTTTGCGCGTCGAGGCTAAAACCGCGATTCCCGAGGTGGAGGATGCCCGTGAGCTGATATTGACGTTTCTAGGAAATACGATTGAAAATGCGTTCGAGTCGATCGGCCAAGAAACAGACCGTACGGAGATGGGGCAAATCGAGGTGTACATGCAGGCGGGTGATGGGCAGCTGATGATTACGGTCCATGACAATGGGAGTGGTGTTCCGCATGAGTTGCAAAACAATATTTTCCGTGATGGCGTGACGACAAAAGGAACGGGGCGCGGGTTTGGGCTGGCGCTGGTGGAGAGGCTGGCGCGGCTTGGCGGCGGGCAGCTGGAGTTGCTCGACAGCGCGTATGGTGCGTCATTCCGGCTCACATTGCCACTGGGAGGAGGAGAAACATGAGTTCACCATTACGCGTCCTGGTCGTAGAGGACGATTTCAGAATTGCCAAGATGCATGGGGCGATGGTCGACATGCAGGAAGGATATCAATTGGCCGGCATCGCACACAATGGCGAGGAAATGCTGGCGATGATCGCCGAAGAGCTGCCCGACCTGATTTTGCTGGACGTCTATTTGCCAGACCAATCGGGAATTGAGCTGCTGCGCGTGATCCGTAGCCAAAAGCTGCCGTGCGATGTCGTACTGATTACGGCGGCAAAGGAGCACGAAATTGTCGAGGAAGGCTTCCGCCTGGGCATATTCGATTATTTGATCAAGCCGTTTGACTTGAACCGGTTCGCAGAGACGCTGCTCAAATTCAGTCAATACAAGAAACGGCTCCATTCGACGGCTGAGCTGAACCAAGACATCTTGAACGATTTGCTGAAGCTGCGCAGCCCGAAAACGCAGGCAACCACCATGCAAAAAGGCATCGACGAAAAAACGTTGACGTTGATCCACTCCTGTTTCACGCAGCATGGAGGACCGATGACATCGGAGGGGATTGCGCAAGATGCCGGGGTAAGCCTGTCCACGGTCCGCAACTATTTAAAGTACATGGTGCAGCAAGGCATGCTGCAAGAATCGCTGCAGTACGGCTCGATTGGCCGACCGCAGCGGCAATATGTGCTTGTGGATGCGAAAAAAAGTTGAGCAGCTTCTATGTGCCGCTTGACGTGCAGCACGCGGGTTGACGCGTGCCGCGTTTAGCGGTATATTTATGTACAAATGAATTGTGTACAATTTAATTATGTGTTACTCAAAAAGGGAGGAATAACCATGTCCGTTCATGATTTCACCGTAAAAACCATCAAAAACGAGGAAAAATCGCTGGCTGACTACAAAGGAAAAACGCTGCTGATCGTCAATACCGCAAGCAAATGCGGGCTGACACCGCACTACAAAGGATTGCAGGAGCTGTACGAAACGTACCATGACAAAGGCTTGGTCGTTCTAGGCTTCCCTTGCAACCAGTTCATGAACCAAGAGCCGGGAACAGAAGAAGAAATTCAGTCGTTCTGCGAATTGAACTACAATGTCAGCTTCCCACTTTTTGCAAAAGTAGATGTCAAAGGCGAGAATGCCCACCCGCTGTATCAGTATTTGGTCGAAAATACTCCGGAGCCGTACAAAACAGGGGATATCGAATGGAATTTCGTCAAGTTCCTCGTGGACGGGAATGGACAGATCGTCAAGCAATACGGCGCACGTACCGAACCGGAAGCGATCGCACCGGACATCGAGAAAACGCTGGCTGGTGAAGCGGTGTAATGGAGAAAGAAAACCTGCTTTTGCTGGACAATCAGCTCTGCTTTTCCATCTACGCCTGCTCGCGGGAGATCAGTCGTCTGTACCGGCCGGTTCTGGATGAACTCGGCTTGACTTATCCGCAGTATTTGGTTTTGCTCGTTCTCTGGGAGCAGGAAGAATGCAATGTAAAAGAGCTGGGGGAGCGGCTGTTTTTGGACTCCGGTACGCTGACGCCGATGCTGAAGCGCATGGAAGCAGCAGGTCTGATCACTCGGCAACGTTCGCAGACCGATGAGCGGGTGGTGTTTGTCCGATTAACCGAGCAAGGCCAAGCGCTGAAAGAGCGCGCCTATTGCATACCCGAATCGCTGCTCGCCAAAAGCGGCATATCCGAAGGCGAGTTCGCGGGCATGCTGAGCCAGTTCCGGCAGCTGCTTACCCGGATTCATCAAAGCAATGAGGAAGCAAATGCATGACTTTACATTTTCGATCAGCCATTTTACGGCTGGTCTTTTTTTGTCTATGCCCGAAGCTGGTATTGTCCGCTTCGCAAATACATAACCGTTTCTTTATATTTTTTTACTAGCAAGAATGGAGGGAAAGCGGTTAGAATGAAAATAAAAACCAATTTTTACCAAATTATAAGTTGTTTAGTCGGGTTTTCTATTTGTGATAAGGGGAGAAGTCGATGAATCACCTGATTAACCTTGCCGTAAACGAGGAAGAGCGTACCATCACCAAAAATCTGCTGAAGGCTTACCCGTTTATGAAAGCAGCAGTAGACATTTTTACCTTGAACCATAAGGCGGGGAGCGATCAGTACAACGAATTCGATTTAGCAAACACGGAAGGAAGAGGTACGCGTGGGGATATCAATGGCCGTGGCAGGTACGGTGATATCGTCGGGAACACGGTATTGCTTCGGGAGGAACGCCCCGTCATGATCCTCGATTATGAACGAAAATGCAAGGCGATCGATATGGCGATTCAAGCGTTGCCGGAAGAAAAGCGAACCATCTTAAAGAAGTGTTTTGTCGAGCAGAAGAAAGACAAGTATATTTATGAAATTATTCTGAATATACCAAAAAGCACGTATGATTACTATAAAAAAAATGCGGTTGAGAGCGTGACCTGTATTCTCAAAGCGGCAAACATCATCTGACCGGCCAAGGCAAAAGATCCTTATTACTCGCAAGCAAGCTTTCTCTCCAAAAGAGGGAAAGCTTTTTTTGTTTGTCGGACGGGAGGGTCGTCCACGTGGCAGCTTTCCAAGACCTTCAAATTGGTTGGGCATTGATTAGGCGTTTTTTGTGCGATATATAGGTACAACTTGCGTGTTTTTCAAACCGAATTCAATCCGCCCCCTCTGTAAGATGGTAGCATTGGAAAAAAGGGAATACGAGAACGATCCTTTGATTAGCCTTTCCTCGACGTAGGGAAGGCTTTTTTATTCTGGAGAGGGGGTGATGCCTGATCATCTTCGCAAACGAAGCCGCGCCCTTTCTTGCGGGAAAGCTGTGAGCGGCGTGATGCCAAAAAAGCATGGACACATCCGATACGGGAGGAACATGTCGTGCAGGCTATCTCATCGATTATTCAGTTTTGCCAACAGCACGTCGATGCGGCCGTTTACCAGGATCCTCTTCCGGAAACAAAAACGCCGCCTTTTCTTTATGTGCCGACGCCCGTCATTTCGGATCGTCCGGATACAACCAGCACGTATGTCAGAATGTTGAGCCTATCCGTAAAAGTGTATCACGAGGACAGTCTCCAAGCATTCGCGCTTGCTGACGCGCTTGCCTTCGCGATTGCGAATGCGCGATATTTGATCCCGCTCGCAGATGGTGATGGCATACCTACCGGTGAGTATTTGCGACTGGATGGAACCGAGTTTCAGGTGACGGAGGACGGAATCGCCCAGCTGATGCTGAAATGGCGGCAGCGGTATTCATACGAACGTGCCGTTTCCCCAAAGGTTAGCAAATTTACATTAGAAGAGCAGGTGAAGGATCATGCCACGTAAATCGCAGGAGCAAACAAACAGCCAACCCCAGCCACAGGTGGAGGGAGCGAACCAGGCCTCGGCGGAAAACCCACCCGTGCAAGTGGAGGAATTAACCTTCCGGGTCGAACGCCTTCGCGCAAACGCCAAGGACTTGTTCGATGTGCCGGTTGAGGTGTTTGACGGAGCAATGCATGGGTTATCCAAAGCAAAAATCACGAAGGTAGAGGCAACCGAGCGAATTCGCGAATTTCTTTCCAAGGAGGTCTAGAGGAATATGGCAGGTGGAACATGGATTGAAGGGGTAGAAAAAGTACGCGCGGGACTTTACATGAATTTTCGCGCGTCGGCATTGGAACGCATCCAGTCTGGCGAGCGAGGTACGGTGACGGTCCCGCTTGAATTGAATTGGGGCCCAAGCCAAAGCTTCATTCGCATCGATACGGATGCCGATGTGAAAGACAAACTGGGCTATGATATCAACGATCCTGAAATGATTTTTATCCGAGAAGCGAAAAAACGGGCAAAAGCATTGCTGGTCTATCGCATTAACACGGGCACAAAGGCGACGGTCACACAGGGAGCATTGACAGCGACAGCGGTATTTGGCGGCACGCGCGGAAACGATATTGCGATCCGAACCGAAAACCATCCTGACGCGACAGAGGCAGAACCTCTTCAAATCGTCACTACGTTGGTCAAGGGCCGAGAAGTAGATGCTCAGGTGGCCAAACAGATTGTAGAGCTGAAACCAAATGCGTGGGTATCGTTTTCGGGTACGGGTGCGATTCCTGAGATCGACGCATCGGTGCCTCTAGCAAACGGCAAAAACAATTCTGTGATCAACAGCGATTACACCACTTATTTGGGGGCGACGGAAACCCAGCATTTCGATGTGATCGCCTTTCCTGTCGAGAGCAGCGGTTTGAAGGAATCGTTTGTTGCGTTCATCAAGCGCATGCGGGAAGAAGAGGGCAAAAAAATACAGGGCGTCGTCTCCGATTGTGACGCGGACTACGAAGGCATCATCAATGTGGTCAATGGCGTCGTCCTCAGCGACGGTACCAGTCTGAACGCAAAGGACGCGATCGCTTGGGTAGCGGGCGCAACAGCAGGTGCTTCGATCATTCATTCCAATACCTACAGTGAATACGAGGGGGCTGTGGATGCCAATCCGCGCTTGAAGAACAGCGAAATTGTCGCGGCATTGAAGCGCGGGCGCTTCCTGTTTATGCACGACGGCGTGAAAGTGAAGGTCGAGAAGGATATCAATTCGCTCGTTACATACGGTCAGACGAAAAACAGCCGTTTCAGCAAGAACCGTGTCTTGCGCGTCCTCGATGCCATCGCCAACGATTTCAGCCGTGTCGTCAATCAAAACTACATCGGGAAACTGGATAACAACCGCGATGGCCAGGCGCTGCTGAAGGAAGCGGCGAACGGTTATCTCCGCAGCCTGCAGGACGCCGGTGCGATCCAAAATGTCGATTTCGTCAAAGACTTTACGATCGATCCGGTCAAATCGCAAGGAGACGAAGTGTATGCCACACTAGGCGTGCAACCCGTCGACAGCATGGAAAAATTCTTCTTCAATGTGGAGGTGCGATAAACGATGGCAAAATTCCGCGCAGAAAATACGATCAACGGCAGAGAGGCGCGCCTTTTCCTCAATGGGGAGGAGATTGCCTACGCCAAAAGCTTTGAAGCGACGATTGAAAAAAACAAAGCGGATGTCAACATTTTGGGCAACCGCTGGACAGGAAAGAAAACAACCGGCCTGAGCGGAACGGGTACTGTCACCTTGTACAAAGTGACTTCTCGTTTCACCAAGATGATTCTGGAGTACGCTGACAGCGGCAAAGAGGTATACTTCACGCTGCAGGGGGTTCTGGATGATCCGGGAAGCGGACGAGGTACGGAACGCGTTACTCTCCTCAATTGCAACATCGACTCCGTAAAAATCGGTCAGTTCGATGTGGAAGCGGAAGCGCTGGAAGAAGAAGTGCCGTTTACGTTTGAAGGGGCGGAAATCCCTGAGGCGTTGAAAGAAGATTTCTAAAATCGCAGCCAAATGACTGACACCACGTAGGAGGAGCCTTCCTCGTGTGGTGTCTGTTTTTTTCAAAAACCCTAACTTGCAAAGGAGGATGTGTCACATGACGGCTACGAGAACCATGGACATTTTCATGAAAGGGAAAGCGAAGCAGGTGATCACGGAGGAAGTGGTGGTATCCCGCCGCTACGTGGACGAGGTAGGGAATCCAGTCCCGTTTGTACTGAAAGCCATCGATACGCGCCGCATCGAGGAGCTGCAGGACGAGTGCACGGTTCCACAGATCAAAAAAGGGAAAAAAGTGGGGGAAGCCGTAGACTGGAAGCGTTTTGCCGCACGCCTCGCGATTGAGTCGACCGTCTACCCAGATTTCAAGGATGCAGAGCTGCTCCGAAGCTACAATCTAGTTGATCCGTGCGACCTGCTCAAGGAAATCCTCAGCGTTGGCGGCGAATATGCAGAACTGATCCAAGCGGTCCAGCGCGTAAACGGTTTTGACACTGATTTTGAAGAACTCGTCGAAGACGCAAAAAACTGATCAAGAGTGGTGACTATCACGCGATGATCTCCCATCGTATATGGCAAAAGCACCACGTGCTGCCACAAGATTTGTGGACCATGGATAGCTACCACAAGGCTTTTCTCTATGCGTCAGAATTCCTTGAACTCGAATCGGAACAACGTGCGGAACGCGCAGCTGCTAGAAGCCGCTCCTGACGTACGGTAATAGGTGGTGAATCAATGGCGAAAATGACCGCGACTGCGGGAGGGAATCTCGCCAAGCAAATCGGAGGCATCTCTGGCAGTTTGGAGAGGCTGAAAAAATCTTTTCAGCGAACGGATCTGGGAAAAGGCATTAAAACCATGAAAGAGCATGCGATCCGCACCGCAGACCAACTAGCAGGGAAAAGGGGGAACTCCCTGTCCCGAAGCGCCAAACGCAATTCCGGTACGATGGCAGCCAGCATCGGACGACAGTTGGGCGGAGCGATCCACCTCGGCCGCAAGGTTCGCTCGGGAGCGAAAGCCTCTCTTACGGGAACGAATAGTCCCACGGCACGCTACCAGCGAGCCAGTAAAGCGTTTCAAGGCTGGGCTGGCCAAAAGGCGACCCAATTTTCTGGGTGGAGGAAAACAACTGGTGAACGGATCAGCACGGCTGGAAAAAACGCGCGGGAGAACATACGGGCGGCCTACCAAAGCTATCAGGTCAACCGTAAGTTCAACGCGTTGATGAAGCAAACGGCGGCCCAGATGCAGGCGCATCAAGCCGCTCAAGCCCAGCAGAACGCCAAAAAGCAAATTCCTTACCGCCATTTCGGTGTCCTCTTGAAAAAGCCGAAAGCGCACACCCAGGGGCAGCAGATCCAGCAAGCAGCGCAAACGGTGCAGGCCCAAAACGCACCGAAAGCGCAAATGACCAAGCTGCAAGAAGCCATTCAAAAGCAGAGCGTGAATCGCAAGTTCCATGCGTTGATGCGCAAGACCAAAGCGCAGATGCAAGCGCAGCAGGCGCAAGCGGCGGCTCAGCCGGCGAAAAAGGGATTTTTCCGCAGCTTGGTTTCACCGAGCTCCTGGGCTAGCGGGTTTCAAAAGACTCGCGCATTCATCCAAAAAATGCGGACCCCGCCACAGCAACAGGGAGCGCAAGCGAGCGGGGGAGAGGCACAGGAGGCGGAAAAACCGAAAAGCTTGATGAGCCAAATCTCCGAAAAGCTCTCGGCCTTTTCAACCTGGCTGGAACAGTTCGGCCTGGCGCCGCAGCAAATATTCGCGAAGACAGTAGGGGCAGCGGCTGATCTGGAAAAGCAGATGGTCTTGATGGGTCAAGTGGTGAAAGAAAACAAGAAAAAATTCACGCCTGAACAAGTGACGCAAGCGACGAAGGATTACATGAGCGCCTTGCGGAAAAATGCGGTGCTCAATCCCTTCAGCGTCGATGAGGTCACAACAGGCGGGATGAAGACGCTGGAACTGGCCAAGGGCGACACGACCAAAGCGATGAACTATATGGCGATTGCGGAAAATGTGGCCGCGTTGAAGGGAGAAAAGCTGGAAACCGTCATTGAGGCGTTTTCGGAAGCCAAGGAAGGCAAGATGAATAAGCTCAATGAATTCGGCTTCGACTTCACCAAAAAAGATGTGAACGGTAAGAAAGGCTTCGACCGAATGCTCGCTAAAGTCGACAAACAATTCGCAGGAGGCTCGGCCAAAATGGGCGGAACAGCTTTGGGGCTGTGGGAATCTATCCAGGAAGGCTTCGCCGTATCCATGCAGGATTCCGGCGTAGAGGCGCTGGATCGCTTGAAACCGCAGCTGAAACGATTGCAAGGGTGGCTGACCGAAAGCGGCGGCGGTTTTGACAAGCTGAAGGAGTTTGCCATTGTCGCATTGGGCAAAATCACGGACGGCTTCTTATTTTTGCTGGATAAAGCGGAAAAACTGTTCCCTATTTTTCAAGAGATGTGGGCGACCTACGTCAGCCCGGCCTTCGATGCCATTGGCGGAGGGATCAAGTGGCTGATCGACAATTTCGATGAGCTGAAGCCTTACCTGATTGGCATTGTAGCAGCTTTTTCCGCCTTCATGGTCATCACGAAGGTGGTCACCTTGGTGTCGGGTCTGATTAGCGCATTCTCCGCCGGGGGAGCTGCGATCATGGCACTGACGAACCCGATCGGCTGGATCGCAATCGCAATCGGCTTGCTGGCAGTCGCCTGGCAAAAAAATTGGGGCGGCATACGCGAAAAGGTAGCTGAAGTCATCGAGTGGATGAAGCCGTTTTTGGCGCAAACGGTTGCGTTTATCCAAGGTATTTTCACAAAAATTTCGGACTATTTCGCGAGCATCTGGCCGCCGCTGGAGGTCTTGATCACCAAAGCGATGCCGACCGTCATGGTTGCTCTTACCGCTTTATGGGAGTCGTTCAAATTAATCTTCGGCGGTATTTTTGATCTGCTCAAAACGTGGGTCACGCTGATGTGGAACACCGTGACAAGTATTCTCGAAGTTCTCGGTGGACTCTTCAAAGCGCTCCTGGAATGGGCCTCGGGCGATACGGAGAAGGCCATGCAGACCTTGCGAGAAACCTTCACTGGCTTCCTCAAGGACATCGTCTCGCTTGGAGAAGACTTGATGAAAGGGTTGGGTACCTTTCTCGAAAATTTGAAAAACAGGTTCTCCGGTGGCGTCACCACACTCATGAAAGTGAGTGTAGAAGAGGATCAAAAGGCGAAGGAGAAGCTGTCAAAATTAGCGGAGCCTACGCCCACCTCTCCCGCGCTAAAATCGTTGTTGAATCCGCAGCCGAACACGCTGTTTAGTCCCCAGGAGCAAGGGGCATCCAAAGCAGGAACAATTCCTTGGCTTCCTTCCACGCCTGCGGGCCAATCGACTTCATCGCCCTTTTCCATTCAGCCAAAAAGCGGTGGGTCTCCTTTTCCGACACTTTTGCAAGGCGGCGCCAATCAGAGCGGAAACCCAAGTCTCACGCCAGCCCAGAAAACGGCGATCTTCTCCAGCGGTTCGCAAGGGCCAGCGGCTCAAGCGAGCGGTGGCAATCAGGTGCACATCGCCCAATTGGTCGGAGAAGTCCATATCCACAATGAAGCGGACGAAGAACGCTTTATGAAAAAGCTGCAGCGCCATCTCGAAATCGGATTGGGCCTGGAAGGGAATGGTGTCGGTGTCGGTTAAGATGTGGCTGACCTACAACAATAACGATGAATGGATTCAATTTCCCGTGAATCCCGCGGAGCTCTCCATCAAGACAGGTTCTGCGAATGAGACGGTCTCGGTGCAAAAACTGGGTGAGGTGTCCATCATCCAGGACCCTGTGCTGACGACCTTTGACTTTTCCTCGCATTTCCCTAGGCATTATGCTCCGTTTTGCGAGTACATCGAGATTCCTGATCCGGAGGCTGCTGTGCGGACTATCATGAAGTGGAAGAATAGTCTGTTTCCTGCTCGGTTCATCGTCAGCAATAATGATGGGATGGATTTGAATTTTTCCGTCACCATTGAAGCGTTTGACATTCGGGAGGTGGCGGGCGATGTGGGCAGCCTTTATTACGACATCTCGCTCCGCCAATATCGTCAAATGAAGGTGCGCAAGGTGGAAACCAAGACAGAGGATGGGGAGACAACCGCCGTACTCAGCGACAAAGGGATTCGCCCTGATGAAAAGCCGAAACCCGGTTCCTACACCGTGAAAAAAGGGGACAATCTCTGGGTAATCGGGCGTAAGCTGGGGGTTGATCATATGAAAATCGCGAAAGCCAATCAGATCAAATCGCCCTACGCCCTTTATCCGAATCAGGTGCTGGTGATCCCATGACCGAACGAAAAGAAACGCTGAAGGTATTGCTGATCCAAAACAGCAACACCTTGGACATCACCAATCTGGTTGAAAGCGTGGAGTGGTCAGGGAGCCGCGCGCAAGCTCCTCGCACCCTGGAGGTTCAGCTGGCCAACACAGACCGGGGCATGCATGAGAAAATCGCCGCGGAAAACGGCAATGGCATGATGCTGTTTTTGGAAGAGAAGGAAGTGTTTCGCGGAATCGTATTTCAATGCGACTATGCTCCAGGCAAGCTGTCCATCACGGCTTACGACCAGATGATCTACCTGCTGAAAAACAAGGATTCACTGGTTTTCACGGGCAAGAAGGCGTCAGACATCATCAAAAAGCTTTGTGGCGATTTTTCCATTCCCGTCGGCACCATTGCTGATACGAAGCATACCATCAAAAATCTTGTATTCGATGGCGATTCTCTCTTTGACATGGCCATGGATGCTCTAAAACAAACGTTAACCCATACCGGAAAACGCTACGCTTTTTTCTCGCGGGAAGGGAAGGTCCACCTGATTCCGCGTGAAGAAAATGTGATCGAGTGGGTCGTAGAGAGCGGGATCAATCTGGTCAACTATTCGTTTTCCGCCTCGATCGAGGAAATGGTCAACAAGGTGAAGCTGCAGGCGGGAGAGGAGCAAAAGTCGTTTACCGCAATTGCGGACGATCCGGTCTCCCAACAAAAATACGGCGTTTTGCAGCATTTCGAGAAAGTCAAGGACAAGGTGAATCGCGCGCTGCTGATGGAACGCGCGATCACGATCCTCGAGACGCAAGGCAAGGAGAAGCGAACGTTTTCCGTCGATAATCTGGCCGGTTCACCCAATGTGATTTCAGGAACGGTTATATTCGTCAGTGTGCCAGAGCTTGCCATTAGCAAAGCATATTTTGTGGAAGAAGATCGCCATTCCTTTAACGGGCAAAAGCATTCCATGTCGCTCACATTATCCGAAACGGCCGATATGTGATGATTTGCGTAAGGTCCGCGGCAACAGGAGGGAGCTCTTTGTCATCCATTGGTCAGTTGATCAAACAATTTTGCCTGCAAACGATTCAATCAATGAAATTAACGTCCTTGATGGAGGGGGAAGTGGTGTCCGCTCCTCCCGAGCTGAAGGTCAAGCTGAAAGGAAACGACAAGCTGATCATTCCCAAGGAGCTGCTCGTCGTGGCTGAACATTTGACGAAGGAATACAAGCGTGAGTTGAAGGTAGAGACGAAAGGAAAAGCGGATTTGCAAGGCGGGATGCCTTCCGTCACCTTGACGCCGATCCCCTCGCCTATTTCCCATACGCACGCCGCCACAGCGCTGAGCGTGTCAGCCGGAGACTTTTCCTTGAAGCAAGGGGAAGCCAAGATGGAATACGCGAGCGAGCTGAAAGCGGGGGATAAAGTCATGGTGATCAGTTTTGAGGGCGGGCAAAAGTTTTTTATCATGGATCGAATCGTATCATACGCCAAGGGGGAATAAGATGGGGCTGGAACCGACAATCTCCTTTCCCAAGCTCACCCAGAACACACGGCAACCATCCCGGACGTACCGCCTCGACATGGAAACGGGAGAAATCAGCGAGCAGATCGACGGCAAGGCCGCGATTGAACAGTTCATCACCAAGGCAATCCTAACCATCCGCTACCATTTCCCGATTTATTCAGCCGATTATGGCTGTGAAATCCAGTCCTTGTTCGGCCGCGGCTTTCATGAACGGATGATCCGTTCCGAAATCGTGCGGATGATCCAGGAGGCGATCCTTTACGATGACCGAATCGAGCGCGTCTCCGATTTCGAAATGTCTGCAGTGGGGGATGAAGTTTATATTTCCTTCCAGGCAGAGACGGTGGAAGGAATCATCAGCTACAAGGGGGTGATTTGACATGACGACGGTAAGCAGTCCGGAAACATTCGAGCAAAAGCTTCAGGAGATGCTCGACCGTGTTCCAGCCGGGCTGGACAAACGCGAGGGCTCCATCATCTACGATGCGTTGGCTCCGATCGCCTTGCAGCTCTGGATCGAAGAAATGAAGCTCCGCCAAATCTTGGAGCAGGCATTTGCGGTGAAAGCAGAAGGAATTTACTTGGATTATATCGCGGACGACCATGGCTTGAAGCGCATCCCCGCAGCTCCGGCAAAAGTAATGCTGCAAATCGACGGGACTCCCAACAAGGTGATTCCCGCGAAAACGACCTTCGGCATCTTGAATGCGGATATCTCATTCACAACAGATACGGAAGTTTTACTGGTATCGACCGAAATCGAGGAAACGGGTCCGCCCGAACCGGTGACGACCACCTCGGTCATTGTGCGCCCCCCGCAGCCGCCTGTAGCTGGTGAGTATGCTTCCTCTTTCATGCAGACTAAGAAAGTCACCGTCGGCCGGGGGCTGGTCATGGCTACCTGCAAGCAGACTGGCGTTGGCGGCAATGTTGCTGCGAACACCATCACCTTGTTGTTTGATGTAAACAGCGATATTAAGCGGGTGACGAATCCAGAGCCGGCCAAGTTCGGAATGGATTTGGAAACGGATGAAGATTTGCGCAACCGGATCTTGTATCAAAAGCGCAATCCGGAGCATGGCGGGACCACTTCCGATTATGTCCGCTGGGCGCTGACGGTTACAGGGGTCACCTATGCGAAATCAATCGACAAAGCGCGTGGCATCGGCTCGGTAGATGTTGTGATCGGAGGGAACGAGTCACAGATCGATCAGCTGATTAAAGAGACGCAAAGCTTTCTCGATAAGAAAAAGCCAAGCGGCGTCGATGTGCGCGTGCGCAAGCTGAATCAGCAAGAAGTGGACATTACGGTAAAGGTCGAAGGCATTGCAAAAGAATTGGCTTTATCCACAATTCTCGCTTATACGCGGACGATCGGCGTCGGCGGCAGCATTTATCCGTCTAAAATGATCGCTGCGCTCATCAACGCGGGAGCTGCCGATGCGAGCGTCCTCAAGCCTATGGGAACTGTCCATCTGGATGGAGACAGCTCCATCAAGCCGGTGGTGACGATCCTTTGAATGAAATACTGAAAAGCTATTTGCCCTCCTATTATCAAGAAAGCCGGCAAATGAATGCGATTATGGACCTCGTCGCTAGCCACATGCCGGATGTCGACCGCGATTTGTGGAAAGCTTTTTTTGTGAAGATGCTGAGCTCGAAATCGATTGATTTGTGGAAAACAGAATATGGCGTGAAGACGGAGGAGGAGCTTTTGGCACTCCTCAGTTCATCCGGCACGCTGAGCGTCGAGTCCCTTCAATTGAAGGGTCTTTCTGTTTTTGAGACCTTTCGCGCGATGCCAGAGGACGGAGTAACCTTGTCGGAATCAGGTGTACTGGCAGATGGAAAGGAATACATGCCGCTCACAACCATCATCAAGACGGTGTTGGAGGATCAACCCGATTTTGCCCACGAAAGAGCTGTGGATACCCATTCGTTTGCCAAAGGATTGGTGAAGCTGATGGGTCTTGCCGGCTTTCAATATTTATTTGCCCTCGCCCTGAAGATGAAGGCCTATGCGCCACGGGGACAGGTGCATCAATCCAACCGAGTGCATGTCGGATTCGAATTCCCTTCTAGATTGGATGAGGAGTTAAGCGGCCCAGCGGTTACCCGTCAAGCTGCGCATGCCGTTCACTGCTATCAATCCGCGCGTTTGAAAAGGCAGGCATGGTGGTCTCCCAATGTATTTTTTACAGACCCGCACACGTTTGTGACAGAAGAATTCTCCGTTCAGCAATCTACCATTAAACGGTCAGGAGGTGCCCCATAGATGGCCAGCTTTACGAGTGATGTCAAAGGACTACGGACCTTTGAAGCCATCCAGTTAGTGAAAAACGGCAGCGTATGGATCGGAGTGGGAAAAGAGCAGCCGTGGGATGCGGCCGAGACCGTTCCGCCCGTTTCCTATCAATCCGCCATGGTGGAAACGATCGGCTACAAACGCTCCGACCAACTCACATTAGTCGTTCCTGATAGTGCCGGAACCATCGAACAGATGAACCAAAACTGGAGAACCGTCAGCATCGAGGAAGGAAAAAGTCTGGATGCCCGTTGGGTCTACGTCCAGGGGTGGTTGTCCTATGACGAATTCGCATTGAAAACGTTCCGGCAAACCGGCGTATGGGCCGGCCTTCAGCCAAAAGACCATGTGCTGCCGAACCAGCAGGTTGTTTATCCGGCAGATGTTGTCGATCCCGGCTACCTGCTGGTGCTCAACAACCGTTCCCCGATCACCCGGGAAGCCAATCAAAAAGAATCGATCGATTTTATCATAGAGTTTTAGGGAGGTGGCCTCATGTCGACCACGAAACACTACAACCGTTTTGATCCGGCAAAGCACTCATGGGTATCTGTCCTGTCAGTAGGCGGGAGACGGCTACAAACTGCCGAGTTGAACGAGATGCAATCTCTCGCTTTGCATCGCGATAAACAGTTTGGCGATTTCATTTTTGGAACGGGCAACGTGCTGGAAGGCGGTCAGCTCTGGATTAATCAGACGACCAAAGAGTTGGTCATTTCGCCCGCACGCGTCTATGTGGATGGAATGATTCTACTGGTGGAGGAACAGACCCTTACGATAACGGCGGAAGGGGAGGAGCTGATCGGACTCAAGGTCGATTATCAGGTGATCACCTATGAACACGATACCGAGCTGTTGGACCCGGCTGTCGGCTACTCCAATCACGGCATGCCCGGTGCTGACCGCTTGGTCGCCAAACCGACATGGGTCGTGAACAATCCCGTTGCCATCCAGATGTATCGGCTGATCGACGGCGTGCTGGCTACTCCCAAAATTCCTCAGGAGCTGGAGGGGCTAACCCCGGTTCTTGCACGGCGCACCCATGATACGAGCGGGAATTTTTTGGTGTCGGGCATGGATGGTTTCATCGAGGTGATTCCGGGAGACGAGGATAACCTCAATCTGGTCATCGATGCGGGCAAAGCCTACGTCCAGGGCTATGAAATCAACAAGCTGATCCCTGAACGAATCCGCGTGCCGCGGGCGAAAGAGTACCAAACCGTGAAGAATGAGCTGAAGCGGTACGTTACCACGGAGGCAAGCTACAAGCTTCATTCCCAGCCGGTGAAAGAGCTGGTCAACGTCTCTGCAGTCGTCCAAGTCAGCCAAACCGTGACACGCGGTAACATGCCGGGTACAGCTGATTCGTTGGTCAACCGTCCTGTCGTCGATATCATCAGCGTCACCCGCGGTCCAGCCGACAATAAAATCACGTATGATCCGCAGGTCGATTTTGAGCAGGATGGGGATTGGATCAGTTGGAAGCCGTCCGGTAAAGAGCCGGAAGGGGGAACAAACTATACGGTTACGTATACCTACAATAAGAAGCTGGTGCTGGGTGAGGATATCGCCTTGGAAAACGGATATCTGGTTTTCAAGAACGGAGGAGCCAAACCGGTCAACCAAACACAGGTTCAGGTCGAATACACCTTTTATTTGCCGCGAATCGATGTCTACTATTTGACGGCAGACGGCAAAATCAAGGTGGTTCGGGGGCAAAGCGCGATGCAGCCGCCTACGCCTACATCTCCGCCTGACGTTTTGGAGCTGGGGGAAATCAGCTTTCCAGCCAATAGTGTGCAAGCCATCGTTACCAATCGCAAACCGAAACGATTGACGATGCTAGAGCTGCGCTCGTTGCTAGACCGGCTGGAGCGTGCCGAATACAACCAAGCGATCAATGATTTGGATCGCGCTGCCCAATATGCCGATCCGGCGGTCACGAAAAAAGGAATCTTCACGGACAATTTCACCAATTTCGCGAGAGCGGACATGGGGGACGGCACGCAATTCGATGCGATGATCGATCCGCGCAGCAAAAGCCTGCAGCTTCCCATCGAAGATGCCTTCTTTGATCTGCAAATCAACACGGAGAAATCGAGCGTCCGCATGCACGAGCGGCTGCTCACGATCAATTACACCGAAGAAGTGCTGATTGACCAGTCGAATGCGACGGAAACGATGAACGTCAATCCGTACCAGGTGTTTGGCAATATGGCGACGGTCCGCTTGACGCCTTCCCATGACATCTGGTTAGAGCAGACGGTCATAACCCGCTATATTTGGGGCTGGTGGTGGGATTGGTGGAACCAGGGCCGGACGGAAACGCGGGTCATTCTCGATGAGTACGTGCCGTTTATCCGAGTTCGCGCCGTGCAGGTACAAGCGGAAGGATTCACGAAGAATGCGACCAATATTCAGGCTACGTTTGACGGTGTGCCGGTCAATCTCGTGCCGTCCGCAGGATCGCAAGCGGGAGCGCTGTCCGGCACGATGAAAGCCGATGCGAACGGACGATTCTCGTGCACGTTCGTCATTCCTGCCCAGATCCGAACCGGGACGAGAGAAGTTCGTTTCTGGAATAACACGGACTAAAAGAGAGGGGATATCCAGTGACCATCCAAAACGAAGCCAAAGCCTCCTATATCGGAATCGGTAGAAAGCAGATCGTCGAACAAACCTTTTGGCAAATCCCATGGTGGCGCCACATCGATCCTTTGGCGCAAACCTTTCTGCTCACCGATGAGCGCTACATTACGAGCATCGACCTCTTTTTCGCCACCCGGGACGACGAGGAAGATTTGACCGTGCAAATCCGCCAGGTATCCAATGGTTATCCGTCTATGAATGTGATGACCTCACGAGTCTTGAAAGGCTGGGAAGTGAAGACCTCCAACAACGGAACGGTGCCGACCCGCGTCACGTTCCCCGATCCCGTTTTGCTGCAGGCGAATGTGGAGTATGCCATCGTGATTTTGACGACCTCTGCCAACTACCGTGCCTATGTGGCCCGGATGGGTAACAAGGATTTGACGACACAAAAAATCGTGTCCCGCCAGCCGTACGACATCGGCCTCTTGTTTTCCTCGTCCAATGGGTCGGCGTGGACTGCCCATCAGGATATGGACTTGAAGTTCAAGCTGTATGGCGCCAAATTCGCGGGAAAATCGGAGCTTTATTTCAATAAGATCAGCGTAAACAAAATGACTCATCTCATCTTGGCAGCAAGCCAGGTAGTCCCTCAACGCTCGGACATTCGCTGGGAATACTCTCTCGACAGCATCACGTGGTATCCGCTGGCAGGCCAGGATGTGACGCAATTGGTGCAGGTAGCTACAGATGTGTATATTCGAGCCTTGATGCGGTCAGAGGAAGTGGGTGGAGTTAAGGGCTCTTCGCCTGTGTTGCAAAAACAGGTGAACGCCGTGGCGATGAAATACAAAAACGACGGCATGTATGTGAGTCGCCTGATCACCAGTGAAGAAAACTTTTCGGACATCGCCATCTATCTCGATATGAGTTCGCCCTCAGGAACGACCCAGTTCGTCGAATATACCGTGGACAACGGGAAAAACTGGCGTTCATCCGGGTCTGCAAGCCCACAAGGCAAGATTGATGAAGAATTCATGCGCGTGAAATTTCAGATACGGCTGGACACCCCGGCGAAAAGCTTCCGTGTGCGGATCAAACTAAGCAGCTCGGAACCGATGCTCACGCCGCGAGCGCGTAACCTGATGGTCCACACATCCTGATCGGAGGGAACGACATGGCATTGCTGAATGAACGAATTTCGGTAGACCAAAACGCACCTGACAGCCTGCGTGCGGGTGCGTTGAAAATAAATGAAAATTTTACACTGATCGATGCTGAGCTGGAGCGAAAACAGGCAGAAATCGACCAGCTGCAGCGCAGGCTTACCCATACGGAGCGCAACATGATCGATGCCTTGATTGAGCTGGAAACGATCAAACAGGCAGAGCTGAACGGGGTAACAGCCAACATTTTTATCGAAACCTTCCGTGATTTGAGTGCCATTACTGTAACGGGAGGATTTTTTAATGCAACGCAAGGAAAGATTGAACTGAAATAGGAGGGACCGGCTGCATGGCTTTATGGATAAGAAATGCCGGCACATATACGCTGCAAGGAGCCAGCGGCAACATTGGTCTTGTCGGCGCAAGCAAAACCAAAAGCTTTTATACCACTGATAAGGTTTTCTGCTACAGCTCCAATTCAAATGTTCTTACCGGCCCTCATACATGGAGCAGCGCAAATGCGACGACCTTTCCGCTCCTTAGCCACACGCAAAGCTCGCAATATGATCCTTCGACGGACACGTACCTGCGAAACAATAACGGGCAAATATCGGAATACGACACAAACAACACGCTGATTCGCTCGATGAGCATCACCAACATTCCGCAATACAACTCCCACGATGGTGTCATCACATCCCTTACTGGTGAAAAATTCATTTATTACCTAGTGAAAGCGACCGGAGAGTTGTATCAACTGAATCGAAACTTGATAGGCACGCCTGTTTTTGTCACCACGATTTCACCCGTATACTACCAGTCGCAACATGCGCTAGGGGGATTCTATCATCAAGACTTCCTGTACATGATTAACAGGACGGGAACAGAGCTGCAGGAAATTTCCATTCAGACGGGTCAACCGACGCGCGTTGCCGCGACCACAGTGTCCGGTCTGAAATGCTCATACCCGATGGTTTCTTTTGCCGCAAGCCAAGTGATCGGAACGACTCACTTCTTTACCCTGTCAGATCTGAACGGTACTGATTTCATCCATTATGAAATCACCCTGAAAAATCGAAACCCGCAAACGCCGAATATCGTTACCCCTGACGGTACGAGTACGTCGCCTGGCATCCATGACGTCCAAACAGCCATACGATGGTCATTCTTTGATTTGGACGAACGCGATCTGCAATCAGCCTACCAGCTGGAAATCACCGAGGTAGCGACAGACACGATTATCTATGATAGCGGAAAAGTGAAGGGACTCAGCAATTTCTTTTATACATACACGATATCCCTCAAGATTCATGAGCTATATAAATGGAGAGTACGGGCATGGGATTATTATGATGCCGAAAGTCAGTGGAGCCGGTACGCGTATTTCAAGACAAACCAGCGGCCCACCGTATTTCCCTTAACAGGAGTTTCCCATGTAACATTTCATCAACCCATTTTAGGACTTACTCCTCGGCTGCATTTCCGATTCACCGATCCCGACAATGATCCCATCCGGGAAATCTATATCAAAATAAACCGATTGAGCGATTTCAAGGAGGTGCTGAATCGGCGATTTACACCCGATCCGCAAGACCAGTATTTTGATGTGCCCGCAAATATTTTGGAGCGCGGCACTACCTATTATTGGACATTGAATGGGTTTGACGCGTATGGCGCAGCCTTCTATACCAACTGGACATTTTTTATTACGACGGCGAGTGCAGCTCCTCCCATGCCACTAAGCCCTGTTCATCAAGAGAGGACGACGCTCCAACCGTCTTTGGTAGCAGAGCTTGCGATCGAGCAGAGCGGGTTGTCTCAACATTTTCAGCTCGACCTTTCCGAACTGCCCAATTTCAGCGTGGTTCGAACCTATCGGACAGACGAAAGCCAGGCGGGATGGGAAGCGCATAACGGAAAAGAATGGGTGCCGTTTCCTGCAAAGGGTGTAAAAAAGCGCACGCAGTATGTCCAAAACGCATCCTTCGAACAATCTGATACGATAGGGAAATTGTACAATGATTGGGGTACGGATGGCATCACGGTAGACGATATCTTTGACCTGAACGCACCGCCGCACACCGGTTCGCGAGCCGTGCGATTAATCCAGCAAAGGCCAGTGCTATCTCAGTTGAAGCTCTCGCAAGGACTGAGCGGAATCCGTCCCGGCGAGCGCCTTAGAGTGAATGCCACGGTTAACGTGGTTCGCATCGCCCCTGGAGCCGAGGTCAGCGTGCAGCTCTCCGGCACTAATTTTACGCATAAAGGAATTGTCATTACCGAACGCAGCTCCGCTTACAAGAGTTATTCATTTGAAATCGTCGTACCGTCCAATTACTGGTCTTCCATGCAGATTGATTTTGCGATCAAGGGAGCCGGATATACCGAGTGCTGGCTCGATGCCCTGACCGTTGAAGCGGCGGATGTCCCTTCGTATCAATTCGTCCGGTTCCAACCACCTGAGCCGCTCGCGCCAAAAGTATGGTATTGGCGGATCGCCAGCTACAACAACCTGACAAAGGGAGAACCGCTTCGCTATTCCACGGACCGGCAGCTGAGCAACCTGCTGCCGCTCAATTATACGGATGGGGGTAGCGGGAAGTCCGATTATTCTGTCTGGGATCTAGAGCTGGAAGGGGATGCGAGTGAAACCTCACTGATGGTTGAATACCCTCAGCATCCAGAAGATAAACGGGCCATCCACGCAGTCAACCAAAAACCTAATGCCAACCTCTCCCTAATCCGCGAGTATGATTCCGACTTTGAATCGGGCAAATACTATCTTTTTCTTGCGGACATGAAATCGACGTATGCTGATTGTTACATCGAATTCGGCGAATACAAGAGCGCAACATTGCAAAAACCGGATCTGTGGGAGACGCTCTGGTTTAAAATGCCGGGGAAAACCGCCGTTTTAGATTATCTCAAGTTCCATATTTCCCCAAAGGAAATAGGACAGCACACCTATATCGCGAACCCGCGAGTTTATGAGATTTCAGAAATGGAGTATGCGAAAATTGGGGTGGATCCGCTTTGGTCTGGCTTCAATCTCAATACGAAATATCCCTTTGTTGATGGAACTGCGTACCCATCCCAGAGCAGCAGTTTTCGCAGCGGCGATGTGGTATCCGTAGCGCTGAAAAAGCCTATTCAAACCACAGCACCAGCAAATACTTTTACCATGAATGCCGTCTGTACCATTCCTTCCTCCCGTGTAAGCGAGCATGTACCAGGGATCAGCGGCAATCTCCGGTATGCAGGGACACCGGTTTATAAGGATGGTGTGATCACCTTCATGAATGATCCGAATGCGTACGTAAAGCTGCAATTTACCGGCACCGGCATACGCTGGCACGGCATAAAAAATGCAGATTCATGCATCGCAAGCGTACTCATTGACGACAGGATTGCAGGGCAAGTCGACCTCTATGCAGATTCGAGCAGGCAAGAAATGCTGTACGAATGCCTGAACCTCCCGTACGGTCTCCATACGATTACCGTCAAAGCGAGCCAGTTTTCGAATCCGGCCAGCACCGGGACCAAAATGCTCACCGTGTCTTCTTTCGAAACCATCGTTGATCAAAAGCCGGGCAAATTTATCGTCGAGGCGTGCAACAAT
Source organism: Brevibacillus fluminis (assembly GCF_003710825.1). Taxonomy (GTDB): domain Bacteria; phylum Bacillota; class Bacilli; order Brevibacillales; family Brevibacillaceae; genus Brevibacillus_D; species Brevibacillus_D fluminis. The sequence goes on along the minus strand of NZ_RHHQ01000008.1, from coordinate 548,227 downwards.
GGGTTTGATGAACAACCTGCTTGGGAAGATGTCACGGCGATCGTCACGAACGGCGGGAAGCATGTATTCGCCAACCAGAACAAAACGGCCGCTCAATGGGGAGTCAGCACACGATTGACGATTTTGGCGAACGGCACATTCTCGCCTGCCATGTTGGATGGGTTCGGATTTTCGTTCGAGTAGAATAAATGAGGTGGCAAATCGAATCCCTTGTGACTCGCATGTCGATGTTCAAGGGATTTTTCCCTTCTATTTGATTACCGTTCAACTTGATGAAGAGAGGAGGAGAAACCATGTCAATTAGCGGATCGTCAGTAGGTCGGTTGGCTGCCCTGAATACAAAAGGGATGCTTACGCTGTATGGCGCTACCAGAAAGTTGTCGTATTACACCTCAGACATAAATCAAACCTCATTCTCAACCGAGAACAATTTGACCAAAGCGCAAAGCTGGAGCGAGCCGAATCCCACAAGCTTTCCCCTTGTTCCCTATACAAGCGGCGTTCAATATGATCCTTATACAGATACGTTCATTCGTAATGAAGGAACGTCGATCGTCGAAATCGATTACAAAACAAACAAAAAAATCAATTCCATTTCCGTCAGCAATCTCAGTGGATATGACCAACAAAATGCGATTTTGATCGGGATCGGTGGAGAGTCGTTCTTTTATTACCTGATAAAAGGGACGGGCGAGCTGTATAAGATCAGCCGGAATTTTGTCGGCTCGCCCACATTAATCGGATCAATCCCAAAAGGATCCTACATAGCCACATGGGCGTTAGGCGGTTTTTTCCATCATGAGAATCTTTACGTGCTGAACGGATTAGGGAACCTGGTGGAAATATCCATACCCAATCCATTAACGACACGGACCATTTTTACCGGGGTAACTGGGCAATCCTTTCTTTTTCCGCTTCTAACCTATCATCCCGAACAGGTGTTGTATGGGAAAGTTTATTTTACACTGTGTGACTTTAAAGGGGCCAATTATCAGATATTCAAGATGGATCTGGGGAAAGCTCCTAACCAGCCTGTTCCACTTTCATATAAAGGGACAAAAGAAGCTCCCTATGCCAACGGCTCAAATGAACCTTCATTTAGCTGGACTTTCACTGATGCGGATCCGGGAGATCAGGCAACAGCATATCAGGTTATCATTCAGGATGGAAACACAGGGGCTGTGATTCATGACACGGGGAAAGTGTTTTCGCGGAGTTTACGATATTTCTATAAGGGACCAGCCCTTTCGTGGAATCGATTGTACTGCTGGCGTGTGAAGGTTTGGGACGAAAATCAATTGGAGTCTCTGTGGTCAATTGATCAATATTTTATTCCAAATCAGCAACCCAAGATATACGACCTAACTGGCAGTCACTATTATGATCAGGTTACGGTTGGCCTTACGCCTCGTTTATCCTTCAAGGTAGTCGATCAGGATACATACCCGATCCAAGGTTTCTATATCAGCATAAAGGAAACGAGTCCTACGCCAAGAGATGTTTTGACCTATCGATTTATCGAAACGGCCAACCCTTGGTATGATGTCCCTGAAGGTCTGTTGCAAGCAGACTGCATTTACAGCTGGGAGGCGGTGGCCAAAGATCGGTTCGGCGTTGTAAGCAACCTGCAGAGCGCATATTTTCGGACGACCTCAAGGCTTTCAGCTCCCTTTTTGCTATCACCACCAAATGGCATCCGAACTGGACCATCACCCTCATTTCAAGCTTCGATTGTTCATGATCCGATCGGTGACCATCAGCATTTTCGTCTGCAATTGGCATCGGATGAATCGTATTCGGGCATTGTCGCTACCTATTCAACCCAGGACGATCCTGCAGGATGGGAAGTATTCGACGGCGAAGAGTGGCACTCTTTCCCTATGGGCGGAGTAAGACGGCAGCGTCAACTGGTGCAAAACGCTGATTTTGCCATACACGGTGACAGCGCAACATCAATTCCTTGTTGGTCCCCACAAAATCATTGGAGTTATGAAGATCGCCTTGAAGTGATCGACCTGACAGAAGGAACCAAAGCGTTGCGTGTCGTGAATGGCTCAGGTAGAAACGATTGGGGGATGCGGCAGCTGTTGAAAGGGTGGAAAGCGGGGGATAAACTAAAAATCACGCTGGATGCCCATATGATCCGATTCGGTTCGGCTGCCGTATTAAAGGTGCTAATGCAAAGTACGGATGGAATGCGCTTGAATGAGACGGTGCTATCCCTGACAGAACGATCGGAACAGTTCCAGACGTACGTGGCTGAACTGGTTCTGCCCGATGGCCAGTCGTTGGACGTCTTGTATCTGTATATTCGGTTTGATGGCAACCAAACGACAGGCAGCGAGTGCTTGATTCGCTCCATAACCGCAGAGGTGCTATATGTCGTCGGGTACCAGGAAGTCCGGTTTACGCCTATTACACCACTGCCAGCTGATCGGTACTGGTGGAGAATGAATGCCATCAGCAACGAGCAAGGGACGATCAGTGATTCGACGGAACAGCGGCGCTTGCAAAATTACTTTATTGTTTCAAGCGATACATCCAAGGACCCGATGGGCTCTTGGCATTTTGGGCTGGATGCCTCTTCCTATCAATATGACTATGACATCGAGCTCTATCCCGACGCTTATCCTGATGGGAGCTACATCATTGAAGCGCGTGCTGCTTCCCCTGACACGCAGCTACAATTGACCAAATATTTTACTGGCGAGGCGGGCAAATACTACTTGGTGATGATCAAAGTCATGTCGAATTACCCTGACATTCCGTTGATGATCAACACTCTGAAAGGACCGTCAACCACACAAATCAATACATGGCAGACGCTTCACATGAAAATCCAAGGTGGGGGAAACCTGCTTGAATTCACAATACCCGCACTGCAAACAGCAAGCGATCAGGTAACCCGGTTGTCCCAGATTTGTATCTACGAGATCAGCCAAGCTGAATTTGAACGAATCGATGTGGACCCGGGCTGGAGCGGCGATAATCTTTTGCTGCGGTATCCGCACATTCAAGGAACGGTCAATTTGGCGCAAGCCCGGTCAGTATCAACTTCAGACGAACTTTCCTTTCATCTCAAGACACCCGTTCAAACATCCCAAGCGGCCCATTACCTCACGTTGAATGCCGTCTGGAAGCACCCTTCCGCTGAGAGCAGACGGATGTCCGTCCCGTTTGACATGGGCCAGGTCATCTATGAAAGCGCAGGCGGAGAGTGGATGACGGTTAGCGATGCGAAAACGATAACAACCGGTATGGGCAGCGTCCATCTGCCATTCCGGGGAACTGGCATCCGCTGGCACGGGAAGAAAACGCCGCATTCGTTTATTGCCTATGTGTTGATTGACGATGTGTTTCTGGCCGAGATCGATCAATTTGCGGAGTCGGAGGAAGACGCGGTCCTTTTTGAAAAAGCGGACCTTCCGTACGGATCGCATTCCATTACGATTCTCACGACACAGCTGGCGAATCCGCGCTGCGAGCAACCCGTCTATCGCACGCATATCCGTTCCTTTGACATCTTGCTCGATGAACCCCCGGCAACGATTGCCCTGGTAGCGTGCAACAACGGCTATGATCAAAAGCCAACGTGGGAAGATCTCACCCATTCGCTGCTGCACAGCACCGCGCATACATTTGCGAATAAGCGGAAAACAGCGTCCAAGTGGGGGATCAATGTCCGGATGGTGATTTCCGCCACCGGAACCTATAGCCCTGTCGAAGTGGATGGCTTTGGATTTTCATTCGAATAGGAGTGGGTGACATGAAATCTCTGAAAGTGACCGATCTCGCAACATTGCGGGAGGAAACACGGATCGCTGAAAAAGAGGCAAAACGTCAAGAGCTGCTGCAAAAAAGGCTGAACGGTGCAGCAGTAGAGAAGGAGCTGCGAAAACAGCTGAAAACGGGCGAGGAGCTCTACCAGTTTTATGCCGAGCTTGCCACAATTCCGGCGCGGCAGGCTGCAATATTGGATGCTATCGAAACTCAATTGGATTTGGTGACGGAACTAACTTTGATTTTGGCGGAGCATGTGAAGCCGCAATTGACCGAAGCCCAGCTTGTCGCCGTGCAAGCGATGAAAGAACAGCTGATCCCGCTGCGCGTCATTTCTCTCGACGATGCGGGGACCGCCAAGCAGTTTCATAACTTGGTTCTCCGCAAGCGTGAAACGCGGCAGATGCAAGCGGAATACGAGCAGATCAAGGCAGAGCAGAAGGAAACGAAATGAGAAAGAACGGCAACCCCCGGATGAATCGCTTTCGGGGGTTTTTTTGTTTGCGCAACCCTCATTTTTCCCCCACATTTCCACAACTTTTCCACCGGTTTAAAAGAAATTTCAAAAAGAGTCTCAGTAGACTGAACCTGTGATGAAGCAAGTGGTTGAAAGGAAGGAATGCACGTTGCTTAGCAAACGGAAAATCGGATTGCTCTTGGGATCAATGGCTGTTGTCGTCGCACTCGGTACAGGCTGTGCCGCGAATCCCGATCAGACTGCAGGTGGTGCAGATACATCAGCGCAGCACGCGCAAGACGGCAGTGGCAAGGGCGAACGGGGCCAGCGCGGTGGTTTTAGCCGCATTTTACTGCAAAACAACGCCGACCTGCTCTCGCTTTTGAAGGTGGACGAAACCAAGCTCCAAGATGAGCTGAAAGCGGGCAAGACGATTGCGGATATCGCCAAAGAGCAAGGTGTCGCGGAGGACGCAGTTGTGTCTCTGCTGGTCAGCCAGGAGGAAGCCCAGCTGAAAAAGCAGGTGGAAGACGGTAAGCTGACGCAGGATCAGGCGGACAAAATGAAAGAAAACGCAAGCGACCGCGTAAAAAGCATGATTGAAAACAAAATGGATCGGGGCGGAATGGGCCGTGGCGGATTCGGCATGATGTCGTTCCAAAACAACACCGAGCTGCTCTCGCTGTTGAAGCTGGATGAAACCAAGCTACAGGATGCCTTGAAGGCAGGCAAAACGATTGCCGATATCGCCAAGGACCAAGGTGTGTCGGAAGACGATGTGATCAAGCTGCTGGTCGAGCAGCGCAAGGAGCAGCTGAAAAAAGAAGTCACCGACGGCAAAATGACACAGGAGCAATCGGACAAGATGAGCGAGCAGCTCGAAATCTCCGTGAAAAACATGGTGGAAGGAAAAATGGGTCAGCGCGGCGGTAGAGGAGGCGGCAATCCGCCATCTGGCGATCAGCCTTCAGCCAGCCAGCCAAGTACCTGATCGATACCCAAAAGACAACAACAACGGAAAAAAGCGTCTGCGCTTCTGGAAAGCGCCGGCGCTTTTTTCATTTATCACGCATCCGACTTCCCCTGTTGCCACCCAACCTCCTGGCTCCACTTATCCGCCTTTTTCATCACACCCCAAATGAATGGTTCTTTGGCTTCTACATACAGCGAGCGCTCATGTGGCTTCATATACATAGCCGCAAGCTGGTATTTCAGTTCGGCATAGGCAAGGCAATCTTCCGGATGCAGCCGCAAATAGTCGCGGAAAAGCAGCGCGAACTGCTCTGGCCAACTACCGGCTCGCCTCATATGGATATGGGTCCGTCGCGCACCCGGCGTTTCACGGAAATACCGTTTGGTCAGCTCCGGATTGTCGGAACGATGGACGAAGCCAGCTTGCACCAATGGCCCTTTGTAAGATTCCACCTCTTCGAGATCGGTGACGGAAATTTGAATATCGATGATCGGTTTTGCCGCTAGTCCAGGAATCGAGGTCGAGCCGATATGGTCGATACGCAACGCTTTTTCCTGTAAAGCTTGCCGCAAGCGCTGACCAACCTCCTGAAAAAGCTCCGGCCAGCTTTCATCATATGGCACAATGATTATTTTTTCCGACATGGCGTACCCTCCCTCAGCAATTATCGAATAAGAAAACCATTCATGCAAACAATCAAAAACGATAGAATCGTGCAGATTTTGTGCTGGGAAAACGAAAATCTGACCCCGGTTTGTTCTTTATAATATAAATAGACGAAAAAATCAGACCGTTTGATAAACCGAGGAGGATTGAACATGCCAACGATTCAGGAATACCTGATTCAGCTCGATGCGATACACGGCGTATCGGGTGATGAGGAGAGAGTGGCTGCTTACATGAAAGAGCAGATCGCACCTTATGTAGACGAGCATTATGAGGATGCGCTCGGTAACCAGATTTTCGTGAAGAACGGCAGCCATCCCGACTTGAAGCTGATGCTCGCTGCACATATGGACGAGATCGGTTTCATCGTCCGTCATATCGACAAGAAGGGCTTCGTCTGGTTTTATCCCGTAGGCTACCACGATGATCGGATGGTGCTCAACCAGGTGCTGGTGATCCAGACGGAAAAAGGCCCGGTGAAAGGCTTGACGGGCGGCAAACCGGCGCATATCGTGACTCCGGAGGAAGCCAAGCAATCAATTCCAATCGAGGAGCTGTATCTCGACTTGGGAACAGGCAGCAAGGAAGAAACGCTAGCGCTTGGTGTACAGATCGGGGACTATATCACGTTTGATAGAGACGGGCAGTTCCTCAACGGCAGCAACCTGTTTACCGGAAAAGCGGTGGACAACCGCTCTGGCTGCGCAGTCTTGATCGAGGTGATGAAGCGGCTCGCGGACAAAAACATCAGTCCGACGGTCTATGGCGTCGCTTCGGTCCAAGAGGAGGTCGGTTTGCGCGGCGCAGGTCCCGCCGCTTTCGCCATCGAACCGGACGTCGCGTTGGCGATCGATGTGACGTTCGCAGGAGGCACACCGGGCATGGATGAAAAAGTCGTCGATGTCGAGCTGGGCAAAGGGCCAGCGCTCGTCTATTATGACTGGACGCCGAGCACTTCGCACGGCAACAATGTGCCGAAAAAACTGACGCGTAAGCTTGCCCAAGTGGCGGAAGCAAGCCAAATCCCGTACCAACGCGAGGTTGTGCTGAACGGAGGAACCGACGCCTGGACGATCAGTCTGACCGGAAAAGGAGCGGTGACCGGCATCATTTCGATTCCGACACGTTACATCCACTCCGCCATCAGCTGCGTGCGCACAGACGACATGGAGCTGACCATTCAGCTGATCGTCGCGTTCGTCGAACAGCTGCACGAGAAATTGTAGTTTTGACAAAGGATGAAAACCACCCACGCGGTGGTTTTTTTCTGTACGCTGCTTGGTTTCAGACGGTTCATCAGTTCGCAAAACATTTACATTTCCCCCTGTTTCAAATTCGACACCAGCGGGAAAATATATCCTATCTACATAATGTCAGTTCGCTGGGGGAAAAACGATGAGAATTTCAGCTATGTTAAAAGCAATTGCCTGCGTGTTTGTTTCCGTCATTATCATCATCGTAGCTTGTGTGTTACTGTTGAATTCCAGTTATGAAAAGGAGCGTGCCACACTATCACGACAGTCGGAATTGAAGCAGCTTGGCATTGATCTAGCCAATGCTTCCGATTATCTGACAGAACAGGCGCGAAGATATGCCGTGTCCGGGAAAAAACAGTACGTGGACAACTATTGGCGGGAGGTAAATGAAACAAAAACACGAGACCGGATCGTGGAAAGGCTGAAAGAGTTGCAAACCCCTCAGAATGAGCTTGACTTGATTGAACAGGCAAAACAAAATTCCGATAGTCTCGTGTCCATTGAAGATGCTGCGATGAAGGCTGTCGAACAGAACGATCTGGACAAAGCCCGGGAATTGATGTTTGACGATCAGTACGACCAGAAAAAAAGCATCATCATGAAGCCGATCGAAGAGTTTCAGCAAAAGATGAACAGCCGTGCGCAAGCAGAAGCGGATCAAGCGAGACAACAAACGGGCATGTATCTCATCGTACTGAGCGTCCTGGTTGGAGTAATCGCCGTGACTCTGTTCGTTTCAATCGCCGTGCTCTTTAAAAAATTGAAACCTCTTCTGGTTGTGGCAAAACGCATGGAAGAGCTATCCAGCAATGAAGGGGATTTAACAGCTCGACTGCATGTGCAAGGCAAGGATGAAATCGCACAACTGGCAAAAGGGTTCAATTCATTTTTGCAAAATCTCCAATTGATTATTCAAAAAATAAATGCGGCAGTTTTCCAAATCGCTTCTTCCGCGGAACAGTTGACAGCAAGCGCAGAACAAACCAGTCAGGCGACCGAAGAAATCAGCACCACAATTCAGGAAATGGCGTCTGGTTCAGAACAGCAGGCAGAAAGTGTCCATCGAGGCGCAAGCACAATCAGGGAGATGGCAGGCGGCGTCAAGGAAATCTCTCACTTGGCTGAGGACGTATCCGAATTAGCACGAGAGACAACCAACGCTTCGATAGCAGGAAACCAGTCGATCGGACAAGCGGTTACCCAAATGAATGAGATTCATACGACGATTCAGGGATTGGCGGCTGTGGTAACAGGTCTCGGAGAAAAATCCGGGGAAATCGGAAACATCATTAATGTCATTACGAGCATCGCTGCTGAGACAAATCTTTTGGCCTTGAATGCTGCGATTGAGGCTGCGCGTGCTGGTGAACACGGAAGAGGATTCGCTGTCGTTGCCAATGAGGTACGCAAGCTGGCAGAGCAATCTTCAAGCTCGTCACAGCAAATTTCTGCTTTGATTACAACCATCCAAACCGAAACGGCTAAAGTGGTTCATGCCATGGAGAAAGGGACCAAGGAAGTGGCGGAAGGAATCAAGGTGGTGAACGCCGCAGGTCAATCTTTCGCACATATTCAAAGTTCGGTCCGTTTCGTCGCTGAAAAAAGCAGCCATGTGTCAACCTTATCGAAGGGGGTATCGACTGGCACGGATCAGGTTGTACAATCGATTGCGCAGATTCAAGGTGTTGCAGAAGCTGCCGCATCGGGAACACAAAACGTTTCCGCAGCCTCACAGGAGCAGTTGGCTTCGATGGAAGAAATTACGTCATCCGCCGAAGCACTTGCCAAAATGGCCGAAGAGCTTCAAGAGCTTGTAGGAAAATTCAAAGTATAGGGTACACGTCAAGGTCATGACCAAGAACCGCAGCCGTTCCTGTTTGCAATGGGAACGGCTGTCACTTTTCCAAAAGAGAGTTCAGAAGCGATGCCGATTATGCGTTATAATGAAGAAAAAGGATCGCGTGCGCAGCGCATCGAAGGTGGTGTTGCGAGTGAAAGATAAAGAGATTGAGTTGGCTGGGCGTTGGGGGCGGTTCGTCCTCGAAGGAATTGTGGACACGTCCCGCGACCATTTGCTGATCACAGACGGCGAGGGCTACATCCGCCTGATCGGCGAATCCTGCAAAGAGATGTACGGCATGGATAAAGAAGATTTATTGGGCAAAAACGTCATCGAGATGGAGCGGGAAAAGATTTTCTCCCCTTCTGTCACCCGGATGGTGATCGATGACGGCGAGCCGCGAACGATTTTGCAGGAAACGAACAAGGGGCAAAAGCTGATGGTATCCGCCCATCCGATTTTTGCGCCGGATGGCACGCTTGAAGCCGTTGTGAACTATTCGCATGATTTGACTGAAATTCTCGAGCTGAAGCGGCGGTATGAGAGCATGACCGAGCAGCTGAAGCAGTTCGAGAGCGAGATCGAGGAGCTGCGTGAAAAGAACAATGAGGGCTTTGTCGCCGTAAGCGAACCGATGAAGGCGATCGACCGCCTGATCAAGAAAGTGGCGGTGGTCGATTCCAATGTGCTTGTTCTGGGCGAGTCGGGCGTCGGCAAAAACGTCATCGCCAAGGAGATTCACCGGAACAGCCGACGGCAGGCCGGGCAGTTCGTTGAGATCAACTGCGGCTCGATTCCGGAAGGGCTTTTGGAGTCGGAGCTGTTCGGGTATGAGGCGGGTGCATTCACAGGTGCGGGCAAATCGGGCAAACCGGGCATTATCGAGCTTGCCAATGAAGGCACGCTCTTTTTGGATGAGCTCGGCGAGCTGCCCTTGACGCTGCAGGCCAAGCTGCTCAAGGTCATTCAGGAAAAACGGCTGCAGCGGATCGGCAGCACCACGTACCGCGATGTTGATTTCCGTCTGATCGCGGCGACCAACCGCGACCTTGGCAAGATGGTGAAGGAAGGGAAGTTCCGACAAGATTTGTACTTCCGCTTGAATGTCGTTCCGATCCAAGTCCCGCCTTTGCGCAATCGCCCGGAAGATATCGCGGCTCTCTTGAAGGTGGTCATCCGCACGCTGAATGAGCGGTACGGGATGAACAAGCGGCTCGATGCGCAAACGACAGCGGCACTTTTGCATTATGACTGGCCGGGCAATGTGCGCGAGCTGGAAAACGTGCTAGAGCGGATGGTGGTTACAGCCGATGAAGATGTCATCGCGGTGGCCCATCTGCCACTAGAAATTCGCGCCGTGTCCGATCATCAGGTCAACATCGATCCGAGCGTTTCGGGCGTGTCGTTGAAGGAAGCGATCGAGCAGGTCGAGGAAAAATGGGTGCGCTATGCAGCAGAACGGTGCCGCACGACAGCGGAGATGGCGGATCTGCTTGGAATCAGCCAGCCATCGGTCGTACGCAAGCTGCAAAAGTACCGCGTGAGGCAATAATTCAAAAGTGAAACGTTAATTCAAAAATGAATCGAGCATCTATCGGGTTTTAATTCATTTTTGAATAATATCAATGAAAGCGTTATGCAAAAATGCGTAAAACTAGGCTTGGTTAGTTTGGCACGCTTTTTGCTAATATAAAAGAGTGAGGTCGCACCAACCATCTTTCATTCGTTTTTAAAACACTTTGCCATAGAGGAGAGGAAAGTTAACATGTCGAAACAACGTAAATTCGTGAACGTATCCGCTGGCGTACCAGGACCAAAAGCAAAAGCTATCACCGAAAGAAGACAACAAAGCGTAGCAAAAGGGATCAGCAACCTGACTCCAGTTGTCGCTGAATCCGGTAAAGGCGCGCTGCTGACTGACGTTGACGGCAACACCTTCATCGATTTTGCAGCTGCTATCGGTACTGTGAACGCAGGTCATTGCCCAGAGGAAGTTGTGGCAGCAGTGAAAGCACAAGCTGAGAAATTGATCCACCCAGGCTTCAACGTTGCTATGTACGAATCTTACATCCAACTGGCTGAAAAGCTGAACCAAATCACGCCTGGTACACATGAAAAGAAAACCATGTTCGCTAACTCCGGTGCGGAAGCGGTTGAGAATGCAGTTAAAATCGCTCGTAAATTTACAGGCCGCCCTGGTATCGTTTCCTTTACCCGCGCGTTCCATGGCCGTACCTTGCTCGGTATGTCCTTGACAAGCAAAGTAAAACCTTACAAATTCCAAATGGGGCCATTCGCACCAGCGACATACAAAGCTCCATTCCCATATCCGTTCCACAAACCAGCTTCCATGACAGATGATGAGTACGTAGATTTCTGCCTGAAGCAGTTCGAAGAATTCTTCTTGACTGAAGTTGCTGCTGAAGAAGTTGCGGCTGTCATCATGGAGCCAGTACAAGGCGAAGGCGGATTCATCGTTCCTCCGAAAAAATTCGTCCAAGGCGTTGTCGAATTCTGCAAAAAGAACGGCATCCTGTTCATCGCAGACGAGATCCAAACCGGTTTCTGCCGTACAGGTTCTATGTTCGCAATCTCTCAATTCGACGTTGTACCTGACATCATGACCATGTCCAAATCGATCGCAGCAGGTATGCCAATCAGTGCGGTAACTGGCCGTGCAGAAGTTATGGATGCACCAAACCCGGGCGAAATCGGCGGTACGTACAACGGTTCCCCGCTCGCTTGCGTGGCAGCACTGGCTGTTATCGAAAAAATGGAGCGCGAAGATCTGGCTGGCCGTTCCCAAAAAATCGGCGAAACCATCCGCAACCACTTCTCCGCTCTGCAAGCTGAGTTCCCTGTTATCGGCGATGTTCGCGGATTGGGCGCTATGTGCGCAGTAGAGTTTGTAGATCCTGCAACAGGCGCACCTGCGAAAGAGCTGGTAGGCAAACTCATCAAAGGCTGCTACGAGTCTGGCGTAATCTGCTTGTCCGCTGGTGTGAACGGAAACATCATCCGTTTCTTGTCTCCACTGGTAATCACTGACGAACAATTGCAAGAAGGTCTGGACATCATGACCGACGTGCTGAAAAGCGTCTACGTAACCAACTAATTTTAGCAGGAGGGACTCTTTCATGAAAAAACATCTTTATATCAACGGTCAATGGAAAGAGGCTAAGGAGTACACACCGCTGTACTCCCCTTTCTCCGGCGAACTCATCGCAGAAATCGGCCAAGCGGACGAAGCGGATGTAGATGAAGCGATCCAAGCTGCGAAAGACGCAGGGAAAGCATTCAGCAAATATCCGGCAAGCCAACGCGCAGCCATTCTGGAAAAAGTCGTAGCGATCATGGAAGCGCGCAAGGAAGAGCTGGCGCAAATCCTCGCTACAGAAGCAGCAAAACCGATCAAAACCGGTCGTGGCGAAGTTGCCCGTACGATCCAAACCTACAAATTCGCGGCTGAGGAAGCAAAACGCATCCACGGCGAAACCGTTCCGCTCGATGCGGCGCCAGGTGGCGAAGGCCGCCTTGCCTTCACCGTTCGCAAACCGATCGGCGTAGTCGGCGCAATCACGCCGTTCAACTTCCCGTTCAACCTGGTTGCACACAAACTGGGACCTGCATTCGCTGCAGGTAACACCGTTGTGTTGAAGCCAGCGAGCCAAACACCGTTGTCGTCTTTGGTTCTGGCTGAAATTTTCGCAGAAGCTGGCTTGCCAGCGGGTGCGCTGAACATCTTGCCAGGCAAAGGCTCCGTCGTTGGAGAAAAACTGGTGAAAGACGATCGCGTAGCGAAAATCACCTTCACCGGTAGTCCTGAAGTCGGTATCGCAATGCGTAATAAAGCAGGTCTGAAACGCGTAACACTGGAGCTCGGTTCCAACGCGGGCCTGATCATCGATGAAAACGTGGAAATCAGCCAAGCGCTGATCGACCGTTGCGTCATGGGTGCATTCTCCTTCTCTGGACAGGTGTGCATCTCCCTGCAACGTGTTTATGTGCATGAAAGCAAATACGAGGAGTTCCTCGAGAAGTTCAAGGCAGCTACTGAGAAGCTTGTTTTGGGCAACCCAATGGACGAAGCGACAGACATGTCTTCCGTCATCTCCCCGAAAGACCATGCACGTATGGGCGAGTGGGTAGCAGATGCGGTAGCAAATGGCGCCAACATCGTTACAGGCGGCAAAGCGGTCAGCGACCGTCTGTTTGCACCAACCATCCTGACAAACGTAGCGAGCACCGTGAAGTGCTCCTGCCAGGAAATATTCGGTCCAATCGTTGTGGTAACCAAAATTTCCTCGGTCGAAGAGGGGATTGCACAAGTCAACGATTCCCGTTACGGCTTGCAAGCAGGTATCTACACCAACGATATCACCAAAGCGATGAAAGCTGCGGATGAGCTCGAAGCAGGCGGCGTCATGATCAATGACGTGCCAACATTCCGCGTTGACCACATGCCATATGGCGGCGTGAAAGACAGCGGTGTGGGCAAAGAGGGTATCAAATACGCGGTTGAAGAAATGACAGAATTGAAATTGATCGCGATCAAGCTGTAATTGCATGCATATTCAAAAGGTGCCAAGCAAAGGTGAATTCCTATGCTTGGCACCTTTTTTTGTGCATTGAAAAATGAAAGGAAGCTCTTTCTTTTTAATAGTGTTCAAAAGAATAAATTTAAATAATAAAAAATATTTTTATGATAGCGAATCGTAATTATCATCACGTATAATTCATTTTGTGACTTTGGGACTACACTTTTTGTCAGAGTTTGTGTGAAGGAGCTATTGTATGCCTGTCTTTAAATTTACAGTATCCAGTCAAAAAAAGATCAGCTTGGCTACACTGATGACGACGCTTGTCTCCCTTTCCGTCGTATTGACGGTAACCATTTTGATTGCTGCATCGTACCAGTCTAAAAAACGTACCCTGATTGACACGACACTGACCTTAAATTATTCAAGCGCCGTCAAGATGGGGCAAACGATCGATTCCCTATTCAAATCGATGCGGAGCAGCCTGCTTTATTCTGCAGAGGTGCTGTCTAAGGTGAAAACGATGGATACGGCCGATGTGACCGCCCAGCTAGAGCTGATGCGCCATAGCAGCAATTATTTTAATTCCCTTGTATTGGTGAATGAGAATGGGATCGTACAGAACGCCTCACCCATTACGGCAGGAACGATAGGAAATCCGATTGTGGCGGAGGAAGCGAAAGCGGCCTTGGCTGCGAAAAAACCGTATTTGTCCAAGCCATACATCACGACGAAAAGCAAGCGTCTGATCCTCTTCATGAGTCAGCCTATTTTTGATGGGAATGGGAACTATCGCGGGTTTATCGGAGGAACGATTTACCTAAACGAAAAAAACATCTTGAATATGATTTTTGACAGTAATCCGACCGATAAATGGGGGTCTTATTTTTACATCGTCGCGTCCGATGGCAGGCTGCTGTTCCACCGCGACAAAAAACGAATCGGTGAGGATATAAGCGCCAACACGGTTGTCCACAAGCTCATTGCAGGACAAAGCGGAAGTGAACGGATGGTCAATTTGCATGGTGAGGAAATGCTGGCAGGATACGTTAAAGTACGGGAGAACGGCTGGGGTGTCGCTGTCGTATCGCCGACAGATTTTGTGAATGAACAACTGAAGCAACATATCAACACCATGCTGCTTTATATGCTGCCGCCATTCCTGGTTGTGGCGCTCCTCGCGATCATCCTTGCCCGCAAGCTCGCGGAACCATTTACAGAGCTCGCAAATTGCGTAAGCAAAGTCGGGACGGCAAACATTGAGTTGCCTGAAAAAAGACTGGATTGGAATCGGGAGGCCAGTTTATTGACCGAGGCGATTTGCTATGCACTGGTTGAGATCAAAAGGCAAACGGATCAACTGACACTCGATGCGTCGACAGACCCGCTAACCGGATTAGCCAATCGACGAACACTTGAAACGATCATGAGCAAGCGGATCGTGGAGGAAGCGCCGTTTTCCCTCATCGTGATGGATATCGATCGTTTTAAAACCATCAATGATACATTTGGGCATCCTGTCGGTGATGCGGTGCTGCGGCATTTTGCGACGCTGCTCGCATCAACGGTAAGGCCGGGGGATACGTGCTGCCGCTTTGGAGGCGAGGAATTCATTGCGTTGATTCCCCATGCGACGATCGAGGAAACGTATCGGATTGCCGAACGGATTCGGTTGGAGCTGGAAAATAGCGAAAATCCGATCGGGCGAACAATTACCGTTTCAGCGGGCATCGCGCATTTCCCTGAACACGCCGGGACAGTCCAAGAATTGATCCATATGGCGGATCAAGCCTTATATCGAGCAAAAGAAACGGGAAGAAACCGAACGGTGATCGCGGATAAAGAAAACATGGAAAATGTGATGCCAAGCGGAGAGCGCTAGAAATAGCGTTCTTTTTTTATTGTGGAAAGTTGCCTATAGTCAAAATTGAACCTTTGTTCAATTTATTCACAAATAATAAAATTTTGTAGCATCGTGTTTTTTCTCTCGCTATAATAAAGCCAAGTAATGAAATTACGTGCTAGTACTTGAACGAAATTTCACGAGAGGAGGGGCAAGATGTACACCCAAAGGGAAATGATCCGAGTCGCCAAACTGTACTACGAAAAAGGGCTGACACAGCAGGAGATCGCCGCACTGGAAAATATCTCGCGCCCGACCGTCAGCCGCATTCTGGATGCAGCGCTCCAGGAGGGGATTGTCACCTTCTCCATTCAATATCCGATCGAATCGGTCGATGATCTCGAAGATGAGTTGAAAAAGCGGTTTGATCTGATGAAAGTGATTGTCGCCCCTGTCATCATACCTGAGCCATCCTTCATTTTGACGGATGTGGGGAAGCTGCTTGGCGATTACCTGCACGACCTGGTTGCCGATGGAGATACGATCGGGATCTCCTGGGGGAACAGCCTCACCTATGCGGCCAAGCAGCTGAAGCAACTGAAGCGCAAAAACGTGCGTGTGGTACAGCTTAACGGGGGTGTGGCAACAACGGCTTTTTCGACTGGGGCAATGAACATCCTTGATCAGTTCGCCAAAGCGTTCGATGCGCAACCGTACGCGCTGTCCGTGCCGACGATACTCGATTCCGCCGAAATCGCCTCCGCGCTCCTGCGTGACTCCGGCATTCGCGAGATCGTATCGCTCGGGAGGGAAGCCAACATTGCTGTCTTCGGGATCGGCAGAACGTCTTATCAATCGGTGCTCAACCTGGCTGGCTATTTCAAGCAGGACGAGTACGACAAGCTCTTGCAAAAAGGGGCGGTCGGAGACATTTGCTCCCGGTTTTACTCGATCGATGGCAATGTCAGCGATGAACAGCTGAACGACCGGACCATCGGGCTTCACCTCGATGATTTACGCCGAAAGAAGCATACGATTGCCATCGCCTGCGGCGAGGATAAAGTGCCGGCCATACTTGGGGCGGTGCGTGGCAACTATTTCAACACCTTATTCACAGATGAAGTCACAGCGCGAGAATTGATCAAGCAACACGACATCGCGAAAACAGCGGAGGTGCAGCAGAAATGAAAGCGGTTAAATTGTATGAGCCTGGTAATTTGCAAGTGGAAGAAATCGAGGTACCCGAAATCGGCGCGGACGAGGTGCTGGTCGAAGTAAAGGCGGTCGGGGTGTGCGGTTCCGACATTCCGCGCGCCTTGTATAAAGGCGCATACTACCAAGGGCTGACGCTGGGACATGAGTTTTCCGGACAAATCGCCAAGGTCGGTGTGAATGTGACAGGCTGGCAAGCGGGCGACCGGGTTTCAGTCGCACCTCTGATCCCATGCAACAGCTGCACATATTGCCGCCAGGGTGACTACTCACTCTGCGAGGATTACAGCTACTACGGCTCACGCACGGATGGCGCGATGGCGCACTTCATCAAAGTGACGCCGGACAATCTGGTTCGTCTCGGCGATCAAGTCTCTTATGAGGCAGGGGCGATGATCGATCCGGCAGCTAACGCCATTCACGGCCTGTGGCGCGGTGATTGCAAAGAAGGCGATACGGTAGCCGTGTTTGGACTCGGCGCAATCGGTTTGTTCGCGATCCAATTCGCCAAAGTGCTGGGTGCCAAGCAAGTGATCGCAGTCGATATTCATGAGGAGAAGCTGGAGCTGGCCAAAGAGCTGGGCGCAGATATCGTGGTGAACTCGATGAAGTGTGATCCGGCCAAAGAAATCAACGCACAGGTGGGCGGAGCCGATTTCATTCTCGATACGTCGGGATCGCCGATCGCGCAAAACCAAGCGGTGTGCGCAGCGGCGAAGCAAGGGCGCATCGTCTTCCTCGGCATCTCCAACAGTGAGCTGACCTTGAGTAAGGAAGCGGTCAACAATGTATTGCGTTACGAGCTGGCGCTGTACGGATCATGGAACTCGTTCTCCAATCCGTTCCCGGGCCGCGAATGGTCGTTCACGGCGGAGCTGATGGCAGCGGGCAAGCTAAAGGCGGAGCCACTGATCTCCCATCGCTACGCATTGGAACAAGCGCCGGATGTTTTTCAGAAGATTAAGAATCGAGAGCTTATTTTCAATAAAATCATGTTTTTCCCCAAATGAGTAAGGGAGGGGGGAACATGACCATGAAGCAAGCGATTGTTGCAGGGATTGATTTTGGCACGCAAGGCTTGAAGGTTGGCCTGTTTACGGTAGCGGGCAAACTCGTCTGGAAGGGCGAACGCTCCTATCCCACCGTTTATCCGCATGCTGGGCAAGCAGAGCAGAACCCGCAGCATTGGTGGAAGGCGCTGCGCGAGGTGCTGGCAGAGGCAGCGAGCGTTCTTCCTCTTTCGCAAATTGAGGGAATCGGCGTATGCGCCACTTCTTCCACCGTGCTGGTGGTAGATGAAGCAGGCACGCCGCAAACGCCCGCTCTGATGTGGATGGATAAACGTGCGGTGGCACAGGCGCAAACGATCAACGAAAAAGAAGAACCGATCGTCAAGGACATTCTCCGCTACTCGGGTGGTAAGGTTTCAGAAGAATGGATGGTCGCCAAAGCGCTTTATCTCAAGGAAAACGGGTATTTGCTTCCAGGGCGAAAAGTGGTGGAGCAGCTGGACTGGATCAATTTCAAGCTGACAAACCGTTGGGTAGCATCGCAATGCAATGCCGTCTGCAAATGGAACTATCGGGATGGCGAAGGATTTTCGCCCGCATTTTTTAAGGCGATCGACTTGCCGGAGTACCGCGAGTTTTGGCCGGAAGAAGTGATTCCCGTCGGCAGTCAGGTCGGTGTGGTCACGGAGGGAGCTGCTGTGGAGCTGGGACTTAGTGCAGGCATTCCCGTCTTCCAGGGAGGGATCGATGCGCATATCGGCATGCTGGGAGTCGGTGCCGTCGATTCGGGCATCATGAGCCTTGTGATGGGCACGAGCTTTGTTCATCTGGTTCATGCGGAAGAGCCGGTTTTCCATGAAGGGCTATGGGGGCCGTATGAAAATCCGATTCTCCCTGACAAATGGCTGATCGAAGGCGGACAGCTTTCCTGCGGATCATTGACGACGTGGTTTTTGCAGCAGTTTTACCCGCATGTACCTGCCGAGCAGCTCTACCGGGTGTATGACGAGCTGCTGGCGGAAGCTGCACGGATCGCACCGGGCAGCGAGGGGCTTGTCATGATGGACAGCTGGCAAGGAAATCGGACGCCCTACCGCAACCCGCACGCGACAGGCTCGCTCGTGGGCTTGACACTGGCGCATACCCGCTATCATATTTTTCGCGCGATTTTGGAAGCGACGGCGTATGGAACACGAAATATCATTTCGACGTTTGAAGAGACCGATGTGCCGATTACGCGGATCATCGCGTGCGGCGGCGGAACCAAAAACGCCTTGTGGATGCAAATTTTAAGCGATGTGACCGGACTTGTCATCGAGACGCTGGAGGAGACGGAGGCAGGCAGCAAGGGAGCCGCCATTCTCGCTTCCTACGGCTTGGGCCACTATCTGACGCTTGCGGATGCAGCCAAGGCGCTGGCTGAAAAAGGCCATGTTTATACGCCTCAGCCGGATGCGCACCGCGCGTATGATCGCTACTTTACAACCTATCTGGACTTGCATAAAGCGCTCTTTCCAATCATGAAGGAGTTAATCGTCACCTGAGAAAGGGGGATGGAGATGCGATGAGCGAGATACTGAGCATGCAAAACATAAACAAGTCGTTTCCAGGTGTGAAAGCGCTGCAAAACGTTGATTTCTCCGTAAAAAAAGGCGAAATCCACTGCTTGATCGGCGCGAACGGGGCCGGGAAATCGACCTTGATGAAAATTTTGGCGGGCGTCTACCCGAAAGACGACGGCGAGATTTATCTGCAAGGGGAGAAGGTGCAAATCACCAACCCTGCAGACGCCAAACGGCTCGGCGTCATCACGATCCATCAGGAGCTGTCGCTGGTTGAGCATTTGACCGTGGCAGAAAACATTTACCTCGGCTCCTACGCCAATCCGCGGTTTGGCTTCGTATCATGGAAGCGCTTGCGGCAGCAGGCACAAGCATTGATCGACCGGCTGGGCATCGCGATCGATGTCGACACGCCGGTTGCGGAGCTGAGCATGGGCCACAAGCAGATTGTGGAGCTGGCCAAAGCGCTCGAAGGAAACGCCAAAATCATCATCATGGATGAACCGTCCACCACCTTGTCGGAACGCGAGATTCGCACGCTGTTTACCATCATCGAAGAGCTGATCAAGCAGGGGATCACGATCATCTACATTTCCCACAAGCTTGAGGAGCTGTTCGCAATCGGCGATAGGGTCACCGTCCTGCGCGACGGCAAATGGGTGGCGACGCGTGAGATGAGCGAGCTGGATCAAGCCAGCCTGACCGAGCTGATCATCGGCTACAAGGTGGAAAAACAGCAGCGCACCAGCGAGCAGCTTCACTTTCCTGAGCTGCTGCGAGCGGAAGCGCTATGTACCCGCCACATTTCCGATGTTTCCTTTTCGCTCGGGAAGGGAGAAATCCTCGGCCTGTACGGGCTGGTCGGGGCTGGCCGAACGGAACTGTTGAAAGCGCTGTACGGCGTCGATTCGCTTACAGCGGGAGAGATTCGACTTGATGGCAAGCAAATCAAAATCGACAGCCCAAGCAAGGCGATCCGCCTAGGGATGGGGCTGGTGCCGGAAAACCGCAAGACCGAAGGTGCGATCCTCGGCCTGTCTGTCGAAGAAAATGCGGTCTTGCCCGCTTACGACCGGTTTGCAAGCGGCGGCGTGATCAAGCCGGGACGCATTCGCAGTGAAATCGCTGAAAAAATCCGCGAGCTGAACGTGAAAACACCGGATGCGCAGACGTTGATGGGCAACCTGAGCGGCGGAAATCAGCAAAAGGTGATCATCTCCAAATGGCTGATCCGCCAATCCAAAATTATCTTGTTTGACGAGCCGACCCAAGGGGTGGATATCGGGGCCAAGCAAGAAATTTACAAAATTATTCAAAAGCTCGTGGCAGAAGGAGCGAGCGTAATCGTCGCCTCTTCGGAAATCGGCGAGCTTCAGGAGATATGCAACCGCATTCTCGTCATGTTCCGCGGCAAAATCGTCGGCGAATTCCGCGATCCGCAGCGGCAGAAGGAAGACATCCTCAATCATGCTGTGACAGGGGGGACATCGTTATGGAACACATAAGAGAAGCTAGCACCGCTGCGAAAAAGACAGCGCCCTCATTTGACTTTGGCAAATTTTTGCGCAAGTACAATCTCTTTCTTTTGCTGGCCGTCTTTATCGCGATTGGCTCAGCGCTGTCGCCGAAATTTTTCTCCGTGCAAAATTTCCTAAACTTGCTGCAGCAGTCCGCAGTCGTGGGAATCATCAGCATCGGGATGACCTTTGTCATCATCGTGGCCGGAATCGATTTGTCGGTCGGCTCCGTGCTCGCACTGGCAGGCATGGTCACCGCGCTTGCGATTCCATACACCGGCGTGTTCGTCGCCATTCTCTTGGGAATTCTTGCAGGCGTCGCGATGGGCTTCATCAACGGGTGGGTAACCACCAAGCTCAAAGTGCCGGCGTTCATCGCGACGATGGCAATGATGGTCGCGGCTCGCGGGTTGGCCCTGCTGTTCACCGACGGCAAGCCGGTTTACAACCTGCCGCCAGCGATGCGCTTTTTCGGCCAGAACTTGTTCGATCGCATCCCGGTCTCAGGCATCGTCTGGATCGTGCTGACGATTCTGGCTGTCCTCGTACTCCGCTACACCACTTTCGGGCGCAAGCTGTACGCGATCGGCGGAAACCCTCAATCCGCACATCTATCCGGCATTGAGGTCAACCGCTACATCACCTATACCTATGTCATCTGCGGCGCCTTGTCCGCTTTGGCGGGAATCGTCCTCGCCTCATGGCTCACCGTCGGCCAGCCAACCGCAGGCAAAAGCATCGAGCTCGACGCGATCGCAGCGGTGGTTTTGGGCGGAACGAGCCTGTTCGGTGGCGTGGGTGGTGTCGGCGGCACGTTCGTCGGCGTACTGCTCATGAGCATTATCACCAACATTTTCAACCTGCTCGGCCTATCGTCATATTACCAGTCCATCTTCATGGGCGTGATCATTGTACTCGCATTGGTGCTGAACCGGTTTGTCATTTCCAAGCAAACCAAAAAGTCGTAACCGTAACCTGTGGCTTCTATTCTTTACACATAAATCAAGGGGGATCTACACATGAAGAAGAGAAACAAACTGTTTGTCGTCTCCACGCTCCTGACCAGCCTGATGTTCGCCGGATGCTCCCAGTCGCAGCCTTCTGCAGATGGGGGCGGCGGTAATGCCGCTGCTTCCGGCGGTGACAAAAAAGTCGTCATCGGCTTCTCCCAGGTAACGTCCGAATCGCCGTTCTATACCGCACTGGTTGACGGCGCGAAGGCGGAAGCGCAGAAACAAGGCGCTGACATCGTCGTCATGGATGCACAGAATGACATTGAAAAGCAAAACGCCGACGTGCAAGACATGATCACCAAAGGAATCAACGTGCTGATTTTGAACCCGACCAACCCGACAGCGGTAGCACCAGCGCTGCAAGCGGCAAAGCAGGCGAACATCCAGGTCGTCACCGTCGACCGTCCGACAGAAGAAAAAGTAGCGGCATTCGTTGGACGCGATAACAAAGAAATGGGCCGAATCGCCGGCAAGCAAGCCGTTTCCCTTTTGGGCGGCGAAGGCAAAGCGACAGGAAAAGTGATCGAGCTGCAAGGCGACGCGGGCGGAAAAGTTATGATGGACCGCCACGACGGCTTCCATGAGATCGTTGGCAAGGAGTCTGGCGTGAAAATCATCGAAGGGCCATATTCCGACTACGTTCGTTCCAAAGCGGTCAAAGCATTCCAAGACTTGCTGCAAGCCAACCCGGACGTGAATCTCGTCTATGCGCACAACGACGACATGGCTTTGGGCGCACTGCAAGTGCTGGAGCAAGCGAAAATGCTGGATAAAGTCAAAATTGTCGGCATCGACGGCTTGTCGGAAGCAGTGAAAGCGATCATAGACGGCAAATACAGCGCAACCGTATTCAACGATCCGGCGAAACTGGGTTCCATCGTGGTGGATACCGCGCTGAAAGTGGCGAAGGGCGAGCAAGTTCCCGAGTATGTGGACGCTGGCACAGGCTTGATCGACGTTTCAAACGCAAAAGATGTTTACAGCGACAAAGACGTATTCGCCCAAATGAAATAAGGAGGTTCACCACTCATGACGATCGCATCGTACATTGACCATACGGTATTGAAACCGGAAACGACGAAAGAGCAAATTATCAAGCTGTGCGCCGAAGCGCGCGAGCATGGTTTCTTCTCGGTGTGCATCAACCCTGTGTTCGTAGAGTTGGCCCACTCCCTACTCAAGGATTCCGACGTGAAGGTGTGCACTGTCGTCGGCTTCCCGCTGGGGGCTAACACCACTGCGATAAAAGTGGCGGAAACCAAGCAGGCGGTCCGCGAAGGTGCGGAAGAAATCGACATGGTAATCAACATCGGCGCCTTAAAAGCAGGTGACGCCGTGCAGGTCGAAGATGACATCAGCGCGGTTGTCGAAGCTGCGGAAGGCAAGCTGGTCAAAGTGATCATCGAGGCATGCCTGCTGACCCGCGAGGAAAAAATTCTCGCCTGCCAATTGTCCGAAAAAGCCGGCGCCCAATTCGTCAAAACATCCACCGGTTTTTCCACGGGTGGCGCGACGGTTGAGGATGTAGCACTGATGAAAGAAACGGTGGGCGATCGTCTGGAAGTGAAAGCGTCCGGCGGTATCCGCGACCTTGCCACGGCCCAACAAATGATCGCGGCAGGCGCGACCCGCATTGGTTCCAGCAACGGTGTCGTGATCGTCAATAGCTAAGGCAAACGGGATGTGGTGAAAGCGGATGGGAGAGTATGTTGCCCATCCGCTTTTGGCGTGGTCGCCCAAGAAGGGGAGAAGAAGGAATGAACTTGTTTGATCGGATGCGGATTTTTCCGCGAATCATGCTCGTACTGGCGATCATGATGCTCACCATGATCGGGATTTGGTTTTCCGGCTTTCATTATTTGGGCAAAGCGAATGTAAACATGCAGGCGATGCAGGAAAAAAATGTGGCGCCGATCGTGGATATCGGCAAGGTGCGAACCAACCTGCGCACGGTTGAAACGATTTTTTACCAATTAACGCTTGAAACGGACAAGAGCAAGCACAACGCCCTGATTGGGCAGATGATGGAGCTGATCGGTGAAAACAACAAGCTACTCGCTTCCTTTGCCAAGACGTTGACTGCACCCACGGACAAGCAAATGCTGGATGAACTAATGGTAAAGCTCAAGGAGTACCAGTCGAAACGGTCGGAGCTGATCCAATTGGTGCTACACGAGGAGAGCGCATCGGCCCTGAGCCAGTATCAGGCGTTAGCGCCTCTTCTGCAAGAGATCAATGCTGGCTTTCAGGAATTGATGAGCAAAAAGGAAGCGGAAGCGCTCGCCAGCTACCAGGCGACAGCGGCGGAAGGGGTGCGCGCCAATCAAATCATGATTACGATTTTGGCGATTGCGGCTGTGGTTTCCACGCTCTTTGGCATCGGGATCGCCCGTTCCGTATCGCAGCCGGTGCGGAATGTGACCGAGTGGATTACCCGTTTCGCCGAGCAGACCGCGAGAGGCGAATCAGATTTGAGTGAGCGTGTTGCGGTGAAGGCGGCTGGCGAAATCGGGACCTTGATCGCGTCCTTTAACCTGTTTATCGAGAAAGTGCAGGAAATCGTCCATACGACTAAAGAGAGCGTTGACGAGCTGTTCGTTTCGGCGGAAGGCTTGCTCGTGTGCGCGGCGCAATCGCAGACGGCATCGGCGAGCGCCCAGACCGCGATGCAGGAAGTCTCAGTGCTGTCCACCGAGCAGTTAAAAAGCACCGAGGACGTAGCAGCGGTGGTCGTCGAGGTCAGCACAGGCGTGCAGACGATAGCAGATCGGACGGCACAGATCGCGGATTCATCCGCCGTGATGACAGGCGAGGCGCTCCAAGGAGATCGCTTGCTGCGCGCCGTGGTAGAACAAATTACGTTCATGGACGATAAAGTCAAAGCGACGGCGTTGATCATACACAAGCTGGGAGAAAAATCACAGCAGATCGTCAAGGCGCTTGGCGTTATCACAGCCATTTCGCAGCAAACCTCGCTGCTTGCGCTGAATGCCGCGATCGAGGCGGCGCGGGCGAACGAGCATGGACGGGGCTTTGCCGTCGTTGCCGATGAAGTGCGCAAGCTGGCCGAAGAGTCGCATCAATCCGCCGCACGGATCGAACGGCTGATCGCCGACATTCAGGACGGTTCACAAAACGCCGTAGCGGCGATGGAAGGCATGATTGCGGAGGTGGAGTCGGGCCTAGGGGCGGCGCATGATACGGGACAGGCGTTCGGAAAAATCATGGCGCTGATCACGGAGGTAACTGGGCAGCTGCAGGAAATTTCAGCCGTTTCTACCCAAGTGAGCGCTGGCGCACAGGAGACGGCGGCTTCCGTCCAGCAGCTGACGCAAGCGGCACAAACCGTATCGCAGCACAGCCAGGAGGTGGCTATGCACGCCGAGGGACAGCTCGCCGCATCCACACAGGTGAGCGATGTCGCTCAATCGATCGGTGCCAGGGCAGAGCAGCTGAAAGCGATTGTGGCCCGGTTCCATGTATAAATAGAAAAAAAACAGCCGTATTTTTTCGGCTGTTTTTTTGTGTGTCGTGACGCTGCCTAGACGGAAAGGTTTTCGACGATTTCCTTCAGACGCGCCTTGATGTCACCCGTACAGACGCCGCCATGATACGCAACCACCGTTTCGATGTCGAGATCAAGCAGCTTGATGATCGATTGCAGGGCTGTCGCTTGATCCAAAGTAAATTGAGGATCGAAAGGCATCAGGACGCCATCTTGCGCTGTCAGGGCATCGCCCGAGATCAGTGTTTTGCTCGGGATATGGTATAGCGAAATATGATCCGGGGTATGGCCAGGCGTATAAATGACCTGAATTCCCCCGGCGTATGGCAGGATGTCACCGTCTTGGAGGGCTTTGTCCACTTTCACGGTTGGTGCGATGGCTCCGCTTTTGATCAGCGGAATTTCGCCTGCGAGGTAAGGGATGGCCACTTCATGAGCAAGGACTTGCACCCCTCCTTCGGAGGCTGCGACGAGGTCAGGCAAGCTGCCGATATGGTCGCGGTCTTGATGGGTAATGATGATCTTGGTCAGCTTTTCAAAAGGGAGAGACTCATCAGCGAGTACGGAGCGGATGAGCTCCAGCTGTCCGGCGACACCGGTATCCACCAGCACCGTCTCCTGTTCATCCCACAGCGAAGCCGTATGGACGATGAATGGAGAGTCTGCACCTATGTTCATCTCGAGTTTGATCACTTTGATTCCTTGCGTTTGCATCAAAACGTGCACCTCCACGAAGTAGCGATTTCCGAACACGGTAACATTCCATCCGCATGTGCACGATTCCTCCATGCCGATAAGGAAATTGCAAGTTTGCGTAACACGCGTTCATAAGGTTGACCCAATAACGAAAAGTTTCCCTTGGGCAAAAATATGTTGTTCATGCATCTTTTTTGTAGTAGGCTAATAGCATATACGGAGAGGCCGTTATTTTTTTTAGTCAAAAAGTTTCCCTAGGGAAACATAATTGTCCGAATGAAAGAAGGGTGGTAAACATGGAAGCGGTGAAAACAAAAGAAGGCTGGAAACGGGAAAGAAGCACGCCGAGCTTGCAGGAAGTGTACAAATCGATGGCTGTTCCAAAGCGTGGCAGCTCATTTCGCAAGTTCCTCGCTTTTGCGGGGCCGGGCTATTTGGTGGCGGTCGGGTACATGGACCCGGGGAACTGGGCGACGGATTTGGCTGGAGGGGCGATGTTCAATTATTCCTTGCTCTCCGTCATTTTAATTTCGAATATTATGGCGATTTTGCTTCAGTCGCTCACGGCGCGCCTCGGCATTGCAACTGGGCGCGATCTGGCACAGGCGTGCCGTGACCACTACAGCAAGCCGGTCAATTTCGTCCTCTGGCTGCTGTGCGAGCTGGCGATTGCGGCATGCGACCTGGCGGAAGTGATCGGTTCGGCGATTGCACTGCAGCTGTTGTTCGGGTTACCGCTGATTTACGGCGTGCTACTTACCTCGCTTGATGTCATGCTCGTGCTGTTTTTGCAGAACAAAGGCTTCCGCTACATCGAGTCGATCGTAATCTCGCTGATTGTCGTCATCTTGATCTGCTTCGGTGCGGAAATGATCTTCTCGAAGCCCGATATTGGCGGGATCTTTGGTGGTTTCGTTCCGCGAGCAGAAATTTTGCAAAACCCGGAAATGCTTTACATCGCCTTGGGCATTCTCGGCGCCACTGTCATGCCGCATAATCTCTACCTGCATTCCTCGATCGTGCAGACCCGCAATTATGAGGAGACCGAGGAAGGGAAGCGTTCCGCGATCAAATTCGCGACTATCGATTCCACAGTCGCGCTGACGCTTGCCTTGTTCATCAATGCGGCGATCCTCATTTTGTCGGCGGCCGCATTCCATACGACGGGTCATACGGAAGTCGCCGAAATCCAGGATGCCTACCAATTGCTTACGCCTTTGCTGGGAACGGGTTTGGCCAGCATTCTGTTTGCCGTAGCGCTGCTGGCTGCTGGTCAGAACTCGACCTTAACCGGGACGCTGGCAGGTCAAATCGTGATGGAAGGCTTCTTGAACATCCGGCTGAAGCCGTGGATTCGCCGACTCATCACCCGGCTGATCGCCATCGTGCCGGCTGTCATCGTCATTGCCGTCACTGGTGAGAAAGGGACCGGCGATCTGCTGATTTTAAGCCAGGTGGTTCTGTCGTTGCAGCTTTCGTTTGCCGTCATTCCGCTCGTGATGTTCACCACCGATAAGCGTAAGATGGGCGCGCTCGTCGCACCGAAATGGGTGGCTGTCCTCTCCTGGATCGTCGCGGTCATCATTGCGGTATTGAATGCATATTTATTGTACGGGACTTTCTTTTCGTAGGAAGCGGGGGTTCCGTGAAGAAAGAGCCGGGGCTTTTTGCAAAAAAAGGGCTTCGGCTTTTCTCATACAGATGCAACCGCGGTGCTGACCAGGGGGCACAGCTTGCCGTGTGAAGAAAGGAAACAAGCAGTAGAGGAGGAGCTCAGTTGACGACGCAGGCAAAAGAATCGTTGAAATTGTACATCGCAGGGGAATGGGTGGATGCAGCGGATGGGAATGTCCGCGATGTGTTCAATCCGGCAACAGGTGAGGTCATCGCTGTCGTGGCCGAGGCGGGACTTGAGGATGTTCGACGGGCGATCGCAGAGGCGCGCCGCGTTTTTGATGAGACGGATTGGCAAGATACGCCTCCGCACGAGCGGGCGAGACTGCTGAACGCACTTGCAGACAAGCTCGATGAGCGCGCCGATGAGTTCGCCAGACTGGAAACGGAAAATAACGGCAAGCCGCTGCGCGAAAGCCTGCCCGACGTGGCGGATGCGGCCAACTGCTTTCGCTATTACGCCGGATTGATCAACAAACCGCTCGGGCAAACCTATCAAGTGGCCGACCCGATGATGACGATGGTCGTGCGCGAGCCGATCGGTGTCTGCGGACAGATTGTGCCATGGAATTATCCGCTATTGATGGCGGCGTGGAAGCTAGCGCCTTGCTTGGCGGCGGGGAATACGACCGTTTTCAAGCCGTCCGAACTGACGCCGCTCACTGCGGTCAAGCTGTTTGAACTGATCGATGAGGTCGGATTCCCGAAAGGCGTCGCCAACTTGGTCATGGGTGCGGGCAATGTGGTTGGCCACGAGCTGGCGGCAAGCGACCAGATCGACAAAGTGGCCTTTACCGGGGGAACTGCCACCGGGCGGAGCATCATGCAGACGGCGACAGGGAACCTGAAAAATATTTCGCTGGAGCTTGGCGGCAAATCCCCTCATATTATCTTCGCCGATGCCGATTTCGAGGCGGCGCTCGAATATGCGATGTTCGGCATTTTTGCCAACCAGGGCCAAGTCTGCTCAGCAGGCTCGCGGCTTTTGGTCGAAGACGCGCTCTTTGACCGGTTCATCGAAGCGCTGGTGGAACGAAGCCGCAAAATTCGCGTCGGCAATGGCATCGATGAGCTGACGGAAATGGGGCCCTTGATCTCGAAGGCGCATATGGAAAAAGTGCTCGGCTATATTGAAATCGGAAAAGTGGAAGGGGCACGGCTTGTGCTCGGCGGCAATCCATTAATCGAGGGAGACTATGCCAACGGCAACTTTGTGGAACCGACGATCTTTGTGGACTGCAAACCGGAAATGCGCATCGTGCAGGAGGAAATATTCGGTCCGGTTTTGACCGTGCAACGTTTTAAAACAGAGGAAGAGGCGATTAGGCTCGCGAACGATTCGATGTACGGGCTGGCAGGTGGCGTCTTTTCCCAGGATGGGGCCAAAGCGATGCGCGTGATCAAAAAGCTGCGCGCAGGCATCACCTGGATTAATACGTACCATCCGACCTACAATGAAGCGCCTTGGGGCGGTTACAAGCAGAGCGGGATTGGTCGGGAGCTGGGCACGTTTGGGCTTGAGGCTTATCAAGAAGTGAAACAGATCAACATGAATTTGCAGGTGGGGCCGATGGGCTGGTATAACAATGACTGACCTGTGCGTAAATCAGGGGAAAGCGATTTTACAGGGAATTTATGGAGCAAGGTAGAAGCTATCACCTTATAGCAGGCGATGGGGTTTTTGTTCTAATGCAAAAGGGAGGCGGTTTCGCATGGAAACCGTCTCTCTTTTTTGTTGCTTTTCTACCGGTAAATCAGGCAACCTCTCTTTTCCAGCTCGAACAGGCATGGCGTAACCTGCAGGTGATGATTCCAGCGTAGGTCTAGCTTTTCGAGCCGTTCCAGCTTGAGGATGGCATCTGGGATCACCTTCAAATCGTTGTCGCGCAAATCCAGCTCAATGAGATTGGTCACATCGCCGATTTGCTCTGGCAGCTCTTTCAACCGGTTGGTGCGCAGGTTGAGTCGATGCAGCTTTTTCAAGCCTCCAATCGATTGCGGCAGTTCCTCGATCCGGTTGTTGCTCACATCGAGAATGCGCAGATCGGATACATCGCCAATCGTTTCAGGCAAACGTGTCAGGCGATTGCCGTACACATGAATCTCCCGCAGGCAGCGGATCGACGAGATCGACTCGGGCAAGGCCTCAATCTGGTTGTTGTAGAGGCGCAGCTCAACGAGGCTTTGCAAATCGCCCAGATTGGCGGGCAGTTCTGCCAGCTTGTTGTCTGTAACGTTCAAATATTTGAGGCGACGGAGCTGGCATAGTTCCGCTGGGATTCGCTCGAACTGATTGTTGCTCAGGTAAAGGAAGGAATCGAGCTTTTGCAAGGCGCCGATTTCTTTCGGCAGCTCCCGCATCCGGTTGTGCCCCAGGTCGAGCATCCGCAAGTTTTGCAAGTGTTGAATGCTTGGCGAAAGTGTCTCGATTTCATTTCCGGCATAATTCAACACCTGCAATTCGGAAAGGCGGTAAACATCCTCCGGGATTTGTTTGATCCGGTTGTTGTACAGGCTCAGCTCGATCAAATTGTCCAGTGCGAAAATCTCCTCTGGCGTTTCCGTCAGGTTTTGTCCGTCAAAGTTGCGTTTGGTTTCGTTCTTTACAGGCATTCGCGTTCCGCTCCCCGTCTACTGTGTTTTGCTTTCAGGCGCAGCTTTTACAGCATCCGCCCCAACCGCCTGATCCCCTCGACAATTTCGCTCTCCGCCGGACACGCATAAGACAGCCGGATGAACCCGGGCTCTGCTCCGTAAATGGTTCCGGGCATGAACAGCACACCGTGGGCAATCGCTTTTTCGATTAAATCTTGATCCGCAATCGTCTTTTTCAGCTGGCACCAGATGGAATAGCCGCCTTTGGGATGATTCCAGGTGGCTTTGTCGCCGACATGATCGCTAAGCGCCTGTCTCATGAGATCGCGTCGTCTTGTTAGCGCGGTCTTCAACTGCTGCACGTGTCCACGCCAGTCGGCTTTCTGCAAAAAGGCGGTCAGCAGCTGCTGGGAGAGCGTGCTTGTGCCGTGATCGATCTCTTTTTTTGCATCGGCCATCCGCGAGATGACGGAAGGAGGCGCGACGACCCAACCGATCCGCAGGCCCGGTGCGACGGTTTTGGAAAAGCTGCCGATGTGCACGACAAGCCCGTTTCCTTTGTTCAGGCTGACCAGTGTCGGCAATGGTGGCGGCGCATCATCCAGACGGAGCGCGCCGTAAGCTTCATCCTCGATGACCGGGATGCGGATTTCCTCACAAACGGCCAATAGTCGCTTCCGCCGCTTCAGAGACAGGACGGTCCCGGTCGGATTTTGGTAGGTCGGATTGGTGATGACGAGCTTGATCTTGTGCTTGCGATACAGTTGGATGACCTGCTCTGGTTCAAGCCCGTCGGCATCAACCGGCAGGCGGAACAGGCGTAGCCCGGCGGAGGGGAAGACTCCCAGTGAATACATATAGGAAGGACCCTCCAGCGCGATCGCGTCTCCAGGGCTGAGCAGGCACTGCGTAATCAGGTGCAGCGCTTGCTGGGCGCCGGATGTGATCAAGATTTGATCCGGAGTGGCGACAATCCCGTGCTCCTCGCGCATATAGTCGCAGAGGGAGAGGCGCAGCGCAGGATCGCCCTCTGGCGGAAGGTAGCCGAGCAGGCGGGTAAGCGGCAGCGTATGCATCGTCTCTTGCAGCTCGTGATGGGGAAACAGCTCAGGATTCATTTCACCGCCATTGAAAGCGATGATACCGGGACGGGCGGTCGCCTCACGAATCCGCTTGACCAGCGGCTGTGTCGGGATGAAGGTTCCGCCGTTCGTGTAGGCAAACCAGTTGGGCTGCCGCTGAGCTACGCCCCACAGATGCTCGCTGACCCGTGTGCCGCTACCTTGGCGGGAATGGATCAATCCCGAGGCGCGTAGCTCTGCGTATGCCTCGGTGATCGTGCTGCGGTTCACTTGCAGCTGCGCCGCGAGTAGCCGTTCGGTTGGAAGCGGGGAGCCGGGCGGGTACGTGCCGGTAAAAATGCATTCCTCAAAATGGCGGGCGATTTGGCGAAACAGCGGCTCCTCGCTCGCCGGATCGAGCATCCAGTCCATCGAAATCCCCCTTGCGATCATTTTTCTTCATACAGATAAGAATTTATAAAATTCTTATCCAGTATAAGTGCAACCGCGGCTTAAGCCAAAAGCTTGACGTAGCCAGGTTTTCTAATCGTATAAGAATTTATAAGTGCTCGCGCTTATAAATTCTGGAGCGGAAGACGGAGTACCTCAGCGTCACTTCCAGCATAGGCGTCGGTAAAAACTTCCATAGATCGAGGGAACTGCTTCTTGAAAGGACTTCTGAAAGAAGTTTTTCTTCATGATAAATTGGCTGGACAAAAAAGTCACCAATTGGTTGTGCGCGCCAAAAAAATCGCTTGCTACAATGGCAGAAAGACAAGGGGAAAGGGGAACGAATACGATGACGACCAGCAAGGACATGTGGAGGAAAGGTAATTATGCGATCTCGACTGACAAGCGATTTTTGCAGGAGGACGTGATTTACGGCTATTTGCATGAAAAGTCGTATTGGAGCAAAGGGATCGATCGGGAAGTGGTCCGTCGATCCATCGAGCAATCGGCGTTTTGCTTCGGCGTCTTTCAGGGGGAGCCGGGATCGGCCGACTGCAGACAGGTCGGCTTTGCCCGGGTGATTTCCGATTGCGCCACGTTCGCCTACTTGTGCGATGTATTCATTTTGCCGGAGCATAGCGGCGTTGGTTTGGGCAAATGGCTGATGGAAGTGATCACGCAGTTTCCGCCGATTAGCGGCGTGCGGCGTTTCCTTCTGGCGACGCGCGATGCACACGGGCTGTACGCCCAATACGGCTTCGAGCCGTTGGCAAAGCCCGAGAGCTTTATGGCGATTTCGCGCAGCCAGGCCACCTTGCCAGAACGGTGATGGACAGACTATTCCAAATTCGATACCATACCAGAATGGAATAAAAATTTTGGTAAGGTGTGTGGCAGCATGATGAAGCGAGGTCATTCCTTTTTTCTTGGATCCCTGATCACCGCACTGCTGGTGACCGGCATTTCACCGGTACCCACCGCGCAGGCGGCTCCGAGGAAGGCGGCTTCTCCGAAGGTGGCAGACGGAGAGCTGATCGTACGATATAAGCAGCAAAAGAAGCAGCAAATTCACGCGCTGCACGCATCATCCCGCGCCACGAGCATCGATGGAAAGACCGTTTTACTGAAAACGGATGCAGACACGATGGAAGAGACGGCAGCGACGCTCGCTAAAGAGCCGGACGTCGCGTTCGTGGAACCCAACTATATTTACCATGCATCCGAATCATCCAGCAGCCGTGTAGGCTCATCAGCTGTCGACGATCCGCACTATGACGACTTGTGGGGGCTTCGGGCAATCGATGCGCCGCAAGCCTGGGATACTCTCGCATCTTGGAAAGGGCGGCAAACGGAGCAGGTGACGGTTGCGGTCGTCGACACAGGGGTGGACGCGAGCCATCCCGATCTGGCGGGGCGCGTGCTTGCCACCGGCTACAATACCGTCGCAGGCAACACCAACACGTTTGATGACGACGGACACGGCACACACGTTTCCGGTACGATCGCCGCAGTTGCCAACAATGGCATAGGCGTCACGGGAGTAGCCGGATCGGCGAACGTTCGCATCCTGCCGATCAAGGTGCTCGATGACAATGGAGAAGGTACGGCACTGCAAATCGCCCAAGGTGTAGACAAGGCGGTCGAGCTGGGCGCCGATATCATCAATATGAGCCTCGGCGGCTTGGGAAGAAGCCGTCTGCTGGAAGAATCGATTCACAACGCGACGCAAAAAGGCGTGCTTGTCGTCGTAGCAGCGGGCAATGAAACCGACGATGCGGAAGGCTATGCGCCGGCATCGTTTGCGGACGTTGTGACGGTTGCATCCGTGGACAAGGAGAATATGCCCTCTTATTTCAGTAATTACGGCAGCCCGATTGATATGGCTGCGCCGGGTGAAAACATTTTGAGCACGGTGCCAGGCGGGGAATACGATTCGTATAACGGCACCTCGATGGCGACGCCGCATGTGACCGCTGCAGCCGCATTGGTCAAGATGACCCATCCGAGCTGGGGACCGGAGGAAATCAGGGCCGCCTTGGAGCAAACGGCAGTGGATCTCGGCAAGCCGGGCATCGATTCGGCCACCGGACATGGGCTGCTGCAGGTGGACAAAGCGCTCACTTATGACGCCACACCTGTGATGCGAGTTGTGTCACCTAGCCGCAGCAGCGATCTGTGGGGAACGTTCGCCATCGAGGCGGCGGTTATCAACCAGGAGGCGGTATCGGTGCGGATTGCCGACAATGCTGGCAATGAGCTAGTCACCTTGCCGGTTGAAGGCGGCAAAATCAGCGGTCGCATCGATAGCGGTACGCTTGGCACAGGGAAGCAGTCGTTGCGACTGCAGGCGTATGATGCGCATGGTCGTACGGTCGGCGAGGAGATCAGTTGGCCGATTACTATCCATCAGGGTGCAGACGGCGGCCTGCGTGTGACCGTTACCGATGCGGAAGGTAGACCGGCTGACGGTGCACAAGTTGTGCTCTACAGCACGGATGGACCGGGCAAAGGCTATGAAGAGGTCGCTCGCTATTTTGCAAACGAACAAGGATATTGCTATTTGCCCAAATCGGTGCGCAACCCAGACGAGCAGTACGTGGTTGTAGCCAATTACTTTGATTGGGATACTGGCAATCCGTTTACATTTTACCAGCGGTTGTCTGATGTGGGCAGTCAAAATGACGTGACGCTCGCATTCGGCGAAACCCACCCGCTTTCGGTCAACGTACTGTCAAACGGCAAGGCCCAGCCGTTAGCAGATACATCCCTCGTGCTTGTGCCGCACGCGGTTGGGATGGAGGCGGAACCGATTGAATTGCTGTTCGATCCCAATCAAAAAGGGCAGTTCGATATCAATCTGCCGGATGGGACGTATACGGCATACGCATTGCGCCATGCCGCTTCTGGCCAAAACTACTTTGTCGAGCAAGATGTCACCGTTGCTGATGAGGCACAGAAGCTGACGTTCGATCTGGACAAGGCGGTTCCTGTCCGCTTTACCCTTCCAAAAGGAGTGAGCGGCGGGATCTGGACGCCGGAGAGCAAGCTTACGCTGGATCAATATGGCGTGTACTTCAAGGCAAAGCAGCCGATTTTGGTCACGCCAGCCGAGGAGCTCGCGAACTATAGTGTCAGCTTTGGGCAAACCGTAGGCAAGAAGCGTTACGTTTACGAGCTGAAAGCGGACAAGCCGCTTGACTGGACGGAAACGAAAAGCATTTCGCTGCTTGCCCGGGCAAAAGCACAGACGGATGATCAAGATGCTGATATCGAGACCGTGAAGCCCGGTGACTGGCTGGATCTCAACTATACGCTTCGCTACAATGACGAGCATATGCTAAGCGTGCTCGGCCTCGCGGAGCAAAATGCAGCGAATGCCCCAGTGAAGCCAAACGGCGTGTCTGGTCAGCTTTTGCTGCCAAGGGCTGCTGCGACAGGCGAGCAGCCTGCCGCACAGGCAGTCACGCCACAGGTGAAAATCACGGATCAAGAGGGCAAGGAAGTTTGGACGGGGGCACAATCGCGGCCGTTCATCGTGCCGGACGATCCTGCGCTCACCAGCGGTCGTTACAAGCTTAGCCTCGATTTCGCCGGGTTCCCGTTTGCGGTCAGGCCGCAAACGCTCGATGTGCGGGACATTTTACTGAAGCGTGTCAGCAGCATGGTGGACGTGAGCTACACCGATCCCGAGGGCGTCGGCTTTTCGCAAGCGCTGCTGCGCGTGTATGACGACAAGACGGGTAACCTGGTAGCGGAAGAGCCTTATTATGGCGATCTGTTCGGTGGGAATGGAACAAAGGAAGGCGAGCCGCTTCATTTCAAGCTCGATGATGTGGCAACCGGCAAAACGTACCGTTTCCAACTTGCCGCGCTGACTAAGGAGCATATCCCGCTGTATTCTGAGCAGACGATTCGCGTCACGGATTCCGCTGTCAGCATCGATCTATCGAGCAAAGAAGCGGCAATGACCAAAGTATCGCTCGGGTCTGATTCGGACTTTATCCTTGGCATCAAGCAGGGAGAGGAAGCGCTGCCGTTCATGGAAGAAGCGGGAGCAAACGGCTACTTCTGGCTGCAGCCGGGAACCTATCAGGTGTCACTGGGCAATTTGGATGTGGACAAGCCCTACTTTTTCGAGGATACGATCGAGGTGGACGGCGACGAGTATCAGATCGATGCTGAGCCGGACTACAGCCAGCTGAAAAAAATCAAGATCGACATGCCGAGCCAAAAAGAAGAATACACGCTTGGACTTATCTACAATATAAAAGAGACGTTCGGTGTCGGAACGGGGTCGATCCTCGTTCTAATGAAAGGCGACGCAGAGATGTACATGTCCGATGAGCTGAGAAAGGCACTTTCGATGGACATTGTGCGCTCTGAACAAATCGATGGCCACAGACTCTCGATTCAATGGAGTCCAGCGTTGGCGCCGACGGATGACGGATATGTGATCAAGTTTGACAAAACAACCGATCCAACGCTTTCGCTGGCAGCAGACAAAGAGACGTACCATAACGGAGATACGCTCGATGTGTCCATCGATGTGACCGACAACCACGGCAACAAGATCACTTACATGTTCAACTCTCCAGAAGCCAGTCAAAGCAAGAAAAGCGAAAAAACAAGCCGGGGCCAAATCGTGCGCCAGCGAATGGTGAAAGACGAGAACGGCAAGACCGTCATCCTGCGCTATGACCGGCAAGCAGGGGCTTATCAGACAATCGAGTTCAACGACATTTATCCGCGCATCCAACTGCAAAAAGACGGAGAAAAAATAGATTCAGTGAAGCAGGCAGACAACTGGACCGAATACCAGTACGACCTCCCAGATGTAACAGAACCAACCGAATACACCCTACTCTGGTCGCTCAGCTTTCCGTATGAACGGAAAGCCGAGCTAGTGATTAAGCAAGAAGAGTAAAAAGCGAAAGAAAAAGCAGGCTACCCAAAAAGGCATCCTGCTTTTTCTTTCAAATATCTTTTCCATCCCCATCCCAAATAAACAATGAAAAGCGCTTTGCCAAAGCAGCCACGCCAGATTTTTGCAAGAAAGTGTAACGAAAGGCTCTGACAATGCCATCCAGGCTTTCGCCCAAAAATGAAAACGCCCTTGCGCCACATATCCTCCCTGAGATACACCCGCCGCGCAGCGTGTGGCTTTGGGGCGCAGTTTTCATTTTTGGGCGAAAGCCGTTCACCCCGACCCCCAGCAGGCATAGTCATGCCTTTCGTGGAACTTTCTTGCAAAAATCCTCCCCAGCAGCAGCGGGCAACGCGCTTTCAAAAATTATGCCCCTTCCAACACCATCTCCAAAAACTTCAAATGAGCCTTCGACAGCCACTTGTTTTTATGATAAGAAATTTGCCCAAAAAACAACAGCTCGTCAGCAGCAGCGGGCTCGATGACCTTCAGCTGTTGATCTTGAACAAGCGCATTCACGCTGATGGAAGGCATTAGGCTGATCCCCAAGCCGCTGGCCACGCATCGCTTCATCGCCTCCATGCTGCTGAACTCCAGGTAGTTGCCGGTTGGAATGCCTTTCTCCGTCAAATACCCTTGAAAAAATCGCCGCAGCGCACAGTTTCCTTCGCTGAAAATGATGCACTCGTCCTTGATGTCATCGATCGATTGAAACGAATGGTTCTTTTCACCAATGAAGACCAGCGGTACCTCGGCGATCACTTCTGTCGTGAGCTGAGGGTCGCTTACTTTCGGCTCCAGCGTGATCGCAAAGTCCAGCTCGCCGGTATGAAGCCGTTCACGAAGCTGTTGGCAGTAGTCGTCGATCAAAGAAAAGGTGACATCAGGGTACCGTTTTTTATAGGTAGCGAGCACGGTCCCTAGCTTGTAGACGGTCATCGTTTCGGACGCCCCGATGCGAATCTCGCCTTTCAGCGTCTCGTCTGTGGCGGAAATATGCTTGATTTTAGCATAGGACGTCAAGAGCTCGACGACGTACTGGTACAGCTCTTGACCGGCCGCCGTCAGCTGAATCTGTTTGCCCAAGCGATCAAACAAGGGAACGCCCAGCTCATCTTCTAGCTGCTGAATATGCGAGGTGATTGAAGCCTGCGAGTATTGAAGGGCATTGGCTGCCTTTGTGAAGCTGTTCAGGTCGACAACCGCTTTGAACGATTGAAATTGACGGATTTCGATAGGACTCACCCCGTTCGGTAGGTTCTTCAGAAAAACTGAATGTTAGTTTTAGTTAATTCAATTTTACTAATGCTTTATTCTACCATATGATCGTAGCAAGGAGGTAGCGCGACGCAAGCCACCTTCACCACAAACAGGAGGAATACATATGAAACTCTCAGCCAATACTGGATTGCTGCTGATCGATGTGCAAAACCATTTCGACGATCCTTCGTTGGGTAACAGAAACAATCCGCACGCGGAAGAAAATATGGCGGCATTGCTGCACAGATGGAGAGAGACGAATCGTCCGATCATTCACATTCAGCATATCAGCAACCCTTCCTTGCCGCATCATCCCGGTCGCGATATCAAAGACATCGTCGCGCCGCTCCCCGGTGAGCCGGTCATGGTGAAAAATGTGAACAGCGCCTTTATCGGGACCGACCTTGAACGCCACCTGCGGGAAGCGGGGATCGAGACACTGGTCATTGTCGGGCTGACGACCGACCATTGCGTTTCTACGACAACTCGGATGGCGAAAAATCTCGGCTTCACCCCATACATCGTGTCTGATGCGACGGCCACCTTTGAGCGAGTCAGCTTTGACGGAAAACAGTATACGGCTGAAGACATCCATCGTTTAGCACTGGTCAGCCTGCATGAGGAATTCGCTACTGTTATCGATACGAAAGGCATTCTGGAATTGCTGGAAGGGTAACGTCATGGGGCTGTTATTGCAATATTTGATTTTTGGGGTCACCCTAGCGATCTCGATCGGACCGGTGAACATCGAGCTGATTAAGCGAGGCGTGACGAAAGGATTCTTGTCTTCATGGCTGGTCGGGATTGGCGGCATGACAGCGGATTTCCTCATCCTCAGCATCGTTTACGTGGGCGTGGGCACGTACCTCGCCGCCGATCTTGCCCAGCTTGTGTTTGGGGTCATCGGCGCGCTGATGCTGATTATGATCGGTATCCAAAATGCCCGCACCAAACCGCCGCGGATAGATACGGTCTCTGCGGTAAGTGGGGCGAGTCAACGGAAGGAGAAGCGATCCTTCGTGACAGGCTTTCTCCTGGCGATTGCCAATCCGCTGAACCTTGTGTTCTGGGCCGGCATTTATAGCTCGCTGCCCAGCGGTGGTCAGTCGCACGCGATGACGCCTTCCGTGTTACTCGTCTTCATTTTCATCGGGATCGCGCTTGCGAACCTGTTCGTCGCCGGTCTGTCGTCACTGGGCAAATCATTCGTGAAGCCAGCCGGACTAAGGCTCATCTCCGTGGCATCCGGCATCGTCTTGATCGGGTACGGATGCTGGATCGGCTACTCCACGGTGTCGGCCAAATTCGCGGGTGTTGTCCATGCGTTTTTGCCGGGGGCATAATTTCATATAGCTGCTATGGAGTGCAATCGTCCATGGCAGCTTTTTGTACCAACGTTCCGTTTAGTCGAGCAAGGTGAGGATGACATCTATCGAATGCTCGATGAAAGCCCGGTCGGGTCGCGATTTCAGCATGACGGTCAGGCCGATCAGCGAAACCACCAGCGCCTGAGCCAATGATTTGGCATTCAGCGTACCCTTCAACTCGCCGGTTCGGATGCCCCGCTCGATCGTTTCTTGAAACAATGCGGCCAAATACAGCTGGTGCTCCCGCGTCAAAACCTCGAACTTCACGTCGTGGGGAGCGAGCTCCACCATGGTGTTGATGCAAAAACAGCCCAGATTTGTGCCTTGCCCATATTCATCCGCAGCGACGCCCGCAAAATAGGAGCGAAACGCTTCTTTTACCGATGCACTAGCTTGCAGCTTGGCGCGGACGTAGGAGGCGTGGGATTGCGTATAATGGCGGAGGGCCGCTTCGAACAGTTCCTTTTTGTCGCCGAATGCGGCGTAAATGCTCGGCTTCTGGATGCCCATTCGCGCCGTCAACTCACCGAGCGAGGTAGCCTCGTATCCTTTTTCCCAAAACAAGTGCATCGCAGCGCGCAATGCGCTTTCTTCATCGAACTCACGTGGTCGGGCCATTTGAGATTGCACCCCTTTTTGTAACGATCAGTATGATATGATTGTAGTGTGCATGATGATCTGTTGTCAAATATCAAGCGAAAGCACCTGACCATAAGCAAAAAAATGATATTGACAGGTACGTTTTGTGTGCGGTACATTTACAAACATCATTTCATACCGATCGGTAAATTATTAAGATCGGAAAAACAGGATAGGGGTGCGAAGGATGGAAAAGAGTGTGGAAAATGGGACAGTGTGCGGGAGAGTGACGCAGGCACAAGGAGCGGCGTTGGCAAACAGGGAGTCTGCACCGAGCTCATCGCTGTCTCGCTATACCGTTCTACTGTTCGCCATCGCTTGCGGCCTCGCCGTCTCCAACATTTATTATGCCCAGCCACTGCTCGACGCGCTGACGCATGAGTTCGGGATGAGCCGCTCCTCGATCGGCGTCGTCATTACCGTCACGCAAATTTGCTATGCAACAGGCCTGCTGCTATTGGTTCCGCTCGGCGACCTGCTGAACCGCCGTCACCTGATCGCAAGCCAGCTTCTCCTGTCCGTGGGGGCGTTGATCAGTGTCGGTATGGCACCCGACAGCTCCGTTCTGCTGATCGGGATGGGCGCGATCGGTTTGCTTGCCGTCGTCACACAGACGCTTGTGGCGTATGCAGCGTCGCTTGCATCGCCAGCTGATCGTGGCAGCGTGGTGGGGATGGTCACAAGCGGCGTCGTCATTGGGATCTTGTTGGCGCGAACCGTTGCGGGCGTGCTCACCGATCTAGGTGGCTGGCGTTTGGTTTACCTCGTTTCCGCGGGATTGACGCTTATGATGGCGATCGCCTTGTTTCGAGCTTTGCCGCGACATGACTTGAAACGGGCAGCGGTCTCTTACCCACAGCTGCTGCGCTCAGTCGGGACGCTGTTTTTGCAGGAACCGGTGCTCCGCATCCGCGCAGTGCTCGCCTTGCTGATTTTCACGGCATTCAGCATTTTATGGACATCGCTTGTGCTGCCGTTGTCCACACCACCGCTGTCGCTTTCGCATACCACAATTGGCGCTTTCGGGCTTGCCGGTGTTGCAGGGGCGCTAGGAGCGGCGCGTGCGGGATGGCTTGCCGATCGCGGGCTGGGTCAGCGGACGACGGGCATCGCTCTTGCTCTTCTGCTGGTATCATGGCTGCCGATCAGCTTTGCGGTGCAATCTCTTTTTTCATTGACTGTTGGTGTCATCCTCCTCGATCTGGCGGTGCAAGCCGTCCATGTTACCAACCAAAGCATGATTTTGGCAGTGCGGCCGGAAGCCCGCAGTCGCCTGACCGCCTGCTACATGATTTTTTATTCCATTGGTAGCGCGACCGGATCGATCGCGTCCACCATGGCCTATGAACATTTCGGCTGGGGTGGAGTTTCGTTGCTGGGCGCAGCGGTCAGCGGTATCGCACTCGTATATTGGGCACTGACTCGTCCGAGGCAATCTCGCAACTAGTGCGAAAGTTGCAAGCTGCAAATTTGCAAAATGGAGTGGAGGACTCTTGCTGGCAAAAAATGAATGTGAGTATGCAGGAATGCACAAATTATCCAATTTTGCATAATGTTAATTTGGAAAAAAGCGAATTTCGGATCTTTTTGCGAAATATTCGATTGGCATGTGAATTGCTAGAAAAGAATAGCAGTGACTGTGAGAACCAAAGCGGGATTGCCCTTCCCCTTTGGCTTTTTTTCTATTTACATGTATGGTGGGGCCGCGTTTGCTTACTACCAAAAAATCATATGGCGGGGGTTTGTTCGTGAAGAGAAAAAGTTTGGCGATGAAATTGATCGTATCCATTCTAACGATGATGACCATTCTGATGGCGGTTAACGTGTATGCCATCATGAAAAGCAACGCCAATGCAGCACAACGTACCGTGGAAAATTACAGCAAGGATTTGAGTGCACATTTGGCCAAACAGTTCGATGCTGACACGTATGCGACGTTTTTGCAGGAAATGAGTGAAAGCCAAAACTATTGGCAGCTACGCAATCAGCTGAACCAATTCCGCCAGCAAACGGGTGCACTTTATGTGTATACGATGGGGCTCAATACGGAAGGAAAGCCGGTTTTGCTCGTCGATGGGCAGCCCAATGGTTCGGATGTCGCCTCGCCGATCGGGGAGACAACCGAAGTCACACCCGTTTCCTTCGTCAATTCCATCCTCCAGGGAAACAGCGAAAGTACGGAAATCATGCATGATGAAAAATACGGCGACTTCCTGACAGCAGGCTCTCCAATCATCAATAAGGAAGGGAAAGTGATTGGCGTCTTCTGTATCGATATGCCTGCGGACAAGATTCAGGAGATCGTGTCGGCTGTAACACAGGAGCAAATGCCTTCGATTCTCATACTCGCCATCTTGCTGCTACTCTTGTTTACCGTTATCCTCTATTTGATCATCCGATCCGTAACCAATCCGCTAAAACGATTGAGCCAGTCCACCCGAACTGTAGCAACCGGCGATTTGCGTGAGCAGCTCATCGCCAAATCGAACGATGAGATCGGCGAGTTGACCCGCCATTATGGTGATATGATCGCCAACCTGCGCGAGATCGTCCACCAGGTAAACGACAGCGCCCTGCAAGTGTCAGGTGCTTCCCAGGAGCTGGAGACGACCGTCGAACAATCCGCAGAGGCGTCCGCAGAAGTCGCGATGATGATCGAATCGATGGCGGAAGGGGCCAAGCAGCAGGTGCAGATGGCAGAAGAGAGCAGCCGCTTCATCACGCAGCTGGTGGACGGAATCACGCTTATCGATGCACAGACAAGACTCGTGCTGACCAGCTCGCGGCAGTCAGCGCAAGAAGCGGAGCGAGGGGCGGAGTCTGTCGACAAAGCAGCGCAGCAGATGGAGTCGATTGGCCAATCGGCAACGCGTACCGCGCAGGTCATTGCACAGCTGCATGCGCGCTCGCAGGAGATCACGCAGTTTTTGGAGCGAATCGCCGGGATTGCGGCACAAACCAACATGCTTGCCTTGAATGCGGCGATTGAAGCAGTGCGGGCAGGCGAGCACGGCCGGGGCTTTGCTGTCGTTGCGGATGAGGTGCGAAAGCTGGCGGAGCAATCAAAGCTGTTTTCCGCTCAAATCTCGCGTTTGATGCTTGAAATGAATGAGACCGCTTACAGTGCCAGCGAAGAAATGGAGTTCGTATCGCAGGAAATCCATTTGGGCAAGCTGGCTGTGAATGAGGCAGGTGGGGCTTTTTCCAGCATCGTGCAGGCATCGCGGCAGGTGAGACGGCAGATCGAGGAAGTGACCGCCGTAACCGCCCGCTTATCGGATGGCTCGTCGGAGGTGGCGGCATGCATCCAAGAGATGGAGGGGATCGCCCAAAACGCCTCCGCATATGCCGGACAGGTGGACGATGCCGGAAAAATGCTGAGTCTGTCGATGGATGAGATCTCCGCATCGGCGGAATCGCTGAACCAGATGGCTTTGGATTTACGCGAGGTGGTCGATCGGTTTAAAATCTAAGAGATACCAAAAGGAGGAATGCTCATGCAAGCGCACTACAATCCCGTCTGGAACATGGATTCCATTTTCCCGGGGGGCAGTGAATCAGCCGAATTCGCCGCTTTTTTAACGCAGCTGGAAAAAAACATCGGCCTGTTGGGCGATCAAGTACATAAAGCAAAAGAAGCAACGGAACAAGACCGGTTGCCGGTTTGGCGTGAGCTGTTGGCCTCGATCCAAAACACCTCGGCGCAATTGCGCGAGGCAGGTGCGTATGTCAGCTGCCTGACAGCGCAAAACGTGCATGACGAGACCGCCAAGCTGCTTTCTGGACAGGT
Source organism: Brevibacillus fluminis (assembly GCF_003710825.1). Taxonomy (GTDB): domain Bacteria; phylum Bacillota; class Bacilli; order Brevibacillales; family Brevibacillaceae; genus Brevibacillus_D; species Brevibacillus_D fluminis. The sequence goes on along the minus strand of NZ_RHHQ01000008.1, from coordinate 504,599 downwards.
CAAAAATCTGTCGGCTGCGCTTGGCGCAGTGATCAATATCTGGGAAGAGCAGCTGCTCGCATTGCCGGAAGACGCATGGAACAAGCTGGTGGCAGACGAAGCGATCAAGCCGCTCGCATTCCCGCTGAATGAACGCCGCCGCCGCGCGAAGGAAAAGCTGCCGGTTGAGCAGGAGATTTTGGCAAACGATCTGGCTATCGACGGCTATCATGCGTGGCAGGATCTGTACAACACCGTGGTGGGACGCATCGCCATCCCGCATGAAGCGGACGGCAAAGTGAAGCAGCTGTCGGTCGGTCAAGCGGACAACGTCATGCATTCGCCTGATATGTCGGTGCGCCAGGAGATGTTCGCGAAATGGGAAGCGGCGTGGGGCAAGGAAGCTGATCTGTGCGCCCATGCGCTCAACCACCTCGGCGGCTTCCGCCTCAATCTGTACCGTCACCGCGGCTGGGATTCGATCATGAAGGAGCCGCTTGACATCAATCGGATGAGCGAGCAGACGCTGGATGCCATGTGGAGCGCCATCAATGAAAGCAAGGAAAAGCTGGTCCAATACCTCAATCGCAAGGCGAAGCTGCTGGGCATGGCTAAGCTTGGCTGGGTGGACGTCGCCGCGCCTGTCGGCAAAGTCACCAAAACGGTCACCTATGATGAAGGCGCCGCTTTCATCATCGAGCAGTTCGGCCGATTCAGCCCGAAAATGGCGGATTTCGCCCGCAAAGCATTCGAGCAGCGCTGGATTGAAGCGGAGGACCGCGCAGGCAAACGCCCGGGTGGATTCTGCACCAGCTTCCCGGTGAGCAAGCAATCGCGCATTTTCATGACCTATGCAGGCAACGCTTCCAACGTGTCGACATTGGCGCACGAGCTCGGCCATGCCTACCATCAGCACGTGATGAACGACTTGCCGCAAATGGTGCAAGGTTATGCGATGAACGTCGCGGAAACCGCTTCGACCTTCGCGGAAATGATCGTCTCCGATGCGGCCGTGAAGCGTGCGGAAAGCCGTGAAGAGAAGATCGCGCTCCTCGAGGACAAAATTCAGCAAACCGTCGCTTTCTTCATGAACATCCAGGCGCGGGTGATTTTTGAAAAGAACTTTTATGCCGAGCGCAAAAAAGGCCTCGTCAGCAAAGCCAAGCTCAACCAGCTGATGGAAGATGCGCAGAAGGAAGCGTTCAACGACTCTCTGTCCGAGTACCATCCGCATTTCTGGGCTTCCAAGCTGCATTTCTACATTACGACGTACCCGTTCTACAACTTCCCGTACACGTTCGGCTATTTGTTCAGCCTGAGTATTTATGCCCGCGCGCTGTCCGAAGGGGCTTCCTTCGAGCAAAAATACATCGACCTGCTGCGCGACACAGCCCGCATGACGGTAGAAGAGCTGGCGCAGAAGCATCTGGATGTCGACATCACCAAGCCAGATTTTTGGCGCGCAGCCGTCAAGCTGACGGTTCAGGATGTTGAAGAGTTCCTGCAGCTGACCGAATAGCAACAAATGAAAAGAGCATCGGAAGAATCGCCTCCCGATGCTTTTTTTTCGTTGATAGATGACCCTGCAAAAATGGTGCGGGAACTGTCAGATCGGTTCTTTTCACTTCTGCTACGCTATGGATGAGGAAAGGGGGATGGAAATGGATTCGCTATCAAATATGAATCGGGCCATGCGTTATATTGAAGAAAATTTTGCGGGGGAGATCGAGGGGAAAGTGCTCGCGAGGCTCGCTCAGTGCTCCGAGCATCATTTCAACCGGATGTTTTCCTTTTTGGCAGGCATCACGCTCGGGGAGTACGTCCGCCGCAGACGGTTGACGCTGGCGGCGTTCGACCTGCAGCATACCGACCTGCGGGTTATTGATATCGCCGTTAAATACGGCTACAACTCCGCTGATTCGTTTGCCCGGGCCTTTCAACAGCTGCACAACGTGACGCCAGCGATGGCAAGGGCAAGTGGCCGCCCGCTCAAAGCGTATCCGCCCATGACCTTTCAGCTCGCAATCAAAGGAGGCAGTGAAATGAACTATCGGATTGTTGAAAAAGACGCATTTCGTATCGTTGGAATCAAAAAAAGAGTGCCGATCATCTTCCACGGGGTCAACCCGGACATCGCCGCGATGTGGCAATCGCTCGACGAGGCAGCGATCGCGCAGCTGAAGCAGCTGTCCGACATCGAGCCATCGGGCCTGATCAGCGCCTCGACGAATTTTGCGGAGGGCCGCATGGAGGAAAAGGGTGAATTCGACCATTATATCGGTGCTGCCACAACCAAAGCGTGCCCGGAGCATCTGGCCCAGCTGGAAGTTGCTGCCGGCACCTGGGCGGTATTTGAATCGATCGGGCCGTTTCCCGAGACGCTGCAAAACGTGTGGGGACGCATCTACGCCGAATGGTTCCCTACGTCAGGCTATGAGGTGGCACAAGGACCGGAACTATTGTGGAATGAGGGAAAAGACGTAACCTCGCCCGTGTTCAAAAGCGAGATTTGGATTCCGGTTGTGAAAAAGAAAGCGGAATGATTCGAGCCCGTGTTTTACGGCGAGGTTTGCGCGAGAAGCACGGCCAGCTTGGATTTGGTATCGAATTCGTTGGTCGGCATATTGATCGTGACAGTAAGATCGGTTGAGCCTGCGACGTGAAACGAAAGCTGTTCAAATACGAGTATCCCGGCGGTCGGATCGTAATTGATCTTCCGGCCTTCGGGGCCATCCAACACATCGTGTCGCGGCCACCATTCCCTGAATTCTGCGCTGCATTCATGCAATTCATCGATGAGTGCCATCCACCAGGCGTCGCCGACGAATTTGCCGTAAAGGGCACGGAACTGACACGATCTATCCCGTTTTGATTCCCGCGCTGCTCTTCATCGGGTTCGGCGTTTCATTCACCATTCCGGCGCTGATGGCAGCCGTTATTTCGGCCGTGTCTAAAGAACTGGCCGGGACCGCTTCCGGTGCGCTCAATTCGAGTAGGCAGCTGGGCGCTGTGCTTGGCGTTGCGCTAACAGGTGCGCTTCTTGAGGCAACTGGTTCTTTCCTTGCCGGATTCCATGCTGCGCTGTTCGCTACTAGCCTCATCCTGCTGGCGGGCGGACTGCTCTCTTATGCGTTTATCGGCCGTGACAAGCAATAATCCGAATTCTGCATTTCTTGCCAGCCCCAAACCGTGTACAATCAAATCAAAAGAAACTGCAGCGGGACGTACGTCATGTGAGAGGAGGATAGCCTATGAAACTATCAATGATTGTCGCATTCGACAAGAACCGTGTAATCGGCAAGGACAACGATATTCCCTGGAAGCTGCCGCGAGACCAAGCGTATTTTCGGGAGGTCACCATGGGGCACCCCATTATCATGGGTAGAAAAAACTATGAGTCGATCGGCAGGCCGCTGCCAGGCAGACGAAATATCGTCTTGACCCGGGATGAAAGCTATGAAGCTACTGGTTGCGACGTCGTACATACTGCGCAGGAAGCGCTGGCGCTCGTGTGGGGCGAGCAGGAGGCTTTCGTGATCGGCGGGGAAGAGATTTACCGCTTGTTTTTGCCGCTTGCCGACAAGCTCTACATCACGACGATCGATCATGAGTTCGAGGGCGATACGCATTTTCCCGAGTATGATCTGGAAGCGTGGAAAGAGGTTTCAGCTGTAGAGGGGATCACCGACGAAGAGAACCCGTATGCCTATGTGTTCCGCGTCTACGAGCGTTTGGAAAAATGAGAGGGGATGTTCGCTGTGGCAAAATTGATCAAGCATGTGCTGGATGACATGAATAAATCGCTCGCCCGCATCGTCAAAAGCATCGAGCCACTTGATGATGAGCTGGTTTGGGCGAAACCGAAAGCTTCCATGAATAGCATCGGCAATCTTTGTTTGCACCTGGCGGGAAATGAATACCAGAACTTCGTCAGCGCGATCGGCGGCAATCCATTCATCCGGGAACGCACGCAAGAGTTCGCTTCCGTAGGCGGCACGACAAAAGATGAATTGATCGGGCTTTTAACCGACACGCGAGCGGAGTCGGAACGGGTGCTGAGCGCTCTGTCCACCGAGGATCTGCAAAGGGAAGTGCGCATCCATTTCGCGCTTGAGGATTGGAACAGGATGCACAGGGTGACGGCGGCAGAGGGTGAAACGCATGACGTGCGGGAAATCAGCCAGCTGCTCGTGCAAGTCGCGGCTCATTACGCTTATCATGCGGGGCAAATCGTCATCTTCTCCAAAATGCTGAAAGATACGGATGAACACATTTCCGGCCAGTATCATTGAATAAAAAGAAAGCAGTCCGTGACGACATCAACTCGTCGCAGACTGCTTTTGTTGTTAATGCTTAGTCGATCGGGATCGACAGATGAACCGCCGTCCCCCATCCGTATTTGCTGCGCATCGCCAACCTGTAAGGCTCCCCGTAAGTCAGCTTCAGTCGCTTGTGCGTGTTGTGCAGACCGATGTGGCGCGTTTGATCGACGTTGGATTCCAGCCGCTCGCGAATCTCCGCCAGTTTCTCAGGCTTGATCCCGATCCCGTTGTCGATGACCGAGATGTGCAAAAAGGCGGGTGTCGTCCTGATTTTGATCTTGATCAGGCATCTTTCATTTTCTTTGATGCCGTGATACAAGCAATTTTCCAAGATCGGCTGCAAAATTAGCTTCATGACGTGGTATTTCTTGACCTCGTCGTCATACGCCCAGATCACGTCGAATTTGTCCCGATACCGCACCTTCTGGATTTTGAGATAGCTTTCGGTGTAAATCAATTCTTTTTGCAAAATCACCATCTTGTTCTGGTCATCGAGCGAGTAGCGCAAAATGTCGGCAAGGTTTTCGACCATATGGTTCAGCTCATTGGGGCGTCCCGTCATGCTGATCGCCTTCCAGTTGATCGTTTCTAGCGTGTTGAACAAAAAGTGCGGGTTCAGCTGCGACTGCAGTGCTGCGAACTCCATGGCCTGCGCCTTGTATTTGCGTTCGGACAGCTGGACTTTGACATAATTGTGCTCCATGAAATTTTGCAAAATCCGGTGGATGATGTAGCTGTACACGTTTTTTACCCGGGACGGCAGCGGCGGTAGCGCCTTACCATTTTCGGCAGAGTGCAAGGTCGTGATGATCGCCTTCACATCGGCATAGTTTTTTTGCGTCAAATAGTAGGCAAGCAGCATGCCGATTACGATGGAGACACCTAAAAGCTGTAGCGCAACCATGCTGAGTCGGGTCGGCACTTCGTATAACGCATCCTTGGGCGTAATGGAAATGAAGGTCCAGCCGTATTTGTCGGACGGTAGCTTGGAGATGATGAACGATTTATCGCCCAAGTCTAGCGGAAAAAACGAGCTGCGCTGCGACACGATTTGCTGGATGACATCGCGGCCCAAATCGATTTTGTCATCGCTGAACAGGACGTCATTGTTTTTGTCCACGATCAGCACCTGCTGCCCTTTCATGGAGGAGAGGCTGGCCAAATAGTTTTTGATGTAGTCGGTGTTGATGTTGAGCACGATGACGCCGTCATTGTCAGCGGCTACCGAGATTTTGCGGTACATCGTAATCAGGTGGGTCGGCTTGGGCGAATAGCGGTCGAATACTTTCTCGATCGTCCGCGCTTCCGTCCAGACCTGCTCCTTGTCCGGATGGCTGACAAAGCTTTCATACCAGGAGCGGTCGTAAAAATCGCCTAGCTCCATCAGTCCCCCGGTGGTGGAGGTCAAAAAACGGTGGCGGTCGTTTTCGATATAAATGTAGATGGAATCGATGTAGGAGCGTGCGATCGCGGGCGAATCGATGAAGTTTTTCAGCGCGGCCAGCTCCACAAAATCGTTATGGTCGAGCCAGCGCTTCGTCATCATCGTCCGCAGGTGGACAAACTGGGTGGCGCTCGCAACGATTTGCAAGTTCAGCGAATCCAGCTCGTTGAGCATCAGCTCCATGTTCTCTTCTGTCTGCTTCAAGAGATCCATATGGTTATGGTTGATCTCTTCCTTGATGTGCTGATGGATCAGATAGGTGGACAGCGCACCCAGGACGATAATGGGGATCAGCATGGGCAGTAGGAACGTCATCAGGTTTTTCACAAAAAACGCGCGGTAAATTGATTTCATCCGGTTTCCTTCATTCTGTGTTCCGGTATTCGCGCGGGCTTTTGCCGTAGAATTTCCGGAATGCTCTCGTAAAGTTTTTGGCGTTGCTGTAGCCTACCAGTTCGCTTATCTCATAAAACTTGTAATTCATCTCCTGCAGCAGTTCGGCTGCCTTGTTCATTTTCACCTTGAGCAAAAAATCGGAGAAGTTTTCCCCTGTTTTTTCTTTGAAATATTTGCTGATGTAGTGCGGATTCATATGCACCAGCTGGGACGCGCCTTCCAAGCTCGCGTCTTTGTAATGCTCCGCTACATACCGTTTGATCCGGGCGATGATTTTGTCGGAAAGCAGGGCGCTATCCTCATCCAAGCCAGCCCCCGCGGCAGGTGGTGACGGGGGGAAGCGCATGGATGTTGCCTGCCGCTCATCCAGCTGCTCCTTTACGGTCGTAAAAACGTTCAGCAGCTCGCTGTATTTGGTCGGCTTGAGGATATAATTTTTCACGCCATAGATGAGCGCTTGCTGGGCATAGTCGAACTCTTTGAACCCGCTCAAAAAAATGATGGTGGTCGGCGATTTTTGCTGGCTCAGCTCGCGGGCGACCTCGATGCCGGTCATGATTGGCATGCGGATGTCGCAAAGAAGGACATCGACCGGGTGCTGGGCCATGAACTGGAGGGCGTCGCGGCCATTGGCGGCTTGTCCAAAAACCTCGAAACCAACTTCATTCCAAGGGAAGTAGTGGCTAAGGCCGTTTCTGATTTCATCCTCATCATCAGCGATTAACAGTTTATACATGTGCCGTCTCCCTCGCGTGTAATTATGAGAATTTTTTTACACATTATAATACCCGCGTTTTTCACCTGTCTACAAATTGAGGCTGAAACCTGCGCCGAAAGCCGTTTTTTCTCGAATAATGACCTGTTTCTTAAAAAATGATACCTTTTGGCAGAAGGCGCCCCAAAAGAGCACAAGGGAGGATACCAAATGTAAAGGGGCATGCCTACCCGCATCCCCCTGTTTATAGTTAAATGTAAGAAACCAAAGAGATGTAAGGGGGCATTCATGAAAGTAATATCAGAAAATAGGGAATTTACCAAAAAACAAAATGGCGGTGATGGAAGTAACTATGCTAGAAATCGTTAACCTGCAAACCGCTTTTCGCACCGATCACGGTGAGGTTGTCTCTGTCGACAATATCAGCTTCGAGCTGAAAAGTGGAGAGACGATCGGCATCGTCGGCGAATCGGGCTGCGGTAAAAGCGTAACGTCCTTGTCCATCATGCGCCTTCTCGGCAAAAACGGCAGAATTAAACGGGGCGAAATTCACTTTAACGGTCTCGACCTGACTCAATTGCCGGATGACCGGCTGCGTGCGATTCGCGGGAATGAAATCTCAATGATTTTTCAGGAGCCGATGACCTCGCTCAATCCCGTGTTCACCATCGGCGACCAGCTGATCGAAGGAATCAAGCTCCACCTGAAGCTGACGAACAAGGAAGCCAAGCAATATGCGATCGAGATGCTGAAAAAAGTAGGCATCCCGCGTGCAGAATCGATCATGGAGGAGTATCCCCACGCTTTATCAGGAGGGATGAGACAGCGCGTCATGATCGCAATGGCGCTCTCGTGCAAGCCGAAGCTGCTCATTGCCGATGAGCCAACGACCGCTTTGGATGTGACGATCCAGGCGCAAATCCTTGAGCTGATGAAAAAAATGCGGCAAGACTCAGGAACAGCCATCATGCTGATCACACATGACTTGGGCGTGATTGCGGAGATGGCGGACAAAGTGATCGTGATGTATGCCGGACAGGTCGTCGAGGAAGCGGATGTCTTTACGCTATTCGACCATCCGAAGCATCCGTACACGATCGGGCTGATGGAATCGATTCCTCATTTGGAATATGAAGAGGACCAGAGGCTGGCCTCGATACCGGGCACGGTGCCATCTCTTCACCGCATGCCAAAAGGGTGCCGTTTTCACACGCGATGTGAGCATGTGAGCGAGCGATGCAAGAGCGAACAGCCGCCGTTATTTGCAAGTGGGGAAGGCCATCAGGTGCGGTGCTGGCTGATGGATGGAGCAAAGGAAGAAATCGGCATGGGAAATGGAGGCGCGAATGAGAAATTCCGAAATGCGGGCACCTAGTCCTCTTTTGCAGGTAGAGCATCTGAAAACGTATTATCCGATCAAAAAAGGGATCATCCAGCGCACGGTCGGCCATGTGAAGGCGGTCGATGGCGTCAGCTTTTCGATTTATCCGGGAGAAACGCTGGGGCTTGTCGGGGAATCGGGATGCGGGAAATCGACGATCGGCAAAACGTTGATCGGCCTGGAAACGCCGACGGAAGGGCAGTTTTTTTTCCAGGGGGAAGAAATCTCCCAATACTCCTCCCGGGACATGAAAAAGATGCGGCGGGATTTGCAAATCATTTTCCAAGATCCGTACTCCTCTCTAAATCCACGGAAGCGCATTCGAGATATATTGGGTGAACCGCTCGTCGTCCACGGTATTTTTACGGGAGAAGAAGTGCAAAAGCGGGTGGACCAGCTGATGGAGATCGTCGGGCTACCGTCCTTCTACAAGAACCGCTATCCACATGAATTTTCCGGTGGGCAGCGACAGCGAATCGGCATTGCCCGGGCACTCTCACTCAACCCGAAGCTGGTGATCTGCGACGAGCCGGTATCGGCACTGGATGTTTCGATCCAGGCGCAGATTTTGAATCTGTTGAAGGACTTGCAAAAGGAGTTCCAGCTCACGTATTTGTTCATTGCGCACGGCTTAGGCGCAATCAAGTACATTTGCGACCGGATCGCTGTGATGTACCTTGGTAAAATCGTCGAGATTGCCAAAGCGGAAGAGATTTTTCGCAATCCCCGGCATCCGTATACGAAAGCGCTGCTCGGTGCGTACCCGATTCCGAATCCACACCTGCGATCTACGGATCGGATAGTGATCCAGGGGGATGTGCCCAGCCCTGCGAATCCGCCAAACGGATGCAGATTCCATACGCGATGCCCGATTGCCAAAGCGATCTGTCGTGAGCAGGAGCCGCTCTTAAAAGGAGCGGGCCATTCGGTCGCGTGCTTTGCCCATGATTAGCTTTCGGAAAAGGAAGGTGAAAGCGTGTTTTCATACATTGTGCGAAGGCTTCTGATCGCCATCCCTGTCTTGTTTGGCGTGACTATTTTTAATTTCCTCATTATCTATTTGGCCCCGGGCAATCCGGTGGAGATGTTCATTGATCCGAACACCTCCGCTGACCAGATCGAGCTGAGAAAAGAGCAGCTTGGGCTGAATGATCCACTGTGGCTGCAATACCTCCATTGGCTCGGCAACCTGCTGCAAGGCAATCTTGGGTTTTCATACAATTCCTTCGAACCTGTCTCGCAAATATTGGCAGAACGGTTGGGACCGACCTTGCTGTTGATGGGACTATCCCTCTTGGTCGGGATCCTCATCATGATTCCGCTCGGGATTGTAAGCGCAACCAAACAATACAGCACGCTCGATTATGCGACAACTGGCTTCTCCTTTCTCGGCATTTCCATCCCGAATTTTTTTCTGGGGCTCGGTCTCATTTATGTATTTTCGCTGCAATTCCCCCTTTTGCCGACAGGCGGAATGAAGACCTTGGGCAGTGACGGCGGCTTTCTCGATCGGGTGCAGCATTTGATTTTACCTGTGGTGGTGCTTGCCATCGGGATTGCGGGGAAGATGATTCGTTATGTTCGGGCCAGCATGCTGGAGATTTTGGGACAAGATTATTTGCGGACGGCGCGGGCAAAAGGGCTGCGCGAATTCGTCGTGACCAACAAGCATGCCCTGCGGAACGCACTGATTCCGATCATCACGGTGATTGGGCTGGAAGTACCGATGCTGCTAGGCGGTGCGGTGATTACCGAACAGATTTTTCAATGGCCGGGGATGGGGCAGCTGACGATTCAGTCGATCATGTCCCGCGACTATCCGATTCTCATGGCAATCAATCTCATCGCTGCCATAATGGTTTTGGTTACCAATCTGTTGACGGATATTTTCTATTCGATTGCAGACCCACGGATTAAGTATCAATAGGAAAAGGAGGAATCACCTTGTCGATGGCAGAGTTACACGCACCCAAAGCATCGGCGCCAATCGATGAGCCGGCAGAAGCGGCTTTGCCTGAAAAGGGACACGATCAAAGCTACTTTCGCATGATCGTCAAGCGCTTCGTCAGGCACAAAATGGCGGTAGCCGGTCTAGTCGTCCTATTTTTGCTGGCGCTTGTGGCCATTTTCGCCCCGTGGATTGTGCCGCAAAGCCCGTATGATGTGACGGATTCGTTTTCGGCACCGCCCTCGTCTGATCATTTGTTGGGGACAGACCAAGTGGGGCGTGATGTGCTCAGCCGCCTGGTTTACGCGGCACGGGTATCGCTTATGGTCGGGATCGGCACCGTATTGATTTATGTGGCGATCGGCACGGTGCTCGGAGCGGTTTCCGCTTATTTTGGAGGGTGGATCGACATGCTGTTCATGCGGGTCACCGATGTGTTCATGTCGTTTCCTAGCTTGATGGTGATGCTCGTCACCGTTAGCGTGCTGGGACCGAGTCTGACCAATGTTATTTTGATCCTCGGTTTTCTCGGCTGGCCGTCTGTCGCGCGCCTCGTCCGCGGCAGCGTCCTTTCTCTCAAGCAGATGGATTACGTCAAAGCAAGCGTCGTGTTGGGGCTCAGCACGCCACGCATCTTGTTTGGCCATATCTTGCCGAATGCTCTCGCACCCATTTTGGTTCATGCCACCTTCGGTATGGCCGGAGCGATTGTGACGGAAGCAGCGCTCAGCTTCCTCGGATTGGGCGTGCAGCCGCCGACGGCAAGTTGGGGGAACATGCTAACAGACGCGCAATCACTGACCGTTTTGACATCACAGCCGTGGCTTTGGGTTCCACCCGGCGTGATGATCGTGCTGGCCGTCTTGTCGATCAACTTCATCGGCGACGGGTTGCGCGACGCGATGGACCCGAAAAGTCTCTCATAACATCCAACGGAGGTACTGAATGAAAGGACGATTCAAGAAACGATTCCTGACGATTAGCCTGCTCTCTCTATTTGCCCTTTCAGCTTGCAGCAACGCGGCCCAGCCGACAGATAGTGCGCCTGCAAATACGCCAAGCCCAGCCGGAGGGGACAAAACCATCTTTGTGGGTATCAACAATCCGCCCGCAACGCTGAACCCGATCAATGGCAAGGAGCTGGCGTCCATGCGGCTCTCCTCCATCCTGTTCGAAACGCTGCTGGACCTGGACGAAGACATGAAGTTTTTGCCCAAGCTAGCGGACAGCATGGAGACCACTGACAACCAAAATTTCGTAATCAAGCTGAATCCAAAGGCAAATTGGACGGACGGTCAGCCGTTTACCGCCGATGATGTGGTCTTCACGCTGCAGCTGATGGCCAATCCAAAAGTCATCAGCACCGGCATTCAGACGCTCTCGGTCATCGACGGGTTGAACGATGCAGGCCAGTTACCGGAAGGGCAAGCCGAGATCAAAGGGATCAAAATCGTTGATCCCCATACATTGAGCGTTCACACGAAAGAACCAGTTGACTTGAACTATATGAAAGAGAAGCTGGGCACCGAGGTCCGATTTTTGCCGAAGCATGTGCTAAAAGACGTCGAGCCGGAAAAATTGCATCAGCATCCGTTTATGCAAAAACCGAATGTGACAGATGGTGCGTTTACGCTCGTTCAGTTCGTCAAAGACCAGTACGTGGAGTTCGCAGCCAACAAGTCGTATTACCGCGGCGCACCCAAGGTGAACAAGCTGATCTTTAAAATCATGCCTGCGACAAATATTGTCGCACAGCTGCAAACGGGAGAAATCCAGATGAATGAACCGGAGACCAGCTTCATTCCGATTGAAGATTATGAAAAAGTGAAAAACATGTCCAATGTCACTACAGTCTCAGCCGAACCGTTCGATTCCCAAATGATGTTCATCAACTCGTCGACGCTAACGGATCGCAAGGTTCGCCAAGCGATCGCGTATGCTATCAATCGCCAGATGATCGTGGACAATTTGCTGAAGGGCGCAGGGGAAGTTCTGGACGGCCCGTACACCACCGTCCATCCTTATTACAACAAAGATGTGAAGCACTACCCGTACGACACGCAAAAAGCCAAGCAGCTCCTCAGTGAATCAGGTTGGGACGCGAATAAACCGATTGACCTAGCGGTACCGGTCGGAAATAAAGCGCGTGAGCAATTTGCAGTCATCATTTCCGAAAACCTGCAAGCGGTGGGGTTCAAAGTGAAAATCAACAAATACGATTTGCCTACGCTGATCCAAAAGGGGATAAAGCATGAATTCGATTTGCTTTTGCTCGGGCTGCCATTCTATTTGGACCCAGACGTCAGTAACTATTATAAGACTGGCGGGCCTTACAACTTTTCCAACTACAGCAATCCGACGGTGGACTCCTTGATCGAGAGCGGGAAAAAAGAAGCGAGCCCAGGTAGACGGCATGTGATCTACAACCAGCTCAGCGAAATTTTGCAACAGGACTTGCCGATCTTCACCTTGTACGGGGAGAGACCGCTACTTGCCATCTCGAAAAAGGTGAAAGGGGCAGTGCCGAAATTGCATGGCATGCTGTATAACATCCACGAGTGGGATATTGAGCAATAAGCACGCAAGGTTGAAAAAATACGAAGGAGGATGAGGTTAGATGGTGACAAGCTGGCATCAGAAGCTAGAGGAGCAGTACGGGCAGATGGTGACATGGAGAAGGCATTTTCATCAATATCCAGAGCTTTCTTTCGAAGAAGTGGAGACACCGAAAAAAATTGCGGAGACATTGACCGAGCTTGGCATCGAGGTGCGGACGGGCGTCGGCGGACGCGGTGTCGTCGGGATCATCCGCGGTGGAAAGCCCGGCAAAACGGTCGCCTTGCGTGCGGACTTTGATGCGCTGCCGATCCAGGATGAAAAAGAAGCCCCCTATGCGTCGAAGGTGCCGGGCATCATGCATGCGTGCGGGCACGACGGCCATACGGCGACATTGCTGGGCGTCGCGAAAGTGCTTGCCGAGGTGCGCGAACAGCTGGCTGGCACGGTCGTACTGATTCATCAGCATGCGGAAGAAGTGGACCCGGGCGGAGCGATCGGCATGATCGAGGACGGCTGCCTCGATGGCGTCGACGTTATTTATGGCACGCATGTCGGCTCGATGCTGCCGCTTGGCTTGGTGAGTAGCCGCAAAGGCGCGCTCATGGCGGCGGCAGACGGATTCGAGGTGACGATTCACGGAAAAGGCGGACACGGGGCATCACCGCATGAGACCGTCGACTCGATCATCGTCGCCACGCAGGTGATTAACCAGCTCCAGCTGCTGGTCAGCCGCAGAGTCGATCCGCTGCAGCCCGCCGTCTTATCGGTCGGCTCCTTCCACGCCGGGCAGGCAGGCAACGTGATCGCCGACAAGGCGGTGTTCACCGGTACGGTGCGCACCTTGGATGCGGAAGTCAGAGATTTGATGGAGGCCGAGATGCGCGCCGTCATCGAAGGTGTCTGCAAAGCGCACCATGCGGAAGCGGAGTTTACGTATGTGCGTGGCTATCCGTCCGTCGTCAACCATGCTGTCGAAACCGAGCTGTTTATGGATATTGCACGACGTGACCTCGGCGCTGACAAGGTTTTAGAATCACCGCCGATGATGGGTGGAGAAGATTTCGCGTATTATTTGCAGCATGTGCCCGGCGCCTTTTTCTTCACCGGAGCAGGAATGGAGGACCCTGCTGCCAACTTCCCGCACCATCATCCGAAGTTCGATTTCGATGAACGCGCGATGCTGATCGCAGGTAAGCTGCTGCTCAGTCTGGTGCACCATACACTGCAGGAGGAACAGGCGACTGAGGAGCAAGTGGAAGAGCAAACAGGAAGATCATAAACCAGAAAAAAGAAGCAGAGACGGGTGGACCGCCATAGTGGCGGTTGCCCGTTTTTTTGTTTGTACAGATAAGAATTTATAAAATTCTTATCCAGTATTAGTGCAACCGCGGCTCCGCCAAAAGCATGACGTAGCCAGGTTTTCTAGGTGACTAGGACTTGCTGTTCGAGGAGTTTTACCCAGTTTGCTCGGTAGATTCATCCCGATCGAACGTGCCAGGTTAGGATAATCGACCGCTATCCGGTTGGTGCAATATAGTATAATGATCGAAAGAAAATATTTTAAAACGAGAAACGTAGGTGAAAGGGGGTAAGCGATGAAACTCATCGATTTGAGCGTGCCGATAAGCCCATCCATCCGCGAGCCGCTAGCTGCGAAGATCGAGTATTCGAGCCATAGCGATGGTGCTCTACAAGCGGCTGCGGTGCTTGGTCTGAAACCGGACGATTTTCCTGAAAGCAAGGCATGGGCAACGGAAACCGTGACGCTCAACACGCATTCGGGCACACATATTGACGCACCTTGGCACTACTGGCCGACCTCGGAAGGGAAACCTGCTAGAACGATTGACGAGCTACCGTTAGATTGGTTTTATTCCGACGGCATACTGCTCGACTTCAGTTCGAAGCCACCCGGCTATGAGATAACATCGGACGATCTTGCCGCGGAGTTGAACCGCATCGGATATAGGCTCAAGCCGCTTGATATCGTGCTCATCCGATGCGATGCGGATAAGCGTCTGTATCACGAGCATTATGCGTTCCTTCACGCCGGCGTATCAGCAGAAGCCACATTGTGGCTGCTGGATCAAGGCATCAAGGTAGTTGGCACCGACGGCTGGGGCTGGGACATCCCGCTCAACCTACAGGCAGAAGCCTACAAGCAGCAGCCGAAGGACGGCGTCCTTTGGGCGGCACACTATATTGGCAAGGACCGGGAATATTGCCAGATCGAGAAGCTGGCCAATTTGGAGCTTATTCCGAAACCGTTCGGCTTCAAGGTCTGCTGCTTTCCGGTCAAAGTGGAAAAAGCGAGTGCAGGTTGGGCTCGTCCCGTGGCAATCGTAGAGGAATAAGACGAAAACAACGCTGTGGCAGCTATGATGAGACCTGCAGCGTTGTTTTTTCTTTGCAGTTAACCTATATGCGGTAAAGGGGTGTTTTTTTGAAGAACTATGAAATTAAGAGAGCGACCGTGGATGAAAAGGAAACACTCAGCAACCTTATGCAATTCTATATTTATGATTTCTCTGAGTTTATGGAGCTACAAATTGAAGATAACGGGAGATATGGTGAATATCCAATAAACGAATACTGGACAGATGACGCTAGGTTTCCATATTTAATATGGCTTGATGGGAAAATTGCTGGATTCGTCCTAGTCAAATCGATAAGTAGAGAAGAAGATGACTCCTACTTTTCGATTGCTGAGTTTTTTATTCTGAAAAGATATCGGAGAACAGGGTTAGGTAAACAAGTAGCAAAAGAAATATTTCAAATGCATAAGGGGCAATGGGAAGTATACCAAATAGATAATAACAAGCCTGCGCAACATTTTTGGAAAAAAACAATAGATGAATACACCGGAGGCAAATTTACGGAGCGAATAGAAATTGGGAGAAAGACACAGGTGTTCGTTAATTACTCTGGATGAAGCTGTGAGGAACGATTACGCTGACGGGTTCGATAGGTTAAGATGATGTACTGTGAACCGTACCATAAGTAACGGTAACGTTTTTTGGGGGGAGAAACCCGCAGGAGTCTGCATTGACTATTGCTAATACTTTGCTCGACGCTTTCAGAAGAGGCAGCGCAATCTCTTGGCAAAGCCTCGGTTGCTAAGCGCCGAGCTTCGGTCTATGGCATGGGGTTTCTAAGAGTTCTCTATGCCGTGTTTGTTTGCAATTTGCTCGCTTTGGTTGGGCTGGCCCTTGCCCTTGGTGATCAAGTCGCGAAGGCTGCCGTTTATGTAGATGCCCCAGGAGTCCGTACAGACGGTGTAGCACTCATACGCGGGAACGAGGCCTACGTGTGTAAATCGAACTTCTGTTTTGCCGTCCTTCCTGGCGATTTCAAAAACAATGTCGGTATCCTTCCACTCGCTCTTGTCCTTTACGAAGTTAAAGTAGTTATCTGTAATGTGCCAAACAACCTTTTTACCTGGAACAAGCTCGGTGATTTGGATGGTGCAGCGGTGAATATCTTGGTAGTGGTGCTTAAATTCACCGAGTTCGTCGGTAGTGCCCTCAATTTCCTCTGACCACCATCCGCGGACGTTATTGATGGCGGCGAAGACTTCTTCGGGGCTTTGGTCTACCTTAAAAAAAGTACTGTAACTTTGATTCATGCAAGTTATCTCCCCTCGTTAATTGTTGACTACACACCGAGTATAAATCCTGTACTTGCAAAACGCAAGTACGAACTTGCAAAATGCAAGCACGAATTGTATAATCATTCTCATGAAAAAGCGATCTTCCACAGTTTGTCCAATTGTATATGCGCTCGACATATGGGGCGATCCCTGGAGCCTAGTCATACTTCGTGACGTCCTTATCCATAACAAGCGGTATTACCGCGAGTTTCTTGCTTCACGCGAGCACATCTCAACTAATATTTTGAGCGCACGGCTCCAATCACTCGTTGAAGCAGGCCTGCTCGTCAAGATAGAAGGAGAATCAAACCGCGCACAAACTATGTACCGACCAACACAAAAGGCACTTGACCTGTTTCCGGTCGTTTTTGCCATTATGCACTGGGGCCTGAAATACAATCCCAATACCGATATGACTATTCCGATCATGCAAGAACTAACAACAAATGAAAAAGGGCTGGAGCTGCGCCTTTTGCAGAATTTCGATGATATTACATCATAAAAAAATCGTAACGCAATTCCTACGTTCTTAAGCCATGAAAATAGCTGCATATGGAGAAAGTATCGATATTAGTCTCGAAGCGATCGGTCAACAAAGCTGAAAACAGTTGGTTTTAGCCCGGGGGGGCTGTCCCAAATGTAAACAAATAAGCTTCCAGAACCACTGCTAAAGTGGAGATGGGAGCTTTTTGTTTGCGAATTTCACACTATAAGTGGGGACGTAAAATTTCAAAAACTTGCCGTTACAGATAGTGAGGGGAGGGCAGTAGTACGAAGGTTCGCCACAGAGAACCTATTTAAAAATACGATCAATTTCATCGATTTCTTCTTCTGTCAGGTGGACGTCAAATGTTTTTAAATTATCCAGCACTTGCTCTGCTCTTTTTGCTCCGGGAATGACAACATCAATTGAATCATGCGCTAAATACCAAGCAAGGACTACATGAGCAACTTCGGCATTTTTTTCATTTGCAATTTTACGGAGCTGCTCTACCTTTTCTAGATTTTTTTTAAATGTATCGCCCTGGAAGTGAGGCATATCTTTGCGTAGATCATTGAATGTCATATCCTTATTGTATGTACCGGCCAGCAAGCCAGATGCTAGTGGAAAGTATGGAATAAACGAGATAGTATTCTCTGTCGTATATGGAAAGAATTCTTGTTCCGCTTCACGCTGCAGCAAATTGTAGTTTCCCTGTAATACATCGACATAACCATCCTTATTCGCTTCTTTCAATTGTTCAAGTGAGAAGTTAGAAACGCCAATTGCTCTAATTTTACCTTCGTCCTTTAGCTGTTTTAGGACTCCAACCGCCTCATCTTTTGGTGTATCCTGATCTGGAACATGAATATAAAATAAATCTATGTAATCTGTTTGTAGCTTTTTCAAACTATCTTCAACGGCTTGTTTTAAAAAAGCAGGCGAATTATCCATGGCAATATCATTGCCGACAAGTGTAAGGCCGGCTTTTGTTGCAAGGATGAGTTCATGACGCTTTCCTGCTTCTTTTATCACTTCACCTACTAGCTCCTCTGAACGTCCTGTTCCATAAAAAAACGCTGTATCAAAAAAATTCACTCCATGGTTGATCGCAGCCCGCACCAAATCTTTTCCTACTTCTTCATTTAAATCAGGGAAAATATTGTGCCCACCTACAGCGCTTGTTCCAAGTCCGATTGGATTGACAACTAAATCTGTTTTACCAATTCGTGTTTGTTTCGTCATTCTCTTCCACTCCCTCTCATTTTTAAGCTTAGCGTACGTTTTCCGCGTTTATCTTAACTGGCTTAATCCATGCGATTCATAGTAAATAAAGTAACGAAGTTCTCCAACTTTCCACTCCCGTTTCATGATCATCCCCTTTTTTTCGCGCGAGGTTTTTACCGGTATCTACATCATAAATCATTACGTTACGTAAGGATCAAGTGTAAAATGTAATTTTTTGAATATTACCACGAAAATGATGTCACAAAAAAAGAGGCAAACACGTCCAGCCCTGTTTGCCTCTTTTTTGCGTTCACCGCTATTTCGTCGCGCTCCCCCTGAGCGGCACTTCTTTCAAGAAAAACGTCAGCAGGAAGGCAAAGAAAACAACCAGCGCTCCGGTCAAAAAGACGCCGGAAAGTGAGTAACTGAGCGATTCGCGCAAGATCGCAATCAAATCGGAAAACATGCCTTGTAGCTCAGGCGGCAGCGAGCTGCGCAGCTGCTCCAGCTTGGCGGCGTCGAGCAGCACCTGCGGATTTTCCAGCTGCTTCATGTATTTGTCCAGCTCGGGATTGACACCCATCAAGCGTACCTGCGCCGTGTGCATCACTTGGGACGTCCGTAAGTCACCCAGCCCGGCAAACAGCTCCATCGCCTTCGAAGACATCCGGTGGGCCATCACGGTGCCCATTACCGACACGCCGACGGTACCGCCTAGCGAGCGGAAAAACTGTGTGGAAGCGGTGGCAACACCAAGCAGGTTTTGCTTGACCGCATTTTGGACGGTGAGGGAAAACACCGGAATCCCAAGCCCCAACCCAACGCCGGTGATGATGTTGTTCCAGACGATGTGCGCTGTCGGTGTTTCCGGCGTCATCCGTGACATCAGCCAGATGCCGGCGACGGTCAAAAACAACCCGGTCAAAGCGAGCCATTTGTACGAGCCGGTGCGGGTGATGAGCTGGCCGCTCACCATGCTGCCGATGACCAGCGACAGCGTGAGCGGAATCATGATAAAGCTGGAGTGGGTTGCCGTCTGTCCCAGCACCCCTTGCACGAAAAACGGCATGTACATGATCGCACCGAACATCCCGACGCTCATGGTGAAGGCAGACAGGTTGGATATGGTGAATACGCTGCTTTTGAACAGCTGCAAAGGGATGACGGGATTTTCGGCCCGTTTTTCGACGAACAGAAACAAAATCAGCGCGATCAGCGCGATGGCGATCAAGCCGAGGATCGGCGGGGAGCTCCACGCATACTGTGAACCGCCCCAGCTGAGTACGAGCAAAAGCGGCACGACGGTGACAGTCAGCAGGAGCGAGCCCCAATAATCGACGTGCTCGGATTCGCTGTGCGGAACTGACGGAAACATCATCCAGATCATCACTAATGCCACGATGCCGAGCGGCAGGAAAATCCAGAAGATCCAATGCCAGTCGAGTCTGTCTACGATATAACCGCCCATGACCGGGCCGAGCACGCTCGAAAAGCCGAAGATCGCGCTCATGTAGCCTGTCCAGCGCCCGCGTTCGCGTGGCGAGAAAAGGTCACCGACCGCTGAAAAGGCGGCAGACATGATGAGACCGCTTCCGATCCCCTGAATGCCCCGGTATAAAATCAGCTGAATGATGGTGGTTGAGGTGCCCGACAGGAAGGCCCCGATCAGGAAAATCCCTACGCCGAAGAGCAGAAAGGGCTTGCGGCCGTACAAATCAGAGAGGCGTCCCGCCAGAATGGTCGTCACGCTGGAGGTCAGCATGTAAATCGTGAACACCCAGCTGTAGTACTCCATCCCTCCTAGCTTGGCAATGATGCGCGGCAGCGCCGTTCCGACGATCGTCTGGTTGATGGAGGCAAACAGCATGGCGGCCATCACCGCGATCATAATCGTTACTTTTCGTTTGGTTGAAAGGTGCTCCATTCCATATCCCCCAGGTCCCCGCAAGCGGGCTTCGTCAGTTTTTCCTGTTTCCTAGCATTTCCCATCCAGCCTATTCCATGCGGTTTTTGCGCGTCTGGCAGATCTGTCAGGGGATGGAGGAGCGAAATTCAGGGATTTCCTGCCTGAGGTTCAGGGAGTTCCCCTACATACGCAGCTACTCAGCCCGCCTTACAATGAAACTGTAAATTTGCTGCCTGGTTACGACACACGTAACCTAAGTCGTCATCGAAGGAAAAAGGAGGGGATCGGGATGGGAAGACCAGGGGCGCCGAAGCGCAATGAGAACGAAACGGACTCTCTCAAAGGAACGCTGGTGTCGGTTCTTTTATTGGGAGCTTTTATCGTGGTAACCTGGCTGGCGGTTTTTTATCTCTTCCTGGAGAGGTCATAGCGCGAAAGATTTGGCAGGTAGAGTGCGATTGGAGGGTTAGGAATGCATTTGCATCGTTTTGAAAAGATTTGGCTGCTCTTCGGCGGCGGTGTCCTTATTCTGTTCATTGTTTTGCTAGGTATCAACGCATATCACTCCGGAATGATGCCACCGAGTGATCTGAATACGATTGATCCAACAAAGGTGGATCAGACGCCACCTTTTGATAAACCAGGTTTGGTGAAAGTAGGCGACAACGAGTACGACTTGAACATGACCTCGTTTGCCTTCGGTTATGCACCCGCCAATGTGGAAATACCGGCGGGCGCCAAGATTAACTTTCACGTGACCAGCAAGGATGTTGTGCACGGATTCGAGATTCCGGGAACGGCGGTCAACATGATGATTTTGCCGGGGCATATCAGTACGGTGACACACACCTTTGACAAACCGGGCGAGTACCTGATCCTTTGCAACGAGTATTGTGGGATCGCGCATGAAAAGATGGGTACGCAGATTATCGTGAAGTAGTGAAAGGATGTGACATACCATGATGACTCAGTTCTTCCCCGGCTTGCAGCAAGAAGGGCGTTTGGACCCGGCGACTGCCCGCGTCAGCCTGTACCACATTCTGGTGGCGTTCGTCGCCTTTGGAATCGCTGCCCTGGCTGGTGTGATACAAGGGCTGGTGCGCGCCGGCATGCTGACGCTGCCCAGCGGGATTAACTATTACCAAATCCTGACGGCACATGGCGTGCTGATGGGGTTGGTGTTCACCACTTATTTCATCGTCGGATTCCTGCTTTCCGGCGTGGCGAAAACGACAGGCGGCTTGACTGCACTTGAACGGAAGCTGGCCTGGATTTGCTGGATTTTGATGACGATCGGGACCGTAATGGGAACGATCACCATTTTGCAAAACAATGCAACCGTACTCTATACCTTTTATGCACCGTTGAAAGCATCTCCGTTCTTCTACATCGCGGCTGCGTTGATCGTGGTCGGCTCCTGGTTTGGCGGCTATGCGATGTTCGCCGCGTATGCGAGATGGTGCAAAGCGAACAAAGGACAGCGTTCCCCGCTGCTCGCATTCATGGCGGTCACCACGATGGCGCTTTGGCAAATCGCGACGCTTGGCGTAGCGGCTGAAGTTCTGTTCCAGCTGATCCCTTGGTCGCTTGGCTGGGTGCCGACGATCGACGTCGTCCTGAGCCGCACGCTGTTCTGGTATTTCGGCCATCCGCTGGTGTACTTCTGGCTGATGCCTGCTTATGTCGTTTGGTACGTGTGCATTCCGAAAATCATCGGGGGCAAGGTATTCAGCGATACGCTGGCACGTCTCTCCTTTATCTTGTTCCTGCTGTTCTCCACGCCGGTCGGCTTCCACCATCAGCTGATGGAGCCAGGGATTTCGGCACACTGGAAATTTATCCATGTCATCTTGACCTTGACGGTTGCATTGCCATCGATGATGACCGCGTTTTCGATGTTTGCCGTGTTTGAGCGCCGCGGCCGCGAACTTGGCGGCAAAGCGCTGTTTGGGTGGTTTACCAAGCTGCCGTGGAAAGATGTCCGCTTTGTGGCTCCGTTTATCGGGATGGCTGCTTTCATACCTGGTGGTGCGGGCGGGATCATTAACGCTAGTAACCAACTCAATGCCATCGTGCATAACACCATCTGGGTTACCGGTCACTTCCACTTGACCGTTGCGACGACCGTTGCACTTACGTTTTTCGGGGTGAGCTACTGGTTGATTCCGCAGCTGACCGGACGCGTACTGACGCCGAAGGTCAATCGCATCGGTATGTTCCAAACCGGACTGTGGACGGTGGGGATGCTCCTGATGTCCGGCGCGATGCACCATGTCGGGCTGCTAGGCGCTCCGCGCCGAACGGCATTCGCCGAGTACGGCACGAGCCAAGTGCCGCTGGAATGGCTGTCGTATAACAAAATCGCCGCAGTCGGTGGCTACCTGCTGTTCTTTGCGGCAGTCCTGATGATCGGCATCGTGATCAATCTGGTATTCTTTGCGCCAAAAGGCGAAACTGCATATCCGATCGCCGAAACGGCTGATCCGAAGGAGGTTGCGCCTGCGATTTTGGAGCGTTGGAGCATCTGGTTGACGCTGACTGTCCTCTTGCTCGTGCTCGCTTACGGGTATCCGATTTATGAGCTGCTGGTGAATGCACCTCCAGGTTCGCCGCCGATTCGTACTTGGTAAAAGCAGGATCGGTATCGGTTTGGATGGTTGACATACGCTAGCGCGAGAGAAAAGAGAGGAGATGTCCTCTCTTTTCTGACGTATCAGATTCGTTGCAGGGGAGGGGAAAGCATGGAGAACGGTGCATGGTCTATCAGCGGAATGCTCAGCTGGCTGCGGGATGAAACGAATGCGGATTTTGCTGCAATCGCTTTGATGGAAGAGCATGAACAGCGGATGCGCTGGCAATATGCGTCAGGCAATCGGAATGAGCGCTACAAAAAAATCATCTTCAGTCGCAAAGGTATGATCGGCAACGTCCTGCGCTCCGGTCGCCTGATGATGATCCCGTCGTTTTTTCCAAAAAGTGGCGATGATCCGAGCGAATACGCGATACTCTTGGCAGAAGGGTTGAAGTCAGCCGTAGCGGTGCCTGTCATGCATGAAGAGTCGATTTGCGGCGTGCTGTTGGTCGGGTGTCGCCAAATCAGGGTTTTCACAGAAGAATTATCCAAAATTGTTAGCGCTGCAGAGTGGTTAGGTGACACGCTTCGTTCATAATCCTGTTGCCGGTTACGCTGTTTTCCTTCCAGTGGATGGGTTATCATAGAAGGAACAGTGTGTAGAGGAGGGAACGGGCTGATGACATGGTTGGAGAACATTGATGCGGACAAGGAGACTTCCTCGCTTCTCCGGTCTATTTTCCAGCATCTCACCGATGCGATTCTGGTGTTGGATCAAGATGGATTCGTGATCGGGGCCAATCCCGCAGCCGAACAGCTAACAGAATGGAGCAGCCAAGAAATGGTGGGCAAAATTCACTTTTGCCAGATTTGCAGGGGAGTTGCGACTTGCACGGCAGAAGCTACCTGCATGGATTGCTTTACGAAAAAAATGATGGCGCCTTCGTTCGAAATGAAGGTGTTGACCAAATCCGGAAAAGAATTTCCCGTTGCAGCGAGCTCGACGCAGCTGCCGCACCGCTCATCCGCGGCGTTGGTAGTCGTGCTGCGCGATATGTCAGAACAGCAGAAAGCGGAGCGCGAGCGCAATCTGCTTTTGATGACCAACTATGTGATTCAGGCGCAGGAGGAAGAGCGCAAACGCCTATCGCGCGAGCTGCACGATGGTGTGGGGCAGGCGCTGTACAGCATCCTCGTTGGATTGAACGTAATCAACCAAGTTAAGATGGATGAGCAAATGACGAACCATCTCGCGACTGTGCAGCAAATGACGGCACGCGCGTTGGAGGAAGTGAAAAGCCTTGCCGTCGAGCTGCGGCCGTCTGCATTGGATGACCTTGGCCTCGTTCCGGCGATCCGTTCGTACATGAAGCGGTTCGAGCAGATTTTCGGCATCGAGCTTCAACTGGACAGCAAAGGAACGCGCCGCCGCTATGCACCGGTGGTGGAGACGACGCTGTATCGGATCTGTCAGGAAGCGATGACCAATGCTGCCAAATATGCTGATACCGATAAGCTGACGGTATCCATCCATGATTCAGGCGACAAGATCGAGATGTGCATCGCCGACCAAGGCAAAGGATTCCGCCTCGATCAAGTGGAGGCTGCCGGCACCGGCCTCGGGTTGTACGGTATGCAGGAGCGGGCTAGCCTCTTGGGCGGTCAGCTCACAATCACATCCGAGCTGGCAAAAGGAACCACGATACTGGTCAGCATTCCGCTGGATGAGAAAGGAGAGCACATTCATGTCGATCCGCGTACTAATCGCTGATGACCACGCCGTGGTTCGCTCCGGCCTCTCCATGCTGATTAACGCGCAGCCGGACATGGAGGTCGTCGAGTCGGCGGCAGACGGTAGGGAGGCGTTCGACAAGACCCTCGCCATCAAACCGGATATCGTTGTGATGGACATCAGCATGCCGCCTGGAGAAAGCGGGCTGTCCGCTACCGCCCGCATCAAGGATGCCGCGCCGGATGTCCACATCCTGATCCTCACGATGCATGATGACGAGGAGTATTTGTTCCGTGTGCTGCAAGCAGGGGCTTCCGGCTATATTTTGAAAAGCGCTCCTGATTTCGACCTGATCACCGCGATTCGCCAGGTGCACAGCGGAGCCGCATACCTGTATCCGTCGGCAACCAAATCATTGATTCAGGAATTTTTGCAACGCGTGCAAAACGGGGAAGACCAAGGCAAATTCGATGTGTTGACCGATCGAGAGCGGGAGATCCTGTCGCTGATCGCGCGGGGCTATTCCAACAAAGAAATCGCCGAGCAGCTGATTCTGTCGGTGAAAACGATCGAAACGCACAAAACGAAGATCATGGAGAAGCTGCATCTCAAAACGCGGCCGGAGCTGGTTCGCTATGCAGCCAAAAAGGGTTTGCTGGAGTTTGAATGATTCGCACTTATACTTTGTAGATAGAAGAAAACGGCACCGTACCTGACGAAGGTAGGACGCCGTTTTTTCTTGTTGTCCAGGCGGCAAAAAGGTTACCGCTGGAAAAATTCCACCCATTCGCCTTCTGGCCCATAGATGAAAAAGTAGCGGAAGCCATTGGGCAGCGTGACGATCTCGGGATCGACGAACTGCGCGCCCAGCTGCTTAACCCGCTCGTATTCTTCCTCCAGATTGTCCACATTGATTGCAAAATGGTGCACCTTGCCTTCAGTCGGCAGGTGATCGTTGTAGCCGTGGATGATCTCCAGCTCCGTCTCGTCCGAATTGTTGAATCCGAGGAATGCCAAGCGAATGACGCCATTCGTGTGCGTCAGCGTGCCTTTCAGCTCGAAGCCGACGATCTTTTGGTAAAATTCAATCGCTTTATCGAAATCTTTGACTGCAAGCCCAACGTGGTCAAGCCGTTTTTTCGCCATTCTGCGTTCACCAGCCCTTTTCTTGATTTCTTCCATTTTCCGGCGGATTATTCCGACTTGTCAAGTGAGGATTACCGAACTGCAAGAAATAGTGCTCAATCGGGCTCTGACTTCCATATACATAAAGTAAGCGAGTGGGAAAGCGAGGGGGAAGACATGAGAATCGACGAGCAGAAGGCGCTGGAATATGCCATTGACGAAATAACGGAGATCGCGAAAGGGTTCGGCCTTGATTTTTATCCAATGCGCTATGAGATTTGTCCCTCAGACATCATTTATACGTTTGGTGCTTACGGGATGCCGACGCGGTTTTCGCACTGGAGCTTCGGCAAAAGCTTTTACCGGATGCGGCTGCAATATGAGCTGGGCCTGAGCAAAATCTATGAGCTGGTCATCAACTCCGACCCGTGCTATGCCTTTTTGCTGGACGGCAACAGCCTGATCCAAAACAAGCTAATCGTCGCGCACGTGCTCGGGCACTGCGACTTTTTCAAAAACAACGTCCGCTTTTCCAATACGAAGCGGGACATGGTGGAGAGCATGGCGGCCAGCTCGGAACGCATCCGCCAGTATGAAATCGCCCACGGTAAGGAGGCGGTGGAAAACCTGCTGGATGCGTGCCTGGCGATTCAGGAGCACATTGATCCGAGCCTGATGCGTCCTAAGCTGAGCTGGAAGAAGGCCGTGGATGAGCAGGGCGACTCTACCCAAGGAACGTCGAAGAAACCGGGCCGGTACGACGATTTGTGGAAGCTGGATGAAACGGGGAACGCCGAGGAGCCCAAACAGCAGGCCCGCAAATTCCCGCCGCAGCCGGAGAAGGACATTATGCTGTTCATTCAGCAGTTCAGCCCGCAGCTCGAAGAGTGGCAGCGTGACATCATGACGATCTTGCGCGAGGAGATGCTGTATTTTTGGCCGCAGATTGAGACCAAGATCATGAACGAAGGCTGGGCTTCCTACTGGCACAGCCGCATCTTGCGCGAGATGGATTTGACGGAGGATGAAACGATCGATTTCGCCAAGCTGCACGCGTCCGTCATCCAGCCATCTCCGACCAGCATCAACCCGTACCATTTGGGGTTGAAAATTTTTGAAGATATTGAGCGACGCTATGACAAGCCGACAAAAGAAGAGCAAGAGCGCTTTGGACGCAAGCCGGGAAAAGGTCGCGAGAAACTATTTGAGGTACGGGAGATCGAATCCGATATTTCGTTTATCCGCAACTATTTGACCAAGGATTTGGTCAATGATCTCGACATGTACATGTTCGGCAAGCAGGGGAACGATTGGGTCGTACAGGAAAAGGCTTGGGAGCAGGTGCGGGACGGTTTGGCCAACACGCGGGTGAACGGTGGATTCCCCTACATGACGGTCATGGACGGCGATTATTTGCGCACCGGCGAGCTGTATATCAAGCATTGGTACGACGGCATGGAGCTGGACGTGAAATACATCGAAAAGACGATGCCTTACCTGCAGCAGCTGTGGGGCAAGTCGGTCCATCTGGAAACGATGATCGAGGATCGGGCGGTGCTGTTTACGTTTGATGGAAAAAAAGTGCACCGGCGGTTTTTGTAGCAGGGATGAGAAAAGGCGGAGGCTGCATGAGCGCAGCTCTCCGCCTTTACTTTTTTGTGCAAACAGCTTCTCGGCTTCCAATGGCATCAGGCATGATCCCAATACATCATTTTCAACAAGGCAGGCACCATGATGATTTGTAGGTAGAGCCGCTTATCCGGCTGGTTTTGCCAGGTGAAGTGAATCAAATCATCGCTTGATGAAAAATATTCTTGATTTCTCGCGGGCATTCCCCGCTTGAAGACCGCAAATAGTGGCGCCCCGTCGGACGTACACGTGGTGAACGTAGGGGACATGAATTCACTTTGGGCCACAGCGATCGTGGCGCCGCCTTCATTCTCGACAACAAGTTGAAATTTTTTCAGGCTCATGTGATAGCGTGCGAGCCTTTCGCCATCAGGCATAAAGACATCGACGGGCGAGTTGAGCCCATAGCGCTGCCTGAGTATCAAACGCACATTGCCGTCACTATCCTTCACCGAAAAAGACCGATTCAGAAAAGGGCCAAGGTTCAAAAGGAGGTCAAAGGTTTTGTTGAGCGGCTTTCTCTCTTCGGCAAAGGTGAGTAGCGGTATTCCATCCACGGTATAGTACTGATAGCACAGGTCGATGCCGGCTGCCTTTTTCAGCATCAGCTCCTGATCGTCGCAGAAGAAAGAGACTCTTTCCTGCCGAGTGCGCGCGTTTTCCTTCCATTTCGCTTTTTGGTTGAAGCGCCATGCTGTTGCAAACAAGATGAGCGAAAGCACCAGGAATTCTGTGGCCAATAGAATGGAGCGTGTCAGGTCGGCCTGGTTTTTCCACAGCTCATAGCCAGCTGTCCCGAAGCCGAGCAATAGGATGAAGACTGCCACCCAACCGGTGACTTTGGCATTTCTCTTTTGCAGCTCGTACCAATTCATTGCAAAGCTCCTTCATGCAGAACAAAATGTGAGCACAGTAAGTATCTCGTAGAAAAAATGGTTCCTTTCCACATATACGAGCGAAAAAGGCAATGGTTTCGGATCTGAAAAAAGCCGAATTCCCCGCGAAGCAAGGAACTCGGCTATGTAATAAAACGATGTGATGTTAAACCCGTTCCAGCGGTTTGTGCGGCAATGGGGGAAGCTCGACGCGGATGGAATCACCTGGGCGGATGTCGCCGCTGGCCAGAACGATTCCCATGATTCCGGCTTTGCGGTTGAGGGTGCCATCTTCTTTGCGACTCAAGACCTCAGCCAAGAGGCCCGGCTGGAAGTTGTCGATCTGCGGACAAGGATTGCGCAGGCCGGTGATTTCCACGACAGCTTCATCGCCCAAATACAGCCGTGCTCCGGCCGGCAGTCCGAGTAGATCGATACCACGGGTCGTCACATTTTCCCCCAATTGGCCTGCATAGACGTGAAAGCCTGCCGCTTGCAATCCATCCAGCAGCTCGGCATGGATCAGATGAACCTGTCGCAAGTTCGGCTGCGTCGGGTCCTGAGCGACCCGCGAGCGATGCTTGACCGTTGCGCCGGCATGCGCATCGCCTTCGACCCCAAGTCCCGACACAAGCCGGATGCTTTCCTGATTGTGCTTGCTGAACGTATGCGTTTCGCTCACGCTAACCGCCACGACCGTTCCGGATGTTTCTCCCATTTTTCCACCGCCCATTTCCCAAGATAGCTTTACCTTACCCAGAGGCTGGAAACGTGTCAATGCTTTGAATGACCATTCAAATCCGAAACATGCCGATCGAGCCTTGAAGCTGTTCTGCCATTTGGGCGAGCATCCGCGATGCCGAAGCGACCTCCTGCATGGAGGCGTTTTGCTCTTCGGCGGCAGCTGCCACCTGCTGCGCATTTTCGGCGGAGACTTCCGCCGCTCCAGAGATGCCTTCTACCGCCTGGGCGATCAGGCGAATGCTGCTGTTCATCGCGTGGATATCGGAGCTGATTTCACCCGTCTGCTGGTGAAACGACTCGATGGCGACGCGAATCGCGCCAAATGCGGTTCCGGTCTGGTGAATCAGCAGCCGTCCTTCCTGTAAAGCGGCGGTTCCGTCCTCGGCAGCAGCAACCGCTTGCGCTGTCTCCTGCTGAACAAGCTCCAGGATTTGGGCGATGTGTCCGGCAGCTCTGCTCGATTGTTCCGCCAATTTGCGCACCTCATTGGCAACCACCGCGAAGCCTTTTCCTTGCTCGCCTGCACGGGCCGCCTCAATCGCGGCATTGAGCGCGAGCAGATTGGTTTGTTCGGAAATGGTCGTAATCATCGCGCTGATGCTGCCGATTTCATCCGACTTGATGCCGAGGGAGTGGATCAGGCCAGCTACTGCTTGGACTTTTTCATCAATCCGGTCCATCTGACCGGTCGTCTGTTCCACGACTAAGGCGCCGTCTTTCGCTTTCCGGCTTGCCTCCAACGATGATTGCGCTGTCTGTTTCATGACGATCTCCATGTTCTCCATGCGGTGGGCGGCGCTGACGACTTGCTTGCGTGTATCGCGAATGCTTGTGAGCTGCCTGTCGACTTCAGACGCCACCTCGTGGATCGATGCGGCGATCTGGTCAGTCGCGTGCGTGGTCTGCTCTGCGCTTGCGGTTAGCTGCTCCGATGTGGCGGCCACCTGCACGGCACTTTCGGACACTTTGCCCAGCATGCCACGCAGCCGTTCGATCATTTCATGGAATCGTTCGGTCATTTGCCCGAATTCATCCCGAGTCTTCACAGCCACTAGTTGAGTGAAATCGCCGATCGCCAACCGTTGTACCTGTTGGCCCATTAAAGCAAGCTGGCGGACCAGGCTGCGGCTAAACAACAACATCGCGGCCAAAATCACGGCGATTCCCGCCAAGCTGATAACGCTTTGGATCGAGAGCAGGGAGGTAAGCGGAGCTGACAGCTCGCTTTGTGGGATCACCATGCCCATGACCCAGCCGGTATCGGCCATTTTGCGATAAAACACCCGCTCATCCCCATGCTCATCGGCAAACACGCCGCTGCCGCTGTCGGCTGCTAGCATGGCGGTGCCCAATCGGGCGAGGGCAGGATTTGTTTCACCTGTGATCGCGGTTTTCATCATTTTGTTCGCATCCGGATGAAAAATATAAGTGCCTTTCGGATCGATGAGGAAGGCCCATCCCGTCTTGCCGACCTTTTCTTGCAAGACGAACTGCTGGATCGAGGATAAATCAATATCGGCAAGCGCCACACCAAGTAGCTTTTTCTGTGCGTCATGCATCGGGACCGAGACCGTGACCATCGAGGCTTTGACCGTCGGATCATAGTAAGGAGCGGTGTAAATGGCTTTCGCGTTTGATTCGGCTGCCGTCTCGTACCAGTCTAGGGCAAGGTAGTCCAAATCCTGCTTGTCATTGATCAGCGTGGTGATGCTGCCGTTCGTGCGATAGCTGTAGACGCCGAACAGACGAAGCTCGGGCCGATAGCGTCCAGCTTCAAAGTAGATGCCTGTCCCGTATGTCGACGGATTGGTCGCAAGCAAGCCGGAGGTAATAGCACCGTATTGGGCAGGTGTCACGTTCCCGCTGTATTGCTCGACGGTGCGGGCAAGCACCTCCGGTATTTTGGCATGTGCCGTCATCTCTTTTTCCATTTTGTGCAGCGATGCCCGTAGCTGGTTGTCCATTTTTTCATTGATCTGCGCGATCAGGAGCGATTGGGCGTACTGGTAGGACGAGATAAGCACAGCCAGAAGCGTAAGGACGATAAGAGGCAGAATAAGGCCGATGATACGCATTTTGACTGAACGAAATTTCATGATTGTTTCCTCCGATGGCGTCGTTTTGCCGGATTCGAAAAACAGTTGGGTTTAACCGATAAGACCGGTCTGACCGGTAGGGGAATAGGTTTGCAGCAGCAGCCTTTTTCCCAGTCATTCATTGGAAGCAAAATGTATGCCATTTCCGCATGTAAGCGAGTCAGATGAAATATGCCGCCGCATTTTGCCAGCATGTATGAATTGGTGCATATTGTATGCATTTCTGTATGGAAGAATTGAAACTTCAAGAAAAATTCGGTATGTTACTACCAAAACATGTCGGGAGGAACGCATGGAGCAGGATATATTTTTGCATCGGATTAAGGCGCTCATCCAGGCGCATGAAGACGGGGCGCTCGGCGGTGAGGTCATGCCTGAGGATGTGCTTTGCGGCTTGGTTTCCCAAGACGAGCTACCTGATGTATTGACGTTGGGCATGTCATTGAACTACCAAAGAAACGCCTATGCGCTGTGGCAGTCGATTGCGGATACGTATCGCGACGAGGGCTCGCGCTGGGTGTTTGTCCCGAAAAAAGCTGCGAAAGCCGAGTGGGATGTATTGTGCAAAGCGCTGCTCCGCAATCGGGTAGCACTGCAGCCCAACCGCCACCCGGAGATTTGGCAGCGTGTGGCGCAAGGAATCGTACAGTCATCTGCACAGGGGAACGTGGCGGGGCTGATTGAATTCGCAGGCTGCGATATTGATCGGTTGAAAACGATTATGCAAAAAGAGCGAAAGCGTGACTTTCCGTATTTGTCGGGACCGAAAATTTTCAATTATTGGCTATATGTGTTGGAGACATATGCCGGCGTTTGCTGGAAGTCACGGGAATTGATCACGGTCGCGCCCGATACGCATATTTTAAAGGCGACCGTCCAACTGGGGCTGTGTTCCCCGGACATTTTGCGCGGCGCTGCGGAGGACAGGCAGGCGGCTGCGGATGCATGGGAGCAGGCGCTTTCTGGCAGCGGATGGGCGCCGATTGACATTCATACCCCGCTGTGGCTATGGAGCCGGGCGGGATTTCCGGCTTTGGGAGAAAGGAGGAGAGAACATGCCGATGATTGAAACCGACCTGTTTATTCAAGCGCCGCCCGAAATCTGTTTTGACTGTTCTCGCAGCATTGAGCTGCATATGGAATCGACGGCGCAAACGGGGGAGCGGGCGATCGCAGGGCGCACGTCCGGTCTGATCGAGCTTGGTGAAACCGTCACCTGGGAAGCGGTCCATTTCGGGATCAAGCAGCGATTGACGGCAAAAATCACAGAGTTTGACCGACCGGCGCGATTCGTGGATGAGATGGTCCAAGGGGCTTTCCAAAGCTTTCATCACACCCACGATTTCACGGCCACTGCAGATGGCACCTGGATGAAGGACACGTTTCGCTACACGTCACCGCTCGGCTGGCTGGGCAAACTGGCGGACTGGCTGTTTTTGGAGGCATATATGAAAAAATTCCTCGTCCAGCGCAATCACGTGATCAAGCAAGCCGCCGAAAAAGCGTGGGAGAGGCAGCGGGATAGTTAGCCGTTCGATGTGTACTGTGCTGCCGACAGTTAATCCATTTTTCGGTTCAGCAAAAAGTAAAACACGAGCAAGATCGGTGTAGCCGTAAGAAGTAATAAAATAAGACCGGGAATCCCAATGCTGGACATAAAACGAAACCCTCCTCGAGTGCGTAAATGATCGGTGCGTGAGTCATGAACCAGGCTGCAGAAACAGGAGACATATTATAGACGGAGGAATTTACAAAAAGTTACAATTGTTGTGTGCAAAATGTAGGACATAAAAAAAGAGAAAAAAATGAACAAACACAAAGCAAGGCTGCCGATACGAATACGGCAGCCTTTGTTACTAGCCCATTAAAGGCAAATGAGAATAACCGCTAACACAAAACGATGATTCGATAGGGTGTGGTTTGGGCGGGGATGCTTCTTGTGGAAGGTCCATAAATAACAATCAGATCTCGGTTCGCGGGGCTATTGGAAAAGAATTGTCCATTTGTTAACACAATTTGGGTAAAGGGAGAAATGTTTACTTGTAATTGCCCGTCGCTACTCACCAGCTGATTATTAAAATAACTTACTTTTACATTCTGGACTGGGTTATCCTTTACCATGACAATCGCTTGATATTGTGGAGGGTAAATAAAAGGAACAGGCGCATTCCCATCATAATAACCAGTTACGCGATCGCCTATTTCCACCATGACATGGTCTACAAAGTAAGTTGTAGGCGATACGACGAAATTAACTACTGCTCCTAAACCGTTTTCTACAGAAAATAATTTATAGCAGCCTTCCCCTTCACCACTTTGCCCGGTATCAAAATCGCTTATCATCGTAACGGTCCCCTGAAAAGCATAGAAATTAATCATACATATACCTCCATTGCGTAAAGGCAGAGGGTGGACCCATTGTTATTGGTTCCGCCTAGCCCATACTTCTGAACTAATTTATGTGAAAGTACCGAGAGCGGTGATTATCATCATTTATCTTTGCTTGTTCCTTTTTCATTAGGTACGTTATCCTCACTGACAGCAGTTGTCAGTGAAGTCGTTTTATTATGGAGATACACATTGAGTAACCATTGGAGGACTTGCAAATGAATCATACGGTATATCTTTATGTATTTGATACGATGGCGGATTGGGAAGTAGGTTATGTAACCGCTGAACTAAACTCCGGGAGATATTATAAGAAAGGAGTACCCGCATCAAAAATCGTTACTGTGGGAATCGATAAGACTCCGATCACGACGAAAGGAGGCCTAAAAATAGTTCCGGATATGGAATTGGCTGAGTGCAACATGATAAACGCAGATGCTTTGATTCTACCCGGCGGGGACACGTGGACAGAAATCATTCATGAATCGATTTTAACAAAAGTAGAGCAGTGTTTAGCGGAAGGAATTCTTGTAGCAGCGATTTGTGGTGCGACAATCGCCCTTGCTCAAAAAGGATGGCTGGATTCGAGGCCGCATACAAGCAATGACTTGGAATTTCTTAAAATGATCTGCCCTACCTATGCGGGAGAAGAATATTATAAGAAGGAGCCAGCCGTAACGGATGGAAAACTGATAACTGCTTCCGGCATAGCGCCATTGGAATTCTCCATGCATGTCTTGAGAGCTTTGGATGTGTTTTCTTCCAAAACAGTAGATGCCTGGTACAATCTTTATCGGACGCGTGAACCTGAGCATTTTTATGAGTTAATGAATTCTATTCAATGAGGCGAATAAGTGAAGTGGCAGTCGAGGACGATAGGTTCTCATCCAAGACTGCCACTTTTTTCAAAACGTATAATCGTGTTTTTTCTTCCGCGACAGGATCGAGCCGCCGATTGCAACCAGGACAACTCCGAAAATGCCACCGATCTGCGTGGATAAAAAGGAGCAAGCGAGGAAAATGAAAGCGATGGCGGTGAGCAGCATGATTGGGATCAAAAGCCCGATTTTGCGGAAACCGAAAAAGTACAGCTCCCACAATCCGAACGCTGGGCCGAGCAGGAAAATCGGCCACGTTTTGCTCATGTCGCCGTCAAGGACGATCTCGCTGAAGAAGAAGAGCAGGGCGTATACAAGCAAAATGCCGCCGGGAACAAGGACACCGGAGCGTGCAGGGCTTGGTTTCAAAAAATAAAACAAATGGAAACCGATGGCCGGAATCAAGAGGAAGGCAGGCCAGAGCTTGTCGATGCCAAACTCCATCCCGCTGTAAGTGGCGAGCACGAAGAGTATGCCGATTCCGGTGAGAATATAGCCCAAAAGTTGTCGCATTGAATGGTTCTCCCTTCAATCCAATTCATCATTTCTGTATAAATCTACCACATGAATGGCAAGAGATGATCCGTCTAAGGGCTGATCCGTACATAAGTCTCGGGGAGAGGGAAGCAAAAAATAAATGTTTACGATAATTGAAATAATCAGTATAATACAAAATGTCGACAATCGACAAAAATCGATTGGTGAAAAGAGCAAGTCCGAATAGCTTTCGAACAGTCTAACAAGGAGGGAAAATCATGACAACTGACAATTTATTGAAAGAGCTTACATACGCAAAAGAGCGGATCAAGTCGTTTTTTCGAGAGTTGACCGGACTGATCGGCGTGTCGGGTTCTGAGCAGGAAGTCGTGAAGTATTTGCGCGATCAGCTCGCAGCGGTTGCGGATGAGGTGAAGGTCGACCGCAACGGCAATGTGACGGCGATCAAGCGCGGGACGAAGCCGGGCCCGAAGCTGATGGTAGCTGCTCATGCGGATGAGGTCGGTTTTTGCGTAAAAAACATCCTGACGAACGGTTTTTTGGCGTTTGACCGGATCGGCGACGGGTCGGACGCGCTGCTTCCGGGTCGCAAGGTATGGATCAGTACTCGAAACGGTCGCAAAATCACCGGTATCATCGGCGTCAAGGCAGGGCATATGCAGACGGCAGAAGAAGCGCAAAAGACGCTGACGATCCGCGATGCTTACCTTGATGTAGGTGCATCGTCGAGACAGGAAGCGGAGGAGATGGGCATTCGCATCGGTGATACGATCGTGTTCCAAAGCGATTTCACCGAGATGTTCAATCCAGACCTGATCTCGACCAAATCGGTAGACAACCGGATCAGCTGCGCGATTCTTATTGAGCTGTTCCATCAGCTTAAAGACGCGGATTTCGCCGGCACGTTATATGGCGTCGTAACGGTTCGCGAGGAAGTGGGGCTGCATGGTGCCGCGATACTGCGCAATGCCATTGATCCGGACTATGCGATCGTACTCGATACGATTCCGGCGGGAGATGTCCCTGACATCGATACGGAGCGGATGCTGCCTGTCTACTTGGGCAAGGGGCCGGCTTGTCCGATCGCGGACGGCACGCCGGAAGGCTTTTTCACCTTTATCCATCCGAAGGTGAGGGAGATCATTGAAGAGCAGTCGGAAGCAGCTGGCGTCCCTTTGCAGTATTTGACGCTGGTCGGAAACTATTACACGACAGATGCGGCTGGCTTTGCCTTGGCGAACGGCGGTCTTCCTGTCGGTATCATCGCCACGCCGCGACGCTACTCGCATTCGCCGGTGGAGCTGGTCAACCTAAACGATGCCGCGCAAGTATTGCGCATCGTCAAGGCGATTGTTACGGCGAACGGGGAGAAGGATCTTTCGTTCATCTGATCTGCGCGCGTCGTGCGTGGAACCGGCAAATGATATAATAGGGTTGTTTCTACTAAACGATACCTATTTTTATGCAGGAGAATAGAGCAAATGAATAGAGCTTTGATTGATAATAATGCGTTGTCGAACCTCATTAAAAACAACATCACGGAAGATATCATCATGGGCAAAATCTTGCCCGGCGAGAAGCTCATAGAAACCAAGTATGCGGAAGAGTTCGGTACGAGCAGGGCGCCGATTCGCGAAGCGTTTTACCTGCTGTCGCTGGAAGGCTTCGTGGAGAAGATCCCGCGCAAAGGAACGGTGGTCAGAGGATACTCCGCTGAAGAGATCAAGGACTTGCTGATGATCCGCTGCTATTTGGAAAACCTAGCGATCGAGAAGCTGGAGCATCAGGACATTTCGCAAGACTTGGTCAAAATGGAGCAGCTTCTTACCGCAATGGAGGCGAAGGGCAGCGAGAAGGAATATGCCAAGCTGAACTACGATTTCCATTCCCAGCTGGTGACAGCAAGCCGCAGTGACGTGCTGGAAAATATGTATGCCAAGCTAGGCGTGCCCTTGCTCTCCGTGCAAACGATCGCGTTCATGGAGGGACAAAACATGGAGCAGTCTTTGGCTGAGCATAAGCAGATTGTCCATTTGCTGCGGGAGAAAAATTTCGCGGAGGCAAAGCAACTGCTTGATACGCATAACAAAGCCGTGTTTCCCCGAATTGAAAAGTACCTGGAGAAAAAGGGGAGCGGCGCGAAGTAACCCGATGTCAACATACTTGTGCAACATGAGGATGATAGGCAAAGAGACAAACGTCTCTTGCCTATCTGTTCCGGTAAGTGCTGTAACCTTTCTTTTTCCAATTAATGTCGACAATCGACATATTATAGTAATAAAGACAGATACAACGTTCCTTTATGAAAGCCCTTTCTTCTATTGTTTTGCACCTACCAAAGAAACCAGCATGTCCACACTTCACTTTTTCGATTTGCGAGGAGGATTTCATGAACAGCGAAAACACGACTTTGCAGCGACGGTTCACCTTATGGCCTCTGATTTTCTTTGGTCTTGCCGCGATTTCTCCGGGAACGGTTTTAACCACATTCGGCATAGCCGCACAAACTTCGCATGGCATGGTTCCAGCATCCTATCTGATCGCGCTGGCGGGCCTATTGTTTACGGCTTACAGCTACGGCCGGATGGTCAAGGTGTATCCGGCGGCAGGCTCAGCCTACACGTACACGCAAAAGGCGCTCAGCCCTCATCTCGGCTTTATCGTGGGCTGGGGACTTTTATCCGATTATTTGTTCATGCCGATGGTGAACTATCTGATTTTTGGCATCTTTCTTTCCGCGCGGTTCCCATCGATCCCATTTTATGTGTGGACACTTGCCCTGATCATCCTGGTGACGTTCATTAACATCAGGGGCGTTAAGCTGGCGACCAGTGTGAATATGATCACCAGCATCTATGGAGTGCTCACGGTCATTTTCTTCACGATTCTTTCTTTTAAAAGCGCGCTCAGCGGGGTGGGAACGGTTCAGGCGATCACGTTGCTTCCATTTTTCAATCCTGACGTTTCGCTGTCGATTGTCGTGGCAGGCGCATCCCTGCTTTGCTTTTCGTTCCTCGGCTTCGATTCGATCGCCACGCTGACGGAGGAGACCGTCGATGCCAAAAACACGATTCCCAAAGCCATGATGATCGTCGTTCTTTTGGTTGGCGTGCTGTTCGTCCTTGTCTCCTACGCGATGCAGATCGCTCATCCTGACTATCTATCGTTTAAAAATCCGGATTCGGCTGCTTTGGAAATCGCCGCTAGCGTCGGGGGCGACTTGTTCGTCGCATTTGTCCTGGGGAAAACGGTCATGGGCACGTTGGGCTCCGGCTCCGCCGCGCATATGGGCGCCTCCCGCTTGCTGTATGCGATGGGCCGAGATCGCGTTTTGCCGAAAAAGGTGTTTGGCTACCTGCACCCGACGTACAAAACGCCGACCATCAATATTCTTCTGGTCAGCGCATTCTCCCTACTCGCGCTGTTTATGGACTTGGGGACGGTCGCATCCTTTATCAATTTCGGGGCCTTGTTGGCATTCTGTCTGGTCAATGTCTCGGTAATCGCCCACTATTTCGTAAAAGAACGGAAGCGCTCCTTCGGAGGAACCGTCCGTTACTTGCTTCTGCCGTTGATCGGGGCAGCCTTCAACATCTGGCTCATTACCGGCTTGGACAAACACTCGCTCATGCTCGGCCTTATCTGGGGAGCACTCGGCATCATCTACCTGCTTTACTTGACGAAAGGCTTCAAAAAACGCCCGCCGGAAATGGTATTCGATGAAGATGCCGGAGAAGAGGCCAAGGCGGGGTGAGAAGGAGCAAAAAAATATAAGTACGTAACGAAGAAACCCCAGTCTCTCGATCGACTGGGGTTTTTCTCCATTGAATGAACCCTCAAACCTATCTATCAGATTTCTTTTATGATCATTCATCCGCAGCAAGGGGTTTTTGAAAGAAAGTGGAGCAGAAGCATTGACGATGCCTGCCAGGTGCGGCAGAAAAAATGGAAACGCTTTGGGCCACATCTACTTCCTTGAGAGGCACCCGCCGCGCAGCGTGTGGCTTTGGGGCCCTGTTTCCATTTTTTCTGTCGCGCCGGTCTCCCCAACCCCCAGTGGGCATTGTCACCGCTTGCGCGGAACTTTCTTTCAAAAACCCCCTCGCCTCCACCAAAATCAACGTCCTCCAAAAAGAGAGGATCCCCTTGAAAATTACCCAAACATATTGTAATGTAAAATTGTCGACAATCGACATTTCGGACGAGGGTAAACGATGAAAACCAAAGGAGAATCCGATGAACACGGCATTCCTTTTTCCCGGACAAGGTTCACAGCGTCCCAACATGCTCCATGATTTGCCCGAACATTCAGATGTTTTTCGGACGATTCAAGAAGCGAGCGAGGTGTTGGGCGAGGATATTCTCACCTATGATACGGCAGAGAAGTTACAATCCACCCGGTTTGTTCAGCTCAGCCTGCTCGTAGCCGGTGTCGCAGTCTTCCATGCCATGCAAGCGGAGGGGACGATCCCCGACATGGTCGCCGGACATTCTGTGGGGGCATTTGGGGCTGCGGTTGCGGCCGGATCATTGTCATTTCAGGATGCGATCTCGCTGGTCAAGCTGCGTGGGGAGCTGATGGAGCAGGCTTATCCGAATGGGTATGGAATGGGTGTCATTTTGGGAATGAGCGAGCGGCGTGTACGCGCACAGCTCGAACGCTTTTATACAGCCGAGTCGCCGGTCTATGTTGCCAACCTCAACGCACCTGACCAAATTACGGTTTCCGGTGCGCTTGCAGGATTGAAAAGCGTGCTTGCGCATACGCGGGTGGCAGGAGCACGCAAGGCGCAGCTTTTGCATGTGAGCGTGCCTTCTCACTGCGTTCTGATGGAAGGTGTCGCCCGACAGCTGGAATCGGCTTTGGAACGGGTTCACTTACATATGCCACGTATTCCTTATGCAGGCAACCGTACGGCGAGGCTTTTACGCACAGCGGAAGCGATTCGCGAGGATTTGGCGGCGAGCGTGGCAGCAACAGTCCGTTGGCATGACGCCACTTCCTTATTGTACGAGTTGGGCGCCCGGCTTTTTGTGGAGATGCCGCCAGGGCACGTATTGACGGATTTGGCCGCGCATGCGTTCCAAGATGCTCGCTGTGTCGCCATCGCGGAGCGCGGTGTCAAGGCAGCCGTCTTGTTAACAAGGAAAATGAGTGAAAACGGATAGAAACGCTACAACGATTGGAAGGGAGAAATCCGCATGATGCAGAGTAGCAAGGAAAGCATGTCAGCCGGGCGAAGCTGGACGCGCCGCCGTGATGAGAAGGCGCGGAGGTTACAGAACGCACAGCGCTTCACGGTGGGGAATCGCATCCCGACTAACCGAATTGTGGAGGCGCTCGAGGTGCTGCTGGCACCCGGCGATCGGGTCGTTTTGGAAGGTAATAATCAAAAGCAAGCCTCTTTTTTATCGATGGCGCTTTCGCAAGTTGATGCAGGAAAAGTAAATAAGCTGCACATGATCATGTCCAGCATTTCCCGACGGGAGCATCTCGACATTTTTGAAAAAGGGATCGCCGAGAAAATCGATTTCTCCTATGCGGGAACGCAAAGCTTACGGGTGGCGCAAATGCTAGAGGACGGCATCTTGAAAATGGGAGAAATCCACACGTATCTGGAATTGTTCGGTCGGCTGTTTATCGACCTGATCCCCAATGTGGCGCTGATCGCGGCGGATAAGGCCGATGACGCAGGCAATCTGTACACCGGTCCCAATACGGAGGAGACGCCTGCAATCGTCGAGGCGACGGCGTTTAAAGACGGAATCGTCATCGCGCAGGTTAATGAACTGACGGATGAGCTGCCGCGCGTTGACATTCCGGGTTCTTGGATCGATTTCGTCGTGGTTGCCGACAAGCCCTATCAGCTCGAAGCTCTCTTTACAAGAGACCCGCGTCACATCACCGAGCTGCAGATTTTGATGGCGATGATGACGATCCGGGGCATTTACGAGCGACATAACGTCCAATCGCTGAACCACGGGATCGGCTACAACACGTCCGCAATCGAGCTTTTGCTGCCGACATACGGAGAGCAGCTTGGTCTCAGAGGGAAAATTTGTAAGTATTGGGCGCTCAATCCGCATCCGACCTTAATTCCTGCGATTGAAAGCGGGTGGGTGGAAAGCGTGCACTGCTTTGGCGGCGAGGTTGGCATGGAGCAGTATGTGGCAGCCCGGCCGGATGTTTTCTTCACGGGGAGGGATGGGAGCCTTCGTTCCAATCGGGCTCTATCACAGGTAGCTGGCCAATATGCGGTGGACCTGTTCATCGGCTCGACGCTGCAAATGGATGGAGACGGCAATTCGTCCACCGTAACGGCAGGGCGTCTATCCGGTTTTGGCGGGGCGCCGAATATGGGACATGATCCGCGCGGCCGCCGCCATTCCACGCCGGCATGGCTTGACATGATGACGGCGGACGATCCGCTCGCACGCGGCAAAAAGCTGGTGGTGCAGATGGTGGAAACGTTCCAAGCTGGCAATGCGCCCGTGTTCGTGGAGTCGCTCGACGCGATCCAGGTAGGCCGCGATGCCAAGCTGGCGACGACGCCCGTGATGATCTATGGAGACGATGTGACACACGTGGTGACGGAAGAAGGGATCGCGTATCTCTATAAAGCGCAAAGCCTGGAGGAGCGCAGACAGGCGATTGCGGCGATCGCCGGGGTAACCCCGATCGGCTTGCAGCATGATCCGCGTCTGACCGAATCGCTGCGACGAGATGGGCTGGTCGCGCTGCCGGAAGATTTGGGCATTCGCCGGACGGAAGCCAGGCGTTCCTTGCTTGCGGCCAAGAGTGTGGATGATTTAGTGGAATGGTCGGGAGGCTTGTACCAGCCCCCAGCCAAATTCCGCAGCTGGTGAGCAGGATGAGTCGGATAAACGTATCGCTACCAGCAGAGCGCAGTGGTGAAAGGTTATCGCAAGCGGCGATATGCGCCTTGATCGAAGAAGCGGAGCTGACGCCGAAGCCCGGCCTCGTCGATCTGGCGAGCAACGGCTCTCATGCGGACATGGACATCGAATTGATGCGGCGTTCCGCCCAGTCATTGACCCAGACCTTTCGAGAGATGGCGGAGGTCGCCTTTTCGCAAGCGCCGAGCCAGTGGCTTCGTGAGCGGCTCGCGGCAATCGGGCGAGCTGGGGAGAGCATGATGTTGCAGGCGACAGGCGGCGTCAATACGCACAAAGGGGCGATCTGGGCGCTCGGCTTACTGACGGCTGGCGCCGCAATTGAAGGAGAGGATGCCGCTCCCGCACTGATTGCCAAAACAGCGGGAGAGATCGCATGCTTTCCCGATCGTTGGGCCCCAGTCGGCATGACAAACGGAGCGCGGGTCCGGCAGCGTTACGGAGTGCGGGGAGCCGCAGAAGAAGCGAAGCAAGGGTTTCCGCACGTGATTTCGCTCGGCTTACCGGCATTGCAGGAAGCTCGCGCGCGAGGGGCATCGGAGGTGGAGGCGAGACTTGATGCGCTGGTCGCCTTGATCGCATCTGTCGACGACACGTGCATTTTGCATCGGGGCGGCGAGGAGGCGCTGCGTGAGGCGAAAAAAGGCGCCGACGCGGTGATGCAGGCTGGCGGCACTTCAACAGAAGCAGGGCGGCGTGCCCTCGTACGCTTGGATGGACTGCTGACAAGCCGCAACGCATCCCCGGGGGGGAGCGCTGATTTGCTTGCAGCCACTTTATTTCTCGATCGCTTGCATAATTTGACTGGAGGGGTTTGAGGTGGAGACATTGACCTTTTTGTATAAAGCGACCAAACCGATGACGCGGTGCGCACACGTAGGTGTGGTCGGATCAGGGGACCTGGAGGTTTTGTTCGAGCCTTCTGAAGAACAGCAGGCGCATGTTGTGGTGCGGACGGGAGCCATTGGCTTCGGCGAGACGTGGAAGGCGGTGCTGGATCGTTTTTTCACCGTGAACGATGTGGCGGCGAAGGTGACGATCAATGATTTTGGCGCGACGCCGGGCGTTGTCTCGATGCGCCTGGCACAAGCGTTGGAGGTGGGCTGGTATGAGGGAAACTAGAGACATGAGCTTTGTCGAGCTGAATGCGCGGGATCGGGCCAAAGCTATTTTGGATGCAGGTACGTTTCGCGAGCTGCTCGGGCCATTTGACAGGATGGAGTCGCCCCATTTGGCACCGCAGGGCATCGTGCCGCAGAGCGATGATGGCGTAGTGGTCGGACGCGGCTTGATCGCAGGTGTTCCGGCCGTTGTCATCTCGATTGAGGGAGCGTTTCAAGGCGGCGGGATCGGTGAGGTGTCCGGAGCCAAGATCGCCGGAGCGCTTGAGCTCGCGCTGGTTGACTGGAAAAAAGGCATCCCGACCCGACCTGTCGTCTTGTTTGATACGGGAGGCGTGCGTTTGCAAGAGGCGAACTATGGTCTATTATCGATTGCCGAGATCGGTGCTGCAGTCGTCGCGCTGCGCCAGCATACGCCTGTTGTAGGAGTGATCCCGGGCAAAATTGGCTGCTTTGGCGGAATGGGCATCACGGCGGCGCTGTTCAGCCACCTGCTGATGACCAAAGAAGGGCGCTTTGGCCTGAACGGGCCGGAGGTGATTGAGCAGGAGGCGGGGATTGAAGAATTTGATGCGAGCGACCGG
Organism: Brevibacillus fluminis; assembly: GCF_003710825.1. Taxonomy (GTDB): domain Bacteria; phylum Bacillota; class Bacilli; order Brevibacillales; family Brevibacillaceae; genus Brevibacillus_D; species Brevibacillus_D fluminis. Next base: position 461,435 of record NZ_RHHQ01000008.1, on the reverse strand, counting down.
ATGCTCATCTGGCAGACGATCGGTGGCGCCCAGCGTCAAGCGACTGGCTTTGTCGATGAGATGGTGGAAGACAGCGAGGCAGTGATCCGGGCAAGGGTGCAAGCAGCTTTTGAGAAAGGCATCCCGGTGACGCACCGCACCCAAGAGGTTGAGCGATATACGGCGCTGTTGCGGTCCATCGATCCGCAAACGTCGCTCAATCCGGATGGTTTCCGCGAGCTGTGGGCAAAAGCGCTGGAAGGCGAGCTGGCAACCAAACCGCAGGCAACTCGTACAGCTGTAGCTGGCGATGTTGTAAACAGCAGGGGGAGAACGTGGTTTCAGGCATTGGCAGGGCATGCTGGCAAGGACAGCCCCAACGCGTCCGTGCTGACGGCAGATACACAGCTCGACGATCAACGGGTGCGCTATATCGCGGTTGTCCCCAATCCGCATGCGCGCTTTCCACGGGCAAGCGAAGGGGAAGTGGGGCTCGAGGAAGGCTGGGCGATCGCTCGCGCTGTACGGCAAGCAATCGCAGAAGATCAAGGGAAAGAGCAGCGTGCCATCGTGGCGATCGTTGATGTGCCGAGCCAGGCATATGGCTATCGCGAAGAGCTGCTCGGGATTCATTATGCGCTGGCAGCAGCGGCAGATGCGTATGCAAGCGCCAGAATGGCAGGTCATCCGGTCATCGGGCTACTGGTCGGCAACGCCATTTCCGGTGCTTTCCTCGCCCACGGCTTCCAGGCCAACCGCTTGTTAGCGCTGGATGACCCTGGCGTCAGCGTGCAGGCGATGTCTAAGCAGTCGGCCAGCCGCATCACCCGTCGGACCATCGACGAGCTAGAGGAAGCGACGAAAAAGGTGCCTGCGATGGCGTATGATATCCGTTCCTTTGCCAGCTTGGGCGCCCTGTATGAGCTGATTGAAGGCATCAACGCGGAGGAACCGACAGCAGCGGATATTCGAACCATTCAAGCTAAACTGCGTGAGGCGATCGCGGATGCGTCCAACGGTCCGCGCGATTTGAGCAGCAGGTTCACCACAGAAGCCGCCATCGCAGGCGGACGATCCGCATCCATTGCGGTGCGTAGCAAGCTAGCGGCCCAATGGGACTGAGGCCGCACGATCTGGTCAGGCTGGCGCGCCCCGATGCCCTCATCAGCCATAGCCAGCAGCCGGAATGGGTGGCCCCATCACTTGGGCGCGCCCCGTATGCCGTCATTCGCCGCGTTCCCCTCATGCCGGGGATGGTCCCCATCGGTGTGCGCGGTGAGGCGCGCTCGGAGCGCTTCGCGGCCTTTGTAGACGATGGCAATATCGCCGAAATCATAACGCCTGAACAGCTTGCTGTGCAGCAAGCGTGGAACAAGCGTGACCGGACTCACCAAATCGGGGCGCTGCAGTCGCTTCCCTTCATCGCCCGACTGTTCGCCGATAATGCGCTGCCATGGGGGCCTGTTGGCAGCGTCGGGTTTGAGCTGGCAAGCGGGCTTGTGACCGCGAAAGCCACCAGCGATCTGGATGTTGTCGTACGGGTGCCGGAACCGCTGGATTGGAAAATCGCAGCAGAGCTGTATGACGAGCTTGGCAAGGCGCCAGCAAGGGTGGATGTGCAGCTCGAGACGCCGCTTGGCGCCATTGCGCTCGCCGAATATGCCAGCCCCGTTCGTCCGCTGTTGCTAAAAACCGTTCACGGTCCACGTTTGACAGCCGATCCGTGGGACGCATCGGTTTGACATAAAAAACAAAACACAGCCAAACCACGCGAGTCGGCTGTGTTTTGTTTTTTCACTTTTATGTCCACCTAAAAAAGCGAGGACGTCTTCGCGCGTTCGCACGCTTTTTGCCTGAAAAAGAGAAAGAGGGGAAGGGCAAAAGACAACCCGATCGTTAACGTTGCCACGATATAAAGCCACCAATGCTGCATCTGCAGTTTCCTCGATTCCCGAACCAGAAACACAAAGAAGACGAGACAGCAGATGAGGAAATCGGTGGCGAAGAACGAGGAAATGTTGTTTGCGAACAATTCGGCGGCAAATTCCTTGAAATCGAGTCCGTTTGAGCGAAGGAACGGGATGAAATGACGGTAAGGCAAAACAGCTCCGGCGGCAGCCAGAAGCAAGTACAAGCTTTTCATTTCAGCATCCACCTTGTCTTTTTTACACAATTATACAATTTGTGGAAAAGGTATTTCTATTTTTTACGCCAGCCAAGACTGGATGCTGCGGATGAACGTCTTGGCCGCCGGCGAAATCGTCTCCAAATTTTGCGCCGCGATCCCGATGGAGCGATACGGCTCGCCCTCCAGCGAGAGGATGCTCACGTTGTCCGGGATGCGGAACAGCACCATCTCCGGCAAAATGCTGACGCCCAATCCGTTCTGTACCATGGAGATGATCGCTTGGTCATCCGCCAGCTCAAAGCGGATGCGCGGGACGATCTTATGCTTTTGGAAAATGCGCCGTACATCGTTATCGCAGCTTTCCGTTGGCATGATGAACCATTCGTGTGCTAGCTGCTCGATTTGAACTTGTGTCTGCTGCTCGAGCGGATGTCCGGCTGGCACCATGCAGAGCATCCGGTCTTTACGCAACGGCAAAATGTCGAATGCTTTGGCTACAGGCAGGGAGACGAAGCCGAAATCTACGGCGCCGCTGCTGATCCAATGATCGATATCCTCGTAATCCCCCTCCAACAGCTTGATTTCGATGGCGGGGTGGTTGAGCTGGAACTGCTTCATGATCTCAGGCAGCCACTGGACAGAGACGCTGGAAAACGTCCCGATTCGCACGGTCCCGCTCTCCAGCCCGTTGATCGTAGCGATTTCCTGCGCCAGCTGCTCCCGCCAGCGTAAAATTTCGCGGACATGTCGCAGCACGCGCTCGCCATTGGCGGTCAAGCTGATCCCGGAGCGTCCACGAACGAGAAGGGAGAAGCCCCACTCCGACTCCAGGCTCGCAATCGCGTGACTGACGGCCGACTGGGTCAACCCGAGCGTTTCGGCGGCTTTCGTCAGGCTTCCCAGCTCAACGATCGTGCTGAATACCTCGAATTTGGTCAAAGACATTCCCATCACCAACACATGAATTTTTTTAAAACATGCCATGATAAACATTCATTTTTCTTATCTAAATCCTACTCGTATACTTAGCAGTAAGCAAGCGGAAAAGAGGCAGATAAGGGATGAGGACACAGGCAAAAGCGGATGGAATGCTGGTCATCGTGACGCTATTTTGGGGGTCATCGTATTTGTTCATGAAAATGGGGCTCACCGCCCTGCAGGAATTCAATCTGATCGCGCTCCGGTTCGGGATTGCATTCCTGTTGGCTGGGCTGATCTTTTACCGGCGCATGCTGCGAAGCGATTGGAGGACGATTCGCTCTGCCCTTGTTTTGGGCGTGATCTTGTTCGGGGTGTTTGCCAGCGTGACGTTCGGGGTGAAAATGACGACGACCGCAAACGCCGGGTTTCTCGTCAGCCTCACCGTCATTATTGTTCCGATTATTTCGTCTATTATCGGGCGCAAAATTCCGGAGGGGAAGGTAATCGTCGGGGTGATTCTGGCCATTGTCGGAATCGGGCTCATGACCGTCACCAGCTCGCTTGCAATCGGAACAGGCGATATGCTTTGCATCGTGACTGCTGTTTGCTACGCCCTGCATATTTTGACCACGGGCGCATTGACCAAGCATGTCGATTCGATCGCGCTGGGCGTTTGGCAATTGGGTGTTACGGCCGCAATTGCACTGGTGTTTTCCTTCTGTATGGAGACACCGCAGCTCCCGTCAACGACTGCATCGTGGACAGCGGTAATGGCGTTAAGCATTTTATGCAGCGGTGTGGGCTTCATCGTGCAGACGACGGCGCAAAAATTTACGACGCCTACGCATACGGGACTGATTTTTTCGCTTGAGCCAATTTTCGCTGCGCTGTTCGCCATCCTGTTCCTTGACGAGACGCTTACGCTAAGAAGCTATGTCGGGGCAGCGACTGCGCTGGCAGGCGTTTTAGTGGCGGAGCTTGACTGGGTAAAAATGCTGCGGAAGCGGAAGCGCGAGGCATCTGTCGAGTGCGGATAAAAGAACGAAACAAGAAAAGGCCAAGGGAATTGCTTGGCCTTTTTGGCGTAGGTAATGGGGCGCGAATAGAAGCAAAAAGAAACCACTGATCAGAAAAGTCTAAATATTGACAAAGTTCAAAAGCGGAAGTACGATCTATTAAGGACGTGTCCGTATATATGCCGAAATAATGCAATGAATACAGCAATCCATAACGAATCGGAGGGGGAGATACGCAAGCGCTTACACGAATAGCGTCATTCGTTTCTTCACGATGCAAGTGAAAAAGGGGTTTTTATCGATGCTTTTGAGATCGCAGGAGGTGTGTACAAAATGGAAAAAACAGTGGAATTGAAACGATCTCTGGGGTTGTTCCAAATCGTGATGCTTGGCATGGGCTGGATGGTACCGATGGTCGTGTTCGACACATTCGGGATCGCCTCTGATTATTCCAATGGTTTAGTCCCGCTCGCCTATGTCGTCGCATTGGTTGCGATGCTCTTTACCGCTTACAGCTATGGAAAGATGGTGCAGGTTTTTCCGACCTCGGGGTCGTCCTACACCTACACCCAAAAAACGATGAGTCCCCATCTCGGGTTCCTCGTCGGCTGGGCTTCGCTTCTCGATTATCTCTTGATCCCGATGATTAGCGCCCTCTTGATCCAGATTTACTGTACGGCGATTTTTCCCGATGTCCCGACATGGGTGTGGATCGTCGGGTACGTGATCGTCGCGACCGTCATTAACATCTGGAGCGTCAATATTACGGCCAACATCAGCAGCTTTCTCGTCGTCTACCAGGTGCTTGTGATCGTCTGTTTCATCGTGCTTGCCATCAAAGAGCTGAACAGCGGAGTCGGTTTAGGAACGTCCGTTACGGTCCAGCCGTTCGTGAAGCCGGACATTCATATCTCCGGCGTGATCGCAGCCGCCACGGTACTGTGCTTCTCGTTTCTCGGTTTTGATGCGGTTACGAACTACACGGAGGAAGCGCTGCATCCGACGCGGGACATTCCACGTGCCGTCCTTTTGACCGCGCTGATCGGCGGCTTGCTGTTCATTGTCGGCGCATATTTTACGCAAGCGCTCTTTCCGGACAATTCCAAATTTCAGGATCCGACTGCGACTGCGCCGGAAATATCGCTTTTGATCGGCGGGAAGCTGTTCCAGCTGTTTTTCCTGGCCGCCTCTTTTGCCGGATCGCTCGCCTCCGGGCTCGCTTCGCATGCGAGCGTCTCGCGTCTTCTGTATGTCATGGGCCGCGACCATGTTTTGCCGAACAGGCTGTTTGGCAAGCTGCACCCGCGCTGGCAGACCCCGGTGTTCAACGTCGTGCTGGTTGGGGTTGTGACGCTGACGGCGATCTCGTTCGACCTGGAAACGGCGACCGAATTCATTAATTTTGGTGCACTCATCGCATTTACTTTCGTGAATTTGTCGGTCATCGCGCATTATGCTGTGAAGCTGAAACGGTACAAGACACCAAAAGATTGCTTCGCACATGTCATCATGCCGTTGATCGGGGCGGCCTGCGTCGCCGTGCTGTGGTACCATCTTGAGCTGGATTCGCTCCTGCTGGGGATCGTGTGGGTCGTGATCGGTTTTGTCTATTTGCTCTACTTGACGAAAATGTTTACGGTAAAGCCAGCTGCCATCGAAATCTCCAAATAGACTCGGAAGCACGAAAGCCCCCCTCGTCAGCCGGCAAGGGGGGCTCTTCTCCATCGAGGGATAAACTTCAGCGTGGGTGAGATGGTTTCATCCTGCCTTTTTTTTGTATAATGGGGGTATTCAAAAAACGGCGCATGCGAACGAAAGAGGACCCTTATGACGAAAAATAAACAAATCCGCGTAGGCATGATCGGTCCCAAAGACTCTTTGCAAATCATCGAAAAAATCGCCGCCTCTTTTCCCGAGGCCACATGGTCGTTCTGGGAGTACGAGGATGTCAATGATGCGCCGAAGCTCGTAGAAGCGCATGCAGGCGATGTGGATGTGTTTCTGTTTTCCGGGGAGGTCCCGTTTCAAATCGTCCAAAACAGCGAGTACGAAGGCACCAAGCCGCTGCTCTACATACCGCACACAGGGGTGGCGCTGTACCGGAGCTTGTTTGACATGGCGCTCCACCATCAAAAATCGCTGCAGCGAGTCAGTGTGGACACGCTGGCGGAGCAGGACGTGCGGGACGTGTACCAGGAGCTCGGCGTTCCGTTTTCCGAGGTGCATGTCCGTTCTCTGGAAACAAGCGGCACGGATTCGGAGGAGTGGGGCCGCTTTCATCTGCGTCTGTGGAAGGAAGGCAAGGTCGACACGGCGCTGACCACGATGCGGTCTGTTTATCGGTTTTTGCAGCAGCATGACGTGCCGGTGTTCCGCATTCGTCCGACCGAATCGATCATCCGCGAGTGTTTGGAAAAAGCCGTGCGAATCGGCATGCTGCAATACGCGCAAAAAGGCCAGATTCTCATCCAGTTGATCACCATCGACCGGTTCGGTGACCTCGTAGCACATTTGGGATCGGAATACGAGGCGCAAAAGGTGCAGCTGGAGCTGTACAAGCGTTTGCTGGACTATGCACAGGAGATCGAAGGCTCGTTCACCTCGCTTGGCAAAGACTTGTTTTTGCTCGTCACCACACAGGGGGCGTATCAGCGCTATACGGACGGCAAGCTGACGAATCCGATACCGGAATGGGTGCTCGAGCATTTGCCTGTGCACATCAGCGTAGGCATCGGCGTGGGCCAGACCGGGATTGAAGCGGAGACGCACGCAAGGATCGCGCTCAAGTATGCGCAGGAATCCGGGGGAGGCTGCTGCTTTTTGGTGACGGCGGCTGGGGAGGTCAACGGGCCGCTCGATCACGATAGCCCGCTCTCATTCGCCTACCAGATTGACGAACGGCTCTTGGCGATTGCCAAGCAAGCCGGTGTCAGCCCGGCGACCTTCGGCAAGGTGAAGCATGTCATGGAAAAGCTGGAGCGGACGGAACTGTCGGCCGCCGAGCTGGCCCAGCATCTAAAAATCACCCCCAGGGCGTCGCGGCGGATTTTGACCAATCTGGAAAACGCGGGAGTGGCGCGGCGAATCGGCGAGGAAAGCCCTTCGAGCAGCGGACGTCCGCGCGCAATCTTCAAAATCGATCTCTAGTTCGCGAAAAGAAAGGTGTAGCCTGACAAATGACTGCCAATCAAATCAAATTCGTCGCTTTGAAGCAATTCGTGGATCATGGGTTCGCCGGCACGTCGCTGGCGAATATCGGGGATGAGGTGGGGATCAAGAAGCAGTCCATCTACTCTCATTTCAAAAGCAAGGATGACTTGTTCCTGATCGTGTTCGAGGAAGCGATCCGGCACGAAATCGAATGGATGAACGAATATTTTGAAAAGAACATGGACAGCTCGCTCCATGACATCTTGTACCGGTTTCTGGAGCAAATCAAAGAGCGCTATTTCAACGATTACCATCTCAGCTTTCTGCTGCGGATGGCCTTTTACCCGCCCGTTCATTTGCACGAGCGTGTGATGGGGGCGTTCGAGACATATTTGCAGGCGCTGGAGCACGTGCTGCAGCAGCAATTCTCCTCGACAGCCACCCCGCTTGCCGTCACGGAAAAGGAAGGCGCCATCTCGTATATGAACCTGCTTGACGGCTTGATTGTCGAGCTGATCTATCAAGGGGTGGACAAGTTTTTCACGCGGCTGGATGTATCATGGAAGGTGTACTGGCGGGGAATCAGCAGCAACTAAATGACCGAGGGGCACAACCGTCTGAGTGAAAGCAGCGGCTGTGCCTTTTTTGTATGAGGTGCGGCGCCGTGATGCCTAGTCGTTTTCGCTTTCGCGCCTTTTTTCGTGCCAAAACGTGATGAAGGCAAGGCCCATGAAGCAGAGGGCGCCAAGCAGATAGAGAGAGAACTGAAACCACACGACTTTTTCATTCGGGCCGTTTCCGATCGGGCCGATCCGCGCGGCGTACGGCGTATACAGACACCGGAACGCCAATCCGAGGTTAACGAGGCCGACTAGAAACTGTACATATTTCCACATAACTCCCACCACCTGCACTTTTTTGGCTGGAAGGCTGGTGCGGGCGAAAACGCGTCTTGCCAAAGCTTACCCCCGCAACAAATCCCGCAACGTTTCTTCCAAATTCGTATGACGGAAAGCAAATCCATAGTCCAGCAAGCGCTGCGGCACACAATTTCTTCCCGTCAAGGCAAGGTCCGGTTCGGTGCGCATGAACAGATAGGCGCCGAGCTTGACCAGCGGAGTAGGTGCGGCAGGGGCCCAGCCCTTGTTCATCACCCGCCGGAGCGTGGCCATGAATTCACGGTTTGTCACGGGGGCAGGTCCTGTCGCATTGTAAATACCGCTCATGGCTTCTTCCTTGATGGCGGCCAAAAACATTTCGTTCAAATCGTCCACATGCAGCCAACTGATGTATTGGCGACCGGAGCCGACGGTGCCGCCCAAATTCAGCTTTGCCAGCTTAATCAATGGCTCCAGCGCGCCTCCATTCCGACCTAATGCAAAGCCGATGCGAAACAACACCTTCCGTGTACGGTTGAGCTGCCGCGCGAAAAAAGCAGCTTCCCACCGTTCGCAGACTTCCACCGAAAACCCGGTGCCGTGCGGGGATTCTTCCGTACACAAGCTTGTCGTATCGCCAAAGATGGCAAGCGATCCGGCTTGCACCAAAACCCCGGGTGGTTCGCTGCAAGCGCAAATGGCCTCATCGATGACACGAACCGAGTCGAGCCTCGAGCTGACGATTTCCTCGCGATTTTTTTCCGAATAGATGCAGTTCACGCTTTTGCCGGTAAAGTTGACGACGGCGAGGCTGCCGTCGAGCTCTTGCGCCCATTCCCCCAGCGTACGACCGTCCCATTGGACGCTGCGGCCATACGCTTTTGTCCCGGCAGAGCCGCGCGTCAAGATGACGACCTCATAGCCCTTTGCTGTCAAACATTTGGCAAGGGCATGGCCTAAAAAGCCGGAGCCGCCTGCGAGCACGATCTTGTTTTTCATCGTGTCACTCCTTTCTCGTTTGATTCGGTTGATGTAGAGACACTTTAACAGGTGACATGACAAATTTTACCTGCAACGACGGAATATTCGCAAGGAAAACACGAAAGAGCCGACCGACTTGGAAGCATGCCGGATCGGCTTTTGGCCTGTTGTCATTTGCGCAAATGGTACTTGCCGGTATTTTCGATCATGACCGTTACCGTCAATGGTTCAAGTGAGTCTGGCTGCAGGGGAAATGCCTGTTTGGAACCGAAATATGTCTTCCAGGTCGCAGGGTCATGCAGATACAGCGAGTAGCCGAGCTGGTACAAGTCGATTTGGTGCTTGAGTCCTTTCGCATAGGTTTCTTTGATTTCCTTGATGACCTGTTTTTGGGCAAGCTCCCGCAGCTCGGCTTCCGCAATCGTTTGCCCCAGCTCGTTCACGCTTCCGGTTAAGCGAATATGAACGCGAAAGGCCAATTTACCGACATCCTTGGCAGGCTCTATGCTCACATTTGGCTTGCGGAGCACGATGGTGGCGACGAATTTGCCGTTTTTGGTCAGGAAAAGCGGAGTGCGGGTCGTATCTGGATTGAACCAGCGGAGACCGATCAAATCTGCGTGCGACAAAAAACCTTTCAGCCGGCCTTGATGATCAAGGAAGAAGCTACCGTTCACTTCAAGGAGTGTGTGCTTTTTCAGATTATCCTTCCAGGTGGAGTGATTTAAGGCGAGCGTGGGCAAATAGCTTGTCTTGCCTTTTTCATTGTAGTACGAGATAAAGCGCTGAAATTGAAGGGGCATGATATATGAATTTTGCCGATACGTTTCTTTTGGCTCGTGGAGGACCGAGGAGAGCGGCGATTCGTTAAAAAACGGAGTCGTGCTCAACAACTGCTCCATCGGCGCACGGCTGCCGAATGCCCATTTCGTATAGCGGATTTCACGGTACCGGTTGGTCAAGTCGAAAAGGACGTCACCTGCATTCCGCAAGGCGTTTTCACTGTAGATGATCGCATTGATATGGCTGTAGTAAAAGAGTTGCTGCGCACTTTGATACAGCTTGTCAATCGCCTCGTTGATCGAAATGCCGGAGGTCTTGCTGACCCATACATGCGCGGGTTCACTCGGCTTGCCGCCTTCCTGCTTCGCAACGCTCGTGAAATCGAGCATCTGGGCGTACACGATAAACCTGTTTTTCTCATAATCAATGCCGAGCGCCGTGATGTAATTGATATGCTGGATCTCCTTCGCATCCCAACAGCCGGTAAGGGAGAATAGGCTCACGAAGGCGAACGCAGCAACGAACATTCGTCTCTTTTTCATCGTCGTCCATCTTCCTTCGTGGAATCGAGAGTGTCGAGGAAGTCAGGTCGTCTCCGGAGCAAGCGCCAGTTTTTGGCGACGATGCCATACACGGCGTCGCGGACAGACAAGGGCGATATGGGCGTCAAATAAGGGAGCCCGAACGATTGCTGCGCCGCGAGATGCTGGATCAGCACGATAACCGACAAAACAAACCCGTACATGCCGAGAATGGAAGAAGCGAGAAAAATAGCAATGCGCAGCATGCTGACAGCCCCGGCCAACGCTTGATTCGATAGCGTGTAGTTCGCGACGGATGAGAGGGCGGCGACGATCAGCAAGGACGGCGAGATGAGCGCCGCGCGAATCGCTGCATCCCCGATGACGATGCCGCCAACCACGGTCAATGTTTGGCTGATCGAGCGCGGCAGGCGCGACCCTGCTTCACGGAACAAGTCGAGCAAAAAAAGCATGAGAAACAGCTCCATCGATGCAGGGAAAGGCAGTCCGATCCGTGTCTGGGTAATTGTAGCGAGCAGTGGAAATGGCAGCTGATCCTGGTTGTATTGAGTGAGGGCGATCCAGAACCCAGGCAGCAATATCGAAATCAGCAAGCCGAAAATGCGAAGCACGCGGCTCACCGAGGTAATCCAAAACGGGAAATGCGAATCCTCAGGCGTTTTGAGCACAAGAAACAGATTCGCTGGAGCGATGATCACAAGCGGCGATCCCTCCACAAGCAGTAGGAATCGGCCACGGCTCAGGCAATCGACGGCGAAATCCGGACGCCCGGAAAAAATAAACAGCGGAAAAAATGAAAATCGGCGCCCGCCCAGCAGGTCCTGCAACTGTGCCGCACTGATCAACGAGTCGATATCGATCGCCGACAGCCGGCTGCGGACTTTTTGCACAAAGGAGGGGTTCACAATATCCTGCACGTATAGTAAGCCCACTTTTGTCGCACTGCGTTTTCCTACGAGATATTCTTCAACCGCAAGCGACTGGGAGCGGAATCGCTTGCGGATCAGAGCCAGATTCATGCCGTAATCCTCGACGAAGCCATCGCGCGGCCCATAGATCGAAATGTCGATCGCAGACTCCTCGATGTTACGGTTGGGCGATTTGGAGAGGGGGACCATGTAGATTTGTTGCACATCCCCAATCACCACAATCAGCATTCCTGCAAAAATTTCACGAGCGAATGCGGTGGCCGTGACCGGGGCCGTGTACGGGAGCATCTGAAACGGAAGCGTCCGCATATCAAGCTCCGGGGATGCCCGATACAAGGCGGGAAGTACGGTTTCGTTGATTTGCTGGAGATCGCACAGGTTGACGCAATAAATCAGGCTGACCGTGCGGTTTGCAGGGAAAATGTGTGGATCGACCTTCACATCGGGACAATCGGCAAACCATTTGCCGAAATCAACGTCGGTCATGGCTGTACACCTCCGTGGCGGGGAAAGAATAGCCGGACGATGAAAAGGATAAGCGAAATGCCTGCGAAAATTGCTAGGTTAGCAGGCAAAAATGAAGTGAGTTGCAGCTCGAAAAGAATGGAATCAGGAATCGGCGCCAACGCGAATGCAGCCATGGCAGCACCGCTCGCAAGCAGCACGATGCCCCGCCGATTTTGGCAGAAAACGGACAGGCAATCAGCGATGAGCCAAAGGGAAAGGGAGATGCGCACAAAAGCACCGGACAACCATTGATAGATCGAAAAGAAGTCCACATGCTCGATGAAGCGTCCGAGCTGCAGGATTCTCCACTGCTCATAGGCCGGATAGCGCTGTTTGCTCGCTTCCACCGTTCCGAATTCGGCGATTGCGCCGGTCAGCGGGCCGAGGGTCAAGCCAACCAGTATGACGAGCAGCAACAGGAGCGTCCGATACCGTACTCGCCCGTTGACGGTATGGCCCAAAAGCAATGCAAAGAACAGCTCGCAAAGCCCGCTTCCGGCATAGAGCATGCCGTTCAGGGCGGGTCCGAACCCGTTTTCCAAGACGGGCAGCAGCAACAAATAGTCCTTGTGAGGAAAATTGCCGATCGCCACGAAGTAGCCGAAAACCACGATGAACGGGAGGAGGATGCCGTTGGTGATGGCGAGCACTTTAATCCCGGACCGAGCGGTCGCCATGCAGGCGAGAACAAAGGTGCTGACCACCACGATGACCGGAGTGGAAGGCAAATAATTCACGCGCGTCCAGTCTGTTGTTTCCTTTAGCGTCGTGGCACCCACCCCAAATAAGGCGAAAAGAAGGGGAAGGAGCACGAGCCATGCCCAACCGCCCCAGCGTTCCCAAAGCCACTGGACAAAAGGGCGTCCATCAGTAGCCTTGATCAAACGGTGGAGCAGGACGAGCCAGAGGAAGCCGCAGATTGCCGTGAAACAAACGGAGAGCCAAGCATCTTTGCCAGCCACATTGAGCAAAACAGGAATAATCGTCACGTGATTCAACAAGCCGGTTCCGGTAATGAGCAGCATCCCGAGTTGCAGAACTGAGATCGTGTGAGAGTTCATACATTGGTTCCTTTTGGTTGCATGTAGTATCCATATCGTGCGCTGGAAGGAAAATCCTTATTCTGGATTATAATCGAATAAATTTTCGAAAAATTATTGCATTTAAATTGACCCCTCTTTATAATCAAACTTACGAACGTTCGTCAAGTAAATCCATCAGTATAGAATCTGATCAAAATCAACGAGCGAAATGAGGGAGAAGATGAGCAAAATGAATTGGTCGCAAGTGGAAGAATGGGACAAAAAGTATATTATGCGTACGTTTGCCACACAGGATGAGTACACGCCGTTTCCGATCGAATCAGCGGAAGGCGACTACCTCATCACCCCTGACGGCACGCGGATCCTCGATTTTTTCAACCAGCTTTACTGTGTGAATGCCGGACAGCGCAACGAAAAAATCAATAACGCAATCAAGGAAGCGCTCGATCGCTACGGTTTTGTCTGGGACGCTTATGCAACCGATTACAAATCCAAGGCCGCCAAAATGATCATCGAGGACATTTTGGGTGAAGAAGGCTGGGCGGGAAAAGTCCGGTTCGTCTCGACCGGAAGCGAAGCGGTCGAAACGGCGCTTTTGATCGCCAGAGTGTACACGAATCGTCCGATCATCGTGACGCGCGAATTCGCCTATCATGGCTGGACGAGAGGATCGAATGCCGCGACCCGCATCCGCGCGAACAACTGCGGCATCGCGGAGGCGAATGCGGAAACGACGGTGCGCCAGGTGCCGGGCACGTTGACAGGTTCTGTGCTGACGGCACCCTCGCCCAACTGTATGCGTTGCTCGCTCGGCCACAACTACGAAACATGCAAAGACGCAGACGGGGAGCTCGCTTGCGTGAAGTACACGAAGCGCATGATCGAAAACTATGGCAAAGACCGGGTTGCCGCCGTCATTACGGAAGTGGTGCAGGGCGCAGGGGCGGTCCATCCACCTGAAGAGTATGTGCCGCAAATCCGCAAGCTGACCAAGGACATGGGGATACTGTGGATCGCCGATGAGGTACTGACTGGTTTCGGCCGCACGGGCAAATGGTTTGCCTACCAGCACTATGGCGTGCATCCTGACATCATCACCACTGCGAAAGGGCTGTCCAGCTCAAGCATCCCTGCTGGCGCGGTTATCGTCAGCAAGGAGATCGCCGATTTCATGGACCAGCACCGCTGGGAGACGATTTCGACGTATGCGGGACATCCGGTCGCGATGGCAGCGGTATGCGCCAATCTGGAGTACATCATCGAGGAAGACCTTGTAGAGAAGGCGCGGAAAACGGGCGCCTACATGCAGGAAAAGCTGTACGCCTTGAAAGCAAAGCATCCGTCCATCGCCAAAATCTCCGGCAACGGCGTGCTGTGGCTGGTGGAGATCGTCAAAGACGAAAAGCTGACACCGTTTATCGAAAGCGACCGTAACTTCTCGCACCAGGCCGACCTCAAGTCGTTCCCGACCAAAATCATCGGCCGCAAAACATTGGAAAAAGGCGTGCTGATGGGCGGCGCGATGCCGAATACGCTGCGTCTCGGCGCCTCGCTCAACGTCTCCCGGGAGGATGTCGACAAAGCGATGGATGCGCTTGATTACGCACTCACCTATATCGAAAGCCAAGTGCTGCAGGAAAGTTGAGTGGCATCACATTCGAAAAAGGAAGTGAAGATGAACATGCTGCTGAAAATGTATGTAAACGGAGAATGGGTGGATGCGCAGAACGGCCAAACAAAGACGGTGATCAATCCGGCGACAGGAGAGGTAATCGCACATGCAGCCTCCGGTGATGCCCGGGACGCAAAGGAAGCGATCCTAGCTGCGAGAAAAGCATTTGATGAAGGGGAATGGACGGAGATCGCAGCCGTCGAACGGGCGCGCTACCTGTTTGCGATCGCCGACGAATTGGAGGCGCAAGCAGAAGAAATCACCCAGCTAGAAACGCTTGATAACGGTAAACCGCTGCGCGAATCCAGACATGACATCGCGGATTCTATCGCCTGCTTCCGCTATTTCGCCGGGCTTGCGACCAAGCCGTACGGGCAAACATATCCGGTGCCCGACCCGAACACGCAAGCGCTGACGGTGCGCGAACCGATCGGTGTGGTCGGCTTGATCGTGCCGTGGAACTTTCCTTTGCTCAATGCCGCGTGGAAAATCGCGCCCGCGCTTGCTGCCGGAAATACGATCGTGTTCCGACCGTCGGAAGTCACGCCGATCACATCCGTCAAACTATTCGAAATAATCGATAGGGTCGGACTGCCGAAAGGGGTCGCCAATCTGGTGATGGGCAGCGGGCGGACGGTCGGTAATGAGATGGTGGAGAGCCATCTCGTGGACAAAATCTCGTTCACAGGAGGTACGGAGACAGGGCGCTCCGTTCTGCACGGATCGGCAGGCAACCTGAAGAAGCTGCTGCTGGAATTGGGCGGCAAGTCGCCCAACATCGTGTTCGCCGACGCCGATTTTGCCACCGCCGTCGATTACGCGCTGTTCGGGATTTTTGCCAACCAAGGGCAAGTGTGTTCGGCAGGGTCTCGCCTTCTGGTGGAAGATGCCATCTATGACCGCTTCATGGAAGAGCTTATCGCGCGGGCGAAAAACATCCGTGTTGGCCAGGGAACCGATCCACAGGTCGAGATGGGACCGCTGGTTAGCCAGGAGCAGCTGGCGACGGTACTTCATTATATCGAGACGGGCAAAAAGGAAGGCGCCCGACTGGTATGCGGCGGCAAGCGACTGCAAGGCCCGGGCTACGATCAAGGATTTTTCGTCGAGCCGACGATCTTCACCGATGTGACGCCCGACATGAAAATCGTTCAGGAAGAAATTTTTGGCCCGGTGCTGGTTGTGCAGCGCTTCCGGGATGAAGCCGAGGCGATCCGCTTGGCAAATGACACAGTGTTTGGCCTCGCTGCGGGTGTGTTTACGAACGACGGAGCAAAAGCGCTGCGCGTAATCAAAAAAGTGCGCGCTGGCATCACATGGGTGAACAATTTCCACCCTGCCTACAGCGAAGCGCCATGGGGCGGCTACAAGCAAAGCGGGATGGGCAGAGGGCTCGGCACATACGGGTTTGACGAGTTCACGGAAGTCAAGCAAATTAACATCAGCCTGCAGGTGAAACCGAGCGGCTGGTTCGGATCATAAGCACATCGCACAAAAAAGGGGGTGACAATCATGACTCTGGCAAACGAGAGCAACGATAACAGCCGGTTTGTGGAACGGGACGTGTTCCAGCATGTGATGGGTCATTTCGCAAGCGGCGTCACGGTCATCACGGCGCGGCACAATGAGACGGATTACGGCCTGACGGCTAGCGCGGTCACCTGCCTGTCGCTCGATCCGCCGATGCTGCTCATTTGCGTGAACCGGAAGACGGGTACGCGTGAAGCCATCGCGCAGTCAAAGGTGTTCGGCGTCAACATTTTGCATGAAGACCAGGGCGAAGTGGCGATTCAGTTTTCCAAACCGAATACGGATAAATTCGTCGGTGTCGCGATCCGCTATGGTGAGCTTGGCGAGCCGCTTCTGGCAGGCGTGCTGGCGAACCTGGAATGCCGCATGGTCGAGGAAGTGACGGGCGGCACGCACTCCATCTTTCTTGCCGAGGTACAGAACGCGTCGGCGGAGGAAGGGAAGCCCCTCGCATACTATCGTGGCAAGTTCGGCCGCTTCCAAGGCGCGGGCGACGAGGCGGTGTATCGCACGATCCGCAGACTGGTGCTGGCCCGGGAGGTAGAGCTGGCGAAGCCGCTTGGGATCACCAAGCTCGCCGCCAAGCTGGATGCGCCCCGTCAGGCCATCTACTATGCGATGACACGGCTAGAGGCGGAAGGGCTGGTCACACGGGAAGCGGATGGAAGCTATTTGATCAATCCGTTGGATGCCCGCTCGCTCAACGATGCGCTTGATACGCGCTGCGCATTGGAAATTGCTGCGGCTGAGCAGACCGTAGGCAAGCTGTCTGCCGATGAGCTGGCGGAGCTCGCCAAACGGTTGCGCGAAACGATGGTGCAGCCTGATGACAGCCCGGCAGCGATCGATCGTTACATCGAGGCGAATACGTCGTTTCACGATTATTTGGTCGCCGTCGCGAAAAATGCAACGCTGCTTCAAGCATACCGCCGGCTCACCGCCGAGGCCGTCATGACGGGTGCGCTCCGCATCGCGCTGGAAGCGAATGATCCGCTGGCGCGCGAGGAGCTGGGCAAACTCGCTGCCGACCATGTGGAATTGGCCGCTGCTTTTAAAAACGGCGAGCTGGAAACCGCCAAACGCTTGATTCGACGCCACAGCGAGGAGGCAAAGCGGCTTGGGCGCTATTTGATCGACAGCGCAGGAGGCAGCATTTAACGAAAACGCAAAATTGAGGGGGAGAGAGAGTATGGCATTGCTGACAGGCGATGAGTATCGCAGATCGCTGCAGGACGGGCGAGAGGTTTACATCGATGGGGAGAAAGTGAAAAACGTGGCGGAGCATCCCGCGTTCAAGCCGATTGTCGACGCCAAGGCGCGGATGTATGACATCAACCATGAGGGGCGCTACCGCGACATCGTCACGGCGAAGCTGCCGGATGGGGATACGATTTGTCGCGCGTTTAAGCTGCCGACGCAAAAAGAAGATCTGACCGCAATCCGCCGCTATGTGGAGACGGTGCTCGATGATTTGGGCGGCGTGGTGTATCGTGTCGGCGATGAGACCATCGGGGAAATGTGGTCGCTTTACGATGCGCAGGAGCGGCTGAATCAAATCGATCCAACCTATGCTGACAATATCAAACGGCACGTCGATCGGGTCGCACGCAAAGATTTGTTCCACGTTTCCGCCAATACTGACCCCAAAGGCGACCGCAGCAAGGTGTTGAGTGGAACGAGCGATACGCTCCTGCATGTGGTAAAGGAGACGGACAAAGGGATCGTCGTGCGCGGCGCCAAGTTCGAAACGGCCGCCGCTTATGCCCACCAGGCGTTCGTCAAGCCGACCATCGCCAACTGGTCTGACGATGCCTCTGATATGGCACCGTACGCTTGCGGCTTCATCTGCGATATGGGCTCACCTGGACTGAAGCATATTTGCCGCTCCTCACTGGGGCAGGGACGCAACCCCAAAGATTACCCGATGTCCACCAAGTTCGATGAAATCGACACGCTGCTGATTTTCGACGACGTGCTGATCCCGTGGGAAAACGTGCTGTTCCACCGCTCCATCGAGTCTGCCCAATATATCCGCGAGACGCTGCACCGATACTCCGCGTTCAATTACGTCCTGCGCATTTTGCGCCGCGCTGACCTTTTGCTAGGCACCGCGCTCTTGAATGTCGAACAGACCGGGCTGACCAAGCTGCCGGCGGTTAAGGAGAAGCTGGTTTCCTTGATCGGCTACCGCGAGACGATCAATGCGCATTTGACCGCAGCGGTAGCGGACGCGCAAAAAAGTCCGGGCGGTCTGATGATGCCGAATCAGTCGCTCTTGTATACGGGAAGGATTTTCGCCTTGGCGAACTTCCCAGCGATGGCGCATTTGACCCGCGAGCTGGTGGGCGGACAATTGGCAGTCACGCCCGATGCCGCCACCATCTCCGATCCAGCAATTCAGCAGTACATCGACCAGTATTATTCCGTCGGCGAATGGAGCGCGGAGGAGCGCAGCAAGCTGTTGTACTTTGCCCGCGATCTGCTCAACTCCTCATATGCCGGGCACAAGGTCACCTTTGAGCTGTTTGCGCAAAGCCCGCCGTTCGCGCAAGCATTGCACGCCTTCAAAAGCTTTGATCTTTCGCCAGCACGCGAGATGGTGCGCAAAGCGGCGGATTTGATGCCGCAGAAGATCAAGGTGTAAGGATTCCGGCGCCGCAAAACACGCCGAACACGAACAGGAGTGGTTCAGATGCATGTTCATCCACCCCAAACGCTGCAGCTGCCTGCATCGGTGCTCACGATCGGCGCACTGGATGGCGTGCATCGGGGCCATCAGGAATTGATCCGTCACGGGCGTGAACGCGCCAGAGAGCTGGGTGTGCCGCTGGTTGTCTATACGTTCGATCCTCCGCCGCGCATTTATTTTCAGCATTCGCTTTTGCTCACGACGGTAGTGGAAAAAATCCGCAGGCTAATGCTTCTCGGGGTCGATCATGTCGTCATCGCTCCGTTTGACGCCAATTACGTGACGCGCGGAGTGCCGATTTTTCTCGAGGAATTGGCGGGCTTGAATCCGCTGGAAATATGGGAAGGCTCCGATTTCCGGTTTGGCCGGGATCGGGATGGCGACATCGAGACATTGCGCCAGCGCTTTTCGGTCCGCGTGCTGGACCCGGTCCTGTGTGAGGCAGGCACCGTCATTTCATCGAGCAGAATTCGCACGCTGCTCATGCAAAACAAAACGGCGGAAGCGGAGTGGCTGCTAGGCTGGCCGCTTCCGCACACATACAAACAATCAATTGAGGGGGAAAAGCAATCATGAACATCCAACGCTTTCGCAAATTCGAAACCAAAAACTTTTATCCGTCCCATATGGGCGAACAGAGTCACCATATCAAAAATGAATTTTGCATGGTCGTGCGGGCCGGAAACCACATTATCATGCGCGGGCAAACCGGGTTTGATTTGGACGGCAACTTCCACGGGGAAGGGGACGTGGAGGCACAAGCCCATAATGCGTGCCGCTGCATCAAGCAGCTGCTGGAGGAAGCTGGCGGCAGCATGAACGATGTTTGCAAAATCACCGTGTATTTGACCGATCGTTCCTATCGGAGCAAAGCGTATGGGGTGATCGCCGAGCATTTCAAAGGCGTGTACCCGTGCAGCACCGGATTGATCGTCAACGGCCTAGCTTTGCCGGAAATGCTGGTTGAGATCGATGTGGAAGCTGTGGTCGGCGGAGGAAGCGGTGGCGAATAATCCGCCGCTCTCAGACGGAAGGAGAGTGTAGCAAATGTTGATAACCAGCACGTTTTCCGTCGCGGGACGATGCGAGTCGACCGGGGCGCTGGGGATTATCGTAACCTCCAGCAGTCCGGCGGTGGGCGCGCGCTGCCCGCGAATCAAAGCGAGGACTGGGGCGATCCTGTCGCAAAACGTGACCGATCCGCGGCTGTCCGAAATCGGCCTTATGATGTTAGAAAAGGGGTACGATGCCGAATCCGCGCTAAGAGCGATGAAAGCCGCTTCCCCTTATCCCGAATACAGGCAGCTTGCGGTCGTGGACGCAGCGGGAAGCTCCGCCGTGTTTTCCGGCGAAAAGGCGCTCGGCATTCATGGGCAATTTTGCGCCCCGAATGTGGCGAGCGTAGGGAATTTGCTGTGCGATTCTTCGATCCCCGAGGCGATGGGCCGCCGCTTTCTGGCTTTGTCAGGGGAGTCCTTGCCCGACAGGCTGCTCGCATCGATTGAAACGGGCTATGAGCTGGGCGGCGAGCTGGATCAGGAGCGCTCCATCGCGCTGATCGTCTATACCGACGACCCGTTTGCGTATATCGACCTGCGCGTGGATGACAGCGAAAATCCACTTGCAGCGATGAAGCAGCTGTGGACGATGTACCGCCCGCTGGCCGACGCCTACAAAACGCGGGCGCTCACGCCGATGCTTGCGCCATCCTATGGGGTGAAGGGCGATGAATAAGGATGCCACACCATAGGGAGACACAGGCAGGAGGAAGCAAGACATCTATGCGGATCAGCATGGAGCGGTTAACCGCAGATTTGGAAAACTACGCGCAGTACGGCAAAGATGAGCGTGGTGGGGTGACACGCCCCAGCTTTTCAGCAGCCGATCTGGAGGTGCGGCGGCTTTTTGTCGAAGAGCTCCAAGCGATGGGGCTCGCCGTCACAATCGATGCGGCGGCCAACATTTGGGCGAGACGGAAGGGCAGCGGGCAAAAACAAGGGGCGATCGTTATCGGATCGCACCTGGACACTGTGCCAAACGGCGGCAAATACGATGGGGCTCTCGGTGTGTTGGTCGCAAAGGAAATTATGAAAACATTGATCGAATCCGATGTGACGCTGTCCCATGACCTGGAGATCGTCTCGTTTACGGCGGAGGAGTCGAACGATTTCGGCTATTCGACGTTTGGCAGCCGCGCCTTTGTCAGGCGCTTGACCGCCGAACAGCTGCAGCACGCGCGCGATTCGCAGGGACGTTTGCTCGCGGATGCGCTGCAAGAGGCAGGTGGAGATTTAGGACGGTTTGCCGAGCTGGGGTCGTTGCAGGAGGAGAAAAAGGCGTTCCTCGAGCTTCATATCGAACAAGGCAAGCGACTGGAAGCAAAAAATATCGCCATCGCCGCCGTCAATACGGCAGTCGGCATTTACCGAAGCAAAATTACGGTCAGCGGACAAGCAAATCATTCGGGAACGACCATGATGGGGCACCGTTTTGATGCGTTGGTAGCGGCAGCCGAAATGATTTTGGCGGTGGAACAGCTGTGCAAAAGCACGCCATCCGATCTGGTCGGTACCGTCGGTCAGCTGCAGGTGTTCCCCAATGCCGTCAACATCGTGCCGGGACGAGTGGAATTCACGCTGGAGATTCGTGGTGAAAACGAGGAGGAAATGCTAGCCGTGGGGGCCCGGATACGAGAACGCTGGGCTGACATCGCCCGGAAGCGGGGCGTCGAGGTCGAACAGCGCGTGCTGCAAGCCCAAAAGCCCGCCGTTTTCGATCCGCAGCTCGTCTCGATCTTGCAGGAGACGGCTCAATCGATCGGGGAGCCGTGCCTGACGCTCGCCAGCATGGCTGTCCATGATGCGGTGCACATGGGGGCCATCACCAAATCGGCGATGATCTTTGTGAAAAGCATCGACGGGAAAAGCCATTGCCCCGAGGAATACAGCTTGCCCGAGGACATCGAGACGGTCGCCAATTTCTTTTTGCAGGCGGTTTTGCAGCTAGACCGACAGCTGGACTAAAAGGCGAGCCCGCAAAAACGGCCCGTGCTGCCATATGGCGGCAGGGCTGTTTTTCGGTTTCATCCGGAGGAGTTTATGCTTGAAGCAGTTTTTCGATATACACGTCTGGATTGCCTTCATAGTAGTTGGGAACGTCTGCCTGAAACTCTGGCAGTTTCGGATGGGCGAAAAAGAGGTCCAAAGCCTCCCGCGATTCGAAAAATATGCTGAATGCATATTGATAGAGCGGGGTTGAGCCATCTGGTGCCGTCAGAAACTTTTTCACCTCGCATTTCGTTGCTCCCATGTCCACAATTGCTTCTTTTACCATAGGAACATGCTTGTTCATATAATATTCTGCGTCAAAAGGTACCGCGTGCTTGTAATAGAAAGATAGAACGATCATTTCATACACACCTTTCAATTTTTTAATGAGAGTATCGTGGTTACAATCTCTTGAGTAAATGCTTCGTCCAATGGAGCATGGCGATTTAAGAGTCGATACCAAATGGGCCCGTAGCAAAGGTCAGCGAGAAAATTCAATTCCTGTGAAGAGTGAATCTCCCCTCGGTCCACCCCTTTCTGCAAAATGCTTGTAAGCGCTTCTCTCCGTGAAGAAATGAATTCTTTATGGAACATGTGAGAGAAATCTTCATCAAACTGTGATTCAACAATTAACGCGGCAATCATTTTGCCTGTTGGCCCGTTTAAGAGATTGCATGTATTTTGGATGTATTCCCAAAGGTCCTGTCTGGCATTTCCGTGATCAGGAACGGGAATTTCCAACTCACATTGCGATTTCATGGCTTCCAGAACCAGCGCCGCTTTCGTTGGCCACCAACGATATAAGGTTTGTTTTCCGGCTCCCGAAGCTTTGGCAATCGATTCCATCGTTAGCTTTTTGTATCCATGTTGTTCCATCAAACGAATTGCTGTTGAAAGAATTGCATGGGTCACCTCTTGGCTTCGGGGACGGCCGGGTGATGGCTTTTGTGAGTGAATATGATCCTGGGACATGAGGAACCTCGCTTGTGTTTATTTTTAATACGATACGAAACGTATTGTAATTGATGTTGGGAAATTTATCAAGAGGGAAAGTGATAGGGTAGTTGGACTAACAGATTGCAGAGATAATAAAGTCTTAGACGGATTAATAAAGTATTGGACTGGATAATAATGTTGTAGACCGGAAGCGCGTTAAGCGAACTGGCAGGACAATTGAGCGCTAAACAGGTTTTATTAGTAGTAAAACTGAATTGAACAGATGCTTCTAGTCTTCCAACAAACGCCCCAGTTTGTTGGATCAAGAGGAAAATCTATTAGCAATCGAGAAGAAATCTTTATAATACACGTGTGTTAATTTTAGGTCTAGGAGGTATGGGATATGAGGATCCATCGATTAGATCATGTGAGTGTAAACGTAAATGATCTTTCAGCAGCTAAAGCGTTTTTTCTGGATTTGGGACTTGAAGTGCACGGGGAATGGGAAATGGAAGGAGAGTGGGTGGGTCAGGTAGTTGGGCTTACTAACGTTAAAACAGCATGTGTAGGATTGCGAACGCCAGACGGTCAGGCATGGATAGAGCTAGTCAAATTTTATACGCCGTCAGATGAACAAGATATTCAGAAACCCTTTGCAAATACGCTGGGTATCCGACATATTGCATTTGCTGTTGATGATATTGAAGCCATTGTTGCAAAATTGAAAAAGAAGGGCACGGAAATCTTTAGTGAGATACAGCAATATGAAGAAAGTTATAAGTTATGTTATGTTCGTGGGCCAGAAGGAATTATTTTGGAGCTGGCTGAGAAAATCAAATAACCCCGACAGATCAAGATGAAACTGTTTTGTTTGAAGTAAGTAACATGGAAGCTGGGGACTTTTTATTACAATCCAGATGATCCATCCCTATTCATAGAGAAGACAGTAGGTATCGGTTGTACAGTAAGCATAGGGAGACCAATAGGCAAGGTTCTCATGGTGCCACCTTTCATGTTTGTTATTGTGGTGGTTATCGTTATAGAAGTGCTGGCGAATTAAGCAACCTTTAATAGCAAATAGGAGGGGAGTGCCCCCTCCTATTTGCTTTTAATCAGCAAGACTACCGATTCTTGCCGATGTGATTGGAAACTAGTAAACCGCTTTCCAACTGAATACGTACCAATTTCTGAATGGGAATAACTGTGTAGTTTAGTTCTCGTTCCAGTTCGTCGGTAAGCTGTTGCAATTTGCTCAGCCCTTCTTGCAGCGCTGCTTTCAATTTTGTAATTGCCTCTTTGTCGTTTGAGCCTTCCTTTGCTAGCCGCTCTAGCTCAAATTCGAAAGTGCGGACCGCCAGTCCTAATCTCAATCCTCGATAAAACTTCGATACCACGAAACTGCTAAAAACTTGGGAACCCTTTGCCGGCTTTTCAAAATCAGGATCGCTCATTGCCCTTTTTCTCTTTGCTTCGTTCCCTTCTTTGCGTCCCGGGGAAGAGGGGTCCATCAACTTGAAAAACGGGTTATCCTGCGAAATATAGGGCCTTATGACACCCACAAGTCCCTCCAGCATTTCATTAAAAGCCTCACTTTGATCTGCTTCGGTCAGAATTGCCTCTCTGCGGGAGATATCTGAGTCACTCTGATCCTCTATTCGTGGATCGAAAAAGTATGGCAGCTCGGCGATTAATGTTACACAATCCGCTTTCGCAGAGGCGTATGTGTGGCTGTCTGCCCCCACATCAAGTGTCGGAGGTTTTCCTGTATGTTTCTCCATATAATCATAGTATTCGTCTTGCCCGTTTAAACTGAAGATGGCCGGAGCAAACTCTGTCGCAAATGGCGTCTCTGGTTCTCCTAGATCTAAAGGCACGTCCTGCTTCCTCGCTGAATTGTGAAATCCCTCGTATAATTCTGGAAAATCGTGCGAAATGTACCAATAAGCACCGCATAACCCCCCATTGTGCAGAGAATACATAAACTCAGGTCTAGTCTCGTCTATGATTTTCATGAGCACTTGCGTTTCAGGCATTGGTTTGTCAAAGCGATATTCTTTATATTCAAACGGAAAAGTCCATTCCACCTGCTCGTAGCCGACAGGTCTATAGTAATTTCTCATGTAGTTAAAAATATTGTATGGTCCTTTAAACCAATTTTCATTAAGCCGCGTACCATCGGGGTCAGCACATTTGATGATGTACCACGTGAAGCCCAGCTCGTCGCGCAGAGCTTTGTCCTCTGCCAATGCGCGGGAGAGATATTCCATCGTCATCGCGCCAATTGGCTCGTTAGGATGCGGGCAGGCAAAGCATAACGCATTTTTTGGCCCGTCTCCGATTTTGATACATTGAATAGGGTGTCCATCGCGGGACTTTCCCGCCTCAAATACGGTTACAGCATCAGGAAACTCTTCAGCTAGCTTTCTGGTGCTTTCATCCATTTCATCTACTGTTAGAAAAACCTTGTAGTCTGGCACCTTATCAATCACATGTTGAAAATTCATCGATCATTCACCCTCGTCTGATGCAATATTTTAATCTTGTCTCGGTTGCAATCTTCCAAGTCATTCTAAAAAAGATGCTATTCCTGTAACGTATCGATTAGGTTCTTGACGCAGACGTAAAGACGCCGTTTATTTATCTACCCAACTATCTTGGTAATCGGGAAGATTAGACGTCCATTTCACTCCTTTTACTCGCGAGCTTACTACCACAAAGATTTTGTCACTATAGATGGGAACAACATATGCTTGCTCAAGGAGATGTTGTTGGGCATCTACATATACCTGTTTTCTGGCTTCCGTTTCAGCGGTTGTACGTCCTTTTGTTAATAAGGCATCCAGCTTGCCATCTTTTAGACCAATTATGTTAAAGCCAGCACCAATTTGGCTAGAGTGGAAACTTTGGTATAAAGCATCAGGGTCATCGTAACTAAAATTAGCCAGCGTCACATCAAAATTTCCTTTAAATAGTCCATCAATATACGCTGACTCCTCTAAATTTTGAATGGTGGCTTTGATACCCACCTCGCCCATCATTGCTTGCAACAACTGAGCTTGCTTCTCAAACCTAGCCGAAATCAAAAAGGAAAGGGTAAATACTTTTCCATCCTTTTCTCTCAGACCTTCTCCGTTTACCTTCCATCCAGCAGCGTCAAGGAGTTTCTTCGCTTCTTCCACATTGTATTGGTACCCGTATTTTTCCAATGACTTATCATACCCTAAAGTTGAAGAGGATAACAACGATTGGGCAACTTCTCCTTCACCCATCAAAACCGCCTGGACCATCGCTTGTTTATTAACCAGCATATTGACTGCTTTTCGGACTTGGATATCCTGGAACTCCGGTTTTGTCAAGTTCATATATAAACTAAAAGGTATCCCAGCACGTAAGCGTTCCATAACCTGATATTTTGGGTTATTTCGATACTTCTTGATATCTTTTGCGGGTACATCGAATGCAACATCGATGGTACCGTTTTCCAAAGCGGGCAACAAAACACTTTTATCTCGAATTGTTTTGATCACCAGTTTATCAGCTCTTGGAGGTCCTTGATTTTCATTGAGCGGCATGGGCCACTTAAAGGCTTCATTGCGAACCAATGTAACCCCCTCAGGCTTCCAACTCTCAAACTTCCATGGACCCATTCCCACAGGATTTCGACCATATTCCTCGCCATATTTTTCAATGGCCTTCATGGATAGTGGTTGAGTTATACTAGAGGCCAAATCTTCAAGAATCGACACATTGGGTTCATGTAATTCAAGGATGAGGGTTTTATCATCAGGGGCACTGATGCTCTTCACCGGCATCATAACCATTCCTGCCTGTTTTGCTTTTGTTTTCGGATTCTTAATGCGTTCAAAGGTATCTTTAAAACTCTTGGCAGTCAGAGGTGTTCCATCGTGAAACGTAACACCAGAACGAATGGTAAAGGTGTACGTTTTTCCATCCTCCGAAATCTTGTAATCACTTGCGAGATAAGGTTTGAATTCTTTTGTAACAGGATCCTTGTAGACCAGCGATCCACCCATATTCAAAGTAATACCCATATCGCCGCCACTTGACTTGTGAACATCTAAGGTATCTGGTTCACTTGCGTAAGCCACAGTGATGGTTCCGCCTGTCTTTGGTTTGTCAGCCTCTGGCTGTTGATTTGGTTCAGGTGTGGTTGATTGTGCGCTGCATGCAACCACCAACGACGTACATATCATAATGAGTAATCCTAAAATAAGGCCATGAAATCTCTGTTTCTTCTTTACCATGTTACAGCCCCCTTGTTCTGTGTTGTTTAAAAAATCTACATGACGACATAATTTTGAAAGATATCTGACCTAACGCATCAGCCCCCGGTCCCGATTATAAAACCTCAAGCAAGAGGAGATTCAATCGTTAGTTTTCGACAATATGTTTCTTCAAAAGAATAGGGAGCTTGTTTAAGAAGCTCCCTGCGCATGCTGAAATTCCAGCTCAATCTCATTTTATTATCGTATTGTTCGAGTGATCAGAGCGATGCAGATGGGACCTTGATTTGGGTTTATCCGGTTTCCCGTTGCTATACGCTCGTACCGCTGTATGACCTGTAGTTCAAAGTGATTCCGAAAGCCGGGAGTTACAGCTTCTCAATCGCTTCCACTATCAGCTTGATTGCGGTACAAATGTAGCAATAATTACGGAGGATGATCCATCACTATACTTTATTATCACTGAACAACAGACGAGCCTATAAAAAAACCAGCCCGTGCCATATGGCGTCAGGGCTGGTTTTGGGTTCATGCATTAGCGGATCGCGGTTTCCAAAGCGACCTCGATCATGTCGTTGAACGTCGTTTGACGCTCTTCGGAGGTCGTCAGCTCGCCTGTGACCAGATGGTCGCTGACGGTGAGGATCGTCAAGCCTTGGATGCCGTATTTGGCAGCGAGCGTGTACAGCGCAGCCGCTTCCATTTCTACAGCCATGACGCCGTAGCGGCCAAGCTTGAAGGTCATTTCTTGATCTTCGGAATAGAACACATCCGACGAGAAGATGTTGCCGACGCGGATGTTCATGTTTTTGGATGTCCCGATTTCGTAAGCGGTGCGAATCAGCTCGAAATCGCCGATCGGCGCGAACGTGTAGCCAGGGAATGTACGGTCGTTAAAGGAAGAATCGGTGCAGACCGCTTGGGCGATCAGCACGTCGCGGATTTTTACGCTTTCCTGGATCGCTCCGCATGTGCCGACGCGAATGAGCTTTTTCGCGCCATAATCTTTAATCAATTCGGTTGCATAGATGGAAAAGGACGGAATCCCCATGCCTGATCCTTGAACAGAGATGCGGTGTCCTTTGTACGTTCCGGTAAAACCGAGCATGCCGCGCACGTTGTTATAGCATTGCGCGTTTTCAAGAAAAGTTTCAGCAATGTACTTGGCACGCAAAGGGTCTCCCGGCATCAAGACGATCTCGGCAATTTCTCCTTGCTTGGCTTCGATATGAACACTCATGTGTAACTCCTCCAATAATGTAGATTTGGTGGCAGAAGCATCCTAAAATCGTTGCACATTGCGACGAACTTTATGCATGACTTCAACGATAGAAGTATTCTGGCTGGGTGGGGAAAGTCCTGCAAGGCGGTGGGAGATAACCTAACGGGTTCATGAGTTCGACATTTCAACGAAAAGGGAACCGATTAAAACGGGCTGCCTTTTCCACGCTAAAGGGCAGGATGGTAGAACATTTTCAAGAATACGTTAGGTAGCCTCTTTTACATGTACGAAAATATGCACCTCTCGAGGGGTACCTCAAAAAAATGGATGAGTAAAGGGCGGGTGGGAAGGTATGAGTGCATTAGAACAATTACCAGGACCGGAAAGCTTAAAAAAGCTGATGATCGTTCAAGCAACTCTAAATACGATTCTTTGTGAGACTGAATGGCTTCGTTATCATAGCTTTGTTCAAGAATGGGATAAAGGAGTGTGTATGGCGAAAATAGATAATGGGGCAGGTGATCATCTTATCATCTTGTTTTCCGCTGAAGGATCAATCATTAAGGGGTTTGATCATGAATCTCTTTTAAGTCCATATGCACAAGATGAACATAGCGTATGGCCAGGTATCTATGATAACGTTCCGAACGAATTATTACCTCTACTTGAACATGAGGGAATTGAAAAAGAAGTTGTGACTTTTTGTATATGGCGTAAAAATAGTGATGCAAGCTGGCAGAAGGGAAAAGTTAAAATGTCAGAAGGCGCTGATGATGGTTCGGATTTTTTGATCGGTGCGATTTACCAGACACCAGGGGAATTCGTGCAATTCGCAAAAGATTTTTTTGAATTAGCACTGCCAGTAGATGTTGTAGAAAAAGTTTATGAGGGTGTCCCCATTACAGTAGAAATGATTCAAATGCTAAATCCCGAATGTGCTGCAGAGGAAGTTTATCGAGAGTTAGAATCGTTGAGGCTCGTGTAACGAAGAGTGAGTTAACGGGCGACAATTTGTCGGCCCAAACCCCCACCTCCAAAAGTGAAAAGCGGCTGCGGACCCTGCCGGGGCAAGTAGGGAAATAAAAAATACAACAGGAATCTG
The DNA here is from genome assembly GCF_003710825.1 of Brevibacillus fluminis. GTDB lineage: Bacteria > Bacillota > Bacilli > Brevibacillales > Brevibacillaceae > Brevibacillus_D > Brevibacillus_D fluminis. The sequence continues at coordinate 432,136 of NZ_RHHQ01000008.1, read as the reverse complement.
CTTTTTGGTGGCGAAATAGATGCCAATAGACACCAAGGAGGGGAAATCATGTTTAATATGCCGGAAATTCAAGATATTAAATTAAAAGATGATGCTGAAACAATTGCACAAGAATTATATAATGCAACCCTAGATTATCATCATCAACTGGATGCCGATCATGAAGTTGGGCTAATGCTAGCATCATTTGGTCAAGCAATAACAGTTAATATCACAGGAATAGGGCATGTAGGAACGAATCTTATTAAGTTTATCGGATTCTTGGACAACGGAAACCCAGTCGAATTGCTCCAGCATGTCAATCAGATAAATTTTTTACTTATATCCGTCAAAAAAGTAAATCCTGAGGAACCGAAAAAGAAAATTGGATTTATTTCGCAATGAGCACCCACCAACAGACAGCAGGGATAAAAGACCAAAAAAATATAAAACAAAAGCCGCTAAGGGAAAGTTCCCTTGCGGCTTTTGCATTATTACCCCCGATAACGTGCGGGCATCACTTCTGCCGGGATCGGGCATTGATACTGATCGTCACCCAGGCGGTCTTGGAGCTCTTGTTTGGCTTTTGCCAAAAGCTCGGGGTTTTTCATTACTTGCAGGGCGGTGCCGGCGAGGACTTTTCCTGCTTGGAGCATGCCTTTGTGCGCGATAGAGGTTGCGCCGATGGTGACGACTTGCCAGGTGTGCGCTGGGGTGCCCAGTACCCAGCATGCGCCGACGAATTGGGCGGTCGGGGCAAGCCAGCTGACGTCGCCGACATCGGTCGAGCCGCCGATCGGGCGGTTTGAAACAGCCGGTGAGTACGGCATGATGATCTCGGACATCGGTTTTTCTTTGAGCGCGGCGGCAAGCTCTTTCGGGAACTTGGACAGCTCGTCGGCGATGTCTGCGGCAGCCAGTGTCGCTTGCAGCTCGTTAGCGAATGCGAGCTCGTCTTCCGTGAATGTCGGCACGCCGATTTCACTGAGCACGCCGTGAAGCGTCGATTCGAGCGTATTGTTTGGCACCAGGTTGGAGCAGGCTTTGTCAAAGACGATTTCCACTTCCGTTCCGGTCATGAGCGCAGCGCCTCTAGCGATGCTGCAGACTCGCTCGTAAATCTCGTGCACCTGTGGCGTTTTCGGAGCGCGGATCAGATAGAGCACCTCTGCGTGCGCCTGCACCACGTTTGGTGAAAAGCCGCCGGAATTCGTGATCGCGTAATGAACGCGCGCATCCTGGATGATGTGCTCACGCAAGTAGTTGACGCCGATGTTCATCAGCTCGACAGCATCGAGCGCACTTCGTCCCAAATGTGGAGAAGCGGCCGCATGCGAGCTTTTACCTTTGAATTTGAAATAGACTTGATAGTTGGCGAGCGAGCTCCCTGGCATGACACCGTTGACGGTCATCGGGTGCCAGCACAAGGCGAAATCGATGTCATCAAAGCAGCCTTCACGAGCCATGTAGGTTTTGCCAGAGCCGCCTTCCTCAGCCGGACAGCCATAATAGCGGACCGTTCCCGCAAGCCCTTCCTGCTCCATCATGTCTTTAAGGGCGATGGCTGCTGCAAGCGAGCCTGTTCCTAGTAAATTGTGCCCACAGCCATGTCCGTTGCCGCCCGCTTGGATTGCTTGTTCAGTCGGGAGTCCTTTTTCCTGACTCAGCCCGGAGAGAGCATCGTATTCCCCAAGAATCGCGACGACAGGGCTGCCGGAACCGTAGCTCGCCACGAAGGCGGTCGGCATGTTGGCGATTCCTTTTTCGACTGCGAAGCCTTCCTCTTCAAGTGCTTGACAGAGCAGCGCAGCGGATTGGGTTTCCTCAAAGCGGGTTTCTGCGTAGCCCCAGATTTGGTCGCTGATGCGAATCAGCTTTTCCTGTTTGTTTTCAATGAATTGAATGATCTTTTGCAAATCGTTCATGCGGCTTTCGTCCTTTCGTCAAGGTGTGATTTGTTCAAGCGGAGGAAAAAGCAGGTGATGATCGGGATGACCAGCGACACGATCAACAAGGTGAATGCTGCATCATACGAGCCGCCAAACAGTGTGATCATGTAGCCCATCAGCGTGGGCGCGATCGTTCCGGCCATTTGCCCGCCGAAATACATGATGCCGACTGTGGAGCCCATCGAATCCTGCGAAAAATATTTGAGCGGCATGGCAAGCACGACTGTCGTTAAGCCCACTCCCAGATTGGCGATGCACAGGTAGGTGACGGCCATCGTGACAGAGCCTGCGTTCATCATCAGGAAAAGAGAAATGATGCCGATAAGCGAACCTGCAATAATGATGAAGCGCTCTTTGCCAGCGCCCATTTTGTCCATGAGCCAGGAGCTGGAGTTGATGGCCAGCAGGGAGAAGACGACGGGAATGATGGAGATCATACCGGTTTTCACCAGTTCGATGTGGCGGACATTCACCCAGTAAGAAGGCATCCAGGAGCTGAGGCCCCAGTTGACCATGCTGATTCCGAAATAGATCAGCATCAGCTTCCAAGCAAGCGGGTTCTTCAGCACTTTTGCCATCGATACCTTCGGGCGGTCGCTCTTCACGCTTTGTCCGGCAGGGCGCAAATATTTCCACAAAAGGAGGGAGAAAACGAACCCGACTGCGCCAAACAAATAAAACATCACATTCCAGCCGACGCTCTTGATCATGAGGGCGGCCAAGAGAGAAGCGACGATGGCACCGATTGCAGTGGCAGAGGTCAGCACGCCTTTTGCCCGTGCGCGTTCTTCTTTCGGAAACGTTTCAGCTAAGGCGACAGAGCTGGCCGATGGAAAGCTACCTTCACCAAGCCCAAACAGGAAGCGGATGACGAGCAGTGACGCGAATGACCAGGCGAAGCCGGTGAAGACAGTAAAGACGGACCAGACCAAGAGAGAGGCCAAGATGACTTTGCGCGAGCCGTGCTTGTCGGTCAAATACCCGCCGATCAGCTGCATGATGGCGTACGCGAGGAAAAAGCTGCTGATGACCATACCCGATTGGGTAGGCGTAAGCTGAAATTGTTTGGAGATCGCGACGATGGCAATGTTCATCGAGTTTTTGTCGAGATAGTTGACGATCCAGGTTAAGAACAGAAGAGTCAAGACAATGGTTTTCGACTTTTTGTTGTATGCGCTTTCAATCATGTAAGTAAAACCTCCTCTTCTTTGGTGGAGAACCGGAATAAGCAGCTATGCAGCGGTGTCGTTACCCTCCTTTTATATTTTTGGACTTATTTAGGACATTTCTTAAAATGGATTATAAAACGAACGATTCGCCATTGCAAGAAATTTTCGCAACTTGGTTCGTCCGCATTTCGATGTATAATAAAAGCTAGATTCGAGCGTTTCAGAAAGGAAACCAGGAAAAATGATAAAGATTGGTGTCATCGCAGCCAATTATTCGATGCAACGAATAAAAGAAGCGGAGCCGTTTCTGCAAGGGCAGTGCGAGCTCGTTCCGATCCCATACTACCAATTGAACGAAATCAAGGAGCTATACGAGCTGCATCGCCCGTTTGTCCACGGGATTTTGTTCAGCGGACCGCTGGGCTATCTGATCGCCCAAAGAGAAGTAGAATTCGATACCCCGACGTATTTTTTGGATATGACGGAAGGGGATTTCTATAAACGGCTATTTACCATCAGCAATGCTAATAAAACGCTTGATTTTTCCCGCGTTTTCATCGATTTCATCAACGAGCAAAACAACTTCTTAGGATTGAAGGAAGCGCTTCCCGAGCGCGAATTCCCGCACTACATGGAAATCGACTACACGTATGGAATCTATGACCGCATGTTCGAGAAGCACCTGTCGCTATGGCAGCAGGGAAAAATCGACCTGTCGATCACCCGCTTGGGCAACGTCGTCGAGCGGCTGAATGAAGCCGGGATTCCCAATGTACTGCTGCTGCCGTCGACCGAGTCGATCGTGGAGCGGATCAATCAGATTACAAACGAGCTGCGCATCACCAGCCTCTTGGAAAACCAATGGGCCATGGGCATCATCACGCTGGCTGAAACTGATGATTTCAAGGAGATTTTGCTGCACAAGGCGCTCTTGGAATTCAATCAAGCACAAAAAACGCTGTCGGTCATTCAAAAGAAAAACGGTCATTTTGAAGTGATTACGTCGTTTGGCGAGCTGAAGCAGATGACCGATCAGTTTACCCATTGTGCGATTCATGAATATCTTGATCAGGTGCTTCCGTTTCCGGTCAATATCGGCTGGGGGATCGGCTCCACGCTGTATCAGGCGAAAACCTCTGCGCAAAATGCTAGCAAAGCAGCGATTTCCCACGAGCTCGACTGTTCCTATGTGATCACGGAAAACCAAGATGTGATCGGACCGCTCGGGGATGAGACCTGCATTCACTTCACCAATACAGTCGAGCCGCACTATGAACGGCTTAGTGAAACGTACGGCGTCTCTGTGCTGCAGATCCAAAAGATTCTGGCCGTCCTGGCCAAAATGAAAAGCAGCGAGCTAACGGGAGAGGAATTGGCGTACCATCTGGGATTGACGCTGCGGCAAGCGAACCGCATCTTAAATAAGCTGGAGGAAACCGGAGCGGCCAAAGTGTCGTACAAGAAACAGGAGAAGCTGAAAGGACGCCCAAAAAAGGTATATCATATCGATTTCGGCACGTTCTAGTTTTACGGACAATCAAAAAAACCGACAGGCATCGGAAGGATCGCCTGTCGGTTTTTTTGATTCAAGTTACATGGTGCGCTCGCGCGGAACAAACGCGTCGTAGCCGATTCGATCGAGCGAATCCGCGATCAGCGTCCCTTTCTTATAGCGGCGCAGCGTCCAGAGAATGATAAAATCGCCGCAGCTGCCAATGATCATGAAGATGCCCCACATATACCAAAAGAGAGACTGCGAGAAATAGGCGAGCAAAAAGGGAACCAGTCCGAGTGCGATAGCGGGTAGCACCACCGCAAACCGATAGTGCGCGACGGAAATCGGCTTCACGCAACAGGCGTAAACAATCAGCTTGCTCCAAACGACGCCGAAATGAATGTCCTTCCAAGCTGTCTTTCCCCCGCACCAGAACCCAACCCCATGCAGCGCTTCATGTACAACGATGCCTGCGATCATGAGCAGTAAAAACAAGAGAACATCGGAAATGTCCACTGAAAAAGAAATGGCACCGCCGCTTCCGTAGAAGAGTAGGGCCGCCAGAAAAAACACGACGGAAAACACCACGCTAAACACATTTGCCCGCAATGGCTTTAGCTCCACCGGTACTTTTTCATACGTTTTGTCCAGCATGAAATCCCCCCCTGATCTTTCCTCAATATGGAAAACGTTAGCACGGTGAACTGAGGGCGTAAAGGCTGATTTCCGCTCAACCCGCACATGCCCCGCTCCAGTATTAATAGATTCGCATATTTTACCAAGCATTGATAGTTGTCCGTTTCCTCTCTGTCCTCTGCTGCATTATCTATCAATATCGCAAGAGGAAGTGAGGTGTTTACAATACGTAAATCTCGGTTTAAAACAGATGTGGTTACAATCATCTTTCGCCGCAATAGACATGGCGTAAGAGTCATTACGTCGTTTCGGGTAATCGGCACGGCTTTTCCATGCCGTCGATTCCTGTTCATTGGCGGTCGTGTGGGTGCAGCGCAGCGCTGCTTGCTTAACAACGGCTTCCGGTTGATCTTCCACAGAGGCGATGTGCTTGTATTCAAACGTCGCCGGAAACACGGATAAGAAGGGCAGGAAAGCGAAAAGAACCGCCGTGCTAGTCAAATGCATGGCGGTTCTTTTGTGCAAATTCTTCATGCACAATACCGATGACAGGAATAAGGGGAGAACTGGAGAAATAGTTGGATGAAAGCGTTTTTATGTAGTAGACGGCACCATATCTTGCGAGAAACGGGGAGGATGATGAACATGATTGCCAAGCTTTTTGCTAGATTGGAAGAGTTATATCCAGAGGCCGTGCAGTTTCGCCGGGATTTGCATATGTATCCAGAGCTGTCCTTCCATGAGGTGAATACACCGGAAAAAGTCGCGGATACGCTGCGCAGTTTGGGGCTGGACGTGCGCACGGGCGTCGGCGGCAGAGGAGTGGTCGGCTTGCTTACAGGTGGCAAACCGGGCAAGACCGTTGCCTTGCGCGCAGACTTTGATGCGCTGCCGATTCAGGATGAAAAAGACGTCGCCTACAAATCGCGGATTCCCGGCGTCATGCATGCGTGCGGACACGATATCCATACAGCGGCGCTGCTCAGTGTGGCAAAGGTTTTGAGCGAATTTCGCGAGGAGCTCCCCGGCAATATCGTCTTTATCCACCAGTTTGCGGAGGAAGTGATCCCCGGCGGCGCCAAACCGATGATCGAAGACGGCTGCCTCGATGGGGTTGATGTCATTTTCGGTGCGCATGTGGCGTCCAGCATTCCGGTGGGGCAGATTGGCGTGGGTGAAGGATATATGATGGCTGCGGGCGATTCGTTTGAAATCGAGCTGATCGGCAAAGGGGCGCACGGTGCTTATCCGCATCTGTCTGTCGATCCGCTTCTGCTTGGCAGTCAGCTTGTCGTTAATCTGCAGCAAATCGTCAGCAGACGTGTCGATCCACTCAAGCCTGCGGTTATCACATGCGGTACCTTTACGAGCGGACAAGCCTACAACGTCATCCCGGAAACAGCCAAAATTACAGGAACCGTGCGGACTTTTCATGAAGACGTCCGCGATCTGATCGAGGAAGCGATCGGCCAGGTGGCTGCAGCCACATGCGAAGGGGCAGGTGCAACGGTGCGCTACACGTATACGCGCGGCTATCCGGCACTGTTCAACCATGCAGAAGAGACGAAGCGTGTCGAGGAGCTGGCCAAAGTGATGTACGGTGAGGAAAACGTGATGCAGCTGCCACCGTCGATGGGGATGGAGGATTTCGCCTACTATGTGCAAAAAGTGCCGGGAACGTTCTTCAATGTGGGCGGGATGAACCCGGATATTCAAGCGACCTATCCGCACCACCACCCCAAATTCGATGTGGATGAGCGCTCCATGCGCGGCATTGGCCAACTGTTCATCGCGGCCGTGCTGCATTATTTGACCGACGGTGAGGTAGTGCCTGAACGGGTCGGAACCGAGGCGAGCGTCTTTTAAGCAATCTCCCAAAAATACGAAAAAAACCTGCTCCCACTTGGAATCGCTGGGGCAGGTTTTTTATGTTCTTAGTCTTTTCGCACCGATTTGGAACGGGCGCCCACATGGAACCCGACCAGTGAGAAGACCGACAGCAAGGCGGTGACGACGACGGAGATAATGACGAAATCGGTATTCAACACGCCTCCAAACCAGTCGGTAGGGATGAAGCGAAACAGGATAAGCAGCATGAACACGTAATTGAGGCTGAGCGGCACGTGAATGATCCGGCCCAGCCAGCGCCGCAAGGAAAAGCCGTACAGCTTGCCGATCACGTAACCGCAGACGAGCCACAGCAGGCTGTACACCCCGAGAATCTGGTACTTGTGCTCTTGTGCCAACAGCCAAAATTGCTGTTTGGCCGGGGAAGACAAATACGCCTGCAAAATGACGATAGCCGAGCCGACCAAGAAAAGCAGGACGTTCATCGCAAACAGCCGAACAGCGAGCTGAAGCCGCGTTACGTTATGGTTGCCTGCATACTGATTGGCGATTTCGCGGGGGGAGCCGAGCTGCTTGAACGTTTCGAGCATCGCGTCGCGCTCGGAAAGTCCTTTTGCCTGCTTTCGTTTCACCGATTCGCTGATTTGGGAACGAAGCTCCTGCAAAACGTGCTCCTTATTGATCCCGTGGGGTAACAGCTGCATCACCGTGTACAAATACGCTTCTTCCATGAGTCTTGTCTCCACATCGATTCACCTCCCGATTTGATTGGATCTTATAGTTTCTTCGCATGCACGCGTTGTTGCGGTATCGATTACTCCGATTCGTTATGTCCGGTTGGACGTATGGAGCTAGTATAGTTCTGTGGGTGCCGATTTGTCTAGTGACGCTTTTCTCCTATTGTCGATCATAGTGATGGGGATCGAACCTGTCGCCAGCCGCAACACCGACACGATTCGACTATCGCCAAAAAAGAGAAAGGGCGTCTCTTGACCCACTGGTTACATGCTGTGGGACGAGACGCACCTTCTTTTTTTGCAAGCGTTGAGTTAAGGGCCACACAAGCGACGGTGCTTGCGATCCGCAAAATCCTACATCGGCTGGTACCCTTCCTTGGCATAAACATCGGGGCGACGATTCTTCAAGTAATCGAGCGCTCCTTTCGTATGCTCGATTTCATTCAGATCGATGTCCTGCACCGATACTTCTTCGTTTTGGCTACAGGCCCAGAGAATACTCCCGGTGGGATCGATCCATTTGCTATTGCCGGCAAACAGTTGATTTTCTTCCAAACCGACTTTATTGGCAACGACGACGAACAGATGGTTCTCCATTGCTCGCCCGCGCAAGTAAAGCGTATCGCGTTCGGTATCGAGGATGGTGCCGGACGACAAAACCACGAGCAGCTGCGCACCGCGAATAGCCAAAATGCGGGCAACCTCGGGAAATTCCATGTCGTGATTGATCATGATCCCCATGCGGACTTCCGGCAGCTCGAATACGGGAAGCTCGCGCCCCGGCGAAAATCGGCTCTGTTCGTATTCAAACAGGTGGATCTTGCGGTATGACCCTGCGATGCGGCCGTCTTTGCCGATCAAGACGGCCGCATTGTACAGATGCTCGCCGTCCGATTCGACCATCCCGATGATGACGCCGACCTCATAGCGCTTCGCATGCGCGCATATGTCGGACAGCAGGTCGGCAGAGGGCAGCTCACTGGAAGCGGGCAGCTCACGTGGGAGCTCACTGGAAGCAGGCAGCTGACAGGATGAAGGCAGCTCACTGGCAGAGGGCAGCTCACATGGTAGCTGTGAGCTGCCTGTCAAAAAGCACTCGGGAAAAACCAGATAATCTGCCTGCAGATTGCACGCGCGCTCGATCATCTCCATAATCCGTTTTTTGTTTTGCGTCACATCATCCTTGCTGCCTCTGATTTGGGCTATGGCTATACGCAGCGTCCCCATCTCGTTTTTCCCCTTTATTCTTCGGTTTCTTGGACAAGATTGTAGTCCTTCAGTTTCTTGACGATCGTGGATTGGTCCACCTCTAGCACCTTTGCGGCTTTATAGGTACTGCCGAATTGGCTGTAAGCGCGGGTAACGAGCTCCCTCTCCAGCTGGCGTTTGGCCTGTTTAAGCGGCATGATGCCCTTGATCACCAGCTCAGGCGCATCTGGCGACTGTGGGGCCGGCGACGTCGCATCGGCAAACGTCACTTCCTCTGCCTGATCCGTAACGACGATCCGTTCGACCAGATTTTCCAGCTCACGGATATTTCCCGGCCACAGGTGCTGGGTAAAGCGCTGCACCGTCTCTTCAGAAAGCCGCTTTCCCTTTTTGTATTTCAAATTGAACTTGTTGAGGAAATAGCGGAGCAAAAGCGGAATGTCTTCCTTGCGCTCGCGCAGCGGCGGGATTTCCAGCGGGACGACGTTCAGACGATAAAACAGGTCCTCGCGAAAGCGGTTCTGCTTGATCATGGTCGGAAGCACCTTGTTGGTGGCGGCGATGACCCGGACGTCGACCTCCACTTTCTTGATGCCACCGACGCGGCGGAACGTGTTTTCCTGCAGCACCTCCAGCAGCTTGGACTGGGCGTTGTAGGGAAGCTCGGCGATTTCGTCGAGAAACAGCGTGCCGGTGTGGGCTGATTCAAACAAGCCGGCCTGTCCGCCTTTTTTGCCGCCGGTGAACGAACCGGATTCATAGCCGAACAGCTCGGACTCGATCAGATTTTCCGGCAGAGCGCCGCAGTTGACCGTTAGAAACGGCTTATCCTTGCGCAGGCTCATCTGATGGATCGCCTTGGCGATCGCGCTTTTGCCGACCCCGGATTCGCCGAGCAAGAGCACAGTCGAATCGACGTGTGTCACCTGCTCGATGATATAGAGAATTTGCTTCATTTTATCCGAATGCCACACCAGCTCATGCTGGGTGAGCGGAGGATGATGCTGGCCGCGCACCAGCAGCTCTTTGGAGGAACGGGTCAAATTCGTGAAGCCGAGCACGAATTCATATTCCTTTTCATTCACTTTCGTAATCGATAACAGCATTTTCTGTTGATCATGCGTATAAAGAATCTGTTGTTCCAGGTCAAGCCGCGGCTCATCGGTGAACAGCTCGGACCAGCCCAGCTCCGTGATGGAGGCCTGCGAGCGAAAGATGCAAGGCCGTTTCGTTTGGAACACCCGATGAAAGTCGCCGATGGCGAGATTGATTTGATAGGTAGAGGATACAAAGAGTAGAAAGCAAACGGCCTCTCTGCTCATCCATTCGTTTTCAGTCAATGAAAAACGCCTCCTCGAAGGGGATGAAAAAATGCATCCCGATGAAAAAAATCATCATCACTACGATAACCCTCCATCTGTTTCCACCGAACCTGTATTCAAAGTCTACTGAACTCGATTTGGCTCTTTCAACGATGAAAAAATTCATCGGTTTTCGACGGACGTGAAGCTAAAATACTACATTTTTATTGAAAAATCAAAGTTTTTAGAATTGGCACAACGCTTGCAAGTATAATATGGCGAAATCACTTTCAGTGGAAAGGAGAAACCGATGCGATTATCCATTGCTCAGATCGAGACCCAATTGAATCAAAAGTTTTTCAATCTGGAAAAAATCACGCGCTATGTGCGTGAAGCCCGCAGGCAGCAGTCGGATCTGGTCGTATTTCCCGAACTGTGTCTCACCGGCTACTCGATCGGTCCCTGGCTCGCAGAAGCGGCGGAGAGTCTGGGCGGCCCGTGCATGAGCTATATGAAAGCGCTGTGTCGGGAAGAGGGCATCCACGTGCTGTATTCGTTTCCCGAACGGGAGCAGGAGCGCTATTACGTCACGACTGCCTTGATCAATGACCGTGGCGAGGTGCTCGGCATCTACCGCAAAACCCATCTGTTTGATGAGGAACGGGTGTTTTTCAGCAGCGGGTCTGAGCTGCCGGTGTTCGAAACCAAGTTCGGCACGATCGGCATCATGAGCTGCTTTGATCTGGAGTTTCCCGAGGTGGCGCGCATCTTGAGGCTGAAAGGGGCCAGCATGATCCTGATCCCGACCTCCAACATGCAGCCATACAAGGAATATCAGCTCATCTACACGCAGTGCCGTGCGATGGAAAACGAGATTCCCGTCGCCTTGTGCAATCGCATCGGATTCGAAGGCGAGATGACGTTTATCGGTGAAAGCACCTTCGTGGACGGCTACGGTAAAACGCATGCTTTGCTTTGTGACAAAGAGGAGATCGTCACCTTTCCGGTCCTGCTGTTTCGCGGCACGGACCCCAAGATTCGCCGCATCCTGAACGGGGAAGCGGACTTGTTCGAGCAGCTGTTGCATCAAACAAAACGGTCATCAAATCAAACTACAGGAGGCTTGATGTGAAATGTTGGAACTGAAAATGTATGTGAATGGTGAATGGCAGCAGGCGCAAAGCGGCAAAACCCGCGATGTGGTCAATCCGGCAACAGGCGAGGTTATCGCAAAAGCAGCAGAAGGTGACGTAGAGGATGCCAAACGCGCGATTGCTGCTGCGAAGGAAGCGTTTGACAGCGGCGTATGGTCCGAGCTGCCAGGAGCAGAGCGTGCGCGCGTGCTGTTCAAAATCGCTGATCTGATTGAGTCCCGTCAGGAAGAGCTGTCCCGCCTGGAAACGATGGACAACGGTAAAACGCTGCGCGAGTCCGGCTTCGATATCGCGGATGCGGCTGCCTGCTTCCGTTACTATGCTGGTGCGGTGACCAAGCCGCACGGCCAAACATATAGCGTAGCCGATCCGATGCAAGCGATGGTCGTCCGCGAGCCTGTCGGCGTATGCGGCTTGATCACGCCGTGGAATTTCCCGATGCTGATGGTGGTATGGAAAGTGGCTCCTGCATTGGCTGCGGGCAATACGATCGTCATTAAGCCATCGGAAATTACACCGATCACCTGCACCAAGCTGGTTGAAATCATCGAGGAAGCAGGCGTGCCAAAAGGCGTCGTCAACCTGGTCATGGGAGCTGGCGCGACAGTGGGTAACGAGCTGGCGGAAAGCCAAGACGTCGATCTGGTTTCCTTCACAGGCGGAACGACAACCGGACGCAACATCATGCGCGCGGCTGCGGGCAACATCAAAAAAATCTCCTTGGAGCTGGGCGGTAAGTCGCCGAACATCATCTTTGCCGATGCGGATTTCGACGCTGCAGTTGATTATGCACTGTTCGGCATCTATTGCGGCGCAGGCCAAGTGTGCTCGGCAGGTTCACGCATCTTGGTAGAAGAGAGCATTTACGATCGTTTTGTGGAAGCGTTTGCGGAGCGCGCACAAAAAATTCGCGTCGGCAACGGGCTTGATGCGCAATCCGAAATGGGCCCTGTGGTCAGCCAAGCCCATATGGAAAAAATCCTCGGCTACGTCGAGATCGGCAAGCAAGAGGGCGCGCGCCTGCTGTTCGGCGGCAACCGCTTGACAGACGAAGCGCATGCGAACGGCTTCTTCGTCGAACCGACCGCTTTCGTTGATGTGAAGCAAGACATGCGCATCGTGCAGGAGGAAATCTTCGGTCCTGTGTGCGTGATCCAAAAATTCAAGGACGAAGCGGAAGCGATCGAGCTTGCAAACGGCACCGTCTACGGCCTGGCTGGCGGCGTGTTCACGCAAGACGGCGCTAAAGCGATGCGCGTAATCAAAAAGCTGCGCGCAGGTATCACATGGATCAACGCCTACCATCCAACTTACAACGAAGCGCCATGGGGCGGCTACAAGCAAAGCGGAATCGGACGTGGACTTGGCACATACGGTCTGGACGAGTTCATGGAAATCAAACAGATCAACATCAACCTGCAAGTGGGCCCTGTAGGCTGGTTTGAAGGATAAGAAGAGCGGCATAGACACCGGTGAACAGATAGAGAGAAAGCCGAACAGGCGGAAATAGAATCGGATCAGCGTAAACGATAAGGGGGAGTTCACATGAGAGCACGGCGCAAATGGGGGATCGGCGTCGCCATTCTTTCACTTTTGACATTGTCAGTGGCTGGTTGCGGCGGTTCTTCCGAAGGGGCGTCAGGTAAAAAAACACAAATTAGCGTGCTTGGCTGGGAAGGTTATGCTGATCCGTCCTTCATCAAAGATTTTGAAGCGAAATACAACGTCGAGGTCAGTGCCACGTATGCCGGCTCCACCGATGAAATCATCGCCAAAATGAAAGGCGGCGGGGGCTCGGTCTACGATCTGATCATCGCGTCGAGCGATGTGGCAAAGGCGCTGAATGACAGCAACCTGCTCGATTCAATCAATCTGGAGCACATCAGCAACTACAAGGACATCGCCGAGCCGTTGAAGCAGGTCAACACCAAAAAGGCTGACGGATCGCTCTACGGCATCCCGATGGCATGGGGCCCCAACACACTCATCTATGACGCCGATGTGCTCAAAGAGGAGCCGACCTCCTGGAGCGTGCTGTGGGATCCTCAATACAAAGGGAAAGTCGCGGTGTGGGACGAGATTTCCACGTTGTACATTTCCGCGCAAAAAGACGGGATCGGCAGCCTCGATTCCGCCAAACCGGATGAGCTGTACAGCATGACGCCAGAGCAGCTGCAAAAAGTAAAAGCCGACATGCTGGCGCTGAAGCCGAACATTCGTAAGTACTGGGCGACAGGCGGGGAGCTGAACGATCTGTATGCGAATAAAGAGATCGTGATTTCCAACGGCTGGCCGCTGACCACGCATACCTTGCAAAAGATGGGACGCAATATCAAGGAAACGATCCCGAAAGAAGGAACGAGCGGCTGGATCGACCTACTGATGATCACCAAAGATTCGCCGAACAAGGAAATGGCAGAGAAGCTGCTCGACTTCCTAATCTCGCCTGAGACGCTGAAAAAATTCAATGACGTGACCAACTACTACGTCTCCAACCCGCAAGCAGCCAAGTTCATGGATGCGGATCAAATGAAGCGCAACATGCTGGACAATCCAGATACATACAACCAGATGATGAAAAAGATCAACTTCTGGCAATTCGTCCCTGACCGCAACCGTTATAACGAGGTTTGGAATGAAGTGAAGGCAGGTCAATAGCGTCCGCGCATCGGGCGCGAATTGCGAGCGATGTGTTCCGCTCATGAGAGACGATGCAGTCGGCGGGCAAGGGGAAAAAATCCGCTTGTCAGCCGGCTAGCGTCTCATGGGGCTGCCACAATCGCACGCTTTTACCAAATTGGATGTGGAAAGGAGCGGTCCGGTTTGAGAGTGGAAACGAATCAGCAAGCAACCTGGGTCGGTGCGGAGCGAAACCGGCTGGCTCGATTTTTTCACAAAAACAAAGTCAGGCTGCTAATGGCCTTGCTGCCAGCGGCTTTATGGGCATTATTTTTTCTGTTTATTCCGTATATTCTCATTTTCATCAATTCCTTTTGGAAGCTCGAAAACAGCCAGATCGCGCATGTATTTAATGTGATGAACTACGTGACGATTTTCACGAATCCGCTCTATTTCGGGACGCTCTTGAAAACGTTAGGCATCGCGCTCCTTGTGACCGCGCTTGCTCTTTTGATCAGCTATCCGCTTGCCTATGTGCTGGCATTCAAGGTCGGGCAGCGCTGGAAGATGATATTGTATGTCATGGTGATCATCCCGTTATGGACCAGCTACCTGGTGCGTGCCTTCGCCTGGAAGGTAATCCTTGGTACAGACGGCATTCTAAACAACTTTTTGCTGTGGCTCGGCGTAATCGACCAGCCGATGACGCTGTTTCTCTACAGCCCATTTGCCGTCATCATCACACTCACGCACATTTTCGTGCCATTTGTGCTGATGCCGATCTATGCGTCGTTGGAGCATATGCCTAAAGATTTGATTGAGGCATCCAAGGATTTGGGGGCCAATCGCTTCAAGACGTTCTTCCATATCGTTTTTCCATTGAGCTTGCCGGGCGTGCTTGCGGGATGCACAATGGCATTCGTCCTGTCGATGGGTGACTTTATTGCCCCGGTATTGATCGGCGGACCGGATGGAATCATGATCGCCAACATCGTCGTCAGTCTGTTCGGGGCAGCGTACAATTGGCCGCTCGGCTCTGCGATCGGCATCATCATCCTGCTCTTGGTCATCGGCGTGCTTGAAGTGACGGAGCGGATGGAAAAACGATATGGCAGCGTGACACAGCGCTAAATAAGGAGGGAAGCTGCAATGACTTCTGGTCAGCGGACAGATGGCTTGACCATCGCGATGTGGGCGGTTGCCTTTTGCGTCATGTGCTTCATCTATTTACCCGTGCTGATCATCATTTTTTACTCCTTTAACCCGGATGTCGTCAATTCATTTCCGATGAAGGGCATCTCCATTCGCTGGTACGAAAAGCTGATGGAAAACACGAGCATTTGGAAGTCGCTGCAAAACAGTCTGATGGTTGCGTTTTACGGCGTCACGTGTGCGCTGATTCTCGGAATTCCGGGAGCTTTCGCCATTTACAAATACAAATTTCCCGGGAAAGTATTTTTTCGTCGATTGGTGACGATGCCGCTGATGCTGCCGGGCATCATTACAGGTGTCTCGCTTCTGCATTTTTTCATCCTGGCGGGAGCACGCCTGTCGCTGACCGCGGTGATCATCGGACACATTACGTTTTTGGTGCCGGTTGTGATCACGCAGATCTATGCCCGGCTGGAACGGATCGACTCTGCCCTGGAAGAGGCGTCGATGGACCTTTTCGCCAACCGGATACAAACCTTTTTCCACGTAGTGCTGCCGAATATCCGGACTTCCATCATTGGCGCGGCTCTGCTCGCATTCACGATTTCGCTGGATGAAGTGCCGGTCACCTTTTTCCTGACGGGGCGGGACAATACGCTGCCGCTCGAAATCTGGGCCATGCTGCGGACGGGCATTACGCCGGAAATCAATGCGATTACGACGGTCATCTTCCTGTTTTCCGTGGTGATCATCGTCATGTCGCAATGGTTCTTGGGAAAAGATGAAGCGAAAATGAGAGCGAAATAGGGAGGAGCGGCTATGATGGGTGTCCCGATCGTACAATTGGAAAATTTAAATAAGACGTATGGTAGTTTCATCGCGGTAAATAACCTGAATCTTCAGATTGAACATGGCGAATTCCTCACACTGCTTGGCCCGAGCGGCTGTGGAAAAACGACGACGCTGCGCATGATCGGCGGTTTTGAGACGCCGACCGGCGGCAGCATCTATGTAAACGGACAGGACGTCAAGCATCTGCCGCCATTCAAGCGCGACATCAACACCGTCTTCCAAAGCTATGCACTGTTTCCGCATATGACCTTGTTTGAAAATGTGACATACGGACTCAAGATGCGCAAGGTGCCGAAAGTGGAACGGGAGCAGCAGGCGCTCGAAGCGCTGCGGCGCGTGCAGCTTGAGCATTTGAAGGACCATAAGCCGAGGCAGCTATCGGGTGGCCAGCAACAGCGCGTCGCACTTGCCCGCGCATTGGTCAACAACCCGCGAGTCCTGCTGCTCGATGAGCCGCTGGGCGCATTGGATTTGAAGCTGCGCAAAGAAATGCAGGTGGAATTAAAGCATCTGCACCAGCAGCTGGGCATGACGTTCATCTACGTGACACACGATCAGGAGGAAGCGCTCACGATGAGCGACCGGGTTGCGGTGATGAATGGCGGAAATATCGAGCAGTTGTCCACGCCGGAGGAGCTATATGAAGTGCCGCAAACGCGGTTTGTGGCTGATTTCATCGGGGATACCAACCTGTACGCCGGAGGCGTGCTGGGAGTGGAAGGTGATTCGGTCATTCTCAATCTGTTCAATCAGCGGGTTCATGTACAAAAAAAGCAAGCCTCGGTTACACCCGAGCAAAAAGTCTACCTGTCAATTCGCCCGGAACGAATTCGCTGCTCTGCGCAAACGGACGGGGAGGTTGCGGACAACCAGCTTACCGGCATTTTTGAAGAGCGCGTGTATGTCGGCTCGTTCGTTCGCCAAATCATCCGCGTCTGCGAATCAGACGAACGGATTACGGTGCTTGAAACGGCGCACCAATGCCAGCATTTCACGCCAGGCGAGCGTGTCGCGATCTCGTGGGAGGGCGCGCATGGGGTATTGTTGCCAGCATAGCATTGCGAGTAAAAAAACAGTGACCATTCGGAAGCGGTGGTCACTGTTTTTTTATGGTCGGGTATTCTTCACACCTCGTCGGCCGAAGGTACTTGCTCCATCAACATGCGCATGGAAACCATAATCCCTGCCCCCGATACTACTAAAAGACCAGCTAATACTAGAAAGCCAACTTCTGCACCAGTTGAGTCGATAATTGTAGTGAACAGGGCGAGTAGCAGTAGCCTCATCAACGTACCCACCGAATTTAAAGAGCTGAGCACTCTGCCCATAAAGTGATTGGGCAACAGCTGCATGTAAACGTTCTGTCTAATAAGACGTGTTGAAACGTTGCACCAGCCTAAAAAGGCAGACAGCAGCACAAAAATCCAGCCTGTTGGCAGAACAACTGTGAGAGCAAGAACGAGCGCCATCAACATAAAATGGAACACCATGGACGAAAATGCACCAAATTTTCGACTAATCCAGGCAATGCATGCTCCTGCCAGAACCGCGCCTATTGAATAGGAAACTTCCGCGAGTGAGTAGATGTGTACATCCTCTTTCAATGTCTGTCTCACAAAGATCGGGTTAAGCAGGTTCACGAGCGTAACCGCAATGAAGGGCACAAGAGCAGAAACACCAAATATCATGAAGCCTCTTCTTTCCCTGATGAAGATCCACCCCTGATTAAATTGCTGCCTCCAAGATATGCGGATGTTCTTTGTTGCTGGTTGTTTCACCGTGAAAACGTAGTCCATACCTGATAACAGCACAAACGCTAGTAAATACGTCAATGCGTTTAGCAGTAGTACAATCTGCAGTCCAAACTTGACCAAAAGTAGTCCTGCTAGCGCCCCAGCCGAGACCAAAGCGGTTTGGTTCTGAATTTCTAGTAAAGAGTTGATGGCGTTGTATTGTTTTTGGTCAAAAGTTTCCTGAACGAGGGCTGACTGCGTTGGATAGTGAATCTGAAGCATGAATGTAGTGGTCAAATAAATGAGCACCATCATCCACTCATGATACGTGCCCCAAAATCCCCATGCTGCTAACACGGCGAGCACGATGAAGCCTCCTATCTGCTCAATCTGGAGAATTGCCTTACGGGAAAAGCGGTCAATGACTGCACCAGTAAACGGCCCAATAAGAAACACAAGAATAGAGGAAATCAGCATCGTGGAGCCGAGTAATCTGGCCATACCTGTCATCTCCACTAAATACCACGAAATCCCTATCATGGTCATACCCTGGCCAAACCCGGCAAATAAATTTGAAAAGAACAGCCTGCGAAAATTACGATTCCCAAAAACCTCTCTCACGTGATCGTCTCTCCTTCTAAGGGTTTCATGTTAAGTCCCTTATAAAAAAACATAAAGGGCCTGATCAGAAATGAAGGAGTTTCCTTCATAACGAATCAGACCCTGAGATTTTTGTGGGCGTACGATTTATTCACTACTAAAAGCATAACAGTTTTTGCAGCCTGCTGCAATATGTTACTCCCATTTAAATGTTAGGCTTGCAATAAGGAAAGCGACAAGCATCCAGCCGCCGAGCAGTGCAGCTTCACGCCACACGTCGGCAAACGAGGCTCCGACATTCATGATTTGGCGCAGTGCTGTGGACAAATGAGAAATCGGCAGCAAATTGACGATTGGCTGAAGCCAGTCAGGCATGTTCTTGATCGGATAGAAGACACCGCCCAGAAAAAGCATGGGGAAGGAGACGAAACCGGCAATCGGGCCAGCGCTTTCCGGCGTTTTTGTGAGCGCCGCGATGATAAAGCCGATCGACATGAACGTCAGTGTACCGAGTACGACGAACAGTAGCAGAAGTATCCACGAACCGTTCACCTGCGTTCCGAAAATCATGCTGGCGATTAGCAGCACGATTATCGCCTGAGCGCCGTTTAACATCAGTCGGGCCGTGATTTGCGCGGCGATGAAGCTTCCAGGTTGGAGCGGCGTGCTCTGAAGACGTCGAAGGATACCACGCTCGCGCCAAGATGCGATTTGGCCGGCGACGCCGTTCAGATTGTTATTCATAATCATCATTGCGACGATGCCCGGCACGAGGAAATCGATATATTTCAGTTTGAGGGATTGGACACCCTCAGATTGAATCGTGATGATGGGTGTGTACCCAACAATCTGTTTGCTAATGCCATCGACGACCTGGGATATGATGGGGAGCCCGATCTGATTGGTCGTTTGGCTCGTCTCATCGTAGTATACTGTGAGTTTGGAGCCCTGAGTTGAGGGGGATTTCGCGTTTACAGCAGTTTCATATCCTTTAGGAATAGCGACGACAAGCTGCCGATCGCCATGCTTAAGATCTTTTATCTCCGCATCGAGATCGGCGCTTTCCGTTACTTTTAAAATGGATAGCAGTTTCATCGATGTGAGAAGCGCCTTCGATGCAGTCGTCTGATCTTGGTCGATAACACTGACGGTGAGCGATGTGCTGTCCCCATTTCCGAAGAATGTCCCCAGCATCACCATAAAAACGATCGGAAACAAAAGCGACCAAAATAATACTTGCCGATTTCGCCCGAAAAGTCGTAGCTGGGCTAAAACCAATTGACGATACGCCTTCATTCTTCCCTCAGGCTCCTTCCCGTCATGTGGATGAACACGTCCTCGAGCGTTGCTGTGCGCGTTTGCAAATCGGATATCCGGATGTTCTGCTCAGCGGTTTGTTGTATAAAAGCGGTCAGCGCATTTTGCAAATGATCGGTGTACAAAACGAACGTGTCTTTTCGCTGGTCAACTTGCTTCACATCCGGCAATGACTGGACAAGCGTCAGCACCTCTTGCTCTCGTGCTTTATCGTCTCGAACCCACTCCGGCAAGCGAAACTCGATGGCGCTGTCTGACTGCAGGCTGCGGACGAGCTGCTCCGGCGTATCGAGCGCAACGATTTGACCTTTATCCATGAGACAGATGCGGTCACAAAGCACATGAGCCTCTTCCATGTAGTGAGTAGAGAGCACCACAGTCTTACCACGCTCCTTTAGACGAAGCACGATATCCCACAACGTACGACGAGCTTGAGGATCGAGTCCGGTTGTCGGCTCGTCGAGGAAAACTACTTTTGGATCATTCACGAGTGCTAGCGCAATAGCGAGTCGCTGCTTCTGTCCGCCGGATAAGTTTTTTACACGTTCATTCATTTTTTCGCGCAAGATCATATCGTCTAGCAGCGGCTCGATTGGCACTGCGCTTGGATAAAAACTCGCATACATACGGATGATTTCATGAACGTGCAGCAGGTCGAAAAGTGATGTCGATTGGAGTTGGACGCCGATTATTTCTTTAACCTTTTTCAAATCTTTTTTCGTATCGAAGCCAGCGACAAGTGCCCTCCCTTCGTCCGGCCGTCGTAGACCCTCGATCATTTCCATCGTTGTGGTTTTTCCTGCCCCGTTCGGCCCAAGCAATCCGAACACTTCCCCTTCACGCACTTTGAAATGAATTCCGTTCACTGCAGTGAATTTTCCATACCGTTTGACGAGTCCGTCTACTTCTATGATGGCGTTGTTCAAGGCTGATCCCTCCCTTTCGACATGCCTGCCTGAGAAAAACCTGGATTTATATTACCATAAAAAGGTAAAACTATCCTGCCTGCTAACGCAATGAGCTGCAGTGGAAATTCGGGGGAGGCTGTTAAAGAAGCTATGCCGATTTTTCGGCATGTTCTACCGTCCAGTATTTTTTCCGTGCTGACAATGCGTTGGTTATGGACGTTTGTTTTCGCTCGAAATACGCGAATGGAGGGGGAGATCGATGGGATGGGGGAAAAGAAAGTGGCAATCACGGCCCAGGCTTTTCGTCCTGAACAAAATCCCCTAGCTTGCCAGACATCATCTTTCATATGATAGGGATGCATTTTTGCAATGGCGAGAGAAAAATCTGATTATTTCGGAAAAGGGTGAGTCGGATGAAGGTCGACAGGGCTATCCAACAGCTTTATCTGCACGCACATTGGTAACGATGTTTTGCGAGAGGGTGTTGTGTTGAATCATGGCAAAATGCAGCCGGGTTGAAGACGTACTCGCGATCATTCGGATGGTCGCATGGCTGTGGACAGATAAAAAGACATTCCTGCCCCGCAGCATCTTAGGGCCGTTGATGCGGCTTGATGGTGCAGCGGAACGAGAGTAGAGCAGCTGCTCAACCATCACATGGGAAGGAAGCACGGGATCGGCGCGGATGCTGTACGCTTCCGGCGTTTGCAACGTCTGCAAAACGTGCTCCACAACGCCGGCTTGGCGGGCCATGCTGAAGGAAGCGGAAGCAGCGGCGGATGACAAGGTGCCGGAAGCCCAAAGCAAACAGCCCCTGAAAAAAGCACCAGGGAGGGTGCCTTTTCCATAGTAGCATTAACTTGGCAAAAAATGTTCAAGTTGTTTTTCAATCGCTTCAATGGAGGTGATAGAGAATTTTTTGTTTTTATAATTGATAAAACCCTCATTTATGCACTGGGCGATGGAACGGTTCAAACTTCGAATCGGGGCGCAGACCTCGCTTGATAGCATTTGCTTGGTCAGGGTATCTAAATCGCCGATTTTATAATGATTATGGATGCTTATCAGAAGGCGATCTTTAGCTGTCAATAGGGATAATTGCGCCGCGGTGTCCGAGCTTAAAATTAATTTCGAGGCAAGCTGTTTCATCAAGTAAAAATTGAATTGAAAATCGGTTTTCATCCATTCGTAAACCATTGCTTTATGGATCGCTATCGTTTCGCAATTTTGTTTCGCGATAACGCCAAGCGTTTTTATTTTTTCATTAAAAATCTCTATTTCCCCAAAGCAGCTGTGCGCCTCATAGATATAGAGGGATAGCATCGTTCCGGCGTAAGTTTGCCGATACACTTCGGCGATACCTGCAGTCAGAATAAAGAGATAATCATTGTGCTCGTGCGGATGAATGATAAGGCTGCCTTTTTTATGCCTTTTGTAAATAAATTCTTTCTTAATCCGCTCGGGCGCGACATTTACGATATCTTTCAAATTCATATGCTCACCTTCATTTTACCTTTTGGTCATTTGACCTATTTATCATTATAGTTGAACGATATAATAAGGCCAAATTAGAAATGGAGGTCTTATTTATGAGGAAAATTATTATTGATACAGATACCGGAAGCGACGATGCCGTAGCATTAATTATGGCACTGAAATCAACGGATGTGAAAGTGGAAGCAATCACAACCGTTTGCGGCAACGTCCCGCTGGAATTGGCAACAAAGAATGCACTGATGACCATCGAGGTTGCTAACGCTCAAAAGCCGCCTCTTTATGTTGGAGCAGCCAAACCGCTGATGCGTGATTTAGTTACGGCTGTGAATGTTCATGGCGAAGATGGTATGGGAGATTGTGATTTAATTCATCCTACTCTTTTGCCGGAGACTAAGCATGCCGTAGATGCGATCTTGGAGATCATTGAGAATAACCCTGGAGAAATCGAAATTGTAACCATAGGTCCTGTTACCAATATTGCCCTTGCCATATTAAAAGCGCCTGAAACGATGAAACTTGTCAAACATATCTATACCATGGGCACTTCCGGCTTCGGACCCGGGAATACTACACCTGTTGCTGAATTTAATGTGTATGTCGATGCAGAGGCTTATCGTATTATGTTGTGCTCAGGTATACCTATTACGATCATTGGATTTGACGTATGTTTAGGAGAAGCTGCTTTGAATAAGGCTGATATGGATGTGCTTCTATCGAGTGGCAAGTCGGAAGCCGAGTTCTCCGTAAGATGCAACCGTTCCTTGCTCGAATACAATATACAAAGAAGTAATGAGCATATTGTTGACTTGCCTGATGCTGTAGCAATGGGTGTTGTACTTTGGGATGAAATCGTAGTTGAAGACAAATTGTGTTACTGTTATGTCTGCACAATAGAAGCTGCTGCCTACGGTCAAGTGATTATCAATGACGGCAGTAAGCTTGCCATATCAGATGGCTTTGCAGGGCACATCCCTAATGCCAAAGTTTGCAAAACGATTAATAATCAATTATTTAAAGAAAAATTGATCAGCTTGCTTGTACAGTAAGGAGAAATCATGTCTATAAAACTATGTCCATTGTTTTATTCACTCAGAATAGTGGATATAGGTATAACTCCGCCATCATTACAGCACTTTTCCTGATGAGCAGCGCTGCTTGAGTGGCTAACGGGATTCGATAGTTCAATGGAGCAGTCTAAAACTTTTCTTGCTTTCACCTAGGTGTTGCGATTCCCCTTCAGTCTACTTGCACCCGTCCGTGGTGTATACCTGTCACATTCGTCGAATCGTCGGAAGAATCCAGATCGTTTCTTGACTTTTCTTCCTGTCCTCTTAATAATACCCTTAGGGGTATATTGGTAGAATAGAACCTGGCTGGGTGTGTCGCGTCCAACGTCGCCGACGGCTTGGGCGAAATTCGCGAACGTTTATGCGACCTGCCCAAAAACCAAACCGTTCATGTCTCCTGCCAGGTAGGGCTACGCGGATACCAAGCAGCACGAATTTTGGTTGAGAACGGCTTTGCTGTCAAAAATGTCGATGGCGGCTACAAGACATATGCTGCCGCTGCACGGGAGAAGGAGCTCTTGGCCAAGGCTGACTAGAGAAGCTAGGCAAAAGAGGGGAAGAACGTAGAGTCTGCAAAAAAGGTGGGGCCGCTGATGATTGAATATGGTACGGATGTAAAAAATCGATTGCGCCGCGCAGAAGGACAAGTACGCGGTGTTCTGAAAATGATGGAGGAAGGCAAAGAATGCCGGGAGGTCGTCGCACAGCTGTCCGCAATCCGCACCGCGATCGACCGGTCTATCGGACTTGTGATCGGCAACCATCTGCAAGCGTGCATTCGCGAAGAACTGGAAAAGGGCAATGATCCTGACCAGGTGATCAAAGAAGCGGTCGAGCTGCTGGTGAAGAGCAGGTAGTCGTTTACAAAAGCTGTTTAGTGCCGGAAATCAGGCACAAAACTGCCGGATATTCAGCGTTGATGGATGGCATGAACGCACTGCGATGCATGAATCTCGGGAATTTCTCGTTTGGCATGCTCCTTGCTACTTCTTCTAGCAATGCGCGTGAGCAAACAGGGAGGTTATCATACGATGGAATGCCAATGGTGTAATGAAACACATACAACTGAATCGACGCAAGATTGCTACTGGACGATGCCAGATGGCAAACGTACGCTGCGTATCCTGCAAATCCCTGCGGTAGACTGTCCGAAATGCGGCGTCTATATATCGGAACCGATGAATCAAAAGGTTGAAGAAAACCTGGTCATCGCGGACTTGACCGGATACCCGGACACATTGACATACGACCAGATTTTGCACGCACCTAAGATCCGGCTGTTCGATTTGAAATAAGCAATCGCATACCGCTGACATGCCCCGATGCTCCTTATTGGAAAATCGGGGCATTTTCGTGCCTTGAAAAAGCCAATTGCCAAAAACGAGTGTCCCCATCATAATGTAGAAGGTGGATTGAGCTATTCCATATTTCTGCTTCAATTCGATAGTAGAATGTTAGAACCAATGTGAAAGAAAAGAGATGGAGGCGTAGCATGCATTACTGGGTAGCCATTATCCTGGGGATGGTCGAAGGACTCACGGAATTTTTACCGGTATCGTCTACCGGCCACATGATTTTGACGGCTGATCTGTTAAATTTCACCGATGAAAAAGCCAAAACATTCGAGATCGTTGTTCAGCTTGGATCGATTCTGGCTGTCGTCGTCTTGTACTGGCGCCGTTTCCTGAGCGTGCTGGGCTGGGAGCGTCAACGGGTCAAGCGGCCGCGGTTGAACCTGCTCCACATCATTTTGGCGATGATTCCGGCAGGCGTGCTGGGCGTCGCGCTTCACGGCGTAATCAAGCAATACTTATTCGGTGCACAAACAGTGCTCATCGGTTTGATTGCAGGCGGGATTCTCATGATTGTCGCAGAAAAGCTTCCCCGCCGGACAACAGCGCAATCGCTCGATGAGATCAGCTATAAACAAGCTTTTGGAATTGGTCTGTTTCAATGTCTGGCATTGTGGCCAGGCTTCTCACGGTCTGGCGCGACGATCGCCGGAGGACTTTTGCTTGGGACCACGCACAAAGCGGCTGCTGAATTCACGTTCCTCGTCGCCGTTCCAGTGATGGTCGGGGCGAGCGGTCTCGATTTGCTGAAAAGCTACCAAAACCTGTCGATGGATGATTTGGGCTTTTTCATTGCAGGCTTTATCACGGCATTCGTTGTCGCAATGTTCGCGATCGTGAGCTTCCTGAAGCTGCTGCAGCGTTTCAAGCTGACGCCATTTGCGTACTATCGGTTTGTGATTGCGGTGTTGTTTTATTTCTTTATTCTTCGTTAAGTACATGGATAGACGGTATGATTCCTGGGAATCATGCCGTTTTTTTGTGCAAAACGAAAGGCTGCTCGCTGTGAAAAAACGCTAGAACGAAACGTACGCTGCCTAATTTTTGAACTTGTAAAATCGCAGCTGTAACATTGCAAGGGCTCAGACGTCTACTATGCGAAAACCAGAATGATCGTACATTGATGGAGGAAGATCAGGATGAAGAAAAGCGGTGTAATTCCATTTGTTTCGATTCTTGCCATGACTGCGGCTGTCGGGACTTCGAGTTTTGCGGATGCGTCTGTCGCGAGCAATGTGCCTGTGCCAGCGGTGAGTGCAGCGCCTGTGAAACCAGCGGCGAGTGCAGCGCCTGTGAAACCGGCGGCGAGTGCAGCGCCTGTGAAACCGGCGGCGAGTGCAGCGCCTGTGAAACCAGCAGCGAGCGCGGCATCCACGAAACCGGCACCGAGCGCAGCACTAGCAAAACCAGCAGCCGCCTCCAAGCCAAACGCATCGAAACAGCAAGCATCACCGCAGCGCGTGGCGGCAGAATCCGTCCCCGCTCGCATCGCCTTCACCAATCAAAATCACCTGTGGGTAATGGACGCAAAAGCAAAGGGAGCCGCTCCCAAGCAGGTGACAACGCAAGGAACCGTGGAGATTGTCGGATGGTCGTACAACGGGGAGTGGCTGATGTACAAGCAATACAAGACCGAGGATCGGTACAGCTCGGATCCGGTCTTGTGGGTAGTCAGAGCGGATGGCACGGGGGCTTATCCGATCGAGACGATGCCGGTGTACCAAACGGCAAAATGGTCGCCGACCGCGCTGCAGCTCGCTTATGCGACAAATAATCCGAAAGGGCACAATCAGACACAGCTTACCATCGCAACCATCAGCGCTGGCAAAGTGACGGCAAAGAGTCGGATCGATCAGGTGAATGCAGGCGATTTCACCTGGATGCCGGACGGCAAGGCGCTGCTGGTTGCGACACCAGCGACCGTCGGGGTGCCGCCGCGACTTGTGAAAATGGACTTGGCTGGCAATGTCGCGAAAAGCTTTGGCATTGGCGAGAAGCCGACGGCAAATGACGTGATCTACATGAGACAGGCGGCGGGTATGGCGGTTTCGCCTGATGGGCGCTATGCCGCTTACTACCAGCTGCCCAATTCCTCGTCGCTTGCGGCAGACGGTGTCTCGCTAATGCTTCTCGATCTGCAGCAGCCGGCGAAGCGGATCGAGCTGGGCGGATCACTCGCGTACAACCAGTGGCTGGCATGGTCTGCTGATAGCAGCCGGCTCGCATTCGTGGAAGGAGGCGGACGCGAGGCGACGACCGGCAAGCATCTGATGATCGCTGAGCGCCGCACCGGTTTCCGCCCGACACAAGCAGGGGAAGAGAAGCTTCTCTCCTTGCAGCCGGAATGGGGCAATGCGGCAGGCAGCACGCTGTGCTTTGAGCAAGGGAAAGAAAATCTGTCATGGATGGGGAACTACGATTCGACGCGCGTCCTGGTGCCGGGGCAACGGATTTGGCAGCGGACGGCGGATGGAAAAGCGCATGCCGTAACGACAGGTCCGGCGAACACGGCGGATTACGCGCCGATCGTTTCACCTGATGGCAAGACAATGCTCTTTTTGCGCCTAGACAGCGCCGAACGCGGATCGCTGTATATGAAGAGCGGGGCATCACAGGAGGGTGAACTGCTGCGCAACGTGACGGGAGAAAACGGCTATTACGGCAACTA
This sequence comes from Brevibacillus fluminis, assembly GCF_003710825.1. Lineage (GTDB taxonomy): Bacteria > Bacillota > Bacilli > Brevibacillales > Brevibacillaceae > Brevibacillus_D > Brevibacillus_D fluminis. The sequence goes on along the minus strand of NZ_RHHQ01000008.1, from coordinate 404,894 downwards.
TTTGCCAGGATGGGTTGCCGTGTATTGGACAAAATGAGTGCCTTGGGGCGTAAGCAAAAAAACAGCGTGATTCTCAGAAATCGCGCTGTTTTTTTGCAATGTATCCCTCTAGAAACAAGCGTTCATCTCCGATGTGATGCTCGATGTAGATGCCTGGCTGGGTGGTATCTCCGATGGGTACCGTTTCAACCAGGTCAAACTGGCAAGTTTTGATATGGGTTTCGATAAACGCCTTTTCCGAGTTCAGTGGGTAGGCCTCTGGGTAGAGCTCTCGCATTTTTTGCAGTGATTTCGCGCCATTCTTGTAGTAAGAATAAATCCCGATAATCGTGCTGTCTTCCTTGCAATGCCGATTTAGCTTGGCGAGCGGGAAAATTGGATTGAACAGGGAGTAATCGTTGAAGGAGAGACTGTCGATGATATAGTCGACAGATTGGTCGGCAATCGGCAAATGCAGCGACGTGTTTACGATATACAGAACCTTTAGCTTGGGATTGATGAACGTCAGCTTTCCTTTCAGTTTCTCTACCATTTCCCGTTTGCTGCCGCAAAAAATATACATGGCGTCGTCTTGAAGCAAATGCAGGAATTTTGGCAGCATTACAAATGTATCAATGCTGGGCTCCAGAATCACCTTGTTTGCCAGCGGATAGCTTTTCAGCCGTTGATAAATAAACAGCCCGCTTTTGGTCATCAGCTCTATCAATTCGGTGCTTACTTCACCCAACGTTTTTGGTTCATAGAAGTAGGCTCTGTTTTGAATCGAATTGTCTAGATTGGGGGCATACAGAATTCCGCTTGCAATTTCGGCCTGAAAGCCGCATGAACAGGTCACGTCAGCATCCATGATCGACTCTCCGTGAATGCGGGCGTTTTTCAATTGAAGTGAACCTGAACAGACGGGACAGCGAAGCAGAGGGAGGAACGAAATGGAGATGCCGGTTTCGGTTTCTTCTTCTTTTTTTTGATGGACAGTATCGATGATTGCGTCGATGTTTGCGATGGCTTCATAGCGATTGGCAATTTCCCGGCGCAGCTCTTCCTTCTTGGTATCCAGGAGCTGTACGAAATTTTCCAGATCCTCCAGGTCACTCAGCAAGGTCACGCGTTTGATTTTCAAGATGCCGCCGATTTCATTTAACGTAAAGTGAAGAGATTTCAATTGAGTAATAAACGTCATATCATCTTCACACGTTTGGTCATAGTCATAATAGGCGTATTTTTTCACTGGGATTAAAAATCCGAGGTTCGTATAATAGCGGATCGTATCGATAGAAACATTGAATTTTTTGGCAAACAATCCGATTTTCATATGTCCTCGCCTCCATGGAGTATACTCCGTGCTTTTATTGAAAAACGTCCAAAATCGGCGATTGCCCTATAGATAAGTCTTCACTCTACTATGGAGTCAGGAAACGCGAAACCGTTTACATTCTTAGAGGAGGAATACGTATTGGAAAACACTCGCTTGGAACGTTCGCTGACTCTTGCACCGCTAGTCCTATTCGGCATCTCGTTCATGGCGCTCGGTACAGTGTTCAGCACGTATGGCATTGCTGCCCAGCTGACGCAAGGGATGGTTCCCGTTGCTTACATTTTAGCATTAGTCGCGATGCTTTTTACAGCGCTTAGCTATGGAAAGATGGCGGGAGCTTTCCCGATTGCAGGCTCGGCCTACACGTACGCCCAAAAAGCGATCTCCCCATCGGTCGGCTTCATGGTTGGCTGGAGCATTTTGGTTGACTATTTATTTATCCCGATGGTCAATTACTTGATTTTTGCTAGCTTTTTACACGCGGCATTGCCATCGGTGCCTGAATATGTCTGGATTTTGCTGATGATCGTGCTCGTTACCTTCATCAACATCAGAGGAATTAAGCTGGCGGCGAATGTTAATACGCTGATCAATGCTTGTGCGCTTCTATTTATCGTGACATTTTGTGTTTTGTCGATCAGGCACATCGCGACAAATCAGAGCATCTTCCATCTGTTCTCAATTACGCCGTTCTTCCAGCAAGGAACAACAGGTTTTACGGCAATCATGGCAGGCGCTTCTCTTCTTTGCTTTTCCTTTTTGGGATTTGATTCGGTTACGACGTTTGCGGAAGAAGTGAAGAATCCGGAGAAGTTGCTTCCGCGCGCGGTGATGATCGTGACGTTGGTCGGTGGGCTCGTCTTCATTGTCGTATCGTATCTGGCCCAACTCGTCTATCCCGATTACACGTCATTTGCCGATCCCGATTCTGCTGCGTTCGTCATCATTCAATATGTCGGCGGAGACCTTTTGGCATCCTTTTTCATCGTGATGATCGCGACTGGCACGTTTGGCTCTGCGATGGTTTCCCATGCCAGCGTCGGACGCCTGCTTTATTCGATGGGGCGCGATGGCGTGCTGCCCAAGAAGCTGTTCGCCTACCTTCATCCAAACTGGAAAACGCCGATTTTCAATCTTTTGCTCGTGAGCGCGATCAGCTTGTCAGCGCTGTTTATGACGCTGGGAACGGCAGCATCGCTCATCAACTTCGGCGCTTTTCTCGCTTTTAGTTGTGTGAATATTTCTGTGATTACTCATTTTTTCGTCCGTAAAAAAGAACGTACAGGCTGGGCGCTGTTCCGCAACCTGCTCTTTCCGATCATCGGGACGATGATGGACCTTTATTTGCTCGTTAATCTGGATTCCTATTCTCTTATTCTGGGGATCATCTGGTTTTGCATCGGTTTTGTTTATCTGCTTGTCCTGACAAAAGGGTTTAAACGAAAACCTCCACAAATGGAAATCGATGCAGCCTAATTCATACTCATGGAAGGAACGATATACATGAAAGCAGATTTGATTGTAAAAGGCAAAAAAGTATTTACGGGCTTGCAAAATCAGCCAGAGGAAGCGGCTGTTGTGATTTGCGGAAACAAAATCGTGGATGTTTGTTCGATTGAGGAAAGCCGTGTCTACCAAGGGGAAGGGACAAGGGAGCTGGTCTATACCGATCAATTAATCGTGCCCGGATTCCATGACGCCCATCTCCATATCATGCTGGGCAGTATGATCGAGAACTTTTGCGTGATGCTCGGCGACGCCAAATCGGAGGAAGAAGCGGCTGCGATGGTGAAGGAATACGCCGATCTGCACCCGGAAGACGAATGGATTATCGGTTTTGGCTGGGACCGGAATGCATGGGAGAGCAAACGTGACCCGCATAAAAGCTCATTGGATCGCCTTTTGCCCGATCGCCCCGTTTTTCTTCTCAATGTAGAGGCGCACTACGGATGGGTCAACAGCTGTGCGCTCGAACGGGCCTGCATCGACGAAACCACGCCTGCACCGGATTTTGGCATCATTGAAAAGGATGAAAAAGGGGAAGTAACCGGTATTTTGCACGAATCGGCGATGGCCCTCATCACATCCATTGCGTATGCCTTCCCCCGCCCAAAACAGGAAGCGTTGCTCGCAGGCTTCTTATCGCACACGGCCAAACACGGAATCACCTCTGTGGACGATTTGTACGGGAGCCGGGCGAATGAGGCACTGGATGATTATAGCTTGTTCAAGGCATTCGACGAATCCGGAAAACTGACGACGCGCCTGCATTTTTATCCGCCGATGAATGGGGATATCGAGCGTGCTAAGCGTCTGCGCGATGAATTCCGCTCGGAAAAGCTGCAAATGAGCGGGCTGAAGCAATTCGTCGACGGGGTTGTGACTGGCCACACGGCATATATGCTGGAGCCGTATCGGGACAAACCGGACTCGCACGGAGAGCCTGCATTTCCCGAGGAGGATATCAAAAAGTGGGTAGCAGAGGCAGACAAGGAAGGCTTCAAGGTCCGCCTGCATGCGATTGGAGACCGGGCGATCCGGCTTGCGCTCGATTCCTTTGAAGAAGCGAAAAAAGCCAATCAGACCGGCGATCTCAGGCATGCGGTGGAGCATGTGGAGGTCATCAATCCCGCTGATCTTTCCCGTTTTCATGAGCTGGGCGCAATCGCCTCCATCCAGCCGATCCATCTGGCGCTGATGCCAGCCGATGGTTATCTGAATGCGATCGGCGTGGAGCAATCGCCTTATTGCTATACGAGTAAAATGTTGCAGGATGCCGGCGCGACGCTTGCCTTCAGCAGTGATTTCCCCGTTGCACCGATCAACCCGATGCTGGGGCTGCATCGTGCCGTCACACGGATGGATTACTATGGACAGGTACCGTGGAATGAAGCGGAAGCGGTCTCGCTCGCTGATGCGATCCGCTATTATACGCTAGGCGGGGCATATGGCGTCCATCGCGAGCACGAGCTGGGCACGCTGGAAAAAGGCAAATATGCCGATATCGCCGTGCTTGACCGCGATTTGTTTAGCATACCAGCAGACGGCATCAAGGATGCAAAAGTGGTGCTGACTGTGATGGATGGGCAGATCGTGTATCAGGCGGAATTGGATTAATATTGTGGAAAAAAACAGGGCTGTCACCGGAATGAGCGTTTTGGTGACGGCTCTGTTTTTCTTTGTCTCCGGGAATGCAGAATCAGGGGATTAGGGAATTTCATTTGTTTTTAATTTTAAGATAGTAGCATGTCTGCATGACTGTTCAAAGAGAGGTGATTTCATAGATAGTGAAAAAAATGGTCACGCTCACAATGCAGAGAGGAGAAAAAATCGAAATGGCAACTGCTAAAGATGTAGTACGTTCATCCATTAATAAAATACCCCAACTTACACTTTTGTTCTGGATTATGAAGATTGCTGCGACAACGTTGGGAGAAACCGGTAGTGATTTAGTTACGGTTCCGGGAGCAGAAGATAATTATTTGATACCGTTTCTCTTTTTCATTGGTGTTTTTGTGGTTTTTTTAACCATTCAACTGTTCGCCAAGAAATATATCGCTCCCGTTTATTGGACTGTAATAACGTCTACAAGCCTTGCGGGTACAGCATTTTCTGATTATATGGATCGCTCATTAGGTTTAGGCTATATGAAGGGTTCTCTCCTATTAATCAGTTTGCTGATTCTAATCTTTCTTTTTTGGTATTTCACCGAACCAACATTAAATGTGAAGAGTATTGCAACCAAACGAGTTGAAGTGCTTTATTGGATTGCCATATTAATTTCTAACACTTTAGGTACAGCAGCAGGAGATTTTTTATCGCACAGTGCTGAAGGAGTTGGCAAGCTAGCTGGCGGAGGAAACTTCCTTGAACAAGGATTAGGGCTCACCATCGCTCAAGGCGCAATGATAACAGGAGGGCTAATTGTAGTAATCGTACTCGCGTATTTTCTAACAAAGATTAGTCGAGTTCTTCTATTCTGGTTAGCATTCGTATTGACACGTCCTTTTGGAGCGACATTTGGGGATTACTTGATTAAGCCGCATGACAAAGGTGGACTTGGATTAGAGAATGGGACAGAGATTGCTTCTGCCATTTTATTGGGTATTCTTGTAATCTGTATTCTTGTCGAGTACGTATCTCGGAAAAAAGTGGTTTCGCACTTGTCGCCATCTGGTGAACATTAATACCTGAGTTCGTCATCCTCCCTCTCGTAGTATAATGAACGTGCCAGAAGTCGTTTGGCACGATCCTGAGTAAATCAAGCGCCGAGCGAGGGAGGAACGAAGATGCAGCTCGCCCATTGGACTAAAACACACACGTGGCTCGCATATATGCTGACAGACATACCTGTGGACATCCAAAGCCACTTTCTCGCGAGAAAATTCTCCAGCCGCACCGTCATCTGCAAAAAGGGCGAGCCGATCATAAGCGTGTATATTCTCTGCTCCGGCACCATGCGGGTCGTGAACGAATTCGATAGCGGTCATCTATACGCGTTCACCGACGTTAATCCATACATCTTGATCGGAGACACGGAAATCCTTGCGGACGAAGGCGTTTTTGCATGCACTGTGGAATCCGTGACGGATTGCTTGGCCGTGCAAATGAGCCGGGAGGATTTCCTCGCCTGCTTCGAGCACAGCCATGTGTTTGCGAAGGAAGTTGCCAAAACAATTGCGTCCAAAGTGCACAGCCGGTCTTTATCGATCGGTGAAAACATGTATTATTCGATTTTGTTCAACCTGGCTTCGCTTCTGATCCAGTTGGCGCAGCCGGAGCTGGCGGACAAGCGGGCATTTCTCCTTCCACTCAACCGCCAGCATCTAGCCGAACGGCTGGGTGCAAGCGTCAGGTCGGTCAATCGGGCGATCAGGAAGCTGAAGGAAGAAGGCTACCTGTCCATAGTGAAGGGCAAGATCATGATTGTGCAGGACCAGCTGGTACGGCTCGCGGAAGTGGTGGATCAGTTCAAATAAACCGATTGCAGGCGGCTGATCCAGAGCTCGGCTGGTTGTCCCTCATTTTAAATACACTTTATGCAAAAAAGGACACGTGTCCTTTTTTTTGCTTTTTTCCGGGGCTATCATCGATGTACGATGTGATCTTATGGAGAAATGAGGGACGTGCATTGACCAGCGAGGTACAGGGTAAGGAATTCATCGACATTGGGAAAAAGGCAATCCGTTGGGCACAGATGAACATGAGATCGCTGCAGCAGCTAACAGAGGCCTTTCAGCAAACGAAGCCGTTTTCCGGTCTGACGATCGGCATGTGCCTGCATGTGGAACCGAAAACAGCCATTTTGTGCAAGGCGCTGCAAGCGGGCGGGGCACGCATGGTCGTCACGGGAAGTCCGGGTACGACGAGGGATGAAGTGGCAGCGGCTCTGATGGACGAAGGCATCATGGTCTATGGTCAAAAGGCAGACGGTCGCGAGGAGCATATGCAAAATATCCATCATGTTCTTAGCCATAGGCCGAATATTTTGATGGACAACGGCGCTGATTTGACCAGGACGTTGATCCAGCATTACGGCACTGAAGGGCTGATTGGCTGCACGGAGGAAACGACGACAGGGGCCAACCTGCTGCGGGAGGATTTGCGTGGCGCGTTTCCGGTCCCGGTTATTGTGATCAATGACAGTCCGCTGAAAAAAGTGATTGAGAATGAGCATGGCGTCGGACAAACCGTCATCGAGGGCTTCATGCGTACGACGAATCTGATTGTACCGACTAGACGATTCGTTGTCATCGGCTATGGCACATGCGGGCGGGGGATCGCTCGGTACTTGCGCAATCTCGGCGGGCAGGTGGTCGTGGTAGAGCGCGATCCCATCGTCGGCCTGGAAGCGGCGCTCGACGGATTCCGTGTGGCAGCTTTGGAGGACACGCTGGAATTCGGCCAAGTGTTCATCACGGTTACTGGGCGTCCGAATGCGATCGTCAAGGCGCATCTGGACAACATGCAGGATGGCGCCATTTTGGCCAACGCAGGGCATTTCTCATGGGAAATCGATTTGGCTGCATTGCGGGCGGAGGCGATCTGCATGGAGCGAATCTCGGCCGATATCGAGCAGTTCATCATGCCGGACGGACGTCGGATCATGCTGCTGACGAAAGGCGAAATGCTGAATTTGGCACAGGCCGGAGGCGGAGGCAATCCGTTGGAAACGATGGATTTGGGCTTTTCGCTGCAGGCGCTGTCCGTTTTGTATCTGGTGAATCATCATGCCCACATGTCGACAGGCCCGCAGCCCGTGCCGCATGAAGTGAACGTGGAGGTCGCTAGCACGATGCTGAGGCTGCTCAGTCCGCAGTAACGATTTTCAGCCAAGATGACAGGAGCGAAGCACATGAACCAAAAACCTACACTTTGCTTCATAGGAGCCGGATTTCATGCAACAACCAACATTTTGCCTGCCGCAATTGAAGCGGGAGTAGTGATCCAGGCAATAGCCACCCGCAGCATCGATCGGTCGAAGGCTGCCCTCCAGCGATTCGGAAGCAACGGGACACCTTATGACGATTATCGGTTGATGCTTGAGCAAGAAGCGTGCGCCGGCGTTGTAATCGTGGCGCAGCCGGACGATCAATTCGCAATAGCGATGGACTGCATCAAGGCAGGCAAGCATGTGTACGTAGAAAAGCCGCTCGGTTGGAATGCCGAGGAAGCAGCGCAAATCGCTGAAGCTGCCGAACAAGCGGGCGTCTCGCTAATGGTCGGCTTCATGAAACGGTATGCGCCTTGCTACCGTAAACTGAAGGAATTGCTGACGGACAAAACATTGGGGCAAGCACGGTCGTTCCAAGCCAAATTCCTGGTGGACAGCACACCGTTTTGCCGCGACGACGAGCAGTTTCTCAAACTGGCGGCGATTCATCTGATCGACCTTATTCGCTATTTGTTCGGGGAAGTGGCGCATGTAGCCGGGTTTCACAACAGCGAGGGCGCATCGGTTTCCCATACACTTTCGCTACAGTTTGAAAGCGGCGTAGTCGGAAGCGTGTACCTCGCGGGAATGAGCGCATGGTCGCGGGAGAAGGAAAGCTTGCTGATCACGTTTGACCATGGATACGCATCCGCGGAGGACATCGAAACCGTCACGATTCATCAAGCGCAGCCGTCTGCCGCCGCTTCGTGGAAGTCGCTTGCGGAGCAAACGGTGGTTCTGACACATTCGGCCTCAACTATGTCGGGCGGGGTTAAAGACCTGCATTTGCGCGGCTTCGTCGACGAGATGGCGCATTTCATGCAATGCTGTCAAGCGGGCGTTGCCCCGTTGTCCAGTGGCCGCGACAATGTCGGCACGATGGAGCTGTGTGAGCGGATTATGGCCGTTTTGAGAGGATAAGCGGAAGAGATGCGACGATACGTTAAAGGAAGCCACCTGCAGATGGGAGGCTTCCTTTCTAAATTGTATAGCTTGTTACTGCAATTTTTGCGGATGAGAGTTTTGATGGCCGTTAACGATCTCAGCAAATATATTCTCGGAAGCGAGTGACCGATCCAACGTTGCCGGAACTTTTAGCTCAAGGAGCTCCATCAAGCGCTGGATGTCTTCTTTTGTGGCGGGTTGTTTTTCCGTTTTTAATTGATATCCCAAATTACCGCTTACCTCCATTGTGGCCCATTGAACATCAGATCTGTTTGCGATTCCTGCTTGTCGAAGCCGCATTTCCAATTTATCGACGGAAAGTCTGAGCTTGGACAAGTTTTGCTCAACCAGCTCCCCATCTTCGATAACGATAACCGCTTTACCTGTAATGAATGTTTCAAAGGCATTCGATTTCATTTCGAGATACTCTATCAGCATCATGACCAACACTAAAACCGCGGCAAAAAGAAAGGTAGGCCAGTATCCGTTCCCAGTGATCGGCTGGATGATCAAAGTGCCAAGGCCGATCATAACGACCACCTGGGCCATGGTCATTTGCGAAATTGATTTCCTGCCAGCGATGCGCAGCAAGAGAGTGCCGAAAACAATAACGCCAACCGTTTGCCAAATGAGAGTCCAGCTCATAGAATGACCTCCATGCTTACATAATCTTGTCAGTATGTTGTCCCAAAATGTGGGGATTTATCACAGCCTGTACATGACCAGCCTCAGCACCCGCTCCTTTTTGATTGAATAGTCCGGCATTTAAATAGTAAACTTCTTCCTGAGGCAAAAACCAGTACAAAAAGAGAGGAAGGATCGCAAAATGGACCAACTGAAGGAAACGATCATCGACCTGACGGCAAAAGCGGGGGGCACCTGGGGCGTTTTCGTGGAAGATTTGGATACAGGCAAAAGCTTGGCACACAACGAGGGTGAGCTGTTTCTAGCGGAAAGCGTCATTAAAGTGCCGATTATGGCCGCGGTCTTTGCAGCTGCCGAGGAGAAGCGCTTCAATCTGAGCGACACAATGACGCTGCGGCGCGAGGACATGGTGGGGGGATCGGGATTTTTGCAGCATATGACGCCGGGGATCGTGCTGCCAATCTATGATCTGATCACGCTGATGATCGTACAGAGCGACAATATGGCGACCAATATGCTGGTCGATTTGGTAGGGGCGGACGCGATCAATCAGACAATGCGGGAGACGGGCATGAAAGAAAGTCATTTCTTCAATAAATGCTGCGTCTATCCGGTCAAGCGTGAAGGGCTGAATGAGATCACGGCTGCAGACGTCAACGCTTTGCTCAAAACGCTCGCAACCGGCAGCTACATCTCCTATCACGCCTGCCAGCAGATGATCGAGATCATGAAAAAGCAGCAGGTGCGAAACGGTCTTCCTGCGTATTTACCTGAATCCGACTCGCCGGTGATCGGTAGCCTGACACCCTGGGAAATGGCGCACAAACCAGGCTGGGATACAGGCAGACAGCATGACGCAGGGATCTTGTTCGCAGGGAAAAGAAGCGTCAGCATCACGGTTCTCTCCAAAGATATCGAGCCATTCTCCGCTCTCGATACATTGGCCAAGATCGGACGAAGTGTCTATGCGTACATGACGGCGGGGGAAAAAGCATAGCTGGATGAATTTACTTACTGCCAACATTCGTTTTTTTTCGACAAATTGCTCTTTTCACTCTTGAAAAAATAGTAGTATCAACTATAATGGTGTTTATTGGCGAGTAGGCTAACCCTTATTAGGGTTAGATCGTCTTTAAACCCGTTTATTCCGATCAGAAAAATCAAGATTCGCATGAACGTCTATTCCGTGCAGGTCCGTTTTGCGTTTGATGGCGCAAAAAACGGTCCGCACGATAAGAAAAGATATAAATAGGGGAGAGAGATCGTAATGAAAAAGATGAAAGCACTGTTCATGTCGCTGTCCGTTTTTGCGGTATTGGCGGCAGGCTGCTCCACAGAGAAGGCGCCGGCGGCAGACAACTCGTCAGCACAACCGGCAGGGGAGCAAAAAGCGAAAAAGAAAATTGCGCTCGTGTTGCCTGAAAAAATCGGGGTAAACCCATTCTTCCAGCAAATGGATGAAGGTGTAAAAAAAGCGGGTAAAGATTTCGGCGTTGACGTAAAAACGATCGAATCCACTGACCAAGCAGCTATCGAGCAAAACCTGCGCGCAGTTGTTGCAGAAAACTACGACCTGATCATCACTTCTTCTTTTGAGTCCGAGGACGCGCTGAAAAAAGTTGCTACCGAAAATCCGGACAAGCCTTTCACCATCATCGATACGACGGTTGATCTGCCTAACGTGCGCAACGTTGTGTTCCGTGAGCAGGAAGCGGCTTACCTGGTTGGTGCGGCAGCGGGTCTCGCTACCAAAACAAACACAGTCGGTATCGTTGTGGCAATGGACATCCCGAACCTGAAAAAATGGTCGGTTGGCTATGAAGAAGGCGTAAAAGCAACCAATCCGAATGCAAAAGTATTGGTAAACTACGTCGGCAGCTTCACAGACCCGGCGAAAGCGAAAGAATTGGCGATCCTGCAGCATTCCCAAGGGGCTGACTTCATCAACGGCGCTTCTGCTGTAGGCGACCTCGGCGTATTTGAAGCAGCAAAAGAAAAAGGCTTCTACACATCCGGCCAAGACGTGGACCGCACCGCGATCGACCCTGAACATATCGTCCTGTCCCAGCTGAAAGGTACGGATGCAGTCGCTTACGATACAGTGAAACAATTCGTTGAAGGCACCTACAAGCAAGGTACGTACGATTACGGTCTCAAAGAAGATGGCGTAGGCGTAACGTATGTCACGCGTGAAACCAAAACACCATTGAACGCGTTCATCGGTGAAGACATCATCAACAAAGTAAAAGCGATCAAAGATGAAATCGTCTCCGGCAAACGCACAGTGACTAACCCGCTGAAGCAATAACGCCATAGGAAATAGAAGGAAAACCGGCTGCGCTCAGGCAGTCGGTTCCTTTACGTTTTACAGAGTAACGCCTTCTGGTTGCACGTAGACAGGACAAGAACGATGAATCACGTAAGGAGGACAAGAACAATGAATCGTTCTTGTCTAAACAAAGAAAGGATGAGGAACGGATGACCGTTTTGTTGGAGATGGACCGCATCACTAAGCAATATGGCACCTTTACCGCGAACGATCAGGTCAGTTTTTCTCTGCATGAAGGGGAAATCCATGCGATCGTTGGCGAAAACGGCGCTGGCAAAACCACTCTGATGAGAATCCTGTACGGGATGGAACAAGCGACCTCCGGAACCATTCGGATTCGCGGGAAGGAATGCCAGTTTCAAAACCCGGCGGCAGCGATTCAAAGCGGTATCGGCATGGTCCATCAGCATTTCATGCTTTTCCCGTCCCGGACGGTCGCCGAAAACATCGTGATCGGCAAGGAACCGAAAAAGGGGATCTGGTTTGATCGTCGCGCTGCGGCGAAAGCGGTGAATGAATTGTCAGAAAAGTACCGCATGTCCGTAGATGCGAACAAAAAAGTGGGCGATTGCCCAGTCGGCACCCAGCAGCGCGTGGAAATCCTCAAAGTGCTGTACAACGGCGCGGACATCATCATCCTCGACGAACCAACAGCGGTCTTGACGCCGCTCGAGGTGGGTGAGCTCTTGGTTACGCTGAAGAGCTTGGCTGCCCAAGGCAAAAGCATCATCCTGATCACGCACAAACTCCATGAAGTGATGGAAGTGGCGGACCGCATTACCGTACTGCGAAGCGGTAAGATCACTGGGACGATGAACAAGGCGGACACGAATGTCGAAGAGATTTCCCGCCTGATGGTAGGCCGCGACCTCGTCGGCATCAAGCGCCGGGAGCGACAGCCGGGCAAGCCGATTTTGCAGGCGGAAGGGCTGTTCGTTCGCGGAGAAGCAGGGAAGCCGCTGTTGGACAATGTTTCGTTTCACGTCAACAGCGGTGAAATCGTCGGCATTGCTGGGGTGTCTGGCAACGGCCAATCCGAGCTGATCCAGGCGCTGACCGGCCTTCTACCAGTGGATCGGGGCACCGTAACGCTCGAAGGAAAAAACATGACCAACAACACGCCGCGATCGATCCGTGAGGCTGGGTTAGCGCATATCCCGGAAGATCGATATTTGTGGGGCGCGGCGAAGAATTCGTCGGTTAAGGAAAATGCTATGATGGGCCATTACCGAAAGCCGGCGTTTCAAAAAGCAGGATTCCTCGATCACAAGCGGCTAAACCAGCAGGTGAGCGAATGGGTAAAAAGCTTTGCGGTGAAGACAGAATCGATTCACGAACGTGCGCAAAACCTTTCCGGGGGAAATTTGCAGAAGGTGATTGTTGCCCGGGAAATTGGCCAGGAAACACCGTTTTTGATTGCGGCTGAGCCTACGCGTGGCGTTGATATCGGGGCGATGGAGTTCATTCATCAGCAAATCATGCAAAAGCGCGATAAAGGCGAAGCGGTTTTGCTTATATCGTCCGAGCTGACGGAAATTATGACCTTGTCTGACCGGATTTTGGTTATGTATGAGGGGAAGATCGTCGGCGAGCTCGATACACAGACAGCGACAGAAGAAGAAATCAGCTTGTTAATGGCAGGAGGAGGGCATTGATGAATCGAACAGGGTCATTTTTTGCTTCCCTGCTTCATCCGATTGTTGCAATAGTGGTCGGGTTCCTCGCGGGAGCGATCGCGATTGCCGCGAGCGGTGCGCCTGTGCTGGAAACGTACGGGGAGATGTGGAAGGGCGCGTTCGGCAGCTTTTACTTCTTCACCAGCACATTGGCACGGGCGACGCCGATCATTTTGATCGGGCTGGGGATTTGCCTCGCGTTCCGCGCCGGCTTTTTCAACATGGGGGCGGAAGGGCAGATGGTGCTCGGTGCAATCGCAGCTGCCCTGACGGCACTTTATTTGCCGGGGCCGGGGATCGTGAAGCTGCTGGGGGCGTTACTCGCCGGGATTGCCGCAGGCGGAATCTGGTCCGTCTTGGCTGCCTGGATGGAAGTCAAATTCAAAATTGATCTCTTAATCAGCACGCTTTTGATGAACTACATCGCCACGCTATTCGCCGGATATTTGGTGACCGAGCCGTTCAAGGACAATACCGGTTCGGCGGCGATGGCACAAAGCATGATGATCGACAAAAGCGCGTGGCTGCCGAAGCTGTTCCACGGCATGACACTGCACGCCGGTTTTTTGATCGCCATCATTTTGGTTATCGTACTTGCCTTTTTGTTCCGTCGGACGATTTTCGGCTATGAAGTCAACATGCTGGGTCAAAACCCGTTCTTCGCGGCATATGGCGGCGTAAATCGCGGGAAAGTGATGCTGTTGTCCATGTTTGCGAGCGGTGCTTTGACTGGCTTGGCGGGCACGGTTGAGGTGCTGGGAGCGCAATACCGCTACATCGACGGCGCTTTGACTGTGCCAAGCTACGCCTGGACAGGCCTGATGGCCACGCTGTTAGCCAACTCCAACCCGGTGGGTACGGCATTGGCGTCGATATTGCTCGCCGCCTTGCAAACCGGTGCAATGGGGATGGAGCGCAATACGGAAGTGCCTCTGGAAGTATCCGGCGTTATTCAAGCCGTGCTGATTTTATTCGTGTCCGCAAAGTTCTCGTATGCGTTCTTGAAGCGGAGAAAGGAGCGGAAAACCGATGGAGCATCTGTTTGATCTCTCGCTACTCAATTCCACGATCCGGATGGTGACGCCGATTTTGCTGGCGGCCTTGGGCGGATCGCTGTGCGCGCGGGTGGGCCTGTTCAACGTGGGACTGGAAGGGCAGATCCTGGTTGGGGCATTCGCTGCTGTCTTGGGTAACCATATGACTGGAAGCGTCACGCTCGGCGTCTTGTTTGCCATCGTGTGCGTGCTGCTGTTCTCGCTCTTGTTTGCGTATTTGACCATCAATTTGCGCGCCAACGAGATCGTCGTCGGTATCGCCAGCAATTTCCTTGCGACCGGCTTGACGACCTATTTGCTTCGAATCGTCTTTGATGTCAAAGGTGCCTTTTATGACAAAGACATGCAAGGATTGCCGCAATGGAGCATTCCTGTTTTGAAAAACATTCCGGTTCTCGGCGATATGATTTCGGGACATTCGCCGCTCGTCTTTTTGGCGTTTATCCTGGTTGTCGTGCTCCAGTTTTTCTATTTCCGCACCGTCACTGGCTTCCGTCTGCTGGCGACTGGAGAAAGTCTCGTCGCGGCGCAGAGCATGGGGATCAAAACCCGACGGATGCAGTACGGGGCAGTCCTCGTCTGCGGCATTTTCTGCGGTTTGGCCGGAGCACAGCTGTCGCTCGGACAAGTTACGATGTTCTCGGAAGGGATGACGGCGGGACGCGGATTCATCGCGCTGGTTGCGATGATGCTGGGGCAATCCAACCCGCTCGGCATCATGGGAGCGAGCCTCTTGTTCGGCTTTATGGACGCTTTCTCAATTCGCCTGCAAGGGCTCTCGATGCCGACTCACTTCACGCTCATGATGCCGTACGTGATGACGGTTATCGCGATGTTCTTCTTCAAGGACAAAAATTTGCTCAAAGGAAAAACGGGCGCAAGCGGCAGCACGCGCTAACGGGAGGGTAAACCGATGAACGGCAAACAACACGATAAGGCAGCGCGCATCCAGAAGATGAAGCTGCCGCCCGTCGATCCGGCGCTGGCGCACCGCCTGCCGCCCGGGCAAGTTTTGACCGAGCGTTTCCCGATTTTGCATGAAGGGGACGTGCCTACGTATGACATGAGCACGTGGACGCTTCGGTTGTTCGGCACAGTGGAACAGGAAGTGACACTATCGTATGACGACGTCATGGCCTTGGCACAGTCGAAAATGGTGTGCGACATTCATTGCGTGACGCGCTGGTCCCGCTTTGACAACGAATGGGAGGGCGTCCGTTTCAGAGAGCTGCTGAAGCTGGTCAACGTCAGCCCTGATGCCAAGCATGTGATGATCCATGCAGACTACGATTACGATACGAATGTGCCGCTCAACGATTTGCTGGGCGACGACATCTTGCTGGCGCACTCCTTTGGCGGCGAACCGCTCAATGCCAAGCATGGCTGGCCGCTGCGTCTAGTGGTGCCGCATCTCTACTTCTGGAAAAGCGCAAAGTGGATTCGGGGCATTGAATTCATGACGGAAGACCGACCTGGCTTTTGGGAGCGCAATGGCTTTCACAATTACGCCGATCCGTTCGCAGAGCAGCGCTTCTCCGGTGAAGCCCTGCCGATTCCTGAGGACGAGTGGGAGAAAAAGGAGTTTGATTAAGCGATGTTTCTGCCGATTTTGCAAGTGAATGCTGAGGATTTGCCTGCACAAGGAATCGTTTGCGGGGACCCGCGCCGTGCCAAGCTGATTGCCGAAAAGCTGGACAATGCGCGTGAGCTCGCGTTTAGCCGTGAATACCGCGTGTTTGTCGGGGAGCGGGATGGCGTGCAAATGGTAGTCGCAAGCCATGGTGTCGGATCGCCGGGAGCGGCCGTCTGCTTTGAGGAGTTGATCAAAGGCGGTGTGAAAACGTTGATCCGCGTCGGTACAGCCGGTTCCTACACGACGGAAGCACCGTCCGGCAGCTTGATCGTCAGCGTGGCGGCTGCTCGGGAAGAAGGATTGACTCGCCAGCTTGTGCCTGCCGGTTTTCCGGCAGTAGCTGATAGCAAGATCGTCGATGCGTTGTACGAGATCGCATCTGCGACAGAAGGTATCGTCAAAAAAGGCATGACGGTCACCTATGACGCGTTTTTTGCCGGAGTGCTGGAGTTCCCGCATCAGGCGTATAAGCGGGCAGGCATGCTGGCTGTCGAGATGGAGATCGCCGCTCTGTATGTCGTCGCATCGCTGCGCGGGGCGCGGGCAGGCGCGATTCTCGCTATCGACGGCTATGCCGATGCAGATCTTGCGAATGAGTACGATCCGCATACCGAGACGGTGAGCCGAGCGGTGGAAAAAGAGATCGAAGTTGCGATCCAGGCAATTGTGCGGTTAGCGAAAGAAGAACGTGAATAAGGGCGAAATGAAGCAGGGCAGGTACCGATCATCGATCAGGTGCCTGCCCTGTTTGTCGCCTGCTTATCACCCAGGCATCTGGCTCATATCCATGTACAGCACATTCCACCGGTGTCCGTCAAGATCGCAGAAGCCCGCGCCGTACATCCAGCCTTGGTCATGGGGCTTGGCATACACCGTTCCGCCAGCACTCACAACCTTGTCGATCAGATCGTCCACTTCTTCTTTGCTTTGTGCATCGATGGAAAGCAAGACTTGCGTGGTGTTGGCGGTATCGGGAATGTCATTTCCCGTAAACGCTTTGAAGGTGTCTTCGGGAAACAGCATGACGACCACATGCTTGTCCCCGATGAGCAGGCTGGCCTTATCGTCACTGTCGGCAAAACGCGGGTTCAGTGCAAAGCCAATCTCGGAGAAAAACCGTTTGGAACGCGGAACATCCTTTACTGGCAAATTGATCCAGATTTCTTTTGGCATCGCCATCGCTCCTTCGCGTATTCGTTGATTATAGAGAATCGACTTACTATGAAATTCTGTTGCGAGCTTCATTTTCCTGTTTCGAATAGCAACCATCATGTTGTCACAAAAATATCCCTTATTTTGTCTTATTCGATGAGGGAGTGGCATGAATTGCTTTGCCATTTTCGTATAAGAGAAATGTTACAGGAGGGAATATCCATGAAAATATTCGTAGCAGGAGCAGCGGGCGTCATTGGGCGTTTACTTGTGCCACAATTGGTAAAGGCAGGGCATGAGGTAATCGGTACCACTCGCAACGAGCGAAACCGTGACGTGATTCAGGCAATGGGAGCAGAAGCGCTCACCGTCGATGTTTTTGATCGGGAGGAGGTGTTAGCCGCACTTCGGCAGGTGCAGCCGGATGTGGTCATCCATCAGCTTACTTCTCTGGGGGAAATGAATTTTGCGGAAAACGCGAGAATCCGCGTGGAAGGAACGCGTAATCTGGTCGATGCGGCGAAGGCGGTGGGCGTTCAGCGGATGATCGCGCAAAGCATCGCATGGACGTACGAACCAGGGGATGGGCCAGCTGCCGAGACTGTTCCGCTCGACGTGCATGCGCCGATGCCGCGCAAATCAACAGTGGATGCAGTTGCGGCACTTGAGCACGCTGTTGCGGAAATCCCACAACATGTGATTTTGCGCTACGGCATGTTTTATGGACCAGGAACTTGGTATGAGCGTGGAGGCGTGATGGCAGAAAACATTCGCGAGCAAAAACTACCGGCCACCGATGGCATCACGTCTTTCCTGCACGTAGCGGACGCGGCACGTGCGGCCGTACTCGCGTTGGACTGGCCGACCGGCGCCGTTAACATCGTGGATGACGAGCCGGCAGCCGGAACAGAATGGCTAGCGGTGTATGCCCAAGCGCTGGGCGCACCTGAGCCGATTCATCAGCCAGGTGCGAACCGGGGCGAGCGGGGAGCTACCAATGCCAAAGCTCTCAACGAGTATGGATGGGAGCCGCTTTATCCGACATGGCGGACCGGTTTTGCTCAAAGTTTGAGTCGGTAATCCTGTTCAATCGTGAAAAAGCCGGGTTTTCCTTTTTTAAAAGGAACCCGGCTTTTTGTTTGTTACATCTTGAAAGTGGGGCTTCTCATGTGTCGCCTTTTGCCTGCTTCATCCAGCTCGTCTTGCCGCCTTCTACCATGGTGTTTCCGTTTTGTGGTCAATCACTTGTACGACTTTTGGTTCAACCGCTTGCTTCATTTGTTCCAAAGAACTGTCGTTTTGAGGATTGTCTCCGCTTTGTTCAGCTTGAAGTTGACCCTTAGCCTGGGTGGTTGCAATCACATCAATCACTTGTTGTTTTGAGACATTTTTAGCGGCTGCAATCTCGACAACGGATTTCCCTTTTGCTAATTCTTGCTTTAATTCTGCCGGGCTCATTTGCAGCAAAGAGAACAGCTTTTCATCGTTTAAAAAGGAATCAGCCGTATAATCAGGCTTGCCTTTTGTAGAGAAGAAGCCTTCTACGGAAGGTGACGGTCCGCCTCCGATGAGAGAAACACTGATCGTATTGCCTTGAACAAAGACTTGATAGAACGGTGTTTTTGCTCCTTTTTCGGTGTAATTCAACAGAAGCGTTTTTTGATTTGGATTCTCCATTTGCTCCATATGAGACTCGTACTGGTCGATGCTACCGTACATGCTAGCAATGAGATGATCGACCTTCACCTTGATTTCTTGGTCGGGCAATGAAATGACAGGCTTGTCGGCAGGCTCCCAATTCTCTTGATTTACTTGTTCAATCTCACCCGTAATCCCGTTCATATCAAGTCGAACTTTTTTGCCAGTACCTCCTTTTTCCTGCAAAACGATGCTCGTCTGGACCGCTTTTGCTTTGGTTGAATTCGTAGAATCTCCTCCAACTTGGCTTGCTTCGGTAATTTCAAACGATTTTGTTTCGGGAAAAGCGCGATATAGCTTCTCAAGCGCAGCTTTGCCCACCTCATCAACCTTGACTTGTTCAGCGGTCATTGGTGTTCTCGTCAGCATTTCAATCAGTGGAGTGGCCGCAAATACTCCGGTTGGAATCAAAATCGCAGCAGCAATGACTCCGCCAATTACTCGTTTTTTCATGGTTGGTTCGCTCCTTTTTCGTTGCAAATAGTGAGAATAAGATTGTTCGATACGTTTGGAAACGGTCGGTGGACACTCCAACGTTTCAGCTTGATTGTGCAGATGTTCACGGATTTTGCGTTCAATAGGCATTGGTCTTTTCCATCCTTTCCAGGGGGAGATTCCATACGTTTTTTCGAAGCGCCTGAAGTCCAGCATGGTATCGGGATTTGACTGTACCCAGCGGTATCGCGAGCAAAGTCGCAATTTCCTCAAGCGTATAGTCGTGATAAAAACGGAGGATAATCACGGTTCGCTGTTTGTCGGTCAGTTTTTGGATGGCTTGCGAAATTTCTTGGTTGCTTCCCTCCGGCACAGTGGGGTGATCCCAATGATGCTCTTCCCGAAAAAAGACACGGATGCGCTCAAAAATTCGGAATCTCCTCCAGCTCTTGACCCGAAATCGCTGCACCTGGCGGATTACCAAGCCATGCAGCCAAAAGTGAAAAGGACGGCTTGTATCGTAGTTGGGAAGCGAGGTCCACATTTGCATATAGATCTCGTTCATGATATCTTCTCGGTCCTGCTGATGATCGACCAGAAAGGAAACGGTTCGGTAGACATCCCGATAGGTGGCTTCATACAGCGCTTGAAACGCCTGTTGATTGCCTTCTATTATTTTTGCAAGCAATTGGTACATTGTTTCACTTTGCATTCAGAGGGCCCTCCTGAGTAAGCAGCTTACACACTATATTGTCTCTCTGTCGAATAAAGGTTCGGTCTTTTTCTTTTTTTTTTCAAAAGACCAGGTGTCTGTGGCCAGCGATCAGAAAAGAAGACGTATCCAAACAACGGAAGTGGAGATGGTCGTTAGCAATACGAAGGCAGTACCCCATTTGTTACAAGCTGGGAGCACAGCAGATGAGCAACACGAAAAAGGGGCTCGAGAAATCGAGTCCCTTTTTGTGCAAAGCCATCGCGATCGTTGTCAAACAACTGCTTGTCACTTTGGTTATTGCTGTCCTTTTTTCACCCACTCCGCGACGGTAACCGTGCGCTTCGCTTGATGCTTCACTGCAGCTTCCGCATTCTCCGTAAAGTTTCCGTTTTGATCGACCGTAACGGAAGTGCCGTACGGATTGCCGCCTGCGCCAAAGGTGACGGGATCGGTGTAGCCTGGCGCTGCCACGATCGCGCCCCAATGATACATGGTGGTGTAGAGGGACAGCAGTGTCGCCTCATGTCCGCCGTGTAGGTTGGAGGCCGAGGACATCGCGCTCACCACTTTGTTCGCGAGCTTGCCCTGGAACCACAAGCCGCCTGTCGTATCGAGGAACTGCTTCATCTGTGCTGGCATGTTGCCGAAACGGGTAGGCACGCTGAAAATAATTGCATCTGCCCACTCCAGATCGCTCAATGTGACGGTGGGAACATCTTGGGTCGCTTCCACGTGTGCTTTCCACGCCGGGTTGGAGGCAATCGCCGCTTCCGGTGCAAGCTCAGGTACTTTCAATACTTTCACTTCTGCCCCGACCGCTTCTGCGCCTTCTTTTGCCCAGTTGGCCAGCTTGTAGTTGGAACCGGTGGAGCTGTAATAAATAACCGCTAATTTCACATTCGACATCATTGATCTCTCCTTTGTGGGTAGCTTTTATTATATACACGGATCAGGAGCGTTTCAGACCCTGATCCAGTATAAGTGCAACCAAGTCGTGTCCTTCGTGGTTATGGTCGTTTCGGATACAGCGAGTAGCCTGGATCGGTCGGCACGTCGATGATGGCGAGGGAGAGCGTTTGCCCGTTTTCCGGCGACAGCGTGATCACATCATCTTGCATGCCCATCATTACCACAAAATCTTTGTGCGAAAAGGAAGCAGCCTCACCGCTAGCCGTGCGCAGCGATCCGTCACCACGATAGGCGAGGACTGCGATCGAGCGATTCGCCCCCACAGGCACGGTGAATTGCGAGCCGTCCGCGATGGTTACATCCCACATGCGAGCGTCGGCGACCAGCTTGATCGGAGCTTCCTCACCAATGACGGCTTTGACCGTGGTGCCATCCTTCTGCGTAAGCGGAAACTGTTCGTGTTCATATTGATTGTAGGTCGGTTTGCGCTGCAGCGCCTCACGGACGTTTGGCTCGAACCAGATTTGGAATATTTCTGCATCTGGTCCAACGATCCGCTCGTTATGATAGACGCCGGAGCCAGCCTGGATTACCTGTGCGCCGCCCGCGCCGACTGTGCTGTCGGTGCCCAGCGAATCGCCGTGCAGCGCTTTGCCCTGGAGCACATAGGTCATGATTTCAAATGCTTGATGGGGATGGGAAGGAATGAAGCCTTCCTGCGGGGCTGTGCCCCACGCCCAGTAAAAGAGCGGGCCGATCCGCGTAACAGCAGACCCTTCGCCGGAAAAGCCGATCGGTTTTTGCTCAATGATCGCGCCGCCGTCGAACTCGCCGCTGCCTTGGTGTGTCGGTGGGAAAATATGAATAGTCATGGTGATCTCCTCCAAGAGAATTAGTTTGAATTCAGATAGTTTGAATTCGAGATATTTTATTAAAAAAATTTTATCCTAGGGTAATCGGGTTTGGGCATGTTTACCCAGCTTTTTCAGCAGGTGGATCGCAGTCTCTTTCTCCTCTGCGGAAAGCACTTCGACTGCAGTCTGAATGGCGCGGATATGCTCAGGGAAAATCTCATCCATCAGTTGCGTGCCACTTTCGGTAATCGAGGCAAACGTGATGCGGCGATCCTCTTCGCACGTTTTACGCTCCAAAAGTCCTTTTTGCTCTAGCTTGTCGACGACATAGGTGATGCTCCCGCTGGCGAGCAAAATTTTCCCGCCGATTTGTTGCAGGGGATGCGGGCCTTTATGATAAAGCAGCTCAAGCACGCCGAATTCGGTTGTGTTTAACCCACTGCGTCGGATGTCTTGTTCGGAATGAGCCGAAACCGCACGATACGCACGAGACAAAACAATGAATAAATCAAGTGACAAATCCTTTTCCATTTGAGCACCTCTCGCTGTGAAAAAAATATCTTGAATTCGAGATAATTATAAACACGGCTTTAACGAGAAGTCAAGGGGGAGCATAAAATTGCGTAAACAGTTTGCTCAATCTGCCAATTCCAAAGACTTGATCCACATAAAAGAAACAGCGGCGGACGAAGACCTAAAAAGAAAGTCTCCGTCCACCGCTATTTTTGTTTCCTACGTTTTGTTACGCTTTCTGGGATTGATTGATGATATCAGACAGGCTCGATGCCATACCGTTTAAGGCTTCCGAAGAATTTGCCAGTTCGTTTAGCGCTTGCAGCTGTTCGATAGACGATGCCGCGGCGCTTCGGGAATAGTCCGACGATTGTTTTGCAATGAAAGAAGCTTCGGAGATCGAGGCTGCAACCTCCTGTGAGCTCGCAGACATTTGCTCTGCGATGGCGGAGTTTTCTTGTAACTGCTCCGATATGCTGGTTATTGCGTCAGAGATTCGTTGGAAGGCAAATCCAGCAACCTGAACGACATGCAGGCCCGTATTGACATCTTGATTGACATCTTCCATCGAGCCGACCGCGTTATGCGCTTCCCCCTGTATTTCCGAGATGAGGTGGGCGATCTGGTTTGCAGATGCATTGGATTGTTCGGCCAGCTTACGCACTTCATCGGCAACAACCGCAAAGCCTCTACCATGCTCTCCGGCTCTTGCTGCTTCGATTGCCGCATTGAGTGCAAGCAAATTCGTTTGAGAAGCAATGCCTGTAATCACGTCGAGAATCTGTGAAATTTCAGAGGATCGTTCTCCTAACGTTTTCACAACCGTACTCGTTTTCACAACGGAGTTCTTGATCGATTCCATCTGATCGATTGCGGTTCGAATAGATTGGTTCCCTGTGCGGGCTTCCTGGGATGTTGTCGTTGTAACCTCTGCGATACTAGACGTTGATTCAGCAATTCGCTGAATGCCGATGGCCATTTCGTTCATGGCTCTTGCGCTTTCCTCTGTTCCACGCAATTGACTTTCTGATCCGATTGCGACCTCTTCCGTGGTTTTTGTTACATGGTTCGCATTGTTGGTAATGGCTTGCAAATTTCTGGATAGCTGTTCGGAAGTAACTTGTAGCTGTTGGATGGAACTTTTGATGGCATCGTACGTCCCTTGTAACTGTTTATTTGTTAACGAGAACTTTTCTTTTTCTCGTTCAGACTTGTCCATTAAGTACTTCCCAATTCTAGATATGGCCCATAATATAACAGTCACTTGGAATACTACGCTGATGGAAACATTCATGTGCATACTGTCAGTAGTGGGAAAGAAAAGTCCTGTTCCTAATTGATGACTCAATACATTGAAAAGTAAGATGAGGGTCCCGACCGTCCAGATCAATCGGCCGTTAAAGTAAAGCAACGTGGTTGCGAGAACAAAATAAAAGTTCTCATAAATGGAAGGAAGCATAGTGCCAAAGAGGTAATTCAGGAGAATGGTAAAAAGGATCCAGCCCAACAACAAAATGTACTTATAAGCGAATTCTACCTTCTTGATATTGAGTAGAATAGAACCGACCAAAAGAATAACGACGACAGCGGTGTCTACTATGTAGGTAATCGGATGGAAAAAGCCGATGGTAACCATCGTGTTCAGTGTTCCCGTCAATGAAACAATGTAGATGATTAATAAAAGCAGTTTGTTCTTTTGGCTTTCTAACTCAAAATTGGAGAAAAAATGTCTTGTGATGTACTGTAGCATTCGTCCTACCCCCCAAAAAAGTCAATCGACAAAAAATACCTTATTTCGACATGTTACTTTATTTTTTTTAACAATTCAATTATTAGTTCTATAAAGTTTTCGTGAATAGGTCAGGGGGCCAATTGTCTTACGAAACAGTGGTTGAAAACAGAAAAGAAGGCAGCCGGTTATGCTAGGAGGCTGCCTTCTTTTCCTTATGAGATCTCTGGCTGCATTTGTATTTCTGCTGAAAATGCATCGATTCGTGTAAAGGGCAGATTGATTTCAAGCGTTGTTCCTTTGTTCCATTCACTTTCGATATGGATTGTCCCGGAATGATTTTCAATGATTCGTTTACTAACCATAAACCCTAAGCCCGTACCTTTTTCTTTCGTGGTATAGAATGGTTGACCCATTTTACTCAGTATTTCGGGTGGTATCCCCGTTCCGTCGTCTATAATACGAACAATGATGTCATTTTCTCTTTGTTTGATTTGAATTTTTATTGTACCACCGGAGGGCATGGCTTCTATGGCGTTCTTGATGAAATTGATAAACACCTGTTTCATTTGATTCTCATCACACTGTAGCATGACAACTCCCGGGTCAAACTCAGTAACGATTTCAACATTATTCAAGATTGCCTGAGAGTGCAAAAGCGTGATGGTCTGCAGCATGATCAGTCGAATATCTTTTGGTTCCAATTTGATGGTCTGCGGTTTAGCAAGAACGAGTAGCTCGCTAAGAATTTGTTCGATTCGTTCACATTCAGAAGACATGATCCGAAAATACTCTTCTTTGTCGCCAAAACCCGACGACATCAAATGGACGAACCCTTTTATGACGGTGATGGGATTTCTGATTTCATGCGCAATTCCTGCTGCTAACTGACCTGCAACGGTTAATTTCTCGGAGTTTTGTAAGATCAGTTGGGACTTCTTCCACTCTGTGATATCTCGCAAAATAACAGACCAACCGTCCATATTCCCGTCTGCATCATAAATGGGGAATTTGGAAAAAGCCACATTCAACATCACGCCATCTCTTCTGGAACGAACCGTCTCTTCCCCTAGTATGGGTGTTTCTTGATTGACACTTATTTCGTGTTGCTTGATCACTACCATTTCTTCATGTGGAATAAATGGTAGATCATATAAATGGACGCCAAGAATCTCCTCTTTTGCCCAACCAAACGTGTTTTCAAACGCTTTATTCGCGTGTACGACTCGCCGATCCAGATTCATAATCAAAATGCTATCGACATTGTTTTCTATAAAAGATTCAAGCTGTTTTGTTTTGGCATGCAAGGTTTCTTCAGCTTTTTTTCTAGCTGAGACATCACGACAAATTCCTGTTAAGCCAATCACTTCACCTGTGAGGTCAGTGATCGGGGAAAGCGTAGCGCTAACATGAAGATGACTGCCATCCCTACGTTCGCGAATTGTCTCAAATCCAACAAAAGAGGAACCACTTTTTACGCTTTCATGGATGGTCTGGATGCTGTCTTTTAGGAAGTCGGGGATGATCGGTAACTTTTTGCCGATGACGCTATCGGCAGACCAACCGAACATCGACTCGAATGTAGGATTTATTTCTAACACTTTATCGTCCATATCAATAACCCAAATGGCATCTGCATTGTTGTGAACAAACGATTCCAGTCGTTCTTTCGTCTTCCGCAGTTCATCCTGTTCCAAATATCGTTCGGTTATGTCTTTTGCGACTCCATAAACACCGACGACTTCTTGATTGATGATGATGGGCATATTGGTAACATCTACATAGACGATAGAGCCGTTTTTATGAACGGCTTTCGTTTGATATCTTTGCGTGGTGCCAGTTAGTGCTTTTTGATAATGAATCATTGTCTTTTCCAAGTCATCTTCTGAAACCAAGGGCACGAACGATTGCTGTAAAAACTCTTCTACACGATATCCGAGCAATCGCTCCATTGCAGGATTTACAGTCAAATAATTCCCGCTTAAATCAAAGGAAAAAACAGCATCTGGGTTCTGTTCAAAAAGTGACTTGTAGTGTTGCTCCTTTTGCGAATGTGCCACTTTTTCGTTTGTAATATCTTGAAAATACACGCTAAGGCCGGTAGAGGAAGGATAGGCCCTCACATCAAACCATTTGTTTAACGGGGGGAAAAAGGCATCAAACGCCACGGGTGTTTGTTCGCGAATCGCTCGTTGATAATGGTCATAAAATGTTAAGTCTATAGCCTCAGGAAATTCCCCCCAAACATTTTTACCTAACAGATCCTCCCGACTGCGAAAAAGTAAACGAGTCGCCTCAGAATTAACGTACGTAAAGCACCATCTTTCATCTACAGCAAAGAATCCATCCGTAATTCTGTCTAAAATCTCATAACCGTTGCAGACAGGAAGATTCATATGTCTCCTCGCTTTACGTTTGTTATTCAGTCGAATTCCATTTGCCTAAACTTAGAAATGGGAAGGAGTAAAATCGAATGCAGGTTCGTACAACCTAATTAAAAATATAATAAAGTAACTATTTCAAAATTGAGATAAAAAATACCTTCTATTGACCCGATTTAACGATAATTTTGCATTTCACGCTATGACGAAAAGTGCCCTGGTTTCTGTACACTAGCAGCCGAAGGATTTTTGAAAGAAAGTGGAACGGAAGCCTTGGCGATGCCCACCGTTCTCCCCGACCCCCAGCAGGCATTGTCAGAGCTTCCGTGGAACTTTCTTTCAAAAATCCCGCCCGACCACTACAGCCAGCCAACCAAAAAAGGAGCAAACGCACCAACTGTAGAACTCAACAACGTATGAATTTTTTCGAAGCAACGAACCCAGTTTGATAGAGGAGGCATACCAATGAACCTAATAGAAGAGCTGGCCAAACTCCTGACCCCCGGGCAGGTGACAGCCAACCAAACCATGCGCGAACAGCACGGCCGAGACGAATCCTATCATGCAATGAAGCTGCCGGACGCGGTCGTGTTCCCGGAGTCTACCGAAGATGTCCAGAAAGTTCTTACTTTTGCAAATGAACACGACATCGCTGTCGTTCCGTTTGGCTTAGGGACAAGTCTGGAGGGGCATGTGATTCCGGAAAAAGGCGGCATCTCGCTCGATTTCCAACGGATGAACCGGATTCTGGAATTTCGCCCCGCCGATTTTTTGGTGCGGGTTGAGCCGGGCGTGACTCGCTCACAGCTGAACAAGGAGCTGAAGCAGCACGGCCTGTTTTTCACGGTTGATCCGGGTGCGGACGCGACATTGGGCGGAATGGCTGCGACCAATGCGAGCGGAACGACAGCCGTCCGCTATGGCGTCATGCGCGATCAGGTGCGCGATTTGACCGTGGTGCTCCCGGATGGACGCATCATGAAGACAGGAGGACTCGCAGCCAAATCGTCGTCAGGATACCATTTGACCGGCATGTTCGTCGGCTCGGAGGGTACGCTTGGCGCGATAACGGAGCTTACTTTGCGCGTGTACGGCATTCCCGAGCATGTGATGGCGGCGCGGGTCACCTTTGGCAACGTGAAGGATGCCGTCGATACGGCGTACGAAATTTTGGCCGCCAACGTGCCGATTGCCCGCGTGGAGCTGGTGGATGCGGCCTCGATCGAACGGATGAATCGCCATAGCCAAACTTCTTATGAAGAGGCGCCGACCCTGTTCCTGGAGTTCCACGGAAACGAGGCCGGGTTGAATACCGATATCGCATTTGTCCAAGAGCTGGCGGAAGGGCACGACTGCAAAAGCTTCCAGTTCGAAACCGACTCCAAGGCGCGTGCGCAGCTGTGGGAAGCACGCCATCAGCTCGCTTATGCCTTCAAGCACGCGTCGCCGGGAAAGCATATGATCCTGACCGACGTCTGCGTCCCGCTGTCCGAATTGACCGATGCGGTTCTACATGCCCGCAGCCAGATGGACCGGCTGGAGCTATTCGGTGGCGTGCTCGGACATATCGGTGACGGGAACTTCCATACGATCATCATGATCGATACCGATAATGCGGACGAGGTAGCGCGGGCGGAAGCATTCAACGCCTTGGCCGTCGAGCATGCACTGGAGCGCGGCGGTACGTGCACAGGCGAGCACGGCGTCGGAAAAGGCAAGGTTAAATACCAGCGCAAGGAGCACGGAGCAAGCTACGACTTGATGCACCAAATCAAGCAGCTTTTGGACCCGCGTGGCATCATGAATCCGGGTACGATTTTTCCGATTGAATAATGATGTAGTGCGGTTACGCAAAAAGGACGAACGGTGAATTTGCCGTTGGTCCTTTTTTCTGATCACGGCCTGAACGCCAGTAGCCTAATGGACTCGCATGTATACGGATTACTCCCCCTGAAACTGGAAATGTCTTTCGAAACATTATGGATGCTCACGCGTCTACTTAATACGTAATGTTTCGAAGAGAGGCAGGAGACACGTGCATGTTAAAACGCACTATTTCAATGGGGACAGCGATCCTGATGGGTGCTACTGCGCTGATCACTTCCGCGCAGGCTGCTGCCGTACCGTATCTGAAGCCATACGTGACCGATAACAAATTCGGGTTCACGGATGGCAGCAAACGGATTACCCAACCGGTCTATGATGATTTCAAAAAAGCAGCCAATGTGCTGATCGTCAAAAAAAACGGAAAACAGGGCGTCATCGATGCGAAAACAGGGGCTACACTCATTGCGCCGGTCTGGGATCAAATCGATATCCCAGAACAGAAAAATATTGCGATCTTGCGCAAAGGCGCTGTGCTGCAAACCTTCACCTTCAGCACCAAAACGTTGTCCAAAGCGGTATTCAAAGAGTATGCCACATTCTATTTATCCGACAAGCATACAAGCGTGATCGCGTTAACGGGAAGCAGCTCGATGCTCATGGACACCGACGGCAAGGTCTTGATTCCACAGTTTCAAGGAAATATCCGCTTTGTCGATTGGAAAGAGCCGAAATCCGCTGATGCCAACCGCGATACGACCCGCTATGCCATTGCCGTCTCAGCCAAAGAGCTGACGATGTTTGACCCGGTTTCGCTGAAGCCGATGTTCTCGGTTCCAGCCGTCACACTGGCGGGACCCGATAATGAAATTCCGACGGTCTCGTGTTTGCAGGTTGTGCGAAACGGTAAAACAGGTCTGGTCAAACGGGACGGGAGCTTTGCGCTGGAGCCGAACTACAGCGGCGTTCAGCTGCTGGAAGGCACATTTGCATCGTTTCGCGGGCCGAAGGGTGTTGGTTTGGTCAGCGATGGAAAAATCGTGCTGGACCCGAGCTATGAGGAAGTGGGAGAACTGCCGTATCCGACGGCAGGCTATTTCGGGCGAAAAGGAGATATCGTGACCTATTACGTAAACGATGGCAGCAGCTCTTTTTCGTTGCGAAAAGGCGCCGAGTATTTGTATGGCAAAAACGATACGTACGTCCTTGGAAAAGATGTGGACAGCAGCCTGTATGGTGTCAAAAGCCTGAAAGGCGAGACGATCGTCCCGTTTGAATACCCGGGCTTGCAAGGGGTGCCGGCTGCATGGGTGCTGGTGCGAAAAGACGGTAAGAAAGGCATTTTGGCCCAGCGCAGCTTGAGTGTAGTTTCACCGGAGGTTTGGTTCGACAGCTTCGTCACGATGGGCGGATATGACATGCTGGCGCTTACGGATGGCAAAAAGCTCGCGCTGTATTCCCAAGAAAAAGGGCTGCTGGTCCCCTTTCAGGAAGGGTTGCAAATTCGTTATGACAGCAAGCATAACGCTGTGCTGGTGACGACACCGGATAACAAGACGCGGGAGTACCGGACGTACGAACCGCCTTTGGATCCCAACCAGAAACCGGACATCAACGCACCAAAGATCGAGCAGCTCAACGAACAATTGAGCACATCCTTTGTCCGCGATAAAGGCTATACGATTCTGCGCACGGCAAGCGGTGAGCCGGTTTCGAGCCAAATCTACCAGTTTGTCCGCAAAGAAGGTCAATTGATTCTGGCAAATATAGATGCAGCATCCACCAGCTTTGATGTATATACAGCGACGGGCGAGCTGATCAACAAGGGGCTTCGTATAGCGGTAAGGAACGACCCGGAGGTGGAGCCGACCGTTTTAATCAAAGCCGGTGACTCTTATTACGCACTTGCGGCAAAAGAAAATACACGGGGCAAAGCGCTTGTACGGCTGCATGGCAACCAGATGACGGTGCTGACGGATTTCACGTACTGGAGAATTACCAAGTGGGGCGATTTCGCAGCAGAAGGGGTACTCGTAGACCTCTCTCGGCAAAATGGCGGGGACGACTTTACTATGCTCACAACTGACAGCATGCGACCGAAACTTGAGCAGGTTGAGGCCTATGGGATCGGCGACCAGTTCTATTTCATTCAAAAACAAGGAACCTGGAATGTTTTTGACAAAAAGCTAAACCCGCTGACCACGGGCAATTACAAATCACTCCGGAGTGCCAGTGTTTCACCGGAGAAGTCGCAGCACTTGATCGTTCAGGATGCCAAGACAGGGCTGTATGGCTTGGTAAGCACCAAAGGCACGGTCTTGGCAGCTCCCAAATATGAGTATCTGAGCCTCATTGATGACACGTTTTCCGAGCAACTCGGCTATGATACCGGCATCCAGCATTGGTTTGTAGTCGTCAAAGGCAATCAGTTTGGCTACCTGAACGAAAACGGCAAGGAGATGTTCATGACTCCGTTGTACACCAAGGCGCCAAAAGTAACGAATCGCGCAGTGAAAGCTGGTGCTTTCTATGATTTCGAGATGGTGATGAGATTCGAGAGCAGTGAATTGGTCGATTACGGCAAGCCGTATAGTCAAATCAAAGGCGATGACGAGAACCGGTTTTATTCCCATGTCGCACTTTATTTCGATTTGCCGCAGGACAGCAGCAAGCAAGCGATCATCGCAGCACTTGTGTCGAAAGACATCCTGCCTACTACTCGCACGGGAGCCGATTTCAGCTATGACGACTTTTTCGCGTTGGCTTACTACATGGTAAACGGCGAAACGAGCCAGAAGCTCACTGCTGATCAGCGTTTCCAATGGG
The DNA here is from genome assembly GCF_003710825.1 of Brevibacillus fluminis. Taxonomy (GTDB): domain Bacteria; phylum Bacillota; class Bacilli; order Brevibacillales; family Brevibacillaceae; genus Brevibacillus_D; species Brevibacillus_D fluminis. Next base: position 373,827 of record NZ_RHHQ01000008.1, on the reverse strand, counting down.
CAAATGATCGCGGCCTGTACATTCAGCGGGGCGGGCACGATTTCACCAGCATTTACGTCGATTATGATTCTCTTTTCATGAACAAACTGCTGTTGGCAAAGAAAGCGAACGTCAAGCTCAAGCCCAAGACGCTGTCTTTTGAGACGTTGACAGAAAAGCAGCGCGGCATGCTGCTTCCGCTTATCCAAGTGAACGGCATCCCGTCCGACAAGTCGCGGCTGCCGCTGACGCGGGCCTATTTGGACCCGCAGCTGAAAAAGCTGCTCGCAGAGTATAACAAAGCTTCGGCACAGCTGCTGCAAGCGTATCTGAAAAACGGTTTATAAACATGTTCACTAGGAGGACCGATTGCAGGCCCTCCTTTTTGCTGAGCTATGGGACAGCATCTGCCTTTACCAGATTTTTTCATGCATCCGTTTTTTGGTATACTGAACGGAAAGCTTGAAGGGAGAAGTGAGAACATGATAACGGCCAATCGATTTGAAGATGTTCGCCTGTTTGTGAAGCAGCATGATGAGAAGCTGGAACCAATCCTCCTGCCTGAAAAAGTCCCGACATCGGAAGCGGCAGCGCGTGTACTCGGCGTCGAGGTCGGCCAGATTGCCAAGTCGATTCTTTTTCGCGCGGAGGACAAGTTCGGCTTGTTCGTAGCGGCAGGCGACGTGCGAGTGGACCAGAAAAAAGTGAAGCAGCTCTTGGGTGGCAAAAAGCCGCGCATCGCCTCGCCGGAGGATGTCGTGGAGATCACGGGATTCCAGGTGGGAGCGGTATGCCCGTTTGCACTGCGGACGGACATCCCGATTTTTATCGATGAGTCGCTGCGCCGTTTTCCGGTCGTCTACACAGCGGCGGGCGTGGTCGAGTCGATGCTGCCGATTACGTTTGACGAGCTTGTCGCGGTGACGAAAGGCATGGTCGTGCAGGCAACGGCTGGGGAACGAGCAGAGGCATAAGCGTAAGGAGGCAGAGGGAATGGCGGATTATCAGGAATTGCTGGGCAAGCAGCGGTCGTTTTTTGCAAGCGGACAGACCAGAGATCTCGCATTTCGCAAAGAGAGCCTGAAGCGGCTCAAGCGGGAAATCGTGCAACAGGAAGAAGCAATCATGGCTGCGCTCCACGCGGACCTGAACAAATCCCCATTCGAGGGCTATGCCACAGAGATCGGCATGGTGCTAGCGGAAATCACCCATACGGTGAAGCATCTGGATCAGTGGGCTAGACACAAGCGCGTAAAAACGCCGATTACCCACTTTGGCTCCAAAGGATATATCTATGCCGAGCCTTATGGCGTGGCGTTGATTATTGCGCCGTGGAATTATCCGTTCAATCTGGCGCTCGCTCCGCTGATTGCGGCGCTCGCTGCCGGGAACTGCGCGATCCTCAAGCCTTCCGAGCTGGCACCGCACACGGCTGGCATGCTGGCTGGCCTGATCCGCGCTGTGTTTCCAGAAGAATATGTCGCAGTCGTGGAGGGGGGCGTCGAGGCCAGCACGGCGCTGCTCGCCAACCGCTTTGATTATATTTTTTTCACAGGTGGCGTCCAGGTCGGCAAAATCGTCATGAAAGCTGCGGCCGATTTCCTCACGCCCGTGACGCTGGAGCTGGGCGGAAAAAGCCCCTGCATCGTGCACGGGGATGCCGATCTCAAGCTTGCTGCCAAGCGGATCGTTTGGGGGAAATGCCTGAATGCCGGACAAACATGCGTAGCCCCCGATTATGTGTTGGTCGAGAGACGGGCGATGCCCGAATTGATCGCGCAGCTGAAAGCGCGGCTCGACATGGTGTACGGTTCCGGCGCAGCCGAATCATCGACATTTCCCAAAATCATCAATCGTAGGCATTTCGAACGGGTCGCAGCGTATTTGCAAGACGGCGAGGTGCTGTATGGCGGGAAAACGAATGAAGCGGCGCTTACGATCGAACCTACGCTAGTAGGCGATGTCGACTGGGAGTCGCCAGTGATGCAGGATGAGATTTTTGGCCCGATTTTGCCTATCTTGGCGTACGACCGGCTCGATGAGGCCATTTCATGCATCAATAGCCGGCCGAAGCCGCTTGCGCTCTACCTGTTCTCGCAGTCGGACGCCATAGCCGACAAAGTGTTGGCGGAGACGTCATTCGGCGGCGGTTGCCTCAATGATACGATGATGCATATGGCTACTCCTTATTTGCCGTTTGGCGGAGTCGGGGAGAGCGGAATGGGCGGGTATCATGGCGAGGCTGGCTTTGCGCTGTTTTCGCATCAGAAAAGCGTGTTAAAGCAAACCACACTGTTTGACCTGCCGTTTCGCTATGCCACGACCAAAGACGCCCTGAAGCGTATCCGGCTGTTTTTGCGCTAAGGTCAGGTAGCAGTGTCCATGCGGTTTGCTGTATCCGGCCGGGCATCGCTGTGCACGGTCGCGAGCAGGACACCGCCGAGTGCGATCGCGCCTCCGATGAGCGAGAGGAACGAGGGCACCTCGCCGAGCCAAACCCAGCCGATCACATAGGCGAACGCTGGGGTCAAGTAGAGCGAGCTGGTCGCCTCTGACGTGCCGACGCGTGCGGTGATGAAGGCAAGTGCAAGATAAGGCAGCACCGTCGGAAAAATCCCCAGATACAGCACGCTCGCCGTCACCTCAAACGGCGCACGCTCCACGGCTTGCCCCAAACCAGGCAGAAAGAAAAGCATAAACAGCGTCCCGGCCCAGATCGTGTAGGCCGTAAAAGCGAGAAATCCGTATTTTTCGATAAATGGCTTCTGAAACGTAAAGTACACGCTCTCCGCCAGAGAGGCGATTAAAATTAGTAACACCCCGCCATTAGCCACGATTGGCTCCCCTGTTCCCCAGGCACTTATGGCCACACCGCCAAACCCAACCACCGCTCCAACCCACCCGCGAATCCCAAACCGCTCCCGGAAGAAAACCAGTGCGAATAGCGACGCGAAAATGGGCGTCGTCGCGACAAACAGGCTCGCGGCCCCAGCGCTCACGGTCTGTTCGCCATAATTGAGCGCAGCATGGTACACAAAAAAGCCGAGAAAGCCAAGCAGCAAAATCATTGGAACGTCTTTTCGCTCGGGCAAACGAATGCGGAACACCGCCGCCAAAATGAGCAGTAGCGCAGAGCCAGTGAGAAAGCGCAAGAGAGACAGCTGCCCCGGAGTATAGGCAGTAAGCCCCACACGAATTCCGACAAAAGCAGATGCCCACAAAACAATGATCAGACTGTGTGAAGCGGCTATCGCGAATTTTGCATGCTTGGACATGGTAACTTTCCACCCTTTCGATTGAAAAAACCAACCAGTATAACGGACGATCATCGTGTATGTTCATGGTAATCAAGAATTGGTAAAATGACTTCAACCAGTTGATGAAGTCACAACCCAACCACTTTTGGGAGAAAAGGGGACGGAGCAAAAATGGGCCGAGACGGGCAAACCGCGGAGGGACAGCTTCCCAAATACCAGCAGATCATCGCTTATATCAAAGAGAAAATCGCCAAGGGCGAGTGGCCGATCGGCAGCAAAATCCCGAGTCAGCGCACGTTGGCCAGCCAGTTCAAGGTGAATAGGAGCACGATCATTACCGCGATCGAGGAGCTGACCGCAGATGGCCTGATCGAGGGGCAAATGGGTAAGGGGACGGTCGTTGTCAACAACACGTGGACGCTTTTGGCGACCAACCCGCCGCCGGACTGGAACGCGTATGTCACTTCCGGTGTGCACAAGCCAAGCCAGGATACTGTGCAAAAAATCAATCAGGACGAATTTGACGCCAGTTTGATCCAATTGAGCAAGGGCGAGCTGTCGTCCGAGATTTTCCCGCTTCAGACGATGCAGCGGTTGATGCACAAAGTAACGGACAATCTGCATGCGTTCGGCTACGAGGAACCGAAAGGATACGGGCCGCTGCGGCAAGCGGTCAGCGATTATGTGCGTTCGTTCGGCATCGAAGCGTCACCGTCATCGATTTTGATCGTGTCTGGGGCGCTGCAAGCACTCCAATTGATATCGGTGGGGCTTTTGCATCGGGGCTCGACCGTCCTTTTGGAAAAGCCATCTTACCTGTATTCGCTGCACGTGTTTCAATCGGCGGGGATGAAGCTGACCAGTCTGGAGATGGATGCGCAAGGTCTGTTGCCAGGGGGAATCTCTGCGCTCCGAAAGCAGGGGAAGGCGGATATTTTGTATACGAATCCGTGCTTTCACAATCCGACCGGCATATTGATGTCAAAGAAAAGACGGCAGGAGCTGATGCAGGCTTGCGAAGCGGAGCGTCTGCCCGTGATCGAGGATGATCTGTACCGGGAGCTGTGGTTCGATGAGCCGCCGCCCGCACCGCTCAAAGCGATGGACAGGCACGGGCATGTCCTGTATCTCGGCAGCCTGTCGAAAACACTAAGTCCAGGCCTGCGCATCGGGTGGATCATCGGGCCGGAGCCGGTGATCGAGCGTCTGGCGGATATCAAAATGCAGACCGACTATGGCACAAGCTCGCTCTCCCAGCGTGTCGCTGCCGAATGGCTGACAAGCGGCGAGTATCAGAAGCATGTCGCATACATCCGGGAGGAGCTGCGCAATCGCAAGGCGGCGATGCTCGAAGCGTTGGGGCTTCATATGAGCGATCTCGCGGAATGGGAGAGTCCAGCAGGTGGATTTTTCATTTGGTTGAAGCTGAAGGAAAAGCTTCCGATCCATGAACTATTCAGCAAGGCACAGCGCCAAGGCGTTCTGCTCAATCCCGGCAGCATCTATGGGCAGGACCGCGACCGCTTCTTGCGGCTGTCGTACGCCTATGCGTCGCTGCCCGAGCTAAGAGAAGGCATTCGCCTGCTGGCGGACATTCTGAAAAACATGGCCAAATAGTTCCCGATTCGTTCCTCTGGTTCTTTACCAGAGGAATTTTTTCTGAAATACCCTCTTCCCATTCGTGCGAATATGTGGTAAAAATCAATTAGAAGGTTATGAAGGAAAAGCTACAATATTTAAAAAGAGTGAAGAATTTACTACATTCAGGTGAGGAGGACAGTGCGGATGGAAGCGTTGATCCGAGAAAAGCTGTCACAGCTATCGCCCGGCCAGAAAAAAGTCGCCGAATTTTTGCTGATGAAGCCAGAGCAATCGGCCTTTCTGACAGCTGCCCAGCTGGGAAGGGAAGCGGACGTCAGCGAGGCGACGGTCATTCGACTCTCCTATGCGCTCGGCTTCAACGGGTTTCCCGACATGCAGGCACGCATCCAGCAGCAGGTGCTGAAAAAAGAGGGGCTCTCCGTATTGGAGCAGGAGACGGAGGCAGATTCGCTTGAAAAGGAAAAGTCGCTTTTCGCCAGCGTGCTGGACCGTGATGTCGCCATCGTACGCCAACTCGCAACGTCGATCAACGAAGCGGACATTTGGCAGGCGGTCGATTGGTTGAATGAAGCCGATCAAGTGTTGGTTGCTGGCTTCCGCGCTTCCTATGGCGCCGCCCACTGGTTCTCCTTTGTCCTCAGCCAGTGCAGAGGCCATGTCCAGCTGCTGCAGGGCGCCGGCGACATGCCGGAGAAAATCAGCACGCTGACCGATCGTTCCGTCGTGTTCATCCTGTCGTATCCCCGATACAGCCGGGATGCCGTCCAAACAGCGGAATGCGCGAAAAACCAGGGGGTGCGCATCATCGCCGCCACGGACCGGCCGCTGTCGCCTTTGGGGCAGCTTGCGGATCTGACGTTCACGACGGAGGAAAACCTGACCTCCATGTTCAGCTCCAACACCGGGCTGCAAAGCCTGCTCAACCTGATCATGGTGGGGATGACCACGAAGAACAAGGAACACGTGCAGGCACGTTCGCAAACGCTGGAGCGACTGTACACCACGCAAGGCATTTTTGTTGAATAAACGATCAAACGGGAGGGTTTTCTCATGAAAGCAGACAAAATCGTATTGCGTAAAATGCAGCTCAACCTGAAAGCACCGTTTCAAACCAGCTTTGGCACGATGACAGTTAAAGATTTTTACGTGACCGAGGTTCATACGAAGGATCACATTGGCTACGGGGAATGTGTTGCTGACATCGACCCGCTGTACAGCGAAGAAACGGTGAAGACGTGCATGCATATTTCGGAAGATTTCCTTATTCCGTGGCTGTTCGAGCATGGCGAACTCTCGCATCCAGATGAAATCGGCAAGCTGTTCGCACCGATCCGTCGCAACAACATGGCCAAATCCGCTCTTGAAGGCGCATACTGGGATCTGTACGCTAAAGAGCAAGGCATTCCGCTCGCGAAAGCCATCGGAGGGACGAAAGACAAAATCGAGGTGGGTGTGAGCATCGGGATTCAAAAAACGATCGACGATATGTACCGCCTGGTCGACACGTTCCTGAACCAAGGCTATCGCCGTATGAAAATCAAGATCAAGCCTGGACAGGACGTCGAGGTGATGACAGCCCTGCGTGAAAAATTCGGTGACATCCCGATGATGGCGGACGCCAACTCCGCTTATACCTTGGACGACATCGAGATTTTCAAAGAGCTGGACAAACTGAACCTGCTGATGATCGAGCAGCCGCTTGCCCACGATGACATTTTTGACCATGCGAAGCTGCAAAAGCAGCTGAAAACGCCGATCTGCCTCGATGAGAGCATCCACTCGCTGGAAGATGCACGCAAAGCAATCGAGATGGGCAGCACGCGCACGATCAACATCAAGATCGGTCGCGTCGGCGGAATTTCCGAGTCCAAGCGTATCCACGACCTTTGCCAATCGCACGGTATCCCGGTATGGTGCGGCGGTATGCTGGAGTCCGGTATCGGCCGCGCGCACAATATCGCGATCACCTCGCTGGACAATTTCAAAATCCCGGGAGATACATCGGGCTCTTCCCGCTACTGGCAAGAGGACATTATCAATCCGGAAGTTATCGTGTCTCCGGACGGCACCATCGATGTGCCTGCAGGAGCGGGCATTGGCTACCAGCCGATGCCGGAATTGCTGGATAAATACACGGTGGAGATTAAGGAATTTAAAAGATAAGTGCGGATAACAAAAAGCGGACCTGCCGGATTGGCGGCGGTTCGCTTTTTTTCTTTTCAGCACGCTCCATAGCGAACCCCCGCTCCACCATGTAAAATAAAAGACAGGCAGGGAAGTACCTGTCGGTTACTTCCCTCTCATCATTTTTTTGCGAAAAGGACCGTACCTATGAACAATCGAAAAATGGACCCCCGCGTCTACCGAACGCATCAGCTGCTCCGCAAAGCACTGATCGAGCTGATGGAAGAGCGGGATTTCGAGCAAATCACCGTCCAGGACATTACCGAGCGGGCGACGATCAAGCGAGCCACGTTTTATTTGCATTTTGATGACAAACAGGACTTTATCCACAAGTACATCCGTGAACTATTGGAGCAGCTGAAGGAAAACATCTCCTTGCATGATGAGGTGGAGGACGATAACTTCGATTTTGTGAGCGGGGCTCCGCATCCCAGCTTTGTGCGGCTGTTCCATCACATCGGAGAGCATTTCAACGTGTACTACGCGTTGCTGGTGCGTAACCGGTTACCGTATTTCACGTCCGGCTTGCTGGAGGTCATCCATGAATTTGTCTCGAAAGGAATTGATCTTACGGAGCCGGATGACCGGAATCTGACCGCCTCGCGGGAGGTGGCGGTGAAGTATGTTGAGTCCGCTTTTTTGGAAGTGATCATCTGGTGGATCGAAAACCAGATGCCGTATGCGGAGGAAGAGATCGCTGCGCAGCTGATGAACCTGTCCATTCGGGGGCCGTACAAACAGGTGCCGGAGAATAGCGGCAAAAAAGGAAGCGGGCAAAAATGCGATTGAAACTACTCCATGCTTTTCGGCAAAGCGGCAGCCCGTATAGCACAAAAGCCTTGTGTCCCCACGTACCATCGTGGATGCACAAGGCTTTTTTTGGCGATTACAGCGCAGTCCACCCGCCGTCGATGACCAGCTCGGAGCCGGTGACGAATCGCGACTCATCGGAGGCGAGGTACAGCACGCCATATGCGACGTCCTCTGGCTTGCCGAAATACGGCAGCTGCGTGAATGTTTGAAAATACGGAAGCGCGTCTTTCATGGAAGGCTCCGTCATCGGGGTGACGATGATGCCGGGATGGACTGAATTGACGCGGATGTTTTGCTTCGCATATTCCACAGCGGCCGATTTGGACAGCGCACGCAGTGCCCCTTTTGCCGCTGTATAAGGGCTTGAGCCAGCCATGCCGACAATGCCGCCGATCGACGAGATGTTGATCACAGAGCCTGCGCCAGTTTTTTGCATTTCCGGGATGACGTATTTCATCCCGAGCACGCAGCCGGACAAGTTGATGTCCATCACTTTATTCCATTCGTCCATCTCCATGTTTGCGAACGTTTTCGGCGAGGCAATTCCCGCGTTGTTGACGAGAATGTCCACCTTGCCAAAGCGGCTGACTGCCTCGTTTACCACATGCCGCCATTCTTCCTCGGAGGCGACGTTATGGCGCAGGCCGATCGCTTCTCCACCGCTGCGGTTGATCTCGTCGATGACCTCCTGCAGCACATCATCCTTGATGTCGGTTCCAACAACCTTGGCGCCTTCTTGCGCAAACAGCTTTGCTTCCGCAGCGCCCATGCCGAGAGCGGCTCCAGTAATAATCGCAACTTTTCCGTGCAAACGACCCATATCTACCATTCCTTTTTTCACGATTTTTGCATGCAAATGATATGAACTCGGGTACCTTGTTTTCAGTATAATATAAAAGCGGCATATTTGTGAAGTATTTTACATTGTGTAAATTAAGTAATAAAAAAAGAGGCAGCGCAGCATCTGCGTTGCCTCTTTTGTCGTCCGTATCATTTCATGCTGGCGGTATACATCAGGTTGTGGAACTTTTCGTTATGCACATGGTAATCGAAAAATATTCCGGGATCGGTACAGTGCCCGATTGTTTCTCTTTGTGTGATTTGAAAGCCACTGGCTGCTAGATTTTCTTCAAGATAGTTTGGATTCATGATGTGCTTGTGTGCATTTGGATACAGGGCGGGGACATTTTTCAATGATTTTGCTGAGCTGTCGTAATACGAGTACCCACCAATAATGGTTGAATCTTGATGAAAGTAGCTTTTGAGAATTTGAAACGGAAAGTGTGGATTGAGCAGCGAAAAATCATTCGTACTATAGCTATCAACAAAAATATCGATGCAATGTGGCTTCAATGGCAGATTGAGATCCGAGTTTAATAGATAGAGGACGTTCAGCTTGGGATTCATCCGCTCGATTCTTTTCTTCAGCTTCTTGAGCATGGCAAGCGAATACCCACTGAAAACATAATAGGCGCTGCTATCAAGGTCATCGATATATTTGGGAAGCGAAACAAAAGCGTCAACGTTTGTTTCCACAATGATTTTTCTCGTCAAGTCGGCATGCTTCAACGTTTTTTGAAACCATAGATTCCCTTTTTCAAATAGGTTGATCATGCCTGGGGTAATCTCTTTAATTGTTTCTTTGTCGTAAAAATAAGAGGGATAAGGGGACGTCTCATACAAGTTAGCGGTGATGATGATGCCTTCCTCAATCGTCGCCTCGTATCCGCAGGTGCAAACCAAGCTTCCCGTTTGAATGTAGACCTCTTTAATCTGTACGTCGTTCATTTCAAGCGGGACGCGGCACTTCGGACAATAGAGCAGATGAACGAAGGAGAGGGGAATCCCTGTAAATTTCTCTTCCTTGGATGAAGGCGAGGTCGTCTGAATCGCTTTTTCAATGGAGACGATCGCTTTCGAGATGTCTTCTTTTTCTTTGATCAGTTGATTCTTTTTGACAACGAGCAAGTTGTTATAGTAGTCGATATCCTCGTGGTCGGAAAAGTTGGTGACACGGCGATACGATAAAATTTGATGAATCTCTTGTAACGAAAAATGGAATTTTTTGAGTTCTGTGATAAAAGCCATATCATCCAGGCACGACTGATTCATTGCATAGTGGACATTTTTTTTGTCAGGAATTAATAAACCAATCTCAATGTAATAGCGGACGGTATCAGTCGTAACATGAAACAGCTTGGCAAAAGCACCGATTTTCATAGTTGCCCCCAATGAAAATAAAAAGTGGAGTAACTCCACTTTTGTTTATGAAAACGCACTCAAATGGTTATTGACTAGGAGAACGCTCCATTTCATATCATGGATTCATTAAGCGTGTGAATAATTCTTGACGGTAGTGTAACATACCTGTCACAAAAGGAGAAGAACAGCCTATGGATAAGATGGATCGAATGGATACTCTCTCTCTGTGGACAGCGACTGCAAACAAGTATGAGAAAGGGAAGTCTCTTACAGGAACAGAAGAGGCGGATGTTGTCATTATTGGAGCAGGTTTCACAGGTCTTTCCTCTGCCTACCATTTGCAGCAGCTTGGGAAGAACGTTATTGTCCTGGAGCAGGAAACGATTGGATACGGCGCCAGCGGTCGGAATGGTGGGATGGTATTGCCAGGCTATAAGCCATCGATGCAGGAGCTTGCGAAAAAATACGGTACAGAAGAGGCCAAGCAGCTAAACGACATCTCCTTGTATAGCATTGAGCTGGTCAAAAAATTGATCGATGAACACCAAATCAACTGTGATTTTCGAAAAACGGGACACATCGTGGCGGCTTACAAAGCAAAGCATTTTGAAGGCTTGAAGATCGAAAGTGAATACATGAACAAAAATTTCGGGTACGAGTCAAGCGTGCTTGATCGGAGCCAGCTGCATCAAGAAATCGATTCTCCGATTTATCATGGCTGCCTGGTCGACGACTCGAGCTACTCGTTCCAGCCGCTGAATTACGCCATCGGATTGGCAGAAGCGGCGAAGAAGCTCGGCGCACGAATCTATGAACATTCAAAAGCGCAATCGATTGAGTATGGAACAAATAGTGTAAAAGTTCGTACAGACAAAGGCAGCGTAACGGCAAAGGACATCATTGTAGCGACGGATGGCTACTCCGGAAAAATTATGAAAGAGCTGAACAAAGGGGTATTGCCGATCTCTGCGCGTATCATTGCGACCGAACAGCTGCCCGAGTCATTGCTCGATAAGGTGATTCCGAAAGATCGCATGGTTTTTGATACAAGCAATTTCCTCTACTATTTCCGTCGAACGCCGGACAATCGAATGGTATTCGGCGGTGGCGACATTCGTCCGAACTTGGGAGATGGCGTGTATCAAGAGGTTTACAATGCGATGGTCAATGCGATGCCGAAATTGGCAGGAAGCAAAGTTGAATACAGCTGGGGCGGTTTTATCGGGGTTACCGTGGACACATTCCCGGTAATCGGTAGATCCAAAGAAGGTGCCTATTTTGCAACAGGTTATACGGGGCACGGGGCTTCGCTTTCCACATTGTTCGGCCAGTTATTGGCGCAATGGATCGTGACGGGAAATGCTGGTGGATACCGCTTTGAAAAAGCACACCTCAAATCATTCCCGTTCTATAACCAAAAAACGATGCTGGTTAATCTTGCGCATATGGGATTCAAGCTGCTCGATATTATCGCGTAAAGGAGAGGTTTTCATGAATATCAACATGTTCATTGACGGGAAATGGGTAGAGGCGTCGAACGGTAATCGCAGAGACGTGATCAATCCAGCAACGAGAGAGGTGATCGCATCGTCTGCTGACGGCTCGGCAGACGATGCCAAACTGGCGATTAAGGCGGCCCGCAAGGCGTTTGACAGCGGCATCTGGTCGAATCTCTCGCCGGATGAAAGAGCGGCCTATCTCTATCGGATCGCTGATAGACTCGAGGAAAAGGCAGCAGAAATTGCAAGTTTGGAATCGGCGAATAACGGGAAAGTCATACGCGCAACGACTAATATCGATATTCCGGTTTCGATTCAATGCTTCCGCTACTATGCGGACATGATCAAAGACATGAAAAAGGAAACGTACACGCGGGCTGATTCTTCGGAAACATGGATCATCCATGAGCCGATCGGGGTGTGCGGGCTGATCGTACCTTGGAACTTCCCGCTCATGCTTGCGGTGTGGCAAATTGCGCCCGCGCTTGCCGCAGGGAATACGATTGTGATCAAGCCTGCAGAGGTCACTCCTGTAAGCGTATTCAAGCTGTTTGAAATCTTTGAGGAAATCGGGCTTCCTGCCGGTGTAGCCAACCTGATATTGGGCCCAGGATCCAAAGTAGGGAATGAGCTTGCCGAAAGCCATGATGTCGACAAGATTTCCTTCATCGGCGGTACGAAAACAGGCCAAAGCATCATGCGGGCAGCAGCCGGCAACATGAAAAAAATTACGCTTGAGCTTGGCGGGAAATCGCCGCTGATCGTGTTTGACGATGTTGATTTTGAAATCGCCGTCGAGAATGCCATGTTCGGTATATTCCATAATGCAGGACAGGTTTGTTCTGCTGCTTCACGCCTGTTGGTACAAGAGTCGATTTACGATCAGTTCGTCGAGAGACTGGCAGAGCGCGCCAGCAAAATTGTTGTTGGAAACGGGGAAAGCGAGCACATCGAGATGGGCGCGCTCACGACCGAGGCTCATATGAATGATGTTTTGCAGTACATCCAGAGCGGGATCGAGGAAGGCGCTCGGTTGGTTTGCGGTGGTAAGCGCTTACTGGAAAACGGACTTGAGCGCGGGTATTTTATTGCGCCGACGATTTTTGCGGATGTTGAAGCAAGCATGCGCGTCGTGAAAGAAGAGATTTTTGGCCCAGTCCTCGTCGTGCAGAAATTTACAGATGAGGAAGATGCGATCCGAAAAGCCAATGATTCGGTTTACGGATTAGCCGGTGCCGTCTTTACCGAGGATATGGAGCGGGCAAAACGCGTCATCAGCAAACTGCGCGCGGGAATTACGTGGATCAATAGCTATCACCTTGCCTATCTTGAAGGTCCTTGGGGAGGGTATAAGCAAAGCGGGATTGGCAGAGCGCTGGGGGCTGCCGGGCTAGAGCATTTCATGGAAACCAAGCAGATCAATATTCATCAGCATGCCAATCGGGTCGGCTGGTATGCGAACTAAAGGGATTTGCCTTGCTGCATAACAACTGATAAGGGGAGTTGCTCATGGGGATAGCAAATAACCATCCGCCTTCGAGAACAGAACAAGTGGAAGCGAAGAAGCAAGCGTATGATTCGGATCTGGGAACAAAAAGCATCCCGCTCTTGTATTTGCGGTTTGCTTTGGCAGGAATTATGGCGAACGCAATTCTCGGAGTTGTGGCGGTTGTCGATGGTTATTTTGTCAGCGGCTTTCAAGAGCTGGAAGTAGAAGGGATCGGAATCGGCTTTACGATCATGGTTATCACTCGTATGCTGGGCGTTTTGTTTGGCGTGGGAGCCGGAGCGGTCATTTCTCTCCGGCTTGGAAAAGGAAAAATTGAAGAAGCGCGAAGTATTATGGGACAAACCTTATGGTTCACGCTGATCTTCTCGGTTTTACTCGCTGTCCTTGGATTGCTCTACGAAAAAGATTTGATGATCTTATTCGGAGCAAGTGAAGAAGCTCTTCCCTACGCGGTGGAGTACAGCCGCCTTTTGTGGATTTCGCTGCCAATCACGATCTTGGCCGTCGTTTTAAGCATTTTGACCAATATCGATGAAAAACCGGTATTGTCTATGAACAGCTGGTTAGTCGCGGCAGCCGTTGCCGGAGTCATCGAATGGGTCATGGTAACGAAATACGACATGGGGATGATGGGGTCTTCATGGGCAAATACGATTTCGCAATCAATCCCTGCATTGCTGATCTTTTATTTCTGGTTCGGCAAAACAAGGCTGAAGCCCAAATTGAGAGATATTAAGATTCGGATGAAAACGATCGGAGAAGTGGCGTGGACAGGGTTTGCGTCCTTCTCGAGCCAGTTCATGATGTTTTTTGCGATCATTTTTTTCAACAACCTGCTGCAAAGCTATGGTGGCGGGCTGCACGTTGCAGCGTTCACGATCCAAAACGGATACATTACGAACCTGCTCGCACTGACAGCGCTTGGTGGAATGACAGGGCTTCAACCGATCATTAGCTACAATTACGGTGCGGGCAATTACGATCGGGTCAAACAGGCCATTAAGATGGGACTCATCTTCACCATCTCGTTCTTTGTAATTGCGACTGCCATCCTGATCATCTTCGCAGATCCAATTGTGTCGTTTTTCTCCAGCGGCAATCCTGAATTGCAGCAGCTGGGCATTTGGACCACAATCGTATTCAACTGTTTGTTTACGCTGAATGCAGTCAGCTTGCTGATCTCCGGTTATTTTGAGTCCCAGGAGAAAAACTGGACGGCTACGTTTATTAACGTCAGCAAAATGGTGTTGTTCTCATTCCCGTTCATGTTCATTTTCCCTCAGATTTGGGGAGTGGAAGGAATCTGGTATTCGGGTCCGGCAGCGGAGGTCCCAGGCGTTCTCATTGCCATTTATTTTATTCGAAAAGAATTTAAGCGTTTACGAGAAAGAAAATTCGCATAAGAGCATTTTTCTTCTATTTCAAAACAATCAAATTCGAAAGTGAGTGGATCAGATATGTTTTTTGCAAAAAAATTGTCGGCGGAAGAAGCACAACGTTTGGAAGTGGACACGTGGGAACCGTGGGTAGGCGAACCGAACAAAGGAACGTGGCACGTAGAAGAGCAGGAAGTCTTCTATGTGACAGACGGTGAAGTGTTCATTACAGTTGATGGCGTAACGCACCATATTACGAAGGACTGGGTCGTATCCTTGGCGAAAGACCTCGTCTGCGAGTGGGATCTTCCTCAATTTTTGAAAAAGAATTTCAAAATGAACCATGAGATTATTGCAAAACTAAATAACATGTAACTGTGCAGCAAACGATCAAACTTCTCGTCTCTTTGTGGGCGGGAAGTTTCTTTCTATCAAGATTGTTACAAATGTTACACGTTACAAAAGTTGCATACGTTACAGATGTTACAAAAGAAACGAATGTTACAAGTGATCTGCCTGTCGTACAATAAAGAAAAGACTGAATATTCTACGTGTGATGGGGGAATTGCATGTTTGACAATCTCATCGTTTTTCAATCAGAGAACGACTATCGCAGTTTACAAAAAAAGGTCTTGTCTGACTGGCAAAACTTCCACGCAAGCGGAGCAATGCCCCAAGCACAGCGTTCGGTCATTTCGAGCTCATGGGAGCGATGTAAGCTTCACAACCTGAATCCACTGAAAGCATCCGTGCCACAGCCCGTATCAGAGATAGAATTGCAGGAACGTTGTCTGATGGAAGAAGGGTGGACAGACATCGTGAAAGGCTATGTCGATGAATTTACCCGTTTTTTTCGAGACCCGACCGTACTGGGGCTGGCTGATTGCGACGGTACCATCATCCATAACCTTTCGCAAGGATACCATCATTCGCAGTTGGAGAAAAAAGGGTTTCTGGTGGGCGTCTCCTGGAATGAAGAAACAATCGGTACCAATTCGGTCGGCACCGCTTTGATCGAAAAGAAGCCTGTCCAAATCCTCGCCGAGGAGCATTACTGCCAGGCGCTGCACAACCTGTTGTGTTCGGCCGTTCCGATTCTTGACCCGCTGACTGCTCATGTCATCGGCGTCCTTAGCTTTCCGATGGACAAGAACAAGATCGGGATAACCGAAATGTTCGCATTGATTGAGCAGGTCATGAAAATGGAAAGAGCAATCGGCCGTCGCATGATAGAGGCAAATATGCAAGCGATGCAAGCGGTTTTCAACGCTACTGGCGAGCCGTTTATCATTTATGACCGGAACGGGATCGTGACAGTTGCCACCGAATATGCCCAAGCGTGTTTTGGAATCGCCAAAGGCCAATCCATTTCGGCGTTGCTGGGAACAGAGCTCACTGTTCTTGCACAGCAAGCGATGACCAACCGGCATGCCCCAAACGAGGCTGCGTTTCGCGCACTGGATGGTAACGAATGGAAGGTTAGTTTTCTTCCGTATAGTACCGTGGGACGGGCATCTGGAGGAATCGCTGCATTCCGGAAGGTCGCGGCAAAGGGAAACTCCAAAAAGCAAATCGTGCCGAAGACGCGCTATCAATTCGACCATATCATCACGGCCGACCCTGGTATGGAAAAAACCATCGCGCTGGCAAAAAAAGCCGCGTTCTCGGAGAAATCGGTCATGATCACGGGAGAAACGGGAACGGGAAAAGAAATGTTTGCCCAATCGATCCATGCTCATGGGAATCGCAAAAACGAGCCATTCGTCGCGATCAACTGCGGAGCGATTCCCAAAGAGCTGCTGGCCAGTGAATTGTTTGGCTATGAAGGCGGAGCGTTTACAGGGGCCAAGCCACAGGGAAAAAAGGGAAAGTTTCTGCTTGCTGACAAAGGGACGATCTTTTTGGATGAAATCGGAGAAATGCCCTTGGACGCGCAGGTATACCTGCTTCGCGTTTTAGAAGAGAAGATGGTGTTGCCCATCGGCGCAGCCCAGCCTGTGCCGGTCAATGTCCGTGTCATTGCCGCAACACACAAAGACTTACGGAAAGAGGTCAGCAAGGGAAACTTTCGGGAGGACCTCTACTACCGGCTGCAAATCATCAACTTGTCCATTCCTTCCTTGCGTATGAGAAAAAATGACCTACCGTTGCTGGTCCAGCACTTTTTGCGAGCAAATGCCGTGAGTGGTTCCATTCCTGCCATTTCAACCGAGGGATGGGACGTTTTACGATCTTGGTCATGGCCAGGAAACGTCCGTCAGTTGAAAAATGTGATGGAACAGGCCGTTTTTCAATGCTCGGATGGGGTGATACAACCCGAGGATTTACCGGAAGAAATTCGTCAAAAGACCGTGAGTGAGCCTGAGCAGTGGACCTATGTGACGAATCGGAAGTGCCACAAGGAGGTTCTGCTCGAGGTGCTTGCGCAGACGAATGGGAATGTAGCCAAAGCCGCCGCGATTTTAGATGTATCGCGGGTAACCATTTATCGAAAAATGAAACAGTATAAGATCGGTATATGAGAGTTTGGTTGATTGGACAAATCGGGTTAGATCGAGCAGGCCGTAATGGGTCTGCTTTTTTGTGTTGGTAGCATCCTTCCTCTGGCATGGAGATTGCATTTTTCTTTGGAAAAGAATGATACATACAGGAGGTTTTGGCAGATGAACCCGGATGTTGTGTTTTTGCATGGCGAGGTAGTAACGGTAGATCAACAGAATCGGATTGCAGAAGCGGTTGCTGTAAAGGATGGCAAAATCGCGGCCGTCGGAACCTCCGCGGAAATCAAGCAAATGGTCGGGCCACATACCAAAGTGGTCGATCTTGATGGGAAAAGCCTGCTCCCCGGATTCATCGACTCCCACTTGCATATCGTTGCATACGGAATCGACAAGCTGGGGGTAAGTTGCAAGGCTCCACATATTCAGTCGATACAAGATATTTTGAACGATCTGCGCGCGCAAGCAGCCGTTCTGGCAAATGGTAAGTGGGTCAGGGCATGGGGATTCGATGAGACGAAAATCGTGGAGCATCGTTATCCCACACGTGAGGAGCTCGATCAGGTATCCACGGAACACCCCATCATTATCGTCCGAGCTTGTAACCATATTTCCGTCGTGAACTCCAAGGCGTTGGAGCAGTTTTCTATCGATCGGAATACCCCCAATCCAAAAGGCGGCATCATTGAGAGGGATGGACAGGGAGAACTGACGGGACGTTTGTTGGAAAGCGCCCATTTTCAAAAAAGCAAGGAAGTTGCTTTTTCCGATGAAGAGATCCTGCGAGCATTATCCCGCGCTTCCGCTGATTTTGTGGCGGCTGGCATCACCAGCGTTCATGACGCAGGCTCCTCGGATGCGAATGAGTTCCGTCTGATGCAGCAGGCTGTGCGCACCGGCATCATTAAGAACCGAATCTACGCAATGGTGTGCACGATGGACAGCCCGGAGGCGTTTGTCAATACGATGATCGCCGCGGGGATCACAACCGGGGTAGGGGACGAGCGGTTCAAAATCGGGCCGGCCAAGCTGTTCACGGATGGAAGCAGCAGCGGCCCTACCATTGCCACGCGCAAGCCGTATACCAGCAATCCGGAAGACTTCGGGATTCTCTACTATTCACAAGAGGAGCTGAATCGGCTTTTGACAGAAGCGCATAAAAAAGGGTTCCAGATCACCGTACACGCCCAAGGAGACCGTGCGATCGAAATGATGCTGAATTGTATTGAGGAGGCACAGAAACAGTATCCACGCGAAGATGCGCGTCCACGGATCGAGCACGCTGGGATCACAGAACCGGATTTGCTGGAGAGGATGAAACAGCTTGGCGTCATCCCCATTCCCAATCCGTCGTTTTTCTATGAATATGGCGAGGGGTATGTCAAGAACTACGGGGAGCGTGTGAACCACATGTATCCGCTGCGGGACTTCTTTGATAGCGGAATCATCGCGGCAGCCGGTTCCGATTGCCCAGTCACCCATTACGATCCGCTCTTTGGTATCCATATGGCGATGAATCGCCAAAGCAAACAAGGCACTGTAATCGGTGGGAACCAAAGAGTTACCGTGCTGGAAGCCATCCGGGCATACACCTGGAACGGAGCCTATGCAAGCTTTGAAGAAACGAAAAAAGGAAGTATCGAGGTAGGAAAATTGGCAGACTTGGTCGTGCTTTCCGATAGCATCCTGCAAATATCCTCTGAGAAAATCGATCAACTTCACGTGGAATTGACCATGATCAATGGCGATATCGTTCATCAGTTGAAACCGTAATAAGACCGTCCTCTACTGGAATGCATAAAAGTAGAGGACGTTTTCAGATACCGCTTACCGTTTGGGAGGTTCAAAATGTTTGGAAAAAAGCGATCGCTGAATGTTCAGATTGCCACTATGTTTTTGTTTTTGCTGATCCTGCCCATAGCAGGCATTGGTTTTTACCTGTTTCAAACGGTGAAACAAGACATGGCTGAGGTCGGGGGTGAGCAGATTATCAACATGAGCAGCTCAGTTGCCCGATTGATGGAGAACGAGGGAAAGGAGCTGTTGACATCGGTAGAGATGAACGCCCGTTGGAATGACTTTCGCAATGCGGTAGCACAAAAAAATGCCTTCTGGATCGAAGAAAACATCAACATCGCCAAAGACAGCAGCTCGAATATTGACTTTGTTTTTACTTGTGACCGGGAAGGGAACATTTTGTCGAAAACTGATGAGATTGCGGGATTTTCTGAAAAAGTACCGGCAATCGTTGGCGACCGGATAAGAGAGAACGCCAAGTTTTCTGGCATCATTCCTGTGCAAAACGGAACTGCTATACTCGCGGCGTCCCCGATTTCAGATGAAGCGGGAACAGCGCAATCCACCGGATGGCTGATCTATGGGCGAAACGTGGACCAAGCGATGCTAGCAGAAATGAAAGGCACATTGCAAGCAGATATTTCTCTTCTGACAGCCGCTCAATCTTTTTTAACAACGGATGCAACGGTCACACCGAAGCAATTAACCGCCTCTCTATCGCAAGCCCTGTCGACAAAAGAGTACCAACTGTTGAATTTTTCTGAGCGAGACGGCTTGGAAAGCGTAGAGATGTATACCCCGGTCCATGATCTAGCAGGGAACATCATCGGTGTGAAAGGAGTCTCCCAATCGTTAGCCGCCATCACACAGATCAAGCAAGAAATGAAAAAAGCAGCCCTTATCTCCTGCTCTATCATCCTATTCTCCCTTTTGCTGCTCTTAACAATCATTCGCAAACGGATGCTTTCCCCGATTCGCCAGCTTGCTGGAATCATCAATGATGTAGCAAATGGAGAAATGAGGGCGCAGCTTGACCCACGTCAAGCAAACCGGAAGGATGAGTTGGGCACGTTGTTCGCTTCATTGGCTATCATGCTGCGGAATATGCGAAGCCTGATGAAGGAGATCAATGAAACGGCGACAGACAATGCGCTGCAATTGGTGGCGTCCGCAGAGGAGCTCGCTTCAACAGCCGAACAATCCTCCCATTCGAACCAACAGATTGTGCGTGCGATCCAGGGAATCGCAGGTAGCGCGGAAAAAGTGATTGGGGAAGCGACACATGCGAACGCGATGATTGGAGAAATGAATGCAGGGATCGGGCGCATCACGCAATCATCCACACATGTTGCCGAGTCAACCTTCACCACATCCCAGGAGGCTATCCAAGGCAGAGAGATCGTCGAGACCGCGGTTGCACAAATGCGGACGGTTCACCAGTCTTTCCGAAATCTGGATAGGCTCGTCCATAGTGTGGGCGAAAGTTCACGGGAGATCGAAACGATCATCCGTTTCATCACAGAAATCGCTTCCCAAACAAACCTGTTGGCATTGAATGCGGCGATTGAAGCGGCGCGGGCAGGTGAACATGGTCGGGGATTCGCTGTTGTGGCAGAACAAATCCGGAAGCTCGCCGAACAAACAGCCGCTTCCTCGAATCAGATCAAGCAAATCGTTGAGGTCATGCAGCAACACTCCATGTCCTCGACAAGTGCTGTGGCTGGAGTCAATGCGGATATCAACCGGGGGTTAGCATCTTTTCAAGCGGCCGGTGAAATTTTCCAACGGATTGTGCAATCCATCCAACTGGTGCATGAACAGACGAGCGCCGTACACGAAACCTCCGAAGCGCTATCCGCTTCCTCGGAAAAGGTGAACATAGCGATCGTCAACACATCGTTGTATGCCAAAGCTTCCGTAGATGATGCACGTACGGTTGCTCTGGCGGCTGAGGAACAGCTTGAGGCTTTTAAAGAAGTCAGCACATCCTCGGAACGATTGCAATCATCGGCTTACCAGCTACAGCATGTATTGAAAAATGTGAAAATTTAGAGCGCGTTACGCGATACTGCATCAATACGTTCGATGTTTGATGGCATCAAATTGGCAAGCCGGCCTGAATTCCCCTATGAAACAGCGGAGGTCTGTTTGGCATCGTACTTGCACTAGCGCCTAGTGGTGAGGGAGGGATCAGATTGATGAAGGAGGATACACTTGTCGCAGCAGCGGCTTGTATTCCATGCCCGGCGTCTTTGGCGGATGTTGTGATGACAGCCATTGAGTCAGATGCGAAGTGGTTTGTGCTTACCGACGAAGAGACGATACTCGGATGCATTCAGCGCAAAGTCCTTTTCGAACAACTACAGAAGAGAGGGCTTGCGGATCTGCAATCGTTGACGTACGAAGAGATTCTCATGGAAGCGGTAACTGTTCATAATAGCGATGATCTCGATGCCATGCTCAAAATGAACAAGGTGGTAGTCCTGCTGGATGAAGCGGGGCAGATCAAGGGTGTTGTGGATTGGAAGGCTGATGAACAGCTGCGAGAATGCGGATTGCACGACAAGTGGGTGTTGCATGAGCTGCAAGCAGTCTTCCAAAATTTTTATCATAGCATTTTCGTTACGGACGGGAAGGGGACCGTAATCAAGGCTACCGGACAAGACGACGTTCAATATATCGGAAAAAACGTATTCGATCTTGAGCGGGAGCGCGCGTTTTACCCTTCCGTCACCGTAAAAGTCTTACAATCGGGCAAACGAGAAAAATGCTTGCAATACACGCCAAGTGGAGAAGTTTTCATGATCGAGTCCATCCCCATCACCAATGAAGCAGGGGAAATCGAACGGATCGTGTCGATCACCAAAGACACGTCGGAAATGATGAAATTGACGAACCAGCTGGACGAGCTGAAAACGCTCCTGGAAAGCTACCAGCGCGAACGTCTGCATCCAGGGCAAATTGAGGATAAACCGATGATTTACAAGAGTAAAGAAATGCAAAACCTGATGGAAATGGTCAAATCGGTTGCATCTGTCGATACCTCCATCCTCATTTTAGGAGAGACAGGCGTAGGCAAACAGGTGGTGGCGAACCGGATCCACATGGAGAGCCATCGGCGCGACAAGCCGTTTTTTACGGTAAATTGCGGGGCGATCCCGGATAACTTGCTGGAGTCGGAATTATTCGGTTACGAGGAAGGGGCATTTTCGGGAGCGCGAAAAGGGGGAAAGCCAGGGATTTTCGAGCTCGCCGACAAAGGGACAGTCTTTTTGGATGAAATCGGCGAACTTCCGCTGAATCTTCAGGTGAAGCTTCTGCATGTCCTGCAAGAAAAGACCATCATGCGAGTCGGCGGGGGAAAAGCCAAAAAAATTGACGTGCGGATCATCACCGCGACGAATCGCAAATTGGAAAAAATGGTCGAGAACGGCACGTTCCGCCAAGATCTCTATTACCGCATCAATATTATCCCGATTCATATTCTGCCTCTCCGCGAAAGAAGAGAAGACATCAGTGCCTTAATCTACCATTATCTCGATCATTTTAATCGGAAATATGACAGAAACGTCCACATTCAGGTCAATCAATTGGAGCAGCTTCTTACGTATTCGTGGCCTGGAAACGTAAGGGAATTGGAAAATGCCATCGAGCGATTTACGGTTACGAGTCAATTGGACAGCATTTTCCAGCATGACAAAATTATTGCACTCAACTTCATTGAAAAGGAAATGGGAAATCGCGATGCCGAAATTCCGCGGTTGCTCACATTTTTAGAAGAAGTCGAGAAGATGATTCTCAAAAAGGCGATGGCAAAGTGCAAGACGACGCGAGAGATGGCCGCTTGCCTTGGGGTTAATCAATCAACAATCGTAAGAAAAATCCAAAAATATAGGATCGATTAGGAGTGAGGCTCATTGGCGCAGACGATGATACGAGCAAAATCCATGTTTATCGAGGGAGTTTGGGTGGAAGCAGCTGAATCAAAGCTTCGAGAGATCTACAATCCCGCTACTGGCAAAGTGATAGCCTTTGTTGCGGAAGGCGGAGTGGAAGACGTGCACAAAGCGGCTGCGGCCGCAAGGAAAGCGTTTGATGAAAGCGGCTGGCCCGAGACCAGTCCGCTTGAACGAGCCAGACTGCTTCATGCGATTGCTGACAGGATCGAACTAGCTGCGGAGGAATTAGCGATTCTCGAAACGATGAATGTCGGCAAACCTCTGCGTGAAAGCCATCACGATGTGTCGGAAGCGGTTCAGTGTTTCCGGTATTATGCGGGCCTGGTAAATAAGCCGTTCGGTCAAACCTATCCGGTGGCGGACCCAATGGTGGCCATGGTAGTCCGGGAACCCATCGGTGTGTGCGGACAGATTGTCCCTTGGAATTACCCGCTGGTGATGGCCGCTTGGAAGCTTGCCCCATGCCT
The DNA here is from genome assembly GCF_003710825.1 of Brevibacillus fluminis. Lineage (GTDB taxonomy): Bacteria > Bacillota > Bacilli > Brevibacillales > Brevibacillaceae > Brevibacillus_D > Brevibacillus_D fluminis. Next base: position 350,684 of record NZ_RHHQ01000008.1, on the reverse strand, counting down.
CGCTGCGGGCAACACAACAGTCTTTAAACCGTCAGAAATCACGCCGCTAACCGCGATCCGATTGTTTGAAATTTTGCAGGAAGTGGGGCTTCCTCCCGGCGTAGCCAATTTGGTGCTTGGCACAGGAGCTGTTGTCGGTCGCGAAATCGTCGTAAGTCCGCTGGTAGATAAAGTAGCATTCACCGGAGGGACGGCTACCGGCTCCAGCATCATGGAAGCGGCTTCGAAAACGATTAAGAAAGTGTCACTGGAACTGGGCGGGAAATCACCAAACATCGTCTTTGCCGATGCGGATTTTGAAACGGCAGTGGAGTATGCCATGTTTGGCATTTTCGCCAACCAGGGTCAAGTATGCTCGGCAGGCTCGCGTTTATTGCTGGAAGATAGTATCCATGACCGGTTTGTCGAGGCGCTGGTAGAACGATGCCAAAAAATAAGAGTCGGAAACGGCATGAATGAGCGGAATGAAATGGGCTCGCTGGTTTCACCTGCCCATATGCAGAAGGTGCTCGATTACATCGAGATTGGCAAGCGTGAAGGGGCTAGACTCGCGACAGGAGGCCATCGACTGACTGGTGGTGATTACGATCAAGGATGCTTTGTTGCCCCAACGATTTTCATCGATGTGACACCCGATATGCGGATTGTCAAAGAAGAAATTTTTGGCCCGGTGCTGGTTGTTCAGCGTTTTAAAACCGAGGAGGAAGCTATTCGCCTTGCGAACGATACGGTCTTTGGACTGGCAGGCGGGGTATTTACGCAAGACGGTGCGAAGGGGCTGCGGGTCGTCAAAAAACTGCGCGCCGGCATTACCTGGATCAATTCCTATCATCCGACTTATATTGAAGCGCCTTGGGGCGGGTATAAGCGAAGCGGCATCGGCCGAGAGTTGGGTACGTTTGGGCTGGACGCGTATACCGAGATCAAGCAGATAAATGTCAACCTGCATGTAGCGCCACTGGGGCTTTATAACAACGATTGACCCAAAGGAAGAAACGCACAGCGTTACCTGTGAAAAGCACGGCGTTACCTGTGCAAGCCCGCATCAAAAAATGCGATGCATGATGCCTTTCGTAACGAATAAAACGGGTTAAACCCGCTAGGAATGGCATGTTGGGGATGGCATCATGCTTGCATTATGGACAAAACGTAAGGACTAAATGTAGGGAGGTTTTACGATGGCATCGTCGCCTATCATGCGAAAACTCAAAATGGCCGCATCTGTTGCGGGCGAAGCAGCAGCGAAAAAAGTCCCCATTGAGCAAGTAATCGAAGAGCGGTTTGAAAGAAAAGTCTCGCGCAGAGAATTTTTGCAAAACGCCATGATCGCGACTGCGGTAATGGCCGTGCCTACAGCCGTTTGGAATCTGGGTGCGCAAATCACCCGTGCCGAAACCTCTCCGCGTGTAGTTGTGGTGGGAGCCGGACTGGCGGGTTTAACGTGTGCGTACCGATTGAAACAAGCGGGCATTTTGGCTGATGTTTATGAAGCGTCATCGCGTGTTGGGGGACGGTGTTTTTCGAAAACGGACGGTTTTGCTGATGGACAAATCATCGAACGGGGCGGCGAGCTGATCAATTCGGATCACCAGGCATTGATGCGCATCATTTCGGAGCTGAATTTGCAAGTCGATGATTTATGGGAAGCAGAAAAACCGGGAACCGAGTTCAAAATTTACATGAATGGCGAACAGTATTCCTTCGAGGAGATTGGCAATTCGTTTTTGGACATCTACGATAAGTTGCAACGAGATGTCCGGGGTGCGGGCTATCCGACGTTGTACAACAATTATACGAGAAGAGGATGGCAGCTGGACAACATGTCGGTTGTCGATTGGATTGAAGAGACGATTCAGGGTGGAATTAACTCAAAATTCGGACATATGATCGATGTAGCTTACATGAGCAGTGTTGGACTGGAGAGCAGAAAAGTGAGTGCCATTACGCTTGTAAATGGCATGGGTCAAGCGAGCAGGGATGAATTCGAACCATTCGGGCCTTCGGATGAAAGGTACCACGTACGCGGCGGTAACGGCCAAGTTCCGGAAGGCTTGGCAAGGTTGCTGAGAGATCAGCTCCAAATGTCCTCCCCGCTTGAATCCGTGTCCCGCAACTCGGATGGCTCCTATACGCTCGGATTTTCGGGGAGCACGCGAAATGTGAAGGCAGATGTTGTCGTACTGGCCTTACCTGTCGCGACACTGCGGGATGTTGACTTGACCAGAGCGGGATTCAGAAGGCTGAAGCGAACCGCGATTGATGAGATGGGGGTGGCCACCAACTCCAAACTTGCGGTCCAGTTTACGGATCGTCACTGGGAAAGTCTCGGCAGTTCAGGTGCGATCGTATCCGATGTATTCCAAAATTCGTGGGATACCACTCGAGGCCAATCAGGTGATTCAGGAATTTTGATCAACTTTACGGGAGGACCGGCTGGGCTCAGCTTCCGGACAGGATCACCTGCCTCTCATGCCACCGAGTTTTTGCAGCAAATCGAACCGGTGCTACCAGGGCTGACGGACAAATGGAATGGGAAGGCGACCGTGGATTGCTGGCCCGCCTATAAGTGGACAAAAGGCTCCTATTCGTTGTACAAAGTTGGGCAATACACCAAATTTGGCGGCATTATGGCAGAACCAGAAGGGAATTGCTTCTTTGCGGGTGAACACACCTCACTAAAATACCAGCAGTTCATGAACGGTGCCGTTGAAACGGGGGAGCGCGCAGCGCAGGAAGTGCTCACATGCTTGAAACAAACCGCTTTGCTCGCGAATCGACAAAGAGTGTAAAAGCATGACAATTATACAGGAGAGGAAACGATGCCGCTATGTTATCCAGCATTGGTATACCCGGTCTGATTTTGATTTTGGTCATTGTCCTCATCTTATTCGGGCCGAGCAAATTGCCTGAAATCGGGAAGGCGGTTGGCAGGACGTTAACCGAATTCAAGTCGGCGACGAGAGAACTAACAAAGGATGAGTATGAAGGAAAGCGCGCTCCGGTGGTACCGGCGGAAACGGTGGCTGCGTCCCCAGCCAAAACTGATGAGATCAAGTCGTTGAGCTAGAAGATGCAGACATTAGCTCGTGTCCCACTGTGGATGCGAGCTTAACAGCAAAAAATGAAGACGCTTCCAATCGGTGCATTATCGTGAACCGACATCTATTTCCGACAAAAAGGAGGTTGCACCATGAGTCAACCAGCCGTTCTGAAACGTTCCCTTTCTCTTTTTCATGTCGTAATTTTTGGCGTCTCGTATATGGTTCCGCTTACCGTATTCACAACCTATGGGGTAGCTACCCAAGTATCGCAAGGGATGCTGCCCGCAGCCTATGCCTTCGCCCTGCTGGCGATGGTCTTTACCGCGTACAGCTACGGAAGAATGGCCAAAGTCATGCCGGTTTCCGGTTCTGCATACACCTATACGCAAAAATCGTTTAATCCTCACGTCGGTTTTTTAGTGGGCTGGGCTATCTTAATGGACTATTTATTCATGCCCATGCTGAACTATTTGGTGGGTGGAATGTACTTGTCATCCTATTTTCCGACCATTCCCCAGCCCGTATGGATTGTTGTGCTCATTCTGATCGCCACGGTTATTAGCGTGTTTGGCGTGAAGCTGGCTACGACCATAAACGGCCTCATCATTCTGTATCAATATCTCTTTCTAATTGTTTTTGTCGGTTTGTCCATTCATGGAATCCTCAATGGGGTGGGTACAGGGACGCTGCTGTCCATCAAACCGTTTTACAACCCTGACGTGCCCTTATCGTCGGTAATCTCGGCCGCCTCCATTCTCTGCCTCTCCTTTCTCGGATTCGATGCGGTTACAACCGTTTCGGAGGAAACCATTCGGCCAGAAAAAAACATTCCGAAAGCAATTCTCATTATTACGCTGCTATGCGGAGTACAGTACATCTTTATCTCCTATATCGGGCACATGATTTTTCCCGACTACCATCTGTTTCAAAATGCTGACTCCGCCTCTACGGAGCTAATGACGTTTATCGGCGGCAACTTGTTCAACTCGATCTTCATCGCGGGAACGGTGCCGATCGTGTTGGCGGTGAATCTTATCACCAAAGCGAGCGTGACCCGCATCCTGTTCGCGATGGGACGCGATTCCGTTCTGCCACCGAAAGTGTTTGGCTATATTCATCCTAAGTTTAAGACTCCCGTGTTCAACATTTTGTTAGTAGGCTTGCTTTCGTTGACCGCTTTGTTTGTTGACTTGGTGACCGCTACCTCGTTTATTAACTTTGGGGCGCTGGTCGCCTTCACGTTCGTGAATCTCTCCGTTATTGCCTGGTATGTTGTCAGAAACAAGCGCCGTTCGCCAAAGGATTTGCTGAAATATCTCATTCTTCCACTCATCGGGGCTGGCTTTACGATTTGGTTATGGACGAATCTGGACTATCATTCGCTCACGTTGGGTGCCATTTGGGTCGGTCTCGGTTTCATCTATCTGTTGTATTTGACCAGAATGTTTACGAAACGGCCACCAGAGATGGATTTTAGCGAAGCAGAAACAGAGAAAGAGGTGGGAGCATGACGAATGCGAAAGCAACGATTGTCTTATCCAGCAATGCCGTCTTCACCGGACTGCACGATCATCCAATCCCGGCGTCGATTGCCATAGCGGGCAGCCAAATCATTGCCGTCGGTACCGAGTCAGACATACAACCATGGATCGGAAGCGAAACGGCAGTGTACAATTTTGGCGATCAGCTGATCATGCCCGGCTTCCATGATTTTCATCTGCATGTCATGATCGGGAGTCTATTCAAGGATAGCGTCAATCTGTTCCATGCCCATTCGGAAGAGGAAGCGGTCGAGTTAGTCCGTCAGTTCGCCGAATCACGACCGAATGACGAATGGATCATCGGGACGAGTTGGGATTCCAGTCATTGGGAAAGCAACCGCCTCCCTCACCGCTCCAGTTTGGACCGCGTGTTTCCGGATCGCCCGGTCTATCTCCCGCATTATGAGGGGCATTTTAGCTGGGTCAACAGCAAAGCGTTAGAGATGTTGAAGATCGATCACCAGACAGAAAATCCTCCGTTCGGCGAAATTGCCAAAGATGAGAATGGAGAGCCAACAGGCATTTTGTATGAGCAGGCGAGCCAGTTGGTGGCGAATGTAGCGTTTCAACTTTCCAAAGAAAAAAGCAGTCAACTGCTCCGTGATTTCCTCTCCTATGCAGCCAGTGTCGGTGTGACATCCGTCAATGACCTTTACGCGATGGGGAAAGACCGATTACTGGAAAATTTCGCTTTGTTCAAGGAGTTTGACGAGAAAAATGAGCTTACTGCACGCATCCATGTATTCCCGGCATTAAACGGCGAATTCGATCGTGTCAAAGAGTTTCGAGATTCGTATCGATCCAGCAGATTGCAAATTGCCGGATTGAAACAATTCGTTGATGGAGTGGTAACGGGGCACACCGCATACATGCTGGAACCGTACTCCGATCGCCCTGAGACAAGGGGGGAGACGACATTCCCTGCTGAGACGCTGAAAAAATGGATTGTCGACGCAGATGCGGAGGGCTTCCGAATCCGCCTTCATGCTCTCGGAGACGGGGCTGTGCGTTTGGCGCTGGATGCCTACGAAGAAGCGCAACGGACAAATGGCACAGCGGATGCTCGCCATGCGATCGAGCATATCGAGGTGATTCATCCTGAGGATATCCCGCGCATTCATGAGCTTGGGGTCATTGCATCGATGCAGCCGGAACATTTAGCGGCGGCGGAAAGAAGCATGTATGTAGCGAGGATCGGGAGTGAAAGGGAAACATACACGTTCCCGCTTCGTTCGATACAGGCAGCGGGCGCAACGCTGGCTTTGGGCAGCGACTTTCCGGTCGTTCCGTTGGAGCCGATGCTGGAGATTTTTCGCGCCGTAACAAGAATCGATAGCAGCGGTCAGGAAGAGTCGGTCTGGAACCCACAAGAACGCATAACGCTGGCAGAAGCATTGAGAGCATATACGCTGCATTCCGCCTACGGGAACGCCAGAGAGCATGAATTGGGGACGCTTGAACCAGGAAAACTGGCCGATGTGGTCGTCCTGGATACGAATCTGTTTGCGATTCCGGAAAAAGAGATCAAAGACGCAAAGGTGCTCCTGACCATTGTAGATGGAAAAATCGTTCATAAGGCTGACACTGTCAGCACGAACCCCCCCCTCCTATGAGAGGGGTTTTTTGTTTGCGCCTTTTTCTTCATGATTTCGTTACAAGAAATTAAACATATCGTCACACGAGTTAATCTGTGGTTAATATTGCGAATATATATTGTGTTTAGGACAAAAAACAAAAAAACACACAAAAACGCAAATGGAGGAGAAGAACGTGAGCAAAATGAAAGCTCTGCAAGCGACGTTACTCATGGGAGTATTGACCTTAGGAATTACCGGGTGCGGAAATGGGACAACTCCACCTGCTTCTAGCACAGGTGCTGCTACAGCGACAGATAACCCGCAAAAAGAGCTGTCTTTAGAAGAGATTACGAACCTGGCAAAAAAGGAAGGACAAGTAGTCAGTGTAGGAATGCCTGACGGCTGGGCCAACTGGAAAGATACATGGAATGACGTTACTAACAAGTATGGGCTCACTCATTCTGATACGGACCTGTCGAGTTCGGAGGAGCTCGCCAAATTTGAAGCGGAAAAAGATAATCCGACTGCAGATATCGGCGACGTAGGCATTTCATTTGGTCCGCTTGCTGTGGAGAAGGGATTGACCATCCCCTATAAAACCTCCCATTGGAACGACATTCCGGATTGGGCAAAAGACGACAAAGGAAATTGGCTGGTCGCTTATCAAGGAACGATCGCTGTTTTGACGGACAAAAAATTGGTCAAAAACCCACCGAAATCATGGGATGATTTGCTAAAGGGCGATTATAAAGTGGTTGTGGATGATGTAGCCAAATCCAACCAAGCCCAAATGACCGTCTTAGCTGCAGCGATGGCACATGGTGGCAGTGAAAGCAACATTCAGCCAGGTCTGGACTATTTTGCCCAATTGGCAAAGCAAGGACGGTTGGCGTCTATGGATGTGAAACCAACCAACTTGGAAAAAGGTGAGGTTCCTGTTGCGCTTTTGTGGGATTTTACCGCTCTTGGCTACCGCGACAAAATCGACCCGAATCGTTATGAAGTCTCCATTTTGAAAGAAGGTAGCGTCGTGAGCGGCTATACAACCATTATCAATAAATACGCTCCACACCCTCATGCAGCGATGTTGACACGCGAGTATATTTTGAGCGATGAAGGTCAGATCAATCTTGCCAAAGGCTATGCTCGTCCGATTCGTACGAATGTAAAAATGCCGGAAGACGTAACCAAAAAGCTGATTCCTGCCGAGCAGTACCAGAACGCAAAGCCTATTCATGATTACAAGGTATGGGCCGATATGGCCAAAAAGCTTCCGCAAATGTGGGAAGAACAAGTTTTGGTCAATATAAAATAGGGAGGAATTCGTATGAACAAGGTAATCATGGTTGTCATCGATGGTTTGCAGTATAACGTAGCAGCTACTCAAATGGGCTTTATCAACCATCTGGTGGAACGCAACGAAGCAGCGTTTTACAAAGTGAAATCTGAATTGCCAAGCATGTCTCGCCCGCTCTATGAAGTGCTTCTCACAGGGACGCCAGCCTCGGTCAATGGAATTACAAGCAATGACTCCATTCGATTGTCGACACAAAAAAGCTTGTTCCATTTGACGAAAGAGAACGGGCTGCGCAATGCTGCTACAGCTTTTTATTGGGTGAGCGAGCTGTACAATCGAACACCGTTTGACAAAGTGGAGGATCGTCAACAGGTTAACGAAGACAAAGCGATTCAATATGGAACGTTCTATTTCGATGATTTTTATCCTGATTCCCATCTGCTCTTGGATGCTGAAGTGCTGCGAAGAAAACATGACCCGCACTTCCTCTATATCCATACGATGGGGGTTGACAATGCAGGGCATATCTATGGCTCGGATTCCAAGCAATACCGCAAAACAGCGATCAATATGGACCGTTACCTTGCTGAGTTGATCCCGATCTGGATGAAAGAAGGGTACCACATCGTGGTCACGGCCGATCACGGGATGAATACGGATGGGGAGCATGGTGGTACCGGGAGCGATGAGCGAGATGTGCCATTATTTATGATCAGCGAGCGAGTCAAACCAGGATGTTACGAACAGGTTATTCCACAGCTGGCGATTACACCGCTGATCTGCAAATTGCTGCAAATCGCGCCGTCTGAAGCCATGCTTGACTATGATTTTTCCGATATGATCCGGTAATCAGCGAACTTGTTAAAGGAAGGCCGTTGCTTATAAAGAATGGCCTTCCATCATTACAACCGGGAGTTGTCCACATGAAACAGAAGATTGCATGGTTTGCTGTTGCAGCCTTGCTTCCATTTGTTGTGCTGGTCAGTGCTTTTGAATTGGTGCCTCTGATTCGGATGGTCATTGACAGCTTCCAATATGATGGGGGCCAGGCGTACAGCTTGAACCATTATGTCTCGGCTTTTGCAAATGCCTACTATCGAAAAGGAATGATCAATAGTTTGCTCATTTCTTTGTACTCCAGTCTGATTGGGATTGTGATCGCGCTGTTCTCCTCCTATTCCATTACGAAAATGCCGAAAAAAATCCAAACCGCGATGATCACATTTTCCAACATGACGTCCAACTTTTCCGGAATCCCGCTTGCCTTCGGGTATATCATTTTGCTTGGAACCAGTGGGATCATTACCTTGTTGGCGCAGGAAGCCGGTTGGAATATCCAATCGTCGTTCGATTTATATAGCTGGAGTGGACTGATCGCATCGTATGTGTACTTCCAGGTGCCTTTAGCCATCCTTCTGCTTTACCCGACTTATGCCGGAATTCAACGCTCATGGCGTGAATCCGCAGCGTTATTGGGTGCGTCTCCCCTGCAATTTTGGCGCTATATTGGTATTCCCGTGATATTGCCTAGCATAGCAGGGACGTTCAGCATCCTCATTGCGAACGCGATGGGAGCATATGCGACGGCCTATGCACTCGTTGGCGGCAGCTATAACCTTTTACCGATACGCATTGGTGCGTTAATGAGTGGAGATGTTGTCAGCCAGCCACATTTGGGGAGTGCACTCGCTGTTATCCTCGGCTTGATGATGATCGGAGCCATGTGGATTAACGAACGGATGATGCGACGCGTGAGGAGAGATTTGCGATGAGAAAAGGATGGATCCATTATCTTGTCATCCTGGTTGTAGGGTTCTATCTGGTCCTGCCTTTGGTAGCCACATTTTTGTACTCGATTTCCCAAACATGGGCAAACACGATCTTGCCTACAGGCTATACGCTCTCCTGGTATGAGCAGCTTTTTTCCGATCAACGGTTTATCGATGCATTGGGGAGGACGGCATTGATCTGTATTCTCGCCCTGTTGCTTAGCGTGATTACCATGGTGCTGACTGTTTTTGTGGTTACGGTGTATGTTCCCAAGTTGGAGCGATTCATCCAAGCGCTGGTCATGCTGCCATATGCCATTCCAGGTGTAGTGGCTGCCGTTGGATTGATCAAGATGTATGCGAGCAAGCCGATTGTCTTGACCGGAACCATCTGGATCATTATCGGTGCTTACTATGTATTGATTATGCCGTATATGTATCAAGGAATCAGAAACAGCCTGAGAACCATCGATGTCAAACGGTTGCTTGAAGCCGCAGAGATGCTGGGAGCGAGCAAATGGAAGGCGTTTGTCCTTGTTGTTTTGCCGAATTTGATTCCCGGTATACTCGTTTCGTCCCTGTTGTCGCTTTCGATCTTGTTCGGAGAATTTGTGTTGGCGAATATGCTTGTTGGCGGCCACTTCGAAACCATTCAAATCTATCTCATGAAGCGTCTCAAAGAAAATGGCCATTTATCCAGCGCCATCGTCATTACGTATTTTGTGATCGTTTTGATCAGTTCCCTTGTCATGTTGAAGCTGGGGGCGAGACTGCAAAACCATGAACGAAAGGAGCGCGTATCATGAGCTACGTACACATTGACCACGTTCGAAAGAATTTCGCAGAAACGGCGGTGCTTCAAAATATCTCGCTTGAAATCGAAAAAGGTGAATTCGTTACATTGCTTGGCCCTAGCGGATGCGGAAAGAGCACGTTACTGAGGGCGATTGCCGGGTTGGAAACGGTTGACAGCGGCTTGATCAGCGTGAATGGCAAAAACATCACGGACTTGCCTGTACAAAAACGAAACGTGGGGATGGTATTCCAATCCTATGCGTTATTTCCGAACATGACCGTCTTTGACAATATCGCTTTTGGTTTGAAAATGAAAAAGGTGACGAAAAGCGACATTGCCACAAAAGTAGCGCAAGTCATCGAGCTGATTCATTTGACAGGAAAAGAATTCGCGTATCCCCACCAGCTCTCTGGAGGACAACAGCAGCGTGTTGCGCTGGCGAGAGCGATCGTATCCGAACCCGATATTTTGCTGTTGGACGAACCATTAAGCGCGCTCGACGCAAAAATTCGCAAGACCTTGCAGGTCGAATTACGGAATATACAGAAAAGCTTACAAATGACCATGATTTTTGTCACGCACGATCAGGAGGAAGCCATGACGGTTTCCGACCGTATCTTTGTGATGAATCAAGGTGAGATTGTCCAGAGCGGCAAACCGGAAGACATTTATGCGTCGCCGGCAAATGAATTTGTCGCCCGTTTTATCGGGAGCTATAACGTGTTGACAGATGAAGATTTGTATCACCTTTCCGGGGAGAAGGTCCAAGCAGGTTCTTATGCGGTACGACCTGAGGTGATTGAGTTATATAGCGACGAGATTCCTTCCGCGATGAAGACATCAGGATATTGGGTACGTGGTTGTATTCGGAATAAAATCACGAGAGGAAATGTTCGCCGGTACGAAATTCAGGCAAATAATCGGGTGATTTATGTAGATGAACTCAATGTTCCGCAAATCCCTCCTTTCCAAGAAGGGGCCTTTGTCCAAGCAAGGTTGCCTGAGGGCGAATGCATATTATTATAACTGGCAGGTGAAAGGTTCGTGTCGATTCTGGCTGTAGAGAGAAAAAAGTTCGTTCTGGATCAACTGCAAACGAGCGGGAAAGTCAATGCCTCCGAGCTGTCTCGCGTGTTCGATGTCTCGATGGAAACGATTCGTCGGGATCTTGATTTGCTAGAAAAGGAAGGCTATTTGAAACGCGTGCATGGTGGGGCGGTCAAAAGCAATTTTGATCTTGGGGAACCGCCATTTGCGCAACGACAAAATGTGCGGACCGCGTCCAAGCAAAAAGTCGCAAAGTGTGCAGCAAAACTCATCAATCACGGTGATACCTTCGTCATGGGTGGCGGTACGACGGTATTGGAAATGGCGAATCATATACGTGGTTTAACAAAGCTTACCATCGTCACGAATTCCCTTCCCACAGCAAATGTTCTCATGGACTCATTGAATCAAGGTTTGTTTAGCGGAGAGGTGATTTTCGTAGGCGGTGCGTTGCATGCAGAACAGCATTCCTCCAGAGGTGCTTTATGTGAAATCATGTTAGATCATTTGAAAGTAAACAAAGCGTTTGTGTCGCCAGGCGGAATCGCTTTATCCGGGCTTTCGGAATATGAGATCGAGGAGGCAGCCATTTCAAGAAAAATGATTGGCGTCGCAAAAGAAGTGATCATTCTCGTGGACCATTCGAAATTAGGAATTGAAGCATTATGCAAAATTTCTCCGCTGCAGGAGATTGATGTGATTGTTTGTGATCAAGAGGTTCCGAATGGGTGGGAATCACAGTTGGAACAAATCGAATGGATCACAGCCGGAATCGAAGAAAATGGAGGAAACAACAGTGAGTCGGATTAAAGGCATCTTGTTTGACAAGGATGGGACGTTACTCGATTTTCATCCTTTTTTTGTTCCTCTTGCCACACAACTGGTGGAGCAGTTTCTTCATGAGCATGGACTTGAAACACACGCCAGGCTTGAAGAAAAATTGTTACAATCGATCGGTTTGAACGGCAATCAGGTTGATCCGAAAGGGATTCTTGCCAGCGGCACATCCAAAGACATCTATACGGCATTTTGCCAACAGCTAGTAAACAATCATGTCGATCCGAATCAATTCGAAAACTTGGAAACATGGATTACCGAAACTATCTACCAATTGACCCAATCGAATACCCAACACATTATTCCAACGGCAGATTTGCAAAAGCTATTTCACCAGCTTCGTACCCTTGGAATCAAAGTGGGAATTGCTACTGCGGATGACTGGGAATCGACTATTACTTGTTTAGAAAATTTGGGGGTCAAGGATTATTTCGAATTCATCGGAACTTCCGATCATTATCGGAAAAAACCGGATCCTAGCATGCTGGAGGCGTTTTGCGAGAAGACGCAATTGAAAGAGACAGAAGTCGCCGTGGTGGGGGATACAACGGTCGACCTCTTGCTTGCCAAAAATGGTTCAGCCGGACTTGCGGTAGGCGTACTGTCAGGCGTAAGTGGTTCTGATGAGCTCAGGGAATTGGCCGATATTCTCCTGACATCCGTAGGAGAAATCGTTGGAGAAGATGGGCGACTGATTTGGGAGGCCCAGCAGCAATAATTGATGTCTTGATAACGACAGCGGATAGAGTTGCTATTCCGCTGTTTTTGTCGTTGCAGATTGCTTCCCCGTTTTCCTTTTTTCCATCCAAACGGCCAGACAGATCAAGCAGAGTATGGGCACGAATGCGATGGCGTCGACCAACAGAAACATCCACATATTCGTTTCTTTGGTCGACAAAAAAGGACTGCCAGGTAAATACCAGATAAGGAGCAACACCCAGACAAGCGATAGTAGATGCACAAACAGAAAAGATTTCATCACGGTCCCCTAAAACAAAGTTTTCATATAGATTTCCCTTTTTGTTCGAGGTCATGCAGATAGAATAAAACCTATCAATTGGGAAAAAATACTTGTCACAGGAGGTGGATCGTAACCTGCTATGCAAGTTGATCTCAACCTACAAACCAATGTGAAAGAAAACATCGCAGCGATCGAGCGATGCTTACATTACACGCAAGACCTCATCGTAAAAACGGTGGAAGTGGATGAGCATCATTCCTTTACCGTGCTGTATTTCTCTGATTTATCCGATCCCAGCAACTTGCTGAAATCATTGCTAACGACAATGGCACAGACTGCATTCATCAGCACTCCGATTGAAAACATGGTGGCTTCACTGTTGGTCACAGAAGCGCGGTCCGTAATCAAAATCAATACGCTTGATGAAGCGATGACAATATTGATTAACGGCAACTCGTTGTTTTTGTTTGAAGGAGTTGACCATGCAATCGCCGTCGAAACTGCAGCCATCAAGACACGTTCCATTCAAGAACCGGAAAGCGAGGTTACGATTAAAGGGCCTCATGATGGTTTTATTGAGCTATTGGGAACGAACATTGCACTTGTGCGTTTTCACTGCCCGTCGACACTACTTACGGTGGAATACCACGAGCTTGGCACGGTCACTCAAAACAAGATAGCCATTTTATCAATGAAAGGAATTGTTTCCGAGCAGCTTTTGGAGGAAATACGCAGTCGTTTGGCAAGTATCCCCAACGAGGCCATTTTAGATGTGAATTATATAGAGGAATGGATCACGGACGACCGCATGACGCCTTTTCCCTTGCTTGAGTCTACTTCGCGGCCTGACCGGGTGGTCGGAGCGCTATTGGAAGGCAGAGTGGCCCTGATGGTAAATGGTGTTCCGACGGCTCTTTTGGCACCATTCGTATTTTTACAGTCGTTTCAGATAAGCGAAGATTATTATTGGCGGTATCATATTTCTTCCCTGCTGCGGCTTCTGCGTCTGTTTTGCGCATTCGTCACCTTGTATTTGCCTGCTTTTTTTGTCGCAACCATTACGTTTCATCATGAATTTCTGCCTACCCCGTTTTTGATGACAATTGCGCAAGGAAGGGAACCGGTTCCCTATCCGACCATTGTCGAAGTCTTGCTGATGGAAGGGGTGTTCGAGATTCTTCGCGAGGCCGGAATCCGCTTGCCTAGACAAGTGGGGTCTGCTGTCAGCATCGTAGGGGCACTTGTATTGGGTCAGGCAGCTGTGCAGGCAGGCATTGTTTCCCCAGTGACAGTCCTTCTGGTTGCATTCACGGGAATCTGTTCGTTTACGTTACCATCGAATAATGGGGCGTATGCCATACGAATCTTGCGTTTTCTCGTCATCATCGTTGGCGGATTCCTCGGTTACGTCGGGCTGATTACCATAGGGATCCTCTTGCTGATTCATATGGCCTCCCTGCGTTCATTCGGTGTCCCTTATCTATCTCCAGTAGCTCCCGCCAATTTGACTCACATGAGCGATGTTTTGATTCGTCGACCACTTAATTTGAATAAAAAGCGGCACACTTTCTTTCGGACAAAACGGTCATAGGGAGAGGCGGATGGAGAAATGAGAAAAGAAATTATTACGAATCGTCAATTCATGATTCTCATTTCGATCATCACAATCGCATCATCGATTCTGTACATCCCCAGAGCAGTCTCCCAAATTGCGGGGAGGGATGGGTGGCTGGTTGTTCTCGTTTCTGGTTTGGTAGGCTTGCTCAATCTCTATGTATTCCTATGGATGGAGCGATTGTACCCAGGAAAAAATCTGATGGAAATTCATCAACAGCTGCTGGGAAAAGTGTTTGGGGGGCTGCTCAATTTTGTTTATCTCTTTTACTTTATCGATATATCTACCTGGGTGATACGGGAATTCGTAGACTTTTTGTTGATTACCGTTGAACCGTCAACGCCATTTTTCGTTTACGCGATCATCGCCTTGCTCATGGCAGTGTACGCGACCTTTCATGGTGTAGAGGTGTTTGCCAGCGTATCAGAGTTATTATTTCCGATTATCGTTGGCATCTATTTTATTAGTTTTTGTTTACTGGTTAATGAGTACCACCCGCACTATTTGCTCCCTGTTTTAGAAAATGGGATCGCTGCACCGTTTCGGCAATTCCTTGTTACGGAAACCTTCTTTGGGGACGTGATGATCATTTCGATGATCATCAATCATGTTCGTAAAACGAAATTTACGCCCTTGTATGCGACTGCAGGAATTGGCTTGACGATGTTTTTCATTTGCTCCGCAGTCGTTTCTGTCGTTATGCTAGTGGGCGCAGAAACCGCTGCAACCCTTACATACCCTACGTTTTCATTGATCCAGAACATTAACATTGCGAATATCCTAGATCGCCTGGATATCTTAATCATCACGATGTGGATGATTGGGGTTTTCGTTAAGATCACAAGTTATTTTATGGGAAGCGTGCAGGCTCTCTCAACGATTCTGCAGATAAGCAATCCTCGAGCGATCATCATCCCAATCGCTCTCTCCATGATTGTGATCACACGGTTCAAAGTGCCAACCTTTGCTCAACTTGATGATGTCTACTCCGCAGGCGCCTGGTATTTTTCCGTGTTTCAACTCGCCATTCCCTCACTCGTGCTTCTCCTGGCAATCATTGTGAATCAAATAAACAAAAAATCCGCTTGATGGGGGATCTATATGAACAGACATCCGATTGTCGTTGTTTTGATGATTGTTCTCCTCCTGATCACGATGACAGGATGCTGGGGGAGGGAAGAGTTAAACAACGTTGCTATTATTCATACCGTAGCGGTTGATAAAGAGAAGGGCAACCAGATTCGATTAACCATTGAGATATCCGACTTGGTTTCTCAGAGTCAGACTCAAGGGCCCATCGGTTTAAAAGGAAAGCCTGTTTTTCTCACGGTTACAGGAGAGTCGATATTCGAAGCAGCAAGAAAACTCCGGAACAGCTCCTCGCGCTATTTGATCTGGGGCCATGCGAACGCGCTCATCATCAGCAAGGATTTGGCCAAAGGAGGAATTAGGAAGTACTTTGATGTGCTTATGCGGCAGCGCCATTTTCGCAATACCATGAACGTGTTCATCGCGGAACAGCGGGCTGCAGACCTCCTTGGAACACGTATCCCTCAGCAAGCGTTCATTTCCACTGGGTTAAGAGGGCTAGTCGACGCTCAAAAAACCACAGCGAACACGAAAAAGATGACCCAAATCCAAGTATCGCAAACGTTGATCAATCAATACCATGATTTAACGATACCCGCGGTTCAAATGTTCAAACTGCCAATCTCCAATCAAAAATCGATCCGAACCGTGGGTCTCTTCGCCTTTAAGGGTGATAAGCTCCATTCATACATGGATGCAGGCAAAACCAAATCCTATCTTCGTGCCATCAATGAAGCGAGTGGTGCAGTCGAAACGCTTTCCTGTGAGAAACCAACCGGAAAAATCACCTTTGAAAATACACACAATCATTCAAAAATAAGCAGCGTCCTGAAAGGGAAGGCGCCGCAGCTTACCATTGAGCTGTTCAGCGACTTCAATATCGTAGACGTTCAGTGTGGGACCGAGATCACCACTACAGAAATTGAGAAAATGGAGCAGCGCCTGAATGAAAAATTGAAACAGCAAATGCAAGAATTCATCGTGTATATGCAAAAAAATAATCTTGATCTATTGGGAGTTGGCGAACTGATCCATCGGGAGCATCCGCAAGCTTGGAAAACCATGAAAGCGAAATGGGAGCAAATGTTTCCGCATGTCCAGTTTCGGATCGTGGTGAACAGCCATATTGAGCATACTAGCTTGCTATCGATGAACGCGAATTAAAGATTCATTTCGCTGCGGATTTTGTACTTGCCTAATCGACGCATCAGCGAGGTTTGGGTAATTCCAAGGGCTTTTGCCGTTTTTCGCGTTGTCTTATTTTCTATGAATGCGTGCTCAATAATGCTCTTTTCGACACTTTCGAGAATCTCGCTTAACGTTTTGCCTTCTCTCAAAGACTCGATGGTTTCCGTTTTCATCGTTGTGGTAAGAAAGGAGTGAGGCAAATCGTGAACCGCGATCTCTTCCTCTTTTGCCATGATGACGAGTCGCTCAACCGTATTTTCCAGCTCGCGTATATTGCCCGGCCATTGATATTGTTGAAATACATCGAGCACTTGCTTGGAGAATGTCCGTTTTTGATTGTGCATCTGATTGCTTTTTTTCAGATAGTAGTGAAGTAGAGGTAAAATATCTTCTTTTCGCTTACGTAGCGGTGGAATGGTAACCGGCAAAATATGGAGGCGGTAATACAGATCAGCTCGAAATTTGCCTTCCCGCACCATTTCCTCAATCTCGCGGTTCGTAGCGACGATGATGCGAACATCAGCCTTGAGCAGCTGGGAACCGCCAATGGGCATATAGGTTTTGTCTTGCAGTAATTGAAGCAGCTTGGACTGCAAATGGATCGGAAGTTCACTGATCTCGTCCAAAAAAAGCGTTCCTTTTTCAGCCAGTTTGACCAGCCCTGGTTTGCCAGTTGGATTCGCCCCTGTAAACGCTCCTTTGTGGTAACCAAATATTTCTGATTCGAGCAGTAAATCCGGAATCGCTGCACAATTTAAGTGAACAAATGGATGATTGCGCCGTTCGCTCAAATCGTGAATACGCTTTGCCGCTACGTTTTTCCCAACACCGGTTTCACCTGTTATCAGCACAGTTGAATCAACTCGTGCCACTCTTCCCATGATATCAGCCAGCAGTTCGTGTGCTTTACTTAGCCCGACGTAGGGCTGCGCTTCCTTGGTTAAAATCAGTCGGGTATCCATACTCTTTATTTCTTGCATGTACCGTTTTAATATGGGGCGGATGTCGTCCCAGTGGATCTTGGATACATGATCCACCCAGTTGCTTATATCATTGCCATGCGCCAAACAGTATTTGGGGTTGTCCTCTTCATCAAAAATAATCTCCGCTGCTACTGCCACCTTATTTCCCCCGGTAATCTCTTGCACGGTTGCGACAGATTGTTTGGCGTTTAAAGCCATCTCGATTACGGAAGGAGTAAACGCTCCTTCTTTTTTCATGTGGACGACATTGCCGCCAATCAACTCTACCCTGCTTTTGTTTAATATTTTGCAGCACGCTTGATTCACCCAAATAATCGTTCCGTTTCTGTCACAGATATTAATCCCACTTGAAATGGTATCCATAATTTTTAGAAGATCTTTCGTTTCAATTTGGTCAGGAATGTCGTACATCGTTTGCATCCTCCTTGGAACAGATACCGTTTTCGCACCGCAAACGGTTCAATGGGGAGTGAACCTTGCTACATCAACAAAAAAACCGAACCAAAAACGCTTCAATTGAACCGATTTCCATTCATTATACGACAAAGTAGTTTGAATTTTAAGTAAATACTGGCGACCTTTGCTCGCTTAAGCTATCCATGCAAAGGGGAACGTTGGCATGGGTGTTGCAATTTACATGTTCCCATAGCGGGACCATTACAGTAAGCAAGGAGAGGAGAAATCGTGTACAAAAAAAGTGGAACAGCAAATCAAGAGACGGAATATTCAACCTATTAATTCATAAAACTGAAAACGATGGCCTGAACCAATGAGGTTCAATTTGTTTCAATGAGAGAGGATGATAACGATGTCGATGGAAAACCAGCATCAAGCAGATGTTATTCTTACCAGCAACGCTGTATTCACAGGACTTGCCGATACACCGATGGCTGCAGCGATTGCCATACAGGGCAATAAAATCGTTGCCATTGGCCAAGAGCAAGAACTAGAGTCATGGATCGGCCCACAGACCAAAATTTATCGGTTTGGCGATCAGTTGATTATGCCGGGCTTTCACGATTTTCATCTTCATATCATTATGGGCGCCATTCATCTAGATAGCATCTATCTGCATGACGCACGTTCGGAAGAAGAAGTGGCGGCAATGGTCAAGGAATATGCCGAGTCGCATCCTGATGAAGAGTGGATCATCGGTTTCAGCTGGGATGCGGGATTTTGGCACAAGAAACAGTGGCCTCATCGCTCCTCATTGGATCAAGTGCTGCCTGACCGTCCAGCGATTCTCTTCCACAATGAGGGCCACTACGCTTGGGTGAATAGCAAAGCCTTAGAAGTGATGAATGTCACCAAAGACACGGCAAATCCCCCATTCGGGGTTATCGAAAAGGATGAAAATGGAGTACCGACCGGGATTTTATCCGAGCACGCGATGACATTGATAACTGCAGGAGCCTACAAACTAACCAAGGAAAAGAAACATAGGACCATTACGAATTTCTTGCGGCACGCGGCTTGTCTTGGCGTCACAGCCATGAATGATCTGTATGCGACGGAAGTGTATGAGATTTTGGAGGATTACGAGATTCTCAAAGAATTCGAGGACAAAGGAGAGCTCACCGCACGGATTCATTTGCTGCCGGCTTTGAACAGCGATCTGGATCGGGCGAAGCAGTTGAAAGAAACGTATCAATCAAGCATGCTGAGAGTCGTCGCGCTCAAGCAGTTTATCGATGGAGTGGTGACCGCCTATACGGCACACTTGATTGGACCGTATGCAAACCGGCCGGAAATGTGCGGCGACACCGCTTTTCCTCCAGACGTCATCAAGAAGTGGGTGCGCGACGCAGACCGAGAAGGGTTCAGCATTCGGTTCCACGCCGTCGGCGACGGTGCCGTGCGCTTGGCATTGGACGCTTTTGAAGAGGCGCAGCAGGCGAATGGAAAACGGGATTCCCGCCATTCGATTGAACACATCGAGGTGATTCATCCGGATGACATCCCCCGTTTTCACAAATTGGGCGTGATTGCATCGATTCAACCGGATCATATGTACGCTGCCGATCGTGAAACCTATCTAGCCTGCATCGGGGAGGAGCGGGGCAAATACGCATGGGCGACCGGATCGATCCTAGAAACAGGAGCAAAACTTGTGATCGGTAGCGATTTTCCCATCGTCGGCTTGAATCCGATGACCGAGATCTATCGTGCTGTAACACGCATCGATAACAGCGATGAACAGCAGTGGAATCCGGAGCAGAGCATCTCATTGGCGGATGCGCTAAAAGCGTATACCGTGACCCCAGCATACGGCACCTTCCGCGATCATGAGCTGGGTACGCTGGAAGTTGGCAAACTGGCGGACATTGTCGTTCTTGATCGAAATCTGTTTGCCGTGCCAAGTGAAGAAATTTTAGCGACAACCGTAAAATTGACGATGGTGGATGGAACGATCGTATATGCGGCGGAAGACCTCACGTAACGCAACAATCTTTCAGGAAAAAGACTGACGTCCTCGTTGTCAGTCTTTTTCCGCGCGTTGCGCCGTTTGTTTTCTCCTTTACCATGGACGAAAATCGAAAGCAAATTCGTCACTGGTGGTTGTAGGTTCAAGTTGGTCGTTTTCGTATAATTCTAATAATTGCGCGCCGTTGCCAGCGATTTGCTGGTGTTGGATGCCTATTCGCTTATGCTGGGAGGAGCTTGGCTGACGGTCGGGGATAACACATGTATGGAAAGGGGCAGTAGCCAATGGCGATTGGACTACAATTTTCATTTGAAATTAATGTGGCAATTGAGAGGGCGGTTGTCATAGGAGAAACACCGCTGGGCATCCAGCATATGATCCCCATTACCGGTGGGACGATCGACGGACCGGATTTGAAAGGGGTTGTCTTGCCCGGCGGCGCAGATTGGCTTGTGGCCCGTCCTGACGGGATTGAAGAAGTGAAGGCCGTGTACACGATCGAGACGGTGGATGGGGATAAGATCTATGTGGAAAATCGCGGTTACTATGATGGTGTTTCCAAGGCCGATGTGATTTATTTCCGAACGACCCCGATGTTTCGTGCGTGTGGTGAACAGAACGCCTGGTTGAATCGCACCATCATGGTTGCCGAAGCGGAAGTCGTAGCTGAGGATGAGTTGATTCGGCTCCGTTTTTATAAGGTTACGTAAGATGGGCCATACAGCACCGCTTGAAGGAGGTGGTACCCATGTCACGAAGACTTCAGGATTTGCAAGACAATCTCGCATACATTCAGGCAAGCTATCCAGATGATACATGTTTAGCGTTATTTGATCTGCATCAATTGATCGCCTATCTTCCGGGGAAGGCGTTCAAGCTTAAGGCGCTTGAGATCGGGACGCCACTGGAAAAATTAAAGCACACCGTTTCTTACATGGCGATTACGTCCGAGAAGGTCGTGCGTGAGGAAAAAGGCGCAGAATCGCTTGGAATCCCCTACATCGGAATTGCGGTGCCTGTCTATGAAGATCAAAAGCTCGTTGGGGCACTCACATCGCTATCTTCCACCGAGAGAGTGGACCTTTTCCGGTTTGGGGCCGAAAAATTAGGGACGCTTGTTCAGGAAATGTCATCCTCTTCAAAAGAAATTAAAGGAGCCACGCACCATGCGGCCGAGCGGTTTCAGGCGGTTGCTGCAAAATCCCAAGAGTTTGCCAAAAGCATGAATGAAATCCGCAGCATCCTTGCGTTTATCAAAACCATTTCGACGCAGACCAACCTGTTAGGGTTAAATGCGTCGATCGAGGCCGCGCGGGCGGCAGAACATGGGAGAGGATTCGTGGTCGTTGCCAATGAGATTCGGAAATTGGCGGAGCATAGCAAAAAATCGGTAGACGAGATCGAAGGTCAGCTGCTGCAAATGCAAGAGAGGATCAAAACGCTCAATGAGGGAATTCAGGAGTTGTCCATGCAGTCACGAGAAAATCTCGCGCTGCTTGAGGAATTCACAACCGCTTTTCATCAAGTGTCCGAGATCGCTGCTACGTTGAAGAAACACTCCGTTACTTGACGATGCACATAACGAAAAAAGGAGAAACGAATTGCAATGAAGGAAAAGGCAGATGTCGTTTTATCAAGCCATGCTGTTTTCACCGGCCTTTTGGACGAGCCGCATCCGGCTTCCATTGCCATCAAGGGCAACAAAATCGTGGCAATCGGTTCGGAGGAGCAGATTTTGCCATATATCGGCGGGCAAACGAAGGTGTACGAGTTTGGCAATCAGTTGATCATGCCGGGTTTTCATGATTTTCATTTGCATATGATGTTCGCGGGATTGACGTTAGACAGTGTCAATCTGCATGCGGCGCGATCCGAAGAAGAAGCCGCACAAATGGTTTATGAGTATGCCGAGTCGCGTCCGGATGAACAGTGGATCATCGGGATGCAGTGGGATTTTTCGTTCTGGGAGAACAAGCGATTACCGCGGCGCGAAACGCTCGACCGATTGCTGCCGGACCGCCCGGTTATTTTGTTTCATACCGACGGACACATTGCTTGGGTGAACAACAAGGCATTGGAAATGGCAGATATCGACGAGAGCACCCCTGCTCCTAGCTATGGCAGCTTGGAAAAAGGGGAAAATGGAGAGCTGACCGGCGTTCTCTATGAAAATGCAATTGCGCTTATCACAGACAAGGCGTATAAATTCTCCCGCTATAAAAAGCTGCAGATCATTGCAACGTTTTTCCGCTTGGCGTCTTCCATGGGGATCACGTCCATCCATGACATGTATGCTCCGTTTGATGAGACGCTGCAGGATCCGGGCCTACTGAAAGAATTGGATGAAACGGATAGCCTGCCTCTGCGAATCTATCTGACCTGTGCGTTTCAAGGAAATTTGGAGAGCGCGCGGAACATGCAGCGAGAGTATCGTTCGGATAAGCTGCGATTTGCGGGACTAAAAGGGTTTATTGACGGTGTCGTTATGGGGTATACCGCCTATATGCTGGAGCCGTACACCGATCATCCTGAAACACGCGGGGAGCCTTCCTTTGAACTGGAGACGTTGAAGCAATGGGTGGTCGAAGCGGATCGGGCAGGGTACAGCATACGGTTTCATGCGATCGGCGATGCTGCCGTCCGGCTTGCCTTGGATGCATTTGAGGAGGCGAGAAAAACAAATGGGGACAAAGACACGCGTCATGCGATCGAGCATATCGAAGTCATCCATCCGGATGATATCGCCCGCTTTCACAAGTGTAAGGTCATTGCTTCCATGCAGCCCAGCCATTTGGCTATGTGCGAACGCGAAGCATTTACGGCACGGATCGGCAAAGACCGGGCTGAGCATGTTTTTCCGATCAATCGCTTGAAAGTGACAGATGCGACGCTCGCTTTCGGTACTGATTTTCCCATTGCTGCATCGCTCAATCCGTTGCTGCAAATCTATTCGGCTGTCACAAGAATAGATAACAGCGGCCAACCGGATCGCGTATGGAATCCCGAGGACCGCATCACACTCGCGGAAGCGTTGCGTGCCTATACCTATGGACCGGCGTATGGCAGCTTTCGGGAACGTGAATTGGGCACTCTCGAGGAAGGTAAACTTGCCGATCTGGTTGTATTGGATCGTAATCTATTTGACGGCCCTACTGAGGAATTGCTCCATGCCAAGGTTGGGCTAACTATGGTGGACGGACGTATTGAATATGAAGGATAGGTAGAAGCAGTTGTTTTGCTAGAGAGGGAATGGACCGTCATTTCCTCTCTTTTTTCATACGCTTTTTCCTTGAGCGCGTGTCACGAAAACGCAAAAAACACCCATCAAAAACAGCAACAAAGTCAATGAGAGCGGCAGTTTCATCCCATACAATGTAGAGCGAAAGACACAACTGACGGGAGGGAACGTAAGATGGCGCTATCATTTGATTTTTCCCATGCGTTATCCTTTATGGCGAAAAGTGAAATCGATCACCTGCAAAAATTCGTAACAGTCGCCCACGACCTGATTCACGAAAAACAAGGGCCTGGCTCCGATTTCTTGGGGTGGGTCACATGGCCGTTCGATTGTGAAAAAAACGAACTGGAGCGGATCAAAAAAGCGGCGGAACGCATTCGAAAGGATTCGCAGGCACTTGTTGTCATTGGCATCGGGGGCTCCTATCTGGGGGCGAGGGCGGCGATCGAGGCATTATCGCATTCGTTTCATAATCAACAGAATCATTTGACACACGTGTATTTCGCTGGCCAAAACATGAGCTCGACCTATTTATCCCATTTGCTGGATGTGTTGGACGGAAAAGATATTTCCGTCAATGTCATTTCGAAATCGGGAACCACGACGGAACCGGCGATCGCGTTCCGGTTTTTCCGAGAATACATGGAAAAGAAATACGGGAAGGAAGGCGCCCGAAAACGCATTTATGCGACAACCGATCAAGAAAAAGGGGCGTTAAAAAAGCTGGCTGATGTGGAAGGCTATGAAACCTTCGTGATTCCGGATAATGTAGGGGGCAGGTTTTCCGTCTTAACGGCGGTAGGTCTTTTGCCGATGGCGGTGGCTGGTTTGGACATCGACAGGATGATGCAGGGAGCTCGTGAGGCATCGCTTGCCTATCGCAATCCAGACATGTGGAAGAATGAAAGCTATCAATACGCTGCAGTACGAAACGCTCTCTATCGCAAGGGAAAAACGATTGAATTGCTCGTTTCCTATGAACCTTCCCTGCACTACGTGTCGGAATGGTGGAAGCAGTTGTTTGGCGAAAGCGAAGGCAAAAACCAGAAAGGCCTCTTTCCAGCCTCTGTCGATTATTCAACCGATTTGCATTCCATGGGTCAATATGTTCAGGAAGGTCGGCGTGATCTCATCGAAACAGTGCTGCTGCTCAAGAACCCACCCATTCGGCTGACCATCCAACCGGAGCCTGAGAATGCAGACGGGTTGAATTTTTTGGCAGGCCGGACGATGGACGAGGTCAATCAAAAAGCCTTTCAAGGCACGCTGCTGGCACATGTCGATGGAGGAGTTCCCAACCTCGTCATTAAGATGGACGAGCTGAACGAATATACATTTGGTGAACTGGTGATCTTTTTTGAAAAGGCATGCGGAATAAGTGGCTACTTGCTCGGGGTAAATCCGTTTGATCAGCCGGGCGTGGAAGCCTACAAACGAAACATGTTTGCCTTGCTCGGAAAACCTGGTTTTGAGAAAGAACGGCTTCTGCTGGAGAAGCGCTTCATGCTGTGACTCGTTTCGAGACAGCATGAGATTTTGAATGGAATTGATAGAATGTTCCATACTTTCACTAAGATAGGGGTGTGCGGTTCATGGATCATCAAGAGATGTATCAAAAGCTGGTTTCGCGTTTGAGCGAACGAACCATCGTCAAGCAGCAGGAAGGTTTGGAGGGGATCGTCAAAAAAATCCCAGATTCGGATGCAGAAGGCGAGCTCGACCCTCGAGTTTTTCAAATTCGCAGCGAACAGGCGATCATGCATCAATCTGTTAAAGGGGAAAACGCGATAGAGCAAATCGATTTGGAAAACCAGGAATTTCCCCTCGAAGAATTTCGTGCCATGATGGGGTGGAAAAACAAGGATCTGACCCGTACAAACATCCAAACCACATACAGAACGATAAGCGGGAGCAATGGGCTGATATCCCTGCGGATCTATCGACCGGAAACAAGGGCAAACGAAAGCGTTCCGGCGATCCTCTTTTACCATGGCGGCGGTTTTATCGGCGGATCGGTCGATACGGTAGAAAATCCATGCAAAGCGCTGGCTGAAAAAGCCGGTGCCGTCGTCATCTCCGTCGATTACCGGCTTGCCCCGGAGCATCCATTCCCGAGTGGGCTGATGGATTGTTATGATACCGTACAGTGGGTGCATCAGCATGCCCAAGAGATACAGGTCAATCCTAGTCAAATTGCGGTTTGCGGGGATAGCGCGGGCGGCAACCTGGCTACGGTTTGCGCCATGATGGACAGGGATGCAGGAGCTGGCATCATCAAGTATCAGGCGTTAATTTATCCAACCGTCAATATGGGAAAAATCGAAACGGACGATTTTCGCTGGGACATCGAGCACTACCAAATCAGCAATCACCGGGACCTGATCAGATCAGCAATCGGCGAAATCGGCCAGTCCGGCGAGTGGCTGGAAAAGCTTTATTTGCAAAGCAAGACCGAAGTCACGAATCCCCATGTGTCCCCGCTGATAGCGGACGATCTAAGCGGTATGCCGGAAACGCTGATCATCACGGCGGAGTTCGACTATTTACGGCTGGAATGCGAAGCCTATGCAAGAAAGCTGTCCCGCTCCGGTGTCCGAACCAAACTCATTCAGTACAATGGCATGGATCATGCATTTATTGATAAGCTAGGAATTTACCCGCAGGCAGAGGATTGCATGGGCGAAATCGCGCTCGAAATCAAAAGGCGCTTTTCCTAAGCGAAGTCATCGTTGCATGGAGGGATTGAATGCAGGGCAATTATGAACTGATTGAGTATCAAGTCGGTCTCCCCGTCCGGATTTTTGTTCATCGCGTAAACGAAGTCGAACTTCACTGGCATAATGAATTGGAGATTATTTTTGTCCTGAAGGGGACTGTCAGCATGAAGGTGGGACAAGATCATTACGTGCTCAAGGAGAAGGACATTCTATTAATCAATCGCAATGAAGTGCACAGCACGTATCAAACGGGAGAAGATAATCTTTTACTAGCATTTCAAATCAATTCCAAGTTTTGCAGCTCATATTATCCGGAACTCGGAAAAATGGCGTTTGACGTCAAATCGTTTCTTATCGATGATCACAACCAAGAGCGTTTTGACAAAATCAGGCACTATTTGGCCAACATGATGTGGGTATTGAACAAAAAGATCGAGGGAACGCCCTTTCAGCTTGTCATTCTGGTCAATTCTCTACTGCAGCACTTGGTTCAGTATTTCAATCCTACATTCATTGATGACGGCAATGTGAAGAGCCGCAAGAAAAATCTCGAGCGATTGGATCGCATCATCAAGTATGTCGATGAACATTATGCGCAAAAAATATCGTTGCAGGAAATCTCGAACCAGGAATATTTGAGCGTTTATTATTTGTCTCATTTTTTCAAAGATCATGTGGGCATATCCTTTCAAGAGTATGTGGTCCAAAAAAGATTGCAAATGTCAGTGGAGTTATTGCTTCACAGCGACAAAACGATCACGGAAATCGCCGCGAACTGCGGTTTTTCCGACAGCAAGCTTTTTTACAAGCACTTTAAGAAGAAATACAAATGCAAACCGCTTGAATATAAACAACTGCACAGCGAGAAAGCGCACCATCAGGAGGAGGGGGCGCCTCCGCGAAAAGGGTATCTGGATATCGAGCATACGGCGATCTTTGAAAACTTGTTCGCGTACCAGCAAATGGAGGTGGAAGGGCCGTTCCATGCCTCTTTGCCCCCGGAAGAGAAAAGCGTTGTCGTCCACCTGAAGTTAGAGGGCAAGCCTTTTGCGCATTATTGGAGAAAGCTTGTCACGTTTGGCCGGGCTGCTGAAGGGATGCGTGAAAATCTGCGCAACCAGCTTCGGGAGATCCAAAAGGAGATCGGTTTCGAGTATGTTCGGTTCCATGGCATCTTCAACGATGACATGATGGTATGCAACCGCAATGCGCAAGGGGAAATCGTCTACAATTGGACATACGTCGATCAATTGTTTGATTTTTTGCAGGAAATCGGCATGAAGCCCTTTTTGGAGCTGAGCTTCATGCCTTCCGAATTGAAAAAGAGCGATGAAACGGTTTTTTGGTGGAGAGGAAACATTTCTCCCCCTGCGGATATGCAGCAATGGACAGCACTGGTAACCGCACTGATCAAACATTGTGTGAATCGGTACGGGATGAAAGAAGTGCGGAGCTGGTATTTCGAGGTTTGGAATGAACCCGACTATGAAGGGATCTTTTGGGGGGGCAGCAAGGAGGAGTACTTTGAGCTTTACAAACAAACGGCAACGGCCATTCATGCGATCTCGACACAATTTCGGGTAGGGGGGCCTGGGATCGCCTTTCCCTCGCAGCTGGGATGGATGAAGGATTTTTTGCACCACTGCGATTCCCATCAGGTCCCATTGGATTTCATCTCGTACCATATTTATTGCGAGCACGATGATAGGGAAGACGGTATCATCGAAACGTCAGGCATGTTTGATGAGATGATGCGGGATTCCTACGGTTCGCACTATTGCGGCCGACACCATACCAGTGAGCTGGCGAAACGGATGAAGGAGACAATCGGAGCTTCGTCAGCCAAAACATTGGAGCTGCACACGACGGAATGGAACGTTTCCCATTCCAGTCGGAATCTGATTCAAGATACGGCATTTATGGCACCTTTCATCATCAGCAACGTTTTGAAGTCGGTGGATGCGGTCGATTCGTTGGGCTATTGGACTTGTTCCGATATTTTTGAAGAGTTTAAAGCCGGCTTGAGTCCTTTCCACGGCGGCTTCGGTTTGATGAATCACGATGGCATCAAGAAATCATCGTATTTTGCTTACTATCTCTTATCCAAACTGGGCGAAGAGCTGTTGGAGCAAGGCGAGGATTATATTGTCACGAAGCGGAATGGCGATATCCAGATTTTGGCCTATCACTATGTATACTTTGATTATTTTTTCCGCAACGGTGACCAAACAGGCTTAAGCCAAACTGAACGATATTCGGTGTATGAAGAATGCCCGCCAAAGAGGATCAAAATCCGATTGAAGGGGCTTCAAGGGACGTATCGGGTTACGACATACGTATTGAATCGGGAGCATGGATCTGCCTTTGATGAATGGGTTCGCATGGGTGCGCCAGCAGAGTTGACCGGGGAGTTTGTTTCCTATCTCAAGAAAAAAGCATATCCGCAGATGAACATGGTTGTTTTGCACGACTCCGAGGAATTTGAGACGATCGTTCAACTCCCTGCACACGGTGTCGAATTAATCGTTTTGGAACAAGTGATATAAAAGTTGAGAATGGATGGCGGGCACGAGCTTCGGGAGTGAAACCGAAGCTTGTTTTTTTTCGGCTGGTTGGCAAACCCGCAAATAACCCCTATAAAAGACAGCAACATAGTCAATGAGCAAGCCAGGCGAATTTTATACAATCAAGTTGCAAACGCTTGCATACGAGCCGGAAGGGGGAATCGTTTTGAAGAGAAAGAAATGGGCAGGACTGCTGCTTGCGATTGTCATGGTAGTGGCAGGCTGCAGCCAAGCAAGCAGTACAGGCGGGCAATCCGAAGAAGGGCAGCAAGGGGACAAACCGCTCACGCTTTATTTTGCGCGGCATGGTGAAACGCTTTTCAACAAGCAGGGGCGCATGCAGGGATGGTCAGATTCGCCTTTAACGGAAAAGGGAAAGGAAACCGCCATTCATTTGGGCAAAGGGCTGGCAGACATCTCCTTCGTCGCCGCATACAGCAGCACGAGCGAACGGGCGATTGATACGGCACAGTACCTTTTGGACGGAAGGTCTGTGCCGCTCATCACGGACAAAAATTTGCGGGAAATGAATTTTGGCGAATGGGAAGCGGAAAGCGCCGAAAAAATCATGGAACAATACCCAGCCATTTGGGAGTTTGATCCAAGCTTCAAAAGCCCTGTCGGTGGAGAGAGCATTCCAGAGCTGCTGAAACGCACCCAAACAGCGGTCGAGCGGATCATACGCGAGAATAAAGCAAAAGGTGGCAATGTGCTCGTCGTTACACATGGACTGGCGACTATGAACTTCATTTACCATCTTGATCCCAGAAGCATCAGCATCGATGGACCATTGCCAAACGGAAGCGTAACGACCGTGGAATGGAAAGACGGGGCGTTGAAAGTGCTGAAGGTCGGGGACGAAAGCTATATCAAAAAAGGCGAACAACAAAAATAATCTTGTCAGAGGAAAGAGGTGGAGCAATGGAAATTGATGTAAAGGCAGCAGCGAATACACAGGGAGCCATCCCCAAATTGTCATGGCTAGAGCGAATCGGATATGGCGTAGGGGACTTGTCTTCGAATTTAATCTTCCAGATGACGTCCAATTTTTTGATGTTTTTTTATACGGATGTCTATGGAATCGGTCCAGAAGTCGTCGCTACGCTCTTTTTTGTTACGAAAGTGTGGGACGCGATCTTTGATTTGGTACTCGGCTCGCTGATCGACAAGACGAAAAGCAGATGGGGAAAGGCCCGGCCCTATTTATTGTACGGCACTCCTGCGTTTATCATTTCCGGGATTCTCTGCTTTTCAACCCCAGATTTAGATGAAACGGGGAAAATCATCTATGCCTACATCACCTATTTTGTTTTGGGAATGGCCTATTCCTTGGTGAACATCCCGT
The DNA here is from genome assembly GCF_003710825.1 of Brevibacillus fluminis. Lineage (GTDB taxonomy): Bacteria > Bacillota > Bacilli > Brevibacillales > Brevibacillaceae > Brevibacillus_D > Brevibacillus_D fluminis. The sequence continues at coordinate 320,654 of NZ_RHHQ01000008.1, read as the reverse complement.
ACTCAACGCTCACGGCGAGGATGACGCAAGATTTTCAGGAGAGGTCTTTACTGTCATCCGTACGCATGGTGTTTGCGATGCTCGGCGGTGTGATCATCTCTGCGCTTACGATGCCATTGGTCGACATGCTGGGAGGAGGAAACCCGGCGAAAGGCTGGCAATGGACGATGGTCATCTTCTCCATTGTGGGCGGCGTTCTTTATTTGATGTGCTTTATGACGACGAAGGAAAGGGTGGTCGTCAAAGAGGAAAAATATCGTTTGGCTGACATCCTCAGATCCATTTTTAAAAACAAGCCGTTTTTATCCGTTTCCTTCTCTTTTATGTTTGGGCTGGCCGCTTTCGGCATTCAGATGGCAGTGGTCATCTATTATTTCAAGTATTACATCGGCAGGGAAGAATTGGTTACCCCGTTCTTTACGATTACCAGCGTTGCGTCGATACTCGGGCCAATGTTTACTCCCTATCTCTCCAAGAAAATGGGGAAACGAAATGCCTCGATCTTTGGCGGTGCCATCTCAGCCATCGCTTCTGCGATTTCCTACTATGGCGGGCCATCCAATGTTGAAATCGTGTTCATTTCCAACACCATTTCCAGCATCTTCTCCATGGTTCCGATTGCGATCGGGTGGGGGATGTGTGCAGATACCATCGAGTATGCGGAATGGAAGTCAGGTGTTCGTGCGGAAGGCATTTTGTACGCTTCTTTCAGCTTTTTGCAAAAGGTGGCGATGGCAGTTGGCAGCTCGGTAGCGGCAGTCATTTTGGCGAACACAGGCTATGTGGCCGATGCGGCGCAAACTCCGCAGGCATTGGAAGGCATACGAAATATGATGACGCTGATTCCAGCTGCACTTTCGGTTCTGTCCGTCATTGCTATCATGTTCTACACGCTGAATGAGGAGAAATACAAGCAAATTCTCACGGAGCTGAAATCGAGGAATCAATAAGAACGCCGTGTTCGTGCGCGGTGATTTTTCGGAATAAAGAAAACATTGCGTGAATGGAAAGAGAAAGGTGAAGAAAACAATGGATCAGATGAGACCGATCGACTATAAAGGAAATCCGTATTTTTTAACTGAGGAAGACATCGAATGGGTCGAGCAAACCTTGGCGGATATGAAGGTAGAAGAAAAAGTCGGGCAGCTTTTTTGTCTGGAGGGCGGGGATGTCCATGACGAAAGAGACCTGCAAAAACTGCTGGAAGAAATCAAGCCCGGGGGTGTGATGTACAGACCAGGTGCCGCTGCACAGCTCCAAAAAACGCACCGTTATCTGCAGGATTATTCCTCGGTACCCCTGTTGATTGCGGCCAATTTGGAAGCGGGCGGAAATGGCATTGCCCAGGAAGGCACTTATTTTGGCAAGCAGATGCAGGTGGCGGCTACCGACGATGAAGACATGGCCTATAAATTGGGGATTGTCGCAGGAAGAGAAGGAAGGGCTGTCGGCTGCAATTGGGCGTTTGCGCCTGTCATCGATATTGATGTGAATTACGTCAACCCGATTACCAATACGCGCACGTTTGGTTCCGATCCAAAGCGGGTTCTCCGAATGGCACAGGCCTATATGAAAGGGATTCACGAAGTGGGATTGGCTGTCTCCATCAAACACTGGCCCGGGGATGGCATTGATGCGCGCGATCAGCACCTGCATCCGACGGTTAATTCATTGTCATGCGAGGAGTGGGATGAAACATTTGGGAACGTGTACGAGAGGATGATCGAAGCCGGTGCGCACACCGTGATGGCCGGGCACATCATGCTGCCGGCATACTCGCGAAAATTGCGGGACGGCATAAAAAATGAAGCGCTTCTGCCCGCTTCGCTCGCCCCCGAATTGTTGAACCAGCTGCTGCGAAACCAGTTAGGCTTCAACGGCATGATCGTTACAGATGCTTCTGTCATGGGCGGCATGATGATGGTAGGCAGACGGGAGGAGACGGTTCCAGGCTCGATTGCCGCTGGATGCGATATGTTTCTTTTCGTGAAAAATTTGCAGGAAGACTTCTCCTTCATGATGAAGGGCGTTGAAAAAGGGATCATTTCCCCCGAAAGATTGGATGATGCCGTCCGAAGAATTTTGGCGACGAAGGCATCGTTGAAGCTGCACCAGCAAAAAAAGGCAGGGACATTGGTCCCGGGTGCCTCGGCATTGGACCTCTTGCAGTGTGAAGAACACCAATTGTGGGCGAAAGAATGCGCTGACAAATCCGTGACGCTGGTGAAGGATACACAGCAGCTTTTGCCGCTTACACTGGATTCCCATAAACGAATTTTGTTGTTCGTAAAAGGGGATAACTCGGAAGGCGCGATTGCCCATAAAAAGCCAGTCAGCCAAGCATTCGCCAGCGCCTTGGAAAAAGAAGGTTTTATCATTACAAAATTTAATACGAACAAGAGCTACGATGAGATTGACGAATATTGGATGGAATCGACTGAAGCGTTTAAGCAGAAGCATGATCTCATCATCTATTTTTCCAATCTGGAAACGTACAGCAACCAGACCGTCGTTCGGCTGGAGTGGCAAAATCCGTTCGGCTTTGATATGCCGTGGTTTATCGAGGAAATTCCCACGATGTTTATTTCTGTCGCCAACCCGTATCATTTGCAGGATGTGCCGAGGATCAAAACATTTATCAATGGATACTCGTCCGGAAATGAATATGTCATTCAGGCCATCGTCGATAAGCTGTTGGGCAAATCAGCCTTTACGGGGATCAACCCGATCGATCCGTTTTGTGGCTATTGGGACGCAACTCTTTAATTCCAGACAAGCGGGGGAAAACACGACATGGAGAACGGAAGGAAATTCACGGCAGCGCTATTCGATCTGGATGGTGTCATCGTCGACACTGCCAACTATCATTATCTGGCATGGAAAACGGTCGCTGATGAACTGGGCATTGAGTTCTCGGAAAAAGATAATGAGCGATTAAAAGGCGTCAGCCGAATGGAATCGCTGGCCATTTTACTGGAAATCGGATGTTTACAGTGCGATGAAGCGACCAAAATCGCGCTCGCAGAGAAAAAAAACAAAACGTATGTGACATACATCGAACAAATGGATGCAGGGGAGCTGCTGCCCGGCGTTCGTGACTACATCGTCAAGCTCAGGAGAAGGGGCGTAAAAATCGCGCTGTGTTCAGCCAGTAAAAACGCTCCGCTGATCCTGCAGCGCATGCAAGTGGAAGATTTGTTCGATGTGGTTATCGACGGCAACAGAGTGGAAAAGGCCAAGCCCGATCCCGAAGTCTTTCTAGAGGGGGCAAGGGCCCTTGGAGTCGAACAGCAGGATTGCGTCGTTTTTGAGGATGCAAAGGCGGGTGTGCAAGCAGCTAAAGCAGCGGGGATGTACGTGGTAGGGATTGGCCAAGAGGAGCATTTGCGGGAAGCGGACATCGTGGTGAACAGAGTGGACCATGCTGAGATGGAGAAGTTTTTTTGATAAAGCTGCCCTTCATCTCCTACATGACGGGGGAAGATGAAGGGGTTTTTCGTTAACCGTGTACGTATGATTGCCTTTGTCTTCATTGCTATAATTCCGACTAGAGGCTTGCAAGGAGAATCGATGGAATGAGTCAGGGGGAGATCAGGATGAATACGCAAGACGGCAATCCGTTCAATCGACAAGTACTGGTCGTAGGTGCTGGACCGGTGGGACTTACAGCAGCATTGGCGCTTCGCAGCTTGGGGTTACCAGCTACCGTTTTGGAAGCAGAGCGAGAAGGGCGCCCGCGTCCAGGAAGTCGCGCCATCTATATACACAAAGCGACATTAAAGCATTTGGAGGAAATCTCCCCCGGCTTGGGGTTTGATTTTGCAAAACACGGATTGGTCTGGCCGATCAAACGGACGCTGTTTCGCGGCAATGAAGTATACGTGAAGAAGTACGACACGCCGAAGTCAGATGAAATCCCGCCGTTTTCAAGCTTGCCCCAGGATGTCATTGAGCGGCTTTTGTATCGGGCTTGTCTTGAGGCAGGAGTAGAGTTTGTCTGGAATACACCGATCAAAGAGGTGAAGACGAGCCCATCCGGGGCAATCTTAACCGTGGAAGACGGATCCGTATGGACGGCGGATTACGTCATCGCTGCGGATGGCGCCCGGTCGGTCGTTCGCAAGACTGTTGGGATCGAGATGGAAGGTCCGCGTACTAATGACTTTTTCCTTGTGGTGGATGTCAAAGAAGACGAGGAAAATCCGATGCCGATCGAACGCATTTTTCACTACCAGCATCCGGCCATGGGCGGAAGAAATGTCATGTTTGTCCCGTTTGCCGGTCATTGGCGAGTGGATTTGCAGCTGCTTGAAGGGGATGATCCGGAAGCCTTTGGCGGCATCGACGGCGTCAAAAAGTGGCTGCCTAAGGTGATGGATGCAAAATACGCGGATCGTGTTACATGGGTTTCAACGTACCAGTTTTATCAAGTCGTCGCCAAGTCCTTTACGGATGTCCATAAACGCGTATTGCTGGCAGGGGAAGCAGCACATCTTTTCGCCCCGTTTGGCGCGCGGGGAATGAATTCGGGTGTGCCGGATGCCATCGTTGCCGCCAAAGCGATCAAAGCAGCCAGCGAAGCAAAAAATGCGGATGAAGCCAATGATTTCATTGCAAAAGGCGCAGAAGAACGGAGAACGGCTGGCTTGTATAACCGGGGTGCATCCAACACAGCGCTTGAACATATTCAAGGTAGCTCTCCTTACATGAATATGAAACGGGAAGTGGCAGCTTCTCTTTCTCCATTCATACCGCGCCTGGGAAGATGGCTCGATGAAGGGCCCTATGGACCGAAGTCCGGCCCGCCCGAGCTAGGCACGAAATACTAGGGAAAAGACACGCGCATCGTGCAACGCATAGGAGCTTTTGACCTTCCTTTCATTTTGGAACCAGGAGTTGAGCGCATGGTTACGATCTTAGATGCTTCACAAGCCGAGGCATTTGGTGTAAATGGAGAAAAAGTTGTAAGCTTGCTGAACCGTCTTGCCGAAATCGAATGGTTTTCGGCTGTGGGAAAAGCGATTGACCAGGAATCGACCGAGCGAGCAGTTCTCGAATGCTCGCGGTTGCTGGGAATCGAAGGGGATCCGGTACAGTGGTTGGGACGGGAGCAGGTGTCCTCCTTCCTAGATGACATGAGATTGGAGCAAAGCCCGCTTTGGATGAAAATAGAATCGGTCCCTCGTAAGATCAAAGAAAAAGCGGAAGGAGCGGGCAGGCTGGACGCGTTGAACCATGTGATTGATTACGTGCCGGAGTTTTTGTTTCACCATTCCTTTAAAGGTGCCTTTCATGCATTTGAAACGGACGGAATGCGGGTGGTACAAGTCGCTGTGGGTGCGACGATGTATTTGTTTGGGGTAGCCTGTGCCTGGGAGACCCTCTCTGACTTACCTGGATGGGAAACCAATCCTTACCTGCCGCTCCTCGAAGCATTTGCAGCGGGGCATTGGCCATTAGGGTTTTATCACAATCAGTTCATGATTGCGTAATCACATTTCATTATGATGCCGGTGGCGATTCGCTGCCGGTTTTTTTCTTCTATATTGTGAAAATGGCATAATTTTTGCTTGTTTTATTGGTGAAAGGAGTTGATGTATGCATGCTCGTTAGCGAAAAAAATAAGAGAATCGGCAATATCGATCTGCACTTGCGAAAGACAGCAAGGCAGCTGGTCAAGTTTGATACCGTAGATGAGACGCTGCATTACTTGATTGAGTCGTTTTGGAAGCAATTTGGCTGCCACTATGTTTCCATCATCCTGAAAATGAAGGATGTGTTGATTTGTAAAGCGAGCAAAGGGGATGGACAGAAGTTTGAGCAAAGGTTTCCGATGGAGCGGACGCACTGTTCAGAGCTGTTTTTGACGGAGCCGAAATGCTGCCACGATCCCATCGACGAAGAGCTTACATGCGAATTCCTAACCCATTTGCAGGATGAAGGCTTTGCTACCTGGTTTACCGTTCCGATTAAAGAAAGCGGCTCCAATAGCATGGGCGTCTGCGTGATCGGCTATGAGGAGGAAGTTCCGCTGATTTTGAATGCGGACAAGCTGTTTGAAGAATTCGGCGAGGACATCGCAGCCGCTATCGGGATCGCGCAGCAAAAGGAGCATGAGAAGAAGAAGATCAAGGGAATGGAATGGCTGAAGGACAATGTCTATCTCGGTTCTTCGATCGAACAGCTGGTGGCCAACATCACGGAAAGGGCAGGCAAAGCGACCGGTGCCGAGTCGGTGTATGTGTACTTGTACGACGACCATCATAACAGTTTCGTTTATCAGCCACCCGCGTTTGGCCCGATGGCGGTTACGGCCAAATTGAAGCTCGAAGAGGATTACAGCTTGTTTCATCATTTTCCGTACGTGGACCGGGAAGGTGGTAGCGAAATCACGATCCCGTTTACGGTCAACCTCAAAACGATCGGCGTGCTCCATGTGGTCAAAAAAGAAGCCGGGACGTTTACCAGTGAAGACTTAGAGCTGCTGCAGCTATTATCATCCCACATTTCCGTCTTAATCGAAAATGCGCGTCTGTACAAGGCAGAGATGGAAGACAAGCGACGCTTGGAAAAACTGATGGTAAATCAACAGGAGCTGGTTAAACGGACGCTTGTCGGTGAAGGCTTCCAGGAAATTACCGTATCGCTTTCGAAGATGCTGGGTCGTTCGGTTGTGTTATTCGACCGGTTTTTGCGCCCGATTTCATCGTTCAGGGTGGAAGAGAGCCAGGAAGAGTTTGAACAGATTTTCGCAGCTGTTGAACAGGAGAAATGGGCTGTTTTGAACGCGAGCAAGCGTGAGCAATGGTTGAAATATGGGCCACAGCATGATTTTGCCGTATGGAAAGTGATGGGAGGCGGCGATTGTCTCGGCTATGTCGGGGTTAGCATCCGAAAAAATGAAGTGGATATGGTGGTGCGCATCACGCTCAACCATGCGCTGGATGTATATGCGATTCAGTTCATCAAGCAGAAGCTCGTCTTGGACGTGAAAGAACAAGTGAAGGACGGGTTCATCCACCAGTTGTTTTCGGAGAAGATCGAGGAGAAAGAGAAGCTGATCGAATATGCGAATTTGTTCAACGTAAATATTTTTCAATCGAACAAAATTGCGGTCTTTTCGATCGAGTGCAAACAGAGAGTTTCCGAGGAAGAAGATTTACTGTCGATCGAGGCGAAGAAAACATGGTTGTGGGAGCGCATTCGGGAGGAGCTTCTGCAATTCGATCCAGGCATGATGGTCTCCCGAAAAGCAGGGAAATACTTGTTGATTGTCCCTGAAAAAAAAGTGCGGGAAACCAAAGACTACTGGGAAAAGCTTTATTCGCGCATGACAAAAATGATTCCGCCGAACATGCAGGAGATGGACATTTTACTTGGAATCGGCACAAGCACGAAAACGTTGGAGGACTACTATCTGTGTTTGCGCCAAGCCTTGCAAGCGCTGAAAATCGTAACCACGAATTATCCAAGCAAAAAATTTCTCAGCTTTGAAAGCCTTGGCTCCTACTCCGTCTTATATAACCTGCAAGAGACACTCGCCGCGAAGATGTTTGTGAAAAATGTTCTGGAGCCGCTGCAGAGCTACGGAAACGGTAACGGCAAAGGGAAGGACTTATTTGACACCCTGCGCGTCTATTTGCTGATGAATGGAAATTTAAAAGAGACCGCGGAAGCCCTGTTTATTCACCGGAGCTCCTTGAAATACCGGTTAGGGAAAATAACGGAGCTGCTAAAGTGCGATATCGATGATGCCGAAGAGCGATTCAACCTCATGCTTGCTTATAAGCTCTATGATCTTTATGAAAAGGCAGAATCGTCCGTGGTATAGGAAAGAGTGGATCTTTTTCCATCACGATGACCATATTCACCTCTTCTGAAGCTATCTATAATGACAACTATAAATCAGCTTCAGAAAGGATGAACATAGTGGATAAACGCGTGATCGGTATAGTCGGAGCAGGAACAATGGGTGGAGGCATCGCTCATTTGGCGGCTCTGAGCGGTTTTACGGTCATCTTGTGGGACTTGAATGAAACGTTGCTAAACAAGGCCATTGATCGAATGAATGGCATGATGAACAAAAGCATCAGCAAAGGAAAAATGACGGAGGCCGAAAAGGATGAGACGTTGGCGCGGGTGACAACAACCACGGAACTCGGCCAGATGGAAAGAGCCGGACTTGTGATTGAAGCGATCGTCGAGGATCTGGACGTGAAAAAGGAGATGTTCAGTCGTTTGGATGATATCCTCCAGCCAGATGCCATTATCGCAACCAACACGTCCTCCATGTCGATTACCGCCATCGCGGAAGCGACGAAAAGACAAGACCGCGTAGCTGGCATGCACTTCTTTAATCCGCCCCAAATCATGAAACTGGTGGAAGTGGTGCGAGGGTACAAAACGAGTGACGACACCGTCGCAACGCTGATGAGTATCTCCAGAGATTTGGGCAAGGAACCGATCGAGGTGAAGAAAGACTCTCCTGGATTTATCGTCAATCGAGTGATGATCCCGCAGTTCATTGAAGCAATCCGGCTGGTGGAAGAGGGCGTTGCAAGTCCTGAGGATGTGGATAAAGCAGTCACGCTTGGTTTGAATTACCCCATGGGTCCGTTTACCCTGCAGGATTTCGCCGGTGTGGATATCGGCATGCATGTGATGGATTACTTTTATGAAGAGTTCAAAGACGACCGATTCGCTGCTCCGCTCAGCTTGAAACGCTTGATTCGCGCAGGACGTTTAGGCAAGAAAACGGGTGCTGGTTGGTACGATTACAACTCATAATGTCGGAACATTAAAAATACAGGAGATGATCTGCATGCAGTGGCAAACCTTGGAGTATTTCGTTGAGAATAAAGTGGCGACGATCACGTTGAACCGTCCACCAATGAATCCATTCAATAAGCAGCTATATATGGAATTCTTTCAATTGCTCGAGAAGATCGAAGAGGATGATCAAGTGAAAGCCGTCATCATCACGGGAAAAGGGGAGAAGGCGTTCGGAGCGGGCGCGGATATTACCGAGATGATGAAGCTGGATGCAGAGGAAGTAGCGCGCATGGGTGTCGCTTCACGCAGAGCGACCGAGCGCATTGAAAGCTTATCGAAGCCCGTCATTGCAGCGATTCATGGCTTGGCTTTGGGGGGAGGCTGCGAGTTGGCGCTAGCCTGCGACCTGCGCATTTGTTCGGAAAAAGCCAAATTCGGACTGCCGGAAATCAATCTCGGCATCATCCCTGGGGGAGGGGGAACGCAGCGCCTGCAAAGACTGATCGGGCAAGCGCGCGCGAAGGAATTGATGTATTTTGGCGAGATAATCCCGGCGGCACAGGCATATGCGTATGGCATCGTCAATCAAGTAGTTCCTGTAGAAGAGCTGATGAACCGTGCCAATGAGTGGGCATTGAAGCTTGCCGAAAAGCCGTCCGTCGCAATGAAAATGCTGAAGGTTGCCGTCAATCGCGGAGCAGGCACTGAATTGAATACCGCTCTTGACCTGGAGACCGCTTGCTTTGGCAATGCTTTCGTCAGTGAAGACCGCAACGAAGGAATGACGGCGTTCGCCGAAAAGAGAAAGCCGCAGTTTGTGGGAAGGTAGGGCGTTCGATGAATAAGGAAATTGTCTTGATCGATGGGGCGCGAACGCCTTTTGCTGAAATAAGCGGCTCCTTTCGCGAGATTACGGCGACCGATTTGGGCGTCATCGCTGCAAAGGAAGCCATTCGAAAAGCGCAGGTCGATCCTGCAGAGATTGATCAGGTTGTATTTGGCAATGTCCAGCAATCCAGCCGGGATGCCCATTATTTAGCCCGTCATGTTGGCTTAAAGGCGGGACTCCCGGTGCATGTTCCTGCCGTGACCATCAATCGCTTGTGTGGCACCGGGCTGGAAACCATCCTGACTGCCGCGCGTATGATTTTGACCGGTGATGCGAATGTTGCGCTGGCAGGAGGAACGGAGAGCATGAGCCAGGTACCGCACGTGATCCGCGGAATGCGGTGGGGAAGTCCGCTAGGGGCACCCGTCGTCGAGGATTGGGTGTGGGACGGACTTTATGACACATTCGGCGGCTGCACGATGGGAGTCACTGCGGAAAACGTGGCAGCGAAGTACGGGCTTACCCGTGAGGAAATCGATCAGCACGCTTTGCACAGTCATCAACGGGCGCTTGCGGCAATGGAAAAGGGCTACTTGTCTGAAGAAATTGTACCCGTCACGGTCGCCGGACGAAAAGGCAACAAACAGGTCCATCACGATGAACATCCGCGCAGCACCAGCCTCGAACAGCTCGGGAAATTAAAAGCGCGTTTTATCGAAAACGGCGTCGTTACACCGGGAAGCGCAAGCGGCATGGTGGATGGAGCGGCAGCCGTTATCGTCACCTCGGGTGAATACGCAGCGAAAAGAGGCTTGAAGCCGATTGCGCGGCTCGTCTCGTGGAATGTGGTCGGCGTCGAACCCCAATTCATGGGAATCGGCCCTGTCCCTGCGATTCAAAACGCCTTGCAGTCTGCTCATTTGAAGCTTGCGGATTTGGATTTGATCGAAATCAATGAGGCTTTTTCAGCGCAATACTTGGCTTGCCAAAAAGAATTAGGATTTGATCCGGAAATCGGCAATGTGAATGGCGGTGCAATTGCCATCGGACACCCGCTTGCTGCTTCGGGCTCAAGAATCACGTTGTCATTACTTTATGAATTGGGTCGCAGGGGGAAAACGTATGGGGCTTCCTCCGTGTGCATCGGCGGTGGGCAAGGGATCGCTGCGATCTGGGAGAGATTGTAGGCGGAAGTGAGGTCATGCAGGAAAATGAAGTGGAAAAACCTTACCGTATCACAAATACTGGATCAGGCAGCAGAGCAAAGGCCGGATCACGAGGTCCTCTATGATTTGTTCAGAAGAATGACCTATTGCGAGCTGCAAGAAGAGGTGGAGGCGCTCGCCGCGGCTCTGGTACGGATGGGTGTACGAAAAGGGGAACGGATCGGTGTTTGTCTGCCGAATTGGCACGAAACAGCCGCGATTTATTTGGCCGTTGCCAAAATCGGCGCGATCGTTGTACCGTTTAATACCCGATACCGGTCCCATGAAGTCGCGCATATCGTGCAGAACGCCCAGACAAAAGTCGTTTTCGTGTGTGAAGAATTCGCTGAACATATCGGGATCGATTTGCTCCTCCCGTTGGTTGAACACGTGGTGACCGTTCGATTTAAGAGAAGCGAGGCGGCTGATTATGCCCAGCTTTTGCTTGAAGGAAGAGGAGGCACGCTTCCTGTCGTGGATATCGATCCAGTGGAGGATGTCTTTTGCATCCTTTACACATCAGGCACGACAGGATTCCCTAAGGGTGCGATGCTGACACATCAAAATGTGATCTATACCGCGGCGCAAACCGTTGAAACATTGGCTTGTGGTGCTGAGGATGTATTTTTAGTGCCCGTCCCGCTCTTTCATGTATTCGGCATGATCTCTTGTTTCATGTCAACGCTGCTATCCCAAGCAAGGATGGTTTTGCAAGAAAAATACAAAGCGGTAGACGCATTGCGCTTGATCGAGCAGGAGCGGGTAACGGTCCATCATGCTGTGCCGACCATGTTTATTCTGGAGCTCAACCACCCGGATTTCTCCACCTTTAACCTTTCGTCTTTGCGAACAGGCATCATCGCCGCTGCTCCTTGTCCGGCCGAAACGATCAAGCAGCTGCGTGAAAAGATGGGCTTGAACATTTGTGTCTCTTACGGAGCAACCGAAACATCAGCCGCCGTAACCTTCACCTTATTGGATGATGAAGAGACCAACATCCTGGAAACGGTTGGAAAGGGCGCTTTTGAAGCGGAGATCAAGATTGTGAATGACCAGAAAGAAACGCTGGAAGCGGGCCAGGTGGGCGAAATCGTTTGCCGCAGTTTGGGCGTCATGAAAGGATACTATCAAGCGCCGGAGCAAACGCACCAAGCATTGGACACAGAAGGCTGGTATTACACAGGAGATTTGGGAACGCTCGATCAAAACGGCTATTTGCGAATTGTTGGCCGCAAAAAAGAAATGATTATCCGCGGTGGCTATAACATCTACCCGAGAGAAATCGAAGAATTGCTTTATCGTCATCCCAAAATCATGGAAGCTGCTGTAGTGGGCTTACCTGATTCGGTTATGGGTGAAATTGTTTGTGCCGCTGTCAGACTGCGAGAAAATGCTGTGGCAACGGAAGAAGAAATGAAATCCTACTTGAAGCAACAGCTTGCAGACTATAAGGTGCCAAACCGGATTGTTTTTGTCGACGACTTACCATTGACCGCAAGCGGAAAGATTCAAAAAGGACGATTGAAAGACAGGCTAATGGAAACGTATGAACCAAGGTGACCCTCGGCAGATGAATTCGGTCATTTCGTTCTGAATAGTGGAAATAAAACAACAAAAAGATGGTGAGGGAAGCCTGTTGGCGACCTCGTTACATAGGAGAGTTGGAATATGAAGCTAGTCACCTATCAAACGAACGGTCACACACGCATTGGGTGCTTGATTGACAATCAGGTCATCGATTTGAACTATGCGTACCAGTCGTTATTGGAATCGCTCGGGCATTTGCGCGCAAAACAAATCGCGGAAGCGTACGTTCCCCCCAATATGGTGGAGTTCCTGCAAGGCGGCGATGCCAGCTTGTCCCTTGCCAAAGAAGCCGTTGAATTTATTCAAACGGACTCACGGGAGCAGAAATATCGGGTCGTGATCCCCGTCGATGAAGTAAAGCTGGAAGCCCCGGTGCTTCAGCCCGGAAAAATGATTTGTGTCGGTCATAATTACCGCGAGCACATTTTGGAAATGGGACGGGAGCTGCCGCCTGTTCCGGTGGTCTTTGCCAAATTCGCCAATACCATCGTGGGGCCACAGGATCCGATTCCGTTCCATCCGATCTCCGAGCAATTGGATTACGAAGCTGAAATGGCATTTGTGATCGGGAAGCGTGCGAGAAATGTTTCCGCTGATCAAGCCCTGAATTACGTGGCCGGCTATACCATCGCCAATGACGTGACTTATCGTGATATTCAAAGAAGAACGATTCAGTGGCTGCAAGGAAAAACGGTGGAGGGAAGCGCCCCGATGGGACCATGGCTCGTTACGCAAGATGAGCTCGGCGATCCGGCTGGGTTGGAAGTTGTGCTCACAGTCAACGGTGAAGAACGCCAACGCTCGAACACCGCAAACCTCGTCTTCACGGTTCCTTATTTAGTGGAGTTTCTCTCTGGGCTCATGACGCTGGAGCCGGGGGATGTGATTTTGACCGGAACACCGGGAGGAGTCGGTGTCGCACGCAATCCTCAAGTTTTTTTGCAAGACGGTGATGTGGTGCGCATTGAAATCGACCGAATTGGCGTTCTGGAAAATCAGGTGAAAAAAACGGGACAGGAGGGATGACATGAGCCGCAGTCAGAAAGCAACTGAGGAAACACATGCATTGCTCAAGGAAATCGTGAACGTAACAGGCACTCTTTCCGAAGAGCAGATTCGCTGGAAGCCTTCCGACGAATCGTGGTCCATCATGGAGGTGTTGTGCCATGTGGAAGAAGCGATCCCCTATTGGCTGTATGAGATGCAGCGTGTCATCCAGTCCCCTGGCACGGAATGGGGGCGCGGGCTGCAGCATGAGGGCAGATTGGAAGCCGTGGCGACAGCGCCACAGCGATCGGTATCGGGTGTACGGCATAACCTCTTGGAAAGCTTACCCGAGATCGAAACGATCCTGCTGTCTTTTACAGATGATGATTTGGCGATTGAGGCCCCAAGCCGCAATCCCCGCTTCGGGACCAAGTCCATGTCATTTGTCGTCGACCATTTGGTGGTAGAGCATTTGGAAAAGCATCTGGGCCAAATCAAGCGGAATGTCGAACACTATGCGTCCGCAAATCAACATAAGTAAAAGGGGTGTAACATGATATGGCAGAGAAATTGGACTTTTTTCAAAGCGCGGTTGTTCAGAATTTTACCAAGGACATAGAACGCTACCATCTGGGACCGCTGTGGAGTGCAATCCCTGATCTCATGCATAAGCAGCCCCAGCCGCAAGCCCTTCCTTATCTGTGGAAGTGGGAAACGCTCTATGCAAAGCTGATGGAAGCGACCGAAATCTTCACGCCTGAGCGGGGCGGCGAACGGCGCGCCATCTATTTGCAAAACCCGGGCTTGGTCAACCGTCAGCCTTGGGGATGGGCATCTACCACCCAGACGCTCTATGCGGCTGTTCAGCTGATTCTTCCTGGGGAAACCGCACCTTCGCATCGGCATACACAAAGCGCCCTCCGCTTTATCACACAAGGTGAAGGGGCATACTCCATCGTGCAAGGCGAGCGAATTTTCATGGAGGAAGGGGATTTCCTCATTACTCCACAAGGGCTCTGGCACGGTCATTCCCACCCGGGAGACAAACCGATGATTTGGATGGATTGCCTCGATATCCCCTTCATATACGGCCTAGGCGGGACCTTTTTTGAATCGTATCCTGACAAAATTGAGCAACCTTCACTTCCCGACAACTATTCCGCCAAACGTTACATGGGGGGGATGGTGCGACCAATCGCGGATCGGAAGCCTCAAATCGCACCGCTTGGTTCGTATAAGTGGAAGGGGACGGAGCAGTCGCTCACGGGGTTGAGCGAATTCGCGCCCGATCCGTTTGATGGGCATGCAGTGGAGTATATCAATCCATCGAATGGAGCAACCGCTCATCCGAATATCGCTTCGTGGATGCAAAAGCTGCCTTCCGGTTTCCGGTCGAAAGCCCATCGTCATACCAGTGCGACCATCTATCATGTTTTTAAAGGAACCGGTTATTCGGTGATCAACGGTGTGAAATATAATTGGTCCCAGGGTGACTTCTTTGTGGTGCCCAACTGGGCATGGCATGAGCATGTGAATCTATCGTCAGACGATACGTATTTATTTTCGACCAGCGATTTGCCGATAATGGAAGCGCTCGGTCTGCAAAGAGAAGAGGCTTACACTGAAAATAACGGGCATCAGGAAATTCTCGATGAATTTTTTCCGCTGCTGCCATAGACCATAGATGCGACGGTAGGATGAGGTCATGCGAAAGGGACGAGCAGGATGTTGAAATCGGTGTATACGTTCAAAGTGGCGTGGGGAGACACGGACGCGGCAGGGATTGTTTTTTACCCCAATTTTTATAAGTGGATGGATCAAGCGACAGGGGGGCTGTTTCATTCGATCGAGCTTCCTTTGTCGTCCCTTTTTGTCCATGAAAAAATCGCCCTGCCGCTGCTAGAAACGCATTGCGTGTTTAAAAAGCCGGCATGCTTTGAAGACGAGATCCATGTTGAAACACAGGTGCTTGAGCTCAGAGATAAAGTGTTCAAACTGGAGCATGCTTTCTATAGAGGAGAAACGTTGCTGGCAAGCGGATATGAAGTGCGGGCGTGGACATCTTTTGCGGAAGGAAGTCCAAAAGCAGTGACGATACCCGAATCCGTTCGGGCCTCTTTGATACGATAAAGCGAACAACACATCAAGCAGTGCGATTGCGGCTATCATGCCTCTTGCGCACTGCTTCTTTTCGTTCCCATCTTCCTATTCATCGTATGCCGTGTAGGAAAGGAAAAGCGATTTTCGTAAGTCGTGTCGGTATCTTATCGGTTGGAAAGGCTTTACGATAAAAATACAGATAAGTCAAAAAATAAGCGTTATGGGCGCTGGCAAGGGGTTGACTGGATGGAACAAATTCGTGCAAATCAGCTGATCGATCAAGCAAAATTTAACCGCTTTCACATGATGTTGATCTTCTGGTGTTTTCTCATTATCGTTTTTGATGGCTATGATGTGGTCTTATATGGCTTGTCTGTTCCGTTTCTCATGAAGGAATGGTCGTTAACACCGATTGAGGTCGGGGCGATTGGCAGTTACACCGCCATTGGCACGGCGATCGGCGCCATTTTGTTCGGATTTGCTGCCGATAAGATCGGGCGAAAAAAAGTCATCATTTTTTCCGTGCTACAGTTCAGCCTATTTACCGCATTGGCTGGTTTTGCAAATGGACCCGTGATGTTCACCGTATTCCGTATCATAGCGGGCTTAGGGCTCGGCGGGGTAATGCCGAATGTGATCGCGTTGACAGCCGATTATACGCCGAAAGCAATCCGAAATGCGCTGGTATCCATCGTGTTCTGCGGGTATTCCATCGGGTCGGTTGCGGCGGCGATGATTGGGAAAAGCCTACTGCCGGCTATGGGTTGGAAACCGATCTTTTGGATCGCCGGCATTCCGCTTCTGTTCGTTCCCATTTTGGTCTCCTTTTTGCCGGAATCGATCAGCTCGCTCCTAGCAAAAGGAAAAGAGGATGAGCTTCGTGCGGTTCTCCGCCGTGCCAATCCGGCCAATCCGCTTCCGAATTCGCTCACGTTTGAAAAGCTGGGCAGCAAGCACGCTGGTTCTCCGATTGTGAAACTGTTTGAAAAGAAGCGTACGGTGAGTACATTAATGTTTTGGATCTGTTTTTTCTGCGCCTTTGTCCTGATTTATGCAATGAGCACATGGCTGCCGAAATTGATGCTGAGCGCGGGTTATGATTTAGGATCCAGCATGATGTTCGTTGTCTTTTTAAATCTGGGTGCGATCGTCGGGACCATTGTACTTGGCACCTTGACGAACCGGTTTGGCTTTAAAAAAGTGCTGGTTCCGCTGTATGCCTCGGGTGGAATCGCGTTTCTCTTATTGGGATTCAAGCTGGACATTGCCGTCATTTATACGCTGACCGCCGTGATCGGGGCAGCCTCCATCGGTGCTCAAAATATCGCAAATGCATTTGTTGCCGAATACTACCCTGCGCAAATCAGATCGACCGGATTGGGGATGTCATTTGGCTTCGGCCGCATCGGCGGCGTTGTCGCTCCAACACTCGTGGGTGTTCTGCTAACCATGAATTTGTCCTTCCAAATGAACTTTCTTTTCATCGGGATCGCTGGACTGATCGCAGCCATCGCCGCTATGTTCGTTCAGGAAGCGTATGCAGATCGCGAGGAATTGTTACAAGCGGCGGGTTGAGAGGCTTAACCGGCCGTGCTAAAAAATGAAAAAGGGGGCATCCGTAAAGAAGCACGTAGCTTCCTTTAAGCGGATGCCCCTTACGTATTCAACACGTTCTCAAGCGCCGACATTCTTCTGTTTCGCGGCGTGGCCAGGCCCGATCGCTTCCCCCAGCCCAAGCGAGACGGGAACCCCGACCAGCGCGAACAGCAGCAACAGGGAAAAAAGCAGCCCGTGCCCGATGGACAGGCTGACCAGAACTGACGCGATCATGCCGCCCACATAACGGAAGGTGGAAAAAATCCCGGAGGCAATCCCGGACATCTCCTTGGGCACGGAAGTCAAGGAAGCTGTCTGCATCGAGGCCATGCCGATGCCGGCGCCGATTCCACCGATCGCCATCGCCAGGTACAAATAAGCCAGCGAGTGCGTCACACTGATGCCTAAATATGCCAGGGCGCCGAGCGCGGAAAACAGAAACGAGAGCAGCACGGTTCGCTTTTTGCCCAGACGCGATTCGAGGTGGCCGCCCGCAAACGAGCACAGCGAGGAAGCGAGCGAAAAGACGAACAGGAGCATGCCGATGGTCGTTACGGGGAAAAGCAGCTCGGTTTGCAGTAAGATCGGCATGATTAGGATCGTGCTGTACATAACCGCGTTGCTGAGCAAAATAGACAGATTAGCGCTGGTAAACGCTCGGTTGCGAAATAAGGCGAATTCGATCAAGGGTGCGCCGCTGCGCCGTTCCTGGACGATGAACAAGGCGGTGGAAAGGCCGAACAGCGCAATCGTCCAAACCGATAAAAATGCAGGGTGCGACACGACTAAAATCAGTGTGACAAGGCTTATCGCAAGCAGCACTGAGCCAACCCAATCTAGCGCAGCGCGAACGGTTGGCGTGCGTTTGGGCAGCAAAACGAATGCCGCCAAAAGCGAAAACAAGGCGAATGGCAGATTGATCCAAAAGATGGAGGTCCAGCCCCACTGGCTGATTAAGAGCGAACCGACCAGAGGCCCGATCGCCGCACCCAGCCCCATCGTCAAGCCGAAGACGCCAAATGCTTTACCCAGTCTTTCCCGAGGTGTGACAAAGCGGAGAATCGCGCTGGCATTTGGCGATGCCAAAGCGCCGCCGACGGCCTGCACGGCGCGAAATGAGATGAGCCACAGCAAATTCGTCGAAAAGATGCACGCCGTGGACGACAGCAGAAAGAGAAACATGCCGAGCAAAAACATTCGCCGATTCCCGTACAGATCCCCAAGCTTGCCTGCGATTGGCTGCAGCACGGTCATCACGATCAAATAAACCGTAATGATCCAGGAGGAGCTGGCAAGCCCACTTCCGAGCGATTGCGAAATGCTAGGCAAGCCGACCGCGATCATGGTCGAATTGACGGGAACGAGAAACGTCCCTGCCAGGATGGCGAGAATGATGAAATGGTGCTTATTCCCTCCCAAAATGGACAACTCCGTTCGTCCCGTCGACGGTCACTGTATCCCCATCCCGCAAGACCGATGTCGCCACTTTGGTTCCTACGACAGAAGGCAGCTTGTATTCCCGCGCGACCGTCCCTGCGTGAGACAAGATCCCGCCAGCATCTGTCACGACTGCACCGACAAGCGAAAACAGCACCGTCCAAGGAGGCGTCGTCGTTCGGCACACGAGGATGTCGCCTTTTTGCACCTTGGCGAATTCCTCCGGCCCCCGCACCACTTTAACAGTCCCGGTATAGCTGCCCTGTGAAGCGGCGTATCCACTGAAGCTTTGCTTCGTTTCATCCACGGCAGCCTGCTTGGTACCGAAAACCCGTTCGAGCACCGGATCATCTCCGTCGATTTTCGGAGGGGTTCCGTAAAATGGTACGGCTTTGGCCGACTTTTGCTCCTGATACGCTTGCTTCCGAGAATCGATAAGCGAATCGGCAGGTATGGGCTCATCCAAAAGGGAGATCAGCTCATCCAAATATAGATAAAAAATATCATTGCGCTCCGCAAGTGCTTCCGCCTGCACGAGCAGCTCTCCTACCCGCAGCAAGAAGAGCCGTGATTTGGCAGGAAGCATCGCGTCGATATAAAAGTGATGGTCTTCATCCAATCCCCACGAATCAAGTGCCCATTGATACAAATGCACAAACTGCTCCTTCGCATCCCCCTCCGGCATTTTGTCCAAAACCGCCTGTGCCTTGCTTTCCCGTTCACAAACGATTTGCGCGAAATGCGCATCAAAATCGTATTCCTTTTGCAAGTACGAGACGATGATGGACAAGGCGTGCACCGGATTTTCCACCCAGGTCTCATCGACAAATTCATGAGAATTGGGCGTGCGGTAGCCGTATTCGTCCAGAAACGACTGCACGCGTGTCAAAAAGGCGCGTCCTTCCTCGCTTTGGGCAAGTCGGTGGGCTAGTTCGCTGACCGGCGTTGCCAGCAGGAGCGTCTTTACCTCTTGTGTGTCATGAGCGGCTTGCGCCAGCTTCCACAGCCCTCTGTCCGTCTCAAGCGTTTTGTTCATGACGCCGGTCAGAAGCTCATACACATAGGTGCTTTGCGGATCGCCCGTCAACTGGCTGTACAGCTGCTCCAAAGCCATGGATAGCGAGGTTCGCGGCATCACGATCTCGAAATGGAGCTGCCAGGCGCGCTCGTAAAATGAATGCAGCGCAAGCACCTGTTGGCGTGCTTCTGCCAATGTGCGGATCGTTTGGGTGGAGCGGTCGAGTGATGAGTAAAAGGGGAGGAAATCGGCTTCTACATAATCGAGCAACCGCTGCTTGAGCACAGGCAGCAGCGGCTTTACCGCCTTTTTATGCGCTTCGATGCGCGCTTGGGCGTCGCCGGGATAGGGAAGCGTTTGTTGATAAATCCGGCCGTCCGATAGCTTCATGACGAACTGGCTCATCGGCATCTGAAGATGTTCAAACGCCTTTTTGGTGCCGTCGGTCATGGCCGGTATTTGGAACGAGGCGAAAAGAGGGCTGACGACGTGGGCAAGATGAACATCATCCTGCACCCAGAAGCCTTGTTTTTTGTCCTCGTCGCCAAGCAAAAGCTTGTTTTGGAAATCAGCCAGCTGAAGCATCCGGATCCCTCCTAAGTCGTAATGGGGCGAACCTGCAAAAGGTAGAGCTGCTCTTCTTTGATCGCAAACTCAATATCTACGGGCTGCTGATACAAGATTTCAATTCGTTGCGCCTCTCGCGCGATGGCGAGAACGGCTGTGTCATCGAGGCAAAATTGGGTTTGCTCTGATTCGGTTGTTTCCATTTCGCGGGTTTCGCGAACGGCTGGGACGATTTTCAATTCTTTTGGCCCAAGTTCTTTGGTAAGCTGTTCCGTATGTTTGTGAACAGTGAATGAGTCGGGGGTGACTAGGCCGGAGACGATCGATTCGCCTAGTCCATAGCTGGCGTTGATGATGATTTCGTTTGCGCTTCCCGTGACAGGATTCATGGTGAACACGACGCCGGAGACATCAGCGGCGATCATTTGCTGGACGAGGATTCCCATCGGGAAATTGGTGAGCGATAGTTGCTTGGTGGCGGCGTAGTGGGCGACTTGATCAGAAAAGAGCGAGAGCCAGCAGCGTTTGATGGCGGAGAGGAGGTGGTCGAAATCGGTGACGTGCAAAATGGTTTCGTACTGACCTGCAAATGAGGCTTCCTGCAAGTCTTCAGCAGAGGCGGAGGAGCGGACAGCGACCGAGCAACCGGTGGAACCGGTCAAGCGGCGGTAGGCAGCGGCGATTTCGGCACGAATCTCATCGGGGATCGCAGTTTGCAAAAACCGTTCTGTGCGATCCTGAAAATCCGCGCTGTTCGCCATGCGGTGTACATCGAGAAAATGCGCCAACGCTTCCGCGGTGATGACAAACCCATCGGGAATGTAAAAATGTTCCCGCATCAGCCTGGACAATTGCAACGCCTTGGAGCCGATGCGGTCCTTCTGTTCGCGGAAGGCAGCCTCCAGAGAGACGGTATACAAGCCGGGCACTCCTTTATGGTGGATTTGAACGTGGATCAGTACTACCTTAACACAAAATACATGCAATTTTAACCAAAATTTACAATGAAAAGCATGGCGTGTCCGGATGGCCGAACAAGTCATCATCTTCTCCTTGTTCGACAAAAAGCCGAGCCACTCGTCCATTCAGTTCATGATGTGGAAAACGAAAGGGATATCTCGCCTTTTCATAGAAATGGAAGAAGAGAGACGCCAGGTGGTGTGACTTGTTTTTTGTTGTGATAATGGGTAAGATCGTGAAACCAACGAATGTGCGATGAGAAGAACAAGTGAAAGGGGCGTGCACGTGTTGTCAAACGGGAAGTCGATTACATCGAAAAAAGGCTTGGAAATGCTCGAAGAGGTTCGTCGGATTTGCCGGTCATTGCCGGAGGTGGAGGAGATCGTCGACGGGTTCGGCCATACGACCTGCAAAGTAAAAGGGAAGTCATTCATCATCATGGGCGACAGCGATGAGGGGCCAAGCCTGTCTTTCAAGTCCAACCGCGAGAACCAGGCGTTTTTGATTCAGCAGGAACCATTTTTTAAAACGCCGTACATCGGCCAACACGGCTGGGTGTCGGTCAAGCAGCCCGAGAATTGGGAGATGCTAGAGGGCTTGATCAAGGAAGCTTATTTGCGCGCAGCCCCCAAGCGGCTGGTGGAGCAGGTGTTGGGGAAAAGATAGGATAACCGTCAGATTCCGTGATGGAGGATGCACTGGTTGTCATCTTGTACTCGGTCGAGCAATTCCGCAAGAGTAGACAAGGTTTTCACTAGTTCGTCTTTGGAAAAAAAGCACTTTTCATAGTTGCCCATGCCGTCTCCATCGATGACATAGCGACCCGTAAGTTCAATTGTTTGGGGGCCAAGTGAAAAGAGCGAACACCATGCTAGAATGATAGATTTAAAAAGCGGGGCACTGTTTTTGGGAATTAAGGTAATGCCGTGATAGTGTAAGCCGGAATGCTCCTCTTTCGTTGAAGCATTAAACGTCGGCAGCCAGTTCAATGAATCCCAGATATAGCTGATGAGATCATCATGCAGTACAATCATATCTTCGGTTTCTTGCAATGCGGGGAAATTGGTTAGATAAAATTCATGCGTAAGTCCCATTTCATCACCTTATCGGTCGATACTGGATCGAGGATTTGCATTTATTTATACCGATGTTTGAACGGATTGTCCAGCAGTGGTGCTAATTCTTTTAAATAATTCCATCCCGCCACAAACCGAGTGAGAGTAAATTCGCAAATGTATTCAATGCTAAACAGCCGCTCAAAAGCTTCACCCAACGCTAGGAAGAACGACAGCCTTTCTTTCCAAAGTAGATCACAGCGCAGAACTCAATCATCCCGATGATTATCGAGACCAGACCAAATAGGCAAGATGAAAGCTGCAGATTAAGCGCCGCGGCCAGTAATGAAACAAGCCCCCCAGGCAGGAAGAGCACAAGTACGTTCATTGCAGAAGCTCCTTCCTTATCGTCATAACCATCTTTTAATAGAATCGAGGAAAAAATCTATGAACCTACTCCACGTCGACGTAGTCTACGTTTTGCTCTACGATGAAGCAACCGATCAAGTGCTGACGGTAAAAAATGAAAGGCATTGGAGTCTGCCTGGCGGGAGACGCGAGCATGGCGAGCTTTTGGCGCAAGCAGCGGTGCGGGAAGCGCGAGAGGAAACCGGCCTCCATGTGCAAGTGTCGGATATCGTGCACATTACCGAAAAGGTGGTCGGCAGCCATCATGCCACATTCATCACTTTCCGTGGGGAAATAACGGGCGGTGAGATCGGCACGACCGATAATGAGATCCAGCAGATCGCCTGGAAGTCGATTGCCGACGCAGAGGAGCTCATGCCATATTTGAGCAATATTCGTGAGCTGCTTCGCAATCATGCCACTTATGGCTTGGAAGCTTGAACATAAAGCCATAGGCAGGCAGAAGGATCGCTTTTTTCAAGACAGAAGCAGATTTACATGAAAAAAGCGGTCCGTCCCGCAGCATCCACCTATTTGAACCGAGATTGCCGAGCAGGAATCACCTTCAAACCGTTGTCGATGCTATACGACGGTTTTTGTCTTTATCATCGCCTTCCCCTTCTTCCTCCTCTTTCTTTTCCACCTTTTCCGTATGATACTCCACTTGTGTTTGTCCGAAAATATGGTCAAATGGCGTGTAGTAATGCTCCACCATTTTTTTCTTCACGAAAGATTGATAAATCGCGACCCCAAGCGTGACGAGGATGAGCAGCGCGATGGAACCGATCACGAACAGCATGAAAAGCACGGAAAACCCGCTCACTTACATGAACTGGTATCTAGTACGAATGACAGCGCAATCGGTTACATGTAGGCAAGCTGATTCCAGACAAGAGGGTGTGAAAGCATCAGCCTCATGAACAAAAAAAGCCGCCAACCGGCGGCAATGCAAGGAACCGTATTAGCGTGATATGCTTGAACAGATTTCATCTTAAGGTGACCTTGTCACAGATAACGCCCTTGTCATTCAAATACAATCAGACCAGTGAACAAATTGTTCTACTCTGAAGAATGATAAGGAGCTGATTGATGTGAAAACGTATTATGATCCCGCAAATCTTCAACGGATTCCGGATTTAGGTAAGCTTAGTCCTGAAGCAGCAGCTGCCTTTCTGAATTTTGAACATCAGGTGTATCAAACCGCACAAGTACTGCCTGAGCGAACCAAAGAATTGATCGCAATTACCGTGGCACACGTCACCGGGTGTCCTTATTGCATCGGTGTACATGTGAAGAAGTTCAAGGGTTTGGGTGGTTCCATGGAAGAAGTTATGGAGGCATTGCTCGTAGCGGCTTCTACCCGAGCGGGTGCTATTCTTAGTCATGGAGTTAACGCTCTACTTGCTTTTGAAGAGGGGGAAGAGAAACAACCCGAGAAATCTCAAAATGGGCCCGAATGTTTTTGTTAATCAGATGGAGTCTACTCCCGAACGTGGGGAAAAAAGCCACCGTTCAGATTGAAGTGAATCCGTAAAATAGAACAGCAGCGGCAGACTAAGACATTATTTTTCAAGTCTTAGTCCGCGGCTGTTTCCTGTATTCGATCCCCCTAAAAAGTTATTTTACTCGGACATATGGCTCGTTTGGTGCAGCTTGTTGTAAAACCGTTCAAACCGGAACGAAAACAGGAAAATGTACAGGATGACGGCGCTTGCCACGATGTTCAGTAAAATGAGCGCCAGGTTGAGGGCGAAAAGGAAGGTAAGCATCCCCACACCGACGATCGGCACGATGAACCCCGCATAGCCAGCCAAGTAATAGGTCGAGATCACCTTGTTCCGTTCTTCCGGCTTCGGCAGTCGCCCCGCCAGCTGCAGACTGCCTTGGAACGTCCACCCCATCCCGATCGCCTGAATGAAAATGCCGGTCCACAGCAAGCCAAGATTCGCCGTCTGGCCGGAAATGACGGTAAACCAGGCACCCAACGCCAGCAAGACGACGCCAAACCGCACGCGAGTGATGGACTGCCTGGGCCAGCCAAACAGCTGGGAAACAGCCGCGATTCCGAACAGGACGAGGATCAACAAACCGGACACAGCGAGGTTGGAGCTGTGGATCACGTTTTTGACGAAGCTTGGGATCAACGAGAGTACGACGCCATTGAGCGTGAACACCATGAAAATCGGCAGTGCAATGAACGACCAGAAATACGGGCGGATCGCACTTGGGACCCCGAGTGAAATTTTCGCCGGAGCATATGTTGTTTGCGGCGAGGCTGTATCGGCCAACGTCTCCAGCGCGAACGCTCCGCTTGCAAGCAGCACGGTCAAAATGCCGTACGGGAGATGCATCGGCTGAAGCTGAATGTATTGGATCACTAATCCGGTGATAGCAGGTCCGAGTCCGAAGCCGACCGTATTGACGATGGCGGAGAAGCGCAGCGCTCTCCCAGTTTCATGGGCCGGGCTTTGCTGCAGCAAAAAGGCGACAGCCGTCCCGGTGAAGGCGCCGAACGCAATTCCCTCCAAGATGCGCCCGAGAAAGAGCATCCATGCCTGATTGCCCAAAAGAAACACAAGCGTCGACAAAAGCGAGAGCAGGATGCTGGTGCGCAGAACTTTTTTCAAGCCCCACGCGCTGCCGCGCGAACCGATGATAAGCAGCGCAGGCAGCAAAGCCGCTGCGTACGATGCGAACAGGATGGTCAGCTGCAAGCTGCTCAAATGGAACTGTTCCTGGTAAAGCGGGAACAGAGATGAAGGAAAGGTTGCCCCGATCGACATCACCAGTAAAACCCAGAGCATTCGTTTCATGAGAAACCTCCTCGAATAATTTAAGAATGATCGTTCAAGAAAAGCGTAAAAAAAATTAAAACAGAAACGAAAGTGTCACTTTTACGGTATCATCCATTGTGCTGCGGTCCGAAGCGGATTTGGCCAAAACATGCAGACCTTGCTTCGTGTTCACCAGAAAGCGCGCCAGCTCGCGGATATGTTGTTTTCCTTTCAGCTCTCCGTTTTTTTGCGCGCGCAGCAAAAAGCGATAAAACCATGTCTCCTGCTGCAAAAAATAAGCTTCTACCCGACTCGCCACGCTCGGCTCAAACACGGCGACACCCATCGTCGCATTGGCCATAAAGCACCCGCGACGCAGGCTGGCGTTGTCGATGGAGCTGTCGATCACCCGGTTGAAAAAGCGCTCGAGCAGCTCACGGGAATCGCCGGTTTCCTGCAAAATCGAATAAAACGACTCGTGCGCCGTCTCCTGAAAGCGATCGATGCAGGCCAAAAACAGCTGGTGCTTGTCGCCAAACGTATCGTACAGGCTGCCCCGATGAATCCCCAGATGCTCACACAAATCTTGCATGGACGTCCGGTCGTAGCCTTTTTGCCAAAACAGCTCCATCGCTTTATCCAGCGCTACCTCTTGATCGAACTCTTTATGTCGTGCCATGATCGTTCACCTGCCTTGTTATCGTGACTATACTCTTTTAAGAACGGTCAGTCAAGTATTTGCCGCGCCCAAAAGTGCCGCGTGCGAGCGACACTTCATTGTACATGGGCAGCAGCTATAAAAGAATGGTAATGAAAAATGAACAAAGCCATACTAAAACACTCGTCAGGCAGTACCTCCAAATTTTGGAGGACCTTTTGGCAAAAGGATAATTGGTTCCGAAACAAAGTAAAACGTAAACGAGAATGACCAAATAGCCTAAGGGAGTGGGACTTGGGGACCGACTACCAAGTGCACCTCCAGTTAGTAAGACAAACATCAAAACATAAAACCCTGCGATCCCAAGCAGAATGTTCAAAATGAGGGCAGAAAGTTTCATCCACAAAGGTATTCACCTCGAATTCGTTGTTACTAATTTGACGTGCTTACATGAATAATGTTACCGCGTGGAACAGATTTGTAGCGTAATAAAATGCCCATTTTGTCAGTGGAAGAAGCTTTTTAGTAATCCCACATTCCATAAAAATCCTACTATAAAAATGAGGAGTCCAACGACAATCCATATACCGACCACATTTCGTTTTATGAAAAAAATGATGAGGAGGTAAATCAAATAAACAACAGTACTGCCAATGCCAAGAGCAAGTGAGATCAATTTCGAAAGGATAAAGAAAATTCCATCTGGTGAAAACCAGATGAAGATACTGATTCCGACGAGAGACAACCAAATAATCGTTCCGATGATGTAGGCCATTTGAACACTCTTTTCATTCATTTGTTTAACAGAAGGATATTACCTAAAAACACAAAATTACTTTTCGTTATTTAGTAAAATCATTGATGCCCAATGGGACAGTGAATTCAATTACTGAACTTTGATCGTCTTTTATGCTCTCGACGGTTATCTCTGTGACGTAGCATTCAAATGTTTCGGAAAAACCTTGAGTAACCGCAAAAGCCCGTTCAAGCGCAGCAGTATAAGGGAATCTTCCAACGGTAATATGTGGCGTATAAGGTATTTGTTCATTTAAGAAACCGCGTAGAATGCCGGTGTATAGACGGTCATGAAGATCTTTTATTTTATTTGAACCTTCAGTCACATTGAGAAACAAATAATTGTCTGATGTTGCTGTTATTCCGTTTACGCAAAGTTTAAAAGGTCGAACTTTGTCAACGGAGGCAACGAAATGAGTATGAAGGTCGGCCAGACTACGATCACTTTCGAATGGAAATACGAGGGTGATATGAGGAGGTATGAGACCGTATAAGGAATCATATTTCTTGCGTAATTTTTCAATCTTATCGAGATTTGGGAACTTAGGAAAGATATGAACCGCTCGAAGTATAAGGGATCGCCTCCGTAAAACATCGTTTTATTTATTGTTTAAAACAACAGCGGATACCCGAGAAAGAAACACAGTATTCCAAGTATACCAAGCGTGATGAACATATATTTGAACTTTTCTTGATACCAAAAAACGAGTACGAAATAAACCAATGAGGCGAGGGTACCAAGGATTCCCTTCATTAAGCACGTTTAAATAACCGTTTCCCGGCATGAAGCTATTCGGGTTTACCGAATGACACTCATAAATGCAGTAGGCAATCGTTCCCATCCAAAAGAAGGTACTATCGGATGAGTTTTTGAAAACATGAAGGAGATAAAATCCCATCATTCCGCTCATCCTATACAAAAGGCTGTAGATATTGGAAAGGATGTGGCTCGACTGAACCAGATCACGCTAGCGAACGGACAGGTTTACTCGTTTCAGCAGTTAGGAAGCGGTGCGCCGCTTCTGTTCATTCATGCACCCGCTATCGGGCACGTAAATTTTTTCGCCCAACATGCCTTGGCAGACCACTTTCAACTGATCATCCCTGATCTACCGGGCCACGGTGACAGCTCACCGATACCTGAGTCCTTTTCTTTATCTGCAATCGCGGGGCAGCTATGTGAGCTGCTTGCCCGCATCACCGATCAAAAAGCAATTGTATGCGGTTATTCGCAGGGCGGTCCGCTTGCATTGGAATGCTTGCTTGCGTCACCTAACCTTTTTGCCGGGGGCATTCTGGTGAGTGGATTTTCTGAGGTGAACGAACTGTTTCTACATACGCGTTTCTACATGGCCGAAGCTTTGACTGCGATGCATGGCATTGGACTTCTTGCCAGTTCCATCGCTTCCTCTCACGTCGATGATCCGGTGATTCAGAAACAGTGGATTTCCCATATGGAAAATACGGATTCATCGACACTGCTCCAACTGTATCGGGCAGGGCATGCAGAAAATTGTACAGCGCGTCTATCGGAAATCTCATCGCCCTTGCTTCTCCTGTGCGGTCAAGAAGACCAGCGGATGCACCCATATGCCCAGTTGATCGAAAAGCACGCGCCGAATGCCCGCACTGTCATTATTTCGGGTGTAAACCATCAGATCGTAACAAAGGTGCCGGACCGATTTCATGAAGAGGTCAGGTGTTTTGCCGCGTCCCTTTCATTGGATCTGCAGAGGTCGGCGGTTCCCGTTCCATGATAAATAAAACAGGCCAACGTCGAATCACTTTTCAAGAGAAGTGATTTCGCGTTGGCCAAACGATTTTCTTACTTGCTCACCTTTTTTTCAAAATCATAATTGTTGCTAAACAGATTATCATCATGCAAAGCGATAATCAGGATGTCATAGTGCTCGCTTGATAAGATTTTTTTCAAGCTGAATTCCGGGTAGTAACGATTGTCGTAAACCGTTAGTTGGTGAAAGCTTTGGGCCAAATATGGTGTTATCGGATTCATGAATGAATCTTTCAGTAACAGGACCCGCAGCTGGTTGCCTGCTTTCGGGTTTTCATACGTGATTTTGCGTCTGTCTCCGCCAAAGAAGGTGCCGTAAGAAACCGTACTTTGTCCTTTTTTGTATCCATAAAAATCGCGAAAATCTCGAATGGTTTGGGTTCCATCTCCATTAATCACTTCAAAATGTTGAAAAGTAAACGGCGTTTTCGGTTCATAAATCATCGTTCGATCGGCGTTTTGGGGATCAATAGCATTATTGCTTTGCCTGTTATAGCTTCCGTCGAAACGGCCATCCGTTAAAGATGAAACGTTGATATCGTAGAGCGACATCGGCTTACCTTTAAAAAGGGCAGACTTGCTTGAAAGTTGGCGTATCATTTCTTGATAAGCCGTAAAGGCGCCTTTGATATTCCAATGATGGTCGGTTTCTAAGTACATGCCTTCCCGCTGCGCGTTCGTAAAGGTATCAAACTTTTTGCGAATATCTACGACGTTTATTTTTTTGTCGAGCTTCGACAAGAAATAGTCTCTCGATCTGGCATAAGCGTCCGTTTGCATGTAAGGAGGATACAAATGCATCAATGAGATCGTTCTCGACGGATTAAAAACGAAAAACGTTTCGGTTTTTTGAGCCTCGGCGTTGGCGAACGCTGCGTTTAATTTTGCCGTGGCAGCGTCAATTTCGTTTGTATGAACGGTTTTATCCGGAACCGGCATAATCCACTTTTCATTGATCAGAACCAAATTGGACACGGTGCGCGAATCGTTTACGACCGTTCCGTCTTCGGGTTTGGATTGCGTTCGATCGCGAAGCATGTTTTCGAACAGCATGGAGTTAAACAGACTGGAATTTTGCTGCTTTTGATACAGTTTCACCATTTCGTTGCGAAACACGATCTGGTCATTGAAATATTGATTCATGTTTTCGAAAAAACGGGGTGTTGTAATAGCTGCAAAGCTAAAATCGGGCAGCTTGCTTAACGTTCTGTTTTCGATGGCAGAGATGTCTTTATGAGCCGTGAAAATGCTGGCGATGGTGAATCCGAAAAGTATCGTTAAGAAAGCGACGATATAAGCGATTGAAACGGGTTTACTCATTTCCGTGCTCCTCTTGATAAGCTAGAATCGAAAATACAAGAAAGGGTTATAGGTTGAATTGATCAGATACAAGATTACTTCCACAAAGAGGAAGCAATGGAACAGCAAGGCGAAAACGGTCTGTACTTGTCTGATCGGCTTGCCGAATTGCCATTTTTGCAGCTTGGGAAATATCGGTGCGGCGAAAAGAATCGCAATGGAAAACGGAATCCAATTCATCGATAACAGTGCGAGCGCTTGGGAATCGAATACTGGGTTACCGCGTGAATGGAACATGGCCAAGATGAAATCCGTTGCATACCCAAAGTTGTCGGCACGAAAGAAAACCCACCCGATCATGACAAGCAGCAGCACGATAACGTGGTTGAAAGGATAGAGTCTGAGAAGCATCTTTTCGAGACCAGCCTTTTCCAGAGCGATTAGGATTCCGTAGTAAATTCCCCAAGCAATGAACGTCCAGCTCGCCCCATGCCACAACCCTGTCAAAGCCCACACGATCAATAAATTCCTGTAGATTTTCCATGTTGCTACCTTGCTTCCGCCGAGCGGGATATACACATAATCTCGAAACCAGCTGCCAAGAGACATGTGCCAGCGTCTCCAAAACTCGGAAACACTTTTGGAAATATAAGGATAATTGAAATTCTCCGCAAACTCGAAGCCGAACATTTTCCCCAAACCGATCGCCATATCACTATAGCCAGAAAAATCATAATAGATCTGCAACGTATAGGCGATGATTCCAACCCAGGCGCCTCCTGTTGAAAGATCCATCGCAGGCGTTGCGAACATGGTGTCTGCTGCAAAGCCCAGCGGGTTAGCCAAGAGCACTTTTTTCCCCAATCCCAAAAGAAATCGTTTGATTCCCTCTGCGAATTGAATGGAAGAGAATACGCGCTTTCCAAGCTGTTCGGCAACAGAATTGTAGCGAATAATAGGGCCTGCGACAAGCTGCGGGAAAAAAGTAATATAAAGCGCCAAATTGAACAGATTGCGTTGCGCTTTTTCTACTTTTCGATAAACATCAATGAGATAACTAAGTGCATGAAATGTATAAAACGAAATGCCTAACGGCAGCGGCACAGGTGTTACATGAAAATTCGTTTGCAGGGCTTGATTCACAACATCTGTGAAGAAATTCGCATATTTAAAGAAGCTCAGAAGTCCAATATTGACAATGATTGCGAACGTTAAAATCGCGGGCCTCTTTTTTTCAGGATGTTCCGCTTGATCAATCCATCTCCCGAAGCCGTAGTTCATCAAAATGGATAAAACCATGAGAACAACATACCGCGGCTCACCCCAGGCGTAGAAGAGCAGGCTGAAAATCAATAAAATCGTATTTTTAAATCGAAACGGAACGGCAAAATAGCAGGCAAGGACTAGCGGCAAAAAGAAAAACAAAAAACTGACGGAACTAAAGACCAATGTGATTTCCTCCTGAGGCTGGCAATTCAAATCGATAACCAAACATCAAAAACTCATGAAAGGAAACGCATCCTTTTCATGAGTCTCTTTGAATTATACGTTTAGTAGATAAGCGTAAAAACCTTCAATTAGTGGAATTTCGACAAAATACTTCAATCCCCTTCCAAAAACTCCAAAATACCCAGGTATCGCTTTTGTGGGACGAAAACAAGAAAAAGCTCCCTGCGAACAGAGAGCCTCGTGCTTTCTTATGAATTCGCCCGTTCCCCGGTAAAGGTGAAATTGCGCGCGATGTACAAAACCGGCGTTGTCGCAACCGAGATCACGAATTTGATCAAATAGGTCGTAATGAAGATATCGAACCAGACGTTTGCTGGGTAGAAGCCAGCGAAAGCGATCGTGCAAAAGATCAGGGTATCGATCAATTGACTGATGATCGTGCTGCCGTTATTGCGGATCCACAGCTGCTCCCGTTTTGGGAAAGCCCGCTTGAGGAACGAGTAAATTTTGACGTCGATGAATTGGCTGCTTACATATGCGCACAGGCTACCAAGCGCCAGCCGCGGCATCAAACCGAAGATCGTCTGCAGCGCAGGTTGGGCCACATCGCCTTCCTGCGGCTGAAACAGCAGTACCATCTGCATGATGACCGTCGTCATAATCAACGTGAAAAAGCCGAACCAGACCGCTTTTTTCGCCTCTTTTTCCCCATACTTCTCATTGAGCAAATCGCTCGTCAAATAGATCGTCCCGTACATCGTATTGCCCAGTGTCATCACGAACCCGAATAGCTCGATGGTCTTGACTACCTGGATGTTAGCCAGCACCGTAGCGACGCCGACCCAGGCGTACAGCCCGGTTTTACCGAACATGCGGTAACAGATGAGGAAGAAGAAAAAATTGACGAGAACAAAAATAATGCCATACCAAAAATTAAACATGATGCGCCTCCTAGTTTTGATAACGCGGGAGTTTTCGAACCGCGATGGTTTTACCTAACGGGCAAAACATTACTATATCTTAATTTTTTTACAAATAAAGTACAAGCGAAAAGTATGCTACAATAGCAAGGTTGTGTAAAAAAGCTTGCGACTAGACAAAAGCAGCAGAAAAAAGGTGCAAAAAACGAAATGAATCAAAAGTGGAAAGCAATTGGACTCGTGATTTTCGGCTCTATTGTATACGGCTTTGTGTCAATTACGATCAAGATGGCGTATGAGCGCGGCTACTCATTTTCGGATGTGCTGGGAATGCAGCTGCTCTCGGGATTTATGCTATTGCTCGTAGGCACGACGCTCTTCCGCCAATGGGAGAAAGTAAACCGCAAACAGCTGGTGCAGTTGTTGCTAGCCGGTACGCTGAATGCGATGACAGGTATTTTTTATCAAATTTCACTACAGCACGTGCCTGCCTCCATCGCCATTGTGCTAATCTTTCAATTCATCTGGATTGGCGTACTCATCGAATGTCTGATCGAACGGAAGCGGCCTGCTCCGGAAACAATCATCTCGGTGGTGCTTCTGCTGATCGGGACTGCGATGGCGAGCAATGTGGTCAAAGTGGGCCTCTCAGGCTTGTCCTTATATGGTGTGGCATTCGGTCTCTCGTCAGCCGTTACGTATAGCGGCGTCATTGCGGCGAGCGGACGCATCGCGGTGCAGGTCAATCCGTGGATGCGCAGCTTGACTATGAACAGCAGCGCGACACTGCTGGTTTGGGTATTGTTTCGCCCGACACCATTTACCGATGGTGCCTTTGTAGGTGGTCTGTGGTACTGGGGACTCATCATTGCATGCTGTTCGGTATTGATTCCCAACCTATGCTTTGCAGCCGGGACGCCCAAGATCGGGTCAGCTCTGGCAGGTATTCTCGGTTCGGTTGAACTCCCGGCCACGGTATTTTTGTCCTGGATCATGCTGCAGGAAACTGTGACGCCTGTTCAGTGGGTGGGGAATGCGATCATCCTGGGTGGTATCGGTGCAACCCGTTTGAAGCTGAAGAAAAGAAAAACGGTTCCGTTTCGCGTTTCGGACGGTCAACCGCTTTAAATAGAAGAACGACGGATAGCCAGTCACCATTGTAGGTGGCTGGCTGTTTTATTTTGCAAGTGGTGCGGTGGCTGCCCACCTATCTGCGATCGAATGCAAGGCGCGCAGCAAGTCCAGTCAGCACGCCGGCCATGATCCAGCGCTGCAGGCGCAGCCATGTCGGCCGCATGCCGAACCAATCGGCGATCCTGCTCGCCACCAATACGATCATCAGGTTAACCGTAAAGCTGACGGCGATTTGGATCAGGCCGAGCGTTGCGCTTTGCAAGAGTACAGACCCTTTGTCAGGATCGACGAACTGGGGCAAAAGCGACACATACAGAATTGCGATTTTGGGGTTCAGCAAATTCGTCATGAAGCCCATCAAAAACAACTTTTTTGGCGGCTCAACCGCCAGCGGTCGTGGCTGCAAGATGGAGCCCGCCCCTGGCTTGACCGCATTCCATGCGAGCCAGAGCAGATAGAGCGCCCCTGCCCATTTGATTGCTTCATAAACATAAGGGACGGTTACGAATAGGGCGGACAAGCCAAGCATAGTGGCGATGACGTATACGAAGAAACCCAGCACAACGCCTAAAAGCGAGATGAAGCCAGCTGTGCGGCCTTGCGAAATCGAGCGGGACAGCAAGTAAATCATGTTGGGGCCGGGTGAGCAAACCATGCCGAGCGAAACAAACGCGAATGTGAGCAACGTGCCAAGGCTGACCAAGAGCGGTTCCCCCTTTCCAATGTGTTTTGCACGTGAAGTCTTATTTTTGCGCAGTCACTGCCATCAAGGAACATCCGAACGTCTCCGCTTCTCGGATAAACGTCCGAACGGCCGGCGAGGCGGCGGCACTCGACTGGACAGCGAGTCCGAGGTGCCGGTAGACAGGCGGGTCGAGACGAACGGCGCTGATGCCTTTCCTGTCATCGGGCAGTGCCATCTGCGGCAGGATCGTGATGCCCAAGCCTTGCTTGACCATCGCCAAAATCGTCGCTGTATCCTGCACTTCATATTTCACCTGCGGCACAGCAGGGCGGAACATCGACAGCACCAGGCCTTCGCAGCCAGCTCGTGTCAGGATGAACGGGTCATGGGCAATCTGGCTGACGGGAACCGCCGCCTGACCGGCGAGCTCGTGGTCTGCAGGCAAGAGCAGCAGCATCTCGTCTTTCATCACCGGCGTCGTGTCGAATTCTTGATCCGGCAATGAAACGAAGCCGACGTTGACGGCGCCAGTATGAATCCAGTTGCGTACCTCCTGATTGGTCCCCTCGAACAAAATCAGCTCGATGCCGGGATAGCGGACTTGGAATAGGGCCATCAAGCTCGGTAAAAAACGTGCCGAAACGCTGGGGAACGTACCGATGCGCAGGGTCCCCCGCTCCAGACCGCGAAAAGCGAACATCTCGTCTTGAATCTGGTCGACATGCTGCATGATCGCTCGCGCATGGGCCCACAGCTTTTCACCGGCCTCGGTCATTTTGCTGCCTTTGCGGCTGCGGGAAAGCAGCGCGACACCCAGCTCTTCTTCGAGACCGGAGATCATATGGCTGATCCCGGACTGTGTCATGCTGAGCCGTTCCGCCGCCTTGGTAAAGCTGCCGGTTTCCACAACGCAGAGAAAAACTTGTAGCTGAAGCAGTGTCATTGGAAGCGCCCTTTCTGTCGAAGATACATGATGTTTTGCTCATGTAAACTATGTGAAACGATCATTTGACCGATAGATAGACCCGCGATAATGTAAAAGAAACAAGTGCGACGAAAAGAGGGACGATGATGAAAACAATTGGTCTGATCGGCGGAATGAGCTGGGAGTCTACAGCGGTCTATTACCGTATTATAAATGAGCTGGTGCGCGAAAAACTAGGAGATTTGCATTCCGCACGCTGTTTGTTGCACAGCGTCAATTTCCAAGAGGTTGTCGATTGTCAGAAGGCGGGAGATTGGGAGCGGGCAGCTGCCATTTTGGCGGAATCAGCCCAAGGGCTCGAGCGCGCAGGGGCGGACTGCATTCTCATCTGCACCAATACGATGCACAAAATCGCCGACGAGGTGGCAAGCGCTGTCAACATTCCGTTGCTGCATATTGCGGATGTCACCGCGGCCAAAATTTTGGCGCAAGGAAAGCGCACAGTCGGCATGGTCGCGACCCAATACACAATGGAGCAGGACTTTTACATCGAGCGGATGAA
Organism: Brevibacillus fluminis; assembly: GCF_003710825.1. Lineage (GTDB taxonomy): Bacteria > Bacillota > Bacilli > Brevibacillales > Brevibacillaceae > Brevibacillus_D > Brevibacillus_D fluminis. The sequence continues at coordinate 285,140 of NZ_RHHQ01000008.1, read as the reverse complement.
GCAGCATGGCATCGAAGTGATCGTGCCGGAAGCAGACGACCGCGCGACTGTTCACAACATCATTTTCGGCGAATTGTGCGCAGGCCAGATCAAGGAATCGTCCCGCGAGCAATACCGTCGTATCATGCAAAAGCTGGTTGATCGTGGAGCGGAAGGCATGATTTTCGGCTGTACCGAAATAACGCTTTTGGTATCACAGGATGATGTCGTGGTGCCGATTTTCGATACGACGTATTTGCATGCGGAAGAGGCGATCCGGTTCGCGTTGGAAGGCTAAAAACGCTATTCTTTTCGTTGATTTTTACATGGAAAAGCCGATTCCAATATGCTGGAAATCGGCTTTATTTGTAATTTTCACAAAAATGATCGTTCGCGATAGATTCTTGCAATATCTAATAAGGAATACTATTGCTTTTCTTCATTAACGATTAGTTGAAACACGTCTTTTCGACTATAGTGTCCAACTACATCAAAATCAAATTGACCACGTGTGATGTCGTCTAAATCTAGAGTCGCATACAGGATTTCTTCTTTTCCAAATACAGGATCTACTAAAAATTTCCCAAGTGGATTTATGATGCAACTTCCACCACGCGTGATTTCATAAGGCATTTTTTGCATTTCCTCTTTTTCTAGTAAATCCTCTTCATACATATCTTTCGTACAATATTGATTGCATGATAAAACAAAACAACGTCCCTCAATCGCAATATGCTGCATAGAAGAAAACCAAGTATCACGTGAGTCAGCAGTAGGTGCAATATAGATCTGTATACCTTTTTCATACATAGCAGTACGTGCTAGAGGCATATAGTTTTCCCAACAAATCAGAGAACCAATTTTGCCATAGGGTGTATCAAAAACGGGGAGTGTACTGCCATCCCCTTCACCCCAAATGAGACGTTCACTACCTGTTGGCTTTAGTTTTCGATGTTTACCCAGCAGTTTTCCATCTGGACCGAAGAAAATAACTGTGCAATAAAGTGTGCCTCCGCTTGTTTCTTGATCGCGTTCAATTACGCCAATAACCGTATAGGCACCTGCTTTTTTCACTGCTTCGCCTAGTTCATCCATTTCAGGTCCCGGTACAGTTATGGAATTTTTTGCGTAGCGTAAAAAATCATTGCGTCCGCTGTCAGAACGGCTTCCTACTACAGCTCCAAAGTTCATTCCACGTGGATAAGCTGGAATAAATGCTTCTGGAAAAACAATAATATTCGCTCCTTGTTCCCCAGCTTCTTGGATAAGCGCTATTGCCTTGGTGATACATTTCTCTTTATTCATAACGATTGAACCGGCCTGAACGACAGCAACTTTACACGTTGTCATCTGGATCCCTCCTTTTCCTAATTTTAAGAGGAATCGTCTATAATATGAAATATATAATAATCATATTGAATATGCCCAAAAGGAATGATGGCGAAAACCGATGAATGTAAGAGACTTTGAGGTATTTAAAACAATTGTTGAAAGTGGAAGCTTTTCTAAAGCTAGTGAGCAGCTATTTATCGCACAACCAGCCCTAACGAAAACAATTCAAAGGTTGGAAAAAAAGCTTGGCGTAACACTCTTTGAGCGTACTAATCGAATTATTCGTTTAACTGATGAAGGTCAGCTTTTCTATGAAACCGCGGTTACAATGTTGCAGCGAATGAGAGAGTTAAAAATACAGCTTGAAGATATGAACGAGCATGTAAAAGGGCATTTAAAAATTGGACTGCCACAAATTATTGGTACCTTTTTCTTTCCACAAGTGGCGAAAGTTTTCTCAAAGAAGTATACAGAGGTAACACTTGAAATTGTTGAAGAAGGGGGATTGAGTATAGAAAAGCTCGTTGAAAAGGGGGAAGTCGATGTAGCTTTTGTCGTGATCCCTACACAAAGCAATGAACTAGAAGAAAAGCTTATTTTTGAGGCATCGTTTGTCGCCTGTTTGCCAATAAATCATGTGTTAAAAGATGAACAGCAGATTTCACTTGAACAACTGAAACAAGACGACTGGATAATGTTTGATCATACATTTGCTTTGCGTCAGGTGGTTCTGGATAGTTGCCGTAAGGAGCAGTTCGTACCGAGTATTGCATATAGTACAACGCAGTGGGATTTGTTAATGGAATTAATTCGTAAAGAACTAGGAGTGGCTATTGTTCCAAGTCCATTAATCGAAATGGGCGGGCAGAATCTTTGTGTAAAAGAGATCAGCAGTCAGTATATCCCATGGAAAATTGGTATCGTTGTGAAGAAAAATGCTTATAAAACACATGCGTTGCAGGCTTTTTTGAAAATAGTGTCGGATGTATACAAGTAAGTTTCTCGTTCAATGAACCCAGCCAGTCTAACCCTTTATTAGAGGGTTAGACTGGCTTTTTTCGTACGGCAGGATTGAATAGTTCTAATTCTTATTTTCCTTGAACAACAACATGTCTTTTATTGTTGGCGAGAGGCTCTCACGTCAATTGATACGCCTTCAGCTTGCGATACAGCGTCCGAATCCCGATCCCAAGCTCCCGCGCCACTTCCTGCTTCCCTTTTAAATCGCTGCCATGCTTTTGCAACGCCTGCCGGATGGCCTCGATCTGCACATCCGCGAGCTTGGCCTTGATCGGCGAAGCTTGGACTGCTGGGACGGTCTGCTGCATGCGGATGCGGTCGGGCAGGCTGTCGGCGGTCAGTACGTCTTCGCTTTCCATGTTCATCGCATACTCGATTGCATTCTCCAGCTCGCGCACATTGCCAGGCCATGTATACCGCTGCAGTCGTTCGAGCGCCTCATGCGAGATCGCATGGATCGCCTTACCTGTCTTGCCAACGCACTTGTGCAGGAACGATTCGGCCAAAAGCGGGACATCTTCCAGTCGCTCCCTCAACGAGGGGATCGCGATCGGGATGACGCCCAGTCGATAATACAGGTCGGCGCGGAATTTTTTCTGAGCCACCAGTTCTTCCAAATCGTGATTGGTCGCGGCGATGATGCGCACGTCGATTGGAATCGAGCGGGTGCCACCGACGCGTTCCAGCGTCATTTCCTGTAGGACGCGCAGCAGCTTGGGCTGGATGGCAAGCGGCATGTCGCCGATCTCATCGAGAAACAGCGTGCCACCGTGAGCCAGCTCGAAGCGGCCGGGTTTGCCACCCTTTTTCGCTCCGGTAAACGCTCCTTCTTCATAGCCGAACAATTCGCTTTCGAACAAGTTTTCCGGGATACTGGCGCAGTTGATCGCGACAAACGGCTGGTATGCCCGATTACTTGCTTCGTGGATCGCTCGAGCGAGATGCCCTTTTCCCGTGCCGGTTTCCCCGGTAATGAGCACGGTCGAGGAGCTGTTTTTAATCTTTTCCGTCTTTTGCTTCAAGGCATTGACGGCAGGACTTGTGCCGATGATCTTATCCAGACTGCCCCTGTTCGGTAATGCAGGACGAGGGAACGCCGCTGGCACCGCTTGGGGGCGGTCGGCCACGATTTTGAGCACGCCACCCACAAACTGGTTATCCACGATAATCGGCGATGCCTCGATTGGGGCGCCGAGCTTGTCGCCAAGACAGTTTGCAATCGGTAGCGGTCCGTCTCCTTCGACCGCGAGTGACGGTGAAAACATCCGCGAAAGGTCATCGGGCTGCAGATGATGCTTGCGCAGGTATGAGTCGGCAGCGGCATTGTGAAATGCGAGCTTGCCGTTCCGGTCAAACGTCAAATACGCATCGCAAGCGGCATGCAGCGTTTCTTCTAACAGCAGGGAGTAAGGCTCTCGGCTTGACGGCGATCGTTCGAGATGAATGATCGTGGTGATCATTTCAGTGATTTCCGTCAGAATTTGCTGATATTTTTCGGTGTTTTTAGACAGGCGGTTCTGCCCTTCCTTTGTAAAGGAGGTAAGGGAGACGACGCCGATCGGCTGATTGGCCACCTTGATCGAGCTAAGCAGCTCTACTTTGGCAGGGCAATGCGTGCTGAATCGGCAGCCTGTGCACATATCCATCGCCCCTGGTTTGTCCACCAAATACTGCCCTTGTGACAACACCAATTCAATAGAAGGAACGTGGACGAGGGCGCCTTTCTGCTTCAGATAGCGCTCGGTGCTGGTGACAAGCTGGCCGTTTCCATTAATCACGGCAGCGTCCACATTCAAAATGTCGGAAAAGCCAGTTATCACTTTTTCAATCGCAGGTTTGAAAAGATCAAGCGAAACCATTTCTATCCCTCGCTCTCATACGGAACCCACCCAATTGAAACGGGGCTATTTGCAAGCTCCCGCATTGCTTTTAGTTTATATAACATTGCGAAAAATGACAAACGAATTGTCAGTTTTGTCAAATGACTTTCTGGTGGCAAGGACAGGTTTGTCAAAAATGGCAACTGTCATGACACGAATGGCAAAGAAAAACGGCGCAATTTGTGGCTGTAGCAGTACTGGCGTGTGAAAATACAAAAGAGAAGCCTCGCTGTCAGCGGTCCGCATCAGTTCGAGCATCGCTCGCACATGTTGGCATGACGTTTGCATTATGAATCAGGCAGACAGCGAGACCCAATAAAAAAGCTTACGTTAGCTCATCTAGGGGAGGTTGCAATCGACCATGCTAAGCACGAATGATGTTTTTCAATTGGAAGGAAAGGTTGCGCTGGTGACAGGGGGGGCGTCCGGGATCGGATTCGCCACTGCCGCGCGGCTGGCCGAATTCGGCGTTCATGTCATGCTGCTGGACATCAATGAAGAGCTTGGGGAAAAAGCAGCCGCCGAAATTGAAGCGAAGGGTGGTAAAGCAACATTCCACCGTTGCAATGTGGTGTCGCAGGAAGAGTGCAGCCGGGTCGCCAAAGCGATTGAAGACCAGGCGGGCCGCATCGATATTTTGTTCAACAACGCGGGTGTCATCCGCCGCAAAACCGTCGTCGAGCTGGAGGAAGCGGATTGGGACCTGGTCATTGATGTTTCGCTAAAAGGAGCATACAACCTGTCCAAATTCGTCATCCCGATCATGGCCAAAAACGGCGGGGGCAGCATCATCAATACGGGCTCCGGCTGGGGAATCAAAGGCGGGGACAAGGCGGCTGCCTATTGTGCAGCAAAAGCGGGCGTCGTCAACCTGACCCGTGCGATGGCGATCGACCACGGCCCGGAAAACATTCGCGTCAATTGTGTCTCCCCGGGCGATACCGATACGCCGCTGTTGCGTGAGGAAGCGCGCCAATTGAATAAAGATGAAAGCTCCTTTCTTGTATCGTCTGCGCAGGGAAGGCCGCTTGAGCGGCTGGGCACGCCGCGCGACATCGCGAATGCCGTGCTGTTTTTCGCCAGCGATCTGTCCGCATGGGTGACCGGCTCGGTGTTGGTCGTCGATGGCGGCGGATTGGCGTAAGGGAGCTTGCTTTCAAATATTCCTGAATGTTTGCAAATTGGAGGTAATGAAAAGATGAGCCAAAAACATTTTGCACACCCGTATATCCCCAACTCTGCGCCGGAAGTGAAAGAACAGATGCTGCGCGAGATTGGCCTTACTGATATTGAAGAGATTTACGCGGACATTCCCGCTGAGCTGCGGCTCAAGGAAGCGATGAACATACCGGATGCGATGACGGAATATGAGCTGGAGCGCCACGTCACCAAGCTCATGAACAAAAACATCACGACGAAGGAAAACATTTCATTTCTGGGAGCAGGCTGCTGGCCGCATTTCATTCCAGCCGTGTGCGACGAGGTGAACTCCCGCTCGGAATTTTTGACCGCGTACGCTGGTGAGCCGTACGAGGACCACGGGCGCTTCCAGGCGCTGTTCGAGTACCAAAGCTTGGTGGCAGAGCTGGTCGATATGGATGTCGTCAACGTACCGACCTTTGACTGGGCGCAAGCGGCGTCCACCTCGCTGCGGATGGCGGCGCGAATCACGCAGCGCACGGAGCTGTTGGTTGCGCGCAACATCAATCCCGACAAGCTGTTGATCATCAAAAACTACACGTCTCCTGATCTGAAGGTGACATTGGTCGATTATCAGGATGAGACGGGCGCGCTGTGCCTCGACGATCTGAAGGCGGCGCTAAATGACAACGTAGCTGCTGTCTACTTCGAAAATCCGACTTTCCTCGGGACATTGGAGATGAACGGGCAAGAGATCGCTGATCTGGCACACGCGGCAGGCGCGCTTTGCGTAGTGGGCGTCGATCCGATCTCGCTCGGCGTACTCGAATCGCCGGCCAATTATGGAGCCGACATCGTTTGCGGCGATTTGCAGCCGCTCGGCGTCCACATGCATTACGGCGGCGGACAGTCCGGCTTCATCGCGACGCATGATGACCCGACGTTTGTCATGGAATACCCGTCCCGCCTGTTCGGAATCGCGCCGACTGAGGTAGAAGGAGAATACGGCTTCGGTGACGTGGCGTACGACCGCACGTCTTTTGCCAAACGGGAAAAAGGCAAGGAATCCGTCGGCACACAGACGGCGCTTTGGGGCATCACCGCAGGCGTCTATCTCGCAACGATGGGGCCATACGGCATGCAAGAGGTGGGGCAAGGCATCATGCAGCGTTCCCAGTACGCGGCCAAAAAGCTAGCGGAGCTGCCGGGCGTCGGCGTGAAATTCAATGCGCCGTTTTTCAAAGAGTTCGTCGTTGATTTCACGCAAACGGGCAAAACCGTCAAAGAGATCAATGAGGCACTGCTGGCAAACGGTATTTTTGGCGGCGTTGACATGTCCGCCCATTATCCGGAGCTTGGCCAGACGGCCCTCTACTGTGTGACAGAGGTGCATAGCAAAGACGAGATCGACACCCTCGTTGCAGCTGTGAAAAGCGTGCTGTAAAGCGAAAGAAGAGCGAAGGAGACGATGAATATATGAAACGAATTCCCCGTGAACATAGAGTGAGACGTTTTCATCAGGCAAAATGGGATGAGCCGGTCATTTTCGAATTGAGCCAGCCAGGCGAGCGTGGTGTGGAGGTTCCGCTCGTCGAGCGAGGGATCATCGACGAAGTCGGCGATGGTATCTCGCAAATCCCGGCAGGGCTTGCCCGTAAAAAGCTGCCTAACCTGCCGGAAATTAGCCAAATGCGCGTCATCCGTCACTATTTCCGCATTTCTCAGGAAGTGCTTGGTGCTGACTTTAACGTCGAGATGGGGCAAGGTACGTGCACGATGAAGTATTCGCCTAAAATCAACGAGCGGTTTGCCCGTTCGCCGAAAATGGCAGAGCTGCACCCGTTGCAGGATGAGTCTACGGTGCAGGGTATGATGGAAATGACCTACAAGCTAGATCTCGATCTGCGCGAAATCTCCGGCATGGATGCTTTTTCTTTCAACCCGGGAAGCGGCACCCAGGCGTTGTTCACGCAGGCATCGATCGTACGCAAATATTTTGAGTCGCGCGGCGAGCATCAGCGGAACGAATACATTACGACCAACTTCTCCCACCCGTCGCAAGCGGCGACAGCGGCTGTCAAAGGCTTCAAGATCATCTATTGCCCTGCAGATGAGAATGGTTACCCTGATATCGAAAAGCTCAAGGAGCTTGTTTCCGAGCGCACGGCTGCCTTTGCGGTCGCCAATCCAGAAGATACGGGCATCTACAATTCCCGCATCAAAGAATTCACTGACATCGTCCATGCGGCAGGCGGATTGTGCTGCTATGATCAGGCGAACGCCAATGGCCTCTTGGGGATCACCCGCGCCAAAGAAGCCGGATTCGACATGTGCTTCTTCAACCTGCACAAAACGTTCTCGATTCCACACGCATGCGGCGGACCCGCGACAGGCGCGATCGGCGTGGTGAAGGAGCTGGAGGAATTTTTGCCGGGGCCGGTTGTCGCATTCGACGGGGAGCGTTATTTCTACAAGCGTGATCTGAAAAACTCGATCGGTAAAGTCCGCAGCTTTTACGGCGTACCACCAGCGGTATTGCGTGCCTATGCCTGGGTTCGCGCACTGGGCGCAGAAGGACTCGTCGAGGTTGCCAAAATCGCCTGCCTGAACAACAACTATCTGTATCACAAAGTGCTGCAAATCCGCGGCGCCAGCGCACCGTTTGTTAACGGTCGCCGTCTGGAGCAGGTGCGCTACAGCTGGGAGCAGCTGAAGCAGGAAACCGGCGTCAACACGTATGACGTGCAGCGCCGCATGGCGGATTTCGCCCACCATTACTGGACCAGCCATCATCCGTACTATGTGCCGGAGCCGTTCACGCTGGAGCCGACCGAGTCGTATTCCAAAGCGGAGATTGACGAATACGTAAATGCGCTCGCTCACATCTCCGACGAGGCGTATACGAATCCGCAGATCGTCAAAACGGCGCCGCATAACAGCACATGCCACCGGATCGAGGAATCCGTGCTGGATGATCCGTCGCAATGGGCGATTACATGGCGGGCCTATTTGAAAAAGACTGTACAAAACTAGGTAGCATCAGACTGGGCATGGAGAGGGCAATGCTCTCCATAGCCCAGTCTAGCTCCGTTTGTTCGTCTGGCGTGGAGCGAGGTAAGTTTATAGAGTAAAAATATTTTATAGAAATAGCTGAAAATTTGTACTTTTTATTCAAGAGAAAACGATGTAATATGAGACACAAATATATAATTATATCACAAAATCGCTAGGGGGATCAGAATGAAAAAAAGGAAGTTTTTACCTGTCGTGCTGTTAGCCTGTTCCTTGGTACTCACAATTGTAAGCGGTTGCGGCTCCAATGCGGCGCCAGCCTCTTCCGGAGGCAACTCTTCTGCCCCAGCGACACCTGCGCCGTCGACGGAAGGCACGAGCAGCAGCGGGACAAGCGCACCTGCCCAGCCCGCAGCAGAAGAAAAGATGGAGCTGGTTGCAGATGGCAAGCTGACCTTTGCGATGAGCGGATTGATCAAACCGCTGAACTACAAAGATACCAACGGACAGCTGACCGGCTTTGACGTTGAGATCGGCAAAGAGATTGCAAAGCGCGTAGGTCTTGAACCGAATCCGGTGACCAACCCATGGGAAACCATCCTGCAAGGACTCAAAGGGAAAAAATACGACGCAATCATCGGCAGCATGACCCACACGGAGGAGCGCGCGAAACAGGTGGACTTCACTGATCCCTACTACATCTCGGGCGGACAGATTTTCGTCAAGGATACGAACGACACGATCAAGTCTAAAGATGATCTGAAAGGCAAAATCATCGGTGTTGTACAAGCGTCCACGCACAAGGAAGCCGCGGTCACCTTGACGGACAAAGAGAAGGTGAAAGGATACCCAAGCGACATCTACGCCTTGCAAGACTTGGCGCCAGGCCGCGTCGACGCCGTTATCACGGACCGTGTCGTCGGAACGTCTGCCATCAAGGAGCAGGGGCTGAAAATCAAGCCGATCGGTGACGTACTCAACAAGGAAAACATCGCGATCGCTGTCAACAAGGACAATCCGGTGTTGACGAAAAAGATCAACGAGGCGATCAAGTCGATGGTAGATGACGGCACGTATGAAACAATCAGCATGAAATGGTTCGGTGCCAATCTCCTGAAGTAAACCTCCGAACAATCGGTGCGCTTCCTTATGGGGCGCACCTTACGTACTGTAACACCCCCGATCTGAATTTCATTCTCGCTGGAGGTGCTGGGCAGATGGCCTTTTTCCAAAGCATTGCGGACATTTTCCTCACCCATGGCCTAGAGTTTTTGAAGGCGGCCTGGACGACTATTACGCTTACGGCTGTCTCATTGGCAATGGCATCGGTGATCGGCCTTATCTTTGCTTTTTTCAAAGTTTCGGGTATCGTTGTACTGCAAAAGATTGCCGATACGTACATTTTCATCGTGCGCGGCATGCCGTTGATCGTGCAAGTCATGTTCCTGTATTATGGTATTTCAAGCGTAATCGTTTTGAACGATTTCACGGCTGGCGCGCTGGCGCTCGGCATCCACTCGGGCGCGTACATCGCCGAGATTTTTCGCGGGTCCATCCAATCGATCGACCGCGGCCAGATGGAAGCGGCGCGCTCGCTCGGCATGCCTTACGGGCTCGCGATGCGCAAGGTCATTTTGCCACAGGCGTTCAAGCGGGCGATCCCGCCGCTTGGCAACCAATTCATCATCGGGCTGAAGGATTCGTCGCTCGTCGCGTACATCGCCGTCACCGAGCTGTTCAACCACGCGCTGTCTGCGCAAGCGGAAAACTACATGCCGTTTGAGACGTACTTTGTCGTCGGGATGTACTACCTCGCGCTTGTCGCGATCTTCTCCCTGCTTCTAAACAGGCTGGAAAAACGGCTGGACACGACCAAAGTGCGAGCGCGGCGCCAAGCCAAGCAAACGGAGGTATCGGTATGATCAAGGTGCGCAAATTGGCCAAGTCTTTTGGCAACCTGCAAGTTTTGAAAAGCATCGATTTGGAAATCAAAAAATCGGAAGTGGTCGTCTTGATCGGGGCCAGCGGTTCGGGGAAAAGCACGCTGCTCCGTTGCCTGAACTTTTTGGAAATGAAGGACAGCGGGGATATTGAGATCGGTGGGCAGCTGATCGATGTCAAACATACGAATCTGAACAAGGTGCGCGAGCATGTCGGGATGGTATTCCAGCATTTCAACCTGTTTCCGCACATGACCGTCCTGCAAAACGTGATGGAAGCGCCGGTTCATGTAAAGAAGCGGAGCAAGGCGGAAGTGGAGAAGAAAGCGCGGGAGCTCTTGCAGCGCGTCGGATTGACCGACAAGGCAGACTTTTATCCGGAGCAGCTGTCCGGCGGGCAAAAGCAGCGTGTGGCGATTGCGAGGGCGCTGGCGATGGAGCCAGATGTCATGCTGTTCGACGAGCCGACCTCGGCGCTCGATCCCGAGCTGGTCGGCGAGGTGCTGGCCACGATGAAAGATTTGGCCCGCGACGGCATGACGATGGTGGTTGTCACGCATGAGATGGGCTTTGCCCGCGAAGTGGCGGACCGGGTCATCATGCTGGCAGATGGCGAGATGGTGGAGGAAGGCCATCCGAAGGACTTTTTCAGCAATCCCAAGCATGAACGGACACGGCGGTTTTTGCAGCAAATTTTATAGATGATGGGGTGTTAGGAATGTTGAACAGTCGCGAAGAAATCATGCGCGTGACAGATGAGCTGGTAAAAGTGGAAAGCGTCGTAAATACAGAAGGCGAAATCGCCGTATCGACACACCTGTACAAACATTTGCAATCATTCCCATATTTTATGGAGCATCCCGATCAACTGATCATGTCCCGCACGGTAAACGACGAGGTAGAGCGTTACAACGTGCTCGCCTTCGTCAAAGGGACCAAACAGCCGAGTGACAAAACCGTGATTTTGATGGGGCATACGGACACGGTCGGCATCGATGACTACAATCATTTGAAGGAAGTCGCCTGCCATCCGCAGGAGCTGATGAAGGCGCTGCAAAACGAGCCGTTGCCTGCATTGGTCAAGCAGCAGCTCGACTCAGGCGAATGGCATTTTGGCCGCGGAACCTGTGACATGAAAGCTGGGGTGGCAAGCCACGTCTTTTTGCTGAAATATTACGCCGAGCATCCTGAAGAGCTGGTGGGCAATCTGGTGCTCCTGGCCGAATGCGACGAGGAAGACAGCTCACACGGCGTGCTCTCCTCGCTCAAAGATTTGAAAAAATGGCGCGAGGAGCATGGTTTCGACTATATCGCGCTGATCAACTCCGATTTCGTGGCGCCGCGCTTTGATGGCGACCCGAACCGCTACATCTATAAAGGCACCGTGGGCAAGCTGCTGCCATCCTTTTTGATCACTGGCTATGAAACGCACGCCGGTTCTGCCTTTGAAGGACTCGATCCCAACTTCATCGCAGCGGAGCTGACGCGACAAATCTGCTACAATCCCGATTTGTGCGACGAGGCGTACGGCGAGACGCCGGTGCCGCCGGTTTCGCTGAAGCAGACCGATTTCAAGCCGACCTATACGATTCAGACGGCGCTGTCCGCTTATGTATACTACAACTTTTTCATTCATACGTGGTCACCGAAAAAAGCGCTGGGGATATTGAAGGAGCAGGCGGAAATTGCCTTTGAAAATGCTCTTTCCTTGCTGCGCGAGCGCCATCGCATCTTCTGTGAGCGGAGCGGACAAACGTGGAAAGAGCTGCCGTGGAAAACGCGTGTGCTGATCTATGAGGACATGAAAAAACAGCTGGTTGAAGAGCACGGCGACCGTTTCTTGACTCACATGAAAGCATTTAAGGACGAGCTATTGAAGGACAAGAGCCTTGATGTGCGCATGTTCTCGGCCCGTGTGGTGGAAGAGGAATGGAAGTGGATGAAAGACAAGAGCCCGGCGATCATCCTGTTCTATTCGTCGCTGTATTCGCCGCGTATCGAGTTGGTTGGTAAGGACGAGCGGGAGCAAAACCTGATCCATGCGCTGGAGCAAGCCGTGGAGGTCGTCCAGCCACACTATCCGCACCCGATCGTCATGCGCAACTTCTTCCCGTACGTCTGCGACATGAGCTGTGTGGCACTGAGCGATGATGAGGAGGGAATTCTCGCCATCGAGGACAACAACCCAAGCTGGGGTACCAAGCATTACGTGGAATATCAGGATATCCGCGACATCAACGTTCCGTGCATCAACATCGGCCCGTACGGCTACGATGCCCATAACCGTTACGAGCGCATGGAGATCCAGTTCTCGGCCGAGGTCGTGCCAAATGTGACAAACGAAATCATCAAACGATTGCTGGGATAAAGGCATGATAGGAAACACCGGTCCTTCCATTGGGGGGCCGGTTTTTTTGTGCCTCCTACGCTGGCGGGCAGTCCTTTTTGGCAAGATCAGCACGATCATGTAACGTTTTCCAATCCTACATCGTCAAACAGGGAGGAAATAGCCATTCTTGTGGCTGAAAATCAAGAATATTTGTTTCTGGGTAATTGTGGTACCATGAAGGACAAAACCATAGTTGCATCAGCGTAAAGGAGAGGATCAACATGAAACGCCTGGTTCCAGCATTAATGACCATCTGTTTGCTCGCAGTTTCACCTGCGGGACTCATACACGCAAATCCGGTAGCGGCCACGCCTGTCAGCACAGATTGGTCGGAAGCGAGCTACATCGGTGACATCAGCGGCAAAACGCATGTATACCGCAATGGCAACATGAAGCAAATGATCATGACCAAAGACAACAAGCTGACGGTGCTGTACACGGCCAAAATGGGCGTGCTCTTGACACCGCATGTTTACCCGGTGCCCGGACAACCAGAGCGGTACCTGATCTGGTTTGAGGAACAGGTCGGAAACACATTGACCGATCACATTCTCGTCCTCAATGCCAACGGCACCTTTGCAGAAGTGACCAACATGCCGCAGCAGGGCTTTGGCGCATACACCTTGAAATGGTCGCCAGATGGCAAAAAAGCGTTCTATATGGCTGAAAATGCGCAAAACCATGAAGGCGTGATCGGTGTCATTACACCGGATAAACACGTATTCGAACCGATTTTCGGCATGATCCGCGCGCGCGCGACCTATGCGGAAAGCGTCGTCGGAATGCTCCATAAATGGCATGCCGACTGGATTGACGCTAACAACGTTCTGCTGCTCGATGGGCGTAAGGGCAACTTTTACACGGTCGACATGGTCAATAAAAATTTCCACGCAAGCTATGCCAAAACGACGTTCCAAGTGAAAAACATGAAGGTTTTGCAAGGATTGCCAGATTATGCGCTGTTGGAGGTCGGCAATTCGCGTTATGACCTGGGCTTCATGGGCACGGACCGCGTCCACTTGGTAAACTGGAAAACAAGCCGGATACTGGAAGTTCCGCGTGCCATTTACGGCTCAGTTCAGACCTATGACCAGCAATATCTGGGGATGACATCTTCCAAGCAGCCTGTATTCGGCGAAACGGTCAAATTGGGTAATCAGTATGCCTTCTCGATGATCAGTCTCAATCCGGTGCAAAACATCAAGAAAAACTTGCTGGTGACCAGCCTACGCAACGAATACCTGGCACCGCAATCGTTCAGCCTGTCGCCGGACGGCAGTTTGGCAGCGGTCAGCATGGTGAATCCGGAAACGGGCGCTTATGTGACATTCGTTGCGAAAACGGCCAACGGCGCCGTCGTGCTGGAGCGTAAAACGGCAGAGGCACGGACGCTTGGTTGGAAAGACAATCAGACGCTGCTTTTGGGGACGGAAGCGGTCGTTGTAAAGAAATAAGGAATGGAAAAGAAGAGCAGGCTCGTGTAAAGCACGGGCCTGTTTTTTATACAGATAAGAATTTATAAAATTCTTATCCAGTCGCGGCTCCGACAAAAAACATGGCGTAGCCAGGTTTTCTAATGCTCAAATGCTTTCTTTAAGTGAATTAACAATTGATGGAAGCTAACTGCCGTGTTATTATTCTATTGTTCTAATGTTATCGAACTATAGCGATAACACGATTCCGGCACCATCAATCTGCTGTCTGGCAGCCGTCAACAAAGGCTAGGACAGCTCAACATAAAAAGGAGGCATTATGAGTAAAGAAGACACACTTCCGCAGGCGGCCACCGCCAAGCAGGGAGCAGCGATGAAAGAAGGATTGGTCATCGGTCTGTTGGGATTTACGGTCATCATCATCGTCATGAATACGATGATGTTCAATTTGGCACTGCCCAAAATCACCCAGGAATTCGGGTTGACTTCGATTGGAGCGTCATGGATTGTGACGGGCTACTCGATCGTGTTTGCGATCTCCGCGATCACCTATACGCGGCTGTCTGATTTCGTGCCGATCCGCAAGCTGTTCACCATCGGACTTGCGTGTTTGGGCGCAGCGTCGATCCTCGGCTTTTTCAGCCACAATTTTCTCATGCTGCTCTGCGCACGTTTACTGCAAGCTTCAGGCGCGGCTGCGGTTCCTGGGTTGGCCATCGTGCTGGTGACGCGGTTTATTCCGATTACCCGCAACGGCAGGGCGATGTCGATTATCATGTCGGCAAGCTCGCTCGGGTTGGGTCTCGGACCTGTCATCGGCGGCTCGATCACTCAGTTTTTAGGCTGGAACAGCTTGTTTCTCGTAACAGGCATTTCGCTTCTCCTCATTCCGTTTTTCTACCGCCTTCTGCCACAGGAAAAAGCGCAGGCGGGGACGTTCGACTTTGTCGGCGCCGTGTTCATCGGTGTCGGGACAACCGGATTGCTGCTGTATTTGACCAGCCGCTCCTGGCTCATGCTCGCAGTCGGGCTTGTAGCACTTCTGTCGTTCTGGGTGCGCATCCACCGGGCGCGAAATCCGTTCGTATCGCCGGCACTGTTCCGCAATAAGCCGTATTTGATGTTGAGCTCGCTCGGTATCGTTTCGTACATCAACAATTTTGCGACGCTGTTTTTGCTACCGCAGGTGCTGGCGCATATGTTCGCACTGACGCCGGGCGAGTCCGGGCTGATCATTTTCCCTGGCGCGATCATCTCGATGGTGGCATCGAACTGGATCGGCAAAATGATCGACCGCTACGGAAACGATTTGCTGCTACGCTATGCGCCGCTTTTGCTCCTGGTGGCAGCTGCGACGTTTGCGCTGTTGGTTGGGTGGTCCTTCTACGCGATCATGGTCAGCTACATGCTGCTCAGCATCGGGTTTTCCGCGTTAACGACGAGCGTGTCCAATGAGATGGCTCGCATTTTGCACAAAGAGGAAGTTGGCGCGGGAATGGGCTTGTTCCAGCTGACTCAGTTTTTCAGCGGCGCATTTAGCGTCGCGGTGACCGGCAGCACACTTGCCTCGCAAAAAGGGATCGCGCTGACAGATGTGTACGCGGAGATTTTCTGGGGCATGACCGCGGTCGCCGTCTTGGCCATTCTGTGCTCGATCGGCTATCACTTCATGAAGCAGGCGCGTGCGCGCAGGATGAATGTCGGACTCTCGGGCGAGTAAATACACGAAAAAAACCATGCACGTACGCCGCAATGGCATGCTTGCATGGTTTCTTGTACAGATAAGAATTTATAAAATTCTTATCCAGTATAAGGGCAACCGCGGCTCCGCCAAAAAGATTGGCGTAGCCAGGTTTTCTAATTTGGTGCAACGTCAATCGTACCGCGCATCGTCGTCGCGTTCCTGGCCTTCGATAATCAGCTCCAGCTCGGTCTCGAAATTCAAGTACAGCGTCGTCGGCAAGCGCTCAGTAATCGCGGCAATCTCGGTTATGGCGAGCGCCTCGTCCAAATCAGCAGGCTTGTGATCGAGGCCACGATACCAGGTCCGCAGCTGATCGATCCATCTGTAAAACGATGCCTCGAACTGCTCGGCATCGTCTCCTGCCTCGTCCAGATCGCTTGACTGCATCCGTTTCCAGTTTGCAAGGACGATTTCGAGGCCGTCCATGATCGTTTTGCCCATCGGGGTCACCTCCAGCTGTCATTGCTTTACCGCATGTTGTTCTTGAAAACTGCGTTCAAAATTATCGAGCAAGGTGTACATCACAGATTTGCCTTGTTCAAGCTTCGCGGTTTGCGCCATCATGTCGGCAGCCGATTGGATGTAACCGCCTGGTTTCAGGTCAGCCGCGAACTTTTTCACCCACAGGGAGATGCCGGAGCCGGTCGATTCGGGATGGAACTGGATACCCAGCGCGCGTTCACCATAGCGGAACGCCTGATTGGCGCAGGCCGAGCTTGTGGCCAGAGGGACTGCACCCGGAGGCAAGTCGAATGTATCGCCGTGCCATTGAAAAATCGGGAAGGCTTCCGGTAAGTCTTGCAGCAGCGGTTCGTATCTTGCTTTCTCTGCAAGCTGAACTGACCACCAGCCGATTTCTTTATGGGCATGGCGGTACGCCCGGCCGCCGAGCGCTTCCGCCATCAGCTGGATGCCGAGGCATATCCCCAGCACGAATGCGTTTTGCGCGATCGTCTCGCGGATAAACGCTTTTTCTTTCGCGAGCCACGGGTGCAGATCTTCCTCATACGCGCCCATGGAACCGCCCAGGATGATCAAAAGATCAAACGATTCATTCGTTGGAAACGGATCGTTCGCATAAACGCGCGTAACTGATAGAGGGTAGTTTTTTTCACTGGCCCAGTCGGCGATGAAGCCGGGATCAACCAGCGGATCGTTTTGCAGACAATGAATTCTCATGGTACTCCTTGTCCCTTTCCGCAATCGACATGTTCAACTATCTTCATTGTATCGCGCGATGGTGTTGGTTTCTAGCTTGGATGCGCTGGCGATTTCCGATTAGAAAACCTGGCTACGCCATGCTTTTTGGCGGAGTCGCGGCTGCACTTATACTGGATAAGAATTTTTAAAAATTCTTATCTGTATAAAAAAAGCCAACGGTACTGCCCATCCGCAAGGGATTTGGCAGCACGGTTTGTCCGGAAGCATTGCCAACACTTGGATTTTTACCGTTGAAATGCTGTGTGAAACGAGGCGTCTCCCAGCGCATCGGCAACGAGAAAAAGATGGACAGCGGCAACAAGACTCCTTTATGATGGAAACAATTATATATGCAAGGGGATAAGGACTGATCTGTCTGCGTATAGATCATGTAGGGGAAGCCGGTGAGAATCCGGCGCGGTCCCGCCACTGTAATTGGGGAGCACTCCATCGGTCACTGGATGATATCATCTGGGAAGGCCAGGAGCGATTTGCGTTGATCCAAAAGTCAGGATACCCGCCTTATTCTAACGGCACTGTTTGACCTACGAGCGATAGGAAGGTGTTATGAGGGTTGTTCCAACTTCTTGGGAAACGCAGCGATGAGAGTTTGCATCTGTTGGACAATTTGCAATTTTTTTGCGTTCATAACAAACACTTTCTTTTTTGCTTACGGCAAAAGGAAAGTGTTTTTTTGTTTTACAAGGCTGTCTGTAGGCTTACCGTTCTATGGCTTTGCGAGAATAAAGGGCGCAGGCAAAAAAGGAGGAGCGCAGCGTGAACAACGTGGACAGAAAGAAAGGGAAAATTTTGCTGATCGGCTTTGGACCGGGCCATTATGATCATCTTACCTTTCGGGCGCGTCAGGCGATTGAGGAGAGCGACAGCATCATCGGCTACAACACGTATGTGGATTTGATCCGCGGGCTGTTGACCGATCAGGAGATTGTGCGGACCGGCATGACCGAAGAGGTGAGCCGGGCGCAAGAGGCGGTTCGCCAAGCGGAAGCGGGCCGCACCGTCGCGGTCATTTCCAGCGGAGACGCCGGTGTGTACGGGATGGCGGGGCTGATCTATGAAGTGTTGGTGGAAAAAGGATGGCGGGCAGAAACCGGGATCGATGTAGAGGTCATTCCCGGCATTTCGGCGATCCAATCGTGCGCTTCCCTGCTGGGAGCACCTGTCATGCACGATGCCTGCACGATCAGCTTGAGCGACCATTTGACGCCGTGGGCGACGATCGCCAAGCGTGTGGAAGCGGCAGCATCGGCCGATTTTGTCATTGCGCTGTACAACCCGCGCAGTGGTCGGCGCACGCGGCAAATCGTCGAGACGCAGCGAATTTTGCTGCAGCACCGCTCGCCGGATACGCCTGTCGGACTGGTAAAAAGCGCGTACCGCGATCGGCAGCATGTCGTGCTGACACGTCTTGCCGACATGCTCGAGCATGACATCGGGATGCTGACAACGGTCATCATTGGCAACTCAACGACATTTGTCTATGACGGAAAAATGATTACCCCGCGTGGCTATCAGCGCAAATATACATTGGTTCGCGACGAGCAGCCGCTTAAGCCGCATCAACGCTTGCAGGCAGAGGCAGAGCCGTGGGCGCTCGACAGCATGATGGGTATGGCTGACGATGACAGCGATGAGGAAGAGTGGGACGAACCGATTCGTCCGAATCCGCAGCAAACGATAGGGAGTAGAGGAATCGGGGAGCCGCTCATGCAGAGCAGAACGGCGCTTTCCGTGCTGGAACGTGACGCAGAGCAAGTGACAAATAAGTCAGATGTGCTATCGCTCGCTTTAGAGGCGCTCGCTTGCCTCGACCCGCAGGTGGCTGTCCATCACGCAAACACATCCTTGCAGATGGCACCGTCGACCGGACTGGTGGAAATTTTTGAGGTGGGCGTTTCGACCGGAGTAGCAGACAAGCGCTTCACTTCGCAGCAAATGCGGCTGCTCGCCGATCTGACCGAGGACGGCGGTGAGATGTACTACACCCCGGATCATCAGATTCATCTGAAACTACCGAATGTTGCACCGGATGAAGTGGTCGCGATGCTGGAAGAAGCGGGATTCCTTCTCTTCCCGATCGGGCAGGTGGCACAGGTCAAGGCGTGCGATTTTTGCAATCTGGAAAAAGACGAGTCGATCCCATACGCCGAAATGCTGGGACGTTCGCTCGATGGCGTGGCCATGCCGAAAGAATTGAAGATCGGCTTCAACGGCTGCGGGATGGCCTGCTATGGAGCGGTCATGGAGGATATCGGGCTGATTTACCGCAGAGGCGCGTTCGATCTGTTCTTGGGCGGCAAGAAAATCAGCCGCAGCGCGCATCCGGGCCAACGAGTCGAGGAAGGAATCGCACCGGAGCGCATCGTGGAGGTTGTCGAGCAAATCGTTGCCGAGTACAAAGCGAGAGCGCATGTGGATGAAAGGTTCCACAAGTTTTTCAAGCGCGTGGGTGTCGTAGCTGGCTATAAGCATGAAGAGTACGTTGCACCACTCGTAATCGAGTCGGCTTGCGGCGATTAAAGGAGGCACATATAGATGGATGCGATTTTATTTATCGGGCATGGCAGTAGAGAACAGGCGGGCAACGAGCAGTTGCTCGCCTTCACGAAAAAGGTGGAGGAGGTTCTTCGCCAGCGCACAGACGTGCCGATTTTTGAGTCCTGTTTTCTGGAGCTGACGGTGCCGACGATCGCGACGGGTATTCGCCGCTGCGTGGAGCAGGGTGCGACTCGCATCGCTGCAGTGCCGATCATGCTGTTTTCTGCCGGGCATGCCAAGCTGCACATTCCGCACGAATTAGACGAGGCGCGCGAAAAATACCCGAATGTGACTTTCACCTATGGCCGACCGATCGGCGTGCATGAAAATATTATCGAAATTTTGCTGGACCGCCTTAAGAACGCGCAAGGTGAAGCGGTGTTGGAGCAGGCGGCGACCTCTGTTGCCGGCACTGCCTCCCTGCTGTCCGTCGTGAATCAGTCCGCGCTCAAGGAGCAGGGTCATCCGCTTTCTGAAACGGCGATTTTGCTGGTCGGACGCGGTTCTAGCGACGCGGATGCAAACAGCGAGCTGTACAAGATCGGGCGCTTGCTCTGGGAAGCATCCGGCGTGGCTGATTTGGAGTTAGCCTATATGGGCGTGACGCGTCCGACGCCGGAGGAAGGCTTGGAGCGTTGTCTGCAGGGCGGCGCCAAGACGGTGTACGTGCTGCCTTACTTGCTGTTTACCGGCGTCTTGATGAATCGCCTGAACGATTTGCTCGCCGCCTTCCGCGCAAGCCGGCCCGATGTCCGGGTGGAGCTGGCTGAGTTCCTCGGCTTCCATGATCATTTGACCGACCTGGTGGCAGAGCGGGCGATCGAGGCGCTGGAAGGAAAAGCGGTCGCAAACTGCGACATGTGCGCGTTCCGCAAAATGGTCGTATTCGACCATCACCATCATCACGACCATGATCATGATCACGATCACGATCACCACCACGACCATGATCATCACCATGATCACGATTATCACCATGATCATGACCACCACAATCCTTCCGGCAAAAAAGAGGGGGCGTCGTCATGATTTTGTTTCTGGCAGGGACGAGCGACGCACGCGAGCTGGCGGTGCTGCTGAAAGAAAAAGGCTATCCGCTCGTCGCCACGGTCGTGACCGATTCAGCTGCCACAAGTCTGCGCGAACAAGAGATCGAGACACGGGTCGGGCGGCTGCCGCTTGATGAGATGGTCAGCTACTCCCAGGAGCTTGGCGTCGCGGTAATCGTCGATGCTACGCACCCGTTTGCCGAGGAAGCGTCCAAAAATGCGATG
Organism: Brevibacillus fluminis; assembly: GCF_003710825.1. Taxonomy (GTDB): domain Bacteria; phylum Bacillota; class Bacilli; order Brevibacillales; family Brevibacillaceae; genus Brevibacillus_D; species Brevibacillus_D fluminis. Next base: position 264,238 of record NZ_RHHQ01000008.1, on the reverse strand, counting down.
GCCGCAGCCGAGCAGCTTGGCGTCCCGTACTTGCGCTATGAACGGGAAACGCGGGATTACATCAATCATCCGCTGGTGCAAATTGTGCCGGACTACGAGGCAGCTGCACTTGCTGCTAAAGAGCGCAAAGGTGTCATCATGCTGACTACCGGCAGCAAAACGTTGGGCGTCTTCACAAAGCATTTGCTGGGCGATCCCGACATTCGCCTGGTGGCACGCATGCTGCCCCGGCTGGACAATATGGAAAAATGCGAGGCATTGGGCGTACCGCAAAAAAACATAGTGGCGATGCAAGGCCCGTTTTCCAAAGAATTGAATGCAGCGCTGTATCAGCATTACGGCGTCGATGTCATGATCACCAAAGAGAGCGGACAGGTCGGCGCGGTGGACGAAAAGCTGGAGGCTGCGCTTGAAATGAACATTTTCACGATCATGATCGATCGGCCGAAATTGGCCTACGGTGCTTCTTACAGCAGCTTTGACGACGTGCTCGTCCATCTGATCGATAAATATCCAATTCCATCGAGGGGGTAATTCCAAATGTCTTCATCCTTCCATACCGAATTCCAGCCTTTGACCGTGCAACCGCAAGAAATCGAAGAAAAAAGCTTTGAAATCATCACGGAGGAACTGGGGCCGCACGATTATTCGCCTGAGCAATTCCGTATCGTGCAGCGCGTGATCCACGCGACAGCTGACTTCGAACTGGGCAGAAGCGTGCAATTCCATCCGCGTGCGATCGAATCGGGTATCGCGGCGATTCGTGCCGGAGAACCAATTTTGGCGGATGTGCAGATGGTGCAGGTCGGCATTAGCAAGCCGCGTCTGGAAGCGTTCGGCGGCGATGTCCGCGTCTACATTTCCGACAAGGACGTCATGGCGGAAGCGAAAAAAGAGAATACCACGCGTGCGATCATTTCGATCCGCAAAGCGGTGCGCGAAGTAGAGGGCGGCATTTATGCGATCGGGAACGCCCCGACCGCACTCTTGGAGCTGATTCGCTTGGTGAAGGAAGGCATTGCGAAGCCGTCTCTGATCGTAGGCGTGCCAGTCGGCTTCGTTTCGGCGGCTGAGTCCAAAGAAGAGCTGCTCAAGCTGGATGTACCGTTCATCACTAACATCGGCCGCAAAGGCGGCAGCCCTGTAGCGGTATCGATGATTAATGCCTTGTCGCTGCTGGCGACGGAGCGAGGCGAGTAAGCATGGCGAAAACGTCGACGGAAGCGGAGAGCGACAAACCGCTCCGGCACGGCTACACCACCGGCTCGAACGCGACGGCGGCCGCAAAGGCATCTCTCGTACGACTGATCACCGGGGAGCCGGTCACCTTATCGGAGATTTTGCTGCCGATTGGGGAGCGGGTCACGTTTACGATTGTCAGTCAAGAAACCGGTGACAATTGGGTCGAATCCGGCGTGATCAAGGATGGCGGTGACGATCCGGATGCCACGCATGGAGCGCTGATTTTAGCGCGGGTGGAATGGCAGGAGGAACCGGGTATCGTTCTCGACGGTGGGGTTGGCGTTGGACGGGTGACGAAGCCTGGCTTGGCCGTTCCGGTCGGTGAGCCTGCCATCAATCCCGTCCCGCGCAAAATGCTGCGCACAACCGTGCAGGAAGTGTTGAACCAGTATGAACTGATGGACCGTGGCGTGAAAGTGACGATCTCCGTGCCACAGGGTGAGGAAATCGCCAAAAAGACGCTGAACGAGCGACTAGGCATCTTAGGCGGCATTTCTATCCTGGGTACGCGAGGCATCGTGGTGCCTTTCTCCACGGCAGCGTATAAAGCGTCCGTCGTGCAGGCGATCAAGGTGGCGAAAGCGTCGGGATGCCAGGCACTCGCCCTAACAACGGGCGGACGGTCGGAAAAGACAGCGATAGAGCTGTACCCGGAGTGGCCCGAGGAGGCGTTCATCCAGATGGGCGATTTCGTCGGGTTCAGCGCGCTTCATGGGAAAAAGCAAGGCTTTCGTCGTCTGTCGGTGGTCGGCATGATGGGGAAGCTGTCAAAAGTCGCGCAGGGCGTGATGATGGTTCATTCCAAAAGCGCCCCGGTAGACTTTAACTTCCTCGCGGCGGTCGCGGCAGATGCAGGTGCGGATGAAGCGCTGCAAGAGCAGGTTCGCACCGCCAATACCGCGACACATGCTGGCGAGCTGATGACGGCAGCGGGATTGCCGCAGTTTTTTGACTTGCTCGCAGCATGCTGCAGTCGTGAGGTACACCGCCATGTAGGTGGAGAAATCGAGATTGAGACGATCCTGACAACCATGCAGGGCGCGATTTTGGGGAGGGCTATGTACGATGGAAATGACTCCGGTGACAGTGATCGGGATCGGGGATGACGGAGCGGCAGGGCTGTTTCCGCAGGCGGTGGAGAGCATTTCCGCGGCGGATCTTTTGGTAGGCGGGGAGCGACATCTTTCGTTTTTCCCTGAGTCTCGTGCCGAAAAAATGCCGCTCAAAACAGGCGTGCTGTGGGCGATTGAAGAGATTCGCAAGCAGCAGGAGGCCGGGCTGCGCGTCGTCGTGCTGGCATCCGGCGACCCGCTGTTCTACGGAATCGGCGGTCTCCTGGCGAAAAAGCTGGGAGCGGACGCAGTGCGGATCATCCCGCATTTTAGCAGCGTGCAGCTTGCGTTTTCACGCATGAAGGAAAGCAGCCAGGATGCGCATATCGATAGCGTTCATGGCAGACCGATCACAGGGCTTGCCCAACGGTTGGATGGCAAGGCAAAGGTTGCGCTTTTGACCGACAAGGAGAATACGCCGGCACGCGTGGCGCAATACTTGCTCGATTACGGCATGGATGAGTATGAAGCATTTGTTGCCGAGAGGCTGGGCAATCCGGATGAGCGCTGCCGTTGGTTTTCGCTCGCGGATTTGGCCGAGACCGAGTGCGACCCGCTTAACGTGCTGATTTTGCGTCAGCGTGCAGGGGCCAATCCGCCGCATTGGGGGCTTGGCATCGAGGACGATCAGTTCCAGCAGCGTAAGCCGGACAAAGGCCTGATCACGAAAAAAGAAGTGCGCGTGGTCAGTCTGGCGGAAATGAATCTGAAGTCAGACAGCATCGTCTGGGATATCGGCACGGCGACAGGATCTGTGGCGATTGAGGCGGCGCGAATTGCACGCAATGGCCAAGTGTTTGCCGTGGAAAAAAACGAGCCAGATCTGGAAAATGCGATTGCCAATGCAAAAAAATTCCGTACGGACATCACGCTCGTACACGCGAAAGCGCCGCAAGGTTTGGAGCAATTTCCGGACCCGGACGCAGTGTTTGTCGGTGGAAGCGGCGGCGAGCTGGTTGAGTTGATCCAGCTGTGTCGCGAGCGGTTGCGTCCGAACGGCCGATTCGTGCTGAATGCGGTCACGATCGAGAATTTGTATGAGGCGATGCAGGCATTGAAGGAGGCAGGCTTCGAGACTTCGGTGACGATGCTGCAAGTTTCGCGCAGCAAGCCGATTTTGCATTTGACGAGACTAGAGGGGCTTAACCCTGTTTATGTGATAACCGGAAAAATTCCGGTGGAGGCGGAAAGAGAGGGCGACCAAGCATGAGTGCAACAGGTACGTTATACGGAGTAGGAATTGGGCCTGGAGATCCCGAGCTAATTACGGTGAAAGCGTTCCGCCTGATGAAAGAGGCGGATGTGATCGCGTATCCGAGCAAGCGGTCCGGAGCGAAAAGCTACGCGCTGTCCATCGTCGAGCAGTACACGAACGGTCTTGGCAAAGAGATGCTCGGTTTGATTTTCCCGATGACAAGAGACGCGTCCGTCTTGAACAAGCAATGGACGAAAACGGTCGAGCAGGTGTACGCCAAGCTGGCAGCTGGCAAAAACGTCGTGTTCGTCACTGAGGGCGACCCGAATCTGTACAGCACGTTTATCCATATGGCACGCCAGATGAACGCGCTTCATCCCGAGGTACAGATCGTGACTGTGCCAGGCATCTCTTCGGTGCTCGGCGCTGCGGCGCAATTGGGCGTGCCACTGGCAGACGGTGACGAGCAGGTGGCGATTGTGCCTGCCACCGATGACCGGGATGCGATGCGTCAAGTGCTGGAAGCTAATGACACGGTGATTTTCCTCAAAGTGGCGAAGGTGCTCGATATGGTGCTCGAGCTGCTTCATGAGCTAGAGCTCGTCGATGCGGCGTCCGTTGTCACCAAGGTCACGTCAGGCGAAGAGTCGATTTGGCGCGATGTGCGACGTTTGAAAGGCCAGGAGCTGGAATACTTGACCTTGATGGTCGTGCGCAAAGGGGGCGTAGCTTAATGGAAAAACTGCTGCCGCAAGTCTATATCGTCGGGGCTGGACCGGGCGACCCGGATTTGATCACTGTCAAAGGCTTGCGCATTTTGCAAACGGCCGATGTCGTCATCTATACCGACTCACTGGTCAATGACGAGCTGATCGCGAGGGCACGCCCGGATGCCGAGGTGCTGAAAAGCGCTGGCATGGCGCTCGACGAAATGGTGGAGACAATGGTCGACCGCGTGCAGGCTGGCAAAAGCGTCGCACGCGTTCATACAGGTGATCCATCGGTGTATGGAGCGATTTTGGAGCAAATGGTGCTGCTGAAGCAGGCAAAAGTCGCGTTCACGATCATTCCGGGCGTTAGCTCGGTCTTTGCGGCAGCAGCAGCCTTGCAGGCCGAGCTGACCGTGCCCGAATTGACCCAGACGCTGATTTTGACTCGTGCGGAAGGCAGAACACCGGTGCCGGATCGGGAAAAGCTGGCTGATCTGGCGAGCCATCACGCGACCATTGCGCTGTATTTGAGCGCGACCTTGACCAAAAAGGTGGTAAACGAGCTCTTGTCCGCAGGATGGAGTGAGGACACGCCTGTTGCGGTGGTACAGCGTGCGTCCTGGCCAGATGAAAAAATCGTGCGCACGACCTTGAAGTCTCTCGACGCCGATATGGCAGCCAACGGCATCCGCAACCACGCGATGATTTTGGCGGGCTGGGCACTTGATCCGACACTGCATGACACCTCGGAGCACCGCTCCAAGCTCTACGATAAGGAGTTCACCCATCGTTTCCGCAAGGGAGTGAAACAGTCGTGAGCGTCGTCGCCAATCCGAAAAAGAAGCCATACGCGATCATTGCCATCACCAAGCATGGCGTCGAGATGGCGCGTAAGCTGCTGCGCGATCTGCCTGGCAGCGACTTGTACTACATGAGCAAATTTACGCAGGGAGATGAGGAAGAAAAGGGAATCCGCACTTTTGAAGGCTCGGTGCGCCTTTTGTTTCCTGACTTTTTCCGCGAATATACAGGGTTGATCGTCTTCATCTCGCTCGGTGCCGTCGTGCGGATGATCGCCCCGGTTTTGAAAGACAAAAAGGTCGATCCGGCCGTTGTCGTTATCGATGACCGGGGGGACCATGCGATCAGCGTGCTTTCCGGCCATCTCGGCGGGGCGAATGAGCTGACCCGCGAGGTTGCCCGCCTGATCGGCGCCAATCCAGTGATCACCACAGCTTCGGATGTACAGCAAACAATTCCCGTCGATCTGTTTGGCCGTTCCTTTGGCTGGGAGCTGGATTCGTTTGAAAAAGCGACGCCGGTCAGCGCCAGCGTGGTCAATGAGGAAGAAATCGCCGTGATCCAGGAGGTCGGGGAGCGCAACTGGTGGCAGTATCCCGACAAACCGATCCCGCCGCAAATCAAAAGCTACGATTCGTTTGCGGCAGCGTGGGATGCGACGTTCCAGGCGGCGCTGGTTGTGACGCACCGCTTGCTCACACCGGAGGAAACGGTGCGTTTCCTTGGAAACGGCGTCGTGTACCGCCCGAAAACGATCGTCATCGGCATCGGCTGCAACCGAGGCACGTCTGCAGCCGAGATCGAATCGGTCATTACGGAAACCTTACTGGAGCAAAAACTCTCTATCAAAAGCGTCCGCACGCTGGCGACGATCAACATCAAAGCGGATGAGGAAGGCCTTTTGGCCGTGTGTGAAAAATACGGCTGGCCGCTTGAAACCTATACGCCTGACGAGCTGAATGAAATGCCGATGAGCGAAAAATCGGATACGGTGTTCCGCTTCACCGGCGCTTATGGGGTAAGTGAGCCTGCTGCATTACGTGCGGCACAAGCCGACAAGCCGCTTTTGACCAAGAAAAAATCGGGCAATGTAACGATCTCGCTCGCGATCTGGCAAGGGGAGGGGACACGATGAGTATGGCTACGACACGTCCCCGCCTCGTGCTGGGCGGCACCAGCAGCGGTGCGGGAAAAACGACGCTCACCGTCGGACTGATGGCGGCGCTGGCCAAACGCGGCATGTCGGTGCAGGGCTTCAAGGTTGGTCCAGATTACATCGATCCGACGTTTCACACAGCCGCGACGGGACGCATTTCGCGTAATCTCGATACGTGGATGATGGAACCATCGTCGATGAAGGAGATTTTTTGGCGGGCAAGCGAGGGAGCGGACATCAGCCTGATCGAGGGCGTGATGGGCTTCTACGACGGCAAAGACCCAAAAAGCAACCGCGGCAGCACAGCAGAGATCGGGATGCTGCTGGATGCGCCGGTCATTTTGATCGTCGACATCAAGGCGATGGCGCGCAGTGCGGCTGCGATCGTCAAAGGCTTCCAGCTGCTCGAGCCGGCCGTCAACATCGCCGGAGTAATCGCCAACCGCGCGGGGAGCGCCAACCATTTTCAACTGGTGAAAACCGCGATCGAGCAAGAGTGCGGCGTGCCGGTCATCGGCTATTTGCCGCATGATCCGGCGATAACGGCACCGGAACGGCATCTGGGCCTGGTCCCTGCGGTTGAGCGGGGCGAATTGCAGCCGTGGCTTGACTTGCTGGCGGAAAAAGTCGCGGCGACGGTCGATCTGGACCAGCTGCTGACCATAACCGAGCAGCATGCTTCCTTTGACAAACCGGAACCGATCTTGTTTACGAAACGCGATAATGAGGGCTTAGAGCCGGTGACAATTGCGGTTGCGCGCGACTCGGCCTTTCATTTTTACTACCAGGAAAATTTTGAACTGTTGGAAGCGTATGGCGCAAAGCTGCATTTTTTCAGCCCGCTCGCAGGCGAATTGCCTCCGGCTGATGCCGACGGCTTGTACATCGGCGGCGGGTTTCCCGAGGAGTTTGCCGCACGGCTAGAGGAGCAAGTAAACGTCCGGCACGTGCTGAAATCGATGATCGAAGGCGGTTTGCCAACGTTCGCGGAATGCGGCGGCTACATGTTTTTATGCGAGGCGATCCACGACCGCGCGGGCAATCGGTACGAAATGCTCGGCATCGTCAATAACGAGGTCAAAATGCAAACGAAGCTGGCGGCACTCGGCTATCGCGAGGCAGTTGCTCTGGCTGACAGCATCTTGCTTGCGGCTGGAGAGACGGCACGCGGTCATGAGTTCCATTACTCGTCGTTGGTTCATGAGCTGGAACACGATCATGCCTATGAGGTGAGTGGTCTGCGGGGACGCAAAAAAGAAGGCTTTGCACAAGGCAACGTGCTGGCAGGCTATACGCATTTGCATTTTGCCTCCAATCCTGGAATGGTCCAGCGCTGGCTCAGCCATTGTCGCGAATGGAAACGGACGCGAGAGGAGAGTGTGACTTGATGAGCGCAAGCGAAGGGAAAGCAGGCAGAAGAGGATTGTTTTTGGTATACACCGGAGACGGCAAAGGGAAAACGACCGCTTCGCTCGGGGTAACCCTACGGGCGATCGGACGGGGGATGAACGTGCGGATTTTGCAGTTCATCAAATCGCCGGAGCGCACCTACGGGGAGGCGTTGGCGCTGAAACGTTTGGGCGTGGAGATGGAGCAATTGGGCATCGGCTTCACCTGGACGAAAACGCCAGAGGAGCATCGCGCGGCATTGGAGCGCGCCTGGCAAATTGCCAAGGAGGCGCTTGCTGATCCGGCACTCGACCTCTTGGTGCTCGATGAGCTGAACAATGCGCTCGCCATCTCCAAATTTCCTATCGATGATGTCCTGCCGCTCGCCGAAGTGGTCGAGGCGATCCGCAATCGTCCGGCACACATGCATCTGGTGGTGACAGGGCGTAGCGCAAACGAAGAGCTGTTGGCACTGTCCGATTTGATCTCGACGATCGAGCCGACCAAGCATTATTACGAGGAAGGCATTGGAGCGGTCAAAGGGCTGGAATTCTAGCGGAAAGGAGGATACGACTATGAAAGCTCGCGCCATCATGGTGCAAGGAACGTCATCCGACGCAGGAAAAAGCATGCTCGCTACTGCGTTATGCCGCATTTTTGCCAATCAAGGCTTTAAGGTGGCGCCATTCAAGTCGCAAAACATGGCGCTCAATTCTTATGTCACGAAATCAGGCGGAGAGATCGGCCGGGCGCAGGGCGTGCAGGCGGAAGCGGCGCGGATTGAGCCGACGACCGATATGAACCCGATTTTGCTCAAGCCGAAACAGGATATGGTGGCGGAGATGATCGTGCACGGCAAGCGTTTTGCCGATCTTGATGCCAGTGATTATCGAGCAAGCTACGTGCGGCAGGCGATGCCATTCGTCAGCGAATCGTACGACAGACTGGCAGCCGAGTACGATGTGCTGGTCATCGAGGGAGCGGGCAGCCCAGCCGAAATCAACCTGCGCGACCGGGATATCGCCAACATGCGGATCGCCGAGCTGGCGGACGCGGCGGTCATTTTGGTAGCTGACATTGAACGCGGCGGCGTATTTGCGAGCATCATCGGCACGCTGGCGCTTTTGACGGAAAGCGAGCGCAAGCGGATCAAAGGCTTTGTGATCAACAAATTCCGCGGGCGCCGCGAGCTTTTAGACGATGGCGTCGAGTGGCTGGAGCGTGAGACCGGCATACCGGTGCTGGCAGTCCTTCCTTATTTCGATGTCGGGATCGATGCGGAGGATTCCCTCGCGCTCGCCTCGCTTCGCTTCAAGAGGCCACGATCTGACGAGTTTTCCATCGACATCGCAATTTTGCGTTTGCCACGCATATCCAACTTTACCGACTTTGACCCGCTGTTCGATGAGCCGGAGGCTGGTGTCCGCTATGTGCGGCACGTAGGCGAGCTGGGGACGCCAGACCTTCTGATCATCCCGGGCACCAAAAACACGCTCGATGACCTCAATTGGCTACGTGGGGCGGGTTTTGAACAACCGATTCGTTCGCTGCGTGCAAAAGGGACGCAAATCATCGGGATATGTGGCGGTTATCAGATGCTGGGTGAGCGGCTGTTTGATCCGGATGGCGTGGAAAATGGCCAATCGGAGGCGGCAGGCTTGGGCTTTTTGCCGATCGATACCGTGTTTCAGGCGGAAAAGAAAACAGTGCAGATGACTGGCAGACTGATAGCTGCATGGGAAGATGCACTCGAGCTGGAAGGCTACGAAATTCATCTCGGCATCTCCACCATGACAGGCTCTGCACAACCGTTCCTGCAATTGGCGGATGGCCGTTTGGATGGCGCGGTGTCGGTGGATGGGCAAGTCTTCGGCACGTACTTGCACGGGTTGTTCCACAACCGTTCGTTTACACGGGAGCTTTGCAATCGGTTGCGTGTGAAAAAAGGGCTTGACCCGCTGGACCGCAACGTGTTGACGGAAGCAGATCGGCGGGAGGAAGCGTACGAGGGGCTTGCCCGACATGTAGTGGAGCATATGGACATGGAGAAGGTGTACCAGTTGCTCAATGTCAAAGAAAATGGGGGAGTGAGAGTATGAACAAAAATCGGCTGATCGCAACAGGGCTGCTTGTTGCCGCATTTACGCTTTATTTCACGCTGAACGTACCGGAAACGAGCTACGCCATGCACATCATGGAAGGATTTTTGCCAGCGGGCTGGGCGATTTTTTGGTGGGTTGTCTTTTTGCCGTTCTTCCTATATGGATTGCGGTCGATCAGCAAGATCGTCAAGGAAAATCCGGAGCTCAAGCTGTTGCTCGGTTTGTCCGGCGCGTTCACGTTTGTCCTTTCTGCATTAAAGATGCCGTCGGTGACAGGAAGCAGCTCCCATCCGACCGGAACGGGACTTGGAGCGGTGCTGTTCGGCCCGACAGCCATGACCGTTTTAGGCAGCTTTGTCCTGTTATTTCAGGCGCTGCTCTTGGCACATGGCGGCCTGACGACGCTTGGAGCGAACGCGGTTTCCATGGCCATCGTCGGACCTTTTGTGGCGTATGGTATTTTCCGCTTGAACACGCGCATGGGCGGCGGTGAGCGCTTGGGTATCTTTTTGGCTGCAGCGCTAGCCGACCTGGCCACCTATATCGTGACCTCGATCCAACTGGCATTGGCGTTCCCTGCTGAGACGGGCGGTGTCATGGCATCCTTTTTGAAATTCGCCGGGATTTTTGCGATCACACAGGTGCCGCTTGCAATCAGCGAAGGGCTTCTGACTGTCATCGTGTGGAACTTCCTGAAAGCGTACAATGCGCATGAGTTAAAACAGTTGAAACTGGTCAAACAGGAGGGATAATCGATGAAAATGGCAAAAATGAATCTCCTTTTATTCCTCATTGTGGTCGCATTGGTTGTGCTTCCTTTGCTTTTTGTCAAAAACTCCGAATTTGGCGGGGCTGACGGCAAGGCGGAAGAGGCCATCCAGGAAATCAATCCGAACTATGAGCCATGGTTCCAGCCGCTCATTGAACCGCCGGGCGGGGAAACAGAAAGCTTGCTGTTTGCTGTGCAAGCCGCGATCGGTGCAGGAATCGTCGGCTATGCGGTCGGGTTGTACCGGGGGCGTTCGCGCAAGCAGGCTGCCGTTGAGGAGAAAAGCATGTGAGCATGCAGATTGACACTCTGGCGTATGGCAATCGGCTGAGACACCTGCCACCTGGACAAAAAGTGCTGTTCGCCTGTGTGCTGCTTGTGCTTGTGCTGGCAGGACAACCGCTTGTTCAATGGTCGATTACGGCTTGGATTAGCTTGTGGATCGTGGCTTATGCCAACATCCCGTTTTCGTTTTATGCGAAGATGGTAGCGGTCGCATCCTTATTTCTCTTTGCCAGCTTGCCAGCCCTCCTGATCGAAATAACAGCTGCGAGCCATCTTCCAGCGAATTCGCTTTATGCGATCCATGTTTCGGCATGGGCCGTCTATCTGAGCAAGGCCGGGCTGGAAAAAGCAGTCATTCTCTTTTCGCGCTCGATCGCTTCGTTTGCCTGCCTGTCGTTCATCTTGTTGACGGTCCCGTTTGCGGAAATGATGCAAGTCCTCAAACGATTGCGCGTCCCGACGCTAATCTGCGAGCTGCTGATGGTCATGTACCGGTTTGTTTTCGTGATTTGGGAAGCAGCGGCGCAGCTCTATGTCGGGCAACAGGCGCGGGGCGGCTACAACGGCATCCGTGCCGGACTGAAAGATGCTGGCATGCTCGTGCGAATGCTGTTCGTCCGTACAATGCAGCGTTACCGGCAGCTGTCCATCGGGCTTGCGGCGCGCGGGTTTCAGGGAGATTTACGCGTCCTGTCATTGACGCACTACAAACGGTCGGCCCGCCATGAAGCGGAGGCCGTACTGGGAATCGTATTGCTGGCAGGGATGGAACTATGGATGGGGGGCTATTTATGACAACGACAACGTTGCTGCAAGCAACAGGCCTGCATTATACGTATCCAGGGGCAAAAGAGCCGGCGATCCGCGATTTAACACTCTCGGTCCCGGCAGGCAAAAAAAGCGTACTGCTCGGACGCAACGGCTGCGGCAAGTCGACACTGTTCCTTACGGCGAACGGCTTATGCCGTCCTGACGAGGGAACTGTTTTTTGGCAAGGCAAGCCCGTAACCTATGACAGACGTTCGCTTCTGGCATTGCGCCGGGACGTAGGGCTGGTGCTGCAAGATCCGGAGCAGCAGCTGGTCGCCGGGACTGTTGCCGAGGACATATCGTACGGCCTGTGCAACCAAGGGCTGCCGGATCGGGAAGTGAAGGAAAAGGTGCAGGCAGCACTTGAACGGTTTCAGCTGACCGAGCTTGCGGACCGACCGCTGCATCAGCTAAGCCTTGGGCAAAAAAAACGCGTCTCATTAGCCGGCGTAATGGTGCTCTCCCCGCAGCTGCTGCTGCTCGACGAGCCGACCGCCTACCTCGATCCGTCACAGACGCGGCGCTTGATCGAAGAGCTCGAACAAATCCATCAGGCAGGCACCGCTATCTTGATGGCGACTCACGACCTCGAGTTGGCTTGGAGCTGGGCGGACTGGGTATTCGTGATGGAAAACGGGCGGCTGGTCATGCAAGGAGAGCCGCATGAAGTATTGGTCTCAGCGGAGGAGCTGGAGGCGCTGCAGCTCGGACTGCCGCAGATGGTGGCATTATGGCAGGCATTGCCGGTTAGATGGAAAGAGCAGATGACGAATCGTGATATTCCCCGCAGTATTGACGAATGGCGGGCACGGCTTGCTATGTTTGACAGTAGGAAGGATGAAAAACCTGGTTATCTCCTGAAGCGGTAGGGGAGGGCCGGGTTTTTGTTTTTGCTTTAACGTATCCGTTCGTTGCATGTATATTGTGAGGTTTATAAATTTAAAGCGTTCCAATTACTGATTACATACCAAAGTTGAATCGAAACAATGACAAGATAGCTTACATTTACCAGGTAACATCTTTTAAGACTTTTTGATTTTTTACGATATTCTTCTCTATCAATTAGCACATTTTTTAAATCTGTTTTCATCTTGTTTGTTTTTCTAACTAATGTAATAAACTCGATAACACCGACCAGCCCCCACATTAAGGTAAACACTAAAAAGATTGCACCAATCGTTGATAAAAGCATTTTTGAACCTGGGTCTGATGTTGACCTAAAAGCGATATTAACCAACATGGTGAAAATAAATAAACAAAATCCTATTAGACTTACATATGGTCTGAATCCAAATGACGTCATAGCATTTCCTCGCTTTGAGAGATTTCCGAGATTTTACTCACTAGGTGAATTCCCCCTTGCCCGCTAGCATAAAGATTTCCGTAAATCTTTTAAGGCAGCCTTAGTTTAACTCACGGGGATTTATTTGCAAAAAACAAGCGCCACTATTTAACTATTAAGATATTAATTCTTCTACGGAATCATTGGCTTAAATTTTTGGCGTTGACAGAAACCTCTGCAGGAGAAGCAACTCTCTTCAAAATATGCCGAAGCAGCGCTGTCGCGATCCTCTGTTTCTCACTTGGGACGAAACGGATAGCCACCCAATCTTGTAGTAAGAGGCATCTGATTATGAAAACCATACACCACCGAGTAAACGCGATCCAGGTAGCCCATCATTTTCACGAACACAGAACGCACAGTGTTCAAGTATTTTTTTCTCCAGTCCCAGGATAAACTTTGGGTCATTTATCATTGGTCCAAAAAGGTATTCTACCTCAGAAGCTAGCTCCAACCATCCAGCAATGTCATCCTTGAACCAGTGTAAATTTCACGTTTCAATTTCTTGTTCTAAGAATTGGATAACCCCACGTTTTCCTTCGATTCTTCTCGATCACCATTGCCTGTTATTTTTGAAATAATAATTGCTGGTGTTGAAATTTGGAGATTATTGTTCAGTGATAATAAAGTTTTAGACCAGGTATTTGAAAATTAGTTTTCTTAGTGCTTCATAGCTCAAACTAAAAACTACCGGCAGCCCTTGCTTATCTAACGGGCAGTACACTTTAATGTGTTATGTTAAAATATGTTTGTAAAATTTCATCTGCGTAAAGGGTGAGGAGTATATGAACGAGCGCCAGAACGAGACCAGTGTTTTCTGGATATCGTCCTAATCATCGCGTTATAGATGATTATCTAACTAGTGGTACCCATCATTATTACGATAAAGAAATCGTTCAAATTAAGGGGTCCAGCTCTAAAACTTTACTATCACTGAACACTAAGCTTGCAAGTGAAGTCATGACAGGAAAGAGTGAACAGAATGCTTGAATGGACGGGTGAGCGAATCATACCAAAGCAGTTGAAAGCCACAAACGGAATGCTGCTTGAGCATCTCGCCCGCTATTATTTCGCGACACCCTACGTAAAGGGGAGAGTGCTCGATATTGCCTGCGGCACCGGTTACGGTAGCCATATGACGGCGAAGGAGCGGAAGCGGGAAGTGACGCAGATCGTGGCCGTAGACTTGGATCAGGAAACCTTGGATTATGCCAATGTGGAATACAACCATCAAAAAATCGAGTATGTGCAAGGGGATGTGACGGACCGCACGCTGCCTGATCGGTTGGGGGAGTTCGATACGATTCTCTGCTTTGAAACGATAGAGCACGTGGAAGATGACCGCGCCGTAATGGAAAATCTTTACCGGATGCTGAGGCCGGGCGGCATTCTCGTCTTATCCAGCCCCTTTGGACGCGGGCGGGGGATGCCGACCAGCGAGCCGTTCCATGTGCACCAGCTGACGCCAGAGGAATTCGAGGAGCTGTTCGTCGATTTTGCCGAGACAGAGATTTATTATCAGAGAGGCGTCACTTTTGAAAAGCCGCGAGATGGCGTCCGGTATTTCATCGGAATCGCAGTGTGCGTGAAAGAGGGAGGAAGCGAGCAGTAATCGCTCCCTTTTGCTATCGTATCTGAATCGCAGTCGCAAGAGGTTTTCTTATTCGTGCTGAGCAAACGTGCAATCCGCTAACGGAACCTGCAAGACAGCCTGAATGACGGGGTGCCGCATCGTGACTGGCAGCTGAGTAAGCTAAAGGCCAGTTTAACGTAATATACCTTCGCCGCCTCACGAGTTACGCCAAGCGCTTAGGCAACCGTTTTCTGTTTCAGTCAACACTCCCCTCCACGTTCGCGTACACAGCTAGGACGCAGAGTGTTTGCCAGCGTTCCCGTCCTATATCCGCGAGCAATCAGGATTTGATGGCATCGGCGTATACGACGCGTAGACTGGACCGGACAATTTCGTTAACCTCCTTCGACTTAAACATCGTTCGTACGAGCAAATTAAGTGGTTTACATCCTTTCAATAAGATGCAAAATGATCTATTGTCAAGTAAGCATATTTATATCCTATACTTATCAAAAGGAGAGTGTAACTTGTGCGCGGAACCTGTGTTCCACATGAAGTGAAACTAAAAGACACTGGCTTTGGATACACGTTGTCTTTAATAGGCGGTAAATATAAAATGATCATTATGTATTGGCTGTCTGAAAATAAGGTTATGCGGTTTAATTCGCTGCAGCGAAGTATCGGTACCATTTCTTTTAAAACGCTGAGCATCATGTTAAAAGAGCTGGAGGCAGATGGCCTTATTATACGCCAGGAATTTCCTCAAATACCTCCAAAAGTTGAATATTCATTATCTGAACGTGGTCTTTCTCTCATTCCAGTGTTAAATATGATGTGCGAGTGGGGAGAGAAAAACAGTTTGCCAGCTCTGGAGGCTGTAGAGCGGTAGGCAAAGTTTTTTTGTTTAAATAATAAAGAAGTATCTCCTGAACAAGGAAATACTTCTTTTTTTGCTTTAATGAAGGTCCCTATTATAGGTTGTCAACAAAATTCAAATAATCTTGTACGCTTTTTTCCAAGTCGCTTGCAGATGGGTTATATTCTGTACCATAAAACGCAAAGAACGAACGGTAATCTGCATTGCAGTATAGGAAGGTAGTTTCAAAAGGAGATAATAAATGTTCAAGTGTATAGCGATATCTTCCCTCTTCACTATAGTCTTCTTTATTAATTCCGGCAGATACAGCTAGAGCAATTTTGCGGTTCTTTAATTTATCGCCTCCATTTGAACCATAAGCCCAACCATAAGCGAAAACATCGTCAAGCCATTTTTTAAGGAGAGGCGGACAGTTAAACCAATATATAGGGAACTGCATAACAAGATTACCATGCGATTCAACCAATTTTTGTTCTTTTTCCACGTCTATGTTTCCATCAGGATAAACCTTATACAATTCGTGAACAGTATACTTTTTCGGATATTTTTTGAGTTCTTCTATCCATCGCTTATTAATGATGGATGTTTCTGTGCTTGGGTGTGTTACGATAACTAGAGATTTCAAAGAATTGTCCTCCGGAAGTTTTATTTATTTCTGTTCTTGAGTGTAAAGATTACACTGCAAATATGTAAGTATGCACTTTTAGTACAGGTACTTACATAAAGGTGAGTATCACCCCGAGTTTTCGGGTTGTACTTGTTATTTTTATACTAAAAATTCGTAATAGTTGCTTCCGTTCAAGAATGATCGAATATTCAACAGATATGAACGTGGCGGTCAATACCCCGTTGAATGATTCAATGATTTTATCCTTTAAAAGGATAGGATTACCCTCTGTGAGGTCCAAAGAATACGTGAATTTTGATGCTAATTAAAAGAAGAGTGGTACTGCGAAGGTCGAACCTAACGCCTCTTTGTAGGTGATGGGTTTTTTATGCTTCCAAAGGGAGGGTAACTAACGGGATCAATAGTTCAATAAACAAAGGCAACCGATCAGGAGATTCGCTGCCTTTTCTCAACTAACGGGCAGTTTTCTTCAATTACTTATGTTAAAATATGGTTATAAGTGGTCAAGCCATCGAACAATATTTGGGGAGGGCCGGCATGGATAAGAATTCTGTTTATAAAACAAACAGTTTCTATTGGGATACAAAAGGAAATGACTTCTTAGGAGCAATTGTGCTTCCTTTTTATGGAGCATTTGTCTCAGAAGAAAAATGCCAGCTTTTTGGCGACGTCTCGGGGAAAAAGATGCTGGAGATCGGCTGTGGAAACGGTCAATCCTTGCAATATCATGGAGAACGCAAAGCATCTGAACTTTGGGCTATGGATATATCAGAAAAACAAATCGAAAAGGCAGCGCAACATTTGAAGTCATGCGGTCTATCAGCAAAATTGATCTGTTCTCCCATGGAAGAAGAATGTGGCGTACCAGTGGATTATTTTGACTTTGTTTATTCGATTTATGCCATAGGCTGGACCAGCGACCTTGATGGTACTTTTTGCCGGATCGCATCTTACCTTAAAAAAGACGGTGTATTCATTTTCAGTTGGTCTCACCCTATACACAAATGCGTTGTTGCAGAAAATAATAGGCTTGCTTTTAAAAAATGTTATTTCGATGAATCTTGGTATTCGGTATCTCTTGGTGAAGGCACTCTAACATTATCGGACCGCAAACTATCAACCTATGTGAATGCGTTGGCAAAAGCGGGATTTGTAATTGAGCAAATGATTGAGCAATCTGATGATGAAATTATGCAATCGCGGGACGATAACAGCGATTTTGCAAAAAAAGCAAAGATGCTGCCTGTAACTTTTGTAGTCAAAGCAAGAAAACTATAGGGTTCGATAGTAAAGAAAACGGATGCTGTTGCATCCGTTTTTTCAGTTTAGGTAACGGTGAGGATAGATGAGAAATGAACGAATTTAACACAATCTCAATTAAGTTAAACGGGCGGTGAAAACATGCCATATGCACATGAAATTATCGTAGACAACTTTGCGGGCGGAGGCGGAGCAAGCACCGGCATAGAGCTGGCAACTGGTCGTTCTGTAGATATTGCCATCAACCACGATCCGGCAGCGATCGCCATGCACCGCGCAAATCACCCGGACACGGAGCATTACTGCGAATCAGTGTGGGACGTTGATCCGCGCGAGGTAACACATGGCCGGCCGGTCGCTCTATGTTGGCTCAGTCCAGACTGCAAGCATTTTAGCAAGGCGAAAGGCGGAAAACCAAAGGAAAAAAGTATTCGTGGGCTGGCATGGGTAGCTGTGCGATAGGCCGCAACGGTAAAGCCGCGGGTAATCATGCTGGAGAACGTGGAGGAATTTAAAACGTGGGGGCCGCTGCTAAAGGACGGGATGCCGGACCCTGACAAGAAAGGGCGAACCTTTCAGGCCTTTGTAAATGCGCTCAAGCGGCAGGGATACCAGGTGGAGTGGCGAGAGCTGCGGGCTTGCGATTACGGCGCGCCGACAATTCGCAAAAGATTCTTTCTGATTGCACGCCGCGACGGTCGCCCGATCGTATGGCCGGAACCGACGCATGGAGACCCGAACAGCCCGGAAGTAAAAAGCGGCAAATTGAAACCATGGCGGACAGCAGCCGAAATAATCGATTGGTCGCTTCCTTGCCCATCGATTTTCGAGAGGAAAAAACCTCTGGCTGAAAATACACAGAGGCGAATCGCGAGGGGCGTTCAGAAATTTATCATCGACAATCCCGATCCCTTCCTTGCACCAATTAGCGGAAGCGTTTCATTCGTCACGAAATTCCGGACAGGAGCAACTGGTCATCCAGTAACGGAGCCTTTGCACACAATCACATCGGGGGCTGGAAGCAAACGGCCCGCAGGGGCAGCTCACGCGATGGGCTTGGTGACAGCATTTATCGGCCGGCAGTTCGGACAATCGACAGGTCATTCGGCAGAAGAACCACTCGGGACAATAACTGCAGGTGGCATGGGAAAAAGTCAGCTCGTAGCAGCTTTCCTTGCTCAGTATCACAGCGAAACAGCCAGCCACGAGGCACGAGGGCAGACGATGGACAGGCCCATACTGACACTGGACACATCCAACCGGTATGCATTGGTAACATCCAACCTGATTAAAATGCGAGGAACAAACATCGGTCAGCCGGTCACCGGGCCTTTACAAACAGTGACGGCAGGCGGCAATCACTTTGGTGAGGTTCGGGCCTTCCTAATGAAATACTACGGCGCCGGGATAGGTCAGGAGTGCAGTGAGCCTTTGCACACGATTCCGACAAAGGACCGGTTCGGCCTAGTCACTATCCACGGACAAGACTATCAGATCGTTGACATTGGCATGCGCATGCTGGAGCCGCACGAGTTGTTCGCAGCTCAGGGATTCCCGAACAGTTACATCATCAAACAAGACGCTGATGGCAAGTCCTATCCCAAGTCAGAGCAGGTCGCACGATGCGGTAACTCAGTGCCGCCACCATTTGCGAATGCGCTGGTTCGGGCGAACCTTCCTGAGCATTGCGCTAGCACCGGTAACGTGGCCACATTCGAGCGATACAAGGAGCAACCGGTCGGGCAGCAGGCTCTGTCGATTTAAGAAGACAACCATTTTAGCTGTTGGGCAAGTAATCGGGCTGATTTATCAAATTGTGTATTTAGATGCATGAATACAATTATTTTTGCTTCAACAACTTGATCACAATAATAATTGGTACAACAACAACAACAAAAAACGTAGCTAACAGCATTAATCCAGGGATACCAATGCTCGACATGAAAAAGCACCTCTTACATTTTTTGTTTTTACTTGAAATGCGTCTCAACATTAAATCTTGTTTCGATTGAAAAACTTATCAAAATAGTTAGGGAGGGAAACAAGATGAATATCCAGGCTGGCAAGTATTATCAAAACAGCAAAGGGCTTATCCGGAAAGTAAAAGGGATCGAAATGAGGCCGAATCGGTACGGCAGCTGGGAGGAAGTTGTGTACGCTCCGATCTTGCCAGGAGGCAAAGAAGGTGCCGAAAAGACATGCGCGCTCTCCACGATGAAGGGGTGGGCCAAACGGGAGTTTGATCGGCAGCGGCTGAATGGAGAAGCCCGAAGCGTGAGGAAGCGGCCGTACTTTTGGAGCAATTGACTGACACACTTTCTTCTGTACCGACAAGGAAGTTCGTTGATCTGTGCGTCGATGCGGCGAAAGATGAGCTGCGAAAAGAATTCGGCCTGATTTAACAAATCGGTAAAAGAATAAATCCTCAGGAAAAACTGCTTGAAAAAGAAAAAACCCCACCAAAAATGGTGAGGTTAAAGTTACCAGTTTTAATTAATAGGCAAGTTAGCTGTTACAGAGTATGTGGTAGAGATTTCAGATGAATTAACGATCCCAATTTGCCAAACACCAGCTTCTGGATTATTAACCTCTATGAATTCAGGATTTTCAATGAAATCAATCGGATGAATTTGTTGGCTAGAAGGAGATATCAAATACAAATCAGGAAAATAATCACTATCTATACTTCCAAAAAGCGCTTCAACTCGTAAGAGGTTACTTCCATTTGGAACAGTAATGCTTCCAACTGTTTTGTTTTCACCTAATCCGATCGTACCGTTTAATACATTGCTATTCTCGTCTTAACCTTTTTCTATCTGTTGGTTTTATAACGAGCCTACACCGTGCGGGCGACTTTCATCGCACACGGCGTTCCATCAATTGTAAAATCTCTTTCCTCCTCTTTTGGAATTTACTTATTTCCCCAAGAGGTATTATCGCACAATATCTTTCGAAAATCCCATAATAAGCAAAAAAATGAGATAAATTCTAGATTGCTTTAAGGTGGCTTCATTTGCAACACATCACACGATTTGATAAATGGAGGGGTAGAACGTGGAGTTTCCGGGAGAGCGTGAATTTAGAGAGTTCGTGAAAAACAACAGTCATCTAGGGTATGGGTTTATGATGCAAGCTATTAGCCAGGCATGGCAACAAAGCGATCCGGTTGGCGCATTTACAGTCGGCCCTTGCTACAAACAAGTAGAGGTTTACGGGGAGTATTTTCATTTAGTGGACGAGAACACGCGGCAACGTGAGCTGATCATTCGTGTCAGAGATAACCTTTGGACTTGGGCAATGAACTTGAAGTCGCATCGTTTGACAAGAGAGGAGTACGGGAAGCTGAAAGAGATACTTCAACCTCTGTTTGATGAAGCGAAAGCGCTGGAAGCAAAACAGGTGATTTAACAAATCAATTACTTGTGAGAAGGTAAGCGATCGGGATGAAAGATTGGAAGCCGTTTGCTGCAGGCTTTGATCTATCAAAATGGTGTCTCGGAATTCAGTTTCATGATTGTCGGCAGAAATACGGCTACGGCGTTGTGGAAGTCAATATCTTACCGCTCCGATTGTTCATCCGATTCGGTAACGGCATGAAAAGGCTGTACTGCCAATGGTGCGACGATTTAATCGATTATGTTGATCCGGAAGAGAGCGAATCTGTTTCTTGCCTGAAGGGCTATGAGAAACAGAGGGAATGGAGGGAACGGGATGCAAGCAGGACGTGAGCTGGACAAGCGCGATGCAGTGGCTGATCTGGAGATGTGCCAACGGGCTACATCCGGCGATTGGAGACTCCAACATACAGTTGTAGGTTTGAGTGTGAAAATAGGTGACTGCTGGATTGGTCATGCAAATAAAAACGATGCGGAATTTATCGCTGAATCACGAACAGCTTTGCCGTACTGTATTGAGCATGCTGAAACGTTGAATGAAAAATGGGTTAACTACTGGAACCGGCTGCGGAAATTTGCGGAAAACAACAACTTTGAGGACGTCGAGCGTTTCATGTCTGATTTGGAGCGGGAGATGCTGGCTTAACAAAAGAGAAATTGTGATTATTCTTTGAATAACAATGTCAGTATGAACTATTTGGAGGGGAAAAAATGAGCTCTGAAAGGGTATTTCACATCACAATTGATGTTTCGGGTGTAAGAAGTAAAGAGGAACTGCATTTAGTGTTAAAGAGCTCCTTAAAATTCCCGGATTTTTATGGTATGAATCTGTCTGCATTTTGGGATGCAATAACTGGCTTAGTTGAAATGCCAAGTAATCTTACTTTTTTGGGGTGGAACACATTGAAGGAACTATTACCTGATGTCGCACAATCTATAGAAAAAACCTTTGAAGATTACAACGATTATTACCCCGATCATCACACATGTAATGTCATATATAAGTGAATCATTTAACACAATATTTCATGTGTTAAGCTGTGGGTGGTTCATAAAACTTATTGAACTAACGGGCTCGATAGTGAAAGAAAACGGATGCTGTTGCATCTGTTTTTTCAGTTTAGGTAACGGTGAGGATAGATGAAGAAATGAACGAATTTAACACAATCTCAATTATGTTAAATGGAGCGTGGTTACTAGCAAGTTAGCTTATAAATAAATCCTTTTCCACTCTTCTAAGAAAGGAGAAAAATTCCTATCCGGTTTAATAATATATCTTTTATCCTTTAATACCTTAAATGCTTCACTGTAGCTTCCTAAGGTTTCAGCAAGATACCAGAGTACCAACAAAGCTGATCTTGATCTACCTTGATGACAAGTTACTAATACCCGATTTCCATTATTCAGCTTGTTCGTAAGTACTTCTTTAGCCTTAGGAAGAATTTGTTCAGCTTCTATGTAAGAGCCGTCAGCGAATGGCAAAGAGAAATATTCGACTTCTGTTGGTATGTATATCTTGCGATTATTTGGACGGTGGTCGCGTAAATCGATCCAAGTATCAATCTGAGGCATCGGTGATTCAAAAAAAGATCCTTTACCATTTAGATTTCGCGACTCAATGGTCCCGTAAAGCAGTTCATCAATGTCGTCTTCCCCACCAATGTAAAGTTGTTCCTTCAATATTTCAGAGTAACCAAACTTACTATCCCAATCGGGTGGTTGATGAATCATGAGTACACCTCATTCAAGATATTTCAGTCAATTATATCAGTTGTCGGTGTATGAAATTTACTTAGTGCTCATTAAGTTAGTTCTAGTGCTAATCTACGGTTCATTATGAAGCGGTTTGACGCCAATCTTCCAATTCAAAAATTGGTTAATATCGTTGATTGAATCGATTATTCACCATTTGTATTCCACGTTAGTTCGTAACTCTCTTAATAGTAAAGGTTTTACAATATGTTTCTCCAATTTCCCTTTAGTCATTGCGATATAAGCTAAACCTAAAATAGCATTTGCTCTAATTCTTTCATCAGTGTGGCCAGCTAGTTTAACGCAGAGAGTTTGTGCTATTTTCCAGTTTGCATGGTGCATTCCAACAGAAAGTGGTAGCATGGCTAATTCATCAAAGCTGCCACTTGCTAGGATCTTCTTAATCTCTTCATCAGTTAAAGTATCCAATGGTTTATAAATCCGTTTTTCCACTGCTAGACCACCTTTCTGATTAAGATAAGAAGTTCTGTTTTGATGATGGCTATCCTTTTTTTACAAAATGTGTAATAAAAAAAGTCCCAGAATCAAACTGGAACTTTTACGAAACACGCTTAAAGTTTTCTGAAATCGTCAGTGAGAATGCCCGCATACCCCCAGTTTTCATCGTCAATCTCTTCAATAACGATGTGAGTATGTTCCGGCTTTTTGCCAAGAACGTTAACAAGTGTTTCGGTGAACTCTTTCACAATCTGAGCTTTCTGATCACGGGTTGCACCTTTGGTTATCTGGAGGTTGATATATGGCATTGGTTCACATCTCCATTCAAGATTATTTACTAGCATAGACGAACAAGGTAAGTGATCGTTTCAATAAACTTTCAACAAATTTGATGACTGGAAAACATTTAACTAAATAGTTATTTTGTTGAAAACCTATTCTTATAAAAAACATAGGCAGCCATTAAAAGAGGGAATGTTACACATCCGTACCAGAATAAGGTTTCATACGAGTTAGTAGACCAATAGGCTACTGAAAATCCTGAACCTGGATTTTCAGTCAATTCCTTTTGCATAATTTGAAAAAGTTCTTGATACTGTTGATTCTGTTCATACAAGTCCCATGTATAGTAAGCCCATAAGAAAAGAAAGTGTATGACAAATGAAAAAACAAAGGCTTTAAGTAAAGTAATCAAAAAATCACCCGCTATTTCAGTTTTTAAAAATTGTATCACAGAAGTGAAATATGGGTTAAATTAACAAATTGGTAATCGAATTAAGTACTTCTTAATTTTAAATGAGTTCCAATCAGGTTAAAAGTTAATGGCTGACCTTTTCTTTTTGGATCCCAACCTAAAGAAATCGCTTGAGAAATAATTTCCGAAACGTCAGCAGGTTTAATGATCCTTACATTTAGTTTTTCAACATGAGGAAAATCGACCCAATACTCATTTACATCTGATTCGATAAAGACCCTGATAATTTGTCCTTTGTAGTTCGTATGTTCGGAAGTAAACACTAGATGACCTTTAGTAGCGAGGAAGATTGTCCATCTATAACTTTCCTGTCCCAAGACGATTTTTCTGGTACCTTTTTTGCTCAACGTCATCTGATCACCTCGCTGTAATTATATCAATATCAATGTATTGACGACGAGACTAAAGAGGGAATAGATAGCTTTACAAAACACACGTTTTGTTAAATCAGGAACGCTATAATAAAAGGTGCTACGTTAATTTATTGAGCTATCGTATACGATAGCTCATAAACTAGGCCAGTCTAACACTTTATTTTCGTGTTTTGACTGGCCTTTTTGTATGGAAGGATTGAATAGTCTAATACCTATTTTTCTAAGGTAAAGAGCTTTTCTTAGACAGAAATAGCGCCAAATCATCAACATCAGTCTAATACTTTATCTTCTCTGAACAGTAAGAACTTTACTTATGTGTCCAGAGATAAATAAAGTAATTAAAGTAAGTGAGTCTCCGGAATTCACACTTCCGCCTTCTGCATTTGGCGCTCATCGACTTTCCTGACGATCCGCGAACGAGATACCCCGAGAGAAGCAGCAACAGCTCCCACAGCAACAGCCACCGCTGCTGCCCCAATCCAACTAATAGCTGCAAGCGACACATGCTCCACGACGACACCCCCAATTCCCGCCCCAGCTGCCATCGCTAGCTGCACTACTGAGGTGTTCAGGCTAAGCATAATGCCGGAAGCCTCAGGAGCCAGCGTGATCAAATGATACTGCTGAGTAGGTCCAGACGACCAAGCCGCAAACGACCACAGCATGAGCAAGACAAACACAATAGCTGGAGAATGGGCCGAGAGTGACAGAAGAACAAGAGCAGCAGAGTGAAGCAGCATTCCTCCCATGAGCGTGCGTGGGAAGCCCCATTTGTCGGTGCTGTAGCCCCCGAACTTCGAGCCGATCAAGCTAGCGATGCCAAATGCGAACAACCCTGCGCTCACTGACTGTTCACCCATTTGCGTAACGGTAAGGAGAAACGGAGAAATGTAGGTGTAGGCGATGGAATACCCGCCGATCCAGAAGAAGGTCACCGACAGAGCGATGGCAATTTTCGGCTGCTTCAGCAAAGCCAACTGCTGACGGAGGGGCACTGGTTCTTCACCGACAGTTTGCGGGATAACAAAGGAGATCAAGAACATCGCCACCAGTCCCAAAACACCAATTCCCCCGAAGATCATCTGCCAGTCGTAAGCGGAAGCGACGATTCTGCCAATCGGAACTCCGACGATGAGTGCTGTACTGAATCCCATGATCAGCGTAGCGATGGCGCTCCCTTGTTTTTCCGGGGGAGCCATCTTGGAAGCAACGGTCAGTGCTGTTACTACGAATACACCGGTGCTTAACGCCAAGATGATCCGCGATGCGACGAGGAAGCCAAATCCCGGCAAAGCGACTGCAATACCGTTGCCGAGCACAAAAACGCCGAGAGAGTAGAGGAGTAACTTTCTCCTCTCCATGCGGGCTGTTACAGCCATAAGGAAGGGCGTTCCGAAAGCGTAGGCGAGCGAGAATACCGTAATGAGCTGACCGGCCGCAGACACAGAGACCCCAATATCATGCGCAACTTTATCCAAAATGCCTGCAATGATAAACTCTGACGTCCCGACCAAGAAACTGACGACAGCCAACAAGTAAATCTTCCAAGCGTATGACAAGTTCGTATGCTCCTTTCTCCACTCCGATAATTTTATATTTCTAGAAACATAGAAATAAAGACCGAAAAATTACTCCAGCAAATAGGGAGCATACTTTTGAGCGAGTTCGCGGTTCACGCTGTAGTAGATGAACGTTCCGTCTTTGCGCATATTCAAGAGGCCGCAATCCGTCAGTTGCTTCAGATGATGAGACAGTGTCGAACCGGCGACGGATTCCAGCTTGCTCCCGATATCTGAGCAACACAAATTCTGCTCCGTGGTAAGCAAACGGGCGATTTTTAACCGCGTTGGTTCCCCAAGTGCTTTGTATACTTTGACGGCTTCACGTAGATCCGCGTTCTCTTCGACCATCTGTACCCTCACCTTTGCCAGTGTCTTGTTTCTATATTCGTCGAAATATAAAGTACCATACGCTTCCAACAAAGTAAATATGAGAACTGTAAATTGGGCGACTCGCCTCGGGTATGTGACATGATACAATACATTCAACCAAGAAAACCCAGAAGAACAACACACAAAGAAGCCCAAACACTGAAACCCAACCACTGAAACCGACAAAAACAAACGCCATTAGCATGGCAGGTACGATTTCATTCTCATGGGTCATTCCGTGCCGATTGATCCACATATTGCGCATGCCGAACAAATTCGAGCCCAGGATGTCCGTCGCCAGCTTGTCTCCAATCATCACGCCTTCTTCAGCCGTGAAGTTCAGCAAGCTCATGGCGTGTTCGAAAATCGATTCGGAAGGCTTGCCATGACTGAAATCTCCTGAAATAACGATATGATCGAAATAAGAAGCGAGGCTCGGTACGCCGGCCAGCTTTTCTTTTTGCAGATCAGGCGATCCGTTGGTGAGAAGTAGAAGTTTGTATTTCCCCTTCAATTGGTCCAGCACTTCGAATGTTTCTTCATAAACAATCGGGCGGTTTCTCCTCTCCGCCGCGAACATGTCCCAAAGCTTGCTGCCTAGTTCTTCGTTCTCGATACCTAGGGACCGCAAACCGCGTGTCCACGGTTCCCTCCGATACAACTGTGCAAGCGATTGGAGCTTGCGGAACTCCTCTTGCTTGCCTTCCGTAAAGTGAGCCCATTGGCCCTCGAACGGATTGATCCCGATCTTCTTTATAAACGGGAATGTCTCGAAAGATTCGTACAAGGCACGCGCTTCGCTGCGAACCGCATTTTCCAAAAGCTCCGTTTCTATCTCAAAATGCGTGGCCGCCTAAACGCAAGTCGCGTGAAACGCTTCCTTCATACTGCGCTCGTCCCACAACAACATATCATCCAAATCAACACACAAAATAAGCTGATGTTTGCATATTTCGACAGAATCAAAAGGTATTTTTTGGTAAGCTGATACTGGTCGACCCTGAGCTACTATTGAAGGAGATGATGAATATGAAAATTGCGGCGCTTTATGATATTCATGGAAACCTGCCCGCCCTGAACGCCCTACTGGATGAACTCGAAGACGTGCGCCCGGACCTCATCGTCATTGGTGGAGATATCATATATGGTCCGATGCCCTCGCAGACGCTCGAACGACTCTTCCAGCTAGACACGCAGGTCCAATTCATCCGCGGCAACTGTGACCGGGAAGTTGTCATGGCTTTTGACGGTGTTCCGCTTCGTCCTGACATGTCAGACAAGGTCCGTGAGAGGACAGAGTGGGTCGCGAGCCAATTGACACGCACTCAACGAGATTTTTTGTCCCAATTGCCACTGCAATTTACGCAATCGATCGAGGGGCTAGGCGACGTGCTCTTCTGTCATGCTGCGCCGTATAGTGACGAGGCGATCTTTACACCGAATACGGATACAGCTCAACTCCTTCCCCTGTTCGAGGGAGTTCAGCAGAGCATCGTCGTTTGCGGACACACGCATATCATGTTTGAACGTTCGATCGGGAACATCCGCATCATCAATGCGGGAAGTGTGGGCATGGCTTATGCCGACCAGCCGGGGGCATATTGGCTGCTGCTCAGTCCGGACGGGTGCGAGTTCCGGCGGACATCGTATGATGTGGAAGCTGCTGCGGAAGAGATCTTGAGGACTACCGATCCGCAGGCTAAAGAGTTCGCGGAGGAAAATGTGGTCAGGGTACCGACGGTTGCTGAAATGATTGTAGTGATTGATCGGATGGTTGAAAATATAGTCTAGACACGAAAACCAGTCAAACACGTCATGATCGTGTTGACTGGTTTGTATGTTTGTTTGCATGGCAAAAATCCGAAGCATATTCGACTTTACGTTTTCAGATGAAAAATGTTTCAAGTGTCCAGAGATAATAAAGTTTTAGACTAAATAATAAAGTTGTAGACTGGCAGCTGAGTTAAGTTAACAGGCAGGATAATGATAATTAGGTATGGAAATAACTGCTTAATATGGTTACCAGTTACAACTTGGTAGCAATGACATGATATTAAGGTGAGTGATAAATCCGTGGATAAAGCAACAGAGAAAAAAGTAAGTGAACTTATAAAAAAAGGCTTGCTTTATCTTTAAAACCATTTGGTTTTATCAGGACCAAACCAACTTTTTATACGAGGATTAAGCAGGATCGAATTGGATGGGGTATTGTCTCGGTTTTCCTTGTTCTTTTTGACGAGATGCGGATTAACGAGAACAGCTTCAATGCCTTGCGAGGAAAGCCAGCGAGCTAAGCTCAGCCAGTAGTGGCCTGTAGGCTCCATGCCCACAATGACTTTATTAAGCTTGTAGGTTTGAAGTAGATCTTGAATCCAGCGACGAAACAACTCAAAACCTTCACTGTGGCTGCCAAAGTCTAGCGGTGTACCTAGTGCAATACCTCGAAAGCTGACTGCACGAGCAACATGAACCTCCTGAGCGATGTCTACGCCGACGACTAGATGATGAATGGTAATGTTTTCATTTTTGCTTTTCCTGTGCCTTTAACCTCATAGTAGAGCGACCTCCTGATGGGCTTTTTGAGGCTTTGACCTCGTGTGCAACCCCATCGTACCGAGGCGCTCGTTTTTGTTCAAACGCCAAATTTTTCGTTTTACAGGAATTCTAACGGGGATCGTTAGTTCAATGATGCAGTCTACAACATTATTATTTAGTTTAGATCCACGGATAGCTTCATTCTGACGTAAAGTCTAAAACTTATATTCAAATACTAGGTGACTAAGAAGACCGGGACTCCTTGTATCATAAGGGGTTCAGATTTAAAACTTTATTATCACTGAACATTTATTAAAAGTATGAACTTGTCTTTTTATTTCTAATATGTTGCTGCTATCTACAAATATTCGCTTGATTTGCCGATGTTACAAAAACACCCACAGGAGGTAACTGGCTTCCACTGTAAGAAATAGCACCACCACCATGAGGAAGATCTTTCAAGCAAACATCAGTTGTTGCAATCCAACTTCCATATTCGCCTGCTTGTGAGGAAGTGGGTTTCATCAAGAGCCGTCCCTGTAGAACATAATGTAGAATCCCGATCGTCTTATTATCAAATAAATCTAACTCACCTGAAAAAGTAGCATAAGGTGATTCCAACATAATTTGATTAGTTTTTTCATCCCAATAGCCGAGAATCGGAATAGGTGTGCCTCGAAAATTAATCGTTCCTGTGATCCTGTTATTTGATATTGTATCCATGGTTAGAGTTCCCCAAATAGCGGGTCTGCCCGCAGCAGTAGAATTTATGCCCCATATTGATGGAACAGGTATATTGGCCATCATTATTCTCCTCCGTTAATAAAATCGATTTCATTTCGTATATAGAGTACTGTTCTTGTAATGCTTTGGTGCATGTTTATCGGTGAGATGATATCAAATTTGGTGCAGCAGCGCTGCATGAGTGACTAACGGGTACGAGAGTTCAATGAGGCAGTCTACAACTCTATTATTCAGTTTAGATTCGTGGATAGCTTCATTCTGACGTATAGTCTAAAATTAATTTTCAAATACCTGGTGACTAAGAAGACCGGGACTCCTTGTAACATAAGGGGTTCCGGTCTAAAACTTTATTATCACTGAACAACTAATTTTAAACCCTCTTGCGCCTAACGCGACGTCACGTTTTATACTACTTACACCGGTAAACAGCTACCTTTAAAGAAAGGGGGAGGTTTTGGAAACGGACTAATGGTTGTTCAGATGTTAATTCCAAATTTCAGGAGGCAAATACATTGAAAAAAGTACTTTCGAAAGACGGAACCACCATTGCGTTTGATAAATTCGGGAATGGACCGGCGATCATCCTGGTTTGCGCTGCATTCCAAACTCGTTCGGACCAGATGATGACGCAGCTTGTTTCGCTTCTTTCACCCCACTTTACCGTATTCAACTACGATCGTCGGGGGCGAGGTGATAGCGGCGACACGGCACCGTACGCGGTTGAGCGCGAAGTCGAAGATATCGAAACTCTCATCAACGAGGCTGGTGGATCAGCATTCGTATTCGGCATGTCTTCCGGTGGGGTTCTTGCCCTCGAAGCAGCTCGCAAGCTTGCTATCACGAAGCTGGCATTGTACGAGCCACCGTTCATCGTTGACAATTCGCGTCATCCTCTGCCGGAGGATTATTTAAAGCAGCTCAAAGAGCTGACAACATCGGGTCGCCGAGGCGACGCAGTCGAGTATTTCTTGACGAAAGCAGCAGGCGTTCCTGCCGATTTCGTTACTCCGATGCGAAGAGCGCCATTCTGGCCAGCAATGGAAGATGTAGCGCATACATTGGTCTATGATGGCACCATCATGGGTGACACCATGTCGGGCAACCCATTGCCAGCCGAGCGGTGGTCTTCCGTCTCGATCCCTACGCTCGTGGTGGGTGGAGGGACAAGTCCTGAATACCAGCAAAATGCGGTAAAAGCGCTCGAAGACAGACTTCCCAATGCAAAGTGCCACGTCCTGGAAGGTCAGGATCATAACGTGGCTCCGGATTTCCTCGCTCCTGTTTTGACTGAATTTTTCTCCAAGTAAAATTTAAAGGAGCTGCCTCGGCGACTCTTTTTTCACGAAAAAAACGGCAGCATAATTGACTAACAGAATATCTTTTTCCATCATTATAAAGCAAGTAGGCAGCCACCCATCCACAATTGGCTGCCTTTTTCCGCAGGCTGGTGCAACAACCAAAAAGGATTAATCTCCCATACGTGCTACCCAAAAGATCCGAGGCGAGAATGCGTGGATTTCTGAAGATATTGTACTTCAATTTATAGCGCCGGCTTATGTTGGAATTGTGGAAAGGCGGTTTACCAAAGGCATGCCCTTTCCACCAGAGGCCATGGAAGAGAAGGTAGGCAGGTGGTTAGAAAATAATTTGAAGTTTGAGTTCTATTCAGATAGCCATGAAACGTTCTCTCTGACATCATCAAAGTCATTATTCGATGATTACCTTACAATTGGTACGATAAAGAAACTGTCTGAACCAATCTCGCTTCCTCAATATGGAACCTATAAAGTTCGACTTGATGCAGTGCTTGGCGGTTATGGAAAAAGCAAATCATTTTTAATTGAGTTTAATAAAAATGATATCTCTATTGAGGAGGGAATTCACTGAAGTGGTCGGATTACCTATTGTATAAAAACTACCCAACATTTATGGATGTGATATCATAAACGAAATGCATTTGGAAAAGGATGGGTGTACTGTGTCATTTTACGAAAAGATAAAGGGAATCTTCTTGCTAGGTATTCTGATATGTTTTATCGTGATTGCTCAAAAACCAGATCCCTCATTTTCCTACAACTCCCCGGCTATTACGATTCCTGATATACCCGATTCTTCAAACGCTTCCGTCATTCAATTGGATAAAAACAAAATTGCGTTTGTTGATACTAGAAATGGATCTCGAACTTTTGGAAAAATCATCGTACTTGAATTTAACGAAACAACGAAAAGATTTACACAAGTTGCTAGCTATACTGCAAGTTTCGATATGGAGTTTCAGTAGCCTTACCTTGATGAGAAATCTATTAACAAATTGATTCAATCATCTGCAATGTTACCCAGGTTTTCACGTAATCCCGCATGAGGTGAGATTACATCCAAGTAGAAAGCCGCTGCCCATCGGGGAAGCGGCTTTTCAGGTTGTATCCATCGGGTGATGCCGCTGGAGCTATCACAGACGCTTCCCCCATGTAGTCCTGCTGGCATTCACAAAATGGTTCAAATACTTTGCTCCAAGAAAAATGCACACTGCCCCAAGCGGCAGGCCGATGCCGGTCAACAGAGACAGATGGGACCAGTAATCATGCGGAGGTAACAGCCCTGTCCGTTCGTCTGGGAAATCGGGATAAAACCAGTCGCGAAGGTAGCGTATCCCGAAATAATAGCTCAGGTAGACCGGGAGAACGACAAGGTGCATGCGGCTGTCTTTGTAAGTGAGCGGCATGATTTGAAACAGGGAAACCGTAACGATTACGGCAAGCAAGGTCGGCACTACCGAATAAAAGACGTGCCCGCCAAGCAAGCTCCAGTTTTCTGCAGGAAGCGGCGAATGGAGGATACGGAGCAGCACGCCCGTCCCTGCGATGAGCAATGCCAGGCAAAAGTAGCTGAACATCGAGGTGAAATAGGCATACAGTCGGCTGCCCAAAAGCGTCAAGCGAGAATGGGGAAACGCAAGCCACCATTCCGCCTGCCCCTTGTGCATGTCAGCATGAAGCCCGGTCAGGCCATACATGCTCACAGACGTATACAGGGCCATGAGCAGCATTTCCCAAAGAAGTAGAATGCTTTCGAACGCTCCGCCGCTCCAATATCCCGCGATGAAGAGGAGCAAGAGAATCGGGTACGCGACGCTTTTGGCTCGAAACGATGCCCGGAGCCCGATGCAGCGATAACGTGTTCGTTCCAGCGATACCAGTGACCAGAATGGATGACGCCGCTTTCCGGCCATTTTTTGTCCGGACGACTTAGGTAACGGAGCTGTTGGGGGAGTCGTTTGTAGTGATGAGGAGGACGTCGCGTACTTTCGGCTGAATACGCCTCGTCCTGCCCTTGGGCCTCCGGTTCCGGTTTGCCAGCTGGAAACGCCTGCACCTGCATACGCGGCATTGCCGAGCCGCTTTAGCCCCACGGAAGCAACTAGCCATAGGAAGAAGAGCGACAGAGGCCACCCGATCAGCATAATCCGCAACGCCATCGAAGCGTAAATCTCATACGGATCATGGATGAAGCTGAGGAACATCCAACTGGTCGTCATCATGGGCGCCGCAAAAAACAAGAGTGCAAGCCAAATCCGTGAAAAGCCGACCTGGCATGCGAGCGAGAGGATACCGAACGCTACCGCACACGGCAGCCCAGCAAATCCGTACAAAAGATGAAGCGAAGCAGCTTGGACCAAATCCTGCAGCGCAAACGGCTGCATCCAGCCCGAACCGCTTGCGATAAGGCAATGCGCAATCATGACGGCGAGCATGTAAAGGATGAACTGCATGCCGACATAGAGCAGGCCGACGGCTTTTCCTGCGACGAGCGAAAACCGCGGATAAGGCAGTGTTAGCCACCATTCCAGCTGACCGCCTTGAATGCTGAAGGTGACTCGCACAATCACCAGGTAAAAAAGCCCGAGCCACGTGAAGCCGACTCCCCTGATCAAAAACATGCCCATCTGTTCCGAATCGTGGAACAACAATAGGCTGCCCATTATCAAAACCGTCAAAAATCCGGCAATCTGCCAATAGCGGGTATGTGCGTTTCCGAGCATCCACGGGCAAAAATAGCTCGCTTCCAAATTCCCCAACGCAGTGAGCCTTCTCATGCGAACACTTCCCGATAGCGAGATTCCACCGATTTGCCTGCGCAGCGGAGACCTTCGACATCATCGACGGCATGGATATGGCCGTCACCGATCAGGACGATGGTATCAAACAGGTTTTCCATCTCTTTGATGTCGTGCGTTGCGATGAGGAACGTGCGCTCTCCGTCCGCCAAATCGGCAACGACCGTCGAGGCGATTTGCTCCCGGGAAAGCAGATCGACGCCGGTGAACGGCTCATCCAAGATCACCAGTGGCGTGGTTCGGGCCAAGCAGGTCAATAGCTGCAGACGCGCTTCCTCGCCTCGCGATAGCGAAGAGATGCGCGTGTCCAGCTTGATCGCAAGGGAGACAGACAGCTGTCCCGCACGCTCAGCATCCCAATCGGGATAGATGTCGCTTGCAAATTGCAGCCATTCGCGGGCGGTCAGCCAGGCCGGCAGCTTGCCGCGATCCGGCAAAAAGGAGAGGCGGCTCAAGGTCGAAACGCTGGTGCGCTCGCCAAAGAGGCGGACATAACCGCTGGTAGGCTGTGTCATCCCGGTCAGGATGCGCAAAAGCGTCGATTTTCCCGCGCCATTTGGTCCCAGCAAACCGGCAATTTTGCCTTTGGCGATGGAAAAGCTGGCATGTTGTACGATTGTTTTCTTGCGGATCGACATGCTCACGTTTTTGCATTCAATGGCGAGAACGGCCTGAATTTCGTGTAGCATTCATGTCTCCTCCTTCTTTTCCGACAGTGCGATCATTTCATGGATCGTCAAGCCAAGCGATTCGGCGATTTCCCGTAATTTTTGGACAGCTGCGATGGCGATAGTCCGTTTGCTTGCTTCTATGATTTCAAGGTTGTCGGTAACGAACGTTCCGAGTCCGCGGTGGGTGACGATCAGTTTTTCCCGATCCAGCTCCTGATACGTACGCATGATGGTAGTTGGGTTGACACGCAGTGCTTGCGCCAAGTCCCGCACGGAAGGGAGACGTGTCGCTGGAGCAAGCATGCCGCGGGCGATATAGGAGCGAATCTGGTCGACAAACTGTTCGTAAAGCGGTCGGGAGGGATCGATGTGGAAATGCTCCACCTTCCAGAGCGGGTCCATGCTGCGGTCACCACCTCACTGTGTGTCGTGTATGGATGCACACCATACACTATGGAAAAGTTTACCTTATAGAGAAGTTATTTTCAATCTTTTTCCAGTTGGTTTACTTGTCACTGTATACCAGCAAATCGCAAGACAAAGCAGCATGACCGCACTACCCAAATAGAGCCAGTTCGTCAAAACGAGATACCCCAGCAACGGTCCGAGCGCGGCGCCCACATCCTGCAGGATCGAATACAGTGTCAAAAAAGCCTTTCCACTAGGCATGCCAGAGGAAGTGCGCGTGGCAGCAGCGTCGCACAGCGTGGTCAAGGCAGTCGCAGACAGCTGAACGGCGACGATCAGCACAAGCCACAAAATCGATGTTAGCGGTAAGGGGACGAGTGCGAACAGCGGAGCTGCTGTAAGGAGGCTCAGCATGAGGAGCACATCGTTTTTTTTCAGCCGGTCTGCCGTTCTTCCGACAAGCGGAGCGAGAAACGGCTCCCATCCCCACCGAATCGCCGAGAGGAAGCCTGCCAAGGTGACGGCGCCGAGCAAGGACGGACCAAGCCGCATTCCTTCATGAAAGTGGGTATCGACAACATGGCTCAGCGTCGAGGTGAAAATCCCTTGAAACAGCATGGCGATCACGGCACCGGAACCGAGAACCAGCAAGAGCTGTGGCGAGGCATAGGCGCGAGTAGCCAAGCATGTGCTTTTCTGACCCTGTTGGGCGGGCATACTGAAAAAAGTGCGTTTGTCTGAGTCGGTCGCGGTGGCTATCGCTGGCAGCAACAGCAGCGATAGCGATGCCAGCGCCCCAAATAATAACGACGTGGCGGTAAAGCCCCATGCTTGCGCAATAATGCCGCCAAAGAGCATCCCTGCCAGACTGCCGAGCCGGTAAAGACCGTTGTAGATGCCCGTGTTTTTACCGTGCTCATTTGGGAGTGAGGCATCCGCGATGGCATACAGGGCACCAAGCCGCAGTAGGGACCATGTAAAACCCCACAGCGCACGCAAAACGAACCATGCCCAAAAGCCGTTGGCATACCCATAGGCGACGGTTGTGCAGGCAGCGAGCGTGACTGCGAAAAGCAATGCCAGCCTGAAGGGGATTTTTTGTAGCAGCCGACCGATGAAGGGGGCGAGCGGCAAGCGAATCAGACGATTGATCGACAGGAGAATCCCCGCCTCAAATAAGGAATGAAGCCCGGCCTCCTGCCAATAGAATGGCAACAGGACATACAGCATGGAATCGCCCATGAGGCAAAACGCCGTGATGACGGCGATGGCTCGGACCGGATTTGGCTGTTCGTTCATTGTAGGAAACGCTCCTCTTTATCGTGATTTGTTTCCCACTGTACGCTGGTTCGAACAAAAAATAAAATAGAAAGAAATGTGCAACTCATAAATTATATTGATGAATGGGTGTTTGAGATGAATTTGCATGCGTTGCGAATTTTTGTTGAAGTAGGCAAGCTGGGAAGCGTGACAAAAGCGGCGGAACAGCTGCTGATCAGTCAGCCGGCGATCACGGCGCAATTGCGCAAGCTGGAGCAAGAGACCAGACTTCGCCTAGTTGAACCGGAAGGCCGCGGCATCAAGCTTACCGCCTATGGCGAATTGCTGTATGCGCAAGCGGTACGCTTGTTTGCGCATGAGTGGGAAATCGAGCAGCTGATCGCAAAATTGCAAGAAGGGGAGCAAGGGAGGCTGCGCATCGGCGCGACACTGTTTCCAGCCAACTACTTGGTCCCCGGATGGGTGGCTCAGTTCAAGAAGAAGCATCCGCATGTAGACATCGAGATGCATACGGGTAATTCCCGGCTGGTTTTCGACCAACTCCTGCGCGGTGAGGTTGAGCTTGCCCTGATGGCGGGCGGATGGGAGGAAGCGGGGATCAAGCGGCGCGTGATCGGCGGTGATGAGCTGTGGTTCATTGTGCCAGCTGGCCATGAGCTGGCAGGTACCTGTACGACGATTGAGAGGCTGATGCGCGAGCCGTTTTTGTTTCGTGAGCAAGGAAGCTCTACTCGCAACATGCTGCTGTCGCTTTGCGCGGCCCATCGGGTGGAACCGCCACAGGCAGGGCTGATGTTCCAAGGAATTCATGAAGGGCTGCAGGCGGTGATCGCCGGATACGGGGCCATGCTCGTTCCGTCGCTGGTAGCACGCGAGCCGATTGCTGCTGGCAAGGTAGCGCGCGTACACGTCGAGGGAGTGAGCATGGAACGGCCAATTACACTCTGTGTGAGAAAAGGGGAGGAAAGATCACCAGCTGCTGCACGATTCATTTGTATGCTGGAACAGGTTTTGGCGGAAGAAACAAGCGGCTCCTCGCAGCTTTCAATCGATGAAAATGTGCAATCCAAATAATTTACAATTGACCGATTGTCCTGGTGATGCTACGATATTTTTGTCAAATAGAAAACAATTATTTCTATAAGGAATAAAATAGAGAGGGGATTTTGACAAAATGAACAAGCAACAAGTAGCAAATACCGTACTGCATGTCGTGCTGGGGATTATTTTTTTCGTGCACGGCTTGGCAAAACTGCAGATGGGGCTGGACAACGTGGCAGGATGGTTCGGCAGCATGGGACTGCCTGGTTTCCTCGGCTACGCGGTAGCATTTATTGAATTGCTCGGCGGCGCTGCCCTGATTATCGGATTGGGCGTGCGCTACGTGTCCATTCTGCTCGCGATCGTGATGCTCGGCGCGATCTTCAAGGTCAAGCTAGCAAACGGTTTGCTGGGCGGCGACCAAGGACCTGGCTATGAACTCGACCTGGCACTGCTGGCAGCGGTTGTGTATTTCATCATCGCAGGCGTAAAAGGCCCGGTAGACCGCATGTTTGGTAAAAAGCAATCATAATAAAGTTGATGCGACGCATAAGAAAGCCCCGGATTGGGGCTTTCTTTTTTATTTTGCCTTTTTCAATTATTGCGGATGCTCAGGGATTTTCGGAAAAAGGCGGAACGGAAGCTTTTACAATGCCTACCAGGCGGAAGCAAAAAAATGAGAACGCTTTTGCGCCACATATCATCGTTGAGATACACCCGCCGCGCAGCGTGTGGCATTGGGGCGCAGTTCTCATTTTTTTGCTTCCGCCGTTCTCTCCGACCCCCAGCAGGCATTGTAACCCGCTTCCGTGGAGCCTTTTACCGAAAATCCTCGAGTCTCCACCAATATCCCCTCCCCCATTTTCTAAATTCATAGTTTACAGGTAGGAATAATATAGATTACAATATAAAAAAACAGACCGTTACGAAAATCCAAGATTTTGGAGGTAATGATCATGATGGAAAAAACGATCACCATTCCTGCTGGAGAAACGAAACTTGCAGCGATTTATCATACAAACGAAGAAAATTACAAAGGAAAGCGTCCGTTGATTATCATCTGCCATGGCTTTGTGGGCAGCAAAACAGGTGTGAACCGCCTGTTTGTCAAAGCAGCACGCGAATTTGCCAAAGACGGCTTCAACGTGCTCCGGTTCGACTATGCCGGTTGCGGCGAGAGTGAGGGCGACTATGGAACCGGCGGTTTTGATCATCTGCTTGTGCAGACGCAGCACGTGCTTGATTTCGCATTCGGACTGGAAGGAATCGATCCGAGCCGGGTCATCTTGGTCGGACACAGTCTGGGTGGGGCCGTCGCGCTGCTGTCGGCGATTCGCGACACGCGTATCCACAAACTGGTGATGTGGGCTGCAGTCGGACAACCGTTCCAAGACATCGTTCGCATCGTTGGCGAGACGGAGTACAGCAATTCCTTCTACCTGCCGTATATCGACCATGAAGGCTTTGCGTTGACCAACCGCTTCTTCCGATCACTTGCTGGCTACAAGCCGTTTGAAGAAGTGCAAAACTATACAGGCGACGTTCTGCTGGTTCACGGGACAAATGACGAAGCGATTCCAGCGAAATACAGCTTCCTGTACCACAGCGCGTTCAAACTGCGCAAGCGGGGCAGAAGCGACAAGGAGATCATTTTCGGGGCTGATCATACGTTCTCGTCAATCGACGGTGTCAACCAATTGATCCATCACACGCGCAGATGGCTGGCATCGGTGCTCAAGCAACAGCAGCGGACAGTGTTTGAACGCGAGCACGAATACCAGACGC
The DNA here is from genome assembly GCF_003710825.1 of Brevibacillus fluminis. Taxonomy (GTDB): domain Bacteria; phylum Bacillota; class Bacilli; order Brevibacillales; family Brevibacillaceae; genus Brevibacillus_D; species Brevibacillus_D fluminis. The sequence continues at coordinate 225,743 of NZ_RHHQ01000008.1, read as the reverse complement.
CATTGTTCGGTTGCATGTAGGGAAAGCATCCGTACGAAAAGAAAAAAGGCATGGCACACCACGAACGAATGGGTGCCAATGCCTTTTTCTTTTTGCAAATGGACGTGTCTATAACATGCGCTTCCGATCCTCAGAATAGCTTGCGATCAACAGGACTGCGGGCGATTCCCCGATATTTTTAACGATGTGCGGGACGCAGGATTGCCAGGAAAACGTATCGCCTTCTTCCAGCACCGCTTCATCCTCGCCTTGCTGTGCCAACACTTTTCCTTTCAGAACAAAGTGGCATTCCTCCCCCGGGTGCATGCTCATATCGTTTTCACGGGGGTAGCCGACAGGAATTTCGATCAGGCTAAGCCGCAGCCCGCCTTCCGTGCTCAAATGTTCAACCGTAATTCTATCTTTTCCATAGGTGCTAAAGGTCCGCTCATTTTTGCGAACAATATTCATCCGCTCCTCTTTTGCCAGGAGCAAATACGGAAGCGGAACATTGAGAAAGTTAGCGATACTTTCCAACGTCGCGATCGAAGGAGACGTCTTGTTGTTTTCCACATGACTCATGAAGCCTTTGGACAACCCGGTCCCTTCACACAACTGTGCGATGGTAATGCCTTTGCGCTTGCGAATCGCGCGAATGGTCGAGCCGATATCCATACGTCTAGCCACCTGTATCTAAATATATTTTGTATTACATGAAATCATTTTACCCCAGAGGATTACTAGCGGTTGTAAATTTCTGGCAGCTCAGGGATTTTCGAAAAAAAGCGCAACGAAAGCTTTGGCAATGCCCACCAGGCGGAAGCGAAAAAACGGAAACGCTTTGCGCCACATCTACTTCGTTGAGATACACCCGCCGCGCAGCGTGTGGCTTTGGGGCGCAGTTTCCGTTTTTTCGCTTCCGCCGTTCCCCCCGACCCCCAGCAGGCATTGCCACCGCTTTTGTGGAGCTTTTTTTCGAAAATCCCCGAACCTCCACCAATGAGCGAGCCTGCCTTTATGGTAGCAAAAACATCAAAAGGTTTCTAGTCCACCCCAACTATGCTATACTCATCTCAATCCAATACTAACCTTCAGGGCAGGGTGAAATTCCTGACCGGCGGTGATGGCATGAGAATGCCCGAGCCCGCGACTCCCCGTACGCCTAAGAGCGGGGACTGACTTGGTGAAAATCCAAGGCCGACGGTTACAGTCCGGATGGAAGAAGGTTGCAGAGCGTTTACAAGCAGGGGCTTTTTTTTCAAAAAACCTGCGTGTAAACGCTTATTTCCCTATGCCCTGGTTTCTTCTACAAGAAGCTGGGGCATTCTTTTTTTGCAACTGACAGGTTAAGCAGGATGGAAGGGGAGTTACATGCAAGACGAAGTCTTTATGCGCTTAGCGCTGGATATGGCAAAAGGCGCAGCGGGACAAACCAGCCCCAATCCGATGGTGGGCAGCGTCGTGGTGAAAAACGGTGAGATCGTCGGGATGGGCGCCCATCTGAAGGCGGGCGAGCCGCATGCAGAGGTACATGCGCTGCGTATGTCAGGGGAAAAAGCCGATGGCGCCACGATCTATGTGACGCTGGAGCCGTGCAGCCATCATGGGCGAACACCGCCGTGTGCCGATGCCATCGTGGCGGCAGGCATTTCGCGTGCCGTCATCGCCTCACTCGATCCGAACCCGTTGGTGGCAGGGCGAGGCGTGGGCAAGCTAAAAGCGGCTGGCATCGAGGTGACAGTCGGGGTGCTGGAAGAGGAAGCCCGCAAGCTAAACGAGGTGTTCTTCCATTACATCAGCACGGGACGTCCGTTTGTGACCGTCAAGACGGCGATGACGCTGGATGGCAAAATCGCCGCCAAAACAGGCCACAGCCAATGGATCACGGGGGAGGCTGCTCGCAGAGAGGTGCATCAGCTGCGGCATCGGCACGATGCCATACTGGTGGGCATCAATACGGTGATCGCGGACGATCCGGAACTGACTGCACGCTTGTATCAGACGGAGCGCCAGCCGGTTCGTGTGATTTTGGACAGCACGCTTCGGATGCCGCTAAACGCGCGGGTCGTGACGGACGGAAAAGCGCCGACATGGGTGTTTACGACAAGGCGTGCTCCACTGGACAAGATAGAAGCGATCAGACGGTTGGGCGTGCAGGTACTCGTGCTGGACGCACAGGTGATCGAAATCGGCATGCTGCTCAATACGCTCGGGCAAGCAGGTATTACCTCGCTCTTGGTAGAGGGAGGCACCGGGGTGAACGGCGCTTTTTTTGACGCGCGGGCTATCCAGAAGCTAATCAGCTATCTGGCATGCAAGCTCATTGGCGGAGCAGCCGCACCTGTTCCGTTTGGCGGCGGCGGGATCGCATACATGCATGAAGCGGTTTGGCTCGATGACATTGAGGTCCGACAGGTGGATCGCCACGATTTGCGAATCAGCGGCTATCCACGGTGGGTCATGGAACAATAAACAAGAAGTGTGAGTGAGGTGTGTGGAATGTTTACCGGAATTATCGAGGAAGTGGGCAGCATCGAGCGGGTCGCCGGCGGCTCCCGGGCAAGCACCCTGACGATTCGGGCCCAGACCGTGCTTGCTGACGTTCACTTGGGCGACAGCATCGCGGTCAATGGCGTCTGCCTGACGGTAACCTCATTTCAAGATACACGCTTTACGGTGGACGTGATGCCGGAAACGCTCAAGCATACCAATTTGGGTGGGCTGGGGACAGGCGCACCGGTTAATCTGGAGCGCGCGCTTGCAGTGGGCAGCAGGCTCGGCGGGCATCTCGTTTCGGGTCATGTGGACGGCACCGGCCGGATTGTCAGCCGTTTGCAAAATGCCAACGCGGTGCTCTTTCGCGTCGCAGCATCCGATGATTTGCTGCGCTACATGATTCCGCGCGGTTCAATCACGATCGACGGCATCAGCTTGACGATTACAGAGGTGAACGACCAAGATTTTAGCGTATCGATTATTCCTCATACGTTGGAAATGACGTGTCTGAGGCAAAAACAGGCTGGCGATCAGGTCAATCTCGAATGCGATCTGATTGGCAAGTATGTCGAACGGCTGCTGGGCGTGCGTACCGAAAAGCCCGGGCAGGACAAAAGCACGGGGCTGACGGCTGAATTTTTGCGTGAACACGGTTTCTGACTCATCGGGAGAGGATCGGCAAAAAGGAGTGCAAAAGGAGGAGCAGCATGTTCCATTCGATAGAAGAAGCATTGCAAGATTTGCGCATGGGGAAAGCCATTATCGTCGTGGATGATGAAGACCGCGAGAATGAGGGCGATTTCGTTTGCTTGGCGGAAGCGGCGACGCCTGAAATGATCAACTTCATGGTGACACACGGCAGAGGATTAGTTTGCGTGCCGATTACGGAAGAACGCGCGCAAGCCTTGCAGCTGAAAACGATGGTGGACGTGAATACGGACAAACAAGGAACAGCATTCACCGTTTCCATCGACGAAATCACGACGCATACCGGCATTTCTGCCCAGGAGCGCTCGAAGACAGCGCTGGCGCTGATCGATGAGAAGAAAGGGGCGGACGCTTTCCGCAGACCGGGCCATATGTTTCCGCTCATCGCCAAAAAAGGCGGCGTTCTGCGCCGTTCTGGCCATACTGAAGCGGCTGTCGATCTGGCTGTGCTGGCGGGGAGCTATCCGGCTGGCGTGATTTGCGAAATTATGAATGAGGACGGAACGATGGCCCGCTTGCCACAGCTGATCGAGATCGCTAAGCGTTTTGACCTGAAGCTGATTTCGATCGAAGAGCTGATTCGCTACCGAACCAGGAAGGATTGCTTGGTTAAGCGAGAAGCGGAAGCGCAGCTGCCGACGGCATTTGGTGATTTCCGCATCGTAGCCTACTCCAATCTGGTGGATGACAAGGAACACGTCGCATTGATCAAAGGGGACATTCACCCCGATGAACCGGTATTGGTCCGCGTTCATTCCGAATGTCTGACTGGTGATGTGTTCGGCTCGCATCGCTGCGATTGCGGCCCGCAGCTGCATGCTGCGCTCGAACAGATTGAGGAAGAGGGAAAAGGTGTGCTGTTGTACATGCGCCAGGAGGGACGAGGCATCGGCCTGATCAACAAGCTGCGCGCATATAAGCTACAGGAGGAAGGCTTGGATACGGTGGAAGCGAATGAAAAGCTGGGCTATCCGGCTGATCTGCGCGATTACGGTATCGGTGCGCAAATCCTCAAAGATTTGCAAGCATGCAAAATCCGCTTGCTGACAAACAATCCGCGGAAAATACGCGGGATGAGCGGCTACGGCCTGGAAGTGGTGGAGCGTGTGCCCATCCAAATGCCGACACATCGCCACAACGAAAAATATTTGCAAACCAAACATGACAAACTGGGCCATATGCTCAGTCTGATAAAGGAGTAATGGACAATGAAAGTATTTGAGGGACATTTAGTCGGAACAGGCTTGCGCGTCGCGATTGTTGCAGGCCGCTTTAATGAGTTGATTGTGAGCAAGCTGGTAGGCGGGGCGCTCGACGCGCTGAAGCGTCACGGTGTAGCTGAGGACGATGTGTCGCTGGCATGGGTGCCGGGGGCATTCGAAATCCCGTTGATCGCCAGAAAAATGGCGGAATCCGGCAAATATGATGCGGTTGTGACCCTCGGGGCAGTCATTCGCGGGTCCACGCCTCACTTTGACTACGTCTGCAACGAATGCGCAAAAGGCGTGGCGTCGATTTCGCTGGCAACGGGCGTTCCGACGATTTTCGGGGTGCTGACCACCGACAACATCGAGCAAGCGATCGAGCGCGCAGGAACGAAAGCGGGCAACAAAGGCTGGGAAGCGGCAGCTGCAGCGATTGAAATGGCCAATTTGAACAGACAACTCTCTTTGTAAATGGGAAAGCCCTTCTCGGACGCAAACGTTCGAGAAGGGCTTTTTGCCTGGGCGAAAGGTGCCCATCATCGGCTTACTTATTGTTGTGGGACCCGTCGCAATTGCCTTGCGCATTTTGGGTCTTTCCACAAGCGCATTGTTTTGCCATGCTTGAACACCTCCTGTACTGGAGAATATATATAGAAACGAAAGTTCCTATCCATTATAAATATCATTACAATTCGTAAGAGTCAACAATTCGTTTACTTGACTGAATCGAGCAGCTCTGTTACGATAAATTTGTTAATAAAAATATTTGTTTTGTATGATAAAACTTTTTAGTGAAAGACATAATGAGCATACATGATTGCTACGCGACTCCTATCACTCTGAAAAGAAGGTGGAAACATGGTACCATCATTATTTTTAGCGCATGGTTCGCCCATGCTTGCCATTGAAGATACTGGATACAGCCAATTTCTTGAAAACCTTGGACAGCAAATCAAGCCGAAAGCGATCGTCATTTTTACCGCCCATTGGGAAACGGACGTTCTCACCATTTCGTTTTCGAATGATGCTTACGATACCATTTACGATTTCGGCGGTTTTCCTGATGAGTTGTACCAAATCAAGTATCCTGCAAAAGGCTCGGAACCAGTCGCCGAAATGGTAGAGGCCAAGTTTAAGCAAGCCGGAATCGCAGTCAGAAGAGACACGGCGCGCGGGTTGGATCATGGGTCCTGGACACTGCTGTACCGCATGTATCCAAACGCAGACATTCCCGTTGTCCAAATCTCAGTGAACCCATACCTTGCTGTCGGTGAGCAGATCAAAATTGGTGAAGCGCTCCAAGGCCTTGGGAAGGAAGACATTATGATCATTGGCAGTGGTGTTACCGTTCATAATTTGCGCATGTTGAAATTTGGCCAACAGCACCCGGATGCGTGGGCCACAGAATTTGACGATTGGTTGATTTCGCACATTCAAAACCATGATGTAGATTCGCTCGCTGATTACGAAAACCAGGCTCCACATGCACGAATGGCTGTGCCACGCGCAGAACATTTCGTTCCTCTCTTTATCGCGATGGGAAGCGGAAATCCGGACACAAAAGCGCAAATCATTCATCGCAGCTATGACTATGGGACGTTAAGCTATCTCAGCTTTGCATTTTAAATAGGCGCTCTACTTACTGGAATGCGATCAAAAGGCCCCGATACCTGGGGCCTTTTTGCTTCTGCTGCGGAATGGTCTGCTACTATTTTCGAACCGATAATCGTTGATAATGTCTGAGCAATGCCTGTACGGTATGGGCCCAGCTGTACTTTTCCACTGCTCGACGGCGGCCACCAATCGACAGCCGCCCTGCGAAAGACGACGATGCTTTCACTGCCATCATATGTTTTGCAAAAGCGACAGGGCTTGTGAAAGCTGATACCAATAAGCCGCTTTTGCCATGCTCGATGATCTGCGTAATTCCCCCACGGCGCGAAGCGATTACCGGTATGCCGGAGGCCATCGCCTCGGTATTGACCATGGCAAACCCTTCTCGATATTGTGAGGGACATACAAATACATCGCCCAAGTGGTAAAGCTCGGCGATACGCGTGGGCCGAATGTAGCCGGTGAATCTGATAGGCACTCCCAATGTTTGTGACAGCAGGCGCACGCGTCGGATATAAGGGCTTTGGGCAGCAACGCCTGGCCAAGAAGATCCGATGACAATCAATCGAACATTGGCATAGCGGCGTTTGAGAAGAGCGACGGCCTTGATCAGCGTATGCAGTCCCTTTCCATAAACAACTCGACCGACGAACAAAATGTTGTACGTCCCAGATACGCCCCATCTTGCCCGCAATTGTTGTTTGAACGCTGGGGAGCGAGGACGAAACTTGACCGTGTCCACCCCAAGCCGTGCCGTGCTGAATTTATGCGCGTGGGCAGGAAAGCGCGATTTCATGACCGCTGTAAGAAAGGAACTGACCGAAGTGATTCCGTTCGTTTGCCGCAAAATCGAAGAGGCACGTTCTTTTGATAGCATCGACATAAAGGTAAGCGAGTGAAGCTGCAACATGATCGGCGTGTGCGGGAATGCTTTCCGGACATGCGGAACGAACGTAGGGCGATTTTCGATTTGGATCAGATTGAAGCGGGATCCTTTTACTCGACGCAATGCTGCTTGAATGAAGGCATAACGCCCCGAAACGGGCAGACGAATAATCGTCAGCCTGCCTCCCTGTAATCGGCTGACGGATGGCAAGCTTGGATGGGACCGGCTGATCAGGACGACTTGATGATGCAGACTCAATCGTCGAACGATTTCGTAGATGACGGTTTCTACTGAGCCTCCCTTTATGGGAGGGACAGGCAGTTGTTCTGGAGCGATAACTAAGATACGCATAACTGACTCCCCCTGTTGCAATCTCAATCATGCAGTTTATGAAGAGGAAGAAGGGAAGTCCACGGACACGAATCTATTTCATTCACTTTTAATTTTTGTCATGTACAGTTAAGGTGACCACTCAATCGTAAGCTTGTAAATCCTCTTGAATTCTCACATCTTTGCGATAGGCTAAAAAAGGTGGAGATTGTTCAAGATACGTACAAGGGACCTTTTACCTCAAGGTCCCTCCTTGCATGAAAATAGGAGAGGAAGGAGGGACGGGTATGCGAGTCTTACTTGCAGAAGATCAGCTCGTCCTTGGCAAAATCATTGCCCATATGCTGAAGCAAAGGGGCGGCCATGACGTCACTTGGGTAACGGATGGTCAAGAGGCCTACAACCTGATCATCGACTCCTATTACGATGTGCTTGTCCTGGATTGGATGATGCCGCAAAAAGACGGTGTCACCTTATGCAAAGAATTGCGCGAACAAGGGTATTCAGGTGCGATTCTGCTGCTTACGGCCAAGGATACGCTGGAGGAACGGATCGAAGGACTCGATGCTGGGGCTGACGATTATTTGGTCAAGCCGTTCGAGCACGACGAGCTGCTCGCCCGTTTGCGTGCGCTGTCACGTCGGAATTTTGCCCCGATCCAGGAGGACATCATCGAGGTGGATGGAATCAGGCTGAATCGTTCCAAGCAATCCATCACGCGCGATGGCGAGGAGATCCAATTGACAGGAAGGGAATTTGCCTTGCTCGATCTGTTGGTGCGGAACCGAGGAACCGTGCTGACCCGCGACTTGATCCTCGAGCGAATTTGGGGCGGCGACATAGAGCTTGCCAGCAATTCAGTGGATGTCTACATTACGATGCTGCGCAAAAAAATCGATGCGCCGAACCAAAAAACGCTGATCCGCAGTATCAGGGGAGTGGGGTACGTCATTGAAAAATCATAATATAGAGCTTTTTCGGGACACGAGGAAACGGTTGACGATCACCAATAGCGCGATGCTGATGGTCTTCCTTTTGCTCTTTATCATCGGTACGTTCGGTTTGCTCTTATCTATTTTTTATAACGAACAAAAACTGGACCTAAAAGCGCTTACCCAGCAAGAGGTAGAGGAGACCAAGACGAGTGCTCCAGGTGTAACGAAGCCCGATAATGCGTTTGCTGCCAATCAAGGGATGTATTTCAATTACTTCGTGAAAGAAAATGGAGAACTGGTGGTGGGTGACGAATTTGCCCCCGAAATGCGACAAGTGATCATGGAATACGTGAAGGGGTGGAAGCCGAATACGGTTGAAATCAAATACAAAGCAATCGGAAGCCAGAACCAAGAAGAGTCGCACCTTTTGATTGCTGCGCAAACTGTTTCTCAAAATGGCCGCATGTTGGGCACGGTTTACTTTGGTAAAGACGTTTCGTATTTGTGGAGCATGTTTGAGTGGCTGTTGGTCGTGTTGCTCGGGATGACCGTGCTCTTCATGGGGGTTGCCATTGTGACGGGCCAGTTTTTGACGAGGCGCGCCATGAAGCCGATTTTGCGGTCCTACGAATTGCAGCGAGATTTTTTGGCGGATGCTTCCCATGAGCTGAGAACGCCGATCAGCATTTTGAAATCTGGGCTTGATGTGATAGGGATGGAAGATGGCGACAAGCTTTCGGCATTCTCGCATGAGCTCTTGCGAGACTTGCAAAAAGAAGCGAAGAGTGCGGCGAAAATGGTGGGTGATCTGTTGCTGCTCGCGCGTACCGATTCCGGTGTGCAGGAAATATCGATGGACACCTTTGATTTTTCCGTAATGGCGGAGCAAGTGATCCGTTCAATTCAAGGGTTTGCCCAATCACGGCAAATCCGACTGCTTCTACATGGGCAGGACGCGATCATGCTGCATGCCGATCAGGAAAAGATCAAGCAGCTCTTGTATATATTGCTGGACAATGCGGTGAAATACACGCCGGAACAAGGGGAAATTACGCTAACCACCAAGACAACGATAGTCGACCACAAGCCCAAGCTATGCATCATGGTTGCAGATACGGGGATCGGGATTGAGCCCGACCAGCTTGCACACATTTTTCACCGGTTTTATCGTGCCGATAAAAATCGGTCCCGACAATCAGGGGGGACAGGGTTGGGCCTTGCCATAGCCAAATGGATTATCGACGCTCACCGCGGGACCATTCACGTCGAAAGCGTGCCTGGCGTTGGGAGCTCTTTCACAGTTCTTCTGCCGCTAAAGTAATATAGCCGAGAGTGATGATCGGCATTGGCGTCTCTTTTGCGGTCTTTTCATGTGGTTTTCATAATCGGATGGTATCTTTGAAGGAAAAACGCCATCTGCTACGAAAGGGTTTTTGCATGAAACGAATACGTATGCTTTCTTTCAGCTTGCTTTGCCTGTCCGTGCTTTTCGGTGTGATGCTGTACAAGCCTTCACCTGCAGATATGCAGAATGTGACAACCAATAATATTGCGGCAAAGCCGGTTGCTGCCACTCAATCGGTAACCTCTACGCCGTCTGCCATAGCGGGATCAACACCTAAGCCGAAACCGGCGAATGTCGAACACGTGGTCATCCTCGTGGAGGAAAATCATTCGTTTGGCCAAATCATTGGTAAAAACGCAGCACCGTACTTGAACAGCTTGGTCAAGGAGGGGGCGCTGTTCAGCAACTCCTTTGGCATCCGTCATCCGAGTCAGCCGAATTACTTGGCGCTTTTCTCAGGTTCCGCGCAAAACGTGAAGGATGATTCCTGTCCTCACTCCTTTTCAACACCGAACCTGGCGACAGAATTGATGGGTGCGCATCTGTCGTTCGGGGGATATTCAGAAGATATGCCGAAGGTAGGGTTTACGGGTTGCTCTTCGAAAGGGTATGGACGAAAGCATAACCCATGGGTCAACTTCACGAATGTACCGGCCGGGGTAAATATGCCGCTTACTAGCTTGCCAAGCGACTTTGCAAAGCTTCCGACCGTTTCATTCATCATCCCCAACCATATGGACGACATGCATGATGGGACCGTGGCGCAAGCGGATCAGTGGTTGAAGCAGCATATCGACCCTTATGTCACATGGGCCAAAAAACACAACAGCTTGCTGATCGTCACCTGGGATGAAGACGACTTTTCTCCGAAAAACCATATCCCGACATTGTTTGTCGGCCCCATGGTCAAACCCGGGACCTATTCTGAGACAATCAACCACTATAACGTCTTGCGCACGATCGAAGATATGTACCATTTGGGTCATCTGGGGGAAAGTGCGAAGGCAAACCCGATTAAGGACGTTTGGAAATAACGATCGGGCAGGAGGAGGGTGTCTACAGCTTTGTTACATGCTATCAGCGTTTGGCTCGACATGGTCGTGACCAGCATGATCAATTCCTTTGGTTATCTGGGCGTATTTATCGGCATGGTGCTCGAAAGCGCCTGCATTCCGCTGCCGAGCGAGGTGATTATGCTATTTGGCGGTTATCTCGTTTCCATCGGCAAGGCAAGCTTTTGGGCGATATTTGCAGCGGGCACCATAGGAAATATCGTGGGTTCCATCATCATCTACTGGTTCGGGCGAAAAGGCGGCAGAACTCTTCTGGAGCGCTACGGGAAGTATGTGTTCATCCGGCAGAACCATATCGCCAAAGCGGACGCCTGGTTTGCCAAGTATGGCGGGGGGACTGTCTTTTTTTGCCGCTGCTTGCCGGTGGTGCGGACATTCATCTCGCTTCCGGCGGGCGTGAGCGGAATGCGATTTGATCGATTTGTCATTTTGACAAGCCTTGGATCCATCCCGTGGAATTTGCTGCTGACCTACGGCGGCTACCGTTTAGGGGAAAATTGGAGCCAGATCGAGCCGTGGATGAAACCGATCAGCTACGCCATTCTCGGCGGGCTTGTGCTGGCGGTGTTGATCTTTCTTTTTCGAAACGTAAAGAAGACGCCTTCGCGATAAAAACGTGCCGGCGTCTATTTGTTTGGAATCATCAGCGTATTTTCCGATAGTGCTTGAGAAGTCTCTTCACGGTCTTTGACCAGCTGAACGATTGAACGACCCGACGGCGCCCCCCAGCGGCCAGCTTTTTTGCTAACGTTGGGGACCCTTTCAATTGGATGAGTCGACTGGCGAAAGCTTTCGGACTCGTATACGCAGATACCAAAAAGCCGCTCTTGCCATGCGTTATGATCTTTGTGATGCCGCCACGTCGGGATGCAACCACCGGAATTCCCGACGCCATGGCTTCCGTGTTGACCATAGCAAAGCCCTCGCGATAAATGGATGGACAAACAAGTACATCACCCAAATGATACAACTTGGCTACTCGAGCTGGGGGAATGTACCCGGTGAATCGGATGGGAACGCCTAATGAATTTGACAATTGACGAACCCGCTTCATATACGGGCTTTGGGCACGTACGCCTGGCCACGACGAGCCAATGGCGATCAGACGGACTTTGGGGGAATGTTTTTTCAACAGGGCAACCGCTTTGACTAACGTGTGCAGTCCTTTGCCGTGAACCATTCGCCCGACGAACAAAACGTTGTATGTGCCAGAAACGCCCCATTGATTGCGCAGCTGCTGTTTAAACTGTGGGGAACGTGGGCGAAATCTGTCCGTGTTTACACCCAATTGGGCTGTTCGAAACTTTTTGGCATGCTTTCGGAAGCGGCGCTTCATTGCATGTTTCAAAAATTTGCTGACCGACGTGACGCCGTTCGTTTGCTTCAAAATGGCTTGGGCGCGCTTTTGGGAAAGGTGGGACATGAACGTGAGCGAGTGAAGCGACAGCATGATGGGAGTGCCTTTGAATACACGACGCACATGGGGGACGAACGTGGGACGGTTTTCTACTTGAATGACATTGAATTTTTGACCTTTTACGTTTTGCAGCGCCTTCTTGATGTAACTGTAGCGATTCGGAGCGGATACACGAACGATTTTTAGCCGTCCGCCATTTTGCTTGCTCACGGAAGGCAATCTCGGATGAGAACGGCTGACAAGGACAACCGAGTGCTTCCGGCTCACCCGCCGAAAAATTTCGTAAATGACGGTTTCCACTGATCCTCCCTTAATGGGCGGGATGGGTAATTGCTCTGGTGCGATAACCAGGATGCGCAAAACAGATTCCCCCTGTCAGTATGCTGGGCCATACAGTATATGTGAGGGATCAGTGGAGTTCTCTAGACAATTGAATCATTTACCGTTCCGAACGCAGATAATGCCTTTCTTGGTAGCGTTGATAGAACCAGATTCCAACCGCAAGCACAAATCCGCTAAAAAAATAGCTCCCGACCACATCGCTCGGATAATGGACGCCAAGATAAATGCGACTGATGCCGATGCCTGCAATCATGATGGTGCTCACCAAAATGATGGCCAAACGAACAGAAGGCAGATCGCTTTGGTGCCACAAAAGAAAAGCGAGAATGCCATAAAAAGAAAAGGCCGTCATCGAATGCCCGCTGGGGAAGCTGTAGCCTGTCTCATGCACAAGTTGGTGTAAATCGGGACGCGCGCGCTTAAAAGCATTCTTCAGCAGCCAATTTGAGAGAATGGTCAAGAACATGACCGAAACAAATAGGTAAACTTCCGCGCGTTTTGGATAATGTCTATACAAGAGAAGTAACACGATAGCGGATAGAATCACCATCGGAATGGGTGAACCGATAAACGACAGGAATTTCATCACAGTGGTGATAGCCGGGAATTCAAATCCTTGTACGAATGCGGAGATCGCGCTGTCAAAATGAGAAAGAGCGTGCCGAGAGACAAGGCTCGCGAGAAAAATGAAGCCGATCACCGACACGATTGAGAGTAGAATCGACTTTGATAACGTTTTGGCACTCATGGTGGCATCCTCCCATACGATCAACTTTTATCAAGTCTATCCAAACGAGAGTCTTGTTAGTAGGGGAGGAAACGCAGCTTTCTCGATGAAAAAAGACCGAAACCGCAACAACGGATCGTTTGTTGCAGGTTTCGGTCTTTTTCGGTGAGGCATCGAAGTTCGCCGCTTATTTGACCAGCTCTTCTTTTTTTAGGAAAGCATGGTCTACCAATACGTAATTCGTGACAGCCGATAGCTTGGCGTCTTTGTACTGATTCACGGTTAATTGCTGGGCTGCTTCGTTATATGTGAAGCTGTACGCTGTCCCTTCCGCAATGTCGAGGACGGGTTGGGAAAACAGCAAGCTGATCGTGTCATTTGCCCTGTCTAGCTGGTAGCAATTGATAGAAGCCTTCGAGCGTCCGTTTACAGCGACGGATTCCGCCATGAAAAAGAGATTGTCATGGACGATTCGGCTCACCGGGGTTAAGCTTCCATTCGTTTTTTTGGGAATCGGGATCGTTTTATGAGTGAGCACCTGCATCACGACATCTTGCCCAATCGGCAAATAATAGAGCGCATTCAGCGCATAGCTGGCATGATCTTCCATGACAGTCGGATCGGCTTTGGCAGCTTGAACGCTGTTATCGAATCCTTCCGCGTGTTCGTTCGGCGCCTGAGTCGGGGAATCGTTGCGGGCAGGAGGCTGCCCGATGCCCAGCATCGCTGACAGATCGCCTTTGAATGCTTGGGTCGCTTTGGCAAAAACCGTTTCACCTGACATCATTCCGCTTATGAACAATAATGCTGCCGCTGCAGCTCCGATCAGAGCTTTTCTCGTTAGCCTTACCACTTTCACAACTTCCTTTCCTCTGGACACAAAACGTTGACTACCGAATTAGACGGATCATCGTGCCAAAATGTTACTGCTTTTTTTAATAATGCTTTCTTCTTCCTCCCATTCCCGATTTGGAATGGACGGGCCATTCACGCTACAATAGAGGCAGGATAAGCGATGACTTGATGCAAAAAGAGGAGATTGAGCCTATGAACCAGCATCCTCAGCATGCGGCTTTTTCGCACTTGCTGCTTACGGGAACCTATGTGCATGAATACACCTACGATCAGCTGCAAAAGGCGTACGGCGTCACGATCAATCCGTCGCTCGTCATGCTCGTTTCCGTAGATCGCTATCCCGATTTAATCATGGGGAAAGATATCGAGTGGAAAGTAGAGCTGGGACAGACGCTGATGAAGGCGATCTGCAAGACGGTGAGCGTTCCGTTCACGTGGCTCTGGATCGAAGAGGGAGTGGTGGCGCTTCTGCTGGAGCTGCTGGCGCAGACGGAACAACTGCCCCCGGGCCTGAATGCGCTGCAAATCGCGAAGGACATGCAAAAGGCGACCGATGCGGAGCGGATTTCCGTCTCGATCGGCATCGGCACGCACTATGACGATCCGGCGATGCTGCAGCATTCGTATCGCGAAGCGATGCAATCGATGGTCGATCGCTTCTTTCAGGGCAACCGGCTGATTTTTTCATATATGAAAAAGAAACAGGCGGACGCGGCCGCACGCGAAACGATGTCCGCCTATAAAGAAATGATCGAGAATGAGCGAATTGATCTCCTGGCACGGGTCCATATCGGCGACGTCGAAGGTGCGATCGCTGTGTTGCCGACGTTGCTGGAGAAGGTGGCACAAGCGAATCAATACCATGTGAGCCGGTTTCAATCCGAGGTGGTCGATCTGGTGATGATGGTATCGCGGCTTGTGCTGGAGGCCGGATTCAACGCGGAAACGATTTTGACGGAGAACGCGCACTTCATTCAGGAGCTGTACCGGACGATTCGCTACGACAAGTTTGTTCAGAAAGTGTGCACGTACGTACGCCAATTGACGGAACAGGTTGCGCTGACGCAGATGCTGGAAGTGTCCCCGCTAATTCGGCAGGCGATCCGGTTCATCAAAGAACAGTTGAACGAACGCATCATGCTGGAAGAAGTAGCACAATATTGTTGCTTAAGCAAATATCATCTCAGTCATCTGTTCAAGCGGGAAGTGGGACTGAGCGTCGTGGATTTCATCAACAAGCTGCGGCTGGAAAAAGCCAAGTATTATTTGGAAACGACCGACTGGACGATGCAGCAGATCGCCAGCCAGGTCGGGTTTCAAGATGCCAATTACTTCAGCAGGATGTTCAAAAAGGTACATCAATTGAGCCCGTCCGAGTATCGTTCGCGCAAGATTGTGCTAGATTCAAACAAGTTCAGCTAGATGAAAAAGGCTGAACTTTCGCTAAGATAAGGATAACAACCAAACAGCAACTGCAAAGGAGACATGCAAATTGAAACAAATCGATTTGCTGAACCCGCCGGAGCTTATCCGCAGGTCAAACTGGCGGGATCGCTATGAAACGAAGGTATCGCAGTGGCTGACGCCTTGGGATGGGGAAACCGCACCGGAAATCGGCTTTATCGGCCTGCCGCTGTCCAAAACCTCCATCAGCATTTCCGGCGCCTCCATGACGCCGAATGCGCTGCGCGAGCTTTTTGCAAACGTTACCACGTACAGCATCGATCATGATGTGGATTTGCAGGAGCTGGCAGCTTATGACCTGGGCGACATACAAATGCATGTGACCGATTTGCTGCGCTGCCATGCCAATATCGAGCAGGGCATGAAAAATGTGTACGAGGCGTTGCCCAACATGTTCCCGATCATTGCAGGCGGTGACCATTCGATCACTTGTCCATCGGTCAAAGCGTTTAAACAAAAAATAGGCGGAAAAGTCGGAATTGTACAAATTGACTCCCATATGGATGTGCGCAATCTCGAAGATGGTGGGCCATCCAACGGGACACCGATCCGAGGACTAATTGAATCGGGCACGGTGGAAGGCAAGCATATTGCCCAGATCGGCATCCACAGCTTTGCCAACTCCAAGCCGTACCGTGATTATGCGGTATCCAAAGGAATCACCCAGTTCACCGCGAGACAGGTAGCGCGCGAAGGAATTGAGCCACTTGTGGCAAAAGCGCTGGAGATTGCAGGCGAAGGAACCGACGCGATCTATGTCACGATCGACATGGATGTGCTCGACCAGGCCTATGCGCCGGGTGTACCAGCGATGGTCCCTGCTGGCATGACTTCCTGGCAGCTGATCGATGCCGCATTCCTGCTCGGTCAACATCCAAAAGTAAAAGGCTTTGACATCGTATGCGTCGATCCGATGCAGGACCCACGCAGAGCGACAGTAAGAACTACACTGCACGTCATTTTAAATTTCCTGGCAGGCTACATGAAACGAAATGATAAAGGAGAGACGAAACAATGACAGAATCCGTAAAACGCGTAGTCCGCGCTCCGCGCGGTACCGAATTGAGTGCAAAAGGCTGGGAGCAGGAAGCGGTGCTCCGCATGCTGATGAACAACCTCGACCCGGAAGTGGCTGAGCGTCCCGAAGATTTGGTCGTCTACGGCGGCATCGGTAAAGCAGCGCGCAACTGGGAGTCCTTTGACAAAATTGTCGAATGCTTAAAAGATCTGGAAGCGGACGAAACGCTGCTGGTCCAGTCAGGCAAACCGGTTGGCCTGTTCAAAACGCATAAGCAAGCCCCACGCGTGCTGCTTTCCAACTCCGTGCTCGTACCGGCTTTCGCCAACTGGGATACATTCCACGAGCTGGACAAAAAAGGGCTGATGATGTACGGGCAAATGACAGCGGGCAGCTGGATTTACATCGGCACGCAAGGCATTTTGCAAGGAACGTATGAGACGTTTGCAGAAGCGGCTCGCCAGCATGCCAATGGCACGCTCCGTGGCACCCTGACGCTAACCGCCGGTCTCGGCGGCATGGGCGGCGCTCAGCCACTGGCCGTGACGATGAACGACGGTGTGGTCATCGGTGTCGACGTCGATCCGACCCGCATCCAACGCCGCATCGATACACGTTATTGCGATGTGATGGTATACGATCTGGACGAAGCTCTGCGTCTGGCACGAGAAGCACAGGCGGAGCAAAAACCGCTCGCAATCGGTCTGGTCGGCAATGCCGCCGAGATTTTCCCAGAGTTCGTGAAACGCGGTATCAAGCCGGATTTCGTCACCGACCAAACATCGGCACACGATCCGCTCAACGGCTACGTGCCAGCTGGATTCACGCTCGAAGCGGCCGCAGAGCTGCGCAAAAACGATCCGAAACAATATGTGAAGCTTTCCAAGCAGTCGATGGCAGCTCACGTGCAAGCGATGCTCGATCTACAAAAACTGGGCTCCGTCGTGTTCGACTATGGCAATAATATTCGTCAGGTGGCTCTCGATGAAGGGGTCAAAGATGCGTTCAACTTCCCTGGCTTTGTTCCGGCTTACATCCGCCCACTGTTCTGCGAAGGAAAAGGGCCGTTCCGCTGGGCAGCGCTCTCCGGCGATCCAGAGGACATTTACAAAACCGATGAGCTGGTGCTCAAGCTGTTCCCGGAAAATGAGCATCTCCACCGTTGGATCAAAATGGCACGTGAGAAAGTGGCATTCCAAGGCTTGCCAGCACGTATCTGCTGGCTCGGCTATGGCGAGCGTGTGAAAATGGGTCTGGCAATCAACGAAATGGTACGCAAAGGCGAACTGAAAGCGCCGATCGTTATCGGACGCGACCATTTGGACTGCGGCTCGGTAGCTTCCCCGAACCGGGAGACCGAAGCGATGAAAGATGGCTCCGATGTCATTGGCGACTGGGCAATCTTGAATGCGCTGGTGAACACGGCTTCAGGCGCAAGCTGGGTATCCGTGCACCACGGTGGCGGTGTCGGTATGGGTTACTCACTGCATGCAGGCATGGTTGTCGTGGCAGACGGTTCCCAAGATGCGGAAGAGCGCTTGGGACGCGTACTCAACACCGACCCTGGCATGGGGGTAATCCGCCACGCCGATGCAGGCTATGAAATCGCGATCGAGACGGCAAAAGAGCGCGGCGTGCGCGTGCCGATGCAAGGTATTTAATCGTAAAGCTTCTATAATATAAGCGTATTATTCATACAGCACGGTGTAGTTTGTGCAGAATAAAAATTGGCGAGGTGTCCGAAGCGTTTTTCGGGCACTTCCTTTTCGAGGTGAAAGAAGTTGGAAAACAAGATTGATTTGCTTGTGCACAACATCGGCCGATTGGTGACCATGCAAGGTCAAGGAGAGGCGGGCCCACGCACGGGCAATGCCATGGCACAGGTCGGAGAAATCAGCAAAGGCGCTGTGGCGATTGTGGATGGGACCATTTATGCGGTCGGCAGCGAGGACGAGGTCCGGGCCAAAATCGCAGGCATGAATGTGGCGCAAGAGCTGGACGCGGAAGGCAGGCTGGTTACGCCGGGCTTGATCGATGCACATACGCACCTCGTGCACGGAGGCTCCCGCGAGCATGAGCTGGACCTCAAGCTGAAGGGCGTTTCCTACTTGGACATTTTGGCGAGCGGCGGCGGCATCTTGAGCACGGTTCGTTCCACGCGCAAAGCGACCGAACAGGAGTTGTACGACAAAGCGCGAAGAAGCCTCGATATCATGCTGCTGCAAGGGATGACCACCGTCGAGGCCAAGAGCGGCTACGGACTTACGCTGGAGGATGAATTGAAGCAGCTTACGGTAGCGCGGAGTTTGAACGAGACGCATCCAGTCGAGCTTGTTTCCACGTTTATGGGCGCCCATGCAGTACCGGAAGAATACAAAGGCCGTGCCGATGAATATGTAGATCTCGTCATCAACGTGATGCTGCCGGAAGTGAAGCGCCAAGGCTTGGCTCAGTTTTGTGACGTTTTTTGCGAGCATGGCGTGTTTACCGTAGAGCAATCGCGCAAAATTTTAACCGCGGCCAAAGAGCTAGGGTTTGGTATCAAGATTCATGCGGACGAGATCGAACCGATGGGCGGAGCGCAGCTGGCAGGAGAGCTGGGCTGCATTTCCGCCGAGCATCTGCTCGCTGCAACGGATGAAGGTTTCGCTGCGATGCAGCAAGCGGGTACTGTAGCGGTCTGCCTACCAGCGACATCGTTCAATCTGCGACTGAAAACACATGCGCGCGCACGGCGAATGATCGAGATGGGCGTGCCGGTCGCCATTTCTACCGATTACAACCCAGGTAGCTCGCCTACCGAGTCGATTCAATTGGTGATGACGCTCGGCTGCTTGAATCTGGGCCTGACGCCGGAGGAAGTGATGACGGCCATCACGGTCAATGCAGCCCATGCGATCGGCAAGGCAAATACGGTCGGTAGTCTGGAAGTTGGCAAACAGGCGGACCTCGTTATCTTCAATGCGAATAATCTCGCCTATCTGCCCTATCATTTCGGCATCAATCATGTAAACACGGTCGTGAAGCGTGGCCGGGTGGTTGTGGCGGAAGGACGGCTTGTTTAAAGGAAGAAAAAAAGCAAAAGCTTCGCCATTCGGTGGCGGGGCTTTTGCTTTTTTGGTATACAAATAAGAATTTATAACAATTCTTATCCAGTATAAGTGCAACTAAGGCTACGCCAAAGGCTTGGCGCAGCCAAGTTTTCTAATCAGGTATTTATTGGATTTGACATTACTTCCTTTATAAACCAAAATTTCAGATGAAAACAACAATTTCCTGAAACTTCTCTTGCGACATTCTGTATTACTTATATAGTGAAATGTTGATGGCTTCATGTAAGGAGGAGTGAACAAGGTGGCCTGTTTGGAATACCGCTTGCTTGATGAGCACCGCCATTTTCCCGTTCTGTATTATTACCCCATGATCGACAAGGATGAGGTTTCGCTGCGCTTTGCTTGCGATTATTTGGTGAAGGATCGCAAAGTGTTTGAAAAAACGTCCTGTGCGATCGAAGAAAACACGTATGTCATCTACGTGAAACCGGCCGATGATGAAGATGCCTACGTTCCAAATGCCAAATCAGCCGCTCATGAGCGAGATATCGTCATGGAAGTGAGGGAGTTTCACGAAGACTACTCCAGTTATCCGGTCATCGGCACATACCGATTCCACGATGACGACGATGCTCTGCTCCATTTGCAAAGCGATTATCTCTATTTGAATGGGCGCGAGTGGGCGAAAAGCTCAACGGAAATCGATGAGGACCGCATGGTATACGTGTACTATGCAATCGTATCAGGATAGGAGGGTTTTTCTTTATGGTTTCGCCGAAAACAAAATCTACTGCGTTGATCCGCATGTTTTTGGTAGCGTCTCTGGTTGCAACCACCGCAACGGCGGGCTGCAGCTCACCAGACGATGACTGCAACGACAGTAATAACGACGGGTATTGCGACGATGGCTCATCGAGCTATTCGGGTGGTGGCTCGTCAGGCGGGTACTACTATGGTGGGAGCGGTGGCACAAAAGTGAAGGGCACAAGCTCGGGAATTTCCTCCGGGGCTAAGAGCGGAATCGGTAGCTCGGGGGGATTTTTTGGTGGATGACTTACATGGACTGACCTATGCGCAGCGCAGACAACAGCTATATGGACACATGCGGGAAGAAGGGATCTTCACGTGGGATGAAATGTACGGGGAAGAATATGCACTCGCATCCGTTCACCTCATCACCGATTCGTTTCGCGAGGAATTGACGGCTGCGACAGCCGTGCTCGCGCGAATTTTTGCTAAGACGGTGCCGGTGGTACAACAAGCGGATGAACAATTGCTACTCGAGCTGGGCGTACCGGAAGCTGCCGTGGAAGCGGTACGGCTCGCGATTATGCCGGAATGCCCAACCGTAATCGGCCGCTTTGATTTCGCCCAAACGCCACAAGGGCTAAAAATGCTGGAGTGCAACAGCGATACGCCGACCGGTATTGTTGAGGCTTTTTATGTGAATGGGGAGGTATGCAGCCGTTTTCAGGTGAAAAACCCGAATGCAGGCATGGAACGGCACATCCACCAGGCATTCGCCCGGATCGTACAGCGTTACCGCGAGCTTGGCTACCCGACCGAGCGAATCTGGTTCAGCGCACTGGACTGGCATGAAGAGGACGCCGGAACGACCCGCTATCTTTTGCAGCAATCCGGATTGCCTGGTTCGTTTATACCGCTCGCTGATCTGCGTGTCACCGATGAAGGCGTCTATGCTGCAGTGGGGGAGGAGATTTGCTCGATCGACTTGCTGTACCGGCTGCATGCGCTCGAAAAGCTTGCGTTTGAGACGGATGAGGAGGGGTTCCCTTCCGGTGCGCAGCTGCTCGCGTTGACCGCTGGCCGCAAAGTAGGGATCATCAATCCACCTTCGGCGTTTATCGCACAGACAAAAGCGCTGCAAGCATTGATTTGGGGGTTGCACGAAGCAGGCGAGTTTTTCGACGATGACGAGCAGGAGGCGATCCGCACCTATATGCTTCCGACCTATTTTACCAATGAATTTCACGGTAGGCGTGCCTATGTGACCAAGCCGATTTTTGGGCGCGAAGGAGGCGGCGTGACCTTGTACCGTGCAGACGGGCAGGAGCTTGAACGCGACCAGGAAAGCGAATATTGGGATCAGCAGATGATTTATCAAGAGATGGCCCAGCTGCCTGCGATTCAAGTAGAAACGCTTGGCGGATTGTTTTCAGGCCACCTTTTGTGGGGATCGTTCTTCATTGGCGGCGAACCATCGGCGCTCGTCGCAAGAGTGGGTGGGCGCATCACGAACAACATGTCGTACTTTCTGCCAGTCGGAGTAAGAGGCAATAAGAATTGAGAAGGAGTGAGATACATGATAACCCAATGGGCATACATACTAAATTTTTTAACCTATCTGGCGGTGACGCTGCCTCTTTTGGCCGTGGGCATATTCGTTTTTTTAGTGACAACTCCCTATAAAGAGTATGACTTGATCAAACAGGGCGCAGATACGAGCGATCCGACCAAAATAAACGCGGCAAAAGCGGCGGCTCATGACCTAGGCGGCAAGATACTTGGTTTGGTGATCGTGCTGGCCTCGGCCATCTATCATTCCGTCAATCTGGTCGATTTGGTTGTTTGGGGCGGGATCGGCATCATCTTCCAAGTGATTGTTTTTTATTTGTTCGAGCTTTTGACGCCATTTCGAGTCCTATCGGAAATTCCCAAAGGGAACGTTGCGGTTGGGATTTTCTCATCGCGCTTGAGCGTGGCGGCTGGCTTACTTTTAGCTGCATTGATCAGCTATTAAAATCAGGAACCACCTTTATATCAGCAAAAACTCGCGCAGCTTCCGGAAAAAGGGGCGCGGGTTTTTCTTTTGTCTGCCGCATTTCGACAGGGAGATTTGCGAAAACAGATGATCTGACATGATGCGCGGTTCAGTCTGTGAACCGCTGTCACATAAAATAGTGGATTACAGTTCCTTATTTTCACAGTATAATTAATAACATTCAGTCTATTTGGTGGAACATCTTGGCTTTCTCGCGTGAGACAACAAAGAATGTTTAGTCGCATGAAACAATGGCGTAAAAAGCAAAGAGGGGTTGGGTGCGCAAAAACGATGAGCGATGTTATCAAGACCGAATTGAAGCGAAGCACGACGGCTCGGCGACAGCATGCGCACGATCATTTGCTGCAGATGGAAGAAGGATTTCGGCGCCTTGTCGATCAGTCCCCCGATCCTGTGCTGATCTGTTTGGATGGCGGCACGATCGTTTATGTGAATCAGGAAGCGCTCGATCTTCTCGGGGCGAGCGGCTGTGAACAGCTGATCGGTAGACATGCCTGCGAGTTTTACCATCCTGACCATCGTGAACATGCGCTTGAACATTTTCGAAAGGTTGAGACAGGTCAAAATATCGGCCTGGTGGAAGGAAAAGTGATCGGGCTAGACGGGCGGATGAAGGAGATCGAGTTGAAGGGAACGCTTACCTCCTATAACCGACGGCCTGCCATCCATGTGCTGGTAAGGGATATCACGGAGCAGAAGGCGACGCAACAGCTACTGCGCAACCAGGAAAAATTGTC
The DNA here is from genome assembly GCF_003710825.1 of Brevibacillus fluminis. GTDB lineage: Bacteria > Bacillota > Bacilli > Brevibacillales > Brevibacillaceae > Brevibacillus_D > Brevibacillus_D fluminis. The sequence goes on along the minus strand of NZ_RHHQ01000008.1, from coordinate 202,756 downwards.
GCTAGCGGGACAGCTTGCCGCCGGTATTGCCCACGAAATCCGCAATCCACTAACGTCGCTGAAAGGCTTTTTGCAGCTGATGCAGGCACATGGAACCGGAAAACGCGAATATTTCCAAATCATGTCTTCCGAGCTGAATCGGATCGAGGGCATCGTCGGGGAAATGCTGTCGCTCGCCAAACCGGCTTCCGTGCAGTTCAAGGAGAGCGATCTCGTAGAGCTTTTAAAGCATGTGGTGACGCTTCTGGAGACGAAAGCCATCTTAAACAACGTGGTGATCAAGGCTGCTTATGAAGTGAAAACAGCCGTCATCCATTGTGATGAGAATCAATTAAAACAAGCATTTATCAACTTTATTAAAAACGGGATCGAAGCGATGCCCGATGGCGGAGAAATTTTCATTCATCTTTGTGCGCCTGAAGATACCAGCTACCGGATTGTTTTTAGCGATCAAGGGTGCGGCATACCGGAGGCGCAGCTTGAGAAGCTGGGTGAGCCGTTTTTCACGACCAAGCATTTTGGCACAGGTCTCGGCTTCATGATGAGCGAAAAAATTATTCGACAGCATCAAGGCTCCATTCGGATTGAGAGCCAATTGAACAAAGGTACGAAAATATTGGTCGAGCTGCCAATATCGTAAGGAAAGCGAGTGACTCGGTGTGGAGGGCGACGGGGACTTGGTGATAGCACCCAGAATGCGTGAAGATTTACAACCGGAAGAATTGCTGAAAATCATCTTTACATACACGGCTAAGATCGCCAATGAAAAATGCCTCGACCGTTTGCTTATGCTGATGGCTGATATGGGGCGAGAACTGATTGTTGCAGACAGATGCACATTATGGTTGCTGGATGAAAGCAACCATCAGCTGTGGACGCGAGTGGCACATGGCGTCAAGGAAATTCGGATTCCGGCTGACAGCGGATTGGTGGGCAGCGCCATTCAGAGTGGCGAGCCTATCATTATCGAGGATGCATACGGCGACAGGCGATTCAACCAGACGGTAGACAAGCAGACAGGCTATCGAACGAAGGCGGTTTTGGTAACGCCGATCCGCGACAATGAGGGCAGGATCATTGGCGCTTATCAGGCGATCAACAAGATGACGGAAGCCCAGGTCTTTTCGGAGAAAGATTTGGAATACCTGACGCTTGCCTCTGCATATTCCGGCAAGTCGCTGGAATCTGCGCTCTTGTATCAGGAGATCGAGGAAACCCAAAAGGAAATCATTTTCCGCATGGGTGAGATTGGAGAAAGCCGCTCCAAAGAAACCGGCAACCATGTGAAGCGGGTAGCCGAGTATTCGTTTTTGTTGGCCAACTTGTATGGGATGAGCCCTGAGGAAGCCGAATTGATCAAAATGGCTTCACCCATGCATGATATCGGGAAAGTGGCCATTCCCGACGAGATCTTAAAAAAACCTGGCAAACTAACCGAAGAAGAATTCGAAATCATGAAAACTCATACATACATCGGATATCGTTTGCTGAAAAATTCAAACCGGCGCATCTTGAAAGCCGCGGCTATCATTGCCTATCAGCACCATGAAAAATGGAACGGGAAAGGATACCCTCAAGGGCTCAGTGGCGAGCAGATTCACTTGTATGGGCGGATCACGGCGGTAGCCGACGTGCTGGATGCCCTAGCAAGCGATCGGGTCTACAAGCGGGCTTGGGATTTTGACCGTGTCATCGACCTGTTTAAACAGGAGCGTGGCGAACATTTTGATCCGGTGCTTGTTGATCTGCTTTTGGATCACACGGATGAATTCCTCGCGATCAAGGAAGCCTATCGAGATGAAGTTCTGGAAGGGTAAAGGGGATGGAGCATATGGTTCGAGACATCGCCAATCGCTATCAAGGGCTTCCGCGGCGCACGCCGGATATGCTGCTTCAGGTGGTTCGCAAGTTTGCCCGGGCGGCGATCGAGCATTATCCGTTCATTCAGGAGAAGAAGCGGGATGTGGAGCTGGCGAGAGAAGAGATGCTGGCTAGCGGTGTAAGCGAGCGTCTGGTCAGCGAGCTGATCATTCTTTTTCAGGAATTTCATTTTTACCTTACTTGCTGGCTACAGATCGATCTTGCCTTATACCGGCTCGCAGAATCTGATCAAAAGGAAGCGTTTGGGGAAATCCGCAAACGGTTTCATGATGATCTTGAGCTTCATCTGCGCATCCGAAAGATTGTCGATAATACGGAGAGCTGTGTTACCGAGCAATTTGTCCGATGCGGAGAGGAGATGGCATGCGTGACGGACGACCGCTATTGGTTTGACGGAACTCCCTATTCGGTAGATGAGCAAAGCGTGCAGTCGCTAAAGCGATTATATGACGCGATCATGGACCAGCGGCCGTCCTCATCCTGATGGGTTGTTTTGTTTGCGCGCCAAGACTTGTTCGACGATGTGCAGGTGAAGCGCATTTTGCGCCTTGGATGTAAAATGGCGATGAATCAAATAGAGGGCAACCACGCATAAAATCGTGATGACGCAAAGAAGCGCCGGGATGCTTTCCTCCAGCAAGTTGGCCAGCTTGCTTGAGAAGACCAGAAAAATAAAAGGAACCGATGTAAAGCAAAGCGGAATGTAGCCCAGCTGCACTTCCGTTTTTTTGATGGCGGCATAAATCAGCCGCAAGTCTTCAGCTGGCAGTTTGTCGTAAAATGCCCAGATCGCGTGAATGTCGGAAAGGTCCCTCACGTTGCTCACAGTCGCATGGGAAGCGCCATAGCGGCTGAGCTCCTTGTACAATTTTTCATAATTGCCGTATGTTCGCATCCAATCACCTCATAAACAGCCAAAACCGCCCCGAAAGGCGGTTTTGTTTTTGGAAACCAAGTCAGTAGCCGCACATTTGGCAGACAATGACTGACCCCTCGCTCCCATACTGGAAGCAAAATTAGAATGTGCGGTATGGCACGTATGGTTGCGGTTGTGGTTGGGTGTTTTGGGCCAGTGCGTAATCTTGGTGCACTTCAGCCACGTTAGTACCCGCGAATCCTGGTTGGAATACAGATTGTGCCGTATGTCCATAGGACTGCACTGGAATGTACGCTTGGGTGTGCATGCCTTGGGATGGAATGGCATGAAGCGCTGTGTAAGCGTTTTGGCCGATGTAGTTGCCGCCCGCATTGCGAGCGCGCACATCATTGACATTGGTGCCAGCAAATCCAGGCTGGAAGATCGCTTGGGCAGTCGCAGGGAAAGAAGGTGCTTGCATACCAGCTTGCATGCCTGTTTGCATACCAGCTTGCATACCGGTACCATACGCACCGAGACCTTGCTGTTGCAGATAGCCGCCTTGATTCAAGTGGCGCACTTCTTGAACATTCGTGTTCGCGAAGCCAGGCTGGAAGATCGCTTGAACCGGAGTACCGATTCCGATGTTGTTGGAGAGCCCTGTTCCGTATGTAGCGGTGTAACCAGTGGAAAGCGCAGGAGCAGCGTAACTGCTGTTCAAATGACGCACTTCTTGCACATTCGTGCCAGCAAAACCCGGTTGGAAAATGGCGTTTGCGCTACCTAATGCAGATACTGGCTGATAGGACATTTGAGATTGTGCAAAGGGACTTTGATTTTGATAATTCATGGATGTCCACCTCCTGACTTAATTGTGCGCAGGAGGTGCCTTATCCATGCACGGATACCAAAAAAAGTAACTTTCTCATTTAACTGACAAGAACAAACAAGCCGGGAACTTTCGTTACCCGACTTGTATATTTAGTTTCGGATGCAAGCTGGAAACATGCTGCGCGTATTGGATCAAGGTTTTGAGTGAGGATTGGCGGATCGCCGGCTCATCGAATTTCTCCGGCTTGGCATTGGCCTCGAAGAACCAGAGCATGCCGTCCGTCGTGAGCCCGAGGTCCATGGACATTTCTGCAAGGCAGTTGATCTCGTCAGCGAGTGAACGGGCCACGATCATGGCCGCATCCTCGATTTTGGCGAAGATGCTGACAGCCCTTTCACCGTACAGATGGTTGAACACCCGTGCAGGTGATTGGATGCTGCCACCGCGTGGCACATGCGTGGTGATGCTGTGTGCCCCCGCTTGACGGATGCCGATGCCCGTAATTCCCCATTCACCATTGCCATTCTTCTGCACCAGAACCCGTATGTCAAACGGCCTTCCTTTATACCGGGCCAAGTTAATTCCTTGCTGGATGATATATTTTTTCTTCTTCACAGTCTGTTCGATGTGCTCCCAGACAGCATCGATGGAAGCGAAGTGCTTGGTGATGGACGTGCGGGCGTAGACGCGGCGCAGCTGCCAGCGGTTGTTGATTTGCTCGAGGCGCATGATGCCTTTACCGGCTTTGCCCGTCACCGGCTTCAGATAGACCAAGGGATAGCGGGAGCAGAATGAACGCAAGCGAGTCAGCGTATCGAGCTTGCGCGTTTCCGGCAAGAAATGATGGGTTTGCTCCAAGCGCCCGAGTGTAGCGAAGAGCGCCTGCTTGTTGAAGAAATGCATGTTGAAAAGGGTAACCCCCGGCATTGACGAAATTTTCGTCAGGGCAGAGCTAACTTCTTCCTTCATTTCTTCCTTGCGTGTAGGCACACGGTTGTAGACAACGTGTGGAAAGGGAAATTCAGACTCTGCCCAGACCCCCTGCTTTTCATCATATACGAAACCACGGACACAGTTTTTTTCCCAGTCGATGCTTGCAGGTGTAAACACATAAACCAAGGCACCCAGCTTTTTACCAGCGAGAAAAATGTCTTTAAAATTTTCCCGATTGCCCCGGAACGTTGACCCGTAACCGACGGTCAAGATGCCGATCAGCGGACCCATCTTGATGTTATCGTTTGACCACTTCCATCGGATACGCGTGCGAATGCGACCGGGTGCCTGCGCCGGAAGGCCGATGAACAACGGCTTGTGAACATTGCACGGACCCAGGTTAAGCATGATTCGCTTACCGTTTCGCCGATAAGGTTTCAGCCGCGTGTCTTGCAGATACCATCTGCCCGAGGGAAGAATAGTCAGCCAACCGGAGTTTATTTGGGACATGGGGATTCCTCCTTCCAGCTCGACACTTCATGGCGGGCTTAAAAGTTGGCCAGATAGCGGCTGTAGTCGACAATCAAATTGCGGGAGACGGCATCGGCTTCCTTCAACCTGGCGTGCTTGAAGATGGACCGACCTGGTTTGGAATTCGCCTCAAACATCCAGACATTTCCTTGCAAATCAATGCCCATATCAAGTCCCAGTTCACCTAAATAGACGCCCTTGGCGTCTTCAATGGCGGAAGCCAGACGGATGGAGGCCTCACGGATACGCTCCTCAATCAGGCTTTTTTGTTTCCGGAACAGATGGCTGAGCAATTCTTCACCGGGGATGACCATCCCTCCGGTTCGCACGTGGGTGGTGACGCTGCCGGCCCCGGCGACTTTGGCGGCCATGCAGGATACGACCCACTCGTTCTCCTGGTTTTTGTGCAGGTGAACGCGGAAATCAAACGGGCGGTTTTGGTACGTGCACAAATTGATTCCTTGCTGGATCAGGTAAGCACTTTGGCGACGCGTGCGGAAGATGTGCTGGAACAGCGCCGAGATCGATTTGAAGTGGCGCTTCACATTGCCGCTGCCGTTGTGGTAGGAGACATCGTAGCCTCCCGTGGCCCGGGTTACCTTGATGATGCCGTACCCAAGGCTTCCGTTTTTCGGCTTCAAATAGACGATCGGGTACTGACGCAGCATCGTGCGCATCAGCTGCAGACTCGGCGTCGTGTACGTCTCCGGTATATGCTCGTTGACCTCGGGATTGGGGTAAAGCAGCTGATGGACTCCCCATTTATTGAAAAAGCCTTGGTTGAACATAGGCAGGTTGCTCAAGTTGGCTAAGCGCAACTTAAACTGCTGCACATGCGGCAGCTTCTCGGCCCCACGCGAAGGAATGCGGTCATATACCACATCAGGCAGTGCGGTCAAAAGCTTTTTCCATTCGTAGCCGCCTTGCTTCTTGGGACGTAGAAACCATGCGGAAACCGTGTTTCGTTCCCAATTGACGTCAGCTGGAGAGAAGATAAAGTAAAAGACGCCTTTTCCTTTCTGGGCTAGCAGCAATTTGTGGAAAAATGAGCTGCGCGGCCCGATCGGTTTGATGGCGTTGTTTTGCACGCCAGTTGTGACGATCCCGATGGCTGGACCGATGCGTAATGTGTCGCCGTCGCGCTTCAGGTGAATCAGTCCGCCATGGGGGACACCAAGCTCTTCTTTAAGGGAGCTGGTCAATTTGACGACGTTGCTGTTTTCTCCTGCTTTTTTGTCCTGGAATACCGTTGCCATCGTCTCGCGTTTTCCAAGTGATAAGGTGATTTGCTGACGAGGACGGAGCTGTAATTGCTGGCAAATCGAAGGCGGCAAGACAATCCCTGCCAATTGGGGATAGGAGAGAAAGCGCAGCCGCACGGTGATTGAATCCATGCTTAGTAACCTCCTACACGCTCTTTCATAAGATAGTTGGCATACGAAATGGGCTGGGTCACAGCACGAAGCCGAGCGGTGCTGTCGTCGATCATGCGAAATACGGCGCGACCCGGTCTGCTGTTGACCTCGATCAGCCATACCCTGCCTTGTTGATCGACACCGATATCGATTCCTAACTCAAACAATGAGCCATGGTGTTTTTCCAGAGCAGGGGGCAAGACAGAAACGAGAGCGTTGATTTCCGTTTCGATCATGGCTGTCTGGGAAGATGAGAAATTAGCGGCAAGAAAGCTGGATAACGGGGCGGCATGCCCGCCTCCATGCAAGTTGGAGGTGATGCTTTCCTTGTTGCCGAGCCGAACCGCTTTTCCGGTCGTTTGCCATTCGCCAGACCCGTTTTTTTGCACCAGCACCCGAACGTCGAACGGAACACCGTTTCGAGTAGATAGTGACAGGTAAGGCTGAATGATAAAGTTGAGGCCTGCCGTGAAGCTTGTGACAAACTGCCTCACCTGGGCAAGCGACTTGAACGAACGGCGAAACGGTACATTGGTGCGGCGAGCGCGTCCTGTCGCTTCATAGCCGTTGCCTCCTTTTGCGAAACGCACGACACCATAACCGTGCGTTCCAGACATCGGTTTGATCACGACTGTCTCGTTGGATTTCAGGCGTTCCATCATCTCAGAAATGGCGAGCGGCTTTGTGTCCGGAAGCCATTTGGTGATCTCGGGAAGGCATTCTAGCATCTTGTAAACCTCCCACTTTCCTGACAGCCCACGGCCCATGAACATGATTTTGGGGTCATTTTGCAACTTCTCGATAAATGGTTTATAGTTTCGATAAGCAGGCCCCATAAAGCATCGGTCATAAATGAGCGGAGGCAGCGGGAACGTGTGCGTTTGCCAGACGCCGTTTTTAAATTCATACCCGATTGTTGTGCGCGAATCGAAGTCTACCTGGCGCGGAGAAAAAACAAAGACACGGATGCCCACCTTGCGTCCGACTAACGTCAAGTTCCGATAATAATCTTTTTCGGTAAAGGTAGGCCCGTTGCAATACGCAATGATTCCTAAGTTATACCACTCTTTTGGTTTCGTTATTTTACTTTTCATGAATGGTCACCTACGATTGCGTTTCTTCAATGACTTGGTAGCCAATGGTTTTCGTCGTTTTTTAGGTGTCGGTTTTATCTTAGGAAAGCCACCCAGAAACTTTGCGTAATCATACAAACGGCGTACCGATGGGCGAGCTCGTCTGGGCACTTCTTCCTGGCCCTCGGGGATATTGAGGGAAGTCGTCGCCTTGGAGGGTTTGCTGTTGACTTCCAGCAGCCAAATGTGGCCGTGGATATCTACTCCTAGATCGATGCCGAATTCAGCATATTGCCCGCCCATCGAGGTTTCGAGCATCTCGGCAACAGAGAGTGCCGTCCTTTGCAGCGTTTGAGGTGAGGGCTTCATGTTTGTGGCCCATGGACCGCAGACGGCGAGCGCTTGTTTTACCTGCATCATGGTGCCGCCGCGCGCTACGTTGGAAACGACGCTGCCCGCGCCAATCCGTGCCACCATGGAAGTGACGGCCCATTCGCCATTGCCGTTTTTTTGGACGAGAACGCGGAAATCAGCGGTTCTACCTCCACTGCGGATCAGCTTCAGCCCTTGTTGAAGCAAATAGTTTTTGCCTTGCCCAATCTTTTTTAAGGCGCGGTGAAGAGAGGGCAGGTCTTTATGTGTTTTGGCCGAGTAGCTGCTTGCTAGCTGATAGCCGGAAGGTCCGCGACGAATGCGATAGACGCCTTTTCCCATGCTGCCGTTTGCTGGTTTCGCGTAAAGGAAACGATGCTGATCTAGCATATCTTTCATATCGTTCAGGTCGCCCAGACAAATGGTTTTGGGCAAAAATTCGGTTGCTTCTGGCACGGAAGAGAGCGCCTTGTGCACGTGCCACTTATTGAGAAAGTGTTCATTAAAAAAAGCAATGTCATGCTCGCGGAAGCGTTTGATCATCATCTCCACACTTTCTGACCGTTCGCGCTGGCGTGATGCGAGACGGTTATAAATGCTTTGTGGGAGTGGGAGCGTGCGCAGTTGCCAGTTGCCGTTTCTCCGGATCATGCCGCGAACGGTCTTCGTTTCCCAATCGACATCGTGGAACGTAAAAACGCTGACGACGCCCGCATGCTGTCTACTGATGTCGACAAGCTCATTGAAAAACGGGGTGAAGGAACCGAACGGAACTTGTGGGTCTTTGCCATAGGCAGAAACCAGAACACCGATATAGGGGCCAAAAATGAGGCGCATTGAATTAGCATCATAGCGCATCAAAAGCGGCACACCTCCGGGGAGAAGCAGTGAACGGGCGAGTGTAGGGGTCATTTGAACCACTCGGCCTGCCTCTCTCCCTTTCACTTGAGCCCTGTGCGTCTGGGAGCCGAATTGAATGACGACGGAATCGGCAGGGATGGATAGCTGGCGTATGAAGGACTGGGGAATGGCAACGTCGCATTGTTCGGCTGTTCGGGGTTCAAGTGCCTGGATCATCGTACGTACATATGACATGGCTATCCCCTTCCAGGAGGCTTTAGGTTAGTCTTATCTTATGAGCAGTGAAGTTCTTTGGTTACATCGTACAGAGGGGTGTTAGGCTTGGGTATTGGAATGATTGCGGTCAATGTAATAATCGGCTCCGTCATTGGTGGAGTAACGAATGAACTAGCTATCAGGATGTTGTTTCGCCCTTATCATCCTTGGAAAATAGGCGGCGTCCGAGTGCCGTTTACACCAGGGCTGATCCCCCGGCGCAGAGATGAGATCGGGATTCAAATGGGGCGTTTGGTGCAGGAGCATCTGTTGACGCCCGAAGGGGTAAAACGCGCGCTTGCCAAAAGCGATTTGGAAGGGACACTGCGCGTTTGGCTGTCCAACGTGGCGCTTGCCCAGCTTGGGCAGGAGACGACGCTGCGGGACTGGCTGCGGACGTACCTGCCCGCACTGATCGCTGAGGATGGCAGTTTCGGAGAGGCGGTGAAAGAGCCTCTACGCCAGGTGTGGAACAATGGGGTAGACCGTTGGCAGGGACAGATGGCGGATAAGCCGCTGCGCTCATTTTTGCCACCTGCGGGTGAAGAAAAGCTGGAACGGGAAATTGAAAGTCTCACCAGGTCGCTGTTTGCCCGCTTGCGGGATCACGTGAACAGCCCGGAAGGCCAGGAGAATCTATCGGGCATGATCAAAGGTGTTCTCGCAGGTGGCGGAGGGATGCTTGGCGGGCTTGTCGGCATGTTTTTGAATGAGGAAAAACTCACGGCTATGCTGCTGCCGCATCTGGACGAACTGCTGCGCCGAGAAGATTTGGCAAACCGTGTGAGCGGGGTGTTGAAGCGCGAATGCGACACTCTTTTGGACAAGCCGTTTTCTGAGCTGCAGCGGTGGATCGGCGAGGACCAAATCCATGCGTGGCGTGAGCAGGCGTTTGTTCGTCTTGCAGCGGAAGGAGCAAAGGTGCTGGACAAGCGCATCTGCGATCTGACGGCACCGCTTCACGAGCAGGTGCTTGGCGGCTGGATTCCTCGCCTGTCAACATGGGCGGTGAACTCGCTTCAGACTCATGTGGATGTCTTGTTCGGCAAACTGCCGATCAAAGATATCGTTGCGCGGCAGGTCGAAGGCTTTCCGCTTCAACGTGTCGAGGAGATGATCATCGGCATTTCGGGGAAAGAGTTTCGGATGATCACGGTGCTCGGTTTCGTGTTGGGTGCCATCATTGGCCTCGTTCAAGGCATGCTTACCCTTTTCGTATAAGATTTATTCGCCCTTTTTATCTCAGGCGCATGACTAATTTTCCTACATTCATGGGAGAGTAAGCGTATGAGAAAACGTACTCGAACCTTAATTGCACTGTTAACGGTCATGATTCTGGCCGTACTTCCACTCAGTTCGTCGGCTGTCGCCAAAAAGGATGGAAAAGGGCGCGCTTACTATGAAAAACGGGGGGAAATTGTGTGGGAGGTCCCTTCCGGACAAAAAGTGATGGCGCTCACGTTTGACGATGGCCCGGATGCGGTGTTCACGTCGCAGATCGCCGATCTGCTGCGGAAGTACGATGCGAAGGCAACGTTTTTTGTAGTAGGGTCCCGCGTAAAGCAAAACCCGAGCGTTGTTCGGCAGTTAGCGGACGACGGGCATGAATTGGCCAATCATACGTTTAGTCATCCCAATATGCGACGTCTGTCTCCTGCTCGACTGCAACGGGAGGTCGAACAAACGCAGAAGGCAATTTATGATGCAACCGGCAAAAAGCCTGTGCTGTTCCGGCCGCCTGGCGGCTATTATGACGAGTCGCTCGTGGATAGCCTGAGAAAAGCTGGTTTCCTGGTCGTTCTCTGGTCGTGGCATCAAGACACGAAGGACTGGACTGATCCGGGGACCAACAAGATTGTGGCAAAGGTGCTGAAAAATGCAAGGAACGGCGACATTGTCCTGTTTCATGATTACGGGGGCGCGCGCGACCAGACCGTTCATGCTATCGAGGAAATTCTTCCCACGTTGCAGAAGGAAGGGTACCGCTTTGTAACCGTGTCGGAGCTTTTGACATTGAGCAAGGTACGGGTAAACGGGAAGTAGCGCAAAAAGAGGCTTGTGCCAGTAGCATGCTGGGCAGGTCTCTTTTGCATGGAAAGCACATTGCTAGCGCGCGAACCTGTGGCAGAGTCTGGTATAATAATAGGCGGACCGCAAATCAATCAGGTTGCGGGCACTCTGGCGATTTCTCGCTTCCTGCATGAAAGTACATAAGGGATGATAACGTTTGTACGAAAAAGGAGGACATGACATGATTCAAGTTACGTATCATGGACACAGCACAGTAGAAATCGCATACAACGAACACCGTTTGATCATCGACCCGTTTTTGACGGGCAATCCTGTTGCAAAAGCGAAAGCGCAGGACATCAAGGTGGATTACGTGCTGCTGACGCATGGTCACAACGACCATATCCAGGATGCTGTGGAGATTGCCAAGGCAAACGACGCTACGATCATCGCAACGTATGAATTGGCGATGTACATGGAAAGCCAAGGCTGCAAAGTTCATTCGCTTGGCATTGGCGGATCGTTTCAATTTCCGTTCGGGAAAGTCAAGTTTACGCTAGCCTTTCATGGCGCAGGTGAGCTGTTGCCAGGGTCGTCTACATTCCAGTTCCTCGGCTTCCCGGCTGGTATTTTGCTCTATTTAGGTGACAAAACGCTCTATCATGCTGGCGACACCGGTCTGTTTGGGGATATGAAGCTGATCGGTGAACTCAATACGATCGATTTGGCGTTCTTGCCAATCGGCGACAATTATACGATGGGACCGGAAGATGCGCTCATCGCCGCACAGTTCTTGCAAGCTCGTGCCGTGGTGCCAATTCATTACAATACGTTCCCGCTGTTGGCACAGGATGGAGACGCTTATATAAGACAGTTGCAGGAAAAAGGTATTGGCGGCAGCGCACTTACGCCCGGCGAGAGCTACACAATTGCCTAATCAAAATGAAAACAAAATGTAATCCCGTTGTAATACTCCTGTAATATTTGCGGGGTAAGATAAAAGCACGATGAAAACCCCCTTAATGTATATACTTTTGAAGGTGTAGCACTGGCTGCACTCTTTTTTTTTGCTACAGATTCGGTTATAGTTGTCGTGGGAGGGATACGGAATTCTCCCACTTCATTTGTTTTGCTGCATTGATTGGTCGATGCGATCCCGATAACTGTTGAGCAAAAGGGAAGGTGTTTTGCGAATGATGACAAAACATGAACAAATTTTACAATATATTGATAATTTACCCGTTGGTTCCAAGATTTCGGTGCGCCAGATCGCCAAGGATCTGGATGTGAGCGAAGGAACGGCATATCGAGCGATCAAAGAAGCAGAATCACAAGGGTATGTGAGCACGATCGAGCGTGTAGGGACCGTGCGGATTGAAAAGAAGCAGAAGGAAAACATTGAGCGCCTTACGTTTGCCGAGGTGGTCAATATCGTGGATGGCCATGTCCTGGGCGGACGTGAAGGGCTGCATAAGACGCTGAACAAATTCGTGATCGGCGCCATGCAGCTAGATGCCATGATGCGCTACGTCGACGCGGGCAACCTCTTGATCGTGGGGAACCGGACCCAAGCGCACAAGCTGTCGCTGCAGCAAGGCGCTGCAGTGCTGATTACGGGCGGATTTGACACCAGCGATGAGGTCAAGCAGCTCGCAGATAAGCTGGCACTGCCAATCATTTCATCGAGCTATGATACATTCTCCGTCGCATCGTTGATCAACCGGGCTATTTATGACCAGCTGATCAAAAAAGAGATCGTTATGGTCGAAGATGTGCTCAAACCGATCGAAGAGACACCAATGCTGCACACCTATGATACGGTGGATGTGTGGCACCAGTATACGCAAGACCACCATGATACCCGTTTTCCCGTCGTCGATGACCAGATGCGACTGGTGGGGATCGTGACATCGAAAGACATCATCGGGCACGACAGCTGGGTGACGATGGACAAGGTCATGACGAAAAATCCGATCACCACATCGCCGCGTGTCTCGGTTGCATCTTCCGCTCACTTAATGGTGTGGGAGGGCATCGAGCTATTGCCGGTCGTCGACAATCATAAAAGGCTTGTGGGTGTATTGAGCCGCCAAGACGTGCTCAAAGCGCTCCAATACATGCAAAAGCAGCCGCAGATGGGCGAGACATTCCCGACCCAGATCATGAGCCGCTTCCGCGAGGAGAAAATCGCGGACACCTTGGTCTACCAAGGTGACATCACGCCGCAGATGACCAACCACTTAGGAACCGTTGCTTCCGGCGTCATGACCACCGTCATGGTCGAATCGGCCTGCAACCTACTGCGCCTACACCGCCGTGGGGATATGGTGCCGGAAAACATCGTGGTCTACTTCTTCAAGCCCGTCCAAATCGAAAGCCGCATTGAAATCAAGCCACAGCTGCTCGATATCAGCCGCCGATTCGGCAAAGTAGAGGTAGCCGTATACCACCAGGACCAGCTAGTCTGCAAAGCCCTAGTAACCGCACAAATCGTAGAACGATAAAAAAACAGCCGGAGGGCTGTTTTTTTATCGTTATGTATCGTTCTTTTTTTCCAAAACGATGGAATTGCTGAAGCCAGGGCCTCGCGAAAAAAGCGGGCCGCGGAGCCTTGGCAACGCCAACACAGGCGCAGTGTAAAAAGCGGGACATCTTTCGCGCCTCACATCGTCGTTGAGAAGCACCCGCCGCGCAGCGTGTGGCTTTGGGGCGCGGTCCCGCTTTTTACACGGAGCCGGACAGTCTAACCCCCAGCGAGCGCTGTCAGAGCGGAGCCGGAGCGCTTTTTTCGCGAGGCCCCTCGCCTCCACGAACCTAGGTTGGAAAATGCGCATAATCACCACAGCCACACGAACTTGTCAGACGAGACGGCGATTCTGCATATGACTATGATGTATAATAGTTTGTGAGGCGAATAGAAGCAAAACCTCTTTACATAGTATAGGGGGGTATTGTATATTTAAAGTAAGAGGAGGGAAACAAATGGACCACGAAGATCAAATGAACCATTGTGCCCAAGGTGAGGAACGGAAGAGTCACCACTCAGACAAAATGAAGAGCAATCTGATTACCAGATTGAATCGCATAGAGGGGCAGATTCGCGGCGTCAAAGGACTGATCGAAAAAGACACGTACTGCGACGATGTATTGAATCAAATCGCGGCGATTCAATCCGCGCTGAACAGCGTCGGCAGACTGCTGCTAGAAGGCCATATGAAAAGCTGTGTGATCGATCGCATCCAATCGGGCGATCACGATGTTATCGATGAGCTGTTAGTTACCGTTAACAAGCTGATGAAATAACGATTGTATGAAAGGGAGCGGGAGAGATGCAAAACATTACGCTGCAAGTCGAGGGCATGTCCTGTAATCATTGTGTCAATGCTGTGGAAGGTACGCTGAAAAATATCGGTGCCAGTGGAAAAGTGGACTTGGCCAGCAAAACGGTCGATGTGTCTTTCGACGAAAGCAAGGTAAGTCTTGAAGCGATCAAAGAAGCGATCGAAGATCAAGGTTACGATGTAAAGTAAAAGAAACATAAGTAGGAAGCAAGCAGGCACATGGAATAGTCATGTGCCTGCTTGCTATTTCCAGGTAATTAAATTATTATCTAATTACATAAATGTCGAATTACATGAGGAAAGGAGAGGAACTAGATGCAGCTACAGCATTTGGTTAATTTTCACAAGGCGATGGGAGACCCGACTCGGATACGGATTTTGACCCTGTTATCCAAAGGCCCTCTGCACGGTCAGGCGATCGCAGGCAAGCTCGGATTGACGCCGCCGACGATTACGCACCATATGGCAAAGCTTCGCGAGGTCGGCATTGTTTATGAGCGACGGGACAAAAACACGATTTACTTTTATTTGGATGCCGATCATTTGCGTCGTGATGCACAAGCGATTTTGGATGTTGTACGGGGGGGAGAGAGCAGCGTGGATGGAAACGAGAAGGAAAAAGTCATCAAAAATTTCTTCAATGTCGATGGCAAGCTGAAGTCGATTCCTGTTCAACGGAAAAAGAAGCTCTACGTTTTCGAGCACATCGTTTCCGGACTGGAAGTGGGACGCAAGTATACGGAAAAGGAAATCAACGAATACATCAGCCGGTTTCATGAAGACTTTGCCACGATTCGCCGCGAGTTCATCATGAATCACTACATGTACCGCGAGAACAACATTTACGAGCTGAATCCGCAGGAAATGTGGGCACAACCGGAATGATGTTTGCGCGAAAACGAAAAAAGGAGCCGTTTCCCGGAAGTAATGGGAACTGAGCTCCTTCTTTTCATTTCCGAGCCGTTTGTGAAGCGGATTACGGGATCAACCGTTTTTCTTTAGCTCCATGATCCAACCACGGCGGTATTGGATATAATTGCGAGTACCAAAAATCAAATTGACCAGCCCGACCAAAAGCAGCACAAGTGCGACGCCGATGCGTACCCCTGTCAAATCTTCAAACGTAAACTGGTTCAGCGCCATCAGCGTAAACAGGACGCCGATCGCCATGTTCATTTTCCCCAGTGTCATGCGCGATACGAGCGGATGAATGCCGCGTTGACGCGCCATGATGCTGAAATAAAGCGCGAGCACAAGCGACCCGACAAATCCTGTCAAATAAATTGCAAACCACACTGAAAAACCAACCCCTCAATTATCGTACAAGCCATACACTTCCATCGTACCAAAATAATTCCGGAACAGTCAAAAGGGATGCCTAAGCAGGCATCCCCAATTCCGTCGTCAGCACCTTCCAAAAATCTTTAATCGCATTTTCGCCAAGATATGCCCTGCCCCTTTCCCTGACATATTCGCTCATTTCCGCATAGTATGCTGGTTCATTGAGCTTGTGGTAACAGCGTGCGATATCGTGCTCATCATGGACGAATAGCGGGTAATTGTCGCCCAAGAGATGAATATTGCCAAAGGTGCGGGTCGTCAGCACTGGCACGCCAAGCGCCATATATTCGAGGACGCGGGACAAATAAGCATGGGACGGGGTCAAATCGGGCGTGTTGTCATAAATCAGGGCCATCCCGATTCCTGCTTTCACGATCATTTTCTTTGTTTCCCAGACGTTTTTTTGTCCGTGATTGACGACACCCGGCTTTTTCAACAGCTTTTCCGCAGTCGGTCGGTAGGCGTTGACAATCGATGGGTAGAGCAGGTTCAGCTTCGCCTCCGGGACGCGCTTCCGGATTAGGTGGATCGCTTTGACGGCTACTGGCAAGCCATAACGCGGACGGATCACACCGCAATTGATGAGCTGGGGAGGAGTGGCGCGGTGAATCCGGAGCATTTTCTCTTCCGACATTGCTTCGACGAACTGCGGCAGCACCTTGATCTGGCGCTCGATGCGATCTTCCCCCCATTTTTTTCGGCGCAAATATGCTTTAAACCGCTCGGCGATCGGTACAGACTGAAAAAAGATGATTCGGGTATGGCGCAGCAAAAAATTGACTTCCTTCATGATGCGCGGATCATGAAGGTTGTAGTTGATCGACAGAAACAGGAGCTTGTCGCCAAGTGAACGCTTCTTCTTTACCAGATCGAGCGCCTGGTCTCGCCCGCGGATGAAAATGAAGTCGTAGTCCTTTTTTTCATCCTGCTTGACGATTTTGTCCGTCAGATCGTCTGCTTTATGGAAACGCACGTGATGAAATTTGAACCCGTCGTGGCCGTTTTGGAATTCGAAGGGCAGCACGCAGTCGACAACGAATTTCTTTCGCTTTTTGCTTGGCAGCTTGCTCACTTCATGGTCAAACGCCTTGAGCATGCCGAGAAACTGCAGCACATTACCTTTTGGCTTGTATTTCTCCAGATTGCACGAAAAGCATATTTTCATCGGGTTCGCTCCCTTTGATCACGTAAACTATAACCCATGATATGGCAAAGAGAGCCTAAAAGGTGTCTGTCCATTAGAGCGTCAATGGATCAGCTTGCTTTCCTTCGCTTTCTGGATAAAACCGGTACTTGCGCGGTTGATGACCTTTTTTAAAGCAAGGCCGAGCAAAAGGAAAATGCCGACATAGACGGCTAGCATCATCAGATCGCGTGTCACTACATGCCACAAAATGCCGCCGACCGCCTCACGCATCATGCTGATTGCATAGGTGAAGGGGAGGAACGGGTGGATCGCCTGGAAAAACGGTGGCGTCACCTGGATCGGAAACGTCCCGCCAGAGCCTGCCAACTGAAGCACGAGCAGCACGATCGCCAGAGCTTTCCCGATGTTGCCGAATACGGAGACGAGCGTATAGACGATCAGCATGAAAACGGCACTCAGCACCAGCCCGAACAGGACGAACCACAGCTTGTTGCATACATACGTGCCCAGTAGATAGATGTCACCGAGCGTGACGAACAAGGACTGCAGCAAGGCGATCGTGAGAAAGGTGAAGAATCGGCCGAAATAAATCTGGTAGCTACGGTAAGACGTCTCAGGATGATGTACCTCGACCGTGAGCAGCGATACGAGCAATAGCGCCCCGACCCAAAGCGAAAGCGTCGTAAAAAATGGCGACATGGCTGAGCCGTAGTTAGGAATCGGAAAAAGTCGATTTTCCTTCAACACGACAGGCTCTGCAAAAAATTCGCTTTCTTTTTGCGCGTCATGACGCAGCAGGTCGATGATTTCCCGCAGATTGGCCTCTTTGTCTAAAGCGCGCATTTTGGTGGCAAGCGCTTTTAGCTGGGCTTCATAAGTGGGCAAGTTTTGCTGGATGGTTTGCAGTTCTTTTTTTCCGGTAGCGAATGCCTTGGCGACATCTTGTACGACGCGTGTCACCTCGGGCAGCTTCTGCACCGCGTCGGTCAAGACGGCACCGACCCGCTGATTCGCCTTTTTCGCCTGCTCAATTGCGTTCAAAACGGACGGCTGGATTTCGCTATCGTAGCGTCCGAGAATATCGCCGACTATCGCATTCGTCTCAGCAGCCAGCTTGTGCATGTGGTCGACCAGCTCTGCGGCAGGCTGCTCGCCCTTGTCGATGGCGTTCTTGATTTTGGTTAACGTCGCGACCTGCTCCTGGAATCTGCTTTGGGCCTGTCCCAGCTTGTTGATGGCGGGCATCAGCCTGGTGCCGTCGGAGATGTCCTCCAGACGCGTCAGCGCTTGCTTTAGCTTGTCGGTCACGGAAGCAGCCACCGTAAGCCGCTTGATCGTCTGGTCGATCAACGCTTTTGCGACGGCGGGGTCAGGCTTGTTCTCCTGCAGAACAACAGCCAATTGCTCCGCTGCCGCCGCTGCTTGCTGCAACAGCGCCAAGTCCGCTTTGATCGTGGGGGATACGCTGATCAGGGCATCCTCGCTTTTGGTAAGAAAATCGCCAAGCCGATTGGAAAAGTCGGTGCCGTCTTTGCCCAGTTGGGCGACGAGCGGCAAATCCTGCTGAACCTTCGCGGCGATTTGCGCTGCTCGCTCGACGTCAGTCAGCCCGCGCCCCACCGCCTGGTTGATCTCGGGGAACATGCCTTCGAGGCGAAAAACCAGTGCTTTCAGCTTTTCGATGGTGGGCAGCTGATTTTGTAGCTCAACGCCGATTTCATTAAAGATCCGAAAGATCGTGCCGTTAGCGGTCTTGATGAAATTTTGGTTCACTTCCTCGATCACGCCGCTTGCGCCTTTGGCGGTAATCTTCGGGGAGATCGCGTTGATTTTTTCATTGACGGTGTAAATGATTTCGGCTTTTTGCGGATTATTGGTCATGATTGTTGCAATTTTGGCGGAAAAATCGGCGGGGATGACGATGCTGGCGTAATAGTCGCCTTCCTGCACCCCTTTGATCGCCTCTTCCTCGGATACGAACGTCCAGCCGATTTTCTTGTTGTCCTTTAGGGAGTTTACGATTTCATTTCCCAAATTGATCTGTTTGTCACGGATGGCAGAGCCGGTGTCGTTGTTGGCGACAGCGATGGCGATTCCGCTCGTCTGGCTGTACGGGTCCCAGGATGCCTTGATGTTAAACCAGGCGTACAGTGACGGCAAAAAGACCAGTCCAAGAATGACGACTGCCGCAGCCCAGTTGGTGGCGATTTTTTTCAGGTCTGTCCAGTAAATGGTTCCGATTTTGTTCATAGCAGCTTCTCTCCTGTTCACACGCCGGCCACGCAGGTTTTTGTATATTTTACCATGCCTCAAAACTTTCCAAACATGTGCAGAAAAGAAAAAACGCCTAGTGAAAAAAGAACGCCCATTTCGGCCGTTCTTCCGGTGCCATTTTGGCTGGTATTCATTTTTTCTTTAGGAACCTGGCGTTCAGCTCTCCGTTTCCTTGCGCGTAGCGGTTGGTTTTGACCAGATGGACGGTATGCTGCAGCAAGCGGGATTTCACCTGCCGTGGCGTCAGTTTGGTATTTTCCTCCAGCATGCAGGCGACGGTTCCGGCGACCAGCGGTGTCGACATACTGCAGCCGGACAGCGTGAAATACCAGCGACCGACGCGATGACGCACCAGCTCGCGGTCCAAAAAGGAGCCGGGCGCGCGCAACGAGGTGATATTGACCCCAGGCGCGACCAAATCAGGCTTGAGCTGGCCGTAAATGCTGGGGCCACGGCTGGAGAAGCGGGCGATCTTGTGAGCGGTCTGTTTCAGCTTGTTTCGGTCATCCGTCGCTCCGACCGTAATCGCTGTAGGACAGATTCCCGGCGTGTAAATCGTGCGGCGGTTGGGCCCGTTGTTACCGGCGCAGACGACGGTGACCAAACCGACGCGGACGGCACGGGCAACCGCTTGGCAGAGCGGATCGTTTTTGTTGTGAGACAACGGTTCAGCCCCCAGCGAGAGGTTGAGCACGCGAATGCCGTATTTTTTGCGATTGCGGATGCACCATTGCACACCGGCAATAATGTCATCAAAATTTCCTTGCCCGTCCTTAGCCAGTACTTTAACACCGACGAGTTTGGCATGAGGAGCGGCACCTATGAACCGGCGGGCTACTTTTCCTTTGGAGTTGTTGCCATACCCAGCTGCACATCCGGCGACATGCGTCCCGTGCCCGTTGTCATCGTAAGGCTTCGTGCGCTTTCGGATGATATCGCGGAATGCGATGATCCTTCCTTTCAGGTCGGGGTGGGGGTAAATTCCCGTATCGAGGATAGCGATGGTCACCCCCTTTCCTGTGAAACGATTTGTTGTCGATTTAGTTAGACCGACGCTCGGTGCCGCGACATCAAGCGACATTTTTGCCTTTTGATTCAAATAAATGCGTTCCACATGCTTGGATTCGCACATTTTCTGCAGACAGGAAAGCGTAGCGGTTCCCGAGATAGCTTTTATGATGCCTAAGCGGCGGGCCGCGATGAACGATGAGGGCCCCCACTGTTTTTTGCACGATTGGATCGTTGACGGAAGGGTCTTTTTTTTGAATTGGACAATCACTGGATAGCGTGCGTTTTCTTTTTTCGTTTGAGGGGATGCCCGCCGCAATCCCTTACGCAAGGGGAGATCAAGCAAGTGCTTGTGCTGCCTTATCCAGTCGGTGGTATACAGGGCCATGGTTCGCACCTCCCTTACGAATACACTACGTTATGGCTAGCAGCGAAAAAGAGCGTGTTTGAATACCCACATACGTGAAAAAAGAGAAAGCTGCGTTATAATGGAGGAGAACAAATAATCGCCTGGAGGATTTATGGACATGTCTTTCGTTCATTTGCATATACACACCGAATTCAGCTTGCTTGACGGCGCGGCGCGTATCGACGAGCTGATCGCACGGGCCGCAGCGCTTGGCATGCCGGCCTTGGCGATTACCGACCATGCGAATTTATATGGAGCGGTCCCGTTTTACCGGGCTTGTGTGGGAGCGGGGATCAAGCCGATCATCGGGATGGAGATGTACGTGATCGATGGCGACCTGCAGGAAATCAAGCCGCGCAATCAGGCGGTCGCTCCCTACCATTTGACATTGCTGGCTGAAACCAATGCCGGTTACCAAAATCTCTTGAAGCTGGCGACGTTGGCTGCCACGAAAGGGTACCAGATGCTGCCGCGTATCAATAAAGAATGGCTAAAAGCTCATAGCCAAGGGCTGATCGCCTTATCCGGCTGCCAGCGAGGCGAGGTGGGCACCCACCTGCTAGCAGGCGATGCCGATCGCGCGCGTGAAGCGGCTATGTGGTACCAAACAACCTTTGGACCGGAACGCTTTTATTTGGAGCTGATGGACCACGGGCTGGAGACGGAACGCCGACTGAATCAGCGTCTGTTGCGGCTGCACCAGCAAACCGGCATTCCGCTGGTCGCAACGAATAACGTTCATTATGTGAAAAAGCAGGATGCTGCCCTGCACGATATTCTCCTGGCAATCGGCGAGAGCAAAACAATCGAAGACAAAGATCGACTGCGCTACGAATCGGAAGAGTTTTATTTGAAAAGCGGCGACGAGATGGAGCGCTTGTTTGCTTTCGCTCCCCAAGCGCTTGCCAATACGGATGCCATTGCCGCTCGCTGCTCCGTGGAGCTTGCTTTTGACCAGCATATTTTGCCACAGTATCCTTTGTCGCCGGGATCGGATGCCGATGCTTACCTGCGAGAGCTGTGCGAGCAAGGCTGCCAGGATCGATACGGAGAAATCACGCCACAGATTCGCGAGCGGCTCATGCACGAACTGGCGATTATCACGCGGACGGGATTTACCCATTATTTTCTCATTGTTTGGGACTTTATGAAGTATGCGCATGAAAAGGGGATTCCGACAGGTCCAGGGCGCGGATCAGCAGCTGGCAGCCTTGTCTCGTATGTGCTTCGCATCACGAATGTCGATCCGCTGCGCTACCACCTGCTGTTCGAGCGTTTTCTCAATCCGGAACGTGTGACGATGCCGGATATCGATATCGACTTTTCTGTGGAGCGTCGCGATGAGGTCATTCAGTATGTGGCCGAAAAATACGGTCGTGACCGCGTCGCCCAAATCATCACGTTCGGAACATTGGCAGCGCGGGCGGCAGTGCGGGATGTGGGCCGTTCGCTTGGATTGTCGCACGGGATCGTGGACCGTGTGGCGAAAATGATCCCGCAATCGCCGGGGATGACGCTGGAAAAAGCGATGGCGCTCAACCCTGAGATCGGCAAGCTGGCGCTCCAAAACGCGGAGGTAGCCCGCTTGATCGAAGCTGCGCGGGGGCTCGAGGGACTACCGCGCCATGCCTCCACACATGCGGCGGGCGTCGTCATCTCACGCGAGCCGCTGACCGAGTATGTCCCTCTACAGCAGGGCAACGAGGGACTGGCGCTGACCCAATACCCGATGGAGGTGCTGGAGGCGGTTGGTCTTTTGAAAATGGACTTTCTCGGGCTGCGCAACCTGACGATCATTCAGGAAACGCTTCGCCATCTCGCGCACCAAGAGATCTATCTCGACTTGGACAATTTGCCGACCGATGATGAAAAGACGTTTCGCATGCTGACGCGAGGCGAGACAACCGGGATCTTCCAGCTGGAGTCGGCAGGCGTGCGCAATGTGCTGCGTGAGCTGAAACCGACCGCGTTTACCGATATCATCGCCGTAGTGGCACTGTACCGCCCCGGCCCGATGGAGATCATTCCTGACTACATCCGAGCCAAACATGGGTTGACAAAAGTCCAGTACGCCCATCCCGACCTTGAGCCGATCTTACAAGAAACGTACGGCTGCATGATCTATCAGGAGCAAATCATGCAGATTTCGTCGAAAATGGCAGGCTTCAGTCTTGGCGAGTCCGACATTTTGCGACGGGCGGTGGGCAAGAAAAAACGGGAGCTCTTGGCCGAGCAGCGAGCCAAATTCGTGGCAGGCAGCGTCCGCCAAGGCTACGACGAGGCGCTCGCCAACCAAATTTATGACCTGATCGTCAAATTCGCCGATTACGGCTTTAACAAAGCCCATTCGGTCGCCTATGCCGTCATCGCGTACCAAATGGCGTATCTCAAGGCAAACTACCCGCTCGCCTTCATGGCCGCCCTGCTGTCGCTGTCGATCGGCAGCCAGACGAGAATCGCGGAATATGCGGAAGAAGCAAAACGGCTCGGAATTGCCATGCTCCCGCCTGATGTCAATCGTAGCGAGGCCGGGTTTATCCCTGAGGAGGGCGGTATCCGCTTTGGCCTCGCCGCAATCAAAAACGTCGGCTACGGTGCAATCGACCAGATCACCACCGAACGGGAAGGGGAGCATTTCCGCGACCTGTTCGATTTCTGCACGCGTGTGGATGGACGCTTGGTCAATAGACGTGTTGTGGAATCGCTGATTTTGGCTGGAGCATTGGAGAGCCTGCCGGGCCACCGCGCTCAACAGCTCGTCTTGCTCGATGAGGCGATGGGCAAAGCTGTCTCCAAGCGCCAGGAGCGGAGCGGCTCCCAATTGAATCTGTTCGCCTCGCTGGAAGAAGAGGAGCCAAGGGCGCAGGATGCCGTCGGCAAGACGATGACCGATGCCAACGGCTATCCGGAAGTGCCGCCGTTCAACCGGATGCAGCAGTTGAAGGAAGAGCGGGAGCTGCTCGGTCTCTACCTGTCCGGGCATCCGCTCGACCAATACGCGCACGTGATGAGTCGGCCCGAGGTCGCAAGTGTTGCTTCCATGTATGAAGGTAAGAAGGACCAGCAGGTGAAAGTCGTTGGGATGATCTTGGACTTCAAGCGCATCCAGACGAAAAAGGGCGACCCGATGGCCTTTTTGACGCTGGAGGACAAAACCGCGCTCGTGGAGGCGGTCGCTTTCCCGCAAGTGTTCGCCAAGTATGGCGATCTCGTTGGCAAGGAGCGGATGGTACTGGCAGAAGGACGCGTGGACATACAGGAGGATATGCCGAAGCTTATGCTGTCCCGGATGTGGGACCTTGAGACGCTGCCCAAGCCTGCCGCGGCGCCTGTTCTGTTCATCAAAATCACCGCCGAGCAAGAGCATGATTCGACATTGCCGAAGCTTCAGGAGCTTTTTGTCGGAAAAAAGGGAACGATTCCTATCGTGCTTTATTACGAAGCCAAAAAGCAGTCAATTCGCCTGCCGGAGACGATTCGGATCGATGCAGACGAGCTATTTTTGGCGAAAGCGCGAGATATTGTTGGACATAGCAGCGTAATCTTGAAAGAAATGACCATAAACTGGGGAGGATGATTGTTAACCTCCCTTTTTTCTATTTTTCCGTAGGTTTACAGATGAAAGTGTTTTGATATAATGAGTACATAGTTTAAAAAGTGGTCTGACCACTTCCAAGCGTACTACCAGAGACCTGATAGGTGAGATAGGAGTGAATGACGGGATGTCTAACTTACGTGAAGAAGCATTGGAACTGCATAGAAAATACCAAGGGAAATTGGAAACCGTTACGAAGGTGCCAGTGCGTAACGCATACGACCTGAGCTTGGCCTACTCCCCGGGTGTTGCGGAGCCGTGCAAAGAGATTTTCGATGATGTATCCAAAGTGTATGATTACACGATGAAGGGTAACACGGTGGCGGTAGTAAGCGACGGTACGGCTGTGCTTGGCCTCGGTAACATCGGTCCAGAAGCGGCTATGCCGGTTATGGAAGGAAAAGCGGTCTTGTTTAAATCTTTTGCGGGCGTGGACGCATTCCCGATCTGCTTGCAAACTAATGATATTGACAAAATTGTAGAAACAGTCAAATTGCTTCAACCATCCTTTGGCGGCGTGAATTTGGAAGACATCGCGGCACCTGCATGCTTCGAAATCGAAGAGCGCTTGAAAAAAGAGTGCAACATCCCTGTTTTCCATGATGACCAGCACGGTACTGCAATTGTAACGGCTGCAGGTTTGCTCAACGCGCTGAAAGTGGTCGGCAAAAAGCTTGAAGAAATCCGCGTGGTTGCAAACGGTGCAGGCGCAGCGGGCATCGCGATCATGAAGCTTTTGATCAGCATGGGCGTTAAAGAAGTCATCATGTGCGACACGAAAGGGATCGTCTATGAAGGCCGTCCGTTCGGCATGAACGCCGTGAAGGAAGAAATGGCGAAAATCACGAACCGCAGCATGCTTCAAGGCACGCTTGAAGATGCGATGAAGGGTGCAGACGTATTCGTCGGTGTTTCCGTAGCAGGCGCGCTCACACCTGAGATGGTTTCGACGATGAACCGCGATGCGATTATTTTCGCAATGGCGAACCCTGTTCCGGAAATCATGCCGGAAGAAGCGAAAAAAGCGGGCGCGGCTGTTATCGGTACCGGACGTTCCGACTTCCCGAACCAAGTGAACAACGTGCTGGCATTCCCAGGCATTTTCCGTGGCGCTCTGGACGTGCATGCGACAGGCATCAATGAAGAGATGAAGCTGGCAGCGGTTCATGCGATCGCAAGCCTAATCGCTCCTGAAGAGCTGTCCGTTGATAAAGTGATTCCGGCTCCGTTCGATCCACGCGTGGCACCGAATGTAGCGGCAGCTGTTGCCAAAGCAGCGATGGAAACGGGCGTAGCGCGCAAAACGGTTGATCCTGAAGCGGTTAAAGAAAAAACGTTCCAGCTGACACAAGCGGCTTTGCAAAAAGCATAATCTCCACTCCCTAGACCAAATGACTTTCACACGAGAGGAGAATAGGCGTGCTCCATTCCGAGACAGAACGCAAAGTATACGAAGAAATTCTGCTGCAGCTCCATGATATCGTGCAGCAAAACAACCTGAGACCGGGTGACAAATTGCCCTCGGAGCGGGATCTGTCCGAAACGTTGAACGCTGGGCGCTCCTCCGTGCGCGAGGCACTCAGAGCATTGGAGCTTTTGGGGTTGATCGAGACGCGCAGGGGCGAGGGTACATTTTTGAAGCATTATCGCCACAACCGGCTGATTGACATCTTGGGCATGTTTGTTTTACGCGATGTCAAGACCAAGAAAGATTTGGTCGAGATGCGCAAAATTCTCGAAATCGATGCGGTGCGCCTGGCTTGCAAGCGGGCCACCAGCAAACATTTCGAGGAAATGGAGCGTATTTTAGCGC
Source organism: Brevibacillus fluminis (assembly GCF_003710825.1). Lineage (GTDB taxonomy): Bacteria > Bacillota > Bacilli > Brevibacillales > Brevibacillaceae > Brevibacillus_D > Brevibacillus_D fluminis. Next base: position 176,809 of record NZ_RHHQ01000008.1, on the reverse strand, counting down.
AAGCGGAGGAACGGATTGCAGAAGGTAAAGTGCCGACAGAGGAAGACTACCAGTTTCACCGTGTCATCTGTCGGTCCAGCCGCAATTCCGTCCTGCACCGTATTTGGGCACCGCTGGTCGAATACAGCGAAAGCGTGCGCAACGAATCGCTTTCCCGCGAAGGACGTGCCCGCACGGCGGTCGATGAGCATCGCGGCATCATGGAAGCAATCCGATCGGGAGACGAACAGTCGGCAGTCGAAAAAATGCTGAGCCATCTGGAGAACAGCAAACTGTGAGAAACAGGAGTTTGCGGCGATAAACCGCGCTGTGATATGATATGTCAGGTTACATATTGTAGCGGAGTTTGGAGGAGGGAACCATCATGTGGACGGTCATCTATATCGCTCCCAGCGCCAGAATCGCAGAACGCATTCAGCATCGGCTGACAGACGAAGGATTCCTGGTAAAGGTTCGGGAAGCAGGAGTATCGAAGCAATTTGAAATCCTTGTCCCCCAGAGCGAGCTTCATGAAGTCCAAGAGGTGTTGGCTCGATCCTTCACTGAATGAAAGATGAGGTGTTACGGTGCTAAAAGATCTTTTCGGGAAAAAGCGCAAGTTCGCGACAGTCCCAACAAAGCCAATCGAACGCGCACCTGCTATAGAGCAAAAAGAAGTGCCGGAGGGCTTGATGAGCAAGTGCCCTCATTGCGGCACTATTCATTATTCCAAGGACTTGGAAAAAAATCTTCGCGTGTGCAAAGGCTGCCAGCATCATTATTCGCTTTCCGCGCCTGAACGGATCGCGTCTTTGCTCGATGACGGCGTGCTCACCGAAGAATTCGATGTTGATATGCTGAGCGCGAATCCGCTTGGGTTCCCTGGTTACTTGGACAAGCTGGAAAAGGACAAGGAACTGAGCAATTTGAATGAGGCGATTGTGACGGGAGAAGGCCTTTTGATGGGCAATCGCATCGTCATCGGCGTCATGGACTCGCGTTTCCGCATGGGCAGCATGGGTTCCGTTGTTGGCGAAAAAATCACCCGTGCGATTGAGCGTGCGCTCGAACGCAAGCTGCCGGTGATTTTGTTTGCTGCCTCGGGCGGTGCACGCATGCAGGAAGGCGCACTTAGCTTGATGCAGATGGCCAAGACGAGCGCTGCGCTCGCACAGATGGATCGCGAAGGGCTGCTGTTTATCTCCGTCATGACGCATCCGACGACGGGAGGCGTGTCCGCGAGCTTCGCATCGCTGGGCGACATCAATATCGCCGAACCGGGTGCTACGATCGGCTTTGCCGGACGCAGGATCATTGAACAGACGATTCGCCAGGAGTTGCCGAAAGATTTTCAGACTGCTGAATTCCTGCTGAAACACGGTCAGCTCGATATGGTCGTGCACCGCAAAAACATGCGCGAAACATTGGGCAAAATCGTGGAAATGCACACCGTGCGGGAAGGAGTGTAGGGATGGCAGGCGAGCTTCCTTTTGAAAAACCGTTAATTGAGCTACAAGATAAAATCAAAGAGCTGCGCAGATTCACCGAGGAGAAGGGCATTGATTTCTCCGACGAGGTTGCGCGTTTGGAAATCAAAGCAAAAGAGATGGCTGAGCAAATTTACGGCCAACTGACACCATGGCAACGCGTTCAGCTTTCGCGTCATCCGCAGCGCCCCACTACCCTTGATTACATCAATCATATTTTTACGGATTTTATCGAATTCCATGGGGACAGGCTGTTTGGGGACGATATGGCGATCGTGGGCGGCATCGCATATTTGGATGGGCGTCCAATTACCGTCATCGGCCACCAAAAAGGAAAAGACACGAAAGAAAACATCGCGCGCAACTTTGCCAGCCCGCATCCGGAAGGGTATCGGAAGGCATTGCGCCTGATGCAGCAAGCCAACAAATTTAAGCGTCCGATCATCTGCTTTATCAACACGCAAGGCGCTTTTCCAGGCAAGACGGCGGAAGAGCGCGGCCAGAGCGAAGCGATCGCGCGCAATCTGCGTGAAATGGCCGGTTTCGGCGTTCCGATCTTGTGCGTGGTCATCGGGGAAGGCGGAAGCGGCGGAGCGTTAGCAATCAGTCTGGGCAACCGGATCTATATGCTCGAAAACTCCACCTACTCGGTCATCTCGCCGGAAGGAGCTGCGGCATTGCTCTGGAAAGACGCGGGCCTGGCACAGAGGGCAGCCGAAACGATGAAAATCACCGCACCGGATCTGCTGGAGCTGGGGATCATCGATGGTATGATCGAGGAGCCGTTCGGCGGTGCACACCGCGACATGGTCAAACAGGCAGAGCTGCTTAAAGCAACGCTTGTATCCGGACTAGAACAGCTCATTCAGATGACGCCGGAAGAATTGATACAGGATCGTTACGTGAAATTCAAACAGATTGGTCAATACGCCTCCCTTTCATAAAACGGAGGCTTTTTTCTGCTTTTTTCTCCTGATTAAATCTGCTACAATCGTATTCGTACCAATGGATTGCAGGTTAGCGACATGCGAAGAATAAGTATGTCATATTGTCGTTAATTTGTATAACAGATAGGTAAGGTTGTATATAACAGGGTGGCGCATGTGAAGAATAGTACATACTGTTTTTCGTTTGCAGCCATCCTAATCATGGAGAAGGGTGAAGAGGTGAGCGATATGAAACGATTGGCAGTGTTGACGAGCGGCGGCGATGCGCCGGGAATGAATGCAGCTGTTCGGGCAGCGGTACGACGGGCGGCTTTTCACGGCCTGCAAATTTTCGGGGTGTACCACGGTTATGATGGGCTGATTCGGGGAGATATTAAAGAAATGACCCTGGGGTCAGTCGGTGATATCATTCACCGCGGCGGCACGACGCTGTACACCGCACGAAGTGAGGAGTTCCGCACGGAAGCGGGGCAGCAAAAAGCAGTAGAGCAGCTCAACCAGCACGAGATCGATGGCTTGATCGTCATCGGTGGAGACGGATCGTTTCGCGGCGCACAAAAATTAACAGAAAAAGGCTTTCCGACGATTGGCGTACCGGGTACAATTGACAATGACATTCCGTGCACGGATTTTACGATCGGTTTCGATACAGCATTGAACACCATCGTAGAAGCGATCGATAAAATTCGCGATACAGCCACCTCTCATGAACGCACTTATATTATTGAAGTGATGGGACGCGATGCGGGTGACCTGGCACTGTGGGCAGGTCTTGCAGCAGGGGCAGAAACCGTCATTATCCCGGAAGCGGACCATGACATAAACGACATCGTGGAACGTCTGCATGCGGGGAGCAGCCGCGGCAAAAAGCATTCCATCATCATCGTTGCCGAAGGATGCGGCAGTGCGGCATCGTTCGCAGACCAGATTAAGGAAAAAACAGGCTGGGAAACACGCGTCACCGTTTTGGGCCATATCCAGCGCGGCGGTTCGCCGACAGCGTTTGACCGGATGCTGGCAAGTCGGATGGGGGCAGCGGCCGTAGACCTGCTGTTGGAAGGAAAGAAAGATCGGATGGTGGCAATTCAGAATAATCAAATTGTCGATTTCGATTTCAATGAGGCGTTACAACAGCGACATGAGCTGGATCTGTCTATCTATGACCTGGCTCGTTCGCTCTCTATATAATCATTTTTGGCACTGAAATGGCACGGGACGGGAGGCATATGCTCTCCTGTTCCGGCGTTTCAGGTTGTTTGCGTGCCAGCACTACATAGCTTCACACTTCAAGGAGGGACTTGCATTGCTAAGAAAAGCGAAGATTGTCTGTACGATTGGGCCAGCCAGTGAATCTGTTTCCACATTGGTCAAAATGATCCACGCGGGGATGAACGTTGCCCGTTTGAATTTTTCCCACGGATCCCACGAGGAGCATGCTGCCCGGATTAAAAACATTCGCGAGGCAAGCGAGCAAACCGGCAAGCAGATCGCCATTTTGTTGGATACAAAAGGTCCCGAAATTCGGACAGGCTCGCTTGCGGTTGATTCCGTGGAACTGGTCGAAGAAGAAATTCTGGTTTTGACGACCGAAGAGGTTGCGGGAACAGCGGAGCGCGTTTCCATTACATACAAAGAGCTACCCCAAGACGTCACCGTTGGCAGCACCATTCTGATTGACGACGGCCTTATCGGGCTGGTCGTAGAAGGAATCGAAGGAACCGATATCATCTGCCGCATCAAAAACGGCGGAACACTGAAAAGCAAAAAAGGCGTGAATGTGCCAGGGGTGCAAGTAAACCTGCCGGGCATCACCAGCAAGGATGCCGAGGATATCGTATTCGGCATCGAGCAAGGTGTCGATTTTATTGCCGCTTCCTTCGTGCGCAAAGCAGCGGACATTTTGGAGATTCGCGAAATTTTGGAGCGTCACCACACCAAAATCGATGTGATCGCCAAAATCGAAAACCAAGAGGGCGTTGACAATGTGGACGAGATTCTGGCAGTTGCCGACGGCTTGATGGTAGCTCGCGGCGACCTTGGCGTGGAAATTCCAGCTGAAGAAGTTCCGCTCGTGCAAAAACGACTGATCTTCAAATGCAATGAACTGGGCAAGCCAGTCATTACAGCTACGCAAATGCTCGATTCGATGCAGCGCAATCCTCGTCCGACCCGTGCGGAAGCGAGCGACGTGGCGAACGCCATCTTTGATGGTACCGATGCAATCATGCTGTCCGGTGAAACCGCTGCGGGTAAATATCCAATTGAATCCGTGGCTACGATGGAGCGGATTGCGGTGAGAACCGAGCAAGAGCTGAATTATCGCGAAATTTTCCAACTGCAAGCGATGCGCAAGCAAGTGACGATCACTGAGGCGATCAGCCAAGCGGTTGCCAACGCGGCGCTCGATCTGGACTCGGCTGCTATCATCACGCCGACCGAAAGCGGTCATACTGCGCGCATGGTTTCCAAATATCGCCCGAAAGCGCCGATCATCGCGGTGACGCCGCATGCGGATGTCCTTCGCCGACTGGCACTGGTCAACAACGTATACCCGCTGCTGGCACCGATGGCACATACGACAGACGAAATGCTTGAGCTGTCAGTTCAAGAATCGCTCAGATCTGGCATGGTCCGCCATGGCGATTTGGTGATTATCACCGCGGGTGTCCCTGTTCGTGAGACAGGCACGACCAATATCATGAAAATCCACGTGATCGGCGACATCATCACGCGTGGACAAGGCATCGGCCGCAAAGTGGTGACAGGCAAGGTCGTTATTGCCAATAATGCTAAAGAAGCGTTGGACAAAATGGAAGACGGCGCGATCCTGGTAACGATCGGCACCGATTCCGAAATGATTCCCGCTTTCGAACGCGCGGGCGCAGTGATCACGGAAGAGGGCGGCTTGACGTCCCATGCCGCAATCGTCGGCTTGAATTTGAATGTTCCAGTTATCGTTGGTGCAAGCCGTGCGACAGAGCTGCTCAAGGAAGGACAGACCGTTACGGTCGATACGGAGCGCGGCCACATTTATACTGGGTTGGCGCGCGTACTGTAAGGAGTGAAAGAATGTGGCCAAACAGCAGAAGACCATTCGGTTTCGCGTTCGTTACGGCGAAACGGACCAGATGGGCGTTGTTTACCATACCAATTACGTGAACTGGTTGGAGATCGGCAGGACGGAGTTTTTGCGCGATGCCTCCATCAGCTATCGCGAGCTGGAAACGCAGGGGCTGCTCTTGCCATTGACAGATGTGCAGGTATCGTACAAGTCCCCCGCTCGTTATGACGACATCGTTGAAGTAAGGACATGGATCGAACAGATCACACCGGTCCGCCTTGACTTTGGCTATGAAGTATACCGGGATGAGCAGTTGCTTGTCACCGGTACGACCAAGCACGTTTTTACCAATCTCCAATTCAAACCCGTCCGCTTGCCCAAATTGCTTCCCGATCTGTATGAGTGGTTGATGGGGCAGGCTTAAGGAGCGGATGGTGCAGACAAAATGGGGTGCTCATAGAAGCATCCCCGGTTTTGTCACGCAAAGGAGTGTGAGTGGCTATGATTCGCCTGCTTGCCGTTGTGTTCATCCTTGCCTCCGCAGTTGAGCTGTGGGGATTGTTTTTAGTGGGGAAGGCCATCGGTGCAGGGCCGACCTTCCTCCTCATCCTGCTGACAGGCGTGGCAGGTGCCTATTTTGCCAAAAAGCAAGGGCTGGAGATTTTACGATTGATCCAAGTCCAGCTTTCCCGTGGCCAAATGCCGACAGATGCTGTGATCGATGGCGTCTTTATTTTACTAGGCGGGCTTTTTTTGATCATGCCTGGTTTTTTGGCTGATATAGTCGGACTTATGCTGCTGATTCCACTGACGCGCGCCATTTTGCGCACGCTGATCAAAGGTTGGCTGTTGAAGCAGATGACATCGGGCAGAATAAGGTTTCTGTTTCGCAGATAGTTCACTGCAGTTCCATGCACATTGGAATGGTGACCATCGGTTGTGAGCCTGTTACAATAACTCCAATTCGTGGATGGGGGTTATTGGAAATGGGAACGACGATCGCGCTCGTTGTGTTTGATGATTTTACGGACCTCGACTTGTTTTTGCCCTGGGACTTGTTAAACCGGGTCCGATTGGTCGGCGGCAGAGACGATTGGCAGGTGAAAATCGTTGGGACGGAAGCTACCCATGTTTCGCAAGCGGGTCTGCGCATTCCAACTACAGGATTTGTGGAGGAAGCAGTTGATGCCGATGCGGTACTTTTCACCAGCGGCCCCCGCGTGCCTGCGCTCATTGAGGACGGGAGATACATGAATCGCTTCTCGCTTTCTCCCGAGCGGCAGCTAATCGGCTCGATGTGTTCGGGGGCTTTGTTTTTGGCGAAGCTAGGATTGCTAACGGGGATGGAAGCGACTACTTATCCTACAAGGCGAAAGCTGCTTGCCTCCATGGGCGCGAAAGTCGTGGACAGAGGGTTTGTGGAGAACGGGAATGTCGCAACCGCTGCTGGCTGTTTGGCAGGACAGGACTTGTCGGCCTGGATTATCCGCACCCTTGCTGATCAAGCGATGGTGGACAGTGTGATCGACTCGGTTCTGCCTGTTGAGCAAATGGTTATCACGAAGTAAAGGAAAAAACTACATCAGTACAAACAGCAAGAAGCCCAACGCAGACTCGATGCAGCGTTGGGCTTTGTTTTTTTAGGTCCCTTTGATATAAAGCCAAACATCTTTGTGCACGCACGCTTTGAACAAGGCGTTGATCAGAACGAGGCTCACAGGGCCGACGATCAGCCCGAGAAAGCCAAACAGGCTATAGCCAATAAACAGTGCGACCAAGGTCAGAAGCGGATCGAGCCCGACATTTTCGGCGACCACTTTCGGCTCGATAATTTGGCGGACGATCAGCACTACCGCATACAGAATGGAGAGGCCGATAACAAGGCTGTAGTTGCCTTTGAAGAACATGTAGACGATCCATGGTACGAAAATCGTTCCTGTTCCGAGGTATGGGAGCAGATCGACCACACCGGTCAAAAGTCCGATGGTGACGGCGTACGGCACTCCCATGATCAACAGCCCGATGATCACGATCACCGCCGTGATGGCTACGAGTGTGATCTGCGCCTTGATGAACCCGACCAGTGCATTCCGCAGGTCGAGGATCACGGTGTCCATGCGGCTGTTTACTCGTTGCGGTAGTATCCGGCGGAAGCGATTTCGCCACAAGTAAAAGTCTTTGCTGATGAAAAAGGCGCCCATTAGCGAGATGACGAACACGGTGGCCAAATTCGGCAGCGACAGCAGCAACGTTTTCACCGCGTCGAGGAAATTGAGGGCGAACTGCTTGCTACCTTGGGAGATGGAGGATACGGTTTTGCCAATGGTGTCCTTGACCGTTTCCTGGTAGCTCGGATCAAGCTGTGCGTACATGAATTGGATACGGTTGTAGATGCCGTTTAACGTCTCCTGCGTAATGAAGCTCTGGACGTAACCAGATAGCTCATTAAGCGTGTGCGGAAGCTTGGCGGTCAAATTCCCTATCTCGATCACCGTAAACGTCACAACAAGCGTGACGGCCCCTACGACGATGGCTAACAGTAAGATCAATGCGATAATCACGCCGAGCCAACGGGGAAACTTGGCCCGATTTGAGAGGAGGTTGACCAGCGGGTTGATAGCCAGGGCGATGAGTATGGAGATTAGAAATGGGTATAGTAAAGGTGTTGCGAAGAGAACGACCTTAACTCCAACATACACCAACAACACAACCCACAAAAAACGGATGATTTGAAACAGGCGAACCTGCCAGTTATGTATGTTCAACCGCTCTTCCCCTTTCATGAAATGTAACTTTATTGTAACGAAAATATGCTATTCTTTCCAATACACGCTGTGAGAAAAATAAAACCCTTTTTCGCTCTATGAAACTTTAGTATTCACAAATCGGACAATATTTACTATAATGATGTCCGAGAACGAAAGTTTTTCTTTCTTTTCGTTGCCGGGCTCTGTCGTTTCATCCGTCTCTCTTTTCGTCGATGCAAAAGACAGACGACCTACGATCGATACAGAAAATCGGCGGAAAAGAGAGGGCCTTACAGATCATGACAGGTAAAGGAGAGAGAACTATGACAACGACTCGTGGGCTTGAAGGTGTGGTTGCAGCGCAATCTGCGATCTGTTCCATCGTTGACGGTGTACTCTGTTACGGCGGCATTAATGTCGATGAATTGGCTGAAAACGCTACCTTTGAAGAAGTAATTTATCTTCTGTGGCACGGTGTTCTGCCTAAACGTGAACAGCTCGATGAGCTGAAAAAAGATCTTGGCATTAATGCCGTCGTACCAAAAGAAGTAATTGACGCAATCCGTTCATATCCGGCGGGTGTGCATCCGATGTCCGTTCTGCGCACAGCGGTGTCCACACTTGCTTTGTATGACGTGGAAGCGCAGGATATGTCCAAAGAAGCGAACTATCGCAAATCGATCCGCCTGATGGTGCAAACACCAACGATTATCGCTGCTTATGCGCGCATTCGCAAAGGCTTGGAGCCTGTCCAACCGAACCCAGAATACTGCGTTGCGAAAAACTTCCTGTACATGCTCAATGGAACAGAACCAACCGATACAGCGGTCAAAGCCTTCGACACAGCTCTGATTCTTCACGCTGATCATGAATTTAACGCTTCCACATTCGCAGCTCGCGTCACCGTTGCGACGCTGACTGACATTTATTCCGGTGTGGTTTCTGCAATTGGCACGCTGAAAGGACCTCTGCATGGCGGAGCCAACGAGCAAGTGGCAGCGATGCTGGGCGAAATCGGCAGCGTGGAAAACGTAGAGCCATTCATCCACAATGCACTTGAAAACAAAGTAAAAATCATGGGCTTTGGTCACCGTGTCTACAAAGACGGAGACCCGCGCGCTAAATGGCTGCGTCAAATGTCCAAAGAACTGACAACACAAATCGGACGCAGCGAGCTGTACGAGATGTCTGTCAAAATCGAAGAATTGGTGACAGGTGAAAAAGGCTTGAAACCAAACGTAGACTTCTATTCCGCTTCCGTGTACATCGCACTAGGACTGGAAACAGATCTCTACACGCCAATTTTCGCAATCAGCCGTATGTCCGGATGGACTGCGCACATCATGGAACAATTTGAAAACAATCGCCTGATTCGTCCGCGTGCGGATTATATCGGCCCAGTCAATCAACACTACGTTCCAATTGACCAGCGATAAGTTCAGGTTTATCATGGCGTAGAAGGACTACCACCAGCTTGTGGTAGTTTCTCTACGTCTGTCATTGTTTACAACTTTTAACTTCAATAAAAGTGAACTAATCATTATGGAGGGGTTTTCCTTGTTCAAAAATTTGGCACTGCCTGCTGCAGGCGAAAAAATCACAGTCGATAACGGCAAACTCAACGTACCTAACAACCCAATCATCCCTTTCATCGAAGGTGACGGTACTGGTCCTGACATCTGGAACGCTTCCGTACGCGTACTCGATGCAGCGGTTGAAAAAGCATACAAAGGCGAAAAGAAAATTGCTTGGTTCGAAGTTTTCGCTGGTGAAAAAGCGTTCAACAACTACGGCGAATGGCTGCCTGAAGATACTCTCACTGCAATCAACGAATACCTGATCGCAATCAAAGGTCCTTTGACTACACCTGTAGGCGGCGGTATCCGCTCCATCAACGTGGCACTGCGCCAAGAGCTGGATCTGTATGCTTGCGTGCGTCCTGTTCAATACTTTGACGGCGTGCCATCCCCAGTAAAACATCCTGAGCAAACAGACATGGTGATCTTCCGTGAAAACACTGAGGACATCTATGCGGGTGTTGAGTGGGCTGAAGGTACACCTGAAGTGAAAAAAGTAATCGAGTTCCTGCAAAAAGAGATGGGCGTGAAAAAAATCCGCTTCCCAGAAACTTCTGGTATTGGAATCAAGCCTGTATCAAAAGAAGGTACAGAGCGTCTGGTTCGCGCAGCGATCAACTATGCACTCGAAAACAACCGCAAATCCGTTACACTAGTTCACAAAGGCAACATCATGAAATTCACCGAGGGCGGCTTCAAAACATGGGGCTACGCACTGGCTGAAGCTGAATTCGGCGATCGCGTATTCACATGGGCACAATACGACCGCATCAAAGCTGAAGGCGGCGACGCTGACAAAGCGCAAAAAGAAGCGGAAGCAGCTGGCAAAATCATCGTGAAAGATGTAATCGCCGACGCATTCCTGCAACAAATCCTGACTCGTCCAGCTGAGTACGATGTCGTAGCAACGCTCAACCTGAACGGTGACTACATCTCCGACGCACTGGCTGCACAAGTAGGCGGTATCGGTATCGCTCCAGGTGCAAACATTAACTACGTAACTGGTCACGCTGTATTCGAAGCAACACATGGTACAGCTCCAAAATACGCTGGTCTGGACAAAGTGAACCCATCTTCCGTTATCCTCTCCGGGGAAATGCTGTTCCGCCACCTGGGCTGGAACGAAGCGGCTGATCTGCTCATCAACTCCATGGAGAAAACAATCTCCGCAAAAACCGTTACGTATGACTTTGCTCGACTGATGGATGGCGCTTCCGAACTGAAATGCTCGGAATTTGCTGATGCGTTGATCAAAAACATGTAATATAGAGGTGTACAACTAAAAAGGAAATACAAGGAGGGAACAAATGTGAGTTTCAATCGTAAAAAAATTGCCGTGATCGGCAGTGGATTTACCGGAGCAACAACAGCATTCATCCTTGGCCAAAAAGAACTAGGTGACGTCGTTCTGGTTGACATCCCTCAACTGGAAAACCCAACCAAAGGGAAAGCGCTCGACATGATGGAGTCATCCCCGGTTTTGGGTTTTGACGCGAACATCACGGGAACTGCGAACTATGAGGACATCAAAGATGCTGAAATGGTCATCATTACCGCGGGTATCGCTCGTAAACCAGGCATGTCCCGTGACGACTTGGTCAACACAAATGCTGGCATCATGCGTTCCGTAGCAGAACAAGTGAAAACCTATGCTCCAAACTCCGTTGTTATTGTATTGTCCAATCCAGTTGACGCCATGACTTACACTTTCTTCAAAACATCTGGCTTCCCGAAAGAGCGCGTAATCGGTCAATCCGGCGTTTTGGATACAGCCCGCTTCCGCACGTTCGTCGCGCAAGAGCTGAACGTATCCGTTGAAGATGTAACAGGATTTGTACTAGGTGGCCACGGCGACGAGATGGTTCCGTTGGTTCGCTACTCCTATGCAGGGGGCATCCCGCTCGAGACCTTGATTCCGAAGGATCGTCTGGATGCAATCGTTGAGCGTACCCGCAAAGGCGGCGGCGAGATCGTCGCACTCCTCGGCAACGGTTCCGCATACTATGCACCGGCAGCAGCGCTTGTACAAATGGCTGAAGCCGTCATCAAAGACAAGAAGCGCATCCTGCCATCCATCGCGTATTTAGAAGGCGAATACGGCTACAGCGATCTCTACCTGGGCGTACCTACCCTCCTGGGTGCAAAAGGCATCGAGAAAGTATACGAGCTGGAATTGACGGCGGAAGAAAGAGCAGCTTTGGACAAATCTGCTGATTCGGTTCGCACCGTCATGAAGGTTTTGGCATAAAACAAACGAAAAAAGCAAAGGGGCTTGCCTTCGGGCAGCCCCTTTTTTCATTTCAGTTTCCTTCCGAATAATACAGCAAAGTTAAAATACTTATAAACACAATCTACATCTGAAAAACCAATATCCTTGAGCCAGGTGATTTGTTCATCTAATGGCGACATTTTATCCAGCTTCGTTCTTTCATAAGCAGAAGTTAATTCGGTAGTAGATAATCCGCTGCCTTCCACTTTTTTCTTCCAATCGTCTTTATACATGGTTTCAATATAGGGGGTATGCCCAAGAACCTGGTCAGCATTAATAAACAAGCTATCGTTGTTCATGATGGAGAAAATCTTGGCGTAAAGATTCTTCTTTTCCGCATCTGTTAGATGATGAATGGAGAGGGAGGAAATAACAATGTCATACGTATCAGCAAATTCATGCTTCGTATAGTCATCCACGATGTATGTTACATTTGGTTGATTCGTAAAGCGCGACTTTGCGACCTCCAACATTTTTTCCGAAATATCAATCAGCGTCAATTTTGCTTGGGGGTATTTCTCCAGGAGAAAGGACGAGAAGAGTCCCGTTCCGGCCCCGATATCTAATATTGTAGGAGATTCCTTGGTTGTACTTGCTACGGATACGGGAATGCGATAAAAGTCGTCGAAACAAGGGATCAGTTTCCTTCTTTGCTGATCATATTCACTCGCGATATCATCAAACCGCTCAATGACTTTACTCCGATTGGTTTCCATTGGTTACGCCTCCTTACTATTCTTAGACATATAGTAAAACAAATTTCGTTATAGGTCGAATATATAGATTTTATTAGTTGTATAGTTTATAACTATATCTGAACTGTAGCCCCCCTCCGTTACTAAACAATGGCGCGAAAGTATGTGCGAAACTCCCGATCGATCGCAAAGCCTTGCTTTTCCCAAAAACGCCATGCGGTTTCATTCGCATGCTCGACGGTGAGCCCGATGCATAACACTAAGTCAAAATTGCGAACAGTTGATTGAAATAATTGGAAAATTAGACCACTTATGTTATGATTGCCCCATTGTGAAAAAAGGGGGATTTTGTAGAGAGATGGGGAATTTTCGGCGTCATTTTCTTTTTATTCGCATTATCATGATTATTGCGCTAGTTTGTTCATCATTTGGATGGACAGGCAGTAAGGTGGCAGCAAAAGAAGAGCGAGCGGTCTTGTCCAAACCATTGCAAACCGACCAGGACGTATTGGATTTTTTGACGGTGAAACGGAAGGTGGCACGCGTTTCCGGAGAGAAGAGCCAGCTTACACTTTTGAAGAAGCAGGCGGACGAGTACGGAAATCATCATTATTTGTATCAACAGACCTACCAAGGTATTCCGGTGTACGGGAAATACGTGCAGGTGCATTTGGATGAAAAGCGGCGGGTTTATTCCGTCCGTGACAAAGAAGGCGATAGTGGGCAGAAGCTGAATGTGGATACGACGCCGAAGTTGAGTGCAAAGAAGGCCGTTTCGCGTTTCCAGAAAGAACTTGAAAAAGAGCTGAAGCAGCCGATCAAGTGGGATGCCAGGTCCGGTACAGGGAAAGCATCCAAACCGAGCACAGAGCTTTTGATCTACCCTTTCAAAGGGAAAACTTACCTGGCCTATCGGATCAAACTGAGCTATTATTCTCCGACCATTGGCAGCTGGGTTGGCTTTGTTAATGCAGATACGGGAGAGGTTATCGATAAGTACAGCAATTTGCAGCATGAGGATGCAGGAGGAAGTATCAAATTCGAGAATGCAGTTGAGGGAACAGGGCAAGGAGAAAAAGCTTCACGCAAGCTGAATGTTTACCAAGATAAAGAGGGAGCGCTTGATCCAAACAGCATAGGAGCGTACTATTTGCTGGATATCACAAAGCAGATGTGGCAGCAAGGCACTGAACATGGCAGCATTGAAACATTGGCTTCAGATGGAGGAGACTTGGGGACCCGTATTTCCAGCCCAACCGGCGAATTTACGGATAGTGATGCGGTAGACGCGCACTTCAATGCTGGGGTGGTTTATGATTTTTATCAATCCGAACTGAACCGCAACAGCTTCGATAATAAAGGAACGAGTATTCAGTCGGTCGTCCATTATGAGGATTACCCGGGTGAACCAATGGATAATGCATTTTTTGATGAATCGACGGGGGCTATGTATTACGGTGATGGAAGTACAGATACACAGTATGAATATGAGTACAGCATGAAATGCCTGTCCTGCTCATTGGATGTAGTTGCGCATGAGATTACGCATGGAGTTACGGCGTATACTGCAGAATTGGAATACCGCGACCAATCCGGTGCGCTCAATGAATCCATTTCGGATATTTTGGGCGAACTGATTGAAAAGGGCGTAGAGAAAGATAGCGATTGGCAGATTGGTGAAGAAACGGGACTTGTTCTACGGGATATGGAGAATCCGGGAAAATACGATCAGCCTGCACATATGAATGACTACCAAAACTTGCCGTATGATTATGACAACGGTGGTGTCCACATAAACAGCGGCATTCCCAATCATGCTGCTTATCTGATTGCCACCAAAGCTGTTGCAGCAGGTCTGGATGGTAAAGACCTACTACTGCACACGACGTATAATGCTTTATTCCATTTGACCTCAGTATCAAAATTTGAAGATGCACGAGAAGCCTTCCTGTTAGGCGCGAGTGAATACGCGCAAGAAAATGCGCTCGATTCCGCACTAGTGGAGAAAATTGTTGATGATGCTTGGAAGCAGGTGGGTATTGGACTGAATCCAACGAGATTTACCTTTAGGCCTGATGGGCGGAATGTGGATAGCATAGATCCTACGGAATCCATAATTAGAGCGTTTGTTCCTTATGAGACTACCGATGAGGAACTGAAAGCATTAGAACCTGTCATCGAGCTTCCGCCAGGCATGGACTATGCTCCAAAAGGAAAACAGGATTTCACCGAAGCTCTACATGCAGAACCTGTAAAGTACACGATCACCAACCAAGTTGGTTACTCACGCATATGGAATGTTTATATTGAGCGAATGCCAGGTATCGAATATTATAGCGAAGATTTTTATGAATCTTATGTGAATGATGGTTCTCTTTTTAATCCCATAACAATGGGGCTTGATATGTTTACTTTCCGAGGGAGACCTGGGGATGATTTGATACAACTGAATCGTGCGGCCGTTCGAAATCTTCCGGAAGGACTGACAGCAAAGCTCATCTTAACGAGGTCGACTAATACAGCCGAGCTTCGGCTGTTTGGTAAGGTAAAATCGCATGAAAAAGCTGATAACACATCAATAGAAGTAGAATTTTTCGATGATGCGTTTGATACGTTTCAACATTTCCAAGCAAAAGAGATACCGGGGAGTATTAATTCAGATATCCAGTTACATTTTTCTACTCCCATTACATCTTTTGTAAGTGAGGGTCATGATGACACGTCTGCAAGTTTTTCATGGAGCCCTCCTCCCGGGGCTGAAAAGTATTACATCGTGCAGATGTATGACGATGGGGAAATTGATAAAAGAAAATTGACCAATCCCGAGGTAGATAGTTCGAGTGTTACCGTTGATTATTTAGAACCCAACCAATCGTATACGTTTTGCTTGCTTGTCAAAGGCGGCGACAACGAGGGCTTCTCCAACCCAGTTACAGTAACAACTGGCAATGACACCAACCACGCGCCAGTTGTCGCAAGCCCGATTCGCGACCAATCGCTTACAGCCGGACAAGGAAGCATCCAGATTGATGCGGGTAATACATTCACCGATGCTGATGCAAGGGACAATCTGACACTATTCGCAAAATCGGACACTCCGGCAGTGGCCAACGTCAGCATGCAAAACAACACCATCACCATGACGCCGGTCTCCGCGGGTAAGGCGAAAATTACGGTAACAGCTGAGGATTCGAAGGGAGCCCAAGCTCAAACCCAATTCACCGTAACGGTTTCCAGCTACACGCCTCCAACACCGTCCTACTATCCGGTGACGAGCGTTAGCCTGAATAAGACAACGTTGACGTTGAAAGCAGGCGGGGACGGTGAACGTTTGGTAGCAAGCATTCAGCCTTCCAACGCAACCAACCAGCAAGTGGTCTGGACAAGCAGCGAACCAACCGTAGCATCCGTCGATCCAAACGGGAAGGTGACACCGCTGGTAGTAGGAGAAGCAACGGTGACGGTCACGACTGTCGACGGGAACAAGACGGCATCGGCTCGGGTAAAAGTAGAACCCAAAGAGACGATTCTCACCGGGATGCGGGCATCGGAAAGCAGCATATTGTTGAAACCGAGCGAAGAGAAAGAACTGACGATTTATGGTGTTTATTCTGATGGTACGGAGAAGGATATCACCCATGATCCAAACGCGAAGTACCGTACTAGCGCTTCTTCCATCGCAACCGCCAAACAGGGACTGATCACAGCTGGTAAGAAGGAAGGGAAAGCGGTTATCACAGTTCGCTATGAAGGGAAGCGCCTGGAGATTCCGGTTACCGTCTCAAAAGAGGTACCTAAAGAAATAAAGAGGGTCACACCCAGCAAACGTTCAGTGAGGCTGGAGATCGATAAAACGCAGGCGATTAAACTAACCGCCTATTACAAGGACGGAAGCAAAGAGATTGTTACACAAAAAGCAGAATGGACAAGTGATGCGCCAGCAGTTGCTACTGTGAAAGACGGAGTGATAACGGCGCTCGCAGAAGGAAAGGCAACGATTACGGCAACCATTCAGAATCAAAAAGTGACGATCCGGGTTACAGTGATTGGAAAGTAAAGTAGCGAAAAGAAAGAAGAACCGGCAGGTCTATACCTGTCGGTTCTTTTCGTCATCGATCCGAAAACTATTTATTTTTTCTTCAATAATTCCTTCTCCAGCAGCGGCCCGTAGGTCTCCACTCGGCGGTCGCGGAGAAATTGAAGCAGGTTGCGGGCAAAGTCGATTTCGCCAAGGTCCACTTCCTGAATCAAAATGCCTTCCTCACCGTCGAGCGATTGAACGATGTCGCCCAGCGGGTTGCTGACGAAGCTGCCGCCGTAGAAGTTCATATCGTCTTCCTGGCCTACGCGGTTAACCGCCGCGATGAAGACGCCATTGGAGATGCCGTGCGCGGAGATCGCCTTTTCCCAAGCCTTGCGGGTGGACAGCTCTGGGTGATCCGGCTCGGAACCGATTGCAGATGGATAGAACAGGATGTCTGCGCCTTGCAAAGCCAGGATGCGAGCAACTTCAGGGAACCACTCATCCCAGCAGATGCCGATCCCGATCGTGCCATAACGTGTTTCATATACAGGGTAGCCGGTGTTGCCTGGCACGAAATAATATTTTTCATGGTACTGTGGGCCGTCTGGAATGTGGTTTTTGCGAGTGGTTCCCAGATAGGAGCCGTCCGCATCGTACACGACCGCGCTGTTGAAGTAAACGCCGCGTCCTGCTTTTTCGTAAATCGGCACGATCAGGACAACTTCGAATTTTTTCGCCAGCTCGCTCATTTTCTGCAAAGTTGGGCTGTCGATTGGCTCCGCGAGGTCATAGTGATCTACATTTACCGTTTGGCAAAAATATTGAGCGTTGAACAGCTCTTGCAAGCAAATGATTTGCGCACCTTTTTTCGCAGCTTCCTCGACTTTTTGTACATGGTATTCCACGTTTTGGGCAATATCTTTGCCGCATTTTCCTTGAATCAAGCCAATGGTTACTTTGTTTGTTTTCATGAAAACGTCCTCCATTCAAATAGTGGGTTAAGTTTGTAAATCTTGCACGCAGTTACGCTTGATCTGCTTCCGCAAACTGAATTTCTGGCGGCCTTTGCGAAAAGCCTTTCGTCAACGCCAGCAGGTAGGCAAAGCCGACGACGACCCAGACGCTGCCCAATATAATCGAGTGTTTGTCCAGATTCGTCCAAAGCCAGATCGTGAAGCAGGCGCCGATAACAGGAAGCAGCACGTTTTGGAAAAATCCTTTAGCGCCGCGCTCCTTTTGACGGACGTAGTAGTGGGCGATCACAGACAGGTTAACGAAGGTGAACGCGACCAAAGCGCCGAAATTGATGAATGATGCTGCGGTTGACAAATCAAGCACCAGTGCGGCAAGAGAGAATACCCCGATCAAGATGATGTTGAGCGAAGGGGTTTGAAACTTCGGATGAATGTACCCAAACCATTTTTTCGGCAAAACGGACTCGCGGCCCATGGCGAACAAGAGACGCGCTGCACTCGCGTGTGACGACATGCCGGAACCGATGGTGGAGGTGATCATCCCTGCCAAAAACAGTGATGCAAAAACTGTGCCACCGATATGTTCTGCGATTTCAAATGCTGCCGAATCGACGACTTTGAACGAATTGAAATCAGGGTAAACGATTTGTGCAATGTAGGAGACGAATGTGAACAGCGCGCCCCCGATGAAAGCGACCAGGAAGATTGCTCTCGGAACCGTTCTCTTCGGATTCACTGTTTCCTCAGAGAGTGTAGTTACAGCATCAAAGCCGAGGAACGACAGGCAAAGAATCGAAGCGCCTGCCATGACGAACGAGAAGGGGACATCTTGGTTGTAGAACGGCAATGCGCTAAGCAATGTGCCCATTCCCATGCCGTGCGTGACACCCTTGATCGAGAGAATCACAAAGAGAACGGTTACGAGAAACTGGAACAAGACAAGAATCCCGTTGATTCTGGCGGTCATGCGGATTCCGCAAACGTTTACAATTGTGATAATGCAGATAAACCCGACAATCCAGATCCATGACGGAACTTGTGGGAAAGCAGCGGACAAGAAAACGCCTGACAACAGGAAGTTGATCATCGGCAAGAACAGATAATCCATGAGGACCGACCATCCGACCAAAAAGCCGAGATGAGGGCTGATCGATTTCTGTGTGTACGTATAAGCGGAGCCAGCGGATGGATACGCTTTCACCATTTTGCCGTAGCTATAGGCTGTGAACAGCATAGCGACCAAAGCAATGATATAAGCCGCCGGAATCATTCCATGTGTCGTTTGAGCGGCTATTCCATACGTAGAAAAAACCGTCATCGGCGCCATATAGGCCAAACCGAGAATCACGAGTGGGAGGAGTGTGAGTGTCCGGCTGAATTGCGGTGCTTGTTCCTTGTTCATGTTGTTCCCTCCTTGTTTTATTTTCGAAATCTTTAATAAGCAAATTACGTGCCAATACGAAAAGATTGCGAAAGCGTACATTTCACGTCTATAATGTGGAGGAATAATGAAAAAAATCATTATTTGATTGTAGTATAAAAGGTTTTAAGCCTTTTTACTATGTTACTATTTGGTATAATGAAATAAATCATTATAATGCGAAAAATCATTATCGCTGGGGAGTGATGGGAACCCGCATGTTTTCAGACATCAAAATACATGACAACTGGCTTGTGCATTCTGCAGGCATGACCGTCGATTCCGTCCTCGGCAGCAAGCAGGAAGAGCTGCTGGAGACGATCTTTAGTAAGGAAAGCATTTCTTTCATTAAAAATATCGTGCACAAAAAAATCACATCGCTGAAATCGGAAGCGATCAGTCAGCTTTTGATCGCGCCGTTTCTTCTCTTAATCGTGAAGGAGCCGAGCAGAATTCTTACGGCTGTTAGCATGCAAGACACGAACCAGACAGGTGGCAGCGGTGAACCGGATGCCGGCTCGATGGAGGCGTCACTGATTGCCCGCTCGCCCAAAATGCTGGAAATCATGGAGATTGTGCGTAAAATTTCGCACGTCGATTCAACGATTTTGCTGCTCGGTAGATCGGGAGTCGGGAAGAGCGTGATCGCCAAGCTGATCCATAAGTACAGTAGCCGCTCGAACAAGAGCTTCATTTCCGTCAACTGCGGTGCGATTCCGGAAGCGTTGATGGAGTCGGAGCTGTTCGGTTACTCCCATGGCAGCTTTACCGGCGGAAAACGCGGTGGAAAAAAAGGAATTTTTGAATCAGCCAATGAAGGGACCGTGTTTCTAGACGAGATCGGCGAACTCCCCTTAAACCTGCAGGTAAAGCTGCTTGAGGTTTTGCAGGAAAACAGCATCCGGCCGATTGGATCGAGCCGCTTGGTGCCGGTGAATGTCCGCGTGATCGCCGCAACGAATCAGGACTTGCTAGAGCTTGTTGCACAGAAGAAGTTTCGCGAGGACTTGTATTATCGGCTGAACGTCGTGCCGATCGAGATCCCTTCCTTGCGTGAGCGGCAAGAAGATATCGTTTATTTAGCGCGCCATTTTTTGACCCAGCGCATAAAAAAATACGGGATATACAAAACGTTTCATCCCGATGTGGAAGAGGTGCTGAAGCAACACGAGTGGCCGGGCAATGTCCGCGAGCTGGAAAACCTGATCGAGCGGGTCTTCATCACAGCCGAGGAGAGCGAGATTCAGGTCAAACACTTGCCTGCCGCTTTTCACTCCCAATTTTCCGGCATTTTGCCGAAAAACGAGACGACCGGGATCATTCCATTAAAAGAAGCAAAACGGCTTGTGGAAAAAGAATTGATTTTAAAAGCCTACGATTTATATAAAAGCAGCTATCGGGTGGCGGAAGCGCTTGGGGTTGACCAGTCGACAATCGCGAAGAAGCTGAAAGAATTTCGAGAAGAGGATGGGAAACAGAAATGAGAGTGACCATTGCGCTGGCACAATTAAAGGTGACTTCCTTTAATAAGCAACTGAATTTGAACCGCGCCCTGGCGACGATTCAGGCGTGCAAAGAAAAGCAGGTGGATTACGTGCTCTTTCCCGAGCTGTTTCTATCCGGTTATTTCATTCAGCAAAACATTCGTGAGCTGGCCGAACCGGCGGACGGGGAGAGCATCAAAAAACTCCAGGCAAAAGCCAAGGAGACCGGCGTCGGCGTCATTATCGGCTTTCCGGAGCGCGATAGGGAGAGCATGTATAACTCGGCTGCTTTTATCGACCAGGATGGCACGCTGCAGGGTGTTTACCGCAAAGTCCATTTGTTTGACAAGGAGAAGTCGTATTTTACCGCTGGCGAGCACTGCCCGTTGTTCTCGTTGCCCGGAGGCAAAATGGGAATGATGATGACCTATGATGTGGAATTTCCGGAAATGGCCCGTCTTTATGCTGTAAATGGGGCATCCCTTCTGTTCGTTCTGAATGCCCACCATGTTCCCTATGAGCAGCATCAGGAGATGTATTTGCGCGCGCGCGGCCTGGAAAACCAGCTATTCATCGCGGCGGCGAATACGGTCGGACTACAGGAGATGACGCTGTTTTTCGGCGAAAGCGGGGTTATCTCTCCAGATGGTGATTATGTGGCAAGAGGCAGCAACAATGAGGAACTGATCGTCGTGCCGATCGATCTCGGGGATGTAGAGCGGTCGAGAGCCGAACGACCGATGAAATATTTGACGGATCGCAAGCAAAAGGTGTATCGAGCGCACGGGCTGCTTGCCGAATAGCTTTTTTTCAGACGGATAAACCACATGGCAGATGTCATGTGGTTTGTTGTTTGTTGCTGCTGTATTTACCGAAAATTTACTTGTATCACATATTGTCTTCTGGCAGACTAATGAATGGGAAGGGAACATTTTTTCGCACAGGTAGGACATCATGCCATTTTCTATCCGGATGAATGCAGCCAATGCTCCGCAAAATGCTTGGCTGAGCCAAGTTTTCAATTAGGGGGTACGTAGAAATGACAAAAATTTTGGTTGTCGATGATGAACTATCTATCGCCAAACTCCTGCAGTTCAACCTTGAAAAGGCAGGGTTTGAAGTCGTGTCCGCATACGATGGAAAGCAAGCGCTTGAGATGGTTAGCCAAGAAAAGCCTGACTTTATCATATTGGATTTGATGCTGCCTAAAATCGACGGGATGGACGTGTGCAAAACGCTCCGCCAAGACCGGATCAATACGCCCATTTTGATGCTCACAGCCAAAGACGACGAGCTGGATAAAATCCTTGGCCTGGAGCTTGGGGCGGATGATTATTTGACCAAGCCGTTTAGTCCGCGTGAAGTAGTGGCTCGTGTGAAGGCGATTTTGCGCCGGACACAGGCAGCGCCAGATGCAGGCGGTGACGATGGTGAAGTCGTTCTCGAGTTCGGCAATATCAAGCTGTACCCGGAGAAATATGAAGTGTTCCGCGGTGAAGAAAAAGTGGAGCTTACGCCAAAGGAGTTTGAGCTGTTGCATTACTTGGCGAGCCACCATGGCCGCGTATTGACGCGCGATCAGTTATTGAACGCGGTTTGGAATTATGATTTCGTCGGTGATTCGCGGATTGTGGACGTGCATGTCAGCCATCTGCGTGAAAAACTGGAAGAAGATACAAAAAATCCGCGCTATATCAAAACGGTGAGAGGCCTTGGCTATAAGCTGGAAGGATAGCTGGGAGGAGGGTTTCAGGTGACGCGCTTTCGCTTAAAATTAACCTTTACCATCCTGATTCTCATCTCATTTGTCCTGTTGTTATTGGGCGGTTTTTTTGCCAAAGTCCTGGAGCGTTCCTATATGGAGACGCTCTCTGATTTATTGCGGAAAGAAGCGCTGCTGATTGCGGAAGCGGTACATGATCCGAGCATTTATAACAACAATGAGAAGTTACGGGAACGGGTGTATGATTTCACGCAATCGACGGAAGCAAGGGTGACGGTGATCAACGCCAAGGGAGAAGTGCTCTCCGATACGAATCATGATCCAAGCGATATGGAGAACCACTCCAACAGGCCCGAGTTCATCAGTGCGATGAAGGGTGAAACGGCGATGGCCATGAGATTCAGCGATACGCTTGGCTATCAGATGATGTATATCAGCACGCCCATCAAGCAAAACGGGATGGTCGTCGGAGTAGTTCGCTCTGCCATGTCCATGGAGAGCATCACCGATACGATTCACAGCATGTGGTACAGCCTTTTGACCGGACTCTTGGTGACGGTCTTGATCGGCTCGCTGATCAGCGCGCGCATCGCTTCGAGCATTACGAAACCGATCGAGGAGATCACGCGTGTAGCGCGCAACATTACACAGCGTCAGTACGAAAGCCGTGTGCGTTTGAAGGCGAGCGATGAGATCGGTCAGCTTGCCTCCGCCATCAATTTCATGGCTTCTAGCCTTGAACAGCAGATGTACGAGATTTCTGAGAACCAACAACGACTGTCAGGCGTGCTGACGAACATGACTAGCGGGGTTATTTTCGTGACGGAATCGCGCCGCATCATGCTGGTGAATCCTGCGGTGGAAAAGCTGCTCGGCACAGCCGGACAGGATTTGGTCGGCAAGCTGCATATAGAGGCGGGGAAAAACTTCGTTCTCAGCCAATCGATCGACAAGTGCATTGATACAGGTGAAAAAATGCGGGAAGAGATTCATATTTACTATCCGGAGGAGCGGATTTTGGATGTGAATCTGGCGCCCTATATCAATTTCAAAGGCGAGAAAAAGGGCGTCGTGACGGTGCTGCATGACATTACCGAAATTCGCAGGCTGGAAAAGATGCGCTCCGAATTCGTCGCCAATGTGTCGCACGAGCTGCGCACCCCGATCACTTCGATCAAAGGGTTTACGGAGACGCTGCTTGATGGCGCCATGCAGGACGAGGAGCTGTGCCGCAACTTCCTGCAAATCATTTCGGAGGAAAGCGAGCGTCTGTTCAGGCTGATCAGGGAAATTCTCGACTTGTCCAAAATCGAACAAAAGCGGATCGTCATAAACATGACGGAAGTAAACATCAACAAGCTTGTCGAAGGGACGGCCTCCCTTTTGCAGGAGCAGATCCAGCGTAAAGGGCTGCGGTTTATCATGCCGGCGGCGAAAGATGTGACCATGATCAGCGATCGCGATTGCATGAATCAAATTTTGCTGAATTTGATCACGAACGCTGTCGCCTACACGCCGGAGGGCGGGACGGTGAAGGTCGAGGTCAGCAAGGATGAGCAAAACGTGACGATCGTCGTCGCCGATACGGGTATCGGCATTCCAGAAGGGGATATTCCGCGCATTTTTGAGCGGTTTTATCGCGTCGATAAGGCGCGTTCTCGCGATTCTGGCGGCACCGGTTTGGGGTTGGCGATCGTAAAGCATCTGATAGATGCGTTGCATGGCGAGATCGCCGTTCAGAGCGAGGAAGGCAGGGGCACAACCTTTATTTTGGTGTTTCCTCTAGATAAATAATTTTACGTAAAAGATACAATTACTTTAAATCAGCTACACAATTCTCTTGTACGATTTCAACTGTCAGAAAGAATGGGTTGAAATCCGAGGGGGAAAATCATGGTTGCCAGACATACCTTTGAAGAACAGCTTGATAGCCTACATCGCAAGCTTTTGTCGATGGGGTCGTTGGTGGAAGAAGCAATTCACAAGTCCATTAAAAGTCTCGTAGAGCGAAATCTCCAGCTGGCAGATGAAGTCATCAAGAGTGACGGAGTCATCAATTCGCTTGAAGCCGAGATTGAGAGCGGATGTTTTCAGCTGATTGCTTTGCAGCAGCCGGTTGGAGGCGATCTGCGCAGACTGGGGACCATGCTCAAGCTGGTAACAGACCTGGAGCGAATGGGCGACCACGCCGTAGCGATTGCGAAGACGACGCGCCGCTTAATGAATGAGCAATATGTAAAACCGCTGATCGATATTCCGCTCATGGCGGATCATGTAAAAGCGATGGTACGAGATAGCCTGAATGCATACATTATTCGCGATACGGAGGCAGCAGCAGAGATCGCCCTGCGCGACGATGTTGTCGACAAGCTGTTCTCTACCATATTCCGCGATTTGATCGAGGTAATGAGCAACAAGCCGCAAGCGATCAACCAAGGGACGCATCTGCTGCTTGTCGCTCAGTATTTGGAGCGCATCGCCGACCATGTGACGAACATTTGTGAATGGATCGTGTACATGAAGACCGGACAAATGACAGATTTGAACAAATGACAAATCTCCCCAAAATAGATAGTTGAAGAAAAGATGCGTTCAGGTATCATAGATACTAGAGCATATAAACGGCAATTGGTTGTTTGTGCAAAAAAGGGGGAGAAACCGGTGGAAGAACGAGATTTTCTTCATCCGGAGTATTTTATTAACCGTGAAATGAGTTGGTTGGCGTTTAATGCTCGCGTGATGGAAGAAGCATTGGACGAATCAAATCGGGTGCTGGAGCGTCTGAAATTTTTGTCGATCGTTTCATCGAATTTGGATGAGTTTTTCATGGTTCGGGTGGCAGGGCTGAAGGACCAGGTGAAGGCAGGATTCCAGAAGCCAGACCCGTCAGGAGCTACGGCCAAGGAACAATTGCGTATGATCAATGTTCGTACCCACCAAATGGTGGAGCGCCAGTACCGTTGCTTTCGGGAGGAAATCATCCCGGCACTGGAGGAGCAAGGCATTTACTTTGTAAAGCTGGAACAATTGTCCGAAGAGCAGGAAGCTTTTATCGATAGTTATTTTGACAATCATATTTATCCGGTGTTAACCCCGTTAGCGGTCGATCAAAGCCGGCCGTTTCCGCTTTTGTTGAACAAAAGCTTGAATCTGGCTGTGATGCTGGAACGCAAAAAAGCAAAATCCAGCAAAAAGGTATTTGCCGTCGTGCAGGTACCCGCAGTTTTGTCACGATATATTGAACTTCCTAGCCCGGTGGGTAAGGTTTTCATACTATTGGAAGATGTTATTAAGAAATATAGCAATCGTTTGTTTAAAGGAAATGAAATCAGCTCCGTCTATCCGTTTCGTATTACGCGCAACGCGGATATGTCGCTGGATGAAGAGGGCGCCGAAGATTTGTTGAAGGAAATCGAAAAGGAATTGCGCAAGCGAAAATGGGGTTCAGCCGTTCGCTTGGAGATCGACGGTCAGATGGATGAAGATGTAAGGTCGATTCTTCAGGAAGCGCTTGAAGTCCATAACCGCGATATTTATCCGATCGAGGGCCCGATCGACCTGACCAAATTTTTCAGCTTTGTCCAATTCCCAGGATTTGAGCATCTCCGCAACGAAACAAACCAGCCACAGCCGCCAGCCGATCTGATCGGGGAGGACGACATTTTCGAGGCGATCTCTGAACAGGACATTTTGGTGCATCACCCGTTTGAGTCGTTTGATTGTGTCGTCGATTTCGTGACGAAAGCGGCGGATGATCCGAATGTGCTCGCGATCAAGCAAACCTTGTATCGTGTCAGCGGTGACTCGCCGATCATCAAAGCACTGGCAAGTGCGGCTGAAAAAGGTAAGCAAGTAACAGTGCTGGTAGAATTGAAAGCGCGCTTTGATGAAGAAAACAACATCAACTGGGCGCGTCAGCTGGAAAAATCGGGCTGCCAAGTCATTTACGGTTTGGTTGGCTTGAAGACACACTGCAAAATTACGCTTGTCGTGCGCAAGGAAGGCGATAACATTCGCCGCTATGTTCACTTAAGCACAGGCAATTACAATAACAGCACGGCACGGCTGTATACCGACCTCGGCTTGTTCACAAGCAATCCTGATCTTGGTGTCGACGCGTCCGCGCTGTTCAACGATCTGTCCGGTTATTCCGAGCCGCCTGAATGGCGCAAGCTGGAGGCCGCGCCGAAAGGGCTGCGCCGCAAGTATTTGGACATGATCAAGCGGGAGATCGAAACACATACGGAGGAAAAGCCAGGGCGGATCATCGCAAAAATGAATTCGCTCACCGATGAGAGAATCATTATGGCGTTGTATGAGGCTTCCTCAAAAGGCGTGCAGATCGATTTGATCGTGCGTGGGATATGCTGCTTGCGACCAGGCATACCAGGCGTGAGCGAAAATATTCGCGTACGCAGCATCATCGACCATTATTTGGAGCATAGCCGCATCTTTTACTTTGCCAATGGCGGCAACCCGCGCGTTTATTTGTCCAGTGCGGACTGGATGACCCGCAATTTGGACCGTCGCGTGGAGCTGCTGTTCCCGATTGAGCAAAGCGATCTGGTACAGCGAGTGGTCGACATTCTGCACGTTTATTTATTAGATAATACAAAGGCACGTGAGCTCGATTCGAACGGCATTTATCACCATGTGCAGCCGGGGGAAAGCGTGCCTTTGATCAACAGCCAAATGTACTTTACACAGCTGGCGATTGAAATGACGGAGAGAAGGCAGAAGGAAACGGCCGGTCCGTACAAACCGGCGGAGGAATGGGTGCTCTAAGGAACGCTAATACTATGCAGGGGAGGTGAGCAATCATGTTGCTGACATGGGTTGCCAGCCTTCTCCTGCTAGGTTCGTCCGTAAGCCCGCAGGGGCAGCTAACTCTGGAACTGGCGGGAGAATCGCTGGAAGTTGTAGAAAAAGAAGCATATCTACTCCCAGTTTCACCAGGATTGCCTGTTATTGATCCGGACAAGCTGGAGAAGCTTCTCTTGAAAGTGGAGCGGCGCGTTTATCAGGAACCGAAGAATGCGACGACAGATGAGGCGGGCAAACTCGTCGCCGAGAGAAACGGGCGGCAGCTTGACCGCTTTGCTTTGGAACAAGCTCTTTACCACGGCATGTATGAAGGGGCTGGGGCTAAGATCAATGTGCCCGTTCAGCTCATTTTGCCGCGTGTAGATCGACAGCTGCTGACGCAGCTAGCGGAGAAGCGAATTGGTACCTATACGACCTACTTCAATACCAATAACAGAAATCGCGTGAACAATATTGCCCTTTCTGCCAAGTCGCTCCATAACTACGTGGTATTTCCCGGGGAAGTTTTCTCGTTCAATAAAGTGGTCGGCATGCGAACAAAAGAGAAGGGGTATAAGGAAGCGCCAGTCATTGTGCGGGGAGAAATTTCCGAAGGAGTCGGCGGCGGAATATGCCAAGTTTCCTCGACCTTGTTCAATGCTGTCGATCGAGCGGGATTACATATCGTGCAGCGATATTCACACAGCCGGCAAGTCCCTTATGTACCGCCGGGTCGGGATGCGACAGTCAGCTGGTACGGCCCGGATTTCAAGTTTCAGAACAAGTATGCCTATCCGATTTTGATCCGCACGTATTCCAAGTTTGGCCAAGTTTCCGTAACCATTCATTCCTTTAACGAAATCGAATATGACCCGCGCGTCGTCCCCGGTATGTTTACCGAGCTGTATGAAGTCGATGTTCAGGATCTAGTAAACGAAAAAAACACTCCTCCTTCTCCATAGCGAGAAAGGGAGTGTTTTTTGGTAAGCGGCTTATAGCAGATGTCTGACCCACAGTACGATTCTGCCGACGATATAGCCGAGCACGATCACCCAAAAAATTTTGCCCCAGATAGAGAGGCCGGCTATATATTCACGCAGGCTTTTGCGATTCGTTGGTTGGTTCATTCGCGGTCGCTCCTTTAGTCATTTTATTAGTTTGCACGAACAGAAAGATTCCAAACAAGATGATGGCGCCGCCAACCCATTGCGGAACGGTGATGGTTTCGCCCAAAATGAAATAGGCCAAAATGGATGTGCCCACTGGCTCACCTAGTATTCCCATGGAAATTGTTGAAGTATTTAACCATTTGATTACCCAATTGAAAATGGAGTGGCCGAGGAGCGTTGGAATGAGAGCGAGACAGAAAAACCAAAGCCAGTCAGAGTTCGGGTATCCAGTCAGTTTGATCCCGAGCGATGCATCGTAGGCAAATAAAAAGATCGTGCTTGCGGAATAGACGACAAGCGTATAGGCGGTCAGCGAGAGTCCTTGGCGTACATATTGACCGATCAACCAGTAAACGGTCACGGTGAGTGCACCGAGCAATGCCAGCACATCTCCGAAAAACGCCATACCGCCGACTCGAAAATCTCCCCACCCGATGACAAAACTACCAGCGATGGCAAGGAATCCACCGCAAAGGCCAAGCTTGCTAATTCGCTCGCCGAAAAAGAAATAACCGCCAATAAAGGCGAAAATCGGCTGCAACGTCACCAATACGGTTGAACTGGCGACAGATGTATAATTGAGCGATTCGAACCAGAGCAGAAAGTGGCTGGCCAAAAAAGCACCGGAAAGAAAGCTAAGCAGCCATTGTTTTCGATTCATCCGTAAAATTTCACGAAAGATTCCTTTCGACCAGAACAACATCGGAATGGTCAAAAGCACGGAAAACGCAAGCCGGTATGTTGCCGTTATGGGAGCCGGTGCGCTCGACAGCTTGACAAAAATCGCTGAGGTGGAAACGGCGATCACACCGATCAACAGTGCCAAATATGGCGAAAATGCAGGCTTTTGTTGCGTTTGCATGGGGTGTGGAACTCCTTCTTTTCTACGCATCAAACATAAGCGACCCCGAAGGCACTCACCTTCGCGAGGTCATAACCCCTATTCTACTGCTTGTCCCTTTTTCCGACAATCGTTTTGTCGCGCTGGAACAAATTCCATGCATCTTTTGCCTGATTTCTTTGCCCTATGGTATGATGAAAGGTATACGTGATAAGGATTTGAGAGGAGTCGAACGGATGGGCCATTTAGTGCTGATTGACGGAAACAGTATCGCGAACCGCGCGTTTTATGCGTTGCCGCCGTTATCCACATCCAGCGGGTTGCACACCAATGCTGTGCTTGGCTTTACAACGATGCTTCTGAAAGTGTTGGAAGAAATGAAGCCGACCCATCTGCTCGTTGCATTTGATGCGGGTAAAGTCGTTTTTCGCCATAGCGAATTCACTGAATATAAAGCAGGGCGGGCCAAAACCCCACCTGAGCTGTCCGAGCAGTTCCCTGTGCTGCGCGAGCTTCTGGACGCGTTTTCGATCCACTGGACAGAATTGACTGGCTATGAAGCCGACGACATCATCGGCACGCTGACGCGCCAAGCCGATGCGAGCGGTCTTGCCACGACGGTCATTACGGGAGACAAGGACATGCTCCAGCTAGTCTCGCAGCATATCTCCGTTGCATTGACCCGCAAAGGCGTGAGCGAGCTAGAAATGTACGATGTTGCGGCGATCCAAGAAAAGTACGGACTTGCGCCACTGCAGATCATCGATTTGAAAGGCTTGATGGGCGATACGTCGGATAATATTCCAGGCGTGCCTGGCGTCGGCGAAAAAACCGCAATGAAGCTCTTGCACGAATACGGTTCGGTTGAAAGCGTCCTGGAAAACATCGATGCGGTCTCCGGCAAAAAGCTGCAGGAAAACCTGCGCAACAATGTAGAGCAAGCCAAAATGAGCAAGACGCTGGCGACGATTTTCCGCGAGGCGCCAATTGAAATCGAAACGGAAAAAACGACCTATGCTGGCTATAATGGCAAGGTCTTGGTTGATTTTTTTAAAAAGCTGGAATTCAAATCGCTGATTCCGAAAGTGAAGGTTTCCGCAGAGGATGAAGCGGCGGAAGAAATAAGCGGAGAGCAGGCACCAAGCTTTACGCATGAGGTCGTCACGCTCGAAAACCGCGACCAGTTCGCTCATTTGCTCGGCTCGCCGATGAGCTTCACCGTAGAGCTTGACGGTGAAAACTATCACCGGGCGCCGGTGCTAGGATTCGGATTGGCATCTGCAGAGAAGGCGCTATTTGTCCCAGTCGATGTCGCCACTGGGTGGGAAGCTTTTTCCGCTTGGCTCGGCGATGCGAGCATGGAAAAAATCGTCTTCGACGGCAAAAAGGATACGGTTGCATTGGCGTGGCACGGTCTTGAACTACGCGGCGTTACGCTGGATGTATACCTCGCTTCCTATTTACTCAATGCGGCAGAGAGCAACCCGACGCTTTCTGATGTGTCCGCACTTTACAGTGAGCTGCGTGTAGCATCAGACGAAGAGATTTATGGAAAAGGGGCAAAACGCGCTCTACCTTCCGCAGAAAAGCTGGGAGAGCATGTTGCCCGCAAAGCAGCAGCGCTTTGGCAAAGCATTCCGGCTGTGAAGCGCGAGATCGAGGCGCACCAATTGGAGGAGCTGCTGTTTACGCTTGAAGGCCCGCTCAGCCTTGTGCTCGCCCAGATGGAGCATACCGGTGTCAAAGTCGATGGAAGCCGTTTGGAAGCGATGGGGGTCGAGCTGGACAAGCATCTGGAACAGCTGACAACCCAAATCCATGAGCAGGCTGGCGGAAGTTTCAATATCAACTCGCCGAAGCAGCTCGGTGAAGTGCTGTTTGACAAGCTCGGCTTGCCGGTCTGGAAAAAGACGAAAACAGGACCGTCGACCAGTGCCGATGTGCTGGAGAAGCTGGCGCCGTATCATCCGATCATCGAGATGATCCTGCATTTCCGCCAGCTAGGCAAGCTGCGATCGACGTATATCGAAGGGCTGCTCAAAGAAATCCATCCGAGAACGGGCAAGGTGCACACGCTGTTCAATCAGGCGTCGACCGCGACCGGCCGTTTAAGCAGCACGGAGCCGAACCTGCAAAACATCCCGATCCGTTTGGAGGAAGGCCGCAAGATCCGGGAAGCCTTCGTCCCTTCCGAATCGGGCTGGTAT
Source organism: Brevibacillus fluminis (assembly GCF_003710825.1). Taxonomy (GTDB): domain Bacteria; phylum Bacillota; class Bacilli; order Brevibacillales; family Brevibacillaceae; genus Brevibacillus_D; species Brevibacillus_D fluminis. Next base: position 145,402 of record NZ_RHHQ01000008.1, on the reverse strand, counting down.
ATGCTGGCAGCGGACTATTCGCAGATCGAGCTGCGGGTACTTGCCCACATTTCCCAAGACGCCAACTTGATCGATGCGTTCCAAAAGGGGATGGACATCCATACCCGGACCGCAATGGATGTATTCGGTGTGGCGGAGAATGAAGTGACTTCGCTGATGCGCCGTCAGGCGAAAGCGGTGAACTTCGGGATCGTTTACGGCATCAGCGATTACGGCTTATCGCAAAATCTGAACATTACCCGAAAGGAAGCGGCAGATTTCATTGAGCGTTATTTTGCCGTATTCGCTGGGGTAAGAAAATATATGGATGACATCGTCAAGCAGGCCAAGCAGGACGGTTATGTGACGACCTTGTTGCATCGCCGCCGCTATCTGCCTGACATTACAAGCAGCAATTTCAACCTGCGTTCGTTCGCCGAGCGTACCGCTATGAATACGCCGATTCAAGGAACGGCCGCAGACATCATCAAGCTCGCGATGATCCGCATGCAGGAACGACTGCAGGCAGAAGGCTTGCACAGCCGCATGCTTTTGCAAGTGCACGATGAGCTTGTTTTCGAGGTACCGGAAAACGAGCTGGAAACGATGCGCAAAATCGTGCCGGAAGTCATGGCCGCTGCGATCAAGCTCGACGTTCCGCTGCAAGCGGATGTAAATGACGGTCGCACCTGGTACGAAGCGAAGTAAATGCGCTTGATACGCAACGGGAGGAACTTGACACATGCCTGAATTGCCAGAGGTGGAAACGGTTGTCCGTACGCTTCGCAAGCTTGTGGTCGGCAAGACAATTGACCAAGTCATCGTCCATTTGCCTCGAATTATTCGCAGGCCGGACGATGTCCAGCATTTTTGCGCGCAATTGGCCGGACAAACCATCCACCGCATTGAACGACGCGCCAAATTCATCTTGTTTGTGCTTGATCACGATATTTTGATTTCTCATTTGCGGATGGAAGGACGTTATGGTCTATACCAGCCCGGCGATGAGGTAGAAAAGCATACGCATGTCGTTTTTCGATTCACCGACAAAACCGAGCTGCGTTACCGCGATGTGCGCCAGTTTGGGACGATGGACCTTTTGCCGGCCGATGTGGCAATGACGGAAGAGCCGCTGGGCAAGCTGGGGCCAGAACCGCTTGACGAGGGCTTCACACCCGCCCAGTTGAAAAAAATGCTGAAAGCGAGAACGACAAAAATCAAACCGCTTCTGCTAAACCAAGAATTTCTTGTCGGCTTGGGGAATATTTATGTGGACGAGGCGTTATTTCGGGCAAGCATACACCCGGAACGGCCAGCGGGCAAGCTGACATCCAAGCAGGTCGCGCAATTGCATGATGCCATCGTGGCGACTTTGCAGGAAGCGGTCGATCAAGGGGGCAGCTCCATCAAGTCGTATGTAAACGGCCAGGGCGAGATGGGGATGTTCCAGCAGTCGCTGAAAGTGTACGGGCGCAAAGGAGAACCGTGTGAGGTTTGTTCTACGCCGATCATCCGCTTCGTGGTGGGCGGGCGCGGGACCCACATCTGTCCTCGGTGCCAGAAGGAATAACAAGGAGGCGAAAACCATGATAGTAGGGCTTACCGGGGGCATTGCCACCGGAAAAAGCACTGTGACTGCCATGCTGAGGCAGCGTGGGTACACAGTCGTTGACGCCGACCAGATTGCGCGAGAAGTAGTCGAACCGGGCATGCCGGCGTACCAGGCCATTGCTGCTCATTTCGGCTGTGAGGTGTTAAAGCCGGACGGCCAGCTTGATCGCAAAAAGCTTGCGGAAATCATTTTTGCCAATCAGTCGGAGCGTCAGGTGCTGAATGGAATTATCCATCCGGAAATTCGCCGTGAAATGCGTGAACAAGCGGAATCAGCGGAAAGCTCCGGTAAAGCGATTGTGTTCATGGATATCCCCCTCTTGTATGAAAGCAAATTGACGCATATGGTCGATAAGGTCATGGTCGTGTACGTCGACCAAGCGGTCCAACGGGCGCGTCTGATGGAGCGGGATGAGCTGGATGAGGTTCAAGCCAACCGCAGGCTGGAGGCGCAGATGGCGATCGATGAGAAGAAAGCCAAGGCAGACTATATCATTGACAATCATGGCACACGCGAGGAAACGGAACGACAAGTTGACGCTTTATTGGCAAAACTGCAAGCGGAGTTGTCATAATGCGGCGGAAAAAAGTGATCTGGGTATTGTTGGCTGTGCTGATGGTCGTGTTTATGGTCATCAATTCGCCGATGGTCTGGAAATGGATGTACCCAGTGAAATATCATCAAGAAATTCTTCAGGCAGCCGAACGCTATACGGTCGACCCGCGGCTGATCGTCGCGATCATCCGCACGGAAAGCAATTTCGAGGAAGGTCGCGTTTCGCGAAAAGGCGCGCTTGGGCTTATGCAGCTGATGCCTGACACCGCTGATTGGGTGATCAAACAGGGCGGATTCAAGGAGCTGACGGTGGCCGATCTGGAAAAGCCGGAGGCCAACATCCAGGTGGGAGCCTGGTATTTGTCCTATTTGTTAACCAAATTCGAAGGCGAGCTCGTTCCGGCGATCGCCGCCTACAATGCGGGGCCGAGCAAGGTGAACAATTGGATGAGCCAAAAGATGTGGAACGGTTCACCGGATTCGCTGGAGAACATCCCGTATGGCGAGACGCGTCATTACGTGCAGCGCGTGCTTTATTATCAGCAGCGTTACAATCAGGTATATAACGAACGCCTTGAATAAGGTACGGAATGCGTCTTTTCCACGTGGGAAAGGCGTTTTTTGTATCTTGTCCAACCGCAACGTTGGCCTTGTTTTTCTCGATGAAAAAGTCCAAATATTTATTTTTCAGTAAAACACATTGATAATTGTGACATACTTATTATAATAGAGATAACGGAATAAGGATAACCTATACTCCAGGAAGGGGATTTATTATAATGACTATCAAAATTGGAATCAATGGTTTCGGACGAATCGGACGTATGGTATTTCGCAGAGCGATACAGGACCCTAACATTGAAATCGTCGCCATTAATGCCAGCTATCCCCCTGAAACTTTAGCACATCTGCTCAAGCATGACACCATCCATGGACGGATGAACAATAAAGTAGAAGTGAATGGAAACCAAATCATTGTTGATGGCAAACCGACTGTCGTCTTGTCGGACCGCAATCCGCTGAACCTGCCTTGGGGCGACCTCGGCGTTGAGATCGTGGTTGAAGCGACTGGCAAATTCAAAGATCGTGAAGGTGCAACCAAGCACCTGCAGGCGGGCGCGAAAAAAGTCGTGATCACCGCTCCAGCAAAAGAAGAAGACATCACGATCGTAATGGGTGTAAACCACGACAAATACGACCATGAAAACCATCACATCGTTTCGAATGCATCCTGCACAACCAACTGTCTGGCTCCTGTAGCAGATGTGCTGCACAAAGCATTCGGCATCGAGTATGGCATGATGACAACGATCCACTCCTACACCAATGACCAAGTGAACATCGACAACCCACACAAAGACCTGCGCCGTGCACGCGCTTGCGGCCAATCGATCATTCCAACGACAACAGGTGCAGCTCGCGCGGTAGGCAAAGTGCTGCCAGAGCTGAACGGTCGTCTGAACGGATTCTCGCTGCGTGTGCCAACTCCTAACGTTTCCGTAGTCGACCTGGTGGTCAACGTGCAAAAGAGCGTAACGGCTGAGGAAGTAAACCGCGTTCTGCGCGAAGCGGCTGAAGGGGAAATGAAAGGCTATATCGAATTCACGGAAGAGCCGCTCGTTTCCAGCGATTTCAACGGAAACGATCATTCCTCTATCATCGATGGGCTTTCAACAATGGTAATGGGTGACAAGCAAGTGAAAGTAATTGCGTGGTACGACAATGAGTGGGGCTATTCCTGCCGTGTAGTTGACCTCGTTCGCCACGTGTCGGATATGAAAAACCCAAGCAAGGAAGTAGCAGCGGCAGGCGTTCGCGGCTAAAGCTTGAGCAGCAACCGCTGTGAACACGATGCATTCATTCGTGTCCGCAGCGGTTTTTTGCCAAGTGGGCTTCCGTAAGTGAAAAACCCCCTGCTTACCGGTTGAGCGGTGCAGGGGGTTTTTACGGTTATTTATTGGATGCATTCGGCAAGCTGAACAGTTCTTCATCATCAAAGCCGATGACAAACAGCTTCAGTTCTTCGCGCAAATCCAATTCGTACGGCATGCGCAGCTCGTTACCTCGACCATCGCGCATGACCCGCACGGTCGGGCGATGGCTGTAAAGCGGATCGACCTTACAGATGACGCCGGCTTCGCCCGTATTCAGTACCACGGAGGTACCAAGCGGGAAAACAGCGATGTGCTCGCGGAACGCTTTAATCAATTTGAGCTCAAACATATGTCCGCCGGAACCCATCAAATATTCGAGCGCATCCTGCGGCAAAAAGCGTTTCCGCCATGGACGCGGGGTCGTTAAATTGTCATAGACATCGCAGATACCGACGATTTGGGCGTATTCATGGATTTGCGACCCTTTCAAGCCTTGCGGATAGCCGCTTCCATCGAGGCGCTCATGATGCTGCAGCGCGACGTGTGCCGACAAGAGGGAGATGTCATGCTGCTTGCGGAGAATGTTGAAGCCCATCATCGCGTGCTGCTTGGCATATTCCATTTCCTCGTCAGACCATCTCGTCTTTTTCGTGGTCATCTCCTCAGGAAGGTCAATTTTACCGATATCATGCAGCATGGCGCCGATGCCCAGCTCTTTCAGTTGCTTGCTGTTGTATCCAAGCGACATCCCGACTGCGGTAGCCATCACGGCGACGTTGACCGAATGATGATAGATAACGCCTGGCTGCGAGCAGAGATTGGTCAGATGAAGCAACATCTGCTCATTCGCCATCAAGTCTGACAAAATCGAGTGGAAGACCTGCTGGAAATGCATGCCCATATCTTTTACAGATACGCGGCGCGCGACCTTGTTGGAATTCGTGATTTGCCGAACGGTGCGCTGGATCGTATCCACCGCTTTGTTCCGCGTCTCAGGGGTAATCATATCGGGTACAATAATGTCATTGGTCCGCGGATCATCGATATAGATTGAATCGATTCCGGACCGGATTAAACCGAGGATGAGCCGATCGGTTAACAGGACACCTGCGCCAAGAAGAACCTTACCATCATCTGTGAAAATTGTTCTACCAAGCTTCATGCTAGGCTTCGCCTGTTTGATTGAGACCAAGCGCATTCTTTCCATCCTCCCGTGTCCAAATACATGTTTTCATTGTAAAGAAACATAAAAAAGATGGAAATAGGTAATAGGATTGGAACTTGACTAGGCTGTTAAGATGAGGGACACTGAAAAATAAGGATTGCCAATTCTGGAGTTGATAGTTCATGCGATGTCCGTTTTGTGAAAGTAATAGTACGAGGGTATTGGACTCCCGTCCGTTCAACAACAATAAATCCATTCGCCGCCGCAGAGAGTGCGAAGAATGCGGCCGCCGGTTCACTACGTTTGAGGTGTACGAAGAGACGCCGCTTTTGATCGTCAAAAAAGATGGCACTCGGGAAGAGTTCAGCCGCGAGAAAATTTTGCGAGGGCTGATTCGCGCTTGTGAAAAAAGACCCGTGTCTTTGGAATCACTGGAAAATATCGTGAATGAAATTGAAAAAGAACTACGCAGCTCCGCTCACTCGGAAATCCCCAGCAAAGATGTGGGGGAAAAAGTGATGGAGCGGTTATACTACGTAGACGAAGTGGCGTATGTGCGCTTTGCTTCCGTCTACCGTCAGTTCAAAGACATCAACGTGTTCATGCGAGAACTGGAGGAGCTTTTGGCGCAAGCACGCACAAACCCCGAAAATTCCTGATAACGGCGGGGAGGGGGAACCAAATGAAGATGCCTTGGCCATCCCGATGGATGGGAGTCGTCTTTCTTTTGCTTGTCTTGCTTGTGAGTGGCTGTTTCCATCGTAATGGCCAGACGTTTTCCACGGGCCAGGAGACTGGTAACGGTACCTCCGTTCGTTTGGCAGAAGAATCTCCGGGCTATGTGGCTGCCAAAATGCCAGCCAGACATCAGTTGCCGGCACAGGCGGAAAAGAGCGCGGGAAGTCAGCCAACAACTGACCTGGCATCGACCGAACACCGGATACAGACCGCCGTGATCGCGTTGCCTGAGCATTATCCAGCTATCGACCCGCTCGGATTGGACAAGCGGGAGCAGGAGCTGACCCCGATTGAACGATTTACCTATGTGGGGCTTATTCAGGCGCGTCCGGATCAAATGTATGCACCCGCCCTCGCTTCTACATATCAAGCTGAAACGCGCGATGGCAGAGCCGTTGTCACCGTACGGCTGCGCCCTGGCTTGAAGTGGCCGGACGGAACGGCTGTCACCGTCGACGATGTCCGGGCAACGCTGGAGACATATGCGAGACCGGAGTTTTACGGGATTTGGCGCAGTCAGTTGGCCGCGGTCGAAGGGGCTTCCACCTATCGTGCTAGGAGAGCCAACCATATAAGCGGGATCATAACCGATCGAGCCAGCCAAACGGTCACGATTCGTCTTGTGCAGGAGGACCGTTCGTTTTTGCCGATCTTGACTGCCCCGCTGCTGTCAGCAAGGCAGCTTACTGGAAAAGACATGCAGCAGCTCGAACAGCTTTCACGAGCTGGGCAGCTGATGGGGCTGGGGCCGTTCCAGGCACAGTCGGTAGAGGCAGCAGACTGGACATTTACTGCCAATCCCCATTACTACGCAGGTACACCCCTGTTAAAAGCTCTCCAGGTGCGCAGGTTGCCCGCTGATCGTATGGAAGCTGCGTTACGTGCAGGCGATGTGCACATGGCATGGGTTTCGCCAAAGCAGGCGGCACTTTTGGGCAAACGGCTGCCGGCGCATTTGCGGCTTCTTACGACAGAGGCTGCCGGCTATCATTTTCTTGGCTTTAACCTGTCAGTGGGGGAAACTGCCGATCCTGCTGTAAGGCTCGCGCTGGCTCGGGCGCTACCGCCGAAAACGATTGCGCGGGATCGCTTTTTTGGGATGGGCAAAATCGCGGACGGCCCGCTTTCCCCGCTTTCTTTTGCATACAAGCCGCAGCCGCTTCAGGTCTATGATCCAAAACGGGCGGCCCGTACGCTTGCAGAAAAGGGCTACAGCAAGGCCCACCCGCTTTCGCTTGTCATTGCCTATCCGCAAGACGCTGTGCGTGAGAGGCTGTTTACGGCCGTCCAGGAAGCATGGCGCCCTCTGCCGGTAACGCTTACGGCAAAAGCGCTTCCTGCAGACGAATTCGCCGCATATGTTTTTGGAGCAAGCCCGTATGACTTGTATTTATTCGGCTGGAAAGACGGGCCGGATCCTTCCGTGCTCTCCCGCCTTTGGCACAGCCGGGAAAAAACGGGCGAGCTTGGCTTTAATGCGTCCCATTATCACAACGTTGAAGCGGATCGTCTGCTCGATCGGGCCAACCGCTTTTTGCCAGAGGATGAACGCAAGCGCTTGTATGGCAAGTGGCAGAAGCTGTTTTCGCAGGACTTGCCCATCATGCCGTTGCTTCGTCTGCCGGATTCATATGCGGTGGCGAAAATGCTGCATGGCGTTGAGACAAATGGCGCAACGAATCCGTTTGAAAATGTCTGGAAATGGTCGCTGGGGGAGTAGACGAATTTGCTTACTCCCAGTTCCTCCCCCTACTCTTCCTCTCCGAAGAGATGGTATAATGAGTAGATCAATACTGACAGGAAGGGTTGGAGCGATTGCGCCTGGTATGGAATGAATTAACACCGAACGACCGTTATCTGGTGCGTACCGTACGACCGATTAGCTTTGCGGAGATGGGATTTGCCACCCATCTCTATTTGCCTTTGATAGGAATTGACTCGTATTCGCTGTACCAGCTTCTGATTCATGAAGTTCAGGAGAACAGCGGCGCCTCTGCGGAAAGCACGCATCGCGGTCTGCTGCTGATGACCTCATTGACGCTGGATCGGTTGCTGGCGGGGCGGGAGCGGCTGGAAGCGATGGGGCTTTTGGAGGTCCGCCGCCGAGAAAACCGACAGCGTGACTATATTTTCGAGTACACCCTAAAGCCGCCGATGTCGCCGAAGCAGTTTTTTTCCGAGGACATTTGGCCGGTGATGCTCTTGAACCAGGTGGGAAAAACAAAGTTTGAGCAAATCAAGCGCAGGTATGCGGATGCGCTGGCTTATGCGTTGGAAGAGGAGTATCCATTTGAGGAAAACCTCACCAAGCCGTTTTACGAGGTGTACCATACGCTCTCCGCATCGGAGCTCGATGTGCGGCCAGGTACGGAGACGGACCGGTTTTTGCACCAGATGGAGGAGCGCTACCCGGCGGCAGCGATGGATGGCAGCTACGTGGCACAGACGCCCGAGCAGTTTAGCTTATCCTCCTTGCGCCTGAATCTTCCAAAGGAACTGAATCCAACTGATATTTTCACGAAGGAAAATATCGAGTTTTTCTACAAGCTGATGCATTTCTACCAAATCGACAGCTGGATGCTGGGGGTGGAGCTGGGGGACTGGACGCTGTTCAAGCACGGACAGCTCGATCCGTCCGCCCTGCGCAAACGGCTGATGCAAAAATACGTGAACAAAGAGCAGAGCGCCCCACTGGCGCAAGATGCCGATTTGACGGCTGGCACTGTGCCGGAACCGACCAATCCGGGCTTTAGCCGGGTTTGTCGGAAGTACTCGCCGCTCCTTTTGCTTGAGCAAGTCGTTGGGGGCCGGATCAATAAGACGTTCGTGGAGCGGGCCGAGACGCTTGTGTTCTCGGATGGCCTGACGGCGGAGGTAGCCAATGCGCTCTTGTTGCATACGATGCGCAGTACGCAGATGGAGCTGCCAAAGGCGTATGTGGAAACCATTCGCGATAGCTGGAAGGCGCAGCAAATCACGACGGTAGAAGCGGCGATCAAAGTGCTGCAGGAACGCACGGAAGCACAGACCAAAGCGGTGGAGCAGGCCAAGCAGCCGACAAAACGCGAGACGGCTGTGGGAACGGGTAACCGGCGCACCAAAGCGATCCCGCAGGACAAGCTGCCCGCCTCGGTGCAGCGTCAGCTTCAGCGGGAGCAGGAAAACGCGGAAACGACCGATTCTGCCAAAACGAAAAAGACCGTCAAAGATGTACCCGAGATCAATGCGCTCCTGCAATCGCTGCGCAATCGGGAGAGGGGAGGGTGAGTCTGGTAAATGGAAACAATCGGATCGTTTTTTGAAGAATTGGCAAAGCGCAGCTCGCGCATGAATAATCAGGTGCGGACGCCTGATCAACAGTTGGATAAAATGCTGCAATCCTCCACCTATTTGCAAGAATTCCAGCGCAAGCATCCGGACATGACCCGCGATGATATGCTGCGCTCGCTCTCGATGATCTACACGGCGGTCAAGGAGCAGTACTGCTGTCAAAAGTGTACAGCCCTCGCCGATTGCCCGAATTTGGTGAAAGGGCATGCGACGGTGCTAGATGTCGCCAATCGGCAAGTGGTTAGCGCGATTTCCAGCTGCGCCAAATTCCAGGCCAATGAGGAAATGCAGCGCACACAGCGGCTGATGCGCAGCTATTATGTGTCCGAGCAGACGCTGCACGCCGATTTTGACGGGAAGCTGGAGGTTGTAGTCGGCAATCAGGAGGCTGTGGCGCTTGCACTGCGTTTTTGCGACGATTTCACGCTCGGCAAAAAGCCGAAGGGACTTTACGTGCACGGACCGTTCGGCGTGGGCAAAAGCTTTCTCATGGGAGCGGTGGCCCGCGAGCTGTCCAAGCACAATGTACAGTCGCTAATGGTATATGTGCCGGATTTCGTGCGGGAGATCAAGGAATCGATCGCAGACCAGTCGTACTCCGGCAAGCTAGAGTTTTTGAAGGAAGTGCCTGTCCTGATTTTGGACGATATTGGCGCGGAGAGCTTGACGCCGTGGATTCGCGACGAGATTTTGGGTGTCATCCTGCATCACAGAAGCTCTAAGCAGATGCCGACCTTGTACACCTCCAATTATTCGCTTGAGGAGCTGGAGGAGCATCTGTCGATTTCCAACGGCAACCGGATTGAGACCACGAAGGCGATGCGGATTATGGAGCGGATTCGTCATTTTGTGGATGTTTGTGAGATAGAAGGAGTAAACCGCAGGCTGCACGCGTAATGTGTGCGGGCCTGCGGTTTTTTTTTTGAAAAACGTTAAAACGGTCATGACCGTTTTTGTGAGGCTTCATTCCGGTTCGCCGATCAGGCTCATCACTTTCCATTTGGTATAGGCGAGGATTTCCCGGGCTTTGTGGTACGGGACGAAGAGGACATGGGTTTCGGCCGCGACCGGAAAAACCGTCATATGCAGCGTGGATGCGATATCGACGGCTCGGGCCAGGTGGTAGCCGTGGCTGATGACGAGCGCGGTAGTAAAACCGTTTTCGAGCATGAGCTGCTTGCTGTTGACCAAATTTTCAAAGGTGGAGCGTGATTGGTCCTCCAGCAGGATATCTTGTTCCGGGATCCCTTTCTGGATGAGATAGCGCTGCATGGCGACCGCCTCGGATACCTGTTTGCCGGTGCCAAGGCCGCCGCTGACGATCAGCTTGGACACATAATGTTCTTGGTACATGGTGACTGCGACGTCCAATCGCTCGGATAATCCCGGGCTCGGCACATCTCCCCAGACCGCTGCGCCGAGCACAATAGCGACATCTGCCTTGTGCGGCATCGCCTGACGTTCCACCTCATTAATGCGATGGAGGATGAAGCCGGACCAGACGATGACGATGAGCAGGACAAAAGCGATGAATTTGCGTGAACGCTGTCCGCGCATCTGTTTCTCCTCTTTCTTTTCATGTCATTTCGTATGATTTTCATGGGGATACAAGGTTTTGGCAACCTGAACAAAAGCTTTGACCGCCGGCGATGCATCGCGAAAGGAGGGGCAGGCTAGGCTGAGCTGCCGCCAGACTGGCGGATTGAGGCTCTTTTTATGAAGCGCGAGCGGCGTGCGTGGCAAGGACAGGTCGGGCGCGATCGTGATGCCCAATCCTTCCTGCACCATGTGCAGCAGCGTTCCCCCATCCTGCACGTGAAACCGGATGGCTGGCGAGATGTTGGCTTCGCGAAACATGTTGGTAATCAGCACTTCCGACCCTGCTTTGGTCATGATGAATGGCTCATCGGCCAGCTCCGCCAAGCGGATTGATTCGTTGTCCCTTAACCGATGGTCGAGCGGGAGCACGACCATCATCTGGTCTTGGGTCAGCGGTATGGTGTCAAGGTCCGCATGCGGCAAAGACAGGAAGCCGATATCGACGATTCGGGAGGTGAGCCACTCGGTTACCTCCTGGAACGTTCCTTCAAACAGGACGACCTCGACATTGGGGTGCTGGCTGTGAAAGACGCCGAGCATCTTCGGTAAAAGGTGCATGGAAGCGCTGGGGAAGCTGCCGATACGGATCGTCCCGATCTCCAGCCCCGATGCCTGCGCCGCCTCCTGTTTGATTTGCTCGTAGCGGCTCAAAATTTCGCGAATATGGATGAGAAACGATTTGCCGATGTCAGAGAGCAAAAGCCCTTGGCGCTTGTCGCGGATCAAAAGCGTAATGCCCAGCTCCGCCTCCAATGCAGCCAGCGCATGGCTCACCGCAGATTGGGTCATATTGAGCGCCTCGCCCGCTTTCGTGAAGCTGCCGGTTTCGACGATTGTGGCAAACACCTGGAATTGGGTAATGGTCATGAGCTTCTCCTCATGCTGATCATGAATGATAGTAATTTGATTCATTATTACATTTGCATTATGCTAGTGCAAGTCAGGCGTGCATTCGGAGGAAAAAAGGAAGGGTATCATCAGATGAAAAACATGTTTGCCGCCCTTCAATGGGCTTTATTTACGTTATCGGGCAGTATCGTGGTGCCTGTCGCCATTGCGTCCACCTATGGGCTCGATCCGGCAGATACCGTCGGCTTTGTGCAGCGGACGCTGTTTATTTTGGGTGTTACCGGCATTTTGCAAGCGTTGTTCGGGCATCGACTCCCCATCCAGGAAGGGCCGGCGGGCATCTGGTGGGGGATTTTTTCGTTGTACGCTGGATTGGGCACGGTCTTGTTCGGTTCGCATAACGAGACGCTTCGCGTCCTCGAGTATGCCTTTCTGCTGAGCGGCGCGCTGTTTATCGTTCTGAGCCTTTTGGGAATGGTGGAAAAAATCGCGCGCCTGTTTACGCCAACGATCGTCGGGACGTATTTGCTGCTTGTGATGATACAGCTCAGCGGCTCTTTTTTGAAAGGAATGTTCGGATTGGAAGGAGACTCCCAGGTCGTACGCTGGGATGTGCTGGTGATCTCGCTCGTCATCGTCGTCTCCTCTTACCTGATCAAAAAAATGCCGCGCATCGGCAAATATTCGGTGTTGATTAGCATCGTGCTCGGCTGGTCGCTGTTTGCGCTATTCGGCTTGGCGACGCCGGTGACGCCGGTGACCGATGTGTTTACATTGCCGGGCATTTTCGTATTCGGCGTACCTCGGATCGAGCCGTCGATGATCGGGATGGTCATGTTCGCCACGCTTCTCTTGCTCGCCAACATGCTGGCGACCATCAGTGTCGTGACACAGGTGCTGGGGCAGGAAAACATTCCGGTGGATAAAAATCGGCTGAAGCAGGCAGGTATTTTTTCAGGTGTGAACCAGTTTTTGGGCGGGATCTTCGCCGCGATCGGGGCGGTACCGGTATCCGGTTCGGCAGGCTTTATCGCCAGTACCAAAATCACGGGCAGAGTACCTTTCGTAATGGGCGCCGGATTGATCATCGTAATCAGTTTGTTCCCGTCAATTACATCGTTTGTCGCGGCGATGCCGGAAGCAGTCGGCTATGCGGCTGCATTCCCGATTTTCGCCAACTCGATCGGGTTGGCACTCAAAGAGTTTGAGGCTGTGGAAAATCGAAGCCAGCTGTATCAAACGGTCGGCATCTCCCTGTTTGCCGGCATCGGGGCAATGTTTGTGCCGGCCACGGCGTTCGCCTCCTTGCCGTCGTTTTTCGTATCGCTTTTAAGCAATGGGCTGATCATTGGCATCGGAATCGCGTTGATATTGGAAAACGTGTCGAAACGCTCGGCTAAAAAATTTGCTAAGCAACGGGCATTGCAACCACAAAAACGCATGAATGAAACTTACTCGATAAAATAGGCACGGTAATAAAAAGAGACGTCAGCATCGTGACTGACGTCTCTTTTCTCTATTTGCTGTATCCCTTAGGCAGACTTGCTTGGGTTGCTGGAACCTTCCGCAGCAACCGGTGCGACAGGGGTAAATTCGTTTTCCATTTTGGAGATAACCACAGTCGCCACGCCGTTTCCGATCAGGTTGGTTATCGCGCGGGCTTCCGACATGAAACGGTCTACACCGAGCAAGAGCGCAATGCCTTCGACCGGAACCATCGGGAATGCAGCCAGCGTCGCCGCGAGCGTGATGAAGCCGGAGCCGGTCACACCAGCCGCGCCTTTGGAGGTCAGCATTAGGATGCCAAGCAGCGTAATCTCTTGTCCAAGCGTCAGGTCGATGCCATATGCCTGAGCGATAAAAATCGCCGCCATCGACAGATAGATCGAGGTTCCGTCGAGGTTAAATGAGTAGCCTGTCGGAATCACTAGACCGACAACGGATTTGGAGCATCCGTACTTTTCCAAGCGTTCCATCATCCGCGGCAGAGCCGACTCGGAGGAAGAGGTGCCGAGCACGAGGAGAATTTCCTCGCGAATGTATTTAATGAACGAAAAGATGTTGAAGTTGAACATTTTGGCAATCGTACCCAAGACGATGACGATGAACAAAATCATGGTCAGGTAGACCGAACCCATCAGCTTGCCGAGTGAAAACAGCGAGCCGACCCCGAATTTGCCGATGGTGTAAGACATTGCACCAAATGCTGCGAGCGGCGATACTTTCATGATCATGTTGACGACGCCGAAGAAACCGAGCGTCAATTTGTCAAACAGCTGGAGTACGGGCTTTGCATTTTGTCCCATCGCTGCCAGTGAGAGACCGAACAATACCGCGAACAACAGGATTGGGAGTAGATCGCCTTTTGCCATTGCACTGACGATGTTGTCAGGGATCAGACCCATCACGAAATCAATGATGCCGTGGCTGCTTTCTGCCGCCGCCTTTGTATATTGCGAAACATCGCCGTGCCCCGCTTTGCTCATATCGATTCCGGCACCCGGTTTCAACAGGTTGACGACCATGATCCCGATGGCCAGCGCCACCGTGGAAACGATTTCAAAGTAGAGGACGGTTTTTCCGCCGATGCGGCCGACCTTTTTCATGTCGCCCATACCGGCGATTCCGTTCACGACGGTGAAGAACACGATCGGCGGGATGATCATTTTGATTAGCTTGACGAAAATGTCAGCCAGAACTTTCAACTCGGTACCGAACTTGGGAAAAAATTGACCGACGAGGACACCAAGAATAATGGCAATGACGACTTGCACGGTCAGATTCTTGAAATTGATTCGCACTAGAGTCACATCCTTTGAGTATGCTTTCATTTGGAAGCGCTTTATCGATGGACTCATTGTACTACTTTCAGAATCTTTTAAAATAATTCGGTCATATTGATCGTTTTGGTCATTTTGGTCGCGGACGCTGTTGATGGAGTCGCTCGATTTCCTGCATCAGGGCATCGCCGATGTCAGGGGCAAACTGCTGATAAAGCGGCCGCAAATGCGCCTCCCAAGCGGCGCGTTCCGCCGGTGTCTGCACATGGATTGCCATGGATTGGCTCTCTTGGATAAGCGCGAGATCTTTTTTGTCCAGTTCGGCGGTGTGCTGGTTACTCCATGCGGTCGTCTCCTGCATCGCCTCCTGAATACTCGCCTGCACATCCGCGGGCAGGCTGTTCCAAAACGGCTTGCTCATAATGACCGCATAGCCCAAATAACCATGGTTGCTCAGCGTCATATAGCGCTGCACCTGATACAGCCGCTTGGAATAGATGTTGGAAATCGTGTTCTCCTCGCCGGTGATTCGCCCGGCCGCCAGCTCCCGATACACTTCATTGAAGCCCAGCGGCACTGGCGTGGCACCCAACGACCGCATTTGTGCCGCCAATACCGTGCTCGGGATGATGCGGAAGCGCTGATCGGCGAAATCCGCCACAGATAAAAGGGGATTGCGGTTGTCCGTCATTTGCTTGAAGCCGCTCGTCCAAAACGAGAGACCTTTCATGTCGTGCGTGCTCAGCGTGTCAAACAAGAGTGAGCCGATTTTACCAGATAGTGCCTGATTCACCTCGGCATGATCGTGAAACAAGTAAGGTAGATCGAGCGCGGACCAAGCTGGGTCGACCTCCGACAGGTTAGACACAGCCGGAGCGATCATCTGGATGTCGCCATCCTGCAGCGCTTTCAGCTCTGTTGTATCGGAATACAGGATGCCGTTCGGAAACACCTGTACCTCGACCCGACCGTGCGTTTTTTGCGACACGAGCTTGGAAAAATGCTCAGCCGCTAGCCCTTTCGGCGTATTTTCCGCGACGACATGGCTAAAGCGGATCACGATCCGGTCTTTTAGTCCCTCCTGTTCCGCATCGTATCCGAGCTGGGTAAACAGAAGGTCGTTTTGAAAACCGATGACGAGCGCCGTGAATAGGCCGATGACGATGAATATCATAATGCCCAATCGAGAACGCATGGGGTTCCACACTCCGAAATAGTTGATTTGTTCGTCCATCTGTTTCTACAATACAATATATACTAGCAGGACATTTCAGCGGAGGGGAAGAGCAGCTTGTGGCACACGTCATGAAGATCAAATGGAAAATCATGCTGCTCTCCATCGGAATCGTGCTTTTTTCTCTGGTGATCGGCGGCATCATCCAGCTCGGCAGCATGATTCGCTTGCAGGAAGCCCAGATCGGCCAACGGCTCGCCACAACCGCGCGAACTGTCGCCGAAATCCCCCTGATCAGCGAGAAGCTGACACAGCCGAACGGGTGGGCGGACATCGCCCCCGTCGCGCGAAAAATCCGCGTCATCAACGACGTCACCTATATCGTCGTCATGGATATGAATCGCATCCGTTACTCGGACCCGTTGGAGAGCCGGATCGGACAACCGTATACAGGCAAGGACGCTGAGCCTGCCTTTGCGGAACACAACTACCAGCAAAAAGTGCGAGGAGAGCTCGGAACCGCGCTACGCGCTTATGTCCCCGTAATGAACAGCGAGCATCAGCAGGTCGGCGTCGTCATGGTAGGACGTCTTTTGCCCAGTATTCCCCAGATGATCGTCGCACAAAAGGAAAGCATGCTCGTCACGTTTTTGCTTTCGTTAGTGGCAGGCATCGTCGGTTCGTACCAGCTGGCGCGCCATATCAAAAAGCAGATGCTCAACCTTGAGCCAGACGAGATCGCCCGCATTTTGGTCGAGCGGACCGCAACCTTTCACGCTATGCACGAGGGCGTCATCGCCATCGATATCCAGGAGCGGATCACGATTTTTAACGACAAAGCGAAGGAAATATTCGCCATCCCGCTGGAAGAAGAAGTGCTGGGCCGCCCAATCCGTGAGGTCATCCCCGAGACGAGGCTGCCGGAAGTGCTCGAAAAAGCGCGCCCGTTCTTGAATTACGAGCTGCGCGTTGGCAATGCCTTGCTCTGGTCGAACCGCTTCCTCATCAAAGTCGAGGGCAAAACCGTAGGCGCCCTCGCGATTTTCCAAGACCGGACGGAAGTCGCCCAGATCGCCGAAGAGCTGACGGGCGTCAAGGCGTTCGTCGACGCTCTGCGCGTGCAAAACCACGAACACATGAACAAGCTGCATACCATCGCCGGGCTTCTGCAGCTCGGCCAGCTGGACCGGGCGCTCACGTATTTGTTTGAAATCAGCGAGCAGCAGGCGGAAATCACCGGATTTTTGACCAGCCAAATCGCCGACCCGAACGTATCCGGACTACTGCTTGGCAAAGTGAGTCGCGGCAAGGAGCTGGGCATCCATGTCACCATCGATCGCAGAAGCCGGTTGGAGCGTTTGCCGTATTTTTTGGACAACCATGACATCGTGCTCATCATCGGCAACCTGATCGAAAACGCCTTCGACGCCCTCGAGAAGACGGATAAAGGCGACAAGGAAGTGTATGTGAGCATCGAGCAGGATGACGAAATCTGCTCGATCCTTGTCGAGGACAACGGGATCGGCATGGATGAAGAGACGCGTCATCGCGTGCTGGAGCGCGGATATTCCACCAAACAGCAAGAGCATCAAGGGATCGGACTGTTCATGATCAGCCAGCTTGTCGAAAAAGGCGGCGGAACACTCACGATCGAATCACAGCCCGGGGCAGGCAGCAGCTTTTTGCTGACCTTCCCGATGAAAAAGGAGGACGCGCAGTGAACAACCTGCACCCCATACGCGTGCTTATTATTGAAGATGACCCCATGGTACAGGAAGTAAATCGCCAGTTCGTCGAACAGGTGCAAACGTTCGAGGTAGTCGGCATCGCTGGAAATGGCGCGGAAGGCATCCGCATGGTGCGCGAGCTGAGACCCGACCTCGTTATCATGGACGTGTTCATGCCAATCCAAGATGGCGTCCAAACTTTGCAGCAGCTGCGCGCAGAAGGCGAAGAGACGGATGTCATCGTCATCACGGCGGCAAAAGACAAAGAAACCATCCAGAGCATGGTGCGAAACGGAGCGATGGATTACCTCATCAAGCCATTCAAATTCGAGCGGCTCAAGCAGGCGCTGGAAGCGTACCGGAGCTATCGGAAGCAGATGGAGCAGGACGGGAGCGTGTCGCAAGCGGATTTGGACCAGCTGCTGTTTCGTAAAGCAGGAGTGCCACAGCGGGAGGTTGCGCTCGACAGCAAGGAATTGCCGAAAGGACTGCTGGATAAAACCATGGAGCAGATCGTCCAGCAATTATCGACGGAGAAAGCCGCGTTGTCCGCGGAGGAAGTCGCCGAACGCATCGGGATCGCACGGGTGACAGCTCGGCGCTATTTGGAGTTTTTGGAGAAGAGCGGACGGGTGAAGCGCGATGTGGAGTATGGTGGAGTGGGTCGGCCGACGAATCGGTATGTGATTGTTTGAGATGGGGATAAGAAAGAGAGCAAGTCTTCTAGACCTGCTCTCGTCTGGGACATTATTCACGGCTTCGTCGGTTTCGCGAAGGTGAGTTTTTTGAGGTTGTTGTCTTTGGAGATGTACAGGAGATAGCCGTCGGCGAAATGGTAGGAGCGGACATAACCATCGATTTTGGTGAGGTCGATGTCAATGCCGAGCTCCGAGAGAGGCGTTTCGTCGCCGGTTTTGATGTCTTTTTTGTAGAGGATGTTGTTTCTTTGGATGTAGATGCCGTCGTCGGTGACGTCTAAGATCTGAGTGGAGTTTTCTAGCTTGATACGGGTGTGTTCGGGGGCGTTGGCGTTTATGATGAAATGTCCAAAGTTCTTTGGGTCATCCGAATCTGAACGATATTCAATCCAGTCGCCAAAAACAGTAAACGTCCCTCGATTCGCGTATACCTTTTCATCTACAGAGGTTAGCCGCTGGTTATCTGTGCCATCCAGACTGACTCTGTTAATGCTGCTATTATTGTAATCACTGTAATAAAGCCAGCCATTGGAAATTTTTATATCGGCAACGTACGCGTCTATTAGTTTCTCCTTGCTGCTTCCATCTGTGTTCATATAGTAAAGCGTTCCTTGATCGGAGAAATAGAGTTTCTCATCTGCAGCCGCGATCGCATATACATATCTGCTAGACATGCGTTAAGCCTTCCTGGTTTTTTTGTCGATCCGGTAGATATATCCTTTTGGCAAACTACCCATCATGCGATCATTGTACTCTTGGATGTAATATACGTAGTTTTTTGTCTCTGCGAGTGAGCCAACTTTGTAAGTGGGAGAGGTGATTTTCACTGGCTTCTGACTAGTGGAGTCGGGATTGTCTTTGTACATAATGAGGGAATTGTTCTGCTTATTCCGAATCCAATAGTACCCAATCTGCATCGGATGATTTTGCTGAGGCTGGTTGTGTGTAGAATGTGGTGAAGAGGAGCAGCAGGCATAAGAAAATGAAATGCTGGGATCGGTGTTTGCGGAATGGCACAGGTTTCACTCGCTTTCTTTTTTTGAAATGGATTGTTTTTTGGGTGAATCGTAGGTAGGGAGTTTGGGTTGAATGTGATGATCGAGAGTGGTCGTGGTGTAATAGGTTTGAGAGATGATGCGTGAATTTGGTGATGATTAGGATTTTTCATTAGATATTACCAAATAGTAGAGGGTAAGAGAAGAGTGAATGTAAAGAAAAGGGGGGAGAGGGGGTCATCATGTAATTTTGGTATTGCTTTTTAAAGGTGGGGTATGTTATATTTTCAATGTAAGTTAAATCAATGAAAAGTTTGCGTACATAATGGGCCCTTAGCTCAGCTGGGAGAGCGCTACACTGGCAGTGTAGAGGTCGTCGGTTCGATCCCGATAGGGTCCACCATAATAATGAACGTAAAACCCTTGAGAAATCAGGGGTTTTCTTGTTGTACTATTCCCAAGCCGCTCCTTCACTATCTTTGCAAGGGATTTGCTATTTTAACCCTCGCTCGCTGGTATACATATAAAGATTGACTAATTTGAATTCGAAATCATAAAATAGTAAATAGTGTTAATTATTAGAAAATAATATAGGAAGGTGAAAGAATGAAAGTAGTGAAGGCCCTTTCAACATCGATTGCAAGCCTTTTGCTTAGCTCATTGTTTGTGAGTGGTGTAAGTGCTACCAGCAGCCCAACAACTGCTTCAAGTATCAAAGGCGCTGACTTGGTAATCGAGGACGCCAAGGTTTACACGGTAAACAACGGCAAGCCATGGGCAGAAGCGATTGCTATCAAAAACGGAGAAATCGTTTATGTTGGTTCAAACAATGGGGTTAAGAAATTTAAAGGGAACCAAACCAAAGTAATTGATCTGGATGGCAAAATGGTTATGCCTGGAATGATGGACAACCACAACCATGCCGACCACTTCGTTCAAGAAATCTTTGCATTATCCTTGTTTGGTAAGGAATCTCCTGAAGAGTATCTGAAGGAATTGAAAGATTTTTTGACATTGCACCCAGACACCAAGTTCGTACAGGGAATGGGCTGGCAAAACCCGTTATTTGCAGCAACAGGTCCAACAAAAGATCTTCTGGACAAAATCGCTCCAAACATTCCAGTGGTTCTGACCTCCGAGGACGGTCATTCGATTTGGGTGAACTCGAAAGCGCTTGAGTTGGCGGGGATTACGAAAAATACCGTTGACCCGAAAGATGGTCTGATTGAACGGGATGCAAATACGGGAGAACCGAACGGCACCTTGCGTGAAGGAGCCAAAAATTTGGTGACAAAAATTCTTCCAAGCGACTACACCGTAGAGCAATACAAGGAAGCGATCCATGGCTTTGAGAAAAAGGCAAGTTCGATGGGAATTACAGAAGTACACATTCCTATCATTTCCCCTAACAGCAATGTGTATAAGGCATTCAAGGAGCTTGAGGCTGCGAATGATTTACATATGCGATACCGCGCATCGTTTAGAGGAGATGCTGCGAATATTGATAAACAACTTCCGATTTTTGTTCAGGAAAGATCGAAAAATACAGGCTCTCTGTTCCAAACCAATTCTGTCAAACTGTTTATGGACGGTGTCGTAGAAGGTGGAACAGCCTGGTTGAAAGAATCCTATCATCATAAGGATCATTTCAATGGAATTCCTGAAGTGGAGCCAGCGGTCTTGAACAAAGCAATTGCTGCACTAGACAAAGAAGGATTCCAGGTCCATGTCCATTCGATCGGAGACGAAGCGACCACGACAGTTCTGGATGCATTCGAGCTTGCGCAGAAACAAAATGCTACAGACGATACACGCCACGCCATCACGCATCTTCAATTGGTTTCACCTGAGGATGTCAAACGTTTTGGCAAACTCGGAGTCGTCGCAGATGCTCAAGTATTCTGGGACATGAAGGAAAAAGGCTACTTCGATCAAAGTGTAGAGTTCTTGGGCGAAGAACGTGCTAATCATCAATATCCGTTGAAAAGCTTCCTCGATGCTGGCGCAGTTTTCACGGTTTCAAGCGATTATCCGGTAACAGTGAATTGGAACCCGATGCAGGCGATCCAGATTGGCGTTACTCGCATGGAGATTGGGGAAACGGATGTCACTCGCACCTTGTGGCCGCAAGAGCGCGTCAGCGTTGTTGATATGATTAAGGGATACACTTACAACGGAGCGTATGCCAACTTCATGGAGCAGGAAGTCGGATCGATCGAGCCTGGTAAAAAGGCAGACATCATTGTTCTAGACAAAAATTTGTTTGAGATTCCGGCCAATCAGATCAGTGATACGAAAGTATTGTTGACGCTGTTTGAAGGAAATGAAGTATATCGTGATCGTTCATTTAAGAAGTAAATAGATGCCATCCCTTAGCCCGGGATTTACCTGGGCTAAGGTTTTTTCTTTGATTGGGGGGATTAGCTCAGCTGGGAGAGCTGAGTTTTTTTTTGTGCTTTTAGCTAGAAAACATATCTTACTATTATTTATTTGCACAGGAACCAAAGTACCGGGCATATCTCGTTAACGCTAGGGTGATCTGCATTGGCAAAAATGGGCTGAAAGGCATGACCTATCAGTTCACAAAAAAACGAATAGCAGGTGGTCGGCTACCAAGGGGGCATTTAATCATGCCATCGACGAGGTAGCTATGGTTGCGCGGAATCTGTTGGACTCAATGGTAACCAATAGCGAACCGCGTAATCGTGAAGTTGAAATCGAGCACGCTCGCATTTGAGCTGCGAAAAGGTTCGGAAAGAAAAATGATTACGTTTGATTTTGGCATAAAATGTACCAACATGAATCGTAACAATTCAAAACGACGTAGATGTCATTTTATTGTTGTATCCCTTACACATTTGTGGAATGCTACGATTTTCGGTCTCTGGTTGGCTTATTCAGGAATTTCCTTGTCGTATAAAGGAGGATTTTGGAGGGAGATTGAGTAATTTGTCGAATACGTTTTGGATATGCCTCTATTCTGTGTAAAGGGGCCGATACTGTGCTCAAACGGACTTTTGTCATTATTCTTATTGGCCTGATTTCTTTTTTGTTAATTCCACTATCCATTATCATGGATCACGATAAACGAATGAATGATCTACTGGTACGTAAAGGGGGGATGGACCTCTCTGCGTGGAATTATGAACAGAAAAAAAGAATCAAACTGGATGGTGAATGGGAGTTTTACTGGAATCAATTGTTGCCCCCTGAATATTTCAAGAACGCTGATGCAGACAAGCATTCTTTCCCCTCTTATATGAAGGTACCCTCGCAATGGAATGGAAAAATTATCAATGGACAGACTTTGCCCGCTTATGGCTCTGCCACATATCGAATGGTGCTGAAAAACGTACCCTTTAGCGGTGTATTCGGCTTGAAGAAGACCAATATCCGTTTTGCAAGCGCGATTTATGTAAATGGACATAAACTCTTTGTCGATGGCAAACCGTCCGAGGAAGCAGAGAGTTACCGGATAGGGAATGTTCCGCAGATCGGTTTTTTTTCGGCTGAAAAGGGAGACGTCGAAATCATTGTTCATGTTGCCAATTATGATTATGTGAATGCAGGAATCCCTATTTCCCTCTATTTTGGCGAGCAGGCTGCGATGTTGGAGGATCAGCAGAGAAGCGTGGCCTATGATTTCAGTACGATTGCGATTCTTGGTACACTTGCGCTTATTTACCTCATCTGTTTTGCAACGGCAGCATTATATGGCAAAAAAGATAACTCTTTGCTACTTTTCTCGGTAATTTGCATGCTTTATGGGATTTATAATGGCTTGATTGGCGAGCGGCCGCTTATGTTGTATTTGCCCGATGTTTCATACACACTATTATATAAAGTGAAGGACATGACTTCGCTAGCAGCCATTATCATATTGGCGATTTATTTCTATCAATTGCAAAAAAGCATTATTTCCTTAAAAGTTACACAGGCTGTAACCGTTGTGCTGGGCACTTATCTGGTTCTGGTTGCTTTTTTGCCCATTCATGACTATGTAGTCATTCACCCGTACATAATTGCTTTGTATGAGGTCATGATCATATGGCTGATGCTTAGAATTGCTTTCCTTTATATCAAGAGTGTTAAAAGTGATCGTCTCCGGTTACTATTGTTGTTTATGGCAATTCTCTGTATTAATTTGTACTCCATTGATGTCATCCTGTTTGCCTATTCTTTTAAAGAAAATATCCGGCTGGGGCAATTTTATATTGTTGCTTTTAATATGGTCCTGATCTTTCTGATTTCGCTCCGCTTCTTTGAGGCTTATCACACAATCAACGAAATGAAAAATCAGTTGCTTCAATTAGACAAGATCAAGGACGATTTTCTGTCCAATACCTCTCATGAGCTGAAAACACCCTTGAATGCCATCGTGAACATTACCGATACTCTGCTCAAGGGAGCAGAGGGGCCGATCAGTGAAAAGCAAGCGCAAAACCTTGCCATTGTTTTGGGAAGCGGGAGAAGATTAACCCAACTGGTAAACGAATTGCTTGATTACTCGAAAATGAAGCATGGTGATATTTCGCTCTATAAAAGCAACGTCGATTTGAAGGCTACCGTCGATTCAGTGATCAGGATTCATTCGTTTCTACTTGGAGGCAAGCAAATTACACTTGTCAACGATGTCTCTGAGGATATTCCTGAAGTATATGTGGATGGCAACCGTCTGATCCAAATTTTGCACAATCTGATTAGCAATGCGATCAAATTCACCGACCAGGGCGCGGTAAATATCAGTGCTGAGGTTATCCGTGATAGGGTTGAGGTGCGCGTAGGAGATTCGGGAATCGGAATCGAGCTTCATATGCAAAAGCGTATATTTGAAGCCTTTGAACAAGCAGACTCGTTTGAAGCAAGGAATGCTGACGGTACAGGTCTCGGATTAAGCATAACCAAGAAGCTTGTAGAGCTTCACGGCGGGCAGATTCGTGTCGATTCAAGACCCGGACAAGGATCGGTATTTATTTTCACCATACCGTTATCGACCACAGCCTCCGGAAAACTCCAAGGACGGAAGGAGAAGAAGGAAGAGGCGCAAAAGGACCTGCGCTTTGCTTACCCAGAATATCCCCATTTTGTCAAAGGGAAAAATGAGGCGACCATTCTGGTGGTTGATGATGATTTCGCCAACCTTCAATCCATGATCAACTTGCTCAAACTGGAAGGGTACTCCATCGTGGTGGCAAATCGCGGGCAAATTGCGCTGGATGAACTCTTCAAAAAGCAGGATTTCTTTCTGGTTATACTGGACCTCATGATGCCTGACATGTCCGGCTACGAGGTGCTTCAAGCCATTCGAGAGAGATACTCTCCCTTTGAACTGCCTGTACTGATGATGACGGCCAAAAACAGGATTGAGGATATGATCCTGTCGATGGAATATGGAGCGAACGATTTTGTCGGGAAACCATTTGAAGCAGAAGAAATCATGGCGCGTGTTAGAAGCCTGACCCGATTGAAAGCCTCGGTGAAAACAGCCAAGGATGCAGAGATTGCCTTTTTACGTTCTCAAATCAAGCCTCATTTCCTGTATAATGCCTTGAATTCAATAGCCGCACTTTGTATGGACGAACCTCAAAAGGCGGAGGAACTGACGTTGCAGCTCTCGCAGTATTTGAGAAGGAGCTTTGATTTCAAGCAACTGGATTCATTCACAACCCTCGAACATGAACTTGAATTGGTAGCGGCATATATCACCATCGAAAAGGCGCGTTTTGGAGCCAGATTGCAAGTGGAATACGATGTGGATGCACATCTTGATACACGAATCCCCCCGTTGATCTTGCAGCCGTTGGTGGAAAATGCCATAAGACATGGGCTGATGTCCAATTTGCAGGGCGGAAAAGTAAAGGTATCCATCAAACAAGAAGTGAACGAGACAGTCAGCTGTAAAGTAGAGGACAATGGATGCGGGATCAATGAGGAAAAATTGGAGGAAATACTGAAGTCGAATGTGGAAAAAAAGGGAGTAGGGCTATGGAATATTAGCCAACGCATCCGACTCCTTTACGGAAAGAGCATTCGAATCGAAAGTGCTGTGGGAATCGGCACGAAGGTTTCCTTCGACATCCCTGCACAACCGAACAACGAGATTGGAGGTTGATCCATGCTGCGAGCCATTATTGTGGATGATGAAGAATTGTCGGTGAAGCGTTTGGGGAAGATCCTGACCGAAAGCGGTGAGATTGAAATATGCCAGACGTTTCTAAATCCTTTGGAGGCATATGAATATGTCAAGGCAAACCCGATCGATGTCGCATTTCTGGATATTTCCATGCCGGAAATTAACGGAATCCGGTTTTCCAGCCTGTTGCTTGACTCCGATGATTCTATCGATGTGGTTTTTGTTACCGGCTATGATGAGTATGCGGTTCAAGCCTTTGAATTAAATGCGCTGGATTATCTATTGAAGCCTGTAACTGTTCATAGAATAGCAAAAACATTGGACAAGCTCAGAAAAAAACATCAGAAGACAGTCGCCAAACCGTCGATTGAGGTTCGCTTGTTTAATGGATTAAAGATTTACCTGCGAGATTCGGATACTGAGGCAGTAAAGTTAAGAAGTCCGAAAACCGAAGAACTTTTTGCCTTTCTTGTTTGCAAAGGGACAGTCAGTCGAGAAGAGATTATTGATACCTTGTGGGGTGACTTGAAACCGGAGAACGCATGGAAAAATTTGAATTCAACACTCTATTATATCCGAAAAGCGCTCAGCGCGAGTCAACTGAGGAATTGCCTGATCGTTGGGAAGCACGATATCCGGATTGAAGAAAACTCCGTGTATTGCGATTTGTATGAATTTGAACAATTGGTGAAGCAAATCAGACAAACTACTGAAAAAAGCTCTCAACTGTTCGAACGAGCGGAAGCACTCTACACAGGGGAATTACTGAAAGGAAAGGCGTACGAATGGGCAAGCGATCAGTCGCGCCAAATTGAACAGGATTACATCGAACTGTTGGAGACTGCCGCAAGATTCCACGTACAACAAAATCTGCTTCAAAAAGGGTTGTACTACTTTTGTGAAATTCTGAAAATGGATGCGGTAAGAGAGGATATCAACCATGAGGTGATTCGTTTGTATGCAGAGCTGGGCAGGAAAAATGATGCACTTCGGCAATATCGCATGTTGGAAGAGTTGCTCCTGCGGGAGCTTGGAACGACGCCCGATCCTCAAATGAGAGAGTTTATTCAAAGATTAACGCATTCATAGCAAGTGAAATGATGAGCCTTCGGGAATCGACAGGGATTCCAGGGCTTTTTTTGTTTATTCTCTGTTTATTGCCATTTTGTATAATAAACGAGATTTATTTTGTCAAAAATCATCGTTTTGTGAGTTTTTTGTGATTAGCACCTGTTAGAATTCTGGGGAATCATCCAAATCTGCCTGTCCAATGCATAAGGAGGATCTCATTGACTCAGATATTCCGGGCAATCATATTTGTTCTTTCGATAAAAAGGGGATGTTTTATGTAACAAATCTCATGATTTCAAAAATCATATTTTGTATGAATATAACGGTTGGAAGAGAGGTTATTATGAAAAGTCGAGAATCATCTTTAAAAAGGAAAATCTGGCTCGCTTTACTTTGCATGGCGATTTTTCTTGCATCGACAGCACAATCGATATTTTTACCGATAAAGGCTTATGCGGCGACGACACCACGGAATGAAAATTTTGATAGTTTGTCCATACCCCAAGCTTCTACTTCAGGTCCAAAAATTATCGGAGACTGGACATTTAGTATGGATAATACATACGCTCCGTTTAATTCAGTTGGTTATAACAGAGTTCAAGTTAGAAATCTTGCGCCTAGTACCACACCTGAACTACTTTTTTTGGGATATGCGAACAGGGGGAGTACAGATTATGGACTTGTTCACTCGAATACGGGTCCATTTAAACTTGATTCTTTTAACGTTATAGAACGAAATAGTCCCACGAACACATATACAATTGTCGGTTATCTGAATGGTAATCCTGTTTCAGGTGCAACAAAAGCATTTTCACCGCCTCAAAATGTTAATTATCCACTAACTTTTTCAGGTCCTGAATGGCAAAATATTGATGAGTTTCGAATTTACGCAAATACAACGATTAAATTGGATTTTGACGATCTTACGGTTAGTGATCCGGTAATCGCGTCCACACCGACCAATGCAGCAACGCCGAGCATCGATACGCAGCCGCAGGATCAAACGGTGAACGTGGGGTCAACCGCCTCTCTGAGCGTAGCGGCGAGCGGCGGGGCTTCGCTGAGCTATCAGTGGTACAGCAACTCAACGAACAGCACGGTCGGAGCGACCGCGATCAGCGGTGCAAACAGCGCAACGTATACGGCTCCGACCGCAACAGCTGGAACCGTGTACTATTATTGCGTCGTGACGAATACGGACAGCAGCGCAACTGGCCAACAAATCGCGACGGCAACAACCAATTTTGCCAAGGTACAAGTGAACGCGTTGACCAATGCGGCAACGCCAAGCATTGATACCCAGCCGCAGGATCAAACGATAAACGTGGGAGCAGGCGCAACACTGACCGTCGCGGCGAGCGGCGGGGCTTCGCTGAGCTATCAGTGGTACAGCAACTCCACGAACAGCACGGTCGGAGCGACGGCAATCAGTGGTGCAAACAGCGCAACGTATACGGCTCCGACCGCAACAGCTGGAACCGTGTACTACTATTGCGTCGTGACGAATACGGACAGCAGCGCAACTGGCCAACAAACTGCGACGGCAACAACCAACTTTGCGAAGATACAAGTGAACGCGTTGGCCAATGCGGAAACGCCGACAGCCAATCCAGCAGGAGGGACAGTCTCATCGGGGACTAGGGTAGTACTGAGCACAAGCACGTCAGGAGCAACGATTTATTACACAATAGATGGAAGTACACCGACAAGCAGTAGCAGTGTGTATAGCAGTCCGATCACCGTAAGCAGCAACATGACGATTAAAGCAATTGCGGTGAAGACAGGAATGATAGACAGTGTAGTGATGAGTAAGAGCTATACGATTACGGCCACGGCAGAGCCTGAAGTAATCCCCGTGGCGGCTACAAAAGACATGACATGGGATGCCATCAACATCTACGACGAGGATATCAACCTTGTAGGCAAACCATCTGGGGCTGATCAACAATATTACAAAACGGCGATTCAATTTAAATTGCCAAATCTGTCAGGGAAAACGATTACGAAAGCAACATTACGCCTCAATGTCGAATCTGTGGTGAGTGAATCCGGAATCGTGCCGTTCATCGACGTATACGGCTCCACGGTAGACACCTGGGGAGTGGTGTTCCCGTTGAAAGAATCGGATCAGAAATTGCAAACGGTAACGGGCAGCTCCCTCGATCCGGGCGAGATCAATATTGACGTCACATCGTTTGTGCAAGGACAAAAGGACGGCATTGCTTCGTTCGCTCTTCTGGGCAATGACACGGTTAGCATTCCTGGAAATGTTGTGGAGATCGCGATTAGTGCGGATACTGCAGCAACAGGCAAACCACAGCTCATTTTGGAAACCCAAGTGGCTCCAGTGCAAAGTGCCCCAACGGTTACAACGGACAACACAGTCACCAATCTAACAAGCAGTGGAGCTACAGTCGGGGGAGAGGTTACAGGGGATGGAAATGACCCGATAACCGAACGAGGTATCGTGTACGCGACGAGCGCTAACCCAACGACAAGTAATACGAAAGTGACTACATTGGGAACAACGGGAACATTTAGCGTCAATCTGACCGGATTAAGCGCAAATACGAGCTATCATTACCGAGCGTATGCGACGAACGGACAGGGAACGAGCTACGGAACCGACCAGACGTTTACAACGAGTGCTGTGCAAAGTACGTTGAACCCGACGAGTGCAACGTTCGACAAATACGATCAAGCAGTGGGTCATGCAGATGTAACGACTACGATCACGCCGAACGGGAATACACTGAGTGACGTGACGTTGAGTGGGACGAGCATCGGTGCGGGGAATTACAGCTATGATAGCACGAGTCATGTGCTGACACTCAAGAAGGCGTACTTGGCAACGCTGGGTACAGGAGCAAAGGTGTTCACGGTTGACATGAATGCGGGGACCGATCCGACAATGACGGTAACGATCAGTGATACGACGCCGCAGAACAGCGCATTGAATCCAACGAGTGCAACGTTCGACAAATACGATCAAGCAGTGGGTCATGCAGATGTAACGACTACGATCACACCGAACGGGAATACACTTAGTGACGTGACATTGAGTGGGACGAGCATCGGTGCGGGGAATTACAGCTATGATAGCACGAGTCATGTGCTGACACTCAAGAAGGCGTACTTGGCAACGCTGGGTACAGGAGCAAAGGTGTTCACGGTTGACATGAATGCGGGGGCCGATCCGACAATGACGGTAACGATCAGTGATACGACGCCGCAGAACAGCGCATTGAATCCAACGAGTGCAACGTTCGACAAATACGATCAAGCAGTGGGTCATGCAGATGTAACGACTACGATCACACCGAACGGGAATACACTTAGTGACGTGACATTGAGTGGGACGAGCATCGGTGCGGGGAATTACAGCTATGATAGCACGAGTCATGTGCTGACACTCAAGAAGGCGTACTTGGCAACGCTGGGTATGGGAGCTCAGGAGTTCACGGTTGATATGAATGCGGGGACCGATCCGACAATGACGGTGACAATCAGTGATACGACGCCGGCTGCCCCAGACACCACGGCACCGACAGTAGGAAACAGCGGCACCATCACAGCGAGCAATGCTACACAAAACAGTGTGGATCTCGGTTGGACAGCTGCCACAGATACGGTGACAAGTACGGGGAACCTGAAATACAAAGTGGTGTATTCGCCCAGCAACAATCTGGATACCGTAGCGAATGCCGAAGCAAATGGCACGGTGGTGCAAGACTGGACTGCGAATATAACCAGCGCGACGGTAAACGGACTTACTGCTGGTACGATCTACTACTTCAACGTGTTAGTGAAAGATGAAGCAGGCAACAAAGCACTGTACAGCGGAGCAAGCCAAGCAACAACGGCTGCCCCAGACACCACGCCACCGACGGTAGGAAACAGCGGTATCATCACAGCGAGCAATGCTACACAAAACAGTGTGGATCTCGGTTGGACGGCTGCAACAGATACGGTGACAAGTCCAGGGAACCTGCAATATAAAGTGGTGTATTCGACGAGTAACAATCTGGATACCGTAACCCATACGGAAGCAAACGGAGCGGTGGGGCAAGACTGGACCGCGAATATAACCAGCGCGACGGTAAACGGACTTAGTGCTGGTACGACTTACTACTTCAATGTGCTGGTGAAAGACGAAGGAGGTAACAAAGCGCTGTACAATGGAACAAGTCAAGCAACAGCGGCTGCCCCAGACACCACGGCACCGACAGTAGGAAACAGCGGCACCATCACAGCGAGCAATGCTACACAAAACAGTGTGGATCTCGGTTGGACAGCTGCCACAGATACGGTGACAAGTACGGGGAACCTGAAATACAAAGTGGTGTATTCGCCCAGCAACAATCTGGATACCGTAGCGAATGCCGAAGCAAATGGCACGGTGGTGCAAGACTGGGCCACAAATATAACCAGGGCGACGGCAAGTGGATTGAATGCCGGTACGACTTACTACTTCAATGTGTTGGTAAAAGATGAAGCGGGTAACAAAGTGTTGTACAGCGGAGCAAGGCAAACCACAACTGCCATCCCGACTCAAATTTATATTACTGTTGTTGAACATTTGGGATCACTTACCGACATCCCTTCCGGAACACCGAAAACAGCCGCTGCG
Source organism: Brevibacillus fluminis (assembly GCF_003710825.1). Lineage (GTDB taxonomy): Bacteria > Bacillota > Bacilli > Brevibacillales > Brevibacillaceae > Brevibacillus_D > Brevibacillus_D fluminis. The sequence goes on along the minus strand of NZ_RHHQ01000008.1, from coordinate 114,493 downwards.
CTCGGCCTGCCTGAAAAGGTTGCGATAACACTCAGTGATGGCAGCAGCATACAGGCAATTGTTGATTGGGATCTATCGCGTGTTGAGTATGATCCAACCAATATGAAGACTCAAATCTTTACCGTTTACGGAACACTCGTGGATTTGCCAAATGGAGTGAGCAATACGCAAAACCTTCGTGCAAGCATCCAAGTCAGAGTAAATGGAAAAGAGAAAAAAGAAATTGTGGCAATTACCCAGCCAGCTACCATTCAAGACGTGGAAAATGGCACGCCGAAAACCGCAAAAGCGCTCGGTTTACCTGAGATGGTGGAAGTAAAACTCGATGACAACAGCACCAGGGAAATGCACGTAAACTGGGACCTAGAAGAATCGAGCTATGATCCTGATGATAAGAAAGCACAGACTTTTAGCATCATAGGAATTTTTGATAAATTGCCAGTGGATATCGACAATCCGAAACATCTAACGGCAAGCATTCGAGTCAGAGTGAACGCTGCTGTGGAAGGAACGAGAAATATTGTTGCAATAACTAATCCTTCCGCCATCACCGAACTTCCCAACGGTACGCCAAAAACAGCCACAGCACTTGAACTGCCAAAGACAGTACAAGTGACGCTTGATGACGATAGTACCATGCAAGTACGGGTAAAGTGGGATGTAGAAGGGGCAAGCTACGATCCGACGAGCAAGGAGGCGCAAAGCTTCTTCATCATCGGTATCCTCACATTGCCTGACGGAGCTACTAATACAGGAGAAAAAACAGCAAAAATTCGAGTCAGCGTCAATGCAGATGATGGACAAAAGAAACACGACATCGTAGATGTGATCAATCCCGATTCAATTACAGGCTTGGAAAACGGGACAGCCAAAACGGCGCATTCACTTGGTTTGCAGAAAAAGGTGCGAGTGGTTTTGGATGATGAGAGCACGGTCTTGGTGACGGTCAACTGGGACGTGGATCGTGCCGATTATGATCCCGATGTGAGTAAGAGACAGAAATTTACCGTCGATGGTACGTTGATGGACTTGCCTGCTGGCGTGACGAATAGCCACAACAAAACAGTACAAGTGAGTGTCACCGTCGAGAAGGCTCAACGCGAAGATAATGGGCATGACAATGATGGTGATGACGGTGGATCTAGCCATAATCATGCAGGTGACACGCAATCGTCCAAGCTGGGAGCAGATGAGCAACATGAAACAACACGCCAAGCGGTAGTGGAGGCAGGAAATGACAACTCCTTGCAGGAACAAGTCGAGATCACGAGACAAATCAATGAAAGCGGCGCAAAAGTCGATACGGTTGTCATCGAGGCTAATCATGTAAAAGAGATTCTCACCAAAGCATCCCAACACGGAAAAGACGTTGTTCGTATTGTGGTGGATGACCTGCCAAATGATCCTGCAGACAAAGTCGCGGTGAAATTCTCCAAAGTCGCGCTTGATTGGATGAAAAAACAAGGCGTTTCTCTCGAAATCAAGACAGAAAAGGCGACAATTACGATTCCAAAAGAAATGGTGGCAAACTTACCGCAGAATGAACTCTACTTTGAGGTTGTCCCCATTAAGAATTCCAGTGAAGTCACGGATGCTGTCGAGCGAGTCGGTCAAGCGGCAGAAGTCCTGCAAGCAGCAAACGGCCAAGAGGTTCAAATCATCGGGAAGCCAATGACGATTGAGACAAACTATCACAGTATCCCTACAAAGGTCGTATTTCCGCTAGACGAAAACACCTTGCCGAAGCAACCGGAGAAGGTCGATGCGTTCCTCGCCTCTTTAGCTGTTTTCGTTGAGCATACGGATGGGGAAAAAGAGCTCAAACGCGGGCAGGCCAAATACGATGAAAAAGGCCACCTGACAGGCTTTGAGATCGAGATTGATAAATTCAGTATCTTTACAATTCTTTCTATCAACGCAGCGGTGCTCACCGATCCGAATCGAATGCTGAGTAGAGCAGAGGTTGCCTATGAGCTCGCCAAAATTATAAAGAAAGAAAAACCAATAGCCTTCATTCCCCTTGCAGATGTCCAAGAGACACATTGGGCAGTCAATGCCATCAAGCAAGTGAGCAGCACAGGACTGATGGTGGGAGATGGACATGGTCAATTCCATCCCGATCGCAAGGTTACGAGGGCCGAAATGGCAACGATTATCGCCAAGTGGAAACAAATTTCCGTAAACAATGGTGAGGTTGCTTCATTTTCGGATACTAAAGGACATTGGGCGGTAAACATCATTGAAGCGGTAAGGAAACAAGGGATTTTGAAAGGATATGCTGACGGATCGTTTCGTCCAGACCAAGGAATTACCCAGAAAGAATTGACGATCCTGCTCCAGAGGTTGGCAGGCTCGAATAACTAAATTCGGGCGCTTTTAAAAATTAATTAGGACTTTTCACAAGTGATATGCTCCCCATACAGTAGACAGGTTACATAAACTTGTTTCTGTGAGGGGAGCTTTTCGTGCTTAAAGTACAATTTCGTGTGCGTTAACGGAAATGTGCTGATGAAATCGCCGGATGAGGTTACGTTGAACGTTCCCGCTGTTAGCACTGAGCTTTTACCGTATTCAACGACGAGCAGTCCATTAAGGTGCTAGAACGGCAGCCAGAGATCCTGACAATCCGTACATTAGGTCCTTTTGCGATGGAGTATAAAGGAATAGTGTTCTCCCGACTGTATGAAGAAACGAGATTGCAGTCATGATCGTAGCATTATGAGAAGCTGTTGAAAAAAGAACCGTATCTGGAAAATGTATATGTGGAGTATATTGAGCGGCTTTTACAAGCCAAACTTTTCTCGAATGCAAGAGAGGTGTCAGAACGCGGTGTGAAATAAATTGAACAGGAGTTAGGCATTCGGATGCAAGGCAGTATCGATATGTTGTTGAAGAAATACTCGTTATAGCCGGATGCTGTATGTTTACCCGGAGATGAGCGTTAGCACCCACACAGTGGGAGGAACTCGGGATTTATCGCAACGGGGAGAAGTTAGCTGAAAGGAAGGTTGGCGAATCGTTCGGGCAGTCAGGCGTGTAATTCACAGGCTTCGGACTGTAGCTGCGAAGGCAGAGGAGGACAGCATATGATATCCCACAGGATTAGCGAGGCTACTTCCTTCTTTTCTTATAAAGCTCAATAAAATAGAATACAAAAACTGAAAATAGTACCCATATAAAAGCTCCGACAAAACTGAAAGTAGATCCATCCCTATGGAATGTAATGATAGTTAGAATATCGGTTTTCATTAAAAAACCTAGGAAATAAAGTGTCCCAAGAGTTGCTAAGCATACAAAAAGTGTCAGCGTTTTATCTTTCATAGACGAGTTCACCCTGTTTATTGTTGTCTATCTGCCTATAAATACACCACCTACTACTCGCTAAATGCACCCCGCATACCCTAATCCTTTCCCCATGTAAAACTGTTCTGTATAATGTTCTCAACAACATTATAGTAAGGTGGGAGTGAGCAAATGAATAAAACCCGGGTTACGCTGGAAAGAGAAGTATCCAACTTTATCAGTTATTATATTAAAGAAACGTTAGGCAGAGGACCACGGGATACCGAAATAAAAATAGCGGATAACGTATTGATTTTCTTTATTAAAGGGATTCTCACGCAAATGGAAAAAAACATTTTAAAAATGCCAGAAGGGAAAAATGTAGTATTGAAGGGAAGGCAGCTATTTGTAGAAAGTACAAACGATGAATACATCAAAACGTTTGAAAAAATTGTGGAATCAAAAGTGATACAAAATTATGAAGCGTGGGATTTGGAGAATGATTCAGCTGTTGGAGTCCTTGTATTCGAAAATAAAATCTGCTGAATTGAATGAAAGCGCTTGCTTTTGTTCTGAATTTATTTATAATTATGAATACAAAGAAAATTTAATAGTGAAAGCAAGGGTGAGGAATCTTTGCTCATTTGAAAAGCATTGGGTGGTTTCTTGATACGTGAAATCAGGGGGCAGACCATAGCTTATTAAAACTAATTTATTAGTTTTATAAGTTGTGGTCTGCCCTTTTTTGCGTTTTCAAAAAGGGGGGATAGGAAGCAATAATCAGACAGCAGTTGGATGGTCGAAACGTTCTTATTTGCTAAAAAATAAAGAATGGAGATGATTTCATGATAAATCAAGAAAATAGCCAACTTAGCTCGATTACGATCAATGGGCACCAGTTTACCTACGATATTCACGGTGAGGCAGATGGGCCAGCATTGCTGCTGTTGAGCGGCTGGTGTCAAGATCACAGGTTGTTTAACCATGTCGTCAAACCGTTAGCCGAGCAACACAAAGTCATTCGTTTGAACTGGCGTGGACACTCCGATCCCGAGCGTCCGCCTGGAGATTTTGGGGTTAGCGAGCAGGCTGATGACGTCATCGCGGTGCTGAATGCGCTGGATATCCAGAAGGTGATTCCTGTATCTACCTCACATGGGGGATGGGCAAACATTGAGATTTGCCAACGGCTTGGAACGGCAAGAGCGCCTCAAACGGTGGTGATTGACTGGATTTTAATCGAGGCTGGAGCAGCGTTCATCAAAGATTTGCAAGATATCCAGAATCCTGAAGACTGGGTGACTGGACGGCAGAGCTTGTTCGACCATTGGCTAGGCATTAGTACCGATCTCGCGGTCATCGATCACATGAACAAGGAAATGGCTAGTTTCGGTTTTGATATGTGGGAAAGATCATGCCGCGTCATCGAGAACGCATACGGAACATGGGGGTCGCCTCTTGAGCGAATGGGTGCGCTGGACCCGCAACGGCCGATCGTGCACATTTATTCGCAGGCGGCCGCAGCTGGATATGAAGAGATGCAACAGACATTTAAAGAGAAGCATCCGTGGTTTGATTTCAAACATATCCCCGGCAAGACACACTTTCCTACCCTGGAGTCACCGGATGCCGTAGCGAATCTGATCAACGATTTTGTTTCTCAACTCCGTTAATGCTTTTCACTGCCCCCATTTTCTTCATCAATATGGCTTGGAACATGGGGGCTTTTGATTGGTTACAGCACGCTCATCCCAAAAACAGGAGGTTGATTGAATTGGGGAATAAAAAAGTAATCATCGCTGGTGCCGGATTATCTGGTTTGACAGTAGGAACTGCACTTGCCCAACGTGGATGGGATGTTCACCTGTTAGAAAGGTCGTCGGAACTAAGGGAAATCGGGGCTGGCCTTTATACGTGGGAAAATGGATTGAAGGTATTAGAAGAGATCAACGTATTTGAAGAAGCGTGTCAAAATGTAGAATTTATCACCAGCTTAAACATGATGGACGAAAATAGAGAGTTGATCCATTCCACCCTGTTTTCAAAGGGGAACCGTTTTTGTGTGATTCCTCGGAAACAGATCCACAGTGCTTTGGTTCGAGCTGCAAGGAACGCTGGGGTATCCATTGAAACCAATGCCTGTGCAGTTTCTGCTGATCCTTCAGGTTCACTAACCCTGGATAACGGGAGAACATACAAGGCTGATCTGGTTGTTGCAGCGGATGGGGTTTATTCCAATATACGTCAATCGCTCAATATTGCCCAAACGATGGAAAAGATGAGCAATGGTGCCTTACGAGCTCTGATTCCCCGAATTGAAGCGGATGAAAAAGGGATTGCGAGGGAGCATTGGTCGGGCTATCGGCGCATTGGTATAGCACCATCTACCGATCAATTCCGGTATGTTTACTTAACGGCACCTTCCACAGATGTTGAAGGACTTTCAGATCCGATCAATAAAGAGGAGTGGATTTCTTCATTCCCTCACCTGGAATCTGTCATCGAACGTATCGACCAAGCAAGGTTAGACCGCCATTTTTATTATATTTACTTACACGCTTGGTCGATCGGTCGTGTGGCTTTACTTGGCGATGCAGCACATGGGATGGAACCCAATTTGGGTCAAGGAGCAGGGGTCAGTATCACGAGTGCGTTGGAGTTAGCCAAACAACTCGAACATTTCGATGTCGATACGGCCCTTAGAAGATGGGAAGGTCTGATGAAGCCTACGGCGGAGAAGACGCAGATTTGGTCAAGGATCTACGGTTCAGCGGCATCAAACTGGCCAAAAGAGCTACTGCATGTCCGCTCAGATGTGATCAGAAAAGCAATCCATTCGGAAAATATCGAGTCAATGATGAGTCTAGCAGCTAGACATATTACAGGACGATGAGATGAATCGATAGTGATTTCAAAACCGATCAAAAAGGGGCGATGACTGTGAAAGATGGTAAACAAGGCAAGTCTCAACTCACCGGAATCCTGATTGTGTTAATTGCTTCCGCTCTTTTTTCAAATCTGGGGGTCTTAACCAACTTTGCTTATGAAGCCGGGATGAGCCCTGTGGCCTTCGCTACTTGGCGTGAAACGATCGGTGCACTTGCTATGCTCGTTCTTCTTTTGTTTGGTGTTGGGCGCCCAGCGGGTTCTGAACGTAAACCTTTATCCCAGATTCCCAGATGGCAGTGGCGTAATCTGTGTATTGCTGCTGTTGCCTTTATGTCGTACAGTCTTGCGATCTTTTATGCATTCGTTCACTTAACTGTTGCGTTAGCTTTTCTACTGTTTTACATCTATCCGGCATTGGTGACATTGATCAGCGCTATGACAGGACGAGAAGCGTTTAATGCTCCTAAGGTTACCGCGTTAGTCTTTGCTTTGGGTGGAAGTACGTTAGCTATTGTTGGGCAAATGGTTGGAGGGGGAGCCGTTCGATTTGATACCATCGGGATATTATTGGGACTTGGATCAGCAGTAGGGATGTCGATTTATTTCCTTGTTGGCCGGGGCGGCTATCCAAGCATTCCTGCTTCTTATGCGACAACGATTTTTTTACTAGCAGGTGCTGCCGCATTTGCCGGAATTGGCCTCGCTTTCGGAGAAAAGGAGTCGTTGCTGCAGCCTTTCCAAAACGTTTCGCTCTGGCCCATGCTGCTTTTCGCGGGAGTTGGGGCAGCAGCAATTCCAACCATGATGTTATTGACCGGTATTCGCATGATCGGTGCATCAAGAGCTTCCATTCTGGCTATTTTTGAACCGGTTTCTGGTTCCGTGCTTGCAGCAATTTTTTTGGGTCAAACTCTTTCTTTCGTTCAAATCATTGGTGGTGTTTTGATTCTCAGCGCTGCCGTTATTTTGCAGCGGACACCGGAACCTATCGGTGTATCTTCCATAGATATACCTTCATGAGATTGACTGCATGTCGGTAAAAAGTCAGCAGATAAAGGAGGAAGAGGATGGGGTATATAGTAGGTAAAAAACTTCGAATCTCCTATGGGGAAAATGAAAACCAATTTGGCGACTTGCGGCTGCCAGAAGGTAATGGCCCTTTTCCCGTTGCGATTGTGATTCATGGAGGCTTCTGGAGAGAAAAATTTAAGCTAGACCAGATGGATTCGTTCGCAGAAGCATTAACGGTTCAGGGGATTGCAACATGGAACATTGAATACCGACGGGTTGGACAGGAAGGAGGAGGGTGGCCGGGGACTTTTCTTGATGCTGCACAAGCTTCCGATTTTGTTCGAACGCTTGCGAATGATTATCCGCTTGATTTGCGCCGCATCTTCACGATCGGACATTCAGCCGGTGGACATTTCGCCCTATGGATTGCTGCACGACATCGACTTCCCGCGACAAGTATCATAAAAGGTTGCGACAATCCTTTGCAAGTGAAAGGAGCCATTAGTCTCGCAGGTGTTTGTGATCTGGACGTCATGCACAACATACATCAAGTAAGAGAGTTGAAAATGGGAATCAAGGATAATCCCACACGTGATCTGATTGGTGGTATGCCGCAGGACTTTAAAGAACGGTATAAGGAAGCGTCACCTATCGCTCTTTTACCGATTGGAGTACCCCTTGCACTAATTCATGGTTCCCTTGATAGTAATGTGCCAGTTGGACTTAGTCAGCAGTTCGAACAAGCAGCAAAGGTAGCAGGTGACGATGTAATCGTCCAAACGATTTCCAACGCGGAGCACTTTGCCATTATCGATCCAAATTCAGATGCATGGCCCGTTGTTATGGAAGCAATCGTGGGCTTGCTGAACGCTTGACTGCCGGGATTTCTCGCAGTTTTTTTATGGCGGGAGGGGGCGGTTTCGAAGTAACGCGGATTCCGACGAATGTGTTGCGCGTCTACGATTTGTTGTTCGCCAAATACGCCGAAAAAAATAAATATTGCCATCAACAAAACTCCGCGAAGGCTTGTTCCAGCGCGGTTTTTGTCGTTTTACAGGGACATGCCTTTCATAATTCTTTTATTGGACAACCGTACAATTTTTACTAATGGAGATGTCATCGAGAGGAGAAAGCGGAATGCGCAAAGTAACGATATGGATCGTAACGTTGTTGATGGTGTTCGGGGCGATTACGGGGGGAGGTTTCGGGAGTGGAAATGCCGCGGCCGCTGAAAGTGATTTTTCCGGAGGCACTGGTTCAAAGGACAACCCGTATCTCATTGGAACGCCTGAACAACTCAATAACGTCAGGAATTATGTGGATGCGAACGATTATTTCAAGCTGACCCAAAATATTGATTTGAGCAGCTACGCCGCAGGCGCAGGCTGGCTTCCGATCGCTACAGTCGGTTCTCCGTTTTATGGTCACCTGGATGGTGACGGGTTTACAATCACGGGGCTGACGATCAATAGTGGCAATGCGTTGGGTTTGTTCGCGAGTATCGGAAATAGCAGCACGATTACGAACGTAACGTTGGAAAATGTCTCCGTTAAAGGGCTGGATTCTGTAAGCGGCCTCGTTGGCAGAAACGCCGGTGGAACAATCGAAAATAGTTGCGTCACAGGGAGTGTGACCGGATCGAGTACGCAAACGGGCGGTTTGGTCGGGCTCGATAGTGGGGGAACGATAACGAATAGCTACTTCAAAGGGAGCGTAAACGGAGCGCAAATTGTAGGCGGGCTAGTAGGTGCTAGCAGCGGCGGAACTACAATCGAGAATAGCTTCGTTACAGGAAACGTGAGCGGAAATTCTTATATAGGCGGCTTGGTCGGCACTAATGGCAGCGGCAACATTCATACGAGTTATGCTTCGGCAAGCGTGAGCGGAAGATCTTATATTGGCGGTTTGGTTGGTTGGAACGAAAGTGGAGAAATCGACAATAGCAGCACTACGGGTGATGTAAACGGCATTTCTTATGTGGGGGGCTTAGTTGGTAACAACGGTAACACATCGACCGCCCACAGCGGAAAAATCAGCAATAGCAGCGCGACAGGGAATGTGAGCGGGGGCGGTCTTGATCTATACGTAGGCGGCTTGGTTGGTTATAACGACAATGGAGAGATCAGCCGCAGCTATGCCTCGGGAACTGTGAACGGAGCTTTCGACGTAGGTGGCTTGGTTGGTTTCCTTAACTTTGGAAGTATCAGCAATAGCTATGCCTCGGGAGCGGTAAGCGGAAAAGTCGAAATAGGCGGCTTGGTCGGCAACAACGGCTCCACAGCGGACGGCAGCTCTGTCGGCGGAGAGATTATCAACAGCTACGCCATGGGAAACGTGAATGGCGATAGTAGCACAGGAGGCTTGATTGGCATTTCCCGGTTTGGAGCGCCCGATCCCGTCAACAGTTTCTACGATATGGAAGCAACCGGACAGAATGGTTCGGCCGGAGGCGTAGGCAAATCCACTTCGGATATGCGGGATAGAAGCATCTATGAAGCGGATGCCGCTAATCATTGGGACTTTTCAAATACATGGGCGATCGATTTGCATAATGGCGGATACCCTTATTTGCGAGCGATCCAGGCTTACTTGGATTATGACGGGAACGGAAACACCGGCGGGAGCGTTCCGGCGAGTCGCTCTTACATGCCGGGAACAGAAGCTGACATTGACTCTGGAACGCTCGATTTGGAAAAGGCGGGATTCCTTTTCGCTGGATGGAACACGAACCCGGATGGGAGCGGTAGTACCGTTAAACCGGGGGATTCCTATCATATAACGGCCAATACAACCTTGTATGCGCATTGGATTATGCCTAGCTCAAATGCGACGCTGACCTCCACGATCGGAGATATAGCGGCAGGAAGTATAACGAACATTCCCTACGGTACAACGTTAGCTGCATTGAGGGCAGCAATCACGCCAGCAGCGGATGCAACGTTCGAAATTTACGATGCAGACGGAATCACCGTCGCAACGACATTGGCTTCCGGCAAAATGGTGATTGTAACCGCGCAGGATGGAGTAACGAAGACTACGTATACTGTGACCGTAGCGGGGAACAGCACGAAAGACATCACGGCTTTCACCTTGGCAGAGGAAACTGGAACGGCGATGATCGATCACAATTCGCATTCGGTCACGATTCGAGTGGCGCGCGGCACCAGCTTGAACGATTTGATCGCCACCTTCTCATTATCCGACGGAGCCGCGGCCAAGGTTGGAGCCATTGATCAAGTGAGCGGAGTAACCATCAACGATTTTACGAGCCCGGTCGTCTATGAGGTGAAAGCGGCGGATGGCAGCACGCAGAACTGGACCGTCACGGTGACCGTTGCGGCGAGCAGCGAGAACGACATCACATCGTTCAGCTTGGCGGGAGAAACCGGAACGATCCATACGGCTGCGAAAACGATTTCTATTCAAATCGCGTTAGGCACGAACCTGGAGAGAGTGGCTGCTACGTTCACGTTATCCGATGGTGCTTCGGCAAAGATCTTCGGTATCGATCAAGTGAGCGGAGTTACCGAAAATAATTTCGATGGGCCGATCTTTTACGAGGTAACGGCGGCGGATGGCAGCATGGCGTTATGGAATATTATGATAATGTGGGTCTATAAGCTAAGCAGCGCGGCCACGCTAACCTCTACGATCGGCAGCGTAAGTTCAGGCGGAACGACGAGTGAAAGTATAACGAATATTCCCTATGGGACAACGCTAGCATCGTTTAAAGCAGCGATTACACCAGCGGAAGGCGCAACTTTTGAACTCTACGATGCAGATGGAATCACGGTTGCGAGAACGTTGGCGACGGGTAAAAAGGTCATTGTCACTGCGCAAGATGGAACAACAAAGGTAATGTATACCGTGACAGTGAATGCACAATCTCCGTCTACTCCGGTTCCTTCATACTATCCGGTTACAAGCGTGGGCCTGGATCAAACGGACTTCACCTTGACCGCAGGAGGGCAAACGACTGTCCTGCGTGCAACGATCAATCCCTCGTACGCAACCATTCACAGCGTGACGTGGAGCAGCAGCGATCCGAAAGTAGCAACAGTAGACGAAAAAGGTGTAGTAACGCCAATCGCTGCCGGTACCGCTACGATTACTGTTACGACGACAGACCAAGCCAAAACGGCGACGAGCCAGGTGAAGGTTGTTGAGCTCGATGAGAAAAAGCTGGTCGGACTGGACGTATCAGAAAAAACCATTTTGCTGAAACCCAACAAATCAGCGTCCATTGCTGTACATGCCATCTATTCCGATGGAACAAAAGAAAACATTACCCACGATAAAGAAGTGAGCTATCTCTCTAGCTCGAGATCAATCGTGACAGTCGCGAAAGGCATAATCAAAGCGAGGAACAAAGAGGGAAGTGCGACGATTACGATTGGCTACCAAGGCAAGAAAGTAGAAATCCCAGTATTGATCTCGAAGCTCGATGTGACAAAGCTGGAGGTGCAGCCTACAAACCTGCAGGTAGACGTTGGTCAAGTCGAACAGATCCAAGTGACAGCTACGCTATCCAACAAGGAAACACAGGATGTTACGGAAGAGGTAATATGGGAATCCAGTAAGCCAGCGGTCGCAACCATTGATCCGAATGGAAAACTGACAGCCATCGCCCCTGGTACGGCTGTGATCACAGCTGCGTATGGTGGCAAGACAACTGAGGCTACCATAGAAGTGAGCAAGACGAAGAGAATCAAGCGACTCTCTGCCAGCAAACAGAAGGTTACGATCGCAGCAGGAAAAGAACAAAGCATCAAGCTAACCGCTAGGTATCAGGACGATTCGAAAAAAGTCGTAACGGAGCAAGCAAAGTGGTCGAGTGAAGACGAGTCAATTGCTGTCGTGAAAAATGGCACGATCATTGGACAAGCCAAAGGAAAGGTAAAAATTCAAGCAAAATACCAAGGGAAAACAGTAACGATTCAAGTGACCGTTACAGAATAAACGAGAAAAAGCCCGCTGTTGCCTCGAAAAATATTCCTCTATAAAATAGCTCAGGTAAAGTTTTGACTACCTGAGCTATTTTTAATGCCAGCAATGTAAACTACCCTTTAATAAAACCGCCTCCACCCTATTTTTTCTTTTCCAATCCAGTTACAATAAGATTTGTGGGTTTTGAAATAGGAGGTAATCATGTACAAAGTTGGGGTTATCGGTCCTCATTCATCCGTAGAACGCATCCTGCAACTTGGAAAAGAATATGAGCGGACAATGGAATTTGTAGCGTTTCCTTATCGTGATTTTCAGGAAACGGAAGGGATTGTTCGGGAGCACGACCATGCCCTCGATGTCTGGCTATTTTCGGGTCAGATTTCTTATATGATCGCAAAAAACACGTTACAAGCAGATGATAGATTAGTCTTTATCCAGCATACAGAATCGGGTATCTATAAAAGTCTTTTGCATATGGGGTATTACCAGCAAGAATTTTTAAGCAAAGTAAGTATCGATGAGATTACGACCTCTTACTTGGAACAGGCTCTACAACAAATTGATATCACTCCCCAAGAGATTTATGTGAAGACGTTTGACGAAAAATCGAGCACCCAAGAGCTCATCAATTTCCATATCGATTTGTATCGAAGCAAAAAAACGAAAGGCGCATTGACTTGTTTTGAAGCGGTCGCACTGGCGCTGAAAGAAGCAGGGGTACCGACTTACCGAATATCAAGTACAGACATGGAGATACGGCAAGCCTTGCGCATTCTCGATGAAAAGACGTGGACTTTTTTCTATAAAGATACACAGATTGGCGTTCAAATGGTGGAAATCGAGCATTTTGACAAGATTAGCGAGAAGGCCAAAAGCTCCTACCAGCTGCAGTTTTTTGAGATGAAGGTAAAGGAAACGTTGCTTCGGTATTGTGAGAAGCTAGATGGCTCCTTGTTGGAAAAAGGAAATGGTCGGTATGTCATTTTCAGTTCACGCGGGGCGATCGAAAGGGAAATCAAAATGCTGCAAGATACGGTAAGTCAGCTCTCAGAGGAAGCGGACCATACCGTCAGTGTAGGAGTCGGGTATGGGGTGACTGTCCATTCGGCCGAAATTAATGCGGAGCGTGCTCTGCAACTGTCACAGGAAAAGGAAGAGCATGGAATCGTGATCATTCGTGAGGACGGTACGCTTATCCAATCCGCAGGGGAAGAAGATGAACTCAGCTTCTCATGCCGCTTCGATGACAAAGAGCTGATTGAAAAACTGAAAAGTGTCAAAATTAGCGTAAAAAACTATCATAAGGTAACGGCCTTGATCAAGAGGATGAATTGGAACGACTTCACGGTCAAAGATTTGGCTGCCCATCTCTATTGGGATGAACGGAATGCACGGCGTTTTTTGGGAAGTCTTTGTGAAGTGGATTTGGCTGAATATATTGGGGAAGAATCGTTGTCTTCACGGGGAAGGCCAGGGAAACGATATCGCTTGAAATAACCATTCTATGTTTGAATGGTTATTTTTTTTTATTTTCTTTCGATTGTGGATTGAAAAATGAGAATGATTTAAATATAATCTATATATTGCATTTACCCTTTTTATACCCGAAATTAGTTTGCAGAGTTTTGGTGAAGGAGCACAGCTCTAGGTTTCACAAAAGAGGAGGAAGGAGTCGCCTTATCATTTGGACAGAATATGCCTACACAACGTGAGAAGAGGGGTAATTTCATGGATCAAGAACAATACTTGAAAAAGAAAATGGGATTTTGGTCTCTTACGGCACTTTCTCTTGGGGGGATCATCGGGTCAAGCTGGCTGTTTGGTCCTTGGGCTACGGCGAAATTAGCTGGACCTGCCGCCATACTTTCTTGGGTGATCGGTGCAGTCGCGATTACATTAATCGCGATGGTGTATGCCGAACTAGGAAGGGTCAAGCCTGAATCGGGCGGTTTAGGGCGCTACCCTCTCTATTCCCATGGAAGCATGCTGGCGACCGTGACCAGCTATTCGATTTGGCTCGGTTACTGTGCGACGGCACCAGTGGAATCGGCCGGAGTCATCCAATATGCCAATCAGTTTTTGCCAGGCCTTTATGATGTAGCGAGTGAGCAACTGACAACAACAGGTATTTTGGCAGCTACCTTGTTGATGATCTTTTTCGTTGTTTTCAACTATTTTGGGGTAAAACTGTTTGCGGTCACAAACACGGTCATTACGGTCATTAAATTTGTTGTACCTGTCCTCACCATCTTGGCCTTTTTCATGACAGGCTTTCATGCGGAAAACTTCACGAGCCAAGGTTTTGCTCCAAACGGCATCAGTGCGGGATTAAGTGCCATCCTCACAAGCGGAATTTTCTTTGCTTATACCGGTTTTGGCAACGTTATCATGATGGGTGGAGAAGTAGTCAATCCGAGACGAAACATCCCGCTCGCGCTGATTGCCTCCCTAGTAGTCGCCGCGATTATGTACGTGCTCCTGCAAGTGGTCTTTATTGGCGCGGTTCCACCTGAAATGCTGGCAAATGGCTGGAGCGGAATCAAATTTGATTCACCTTTTGCCAATTTGGCCATGATTGCCAATATGGTCTGGCTGTCTTGGATCATTACCGCGGATGCTATGGTCTCGCCGACAGGCTCGGCGCTTGCATATACAGCGGGAACCTCCCGCCATGTATACGGAATGGCGAAAAGCGGGTTTTTGCCAAGTTACTTCGGGGTGATTAACAAACGCTTTGGTGTCCCTACACGTGCACTCGCTTTCAACTTTGTCATCGGACTCTTATTCTTGTTCCCATTGAAAAGTTGGACTGCCATTGTCGCCATCGTCGGAGCGATCGGGATCTATAAATACGCCTCTGCATGTGTAACCGTCATGGTGTTTCGCAAGGTTGGCCTGACGAAAGACAAAGGTCTTCCGGGCATGAACCTGATCGCGCCATTGGCTTTTGTGTTCGCTACGCTTCTGATTTATTGGACGAAATGGAGCAAGGTGCAGCTTGGTATTACAGGTTTGATTATAGGAGTAGGCGGTTACTTGATCGTCCATTTTATCCGGAAGAATAAAAAAGAAGAGATTCTTGGCGGTTTGTACTTGATTGTGTATATCCTCATGCTCATTGCCTTGTCCTATTTTGGCAATTTCGGAGGAATCGGCATTCTTCCTGAACCATACATGTCGGTGATTGCGGCAGTGGTTGGATTTGGTTTTTACTACTTGGCTGTTTATAACGGCGTGTGGTATATGCGCAAAATTGGGAACGTAGCAGAGCTGGAGGAAAGCATCGCGAATCAACAGTAAACACGAATGTGAGAAAAGGAGAAACATCGTTATGAAGCTTTGGGGAGGCCGTTTTCGAAAAGAAGAAAACAAACTCATGGAGGACTTCAACAGTTCTCTGCATGTGGATCAAAGACTGTACGCGGAAGATATTAAAGGGAGCATCGCCCACGTCAACATGTTGATGCAAAGCGGGCTTCTCACACAGCTTGAAGGAGAGGAGATTGTCAAAGGACTCATCTCCATTCTCGAAGATATTGAATCGGGAACATTGCCGATCGAAGGGAATTATGAAGATATTCATAGCTTTGTGGAATCGAATCTGACAGAGCGGATTGGAAGCACGGCAAAAAAACTCCATACCGCGCGAAGCAGAAATGACCAGGTGGCATTGGATATCAGACTCTATGCAAAACGCAAGGCGCTGGATGTCATCAACAGAATCGAAGACCTGAAGCAAAGCCTGCAAAAAAAGGCAAAAGAAAACAATGTCATCATGCCTGGCTATACGCATCTCCAGCGCGCACAAGTCGTCACCTTTCAGCACCATTTGCTGGCGTACGATCAGATGCTGAGGCGTGACAAACAGAGAATCGAAAACGCAATCGAGATCATGAATGAAAGTCCACTTGGCTGCGGTGCCCTAGCCGGTACAACTCATACCATCAACAGGGAAATGACCGCCAACGAGCTAGGATTCGCAAAGCCAGTTGACAACTTCCTGGATGGGGTGAGCGATCGCGATTACTTGTTGGAGCTGATGTCTGGCTTCTCCATTCTCATGATGCACCTGAGTCGATTGAGCGAAGAGCTGATTTTGTGGAGCAGTCAGGAATTCAAATTCATCCAGATCGATGATGCATACTCCACCGGAAGCAGCATTATGCCGCAAAAGAAAAATCCCGACGCCGCCGAGCTCATTCGTGGAAAAACAGGACGAGTCTACGGTTCGTTGACTTCACTGCTCACCACGATGAAAGGCTTGCCGCTTGCGTACAACAAGGACATGCAGGAAGACAAAGAGCCATTCTTTACTGCCTTGGATACCGTCCAGTCATGCCTCGCCATCATGTCCAAGATGATCGCGACGATGAAGGTCAATCATGAAACGATGAAAAAAGCAGTGAAGGAAGGCTTCCTGAATGCGACCGAGGTAGCGGATTATTTGGTTAGCAAAGGGGTTGCATTCCGAGATGCTCACAGCATCGTAGGTTCCATCGTGATTTATTGTGAGGATCATCAGAAAGCGATCGAAGAGCTGACGCTGGAAGAATTGAAGCAGATTAGTTCAATTATCGATGAAGATATCTATGCGTTCATCGATTATCCGAACATCTTAAACAAAGGGATCAAGGTGGGCTTGTTGAGATAAGGAATAATTTGAATCGCTGAAACTGTAATGAAGTAGTTGAACCATGACCCGATCCTGTGAAATGGATCGGGTTTTTAGCTTTCGAGTACGATCAGTCACACAGAATAAAAAAGCATTGATTTTTTGCATAATTTTGTATATTTTGTATGTGAGGGGACTTATGAGCGAACGCTCAGTCATTTTCGGTATCTAGACAAAAAAGATTAGCTTATGCGGGTACACAAAACGATTGGAGGGGTTAAGATGTTAAATCAACAACTAGTCCTCTACACAGAAGAAAACGGAATCGCAAAAATTACACTAAACAGGCCGGAAGCGCTAAATGCTTTAAACCGAGATGTGCTTGAACAGCTTTCGTCCATCTTGGACCGGATCAAAACTGATCCAAGTGTTAAGGCAGTGATCCTGACTGGTGCTGGAGAAAAGGCATTTTCCGCGGGTGCGGACATTCAGTTTCTCAATAAAGCCACTCCTTTGGAAGTACGGGAATTCGCTCAACTAGCTGTTACGGTTACGAATCAAATCGAGACATTGGGGAAAGTAGTTGTAGCTGCTATCAACGGCTTTGCACTTGGAGGCGGGCTTGAGTTAGCGGAATCTTGTGCGCTCCGTATATCTGCTACTCATGCTCGGTTAGGGCATCCAGAAGTCCGTATTGGAGCTGTTGCCGGTTTTGGAGGAACTACGAGACTTCCCAGATTGATCGGTAAGGGGCGTGCGACAGAACTGTTGCTCACGGGAAACGCGATAAGCGCAGAGGAAGCACATCGAATCGGGTTGGTTAATCGGGTTGTTGAGCATGATCAGGTACTAGCAGAAGCTGAAAGGCTTATCCAAGAAATTCTATCTCAGTCACCGATCGCAGTAAAATTGACGTGGGAGGCCATTCATCGTGGATGTAACCTAACGTTAGAAGAGTCAGCGCTACTCGGTGCAGATTACTTCGGACTGGTCGCGTCCACAGAGGACTTCAGAGAGGGAACTGCATCATTTTTGGAAAAGACGCAGCCATCCTTTAAAGGGAGATAGAAAGAACAACTTGTAGACCAAACATAACGTGAAACGCAGCCAACCAAGGTTGCGTTCTTTTGAATTTATCATATGTTTTTGAGGATCGACAAAGGCTCACATAGATCATGAAAACGACTAACCGTTTAAGCGTGTGCCCTGCAAGTGTTATAATGCAATCATTCAAAACATCATGGCGATATAAAGGCGGTTGTTCCATGTCTCTGGAAAGTGAAAAAATCAAAATCCTTGGGGAGTTTTTAAAATCCCGCCGTGAACGGATCAAGCCGGAGCGTGTCGAAATTGCGAGTCGCTATGGGCGGAGAAGAACACCGGGGTTGCGCAGGGAAGAGGTTGCACAGCTTGCGGGAGTCAGCATCACTTGGTATACATGGCTGGAACAGGGGAGAGTCGCTTCCGTATCAAGAGAAGTTCTCGAGAGCGTGAGCAGAGCCCTTCAATTATCTTCCGCGATTCCGAAAGCCAACCGCGTAATGACCCGATTGATTTTTACCGATCCCAACTTACGCATGGATTTTCGAGCGGTTTTTTTCAGTAGGGAGAAAATCTGTTCGTTCTTGGGTGTGGCCACAGGCACGCCCGTCTTTGGGGAAAATCCTGTGAAAGTAGTGAACGTAATTGTCGGAAACTTCCGAACTCTACACTCGTATATATAAACAGCCATTCACACGGTGTACCGAAGTCAAGAAAGGAGAGTACTTATGAAGGCAATCGTATATACAAAATACGGACCACCTGATGTTCTTCAACTCAAAGAGGTAGAAAAACCGACGCCCAAAGACAATGAAATTCTGGTCAGAATCTATGCGACAACCGTTACAGCAGGGGATTGGCGCATACGAAAGGCAGACCCATTCTTGGCAAGGCTTTTCAATGGTTTGACGCGCCCAAAAAAAGTAACGATATTGGGGTTTGAGCTTGCTGGAGTAGTTGAAGAAACAGGAAAAGACGTGAAACGCTTCAAGAAAGGCGACCAAATTTTTGCCTCATGCGGGATTCGTTATGGCGCTTATGCCGAGTACAAGTGTCTACCCGAAGACGGTGCGGTGGCAATCAAACCTGCGAATATGACCTTCGAGGATGCCGCCGCCGTTCCGATTGGGGGAATGACAGCATTGCATTTTCTCAAAAAAGGGAAAATCCGCAGCGGCCAAAAAGTCCTGATCTATGGCGCTTCTGGAAGCGTAGGTACGTTTGCGGTGCAGCTTGCCAAATGTTTTGGGGCGGAAGTTACAGGGGTATGCAGCACCTCGAATTTAGAATTGGTGAGGTCTCTAGGTGCGGATCACGTCATTGATTACACGAAGGAGGATTTTACCGAAAGCGGTGAGACTTACGATATTATTTTTGACACAGTCGGCAAGAGTTCGTTTTCAGGTTGTGTACAATCTCTTAAGCAAAACGGATTCTATCTGAAAGCTGTCCACATGGAGCTGTCACCGGTCATTCGTGGGTTGTGGACTTCAATGACTACCAGCAAGAAGGTCGTAGGTGGGAATGCAAGCATCGACAAATCTGAAGATTTACTATTCCTCAAAGAACTGATTGAGACCGGAAAGGTAAAATCGGTCATCGATAGACGTTATCCATTGGAACAGATTTCCGAGGCACATCGCTATGTGGAAACGGGGCACAAACGGGGGAATGTGGTCATTTCTGTGAAGAGCGATACGACTTGCTGATGATAGGCAGCTGCTCTTTGTGTACGGCTAGGATGAACTCCAACGTCAAAATCCCCCCTCTTTTAAGGAGGTTGGGGACTGGACGATTTTTTCGCATGTGTATTGGAATAGTCGTCCCTATGAGTTAGTCCACCGACTGAACAGCAAGAAAACCCGATCAATGACGCTTCAGCGATAAAAGTGACTGGGCGTGGCGTTTGACTTCACAAGCATCCAGTGGACCACCATGGCCCATGTGAAATTTCTGCATACCGGAATCAAGCAGGCGGATTAGCTCCTGGCCAACGGCATACGGGTCTTCTTCAAATGGAGGACGAATGGCATGTTTCTTCCTCAAGATACCGCCTAACAAAATTCCTGAAGCGATGAGATCACCGACTAATGCTTCTTTGGTAGATAGGTTTACGGAGATAGACCCAGATGTGTGTCCGGGCGTGTGCGAAACGGCCCCAGGAACACCGTATCGTTCCAGATGAATAACTTCTTGCGCTTTCAGCAAGATATCAGGTTCAAAGCGGAGGTATGGTTCATACATCAGAGGCGTTTTCAAAAATAACCGGCCAAACCAACCGGTCGGGCAAAAAGTCATCGGCTGTTCCTGATTATAATGTTTGGCATCCCCCTCATGGGCTAATATGGGCGCACCCGATTTCTCACGAATGATTGCAGCACTCCCTGCGTGATCGACATGTGCATGAGTGATGACGATAAGTTTAATGTCCTTCCATGTCAGCCGTTCCTTGACTAGAGCTTTTTCAATTTTCTTTTCTGAACCAGGCAATCCCGCATCGACAAGAATGCAACCGTCGGGCCCGACAAGCAAGTGTGCGTTTACCATATGCATCGGTAGAATGGGGATGCGAATGATTTTTACAGTTTTCATCATCATTTCCTCTCTGGTAGTCATCAACATTTACTAAAAAAGAGACCGAACCGTTCGGTCTCTTTTTATCTTAGCAAATCTTTCAGTTATACGCCAGAGAAATGTTACAATATTTACAAGTGATACGATGAGGTACATGGAGGCTTCAACAAATGAAAAAAGGCGAGCAAACACGACAATACATTATTGGAAAATCAGCTGAATTATTTAATCAAAAGGGATACAATGGCTCGACGATACAAGACATCATGGAGGCAACAGGCTTAACCAAAGGAGGAATTTATCGAAGATTTGCCAATAAGGATGAAATTGCTGTTGAGGCGTTCGACTATGCAGGTCAAATTTTGAAAGAGAAATTTTCTTTAGCCGTTACAAATGCTGATACAGCATTAGAGAAAATCATGGCTCTATTTGATGTTCATAGCGATCCTGTTCATAATCCTCCGATTCAAGGCGGGTGTCCTCTTTTAAATGCAGCTGTAGAAAGCGATGATGCATACCCGGTCCTTCGCGAAAAAGCGCTGGCTGCTTATGAGGATCTTCTACACCTCGTGAAAGATATCTTGCTTCAGGGGATTGCTTCTGAAGAATTCAAGCCAGATCTAGATGTTGAATCCCTTTCTTCGTTCATCGTCTCTACCCTTGAAGGAGGCGTGATGGCAAGCCGATTGACCAAAGATAACAAACATATTGGATTTGTGACCCAGCAACTACGTGTGTTGTTGACATCGTATTCCAATCAAAAGATGCATTAAGGGCTGGGATCACAAGAAAACGGCAGCCGATTTTCGCGAGCTGCCGTTCTAGTGAGTATTCAGTTGAAGAAACATTGTAAAAGCCGCAGATTGCCACTTGTTTTTATGATAGGCCAGTAATGTAAACAGTTCATTTCCGTGCTCCCAAACAGCTCCAGCCAATTTCCCCTCTTTCATTTCTGCAGCAGTTGAAAAAGACGGCAAAATGGAAAGACCGAGTCCACACATCCATCGAGGTAACAACCTACGCGATAGTTGCCGGAACCGTTTTGATGCTACTTTTTTCCCAACACCTTTTTGCCGGAATTTTCAATGCGCTGTTTGGCAAAACAATGGTTCTTGTCTATTTAGGGGTCTTTCCAGGTGCGCTCGCTTATTTATCATGGTCTTTCGCTCTATCAACAGTGCAAGCATCGATTGTATCGAGTTTTCTTTTCCTTGTTCCGTTATTAACTTTGGAGGGATATTGATTTTGGCAGGAGTTGTTGGTATGAATACGATTGGAAAAGCGAAAGTCATTCTGGAGCAAAGACACGAATCTGCCCTCAACGAATAAGCATCAATAGGAAATAAAATGAACGAGCGAACTGATCCCTCTGACAGCGAGGCGAAAGACGGCACGTAAAGAAGCCCATATGATTTCAAATACTAGCTGGACGATAATTTCAACAAATAGATCATACCAATGGTAATGCGAGTGTTTATCTTTGCGGGTCATCACAATTCCTCATTTCGCTGGGTCTGAGAAAAGGATACTGGATTTGCATGCGATTTACTTCAGGGAAAATCTGGGGCAAGTTCGAGGTTTGCAGCCCATGAGTGAATCGGAAAAAATAAAGTACCCTCTAGTAAAAATACATCTAGAGGGTACTTTTCTTCGTTTCAATTTTTCGTAATCAACTACTGCAAGATGGGCCTATCGCTGCCCAATAATTTGTTTCAAACGTCCTACGAGTGGTACCACAATGATTCCCGCGAATACAACCTGAAGCACATTTCCAGGAATGGAACCGAATGGCTGAATCCAGTTACCGTACAAGATAACTTCAGCAAAATAATAACCCACGATTTTGATCACCAGTGCGACGACAACGGCCAATGTGTTGACCAGCATTTTTTTGCCAGGTACTTTTTCGGAGATGAGACCAGCCAAATAGCCCATTGTACCGACGATGATGAAGGTAAACGGTGCCCAAGTAGTCCAACCGGAGATCAGGTCAAAGAGGCCCATACCGAAGGCGCCCGCGATGGCTCCGGTTTTTCTGCCGTACACAAAAGCTGCGATAAAAAGAGGCACGTTCCCCAGATGGATGAGGCCTCCGTTCCCCATGATCGGGAGTCGCAGGTTGATGAACATGGTGGCTGCAAGGGTAAAAGCGATGAAAAGGGCATTGATGACAAGCGTTTTTGTTTTCGATGCTTCTCTGGTTGCGAATGTAGAATCCATATGATTGCCTCTTTCTGTTTTTTTCTATATCATACACCGAATCTGTAACTTAATAAATACCTAATTTCGCGATTTTGTACAGGTACAGAATTGAATTCAGAAAAGATGTACAAAAAGACAATAAAAAAAGAAACCTTTAGCCTGCCCATCTTCATCGGACTAAGGGTTTCTGCTTTTAGACTTTCCATTCATGATTTTCAATTCACAAGCTCAATTTGCTCTTTTCGCCCTTGGTATTTTCGGGAGCAACCGGATGGAGAGGAGAGGCTGAGCTTTCCCGTTCGACGATCCGTAGGGGGCGTGCGGTATCGGTGACATCGGATTGGGCAAAACGAATGTTGATATCGGAGAGGACGAGCTTGGCTTTTCCGCTTGTTCCGGGGGCGCCGAATTTTTCTTTTTCATCTTCGCTTTGAAATTGCAATACGATTTGGCCTGAATGAGAGAAGGGGTTTTTCACCAGTCTTTACCGGCGATCTCATTAACGGCATGGGCGGTGCGGATGGCAGATTGGATGGCCCCTTGGATCCAACCGTGGTAATCGGAACCATGCTCCCCAGCGAAATGAATCCTGCCTTCCGGTGTTGAAATATAAGGACCAAGGTCTGTTTCCTGAAATGGTTTAAATAATGTGAATGCACCTGCGGAAAACGGATTCAGATCCCAATTCTGGACAGCTCCCGAGAGAAACGTCTCGTACACTTGCTCGCCGTGAATGTCGGCCATGATTTGGAGCGCCATCATAATCTGCTCGTCTTTTGATAGGCTGATCCACGGGAGTGCGTCATCTTCCCATGTATAGCTGGCCAGCACCACTCCGCCATGCCCGCCGAAACCGTGGCTGGGGAAATAAGAGAGTCGAATGGGCAAATCCGTAACGCTCTGGCCGCCATATAGGCCTTCCTCTTCCCAGAACCTGCGTGAAAATTGCAGGCCAATTTTGGTCGAAGAAACATAGTGAAGCTGGCGGATCGCATTCCATTTTTGGTAGGAGAACAAGTGACGTGGTTCCACCTTGACGAATTGCAGCACGGTAAACGGAACGGTCATGATGGTGTAGTCGCCGGTCACGTGAAATGGCTCGGACGACGCTGTATTTACACCCGCTATCATGACCTTGTCACCGTGTTGTGTGATTTCAGTCATTTTGCAATTTGTGTGAAGGCATTCTTTTACTTGCGGAAGGAAGGCATGGGGCAGCTGGTCAAAGCCTCCGGAAATTTCATAAAACCTAGTGGTCGGCGTGAAGAGGATGAAGTCCCGCAAAATTTCCAGAAAGGAAAGTTCAGGGAACCCTTCAAAGCCGGACAGTACCTTGATCATATTGATCGCTGCTACCGACAACGACTGACCAACGGGATTGTGCCGCATAAACAGATCCATCGAGTACATGTCAAACTGCTTCGTCACAATCGGCCAATGGCGAGCAGGGTCTTGGTTAATAAAATCGATAACGGGTTTGACAGCGAGGAGCGCCAATTCATCTGCGGTTTTTCCCCGTTCATGCGCCGCCAAAGGAAAACGGAGAATGTCGGGGTTTTGTTGATAGATCCAACGTCGCGTCTTAACATTGTTCACATACAGCAGATCGTTCGGGGTCATGTTGATAAATTCATTTAGAGGCAAGCGGAATTTCGATATGTACGCGAGTGTCAAAAGATGGGTGCTCGGGATTCGCATGGCCCCGGCTTCCACATACTGTCCATGGTAAAAAGGGGATCGCAACGTGAAAACTCGTCCACCGATCCGATCAGACGCTTCCAGTATCGTAACCTGATGACCGGCTTCTTTCAGCAGAGAAGCGGACACCAGTCCGGCGATCCCTGCACCGACAATGACTATGTGCTTTGGGGCAGTCGTTTTCTGCAAACCGTTTCGGATGATGGAGATCATCAATGGTTCCGAAAGGGAAGAGGGCTGTGGCATCGTATCCTCCTTTCCATCTCGATTCGTCCTATTGCCCTATTCTATTCACGAATACGCCTAGATGTGTTGATGCACCAGGCGACTTGAGATGACTGCAGCTTTGGCACTCGAATATTCATCAAAATTTAAAAAGAAATCCAAAAAGAGCGCGTATATTCCCCACCGGTTGCTATGTGATGATGAAGACATCTCTGTACAGCAACTGGAGGTGTGGCGATTAAATGATTCGTATGCCTGAGGAAAAAGACGCTCTCAAACTGTTCGAGTACCTGCTCAATCCTGCGGTGGGGATGTACTCGCGAATCAAGCCTGCCTCTCCTGAAGAATTGTGGTTTAGCTTGATGGAGAAAAGTGAAGCAGCGGATTCCATTGTGCGCGTCATCGTGGATGATGCGGACGAGCCTGTTGGGTTTATCGCGATTTGGAATTACAACCGGTTTGCACGGGAAGGGTTTCTCGCCACGATTATTGCCGAGGAGCATTGGGGAAAAGGCTACAATCAGCGGGCGAAAGCAGCTTTTCTTGCGGAGGTGTTTCGGCAAGGGCTGGAGTGCGCCATCGTATTGGTGCGCAAATCCAATCATCGATCGCTGAAGGCGGTTAGTAAGCTCCCGTATGCGTGCGCCATGACGGTCGAAGAACGAGCTCGCCTGCAAAATTTGTATGTGGGCATTACGGACGAACATGAGGTTTTTGGAATTTATCGGGATGTTTTCGAGCGGGTGCAAGCGGAAATACCCGCGTCTGCCTACCCTGTTCTGCCTGTCTTAGAAAACTGAGCAAATGAGTGAACCAATGAATGACCGCCGCTGCCGACAGTGAGCGGTTTTATTTTTTATTGGGTGAAGTGTTGTGAATGGTTGGCTGTCGATGTGTATGAACAAAAAAGAAACGGGCATGTACCCGTATCTAATCTTCCGGTGTGCGATCCAGAAAGAGCCTGGTGACTGACGTATACTCGCCTTTTTCCACTTCTTCTGGAGTGGCTTTTTCCTCGAGTGGATCGTGACCGTTCATGCTCGGTGCCACGGTT
This sequence comes from Brevibacillus fluminis, assembly GCF_003710825.1. Taxonomy (GTDB): domain Bacteria; phylum Bacillota; class Bacilli; order Brevibacillales; family Brevibacillaceae; genus Brevibacillus_D; species Brevibacillus_D fluminis. The sequence continues at coordinate 88,958 of NZ_RHHQ01000008.1, read as the reverse complement.
GGCTCTTCTTTCTTAGTGTGTTCTTTTGCGTCCATTTTTCCCCACCTCCTTTCGGGATTAGGGTGTGGAATCGGGAGAGTGCTTATGCAAAAATTAGGTGGCTACGTAGTGTGGTAGGCTAGGATGGAAAAGTTTGACTGATTGGAATCCACGTAATATTATATTTTTACGTAATGCAATACTTTTATGTTGGTGACACAAATGGTTAGATCAACCGCATCATCTGGGTAACCAACTCGTAGAGGAGGCGTTCGGAGCATGGCTCAAAGGCACCGGCTTGACATGTTGACACTCGATTTTTATGAAGGGATGACGATTCATCCCACCCTGCTGTGTGACGGGGAGATGGCCGTGCTGATCGACACGGGCTGTCCGGGACAAGTGGAAGAATTGCGTGCGGCGATGATGAAGGTAGGGGTAACCTTCGACATGCTGCGTGCGGTGATTTTGACACATCAGGACGTGGATCATATCGGCTGCCTGCCTGAGATTATCCGGGAATGCGGGGAGCACATCACCGTATTTGCACACTCGTTGGAGAAGCCATATATCGAAGGAGAGCTGCCGCTCTTAAAAGACGCAGAGCTCGAGCATCAGCCGATCGGCAGGGTAGACGAGACGGTGGAGGATGGTCAGGAGCTGTCGTTTTGCGGCGGAATCCGGGTCATCCACACGCCAGGGCATACGCCTGGCCACATCAGCTTGTATGTCAAACAACATCATCTTTTAGTCGCCGGGGATTCCATGTACAGTGTGAATGGGAAGCTTGGCGGAGTGCATCCACCCAGCACACTGGACGTGGAGGAAGCACAACGTTCGCTACAGAAGTATAGCGACTTTGCCATCGATGCTGTCATTTGCTATCACGGCGGATTGGCGAGCAGCGAGATCCAGGAGCAGCTTCAAGCGTTTTACTAGGAATAAACAGGCATTCGCCCAGGAATAAATCCTTCCATATTTTCGAACAGTATAAGGGAAGGAGGGATGGAGATGACCCAATTTGACGTATCATTGGTGCACAGGCTTGCCGACCAGTTGGAGGGTGTCGCGGTCTCGATGAAAAGCCATGTGAACAACCCGGATGGGCTCCAAAACGAACTGCAGCGCGTCGCGAGTATCGTCAATAGCCTGCAGGAGCTGGTGAAAGTGACGGACGCGAATGGCGCGAATCCCGTTGTACAGGATAACCGAGTGCGCTAGCGGCGTGCTTCGGGCATCGGATAGGAAGAAAAACGGCATTCCAACAGCGGAATGTCGTTTTTGAATTTACGGGAAACTTTCCAAGCTCGCGAATGGTTAGCGAGGAATGATGAGGCTATTTGACATGGGAGCGGAACAGCAGAGCGAGTATGGGGGTCAGGAAATGAAATTTTTGGGCAAACGGATGATTGACGAACCGATCATCATTGTATATATTTGGTATAAGTTGATGAATGAACCATTCATTTATTAATGAAAAAGGGGGAATGGGACAGTGGAGCGAATGAATGATGTTGTGAGTGGAGCAGTTAAGGGTAAATACGTCGTGATCACCGGGGCGACCAGCGGAATTGGGTTGGCAGCGGCGCTGGAACTCGCTGCACGCGGTGCCAATTTGGGGATCATCGCAAGGAACGAAGCGAAAGCCGCTGAGGTTGCGACCCAAATTCGGCAGGAGACGGGTGGTTGCGCTACAATCGACGTGTTTGCAGCTGATATGGCGTCACAGTCATCCATCCGCAAAGCCGCTGCTGCCATTGCCGCCGCACATCCGCAGATCGATCTTTTGCTCAACAATGCGGGTGCCCTGTTTGAAGAGCGCATACTGACTGAGGACGGAGTAGAAATGACGTGGGCCGTCAATCATTTGGCGCCGTTTCTGTTGACCAACCTTCTGCTCGATCAGTTGAAGGCAAGCGGGCATGGACGTGTGATTACTACCGCTTCTCATGGTCACAAAATGGCCAAACGTGGGATATGCTTTGACGATCTGGGTGCCGAACGTGCCTATCGTTTCCCAGGCAAGCTGTTGGGCGGGCCGACGCTGCGATATGCCGAAACCAAGCTCGCCAATATTTTGTTCACGGCAGAATTGGCGAGGAGGCTTGCAGGGACACAAGTGTCCGCTTATTGTTTCGATCCCGGCCTGGTGGCGACGAATTTCAATCAGAACAACGGCAGGCTCGCCCGCATGACGATGGCTGTGATGAAAAGGTTTGCCCGGACGCCGGAAAAAGGGGCCGAAACATTGGTATGGTTGGCGGAAGCTACGCTGGAACCACACTGGAATGGCGGCTATTTCGTTGACAGGAAGCCAGCGCTCCCATCCGTGCAGGCGCAGGATACGGACGCGGCAAAAAGGCTGTGGGAAGAAAGTGCGGCGCAGATTCGCGTCTGAAGAAGGTTTCGAAGGAAACAACAATCGCTATTGATAAAAGGAAAGGAGTGAACGTGCGATGCGGGGAAATGAGCAGCAGACAGATCCGTTACACGATGCACGCAGGGAACAAATAAAGACGGCTGCCCTGAAGGTTTTTGCCGAAAAGGGGATCGCCGGAGCGAAAATGAGCATGATCGCAGCTGAGGCAGGGATCAGCCAAGGATTGTCTTACCGCTATTTCAGCTCCAAGGAGGAGCTGTTTACGATTCTTGTGAAAGAAGCGATGGAGGAAGCGCGATCGGCTTTTGCAAATGTGAAGCAATTGCCGGGGACGCCAAAAGAGCAGCTTACGGCATTGTCACGGACGATGCTTGAAGCGGACCATGCCCCGTTTTTCCTGCTCTTGCAGCAGGTGCAGACATCCGCAGAGGTGCCTGCGGAAGCGAAGGCAATTATTGAGCAAAATCCGCCAAGCGAAATGATGGGGCAACTGCTGCCACTCTTCATCAAAGGGCAGCAGCTGGGAGAGTTCAGCCCAGGTGATCCTGAGCGGCTTTTATTTCTGTACTTTTCGGTCTTAACCGGATTGATGCTGCAAGCGGGCCAAACGGTTCCGGGCTATTGGCAGCAGGACGTTGAGCGCTTGATGAAAATCATCTTGCCGTAGATAGCCAAGAAGCACTCACGAAGTGCTTTTCTTTTGGCAAAAAACGCGGTTACTCCTCCACCACGCCGCAGCCCCCGATAATCGGCACCCCGCCGGTCACATCTTTTTCAGAGGTCGCAAGCTCGATGCGAATGCCGCTCGGGTCGTAGCAGAAAAGTGCAATGAAGCCGCCTTCCTGGCCGCGTACGCCGATCCCGTCGAATTGCAGGCGAATTCCGTTTTGTTTCATGCGTTCTTCCAGTTGGCGCAGTACGGCAACGGACTCCACCTGCAAGGCGAGATGGTGCAGGCCTGCTGTTTTCACGGTCGCTGCTTGTTCGGCTGTCTGCCATAAGGTAATCATCGTCGTGCCGTCTGTCACAAAGGCATGATCACCTTCAACATATTTCAACAGTTCAAATTCCAGAATGTCGGTAAAAAATCGTTTGGAAGCCTCCAGGTTTGTTACGCTCAATCCGACATGGTTCACGCCTTTTGTCATTGCCATACGTCCACCAGCTTTCATTTCAATTGTATTGTTTGACTAACTTGGGAATCCGTGCCGAGCAGTTCCGGTACACTTCCTCAACAACAACTTTAACCACTTGGATGCTGCCTGGGAACAAAGCGCATAGCTCCGGGTCATCCAGCAGTTCCGCCTGACCGTTGATCCGCAGCCGCTGCTGGTGGGTGAAATCGATGAAGAGCATGCCGACATGCGGGTTCTCCACAATGTTGCCCAAGCTTTGGAATGCGCCGTTTCCCGGATAATCGGGGAAGATGAGCGTGGTGTCATCCAGTACTTTGACGCAAGGGACGCCTCCGCGAAAGCTACAGTCACAATTGCCGGCGCGATCTGCTGTCGCGAGGAAGAAAAATTCCATGGACTCCACATAGCGGCGCAGTAAATCAGATAGCTTGTGCCCAATCCGGATGCCATTCGTCTGAAACTTGCTCCGCAAAAATTGCTCTCCGCTTGCTTCCATCAAGCTTCACCTCTTTATAACCTTTAAATTCATCATTTGCTGGTTATATAATACAACGAACCTTCTAACTTGTAAATGGGGTTTTTACGGTTATAATTAATCTTGAGGTGAAAAGCATATGGAAAACACGCGCTACGTATTAGGGGGAGCCGTGTGGATAAACCTGGCGAATACCGTAAATAAGCGGGGTGTCGACCTTCTGGATGACTGCGAAAAAGCGGAGCAGTGGCTGCTGGCAAATGAACTGCTGGTGAGTGCGAAGGACGGGGACGGGCTGCAAAGTATAATCGCAGAGCTGCGCTCGCTCCGTGAACTATGCCTCGAGATATTGGCAGACCTGGAGCAAGGAGAGATTGCCCCGAAGCGGACCCTGCAGCTGCAGTACGTCGTGGAAACCGTACAGGTCCGCCTGTCGCTTTCGCAAGCGGAAGACAAGCTCGAACTAAACTGCCGGGGAATCACGATGACCGATGAGGTGCGGTATAAGGTCGTTCACTCCATCATTCACACGCTGGAGCATGTTTCACGGGAACGGATTCGCTCATGTGAGCATGAGGAGTGTATTCTTCATTTTATTGATACCTCCAAGTCAGGAAAACGACGTTGGTGCAGCATGGAGACATGCGGGAACCGACAAAAGGCCGCAGAGTTTTATGCGAGGAAAAAGCTGCAAAAATGAAGGGAGCCAGCTTGGGAAATGTAGATGATTCCCGCAAGCTGGCTCCCTTGATCTTGGCGGGTTGCACGCAAAAAACGAGAGGACCTGGTCAGCAAGGCCGGTTAATGAATGTCCGGCATCCGGGGAATATTCTCGCACTTTTAGAGGTAATTTTTTACCATTCTTGGAACTATCAGGGGCAATCTGCGGTGTGCGCAGCTGCGATGGGGATTATATTTTTTTCTTGCCTTTTCCGCCGAATTCACGAACGTGGATCTTTACGCTTACGTTGATGGAAGCTTTGCTGAATTCTTGATCCCAATTGTCTCTCAGCCGTTTCCACGTTTTGTAATCCTGTATTTTTAAGCGCGTGCCAAATCCACACACATCCGCTTTCAATTTTTTTTGCATTTTCGCAAGTAGCTTTTCTACGTTCGCCTTCACCTGGTTTTCAATCAGTTTCTCCGCTTTTTTGATATAGGCTTCTTTGAAAGCATCTTCGTTGGGGTTCCAATCTTCATCGATGAGGCCCTCGGAGGTGATTTTTACGTCAAAAGCCAGTTGGTCTCCCTTGCCGATCGAGTTGATGGTCGACTTTATCTTTTTATACTCATAAACGATGGGATTTTTTGTATCCGGGTCGATCACAGGGATAACCCCGCTACCGGTCGCTTGTTTGCCGCCCTGCAAAAATTTCAGCCCCAACATGTCCTGGTCATTCAGCCAGCCGATCAGCTTCCGCTCTTTGCCGCTGATGACTGCAGCTCCTGACAGCTTCACCCACTTTTTCTGCGGTTCGATCCGCTGGACGAGATAGCTTTTCTTTTGCGTCATGTTCATGCCCATCTCGCCGATGGTGAGGAAGATCGGGATTTTCGCTGTATCTTTATAGTTTTTGGTCGTTCCCCAAATCTCAATCGAGGGGATTTCGCCTTTTTCGGTTTCTTTCTTCAAAATTTCTTTTGCTGATCCCTTTGCGATGACGATGTTGATCGTTCGCCGCAGTTGGCGGTCGCGCAAAAACCAGTTGATCAGATTCATCAGATCGACGGAGGTCGCGATGTCTTCGCTGATGACTATCACTTTCAGGTGCGTATAGTAAGGCGTATTGTCCGTCAAGGTAGACATGTATTTCGAGGTTTCATACACGTTTATTTCTGCGCTTTCCAGATTGTAGGCCCGATGGACGGTCGCTTCCTCTTTTTTGCCAGTCAGTGTATTCACGAATTGATTGGTGATGACGATCTTGTTTTTTTGCTTTCCTTTCCCTTTATCGATGGCTACGCCAACGACCATTCCCATATCTTCAATTTCACGGCGGTCCCAGCATCCAGCCGATAGGAGCGCGATGCATAGCAAGAGGATTGCGACAGATTTACGCGTTGTTTTTTCCATTTTTCCCATGTCCCTTTATGCTGGAGATAAGCAGCAGGAGCAGCGGAATCGCCCCCGCAGTGAACATCGACAAGTTCCCAACCGTATCCCCCAACGAGAATGCCTCATTCAAATCTTCGGGGTACAAAGCCAGAAAATAGATCACGAAAAAAAAGCCGTATTGAACGTATTTAAGCTCGGTTTTAAACATATAGCTCACGCCTAAGCTGGCATAATAATAACCTGAAACCATCGTCGTGAAAATCTGGATCGTCCACACCACGATAAAAAACAATTCGAAGTTGGAGAAGAAAGCGCCGGGAATTTCAATCGAGCGGATCACTTCGATGGTCGGCCATGTCAACGTTTTAACGACATCTACACTTAGTGTACCGACTGTCATTACTAAAGTGATGGAATAGATCACGATGGGGAACACCATTCCGATCATAACCGCTCTCATCAGCTTCTTCGGTTCGCTTGCAACGGCGCCCATGACTAAGATCGTTTCAAACCCCAGATAGGACAGTGAGGCAGGTTTCACCGCTTTTAGCACAGGTGTGATGCCGTCACTGAGCACAGGGCGAAAATGGTTGAAATCAAAACTTTTGAGGCTGAGCATCATGATTCCCATGATGACGATAGTCGTAATGGGGAAAACGATTTCGGACAGGCGCATGATCGGGTTGATTCCGCCGAGAACCAGATAGGCGCTGATCGCCAAAAAGCATAGAGAGGTAAATGCGATCGGCGTCCGATCTAATAAAAAATGCCGGATCACCTCAGCCTGCATTCGCAATTCGTAGGCGGCCATGATCAGCCAATACGTGATGAAAACAAAGTTGAGCAAATAGCCGATCGGTTTGCCGAGCAGAAGCGAGCTGAACTGATAAATGGTCAATCCTGGGAAGCGCTGGTTCAGCTTGGCGCATACGCAGCCAAAGAGGATGGCAATGCCCCCCGCCAGCAAGACGCTTATCCAGATATCCGGTGTGCCGGCCGCCTCACCCGCAGAGCGCGGAAGAGACACGATCCCTGCCCCAAGAATAAAGGAAGCCATCCCGATTGATACTTGAGAAAATGCCAGCTTGTCATCCCGCGCTTGCTGCAATGCAATCACTTCCTTATGATGCTAGGATGTTCGGGAAAGATTGGCATTATTCTTGGTGGCGTTCTCCTTGCGGCTTGCCCCTAATGTAGGAGAGCATTAACAGAACGAGCGGTATGAGTCCCGATAACAGCATGGCCATATATCCGTTGAAATCCCCGAATTTAAAGGCTGCACCCAACGTATCCGGGTACAAGGATAAAAAGTAGACAAACGGGATGATAAAAAAATGCAGGTGCTTGATGTTGGTCCGCATCATCAGGCTCAGGCCCAAACTGGCGAAATAGAGGCCGAATACGCAGGTGATAAAAATTTGAATCACCCAGACGGCGATGAACATGATCTCAAAATTGGAGAAGAAGGCTCCCGGAATTTCAATGCTTCGAATCACTTCAACCGTTGGCCATGTCAATGTTTTCACGGTATCGAAGCTGATGTTTCCGATCACGATGACAATGACCGTCAAATAGATGAGTGCCGGAATAAGGAGGCTGATGGTTACGGCTTTCGCTGCCTTTTTCGGCACAGTCATAAATGCGGAGAGGATCAAGATGCTTTCAAACCCTGAAAACGGGAGAGCCGTCGCTTTCAACCCTTTCAGAATGGGAAGCACGCCTTCCGAAAGAACGGGACGAAAGTAATCGATATGGAAATTGCGGATGCCAAGCAGCATTACGCCGATAATGACGATGGTTGTAAGCGGAAGCAATAACTCGCATAAACGGACGATCGGGTTGATTCCTCCAACGACGAGATATGCAGCGATCAGGATAAAGCAAAGCGTGGTGAACGCGATCGGCGTGCGATCCAATAAATAATGCCGGATCACTTCCGCATCGATTCGCGCTTGGTAGGTTGCTGTTGTCAGGAAATACGTGACAAACAGCAAGTTCACGATGAAACCGATCGGCTTCCCCATCAGGAGCTGGCTGTATTGAAACAAGGTTTGCCCAGGATGGCGCTGGCCGAGCTTCGCGCAGACCCATCCCAACCCGATGCTGATGATTCCCGCAAGCAGTAAACTAATCCACACATCTGGCGTCCCTGTTTGCTGGCCAGCTACTCTCGGCAGCGTGACAACCCCGACCCCGGTTATGTAGGAAGCGATTCCTGCTGTTACTTGATATGTCGCTAATTTCTCATCAAGATTTGGCAAAATCACGCACACCCCATTTTTGTGTGGATCGTCATCACATCCGACGCTTGTCTTTCGGCCTGAATATTTTGGGGCGTTGCTTCATCAAAAAGAGGGGGAACCTGATGAAGGTATCTTTGAGATCGGATACGTGGGTGTGCACAAACGCTCCCGCATAATTGACGCCAAAGCTTTTCAGGCGGACAACATGGCAACAGATCAATAAAAACGCCAATACGATTCCGTACAAGCCCAAAATCGATGCGGCAAGCATCATTCCGAATCGCAAAATGCGCAAAGAAATGCCCCCGCTATAGTTGGGAAGGGCGAAGGACGAGATGGCTGTCACCGATACCACAATGACCATGATCGGACTTACGATTCCCGCTGTAACGGCCGATTGCCCGATCACGAGTCCGCCCACGATGCCGACCGCTTGGCCGATGGGTTTGGGCAGGCGGATCCCGGCTTCCCGCAAGATCTCGATCGTGACTTCCATGAGCAACGCTTCGATGATGGTGGGAAAAGGCACGCCCTCCCTGCTAGACGTAATGGAAATAGCCAGCTTGGATGGAATCAAGCCTTGATGATAAGAAACAAGAGCGATATACAGAGAGGGCAGGAACAGCCCCATAAAGACAAGCAAGTAACGCAAGATGCGGATGAGGGAGCCCACGAGCCAGCGTTCGTAATAATCCTCCGGCGCTTGCAGCAGCATCGGAAATGTGACGGGTGCAAGCAGAGTGAACGGCGTGCCGTCCAATATAATCCCGATTCGCCCCTCAAGCAGCGCTGCAACCACTTTATCCGGGCGCTCCGTGTTTTGCAGCTGTGGAAACGGAGACCAGGGATTGTCCTCGATCAACTGCTCGATCGAGCCCGACTCAGGCGCATCGTCAATGTCAATTTGCTCGATTCGCCGCATGACTTCCTCGACAAGCGTATCATTTGCGATGTTTTTGAGATAAACGACCGCCAGCTCTCTTCGCGTTTCTCGTCCAACCCGATAAAAGAGCACCGTAAGATTCGGATTCTTCACCAGCTTCCGCACAATGGCGAGATTGGTGCCGATATCTTCCACAAATCCTTCCCGTGAACCGCGCACGACAGATTCGGTGACGGGCTCCTCGATGTTGCGGGATTTTCCTCCGCTGGTGCCGAGCACCATGCACCCTTCGATTCCGTCAATCAGCAACACCGTTTTGCCTGATAGGATGTTCTCTATGCACACCTCCAAGAGGGAAACCTCTTTCACTTCACAGAGGCCGATCACCGAGCTCGCGACGATGTTTTTCAGCCGTGCATAGTCGATTTTGTCTCCGTAATCGCCGTGTTCGGCAACCTCTATCTTTCCATGCATCAAAGGGGATAAAACATAGTCGTTGATGAGGTCAGTGTCTACAATCCCGTGGATATAGACAAGCGCAGCGTTGCATGGCGAATGCAAGATGCAAAGCTCGCGCAGGACAATGTCGCCGCTATGTCCGATGACTCCCATGATCAATTCGATGTTTGCGGGGAGGGAAGAAGTCAGCGACGTTTCGCTGCTTAGCGCATACATATCTGGGGTGCTGGTAAGACTGTTTGGGATTCCTCCGTTGCGCATAGAAAGGCGAACTCCTCTCACCGACGACTGTGTACACTCATTTTAACCAGTACTGGAAGAAGTATGTACCTTGCATCAGTGGGTGCTGCTTGAAACGAAAGAACCCTGCGGAGCAAAGAGGCTCGCACAGGGTAGCAATGCAACAGGGGCAGCGATTCGCTGTAAATCGTTGTCGGTAAAGAGCGGAATTTTTTCCGCGTAGGTTAAAATCCTTGCCGATGGTACTGGATCATTTGATCCGGGGGTTTCAACGGAATCACCTTTCGCTTCTATTCGAACCGAGCAGCCACGCAATCGCTTCAGCATCTGTGGCAAAAACCCTGAACTGGCTCCCTTTGTTGGCTTCCAGTACCATTTCTTTAAACTTTCCTTTTCGCTCCAGCTGTTCGGGGAGTACGGCTGCCGCTTTGACATGGTAGTTCACAAACTTTTGCAAAATCGCGCCTGCAGCGCCTGTACGCAGGTTAAAAAAATCATCGGATAGGGCAGCGGCTTGAAGCAGCAGCAGATTCGTGTCATTTTCGATGCACGCGGCAATCAGGTCAAGCGCATCTTGTTCGGTTGCTAGTGGTGGCTGTGCAAATTGGCAATCGATATAGCGACTGCCCCCGCTTTCACATACTTGGTACTTCATTTGGTTCGCCTCCTCGGAAAATGGTTGGGCATCAAGCTGTTTGCGGATGGTTTGAATCCATTGCCATTCGTTTTTGTAGGTTGAGATGATGTTGTCGTGGATCGCCTCCCAGAGGAAGGTTTCGCGCGGCGAGCGCTTGGGAGCAAGCAAGCCGCGTCGCTTTTTTTCTTGCTGCAGCAAAACTTGCAGGCTGATTTCGTTCTCATAACGGGTCAACAGCTGGTTCAATTCAGCGGGATTCAGCAGATCAGCCCAAGCGAGCTGCGTCAAGAAGCTGTTCTTGTTCTCCGGTGGCAGCGGATCGGAATTCACCCATTCTTTCAGCTCTGCATGGCCCGCATCGGTGATCGTGTAAATCTTGCGGGTAGGGGAGCTATCGTGATGTAGCACCTCATTGGTGACGAATCCTTCGTCAAGCAGCTGCACCAGCGACTTGTAAATCTGATTGTTGTTGCCCGACCAGTACATAAAGGATGACTCCTCCATGATTTTTTTGATGTCATAGCCAGTCGAGGGCTTCCAACTGAGAATGCCTAAGATAGCGAGCTTGATCGACATGATGGTCACTCCTGTTTGTGATAACGTATGTTAACAGTAACATACGTTATCGGTAATTGTAAAATCATTTCAACTGATTTAGGTGGTCTCGACAATATCCGCTTTCACCATCCCGTAGTAAACCACGTCCTCATACACACCCCACTTCATGATGTGCTGGTGGAACGTGCCTTCATGCTTCATCCCGATTTTGCGCATGACGCTCGCGGAAGCCGGATTTTTGGTCATGGCGATGGCGACGATCTTGTTTAGCGAAAGCTCGGTGAAGCCAAAAGTAAGGATGCGTCGGGCAGCCTCCGTGACATAGCCCTGCCCCCAATACTGCACACCGAGCCAGTAGCCGAGTTCGGCGCGGTTGTGGGGTTTCGTCACGCCCAGGCCGATACAGCCGAGCAAAGCGCCATCGTCTTTTCGCATGATCGCGAAGGCGTAGTGCTCCCCGATTGCAGCAGATTGGTGCGTCGAGCCGATCCATGCTTCTGCGGCTCCATCTGGGTAAGGATGGGGGATTGAGAGTGTGGTACTAGCCACTTCTTTGCTCCCTGCCAATGTTTGCACCACATCCGCGTCGGATGGTTCAAGAGGGCGAAGCCGCAGGCGTTCGGTTTCTAATACAGGAATCATCGTAAAAATCCCCTTCCAAAACAGTGATTCATCCTAATTGGGCAAATTTCCTGAAATCCCCTTCTCAAAGAAATTTCCCCGAGAGTTAACTTTAGTTAATATCGAAAAATCGGGTAGAAAGGTAAGATGAACGCGGGGAAATAAGCATGTTGCAGATTTTGCCGCTGATGGCACGCCGTGTGCGATGAAAGTCGCCCGCACGGTGTAGGCCCGTCATAACGTCCGGAAAGCGGATTGAAAGCGGGAATAGCGTTGATCTTCAAGCACCAAATCTAGTAAATCCAGTGGAGGTGAGCATTCGTCCGGGGGGCGGAGCCGTACAGATTTCTGCCCAATTTGATGAGCCTGTCAAAGGGTTCCGGCTTCAGTACGTCAGCCCTGATGAGGCAGAGAATGACATTACAATCGGGAACATGGCGGTAGAAGCAGGCACGTATGATTGGATTGAAGACGGTATACCATTCTCTAGTCCGGGTGTTACACGTCATGTAGATTCTGGGACCGGCATCGTCACCTATCAATTCGATCGCGGTGACGGCAGCCACTATGACTTGCAATTGTTGAAGAGTGGCAACACCTTCGCAATCATTTTCAATACGCCGAATGGAATGGATGATTCTGACTATAAAGGGGCGGTTGAGATGCTGGTTACACAAAGCACCACTCGATTGGAAGTGTGGGACGCAGCCGACAATATGTCCGGCGAATTGCTCCATCTAGACTAATGAAAAAGGCAAAAAGCCCTTGGGAGACATCCTGAGGGCTTTTCGCTTTGTTCACGTGAGCAACATTTTCAATTTCAAGAAACTTTTGGTAACGTAAAGAAAGGAGAAAAACGAATAAGCAGGGAAGGGGGAACGAATACGTGGAGCTGTTGGGGAAAATTTTTGGATGTCTTGTGGTTGTGGTCACCATTTTGTTCGTCGGGTTCATCATGATGCTGGTGACTTCGCTTTCTGGCGGCGGACGATTTTATCCGTTTGTAGCGATGGGCAGCGCGGTGCTTCTGGCTCTTTTCGTCATTGTGCGAATGTTCGTGCCGATTCGGCCTCGCGTGCAGTACCGAGCACTTGCGGCCTGTATTTTGCTGATCGGCCTGACCATAGCGGGCTATGAGATCAATCGAGCATATGTAAACAGCATTCCGAAAGTCAGCGAGCAAGATGTCGATCTTGACGCATACCGACCGTTTCAGCCTGCTGGGCGGCTCGCTGTGCTGGATAAGACCGCAACGCTCGCACTGTCGTCCGATTTGCCAAAAATGGATGGGGCGACGGCACTGTATCCGCTGTATGCGGCTTTTGCCCAGGCTGTTTATCCACAAAAGCATTACGACCGGTATGACAGCGAGGTAATGGTCAACACGACACCGACTGCCTACGAAAACCTGATCGACGGGAGGGTAGACCTCATTTTTGCCGCGGGGCCATCCGATGCGCAGCTGGAGGCGGCGAAAGAAAAAGGAGTCGAGCTAAAGCTAACGCCGATCGGTCGGGAAGCCTTCGTCTTTTTCGTCAACGCAGCCAATCCGGTCACGGGTCTGTCCAGCGCGCAAATCCAGGAAATTTACGCTGGAAACGTGACCAACTGGCAGCAGATCGGCGGGCGTAATGAGGAGATCCGCGCGTTTCAGCGTCCGGAGAACAGCGGAAGTCAGACCATGCTTGAAAAAATCATGGCAGGCCGCACGCTGATGAAGCCACCGCAAGAGGATGTCGTCTCCGGCATGGGCGGGATCATCGCCAAAACGTCGGATTACCGCAATTACAAAAATGCGATCGGCTACTCCTTCCTTTATTTCGCCACGGAAATGATGCGAAACGGCGATATTCGTCTGCTGGCAATCGATGGCGTGACGCCTGACATTAGCACGATTGCGAACAAGACGTATCCGTTTGCAGCCGAGTTTTATGCCGTGACGGCAGGAAGTAAAAACCCGCATGTCGCCCTTTTGATCGAATGGATTTTGTCGCCGCAAGGGCAAGAGCTGGTCGAGAAGACAGGCTACACGCCGCTTCATAGATAAGACTGGATATTGACATAAAATTTGCCTGCTGTTATAAAAAGAATGGATAGCACTCGTCGGTTGAGAGTGCTAATAGCGTCTCCGAAACGGACGGCGCTACCTGCGGTTCATTTACAGACAGAAAGGAAGACTAATTCATGGAAAAAAAGCAGTTTCAAGCGGAGTCCAAACGACTTCTCGAAATGATGATCAATTCCATTTACACGCAAAAAGAGATTTTTTTGCGTGAGCTGATTTCCAATGCGAGCGATGCCATTGACAAAATCTATTACAAAGCGCTGACGGACGAAAACCTGGTCTTTGACAAAGACAATTACTATATCAAAGTCGTTGCAGATAAAGTGAACCGCACGCTGACGATCCGCGATACCGGGATCGGGATGACCAAGGAAGATCTGGAAAACCACCTCGGCGTTATCGCCAAGAGCGGATCGCTAGCGTTCAAAAGCGAAAATGAAGCGAAGGATGGTCACAACATCATCGGTCAGTTCGGTGTAGGCTTTTACTCCGCATTCATGGTTGCCGATGTCGTGACCGTCATCAGCAAAGCGCTCGGCAGCGACACGGCGTACAAATGGGAGTCTACCGGTGCGGACGGCTATACGATCGAACCAGCGGAAAAAGACTCCGTGGGCACCGACATCATCCTGAAAATCAAGGAAAATACGGAAGAAGAGAGCTACGACGAGTTTTTGGAGCAGTACCGCCTGAAGTCGATTATCAAAAAATACTCCGACTTCATTCGCTATCCAATCAAAATGGACGTGACCGGAAGCCGGCCGAAGGAAGGCAGCGACAGCGAGTTCGAGGATTATGTGGAAGAACAGCGCGTCAACAGCATGGTGCCGATCTGGCGGAAAAACAAAAGCGAGCTGACTGACGAGGATTACGAGAATTTTTACCAGGAAAAACATTATGGCTTCGACAAGCCGCTTAAGCACATCCATATCAGCGCGGATGGTGCCGTCGTCTATCAGGCGATCCTCTTCATCCCGGAGAACATCCCGTTTGACTATTATTCCAAGGAGTATGAAAAAGGACTGGAGCTTTACGCGAACGGCGTTCTCATCATGAACAAGTGCGCCGATCTGTTGCCGGACTACTTCAGCTTCGTCAAAGGGATGGTAGATTCGGAGAGCCTGTCGCTCAACATTTCCCGCGAGATGCTGCAGCATGACCGCCAATTGAAGCTGATCGCGAAAAACATCGCTAGCAAAATCAAGAACCAGCTGCAAACCATGCAAAAAAACGAGCGCGAGAAGTACGAGCAATTCTTCAAATCGTTCGGCCGCCAGCTGAAGTTCGGTATTTACAGCGATTTTGGTGCCAACAAGGACATGCTGCAGGACCTGCTCCTGTTCTATACGTCCAAGGAGAAAAAGCTCGTCACACTGGACGAGTACGTTTCGAGAATGCCGGAAGAGCAAAAGTACATCTACTATGCAACAGGGGAATCGATCGAGCGGATCGACAAGCTGCCGCAAACGGAGCTGGTCGCAGAAAAAGGCTATGAAATCTTGTATTTCACCGAGGATATCGACGAGTTCGCGATCAAGATGATCCAAAGCTACAAAGAGAAGGAATTCAAATCGGTCTCCAGTGGGGACTTGGGAATCGAAGCGGACGACAGCCAAAACAATGCCGATGCTCAAAACGAAGAGAACAAAGAGCTGTTTGCGTACATGGCTGAGCAGCTTGCTGGCAAAGTCAAGAGCGTGAAAGCGTCGAAACGACTGAGATCTCACCCGGTTTGCCTGTCCGCGGAGGGCGAGGTCACAATCGAGATGGAGAAAATCTTGAACGCGATGCCGAACAACCCGAACGTGAAGGCGGACAAGGTGCTCGAGATCAACGTCCAGCATGAGGTGTTCCAATCGCTGAAGGACGCGTTTGAAAAAGACAAGGAAAAGCTGAACTTGTATACAGCGCTGTTGTACAGTCAGGCGCTGCTGATCGAAGGCTTGCCACTGCAGGATCCGGTTGCGTTCACGAATGATGTTTGCAAGATCATGGTGTAAGGGAAGCGACGATACTGTTTGGCTAGGAAGGAGGGTCACCCACTAGGTGGCCCTTTTCGTTTTTTACGAAACCGCTCACGAATCTTTCTACACAGGTCCTGTAAAGGCAGCGACCATTCCTCACGCTCATAAAACCGGGCTGCCAGCAGCGGAATCGTGATGGCGGGAAGCTTGCCGGTGGGGGTATGAATGGCCGCCCCAACCGCACACTGACTTTTAACGCCATCGATCTGCTCGGGCTATTTCTCATCAGCCGCATTGCGAAAACGGGCAACGAATCAGAATAGATCAATTTCCGGTGCAACATTAGGCACATATCCAGTTCACGTCCTAGCCTCCGCCAATAGAATGGTAGCATTCCGCGGATGAAAGGATGGAACTGATGGCAAACAAGAGAAAGCTCAAATGGACTGTAAAGAAGAAAGCTACCGTACAGCAACAGAAGCAAAGACATACACATGAATTTTTGGGCAGCACTAAACTGGCAGAGCAAGGCGAAGATCGGCACAATCACCGTTTTGCGGGCGTAACCGGCCAAGCGATTCCGAAAGGCAACAGTCATGTTCATGTGATTCGAACGAATACGGACTTCGTTGATCATTTTCATAGGGTCCGTCGTACGACAGGCCCCGCGATCCCTGTCGGAAATGGCAAGCATGTTCATTTTGTGAAAGGCACTACCACATTGATTGATGGCCACGTACACAATTTTAATTTTGCTACGTTAATCGATAAGCCGCTGGTGTAAACCATGCGAAAAGCAGACCGCCCATTACGGTGGTCTTTTTCGTGCAGATAAGAATTAATAAAAATTCTTATCCAGTATAAGTGCAACCGCGGCTTAAGCCAAAAGCTTGGCGTAGCCAGGTTTTCTAATTGGGAAAGGGTCGGAATGCATGCCACTTTTCACCCACATGTGGTTTAATAGAAAAAACATCAACACAAAAGAGACGGCAAGCGGATCGCACAATGCCACATGATCGAGGTGCATAGATGAAGACACTCATATTAGGCGCGGGAGCAATGGCTTCCCTCTTTGGCGCCAAATTAACGCAAGCGGGATCGGACGTAACCTTGTTTAACCATCGGGCGAATGAGCATACCCGCATGATCAACGAAAAAGGGATGCAGCTGATCGAGCGGGAGCAACAGCCCGTCACAGTCAAGCTACCGGTGATTACCGATCCAGCGGAACTGGCGGGTGGCTACGACTTGGTCATCTGTTTGGTCAAATCATTTGCTACCGAAAGCGTGCTGAGAAAAATCATTCCGATCCTGACACCAACAACGATAGTGCTCACACTGCAAAATGGCATTGGCAATGCCGAGGTACTTGAAACATTTGTGCCAAAGGAGCTGGTACTTGTGGGCGGTACCGTTTCAGGTGCAGGTATCATCGAGCCTGGGCTAATCGCCCGGCGTGGATGGGGGAAAACGTTCATTGGTTCGGCCATCGCAGGTACAAACGAGCAGAAGCTACAGGCAATTGCATCCTTGTTCACGCGTAGTGGGCTTGCATGCGAGGTCGTTTCGGATGTGATGGCGGTGATTTGGAGCAAGCTTTTGGTCAATGTTACTTACAACGGTCTTACTGCGGTCACCCGACTGACAAATGGGGATGCGGTCCGTACCAGCCACGGACAGGCAATCGCGCGCCAATTAATCGAGGAGGCGGTGCAGGTGGCGAATGCGCAGGGCATTCAGCTTTTGTACGAAAATCCGGTTGAAGAGCTGATTCGCCTAGGTATCGAGGAGATCGCGGCGAACAAGTCGTCGATGCTCACCGATGTTCTGTTCCACCGACGGACAGAGATCGAGTCGATCAATGGAGCGATTGTGCAACTGGGGAAACGCTTTTCCATCGCGACCCCCTACAACGAAATGATGACCCAGCTGGTGAAAGTGATCGAAGAAAGCTACCCACAATCGGTGACGCACATTTAAGCTGCTACTCTGATAAGGAACTATTCCGATAATAATACTTGACTATACGCAGCCGTTTACTTTACTATTCTTTACATACACATAGTTACCGACCGGATAACTGGAGGGAAATTGTGCAGATCACTGCATAGTTTCCCTCTTTTTAGTACAACCGCGGCTAAAGCCAAAAGCTCGGCGAGCCAGGTTTTCTATTCGTATAAGAATTTATAAGTGCTCGCGCTTGTAAATTCTGGAGCGGAAGAAAAACTTCCAAAGATCGAAGGACTTGCTTCTTGAAAGGACTTCTGAAAGAAGTTTTTCTTATCGTTCGGGAAAGCGCGTGAACTAGGGATCGGAGGGCCATGTAAGATGAAAATCGCTTTGTTTAGCCTGATTATGAACGTGCCAAATCCTGTGACGGGAGAAACGTTGACGACACAGCAGAAGCTGCAGAACGTGTTGAAGCAGGCTGTGCTTGCAGAAGAGCTGGGGTTTGATGCCTATGGGGTTGGGGAGCGGCATGGCGAGCCGTTTTTGTCCTCAGCACCGCCTGTTTTACTGACAGCGATTGCGTCCAAAACGAAGCGGATACGTTTGCTGACCACCGTAACCGTCTTGAGCGTGCTCGACCCTGTGCGTGTTGCCGAGGATTACGCGACACTGGACCATCTGTCCGGTGGCAGGCTGGAAGTGATCATAGGGAAAGGAAACGATCCGCGCCATTACCCGTTATTCGGCATTACCGAAGAAGAGCAGTGGGAATCGCTGGCGGAACGGTATGCGCTGCTCAAACGACTGTGGGGGGAGGAGAATGTGACGTGGGAGGGGCGTTACCGTCCCAAACTGGACAATGTAACTACACAGCCAAGGCCACTGCAGCAGCCGATTCCGATCTGGCATGGGAGTGCGTCGAGCACGCACTCAACCGAACTGGCAGCGAAATACGGGGAGCCGATTTTCTCATCCAATACGTTTCATCCGATGGCGAAATACAAAGCGTTGATCGACCATTACCGCGAGCGGCTTACCTACTATGGGCACGACCCGCAAAAAGCGATTGTGGGAGCGGGGGCTGGCAGTTTGTTTTTGGCAAACACGCGAGAAGAGGCGATCAAACGGTTCCGACCTTATTATGATGCGCACAATGCAACCGCAGCGGCTAAACACAATCAGTCGCCGTTTACTAGCTTGGAGGACAATATCCAGAATGGCCCCGCTTTGGTGGGGAGCGCGGAGAGCGTCATCGAAAAAATTTTGCGCTATCATGAGGCATTCGGGCATCAGGTGCTCTCCATCAGCGTGGACGGCTTGACGGAAGCGGAGCAGCGCGAGCAGGTGGAGCGATTCGCCAGCGAAGTGGCGCCGGTCCTTCGCCGTGAGCTGCCGAGTACGGTGTGGGAGAAAGCTCCGACATTGTTTGATCCGCCTTCATCCGACAAGGAAATTGCGGTTCAGAACACGTTATAAGCTGTCGATATGCAACTGAATCGTAGGTGGCTTGCCGAATCGCCTTGCTTTACAATGAAGAGTAAATCTTGCAAGGTGTATCGGAGGATAACGGATTGGAATGGTTTGACGATTTTAATTGGAAAATTTGCTTTCCCGAGCAGCGCATTTACCTCATGCGCCAGCATAATTGGGCGTTTGCAGCATGGGAGATCGAGCGGCTGAAAGGGGCGCTGGACGCTCGATCGTTCTTGGTGCATGTGGATGCCCATTTGGATGATACGCCAGATGGCGTGTTTGTGGCGGGACTGAAGGAAGCGGCAAGCGTGGAGCAATTGTTGGCGGTCGCACAGGGGCACGATTACACGAGCGGCCAAGTTTGCCCGCCGGATGTCATGCAGATCGACAATTTCATTTGGGCGGCGGTGGCGCGGGATACGATCGGAGAGACGATTTTTGTCTCCCATCAAGAGGAGGAAGTGTTGTCGCTTGCCCAAATACGCCAAGAGGCCACGCAAAAGCGCAATGAAAATTGCCAAAGCATCATTGCCAAACTGCCTCCCGACTGTGCTTATACGGATGAGCGGTTTTTGGATATTGAATCGTTCCTTGACGGATTTGACCGGGAACGGTTGCACCGCGGGCGGACGGTGATCCTTGACCTTGACCTAGATTATTTCAATGTGTCTCGTGGCGAGGAAGCGAAGCTTTTGCCGGATGCTCAGATTCGTGCATATCTGCAAGCGCTGCGGGAGCTTTGGCTGTGGGATGTGATAACCGTCGCGATCTCACCCGAGTATTGCGGAGGGAAACAGCAAGCCGCTCATTTGCTTGGTTTGTTTTTGGAATCGTTCAGCCTTTCTCTATCAGATGGGCAGAAATGGTAGAACCAAATCAATAGACTCGATTGCGAGAGAGGGAGAAACAGGCCATGTTTCTCCTTTTTGCTTTTACTAGAAACGATCTGTTAAAGAAATGATTGCAGTCATGGAATAAAATGGCATATAATCGCAATGTAGTAATACTGACTAACCGGTATTTATTTGATGCGGTTCATCATCAGAATTTTTCGAATCAGCATCCTTTCTATCTCCAAAATAATAGAGAGGGACATGCTATTTTCGAAAAATATCACTTTAGTTAGGTTCTGATTTTTCAAAAAGGAAGTAGGATGAACTGGGTAAGAATGTAGTTTTAAATTGGATAGCATGTTCAAAGAGAGAGAGGAGGGGGTTTTCGATGTGGAGGATATGGATTCGTCTTTTGGTGCTGGTGATGTTTTTTTCTGTTTGGCAAACGGTGGGGATTGGATCAAGGGTGCATGCCGCTCTGCAAACCGCAAAAGTACCAGTCACTGCGGATACATTCATTGATTTAACCGGGAAGTATCCGAATGGAACGGATTGGAACGGACTACACAACATCTTGTTTGTAGGATATGAATGGGATGGGGAGGATTACGGAGCGGCAAACGCTGCGCTCAAGTTTGATTTGAGCAACATTCATGGAAAGATCCAATCGGCAGAGTTGAAAATTCATATCGTGGTACAAGGGCAAACGGGTGATAACCCTTATGTTGACGTTTACGGTTCCAATGATGATGGGTGGGTGGAGACAACGAATAATTTGCCCACTTTGTCTCAGCAAGTTAGCCCAAGGGTAACCTTTATCACGTCAGTCCTCAATAAGGAGGTATCGTTTCCTGTAACAAGCTATGTTCAGGAGCAAGCTTCCGGTGACAAAGTCGCCACGTTTGTATTAAAGGGCATTCAAACCAAAAAGCCTGGTGACACCCTCTATAATCCGCAGATAGGCTTTTATGACAAAACGAGCGAAACGAACGGCGACTTAGCTGCTTACCTTGACATCACTTATGATCCAAACGCGGCCCCGACCGATCTGAATCTATCAATGGATACGGTGGCGGAAAACAGTCCGACCAGCACAACGGTCGGCACACTCAGTGCAACCGACCCCAATGCGGGCGACACGTTCGCCTATACGATCGTGGGCGGCGATACGGACAGCTTCGCGATTTCAGGCAACGCGTTGAAAACAACGAAGGTGTTTGACTACGAAACGAAGAAAGATTACAGCGTTACACTGCGAGTCACGGATTCGGGCGGCTTGTATTACGAGAAAAGCATCGCGATTCATGTTGCCAATGTGAAACCTACGATAACTTTTGCAGTCAATGGCGGCGCACAATTCGCCAATCAGGCAAACGTGACGTTGAATTTGATTTCAGCACCTCCGGAAAACGTGGGGCTACAAATGCGTTTTTCCAACGATAACGCGAATTGGAGCTCGTGGGAAACGTTTGCCACAACGAAACCATGGACATTGACAACCGGAGACGGAACCAAGACGGTTTATGTAGAGGTAAAAGATTCAGTGGACACGGTCATGGCCTCCGATTTGATCGGGCTGGATACGACGAAACCGACCGCCACCCTGTTGATCAACGGAGGCGTTGCTTCGACGAAAACGGCGGGCGTCACGCTTACCATCAGCGCAAGCGATGCGGGCGGAGGCAGCGTGGAGATGCGCCTGGCCAACGAAGACGGTATCTGGAGTGGCTGGGGGCCAATTGAGCCGAGCAAACCATGGAGCTTGTCTGCAGGAGACGGGTCCAAAACGGTTTCCCTGCAAGTAAGGGATTTGGCGGGCAACCAGCAGCAGGTCGACAAAACGGTAGCCCTTGATACGGCTGCACCGATCGTCACGGGTGTCTCCAACGGGCAGATGGCGAACGACGACGTCACCATCGCTTTCAACGAAGGCATCGCCACGCTCAATGGAACGGTATTTTTGAGCGGAGAAAAGGTGAGCGCGGAAGGCAGCTACACATTGATCGTGACGGACACGGCTGGCAATATGACAACGATCGCTTTTACGATCGACCGGACGCCGCCAAACGGAACCATTTCGATCGAAAACGGGGCTACTAATGTAAAAGACAAAAAAGTATCGCTGTATTTGACGACTGACGATGCCAAGCAGATGCGGTTTTCCAATAACAATACCGACTGGTCGTCATGGGAAACAGCCGCGAATCGGAAAGACAATTGGCTGCTGACCGACGGTGACGGCACCAAGACGGTGTACATGGAACTGCGCGATCAGGCAGGCAATGTAAAATCCGTTAGCGATACGGTGGTGCTCGATACGACAGCACCCACAGGTACGGTGACGATCAATGAAGGAGCGACGCACAGCAGTAGCCAAAGCGTTACGCTGGGAATCACTTCTGACGGCGCGTTCGACATGCGCGTGTCCAATACGAGCAATGACTCCGATTACAGCGCATGGGAGTCGGTAAAAGGGGAAAAAGCATGGGATCTCGCCGCTAGCGACGGGACCAAAACAGTCTATGTCCAATTACGCGATGAGGCGGGCAACACGACCGACTTGACCGCTTCCATCGTGTTGGATACGACAGCTCCGGTTGTGACAGGAGTCGCCCAAAACGGGCTGTACAACGACAATCTGGTCATCACGTTTGGTAGTGACGAAACGGCATCGCTCGATGGTGGTCCATTTGCAAACAACGGAACGGTCAGCACAGAAGGCGAGCATTCGCTGATCGTGACAGATAAAGCCGGCAATACGACGACGATCAACTTCAGATTGGATAAAACGGCTCCGGTTGGCACGCTCGTCATCAATGACGGTAAGTCTTACACCAATTCTGCAAGCGTGAAGCTTACGATTGGCAAGGACGATGCGACGGAGATGCGCATTTCCAACGATACTACGTGGGATGAGAGCTGGGAGCCGGCAGCAACGGGTAAACTGTCTTGGGCACTCGGAGGCGGTAACGGGTCAAAAACCGTGTATTTGCAGCTAAGAGACCAGGCGGGCAATACTTCCATCACAAACGCCTCCATTGAACTCGATACGGTCGCTCCGGTTGTAACCGGCGTCGACGAGGCAGGGCTTTATAACGACGATGTGACCATCACCTTCAACGAAGGGACCGCAACGCTCGATGGCGACGCTTTTTCCATCGGACAGAAGGTGAGCGAAGAAGGTGAGCATACGCTGATCGTGACGGACCCGGCGGAAAACACCACCACACGCCATTTCACCATCGACAAGACTGCGCCTACCGGTACACTGGTCATCAACGGTGGAAAATCAGTGACCAATAACAAAGCGGTAACCTTGTCCGTGACTATGGCAGTCGATACGAAAACGATCTACCTGTCCAATGACCAGACCAATTGGACGGAGAAGCCAGCGGCTGCAGGGGAGATCAACTGGAATGTGAGCGATGGCGACGGACCGAAAACCGTCTATCTCAAACTGGTCGACAAGGCGGGCAATGAAGCGGTTGTGCAGGCCGCAATCGAGCTGGATACGAAAGCGCCAACTGGCACGATCGCGATCAATGGCGGAACTGCCTATGCAAACAACAAGGACGTGACGCTGTCCATCACGAGCAACGACGCAGCCGAGATGCGCATCTCCAATGACAATTCCGCATGGACAGATTGGGAAACTGTCGGGTCGACAAAGGCATGGACGCTCACGGACGGCGACGGCGTGAAGACAGTGTATATCCAGCTGCGCGATCAGGCTAACAATCAGGAAACGGTAAGTGACACCATTACGTTAGATACGAACTTCCCTGTTGTGTCGGGCGTCACTGACGGCGGTCTGTACAATGCAGACGTGACCGTTGCCTTCAATGAAGGGACGGCAACGCTGAATGGGCAGCCATTCCTCTCCGGTACGAAGGTAACCGAGGAAGGCGAGCACAAGCTGATCGTGACCGATGAAGCAGGCAACAAGACCACGATCACGTTTACGGTGGATAAAACTGCGCCGGCAGGAACATTCACGATTAACGAGGGCGCTCCCTACACCAACAAGGCGGATGTGAAGCTGCACACAAATACAAATGGCGCTGCGGAAATGCGTTTCTCCAATGACGGCACCGTCTGGTCTGTATGGGAAACAGTGGCGAATGAATTCGATTGGACACTGACTGCGGGCGACGGCGACAAGACGGTGTACATGCAGCTGCGCGATCAGGTCGGCAACGTGCACGACGAGCAGCAAACGATCACGCTTGACACGGTGGAGCCCGCTGTAACGCTTACGCTGAACAGTGGCGAGGCATTTACGAACAAGGCGGAAGTACAAGCGGGCCTCACGGCAAGCGATGCGAGCGGGGCCGCGCTGGAAATGCGTTTCTCCAATGACGGAACGACGTGGAAGGCATGGGAGACGTTTGCGCCGATACATGCATGGACATTGGATGATGGTGACGGCTTCAAAACGGTTTATGTAGAAGTACGTGATGCTGCGGGTAACACCAAGGCGGTGCAGGCGACCATTACTCTGGACACCAAAGCACCGGTGGTCTCTGATCTCACCGATGGAGCGCACTATAATACGGATCAAACAATCACATTTGATGATGGCCAGGCCGAGCTGGATGGCACACCGATTGCGAACGGAGCGACCGTTACGGATGAGGGAGTCCATACGCTGGTCGTTACCGACGATGCGGGCAATATGACGCGAATTCGTTTTACATTGGATAAAACTGCACCAACCGGCAGCATTCAAATCAATAACGGTGACGCGCAAACACGCTCACGCCAAGTGAAGCTCTCGCTCATCACAGATGACAATATCGGTCCGGTTGACATGCGCTTCTCCAATGATGGCAGTGCTTGGAGCGATTGGGAAGATGCGGCCTCAACGAAAAATTGGACGCTCACAAGCGGAGATGGCGAAAAGACCGTTTATGTACAGCTGCAGGATCAGGCTGGCAACACGGCGGATCTGTCAGACAACATTCGGTTGAATACGTATGTGCCACCTGTTTATGTTCCGGTGACAAGCGTTTCCTTAGACCAAACGAAATTGAAGCTCATGGTCGGCGACAGCCCAGTGTCTCTCCATGCTTCGATCGAGCCTTCGAACGCATCGAATCAAGACGTACGCTGGAGCAGCAGCAATCCGGAGGTGGCTTCGGTGAATGGCGCTGGATTGGTTACTCCGCTTCAGGCAGGCAAGGCGACGATTATCGTAACGACCGTGGACGGCAACAAAACCGCAAGCTCGCAGGTGACTGTGGAGAAGAAGGAAGACGAAGAGACGCGTTTGGAAGCATCGGAGGACGCAATTCGGGTCCAGCCGAAAAAGACCGCTACATTCCGTGTCTATGCAGTTTCCGGTGATGAGCGCAAAGACATTACGCGCGACGAAAACACCAGCTATCAGACTGACAGCGAACTGATTACAGTGACGCCTGGCCGAATCAAAGCGGGTTCGAAGCCAGGGAAAGCCGTCATTACCGTACGCTATGCAGGGCAGGAACTGGAAATCCCCGTAACGGTATCGAACGCCAAGCTGTCAAAGCTCGAACCGTCCGCTACGACTGCGGTTCTGGAGCCTGACGAAGAGCAGCAGCTTTCCGTACGTGCTGTCTATGAGGATAAGTCGTCGGAAGATGTCACAGAGGATGCAGAATGGACGACTGACGACACGGATGTGGTTGAAGTCACGAAAGACGGCCAAGTAAAAGCGGTGGGCACGGGCAAAGCGGTCGTGAAAGTCACATTCGGCGGCAAAAAGGCAGAAATCAAAGTGCTCGTGGTGAAATCGAAGCAGCCGACGAAATTGGAAGCAGATCATACATCCATACGCATCAAGCCAGGTGAAACGTATGAGCCCGTCATCACCGCCTATTATGAAAAAGGCTATTCGGAGGTAATCGATCCGAAAGAGATTACGTGGAATTCACGCAACGAACGGGTTGTCACCGTTGAGGATGGCCAAATCAAGGCGGTGGCTGCTGGTAAAACAACCGTTTCCGTTAGCTATAAAGGAAAACGGCTCACGCTTAGCGTAACAGTAAAAAAATGATGGCAAACACTGGCAAGTGCCGGCTTCTCGCTGGCGCTTGCCTGATGTGTTTGTATCTGAATATTGGATCGATTGGGACTGGTGAGACTGCCAAACTCGAGGCGGCATTGGGAAAGGAGGTGAGCCAAAACCGCTGCAACTAGTCCAAAAGGTTGCAAAATGGCAGGCAGAAGTCTTTTTCGTGAGCGAACAGAAGCGGGGATCATCGTCATGCCAGGAAAGGCTGCGCAAAGCCAGTCTTTTCGCAGAATGAAAATGGACGACTATTGAACAGAGAGGAATTGGGTGATTCTTATGGTACCGTACGTCGGAGAGATTCGCATGTTTGGAGGGAATTTTCCTCCAGTTGGGTGGGCATTTTGCGATGGACAGATTCTTCCGATTTCAGGGAACGAGGCGCTGTACACGCTGCTTGGCACTACATATGGCGGCGATGGGGTAACCACATTCGCACTGCCGGATTATCGCGGACGAATTCCGGTGAACAACGGAGTTAATCCCCGAACAGGGACCAACTACCCGCTCGGCCAGCTCGGGGGGACAGAAACGGTCACATTGACCACTAGCAATCTGCCTCCACATACGCATGCGGTCAATGTTTCCTCGCAGGAGGGGACAATAGATACGCCGAGCGGAAGTTTTTTTGCCAAAAACGTGCAGGCTTATTCCACAGCTGCACCAACCGCTCAAATGGCATCCGGCACAATAAGTGCCACGGGAGGAAGCCAACCTCATGATAATATGATGCCTTATCTGCCTGTCAGCTACATCATTGCGCTGGAAGGCGCATTTCCGTCGTCCTATTAAATTTTGCCATAGAGGAGGAAAAAACCATGTCAGAACCATTTTTGGGTGAAGTGAAAATGTTTGGCTTTTCGGCCCCACCTCGAGGCTGGATGCCTTGCGACGGAAGGCTTTTGCCCATTAACCAAAACCAGGCATTATTTGCAATCTTGGGCACCACATACGGCGGGAACGGTGTCAATACGTTTGCGCTGCCGGATTTACGCGGGAGTGTCCCTGTACAACAGGGAAACGGAATTTCGCTCGGTGAGAGTGCTGGGGAGGAAGCGCACACGCTCACGCAAGCGGAAATGCCAGCGCATACCCATCTGCTTTATTGCAACGAAGGGGAAGGGAACGATAAGGTAGCATCCGGAAATACATGGGCCAAAAATGCGATCAATCCGTATGGTACCACGGTGGATTCGACGATGTCGTCACAAGCGCTCGGGCAGTCTGGCCAAGGACAAGCGCATACCAATATGCAGCCGTATGTGGTCACCAATTACTGTATTGCAGTACAGGGCATTTTTCCGCCAAGAAATTAAGGGAGGCAAAACAGATGGCAGATGCGTATGTTGGTGAAATTCGTATTTTTGCGGGGTCCTACGCACCGAGTGGCTGGGCATTTTGCGATGGATCGCTGATCCCGATTCGGAGGAATCCGGCTTTGTTTTCGATCATTGGGGTCCAGTACGGAGGAGATGGACAACTCACGTTTGCGCTGCCTGATTTGAGAGGCCGAGCAGCGATGCATCAAGGAGCAGGGCCTGGTTTGACCCCGCGTTCGATCGGGGCACCGGGCGGTTCGAGTACAGTGACTTTGACGCAAGACCAGATGCCCGCACACAATCATCTGGCCGAGTGCGACGTGCAGCCGACGACCAACACACCGAGCGGCACGATTTGGACCAACACAGTAGGCAGAGGTTCAGCAGCGATTTATGCACCGCTTTCCAACCCGACAACAACAACCTTGAATCCACAAAGTGTGGTTGTGACAGGCTCAAGCCTTCCCCACAACAACAAGCAGCCGTACCTTGGCATGAATTTCATCATTTGCCTGGAAGGCGAATTCCCGCCGCGCTCTTAAGCAATCAGCTGAAGCTCCAGCGGCACATGTAGCCGTGTAAATCGTCATTATAAAATAAACAAGGCAGCCCGTTCTCCTGGATGCATCATGGAGAACGGGCTGCTTTTTACATGCCACCGACTGGCATCATTTGGTGTTCAGGTAAAGAGCGGTCTCCTTTACTAGTAAATTGGAATGGTCAGCTTTACAGAGGTACCCCATCTGAACTTGCTGCTTATGAAAACCCCATACTGTTCTCCGAAGGTCAGCTTTAGCCTCCTGTGGGTATTATAAAGTCCGATATGATTGGTTTGTTCGATGATGGCGTTTAGATTGTCGCGAACTTCTCTCAGTCTTTCCGGCGTCATCCCAATGCCGTTATCAGTAACGGAAATATGCAAAGTAGTTTGAATCACTTTCATTTTGATTTTAATCATTCCAAAGCTGCCTTTTTCCTTGATACCATGATAGAGACTGTTCTCGACCAAGGGCTGAAGAAACAGTTTCATCACTCTGTAATTGAAAATGCTGTCCTCAACGCTCCAGATGACATCAAAGGTATCCGTGTACCTGACCTTTTGGATATCAATATAGCTGATCGTATACGTGATTTCTTCCCGCAACGACACCAGTTTTTTCTCACTGCTCAGTGAAAACTTGAGGATATCTGAAAGGTTTTCGATCGTTTTGTTTAATGAGGTAAGCCGTCCGGTAAGATTTGCAGCCTGCCAATAAATCGTCCCTAGCGTATTGAATAAAAAGTGCGGGTTTAGCTGGGACTGCAAGGCGGTAAGTTCCAACGTTTTCAACCTGTATTTTTGCTCTGACAGTTGAACTTTCAGATAGTTTTTTTCGATGAAATTTTTCAAAATCCTGTGGATGATATAGCTATACACGTCTTTTCCCCGTCTGGGCAGAGGTGATAAGGGGAGTCCTTTTTCCGCTGAATGAAGAAGCGCAATGATCGTTTTGATGTTTTCGTATCCCTTCTTGCCCAAATGATAGGCTAACGCAGTGCCAACGATCAAAGAGAGGATCAGCAGGACAAGCGCGATCATGCTTAGCTGGGTTGGCAATTCGTAGAGTAATGACTTTGGGACGATGGAGAAGAAGCGCCAGCCGTACTTCTCTGAGCTTAGCACGGAGACAATATAGGAATCGTTCCCTAGCTCCAATGGAAAAAAGGACGAGCGACGGGACAACAGTTCGCGAACGTCGAGCTTCAAGTAATCGCGGATGTTATTTCGAAAGATGACCTCCTCGTTATTGTCAACAATGAGCAAGCTTTGGTCCTTCAGTATTGAGAAACGGTCCAGATAATTCTGAATGTAATCCCGCTTGATATTGAATACAATAACGCCGTCGTCATTATCGGAAATCGACAGTTTTTTGTATATGGTAATGTATTTGATCGTAGTGGACCGATTCTCCAGTTCATACCTGATAAATGACCTTGGTTCTGTCCAGGCCAATGTTTTCCTGGCTTTCTCGTGTATAAAGGTGTCAAACCAGGAGCGATCATAAAATTCATTCAGTTGGATGAGGCTTCCGCTCGTCGAGGAAAACAGACGACGCTTGTCGTTTTTTAGGTAGATGTAGACGGAATCGATATAAGGTCTGGCGACGGCAGGAGAATCGATGAGTTGTTTAAGGGCAACCAATCGAGCGTTATCATCTGCTTCCAGCGCGTTTTTTTGAAAGATTCGCTTGAGCGGGATATCTATGTCCCGGGCAACGGCATGCATATTTACCGAGGCAAGATCATCGAAGAACATGGTAATATTCTCTTCCGTCTGTTTCAGTAAGTTGGTATTGTTCCGTTCAATTTCAGCTTTTACGTATTGCTGAATGATAAAGCTGGACAGTGCCCCGAAGGCGAGCAGCGGGATGATCATGGGAATTAAAAAGGTTGCTAGATTTCTCGCGAAGAATGCGCGGTGCATGCTTTTTTTGAACATTGAACGCCCACCCTTTATTCCAGATTTCGGTATTCCCTCGGGCTTTTGCCCGCGTACTTCCGGAATGTTCGTGTGAAATTCTTCGCGCACGAATAGCCAACCATTTCACTGATCTCGTATGTTTTACTGTTGGGGTCAGCCAGAAATTCCTTTGCTTTTTCCATCTTTACCCGGATGACATAATCCGAAAAATTCTCACCTGTTTTTTGTTTAAAATATTTGCTCAAATAGTGGTGGTTCAAATGGACGAATTTCGCAGCGCGTTCTAGCGTTGCGTCTCGGTAATTTTGCTCGATATACCGTTTAATTTTCGAGATGAGTGTCTCGACTGGGAGGGCTTCTTTTTCATTTGCAAGCACCTGCTTGTGGTCAAGTTCTTCTTTAAGTGTCTTGAAGACATCCTCCAACTCTTGAAGTTTGGGCGGCTTGAGGATATAGTTTTTCACTCCGAAGACGAGGGCCTGCTGGGCGTATTCGAACTCACGGTAACCGCTTAGAAACACGATCTTGACAGGTGAATGGCGCAATTCTCTGGCGACATCAATCCCGCTCAACAGCGGCATTTTAATATCACACAGAATGACGTCAATCTCGTCAGAATGGACAATGTCCAACACTTCTTGTCCGTCTTTAGCCTGTCTGACGGCTTCAAATCCGAACTGATTCCAAGGGATAAAGCGGGTGAGTCCATTTCTGAACTCATATTCATCATCTGCAATCAACAATTTATACATTTCCCCGCCTCCTTTGTCCGTGAAACGCTTTCATTTTATTACTTTTGAAAATACCTCAACTGCAAGCAGCAATCTACTTGAAATGCGATAATACCAAAAAAAGATACCAAATCCCTAAATTCGCACCTATTCCAATAAGGACCTTTGCTTTTAAATTGTACTATAAACAAAAAATTTGAACTAGTTCATCATTTATCTGGATCAATTATAGGAGGGAAGTTTGAATGAAGCGTTTAACCATTGGCTTGCTAGCGGTGCTCCTTCTGTCAGCCGCTGCCTGTTCCAAGCAGGAAGCAGCACCAGGGGGGACGACAGTAAAAAAAGAACAGCAGCTCGTCATTTCCATTCCGGCAGAGCCAGGTCCAATCGACCCGGCGGTCACCGTGGACAACTCAGCTTATAAGCTGGGCTACTATTCGTACGAACGGTTGCTTGAGTATGATGGCGAGAAAACCGATCTTGTACCAGGGCTTTCTAAGAAATGGGAGGTCAGCCCGGACAGCAAGGTGTATACCTTCACGCTGGAACAGGGGCATAAGTTCGCGGACGGTACGGAAGTCAACGCGGACGCCGTCAAGTTCACGTTCGACCGGTTGCTGAAAATCGGGAAGGGACCTTCCGATTCTTTCAACATGATCGATGAAATCAAAGTGCTCGATCCGTACAAGGTCGAGTTTACGCTGAAGGAGCCGTATCCGGTCTTCCTCCCGAGAGTCGCGGGCAACTACGGATCCATCGTCAACCCTAAAGTGATGGAGCATGAAAAAGACGGTGACCTCGCCCAGGGATGGCTGGCAGTGAACACGGCCGGCAGTGGCCCGTATCAATTGGCGGAATACAAAAAAGGGCGGTACTACAAGTATATTCCAAACCCGAATTCAGCCAAGAAGCCGAAGATTGGTACGGTCTACTTCCAGATCAACTCGGATGTGTCGGCAACCCGCTTGAAGCTGACCAAAGGGGAGATCGACATCGCTGAAGGCATTCCTATCGAACAGCTTTTAGGGCTGGAAAAGGTACCGGAATTAGAACTGATTAAAGCGCCGTCACTGATGGTCGATTACATCTACATGAACATCGGAAAAGGAAACGAAGCGCTCAAGGACAAAAAAGTGCGCCAAGCGATCAGTTATGCAACCAACTACCAGTCGGTTATAAAGAATATTCAAAAAGATACAGCGATCCCATTTCGTGGGCCAATACCGGAAGGCTTGTGGGGGCACGACGAAAACGCCAAAATGTACAATTATGATGTCGACAAAGCCAAGCAACTGCTAAGTGAGTCCGGCAAAAGCGGAATCGAATTGACGCTACTCTACACCGACAATGTGCCAATGTGGGAACCAATGGCTTTGGCGCTGCAAAACGATTTAGCGCAAATCGGCATCAAAGTCAAGCTGAACAAAGTTGCGTACGCGACGATGCGTGAAATGCTGGACAAGGGCGAGTTTGACCTGAGCTTCGGACGGTGGGTTCCTGATACGGCAGATCCATTGGAATTCATGACTCCTTGGTTTGATTCCAAATACTGGGGGCTGTCCGGCAACCGCTCATTCTATAAGAACGACGAAGTGGACAAATTGGTGCGCGAGGCTGCCTCACTTCAAGATAAGGAGCAACGCCTAAAGCTGTATCAGGACGTCACCAAGATCGTCAATGAAGACGCGGTCTATGTCTATCTCGATCAGCGCCAGTATGTGCTGCCCATCTCCAAAAAAGTGCAAGGGTTCAAATACAACCCGATGCTTGAAGGAGTGTACAACTTGCAGGATATGTCAATCAGCGAGTAACTGAAGGATGTGATGACGTGATGTGGGCAGTGATACGCAATCGCCTGCTCATGCTGGTTCTGGTCATCTTCGGCGTTTCATGCATTACGTTTCTCATGTCCAACGTCATTCCGGGTGATCCTGCCCGGATGGTCGTTGGGGTAAAGGCGTCTGCGGAAACCTACCAGCGAGTACGCGAACAAATGGGGTTGAATGACCCGCTTTACATGCAATATCTGCACTATATGAAAGGGTTGTTCACCGGTGACTTGGGGACTTCGCTGCGAACTCAGCAGCCCGTCCTGGAAGACTTGGTTTCCTACTTTCCGGCAACCCTTGAGCTGGTCTTGTGTTCTTTTGCAGTAGCCATCATTGTCGGTGTCGCGATCGGGGTACTGACCGCTGTCAAGGCTAACACCGTGTGGGATCATCTCGGCAGGATTTTTTCGTTTAGCGGCGTCTCGCTCCCGGTTTTCTGGAGCGGACTGATGGTGATTATTTTGTTTTATGGCGTTCTTGGCTGGCTGCCAGCGTCGGAGCGAATTGATTTGTTCGTCGAGCCGCCGCCGACCATTACGGGCTTGTATATGGTTGACAGCCTGTTGACAGGAAATATGGAAGCGCTTCACAGCACTGTGCTCCATTTGATTTTGCCGGGTTCCATTCTAGCGCTCGCCCATGTTTCGGCCATAACCAGGCAAATCCGCGCTTCGATGCTGGACGTCTTGCAGCAGGATTACATTAAGACGGCACGTGCCAATGGCATCTCAGCAGGACTCTTGATCGTCCGCTATGCGCTCCGCAATGCACTGATGCCGACGGTGACGATTATAGGGTTGTCAATCGGTTCTCTGCTCGGCGGAGCAGTGATAACGGAAACCATTTTTAACTGGCCCGGTGTCGGCAAATACGTTGTGGATTCCATCGGCTACCTGGATTTTCCGGCCATCATGGGCTTTACCATTTTGATTGCAATCGGATATGTCCTGATCAATCTTATTGTCGATCTGCTATATCTGGCACTAGACCCGCAAATTCGTGAATAAGGAGCGATCGCATGGAAACACCACAAATGGCACCTTCTTCTCAATCGGCAGTGATTCCGGCGAGAATGCCCGGCACTGCGCATATCTTTTGGAGCCGGTTACGGCGAAATCCGCTCACAATGGTTGGCGGAGTGATCTTTCTTCTGTTCGTCCTTGTCGCGCTCTTCGCTCCCATACTGACACCTCATAGCCCGGAGCAGGTACAAATGGATCTGGCGCTGCAGAAGCCCTCTATCGATCACTGGTTTGGGACGGACGAGGTAGGACGCGATCTGTTTTCCCGCGTGATTTACGGTACTCGACTATCGCTTGGTATGGGTGTCTCGATCATTCTGGTGTCCGGTTTCATCGGCATCGTGCTTGGGGCGGTGGCGGGGTATAAGGGTGGCAAGATTGGACAGATCATTATGCGACTCATGGACATCATTTTCGCTTTTCCCACGTTAATTCTCGCTATGGCGCTCTCTGCGGCGCTTGGACCGAGCTTGTTGAACGCGGTTTTTGCAATTGTTATTGTCAAGATTCCCGCCTTTGTTCGCCTCGCCAGAAGCGAAACGCTGGTGGTTAAAGAGAAATTGTATGTGAAGGCTGCCCGAACATTCGGTCTGTCCGATAGCTGGATTATCCTCCGCCACATCGTACCGAACGTCGCTACCCCTGTCATTATACAAATGACGCTCGATCTGGGAGATACCATCCTGTTGGTAGCGACGCTAGGATTCCTCGGATTAGGTGTGCAGCCGCCGACGCCGGAATGGGGCGCCCTGATCAATACCGGCTGGAAGTACTTTCTGGATCAATGGTGGTACCCGACCTTCCCTGGAATCGCCATCTTTTTGGTATCGATCAGCTTTAACATTTTAGGGGACGGCTTGCGCGATATGCTGGACCCCAAATCAGCGAGGTAGGTGGTACACGATGCTGCTGGAAATATCCGAGTTATCCGTTTCTTTTCAATCCATCTATGGAACCATACCCGTGCTTGATCGTGTATCGCTTGCGATTCACCCGGGAGAAATCATCGGGATTGTAGGTGAATCAGGTTCGGGAAAATCGGTGACAGCCCAGTCGGTCCTGCGGCTGCTGGACCGCAACGCGAATTACACTGGGGGAAGCATTCGCTTTCGTGGGCACGACATCCTTTCGCTCAAGGAAAGAGAGATTCAGGCGCTGCGCGGCAAGAAAATCGGCATGGTCTTTCAAGAGCCGATGACCGCATTGAACCCGACGATGCGCATCGGCCAACAGCTTGCCAACGTCATTCGCAAACATCGAGGCGTCTCCCGTACGGAAGCGGAACGGCTGGCTGTGGAAGCGCTGGCCGCTGTACAAATGAAAGACCCAGAAAAGACCTTTCGGCAATATCCGTACGAGTTGAGCGGTGGAATGAGACAACGGGTGGTCGTTGCTCTTGCCATGTCGTCTCCCCCGGAGCTGTTGATCGCAGATGAACCGACCACAGCACTGGATGTAACGGTTCAAGCGGAGGTACTCAAATTGATGAAGGATTTGAGTGCACAAACAGGCACAAGCGTCATGCTGATTACCCACGACATCGGGGTGGTAGCCGACATGTGCGACAGAGTGTACGTCATGTACGGCGGTACGGTTGTGGAATCGGGAAAAACCGCGGATGTGCTGCATCATTCCAATCATCCCTATACGCGCGCTTTAATCGAAGCGTTGCCCGAAGGAAAAGACAAAAACAAGCCGTTAAAGATTATCGAAGGGGAGTCCTTCAACGCGAGAAAACGACCGTCCGGCTGCGCCTTTTTGGACCGCTGTCCGCTTCGCTCCGCGCGTTGCCATCACAAGCCGCCTTTCGTCATAAGTGCTTCCGGACATCGTAGTGCCTGTTGGGAGGTGAACGTGGACCATGCTGTCAATCAATGATTTGGGGAAAGTATTTGGAACCTCCACAGCGGTCGATCATGTATCGTTCCAGATCGAGAAAGGGGAAACGTACGGACTCGTCGGTGAATCAGGATCGGGGAAGAGTACGATAGGCAACATGATCTGTGGTCTACTGGAACCGACGAATGGGCAAGTCTCCTTTAAGAACCAGGAGCTGTGGAAGAATGGCCGCTATATACGGCCCAGACCCGGTAGTCTTCAGGTTGTTTTCCAGGACCCGCAGTCCTCATTGGATATTCGGATGAACATCCGCCAGATCATTACGGAACCCCTGCGTGCCCTTCCTAAGGCAGAAGCGAAACGCAGATCAGGCGATGACTACCTCGGCGCTCTCGTGAGGCGCGTCGGATTGCTCGAAGATCATCTGTCCCGCTTTCCGCATGAATTTTCGGGCGGACAGCGCCAGCGGATCGCCATTGCCAGGGCCATCATCACCGAACCGGATTTCATTATTCTCGACGAGCCTACCTCTGCACTTGACATCTCCATTCAGGCGCAAATCTTGAATTTGCTCAAATCACTGCAGCACGAACGTGGGCTTACGTACCTGTTTATCTCCCATGACATGTCTGTTATCCGCTATATGTGTGATCGGGTTGGTGTACTCTATCACGGCAGGCTTGTCGAAGAGAATGAAACGGAAGCGTTTTTTACCCGTCCTCGAGAAGCCTATTCACAACGGCTCTTGTCCAGTATGTCAAAAATGAACAAGGATGGCGAAGGGAAGACGCGATCAGTGTGATATTTATTTAAAGGAGTGATAAAGCATGACTCATATCATTGATGGTCATTTTGACTTGTTGTTAGACGTTGCCATTCAAAGAGAGCAGGGCAGACGAAAAGTTATCGAAACGGACTTTTTGCCTGAGTTTGTGGCAGGCGGGGTGAATATCATTGTTGCCGCTATTTTTATCGATGACATATTCTTACCGGAGATGGGCATGAGAAAAGCACTACAGCAAATCAGTGCTCTGCATGCTGAAGCAAGTGAATCACCGGATAAAATCATGATTTGTAAGAACGTTGATGATATCCAAACAGCAAAAGCAACGGGTAAAGTAGGTTTTGTCCTGTCTCTAGAAGGAGCTGAACCTCTATCAAACGATTTAAGTTTGATTCGCGTTTTTTACGAATTGGGCGTTCGTTTTATGGGGCTGGTGTGGAGTAGACGTAATTTCGTTGGTGACGGCAGTCATTTTACGCCAAAGCGTGAGGGTAGAAAGGGTGGACTCACCGATTTTGGCGTACAAGTGGTTGAAGAGGCGGAAGCGATGGGAATGATCATCGACGTGAGTCACTTAAATGATGAGGGCTTCTGGGATGTCATGAAGTTTTCTAAAAAGCCGATTATTGCTTCCCATTCCAATTGTCGATCTCTCGTCAACTCTATGCGTAATCTTACGGATGAACAGATCAAGGCGATTGCTTCCACCAATGGTGTTATCGGCATGAATGGCGTAAACATTTTTGTAGGAAATACGGATGAAGAGTCTGATCTGGACCACCTCGTGGACCATGTGGACCATATCGTCAAGCTGGTAGGTGTGGAACACATCGGGCTCGGTCTTGATATTATCGAGCCATTTATGAAGTACGAGTCTCCGGATAGCTTGGAAAAGATGCCTCGCAAAAATTTTGATGTTGTAAAAGGACACTCCAAGATACCTGATCTAATCCGTGCTCTCTCGAAAAGAGGGTATAAGGATGAAGTGATTGAAGGATTTTTGAGCAAAAACTTTATGAGGGTGTACAGTGAAGTTTTGAAGTAATAGGGTTTCACTTACGAACCGGATCGAGTGATGAGGAAAACAGCGGTTAGCCTAAGACTTTATTATCGTCTAAGGCTACCGCTGTTTTGAATTTACTGTTCTGGCGAAGAACCAACATTTGGACAAATGTATGCCCAGCATATACAATAGTCTTGATTAGAGGAGGCGGAGGGCATGTACATGAAGGAGTCGCATGATTTGAAACAATCAGACAGAAGGGTGAAGGTACGTGAACGGGGCATCGTTGTTGGTAAACTACAGCCCGGCAGTAAAAATTGCATCACGGATGTAAGCGGTGTCAAAGTCGGACATGTTACGTTGGACAGGCCGCTCGATGATGCGAGTGGTGAGTATGCTTGCACGGGTGTTACCGCCATTCTCCCACACGAAGGAAACCTGTTCCAAGAAAAGGTGACGGCTGCAAGCTATGTGCTCAACGGATTCGGCAAAACGACGGGGCTGGTCCAGGTCAATGAGCTGGGCGTGCTGGAATCGCCGATCATGCTCACCAACACGTTTTCCGTTCCGGCGGTCGTGCAAGGTGCGCTTTCTTATATGCTAGAGCAAAATGAAGAAATCGGCGACACGACAGGAACGATCAACATCGTGGCAGGGGAGTGCAACGACAGCCACCTCAACTCGATACGCAAATGTGCCGTAACGCCAGAGGATGCGATCGCAGCGATTCGTGCGGCTTCTTGTGAGCAGGCGGAAGAAGGTGCGGTCGGCGCTGGCAAAGGAATGGTTTGCTTTGGCTACAAAGGGGGCATCGGCACATCGTCACGGATCGTGTCGCTCGATGATCAACCCGGCTATACGGTTGGCGTGCTCGTGCTGAGCAATTTCGGCGGAAAAGACGAATTTTTGCTGGACAACTATTTGCCGCGAAATCGGGAAGGAGCAATCGATAAAGTAGCAGATGGTTCGATTATTTTGGTAGTGGCCACAGATGCGCCGGTGAGCGACAGGCAGCTGCTGCGCATCGCAAAACGTGCGGGTATCGGGCTCGGCAGGACGGGCAGCCACTTCAGCCACGGCAGCGGCGATATCGTAATCGCGTTTTCCACCGCCCACAAGATTCCGCACCACTCGCAGGAAGTGACGGAGTCCCGCACGCAGCTGCGCGAGGACCATCCGGTGATGAACCATCTGTTTATGGCGGCGGCAGAAGCGGCAGAGGAAGCGATCTTGAATTCGCTGTCACAGGCTGTGACCACAACCGGACGCAATCAGCAGGTCGTTCACGCGTTCCCTTTTGAATAGGATGATTCTCATCCGTCTGTTGCCACACGAACAGGCGACCAAAAGCCCGCCGGGGATTTGCCGAGCGGGCTTTTACGTGCGCAGATAGCGATATTGTCGAAAGCATGGGATTGACAGCAATGCCCAATTTTGTGTAAGATTTTGATTGACACGAATGTCAATGTAAAAGGAGCTTCTATGTCACCACGAACGAAAGAGCAAAATGAAGAAATCCGCAAGCAGCGGAGACAAGAGATTTTGCAAGCGGCGATCCTCGTATACGCGGATAAGGGCTATGCGGCTTCGGAGATCGGTGAAATAGCGGAACGAGCCGGTCTGGCGCGCGGACTGGTATACCACTATTTCAAAAGCAAGCAGGCGCTGTTTCGCGAGCTGTATGAATACATGATGGATGCGACGCAGCAAAGGACGAAAGCTCATTTTGAGCAAAATCTTGCAGCATTCCAGCTGTTTGCTGACTATGCGCGGATGGTGTGCAGACAGGTGTTGGATGCTCCGGCTATTTCGCGCTTTTATACGCGGATCAGCCTGGATGTGCATTACTTGTATGGGGCAGAGGAATTTTCCCCTTTTGAGTGGATGAAAAGCTTCATCGAGCCGATGACACAGGCGATTGAGCGGGGGATCCAAGAGAAAAGTGTGCGCAGCGGCGAACCGAGCTTGCTGGCCATGCAATTTTGGGGAGCTGTTTCACAAGGAATGCATTACTTGGAACAGCTGAAGCAGGAGCTGGCGGCAGAAGGAACATCAGAGCGAGAGAAAGAAGAGAAGATCCATGCGGTATTGGAGCAAGTGATCGAGTCCGCATTGGCGGTTATTGCGCCAGCGTAATTTTTTTTGATTTTATAATTGGCATTCGTGATAGTCAAAAATCTAGTAGAAAGGTTGGTGGATAAACGTTGAAAACGATCGTCATTCTTTGCCATCCTACGCTTGAACGTTCGAGAGTGAATCGTACATGGGCGAATCGATTGAAGCAAGAGAGCCGGATCACGCTCCATAATCTTTATCAGGAGTACCCAGATAAGTTGATAGATAGCAAGAGGGAGCAGGCGCTTCTGTCCGCGCATGAGCGGATCGTGTTTCAGTTCCCGCTGTATTGGTACAACATCCCGTCTTTTTTGAAGCAATGGCAGGAGGAAGTGCTGGAATACGGATGGGTCACGGGGGAAGGCGGACGCATGCTGCAAGGTAAAGAGATCGTGCTGGCGATATCGGTCGGTGCGCACGAAAAGGCGTATCAGGCAGGAGGGTTCAACAGCTTTTCCATCAGCGAGCTGACACGGCCGATGCAGGCGATCGCGAATTTGATCGGGATGAAGTTTTTGCCCCCCTTTCTCCTGTTTGGCGCTGCACAGGCGTCGGAGGAGGAAATCGGCAAGAGCGCGGAGGCGTACGTCCAGCATATTCTCGATGAGAATCTCGATCCGAGGCTGGCACTCAGGCGGGCAATGCAAAAGCAAGCGAACTGACGGGAAAAGTTGGGGGAAGGCAGAAACGTGTATTAGGAGCGAGCGGGCGACTGATCGGAGCATGATCAGACGCCTTACCTTTGATTAGAGCGAATTGTAGCGGTGGGAAATGAATGACTCAAAAAACTGGTCAGGATTATTTGAATTCAAAAGCGCGTTGTAAATGCGTGGCGGCACGTCGAAAAATTGTTTTTCCGTCGCGTTTTTCAACCGGATAAACATGGTCTTGGTCTGAAATTGGTAAGCTGTCTCCTTGATGCAGGCGGAGTCGATCTCTTTATAATTCGGTGCGCCTGTTTGCGGCGCTTCCAAAGCAAATAGTTTTTGAAACAACTTCATCTGGTTCTTCATCCCTACTTAATGATAGATTTATTCGACAATTTAATTGTTTATTCGACAAAAAATAGGAAAATCCTCCTAACCAAAACATCTGGGGACAAAATGAACAGAAAAGTAGCGCCTCCATAACGAAGGCGCTTAACTAGAGGGGGTATATTGAATGGTTGGTAGTAGCGTTTGGCTGCTTACAAGTACAAGTGTAAGCGGGAAATGTGAAATCAATATGTAATTGATTTGGAAAACACGTGAGATTCCGATGTCGGTTCGATGGAAAACTGGGCGTTGATCGTTGCTTTTACCTGCAGCTGGCCCGCTTCAATCGGGGTTGCTGCTGCCACTTTGGCATAGGCAACGGGTTCTAGAGGGACCGGCGTACCTTGCGATGTTTCGCGTATTTTTTGCGGTAGCAGATTGATTGGAGCGCCAATCGTTTGCGAAATGGTGTAGGCTTTTTGCTGGGCATTGCGGATTGCCAAAGACAATGCATCGTTGTAGCGTGCCTCGGGATGGGCTAGGGTAAATTGGATGTTGGAAACGGAATTCGCTCCGTTCTTTACGGCCTGATCCACGATCTGTCCGACGAGTGAAATTTGCGGGATGGTGACTTGCAGCAGATGTGTGACCCGATACCCCCGCAGCAGCTGCTTGCCGTCTTGATAATCGTAGACAGGATCGATCGTGTACTGCACCGTTTTGATGTTTTCGTTCGGGATGCCCATTTGCAGCAGCCCGTTGATTACTGACGTCATCGCAGCCGAATTGGCCTGCTGCGCCGCAGTTAGGTCCTTGTTTTCCGTGATGGCTCCTAATGTGACCAGCGCCATATCCGGCTGCGCGTTTACCACTCCTTCTCCGTTGACAGAAACAGTACCGCGTGTGGGCACATCTGCTGCCGACGACATTGAGCCGAATGGTATAGGTAGCGAAGTATCTTTCATGCGTAACCCAACCTTTCCGAATGGATCGTTATCCATAGGAATATGACGGAATGGGCGTTGGCGTTACCGGCTTTACAGATTTTGCCGCTGGCGTCTGGTCCAAAATATTGCGATCAACAGGAGCAACAAGGGCAGCAAAACGCCGTTGATAAAGGCGTAATACGTCCAAAATGGCGAGATGACCGCTTCGT
This sequence comes from Brevibacillus fluminis, assembly GCF_003710825.1. Classification (GTDB taxonomy): domain Bacteria; phylum Bacillota; class Bacilli; order Brevibacillales; family Brevibacillaceae; genus Brevibacillus_D; species Brevibacillus_D fluminis. The sequence continues at coordinate 47,724 of NZ_RHHQ01000008.1, read as the reverse complement.
AATAGGTGTTGTTGGGAACGAAAAGAAGCGTGCAAGGGACCATCAGTACACCGAGCGGCAGGATGAGCGACCGGTGATCATCAAGCTGCAAAAGCTGGGTCACTCCAACGGTGGTCGCATAGAAGCAGATGGTCGTTTTGACGAAAATCGTGATAAACCAAATGGTTGCCAACATTGCTTCAAGGCGAGTGAAGAAATGTCCGACATCGATTCGAGTGGCCAAAATGAAACCAGGATAGATTTGCTTAGTCGTAAGCTCGGCGCCCAAAACCAAAATCGCGAGTAAGGTAAGGACGAATAAGACTAGATTGCTGAGCAACGCCCCAAGGATAAAAGCTTTGGTACCTTGATGCGGGCGGTCGATGTTGGCGAAAATCATCAGTAGGATGGCGAACTCCGACATGAAGCCAATTTGCTGCGCATTGCTTTTCCACAGTGTGGACAAGCCATGCTCGAAGATAGGAAACAATCTGTCCACATTGATTTGCGGCAGAAGGGCGACACCTAAAATGATGAGCAGAATCGTGGCCCAAGGAATAAAAATTTCCGATGCGCGAACGAGCGGTCCAACGCCGACGCGCGTTCCTTGCATCGTAATGCACAAAAAAATAATGATAATGGCCTGAATCGGTGTGCGCGGAATGAATTGTGTTAGCAAGAAATCGCCGATCTCATACAGCATCAAGATGGTATCGATGAAAATGAACAGGATGAAGATGACGGAAATCAGCTTCCCCAGCCATTTACCCAATAAAATTTCGCTGTATTGGATAAAGGTTGCTCCTGCAAAGCGGCTGCCCAGCTTTCCGAAAAGGTATGCGAAAAGGAATGAATCAATGAACCCAATTCCGGAGGCAATCCATGCGTCTTGACCAGAGTCTGTGGCCAGCATTTCAGGTATGTATAAAATGGAGTCGCCAATTCCGTACAGCGTGACGAGAATCATGAACTGGCGGGCGTTTATCGTATGGTTTGTGATCAGCGGGGACACCCCCTAAAGGTTTGTAAGCCGTACGTGTTATTGTTTGCGGAATCAAGTGGAAATATGAGGTTGTGACGTTTGTGTAATATAATCTGACATTCAAAATGAAAAAATTAGAAAAATGGATTGAGAAACTTTGTTAATATGTTAGAATATATTACATGGATGTTCTACTCGAATGTTCCACTCCACACTTCCTTATTTGGGCCCGATGCCTTGTCGGGCCTCTTTTTTTTCTACAGATACCGCGGCTTATGCCAAAAGATTGGCGAAGCCAGGTTCTCTAATCGTATAAGAATTTATAAGTGCTCGCGCTTATAAATTCTGGAGCGGAATAAAAACTTCCACAGATCGAAGGATCTGCTTCTTGAAAGGACTTCTGAAAGAAGTTTTTCTTATGAAACCAAACGGATATAAGTACGTATGAATATTTGTAAACTTCAGAAGAGAAAGGGAGAATGAGATGAGTGAACCGAACGTGACGAAAATGCCTACCCGCTTTGGTGGCGGGATCAAAACCATTGTAGCTATTATCGTCGTCATCCTGATTGCCGCATTATCGTTCGAATCCTTTACCATTATCCAGGCCGGAAACCGTGGGGTCGTACTTCAGCTTGGCGCAGTCCAGGACAAAGTATTCGATGAAGGGCTGCATTTCAAAATGCCTTTTATCCAAAACGTCATCCCGATGGAAGTGCGGGTGCAAAAAGCAGAATCCAGCCAAACGTCCGCTTCGCGCGATTTGCAAACGGTTTCGACCACGATCGCCGTGAACTACCATATTGATGGGAACTTCGCTAACAAACTGTATCAGCAGGTGGGCATTGATTACGTCGGGCGGATTGTGGATCCCGCCATCGCCGAATCGCTTAAAGCGGTAACGGCGCAATATACAGCGGAGGAATTGATTTCCAAGCGTCCGGAAGTAAGTGCTAAAGTAAAGGAAGTCTTGAACCAAAAGCTGTCCGCTTATCACATTCTTTTGGATGAGATCAACATTCGCGAATTCAACTTCAGTGAAGAATACAATAAAGCGATTGAAGCCAAACAGGTGGCTGAGCAGCAAGCGTTGAAATCCAAGCTCGATCTTGAACGGATCAAAATCGAGAAAGAACAGGAAATTACGAAAGCGCAGGCCCAGGCGGAAGCTCTTCGCCTGCAAAAGCAAGAGGTAACGCCAGAGCTGATCCAGCTGAGACAAATTGAAGCGCAGCTCGAAGCGATCCGTAAATGGGACGGCAAACTGCCGAGTGTGACAGGAGGGGCAACACCGTTCATCAACGTTGGGCAAAAATAAGGAAGGGTAACATGATTCACCCCGGCCAGTCCGTTTCAAACGGGCTGGCTTTTTTTGATTTGGGTATGGCAGCGAATCGGCAGACAAGGCTAACATGCAGTCACATATTTGCTCGGCCGTCATAAGATGGTAGTAAGCAGGAGGCAAGATAGACCTGCATCAATGTAATCGCTATCAAAAGGAAAGGAAGTGCATGAAGATGTTCTGGGTCGTCTGGGCTGTCGTGGGCATTGTGGTATGGATTGTCATGAACACCTGGTTGACCGGCCAAAAAGACATGTGGTGGGCATCCCTGATTGCCACCCTCGTCGGTACTTGGCTGGGTGATTTCCTGTTGGGTGATTGGGCGTGGATGCTGGCTGGCTTTAATGTGATTGCGGGGATTATCGGCGGTGTCGTGTTTAACTGGCTATGGGGACTTCTGCGCAAGCAATCCAGCTAAACGCGGTGAAAGCAAGAACGCGGTAAGCCAACGGTTTCATTCATCTTATTCGCACAGACTGCCAACTGCTATTTGCGGCTGGCAGTTTTTTTAGTGCGCCCAGCATGGGCGATAGCTCTAGGGTGTAAGTCCCGAACGGGGGTTGGCTGTACCAACCGTTAGCCCAAGGCAAGGGTGTCCATCGCGAGGTGGAATCTGAAGGAAGCCGGCGGCAAAGTCCCGACCTGAGGTACACGAATCTAATTTGAGGCTGTTGTACTCGGACGAGTTTGCTAAACAAAACGAAGTCCAATACAGCCAAGGGGTATAGCAGTAAATTAGACAGGTACATGGGATGAAAGCTATCGTTCTTACCTGGGGAGGTCTGCATGAAGTGCCTTCAAATGTTGGTAACCGTCTCTGTAAGGAGTCGTTGAACATGCAGAAGTCAGCAGAAGCCATAGTACCCAAGTAAAGGACGCTTGAACGGGGAAGGGCTGAACATTAAGTCAACACATCCACTAATCACTTTCGTGATAATACTGTGAAGCAGAATTCCGTAAGGATCTACTCTTGGAGAATAAGGGTGAAGCCCTGAGGGTACAGGAAAGGGCCGAGTATTGTCCGGCAAGACTAGAAGGATGTGTGCGAAGGAAAGGGTATCGTCATGGAATTGTTGGGTAAAGTCCTATCACGGGAAAATCTATTAGTGGCACTCGAAAGAGTGGAAAGAAACAAAGGATCGGCGGGAATCGACGGTGTTTCAACCGAACAACTGCGCGATTATATCCGTGAACACTGGTTAACCATTAAAGAACAGATTATGAAAGGAACCTATAAACCTTCCCCTGTCCGCAGAGTCGAAATCCCGAAAACTGACGGAGGAGTAAGGTTATTAGGTATTCCCACTGTGGTAGACCGTTTCATTCAGCAAGCCATTCTCCAAGTCCTTACCCCAATCTTTGACCCGCATTTTTCAGAATCAAGTTTCGGATTCCGACCGAATCGAAGTGCGCATGACGCCATGAGACAAGCACAATCTTATATTTCCGAAGGATATCGCTTTGTCGTGGATATGGACTTAGAGAAATTCTTCGATCGGGTAAATCACGATACTTTAATGAGTCGGGTTGCTCGGAAAGTACAAGATAAAGCTTTGTTGAAGCTTATTCGCGCATACTTACAAGCAGGCATCACGGTTAACGGTATCTGCCTTTCGGCAGTAGAGGGCACACCACAAGGAGGCCCGCTTAGTCCGTTATTGGCGAACATCCTGCTTGACGACTTGGATAAAGAACTGGAAAAGAGAGGGCATCGCTTTTGTCGATACGCAGACGATAGCAACATCTACGTGAAATCAAAGCGGGCGGGAGAACGGGTAAAAGAGAGTATTCAAAACTATTTGGAGAAGGTACTTAAGCTAAAAGTAAATGAGCAGAAAAGTGCAGTGGATCGACCTTGGAAACGTAAGTTCCTCGGTTTCAGTTTCACTAGTGCAAAGCAAGTAAGGATTCGGCTTCATCCAAAATCACTTCTGAAGTTAAAAGAGAAAATCCGTTTCATTACAAACCCGATATGGAGCATCTCTATGGATGAAAGGATTCAGAAGTTAAACCAGTATCTCATGGGATGGATCGGATATTTCGCCCTTGCGGATGCAAAGAAAATCCTACAATCCATCGAAGAATGGATACGACGCAGACTTCGACTTTGCTTGTGGTCTCAGTGGAAGCGAGTACGAACCCGATATCGAGAACTTCGCTTTCTGGGTTTATCGCACGTCCAAGCAATAGAAATTGCAAACACCCGAAAGGGTGAATGGCGTACCACAAAGACTCCTCAAATACACAAAGCCCTCGGAGTTGCATATTGGCAACAACAAGGGCTGAAAAGCTTAGTACAACGATATTCTGTCATTCGTCAAGCTTAATGAACCGCCGTATACCGAACGGTACGTACGGTGGTGTGAGAGGACGGGGGTTAGTCACCCCCTCCTACTCGATTACAGATAAAAATGCGAGGGGTTGTCCCAACGTCATGAAATGGCGAAGGGGCAGCCCTTTCATTTGGCCAAATCGTTTTTTGTGTGAGAAACCGATGCGTTTGTGCAGAGGGTGATGCGAAACGTGTTCAACCTCTGCGTCTTAACGATCGTGACTTGCGGTAATTTCGAGCGGATATTGAGAAATGATCGATGCAAAATGTGTTCATTTTGTAGAGTGGAGTCTGAATCGCTCGTTCTTTTTCCCGATCTTCGTGGTCTTTTACTGTTGGCGCGATTCATGCAAATAGGAAAGTGTAATCGAAAGGGGGGGAGATTATGGGTAAGAATCACAAAGCGAACAATCTGATCGATTTAGAGGTGGAGAAAGAAAGCTGGCCCTTGCTCAGGCATGAACGTACGTGGAGTTCGATCGCTTTAACATGGGCAGCCCTTACAGTCGGGATCGCCACCTGGAGTTATCCGATTGGAGGCGCAGTCGCGTATTACTTAAACGCAACGCTAGGAACGGCAGCCATGATAGCGGGAAGTTTAATCGGAATATTCTTAATTGTACTAGCGACAATTCCGCCCTGTACCAAATATGGAATTGAATCGACGGTTTCAAGCACTCCTTTGTTCGGCACGAAAGGAACGCTGTTTTCGATCTTTTTGCAATATGTCTCGATAATCGGTTGGAATTGTTTGCTGCTCATTTTGTTTGGCAGCGGGGTCGCGCAAATTTTACTCGCCATGCATGTGATTGATGAGTCCCAGATAGGATTTGTATCAACGATCGGCACATTGACTGCGGTGGCAATCAGCTGGCTGTTATTGCGTGGCGGTGCTGCAGCACTGCGCAAGTATTCATTTTTTATTTCGCTATTTGTTCTTATTGTAAGCGTCATCATGCTGTACTTGCTGGTAACCAAAATTGGACTCGCCACCATCTTTAGTAGTAAACCGATGGCTCCTTCCGATGATCAACTCTGGAACTATACGGTAGGTGTAGAAATATTGATCGCAAGTGTACTCTCTTATTGGCCATATACTGGCAGCATGGTACGGATGGTCCCAAGGGCAAAAGATTCGATCTGGCCTACGATGCTTGCGATGGGGCTGCCGATCGGGATTATTAGTCTGATCGGTCTCTACGCAGCATTGGCGACTGGAAAATCAGATCCCGCTCAATGGATTGTTGAAATTGGCGGGGCGGGAATCGGGATTATCGTATTGATCGGCTTAGGGGCAGCGAACGTTGGAACAGCAGTCACAGGAGGATATGCAACTGCAATCGGATTGCGCCAATTGTCTTTTGTGCAAAAAAAGATTTCCTGGAACCAGACAACGCTGCTTGTGTTTTTGCCGGTCGCGCTGATCAGCATATTTTTTCCGGTCCTTTTTATCGATAAAGTTCCTGTCTTTCTCGCATTCCTTGGTGTTCTCTTCGCGCCTGTCGTCGGCATTCAAATTGTCGATAACCTCATCTTGCGGCGGCAGAAGCTGGATGTGCAAGGATTGTTCGATAAATCGGTTGGATCTCCCTACTATTTTTGGGGGGGCATCAATCCTGCATCGTTAGTCGGTGTGGTTGTAGGCGTCGTTACCTATTTGTATTTATTAAATCCCGTTACGTACGTTTCCAGTAGCTTTTTTAAGTATACGACAGCGTCGATTCCCTCTCTTGTATTCGCTGGTGTTAGCTATTATTTGGTGACAAAACTGGTAAACGTCCCGGCTAAAAAAGGAGGCTATTACAAAAAGGCTTCCTGACGAGAGACTTACCATAAAAATCTACCACTTAGAAGAAGGGCGGCGGCCGGATGAATGTGCATGGGGAGGTTCAAACGAATGCAACGCAAACGGAGCTACATCCAATAATCAATCTTCATGATGAGCTACGAGAAAAAATCGTTCATCTTACAGACGAAGCGAACCAGGGGGAATCCCTTGGCAGCATCGATTATTTTTGGCTAAGTGTGGCTGGTTTGGTTATACCCGCCGCAATTTTGATCCTTGCCTGGATGTTATGACGTTTATCGTAAATGGATAGCCATGCCCTATCAATATGGGGTGTCTATTATAAGGACAATCATCACCATCTCGAAAAATTGAAGGGGGTTAGTGTGATGTCTCAACCAATTACACAAGCAACTTTACATGCAAAATCGTTTATCAATGGGGAATGGGTAGAAGGCGAAGGCGAGCTCATGGAGCGCATCAGTCCCGTTACAGGGCAACAGCTTGGAACCTTTCGTGCAAGCTCATTGGAACAGGTAAACCGAGCGATCAAGAGTGCAAAAGAAGCGCAAAAGAAATGGGCAGACGTGTCTTTGCTGGATCGAATCGATCTGTTGAAGCGTGCGGAAGAAATCGGGAAAAAATACGGCGAAGAGATGGCGCGTTATATCACGCTTGAAATGGGAAAAACGATTCGCGAGGCCCGGGAGGAAGTGTACGAGCTAGGCATCTCCAACTTTGAGCATGCGGCTGGGGAAGTGCAGCGGTTCCGTGGAACCACGCTGCCCAGCACGTTTGAAAGAACGAACAACAAGCGGATCCATGTGACGCACGCCCCGATCGGGGTGGTGGGAGTCATTACACCGTGGAATTTCCCGATCTCCCTTTCCAACGAAATCATTCCGTATGCGTTGGCTGTTGGTAATACGGTGGTGTTCAAACCGTCGGAATCGTGTCCATTCAGTACCCAACTGCTGGTTCAGCTTTTTGAAGAAGCGGGCTTCCCTCCTGGCGTGATTAATTTGGTACACGGGAAAGGCGATGTAGGGAATCAGTTGGTGGAGCATCCGGATGTCGGGGCGATCACATTTACAGGAAGTACGGCTGTCGGCAAGCAGATTGCCAAAACGGCCGGATTAAAACGAACCCTGCTAGAATTGGGTGGGAATGGCCCACAGATCGTAATGGAAGATGCCAATCTGGAAGAAGCAGTAGAAGCGGCCATTACGGGATGCTTTTACAACGCAGGTCAGGTTTGTACAGCAGCAGAGCGAATTTTGGTGCATGAGAGCGTTCATGACGAATTCGTGGAGCTCTTGGTGGAGCGAACACGGAAAGTACAACTGGGCAATCCTCTTGAGGAAACGACCGATATGGGCCCGTTGTCGAGCCAGGCAGTGGTGGATAAAACCAATTATCATCTTCAGGATGCGGTAGCAAAGGGAGCGGAGATCATCTATGGCGGGAATCACGACGGGCTCTACTTTGAACCGACCATTCTTGTAAACGTTACGCAGGAAATGGAGATTGGCAAGGAGGAAACATTCGGGCCGGTAGCGCCGATCATTCGATTCTCGACCAGGGAAGAAGCCGTTGAGATCGCGAATGATACGCAATACGGTCTGACCTCGTCCGTGTTTACATCGAGCCTAGAAGATGCCTGGTATATGGCGGACCGCCTGCAGCATGGAACGGTGCATATCAATGAAAGCACAAATTACTGGGACTTCCTGGCGCCGTTTGGCGGGATGAAAAATAGCGGAAACGGGCGAATTCTCAGCACATGGGTATTCCAACATTTGACTGAGGTAAAGCAAATTACATTCGATCCGACGAAAACCAAGCGAAAAAAGTAGTCGTATAAGGGATGACTCCGGTATGGATCCGGGGTCATTTTCTTTTCGCAAAAAAACCCGAATAAAGGACAGGAGTGTCCAATCGTCGGGTTGCGTAAGCACTCTCATCCTATTCTTTGCCTTCTCGCCAATTGATCGGATATAACGAATAGAAAAATTTCACTTCAGTATCGGTACCATAGGTCACGCATGCGCCTTTTTTTAGAAAGTACAGGTCACCTTCCTTTGCTTCTATTTTATTACCATCTTCCATGATAAACATGTTGCCGGAAACCACATAAACAACTTCGTCATATCGCAATTGCCAATCGATGGTTGCTTTCTTTAGATGCTTAAAACCGGCGCCGATGGTAGAGGATAATCCGGTAAGATTTCTCGAAAAAATTGCTACATCACCATGTGCGCCTGGAACGTCCTCAAACGTAGTTTCGTTTCCTTTTAGCAAAGCCACTAGTTTTTCCATGAAAATTCCTCCATTTAATGATGAGTTGGGTTACACGAGATTGTTTCGCAATATTTATACCAGCCAGCAGGTGGAAAAAAGCTTTCACAGCACACCTTTTTCGTGAATTTGGAACGGAATCGGACGGTTTTACGCAGAGGATTTCCACTTCTCTCTCAAATCGAACCTGAAATGCATCGGAATGATGCAAAAAAGGTTCGGTTTTTTTGTTGTTGTGACGATAAGAAGCCATTTTTGATGCAAAATGTGTTCGGATCGCAGGGAGTTATGCGGAATGTCATCGGTTTTTGATTGGCGAGAATATTGCAAAAAGAAAAAAGAGAGGTGAGCCAAAAATGCAAAACATTGTCTGTTTTATACCTTCCCAAAATGGATTGCGTTTACATAAGTACGCATGGGGGCTTTACAAAACAGCAAAGAAACTGTGTCACCCTGAAAAGATCGGTTCGCTGGTGGCTGTGGTGATACATGCGGGAGTAAGTGAAAAAGACTTGCACGAGCTTCCATTTGATGAGGTGCATCATGTACAGGTTGAGGCGGATGATTGGCAGCTTGCGGACATCCAGCTTGAACTAGCGGAAGAAGTCCTGCAACGGCTCCATATAGCGAAAGGCACCTATTTATTCGTTTCCACTCCCTTCTATCAGGAAATTGCTGTTCGTTTATCGATGCGGATGCCAGATGCCAGCATTATTACGAACGTTTTGGAGATGAAAAACGGAAAAACGGACGATGGGTGGTTGGTAAAAAGGAGTGTTTTTCAGGATAAGGCGCATGAGTGGCTCGATTTCCGCGGAGCACAGCACAAATTCATTACAATGCTTCCCGAGGTTTTATACGGAGAAGAAAGGAAGGAGGCAGCCAGAAAGGTCGAACAGGTTCCGTTTTTATCGGCCGGACGCAGGCGTGCCATTGCTTATTTGGGTGAATTCACTTTACATGCAAACGATGTAAAGCTGACGGAAGCCCGCTGTGTGATCGGGATCGGTCGAGGGGTTCAAGGCAGTGGCCCCCCTACCTTCGAAGCGATCTCCCGGTTGGCGGACCTGCTCAATGCCCCCATAGGTGGGAGCAAAGTAGCGGATGAGCTTGGCCTCATCCCCCGAGAGAAGCGAATCGGGTCGAGCGGTCAAGCGATCGAAGCCGACATCTACATCGCCATCGGGATTTCAGGTTCAAGCCAACATTTGGCGGGGATTGCAGGCGTGAAGCATGTGATTGCGATTAATCACGATTCGGCAGCCCCGATCTTTAGCCGTTGCGACCTCGGCATCATTGGCGATTGCAAGGATGCGGTGAGGCTATTGGTAAACGCGCTTGAGCGTAAGGAAGGAGAGTGAAACAGGGTGCTTACGATCCATGTGCTAGTCAAATGGTTGTATGATCCATCGTCCATCCAATGGAATTATTTCAAAAACGGATTTGACTGTGAGACGCTTGCGATCAATAAAGCAGACTTGCATGCGCTGCAGTGGGCCTGCGATTACAAAAGCAATAACAGCGCGCACATTACAGTCTTGATGGTGATTGAGAAGGGCCAGACGGTTCCAGTGGAACGGTTAGAGAAATATCCGATCGATCAGATGATCTTGATCGAAACCGATCAGGATATTGAAGATTCTTTCGCGGTCGCATCACATCTGGCAGAGGAGATCAAAAAGCTTCCGTATGATCTCCTTATCAGCGGTTCCGAAAGCGGAGATTACCGAACGGGGATTACACCCATTGCCGTAGCGGAACGGCTGCAGATTTCTTGCCTTACACATGTTCATCAAATGGAGCAAAAGGAGGGAGGCAATTGGGTATGCCAGCGCAAGGAAGGCAGGGGGATGGTACGCAGCTTCGAGGTTACTCTCCCTGCACTGATTGGTGTTGTTCCTTCAATCACACCGCTTCGGTACATCCCTCGTCATCTAGTAAAGGGAAAAAAAGCCGTGCTTTCGCATAAGGTAATAGCTGCTTCAGCGGCCCCTCCTCCCTATGAGCGAGTGAAGCTGACGGCGCCGCAGCCTGTCATTCATTCGCTAGATGTGTCCCGAGCTCCGCTCGCCCAACACCGGATTCTTGCTGTGAGCGGAATCAGCCACGATAAAAAAGATGGGGCAGACAAGAAAAAAAGCACTTCATCGCCCGAGTATGCGCATTATGTCAAAGAGAAAATCCAAAGCTGGCTGAAGGAGTGATAGCATGATCGAAATCAGAAGAGACACGTTTTGGGCGATTCCTTTTGCCTATTCCTTGCTCATGTATGTGCTGGCAACCATCGCGCTGCTTGTGTTTCTGTATGGATTTTACCGCCGCTTTCGCTTATGGCGCAGCGGCAGAAAGGTGAACATTCAATGGGCAGATGTAAAAGCCAACGCTTCCTATTTTGTCGATATGGCGATTAAGCAGCAAAAAATAAAAAGAGATCGACTGTACGGCTTTATGCATCGCTTCACCAGCTACGGCTTCGTAATCCTGTTCATTGGAACTTGTTTGGTTGTCGTCGATTACGATCTGGGTATTCCCATTCTTCAGGGTTCTTTTTATCTGGTTTATGAAGCAGTGCTAGATGTTTTCGGCGTCCTGTTTTTGATTGGACTCTTCATTGCGATGATTGTCAGAGCAAGACGGACGAGGAACCGGCTGAAGCATGGATGGGCGGATCAACTGTTTTTGTGGTTGTTCGCAGCCATCGGAATCGGCGGCTATCTTTTAGAAGGAATCCGCATTGCCGAGACCGGGATCTCTTATGGTCACTGGTCCATCGTTGGCTATGGGGTATCTAAGCTGTTGCAGGGAGTGCCGGCTTTTGGTGTGGCGTGGTATCCCGTATGGTGGATCAGCCACGCCATCCTCGCTTTTGGTCTCATCGCTGTTATCCCTTATACCAAATTGTTTCACATGCTGCTGGCACCTATCAATCTATTGTTTCAACCGGTGAAGCGTACAGGGAAAATCTCCTTGCCTTACAATCTAGAAGAACTGACGGAAGAGAAGCGCTTTACGGTCGCGGGAGTGCAAGGTGTGAAGCACATTTCCGATTTTACCAGCTGGCAGTTGCTAAGTACGGACGCTTGCACAGAGTGCGGCCGGTGTGACAGCTTATGTCCGGCTAATCTGAGCGGCAAGCCACTTGCACCTCGTTCGATCGTCACGAAAATTCGCGATTATATGGTGCCCGATCGGAAAATTACTTCATTTATCACACCGGAGGAACTGCAATCCTGCACCACATGCGGTGCCTGCGTAGAAGCTTGTCCCGTCTCGATTAACCATATTGATCTGATTCTCTCGATGCGAAGAGGATTGATTCAGGAGCGGATCATCGAGCAAGAAGCGGAACATGCGCTGATGAAATTGGATGAGCAATACAATGTCTGGGGCAAGGCGTGGTCGGAGCGTGACCAATGGAGTAGAGGGCTGGATATCCCGTTGCTTGAGAACGACAAGGGAAACGATGATAAAAAGGGGGCATGACAAATGGAAGTGTTATTCTGGGTTGGTTGCGCCGCTTCCTATGATCCACGCTTGAAAAGCATAGCGAGAGCTTTTGCGGATATTATGAAAAAGGCGAAGGTAGAGTTCGCTATTCTGGGGAAAAAGGAACGTTGTACAGGCGATCTGGCGAGACGGATGGGGGATGAGGCCCTCTTTCAGGAATTGGCGAGTCATAACATTCAAGTGTTAAAGGAGCATCAGGTCCGATCGATCGTAACCACTTGCCCGCATTGCTTTAACATGTTCAAGAATGAGTATCCCGCATTGGGTGGGGATTTCGAGGTCACGCATTATACTTCCTTTATTTATAACCTGATCAAGCAGGGGAGGCTTACGGTTCCGCCCCGTGAGAAGCATGAAGTCATCACGTATCATGATCCATGCTATCTGGGCAGGCAAAACGGGATCTATGAGGAGCCGCGTGATATTTTGCAAATTCTCGGCTATACGATTGAAGAAATGGAGCGGAACAAAGAACAATCCTTTTGTTGCGGAGCAGGTGGGGGGATGATGTTTGAAACGGTGAAGCGCGGTGAAAAGATCAATTCCATGCGTGCGGAAGAAGCGATGAAAACGGGAGCATCGATGACATCAACGGCTTGCCCATTCTGTCTGTTGATGATGGAGGAAGCGATTGGCTCCCTGCGGCAAACAACTGGAAGCACGATGGTGCCAAAAGACATTGCGGAGCTCGTCAATGAATGGGTGGAAGGGGGCGAATAAGAATGTCCGATTTCAAGTATTTGTTTTCCCCGAAACAGATCGGTTCCACTTGGGTGAAAAATCGGATTGTAAGTACGGGACATATGACCAACTTTGTGAAGGATGGGTTGCCGACGGAGGAATTGATTTTTTATCATCGGGAACGCGCGAAAGGCGGGGTAGGGCTGATTACGCTTGAAGCCAATGCGGTACATCCGACGGCATTTTTTACGTCCCATACGATTAAGGCCTTTCAGGATGGCATTATTCCTCACTATGAAAAGCTTGCCGAAACGGTTCATCCACATGGAACTAAAATGTTCGTCCAGCTTTTTCATCCTGGACGGGAAGTGTATCCTTCCGGCGGGTCCTTGGCGGTTTCCTGTTCGGCAGTCCCGACGGATCGTTTCCGGTTAATCCCGAAAGAATTAGAAAGAGAAGAGATCATCGATATTATAAAGGGGTATGCAGAAACAGCCGAGCGAGTACAAAAAGGAGGGCTGGACGGTGTTGAAATCGTTGCGTCCCACGGATATTTGATCAGCCAATTTTGGTCGCCGCGAACCAATCTGCGCAAGGATGAATATGGCGGCAGCTTCGAGAATCGCCTGCGATTTCTACAGGAAATCATTTACCGTATTCGTGAAAAGGTTGGAAGCAGCTTTACCGTCGGTTTGCGAGCAAGTGTGGACGACTTTGAGAAAAAAGGAGCGACGTTTGAAGAGGTGTTGGACAATCTGAAATATTTGGATCAGCAGGTCGGTGGTCTGGATTTTTTCAATCTGACGGGTGGCAGTTCGGCTACTTTGATGAGTTCATCCTTCATTGCAGCACCTTCGCCCTATCCTCCTGGACATTTTGTCGCCTATGCCGCCAAGGTAAAAGAAGCGGTATCGATCACGGTTATGGCCAACGGCCGCATTAATGATCCGGTTATGGCAGAAAAGGTGTTGGCAAGCGGAGCTGTGGATATGGTCGGAATGACGCGAGCGTTGATCGTTGACCCACATATGCCCAATAAAGCGATGCAGGAGGAACTTGACCGGATTCGTTACTGTATCGGCTGCAATCAGGCCTGCATTGGACATTTCCAACAGGATTTACCCATTAGTTGTATACAGAATCCGATAACGGGAAGGGAAAGGGAGTATGCGGCGATGCGTAAAACAAATCACGTGAAAAAAATTGTGATTGTGGGCGGAGGGCCTGCTGGTATGAAAGCTGCCGTGGTAGCCGCTGAAAGAGGACACAAGGTAACGTTACTAGAAAAAACGGATGAATTGGGTGGTCAAGTTAAGCTAGCGCGAAGCATCCCGACACGCGAGGAATTTGGAGAGCTCGTTTCTAATTTACGGCGAGAATTGACGCAATTTCGCGTTGACATTAGAATGAATACCACCGCCGACAAAGAACTGATTCTTTCCATGAATCCGGACGAGGTGATCCTTGCAACGGGGGCAACTCCTTATTTTCCTGATATTGAGGGGATCGAGCTTCCCCATGTGCTGACGGCCTGGGATGTGCTGAATCGCAAGAAGGCAGTGGGACAAAACGTTGTCGTGGCCGATTGGAAAGGAGACATGCCGGGAGTCGGAACCGCGTTGTATTTGGCCGAATCGGGACGCGATGTGGAATTGTTTACGTCGTGTTATGGCGTGGGATACTCTCTCCAACAGTATGTAAGGGACGCGATGCTTGCACGATTGCATGGAAAGCATGTGAAAATGGTCCCGCATTATCAACTGCACAAAATTGAGCCTTCATCCGTTACATTTGAGAATATTTATACCGGTCAGCTGGTTACCAAAGCGGACATTGATCACGTCATTTTGGCTACAGGACACATCCAAAATACGGATCTCTATGACCAACTGAAGAATCATTTTCCCAACTTGCATCGCATTGGCGATTGTTTATCAGCACGTACAGCTGAAGATGCGATCTTGGAAGGATTTACGTTAGCCGCGAATCTCTGACTGAAAAATCAGACACCACATTCTGCTAGCCTGCAATTCGTGACAAGAGGAGGAAAACGATGATTGTAGCAAAACATGCAACCGCCTTGTCCGTTTTTGGGGACATGACATGTACGGATGTGAAAGCACTTCTTGACGTTTCCGATTTTCCGATCGTCGTCATTGATTCTGATATGAAGCTGAATGGGATTCTGGATGAAAAGTCATTCTGGAAACACGCTGCGGTGTATGGATTTGAAACCAAGATCATTCATGCGGTCAATGCGAATTTTAAAATCGTGATGAATGAAAGCGAGCTCGTCAACCGAATCGACCCTACTATCGAGTACTGGCTCGTATCGGATCAGAATGGAGAGTACAAGGTTTACGATGCTGCGCAAGTAATGGACATCCAATTGCGCCATCAGCATGAAGCTGTCAAGCAAATGAACCGTTTGCTTGAAGAAGAGTTGGACGTGCTTCGCGAGCAGAGACAACAGTTAAAACAGATACTCGATTCTTCGTATGATGAGATATTCGTTACGGACGCAGAAGGGAACGTCCTTTATGTAAGCGAATCATCCAAAAAGTTCATGGGACTGCCTCCCGATGTGTTTATTGGCAAGAATATGAAGGATTTGGTTGAAAAAGGGATTATTCATAATTCTGTTACGCTAGAGGTACTGAAGACAAAAAGCATCGTTTCTCACCAGCAATTATATGTGACGGGAATAACCGTATTGGCAACGGGAAAACCAGTTTTTAACGAAGAGGGTGAGCTAAGCTTAGTCATCATTAATTCACGCGATATCACGGAGCTGGTGGATCTGCGCAACCAGATTGCCCAGGCTAACTCGGTCATCGACCACCAAAATCGGTTTCTACTGGAACGAAAATCTAACCCGATTTTGATCAGGATGAATACGCGGTCGGAAAAAATGGTCCCACTGATTGATCTGGTAGAAAAGGTTGCTCCAACGGATTCTTCCGTCCTGATCGAAGGGGAATCGGGTGTGGGGAAAAGCATACTGGCGCGAATTATCCATGATGCGAGCAAGCGAAAAGAGAAAAACTTTATTCAAATCAACTGTGGAGCGATACCGCCTAGCCTGATGGAGTCGGAATTATTCGGATATGAAGGGGGCTCCTTTACCGGGGCCAATAAAAATGGAAAAATCGGGCTGGTGGAGCAGGCGGAGGGTGGAACGTTATTTCTTGATGAGATCGGCGAACTACCACTTGATCTACAGGTTAAATTACTTCAGCTTGTACAAGAGAAAACCTTTATACCTGTGGGCGGCACAAAAATGAAAAAAGTGGATATTCGGATTATCTCTGCGACCAACAAAAATCTGAAACAAAAAATAAAAGAAATGCTTTTTCGCGAGGACTTGTATTACCGACTGCACGTGGTTCCGATCGTGATTCCCCCCTTGCGCGAAAGGCCTGAAGATATCCCGTTGTTAATTCATTATTTCCTTAATAGGTTTAATAAAAAATATGAGCAATGTATCAGTTTGGCAGACAGTGTGATGCAACTATTGCTCGGCTACGAATGGCCGGGGAACATTCGAGAATTAGAGAATTTGATGGAGCAGCTGGTGGTTACATCGAAGGGCCCGGTGATTTACCCCGAAGGGTTACCTCGTCATCTCTCAAAATCATCGGGAACCAAGCTGCCGGGTGTTGCCGTTTCAGGGATTTTGCAACTCAATAAGGCTGTAGAAGAAACGGAGCGGCAAATTTTGAAGCTTGCGATTACGAAATACAAAACATCCCGTAAAATCGCAAAAGCACTCGGGGTCAATCAGACAACGATCATTCGGAAAATTCATAAATATGATTTACATTTCCATGAAGAGGATGAGACAAGATTGCAAGCAATCGAAGAGGCTGCTAATTAGCAAATGAAGCTTAAGAAGGTGCTGTCCCAGAGGTCATAAGATGACCAAGGGATGGCCTTTTTTCGTTCTTCATGCTCACGTGTAATACAAGCCTTTTCAATTTCGCAAAAAGTTGCTACACTATCAATTAGTTCGCATACTAACTAATTGAGGTGTTCGAATCGAATGACCAAAAATCGCTTTGGCCACCATATCAACATTTTGGGACGGCTGCTTTCGAAAAAATTGAATGAAGGCATCCTGCAAACCGGTTTGACCAGCAGCCAATGGCCGTTTATTCTGCGCCTCTTGCTAAATGGGGAGCTGACACAGCGCGAGCTTTGCGAGCAGTTATCGATGGAAGCCTCGACGGTGTCGCAGACGTTGAACCGGATGGAGCAGATGGGCTGGATCGTTCGCGTGGTGGATGACGTGGACAAGCGTGAGAAAAAAGTGAAGCTGACAGAAAAATCGACCTCGATGATCCCAGTCTGGAACATCGTGACGGCCGATGTCGAGAAAAAAGCGCTGGACGGTCTGACTGATGAAGATATTGCGACGTTCAAGCGTGTCTTGGACAAAATGACGGAAAATATGAAGAAGGAGTGAGGCACCGTGGAGCTTTTTGCGAAATGGATTGATCCCAAACTGGCGCAGGTCGCCGAGAAAGTCGAAAGAGGAGAACGATTGACCCTGGAGGACGGACTTGCGCTGTATCAGTCGGATGATTTGCTTACGATCGGCAAGCTTGCAAATGCCGTCAACCGCAAAATCAATGGCAATCGGGTCTATTTCATCGAAAATCTGTATATCAACCCGACGAACGTGTGCGAGGCTCGCTGTTCATTCTGCGCTTTCCGTCGTGACCCTGACGAAGAAGGCGCCTATACGATGAATGACGAGCAGCTGCTGGAATATGTGGCCAAAGGCTATACGCCGACCACGCAAGAATTCCACATCGTCGGTGGCCACAACCACACACTTCCTTTCGACTACTATG
Source organism: Brevibacillus fluminis (assembly GCF_003710825.1). Classification (GTDB taxonomy): domain Bacteria; phylum Bacillota; class Bacilli; order Brevibacillales; family Brevibacillaceae; genus Brevibacillus_D; species Brevibacillus_D fluminis. The sequence goes on along the minus strand of NZ_RHHQ01000008.1, from coordinate 29,961 downwards.
TGAATACAGTTCGCTTGCTAAAACAACATTACCCGCATGTCACGATCAAGGCGTACACAGGCGCGGAAATCGTCTTCTTTGCAAAGATTTCGGGACTGAGCGTGAAGGAAGTGCTCGAAGAGCTGATGAAAGCCGGGCTGCAATCACTAACGGGCGGCGGTGCGGAAATTTTGACGGAAGAGTACCGTGCGAAAATGAGCCCGGACAAGGCAAGCACCGATGAATGGCTGGTGGCGCATGAAACCGCACACGGCCTGGGGCTGAAAACGTACTCGACCATGCTCTACGGCTCTATCGAAACGCTTGAAGAGCGACTGATCCATATGATGCGCATTCGCGAGCTGCAAGATCGGACGGGCGGCTTCGTCAACTTTATTCCGCTGGCTGTGCAGCCCAAAAAAGCGACGGCCTCGATCAAGCGCCGCACGTCTGCGATGGACGATATGAAAACGATCGCGATCAGCCGCCTGATGGTTGACAATGTTCCACATATTAAAGCGTATTGGATCAATATCGGCCCGCAATTGACGCAAATGGCGCTGAATTTCGGCTCCTCCGACATTCATGGGACGCTTGTGGAGGAACGGATCAGCCATGCGGCAGGCGCATTGACACAGACCGGACTGACCCGTGACGAGCTGGTTTGGCTAATTAAAGGCGCAGGCAAAACCCCGATCGAGCGCGATTCGTTTTATAACGTCATCAAGGAATATTGATCTGATCACATTGGACAAGCCGTCAAACATACCCCCCCTTGGAGGCAAGCCGTTCTACAGGAACGTACTGCCAGCCCGAGGGGGTTTTGGTTATTTCAGCTGTTCCACGCCGATCATGATGCCCAGGTCGCCTGGATTCTTCAGCTTGATGTTGGTCACATACCAGCCATCGCCACGGTCGGTCGTTAGCTTCTGCACGGTCACGACGGCACTGCCCAAGCCGTCATAGTTGGATGCGATCAGATGGTAATTGAACGAATAGGTGAGGGTGGTTTCGTTTACCTGTTTGGTTACGAGCTTTTCGATTTTGCCCATGTGGGGGCTCGAACCGCCGGTCACCCAAAAATTCGCGTCGAATTCTGCCTTTGTCTTTTGACGCAGCTCAGGTGAAAAGACGGCATATTGAAGCGAGCCGTTGCGTTCGGTCACGCCTTCTATCCATGTATCGAGCGCCTGCTTAGGTTCGTCAGCGCGGAAGGCATCTTCGAACCGTTGGAGCTGGTGAGCCAGCAGCGCCGCATCCGACAGCGTGACGCGCACGTCGCCCGTTTTCGCGTCGTAAGTCGCATTACCTTTGAATTCGGCCGCGATTTTATCGATTGGCACCAGCACGCTGCCGTTTTCAACCTTGAGGCCGAGATAGTCGGAGACATAGCCAGCTCCGTTGATGAACAGATTCAGTTTCGGGGCGGCCAATGCTGTACCCGTGAGCAGAATGGCGCCGATGGTCGTTCCTAGTAAAATTTTTCCGATTCGTTTCATATTCATTCCTCCACGATAGATGAGACGATTGGGAATGGAATTTGTTTCCTTTTATTGGTGTGAAATTAGGGGTTTACATATATGGAAGTAAGTGATATGATAGATTACATATTTGAATGAGAGCGATCCTTTTCTTTTTGGTTTCCAATTCACTGGCGCGGTCATCGGAGCCGCAAGGATGGAAGAGAGGAAGGGCTTTCGTTGTTTTGGTTTCAAAAGTTTCATATAAGGCAATGAACTGCTACAAAAGAAGTACCGTGTCATTTACAGATCGCAGTGTAAATTTCCATCTGTTTCGTATTTACCCTTTTGCATAATATTCCTGGCGGTCCTATGCAAGCTGTCGGAACAACTATAGTGGTTTAGCGCCGAGGATTGGTCTTCATTCATGGTGAAGATGGCGTCCCATCGTGTGTGCCTGAGTGGACAGGCAATTAATGAGAGTGAACAGAAGCAACAATCATATAGCGCCATCTAAAAAACTGCCTGTTAAAGGGCAGTTTTTCTTATTCCACCGGGTTCTTTCAGGTTTACCTGTATTCTGTTTAAGAACATGGTACGATGAATGAAGCGTAAAACGAATATCGAGACGATCAGCCGAATGAAATGAAAGAGTAGAAAGTGAAGTGAACTTGTGAAGCAAATCAAATTTCCCATTATCACCACCCTGCTCGTCGCGTTTTTGACGGCAGGCTGTGCCACGGCGAAAACAGAGCCTACAGCGTCGCAACCTCAGTCAAGCCCCCAGCAAAAGCAAGAAGACGTACAAAAGCAATTTCAAGTCATTGTGTCACAGGCGCATGAAGCGCGTGAGGTGACCGCTTTTTTGGATAAAACCATCGGGACGGTGGATGCACAAACAGCCGACAAGCTGTTCATCGCGCTGCAGGACTATTACCAGCATCTTCTGCCTAACGTCAATGAGAGCTTCACCATGCTGCTCCATCAGCCGGGAACGGTCCAGAAGCTGTATGACCTCGGTCCTCCGTACGATTTCACTAAAATCAAGGGTGACGACAAAGTTAAGAAATGGCTGATGGCGCAGCAAGCGGGCAAGCTCGCGCTGGGCGTCACCTATGACGAAAGCTTTTACTGGAAAGTGGATGTGCATGCGCTGAAGCAAGTGTATGCGTCTTACCTGTCACCCGAGATGAAAACGTATCTGGACATCCTGGTGACAGCGGATCAACCATTTCTTGTTGATGGTGGGCTCAAAATTACCCGAAATGAGCTTGGCGACCGGTTGGTGGCAGTCGAGCAATACTTGACGGAATATCCGGCTGGACAGAAAAAAGCCGAGATGAAAGCGATGTACGCTGATTATTTGAACGCTTTCATTCATGAATACCGTTATGACGCGATCGACCTCGGTACGTTGAAGCTGCTGCCACAGGTCAAGCAAAGCTATGAGCGCTTTGTGAAGGAACATCCGACAACCAAAACCGCGCAAATTATCAATGCGTATATGGCAGAGCTGACCAAAAACGAGGATGTCATCTACAGTCCGGGCAAAAAGGGAGCGAGCATCAGCGGCGATCCAAAAGCGAACATTGCGCAGTTTTGGAACGGGCTTGGCAAAGAGGTCGATCGGTTGTTTCCATAAACAAAAGCCCAATATTGCCCAATCCTTTCTGGAAAAAGCAACAATCCGAATGATTTTTGCGATTGGAAACTGTTTTTTTCGGGAAAATACGAATGATCTCTTGTCCGATTGCTAGATCATATGTATAATGAAAAAGTCAAAGGAACCTGATCACGGTCTCACAGGTGATGCGATGATGCTACTAGATTCTAACGAAAACAAAAAAAAGCTGTGCCATCTCTACAATGAGATATCCAAGGAGCTGTTCGGCTTTGGAACAACCTTGCTCCGGGCAGCGATCGAAAACAATATCATTACCTTTTACGCCCGGCACCGGCGTTCTCCCCGTTCAACCGCGTTGGAAGGTGAGGCACCGACGCTGAAGCTGGAGGTGGATTTCCGGATGTCGCTTTTGTACAAGAAGCGTCTCCGTGAAAAGCTGGAAGAAGAGATGGGCCTGAACATCGAGGTTGTGCTGCGCGACTATGACGCCGCTACCCAGTGGGCCATCACTAATGTAATTTTACAAGAAAACGAACCATAACGAATGCAAGAGCCATATGGATTATTTCTTTTGATTTATCTTAAGAAATGACCGTCGCTATCTTGCATAACGGGTGTCGCTGATCTTTGTTTACAAAGAAAGGTGCTCTTGTTAGAATGCACGTTTATTCTATCAAGGGCACCTTTCTTTTTATTTTATACAGAAAAACCATATGAAGATGAGGGGGATATGCAAGAACCATTTTTTTTGCATAAAAATTGTAAAAAAGACGAATGATAACAATGGACTTTCTGTAAATGTTCGACTTTATCTGCGATTCCAAACAATTATCTGGAGGTATACGATGAAAAAAGTAATGACAGGCATCATGGCAGTTTCGGCAGTATCGCTCGCTTTGGCTGGCTGTGGAAACAGCAGCGCGCCAGCACAAGAAGGCGCTGCAGGCACGGGCGCCGCTAACACCGGAAAACCGGAAACATTGGTTGTTTCCACGTGGGGCTTTTCCGAGGACTTCTTCAAAAAAGAAGTGTACGAACCGTTCGAAAAAGCGCACAACGTCAAAATCGTCACCGAAATCGGCAACAACGCCGAACGACTGAACAAAATCCGCCAAGGCAGCTCGGACGTGGATGTCATCTATCTGTCTGACTATTACGCACAGCAAGGAATCGAGAGCGGCCTGTTTGAAAAAATCGACCGTAGCAAAATCCCGAACCTCGATCAAATTGCCGATATGGCAAAAGCACCGTTGGGCGAGGAGTACGGTCCAGCGTATACGATCGGGCAATTCGGTATCGTGTACAACCCGACCGTGATCAAAACCGACATCAAATCGTGGAAAGACCTGTGGAAACCTGAATTGGCAGGCAAGCTCACACTGCCAGGAATCACCTCGACAACCGGCCCAATGATGGTTGACGCTGCATCGCTTGTTTCCGGCAGTGCAGAGTTTAATGAAGACAAAGCTTTCGCCAAGCTGAAAGAAGTGAACCCGAACGTCGTCAAGTACTACAACAAAACGTCCGAATACGTCAACATGTTCAGCCAAGGCGAAATCGCTGCCGGCCCAATCATGGAAATGTACTTCAAGGACATCCAGGCAGCCGTACCGGAAGCCAAGTTCGTTTCCCCAGAAGAAGGCGGCTATGCTGTCATGAACACCATGAACGTCGTCAAAGGCAGCAAGCATAAAGAGCTGGCCGAAGAATTCATCAACTGGCAGCTGAGCAAAGAAGTACAAGAAAAATCGGCAAAAGCAAAAGTCGATTCCCCAGTAAACACAACCGTCCAACTGACCGCTGAAGAAGCAAAAGGCGTAACCTATGGTGCAGATGTCATCGGCAAGCTGAAAAAGCTGGACATGAAATTCGTCAACGAAAAAATCAAAGCCTGGACCGACCGCTTCAACCGCGAAATCACGCAATAATGAGTGAGACAAAACAAGGGCATATCATAAAGCGAATGCCCTTGTTTTTTCTTATCGTATAAGAATTTATAAGTGCTCGCGCTTATAAATTCTGGAGCGGAAGACGGAGTACCTCAGCGTCACTTCCAGCATAGGCATCGGTGAAAACTTCCACAGATCGAAGGATCTGCTTCTTGAAAGGACTTCCGAAAGAAGTTTTTCTTATCAATTAAATATTTTTATTTAATCTTTCTAGGAGGGCTTTCCACAGCAGCGAAGGGATTTTTGCAAGAAAGTGGAACGAAAAACTTTGACAATGCCCGCCAGGCCGTGCGCAAAAAATGAAAACGCTTTGCGCCACATATCATCCTTGAGATACACCCGCCGCGCAGCGTGTGGCTTTGGGGCGCAGTTTTCATTTTTTGCGCGCGGCCGTACTCCCTGACCCCCAGCAGGCATTGTCATGCTTTTTCGTGGAACTTTCTTGCGAAAATCCCCTCCCCTCCACCAAAGCAAATTCCATCTCTATCACCGACAAAGGAGAGGAAACCATGAAGAAAAAAGTCATCCTAGACGTAGACACCGGCATTGACGACGCCCTCGGCATCATGCTCGCCGTGAAAAGCGGCCAGTTCGACATACTCGGAATTACGACGGTAAACGGCAATGTCTCCTTGAACAAGGCGACCGAAAATACATGCAAAATACTGGAGTTCCTCCAAGTCGAATCACAGATTCCCGTCATCAAGGGAGCCTCCCGCCCATTGGTTCGCCCCACCTTTTTCGAGCATGCGGTGCATGGCGAAGACGGGCTTGGCGGCGCGCTGCGCGATGTGGCGGTGAAGACTGCGGCAATCGACGGCTTCGGCCCTGACTTCATTATCGAACAGGTGATGAAGCATCCCGGCGAAGTGACCTTGATCATGACAGCGCCGCTAACGAACTTGGCGCTAGCGATCCAAAAGTGCCCGCTGCTAGTGGAACAGGTAAAAGAAGTGATTTTCATGGGCGGCGCGGTGAAGGACATGGGCAATGTGACACCGACGGCCGAGTACAACATGTACGTCGATCCGGAAGCAGCCAAGCTGGTGTGCCACGCTGGCTTTCGCTCGCTGACGCTGGTCGGGCTCGATGTGACGCGCAAAGCACTGTTGAACATAGGTCATATCGAGGCCTTGGGCGATACGCCGATCGGACGGTATGTGCGTGAAAGCACGTCCGATTATACCAAGCGGTACTTTATGCGCAATGGCGTCCATGCTTGCGCGCTGCATGATCCGCTCGCAGTGGGCGTGGCCTTGAATCGGGCGCTGGTCACCACGCAAACCTACTATGTCGATGTAGAAACAAGAAGTGAGCTTTGCGACGGGCAGACCGTCTGCGACTTCCAGAACAGGCTTGGCAAAGAACCAAACGTGACGGTTTGTTTGGATGTGGATGCAGACGCGTTCCTCGATCTGTTTGTCCGCACTTTGCAAGCGTAGCGATACTACGTACGAACAGGAGTTAACGCGATGAAAAAAACGGTATTGTATTTGTTGCTGCTGCCTGGTCTGATCTTTTTGACGCTGTTCATGATCATTCCGATCGTACTCGTCATCGGCTCTACCTTTTTTCAGCAGGGCAGCTTTACGGTCGCAGGGTATACGCAATTTCTCACCGACCAATATTTCCTTAACATTTTGCTGACAACGCTGGAGGTCAGCCTGGTCACCACGATCGCGTGCGTGCTGCTCGGCTTTCCTGCGGCCTACTATATTTCCAAGCTCGGGCCACGCAAAAAAGGCATCCTGCTGGCGCTCGCGATTTTCCCGCTGTTGACCAGCTCGGTTGTCCGTTCGTTTAGTTGGATGATCATCTTGGGCAAAAAAGGCTTGATCAACAATGCGATTGTAGGCCTTGGCCTCGCAGACAAGCCGCTCGACATTTTGTACACGCCGACCGCGATGATGATCGGGTTGATCCATCTGTTTCTGCCATTGATCATCATCACGCTCGTCGGGGTAATGGAAAATATCGATTCCGACCTGCTGAAGGCGGCGGAAAGCCTCGGCGCGTCGCGCTTCACGGCTTTTGCCAAAGTAATCGTCCCATTGAGCGTGCCGGGCCTCATCATCGGCAGCATTCTCGTTTTCGTCGGCAGTCTGACCGCTTATACGACGCCGGCATTGCTGGGCGGGAAGCAGCGTGTCGTCTCGACGTTTTTGTATCAAAATGCGATGACGCTCAATGACTGGTACATGGCGTCCGTCATCGCGACGATCATGATCGTCATCACGTTTGTTGTCATCGGCTTGATGAACAAGCTGGCGACCAAATTGAATCCAAAGGGGTAGAACGTATGCAGGAGAAAAATCGCGGGCTGGCCCTGTTTACTTTTCTAGTGTTTCTGTTTTTGCTCGGGCCGCTCCTCATCATCTCGCTCACCTCGTTTGAACCGGGGACTGTCTTGAAATTCCCGCCGCAAGGCTTTTCCTTGCGCTGGTACCAAAATATTTTCGAAGTGGAAATGTTCATGGAGACATTCAAAACCTCCATTTTCGTGTCGCTATTGGGCAACGTGCTGGCGCTTTTGCTCGGGATTCCGGCCGCGTATGCATTGAGTCGATTCCAATTCAAAGGTAAGGATGCGTTGAACGCCATCTTCATCTCGCCGGTGCTGATTCCCGGCATCGTGCTCGGCTTTGCCATGCTGAAGTACGTCATCGTGATCTATCATTTGCCGATTTACGCCGCGCTTTTGGTCGGCCATACGGTCGTCATGCTTCCTTTCATCATCCGCGTCGTGGCATCGAGCTTATCCAACTTTGATTTTGCCATCGAGGAAGCGGCACTCAGCCTTGGTGCTGGCCACTTTGAAACGTTTTACAAAGTGGTGCTGCCCAACATCCGATCCGGCATCATCGCTGCGATTTTGATCGCGTTTCTCGAATCGTTCAACAACGTGGACATCTCGGTATTCATGACAGGACCGGGCGTCAGTACGCTGCCGATCCAGATGCTGACTTATGTGGAGAACAACTTTGATCCGACGATCGCCGCCATTTCCGTGCTGCTCATGATCATCACGGGTGTGCTCATGTTCGTCATCGAACGGCTGATGGGGCTATCTTACTTTACAAAACGATAACGGAGGCATCTATCCATGGCTTTGCTCACGCTGGAAAATGTATCGGTTGCCTATGAAAATCAGTACATTCTCAAAGATTTCAACTTGAATATTGAAAAGGGGCAGCTCATCTCGCTGCTTGGGCCGTCCGGCTGCGGTAAAACAACGACGCTGCGTTTGATCGCCGGATTTTTGGAGGCGAAGGACGGGAAGTTTCTGTTTGACGGCAATGATTACACACGCGTGCCGGTCAACAAGCGTAATTTCGGCTTCGTGTTCCAAAGCTATGCGCTATTTCCGCACCTGTCGGTCTTTGACAATGTGGCGTTTGGCCTGCGCTTGCGTAAGGTAGGCGACGCGGAAATCGAAAAGCGCGTTCAACAAATTCTCGAGGTCGTCAGCCTGAAAGGCTTTGAAAAACGCTTCCCGAAGGAGCTGTCCGGCGGTCAGCGCCAACGCGTAGCGATTGCCCGCGCGCTTGTCATCCAGCCTGACCTTTTGCTGTTCGACGAGCCGCTCAGCAATCTCGACGCCAACCTGCGCGTCAACATGCGCGTGGAAATCCGCCGGATTCAGCAGGAGCTCGGCATCACTACCGTTTATGTGTCACATGACCAGGAGGAATGCTTCTCCATCTCCGATCAGGTGGCGATCATGAACAAGGGCGTGATCGAGCAGCTCGACGATCCTGCGACCATTTTCAAGTATCCGAAAACGGAATTCATCGCGCGGTTCATCGGCTTCAACAACTTTGTCACCTTTAGCGAGCGGAGTGAAGCGGACGGGGAGATTGTGCTCAAAGGACATGACCATACGTTTGCTGCGGCACTCAATCCGGGTACAGCAGGGCGCGCTGGCCAAAAATGCGCGATTCGCCCGGACGATTTGTTCATCTCGACGGAGGAGGCGCACGGCGAAAGCAATGTCGTCGCTGGTCGTGTGAAGATCAGCACGTTCCTCGGCAGAAGCTATCAATATGTCGTGGAAACGGCTTTGGGAGATTTTACGGTGAACCAGGAAATGGAACAGCCGTACAAAAACGGGCAAGCGGTCAATCTGCGATTCCCGAAAGAAAAACTAGTGCTGGTCGAGTAGTGCTGGAAGAGGAGGAGTACGCATGTACGTCGATACGCTGATTTTAAACATACAAGTATACAACAGCTATTTCAAAACGTTTATGCCGGGCAATGTTGCGGTTCAGGACGGGCGCTTTTTCTATATCGGCAATCGCGGGACGGAAACCTTTGAAGCGGGGGAAATCATCGAGGGTGCGGGGCGCCACATGATTCCCGGTCTGGTCGACATCCATTTGCATATCGAGAGCACGATGGTAACCCCGGAAACCTTTTCCTACGGCTTGATCCAAAACGGCGTGACAACCATCGTGCCGGAGCCGCACGAGATGGCGAACGTGTTCGGCATCACTGGGGTGAAGGAGATGATCCGGGCCAGCCAAGACTGCGTAGTCGATATGTTTTATGCGATCCCGAGCTCCGTTCCCGCCACCGCGATGGAGACAACGGGCGGCGCGATTGAGCTGGAAGACATCGATGAGCTGCTGCGGACAGAGAACATCAGCTGTCTGGGCGAAATCATGAACTATGTGGATGTGATTGCCGATCCTGACTGCAAGACCAACCGGATTCTCGAACACATTCGCAAGCATTACCCGAATCTGGTGATCGAAGGACATGTGCCGAAGCTGTTGGATCTGGACTTGCACCGGATCATTTTTGCAGGCGTGGATTCCGACCATACGCATCAGACGGTGGAAGGGATGAAGGCGCGGATCGCAGCCGGCATGTTCTTGGAAATACAAGAAAAATCGATGACCGACGATGTGATGAACTATTTGATCACGAACGATGTTTCGGAGCATTTTTGCTTTGTCACCGATGACGTGATGACCGATTCGCTCTTCAAGCGCGGCCATCTCAACAATTTGGTCAAAAAGGCGATCAAGATGGGGATGGAGCCGGAACGTGCCATCTATGCCAGCAGCTTCACGCCAGCGCGCAGAATGCGAATGCATGACCGCGGCGCGATCGCACCGGGCAAGATCGCCGATTTCGTGCTGCTGTCCGATTTGCGTGAGTTCGCCATCGCACAAGTCTACAAAAACGGGCGAAAAGTCTATGACGCAGCGGAAGCGTATGAGCAGGTCGTGAAGCCAAACCAGTTCCCGGCCCATTTCTACGAGAGCGTCAAGCTGGCTCCGCTTGCTGAAACGGATTTTGACGTGAACATCGATGCCGCAGATGGCACGTATTTGTGCCGCGTCATGATGGTCAAAGACGGGTCGACCTTCACGGATGAGCACCATGGAGAGGCGCGCGTACAGGACGGCAAGCTGTGCTGGCAGGAAAGCGAATTCGGCCTGATCACGGTCATGGATCGCTACGGCATCAATGGAAACAAAGGGTACGGATTGATCGGCGGCGACACGATCAAGCGCGGCGCGGTTGCGACGACGTATTCGCACGACAACCACAATCTGCTGGTCATTGGTCACAACCCGCACGATATGATGGTTGCCGCCAATGAAGTGATCCGCAATCAGGGCGGCTTCTGTGCGGTTGAAGATGGCAACGTGCTTGCGTTTTTGCACCTGCCTGTCGGCGGAATTCTTACGGAAGAGCCGCTGGAAAAAACCGCTCGGGAAGTGGAGGCGCTCCGCCGCGCGATGGAATCGTTGGGTTACAAGCATTACAACCCGATCATGTCTATCAGCACGCATTCGCTCCCGGTCAGCCCTGCGCTGAAAATTACCGACCTGGGCTTGATCGATGTGAATAAGGGGAAAGTGGTTTCACTTTTTGTGTAAGCAAAAGGGAACCGATTGAAAGCGGGCGCTGGAGACGATCTGGCGCTCGTTTTCTATTTCAGGGATGTTTTTCTTGAACGCCTTCCGCCCGTATGCTACAGTAAAACCACATTCAAGCGAAAGGGTGACCAAAAGCCGAGGATCTACTAATCCCGCTTCACAGAAAAAAATGTGCTGCATGCGCGTTTTTCTGGTCGTGTAAGAATTTATAAGTGCTCGTGCTTATAAATTCTGGAGCGGAAGACGTAGTACCTCAGCGTCACTTCCAGAATAGGCATGGGTGAAAACTTCCATAGATCGAAGGACTTGCTTCTTGAAATGACTTCTGAAAGAAGTTTTTCTTAATGGGATCAGTGTGGGCTTTTGATCGCTGAAAATGTAGATCGTTGCTTTGCATGCTATGTTTGCGGCAGCGCATCTTTTTGATTGGCGTACACGCTTCCTGTCCAGTTATCATGGGCAGGAAGCTTTTTTTAAGTGAAGCCAAACCGGCGTGATTCTTTGAAACGTGAATGACAGGAGGTTTTCACATGAATGCAAAGATGACCGAATACAGCATCCCTACCCCCGACACGGCGCCGTATGGTTTGACTGCCGGTAGGGACGGGGCGCTCTGGTTTACCGAGCAAAAAGGAAATCGAATCGGGCGCATCACAATTGAGGGAATCTGCACGGAGTATGACATCCAAACGGAGGACGCAGGGGCATCGGTTATTACCGCCGCAGCTGACGGATCGCTCTGGTTTACACAGTACAAGGCGAACAAGCTCGGACGGATGACACCGGCAGGCGAAATCAGCGAGTATGTTTTGCCGGTGGCGGGAGCAGCCCCGTTCGGCATAGCGGAAGGACCGGACAGCTCTATCTGGTTTACGGAGATGATGGGCAACCGCATCGGCCGCTTGCTGATGACAGGAGAGATCATTCACTACGATGTGCCAACCCCAGGGGCATTTCCTTCCTTTATCGCGGCGGGTCCGGATGGTGCCATGTGGTTTACGGAAAACCAGGGAAACAAGATCGGAAAAATCACGATGGATGGACACATCAGCGAATTTGCGCTGCCAACCCCACAAGCAGGACCGGTGGGAATCGCCAAAGGAGGAGACGATGCGCTGTGGTTTGTCGAGATCATGGGTAACCAGATTGGGCGTATCACGACGGACGGGGAGATCACCGAGTACCGCCTGCCTACCGTTGGGGCAAAGCCGCATGCGATCACGGCCGGGATGGATGGAGCGATGTGGTTTACCGAGTGGGGCAGCAATCAGATTGGAAGAATCACGGCAACCGGCGACATTACCGAATATCCGCTACCGACAGCTCACGCCGAACCGCACGGCATCGCGGTGGGGCCGGATCGGGCGGTCTGGGTCGCGTGTGAGTGCAATGTGATCGTTCGATTGGGTATTTGAGCTAGGCTGCCGAACTTTAAACGGAAACCCGCATTCGATCACATCTCCTGTTCCCTTGTTTACTGAAACGATTGTATGATTTACTCGATATATAACGCTTTAGGCTGGCTGAATTCGAGCATACGTTAATAAATAGTGAGAGGAAAACAAACCCATGACGGATCAAAAATTAGCTGTTTTATCATCGATTCAAAGCCATTTGGCCATGATTATGTTTGACAAACAGGGACACGTTATATGGGCGAATCACTTATTCGCTTCTGCCATGGGATATGGCGTTGATGACATTGTCGGGCTCCATCATCGCATCTTTTGCTTACCCGAATATGCATCGAGCAAAGCGTATGTGAATTTGTGGGATGGGTTACGTCAGGGGAGAGCTTCTCAAGAAAAAATCGTGCGGGTGTCAAAGGATGGTCGAAAGTTAACGTTAGAAGCGACTTATATGCCTGTTATTGAAAATGGCAGCGTGGAAGCAGTCGTCAAGGTAGCTACTGATATCACGAAACGCGAAACCATGCTTCAGCAAAGTACGGTAGAGTTGATGGCAATGGTTGAGGAGATGACGGCTAACACGAATCAAGTATTGGAAGCCTCGAATATGATCGCAAACCATATGACCAAGTTAAATAGTGAATCGGAAGCAGTAACCGATCAGGTAAAACGTATCCAATCCGTGACGACCATAGTCAAAGAAATTGCCTCTCAATCTCATATGCTAGGTCTGAATGCTGCTATAGAATCTGCCCGAGCAGGTGAACACGGGCGCGGCTTTGAGGTCGTTGCGAATGAAGTCAGGAAGATGGCAAGTACCAGCAATGAATCTGCGGATACCATTTCTGACCAGTTAACGGAGATTGCAAAATCTGTATCGTTGATGATGCGGAGTATGGAAGAAATCACCGAACAGATCTCAAACAATTCGAGAGCGATTGAAGAATTGAAAACAGCCTATCATCAAGTTGCTATGACTACCAAAAGATTAGCATCATCGATTTAAAATGACCTTAAAAAGGACAGCCATTGAGCGACTGTCCTTTCTCGTACTGACCATAACTGATATTCCAAACAGGCGTGCTGGTTATTTCTTGATCACATCGACATCAGAGGCGCGAACGAAGCCGACGCGGTGGTTGAAGTTGATCTCGTAATACTCTTCTTTGCCATACACCATGACGTTTTCGTCCGGGTCAGTAACGTAGACGGGCGCTACGAAAATGTTGCTCTTCACTTTTTCAGCCGCGACATACACCTGTCCTTTTTCGATCGTGTACTGCAGCGGGACGCTGGTGCGCTGCGGCACCCCTTCCGGATAATCGTCCGGGTCCGGGAACGCATGCCCGTATACCGAAATCGAATCCAGGCCTTCTTTCGGCGTCACCAAAATTCCTTTGCCCGCGACCGTGTTCTTTTTCTGCGGATTATAGAACCATGCTTTTTGCCCGCCGTACCAAATTGCATCCCAGCTGCCCTTATGATCCGCGAGATAGTAGCTTCTGCCGGTGGCGGCTTTGTTGCCCCAGTTCAGCCCGTCATATTCGTCGCGACCCGCTTTGATCGCAGGGTCGACGATCAGTGGGGAGGTAGCATCAGGCTCCGTGTGCAAATAAACAAAATTGGTCGATTGCTTTTTGACGTCGGAAACTTTCGGACGGTTTGTCTTGAAGTCGGGTTTGATCGTGACGATATTGCTATTGCCTTTTGCAGGCTTGATTGGCTCGTTGATCAGCTCCATATAGTGCGCCCAATCCCAGAACGGGCCGGGGTCCTCATGCATTTTGGATTGGTTCGTCGGGGTTAAGCCAGGCATTTCGTCATGTCCGAGAATGTGGTTGCGGTCGAGCGGAATCTTGTATTTTTTGCCCAAATAGCGAACCAGCTTGGCGGAATTGCGGTACATGACCTCGGTGTACCAGCTAGCACCTTCCATGGCAAAGCCTTCGTGCTCCAAGCCGATGGAATGGCTGTTGAAATACCAGTTGCCGGCATGCCAGCCTACATTTTTATTTTCCAGCGTCTGTGCGATATGCCCGTCTTTGGAGCGGATGACATATTGGGTGGAAACGAACGATTGCGGGTCTTGAAAGATTTTGATCGTCCCGTCGTAGTCGACTTCTGTGTCGTGGATGACAATGTAGCGGATGTCGGGGCCGCTTTCCGGTCGGTTGGACAGATCGTAATTGGAGTAGTCGCCCGGATCATCGCTCAGCTGCACGTATGGCGCCTCGTAATAATCGCAGCCCCATGCGCGCGGGCAGTCTGCGCGTCGCGATGAAGCCGCATCCTTGTTGGCAAAATGCAGGCTCTCGGCGGTTTTCAGGTTCGGCTTGACGTGTTTTGGCGCAAGCACAATCTCCTCGCCGTCTGAGGTGACGCGTTCTGCACCGTCATTGATGGTTTGGTAGACTTGGTCAGCAAATGAAAGCGCATCGCTCTCATTGTCGGAACCGCTGTATTTGGCGACGGCACCGTACCAGTCTTCCTCATCTTCCGGGAGCGAACCGACCGTGTCTTTTGCGTATTGGGCCAACAAGGCAGCGGCACCACGTATGTTTTGTACAGGATCTTGCCTCAATTCGTCCGGTTCGAGCCCCAGCAGATCGGCCGCTTCTTTCAGCGTATGGTCCTGAGGCTGTTCGGCAGCTGTTGTGCGGCTCGGTTTGTGTACGTTAGTGTGCTGCTCCCCATCCTCCTTATCAGCAAGATCGGTCAGGTGCATCACGCCGTATCCGCCAGAAAAGCTCGGCTGTCCATCATGATGCTCCCAGTTGGTGATATTGTAGGAGACGGACATGAGGATGCTGACCGGCACGCCAAACTCTTTGGCAGCTTCTTCAAATGCGGTCTGCATGGAGGAATCGTTCTCCTCGGCAAAAGCGATGGAAGGGGGAACAAGGGGAGCGTAGTTCTCGAAAGGAACGATTCCACCTACAAGCAGGCTGGAAATCGCGAACGGAATGATCAAATTTTTGACTTGCTTGCGTTTCACTGGCATCTCCTCCTCGATTTGGCAATCATTCTCTTGCTACAAACAGCGCGAAACGGCGTATCCCCTCCTTTTCCTCTCGCTGAAACGAATGAAAAACCCAGCAACAAAGAAACGGCTGGCGGGCCGAATTTCTTGTTGCTGGGTTTCAGTAACGAAGATGCTTGCTCATTCCACAAGGCATCCGATTACATAAAGCAGCGAACGTTATGGAGAGGCATAAAATTTCTTGTGTGTTGTTGTTAATATGTAATATTGTTACGATAACACAATTGGATATTATTTCAATATTTATTTTATTTTGAATTGTAAAATTTATATTTACCGAGTGCTTGCTCTCTTAACTTCATTCATATATGTTTACTTCAATAGGAACATCTGTTTCAATTGAGTGGTTGCCACATTTTGCAAAAAGGATTGTGAGATAGATGCAAAAGTTCGAGGAGATGCCGCAAACAGACATGGAGCAGCTGTACAAAATGTATTGGCCGCTGCTGTTTTCCATCGCCTACCGTTTGCTGGGGACCCGTTCGGAGGCGGAAGATATCGTGCAGGATGTGTTTGTTTCGCTGCAGGCGGTCGATCGGGGACAGGTTGACAACATGAAGGCGTTTTTGAGCAGGGCCGTAACCAACCGCTGCTTGAATCTGTTGAAATCGGCGAAAAAGCAAAGGGAGCTGTACGTGGGGCCATGGCTGCCCGAACCGCTCTATGCCCTCGAAGGAAACGAACCGCTGCAACGGCTAGAGCAGCAGGAAGATATTTCGTATGCGTACCTGGTCATGCTGGATCAGCTCTCTCCCATTGAGCGGGTCAGCTTTGTGCTTAGGGAAGCGTTCGGCTACGAATATGAGGAAATCGCCGAAATCGTCGCCAAATCAGCAGAAAACTGCCGGAAAATCTGCAGCCGCGCGCGGCAGAAAATGAAGCGGGGGCAGGCTCAGAACGCAAGACATCCGCAGCAAGAGGACATTGTGCAGCGCTTTGGGGATTTGCTGCAAACCGGGCAGATCGCAGAAGTTGTGGCGCTTCTCTCCGACCAGGTCGCGTTTATCTCCGATGGCGGCGGGAAGGTCAAAGCGGCGCTGCGGCCGCTCATTGGCATCGAGAGGGTGTCTGCGTTTTTGGCGGGAATCAACGCCAAAGGCTCTTTTTCCAAAGGCATTCGTCCCGTGCAGGTCAACGGACAGCCGGGGCTCATAGTCCAGCGGGATGGTTCGCCAGCCGCCGTCTGGTCGTTCGGCTTTGATGAAGCGACGGGGCAGGTTACACGCATTTATGCGGTGTTCAACCCGGACAAATTGCAAGACGGCGCTACTTTATAAAAAGAAAAATAATTTTTTCGCGTTTCTTGTCACAAATCCTTTGCTCAGTTGTCTTAATCGATGAAAGCAGGATAAATCATAGCCGATTGGCGTAAGGGAGGATCATGACATGCAAACAAGATTCGATATGGGTAAAGTAAGTCCGGAAGGGTATCGCGCGATGATCGGTTTGGAGCAGTACGTGATGAATACGAGCATCAGCAAATCGCTCCGCGAGCTGATCAAAATCCGGGCGTCACAGCTGAACGGCTGCGCGTTTTGCATCGACATGCATACGAAGGAAGCCCGGAGTATGGGCGAAACGGAGCAGCGCATTTACGGGTTGAACGCATGGCAGGAGTCCCCGTTCTATAGTCCGGAGGAACGCGCTGTGCTCGGCTTGACCGATGCGGTCACACTGCTCGCCCAAACGCATGTGCCTGATGACGTGTATGAAGAAGTGCGCCGGTATTTCGATGAAAAGCAAACCGCGGAAATCATCATGCAAATCGTAACGATCAATGCGTGGAACCGGATTGCCGTGTCAACGCGCAAGCTCCCGCCGATCGATGAAAAGTAAAGTAGCGAGTTTCGCTGCAAATGCCAAGACCAGCCGTTAGCAGGCTGGTCTTCTTTTTTTATGTGAGCAGCACGCCGCCATCCACCGTCAAAACGGTTCCGGTCGAGTAAGGGTAACTCATCAAAAAGGCACAGCCTGAGCGATGTCTTCCGGACCTTCCATGGGAGAGATTCGTTTCCTTACCTTACAATAATGTAAGGTTATGTGAAGCTTTTGTAAGGGAAATCGATTTTTCAAATATGTCGGGCTGGATTACAGTTAGCTATTGAAAAGCAGCTACTTTTCGATTTGCATGAGATAGCTTTTCAGGAGGTACAGACAATGGATGTTTCATCGTTTAATATCACGTTATTTCGAGCCATCAACGATCTGGCGAACGGACACCCTGCGTTGAATGCGGTCTTTGTCTTTTTCGCGGAGCAGATGGCGTATGTATTGGCACTAAGCATGGTGCTGTATTGGTTTACGAGAACGAAGCAAAACAGACTGATGGTGATTTCGGCTGTGGTGTCATTCGGTATAGCCGAGCTGCTCGGCCTGCTGGCTGGGCATTTCGTTTCCCATCCCCAGCCATTCGCGGCGCTGCCGCACGTCAACCAGCTTATCCCCCATGGCGTAGACAATTCGTTTCCAAGCGATCATTCGCTGCTCTTTTTTTCCGTGTGCGTCTCGTATGGGCTCGTCCGCAAAAAGGAAGGGTGGCTATGGCTCGTTGTCGCGTGCTGTGTCGCAGTCTCCCGTGTGTGGGTAGGTGTGCATTATCCTGGAGATATTGCGGCTGGCGCTCTGATCGGGACTGTTTCTGCGCTGGCGGCATACCGGATTGTGCCCAAGCTCTCGGCAGTCGCAGGGTTGCTGGCAGTTTATGAAAACGTAGAAAAGCGGTTTTGGCCTGTGAAAGCGAAAGGCAGGGCGCTGTAAGCAGCGAGGGCAGCAAAAAATTCCAAAGAGCGAACAGTGAGAAAAAACGGGTATGCTGTGTGAAAACGGCACCCGTTTTTTTCAATTTCATAACTTGCTCTTCTTAAAAAAGCTCATACTGACCATGCTGCCCAATGTGTTTGCTTCCACTCAGCACAGAGCGAATAAAGAAAAGGGGATAGAGCAAAAGAAACAAATTGGGAATCCACCATGCCGGATCAAAATCAAGTCTGATTACCCAAAATACAATGGCCTGTAGTCCTGAACAAAATGTCAGAATCAGAGAGATTAAGGCAGCATGGCGCCATCTGTCATCCATTTTCCGATGCATGTACAGACTGATCATTCCCGTCATTGAAATAAACATATCCAGAGGGAAGAAGGACCAGTTCCAGGCGACCAGCAAACTATTTTTATAATCCTGATACAAATACGCTTTAGGGATAAGCTCAAAGTAAGTGATAACCCAGTAAATGACAAATCCGATATCGGTAAACAAGAACATCCCTTTTAAAGATCTGCTCATCTTGATACCTCCTTACCTAAATTTTTATGCGATTCCCCGACCAGGTTAAGGCCGATAACACCAAGAACAATGAGCAAAATTGACAATACTTTACCTACCGCCCCGGACCTTTCACTTCACGATTCCATTCAATAAAATGTCGACCATTTCATCCAATGCTTCGCCAAGCGTCTTATTCATTTTGCCTTTAGACGATTGCTCCATTAAACGATATAAACCACCGATATATAGCTCGATAAACAGATCGGAATGAAAAGGACGCATTGTGCCAGTGGATATTCCTTCATTGATGATTCGAAGGACACCATCCCATTGTTCTGTAATCAATTGATCAACCTTTTTCCAAATCTCAGGATAGTAACGTTGAAGCTCATTTAAGCGTCTGAGATCAAACAATTGAAAGTCTTGCGGAATCAGAACCAGCGCCTTTTTAAGCTTTTCAAGCGGATGTAAGGTAACATCAGCTGCAAGTTCAGCTTCCTTTATCTTTAGTTCATCGATCGCACATTGCACAATATCGTCGATCAGTGCATCTTTGGAAGGATACCATTCATAGATCGTTTTTGTGCTCATTCCTAACTGCTTTGCAAGCTCGTTCATTGTAAAACGATAGCCAGTCCTGTGGATCTCTTGGCGGGCAAAAGCCAATACCCTTTCTTTCATGTAGCGTGCTCCTTTTGTGGAAAACATAAAAAAATATTTGGTTTTCCATGTTTTATACATGATCTTATTTCCAAAATCAAACTGTTGTCAAGTGGCTGGATTGTCTCCCCGCCCCATAAAAAGATCCCCCATAGACGTGGTGGGGGATGAAAGAGGAGTTGAACATAACGCTTTAAGCGTAATATACATTTTTTTGAAACAGATTAGAGAATGGAAAAAATACACGGAAACTTCAACGGAAAATTCGGCAAAAGTCGAGGAACGGCAAGGAGCGCTGTGGCATATTTGTCGAAACATTCCTGCTCGTTAGTTCGTATTACATAGAAAAAGGGGAGTTGAAGGATACAGTGATTGACCAAGGAGGAC
Source organism: Brevibacillus fluminis (assembly GCF_003710825.1). Taxonomy (GTDB): domain Bacteria; phylum Bacillota; class Bacilli; order Brevibacillales; family Brevibacillaceae; genus Brevibacillus_D; species Brevibacillus_D fluminis. The sequence goes on along the minus strand of NZ_RHHQ01000008.1, from coordinate 10,297 downwards.
TTTTTTTCCACGATGACTTTTTTGGACCGCCGTGGTGGTTTCTTCTAGTTGCCGGGATCATCATTGCGGTGATTGCGTTCACCATTTTAAAAGGGGTTGCGCAGTGGATGTCGAACAACGCTTCACCGGTTGAAACGGTTACAGCTACGGTGATTGGCAAGCGCACCAGCACATCGGGCGGGAATAATACCAGTGTGACTACGCACTATTACATTACTTTTCAATTCGAAAATCAGGAGCGCAGGGAGTTCGCAGTCTCCGGCAAGGAATATGGCATGCTGATTGAAAACGACACGGGCCTGCTGACCTACCAGGGGACGCGATATAAAGGGCTGCAAAGGCGATTGATGTAGCGGCGGATGGAGGGCGATTCGGTGTCACGAGGTGACAGATGAATCGCTCTTTTTCTCACAATCGTAATAGAGAAAAAAAGAAGTTGAGCCTGACGCGGCGTCAACCTTTATACTTCCTCTTGAGCGGTGGGCATTGTGGACAAGATGGTGTATACGACGAGTCAATTTGCGGAGATGGCCAAAGTCTCTTCCCGTACGCTGCGCTATTACGATAAAGTCGGGCTGCTGTCTCCATCCGACTACAGCGAGTCGGGCTATCGGCTCTATACGGATGAGGATTTTCCCCGGCTGCAGCATATCCTCGTGTTAAAATTCCTCGGCTTTTCGCTCGCGGAAATCAAAGCGTTCCTTCATAACGGGCCGACCCAACTGGCGGACAGACTGTCACAGCAAAAAAAGCTGATGCTTGCAAAACGGGCGCAGCTCGATACCGTCATCAGGGCGATGGATAAAGCGGAGCATCTGCTGCAAAACGCGGAACCGCACGATTTCGAAGCGATCGTCACGATCATGGAGGTGATTCAAATGGAAATGAAGTCGGACTGGATCAACAACTATTTGACGCCGGAGCAGCGCCAAACGATGAGAGGATTGGTAGAAGAAGCGTATTCTCCGGAAGCCTGGCAAAGGCTGCGGGCCCAAGGCACGCAAGACAGCGCAAAGTCGTTTCACGAAGAATACGAATTTTTTCGTACAGAGCTGAGAAGACTGGTTGCTGAAGGAGCGAATCCTGCCGATCCGGAGGCGCAAAAGCTGGCAACATTTTTAACGGAGCTGAACGAGCGGCGTTCACAGGGAGACCCGGAAATTTTGGCAGGAATGAAAAAGTCTTGGGAGGGTTTCAACCGCCTGCCAGACGAGCAAAAACCGGCGATTTATAAGCTCAGCGATGAAGAACGGGCGTTCATCAAGCAGATGTGCAGTATTATGTTCCGTACAAGGGGAAGGCATGATGGCGAAAACTGATCCCCCCAATTCTCAAAAAATCGGGGGGATGCATGTTAGCTGTGAACAGCCATTGGCTCGTGGATTTGGACTTTTTGATAAATTTGCCCCATTGCCTGCATCGCCTCTTGTGGGGCGGTAATTGCTGGATACCATCCTTTTTTGACCATGAATGCCCATACTTCATAGGCTTGGTGTGAACACATTTTAAATGCATCCTCAAGGAATGAACGGAGTTGGGGAACCGTACATTCAAAAGCGCCCCAAGCATATTCGCGACCAGCACGCTTCAATGTCAAAAGGTAAGAAGTAGCAATAGAGCGATCGTCCAGATTATTTCGCTTGACCTGTGGCTGAACCGGTTGAATTTGTGCTGGTGTGATGGGTAACGTTTGAAGGGGAGGGATATTCAACTGGTCGGTGGAACCGGACTGTTGTGTTGCAAATTCGACTTTCATATTGTAATCCTGAACATGGACGGAGAAGTGGCGGAGGATCATATCCTTTAATTCTTGATCCTGTGCCTGTTCGCTGAATACAGCCATTGAATTAATGGAATTGGTACAACTCATCAATAGTTCGTTTAATTCACAGGCTTCATGAATTCCAAGTTTCACTGACGCTGTCACTCCTTGTCTGATGATCAAAGAAGGTTGATTTATGTACATCGCGGCACAATTTGATTTTGTGTATGACCATACTTTTTGACAGAAGTGAAAATGAGGGAGGAGCAGCAATGCCGGCAGTAATCCAAAAGCTCGAAACCGTCGACCGGCTGGATCGCGAGCTGACAATAGAATCAGATTTTATTTTGTATTCGAATATACATGTGCGCAATGAGCGCTGCATCTACCTTGTTGAACATGAGGGAGAAAGGGTCAGCTTGCTTGGCTCTTATCTCCAAGGGTTGCCGTTTCATGCGTTTACGTTCCGTGCCTTTGGGGATAGCAAGCGGTCGGTGGCAGCTATTTTACAGGTGTTTAAAGCGGAATTAGGTTTTGAGCCTACACAACCGCTCGATGGCATAGTGACGGTTGCGGAGTCTGCAATGCGCCAATTGGAGCTCCCTGTGGTGAAAGGGATACGACAGCTGGAGTTGATGAAACTGCAGCGGACGGATCTGCTGCTGCCACCTGGTCGCTCTCGCGTACTGGAGGCGGCAGATTTAGTGGAAGTGAATCGGCTGTCACGAGAAGCTAGCTTGATGACGTTCCGCGATGAAGAGCTTGCCGCGATGCCGCATCTCGGGTTATTTGACGACACAGGGGCGCTTGTGTCTATGGCCGGATTTCACACCTTCGATAAGGCGTTTGTCGAGCTTGGCAATATCGCAACGTCTGCTGCCTACAGAAAGCAGGGGCTTGGTGCGCAAATCACATCTGACATTTGTCGGGTTGCACTGGAAAAAACGGCGCACGTGTATTTGTGCGTGTTCGCGGACAATCCGGCAGCGATCCACATGTACAGAAAAATCGGCTTTGAGACAGTTGAGACGTACGCGTTTTTGGAGATTGCGTGGTAATGAAGCAGGCATAACCGCTTTGGCTTGGATATCCGCAGGGAGAATTCCATGCTACAATCAGGTCGGAATACATTCCATTTTCAAAAGGAGCGATCGGCTTATTAACATGTTCAAAATCTTCAATCTGGGAAACGTGCCGAATGAGCACATTGAAGATCCGCTTGGTGTGCTGAGCACACTGTATTTGGGCGAAGCGGCTGGCAGCGAAAAAATTTATGTAAATATCGACCGGGTCCAGCCTGGCGCCAAGAGCGTCAAGTATCACAGCCATTCTAGGCAGGAAGAATTCTTTCTGATTCTTTGCGGAAGCGGGATCATCCGGCTCGACGGCAGGGAATATCCGGTGAAAAAAGGGGACTTCGTCGCCAAACCGGCAGGGAGGGGCATCGCTCATCAGTTCATCAACACCGGTGAAGACGTGCTTGAAATATTGGATGTAGGAACAAAAGAAGAAGGCGATGTCGCTTATTACCCAGATGAAGACGTATACCTGCTGCGTGACCAGAAAAAGGCATTCAGCGGCACTGAGCAGCGGGTAGGGTGGAGTTCGGACCCGAATCTTACATAGCATGTAACCACATTGGAAAACATCCGCAGCAACGGGGCGTTCGCGGATGTTTTCTTTTTTTGGATAGAGGGCTTGATAAAGCTAATGGCATTAGTTAATATAAAACTAACGATATTAGTTTTATGGATACGAGAGGGGACTTTCCCATGCGGATGATCCGTGAGCAGAGTGTGTACCAAGTGACGTTTTTGCCTCGATTTTTTCCGGTGAATTGCTATTTGGTGGAGGAAGACGACGGTTTGACCTTGATCGACGCTGCCTTGCCATACAGTGCAGCCGCTATCTTACAAGCAGCCGAACAGATTGGCAAACCGATTGAGCGAATCGTGTTGACGCATGCTCACGGTGATCATATCGGCGCCCTCGACACGTTGAAGCAGGCGCTACCGCATGTACCGGTCTTGATCTCGAGCCGTGATTCCCGCTTGCTAGCTGGCGACCGTACGTTGGATCCGGATGAGCTGAATACGCCGATCCGCGGCGGGGTACCGAAGCCGGGCAATATCAAGACCCGTCCTGATGTGTTGCTGGCTGACGGCGATCGGGTGGGATCATTGCTGGCGGTGGCGACACCGGGGCATACACCGGGCTCGATGTCGTTTCTCGATACGCGTAATCGCGTGCTAATCGCGGGCGATGCATTCCAACTCCGAGGTGGAATCGCTGTATCAGGTAAGCTTCAGCCGTTTTTCCCGTTCCCCGCGATGGCTACTTGGAACAAGCAAGCTGCGCTGGATAGCGCCAAAAAGCTGTGTGCCCTGCAGCCATCGGTGCTTGCCGTGGGACATGGCGAGATGCTTCGTCAGCCAATGGCCCAAATCGCGAAGTCAGTGCAAGAAGCGGAACAATTGCTGCACAACTAATACAAAAGGAGGGAGCGCCATGTCGCCGAGAATGGGGTTGGATTTGCCAACGATTTTGCAGGCTGCCGCAGAAATAGCGGATGCAAAAGGATGGGAGGAAGTGACGCTCGCCGCATTGGCACAAAAGCTGGAGATTCGCTCTCCATCTCTATATAACCATGTTGACGGCTTGAGCGGCTTGCGCAAAAAGCTGGCCGTCTACGGGCTGGATCTGCTGTACGAGCGACTGGTGCAAGCAACGGTAGGCGTGTCCGGCGATGACGCCGTGATTGCGTTCGCGCGAGCTTACCTTTCGTTTGCCAGAGCGCATCCAGGTTTGTATCCATGCACACAGCGTGCGCCTGAAGAGCGCGATGACGCCTATGCACAGCGGGCCGAAAAAATCGTCGAGCTGATCGTCCGGGTGCTACAAGGGTACGGCTTGCAAGGAGACGAAGCCCTTCATACCATCCGGGGTCTGCGCAGTCTTCTTCACGGCTTTGCACTGTTGGAAAAAGACGGCGGATTCGGTTTGCCGCTTGACCTTGATACCAGCTTTTCCCTTTTGATCGATACGTTTCTTGCGGGAATCCATTCCCTGCAAAGACGAAGCAGCTAAATAAAGATAAGCAAATGCACGTCACAGCACCATCTGCCCCATGCGGATGGTTTTTTTGCGTGCATGTAGGAGAATCGTAACGGAAATTCAGTTCTATCGTCTTACAAAGAAGAGACAAAAAATGGATGGAAATTTGAAGGAATTTTCGCGATACTTAACTGGAAGGAAATTCCGGACATGTTCCAGAAAATAGGATAATTACGAAACATGCAGTATCTCGAGATTTAGCTTGGAAAAGGGAAGAGAAGGAAGGATGGGCAATGTGGAAGAAAAGACAGGAAAAACAGAAGAAGCACAGCAGTGCCCCAAATGTGGGTCGCGTGAGTTGGGCAAAGGGAGGCAAAGCGGATATGCGGCGGTAGTTCCGCAAGATGGCTTTTTTCGCATCGGTGCTTCCATCATCCACGTGATCTGTACGGAGTGCGGCTATATTGTGGAAAGCTATGTAGACAAACCGCAAAAATTCAAGGAGTAGACGTAAGGAGACTAAAAATGTTAACGGATTTTTTTCGCTGGGGAAACATACAGCCAAAGGAATCATTCAGCTCCTAAATCGCATGCGAGATGCTGCTTTTGATTTTCAAAAGTATGGAGGTTAACATTCACTAAAACAATACAATACCGTGACTGAGGGCAACTCAACAAATGAGCCACCCTCAATCCTCGATGATGTGCTCGCTAAGAATGTCTTTCGCTTTTTCCATGCGGAGTTTATATTCTTTCGCTACGACTTGCAGGGCGGTCACAGACTCGACCATATCTGACTTCAGGCTTAGCTCATCGATCGCTCTGTGAATATGCTCGAGCTTTTCTTCTGTTTCTCTGATGTAGGCAACGACATCCAATGTATCCAAGTAAATCACCTCGCCACTAGTTTGAGTCATGGACCATGTTCCTATGCATCGATGACCGGGTTATTTGCGAAAACAAAAACGGCTGCCCCCAAGATGAGGCAGTCGTTTTTTATAAGAAATCCCTTCGTGCCGCTTGCTGCCGGCTATTGTCTTTTTCGCCCGCAACTCATTACAATTTGGGGATGAGTGTAAGAAAGTGGTGTGAGCGCATGAAACAATTTCCGGTCGATCAGATCGTTCCAGAGGTAAAAGCAGCGTTGCGCGACCACCGCAGCGCCGTGCTGACAGCCGAGCCGGGGGCAGGAAAAACGACGCGCGTTCCGATTGCGCTACTGGATGAACCGTGGCTTGCCGGTCAGCGCATCCTGCTGCTTGAGCCAAGGCGTTTGGCTGCGCGTTCGGCTGCCAGCTTCATGGCGGCATCGCTTGGCGAGAGTGTGGGGGAGACGGTAGGATACCGAGTGCGGATGGATACAAAAGTTGGTCCTACAACACGCATTGAGGTGATCACCGAAGGAATATTGACCCGTATGCTGCAGACCGACCCAGCACTTGAAGGAGTCGGACTAATTATTTTTGACGAGTTTCACGAGCGGAGCCTCCATGCCGATTTGGGACTGGCGCTAACGCTGCAATCGCGGGATGTGCTGCGGGAGGATTTGCGCATTTTGGTCATGTCGGCCACGCTGGAGGCAGAGCCTGTGTCAACCTTGCTCGGTCAGGCACCTGTCATCCAAAGCATCGGGCGCATGTTTCCAGTGGAGACGCGGTACTTGAAGCGTCCGTTTGAAGGGCGGCTTGAACCAGCTGTCGTTCGTACAATCCTTGAGGCATGGGAGCAGGAGAGCGGGGATTTGCTCGTCTTTTTGCCCGGAGCGGCCGAAATACGCAGGGTGGAAATGCTGCTCGGCGAAGCGTTAACGGACAGCAGGCTGCGGATCGCTCCGCTTTACGGCATCTTGTCCGCGCAGGCTCAGGACCGGGCGATTGCGCCTGCCAAACAAGGGGAGCGAAAAATCGTCCTGGCTACCTCAATCGCCGAAACGAGCTTGACGGTGGAAGGGGTGCGGATCGTCATCGACAGCGGTTTGATGCGGGTGCCGCGCTTTTCGCCGCGAACGGGGATGACGCGGCTGGAGACGATTCCGGTGTCCAAAGCTGCTGCCGATCAGCGCAGAGGGCGGGCGGGGCGCCTTTGCCCGGGCGTCTGCTACAGGCTGTGGCCCGAGGAGCAGGATCGCTTTTTGCAGGCGCGCAGCACGCCGGAAATACTGGAAACAGACTTGGCTGCGCTTGTTTTGGAGCTTTCGCTGTGGGGGATCGCGGATCCGGCCGAGCTTGCCTGGCTCGACTTGCCGCCTGCCGGAGCTTTTGCCCAGGCGCGTGAGCTACTGCGGCAGCTGGGCGCACTCGGTGATCAAGGGGAAATTACGCCGCACGGGCGAAAAATGGCAGAACTCGGCGTACAGCCGCGCCTTGCCCATATGATTTTGCAGGCCATTCTCCTTGGACACGGGAGTCTCGCATGTGAGCTGGCGGCGCTGCTTGGTGAGAGGGACATTGTACGCCGCGGCCAGCGGGGGCATGATGCCGATTTGCGGCTGCGCATGGAATTGTTGCATTCGTTTGCGAATGGTGGGCATTCGTCAGGGCGTGATGTGGTGGTTGATGAGGCGGCGATCAGCCGTATTTTGCTGGAAGCCGCAGAATGGAAACGCGCACTTGCAATAGAAGCGGACCGGGGAGAGCAGCGTGGTGGCGGTGATGTGATCGGGCTTTTGCTTGCGTTTGCCTTTCCTGATCGAATTGCCCAGCGGCGTACCAACGGGCGCTTTTTGCTGCGCAACGGGCGAGGGGCTGTTCTGGAAGGTATGCAGCCTTTGACAAACGAAGCGTATCTTGTGGCGGCCGAGCTAGATAATCAGGGGGTAGACAGTCGGATCTATTTGGCAGCACCCGTGTCGCTTGCAGATTTGCAGCGCGAGTGCAGCGAGCAATTTGCGGAAGAGACGATTGTCAGCTGGGATCGCGAGACAAAGAGCGTACAGGGGCGAAAACGGCTCCGGCTTGGTGCGCTGATGATCAAGGAGGTGTCGCTGCCTGCCATCGATCCACAGGAGTTGCTGCAAGCGCTGCTTGACGGGATCTGGGAGGAAGGAGTGGACATACTGCCATGGACGAAGGCCTCCCGGCAGTTCCAACAACGACTGTGCTTTTTGCATCAACAAGACGGCAGCTGGCCCGACATGGCGGATGAGGCGCTCGCAGCCACGCTCGAAGACTGGCTCGGTCCCCATCTGTACGGGATGAAAAGTGCAGCCGATTTGAATCGGCTCAATCTATTTTCGGCTTTGGAAGCGGTGCTAACGTGGGATGAGCAGCGCCAAATGGACGAGTTGGCCCCGACGCATCTGATTGTGCCGAGCGGCTCGCGAATCCCGATCGATTACAGCGACCCAGCGGCTCCGTTTTTGTCGGTACGACTGCAGGAGATGTTCGGTCAGCAGGATACGCCCCGCATCATGCGCGGCAAGGTTCCGCTTATTCTCCACCTACTTTCCCCTGCCCAGCGTCCGGTTCAGGTGACGCGGGATTTGGCCAGCTTTTGGCAAAATGCGTATTTCGAGGTGAAAAAGGATTTGAAAGGCCGGTATCCCAAGCATTACTGGCCCGAAGATCCGTACAGCGCGGTGCCGACCAACCGGGCGAAGCCGAAAAGCTAGCCTTTTCTTTTCCAGTGGATGGTTTTTCTGTGCAAGACGCGTCATAATAGAGGTATTACTGCCAGGATGTGAATGCAAGCATGCAATTGATCGTATTTGATTTGGAAACAACATTGACCTACCAGAAAGACATGATCCCGGAGATCATTGAAATCGGGGCTGTGAAAATAGAGACCGACAAGGCAGGCATGCCTGTGGACACGTTTCAGCGCTATACGTTTCCGGCGATTCAGCGGCGCATCTCGGAGCGCACGCGCAAATTTATCGGGCTGAACAAAGAGGACATGCCGACTTTCATCCCGTTTCGCAAGGCGTTCGACGCTTTTCTGGAGTGGATTGGTGACGGAGACTATCATCTGTGCACATGGGGGCCTGATGATAAAAAGCTGATGATCGAGCATTGCGCACGATTCGGATTCAGTCTCGAGTGGCTGCGCAATTTTAACGACATCCAGCCGGCCATCAGCCAGCTTTTGGCCAATAAAAAGCAAATGAGCCTGAAAGATGCGATTGATTCGGCTGGCATCGTACAGGAGGGGAGATTGCATTCGGCGTTGGTCGATGCGATTCATACCGCGCATTTGCTGGTGAAGTACAACAAGCACGTGCCGCTCGTCCAGAATACCCCTTCGGAAAACTATTATATGGCAAGTCCGCTCTATATCACATGCAGATCGTGCGGCAAGAACAAGTACTATAAGGATTTTGGCCTGAAGAGCAAAATGTGCCAGCCTTGCTTGCATGCGCGGAAAAAAGATAGCCAGAAAAGCGGGGACAACCCAGACAAGTCGTAGTTTACGGCAGAGACGTAATCGTGATACGAAAAAAGAAAGGCCTCTCGCGGAGATGATGGGAGGCCTTTCTTGCATGTTGCGTTTTTACAGATGCGTAAAGAGAAACCGAATGCCTTTGCCGATCATTCGTAAAATGAACACGACGAAATCACACATATCTATAAGTTTTTCAACTGCATACCAAAACCCCTTCTTTTTTTCCTTCTCGTCTTCTAGGACTTCTTCTTCAGGGGATGGTTTTGTTTCTAGATTCATACGTGAGTGAATCCTCCTTACTCGTAAGCGTGGTAAATCCATTTGAAACGGATACCGTGATGGCAGTTGGCTCTATTTTGCTCGAAAATGGATAGGCACGCGTCCCTCTTTTTACGTATTTATTCCAATGGTTGAAGAAGCAGAGAGGTACCGCAAAGCTTGATGAAAACATGCAATACCTAGCGAACGCTCATTTTTTAATTTTGATATTGACTTTTATTTTTGCGTCTGCTATTATTAAAAACCGTCAGCGATAGAGAAAAACGTATTGCTAGACTTCATAAGTTGGCCCGTTGGTGAAGCGGTTTAACACAGCAGCCTTTCACGCTGTCATACAGGGGTTCGAATCCCCTACGGGTCACCACCATTTTGCGGACGTAGCTCAATTGGTAGAGCGTCGCCTTGCCAAGGCGAAGGTCGAGGGTTCGAGACCCTTCGTCCGCTCCATATGTGCCCTTAGCTCAGCTGGATAGAGCGTTTGACTACGAATCAAAAGGTCGGGAGTTCGAATCTCTCAGGGCACGCCATTTTTACTAGATTTACATAGAGTGAACAAATCGGGAAGTAGCTCAGCTTGGTAGAGTACTTGGCTTGGGACCAAGGGGTCGCAGGTTCGAATCCTGTCTTCCCGACCAGTTAGCTTTTAAAAAGGCATTGACTACTCTAGTGAAAAGATGTTATAGTAACATTCCGCTCAGATGAGAGCGTGCTAGAAGTTCACTCTGATTAAAAAAAGAACTTGACAACGAATGCGGCGATATGTTAAATTGAGAGTCCGCACTTCAAAGGAAAGTTGCGACATGCTCTTTGAAAACTGAACAG
>NZ_RHHQ01000076.1 GCF_003710825.1 Brevibacillus fluminis | reverse complement strand
GGCAGCACGTAATCCTGATCGGAAAAGCTGGTCAGCACCAAAATTTTGACGTCCGGATACGTTTTCTTGATGAGCCGCGTCGCCTCGATCCCATCCATCACAGGCATCACCATGTCCATCAGCACGACATCCGGCTGGCAGGATGCCACTTTTTCCAGCGCCTCCTTGCCGTTTTCCGCTTCACCGACAATCTCGAAATCTTTTTGCATGCTGAGGAAAAATTGCAGGCCGCGCAGCACGAC
>NZ_RHHQ01000075.1 GCF_003710825.1 Brevibacillus fluminis | reverse complement strand
ATATATGGGAGAATCCTGATGCATCGGTTACAGATTGATGATGAAGAGATGATAAGTTTTTGAATTTTCCTTCTGTTTTTGGCGAAAAATAAAAAACAGCCGCCACGACTTTTGTCGGAAGGCTGTTTCTATGAGTTTAGGTTGCCCTAAGGTAAATCAGCAAGTTATAGACCGTATGGACAATCGTCGATGACCAAAGCGAATTCGTGCGTTTCACAAGTAACGAAAGACCGTATCCGACCAAGAAGACGGTAGCTCCATTGCCGATAAGTTTGGGTAGGGAAGCTCCGCCTTGTAGCAGCCAAATCGGGAGATGGATGGAGACAAACAACAAGGAAGCAAACAGATTCGCTTTCATAAACGTCATCGAAGAAGAGAGCTTGTGAAGGATAAACCCTCGAAAGAGAACTTCTTCCGGAATCGCAAACAGCAACGTCGTAAACCAGCGCCACCCCAAATCAAAATGAAAGGAGCCCTGAAAAGAATACGTCAGTCCCGCTTCAATCACAACGATCATGAAGCTGACCAGGAACCCCCATTTTACTCCAAGTGCCGCATTCCTCATTCCAATATTTCGCCACGAATTTTGTATGTGATCAATTTGAGTCAGATAAAAGTAGACAGGAACGATCCAAATCACATATTTAACAATAAGGGCAATGGGGGTAGGGATGGAATAGAGCTGAAACAAGACTTCCTTCGCAGTCCAGATTAAGTACAAACAAATAAAAAAAGCACTAAGACGATACCCATCTCGATTAAACAAAAATCTCCTCAGACCCTTTCACAAAAACCTGGTTCTTCTCTGTCCCAAACCAGTTCAAAACCTTATTGTGGTGCGCAATAATTTGTTCCGCTGACAAGACTGGACTGTCGAGCGTCGAATGACAATCACCCACGAGTGTCACGTTGTACCCGGACGTAACCGCTCGTCTGCTCGTGGTGTCGATGCAATATTCGGTTTGCAGACCGACAATGACCAGATGTCGGGTTCCTCGTGCCTCCAGTTCATCGCTCAGGGTCGTCTCGAAAAAAGAATCGCAGGCAAACTTGCGGATGACAGGCTCTCCTTCTTGTGGGGGAATCCCGTGATGAATTTGCCAGGTTGGCGTCCCGATCGTAAACTCGCCCTCGCTCTCGCAATGTTGAACATACAGGACCGGAATTTGCAGCGCGCGGGCACGCGTAGCCAGCTTTTCGATTCGTTCGACCAAAGCTTGTCCTTGAAAAGCATGCTCGATCAAAAAATTTTGTGCATCAATGATGAGCAGCGCAGTTTGTGCACTCATTCGAGAACCACCCTCCCTTTTCCTACCATCTGGAATAAGTGTACCATCCTTCCGTCACTCCCACCAATGCTTTTGTTCACTGATCCCCACGTCCCACAGCTTCGCATTCCCAGAGACGGTAATGGTAATTTCGTTGGCAGTGGGTAGCAGCAACTTGATTGCTTCCGCACCTTGC
>NZ_RHHQ01000074.1 GCF_003710825.1 Brevibacillus fluminis | reverse complement strand
GCCTAAATAAACAGCAAAAGACGCCCCATCTCCCTTACTGAAGAGACGAAGGTCGTCTTTTACTGCACGCTTATGACTGCTCTGACAAAGCTACATTTTGCGGTTTCGCTTTTTTCTCCGGGCGCCCTGCAAAGAAAACGCCGCCGAGAATACAGATGAGTCCGAACAGTAAATTCCAATGGATCGCTTCATCCAACAGCGCGTAGCCCCACAGGATCGCTGTGACCGGGACCAGATAGGTCACCATCGAGGTGAATTGTGCACCCGCTTTTTGGATCAGGTAATAGAAAATGATATAGGCAACTCCGGAGCCGAAAATTCCCAAGCCTCCGAGTGCAAGCATAACGTCAGGCTGGAGCACCGCT
>NZ_RHHQ01000073.1 GCF_003710825.1 Brevibacillus fluminis | reverse complement strand
GGTGGTCAAGGCTACAAAGCCAGCTACCAGCATACAGGACAGAAGTGTGAAAAAGCTTACCTGGAACGACGATAGGTGTGCCAAATACTTTTTGGCCAAATGCGAGGAAATGCCGTAGCAAAGCGTCGCCCCCATCATTCCGAAAAATCCGAATAGGTCTACGGATATGATGCTGATCGGGTTGAGATCAAGCAAAATCAATAGCCCGATAAAACCGATGCCCATGCCGATCCATTGATTCCGGCTCGATTTGCCCTTGAAGACGAGCAAGCCAACAAGCATGGTCCACAGCGGTGTGGTTGCATTTAGTACCGAAGCCATGCTGCTCGGAAGACGCGTCTCCGAGAGCGCAATTAAGCCCCATGGAATTGCATTGTTCAAACAGCCTACGACGATGAGCGGAATCCACGGAAGCCGCTTCACATTGCGAAACTCTCCCTTTACCAGCATGATGACAAAAATGATCAGAATGCCGAATCCCGAACGGAGCATCACCACGGTCCACGGATGAAACGGACCGAGCAGCAGCTTAATAAAGAAAAAAGAAGCCCCCCAGATCAGGCTGAGCAAGATTAAATTCAAATATGCACTGCGAGCCACAAGATTCCCTACTTTCCCGACACTATGATCTTCTTATCGTAGCATAGCTCGCTTCACGAATTGATGAAAAAATC
>NZ_RHHQ01000072.1 GCF_003710825.1 Brevibacillus fluminis | reverse complement strand
CTACAAGCATGCTTTCGTGCGGGTCAATTGCGCTTCCTTGCCGGACAACTTGCTGGAAAGCGAGCTATTTGGCCATGAAAAAGGCTCGTTCACCGGCGCGACGCAGCAGCGGATCGGCCGTTTTGAGCTGGCGCATCAAGGGACGCTGTTTCTCGATGAGATCGGCGAGATGAGTCTATCAACGCAAGCGAAGGTGCTGCGCGCCATCCAGCATCAGGAATTCGAGCGGCTCGGCGGCACCAAAACGATCAAAGTCGACACGCGGATTCTATGCGCGACCAATGTTAATTTGTACAAAGCGGTGCAGGAGGGTAAATTCCGCGAAGACCTGTACTACCGCCTGAATGTGATTGCGATTCAGACCATCCCACTTCGCGAGCTGAAAGAAGACATCCCGCTCATGGTCAATCACTTCCTGAAAAAAATCAACGAAAAATTCGTCAGCGACATCAGCGGGCTAACTCCGGCTGCCTTCGATGCCTTGCTCGCCTATGATTGGCC
>NZ_RHHQ01000071.1 GCF_003710825.1 Brevibacillus fluminis | reverse complement strand
AGCTGGAGCACGTGCTGGAGCGGGCATCGATCTTGTGCAATGGCAGCCGCATCGAGCGGAAAGACTTGCCCGTGCAGATCAGGGAAGCCAACTTGCCAACCGTTGGCGACACACGCGGGACTAGCCATGAGGAGAGTCCGTGGGTCAGCCGCTCGGTGGAGTCGTTTGAAAAGGAACTGATCGAACAGACGCTGCAAAAGCTGGACTGGAACCGGACGCGAACGGCGGAAACGCTCGGTTTTACGCGAAGGACGCTTTTTAACAAAATGAAAAAATACAACATTACGCCCATTCCCAAATGAGAGAACGTGAAATATTTTTCCCGTTACTTGATTTGGGAATTTTTTTCTCGCTGTTTTGTGACGTGGTGAGAAAAAACTTTCCCGTGACCGTTGCGATAACCTGATTAAACCGGGCTGAACTCATTGGCAAGGAACTTGCTCTAAATAGGCTGTGAATCAGAGCGTTGGAGGAGGGAAAATGGATTCTATGGGACAAAAGCCAACCGTTGTATTGCTTGGCACGCTTGATACGAAAGGGATCGAGTACGGCTACATTTGTGAGCGCTTACAGCAAGAGCATGGCGTTGAGACCATATTGGTGGATATCGGCGTTCTGGGCGAGCCTGCCATCCAACCGGATGTGATGCGCGAAGCGGTTGCAGCCGCTGCTGGTTATCAGATCGATCGGCTGATCGCATCGGGCGATCGCGGAGCGGCGATGAAGGCGATGGCCGAAGGCGCCGCTGCCATCGTCAAAGAGCTGTATGAGCAAAACCGGCTGCAGGCGATTCTGGGACTCGGCGGCTCTGGCGGCACCGCGGTCGTTTCCCATGCGATGCGCCAGCTGCCAGTGGGCGTACCAAAGCTGATCGTGTCCACGATGGCATCGGGAGACACCCGCGCGTACGTCGGTGCGGTCGATATCACGATGATGTATTCGGTCGTCGATGTCGCTGGAATCAACCAAATTTCCG
>NZ_RHHQ01000070.1 GCF_003710825.1 Brevibacillus fluminis | reverse complement strand
GAGCAAGCCGCTGATCGGGGCGACGATGTTCGGTGTGACGACTCCGGCTGTCGAGACGGCACGCAAGCATTTGGAGGAGCTCGACTATGAAATCCTCGTGTTCCACGCTACCGGAACGGGCGGCCAGTCGATGGAAACGTTGATACGGGACGGCTTTATCACTGGGTCCTTTGATCTGACGACGACGGAGCTCGCGGACGATTTGGTCGGCGGTGTGTTAACGGCTGGCCCGACCCGGCTCAATGCGGCAGGAGAGGTGGGCATTCCGCAGGTGGTATCACTGGGAGCGCTCGATATGGTGAACTTTGGGCCGCGAGATACGGTGCCGGA
>NZ_RHHQ01000069.1 GCF_003710825.1 Brevibacillus fluminis | reverse complement strand
GGGGCAGTTGCCGTAAACAAGCTGCTCCTTATTTCGTTTATATTATTATCGTTTGATTAAGCTGTTCTGCCCGTAATTGTAATGAACCTGCGATTGGGTCTGTCAAGAATTTTGTGTAAACCAACTCAACCAGTTGTATGAGAAGGTTTCATCCCCTATTCGAAAAATCTTTCTCCAGCCAATAGAGTCAAGGGCGTAAGGCAAAGCGAACCCTTGACTCTATTGGTGCAGAGGAAGAGTATTTTTTTGGGGGGATGAAGCCTATCATTTTTTAGCGGATGTAAGGCTTTACCCGTTCCTCAAAGAAAACGGATAACTGCAGTAAGATTTGCCCCCAATTTTGAACGCGGCCTGTCCATTTTCGTAAGACATCCATCGTGACGAGATACAGCATTTTCAATAGGGCTTCATCTGTAGGGAAAACAGATTTTCCCTTCGTCACCTTACGAAGTTGCCGATGATAACTTTCTATGACATTTGTGGTGTAAATCAACTTACGGATTTCTGGAGGGTACTTGAAAAATGTCGCAATTTCACTCCAATTGTTCCGCCAGGAACGTACCATTAGCGGGTACTTTTCCCCCCAAGTTCTTTCGAACTGGTCCAATTCCTCTAAAGCAGCTTCTTCGGTCGTAGCCTTGTAAATGGGTTTTAGGGCAGACGTGATTTTCTTCAAATCCTTGTAGGAAACGTACTTGATCGAATTCCGAATTTGGTGGATCACACACTTTTGGATTTCTGTTTTGGGATAGCTTGCAGAGATCGCTTCTGTAAAACCTTTTAAGTTATCGACAGAGATAATCAAAATATCTTGGACACCACGGTTCTTTAGTTCGTTAAGGACGTGAAGCCAAAATTTTGCGGATTCATTCTCCCCAATCCAGATTCCTAAAACATCCTTATGCCCCTCAAGATCGACGCCAATGACCATATAGGCAGCCTTGTTTACTATGGCTCCATCTTGCTTTACTTTAAAGTGAATGGCATCCATGAAAACGACAGCGTAGACCGATTGCAACGGTCGATTTTGCCACTCTTTGATGAGGGGAATGACTTTGTTCGTTACATTGGAGATCAGTGTGGGAGAAACCTCAATGCCATAGAGCTGCTGCAGATGATCTTGAATGTCACGAGTCGATACTCCTTTTGCATACAGAGCAAGAATCTGATCCTCAATACCGGCTACGTTCGATTGGTGCTTCTTGATGATGGTAGGTTCAAATTCGCCGTCACGATCCCGTGGAATCTGGATCTCCATGTCCCCATACTCTGAACGAACCTGTTTCTTACTGAATCCGTTTCGGCTGTTGGATGTCCGCTTGTTTTTGGTATCATGCTTGGTGTAGCCCAAAGTAGTGTCCAGTTCGGCCTCCAACATCTCTTGGATGGTCTCAGAGAACAGGTCTTTTAATGCAGATTGGACATCGTCCACCGACTTCATATTTTTCTCTTTGATCCACTGCTTTAATTGCTCTTTCGACATGAGACTCATAAAAAATCCCAACCTTTCTAATTTAATTGTAAATTAGGAGGTTGAGAGTTTACACAGAATATTTTACAGACTCGTTTCTTCCCTTGTATTTTGCTTATCACTTGCAATCATTAGCTATGTCCCGTTAACAGCACGTGACCCGAATTCGTTCTATTCATCCTTTTTTGACTTAATGATGGGCTTTCTAATATATACTGGTCCTGTTTACCTACTGGGTGGAATACCGAGCGCCATTCTGATTGAGG
>NZ_RHHQ01000068.1 GCF_003710825.1 Brevibacillus fluminis | reverse complement strand
AATGCGAGCGGCAATGTCGAGATACCCCACAGTACGATGATTCCCGATAAGGTTGAGCCGAGCGAAAACTTCCAGTTGATCAGTGAGAAAGCAAGTGTTCCCGAAAGCGATCCTGTTGCGAATGCCGACCAGAGCAAACCAAGCGAAGCCGAACCACCTGCTGATTGATTGGCAAACAACGGAAGTGCCACTTCGATGGGCCCGTACGCCATGTTGAAAAACAGTGTGATGAAAATGAGCACGAGCAGCATGCGGTTCGTCCCCATATAGACATATCCCGTCTTCAAATCTT
>NZ_RHHQ01000067.1 GCF_003710825.1 Brevibacillus fluminis | reverse complement strand
GCCTTTCTTTTCCTCTACCATCTCCTGTCCGTCCACTTCGACCGGCTGCAAACGCAGCTTCCAGAAACAGAAAGCACAGATGAAAAAACTGCATCCATCGATCAGCAAAACGGCGCTTTCCCCGATCCAAGCGATCAAAACGCCTGCAAGTGCTGGCCCACCCAAATACACGATCTGCCACTGCGCTTCCATCAAGCTATTGGCTCTGGTCAGCAAGTTTTTGTCTGCCACGAATTGCGGTAGCAGCACGGAAGCACCATGTGTGCTGATCGGGGAAAGCATGCCCGCGCACACGACCGTAAGATACACCCAGCCAATCCAGACACGGTCGCTTGCCAAAAGCAACACGAGCAGCAGAAACAACAGGCCTCGCAACACATTATCAGCGATCATTAGCTTTCTGCGATCGAACCGATCAAGCAGCACCCCTGCAAGTAAGCCGGAAATAAGCCCTGGCACGGTATAGGCAAAAATCACGCTTCCCATCGC
>NZ_RHHQ01000007.1 GCF_003710825.1 Brevibacillus fluminis | reverse complement strand
ATGTCTTGGATGGTCTCAGAGAACAGGTCTTTTAATGCAGATTGGACATCGTCCACCGACTTCATATTTTTCTCTTTGATCCACTGCTTTAATTGCTCTTTCGACATGAGACTCATAAAAAATCCCAACCTTTCTAATTTAATTGTAAATTAGGAGGTTGAGAGTTTACACAGAATATTTTACAGACTCTTAATTAAGGGCCTTCTTTCCATAGCTTCCTAAAGGAACTCCACTCCCCTCTGCCAGCCTCCCCTGCATTACACGATTCCAACTAGATCCGGATTCAAGATACATCATTGCTTATTTACTATAGTGCTTGTATAATCAGAACAACTCCATATTAAGTTGGTTGAAGAAGTGAGTTTATGATGTTGACGCTAATGATGACGATGCATACCTTATGCAATCAATTTGAGTCAACTCACTTTGGAAAAATGTCCTGAAATTTAGCAGGGACATCGGGGGAGGCCTCGTTAACAACGGTAAAAGCTGTCACATTTTGTGGCACCTACATACCACGGGTAGTTATGCTCTCGTCTCTTATTTTAGAGGCGAGAGCTTTTTTATTTGAGAAAGGATGATTATTATGGCACTCTACATCTCAGGCGTTTTAATTGGTATGTCTCTCGTACTTGAACTTGGAACGGGAAATCTCGCTCTTATTCGAACAGGCATTACAAAAGGTTTTTTACCTGCTTTTATTTTTTCAATAGGCTGTGCAGTGGGTGATATGGTTTATGCAGTACTTTCTGTGTTAGGAATCGCATTGTTGTTACAATCTAGTTCTATTTTCCAAAATATTTTATGGATTGGTGGAACAATCATGCTTTGCTATTTAACGTATCAGGCAATAAAAGATTTCTTTTCGCCTAAGCAAATTACGTTAGAAGGAAAAGACGTTGCGAAGAGATCCTTGTGGGCATATTTCTTTACTGGTATATGGTTAGTTGTTTCTGCTCCTACAGCATTAGTATGGTTTGCAACGGTTGGAGGAAGTGTTGTTAGTTCAACGATTGGTAATTCATCTGTCGACCAAAGTTTGGTGCCATTTTTCTTTGGATTTGTAACGGTATCAATCGTTTGGGGAGCTTTTCTTGCCTATTTAAGTAGTATTGGTGGAAAGTTAATGGGTGCTAAAATGCTTCGAGTCTTCTCATTAGCGTCAGGGTTACTATTTCTCTACTTTTCTTTCTATGTCTTCATTAGCGGATTAAAAAATGTAATGTCATTATTCTAATTGCATACATGTCGGGAGGATAGGGTTTAACACTATGTGCTAGTTGAACAGCAACAACAATCCTCCTATTTTCACTGATTCCTTATCTCCCCATAAAAAATGTAACATTCACCCACTCGTTAATCTCCGACGCGCCCTCAGGGCGCTTTTTTATACCTCTGAAATGGTAAACATTGCATAACGAAACAAAATTCCAGCCAAATACATCGCTGCGATTCCCAGTAAATGTACCAGCAGCATGTAACAAAAATATTCACGAAGCGTTCATTGATTTATGAAAAGATGAGAAATACAGAGCATAACCTCGAAATATTGAGATTGGTCCTCATGAAGTCGTTTTCATTCGCTTCCAGTACCAATGATTGTCGCTTTCATAAGCGAATAGCGACTTTGTGAAAAGAAAACGAAGCAGAGATAATAAAGGTACAACAAAAACACGGAGGTAATTCAAAATGGTAAAGACATGGAAATCTACAGTCGAGTGGTTCAAAACGTTAAACAAAGGTTATGAAGTATTACAAAACAAACGCCATCAATTAATGATTAAAGGATAAACATCATCTATCAGGAGGAAATGTCACATGTTTCGATTATTAAAATCTGTTATCGAGTCGTTAGAAGTTTTGGATAAAGCTTATCAAGCAGGCGAAAGAAAACGCGAACTGGCTTATGCAGAAATGTTCAAGAAAATCACTACCAAATAAATAGAGAGGTGATTTCGTGCATGAAAATTGCAAAGTATGATCCCCTGGTCATGTCCAACATGGAATGAACAGGGGATCTTTTTATTTGGCTCAATCTCGAATAGATCGTGGAACATCTCTAAATGCTTTGACTGGAGAGCTAAAAAAAGATCAACATAGCAAATGAAAAGAAATATCAAATCATCGAGTATAGTATAGTAGCCAATAATGACTTAGATTAACGTTTTAATCCTAATGTGAAGGAGTGTGTCTATGAGATCTTTAGGGTCGTTGAATGTTGATGTTGTTACGTTGTTTGTGGAAGATTTGCAAAAGGTAAAGGTGTTTTATCAAGATGTATTTGGATTCTCCGCCGTATATGAAGACGATGTGTCTGCGGTATACAAATTCGGAAATATGAGCATTAACCTCCTGGAAATTTCCGAGGCATACGATTTGCTCTGTCCTGGAAAAGTAGCAACCCGAGAATCCGGATCTCGTTTCCAATTTACTATCGGGGTGGATGATGTGGATGCAGTATGTAACGAATTGAGTACACGCGGCATTGCTCTACTAAACGGTCCAGTGGACCGCCCGTGGGGAGTACGAACTGCTGCCTTCACAGATCCGGCTGGACATGTCTGGGAGATTGCGCAGCAATTGACCTTGAGATAGAGTTTGGGAATAAAACGAAAGGAAAACGAATAATTTAACTCCCCTTCAACACACTCTTTTCGAAAAGAAAATAACAGCCGTCGACTTCGTTGCGCCGACGGCTGCTTCCCTGTTCGCAGTCGTTTGTTGCTGCTCCCCTATCTCCCCTGCGTCTGCTTTACCCGATAAAACTCATTGAACAGCTTCATCAATGCCCGTTTTTCAATGCGCGACACATACGATCGTGAAATCCCCAGCTCGCGCGCGATCTCTCGCTGCGTCTTCTCTTTATCCTGATCCAGCCCAAACCGGCCGATGATGACTTCTTTTTCCCTGTCATCGAGGATATGAATATGCTGATAAATTTTACTGGACTCAAGCTTTAATTGTACTGCATCAACTACTTCGTCTGTTTCTGTACCAAGTACATCAATGAGCGTGATCTCATTTCCTTCCTTATCCATTCCGATCGGATCGTGCAAGGAAACGTCTTTTTTTGTTTTTTTCAGGCTGCGAAGATGCATGAGGATTTCATTTTCAATGCATCTTGCAGCATAGGTAGCCAGCTTAGTACCTTTGTCAACCTGATAGCTCTCGATCGCTTTAATTAACCCGATCGTACCAATCGAGATCAAATCTTCGCTATCCTCACCTGTGTTTTCGAATTTCTTCACAATATGAGCCACCAACCGAAGGTTATGCTCAATCAGTTTGTTGCGTGCGAACGGGTCACCGGTTGCCATCAGGCGCAGGAATTTCTCCTCGTCCACTTCAGACAACGGTTGTGGAAACGCGTTATTTTTGACGTATCCGACGAGCACAACCAGCTCTTTGACCATCATCGATAATGCCATCAAAATGCTGGACACGGCTGCCACCTCCCACATTCGGATTTCGCTTACTTCTATTCTTATGTGGGCGCGCGCCTATGTGTGCATGTACCAAGGAAATGGGACGGCTACTCTGTCTTGAGGCCTCATCGCGAAAGGCAGCGTCGTTCTCGACGGTGCAAAGCGCCTAAACACAGCCTTCGCCATCTACGGGACTCACATCGAAATCAAAGGATTCACCATCCGCGTTTACATCTCCCACAACGGCGGAGACGGAATCCATGAGATTTCCGGAGCAGGCTTCGCCTCGATTCTGGTCAACAGTTCGACACACAACCAGAGACATGGACTCTCGCTTGCAAATAACGGCAACTACGTCTCCGCTAATGACATCCGCAGCAACAAGGTTTCCAACGTACGCATTACAGGCCAGTACAATGTGCTTGAAGATAATGCCATACAACATGAGACTAAACCGTAGATGATGAAATGAAAAGGCAGTCCGTTCACCGACGGACTGCCTAATTTCTCCATTATTTCCTAGCTACGCAAGCTCCCCTCCAACTTAGGACTAGCATGATGGGAACCAACAGGAATTTGAATGAGGCTCGTTTCCCCAATCGGAGCCATCTGGTAAATCTCATCAGAGATGTTCGAATCATATCCAAGGAGCGCGTGCCCCTGCATCCCGATGGCCGACGCGGCTAACAGTAACCGTTGCACGAGCATGCCGGATTCCATCTGTTGGATGCGGTACCCTCTATACCCGAGTGCTGGTATGAGGTGATCCTTAGCCCCTGACACATGAAAGCAGAGTGGAGTTTGGAACAGGTTAACAGTTTCCATATACATTCCCTTTTGCAGCCAGTGCCGATGATCTCCAAGTCGTACCAGACGCAATGCATGATTCGCACTGTCATAGCGGTAAGCACCGTCCGGAATGCCTTCTACGTTATACAAACAGCAGTACAGCGCCACACGTGATTGGGGATTCTCCTGTTCTTCATCCAAATCATTTCGATAAACGAAGGAAGCAGTCACTTCTTGCAACAGAGTGGCTAGTTGCTTTTGGCTGACCTTATCTAAAAAGAAATTCATTCCCGGTGAAAACCGCTTTCGGCAGACCGATGCCAGATCATAAGACATGCGCTTCACGTTTGGCAGTGTCACCGAATGGTCCGCATAGGTAAACTTCTTCTTCCCTTCGATCTGGCGAAACGATCGCGGCGAGTCCTGCAATGACACTTCGTTCATTTTAAGCAGCGTCGGATACTCTAGGACCCTCTGTGACCGAACATAATGATCATGCTGAATTGCTGGCAACTCCCGGCACAATTCGGCGGCAGAAACAATCCGATCACCGCCACTCCCTTTCCCAAACCAAGTGATACCAGACTCAATCGCTAGTGGTATGACCGCATATACGCTCTCCTCCCGTTCGGACAGCCCGAGCAGATGATTGATTGCCCGGTCAAGAAACTGGAAGTACACCCCCGATTCAAAGCCAAACCGTTTCGCGACCTCCAGTAATTGTCCGATCAGCACGCCAGCATCTTGTCCTTGCAAGCGATAGGAAAAGTTATTGTATTTAAAGAAATTTTTCCAAAACATGGTTGACACGAAAACAGTAGCAAAGCAAGCGAAAATGTCACAACGCTCGCCTAGGGCCTGCGCAATATAGGAGTCGAAATTTCCGCTCCTCAACAACACCAATCGGTGGTGTACCACATCATAATGGTAAATTCCTGTGGGAGCATCCTCTAGCTTCAGATATACATATAATTCATTTGGATACAACGAGCCACCGGAGGGAATAAACCTCCGGTACAATTGCATCGGACCAAAAGCTGGTTCTGCAAAGTCCGTGTCAGGGGCAGAATGGCTGAATTGAGTTAGTCCGTATACGTACCAAAGAAAATGACCGATTACGTGCAGGGTGGGCTTCACTGGCGTCTCTTTTTTGAACAGTGTAAGTGGTGTATCTGGAGAAAAGGGAATCACAGGCAAGCCACGGTAGAGCTTAAATGGAAGTGGTGCATCGTCCCATTCCACTTCAAAGTCCAGAGGTCTTGCCTTATCAGTGTCAAAATGCAGATTGTACAGAAATTCATCCAAATTCATCCTTGTTCCTCCTCATCACGCCTTATGGAAACGGATGTGGATGTGGATTGAGCTGCTCATATGTGAGTGGTTGCTTCACAAATCCAAGGTCCGCGGGTACACGTAATACCCTCTCTAATCCCGACACGCGGGTAAAATGTTGTCCAAACGTCATCGGCAGCATCCCCGGAATCAGTACTTTTACGCAATGCAGTCCGTTTCGTAAGATTTCAGGTGTCGTCTGGTCCACCACGATCACATCGAGATTCAAATCGCGAAACGACTGGAGAATCTCCTTCAGATCATCTGTCAGGTCTGCATGCCTCACCTTCTGTTTGAATTCCTCTTCAAACGTTCGCAATGGACCATGATCATTCAGTAAAAATTGCATGCGCTCTTCCGCTTCCGGTAAAGCGTATAGCATTGAATGATCCTCCATTTTCTTCACCAGGAATGGATCGTGAAACATTCGCTCATATTCCTCGCGGTTCGACTCGAATTTCTCTTCAAGTGTTAGCAACATGGCTGCTACCTCGTGCAACGAGCTCTTTACCGCCCTTATAGGGTCCGGATGGGCTCCCCCCGCACAAATAAGATTCAATCCCTTTTGTTTCCTGTTTTTCACCAGCGTCCACACACTCGGAATCCCATTCTCCATCGTCGCGTTAAACAAATAGACATCATATCCTGCAACCGCCTGCAAACGTTCGACCATTAAACTCAGTTCTTGGTCATTCGCAGAATAAGGGTCTAGGCGAGGGAGCGGTAGTTTTGCGTACCAAGTCATCAGGAACGAATCACGCTCCACCACTTCCAAAATACCGTAGAAAATTGCTTCTTCCAGACTTCCGCCTAACGCACATCCATTGGAAGTTTCAAAGACTAACCCTTGACGATAGCCCAAGCCGTAATAGGCTAGCAGCTCCGGAACCAAAATCGGCCGCTCTTGTAAAAAGGAATAGCCCCATACCCAATCGATCGGTTCATCAGGATCAAACATTTTGAACGGAAAACCTGGGATCTCATATTGTTCCTTTGTATGCAACCCAACCGTGACGGGATCGAGTGCTTGATCCGCAATATTGTGAAAACTGTCATGGACCACTGTCCGTTTGCCTCGGGGGACTAAGCCACAATACCGTTCCAAGCCCTCTAAAATGGCTGTCATCTCACTTTGTGCATAGGAATGAGTCCGACCTGCTGTAGACTCGTCTCCCCTGAACATCGGCAGATTCACACTCACGTCGGCAAACGGTGACACGAGGTCACGCATTTTCCCATTCAAAAGGCCTGTCCGGAAATCCAGATAATCTCTACTCAGCACTTTCTTTAGGACATCCATCGACTGACAGCGGTAACTGTCGATGCTGCTTTTCGGACTGGGCTGCAGCGAAATACTGGCCGCCATCGATGAGTCCTCAGTCAATTGACCGCATACCTGACATGACGGCTCGGGCAGAATGAAGTGAAGTGAGGACTTAAGCGTTTTTAAGTTCATGAAAAACATCCGACCTTCCGAGTGGGCCTGATCGCCTGTCAACACCCTTTGCGCTTCCGCCACTAGCAGGTGAGTCATCTGCAAAAGTCCATTGTGTGATGCCCATGCGTCATGGCGCATTCCTCCGAACTCTTCGAGCCTCTTTTGCAGCTCCCACATCTCCTTGCGATCACGTCCCGCCATAAGTTGTCGAAGGCCTGCACACTGGGAACACCCCGGAATACCAGGGCGAACCAGTGGCCCGATCACACCTTCACCAAATGTAACGAAACCGCGTAACCAAGGAATGCCGGCTGGTTGAAACACCTTTTCCGCCTCTTGATATACACTTGGATGCCAGGCATCGTCCAACACCAGAGCCAAATCAGCCGTTTTCGGTAACCCTGCCTTCAAATCGTGTTGATGCACAATCTGATAGGTAGTAGACAGCGCTCGACACACGAAATCTGCCAACAGCCCTTCTCCGACAACCATAACGACTGCGCTCACTTGGACACCTCCTCTCGCAGCAACACACCAAACACCCCGGCCATTTCCTTTTTCAAAAACGGTTCCAGCTCAAATTCAAAGAGGAAGATCTGCTTATGATTCCGTTTCAAAACCTGCAAGGCGGACTGCAGTACGTCCGTTTGTGCCTCTTCTTCAACCGCGGGAATCTCAAGGCTCTCTTGCTCACGATCTTCCAGTAGAACGGATGAAACCTCTAACGCTTGCGGCAGTAGGAGGTCCGCTTTGTTTTGTTCCCTACATAATGCCTGTTGCAACGACTTTCGCAGCGCAAATGTTACGTTCAAGCCAACACTGCCATACCAGTACTCACCTGTACCAACCCAAACAACAGGAAAGCCGAACACTTCCGCTCCCAAGCCGATCATCGGTGCTCCTTTTATTGTGGTCAATGCTTGCATATAAAACTGGCAATGTTTATCTTCTACTGTACTTTGTACTCGAAAGACATGAGGTTTTTGATCCATCTGCTGCTTACCCAGTTCTTCAGACAAACATTGTTGCAGCGCACGACACACACTCTCCGCAACGGTTTCTCCTACTCCCACGCCAACAAATTCATCTGGATCTACCATTCCTATTTCAGTAGGAAACTCCGTTTTGTACGTCCCGACCATACGTGAAAAATATGCTTCAAGTCCAGCCAATCCCGCTTCCTTTCTCGCCTCTTCATGTGTCATGCCCGTACAGACCATCTCCGGCAACAGCTTTGCCGGCCCCTCAGACAGCGGATCAGCTGCTTGAACGCGGCACTGTGCCAATGGAAGCTGGTGTAAGTCACCTTCCTCCCACATATGGAAAATCCCTGTCTTCGATGATGTCAACGAACTGAAGTAAGAAACCAATCCGCTTGACTCACCTTTGACCGACTCCTGTTCGAGAAGTGGATCGAGATTTTCAACCCATTTGATCCCCGTTTGTTCTGTCACCAACGGATGGGGCATGATCGAATTCCAGCTTCCTTCCAATGTCTCCAGATCAAGCAGGAATACATGATTCTTCATTTCCGTTTCGTTCACAGCCGTAACCGTTTTGATCAATTCAAACACGATTACATTTGCCAGCATCGCTCCTGCAGTGGAAGAGAATGTGTTCAGCTGTGGGTCTTTGCTGAGCGCGGCTTCATGGATGCGGCGCAACGCCGACTCCAAACATACCGTAGAGTCAGGGTGTACCAGTGGCCCCGCTAGACCTACTTGCTGCAAACACATGGCTGGCAGCAGCACCTTTCCTTCCTCCCTGCAAACCCTATGAAGAATCCGCAGTTCCTCGACATCGCCCTCCTGCGACACGTACAAGATAAAATCAAATGCCTGTACGGCCTCCCACCAAGAACTCTCACCCTTGATCTGCAGGCCAAGCTCCTCAATCGCAACGTCGGCGTCCATTTTGTGTGCATGTACCGCCAGTTCCTTTAGCCGCTCTCGATTGGTCGGTACCGAATCTGTGATTAGCAAGTGGAATTTGGGCAAGCCAGAATCCAGGAGCGCTGAAGCCAGGGAGACAAAGAATGGACCAGAGCCTACCGCCAACACTTTCGCTTGACGATAACACTGAAAACGATAAGCACCAGAATCAGCGAAATGGTTCAAAAATTCAATTTGAGACGCATACTGTTTTCGAATCTTGTCCGTCAATTGATGGGGAAGTTCTTGACTTACATCCTGAACAAATCCGTTTTGGAACAAGCTTTCTGCGATTTCAAACACACGATCACGGTATTCGTCCGGCAACCCTTCAGTGAGATCGTCCAACGTATGCTCCCCATTGAACACTGGCAACAGTTTTTCAATCCACTGATCGATCCCACTGCCTTCCATGCGGAATGAGCCAACGTTGTTGCGAAAATACACGCTGCCATTTGGATCAGGGAGAAAAAACGTGTCCCTTTTTACTTTCAGACGCATAGTAGGGTTCAAATTTGTCATGTCACTCCTCCTTACCATGAGTCAATCTCAAATCTGCACCATCACTTTCACAGTCATCTTATGTACGGCTATTTGTCCCTCATGCCAGATCTTTTAGAGAAGAAGCCCCTGCTAGGTCATTACTTCCCTATGCAGAGGCTGCCTCACTTTCTCGAAGAACCACCATTTCCTTTCGAAACTTTCCTTAACGGATAAAGAAGCAAAAGAAGAAGCAACTGCAGGAACAGCTGCAAGAACAACTGCAAGAACAACTGCAGGAACAGCTGCAGGAACAACTGCAGGAGCAGCTACAAGAGCAGCTGCAGGAACAACGGCAAGAACAACTGCAGCGGCCGCATCTTCTTTGAACCAAAACAGCATCTTTCTGCATTTGATTGTCCCAAGGCGTTACTTTTCCGCCCTGAAATTTGTCAACGTTCAATTTTTTAAGTTCCTTTTTAAATTCATCCATTTTTTCCACCTCCTGTAGTAAGGTAGCGGGTAACAATACGACGGGTATCTTCGGAGCTACATTAGTCGACCAGGTGAAACCGTCAACTATATAAATACTAGGGCGAATATACATTAGTTTTATGAAACATCATCCGCTAATGGTTACTCCTTAATCGCCCTTTTTATCGGGCCTTGTCAATTTTCGTTTCTTACTAAATCGCGCTCAGCATGAAAGAAAGAACAAAAAGCAAGATGCTGCCCATTGGAAATTAGGAAGCATCTTGCTTTTTTTGTACCTTATCATCCCTTGTCCGTTCACACAGCTAAAACCCACCCAACAACCATTCCCGCAATCACAACCACCCACGGCGGCATTTTCCAAAACACAAGCATGAGAAACAAAACAACGGCAGCTGCAAAATCAGCCGGAGCTTCGATTGTACTCGTCCAAATCGGATCATAAAATGCACACAGCAACAATCCGACCACCGCTGCGTTAACCCCTGCGAGCGCCCCTTGAATCTTGGGGCTCTTACGGATATCCACCCAAAAAGGCAACACACCGACCACGAGCAGAAAAGCCGGCAGAAATATGGCGAGCGTCGCAACTGCCGCGCCAAGCCATCCTCCTCGCACAGCCCCTAAATAAGCGGCGAACGTAAATAACGGTCCGGGCACTGCTTGCGCTGCTCCATATCCTGCAAGAAATGCTTCCTTGCTGATCCAGCCGGTCGGGACCACTTCTTTTTCCAGCAGCGGCAGGACGACATGCCCACCACCGAAAACAAGCGAGCCCGCCCGATAGAAAGCGTCGAAAAGTGTTATCCCTGGTAACGGATACAGATTGCGAAGCAATGGCAGCCCCAACAGGAGCACAAAAAACAACGCAAGACAGATCGTCGCTGCCATACGCGGGATGGGGATGCAGATTTTCGGTGAACCACTGCTTTCAGCTTTCCTATATAGAAGTGTACCAATGATACCTGCAACAACAATCAGAATCACCTGACCGACACTCGACGGCCAAAGTAACGTGATCGCTGCTGTCCCTAACGCGATGGTTGCTCTGCTGCGGTCCGGCACGAGCTTTTGGCCCATGCTGATAATCGCTTGTGCGACAATTGCTACGGCGACTAGCTTTAAACCGTGTATCCAGCCGGCATGCGCGAGATCCATCCCCCCTATTCCAAAAGCAAACAAGACAAGCGCTATGACAGACGGCCATGTAAACCCGATCCACGCAGCGATTCCCCCCAACATTCCCGCTCGCATGACACCGATTCCGATCCCAACCTGGCTGCTGGCTGGTCCGGGCAAAAACTGGCACAACGCAACCAAATCTGCGTAGCTTCGCTCATCGATCCATTTTTGGCGACGAACGTATTCATTGTGAAAATAACCGAGATGGGCAATGGGTCCACCAAATGAAGTCAGGCCCAATTTCGTTGAGATGAGCAGTACATTCCAAATCGTTTGCCAGTCGGTCTTATATCGTTTTGCCTCTCCATGTGGCATCAAGTCCAACTCCTTCTCCTCTTCCCAGGGATTTACTGTTAGTTGTTCCCTCCATTTGCAAGTATAGCGGATTCTTGCGGATCTATTGCTATTTGTCCACGACTTTTACAATTGATTTACGATTCGTTGCACACTTCCACCGCATCCACAAAAAAACAGCCACCGCTCGCTGCGATGGC
Organism: Brevibacillus fluminis; assembly: GCF_003710825.1. Classification (GTDB taxonomy): domain Bacteria; phylum Bacillota; class Bacilli; order Brevibacillales; family Brevibacillaceae; genus Brevibacillus_D; species Brevibacillus_D fluminis. Next base: position 565,297 of record NZ_RHHQ01000007.1, on the reverse strand, counting down.
CGCTCTTACTCTTACTTCTTCTCTACCGCCCGATGAAACACTTCTTTTCCCTCGACCATCGTCAGCAGCACTTTCGCATCTTTGATCTGTGTGACTGGGATGGCGAACAGATTTTTGTCCAGTACGATGATGTCAGCTTTTTTGCCCAGCTCGATCGAACCCGTGATGTCATCCACATGGTTAGCATAAGCGCCCTCGATGGTGAAGCTGGCGATCATGTCAGGCAATGTCGCGCGCTCTTCTGGGTTGGCAATTTTTTTTGGATCGGTTTCGCCGTCAGCGATCCGGGTGATTCCTTGCTGGATGCCGTTCAACGGGTTGAATTCCGGTGTCACGACATAGTCGCTTGAGGAGGCAACATGCACCCCTTGATTAATCAGGCTTTTCATCGGATATTCTTTTTCCGCACGCTCTTGGCCCAAATACGGCACTTCGATCTCATCGTAATAGCCGTCCTCTTGCATGAACCAGAACGGTTGGACGATGCCGACCGCACCGAGCTTTTTGAAGCGCTCGATATCTTGCGGATTCACCAGCTGGAGATGGACAAGGGAATGGCGCGCATCGTGGTCGCCGTTTTGCTGCTCGGCATAGGCCATTCCATCCAAAGCGATGCGTGTGGAAGCGTCGCCGATGGAATGGATGTGCAGCTGGAAGCCCGCTTTGTCCGCAGCCGCAGCTGTCTTTTGATACACTTCTGGCTTCCAGATCAGTTCCCCGTTCGTATGCTTGTGCTCATACGGTTTTTCCAGATACGCGGTAGCGCCTTCAACGACACCGTCCATAAAAATTTTGACTGAATTGATCTGGAACAGTGGCGTTTGATTGCGGTCGCGAATTTTCACGAACTCGGCCACCTGCTCCGGGCCTTTGTCCGGATTGGCGGTGATCGCGTTGCGGAAGCGGATGGTCAGCTTGTTTTCCTTGGCCAGCTCCTCATACGCTTCCAGCACATTCGGGTAACGCAGCAAATCCGGGTCACGCACGGTCGTGACACCGCGTTCTATCGCTTTTTGCTGGTAAGCCTCAATCCCGGTCTCATACTGCTGCACCGTGTAGCCCCCGATTTTTTTCAAAACCAGATCCATCGCTTTTTCGCGCAGCGTTCCAGACGGTTCGCCGGTCTTCGAATCGTGTTCGATTACACCGCCTGTGGGATTTGGTGTATCTTTTGTGATACCAGCGAGCTTCATAGCTGCCGAATTGACCCACAGCGAGTGGCCGTCATCCGACGTGAGCGCAATTGGCGTTGTCGGTACGATTTGGTCCAGCACTTCCTTGCGCGGGCCGATTCCCGGCGCCACCGGATTGCTCCAGCCACGTCCTTGCAGCGTCGGCTCCTTCGGATGTTCTTTGACAAACGCCTGAATGATCTCGACGTATTTCTCGATCGAGTCACCGTCGAACAGGTCGATCGAGTAAATCAATCCCGTTGTTTTGCTCGCATGCGTATGGCTATCGATAAAGCCGGGGAGCACCATTTTTCCTTGTAAATCGGTCACTTTGGTTTTCGCACCGATAAATGCTCTTGCTCCTTCGTCGCTGCCAACGTAGACGATTTTGTCGCCCCGAATCGCTATTGCCTGTACGACATTGCGATTGCGGTCCACGGTGTAAACGACACCATTCGTAAATACGGCATCTGCCGGAGCAATCACGGAAGCCTTTGCTGCTTCCTTTGCAGGTGCTTGTCCTGTCCCTTGCGCAAACGCAGCCACTGGGCTCATCAGAGCAGTGGCGAGCAGCACACTAGTCCATTTTTTTCCAAACAAAACGATCCCCACCTATTCGCGTATAAGTAAATAATGTGTAATGATTCTAAAAACACAGTAAATATGATTGTAGCACACTTCTCGAAAATTTTTCCACACAAACCTACATCTGGCTGTTTTTCCACCATGCGCGCATGGTAAAACGAGCAGAAAAAAAGACCCTAACGGCTTTTCGAAAAACCGTTGGGGTCAATCACTTGGCCTGCTCGCTTACGTTGGCAAGCTTGCGAATCGCTACATGTCGATTGTCTATTTTTTGCTTGGTTTCTAGCTCCTATTGCCGTTATACGTCCTGCTGCATCCGTCGGCCAGGCATGAACATTTTCTGCTCATTGACGGGATTCACTTTGGCTGACACCTCTGTCGGTGTGATCTTGTACACCGCCACCTGCGCGCCGTGTGACGAACGGTATTTTTCCACATGCTGGCGCGACAATTGTTGCTCATAATAGCCAGGCACATATTTATCGAGCATTGCTTGCAAAGCACCGGTCGCCTGTGACAGCTCGGTGATCCGCTCCGCCTTTCCAAAAAGCATCACACTCATATAAGCGGTGTCCGTCTCCGCTGGGACCGGATCGGTGATCGTCCCGTACTCTTCGCTGACCAAAAAGCAGACGTTGTTGTTGGCTTGCAGGACACGCTCTTTGCGACCAGCATCTGCGCCGTGGAAGTAAATTGCTCCATTATGCCAGACAAAATTCAGCGGGATGACATACGGGAACTCTCCATCTACCATGGACAGCGCACCCGTCTTCGCTAGGTTTAAAAATTCATCGATTTTCGTTTGATCAGTACAGGTTCGTTTTGCGTAACGCATGGCTTCCATCTTACCTTCTCCTTTGTCGATAGCTTGTGTCTTTAAAGAGATTGTAAGAGGGATTCTGTCTTTGAAAAATAGACAGATTTCAACCTTTTTATCAGGACAGTTTGAACTGACTGATCGCTTTGCGCAGATCCTGTGCTAATTCGTTCAGGCGATGCGTCGATGAGCTGATTTCTTGCATGGAAGCAAGCTGCTCTTCAGACGCGGAAGCCACATTCTGGCTGTACAAGGCGCCATCTTTCGCTGTTCCCGCCACTTGCTCGATCGTCGCGGTGATTTCCTCCGAGCTGGCGGACATCTGCTCTGCCGATGCGGAAACTTCCTGAATCTGTCCGGTTACCTCCTGGATCGCGGAGACGATGCGTCCAAAAGCTTGTCCTGCCTCGTTAGCAACTGTCTCGCCCGCACTTGCCTCGCTTTCTGCGCGCGCCATCTGCTCCATTGCGCGACTCGTAGCTGCTTGCACCCCGACGATTAACGTGGCGATCTGGTCGGAAGACTTTTTCGATTGTTCCGCGAGCTTGCGTACCTCGTCGGCCACCACGGCGAAGCCGCGCCCATGTTCACCCGCCCGCGCTGCCTCGATCGCAGCATTCAAGGCCAACAGATTGGTTTGGTTGGAAATATCCGTGATGACATCGGTAATTTTGCTGATCTCCTGCGAATGGCTGTACAGCTCTTCGATCACGTTCGCTGATTCGCGGACCGAATTGTTGATCGCATTCATTTGAATGACCGTCGTCTGGATCACGTCATTTCCTTGTGCCGCGTGACCAGATACATCGATAGCCGATTCCGAAACACGCGACGCCGATTCGGCGATGCGCAATATGCCGAGCGACATTTCCTCCATCGCCCGCGCTGTCTCTTCTGCCCCTTGGGTTTGTGCTTCGGCCCCGGTCGCAACCTCCTGAATATCAATTGCGATCTGTTCGCTTGCTTTTGCCGTTTGCTCGGCATTTTGCAATAACATCTCAGCGGAGCCTGACAGCTGGTTGGTAATCTCCTGCGTATGCCCGATCAACAAACGCATATTGGCGATCATCGCATTGAAATTGGCGGACATCTGTCCGATCTCATCGTTGGAATGGATGGCAGCTGTGACCGTTAAATCGCCGTTAGCGGCATTCAAGCTGAGGCGCGACATCTCTTTCACCGGCTTCAGCGCGCGACGGACCACAAACACGCTGATACCAATAAACAATGCCTCAAGTCCAATTGCAATACCGATCTTCTCCCACAGCGCTCGATTGAGCTCGACTTTCACCACGCCGTAATCAAAATCGATGCCAAATACTGCGATGAGCTCGCCTTTGGCATTTTTCAACGGGCTCAACATCGTCACCCACGTCCCATACTGGTCGGTGTACGGCTTCGAGATGCCGAGTCCGGTTGCCTCAAAGTCTTTGTATGCCTGCAAATATTCAGGTGACATTTCGTACTCACTGCCTGGCAAATCACCAGCCTGATACAGCGCCTCGTTTGCCAAGATCAGTTTGAGCGAGCTTTTGCCGCCCGTGGTATGTACGCCAGGAAACATCAGGTATGAATTGGTCGCCAAATCTTTTTTAAGCGCACCTTCAAGCATCGGTGCGAAAGATTTGATCGTTTCATCCGTCTTGTATGCGTCGGGATTGGATTCAATCGTGGAGACGATCTTTTGAACGTCGTCCGGATAAGCTTGCCACAAGATGACATCCATCGCGCTGATGCCCTTGAGCTTCTCGTAATACATCGTTTCATCCCGATAATAGGAGACGGCGGTTAAACACGAGGCCAGTAGAAAAATAAGTAGTACGATAAACAAGTTCGCTTTTAGTATCAGACTTTTCCTTAACATGTTCTCTCCCCCACAACCGGTGTTTCTATTCTATATGGATAGTACCCCTGAACCGACCGGGTTGAAACCTTTTGCAGTTAAAAACTTTTGCATTCCTTGCGTAAAAAAAGACCGGCCCTTTTTCGCATTGAAAAGAGCCGGAACTTTTTTTCATGGAAGAAATAAAGATCGGTTACATCCGCTCGGTCTGCTGGACCGCGACTGTTTTCGTATCGGCTTCCCCTTGTTCAGTGGAACCGGAGCTTACTTTCAGGCCAATGATGCTGATGATCAGAAGCGCAGAGAATACCAGCTTCATCGTATGGCGCGGTTCACCCAAAAAGACCATCCCAAAAATTACAGTGCCAAGCGCGCCGATCCCTGTCCAGATCGCGTAAGCAGAACCGATCGGAAGCGATTTAAGGGCCAGCGACAAAAAGTAGAAGCTGACAATCATCCCCGCAATCGTAATCACCGTTGGCCAAAGTCGCGAGAAGCCTTCGCTATATTTCATCGCCATCGCCCATACCACCTCAAAAAGACCTGCCACAATCAAAAATACCCATGCCATTTTGTATGTCTCCCCTCTATGTGTCAATTTATCGTTTTACGCCGGACCAGAAAATGTTCCAGGCACCAGCGATCCGCTCGTCATGATTTTCGTCCGTGTAATAATAAAGCTGGATGAACAAGCCATCCATCATCGCCAAATAGGCAGCGATCAAATCATTGAGCTTGTTGGGACGCAAGTGGCCCTTTTGTAAACCCTCCGTGAAAATGCCGGTTAGGCTCGCCAGCAGTTGTTCTTCCTGCTTCAGAAAACGTACACGCAGCTCACCTGCCAAAGCAGCTGGCGGAAACAGCATCGCCCGTTTCAAAAAAGCAGCCTTCACGTCCTCTTGTTTAAAATAAAGGCAATTGGCTCGCAAATAGGCGTACAGCACCTTTTCCGTATCCGCGCGATCCATCTCCTCTAGAAGCTGCTCCATCTCCACTACCTGATGGTGCAGAACATCTTCAAAAACAGCGAGGAACAAGTCTTCTTTCCCTTTAAAGTGTGCGTAAATCGACGGCTTCTTGATGCCCACGCCTTGTGCGATGTCAGAAAGCGATGCGCCCTCATAGCCATGCTTAGCGAACAATGGCAAGGAAACGGCCTTGATTTGCGCTAACGTCATATCTCTTCCCTCTCTTATTCACGGTAGTTCTCCTACCTACCGGTCGTTAGTTAAAGAATAGCACACACGTCAGGCAAAGGCAAGGAAATCGTTTTTCGGTAATTATAACGTTTTAGACCGACTCCTAATCTATCAAGGTATCCCGGTCATGCCTCCTGACATAATCGAACAGTTACGAACAGGATTTGACACTGTAAATGTCGAATCCTGAATATATTGCTAGGAATTTAGCTTAAATTGGAAAGTTGGAATGATGATGCCACGTTCACCTCGTTCTTTATTCTTAACCATGTCAATAACTACTGCCGTGCTTCTTCTGGCGTATGCGTATCTTATAACGTTCCCCGGACACAGTACCATGTGGGATCTCCCCCGTTTTCACTTTTATGTCATTTCTCCAACACTCCTTGTCTTGGCCATCAGTGCAATTGCGGTTGGCTGGACGGGGATTCGACTTCGGGATATGAGTGTGCTTATGCTTGCATTAGCGATCTTATCTCTAAACGGTTTTTTTCTCATTCACGCACTTTCGACCCCTGGGTTCATTATTGCTGATCAATACCACTTGGCAGGTGTTTCCTCACAGATCGCGATGACTACGTGCGCAGTTTGGATTTTCCTCTCGACCCTATCATCAGACCACTCCTTTATCCGCGTCGTGTCGAAGCATCGGAGAAGGATTGTCGTTGGTTGGGTAATCATTATTATCCTGATGAATATCGCAGCTCTTGTTAAACCCAGCATTTCCAACTTCATTCCCATCGATTTCGGGCCATTGAATTATCTCTTGGCAATTCTCACAGTCTTCCTGTATCTTTGGGCGGCAAAGAGATACTTTCAGCAATTTCGGTTAGTCAAATTTCCTCTGCATTCGGCTATCGTATTTGGTTCCGTACTGCTTTCCATTACAGAATGTTTCATGGTCTCAACCATGATGTGGACTTTGGCCTGGTGGCTGTATCATGTAGTCCTCGCAGCGTCGGCCTTACTGCTGTTGTTTGGTATTATCGCCCAGTATCGATCGAACATATCGGTAACTCAAACATTTCATCAGGTGAATGGGTATCCATCTTTGGATCAACTTCGCATTAGCATCTCCAGCAGCATGAAAAATCTGATCGTCGCCACGGAAACCAAAGATGAATATACGGCCGGTCACAATTTCCGTGTTGCCATATACGGATTGCAATTGGCCCAGGCCATGAATCTAAACTCCGAACTATTGCGAGCCCTGGCTAGAGGCGGTCTCATTCACGATGTAGGGAAAATACAGATTCCTAGCGAGATTCTGAATAAACCAGGAAAGCTGGATTCGGACGAAAGAAGCGTAATCGAGCAACATCCTGTTATCGCTTACGAGATGTGTAAATATATTGGCTTCATGACCGAAGAGCTGTCCGTCATCCGGCACCATCACGAAAAATGGGACGGGACCGGGTATCCGGACAAGCTGAAAGGCACAGAGATTTCACTGCTCGCAAGAATCCTTGCCATTGTAGACGTTTACGATGCGTTGACCTCGCGAAGATCGTATCGCGAGCCTTGGTCTCAGGAACGTGCGTTGCAAGTAATTGTTGAGGGAAGTGGCACCCACTTTGATCCCGAGTGCGTCTCCGCCTTTGTTCGACTCTGTAATAGAGGTGAGTTGGTTATTCCGGAGACCCTGGGACAATCTTATACGTCTACAACATCCTAATCTCTGCACAAATCGAGCAAAAAAAGACAGCATTGGCAGGCACGAGCCTCCTCTGCTGTCTTTTCTATTTTGCTTTAACGGTTATTTCACAATCAATACCGGACAATGCGCACCTTGAATCACATCGTGGCTGACGCTGCCGATCAGCATTTCCTTGAGCAGCCCCAGCCCTCTGCTGCCCATGACGATCAGGTCGTAGTTGCCTTCCTTGGCCACCTCGCAAATCGTTTTCGCCGGATTGCCGAAACGGCATACCGCCTCACACTGGATCTCGGTGTCAGCAAACAACTCCTGCGCCTCCGCCACGATTTTGCGACCTTCCTCCTCCTGTATTTGATCGATGTCGTCCACATCAATCGCCACTTCATTGAGTGTTATCGTCGGGTTCACATGCAAAAGGGTCACTCTGATATCTTGCCCGGCGCTTTGCGCAATCCATCTGGCAGAACGGACCGCATGACGCGCATGCGCCGACCCGTCGACCGGAACCAATATTCGCTGATACATAAGCCATCCCTCCCAAACTCTCACAAAAAAACGATTAATGGTGATTAATTGCCGAATCAATGCCTGCGAGATGTTTGCGACGTACGGCAAGGAACAGCACGCCGAGCAAAACCATCACACCACCGAAAATAAACGGCACGCTCGGGTTGAACATTTCCGCCAGTTTGCCTGCGAGCCATGGCGAAATCCCACCGCCCAAAAAACGGACAAAGCTATATGCAGCAGATGCAACGGAACGTTCGACCGGTGCGGATTCCATAACCGCTGTCGTGATCAAAGTGTTATTGATACCAAGGAAAAACCCGGAGATGACCACGCAAGCCATGATTACGACCGGAACGGAAGAACCGATTCCCATCACCAGCAAAATCACCGCAAAAATGCTCAATACCGAAATGATGGACTTTACCGTTCCATATCGCTGCTGCAGCCGCGGTGCAACGAAAACGGAGGTGATGGCGAGCAGCAAGCCCCAGCCAAAGAAAACGAAGCCAAGACCACGCTCGTTAAGCTCCATTAAATAAGGCGAGTACGCCATCAACGTGAAAAAGCCGAAATTGTACAGAAATGCGACGCCCCCCAACGTCAAGAGGCCCGGATAGCTAAGCGCTTTGAATGGTGCAGACAGTTTGATCGGTTTTTTTGGCTTCGCCACATTCGGCATGACGAACAGTAAAAACAGGAACGCGACAGCCATCAGCACGCTAACGCCAAAGAACGGGCCACGCCAGGAAATCGAGCCAAGCTCCCCGCCGAGAAGCGGACCAACAGCGATCCCGATCCCGAGCGCCGCTTCATAAAAAATAATTGCCTTGGCAGCCCCGGAGGCCGATAACCCGACGATCGCGGACAATGCGGTTGCCAGAAACAACGAGTTCCCTAAACCCCAACCGCCGCGCAGCCACACGATCGAATTGATCGTATTGGAGTTGCCAGCGAGTGCGCTGAAGACGATGATAATGAACACGCCAACAACTAACGTCCACTTTGTCCCCAACCGACTGGACACAAAACCGGTAATCAACATCGCAATGCCAGTAACAAGGTTATAACTTGTAAATAAGAGCGAAACTTGGCTGGGCGTTGCGTTCATTTTTTTCGCAATCGCCGGCAAAATCGGGTCTACGAGACCGATTCCCATAAACGAAATGACACAGGCGAATGCGATGACCCAAACCGACAGCGGCTGGCGAAACGCATTTTGCTGTTGGGTTAGATCCTGATACTGCGAATCTGACGACATATCTTTCTTTCCCCTCCATTTGGGATGCATGGTAGTAGTATTCTCCTCAGCGTCCGCTTGTATCATTTCATCAAAGCGGACAGGGACGGATCCTTCTGAAGCTCCCAATTGAATTTAGTTGTATGATGAAACTATGTACTTGTATTATACAACCTAATTCCAAGCTGTCAACCCCTTCTGATCCATGGGATCGAGCATGGCACATCATGAAAACGCAGTGGCGTCGAAAATATATTTGTGGTAGGTGAGCCACTGTAGCATCGATTCTGAACATACAAAAAAACACAAACCCGCACAGGCTTGCGTCCGCAATACAGATAGTTTTGCGTCTAAAACCGCGACGGTTTGCGCTTTTTCGCACGTTCAGTAGAAAGTTGTCGAGATGGAAAATAAAGGAATCCCCTACCTAGCAGCGAATCCTTCGGATAAGACCAGAGTGGAGGTGCCCACGATGAAAGATCTTTCGATTCTTTTACTTTCCTTGCTCTTGCTCACAGGTTCGTCTGAAATCGTCCCGGGGCAAGAATCTCTCCCTGCCAGCCAGGAAGAGCTCGGCCCTATTCCGGCTGAAGTCGTTTGGGACGGAAAAACATACGCAGTATCTGATCAACAATTGCCGACGCGTGAGATAGGCACCCATTTGGGCCAGGCGTCATTTATTCGGGGCACCCGGATGGTGTATGAAATCAAAGGCAGCAACAGCAGCGATCAGCTTGCTATCAAGCAGATGGGCAAGTATTATCTTCTGGCCACGTCGCGAAGGTAGCCATCATCCATTATTTCAATTTCCGCATTCCTTTTTTCGTATGTTCCGAACGTATAAAATGATCCGACTGATACACGTGCGAGACCAGCCTTTCCAGAAATCCGCCATTTTGCAAGGAGGTGACAATCTCGCCTGCATCAGTTGGTCGGACGCCGCTGAGCCATACCCCAGACGGATAAACGATGACGACGCACGCCTCTTCACATCTGCCGTTGCAGCGTGTTCGCGTCGTATGAATCATGTCATCCGCTCCTGCTTTGTTGATTTCGGCACGGATCGCCTGGGTGACTTCCTCTCCACCCTTTTGCATGCAACTCCCTCCGTTACAAAGCAGAACGTGATGCTTCGTTTGCGAAAAATCCCACATGGTCACTTGTTTTCACTCCTTTTCTCAAACCAAAACCAGCTAAAGTGCTTGCCTGTTGTTTATGTATGTTGAGCCCCATTCGCTCATGCTGCATCTTTTATACTGGATATGAAAACAGCCGGTCCCTGCTAAAGGCACCGGCTGTCCTTTCTCCAAATCATTGTAGGCTACGATCAGCGCTGCACAGCTGTAGCCATGTTCTTTTGGCTGGCAGTACGTCTGTTCCAGCTGAGCGACATCACCAGGCTCCCCAGCAAAATCACTGCGCCGAACACATACGGCAAATTGACGTGGACATCGAACAAAATGCCCGCCAGTGTCGGTCCGACGATATTGCCGAGGCTCATGTAGGCATTGTTCATCCCTGCAACGAAGCCTTGTTCCTGCCCGGCCATTTTGGACAGCAGCGTATTGATTGCCGGACGCAAAATGGACGTGAAGACGAAAAAGATGGAGGACGTTACCAGTGTGTACCAGAAGCTGCCCGACAGCAGCATCAGCAAAAAGCTGAGCGCCGCAATGAGGAAGCTCGCGTTCATCAGTTTCTTCTCACCGAAACGCTTCAAGAGCTTATCGATAAACATGGACTGGATGATCACCCCAACCAACGCCCCAACCGTGATGATGATGGAAATGTCCGTAGGGGTGTACGAATATTTCTTGTCGACATAAAGCCCAAAGATCGCTTCAAAATTCGCGAGGCCAAAAGTCAAGGTGAAAATCAGGATCAAAAGCACAAAGTACGGCGCTTTCACCGACATGGCGAACTGCTTGAAAATGTTCTCCCGTTTCTTCTGCGAATTTCTCGCTTCCATCTGCGCTTCGTGCGACAAGGTCTCTTTCAGGAAAATCAGCGAGGCGATTGTCGCCAAACCTGCAACGGCAGCGGATACATAGAATGGAACGCGTAGGCCAAACTCCGCCAAAAACCCGCCGATCCCCGGCCCGATCACGAATCCGAGCGACATGGATGCACCCAAAAGGCCCATCCCTTTCCCGCGGTTTTCATTCGTGGTGATATCCGCCACGAACGCCATCATGGACGGAATCATCGCAGCTGCCCCCATGCCCCCGATCAAACGAGACACATACAAGAGCCACATCGAATCCGCCATGGCAAAAATCAGCTGTGACAGCGCAAAAGCGCCTAAACCGGTCCAGATCATCAGCTTTCGCCCGTATTTGTCGGACCATTCTCCGGCAATCGGCGAACAGAGGAATTGCGTAAGACCGAATGCTGCTACCAAATACCCCAAATCTGCCCCTGTCGCACCAAACAATTGCATATATTTCGGCAAAACCGGAATGATCAAGCCGATCCCGAGCATGGCAATAAACATGTTTACCATCAAAATCAGCAAAGGTCCATTGTTCAACTTTTGTGAATTCACGTTTTCAATCTCTCTCCTTTTCACCCTAAGGTAGGGAAACCTCCCGTTGGCCTAAACCGGGACGCACATATTGCCGGAACAAGCTGGAAATGCGGTCCAGGCTGAGCGGCTCATGCTGTTTTTCCCATTTGTAGACGAGCGCTGCATACAGCTCTCGAATAATGAATGCCGTTAATTCCACGTCGCATGACTCCATGACGTTCTTGTCAACCAAAAAATGGATGATCTCTTTCAATTGGTTTTCTCCCGCCTCTTCCAGCCGGCGCAAGCACATCGCTGCTTCCGGCGTGCCAAATGCGTCGACTTCTTGCGCAAGCTTGCAGAACAGATCATGCTCTTTGCGGTAAAGCATGCAGGTATACAGGTAGTTGTGCAGCATTTCGATCTGTGGCGGCTCACTTTGCATCGTTTCCTCTGCGAAACGGTTCAATTTTACGAGCTCTTCCTCAACGATGAATTGCAGCACTTCCTCTTTTGTTTTGAAAAAATTGTAAAAGGTACCCTTTCCAATATTCGCATACTTGGCAATCTGCTCAAGTGTAGTCGCTTTGTAGCCAAAGTGCTGGAAGGCTTGCTTGGCGGCATTGACGATGTGCTGGTGTTTTTCCTGATTCATGGAAAAGCTCCCCTTTCCCCAGCCTGTTGCCCCATTGTGAACATGTGACTAAAAACGGAATTTGGTCATTGGTTCATTCTAGGGGAAGGACCCTCAGAAAACAAGACGGAGAACCTGGAGAATGTGCTACTTTTTTGTAAAGAATTTCTGTACAAAAAAAGGACAGCGCACGAGCGCTAGTCCCCTTTTCTATGCTCACGATATCGTTGTCAATCGATTACTGGGCTGTTTCCCCGCGCAGGCGGCGATTCAATTTATCCGCCTCAAACAATGCCGATTCATCGACCAAAATATCATCCGGCTTATTGCCCTCCCCGATAATATAGCCGCCATACGTCGTGGTGACGAACTCGAAAATGTGCTGGAATTGCTGCACGAGCGGAAGCCCCTTCAGCTTGGCCTGGTCATAGCCGGTCATGACCACGTAAGCCGTTTTGTGCCCCATTTTCTCCTTGAATGACAGGGAGCGATCCCGCAGGCTCTGTGACCAGCGATCGATAAAGTTTTTCATGATGCCGGACATGCCGTACCAGTACACCGGCGTTGCAAAGATAATGACATCGTGCGCTAACATCTGATGCACGATGCTGTCGTAATCATCATCCACCGGCTGAAAGCCTTCCTCGGTATGCCGCTTGTCATGAATCGGGGTGATAGCATGCTCACGCAAATAGATTTTGGTAGCCCCGAGTCCTTCTACGACTCGATCGGCCAATTTTTCCGAATTCCCGTTTTCTCGGGAACTGCCGTACAACACAAGAACTTTTTGCATATGATCACTACTCCTTTAAACCCGCTATAATTTTTCCGCGACGGCTACAGGCTCGTCCGCCGACTTTTTATTGCCGCCCTTGACTACGAGGAATGCGCCGATAAGAACAGCCGCGATGCCCAGCAGCTGAAGCAAGGTGAAGGTCTCATGAAACAGCAGCGCCGACAGAAGGATCGTTACGATCGGTTCAAACGTGCTGAGAATCGATGCGTTCGTCGGTCCGACCAGCTGCAAGCCTAGAAAAAACGTGAGCAGCGGCAAAATCGTAGAAACGAAGCAAAGCGCAAAAATAGATAACCACGCACTGCCCGAAAAGTCAGTATGCAGCGTGCCACATGTGATCCCAAACAGAAGCTGGCTGATCGCGGTAAACAAGATGACGAAAGCGGTCGTGATCATTGGCGGCAGCTTCCGTACGGTACGGTTCATCAAAACGATATGGACTGCGTATCCGATGCTGGACAAAACCGCAAGAAGAACACCATAGTAATTGATTGACTGAAAGCTAGTCCCGAGCACGAGGGCCAAACCGAGCAATGAAAGCAGGATGGCAAGGCCGAGCATTTTGGATATTCCCGTGCGCTCCACGATAATGGATAATACTACTACGAAAATCGGATATGTGTAGAGCAATAGAGAGGCGAGCGACACCGGGATGAATTGAATCGACCAAAAGAAGAGAATGGAAATCACCGCATAAATGACGCCCCCGTATAAGGCAAGGGCGAACCACTCTTTTTTCGTGATGGAAACATGATGCCCTTTTTTTAGCCAGAGATACAAGAAAAAGAAAATGGATGCCAGCGAAAAACGCAGCGTGAGCAGGGTGTCAACATTCACCCCTCCTTGGTACGCATATTTGGCGATGATGGGCATCACGCCAAATCCGACAGCAGAGAGAATGACAAAAAAGACCCCGAGAGTAAACCGATTCACCGTAATTGACCTCCTTGCGCGATGCGAAAGCAAAACCTTTCTCCATCATACAAGGGAAACGCGAATCTGGTAATGGGGAAACTCCGTTTTTTTCGGGATCATTCATCCAATGAAATTCTATGTGTTTACATGGAAAAAACCAGCCACAGAACGGCTGGTTCCACCTTTTATGATGCTTGTGCTCGATGCACTCCTATTTAGATTCGTTTACTCTCCTGCGACAAGCTTGCCTTTGTGTAAAACAGCCGTGCGATCTGCCACGCGAGCGACCGCTTCCGCCGAGCAGGAAGCTTCGACCAGCACGAGGCTCGCATCGTCTCCCTCTAATGGCCATTGCTGTTTTCCATCGTCCGACAACGGGGTTTTGCCCCCTGTAATGTAGGCCAAGGCACGGGAGAGCGAATGCTCGTCGATCCAGCGGAAGCGCTCCGCCAGTCGGCTTGCCCGCTCGAGCATATCGCCATTCCCAAACGGCGACCAGCTGTCATAAATATTATCGCTGCCGACTGCAACGCGAACGCCCTTCTCGGTAAGCAGTTTCACCGGGGGCATCTGGCTGTCGATCGGCACGCTCGTAATGATCGAGATCCCCGCAGCCGCCAGCATGTCGCCGGCATCCGCCGCTTCCTCGACGGCGATTTCCCCCAGGCAGTAGGCGTGGCTGACGGTCACCCGCCCTTGCCAGCCTGCCTCGATCGTCATCGCTGCCAGCCGTTTGATCGTGTAGATCCCCAATTGATCGGCATCATGCAGATGAAGATCAATCCCCGCGTCAGCTTCGACCGCAAGCTCCATCATGGCGTGCAGCGATGCTTCTGTATCCCCGTCAATCGTGGCGGGATCGACGCCACCAACCAATGTTGCGCCATTTCGCAGCGCCTCGCGCATCAGGCCAACCGACTGGGAACGGAGTAAGCCCCGTTGGGGAAACGCCACGATCTCATAGGTGAGCATGTCTTGATAGTCTGCCAGCACGTCGCGCACCGCTTCCAAATTCGCGAGGCCCACCTCAGGATAGAGATCGACATGTGTCCGTACATGAGTGGAGCCTGCCTGCTGCATGATCGCAAGCATGTTTCGCGCCCGTTCTGCCGTCGGTACCGACCAGCTAGCGAGCTGCTCTGTCTCCGTTTCGATGCTTTGCCAAATCGACCGGAATGGCTTGCTTGCCCGCCACCCTCCGCCAAGCAGCGTCTTGTCCAGATGGCAGTGAGCCTCACGAAACGAGGGCAGCGCAAGTCGGCCTTTGGCATCTTTTCGTTCCGCATTGTCTGCGAGGATGGTATCGCCCGAAACGATTTGCGCGATCTTGCCGTTTTCGATGCGCAGATGAACCGTCTCTGTTTTCGTTCCGCAAACCACGCCAGCCTTTTGCAAAAATCCGTTCTCAATCAACACATTGGTCAACCAATAAGGTGTATGCACGTCCGTCCCACTCCTTTCTCATCTAACCTAGCGCAGGCCAGCCTGGCGAATGCTTCCGCTGATGACCTGCCCTTTTGCCAGCACTGCCCGTCGTTTTGCCCTCCGCGCTACCGCTTCTGCCGCGCAGCTCGCCTGAACCAACACCATGGACGCCTCATCGCCGACCGCCGGCCACACGCGCTCGCCATTCGGAGAAAGTGGCTTTTTCCCGCCCGTGATGAAACCTAGTGCCTCCGCGAGCGAACGTTCATCGCTCCAGCCAAATCGCTCGGCCATCCGGCTTGCCTTTTGCAGCAGGTCACCAGTGCCAAATGGGTCCCAGTGGTCTGTGATGCTGTCATTGCCCAGGCATACGCTCACGCCTTTTTCATGCAAGAGTGGTATGGGAATCGTCGGCATATCAATCGGAACGGTGGATGCAATTCCGATTCCGGCATAAGCGAGCTCCGCTGCAACATCGGCCGCTTCCGCAGGCGCAACGTCAGCCAATGCAAACGCATGGCTCACCATCGCCTTGCCTTGCAACCTCGCCTCCACAACTAGCGCCGCCAGCTGTCTCATCGTGTGTATCCCGAGCTGTCCGCCGTCATGAAGATGAAGATCGACTCCGCTTCCACTCGCCACCGCAAGCTCGATGATCGTGTTCAGTGATTTTTCGATATTTTCGTCTACCGTCGCCGGATCGACCCCACCGACAATCGTCGCACCTTCCTGCAAAGCCGCTTTCATAAGGGCGACCGATTCGCTGCGCAAGAGACCGTGCTGAGGGAAAGCAACGATTTCCGAGGAAATGACCCCCTCATAGCCGGCAAGCGCCGCTTTGGTCGCAGCTAGGTTGCGCAGCCCGACGACCGGATCGATGTTGCAGTGCGTTCGGATGTGGGTGGCACCATGCTTGGCCACGAGCTGAATCAGTGCTTCTGCCCGCGCTTGTGCCGTCGGCAGCTGGCGCAGCAGAAGCTCCTCCTCCTCCTTGATCCGGTCAAATACGCTCGTCGCTGGCATGCACGCCTGCCACGGTCCGCCGTAATACGTCTTGTCCAAATGGATGTGCATTTCGCGAAACGCTGGCAGTAGCAGCAGATCCTCTCCGTCCAGACACGGCAATTCCGTCTCTATCGGCTGCTCGGACGAAACAATTTCCGCGATGACGCCGTTTTCAATTCTGATTCGGCAATTTTCAGTCGTCGTCCCGACAACCTCACCGTGTTCCAAGCAAAAGCCGCTTTCCAGCCGCACATTGGTCAGCCAATAACCCGTGCTCATCCGTTACACTCCCCTTTCTGTATTCGTAATCGGCCCCTTACTGATCCAGCTTCAGCTCAGGCGGCAGCTTTCTGAAAAAGTTTGTGTGAATCGCCAAGTAGATCAAACCGATTACTAACCAAATGAAACCAACTGTTTTCGCATTCCCATCCAGATTCAACAGGAACGTCAGGCACACGCCCGCTCCGATCAACGGAACGATCAGATAGCGAACCAGATTGAAGCCGTTCCGTTTTTTCTCCTTGATGAAGTAATGGAAAATAACAGAAATATTCACAAACGTGAAGCCAAACAGCGCCCCGAAATTCACCAAGGAAATCGCTGTCGTCAAATCCAAAAACGAGGCGATCATACTGATCCCACCGATGAACAAGATGCTAAACGTCGGTGTGGAACGCTTCGGATGCAAATAGCCGAAAAATTTCTTCGGCAAAATATTGTCACGCCCCATGCTGTACAGCATCCGCGAGCAGGACGTCTGTGCCGCCAAAGGACCGGCCAATGCACCGATGACTGCCAAAAACGGATAGATGACTGTCAATGAATCCAATCCGACACGCTTGAACAATTCCAGTGACGCCGTGTTCACGTCAGCGAATTCCTTCCAGCCAGTCGGCCAAGACAAGAGCAAGAAATAAGAAATGATCGTAAAAGCAATTCCCGCCCCGGCGCAGATGATCATAACCCCTTTGCCAATCGTAACGCGCGGGTTGATCGTTTCCTCCGCCAGCGTCGTTACCGCGTCAAAGCCCAGATAGGAAAGCACCAAAATCGAGGCTCCGGAAAAAATCACGCCAAAGCCTACGCCTTCTTGGTGAAGCTCCTTGGCGTTATAAAACGCGCTCCAATCGAAAAACGTCGCTGCACCGCCCCCACCGAGCAAATGCTTGCACATAAAAAAGACAACAACAAGCAGTACGAAAAACTGGAACAGAACAATGATGTTATTCACCCAAGCCGTCACTTTAATTCCGATATGCGTGATGAACGTTACGGTTCCAGCAAACAGAACAACCCACACCCAGCTTGGAATTTGCGGGAAGACCGTCGACACATAGTTGGCAGCGATTACATAGGAAAGCATCGGAATCAGCAAATAATCGCTCAAGAGTGCCCAACCGGTCAGAAAGCCCAAATACGGGCTGATGGCACGCTGGACATACGTGTACGACGAACCCGAAATCGGATAGACAGCCGCCATTCGCCCAAAGCTGTATGCCGTAAAAATCATCGCAATCGCCGTCACCAGGTGAGTAAGGGCAAGCATGCCATGCGTCATGCTCGAGACGATTCCATACATATCGAATACAGAGGTAGGAATCAAATAGGCAAATCCATAAAAGACGACAGATGCAAGCGGGAGGACCCTTTTGAGGCTAGAATTGGCTTCGGTGTTTACATTCATGGAAAGGCAAAACCTCCTTCGAGTGTATCAGATATGTTCATTCCCATTCATACCAGTAAGACCGGTCGGACCAGTTGAAACAAACATATCCCTTTTGGTGCGTTTCTACTTGCTTTTTTCGTTTCCATCAACCCTCTCTTTCCTTCAACCGGACATTGCAACTCTCGTACCAGTTCCTGATTCTGCTAGAATGACGCGCTTACAGACATCAGCGCTGATTTTTCTATTCAAATTTGCATAACTATGCACCAACAGATACTTCCTTTTCCTTTTTCCATACTTGCTCCAGTGCGATGGCGAGCAGCGTCCCCAAAAGCAATCCGTTGCCGCATACATAGGAAATGACGGAAGGCAGTTGTGCGAAAATCGTTTTCGGCAAAAACATCGTGCCGACCCCAAACAAAAAAGTCACGCCGAGTATCGTCAGCCTACGTTGATCCAATGCTTCTCGCGTTATCGTCTGCAAGCCAAGTGCGATCAGCTGGACGAACGATGCCATCAATGCCGCATTGGCCACCGGTCCAGGCAATAACGACAGCTTACTGATGACGGCGGGAACGAGCGAGATCAACGAAAGTGCGATACATGCCGTCAAGAAAGGACGCAGCCGATGCTGTTTCGTCAAACCAATGAAACCTGCGCTCGCTGGCAGTGGTACAATCCCGACCGTTGAAAATACCGCCGAAAAGAGATGTGCGATTCCACCTGCCCATCCTCCGGCATTCAGAGCTCCCGCTTCCTTTTCCAGACGCTTGGGAACCATATGGCTCACTGCGGTTACAGCCGCCACCGTATTCGATACCAAAAGCAGAGTGAACAAGACGACCGCTACAGCCATTCCACTATCCCAAACCGGCATGCCCCAGGCAAAAACGCGCGGCAGTTGGAACCAGTCCGTCGCGGGTAGCACTGCACCGCTTTTTCCGCTGAGCGAGTAAGCAATCCAACCTGAGATGATGCCGAGCAAAACGGCGTAGCCTCTCATCCAGCCTTTGCCCCATACCGACAGCCCGATGACAAGCACGAAGACGCCAAATGAAATCAGCGCGGTGTGCAAATCAGCTTTCGCCGGTTCTCCGTGCGCCCCGAGCATGCCGAGCAGGAAAACGCCGCTCAGCTGAAAGCCAAGCAAGAGCAAAAACGAACCTGTCACCAATGGGGTAAACAGTTTGCGCATACGCACCATCACGCCCGTCGCTCCAAGCACGATCAGCAAGAGTCCTGCCATGATCATGCCGCCTTCCAGTATTCGCAACGTCTGCTGGAGATCGTGTCCTTGCCGGATTGCCATATCGGCAAAAATGGTGAACACCGCTACCCACGAACCTGCTGGACCGTCCGCTATCGGCAACCGATGTCCGATCCAGCCCTGCAAAAACGACGTGACGCCGACGACGAAAAAGGTTCGCTGCATCAACTCCATCACTTTTGGCAGCGGCAGCTGATAGATTCCCCCGATCACAATCGGCAGCGCCACTGCATTGGCCAGCAAAAAAATAAACCATTGCAAGGAGCCCAGGCCGAACTGCCAGGGTGTTTGTCTTTCTTCCACGTACAGTTCCTCCTCTATATTCTTTTGTACAGGATACCATTGTACGCGTTATCACCAGAAAACAAAACCCTCTCGTTCACTGAGTTTAAAAATAAAAGCGCTCCGATGAGCGCTGTCGTTTCGTTTCCCGCGGTTACTATCCGCTACTTTCGATATGTTCGCAAGATTTCGGGCCCTGTTTGTTCTATCATGCGCAAAAACGCATCCACGATTATCGGGTCGAATTGCTCGCCTTTGTTCCGCTCGATTTCGGTGCATGCGACCGCGAGCTCAGCTTCCTTCCGATAAACCCTCGTCGAGGTTATCGCATCAAAGCAATCGGCCACGGCCATGATGCGCGCAAACAATGGGATGTCCCCGCCCGAAAGCCCTTTTGGATAGCCGGTCCCATCGTATCGTTCATGATGGTACAATATCATGTCCAAAATCCCCCGTTTTTGAAAGGCAGGGATGTGTTTGACCATTTCAAAGCCGATGCTGGGGTGCTGCTTGATCACTTCATATTCCTCTTTGGTCAGCCGTCCAGGTTTGGTCAGGATCGATTCCGGAACGCCAATTTTGCCGATGTCATGCAAAAGTCCACCCAAATACACCTGCTGGCAGATGCGCTTTGGCAGTCCAAGCTCCTTGGCAATTAATACCGCATAGTGCGCCACATTTTCAGAGTGGCACGCCGTATGCGGATCGCGCGAGTCCAACGATTTGGCAAGCGCCACCGTCAGCTCGAGCGTATGATCTTTTTCCGCAAGATAGAGTTTGATCAACGTGGAGATAGCAATGACCGCTAGTACATTGGTAAGCCATTGAAGCAGAATTTGCACGAAATGCTGGCTTACATAGGGAGGAAAAAAGTACCACAGCCATGTGATGAGGCTGGCGATGATTAGCTGCAGCGGCATATTTCGCCAAAACACACAGCCGGCCGTAAGTAGAGGAATGAGATAAATGCCTTTTAGGTCTTTATACGGGAACACGAAGCCGTCGATCATCACAATTAGGAGAAGCAGAAGAATGAAACCGGAGATGGACAGGACAGGATGCCTAATCCCATATAATAGACGACTCTCTTTTTCAAAACGAAGCATGAACTTCTTCTCCAGCCTTTCTATGTAAGCGAAATTAAACAATCGGCAATGTCATTTCACATCCGCTTGCGCTCTCCTCCCCAGCTACTCCGCGATTTTCCTGCCAAAAAGAAACGACCCTTTTCAGCATTCGAAAAGGATCGTGACCTGCGGACACCAACATGTACACTACTCGGTAGCTGGCTGGCAACATGTTTTTGATGACATGGAAGCCCCTTTAGCTTTGCGTCCCCATTTTTCAATGAGTTTGCCTTTTTCGAACTTAATTCATTCAATTATCACTTTTTCCGATATATAAAATATTGCTATGCCCACCGAACATATTAGTACAATCTCTTCCAATTTTCAAGGATTGACTATTTCCAAATATGCAAAATTTCAGATCAGCAAATTTCCACCGGGTGTATCGTGGAACTGCCAGCTCCATCGGCAAAAACAATCGGCCGTGACAGACTGACATGCCAGCCTTGCGCTTGAGTCGTAACGATGCAGGCTGGCATGTCTGGAGGTGTGCCTACGTCGCTTTTAGCTCGATTACATCGATCAGCTTGACCAGCTGCTTGAGAACGAGATCGTACCATTTCTCTTCAAAGAACGCGCTGAATGTCATGATTGCCGTTCCTTCCTCTTCTGCCGGGACATGCGAAAAGCTTTTGATGCAGACATTGTAGCGGGTCAGGACACCGATGATGCGCAGCAAAACGTCTGGCTGGTCATTCACGACCAAAGTAAAAGTTTGGTTCATTCTTCTCTCTCCTTTGTTGAATTATTTTTTGTATGAAAAAAAGCCCTCGCCCGCAACCGGCCGACTACACACTGGCAGTCCATCCGATTGCTGAGGCGAAGGCATACTCGCGGTACCACTCAGCTTCCCTACCGTCTTGCGAGCGGCAGGCTCGATTAAGTCACCTGTGGTGACTCGCATCCGTTACCGCCGGATGAGACGTCGCTCGCTACTGAGGCCGAAAACACCTGTTCACAGCGCTGCTCCAAGGTGATGTTTCGATGGAGAGCGGATGACCGTTCTTTCAGCAATTCGAACGGCTCTCTGGCATCTGCTGATTCCTCTACTTGTCCTTGTCATCGCGTCTTGTTATCAATAAAAAAACCTCACCCAAGCAACCGACCCCTTTTGTGGGGCCTGGTTGCTGAGGCGAGGTTCTTGGCTCGCGGTACCACTCAGCTTCCCTGCCGTCTTGCGAGCGGCAGGCTCGACTAAGTCACCAGTGGTGACTCGCATCCGTTAACGCCGGACGAGGACGTCGCTTGCTACTGAGGCCTAAGAGCCTGTTCGCGGCGCAGCTCCAAGGTGATTTTCACGGACAGGTGATGACCGTTCTTTCAGCAAAACAAACGGCTCTCTGGCATCACGCTTTTCCGTTACTCGTCCTTGTCATCGCAAAATATCGAACATTCGTACAAATTGATCTCGTAAGCCTATTATAGAAAACGGGTGAATCGCATGTCAATCTGCTTTTCTAGACGGAGCGCTTTTCTTCTCGCTTGGCAAACCATGTCGCCAAGAGCGAACCTGAAATGTTGTGCCAGACGCTGAAGATCGCGCTTGGAACCGCTGCAATCGGATTGAAATGCGCTGCAGCCAGGGCCGCGCCCAGTCCGGAGTTTTGCATGCCGGTCTCCAGTGTGATCGCCTTGCGTTTGGCGAGGTTCAAACCGAACATTTCCGCAAATAAATACCCCAACAGGTATCCGAGAAGGTTGTGCAAAATCACGACAGCGAAGATGATGCCGCCTGTTTCGAGAATTTTCCCTTTGTTGATGGCGACGACGATGCCGACGATCAGTACGATGGCGATTGTCGAAACCAATGGGAGCGCTTTGACGCTCGCTTCGGCTTGTTTTTTGAACAAGGCTTTCACGATTACGCCGAGGACGATCGGAACGATAACGACTTCAATGATGTCAAGGATCAGCGATTGTGTATTGATCGTCATCCATTTGTTTGCCAGCAAGGAAATGATTCCCGGTGTTGCGATTGGCGCGATCAATGTCGAAACCGATGCGACTGAAACGCCAAGCGCAACGTCGCCTTTCGCCAAGAACGTCATGACATTGGAAGCTGTCCCGCTCGGGCAGCAGCCAACGAGGATGACACCAACTGCGATATCAGGCGGAAGCTGGAGCGCTATCGCCAAAAAATAAGCGAGCGCCGGCATGATCAAATAATGGCCGACCACGCCGATCAGCACGTCGATCGGGCGGCGGAACACTTCCTGGAAATCGGCTGCGGACAGGGTCAGTCCCATACCGAACATGATAATGCCCAAAAGCAACGAAATGTTTGCCTTCATACCGACAAATGCTTGCGGAACGAAAAATCCGATGATGGCGAATAATAGGACCCAAACTGAAAACGTACTGCCTACGAACTTACTGATTTTCTCTACTTTGTTCACTGCTACGTCTCTCCTGTTGTTTGACTATATTGAAATTACTTTTTATTCTACTTCATTTAATTTCAATATACTTATACTTTTTTGTTATCTTGTCCGTAGGTTTTGCCTATACTGCCATCACGTTTTTCACTTTTATCAGGCTGAGGCCTTCTCTTCCTGCACACGTTGTCCAGTTTCGTTGCGTTTCACATAGAGTAAAAATAGGATGCCAAATACCACGAACAGCACGCCGTTGGCAATTAATGCATTGCCGAAGCCACGGCTAATGTCATTCCCTGCCGCCTGCACGATTGCGCCCGTCACGATCGGTGAGATGATTCCTGCAATCGTGACAAATCCTGAGAGTACGCCCATGATCAAGCCTTTGCGCTCGGGCATCAGACTGGTGGCGATCACGGATGCCGAGGTGCCGACTGAGAATGAAAAGCCTTTGGCAAGGCAGGCTGCAATCAGCACCCATACAGCTTGGTGCGTTACTGACATCGCGTAGAAAAACACTCCTCCGAGGATAATCGAGATTCCGCCGACGGTTACATATGATTTGCGATAACTGCGGTTTTTCTTATACAGCGTGTCGGCATACCAGGAGATGGCGATCGTCATCAGACCCGCGAGCAAGCCGGTTCCTGCGATGGCATAGCTCATTTGCTTTGGGGTAAAGCCCAGAACCTTGACCAAATAGACCGGTTCCCATACAGCGGCAAATGTCGTTCCCCAGATTTGGGCAAAGTAGATCAGAAACGTAAAGATGAAGCTGGCCGAGAACAAAATCGCGAACAATTTCTTCCACTGGATCGGTTCCTTGGCAATCAGCTCTTCAGGTGCGATTGCTTTTGCATGCGGCTTCTCCTTGCCGATCCACATCCAGACCAAAAACCAGGCCAGGCTCGCGGCGCCTAGCATCGCCCAGGAATGACGCCAGCCGCTCGATTCGATGATGCCGACCAACAGTGGCGCGAACGCAACAGCTCCGACAAAAGCGCCAAAATTGACGGTAGAGAAGACAAGCCCTCGCCGCTCCTCCGGAAACCATTTGCTCAAATGGCTAACGACCGTTGCCCAAAACGGCCCTTCCCCAATGCCGAGTAGGATGCGTGCGCCCATCAGCATCGGCAAGCTCGCGATCGCATATGCGCCAAACTGTACGATAGTCCAGGAAAGCGCCATGATCGCTAGCATTTTTTTCGTTCCGATCTTGTCGGACAAGGCGGCTCCTAGCACACCCGCAATGGAAAACAACCAGAAGAAGCTGCTGCCGACAACGCCCCATTGCGTGGCCGACAGCTGAAGCTCCTGCATGATCTGCACAGCCGAATAGCCCGCAATCGCTTTGTCGGCATAGTTGATCATATACAGGACGAACAATAAAACAAGGGTGACCCATGCCATCTTGTCTCACTCCCTTTTCGTTTTTTACGGATGGTCTAGCGACAAGCTGTCCAGAACTAACGCCAAAAACAGCTTTCCAATGTGCAGCATCGATCGTTCATCCACATCAAAGCGCGGATGATGGTGCGGGTAGCTCGCGCCAATTTCCGCATTCCCCCCGCCTACGTAATAGAAGCTGCCTGGCACACGCTGCAGATAGTAGGCGAAATCCTCGCCACCCATGCCAGCGGGAAGCTGCATCACCTGCTCAAAACCAAACAGTTCCTTGGCAATCCGCTCCACCTGCCGGGTTTCGCCCGGATGGTTCCAACCGGCTGGATACCCTTTGCTGTAGTCATATATCGCACGTGCCCCCGCCGCTGCTGCTGTCGCATGCGTAATGGTGCCAATCGCTTCCTCCATGAGACTGCGCGTTACTTCATCAAACGTACGGACAGTGCCCTCGATCTTGGCAGTCTGGGCAATCACATTCGGCGCTCCGCCGCTCATGAACGTTCCGATCGTCAAAACGGCTGGCTGGAGCGGGTCAACCCGCCTCGACACGATTTGCTGCAAAGCCGTCACCAGCTGGCTGCCGGTCACCAGCGCATCGACTGTCAAATGCGGTCCGGCGCCGTGCCCGCCTTTTCCGCTGATCTCGATCGTGAAATTGTCTGATGCTGCGGTAAGATAGCCTTCCTTCACCCCGATTACGCCGAGCGGCAAAATGGAGGCCACATGCGCCCCGAAAATCACATCCACCCCCTCGAGACAGCCGTCCTCGATCATCGCGATTGCCCCTCCCGGCGGCACCTCCTCAGCGAACTGATGGATGAAGACGACCGTGCCCGAGAGCGCCTCTCGTTCCGCTGCAAGCGTTTCAGCCACGCCCAGCAAGGAAGCCGTGTGAATGTCGTGGCCGCAAGCGTGCATGACGCCTTCCATGCGCGACTTGTACGGCACTTCCTTCTCATCCTGGATCGGCAGCGCATCGAAATCGGCTCGCAGCGCCACTGTCCTGCCCGGCTTTTCCCCGCGAAGAACCGCGACAACGCCCCTGCCTCCCACCTGCTCGCGGACCTCTAGCCCCCATTCCCGATACGCATCCGCAATTTTTTGCGGCGTCCTCACTTCCTGAAACGATAGCTCCGGGTACATGTGCAAATCCCGGCGGATGGCGACAAGCTTGGGATACAAGGCTTCCAGCCGCGCAAATACACGCTCTCTCATATACGGTCTCCCTCCCTCTCAATCAACCCTTATTTTTCCGACGCCGTCCTCGATGGTGATCGTCGTCCCATACGGTGCACTTAAACGTTGAAGCGATTCCAAAATGCGCGTATCGTGTGTCAAAGCCGGGCAGCCCATCCGGTAAATCGGTTCGTCAAAGCCCAGCTCGATCGGATACAACAACAGCTCCGTAAGCTCGCCATCCGCCATTTTCCAAACGGGAATAACCGACTCCCACACATCCCGATGCACGCACAATCCCCGCGAATAATTGGCGCTCATCGCCTCCAGCGCGTCTGCCACCCGATGCGTATGGCATAAACCATAAAACTCGTAAAAGTCAGCTGGCTGGCTGCTCACCGTCTCCGTCTGAAAGATGAAATCGCCGAGGCTGTAAAAAATCGGCCGCTTTCGATAAAGCTCGATGCCGCGCACAATATGCGGACCGTGTCCAATGATCGCATGCGCGCCTGCGTCAATGCATGCATGCGCCACCGTTTGCACGAAATCCGCGGCAACCTCCTTGTCCGCGCCTTTCATTTCATGGACGTGAAGGCTGACCAGTACGTAATCCGCGCGGCGCTTCGCTTCCCGAATGGAGTCAAGCATACGCTTCAAATCACGCGGATGCGGAACTGTCGTCGTCTTCTCCTCTGCCCCCTCGACGAATCGGGCATTGCCGAACAAATAGATCCCCTCTCCCGGCGGATTCATGAATCCTTCCTCGATCAGCACCTTGTTCACCGCGTTGATGTCCACTGTATCCGCGATCTCTTTGAGCTGCTGCAGCCTTTCCAGAGACACCGCATGCTGTGTCAAATAGCGCATCGGATTGATGCCAGGCCTTCCGATACTGTCGGCTCTCTGTTCGCCTGCGACCCACCATGGATGGAAGGTCGATGTCGCTGCGATCAGCGCGACACGTCCCGCCGGCAAATCGAGATACCGCGGGGCCGATGCCTCCGCCAAGTTTTTCCCCGCGCCCGCATGAACGAATTCATACTGGTTTAAATACCGTTCCGTCGCTTCCAGCCCGCCGTATAAATAATCGAGCGTGTGGTTGTTCGCCCAGCCGATCAGGTTGAAGCCATATTCTTTCAAATGGTGCAGTACCTGCGGCGGGGACATCGCCCACGTGCCACCGCTAAACGCGCCGGGATAGCCTTCGTTGTCATGCACGGTCGTCTCCAGATTGGTGAAGCAGGCATCGGCTTCTTGCAGCAGCTGTGCGATGCGAGCGAACTGATCCGGATCATTTGCCGTGCTTCTCGTGATAAAACTGTCGCCAGTAGCGGCGAACGTCATCGTCTTACTCATCTTCTTCATCTCCTGTAAAAGAATAAAAGGTTGAGCTGATCTCGTCATATTGCTGCAGCCGGTGCGTAATCTCATCGCCGCCTGCCGCCATTACCCCCTCCACCAGTGCATTCAAGATGGAAAACAACGTCGGCATGCCATTGGTAGCAACGGGCTGCGGCGTCGTCACCTTGAGCATAACGTCCGCTTCTGCACTGATCGGCGACAGCTCACCCTCCGTAATCGCCAGAACCTGCGCGCCAACCGTCTTGGCTGCTTTGACGAAGGCAATTGTTTCTGACGGATGTCGCGGAAATGAAAGAGCGATGACGAGCCATTTTTTGCTATGCTCCGTAATCAGATAGTCTGCGTTGCCAATTGCTCCTTGGTACAGGTGCGTATCGCCTTTTAGCGTATTGAGTGCATTGGAAAGCCATGTCGCGGGTATGTGGCACCAACGGAAGCCGACGACGACAATTTTGTCCACCGACATGATTAGCTCAATCGCTTTGCGGAACAATGCTACGTCTGCATTCGCGAGCGCCTGCTGAATGTAGGCGATATCCGTCTCCAACGCCTGCTGGACAAAATTTTCGCTCGTGACGCGCTCGCCGGACGCTTCTTGATGCTTTTCGATCGGCCCGCGTAGCTGATCGGATATCAAGAGAGTGCGCCTGATCTCTTCCTGCATCTCACCATACCCTGAATAACCAAGCGCATAGCTGAAACGAATGACCGTCGATTCACTCGTGCTGGTCAGCTCACCGATTTTTTTGGCCGTATGTACAGCAATCAGGTTCGGCTTATCCAGCACAAAGCGGCTGATCATACGTTGGCTTGCTGTCAAACCGGCAAAATGAGTGCGGATTCGTTCTTTGACGTTTGCTTTCATGTGCAGCGGCTCCTTTGTGGATCAGTAGAGATCTAGGTAATTTTACGAATAGTTTAACATTTGAAATTATACACTTCAATAATACTCATAAAATGAAGTTATTGATGTCAAAGTGATGAATAATAACAGTCAAAATCCACCTGGCACAAGAAAAAAAGGCTTCCGCATCGATTAGCGAAAACCTTTCTTTTCAGTATGCAGTTGTTCCATTTATGATCGGGCATCTCCACCCTTTGACACCCTCTGCGACAAAATCAAAAACACCGCCGTGCCGACAATCAATAAGGTTGATACCGCAGCGATGGTTGGATCGACTTGCGTCCTCATGTTTTCCCACATCACGATCGGCAGCGTCTTCGTTTTGGAGCCTGCGATAAAAATGCTAACGACAACCTCATCCAATGAAGTTATGAAAGCGAACAAAGCACTTGTAAACACGGAAGAACGGATCAACGGAAGGGTGACTTTGAAAAATGCGCCGATCGGCGTGGAGCCGAGGCTTTGTGCCGCTAACTCGAGGTTGCCGTCCACTCCTTTGAGACCTGCCATTATCGTGACGAATACGATCGGGATCGCAAGGATTGAATGGGCCAACACCAATCCCGGAATCGAATTGGTCAGCTTGTAGGCTGAAAACGTATGGTACATCGCGATCCCCACCACGATAACCGGTATGATCATCGGTGCCACCATCAGGTTGAGAAAGATTTTTTTGCCAGGGAAGGTAAGGCGGTTCACAGCCAATGCCGCCATCGTTCCCAGGGCAAGCGAGACAATTGCCGTAAAGAAGGCGACGACGACGCTCCGCCACAATCCTTCCGTCCACTGCCTGTTGCTCCAAAAGTTTTCATACCATTGCATCGAATAGCTTTCAGGCGGAAATTGAAACGCGACCTGTGAGCTGAAGGAGAGCGGAATCATCACCAAAATGGGGGCGATCATCAGCACAAGCAAAATCCCTACCACAATGCGCAGCCACATGCTTAACGATCCCCCTTCAACATCGGTGACAACCGGGACACCCAATACGCCAACCCTAGCAGCAACAACGTTGTCCCGAGTAGCACAAGCGCAAGCGCTGCGGCCAGATTCCAGTTGAGCGTTGTTTGGATGTTTTCCTGGATCAGCTTGGAAATCATCATGTTGCCTTGTCCGCCCAATAATGCCGGCGTAATGAAATAACCCAGTCCGAGTACAAACACGATCAATGATCCTGACATGACGCCTGGCAAGGAGAGCGGAAACATAATGTGGACAAAGGCCTGCCAGGGCTTTGCCCCCATCCCTTGCGCCGCTTGGATCAGCCTGCGATCAATCCGTTCCATGACCGCATACAGGCTCAAAACCATGTATGGCAGCAAAATGTGGGTCATCCCGATGGTGACGCCGACCGTGTTGTACAGTAGCTTGAGCGGTTCCTGGATTACCCCGAGATTCATTAAAACCGAATTGACCACACCGTGCTCCTGCAGGATTACGGTCCAGGTGAACGTACGAACAAGCAAGCTGATCCACATCGTAATCATGACCGTTCCCATTATGACTTTTTTCCAAGTCCCCGACTCAATGACGACTAGCAGATACGCGATCGGATATGCGAGAATCACAGTCCACACGGTGACCAAGAACGATGTTTTCAGCGTATTCCACAGCACTTTCAAATAAAGCGTATCCGTCAGCACGTCCTTCAGGTAGGTAAGCGTAAATCCGGTATGATCGACTACACTCAGCTTCAGGACGCTGATCATCGAGTAGTATAGCAGAAACATGACGTACACGAGCGGTACGATCAGCAGCAGCCACTTGAGTCCCGGAATTTTGGCGATTTGCAGCGAGGGCACTGCGGGCAGTGCTGCTGCCTGTGTTTTACCTTTTGACATAAAGTTCCCCCTTACATATGGTCCGAACCTTGTCGTCTTCGCGATTCGTGATACAGACGGCGATTCCCTCTTACCGACAGAGCCCATCCTATTGCAGTAGCCACTTATTGAACTTCTCGTTTACCTCATCGAAGTTCTTCGCCCAATAGTTGACGTCTAGGATCACCTGATTCTCCTTGTCCTTCTTTAACTGCCCAAGCCGCGCTTTCAAGTCCTCAGACAACAAGTCCAGCGCCTTGGCATTGGTCGGCGCATAATCGATCAGTTTGGAATACTCCGCCTGCGGCTCAGGTTCGGACACATACGCAATGAACTTCATCGCCAAGTCTTTATGCGGCGTCCCCTTCGGAACGACCCATGAGGTCGACATGGCAAGTGCCTGATTGAACTCATTGTCGATTTTGGAGCCTTGTGCCTTCGCTACAGAAATGCGACCGTTCCACGCCATAGAAGCCGCCACTTCTTTGGTTGACAGCAGCTGAGGAGGTTGCGCGCCCGCTTCCCACCACACTTTTACGTCTTTTTTGATTTTATCGAGGCTCTTTAAAGCACGGTCGACATCGAGCGGATACAGTTTGTCGGGAGCTACGCCATCGGCGAGCAGCGCCGCTTCAAGCGTAGACATCGGCGTCTTATACAAGGAGCGAGGACCTGGAAATTTTGCGGTATCCCAGAAATCCG
This sequence comes from Brevibacillus fluminis, assembly GCF_003710825.1. Taxonomy (GTDB): domain Bacteria; phylum Bacillota; class Bacilli; order Brevibacillales; family Brevibacillaceae; genus Brevibacillus_D; species Brevibacillus_D fluminis. The sequence goes on along the minus strand of NZ_RHHQ01000007.1, from coordinate 534,911 downwards.
TCCAGCTTTTCGGATGGCTGTCCCCCGGAAATAGCTCGGTGCTGTATCCGATATTCGTATAGAACAGCTCCTGCCCGATGGAATAATCAGAGACAAGCTCCGGGTACACGTCCTTGGCATTGATGACGCTATAATCCAGCTTTTCGAGCAGTCCTTCGCTGCCAAGTCGAATCGCCACATCGGTATCCGAATTGACGACATCCCACTCGACATTTCCGCTCTCGACCATCGCTTTCAGCTTACCTACATCTGTCGGAGAAACAACGGTAATCTTCACGTTGAATTTCTTTTCAAACGGTTCGTATTCCGCTTTTTTCGCCGCGTCTGACGAAGCGCCTCCCCAGTCGACGACGACCAGTTCCTGCTGTTCTCCACTCGCTTGCCCGCCAGTAGAGGAGGTGCTAGCCGCCTGCTCGCTCCCTCCCCCACTACAGCCCGCGACCACAAGTCCTGCAACAAGCGTAACCAAGCTGACTTTCAACCCTTTGCCCATGATAATTCCCCCAATATTTTTTTGGCATTTCGTTATGCTAAGATCGCCTCGCGCTCATACGGAATCACGGTCGATTCCGACAGGTTCCAGCCCAAGAGAATCTCATCACCGGCTTTGCAGCTTCCGGATAGCCGTGCCGGAATCTTGACCGTCATCTCATGTCCGCAAGCTGTTCTGGTCTTGACTTTGCAGGCGTCCCCTACATAAATCGTCTCGCAAACTTTCGCCTCCATCGTGTTTTTAAACGCGCCACGGTCAGAAGCGAGCTGAATATTTTCCGGCCGGATCGCCACGTATGCTTCTCTTTCGCTGAAACCCCCGTCATGATTGGAATGCAGCGTGATGCCAGCATCCGCAAACAACCGGATCGCCAATTGGCCTTCCTCATTTCCGACGACCTCGCCTGCGAGCAGATTGATTTCACCAATGAATTCGGCAACGAACTTGTTGACTGGCCTTTGGTATAGCTGCTGCGGAGTAGCAATTTGCTCGATTCGCCCCTTGTTCATCACGCAAACCCGATCCGACATGGTTAGCGCTTCCTCCTGATCGTGCGTCACGCTGATCGTTGTAATCCCGATCTTTTCCTGAATATGCTTGATTTCCAATTGCATCTTCTCACGCAAATTTTTGTCGAGGGCACCTAAAGGCTCATCCAGCAATAAAAGCGGCGGATTGAAGACGATCGCTCTCGCCAATGCCACTCGCTGCTGCTGACCACCGCTCAACTGCGCGGGAAAACGATTGCCGTACTCGGACAGATGCACGAGATCGAGGATTTTTTGGACCCGCTCGCGGATCTCCTGCTTGTTCACTTTCCGTAGGCGGAGGGGATAGGCGATATTGTCTGCTATGGTCATGTGCGGGAAAAGCGCATAGTTTTGAAAAAGCATGCCAATGTCCCGCTCATATGGTTTTTTGCCCGTAATATCTTGATGGTTCAAGTAGATCGAACCGGCGCTCACTTCCTCGAACCCAGCGATGAGCTTCAATAATGAGGTTTTGCCGGAACCGGATGGCCCCAGAATGGTCAGAAACTCCCCTTTTTTCACCTCCAGGTTGATCTTGTCGACCGCTTTGAATTTCTTGTACCATTTCGTCGCATCCGTGATGGCCAGATGTATCTCATTCATAACGCGCGCACCCCTTTCGAATGACTCTTTCGCTTGTGTCGCCGATAAACAGAAAAAACCAGCCCAAGCTCCGCGCGCCAGAGGCATTCTGGTGGCGGAAATCGGACTGGTGTCTACGTCTGTGATCTCGCAACGGGCATGAAGGAGGACAAACGTTTACAGTCTTGACAATATTTATTTCATTTTAGAGCAAATTGGAAGTGTAGTCAATTTTATTTACTGAAAAATCGTATTATTCTAACGATTGCTTTTTTTTTTATTTCACGTATCTCAAGTCACGCGAACTTCATTTGCGGATGATCATAGTCTGTTTCACATGAACACCCTTCCCTCCCCCGGTTGCCAATTAGTAGTTGCAACTTCTATGCCGCCTTTCTTTCGAATCATTTCGCCTTCAGCCACGCAAAAACCGAACACATTTCGCATCGTTATTTTTGTACCAATCCCCCGGGGCTTGTTTTTCGCTGTTATCCCCTGAACCTTTTTCTCATCGGCAGATGCAAAAAAGGTTCGATATTTTCTACCAGCCATTCACGTCGGCATTCGATAACAGAAAATGCAACTCCCGTATGACCCTGCAAGCGGCTTGGCTACTTCGATCGAAATGCGCAAAAAAGCGCGCATCCCATCGCGGAATGCACGCTCTTTTCCTTGCCTATCTTTATTGATGTACCTTTACCCGATCGAATGCTTGCTGACAAGCTCCAGTTCCTGATGCTGCATGATCATCTCGCAAACGGACATTGCGCTGGAGAACGACAGCTCGGAAAGCTGGCCTTGGCCTTGGCACCAGTCGCCTGCGAAGAACAGGTTGCGGTAATCCGGGAAGAAGACCGGCATCGCTTGCTGATTCATCGTCCATTTGATTTCTTGTACCACTGCGCGCTGCGATACGCGCGGCACGACCAGTTCTTCTCTCCAGCCTGGGAAGTGTTTGTCATACATATGTTCGATTTTTTCTTTGTACGCTTCCAGCACTTCTTTTTTGCCCATGTCCTCTTGGCGCAGGTACGCGGTTGCCTGCAGCAGTTGGCCGCCCTCTGGCGTACAGCTTGTGTCGTAGTACGAGATGTCCGTGATGAACATGTTGTTTTGCTTGTCGTAAATGTAGGTATAAGGGCTTTCGATCCGTTTTTTCAAGCCGATATCATACACCATTACATAGGTTGGGTCGTATTGGGCATAGTGCTTCGCAAGACCTTCCAGACGGGAACCGGCCATGATTTTGTCCAGCTCCTTCGGCGGAATGCACATGATGAACTGATCGCCGGTAAACGTCGTTTCCTCACCTGCATGTACAGCGGTGATACGGTTATCTTCAAACGAGACACGGTCGATTTTGGTTTTTGTGTAGATCGTACCGTTGTTCGCTTCGATCACGCGCACGAATTCCTGGATTAGCGATTGCCAGCCCCCACCGATGTATGCAACCGGCTTGTTGGTCAAAAACAAGCGGGAGTAGTAACGGAAGAACACATCCGAAGGGATTTTTTCCGGCTCTTTCGTAAAGAAGTTGGAGGACGCCAGCGTCAGCATCATCTCGCGGACTTCATCATTGACTTCCTTTTTCTCCAGCCATTTTTGAATCGAGAGGTGCGGGTGGCCGGACTCCAGTTTGAGCATTGTTTTCAAGATGTTGAAGGTGAAGCTTACTTTATCTAAACCTGTTAGCACTTTTGTGCGGAAAAGACCTTGAATGTTTGCAGGCACGTCGGTCACTTCATCGCCGATGTCATATTTTGCTTTGCTCGGCGTAAAGTCGCGCCAATTGATGTGGATGCCCAGTTCTTTTTCAAAGGTGCGCAATACGGATGTATCGCGACCATAGATCGCATGGGCTCCAAAATTGAAGTGAAAACCTTTTATGGGTAATGTCACTGCTCGCCCGCCAAGTGCGCCACGTTCCAAAACAGCGACCTTTTTTCCTTTATTCGCTAAATAGGCGGCTGCAGACAAACCTGCAAGTCCTCCTCCGACGATGACGATATCGTAATGATGTGTTTGAGCAGTCATGGTAGCATCCCTTTCATCCAAATGTTTCTTGTTTGTGGAGCGGTTCTCTTATTGAAACGATGTAATTAATGTACCGAGTATATTTTTAATCCTACACTATTTTATTAGATCAGGGGGAGAAAAGAAAGTGGTAGTTTGAAATATTTTTTTGTTTGGGGAAGGGAGGGGATTTTCGCAAGAAAATTCCACGGAAGCGGTGACAATGCCCACTGTGGGTCGGGGTGAACGGCGAAAGCAAAAAAACGCAAACCGCGCCCCAAAGCCACACGCTGCGCGGCGGAAGTATCTCAGGTAGTAGATGTGGCGCTAAAGGCGTTTGCGTTTTTTTGCTTTCACCTGGCAGGCATCGTCAAAGCTTCCGTTCCACTTTCTTGCGAAAATCCCTAGCTGCTGATGACAAAAAAAGATTTCAAATTAGGGGTACAAAAAATAAGAAAGACAGAGCCTGTAAAAAAACTAGCTCTGTCCTTCTTCCCTATTTCGTTACACAACCCATTCCAAAAAATGAGTGACAAATCGTTCGACGTCGACTTCCAGGCAGACGTCCATGTTTGGGGCTTGTGCTGAATTGGCGCGTAGGTCGCCGATTGTGCGGCCGATGGACAAGGAGCCCTCGGTGTCGACCTGCACATGCAGCGAGCGCGTTTGGACAAATGTCGGGTCCAAGACCACACCTACTGCGAGCGGATCGTGCAGGGCACAGCCGCCGAGCGTCGGATTGAATTGGTAGTAGGCGTCCATATAAAAATCGCACATGTCTGCCAGCGTACGGCCGAGGTCTGTTCCTTTTGCCCGCCAGTCTGCGAGATGCTCGCGTGTCAGCAGTGTTTGCATTGTGACATCCAGGCCCACCAGTGTGATCGGGATACCCGATTGGAATACGTAAGCGGCCGCTTCTGGATCGGAATAAATATTGGCTTCCGCTACAGGCGTGACGTTCCCGGGAACTGTGACGGCGCCGCCCATGATGACCACGCGTTTCACCAGCTTGACGATTTCCGGGTCTTTCATGATAGCGAGCGCCAGATTGGTTTGGCTCCCGACCGTCACCAATGTCACTTGGCCTGGACGCTCACGCACCGTGTTAACGATAAACGTGGCAGCGTCGATCGCCAGTGCCTCGGATTTTGGCAGCGGCAGCTCCACGTCGCCGATTGCATTTTCGCCATGAATCGCGGTCGCTTTCTGCTTGAGCGGTGCTCGCAGCAGCGGATTCGGTGCTCCCATCGCGACCGGAATGTGATCCGCGCCGAGCAGCTCTAGCACCTGCAGCGAATTGCGTGTCGCTTCTTCGACAGACGTATTGCCGAAGCAGGTCGTTAGCCCAAGTACCTCAGCCAGCGGCGAACGAACCGCATAAGCAATGGCCAGCGCATCATCGATCCCGGTGTCCACATCCAAAATTATATATTCCATGTGACTTCCTCCTCATCCCGTCCTGCCAGCACAGCGACAAACCGTTTGATAAACCGCTCCGCATCGACGCTGTGGCACGTCGTCAGCACCTTTCCTACCCGCGGTACCGCCCGCATATCGGCGATGGTCGCACCAGCCGATACGCTTCCTTTGCATTCGATCGCGACATGCAGCTGTTCAGTCTCTACCAGTGTCGGGTCGAGCGCTACAGCAACTGCGAGCGGATCATGCAGCGGGCTGCCATCGGTGATACCGTTGCTTTTGGCATACGCTTCGAGACGGAACGTGAGCAGCTCGCGTACCGTGCGGGCAATCTGGCTGCGGTCCGGTTCGGCAATCCGCTCCAAGACATCTAGATGGGCCAAGGTCAACCGCGTTTTCATCGTGACGTCCAGGCTTACCAGCGTCAGCGGCATGCCGGACTCGACCACGAAATAAGCCGCTTCCGGATCGCCCCCCATATTCGCCTCCACGACGGGCGTTACGTTGCCCGGCACCCGGATCGCACCGCCCATGACGACGACTTCCTTCAGCTTTTCTTTCAGCGACGGGTCATGTGCCAGGGCGTTTGCCAGATTGGTCATGCGTCCTACCGTAACAAGTGTAATTTCACCAGGATATGTGTTCGCCAAACGGGAAAGGAATACCGATGGATGCTCCTCGCTTACCGCTTGCTTCGGCTTAGGCAGCTCCACGTTACCGATGCCGTTTGCTCCGTGAATATGTGTTACTGGCCCCTTCCAGGCGCGCACAAGCGGTCCTTTTGCCCCAACCAGTACAGGCACGTCATAGCCGCAATCCGCGAGCTCGACGATTTTCAACGTGTTTTCGGCGGCCAGCTCAGCGTCCACATTGCCAAAGCCCGCGATGATTCCTTCCACGTGCGCTTCTTTTGATTTCAACAGATAGAGAATCGCCAGCGCATCGTCAATCCCCGTGTCCACATCCAATATGACTCTCTTCCGTTCGCTCATATGTCCCTCCTATGAATACTGTTTCAGTGCGTCGCAAAGCATCGTCCAAAATTTTTCTTGGTCCAGCTTGTCCGCTACTTCAACATTGGGTTCTCTGCCCGTAACCCCGTACAAGTCGACAACCGTCATCCCATACGTGAACTCGCCTTTTGTCTCAATATCCACCCGCCGCTTGATCGTCGTAAACACGCTCGGATCATTCACATAGGCAATCGCGCAGGCATCATGGATCGGGGCGCCACCAAAGCCGAATACATGAAAATACGTATCGCTAAAAAAGTTCAGCAGCTCGACAACGAATGTGCTCACATTGTTATCGATGGCAGCAATGCGTTCCACAATTTCAGGGGTCGCCATCGCCTGGTGTGTCAGGTCAAGCCCGACCATCACCAGCGGGACGCCGCTTTCAAATACGATTTTTGCCGCTTCCGCATCGACGAAAATATTGAATTCCGCAGCAGGCGTGGTATTCCCGAACATGGCGCCACCCATCAGTACGATCTCCTGAATTTTAGGAATGATCGCTGGTTCACGACGCATAGCAAGGGCAATATTGGTTAAAGGTCCCACCGGAACAAGTGTAATATCCCCATCCGATGCAAGCAAGTGCCGGATGATCAAGTCTACTGCATGCTCTTCTACAGGGCTTTTCGTCGGCTGTGGCAACAGCGGGCCATCCATCCCTGAGTCGCCATGAATGTCCGGGGCGGTCCGGCGTTCACGCAAGATCGGCTGTCCGGCGCCGCGGGCAACCGGAACGTCGCTAAGTCCCGCAATCTCACATACTTTCAGTGCGTTGACCGTTGTTTTTTCTACCTCCGCATTGCCGGCGACGGTCGTGATTGCCACTAGCTCCACCTTCGGAGCCTTGGCCGCAAGTAAAATCGCGATTGCATCATCATGGCCCGGATCGCAGTCCAGGATCACTTTCCGTTTTGTTTGGTTCACGCTCATTTCATAGGCCTCCTCTAGTGGTTATGGGGTTCAAGCTCCCGCTCCGGACATGGCAAGCTGCTTCCGATGCTTGCGCAGCGCCAAAATGACGAGAGCGACAATCGTCACGATATACGGAATCATTTTCACAAATTGGCTCGGCACACCGCTGCCTGCAGTCGTTTCGATCATCGTCGTCACCGCTGTCGCGAGTCCAAAGATCAGCGCGCCGAAAAAGACCCCGAGCGGATTGCGGTTGCCGAATACCACGACTGCGAGCGCCAAAAAGCCCGTGCCCGCCGTCATATCTTTCACGAACATGCTAGTCATGCCCATCGATAAGTACGAGCCTGCCAAACCTGTGAAAACCCCGCTCCACATGAGCGCCGAATATTGCACCCGCTCCACCGGAATACCCAAGGATCGTGCAGCATCAGGCGCTTCGCCGATCGAGCGAAGATGTCCACCATACGGCGTGCGATACAGCATGTAATAACAAAACAGGACGGCGAGCAGTGCGACCCACACCATCAGGTTGTGCCCGCTCAAAAGCTTGCCCACGACCGGAATCGACTCGATCCCCGGGATGATGACTGTCGGGATTTTGTCCAGGTCGCTCGGGTTGTAGTTGCCCGTCGCTCCAAACAGCACATTGAGTAAAAAGACCGTTACGCCTGAGCCGAAAATGTTGACTGCAAAACCAGCGATGATGATGTTCACCTTGAGCCGCAGTGTGAAAAAGCCCATCGCCAAACTGATTAACACCGATGCGGCGATGCCTGCGACTACCCCGAGTACCCAGCTGCCAGTCAGCGAGCCGACAGCGATGGAAGCGAATGCGGAGATGAGCATCAGCCCCTCCAGCCCGATGTTAATTACGCCGGCCAGATCAGAAATGAGACCGCCCAAAGCGGATAACAGAATCGGGACCGTCACCCGCAGCAACACCGCAAACAGGCTCAAATTGATCACTTGTTCCCACAGGTTACTGAGCAACGTCAACACCCCCAGTCACCCTAACCGTTTTACGCTGACGCAAATAAGCGAACACCGCTTGCGCCGAAACAAACAGTACCAAGAGAACTTGAATAATGATCGCAAGCTCTCGCGGCACATCGGTATTGGCTTGCATCAGCTGACCGCCCACCTGCAAATAAGCGTAGAAAAAGCTGGCGACAACCACGCCCAACGGATGATTGCGGGCCAACAACGCGATAATGATGCCGTCAAAGCCAAGTCCTACGGAGAAATTGTCTTTCAGCGTACCATGTATGCCGAGCACCTCAACGATGCCACCCAGACCAGCCAACGCCCCGGAGAGCACAACCGAAAGGACAACAACCCGCTTGATGCGAATGCCGCCATACTCGGCGAACAGTGCATTTTTGCCGACGAGCCGAATCTCATAGCCCCATCTCGTCTTATACAGCAGCAGGTAGACGATCGCTACCGTACCCAACGCGATGAACAGCCCGCTGTGTGCAGGAAATCCGTCGATGAATTTGCCCAGAAGCGACTCCTTGTCGATGAAATTCATCCGGGCATAGCCGCCGCTCGTCGGGTCCTTAAACACATTGTTCAAAAAATACGAAACGCCGAGCGTCGCGATGAAGTTGAGCATCAGCGTGCTGACGATCTCGTCCGCGCGAAAATACGCCTTCAATACACCGGGAATCAACCCATACAATGCACCACCCAGCACGGCACACAACAGAATCAACGGGATATGCACCCATGCCGACAAGCCGTGTACGTAAACGGCAACCAGCGAGCCCGTAAAAGCCCCTACATACAGTTGCCCTTCCGCCCCCATGCTGAAAACCCCTGCCTGGAACACGACAGCGAGCGCCAACCCGGTGAAAAGAAGCGGTGTCATCTTGTTTAAGACCGTGCCAAAATTGAAAGGATTTGCAAAAGGGTCAAACAGAAAGGACTGGATTGCTGTGAGCGGCTCCGTGCTAATGCACAAAATCACCAGAAAGCCGATCGCTACCGCAGCGATGGCGGCGCCAACAATACCTGTGAGCTCTAAGGTCAATTCACTCCGATTTTTCATGATCCCATCGCCTTCTTTTCATGCTTTTTCACACCGAGCATATAGAAGCCAATCTCCTCTTCGGTCAATGCGTGATTGTTTTCTAGAATGGCTACCAGCTCTCCGTTGTACATCACGCCGATCCGGTCCGACAGGCTCATCACCTCGGAAAGCTCTGCCGAAATGAGCAGCACGGCGGACCCTTCATCGCGCTTGCGGATGATCTCGCGATGGATGAATTCGATTGCACCTATGTCGACGCCGCGAGTCGGCTGTGAAGCTACCAGCAATTTCGGGTCTTTGGATAGCTCCCGTGCGATGACTACCTTTTGCAAATTCCCTCCGGATAGCGAGCCGGCCAAAAAATCCCCGCTCTTGGTCCTGATGTCATAATGCGCGATCAGCTCATCGACTTTTTGCTTCAAGTTGGCCTGATGCAACAGCCCACCACGGTTGAACGCTTTTTGGCGATATAAATCAAGTATCAGATTCTCCTGAATGCTGGCGGTGAGGCACGCGCCGCGTGACTGCCGATCCTCCGGAATATGCCCGATGCCCAGATTTCGGATGCCTAACACATCCAACCCGGTCAGTTCTTGCTGCAGGAAGCGTACAGATCCGCCGACACGCGCACGCAATCCGGTGATCGCCTCCACCAATTCTGTCTGTCCGTTGCCCTCGACTCCGGCAATGCCAAAAATTTCGCCGCTCCGCACAGAAAAGGAAAGTTGTTTGACTGCGATTGATCCGCGGTTGTCTGCAACCGACAGATTTTCTACCGCGAGAACGACATCTTGGGGATTCGCTGCTTTTTTCTCTACGCGAAGCAGCACGTCCCGCCCCACCATCAATCGTGAAATCTCTTCCTTGTTGGTTTCCTTTGTCGCAAGCGTCCCGATCGTCTTGCCCGCCCGTAGAACGGTGACCCGATCGGAAATTTCCATGACCTCGCGCAGCTTGTGTGTGATGAAAATAATCGTGTAACCTTGGGTCACTAACTGGCGCAGGGCAACAAACAGCTCATCCGTCTCCTGCGGGGTCAACACCGCTGTCGGCTCATCGAGGATCAACAGCCGGGCGCCGCGATACAGCGCCTTCAAGATTTCCACCCGCTGTTTCTGTCCTACCGAGATCGTCTCCACCTTCGCCTCCGCCTGTACGCGCAAGCCGTAGCTTTCGGACAGCTGCTGAACCGACTTTACGGCTGCCTTACGATCGGTGAACAGAGAAAGCGGTCCCCGCCGCTTCTCGATCCCAAGTACGATGTTTTCCGCTACGGTAAAGGAAGGGACAAGCATAAAATGCTGATGAACCATTCCGATCCCATGTGCGATGGCGTCCTTGGGGTTGTGAAATGTGACTGGTTGTCCTTTGTAGCGCAATTCGCCATCTGTTGGCTGTTCGAGGCCAAACAAGATTTTCATCAGCGTGGATTTGCCTGCGCCGTTTTCGCCGACCAGCGCATGAATCTCCCCTTCACGGATCTTGAGGTTGACGCCCTGGTTGGCCTTAGTGCCATTCGGATACGTTTTGTGGATGTTTTTCATTTCCAGCAGGTCTGCCATCTTTCGCACCTCTTTAGCGTAATGGCGAGGGAAGCTTGCACTTCCCTCGTTATCCGTTCTAGATTATTGCATGATCGATTTCACCTGAATTTCGCCGCCGCTCAACTTTTTGGAGATTTCCGCCATTTTGTCCTGAATGGATTTCGGCACATGCTGTTTGTAGAGGTCATCCTCAGCAAGGCCGACGCCACCTTCCTTGATTCCTAGCACTTCATTGGTACCGTAAGCGAGCTTGCCTTGGATGTGCAATTCAAGCGCGCGATAAATCGACTGGTCGATGTTTTTCATCATACTGGTCAGCACGCTGCCAGGGTAGAGCGGATTCTGGTTTCCATCGACACCGATCGAATATTTGCCCACTTCTTTACCCGCCTCGAGCAATCCCAAGCCTGCGCCGCCCGCTACGTTGTAAGAGATGTCCACGTTTTGCGTGTTGTATTGTGCAAGACCCAGCTCTTTGGCTTTCGGCGCGTTGGAGAAATCGCCGACATAAGAAGCAATAACCTTCACGTCTTTGTCCACGTACTGCGCACCTTGCTCATAGCCTGCTTTGAAGTCGTTGATGATCGGGATATCCATTCCGCCGACGAAACCGATCACTTTGTCCGGATTCGCACCTGGCAGCTCTGTGCTGGTCGTTACCAATGCGGCGAACGCGCCTGCCAAAAACGAACCTTCGCTTTGCGAGTAAAGCATCGAGTACAAATTCGGCACATCTTTGATCATTTCGTCAAAGTAAATGAATTTCTGGTTGGGGTAGCGCTTCGCGATATCAATCGCGATCTCTTTCATTTGGCTCGTACCGACTACGATTACTTCATACTTGCCGCCGGAGACGAGCGATTCCAGACCGGCTGCCCAGTCTGCCTGATTGGTACCGCCTTCAACCGTTTTCAGGTCGATGCCCAAGTCTTTTTTCGCTTTCTCCAGACCGGCTTGCGCGGAATCGAAAAATCCTTTGTCACCCAAAGTACCATTAACGTAATAGGCCACTTTCAAAGCCGCTTTGCCGCTTGCACCGCCCGAATTGTCTGTAGAAGACTGTTGCTTTGCGCCGGACGCACATCCGGCAAGAATCAACATCGCCGCAAGGAAAAGTAGTGCCGCTTTCAAAAACCTTGCTCTCATATGCCGTTTTCCCCCTCATCTTCTTTGTGTAATCGGTTACATAGTGATGTTTCTACAATCGAATGAGAATTCCTTCTTACAAATTCATATATTTATAAATTTTCAAACAAATATTTTTTGCAGTAAGTTTGCTTCGCGTCTGGGCATAGTAGACCTAAAGTGAGGTGCACAATATGCAGAAACGTTTGCTGCTCATGGCAGCCTTGATCACGCTGCTCTTTTTGCCGCTTGCCTCCGGCGTACAAGCCGCGCCCCCCGCGACTCCGGCAAAGGCTGCTTTTATCCGCGATGACACCTTGTGGCTCAGCGAAAACGGAAAGGAAGTCCAGCTGACCACCACAAAAGGCGCCCAATTTCCCCAATGGTCGTTCGACGGGCGCTGGATTTCGTACGAACAGCCGGACGGCATTTGGGTCTATGACACACAAGAGCGCCGGGCATCCCGCGTCTATCAGCAACATGGCACGATGGCGCGATGGGCGCCGGATAAAAACGTGCTCGCGCTCCTCGATGCTCCCGTCTTGAACACAGTCGATTTGCGTCAAGGACGTCCGAAGCCGTTTGAAAACGTGGCGCTCGGGGTAAGCACGTATTCCTGGCTGCCGGACGGAACGGGCTTTCTTGCTTCCGCAAATGCCGATCTACTCCCAGACGGCTGGACGAGCCCCAAGCTGTATACGATCGCCTTCAATCAGAAGCAATCGGATTTGTTTAAAAACGCAAAGCTTTTTTATACGATCCCCCAGCCGTTGACGTTGGGCTCCATCAACCTGCTGTCGATCCACACCTCGCCTTTCAAATGGTCCCGCGATGGCCAGTGGATCGCGTTCATCGTATCTCCGACTGCATCTTGGTCCATGGACAGCAATTTGCTCTGTGTGCTGTCTGCAGACGGGAAGTCGTTTTCCACCGTCGCTGAAATGCTCGCGGATCCTCAGTGGTTCCAATGGGCGCCGAATCGTAGCGATCTCGGTTACATCCGAGGAGGCGACCGACTCGTTGCGGGATTTTCCAATAAAAAGCTGACCATCACTCAGCTGCCGCAAAAAAAGACGACTGACCTGACGCCCCCCTCGTTCATCGAGCTTGATTTCGACTGGTACAGCGACGATATTCTTGCGACCTCTCGCGCGAAGGAAGGCGAGTTTTCCAATGATCCCGCCAAACGGCCACATCCCGCACTCTATCAAGTCAACGTCAAGACGAACCAGCAAAAAGCTTTGACCACTCCACCCGCAGGTTACGGCGACTATCAGCCGCATTACTTGAAAAAAACCGGCAAGCTGACCTGGATTCGCACGAGCTTACGTGACTATGATTCGTGGCTGTCCCATTCCACTCCGAAAACGAGCGACGTCTGGATGGCCGATGCGGATGGACGAAGCCAACGGCTTTTGATCAAGCATGTGCAGCAGATCAGCTGGTATGAAGGCAGACCATAATAGGAAAAAACAAAACCCTAGCTCATTCACAGGCTAGGGTTTTCAACGCTTCGAGACATAGGCTGTCTTTATTCTGATTGTAGTCGTCGAGGAGGGCGTCAATCCGTTCCTTGCGCATCTGTTCGAACTCCGCGCGCCATGTTTTACGTACGGTTTGAAAATAATGCAAATTGTCTTCCTCCCACTGCATCGCATCAGCAGGACTATGAAACGGGTACAGCTTTTTTTCATGAAGATAAACGAATAAAATCGACGCGTCGGTCTCGCATGCTCGCAACGCCCGTTCTACGTCACGCTCCTCAGCATCAAACTTGCACAGATTGGGTCGGATGGTCAAAACACAATTACGCCACGAGATGAGTGAGACGATTTGTGTTTTGGCGAGCAGCGCCGGCGATTCCAGCAGAAGCGTCACCGCTCGCTGTGAAGTATCGCACAGCAAAACCCGCTTACGCTCCAGCTTCCAGACGAAATGGAGCAGCTTTCGTTTTGCTTCCAACCCGTTGTCAACGATGACCGTGTTTCGGATATACTCTTCCAGCGTCTTTCCATAAGGAGAGGGGCAGAAATTTTCCTTATACGGCGGAATGCTCATCGCAGCACCACTTTTCAGAATAATACAATTATTATAACAAGCGCTTTCATGAATCCGCCAGTTGTAAACACTGGGGAAAAATAAAAAAATCCCCCACCTTGGGCGGATCGGTGGAGGATCGTGTGTCAGTTCCTTATACAGTTACTTGTTTCGCTGCGAATGCTTTCGCTACTTGCTTCGCGTTTTCGATTGCTTTTGCTTTGATCGCTTCCGCTTGGTCAGGAGCAGCGTTTTGGCCTTCCACGATCACGGATTCAACATCTGTGATGCCGACGAAGCCGAGAACGGTGCGCAGGTAGCTATCGCCAAACTCAACAGCTTTTGCAGGGCCTTCGGAGTAGAAGCCGCCGCGCGCTTGGATGTGTACAGCTGGTTTGCCAGTCATCAAGCCAACAGGACCTTCTGCTGTGTAGCGGAATGTTTTACCTGCTACGCAGAACGAATCGATGTATGCTTTCATTTTTGGCGGGAAGCTGAAGTTCCAGAAAGGTGTTACGAATACGTATTTGTCAGCGGAAACGAATTGATCGCTCAGTTGACCCAGCGTTCCAACTTTTGCTTGTTCCACTGCTGTCAAGGAATCGAACGCTTGGCCTGCTTGCAGTTTGCCCCAGCCGCTGAATACGTCTTGGTCGATGAAAGGCACTTCCATGTTGTACAGGTCCAGATGCACGATCTCATCTTGCGGGTTTGCCGCGCGGTATGCGTTCAAAAACTCTTCTCCGACAGACAAGCTATAGGAAAGTTCAGTTGGTTTTGGATTAGCGGTAATGTAGAGAACTTTTGCCATGGTTAAAATCTTCCTTTCAATAGTTGGTTGTTAGGCGGAAGGCAGGTCAATCAGCATGAATGATGCGCCTTCTGCTGTTTCGATTTGAAGCTTTGTAATGTCTGTGATCCGCGCAGCATCGCGTCGGTTCAGCACAGCCTCGCCGTTTAAACGGAGGGTTCCTTCCATGACGAAAACATACGTATACCGGTCTTGCGCTTGCTCAAACGTAAGTGTATGATTTGCCTCCAGGTCAGAAAGATACATGGTCAAATCTTGGTGGATATGGACCACATGCTCTTCCAAAGCCTTACTGGATACGACAGGAAGCAGGTTATTTTTCCGTTTGCTCATGTCATAGGCCTTTTGCTCGTAGGAAGGGGTAAGCCCCGTCTCAGCAGGCAGGAACCACAATTGCAAAAAGTTGACTTCCTCGGTTTGCGATGGATTCATCTCGGAGTGGACAATCCCTGTCCCCGCGCTCATGCGCTGAATTTCCCCCGGGCGAACCACCTCTTTCTTACCGGTGCTATCCTCGTGGCCCAATTCGCCTTTCAGCACGACGCTGACGATTTCCATCTCTCTGTGCGGATGGGCGCCAAAGCCGTAACCCGGCTGGACGATATCGTCATTGAATACACGCAGCGGTCCAAAAAGCTGGTTGCTCGGATCATAGTACTCTGCAAAGGAAAAGCTGAATTTGCTTTTCAACCAGCCGTGATCAGCTGCATATCGAGATTCAGCAGGATAAATACGAATCATGTGATTGCCTCCTTCCTCATTAGTTTGCGGGTTTTCGCAATGATTATTGTTGAAAGCGAAAAGTAAATCATGTCAGTAACTTACTTTCAGTTAGTATCATAACTTCACTTACTTACTTTTGTCAAGTAGCTTTCTATTAAGTTTTTTCTTTACATTACCGTAACGTAAAGGTTTAGTTTTAAAGAGTGAAAGGATGTGCAAGCCCCGTGAAAATCAACGAAATCGCGCAAAAGCTGAACATCTCGACTCGGGCCATTCGCTTCTATGAAGAGAAAGGCCTGATCGCCCCCCGACATGCCGAAAACCAGTATCGACACTTTTCTGAGCAAGACGTGTGGCGCCTGCAAACGATTATCGCCCTGCGCGAAGTGGGCATGACGCTAGACGATATCGCCAAAGCGCTGAACCATGTCGATTCGGGAAACAAAGACCTCTTGCTCGATTATCTGGAGCTTCAGCGCTCCGTCATGTATGCGCAATGGGTGGAGATGAAGCAGATTTTGTTTACTACCGATCAAATGATCGACCTGCTCAAATCGAACCAATCGATTGACATGGCCGACATTTTCCAGTTAGCCGATGGTTCCAAACGTTTGCGTGAGGCCCGGAGCGCCTGGTACGATCGCTGGAATTATGACCATCGGGCCGAATCACATGACGATCGGGTGCGGCCGAAAGCAGAGGAGTTTTCCATCTACCGAGATTATAAGGAAACGCTTGAGCTGCTCGTTCGCTTGATTGGCCCGCGCCCTGGCGAATATGGACTTGATCTCGGTACTGGCACCGGCAATTTAGCGGGCCTCTTCTTGCATCAAGGCATCCGCATGGCAGCGGTCGATCAATCGCGTGAAATGCTCCGGCATTGCCAGCGCAAATTTCCTTCGCTCACAGCGAAGCTTGGCAACCTGCTGTCCATTCCCTTTCTCGATCATCAGTTTGATTTTTTGGTCACTAGCTTTGCCCTGCATCACCTGACCGACGAGCAAAAAACGGTGGCAGTAGCAGAAATGAAGCGCGTGCTTGTGCCACACGGGCGAATTTGCATTGCTGACTTGATGTTTGCCGATCATGAGAAACGCGAGGCTTATTTTGAAGGTATGCTACGTGATGGCAAGCTGGAGCAGCATGCCCTCTTGTCTGAATTCCACTTCACCAATCTGTCGGTATTTCTTCCGTTGCTGGAACAGCACGGCTATTTGTATAAGCATCAGCAAATCAATGAGCTCTTACATGTGGTGTACGCGGTACCGATGCGCTGACGTGTTTATACTTTACCTTCACGTTACGTCAACCTGTATGATCAAAGGGAAACACACCAATTATATCTGGAGGGAACACAATGCCTGATCATGAAGCGATTTACCGCTCTCAAGCTGAAACATACGATTTGATGATCTCCAAGCAGCCTATTTTATTGGAGGAAATAGAACGGATACGGCCGGTTTCTGGTCTCGACGTGCTCGACCTGGGAGCTGGCTCGGGAAGGCTGACAGTGCCGCTTGCCGCTAAAGCGCGCTCCATTCATTCGCTTGACGCCTCCCCTGCCATGCTTGCCATCACGGCGGACAAACTGCAGAGAAGTGGCTTCACCAATTGGCAGACGAGCGTTGCCGACCATCGCAACTTGCCAGTGGCCGATCAGTCTGTCGATCTCGTCGTCTCTGGCTGGAGCATCTGCTATCTCTGCTCCTCCGAATTGCCAGCTTGGCAAGACGATCTACGCCAGGTCATGGCCGAAATCAATCGTGTCCTGCGCCCCGGTGGCACCGTCATTTTGTTTGAAACGATGGGCACAGGCACAACGCACCCTGCTCCCCCCGACTTTTTGACCGCCTACTACGCCAAGCTGGGAAGTGAATATGGCTTTAGCCACAAATGGCTGCGCGCGGACTACTCTTTCGAATCCCTCGCACAAGCAGAGGAGCTCGCCCGGTTCTTCTTCAGCAACGAACTGGCACAGCAGGTCGTTCAAAACAACTGGGTGACCATGCCGGAATGTGCGGGAATGTGGTGGCGGACTACATAACTTTCCAGACGATTTGTATAATGTCGACTCCTATATTACACTAAGAGCAGCCGTGTATATTGGGAGGAATTGGAATGGACGTTCTGATCTTTGGAGGCTCCGGCTTCGTCGGGCAGCATCTTGCCCGCACCTTGCAAGATTGCGGACACGCCGTCTATATCGCTTCGCGCCATGACCGCCCCGTAGCTGCGGGGACTGTTCGGCCTTACCAGATCGATCGCTTGCCAGCCTTGCTTGATTCGCTCGGTGACGATTATGCGATCGTCAATCTTGCGGGAGAATCGATCAATTCGGGACGGTGGTCGCCAGCACGGAAAGAGCGCATTTTGACATCGCGGTTACATTTGACCCAGGCGATCGTCCAGGCGATTTCGCAAACAAACAAAAAGCCGAGCGTATTAATCAACGCGTCGGCTGTCGGTTATTATGGCTATTCGGAAACGACAGTATTTACCGAAAACTTTCCACCCGGAAAAGGCTTTCTTGCCGATGTGACAAACCAGTGGGAAAATGCTGTTCTCCCTGCCGAAGAATCCACTCGTGTCGTCCGCTTGCGACTGGGGGTCGTTTTGGGTCAAAACGGCGGCGCTCTGGGCCGGATGGTTTTACCGTACCGGCTATTTATCGGCGGAAAGGTCGGCACGGGCAAGCAATGGCTGTCTTGGATTCACGTCGAGGACGTTGCCCGTTTGATTCACTTCAGTATGCAGACCCCTGCGATCAGCGGCCCTGTCAACGCCACCGCCCCGAAGCCGGTTACCATGAACCAGTTTGGTCGAAGTGTAGCAGGTGTGCTAAAACGCCCCCATTGGCTGCCCGTGCCAGCCTTTGCCCTGGAGCTTTTGCTTGGCGAGATGGCGGAAATCATTTTGCAAGGCCAGCATGCCGTGCCGCAAGCTGCTCTCGAACACCAATTTACGTTTCGATACGCAGATTTGGACACCGCTTTACAAAACCTTTTGGGCACCGGTCGCTAACGGCAGAGTCATGCGGAACACCGTCCCATGCTGCTCACGTGACTGGACCTCGATCGATCCGCCATGATCATTCATGATTTTATGGCAAATGGAAAGCCCGAGCCCTGTCCCCGTCTCTTTTGTTGTGAAAAAGGGATTGAAGATTTGCTGGAGCTCCTGCTCGGACATGCCTGTTCCAGTATCCATCACCTCGATCGTGCACCACTCATCGGATCGGCTTGACGTAATCGTCACCGTACCTGGTTCAGGCATGGCATCAAATGCATTTTTGAGCAGGTTGAGCAGCACCTGGACCAGCTTGTCCCGGTCCATCCGCACATAAAGCTCCTCGCTCTCCGGCTCATAACAGATCAGATGGCTGTAATAATTCGCTTCTGCTTCCGCGAGCGACACGGCCCTCTGAATGCTCTCCTGCAAATGAATCACACGCACATCGCCCGCATGCGGTTTGGAAAATTGCAACAGTTCCGAGGTAAGCTCGCTGACCCGCGATACTTCCATCATCAAAAGCTCATAATACGGCTCGATGTTGTAGCTGTTTTCCTTCGAGATTTGCAAAAACCCTTTCACCGTTGTCATCGGGTTGCGTATTTCATGTGCCATGCCTGCAGCCAATTCGCCGACGACCCGCAGCTTTTCGGCGCGCAGCATATTTTCCTCACGCTTCAGCCATAGCTCGCGCTTGACCAAAAACAGCTTTCGCTCGGCTGCGGAAATTATTTCGTCCCTCGTCCCGCCTTCTTCCGGAAAAACAGCCTCGCCATAGATCAGCTCTACCCCCAACTCAGGCCCCACCCGGTGATCGAGCAAATCTTTGCAGTACTGTACCGTCTTGCCGTTTTGCGTAGCCGGCACCACCAGAGCGAAATCGTCTCCGCCGCAGCGGGCGATCAGACGCGCGTCCGGAAAAGCCTTTTCTAAAGATTCTGCCAACTTGATCAGCAGTTGATTCCCCCCAGAATAGCCTTGCTCAAAATTGATCGTTTTCAAATCGTGACAATCGAGCAAAAACAAAATGAACGGCTCCGAGGAATGTGTCAATGCCTGCAATTGCTTATGGAACTCCGTAAAATTCATCAACCCTGTGAGTGCGTCACGGCTGACTAGACGGCGTGCCTCCTCTTCCAGCTGCCTCCGTTCTTTTTGCACCTGCAAGAAGAGAAAAATAAGAAAGACGACAAACAATGAGCTGAACAAATCTGCGATCGTCACAAGCAATTCGTACGCTTTGGTCGGAGAATAGCTGAGTCGAATGCTTGAATAGAGAGCAAAATAAAAGACAGCCACCCCGACGGAGCGGTGGATGCTCTGCGTCCGATGGTACTCCCGTGCAGTTAAGATCAGATAGAGCGGGTGGCACCAGTTGATTTGCGCTGCGAAATGGAACGCGACGAGAAAAAGAATCTGCAAGCTCTGCATATGCTTGGAGCGGTTTTCATTCAATACGGTGAACATGAAGCAAACGGCTGCAGCAATAACCCAGAAAGGGTGCAGGGCCCGTTCCAACCAAATCGATGAAAAGACAACGAAGCTTACATACAAAGCGATTGAAAAAGGGTAAAGCATCAGCATTTCACTCCAGTGAGGGATAATATGTCAGAAAATACAGCTATCAATCTATAGTTCGCTGTCGCTCCCCTCACCCCCTTCTTGCGACAAACGGCGAAACCAAAAATGGTTTCGCCGTACGATGAAGCGAAAACCCAACATGGTTTTCGCTTTAGAAATACTTATCTACGAAATGATAGTAAAAGGACGCTACTCCGAGCAACAGCGCACGCTGGCTGTGAAACGGAACCGTACGGATTGGCAGCCGCTCCAGGCTGTTTTTTTCCCGCAGTGGGTCGCACACATTTTCTGCAAGCAGCTTGCCCATCAATGTTGATATCGATGCGCCGTGTCCGCAATAGCCAAGCGCAAAATGAATGCCTTCCTCCGTTTGACCGATATGCGGCATAAAATCGAGGGTAAAGCCGAGTAGTCCACCCCAGCGATAATCCATCCCAGTCTGTGCAAGCGTCGGAAACACCTCGATCAAGCTTTGCTGCACCTGCCCAAACAGCGCATCGCCCTCTTTTCCGTTGAAATCGACGCGCCCGCCCAGCAATATCCGATCATCCGGCGTTCTGCGGAAGTAATAGAGGAAATTTTTCGTATCTGAGATCATCCGGTTATGCGGGATGAGCCGTTCTACCGCCTCGCGCGACAATCGCTCGGTCGCCACGATGAAGCTGCCGATCGGCACCATTTTCTTGGCTAACGACTTGGCCAGTGACGTCGTATAGCCGTTCGTCGCCATCACGACATGTTGTGCCCGCACGTGGCCGCTGGATGTACGAATCAGAAACTCGCTTCCCTGTTTCGCAATCC
Source organism: Brevibacillus fluminis (assembly GCF_003710825.1). GTDB lineage: Bacteria > Bacillota > Bacilli > Brevibacillales > Brevibacillaceae > Brevibacillus_D > Brevibacillus_D fluminis. Next base: position 514,280 of record NZ_RHHQ01000007.1, on the reverse strand, counting down.
CAGTCACCTCTGTCCGATCATAGATGACGGCTCCATTCGCTTCCGCTGCATCTGCCAGTCCGAGCGCGTAATTTAGCGGATGGAAGGAATAGCTGTGCGGGTCCACCAAGCCACCGTGATACAAGTCCGAATTGACTTCCTCCCGCTTCATCCGTTCCTTATCGATCACATACGTTTCGTAGCCAAAATTCGTTTGCATAAACTCCTGATTTCGCTTCAGCGCCTCCAAATGGGCTGGCTTAAAAGCGGCATCGAAATTTCCGCAGTTTTCCAAGGAACAGCTGATGCGATGCTCACGCACAATTGTTTCCACCAGCTTGATGCCCTCCACCGAAATGTGCAAGAGTTCACGCGCCGTTTCCTTGCCGTGCTTGCTGGCCAATGAGTCGATGCTCGGCTTGTAGCCGGTCAGCACCATCCCTGCGTTGCGGCCGCTCGCTCCCCAGCCTGCCTGTTGCTGCTCTAATACGACGCAGCCTACCTGCTTTTGAGCCAGGTGATAGGCTGTGGACAATCCAGTGTACCCCCCGCCGATAATTGCAACATCTGTCGTCAACTCCCCTTCAAGAGCTGGCCTAATTCGGTGATCGTTTGCCGTAGCTGCCCAAAGCGAATCGATGTGTGCCATCTCGCATTCACCTGCTTTCGCGCTTCTTTTCTCCACTATACCGTCGTCATGCATCACACACATTAGACACAATGTTAAAAATTTTCTATACTATTTTTAACATTTTTGTCTTCCGACGACCGAAATTGGTACGATCCACGCTTCCGTAGATGAAGGGGGAACTCAATCATGTCAGATATGACCGTTACTTTGGACGTGGTGCTGAAACGCCCCCTCTTTGCGCATGCAGAGGTTGTTGCGGGCAAGTCGGGGCTGCATCGCAGAGTACGATGGGTACACATTTTAGAAATCCCGCTTTTTGACGAGACGATCATACAAGGCGATGAGCTGATTCTCTCCACAGGAGTGGGCTTGCCGTGGGGGCAAATTTCGCACACCGAATTTTTGCAAAACCTGATCGACAGAAAAGCAACCTGCCTTTGTATCGAGCTGGGTCATTATTTTTTTACCATTTCGGATGAAATGAAAGCACTAGCGGACGAGCACCATTTTCCGCTGATCGTCTTTCGCCAGCCGGTCAACTTCATTGAAGTGACGCAGGATTTGCACTCGCTGATCATCAACCGCCAGCACCAGTCATTGGTGAAGCTCGATCTTATCTCGCGCACCTTCCATGCATTGTCTCTCACCTCTCGTGCGACAAGCAGCATCATCAAGGAGCTGCAGAACCACACGGGGGCACAGGTCGTTTTTTTGCCTGTGCAAGATTCGCCCTTCTTCTTCCCCCGCACGCAGCCGCAGCAGGAGGCCTCGTGGCTCAAGGCCATCCACGACCATCGTGCTGCCCTGCCAGTCGCGAACGTCGCAGATGAACCGGTCCAATGGAAGGAGCAAGACGAATCAACCTTTTTACTTCACCCGGTCGTGGCGCTGGAACAAACCTTCGGACTGATCGGTCTGATCATCTCGAGGCGGGCAGCAGATCCGTTTGACTCGCTGATCTTGGATCGGGCAGCCACTTCGCTAGCCCATGATTTTTTACGCAAGCATTATATCGAAGAGAAAAAGTCGCAATCGGAAGCAGCCTGGCTGGATGATTTGATTCACGGTCGCTATTCGAACGAAGAGGAAGTCCAGCAGTTCGTCAGCCGCATTGTGAAGCGTCCCAATGCCCGCACGTATCGAATCGTACTCCTTGAACTGGAGGAAGCAGTGCTGCCTGATAACCAGGAGCGGCCGGACGATGACGAGTCGCTCCGGATCCACTTGGCCCTGCAGGTCCGTTTCGCGTTTCTCTCTCAGCTGTTTCAACCGTTCATCACCATGCACGCGCAGCAGATCATCGTGCTCGCCCTGGACATCGGCGCCCCCGAACACGCGTCGGCCCGACTGAAAAAGGCGATCGAGACGCTGACGGGGCCTTCCCGCTATGCCTCATTCGGGTTTGCCCATTCATACGCAGGCATCGGTCGGATGAAACAGTCGTTTTTGCAAGCAAGCGATAGCTTTCGTGAGGCTATGCAAATGCTCCGGATCAGGCGCTTGCTTGATCGTCCCATCAGCCCGTTTTATGAAGAAGCGGGCATCTACCGCCTGTTGCTGCTGATTGAAAAGGAGGCAGCTACCGTTTCATTTGTAGAAGACACTCTCGCGCCACTGCTCGCTTATGATCGTGCGAAAGGTACAGAACTGATAAAAACGCTTGAAGTGTACTTGGCCGAGGACGGCTCCAAACAAAACACTGCCCAGAAGCTGTTCATCGTCCGGCAGACGCTCTATCATCGGCTGGAAAAAATGAAAGAGCTGCTCGGCGACGATTTCATGTCACCTGACAAACGGCTTGCATTGGAAGTGGCGCTGCGGGTTTACGCCTTGGGTAAACGGCAATGAACCCTTCCTGGCTGTCATCGCATATGATAACGGGAAGCTGCCCGAAGGAGGGTTTACCCGATGTCAACGCTATACCTTTCGCCGCGAGCGCACCGGCAAATCCAGCAAGCGGTCTCGCGCAATCCCGGTGTGGAAACCGGCGGGATCATGATGGGCTACCAATTGAACGCCCGCGACTGGCTGGTCACGTATGCGAGCGAGCCAGGCCCAAAGGCTGTTCATCAGCCGCTCACCGTCGTCTTTGACGATTCTTATTTAAATAACCTTGTAACGCGATTGCAGGCGCGAAGCACGCGTCGCTGGCAATATATCGGCGACTGGCACAGCCATACCGTCCGAAACCTGTCGCCAAGTCGTGCAGACAAGCATACAATCGCCACGAAGGCATTCGAAGCCAAATACGGCTCAAAATCCCCCATTATGCTCATTGTCGGGCTGGGAAAACAGCAGCAAATTCAGGCCAAGGGATTCATTTTGGCAGGCTCGCTCCGGCCGTTCCGCCAAGTGACACTGTATGATCGTGAAAAGCAAGGTGATCCACAACCGATTTGAACAATTTCGTGGCCAAATGAGAGCTGCCGTTTTGCCGATTTTCAGCCACCACCGCGATGGCGTAACGCGGCTCATCGGCGGGAGCATATCCGACAAACCATTGATGGTTGCGGGGCTCGCCGTTTTTTTCTGTCTCGGCGGTCCCGCTTTTGCCGGCCACACTCCATTTCGCCTCCTGCAGAAGCTTGCCCGTTCCCTTTTCCACGACCTGCCGCATCATCCGCCTGAGCTTGTACGCGGTGACGAGATCAATCCCTTTTGCTTGAGAAGGCTTGGACTCGAACGTAAAAAAATTGCCTCCGTTTCGATACAAAATATGAGAGACAAGCCGCGGCTGATAGACGTGCCCGCCGTTTGCAATCGTCACCATCATATTGGCCGCCTGAAGCGGTGTCATCCGCACATCCCGCTGCCCGATAGCGGTCTGGATCAGCACGCCTTCATCCTCGCGCGATACAGTAGGAGAAAATACGCGCCCAGCTTCCTCACCCGAAATCTGGCGGAACTGCTCCTGTTTGAAAAGCGCTGCTGTTACATGCCCCACCTCAGCCCCTAACCCAAACCGCTCGGCATAAGCGGCGATCGTGTCTCCCCCAACCTGACTGGCGATTTTGGCGAAAGCGATATTGCAAGATTCAGCGAACGCTTCCTCCAAAGTAATGCTGCCATGCCCCGCTTTGTTCCAGCAGGAAAAACCGAATTTACCGTATTCCCCCTCACACAAAAAACGGTCAGTGGGCGAAACGATCCCCTCTCCCAATGCCGCTGCAGCCACAACAGTCTTGAATACAGAGCCCGGCGCCAGCTGCTTCGTCGCATGATTTTGCCATGACGCATCGCTAGCCTGCAGCTTGGTGGGATCAAACTGCGGACGGGAAACCATAGCGACGATGTCGGCATTGGTCACATCGAGCACGACGATCGCGCCTTCATTCAGCCCGCTCTCATCTGCAACTTGTTCGAGCTGCTCCTGGATTGCCCGATCGAGCGTCGTTTTCACGGATAGCGGATAAAATTGGTTGTGCCCCGCATGGTGGCGGAGGTCCAATCCACGCAACAGATGACCTTGCCCGTCAACGTAGTAGGAGAGTTCATCAGGCTCCACCCCCTGCAAAAAGCGGTCGAAGCTTTTTTCTAGCCCCGATGCCCCAACCTGTGTAGCGAGCGTCATTTGATTAGCTTTCCATTCCTGCAAATAACGCTCTTTTACCAGCTCAGGGCTCTGGTGTATATAGCCGATCACCTGCTTGGCGATTTCATTTTCTTGATACCGCTCGGCAACGGTGATGGCGACAATTCCCGGAAGTTCGAGCTGATTGATTTGCGCCATCTGTCCTGTCGTTAACCGGACAGACTCTCCTTTCTCATCGCGCACAATCTCGGGCTGCTTTGCCATTTGCAGCTGCTTGCGCAAGCCTTGCTCGGGTTGACCGATGAGCCGTGCCAATTCTGTGAAGGCTTTTTCATCCAGCAGGTTTTTGCGGGCAAGCGGAAACACAGCCAGCACCCGCTGCTCCTTTCCTGTTAGCGACATGCCGTCCTTGTCCAATATCTCGCCGCGCCCGCTGGACAGCTTGATCGTTTGCTCCCGCTGCTTCACCGCGCTTTTGACCAAATCGACATCATGATCGGAAAAGTGATGGGTAGCCACGACCTGAATCCAACCGAGCCGTGTCACCAACCCGACCCATAACAATGTAAAAAGGAAAAGCGCAAGCGTGCTGCGCTGTTTGATTTGTCTCGTCTTATTCAACAAAAATCCCCCCAATCGGCAATTAGTATTTGCCAAATGGAGGGAACACACGCATTTTATTGCTCCTGATATTCTCTTTTTTCCGCCAAAATGCTATCGATCTTGTTCGCGAGCAAATCAAGCGCCACTCGATTATAGCCACCCTCAGGTACGATGATGTCCGCATAGCGTTTGGTCGGCTCGATGAATTGCAGGTGCATCACCCGCACCACATTCAAGTACCTGTCGATGACCGATTGGAGTGTCCGGCCTCGTTCTTCGATGTCACGCTGTATCCGCCGTACGATCCGTACGTCGGCATCCGTATCGACGAAAACCTTGATGTCCATCAAATCGCGGATGCGCTCGTCCTCGAAAATCATCATCCCTTCCAAGATAATGACATCTTTCGTCTCAACCAAGACGGTCTCTTTGGCACGGTTGTTCACCTTGAAGTCATAAACCGGCTTCCGGATGCTTCTGCCTGCCAAAAGCTCTTGCAAATGATGCAGCAGCAAATCATTGTCGAACGCAAGCGGATGATCATAGTTCGTATGAACGCGTTCCTCCGGGAGCATGTGCGACTGGTCCTTATAATAGGAGTCCTGCTCGATCATCGTAATGCTTTCATGTTGAAACTGTTTATATAAGGCGGAAGCAACGGTCGTTTTGCCGGAACCGCTTCCTCCCGCAACCCCGATCAAAATTGGGTGGTGCGCCATCTCGTGAATTCCCCTTCCTTACTTACGCAATACGCTGACAGCCAGTCCATCGCCGATGGGGATGAAGGTTGTGTCGAGCAGTGGATGCGCTGCCAAATAACGATTAAAACCATCGATTTTCTCAACCATTGGCCGCTGACGTGGCGTTGCGGATTCGAGATCAGCTACCTGACCGCGGAACAATACATTATCGCTGATGACCAAGCCGCCTGGATTCAAGTGCGGCACATACAGATCCAGAAAAGTACGGTATTGCCCTTTTGCCGCATCAATGAACAGGCAATCGAAGCGATAGCTCTCTGGCAAGCCCTTCGTCGCGTCCTGATCCAACAATTCAATGCGCTCGGTCACGCCCGCTTCAGCGAAATTTTGTCGTGCACGGCTGATCCGCTCCTGATCGATCTCCATCGTGACGATTCGTGCATCAGGTGCTGCTTCCGCAAGCCAGATTGTCGAATACCCGATCGCCGTGCCGATTTCCAAGATCGATTTGGGCTGATGCTGCATCACAAAAAAACGCATCAGCTGCGCAGACGGCAGCTGGATGATCGGAATGTGCTCGGCGTGAGCTTCTTCCTCCATGCGGGTCAACAGCGGCGAACGCGCCGGAATAAGCGAGGCGATATACGCCTCAATTTGCGGTGCCGTAATCATACAAAAAAACCTCCTTCACACATTTGCTTACCAGTTTCCTCTGCTCTTTGCATCCTTGGCCAAATGCTCCGCGAGCGTTTTGGAAAAAAAGTGCTCGGAGGACCCGTCCTTTTTGGTTACGAAAAAGAAATAGTCGGTTTTTGCCGGCTCCACGACAGCGGCCAGCGAAGCTCTGCCCGGATTGGCGATCGGTCCAGGCGGCAAGCCTTTGTGGATGTATGTGTTGTAAGGACTGTTGATTTTGAGATCGTCAAACGTGATCCGATCGCGCTGCTTGCCCAGCACGAACTGAACGGTCGCACAGGACTGCAGCATCCAGCCATCACGCATCCGGTTAAAAAACACACCCGCGACAATCGGACGCTCCTTGTCAACGACCACTTCCCGCTCAATGATCGAGGCCAGATTGACGGCGTCATCCATTGTCAAATTGTGCGCCTTTAGTGTCTCTTTCCATTCTGGCTTAAATTCCTTATCGAATTGTCCGAGCATCTTGGCGAGAATTTCTTGCGCATTCGCGCCTTTGTTCACATCATATGTTTCCGGAAACAAATAGCCTTCCAATCGATTTTTTCGCTCTTTGTTTTGTGGAATTTGAGCGACAAACGGAAATTCAGGAAACTGTCCTTCATTGGCTTCCTTTAAAAAATCGGCTTTTGTCACCAGACCTTTTTCCTCCAGCGACGCTGCGATTTGCTCGATATTCCAGCCTTCCGGAATCGTGAAGCGGACCGAATTGTCCACCACATCACCCTCTTGGATCGGCGCGATCAGCTGCTCGATCGGAAGCCCGGCCGTCAGCTTGTATTCACCGGCTTGCAAATGGCTGCCGATTCCTTTCAGCTTCACATAATAGCGAAACAACGTACCGTTTTTGATGAGTCCGGCCTGCTCTAGAATCGTCCCGATCTGGGCGATCGATGAGCCCGGAGGAATCACAACCTGCTTGGTACCCGTGCCTTCGACGGGCTGGAGTTCGGAATAAACATAGAGTCCCCCTGCTCCCAATGCCACTATACCTAAGATGATTACTCCGAGAATCAGCTTGATGATCCGATTTCCCCGGCGTCTCATCCCCGCTTTCGCAGATCTGATTACAACCGGTCTCTCTATTTTTTTGTTCGGTTGGTTCAAGCACATAGCCTCCTCTGTCCCTCGTCGCCATACATTATACCGAAAGATTGTCCCGCTTGCACCATCTCGCGGCAGAAAACTTGTCATCTTCCAGTTGGCGATTGCAGCCAACAAAAAAAGCAGCCGGGCGTCTGGGACAAGGTGCTGCATCCACTCCGAATTTCGCTGCTCTCATTTTTTCGTGCTTGCGCTTATTTTTTCGTCCAGCTACTATAATAAAGTTTCCATACGCTTTTTCTGTAAATAGGTGGAATTAAAAATCTTCGCCATCCATGGAGGTGTAACATGATTTATTTCGAAACTCCCCGTTTGCGGTTGCGTGACTGGGACCATGCTGACCTGGAGCCTTTTCGCCAGATGAATGCGGATGAGCAGGTGATGAACTATTTTCCAAAACGGTTATCCGCCGAAGAGACGGATGCGTTCCACCAAGCGATTGTCGCCGAGTTTCACGAAAGCGGTTATGGGTTGTACGCCGTAGAAGTAAAGGAAAACAGCGAGTTCATTGGCTTCATCGGCTTTCATCGTGCCACCTTCGAGTCTGATTTCACACCGTGCATCGAAATCGGCTGGCGGTTGAAAAAAGAAGCTTGGGGCAAAGGCTTTGCAACGGAGGGAGCCGCAGCCAGTTTGCGTTATGGCTTTAGCGAGTTAGGTTTTCACGATGTATATAGCTTTACAGCCGCTATCAATGTCCCTTCCAAAAACGTGATGGAAAAAATCGGCATGCGCTTCATCAACCATTTCGATCATCCGAAAGTTGCGAAAGACAGACCGCTGTGTAACCACGTCCTGTATCACACCAGTCGTTATTCCAGCAAGTAAAAAAGCCGGCGGCCAATATTGGCCCACCGGCTTTCCTTTTAGATGTCTTCTTTTTCCAGATCCGCGATCAGCGTCTCGAATGTAGCTTCGACTCGCTCCCACTCTTCATCGTCCTCGATCGGCTGGAGCATATCCGTACCGTCGTAACGCAGGAAGTGCACCTCGTACTCTTCGTCCTCTTCTTGATCTACCGGGACCAGCACCAGATAGGATTGGTCCTCGATATCAAAAATGTACATGATCCGAAAATCGCGGGACTCGTCGTTACCTTCCTCGGTCAACGCAATTACGTCGCCTACTTCAAACTCTTCCATCATCTCTTCACTCATGCTCGTCACCTCGAATTGGCGTCCAGGTATCCCTGCAAAATGAGGGTCGCCGCCATTTTATCAATTACTTTTTTGCGTTTTTCCCTGCTCACATCAGCGGAGATCAACATTTTTTCGGCTGCCATCGTGGTCAGTCGTTCATCCCATAGTGTAACCTGAAGAGAGAATTCCCGTGCCAATTTGTCAGCAAATTTTTGGCAAAGCTCGCCCCGCGGGCCGATCGTCCCGTTCATGTTTTTCGGAAGACCGACAACGATCTTTCCTACCTGATACTGTCCGATCAGCTCGCGCAGACGTGCCAAATCTTTTTCACCCGATTGGCGTCGGATCGTTTCGACACCCTGGGCCGTCCAGCCCAATTCATCGCTGACCGCGACGCCAATCGTCTTGTCGCCATAATCCAAACCAAGTACTCGCATAATCCTCCGCTACGACTCTTTCTTCTGGTTGGCTAAATAGCCCCGCACCAATTCTTCAATCAATTTGTCGCGTTCGATCTTGCCGATCAAACTACGCGCGTTGTTGTGCCGTGGAATAAACGCCGGGTCCCCGGAGAGCAAGTAGCCCACGATCTGCGTGATCGGATTGTATCCTTTCTCCTGCAGCGCTTTGTACACTTCGGTTAAGGTTTCCCTCACCTCAGCCTCGCTATTGTCTTTAGGAACGGAGTATTTCATCGTATTATCCATGAAATTCATCTGTAACACCTCGGTTCGTCAAGGGTTTGATACCCAGTTTATTCGTCTGGCACACCAAAAACTCCTGCTTGTTTATTTTGCAACCGCTTGGGTTTGTACCATTTCAAGTGCAGCTGCCAGCGCTTCATTCAATTTGGATGGATCTTTTCCGCCGGCTTGCGCCATGTCCGGACGTCCGCCGCCGCCACCGCCGCAACGGGTTGCAACCTCTTTGATGATTTTGCCAGCATGGAAGCCTTGGTCGATCAAATCTTTGGTGACGCCCGCAACCAGGTTCACCTTGTCGCCTTCAGCTGCTCCGAGCACGATAACGGCAGAGCCCAATTGGTTTTTCAGTTCATCCATCATGCCGCGCAAGTTGTCCATATCCGTTGCGGATACACGTGCAGCCAATACTTTCACGCCGCCGACTTCTTTAACTTGTTCGACGAGTGATACAGCCTCGATGTTACCCAACTTAGCACGCAGCGATTCGTTTTCACGCTGTACTTCTTTGAGCTGCTGTTGTACAGCCTCCACACGTGCAGGTGTTTCCGCAAGAATTGGAGATTTTACGGCATGTGCCACATCGCGCAGTGTAACCAGCTGCTGGTTCAGGTACTGGAATGCGCCGCGTCCGGTTACCGCTTCGATACGTCGCGTACCTGCTCCAATGCCACTCTCGCTCACCAGTTTGAACAACCCGATTTCCGCTGTGTTGTTCACATGGCAGCCGCCGCACAATTCCAGGCTGTAATCTTCCACTCTTACCACGCGAACGATGTCGCCGTATTTCTCACCGAACAGCGCCATTGCCCCCATTGCTTTCGCTTCTGCGATCGGTTTGAGCGAAATGTCCACGGACAGGTTTGCCCACACCTTTTGGTTGACGATCTGTTCGATTTGCTCCAGTTCCTCAGGCGTGATCGCGCTGATGTGGCTGAAGTCAAAGCGCAAGCGTTCTGGAGCAACCAGCGAACCTGCCTGGTTAACGTGTTTGCCCAGCACATCTTTCAGTGCTTGGTGCAGCAAGTGAGTAGCGGTATGATTTTTCACAATATCGAGGCGCGCTTCGCGGTCAACCGCGCTGTGTACCTCTGCTCCTTTGGTTAGGGAGCCTGCTTCGATCACAACGGTATGCACGTTTTGGCCCATTGGCCCTTTTTGCACATCCAGCACGCGTGCTTTGACCAGATCGGAGGTCAGCGTACCTTGGTCATTGATCTGACCGCCGCTCTCCGCATAGAATGGCGTGCGGTCGAGCAGCACTTGCACAGTTTGCCCTTCCTCGGCTGTATCGACCAGCTGATTATCAGCAATGATCGCCACAACGGTGGAAGTGCTTTCCAATTCAGTATACCCAACAAATTCGCTTGTAACCGTCAGCTCGCCCAACGGTCCGCCTTGGGTCTTCATGCTGTCCACATCTTGACGGGCAGCGCGAGCGCGTTCACGCTGTTCGTTCATCGCTTGGTCAAAGCCTTCGCGGTCAACAGACAGCCCTTGCTCTAATGCGAAATCCTCGGTCAAATCAACCGGGAAGCCGTATGTGTCATACAGCTTGAACGTGTCTGGACCGGAGAGCTGCGTGCCCCCAGCTGCTTTGGTCGCCTTCACCATGTCGGAGAGGATGCTCAAGCCGTCATTCAATGTTTCATGGAAACGCTCTTCTTCGGCGCGAATCACTTTCTCAATGAAGGAACGCTTGTCGGTGATCTCTGGATAATGGTCGCCCATCATGCCGCAGACAACGCCAGTCAATTGCCACAGGAACGGCTTCTCGATGCCGAGCAGCTTACCCATACGGACAGCGCGGCGGAGCAAACGGCGGATGACATAACCGCGGCCTTCATTGGATGGCAGCGCGCCGTCGCCAGTCGCGAACACGACAGTACGCACGTGGTCGGCGACTACTTTCAGCGCCACATCGGTTTCCGCGCTCGCTTTGTAAGCGACGCCGGACAGTTTGCTAGTAGCCTCGATCAGCGGGAACAGCAAATCCGTTTCGAAGTTGTTGTCTTTATCCTGGATAACGGATGCCATCCGCTCCAGCCCCATGCCGGTATCGATGTTCTTTTTCGGCAATGGCGTGTACGTGTGGTCTGGATTATGGTTGAACTCGGAGAACACCAAGTTCCAGATTTCCAGATAGCGTTCGTTTTCTCCGCCTGGGTACAGTTCAGGATCGTTCGGATCGTTGCCGAAGCTCTCACCGCGGTCATAGAAAATCTCGGTGTTCGGACCGGATGGGCCTTCGCCGATATCCCAGAAGTTGCCTTCCAAACGGATGATCCGCTCTGCCGGAATGCCGATCTCGTCGTGCCAGACCGCATACGCATCGTCGTCTTCCGGATGGATGGTGACGGACAGCAGCTCAGGATCGAAACCGATCCATTCCGGACTGGTCAAAAATTCCCATGCCCAGTGAATCGATTCTTTTTTGAAATAATCGCCGATGGAGAAGTTGCCCAACATTTCAAAGAACGTATGGTGGCGTGCAGTGCGGCCGACATTTTCGATATCGTTGGTGCGGATCGATTTTTGCGAGTTCGTGATGCGCGGATTGTCTGGAATCTCGCGTCCGTCGAAATATTTTTTCAGCGGCGCCATCCCGCAGTTGATCCACAAAAGAGACGCATCGTCATGCGGCACAAGCGGTGCGCTTGGCTCCACATGGTGCCCCTTGCTTTTGAAGAAATCAAGATACATTTGACGAATTTGATTACCGGTTAATTTCTTCATCATTACCAAACCCCCTGAAAAATTTGAAAACCTTCCTGCGTAAACCGTTAGCGCATCGCCGAAACGCTTTTCGAAGGAATAAAAAAAAGCCCTCATCCCCTCAGGGACGAGAACTGTTTTCTCGCGGTACCACCCTGCTTACAGATTCGCTGTGGCGCACATACGCGTCGTAGCAAAACTGTCGCTTTCAGAGACGATAACGGCGTCTGGCCGCTGGTTTTTTCCCAGTCTTCGGATTAGCCTTCGGCAACTCTTCTTTTGAACACCCTTACAGCCAGGGGGCGCTCTCTCTGGAAAAGGTCTGCTGCCTACTCGATCCTTCATCGATCACTATTCCATTTTGATGGAATGGTATTTCATTCATATTATAGATTTTTCCTGCAACGATGTCAATCTTCGCGCATGATCAGGGCGATTCTGCTGATAACGACCTTCAGGATGGCCAGCACGGGCAACGCGACAATCAGCCCGACAACCCCGCCGATCGCCTCCCCAGTGAGCAAGGCAAGGATAATCAGGAGCGGGTGCAAATGAAGCGAACGTCCGACGATGTTGGGCGAAATGATGTTGCCTTCCAGCACCTGGATGACCAAGTTGACGGCCAGGACGACCAGCACCGTTTTCGTCGAGATGGTAAACGCGATGACAAGCGCAGGTGCCGCCCCAATGATCGGCCCGATGTACGGAATAATGTTCGTCAGGCAGACGAATGAAGCAAGCACAAACGGATACGGCATATCCACTAGCCAATAAGCCAAATAGGCGCACGCCCCGACGATCAAAGCTACGACCATTTGCCCGTGCAAATATTTGCCCAGCGAGTCATTCACATCGCGCAGCAATGCCTGTGCGTGTTTGCGGAAGCGCCGTGGGATGATCAGCATGCCGCCCTCATGTATCGACTTCATATCTTTGAGCAAATAAAACGCGATAAACGGAATCACGGCATATGCAAGCAGCTTCCCGATCGTGCTTTTCGCATTGTTGACGATTTGCCCGATCCCTGCCGCCATTTTCTCCTGCGATTGGACGATTACACGGTCCACCCCATTGGAGATGCTTTGCGGCAAAAAATATTTGTGATATTCCCACTCCTGCAGCCACGAGTGGTACCAATTGGTCAGCCGGGGAATATCGTCTGACAGCTCGATCAGCTGTTTGGTGAACACCGGGATCGCATTGACGCATGCAATCACGACGACAAGCACAAACGACAGATAGATCAGCAGCACGGCCACCATACGCGGTACCCTTCGCCGCTCAAGCATGCAGACGATCGGGTGAAGCAGATACGCAATCAAAATGCCGAATAAAAACGGAACGAGAATTTCCTCGATAATATGCCAAGCCTTGGTCCAGATCGGCCGTAGAAACCATAGCAGGCTCAGAATGACGAGAACAAGTATCACATTGACCGCGATCTGCACGAAGCGGGATTGCCGCACAGTTTCCATGCCCGAATCCCTCCTATTCTTTCATCTTCACTAGCATGTGCAGTGCCAAAAAGAAACATGTACACCTATTGACAACCAGCCATCAACAGATTAGAATCAGCTTATATGATTCACCTCCAAAGGGGAGTAGCTGGACTGTACAGTCGTCATTACGGGAATCACATTCCCCGGTTGTACAGACAACGGACACGTTGTAAGCAAGACCTTTGCCATTTACGGTAAAGGTCTTTTTTGCGTAAAAAACGACCTTTGCCAAGCCTTGGCGAGGTCGTTTTTGTTTTTCGGCCTTGCGTGAGAAAAAAAGAAGAAAGAGGAGATGGGAGTATGGAATGGTTGTCACTTGATTTTTTCTCCGCGCTATTGGCCATCGTTGTGATCGATTTGGTGCTGGCCGGCGACAATGCAATTGTCATTGGCATGGCCGCGCGCAACTTGCCGAAAGAACAGCAGAAAAAGGCAATCGTGTACGGGACGGTCGGCGCGATCATCATCCGTGCGCTGGCGACGCTTGCGGTTGTGTATTTGCTCAAAATACCTGGTCTTTTGGTCGCAGGCGGCTTGATGCTGATCTGGATCGCCTACAGGCTGCTGCAGGAAGACAAAGAAGCACACGGGAGTGGCATGAAAGCCGGCACTAGCCTGATGGCGGCGATTCGCACCATCGTCGTGGCGGATACGGTCATGGGCATCGACAATGTGCTCGCCGTCGCCGGTGCCGCTCATGGAAGCTTTGGGCTGGTCATTACCGGCCTGGTCATCAGCGTGCCGCTGATGGTGTGGGGAAGCAGCTTCGTGTTGAAGCTGATGGAACGGTTCCCATCGACGATTTACATTGGGGCTGCTGTGCTCGCCTATACGGCAGGCAGCATGATTACGAGCGAAGCCTTGGTGAAGCCGTATGTTGGCGAAAACCCAGTGATCAAATGGGGCATCATCCTGGTCGTGATCGCCGGTGTCCTCTGGTTTGGTCGACGCCGTCCACAGCCGGCGCAAGCCGATGCGCATGAAGTTGATGAGCGCAGCGCGATGTAATGACTCCACAAAGCAAACGTGAAAACCCGTCTGGGCAGCCAGACGGGTTTTTCTTTCATCACTTCATATCGACCCATTTCAAATCGCTGTTGCCAAGCGGATCTTGGTAAATGCCGTGAGCCACATTGTCCGCTTCGACCCATGCGCGCGTATAGTAATAGATCGGGATAAACGGCATTTCATCCATTATGATTTGCTCGGCCTCCGCGAATAGCGCTTTGCGTTTCTCAGGATCAGACTCTTTGCCGGCTTGGTTGACCAGCTCTTTGTATCTTGGATTTTCCCAGCGCGTATCGTTGTTACCGCCGTTTTTATCCTTGAACACTTCGGCATAATTAATCGCGTCGTTGAAGTCGGGAATCCAGCCAATGCGGCCGACTTGGTATGTTCCTTGGTGCAACGTTTCCAAGTATACCTTGAATTCCTGGCTCTCGATTTTAGTATCGACCCCGAGCGCTTTTTTCCATTGACCCTGAATCGCTTCCGCAATCTTTTTGTGTCCGTCCCCTGCATTGTGCGAAATCGTGATTGGCGGCAGCTTGGTGATGCCGAGCTCCTTCATTCCTTCTGCCAACAATTGCTTGGCGGTCTCGACATCGTTGTCTTTGAAATATCCGTCAGGCTTCACTGCCATCGATGGCGGAAAAAGTCCCATCGCTGGCATTTGATCGGCTTGCGTGACATTGTCGATCAAGCTTTTGCGGTCAATCGCATAAGCGAATGCTTTTCGGATCTTGGCATTGTTGAATGGAGCTTTTTCCGTGTTGAATTTGTACCAGTACGAGGTGGCGATTGGTTTGATTTTCACCTTGCCAGAATCTTTGAGCGATGGCATTGCATCAAGCGGAATAGTGTTGTAAGGAGCGCCATCCCAATCCAATTCGCCATTATCAAACATGGACAAAGCAGTGTTTTCGTCCTCGATCATGCTGACATCGATTTTATCCATTTTGACGTTGTCTTTATCCCAATAGGTGTCGTTTTTCGTAAACTCAATTTTGCTCTTGTGCTGCCAATCGGTCAGTTTGTATGGTCCGTTGCCGACATGCGTCGCCGCCTCAAGCGCCCATTTCGGATTGGCTTTGGCCACCTTCTCATTGACGGGCATATAGGTCATGAAAGCCGTCAGTTCTAGGAAGAACGGCGTCGGATTCGCCAGCTTCACTTCCAATGTCTTGTCATCGAGCGCTTTCACGCCGACATCCTCCACTTTTCCTTTTTTCGTGTTGTAGGCTTCCCCGCCTTTGATATAGTAGAGCTGGTACGCATAATTGGATGCTGTCTCTGGTGCAAGCGCCCGTTTCCACGCGAATTCAAAATCATGAGCCGTCACCGGATCACCGTTGCTCCATTGGGAGTCGCGCAGATGAAACGTATAGGTTAAGCCATCGGGCGATACGTCGATTTTTTCGGCCACTTCCTCATGCGGTTTGTCGTCTTCACCGATTCGAGTCAAACCGGCAAACGTCGAGGTCACCATCATATTGGACTGATTGTCCTCGGCAATCGCCGGATCAGCCGTGGAAGGTTCTGACGTAATGGCGATGCGGAACAGCTTCGGCTTGCCACTGTCTGTTTTTGCAGCCGATGGAGCAGTCGCCCCTTGGTTTGTTGTGGATGGTTGTGCGGTTTCTTGTGTCTGATTGCCCGCACAGCCTGCCATCGCGGCGGAAGCTAAGGCGATGGAGCTCAATAATACAAAAGCGTTCTTTCTCATGGATGATACCCCCTAACCGGTATTGACCATAAATTTACAACGCTTTCAAATTTATTTGAATACTTTGCGAATAGATTTTATTATGATTTATCTGAACCTTATTTATAAAAAATCATGTAGGTCGCAAGTTGCTTCCTTTGTTTATTTTTCAATTGTCCAAACGGATTTTTCCTTTATTTCCCTTTATAAAAAATAATTATTTCACAATGTTAGAAAACCTGGCTACGCCATGCTTTTTGGCGGAGCCGCGGTTGCACTTATACTGGATAAGAATTTAATGAAACTTATCTGTACAAAAAAACAGCCGTCCGCATCGGACAGCTGCTTTTTTGATTATCTGGCTACGGCTGTTCGCAAGGAACGAAAGAGCATCGCACCTGCTTTCATCATATTTTTGCGCGACAGAGGCAAACGATTGATGTTCAACGAAAACCCATTGCGACGTTTCGGCATCAGCATATAGCCAATGGCGGCTACGATACCGCTTGTGATCAGTACACTTAACAGATTGCGTCGAGACATCTTCATTCCTCCTCAAAGCGTTTTGGGCGAAACGATCGATGGCTGTTTTATTGGGCAGGCAAAACCTGATCTTCAAAAAACAAATCGTTCAACGACTGCAGAGAACCATCCTCTTCGACCTGATAGATCGAGGATACCTGTTCTCCCGCAACGCTCAATTCCACGTAGCAGTTCCAGCAATAGTACTGGTTTGTACCAATTTTGCCGATATCTTTGGAATTACAATTGGGGCAAATCACTCGCATGACGCTCTCCTCCTTGCACCTCTTACGCCTGGATACGAATTGAATTGGGTACGATCAGTGTTTCATCCCCGATAATACAACCATCTTTTGCGGCGAGACGTTTGCGTCCCTCCGTCAAATCCGTTATCCACCCGTTCGATAATTCATACCCTACAAGCTTCTCCCAATTCATGGAGAAGTAAACATCTTCAATAGTTCCCAGCCGTTCCCCTTTATCGGTCACGACTGTTTTTCCTTTTAGCTTGTACTTTCCCGTAACCAGGCTGATCGTTTCCAGGTTTCGCAGCATATGCAGAGGAGTAAGGGCCGAATCGTCATGCACGGTCAGGTAATCCTGGCCCACTGAATGAATCGCTTGAAACGGAATGTACATCCCATCGTGCATCCAGTTCGCCTCTTTGATGACGACTCCCAGCGTACGTCCGCAAGCGTCACAAAGTATATCGCGGACCATTCCTGTCACTCGTCCGCTGGCAACTGAAAGAATCGGCAGGCCTATAGCATCCAGTGCTTTGCGCATCAGGGACATCCCTCCCGCCTTTTTAGTATCAGGCAAGAGGCTACTCCTCATTCGAAACAAACTGTTCCAACCATCAGCTGTTCACACGAAGGCGCTGATTCAAATGACTGTAGCGCACACCTTCGTCATCGTTTTCGACCGCCATGCGAAACGCTTCCTGATCACCACACATAATCAGAAACGATTTGCTCCGAGTGATACCGGTATACGCCAGCTTTCTGCGGAGCATCCGGAAATAATTCCGGACGAATGGCATGATCACAATGGGGAATTCACTACCCTGCGATTTATGAACGGAGCAGCAGTACGCGAGCGTAAGCTGGTGGTACTGCGACCGCCGATAGACAACATCTCTCCCGTCAAAGGAAATGACCATCTGCTCTTCATTTTCCTCATTCTCATTCGGACGGAAAATCGCTTCAATTTCGCCCATATCGCCGTTGAACACATGTTCCTCCGCGTTGTTGACCAATTGCAGCACTTTGTCTCCCGTACGGAATACGGTCTCCCCGAACGTTATCTCCCGTTTTGTCTCAGAACCGGGATTAAACAGGGCTTGCAGCTCTGCGTTCAGTTGGTTGACCCCTGCCACACCTTTGTACATCGGGGCCAAAACCTGAATATCTTTCGCAGTATACCCTTTTTTTACGGCCCCGGCGCAAATTTGTTTCACAATTTTTACGACATCTTGTGGCGAACTTGTGAAAAACCGCCGATCTGGCAAAAACGTCAGCAAATCATCCGGCACTTTTCCTTGTCGAATATCATGTGCGAGCCTGATGATGGACGATTCTTCCGCCTGACGGTAAATATCGGTAAGCTGAACACGCGGTAAAAAATCAGCTGACAAAAGATCGAGCAACACATTTCCCGGGCCGACGGATGGCAGCTGATCCGGGTCGCCAACCAGAATGATCTGGATATCGTCCGGTAGTGCGCGGAACAGCTGATTGGCTAGCCAAATGTCAACCATGGACATTTCATCGACGATGAGCAATCGCCCCCGTACCTGTTGCTCTTGATCGTGCTCGAATTGCTGCCCATTCCACCCCAATAAGCGGTGAATCGTCATCGCGGGTAGCCCCGTGGTCTCGGTCATGCGCTTCGCGGCACGTCCTGTCGGTGCGACCAACAAAATCGGAAACGGATTTTCATGTTGATTGTATTTTTTCAAATCAAGGGAGATGCCGTGTAACTGTGAAAACACGCGACATATCCCTCGAATGACTGTCGTCTTCCCTGTACCCGGACCGCCTGTCAACAGCATAAAGCCGGAGGAAACCGCTTTTTCGACTGCCTCACGCTGCGTGGGTGCATGGGTGATGCCCAGCTCATCCTCCACCTTGCCGAGCGCACTGTAAAATTCGGATGCGGGAAAAACGGTCTCCGGCTCCCGATCGGCATAGTAGCGCACGCGTTTGGCAAATCCGATTTCCGCAAAGAACAGCGACGGAAGATAAATTTTGTCATCATCATCGTAGTACAGCTTTTGTGCGAGGTGCATCTCCTGAAGGGCGCCCTCCGCTTCTTCGCGGGTAAACGTGTGGCCCCCAGCTTCCTGTAACAATTGCAGCGTCCGCTCGCACACATCCTTCATGGGCAAATACACGTTCCCTTCCCCATAGGACGCTTCCTGCATGATATAAATCGCTGCCGCCTGCAGTCGCTCCGGCGAAGATGCCGCCACACCGGTTGCCCTCGCGATCTCATCTGCACGTTTGAACCCGATTCCCTGAATATCCTCGATCAGTTTATACGGCGTTTCGGTCAGAACCGTCATTGTCGCCAGCTTGTACGTCTGATATATGCGCAGGGCCAAATGGACGCCAATGCCGAATTCGTACAGAAAGACCATTGTCCTCTCCAGCGAACGGTGCTCCAGCACAGAGTCATAAATCAGCTTTGCCCGGGTCGGCGAAATGCCCGGGATCGCTTGCAGCTGGTCCGGGTCATCTGCGATGACGCTCAGTGCGTCCACCCCCAAATGCTCCACGATCCGTTTGGCCAGCTTTTTTCCGATACCGGTAAACAGGCCGCTCGCCAAATAGCGTTCCACGCCTGACTTTGTTTTCGGTGTTTCCCGTTCGTACCGGCTCACGATATATTGCGAGCCGAATTTAGGATGAACCTTCCACTCTCCGTAAAAGGTATACAATTCTTCTTCATGCGGCCGAGGGAAGTGTCCGACTACAACGGTTTCCTTGTCTTTGATCGGCTCGGTGGTCTCTTCCACCCGTACCCGAAACACGCCGTACCAGTTTTCTTCATTATAAAAAATTTCTTGGATAACATGGCCGCGCACATAGGTTTCGGCAAACAGCGAAAGGGATTCTTGCGCCATCAAGACCCCTCCTTTCTTCTACGATAAGAAAAAGAATCCACTTTCAAGACAAGTGGATTCTCATGATCGCTCCATCTCTTCGTTAAATTGTAAACCGTTTCACCTGCTCTGACAACTTCTCTGCCATGATTGCCAGTACGTCTGATGCCGCGCTCATCTCTTCCGATGTCGCAGTTTGCTGCTCGGACGCAGCGGCGACCTCTTGCGTGTCGACGGCAGCCTGTTCAGCAAGGCTCGTAATTTTGTCCGCATCGCCGACTATTTTTTGCGTATCCTGGGCTATCGCCTGTGATGATTGGTTCATCCGCGTAATTTGCTTATTAACGTCATCGACCGAGCGCAAAATGCGCTGGAACGCTTCGCCTGCCGTCGACACCCCTTCGCGTCCGAAGCGCACAACCTCTGTTGTCTGCTCCATCGCGCTGACTGCTTGGCTGATCTCGTCGTTGATCGTATGGATCAAGGCAGAAATCTCTTCCGCAGACTTGCCGGATTGCTCCGCGAGCTTTCGCACTTCGGTCGCGACTACCGCGAAGCTGCGGCCTTGTTCACCCGCGCGCGCTGCTTCGATCGCGGCATTTAAAGCCAACAAATTCGTCTGGTTGCTGATTTCCCGAATCATTGTGATAATTCCGAGGATTTGCTCCGACTGTGCTCCCAAGTCCCGAATCACCTTTTCAGTCGACTGAACTTTACAGGTGATGTCATCCATTTCCTTGACCAGCTCGCCCAGCTTCTGCTCGCCCTCGTGAGCGAATTGATAGGCCTCCTTAGAATCCGCATTGACATGATCGGCATACTTGGCGATCTGTCCGATATCTTGTCCGATGCTGTGCAACGAATTGGTGGTCAGCTGCACCGTTTCCTTTTGGGTTTCTGAGCCTTGCGCGATGTCGGTCGCCGCGATCGAAATTTGTTCGGAGGCACGCGCACTTTCAGCCGCACTTGCGGTCAACTGCTGCGATGAAGCCGCCACTTGCTCCGAGACCTCCTGTACTTCCGCGAGCATCTTGCGGAAGACCATCATCATCTCATTGAACATGGCAGACAGCTGGCCCAGCTCGTCACCTGTTTGAACCGGCACCTGCACGGTCAAATCCCCGGTCTCCGCCGCTTTCATTGCCGCGACCAGCTTGCGCAGCGGAACAAGAATGCGGTTCACGATAAAAATTCCGGCAAGTGCTGCGACGACAAAGCCCGCAACGGCAATTGCGAACATGACGATTTTGTTTTTGTTGATCGGCTGCAGCAAATCGTCTTCATAGCTGCCGATCGCCAGCATCCAACCATTCGGCAGCTCTTCATACGCCGTGATTTTTTTCTTGCCTTCCCATATGTATTCCAAATAACCGGTCTTCTCCTGAATCATTTGCTTCATGAACGCTTCCTGTCCAATGTTTTTGCCTGGATCTTTCGGATGGAACAAAAGCGTTCCGGTATTGTCATAGATGTAAGCGTAGCCAATCATCCCGTTTGGTTGATAGTAGGTGGTAGCGACATCCTTCACCACTTCATCAACCTTTGCCTTTTCGCTGTCGGTCAGGTCGGTCTTTTGCAGCAAAGGAGCCAGCTCCATCGCTTTGAGGTGCGTCAAATATTTCAGATCCTGTGTTGTCAGGTTCTTGACGGCTTTTTCGGCGCTCATGTACTCCAAGTAACTCAGCGCAAAAATCGGCGCCAACGTGATCACGATGATCGTTACCAGCAGTTTAAAGCGGATGGAAACCTTTTTGTTCATATAATCGAATAACCTCCTATGCCTGCATATGCAAACTAGTAATAGGTCAAGTGTACCATTACCAACGCCATGAATAAATCAACACGAATGTGAATCTTTAACAGATTTATGTCAAATTTCCGTAATGGCTTTTTCACCATTTTTTCACCCTCCATCGGTAAAGTAGCAATTGTGAAGGACAACAACGCTTCACATCACACAAAAGAACAGACCTGGAGGAATGAAACCATGAAAAAACGTAACGCATTTGCATTGATGTTGACAGGAGCAGTTGCTTTGAACATTTTGGGGGCCTCCGGCGTATTTGCCGCCGAATTCGATACGGCGAATCCATACGCACATAAACAAGTGGAAGCTTCCGAACATACGACACAAGCACAACCCATTCAGCTAGCATCCACACATACGCAAGTGAAATGGCAAAATCAACTGAACGAGCATTCACAAACCGCCACGATCGGCCATGTAGTAGCAGCTCCTGCAAAAGCAGCCACCGTTCTGCCGCTGGACAAAATCAAAACGATCGCTCTCCAGCAGCACAAAGGCTTTGTCAAATCGGCTGCGCGACAAATCGAAAATGGCGCGGACATTACCGCCGTCCAAATCGTCGGGGAAGATGGCAAGCTGTACGTCGTAAAAATTGACTCTCGCAGCGGCAAAATTAACAAGCAGGAGCAATCTCATCAACTGTCCTATCTCCCTCTCGAACAAATCAAACATGTTGCGCTTCAAAAGCACAAAGGCTTCGTTAAAACATCGGATTTCCAGCGAGAAAATGGCGTTGAAATCTATGTCATTCAAGTAGTCGGCGAGGATGGAAACGTCTATACGGAAAAAATCGATCCGCGTACCGGCAAAATCACCAAATCGGAAGCTGTGCAAAAAGTCGGCTATCAACCGATTGAAAAAATCAAAATGATCGCGCTGAAACAGCATAAAGGCTATGTTCAATCGAGCGAATTCCGCCACGAAAATGGCATCGACCTTTACAACATCCGCATTCACGGCGAAGATGGCATCGACCATGAAGTCAAACTCGACGCTAAAACCGGCGCAGTTTGCAAGTAACGAACGGTGTGTGAATATAAACGATAATAAGGCGTGCAAGGATACCTTCCATCGGTTATCCTTGCACGCCTTTTTTAATCAGTGCCTTGTTTACGCTGCCGGCTATTCCTCTCGACCTATACAAGAATCTCGTCAAAATCTCCGCGGTGCGAAATCTTGTCTAGCGTTCAAGCCTGGTCGGCAGCATGATAACAAACGTTGTCCCTTTTTGCAATTCGCTGGTGACCTTGATCTCGCCCTGATGCGCCTCCACGATCCATTTGGCGATCGACAAGCCGAGTCCGGTTCCGCCCATTTGCCGCGAGCGGTTTTTGTTCACACGATAAAAACGGTCAAAAATACGCGCCTGCTCTTCGTTGGCGATGCCTACGCCCGTATCTTGCACACGAAAAACGGACCATTGCTTCTTCTCTTTTGTCTGAACGCTCGCCACCATCGTGACACGGCCACCTTCAGGCGTATATTTGAGTGCATTGTCCAGCAAAATGTAAAACAGCTGCTTGAGCCGCTCGCGATCCCCATCGATTTGAATTGACGTTGGCATCTTGACCGTTAGCTCAATTGCCTTTTCTTTTGCCAGCACTTCTAACGCCTCCTGGATATCGCAAATGACCGGGACGACATCGAACGACTCCACTTTCAACGACTGCTGCTCGGAGTCCGAACGGGCCAATGTCAGCAAATCGCCGATCAGTCTGGTCATCCGCCTCACTTCATCCTTCATATGAGCCATCACTTTTTTGGATACGCCAGTGAGGCGGTCCTCTTCTTCGATCTCAAACACGTCGAGCGACGATTTCAAAATAGCGAGCGGCGTCCGCAGCTCATGCGAGGCATTGTCCACGAATTCCCGCTGCCGCAAAAACGACTCGCGAATCGGCGCAATCGCCCGCTTCGACATGAAATAACTGAACAAAAACGATATTCCCCAAAACAATACGCCCAATCCGATCAGGAACAATAAAATGCCATTCATAAACTCATAGATCGGGCCGATGTCCCGACCGGAATAAAAAATGCCGACAACCTGATCCCCTTTGGTAAGGGTCTTGCCGGTGATGAGCAATCGAATCGTGTGGAACCCGGGAGGAAGTTTTTTTCCGGCTGGCGGCGGTACAGGCATCAGCGTCTCATAGCGGAATTCGCCGGGCTGTGGCAGCCACCCCTTCACCCGCTCAAGGATCTCGCGTTGAACTCGGTGAATGTACTCATCCCCATAAAGCACCTGACCTTCTGTATCGACAAGGTAATAAAAAAATTGATTACTATTATCTCGGATCAAATTCAAATCCTCAATCTGCAGCTCGCTGATGGAATGAGTTTTGATCGCCGCCTCGATCAGCTCCACTTCCTGGTCAGTGATTTTTTGCAGCTCCCGTTCCTGCTCGAACGATACCGCCACATTGAGCAGCAAGTAGACCGCACCGATAAACAGCGCCAGAAAAATCATGATCAGCATGCTGTAGCGGATCGTCAGTTGGCTTTGTGTCAGTGTGAACAGATCTCGCTGTTTTTTACAAAAACGTCTAATCCTAGTGGCGATCAAGCTTGTATCCCACCCCGCGTATGCTTTGAATCAGGTCGTTTTTCGAGGATCCGTTCATTTTTTTACGCAGCAATTTGATCTGGGCATCAATCGCCTTTAGAGACACGTCCGCATCATGCCCCCAAATGCGTTCCATAATCAACTCCCGCGACAAGACCTGTCCCTCATTGCGGATCAACAGCTCAAGAAGTTGGAATTCCCGCGGCGTGAGCTGCACCTCCTCGTCATCGCGAAAAACCGTCCTGTTCAACAAATCGATTTTGATCCCCTGCATCGTGACAATCTGCTCTTGGATCGGTGCAAAATTGCGTCGCCCAAGCGCTCGGATGCGAGCCAAGAGCTCGTCCACCTCAAACGGCTTGACCAAATAATCGTCCGCACCTGCATCAAGGCCGATGATCCGGTCTTCCACCGCATCTTTTGCAGTCAGCATGATGATAGCACCGGAATAGCCCGCACCCCGCAGCCGCTTCGCGATGCTCACCCCCTCTTCCCCCGGAAGCATCCAATCGAGGATCAGCACATCGTATTGCACTTGTGTCGCAAAGTGGTACACGTCGTCCCCTTCGGTGAGCCATTCGACCAGATAACCGCCTTTTTTCTTCAAAATATGCACAATCAGCTCGCCGAGCCTCGTGTCATCCTCCGCCAGTAAGATGTTCAAGCATTTTCACCCCTTGTCTCACATGTTCGTAGTTTTACAATGCTACTCAAGTTTTATGAAAAGTTGGTGAAAGCAACGGGCGTGGGATAATCTTGAACAAAAAAGAGCCGAACACGCGGGCAGGATGCATGTTTGGCTCGTTATTGCTGGCGGCTATCGATTGGCTAACGGCTGATTAACTTTCAAGCCATTTTGGGCCATAAATTCTTTTACGTATTCATTCATTTGCTCTCGCATTTCTGTCGCCGTTTCCATCGGCACAGTCATCGTAGCTACTAGTTTGTCGTCATCGTAGTGGCAATGATGGTGGAAGGCGGATGGCTCCGCAAAATGCGACATGATCAGCGGGATGTTTGTCGAGACACCTTGATTTTTCGGATGCAAAATCCACTCCAACGCTTTCCAGTCGAGGATGCCCTCTGCTGTCTTCCGGGGCGTCGCATACGCGAACGATTCTGTAACAGACGCAGAATACAGATACATCCCCCCAAATTGCTCGCGATCAACCGTCCACGATACCAGCCCTTTGTAAGTCAACAGGTACTCCGCGGCTTTTAGACCTGTTTCCTCTGCAATTTCACGGATCATCGATTGACGTGGAGATTCATGCGGCTCAAGCTTGCCCCCGACACCATTCCAGCATCCCATCCAGCTTGGCTTCTCTCTATTCAGCAGCAGGAAGCGATCGTCTTGTTGAATGAAACAAATGTTATAACGTATCATGTTTCCTCCTGAATCGTATCCGCATTTCGTTTTTTTAAGCAAGAAAACCACCCACTCAAAATGAGCGGATGGTTCTTGCTATCTTTTGTACCCGCCGCCGAACCTATGGCTTGATCCGCTTGATTATCGCCACGACCGTTTGCGCTACATGGACTGCATCCTCGACATCCACGCCCAGGCCAAAGCTGAAGCGGATGGCAGAACTAGCCTGTTCCTCTGGCAACCCCATCGCGACGAGCACATGGGAAATTTCCAGCGAACCGGATGTGCACGCGGAACCACTCGCGGCCGCAATGCCCGCAATGTCCAGATTCATCAGCATCGTTTCGGTATCGACCGCGGGAAAGCTCACGTTCAAAATATGCGGCAAAAATTTTTCGGGATGGCCATTGACGGCAAACTCGATACCGCTCTCAGACCAGACGGACAGCATTGCCTCACGCATCGCTTTGTATTTCGCAACCCGCTCATCAAGCTCATGCACGCTGCGTTTCAGCCCTTCCGTGAAACCGACAATTCCCGCTACGTTTTCCGTGCCGGCACGGCGCTTCCGCTCTTGTGCGCCACCGTGGATAAACGGATGGAAATTAACGTTTTTATGCACATACAAAGCACCGATGCCTTTGGGGCCATTGATTTTGTGGGCAGTGAGCGAAAGCAGATCGACCGGCAGCTGCCCTACATTCAGCGGAATCGCTCCGGCCACCTGAACGGCATCCGTATGGAACAAAATTTCCTTCTCACGCAAAAACGCTCCAATTTCCTCGATCGGCTGGATCGTTCCCACTTCGTTGTTGCCGTATATGATCGAAACCAGAATCGTATCCTCACGTACTGCAGCTTTCAGCGTTTCCAGATGAACCATTCCGGTTTCATCGACTGGCAAATAGGTGACATCAAAGCCAAGCGATTGCAAATACTCACAAGCATGCAAAACCGCATGATGCTCAATCGCCGTCGTAATGATGTGGTTCCCTTTTTGGCGAAGCCCGAATGCCATCGAAATGATCGCATTATTGTCCGCTTCCGTCGCGCCGCCGGTAAAAATCAGTTCGCGTGGTGTAATCCCCAGCAAGCGGGCCATTTCTTCCCTGGCCGTTTCTACTGCCGCACGTGCAGCGCGACCGTACCGATGAAAACTGGACGGATTGCCGAAATGCTCATGCAAATACGGCTGCATCGCGTCGACGACCTGCGGGTGCAACGGCGTAGTCGCCGCATGATCAAAATATCGCACGTCTGTCACCTGAACTTCCTCTATAAACTAATCAATCCGTTAAATATAGAACATATATCCGTCAGACAAACCATCATCTTTGTAATTGATGAGGTCCGCGAGCGTGGTCGAATCCAGCACCGCTGAAATGCTGTCGCGGATGCGCAGCCACAGGTAGCGCTTCGCCGGATCTTCCTCTTCCGTGAACTCGACCGGGCTGATTGGCCCTTCCAAAACACGAATTACATCACCAGAAGTGATCTCCTCTGGTGATTTTGACAATACATAACCGCCATACGCGCCGCGAATGCTTTTCACCAAGCCGGCATTGCGCAGCGGAGCAATCAGCTGCTCCAGGTAATGCTCCGATAGCTCATGCCGTGTCGCAATGCTCTTGAGCGATGTCGGCCCTTCACCGTGGCGGGTAGCAAGCTCCATCATAATGGTCAATCCATAACGTCCTTTTGTTGAAATTTTCACTCCCAACAACACTCCTCTCTAAGCCCTGTCTGTTGCGTGATCACGCATTATTTGTCATACATGTGCAGATATGATGTGGAGAAAATACGGTACAGGAGGTGACGGCCAAATGGCTACCAACAAACGTTCCGAACGCGGACGCAATCACCCGTCTGACACGATTTATGAATATCCAGCCGGAACCATTGCGCATAAAGCGCGTTTTGGCGCTGATATCATCAGCAAAGTGCCGAATGAAGCCGGCGATTTGCCGAACAAGCCTGACGGCACCGTTCGCACCTAACCTTTTTTACGCTCCTGATGGGTACTTCCATGAGGAGCTTTTCCTATATGAATATCCGCTATTCGCCCTTTTCATCGCGCTGTTTGCGCCCTTCTTGACGCACGCGGATCTCATTTTCGTAGCCAATCTCTTTCGGTTGATAAAACCGATAAGAAACCCCGTCGGGGAAGTATTGTTGCGGAATGTAACCTTCCGGATCATTGTGCGGGTACAAATAACCAGCGCCATGTCCAAGTTTGGCCGCTCCCTTGTAGCTCTGGTCGCGCAAGTGCATGGGAACGGGCTTGTGCCCGTCGGTTTGGATACGAGCGAGCGCTTGATTGATCCCGTTGTAGGCCGCATTGCTTTTCGGAGCGCATGCTAAGTATGTGGTCGCCTGCGCAAGCGGAATCCGTCCTTCCGGCATGCCCACCAGTTCGAGCGCCTGAAAGCAAGATATCGCGACCGTCACCGCATTCGGGTCCGCATTGCCGATATCCTCGGAAGCCGAGATAACCAGCCTGCGAGCGATAAAGCGGTGATCTTCCCCCGCGTCGATCATTCGGGCCAGCCAGTACAGCGCGGCATCAGGATCAGAGCCGCGAATCGATTTGATAAATGCAGAGATTGTATCGTAATGATTGTCTCCATTCTTATCATAACGAACCGCCCGCCGTTGAATCGATTCAACTGCAACGTCCAGCGTGATTTCGATGGAACCGTCGGCCGACAGCGGAGTCGTGGAAGCTGCCAGCTCCAATGCGTTCAACAGACGTCTCGCATCGCCTTCCGCATAGTGGATTAAATGCTCCTCCGCTTCGGGCGTCACGCGTACAAATAATTCACCGAGCCCGTCCTTCTCATTGGTTATCGCCCGCCGCATCACTTCTCGCAGCTCATCCGTGTCGAGCGAATGCAGCCGGAAAATTTGCGAACGGGAAAGCAGTGCCGCGTTAACCTCGAAATACGGATTTTCAGTCGTGGCCCCGATCAAAATGATCGTTCCTTCCTCGACAAATGGCAAAAGCGCATCCTGCTGCGCTTTGTTGAATCTGTGAATCTCATCGACGAACAAGGTCGTGCGCGTTGACGACATGACCAGCCTGTCCCTCGCTTCTTCAACCACTTTCCGGATGTCTGCGACACCGGCAGTCACCGCGTTCAATTCCACAAAGTGCGATTTGGTCGAATTGGCAATCACCTTTGCCATCGTGGTTTTCCCTGTTCCCGGCGGCCCATAAAAAATAAGCGACGAGAGATGGTCAGCCTCGATCGCCCGGCGCAAAAGCTTGCCCGGCGCGATGATATCGCTCTGCCCGATGATCTCGTCCACTGTTTTCGGACGCATCCGTGCCGCCAACGGCTTCATTCGGCCTGAATCTTTTTCTTCATACGAAAACGAAAACAGATCATCCATCATACTTCTCACCCTTTAGCCGGCTGCCAATTCAAGAGATCCCGGACCACGACGCTAGCCAAGATCAAACCTGCAACTGATGGAACAAACGCGTTGCTCGCTGGAGGCTGCTTTACCTTGCGAATCGGCGAGTCTGGATTCGTGACGATTTTTTCACGCACATCGGTATGGATCGTTACAGGAATTTCTTTGGAGTAAACAACCTTCACACCTTTGTAAATGCCGTGATTTTTCAATTCGCGACGCAGTACTTTGGCGATCGGATCATAGCTCGTTTTGGAAATGTCCGTCACTTCAAAACGAGTCGGGTCCATTTTATTGGCTGCACCCATGCTGGAAATGATCGGAATGTTGCGCTTTTTCGCTTCTACGATAAGGTGGATTTTGGCAGACATCGTGTCCATCGCATCCACGATGTAATCGATTTTGTGGGCAAACAATTCCGGTGCAGTGGTTTCGTCATAAAACATTTGCATGGTGACGACCTCGCACTCCGGGTTGATCGCGGCGATACGTTCTTTCATCAGCTCGGTCTTTTGCTGACCGATCGTATGCAACGTGGCATGAATCTGTCGGTTGATGTTCGTGATGTCCACGACGTCTTTGTCGATCAGGATCAGTTTGCCGACACCAGTTCTGGCCAATGCTTCAACCGTAAACGATCCAACGCCGCCAACGCCCAAAACCGCTACGGTACTGTTTTTCATCGTTTCGAGCCCTTCGGGACCCATTGCTAATTCGCAGCGTGAAAATTGATGCAACATAACTGAAACAACCTTTCACTTTATATTCAATCGGAAAAGTAGGATTGATAAATGGCGAAAAAAAGCCCCGTTATGCCGTACTGTACCTCAGTTTTGAACCTGCCAGCTAGCAGGTGGGTGCATGGCCGACCAGCATCAGACTTCCACTCGAACGAGGCATGTCTTCGCCGGCCGGACGCAAAACTCCCGATAAAACATTTGTGGCTCAAAACAATCGGTAGGCACGTACATCGCAGGGCTTATTCGTTATTGTTATGGTAACACAAGAAAAAGCGGGCGTGCAAGTTAACCCAAGGGAAAACCGCTTACGCTTCAACCTCTTCTTTTACTGCTGTTGTTGCAATGTGAATTTGCTTCAGCTGCGCAGCGTCCACTTCACTCGGTGCATTCAGCATCAAATCGCTGGCACTCGCCGTTTTCGGGAACGCGATGACTTCACGCAGGTTGGTACGGCCAGCCAGGAGCATGATCAGGCGGTCGAGACCCAGCGCCATTCCGCCATGCGGCGGCGTACCGTAATCGAACGCATTCAGCAGGAAGCCGAATTTTTCCCGCGCACCCTCAGGAGTATGCCCCAGCGCTTGGAACATTTTTTCCTGTACGTCACGGTTGTAGATCCGCATCGAACCGCCGCCCAGCTCATAGCCGTTCAGTACCATGTCGTACGCTTGCGCACGCATTTGGCCAGGGTTCGTGTCAAACAGGTGCAAGTCTTCGTCTTTTGGACGAGTGAACGGATGGTGCAGTGCGACATAGCGGCCTTCTTCCTCATCCCACTCAACCAATGGGAAGTCAACGACCCACAGGAACTTGAACTCTTCATTGTTGATCAAGCCAAGCTCTGCGCCGAATTTGCTGCGCAGTGCGCCGAGTGCGTCCGCGACCACTTTCGGTTTGTCGGCAACGAACAACAGCAAGTCGCCTTCTTCTGCTCCCATGCGCTCTTTGATCGCGTCGATTTCTTCAGGGCTGAAGAACTTGGCAATCGGCCCTTTGATTTCGCCGTCTTTAAAGCCCATCCATGCCAATCCTTTCGCGCCGTAGCGGTTCACGAACTTGGTCAGATCGTCAGCTTCTTTGCGGGAATAGTGGCCGCAGCCTTTTGCGTTGATCCCTTTTACTTGACCGCCGCCAGCGACTACGCTTGCGAACACTTTGAACTGGCAGTTTTCCACCAGGTCGGAAATGCTGGTCAATTCCATACCAAAGCGCACATCCGGTTTGTCGGAGCCGTAACGATCCATCGCTTCCGCATAAGTCAGGCGCGGGAATGGAGTTGGAACGTCGATGCCGACGGTTGCTTTGAATACATGTGCGACCATTTGCTCCATCATCGGCAGAAGTTCTTCCATCGGCAAGAAGGAAGTCTCGATGTCCACCTGCGTGAATTCAGGTTGACGGTCAGCGCGCAAGTCTTCGTCG
This sequence comes from Brevibacillus fluminis, assembly GCF_003710825.1. Lineage (GTDB taxonomy): Bacteria > Bacillota > Bacilli > Brevibacillales > Brevibacillaceae > Brevibacillus_D > Brevibacillus_D fluminis. The sequence goes on along the minus strand of NZ_RHHQ01000007.1, from coordinate 483,324 downwards.
CGGAAGCAGCGTGCGATTTGATAGTAACGCTCGAAGCCCGACACCATCAGCAGCTGCTTGAACAATTGCGGTGATTGCGGAAGTGCGTAGAATTCGCCTGGATGCACGCGGGAAGGTACCAAATAATCGCGCGCTCCCTCTGGTGTGCTGTTGCCGAGAATCGGCGTTTCTACTTCCAAGAAGCCGTTTTGATCCAGGAAGTCGCGGAATGCTTTCATCGCTTTGCTGCGCAGCAAGAACGTTTTTTGCATTTCCGGACGACGCAGGTCCAGATAACGATATTTCAAGCGTACCTGCTCATCGACTTCGATGTCGTCTTCAAGCAGGAACGGAGGTGTCTTCGCTTCGTTCAAAATGGTGATCTCATTGATGTGGACTTCGATCTCACCTGTTTTCAGCTTAGGGTTGATCGCTTCTTCGGCGCGCGCTACGACTGTTCCGCGTACGGAAAGAACGTATTCGCTGCGGACGCGGTCCGCTTTTTCCCAAGCCGCTTTATCATACTCAGGGTTGAAAACTACTTGCACCAGACCACTGCGGTCGCGCAAATCTACGAAAATGACGCCGCCCAAGTCACGACGCTTTTGAACCCAACCATTGAGCACAACTTCCTGCCCGATTTGTGCCTTGCTCACGTCCCCGCAATACAGGGTGCGATAAATGCTTGCCATTGTTAAACCCTCCACTTTGTCTCTACTGTGTATGTTTTATTTCCGTATTGCTCCTGCCAGCTCGCCCAGCGGCAATTCACGTTGCTCGCCGGTCGCCATTTCTTTCAAGACAACGGTTCCGTTTGCCAGCTCGGATTCACCGATAATAGCAGTAAACTTCGCTTGCAGACGGTCCGACGCTTTCAGTTGGGCTTTCATTTTGCGCCCGAGGTAATCCATTTCGGCGGTCACGCCTGCTTGCCTCAGTTGGTCGAGCAGCTTGAAGGCGGTCGCTTTCGCCTGCTCGGTTTGCACGACGATGAAGCAATCGATCCCGGTTTCCACCGGAAGCGCGATCCCTTGCTTTTCCAGCGCCAAGAGCAGTCGCTCGATGCTCAGCGCAAAACCGATGCCCGGCATATCCTCGCCGCCGAGATCGGCAACCAGCCCGTTGTAGCGTCCGCCGCCGCAGAGCGTTTCCACTGCGCCGATTTCCGCCATTTTGATCTCAAAGGCTGTTTGCGTGTAGTAATCGAGTCCACGCACCATCCGCGGGTTGATGGTGAAAGGAATGCCGATCGCTGCCAAATAATCTTGCACCGCCTGGAAGTGAGCTGCAGACTCTTCGCTCAGATGCTCCAAAATCGATGGGGCGTCCTTTGTCAGCGTCTTGCATTTTTCCACTTTGCAATCAAGCACGCGCAGCGGGTTGCGGTCCATCCGCTCTTGGCAGTCCGGACACAGATCATGGCGAACATTTTCCAAAAACGCCATCAGGTGCGTGCGGTGGCGTGCGCGGTCTTCAAGGGTGCCGACGCTGTTTAGCTCAACGGATAGCCCTTTGATCCCCAGCTCCTCATACAGGCGGATCGCAATTGAGATGACCTCGGCATCGATCGCTGGATCAGCTGATCCGATCGCTTCCACGCCGAATTGGGTGAACTGGCGGAAGCGTCCTGCTTGCGGACGCTCGTGGCGGAACATCGGTCCGATGTAGTACCATTTCGTCGGCTGATTCGCCGCGCCGTAAAGCTTGTTCTCCACATAGGAGCGTACAACCCCCGCCGTATTTTCAGGCCGGAGCGTCAACCCCTCCTGCTGCGTTTCACCGAGCGTCAGCTCTTTCGTTTGTTTGTCCTTGATCCATGCGAGCGAGTAAACTTCCTTCTGCACGACATCGGTCGTTTCGCCTACACCCCGCAGGAACAGGTCCGTCGATTCGAAGATCGGCGTTCGGATTTCTCCGTAATTGTAACGGTGGCACAGCTCGCGCATTTTTTGCTCGATGTAGTGCCACAGCTCGACCTGCCCAGGCATGACATCTTGCGTGCCGCGTGGAATTTGAATTTTGGCCATAAGCGCTTCCTCCAACAAAACGTGATAAAATAAAAAACTCCCGTCCCTGATACGACGAAAAAATCGCCATATCAGGGACGAGAGATGTTCGCGTTGCTTCACATTTGCTCCCGTGGTGCCACCCTGCTTGGATCATATTTATGATCCCACTTCAAAATCGTTAACGCCGATCGTACGCTGTCCGGTTACTGGTATCATACGTTCACCGGAAGTCCTCGTGGAGGTCATTCGCTGCATCGTCATAGAGAAGTGCTTTCAGCCACGACACTTCCTCTCTAGCTACTCGTCATGCAGGTACTTGGTCCCGTCATCAGATCATCACTAATTATTTCCGAATCATATCAAAATCAAACATGATCGTCAAGCGGGCTCGCGTGGAGTTTTTGCCAACTGCTATTTCTTCGCCGTCATTTCGAACCACTTTTTGAAATCGTCCGCAGCGTATTCGCCTTCGATGCGGTCTACTTCCTTGCCATCTTTGAAGTGGATCAACGTCGGTGTTCCGGTGATTTTATAATCGTCCCAACTTTGATCGAATTCAAGCACGTTGTTTTTTTTCATATCGATGCCCAATTCTTTCGTTACCGGAACCAAAATCGGCGTTGTGCGCTCGCAGTGCTCACAAAGCGGGCTGTAGAAGTAAACATAGGTGTCTTCTTTTTTCGCCAGTCTCTCTTTCAGCGCATCCGGCACGATCTGGTTGTCATAGAGCGGATCATTCAACTGTGCCACCGTGGCGGGATTCAACGTTTCTTTTCCATACGGATTTCCTTGTGCCGCTTGCTTGTTAGAGTAGTCAGAGTACACCATGCCGCCGATGAAAACCAGGACGATGGCGACCAGAAAAATAACCAGTTTTTTCATGAATTAGTCTCCCTTCGTTTGTTTCCAGATGTAAAGATTCAGTCCTGCGATCAGGACAAACGCAATCAAGGCCAGCATCGGAATGGTGATGAAGCCAAACCAATTGATATAGTCAGTGTTGCACGGGATGATGCCACAGGATTTGCCGAGCTCCTGCATTGCTGGCAGCTTTTGAATCATGTAGTGATAGATGGAGAAAAGCCCGCCGATTACCGAAAGGACGGTGACATAGAGGGACTGTTTATAATCTTTGCGCACGACAGCGATGCCCAACAGGATGGTGAGCGGATACATCAAAATCCGCTGAAACCAGCACAGCTCACACGGAAGGAACTTCATCACCTCTGAGAAATAAAGGCTTCCGAGCGTCGCAATCACCGCAATGACAAAAGAGAGGAAATAGGCTTGTTCGATGGTTGAATCCCGTTTTGACATAGTGACTCCTTACGATCTTGATTTTGGATGATGCTTTTCCATCTTATCACAAAAAGATATGTGCTAACATTAAGTTAGTGACAACTTTTTTACCATTTTTCTTCCTCACCTAGCGCAGACGATTCAGCATCTTTTGGTAGTGCTGTTTGACGTCCTCAATGTGCTCCCTCATCCATTTGCTGCTGCGTTCGCTGTCACCAGCTTTGACGGCCTGCAAGATTTCCTTGTGATAATAAAGCGCCTGGTGCACATCGTCTTCGGTGGCCATCTCAATCCGCACTTTTTTGAAAAATTCGGCAATTGAATTATATACCTGCAAAATGATGCCATTTTGTGTGGAACGGGCAAGCGTGTTGTGAAAGACGAGATCTGGAACGATGATCGGTGTGTCCATTTTGATGCATACCTCGAGATCCACGATCGATTGCTCGAGAATTTGGATATCCGCTTTCTCGATCCGCTTGGCCGCCAGATGAGCGATCTCCCCCTCTACCCCTTGACGCAATTCCAAGAGGTGAAGCGAGCTCGTGAAATCAACCAGCATCATCAGCGTTTGCGTAATCTCCCCATTGTTTTGGAACGGATTTTTTTTAATATAGACGCCTTTTCCCGGCCGCTTCTCGACGATTCCTTGCTCCGCCAACGTCTGCAATGCCTCGCGAATCGACGATCGGCTTACCTCGAGCATGTTGACCAGCTCGCGCTCCGAGGGGAGCTTGTCCTCTGGCTTCAGCTCTTTTTTGCGGATGAAGTCTAGCAAGTATTTTTGTACCGTTTCGCTCACGATCACCATGGCTGCCGATTCCTTTCTTGTTTTCAGTCTGACCGGTCGGACCGGATTTGTGCGCAATCATTTTGCCTACATCGTACTGGAGCTCCTACGCCTTGTCAATCGGTGCATGCGCCCATTTTTGACAAACAGGCTGTGCTGGCCTGCGCTTTCGTACGCCTGCCTTCACAGCCTGTCGCTAAGATGCTTTATGCAAATTGATAGAGGGCGTCCAGTGCCTTGATCTTTTCGTCTACGAGCTCACGGTATGTGTCATTGTAGGTTTTCGGATCTTTTGGATTGGGGAAGCGGGTAAACTGCTCGCTGCCTGGCTGCATTAGCTTGGAGACGGCGCCACAGCCGAGCCCGAGGATCGTCTGTACCTCTTCCATGATCATGATGTTGTAGATGCTTTCCTTCCCGGGAAGCGAATAGCCCACATTCTCCAAATTGCCCAAAATGTTTTTTTGCCGATAGAGATAGTAAGGCAAATAGCCGTTTTCCTGTGTCCATTCCGTGCCCAGCTCCATCATCGCGCGGATTTCGTCACGGCTAGCGACCTTGTATCGTTCCTTGTTTTGGGTCATTTCCGAGGCGCGCTTGAAGGACAGCGTGTGGACGGTGAGCGATGCCGGCATCAGCTTCGCCGTTTCCTCCAGACTGTGACGCCATTCGTCCATTCCCTCGTTCGGCAAGCCGATGATCAGATCCATGTTGATGTTTTCAAAGCCCAATTCCGTTGCCAGCTTGTATTTTTCGATCGTTTCCTCAACGGTATGGTGACGCCCGATCGCCTGCAGCGTCTCTTGCGTGAACGATTGCGGATTGATGCTGATCCGGTCGGTTTTCCATTTTTTCATCACAGCCAGCTTCTCGGGTGTGATCGTATCCGGCCGGCCCGCCTCCACCGTCAGCTCGCGCACCTTGTCCATATGAGGAAACGATTCATGCAGCGTGACGAACAATGCGTCCAAATCTTCCGCCGTTATACTGGTCGGCGTCCCGCCGCCAAAATAGAGCGAGGTGATGCGCAAATCGTGCTTGGTCAGCCATTTACCCATCTCGCGAATCTCGTAATGGAGCCCTTCCAGAAACGGGTTGACCGATGCCGTATGACTTTTTATCGCATAAGCAGGAAACGTACAGTATGCACACTTCGTCGGACAGAATGGAATGCCAATATATACCGAAAGCTCCCGACTGATGTCGTATAGGTCGGGTACCACCTCCAGCTGGCGATCGACAATTTCCTGCAAAAGTGACAGCTTGTACGGACGCATCATGTAGTCTTCGCGCAGATGGCGGTGTACCTCTTCTCGCGGCGTCCCTTGCGCCAGCATTTTATGCAAAAGCTTCGTCGGACGGATGCCGGTCAAAATTCCCCAGCCCTGCTCGATTCCGGTGTACTGTTCCAACAGCGTCAGCAGCGTGTAGCTAATCGCTTGCTTAGCTGTTTTGCGCTCCGCCTTTTCCTCGCGAACGGTATACGGGCGGAAATAGCGAAACTCTTTTTCACCTACTTGACCGATGAGCTTCCCTTCAGCCTGTACGCCTTCGGTCGTGTGGGCGCAGGACAGCTCAATGTACAAGTCTTCCGGCGCTGCATCCTGCCGCTGTGTTACGTATGTCACCTCTGGATCTTCAAAAAACAGAGCGAGAATAAAACCGACCTCTCGCTCAAACGCATGTCCAATGCAATGTATTTGAATCATTCGTATGTGTTCACCTGCTTTTCTCGTGTACTCATCCATCTTACCGAACACGAAAAGCGCGGTCAATCAATGAACATGCGGGCGTAAGCAGCAGGTCACTTCTTGTTTCGGCGCAGCTTCTGCACCTCGCGAATGGACAAGCCAAACTCTTGTGACATCTCTACATCGTTCAACGCGGCTTCTTTTTCCAGATTATCATGAAAATCAACGGAAAACGGCTGGCGATTCAACTGATTGGCAAACGTTTCGTTCAATGATTGGCGCATAGGAATCCTCCTGTGGCAGATTTTCGAATTACCATCAAATCACGCTGATTTTGTCTCTTCTTGCAGGAAAATGCAGGATGATGCAAGAACCTTTCCAAAGAAGAATTTGGCAAACATCAGCGAGTTTATCAGAAAGGGAGTTCAACAGTGTTAAAACGTCTTCTTGCCTTTGTCGTTGCAGGCACACTCATTTGCGGAGGGCTTCCCAGCTATGCCTCTGCCCGCACCATACAAACAACCGTCGACAAATTAAACGTGCGTACCGGCCCAAGCTTAACCTCCTCGGTCACCACCACCTTGCCACTCGGCACGAGCTACACCGTCGAAAAGCAGCAAGGCGATTGGCTGCAAATACGACTGCCCTCCAATCAGATAGGATGGGTAGCCGGTTGGCTGGTTAAAGAAACTGCTTCCACCACAGCACCCGCGAAACCAGCAGGATCGGCTGGTACCGTAACGCAAAAGCCTCCTGTGTCTGGACAGGCAGGCACTGCCATCCAACTACACGTAACCGTTAACGTTTATGCCGCACCTAATGCGTCGCAAGCGCCGATTGGACAAATCAGCGAAGGCGATCAGGTTACGGTCCAGAGCAGCTCGAACGGCTGGTCACAAATCATGTACGACGGTATGGCCGCCTGGATTCAACCGGGCGTCGCCGCACAATCTGGGAATCCGACAACACCGGATACAAGCACCAATCCGACCGCTCCGAACCCGCCTGCTTCACTCGGGACCATCAAGGTGAATGCGCCTGCCGTCAACCTGCGCAGCATGCCTACGACAGACAGCGACTTGTTGACAACGATGTCTTTGGGAACGGTACTGACCGTACTCGGTGCGGACGGCGACTGGTACCAAGTCCAAACGCCTGACGGAAAAACCGGCTGGGTCGCCAATTGGCTCGTTACCAAGCCAGAGCGCACCGTCCCAAGCACGCCACCGACACACTCGCCTACCGCAAAGACGGTGACGGTGCTCGGCTCCGACACCAATATTCGTACGGGCCCTGGCACGAACACTGCGATTCTGACTCGTGTGCAAACTGGTGACAAGCTGACACTTGTCGCAAGCTCCGGTGACTGGTACCAGATCAAGCTGGCCAACGGGCAGATTGGCTATATCGCGAGCTGGCTGGTCACGACTGACGATCAGCCTGACAACTCGACACCAATCGTCGTCAAAGGCGACGAATTGCATGGGAAAATCATCGTCGTCGATCCGGGGCATGGTGGAACAGACAGCGGCGCAACCGGTACAAGCTATTCCACGCTGGAAAAAACGATCAACCTGCAGGTAGCCCTCAAGCTCCGCAACAAGCTCGAGGCCTCCGGCGCGACCGTGATCATGACTCGTTCCGACGACCGTGCCTTGACCCTTCAACAGCGGGTGGATGTAGCCATCACGAACAAAGCAAATCTATTTGTCAGTATTCACCACAACACACATCCCAATACGCAGACAAACGGGTCGATCGTCTTTTACTACAACCAGACGACCTCTGGCAAGCTCGCTTCCATCGTCCAAAATGAGCTCGTCCTAGCGACGAATTACGCCAACCTACAATCCCGTTTTGGCGACTATTACGTACTGCGTGAAAATCCGGTGATATCTATACTGGCAGAGGTCGGCTTCCTCACCAACCCGCAAGAAGAGCTCGCCGTGCGTTCGGACAGCCAGCAAGACGCTGCAGCACAAGGGTTATACACCGGCATTGTGAAATACTTTGCATCGATCCGATAATCTCCTGTCAATCAAACGAACGAGCCCTTGGAGAACCTCCCGGGCTCGTTCGTTTTTGCCATGTAGTTCAATTTAACTAAAAACAAGCTTCGTCATTTTCTACTTTTTACCTACAGAATGCTTGTAAAAATTTGTTTAGAACTGTAAATTATGAAGAGATTGACTAATTCAATGATGAGGGAATGCACATGATCAATGGAAGTCCGTACTCACGAAAAGCGTCTTTATCCTTACATATAACCGAATTTGAGATGCCTCCCATGCAAGATTTGCTGATTATCGGCAAAAAAGCGCCAATCGGGCCAGAGGCAGTACGGCGAATGGCAGAAGCACTCTCTCCCGATCAATTTGAGGTGATCCATCTCGACCATGCCAAGATCGAAGCGCTTCTGGTCAAGAAAACGCTGCTGGAAATGCTCGATCGTGAAACCTTGATGCAAATAGCCTTTGAAGAAACAGAATCAATCTTTAATGAGTACATGGTTTTGCGCTCTGAAGTGAAGCTGTCTATCAAAGTGAATCGAGAGGTTGATTTGAAGTGAAGTTGGCTCACATTTTGACTCGAGACGTGCATACGATTACATCGGATAAAAGCGTCAAAGCCGCAGGCGAGAAAATGGATGCCTTTAAGATTGGTTCGCTTGTCGTCGTTGAAGCGGAGCAGGTGATCGGCATCATCACCTCGCGCAATGTCCGGACAAGCCATCCGAACCGTTTGGTAGCAGACGCGATGACCACCAAACTCATCGCGGTCTCGCCTGACCTATCTATTTTTGACGCGATGAACACGATGCAGCGGCATGAGATCGAGCGATTGGTTGTGATGCGAGAAGGCCAGCTGGAAGGGATTGTAACACGCGAAACAGTGATGGCCAGCATCAGCATGATGTTGGACCCGCTGACAAAGCTTTACCGCAGTCCGTACATCACTTATATCACCGAGCAATTGCTAGCTTCCGGACAGCCCTTCTGGTTTTTGTTTGTGGACATGAACGATTTCGGCATCGTCAACAAAGAATTTGGCCATATGGTCGGCGACCAGGTTTTGACCCATTTCAGCGAGCAGTTGCGCCAATGTGCGCTCGAAAGCGATGCGATCTGCCGCTTTGCCGGCGACGAATTCATTGTACTGACTACCCACTCGCAGGAGCATGCCCAGCGTCTGGTTGAACGGCTATCGCAGCCTTTCGTATGCGATCAGGTTATCTATAGCGCAGCGGTTGCCATGTACAGGCACCATAGTACATTCACCTCCCCTTCCCCAACCTTCCGGGACATCCTGAACCGGACCAGTCTCCAAACATCTCAGATGAAAAAAAATGCCGCACTGGCCCACCACAATTGAAAACCTGCGGAAACTAGCAAAAGCACCCCTTTTGACATAAACGCCAGGGGTGCCACTTTTTTTATCTAATAACTGTATTCGATTCCGTGTGACCCGGCTTGGTCCCAGTTCCACCAGTCGATTTGCCCCACATACGGGTGCAAAAGCATCGGCTCCTGCTCAAGCTTCAGCAACTCTTTGGTCGGTCCGGTCACAACAGCCCCGTACAGCTTGACCCCGTTTTTCTTCAGATAGCCGATCCGCTCTTCCAGATTGACATCTGAGCGAAAATGCGCATCCTTCAGCATCCCGAGGGTCAGCTGCTTCTGGCTTTGCAAATAATCCAGCTCGTTTAGCAACAGCTTCGCTCTCCTCTGTCCATCCCCATTTACCTCCAGTGAGCCTTCTGCAAAGAGAAATTGCGCATCAGGGTCATACCCCCATACATCGCCTTTGCCCAGCGCGTGAGCGTCCTCTGCTTCTTCTTGCCCGGTATCGATTGCCAGCCACGTCGTGTCCAGATCATATTTACGCATGATCGCGAAATACTCGTCGTGCGTCATCGTTTTTGCAAACGAAATGGCCATCTGCGAGACCGTCCCATCGGGCAGCTTGGCGAGCTTCCGCCACCCTGACCTCTCCACCGTCTGGTTGTACCTGTCCCCTTGTTCCGCCGTTTGCGGATAATGAAAAAAGAGCAAATTGTCATGGAACCCATTATTCCACTGATAAGAAAATCGGGGAGTGAACAAAAAAACATGGTTCTCAGCTTTCCCGACCGGCTTTTGGTCGCGACCTACTTGTTCCCTCAGCTCGTACTTCATCTCCATGGAAAAAAACATGCCGCCGCTTGTTCCCCCGCCGCCGATTGATACGCCCGGATTGGTAAAGCTGACCACATCGTCCATCACCCGCTTGAAATCATTTGACGCTGGCCAAAACCAGAGATAATTGCAAACCTGGCTAGCGATCAACAGTACGACGATGATCGCCGTGATTCCCCCCGTGGTGAAAAAAATGTGGGAGAATCTACTGCGCCACTTGCTCTTTCGCAAAATTTGCCGCTGTTTTTGCTCGGAAAGCGTCGGTAGCTCATCCGTATCATCAGCGAGGAGTTCGTCAAACATCAGCTTCTCCAGCTTGCTTTCCAGCATCGCATCCTGCGCAATCTCTGCTCGCAGCTTGCGAATCTCGTCTTCGTCCAGCTCGCCACGCAAATAGGCCTGCAGCTTTTGGACTGAATTGTTGTGGCTGTCCTTCATTTGTTCATTCGCTCCTTCCAAATCACCTGCAGCTTCTGCCTGCCGCGATAGACGGTTATCTTGACATCTGCTGCCGTTACATCGAGCACCTCGCCGATTTCTGCATAGGTGAAATGGTGCTTGTAGCGAAGCAGCAGCACCTGTTTTTGTTTTTCGGAAAGCAAGTCGAGCAGTTTCAGAAACGTTTGCCACTCTTCCTTCTCCAACAGCTGCTTCTCCGGACTGCCTCTGTCATCTGCGTGCTCCACCATTTCTTGCAAGACGACAGGGTCCATCGGAATTTGCGCCCGATGCTTGCGATGCCAATCGACAAACGCATGGTAAGCGACTTTAAACAGCCACGGCCTCACTTTTTCCCCTTGGTAGTCATCGAGATACAAGTAGGCACGGGTGAACGTATCTTGTGTCAATTCTTCCGCCTGCTTTTCATTTCTCGTCAATCGGTAGAGGTACAGGTAAATTTCTTTCATGTACAGGCGATAGATGTGATCTAGGTTCACGGCTCCCCCTCTCCCTTTCACTCCTTTCCACGGCTCTACCGCACAAAAAGTTACAGATCTGCACGATTTATTTCAGCAAAAACGTTTTCATCGAATGCCATTTTTCTGGTACTGTAAAAAGATGTGGAATCGCCATTGACCTTTCCCCAAGGGCAATGATGTACGATACGGTTGTAGCCGAAAGAAAGGAGGCGTGCGATGTTAACGATCGGCCAAATCGCGAGAATCTTTGGAATCTCGACCAAAACGCTGCGGCACTATGATGCCATCGGGCTGTATTCGCCGACGCATATCGGCAGTGAGAACCAGTACCGTTACTACGCGCCGGAACAGTTAGCCACCCTGCGCAATATTCTCATGCTGCGACAGCTTGGCCTCGGGTTAGAGGTGATCAACGGCCTCGTCCAAAGCAACGCTTTTGACGATCCGGCCCTGATCTCACGCATTCTGCAGGAGCATGCCGAGCGCATTCGGATGGAAATCGAGCAGAAGCAAAACATATTGCGTGCAGTCGAAATGATGAACAATCAAATTGAGAAATGGGGAACGATGATGCTCGAGCCAAAAGTAGTGGTTTTACCTGAAATGACGATTGTTGGAATGGAATACCGCAGTACAAATACAGAAGACAGCATTCCTGCGATGTGGCAGCGGTTCATCCCACGCGAGCATGAAGTCCAGCATAAAGTGAATCCGGACGCGTCCTACGGCATATGTGACGGCAAAACCGATGGGCTACTGATTTATGTGGCTGGCTATGAAGTCTCCCATGTAGTGGACATCCCTGATGGCATGCGGGCGATCACGATCCCGTCGCAAAAATATGCTGTCTTTACGCACACTGGCCCGACCACGCAAATTGCAGCTACATTCCAAAACATTTACGCCAAATGGCTGAAGGAGTACAATCTCGAGCCGGTCGAAGGCTACGATTTCGAACGGTATGACCAGCGCTTTCTCGGGCCCATGCACGAGCAGTCGCAGTTGGATTTGTATATTCCAGTCCGTTAGTGAAAAAAAACCATCTCACAAGAGCCGTTTGTGCGGCCCAAGAGATGGTTTTTGCATGGTCTGGCGGTCGTGGCCTTTTTTGTTGTGTGAATCGCAGCCTTATGATTCAACAATCAAAGTTGTTGGCCCATGGTTGATCAGCTGCACGTCCATCATTGCCCCGAATCGCCCCGTCTCCACGATAAGGCCGCGCTCGCGCAGCTTGCGGTTAAACAAGTCGTACAGCGGTTCCGCCTGCTCAGGACGCGCTGCCTCGATAAAGCTGGGACGACGACCTTTACGGCAATCGCCATACAGGGTAAACTGTGAGATCGAGAGAATTTGTCCACCTGTGTCCAAAACGGACCGGTTCATTTTCCCTTCCTCGTCTTCAAAAATCCGTAGATTGGCCACCTTTTCGGCCACATAGTCCACATCTTTTTCGGTATCTGTATGTGTGATGCCAACCAACAAAACTAGGCCGTGCTCAATCTGCCCAACGATTTCCTGATCGACTGTTACACTCGCTTGTTTGGAACGCTGAACAACAACGCGCATCTTCTTCTCTCCTGTCTACTCATTTCCTTTTACACATGCCGAGTACATTCATTTTTCGCGCATGAAAGAAAAGCAGTGACCCACACGTAACCGGGCCGCTGCTTTTGTTGTATTCCGTCTATGTGTTCAAAATCCGGCGCACCGAGTAAATGTCTTTGATTCGCTTGATTCGCTCCACAACCTTGTGCAAATGCTCCACATTGTTGATCGAGATCGTCATGTGAATGGTGGCGACCCTGTTTTTGTCTGCCTTACCGCTTACAGCAGAGATGTTGGTCTTGGTTTCGCTCACAACCTGCAGCACGTCGTTGAGCAGGCCGTGGCGGTCATGGCCGGTGATTTCGATATCCACGCTGTAGTTGTGGGTCAAAATCTGATCCCACTCGACGCCAATCAACCGCTCCTCATTATCTTCCGCCAACACGTTTGGACAGTTCAGACGGTGCACAGAGACGCCTCGCCCGCGAGTAACAAACCCGATGATCTCATCCCCCGGCACCGGCGTACAGCAACGTGACAGGCGCACCAGCAAGTTTTCCACGCCTTTCACCTTAACGCCCGATTCACTGCGTGCCGGCTTTTGCGAAGCAGCCGACTTGAACTCTGGTATCGCCTGCTGCTCTTCGCGTTCTTTACGCAGCTTATCGGTGAGGCGCGTCACGACTTGAGCGGCGGTCAAGCCGCCATAGCCGACTGCGGAGAACATATCCTCATGCGCGCTGAAGTTGAACTTGTCCGAGGCTTCCTTCAGATTTTCTTCTGTCATGGCCTCTTTGACATCGAACCCGCGTGCTTTGATTTCCATCTCGACCATCTGTTGGCCTTTGGCAACGTTTTCTTCGCGACGCTCTTTTTTGAACCACTGCTTGATTTTCGCTCTGGCTTGCGCCGATTTGGCGATCTTCAACCAGTCCTGGCTCGGCCCGTACGAATGCTTCGAGGTGAGAATCTCTACGATATCACCCGTAGCGAGCGTATAATCAAGCGGCACGATCTTGCCGTTGACTTTGGCCCCGATCGTCCTGTTTCCGACCGCCGAGTGAATCCGGTACGCAAAGTCCAGTGGAACGGAACCTTTCGGCAGCTCCACGACGTCCCCTTTTGGCGTAAAGACGAACACCATGTCAGAGAACAAATCTTGCTTGAGCGATTCCATAAATTCCTGTGCGCTTGGAGATTCCTCTTGGCGTCCTTGGATGATTTCGCGCAGATTGCCGATTTTCTCCTCGAACGAGTCCTTGACGACACTTTTGCCTTCCTTATATGCCCAGTGCGCGGCAATCCCCATCTCAGCGGTCCTGTGCATGTCCCATGTGCGAATCTGCACCTCGAGCGGTTCCCCTTTTGGGCCGATCACGGTCGTATGCAGCGACTGATACATGTTTGCCTTCGGCATCGCAATGTAATCTTTGAAACGTCCTGGCATCGGCTTCCACAGCGTGTGGACGATCCCGAGGACGGCATAACAGTCTCGGATATCCTGTACGATTACACGCAGCGCAAGCAGGTCATAAATCTCATAAAACTGCTTGTTCTGGGTAGTCATCTTCTTGTAGATGCTGTATATATGCTTAGGCCGGCCCGAAATCTCGGCCTCGATATGCAGTTCTTTCAACTTTTCCTGAATGTTGGCGGACGCTTCTTTTAAATAATCCTCTCGCTCCGCGCGTTTTTTCTGCATCAGATTGACGATGCGGTAATACTGCTGCGGATTGAGATAGCGCAGCGCCGTGTCTTCCAGCTCCCATTTGACCGAGGCAATCCCTAAACGATGGGCCAATGGAACATAAATCTCCAGCGTCTCGTCGGAGATTTCCCGCTGCTTGATTTCCGACATGTGCTTCAATGTACGCATGTTGTGCAGACGGTCAGCCAGCTTGATCAAAATCACGCGAATGTCCTGGGCCATGGCCACCAGCATTTTCCGGTGATTTTCCGCAAGCTGCTCTTCTTTGGACTTGTACTTGATCTTTTCTAACTTGGTTACGCCGTCCACAAGCAAAGCGACTTCGTTGCCGAACTCCTGCCTGAGCATATCTAGCGTAATGTCCGTATCTTCCACTACATCGTGCAGGAAGCCTGCAGCCACTGTAACTGCATCCAGCTGCAGATTGGCCAAAATCCCGGCTACTGCAATCGGATGCATGATGTAAGGAACGCCTGATTTGCGAATTTGGCCTTCATGGGCCTTGTTCGCCATCTCATAAGCGCGCTTAATCATTACCACGTCAGCTTCGGTTAAATAGGCACTCGCCTTCTTAATCACTTCTTCTACGCCGCTTATCATAGGTCCCTTCCCTTGTACGCAACCTGTTCATGTATGGTGAATCCTCCGGACAAGCCGAAAGAAAAGAATGTAGGTGTTTCATATTATTATCTGGTAAGTCGGGTTGCTTGTAAAGGTGTAGTTCGATGAAAACGAAAAAACGGGCATTTGCCCGTCTTTTGTAATACAGATAAGACTTCCATGCCGCTGTTCGAGGCATGGAAGTCTTATCCAGTATAAGTGCAACCGCGGCTTAAGCCAAAAGCTTGGCGGAGCCAGGTTTTCTAAGTGAAAGATTAATATTGCACCAAGGATTTTACTGGAATGTCGCCCAGGTGATTACGTCCATCCAGGTAGGACAGTTCAATCAAGAATGTGGCGCCGACCACGATGCCGCCCAACTGCTCAATCAGCTTGATCGTCGTCGCGATGGTTCCGCCTGTCGCGAGCAAGTCATCTGCGATCAGCACGCGCGTGCCTGGTGTGATCGCGTCTACGTGCATCGCCAACGCGTCTTTGCCGTATTCGAGGCTGTAGTCAGCCTTGATAGACTCGAACGGCAGCTTGCCCGATTTACGCACCGGCACAAAGCCGATTCCCATTTCCACCGCGAGCGGAGCGCCTACAACGAAGCCGCGCGCTTCCGGTCCAGCGATGACATCAGCGTTCACCGTGTCTGCAAAGCTTTTGAGCTCCATAATCGCCGCTTTGTAGGCAGGACCATCTTTCAGCAAAGTAGTGATGTCTTTGAAACGGATGCCTGGTTGCGGAAAATCGGGAATAACGCGAATATAATCTTTAAAATTCATGGATTTCATGTCCTCCTAAGACGGCGTCGTCGCCATCCATGTCGTAAGATAGTGAATAAGAGATTCGTGCGAGGAAAGCAACAATTCTGTCGCCATTTCGGCTTCCTCTTGCCATGATTGAAAATAGGCGGAGCGATCCAACGCTGACTTTGCCGGCTGCGGGTTCAGCACGTATTCCGCCTCGGTCTCGGTGATGAAGGACAGCTCTAAAAACACAGCCAGCATTCGCTTCAGGATGTCAGGCTTGAGCTGTTGCCGTTTCGCCAAAGCATCGAGATGGATCTTTTTGATCGCTGGATACTGTCTCATGAATTGGTACAGTTGTTTGAATTGCTCTTGTCGCGGAAACTGGATTTGATCGAGACCGTGCTCCGGGTCACCAAAAATGCAGTAGATCCGTTCGAGCTGCGGGCTAGCAGCGAGCAGGCTGGACAGCGCTGCGCGTCTAGTCGGCATGTCGTAGAGGATAAGCCAACGGCACTCCTTGGGCACAGTCTCTTGCACATCGCTGCTCCAATGTAGATAGCTCGCCGGCGCCGCTACCCCTTCCGGCTCCTTGCGCATCAGTTCATCAAGGCCCGGGATGCTTTCTTCATGAAAAACAACGGTCAACGCATGCTTCTCGCGAGCTAGCTGGCGCCATTTCGCCCGTTTTTCCCTACTACCGCGCCAGTCAAACACTTGCAGATGCGGAATCGACGCGTCTCGGATGATGACTTGTGGCTTACGCTTGCCGTTCCACTCGTTCACTGATAGCTCGCCGACCACGGCAAGCTTTGCCTTCGGCGTAAACTGGTCGCCCAAATGCGCCAGCTTGAAGCCGATCGCGTCCAGGTTCTTGGTCCCATTCGCCAAGGTGCACTTCAAATGGTTTTCATCGCGTCCGATTTTGCGGATGTCTGCCGCAGCTACCTCATCGATGAGCAAAATCGGTGTCGTGTTGCCCATGCCAAACGGTGCAAGCGCCTCCAATTGCTCTGCCAAATCCAGTCCGATCTCGTCGATGGTCGTCGCCAAATCGACTTTGGTGATCGGCACGTAATCCTCGGGCGTCAAGCACTCGTTAGCTACCTCTTTGAGACGTTCGCGCAGCAAATCGACGTTTTCGATCGGTAGGGTCATCCCCGCCGCCATGACATGGCCGCCGTAATGCGGCAGCAAATCTTTGCACGCCGTCAGCGCTTCATACATATCAAAACCGGCGATACTGCGGGCCGAGCCTTTGGCAATGCCTTTTTCGAGGTCGATGCCGAGTACGATGGTCGGCCGATAGAACGTTTCCACCAATCTCGAGGCAACGATGCCCACCACACCTACATTCCAGCCTTCTTGAGCCACGACGAGCACCGGACTGGTCTCGATCGGAAACTCGCGCTCCACCATTGCGATCGCTTCTTCCGCCATTTGAGCGACCAGTTCCTGACGCTCCTGGTTCAGTTGGTCGAGCTCAATTGCGTACCGGTCGGCTTCAACCGTATCGGTAGCCGTCAACAGCTTCACAGCTGCCTCTGCGGTTTCCAAACGTCCGGAAGCGTTAATCCGAGGCCCGATCGCAAAGCCGACTTGACCTGCCGACAGCTCCGTTTCCTCCAAGCCGCACACACGAATCAGCGACTTCAGCCCGATGTTGCGCGTCGCATTTAAACGGCGCAGGCCCAATGCGGCAAAAATCCGGTTCTCATCCACCAGTGGGACCAAGTCGGCAATCGTGCCAATGGCCGCCAGATCAATGAGATGCATCGGCGGTTTTTCCAGCAAAGCATGCGCCAGCTTAAACGCGACGCCCACTCCTGCGAGCATATCGAACGGATAGGTGCAGCCCAGCTTTTTGGGATTGATTACGGCATATGCATCGGGAATGACAGCAGGCGGCTCATGGTGGTCCGTTACAATAATGTCCATACCAAGCTGCTGTCCGTGCTCTACCTGTTCCACAGCGCTTATGCCCGTATCGACAGTGATGACGAGCTTCACACCGGACTGCGCCAAATGGGTCAGCGCTTCTTTGTTTAGGCCGTAGCCTTCTTTAAAGCGATTCGGTATATAGTAATCAAAGTTCGCCCCCAGCTCGCGCATGAGATGCACCATCAAGCTGGTAGAACTCACCCCGTCGGCATCATAGTCACCATAAATGCAGATGGCTTCCCCTGTTTCAATTGCTTGCCGAATGCGGAGCACGGCTTGCTCCATGCCATCGAGCAAATATGGGGAATGAAATTGTTCTTCGCTTACATGCAAAAAGGCTTTTGCCCGCTCCGGCGTATCGAGTCCGCGAATCGCCAGCAATCTCGCCAGCAGCGGAGAAATTCCACAGGCTTGCGCAAGCTCACTCGTGATCGCTTCATCATAGCTGGCCACTTGCCAGCGCGTCCTCGCTTTTAGCATAGGCCCCCCCTCCAATCCCAGTTAATTATATGCGAAAATGGGGCGGGAGCCAAGCCTTTGCCAGCGATCGACTGTACGCTCGCAAAACGGAATCGTATGTACGTTATTCTGACTTCTGCGCGTGCCCTTTTTCAGTCGGATCAAATGGATTGATGTGGACGAACACATCGCGCACTTCTTTGAACTGGGTGAGCAAATCATGCTTCACCTGCTTGCCGATCCGGTGCCCTTCCTCCACGGTGATATGCGGATTCACGCTGATTTTCACATCGACGATCTGATAATGGCCATGCTCCCGTGCACGCAGCTCATCGACGCGGAGCACACCTTCTACCGATCGGATCGAGTCGCGCAGCGGAGTCGTCTGTTCCTCATGCAAGACATGGTCGAGCGTGCTGTGGATCGACTCCATCAAAATATCGTACGCCATCTTCAACACGAGCAAGGACACGAATATGCCCGCCACCGGGTCGAGATACAGCATCCAGCCCACATGCCATTTCGCGCCGAATATGGCGCCGCCGATGCCAATCAGCGCGGCGAATGAAGAATAGACGTCCGAGCGGTGCTCCCAAGCGTTTGCGATGAGCGACTGGCTGTTTAATTTTTTGCCCAGATTGTATTTGTAGCGGAACATGGCTTCCTTGACAATCATCGAGCCGATTGCAGCCCATACCGCCAGCATGTCGGGCGCCTGCAACGGTTTGAACAACGATTCGATCGAGCCGTACCCGATTTCGAAGCCGACCAGCATCAGCAGGACGGAGACGATGATAGAAGCGACAGATTCCGCCTTCCCATGTCCGTAAGGGTGGTCCTTGTCAGGCGGTCGTTCGGCGGCACGGAGCCCGATAAGTACAGCCACAGACCCGACGACATCCGAGGCGGAATGGGCAGCGTCGGCGATCAACGCACGCGAATTGGCCGCGTAGCCGATCACCCACTTGATGGCGGTCAACAAAATGTTGCCGATAATTCCCACCCAGGCGCCAAACTGGGCTTTTGCCAAACGATCGTCCATGAATGTACTCCCCTTTCTCCCAGATAGTGTATCACTTTGGAGCGATTTCCTTTCCTCGTTTGCAAAAATCTTCTTGTAGCCACAAGCGTCAATAAGAAAAACTTCTTTACAGAAGTCCTTTCGAAGAAGCCGATTCTATTTAAAAGCGGAAGTTTTTCTTCCGCTCCAGAATTTATAAGCGCATGCACTTATAAATTCTTACACGATTAGAAAACCTGGCTACGCCAAGCTTTTGGCGGAGCCGCGGTTGCACTTATACTGGATAAGAATTTTATAAATTCTTATCTGTACAAAAAAAGAAAACCCGCAGGTGATGTCCACCTGCGGGAGAATGTCTTACCCTTCGTTCGGGGTCGGAGCAAATTTTTTGCGTGCCATTTCGCGTTTTTTCAGTGTAACCCACACTTGTGCAGCAATAAAGATAGAAGAATAGGTACCGCTCACCAGACCGAAAATAAGGGCAAGTGAGAAATTGCGGATTCCTTCGCCACCCAAAAGCGCAATCGCCAGCGCTGTAAAGAATACAGTCGCAACGGTAAAGACCGAGCGGCGCATTGTTTGCCAGAGGCTCACGTTGACAAGATGCTCGAGGTCTTCCGGCGTTTTTGCTTTCATCGTGCGCAAGTTTTCACGGATCCGGTCAAAGATAACGATGGTATCGTTGATCGAGTAACCGACAATTGTCAAAATCGCCGCGATGAACGTCAGATCCACTTCCAGACGGAAAACGGAGAACAACGCGATTGGAATGAACGCATCGTGCAAAAGCGAGATGATGCAGGCGATCCCGAAAAGGAACTGGAAGCGGAACGCAATGTAGATCACGATCCCGATGGACGCGATCGCGAGTGCCACCCCTGCTTTCCAAGCCAGCTCTTTGGCGATGGACGGGTCTACGGACGACTCTTGTTTTGTAACTTGGTTGCCGTATTTTGCTTTCATCGCCGCTTCGATGTCCTCCAACTGCTTGGACGGCACTTTTTGGTCAAAACGGGTCGTTGCCGACAGATCCTTGTCACCGAACTTGGTCACGAGGGATGCGTGGAAACCCGGCGCTTTTTCCTCAATGATCTTATGAACATCCTCTGTGTTGAAGTCTTTGCCGATATACAGATCGAGTCGTGTCCCCGCTTTGAAGTCTACCCCCAAATTGAGGCCGAACACCATCATAATGATAAGCCCTACGACCAGGATCACCCCGGACAAGGCGTAAAATTTGCGTCTATTTTTAACAATGTCAAACTTGATGACATCTTCATGATCCAGCTTCTTAGAGCTCACCGATGTCACTCTCCTTTACTCCGTACCAGAACGGTTTCTTAAACATGTTGGCGCGAATAACCATCCAGAGCAAAAGACGGGAGAAGAACACATTGGTGATGATGCTGACGATGATCGTCATAATCAAGATGATCGCGAAGCCTTGAATGGAGCTTGTCCCGAAATACATCAGCACAGCAGCCGCGATCATGGTTGTCACGTGTCCGTCGATAATCGTGATGAACGAACGGCGTTGTCCAGCACGGAAAGCCGAAAGGATGGTTTTCCCCGACCGAATCTCTTCCTGAATCCGCTCAAAGGTGATGATATTCGCGTCTACCGCCATCCCGACCGACAAAATAAAGCCCGCGATCCCCGGAAGGGTCAGCGTCGCATTCATCCAGTCGAGGACCAGCATACAAAAATACGTGAAGCCGGCGAGCGCAATGTTCGCGATCATGCCAGGCATGCGGTACACGACGAGCATAAACACAATGATCAGCGCCGCACCGATGTAACCAGCATAAATCGTTTTTTGCAGCGCCATCGCACCAAGGCTTGCTCCTACAGACGTTACCTGCATTTCCGTCAGTTTGGCAGGAAGGGCACCGGAGTTCAAAATATCAGCCAGCTGCTGCGCCGATTCAACAGTGTAATTCCCGGTAATCTGTGCGCTACCGCCAGTAATCACCGATTGAATGGTTGGGTCAGTCAGCATATTTTCATCCAGATAGATGGCAACTTTCTTTTTCAGGTTGACTCTTGTCACTTCTGCAAATTTTTCTGGATTCGCAAATTTCAACGTAACCAGTGGGCGTTTCAGATCGTCAAACCCGACTCCTGCGCCATTGGCGGCCAAATCGCTTCCGTTCAGCACGGTTTTGCCCGATTCATCGCGGAATGTCAATACAGCCGGTTTCCCGATAATGCTGCGCAATTCTTCCTGGCTCGCTTTTGCTGAAGCAATTTTCACGCGAATCCGGTCCGGCAACTCGATTGTAACCTCAGGTTCGGCGACGCCCCCGATGTTTACACGCTTTTCTACCATTTTTGCGGTTGCCTTCAGCAAATCGGTATTTACCTGTTTGCCTTCTAGCGGCTGCACTTGGTACAGGATCTCAAATCCGCCCTGCAAGTCCAAGCCCAATTTGATATTGCTTGCCACATTCCCCGTCGTCGTTCCGACCAAGGTAGCCAATAATCCGACCACGACGAGGAAGAGCAGAAATCTGCTCCATTTAATCATCTCTCTAATATGCCCCTTTCCCTCACAGCTCTCGCTGGTTCACAATCCCGATAATTCCGTAACCAACATGCCCATTATAGCCAAGCAGAAAAATCGGTGTCAAATCGAGTCCGGATTTTTGTACATGGCGATCATCACATAGTTCATATATTTGGTTATTTTCAAGGAGAGAATATCGTTCACCAACTGGTGCATCGCTGGGATTTGCTTGTATTGTCCCGCTACACATTTCCAGATATCCCGCGGCCCAATATTTTCATAACCCAATAAGGAAAATTCCTCTGCTTTGCTCACACACAGGTCTCGCAGATCTTCATAGAGATCACCAAACGGAAGTTCCATGCCCATCGCTATCCTCTCTCCTCTCAAATTAGTCATGCCAAGCCCGGCACGTCCATATCCTTACAGTAAGAAAAAGTGGAGAAGCCACTACTCAATACAGAAAGGACCTTTGTATGCGACAATCGTTCTTTTATGGCGCGGTTATCTTAATCGCCGCAGGTGCAGTTACCAGAATTCTCGGCTTTGCCAATCGCATCGTCCTCTCCCGCCTTATCGGGGCGGAGGGCATGGGATTGTATCAGATGGTTGTGCCGCTTCTCTATTTTATGATTACCCTCACCACCTTTGGATTGCCAGTCGCAATCGCGAAGCAAGTGGCCGAATCAGAAGCGGCTGGCGATTCCAACAAATCACGCCGGTACTTGATCCTGTCGCTCGCGGCCACGATCACCTTTAGCATTGCCATCACCCTAATCCTATTTTTTACGGCTAACTGGGTGACAAGTTTCATGTTTGCAGACAAACGGGCCTATCTCGTCTTGCTTGCGGCACTCCCGGTCGTCACCATCGCCAGTGTGTCCGCCGTGCTCCGCGGCTATTTCCAAGGGAAGCAAAACATGGTGCCGACAGCCGTTTCCCAGCTGGTCGAGCAGGTCATTCGCCTTCTTTTCGTCGGTGTCATCACGATCGCTTTCCTTGGAAAAGGCGTGGAATACGCCGCAGCGGGCGCCGTGCTATCGATTTTATTTGGCGAAGGTGCCGGTCTTCTTTACATGCTTTGGCAGACTAAGCGCGCAACCGTCAATACAACCGAAAAGCTGTTGAAAAAACCACTTTTTGCTTCATTGTCACAAAATAGAGAACGATTCAACGAGCTTTTTCACGTTTCGCTGCCCGTCACGATGAGCCGGTTGGTCGGATCAATCGCGTATGTGCTAGAGCCGATGCTGGTCCCTTTCGCCTTGATCTTCTCCGGTGTGACGACGGCACAAGCGACTGGGTTATATGGGCAATTTGCCGGCATGGCGGTGCCTTTGCTGTTGTTCCCGACGTTTTTGACCTACTCCCTGTCCATTTCACTCATGCCTGCGGTCGCAGAAGCGGCCTACCAGAAAAAAGCACAGCTCGTCCATCGTCGCATTTACCAAGCGATGCGCATCTCGCTTGTGATCGGAGCGCCGTTCACCGTCCTGTTGTATGTATTTGCCGAACCGCTTTGCACGCTTCTGTACGGTCATCCGGATGTCGGCGTCTTGTTGCGTCAGATGGCTCCGTTCTCCGTATTCCTGTTTTTTCAGGCGCCCCTCGCCTCTGCTCTGCAGGGACTCGATCATGCAAATGTCGTGTTCCGCAATACATTGATCGGGGCGGTAGTAAAAACGGCCGCCATGGTGCTTCTGACCATGCAGCCCTCATTTGGCATTCACGGAACGGTCATCTCGCTCAACCTCTCGATTACGCTCGTGACCATGCTCCATTTCGCCAGCTTGATGAAAGGGATCGGCTTTACCATCCAAGTGACAGAATTCCTGAAAATTGGCGCATCGATGCTCGCGATGGGCTACGCCAGCTCCTATATGGCAACGCACTGGCTTCCCCATCTTGCACTTGCAAAAACATTGTTGATCAGCAGCGTTTGCGGCACGACGCTGTATGTCGGACTGCTGGTAGCCATGCGCATCCTCGGCAAACAGGATGTCAAACGGATCCCGTGGATCGGCGATCAGCTGGCCGTCTTTTTCCCCCGTCGCTAACTTTTTGGACGGGGGCCATCTTTTTTATCGATGAATAAGACGCCGCGATTGTCGATGCTGCAAAAGGATACTTGCTTCACGTCCTTGATCCCGTGCTTTCGCAGCTCCTGTTTCAGCCAAAACGTATTTTTGCCGACCTTGCGGAGTGCTTCCTGTCGGATCTTCCCATCCATTACCAACGGAATTGGCAATCCGCTGAAGGAAACGCCCGTCGATTGTGGCTGTTTCGCGGGTCCATGGAGATCCCCTTTGGTCAACGCTTCCTTGTCCCGCTTTCGAAAAACGCTCATCTGACCCGTTGGCTCCAGCATGGCGAACTCGACATCTGCCAAGTTTTTGATATTTTTCTGGCGCAAATGCACCATCAAGTCATCCAAATTCATCCGGTTGCGCCTCATCGCGTCCTCGCGAATTTCACCGTTCTCGATGATCATGTCTGCGGAACCATCGACAACATCCCGGAATTTTTTGCTTTTCAGCGAAATCATAGCGGCAGCCACTTCCAACAGCGCGATCAACAGCATCGGCAGCAAGAAATGCATCGCCGGCTTGTCCACATTTTCAATCCCGAGCGAAGCTAATTCTGCGAGAATGATGGAAATGACGACATCAAAAACGGACAGCTTGCCCAATTCTCGCTTGCCCATCACCCGCAAGAGCACCAATAAAAAAAAGTAGGTGAAAAGGGTACGCATCAAAATCGTGATCAATTCCACTTTCGACTCACGCCTCCCCTCGAAAAAGAATCGAGTTTAGTCTTGTCGAAAGCAACTCAAGCTATGCGTTTCCTTTTCTCCTACTGTTTTTTCGCACGAGAACTGCGAGCCTGTCTCCTGTGTTAAATCCATTTTCTTTTCTTGAAAATATAGAGCATCGCAAGCGTCATGCCCAGCATCACGACAACCGCGATGATCAGCATGATCGGCTCTGCCTTTTCCCCCATCCAGGCAAACGTGTTCATCCCAAATAGTCCGGTAACAAACGTGAGTGGCAGGATGATCGTCGAAATGATCGTCAGGACGCGCATGATCTCGGTCGTTTTCGCACTGATGATCGTGTAATACGTATCCAGGGCGCTGTTTACGAGGTCGCGGAACGTCTCGGCCGACTCTGATATTCGCTCTAAGTGGTCCGTCAAATCCGTGTAAAAGGGGATATTGTCTTCATTTATATCAAACGAATATTTTCCATTCACATTGGCGAATATTCGCTTCTGCGGCATGATAACCCTTCGGATCAGGATGATTGTCCGTTTCAAAGCCAAGAATTCCTCGGTGATCTCTTCCATCTGGTGCTCATAAATCTCGTCTTCCAGCTCATCGATACGTACGCTGATCCGGTCCATAATTGGAAAAACCTCATCTGTGATGCCGTCCACAATCGCATACAGGAGATAGTCCGGTCCCCGGTTTAGAAACGCATTGCTGCGATGGCAGGCAGCCGCAATCCGCCCGATTGTATTCATTGGCGACTTGTGGATGGTTACCAAGTAATTCGGGCCCAAAAAGACGTTCAGCTCAGCCGTCGTAATCTCATTGTCGCTTTCTTCATTATAGCGCAGGCCGTGGAATACGAAAAAATAATAATCCTCGTAGTTGTCCACTTTCGCGCGCGGGCTCACATGCAGACAGTCTTCAATCGCCAGCGGGTGGAAGTCGAATATTTTGGCGATATATTGCAGCTCATTGTTTCCCACATCGTACAGATCGATCCACAGCAAATCTTCCGGAGCGCGAAGAAAGCTGTCCTTTTGCGTCAGATCGACATCGTGGTGCATCTTCTTTTCCGAATGATTATAAAAGTACGTTTTGATCATTTCGTTCACCCCCGTCTGGTTCCTCATCCATCATACGAAAAATCTTCCTATTGTTCAATCTGAGAATGAATACGTTGGCCTAGCCTCTCATAAGATGGTACAAACCCAATGGGAGACAAGGAGGGATTCCTACGTGCGCAGTACATCCACCTCTGTCATGACCGGGCTGATCTTCACGTTTGCTCTGGTCTTAACCGGCTCGTTACTCACGGCTGTGCTGTTGTCGTTTACCAGTCTGCGCGAAAGCTCACTTCCTTACTTTACGTATGTCATCAACGTGCTCGGGCTATTGGTCGGCGGCTTCATCACCGGACGCAAATGCGGAGGAAGAGGCTGGTATTATGGAGGCATCACCGGACTGTTTTACTTCCTGTTCGTCATCTTGATCGGCTATCTTGGACTCGATACACCGCTTTCGCTTAAAACGCTCTTTTACCTGATCGGCGCATTCATGCTCAGCGCGGTCGGCGGCATGTTCGGCGTCAACACCGGTTCGAGGAGAAGGTAGCAAAAAGAAGGCAGACGAGCCACTCGCTCATCTGCCTTTTTTGCTTCAGGTTTTCTATCTTTCCAAACAAAAAAATCGCCCCTACCTTCTGACAGCAGGGGCTGGTTCACTGACGATTATTTGCTCTCTTCCTTGGCCGCCTCTGTCGCTTGAGCAGGCGCGCTTTCCGTTGTTGCGGAAGCGGAGGAAACAGCATTCACTGCGCCGCGATCAAACGTTACATTCACGTTGTGCGCGATGCGAAGTGTCACGGATTGATCGTTGATTTCTTGGATCGTGCCGTGCATGCCGCCGATCGTTACCACTTTGTCGCCTTTTTTCAGCGCTGACAGCATCATGTTACGGGTTTTGGTGCGCTTTTGCTGAGGACGAATCAGCAAAAAGTAGAAGATCGCGAACATGATGATGATCGGTAAAAACTGTTGAATCCCTTGCATGAAAATTCCTCCTCGGTCATTTTACGAAAATGAAGGTTTTAAAAGGATCTATTCTCGCCCAATCCGTATTGAGCAAAAAACTGGTCGCGGAAATCGCCCAGCCGATCTTCTGCAATTGCTTGTCTGACTCGCTCCATAAGCTTAATGAGGAAGTACAGATTGTGGTACGTGGTCAAACGGATGCCAAACGTCTCCTCCGCCTTGATCAGATGGCGTAAATATGCACGCGAGTAATTGCGGCATGTGTAGCAGTCGCACTCTGGATCAAGCGGGCCGAAATCGCGAGCGAATTTGGCGTTGCGGATGACCAGACGCCCTTGGCTTGTCATGCATGTCCCGTTGCGGGCAATGCGCGTCGGCAGCACGCAGTCAAACATGTCGATTCCGCGAATTGCGCCTTCCACAAGCGCATCCGGGGAACCTACCCCCATCAAATAGCGAGGCTTATTGCTTGGAAGTAGTGGAACCGTGCTCTCCAGCACCTCATACATCAGCGGGAACGGCTCCCCGACGCTCAAGCCACCGACTGCGTAGCCTGGGAAATCGAGAGAAACGAGGTCACGCGCGCTTTGCGCACGCAAATCGTGATACATGCCGCCCTGTACGATGCCGAACAGCGCCTGGTCCGCTTTGCGCTCGTGCGCGGTGAGACAGCGTTCCGCCCAGCGGGTCGTCCGCTCCATCGATTGCTTCACATAATCATAATCAGCCGGATACGGAGCACATTCATCAAACGCCATGATGATGTCGGCGCCGAGCGCGTTTTGAATTTTCATCGCTTCTTCCGGCCCGATGAACAGCGACTCTCCGTTCAGATGAGAACGGAAGGAAACGCCTTCCTCGGTAATTTTGCGGAGCTTGCTCAAGCTGAACACCTGGAAACCGCCGCTGTCGGTCAAAATGGCGCCAGGCCAGTTCATGAATTTGTGCAAGCCACCAGCTTCCCGGACGATCTCGTGTCCCGGGCGTAAAAACAAGTGGTATGTATTGCTCAGCAGGATGCCCGCTCCCATTTCGCTGATCTCTTCCGGGCTCATCGTTTTTACGGTTGCTTGTGTGCCGACCGGCATGAAAACCGGTGTATCTATCGTTCCATGAGGCGTATGCAGCTTGCCAAGACGCGCCCCAGTTTGCTTGCAAGTTTTAATCAATTCGTACCGTACCGCCACGTTTTGCAACTCCTTGAAGTACTAAATTCTTCGATAGAAATATAACCCAATTCTAATCTATTATAGTGGTTTGCGAACAGAAGCACAAGGGAAATGCTACGGGTTAATCAGCATCGCATCACCAAAGCTAAAGAAACGGTATTCTTGCTCGACCGCTTCGCGATACGCATTCAAAATGGTTTCCCGGCCCGCAAGCGCGCTGATCAGCATGACCAGTGTCGATTTCGGCAAATGGAAATTGGTGATCATGCCATCGATGATGCTGAATTGATAGCCTGGGTAGATGAAGATATCTGTCCAGCCCGATTCGACGGCAAGCTTGCCGCCATGTGCTTTTCCCACCGTCTCCAGCGTCCGGCACGATGTCGTTCCGACTGCGATTACGCGTCGCCCCTCGCTTTTCGCGGTATTGACGATCCTCGCTGTTTCCTCCGGAATTTCATAGTATTCGGCATGCATTACGTGCTCCTCGACCGTATCGGCACTCACCGGTCGGAACGTGCCTAGACCGACATGAAGCGTGATGTAGGCGAGCTGCACGCCTTTTTGCTCCAGCCGCTGCAAGTAGTCTTTCGTAAAATGCAGGCCAGCCGTGGGGGCCGCCGCCGATCCCAGCTCCCGGGAGTATACAGTCTGGTAGCGCTCCCGATCCTCCAGCTGCTCATGAATATACGGCGGCAGCGGCATGGAGCCAAGGCGATCGAGCAGCTCATAGAAGATTCCTTCATAGGAGAAGCGGATGATCCGCCCGCCCATTTCCGTCGATGATTCGCATACTGCCCGAAGCAACCCGTCACCAAAGCTGATCTCCGTTCCAGGCTTCACCCGCTTGCCTGGCTTGACAAGCGTTTCCCAGCGGTCATCACCCAATGATTTTAACAGCAGCACCTCAATGTTTGCTCCGGTATCCGTCTTCACGCCAATCAATCGCGCTGGCAGCACGCGGCTGTCATTTAAGACCATCACATCGCCTTCCCGCAAGTAATCGATCAGGTCGGTGAACGTACGATGCTCAACAGCTCCGGTCTGTTTGTGCAATACAAGCAGCCGTGAAGCGCTGCGGTCCTCCAGCGGGTGCTGGGCAATCAAGCGCTCTGGTAAATCAAAGTCAAATTGCGTTACGTCCATGTTGATGCTCCCATCTGTCGTTCATGTCGAGAACGGCTTACTTTATTCGCCGATCGTAATATCGTTGTAGTAATACTCGAGAATTTGTCTGTAATCCAGCCCTTGCTCCGCCATTGCTTTCGCTCCATACTGGGAAACGCCAAGGCCATGGCCGAACCCATTCCCGCGGAACAGGAATTTTTTCGTTTTGGATAAGACGTTCCACTCGCTAGCACCAGTATAGACAACAAAATCCTCGCTGAATCCGTTCGCAGGCATTGTTCCGTATCCGCTGCCGCTAATCGCATACAGCTGGCCCGATCCTTTTGCCTGGGTCATTCGCCCGTTCGCGCCGACCACGGTGAAGCCACCTAGCTGCTCCACCGTAAACCGCGTGCTGCGCAGCGAGCTGTCACTCTGCTTAAATACGGAGCGGTGTGCGTCCGGAGAAGAAACTTTGAGCTCGCGCCCGTCCGCTTCCATCGCGATTACGCGTCCGGATGGCCCGCGTTCAGATACGGAGAGCGTGCTGATCGGGGAGGAAAAGCTGCCTGCCTTGCTGTTGTTGATCATCGTGGTCACTTCTTGCGCTGTATACGGTCCACGCGTCCATGAATAGGCGTTTTCCTCAGGCTCTTCGCTGATGATCGTGACCGCTGTCCCGATCGATAACGTTTGCAGCACTTTGTTGTAGGTCGCGCTCGGTCCGTTGCGGAAGTTCAGGTTATCCGTATTGACGATGCCCGTTTGCAAGCCAATCGAATTGGTCCCGCTGATATTGACATAATCAGAACGAATATAGCCAATGGTCCCGTCCGCGAGCTCGACACGGTACCACATGATTGCCGTCACCTGCGGAGCTGCATCCTCACTCTCCACGGTGTGCGTGTACGGAACCGGATTGCCCCACACTTCCGTGCCATCCGCCGTAATGCCGCCAGCATTGGAATAGTAGAGTGCTTCGACCAACTTGCCGTTGTAACGAATGACCTCGCCTTCCGTCTTGTCAACCGCTTTGCGGATATCAGCCGCTTCTTTCGTATAGCCATAGTACGCCTGCTCGTTCACCGTATCGGAAACGTCCGCAACCTTGTACTTGTTCGGTTGGCTCATCGCTTTCGTTCGCGCCAGCACCGCTTGCGCCTTCAACG
The DNA here is from genome assembly GCF_003710825.1 of Brevibacillus fluminis. Classification (GTDB taxonomy): domain Bacteria; phylum Bacillota; class Bacilli; order Brevibacillales; family Brevibacillaceae; genus Brevibacillus_D; species Brevibacillus_D fluminis. The sequence goes on along the minus strand of NZ_RHHQ01000007.1, from coordinate 453,684 downwards.
CCTCGAGCGGCCAGCCGGTTGACATCTCAGAGCCAACAACGCCGTATAGATATTCCTCCACCGGCAATTGGTTGACCACCGTCAAATAGCCGTTGTACTTGGACAGCTCAAATTGGCCGCGATATTTCCGTTTGTCCCGCTCCAAAACGCCGATGAGCGGTGTACCGCCGCCTTTGTCAGGCTCTACGACGAGCGTAGACTGCGGTGCGAACGCGTATTGATAAATAGTCGAGCCGCCAGATAGCTCACGGTTTACAAGCACATAGCTTTGCGCGGTTGCTGTTCGATAGGAAATCGTCGGGAGCACCGCTGAAGCGGTTACAGTCAGCTTTGCCAGTGAATCTTTGTTTACTTCACTTCCGACCCATACACCGTAGCTCGCTTTGTTTTTCCCTATCGGCACCAGAACAACGTGCGCCGGTATTCCCGATGATTCAAAGATGGATTCGACCTGGGCCGCTTCTTTCAAGCTTCCGTATTGACCGGCATCCAAATGGTAGGGTCCCGTTATTTTTGGGGCTACACCGAGTGCCTTCGCTTTTTGCGCATGCGTCTGGGCAGCCTGATAGCTTTCAAATGATCCGCTAACGACGCGGTAGAATGGCTGCGCGTCGCTCCCCTCCACCTGAATGGACGCATCGATTTTCTGTTGCGACGCGAGGGTGGTGATCCGTTGCGCTTCGCTTTTGTTCGGCGTTTCGATGAGAGTCACCTGCAGTTGGTCGACCTTGAACCGTGCTGCATTCCCCGGCATGTCAGGCAAGGAAACATCCCCCGATTCAGATTGCAGCTCCATAGCAAGCCCGCTGTCACTCGACAGCGTGACGGCCGGTACGACGCCGCGATAGCCGACTCCTGCATCGATAAATAAGGCGACACGGATTTCATCGGCTTTTGCCGCAACTCCGGTTGTGCCGTAAGGAATTGCAAGGGAAAGTGCGCTTGCAAACAAAGCGACTTTCCCGATCCATTTGTTCCGCATGTGTTTCTTCCTTTCTGTCGTGTCATTGTTGCGAAAAGCGCAAGTTTACCAAGATTCTCCTCCTCTTTTTTCGACACCGTTCCCCATTCTCCTGCCCAAAGCGCGGTTGGCGCAGACGCCGGCTAGCGTGCAAAATTAGAAAACCTGGATAAGAATTTTATAAATTCTTATCTGTACGAAAAAGGCGCGCCTATGTGGCGCGCGCCCAAATCGAGATGGATGTTTTTTTCCCTGGATTGAGGTAGCGATGCGGGTGTGTACTGGGAAACCCGATGCTGTCGCCTTCATGCAAGTGATATTCCCGATCGTCAAGCATGACCTTCAATTCGCCTTGGAGCACAAAGCCGCATTCTTCCCCTGAGTGGGCGACGAGCTCCGGTTGAACGATCTCGCCCGGCTCGATTTCTACCAGCAAAAACTCGATCTTCCCTTGCTGGATCGGTGTGAGCACGTGATATTTGACGTTGGTCTCTGCCAGCTCGATGATTTTCCGCTGGTCTTTGCGAATGACCGGATCTTGCTCCGGCGGGAGCTGAAAAAAATGGTTGATCGGCACATCGAGTGCCGAACAGATTTTCCAGAAGGTGCTGATGGTCGGATCAACCAAACCACGTTCAATTTGCGAGAGCAAGCTAACGCTGAGCGAAGTCCTGTCCGCCAGATTTTGCAATGTCAGCCTTTTTTGTTGGCGCAGCTGCCGTACCTCTGCCCCGTTAAACATGGCTCGGCTCCTCGTGATCTGCGAACATGCTTGGCAGTGAGGACAGCAGCGTTTTCGTATAATCGTGGTCAGGCGCCCGAAAAATTTTCTGTGACGCACCGACCTCAACGATTTTCCCTTTATACATGACAGCCATCCTGTCGCACATGTAGCGAATCACCGCCATGTTGTGCGAGATGAACAAATAGGTCAGATTGCGCTCCCGCTTCAATTCCTTGAGTAAGTTGAGAACCTGTGCCTGAACAGATACGTCCAGCGCAGAGGTCGGCTCGTCCAGTACGACAAATTTAGGATCGGACACGAGAGCTCGCGCGATGGCGATGCGTTGCCGCTGCCCGCCGCTGAATTCGTGCGGGTAACGAGACAGATGCTCCTCTTTCAATCCGACACGGGTAATCAGTTCGCTAAGTCGTTGTGGCGCTGCTTTTTCTCTACGCTGTGCGGCTGGCAAGGCCAATAGCGGCTCAAGCACAATTTCTTTTACTCGCAAACGCGGATCAAGCGAGGATTGCGGGTCTTGGAACACGATCTGCACCTCGCCCGGCCGCTGCCGTTTAAAGGCACCTCCTTGCCACAGTCGCCCCTTTGCATAGAGGACGTCGCCTTGGGTGGGCGCCTCCAATCCAATCAGCATCTTCCCCAACGTACTTTTTCCCGAGCCTGACTCACCAATTAATCCGAATGTCTCACCCGGATAAATATCAAAGCTCACATCGCTTACTGCGGTTACCTGTTGGGTGCCGCTGCCGAAAACTTTCTGTATGTTGGACAATTGAATGAGTGGTTCCATCGTATCACCTCAACCAACAAGCAGCTAGATGACCGTGATTCGCCCCTGCTGTCTCGTTCCAAGATTTCAATTCCGGCCGCTCGCGGCGGCAGCGATCATCGGCATGCTCGCAGCGCGACGCGAATATGCAGCCTTGTGGCCGGTTGCGCAGATTGGGGATTTCGCCCGCAATGGATTGCAGCGGCTGGTCCGGATCAGTCAGGTCGGGAAGCGCCCCGATCAAGGAGCGGGTATACGGATGCTGCGGATCAGAAAGCACGGCCTTGGTCTCACCGGTTTCCACAACCTCCCCCGCATACATGACCGCCACCCGATGGCAAACTTCTGCTACGACGCCCAAATCGTGCGTAATGAACATAATCGCTGTTCCACGGGTATTGGACAGCTCTTTCATCAGCTTGAGAATTTCGTGCTGGATCGTGACATCCAGCGCTGTCGTCGGTTCGTCGCAGATTAATAAATCAGGCGGGGCTGCCATTGCGAGCGCAATTACCACACGTTGGCGCATCCCGCCGCTAAGTTCGAACGGGTATTTTCGTGCCACCAGCTGCGGTTCGCGAATATGCACCTCTTCTAAACTTTTCACGGCTTGTGCATACGCCTCTTTTTTGGACAGATTGCGGTGACGGCGAATGACCTCTGCCAGCTGGTCTCCGATTTTCATCGTTGGGTGAAGCGCGGTCATCGGCTCCTGAAACACCATCCCGATCTGCTTGCCCCGCAGCGCATGCAATTCTTTGGGCGAAAGCTTGAGAACATTTTGACCATTGTAGATGATTTCGCCCTCAGTAATTTTCGCATTGCGTTCAAGAAGTCCGAGAACGGTAAGCGCGGTAACGGATTTGCCCGAGCCGGACTCCCCCACGATCCCTACGATCTCCCCGCGATCGATGGAAAGCGAGACTTGATGCAGCGCCTTGATCTGGTCTTGCATCGAGGTAAAGGAAACGGATAAATTCTGGATCGACAGCAGCATGTGGCTCCTCCTTTCAACGGTTGTTTTTCGGATCGAGAATGTCGCGGATCCCATCGCCGATCAAATTGAACCCACAGGAGGCGAGGAACAACGCGAGCCCCGGAAACGTAGGGTACCACCAGTAATCGAGCAAGTATTTCCAGCCGATGCTGATCATGGCCCCCCATTCGGGTGTCGGCGGCTGTGCGCCCAGACCGAGGAACCCAAGCGTGGCGACCACCAAAATCGCATCGCCGATATCTAGCGTAACCTGTATCACGACAGGAGAGATTGCATTGGGAATGATGTGCTTGAAAATGATCCGCCATGAAGAGAGGCCGAAGGTAATGGCCGCCTGCACGTACAGCTTTTCACGCAACACCAGCGTTTCGGCACGTGCCAGCCGCACATAAACCGGAATTTTCACAATGGCGATCGCGATCATCGCATTTTGCAGATTAGGCCCGAGCGTCGCTGCGACCGCCATTGCGAGCACAAGGGACGGAAAGGCGAGAATCATATCCATCGCCCGCATGATTGCCAGATCGACGCGCCCGCCGAAATAACCGGAGATCGCCCCGATCAGTGTGCCGAAAAAACCGGCCCCGAGAACGACAGCTACCCCGACGCCAAGCGACAGGCGGGCACCGTACAAAATCCGGGTAAAAATGTCGCGTCCTACCTCATCGGTCCCAAACCAGTGCTTGGCACTTGGGGCACCAAACCGTTCGATGATATTGATTTTCGTCGGGTCATAGGAGGTGATCAGCGGCGCAAAAACGGATGCGAGCAAAATCAGCACGATGACTGCAAGCCCTGCGAGCGTTAACGGATTTTTCTTCAGTTTGAACCAAAATGGATTGACAGCCTTGCGTTTTTGCGGAACTTGCACAACGACTTCTGTAGACACCTGTCTCTCCCCCTACTGTTTGATTTGCGGATTGAGCATGTAGTATGCGAGATCGACGAGCAGGTTGATCAATACGTAGCCAAATGCGATGACAAACGTGAAGCCCATAATCGACGGAAAATCGAGGAACGCAATCGATTCCACCACATATTTGCCCATCCCCGGCCAACCAAAGATCGTCTCCGTCACAACGGCGCCGCCGAGCAGGGAGCCGAAGGACAGGCCGACGACCGTAATCGTCGGGATCAAGGCTGTGCGCAGCGCGTAGCGGTAAAGCAGCGTGGCGCCGCCAATCCCGTTTGCCAATGCCGTGCGGATGTACTCCTGGCCCAACACCTCAAGCATGCTTGCGCGCACCTGGCGCGAGACGACTGCAAGCTGAGCGAAGGACAATGTGAGTGCAGGCAGGATCAAGTGCCATATGCTGTTTTTCAGCGCGGCGATATTACCCGTCAACAGACTGTCCAACACGTACAGCCCTGTGATCTTGGTTGGAGGCGCCACTGCAAAATCAAGTCTTCCGCTCGATGGCAGCCAGTTAAAAAATTTATAAAAAATCAGAATGCCAACCAGCCCGCTCCAAAATACCGGCGTCGATACGCCAGCAATGGAAAAGAACCGGCCTGAATGGTCATACCCCGTGTCTTTTTTTACCGCCGATAATATCCCGATCGGCACGCCGACCAAAATCGCAAGGACGAATGCGGTTAACGCAAGCTCAAGCGTGGCAGGAAAAAATGCGATCAAATCGTCGATTACCGGTTTTTGCGTGCGGATCGAGGTTCCAAAGTCGCCTGTAAAAAGCCCGCTCATGTATGTGAAATATTGGACCCAGATCGGTTGATCCAGGCCCAATTGTCGACGAACTTCCTGCAGGGTTTCCTCACTAGCACGCTGTCCGACCATCATCCGCGCTGGGTCGCCGGGAATGACATGCGACATGAAAAACGTGATCAATGTCACTCCCACCAACACGAATGCGAGCAGTCCTAGTCGTTTCGCGATCAATTGCTTCATGATGACACCCCTTGCATTCGATTACCCGGTTACTTGGAGAGGTCTGGCAGATTGTACATGTTTTCCAGCATCGGGTTGTAGACGAATCCTTTCAATTTCTTGCTGATCGGCACGATATAATCTTTTTGATAGAGATAGATGTAAGGCGCATCGTCGATGACGATTTTTTGCGCTTCCTGATACAGTTTGGTCCGCTCGTCTTTGTTGTTCGTGGTCGCAGCCTGGCGAACCAGCTGGTCTACTTTGTCGTTTTTGTAGAAGGCGCGGTTGCCGGCGAGGCCAAAGTTGTTGGAGTCGAACCAGTAGTTCATAAACATGAACGGATCTGCAAAGTCAGGGCTCCAAACACCCAAGCACAAGTCGAATTCACCTTTGTCAATCATTTCACGTGCTGTTGCATACGCAATCTTCTTCAAATTCACTTTGACGCCGACATCAGCCAAGAATGCTTGGATGGTCAACGCTTCGGTTTCCCACCACGCCTTGTTGTCCGAATAGAGCAGATCGAGCGTCAAATTGCTCGTTCCCGCTTCTGCAAGCAGTGCTTTTGCTTTTTCCACATCATGCTTGTATTGCATAGCATTGTCGTCATGCCCCCACATGCCTTGCGGGATTGGGCCGCGCATCTGCGTCGCAAAGCCTTCCTGAACCGAGTTTGTCAAGGCATCGTAGTCGATCGCGTAGCTCAAAGCTTGGCGCACCTTCGGATTTTTCAGGGCCGGATTGCCCTTTGAAGTGTTCAGGTACACGATATCGACGAAAAGGCTCGGCTTTTGAATCAAATCGATCTCAGGTGACTCTTTGACCGACTTAAGCTGCTCAACCGGAATGCCTTCCGCAATGTCGACCTCACCCTGTTCAAGCTGCAAGCGTTGTGCTGTCGCATCCGGAATGATTTTGAAGTAAACGGTTTTCAGTGCAGGCTGTGCTTTTGCTTTTGGATTGGCAGTTAACTTGAAATATTCGCCCTTTTTCCATTCTGACAGCTCATAGGCACCGCTTCCCATTGTATTGCTCGCAAGGAATGCTTGTCCCAAATCGCCGTTCTGTTCTTTTTCCTTCACCTTCGGATTGACGATGCTGCCGTAGTTAGCTGCGAGCGTCGAGAGGAAAGGAGGGAAGTTTTTGGATAGGACGAATGTGACGGATGTCGGCGAATCGACTTTCACTTCCTTGATCACGCTGAACACGTCATACGGCCCTTTTTTGATGTTCAAGATCCGGTCAAAAGAAAATTTGACTGCATCCGCGGTGACTGGCGTTCCGTCTGCAAATGTGTTCCCATCTTGCAACGTAAAGGTCCAGTTCAGCCCATCATCGCTAACCTTCCATTCTTTTGCCAAGCCGGGTTTCACCTCAGATGTGGCTCCATCGTACTCGACAAGGCGCTGATACGTGTAATACGTGATTGCCCATGCGCTGTTGTCCATAGTGACCGCGGGATCAAGCGTGCCTTGGTCAGAGCTGATCGCCACAACCAGCGTATCGGATGATACGGCATTTGCGGAAGGCTGCGCCGGCTGGGACGATTGCTCCGCTGGTTTCGATTGGTCTTGGGTAGGCGCTGGTGTTGAACTGCTACAGCCGGCCAGCCCGAATGAAGCAGCCACTGCCAGACTGAGCAGTGAAGGTAGCCATTTCCTTTTCACGTAAAACTCCCCCTGTATTTTCAATATATTGACGATAAATTAAATATATTGAATACTTTCCTAAAATTCAATCTATTTTTTGTTCCTGCAACGTCAAAATTCCTTTATAGATCGGCTGGACGTCTTTTTGCGCCGCCCATCGCGGATTCCCGTAATCGAAATGCCACCACTCCTCCTGATAATTCGTGAAGCCGGCCTCTCGCATGACATGGAACAGCAAGCGCCGATTCTCCCTGACCGCAGCCTCGGCTGGCGTCGGGTTCTCCAACGATTCAAAATAGCGTGTTCTCGCCTTTGGGCAAAATTCATCAAACTCCGTCCCCATGTCGAGCCACCCATCCGGCCCGGCGATTGTCAAGTCGACCGCTCCGCCTGTCAAATGAGGCGCAGGCTGATCCGGATTAACGGAGGGCAGCGCCACAAACTTGGTCACCTCCTGCTTCAATGCTTCGCCATCTGTCCAACCTTGGCTGATCAACGTGTCGCGGTATCGGTCGTACAGCTCTTGCTGCAGCTCATACGGTCGCCATCCATCCCAAATGATCAGTGAATACCCTTTCGGCAAGTGCTCGGCCGCATCAACAAGGCGTTTTGCGACACCTTCTCGCACATAACAATCGGTCAATGCCGCCTTAAAGCCAAGCTTTTGGTAATATGGATACGACTGTATCCGCAAAGACAGCCCGGTGACGGAACGGATCGGCTCCCCACACTCTTCAATGGCCACACAAGTTTTCGAATCGCGTATGCTTTGCTGACCGAGACGTTCTGGTATCGGTATCCCTTTCACAATCGTCAACTCCAACCATTAATTTTCCTTTATTCTAAATAATTTTTATTTTTTAGTAAACTGCAAAATTTTTTAATTAAATGAATTCCCATTTTGAAATGCAAGCACAAAAAAACCAGCCGCAGTAACGGCCGGTTTCGATGCATTTATTTAAACAGCTTGAACAGATAGCTTGCCAAAGAGAGCAACACGCTGATGACAATACACGTGACCACCGGAAAGTAAAAGTGCATGTTTTCCTTTTCCACGACAATATCGCCGGGCAATCGGCCCAACGGTAAAAAACGACCGCCGATCTGCCACAGCAACCCGATGACAACAAGCACAATTCCACCGATAATCAGCAATTTGGCAACAGGATTCAATTGCTCATCTCCTTCCCAAAATGCTGGTAAGCGCTGATCGTAGCGGTACGACCGCGCGGCGTACGCTGGATAAAGCCGATTTGCATGAGGTACGGCTCATACACATCCTCGATTGTCTGCGACTCTTCCCCAATCGTGGCAGCAAGCGTATCCAGCCCGACCGGGCCACCCGCGAATTTTTCGATGATGGCCAACAGCAGTTTGTGATCGACATGATCGAGACCGCAGGCATCAACCTGAAGACGCAGGAGCGCTTCATCCGCGATGTCGTTAGTGATTATGCCATCTCCTCGCACTTGCGCGAAATCGCGGACGCGCTTCAGCAGACGGTTTGCCACACGCGGAGTCCCCCTCGAACGTTTGGCGATCTCTACTGCCCCGCCCTCGGAAATACCGATTTGCAAAATATCCGCAGCACGGGTAACGATGAAGGCCAGCTCATTGACCGTGTAAAATTCCAACCGATTCACCACGCCGAAGCGGTCGCGCAGCGGTGCCGACAAAAGGCCTGCACGCGTCGTCGCGCCTACCAATGTGAACGGCGGCAAATCGAGCCGCACGCTTCTGGCACTTGGCCCTTTCCCGATGATGATATCGAGGCAAAAATCCTCCATCGCAGGATACAGCACCTCTTCAACGCTTCGCTGCAGCCGGTGAATCTCGTCGATGAATAGCACATCGCCTTCCTGCAGGTTGGTCAAGATTGCCGCTAAATCGCCCGGACGCTCGATCGCTGGCCCCGAGGTTGTGCGAATGTTGACGCCGAGCTCATTGGCGATGATTTGGGACAACGTTGTTTTCCCCAATCCAGGAGGTCCGTATAAGAGCACATGGTCCAATGCCTCTTTGCGCAGCTTAGCCGCTTCGATAAAAATTTTCAGGTTCTCCTTTGCCTGCTGCTGTCCGATGTATTCGGAAAGATAGCGCGGGCGCAGGCTGAACTCCGACGTATCTTCCTCCCAATTCAGATGGGTGGTAATGATTCGTTCATCCAAGCTCTGTTACCCCCTCATCAACTGGGCGAGACCCAGCTTAATCAGCCGCTCCACATCGGCGCCCGCCTCCGCTTGGGCCGCAAGCTCGCTTTTGATCTTGAGAATCTCCATATCCGTATAACCGAGGGCCGTCAACGCTTCCAGCGCTTCCGTCAGGATAGAATGAGCATTATGCGCAGCGGCGGCAGCAACGCCATCTACCGGCAGCACCATCGACGGCGTATAGCCGGCCAGCTTGTCTTTCAGATCGAGGATCATACGCTGCGCGGTCTTTTTCCCGATGCCGGGGAATTTGGTCAAATACGCCACATTTTCCTGTTGAACCGCACGCACGATCTCCTCAGGTGTGGCGGCGCCCATGATCGTCAAGGCACCTTTCGGCCCGATTCCGGTTACCTCCAGTAGCTTGCGGTACAAATCGCGCTCGTCCCGGGTAGCGAATCCGTACAGATGCATAGCATCCTCGCGCACGTGATGATGGGTGAAAAACCGCAGCTTCATCCCTTGGTTTTGAATAAAGGCATACGGGTTTGGCGAAAACAGCCGATAGCCGATTCCGCCCGTCTCAACGACGACGAATTCAGATTCCAAATAAACGAGGGTACCTTCCACGAAATCGATCATTTTTTCGCACCTTCCGATAATCGAACATAATTGCTAAATTGGGCATGCGTGATCGCAATGCCGATCGCATCTGCGACGTCATCCGGTTTCGGTGTTTCCTTCAGTTTTAGAAGGATGCGCACCATCTCCTGGATTTGCTTTTTTTGCGCCCCGCCATAACCTGTTACGGCCTGCTTTACTTGCATCGGGGTATATTCGTAAACCGGGAGCCCTGCCAGCTCGGCGGCCAGTAGAATGACACCGCGCGCTTGGCCGACCGTGATCCCGTTTGTCACATTTTTGGTAAAAAACAACTTCTCCACAGAAACCTCGTCTGGCTGATAGGTGGACAGCAAGTTCTGCATCGCTTCGAAAATTTGCTTTAAGCGAAGCGGTACCGGAAGTCCCGCCTCTGTCTGGATACTGCCGTACTGTACCGGCCGCAGCTGACTCCCTTGTTTCTCGATGATCCCGAAACCGACAATCGCAATCCCGGGGTCAATTCCCAAAATTCGCATGGAACACTCTCCGTTACGTCTCTCTCATTTCTTCTTAACTGTACCATATTCAGTTAGAAAAGCGAACATGCATTTGGATGCGACTTTTTCTTCCCAAAAGAAAAAAAGCCCGACTCGAAACCGAGCCAGGCTTTTGATACGGCGCCAATTAGTGTTTGTTCAATCCGAGCTCATCCGCATTGTCGTGCTGCATATGAGCGAATTGGTCCACCTGTGACTGCATGTGCTCTTGGATCACGTTCATCCGACGATAATCGAGTTTTCCGTGAGCCGCACCTTCATTCAACCGAACATACAAACGCTGATGGAATTGGTCTTTGTAAGAGCCACGAGGCATTGTCGACATGCAAAGACTCCTCCTTTTGATCGCCGTATCACGCTTATTATGCTTGAAATGCAGCGTGCTTATCCTTCAGTGACCACCCGAAACCGTACCGTCCGCCTGAAAATGGACAAACGTCGACAGCACGCTGTTGTACTCAGCCAAGTCGCGGATGCGAATGCCTTTTTTCAGCGCTTCCACCTCTTCCTTGGGAAGGCCTGCTTCCATTCGAGACGTATTAATCGGATAGTACGTTTGGATCACCTGCTTCTCCTTGGGCATGCCGTTGAAAAGCGTCAGGATGTCGTCCTCATTGATCCCGAAGTAGCCATTTTCCTTACACAAAGGCGAGATGTCATTTTCACGTTTCAAGAGCATCAGCTTGCCGTTCTGGTACCCGATGATTTCCCAACCGGCATAATCCCCGAGCATTTTGTCAATGGAGTCGTTTAGCACCGGTTTTCGTTCCTCATCGCGCGAACCGCACAAATACGTGTGGGCCAGTACAAGCTCCGTCACCTTCGCTTTGACAGGCGCAGGTTTCTGTCCGGTCAGCAGCTGCGGAAGGGACGGCAGAGAGAACATCGTCTCCTTTGTGTTCGTCATTACATATGTGGTGACACCCGCTGTCAACATCACCAAAGCGACCGACCATACAAATAAATACGAATAGCGCTGTTTCATCGAAAGGAACCCCTCTAAGGTCTTTTTTTCATAGGATGCCCCGAAACTACCAAAAACATACAAAGCGACAAAAGTCCTAATCCTCTCAAAAAAATCTACAAAAACTTTCAGGAAACTACCACATTTTCTACCAAATTTTTCTGACCTGTGATAGGATTAATTTGCTGTTAAAAATTTTTTTGGGGGTATCACAAGCATGAAGAAACAACGTATTGCCTTGACCAGCGTGTTGGGCGCATCCATGCTGGTAAGCGCTGCCGTTCCAGCATTTGCGGCTAGTACGAACGCCTCACCGGTTGTGAAGCTTCGTCTGTTGGAAACGACAGATATTCACGAAAATTTGGTCAACTATGACTACTACAAAGACAACGCAACCGATGAATTCGGTTTGGCGAAAACCGCCACTTTGATCAACAACGCTCGTAAAGAAGTTAAAAACAGCTTGCTGTTCGATAACGGAGACCTTCTTCAAGGTAACCCGCTGGGCGATTACGTTGCAAAAGTGGATCCATTGAAAGCTGGCCAAATTCATCCAGCTTACAAAGCTATGAACCTCTTGCAATATGATGCGGGCAACGTAGGGAACCACGAGTTCAACTATGGCCTCGACTTCCTGCAAAACAGCCTGAAAGGTGCAAAATTCCCTTACGTCAATGCGAACGTATATGTTGATGACAAGGACAAAAACCCGAACAACGACAAAAACTACTTCACTCCGTATCAAATCATCGAGAAAACGGTAACAGATGAAAACGGTAAAACACATAAACTGAAAGTCGGCGTCATCGGCTTCGTTCCACCGCAAATCATGCAGTGGGATAAAACCAACCTCGACGGCAAAGTGATCACAAAAGACATCATCGAGTCTGCGAAAAAATTCATCCCTGAGATGAAAGCAAAAGGCGCTGACCTGATCGTCGCTCTCCCTCACTCCGGTATCGGTCCGGTAGAAAGCCAAAGCGGCATGGAAGAAAACGCAACCTACCTGCTCAGCAAAGTGCCTGGCATCGACGCAATCATGTACGGCCACACACACATCGTGTTCCCTGGCCCTGGCTATAACGTTCCTGGCATCGACGCAACAAAAGGCACCATCAATGGCGTGGCAGCTGTTCAACCAGGCTTCTGGGGCGACCACTTGGGTGTAATCGATCTGACGCTGACAAAAGAAAACGGCAAATGGAAAGTAACCGATTCCCAATCCGTTGCTCGTCCAATCTATGACAAGGCAACGAAAAAAGCTTTGGTCGATGCAGATCAAAAAATCGTCGACGCTGTAAAAACCGAGCATGAGGCGACAGTAAAATGGGTTCGTTCTGCAGTTGGCAACACCACGTCCCCAATCTACAGCTTCTTTGCTTTGGTTCAAGATGACCCATCTATCCAAATCGTAACCAACGCACAAAAATGGTTCGTTGAGAAAAACGTAAAAGGTACCGAGCTGGAAGGCTTGCCAATCCTGTCTGCTGGCGCTCCGTTCAAAGCAGGCGGCCGCAACGGCGCTAGCTACTACACCAACATCCCAGCTGGCACAATCGCTTTGAAAAACGTTTCTGACCTGTATGTATATCCAAATACATTGAAAGCTGTGAAAGTCAGCGGCGCAACCGTGAAAGAATGGCTGGAAATGTCCGCAGGTCAATTCAACCAAATCGACCCGAACAAAAAAGAAGAACAAGCCTTGGTAAACAACGACTTCCCAACCTACAACTATGACGTGCTGGATGGCGTGACGTACCAAATCGACGTGACGCAGCCTGCAAAATACGACAAAGACGGTAAAGTCGTAAACGAAAAAGCAAACCGCATCAAAGACCTGTCCTACAACGGCAAACCAGTGACCGCAGACCAAAACTTCCTGGTTGTTACCAACAACTACCGTGCAAGCGGCGGTGGCCACTTCCCAGGTCTCGACGGCAAAAACATCGTCATCGATTCCCAAGACGAAAACCGTCAAGTGATCATCAACTACTTGCTGGAGCAAAAAACGATCAACCCTGCTGCAGATAACAACTGGTCTTTCGCTCCTATCCAAGGTGCTCCAGTTGTGACGTTCGAAACTTCTCCTGACGCAAAAGCGTATGCTGAGAAAATCCCAGCGCTGAAATACGTTTCCACGCTTGAGAGCGGATTTGCTAAATATCAAATCAACCTGTCCAAAAAATAAGCTTCACTTCACGCAAACGAGGGTGTCGCCTTTTTGACGACGCCCTCGCTTTAAAAAGCTGGTGATCTCTTCCGATCATCAGCTTTTTTTGTTTTTTGATTATCCAACGTACGTATACGGGCCAATCCGCTGGAATATTCGCTGTTCAGATTGGAGAAATGCGCGTCTGGCATGCCTGAGCTTCCGTTCCATCTGCAACAGCTCGGTAACCCCACGTGCCGAATACCCGGGCCGTTTGTAGTAGACACCTGTAACCTCACGCAGCACATTATCCGGGTAGCGCAGCATTTGGAAGACCATCCAAATTTGCGTGTCGCTCAGCGGCTTGACTTTGTGGTACGCGTCGATTGCTTCCATGAACGAATCGAAATTGTACTCTTGCAAGAGCAGCATTCGTCCCATCAGCTGAACGAGGTCCACGAGCTGCATATCATTATCGACGGTGTCCAAGTCAATCAAGAAGCAGTTACCTGTAGGGGCGATCAAAAAGTTGTGGCTCGCTACGTCGCGGTGCGCCATCGTCCCTAGCTCGATCGCTCGCTCCATTTCGGAAAATAACGGAATTTTGTACATCTGCTCCATCACCTGGTCAGCGTCCCGCTTCACTTCCTTCACCATCAACTGGATGGTTTGCTCGATGCGGTTTTGCGGTTCCCGCTTTTTCAACTTTGCCACAATCTGATCGAATTGCTGCAAGCGTGTCTCCCACTTGTCCATGATCGACGGCCTGTAACAGGTAAGTCCCTGCGGCGTCGGGAAGCCTTGCGCGGCCAAGTGAAAGCGAGCCAGTGCGGTTGCCGATTTTTTCACGTCGTACAGGGAAGAATTATTCGCTTCCCTGCCCTCTATCGCTTTCATGATCGTGTAAAACTGCCCGTTATAGGGAAAAACGGTTTGTCCCTGGATGTCACTCATATATTGGACGGTTTGATGGAATCCACGTTCTCTGAGCTGGTGGGCAAGCTGTGTGACCCACTCAGCCTTGATACGGTCGCTATATCCTTTTACCACCCACAATCCACGGTTTGTTTTAACAAAATAAACATTTCTGCGCGGTTTCACCCCATGTATGTGACAGCGAAATGCTTGTTCAAGAGAAGGAAACAGTCCTTCGTCCATGGTTGCCATATTGCGTTAATCTGTGCAGTACAGGGAAGAGGATTCTTCAAACCCTTTTTCCCATCTTGGCCAGACTTCATGTCCAGGCATCGGTGGCATCAGCTGCGGTGCCGGATACATTGAGCTGTTCATATACGACCGGTTCGTACTGCTCGAGGGGTGTCCGCCTGTATAACCGCGCATGTAAGGGTTGTCATACGATTCGGGTATGGCACGATGATGATGGTGATGATACAAAACCGTTTCGCTCGTTTCGTCACTGCTTCTCGGCATTCTGCGTACTGATGATTCACAGCTGTCTTCCATTTCCCAAGGGGCTTCTCTTCGTTCAGGCATGAGCGCCGGCGGACAAATCGGTTCCTGCGGAATCGGCAGCTTGTGATAGCGCTGCGCATGACACGGCGGGCAATACGGACGCGGCTGCATTTGCGGTATCGGCAATTGTGGTTGCGGAAACGGCAGGTTCGGCTGTGGAAACGGCAGGTTCGGCTGCGGAAACGGCAGGTTCGGCTGTGGAAACGGCAGTTGCGGCTGCATCGGCATTGGAGGTAGCGGCATGATCGTAACCGGCGGCATCATCGGGCGCGGCTGCATGAACGGACTTATCTGTGGACTTGGCATCTGCGGGTACGGCATAATTGGCTGCTGCTGCTTGATAAATGGCCGTATCTGTGGCATCTGTGGTATCGGTTGCGGTATTACTGGCGGCGCGGGCGTTGGCGCTACCTTTATTTGCGGAGCAGGAGGCGGCACGACTGGAGCTGGTGGTGGAGTTGGAATGGGCGCTGGCGGTGTTGGCACTTGCTGAATTTGTGGTGGTGGTGGTGGCGGTGGTGGTGGTGCCGGCTGCTCGGGAGATTCATATGGTCTTGTTTCCACGCTGGGCGGTACTTCTTCTTCTTTCACAGGTGGCGGGATGATCGGAGCCTCTTTGATCGGAGCCTCTTTGATCGGAGCTTCTTTATGCGGCCTTTCCTTTATTCCCATCCCGCTGTCCGAATGATGGTGCGGCCTTGCAGGTACTCTACCAGAAGGAACTTTGATCTTCATCCCTGGATAAATCAGGTCAGGGTTTTTTAGTTGGCTATTCGCACGGAGCAATTCTTTGAAATCGACGCCGTATCTTCGTGCGATTTTCCACATCGTGTCACCCTTTTGTACGATATGAATTTTCACGAAATGATTCTCCTCCCTCTCTCAAGTCCTTACCATGGTATGCACCCATAGGTGTTTTGCTCACCGTGCGCCCTTATCGATCAGCCCATCTTTGCATGGTTGACAACACCATGCTGTGTCGATATAATGTTCAACAAATCCAGAATGAGGAAACGCAATGAACAGGAGTAGTACGGTAATCACCGGGTTTAGAGAGCTGCGGGTTGGTGCAACGCAGTCGATGGTGTTTCGGAACTCGCCTGCGAGCGGCACGTTGGAGACATGTCTCAAGACATGGCGTACAGGGTGACGGTTGGCCCCCGTAACGAGGCGCAGCAAAGCAAATTGTCCGGACAATTTGCTAATGCTGCATAAGAGGGTTCTCTGCTGCAAAAGACAGGAACCAAGAAGAGTGGTACCGCGATAGCCAAGTCTGTCGTCTCTTTCCAAAAGAGATGGCAGGCTTTTTATTGTTGTAAAAAAAGCCGCACATAACGTTACAAACCGAAGAAATGCAACGAACAGAAGTAGTAAGGCCATGACCATCGTGTCAGAGAGCTGCGGGTTGGTGCGACGCAGTCGATGGCAGGCTTGAACTCGTCTGGGAGCAGATGGACCGAAACTTGAGCAATCGCTCATGGATAAGTCTATCCGGCTGACCTCCGTTATCAGGTGCAAAACCGCGATGCTGATGCGCACAGCGTCCGGGCTTGCATGAGCTGGGCTTTTCGAAGCCAAGAAGAGTGGTACCGCGATGGTGAAGACCCGTCGTCTCTTTTACTAGAGACGACGGGTCTGTTTTTTATACAGATAAGAATTTATAAAATTCTTATCCAGTATAAGTGCAACCGCGGCTCCGCCAAAAAGCATGGCGTAGCCAGGTTTTCTAATCCCGGGATGCATGGGAGCGTAACGAAAACTAATTTTGATAACAGAGAGGATTGGATATCCATGATGAATACAAATACAGCTGCACGAACCATTTCGATTTTTGACACGACGCTGCGGGACGGCGAACAAGCTCCCGGCGCGACGCTGACGCACGACCAGAAGATGGCGATCGCCGAAAAACTGGTCCGCATGGGTGTGGATGTGATCGAACCGGGCTTCCCGATTTCGAGTCCAGGTGAATTCGCCGCCGTACAGGAAATCTCCCGCCGCTTTCAGCAAGTGGAAATTTGCGGATTCGCCCGTGCCGTCAAGGAAGATATCGAGGCCGCTGTCAAAGCGACGCATGATGCTGGCAAACGACGGCTTCACCTCTTCCTCTCCTCTTCAGACATTCACCTGGAGCATCAATTGCGCAAAAGCCGCGCCGAGGTTTTGGAAGTAGCCCGCGAAATGGTCGCTTACGCCAAGCAATTTGTTGATCGGATCGAATTCACCTGCATGGATGCCACGCGCTCCAATCATGACTTTCTGGTCGAAATGGTCGAGGTGGCGATCGGTGAAGGCGCTACGATCATCAACTTGCCCGATACGGTAGGCTATGCACTTCCGGATGAGTATGGAAATATGTTCCGCCGTGTACGTAAAGAAGCGCGCGGCGGCGACAAAGTGGAATTCAGCGCCCATTGCCACAATGACCTCGGCTTGGCCGTCGCCAACAGCATCGCCGCGATTCAGGGTGGCGCTTCGCAGGTGGAAGTGACCGTGAACGGCGTCGGTGAGAGAACCGGCAATTGCTCCCTGGAAGAGCTGGTTATGGCGCTTTATACACGTAAAGAAGCGCTTGGCTTTGGCACCAACATCCGACCGGAAGAAATTTATCCTGTCTCCCAGATGGTCAGTGCCGCCATGCATTTCCCAATCGCCTACAACAAGCCGATCGTTGGACGCAATGCGTTCCAGCACGAATCCGGCATTCATCAGGACGGCTTGCTGAAGCATCGCAGCACCTACGAGATCATGAATCCCGAGCAGTTGGGCATTCCACGCGAGATGATCGTGCTGGGCAAACATTCCGGACGCCACGCCATCAAGCATCGCTGCGCTCAGTTGGGCATCGCTTTGACGGAGCTGGAGCTGCAAGAGGTGTATATAGGCTTTAAACAAGCCGCTGATCACGAAAAAGTAATCAATGACGAGCAATTGCGCGCGATTGTCGAGCAGGTGATCCCCATTCAGGAGAATTCCGCTTCCTGATCTCAATAAAATATACGATTCAGCTCTTTTGCCTGATACCTTGCACCACATGCAGTCGTTCCCAGATCGTCATCAATGCTTGCTTCACCTCGGGATAGGCGACCAATTCGGGCCAATGTAACGGCTCAGGTGCGCGCCTGTGCTCAAATGCCAGCGCAAGCTCATAAAACGCGTGCTGTAGCATTCGCTTTTCCTCTTGGGAAATACTCGCTTGCTCCTTTCCCGACAAGCCGAGCAGCGTGTAGCCGAGCTGCTGGACGGAAGACACCGCAGGCCAGATCGCCTCCACGCTCGTGCGGCTTCGGGAAACTTCATTGAGTGAGGTGTCATAAACGATCCGTGTGTTGATTAAGGCAGTCTGCAATTGCTGACGTTCGTGCTCGCTAGTTTTGCCAGCAAGCATACTCTGCAAAAGCTCTTCTTCGCGCAGCAGCGTATTGCAGATGACTGCGGGGAGCCGTAAAGAAGCTGCCCGTTTTCCAAGCAGCATTGTTCCAACAAGACCGAGCAGGCAACCGATAAAAACATCCGTGAGCCTTGCTGTCACATAGTACGCATGAGAATACTCGGGATGGCCCGCCTCCGCCATAATTAACGCAATCGGCGTAATGAACAGCACGGCAAAACCGTAGTTTCGCCCGATCACCAGCTCCACGATGAATTGCAGCACCATGACTACAGCCGCAAGCGTAATTCCATGTGGGCTCATACTTAAAAACAGATTGCCAAGCAGCATGCCAACCACGGTCCCAGCGAAACGCTGAAGCGCCCGTTGGACGGCAGCCATTCCACTTGTTCCCACCATAACCGCGGCACAAGTGAGCGGAACCCAATAAGGCCGGTGGATACCCAATGAATAGGCGATTCCTGTCGCGAGCATGAGTATCACACCGATTCTTACCGCCATCGGCAAGACGAGCGATTTGCGGTCAAAAGCCGCACCAAGCCTTTCCCATAGGCTTGGGCGGATGGTTAATGGCTGCAGCGCCTCCATCTGCAATCTCGTCCCCGTCGCTATTGCAATGACATCTTTCAGCTGACGGTAAAGCGTCCGTTCCGCAGTGGTGGTGCCATGTTGCTCGACGATCGCAATCGTAGGGTAAATGACGGCATGAGGGGTAGCGATTAATTGGGCAAGATTGCGCATGATTGCTGCGAGCCGTTTCGCTCCTTCTTGCTTACCCTCATTGGCGACCTGAATGACTGTAAGGAAGAGCTCTTCCGCTTTTTTCATGAATATGGCATTGCGGGCCAGTTGAGGCTCTTGTTGCCCACGAACTGTCCTGCTTGGCTGAACAGCTACCCTAGCAGCGCGCAGCGCAACAGCCGCTTGGTGCAGCGCCAGCTCGAATCGCTGCGTTCCCGCCGTTTCCAGCACGGAAGCAAGCTGTATGTATACATCCGTGACTTTTCTCGTTTCCGGTCCATGAGGTCGATACAGCCATCCCGCCATGGAAATAAGCCAGGCTAGCAAGCCGCCCAATCCAATGAGCAGCATGCGCATCGGGATTGCAGCGGGGTCATACGGCAACCCTGTTCCCGCCGCACAAGCGAGCACAAAGAAAAATCCGCCAGGTGGTGCGATCTGCAAAGCACCGCTGCAATAAAAGGCAATCCCGCCGACAAGGCCCAATGCGAGAACGGTAACCCACCGATTGCTTGCGCTCATGGAGCCGATTCCGAGGGAAAGCGCGAGAAACAAGAGCACGAGCAAGACTTTTTTTGCGCGTCTGCGATAAGGCTCGTTTACCCCATATAGATAAGAAAAGCCTCCCATGCTGGCCATCAGCCCAAAATCGAGATGTCCAAGCAGCACGCCGAACAAAATCGGTAATCCGGAGCTTAGTCCCGAACCGATCGCTTTTGCCCAAGGAAAAGGCGATCGCTTAAACTGGAACGCTCCTTTTACCCGATGCATTTCAGGAGCAGAGGCGAAAACTTCATGCGCATGCTCGCTCGCGTCCTTGAAGCCGGGTCCGCGTTTGGTTTTTTCCGCCATTTTCTCCTCCCCCTTCCCCCCCTTACTTTTCCCTAAAGCGCGTTTCACAAGCAAGTGCGTTATGCTTTGCGAACGAAGCGCAAAAAAACGGCAGCCATCACTGAGATGGTTGCCGTTTCATGTTTTTCACTAGACCGTTTGATGCTCGCTTTTATGCTGGTACGTGAACAATGGATACGTCCCCAGCTGACGAATTTCGCAGCCGATCGCCTCGATCTCGGCGAAAGCGCCAGGCAGCAGCACATCATCCATTCGCTGTTCGATATCGATGATGAAATAATAGCTACCGAGCCCCCGCTTGGTTGGACGAGATTCGATGCGCGACAGATTGATCTTGCGCCATGCGAATGCCGCCAGCACCTGATACAGCGCGCCCGGGAAATCTTCCGGTAGTGTGATCAGAATCGTCGTCTTCTCCTTATCGGATGGCGGCAGCTCGACTGGCTGCTTGCTAACCAGCACAAAGCGGGTATAGTTATTCGGAAAATCCTCGATGTTTTGACGCGCGAATTGCAGCGGGTAAATTTCTGGTGTCAGCTTGGTGCCGATCGCAGCCCATGTCTCCTCCGGATGCTCACTAACGATCTGCGCAGCCTTCGCCGTGCTGCTGACCGTCTCAAGCGCAGCATGCGGCAAAAACTCCTTGATGAACTTGTGGCATTGTGGAATCGCATGGGGATGCGACAAAATTTTAGTGATTTTTTCAAATGGCAGGGGTTCTTCTCTTTTTGCCACTACCAGGTGCTGGGAAATCGGCAGCGCCAGCTCGGCTAAAATCGGCAGATCCACCTGATGAATCAGCCAATCCATGGTGGAATTGACTGTTCCTTCAATGGAATTCTCCATCGGCACAATGCCGAGCTCCGCTTTGTCATTCCAAACCGCTTCCAGCACGTCGATGATCGTTGGCTGCGGAAGATAGTCGATCTGTCCTGGAATGGGCAGTGAGCGCGCCGCTTCCTCGCTGAACGTTCCACGCGGCCCTAAAAAGGCTAGTTTCTTCTCCATAAGTAAACTCCTATCCGTTTCTACACGGTTTCGATCTGTACGCCCTGCTCGTCGATCAACAGCTCCATGAGCTCATAGGACAGCTCGTGGCGAGCCATCACCGCTGCGATAAAACTGCGCAGCTCTTGTTCCTGCTGCTCATTCTCATAGAAGAACAACGTGGTGGGTCCGGCTCCGCTCAACGCTGCGCCGAGCGCGCCATGTGCTGTCGCTTCGGCAAGCATCTCCGCCAACCCTGGGACAAGCGGTGCGCGATACGGCTGATGCATCCGGTCTTGCATCGCGCTCCCCAACAAATCCAAGCGACCTTGTGCCAATGCCGCGACCAGCAGGCTACTATGCCCTACATTATATATGACATCCGCCTTGGTGTACACCTCAGGCAGGACACCGCGGGCTTTATGGGTAGCCAGCCAGTAATCAGGGATGACAACGAGTGTCTTAAGCGTTTTGGGTACAGGAAACGTAACGTATGGAATCGGTTGGGATTCATCCTTAGGCAAAGTAGCGACGACAAATCCGCCAAAAACGGAGGCCCCCACATTGTCCGGGTGCCCCTCCAGCCAGCTGGCCATTTCAAAAAGTTGATCGCGGGTAAACGGCTCCCCAGCAAGCACATTCGCACCAGCAAGCGCACCGACAATCGCCGAGGCGCTGCTGCCTAATCCACGGGTCAGCGGTGCCTCGGTTTCGATTTCGATGTACAGCTCTGGCTCTGGCAGATTGGCTTTTGCAAAAAGTCCTGCCGCCACTTCATACACCAGATTGGTCTTGTCAACCGGAAGCTCTTGCAATTCCTCGCCAATTAAGCGGATTTCCGTCTTCTCGGCAAAACGCATGGTAATCGTGCTGTACAATTGGAACGCCATGCCCAGCGTGTCGAATCCGGGCCCAAGATTGGCGGTGCTGGCCGGTACTTTTACCCGCACGGTCATGTTGTTCACGTCCTTACTCACCCTTGCTTCCTGTGATAACCGCCATCACCGCTTCGCGCGTGGCCGCCACTTCGCGCGGTTCTGCTCCTACCGCTTTCAATGCGATGTTCGGGTCTTTCAAGCCGTTTCCGGTCAAGACGCATGCAACCGTCAGGCCATCCGCCACTTTACCGGCCTTGCGCGCCTTGATGATGCCAGCGAGCGACGCCGCAGAGGCAGGCTCGCAGAAAATGCCTTCTTTGCTGGCGAGCAGACGGTAAGCATCGAGAATTTCCTCATCCGTAACAGAATCGATGTAGCCTTCCGACTCGCGCAGTGCGTTTTGCGCCCCTTCTTTGCTTGCCGGATTGCCGATACGGATTGCAGTCGCGATCGTCTCCGGGTTTTCTACTTTATGACCAAGCACGAGCGGCGCTGCGCCAGCTGCCTGGAAGCCGTACATTTTCGGAAGCGTGCTAATACGATCAGCCGCTTTGTATTCCTTAAAGCCTTTCCAGTACGCGGTGATATTCCCTGCGTTGCCGACCGGGATCGCCAAAATGTCAGGCGCCTTGCCCAATGCGTCGCAAATTTCGTAGGAGGATGTTTTTTGCCCTTCAATGCGGTACGGGTTGACCGAGTTCACCAATGTGATCGGCTCTGTCGCAGTAATTTCACGCACAATGTTGAGAGCTTCGTCGAAGTTGCCGTCGATCGCGATGACTTCTGCGCCGTAAGCGATCGCTTGTGCCAGTTTACCTAGCGCGATGTTGCCGTTCGGGATCAGCACGATGCAGCGCAGGCCAGCGCGAGCCGCATAAGCTGCAGCTGCAGCGGACGTATTCCCCGTGGAAGCGCACATGATTGTGGTGCTGCCTTCCTCAATCGCCTTCGCAACCGCCATCACCATACCGCGGTCTTTGAATGAACCGGTTGGGTTCAACCCTTCATATTTGAAATGCAGATCAAGCCCCAGCTCCTTGGACAAATTCGGTGCATGGATCAGCGGTGTGTTTCCTTCGTGCAGGGTAAGCATCGGTGTTTTATCTGTTACCGGCAAAAACTCGCGGTAGCGGGCGATGATGCCGGATTGGCGTGTGTACTGGTTTTGGGCTTGGGTGTTCATTTGTTTATTCTCCTCCTTCAACACGGTAGCAGCTCTTGATTTCTGTAATAAAGTCCATATCTTTCAGGAATAGCAGCACGTCGTTCATGTCGCTCTTGGCCGCTACGTGCGTCACCATGATGATCTCCGCTTGCTGGCCACCGTTGTATGGCTGCTGCAGCACTTGATCCAGGCTGATGTTTTTGTTCGCCAACAGCTGGGTGATTTGCGCGAGCACACCGCGTTTGTCGGCGACGATCAGACGCAGGAAGTATTTGGACAGCTTTTTGGAATCGTCTTTCAGTTTCTTCTCTTTATAAGGTGCAACCATGCCGCGGCCGTTTACGCCAAGCTTCATGTTTTTCACAATCGTTACGAGGTCGGAGACGACAGCAGTCGCAGTTGGCAATTCGCCAGCACCTGGTCCGTAGAACATGGTTTCGCCTACCGCTTCACCATGAACGTATACCGCATTGAACACACCGTTTACGGATGCGAGCGGGTGATCCTTGTGTACCATTGTCGGCTGCACGCTTACTTCCACTTCATCCTCATCGCGGCGAGCCAGACCCAACAGCTTGATCACATAGCCCAATTTTTTACCGTACGCGATGTCTTCCTTGCTCACACTGCTAATACCTTTCACATCGACTTCGTCGAGCTTGAGCGGCACACGGAAGCCGAGCGTGGTCAGGATCGCCATTTTGCGCGCTGCGTCAAACCCTTCCACATCTGAAGTCGGGTCTGCTTCCGCATAGCCGAGCGCTTGCGCTTCTTTCAAAACATCAGCATAGTCCGCGCCTTCCTGGCTCATTTTCGTCATGATGTAGTTGGTCGTACCGTTGACGATCCCCATCATTTTGGTGATGCGGTCGGAGGAGAAGCCTTCCACCAGTGCGCGCAGGATCGGAATGCCGCCCGCCACGCTCGCCTCATAAAAGACGTCGCAGCCTTTTTCCTCGGCTTTTGCCAAAATTTCCGCACCATGCAGCGCCATCAGGTCTTTGTTGGCGGTCACGATATGCTTGCCCTGCTCCAATGCATCGAGAATGTATTCTTTCGTCGGATGAATACCGCCGATCACTTCCACGATGACGTCTACGTCCGGATCATTGATGATGTCGTATGGATCCGAAGTGATTTTATTATCCAAGCCGTTGATGCTGCGGCTTTTCTCTTTGTCTTTTACCAAAATCTTGTGGACTTCGATGCCCAAGCCAGTTTGCTTGACCAAATCATCCTGGTGCCCCTGCACGATGCGGACGACGCCGGTTCCTACAGTGCCAAAACCCAACAAGCCAACCTTAACAACCTTTTCTGCCATCTCTCTTCCTCCTATTTATGCAAAAAATAAGTAAAACCGGCTTCACCAATAGATTGGCAGAGCCTGGTTCGATGAATTCTCCTAACCTCGCCCTACAATCATCGCCTTGCGTACACCTGTGAACTGCTGCAGGTTATCGAGGAATTCGGTGCTGGATATTTTCAAGTTCGCCATTTCAACGGACATCGAGACATTGGCGATCCCTTGCAACGGAATGGTCTGATTGATCGTTAAGACGTTGCCGCCTTGATCTGCCACAAGCTGCAGCACTTTGGACAAAATGCCGGACCGATGATCCAACGTGAGCATCACCGTCATGATCTCCTCTCGCATCATCGCGTTGAAAGGAAAGATCCCGTCCTTGTATTTGTAAAATGCGCTGCGGCTCAGACCCACGCGCTCCACCGCCTCATGGACGGTGTCCACCTCGCCCGCTTCGAGAAGCTTCTTTACCTCGATCGTCTTGGCGATCGACTCTGGCAGGATATCCGAGCGAATCAGATAAAACTTTTCCTCACGTTTCGACATATGTCCTCCCAAGGAATACAACTGTTTTCCGTTAGTGGACATTATATCGGAATCAACAAGGAGTGGCAACCCCAAATCACAAAATAGGAAAAAGTCAAACAAATGATGATACTGGATAAAATCGGGCAGGTGAGCATTTACATAAGGGAAGGGTGCTACGTTAACACTAGAGGCGTGTTGATCAAACAAAGAGAGGTGAGTCCAGCATGGGTGGACGTGGCAAATCGGACAAATCGGAACGCCGCAACAATCATCCTCCGGGACGCCCGAGCGATCTCGATCAGTTTGGGCGTGAAGCAGACAAAAGAATGGCGTCTTCATCCCCGGTTACAGAAGGAAACGAGCGAGGCGGCTAAAGCCCCTGCTCGTTTTTTTTCTGTAAAACGTCTCGACGTTTTTCGTTAGATTGGATGTGACTGCTTGCGGTCAGCACTTTTGTCCCTCGATGAGAGGGGAAAAACGGTCATTATTGTTTTTGTGTCAGTTCGATTTCTCCCGTCGACGTTGTAACGCGAATCAGTGGACCGTTGGTGCCGTATGCGGCTTTGAACGAGTGCTCTTTTTGCTCTTCTGCCTGAAGGCCTTTGATCCTCGCCCGGATTTCGCCTGTCGATGATTCCAGTTCTGCACGCAATGCATCCGGAAGCGCTCCTAATTGAATCGCCACATCGCCCGTAGAGGAATCGACTGTCAGGTCTTGCTCCAGCTTTTTCGAAAAGGTCGCGTTTATATTGCCCGTATCGGTGGAAAGATCGATTCTGCCTGTGAGATCCGCTAGCTTAACATCTCCTGTGGATGTGTGGATCGCTAAATCCTGTGTCTGGCTATCCTGCGCAAATGCGTTCCCTGTCGACGTTTCCACTTTCATCTGCTTGGCTTGCGCATTCTTGATCTTGACATCGCCTGTGCTACTCGTGAGCTCGATGCGTTCAAACGCTTTCTGCGGAACGGAGATAATCAGCTCCAGCCTACCATCGAATTGAAACGGAAAGCCAAATACGATGCCTTTTTTTACATTGACGCTCAATGTGCCGTCCTTTGATTGACTGGTCTCGAACGTAAGCCCCTTTCTTTGCTGCTCGGAAATTTGCCCACCCAGATTTACATGGATGTCCACATCAGCGGACGGGATGACCGAGATATCAGTCGTGTCCGTTTCCACAGCAAGCGTTGATATCTGGTCTGCCGGAAATTTTTTCTGTTCCTCAATTTTTTTCGTCGCAATTGAGCCAAATTGAATGTCCGGATGCTTGATGTACGTATAGGCAAGTCCGCCGGCCCCTACAAAAAACAGCAGTAACGACAGCAAAAATACATATTTCAAAATTCGTTTCATGTTATTTCCCCCGGATCAGCGTCAAATTAAACTGGAGGTAACGCTTGGTCAAATAGAAGATCCATTTGGTGATGGCAATTAACGCTACTCCGATCATGCCTCCAAGCCCTACCGCCGCGATTCCGGCAAAGACGATAAACCATCGTTCAGCTTCCGTGCCTGCATAGCCCATGCCGCTTACGATGCCGAGCGGAGATAGCACGAGGGCTACAGCTACCGCGAACATGCCGAACAGTGTCCCTAACAAACCAATGAACGGCCCCAGCACAAAAATCAGGTTGAACATGATCAAGGCGATCGCCACGATGATCGATCTGACGCCGATCGGAACGGACTCCCCCGCTACCTGCCGCTCCTGTCCGCGCGCCTCGATGATGTGCTGTGCAATCATTTCGGGACTTCCCAGTGAAGCAGCGATCTCCTCCTCGCTTTTTCCCTGCTCCATGCCGCTTAAAAAATGCTTGGTATAGTCAGCGAGGATGTCCAACCGTTCCTTGTCGGACAAACTCCGCAATAACCCGTCCAGCTCTTGGATAAATTCCAACCGCGTCAAGCTCTCTCTTCTCCCTTCAAAGCCGATTTTCCCAAATATTAGCATCAAAATGATCATGCTGACAATCCGCTTCATGAAATCTTAGCAGTTGTCCTTTTCGAGAGCAACACGGTCTCTGCAAAAAGAAAAGGAGGGATTGCTCCCCTCCTTTTGCCTGCATTTGATGATTATTCGACGAAATCGAATTCGAAATCGCCAATGTGCACGGTATCGCCATCCTTCGCGCCGCGCTTACGCAACGCGTCGTCGATGCCCATGCTGCGCATGATGCGTGAAAAGCGCTGAATCGAGTCGTAGCTGTTCAGATTGGTCATCCGCGCCAGCTTCTCGATTTTTTCGCCGCTCACGATAAATACACCCTCGCTGTCGCGCGTAATCTCGAACTCTGCCGCTTCTGGCTCTGCCTTGAATACGACGCGCGCTTCCACCTCTGCCACTTCTTCGATCACCGGTTTCAGCGGCAAGGTTTCCAGCTTCTCCGCTACCGCATACATCAGTTCTTTGACGCCTTGATTCGTAGCAGCCGAGATCGAATAGATCGGCACATTAGGGACCAGCTCACGGAAACGATTAAGGTTCTCTTCCGCTTCCGGCAGGTCCATTTTGTTGGCTGCGATGATTTGCGGGCGCTCTTCCAAACGGATGTTGTACAGCTTTAGCTCTTGGTTGATCGATAAATAATCCTCGTACGGATCGCGGCCTTCTGTGCCTGCCATATCGATTACATGAATGATCAGGCGCGTCCGCTCCACATGGCGCAGGAACTGATGTCCCAAGCCGACGCCTTCATGCGCACCTTCGATCAGCCCAGGCAAGTCCGCCAGCACAAAGCTGCGCTCTCCCAAATCGACTGCGCCCAGATTCGGCTTTAGTGTCGTGAAGTGATACGCTGCGATTTTGGGGCGTGCTGCCGTGACGCTGGCAAGCAGCGTCGATTTGCCCACGCTCGGATAGCCGACGAGTCCGACATCCGCAATCAATTTCAATTCCAGCGTGATGTTGCGCTCCTGGCCTGGTTCGCCGTTTTCCGCAATCTCCGGCGCCGGATTGGCAGAAGTGGCAAAACGAGTGTTCCCGCGTCCGCCGCGTCCACCTTTTGCAATGATTCCACGCTGTCCGTGCTCAACTAAGTCAGCAATCACTTCGCCCGTATCCGCATCGACGACGGTTGTTCCTGGAGGTACGCGAACCAGCATATCTTCTGCGCCCGCGCCGTGCTGCGACTTGTTGCGTCCGTGTTCGCCACGCGGTGCCTTAAAATGACGCTGATAACGAAAGTCTACCAACGTGCGCAATCCTTCGTCCACGACAAACACGACATCGCCGCCGCGGCCTCCGTCGCCTCCAGCAGGACCGCCGAGCGGAACGTATTTTTCCCTGCGATAGGATACCGCTCCGTTTCCGCCATCCCCGCCTTTAACATAGACTTTCACTTGATCTACAAACATGGTGCCACCTACCCTTTGATCGTTACATCCTATATAAAAAGCGTGTTTCCAAAAGCCATTCTTCCTCGGTATGTATCCATTCGGTCATACATGCAGCTGATTGTTGTTCTACCATTTTTGCCACA
Source organism: Brevibacillus fluminis (assembly GCF_003710825.1). Classification (GTDB taxonomy): domain Bacteria; phylum Bacillota; class Bacilli; order Brevibacillales; family Brevibacillaceae; genus Brevibacillus_D; species Brevibacillus_D fluminis. The sequence continues at coordinate 425,457 of NZ_RHHQ01000007.1, read as the reverse complement.
ATCGCTTCCCCTGATGCAGTAAGCATCCCATCTAAGTCAAAACGAATGACAAGGGCTTCCTCTGTTTGAGAAAACGAAATCAGCATGCTGGCTGCATCAGGAGCCGATGAGTCCAGATGTTCCTGTACCGCAAACACCAGACCTGTTAGAAACCGATACACGCTTTCGCGATCGATATCGATAGTTGAGAAGTCGATGGGTCCTTCCATCTCCACATCGAGCCGCAGCTCATTGTGCAGCGCATGAAAGCTAAGCAAAAAAACGGCCAATTGTGGAAATTGAATGCGAGAAATCATTCCTTCTTGAAATGTCAGCTCGGTTACCCGCCTCAAATATTCTTCCGCACGTTCCGGACGACCCAGCTTCAAATAGCTCATCAGTACCTGAACATGGTTTAACCAATCATGTCGCTGTAGATTTAAGAGCTGGAGCACCAGGTCCGTCTGCTTGGTAATCATTTTTTGGTCGTCGCTCAACGTCTTCACACCCGATACCATATAATCCCCGCTTGCCAGCACATCGATTCAGAATGCGGCCACTCCTTGTCGAGCCAGCGATTCCGCAACGGCTCGCTTCACAAAAACGGGGTCCTTTTCATACGAAAACCTCCATCGCGGCCAGCTCAGCGAAGAGTGGCCGCGATTGGATGGAGTCTTCTTACACTCCGAATCATATCACGCTAATGCATATGAGTTGTCGTTCGTTAAAAAGAAAACCCAGCGGTTAGGCTGGGTTATGTCTCGCTGACTTTTCTTATGCTTGAGTCGCTACTGGTTCGATCACAACTTGTTTGCGATCGCGGCCCAGACGCTTGAAGCGAACGATACCATCAGCAGTAGCAAACAGCGTGTCGTCACCGCCAATGCCTACGTTCGTACCTGGATAGATCTTCGTACCGCGTTGGCGAACGAGGATGTTACCAGCTTTTACGAATTGACCGTCACCACGTTTGGTGCCCAGACGTTTCGCGATGGAATCGCGTCCGTTCTTGGTCGAACCTACCCCTTTTTTGGAGGCGAAGAACTGAAGATCAACGGAAAAAAGCATTTTCATTGTGTTGCACCTCCTTGCCATTTTGTATCAGAGACTGTTACATATCTGCCGTAGTTTTCCGCAATTGCGATCAAAGAAATCGCCATGCTTTCCGCCAGCAATTGCTGCTTTTCCCCGATGGCCTTATCGGTATCGATGGCAAGCCGCCAGCTGAGGTAGCCGCCGCTCTGATCCGCTTGCTTTACGTCAGGCATGATTCCGAGCAATACGTGAACAGAATTGAGAGTGCCAAAGGTAATTGCCGAAACAGCGGAGCAGACGATGTCTTCTCCGTGTCTGGCAGCCTTGGCATGTCCGGAGACAATGACCTCTTCAATACTGGTAGGATTGCGTTTGATTTCAATCGTAATCATCGTGTCACCAAATTAAGCGTTGATTTTTTCAATCACAACTTTGGAGAATGGTTGACGATGACCTTGCTTGCGACGATAGTTTTTCTTGGCTTTGTATTTGAACACGAGCACTTTTTGACCTTTGCCATGTTTTTCTACTTTACCAGTTACAGTCGCGCCAGCTACAGTTGGAGCACCTGCAGTTACTTTGCCGTCTTTGCTCACGAGCAAAACTTTGTCAAAAGTAACAGCTTCGCCTTCACCTGCAGTCAGTTTCTCGATGAAAAGAACGGAGCCCTCTTCAACTTTGTACTGTTTGCCACCAGTTTCGATAATAGCGTACATTTGTATTGCACCTCCCTATACTAAGACTCGCCATGACAGGTGTGACTGCTCCCAGCGGGTACGGTCAGCTTATGTACCTGGTTCGTGCGGTTACAGCATGCTTGAGGTGACAAGCATATCTGCATGACAAAGATTAGAATAGCATAGCTAGCAGCCTATCGTCAATAGCACAGTCTCATTTCATTCTCTCTGCTTTTGCACGTGCTTCGGCCAAACTCCCCGCATAACGAATCTGACAGCTGCCCGGCTGATGGCTGTCCGGCGTTCCAAGAAGCAGCTCGATGGAAAGGCGCTTTGCCATTTCTCTCGCTTGCTCGTGCAGTTCAGCAGGCAGCTCGATGACTGCGGCCTCGATGTCATTGAGGCGAACCATCTGCTGCAAATCCCGTTCCAGCTGATACAGCAGCTCGCCCCCTGACAAGACCCTGCCTTTGCCACTGCAAAGCGAGCATGGCACTGTAAGCGCGTGCGAAAGTGTCTGCCGGCTCTTTTTGCGGGTCATCTCCATCAAGCCTAGCTTGGTGAAACCCAAAACGCTGCCGGGCGAACGATCTGCCGCCAACGCTGCAGTCAGCTCCGCTTGAACCCGTTCGCGATTGGCCACCTTTTTCATATCAATGAAATCGATGATGATGATCCCACCGATGTCACGCAGTCGCAGCTGGTAGGCGATTTCTTTGGCCGCCTCCCGATTGGTGCGTGTCACTGTCTCTTCCAGATCACCAAACGCTTTGCCTGTAAACTTGCCCGTATTGACGTCGATGACGGTCATCGCCTCCGTCTGGTCGATCACAAGCGAGCCTCCGCTCGGAAGCGTGATTTCACGCTGCAGGGCCCGATGCAGCTCGTCGTCGATTTTGGATACGTCAAACAACGGCTGCTTGCCTTGGTAGAACGACAGCTTTTCGAGCATATCGGGAAAAACAGCAGCCACATATCGTTTAACTCGCGAAAAAACGGTAAAATCGCCGATGACCAGCTCATCAAGCTCTGCGGATGCCGTATCGCGGATCATTTTTAACAGCGGATCGGCATCCTGGTAGATGAGACAAGGCACTTTTTTTCCAGCCGTATCTGCAAGCGCATCCGTCCAAATGCTCCGCAAATATGCGAGCTCTTGGCCCAACTCCTCCGCACTCGCCCCTTCCGCCTGCGTCCGCAAAATCACGCCCTCCGTGCCGGCAAGCAAGGGGGTGACAGCCTGCTTTAAGCGCAGCCGCTCTTTCTCATCGTCTAGCTTTCGCGAGATCGAAATTTGACCGCCTGCGAAAGGCTGATACACCAGCATCCGGCCGGGCAACCCCACGTCCAAGGAAGCGCTGGGCGATTTGCTGCCCACCGCTTCCTTGGATACCTGCACGATCCTCTCTTCTCCCTCACGCACCAAATCGCGGATGTTCGGCTTGGGCGTCCCGCGCTCTTCCTTCCAGCTTGGGGGCAAAGCATCGTCGATATACAAATAAAAATTGCCCTCCGGCCCGGCATCCACGAATGCCGCTTGCATCGCAGGCAATACTTTTTGAATTCGAACACGATAAATGTTGCCGAGAATTTGTCCCGACCCGTCCGCTCCCAAGTATAGCTCGGCGAGTCGTCCATTCTCCAAAACGGCAATGCGCTCATTCCCGTTGTACGCCTCAATCAAAATTCGCTTCAAACTGTCCGCCTCCGAAGTATCCATAATAAAAGGCCTATCCCTGTTATACAAGGAAAGACCGTAGGCTTGCAACCCTGCTGCAAGCGGCTCCTTACGTCAGCAAGCTAGATATTGGATGCTGATGCCTTCGTTCCACAAGCAGCGCATACAACAAACGCTCTTCAGTCAAAATGCCGCCTGACTTCCCTTTGACAATAAACATATGCTGATACCCACGCCGAAGCTCCTGACAAGCTCCTGCCACTGATGTCGCCCCATGAACGGCAACTGGATGCATGCGTTCCTCTTCCTCCAGCCGTGCGTACTTGTCCATCAAAAACCGAATAAAGTGATAGGGAAATCGCAAAAACGCCTCGATGTTCACAAACAGCAAGTAAAGCGCAACCACCACGCTGTTGATATGATGAAAAAATAGGCCGCTGCCCAAAAGGATACCGGCAAGAAGCACGCTCATGCCCAACGTCCCGAGCGCTGCCATCCGGAAAGGGAGCCAGAAGCAAAGGATCGCCTGCACGATCCGTCCCCCGTCCAGCGGCCAGATCGGCAGCAGATTGAACCCTGCGATCAGCCAGTTGCTTACCATGAAAAACTGGGTCCACTCTTCCGTCCACCAGCCGAACCGCCAAAAGAGAAGTGAAAAAAAAATCATCACGATATTCATAAACGGCCCTGCCAAGGCTATTACGATCTCATCCAAAGGGGCCGAGGCCGCCTCATCCTCCATAATCGCCACACCGCCGAATGGCAGGAACTGCACTTCTTTCACTGTCCAGCCCAGCTCCCGGGCCACCGCGATGTGTCCGAGCTCATGGATGAAAATGATCACGAAAAGCGTGATCGTTTCAATGAAGTAGCCAGCCGCGAGCGATAACGCGATGACGCCCCAGAAGAGCAGATGGATGCGAAACTTGATGCCGCGAAATTGTAGATTACTCAATCGGAATCACATCCAGTGGATTAATGAATTTCTCTCCCTCCTTGGCCACCAGCACGGCTTGCCGCTCTTGGTTCCCATTTGCTCTCACAATTCCAATCGTGCTGCCCGGATACACCCAATCGTTGAGAGCGACTGCTGCTTGCTCCAAGTTGCTAAACCAGACTTCCCGCTGATTGGCGTACTGTACCACAACCGAAAACCCCAGCCCTGGCTTTTCGCCGATAAAGGTAACCCACCCTTGCTCCGCATTCAGCACCTTGCCGTCGGCTCCTACATTTACAACGACACGCCCGTTTGCATTAGTGAACGGCTGTACGACCTTCCACGTTGCAGGTGCCGTCCATTTCTGCGTCTGAACATTGGTTTGGGCAGGCACAGCTGCATCTTTTCCGGCAAACGCCGGCAACACGGACGGAAGCTTGCCAAACGCGCTTTGATACCAGTTCGCGACGGTTTCAAAGTTATAATCGCGCGTCATGACCTCCTTCGCCGTCTCCTTCCATCCGGTCGGCAACACGACATTGGATTGGAACACCAAATAGGCTACGCCGATTAACAGGAGAGAACCAAACGTCTGCAAGCCAAGCCTGTCCTGCGGCGGCATGCGCAGCGTCTCGTCCTTCTCCTCTTCCACACGGTTGCTTACAGGATACAGGCTTGGCCGAAAACTCTCCTCAATCGGATCATTCAACTCATGAAAATGAGGGGGCATCCCATCCCGCGGCTGCTGCATGCGGATTTTTTCGATGCGCTCCCGTCTCCGCTCTTTAACACGGTCTACCTCATTGAACATAGGCGTCCCTCCGGGGCAAGCGTTTGTATCATTGTATGACTTGTCTCCCCCGTATATGCCGTGTCTGGACACGCCTTCGGCCGCGTATCCTGCATCGTCCAGGGCTGCGCTTCAGCATCTGCGAAAAAAAGAAAAAGCAGTTTCCCTTTTTCAAGAGAAACTGCTTTGATCGTTCAATTAAAGCTTACAGCTTGTTAACGTTAGCAGCTTGTGGACCGCGGCTACCTTGAACGATTTCGAATTCAACTTTTTGACCTTCTTCGAGGGTTTTGAAACCTTCGGATTGGATCGCGCTGTAGTGTACGAATACATCTTCTCCGCCTTCAACTTGAATGAAGCCGAAGCCTTTTTCTGCATTGAACCATTTTACTGTACCTTGTTGCATGAAGAATTACCTCCCAAAAATCACGCCTATTTGAGGCGTTAAGTTGCGTTAACCTAATTTACTAAAGCGCTCTTTCATGTACGAAAAAAGCCGTACCAAATGAGATTTGACCACATGGTGACGCATCTCATAAGGTACGACTATCATCCAATCATCAAATCACTTTTAGGTCAGTAAAATGGTTAACTTAAACAGAGTTTACCATACTTATCTGGGTTTGTCACGCTTTTTGAAGGCGATTGCACAAACTTGTTACCTGCCATACTTCTTTCTCATACCAATATTCAGCACGACGGCGAGGATCATAAAGTTCGTGATCAACGAGCTTCCCCCGTAACTGATAAACGGCAGCGTAATACCCGTAATCGGCATCAGCTGAATGGTCATCCCGATATTCTCGAATATTTGGAAGGTCAGCATCCCGACGACGCCGGAGACAACATAGGAGCCGAATGGGTCCTTCACCTGCATCGCGATCTGGATCAGACGATAGACGAGGAAAAAGTACAGGATCATCAAAATCCCCCCGCCGATAAACCCTGTCTTCTCCGCAACGACCGTAAAGATGAAGTCGCTCTCCCCTACCGGAACCCAACCGAAGCTGGCTTGCGTTGCCGTATGGACACCTTTTCCCATCAATTGTCCGGAACCAATGGAAATCAGCGCTTGCTTCAGCTGAAAGCCTTTTCCCACTGCATCCAGATCGGGATTCAGCCAGTAGACGATGCGGTCCCACTGGTAAGGCTTGAAGATTTTAAAGAAAATTGTATCCCGATGGTACATGTAAAAGTAGGTCATGACCCCGACAAAAGCACCCATCAAGGTCAGCAGATACAAGATGTGCCGCTTGCGAATCCCACCGACAACCAGCATCGTGGCCGCGATTCCCAAGTAGACCGTCGCATTCCCCAGATCGGGCTGAACCAAGATCAAAAGCGTCGGAACACCGATCATCATTGCAGGAGGGATCAGCTGGTAAAAATAGCGGAAACGGTCCGGATTCTCCGATTGTTTGGCCAACAGCCGCGCCACAGCCAAAATCGTGAACAGCTTCATCGGTTCTGCCGGCTGTAGCAGCACGGGTCCTAAATTGTACCAACTCGTCGTGTTGTTGATAGGCGTCGTCCAAAAGACCCCGATCAACATGATGATCCCCACCGCATAGAAAGGAAAAGCAAGCGTATAGAAAACGCGGTAGTCAAAAAGCAACATCGCGAACAGCACGACGTATCCTGACAAATACCAAATTACTTGCATGTTCGCCTTATCGACGCCTGCTGCCGACCCTGAGATGCCTAAGTAACTGAATGCGCCTAGACCAAGGAGAATCAGCAGGACCGTCCAGTCCAGCTCTTTCCATAGTCTTTTTTCCAAGTCCATGTTTCTCCCCCTACAAAAATATAGAAACAGGGTATTCCCCTGTCTCTGATAGGAAGCTCAAAGTGCGAGAGCCTTCTTTGTTTTAGCCCAATCCGAAAAATTTGCGCATCTTGGTCAGCATGCCGCTTTTTTGGTCAAGCTGCATAAGCGGAACCGATTCTCCCAGCAACCGACGGGCAATGTTGCGGTACGCAAGCGAAGCGCGTGATTCATGGCTCAGCACGGTAGGTTCCCCCATGTTGGCCGACTTGATTACATAATCATCATCAGGGACAACCCCGATCAAGTCAATGGCTAGCAAATCCAAAATATCCTCGACTTCAAGCATGTCGCCATTTTTCACCATGTGCTGGCGAACCCGATTGATGATGAGCTTCGGCATCCCCACTTTTTCCCGCTCCAGCAAGCCGACAATGCGGTCAGCATCGCGAACCGCCGCTTTTTCCGGAGTAGTGACCACAATCGCCTGATCTGCACCGGCTACCGCGTTGCGGAACCCTTGCTCAATACCAGCTGGACAGTCAATCACAACATAATCGAATTCTTCCTTCAGCTCGCTGATTACCTTCTCCATTTGGTCAGGTGTGACGGCTGTTTTATCTTTTGTCTGTGCAGCTGGCAATAGCGCAAGCGTTTCTACTCGCTTATCCTTGATCAAAGCCTGCTGCAGACGGCATTCGCCCTCAATAACATCTACCAGATTGTAAATGATTCGGTTTTCCAAGCCCATCACAACGTCGAGGTTACGCAATCCGATGTCAGTATCCACCATGCAGACTTTTTGACCGTTCATGGCAAGTGCAGTTCCCAGATTGGCTGAGGTCGTTGTCTTGCCCACCCCGCCTTTTCCCGATGTTACTACAATTGCAATACCCAAATCGCATCCCCACTTTCTTCATGCCTCATGCCTCTGTTTGCAAGGGTGCCTGTGCTACCCTTTACAAACATATCGATGTAGTCTCGTTTATCAGCAGTTTCGCTCTGTTACACAGGGCAACCGGCTCTTCACCGTTTATCCCCTAATTCAGGGCGAACGCGCATCAAATGATTCATTTTGGCGACGATCATTTTATCTTCTTCCAAATAGGCGAACTCGGTCGTCCCTTTTTGTTCCGCCCATTCCTCACCTGGCCTGCTGATCACATCAGCGATCCGCAATTGCGTCGGTTCTAGGGAGGCGGCAGCAATGATCGCTTGCTTATCACCATTTACGCCGGCATGAGCAATTCCTCGGAGATGGCCCAATACAAAAATACTTCCCGTGCTGGTAATCATCGCGCCTGGATTTACATCTCCAAGCAGCAAAAGATCGCCATCAAAGTGAATGACCTGTCCGTTGCGGACGTTGCGGACCTCCAAAGAAAAGCGCGCCTTCAACATCTCGGCATACGCCTCTTCCTTGGAGATTACGTCAGAGTCAATTGTATGAATGACCAGATTGCCTTTTTGCCGAATGACCTGTGTCAGCTGCTCCATCTGCTCGGGCGAGCAATAGCGCTTCCCCAACTGAATAGTGACGCGGATCAACGGGCCAGACAAGATCTGATTGTGACTATGCTCTATTTTTTCACGCAGGTCAGCCATTAGCTCTTCGAATGAACAACTATCATCCATGAAGAAGACCAGGCCGTCTTTTCTGCCTTTAATGGTAACCTTTTGCTTTGTTGCAGTCATTGTCGCCGTTCACCTCAAACGATACCATTCGCCAATCCCCAAATACTTTCCTGCTCAATGGGAAAATTTTGGCGAAATCCGTCGTTATTTCTTTTGTTAGGGAGAAGGCACGACTGGTGCCGGCGTCAATTTTCCAGGGTACATCTCGTTGTAAGCCTCTAAAATTTTGCGCGCAATCGGACCGGATGCATCAGAGCTGTGCCCGCCATCCTTAATGGAGTTAGGCACTAGTACGACAAAAGCCAATTGTGGATTTTGATAAGGCGCGTAGCCGACCATCAGCGCATTCTCCGCCTTTTTCCCTAACTGGGCGGTCCCTGTTTTAGCTGCCACTTCAAACGGCAAGCCTCTGAACGTGCCGGAAGCGGTACCACCCGGCTGTGTCACCATGTGCATCCCTTCTTGCACGACCTTGATCCATTGTGGATCGATCTGCACGCGGTTTAACACTTCCGTTTCCATAATCGTCAACGTCTGTCCCGGCTTTTTCAGATCGGTGGTCCCTTTGCGAATTTCTTTGACCAGATGCGGACGTATCCGATAGCCGCCATTTGCGATGGCTGAAACATATTGGCCCATCTGCATCGGCGTGAAGAGGTCGTACTGCCCGATCAGCGCGTGCGCGAGGTTGCCGTAATAATTGTTGGGATTCGGCCAGCCTGCGCTTTCATAAGGCAAATCGACACCCGTTTTCACACCGAGGCCGAATTGCGCATTGTAGTAATCGAGAACCGAAAACTGTGTGGTATAGCTTATGTTGTTGTTCATCGCGCGGTCAGCAAGCCGGACCGCCATCGTGTACATGTACGTGTTATTGGAAACCTGCAAGGCACGGCGCGCATTGACCGGACCGTGTCCGCCCGCTTTCCAGTTACGCATGAACACGTTCCCGACCTTCAAGCCGCCCCGGTCCATGACCGTTTCACCCGGCGTCGTCAATCCTTCCTGCAGTGCCATCATAACGGACAAGGGCTTGTAGGTTGACGCTGGCGGATAGGAAGAGCCGATGAAATGGTTCAGCTCGTTTGGCAAAATCAATGTCTTCCATTGCTTGTTGAATTCTTCTTGGTCGTAATAAAGGTTCAGGTCATAATCTGGATAGCTGGCCATCGCCAGTATTTCCCCGTTCGTCGGATTCATCACCAGGACATGCGCATCGCGCAGCTCTTTTGGGGTGGATGGGCGCTTTTTCAAGTCCTCGATATGATTCATTAAGATGCTCTCCACCTTGCTTTGGAACTTCCAATCCAACGCAAGCACCAAGTCATTCCCCGGCTCTGGATCACGTTTTTGCCTTTTCTCGACCGTCTGCGAATCTTTATTCACATGCACTTCGCTGGCGCCATCTTTACCGCGCAACGTGCGCTCATAAAAACGCTCCAGTCCTGTCTCGCCAACCATGTCCGTCCGCGAATAGCCTTGCGCAACGTACTCAGTCAGCATTTCGGGGCGGATCGGCTTAATGTAGCCGAGAAAATGCGTGCCGAATCCTGTTCCGTCCGGATCCTTGTGAATCTCTCGCAGCGGCTCCAAAATGACGTTAATCCCGGGCAGCTCAGAGCGGCGCTCTTCAATCTGGTACATTTCCTCATGCGAGATGTTCACTTTGACGCGACGCGGGATATAGCTTGCGATGCCATAAGACCGCATTTCCTTTAAAATCCCCATCTTGCGCCATTGAAAGAGTCGCTGCTCTTCCGTCAGATTAAGCGGTACATCGAGATCAAACATCGCAGCGTATTTGAGCAGGTCCATGTCGGAACGCTCTTTGAGATTCGCAGGCTCTGGCAACAAGCGCAGCCCTGCCTTTACTTCCTTGGCCAAATTTTCCCGATCCTTGTCATCGAGACGCGCCGGAATTGCCAGGTTGTATTGGATGGCATATTTCATCAGTTCCCCGTCCATAACATCCTGCAAATCGGTCGCGGGAGCATTTGTTTTCCATGCCGCTTTGACTTGGCTTTTCAATTTTTCCCGCCCGTCACCGTCAAGCGGAGAGCGGACGGTCTGGTTGATTTTCAACGCCGTCTTGATCAAATCCGAATCGTTCAGCCGATCAACATTCTCCGCCTTTGGGAGGCTGTTTAAGTAAGGCACGAGCCTACTGATCAGCTTTGCGGTATCTTGTGCGTTAAAAGAGACAGGAAGCGTGGCTTTGTACTCTAGCGCTTTTTTCACCAATTCCTTGTCTGTGCCTGGCTTTTCATCGTTTTCTTTCAGAATGCCTGCTAGCTTATCGGCAACCTGTTCTTGGTTGATCGATTGATTCTGGTCTTCAACGAACGTCACGGTATAAACCGGCTTGTTGGCGACCAACACTTCACCATTCGCATCCAAAATACGTCCACGCGGTGCCGGAATCGGCAGTTCACGCGTGCTGTATTTCTCCAAATCGTGCTTATATTGTTCACCCTCCACAAGCTGTACGAACGCAAGTCGAAGGATAATAATCGCGAAAAACAGAAACACGACGACGAACAAGATGTTCAAGCGGGTTGGGATATGTGATTGGTGTTCTTTCTTTTCGCCCATCAACGCATCCTCCTCCTCTCACATACTCCCACTACTCACTCGTTTTTTCTCGTCTTGCTCGGACTTTGTCGCATAGTTTTGCCATCGGCCAATAGACGATGATCGCGAAGATTACATTGGCGATGACGTTCGGGATGATCTGCTTCGTTAACACCCACTGCACATCGACTATCGCAATCGAAAACAACCGGAACAAACTGTAGACTAGCCACTCATGGCCGAACAGAACAATGCTGATCGTCGTTAAAAAAACCGCTGGGCTGCGATGGAACAGTTTGACAATCAAACCGGCGAAATAACTCGCTACCATCATCGATAACGTGTAAACGCCAATCAGATTGCCGAACAGGACGTCATGGAGGAAGCCAAGCGCCATGCCATAAAACAGTCCCTCTCGCCTCCCTAAAAAGAAGGAAACTAAAATGGCACCGACCAAAGCAAAGCGTGGAACAAGCGTCATTGTCTCCAGAAATCGTTGCGGGGTAAACACTTGAAAGACGGTGCCTTCAAGCAAAAACAGAAGCAGCAGCGTTGCACTCAAATAAAAACGTGGCATTACTGTCCGCCTCCGCTGCTTGACTTCGTACCGGGAGTTTTTTGCGATCCGACTGCTGGTGATTTGACATTGCCTGTCTCATCCAGTTGCGAGGACGGAATCAATTCTCCTGTTGGCGTCGTCACAAACGCGCGCTCCACAACCATGACCTCATTCAAGTTGCCGAAATCCGCGCTTGGCTGTATGTATGCGGTTTGGGTCAGGCCGTAATCATCAGGCTGCACACGAGCCACGATCCCGATCGGCAAGCCGCGCGGAATGACGCCGCCAAGGCCTGATGTCAGCACCTGTTGGTTGACCTCAATTTTTTGGTTGAGCGGAATTTTGCGCATGATCAACATGCGTTCCCGTGGATCGTACTCTTCGATGACGCCGTTCGCCTGTTGATACACCGTCGTGCCATTGACAACCTGTTTGCCCAAAATGACAGAAGCGATATGGTTGCCACCCTCAATGTTTGTCAAAAGCTCCACAGTTGAGGAGAAATTCGAAACACTTTGCACACGGCCGATCAAACCTTGCGCAGTCACGACAGCCATGTCTTTTTTGATCCCATGCTTGAGCCCTTTGTCGATCGTCACTGCATTGTTCCAATAATCAGAGCTGCGGGCAACAACCTCCGCAATTCGGAGATGGTATTGCTTTAAGGTAGACGTTTCCGCCTGCAATGTTTTGCGCAATTCATCATTTTCCGCTTCGAGGACAGCAAGCTTGGCAGTGACTTGCGCATATTGGTCAAGGCTGGCTTTCAATGCCCGGTTTTCTTCATAGACGTTATAGGCATCACCGACATCTTCAAAAAAAGTGGAAAAAGCCTGGGCAGGGCCGTAAAAAATGCCCTGCACCACGCTGAATGTATCCTTTAAAAACTTCTCAGGCCACGTCAACGCTCCGCGCGTCTTGGAGGTAAAACCCATGACGGAAATGAGCAGCACGAGCCCGACAAGCACTACCATTAATCGTTTGTTTCCAAAGAACAACATGCCACCGCCTTCTTACCGGCCCCGTTTGGAACGGGAAGAGGTAATACCATGCTTCGACTTGAACAGATGCATATTATCCAGTGCTCGTCCGGTACCGATTGCTACGCAGTCAAGCGCATTTTCGGCAACGTGAACGGGCATCCCGGTCTCTTTGCTGAGCAAACGATCCAGGTTGCGCAGAAGTGCACCACCACCGGTCAACACGATTCCGCGGTCCATAATGTCTGCAGCAAGCTCAGGCGGACTTTTTTCCAGTGTGATCTTCACTGCTTCAACAATGGATACTACGGTTTCGGACAAAGCGGAAGCAATTTCCTCGCTCGTCACGCTGATTGTTTTCGGCAATCCGGTTACGAGGTCGCGTCCGCGAATATCGACAGACTCTTCTTCTTCCGGTGCAATTGCTGAACCGATTTCGAGCTTCAACGTCTCCGCAGTGCGCTCACCGATCATCAGGTTGTAACGGCGTTTGATATACTGGATGATCGCTTCATCCATTTCATCACCTGCTACACGAATCGAACGGCTGGTTACGATCCCGCCGAGCGAAATGATCGCAACCTCGGTCGTACCTCCTCCGATGTCGACAACCATGCTTCCTGTTGGCTCCCAAACCGGCAAATCAGCACCGATTGCGGCTGCAAACGGCTCTTCGATCGTAAACGCTTCTTTCGCTCCTGCTTGCTTGGTCGCATCCTCAACCGCACGCTTTTCTACTGCGGTAATGCCGGAAGGAACACAAACCATCACGCTGGGACGACGGCTGAACAAGCCTTGGTTTTTTTGCGCCTGATGAATGAAATAGCGCATCATTGTCGCAGTTGTTTCAAAATCGGCAATGACCCCATCCTTCATCGGGCGGACAGCCACGATATTGCCTGGCGTACGACCGATCATGTTTTTAGCGGCATTCCCCACCGCTTCGATCGTATTCGTATCGGTCCGAATCGCCACGACGGACGGCTCACGGACAACAATCCCTTTTCCTTTAATATAAACAAGCGTATTGGCTGTACCCAGGTCGATGCCCAGGTCGCGTGCGAAACCACCAAACATAAAAAATCTCCTTCCGTATGTTCGCAAGCAAGAACGAATCTTGCTCTTTCTAACGAATTAATCCTTACAAATAGCCTTGCTCTTTCAAACTGATGTACTTACCATCACCAATGATGACATGGTCGAGCACTGATATGCCCACCAAGTCCCCTGCTCCCACTAGTGTCTTCGTTACAGCAATATCCTCGCGGCTCGGTGTCGGATCACCGCTCGGATGATTATGTAAACAGATGACGGAAGCACTGCTACGCTTAATCGCTTCTTTGAAGACTTCACGCGGGTGTACGATCGAAGCGTCCAGACTGCCCACAAATACCGTTTGTTTGCCAATCACTTGATTTTTCGTATTGAGAAACAGACAGACAAAATGCTCTTGCGTGAGCATCGACATCTGCGGCATCATCAAGTCGGCTACGTCTCTGGGTAAACGAATGACCGGACGTTTACCAACTATATTTCCCATTTGCCGACGACCTAACTCAAACGCGGCCTGCAATTCAATTGCTTTAACCGGTCCAATTCCCTTGATCCTGACCAGTTCATCATAAGAAGCCTGTGAGAGCCCGCGCAAATCGTGAAATGAAGACAACAGGCGAATAGAAAGCTGATAGGAATTCTCTTTTTCTGTGCCTGTTCGCAGCAATATTGCGAGCAATTCCGCCTCTGAAAGGGCTTGAGCACCCAAACGAAGCAAACGCTCGCGTGGACGCTCTTCTATAAAGACGTAATTGCTCCCCCAATTGTTGCACACATTTGCGTTACTCATTTTTCTGCCCTCCGCTTCTTCTTTCGTTGCGGTGATTTTTCTAAAGAAGAAGGTCTAGGCAGTCGGATCATCCGCTACAGGACATGCAAATCAAATCGCTTGAGCAAGTCTGCCGTCAATGCAAGAGGCAATCCCACAACCGTAAAATAATCGCCGACGATACCCTCGACGATGGTTGCTCCAATTCCTTGGATGGCATAGGCTCCTGCCTTGTCCATCGGTTCCTTTGTCGCGATGTAAGCGAGAATCTCCTCATCTGACATCGGCCGCATCCGTACTTTCGTTGAGCTGTGCGCCACTTCATGCCGTCCGCTTGCTGCGTCCACCAAAGCAACTCCGCTGAAAACGACATGCTCGCGACCAGTCAGAGACTTTAACATGCGGAACGCTTCCGCTTCGTCCTGCGGCTTGCCCAGAACCTGATTGTCCAATACGACGATCGTGTCGGAGCCGAGCACCAGCCCGCTCGTCTTTTCTGCTGCCACGGCATTTGCCTTTCGCAGCGACAGCTCTTCTACAATTGCTTCCGGTGCCAAATCGGCGTCACAAGATTCGTCCACATCGCTTGACTGCACAACAAAAGGAAACCCCAATGCGTAAAGCAGCTCTTTTCGGCGCGGAGAACCCGAGGCTAAAATGAGCGGAAGAAGCGTTGATTGAATTGACATTTTTGTTCCCACCCAGCTTACTAGCAAGTAATTATCTTACACGTCGTGAAATCCAGAATGCGAATGCGAGTCCAGCGATGCTGGCCAAGTTGAATTTCAACTGAAGCGAAAGTTTGAACGTCAGAATGTCAAGGTCCAGAGAAGGAGACCATGACACAGTCTTCGATACCCTCAAAAAAGGAAGCCACTCCCCCAAAATATCGCCGAGAATACTTCCCGCAATCATTCCAGCGAGCAAAATCAACACGAACGTAACTGTCTCTCTCCCGATCATTCTCTCTCTTCCTTTATATCCTTACTTTCATAAGGTTGGATGGTATCACAACCACACATAAGTGTAGCAAATGACAGATGGCGAAACAATCCCTTAAATCCTCTTGCTTTCCACTCTACAGAAAGACAGACCTCCATGCAAGAAAGTCTGTCCCATCAATTATTACGGCTGTATTTTCTTTACGAACTGCAAGTAGCTTTCCACAAATTGGAGTACCCCTTTTTGCGCCTGCCAGGCATACGATTCCGCGTTCGGATTTTTCACCTGGGCATACGCTGTCACCGCTTGGGTGATGCCGTTCACCATTGATTCAAGGTCTTGATGCGCCGCTTCAGGCATAATTTGGACAAAAGATTTTTTTTGCTCGAGCAGTTTTCGATGCTGCTCGGTCAGCTTGGCATCAGCATCTGCGGGTAGCTTCACCACCTTGCCGTCACGCATCATCTGTCCCGACCAATCCGCAAGCGTGCGGGCAAGCTCAAAACCCGTGAGCAGAAACTCTTGTGCATCCGCCGGATTGACCGATGAGGCAGGCTGTATACCCGCTACCGTCGGTTGGGCTTGGAATGTCAGCCATTTGTTAATTCCTGGAAATGACACTTCCTTTATATAAACATCCTGACCAATTGCTTTTAACTGGCTGGCGAGGCCGAGAATTTGGTCGCGGCTCGTCGCTGCCGCGAGATACAGGTAACGTTTCTGACCGTCTTCGAAGTACATGTGCGGCAGCTGCTTATCAACAAGCGGTTTAATCGCCTGATCAGCCGCTTTCTGATCGCTGAACACACCGCCCTGCGCGATGAAAAGCCGTTGGTCAGGCAGCGTCACTTGTATCTCCTGGCTTCCTATCGCCCCTTTCGATGCCTCGCCTGCCACAGGCGGAGCATGCGTCCCAGCCGCGGTGCTTTGTCCATTCTGTTGTGTATTTTGTTGCACATTTCCCTGAACTGCCGCCAACGTCTGCACCGTTCCATCCAGGACGGTTCGATAGGATTGGGATAGCTGTTCGTTCATGAACACAGCGAGGACGAGGAACCCGAAATGCAGCCCGACCACCACCGCCCCTGTCACAGTAATCAGCATCTTCATCCCTGGCTTTTTCCAAAGCACGCGGTATTTGTTCCCGAAAAACGCAGCAACCTTGCCACGTTTCGGCTCGTCCTCTTCCTCCCACAGCGGCCCTTGCTGTATATCGTTCGTTTCAATGTTTTCTGCTACACGGATGTCACTCGGAAGGACTTCAGCTTCCACCAACTCCGGTTTATGGAAAGCTTCTACTGCTCTGCTTTCCCGGGCTTGCCGGATGGCTGATAGGCGCTGCATGGCGTCATCGTCATGGGGAATGGCTACTGGCGCCGGCACGGGATTTGCTGGCATTTTCGTATCCTCGAAAGCTGGCATGGTTTGATGCTGTGTCTTTTCCTGCTGTTCGGCTAGGGCGGGTTTGATAGGCTGTATAGGCAGACGGCTCGGTTTTGCTTGGGGCAAAGGCTGTCCATCTAGTTTAATCGTGATTTGGTTGCTTTTTTTGGCTTGCATAAAAAAAATCCCCCTCTGACTAGCACTCTTCTAGTAACTAGCATACGGGGGGAAATCTACGAATATGACAAGCTTTTTATTCAAATGGACTGACATGTTTGGCCGGTGGCGCTACGACAATCGGCAAACGATTCGGGAAGTAAGGTGCGAGCGCTGGTGAGAAGAACGCTTCCATCGTCACATCAGCGGTGAATTTCTGCACATCGGCCGAAGGGCGCAGCTCTATCAGATTGTTCCCGCCATTTGACGTGATTTTGACCTGATCGATGCGAATCACCCGAGGCAACTGGTTCACCTCTTGGAAAAAGCGGTGTACCTGCGCATAGCTGCCCGTAATTTTCGTCGAGATGCTTACGTTCTCCAATCCGGTAAACGTGGGTCCCTCTTGCCCTGCCGCCTTTCCGATCGGCGTAAACTTCGTGGCTTTTGGTTTGCCTTGGCCAGTTTGATCCGCTGTATTTTCCAAGCTGTTGGACAGTCCGATCCCATCCATCTCAACTCCACTGATAGTTTGCAAACGGGTCATGTCCAGCATGATTTGCTCAAGATAGGGGGCTTCTGGTACTTGGTTTTGGAACTTTGGCGGGAGCGTTGCCACTTCCTGCTCCTTGTTTTTCACGTCTGCTTTTTTAAGTGCTGCAAGATACGACTCTTCCTTCTCTAAATCTGCGGAGAGCTGGGCTGACTTCGCTTTTAGCGGCATGAGAGTGAAGTAATAAAACGCACCCCCAGCAAGGAAAAATAACATCAGCACCAAAAGCAGTGTCTGTCGACTGATCGTCATGCCACATTTCTCCTCTCCTTTTTGGTGTGTTATTGTCCCTGGGGTGGGGTCGCTGGCTGTGCATTCGGCGAACCCGTGACCTGATTCTTCTTGACCACCAATTCAAAGGACAGCATGTAAAACGGAGCGACTTTTTGCCCGATCACGGATTCTACCAACGCTTTTTGGTCTTTGCTTACACTGACTGACCCGATCTTTGCCATCGAGAAATAAGCAGAATGGTCAACAGCTTGGATGAAACTGACCGCCTCTTCGACCGTGCTGAATTTTCCACTAACCTTCACCTGGTCCGGTTCCTTGAATTCAACGGTACTGATTACACTGTCCGCAGGCAACAGCTCCGCTAATCGGTCCAAAAGAAAATCGGTCGAAACCGACGCATTCTGGATTAATTGCGGCAGCGCAAGATATGCCGTCGCATCCACTTTATCAGCTGGCTTTTGGTTGGCTTGCGTCATTGTCTGTTGCAACGCTTCTTTTTGGGCTTTGACCGCGTGAATTTGCGCTTCGAGCGCGGCATTGTCACGGACCGCCGCCTGATAGTCCCTTAGCAAATACCAGCTGCCCGCCCCGATCACAAGAATACCGAGCAGCAATATGATTGGAATTTGACGTATTTTTCGTTTGGGCCGTGGCAAAAGGTTAATCTGAATGTGAGCGCTCATCGACTATGCACTTCCTTTAGTCCAAGACCGACCGCCGCTTCAAAGGCAAACAGGCTGCTGATTTTATCCAAACGGACCACTTGTGAAAAAGCCGGGGTATGGACAGGTATGCTAAACCGGCTGCGCAGCTTTTCCGCCAGCTTTGGCATATCGCCAAAGTCGCCCGTCACATAGATTTGCTCGACTTTTTGTTTTCCATCGTGCATGGAATATTGGTAAAAGTTCATGATTCTTGTCATTTCCGAATTCAGGTCGTTCACATAGCTTTCCAGCCGATTTTCCCGCTCCATTAAGCCGATCGCTTGTCTCGCCATTTCTAGCGAGCTTCTGCTGCGCTGCGCGTTGAAAAAAGGAACCGACAGCTCGACCGAGCGGACGAACTCCGGGTAGCCTGCTGAAAAAATCGCGACCTCCGCTCCGGCTAAGGTGATGTTGATCATTAAAATGCCATTTCCCGAGATTTCCGGAAACTCCTGATCGAGCGTTCGATACAGGGCTAGCGGCTCGATATCGACCGCAATCGGCTTCAAACCAGCCTTACGTACCGTTTCGACATAGCTTTGGACCGTATCTTCCGGCGCAGCGATTACCATCAGCTGGATTTGCTCGCGCTGAAGCTCCAGCTCAGCTTCTAGCTCATACCCAGTGGCACTCTCGCTGTTTTTTTCCTGTTCGTCCTTCTTGGGCAAGAAAAGATGATTTTGGATTTTGACAAAATCGAACACCGGATTTTGAAACGGTAGGTGCAGCGAGTTTTCGATTTCGACCTCCACCAGATCGCGAATCTCCTTGTCATGTACCTTCGGAATTGACAGCCGTCGAATGATAACATTGGAAAGCGGTACAGACAGGATGGCCTCCTTACCGCGCAGATGCCATTCCTTCACTTTTTTCTCCAGTTCAAAAGCCAACCATTCCCGGTCGCGAACGCCATGGTTATCGATGATGTCGGGATTAATCGGGACGATCCCCTGCTTGCGCACATAGGTAGAATCGGCGGCGCGCACCTCCGCCAGCTTGATCGCATAGGGAAGGAAGTGCAGCCCGACCTGCCAATTCGCTGTATTCCCATTCAGTAGACGTTTCCACATGACCTTCACCTCACAGTTGGATGAACAAGGATAAATAGACTTCGAGCAAACGATCGCCGTAAAAAAATGCTAGCAGCGCCGCAGCACAGAGAGAAGGGCCAAACGGGATTGCGCCCTTCCATTTCACCTTGCCCGAAACGAGCAAAACGATGGCGACCAGCAAGCCGATCACGGATCCGAGAAATAATGTGAGCAGCACGTTCTGCCAACCGATACCGAATCCCAATACACCGAGCAGCTTCACATCACCCATCCCCATCGCCCCCGGCTTGATGGCAGCGATAGCGAACAGCAGCGCAAAGCCGAGCACCCCGCCGAGCAAATAACTGTACCACGAATCCATCTGCCAGATGATCCGACATAGGACGATCAGCGGCAAGAAGGTCAGCAGCACCG
Source organism: Brevibacillus fluminis (assembly GCF_003710825.1). Lineage (GTDB taxonomy): Bacteria > Bacillota > Bacilli > Brevibacillales > Brevibacillaceae > Brevibacillus_D > Brevibacillus_D fluminis. The sequence goes on along the minus strand of NZ_RHHQ01000007.1, from coordinate 405,591 downwards.
CGTTGGGGATTCGTCTGTAGGTGGTGTCACTGACCGATACGATGATAAAAAGTGAGATTAATAGAAGTGCGATAAGCAGCTCTGTTGGCTGCGTTTTGTATTGCAGATAGGCAAACGCGAACAAAATGCCCGCCAACAATTCCATGAGCGGATACATGATTGCGATTGGCTTTTTGCAGCTGGCACATTTTCCGCGTCGGAGCAGAAAGCCTGCGACCGGCAGCAGATCGAGAAAGCTCAACCGCCGCTCGCATTTCGGACAGCGGGAGGGCGGGCTCACGATTGATTGCTTCAGCGGGATGCGCAGGCCGACTACGTTGTAAAAGGAGCCAAAGCAGAGCCCCAGGATGAAGAAGAAGAGGGTGAAGAAGAGATCCAGTGGCGCCATGATGGCTCCTTTCGGGGGGCTACTTAATTAAAATTTCCATACATATTACGTTTACTTAAGGTTTTACAGGTGCGGTTGTATCGATTTTTAATTCGTTGACTTTCGTAAAATATTTGGTTCCATTTGAATCAGCAACCAAAGTAACATAGTATTGGAAAGAGCCATTAGTGTCTTTAATCACTATAACTGATGAATTATCACTATCATAATTTTTACTCGGATTTACTGGATCTTTAATACCGTTCGGAAAATAATTTGCAGATTCCAAGTCTTCCAATTTAATAATTTCACCTTTTGAATTAACGGTAATATCTCCCTCTTTCGTAATATCAGTTATAAATTTCAACGAAGAATTATTAATCGCAACCATTTGTTTCGCAGCCTCAACAATTTGATGAGCATTCGCCTTATGAGCCTCTTGTTTCGTATTATTCGTTATCCCCGTAATCGCCGGCACCGCAATGGCAGCAATAATCCCCAAAATAACAATAACCGCCAAAAGTTCAATCAGCGTCAAACCTTTTTCCTCTTTAACCAACCGTTGCAAACGAGCCCACATTTTTTTCATTTTCCTTCTCTCCAATCCGTTCCTAGTGTATCGTTTCATAAATCTTAAACATCGGCAGCATGATCGAGGCGATGATGGTGCCGACTACTCCTGCGACTATGAGGAGCATGATGGGTTCGATCAGTGATTTGAGCTTGTCTACGGTGTTTTCCACATCGGATTCGTAGAAATCGGCAATCTTGCCCAGCATGTGATCCAGCGCACCTGTTTCTTCGCCGATCGCGATCATTTGGGTGACGAGCGGCGGGAATACCCAGGAACGGCGCAGCGGATCGGACAGGCGTTGTCCGGCGCTGAGGCTTTCGCGAGAGTTGCGGATGACCTCTGCGATGACTGCATTGCCGATGACTCTTTCCACGACCGACAGCGATTGCAGCACAGGTACGGAGCTGTTGAACAGTGAACCGAGCGTGCGGGTGAACCGGGCGATCGCGGCTTTGCGGAACACGACGCCGAAAATCGGCAGCCGTAACTTCATGTAATCAATCGCGTATCGTCCCTTCGGGTTGCTCGAAATGAGCTTACACGCAAGTAGGAGGGCCGCGATGCCGAGCAACCACAAATACCACTGCTCGACCAAGCTGTTGCTAATACCCATCACCCAACGCGTCAGCGCAGGGATTTCTGTGCCTGCCGCCGTGAGAATACCCGCGAATTGCGGTACGACATTCGTCAGCAGGTACGCGATCGACAGAATGGAAAAGATGCCGACCACAATCGGATACGTCATGGCCGATTTCACTTTCTCCATCGTGAAATAGTCTTTTTCAAATTGGATCGCCAACCGTTCCAGTACGTCATCGAGATTCCCTGCTTCTTCCCCTGCCCGCACCATGTTAATGAAAATTGGCGGAAAAATTTTCGGGAATTCGCCGACTGCCTGCGACAGCGCTGTTCCTTTGCGCAGCTTTTCGGTCACTTCAATCAAAGTTTTGCGGAGCACTTTGCCGTCGACCTGGTTGCTCAAGATATTCGTGGCATCTACTAGCGAGACACCTGCGCGAATCAGCGTTGCGAATTGTCGGCAGTAGACAACGAAATCTTCCGTTTTCACCGGTTTGCCGATCTGGATTTCCATATGCAGAAACGATTTCGGCTTTTCTTCGATTGCCCGCACCATCAGGCCCCGCTTTTTCAGCTCGGCGATCGCTGCCCCTTTTGTTTGGGAGGCGATCACGCCCTTCTGCCGTTTCCCGAGCTCGTCGACCGCTAGGTATTGAAACTCAGCCATGCGCCCACTCCTCGTCAGCAAGATAGAGCTTGGCTTTTTCCGGCGAGATCAGCCCTTTTTGTAAGAGCTCCTGGATCGACATTTCCAACGTGTTCATACCGAGCGCTTTGCCTGTCTGCATCATGCTTCTGATTTGGTGCACCTTCTCCTGGCGTATCAGGTTGGATATCGCCGGGGTGTTCACCATGATTTCCGTCGCGGCTACACGCCCTTTGCCTTCCGTTCGCGGGAACAGTCTCTGTGATACGACACCGAGCAACACGGCCGCCAGCTGTATGCGTATTTGCGGTTGCTGGTGTGCCGGAAACACGTCGATGATTCGATCGATCGTTTGGCTTGCGTCAGACGTATGCAGCGTAGCGAGCACCAAATGTCCCGTCTCCGCCGCGGTAATCGCCGTATGGATCGTCTCCAAATCTCGCATTTCCCCGACCAAGATTACATCCGGGTCCTGCCGCAGCGCTGCCCGCAAGCCATTGGCGAAATTGTGCGTATCAAAACCGACTTCCCGCTGATTGATGATCGACCGCCCATGACGGTGCAAATATTCAATCGGGTCCTCCAGCGTAATGATGTGGCGCGACATCGTTTGGTTGATGTAATCGATCACCGCGGCCAGTGTCGTGGATTTCCCGCTACCGGTCGGCCCCGTCACCAAGAGCAATCCCTGTGGCTTCTCGGCGAATCGCTGCAAAATGTCGGGCATGTTCAGCTGATCAAGCGTTGGCACCGTGGTCGGGATCACCCTTGCGACAAGCCCGATGCAGGAGCGCTGCATGTAGGCATTGATCCGGAAGCGGCTAACGCCGGGCACGCCGTAGGAAAAGTCCAACTCGCCTTTTTTGAGGAAATGCTCGTATTGTTCCGCTTTTAGTAATGTTTGTGCGATTCTCTCGGTGTCCGCCGGGGTGAGTAGGTTTTGCCCGTACCGTTTCAAGTCGCCATCGACGCGAAAAATCGGTGGTGCCCCCACCGTAAGATGCAAGTCGGACGCCTTGGAGGAAAACGCCAGCTTCAGCAAATGGATACTATCAAATGTCTGTTCATCCATGAGGCCATTCCCTCCTATTCGTTTACGGCAACGCGCAGTACTTCATCGATGGTGGTATGTCCCTGCAAAACTTTGAGCAGTCCATCATCAAGCAAAAGGATCATCCCATTTTTAACCGCATGCTGGCGATACTCCCGAGCCGGACGATTTTCCAAAATCATCCGACGCAGCGCGTCATCCACCACGAGCACTTCGTGAATCGCCAAGCGTCCCCTGTAACCCGTCATACTGCAGTTGCCGCAGCCTTGTCCCTTGTAAAGCTTTTGCCACTGCAGGCCGCGCCGTTCCAATAAGGCGCGTTCATGCGCTGTCGGCTCGACTTCTGTCCGGCAATCCGAACAGATGCGGCGCACCAGCCGCTGCGACACAACCCCTGTCAGCGACGAGGAGAGCAAAAACGGCGGGATACCCATATCGACTAAACGCGTGATCGTGCTGACCGCATCATTCGTATGCAGCGTGCTTAGAACCAGATGTCCGGTCAAGGAGGCTCGAATGGCGATTTCGGCGGTCTCCAGGTCGCGGACCTCCCCCACCATGACGATGTTAGGGTCTTGGCGCAAAATTGCACGCAGCCCTTTGGCAAATGTCATACCTGCCGCCGGATTGACCTGCACCTGATTGACTCCTTCGAGCTGATACTCAACCGGGTCTTCCACCGTAATGATATTTACATCCTCGCCGTTCAACCGATTGAGAGCGGCATAGAGCGTGGAGGATTTTCCCGTTCCCGTCGGACCCGTGATCAAGATTAGACCGCTCGGCACATCCAGCATTTTCAGGAACAATCCGATGTTCCGCTTGTTGAAGCCCAGCCTCTCCACATCGCTGATCGCGGTAGACAGGTCCAAAAGCCGCATCACGACTTTTTCTCCATACAGGGTGGGAAGCGTGGAGACGCGGATGTCGATCTCCTTCATGTTGATTTCCATCTTTAAGCGGCCATCCTGCGGAATCCGCCGTTCGGCGATATTCAGATTCGCCATGATCTTCAGACGCGCGGTCACGATGTTGGTCATATGGCGAGGCAATGTTCGCTCCGTACGCAGCAGACCGTCGATCCGCAGCCGCACGCGCAGACTGTCCTCCTGCGGGTCAAAATGGATGTCGCTGGCTCGCGTCTGGACCGCTTGCTGGATCAACTGGTTGACCAGGCGGACGATCGGTGAATCTTCATCAGCCAGCTCGTTTTCCATCTGCGTCGGGTCTTGCGGCAAATCCTCCATCAGCTCATTGACGGACTCCTGCAAGCTGTAATAACGCATGATCGCTCGCTGGATATCATCCCGCGTCGCAATCGCCTGCTCGATTTGAAAGCCGGTCGACATTCGCAAATCGTCGAGTGCGAAATAATCAAGCGGATCGGCCATCGCAACCATCAGCTTGCTGCCTTCTTTTTTCAGCGGGATGACCTGGTAACGCTTGGCCATCGACTCGTTGATGATGCCGGTCAACGATTGGTCGAACTTGAATTTGAACAAGCTGACATGCGGGATACCGAGCTGGAATTCCAAAACCTCGATAAGCTGGGTTTCCGAGATGTAACCTTGCGAGAGCAGCACATCCCCCAGCTTTTGTCTGCTCACTTGTTGTTCTTGCAACGCTTTTTGCAATTGTTCAGCGGTAATCATGCCGCTTTCAACCAACAGATCGCCTAGTCTTTTTCGTTCCATGTGGCTTTTGCTCCCTTCTATGCGTCGTGGTTATGGAGAAGGGGGGATCACGTTCGGGTCATTTTCAAATGCCGATGGCGCTTGACCTTGTACGTTACCCTCTGCTGGCGTTTGCTGCAGCGGAATGTCTGCCGGGCGCTCTGTCCCGATCGTACCCTCTCCCGTTTGTCCGTTCTCCGTTTGTGTTTGGGGAGGGCCGATATATACCACTTTTGGTATCGGCCGGTAGTAATCCTTCGATACCAGTTCTTGTTTGGTACCAGTAGGCACCTTGTCTGTCTTGGTAAAACGAAACACCTGCGCCAAGACGCCGCTGACACCGGGACGCGCATCCATCTGTTCGTAGGAATGCATCTGTCCATCGACCAGCACAACGGTGTTCGCTGGAAACGTTTCAACGTTCTCCACCCGCACTTCCGTTTGCCGCACGTCCTCTTTGCTGCCGTACAGGCGGATAAACAAACGGTTTTGTTCGATTTTGGCGTCGATATAAACCGGATGTGAAAAGGTGTTGACCAGCTTCAGGTCAAGCTGTCCATCCCATACTGCTGCATCGAGGCCCGGCGTGGTATACGATTGCGGCTGCAGATGCGAATGCCGCTCCCGAATTTCAAGCCCGGACCGAAGTGCTGCTTCATACAGCGTTGAAGCGGCTTGTCCGATTCCAAACTGCACCCCGCCCGTTTCCGTCAACGGATGAGCCGTTGGCAGCGTCATATAATCTTCTCCCGTCACAAACGGTCCCAGTTTTTTCGTAAAGGAAAACATGCTACCACTTGCCAAAAGCGTGCCGTTCAATCTCTTGACAAGCGTCTCGAGATTTTTTTGCACGGTTTTATAGTCGGCTGGCAGCGCGGTCGACGCTTGTGCCAGCTGCGTGGTAATTTGCTCCAGCTTGTCTCCTGTAATAGACGGCGGCGTTTCTTTTACCGCAAGTACAACCGTCCATTCAGGCTGCGCCGTCCCCATCGCGACTTCCATTCGTTTGACCGTTTCGTCAACGGACAACTCCCGCCCGATTTGGTGAGGGGTGTAGCGAATTTGCCCACCTTGGATCGAAAACGCTGCGTTTTGCGGCTGTTGGTCGACCTCTTTTGCAATTTGCTGCAAGGTCTCGATTGCGGCTTCCTGGTTCCACGTGAATTGAAAGGGAATTTGTGTGGAAACCGGTTCATTCGTCCAGCTGTTCCAGATCTTTTTGATCCCCTGCGAATTGACGGAAGCGTACAGGATGTCCTCATACATTCCTTGTTCGTCATAGTTGATGCCTAGCTGTTGTGCAGAAATCGTCCAGCGCTTTTCTCCATATTCCACTCGAACAGGTTTTTGCTTAGCCGCTTCAAGCAGCGCATGCAATCTCACCTTGACCTGATCTGCATCGAGCGCACCCAAGGAAAGTCCGCCTACTTTAACCGCTGGAGACAGCTGTTTTGGCGCCAGAAGCGCGGAGAGCGGGTTGGCAAGCAATGACGTCAGGCCGATAGAGAGAAGGACGATGATAAGGTACAGGGCGAAAAGAAATGATCTTTCCGGCATTCTAGCTACACTTCGTTCCATTCGTTTTCACCCGGCTTTTCCACTATTCTTTTAGAGGCTGCAAAAGTTCCTCAAGTTCGTACAATCGAGATTTTTCTTGTTCAACCGGCACTTGTTCAAATGCAGCGGCGCTTTCCTGTGCCGCCACCTCTAGCGACTCCATCTGCAAAACGGGAGAGGTTGGGAGTGACCACAACGCCTGCGCTTGGTGTGATTGCGGGACGCGAGAAGGTACCTTCGGGACGTGTTCTTCTGCCAGCAATGCAGACAAATCCGAGATTAATTCTCGATCCGGCGATTCTTCCTGATCTAGAAATAATGCGTTCTCGTCTGTCCCTTCTGTTTCTTCTTGTTTTGAATAAAAATGCTCGATATCGTAACCCGCTTCCCCCTCCTGCTCATCCGGCTGAGCCAATACAGCAGGAACGTCGGGTTCCTGCAACGTTGAATGGATCGGCGCATCTATGTATACGGGACTGTTCTCAATAGGGAAAAGCTCAGCAGAAGCGTCATCCTCTTCCCCGGCGGCCATGACCGCAATCTCCTTGCTCGCAAGCTCAGTGTCAACGGTCGGTAGCGGCTGTGCCTCCTCTATGATCAGAATGTCGCTTGCAAGCCCCTCATTCTCAATGACTGACTCCTCAGTTGCGAGCTTCACCTGCTCTTTTTCCGATAGCTCCCACGAAAAAGCAAGCAGCTCCTCTTCTTCCTCATCCGCTTGTTCGTCCCTGTTGCCATTCTTCCAATACAGCGCAATGGCGACTAGCACGACCGCCGTCCATAGAGCCAGGCTGAGTAGGAACGCTGATAATCCAAATTGCAGCTTAATCAGAAAAAACAGCGGCGGACTGAAAAAAGCTAGATACAGCATGAGAACATGGGCCCGTTCATTTGCAGCGGGATAAAACGCGTACGTCATGCGTCCAGCAAGCAAGCTGAGGCAACCGCTCACGACGGCTGACAGTAGAACGGGCAGCATGATGGAATCCACCACCCTTTCATGATAAACTACATCTTAATTTGACAAAAATCGACAAAAATAACTAGCATGGAGCGCGTGGAAATTGATAGAATCATTCTAGCGAAATTTGGCTTTTTTTGCTCGTCAATTCGCATTTTTACTCCCAATTTCCTCCCATTTATAATACAATAGGCCTATATTTTTTGGAAGAAACAAATGGATTTCGTCAATAAATTGTGTCATTCTAGCAAGTTTTGCGGAGAGCATGGTGATACTTATGTCCTATATATATCAATTTCGATCAGAGCGGGGATCATCGCTTATCGAGGTGATTGCGGCGATTATGATTATTTCCATTATTTCGCTGACATTCATTAAATATTTCTATCAGGCGCAGAGCACTGCGCAGGTGTCGGATCGCAAGCTGATCACAAGCACCTTGGCAAGGCAGGAGGCGCTGCGCTGGAAAGATGCGAGCTTCCAAAAAGTTCGGTTGAAACTGATTGGCGTGACTGCTGATCAGGTAACCGAGGATCTAGAGCATTTGTTAAATACGGATCCGAGCAAGCTCACCGATTCAGCGACTGCAACCATTCCTGATCTTCCTGCGAAACTGGAAGATTTGCATCAAGCGACCCCGGCACAGCTGCTACCGCCTCTTGTTGACGTCAGTCCTGTTACGCTCGCGCCCAAAACCGAAGCCGATCTGGACCATATCAACGGAACCACGTACCATACAAAAGTCGTTTTGACCAACGTCAATTCACTTTCAAAGAGTGAGTCGTTCGAAGATCTGCTGGTCAAAGCGACCGTTACCGTCTATTGGGGAGACGCACCCGACGCGGCGTCGAATCCGCGCACGTCTACCACAGTCGAATGCTTTATCACGAAGGAGGACTTGAGACGATGAAGCGCGCTCGCTCCTTTCGTGACCGATTCCAAGATGACAGCGGTCTGACACTGATTGAGCTGCTGGCTGGTCTGGTGCTTTTCGGGCTAGTGATCACGATGGTCAACGGCGTGTTTTTTTCCGCACTTTCCTTGAAGAAGGAAGTGACCGCAGATGTCACGATCCGCAATCATGCAGACGCTCTGACCAATGCGATCATCACCTCGATGACCAATACGGACAAATCAGATGATGTCCTCGCCTTCATCAATTCCAAGCCGGGAGATACGGTTGGCGGCGTGATGAATACGACAGCAAATTCTACCAATGATCTTTATCAGAGTGCGTTATGGACAAGTAAGAAGCAACTAGAAAATACGACCAGCCCACGAATCTATTATCTCTACACGATCGTTCCTGTTAAGAAGGGTAGCAACGGGCCGCCCTATAAACTAATCCGCGAAACGTTTTCCGTACCAACGAACCGGTCGAATCTGCTGTTTACGGAGACGTGCTATTTTACAAGTTATGCGGAAGGAACCGAGGACTGGCGTGCACCGAGCGAGACGGTACAATTGAATGATCCGGCTTTTCCCCTGCTCGCCCCTTCTTCGGTAACGGTGGAAACGAACGAAACCGGCGATTCAGCGCTTGTGCTCAATCTGACCATGGGCCAAACGGGCAACGATGCCGTCCATTATCAAATCACAAGCCGGATTCACATTGACTAAGAGAGGGACGTCAGCCATGAAGCTAAAAGAAGAAAATGGATACGCTGCGATCGTCGCTCTCATCGTTATCGTTTTATTGACCGTGATCGGCACCAATCTGCTGCAAGTCACGTTAAGCAGCTTGGTTCAGGCACGAAAAACGGAAAGTCGCAGCGAAGCCGAATATAACGCGCGGATGGGTATGGAAGAAGCGCTTGCCCGCATCAACAAAGCGGTGACACAAGGCAACGCCGAGATCCAGCGAAAAACAGCCATGCTCACTGGGGACAGTAATACGCTTGATGTGGACGGCGTCCAAGCCGCTTATGACCGTGCTTTTTCAAGTCTGGAAGCAAATTCGTTTACACCGATGGACGAGTCCCCCTATAAAATCACGATCAAACGGGAACCGACCAAAGCGGAGACCGCAAAAAAGAAAATTGAGGCGTTTGTGGCGAAGCTTGTAGTCGAGTCGGTAGGGGAAGCCCCTTCTGCAAACGGACATGTGGATCGTAGCACCTTGAAGGCAACCATCTATGTCACTTCACTGCCTGAAGAATTTTATTATGTGCTGTCTACGCCAGACGATCCGGCCTCTGTGCTCACCTTGAATGGAGCAGCTTACATCGAAGGCGATGTTTTCTCACATGCTTATTCGCTTTCAAAAACCGCCACATACTATTTGGAGACGAACGACGAGGTTGCGAATATGGTGCCCAAGCATAAGGAGTCGACCTATCCATCGATCATTGGAGTGGCTGAGGTACCCTTTGTTCCATATAAGGATCTGCCGAGCCGGTTCCAAAAGGACGGCAATGCCTTCGATGATAACGGCTTTTCTTCGGTGAAAAAGGCCGTCCAAAGCCAATGGGATCAAGCGCTGGTGCTTGCCCCCACGCTTAAGTTCCAGGCAAATCCACATTTCGGGAACATTCAGCCGATTGATGAGGTCGTGAAGCGTAAAGGAGCACCCATTGATTTCAAAAAGCCCGGCGCTTCCGTCGCAATCGAGCCGCTCACCTATCAAGGGGAAGATCAAAGTGGAGTGGTTAGCAAAAGCGAGGTAAATCAAAGCGTCATCATCGGAGAGAAGCATCATCTCACGTCACCCGAAACATTCCAAATCAACGGAAATCTGACCATGCAGGAAAACGCGGACTTGCAAGTCATCGACGGTAACCTGCTCGTTGGCGGGACCGGTGACGCAACCGATTCCACTGCGGCTGCAACACTGAGAGGCTCCGTCTCCTTGGTTGATTCCACTGGCACACGCAATTCCAACGCATTCATTTATGTGAACGGCAATGCTGTACTGGAGGACTTGACGTTTGATGGCAACATTTACGTGAACGGCGATCTTTACGTACAGAAAAACTTCCAAATGAACGGAACCGTGTACGTTTCCAAGAACGTCTACTTTACCGAGGACGGTGCCACAAAGGAAGCGCCGAACACCGGAAAAACATTGGTGATTTTGGCGAAGGGGACGGTAGAAGCTTACAATCTCAATCTGTATGACTATCAATCTGCAACGCCGAAGCCAAAAGAGATGCACGTCTTCATCGTCAGTCAGGACCCGGCAGGCGTCACGTTGTACGGCGTCGGTTCGAACGTGCGGTTTGTCGGCGGGATTCATGCGAACAAAATCGAGTTGAATGCCGTGCGGGGAAAAGTGAATGAGCCAAATAAGGATGCAGGAGAAACGGAGCCAGAATTTGTCGATCCAAAAAATAATGATCCCAAATCGTCCCGCCTCAGCACGATCTATGCCGACGACATTTTTGAAAATACACCACCTGGAATCCCGATCATTCACCGGCTGTCGTATCATATTCAATCGATGGCGTTTGAAACGAATTGAGGCAGCGGCTTTTTTGTAGCCCAGAATGAGCCTGGCATTTTTGATCATCCAATCGATACGCAAAGAAACCGACCATCTGTAAGGCCGGTTTCTTTTTTCATTCTTCAAGAAAAGGAAGAGGCGTGTCTATCCGGTCAGCTCGGCCTTGCCCAGCTTTCGTCTGCGTGACACTGTCAAGATCACCACGATGGCGAGCGGGTATAGAGCCGACCATCCTAAAAACGGATACAAACCGAGCGTTACAATCAGCGAAATCCATGCTGCGACCTTGCCGACCCGACTGTCACGCAGCAAGCGAACGCCTGCGAGACACCCACCGATATAAGTCGCGACGAACGTCGCGTTTGGCAATACAATCAAGTCGGAGAGCGAAATGACATGATTGTATAAGACCAGCAGTCCGAGGATATTTCCCGCTCCGATGAATGCAAGTCCGCCGATCGGCGTCCGATAGGTCCGATGCAGGATGCCGAACCATTTTGGAGCAGCCCCCTCCATAGAAAGCGCAAATGCGATTCTCGACGCTGCGCTGGAGTATGCATTGTGGGCGGCAAAGCAGATGAAAAGCGCGGCACATGCGACGATCCATCCTCCTATCGGCCCCAACGACTTCTGGACCATCACGCTGAGCGATGCAGCCGACAAATCCCTACCGTAGCTATGCGTCGCCACCGTCATGAAAGCGACGGCGAAATACAGGAGAGCGACGATCCCGGCACTCCACATGACACCACGGATGGCGTTTTTTTGCGGATTCACGAATTCAGCAGACAGATGCGTGACCGCTTCCCACCCGATAAAGCACCAAAAGAGCAATCCTGCCGACTGCAAGACACTCAGCCACCCGTTTGGCATAAACGGGGTGAAATTCGCGGGAGCGTAATGCGGAATGGCCGCGCCGATAGCGAGCAGCAGTACCGAGAGAATCAAGGTGATGACGATTGTTTGCACCCGTCCGGCCAATTTCAAGCCGATAATGTTCATCAAAAGTGGCACAAGCAGGATCATGGTGGCGACGAGGTATACCTGTTGCTCTCCCCATTGCAGCACTGCCGCGACATATCTCGCCCCCGTCACGGCGAGTACCGGCCCTCCGATCGGCACAGACAGGAGAAACAGCCAGCCGACCATATTGCCGTAATGATCCCCGAAGGCAAGCCGTACAAAGTGGGAAACGCCACCGGAGCTGGGATGCTTCGCTGCCAAAAGCCCCATGGTGATGGCCATCGGAATGACCAGAATCGACATCACAAGCCATGCGATCAAAGATGCAGGGCCTGCTTTTTCCGCCACTAACCCGGGAACAAGCAAAATACCCGAACCGATCACCGAGCCGATATAAAGGGAAACGATCTGGGGAAGCGACAGAACGCCTCGTAAGCCCGTCTCGCGAGAAGTTTCGTTTGCCATCAAAAAACCTCGCCTTTCGTTTTTTTATGGACGACGGGTTATCGCGTGATTCTCGGAACGGTCTGCAAATGACGCAATTAACCGATGCACTTCCTGCACGACCACGTTCTGGTATTCCGTCCCCGCGTTATAGATTTTCGCAATTTCTTTGCGAGCCATGGAAACTTTCTCTTGATAGCCCGGTGCCTCCCGATCCGGATTTTGTCTACGGAACTCATCCATGACGGCTTGAATGTACTGAGGACGTGCCCCCCACCTGCCCAGGACATCTCCATCTGCGTTCAGAAAGATGGCGATCGGCTGATTGCGACCGCCATTGATCAGGAAGAGGTCCATCGTCTCCAAATGTTCCTCCATCGGCAAAATCTCCGTCGGGATGCTGGCTCGCTCAAGCACACGTAGCAGGACTGGCAGATTCCAGATCACATCCGGGCACCAATCTGTGCAAAGAATCTGACAGTAAATCCCCTTTTCCAAACCGTGGTCAGCGAAAAAAGCGGCTTCTTCCTTTCCCTCCCATGTAAAGCGCTCGTACCAGCTTTTGAATTCCTCCTGATTTTTGGTCATTCCATCGTTAAAAGCTTGAGGTGAAATCCCCGTTCCTTTTTTATGTTTCAAGTTCAATTTTGCCTGCATGAAAACACTCCCTTTATCCTTTGATTGATTATCTTGCGAGAAGCTCACTATCATCTTATGATAAAATTGACCTCTCACAAATGGTCAGTTTTGAACGAAATGAAAAGACAGTTTGCAAATGGGGGCCTCCATGTTCGATATACTCCTTTCCACGCAATCCGAACAGCCGATGTACATTCAGCTCTATCGGCAAATGCGCGATCAGATCCGCAATGGTGGCATATCGCCAGGGACGCGTCTGCCTTCCGTCCGATCGGTCCAGCTCCAAATGAACATTAGCAAAACTCCGATTGAAACGGCTTACCAAATGCTTTTGGCTGAAGGCTATGTACACAGCAAGCCGCGCTCCGGTCTTTACGTCATTGATCCACATACGGACAAACCAGCTTCGCCTGCTCATCCAGATCACGTTCGCGCTTTTTCAGCGATGCATCCAACAAGAGCTGAGCCCGTGCCCCAAAAGGTAGCAGTCGATTTCGATCCTTCTGCGGTCGACGAGTCGCTGTTTCCCTTACGGATATGGCGGAAAATGCTCCACGAGGCGTTGGACAGCCATGCAGGCGTTTGCCGGTACGGCGATGCCCAAGGGGAATATTCGCTTCGACTTGTTTTAGCGGAATACTTGAAAAATTCTCGAGGTGTCAACTGCTCCCCTGAACAAATCGTCGTCGGTTCCGGCATTTCGTACAGCATCGACGTTTTGTCTAAGCTGTTATCGGGAAGGCAGACCATCGGCTTTGAGGAACCCGGCTTTGCACCCGTTCGCGAGCAATTCAAGCACAATGGCTTCCAAGTAATCCCGATTCCCGTCACGGATAAAGGGCTCTCACTCGATGAACTGGAGAAAAGCGATGCAAATGCGGTTTATGTCACACCCTCTCACCAATTCCCACTCGGTCCCGTAATGCCGTACGCGGAACGGGAGCGTTTGCTCGCATGGGCGCGCGCAAGGCGTGCATATGTCCTGGAGGATGACTATGACGGTGAATTCCGCTATTTCGGCAAGCCTATCTCTTCTTTGCAAGGCATTGACCGCGATGGGAGGGTGATCTACATCGGCACATTTTCAAAGGCGTTTACCCCTGCCTTGCGGTTGAATTATATGGTGTTACCCGTGGAACTCGCAGAAAAAATGCAGAGAATGCCGTATCTGTTGAACAGTCCGTCGCGAATCGACCAGTGGGCGATGCAAGCCTTTTTTGAGCAAGGGCATTGGTACCGGCATATTCGGCGCATGCGCAATGCCTACCGAAAAAAACATCAGCGTTTTGTCGAGCAATTGCAATTGCATTTCGGGGAACGGATAGAGATCACAGGGCATAGCGCAGGGCTGCATCTATTGGTGACCATCCGGACAGACCGTTGTTCGCGGACGTTGCTTGAGCTCGCTTCCCAGCAAGGAGTGCGGGTGTATGATTTCAGCCAGATGTGGATGGAAACCCCACGAACACCCCGGTATCCTCAATTGTATTTGGGCTTCGGCGGGACCAGTGAGAGGGACATTGAGCTGGGGGTCAAGTTGTTACAAAAAGCGTGGCATGAAATTTTAGTTTGATTCCGTTCCGGTGGTTGCAAATTGTGCGAATAAGAAAACTCCTTCCGCCACACCAGACGGAAGGAGTTCTTGCCTTACAGTTTTTTATTTGTTGGATTCACGCGGAATGTGCCTTGGATCTTGGTGTATTTGGTGACAGGGTTTTTCCCCCAGCGAGTCGCGTTATCTGTTGTTTTAATGTAAATGTCACAATCGACATTCGGGGTCGTGATGACGAACTGAGTGGTCGTGAGTGGCTTCCAACCGGTATAAGTCTCGATATTTGTCCCCTTCTGCACGATTGCATACTCGATTCGCTCTACGCCCCAGTCCCAATCCGCTTTCGGCTGAATCACACCGTCGGCATTTTTATCAAATAACGTGCCGAATTTCAGCTTATCCGCATCCGAAAGCTTGGTGACCTCTGCCGGAAAGAATGAATTAGGTGAATCAGCTGTTTTGACCAATGTAACGGTGATCGGCTTACTGGAGATAAATGGGTTACGATTGGACGGCAATTTATTGCCATCCGCGTACTGAGCGGCTTTCAGCTCAAAGCCTGGGCTGATCAAGAAGCCTTCGTGGTAGCTGTGCGACAGCGTTTTGGTGTCGACGACTTTATCATTATCATCCTCAGCTTTGATCTTAATCGTCTTGGTGGCCGTTACGGTGATCAGGTAAAATCCTTTCGAATCACTTCCAAAGAAGGAGTCAAACACCTCTTCCGAATAGGAGACACCATCTCCATCCATCGTGCCTTCGCCCACTTTTGAAAGCTGTGCACCTTTTTCAATCTTGTAGCTAACGCCATCCGATCCTTCCATTTTAGTGCCTTCAAGGTCGATGCTAAACGTCAGGTTGCCGCTGCCGCCGTTAACCTGCGTAATTTTGATCACGTTTGAAGGATTGAAAGGATCTTTGTCAATGGTGATCAGCTTGGTGGTCTTGTCCTTGCCGACGTCAGACGATTTGGCATAGTAACCGATTTCGGTCGTGCCATCCTTCTCAACTTTAAATCTTCCGGTGTAGGTGGCTTGCTGTCCATCGATCCAGTACACATGGTTACCCATGTCGGTCGGGAACTGAAGCTCCACATAAACCGGATTGGGGAATGCGACATTCTGGTAGTGAACCGGAACCCCTCCGGATTGAGACAAATAGACCTGGAAGCCCGTTTCCCCTTCCACCACCGACACCAAGCATGTTGCTTGGAATTGGCCGTCATTCGTCGTTACCGTAATGGTTGTTATGCCCGGAGCTACAGCGGTAACCGTTCCATCCGCATCGACGGTTGCGATCCGCCTGTCTGTCGTACTCCACGTGACGGCTTTGTCCGTCGCGTCAACTGGCGAGACGGTCTCCGTTAGTTTTTTGTTCTGACCAATGCCCAACGTCATCGATGTCGGGTCCAACGTTACACCTGTCACCGGAATGGCTTGGATGACCGTTACCTCGCAAATTGCTTGATAGTTGCCATCATTCGTGGTTACCGTGATTGTCGTTTTGCCCCGTGCATTGGCTGTAACGGTTCCATTAGCATTGACCGTCGCGATACTGCTGTTCGCTGTGCTCCAACGGACGGTTTTATCCGTTGCATCGGCAGGCCGTACCGTTGCGTTGAGCTGGCCAGTCTCATTGACTTTCAGTGTCATGGAAGTTTTATCAAGTGTCACGCCTGTCACTTTGATAATAGGGATAGGTGCTGGCTTGACTTCTATTTCGCACGTCGCCGTAAAATTGCCCTCTTCCGTCGTCACAGTTACCGTCGTCGTTCCGACCTTGATCCCGGTAATTTTGCCGTTCGTGTCGACTGTGACGATCTTCGGATCGGCAGAAGCCCAGCTGACATTTTTGTTGGCAGCATCGGGCGGCTGAACAGTTGCTGTGAGCTGCAAGGACTCGTTTACCTGCACGCTGACCTTGGTTTTATCCAGCGTCACCCCTGTGACCGGGCTCAAGATGCCTCCGCGTGCTAACACGTGTGAATTCCCTGCCGCAATCTCTTTCACTTCGCCCAATCCTGGCACCTTTTTCGGAACATTGGTTTGGGTCGTGTTGCCCAAGCCTAATTGTCCTTGATCGTTGCGGCCCCATGTATACACATCACCGCTTGCGGTGAGCGCAACGGAAAAGCCATCGCCTGCTGCAAGCTGCACGACGTTTTTGCCAGCGAGCACCGGGATCTCAACCGGTGTCAGCACTTTCGTTCCGTTCGCCAAGTTGCCAAGCTGTCCGTACTGGTTGTTTCCCCATGCGTACACTTTTCCATCCGAGGTTACTGCCAAGCTGTGGCCCTTACCTGCTGCCATCGTCGTTACATTGGTCAATGCCGTAATTTTTCTTGGCGTTGCTTGCTTTGTTTCGGCAAACGTGAGCTGACCGCTCGCGTTATCGCCCCAGCCCCATATTGTTCCGTTGTTTTGTAGGGCAAGCACGAAATTGTCCCCTGAAGCAATGTCTTTGAAATTCTCGAATCCTGTATAGCCAGTATAATCCGGGTAAATTTGCTTAAATTGCTCGATCCCACTGAATCCGGGATTACCGCGCTGCCCAAACGTGTTGTCCCCCGCCGTATCGATCCGATTGGCGCTTATCATAGCAGCCGTATGTGACGCACCGCTCACGATTTTGGTCAATCCATGCAACGAGTCAATCAGCAATGGCGATTTTTCCCGACCGCTGTTTGATTTCGCACCAAGCTCACTCGACTGGTTACTTCCCCACACATATACATTCCCCAGGGCATTTTTCGCAAAGGAGTGATTTCCCCCTGCCCAGACTGCCGTATAATTCGTGTTGTCTTTTTTTGGCTGTCGCTGCGGGAAATGCTCCGTTTTCCACGCATTGCCCATGTTTCCGATTCCGAGCTGGCCTTCATCGTTGCGCCCCCATGCGTAGGCGTACCCGTCTTTGGCCACCGCCATCGAGTGCTCGGCACCAGCTGCGATCCCGGTCGCTTCCACATCAGCAAAGGCGGGTACTGGAATCGGTTTGGTATAGCGATCGACCTTTTGCTTTTCGTCCCCGATTTGCCCTTGGTCATTTTGTCCCCACGCATAGATGGAGGAGGACGCTGCATTGCCGTTACTTGCCTGCACGACAGTGACGTCACTTATAGCCGTCAGCGCGCCATCCTCGGTCTTGACCGTGATCGTCACGCTTCCACGCTGTTTGCCCTGGATCGTTCCGTTGTTATCAACAGTCACAATCGTTGGATCGCTTGATGACCAGGTCACATTTTTATTGGTCGCATCGGCAGGCTGGATGTTAGCAATCAGCTTCATCGTTTCGCCGACATCCAATTCCACACTGGCTGGCTCGATGGTAACGCTTTTCACCGGTTGAGTCACCGTGACCTTGCATTGGGCACTGATTCGGCCATCAGCGGAAGTGACTGTAATCGTGGCCGTTCCCGGGCCTTTCGCGGTCAGTACGCCATTTTCCACGGTAACGATGCTCGTATTACTACTGCTCCACGTGACACGCTGGTCAGCATTTGCCGGCAGCACGGTGGCTTTCAGTCGGTCGTATACATCGCCGACCTGCATCTTCAGTTCTTTTTGGTCCAGGGTGATGCTGGCGACTACCGGTTCAACATAGAGCACCAATGCATCGAAGTTGCCTGTTTTGCGAGAACCATCCAAATACGGATACTCCAACTTACCCTTGTCCAATACATAGGAGCCTTCCTGCGATGCTTTGAGCTTCAGGGTATAGGTTTGTTTTGGAGCAGTGTATTGATCGCCATTTTTGATATAGAGAATATCCGGAAGTTTTACCTCAATATGACTGGCTGTATTCTTATCCGTCGTCTTCCAGTTTGAATCAATGCTGCTCACCGTCACATTCGCTGGAAGGTCTTCGCGATAGATGACGTTGCTCATCTGATAGGTAGAACCCCCGCCTGTAACTTGATCAGCGCGTAGCGGTTTCGGCTCGACCACATAGATAATCGTTGCCTCTTCATTCGCCTTCACCGTATTTTTCGCAAGTGAACGCGATATGCTGAGCTGCGGAGTTTTGATCGTAACCGTATATGTTTTGGTTGTGCCGTTTGGTGCGGTGACGACAATATTGATGACCGTCTGCCCGATCGAAAGCTGAATCTCCTTGGCCGTACCGCTTGGCAGCGAACCCCCGTTTACCGTAAGCGTTGCCCCTTTATCTTCTGTGGTAGGCGTCACCTGCACCCGATCGAGATTGCTGTCGAGATCAATCGTATAAGACGTGACGTCGTTTCTAAAAGAAGGACTGAGCGGCAGCGGGTTGCCCGAGGATACCACCAGGTTTTCCAAATTCGCGTTGTTGCTCTGTGCAGTCAGCTCGAAATTGGCTGGCTGATTATACCCGCTCTTAAAATTGGGGATTTCAATTCGTCCGGTTTGATAGCCGGAAGCGGACGCCTCCAAAACGACCAAGCCAAACGGCACTTTGTTCAATTGATAGTTTCCTGACGCATCTGTGGTGGCAACGGCCATCCCCATCGCAGAAACCATTGCACCTGCTATCGGTTTGCCGGATGTGTTTTTTACCGTACCGCTAATCGTACCGACATTGGAGTAGTCGCCCGGGTTGATCAGCAGTTTGGCAAAGTCGATCGCCACCCCGTCCCCATAGGGCGTCTTGGTCGTGCTGTCATCATCGAGCTTGATCGTCAGCGTCCCATCCTGCAAAAGGGGCAAATACTCGACAGGAATGTTAAAGGTAAGCAATTGGCCGAGGGGGCCGCTTTGGTTCATCGAATTGATCTGGTTGGAAATAAACGGGGCTGCTACCCCATCGAAATATGCTGTGTAGGTCACGAAACTGGCCCAGCCGTTATCTTTAGGCTTTTTCGCCTGAAAATCGTTTACGTATAATTGCAAAATGGCGGACTTAACCTTGATGTCGCGCAGGTTATACACCATTTCAATCGGCACGACACCCGGCAATGACTGGTTATTGTTGTAATACGTCCGGGTGTACCCATCCGCCACGATGTCACTGTTTGTCCAGTTGGTAGGCTTCTGGTAATTGATAAACGTTTTAATGACCATCAATTGGTCCGTTCCCGCCGGATCACTGCTATCATGCTTTATCGTCGGGTAAGGCGCATTAATGATTTCCCCCGTAAACGGGTCCTTACCGCCCCATCCTGCACCGAAGTTGTCGATGTCGCCGAAACGTACCATCATCTCGGCGCCGATGTTGGAATGATTCGGATCTGTCGCGTAGTACGTTGCTTTGGACGCGGACCAGTCGCCATTGGGCCCGTTTGCTGACGTATCCTGCGCTGCCTGTGCCACTGGCAGCAACGCACTCCCGGTAAAGCTGATCGGCAAAAACGGCATGATCGCCGTAATGATCAAAATCAGCGCGAGCAAAATCACAAGGATGCGTTGGATCGTACCCTTTCTTCGTTTCATAAAAAACGCTCCCTCCTCCAATTGCTTGTCCATTTGCAATTGATTGAATCATTACCATTTTACCATATATAAGGATAAACAAAAGGAAAACCCGCCCAACATCAAGCGAGTTTTCCTAGAAATATCACAAATTCGTTAGGAGTTTTTTCCTAATTTTTCTACCAACCAGAATGCGGTTTTGTAAATATCGCCCGCTCCCATGGTCAGTACCATATCGCCGGAACGAACGGAATCCAGCAATTTCTCCTGCGCCTCTTCCTTCGTCGCGATATATTGGGCGCGAGAGTGGCTGTTGGCACGAATTTTCTCGACCAACACTTGGGAATTGACACCCTCGATCTGCTTCTCCCCAGCCGGCGAATAAATATCCGTGATGATCACCTCGTCGGCGTCGCCAAACGCACGGCTGAACTCTTCCATAAGGAAAAATGTGCGTGTATAGCGCTGCGGTTGGAAGACCGCGATGACGCGGCGACCGGATGCCCGCGCTCCGCTGAGCGTCGCCATGATTTCCGTCGGATGGTGAGCGTAATCATCGACCACCAGCACGTCGCGCTCCTCGCCGATGATTTGAAAACGGCGCTTCGCTCCACGGAATGTGGTCAGCGCTGCCGAGATTTCGTCAAACGGGAGTCCGATATCAAGCGACACGATAATAGCTGCAAGCGCATTTGCCACATTGTGCTTTCCTGGCGCACACAAGTGCAGTTCACCGAGGAGCTCATCCTTATGCCAAATTTGGCAAGAGGTTTTGCGATCGCCGACGATGATGTCTGTCGCGCGATAATCGGCAATTTCGCGATTCAACGGGTCGATGCTGTAGCGCACGACCGTCCCCTTCACCTTCGGCATCAGCTCACGGACGTGCTCGTCATCCACACAGACGATCGCTTTGCCCTCAGGCTTCAAATGGCTGAGAAAAGCAGCGTACGCCGCTTTCAGGTTGCCGAAATCACCATCGAAATGCTCCAAATGATCCGGTTCGATATTCGTGATTACCTCATAGACCGGATGATATTCGAGGAACGAACCATCGCTCTCATCCGCCTCTGCGATGACAAAATCGCTTTTTCCGGCCTTTGCGTTCGTTCCGGCATTCATGAGTTCGCCGCCAATAATAAATGTCGGGTCGACGCCGCACTCTTCGAGCACATGGGCAATCATCGAGGTCGTTGTCGTTTTTCCATGCGCTCCGGCAATCGCCACGCCTTTTCGCTCGTTCATAATCTTCGCGAGCATCTGCGAACGGTGCAAAACCGGCACACCGCTTGCTTTTGCCGCACGAATTTCGGCATTATCCTCCGAAATGCTAGTCGAATAGACGACGAGGTCGGCCCCTTCGATCTGCTCCGCCGCATGCCCTATGTATACTACCGCACCGCGAGCCTCCAGCTTCTTCGCCAATTCGTTCATGGCTACATCCGAGCCGGTCACCTTGTATCCAAGGTCGATCAAGACACGGGCGATGGCGCTCATGCCATAGCCGCCGATGCCCACGAAGTGGACGTGTTGGGTCTGATCCACCTTATTCACCTGCCTCTTCCACGTTGTATAAAAATGCTCGCACCTGCGCAATGAAGTAGAGTGAACCGCAGATCACCAAACAATCGTCTGCTTCTGCTTGTTCCTTCCACATGGTCACATAGCTGCGCCAGTCTGGCGCCAAAAACAGCTTCTGCGGCTCGACCCCTGCCGTCACATATGCATCCTGCAGTTTTTCCACGGTCGCTGCACGTGGGAAATCAAACTGAGTCAGTGTCAGTCGATCAGCCATTGCGACGAGCGGCCGCGCTGCCTCAGCCATCTGAACAAGCGGCTTGTCGGCCAACGACGACACGAGCAGCTCGATTGATTTGCCAGCGGGCAGCAGTTGCTCCAGACTTTGCGTCAGCGCCTGCATTCCTTCTGTATTGTGAGCCCCGTCCAAAAAGATCAGCGGGTGTTGGCTCACTACCTCCAGACGGCCAGGCCAGCTTGTTTGTTGCAGTCCTCGCGCAATTTCTTCCTCTTCGGCCATATAGGCATAGAAATTACGCAGCACATCCAGCGCTGCCAAAGCTGCGGCTGCATTTTTTGGCTGATGAACGCCGTTGAGCGGCAGCACATATTCGCTTGCGTGCCGGCGATGCTGGCTCTCAAAGCGGATCGTTTGCGACCCGAGTTGCTCTGCCAGCTGCTCCACCGAAAAATCGCGGTCCAACACGTACAAGGTACTTTTCTTGTCGCGTGCTACCTGTTCAATTACAGCCAGTGCGTCCTGCGATTTCTCGCAAGTGACAACCGGCACACCCGGCTTGATGATGCCCGCTTTTTCCCGGGCGATCTCCTCGATCGTATGCCCAAGGACATCCATGTGGTCCATCCCAATATTCGTGATGATGGAAAGGAGCGGGTGGACGACATTGGTC
Source organism: Brevibacillus fluminis (assembly GCF_003710825.1). Classification (GTDB taxonomy): domain Bacteria; phylum Bacillota; class Bacilli; order Brevibacillales; family Brevibacillaceae; genus Brevibacillus_D; species Brevibacillus_D fluminis. The sequence goes on along the minus strand of NZ_RHHQ01000007.1, from coordinate 383,330 downwards.
GAATCCAGTCGTCCGCCCAGTCCGGTCTCCCAAATCACCACAGCCGGACGAGCCACGCGAGCAAAATATTGTATCGCGATTACCGTAATGACTTCAAACTCGGTAGGGGTTCCATGAGATGTCGTCTCCGCACATTCCTCTGCCAGCGGTTTGATCTCACTGGCAACAATGCGAAACTCCTCTTCGCTGATCATTTCACCATTATAACGAATCCGTTCGCGGAAATTGACCAGATAAGGCGACGTGAACATCCCGGTACTGTATCCTGCCGCTTGCAAAATGCCATTCAAATAGGCGCAAGTCGATCCTTTTCCATTGGTTCCGGCCACATGGATGAAAGGGATTCGGCGTTCCGGGTGATCCAGCCTGGAGAGCATCCATAAGACGCGCTCCAAGCCAGGTTTTTGCCCAAAACGCAGCAGGCCGTGCACCCATTCGAGAGCCTCTTGATACGTTGTAAAGCCTGATTCACTCATGTGGAACGACTCCATTCTTCAAGATATGCCGCTCGTGCTTGGCACATGCTACTGCCACTCTGCCAGGCGCGCCAATACTTTTTCACGCTTGTCGGCGTAATCCGCCATTTTGGCGCGTTCTTCCTCGATGACTTTTTCCGGCGCTTTTGCCATGAACCCTGGATTGTTCAGCTTCTTCTCGATGCGCTCCACTTCCGCATTGAGCGTCGCTACTTCTTTTTCCAGACGTTTTTTCTCCGCTTCCACATCGATCAAAGCTGCGAGCGGCAGGAACAATTCAGCGCCAGTCACGACAGCCGACATCGCTTTGTCCGGAGCGGAAACCACTTGATCGATGACGAGCGATTCCGGATTGCAGAAGCGCACGAGGAACTCTTCGCCGCGCTTCAGTCGGGACAAGGCCAGCTCATCGCTTGGCTTGATCAACAGCTCGACTTTTTTGGACATCGGCACGTTCACTTCCGCACGGATGTTACGCACGCTGCGAATTACATCCATCAGCAAGGCCATCTCCGCTTCTGCTTCGGCATTGATGCGGCTCTCGTCCGCTTTCGGCCACGCCGCTACCGTAATGCTCTCGCCTTGGTGCGGCAGCGCTTGCCAAATTTCTTCGGTCATGAACGGCATGAACGGATGCAAGAGGCGCAGCGTTTGATCCAGAACGGTCACCAAAACGGATTGCGTTATCTTCTTGGCAGCTGCATCGCTTCCGTACAAGGACAATTTCGCCATTTCGATGTACCAGTCGCACAGGTCATCCCAGATGAAGTTGTACAGCACGCGGCCGGATTCACCGAACTCGTATGCGTCCATCAGACGGGTCACATCTGCGATCGTGTTTTGCAAGCGGGAAAGAATCCACTTGTCTGGAGCGGACAGCTCCCCGGTCAAATCGATATCATCATAGGTAAAGCCCTCGAGGTTCATCAAGGCAAAACGGGACGCATTCCAGATCTTGTTGGCGAAGTTGCGGTTCGCCTCGACCTTTTCCCAATAGAAGCGTTGGTCATTCCCCGGCGAGTTTCCTGTCGCCAGCGTGTAGCGCAGCGCGTCTGCGCCATATTTTTCAATAACCTCCATCGGATCAACACCATTGCCAAGCGACTTGGACATTTTGCGTCCCTCGGAGTCGCGGATGATTCCGTGGATCAATACGGTGTCAAACGGATTTTGGCCGGTAAATTCCAAACCGCTGAAAATCATCCGTGCGACCCAGAAGAAAATGATGTCGTAGCCGGTAACCAGCACGTTGGTCGGATAGAAATATTTCATATCCTCGCTCTCATCCGGCCAGCCGAGCGTGGAGAACGGCCAGAGACCCGAGGAGAACCATGTATCCAATACATCCTCATCTTGCTGCAGGTCGTGGCTATGGCAAGAAGGGCACTCGGTCACATCAGTGCGAGAAACGATCTCATGGCCGCAATCTTGGCAGTACCAAGCCGGGATGCGGTGGCCCCACCAGAGCTGGCGGGAAATGCACCAGTCGCGAATGTTTTCGATCCAGCGCAGGTACGTGTTTTTGAAACGCTCCGGCACAAAACGCACGCTCTCTTCGCTCGCTGCATTGGCCAGTGCTGTGTCTGCCAGCGGCTGCATTTTGACGAACCACTGCGTCGACAAATACGGCTCAACGACAGCATCGGAGCGCTCGCTGTGGCCTACTTGGTGAATATGCTCCTCAATTTTGAACATGATGCCTTGCTCGCTCAAATCTTTAATGATTTGCTTGCGGCATTCAAAACGATCCAGACCGGCGTAAGGGCCTGCTTGCTCATTCATTTTGCCTGCCGTATCCATGACGACGATTTGCTGCAAGTTATGGCGCAGACCCAGTTCAAAGTCGTTCGGGTCATGGGCAGGCGTAATTTTAACAGCACCCGAGCCGAATTCTGGGTCGACATAGTCATCGGCAACGATTGGAATTTCCCGGCCGGTAATCGGCAAAATGACCATTTTTCCGATCAGATGCTTGTAGCGCTCGTCTTCCGGATGCACCGCTACAGCCGTATCGCCCAGCATCGTCTCCGGACGGGTCGTCGCCACTTCAATGGAGCCGCTACCATCTGCAAGCGGATAACGCAGGTGATGCATCGCACCTTTTACTTCCTTGTAAATAACTTCAATGTCGGACAGCGCTGTGCGAGCGGCAGGGTCCCAGTTGATGATGCGGTTGCCGCGGTAGATCAAGCCTTTTTCGTACAGGCGAACAAATACCTCACGAACCGCGCGGGAGAGTCCTTCATCCATGGTGAACCGCTCACGGGAGTAATCGAGGGCCAAGCCCAGCTTCTCCCACTGTTCACGGATATGGCTCGCATAGATGTGTTTCCATTCCCATACTTTTTCGATGAATTTTTCACGGCCGAGATCGTGGCGGGAAATTCCTTCTTCACGCAGCGTCGCTTCTACGCGCGCTTGAGTCGCGATCCCTGCATGGTCCATCCCCGGCAAAAAGAGCGTGCTGTAGCCCTGCATCCGCTTTGCCCGTGTGATAATGTCCTGGAGCGTCGTATCGAGCGCATGACCAAGGTGCAGTTTCCCTGTAACATTCGGAGGTGGGATTACGATCGTGAAAGGCTTTTTCTGCTCGTCACGCTCCGCACGGAAAAACTGGTTGTCGATCCAGTAGCGGTACCATTTGGCTTCCGCCGCTTTTGGATCGTAGTTTTTCGGCAATTGGTTGTCAATGTTTGGCGTCGTTTCATTCGACATGTGCATTTCCTCCTGAAAACTAAAATAAAAAAACCCCTCTCGATCCAAAGGACGAAAGGAGTTGTTTTCGCGGTACCACCTTTGTTAACGCCCCGCATGACACAACGATTGCGATGACGTTCACTTAGCTTGACGTAACGGGTCAAATGCCGAATCAGACTACTTTACTGCAAAGCAGGTTCACCTGATTAACTCACGGGCGACCTTCAACATTGTCTACCTTAGAGAATCTCGCAGCTTATGGATTCTCCCTCTCTGCCAAGGCGACGGATGTTTACTCTTCCCGTTCATCGTATTTCTTAGTCTACATATTGATCATTGCCCTACCATTATATACAATTGTGTCCGAATGCGTCAAACCTTAGACCTTCGGTTCCACTTGTTTGATTGAAACGCCTAATGCTTCGACAAAACCGATCACACAGAGAACATCATAAATATCCTCCTGCACATTGATAATCTCGATTTGCTTGTCCTGCGCGAGCAAATCTTTTGTCGTATAAAACAAGCTGCCGATCCCCGATGAATCAACGAACGTCACATCAGTGAAATCTAGCGTTACGCTCGGATATTTTTCTCCATAATGGAGTATAAATTGACCTACTTTTTCACCTACGGACATATCCAGTTCGCCTTCTAAATAAATCGTCACATGCTGTGCTGTTTCATTCACACGATACGCCATGCATATGTATCTCCTTTCACCCTTTTCATCATCCGTAACAAACCGTGATTCCATAGGGTTCCATCACTGTGCGCTTACGCTTACACCGTTTGGTTCCCTCTATTTGGAACAGTTAAACCTTAATATTGCCGCTATTACATTTTTACTTTTCGTGTCGCAGGCAAATCCAAAGCCAAATCAAGCATCAGCACGGTACCGTTTTGCGAGGTGGACAACCACAGCCGATCTGTGTAATGAAGCATCACGGGAAATCCGACCCCGAGCGTATTGCGCTTGGAATAACCGCGGAGCAGCACGGCTTTCGGGAGTTCACCGAACGGAATGCCCTCTCCGCAATCGCTCACCGCAATCCGGCAGAACGGTTCCTCTTTCATCTGCAAAATCTGGACGCTGACGTTTTTCCCATATAGCAACGCGTTGGTGGCTGCTTCATTCACTGCGACCAAATAATGGAACAGTCGCTTGGACGGCAAGCAGACGCCCTCTATGTATATACGGATGGCATGGCGCATTGGTGCCAGATCGTCTGGCGAGTTTACGTGATACGTGAGCACCGCATCATTCTCGCCGATCATCCGCTCTGTTTCTTCTACTGTTAAAAGAATCAGCTTTCCTTGTGTCTGCTCAGCCAATAGCTGGCGAAACGCATCCCAGGTCTCGGCTTTTTCCCCTCCTGCACGGTTCACGATTTCCACCCCCGAGCTCAACGTTTTTCTTGAAAATGGAACTTGTCTCAAACGGTTAGTCCCGTTTTCTATCTGCTGCTGCCTTGAAATCCAGGATGAGGATGGATATGTCATCATCCTGCTGCATCTTGCGGGCAACCGTCCAAATTTTTTGCTCGATGGCTTCTATCCGATCATGACCGTCCCGCTCCGCATCCGCATACGTATCCGCAAGCGTCGACTGCCAGCGGCCGCTATACATCACACGGTCATCTTCCCCGAGATTTATCAGGCCGTCGGTGTACATCAAAAGCGTGAAGTCTTCTTCGACCTTCCACTCATCCTGCGGATAGACCGCGAACTTGTTGAAGCCGAGCCCCATACCATTTGAGCAAGGGAGAATCTGCGTTTTGGACACAGAAAAATAATACGGCTCCGGATGTCCTGCTCTACTTGTCCACAGCGTTTTCTGCTGCGCATCGTAGACTGCTACGATCATCGTGATAAAGGAGCGAGTTTTGCTCAAATCATCATACATGAGATAGTTGAGCCGCCCCAAAATCTCGTTCGGCATCCGGCACGTTTGCAGCACCGCTCGAAAGGAGTTGCGTAAGCCCGTCGTCAACAAGCTGGCCGGTATCCCGTGCCCCGAGATATCCGCTATCAGAAAGCAGCTGTAGCGGGAGTCCAATTGAATGAAGTCGACATAGTCCCCACCAACATATGCAGCGGGAAGATAGACCACTTTCGCCTGTACATCGTCCATAATCAAACGTTCTTTCGGAATCAGGGAAAACTGTATCTTGGCTGCGAACTCCATTTCCTGCTCAACCAAGCGCAGCTCCAGCGATTGCTGGTTTTGCAGGCAGCGGTCGAGCAAACCACGCACATGAATCACCAAGAGGCGAAGAAAGGACTGCTGCAGCTCCTCTTCCTCGATCTGTTCGCTCTCGGATATCGCTTCTGCAATCACGACGCCCGTGGTATGAGCAATTGATGTTTCGATCTCAATCTTGAAAAGATCTTTGTCTGGTTGGCGTTGCCCATATGAGATCTCGTAGGTGACCTCGCCTTCAGCCGTCTGCAAGGCAATGCGCAAGTAGCGGAGAGCATTCATCGTCCTGAACCATTTTCGGACAATTTCCCCGATAAACTGATGAACATTCTCATAATTGACTTCTTTCATACTTTGGGCATTCGTTTCAACCAATAGCGTTTCATACCGCTGCTTAATATCGAGAAACCATGTCAGCTCTTCATTTTTTGCGGTAATTTCCTTAACGTGGACCTCAAAGCGTTTCTCCAGATTGCGCGAGATCTCAAAGATTTCCTTGATTTCCACCTGATTGAGCCGGCGGGAAATGAACAGACGCACACACAGAGTGGTCGCGACCAAAGCCATTCCGATGAGATAGACTGGCGGAAGATTTTTCATCACCACAAGGCAAATCAGACTAATCCCAATAAGCAAGCGATTCATGTTTTCTTCACGAAGCAAAAATTGCATCCGCTCATGGTAGTAGAAATATTCATCCATAACAGCGACCTGAATTTTTTCCGTATGGGCACTCTTGTAGCCTGCGATAATCATCGCAAAGCTGACCAGCGTAAACACGCACGCGACCGTAACATACTTGTCCATATAGATTGTCTGTACACCGAGAAACATGAGTGTGCCGATGATCAGCCAATTCGCCCGTTCCCACAGTTTGCCGTGTCGATTCGAGAACAGCACGACACAGCCGATTCCCAACACAAAAATGCCGGTATGCACCTGCAGGAGAATGCGCAGCTGTTCTTCTAACGACGGGTAATACCACGTAGTAAGCTCGACAGTGCCGTAAAGCAGGAGCAAAACAAACAAATCAAGAAACTTTTTCCAGCGTTCAAAATAGAGATTGGGTAATAATGGAAAAGTCTGAAACATTAGTAGAAGAAACACGTAAAAGAAAAATGTGAACGGCTGGGCAATGATTTGGAAATAGAAATTATCATGATGGATAAACAAATGACCGATGCCCCATGTGAACAGGGCAAGTCCCAGCAAAAAGGCGGGATCAAACCATCTTTTGTAGGTGGTAAGATGATGAGAGGAGAGCAAAAGTAAAATAGCCAGTACCAAACTCAATAGATACAAGATGTATGCCCCGATCATCGATGAGTCTCCTTCGAAATAGGCTTCGTAAGCCTTATGCAAGAGAAAAGCGTGTCGCTATCCATGAAAATTGTACTATATTCTGACTGGGAAAACACATAGGACCTATTATTTATTTTCCAGCAAACGTCAAAACCCTTTACCAAGACCTCGTTGAAAAAAATCAACGAATCGCACTGAAACGAATTTTTCTGCATACGATATGATGAGGTGATTGCCATGAATCCGCGATGGAAGTACAACCCCATCTATCTTCGAATCAAGTATGCCTGCAAACAGGTGCTGCTCCCTTTGATCATTTTTCAATTTGTCCGCTGCCTGATTCTCCCTTCGACATTCGATGTAATCATTCTCGGACTTTTTGCTATTACGTATGTCGCCATCTCCCTCGATTGGATTTAAAAGTTTAAAAAACAAGAAAAAGCAAAACAGCGTCTCTCAGCATTGAGACGCCGTTTAACGAGTGAATGCACGTTCGGTCCATCGACTGAGACGGTACAATCTGTCAATGTCCTTTTCAACGCGCTTGACAGCTTGTAGCTCGCTCCAGTCCTGCTTTTTGTTGTAATAGTGGTCCAAATCCCGCATGATTCGCTCCGGATAATGGAGGAACGCTTCTAGCAAGCGAATCTCGTCGGGACGCAGCGGAAATATGTTTTGGTAGGATGCGAGCAAATGGTCAGCCCCTTCATCCTCTCCGCCAAAATGGAAATAGGTACGATAAAACAGGGCCATATCGCGGACTGGGGTGTCAAACTGCGCACGGTCGAAATTAATCAGCCTCGCCTGCCCCGCGTCGTCTGTGACCAAATGGGCCGGATGAGGGAATCCGTGTATGATGGACAAGCGGAAATGAGAATGCGCCCGGTTTTTCTCTTGCCATTCCCCCAGCAGTCGAATCGCGGTCTGCGCTCGTTCGGCGATAAAGAAATGATTGGCAAGAAACACAACATCAACTGGCGATGGATACGTCCGTTGCTGGGCAGCTGTCGCGAACAGCTCCAGCTGATCCAGCCATAGCTGCCATCTGGCCAAAAGCGAGTTAACCAGCGGCTCAATTTGCTTCGTATCATCAAACCGGTAATTTTGCGTCAGATGATGCATTTCTGCCAACCGTTGGACCATTGCCTCCGACCAGTCTTGGTCGGGCAGCTCCTCCCCTTGGGCAGGAGACTGCCACTGTGAAAGATAATAAAGTTGGTTGCCCGCCTCTACATAAGGCTCGTCGTATTTCGTGTACGTGAACGGAACGGCCCCTTCCCAGCCCCGGTGCTGCAAATTCCGCAGGACACCACCCAAAAACTGAATCTTTCCCGTCTTCACGGGTGTTCGCTTGCAGACAAAGGAACCGTATGGCGTCATCACCTTGTATACGTTTGGTGCTTTGAGCAACTCGATTGTTTGGGCGAACATATCGTATTCATGAAACAACGGGTAGATATCCTCAAACCGGCTCATGACAGCCTCTCGCTCCTTGTGCGCTCCGCGCGTTCGGCCACTTCCAGGAGCAGCGCATCCACCTGTTCTTGTCGCCTGATGGCCGCTTCAATGTCGCTGGTTCCCGCCTTCTCGCGTTCGCTGGGAACTTGCGTCACATACGATTCCACACTTTTCCATGTCTCTTCCGGAAAGGCCATAAATGCGAGCAGCATCTGATACTCACTATAGGTAAGCGGCTTCGTCTCTTCATAGCCATCCAAAAACGACTGGACCTTCGCAGACTCGGCATCCTGCATGATCACTTCCCGCAAAAAGCCTGCGGTGTCCCGATGCTGAACCGATAAGACCGGGCGATAAAATCCGCGCAAGATCAGGCGTCCATCATGCATGCCCCAGTTATGACTCGTCAATTCACGATGGGAGACACTCAGCCACTCCTCGTCTGGGGGCACGGCTTGCAGCAGCTCTGCACTCCGTTCCATCCGTTCGAGCAGAGGGGGAAATTGGCTAGCGACCCACGCATCCGCCTCCGACCAGTCGTCTTTTCCTTCTACAAATTGGGCAAAAACCTCGCGGGCACGCTTCACTTCTTCTGCGGCCAACATCTGTTCCTTTTTCAGGACTTCCTCTGAGGTGAAAAAGGAATCTGCCTGCTGCGCCTTATGCATGGCCGCCACGACGCTGCCGCAATGAGCTGACTGGGAGGAATCTGGCAAAAGCGTCTCCGCTTGCGGCACATGGTCGGTCAGCGTAAAGCCTTTTTTGGCCAGGACGACATACGGTTTGGCATCGCGCGTCCGGATGAACCGCTCTACATCGCGTACGCCATGCCGCGCCAGTTGTTCACGCCACGCGAACGACCATCGCATCACGTCGACGCGCGGCCACACCCGCAGTTCCTTTGGTCCGCGATTCGTCTCTAGCAGGTAATAGTCTTTTTTCGGTGTCATATGGATGACCCTGACCTTATACCGCTGATACACCTGTTTCAAGTCAAGCTTTTCACGCGCCACTGTCCCCTCACTCCTTCCTCTCTAGGGGATATACAAAATCTGACCTGCTGCAACCCGGTCGGAGGGGAGCCGATTTACCTCCATCAGTTTGCCCATGGACACCGAGTAACGTGCCGCGATCCCTTCGAGCGTTTCATTCCGTTGGATGATGCACATCCGCATTTTGCTGAAATTTTCCGTTTGCCCCTGGGCAAACGAGCTCAAACCGCTGAACAACTCCAGTGACGAACGTCTCGATTCCTGAGCAGCTTGCGCACCTCGGGCGCTGGATGACGCCGACTCCGAATCGCTCCCTTTTCCCCCAACGTCTCTGCGCGCCGTGAAGAGGTTGGTCAGATTGACGGATTCATCTTTTTCAGGCGCTGCTTTGGTGCTGATGGCGATTTTGACTTCTTTATTATCAGCGGTTGGTTCCTGCGCTTCCGCCAGCACGCTTTCCACTCCCAGCAACGCACTTTCCAGCTCGGCTGCAACCTGCTGGGCCTCCTCTGGATCTACGGCGTTCCCTTCAGGATGAATCGAAAGCTCAAGATCTTCCTCCACGTGAACATCATTGCGAACATCGGTATGCAGTGCGGAATCATGCAGCGGAAACGCCTCCGCCTGCAATTTGAGATCTGACTGGTAGCTTACATCGTTCGGTTGCCCATTTTGCGCTGATTCCCTCAGCTCGACTTCTTTGATGGCTGATTCTGTCAACTCAACTTCCGTGATCGCCGATTCATGTTGAATCGCTGCTGACTGGAATGCTGCCGATTTTTTTGTAGAAGCGGATCCTGAATCCAGGTTGATCGTAAACGGCTGCGTCGATTCGAGTGGCATTCCTTCCGCTACCGATTGCAGATGGGGAGAATCGAAGGTCTTGCTTTCGCCAAACTCAATGTGACGCTCCGTCTCCTCTTGCGTCGTAAATGAGATATCCCCGAACTGAAGCGGAACGGAATGCTCTGCAGATTGCTCCCCAAACTGCTCCCCAAACTGCTCTGCCCATTGTTCGGCCGACTCCTGGTGCTGCTGCCAGTTTTGCGCCAAAACATCCGATGAAGGCGGCTGGTAAAACTGGGAAGCGTATGGAGACTGGGTGGGTGATTGTTCGGCCGACTCCTCATGTTGCTGCCAGTTTTGCGCCAAAACATCCGGTGAAGGCGGCTGGTAAAACTGGGAAGCGTATGGAGACTGGTCAGGTGATTGTGGTGACTGCGGGTACGTATAATTTGTTTGGTATGGGACATAGGGCGGAAAAGGCGGCGTTACAGCGCTTTGATCATCATGGTTGCCAAAAGGCTGAAAAGACGATTGCTGCTCATTTTGGTTCTGGAAGGCGATCTCCTGTTCCAATGCGTCCAGTTTCCGTTCGATCTCATCGAGCGACGTCGGTTCGTACTGCGAGTATGGCGGGTACGATTGGTGATAAGGATCGTATGGCCGAAATGGCTGTGCATCGTCTTGTTCTTCCTCCGCTGTATGCATGAACTCCCAGTTTTCCCCGGACGCTTCCACCTGGTCCTCATACTGATTAACGTATCCAAATGGTGGCGGATAGCTTGCTGATTCGTCCGTCCCAACCGCATCCCATGCCTGCTCTTGCAAGGAGAGACCGGTTATTTGCAGCTCAGCCTGCACCATCATTTGATTTGTTCCCAAAAGCTCATAATCGATGGAATTGACAATCGCCCCAATGTCCGTTTTTTCGCCGATATCGGATCGGGGGATCGAAATGTTGACTGGTATACGGTGAGTGATTTCTTGCTCTCGTGTATACAGGTAGTCCGTGGACTCACCTTGTTCCAAGCGAAATGGGGTGAACTTCATCGCCTCAACAAGCGATTTTGCACCCTCTCCTGAATCACGCTCTTCCTCAGCTTCATTGATTGGATCATATTTGGCAGTAAGCAGCAAATACCCTGTAATGGATACATCTGCTTCATTTTCGATGATTTCGACATTCGGCTCCAGTTCCAGCTCGGTCAACGATTTTATGCCTGCCTTCTCAGCAGTGAGGAAGATCGTCTCCTTGAACGTATACGACAGCAAATCATTCTGTGGCGACACGCGTGTTCCTCCTTTCAAGTACAAGACATTTCCCTATACTATATGGACACACGCCTTCATTTAGACCTATGAAAAGCAAACACCCCTCCCTCTTGCAACAGCAAAAGAGAAAGGGGTGCTACTCGCGGTTTATTTCAGCTTCGTTGGGAGCCTGAATTGCCAAAGCTGTGTAGTCGTACCCGTGTTGTCGATGTCAAAATCGTTATCGTTCACCAGTGCAACGGTATAGGAGTCCACCATCGTCACGCCTTCTACTTTTTCAAACGGGTAATCGTATTCGAGCAAATCAAGCACTTGCCGTTTGCTTGGCACTTTCACCTTCGCCTGTTTCAAATCCGATTCGGACATTTGCTCCAACGTCTTGCCGTTCACTTCCTCATCGTACTTGCCCAGCACATTGGTCGCACCTTTCAAATTCAAGGTGAACAATTTTTTCACCTGTGCATCTTTACCGGCATTTTTATCGCGCTCATCGACCAGCAAGGTATTCTCGTTAATCGCATGCAAATCGGAAATGACGATGTCATACTGCTGGACGCCTTTCAGCTGTGCCGCGTCCGTAGTGAGGTAAGCAAACTCGGCTACCGGTTTTCCCGTTTTCAAGTCGATTTTGATGATCCGCAAAACTCGTGAAGCTTTCGCTGCTTTGGCGTCGGGATTGGCAAGCGGACTTTGGACGGCGGCAAACATCCATTTTCCGTCAGGCGTGATGCTCACGCCTTCAAAGCCGCGATTTTGGTTACGTGTGCTATAGATGGCTGGTAGCACATCCTTGATTGGAACGAGAGGCGAATTGGCGAACCACTCCTTTTCGCCCCGCGGAATCAGTCGTTGGATGATGGTGCCGTCCCGCTTGACTTGAATGAGGCTCGGACGATATTCATCGCAAAGCCAAAACGTATCGTCCTTTGGATTGTACGCTATTCCCTCGACATCCAGGCCATATGGATCATAGGCTAGCTTCTTTTTCGCTTCTCCATCGTACGGGACCTCATCCTCTCCCTCCAGATTGGAAACACCGGAGATGAGTTTGGTGCCGGTAATCGGGTCTTTGCCGGTTGGCAGAGAAAGCGGAATGGTCTCCAAGATCGTAATCTCGTTTTTCTCAACGGAGATCTTGTAGATGCTCGGCGTAAAGTTTTGCAGCGGGAACGTCCGACGCTTTTCATCGCCAACCTTGATTTCACCATTCGGCCCCCTGTCAGTGGTCGTATAGAACACGTTTTTCGGATCCTTAGGAAGATGGATGAGTGCGGAAAACCCTCCCTGCTTGATGCCGTTCCCCAATTCTGCGGGATTTTTCAACTCGTACTTGCCAGCGAGTCTCGGTGTTCCTTTTGCAGCCTGCTCCTCTTGGTCAGCAGCTTGTGCTGTGTAGACTACAGCGGAAGCCAAAAGAGTCGCAGCCACTGTCAGGCTTGCTGTTGTGCGCCATGCTTTCTTCATCTGGGATATTCCTCCTGTTATGATAACTTAGGTCAAGTGTACAGACTCTTTATGGAGGAAAGATTGAACAGATGTAAATTTACGGAAAAATAACGATTCTTTCGTTCACAAGCGGAACGTATTCAACTTATACTAACTCCCATATAAAACTAGTGGCAGTCTTGGACTGGAAAATAAAGTCCTAGACTGCCTCTGATTTATTGTGTGAGATGTCATAATCCGTTTAACGGATTTTTAATTGCGAGCACTGACGCTATTCCATGTGGCTTCGATCAGACGTTTGATTTCTTCGTCCGAAAGAGTAACCTTGCCATGCATATATGCTTTTACTACGTATACGAAAGAACCGTAATGCATTTGAGCCATAAGCGACGGATCCATTTCAATGAACAGCTTCTCCTGAATCGCCTGCGCATACAGCTTTTCCAAAGGACCGCACCAGCCACCTTCATACGCCTCTTTTTTGACGTCGTCGTAAATGTACGGAGAGAAAGAATATTGTTCAATAAATCGAAATCCTTGAGGATATTCAAGAGACAGTCGAATCAAATTCTCCCAAGCGCGTTCTATGCGGACTCGTATGGGTTCATCGGAGTAAAAGCCTTCCAGAACTTTTTCTCCATTAAACGTTACGATCGCTTTGTAAAGTTCATTAATAATCGATTCTTTGCTATCGAAATAGTGATAGATGTTTCCTGTTGAAACACCTGATTCTTTGGCAATCAAAGACATGGAAGTCGCCTGGAGCTCCTTCTCGATAATGAGGGACAATGTGGTCTCCAGAACCGCTTTCTGGACTTTATGATAGTTATCGAACACCGTTGCTTGCCTCCAATAAAAAATGATAATCCGCTTATAAAACGAATGTTCATTCTAATTTTAGGCATCGAATAATGTATTTGTCAACTTCAGAGGCCGTTACATATAGTTCTTAACCATTGTCTCCAAATATTCTTCGATTGGCATGGAGTTTCTAAGAGCCATCAGTTCGTTGCCTGCTGCTCCGATGACGGTACGGAATTTCTTGCTTTCTCCCGTTGCCAGAGCGGTAATGGCATCAACGATAACCTGTGGGTCATCCAAAACGCCGCTGTTTTCCGCGGTATTCATTACATTTTGCACTTTCGTCATCAGATCATCGTAATCTGTAATGTTTTCATCTCTGTTCCACGTAATACTTTCCTTAAACTTATTTCCTGTAGAGCCGCCCTGCTCGATCAATCTAAGCTCGATATTGAACGGCTTCAATTCGTAATACAGACCTTCCGTCAACCCTTCCAAAGCAAACTTGGACATGTTGTAAAGTGATCCAAGCGGAACCGCTGTCGTGATCCCCATGAAGGAGCTGATATTGATAAACATGCCACCGCCATTGGCTCTGAAATGTGGTACAAATTTACGAATGACATTGATTGGTCCCCGAGTATTAACGGCGAATTGCCAATCGATCGCGTCCTCTTCAGCTAATTCCAATGGACCGTAAGTGCCCATACCAGCATTATTAACGACGATGTCAATCTTCCCGAATGCCGCTATGGCTTGATCCACTGCAGTTTGAACTTGCTCCACTTTTGTGACGTCCAGTTTGAATATTTTAATGTTGTCATATGCCGTAAGTTCCGTTTCTTTCTCAGGCGTACGCATGGTGGCCGCTACGTTCCAGCCCATTTGAGCAAAACGAATCGCCGTTACTTTACCCAATCCTGAACTTGTTCCTGTGATAAATACTGTTTTTCTCATACGAAAAACCTCCAGTTTAAATTGTCTAAATCATGCAAATTCCATTAGATTGAACGTTCATTCTATAAATGATATAGTTTCATCTGATGTTCCAACCAAGAAGTAGTTCTTTTAGATCGAACGTTCATTCTAATTATGATGTAGAATTAACCAACTGTCAATTGGAACTTTAAACCGAGGGATGGGGTAATTCTCAGGTGAAAAAAAGAAATAAACCACACTGATCGTGTGTGGTTTATTTCCAATGTGCTACTCTTGCGACAGCTTACTTATTTCTTCACTTCGACAATGCGATTCTCTACTTTCGGGCTGATTGTTTTCTCTTTGAGGATCGCTTCTTCTATTACGCTGTACAAAGTCAGACCGGTATTGAACGACGGTTTGTTCATTGTTTCGTAGCCGTCTCCTCCGACTGCGATGAAGTCGTTCGTCGCGACTTTATAGGTTTTCTTCTCGTCGATTGGCTTGCCGCCCACGAGCACTTCCACGACGCGTTGGCCGGCAGGTTGGGTTTTGTCATACGTGAAAGACATACCACTAATTTGCGGGAAGCGTCCAGCGCCTTGCTCCACTTGACTCACTCCGCTTTCCAGCGCTTGCTTCAGTTCAGCACCTGTTACTTCAACGACGACCAATGTGTTCGGGAATGGCAGCAAAGAATACAAATCTTTTTTCGTGATGTCGCCGGCTTTCAATTGGACGCGGATGCCGCCCGCATTGGTCAAGGCAACGTCTGCTTCGTGGCCTGCGATCGATTTGGTGCGCTCCAACATTTTGTCTGCGATGTAGTTACCGATGTTGGTTTCTCGCGTACGAACCAGCGTGCGCTCGCCGTCTAGGTCAACCGCTGCTTTAGCGATCACGACGTTCATCGCATCGTCTACTTTCTTCACAACATCTTTTACGAGCGCATCGATCTCAGGATCCGCTTTGACGTTTGGATCGTATTCTTTCAGACCGCCGCTGAACGCAACCAGTTCGTTACCATAATAGTAGAGGTCAGCTCGTCCGAGCGATTTGCCATACTCCCAGTCTTGCACGATATATGTACCGTTTACCAGCTCAGGCGCTTTCAGTGCAGTGTGGGAATGGCCGCCTACGATCAGGTCGATGCCTGGCACGTTTTTGGCGATTTCCCGGTCTACATCGATGCCCACGTGGGAAACAACGATAACGTGGTCCGCTTCTTTTTTCAGCTTCGGCACGACTTCTTTCGCCACTTCAACCGGATTTTTGAATGTGAGGCCTTTTACGTTGTCTGGGTGAGTCAAAATCGGCGTATCTTCCGCAACCAAACCAACGAATGCGAATTTTTTGCCGCCAACCGTCGCTTCAAATGTTGGCACCAACAGATTGGTCCCGTCCGCTTTGAAGACGTTCGCAGACATCACTGGATATTTCAGCATGTCACGCAGTTTGAGCAGCTGCTCATAGCCGAAATCGAATTCATGGTTACCGGAAGCCATTACATTGTAGCCGAGTGCATTCAAGATCGGCACGACGGATTCGCCTTTAAACTGGTTCACAAAAACAGTCCCCTGGAACGTGTCACCTGCGTCAAACTGCATGAAGTTCTCGTTCTCAGCGCGCCATTCTTTCAGCAGCGTTGCGATTTTGGCATAGCCAAACTCTTTGCCGCTTGTATTTTCATCGATATGGCCGTGCACATCGTTCGTATGGGCAATGGTGTAATGCGTAGTCAACGCGTCACCCAATGCATTGAAGAAATCGCCGCGTTTTACGGAAGCAGACTCAGCCAGCTTCAGGTCATAGCCGAATGCTTTTCCAAGAGAAACCAGTTTCGCCGAGGAAATCGCCTGGTTCGGGTTTTTCGCATCCGCTGCAGCCAATGCTTTCTGGGACTCTGCCCAAGCAAGGTATGGCGCTGCCCAGTGTGTGCTACCTGTAACCGGTTTCACATGCGCACCTTTTACTCTCGCGAACAATGTAGCAGCCTCCGCAACGGTCAATTGACGTTCCAGAAACAAATTTCCAGCCTTATCGGGCGTGATCCATTGTTTTTTGCTCATCCAGTCTGTATGGTTAACAGGCGTGAGCGGTGCTGCGAATGCGGAGCTTGCCAGCATGGCGGTCGCCAAAAAGCCGGATGCCAATGATACGAAAAGACGACTTGAACGTTTCAATGAATGAGTCCCCTCTCTTTATGAAATCAATGATTGCTTATTTGTTAAGTATAGCAAATTTTGGACAAATTGTTAGTCAATTTTTGAAATCGACAGCTGCAATCGATAGTTTCCGTATTGCAAAAGCTCATCCAACAAGACGTTCAACTCCTGTTGTGTTCCTACTCTCGCACGAAGCCAATAGCAGCCATCGCCACTGATGCGGTGCGCTTCGACAATTGCCGCGTTCTCCTTCAGATACTGCTGAAATTCCTGATGGGCGCCTGCCACCATGAACATGGTGATGAAGGCGAGCAGCGGCCCTCCCAGCTTTTCCTCATTAAGCTTAAGCGTGAAGCCCTCGATGATCCCTTGTTCGGTTAATTTTTGGATGCGCTGAGCTACAGCTTGCCCTGTCATGTGGACCTGTTCGCCGATCTCCTTCCATTGCAGGCGCGCGTTCGATTGCAGCAAGCGGATGATTTCCAAATCAGTTGCATCAAGCATGCGTGTTCAATTCCTTTCACGGTGAAAATGCAAGCGGCCATCTCGTTTCGCGCCGAAACGGCCACATTTGCTACACTTTATATAGAAGAAGCACCTTGTTTTATCAGTAAACCAGCTATTACCCACGATAACAAATGAAAGGAAGATATGCCATGAAAATTCAATTGATTCGCCATGCTACCCTCCTGATCGAATACAAGGGGCGCACATTGCTGCTCGATCCGATGCTCAGCGAGCAAGGCGCGATGCCACCTGTGGTGAATACCGCTAATGCAGTCAACAATCCGCGCGTCTCATTGCCGTTTGCGATCGCTCCGCTCCTTGAAAAGCTCGACGGTATCATTGTCACACATCTGCACGGTGATCATTTGGACCAGGCGGCTATCGCTCAATTGCCAAAAGGGCTGCCATTGTTTTGCCAGCCGGAGGACCAGAATGTGCTGCGGGGCCACGGCTTCACACAGGTCATTCCCGTCGATCGCGAGCTTACGTGGGAATCGATTCGCTTGACCCGTACAGGCGGCCAACATGGCACTGGTGAAATCGGCGCCAAAATGGGACCGGTTTCGGGATTTGTGCTCGCCGCACAGGACGAACCGACACTCTATGTCGCTGGCGATACGATTTGGTGCGAGGAAGTTGCTGACGCGCTTGCCGCGCACACGCCTGCAGTCGTAGCGGTCAATTCGGGCGCAGCCCAGTTTTTGGTGGGAGATCCGATAACCATGACTGCAGCCGATGTCGTGGAGGTGTGCCGACATGCGCCGCAAGCAACCGTCCTGCCTGTTCATTTAGAAGTGTGGAACCATTGTTTTCTAACGCGCTCACAGCTAGCAGAAGCGCTTGAGGTGGAAGGCCTAGGAAAACAAGCGGTCATTTTGGCAGATGGCGAAGACTATGTCCATACCGATTCCAAACTGGACTAAGCGAGACAGCCTGTCCTACAAGAAAACTAGGTGTACCATGACTCTTATAAGAAAAACTTCTTTCAGAAGCCTTTCGAGAAGCAGGTCCTTCGATCTATGGAAGTTTTTACCGAAGCCGATGCTGGAAGTGATGCTGAGGTACTCCGTCCTCCACTCCAGAATTTATAAGCGCGAGCACTTATAAATTCTTATACGATAAAAAAAGGCATCCCGCTCCACTTCTCACAGTGGAACGGGATGCCTTTCTATTTTTATACAGATAAGAATTTATAACAATTCTTATCCAGTATAAGGGCAACTAAGACTGCGCCAAAGGCTTGGCACAGCCAAATTTTCTAATGCTCTATTCGATTACAGACGTTTCATCGCACGGTGCGCGGCTTCAATCGTAAACTCAATGTCGTCCTCGGTGTGCACTGTGGAAACAAACATGCCTTCAAACTGCGATGGCGGGAGCATTACGCCTTCTTCAAGCAAATAATGGAAGTATTTTTTGAAGCGCTCCAGGTCGGACGTTTTCGCCGTCTCGTAGTTGATGACAGGTGTTTCGGTAAAGAACAAGCAGACCATCGAACCGACGCGATTCATTGTGTATGGCAAGCCGACTTTGCGTGCGCTGTCTACCAGTCCTTCAGCCAGTCGGGCGGAACGTGCTTCGAGTTGTTCATAAACGCCCGGTTTGCCGAGTTCATTCAATGTCGCGATACCTGCTGCCATCGCGAGCGGATTGCCGGACAGCGTACCCGCCTGGTAAATTGGCCCTGCCGGTGCCATTTGTTCCATGATCTCGCGTTTACCGCCGTATGCGCCAACCGGCAAGCCGCCACCGATGACTTTGCCCATCGTGGTCAGGTCCGGATCAATTTTGTACAAATCTTGCGCACCACCGCGTGCGACGCGGAAACCGGTCATCACTTCATCGATGATGAAGACGGTGCCGTATTGGCGGGTGATTTCACGCAACCCTTCCAGGAAGCCAGGCTGTGGTGGCACGACGCCCATATTGCCCGCGATCGGCTCGACGATAACCGCTGCCAGCTCATGGCCAAACGTTTCAAATGCGAGGCGAACGCTCTCCAAATCATTGTACGGAACTGTAATCGTGTTGACGGCAGTCGAGCTAGGAACGCCCGGGCTGTCCGGCAGACCGAGAGTCGCCACGCCCGAGCCCGCCTTGATCAGCAAGCTGTCTGCATGGCCGTGATAACAGCCTTCGAATTTCATGATTTTATCGCGTTTGGTGTAGCCGCGTGCAAGGCGCAGTGCGCTCATCGTCGCTTCTGTACCGGAGTTGACCATGCGGACGATCTCCACGGAAGGAACGATGTCACATACGAGCTTTGCCATCTCGGTTTCGCGCTCCGTCGGTGCGCCGAAGCTCGTACCGAGCACAGCCGTATCCAAAATCGCTTTCAAGACGTTCGGATGGGAGTGACCCAAAATCAATGGTCCCCAGGAACCGATGTAATCCAAGTATGTATTTCCGTCCACGTCTGTGATGCGGGCCCCTTCTCCCTTGGCGATGTAGACTGGATTGCCGCCTACGCTTTTGAATGCACGCACAGGGCTGTTGACCCCGCCTGGGATATATTGCTTGGCTTCTGCAAATGCTTGAATGGATTGTTCGTAACCGCGATGCATTTAGATTCACCTCAAGTATTGTGATGTGCGAACAGCGCTTGTCTGTGGATCTCGTCAACAAGCGCTGTCAGCTATGAAATCAGTAAACGCCGGGCGCTGCTCTTACAGCCCGAGACGTTGCGCTACTTCCTCTTCCCACTCATAAATTTCCGGTGTGAAGTACGAAACGCGCGTCTTTTTGTATTCTTTTGTGGAGTACAGCGTGATCCGATCCGTAATGCCGGTTTCGTCTTCGATCGCTTGCAGGATCGATTCGCACTCTTCCATGTCGCGGCCGTGAACCATCGTGAAAATGTTGTATTTCCAGTCTGGATAGGTCGGGCGCAGGTAGCAGTGGCTGACAGCGCGGAATGAACCCATTTTCAAGCCGATTTCGTTCGCTTGCTCTTCCGGTACGTTCCATACGCCCATGCCGTTTGCACGGAAGCCTGCTTTGCGGTGGTTCAATACAGCGGAGAAACGGCGCATTTGACCGCGTTCGACCAGCTTGTGCGCATGACCAAGCAGTTCATCAGTCGTCATGTTGGCATTGGCAGCCAGCACATCGAACGGACGGGACGTGATCTCCAGGTCTTTTTGCAGCTCCAGAATCGCCTTGATGTCATTGTCGGTCAATTCCATATTCATCGCCGCTTGGCGCATCTCTTCGGTATAGGTAGGCGCTGCTTTGGCATTTGCCTCGCTCTCTTTTTTCACGTCGAGCTGAACGCCGATTTTGTATAGCTTCAGCGTCGGCAAAATGCGGATCGACTCCACATTTGCCATTTCGCCGAGAATCTCAACGGTTTTTTCCAGACCAAAACGGCTGTTAGGCGGAACTGCGATGGTGAACCACAGGTTGAAATCATGGTTCCGCTTGTAGTTGTGCGTAATGCCCGGATGTTGGTTGAATACTTTCGCCATTTCATCGAGCTTATCTGGCGCGATGCGGGCAGCAACCAAGCTGGATTTGTACCCCAATGCCTTGGTGTCACAGATCGCGGAAATTTGGCGGATCGACTCGCCTTTCATCTTGTTCAGACGCTCTATAAATTCTTCCTCGGAAATACCCACTTTTTCCGCCAGCACTTTGAACGGCTCTGCTACGAGTGGAATTTCCTTTTGCACGAAATCCAAAATCTCTTTATCGACTGCATCCAACAAATCAACTGACATCGTTAGTTCCCTCCCAGCCATTTGGCAACATCTTTTGCGTGGTAGGTAATGATCAAATCCGCACCTGCGCGTTTGAAGCCAACCATCGTTTCCATGACAATCCGTTCTTCATCGATCCAGCCGTTCAATGCGGCAGCTTTCACCATGGAGTATTCGGCACTCACATTGTACACAACCATCGGCACTTCGAACTTCTCACGCAAGCGGTGCACCATGTCCATGTAAGCAAGGCCCGGCTTAACGATCAGAAAATCCGCGCCTTCGGCGATATCGGAAGCGGCTTCGCGCACTCCTTCGCGCGCATTGGCCGGGTCCATCTGATAGGTTTTGCGATCGCCAAACTGCGGCGTGGATTCTGCCGCCTCACGGAACGGGCCGTAGTAAGCGGAAGCGTATTTTACCGCATAGGACATGATTGGGATATTCTTGAAGCCTGCTTCGTCCAACGCTTGGCGAATAGCAATCACGAAACCGTCCATCATGTTCGACGGAGCGATGATGTCTGCACCTGCTCTCGCTTGCGATACAGCCGTTTTCGCCAGCAGTTCCAGCGACTCATCATTGTCTACATCGTGATTATGGATCACCCCACAGTGGCCGTGGTCGGTGTACTCACACAAGCATGTATCGGCAACGACGACCAGCTGAGGATGCGTTTCCTTGATTTGGCGAATCGCTTTTTGTACGATTCCATCCTCTGCATAACCTTGCGAGCCGCAAGCGTCTTTTTCATCCGGGATACCGAACATCAGGACCGACTGAATCCCGATCGCTACGATTTCCTCCAACTCTTCATTCAAACGGTCGAGCGAAAATTGATAAACGCCCGGCATCGAGGAAATCTCGTTTTTCACACCCGTTCCTTCCACAATGAACAGCGGATAAATCAGATCTTCTTTGCGAACATGAAATTCACGGACCAGATTGCGCATCGCCGGACTTGTGCGAAGACGGCGATGACGATCGAATGAAAGTGCCACGTGTTTCTCCTCCTTACCCTTGCTTGATCACGTCAAGCAGGCCTTGAATCGTATAATCTGTCGCCACCCAATCAACAGCCAGTCCCAAGCTGCGGGCCGTATCGGCCGTAATCGGTCCAATGCAAGCGATTTTCACACCGGACAGCAGCTGGGTCAGGTCATGCCCTTGCATGGCTTGAACAAAATTTTTCACCGTAGACGAGCTTGTGAATGTGATGATATGGATCGCGCCTTCTTGAAGCAATTCAAGCGTCTCGGCAATATTTTCCGCATCTATAAGCGTATCATAGGTGTCTGCTTCCGTCACGTCGAGGCCAAGCTCACGAAGCGTTTTCGGCAACGTCTCCCGCGCGATGTCTGCACGCGGCAAAAGGACACGTTCCCCAGCCTTCAGCTGGCCTTGCAGCGTATCGAGCAAGCCTTCCGCGCGAAATTCCCCGGGCAATACTTCCACGGTTAACCCTTTTTCCTCCAGCTCAGCCGCTGTTTTCGGACCGACTGCGGCAATCTTGGCACGCATTGTCCGAATATCTACGCTGAGCTCACGCAGTCGTTTAAAGAAAAATGCGACCCCGTTCGCGCTCGTGAACATGACCCAGTCAAAGCTGCCCAGCTGTTGGATCGCATCGTCAAGCGGCTTGCTGTCTTCTGGCGAAACCATCTTAACCAGCGGAAATTCAAACGGCTCTCCACCCAGCTCGGCAATTTGCTCGGACAGTTCGCTTGCCTGACTGCGTGCACGTGTGACCAGAATGCGTTTGCCAAACAGCGGCTTTTTCTCGAACCATTGCAGCTTTTCACGGAGCTCCACCACTTCCCCGACGATGATGATAGATGGGTTGGAAAGCCCTGCTGCTTCGCGTTTCTCCACGATGTCTTCCAGTGTGCCAACCAGCGTTTCCTGGTCGATCGTCGTGCCCCAGCGCACCAAAGCCACCGGTGTTTGCGGCGAACGGCCGTGTTTGATCAGTTGCTCACGGATAAAGGGAAGGTTCCCCACGCCCATATAAAAGATGAGGGTCCCGACAGCGGTCGCTAGCTTTTCCCAGTTCACACTGGAAACCGTCTTATCCGGGCGCTCATGACCCGTTACAATGGCCAATGAGGAATTGAAATCACGGTGCGTCACCGGGATGCCTGCGTACGCTGGCGCTGCGATCCCTGATGTAATCCCCGGAACGATCTCAAACGGAATCTCATGTTTCACCAGCTCTTCCGCTTCTTCGCCCACACGGCCGAAAATCGACGGGTCCCCGCCCTTGAGCCGTGTGACGATTTTGCCTTCCAATGCTTTATCCACCAGAACCTGATTGATTTCCTCTTGTGTCAATGTGTGGCGGTCAGGTAGCTTCCCGCAATAAATCAGTTCCACACCAGGCTTGGCATGGGTAAGCAGTCTCGGGCTGGCAAGCCGGTCATAAACGATGCAGTCCGCAATTTTGATCGTTTCCAATCCGCGGACGGTAATCAGTTTGGGATCCCCCGGGCCTGCGCCAACCAGATATACTTTACCTTTGCTCATCGTGCATTCTCCTCCAATACGCTGGCCAAAATCTCACCTGCACCCAAATCCAGCAGGTGATTCGCGACCTGTACCCCAAGTACCTCAGGATCGGTTCCGGTAATCGTATGTTTAATCAAGGTGGAGCCATCCGGGGCTCCAACCATGCCGGTCAAGGTGATTTGCGGCATCGCGCCTTCGGCTCCTTCTTCAATCGTCGCATATGCCCCGATCGGTACCTGGCAGCCCCCTTGCATTTTGTGCAAGAATGCGCGCTCCGCAGTAACCGCAAGCTTCGTTGGCTGATGATCGAATTTTTTCAGTAGAGCCAGCATTTCCGTGTCGTCCGCGCGGCATTCGATCGCCAATGCCCCTTGACCAACCGCTGGCAAACTGATTTCCACCGGCAAAAATTGCGTGATTGTACCATTCCAGTTAACCCGCTCCAGGCCTGCTGCTGCAAGGATAATCGCATCGAAGCCTTCTTCCTTCAGCTTGCGCAGGCGCGTGTCGATGTTTCCGCGAATCGAACGAATTTGCAAATCAGGGCGATAATTCAACAGCTGTGCAGCGCGGCGCAGGCTGCTCGTTCCGACAACCGCCCCTTCCGGCAGCTCATCGAGCGTTTTTCCTGTCAGCGAAATCAACACATCACGCGGATCTACCCGCTTTGGAACCGCACCGATCACAAGCCCTTCCGGCAGCTCGGATGGCATATCCTTCATGCTGTGTACCGCCATATCCGTTTCTTTATCAAAGAGCGATTGCTCGATTTCTTTTACAAACAAGCCTTTGCCGCCCACCTTGGAAAGCGTCACATCCAGAATGACGTCCCCTTTGGTCACAATTTCATGGACTTCGAATGTTGACTCGGCATCCAGCTTCTTCAATTGTTCGATGACCCAATTGGTCTGAGTCAGGGCCAACATGCTTTTACGAGATCCTACTTTCCAGTTTTTCATAATTGCCTCCCTACATACTCTTCTGCTACATTCTTTACCAATTCAGCGGCCATCGCATAACGCTCCGCTTCCGACGCTTCTATGAAACGGTCTTGCAAAAGCTCGCGGAAAATCTTTTTGCGCTGTCCGTGATTGCCCACTTCCGCCAGCACCTGCTGCCGGATCCGTGCCAGGAAATCGACGTATTCCTCATATTCCGGACCAATCTCTTGTTCGATCGTTTGCTTGATTTTGCGTGCTAGCCCCGGGCTTGCACCCGACGTGGAGACCGAGATCGTCAGCTTGCCTCTTTTTACAACCGACGGAAGAATGAAATTGCACAGATCCGGTCGATCCACGATGTTGACCCAGCCGCCCGATTGACGGACTGCATGATAGACGGCATGGTTGACCTCGCTCTGGTTGGTCGCAGCAATGACGAAAGCAAATTCGGTCACATCGATTTCCGAAAACGCTTCGTTGCGCCAGTGCAAGCGTCCGTCCTGTGCCCATTCGCGAATGCCGTCACCCGCTTCTGGCGAGATGACGGTCACATCCGCACCTGCCTGCAGAAGCGACTCGACTTTGCGCGTCGCCACCTCACCGCCGCCGACCACCAGGCACTTTTTTTCATGTATGTCGATTACGATCGGAAAATACGAATCCATACACCTAACTCCTCTACATCCAACGATGAAAACCAGATATGTCTGTAAACAGGAAGTTCAGCAGCAGCAATGAAAACGCAACCAGATTGCTAACCGCCAGCCTGCTTCCTCGCCATTTGTCCGTAATGCGCTGATACATGACGATGGAGTAGCCGATCAAAACCAATGTCGACATTCCTACTTTTGGATCGAGCCAAAAATGTGCGCTCAAGACGAGGTGGCCCCAGATGGCTCCGAGAATCACGCCCAACAGCAAGAGGGGCAGGCCGATCATGTTGAGTCGATCGGAAAACAGCTCCAGCTTGTCGAGGCTCGGCAGGCGCCGGAACAGCGGAGACCAGCGCTTCCGTTTGAGCATGTAGTGCTGCACCAAATACATGATGGAGAACACAAGCGAAAGGGAAAAAGCCGCGTAGCTGATCAACGCCAAGGTGATGTGGATGAACAGCAGCTCCGATGTCAAAGCCTTGGTCTGCTCGATCATCTCCGTCTCCTGTGCGAACATGGAAAGCGAAAGTACGACGAACCCGATTACATTGGTAAAAAAGACAATTAAGTCAATCCTGAATAAATAATTCATGACCATGGATAACGTTACCAGCACCCATGAATAAAAAAATAGCGTCTCAAACAAAGTAAGAACCGGGAAGTACAACTTCGCGGTCATTTGCGAGACGAAAAAGACGGTTTGCAAGCACCAAACGACGGCAAGCAACCCAAAAGCCAGTCGGTTGACTTTTCGGTTACTTTGCAAGAAGTCATGAAAATAGAAGAGGACGCTCGCCGCGTAGAGAAAGATGGTAACATCATAAACCCATCTTACATCTGCCATCTCTTCTCCCCTCTTTCGCATAAAGAACGGGCACCCATTACGGTAAGCCCGTTCTCGTTTCTATTTGTAGGTATAGCGTTTAGTCGTTGACTCGGGAAGGAACCAGCTTCTCACGAACGGTTTGCTGTTTTTTGGCGAGCTCCCATTCGCTTTCCTTTTGATTGCGTTCCAAAATGTCTTCCAACGCAAAGATGGATGAGAATATCTCCAGAACGTCATCCCCGCTTTTTTGAACAGCTAGCTCTTTCAAGCGAACGACCGGATCATGCAAAATTTGATTGATAATTCCTTTTGTATGCTTACGAATAATGTGCAGTTCTCGTTCGGTCAAATTCGGCAGCTTGTTCTCGATTTTG
The DNA here is from genome assembly GCF_003710825.1 of Brevibacillus fluminis. Lineage (GTDB taxonomy): Bacteria > Bacillota > Bacilli > Brevibacillales > Brevibacillaceae > Brevibacillus_D > Brevibacillus_D fluminis. Next base: position 357,313 of record NZ_RHHQ01000007.1, on the reverse strand, counting down.
TCCATGGCATCGCCGTGAATGGCGAATGCTTTTTCGCGGAGCGCGGAAATGAGCGGCACCACGCCCAGCGTTTGCAGCCAGGATGTGAAGGCGACGATTTCCTCGCAAATCATTTCGCGGATCGCAGCAGCGGCTTGCTGGCGCTCTTCCATATTGGTCGCAACGATTCCTTGCAAATCATCGATATCGTAAAGGTATACATTGTCCAGATCATGCAAAGCTGGGTCTAAATCGCGCGGTACGGCGATATCGATCATGAACAATGGACGATGCTTGCGTTTTTTCACGATCGGCGCCAGGCTGTCTTTGGTCAGCACATAGCCTGTAGCACCGGTCGAGGAAATGACGATGTCGGCTGTGAGCAACTGCTCGGGCAATTGCTCCATCGTGATTGCGTCCCCTTTGAATTTTTCGGCGAGCAGACGCGCGCGCTCGATCGTCCGGTTGGCGACGCACACTTTGTTAACGCCGTTTGCGGACAGATGCTTAGCAGTCAGTTCGCTCATTTTACCTGCGCCCAAAATCAACACCTGTTTGTCATGGAAGGAACCAAAAATCTTTTTGCCGAGTTCGATCGCCGCATAGCTGACGGAAACAGCATTTTCATTGATGCCGGTCTCGGTATGCGCGCGTTTTGCCAGGGTGACAGCCTGGCGGAAAAGCGTATTGAACACGGTGCCGGTGACTTTGTGTTCCTGCGCCAGCATAAATGCGGAACGCACTTGGCCCAAAATCTGCGTCTCACCCATCACCATGGAATCGAGTCCACAGGCTACGTTGAACAAATGCTCAATCGCTTCTTCGTTTTCTTTGATATATAAATACGGCTGGAACTGTTCCTTGTCGATGCCGAACCAGTCCGCGAGAAAATTACGCGTATAAAAACGACCTGTATGTAGCTGATCGCACACCACATAAATCTCTGTGCGGTTGCACGTACCGATAATTACACTTTCGACGATGCTTTTCGTCTGAGAGAGAAGGTGCAGCGCCCTGGGTGTGCTGTCGTCATTGAACGTAAATTTCTCCCGAATTTCGACAGGTGCTGTTTTATAGTTTAGTCCCACTAACAGGATATCCATGGTCTTCCTCCCAAACGTCATCGTTCAAATTGCACTCTCATTATATCATTATGTCCGTAATAGAGGGGTTTAAAATGTGAAAAGTTTATTACGACCTTGCTGATTCGGGCACTTACGCCGTCAATAGCGGAATCGCTCGACAATGGTTTCTAGCTTTTCCGCCTGATTCGACAATTGATTCGACTCAAGCGCAAGCCGGTTGACCGCTTCGGTCTGACCCTCTACAGCTGATGCCGCTTCAGCAACGCTCTCGGAAAACTCGTGGGCAATCGCTTCCACTTGTTTTATTGTTTGCATAACGCTGCGACAATTATCCAAAACCGCTTCTGCCCGTTCCTCATTTTGAACGGACTGCTGTTCATTTTCTTTGACAACCGCTTCCAGCGAGCGAATGGCTTGCCCAGCTTCGGTCACTTCGTTATTTGCAGCCAAAAGCACATGAAGGCCCTCTTGCGAATCTTGCCTTGCGCGCGCGGCTTCTTGATGGATCATCTCGATCGTGGCGACGATCTGTTCCGCGAAGCGGGTGGTTTCTTCCGCAAGCTGGCGCACTTCGCCAGCTACGACCGCAAAGCCGCGACCATGCTCGCCTGCCCGTGCCGCTTCAATACTCGCATTGAGCGCAAGCGTATTGGTTTGGCGTGCGATGCGTGTTATGGACGTTGCCTGCTCGCTGATCAGCTCGGCGCCCTTGGCCAGCTCTTGAATGCGGTTGGCCGTTCCGTTCATCGCGGCCTCCATCTGGACCATCTGGTTCGATGCAGACGAAACCGCTTTCGTTCCATCGGACGTCACGATTGCTGCACGCTTGCCGAGCTCTCGGGCGACGACGGCCGCCTCTCGTATTTCCATGAGCCGCTGCAACACTTCCTCCAACCGCTCCATCGCTTGTTTGGTGCCTGTTGCCTGCTGCCCTGCTCCTGCATGGAACTCGCTCATGATGCCCGTCAGCTCCTCAAACGTTTCCGCCAGTTCGTCCGCCTGTTTGGACTGCTGCAGGCTGATCGATCGCGTCGTTTTCGACGAGGAGGATATTTCGCTGATCATGCTCTTCATGCCCAGCACCATTTTATTTAATTCCAGCCCCATCTGATGGAATTCGTCGCGAGCTTGCGTCTCGATCCGTTTCGTCAGATCGCCGGAAGAGACCGTCCGCGTCATCCCCAACCATGTTTCCAGCTGTTTTTGCATATGCGAATAAAGGAAATGGCCGCCGATCATGCCGACTGCCAGAGAAGAGCCTGCGACAATGGCTACCTCGATCAGACCTGCCCCGCATAATAGACCGATCGGTACGCTGACGAATGATGGGAGGGCGCTCAGACCGAGGATCGCCGGCTGCAGAAACGGCCGATGCAGCAATGTCCCCATCCGCAGCACGTATCGTTTTTTGCCGTATACTCCAATCGGACATGACGTATCGATCAGCCATTCGCCCGTATCACGGCGGTACAGCTGCGCCAAAAGCTTGCTGGTGCCTGCCGCACGCTGTCCGACCACATCGCCGAACACGACGCCTTCGCGCAAACGATTCGTATGGATTTGACCCAAACCGGTCTCATCGATGACGACAAAATATTCGCGTTTCCCCAACGCTTGATCGAGCAGTGCCCGAATCTCCTCTTTCTTTTCTTCCAGGCCATTGCTTCCCGCAAGCAAGCTGCCAATGCGAGCCGCAACTTCTTCTGTCGTTTTCCCTGCAAGCCTAGCGCGACGCGATTGCAAAGCGGATGAATTCATCACGATCCCCAACCCCCTGATCTTCCATTTTTCTACAAACTCTCTATTTATACTAGAGAATAGCATAGGAAAAACCTTGGTTGGAAGAAGAACATCCGATAAAATCAATTTGGAAGGGTGGAATGATAGTTTGACTAGATCACAACAAGTATTTATCGGATTGCTTGGAGGCATCATGGCCCTCCTGTTTTCCTGCCTGCTGCCGCAGATGATGAACGATTCCGCTGCTTTCGGTGCTTTTATCGGGGCAGCCATGGGCTCGTTTGCCAACCGAATGATTTTGGAGCGGCGCGGGATCAGACAACCGTTCACCAGTACGTTGACGGGCTTTCTAGTCATCGTCCTAATCGGCTCACTTCTAATTACGCTCCTGCCTCTCAAACTGGCCACGGCAGCAACCGGTTCCCTGCCATTCTTGATCGTGGTCGGACTCGGACTTTTGTACGCTGTCATTTCCAGCGGAATCCGTTTTCGGCGGAACGGGTAATATTCCTTGCCAGCGGCGACGGCATCCCGTATGATCGGGAGAGTGTGCATCATACTTACAACATAGTGAAAAGTGGGGATATTTTGAAAAAGCAGCTTTGGGCAGAATTCACCCTGCTTTTGATCACGGTCGTGTGGGGCGCAACCTTTCTCGTCGTGCAAAATGCAATTTCCGTTCTGCCTCCGAATACGTTTAACGGCGTTCGCTTTACAATTGCGACTGCTTTTTTGGCAGTGATTCTGTTGTTTTATCCGCATTTGCGCAGCGCGTTCACGCCAAAGCTGATCCGCCATGGCGTCTGGATTGGGTTTTTGCTCTTTCTCATCTACGCCTTCCAAACGATCGGACTCCAGTATACGACGCCGTCAAAAGCAGGTTTTATCACAGGATTGGCAGTCGTGCTTGTACCGCTCTTTTCCATATTTCTGCTCAAGCAAAAGCTGGGGTGGCAAGCGATCTCAGGTATAGTAGCTGCAGTGGTCGGACTGTACATGTTGACCATCAGCAAGACGATCGGCTTGAACTTTGGCGACGTGCTGGTCTTTGGCTCCGCAATCTCTGGAGCGCTTCAACTGGTCTTCACCGGAAAATACGCACCGCAGCATCCCGCCTTGCCGCTTGCTATCGTCCAATTGTCGACTGTCACAGTCATCAGCTGGCTGTGCGCGTTTCTTTTCGAGGATTGGCACAAGGCGTTTGATGCCAATGCCATGCTCGATCCAAACGTTACCTGGGGGCTGTTGATCACCGCGATTCCCGCTACCGCAATCGCTTTCTTGGCGCAAACCGCGTTCCAGAAGCTGACGACGCCGACGCGCATGGCTCTGATTTTCGCCCTCGAGCCTGTTTTTGCGGCGATTACCTCCTTTGTGTTTATCGATGAGGTTTTGACAGCCCGCCAAATGTTCGGCTGCATTCTCATCCTGTCCGGCATGCTTATCACCGAGCTTCCGTTCAAAACATGGTTTCAATTTTTGTTTGCGCGCAAAAAATCCATGCCCACTGCCGAAAAATAACGTTGGCTGAAAAAAGGGACTGCTTCCCAGTCACAGACTGGAAGGCGGTCCCTTTTCCTTTGCACCACGCACTTCTATCTTCGCTTCGCGACTTCCTGTAAAACCGCATCGATCAGCAGATTCATGACACTGCCGCAGACGCGATGCGGCAGGCGCTCGGTCCGTTTCAGCCAGCGATGAAGCTGCAAATAAAGCGACGCCGCCTGCAGCATCTTATTTTCCATCCCAGCTGCGATCAGCTGGGCGGTTAGCTTACCGGCCCTTGCCCAGTGCCAGTATTTCACCAGCCACGGTCGAACCTCTTGCTTCAGCTTGTCATTCTTTAACTGCGTGAGCAACCAGTCGGCCGACTCTTCCATCTCGGTAAATAACCGGGTCAGCTCCCCAACTGCCTGCCCGGGATTTGCACCGTATAAAAAATTGAAACGGAATTGCTGAAACGTTTCGAGCAATCGCGGCGACTCCACGTCGGTCAAGCACGAGCTTTGCACATTGTCAGCGAACGCGAGAAAGCGCTCAGCACCCTCGTCGCCCACCCGTTCTTGAATTGCTCTGCGCCAGGCGGATTCCGGATCATAGCCATACGGATCCTCCAAATACTCTCCGATGGTAGCGAGCGCGATTTTGGACGCTTCCGCATACTCCATCGCATTGGCCATATAGCCTGCCGCATAGCGATGCAAACTAGGATCGCGATGACGGATCGGGCCAATGTGCATCTCATGCGCCATTGCCAAATCATTCACTGGGTAATTGTCCCAATAAAACGGCAAATGTCCCGTTGACTCGAGGAAATGTCGTGCGTCCGCTTCTGTCAGCATCGGCGAACAGACGAACCTTCCTGTCCAAAAGAGCGGGAGCTGTGCTGGCACAAGCTCACCAAGCTCGCGGACATACCGCTCATCTCCCGTGCCATGATACAGCGTAGGGCAGACAATAAGCTGGTTTTCTTCCGACCAGGAAGCGAGCTCGGTTTGGAGCTTATTCGTCACAGCAGCATGGGCCTGGGCCAAAGAGCTGAACGTTTGCTTGTCTTCCGCATGCATCAGGACGGCGGGAATATCATCAAACAGGAGGGCGAACCGCCGTACTCCGATGGAAAACAGCTGATGATATTTGCCGAGGAGCTTGTCAAAGTGCGCGTTGCTCGCATACTGCATCGACAAGCCCGGGCTTAAGCAATAATAAAAGGCGAGCCCTGCCTGCCTCGCATGGGCGATCAGCGCGGATATCTTGGCAAGAGAAGCCTCCGTATGTGGCTTTTGCCAATCCTCTCGCAAATACAAATCATCCTTGGGGGCGTAAAAATAGGCGTTGAACCGATGACGGCCAAGAAAGGCGAGCATATCGACCCGTTCCTCATGCGTCCACGGTTTGCCGTAAAATCCCTCAATGACGCCTCTGATCGCAAAGAAATCCGCTTGGCTCATCTGCTCCTCTCCTTTGTTCAATCGGCCCTACTCGACGCTTTCCGCTTTCTTCTTTTCTTCTTTCGCTTCCTTGGCTGCGGCCGCTACCATAGCGTCCTGCTCCTTGATTCGGTTGATGATCTCTTGCCACAGCTCATCTCGCCCCTGTCCCGTCTCCGACGAGAATACGAGAATCGGGTCACCACCACGAACGTTCATGGTCTCACGGATGATTTTGGTATGCTGCTGCCAACGGCCGCGGGCGATTTTGTCCGCTTTCGTTGCCACGACCACAACCGGAATACCGATTTCCTTGGACCAGGCGTACATCGCCACGTCATCCTTGCTCGGCGCGTGGCGAATGTCCACGAGCTGCACCATGAAGCGCAGCTCTTCTCGCTTTGCCAAATAAGTCTGGATCATTTTGCCCCAAGTTTCTTTGATCGATTTGGCTACCTTAGCATAGCCGTAACCAGGAAAGTCAACCAAATAAATGCTTTTATTGACCAAAAAATAGTTCAACGTTTGAGTTTTTCCCGGCTTAGAGCTCGTCCGCGCCAATGCTTTGCGGTTCATCATTTTGTTCAAGAGCGAAGATTTGCCCACATTGGAGCGACCTACCAGAGCAATCTCCGGTAGGCCGTCTGTGGGATATTGGTTGGCTGCAACAGCACTTGTAATAAATTCAGCTGATGTAATTTTCATTTCGTATCCCCATTCATCTCGAAAGAGCGTGTTTCAAAACCTCGTCCAAATGCGCAACTGGCAAGAACTTCATTTCTTTGCGCACGCTTTCCGGGATGTCCTCAATATCCTTTTCATTGTCTTTCGGTAAAATCACAGTGGTCAATCCGGCACGGTGCGCAGAAAGCGATTTTTCCTTCAAGCCACCGATCGGCAGCACGCGCCCGCGTAGCGTAATTTCTCCGGTCATGCCCACTTCTTTACGCACCGGCTTACCTGTCAGAGCGGAAACCAACGCGGTCGCCATCGTAATCCCTGCGGATGGTCCATCCTTTGGAATGGCTCCCTCCGGCACATGGATGTGGATGTCGTTTTTCTCATAAAAATCCGGATCGATATCGAGCTCTTCGGCGCGCGAGCGAATGTAGCTGAATGCCGCTTGTGCCGATTCCTTCATGACATCGCCCAGCTGGCCGGTCAGCGTAAGCTTTCCTTTGCCAGGAAGGATGCTGACTTCCACGTTCAGCGTGTCGCCGCCCGTTTCGGTCCAAGCCAGACCAGTCACCGATCCGATCTGATCTTCCTTCTCCGCCAGTCCGTAACGGTAACGCGGTTTGCCCAAGAGTGCCTCTACCGTTTTCGGCGTGACCACGACTTTTTTCTTGTCACCGCTCACGATTAATTTCGCGGCTTTGCGACAAATGTTGGCCACCTCGCGATTCAGGTTGCGCACGCCCGATTCCCGCGTATATTGGCGGATAACCTTCATTTGCGCCTCTTCGTTCATCGACAGCTTATCTTTGCCCAATCCATGGTCTTCCATCTGCTTCGGTAGCAAATAGCCCTTCAGGATGTTCAGCTTCTCCAGTTCCGTGTAGCCGGAAATGCGAATCGTCTCCATCCGGTCAAGCAACGGACGCGGTATGGTGTGCAGTGAGTTGGCTGTCGTTATGAACATCACGTTGGTCAAATCGTACGTCTCTTCCACATAGTGGTCGCTGAACTTGTCATTTTGGTTCGGGTCCAGCACTTCCAAAAGCGCCGATGACGGATCGCCGCGGAAATCGGATGCCAGCTTGTCGATTTCATCCAGCAAAAAGACCGGATTGATCGTGCCCGCCTGCTTCATTCCTTGAATGATCCGGCCCGGCATGGCACCAACATACGTACGGCGGTGACCGCGAATTTCGGCTTCATCCCGCACGCCTCCCAGCGAGATGCGCACGAATTCGCGCTCTAGCGCTCTGGCGATGGAACGTGCCAGTGAGGTTTTCCCCACACCCGGCGGTCCAACCAAGCACAAAATCGGGCCGCGCATTTTGTTGACCAGCTTTTGCACGGCCAAGTATTCCAGCACGCGCTCTTTCGGCTTTTCCAAGCCGTAGTGGTCTTCATTCAGCACATCTTCCGCATGCTTGATGTCCAGATTATCCGTTGTCTTCTTGGTCCATGGAAGAGCAAGAAGCGTATCGATATATGTACGAATGACACTGCCCTCAGCAGAGGTGGACGGCATTTTTTCCAATCGCTCGAGCTCTTTCTCGATTTTGGTGCGGATGTTCTCAGGCACATCCGACTTATCCAATTGGGAACGCAGCTCTTCCACCTCGCCAGCGCGGCCTTCCTTATCGCCAAGCTCTTTTTGGATTGCCTTCATTTGCTCGCGCAGGTAGTACTCTTTCTGCGTTTTTTCCATCTGCTTTTTCACGCGCTGGTTGATCTTGCGTTCCAGCTCGAGCACTTCGCGTTCATTGTTCAAGATTCCAAGCAACAGCTCAAGACGTTCCTTAATGTTGGTCGTCTCCAAAATCTCCTGCTTGTCATCTATTTTGATCGGCAAGTGCGAAGCGATTACGTCTGCCAGGCGCCCCGGTTCCTCAATGTCAGTAACCGATGTCAGGGTCTCCGGTGAAACCTTTTTGGAAAGCTTGATATATTGCTCAAAATGGGCAAGAACGGCCCGCATTAGCGCTTCCAGTTCGTTTTCGTCCGTTACTTCTTCTTCCAAATAGCTGATGCTGACGATAAAATACTCGTCCTTGCTCTTAAACTCCTCAATTTTGGCCCGTTGCAATCCCTCAACCAGGACGCGAATCGTACCATTTGGGAGCTTCAGCATCTGCTTGACGCGAGCAACGGTACCGATGCTGTAAATTTGCTCGGCATCCGGCTCTTCAATCTGAACTTCCTCCTGGGTGGCTAAGAGAATTTTGTTGTCATCCACCATGGCTCGTTCAAGGGCCTTAATAGATTTCTCCCTACCCACATCCAAGTGAAGTACCATGCTTGGATACACGAGCAGCCCGCGCAAAGGCAAAAGCGGAATGTCCCGTGTGCCGGTACGTTCACTCATAAGTAAGCACCTCCATGACCTTTATGAAATCACCGTCGTTTTCTTTTTTCTGTAGTAAATGAGGCGTTTTCGTATCATTTTAGCGCAAAGCGGGAACAATGTCTAATTTGCCCAAGCCGGAAACGCACTTTCTTTCCTTTTTGTTTAAATCGGCAAGGTCGTCCCCAGCTCATCCGTCTGAACCGGCAGCGTCAGCGGCGCCCGCTCGCTCGCTGGCGTCTCCAGCTCGACCTCTTCATCTAGGAGCGCCAGCTTCAGTCCTTCCTGCACCATACTGACGGGAATCACTTGAATGCCTTCCATCTCCGTGAAGATCGATTGCCAGTTTTCCTCCGGAATCAAGACGCGGGTCGCACCTGCCTGTCGTGCTGCCTCAACCTTGGCGACAATGCCGCCTACCGGCTTCACTTTGCCGTGGATGCTGATTTCACCACTGACTGCCAGCAGGTTGTCGATTCGCTTCTTTTGAATCGCCGAGAAGATGGCGATCGCGATCGTAAGCCCTGCTGATGGTCCGTCTACCGGAATACCGCCTGGAAAGTTGATGTGCAAATCATAATCGTAAGGAGCCACTCCTAATCGATGCAAGACGGTCAACACGTTTTCAATCGAGCCTTTCGCCGTCGATTTGCGGCGGATGGTCCGATTGCGGTTGCCCAGCTCCTCTTCTTCCACCATACCCGTCATTGTCACGCGTCCGTTACCCGGGATCGTCGCGAGCGTAGCTGTGACCTCCAGCTCCATGACGCTTCCCATGTTCGGGCCGTAAACCGCCAATCCGTTGATCAACCCGATTTGCGGTGTCTGGTGCACTTTCTTTTCGTGGCGTGGCGACTTCTGGCTACTGTGGACAACCCATTCCACGTCGGCTGGCTCGATCGATTTCCGCTCTTCCGTCATGGCGATCCCTGCGGCAATCTGCAGTGTGTTGATGGCTTCCCGGCCGTTGGTTGCATAGCGCTCGACGACCGCCACTGCCTCTTCCGTCAAAATCATATCCAGCTTTTGCGAAGCCGTACGGATGATGCTGCCGACCTCTGCCGGCATCAGCGGACGGAAGAAAATCTCCAAGCAGCGGGAGCGCAGTGCTGGAGGCAATTCTTCCGGCGAACGCGTCGTCGCGCCGACCAGTCGGAAATCCGCCGGCAGTCCATAGCGGAATACATCATGTATATGTGCCGGGATCTGGGTATTTTCCTCACTGTAATAAGCACTCTCGAGCATCACTTTGCGGTCTTCCAGCACTTTTAAGAGCTTGTTCATTTGCACCGGGTGCAATTCGCCGATTTCATCGAGGAACAGGATGCCCCCGTGCGCTTTGGTAACGGCGCCCGGCTTCGGCTGCGGGATGCCCGCTTGCCCCATCGCGCCCGCACCTTGGTAAATCGGATCATGCACGGAACCAATGAGTGGATCCGCGATACCTCGTTCATCAAAACGAGCAATCGTCGCATCTACCTCCACGAACTTGGCGTCGCTCTTAAACGGCGAAAGCGCATTTTTCTTCGCCGCTTCTAGTACGACGCGCGCGGCTGCTGTTTTTCCGACGCCCGGCGGTCCATAAATGATGACGTGCTGCGGATTCGGTCCGCATAGCGCTGCACGCAGCGCCTTTAGCCCGTCTTCCTGACCGACGATCTCCGCGAGCTCGCTTGGCCGTGTTTTTTCCGACAACGGTTCTGTCAGGGCGATCATGCGCAATTTGCGCAGCTGATCCATGTCCTTGCGCGTTTCTTTATCCGTCGATTGCTTCGTCGTACGCTGCGCACGCAACAGATTCCAAAAATAGGTTCCGATAATGATCCCTACGACAACTTCGATACATGCAATAATCAACGTTGTATAATCCATGAGCCTTTCCCTCCCAGCTTACGCATCCTCTCAACTATATAAAGTAGTATTGCCTATGCTGCGAGAGAGTAAACGAAAAACCACCCCATGTTTGGGGTGGTCGATCGACATGTTAGGCAATTTCGCCGTGTACGGCGCGGCCTTCTTTATTGGTAAGCATCGGCTTCACTTTGTCTTTGACAACTGCTTCGGTAATAACGCATTTGCCTACATCCTCACGGGATGGCAGCTCATACATCATATCGAGCATGATTTGTTCAATGATCGCACGCAAGCCGCGCGCACCTGTGTTGCGCTTGATTGCTTCCTTCGAAATCTGATGCAGCGCCTCATTTTCGAATTCAAGCTCAACACCATCAAGCAGCAGCAGCTTTTGATACTGTTTGATCAGCGCATTTTTTGGCTCGGTCAAAATGCGGATCAAGGTCTCTTCATCAAGCGGCTCCAGAGTGGACATCACCGGCAGACGGCCGACGAACTCTGGAATCAAGCCGAATTTGAGCAGGTCTTCTGGAAGCACGTGCTTCAAGTATTCCCCTGCTTTCAAATCGCCTTTTACACCGTCGGCAGCCAGGTCTGCACCGAAGCCAATTACCTTTTTACCGATACGGCGCTTGATGATTTGCTCGATGCCGTCAAACGCTCCGCCGCAAATGAACAGAATGTTGGACGTATCGATTTGGATGAACTCTTGGTGCGGATGTTTGCGTCCACCTTGTGGCGGAACACTCGCAACCGTTCCTTCCAAAATTTTCAACAGTGCTTGCTGTACGCCTTCGCCAGAAACATCACGCGTGATGGACGGGTTCTCCGACTTGCGGGCAACCTTGTCGATCTCGTCGATGTAGATGATGCCCTTCTCGGCTTTTTCTACGTCGTAATCAGCAGCCTGGATCAGTTTGAGCAAGATGTTTTCCACGTCTTCCCCTACGTAGCCAGCCTCAGTAAGCGAGGTAGCGTCCGCGATGGCAAACGGTACGTTCAAAATGCGCGCCAGCGTTTGAGCCAGCAGCGTTTTCCCGCTACCGGTAGGACCGATCAGCACGATGTTGGATTTTTGCAATTCCACATCTTCGATCTTGGCACCGGTATTGATCCGTTTGTAATGGTTATAAACCGCAACCGACAAGGATTTTTTTGCCAAATCCTGACCGATGACATAGTCATCAAGGATTTTGCGAATCTCCATCGGTTTCGGGATTTCCTTCATATCGATTTCTTCGTCGCTGCCCAGTTCTTCTTGGACGATCTCATTGCAGAGCTCGATGCACTCATCACAAATATAAACGCCAGGTCCGGCTACCAGCTTGCGTACCTGCTCCTGTGATTTGCCGCAAAAAGAGCATTTCAGCTGACCTTTGTCATCGTTAAATTTGAACATTGCTTTCACCTCTCGTCAGTCGATTCCTTGCGTATTCGATCACTTAATTACCTTGTCGATCAATCCGTAAGCCAACGCTTCTTCCGCGCTCATGAAATTATCGCGGTCGGTGTCCTGCTCGACACGCTCAAGCGGTTGACCCGAACGTTCGGCAAGAATCTCATTGAGCTGCCGCTTGGTTTTCAAGATCCAGTCGGCATGAATACGGATATCTTCGGCCTGACCTCGCACGCCGCCCAAAGGTTGGTGAATCATGACTTCACTGTTGGGCAGACAGTAGCGTTTACCTTTGGCTCCGGCGGTAAGTAAAACCGCCCCCATACTGGCAGCCATACCGATGCAGATGGTGGAAACGTCAGGCTTTATGTACTGCATCGTGTCAAAAATGGCCATACCTGCGGTGACTGACCCACCTGGAGAGTTTATGTACAAGCTAATGTCTTTCTCAGGGTCTTCGGCCGCCAAAAACAACAGCTGCGCCACGACCAGGTTGGCTATGTCGTCGTCAATCTCAGTACCTAAAAAAATGATTCTGTCTTTCAATAAGCGCGAGTAAATATCATACGCGCGTTCTCCACGGTTGGTTTGTTCAATGACCATAGGGATTAGCATACTATCCGCCCTCCTTTTTGCGTTGATATGTAGAATACTAAGATACAACATTTTGGAGTTAGAAAACAAGGCACGAATACGCTTGTTCGTGCCTTGTACTCCTGTACTAAATTATGCGGTTACTTTGCTTTGTGCAACCAGGAAATCGACTGTTTTGCGAGTTTGGATGTCTTGGTACAGTCCAGCCATGCCATCTTGTGCTGCAAACAGTTTTTGCAGCTCGTCTGCAGGACGACCGTACAGGCCAGCCAATTTTTCCAGTTCAGCGGTGATGTCAGCTTCTTCAACCTTGATCTCTTCCGCTTTTGCGATCGCTTCGAGCGTCAGTGCAGTGCGCACACGAGTGGTTGCGTCAGCGCGCATTTGGTCGCGCAGCTGGCTTTCATCCATGCCGGAGAATTGGTAGTACAGTTCGATGTTCATACCTTGGTATTGCAGGCGTTGCGCGAATTCCTTCACCATTTGATCCAGCTCTTGCTCGATCATTACGGATGGGATTTCGATTTCTGCGTTTTCGCTAGCTTTCAGCACCAATTGCTCGCGCTCGTAATTTTCTTTCTCTTTTTCCGCTTTTTCTTCGAGCTTTTTCTTCGTATCAGCTTTCAGCTCGTCAAGCGTGTCGAATTCGCTCACATCTTTTGCGAACTCGTCGTCGAGAACTGGCAGGTTTTTGCGTTTGAAGCTGTTCAATTTCACATTGAATTTCGCTTCTTTGCCAGCGAGGTTAGGAGAATGGTATTCTTCAGGGAACGTTACGGTAACTTCCTTCTCTTCACCGATCGCCAGGCCGACCAATTGCTCTTCAAAGCCAGCGATGAATGTGCCGGAGCCCAGTTCCAAGGAATAGTCTTCCGCTTTGCCACCTTCGAAAGCAACGCCATCTTGGAAGCCTTCGAAATCGATGCTTACGATATCGCCGTTTTCGGCTTTGCCTTCTTCGACAACAACCAGTTCAGCGTGGCGCTCTTGCATGCGTTTCAGTTCAGCGTCAACAGATTCGTCAGTTACGCCGAAATCTTTCGCTTCGATTGTCAAGTTTTTGTAGTCACCCAGTTTCACTTCTGGTTTGACTGTAACAGTCGCTTTGAAAACAAGCGTCTCGTCTTTGCCCATTTTTTCCACGTCAACTTCTGGACGGTCTACAGGCTCGATACCGGTTTCGCGAACAGCTTGTCCATATGCAGTTGGAAGCAAAATGTCCAAAGCTTCTTGATACAAGGATTCAACGCCAAAACGCGCTTCGAACATTTTGCGCGGCATTTTTCCTTTACGGAAGCCAGGTACGTTGACTTTTTGTACTACTTTTTTGAAAGCTTGATCCAATGCATCATTTACTTTTTCGGCTTCAACTTCAACCGTTAATACACCTTGATTATTCTCTAACTTTTCCCATTTTGTTGCCACTTTAAACTTCCCCTCCTAGAATGTTTCCAAAGGACCTTGCACAAGTACACCGTATATCGACGTACATTACATGCCATTATAACCATTTTAGTATATCACATACGAAAGATATTTCAAGGCGCTTGCCTGCGCAGTCGAAACGTGCCGCCACGCTCGTTCACCGTGTTCCCCTTGATGTCGAAATAGGTGACTTTGACTGTGACGAAATCAGCTCCAGCCTCTTCTTCCTCTACCAGTGCATAGGTTGGCACTGGAAAGTGGCGTGGCTGCAGCATGCTACCGGGATTGATGAACAAAATATCCCGTTCAACCGTGCACACCGGCACGTGCGAATGCCCGAAAATAACGAGATTCGCCCCGGTTTCCTCGGCCCGGTAATGGAGCTTCAAAAGCGAGCTTTTGACGCCGAAAAGATGCCCGTGCGTTTGATAGATACGCAGGTTTTTCCAGACGCTGCCCAGCTCAAGCGGCACTTTGCTATCTACGTCGCAATTGCCGCGAACGAGCCGCATGGCAGAAAATGGCGCCTTTTTTTGGTCGGTGCAATAATCGCCGCAATGAAACACGTGGTCCGCCTGATGACGGTCCACTACCGCTTTTACTTCAGCTGTCGCTCCGTGTGAATCGCTGAGGATGAGAATGCTCATCGCCCGTTCACTCTCCCCGGAAAATTTGCATGAGCTTGTGCATTGCCGCCGCTCGGTGACTAATCTGGTTTTTGGTCGCCGGATCGATTTCTGCCATCATACATCCGCGTTCCGGCAAGTAAAAAACCGGATCGTAGCCGAAGCCGTTCGTCCCCTTCGGCTCATGGGCGATCATTCCTTCGCATGTGCCAGTCGCGATCACGGGTGCTTCACCCGGCGCGACATAAGCCAGCGTGCAGCGGAAACGAGCGGTGCGCTTTTCATCCGGCACGCCTTCCAGTTCCGCCAACAGCTTGCGCCAGTTCGCCTCGTCATTCCCGTGCTCCCCGGCGTAGCGGGCGGAATAGACGCCAGGCGCTCCGTTCAGCGCATCCACTTCCAGTCCGGAATCGTCGGCAAGAACGGCACAGCCGAGAAAGGACGCGGTTTCCACCGCTTTTTTCACCGCATTGGCTTCAAACGTGTCCCCGTCCTCCACCACGTCGGGCGCGTCGGGAAAATCCGCCAAGCTGACGGCGGTGTAGCCCAGCTCGGCGAACATTTTGTTGAACTCTTTTACTTTTCCTTGGTTGCGAGTCGCCAGCACAACCTTCTTTTCATTTGCTTGACTAGGCATGGCTTCCCTCTTTCACTTCTTGTGCAGGCAGTGTATGTATGTATTGCGTTAAGTCACCCAACGCCTGTTTTTGCGCCTCGATCAAATCGACGATTCCCGTCTGCGCGAGCGCCAGCAGTGTAGTCAGCTCAGTCGGGGTAAACGGTGCTTCCTCTCCCGTCCCCTGCAGCTCGACATATTTGCCCGCACCTGTCATGATCACGTTCATGTCGACGGTCGCTGTCGAATCTTCTTTATAATTGAGGTCGAGCAACGCTTCGCCATTGATGATGCCCACCGAGGTTGCCGCCAAATAGTCGGTGATCGGCAGTTTTTTCCACGTTCCGCTTTGAACCAGTTTGTACATGGCATCGACCATTGCGACAAAAGCGCCGGTGATCGAGGCTGTGCGGGTGCCGCCATCCGCCTGGATTACGTCGCAGTCGATCCAAATCGTGCGCTCGCCCATGGATTCCAGTGCGACGACTGACCGCAGCGTCCGTCCGATCAGACGTTGGATTTCCATCGTTCTTCCGCCCAGCTTTCCTTTAGACGATTCACGGGCGTTGCGCGTTTCCGTCGCGCGTGGAAGCATCGAATATTCAGCGGTGATCCAGCCTTTACCGCCGCCCCGCATAAAGGGAGGAACCCGTTCTTCCAGTGAGGCGGTGCAAATCACTTTGGTATCGCCGACCTCGATCAGGCAAGACCCTTCTGCGTGCTTTATGTAATTGCGGGTGATGGTCACCGGACGCAATTGGTCGCTCACACGTCCATCATTTCTCATTCTATGTTCCTCCTGTTTTCATTTCGCTCCAAAAACTGGTCCAACTTCCGCTCATTATACCAGAGCAGCAAAACATTCTGCTACTCTTGGACAGCCTCGACCACTGGAAAACTTTTGAAATTCCTTTGTCCTCTACATGAAAATCCACGCCAGGCAAATCTGGCGTGGCGTGTGCTGCGAAAATTAGAAAAGTGTCGCATTGATTTCCTTCGGCCGGACAACCGGTTTGCTCAGGTCAAGGTCTCCCGCCTGCGCCAATGGCTTGCCGTCCACCTTGATTTGCACCTTCTGGCTGCCAGTGCTTTCCGTAAGCGAGAGCACGAGCGCTTCCATCGCTTCCGGACTTGGCTCCTTACCTTTATCATAGGAGAGCGCTTCATCACTCAAATTGACGACCAAAGTACCGTTCGATTGCTCCACGCCCAGAACGCGGGTCGTGCTCACCAAGGAATTGAAGAGCGGCGAACCTTCACTTGGCCCTTTGATGAATTCCTCAACCACCGCTTTTGCCCGATTCTCCGTTTCCGGAATCAAACGGGTGACAGGGACAAAATAGCTGTGCTTTTCATCCAGCTGCGATTGAAAGTAGACGGTGACCGGTGTCGTTTGACCAGGAATCGAGCCTTCCGACAGTTCCAGATTAATACCGTTTCCGCGCTGAAGCAGCGATACCGGCGTTTTATCTGCAGGCATTTCGGCCAATGGTGTGCCATTTACCCAAATCGTCACATTTTTAATGTTCGGAAACTCCGTCAGCGCCCGCGTGATGGCATCGACCACTTTTTGCTCATCCTTGGCATCGTATTTCGTAAATTCCTTGGAAAAGTCAACCGTGGCGACCCCTTCCTTGATGGACATACCAAGCACTTTCGTCCCTTCCGGCAAAATCGCCTGGAACCCTTGCGGCAGCAGCTGCTGGACAGGGCCTCCTTTGATCATATAGGTCAGGACTTGTTTGGCCGATCCTTCTGCTTTCGGCAGCGTTAGCATGACCGGTACGACATAGCCGTTCGGGTCAAACAGATACACGGTTGGGTGCACCGTCGCCTGAGCAGTCGTGCCGTCCGCCGTCGTTGGCACTTGCAGTGGCTGCGTGCCGTCAGTCGGCGTCGTAGCATTGGGATCAATCCCCGCTGTCGCTTGCGGGGTTGCATTCAGATTGCTGGTTTCCTCTGACGAACCAAACAGGCTGCATCCGGAAAGAAGCATCGCACTTACACCGACAACTGCCGTAACTTTTATCAAACGCCCGCTTCCCATCATGTGTAACCTCCTCGCAACACTTTGTACTACAATGTATACGAGCTTCCATGATGATTATGCGTGGATTGTCCGTAAAAAAGGACGAAATGTCGGTTGTCTATTCCGGCAGAAACCGCTCCACAAACAGCTTGCGATTCAACCACTGATCGCCGATTTCTTTGAACACTTGCGGATCACCGCTCGTAAAGAAACGGTGGGTTGGCTCCACGCTGCCCGAAGCGGCGTGTAGATCATGGATAGCCAGCAAATTGGATAACCCAAGTGCCGTCTCCTCCCCCGAATTGATCAGCGTGATGTCATTTCCCATCGCATCCTGGATCAATGGCGCCAAAAGTGGGTAATGAGTACAACCGAGGATCAACGTGTCGATCCCTTCCCGCTTCAGCGGTTCCAGACTTTCCGTGACGATCTGGTGCGCTTCCTCGGTTTCCAATAGCTGTCCTTCCACCAGCGGAACAAACGCCGGGCAGGCCAGACTTGCAAAATACAAATCCGGATTGATGCGTCGCAGCGCGCGTACATACGCTTGCGTGCGAACCGTTGTTTCCGTTCCAATGATGCCGATCCTGCCGCTGCGGCTGGCAGAAATCGCTGCCCGCGCGCCCGGCTCGATGACGCCGATGATTGGCAGATCGCTTTGTCCGACCAGCTCTTCCAATACGACAGCTGCCGCCGTATTGCAGGCGATCACAAGCGCTTTGATAGAAAACTGTTCCAAAAACCGGATCATCTGATAGGTAAAGGCACGGATTTCGTCTGCGGAACGGGAACCGTATGGACATCTCGCATTGTCGCCTACGTACACCAGCTTTTCATTAGGCAGCTGCTGAAAAATCTCACGAGCTACCGTAAGACCGCCCACTCCTGAATCAATGATGCCGATCGCCTGCTGTCTATTCATGCTTCGATGCTCCTTTTTTGATGAAAAACGGGTTTCGCTTTTCATAAGACCTAGATTTGACCACGAATGCTGCAAAAGTACCGTGCTTTTCTTGATGAACAAACGCCTCGGCGTGTTCCTTTGAAACGTGCTTGCGCCGCCCGCCTCTCGTTGAAAAAATCGGCTGCCCGTTTAAGGAAAACGCCCACTTCCTGTTTCATGTATGCATTCGTCTTGCCTGCTATCAGGCTGCCTATACCAGCGTAAAATCGCCGTTTGCGCCTCAACTTAGAATATGCTGGCGCCTGCTTCTATGTAACACGGGCAGGTATCACGTAAGAATCGGGTGGAAACAAAACAAAAGGAGGCGGATGCGTGATCCGACTCTCCTTTGCATGTATGCTACGCATATGCGGCTGCTTGAGACTCTTTTGCATGCTATCAACTAAAAAATAAGATAAACGGCGCCTCCCGTCAAGAAAAAACGAGCGGACTCACAAATAAAGTCCGTCTGTATACATCGCCGTGAGCGTCTGTGCAATCTCCTCCAAAGAGGCTGGATGCTCGTTCGAAACGATGCTCCACTGGTACATTTCATTGGAATAAAACCAACCCGGAGCTACCACTTCTGCCTTCAAATCGGTGCGGGCCAAGCCCTGTTCCTGTGAATATTGAATATCGCGGGTGATCCCCTCGATAAATTTTTGGCGGATTTCTTCCCACTTGGTTTTGATCGCCGGAGACAAGCCCATCGCTTCGGAAAAGACTTGCATCATCTGGCGGTTGGATTCCGCCAGCTTCAAGAAGGTTAACACCTGGTTATAGATGATACCGCGCGCTTCTTCTTTCGAACGCGGGAAAAACGGCGTTTGGGCAATCTCAAAAAACTGGGCCATCACGTCTTCAATCAGTACGATCAACAGGTCATCCTTACCTGTGAAATGAACGTATGCCGTGCCGTATCCGGTCTTGGCGAGCTTGATGATCTGGGAAATCGTCGCTTTGTTGAAGCCTTCTTCAAGAAAAATGGTACGCGCTGCTTCCAATAACTTCAGTCGCGTTTGGATGGACCGCAGGTGCCGCCCGTCTACCAGCTGCTTTGAGTTCTGCACGTTGCTCCTCCCCCTCCATCATCTTAGAATAC
The DNA here is from genome assembly GCF_003710825.1 of Brevibacillus fluminis. Lineage (GTDB taxonomy): Bacteria > Bacillota > Bacilli > Brevibacillales > Brevibacillaceae > Brevibacillus_D > Brevibacillus_D fluminis. Next base: position 337,978 of record NZ_RHHQ01000007.1, on the reverse strand, counting down.
ACGCTTGTATGCAAAAAGGAAAGAGGTCAAATTTTCGAAATATTTCGTTCTAAATTATTGACATGATGTCATATTTTAAGTACGCTAGGAATCAAGCTGCGAATGCACACTACATCTCACTCGTTTTTACGCAAAGGAGGAACTTATGTCTCACACATCTTTTGACCCGTCCCTTGCCTATGCGGAGGCGCTCGACGCCAACGACGAACTGGCTCATTTCCGCAATGAATTTTATCTCAAACACGGCACCATCTATCTGGACGGCAACTCGTTGGGGCTGATGTCCAAGCGTTCGGAACGGACGCTGATGGAACTGATCGATTCGTGGAAGGAGTTGGGAATCGACGGGTGGACTCAAGGGAAATATCCTTGGTTTTATCTGTCAGAGCTATTGGGAGAGAGGAGCGCTTCCATTGTCGGTGCCGGTCCTGACGAGGTAATTGTAACCGGTTCCACGACCAGCAACCTCCACGTGTTGGCAGCAACCTTTTTTACCCCAACGCCGACACGCAACAAAATCATCGCAACCGAGCTGGATTTTCCTTCCGACATTTACGCCCTGCAAAGCCAGCTGAACCTGCACGACCTCGATCCGGAAGAGCATCTCATTCGCATTAAAAGCAGGGATGGCCGCCTGATTGAGGAAGAGGACATCATCGCAGCGATGACCGATGACGTGGCGTTGATCGTGCTGCCTACCGTGCTGTACCGCAGCGGACAGCTGCTCGACATCGCGCGTTTGACTATGGAAGCCCATGCACGCGGCATTCTTATCGGCTTTGACGGCTGCCATTCGGTCGGCGCAGTGCCGCACGAATTCAGCAAGTGGGATGTCGATTTCGCGTACTGGTGCAATTACAAGTATTTGAACAGCGGCCCAGGCGGCGTTGGTGGTCTGTATGTGAACCGCAAGCATTTCGGTCGCACGCCGGGACTTACCGGCTGGTACAGCTCGCGAAAAGACAAACAGTTCGATATGGAGCACGCGCTTACACCAGCCGAAAATGCGGGCGCTTTCCAGCTCGGCACCCCACACGTCCTGAGTCTCGCGCCATTCATCGGCTCACTAGAAATATTTACAGAAGCCACGATGGAAAAGCTGCGTCGCAAATCGCTTGCCCTTACCCGCTACATGATGGATCTCATCGCGCATGAACTGGACGGCATGGGCTTTACCATTGCCAATCCGCAAGAGGATCACCGCAGGGGTGGTCACGTCTCGCTTGAGCATGAAGAAGCGATCCGCATCTGCCGGACTTTGAAGGAGGAGCATCACCTCATCCCCGATTTCCGTGCGCCGAACATTATTCGTCTCGCGCCTGTCGCTCTCTACAATACGTATAGCGAGGTGTGGCAATGCGTCCAAATCCTCAAGCGTATCATGCAAGAGAAATCGTACGAAAAATATGAAAACAAGCGTGGAGTCGTAGCGTAAACCTCAATACTTTTGTCTAAGGGGGTCAATAGTATGTCTTTGAAGCAAGATCAATTTCAGGACATTATGGAGAGAGAAAAAGGACTTCAGCGCGGACTTACCACACGTCAGCTTTCGATGATCGCCATCGGCGGGGCGATCGGCACCGGTCTGTTCCTTGGAAGCGGCATGGCCATCGGCTTTGCCGGTCCAAGCGTGATCGTGAGCTATGCCATCGGGGCGATCATCGCCCTCCTTTTGATGGGCTGCCTCGCTGAAATGACCGTTGCCCATCCGACAACAGGCTCATTCGGCGCCCATGCGGAACGCTACATCAATCCATGGGCTGGCTTCACCGTCCGCTACTCCTACTGGTTCAGCTTAGTCTGCGCCGTCGGGACGGAAGTGTCAGCCATGTCGGTCTATATGAAATATTGGTTTCCCGATGTTCCCGGTTTGCTTTGGGTCGTTCTCTTTTCCGCTGCACTTATTTATGTAAATGCTACAAGCGTCAATCTGTTTGGCAAAGTGGAATACTGGTTCTCGATGGTGAAAGTCATTGCAATCGTCGCATTTATCATCCTTGGCGCTACTATCGTCTTCGGAACCAATTCCCACCCGGACATGGGCTTGCAAAACTTGACGAATGACGGCGGTTTTTTCCCGAATGGCGCGTGGGGCATGTGGATCGCGATTTTTATCTCCTTGTTCAGCTATTTGAGCATCGAAATGATCGCCGTCAGCGCTGGCGAAGCCAAGGAACCGGAAAAAGCCGTGCCGATCGCACTAAAATCAGCAGTCGTCCGTCTCGTGCTCTTCTATTTGCTCACACTGGCACTCATGCTGATGATTATTCCGTGGAAGCAAGCAGGCGGCGACAAGAGCCCGTTCGTGAAAGTGTTTGAGCTGATTAACTTCCCAGGCGGCGCCGGCATCATGAATTTCGTCGTTCTGACCGCAGCTCTATCGGCGATGAACAGCCAGCTATACATTGCGACTCGCATGCTCTTCTCCCTATCTCGCGCTGGTTTTGCCCCTGCCGCACTCGGCAGCGTGAACAAAAAAGGCGTTCCATCGAAAGCGCTTGCGTTGTCGACGGTAGGGATCGCCATCGCCACGATTATCAATACCGTTAATCCGGACAATGCATTCATCGTCATGATTTCCTTGTCCAGCTTTGGCGCGATGTTTGCCTGGTTCATGGTGTTCGTCACCCATCTGTACTTCCGCCGGAAATGGGAGCAAGCGGGCGGTCGACAGCTTCCTGTGCGCATGATCGGCTATCCTTATCTGACGATATTCGGCGCACTTTTGCTGGCAGCGGTAGTCTTGTCTACCTGGTTCCAGCCGGAATTCAAAGATACGCTGACACTCGGCTTCCCATGGCTTATTTTCATCACCATCGCCTACTTCATTTGGAAAAAGGCAAACCCGCAAGCCTATCAAACTTCCAGCGATGCGAAAAAACAAGATATTACGCAGTAAATCGAATCTCCACTAGCGCCTCGCTGCTTGATACTCAGAAGCAAAAGCGCGAGCGTTCCGAATGCCTAAACAAAACGGCTGCTGGCCAACGAGAGCACCCTTTCCGAGCATGAAAAATGCGGAAAGAGGTGCTCCTTTTTGTTCGGTCGATATGCGTTTCTTCTATAATATATATTCTTAGTACTCTCCCACCAGTAGGCCGGTAACTTACCATCGCGTCTGGGGCCATTTTCCTTCCCCAATTGCGAGAATGACTTGATCCAATCACCTGTCATGGGCACCTGACATATCATATGGTACACACAGAGAGGAAGTTGGTTGAGGAGGAAGAACGCGTTGGTACAAACTGCGAAAGATTTACAACGATGGAGCGAATGGGGACGGCAATGGCTGCTCTATTTGCGGAAAAAACCCGAACTAATGCCCATATCGGCCCAGCAGCTGCGCAAATTCGAGAACGTCTTTCAGCAAATCGGGCAGCAAGCTAGCGTTGCGCTCGCCAAAAATGCAAGCGAAGAAGAACTGCGCCGCTTATCCGATAAAGCCGAATCGGTGCAAACCCAATTCCAGCAGGTGCTGCAGCGCGTGCAGCAGCGAAACGGGGCTGAGCAAAGCCCAAAGGCACAGCTGCAACAGGCGAGCTATCAGCAGCCTAGGGCAGAAGCGGTTGTGCATCGTCCTGTGCCGATCGGGGGGCATAAGCTGCCTCCACTGCCCTATGCGTACGATGCGCTGGAACCGTTTATCGACGCTGAGACCATGCGCTTGCATCATAGCAAGCATCACCAAAGCTATGTGGATGGACTGAACAAAGCTGAAACAGCCTTGCAAAAAGCGCGCAGCAGCGGAGATTTCGATTTGCTCAAGCATTGGGAACGGGAGCTAGCATTTAACGGGGCTGGACATAACCTCCACACCCTCTTTTGGACTAGTATGAGACCAGAGGGCAACAAACAGCCCGAAGGCGACCTAAACAAGCAGCTCGAACGCGATTTCGGCGGGTTCGCCCCATTCCGGCAGCAATTTTCCCAAGCAGCGGAAAAAGTCGAAGGCGGTGGCTGGGCCATCCTCGTCTGGTCGCCACGTGCACAGCGTCTAGAAATTTTGCAGGCGGAAAAGCACCAGAACTTGTCCCAATGGGATGCGGTGCCGCTTTTACCGCTCGATGTATGGGAGCATGCCTACTATCTCAGCTACCAAAACAACCGGCCGCGCTATGTGGATGCGTGGTGGAACGTGGTCAACTGGGATGCGGTACAGAACCGATTCGACGATGCGCGTCAGCTGCGCTGGACGCCATATTGACGACTGGCCGGATTAAGCACAGGGCCGAGCAAGTGTTGCAGAAAACAAATAAAAAGAAATGCGTAACAACGAAACAATCGATGGCGTCTCCCTCGATTGTTTCGTTGTTTCTTCAGACCTCAAGCGGAAACCAGCCTGGCATTGCCCAGATGCTCTTCCATAGCGAATCGGGGATTGCCAATGCTTCCTGATCGCCCAGCTTGATCGTTGTGCGAATTTCCTCTTCGCGACCTTCGGCGATTTTTTCAAGCCAATCCGGCTCCATGATCAACTCTCGGCCGAGCGCGATCAACGGAACACCCGACTGCAGGGCTAAAAGCGCATCCTCTGCCGAATGGATCCCGCCTACGCCAATGACAGGTAGCCGGTGTCCGATACGCCTCTCGATGATCGTGATTCGCGACCGCTCATCGGTAACACCACGGCGCGGCAGCGACCAAAAATCGTTCAGCGAGACATGCAAGTAATCAAGTCCACTCGCCGCAAGCACATCGCAAAATTGCAGCGTATCTGCCATCGTGATCCCCGGGGTCTCCGGTTCCTCGGGAGAAAGGCGGTAGCCGATCAAAAACGGCTGCTCAGCATACTGTTTCACCACCCGCTTGACAGTCTCAATGACAGCCAGCGGAAACGCCATGCGCTTCTCGAGCGTGCCGCCCCAGCTGTCGTTCCGGCGATTGGCATGCGGAGAGAAAAACTGCTGCAGCAAAAATCCGTTGGCCCCGTGCAGCTCTACTCCGTCAAAGCCTGCCAGGATGGCCCTTCTGGCAGCATTGCCAAATGCCTCGATAATAGCAACAATCTCTGCTTCTGTCGCTTCTCGCGGAACGCTCGCTCCCTGCTTTTCATCGGCCACCGCGCTGGCACTGATGACCTCGCTGCATGATGGTGGCAACTTGCGACCAGCATGGACAAGCTGCAGCACTGCTTTCGCGCCGTCTGCCTTAAGTGTGCGGGCAAGCCGCTTCAAGCCGGGTAGCAGCTCATCACGATCTGCAGCGAATTGCCCGGGAAACCCGCCTTTCAAGGTGACAGTCGCACCAGCTGTGACAATCATGCCAGCCCCTTTCGCGCGGCGAGCGTAATACTTGATTTCCGCATCGGAAACGGAACCGTCGGGGTGTGAGGCTGAATGGGTCATCGGTGCCATTACGATGCGATTTTTCAATTGAAGGCCGTTTGCCAGGTGCAACGGCTCCGCGATGGGATGGTAGCGTGCTTTCATGATTTCTCCCTCCTGTTTGGCGAATTGGTCTCCCAAAACGATCTGCTTTTCTTTATCGTAACAAAAATTGACTGACAGAACCTGTCAGTCAACTCTCCTTTTCAAGCGATCGTTTTGATTTACCACCCACACCCCAGTGGGTCGCCGGAATCTCGGTCACGAGTACGCGCACCTGTTCCGGTCGAACCTGGAGATTCCTGACTACCGTTTCCGTCACCTCGGCGATCAGACTTTCAATCTGCTCCGCGTCCCGTCCTTCGATTAGCTGGATATTGATAATCGGCATCAGTTACCGGCAGGCAAGCGAAACGCTGCCCAATCCATCGAATTGCGCGTGGATCGTATCACCCGGTTCGAACGCGAACGCTTCGGACAACGCGCCGGATAAGATGAGATCGCCTTTTTTCAACCCTTTTCCCTGCTCCCCCAGCTTGTTGACCGCCCATGCAACGGCTTCCGCTGGGTGCCCCAGCACAGCGGCACCTGCACCGGTCGCCTGCACGACGCCATTTTTGGTGAACACCATGCCGACTTTGGCCAAATCGAGCTGATCCGGTGCGACCAGCTTGCTGCCGAGCGTGAAGCAGGCAGAGGAGCAGTTATCGGCTACGACGTCCGCTAACGTAAACTTGAAATTCAAATAGCGGCTGTCGATGATCTCAATTGCTGGGGCGACATAGCGCGTGGCGCGCAACACATCGTCTGCAGTCACATTCGTCCCTTGCAAATCTGCGCCCAGGAAAAAAGCGATTTCCGGTTCTGCCTTTGGGTGGATAAAGCGTTGGTAATCGACTGGCTCCCATTCCAAGCCGAGCATTCCGCTCGTGAGATAGCCATAGATTGCTTCATGAACGCCCATCATCTGCTGCTTGGCTTTGCTGGTCAGCCCCAGCTTCAAACCGATGCGACGTTCACCCTCCGCCTCTTTTTGGGCGATGAGCTGCTCTTGGATCGCATATGCATCCTCGATGGACATCGCCGGATAGTTCTCGGTTACTTTTACGACCTCACGCCGTTCCTTTTCCGCTGCCAACAAGTAGGCGACGATTTCTTTTTGCGCTTCTGCGTTTAGTGCCATCGACTACGCCCCCTTTCCTTGCCGTTTGGCCAACTCGGCCGCCACATCGATGATCATGTCTTCCTGGCCGCCCACCGCTTTGCGTCGGCCCAATTCGATCAAAATATCGCGCGGATCGATGCCAAACCGCTTGCCCGCCCGCTCGGCATGAAGCAGGAAGCTGGAGTATACCCCCGCGTAGCCCATCACGAGGCTGCCTTTTTTGATTTCTTGCGATCCAGGCAAAATCGGCCCGACGATCTCTTCCGCGACATCCATCATCTGATACAGGTCGATTCCCACATCGATGCCCAAGCGTTCCAGAACCGCCACCAGCACTTCTGTCTGCGTATTGCCCGCTCCTGCTCCCAGGCAGCGCATGCTGCCATCGATCCGAGTTGCCCCTTCCTCGATCGCCGCAAGCGTATTCGCCATTGCGAGCGAAAGGTTGTTGTGGGCATGGAAGCCGATCTCAATGTCAAGCGACTGACGCAGTGCGGCGATCCGCTCCCGCACCTCATGAGGCAGGAGCGCCCCTGCCGAATCGGTCACATAGACCGCTTGTGCGCCATAGCTCTCCATCAGCTTGGCTTGCTCTACCAGCTTGTCGACCGGAGCCGAGTGCGCCATCATCAAAAAGCCCAACGCTTCCATTCCCAGCTCTCGTGCAAGATGAATGTGCTGAGCGGAAACGTCCGCTTCCGTCACATGAGTAGCGACGCGGACGAGGCCGGCCCCTAATTCCTGCGCCTGCTTCAGCTCATTGACCGTACCGATGCCGGGGATCAGCAGGACTGCTACGGTCGCCTGCTTGCACACCGAAACCGCCGTCTCGATCAGCTTCATCTCGTTAACCCGCGATCTGCCGTACTGGATCGTGGAGCCGCCCAAACCATCCCCGTGGCTTACTTCGATATAGTGCATACCTGCTGCATCCAACGCTTGCGCCACATCGCGCACCTGTTCTTCCGTAAACTGGTGGGCAACGACGTGGCTGCCGTCACGGAGGCACACTTCCGTAATTTTGATCGGTTTCTCGCTCTTTCTCTGCATCCTTCATGATCCTCCTTTCCTATTTCTCTAGTTGGCTCCTGCTGCCAGCAAATGCTGTGCCACCGTTTCCCCAACCTGTGCCGCAGCGGCCGTCATGATATCGAGGTTCCCTGCGTATGGCGGGAAATAATCGCCCGCTCCCTCCACTTCAAGGAAAACCGTGACGCGATTGCCGTCAAACAACGGCTCTTGCTTTAAGCGATAGCCGGGCACATATTGCTGTACGCTCGCCACAATCTCCTGGATGGACCGGCAAATCGCCTGCTCATCCATCTCTTTGACATCACAATAGACGGTATCACGCATCAAAATCGGCGGTTCCGCCGGATTCATAATGATAATTGCCTTGCCCACATCTGCACCGCCAACTTCTTCCAACCCGCGCCGGGTTGTGAAGGTGAACTCGTCGATGTTAGCCCGCGTTCCCGGACCCGCGCTTTTGCTTGCGATCGTCGCCACGATCTCCGCGTACGACACGTCCGCCACACGGTTGATCGCGTGTACGATCGGAATCGTCGCTTGACCGCCGCACGTGATCAGATTAACATTGTCGCTTTCCAGCTTTTCCGCCAGATTGACGACCGGACAGACGAACGGCCCTCGCGCAGCCGGAGTCAGGTCGATGGCGATTTTCCCGAGTTCGCGCAGCGCTTTGGCATGGCGTACATGAGCTTTAGCGGACGTTGCATCAAATACGATGTCCGCAAGCCCTGGTTGATCCACAATGGCTTGGATTCCGTTCGCGTAGATCGGATATCCGCGATCATGCGCGCGCCGCAAACCGTCCGAATCCGGATCGATGCCGATCATCGCCGCCAGCTCGATATGCGCACAGCGTTCTAATTTATACATCAAGTCCGTGCCGATGTTGCCCGAACCGATGATAGCCGCTTTGATTTTGCTCACAGCCATTCCCCTCCCTAGTCAAACGTGATGCTCACCGAGCCCAACGCGCCAAAATGAGCTTCTACCGTGTCGCCTGCACACACCGGAATCGCCGCGGACAACGCGCCTGGCAAAACCAGTTCCCCTGCCTTGAGCGTAATGCCGAATTCATGCAGCTTGTTCGCAAGCCAGGCGATCGCATGCGCCGGATGTCCCCAAGCCGCTGCGCTCGCTCCGTTTCCTGCAAGCTCGCCGTTTTTATACATGACCATGCCGGTGGTACGTAAATCGACATTGCTGAGGTCGCTTTGCTGGCTGCCGACGACTACCCTTGCAGAGGAGCCATTATCCGCCACCGTATCGATCAGCTTGATTTTCCAGTCCACGATTCGGCTGTCGATGATTTCAAGCGTAGGCACGATCTTCTCCGTCGCCATCAGCACATCTACGTACGTGATGTTCGGCCCGACCAAATCCGCTCCTAGCAAAAAGCCGATCTCTGCCTCCACTTTAGGCGCCAGAAACTGCGCAGCCGAAATCGTCGCCCCATCTGCGATGCTCATATCATCCAGCAAATGGCCGTAATCGGGTTCGTTCACACCGAGCATTTGCTGCATCGCCACGCTGGTCAGCCCCACTTTTTTGCCGATGACGCGGCGGCCGGAAGCCAGCTTGTGCCGCATAATCGTAAGCTGGATCTCATACGCATCCTGCACCGTGAGATCGGAATGCCGCTGTGTGATCGGCAGTACAGCTACACGCATCTGCTCCGCTTCGAGCAACTCGCTCGCCATTTGTTCTACGATAGACTGCATATTTTCACGCCCACCCTTTCTTGCGTTGCAAGCAACGCTTATTCTTCACAAAACTGCTTTTGCCCGTAAACAAGAGGATGATGACCGGCGGCCACCATCCCCTGCAGCGGGTCAGCATTTCATCGTGATGGTCTTTGCTTCCGTATAAAATTCAAAGCTGTGGCGGCCGCCTTCGCGCCCGATTCCGCTCGCTTTGGACCCGCCGAACGGCGTACGCAAATCACGCACGTACCAGCAATTGATCCAGAGCAGCCCCGCATCCACCTGTGCAGCTACGCGATGTGCGCGGCGCAGATCATTCGTCCAGACGACGCCAGCCAGCCCGTAAATCGAATCGTTAGCGATGCGGATCGCGTCTTCCTCCGTTTTAAACGGAATGACGACCAGCACCGGCCCGAAAATCTCTTCCTGTGCGATGCGCATGCTGTTATCCACTTCGTAAAAGACGGTCGGCTCATAAAAGTTGCCTTTGTCCATGCCGGCCACACGCTTGCCGCCAGCAGCCAGCTTCGCCCCCTCTGCCAAACCGATCTGCACGTACTCGTCAACCGTCGCCAAATGGCTGGCCGATACAAGTGCACCCATATCAGTGGCAGGATCGAGCGGATCGCCTACCTTGATCTTTTGTACTGCCGCTGTGAATTTGTCGAGGAACGCTTCATAGACGGATTCCTGCACAAGCAAGCGCGATCCGGCCAAGCAGATTTCCCCTTGATTGCGGAAGATCGCCTCGATCGAACCGGAGACAGCTTCATCGAGATCTGCATCTTCAAACACGATGTTGGCCGATTTGCCGCCCAGCTCAAGCGATACGGGAATCAGCTGTGATGCAGCGTTTTTCATGATCGTCTTGCCCGTTGTCGTTTCGCCGACAAACGAGATGCGGCGCACATTGGGATGGGTCGTCATCGCCGTGCCGACCGTGCTGCCAGGGCCGGTGATGATGTTGAGGACGCCCGGCGGCAATCCCGCTTCATTGGCGATTTCCCCCAGCATGACGGCGGATAGCGGCGTATAGGAAGCTGGCTTGACGATCACCGTATTGCCGGCGGCGAGCGCGGCCGATGCTTTCCACGTCATCTGCATGAACGGCAAGTTCCACGGGATGATCAGGCTCGTGACGCCTGCTGGTGCATATTTGGCATAAGACATGTAATTGCCTTTGTCATAGTGCTCGTGGTTGACATACTTGGCCATCTCGGCAAAGAAACGCAGGTTTTGTGCGGCACGCGGAATGTCGAAGCCAAGGCTCTCTTTGATCGGCTTGCCGACGTCGAGCGTTTCGACCATCGCCAGCTCTTCCACTCGTTCCATGACCAGATCGGACATTTTGCACAGAATCTTGGCTCGATCGTCTACCGACATCTTGCTCCAGACACCGCTTTCGAACGTCTTCTGCGCAACCTCAGCGGTTTTTTGCACATCCTGCTCGCTTGCGTTGGCGACCGATGCCAATTTTTCATTTGTAGCGGGATTGATCGTATCAAAGGTCTCGCCGGACAAAGCGTCGACATACTCCCCATTGATAAACAGCTTGGCATCCTTCAACGTGGTTCCACTCATCCGCGATCCTCCTCAATCTCCAAAATCATCTCGATCTCTACGGCCGTATTGTTTGGCAGCTGTGCCATGCCGACAGCAGAGCGACCATGCCGCCCTTTTTCACCGAACAGCTCGACGAGCAGATCAGAGGCGCCGTTCATCACTTGCGGCTGGGCCGTGAACTCCGTAGTGGAATTGACGAAGCCTAAAATTTTGACGACCCGTTTCACTTTGCTCAATTCCCCGATCTCCTGTTTGACGGTAGCAAGCAGATTCAGCATCGATTGGCGAGCCGCCAGGTAGCCTTCTTCGACTGTCAGCTCCCGGCCGAGCTTGCCGTGGTATTCGTCCACGCCTTGCCCTGCCGTAAACAAGAGATTGCCTGTGCGCACGCAGCCGACGTATGTCCCGACCGCCTGGCGCGGCTTGGGCAAAGACAGGCCTAGTGCGCTCAATTTATCTTCTGGTGTCATCGCATTCGATCTTCCTTTCCGGTTATGGCAGCACGTTCAAAAAGCGCAGCGCATTTTCTCCTAGCATGGATCGTCTCTGTTCCTCCGTGAGCGATATCGTCTCATCGATCACCTGTCCGGGCGGAATTTCCCGCAGCAGGAACGGATAGTCCGAGCCCATGATCACTTTGTCATGCCCAAAGCGATCGACCATGTATTTGATGTTCAGTGGATCGTAGACAAGCGAATCGAAGTAAAAGTTTTTTGCATAATGGCTGGGCGGATGTGTCGTCAGGCGCAAATGCGGCCACACGTGCCAGCCCTGGTCCAGTCGTGGCAAAATGTACGGGAAGGAGCCGCCGCCATGGGCAAAGCAGATCTTCAGCCGCGGGAATTTTTCCATGCTGCCGCTTGCGATCAGGCTTGCTGCAGCTAGTGCAGTCTCGCTAGGCATCCCGACGGTGTACATGAAATTGTGGCGGGGCGTCCGCTCTTTCGCCATCGTTTCCCACGGATGGATAAACAGCGGGACTTCCCACTGCTCGCACATCTCAAAAAACGGGATCAACGACGGATCATCTAGATTGCTGCCGTTTACGTTTGTGCCGATTTCGATACCTTTTAGCCCCAGCTCATTCATGCACCGGTCCATCTCGCGGATCGCGGTTTCCACATCTTGCAGCGGAACGGTGCCAAGACCGATGAAACGCTGCGGATTGGCTTGGACGGTATCGGCGATAAAATCGTTTTGCAAACGCGACATTACGGCCGCGGCTTCCGCTGGAGCCCAGTAGGAAAACGTGACGGGAATCGGCGAGATCACTTGAATGTCCACACCCTCGCGATCCATGTCGGCGATACGCTTTTGCGGGTCCCAGCACTGGTCGGTGATTTCGCGGAACACCTTGCCGCCCACCATGATGTTGGCACCGCAGGCGCATGTCCGATGCATAATCGGCCAGCGTTCGCCCTCGTACTTTTTCGAAAAATCAGGCAAATCAACAGGGATAATATGCGTATGAAAGTCGACGCGCTTTACTTGACCTGCCATTCTGTCACTTCCTCTGGCATTACATGGCCGCAAGATTTGCATGTACGCAGATCCTGGCTGGAGTTAAAAGCGTTGATCGCTTCTTTCACCTGAACTTCAATATTGGTCAATTGCACTCGAGTGCGGTGCATTTCAGCGTCGCATTGATCGCAGAACCAGACGAAATCTTCCAGCTCACCCTGTGCGCGGTTGCGTTCGATGACAAGCCCGATGGTGTCTGGCACGCGGTGCGGGGAATGCGGTACATTGGCAGGCAGGAGGAACATCTCCCCTTCCTTGACCGTCACAACCTCGCGTTTCCCTTCGGCATTGATGATTTCCACATAGCAGTCGCCTTTTAATTGGTAGAACACTTCTTCGGACGGATCGACGTGGAAATCGCGGCGCTTGTTGGGGCCGCCCAAAATCATCACCATCAATTCGGCGTCTTTCCAGATCACCTTGTTGTTCACCGGCGGTTTCAAACTGTCTTTGTTTTCCTCAATGAATTTCCACAGATTGATAGGCTTGATCATAATATGGCCTCCCCATTTTTCAATTGACGATTGGAATGCGTTTCTTTCAATGCAATGTTATGAAATCTACCTGCCACCCAAAGCTTTTTAAAGCCAGCAGCAGGTTTCTCTTCCTTTTTGACGAATAGCATAGATTGACTTTATTCCCATGCCTTTTCTCGTTGGCCGCTTGAAAATGCGCAATGCTCGGGGATGAAGTCTTTTTTTGTTTCCTACACTCGATATCCTAATTTTTTTGACAGCTCTTGTGCTGCTTTCTTTATTTCGGCGATGATGTGCTCCATTTTTTCTGCAGAAAAACGGAAATTCGGACCAGCGCAGCTGATCGAGGCCACTACTTCGCCCAGGTGGTTAAAAATCGGCGCTGCGACACATTTTAGACCAAGTTCTATCTCCTCATCATCGATCGCATAGCCGCGTTCGCGAATCTCCTGCATATGATTGCGGATCTCAGTAGGATCGGTCAGGGTGTAGGAAGTGAACGCTTTCAAATCCGTCCTCGATAGAATCTCTTCCTGCTTTTTCTCGTCAAGAAATGCAAAGATCGCCTTGCCTACCCCTGTGCAATAAAGCGGCGCACGCTTGCCGATCTGTGAATACATGCGGAGCGCTCCAGGTCCTTCCAGTTTCTCCACATAGACGATCTCGGTTTCGTCGAGAACGACCAGATGCACCGTCTCCTGCAGCTTTTCCACCAGCTCCCGAATGATGGGATGTGCCAGCTTTCTCAGTTCCATTCCCCCGCCGACGAGGTTTCCCAGTTCGAACAGACGAAGCCCCAGCTTATACTTCTGATCGACCGGGCTCTGCTCCAAATACCCTCTGTGCTCCAACGTCTTAATTAATCCGTGTACCGTGCTTTTGGACAACTGCAGCCTGTCGCTGATTTCCTTGACACTAAGCTCCATGACGGTAGGTGTAAACAACTCCAGAATGTCAATCGCGCGGTCTACCGATTGAATGTATCGCTCGCTCATTTCCCCTCCTTCCTCATTCGACATTGTCGAACGTCGTTCGCAAATATTAACTTACAGGCTTATTATATTTTTCCAGCTGGCAAAACGCAACCCATTTTTTGTGTTTTCTGACCATTTCAACAAATGGGTTGCATTCACCCATATCTTGAACGGATGCAAAGTGCCTCCCCTATTCATCGAGCCGATCAGGCCTAAAAATTTTTTTCAACGAAATAGCCCGATTTCGGCATGATGAGCCGAATCGGGCCTATTTTGTGTGATTATGCCTTGAAATTTTCGCCTTGTTCTTCTGTATACTGTGCTTCCCTGCGCAAAATTTCTTCCATGGAGACATTGAGCGCGGCTTCCGGGCCTTGGAAATTCTTTTTGTAGTAGCCATAGTCCATGATCAAAAGCAGCACGAACATACCGATCAGGGCGTAGGCGGCGTTTTGGTTTGGCGGGACGATCATCAGAATGGAAATGAATACGATCCAGAGAAGTGTCAGCACATTGATCGGCTTGCTCCATTTGCCCAAATTCCACGGGCCGTAGTGCTTTTGTTTGAACAGACCCTTGCCTTCTGCAACCAGCTTGAGATAGACGGGGATGCCGTAGGACACATACAAGCCCACAACCGAAACGGCGGTGAGGAAGGCAAGCGTGCTGTAGCTCGTATCAGGATTGATCATCTTCATGATGCTGTCAAACAGCGCGAGTGCAAAGGAAAGGATGACGACCAGCCAGATCGCTTTCGCCGGTGTGCGGTATTTTTTCGAGATTTGCGCCCAATGGCGGGACAACGGCATCCCGTTATCGCGTGAAAACGCATACATCATGCGGGAGAACGACGTGATCCCGGAGCAGCCGCAGAAAAACATCGCCAAGGTGACCAGCCACAGGACCACGCTTCCGAATGTGCCGCCCAGCGCTTGGCTGATGATATAGATGAACGGGTTGCTTTCGCCGACAGCGGCACCCGCGTCTTTGATCGAGAGCGTCACCATCGCCAGCATGATAAAGCCGAAAACGAACGAAAACGCAACAGCGCTGAAGATCCCCCACGGTGCGCGTACGCGCGGATTGACCGTTTCCTCGATCGTATGCGCCGAGGCGTCATAGCCGGTATAGGTCCACTGCGCTTGCAGCAAGCCAATCAAAAAGGCCAGCAGATACGGCTTGTCGGAAAACGTCTGACCGACTTGGAACAAGTATTCGACCGGCTGCAGCTTGTCTTTGGTGAAGAACGCCAAACTAACGAATAAAATGAGCACGACACCGATATGATACCAGGCAGAGAAGTCGTTCAATTTGGCGACCAGCTTAATGCCGACATGGTTGAAAATTCCGTGAATCAACAGCGTGATGGCAAACAGGATCATCGTCGTCGTTGTGGTGGATTCATAGCCGAACGACGCACCGAGCAGCGGGTCGGCAAACGTCGCCACCGAATATTCGATCCCGGCCACAATCCCTACCATCCCGATCAGATTGATCCATGCGGTATACCAGCCCCATCGTTTGCTGCCGAGAATCGCCGCCCAGTGGTAAAGCGCACCCGCCGTCGGAATCGCCGAGGCGAGCTCCGCCATCGAGGCTGCGACCAGCAAGACAAAGAGTGAAACGATCGGCCAACCAAAGCCCATCATCCCCGGCCCGCCGTATAAGAGCCCGTGGCCGTACAACGATACGGCACCGGTCAAAATGGAAATCGTTGAAAAGGAAATCGCGAAGTTGGAGAAGCCGCCCATGTCCCGCAGCAGCTCCTGGGCATAGCCAAATTGGTGCAAATATTGTTTATCTTCCTGCAGCTGGTTACTACGGTTAGACCCTTGCATCACCTTGTTCCTCCTTTCGCTACCTCTCATCCGTGTTTTTTGGACCCGATAAAGCTTTCGTGTTTCCGCTCGTCAAAATTGCGAACCGACTGATTTGCTTTGATGAATATGGCGACCGCCACCGCAGCAGTAAGCAGCAAAATGATAATCCCCAGCGCAAACATGCCTCCCTCACCTCCCTTCATCTCACGCGTTTTGACTTACAGGCTGAGCTTCACGCCGCTCGCCTGCTGTTCGAGCATTTTTTTCAAGACCGTGCCGATGTGCGCGCCTGCTTCTACAGGCGAGGTCCCTCCGCGATGGATATTGGAGATCACGGTGCGGTCCGATTCGACGGTTCCTCTCCGCGGACGGTAGCACATGTAGGCACTCATGGAATTGGCCGTCACCAGTCCGGGGCGCTCGCCGATCAGCAGCACGAATACATCCGGCTGCAAAATCTCGCCGATGTGGTCCATGCAGGCTACCCGCCCGCCTTTGACGAAAAACGGCGTTCCAACACTGAGCCCATAAGAAGCCAACGAGTCAAGCAGCGCCGGGTACACATCGCGCAAATTTGCTTCCACCGCGCTCGCCGACAAGCCGTCGGACACGACGACCTGCACCTGCGGTTTCATCTTGCAGCGCTCTTTGATCAGCGATACACCCTGCTCGGTAATGATCCGCCCCAAATCCGGCCGTTTCAAATACGTTTCCGTGTTTTCGTGAGTTGTTTCCACGGAAAACAGCCGAAACTCTTGCAGCAGTCCCTCGCTGACTTCCCCGTACACAGCATCGACGGCCGCGGCATGGTCGACGCGCAGCTGGAGCATGGTTTTGGTCAGCGGACGCGTCCCTGTGCGCCATACCCCGATGCGGCCAGGGGTGCTCGCAAGGAGCTCCTCCAATCCTTCCTTCCAGCGCGGCTCGGGAATATTAGCGACGCGGGCTGGATCTACTTCGTCAAACAGCAGCTGGCTGAGCCTGTCGCTCAACGACTGCTCGGCTGACAACGTTGCAGGCTGGGTATCCTCCTGGGAACGCAACTGTGCTGACTGAATACTCACTGTCGCCGCCTTTCCGCTGCCTTCTGCTTCCGCCAGTTTTTTCGCCAGCTCCGCCATCACTTTGTCTACCAATCGATCGAGTTCCTGTTCCATCTTCATCTCACTTGTCACCCCGCTCTCCCATTAGGCTAAAAAGATCGTTGGATCGCCCGCCTGTGGCGTCAGCCTTCCGTTTTCCATAATGCCCTGCCGCTCCAGCCACCGCTCGAAGGCTGGAGCCGGACGCATGCCGAACAGCTCGCGCAATGTCGCGATGTCATGAAAGCTGGTCGACTGGTAGTTCAGCATGCAATCGTCCGCCATCGCGACCCCGATCAAAAAGTTAACGCCCGCAGACGTGAGCAGCACGCCTAAATTGTCCATGTCATTTTGGTCGGCCTTCATGTGATTGGTGTAGCAAATGTCCACCCCCATCGGCAGCCCGTGCAGCTTGCCCATGAAATGGTCCTCGAGTCCGGCACGCATTACCTGCTTGCTGTCGTACAAATACTCGGGACCGATGAAGCCGACGACCGTGTTGACGATGAACGGCTTGTATTTACGCGCGAGACCGTAGCAGCGGGCTTCCAGTGTCACCTGATCGACCCCGTGGTTCGCCTCCGACGACAGCTCCGAGCCTTGACCGGTCTCGAAATACCAGCAGTTCGGCCCGGTGGAGGTCCCTTCCTTATGAACTAGCTCATTCGCTTCGTCCAAGAGCTCGACATCGATGCCAAACGCGCGGTTTCCTTTCTCCGTGCCCGCCAAGCTTTGAAACACCATATCCGCAGGTGCACCCGCCCGGATTGCCCGCATTTGTGTGCTAATGTGGGCAAGCACGCAGTTTTGGGTCGGAATTTCCCATTTCGTCATGATTTCCTTGGTCATCAGCAAAATGTCCTTGACGCTGTCCATCGTGTCTATCACCGGATTGATCCCGATCACCGCATCGCCGATCCCGTAGGAAAGCCCTTCGTAAATCGCCGCCTTGATGCCCTGGATGCTGTCATTTGGATGATTCGGCTGGAGGCGTCCCGCCAATACACCGCGCTGTCCGATCGTGATGTTGCAATGTGTTTCATTGCGGATTTTCGCTGCGCCTGCGACCAAATCGAGATTGGTCATCAGCTTGGCAGCGGCAGCGATCATTTCGCTGGTTAACCCGCGGCTGATCCGCTTCAGTTCGTCGCTTCCTGTTTTGTGGCTCAAGATGTATTCGCGCAGCTCAGCTACGCTCCAATTTTTGATTTCCCCGTGAATTTTTTCATTGAGGCCCAATTCGATGACACGCGAGACCTCATCCTCCTCAGGCGGAATCAGCGGTTGATTGCGGATGTCGGCCAGCGTCATATCTGCCAAAACAAGCTTGGCTGCCATCCGCTCGCGGGAATCGGCAGCGGCGATTCCGGCCAGCTGGTCGCCCGAGCGCTCCTCATTCGCTTTGGCCATTACCTCTTTCAAGTCGCGGAATTGGTAGGTTTGCCCCAACACCGTCATGCGCATGTTCATCTTTTCACCCCTTTTCCTGGTCGGCAAAAGCCAGCGTCTTGATGACAACAGGGATCATCGTGCCGGAAATCGGCTCGCCTAAGTCGATGTAATCGCCGTGTTCGACTTTGACCTGATCGATGCAGATCACATTCGGCTTGCCCTTACATCGCAGCGACAGAGACTGTCCCAGCGCTTTCGCCATGTCATGCTCGCATACGACCACAAAGAGCGGATGATCGGGAAACGAGCGGCGAAACGCATTTGCTAGTTCCTCGGTGATCAGCTGCAAGGTCGCATAGGAGCAGTACGGCAATCCGCTTAATGCAAAGGCAATAGGCCCCTTTCCTTCAAACAGACGGCTGGCTGTTGCCATCGACTCTTCCACCAACTGCCGAAACGACTCAACCGTCAACAGCGAGTATCGCTTTTCTTCCAAATCCAACTTGATCACCGGCACATTTTTGATCGGTAAGAGCGTGGGATGGAGGAACACCGTGGACCCGCTGATCTCTGTCGCCTGCATCCCGGCACCGATGACGGTGGCGCGCACGGTTTGCTGCGGAACTGCGATGCGCCAGCTGTAGAGCGGCAATTCCTCTTTCAGCGTTTGGGCCAAAAGCGGCCCCATATCGCCATGCCTTGCCGTTTCCACCATCGTTTTCGGAGGCGGCTGCAGCATCATTTGGCCGACGCCGCCTGAGATCATGATCTCCTCGATCGGCGGAACCGCGGTAAGCTGTCTCCCGAAAACGAGACTGCGCCCCTCCTTTGTCTCGCAATCACCTGCCAAATACCGAAGCATGCTCTCACCAAGCGCTCTAGTGAGCCCCCTCAGCTCGTCAAAGCTTATCGTCTGCCCAACTGCAGCTGCCATCCCTTTTAGCGCAAGCCACTCTTTCAAATGGGGTGAAAGATAGCGGATCTCCCCATGCTCCGACAGCCGAATCAACCGGCCACCCACATGGAAGGTTACGGTGGCAATCACCCGCCCTCGCTCAAAAAAGGCGACATTAGCGGTGCCGCCGCCGATATCGACATTGGCCACGACTCCGCGAATCTCTTTGGAGCGGGTCTCGGCACCGGCGCCTTTGCCTGCCAATACCCCCTCCAAATCAGCTCCGGCCGTGGCCACGACGAAATCGCCTGCGCGTTCGGCCAGCTTGTGGACAATCTGCTGGGCATTGGCTTTCGTCGCCGTTTCCCCGGTGATGATCACCGCTCCCGATCCGACATCGGCCAGCGTAATGCCAGCCGCACGGTATTCAGCTTGCAGCAAGGAAAAAACCTGCCCCGCATCAATCTGCGTCTGATCAAGCAGCGGCGTTGTATAGACCGGGCTCGCATAGAGCAGCTGGCGCTCCACAATCTGAAAGCGCGGCAGCGAAAACGTGCTCGACATCCGCCCCAGCCGTAAACGGCTCACGATGAACTTGGTGGTGCTTGTGCCCAAATCGATGCCGACGCTTGTGATCCATTGCTCCTCCATACGCTCACCCACTCATTTCGATAAGAAAAACTTCGTTCAGAAGTCTTACACAAACAAAAAGGCGCTTTGAAAGAAACCAGACTGCGACCATGCAGCCGTTTTCTTTCCAAAGCGCCATTGCTTTGTCGTATGTACTTGTCGCGGTTATGCATTCAGCAGCTCTTGTGCCAATTTCGCCATCGAAACGCGCGATTCCATGCTTTGACGCTGCAGCCATTTGTACGCTTCCTCTTCGCCCAGCTGAAGCGTGCTCATCAGCTTGCCTTTTGCCCGTTCCACGATTTTGCGCTCCTCCATCTTTTGCTTCAGGTCCTCGATATCTTGCTGGAGCGAGCTGACCCGGTCGCGCTGGCTCAGCGCGATTTCGATTGCGGGGATCAGATCCTCCTCGGACACCGGCTTCACCAGATAAGCCGTCACGCCCGACTGCCGTGCCTCCTGGATCAGTTCCCGATGGCTGTAGGCAGTCAATAGCAAAATCGATGTGTGGGAAAACTTGCGGATGATGTCGGCCGCTTTGATCCCATTCATGACCGGCATCTTCACGTCCATGATCACCAGATCCGGCTTGTGGCGGTAGGCGAGTTCGACGGCTTCCTCGCCGTTTTTCGCCTCTGCCACCACCTCATACCCTTCCCGCTGGAGAATTTCTGTCAAGTCCATGCGGATGATCGGTTCGTCATCCACCACGAGAATTTTATAGCGGCTCATGGATAACACCTCTCTGAATGGGATAGATGATGCTTACCTGTGTGCCAAGTCCCGTATCGCTAAAATGCAGCTGCCCTTCCAAATCCTCCTGTACAAGCGTCTCGACGATCTTCAGGCCAAGGTGGCCGTTTTGCGCGGTACTGCCGGTAAATCCGATGCCTATGCCGTCATCGGTGACCTGAATCAAAAGTCGCTCTCGCTCCTCTTCATGGCGGATTAACACGCTAATAGTCCCACACTCCCGCTCCGCCAAACCATGCAGCACGCTGTTTTGAATCAGCTCGGTCACGATCAGGGCAAGCGACGTTGCTTTCTCTGAAGGCAACTGAACCGAGTCGACATCGACCGCGATGGCGATTTGCTGCTTGGGCTGGGCCATAGAGGAGACGATCGTTTTCGCGATTTTATCGACGATTTTGCGCAGATCGACCCGTTCCAGTCCATCCTGCGCCAAATATTCATGGATGATGGCAATGCTGTTGATCCGATTGATGCTTTCCTTATAAACCGTCTCCAGCTCTTTGGACTGCGAGCGGCGCATCTGCAGCCGCAGCAGGCTCGAGATGGTTTGCAGATTGTTTTTGACCCGATGGTGAATCTCCTTGATCACGGCCGATTTGATCATCAGCTGCTTTTCTTTTTCTTTGATGTCCGAGATGTCGCGCAGCAGAATCAACCCGCCGACGGGATTTTGCTCCCGAAAGATCGAGACGGCTTTGACCAAAAGCGTCGCTTTTCCATAGTGCAGCTCTTCGAACATCATGCCGCCGTGCTGCTCTAGATTTTCATCGGAAAACTTGCCGTAGAAAAAACGCTCGATAAGCTGCCCCTTGATCGGTGAGTCGTAGCCCATCCGCGCCATCAGCTCATAAGCGCGGGAATTGGCGTAGCTGATCACCCGGCGATGATCGAATAAAATGATGCCCTCGTGCATAAGCGAAGGAACCTGATGCTCCTGCATCGCCACCTGCATCAGCGTTTCCGACAGATGCTCGGTCGTTTCGATCAAGCGCTCCACGTTTTTTTCCTGCTCGACCTTCTCCGAAATGTCCTGCTCCATGATCAAGGCGCCAATCGTCTTGCCTTCCGCATTTTTTATCGGAACCACACTTTGCTGCATGACGGTGTGTTCCTGGGAGATCGCCCTTGCCCCGATGACCGGTCGGCCCGATGTTAGGCAAAACAGCACGGCTGGCTCGTTTTTGGCCAATGCCAGCTCGCCGACCACCGAGCTTTTGTACAGCGATTTGGATGTAGCGGGCGAGGCTTGCGCGACGACGATGGCGGCGGACTTATCCTCGACCGGGCAGTCGATAAAGACGTCTGCCTGCGATATGTCCGCGATGATCTGCATGTGGCGGGCCATCTCGTGGATGATCGCAGCATCCGCTTTCGTTAAAACGGTGGTGTTTCTGCAAATGTCCATGACGGTATCCATCGACAGCCCCCCAAACTATCAGATTATTTCATCTATTTTATTTTCGCTAGGGGCCGCTTCATTCCTTTTTCCATACGTTTTTTCTACGTTTTCAATGCATCCAGCAAAAAGCGGCGCAATTCCGCAATGCCCGCACCGGTCGTTGCCGATGTGAGGAATACCGGATGATTTGGATCAAGAGACTCGTGTAAGAGCGTTTTTGCCCGCTCTGCATCTGCATCCGGATGATCCATCTTGGTCACCACACCGATCGGCACGATGGGAAAGCCTTGCGAAAAGCCTGGCGGAAAATAGTTGCGGTCGCGCGTCGCATCCTGCACCATGAGCAAAAGGCCTGCTTCCAGCGAGGTGGCCATCAGCGTCCGATAATACAGCGGATTTTCGCTATATTCACCCGGCGTATCGATGATCCAGTCGTGGAATTCCAGCGTCTGTGTCTTTCGCGCGGGTTCATGGTCGCCTTCCAGTGCGCGCACCAAGGACGATTTGCCTGCACCAACTGCTCCGATGATCATGACCCGCTTCATCTCTAGAAGCCTCCTTTCACGATCTCGTCAAAATAGCTGGCGCAAAGCGCAGCTTGGTGGACAAAAACGTATTCACCGCTTCAATCGCCATCTCGACCGCCGAAACATCACCGACGACGATCAACGAGCCGGTGAACCGGTCGAGAAAGCCCAGATCTACATTGGCAGCCTTGGTCGCGATGTCCGCAGCAATGATCGAGCTTTCCGTCGGCGTCAGCGTCATGATCCCGATCGCGCCCAGCTCCTTAATGCCGAGCTTGGTATATAGCACTGGGTCGGGGTTGGCGATCACATGGGCCAACGTGACCTGCTTGCCCGGCACATACTCTTGGATGACGCGCTGTCGGTCCTGCTCCATTCCCTTCCCCCTATTCTGCGACTTCAAACGAATCCACGATGCCGACGATTACGGCATCAATCGGCGCATTCCCCTGGCCGAACAGGATGCGGGCGGGCGTCCCCCGCGAAACGATGACTCGCTCGCCGACGCCTGCGCCGATGCGGTCGGCGGCGATCACTACCTGGCCGCTCTCGCACTCCTTGGTATCGATCGGCTGGACCATCATCAGCTTCAGATTTTCCATACCGGTTTCCTTTTGCGTCGCCCAGACGCTTCCGATCACTTTGCCCAAAAACATCACGATCACCCTTTGCTGATGAATTGCAACGCGATCCCTTTTTCCCTCAGCATGTCTGCGGCAAGCGGGGAGACGATCGCCCCTTTTTTGATGACGAGCGAGCTGGTGGTGGATGTCAAGTTCGCCCGCAGCCACTCTGCCGTTAGCAGTCTGCCAGCAAACTCCGGCTCTTCTTGCGGCTCGCCTGCCTGCCCGGGTTGACGCTGCTCTGTTGCAGGCAGCAGCTCTTGCTTGCGGAACCAGGCGATTGCGTCTTCTGCCAACTGTCGCTGCGGACGGAGTTGCACCCCTAGCTCACGCATTGCTGATAAATGTCGGGCGAAAAGCGCCTGATAGGCCGGCGGTAAGGAGACGGTTTGCAGCGTTCGCCTGTCGGTGCGCTTGATCCCCGGCGCGTCTTCCCCGACAAAAACCGGCTTGCCTGTCACCAGCGCGGCGAGCACGATTTCCGCTTTTACCGTTCCTTTCATACCGGATGCCACCCGCGCCGCGTTGTCGAGATCGATTTCCGGCACGATGATCGCATCGTACTCGCTGGGAACCTCCAGCGGTGCTGGCGCGTATTCATCGATGGCAATCAGCTTCCCCGCTCCGCCGCATTCGATCCGATGCATGCCGAGCCAAGACGACGTCTCACCATCGAGAAAAAGCAAGTCGTGGCAAATGCCGTGATTTTTCAATGTGATGAATTGGTCCAAAAACGGCTCGTGTGCCGTACTGTCACAGAACAGGTACAGCACTTTGGGGCTGGCTAGTTTTTGCTCCTGTGCCATCTGGGCTAACAGCTCGCGCGTGATAGCCGTAATCATTTCTTTTACATCCATCGGCATCACCCAGCCTCCCCTCTGTGCAGAACTCCGTTTTTGCCTGCGATCAGGACGGTATCACCGGTTTTCAGGTTGGCGGCGTTGGCCTCATCCAGATCGATGTGGAAGTCGAGCGCAAACTGGGGAGACACGCGCACCGATACATCCGGGAATATGATTGGGCGCTCTCCCGCCGTTCGCAAAACCAAGGAATCTCCATGTGTCACACCATACTGTTTCGCCTCTTCTACCGACATATGGACATGGCATTTGGCGATGATCACCCCGCGCCCTAGCGTGACGAAGCCTTTGGGGCCGATCAAGGTGATCCCGGGCGTTCCCTCAATGGAACCGGACAGACGAACTGGTGGATGGATGCCGAGGACGAAGCCATCGGTCCGTGAGATTTCCACCTGGCTTTCGCCGCGCGCAGGCCCGAGCACGCGCACATGCTGGATCATCCCTTTTGGTCCGTGCAGGGTCAAAACTTCCGCTGTGGCAAATTGGCCGGGCTGTGACAAATTGCGCAGCGGCGTCAGCGTATGCCCTTTGCCAAACAGCGCTTCCACATGCTCCTGTGACAGGTGGACATGCCGGTTAGAGACGCCGACGGGTATGGAAGACGGCTGGTCATTTGCAGCTTCATTCGGTTGTGACGGCTTCACCTGAATTCCTCTCCCCTTCAGAAAATCGATGGCTGCCGGGGTGATCTTGTCGCCCGCCTCTATCGGAAACGGGTTGGGGATCCCTGCGGAAAGCATTGACCGCAACGATAATTCGGTTATCAGCGCCATCGGCTATTCCCTCAGCCTTCTAAGCGAGGCAGGATCAGTTCAATATCGGAGTGTGGGCGCGGGATGACGTGGATGGAGACCAGCTCTCCCACCTTTTCCGCAGCTGCCGCGCCCGCGTCCGTCGATGCCTTGACCGCTCCTACATCCCCGCGCACCATGACGGTGACCAACCCGCCGCCCACATGAACTTTACCAATCAATTTCACATTGGCCGCTTTCACCATCGCATCCGCAGCTTCGATTGCACCGACCAATCCTTTCGTTTCCACCATGCCAAGCGCTGACATTTCTCCCGCCATTTCAAAAAACCTCCCTTATCTTCATTCATCAAGCTTTCCATTCTGCCAACACGCTTTTGATGATCGCCATGACTTCTTCACGGCTAATTCCGGACGCTGTGCCCGTCGCATGGGGCTCGCCTGCCGGCTGTTCCGACATTTCGCGTATGCCAAAGGCGACCCTTTTGATGTTCAAGAGATGCTTGGGGCCGATATTATCCGATGTAATGTTATTGCCAAATGAGCCGCAGCCCAGTGTCATTGAGGGGAGGATCCCCGTCGTCGCGCCGATTCCGCCAAACGTCGTGCCCGTATTCACCACGATCCGCGATGCCGGCTTCTCCAGCGCGAACGCCTCGATCACCGTGTCGTCCTCGCAGTGCAGCCCAAGCGTATGCCCGAGTCCGCCCAGCTCCAAAAGCTCCATGCACCGGTGGCAGCCTTCCCGCCAATCGGCAACCGTATAGAGAGCCAAAATTGGCGACAGCTTTTCAATAGAGAACGGGTGCGTCTTCCCAACGTGCGCTTCTTCCGCGATCAGCACGCGGGTGGAGGATGGAATCACGATTCCCGCCATCTCCGCGATCTTGTGCGGGGAGCGGCCTACGAGCTGTGGATTGAGCCCGCCATTGACCATGATGATCGCAGCCACGCGCGCTTTCTCCTGTTCATCGAGAAAATGCGCGCCTTGCTCGGTCAGCTCGCGGATCAACTGCCGCTTAATGCTTTGATCGACCACAAGAGCCTGTTCGGACGCACAAATCGTCCCGTAGTCAAACGTTTTGCTTTGGATGATGCGACGCACCGCTTGCTTGAGATCGGCGCTCGCATGCACATATACCGGCACATTGCCGGGACCCACGCCATACGCTGGCTTTCCTGAGCTGTAGGCCGCTTTCACCATCTGCGTCCCACCCGTGGCAAGGATCAGATCGGTCAGCTTGTGCCGCATCAGCTCATTGGTAGCGGCGAGCGTCGGTTTCGTGATGCAATGGATCAGTCCCGCCGGAGCTCCCGCCAGCTCTGCCGCACGCCGCATTACTATCGCTGCTTCATACGAGCAATTCGCCGCCGACGGGTGTGGACTGAACACGATGGCATTGCGCGCTTTTACCGCAATCAGCGATTTGAACAGGATCGTCGACGTCGGGTTGGTCGACGGCACGATCCCGGCCACAATGCCGACGGGCTGCGCCACTTCCCACACTT
Organism: Brevibacillus fluminis; assembly: GCF_003710825.1. GTDB lineage: Bacteria > Bacillota > Bacilli > Brevibacillales > Brevibacillaceae > Brevibacillus_D > Brevibacillus_D fluminis. The sequence continues at coordinate 311,982 of NZ_RHHQ01000007.1, read as the reverse complement.
TGTTCACTTCATCCTTGCCGATGATCCCGACCGTCTTCAGATCTTTCATCGCGTTGTATACGTCGCGCGCCGCGAATTCGTTTTTCACTTTTTTGTCAGCCGCATTGCCGAAGCCGGTCTCCTCAACCGCAAGCACAGCCAACCTCTCTGCTTCGCGCAAACCCGCATCGCACATGGCACGCACGATAGAATCAATCTCAGCTTGACTGAGCGCTTCCAGCTGCTTTTGCGCCTGTGCAGCTTCCTGCAAACAGTTGCGCACTTCTTGCACAGATGCCAAATCAGGGTCCAGCATCATTTCTTCTCGTCACCCCGCTTTGCCTCGAGCTCGCGCAGGTGCAGAAGCAATTCCTCTTTGCGCGCCGTGCTGATCTCAATGCCGGTTAGCGGAAAATCGGCAAGCGAACGCGCCAGCTTGCGCAATTCTGACACCGATTTATGCTCGAGCCCTTCTGTAACCGCTTCCAATTGTTCTTGCTTTTGCTCCTTGCCTTGCACCAGCTGCCATATCATGCGCGGCACGCTTGCATCCGGGCGTGCAATCACATGAACGTGCAGCAGTCTGCCCACTCGAGATGCCGCTTGTGCACCTGCGTCGACTGCGGCTTGCACGGAAGACACGTCGCCAATGACGTAGACAGTCACGATGCCCGCATCCGCCCCCTGGTACGTCACGATTTTGACATCCGCTGCCTTGGCGGCTGCATCGGCGGCGGCCACGAGCGCCGGGAAGCCCCACGTTTCAATCATGCCAAGCGAAAAGGCTGCTCCTTCCATCGGCCTATCTCCTCTCTACAGCTTCCTTGGTTGCGAGGCGACGCTGCGTACGGCATCCGCAAAAGCCTGAGCGGCAGCTGTGCAAGCGGATTGGCTGCCTGTCAACAACCCGCCGCCAAAGTTCGTTTCCGTAGGAGGGCCGTAAAATTGTTGAATCGTCACATCCGCCGCTTTCAACGCCGCGTCGAGCCCAAAAACGGCTTCAAGCGGCGGCGCAATCAAATAGGCGAGCGGTTCGCCCTCACGAATTCCCGCCACCTTGGACAAATACGTGCCGGTGCGCGACACGACGTGGGCGTAATACGCATGGGTTCCCTCGTCGTTGAGGGAGTAAAAACATGCGCCGCTCTCCATCAATGCCATCGCAGCATCCAATCCGCTCGTCACTTCCGCTGGCGTCGCGCCGCCAATGATGCCGAGAAATTCGCCGGACAATGGCCCAGAGGCATGGCCAGAGCCTGCATAAAACGATTTGGCATAGACCACCTCAACCGCCGCCTTTTTGGTCGCTTCGTCAATCGCTGTATACCCGACATCATCGATGGTCGAGGTCAACAGGCCTAGGCTGCGGATCTCAGGAGCCAGCTCCAGCTTTTCCGCCAAGCCGGAATCGACGTTAGGGATGATCCGAACCGCAAGCGGCACCGCCCGTATCGGTTGATTTGCCATTTTTTCACCTCCGCTTTCCGTTCGTTGACAATTGAAGTAACAAAAAAGGTGCCTCGTGGCAGAATTACTCCTGCTCTCCGAGGCACCTTTGCCTGTTTGTATTTACTTATCTTTTACTATAAAAGTTAATTGTCAGAATTGCAATTGTTTTCTTCACTATTCTGTTTTGAACTGTTTAACCAGCGATTGAAGGTTTTCTGCGAGCTCCGTAAAGGTTTGCGCATCTGCGGCGATCTGGTTGGCCCCTGCGGCCTGCTGTTGGCTGGACGCGCTGACCTCTTCTGCTCCTGCCGATGCTTCCTCCGTGACGGCCGAAATGTTTTCCATGTCGTTCAAAATGCGCCCGCTCATTTGCATTAGCTCATTGATTGCGGCGTGGATTTGCTGGTTTTGCTGTTCGGCATTATCCACATTCGCAGCGATGTCGTCAAAGGCAGTCCCCGCTTGCTTCACCACAGCGGCACCCTCCGCCATCATCTTCGCCCCATGGGTGGCGGACTCAACGGCGAGACGGCTCTCATGCTGGGTCTGCCTGATCAAGTCAGCGATTTGCTCGGCAGAGTTGCCGGTTTCGTTGGCCAGCTTACGCACCTCTTCCGCGACGACTGCAAAGCCTTTGCCCTGTTCGCCTGCACGAGCTGCTTCGATGGATGCGTTCAATGCGAGCAGGTTGGTTTGCCGCGCGATGGCTGTAATCATGCCGACGATCGAACCGATTTCTTTGGAGTGCCCGTCCAATTTTTCAAGTATGGACGACGTTTGCTGTGTGACCTTTTGCAGCTCTTCCATTTTCGCCATGGCTTCGACGGCGTGGCTGCGGCCGTTCGCTGCCGACTTCTTGCTTTGCTCCGACCCCTCCATGACGCGATCCGCAAAGGTGGCGATTTCCTGGACGGTCGTAATAGCTCGGTTCATTTTTTCAGTAGCGTCCGTCACCGATTCCGCTGTTTCAGCCGTACCCGTTGCCAATTCACCAATCGTCAGTGCAACCTGATCAGCTGCATGCTTCGTTTCCTGGCTCATCATGGCGAGCGATTCGGACGATTGCTTCACTTGCTCGGTCGCGCCGCCAATCTTGCCGATCACATTGCGCATGTTTTCGATCATGACCATGAAGTGGTTGCTCAGGCGGCCAATCTCATCCTGAGAACGGTGCATAAGTTGAATCGTCAAATCACCCTGTGCGACTTTTTCCGTCAGTTCGCTCATTTTTTGCAGCGGACGTACCAAGCGAGTCGTAAATGCGTAAACCCCTACGATCGCGATGACCAAGATGATCGCTGCCGCCAGCAAAGAGATTTGTGCCAGCTCGGTTACTTGCTGGGTGGCCTCGGAAAGCGGCGCGGACATGAACAAAACCCAACCGGTCAACGGAATCGTCGTATAAAAAATGAGTTCGTTTTCCCCGTTAAACGTGTTGTCGGTAACCCCTGTTTCGCCTTTGACGGCGCGGGCCAGCGCTTCTTTTAACGTCGTGGCGCCCGTCTGCGAAATGTTTTGCTTCATGATCGTCGCTTTGTCGCGATTGGCGATCATCAGACCATCTGCCTGCGTCATGAAGGCGGTTCCTCTTTCACCAAGCTTGGCTTTTGCGACCAATTCGCCCATTGTATCGACCGGAATCGTGCAGCCGACCATGCCGACCGTTGACCCGTTTTTCACGATCGGAGCCGCGACCACTACAATTTGGTTGCCGCTTGTCTTGGAAATGAGCAGATCAGAGATCGCGTACGGTTTGCCGCTCATGACCGCTTGAAAATACGCGCGCTCTGCCACATTCACACGGGCCTCAGACGATGTAATTGCTGATCCGTCTTTTGCAGCGACGAACAGCATCTCGTACTCAGGATGTTGTCCTTGCTCAAGCTTCAGGTATTGTTCCTGTTTGGTTTGATCAAAGCCGGTGATTTCTTCCGTCCCCGCCATCGTTTGCAATCGCTCCAAATGGACTTGCAGCCACGCATTGATCTTGTTCTTCAACACTTCCTGCTGGGACGCTGCGTCTTTACGAAAATTCGCTTCCAGGTATGCAGCCGAACGGTCATATGTGAACCAAATTAAACCGATATTCGACACCAATAAAATGGGAATCACTATTAGCAATAATTTCGCACGTATGCTTTTCATTGCCATCCACTCTCCTCCTAAAACAAAAAACGATTTACCAAGTATTACCCCCTTTCACTCAAACTGAAACCTTCCGCTTGTCTTGACTTGCTTACAGGCCGACACTACAATAAGTAGTGCAAGGGGTGCGTGCCATGAAAATTCAAAACTTCAAGTTTCACGAAAGCGGGTTGAACCGGTTTTTCGGCCCATTGGAGGCCAAGATCATGGATATTCTTTGGGATGCTTCTGAAATGAGCATCAAAGATGTGCAAGGACGCATCGACCAGGAAAAAGCCGTGAACTTCAACACGATCATGACGGTGATGAACCGTCTGGTTGAAAAAGGCATCCTGCAAAAAAGAAGCGAAGGCAGGCTGTCGCTGTTTCGGCCGGTTTTGTCCAAAGAAGCGTTTTTGGAAACGCAATCCAAGGAATTGACCCATGACCTGATGGAAGAATTCGGTCCGTTGGCCATCAGCCACATGATTGATGCGCTGGAAGAGGTCGATGATGAGTTGCTCGCCAAATTGGAACAAAAAATCAAGGAACTGAAAAAGGAACGATAGCGGATGTGGGAAAATCGCTCACGAACCATGTATCTATCATGTATGCTTATCGCCGGAACGCTGCTTGTGCAAATCGGCTTTTATGCCGTCCACGTTTTGTTTCATTGGAACATCCATATGAACCTGATCGATGTGTGCGTGCGATTGTTGCACGACCTGGGGCTGCCAGTCATCGGCTTCATCTTGAATTTGGTCGTATTCTCTACCGTCTTTTTGCTGGTGTGGCTTGCCTTGAGCCAGTTTTGGCTAAGTCATCGCGCCAGTCGCAAGTTGATTGCGCTGCGCGAGCCTGCTCTCTCGCAACTGCTCAATCACACCTATTGCAACGGCAAGGACGTTATTATCGCCATTTCCCATCCGGCCCCCGCGGCATTCACAATGGGGTTATTCCGTGCACGCATCGTTCTTTCCACCGGCATGATCCAATTGCTGGACAAGCAGGAGCTTACGGCTGTAATCCAGCACGAAATGTTCCATAAGCTGAAAGGCGATCCAGGCAAAACGTTTGTACTGGGCTTATTCGCATCGTCGATGTGGTACATACCTGCCCTCCGTTGCTTCCGAAAACAATACAGAATTATCCGGGAAGTTCTAGCAGATCGGTATGCCATCAGCCAAACGGGAAGCCCTGTCCATTTGGGCAGCGCGATGTTGAAAATGCTCCGGCTTGAAAAGCAACGGACCTTAGCTTTTTCACACGTCTCATTCGCTGACACATCGATCAATTACCGGATGAAACAGCTGCTCGAACCAGAAACAGAGCTGGCGCTTGCGTACCCGTGGCGTTCCGTCCTGTGTTCCACGCCGATACTGCTGCTACTTGCCGCGATGTTTCTGATCGTCTTTTCTTAATTTTTTTTACCCCTTTACACTACAGTCTGTAGTTTTGGATTCCAACCCCGCCCGATTTGATAAGGAGTGTTTGCCATGCTGCGTTTACGTGTTGTTTCGATTTGTATTTTTTCACTTCCGTTCTGTGCTGCACCCGCCTTTGCCCATGGAGCCGCCGCTTCCGAACCCCGATTTCAGCTGAGCGCCTGGGGCTACGCCTGCCTGTTTTTGCTGATGCTTGCCATCGGCGGATTTGTCGGCGTCAAGCTGGCGGCAAAGCGCCGCAACAAAGAAATACGCGACTCTTTCATCGGCTTCGCCGCGCTTTCGCTAATCGGGACGCTGATCACAGGCATCGTCTGGTTCAATAGCGACACACCGATTGCGTCTCCCGATGTGTCGATCGACGTTCAGACGCTTTCCGACTTGGGCCGCGATCATGTGCAGCCAGGTGAGCCGATCCACTATCCGTCTTATCCGCCGACATCGGGTCCGCACGATCCCGACGATCTCAAATTCGGCTTTTATCAGCAGCCCCAGCGCTTTGAAAACCTTGTGCACAATCTTGAGCACGGTGATATCGTCATCTACTATAAACCGGACCTAGCTGCCGACAAGCTGGAACATCTCAAAGTGTTTACCGATTTGACCAAAAATGCCTCTGGCGTGTTGCTTGTCCCTTACGCGGATATCAAAGGGGAAATTGTCGCGACCGCCTGGACGAAAATGATGGTCCAAGATTCGTTTGATTCGCAAAAGCTGCAAAAATTCATTGCCGTATACATCAACAAAGGGCCGGAAATGCTCGATCCGATGCGAGCAAAGGAATATAAGCAATAAAAACGAAAATCACCCCCCGCTTCCATTTTGGAGTAACGGGGGGTGTCGTTTTATTTGTCGCTGTGTCTGTTCTCGGCCGCTATTTCCACAGCGATTTGATCTTTCTCTGCCTCGGTCAAAACGAGACTGACAAGCGGGAAAAAATAATGATCCTCTTTCTCGATGTGCTTTTTCAGCAAATACGCCAAAAGGTTCATCTTTTGCATCAGCTCTTTGTCCGATTCTTCACTTGGACTCTCTCCCAGCAGCTTGGACACTTCCGCATGCCGATCGCGGATGATCTGATGCTCACTTTTCAGCTTTTTGATCGGACCCGCTTCTTCCGTCGGGATATGATTCGCAAGCTTCGATAAGATGAACTCTTCCTCATAGCGGAAATGATGCTCCAATTCCTCGCCGATTGCATCGAGCGCAGTCCGGTACACGTCACGATCGAATCCCTCGCGCACCTCGTCCATCAACGTGCTCAATTCCGCGTGTTCCGTTACATAAGGATACAGCTGTGGCGAAATGATCGAAAGCACTTGCTTATATTCGTCAGCATTCGCCGGTTGCCAATCCGTTTGTTCTTGTTTTGATCGTGCAAATCCGTTTGCCATCGTATGCATTTCCTTCCATAGGAGATTTGCTCTTATTGTACCCCGCTGGAAGGAGACATGCTGTGATGTAAATCACACCTTTTGTGAGAATGCGTTACGATTCCGTGGACAAAATGCCGCGATAAGAGGCTGTCGCCTGCTTCTTACGTGCCCAGCTTAGCGTACCGTACTCGAAATGCCACCATTCCTCATCATAGTTGGAAAAGCCTTCTTCGATGAGCAAATGATATAGCAGGCGGCGGTTTTCCATCGCTTCGCGCTCTAGGTCTGTAGCCGCGCCGTTTTGTTCAAAATAACGAGTCAGCGCGCGTTCGCTAAAATCGTCAAAATCCGTGCCCATTTCAAGCCAGCCATCCGGCCCTGCCAACGTGAGATCAACCGCACCGCCGCTCAAATGCGGGGAAGGCTTGTCCACATTCGTAGTGGGCTTTGCCACAAAGCGGGAAATCTCTGCCTCCAACGCTTCGCCTTCGTTCCACCCTTGCACAAGCAGCTGGTTTTTTGTCCGGTCATAAAGCTCCTGCTGAACCGCATAGGGACGCCACCCATCCCAAATCACCAGCGAATAACCAGCGGGAAGCTTACTGGCAGCCGTAGCCAGCTTGCGGGCCACGCCTTCCCGGATTAAGCAATCGGGTTTTGCCTGCTGAAAACCAAGGTGATAGTAGTACGGGTATACCTCGATGCCAGGCTCATAGCCGATCAAGGACACGAGCTGCTCGCCGCACTCCTCGATCACAGGCTGGCTGGTTGCTTCTTGTTCCACGATCGCTTCCGGCGGGATCGCCATCGCTTTTTCTTTCATCATCATCATCTCCGTCTGCCCTGATGACTCTATTTTACCATTGCTCACCAAGCATTTTGGCAAGATTTTGATGAGTGTCAGGACGCAGGCCTGCCGCTTCCGCCGCTTTGACCAAAGCCACAACCCGGTCGTTGAACGGTGTCGGAATGCCCAGCTGCCTGCCTTTTTGGCAAATGAGGCCGTTCATCCAGTCGATTTCGGTCGGCAGCCCGCGCTCCAAATCTTGCAGCATGCTTGCCTTGAGCGCTGCATGTGGAGCAAAAACATGGCGATAGATCGGCAGCTTAACAAGGAACGTTTCGCCTGGCGCAAGCGCCAGTTCTTCGAGGTCTTTTCCTTGCATGTGTGTGAGCCGGATGTCTTGGGCGTGCGCCACTTTGATCGTCTCGTCGGCGATTTGCGCGACACACGCCATCGCCCGCTCATCCTCAAGCACATCGCCGAACGTGCAGCCAAGCGCCGCAGACATCCCGCTGAACGTGGCATTGATCAAAAGCTTGGACCATTTGATTGAAAGCAAATTGAAAACGACATGGCATCCGCCGACATGGCCGAGCAGCTCTTGCACGTGACGGATGCGGCTTGAATCGCTTCCATCCAGTTCGCCGATTTCAAACGCGTAGCGAGCTACGGTTTCAAGTGGCGTCGTCAATTGCGAAACACCCGGCCCATTCCATGTCGCGCCGAACCCGACAGCACCGCCGATCACCCGTTCCCGACCAACGATGGCGGCAACCCGCTCTTCCGGCACTCCGTTTTGCAGTGTGCAGACTATGCTATCGCTGTGTAGGAAAGGCAGCAAAGCGGACAGCACCTGCTGATTGTACGTCTGCTTGGTCAAAAGCAGCACCAGATCGTAGGTTCCGTTCATTTGATCCGGCGTATAAGCTATCACCGGCACGGTGCATTCCGTGAAGCCGTTTACCGTCGCTCCATGCCGATTCAAGGCTTCCACGTGCGCTACGTTGGTATCGATCAGCTCAACCGACACTCCCTCACGCGAAAGAAATGCGCCGATGATCGTTCCAAGCGATCCGGCGCCCATAATGGCAGTTCGCACGAAAATCTCCCCCTGCCTACAGTGTTGCGTTTTCGTAAATGACGGACAATCCCATGCCGCCAGCCATGCACAGTGTCACCATACCGTATTTTTCTTTGCGACGGAGCATTTCGTGCATCAGCGTCACAGTCAATTTGCCGCCAGTAGCCCCAACCGGGTGACCCAAGGCGATAGCACCGCCGTTGACGTTCACTTTTGCTGGGTCTAGCTCCAGCCCTTTGATAACTGCCAGCGATTGTGCCGCAAACGCTTCATTCAATTCAATCAGCCCGATATCATCCAGCGTCAAGCCTGCTTTCTCCAACGCTTTACGGGTCGCAGGCACAGGGCCGATGCCCATGATGTTCGGCTCCACGCCAGCACTCGCGAATGCTTTGACGGTCAAAAGCGGCTTTAAGCCATATTCTTCTGCCTTCTCGCGCGACATCATCAATACAGCAGCAGCGCCGTCGTTCATCGGACATGCGTTGCCCGCTGTGACCGTGCCGTCTTTTTGGAAAACAGCCGGCAATTTTGCTAAATCGTCGATGTTCGCTTCCATCCGCACCGATTCATCCTGCTTGAACACTTGCACACCTTTGCGGCTTTTGATTTCAAGCGGAACGATCTCATCGTCGAATTTGCCTGCCGCAATCGCCTGCGCCGCTTTCTGATGGCTCGAAAGCGCGTACAAGTCTTGCTCCTCGCGGCTAATCCCGTATTGGACAGCCAAACGCTCCGCCGTATTGCCCATATGCTCATGCTCCAGGGAGCAGATTAGACCGTCAGACAAGAGCGCATCTTCCATCTCTATATTGCCGAACTTGCTGCCCCAGCGGTTTTTCACCAGGTACGGCACATTGCTCATGCTCTCCACGCCGCCTGCGATGACGACATCTTCCTGACCGGCTCCGATCGCCAAGGCAGCGCTCGTGATCGCCTTCAAGCCCGAACCACACGCTTTGATCACAACATGGCCGTAGACGCTGCGCGGAAAACCGGCTTGCTGCGAGCAAATGCGCGCTGCGTTCAATCCGCCTCCATGCACATACCCATTGCCCAAAATGATTTCATTGACAGCTTCCTTCGGCAAGGTCGTTCTGGCCATGAGTCCTTCTAACACCTGACGTCCCATTTCCGTGGCGGAGAGGGGGCGCAAGCTTTTCCCGAATGCTCCCACTGCGCTTCGTGCGCCTGCTACGATCACAACATCTTTCATGCCGGTCACTCCCTGTTTTTGCGGTTATTTTTGGATACGGGAAAATCGGGCTCTTACAGGACCCGATTCAAAAACTCCCTAGTGCGCTCTTCTTTTGGATTATTGAATATTTCAGCAGGTGGCGCCAATTCAATGATTTTGCCTTGGTGCATGAAAGCTACCCAATCGGCCACCTCTTTAGCGAAGCCCATTTCGTGCGTCACGATGATCATCGTCATCCCTTCGCGGGCCAGCTGCTTCATTGTCTCAAGTACCTCACCGACGAGCTCAGGATCGAGCGCCGAGGTCGGCTCGTCAAACAGCATGATGTCAGGCTTCATGGCCAAAGAACGGGCGATCGCGACACGCTGCTTTTGCCCGCCGGACAAGCTGGACGGATACATGTTCGCTTTGTCGACAAGTCCTACTTTCGCCAGCAGGTGAAGCGCTTCCTTCTTTGCTTCCTCGCGGCTCGTTTTTTTCACGATCATCGGTGCTTCCATCACGTTTTCCAACACGCTTTTATGCGGGAACAGATTGAAATGCTGGAATACCATCCCGACCGTTTGACGCACTTTTGTCAAATCGTCTTTTTTCGGATTGATGCTTTTGCCTTCGATGACGATTTCGCCCGCATCTTTCATCTCCAAAAAGTTGATGCAGCGGATTAGCGTACTTTTGCCGGAACCGCTCGCGCCGATCAGCACGACCACTTCCCCTTGCTTGACCGTCAGATTGATATCTTTCAGGACCTCGACGCTGCCAAAGCTCTTTTTCAGGTTTTGCACACGGATCATTTCTTTTTTCGCTACAGATGTACTCATCGATTCGCCCTCCTAGATGTCGCCTTTGGCCATACGGCGTTCCAATTTGTTGACGAGAATGGTGAAGATCAGCACGATGACAAAATAATAGAGCGCTACGATCAAAAAGTACGTCATTTCGTCAAACGTTTCGGCAGACAGGCGGCGCGCCAGCGAGAACAGCTCGTCCATCGCAATGAAGGCGGCCAGTGACGATTCTTTCAAAGACAGGATGAACTGGTTGCCGAGCGGTGGCACCGAGCGTTTCAGCGCTTGCGGCAAAATGATGCGGCGCATCGTTTGAGCCGCGTTCATTCCAAGTGAAAGTCCTGCTTCGCGCTGCCCTTTATCGATCGACTGGATGGCACCGCGGAAAATTTCGGCGATGTACGCGCCGCTGTGGATCGCCAGCGCGAGCGTCGCGGACCAGAATTGGCCGAGGTCAATCACCTTGTAAAAGCCGAAATAAAGCACGAAAATTTGCACGATCAGCGGCGTACCGCGGATAACGGCGATGTAGCAGTTAGCGATCAGGGAGCCGCCCGGGATTTTGGATACTTTGAGTAGGGCGATAAACAGTCCGATGATCGTCCCGACAATGACCGAGGCGAGCGTCAATTCAAATGTCAAGAGCAGCGGTTTCCAAAAAAACGGAAGCGTCCGGAACAATTCTTCAAGCAAATGGGAAAGGCTTGGCACGATATGTCACTCCTTGCTGAAATGGAATGCACCTACCACCTCCGGCTGTGCGAGATGGTAGGTGTTGAAACGTATTAGTCTTTTTTGCTGATGTCGCGTTTGAAGTATTTTTCCGAGAGCTTCACATACGTGCCGTCTTCATGCATCGCTTTCAGCGCCTCGTTGATTTTGTTCAACAGCTCGGTGTTGCCTTTGCGCACAGCGATTCCGTGTTGTACCTCTGTCAGAGCCGCGCCGCTTTTCTTAATTTTCAAGCCTTGCCCAATCGCGATTTCACCAACGACGCTGTCGGTGATGACCACATCATGCTTGCCTTGCTCCAGTGCGCGCAGTGCGGTTACATCGCTGTCATATGTTTTGATATTGTCTGTATATTGGCGAGCCATTTTTTCATGAGTCGTTCCGAGCGCTACTGCAACTTCCTTGCCTTTCAGCTGGTCGAGCGTGGTGATGTTGCCGTCAGGACGTGTGAACAGCTGACCGCCGGACAAATAGTATGGATCAGCGAAATCAATCTGCTGTTTGCGCTCCTCGGTGATCGCGTGGCTTGCGATCGCAGCATCGTAACGACCTTCCTTCACCCCTGCGATGATGCCGGAGAACGGGGATGTTACCGCATTTGCCTTCATTCCCAGACGCTTGGCGATCTCTTCGCCGATCTCGATATCGAAGCCGGTCAGCTGACCGTCTTTGAAATAGCTGAATGGTTGATATTCACCGGAGGCAGCATATGTGAACACGCCAGCTTCTTTGGTCATACCGGATGCGGCAGCATTGCTTTCGCCGCCAGCCGCTGGCTGTCCGGATGTATTGGATGCGGATTGACCACCACAGCCAACGACCAAAAGTGACATGGACAATAAAAGAGTGGCAACAACACCTGCAGATTTTTTCAAGTTTTTCATGGATTCTTCCCCCTGTTTCTGTTGTGTTTTTTCATCATGAACGTTGCGTTTCTCAGCTCCTTCGAGAAACAGCAACACCCCCTCTCCCATATTTCGCTTCAATCCAGCTGAAGCCGCTCACACAGCTTTAGCGGTGCCGCCGTATACGCGATCACTTGCTCCAGCGTGTGCGGATACATCACTTCTTTTAGTAACAATCCGTCAGGCGTCACTTCGATAACCGCCATCTCCGTGATGATCAGGTCGACACAATCCTTGGCCGTCAGCGGGAGCGTGCAGTTGCGAACGATTTTCGGCTCGTTTTCTGCATTCAGATGATTCATCAGCACAATCACCTTTTGCGCTTTGTGCGCCAGCTCGGTACCTCCACCGATTCCGTGCACCCGTTGGCCAGGCACGATCCAGTTGGCCAAATCTCCGCGGCTGCTCACCTGCAGCCCCCCCATCATCGCTACGTCCAGCATGCCGCGCCGAATCATTCCGTACGCGAGCGTCGTATCGAAAAAGGAAGCGCCTGGCAGTATCGTGACCGGTGAACCACCAGCATTGAACAGATGGGGATCTTCCTCGCCTTTTGGCGGTGTCGGCCCGATGCCCAAAATACCATTGACGGAATGGAACATCACATTCCACTCGTTCGGGATGAAATCGGCGACCAGCTCCGGTATTCCGATCCCCAGATTGACTGCCATCCCCGGCTCGATTTCTTTGGCTGCCCGGCGAGCGATCAGGTAGCGCGTGACATTCCCCTGGCTCATCGCGTTTCCCCTCCGTTTCGCTGCACGATATAGTCCACGTAGATTCCGGGGGTAACGATCATCTCCGGGTCCAGCTCCCCGACCGGGACGAGCTCCTCCACCTCGACGATCGTCACCTCGCAGGCCATTGCCACCAGCGGATTGAGATTGCGCGCCGTTTTGTCAAAAATTAGATTGCCATACGTGTCGGCCCGCTTCGCATACACGATGCCCACATCTGCCGTGAGCGCCGGTTCTACCAAATAGGTACCACCGTTCAGCTTCACCTTTTGCTTGCCGTCTTCCACGATCGTCCCCATGCCCACATCGACGATGATGCCTGGCAGCCCGACGCCGCCTGCGCGAATTTTTTCAGCGAGAATACCTTGCGGGAAAAATTCGATCGTGAGCGTGCCATCCATCATCTGCTGGCCTGCAACCGGATTGGAGCCTATATGTGAAGTGATGAGGGATTTGACTTGGCCGTTGGTGATCAGCCGACCGATTCCCGCATCCGGAAATCCGGCGTCATTGCCGATCAGCGCAAGATCGCGCACCCCTTTATTCATAATTTCTGCAATCAAGTCCGCTGGCGAACCGATCCCGCCGAACCCGCCATACATTAGGCTTGTCCCGTCTGTAATCGTTTCCAGCGCTTCTGACAGGGAAACCATTTTGGAAAACAACGGATTCAATCTCATCCCTCTTTTTGTGTTATCTTGTACACCACACTAGTATTGCAAAAGCCGTGCCAAAATAAAAAACGCTTACAAGACGCGCTTTTTCGACAATATCCAACTTTTTGTCGAATCGAATTCGATTCGCTCCTGAACCGAAATCGGCAGAAATGGCGCATGTTTTCTACTGAATCGATTTCAATTCACGTATTTTCAAAACCGATTCATTTCGGTAGAATACAGATACTTAGTGAGAGACGGGAGAGACCGCCAATGAACAAAGAGGCAGAAATTTTGTCAAAATTCAAGCTGAGCCATCTCATTGACATCTTTAACGTGCTTGCGGACGGCATCTATATCTCGGATGCGATCGGAACCACACTCTGGATGAACAATGCCAGCGAAAATTTGTGCGGGCTGTCCAAATCAGAGCTGATCGGGCGCAATGTTGCCGAGCTGGAATCAATGGGCATCTTTAGTCCCTCGATCACACGCCTCGTGCTGGAAACGGGCAAGACGACCACCACCATCCAGCTGGTGAACAACCGGAGCCGCTACCTCGTCACCGGCTATATCATCCCCGACGAGCATGGCAAGCCCGATTTGATCGTCGCCCATTCGCGCGACATCACCGAGGCGGTGCGGACGAGCTCGCAGCTGGAAGAGACCGTCTCGCTGCTCAGGCGTTACAGCCAGGAGATCGACTTGATGAAACGAGAGGCGCAAAGCAGCATGCCTGCCACGCTGATCGGCAGCAGCCGCTCCTACTTGTCGCTACTCGAGCTGTTGAAAAAAGTGGCCGCTGTCGATACGACCGTCCTGATCACCGGAGAAACCGGGGTGGGCAAAACGTATCATGCCGAACATATTCACAAGCTCAGCGACCGCTGCGACGCGCCGTTCGTACACGTCAACTGTAGCGCAATCCCTGAGTCCCTGATCGAGTCCGAGCTGTTTGGGTATCAAAAAGGGGCGTTTACAGGGGCAAGCCACACGGGGAAAATCGGTCTGGTGAAAATGGCGGAAAAAGGCACGCTCTTTTTGGATGAAATCAGCGAGCTGCCGTTTCATTTGCAATCGAAGCTGCTGCTGCTTTTGCAAAACAAAACCTACATGCCGATCGGCGATACGAAGGCATATACGGCGGATGTGCGGATCATCGCGGCTACCAACGCCAACCTGCTCGATCGGGTGAAGGCCGGCAAGTTCCGCCACGACCTGTATTACCGGCTGAACATCCTGCCGATCAACGTCCCGCCGCTGCGCGAACGAACCGAGGACATTTTCCCGCTGCTCTACTTCTATTTGCAGAAATTCAATATCAAGCACAATCAGGAGCGCAAATTTTCCACTGAGGTGCTCGATGTGCTGCATCACTACGACTGGCCAGGCAATGTCCGGGAGCTGGAAAACCTGGTGGAGCGCATCGTGATTACCGCCAAAAACGTGGAGATTCAAATATCCGACCTACCGGAGGAGCTGCGCGGGATGAGCGCGATCGAGGAAAGCTTGCTGACGCTCGACACCAGCCTGTCACTTACGGAACGGATTGAAAAAATCGAGGCGGAATTGATTTTGCAAGCGCTGAAGACGCACAAAAGCTCGCGGAAGACGGCGCAGGCGCTCGGAATCACGCAATCGCTGTTCATGCGACGGGTGAAGAAGTATGGGATTCAACTGGAGCCGGGAGAGGAATAAGAAAAAGATCCGTAAGAAGGGCCTGCTTGGAGGGCCTTTTTTACGGATCTTTGTTGTTTACTCATCGTTTTTCTTCAATTTTTCAATCTCTTGTTCGGTAATGCCTGTGAACACTGCGATTTGTGCGAGGCTCATGTGATGGCAATGAATAATGCCCCAAATATTATCCATCCTAAGAAAATATTACACGTTGGGGGGAGTTGATCATGTTCTTTTTTGGTGAATTCCTCAAAAGAAAACGTTACTCCCACAGGGGAAAACAAGTGAAATCGAACCAACCGGTTCAGGAGGAAGATGTTCGTCCGCTTCATCCTGAATTGTCCCGGAATATCGAGGAAATCCACCGTTCTTTCCCTGCTTCACCCGATTTGGTTATTTATGAGGTAGCGGTCGGTCCCCATGGGACTCCGATTGCTCTTTGCTATCTTGATGGAATGACAGATAAAAATGCGCTCAACAACAACGTTTTGCGCCCATTGATGTATGGTAACACCGATCCAAGAAACGAAATTGAAATCCCGTTACCTACGATCAGCGGGTTCAACATCGTTACGACCTGGGGCGACGTGGTAACCGCCATTCTCTTTGGAGAGAGCGTGCTTTTCATGGAAGGGCGGCAGGAGGCGTGGGTCTACGATACAAAAGGCTGGCCCCAGCGCGCTATCGAAGATCCCCAGCTGGAAAGCTCTCTAAAAGGGGCGCATCAGGGTTTTTTGGAGATCGGGATGCAAAATATCTCGATGCTGCGAAGGTACATTCCGAGCCCGGGGCTTCGCATTGTAAAGCAGGTGGTAGGGAGTCGTGGGAAAACACAAGTCTGGATCATGTATATAGAAGATATCGCCCATCCGGACGTTCTTTTGGAACTGGAAGGGCGCATTAGCCAAATCGATGTAGATGCCGTGATCAATACGGGGGAATTGGCTGAGCTTATCGAAGATAACCCGTTTTCGCCGTTTCCCCAGTTCATCATCACGGAGCGTCCGGATTCAGCAGCAGCCCAACTGCTGGCAGGTCGTTTTGTCGTGGTCGTTGACCGTTCACCCAGCGTCATCATCGCCCCGGTTTCGTTTACTTCGTTTTTTCAAAGTATCGATGACTACAGCATGCGTTGGCAGATTGCATCGTTTATTCGGCTTTTACGCTTTTTGGCTTTCATGATCGCCTTGTTTCTCCCGGCTATCTATATTGCGTTCATTTCTTACAATTACGAGGTGGTCCCGCTTCAATTGTTTTTGTCGATCGCCGAATCAAGGGCACGGGTGCCGTTCCCGCCTCTTCTGGAAGCCACAATGATGGAAATCATGCTGGAAATGATGCGTGAGGCTGGGATCCGCCTTCCTGCTCCGGTTGGGCAAACGATCGGGATCGTGGGTGGCATCGTCATCGGGCAGGCTGCTGTACAAGCAGGCATTGTCAGCAACATCATGGTCATCGTGGTTGCCTCCACCGCGATCGCTTCGTTCATTCTGCCCAGCTACGACATGGGGACTGCGGTCAGGCTGCTGCGTTTTCCGATGATGTTGATGGCCTCGCTGTTTGGGATCGTCGGGATCGTGATTGGCGCTATGACTCTGGTTGCCCATCTGGTCGCCCTAGAGTCGGTTGGGACTCCTTACGGCAGCCCACTGGCCCCGTTCCGTTGGGTAGATATGAAGGATACGTTCATCCGTTTCCCTTTATGGACGATGCTCAAGCGGCCGAAAAGCGCCAGACCGACGCAAGAAGTCCGGATGAGCCACACACGCCCGAGAGGGGACCAGTCATGAGAAAATACACGCTGAACGAAATTACCTTGATGCAATACATTTTTCTGATCCATGGGGCCCAAGTCGGAACAGGGATATTGTCACTTCCGAGGCAGGTTGCCGAAAAGAGCGGAACAGACGGATGGGTGACGATACTCGTGGCGTGGGTGATCAACTGTTTGGCGGGTTGGATCATCTTGCTGACGCTTAGGAAGTATCCGAACTTTACAATGCTGGATTTGTTCAGCTACTTGTTCGGAAAGTGGTTCGGGAAACTACTATTTCTTCCTTTGATTGCCTACTTTGCCTTTTTTGGCCTGGACATCCTGGTGAATTCGATGCTCTATATCAAAGCATGGTTTTTGACGAAAACACCAGGATATCTGGTCCTGCTGCTGTTCGCTATTCCGACCTATCTTGTCGTTCGCAATGGCTTGCGCGTACAAGCCCGATACGTGGAACTCGTCTTTTATATGATGTTATGGATCCCGTTTTTTTTGTTGTTTCCGCTGGGGAGAGCAGAGCCTCTCCATCTGCTGCCTGTGCTTAAGGAAGGATGGGGCCCCGTCTTGAAGGGATTGCCGACGACGGTTTTCGCTTATGCGGGCATCGAGGTCCTCTTTTTTATTCATCCGTTTCTGCAAAACAAGAAATACGCCATACACGGGTTTTTAATCGCCAATACCATGACGATGCTCTACTATATGTACGTCACCATCGTTTGCTTTGTTTTTTATACGCCGGATGGAATCACCACGTTGAATCAACCTGTGTTGAGTTTGCTCAAAAACATCGAGTTTCGCTTTCTGGAACGGTTCGATATGGTGATTCTGGCTTTTTATTTATTTGTCGTGTCCAAGGCCTGGATCATCTACATTTACTGCACTGTTTTCTCAACATCCCAAATCCGTCAGAAACATGATCATCGCCTGCACAGCTCCATTTATTTATTGCTGGCAATCGGAGTTGTCTACGTGGTTAAGCCGACATGGAATCAAGCCGACGAATGGGTAAAGCTGCTGACCCGTGCCGGAATGATTGTCATGTATGTGCTTCCTGTTCTGCTGTACGTCTATGTCCGAGGCTTCGAACTGTTCCGGAGGGGGAAAGCCGAATGAAGAAGCTGTTGATCGGGCTCTTGTCTCTGGCAATGGTAACGACAGGATGTGCGGACAGGATCGATATCGAAGACGCATCCCTATCTCTTCTCATCGGTATCGATCTTGATGAAAAGAATAACTTGATTTTTTCCGCATCCAGCCCCGTTTTCAATAAAGAGGCAAAAATTAAAGAAGAGGTCTATGTATCAAGGGCGGCAACGCTGCGGAAATCGAGGGATGAAGACGACAAAACGTTTATGGCTTTGACGACCGGAGGGAAAGCGCAGGTGTTTTTGATCGGAAAGCGCGTGATGCAGCATAAGGGCTGGTTCAAGCTGCTTGAACCGTTTCTGCGGGATCCCAAAAACACAGTGAACGTGAGAATTGCGATGGTCGAAGGACTTGCTTACGAGCTCATCCAATTGAAACCCGCAAACAAGCCTCGTCTCCCCCTTTACCTGGCAAAACTGATCGATACGGCCTCTCGCCGAAATCTTACCGTAAAGACAACACTGCAGGATCTTCGCAGGGAGACGTACGAAAAAGGAATAACGCCGAGCGTGACCGAACTGCACACCGATGATGAGGTGATGGTCGTCGGTACGGCGCTGTTCGAAGAAGGGGGAAGATATGCGTTCACCATTGGTGCCGACGAGACCAAATTGCTTCGCATTTTACAGAACAAGCTGAAAGGGGACTTCGGATTCACGTTTAAAGCCCCCGAGCAACCGAAGGGTGAGGTTTTCCCAGCCAATGCGTATAGCTTCTCCACCGAGAAAATCTCCGTTAAAACAAAAACAGGATTTTCAGACGACAAGTTCAAGTTCGACATTGAGGTAAAAATGAGGGTAGCTTTGACAGAACGGCTGTTTCAACTCGATATCAGGAAAGAGGCGAAAAAGCTGGAGAAGGACATGGAAGAAGAGTTGGATAAACGCTTCAAGGTGCTCATCCGCAAAATTCAAAAAGCGAAAATCGATCCGATTGGCCTTGGCTTGCACGCGCGTGCTTATGAATACAGTCATTGGAAGTCTGTGCAAAATCAATGGGGCGAAGCACTCGCGAAGGGGGATGTGAACGTAAAGGTGAAAGCCACCATTATCGGAATGGGAACGTCGAAATAGGAAGAGGCCCTGAAAAAATCCCCCTGACTTCCAAAGGGTCAGGGGGATTTGGTGTTCCTTACATTATTTTTCCTTCCAAAAATCATGCTGCTCAGCTAAATATGGTTTCAGCGTGCTGTACGGAATCTCGAATTCGGGGAAGCCTGCTGCGTACGGGGTATATTCGTATGGCTGGAAATAGACAACGATCCCGTTTTTGGTCAAGTAAAACGCCGTGTCATCCTCGATGCTTTCGAAGTCTTCAAGCAGCGGCATTTCCATGCTCTTAAAACCGTCTTTGATCACGGTGTTGCTCACTTTTTTGTAGTCACTACCCGCTTTGAACAAGTCTTTCAGGCCGATAGTTTTGCCTGTCGCCATATCGAGAACGACAGAGTCTCTTCCCGGCATACCGTGCGCCGCGCCGATGTAGTAGGAATACGAGTCGCCGATAATGTTGAGGATGTTGTTTTTCTGGAACACGACGCGGTAATCCGACGAAAAGCTGAGGTCTGGTTCTTCCTCGATTTTAGGCGCGAATTTCTCAACCAGCGTTTTGTTCAGCGCATCCTGCAGCTTGGTATCCTTCAATCCGGTGACTTGCGGATAGTACATGTAGGAATCCTCGGATTGAAGCGACTGTTTCTTTTCCACCAATGTCGCACCGTTGCCGAGGGCATAATCGCGCGATTCGGTCCAGACCGTTTTGCCGGTCATATCGATATAAGAAGAGTGCAGATCCTTGCTCACTTCCGCCAAACCGTCCTGAAACGGATAAATGGTACCTTGTGCTTCAAGAAGTTGTTTGCCCGTCTTATCGAATAGCTTATTGTCTACATAAACAAGGCCATCGATCACTTGCGGCAGCGCGTCCCATACCGGTTTCACCACGTATTCGCCCTTGGCATTGATCAGCCCGTACTTGTATGTTTCTCCCTCTTGCACTTCGACGGGTGCGAGGCCGTCTGTGAAATCACCGACGCTGAAAAAGTTCGGCTGAATAACGACTTTGCCCGTTTTATCGATAAAGCCCATTTTGTCGTTAATCGTGACAGCCGCTTTGCCCTCGTGGAATTCTCCAGCAAAGCTATACTGGGCTGGCAGGATGAGCTTGCCAGTCTTGTCGATGTAGCCTTGCTTTGCATTATCCTGACTTACAGCTGCCAACCCTTCGGAAAAACGCCCGACCATATCATAGGTCGGCTTCACAATCCAGTTCCCCTTTTCGTCTATGAAGCCCCATTTTTCGCCATCGAGTACTGCTGCAAGACCTTCATAGTAGCCGTCCAAACCGATCTTGTCCGGGTTTGGTCCCATTGCCTTGCCGGTTTTGTCAATGGTCAACACATCATCGTTTAAGCTGACGTGGGCGATTCCGTTTGTAAACGAGTCCACCACTGATTCATAAACGGGCTGAATCACGAATTTGCCTGTCCGGTCGATGAAGCCCACCTTGCCGTTTTCCCCGCTCGCCGGCGCCAATCCTTCGCTAAACGTGCCCACCCAGCTGAATTGCGGGGCAATCATCTGTTTGCCTTCTTTATTGATAAAGCCGAATTTGAAGTTGATGTATGCCGGATAAAGCGGATCGTCCTGCTTCTTCTCTTCCGCCATGGCACCGTTTAAGCCAAAAAGCATGCTGCTGATCAGTACAACCGACAGCGCTGTCGCATTTTTTTTCATTCTTTCTTCCCCGCTTTCTCTCTCCAGTGATCGCATCACCTAAAATAGACGATTCTCTCGTTAGTTTCGTTACAAATTTTTGCAAGTTTCCCCTCTTTATAAGATCGGCGAAACGAGGCGCGCAATTGACTCCTTGAAGCGGGCAAATCGTGACCGTCGGATGTATTCGGCCAGCGTTTCCTCGCTGCATTCCTTCAGGTCCTCGTTGAAAATGTGTGCCAGCTTGCAAGCCGTCTCCGTATCGTACACAAAAGCATTGATCTCAAAATTGAGCTTGAAGCTACGAATGTCCAGGTTGGCCGTGCCGACAGAGGCGATCTTTCCATCAACGACAATCGTTTTGGCGTGGAGGAACCCTTTTTCATAAAAGTAGCACTTGATCCCGCTCTCCAAAAGCTCCCCCACATACGAATGCGATGCCCAGCGGGTAAATTTATGATCGGCTTTTCGCGGC
Organism: Brevibacillus fluminis; assembly: GCF_003710825.1. Lineage (GTDB taxonomy): Bacteria > Bacillota > Bacilli > Brevibacillales > Brevibacillaceae > Brevibacillus_D > Brevibacillus_D fluminis. Next base: position 290,942 of record NZ_RHHQ01000007.1, on the reverse strand, counting down.
AGCATCAGCTTGACGTCCACGCCGGAGAGAGCGGCGATTTTCATCGCGTTGAGCAGACTGTCATCCGGGATGAAATAAGGAGATTGCAGCAGGACAGACTCTTTCGCCGAATGAATCATTTTGACATACCCGTCGCGTATGTGATGCCACTTGGAATTCGGTCCGCTGGTCACGATTTGGATCGCCGTCTTGCCCTCGCCTACCTCCTTGGGAAAATAGCGCTCTTCATAGGCAACGCCCTCCCCGGTGGCCAGGTTCCAATCCAGAAAGAACGGCGCCTGCAAATTAAGCACGGCCCCGCCTGACAGGCGCAGGTGCGTGTCGCGCCAGTAGCCTAGGTAAGGGTCCAAACCCAAATATTCGTTTCCGACGTTAAACCCGCCCACATAGCCGACTTTTCCGTCGATGACGACGATCTTGCGGTGGTTGCGGTAATTGATCCGCGGGTTAATATACGGGATTTTGGACGGAAAGAACGGAACCGCTTCCCCGCCTGCCTTCCGTAGCTCGTCAAAAAAATGACGCGACAGATGCGAGGAGCCGATGTCGTCATACAAGAAGCGGACCTCCACGCCTTCCCGCGCTTTTTTCGTCAACGCGTTCAAGATCCGTCGTCCCAGCTCGTCATCGCGCACGATGTAGTAGAGCATGTGGATATGATCCTGTGCAGCCTCAATATCTTGCAAAAGCTGCGCGAATTTGTCATTCCCATCCGTAAAAATGTCCACCTTATTATCGGAGGAAAGCAAGCTGTAGTTGGTAGTCAGATGCATGTAAATGAGATTTTCGTACTCATAAACCGACGGGTCATGGCAGCCAAGCTGGGCGTGGGTCAGCTGTGTCGCCTGCTCTTCTACTTGCCTGGAAACCATAGCGACTTCCTGCCGCTTGATGCGGTAGATTTTCCGCTTGCGCAAATTTTGGCCAAGAAAGATATAAAGAAAGAATCCGACGATCGGGAAAAACACCAATACCATCAGCCACGACCATGTGGCAGCAATGTTGCGCCGTTCGAGAAAAATGATGGATAGGGCAAACATGATGTTCACAACCAATAGAAGGATATATAGCTTTGATAAAATTTCCACGTGCGAATCCCTCCGTTCTGATGGCCGTCCGTCTATTATAACAAAAAGGAAGAGATTCCCTCAAAAACGAATCGTTTTTTCGCGTTTCTTCTTATTTTTTTAAAAAAGGCTTTTTATTTGGCACGACAGTTGCTAGGATAAGAGACGAAAAAAACTTATTCTACCGAATGGAGGCTCGTTACTTGTCACAACCTAGAACACTCAAACGCTCACTCTCGCTATTTCACGTCATCTTTTTCGGCCTTGCCTATATGGCGCCGCTGACGATTTTCACTACGTACGGGGTTGCCACGCAGGCATCGCACGGCATGCTGCCGGCTGCCTATATCGTCGCCCTGATTGCGATGGCCTTCACCGCCTATAGCTATGGCAGAATGGTCAAGGTGTATCCAATGTCCGGTTCCGCCTATACCTATACGCAAAAATCGCTGAATTCGCATGCCGGCTTCCTTGTTGGCTGGGCTATTTTGATGGATTATCTGTTCTTACCGATGATTAACTACTTGGTTGCCGCACTGTATTTGGCGATTTATTTTCCCAGCGTCCCGTTCTGGGTCTGGGTTATCAGCTTCATCGTGATTACTACGGTGCTCAACATTTTGGGAATCAAGCTGGCTACCAATATCAATACGCTGTTTGTCATTTATCAATTTTTCGTTCTGGTCGTTTTCGTCGTGCTGTCGATCAAAGGCATCCTACATGGCATGGGTACGGGCACGCTCGTCTCAATTAAGCCGTTCTTCAATCCAGACGTGCCGCTTTCGTCTGTTATGGCGGGCGCATCGCTGCTGTGCCTCTCCTTCCTCGGATTCGATGCGGTCTCGACCTTGTCCGAGGAAACTAAAAATCCGGACAAAACGATTCCGAAAGCGATTTTGTTGGTGACGCTGATCGGAGGCGCCTTGTTCATCTTCATTTCGTATGTGGGCCACATGGTATATCCTGACTATGCGTCGTTCAAAAACCCGGATACGGCTGCGTATGAGATGATCGAGTATGTCGGCGGCAACTTGTTGACCGCCCTGTTTACAGCGGCGTCGCTCGTCGGCTTCCTTGCCTCGGCAGTGGCCGCCCATGGCAGCGTAACGCGTCTGTTGTACGCGATGGGCCGTGACTCGGTTCTTCCGCAGAAGCTGTTTGGCTCGCTCCACCCGCGATTCAAAACGCCGGTGTTCAACATCGTGCTCGTCGGTGTGCTGTCGCTGACTGCGTTGTTCGTTGATCTGGTTACCGCGACTTCTTTTATCAATTTTGGGGCGCTGGTTGCCTTTACGTTCGTCAACCTGTCCGTGATTGCGCATTATTATGTGCGCAACCGCCGCCGTTCACCGCTGGATACGCTTAGGTACTTGATCCTTCCGCTGATCGGTGCAGGCTTTACGGTATGGCTCTGGACCAGTCTGGACAAGCATTCGCTGATTCTTGGCGGTGTTTGGGCGCTTTGCGGGCTGCTGTATTTGATGTATTTGACCAAGATGTTTACGAAGCGGCCGCCTGAGTTGAATTTTGATGAGGTGGATTTAGAAAAGGACAATTAGGATTCGTTTATGACAACCTCGGCTTGTAGCTGGGGTTGTTTTTTATTTTGGCTTATGTGGAGGTGAGGGGATTTTTGCAAGAAAGTTCCACGGCAGCGGTGACGCTGCCCTCTAGGGGTCGGGGTGAACGGCCCGAAGGAAAAATGGAAACTGCGCCCCAAAGCCACACGCTGCGCGGCGGGTGTACCTCAATGCAGTAGATGTGGCGCAAAAGCGTTTCCATTTTTTCCTCCGGGCCTGGCAGGCATCGCCAAAGCTGGCGTTCCACTTTCTTGCAAAAATCCCTTCGCTGCAGTTATCAAAAAGATAAAAAAACCGAAATAAAAGCTGGGAAAACGCCACGTACAGGCATCTCCCAGCTTTTTCGCATTTTCCTCTATTCGTCAATGAATCAACCCGATCATCTGCCAGAATGGCACGCAGGCGACTATCAGTATCAGGACCATGATTGCGTAGCATACGGCGATGAATTGGCCTTGTTTGTGGGTGAAGGAGCGTTCCTCCGTGCTGTAGTAGGCTGTCAAATAGGTTGGTGATTGGTACGCGAAGAAGAATGGATCCGTAGAGAGCAAGATTATAAACACGAGCACCCATGGGTGGATCTCCATTTTTTGCGCCAGCGGCAGCATCGACATAACTAGTAATATGACAGCGGGGTCGTCGCGGATGATCAAGGTGACCAGAAATGATAGTAGCGAGACGGCGATCAGAAACAAGTAAGGTGATGTCATGAACGGTGCCATGTACTGGCTTGTCGCCTGTGCCATCACATCTGCAACGCCAAGCTGTGTCGCTACTTCCGCAAAGCTGAAGGCGATTCCGATAAAGAGAAGGAACGGCCAGTCGATGCCGCTTTTCAACGTTTTTGCATCCAGCACGCCGGTGATGACGAAAACGGCGAAGCCGAGCAGCATGACCCAGGCGTTGTCAATCCCGTGCAAAGGCTGGAGCATCAAGAGCACGATGCATGCCAGCGTGACCGCGATCGTGATTTTTTCTTCGCGGGTCAATGCACCGAGAACGCGGATCTGGTCGTCGATCACTTCTTTCGTAATCGGTTTGGCAGGCGCTTTCGGTTTGAAAAAAATAAGGATAACCGCAAGCATACCGATCGTGAAAACCACAAAGGCCGGCAGCGCATACCAAAACCATTGGAACCAGGAAAGGCTGCTATTGCCCGCTACCAAGCCGTACGCCATGACGTTCGTGTACGAACCGGTCAACACAAATGGCGCCATAAAGCCGTAAAAGATCATCGCCGCGAGCCCAAGTCCTGCCGCTCCCTTGCTTCTGTCGGCGAAGCCCATCGATTCGGAAATGGTCTGGGCGATCGGAACTCCTAGCGTCGCCTTGGCGGATGAGGATGGAATCAGCGGATTGAGCAGCAAGCCGCTGACCGTGATGCCCCACAGTTGTCCGCGATAATGGCTCGGAAACGCTTTTAGCGCATACAAAGACAACCGGTACAAGATCCCCGATTTGGTGATCGCAGCGCCCAAAGCAAGGATGAACAACATGTAGAGCCAAACGGGCGATGCGTACCCGGAGAGCGCTACCTCCGGCTTGACTAAGCCGTCCATAACCCAATACATGGCCATGAACAAGGCAACGATGAAATCAGGAATGATATTGATTATCCAAAAAATAACGGCCGCGATTGCGATGCCGATAAATGCCATGCCTTGGTGCGACAAGCCGCCGAACGGCGCGCTTAGTGAAAAGAACACGATGCATACGATGGCGAGGAGAACAGACAGGCTGGTGATCAATTTGTTTTTGGCGAATAGCTTTCCGGCAGCGTCCACCAAGCCGTTTCGCTTCATCCCGTCTAGCGACAGCTTGGCAAGGAAAAAGGTACGATTCTCATCGTTTGCGGCCGCTGCCGCTGTCTGCTGCGACAGTCCCATGGCCGCATTCAAATACTCCAGCGATTTCGCCGGATGTTGCTGGCGGCAAAGCTCCGCACCGATCCGATAGAGTGCGATCGCCTCGTCGTCGGAAAAGTAGCCGGTGCGCTGCCCGAGAGCGGCATCCAATTTGACGATCCCAAGCTCCGGGTTTTCTTTCACGCACTCTTGCAAAAAGGCGAGCAAGAGCGAAAAATCACAAAAGAGCAACTCTTCCGGACATTGCGCGAGCGCAGAGATGATGATGTTCCAATCGGCGTGTTCTAGTTGATCGCGCTTTTGCGTAAGCAATCCAAGCAGCTTCTCCCACTTTTCTGCATATGCGAAGACATATGCACCATGTCCGATCTCACCATGCTGCAAAAAATCGGCGGCGACCGTCTCCATCCATGCATGTCTGCCTTCCGTATCGCTTGTGGCGCCGTACAGCTCGATCAGCTTGCTTCTTGCTCCAGGCAAAACCTCAAGGAGCTGAACATTCTCCTCGACCGGCTTCAGATAGTTCCCGACGGACGGATTCGCCCGCAGCCCTTCTTCCCACGTCGGAATGTTCAACTCGCGCAGTATCAGGCGTTTGCTGACATAAGGTACATGAGCACAGCGCAAGATGACTTTGTGCCACGTCGGATCGAGCACGCGGAACTCCGCTGCAAACTGTCTCGCCCGTTCCTCTTTCGCGTCCTGCAAGTTGTGGTTCGTCTGGACGAGCCGCTTGGACAGCAGTCGAATAAAATAGGCGGAAATGGAGGTTTTCTCGTTCACCAGCTCGATAAACGTCTCCGCATCGATACGCATGAGAACCGTCTCGCCCACTGCGATTGCCGTCGCGGTGCGGGCTTCCCCCGTCAAGAGCGCCATCTCGCCGAATGCCTCGCCCGGCGCAAGGACAACCAGCGAAAACCGGCGGCCGTCCAGTCCCTGCGTGAACAGCTCGATCTTACCGCTTTGGATCAGATACATGCTGTCCCCAGCTGTCCCTTGTTCAAAAACCGTTTCCCCATTCTGATAGGATATGCGTTCGAGCTTGCCCAGCAAGCGAGCCTGTTCGACTTTTGACAATCCATGAAGCATTTCAATTTGATTCAAGCCCTCACCTCGTATCCGTTTCCCATTGCGTCGTATGAGCGGAATTATAGCGTCTTTTCGTCCAGCCTGTCATCTCCCCAAATGGATAGCGCGTATAAGAAAAACTTCTCTCAGAAGTCCTCTCAAGAAGCAGATCCTTCGATCTGTGGAAGTTTTTACCGATGCCTATGCTGGAAGTGACGCTGAGGTACTCCGTCTTCCGCTCCAGAATTTATAAGCGCGAGCGCTTATAAATTCTTATACGATTAGAAAACCTGGCTACGCCATGCTTTTGGCTTAAGCCGCGGTTGCACTTATATCTGTATAAAAAACCGACTCTCAGCGATGTGCCAAGAATCGGTTATGGATCAGCTCGTACATGCTGTCGACATCATCAATCCCGAAAACGGGCAGCCCTTCCTGCCGGAACGCAAACCAGCTCGCCGCTCCCACCACATTGCTCAACTCCGTAAGCAGAGCGGTATGCGATTGTTCCCGCATCAGCACAAGCTTTGGATAGCACTCCCGCTTGTAGCCCTCGACCAAGATCATCTCGGCCCCCGCGTCTGCCAAACGTTTGATCAGCTCGTCGGGAGAAAGACTCCCTCTTTGGATCAGCGCACTTTTGGCTGCTGATTGGATTGCCACAAACGATGCTCCGGCCGCGCTGAAGCGGTGCGTGTCTTTACCCGGCTGGTCGAGCTCGAAATCGTGGGCGCCGTCATGTTTGAGTACACCGACGCGAATGCCAGCATGCTCGAATCGGTGAATCAGCTCGGTCATGAGTGTCGTTTTTCCCGTATTGGAATAGCCGGAGATCTGAAAGACAAAAGGAGTTGCCGTCATCGCTAACTCTCCCCTCCAAAACGCGGCATAGCATGCAAAATCACTTCGACCTCTTCCCCTTCACTCCTGCCTCTTCCGCCAGCCGGAATGATGATGAAACACTCGCTGTTTTTCAGCGTGGTCAAATTCCCTGCTTTGTCGTTCTTATCTGGATACGCAACAAGCTGCATGTTTTCTACCTGTAGACGTCCGCGCAAGTAACGGGGATACGGACACGGCTTTTCACACGAGCTGCCGAGCGTCGCCCGGACGGAATGGCGTAGCACTTTCGTTTGCCCCATCATCTGTTCGAGCAGCGGCCGGACAAACAGCTCGAAGCCGAGAAAACAAGCGCCCGGATTGCCGGACAATCCGCAAAGCGGCTTATTCCGATACATGAGGGCAGTTGTCGGGCTGCCCGGTCGCATCGCCACCCGGTTAAACAAAAGCTGTACATCATCATCGTCCGTCATCGCTGCGATGCCATCGAAGTCGCCGACAGAAACACCGCCCGTCGTCACAAATAGATCCACCTGATCGACCAGCTGATCGAGCGCTTCCTTCGCGACACCAGGATGATCCGACAGCGGCGGAAACAACAGCGGCACTCCACCCGCATCGGCGATCATGCCTGCAAGCATCGGGCCGTTGCTATTGCGAATTTGACCAGGGCGCAGCGGCTCCTCCGGCGGTAGCAGTTCATTGCCTGTGATCAATAATCCGACCCGCGGGCGGCGCACAACGGGGATTCGCACATACCCAAACGCGGCCAAAAGCGCCATCACGCCGCCATTAATCCGCTCGCCGCGCTCGATCACTTGCGTCCCTTGCAATATTTCCTCACCGCGGCGCGAGATGTTTTCACCGGCTTTCATCGCTCGCTTGACGCCGACACGCTCGCTGATTTCACCCGGATTTTCAGTTTGTTCAAACATGACGACCGCATCCGCCCCTTCCGGCATTTGTGCGCCTGTCATGATCCGGATCGCGGTGTTGGGCAAAACCTGTTTGGACGGCACCTGCCCTGCAGCGATGGTTTCGATCACGTTCAACCATACCGGATGCTCGACTGACGCATGGACGGTATCCTCCGCCCTGACGGCGTAGCCGTCCAACGGGGAGCGGTCAAAAGGCGGCATGTCGCTATCCGCTTGAAGCAAACGGGCCATCACGCGTCCATGCGCTTCATAGAGGCTGATCTCCTCTTGCGGAAGCGGATGGGCGGTTGCCGCAAGCAGCATTTGGACTGCTTTCTCCACGCTGATTGTCTCTCTTGTAAAGCGCATCTTTTTTCCTCCTTGGCTGCAGCGGTCGTTCGTAGATTTTTACAAGAAAGCTCTACGGAAGGGGGCTCCATCAGCCGTTCAGCATTCGCGCTTCCGTCCCACTTTCTTGCAAAAATCGGTTCGCTGCCCTTGTTTCTCCTATCGTGCGCAATGGCAAGCGGATTTGGCAAAAGTCCTGTCCTTTTCCATTCTACTCGCTGTGTGGCTCTCTCGCATCCCATTTCGATACTCTTGCTCACAGCTGGTGCGCCATACGATGAAAAAATCGCCATGAAGCCACTCGACTGCCCGAGGCAGTGAAGGGTTCACGGCGATTGTCCTTGGCAGGTCCGCTACCAGGTGTCAATGTCCCATGTAGGCGAGAGCAGTCAGCCAAAACGATGCGCAGGAACGCTGCGCTGTCTGGCTTACGACTCGTGCTTGAATTTCTTCTCGATGTCTTGGTCGAACACAAAGATGGACATGCCGAAATCTCGCTCGATGTCGATATCGACAAACAAATCCACGAATTTTGCGCCCAACAGCTGTTCTATTTCGACCGGACGGTTCTTGCGGTACATCTCCTTGACCATTTCCGTGCGGGCGGAACGGAGCATTTGCTTTCCTTCCTCCGCTGTGGCAATGAATTTTTCCACTGGCGAAAGATTGCCTTCCATTTCGCTGATCGCCCAATTTTTGCAAAAGGTGGTCATGACCTTGCTCGGTCCTTTTCCCATATGACGTTTGCGGAAAGCTCTGACCAGATTGCTGAATTCAGCTTCATATTTATTCATTACGAGGCAGATCACCTTTACCTATTTTCTGTACTACCCCCAATGTAGCACTGTTCAGCTAATTTTTTCAACAGATGATTTCGCCACTCCCGCCTATTCGCGTTTCCCGTCCATTTGATTAATCGATGAAATTGGTGTGACAGAGAATTATTCGCCATGTATACTATCATGTGAACGTTACCTTTTTCATTCCAGACTTTTGGGGAGGTACATATGTCCGACTTGGATTCAACCATCAAACGGCGCGTACTCAAGATCACCGACTTGACGGCATCATGGGAAGAAGATGAAATCGTCACGGAATATCCGCTTACGCTGTTCGTCAACGATCAGGAATTCGCCACCATCGTCTGCACACCTTCCGATCTGGAGGAAATGGTCATCGGTTTTCTCGCTTCCGAAGGTGCCATCCGCAGCCATAGCGAGATCAAGCACATTTCGATTGATACGGCCCAAGGCTTCGCATACATTGAACTGCATGAACAGACACTTTTGTCGCAACAGTTTTACTCCAAGCGGCGAATCACGTCCTGCTGCGGCAAAAGCCGCCAATCGTTCTACTTTTTCAGCGATGCGCGGACGACCAAGCCGGTGGAGAGCAACACGGTCGTAACACCTGCACAATGCATCGACCTGATGAGCAAGCTGCAAGCCTCGTCTGCCATGCACCGCAGCACGGGCGGCGTGCACAATGCGGCGCTTTGCACACCGGAAGGGATTTTGCTCGGCTATTCCGATATCGGACGCCACAATGCGCTGGATAAAATTTTTGGCCATTGCCTGAAGGAAGGGATTGCGACGAATGACAAAATACTCGTCTTTAGCGGACGCATTTCCTCGGAAGTGTTGCTGAAATCGGCCAAAATCGGCGCAGGAATTCTAATTTCCAAGTCCGCTCCAACCGAGCTCGCCCTAAACTTGGCCGAAGAGCTCGCGATTACCGCGATCGGTTTTGTCAGGGGCAATAAACTGAATGTCTATACACATCATGAGCGGGTACAGCTGCCGTAAGTCGCAGCGCCCGCTTTTATTTTGCTTCCCCTTCACGGCGGACCGACCATTCTGCCAGTGCCCGCTCGTACTCTGTCGGCGTATTGGCGTTGTACGTCGTCCATGGATCGAGCACGTCCTCCGGTACGGCATGTACTCGCATTTTGCCTAATGTCGCCATAAGTTTCAGCTCCCGATTCGCATAGGCGCTCTCCCAGAAAGGTTGCGTTTCCCTGCAGTAGATGCCGAGCAGCGGATGCAGCCGATTTTGCGATTGGGCCAAAATGGCATCCCATTGTTCCACGTTGGCTTGGTAGGCGAGCAGCTTTTCCAACTCGCCGGGTGTGACAAAAGGAAGATCGCAGGAGAGCAGCAGCAGCCTGTCTTCCGTACGGAGCCGACATGCCGTGAGGATGGCGCCCAGCGGTCCGCATGGCTCCACCGCATCGCAGCTCACCTGTATCTCCGAATCGTTCGTTACGGAATCCGGCAGCAGCTGCGGTTCGTTCGTCACGACCAAGCAAGGAAGCGACAGCGCCCGGACACAGCCGACAAGGTGTTCGATCAGCGTTTCTGCGCCCCAACCCAGCAATTCTTTGCGCTGCCCCATTCGGCTGCTTCGTCCGCCTGCCAAAATGACGCCGCACATGCTATACGTGCTATTCATGAGGCATCCGCCCCCCCTTTTCGTTGCGTTTCTTTGTTCCATCATGCACCTCTCCTGCGACCCTGTCAAAATGATTTCACCTGCATCCTCGCCAGGTTTTCCATCTTTTTCGCTAAACGATGTATAATAGAAGCATCACTTGATTTCCCGTGGACAAGATGTGGAGGAACGTATGCTGCAAACATTTGGCTTTTCCCAATACGAAAGCAAAGTATATGAGACGCTGGCCGGAAGCAGCGAGCCGATGGACGCGGCGCTCGTGGTCAAGCATTCTGGCGTACCCAAAGCCAAAATTTATGAAGTGCTCTCCCGCCTGATTGAGAAAGGCATGGTGCTCGATACCGTTTCGGAAAAGAAAAAATTATATGCCGCCCTGCCGCTGCCGAGCCTCATCGACAAGCTGACACGGCAGTTCCAGCAAGATATGGAACAGCTTGCCGCCTCGCTGACGCCGAAGCGGGTGATTGATGACCGCGTATGGAGCCTGAAAGTGGATGCTTCCATCCGCGCCGAGATCAAGCAGATGATCCAGCAAGCCAGCGAATCCATCCGAATAATGGCATGGAGCCAGGATTTCGCGGATTATTTGCCCCTTTTGCTGCAAAAGGAGCGGGAAGGCATCCACATCGAAGCGCTCGTGATCGGGTCGCTTGAAACAGGTTTGTCCAATGTTCACCTGTTGATTCCGAGCAAGGAGCACAATGGGCTGGAGAAATCCCAGCTGATTGTCGCTGATGAACGCGACATGATTTTTGCCGGGGAAGAACAAGGCCAGTGGCATGCGATCAAGACGGGCGCCCAGCCATTCGTGAAGTTTTTTGCGGACTTCTTTTATCATGACGTCGCCTTGTCGCAGATTACGCAAAAGCATTACGACCTGTTGTTCGGTGATGAGGATATTCGGAAAATGCTTGTGCGGTTGAGGTACTGAACAAATGATTTGTTGTCGCATCTCCATTTTAAGGTTACTATATTAGTAGTAACCTTTTTTGTTTTAGGAAGGAGTTTCGTCTTTGTGAATCCACGCGTGTACATTTTGGCTATCGCTTCGTTCGTCGTCGGTACAGTCGAGCTGATTATCGGAGGCACGCTGGACATGATCGCCCGGGATCTGTCTGTCTCACTTAGCGCTGCCGGCCAGCTCATCACGGTCTTCTCGCTCTCTTTCGCGATTACGGCCCCTATTTTGTTGCATCTCACACGGCAGGTGGAGCGAAAAAAGCTGTATCTCGCCTGTCTGTCCGTGTTCTTTTTAAGCAATGTGTTTGCTGCGCTCAGCCCGTCCTATCTGGTTCTGCTGCTGGCTCGAATCGTGGCAGCGTCCAGCGGTTCTTTGCTCGTCATCTTATCGATCACAATCGCGGCGGGAATTGTCCAGCCTGCGTATCGTGGCAGAGCCATCGGTGTCATATTCATGGGAATCAGCGGCTCACTTGTGCTTGGCGTACCTTTGGGTATGATGCTCGGCAATCTGTACGGCTGGCGAGCCCCCTTTTGGCTGATCGCTGCTCTCTCCATCGTCGCAATGGTTTGCCTCGGCCTGTTTTTGCCGAAGGTGTCCACACCCGACCCTGTCCCTTTGAAGCAGCAGCTCGCCGCCTTGAAAAACGTCAAAATCATCAGCGCTCATTTTACGCCATTTTTCATGCTAACCGGGCACTTGACGCTGTACGCGTATTTTACGCCCTTTTTGCAGCAGACGATGGGACTGTCCGCCGGTTGGCTCAGCATCACGTACTTTTTGTTCGGAATCGCTGCCGTAATGGGGGGCGGGATCGGCGGCTGGCTTTCCGATAAATGGGGGGCGACGCGCTCGATCATCACGATCATTTCGCTGTTCGCTGTCATCATGGCGTTTCTGCCGCTTGCGACCCATTCGTTCGCCCTCTTCATGGTCGTGATGGTGCTATGGAGCAGCCTGAGCTGGGCTATCTCTCCAGCGCAGCAGCATTACCTGATTCACTGCGCCCCGGAGACCGCTGACATCCAAATGGGGCTGAATACCTCTGTCCTGCATATCGGGGTGGCCGGCGGTTCCCTCATCGGGGGCTTTGTAGCCGAGCGAGCCTCCGTTTTTTACAACGCATGGGTAGGTGCCGCGATCGTCGTTCTCTCCCTGGTTTGCGCGATTTTTTCCATCACGCGACCACTTGTCGGGCAAAAGGTGCCGCTCACCGATAATAGCTCGGCGTAAAAAAGCAGGATGGCAACGCTGGACAAAGGACCGGCAGCATTCCGGCCAAATGAAAAAACAAGCATGGTTGCGGTTTACTACGCGCTCATGCTTGTTTTTTTTGTCCGCACTCGTTTCTCTTACGCCGTCGACGAATTCACTTCATACGATACCCGGTTGGTCCGCAAGAACAGGTACAGTCCGACGACGACGAACACGCCCCCGGTCATTTGCGAAAACGACAGCATTTCGCCGAACAAAGCCGCCGCCAATATGCTCGCCCCGATTGGCTCGCCTAGCACGCACATGGAAATCGTCGTGCCATTGGTGAATTGCAGAAGCCAGTTGAAGAGAATGTGCCCGAACACTGTCGGCACGATCGCCAGCAGCAGGAAAACGCCCCACTCCTCCAGCGGATAGTTGAACATCGGAATGCCCATCAAAAAATTGTACACGGCAAAAAACGCTCCTGCGATGATAAACACAAGCAGGCTGTACACATACGATGAGATCCTTGTCAAAAGCTGCTGAGCAGCCAGCATGTTGAAAGCCATCGCTAACGTCCCCAAAATGGACAACACGTCGCCGTACACATTTTCCGCCGAGACGCCGATATCGCCCCAGCCGATTAAAACCGCTCCGATAATCGCAACCCCCATCGCCGCAATGGCAAATGGCGTCGTACGCTCCTTGAACAGAAAAAACGCTCCGACCATCACGAACATCGGCTCAAGCGCCATCAAAATCGTCGAGCTGGCAACCGTCGTATACAGAAGCGAGCTCATCCACAGCAAGAAATGCAGTGCGAGAAAAAATCCGGCAACGAGTAAGAGCAGCCAATTTTTGCGGGATATACTTTTCATCGTGCCGAAATATCTGCCGCCAAACGGCAGCATCAGCAGAACTGTGATCAACAGGCGGTACATCGCTTGGACAGATGCGGGCGCATGCGACCATCTGACCAGAATCGGTGAAAATGAAATTGCGATAATTCCGACGATAATGGGAATAAATAGCGGGATTGGGCTTTTCACGTCTCTCATTGGTTTCTCCTTTTTCGATAGATGTACCATAACCTTATCATATGGACCGGATGGAAAAACAATCAGGAAAATCAATCGTTACGATAGGCACTTGTGAAGAGCGAGCTGCTTTTTCGATTACGCCTGACAATAAGAAAGCCCCCGATCGATTTTCGGCTGATCGGAGGCTTCTCGATGATTACGGCTTTGCCGTTGCCGGATTGTTGCCTGTTGCCGGCGTTTTTGTCTGTGTTCCTGTATTCGTTGAACCGGAACCGACTGTTGGCGCTTGTCCCGCTCCCTGCTGCTCCGTCTTGCCGGGGGAAGCAGGTTTGCCCGAATCGGTTGCAGGAGATGGAGTTTGCCCTGCCTTGGTCGGATCATTCGGCCCTGCTGGTGTCGTCGACGCAGGAACCGATTCGTTGCCCGGCACGGTTCCGTTCGGCGTCGTACCTGTTGGCGCTGTTCCGGGATCCGTCTGCTGGCCGGTGGACGGCTGCGAACCCGGGTTCTCCTGATTGTCCCCATTATTGTTCACGACAGGCTGTTGTGGCATTTGCGCCGGACTTGGATCGCCCATCGACAGCATAACTACCCACGCGATCACACCGATGGAAATCACCCCTGCCACGCCGATTAGCAGCTTGTCCATATATTTTCGGAAAAACCGCGACAGTCCGCCCGACGTTTCATCCGCAACCTCTTCGAGCACTTTGCGCAGCTCCGGATGCTTGATCCCGTACCACTTTTTCCGCGACTGCTTATCGCGCAGCTCATCGGGTACGTCCCGGGTCAAATACTGCTTAAGCCCCTCCTTGTATGAGGCCAGCAGTGTTCGTTTGGTAAAAAAGATATGACGCGACATGGACCACACGATAAAATCGAACGCATTATCTGCGCCGCCTTTTCGCTTGATGTAGCACAGCATGTCGTAGAACCGGTAAGACGCTGCCTGAGGCGAGTCCGGATTGTAAAAGGCGAAGGTCACGGTCAAAAACTGCTCCTTGCCAAACGGGCCTTCCAGCAAGCTTTGCAGCATGCGCTGGGTGGTACTGGCATCATCCCTGCTCATTTCCTTATAAAATTGCTCCGGGTCAAAAACCTGGGTATTTTCCAGCAATTCTCCCGCTGCGAGCAAGATCTTCGCTTCTCTTCTGCTCTGCGGGTCGAGCTCTTGTAGAAAAACTTGTAGAAAAACTTGCGGCTTCTCTCTAAGAATTGCTACGATCTTTTCGAAAGCATCTCGGCCAAGCGATTCTAGCTTGATCCCGGCCAAAAATTTCCGCTCCGCCGAAGCGATGATTTCTTCCGCCCATGTGCGTTGACGGGTGAAGTCTGCCAAAAATGTATGCAGTTCGAGCAGCGCGCCGAGCTGATCGCGTTCGCCATCGAACAGCTCCAGCATCCTTGCCTGTGCCCGCTCCTGAAAAACACGATTTTGCAACGACTGCTCGGCAAGCGCCGACCAATAGCGAATTTCCTTTTGAACTTCACTTACCGTCCGGCAAGCGCCAAGTCTTTCTACAGCAAACTCTTCAAAAACCGGCTTGACTACCTTCGGATTTTGCAAACTCGCATTGATCACAAGTGAAAACAACGGTTCGCATGCCTGCAGCAGCTTGTAGAACTCTGCCGCTTCCGTATGAGCGCCTGCTTCTTTTGCCAGCTTGAGCACGTTGATGAAATAAGCGGCGAATTGCTCTTGAACCGCTTCCGATTGAACATGCGGATAATAAGCAACGATCGCCTTGAGCACGTCAAGCGTTGGGAGATTACCGCCAGTAAGCGCCCGATTCTCTTCCTGGAACAGGCCCATGAACAGCTCATGCAGCCGCTGCTTTTGACGGAGGCTGTCATTGCCCGCATACTCGGCGAGCGTATGCAAGATACCCGCCTTGTTGCGTTTATACAGCTCCACAATGCCCTGCTCGATCTGATAAAAAGCGGCAAGCTGGTAGTAGGTCGCGATTCGCATCGTAATCGAGCTGTCCGCACCCGCAAGCACTTCCTCGACAAAGTCGTAAAAGCGCTCGCGAATATGCGGCCGCTCAAGGGTATGCCATGCGAAATCAAGATACTCATGACTCGCCCCTTGCAAATCGACGTTTGCGAAGCGCTGGTTGGGGAAATCGAAAAGGAAGTCTTTCTCGATCTGCTGATCCCCTGCCCGAATGCTGCCCTTCTCCACGAACATGACATTGATGTATTTTTTGCTCTGCGGCTCACTGCTGTACGTCATAAACCCGAAATGGCGCCTCAGCTCATAAGGCAGCGCATCGTACACAACCCGCAGCAGCTCGCGGGCGCGCAAGGACGACTCGGACACATCCGCGTTGAGAATGACATACACCTTTTTCTTGCTTGTGATCGAGCTGATCACAGCATAAAGAAGCTGCTTGAACAGCTTCTCGTCAATGCCTTCCTGAGACAAAACCTGGCGTGGGTTTGCCCCCGCTTGTGACAAGCTGTTTTGCGGGATTGCTGTCAATTCCGGAAGGCTCTTCTCCCCTTCTGCCTGATGGTGACTGACGAATCCACCTGCTGTAAAAATCTTTGCCGGAGCCTTCAGGAATTCATCCCGGCGTGACGGAGGAATCACATAGTTATGTGTAAAAAACGTATTCCGCTGCCCGGTGAAATCGGCGCCGACATAGACGCTGCGCCCCAGGATCAGCTCGCCCGTCTCACTGTGAAAACAGACGAGCGACTCCGGATACAGGCTGACATCGCGTTCCCCGCGCTTCTGCAGTTCTTTCGGCGCGTCATAACCGCAAAACGGATGCAGCATTTTTTTAATGAAGTTGTTGTCGAGAGATTCCGACTTGGCAATCGTATCGTACCCTTCGTTCGAGCGGAAAATCCCTTGCCGCGCACGGGTATAGTATTGCTGCAAGATCAACTGCTGACTCAATGCTGTTCTCTCCCCTCCACGTAGTCCAGCTCATGTAACAGCCAGATGAACGGTTCATCGACGCGAATCGGGGTGACGATTCCGGTAACCCGCTGATCGACAGGATTGCTGCCGAGCGACGATACGGCGAAATACGCGACATTGGTGAAGTATACTTCCAAAGCATCTTTAAAGGGGCGATCCACCTTCTCGATGAAGCGTCGTACCTCCCCGTTAATATTTTCGAATTCGCTTAGGTTGAGAAACTCTTTGTGAACCACGTTTTTGAATACGTTGCTGTTGCTCTTGATGTAATCGCCATCCTCGTCTTTCAGCGATTGCAGCATGTCGCTCTTGGTCAGCACGACTGCTGTTGGAATATTCGTTTTGCTCTGTTCCTGGTAGCCGATGAAGTTTTCGAACAGCGAAATCACGACATCGCGCGGCTCATCATAGCGGGCCGTGAATTCGCCTGGCCGGTCGCCCAGATTGATCATGATGCGATCACGGATCGTTCTGATCTGCAATGGATCGACCAAAAACAAAATGCCGGATGAATTTTTGACATGAGCCGCGTAAATGTCCAAATACTCGCGATCCACCATTCCCTCGCCCGCCACATCAAAGAAAACAAGGGTCAACGGCGCTTTGCTGCTATCCTTGAAAATGAACTGGAAAATAAAAGGCTCCTGCCTCTTTTCCTTCTGGGTGGAATCGAGCAGATTGCCGTGCTCAAACAGCGGCGCCTCATAGTTTTCGCGGAACTTCCGGCTGATTTCGGCATTCAATGGCATGCAAGCCGCTTCAAAATTGCTGGCTGTTATTTTCTGCAGCGTATGGATCAACGAGGTCATGTAGACGGATTTGCCTACCTGTGAGGCGCCGACAATCGAGATGATGTTGCTCGGCGCCTTGCCTGCAGTGATCGGCAATTCGTTGTGGCATTTGGGACACAGTCGCTTTTTTGTAGTCATACCATAGCGGTCCGTCAACCCGACCAAGACATTGTCGACATACAGCTTGTTTTCGTCCGGTACCAGCTCCGGATCAAGTACCGCTTCGATTTCATCAATCGAATCAAGGCCGAACTTGTCCCGATAATGATTGAGGATTTCATCTTCCTGCAACGCATAGTCCTCATCGTCATTACGGTGGTGTGTGGCGCGGAAGACGACATCCTCCGGTGAAAACTTGGAAAAGCATAACGGACAAACAATATCAAAAAAAGGAGGTCGCTCCTTTGGGATCGGTTTTTTTTCGAAGATGCTTTTCAAAAACGTGAACATGCGCATCCCTCCTATTTGGGAATCAATTCATACAGCTCGCCGTACTTTTGTCCGTCTGTCAAAAAGAGACGGATGTATTCCGTTTTTTTGATCTCGATCTCAGGCAGGATCGTTGTACCCGGTTCGAAATCATCCAGAAAATCGTAGCGTGTCCCGTCGTCCTTTTTCGCCGGCATTGCCCCCTCTTTTTTCACATAGCAGAGGACGTCTCGCGCGACGAACGTTTCGGTGAAAATCTGAATTTGCACGGATTGGTACTTGCCGAATAGCTGCTTTCTTTGCTTGATCGAATACTGTATCCGGGCTCGGCCAGTGCTGACCACGATGCTGTTCTCACCGTTTGCCTGCGCCAGCAGAACCGGTTTGCCCGCGTCCAGTACACATGGGAAGATGTGGTACTCGTAACGGCCGATTCCCTCTACCCGTTCCCTGTAGCCAGTATGCGCCTTGTACTCTTCCCTGGTGTAAAGCCGCAGCTGCTGTAAAGGCAGCTCGTTCGGAACAACGGGGACCCCGGGGAGCGCCTTGTAGATATAGACGCACGGAATCCCGTCCGGCCAATGCCAGGTGATCAACGCCTGATTGTCATGAAGCTCAAACGCGACATTTCGGATAAAACGGTCAGGGTTTGTTTCTTCCATCCAATTCACAGTCATTCCACTCGACTCCTACCCCTACATGTCAAAGCGCTTCCCGCTTGCCTTTCGGTCGGTGAATGTCTTCTCTCCGACGTTTCGGCTCCTGCTGAAGCTGCCTGCAGTCAAACTTCTTTCCTGCACTGGCATAATCGCAGTGAAGATGGCGAGCACTGCCGCCATGACAATAGCAGCAATAAGTCGCACCAGTATATCAGTGAAAGCCGAATGGCCGAGTCCAAGCTCCAGAATTAAGCCGGCCAGCAAGCCCGAAACCAGTCCGCCTGCGAGAAAGCTTTTCGCCAAATGTTTATTGTCAAAAAACAGGCCAAGCGACAGACCAACCAATCCGCCGATGAGTGTTAAAAAGAACACTCGCAGGACGGCATACACCGTGCTGTCCGCTGCCGCACCTACCCTTTCACCAACAAGGTGCTGGTCACGGTTATTCAACAAATAAATTTTGTGGAAGATGGCAGAAAGCTCATTGGCGTTTTCGACGCTGTAATACGTTCCATCCGTTTGCTCGGCGATATTTTTCAGCAAATTGGTCGCATCGGCTTCCACATTGCTGATTCCAACCGTATTGATCGCCACATGATTTTGCTGATACGGCGCCAGGGCGGTCGCAAGATCCACTTGGCTATAGCCATCCGACATCAGAATCAGCATGCTGCGAGTGCTGTTCATCTGCTTCATGTGCTCCATCGCTGTCGAAAGCGCCTCGCCGATATTGGTGCCGCCAGCTGGAGCCTGGTAATTTTTCAGCAAGGCAATGATGTGATCTTTTACTTTTTGTGACGAAACGTTCGTCAGCGGCTGTAGGATGGTTGCCTGATCATTAAAAACGATGATTCCTACACGCTTGTCATCGTCCATGTTACGAATCACGTCAGCTGCCGCACTGAACAGCTGGCGATTCGGGTCGGTCTGGCTCATGCTGTCCGATATGTCCAGAACCATGATGACATCATCGGCGGAAGCCGGTTTCACCCCTCCAATGTTCATGCCATAGATCAGCTGGAACAGGGAGCCTGCCACAAACAGCATCACCAAAGTACTCGGCACAAGCATTTTCCAGGAAAAGCCGAGATAGCGCTGTTTCCAGCCAAGTCCGTTCAATTGAGGGGAGATCATTTCGGCCAACAGACAGCCAAGACCGACGAATAACGCATATTGCCCAAAATAAAGGCCCATTAACAGCCATTGGGGCAGTTGGTTTTCATACTCTGCCAACAAGTATTCGCCAACCAAAAAGCCAACTGCCCCACCTACCATGCTAAGGATCAGGAGGAGCAGATTGATTTTTCTTCGACTCATGCCGATGCATCCTTTCTTTCTCGCAAATGGTCAACTTCAGAAACGATCTCGCTCAGGCGTCTCTCCATGAAATTGATAGCCATTTGCTACGTACGAGTCATAATACTTCCTACCGTTTCGCACATACATCAAGTCATCCATGTGGAAGCCACCCATCAGCTTCATTTTTTCAATGCCGCTGCTTCTCTTTTCATGGATGCACCCCAGCTTGTAGGTCCGCGTTCCTTTGTCATAATCGAATGCAAAGCGGATGAACTCGCTGGAAAAATCGGCAAAAAAGTAGGTTTCCTCATAGCGGTGCTTTTGGGCATAATGGAAAACTTCGATATGGATTGCCGCGTTGTCCTCAAGCGCATGATACAGCTCTTTAAACAAGCTCTCTTTGGACAAAATTTCGCGCTGCTCAAAATGACCGGCCACATTAGCGCGCCGCAGCAGTTCTTCTTCAAATAAAAGCTGGAACGGCTCGCTCGGTAAAATGACGCTTCGGCACACTTCGATGAAACGGGAAATCAGCTCGCTCATGCTGGATGTCAACATCCGTACCGGACTACCCAGAAAACGGTCTTCGAACACAAAGCGCTGACCGCGCTTGGCTTCTTGCTCCTGCATGACAGCTGCAACGACGCCGGTGTAATATTCTTTCATATTTTTACCGAAGCCGTCTGTCGTTTCGCTGAGGGACTCTTGCGCCAGCGCATGTAGCAGCCGCTCGGTCTCATTCAGCTCCACAATCTTTTTACCGATGCGCGCATGGATTTCCTCCAGTGCCCCGATCTGCTGCTGCAATAGCTGCAGCTGTATTTCCAAGCCGAGAATCTCGTATTTTTTCCCATAGACGTATTCAAAAAAGTAACGGATGAAGCTCTTGACCCGTTCCTTGTCTGACGTGAAGAGTCCGCCTTTTTTGAACGGCTGCTCCCAGGCCCGCTGCCGATAGACGTCCGCCAGCTCTGCCTTCGCCGCATCCAACTGCCGGTTCGTATCTTTCACCAGACGATGCAGCTCCCCTGCGATGCCTTGTTCACTGTCCGAGGTCCAGGTATAGGCATGGTAAAAACCATACGCTTCATTTTCGATCACATTGCGGTTTAGGAGGGCAGACAATTGATCACCGATTCGCTGCTCCGCCAACCGCTCGAGCGCCGGCTGAACGAAATGGCTGACAAAAAAACGCTGGCTGCCATCGCGGTAGAGCGCTTCCTCAGCTTCCTGCAGGGTCATTTCCTTGAGCTCGCCAAAGCTGACGCGATCCGACATCAGGCTGTGCAGACCTTCCAGCCTGCTTTCCTCCGGCAGCATGCCGATTACCTTTTTTTGCAAAGAAGCAGCATCCAAAGCAAGCAAGGCAAGGATGTCACGCTTGTCTGCTGTCGCCACCTTCTGCAAGCGATGGAGAAATTGCGAGTAATAGGCGGCGAGCACAGTGAATGCAATTTGTTTGCTGGGACGCGACACCTTGGCGAAACCAGCCGATGCATACGCATTTTTGGTCGTGCCCGACATAATGTTGCGGATAAACTGTGCTTCGTTGTACCCCTCGTTTTTGCCACTGAAAGGAAGCTCGCTCTCCTGCAGATTGTACTGTCTGTTTTTCAGCAGGTTGAGGTTGCTGATCAGCTCGTAATTTTCCTTCATGCTGCTTGCTGAAAGCACACCCCGCTCGTTTTTATCACCGAGCAGATAGGCCAGCGAAAACAACGGTCCTCCCGCATGCTCAACGGGAAGCTTGATTTTGTCCTCCGTCACCTGCAAATCCGCGCGGAAGGTAAAGTCCGCATTTTGGTAACGGTCCAGCTCCTGCAAAAAGCTGATCCCGAGCGAGGCGGCGTAACCGAATTCGCCGCTTTCGCTCTTTTCCTTGATCAGCGCGTACAAGTCGATCTGCACGTTTTTAAATGACTCTTGAAAAATGCTTTTGGCAAGCAAGGTGAGCTCGGGGAGGAGCACGTTGCTTACGTCGTCCACTCTCGTCACGACGGCGATGTTAATTTTTTGAAACGATGCAAAGGCGGTGCCGTGCTCACCAATCCAGCTGCTCACCTGCCTGTAGAGGCGGTTCAGCTCATAACGCCCCGCTTCGTCCTGATAAAACTGCTGGTGCAATTCTTTGCGGATCGTCTTTTTATCCGCATCCGGGCGCGGCAGCCGAAAGCTGTACACATGCTCGCGTTCGGACGTCTCCGCTGTGTATGCATGAACATAGGCAACGCTCGCGCTATTGCTCCACTTCCGCCTGTTCAGCTCGTGGATGGCCACGAGCGCCTCAAGGCTTTTATCCCCGACAAAGAGGAAGACCACGGGGTTGTTCAGACGCCGCTGCTCATCACCGCTATATACGCGCCGTTCCAAATCGAGCACGTAATCATGTGCGAACTGATTTACCAATTCCCTCATCGTTCCTCCGTAAAATTACGACATTGCATTTGATCTCGCTTGCGTTTCCGAGCCGCCCTACTTCAGCGTCTGCAGCATGTTGTTCAGCTTGGACCAGGCGTTTTTATAGAACTGGTACACTTCCTCGCCATTGATCAGGTCGTCACGGTCGTATTCCAGATCGTTTTTGCCTTTTTGGAAAGCGGCTGCCAGTTCTTCGAGCTTGGCGACCAATTGTTGCGTATCTTCCTGATTCGTCAGCTCGTTGCTGCGCTTCGTCGCTTTGCGGGACAACAGGTTCAAATGCTTCGGCTCCAGTTCGCGCATTTTTTCATAGATCGCGAATTCGATCCACTTGTTCACCTTCATCAAGTTGACGAACGGCTCCCATGCATCTTCCTCTTCATCCTTGTCGTAGACGTACAGCGCTCCTTTTTTGCAGATGGTGCCGGTATACATGACCTCGACGAACTGATCAAGCAGCGCTTCCTCGCCCTTCATCGTAGCGAGCGTTGCTTCCAGCTCATCAATCTTGCTTTGGATGGCCGCGTATTTTTCCACTTCTTCGCTCACCAGCTTGATCAATTCAGGGGTGCGGATCAAGTTTTCCTGCGCCATCTCTTCATTGACGCTGCCGAAAATGTCGCGGACCAGCACTCGTTCCAGGCCGCCCACAAGCAATCCTTTCAGCTCATCCAAGCAGCGCTTGGTTTCGCCTGGGTTCGGCTTTGTTTGCGCAGATTGCCCTGCTTGCAGCTTGTATTTGCTAAGCACCGCCTGCAGATCAAACGGCTTCGTTCCAATACATTCGTAGCGGCTGCTCGTCTTGCTATCGGCATTCTTCTCCACGATGCAGCCGAACGAAAGCGCGCGTACGAACAGCTGGCGAATGCGCGTGTTGTACGCCTGGACGCGATTGTTGCTGTATGTCTCGCCCCATGATTTTTCCGGGATTGGCGATGGCAAGTACGCCCAGTTGTTTTTCTCCGTTTGCACCAGATGGCGGCCGATCCCTTCTCTTTCGAGGATCGTCCGTTCGTAGCTCTCCTCGTACACTCTGAGTGGTGTATAGACAAAGAGCGGTACCCCGTTTTTCGTATTCAGCCAGAAGATCCGGTTTTTGACCTCGCTCTCCTTCACGGTGAAACGCGAGCCGCTGATCGAGGTGTTCTGATAGTTTTTGATCCCCTTCAAAATGCCAGGCGCCTTCACCGGAACGGACACGAAGCCCCATGACGGGAAGTGCAGGTTGCCAACGCTGTTGCTCAGATGGAATACCGGAATCGCTTCCTCGTCCAGCTTGTTGGCGATTTTGCGCTCGATGATTCGTTCGATTGTTTCATCCTGTCCATATTTGATTTGCAAAAACTCTTCCATCGATTTGGTGATCAAGTCGCCGAATTCGTCGCTCAAAAAGTCGGAGATCTCATTGATGATATCGACCTCTTGCTCGCGAACCCACTTGTCAGAACGTTTCAGAAGCAAACCGGTGAACTCGCGGATCAAATCGTCGGTGCTCTTATTGTCCATGAACTTGCTGATCACTCCGGCGATATCAGGCACGTTGACGATGTTCCAGTAATAAGTTTTGTTGCCGGTCTTGTCGGTCTCTTCCTCACCGTTGATCAGGATGTCGCCGTTTTTGTCAAAAATTTGGTTCAGCGCATTGAGAATTTCGGAGAACACGTTGTAAATCCGGTTGTTCTCATCGTTTAAGAGGCGGTACAAATCCTCGTAAAACTCGATCATCTGCTCGATTTTTTCCTGATCGGCGTGAAGCTGGTATTCATGAATCTTTGCTTCGATGTAGGCGTTTTTCTTCTTCTCCTTGGAGATAAATGCGCTGCGGGCGTCGCCGAGCTTTTCGTTGGCATTTTCGCGCGCACCATCGATCTCGCGTGGAAAGCCGTCCAGATTGACCTTCAAGCTTTCAATATAGGAAGAAATCATTTTCAGCAGGCAGAAGCCTTTGTCAGAATGGATCAGGCGCGACGCATAGAACGGGCCTTGCTCCGGATGCAGAAACACTTTGGCGATCATTTCGGAGAACGTCTCCACCAATTCGCCCGGGTGCTGCTTTTTGCACTTGATGTAGGCTTCGCGCGCTTTGGCCAGGTAGCCTTGCTCCAGCTCGTTGTCGATGCTGACCAACTGCTGCTTGATTACGTTGTTGTAGGCGAGGCGCTCGCTGTTCTCGTAGCCTGGAATCGGCTCCGGCACGCGCTCCTCGAATTTGCGGGCAACGGTGTCGATGTCGATGCCCAGCTTGCGGGCGAATTTCTCCGCATCTTCCTGTGTCGGCGCGACCGTAAACATTTTTTCCATTTTTTTGAACAGGCGATACGCCAAATAGGTCGTGATCTCCTCGATCGGAAGCACCGCGGAGGACGCACCGATGACGTTGTACTGATAGTTGGCTGCATAAGCTTTCGGCATCTGGTTGATGTTCGTCCGAATGTTGCTGATGTAGTCATGGATGGCAAATTCCTCGCCGGACTGCTTTTCTTCATTCGCCATGAAGTTGGTGATATTTTCAGCCGTTACATTCATGCAGTAGTCATATGCGTTCTCAAGCGGCTTGCCTTCCAAATTGGTTGCCGAAATCAGGTGACACAGGTTAAATGGCGGCATCGGCGAATTGACGGACAGCAAGTTGCCGTACTGCTGCTTGAACCGTTCCATCCGCTCGTCCACGTTCATCCAGTAATCCAGCTCTTTCAGAGCGGCATAACCGTTCTTCGCGATGTAATCGCGCGTATGCGTGCTCAGGCTCTTGTTGGACAGGTTGACATCAGGCGTGAATACGTAGCCGAGCGTATTGACGCGGTCCACGCCGGCGCTACCGAATTCCTTCTCCAAAATCCCGCGAACGATATAGGCGATATCGAGGAAACAGCCGCTCCCCGTCCCCCCGGACAATCCAGTCAGTATGAAAACCATCAGCTTTTTGTTCGTGCCCTCGGTCAGCGTCTTGATTTTCTTCTCGATGGTTTGCACCACTTGTGTAATTTTGGTAAACATTAACAGGCGGCCTGCCTGCCGCACGCCCGATGCGCCGCTGATCCCGTCGGTGATACTCAGTTCAGGGGAGAGCCACTCGGTGATATACGGCTCCAAAATGCTGCGGTTTTGCAGCACGCCGCCGATCTCTGGATTGGACAAGAGCACGAATTCCGTGATCGGATCGAGGCCGATACCTTTGTAGCGCTTGTTGCGGTCATGCTCGTTCGTCTCGAACGCAATGAATTCAATATTGTCCGGCTTCTCTTTTTTCTTTCTCGATAATGGATCTTCTGGCAGTTTGAACCTTCTGTTGATTTGGTATTTCAAACGCAGCAGCGCATCGATCCCCGTTCCGCCGATTCCGATTACGAGCATCGGGTTATCGATGGTCTGGACGCGGATTTTTTCGCTGACGATCCCGCCGCCCTGCGATACGTCAAGCTGTTGGATATGTTCTCTGACAAGTGCTTTCATCGTTTTTCATCTCCTAAACAATGTAATCGACGTAGATCGATTTATTTACGTTTTGCAGCATGATCTTGATCCGGTCGTTTTTCTTGAGCTCTTTGCCCGCTGCCGCATCAAGCACCCTACCTGCTTTTTCAATCGTGCACGCCGAACGGTTGAAAATGATGATCGTATCGTTTTTGCCCGGCACCAGTGTGACCTTGTCCGTTTCCGCCAGTTCCGGCGCAAGCTGGAGCAGCTGGTGGAGCTTCACCTTACCTTTGAACGTGTTCAGCTTTTTGTATTGGGGAGGGGTTTTGCTCCCCGTATCCTCGTCGCATATTTCAATCGCGATCTGGCCGATAAAGCCTTTGTTCGCTTTTTTCATCGCGGCCAAAATGTACAGGATCGCGATGATCAGTACAATGGCGCCAACCAGACAGCCGATGGCAAGAAGCCACGGGAACGGCTTTTCCGGTTCGGCCGGCTTCGCCGGTGTCTGTGTGCCAGAAGCTGCCGCTGTGGATGCATCGACGATCACCGGCTGTGTCTCTCGGTAAAAGCTGGACGCCTCCGCCTTGATTTTTAGTTCGTAGCGGTGCGTGTCTTCCACGCTGTAGCTGCCCTCAAACCCGCTGCCAGTATTTGCGAGCGGCAGCTCTTTAACCTGCTTCGTGGCCGTATCTGTCACCAGAAGCGTCGCCTTCATCTGTTTGTAAACATCTGCGCTCGTCACCTTTTGTCCGTTTTCGGTAAGTGCGGCTTTGATCGCGATGGTGTCGCCCTTGCTGTACGTTTTCACCGGAATCGGCTCCATCGCCAGCTGTAAATCGTAGTTAAATACCATGCTGATGTCGATCTTGTCCCGTGTGACGCCTTTCACTTTCAGCTTCCAGTCGCCTTGCACCGGCGAGACGATTTTGAGCATCGAGTACGCTTTCGAGCGGGATAGCTGCACATTGTTTGACGTCAGGCTCACTTCCTTGCCGTCTGGCGCATACAGCTTCAGCTCAACCGGATTGCCCGACATGATCGACACGTTGGCTTCCATCACGCTCGCATTTGGGATCTTAATGGTGACATCCTGATATTGCCCATTGGCCGTCATGCTGGTCAGCGGCACGACCTTGAGCTTCAGGTGATCGGCAAAAATTTGGCTCAAGATGCTTGGCAGCTGATCTGCCGTGCTCGCTTCAAAAAACTTCCCTTGCGTATCGGCCGCGATTTTTTTCAGCGAATCTTTGTTGAGCTGCCCGTCGGCATTCAATCCGATCGTATAAATCGGGTAGCCGCTTTGCTGGGCGGTCTTGATCGCTGCCTGCAACTCGTTGTCTGACTGCTGCTGCGTGCGCGATGAGGCAGTATTCAAATAGTTGTTGCCGTCCGCGAGCAGCACGATCATCGGATAATTGGCCGGATCATGACCGGCCTCAAGAATTTTGACCGCTTCGTCCACGCCCACCGCGATATCGGTATAGGCGCCCTTGTGGAGACTGTCGATAAACGACTTGATCTCCGCTTTGTCTGCGGGCGAGTTGGCAGCGATCAACGCTTTTTCCCGCTCGACCTTATCCGTATACGAGACGACGCCAATCTTGTTTCCTTGGGCAGATGTCATATCGACGAACATTTTCATCGCTTCTGAGCTGATGTTATGTTTGTCACTTGTCGTCATCGAGTTGCTGACATCGACGACGAGCACCGCGTCTAGCTTGCCTGCATTCGTAGCATTCGCAGCATGCGCCTGCAGCATGGCGCCTAGCTGCACCCAAAGAACGAGCATCATTGCGAGTAACCAGGTGGTTTTTCTTGTAAGTTGAACCATACTTAGGGCCTCCGACCATTTCCTTAAGGTTGATATTGGAGAGTAGTGTAGTAAAATAATTCAATATCTAGCAAATGTTGCAGCTATTCTCCAGTTCATTGTAATCCACAGCATTTTTGCAAAGCAATGAAAGAGCGCACCGGATGACCCCTTTTGTCGCAAATTGTAAGGCATCCGCAAGTAAAAAATAGGACAAATGAAGGGCTTACCTGTTATACGATGCGTCACGTAGTTAAGTTACAACGAAATTACCGCATCGACAATGTTCGACAAATCTGATCTCGGGAGATGTGACATGCTCACCTATTTCTTACTAGCGATCGCGGCGTTGTTCGTGGCAATCCGCTTTTTCGTCCTGTATGCGCACAAAAAGCGCTACCTCTCTGACCGCGATACTGATCAACTATTTCTTACCATGCTGAATGAGGAGAAAGAACCAGATGAAAAAGAAACTGGCCGTCCACTTTACCGATAGCAAAAAAACGAATTACGCCTACGAACGGCTCCTGCTCTGCCAGCATTGCGGAACCTACTCAATCCGGATGCAAGACGAATGCGAGGAATGCGGCAAAACAAGCCGCCTTACGCCCATCCAGCAGGTCGCTCACGCTTGGTCACAGCGCAAAGGGCAAAGCTCGCTGCTGTTTTTGGGCATTTTGCTTTGCCTCGCGATCATTTCTGCTCAAACATTGCCGTCGCTCATCGGCAGCATCATCGGCAGCATCGTTTTGTTCGGGGTGGCGTTTTCCTTGCAAAAACAACTGGCCCGCTATGAGCGGTCGGTGCACTTTCGGCGTTTCCTGTACGCGGAGCGAGGAAAAATCAGGCTGGCGCTGATGCGCGAGCTCGATGAAATCGCCGTCGACATGAAGGAAGGCAATCCGAAAACCGCCTATGAAAAGCTGCGGGAGGTCAGTCATTTCCTGAACAATGATCCGATCAAGCGCCGGAAAATCGCCTGCCTGAACCAGTTTGTGCTGCGCAGCGATATGGAGCTGGAGTTAGATACGCTGGTTCCTTCTTCCTATGACTACCAGTTCGTCGAGTATTTGCGAAAAGTCGCGCAGGTGAAGCGCTCCTTGATCAAAAAGAAAGTGCTCGATTATGCCGTCGCTTACAAGAATGAAATCTTGCGGCACGAAAACGGCACGGAAATACTGGCAAATGTAGCCGGTGCTGCCTTACGGATGAAAGCCTATGTGGATGACTATTACGAGTTTATCCTTGAATTTTTGGAATATCTTTCGAAAGAACGTTTGCTGCGCCTAGCAAAATTAGCCAGTACGTACCGCACGGAATGGGCAGAGCTGTATGCACGGACGGAAGCGCTCGTCCAAGCACGCTACTCGTTCGATCCTGATTTCAAAGGAATTTTCCAAAGGGGTTCTGCCTGATGAGCTTCTATCAAAAAACGACCTTGGTCCGCAATATCCTGCTGATCGCCTTTGCGCTCGCCTTCCTCGCCGTCGTACTGAAGCTGTATGCAAGCGCGCGGGAAGTCAGCCTGATTCGGGAGGCCGAAGCGCTTTACAAGCAAAACAAGCTGGAACAGGCCGTCGAGCGCTTTTCCTCCGCGCAAACATACGATGCCATCACGTACGGCGATCCCGAGATTCGCGAGGCGCTTGGCGCCCTTGACCAAATCCACAGCCAGCTTGCTGACATCGACGCCCGGCTATCGCTATCGCATGAGGGGAAGGACTACAAAGCCCTGCTTGAGACGTATCGCAGCTATGCAGACCTGAAAGCGTCCTTTAGCCAAAAGCCACCTGCGCAAAAAGCGTATTTCCAGCAAATCAGCACTGGGCTTTCCATCGAAAAAGACATGCAGAGCGAATTTTCCCAGTACAGAGCGCAATTCGAGGCGCAGATGGCGAACAATCTGAAAAAGGGAAGCTATCAAGATGAATCGTTTATCCCTAATCTGATCGCCATGCCGGGCGACTATTTCGAGGGCGGCAAGGAAAAAGAGCTTACTGCCCTGTTCAAAAACTATGACCGGAAAAAATTCCGCGACCAAAAAGAAAACCAAAGCTTCGCCACGGTGGTCGGCAATACGGCCAAAAGCTTGCGGCTATATCAGGAAAATCATTTTAACGCTCCCTGGCTGGTCGATGCACTGGAACAATACGGCCTGCAGACGCTATCCAAGGAGAGCGCCAATATCGAAGCGTTTATCAACGACGCGAAACTTTACGAACAGATCAAAGATGTGCTACCGAACGCCTCCGACGTGCTCGCGCTGATCGACCGGAAAATCGACGGCTTCTTTACAAAGGCCGAGCAGTATGTAAAGGGGAATGCGTTCGACAAGGCGATTGAGCTATACCAGGCACTTGGTGCCTACAAATCGACTGCAAGTTATTTGACACAGCTCCAGGACCGCTGGCTCGACCATGACCCGCTTCAGTTATTGCAAAAGCAGTACCCGGATAAAACGTTCAGCGATGTTGTGTCGGGGAAAGATCGATTCGGTGCGCAGCTGTATGCTGCCGGTGTAGCTGATGGAAACCAGCTGTATTACGCTGCCAAGCTCACAGACGGCGACGTGCGTTTTTGGGATGCTGCCCTTGATGACAGCACCCGGGTAAAAAAACTGTCGCTTACCGAGTCTATCGCCGAAAACAACCAGCTCGTCTTGTTAGTAGAATCTACTTCTCCCAATCGGAAATCTACTTTTACTGGATATGCGGTCAATCCATCCTCGCTAAAAAAATGGTTTCTGATGGAAGCGGACGGGCTGACCGTCCAGGAGCCCGGTCTTCTCGTGTTTGAGAATCCAGTTGGTGAGGGCGAAGGCCAGACGGAGGCCCCCTATCAATTGCACGATAGCTCGCTGTCTTACATCGGGAAAACGACTGATGAGCCTTCGGATTCAGGCAATGGCGAATCGGGACAGGGCACAGATGGTTTGGGGGGCGGCAATGGCGACACGGGAACGAACGGTGCTGGTGAATCGGGCGGCAGTA
Organism: Brevibacillus fluminis; assembly: GCF_003710825.1. Lineage (GTDB taxonomy): Bacteria > Bacillota > Bacilli > Brevibacillales > Brevibacillaceae > Brevibacillus_D > Brevibacillus_D fluminis. Next base: position 260,857 of record NZ_RHHQ01000007.1, on the reverse strand, counting down.
CAGATAACAGCGGGAACAACACCATAGCACCTGCGGACGGTTCCAAACCGGTTGATCCCGCCGCAACTCCCAAGCAGCTGGTGATCCAACAAATCACCAATGTACACGCCTCCCCCGACGCTGGCTCGGATGTTATCGGGCAAGTGACGGCAGGCGATACGCTTCAAATCGAAGCTGAGAAAAATGGCTGGTACCGAATCGAATACAACGGTGCGGCCGGATGGATCAAACCATAAAGGAGACACTATGGAGCCTTATCTTGAAGCACATTTTGAAGAGGTTGATTTTCGTTCGGAAGATTTGCGTGACCGCGAATTGACGCGGAGCACCTTTGTGCGCTGCCGTTTTACCAGTGCTTCACTGTCAGAAGTCGTCACCAACAGCTGCCGCTTCATCGAATGCGATTTCCGGGGCGCGCAGCTGAATGCCTCGATCCACACGGAAACCGTGTTCGCGAATTGCCAAATGCAAGAGTCAAACCTGTTTGTCGCCCAGTTTCGCCAGTGCAAAATGACGGGGAGCGACTTTACCAAAGCGCAGCTCGACGGCATCACGATCGACGAGGGAGATTGGTCGTATACGATACTCCGGCATGCCAAACTGACAAAGCAAGATTTACGCGGGGTTCGCTTTTATGAGGCTGACTTGTACGGAACCGAATTCGGCAAAGCAGACCTACGCAACGCGGACCTGACGCGCGCCCAATTATCCAAAGCGACGTTTGAAGGGGCTGATTTGCGCGGAGCGATCCTCGACGGCATTGATTTTCGCACGGTCGAGGTAAAAGGGGCACGGATGGATGCCGCGCAAGCGATTTCGTTTCTGCGCTCGTTCGGGGCACGGGTCGAGTAAAAAAAACCATTCGGGAGACGTGTCATAACGTTTCGCCCGAATGGTTTTTTGTTTCTGTAGCCTTCTATTCTCGCTCTGCAAACAGCGTCTCGCCGATCGCAAGCACGTGCAGTCGCTCTTTTGGCAAAGCCGCCTTCTCCCACGCTGCATGCAATCGCGCCAAGGCCTCCGGTCCCGTATCGTCCGCCAGGCGATAGGCCCCATAATGCATCGGAATAAAGGTCTTTGCGCGCATGTCGATAAACCCTTGCACCGCTTCCTCCGGCGTCATGTGAGACACTTTCATGAACCATTCCGGCTCATAGGCGCCGATCGGTACCAGCGCGATATCGATATCAAAGTGGTTGCCGATTTCGGCAAAGCCGCGGAAATAGCCTGTGTCTCCGACGAAATAAAGCGTCTCACCCGCCTTGCGGAGCACCCAGCCGCCCCAATGCGACGTATTCGTGTCAAACGGCGTGCGACGCGTCCAATGCTGGGCCGGTACGAAATGCAGCTCCAGGTCCTTGTGCTGCACCGATTCCCACCAGTTCAGCTCCGTCACATTCGGGTACCCTTTTTTGGCAAACAGCCGTTTCAGGCCAACTGGCACGAAATAGTGTGGATTTCCTTTCAGCTGCCGCAATGTTGGAAAATCCAGATGGTCATAATGGCCATGGGAAATCACGACGATATCAATCTCCGGCAATTCGGCGAGCGACCAGCCCGGCTCGGTAAGCCGTTTGGCAAAACCCATTCGCTTCGCCCAGACCGGGTCTGTCAGTATGGCCAGCCCGTTCATCTGAATCAAAAAAGTCGAGTGTCCGATCCAGGTGATCGTCGTTTTCGTTTGGTTTTGCTTAACTTCGCGATGCAGCTGTTGTTCGGCGACAGGGATCTGTGTGGACAAATCCTTTTGCTTGCTCCGCCGTTCTTTCATCCACCGCCAGCCATCGAGAAAAGCGTGATTGTTTTCGATCCCGTCCATGTTGCCGTATCGTTTTCGCATCTGTTTCCTCCTGCACAAACGCTTGCTACTGCTAAGGATAATCGTAATTGCGTGCAGCCTGCAAGGGTGGAGCGCGCATCTGCCACAAACAGGGCGCACACGGCAAAAAGCTCCCCCTCAATCCCCGGGGGAGCCTTCTTTTATTCCTTGCTGGTTTTCCAATAATCGTAGGCATGAACGACAAAGCCACTGTACGAGTCATACTTCTCCAAATGTGACGCCATCAGCTCGAGCTGGCGGTTCATTTCGGCTTTGCCCTCCTCATGGAAGGAGACATAGTTGCCTTCGTGGCTTTCCTTCATCTCAACGGCGACCATCAGTGGTTTGCCGATCGAGTCAGCGTAAGCCATCTTATTTTTCACGATATCCACGATCCCGCCCGGGCCTTCGGCATGATCGCGGAACGCCATCAGCGTCGTCTGATCCACCTGCTTGATCATCCAGTTGCTGAACGGAAGCTCGGGCTCGCCAGGCGTCGGTGTATTTTCCAGCCATACAGCCAAATCGACGCTCGTCTTCAAATCGGGTGAGTCTTTTGTTTCCTGTACAAACGCACGGATGTTGCCCATCCATTGACGCAGCAAAGACTCCTTGTCGGTGCGCCAAATCGGCATCACATACGGCTCGATATCCAGGTGGATGCCCTGGAACCGCTCATCTTTTTCGACGTGAGCATTGTAGTTTTTCACCCACTTGACCAAGCGCATGATACGCGGTCGGTTCTGTTCCAACGCCCAGATTGGATGCCCCCCCATCGCCTGTACTTCGATCCCTGCCGCATGAGCTTTCTTGACGAAATTGCGGTACACGGAAAACGGTTGATCCAAATCAAGGCGGGCGTAGAGGAAATTGAGACCATGCTCCTTGGCGAACGCGAGGATCTCATCGGGCTCGGACATGATCTGCTCCGCTTCCCAAATGTAGGTCCCTTTTATCCCTTTTGTCGCCGGCACCTCCACAGGCGGCACCTCCTCGGACGGGGCATCCGCTTGCTTCCAATAGCGGAAATCGTGGACAGCCGTTCCTGCAAACGATGGATGTGCAGCCATTTCCTGTGGCAATTGGGCCAATTGGCGGTTCATTTCCGCCGCGCCCACATCAGCGTACGACGTATGACGCTCATTCATCTTTTTCATATTGACCGCGATGATCGCCGGTTTATGCAATTCATCCGCGTCGCTCATTTCCTTTTCCACCAATGACAGAATGCCGTTCCTCCCATCGAGCTCGTTGCGATACGCCATGATCGTGACCGTATCAAACTGGCTGATCATCCATTTGCCCATCGACATGTCAGGCTGATTCGGAGCCGGGATTTCATCCAGCCAAAATGCGAGTGCCGTGCCAATTTGCAGATCCGATTCGGCACCCGCTTCCTTCATGAACGCTTTCACATTCGCTTGCCATTGGACAAGCACGTCCTCTTGATCGGTCTCCCATTGCTTCAGCATATAAGGCTCGACATCCAGCTGAATGCCTTTGATTCGTTCATCTGAATCTGCCTGCTCATTATAGCGCTTGACCCATTTTGCGAGCTGCAGCATGCGCGACTTTCCGGAAGCAAGCGCCCATGTCGGATGGCCACCAACCGCATGCACTTCGATCCCGTTCGCCGTCGCTTGCCGGATGAATGCGCGATAGTCGTCATCCGGCTTTCCCTGATCGATCCGCAAATAGATCAAGTTGATTTCATTTTGCTTACAAAACGTGAGAATTTGCTGTTGTTCTTTCCCGATAAGCTCTGCCTGCCAAATCCAGGTCGCTTTACTCTTCTTTTCAGGCGAAGAAAAACCAACCAAAAAGCACATGGCAATGCCAAGGAGGCAGAGATAGAGACGGGCAGCTTTCATTCGCTTTCCTCCTTTTGATGTGAGTTAGAAAACCTGGCTACGCCATGCTTTTGGCTTAAGCCGCGGTTGCCCTTATACTGGATAAGAATTTTATAAATTCTTATCTGTATAAAAAATGAAAGCGGGAGAGACTAATCGTCTCCCCCGCCTACTGACTGGCTTTGCGCCAGCTTTTGTAATCATGGACGGCATATCCTGCAAATGAGGGGGATTGGGCCAGCGCAGACTGCAAAATCGACAGCTCCCTTTCCATTTCTGTGGTTCCCTGCTTGTGGAAGCTGACGTTATCCCCTTCCTTTGACTCTAAAATATTGACGCCGACGATGACGGACGCTTTTTTCCGGTCGTTGGCATCCGCCAGCACCCGCTGCGTGATGTCGACGATGCCGTTCGGCCCTTCCGCATAGTTGCGGTACGCCATCAGGGTGATGCTGTCCAGCCGGTCGAGCATCCAGCTACTGACCTTCTCCGAATCCCCAGGCACCTTCAGCGTATCGATCCAAAACGGCAAGTCCGCGCTTACGGTAAGCCCCGGATCTTTTTTCGTCTCGCTAACGACGAACTCCATGTTCTCCATCCATTGCTCGATTACGTCATCCTTATGTTTTTCCCAGCGGGACAGCAAGTAGGGCTCGATGTCAACGTGGATGCCCTGGAACCGCTCCGCTTCTGCCGCCTGGCTGTTATAGTCCTTCACCCAGGAGATGAAGCTGGAAATATTACTCTGATTGTCGGTGAGGGCCCAGTTCCGGTCGCCGCCGAGCGCATCGACCTTGATGCCCGCTTGACCCGCCGCCTTGATGAAGGAGCGGTATTGGTCCGGGGCGATCTTGTTTTGTTCAATGTGCAAATAGATCAGGTTCACTCCGTTTTCTTTGGCAAAGGCGATAACATCGTCGGCTTGTTCGGTGATGATCGTGGCGTCCCAAATCCAGGTCGCCGTGGTGACAGGCTTGTCTTTGTAGAGTGAAAACACAACGGCAGAGAGAATAAGCAGCATGGCGACCAATGCGAAAAGTTTCCTTTTTTCCGATTGGATCGAGCGCAAACCGCTCATCGCACCTCTTGCAGTTTCTTTTTCACACTGTACGCTTCTTTGTTTTGCTGCCGCTGCCGCGCGATCGCCAACGCCTGTCGAGGCACATCCTCTGTGATGGTCGAGCCTGCCGCCACATAGGCACCCTCCCCGACCGTCACCGGAGCGATCAGGTTTACATTGCAGCCGATGAACGACTCATCTTCGATGGCCGTTCTGTGCTTTTCCACGCCGTCATAATTCACCGTAATGACGCCGCAGCCAACATTGACGCCTTGTCCCACCTCTGCGTCTCCCAGATAGGAGAGGTGAGACACCTTGGAAAACGCGCCGATCCGGGTGTTTTTCAACTCCACGAAGTCGCCGACACGCGCGCCTCTGCCCACCTCGGACTGTGGACGAATGTAGGCAAACGGCCCCACCGTCGCCTCTTCGCCGATGATGCTTCCCGCAAGTGTGGACTGGGTGATCTTGACGTGACTTTCGATCAGGCAATCGGTCACGTCCGCGTTCGGGCCGATCACGCACGCGCTGCCGATCCGCGTCCGCCCGCGCAAAAACGTGCTTGGATGGATCACCGTGTCCGGCTCGATCTCGACATCCGCATCGATATACGTGGACGACGGATCGATCAGCGTGACACCGTTGCGCATATGCTGCTCGCAAATCCGCTTGCGCATGAGCGCTTCCATCTGAGCCAGCTGCACCCGGTCATTGACGCCCGTTCCTTCAGAAGGATCACTCGTCATGAAGGCGGCGACCCGGCACCCCTGTTCTTTCAAAATGTGGAGTACATCGGGTAAATAATACTCCCCTTGCGCATTGTCGTTGCGCACCTGAGTCAGACTCTCGAACAGCTTGCGATTATCAAAGCAAAAGATGCCGGTGCTGATCTCGCACACCTTTTTTTGTCCAAGAGTGGCGTCCTTCTCTTCCACGATGCGGTTGACATCACCGTTTTGGTCCCGGATGACACGGCCATAGCCGGTCGGATCAGGCAACAGCGTGGTCAGGACGGTAGCCGTCGCCTGTTTGCTTTGGTGATAGGAAAACAGGCTCTGCAGTGTTTCTTCCTTCACCAATGGAGTGTCGCCATTGATGACGAGCGTGATGCCATCCTGTCCCTGTAGCTGATCGCGGCACATCGAGACTGCGTGGGCCGTCCCCAGCTGCTCCGGCTGAAACGCGAACTGCACGCGATCGCCGAGCTGCTCCTTGACGGCCTCAGCCCCATGGCCGACTACCACCACGATGTTTTCCAGGGAGAGCTTCTGCAGCAAATCGACGATATGCTGAATCATCGGCTTGCCGCAAACCGGATGCATCACCTTGTAGAGGCTTGATTTCATTCTTGTGCCTTTTCCTGCTGCGAGTACAATTGCATGTGTCTTCATCCTGCTACCTCCTTGCTATTCGTCCGTTTCAACTCCGCCCGGTCCATCCGCTCGATTGGCGTATGGTCTGGCTGGAGGTAGGCGCGTAGCTCGCCCGCCATTTTTTGCACGATCTCTTTCGAATCCATGTTTGCCTGGCTGCCCAATCGATAGGCACGCAGCATGATTTCATACAAAACTCGCTGGTCCATCGTTGGTTGAGAGGTATTCATCCATCTGTTCCTCCTTCTTTTTCCAATTTGATCAGCTGCCATGTGCTGTATGGTGATAGCCGGGCCTCACTCTTATAGCGAGACCCAGACCGAAAACGTTTGCGTGTTCTTTCCTTTTCCGCTATTCAACCGTCACGCTTTTGGCGAGATTGCGTGGACGATCGACGTCATTTCCCAATGCGAGCGATGTATAGTAAGCGATCAGCTGCAGCGGAACTACACTCAAAATCGGTGTGAACAGCGGTGCCGTAGTCGGAATGAAGCAAAGCTCATCGACGGTACGATGCAATTCGATGTGCGAATCCGGCGTAATGCCGAGCACCTTCGCGCCCCTCGCCTTCACTTCGGTAATGTTGCTGATCATTTTTTCGTGCAGTTCGGCCTGCGTGGACAACGCGATCACTTGTGTGCCTTCCTCGATCAGCGCAAGTGTTCCGTGCTTCAGCTCGCCTGCGGCATAAGCCTCAGAATGGATGTAGGAAATTTCCTTCAGCTTGAGCGAGCCTTCGAGCGACACGGCAAAATCGATGCCGCGTCCGATGAAAAATACGCTCTTCTCATCCTTGATCCCTTCGGCAAACGTGCGCAGATCGTCGGCGTTCTCCAACACTTTTTCCACTTGTTCCGGCACGTTCTTCAGAGCGGCGATCAAGGTCGCATGCTCCTGCGGATCGATCGTTTGCTTCTCCTGCGCCAGATACAGGCCAAACAGATAGAATGCCATCAGCTGTGCGGTGTACGCTTTCGTCGACGCGACTGCGATTTCAGGACCAGCAATCGTGGCGATCACATCATCCGCTTCCCGTGCGATCGTGCTGCCGACCACGTTGGTGATCGCGAGCACTTTTGAGCCCAGTCGCTTCGCTTCACGCAGCGCAGCGAGCGTATCCGCTGTCTCTCCGGATTGGCTGACGACGATGGTCAACGTTTTGGCGGTCACCAGCGGTCGCTGATAACGGAACTCGGAGGCCACATCGACATCGACCGGGATTTGCGTCAGCCGCTCGATTGCGTATCTGCCGACCAGCCCGGCATAGTACGCTGTACCACAAGCGACGATGAAGATTTTGTCGATCTCCTTGAGCTCCTCCGCTGTCAAGCGCAAGCCTGGAAACGTCACCTTGCCCGCGGCCTCATCAAGATGGCCCGCCATCGTGCTCTTCAGGGCGCGCGGCTGCTCGTAAATTTCTTTCAGCATGTAATGCTGGAAGCCTTCCTTCTCGGCCTGCTCCTTGTTCCATTCCACTCGCACAAGCTCACGCGCTTGCGGCTCATTGGTGTGGATGTCAACGACCGTCACTGATTCTTTTGTCAAAATTGCCAGGTCGCCGTCGTCGAGAATGTACACATCGCGCGTATGCTCAAGGATTGCCGGAATGTCCGAGCCGATGAAGTTTTCGCCTTGGCCGACACCAATGATCAGCGGGCTGGCGTAGCGGACCGCAATCAGCTTGTCCGGCTCATGCTCGCACATGACGCCCAGCGCAAAGGCCCCGCGAATTTTGCCCACCACTTTGCGTACAGTCGACACGATGTCGCCATCATACAGGTCGGCAAGCAAATGAACGATGACTTCCGTATCGGTTTCCGAGGTGAACGTCACACCTTTGTCGATTAGCTCTTGCTTGATGTCCAAATAGTTTTCGATGATGCCGTTATGGACGATCGAAAATTTGCCTGTCTCATCGACATGAGGATGTGAGTTTTCATCAGAAGGACGGCCATGGGTCGCCCAGCGGGTATGACCGATGCCTGCGCTGCCCGCAAGGCTTACCTCGCTCACCTGCTGCTCCAGTACGTCGATTCTGCCCTTTGCCTTGCAGACCGTGATTTTATCGCCATTGCTTACGGCGATTCCGGCCGAATCATAGCCGCGGTATTCCAGCTTTCTCAACCCATTGGTTAAAATGGTTTGCGCTTCTCTGAAGCCAATATATCCCATAATTCCGCACATACTTGTAATTCCTCCTTCAGTTAAGACGAGCTCCGGTGACCCGTTCGCTTATGCCAACAGGCTGTACAGTTCTTTTTCTTGCTGAATGGAAATCGGCGTACCGATCTTGTAGATGTTCGGGCTACGAATTCCGTCAAACGCATTGCGCGTATCGATGATGCCAACACCCAAATCGGCGAGCTCCTGATAATTGAAGCAGCGATGGTTGGTGACAAGCACCATGCAGTCATACGTTTTCATCCGCTCCAAATCGTAGCTGATCGACGGAATCACTTTGCCGTGTTTGTCTAGGAAGCTTTGGGCATACGGATCGTAAAAATCGACCGTCGCTCCACTGTGCTTGAACAATTCATAGATTTCGAGGCCCGGCGATTCGCGCAAGTCATCGACATCCGGCTTATACGCCATGCCGAGAATCAAAATCTTGGAATTGTTGATCGATTTCGCCTTCACATTCAGCACCTGTGCCGTCTTATTCAGCACGTAATCCGGCATGTTGACATTGATCGATTGCGCGATTTCGATGAACTGGCTGTGGAATCGGAAGCCTTTTGCCTTCCAAGCCAGATACATCGGATCAAGCGGGATGCAATGTCCGCCAATACCCGGTCCCGGATAAAACGGCATGAATCCGAACGGTTTGGTAGAAGCTGCCTTGATCACTTCCCAAATGTCGATGCCCATTTTGTCGGACATCAGCGCCATTTCGTTCATGAACGCGATGTTCACGCTGCGGAACGTATTTTCCAAGAGCTTGGACATTTCAGCCACTTTCGGCGAGGTAACGGGTACGACGGTTTTGACCAGATTGCTGTACAAGAGCGTCCCCAGCTCCTGGCATGCTTCCGTCGTGCCGCCGATGATTTTCGGTGTATTGAAGGTCGTGAACCGGTTATTGCCCGGATCGACGCGCTCCGGCGAATAGCAAAGGAAGAAGTCGACGCCAACCTTGTAGCCCATCGCTTCCAGCTCCCACTGGATCAATTCCTCGGTCGTCCCTGGATACGTGGTGCTCTCCAGCGTGATGAGCAGCCCTTTTTTCATATAGGTCTTGATCTGGTCAACCACTTTGGTGATATAGGATGTGTCCGGGTCCTGATTTTGACTGAGCGGCGTCGGCACGCAAATGCTGATCGCATCGAGGCCCTCAATCACGGAATAATCGGCGGTCGGGATAAAGCGGTTGGTCGCATTCGCTTCCTGCAAAATTTCATCGGCGATATCTTGCACATAGGAGCTGCCCGCCTTCAATTTTTCAATTTTGCTTTGATCGAGGTCGATCCCGACGACGGTGTACCCGCTTTTTACGATTTCCATCGCGAGCGGCAAGCCCACATATCCCAATCCAACCACACCGATTTTTGCGGTTTTCATTTGAAAACGTTTTTTTAGTTCTGTATATCGATCCATTCTGGCTCTCTCCTCTATTTTATGAAATTAAACGTTTGACGCGTGCTTCCAGCTCCGTGGGGGAAAAAGGCTTGGTGATGTAATCCGACGCCCCCATGGCAAACGATTTGCTGACGTCTTCTTCGAGCCGCTTGTCGGTTAACACAACGATTTTGCTTGCCTGCTTTGCCTCATTGCGGATGCGCTCCATGATTTGATAACCATTCATGATCGGCAAATTCAGATCGGTGATGACCAGATCGGGGGTGACTTCCTGGTACTTGTTCACACCATCCATCCCATCGCACGCGACATGGACCTGGTATCCTTTGCGCTGAAGGTAGATGCGCAAAAATTCTGTCACGGTTTCATCGTTGTTGATCAACAGGATGCTCGCTGCTTCCTCTTGCCTTTCCTCGATGCGATGGTCATAAATTTTGATCGCCCCCAGCACGCCTGGCTCCTTGATCTCCTGGATCATGCGAATCAGCATTTCCGACGCGGTTTCCGCACTTTCTGGAAAGCTGGCGACCAAGAGGGACCCGCCCAACAAATTTCGCTGCAGCAGGTAATCTTTCACCAGCAAGCAATGAAAATGGGTGTCGCTGAGCTTTTGTCCCTCCACGATTACGCCCAAAATGCCCTTGCTTGCGTCAAAGACATACTGCGCCACTACCGTGGGCCGCTCCTTTTCCAGATCGAATCGCATGGTATCCAGCAATTCCTTAGAGAAGTTTTTGCATCTGGCAAGGATGGCTCCGCATGATAACCGGTTTTCTTCACAATGGGTAAGGAACTGGTAAAAACTTTGCACGAGACTGCTCAACGTCATTTTCCTCCTAACTAGATTTTTTCTCTTCCAGCTTCCAGCTGGTTCGCGTCATCGTTCCCCACGAGTTGTTGTTGCGCAAAAACTCGATATGCCCGAGGAATCTCCAAATGACGCCAATCTGGCGATAGCCAAAAAACATAAGGATTGTATAGAAAAGCATTTTGACGATATCACGCACGCGCGGATAACGGCGAAATGCGATTTCTTCAAGAAGCAGCGAACCGATACCAAGCAGCACGCCATACAGGATGTTGAGCAGCCCGTACACCAGCAAAATCTTGCTGTTCGTCATATCGAGAGCGGTATAGCCGATGAGCGCCAATAGACCGGTAAGCCGGAAGTACGGATTGAGTGTCTCAAACAAGATGTTGAACGGCAGCGTGATCATCCCGAACACTTTGTATTTGGGACGTAGCACCATGTTTTTGCCGTACTCGATCATGTTTTTCAGATTCCCGCGGCCCCATCTGCGCCGCTGGCTGCCCAAAATTTTGAACGAATCGGGCGCCTGGGTCCAGCACACCGCGTCCGGCGCAAACGCGATCCGATACGGCAGCTTGTTTTCCAGCATGTATTTGTGCAGCTTGATGATAATGTTCATGTCCTCGCCGGGATAACCTTCGCGATAGCCGCCGACCTTGACCACATAGTCTTTGCGGAACACGCCGAACGCCCCCGAGACGATGATCAACCCGTTGATCGCACTCCAGCCGATCCGGCCGCCGAGAAACGCCTTGAGATACTCGACACACTGTAGCATCGGCAATAGCTTTTTCGGCAAGCGGATGTCGCTTACGACTCCGTCTTCAATCTTGCAGCCGTTCGCGATGCGGATATCGCCACCGATTGCAACCGTCTCTTCCGGATTTTCCATATAAACTTTGGCGATCCGGATCAGCGCGTCTTTTTCCAGCAAGGAGTCCGCGTCGATCGAAGCGATCAGCGGGTAGTGGGAAAGGTTGATTCCGGCATTGAGCGAATCCGCTTTTCCCCCGTTCCCCTTGTCGATCAGATAAAGGTTCGGGTAAGCGGGATTGTGGTAAATCCCCCTCACTTTCGACGTGGACAGCACCCGGTTGATCGGTTGATGCTTGGCCGCTGTCAGCTCAAACTGATCGATCAAGACTTGCAGCGTATCGTCCTTCGAGCCGTCATTGACCACGATCACCTCATACCGTGGATAGTTCAATGACAGAAGCGAACGAACATTTTCAATAATCGTCAGCTCTTCGTTGTATGCCGGAACCAAAATCGAGATCGGCGGTACGTACTCCGAACCTGACAACTTCTGGAAGCGCGAATAAACCGAGCTTTTCAAAATCGTCATGATGTTCTTGAACGAGAACATCATGATGAAAAAATACATGGAGTTGATCGCAATGACGTAGTAGATGGCAAAGATGCCGTAATAAAGCAGAAACTCTCTCATGTCTTCCTCCTTCCTGCTACATTTCCAGCGCGTGCATCGCAGCTGTCTTTTGCTTATTCAGCTTTTGATACACATGCAGTTTGTGATTGTAATCGAGCTGCACGTCCAGATCGGACTGCATCGATTCGCCTTTTTCAAGCTCTTCCTGAATGACGTGGTACGCCATTTCCAGCTTGCCTGACTCGTTGTTTTCCTGCAAAATTTCGCACAGCGCCACAAAACCATCGACATGAAGCTGGGCCAAACTATGCGCGCTATTGCGGCAGACCCACCAGTTGGAATCCCCTACCGCTTTTTTCAGCAATGGAATGTAGCCTTGCAGACCCAAGTCGCCGATCGCTTTCGCGCAAATCGCCCGAACTTCCCAATCAGCGTGACTCATGAAACGGTTGATACGCTCTTTTGTCAGGAAGCGGCTGTCTCGGCAGAGTAGTTTGATCGCTTTGATTCTTACTTCCTTGTCCGTCGAGCGGCTCAAGTTGGCGAGCGGCCCTTCCATGCCTAGTTCTGCGTGGAAGGAAAGACCGACCAGCGCGATTTTGACCAATTCTTGGTCCTGTTCTTTCAATAACGAGATCAACAGTGGGATGAAATCGACCTGCGATTCGCTCAAAATATCCACGATGAGCTGATGAAAGCTTTTTTGATAGATGCTCATCAGCTTCACTAATTCACGCAGCGTGCCCTCGTCCTCCGCGCATTTGGCAATTGCCCGGGCGATAATGAAGATGCTCGGATCGTAGCTGCTCCGTCTAAGCAGCCCAAGCAGCTCGGGTACGGCCAGTGGCGACCGCATGGTGCCGAGATTGTAAGCCGCATCGATGCGCGTCCATTTGCGCCAGCTGCGCAGCCTTTGCAAATCGTACTCCACCAGTCCCAAGTCCTGGCACAGCATGATCAGCTTTTCGCGATGCGCGCCATTGAAGCGCTCAATCAATTCAAAGAGCTTCTTCTGGATAATCCGCCGCTCGGCAAGCGTAACCGTGCCGGGCGGCAACTGCAGCCGCTCTTCCTCCTCGATGTAAGCCTGTACGTACTGGAAGTAATCTTGATGGGTCTCCATGCAGCGCGCCGTCCGCTTTTCTTCTGCAACATGCCGCAGCTTGATCGCAAACAGCACAATCAACCCAATAACCGTTATTCCCGTGAGCGCATAGATGAAGGTAATTGCTGTCGCCAAATGTGTCTCCACGAAAATCTCCTCTCCTATCCACACATGGTTTCTATTTTTTTGTCTGCGTCGGGCTTATCTCGCCCAAAGCTTTTTGCATGATCCCAAAGCTTTGCTTTTTCCGCTCGACATAGTTGACTTGCTCCCATGGCTGCCATGTATAGCGCGGCAGTTTGGATACCGGGACCACCGCCGTATCCGGCCCCAGCCCGATCACACTTTTGCTTTTTCGCTCAACGATCCATGGCAGCAAGCGGATGCCTTTGGTCGTTTCGCTGCGGAATGCTTTCCCCGCATCCTGGTAACTCATCACCTGCAGAGAGCTTGGGTCCGTGAATCCGAGCAACATCCACGGTATGCGCATTTCCACCGTGTCCCCTTTCGCTTGCCATGCGGTAAGCGAATTGTAAGCTGGATCGTTCGGATTGGATGTGCCTCTCACTAACTGCCCGGCGTTCACCGCTTCCAACGGATGATATGTCTTGCTGTCCGGCGGCTCCATTTCTAGGCCGACCGCCAGCTTCCACGGATTGAAGATGCCCGAATTATCTTGCTGCTCTTGCAGCGGCACCTGCACCATACGGTATCGTTTCCCATAGAGTCGGGTGAAGAAATCGTAATTAGAGGCAATGCGTACGCCGCTCTCCTTGTCGTTGCCCAACTCGATCAATGTGTCCAATCCCTCGTCAAGCGTGTGCCCGCCCAATTCAGCAGCATGGCGATTTCCGCCCGGCAACGTGTCGACCCCCAGATATAGGGTCTCGGCTGCAGGGTTAAACGCATGGTCTAGCTTCGTCATGATGTAGACGTACCCTTCGTCATGGGTCATCCACATTTCTTTCACACCTGGCATCTGGATATCGAGCCGTTGCTTTTCTTCCGGCTTGAGCTTGTCCCAATCACTCGCATCACCGTCAATCGCCAGCTCATCTTCTTTGCCCGGATACATCCCGAGCACACCGAACAGCGATTCATTGGTCAGCACATTGATCCAGAACGCCCGTCGGTCCTCCGGCAGCTCATATTTCATCGTGTTCCACGTTTTTTTGAACCATTCGTCCTGCCACACAAACAGGATGGCGCCCGCATACCCTTCCTCATGAATCTCTTTGAGCAGGTCGGCGTCGATTTGACCCTGTTCTTTTTCGGAATGCCCGCCTTGGTCGCGACCCAAATTGCCCAAATGCGCCGTTCCCCAGGAAGCCGGCACCCCAAACTCGGTGACCATGACCGGCATGTTTTTGTGATATGCCTTCAGCTTTTGCAAATACGCTTTGTACGTATCGATTTGGCCATTCTTGCTTTTCACCGTCTGCAGCGTCTTGTCATACCGGAAAAAATCCGGATAGTACGGATAGACGTGGTAGGAAGCAAAGTAACCCGCCTGCCAATTCGTTGCCTGAATGTGCGTCGGATCAACGCTAACCAAATCCTCCTGCAAAATCGGCTCACCAGGGTGGGACAACGGATCGGTCGTCACCCAGTTGGTGAAGGTCATCGGATGCTGCCAGTTATACTTGCTCTCTTGCGTAGCCACATCGTCCACCATCTCGGCTAACCACTTTTCAAAAGGTGTCGCTTGTTTCGTCCCTTGGAAATGAGTGCCTGGCGGAAGTGCATCTTTTTGGTGTAGCTTATTCGTCTTTTGCACCATCAGCGGGTCCCATTCCGTTCCGGTATGCCATCCGAGCAGGTACGGTCCCGCATTGGCGCGATAGGTCCCGCTCGCCTTCCCCGGTTTTTCCGGGATCGTGATTTTGCCGTACACCGCGCCGACCGCATCCGCGATCTCTTGATGAAACTCCTGGCGAATCTCCGGCAGATACGCATCTTTTTTCTCAGCGAGCTTTTCCTCCGGGCTCCAGATCCCTTGCATGAAATACAAAGGTTCACCCTGTTTCTTTCGATTGAAATCAACCAATGCTTCATAGAAGACCGGCGAATGGATCGTGTAGATGCGAATCACATTGACCCCCATCTCATCCATCATGGAAAACCACCGCATATAGTCCTCTTTTGTCATCGGCAGCTCACCTGGGTAATGCCCCGGCAGCGACGCGCCGAGGTTCATACCTTTCGCAAAGAAAGGCTGCCATTTTTGGTTTTGATAGATTTCGATTTGATCTCCCTGTGTGCGAAACTTCAGCTTGACGCCATCGGTAGTCTGCATGCTTTCAACTGGCGGCGGCTGCCAGTACCAGGTAAGAAAACCTGCGCTTGCCACGACTACGGCGAGCAAGCCCATCCAGCGAAGCCGCCTCTTATTCCGTGCCAAAACTCATTCGACCTCCTATTTCGTTCGCGCCTCGTGAATCCGTTGCGCAAACCCGGCTTCCTCATGCATTTCTATATCGTGAAATGATGGGGGAAACGCATTCCACGCACCATTTGTCAGCTTTTGTAAAATGCAGCCAGCTTTGTTGCCATTATATAATCCGGAATCAGCTTGTTCCCATAGACCCATGTCCCCATAATGAACCATGATCGATATTCATCAAAAATTAATGTTTTTTGACAAAAGGATAAAATTGCCAAACTTTTCAGGAAAAAAGTCTGCAACCTATACGGACTTTTTTCCTGCATCGAAAAGGTTGCAGAGACCGAGTAGGAAATCGGATCAGTTTTCCGCTGGAAATGTGTGGGGGGAAAGTGAGAGGTTGCAACTAATTTGCGAAGGAGAAGGATGAAAATTGGTAGGTTGCAACTAATTGCGATCGACGGAATTGTGTGAAAACATCACGAAAACTTAACGATTTTAACCCTTTTTGGGCAGAATCAGGCGTCAATAGTTAGAAAACCTGGCTACGCCATGCTTTTTGGCGGAGTTGCGGTTGTACTTATAACAAAAAAAGCATGCTGCCTCACCCGCTTTCGGGGAGTCAACATGCTAATTTCGGTTGTAAGCTGTTGTCGATCCATGCAGTCAGCCCGTCATTGGAACAGTGTCATCAGCCACGGGGCCACGCAAAGCGTGACGAAGGCGGTAACCATCATCGCGATCCCGGCGACGGAGCCGGAGACGCCATCATACTCCAACGCCTTGCTGATCCCGGCCGAGTGGGCGCTGGTGCCGAACAAAACCCCTCGGGCGATCGGGCTGTGAATCCGGAACCATTTGACGATTAAGGGGCCGATGATCATGCCGAACAATCCAGTCACCAAGGTGGCAACCGCCGTGATCGTCGGCACACCGCCAATGATTTTGGAGATGGAAATCGCGATCGGCGTTGTGGCCGAACGCGGTGCGAGACTGTCCATGATCGCATTCGTCAAGCCGAACAGATGAGCAAGGCCCGCCGAGGTGAGGATCGCTGCGATCGCCCCGCAGCCGACGCTGATCAGGATGGCGCTCGCATTCTTTTTCATCACGTCAAAATGTTTGTATAAGGTGACGGCTAGTGCGATTGTGGCGGGCTCGATCATATCGCTCAGCCATTTCGCCCCTTGGTTGTACGTATCAAATGAAACGCCAGACAGCTCGATCGCCGTGATAATGATGATTGGCGTCACGAGCAGCGGCGTGAGATAAATTTTGGGAAATGCCCTGTACAATCTTTTTGCCGCCACATACACGGCAATCGTGCAGAACAGCCAGAATAAGGCGCTCATCATGATGTCATCCTTTCTTTGCGTCGGGTGATCATTTGACCGATCAAACCGGAGCACAGCATCACGATGATTGTGCTGCAAATGATAGTAAGCGCAATCCACAGGCCACTCGTCATCACCAAGCTTTTGTAATTGACGATGCCGACAGTCGCCGGGATAAAAAACAACAGCATCTCGGAGAGCAGCCATTTGGAGCCCGTTTCGATCCAATCCAACCGGATTACCTTCAGCTTCAGCAACGCAAACAGCGTGCAAATTCCCAGGATGGCGCCCGGAATGGGCAGATGCAGCCAAGCCACCACCGCATCCGCCAGTTTGGCGATGACGATGAAGAAAAGCACTTGGCCAATCAATTTCAGTATTCTATTCATTTTGTTTGTCGTCTCCTCTCCCTACGACTAGTATAGGGAAACTCTTTTCATAAATGAAATGAATTTATCGCATGGTTTTCATTCCATTTGTCTATTTTCGAATCATAGAGCGACCTTGGGTGGGCGGTGGCTGGTTGCGTTTTGTCCGGATACGCAAAACGGCCTTCTCTCGGACTCAGGTCGTAGCCGCCCCCCAACAAGAGTCTGTCAACCGATCATTCCTCGGCCTGTTAAAATGTTCCACTTCCTCCTGTAAAGTCAGAGATACAAATCACAACGAAATGGGTGGTCGTTTATGAAGAGTCAAACGACTCGCAACACAACCCCCTCTTTTTTTGAAGGGGAAAAATGGCTGGTGCTTACCGGGCTGCTTGGTTTTTTGCTCTCCTGCATTTGCGCAGGGTGGGTCATCCTTTACGGAGGACCAGTCAGTCCGAATGGTGACGTATTGAATGCTTTCTCCTTCAATGCCGCTCTGGGCATCTTCTTGCTGTCGACAGCGGCAATCGCCCCCTTCTCCGGGATGGGGCCAAAGAGAAGGGCTGCTTTTCGCTGGTCTTATATCATCCTCGCACTTTATTCGTACTTTGCTGAAACCGTACAAAATTTTCGCGGCGTCAATCCGCGGTTCGTAAAGGGAGGCGCTCCCTTTGACGTCATGGTCGGCTCCATTTTTACTTTCGTCGCCCTGCTGCTGATCGTTGGATATTTGTTTTTCGCGGTACAATATTTCCGGCAAAGGTCCACAAAGCTCCGCCCCACATTGGTCTTAGCCATCCGCTATGCGATGGTTGCCGTGGTCATCTCCTTTGTGGCCGGGGTCTGGATTTCTTTCAACCATGGCAGGATCGTCGGTCTTCACGGAAATATCATCTGGCTGCACGGCCTCGGTTTTCATGCGCTACAGGCAGTACCGGCAGTCGCCTTGCTTGCCGAACGCTCAAACCTCGCCGAAAAAGTACGAAGCCGTCCTATCCACCTAGCTGGTATCACATACTTGCTTGGCCTCGTCGCTATCGCCGCTCAAACGTATCAAGGCTTCTCTATTCTGGAATTCTCACTCTTGCCTCTTTTAGCCCTGGGATGCTTCCTCGTTTCGATCGCATCGGGAGCGCTTGTGCTACGACGCTCCTTGACACATCGTGTAGTTGCCGCGAATCGCCTTCGGTAGGCCCGTTCAGACAAAAACCCCAGTCCCGCACGCACTGCGTGTTCGGTACTGGGGTTTTTCGTGTACATCAACGGGTTGCGCCTGCATTCACCAACATCCTTTCCATCTCTTGATACCGTCGGCTTCTTGCATGCGAAAGCGGCGTAACACCTTCCCGGTCCGCAAGCTCCACATCAGCGCCGTGTTCGATCAGCAACGCGACGATTTTCTGATGGTCCTCTCCGCCGTCGCTTAAGATGATCGCCTCCAGCAGTGCCGTCCAGCCAAGGTTGTTGATGTGATTCACGTTCACATCAGAACGGGTAAGCAGCTCCTTCACCACTTCCACATGGCCGCGTTCACTGGCAGGGATCAGCGAAACACCGCCATAACGGTTGGTCAGTCGCGTGTCCGCGCCCGCATCGAGCAACAGCTTCACGATCGCGAGCTTCCCTGCAGCCGCTGCATGCAGCAGCGGATTGTCATTGCGATCATCCCGCAGATTCACATCTGCCCCCGCCTCGATCAGAAAATGAATAGTTTCGATATGGCTCCCATGTGCTGCGAGTAGGACAGGCGTTCGCCCTGCAGCATCCCGCGCATTGATGTCAGCACCTCGTTCGAGCAAATCTTTAACGACACTTGTCTCACCATTTTTTGCAGCCTGCAAGAGCTTGTGAGTCATCCTCAGTTCCTCCCTACACAATTGACCTGTTTCCATCCTATTATAATAGAAGACATCGCTTCCAACTGGGTCATTTTGTAAAAAAAAAAGACTCCGCCCTACTCTCTTTCGAGGAAATAGGGGGAGCGCTTTGCCGTTACTCTCTTTTGTCATCCCATTTATTCTGATTCGTCTCGATCGGGTCAACAACATCGGGTTTTCTCGCATAGGCCTTGTTGGTGACCCATATGCTGATCCACACGATGACGGCACACATGACGACCATGACGATAATAAATCCGCTACCCATATACAATCCTCCAGACATTGGCATTCTCTAACCCTTAGCTACCGTCCCACATACCAACGACACGTACCATCCTAATTATAGGATGCGAGAAAAGGGTGAAAACCATCCACTTTTTCGTTAATTTACCCATCCACTTCGTTTCCATCGCCATAGCCGCCTTTAATCTGTCACACCTTTTGCCGTTTTCCACTGTTTGTAGGCGGAAGGCAAGCAGATGGCACAAGGTCGATACCCTGCCGCAATCGCTGTCCGCTCATCCTCAAAAAATACACGATGCCTCACATAGCCGCCACGGGCGATTGCACGCAGTGCGGATGGGCAGTCCAAACGCCCATAAAGCTTGCGTGGCTTATATCCGCCGAGTGTTCCGGGTGTTTTGCTTTGATATCGTAGCCCGTCCGCCCCTAGCAGCGTGAAGGTTTTGTCGCTGCCGTCACACGGTCTTTGCGGCGTGCACATTGGCAAACCAGCCGATCAGGCGGAAATTGATCTCTTCCTCAGCCAAGCCTTCAAACAGGTTGGCTTCTGTAACCATGTCGTACAAACGTTCCATCGGTTCCCGTCCATCTGCTTTTTTCGCCTTTGCATCGGTTTTCAGCAGGTGCCACGTGTTGATAACAAAATCGCGCCGATCTACTTCCTGCTTGCGGAAAAAGTCAGCCAGCTTTTCGACATCGGTAATGAATGCCGTGCCGAATCGGCCATCGGCATCGCCGCGAAGAAGTGCGATCTCCGCCTCGTACATCGGATACAGCTTTTCTTTACTCTTGCCGATCCATGGTGTTTCCAAGATGAGCGGCAGATGACGGATTTTTTCGTGGTGCACGATCCGGTTCATCGCGTCAAAGCCGATCATGCCGGCTCCCACCGGGGCATGACGGTCTTTCCCTGTACCGATGAGACTCTTGCTGTCATTTAAGTGGACAACAGCGATCCGGTCCAACCCGACAATGCGATCGAACTGCTCCAGCACGCCGTCGAAATCATTGACGACGTCGTAGCCGGCATCATGAATATGGCACGTATCCATGCAGACGGAAAGTCTGTTATTCGCTTCTACCTTGTCGATGATCGCGGCGATTTCCTCAAAACTGCGGCCAACCTCGGTCCCTTTGCCGGCCATTGTTTCCAGCGCAATTTTGACGTCGTTATCTTTGACACCGTTTAAAACCTCGTTCAGCCCTTCTGCGATCCGCTTAATCCCGTATTCCGCGTCCATTTCCGTATAGGCGCCCGGATGGAGCACGATGTTTTTCGCGCCTCCGATGTAAGCGGTCCTCCGGATCTCTTCTTGCAAAAATTGCACCGCGAATTCGAAATTATCTTCTTTAAAGGTGCCCAGATTGATGATGTATGGCGCATGGACAACGATTTCCCCGATTCCTTGCTCATCCATGATCGCTTTGCCTTTTTCGATATATTGGTCCTCAATCGGTTTGCGGCGCGTGTTTTGCGGTGCGCCCGTATAGATCATGAACGTGCTCGAGCCGTACGCGACCGCTTCTTCCGCGGCGTTCAGCAGCCCCTTGCCGGAAAAAGACACATGTGATCCGATTCTCAACATGATAAACACTCCTCTTCTTTCACTCATAAGCAAGCCTTGCCTGCGATTCTTTTCCGTTTTCGTCCCTTTGGCATAAGCAGCCTGTAACTATTTTCGTTTCATTTGTCGAATAACCTTTTTTGTTTCCGAATCAACGCGATTGGATTCGGTTATTTTTTGCAGTGCCTTGTTGTACGTAAAATCGTCGAGTGCGTTTTTTCGTAAATAAGGTATCGTCTGCTCCGGCATTTTCACAAAGCACATTGACACGGCCCAGGCGATCGCCATTTTGGCGTAATACCCGTCGGCACTGGCGTTGTCCAAACATGCGAAGACCTTCTGAATATATGCTTCTTCGATGTAAAAATCAAGCAGCATCACGACGCCAAAGCGCACTTCGTACTCGTTTTGGGACGCGAGGTACGGCTGTAAAAACTCCCAGACGGCCGCTTTGTTCGTATTCGTGAACGTAAGCCCGATGCAAAAGCTGTCGCAGACCGACCAATTGTCGATTTTGGGGACAAAAGTTGCGATCTGCCGCAACCGTTCCTCACAATCGGTTTTGGCATAGCCGATCACCATCCCTTGCAGCATGATTTCTTCAAACGTATCTGTTTCGGCGCTCGACAAGTACGAACGCCAATCCCCTTTCGCAATCGCCTTCGCCATCGTACGCAGCTTGGGCAGCCGCACGCCCAGCACGTTGTCGATGGTAGGAAGCAGCGCCGCTGAAAATTGTTGATACTCCGGCTCCGCCATTTCAATTAGCTGCTGTTTTATCGTCGTTTTCACTTGTTTTCCCCTTCTTTTCTCATAACGGTTGCCTTTTATTCAAACGAGATGCGCCATAAATAGATCGAAGCGACGGAGCCGTATGGGCTGTATGTGCGCCGATATGACTCGAATTGCTCCTTTGTCAACGCATCGAGGCCGTAGAGCTTCATCATGCCGCGTCGGATGGCGATATCACCCCAGCTGACGACATCCGGACGCTGCAACGAATGGATCAGCATCATTTCCGCCGTCCATCTGCCTACTCCGTTGATACTCATCAGCTTTTTGATCACCTCGGCATCTGATAGCTCGCACAGTTCCTCCAGCTGAATCGTTCCTTGCACGATGCTTGCGGCAATCTCTTTAATGACCAACGCCTTTTTCATGGTGATACCGCATTGCTGGATAACCTCTGCCGGCTGCTCGGTTAGGTTGTGCGGCGTAATTTCACCGAGCTGTGTCTGCATGCGTTCCCACACGGTTTGCGCCGCTTTGGCGGAAATGAGTTGACCGACAATCGCGTGAACCAGGGCGGTGAACAGATCGGGGATGACGGTGCGCTCCACCATGCCCAACCGCTTCATCGCCTCCCCCAACGTTGGGTCTGCCTGTGTTAAAAAATCGATTTCCTTTTTGCCATATATAAAATAAGTAGTCGGAACAATCCCCATTTGCTTCTGCTCTCCTGTCCGTATCTATGATTTTGGCCGATACAATCTATTTTTTCCTTTGTAGCACTACTATATCGCATCTGTCTGCACCAAGACGACGAGAATGCAATGGAAGAGCAAGATTGTGAAATGGTTGGATACGTTGACAACGCATCCGATTACATGGAGTATAATGGAATAATGTTTATCCGGAACATCCTATTAAAGGAGCAAAACGATGAAAGAACAAGCATCAAGATTTAAACGCGGCACACCATTGGCCGAAAAGAAGGTTACCTGGCTGGAACTGTTTTACGATCTGCTTTTTGTCGCAGCCGTTTCAAAAGCGGGTCATGTTTTGTTACATGTGGAATCCGGCGTGGTTCCGATCGAATACTTGACCAAATTCGTTCTCATCTTTGTCCCAATCTGGTGGGCATGGGTCGGCCAATCTCTCTTTGTGAACCGGTTTGGGCAAGATATTTTATCGCACCGGATATTTTTGATCGTGCAATTATTTTTTGTACTTATCATGACGGTCAGCCTATCCGTTCATTTTGATCAATACTATGCTCCCTTCTTCATCGGCTACATTGGTTTACGAGCCATGACTGCCATCCAGTATCTTTCGGTACATAAGAATGAGGAAGCCGATCGAAAAGTCACCGCTCGTTATTTGGGTAGCCGCTTTTGGATTGGACTTTTGGTCTCTTCGCTCTCCCTATTTTTTGACTCGTGGATTCGTTATGCCCTTCTTTACGCGGGCATTGTCATTGACATTTTGTTACCTTTGATCGGCCGGAAATACTTGGTGAGAAGTCCGATCCAAACGCATCATTTATTAGAGCGCTTCGCGTTGTTTACACTCATTCTTCTTGGTGAATCCGTCATCAGTATCATCACCGTCCTGCAGTCTGGGGACATGACTTGGCAATCCGTTTTATTCGCTTCCATCACGTTTGTATTACTCATCGCGATATGGTGGCAATACTTCGATAATGTGGAGAAGAAGGTCAACAAAAATATAGAGACGGCCGGGCAGACCATCATATACGGCCATTTATTCATCTATTTATCCATGTGCATGATTGCTGCTTCGATCCAACTGTTATTTTTGAAACAAGTAAATAATAGCTTTATGTTAAACTTTCTTTTTGGTTCGGTGTTCATTTACTTTCTTTCCACCTCGTTGGTCTTCCATAAATACAGACACGTCAACCAACAATTAAAGTTCTACCATTTAGTCGTATTCTTAGGCTTACTTGGCGTTTTTTTCATGGTGGATTTGTTATTCCCGCTGCCTAACTACGTGATCATTGCGGAAATAGCGCTGTTTTTTATCGTCTATGCTAAAGTAACGACCTGATGCCCAAACGTAAGCCCCCAAAAATCGAATCTTACTAGGAGAGATGATTCATGTCATTACGAACCGTTGGTATTCACCACATTACAGCTTTTGCAAGAGATCCGCAGGCGAATGTAGATTTTTACGCAGGCGTTCTTGGCCTTCGACTTGTAAAGCGCACCGTTAACTTTGACGCTCCGGAAGTGTATCATTTGTACTTCGGCAACCAAGCAGGAAGCCCCGGAACGGTCATCACCTTCTTCCCGTATCCCACTTCACGCAAGGGACGGGTTGGAGGCGGACAGGTGGGGATTTCTACTTTTGTCGTTCCGATAGGCGCACTTCCTTTCTGGGAAGAACGTCTTTCAAGCTATGGCATTTCGGCGACGAAGACTTCCAGATTCTCCGAGCAGTATCTCCAGTTCTCGGATGATCAAGGGCTCCAACTAGAGATAGTGGAACGGTTGGAAGGCGCAAATAGCGAATGGTCGTTTGACGGAGTGCCCACTGAAAAGGCAATCAAAGGATTAGGTGGAGCTGTTCTGTTTAGTCTCGACGCAGCAAAAACGATGAGTGCTATGGAGAATCTTCTCGGTATGAAGAAAATCGGTGAGGATCAGGAGTATGCGCGTTTCCAAACGTCAGCTGAGATGGGGAACTTGATCGACGTACGGATAGCCGATATGGAGCGGGGAGCCGGCGGAGCTGGTACGGTACACCATATTGCTTGGCGGGCTAAGGACTTAGAGGAACACGAGCAATGGCAAAAGGAAGTACGTCAATCTGGCTACGAGCCGACTGAAATCAAAGACCGTAATTATTTTAAAGCGATTTATTTCCGCGAAGCAGGAGGAATCTTGTTTGAGATCGCTTCCGATCCACCGGGGTTTGCCAATGATGAGGCTGCAGCGTTTCTGGGAGAGAAATTGATGCTACCGTCCTGGTTCGAGCCTAACCGTGCACAGATCGAAGAGAAGCTGCCGCCTATCCAAGTCCGTGCGCTGGAAGCAGACAGGCAATAAAAACAGCGGTTCGTCTACGACTTATTTTATCAGGTCATAGACGGACCGCTGTTTCATTTATCGGACACGCTTGCCGACGAGCGCTCTTACGCACCCAGTGTTTGCGGGATGCGTATCGTCACTTTTGTACCGCTCCCTAGCTCGCTTTCAATCTCCAGCCCGGCGCCGATACTCCGCAAGCGTCTTTCAATGTTGCGCAGCCCAACCCCTTTCCGGTTCCGTTTGTCTGCGACCTGCAAAGCTTCATCCGCCGAATAACCGGGGCCGTTATCTTCAACTGTGACCACAAGGTGGCCATCCTCGGCGTAGAGCGCGATCTTCACGGTGCCGCCCGACAGCCGCTTCATCGCCCCATGTCTGATGGCGTTTTCCACGATCGGCTGAATCGTCAGCGGCGGGACCTGGCCAGCTGGACTGTCCGGGAATTCGCAGACGACATGCAGCCGGTCGCCAAACCTGGTTTGCTCAATATGGAGATACGCTTCCACCAGCTCCAGCTCGCGTTGAATCGCGATTACGTTTTCATGCTGTTCAAAATCAAAGCTATTGCGCAAATACGTGCTCAAATCGATCAGCAAGTCTTGCGCCCGCTCCACGTCTTTTTGGCTGACCGCCAAAATCGTATTAAGGGTATTGAACAAAAAATGAGGTTTGATTTGTGACTGCAAAAACGCCATTTCCGCCTGAATCACCTCGCTGACAGACTGTTTCATTCTGAGCAGCGTGCGAACCCTTGCCCGCAGCTCAAACGCTTCCACAGGCTTTGTCACATAGTCGTTGGCACCCGCTGCAAAGCCTGCGAGCAAATCGTCCTTTTGAATGCGAGCGGTGACCATCAACACAGGCAGCTCCGACGGCGTGTACAGCTGTCGCAGATGGTGACACACCTCGTACCCCGACATGTGCGGTAACATGACGTCAAGAATCACCAAGTCCCATCGGCGATGCTGTGACAGCGCGGCCAACGCCTCTCGCCCATTGGTCGCGATCGTGATCTGATACGGTTCCGCCGCCAGCAGATTCATCATCACATAGCGATTAGTCGGATCGTCGTCCACCAGCAAAATATGCGCTTCCGTCTTCTCCCGCTGCGGTTGCCTGGTTTCCGGCACCTGCGGCATAGCCGCCGCTGCCGTTTGCATGTGCGTAATCGACTCACGAAGGAATTGCTCGTTGACTGCAGAAGAAGTGACTTCTTCAGTTGCCCCTGTAATCGGCATCGTGAAGAAAAAGGTTGTACCGCGCCCCTGCTCGGAGGTTACGCGGATCGTGCCGCCATGTCGCTCCACCAGCTTTTTGCAAATGTGCAGCCCAAGCCCTTTCCCTTCTTTTCCATCATCGCCCTGAGCGAACATGTCAAAAATGGATGCCTGTTTCTCCGTCACAATGCCGATTCCCGTATCCGCCACGCGAATTTCAACCATCCCACCCTTTCGCTCCGCTTCCACCGTAATCGTACCAACCGGCGTAAATTTGATTGCATTATACAATAAGTTAAAAATAATTTGCAGAAATCGCTGCTCGTCAGCGACGATGCGCGGCAGCTGTTCGGGCACCCGATTCACGAGCCGCACGACCTGCTCGTCTGTCAAAAAACGCATTACATCCATAGCAACAGCGACGACATCATGCACAGCAAGGCTTGTCCGCTTCAGCTCGATCCCTGCCTGCAAGTGTGAAATATCGAGCAAATCATCCAGGAGATGGGTCAGGCGCTTCCCTACGTCCAAGACGAGCTGAAGATTTTCCTTTTGCCGTTCATTCAGTTCTCCTGCACCGCCCTCGACTACAGATTGTACGATATTCATCGTGGCATGGAGCGGCGTACGCAACTCATGCGAGGTGTTGGCCAAAAATTCGTCCTTCGCCTTATCCAGCGTCAAAAGCTGCTGGGATAGCTGTTCCGCTTTTGTCAACGTCGAGAAAAATCGCTCCGAGCTTAACATCGCAAGCGAAATGGCAAACACGAGAATCTCGATCGGCACCCAGCCGTCGTCTTGAATCCAGCCGAGAAAACGTAAATTTTCAAACACACCGTTATAAAAGATGCTGCACGTGCTGATGACGACCCAGATCAGGCTCGCATGGTTCGACCACACGCTGCGAAGCAGCCAAACAAAGTGATACATGACGGTAATCCATGAGACGAAAATATAAAAGGCGTTCAGACTGGTGAATGTGTTCGCGTTCAGCAGCAATACCGAGGCAATGCACAAACCGGTCAATGCCAGCAGCATGCTGCCCGCTTTTCCGCCCGATGTTTGGCGGGCGATGTTTTTCATGAACAACGAATAGGTGATGATAAGCCCGAGCATGGACAGAAATTGAATACGCGTTACCCAATCGTACGACAAGTCAAACCAGCCGAGTGCGATGCGCTCCCGATGGGTAACCAAGTAAAGAGCGGCAAACAGATTTGATAATGAAAAATAAATGAATTCCGTAAAGCGGCTATTGTGGATAAACAGCATGCAAAAGTAAATGCCAAACAACAGCAGTAAGCTGCCTGCGATCGCATCGAAATATTCCGAGCTGCGCTTGGCCGCTACGATTTCCTGAAGAGGCCCGACCATGATCGGTTCAAATATCCCGCCCCCGGAGCCAAAATCGGCATTCGCAATTTGCAGCACGATATCAAGACGGTTCCCCGTTACTTCCATATACGTCACATAGGGAACATTGCGGGCAACCACATCATCGGCGCGTGCAGATGGCCGGCCCTGTTCTCCTGCGGTCTGTCCGTCGATGAACAACCGATGTGACGATCGTATATTCGCAACCCGAACGCCCCATACACGCTGGCTGCTCTCGGGCAGAAGCATTGTTAGATGATATGTGCCATACCCGAACGATGTTTTCGACTGCTCGTTCACATAAGCGTCCCATACACCTGGCACATTTACAGTGAGCTTCTGCCCGGCTTGTGCCGCAAGCTGGTCAGCCGTATACAGCCCATCACGGTAAAACTCCCATTCGCCATTCAGTTTCATAGCACCGTTGTGGGCAAAATCCCAGCCTCTTGCATCCAGCACCCCTTGTTTGGCGACCGGCATCTGGGGAGAGCCGGATATATCGTGCCACCCTAGGCGGACGCAAGTCACCACTAAAAACACGGCAAAAACGATGAGTAGTTTCCCTTTATTCGACATGCGCTTCCCCTCAATCTAAGTCGCATTTCCTGATTTTTCATGGTAGTACCCATTGTCCACGATAAGAGGTGCGTCCCTGCCATGTCAAGCAAACAAATCGATCATCGTGAGTTGACTCGCTACGAGCATGACAGCCCGTTTTTACAGAACAAAAAGCAGCAAGACGGGGATATGCCTGTCTCACTGCTTTTTGTTCTACAGATATGAAAATGCTAGCGGACGGGAGCCGGCTTGCTGATCGAGTCTGACAACGGCTGCTGCAGGCGCTCGCCATACCCGTTGCACCACAGCGCGTCCAGAAGTTCGAACTCTTCCTTTGTGAGGGGCGACACATCCGCAGCCTGGGCAAACTCTTTCAGATTGTCCGCGTTGGTGATGTTCGGCAGCACGGCTAGAACGGTCGGATGATAGAGTGAGAATTGGATCGCCGTTTGCCCCAACGTGCGTCTGCCATCATCGAACAGCCCCATCTCTTTCATTTCATGCACGACCTCGTTGCCTGCCTTCATCCACGCGACAGGGCGATGGGCACGATGGTCCGCCTTGCTGAAATGCTGGTTGGGGTCGTAGGTGCCGTCTAACAACCCGGAAGCATGGGGAATGCGGACGATGAGCGTTTTCTTTTCTGCCTTTGCAGTGCGCAAGAGCTCTCTTGCCGGCTCTTGCTCGACGATGTTGTTGATGATCTGAATCGCTTCATACCCTTTATCCCATGCTGCCAGCGATTCTTGCTTCCAGCCGAGGTCCGGCCCCAGCGCGGCGCCGTAATACCGAATTTTGCCCTCGTCCTTGAGCTGCTCCAGCGCTTCCATGACCTCATCGGAAAGCACGGCCTCCATTCGCGGGTTATGGAGCTGGTAGTAATCGATGGTATCGGTTTCGAGCCTCCGCAAGCTCTGTTCGCAAGCGTTGATAATGTGCGCCTTGCTCCAGTTTTGCGGTAGCTCCGAATGCCCTCTGCGTTCACCTGGCTGATGGCTGGTGTCATAGCCGAATTTGGTCGCGATAAAAAGCTTGTCGCGAACATCCCCGAGCGTCTCGGCGAGAACCTCCTCCCCATACCCGTCGCCATAAACGTCGGCCGTGTCAAAAAAGGTCATCCCATAGTCTTCATAGGCTGACCGGAGCAGCCGCTTCCCGTCTTGCCTGTCCGTGACTCCCCACCATTTGGTCGCTACGGTCCAGACGCCGAACCCAACTTCCGACACTAGCGAATCCGTGCCTGGAAACTTCCGATATTTCATTGATGGTCCCCCTCTTTCACCTTTAGTGCGATGCCTGGCATGGATCTAGCCCCATGTATTGGATCCGCATCACGTGGGCGATGAGATGAATGTAAGTGAAAATCATCGGGAAGGGACCATCCAATCGGTGGTATTTATACCCATCCAGTGTCGAGTAATAAGCGATGTGGAGTGAAAAAAAAAGCCGCTTATTGCAGCGGCGCTTGGCGAAAACTCAAAACAGTTCCGGAAACTTTTGCTTCGCTGCCTCCAGGTGGTCTTTATCCACAATCGTAATCGGCGTATACCATACCGGGATGTCATCGATCACTTGATCAGACGGCGGCTTTTCCCCTTTTGCAAGCTTTACTGCACCTTCTACGACGCGTTCTCCTTGAAGTACAGCTCCTTTGTCAATCGTTCGCACCGGGTCTCCCTTCAAAATAGCTTCCACCGTGCTTTTGTCATTGTCAGCTCCGTAAAAAATGATTTTGTCCTTCACGCCTGCATTTTCGGCGGCTTTCATGGCGCCTGCGATCATGCCGTCGTTGTTCGCGAAGACTACCTGTATGTCGTTTTTATATTTCACCAGCAGATTTTCCATTGTATTCATCGCCAGCTGTTTGTCCCAGTTGGTGTGGTATTGACTCCCCACGACATTCAAATTGGCATGTTTTCCAATGATGTTCTGATTGCCTTTCGTGATGCTTTCCGCCACCTCGTCACCTTTCGTTCCGGAGAGAATCACGACATTGGCAGGTTTATCGCCCCACTCCTGAACAAAACTCTCCGCCTGTGCTTCCCCTACCTTGACACTGTCGCCAACGATCCGCAAATCGGTTTTGGCTCCCTCAATCAACCCTTCCAGATTGATGACCGGAATGCCTGCCTGTTTCGCCAGCATGACCTGCTGCTTGGCCGCATGTGGATCGGCCGGCTCGATCACGATAGCGTCTACCTTTTGCGCGATGAAATTTTGCACTTGATTCATTTGCGCGGAAGGATCAAGCTCTGAGCTTTGCCACATCACTTCCACTCCGAGCTCTTTTGCCTTATTTTCGGCGGCTGTTTTCATGAACTGGTAAACCGACTCTTTCATCGTGATATTTGTTACGCCGACAACGATTTTGTCATTGCTGCCAGCTGTTGGTCCGCCTGCTCCTGTCTCCGTCCCGCAACCCGCAAGCAACAGCACCCCACAGCTAAGCACCCCTGCCAAACTCCTCCATCGTTTCATCTGAATGAACGCCCCCTCAATCAAATTTTTTTTACGTGTTTTCGAAACAACGTTTATTTTTTGCTAAGTTTGGCATCCAGCATGACTGCGCCCAAAATGATCGCTCCTTTGAAAACCATCTGCATGTCAGCTGTAATATTGAGCAAAGACAGCAAATTGTTCAAAATCCCGATCAAGATGACCCCGATGATCGTTCCACCCAATGTCCCTACGCCGCCCATCAAGCTTGTGCCGCCAATGACAACCGCAGCGATCGCATCAAGCTCGCCTAAAGTCCCTACCTGCGGTGTGCCGGAACCGAGCCGTGTCGCCACCAGCAATCCGGCGATGGACGCGAGGAATCCAGCTGTGGCATACACGATGATGAGGCCTCGCTTCACTTTCACCCCTGCGAGCCGAGCTGCCTCCGGATTTCCACCGATAGCGTACAGCTCGCGCCCGAACACCGTTTTGTTCAAGGCAAACCACGCGATTGCAAACAATACCACAAAAATGAGCACCTGAATCGGCACGCCCCCTGCCTCTTGGGCAAGAAGACCAAATGCAAGCGTCCCCACCATCGCCGAAATTGTGACGATACTCTTTTTCGTCCGTTCCTTTGTCCCGTATTTTTTTCTGGCAGACAAGTAGTTGAACAGCATCAGCACGGCAATCACCGCGGAAAGTAGAAGCGCTGCCGTGCCCCCCAGTCGGCCAGCTCCAAGGTAGTCAAAGAAATCAGCACGCAGGGGCACCGATGCGGATGAGGTGAAAATGAGTGCCAAGCCTTTGTAAGCAGACAGTCCGGCCAACGTGACGATGAAGGGCGGCACCTTGAATCTCGTAATGCATAGCCCGTGGAACATGCCGACCACTGTCCCAAGCAATATAGCGAGCAAGACCGCCCACGGCCACCCAATGACGGGAGCAGCGATGGCGACGATCACGCCGGTAAGTGCCAGGAGACTGCCAACAGACAGATCGATGCCTCCAGTCAAAATCACAAAGGTCATCCCGACGGCCAAAATACCCGGTGCGGCGATCTGTGTCGCGACGTTGACAATGTTGAACGGGGATAAAAATGTTGGACTCATGATCGCCGAAATCGCGATCAATACGGCCAGCCCCGCCAATGACGTATAATTTTTCCAATTGATTGCAAGCGCACCTTTCTCGCCGAGCCCGGCCGGTGCTTCTGTCACTGCCTCTTTAGGAAACATGCTGTGCACCTCCAAGCGCGTATCGTACTAACACTTCCTCATCTGCTTGCTCCTGAAGCATTTCTGCCGCAATTCTCCCGTCCTTCATGACGAGGATGCGGTCGCTCACCCCGAGCACTTCTGGTAGTTCGGAAGAAACCATGATGATCGCCATCCCCTCATCCGCCAAGTTCCGTATCATCTTGTAAATTTCCGCTTTTGCCCCGACATCGATGCCTCTTGTCGGTTCGTCCAAAATCAACAGCTGCGGCTGTGTAAGCAGCCATTTGCCGACGACAACCTTCTGCTGATTTCCTCCAGACAAATGCTTGACGAGCTGTTTGACATGTGGCACCTTCACGCTTAGCTTCTGCACCATCCGCTGCACATCAAAAGCGGCTTTTTCCTGATCGATGACGCCAAGCGTGTTTGCGACCGAACGCAGCGATGCGAGAGTCAAATTTTCTTCCACAGACAACCCGAGCACGAGCCCCGTTTTTTTGCGATCTTCCGTCACGAGTGCGATCCCGCTGGAAATAGCATGCGCCGGATTTTTGACCACGAATGGTTGGTTCCGCACATACATCCTTCCCGTCGCCTTCCCTTCCTGCCCTTCAAAGATCGAATCGACCAGCTCCGACCTTCCTGCCCCGACAAGCCCATAAATTCCGAGGATTTCTCCCGTCTTCACGTGCAGCGAGACGCGGTCTACCAGCCTTTTCGCAGGGCTTACCGGATCGTGGACCGACCATTCTTCGAGCCGCAGCCATTCTTCACCCGACTGGCCGCTCTTCCGCCGGGGAGGATACAAATCGCTCAACTCGCGCCCTACCGTCCAACGAATGATGTCGTCTCGGGTCGTATCCCGAACAAGCGCTGATCGTACGTAGCAGCCATCCTTCAGTACAACCACCGCATCACAAATGTCAAAAATTTCGTTCAATTTGTGCGACACGTATATCATCGTCGTGCCTTGCTGCTTCAATCGCTCGATGATTTGATAAAGGAGAGCGACCTCATGGTTGGACAGCGAGCTGGTCGCTTCGTCAAAGATCAGCACCTTCGGTTTTTTCGCGACCGCCTTGGCGATCTCGACCATTTGCCGTTTCGAGACCGGCAAGTCTTTGATCCTGTCCCTCGGATTGATCGGAATACCCAGCTCATCGAGCAGATTGCCAGTTTGTTCGTACAGTGCCTCAAAGTCGATGATTCCGCTTTTGCTCGGCATACGGCTGAGGAAAATGTTTTCAGCCACGGTCATTTCGTTGAACAGATTCAGTTCCTGATGTACGATCGCGATCCCGATTTTTTCCGCATCGAGTGTGGATGAGAGTGTTAGCTCTTCGCCTCCATACAAGATGCTGCCCGAAAACGAGCCGTACGGGTTGACGCCAGCGATGATCTTCCCCAGCGTGGACTTGCCCGCGCCGTTTTCGCCGCAAAGGGCGACGACCTGCCCTCGTGCAATGTCAAAGGTCACATCGCGCAGCGCCTTTACACCGGGGAACGAGATGGAAACGCCGCGAATCTGAAGGATTGACATCGGTTTCACCTGCTTTCGAAGATAATTCGTGTAAGCTGCTGCCTCCTTGGTTTTGTTAACCGGTTAACTTGCCTATAATGTATCACGAATCTACCGTTTCGTAAACGACAATAAAAAGATAATTTAAAGTAGTTTGAATTTTTATTTCGTCCGAAACAACACGATTGCCATACGGAAAAAGGGCCGCTTACGCCCCTTCCCGTTTTCTTGCTGGCGCCCCTTCTGCCGCTGCTGCTTGCTCCTGATTGGCAACCGCAATCGTCACGCCGATCGCTTGGTAAGCACGGGGTCTATGCTTTTTGAGCCGTAAACCCACTGCGATGCCCGCGATTGTGATCGCACCGATGATGCTAAAGATAGCGAACGACAGCGCCGTCTGTCCTTCTCCTACAAACAGGCTGAAATTCAGAATGGCGTAAATGGTCGTTCCGCTCAAACAGATCGCGGCCAGGCCCGGAGCGATTTTGGTATGCCAAAGTCGCGTATCGGCACCTGTGCGGGCGAAATAGCTGATCACCGCAATCGCAGTCAAGCTGTACAAAATCAGCAGCGCCAACGTACCGATTGCGCCAAACCACCCGTATAAGTGTACAAACGGGTCAGCCCCCATGCTGGCTGCAATCATCAGAAAAAACAGCGCCGTAGCCGACTGGACGATGCTTGCCACGTGAGGAGAACGGAAGCGGTGATGAACAAGTCCGAGCTTTGCAGGCAAAATGCCCGTGCGCCCGCAGGCAAAATAGTAACGCGTGATCATGTTTTGGATAGCAAGCAATGCAGCGAAAGCGCTTGTGACCAAAAGCAGTTGCATCGCCAAAACGGCCCATCCGCCGAGAACTCGGGTGGCAAGCTCGTTTACGACCGTACCGGGGTCGCCATTTTGGCTGAACACGTGATTCAATTTGGCGATGATGCCTGTTTCGCCCCAACCGACGATTATGGCGTATGCCGCTACGGCATTCAAAATCCCAATGATAATGACAGACCAATAGGTCGCAATGGGCACCGTGCGCCGCGGATTTTTGGCTTCCTCGCTGAATACGGCGGTCGCCTCGAACCCGACGAAGGATCCGAACGCAAACAAGAGCGCGATGCCAACCGTACCGCTGAACACGACATTCGGCTGAAAGGAAGCCGCCGTGTAGCCTTCAGGCGACGGATCCAGCAACGACGCGATGCTGAGCAGCACCATGATCGCCACTTCCCCCAGCATCAAAATACCCAAAATTTTCGAACCGATCTCGATGCTGCGGTATCCGAAAAACGAAACGAAGGCCCAAGCAATTAGTGCGTACAGCCACCAAGCAAGTTGAACATCAGTGCTAGCGGCGAAAAAGACATGCGCAGCATAGCCGAACAGCCCGTACAGGGCGACTTGAATGGTGATATACGACAAAAGCGACAAGTAGGAAGCGCTTACGCCTAGCGGTCTGCCGATCCCTTGCGATATATAGGCGTAAAAAGCGCCGGTATTGCGGATGTGACGTGCCATCGCGGTGAAACCCACGGAAAAGAGCAGCCAGACGACCATCGCCAGCAAGTAAATGCCGGGTTCGCCGACCCCATTGCCAAATTGCAAAATCAAGATGAGATTGCCGAATAATGTTGTGATCGGGCCCACTGCGGAAATGACTAGGAAAATGAGTTGAGGGACTCCGAGAACCCCGCTCGCCAACGTCTTATGCTGTTCTGTTTTCATGAGAAAGCCTCCCCTGCAACTTTGGTACAGTAAATTTGAAAAGAAAGCGGGCTACGCCAATCTTTTTGAACGTGCCTTACCGTGTTGCCCAGCGAATCCCCCGACGCGTCAGCTCCAGAACCTCCGGCTTTTCCAGCTCCTGCGGTGTATGTCCCAACGAATGGTAAAAGACACGGCCCTCTCCCCAGTGGCGCTTCCAAGCGACCGGCATCGTCACGCCTTTGAGCCAAGTGAAGCTGTCGCCGTCCACCGCAGTCGTCGCGATCACATCATTGCCCGGATCAGTGTGCATGTAGTACTGCTCTGAAAACACTTTGAACGGAGCGAGCCCAGCTGTGAGCGGGTCCTGTTTCGGAAAGCTTACTTCATATTCGATGAAATCGCCAGGGTGTGCGATGAATTGTCCGCCGAGGAGCAGCTTGAACGGATGGCTTGCGTTGAACGCGTCCGCGATCCCGTGCCAGCAGGCAAGCCCTACGCCCCGCTCGACCGCCTTCAGCAACGATTGCTCCTGGAAGACGCTCAAGTCCCCTTGCGTCCAAATCGGTACGATCACATCGAATTCATGCAGTCGATTGGATTCGAGCACGCCCAAATCAGTAAAAACTTCCACCTCGTAATCATCCAACAGATGGGTGCTGGCGAATTCTGCGGTTTCTTTCGGATAGTGCCATGCCCATCCTCCGTGCAGGATCAGTGCTTTTTTCATGGTAATTCCTCCTGTGTAACATGCGTGGGATGCGGAACAGTACGTTTGCCGCTGTCCGCATCGTCCGCACGTTGATCAGATCAATGTATAATTGGTAGGCTTCTACTCGCCTGTTTCGCGTTCAAGCCTCATCCGCGCCGTAATGGCATGACCTTCCATCATTTCCGCATCGCAAATCGCGGCGACGTGGGGGGCGACCGTTTCAGTCCCTTTTGCCAAAACCCGCTGGTATGTCAGCGTTTTGAGGAATTTGCCGACAAATAGTCCGCCAGTGTAGCGGGCCGCACGATCGGTCGGCAGCACGTGATTGGTCCCGATCGCCTTATCGCCATATGCGACAGTCGAGCGTTTTCCAAGAAACAGCGAGCCGTAATTGGTCAACCGCTCAAAAAACCAGTTATCGTCATGCGTCTGCACCTCAACATGCTCGGAGGCGATTTCATCCGCGATGCGCAGCACGCTTTCCCGATCAGCCCCGACGATTACTTCCGCTCGATTTCGCCAAGCCTGTGCGGCGACCTGTGCCGTCGGCCAATCCGATTGCAGCCATTGCTCCACCTCAGCGATAACGCGTTCGGCAAACGCGGTGGAATCTGTCACGAGAATAACCTGTGAAGTGGGGCCGTGCTCCGCCTGTGCCAGCAGATCAGCCGCCACCAGCTTGGGTTCGGCGCTATCGTCAGCGATCACCAGCACCTCGGACGGGCCGGCCAAGAGATCGATGCCTACATGGCCAAACAATTGGCGCTTTGCCTCGGCAACGAACGCATTGCCTGCGCCGACGACCATGTCGACCGGCTTGATCGTTTCCACGCCATACGCCATCGCCGCGAGCGCCTGGACGCCGCCGAGGCAGTAGATTTCATCCGCACCAGCTGCAGCCATCGCGTACAGCTGAGCCGGATGGATTCCGCCGCCTTTCATTGGTGGTGCGCATGCGATGACGCGTGGTACTCCTGCTGCCTTCGCTGTCGCAATCGTCATGATGGCAGAAGCGATCAGCGGGTACCGACCGCCGGGCACATAACATCCGACTGCATTCACTGGCACCAGCTTGTGCCCCAATATGACGCCCGGGAGCGTTTCCACTTCCAATTCGCGCAAAGTACCGCGTTGATGCATGGCGAATCCGTGCACCTGCGCCCGCGAAAAATCGATGCTCGCCCGCAACCCAGGGTCGATCTCACGCGTCGCCCGTTCGATTGTCTCCTGATCGACCCGGAACGTATCCGGATTCCAGCTATCGAATTTTTGTGAATACACACGCACGGCTTCCTGGCCGTTGTTTCTAATAGCAGCGAGAATTTCCGCTACCGTTTGCCGTAATTCAGGGCTGGCCGATTCGGGACCTTGCTCAGCGCGTTTCAGATAGGTGGCTCGCTGCAGCACTGTTTCGTTGTTCATGGTATTCCCTCCGTCTTATCCGAGTTGTTCGAATGCTTGCCTACAGATGCTGCTCCAGCTCTCGGCCTTCTTGATACTCGTCCTGCCGCTCGTCCTGAATGTAAGCGGGCACCGGGAAATCCCACCAGCCTGGGACGAATGGGCCCGCCGCATCGCGGGACGTCATCGCCTCGACAAGTGTCGGTCCTTCGGTCTCCAGCGCTTCCTTAAGCGCGTCGGCCACCTGCTCCGGCGTTTCAGCCCGCCACGCTTTCAACCCGAAATGGCGTGCGACTTCCGCAAAATGAGGCGTATACGGCTCACCGTTTTTCAGGTTGAATTCCGACCCGATGTGGCGGCCCATGATTTTGCGTTGTCCTCCCCTTATGGACATATATCCCATGTTGTTTTGCACGAGGAAGACAACCGGAATGTTGTGCATGACGGCTACCGCAATCTCCGGAAGCGATTGCATGAAATCGCCGTCACCGACGATGCAGACTACCTTCCGCTCTGGTTGGGCCAGTTTGGCGCCGAGCGAGGCCGGCACAGCCCAGCCCATGGATGAGAAGCTGCCGGAAGTGAGATAAGTACGCGGTTCATAGACTGGAAAAGACTGTTTGACAGCTCCTTGCGTGTTACCCGAACCAACGACCACGATGCCGTCGCGCGGCAGCACTTTGCGCAGCTCGGCGAGCGGACGCTGGGAGGTCATTGGGGATTCGTTGCTTTCGCGGCGCGCCGAAATGATTCGCTCCCATTCCTGCTTCTGCCGCTCAATCTCTTGGTAATAGTCCGCGCGAGTGGCTGCCATTGCCTCGATATCAGCCGTGGTGAACGCTTGCAGTAAATCTTGCAGGGCAAGCTTGGCATCCGCCACGATCCCGACTTCGGTCGGATAGTTTTTGCCGATTTCCTGCGGGTCGATATCGATGTGAATCAGCTTGGCCGGCGGGAACGAGAAGCTCGTGCCTTTGCGGTAGCTCGAGGCCGACCAGTCGGTAAAGCGGCAGCCGACAGACAGGACGACATCAGCATTCGCAGCCAGGGCATTACCGCTGGTTGTGCCCGTTTGTCCAACCGAACCGGCGAACAGACGATGATCTTCCGGAAATGCGCCTTTTCCATTCCAGGTCGTCACGACAGCCGCGCCGACAGCCTCAGCCAGCTGGCGCAGCTCATTCCATGCCTCCGCCGTAATCGCGCCGCCACCCGCTACGATGACCGGTCGTGCTGCTTTGCGTAGCAATTGCGCCGCTGCCGAAATCGCGGCAACGTCCGCCCGCATCGTCCCGATTGGCATACGCCGCTCCAGATCATGAATCTGCACCTCAATCGCTTCCGCCTGCACATCCATCGGCACTTCTACATGTACCGGGCCGCGCCGTCCCGTCAGCATCGCATTGAACGCGCGATGCATGATAAAGGGCAGTTCCTCGACGCGATTGGCTTCCCAATGCCGCTTGGTCACGCCTTCGGTAACGCGGGGAAAATCGTTGGAATGAAAACGGTCCAACTCCTGCATGACGCCGTGACCGCGCATGTGCGTCGCCGGTGCGCCGGTAAACAAGATCACGGAGGTGGAATCGGCGTAGGCCGTACCCAAGCCGATGATCGTGTTGGCCGCCCCCGGCCCTACCGAGGTCACCGCCGCCATCGGCTTTCCGGATGCGCGGTAATAGCCGTCCGCTAGATGAACCGCGCTTTGCTCATGCATGACTTGAATAAACGGGATTTCGCAGCCTTCCTCCAAAAATGCGTCGAGCAGTGTCCAGCAGCCGTGTCCAGGAATTCCCGCTACGTATGGAATCCCGTAGTTTTTGAGCGCTTTGGCAATGATTTGTCCGCCTGTCAGTTTCATATGTGCAGCTCCTCTCCTTTGTTGTGAGCCACTTTAGCCAAAAACAGCCGAAGGGGCCCACTATGTTTCGCAATATTCGATCTTTTCATTTGTGAATTCACTCTTTTGCATCAGATGATCCGCTACCCGCAGCGCCTGTGCCGCAATGGTGAGCGCCGGATTGACCGCCGCAGAGGACGGGAAAAACGACGAGTCAACGACGTATAGATTTTGCACCGTGTGCGCCTGGCAATACGGATCGAGCACCGATGTCGCCGGGTCTGTGCCAAATCGCGCTGTGCCGCACATATGGGAGTTTGTTTCGATCCCCATCTTTTGCGTCAGGATGAGCGGATAGCCGGCGCGCCGCAGCATTCGTTTGGTCTCTTGCACAAGCTGCCGGTGTGCTACAAGGTTATTCGGCTTCCACCGAATCTGAATGCGTCCATTTGCCCCAAGCGTCACTCGGTTTTCCGGATCAGGCAAGTCTTCCGACGTGAGGTAAAAATCTACGCTACGGTCGGCAATACGCCCAAGGATCGGCTTCGGCACGAAAGGTTTTTGTGCCTTCAGCATGTCTGCCTGCAGCTTCCCGAGCATTTGCAGATTGCCCATCGGATACGGGAAATCGTTTTTGCCAAAATAGTAATCGTTGACGGACAGCGTCTTTTGAAAGGAAGTGGCATTTTGCCAAATAGGATGGACGGCCATGAGAAACGTGCTATTGTGCACCATATAGTTCCGTCCGACCAGGCCGGATTGATTGGCGAGCCCGTCCGGATGCGCTGTGCTGTCCGAGCGCAACAGCAAGGCAGCCGAGTTGACCGCGCCGCTAGCGACCACAATCGTGCCCCCATGCACTGTAAAGCGTTCGCCATCCCGCACAAGTTCCACGGCGACGGCACGGCGACCGCTCGGATCCGTCAAAATACGCTGTGCAAATGTACGGGTCATTAGCTCCACATGCGGAGATTGCAGCGCTGCTTCCACGCCGCACACTTCCGCATCCGCTTTCGCCCCAAGCTTGCACGGAAAACCGTCGCACGTCTTGCAGCGAACGCAGCGGCCACCTTCCCGTAGATCGATGCCCACTGGCAAGGAAAACGGTCGCAGCCCCTGATCGCGCAGCTTGGCAGCCAGTTGCTCGATCGTCGGCTCGTGGGGCACCTCGGGAAAAGGAAACGCCTTTGAACGTGGGGGTTCAGTCGGATCCTCCCCCACCTTGCCATGCACAAAAAACAGCTCCTCCGCCTTTGTGTAGTAAGGTTCGAAAGCCTGATAGGACACAGGCCATGCTGGCGAAATGCCGCCTTCATGCACGATTTCTTCAAAATCTTGCTCGCGCAGCCGGAGCAGGACGGCCCCGTACACTTTGGTGTTTCCGCCGACTACGTAATGAACGCCAGGCGCGAACGGTTGGCCACTGTCGTCATACCATTTCTCTTCCGGCTTATAGCGTTTTTCAGCGAAAACAGCCCGCGTATCCCAGTTTTCAGGCTCCCGCGGCAAATAGTCACCACGTTCGACCAAAAGCACCTTTGCACCGCTGTCCTTCAGGGCATAAGCCAATGTTCCGCCGCCCGCTCCCGTCCCGATGATGATGATGTCGTAACTCTGGTACATTGCTGCACCTCCTCTTCACTAGGCGACAAGCAACGTGTGGACTTTTCGCAAAAACATGCGGGCTTGCTCCTTTGTCACTCACAAGCCTCTGCACGGTACTGACAGCCGCATTTTGATTGCTTAACGCGATTTTTGTTAACCGGTTAATATCGTATGTTTTATGAAAGTTAACCGGTTAACTAATCCAAACTATATCACCTGTCTATTCGCTTGTAAATACTATTTATTTTTACGGTTTTAAAAAATCCAATTAGTCAGTTTATTCACCTTTCATTCGCCGAACGCTTCTGCTTTCAGTCTGAACAAAGCACAAACCTGATGCCACCTGTTCAAGCTCGTCCCTGCTCGCCTCAACAAAGCCCTGTTGTACTGCTGCAAACTTTTACGCTATAATTGTTCCTAAACTTAGTTAACCGTTTAATTCGGAGGGCCCATGAAACAAAAAATCACCATCCGCGACGTGGCCAAACTTGCCGGCGTTTCATCGGCAACTGTCTCCTACGTCGTGAACGGCATCAACAAAGTCTCGGAAGAAACCAAGGAAAAAGTGTTTGAGGCGATCAAGCAGCTCGATTACCAGCCGGATTTCACTGCGATTAGCCTATCCAAGCGCAAATCAAATATGCTCGGCGTGATGATGCCTTTTGTCGACAACTCATTGGCACCGATGTTTCGCGAGAACTACTACTATACCGAAATGATCGGCGGCATGGAGTCTATCGCACGGAAAAACAAATACGACCTCTTGATTTCCGGCGTGCGCGACCCACAAGACTGCAAGAGCTGGGTCACCAAACGGAATCTAGACGGGCTCATCTTTCTTGGCCTCTTTCCGGAAGCGCTCTATGAAGAGCTGAAATCATTAGATATTCCCATCGTATTGATTGATAATTACGAAGAATTCGGCAAATCGTACCACAACATCCGGATCGATGACGAACTCGGCGGTTATTTGGCTGGCAAGCATCTCATCGAGCGCGGTCACAGAGCGATCAGCTTCATCGGTCATGATCTCGCCAATTTTCCGGTTGATTGGAACCGCTCCAACGGTTTGAAAAAAGCTGTCACCGAAGCCAAACTCTCCACAGACGCAATCACCTTTTTTGAAGGGAAAGGAAGCTCTTTTGAGATCGGCTATGAGATGGGAACGAAACTTCTTGAGCTTGGCGACAAGTCGACTGCCATCTTCGCCTCCTCGGACATTTTGGCCATGGGGATCATCAAAGCGCTGCAGGAGCGCGGTAAAGAAATTCCACACGATTACTCGATCGTCGGCTTCGATGATTTGGCGATCAACATGATTTCTCGTCCTGGCTTGACGACGATCCGGCAGGATGTTTTCAACAAAGGCGTTGTGTCCGCACAGACGATTATCGATGCCATCGAGCAAAAAATCAGCGATCCGGTTCATGTCACTCTGTCGATCGAATTGGTCGAACGGGAGTCGACGCGTCGTCTGGAATAGAAGGAAGCAGTGAAGGGAGAAGCGAACCGCCTCTCCCTTTTTTCAGGCTCATTTCTTTTTGGGCAGCTTGCTCCCCCTTGCCCCAAACTCGCGGATGTACGCCTTCACGGTGACTTGGGTATTGCATTTGCTGAATTGCTCGTCCCAATTGTCACGGTATTTTTTCCATCTCTCGTAATGGGTGATTTTGAGCTGCTGCCCAAACATAGCCACGTCGGTTTTGTAAACATCCTTCGTTTTTACAAGCGCCTCCATGACGAGACGCTTGATCTCCCCTTCCAGCTTACTGTCTGCGTTATGGATTGCGTTTTGGTCAAACAAATCGGTGTCTCCGCGAAATTCCACGATCTTCCCCTCTGTTTCAATCCCAATGGCGAACATGATATTGCTTCCGTCAACAATCGGCTTGATTTTGGTCTTGACCGAACGAATTTCGTACACCAGTTCCTTTATCTTCCCTTGGCCCGGTACGGTAATGTAACCACCCCTGCTCCCGATGTCGGTCCCGAGAATCAGGTTGATCCCAGTCGTTTCATTGGCATTCAGCCACCCAACCACTTTCCGCTTTTTTCCGGACACGACCGCGGAACCACGAATCAGCACATCCGACGGAACCGTTGTGATCGTTTGGGCTAGCAGGCTGGTGCTGTTCGTGAAGTTCACCTCGAGGTCGTTTAAGGTGACGACGCGCGGCATTTGGGATGACTTGAAATCGTTTTTGGCGACCCCCCAAATGTTCAGCGCGGGGATTTCCTTTTTTTCGGACACCTTTTCCAATATCGCTTTTGCGCTGCCTTGGGCGAAAAGCACCTTTACCGTACGGCGTATTTCATGGTCCCGCTGGAGCAGGCTGGTCAATTCCATGAAATCGTAATGGGTGGCAAGCTGGTCACTGATGATGACAATTTTCAAATGCATGTAATACGGCACCCGATCCGTCGAGTTCGACGTATGCCGGATCGCCTCGAACAGCGTTTTCCCCTGTGTCGTCAGGTTGTAAAAGTCCGTGGTTTCTAGCTGCTTATGCCCGGTGATCGTGTTGACGATCTGCTGCGTGAGCTGGATTTTGCCAGGGCCGTTGCCTTTATCCAGGGCAAGCCCAATGACCAGACCAATGTTCTCGATTTCTCGTTGGCCCCAGCAACCGGTCAAAAAGAAAGCAAGACCTACTGTGAGAGACAATGCCAAACCCCATCGTTTACGTCTCATCGGCAACACGGTCCTTCAGCAAATGAATGACATACAGAAGGACGGGCACAATCCCGCTGACAATGATGCCGTAATAGCCAAGGTTTTCGGCGAATGCAAAAACCGCATCGATGTCTTTGCCGGAAATGCCGATCCAGAAAATGAGCGGGATCATCGCGAGAACAATATACTCGATCCTCAGGTTGAATAATTGGCTTATGCCTAGGCAACCGAAATAATAGGCCAGTGCAAACGTTGAGAAAAAGCGGATCAGCCAGATGATGAAAAAGAGAATCTCAAAATTTTCAAAGAACCCTCCTGGAAATTCAATCGATCGGGTGAATTCCATTAGCGGCCAGGTCAGCGTCATCACTTCTCGTTCCGTCAGTACCCCTACCAGAATCGCCCCATTGAGGACGTAGAGCACGATCGAGATCGTCAAGCCTGACACGACGGTCCGCACTGCTTTTTGCGGTTCAGCCATAAAGGCTGTTAAAATCAAAATCGTCTCAAATCCAAGGTAGGCAAATGGTGTCGTTTTGATCCCTCGCAGGACGGGGCCGATGCCTTCGCTTAATACGGGCCGCAAATAATATAGATGGAAATCTTTCATGCCGAAAACAAACACCAACAGGATCACGATGATGGTAAACGGAAAGAGTAGCTCCTGCATGCGAACCAACGGGTTGATGCCGCCAAGTATTAAATAAACACCGATCAGCAAAAATGCGGCCATCGTGACCTCTATGGGTGTTTCATCCAGCAGATTATGTCGGATGAATTCCGCCTGCGAACGCAGCTCGTGTCCGGTGATCATGATCAAATAGATGATGAACAAAAAGCTGCATACATAGCCGATGGCTTTTCCGGCGATGTGCTGGCTGTATTCAAAGTACGTTTTTTCCGGATAGGCCTGGCTCAATTTCGCCTGTAAATAAGCGAGCAAAAGACAGAGTATGCCTCCTGCTAAAAGGCTCAGCCAGACATCCGGCGTCCCGACCGTCTCCGCAGCTGATTTCGCCGTCACGATAAAGCCGTCCGAGATAATGAACGAAGCAACCGCGATCGTTACCTGGGAGGACGTTATTTTTTCCTTTGTCACAGCATTCATGGTGC
The DNA here is from genome assembly GCF_003710825.1 of Brevibacillus fluminis. Classification (GTDB taxonomy): domain Bacteria; phylum Bacillota; class Bacilli; order Brevibacillales; family Brevibacillaceae; genus Brevibacillus_D; species Brevibacillus_D fluminis. Next base: position 216,959 of record NZ_RHHQ01000007.1, on the reverse strand, counting down.
CTGCCCTCCAAGATCACGACTTGCTACGCAGGTCGTCTTTGGGACGAAGAAACCTGGGTCGTAGTTTGAACAGCTGCAGCGGTGCCCTGATGATGTTGTCTTTCATATCTCGCCAGTTGGTGTGAACATAAGGGGCTGTATAATTGACTCCGAAGCTTTTCAGCTTGCACAGGTGCGCACAAAGCAGGAGAAACGCAAGCATGATTCCGTAAAGCCCCATTACAGAAGCGGCAAACATCATTCCGAATCGCAGCATGCGGATTGAGATTGCCACCCCGTAATGTGGCAGCGTGAAGGAGCAAATCGCGGTCACCGCCACAACGATCAGCATAATCGGACTCACAATGCCGGCCTGCACTGCAGATTGCCCGATTACGAGTCCGCCCACGATGCCGACCGCTTGTCCGACCACTTTCGGCAGGCGGATCCCCGCTTCACGCAAGAGCTCGATCGTCGCCTCCATGATGAGCGCCTCAATCAATGTCGGGAACGGCACCCCTTCGCGGCTACTTGCGATCGAAATAGCCAGCCGTGTCGGAATCAATCCCTGATGGTACGATGTGAGCGCGACATAGATAGAGGGGAGAAACAGCGCCATGACCGTGCTGATAAAGCGCAGCATGCGCAGGAGCGTCCCGATCATCCACCGCTCATAATAATCTTCGGGCGACTGTAGCAGCATCCAAAACGTCACGGGTGCCAAAAGCACAAACGGCGTGCCGTCCAATAAGATCGCCACGCGCCCCTCCATCAAGGCGGCGACAACTTTGTCGGGCCGCTCCGTATTCATCACCTGGGGAAATGGCGAGAAATGGTTGTCCTCGATGAATTGCTCGATAAAACCAGACTCCGGCACATCATCGAGATTGATTTTTCCCACCCTTGCCAATACGGTCTGCACGAGCTTCTGGTTGGCGATGCCATCCATGTACGCGACGACCACTTCTTTTTGGGTACGTTCGCCCAGCCGCAGCTTGACCATCGTGAATGCGGGATTGTTGATTCGCCTGCGCAAGAGCGAAATATTCGTTGACAGCGTTTCAATGAATCCATCACGCGGCCCGCGCACCACCGTTTCTGAAATCGGCTGCTCGATATTTCTTGATTCCCAATATCGCGTCCCAAGAATAAAGGCCCCGCTTCTGCCATCGATGATCAGCACAGTCTCCCCTCTGAGGATATTGTCGAGGCAAACCTCTAGGGAATTCGCCTCAGTGATTTCCCCCACCGTGACAACTGCTCCCACCTCTACACCGCTCCCCGTTCCGCCACTCAAGCCACTTCCCACGAGCATCAGTGGCTTCAACACATCTTCATGGACTTTCTCGACATCGGCCAGATCGCTGATATAAATGATGGCAGCGCGGGCACCCGACCCGCCAATCCGAAACTCCCGCAACACGACATCAAAATTTTGACCGATGCGCTCCATGATCATGTGAATGTTGTCGGTATGGGCACCAGCCAGGAACGTTTGATTGTGCACGGGATATCCTCCTTACAAGTGTAGTTTTATCATCTCCAATTTATGGGATCGCATACGACTGCACGTCATTCGATAGAATTCTTGAATCGACAGATAAAAGAACTCTATTACCCAGCCCGTTGACGATCCAAATGGGCGGGTGATAAGCTTTTGGCAAGTCGATAAAACCAAGTAAACAGGTGTGTTTAATTATTGTTTAAAAAGACAATGAGGCTATCGCCTCGGGGAAAAAACCATACTGGGGAGGAATTCTTGATGGCAAAACCACGGCAAATCAAATTCGGCGCGATCATACACGGAGTCGGCGGCAATATCGCAGGCTGGCGGCATCCTTTGGCGCAAACGGACGCCAGTGTCAGTTTGTCCTTTTATCAGGAGCAGGCACAAAAGGCGGAGACAGGCAAATTTGATCTGGTGTTCATCGCGGACGGTTTGTATATCAATGAAAAGTCAATTCCCCATTTCCTGAATCGGTTCGAACCGCTGACCATCTTGTCTGCATTGGCTGCCGTCACCTCGAAGATCGGCCTCGTCGGGACCGTCTCCACTTCATACAGCGAACCGTTTACGATCGCTCGGCAATTCGCTTCCTTGGACCATATCTCGGGCGGGCGCGCCGGCTGGAACGTCGTAACATCCCCGCTCGAAGGCTCCGCCCTCAACTTCAGCAAAACGCTCGAGCAGCACCCGGACCATGCCAAGCGTTACCGCATCGCAACCGAATATTTGGAGGTGGCGAAAGGGCTGTGGGATTCGTGGGAGGACGATGCTTTCGTGCGGGATAAGGAATCGGGCGTGTTCTTCGATCCGAAAAAGCTCCACACCCTAAACCACATTGGCGAGTTCTTCTCCGTGCAAGGGCCTTTGAACATCGGCCGCTCGAAGCAAGGTCACCCTGTAGTCTTCCAGGCAGGCTCATCTGACGCCGGCAAAAATTTGGCCGCCTATACGGCAGATGCCATCTTTACCGGCCACCCGACGCTTGGGGACGCCAAGCAATTTTATCAGGACGTGAAAAAGAGAGCTGTCGCGCTCGGCCGAAATCCGGAGGAGCTGGTCATCCTCCCCGGGATCGATCCAATCATCGGAAGCACACAGGAAGAAGCGGAACGAAAATACCAGGAGCTGGCTGAGTTGGTTTCCGTCGAGCAGGCGCTCGCGTTCCTCGGCAGATTTTTCGACCATCACGACTTTTCTCAATATGTACTCGATGCTCCTTTCCCCGAGCTCGGCGATATCGGTAAGAACAGCTTCCGCAGCACGACCGACCGGATCAAACGGGTGGCGAAAGAAAAAAATCTGACGCTGCGTCAGGTGGCCCTGCAGGAAGCGACTCCCCGGCCTCATTTTTTGGGCACACCCGAAAAAGTCGCTGACAAGATCCAAGAGTGGTTTGAAGAGCAGGGCGCGGACGGTTTCATCGTCGCCTCCAGCATTCCAAGAGGATTGAACGAATTCGTCGATCACGTTGTCCCGATTTTGCAAGCGCGCGGTCTGTTCCGTACCGAATACGAGGCCGATACGCTGCGCGGCAACCTCGGTTTGCCTCTTCCAGTAAATCGTTATACCAAACAGAGCGAGACGATCCCCCAATAAAAGAGTGCAGTATGCAATCATACGGAAAGGAAGTGAGCATATGTCCAACCGCACATTGAAGCTTGGCGCCAATCTAAGCGGGGTTGGCAACAGCATGTTCCACTGGCGGCACCCGGATATGCCGACAGATGCGAGCGTGAGCTTATCGTTTTACCAGGAGCAGGCGAGAATCGCAGAGCAGGGAAAGTTCGATCTGCTCTTCATTGCGGACGGCTTGTATATTAACGAGAAATCGAACCCCCACTTCTTGAATCGCTTTGAGCCGCTGACGATCCTGTCCGCATTGGCTGCCGTCACGGAAAAAATCGGCCTCGTCGCGACGCTTTCCACTACTTACAGCGATCCGTTCACCGTGGCGCGGCAGTTCGGCTCCCTCGATCAGCTTAGCGGGGGGCGAGCCGGCTGGAACGTTGTCACCTCGCCGCTGGAAGGATCAGCGAAAAACTTTAGCAAAGCGGAGCATCCCGCTCATGCGGAACGCTACCAGATCGCCGAGGAATTCCTCGAGGTCGTCAAAGGACTGTGGGACTCGTGGGAGGACGATGCCTTTGTGCGCGACAAAGCGAGCGGCATCTTCTTTACCCCTGCCAAACTTCATGCCCTTCACCATAGAGGCACCTATTTCTCTGTTCAAGGTCCGCTGAATATCGCACGTTCCAAGCAAGGGCATCCTGTCATTTTTCAAGCAGGCTCATCCGACTCTGGAAAAGACCTGGCTGCCAAGTCCGCCGACGCGGTTTACACCGCCCATGAAACGCTTGTGGAAGCACAGCGATTTTATCAAGAAGTAAAAGCGCGGGCAGTCGCTTATGGACGTTTGCCAGACGACGTGTTGATCTTCCCGGGCATTCAGCCCATCGTTGGGCGAACTTTTGAGGAAGCAGAGCGTAAATACAAGGAAATCGCAGAGCTTGTGACGATCGAGAGCGCGCTCGATTACTTGGGCCGCTATTTCGAGCATCATGATTTCTCGCGGTATGAGCTGGATGCGCCATTCCCGGATATCGGCGACTTGGGCACCAACAGCTTCCGCAGTACCACGGAAAAAATCAAACAAGAAGCCCGTGAGCAAAATCTGACGCTTCGCGAAGTCGCTATCCGCGCTTCGACACCGCGGGGCTCCTTCATCGGCACGCCTGAATACGTGGCCGATCTGATCCAGCAATGGTTCGAGGCGGGCGCCGCCGATGGCTTCAACATCCGCAACGTGGTCCCGACGGGTCTGAAAGATTTCGTTGAATTGGTCGTGCCGATTTTGCAGGAGCGTGGCATTTATCGAACCGCATACGAGCATGATACGCTGCGCGGCAATCTGGGTCTGTCCGTGCCGGTCAACCGGTACACCGCATCGCTCGCGTAAACAAACGTACGCAAATATAAAACAGGGGAAGGCCCAATAGCCTTCCCCCTTCTCAGCAGAAACGATAATCTTTTAGATGTTGATTCTTTCACCGGTATGTAAAAAGCGCACGTTTACCTCTTCTCCGGCAGCAGCCTGCAGACGTTCAAGCAATTCCGGTGTTTGCCGATAAACCGGCGGATGATGGATCAAGCCGTAATGAATAGGAATCAGTTGTGTCACACCCAAAATGTTTGCAGCGGCAATCGCTTGTTCGGGATTCATACTAATCGGTTGGCCGCTCGGCGTGAGGCCAGACAATTCGACGACAGCGCCATTCACCGGCAAGCATGCCACATCGAATGGGCCAAAGCTGCGGGCGATGCTCCACCAATAGCCATGCCAAAGCGTGTCTCCGCAATGGATCGCTTTTTTCTGTCCGCTTTGCACGATCCAGGCGACTTGGGGATCGCCAACCCCATCGACGGAATAGGTGGCAGTCACTGTCATATCGCCCAGTTGAATCGATTCCCCCCGGTTCACACCCCGGATGTTTTTCAGTTTTCCCGGCTGTATCAGCTCGAGCGATTCAGCCGGCATGTAGACCGGAATGTCGTCGCCATAAAAAAGCGCAATTGCTTTCGGGTCAAAGTGATCGGAATGATGATGGGTGATGAGGATCGCATCGACCGAGCCGAAAGCATCCAGCGGAGAAAGCGGCTCATGAGGCTGCCCGAAATGACCAGGGAAATGGTACAGTGGATCGATGACAACTGCCGTGGTTGCGGACTCCAATCGAATGCCTGCCCAAGGAAGCTTTTGAATGTTCACGCTGCATCAACCTTTCCAAAGTGGTGTTTGTCTCGTTCTCTATTGTTGTGGTAATGACTGGATTATACAGGAAATAATTATAACCTGTAAACAATAATTTTAAAGGTTATATATTGCCATTTTCCCAATCGTTGGTCACTTCATTTCTGCTCCAACTGTTTTAAAATTAGTTTTAGACTGAAACCGAATAATTGAAACAGCGGCGACCTAAGACCTGAAAATAAAGTCCTAAACTCGCCGCTGTTTTATTACGCTAACGTTTCCCGATAGATTAATACTTTCTGCTCTCTAATAAAGTGCAACTTCCCAACCTTCAAAAGCTGGCTCTACCTTATAACTATTATCAACATAACTTCGAATGAACTGTGCCGCTCTCATTTCTGCATATTTGGCATTACAAACTATTCCTTGATCATCCATCTCGATCACATTTGCAAAGATAGCATAAGCTTGTTCTAATGCACTCGGTTCATTAAATATACAAGAATAATCAATACCTTCAAGTAATGGCAATCCCACAGTACCATTTGCTATCCAGAAGGAAAAAGTTCTAAGAGCCCCACTGAAGGAATTGCTTAACTTTTGCATGGTAACCTCCAAATCGACTCTACTTTTAAGCTGTTTGCCCAGCACGAATAAGAAAACCTCTTGCGACTGCAATTCAGATACGATAGCAAAAGGGAGCGATTACTGCTCGCTTCCTCCCTCTTTCACGCACACTGCGATTCCGATGAAATACCGGAAGCCATCTCGCGGCTTTTCAAAAGTGACGCCTCTCTGATAATAAATCTCTGTCTCGGCAAAATCGACGAACAGCTCCTCGAATTCCTCTGGCGTCAGCTGGTGCACATGAAACGGCTCGCTGGTCAGCATCCCCCGCCCGCGTCCAAAGGGGCTGGATAAGACGAGAATGCCGCCCGGCCTCAGCATCCGGTAAAGATTTTCCATTACGGCGCGGTCATCTTCCACGTGCTCTATCATTTCAAAGCAGAGAATCGTATCGAACTCCCCCAACCGATCAGGCAGCGTGCAGTCCGTCACATCCCCTTGCACATACTCGATTTTTTGATGGTTGTATTCCACATTGGCATAATCTAAGGTTTCCTGATCCAAGTCTACGGCCACGATCTGCGTCACTTCCCGCTTCCGCTACTTCACCGTCATATGGCTACCGTAACCGGTGCCGCAGGCAATATCGAGCACTCTCCCCTTTACGTAGGGTGTCGCGAAATAATAGCGGGCGAGATGCTCAAGCAGCATTCCGTTTGTGGCTTTCAACTGCTTTGGTATGATTCGTTCACCCACCCGTCCATTCAAGCATTCTGTTCACTCTTTCCTGTCATGACTTCACTTGCAAGTTTAGTGTTCAGTGATAATAAAGTTTTAGACCTGGACCCCTTAAGATACAAGGAGTCCAGGTCTTCTAAATCACAAGGTATTTGAAAATTAATTTTAGACTATACGTCAGAATGAAGCAATCCATGGATCTAAACTGAATAATAAAGTTTTAAACTGCCTCATTGAACTATCGTACCCGTCGTATTATGAGGTCAGCCAGTTTTTACTGGTTGACCTCTTTCATTTAAGAAGTCGTACCATTACGGTAGCCGGGGTAGAACGGTCGTACCCGTGGGAGTCCTCATCCCGTCGCTAAAACTGTTCACCCCCTACTTGTAGAAACCATGTTTAGGCTGGTTGAGACAGAAGATCTCGCATCACTAGCGATGCTGTGGAACTGCAAGCAGTCATTAGGGGTTGCCGGCAATAAATCTTTGGAGAGGGAGAGATATATGAATCCAGTCATTGGTCTGGATGTTTCAAAAGGGCAAAGTCAAGGGCAAGTGTTTTTAGATAAAGGTCAACCTTACGGTAAGAGTTTCTCATTCCTTCATACCCAAGAAGGACTTCATTACCTTTTGAACTTGATCAACGATGTCACTAAACTAGCAGGCCATTCACCCACTATCATCTTAGAGTCTACTGGGCATTACCAGGCTGCTATTGTTCAATTTCTGGAGGAACACTCTATTATCTTCATTGTGGTGAATCCGCTAATCTCAAACCAAGCGAAAAAGGCTTCTTCTCTACGTAAGGTTAAGACTGATGCGGTAGATGCCTATCAGCTCTGCGAGCTGTATTACAAGGAGGAGTTTGAAGCTTATAAGCAGAGATGCGTACACTTCTTGAATCTTCGCCACCTCACGAGGCAGTTTGAATCTCTGACAGATATGTATGTTCAAGCAAAGTTGCAATTTCATGCGGTGCTCGATCAGGTTTTCCCTGAATACAATGGAATTTTTGGTGACCTATTTTCGAGAATCTCCTTACTCTTATTACGGGAATTCCCTACAGCTGAGTCGATCCTGGCTGCAGGAGAAAACACAATCTTGGAGAGAGCAGCTTGTATTTGTACAAGCCGATCAGAGCGTTGGGCCAAGGAGAAAGCCGAGCTTATCATGGCTGCAGCAACGCGTAATCCTTTTCAGAAGACAGCCTATCAAAGTCATTTAATCAGCCTTGAACTTTATATACGCCTTCTTCTTCAGTATCAAGAGCATCTTTCCAGCTTACAGGACCAGATTGATGCTCTTGCTGAAAAAGTTGAAGAATATGAGATTATCCAATCGATTCCCGGTATCGGCAAAAAAATCGCGGCAACGATTCTATCTGAAATCGGAGAAATCGATCGATTTACTCACGCTAAGAAATTAGTAGCGTATGCAGGAGTAGATCCAAGTGTATACTCTTCTGGGAAATTCACAGCAACAGCCAATCTCATTACCAAACGAGGGTCCAAGCGACTTAGACACGCCTTGTACCTTGCGGTTCTATGTGGGATAAGACGCTCCTGCAATAAAAAATTAAAGGAATTCTACGACAAGAAGCGTGAAGAAGGAAAGCCGTACAGAGTGGCAGTAATAGCATGTGTAAACAAGCTCCTTCATTGGATCTATGCCATTTTAAGAAGTAAACAATCTTTCCTTGATTTAGCTTAAATCTCAAAAAAGATCAATAAAAGAAAAGCCTTCCACTATGTTTCTGGAAGGATATTTGGCATGCGCATCTTTAGTATATCATCGAGTTTTTAAGAAATTTAGAGATAATTATTGACAAGATATTAGCTGGTTTTAGTTCAATAAATTTTATGAAGCACCCACAGCTTAACACATGAAATATTATGTTAAATCTCTTCTCTGGCGTACTTCTCTTCCATTTGCATGTCATAGAGCACGTCGCTGCACTCTGCGCTGAGCGTCCTGCTCAGTCTTATCAGTTCTGCCACTTCTTCTTTCGTGAGCGTCGGGTACTTACCGGTTAGCTCGCCCACACGCTTGAACAGTTCAGAAAGTTCCATATCGATCACTCCTCATCCCAATTTATCGCTCAGACGTTTTAATGACGGGGCATTTTCAGGCTTATACTTAGCACGTTCAACAATCTTTTTTGCCAGTTCCCTCATGCTCTGCGAATCGTTCTGGTTAAGTGGCTTTTGGGAAAGTGTGATGGTTATCTTCGCCACATTATTTCACCTCATCACAATTTCTCTTATGTTAAGCAGGAAAATCATCTCGCTTTCGGCTTTAAACATTAGGTTCTCTTTTTCTGTCCACAATTACAATTGACCCCAAGTTTAATATCATACAATGAGTTACCCACTTCCTGTTATGCCACTTTTTAACATTGTTTGTAATTTTAGGGATTTTCGAACGTCTAATAATCTCAGAAAGGATGGTATCAATGAAAATAACTAGTTTTGTAATCTTGGCCACCGCGCTCATCACAATATTGGTGTCCTCTTCATTCGGGCGAATGTCAGCAAGCGCAGCGTCAGCTACAATTCCCGCTGCTACAACGGCTCCACCAAGCAAAATATACCAGATAGGTCTTGATGGAAAAAAGCAAACGCTCGTCGCTCAGTTGCCTGCCGTGCACCGTGTGAGTATGTCGCCAAGTGGACGGTTTGTATATGCGGAAAAGCAGGGGTTCAAAAAAGATGAACCTACAATTCCATATTTGTATGACATCAGAACCAAGCAACTCAGCCAGTTAAGTGGTTTCGCCAAATGGGTCTCGGGCAAGGAAGAATTATTAATGATGGATCAAACCAGCTTGTACCGATACAACCCAATCACCAAGCAAAAGGCATTGCTTGTGAAAGGGACCACTGACACACCGATTCTCGATTATGCGATTGCACCGGACGGTCATTATCTCGTATTTATCCAGTCCGACACAAAAGATCTGAATGACCAAAAACGCAACAAGCTCTATTTGCAGGACATGAGCACATTGAAGATGAAAGTGAATGACCAATTTTCTCTCGATGATGCCCAGATTAGCCTAACCCAGTCGATTGAGTTGCTTCGCTGGGTACCGACATCCAAAAAGGTATTGTACCGTGCAAACGGAACCATCAAGGAACTCGACTTGCCGACAGGGCTGAAATATACGCATCCGTTCAAACAGTTTCCCTCGTATTCCAGTGATATGAAGCTACTGTTTGATTTCAAGCAATGGCACGGTTATATGACTGATCTGCAAACAGGAAACAGCGTGCCAACATGGTATGGGGAGCACGACTTGACTAAAGTCTTCTGGTCTCCGACCGGCCATAATTATGTTGCAGAAAAATTCCTATTCAACTCAAATGCCCAAGATGCATATGAACAGCTTGTGATTAAAACGACGAACAAATCGTTTGTCTACCCATTCGATGGAAATTTCTATCTAAAAGATATCGATAATATCCAATTTTTGGGGTGGGCGGCCGATGGCAAGTCATTTTTTGTTGGCGATTTGGAATCGGTGCACATAAGCCGTTTTGACGAGCGGCAATCGCGTATAAGATAAGGAAGGAGCTCAGGGTAAAAACCGGTTTTTTCTTTCCTTTTTTTCGGTCCCGTTGCAACGTTAATCATTGTTGTTTGGTATAAGCTACCTGAGCAAAAGGATTCATCTCTTTGACCACCGTACAAAATAAGGCCGATTCATGATTTATCAGGTAAAAAATGTTATTCTTAACATGAACTACTTGAAAGGGGGAATCCCAATGACCTATATCTTCATTGTGACCGCGATAATCGCTCTATTTGGCGCAGCCTTTTTCCTCAGTGGTTCCATTAGTTTAAGAAAAAGAGATGAGCATGCAATAAAGCATTACCACGATGATGCCTATGCACAACAAACCCTTAACCAATTGCATGACAACCACCATCACCATTTTTAAATTCCGACGCGCCTACAGCGCGTTTTTTTATGCAGTCATTACATGTCTGATCGTCCAGATTTAACATAATTACCGTTTTGTTAAATTCCTCCCCTGGAAAAACATGTTTTGTTTGTCACTTCTTGACCAACCAAGGAATTCATATATGATGCAAACAATATCTTCAACCTACTCTCTTTCTCATATGGTATAATTTTCAAAAATTAGACAGGAGGTAGAGTGATGGATATAAAGCTAAGGGATTATATGGATGCTGACTATCATGAATTTCTTGAAATGGTAAGTTCTCTCTACAGCGAAGATCTTGAAGGTCAACCAATGAACAGTACGAAAGTAACCTCTACTATTAACGAGTGTAAAAAAAATCCACAAAAGGTTCGGATTGTTATTTTAATAAACAACAATGAAATTATCGGATATTCAATACTGGTTTACTTTTGGAGTAACGAGTATGGTGGAAACATTCTATTTATAGATGAGTTATACGTTAAAGAAGATTCTAGAAGTAGAGGGATAGGTGCTTATTTTCTTAATTGTATAGAGAAAATGGATAATATCGTAGCCCTTCAACTAGAAGCAAATACTTCCAATAAAAGGGTGTTAGACTATTACACAAGATTAGGGTTTGAAGTTGTGGGAAATACTCAATTGATCAAAAATAAAGGATTCTAATACGTCGAGTTAATGAAACAAATTAAAAATCACTTCAAGTAAACAATGTGACCATTGATTTAACAGTGATGGTCACATTGGGGCTAAGATAAACACAGTTTGTTAGCGGTACCACCCTTTACCACATTGAACAGCCAGTGAGCCATGCCGATCCGTTCGGCTGTTCTGACTAACTATTTTGTTAACCCATCGACGCAATCTCTTTCATCTCAGCTAAGATCGATAAGTTGCCTCCCTTCCTTTTCCCACCCGTTTCTTCTTTCTGTGATATAATGATAATAAATATAAATTTAATGGGGTGTATTATTGAAGAGACAGTTTTTGATGATTATAAGTGACATAACAAAACCACAAATGGATCGAGTCATCGAAGTAGTAAAAGATTTTAATGAATTCATTGAATTGATTCCAATCGTGTCTGAATCTGATCGTGGCTATAGCCTATACATGGATATCCAAAAAGGCGATATTGCTAAGACAATCTTAGATACACGTACATTCCTGAAAAGTTGGTTTAAGCCTTTAAAAATCAAATGTGATTCAAATCCAAGAGACTTTTATTAAGTCTTTTTTTATTACACAAAATGTTAAATGGCCTGTTCGATTTCAAAGATGTTCATCTGATCGGCAGCCTGTTTTGCTTTGTCGTACCGGTCAAACTCCTCGAAAGGAACGTTCCGGAATGCTTTGCCATTAACCCAGTCACGGAATGGCTTTACGTGTGAAGCTTGTTGCCGCCCTCGGCCGTCCACACCGATCTTTCCGGTAAGGTCCCGAAACATCATTGCATACACGTTGCTGTCATATTTCTGCAGCAGCGCGAAACGCTCCAGGTCATCTTCCATCGTTGTGTCATACCCAATCAGCATGTAGAAAGTCAGCTTCCGTTTCCTGATCCCGTACTCCTCGAGCATTCGTAATTTCTCTGGCACAACCTTCATCATGTCGAACGTAACCCGCTGCCGCTCTTTGCCGTTTGCCGGAGCGATCGACTCCACTTTCATCGCATCAGCCTGGATAAATTGGTATGGATAGTTTGGCTGCGGGTTAATGTCCACGCCGACCACTTCAAAACCAGCCTTTGCGTAACCCGCAGAGCAACCGCCTGTCTTGCAAAAAAGGTCCAGTAATTTAGGTTTTTTGCTCATTTCTTGCCTCCCCATTTAACATAATGAGCCGTTCATTTATCAAAATTGAGATTGTGTTAAATTCGTTCATTTCTTCATCTATCCTCACCGTTATCTAAACAGAAAAAACGGATGCAAAAGCATCCGTTTTCTTTCACTATCGTTCCCGTAGTTCAATCTCTAACCCGACAACAACTTACTGACACATTGCTGTGACAGTCAGGTTTAGAGATCCTCAGCTCTTTTCGTTAAAACGTATTATATACATTTTCACATTCTTTCCCGGTCGGTTCATAAAAACAGTGCTTCTTCCATCGACCTACGAGCGGCTGATTATACCAAGTTGGCGGACATGGTCCGGGATTTTCGAACGATCCTGGCCGGAAATACCATAGAGAGAATTTGGCTGGCCAATTCCGCTCCCCATTCACAGACCGTTGCGCCAGACGGCGTTCCCTCTCTCTTGACCTTTGATAGTACAAACCATGTTGCAACGCTTCGAACGCATGCGGCTGGTTGATCATTTGGGGAATTGTCCGGATTCCTTTAAAATCGGAGCAATTCGCTCTTACTCGGTTAATGCCAACATTTCCAACAAGGAGCATGCCCATTTCGCCTTCGGTCTCAGCTTCAGCCCGAAGCAACCTTGCCAACATATCAATATCCTGCTTTCTGGCTTTTACCACTGCCATTGGCTCACCTCTTTTGATTTCTAAACTCATCATATTGCAGGCGAAGCGAATGTGTTACTCTGGCAAAATAGAGAACGATAATAAACAGCCGTTCCACTACACTCTTCTGTCCGCAATGACCGTATGTCCTGTGAGTTCAAGGTTTTGGATCAGTGCGTAATCGGACACGGAGTCATACTGTTGATCTGCTGTAAGTTCAAAGCGAAGCGGATACCCTATAGTATCCACCACTACATGAATTTTGGAGGTTAACCCTCCGAACGACCGTCCGATAGCTTAATCAATAAACCTACATTAACACTGCTTCCAGTCATCAGGAACATGCAACCATATCCCAGTCATAACACACTCATTCCCTTGGATAAAATCAGTAGGTGTATATCTGAAAGGTACTTTAAGTATGTTTTCAATTTCTTCCAATGTCTGCATATTGGTCGAGTTAACGCATTGCATGTCGTAAAAATTCATAAGTGCATCTACTTTTTCCTTATCTGCTTCAAACATATCGTTCTGCAATTCACTGAACCAGCCCGGTTCAAGTTCCTGCCGGGTATTATATTGAAGATCTTGTGCAACAATAATCAACTCGTCGATGGACTGGGCCGTCTGCAAAGTGGGATAAGGGCTGTCCTCCTCGAAGTACCACTGTTCGGGGAGACTGCCTCTTACCGTTTCATGAATATTTCCAATGTGCAAGCACACGTCAGCCACCAGGTATAAGAATCGGTGCTGCTCTTGGGAAGAGGCATCTTATTACCGTACAAAAAAGCACGTGCAGCCGAATGGTTGCCGTGCTTTTTTGTGCGTTTGTCGTTATTTCGCTGAGGTCAAGAATGCCCCTCTAGCGCTCATCTGCGCTTGGACCGTAGATGGCTGGTACCGGAATTCCAAGCAATCTGAGATAGACCGTAAGTTGCCCCCGATGATGGTACCAGTGATTCAGCATTAACGTTCGGACCATTTCATGCCGAGGTGCTTCCACGATCGGGATGCCGTCACGGGTGAGCTGCCATGTCTCCTTGAGTCCGTCATCTCCCCATGCAAGCAGCTTCCTTTCAGCGACCGCCACCTGTTCTTCTAACGCCTGTAGAATTTCATCTAACGATGCTGCTTCGGGCAAAGGAACCACCGGTACTTCACATATCCGTTCATGCAAAAGTTCAGCTACTCCTCCGGGAACACCCGCAAGATGCAAAGCCAATTGCCCGACTGACATCGACTTTTCATGCGGCTTCCAGGCTAGCTTATCAGCAGGAACCTTTTCAAGAACGCTTTTCGTCGCTGCGGCTTCCCGCCTTAGCTCTGCAAGCAATCTAGCAGTTTCATTCATATCAGGCACCTCCGCAAAATTTGATAAGCTAACCATATCATAGGGATTGGAAAAAGATTTCTTTTTGATTGCTGAATTCACCGTCTCTTGCCCATTTCCAACCGTCCCCGCGCTGTGCCACCCTATAAATCCGTTCGGTCGGGGCAACCGCCGCCCCGGCAGCAGTGACACACCCACTATGGATTTGTACTTGCAATTTGGCGGAATGATGGTATGTTGCACATATAGGAAGTTGGTAGCATCTCCCGAAAGGAGCAGTCAAATGAATGTTACGCTGAAAGAAGCTATCGAAATTTTAGAGCGCACACCCCAAACGCTGGAGTCTTTTTTGTCCGGATTATCCAACCCATGGCTGGAATGCAATGAAGGCGATGGGACGTGGAATCCCACGGAAGTGATTGAGCACCTCATCGAGGGCGAAAAAACGAACTGGATTCCCCGGATGGAAATGATTTTACGCGACGGAGAAAGCAAGCCCTTCCCGCCATTTGATCGTTTTGCCCACTTGCAAGAAAATGCCGAACGCACTATTGAACAAAAGCTGCAAGAGTTCAAAACGCTCCGGCAGCAAAATATCGCCAAGCTTCAGGAGCTGGTTGACCCTGAAACACACTTCGAATTGACGGGCATCCATCCTGCATTCGGTCCCGTGAAGGCGAGAGAGCTTCTCTCGACATGGGTTGTACATGACTTGACACACATCGCACAAATCGTCCGGGTTATGGCCGAGCGCTATCGGACGGATGTTGGACCTTGGAAGGAATATTTGGGGATATTGAAAAAGTAGTACTATTGGAATCAGCAGGTTGGTCCTGCATCGAATTTGGATAACGTTCCTTCAGTAAAGCTCTGCTTATTGTGCAGAGCTTTTTTTCTTGGCACCTTCTTGGTATAAGACTTTCCGCTTTTCTTCTGAGGACAGATGTACAATCACACGCTTATCCAAAACGATAAGATAATGAATATGATGGAAAGGGGTGTGATTTGTATTGGCGTTTGTACGGCAAGGCTCATGTATCGGTGTGCTCTATACTTCCCCTACGGCTGGTTGCAAATCCCCACAATGCCAACCCTATTCTGGCCGATGT
Organism: Brevibacillus fluminis; assembly: GCF_003710825.1. GTDB lineage: Bacteria > Bacillota > Bacilli > Brevibacillales > Brevibacillaceae > Brevibacillus_D > Brevibacillus_D fluminis. The sequence goes on along the minus strand of NZ_RHHQ01000007.1, from coordinate 201,571 downwards.
CATTGCGTCCATAACGGACGATTCGTTGGCGCAGTAACGAAAATAGGAAATACATTCGTCCATGTTTCAAAAACGCTGGACACCACGAAACTCAAATCCTATCAGGGCATCATTCTCAGACATTGGAACATCCGCAATCCCAAAAACAAGAACTCAATCTTTCTCGAATTCTTGTTTCTCCCCATTTCCAGATTGGAGAATGTGGCCATTACACCTTTCAGACTTCTGGATCGACCTGTCCCTCCCCCAGGGAACCCTTGCTCTCAGCCGACAAAAGGGAGTGTCCGGAAGCCAAACACCATCTATCCAGGAGACTGCATCGGCATTCGTTTTCGATACCCAAACAATGACTGGGACATCAAAAACGATAAGTACTTGTTTTATCAACGGGGTGGAAATAGCTTCTGCCCATGGAATACGAAAAAGCAAAATAACCCGGACAAAGTATGGTACGCCCACTGGATCGTTCGCAAAGCAGCTCCCCATTTTTTATCCGTCGCCTCGAATCGAGGCCCGAAATCTCTCGGCAAAGAAACAGCAATTTCCCTATTCCCGATCACCGGATACAATCCTGCGGAAGGGACACCCATCACACTAACGTTTTTGAATCGCACTTCGATCACCCGCAAATTGACCTATAAATGAATGATCCAAGAAAATCGGTTCTATTAATCTATTCTTTCGACGGATATCCCCTTTACTAGAAATTCCCAAGCAAGATTATGATACTGTGAGGGATGACCCATGGCAGTGAAGCAAAATGAAACATTAACGGACATATCATTGAAGGTTTTGAATAAAAGAATGGCGAACCGAAAAAGCCCAAACATTCCGTTCGTTTTCTTCGGCGACACGTGGTTTGACTGGGGAGACGCGACAAAACAGACTTTGAATAAAGGCAAACGGGATGCGATCAGGCGTTTCCAGATTTTTCTGTCCTGCTTGGAAACCTCAAGCCAATTAAATCCTAAGCCTCTTTTTATTCTTTACGGAGGTGACGCTGTATTTTCAGGCTCGGTCGAGCAGCTCACCTACTTTAAAACCACCGTCGCGCGTTTCGTCAAAAATACCAACATCGCATTTTTTATGGTTCCCGGTAATCACGAGCGAAATGGAGTTGGGGGAACGTTACAAAATTACCAGAACATCATCGGCCCCAGAAAAGGAGACAAAACCGTCCATGAAATTGGGTTGAACTATCACATCAACACGCCAGATTTGAGATTGATCATGCTAAATGATGTGGGCCCGGTCTCGGGAGAATCCCGTTATGGCATTACGCCTAGTGCGCTAGCAAGTTTTGAAAGTGGAATCAAAACGCGAAAAGATGTGGTGGTCGTCATGCATGTGCCGCCCAAAGTCGGCTCCTTCAGCAAATTCCCCAGCAGCGAAGCATTCCCGATCAGCACTCCAGCCGATAAAGCATTCATCACCTCGCTGTCAAAAGCCAAAAACGCAAAACTCGTTTTAGTCAGCCATATCCATAACCTGTTGCTGCGTGGGCAAATCGCAGGGAAACCAGCCGTTTTAAACGGAAATGGCGGAGCCGGAACGGATACCCAACCGACTCCACAACCGACCATCACTTCGTTCATGTTTTTCAAGAATAACAAATCGATTGTCTTTACCGGAAACAAAAAAGTCCGCGTGAACACAGCATTCAGACCGACAAAAGTATTTATTTCCACGAAGCAAGGAATCATCACGGTCCCGATTTGTTCTAGCTAAGCCCGCAATCCCCTGCATCCATCGCCAGCTAAGCCTTTATGGCTTGGCTTTTTTAGTAACGAAAAAACGCCATCCCTTCTAAATGTAGAGGGGATGGTGTAACCGTTTATACAGATCATGTAGCTGAGGGATTTACCTGTAATCGACGTTTCATCAAACCGGCTGCATCGCTTGCATAAACCTTCCCATCCGCTCCAGCGCCTTCTCCAAATCAACGAGCGAGGTTGCATAGGAGCAGCGAATAAACCCCTCACCGCCCGATCCGAAAACATGTCCCGGCACGACCGCCACCTTCGCCTCCTCCAGCAGCCTAAGAGCGAACTGCTCAGATGACATGCCCGTGGAAGCAATGGATGGGAAAGCATAGAAAGCTCCCTCAGGCTCGTGACAGGCCAACCCGATTGCATTCAAGCCTGCTATAAACCGCTTGCGGCGTTCATTGTAACTCGCCACCATCTCATCCTTGGCAGCCAAGCCATGACGCAGTGATTCAAGCGCAGCGATCTGTGCTATGGTAGGGGCGCACATGGCAGTGTACTGGTGGATTTTCAGCATGCCGGCTATCAACTCGCGCGGGCCGCACGCATAACCAACCCGCCAGCCTGTCATCGCGAACGCTTTGGAAAACCCGCTAATCACAATCGTACGCTCCTTCATGCCTGGCAAGGAAGCGATACTGACATGCTTTCTCCCATAAGTCAGCTCGGCATAAACTTCATCCGAAATAACAACCAAATTATGTTTGATAATGAGCTCTACAATCGGCAGCCAATCCTGCTCTGTCATGACGGTTCCGGTCGGATTGCACGGATAATTGATCATCAAAACTTTTGAATGAGGCGTAATCGCCGTTCGCAGCGATTGCGGGGTCAGCTTGAACTGCTCCTCTGCTGTAGTCGCCACCTCCACGATTTTACCACCATGCAGATGGGTAATCGGTTCATAAGCAATATAGCTTGGCGCCGGAATCAACACCTCATCACCCTGATTGATCACTGTCCGCAACGCCAGGTCAACGGCTTCACTGCTCCCCACTGTCACGATGATTTCTTGCTCGGGGTCATAGGAAAGTGCGAAGCTGCTAGCAAAATAAGCCGAAAGTTCCTCACGAAGCTCCATCAAGCCAGCATTTGACGTATATTTTGTCTTTCCTTCACGCAATGCCTGGATGCAAGCTTCCCTTACCTTTTCCGGCGTAACGAAATCTGGCTCTCCGACTCCAAGGCCGATTGTATCTCCGCCTGCTGCGTTCAGATCAAAAAAAGCGCGAATTCCCGATGGGCGAATATTCCGTACACGCGAGGATAAAAACTGCCCTGTGCCCTCTTCTCTAAACATTTTGGACCATCCCCCATTCCTGTTTCCGCTCACGGAGCGAGCTCGTAATAATTCGGTCCAGCAGCTGTGTAAAGGTTATACCAGCTGCAGCTGCGCTCTTCGGAAGCAGGCTGTTGGCCGTCATTCCCGGTAAGGTGTTTACTTCCAACACATAAGGCACATCCTGACACAAAATCATATCGACCCGTGCATAGACCTTGCACTGTAGCAGCCGGTAGCTGGCAAGCGCCGCCTCCCGTACACGCTGTAGAGTAACGGGTGGAAGCTGGATCACCTTCTCCTCAGCGCCGCCGTTTTCATATTTCGCTTTGTAGTCGAACCATTCCGAATGCGCGGAGCGAATGCCGATAATCGGCAATACCTCGCCATCCAAAATCGAGCAGGTAATCTCCGTTCCTTTCAAATAGCGCTCGATTAAGATGGCCTGGTCCAAACGGCGAGCCTCCTGAACAGCCGGCAGCAGCTCCTTTTCATTATGCACAAGCTGGATGCCGATGCTGGATCCCCCCATATTCGGCTTCACAATAACCGGATACCCGAGCTGCTCCACAGCCTGCGGCTCATACTCCCCCTGCCAGTAAAAGCCTTCAGGCGTATGCACACCCGCTGCCTTCAGCAGCATTTTGGACAGCTGCTTATTCATGCATAGACTGCTTGCCAAGACACCGCTTCCTGTATATGGAATGCCCAGTGTCTCCAGCGCTCCCTGCACCGTGCCGTCCTCGCCATATTGGCCATGAAGCGCCAATAGCGCGAGATCAATGCCTGCCTGCTGAACCTGTTCGATTAAATCCGCTCGCTGCTCGATCACAATGGGAACAATCTCATAGCGACTGCGATCCAAATGATTGATCATCTCTTGACCTGTTTGCAGAGAAACCTGACGCTCAGAGGAAATACCACCCATAATAACGCCTATCTTCATCAAAACACCTCATTTTTCTTGAAAATGGTTATTCAGTTACGTAAGAAACCTACGCGCCTGTTCGCCGATGATCTGAATACCGCGCACAATATTTTCATCCGTTACTCGTGAAAAACCAAGCCGCATTGTATTCGTCCCTTCGCCTTCTTGAACAAAAAATTTGTCTCCCGGTGTAAAAATAACACCCTGTTCGGTGCAGGCTTCTAGCAGCTGGCGAGTATTTACGCCTGATGGAAAGGTTAGAAACAAATGCAAGCCCCCGTCTCCGGACAGTTGCGCCTCAGGGAGATCTGCCTCACAGCATGCCTTTGTCAGCTCATATTTGCGCTTATATTCCATACGTGCTTTTTTTACATATTTATCGAAATTTCCATTGAGCAAATATTGATATAGGATCGATTGATCGATTGTTGACGTATGAATGGTGCGTGCACGTTTGATGCTTTCCAGATTGTCAATCAGCGCTCGGTCTCCAAGCACCCAACCCACTCGCAAGCCAGGGAACAGCACCTTGGAGAAGCTGCCGATATAGATGACTCCGTTTCCTTGCCCAGCTGTCGCGATTAATGGCGCAACATGCGCTCCCGAGTAACGCAGCTCCTCATTGAATCCATCCTCGATCACCGGAACCTGATAGCGCATCATTAATTTCATAACGGCGCTGCGCTTTTCCGGCGACATGACAATGCCTGTAGGATTGTGATAGGAAGGAGTCAAATAGGCCAGATCAAAGCTGTTTGTCTGTTTCTGCAATACCGCCTCAAGGTGCTCCACATCTATACCGTCACGCTCCATCGGAATACCGGTAATCTCAAATCCGTGCAGCTTCAAATTTTTAATCGCTGTATGATGGGTCGGATTTTCACAAATGGCCGCTCCGCGACGTACAGAAGGACGCAGTGCCGACAACACGATGTCAAAGCCTTCTGTAAACCCGCTTGTAATCAGCAAATCCTTTCCGTTACTATCGACGCCTTTATTTTCCATATAACGCATCAGGTAATCGATCAGCGGCTTGTAGCCCTTGGCATAGCCATAGTTGAGCAGCACCTGTCCTTCGATTGCCATCCGATCCATAAAAGCTCGCTTTACATCCCCCAAATCAAACAGCTGCTCATCTGGAGCGATGCTCGTGAACGAGATGGTTCCTTTTTTGGCGCGTATACCCTGTTTCATCATATCCAGCTCGACTGCCGAGACCGCATACTCGTTCATTCTTGCCTTCCAATCGATCTGCCAGATGGTGGACCCTTCAGCTCCTCTGTTATTTGTGGCCAAATGGCCCAACATAGCGGCAACAAAGCTTCCTTTGCCTGGAATCGCATACGTGAATCCGTCATCCTCCAGACCTTCATAGGCTGCAATGACTGTATTGCGGCTCAATTTTAACAGACCGCTCATTTCACGGGTGGAGGGTAGCTTCTGATCCGCCTGAAGCGCCCCTTTTATAATTAAACGTTTGACGTATTCTTTCACTTGCATCGCGACCGGTCGGTCACCGACGAGCTTGAAATCCTGGAACATCCTTCATCGCCCCCATCTAGAATGATGGCATAGGAGACGCCGGAAAAAAAGAACCACCGCATTGGATTTTTCATCCGTCGGTGGCTCCTCCGCATCTCGCTATGTAAAAAAGAGTTTGTTATTTACCGTTGCCGAAAGTTATTTTGTATCAATTGCGATTCGGCAAATGACACTAAACGCTTTGTTATCTCCCCACCCACGCTGCCATTTTGGCGTGAAGATGTTTCTGGACCAAGAACAACGCCGAATTCGGCAGCAATCTCATACTTTAACTGATCTAATGCTTGATTCGCATGTGGTACTAATCGTTGATTTCGATTTGCCATGTAACCCCACTCCTTTCACCTAGATGAACATAGTATGTACAAACTGCCTGGGAATATTTGCACGCGAAAAGCGACAGTCCGGTGTCTGAAGCCGGAGCTGTCGCTGTGTTTTTTGCGATCACGTTTTCACTTTTCAGGAAACCATTTGGCGTAATCGTCTGCTAATGATTGAAGCTCTTGAAAAAGCAAGCTGGCATGATAACCGTCACAGACCGCGTGATGCATTTGTACCGCGATTGGCAGCAAGATGCGGTCAGTCTGACGGAAGAATTTCCCTATCGTAAAGATCGGCAGGAGATACGTCCCCTCGTTATAGATGTTCAGGTTAAAGGCCGTGAAGCTTACCCACGGAATACTTGAGATGGGAAAGGTGTTTGGAGGCTCATTGGACTTAGGGATAAATTGCTTGATTCCCCCGAATTCGTCCTGGTCCGCAAGATAGCGACGATAGAACTCATGAAAATCGTCGTGGTGCGCTGTCCAGATGCTGCTGAATGTCTTGTCGTCCTGATGAAAAATGGTATAGCTAGGAGACATGCTCTCCCAATAGCCAAGGATACCATCGGAATCGTAGCTCATACGGAATTCGGAGTGGCGGTTGACCACCGTCGTGAGCATGTGAATCAGCGCCGGATATAGCTTGAAACTCCTGCTTTTCAGCTCGGCAAGAAGTAGACTAATGTCGATGTTTGCTGTCATGCTGAAGGTGCATCTGACATTGTGCAGATAATGCTCAAAATAAGGCTTTCTGCTCCAGTTATTCATATCGATGGGATGAAATTTCATGTGCGGTTCCCTCCTAAAATGATTGCATGCATCGTTTTAGGAGGCTGAATCAATCGCTTTAACCATGTCCTCATCACGTTCCTTGGGGGATTTTTGTGTAACGAACTAAGTATATCGTAGTAGAGTATTGGCGGGCAATTTCCGTGGTCTTACTAGTTGCGAGTAGCGCGAAAAAAACTGATTTTGTTGCCCAACCTGTTGCTACTGGTATTTCCGCCTACCAATATTCCGAAGCGACTTGGCCCTCCCAGCAGAGCAGAGCTTTTCCTTAACATCATGGAAAAGTCCGGTCAGATTTCCGTTTTCACCATTCCATTGTTCCTTCAGATTCATCTGGACAGCTTGGAGAACAGATTCTCCCTTTTCTTCATGGCAGTAGCTCTTCTGTTGTATTACACTTGCTGGTTGAGGTTCTTTCTAGCTGGTAGGGACTATTCATTACTTTACAAACCTTTCTGGAATATCCCGCTCCCTTTGGCAATAAGCCCGGTTGTCTACTTCCTTTTTTTCGCCGCAAATATGGAATCTCTGCGCGGTATTTCACTCCCATTGCACAAATTCAAGCAACCGATCACGCTTGCCACTTCTGAAAACATAACTTTGGTTAGTACACAGCGATTGGTAGACTTTCTATAATTAAAAACCGAAGAGCACACCATTTCAGAGGAGGATGTTCAATGAATTTTTTTGAGCTGCTATTTTTTAATGTATTTCGTGCACTAGGCAATATCGTTAATGCTCTCGGTTCAATTTTTCATCTCTAATCCTAGTATCTTTTCTCTGAACACCGAGTCTGATGGTCTCGGTGTTTTTCTTATGAGCAAGTTTGTTGCTGTATAAATTTGTGTTAAATAGACATGCTAGTTGCAAAAATTCGTTGAAGCCATCCCTTCCCAAAAAAGGAAGAGTGCCTCCGTCTGATCTGGCGCAAGAACAAGTGATACAGAAACAGATACTACGATGCCAATACGCGTGCGGAACCAATCCTTTTTTCTTGTCTCTTCTCGGCATCAATCAAATTATCGAGCCTTTCATTTACTTGAATCATCTGTTCTTCTCTTGTCGTAAAGACCAGTAAATTACATTGCACTTTTTTTCTATAAATTTGTTTCCAGACACAAAGTGTTAAATTTCCTGCATTACCAACTATCGCCTATTCGTATATAATTCCATAAAAACAGGAGGTGATTGGAATATCTCGAAAAATCAGAGATCTCGTCATGATTGGTATATTTATATGCTTACTAGTTATCGCATTGAAGCCAACACCATCTTTTAACTATCAACCAGCATCGATCCCAATACTAAGTCATGAAGGCGAATCTGTTGTTCAGCTCTCAGAAAACAAAATTGCAATCATAGATACAAACATAAATTCAGGCATGCGAGGGCAAATTTTAGTATTTGAATTTGATGCCAAAGGTAAGACCTTCAATTTTGTAGGACAATATAATTACGCTGACTATTTCCGTAATCCTCAAAATCATGGTCTTCCCTTGCCTAATTAATTTTTTCATCATGAGCAATTTGTTTACGTTGTTTCATAAGTTCCACCAATCACTTAATCAGGCTCCTTTTCTACTTCCTTTTTGAAAATCCTAGTGTGCGAGATCAAGTATATTATTGGTTTAACAGACAATGATTTAACTTGAATAAAATTGTGCCTGATCGTACTTAATAAGAAATCGGTCTACATTGTTTGACCAAGTGAGGATAAACCTCGCAATGTGTATCAATTGGATGTAATCAGTTTGGCCTCTGTCGCATCAACCATATTCCTCACAAACGCCGCAACCTGTCCCTCCCCCCACATAAAGAAAAAAACCCCCTCCCTTCTCGCAAAAAACGGAGAGGGAGGGTAGGTTTTCACGGTTCAAATCTTCAGTTCTCCAAGTCGGACCAGCTCAACTACCGCTTGCGATCGACCTTTCACGCCCAATTTTTGCATGACGTTCGAGATGTGATTGCGTACGGTTTTTTCACTGATAAAGAGTTGACCAGCAATCTCTTTTGTCGTCTTGTCTTGGACCAAGAGTTCAAACACTTCTCTTTCGCGATTTGTCAACAAAGGTTTGGTTTGGTCGCTACCTTTCAATCGTGCCACCCCTCCTTGTGGGCTCTACAGGAACAAGGCTGAGGGATAACGTCACCTTATCCTATGTAGGGGGGTGGGTGTTGGTGCCGGGTTGTAAGCTATTTAGGCTATTGCCCTACACAATATGCGAAATTGGGCATTGTGGTTCCTCTTCCCCCGGTAAAATCCGTTAAATGTACGGTGTCCGGTGATAAGTGGTCTGGTAACGGTCACGCAGCCCTTTGGATAGAAGGGTGAACGCCGCGATGGCAAAAATGAACGCTAACAAGGGCGACATGTAAATCCATGTGCTCGAGCCATAAATAAAGCTGCGGTATGATCCGATCAGGCCGGCCCACTCATGCGTGATCGAATAGAAGGTCGGCGGGTCCATCGTCATTTTCGTTCCGCCCACGAACAGGTCGAACATCCCGAGCTGCCCCATCAGCGTCATGATGGCAACCATCTCCACCACAAAGACGATGACGATCTGCTCCTTGATCTGCGGCAAAATATGGCGGAAGATCAGGGCATTTTTGCCGGCGCCAAGCGACGTGGCTGCGATGATATACTGCATGTTTTTGATTTGTTCGGTTTTTTGCCTGATCGAGGAGACAACACTTGGCATGCCGAGCAAGGTGACTAGGAAAATAAACAGCACGATCAGCGCGGATGTGCTCAAATCGGAATTGACGTTGACGCCAAGCAAAATGAAATAGACCGGGATGAAAATCGGGATGTAGCTCCACGCGTTCTCGATGGTGATCCACCAGTTTTGCTTCTCCTCGCTCATCCCCATATAAAGGCCGATGATCGTTCCTAAAAGAACGCGCAAGAGCGCGATGGCGATTGTGACAAATACAGTGTACCTAGCCCCATGCAGCAGCAGTGTCAACAGATCATACCCCCACTTGTCCGTCCCTAGCAGATGCTGTGCTGACGGTTCAAGCGGCGGCGTTTTGATCACGGTTTTACCGTTGACGATGGTACTGCTCGTTTTCTCTTGAAAGTCTAGGTCATACGGTGCGACGAATGGTCCAAAGATGGCGATCAGGAGCAGCAGGCAGACAAGGATGCCGCCGATCCACAAACTCGGGTTGGAACGACTTCGATTCATTCACGATCCCTCTCCACAAAATTAATTCGCAAGCGATTTCCACTTTTCCGAAAATTATTTGTAAATGACACTGCGTTCAAATACGTACAAGATGGCAATCATCAAAAAATAGACGATGATGGACAGGCAGATAATTCCGAGCAGTCCCATGACCGCCGCTGTAAACTGGTAGCCCGAACGTGAGAAAATGAAGCGGGTCAAGCCGACGACATTCAGTGAATACTCTACGATGAAAAGATTAGCGATGGTAATGGCCACGGCTTTCTTCAAGTCAGCCACAAAATACGGCTTGATGTTTTTGTAGACGTGATGAAGCTGGACATGGCGCACGTTCATCCCTTTGGCCACCGCTGTTGCAATGTAATCTTCGCCACACACCTGCACATATTTCATACTGACGACACGGAGCAGATAGATTGTCGGCCCCAATGCCAGCACCATGGTCGGAAACCAATTGTTCGAGGCGTCGCTGGTCGGAGACAGCGTGATGATGCGTACGTTCGTCATCTTATAAAATCCGACAGCCAAAACGATGGAAAAAAGAATGAGGATAAAGTCCGGGATGGTCGCAATCACATCAAGCATACGCTGGACGATGCGTACGAGCCGAATGCGCTGAAAAAATAGGCCGAAAGTTAGACTGCCCACCACAGCGATGAGCACGCTGGTAAATAGCAATTGAAAGGACTGTACGGTAAACGGCAAAATATCATCCGCGATACTGCGCTCGGTAGTACCTAGGTAATAGGTGCCAAGCGAGCCTTCCGCGAGGCTTTCGAGCAAGTAGACCGCATGGCTGATCATTCCATCTGGCTCAAATTGCACTTCTTCGTTGGCTGTATACAGCATCAGTGGCGTACCGGCAACCAGCAGCACCAAAAAAAACATACCAATAAATTGTTTTAGTGCGGTCAACATTTTTTGCACCCCCTGCTAATCCCAAAGATACTACATCTTTGCGGAAGTGACCAGTTTATCATTCATATTTTATTATTTTTTATAAAGCCGTATTTGCGTCTGTTTCCCCCTCGTTCAAAAAAAATAAGGCGCCCATCTACATCCGAATGGCGCCTTGTTTTATTTTGTTACGTTAGTACCACGACTTGAATCTCCAAGCTTCCCAAATCACCCAGGTCAAGAGGCACAGTCAAAGCCTGTCCACCTGCATGAAGGCTGCCATGATCATCTACAAGCTGCGGGGGCGTAATGTCAATCGTCACTCCCTGATTAAACAAGAGTGCGCTGGCATTTCCGGAAATCATGTTGCCAAGCTCGGAGATTGCGCTTCTGCCCATCTCATCCATTTCGCTAATTGGAAAGCCTCCCATCATAGCGGAAACAATACGCAATGCAACTTCCTTATGCAGCCCGTAAATGATGTCACCCGATAGTTGTCCTGTAATGCCGATTTTAATCCAGATATGTTCGTCGTGAAACGTCACATCTTTTACAGAGAGCTCACCGCGAGTGGGAGAGATGTTACACATTTGCTGAATAACCATCGAGGCTGAATCAAGAAATGGGTTGATGTACTGGGCTTTCATGTGCAAACAGTTCCTTTCCCCGCTGAATTTCCTATACGTTTCATTATATTTTCATTCGGGGTAGGAGACAAGTCTTATTCGCCAAATTTCTCCACAATCGTAATCGGGATTCCAGGAAGGCGCGTTTTGAGTCGAAAGTTGTCGTTTATTGTGGTAAAAATGGCACAGGCGTTTCGCAAATCCAGAATGGGGACCGCCAGCTCATGCATCGAAAGCTGCCAGTATGGCGACTGTAAAGCCGCGAAGGCAAATACGGTATCGCCAAAATGCAAGCATGCCTGGACGCATGTTTCTTCCGGATAATCCTCGCTCGCCTCGAGCAGGTGCAGCGGCTCTAAGCCGAATTGCCGAATCAGATGAAGACGGTCGGACAGCTGCTCTTCGGTTTTATGAGAGATCGAACGGCGCGGGGAAAGAATCGGGAATTGCTTTTCCGCATATTCCCGATTAATGCCGTGATAAAACATTACTGGCCCTGGAAGCCTTGCTTGGACTTGGCGCCTTGATTGGAGATTGTAATCGTTTTTTCCACTTTTCGTCCCAACGCATCGGTGCCGCGCAGCACGCACGAGTTGCCGCCATTCCGATTGCGCGGAAGCAGTAGGCGGAATTCGCCGCGTTCGTTCACATCCGCGTCCAGCACCTTATCCCCATACTGCGCCGTCAAGAGAAACGGAGCGGCACCGACCATGCGACCCGATACGACCGTCTGCTCTCCCTCGTCCCCGCCTGTCGCTTGTTTTGCCACCGTGAGTCCTGGTGCCGCAACTGGCTTCGCCAAATATTTGACCCGCTGCTCCTCCCGAAAGAGCGCCAGATTTCCCGAGTATGTGTCTGCATATGCATGCAAAACCATCGTGCTTGTGTTACCCGCGTCATCCCTTCCTTCGACCAGGATGCGATTATCCCCTTCGGTAAGCGTCACGGTGGTCGCCAAGTTTTTCTGCACCGGAGGCTCCAGCTGATCTTCCTCCCAGCTGGAGATGATATTACCGTTCACGCTTACCCGCCCTTTATACGTGAGGTCATTGTACAAAAAGCGAATGGGCAGCAGCATCTGTTTGGTCGTCCCATCGAAAAAGACTTCCTCCGTCCCATCGTTTGCCAATGTCAGCACGGGCGGGGTTTTATCCACGATGATCCGCTGAACGAACTCTCGCGTATTGCCGGTGTAATCTTTCACGCTGTAGTTGACAAAGTGCAGGCCTTCCGGCAGAGTAAGCACAGTTTGGAAAGAGCCGTCCGCGTCAACTGAGACCGGCGTCTTATTGATCATCAGGCGCACGCGCTCAAGCATGTCCTCGCCGCTTACCTTCCCGCGGATCGCCACATTCGATTGCGACGTCACCAGCAATTGCTGGAACAAATCGTTGGGAAACAGGATTGTCGGCGGAGAAATGTCACTGCGCCCCTTCACATTTATACTCGTCACATTGCCTGCGAAGTCGTACGCGACCAGTGTAATCCTGTTATGCCCCTGACCGATAAAGGTCCCTGTCTCCGTAGCCGAGTAAGGTCCGCCTGCTTTTTTGCCGTCGATGTACAGGAAGTAGCCCTGCACATCCTTATCCCGTGTGCTCCAGCTTACCCGATTGCCGGAGATCGATGCCGTCACACGCGGCGCTTCCCGATCGACTTTGATCGGTAGCTTCAACGTTTGCCAGCCGGCGTTGCGCTCGTCAATTCGCGCCCTGATGATGAATTGGTACTGTCCATCCGGCGCAGGCACGTATTCCCCTTTGGTCTGGGAAAAGATTTTTCCGTCCCACCCCCACTCTTCCTTTTCCGTGTAGTAGTACGGGATGCCCAGTCGGGATTGGTCGAACTTCGTCACCTTTTCATCTTTGACCAACGAGCGGACGACCTTCCCTTGGCTGTCCGCCACATCGATGGACACTTGTTTGGCATTACGCAGGAACGTGATCGAGGGTGCAGCCGTATCATAGTGGCCGTCCCCATTTGGCGAAAAAGCGATTTTCGACTGATCGACCAATACGCTTCCGTTTTCCGCCACCCCGTTCACACCGAGATAATCGCGGTACTTCCATTTGTCATTATCCTTGTCCTGGTACCAAGTCGTTTTCACACCGGTGCGCTTTTCTTGACTCCCTTCTTCCCACATCGGCGCATCCATAACTCGCGGTTCATCCCAGTCGCCATAAAAGCCGTAAAACGGCACTTTCAGCACCGGCAGATCGCTCTGCTCCGGCGCGAATTGGATAAAACCGTCAGCAAACGTGTTTGGCTTCATATCCGGAGGCAACGTGAGTGTCACTTTCACCTCTGTCTTTTGTCCAGGAGCCGCTGTCACCACTTGCGGTGAAAAGGTCAGCTTCGCACCAGCGATCGGAACCTCTGTCATCCAGTTGATGCCTTCCTTTTGCAAGTCGGTCATGACGCCGAACATATCCTTTGGCTGATAAACCAGCGGCTTTTTGCCGAATTTGTTGTCAATGTAGAGTGAAAATGTCGTAGTTCTTCCGATTTGCCCCAGCGAAACACCGGCTTTTCCTTTTTTATCTGTGACGATGGCAGGCGTTTTGATCGCTTGGCTGATCTGCATCATGCCCGCCCCCTGAACACGCGGCGAATACGGCAGCACGCCCGTTTTCCCGCCGACGGATGTCGCCGCGATTTCCCTCGGGTCCATGATCGGATTCGCTGTATTCATTGCCGCCGCCTTCAACACATCGACAAGCTGCCTTCCTTGCAAGTTGCGCCCTTGCTTGATGTATGCCTGCTTGATCAGCGCCATCCCGCCAGCCACATGCGGAGTTGCCATCGAGGTTCCGCTTTTCACCGCATAGTCGCTCTCCTGCACGGTCGAAAGAATGCCGCCCCCTGGCGCCGTGATCTCCGGTTTGAATTGCAGATCTGGCGTCGGTCCCCACGACGAAAAAGAGGAGACCGTCCCGCCATTCGGGAATGGCAGCTTGTTTTGCGCATATTGCCCGTCAAAATTGACCTTCACTTTTTTGCCTTGCTTCAATGCCGCGACCATTTTCTCGCCAGCGAGCTTGAGAACGGAAACCGCCGGCAAATTTTTCGCTTCATTGGCGCTGATGATCAACGGACCGGACTGATTGTTGTAGATGATAGCCCCCACGGCGCCCGCTTCTTTGGCCAAGGTCAGTTTGTCATCAAAGGATGTGTCCCCGCGTTGCAACAAAACTACTTTCCCTTTTACCGAGATGTTGTAATCTTCCTTTTTGCCTTTACCCAAATAGACGACGTCCACGCTTTTGGACAAGGCTTGCGTAGGATTCAGAGCTTCGCCGCTGGACGGGTGTCCAACCATGTACACGACCCGCTCCAGATCGTTGACACCTTCCACTTGAAAACTCATCCCAGCAAGCATCGTCGAATTCGCCGAAGCGACCGACAATGCGTCTGGTGCAATGCCTGGCGACCCGACCATCGCGTAATCAGGGTTCTTCTCCATGATTCGGTCGCTGCCGAAATAGCCGTCGTTGCCTGCTGCCGCGACCACGATCACCCCATGATCTACCGCTTTTTTGATGGCATATTGCTCAGAGCTAGAATCGTCCACATAGCCGGCCGATGATCCCAGACTCAGGTTGATTACATCCGCTTTCTTCGCAATCGAATCGTCAATGGCGAACAAGATCGATTCGCTTAAGGAAGGCAGCTCTCCCTGATAGTTGCTGAACACTTTTTCGCTCAAAATCTGTGCCTCAGGTGCTACCCCTTTGACTTTTCCATTCGCCGCAGCGATGCCAGCTACGTGCATTCCGTGCTGGGAATTTGCCACATCAGCCGTCACGTCATTGCGATCGGCCCAGTTAAAGCCGCTGATGACTTTTGCTGTCGTATTGGCTTTCTCCTTTGCTGCACGCTTGTCGCGTGGTTCTGCC
The DNA here is from genome assembly GCF_003710825.1 of Brevibacillus fluminis. GTDB lineage: Bacteria > Bacillota > Bacilli > Brevibacillales > Brevibacillaceae > Brevibacillus_D > Brevibacillus_D fluminis. The sequence continues at coordinate 186,334 of NZ_RHHQ01000007.1, read as the reverse complement.
ATATCGACATGCTTCGGATTGACGCCGGTATCAATAACAGAGATGAGCATGCCTTCGCCTTTTACACCCGACTCATGCCAGACTTTGGTCGCTTCGATCATCTCCAGCGTGGAAGCAGCGGATTCCTTTAGCTTCTCCTCACTGACCACTTCCTGTAGCGTTTGCCATTCGTTGGCGGTTATTTTATTGGGTGAATCGTTATGTATTTGCTGTTCCGACTGGAATGTCATCGCATCCGCAACGTTCGCAGGCCGAACAGAGGTTGGCAATAAGAGAGAGGTAAGTGCCGCACCGCAACATAGAAGCTGTCTTTTCATGTTCTGCCACCTTTGGATAGAATTGATGTATCCTTCAGTTTTCCTATTGCGGCGAGGTCCTATACGAACAAGATTGGACACGGCAAAAAAACCGCCAGCCACGACCAGCGGTTCGATGCACATCTTTCTCCTCTATTTTTTTGTTCCTCGCTACGAATGGCTCCGGGAAAGCAATTGCAAGTAATCCAAAATCTGATCGGATGAATCCATCTGCAACACCGCTTCCGCGATCCGTTTCGCCTCGTCCATGTCCAACTCACAAATCGTTTTTCTTGCTTGCGGGATCAACGATGCGCTCATGCTGAATTCGTCGAGCCCCATGCCGAGAAATACAGGGAGCATTCTTGGATCTCCAGCCATTTCGCCGCACATGCCGACCCATATGCCTTCTTTGTGCCCATTTGCGATAACCGCTCGGATCAGCCGGAGGATGGCTGGATGAAACGGGTCATACAGGCGCGTTATTTTCTCATTCATCCGGTCGACTGCCAGCGTATACTGCAGCAGATCATTCGTTCCAATACTGAAGAAATCCACTTCTTTTGCGAGAACATCGGAAACGATGGCGGCTGACGGCACTTCAATCATGATGCCGATTTCCATCTCTTCATCAAACGCAATTCCTTTTTCCCTGCATTCGCTTTTCACATCATGGAGAACTGCTTTCGCTTGGCGCAGCTCCTGCAAGCTGGAGATCATGGGAAACATCAGCTTCGCCTTGCCATATGCAGATGCGCGTAAAATCGCGCGAATTTGCGTTGCGAAAATATCCTGGCGATCGAGACAAAGGCGAATGGCCCTGTAACCGAGAAAAGGATTCATTTCCTGTGCAATCGGCAAATACGAAAGTTGCTTATCTCCCCCGATGTCAAGCGTCCTGAATACGACAGGCCTGTCTCCCATCTTCTCCAAAATCGCCTGATATGCATGAAATTGTTCTTCCTCGGAAGGGATCGTCTCTCGATCCATGAATAAAAATTCGGTCCGAAACAGCCCGATCCCCTCTGCCCCGTTCGCAAGCACACCTTCGACTTGCTGGAGCGATCCGATATTCGCTGCCACTTCAACCCTTTTTCCGTCTTTTGTCACTGACAATGCGTCCTTATAGGGCAACAGCTCGGCTCTCTTATTCTTCCAAGCAGCTTTTTTGCTCGTATAAGCCGCCAGCATCTCCTCAGATGGACGAACGATAACATCACCTGTCGCACCATCGATAATAAGCAGATCGCCGCTCTCGATCTGTTTCATCGCTTCTTGCAGCCCCACTACCGCAGGAATCTCATAAGAGCGCGTGAGTATCGCCGTATGCGACGTTTTTCCTCCCGCTTCTGTCACAATTCCCAAAATCAGTGTCCTGTCCAGTTGAGCCGTCTCGGATGGGGTTAAATCATTGCAAACAAGGATGATCTCCTCCTGGCACTCCGTTGGCGAGACCGGCTGTGCCCCTTGCAAAATCCCGTTTAATCTTTTTTCGATATCTCGGATGTCAGCTGCTCGCTCTTTCATATAGCCATTCTCCATGCTCTCGAACATCGAAATGACTCGGCTGGCAACCGTCTGCAGCGCATATTCCGCATTCACACTCTCCGTCTCAATCAGCTCTTCCACTTGCCCCACGAATTCCGGATCGTCTAGCATCATCAGATGTGCATCGAATATTTGTGCATTTTCGTTTTCGCTCTTTTTATTCATGACATCTCTAATCTGGATAATTTGGTTGCTTGCTTCCTGTATGGCATGCTTAAATCGTGCTTTTTCTGCTCTCTCATCATCGATCGTCGCCCGTAAAAATTCCGCGCGTTGTTCCCTTTTGACAAGCGCCTTTCCGATCGCGATTCCATCCGATACCCCTATGCCTGTCAGCACACCTGTTCACTCCCCTGCAAAAAATCATCGACGGCCCTCGCCATCCGCTGAGTAATCAATTGGGGTCGCGTGATCGCAGATCCGACCACAACCGAGTAAGCGCCTAGCTCCATCGCATGAATAATTTGCTCGGGCGTCCAAAATCTCCCCTCAGCCAAGACAGGAATGGAGACTTGATGCGCTAGCTCCCTGACAATTTCATAGTCTGGGTCGCGAAAATTATCAGCCGGATCGTAGTTCTGGGGATTCTGAAGATAGTGCTCGTAGCCTGCCAGCGTGGTTGCCAGCAGATCGGCACCCGCCCGCCATGCGGCGACTCCTTCCTCGGCAGTCGCAACATCCGCCATAACTGGAACGTCAAATCGCGCCTTAATGGTTTGAATGAATTGTTCGGTCGTTTTTCCATCCGGTTTGATAGAGCCAGTGCCATCTATACAGACAATATCCGCTCCCGCATTGATGACCTCCTCCACCTCCACGATCGTGGGGGTAATGTAGGCAAGGGAATTTGCATAATGTCTCTTTAGAATGCCGATCACCGGCAGCGATACTTTCTTCTTTACCGACACGATGTCAGGGGCTGAATTGATTCGAAGCCCAACTGCTCCGCCGATCTCCGCAGCCAACGCCATTGTCGCCATCAGTTCCGAACCGTAAAACGGATCGCCTTCGACAGCTTGGCACGAGACGATGACCCCTCTTCTCAGCTGATCTCGTTTCATGATTGTTTCACATCCTTACCAAACATCTCTCTCATACTGAGCTTCTTGCCAAGCCCCAGTCTTAATCCTTTAGTGTGCCAACCAACTCTTTCAGTTCCTGCACCGCTTTATGCTCGTCCTCACCTTGTGCGACGATCGCAATCTCCGTGCCCGATCCGATTCCAAGCCCCATGATGCATGTAATGCTTTTTCCGTTTGCTTTTGCCATCCCTTTCACAATCGTAATGGAACTGGTGAATTTGCGAGCGGTCTCAACGAATTGCGCTGCAGGCCTTGCATGCAAACCACTTTTATTGGTAACGACCACGTTTGCCTCTGCCATCTCTTCCACTCCTACCTTTTGTCTCTACTATTCAAAAAAACGCTTGCTGTTCATAAATCCGTGAAAATCGGGGTAACGAACCTGACTCATGTCAACCCCGCGCTCTTTAGCCAGCCGAAAAAATAAAACCTGTAACGGCACGATATATTCGAGCGGCGTAAAATCCAAATCGTCGATAAACGGGATGCCCAGCTGCTTTCCTTGATACCCCTCCTCTTCTTTGGTCACGATGAAGGAGGTTTGTGTCTTACTGGAAAAATATTCATTCAGTCGCAGTGCACGTTCCTTCCCAACGCCTGCGGGGACTATGAAAAAGATAAAGCTCTTTTCATCAATGGCGTTATATGGTCCATGCATGAATTCTTCAAGCTCGTAGACGCTGACGGGAATTCGGGATGTTTCGAGGAACTTCAGACCGGCTTCAAGCGCGGTTCCGTAATTGTTGCCATATCCCGACACAATCAGTGTTTCAGCCGCAAGCAACGTCTCCCTGTTTTGCTTAAACCATTGATCGGCTTTACGGATTACAAGAGGGAGCCGTTCAACAGTTGCCGTCATTCGTTCCAAATAATCACGATACGTCTTTTCATCGATGCGCTGTTGCGCGTACGCACCTTCTACCGCCGCCAAGCAAAACGCCAGCACGGTTGCCGTATATCCCTTTGTGGTTGCCCCAACCTTCTCTTCCCCTGAGGGAACGATCAGTGTATGGGCAGCATGCTCCGTAATGTACGAGCCTTCTTCTGAAGTGACGGCAAGCGTTGCAATTCCCCATGCATTCGCCTTTTTTATACTGTTCACGGTCGCCGTACTTTCTCCGCTTTGTGAGATTCCCACCACAAGCGTTTCGTTGTCATAAACGGTTTCATATTGATAAAAGGAATGTGCCAGCTGCACATCAACCTGAATGTGCAACAGCTTCTGCATAAAATATTTGGCCGACTGTGCCGCATTATACGATGAACCTGACCCAGTAAGGATCACTTTTGAAATTTTGCGACTTGTGATGAGATTCACGAAGCTTTCGGATATTTGCTTAGAATTTTGTATCATGCTTGCAAGCAGCACCGGTTGCTCTTCAATATAGTCATATAGTTCAACTGTCATTTGCTCTCTCTCCCTTTCCCCTTCTATCTACAGCAATCCAATAACCTTTCCAACGACGCCAAAAAGGATTAACCCGATCAATAGATACACAACCTTGACCTGTTTTTGTTTCACCAAATAAAACACGATAAGCGTAAGCATCAAAGGCAGTAAAGAAGGCAAAATTTTATCAAGCACACTCTGCATTTCTACTTTTGCCCCCGAAATTTCGATCACCATCGGCGTTTTGAACTCGACCATCGTCGCCGTCATCGCACCGACTGCCATAAGCCCGACGATGGAAGCTCCTTTTGTGATCTTTTGCGTAATCCCGCTTGCGGCCGCTGTGCTCAAATATTTAATGCCCGCTCGATAGCCAAGCATAACGCCTTGGTACCGAACGAGATAATGCGGGATATTAAAAAGCAAGATGTAAAACAACAGGCCGATCGCATTTCCCTTTGAGGTCAACGACGCGCCAACCGCTGCGGCGATGACCCTGAAGGTTCCCCAAAAAAACGTATCGCCGATCCCTGCTAGTGGACCCATCAAACCGGCTTTGACCGCGTTGATCGAATCGGGATTAAAGGACTTGTCTCGGGCATTTTGCTCCTCCATGGCGGTGGAGACACCCATGATAAAGCCGCCCATCCATGGTGCCGTATTAAAGAACTCCAGGTGCCGTTTGATCCCCGCGGTAAGCTCCTCTTTCGTTTTATATAGCTTCTTGAGGATCGGGATCATGGCATAAGCGAAGCCAAGCGCCTGCATCCGTTCAAAATTCCAAGAGCCTTGCAGCATCAGGGAGCGGAAGAAAACTTTCAGGAGTTCTTTCTTACCAATCACGTTGTCTTCCGATTTACTCATTGAAGCTCACCCTTTCCTCATCCGTCCGATCATATTGAGCAAGTATTAACGCAATGATGGCGCCGATTATGGCAACAGCCAAAATATCCAGCTTGAGGTATGCAGCTAAAATGAAGCCCAAGGCGTAAAATGGAGCGAGCTTTTTGCTGATCATCATACTCATCAGCAAGGAAAAGCCAATGGCCGGCAATAATAATGCTCCCGAAAGAAGCCCGTCGAGAAGCCATTGCGGCATCGCCTTGATCACGCTGTCCATGAAAGCGGAGCCGAGCAGGAGCATAATGAAGGTCGGCAAAAACCCGTTCAAAAAAAACATGACAAACCCCAGACGATGCATTCGTTCCACGCCCTTGAGATTCCCCTCCTCGGCGTACTTGTCTGCTCGGTGAATCAATGGCGTATTGATGATCCGCACGAGATCTCCGACACGGTCAGCCAAAAGCGCCACAGGAACCGCCAACGTCAAAGCTACTGCAGCCCCTTGATTCGACATGATGGCAAACGAAGTTCCGAGCGCTGCAGCCGTAACCACATCCCCGGTTCCTGCTGCCCCCACTTGTACGGCTCCGATAAAAATGAGTTCAAGTGTACCACCGATAATGATGCCCGTTTGCAAATCACCAAGCACTAAGCCTACTAAAGGCCCGATAATAATCGGTCTGCCGAGCATGTTATCTCCCAAAATGCGTGAATCCAAAATCCCAAAACCGGCGATGATGCCAATCAGTAGAGCTTGAAGTAACATAGCCTGGCCCCCTCTATGCTAGCAATTCAGAAATCGGTTTCTTCTTTTCCGTAGGAACCTGTCTGACTTCCACTTCCACGCCAATTTGCAGTAATGATTGAAAAACGTTGATATCTGCCTCATCCACAGCAACGGCGGAGGAAATCATTCTTTTGCCTTTCGCCATGCGCATTCCGCCCACATTGATGGACTTGATTTCCTCAACCCCCTCTGCCAGCTGTAACGAATCGGCTGCATTATCAACCAACACAAGAATCGAATATTTGGCTGATTCTTCACTCGAAAGAAAAGCGATGGCATCGTTTACAGAAAGCAAGATAAGCTTCACTCCCGGGGGCTTTGCCAAATTCAGCGTCATTTTTTTCAGTTCATCTTGGATCACGGCATTGTTCGCCACCAAAATACAATTGACATCCAGCTGTTTGGACCAGGCAAAAGCCACTTGGCCGTGAATCAGCCGATCATCGATACGTACGAGTTTAATCATTGAACGTGCTCCCTTCAGTTGGAGGTATAGTGTCTTTTTTAAACGAGCTGATTTACATAAACGATTCCCGCTTTTCCTTTTTCGATCGAATCCTGTATGACCGCCTGCAGATTCTCCCCTTCATCTGAGACCAGAATCTCCAATGCCATCGGTAGATTGACACCTGTAATGACATGAAGGTTTTGACACGGGATATATTCCAAAAATGTGTTGGTAACGCTTCCACCAAGCAAGTCTGTGAGAACGACCGTCTCCACGTCTTCTCCGTTTAGCCGAATGAGTGCCTCGATTTGTTGTTTGACGGAATCTTGGCTGTCATTCGGAGTGATGGAAACATATTCGACGTTCCCCAACGCGCCGACAATCATCGATGCTGAATCCACAATTCCTTTCGAAAGGCTTCCGTGTGAAGCAATGATGTAACGTCTCAAAAATGCCACCTCCTCTCTTGCCCCATTAAAATAGCAAAAGCTATGCCAAGTAGTGTATCCCTACCTGGCATAGCTTTTAAACCCGGATTTTATCTGTCCCCAAGCTGATGATATCGAAGATATAGCCGATTTCTGTCACAGGAATCGTTACATTGTAAACGTCCTCAATGACACTAAAGCACTTTTTCACGTTTGAAATGAATAATTTTTGACACTGTGCAAACTCTTCCAGATTTTCATACGTGTTGATGGAGTCGTTTTTGACCAACCGTTCCACCAAACAGCTGAGATGGACAAACAGCCTGATTTTGGTGCTATTGCCAAACTCGATGCCCAGCTCTGCTTGCAGCTGATCGGTGACCAACTCAATGTAGTTCATCACTTTATCCGGATTCAAAATGGTGACATGGTTGATCACGCTCTGTAAAGAGAACAGCTTGATCATTTTTTTGTTGATCTGTCCGATCTCTTCCTCGGCAACGACCTCTTTAAAAATTACTCCCAGTTGTTCCGTGCTTTTTTCCAGCATGATGTCTTCAAGGGCAATGAACGGCACGATATCCACTTTCGGATCAGCCGTTCCGATAATCCCCATGACCTGATACTGCTGAAAAATCCGATCGTTCTTCCCGTTATTTTTGAGTCGCAAATAATCGTACGAGAAAATATCGACATCGACGGGGTAGTCCTCCAATGCTTTTTTCAGCAAATCGGTTATTTTGTCTGCGGTACCGATTCCCGTCATGCATGTCGTTACAATCGCTTTTTTCTTTTCCCGTTCATTTTTCATCAACGCATAACGCGGTTGGCAATCCTCCGTAACCTGTTTCACAATTTCATCCACGTCAAGCCCACCCAAGATCTTGCTCCCGGTCTTTAAGGCTAAATAGGTGGTGATATTATTGATGATGCCTACCGTGCCGTCTACGAGCCCATCCAGGCTCATATGAATCTCTTCCAGCGATCCCATGTCGACAAGGATGATGATTCCGTTCCCCGTATTTACCTGTTTCACGTAATCGACAAGCTGGGTTGTGATCTGCTCGATGCTAGTATCGAACGGCATGTCCAATGATTCAAAGACATATTGTCCCAATAGACGGTTCGCTACATGGGCGATGCTGCTTGCCGTAGAATGCCCGTGTGAGATGATGATCGCGCGAATCCGGTTTACGTCGAGATTTTTATTCGTTCCCTTGATATAGATGGTAAACAAAGCGATGTCTTCTTGTGTCAAATCTACGCCAATATGTGTTTTGATCAGCTCCGTTAACGTTACCGCGACCTCGTACTCTTTGGCGTACAGGTTTTTCACCCGTTCAATTAGATCAATTGCCTTTTTCGCTCGCCCCTTTTGGTTGTCATAACCTTTTCGTGTACGAAAAAAGACGTAATGGGAAAAAACATTTGCCGTGTTCGAATACAGGCTCCATCCCGATTTTTCCGTGACGAGCTGAAGAAGGCTATCCATCACTTTGCGGATATAGGCAAACCGCTTCATATACCCCAAAAATGACTTGTTGATCTCCCCAACAATTTGATCCAATGCCGTATCGATCACCTTATTGGCATCCGCAATGCACTCTTCATGCTCTAGGATATCTTTAGCAAAATTATCATAGATTCCGTTCAATTGATCGAGCATCTCGGTCAAAATCGATTCCGCTTGGATAACATAGCTGACATCATTTTCACGGTGCTGCTCCTGAATCACCAAGTCATCGAAGGGGATATCTTTGGAAGTCATCTTATCCCTTATGCTGCTTTTTTCAATAAAATCATCCGGAATATGGCTGACCATGATCGACAGCGTCTTGCTTCCAGCCGTTTGTGCGTGATTCCCGATCGCTTGATAAAAGGCATTGGCGCAGGTGTACTTGACAATATTTCGGAGTTCTCCGATATTTCCGACGTATTCGGTGCCCGCCAGCAGATTCATCACTTGCTTTTGAATTAGCAACGTTCGCTTAATCGTGCCGCTTTCTTGCGCGAAAAAGGTCGATATGATCTCCACCTTTTCCTGAAAGCTTCGTTCCTTGAGAGACGGTATTTTCACGATGATAGGAATGCGGCGCAGAAATGTTTGAATTAACACTTCTTGCAATTGCTCCGTCGTTGCAAACGCAAGCCTGACTTTTGCTTTTCGCCAGCCCTGCGTTTCACCAAGCCTGCGGAATACCCCTTTATCCATAAACAAAAAAAGCTTTTCCTGCCCTTCAGGCGAAAGACGATGGATTTCGTCCAGAAACAGAAACCCATTATGGGCTTCTTCGATAAAGCCGGTCTTATTTTCCGCCGCTCCCGTAAAAGCACCTTTCATGTATCCAAACAGATTGGCTGTCAGAAGCTCCGGGTTGTTGGCGAATTCCGAGCAGTTGACGACGATAAAAGGAGCTGAACGGTCGATGAGGTCACGATCAAGCGCATACTCGTACATGAGCTGTGCCAGCAAGCTCTTTCCGACCCCAGTCGCTCCGTGAATCAAAACGGGCAATCCGCTAGGTGGATAGTTGACGGCGACCTTGCACTGCTCAATTTCATAGTGAATGGTATTGTTGTAGCCAATCATCCGAGCAAATGGATCGCTTGTCCTACGATTTGAATGTCTCAGGTAGTCAAAAAACTCCGCCTTGCTTTGAAATTCATGCTGACCGATTGCCATGTTAAGCTTTTGCTCCACGGTCTCTTTGCAGAAGAAATAAACAGGGCGCGTATTTATTTTGAGCACTGATTCGCCTCGAACCAGCTCCGTTAGCGCTTGGCTCACCGCGTTTCGCTTTTTCCCCAGCGTTTCTGCGATATGGCCGCTCGTACAAGCCAACCATTGTCGTTCGTTATTATAATCCTCATTCGTAAAATCCAATTCAATCGTGCAAACCTTGAGATGCTCATAAATGATGTCCTTATTCATAGGTGCCCCCCGCTGCAAAGACTCCCGATAAACCGGTTAATGCTTTCTGTACACCGTAATACATTTCAAAATCTACTGTCAACTCAGGGGCTCGCGTAGACTTTAGAAAAATAAAATGCCCCCACGACAGACGATCGCGGGGGCAAACTCAGCTACACCGCTTCTTACGAGAAGAAGAACGATTTCACTGCGTATTTGATTGTTTCTTTGTTCATGTGAGCGATGGAAGTGGTGAGTGGAATGCCTTTCGGGCAAGCCTGCACGCAGTTTTGCGAGTTACCGCAATCCGCGATACCGCCTTTTTCCAGCAATGCTTCCAAACGCTCGCCTTTGTGCATGGAACCAGTTGGATGCTCATTGAACAAACGAACTTGGGAGATCGCGAACGGACCGATGAAGTCGGACTTCTGGTTTACGTTCGGGCATGCTTCCAAGCATACGCCACACGTCATGCATTTGGACAGTTCATATGCCCATTGACGCTCAACTTCAGGCATGCGAGGGCCTGGGCCCAGGTCATGCGTACCGTCGATCGGTACCCATGCTTTTACGCGTTTCAGCGCATCGAACATGCGGGTACGGTCTACGGACAGGTCACGCTGCACTTTGAACGTCGTCATTGGAGCAACGCGAACTGGCTGCTGCAGCTTGTCGATCAGCGCGGAGCAAGCTTGGCGAGGCTTGCCGTTGATGACCATCGAGCAAGCGCCGCACACTTCCTCCAAGCAGTTGGATTCCCAAATAACCGGCTTGGTTTTTTGACCGGATGCGTTAACCGGGTTACGTTGGATCTCCATCAAGCAAGAGATAACGTTCATGTTTTGACGATAAGGAATTTTGAACTCTTCGGTATATGGCGTGCTGTCAGGCGTATCCTGACGAGTGATAATCAGGTGAACTAATTTTTCAGCCATGATTAATGACCACCCTTCTTGGATGTAGAGTAATCACGCTTCCGAGGCTCGATCAGCGAGACGTCTACATCTTCATAGTAAATCTCAGGTGCAGTTGTTTCCGCATTGTACTTCGCCATGGTTGTTTTCATGAACTGCTCATCGTTACGATCTGGGAATTCAGGCTTGTAGTGAGCACCACGGCTTTCGTCACGCTTCAGAGCACCGATGGTCATAGCGCGGGACAGTGCAAGCATGTTCCACAGGTGACGCGTGAAGGATGCACCGGCATTGCTCCATTTTTGCGTATCGTTTAGGTTGATACGCTGGTAGCGTTCCATCAGCTCTTGAATTTTATCATCTGTTTTTTGCAGGCGATCGTTGTAGCGAACAACCGTCATGTTAGCGGTCATCCAGTCACCCAGCTCTTTGTGGATAACATAAGCGTTTTCGTTGCCGTCCATTTTCATGATGTTGTCGTATTTGTCCTGCTCTTTTTTGGTGTAGCTGTCGAATACGGAGCTGGATACGTCGCTCGAGGATTTCTCCAAGCTGTTCATGTACTCGATCGCTTTTGGACCTGCTACCATACCGCCAAAGATCGCGGACAACAAGGAGTTTGCACCCAGACGGTTAGCACCGTGCTGCGAGAAGTCGCACTCACCAGCAGCGAACAAGCCAGGGATATTGGTCATTTGGTTGTAGTCAACCCACATGCCGCCCATCGAATAGTGGACCGCAGGGAAAATGCGCATTGGCACTTTGCGTGGGTCTTCCCCAACGAATTTTTCATAGATTTCAATGATACCGCCCAGTTTTACATCCAGCTCTTTCGGATCTTTGTGGGACAGGTCGAGGTACACCATGTTTTCGCCGTTGATACCCAGCTTCATGTCTACGCACACGGAGAAAATCTCACGAGTCGCGATGTCACGCGGAACAAGGTTTCCGTATGCTGGATATTTTTCTTCAAGGAAGTACCAAGGCTTACCGTCTTTGTACGTCCACACGCGTCCACCTTCACCACGAGCGGATTCGGACATTAGGCGCAGCTTGTCGTCGCCTGGGATTGCGGTCGGGTGAATTTGGATGAACTCGCCGTTCGCATAAATAACGCCTTGTTGATACAGCGCGGAAGCGGCAGTACCAGTATTGATGATCGAGTTGGTTGTTTTACCGAATACGATACCAGGGCCACCGGTTGCCATGATGACAGCGTCAGCAGCGAACGATTTGATTTCGCTGGAACGCAGGTTTTGCGCTGTAATCCCGCGGCAAACGCCGGATTCGTCCAAAACTGCTCCGAGGAAATCCCAGTATTCATATTTGGTAACCAAACCTTCTGCTTCGTAACGACGAACTTGCTCATCCAGCGCATACAACAGCTGTTGACCGGTAGTCGCACCTGCAAATGCTGTACGGTGATGCTGCGTGCCCCCGAAACGGCGGAAGTCCAAAAGACCTTCCGGGGTACGGTTGAACATAACACCCATGCGGTCCAGCATGTAAATGATCCCCGGTGCAGCGTCACACATCGCTTTTACCGGCGGTTGGTTTGCCAAGAAGTCTCCACCATAAATAGTGTCGTCAAAGTGAATCCATGTAGAGTCGCCTTCCCCTTTTGTGTTGACGGCACCATTGATGCCGCCCTGCGCACAGACGGAGTGAGAACGTTTCACCGGAACGAGGGAGAACAGTTCGACAGGAACACCTTTTTCAGCTGCACGAATGGTTGCCATCAGACCAGCAAGGCCACCACCAACTACGATTAATTTGCTCTTTGCCATGGTTTTTTCCCCCTTTTCCTACTGGATGAATGCTGTGATTGCACGCACTCCGATAAAGCCAACCACTACGAAAATGATCATAGTGACGTAGGTTGCGATGCGTTGCGAACGCGGACCTACTGTTATTCCCCAGTGAACCAGGAAAGCCCAGATACCGTTGGAGAAGTGGAATACGGCAGCAAGCGTACCGATAATGTAAAAAATCATGAAGCCTGGGTTGGACAGAACGTTTGCCATCATGTCATAGTTCAGTTCAACATTGCCAAGCGCGAATTGAATGCGGGTTTGGAATACGTGCCACGCCAGGAAGATCAGGGTGATCACCCCGGTGATACGTTGCCACAGGAACATTTGGTTGCGGAAATAGCTGAAAGTACCGACGTTGTTCTTTGCTTGGAACGCGATGTACAAACCGTAAATTGCGTGGAACAGCAAAGGAATGTAGATAAAGACAAATTCGAGAACAATCAGGAACGGTAGGCTTTCCATAAATCCTACCCCGCTGTTAAATGCTTCAGCGCCTTTTGTTGCTTGGTAGTTGACAGTCAAGTGAACCAGCAAAAAGAGACCGACTGGAACCAAACCAAGTAATGAATGCAGCTTTCGACTCAAAAAGTGATGGCTGTTCGCCATGCAAAGTTCCCTCCTTAATGATATGTAGTGACTTCTCCTTATCCTTGCCCGCAATACAGTGGGTTAGACATACTGAGGCAGCCGACAAAGATTGTGCCCGCTTTCACATACTGCTACCTGTAATTATACCCGCAGCAGTTACACGAAAGGCAGCAGCTCTCATTGCAGCCTTGTCAAAATATGTCGTTAATAAGAAAAAAGTATAGACATTCTGTGACCAAAACCATTGTACTCCTGTCCACAAAGAGCGTCAAGACAGTGAATAGACTTATTCTTTTTTTAGATTGAATGATAGTTTTTTTTGTCGATTAAGAGTTTTCGGTCATTTGGCGTCATTTTCATTCATAGAGTATAGCGTAATGCTACTGCTAGTCAAAGGAGAGAGTGCCTCATGCGTACAGAAACCAGCCCGCTGCGCTCGCTGATCCCCGCCCCTCTGCTTGCCCGTCTGGAACAGGCCAACATGCCCTATACAGGCTATCATCTGCTCCGGGAGACATTGTTTACCCGCTTGCTCGGCGAGAGCGAGGCATCGATCCTGTATTGGCTTGGTCGGGACCTTGGCACGGAGCTGAATATCCAGAGCGAGGACGATCTGGTCTTGACCTTCATCCAACTGGGACTCGGCAAGCTCGAACCCGTGAAGCTCGAAAAGAAATTCGCCGGCTACCGGCTCTCCCATCCGCAATTCATGTACTATACGACAGAACGTCTTTCGCGCTCTCTCGCGCTGGAGTGCGGTATCGTGGCCGGGGCGCTCAGCCGCTTGCATGATCCCTGCCCGCTTCATGGGCAGTTTTTAGTCGTTTGTGCAAAAGACAGCCGCCCTGAACATGCGCTCATTACAATAGAAGAAAGAAGAACTCCTTAAGCCTGCTTTTTAGAAAACCTGGCTACGCCATGCTTTTTGGCGGAGCCGCGGTTGCACTTATACTGGATAAGAATTTTTTAAATTCTTATCTGTACAAAAAAAGGGGCTTCGCCAGCGATCAGCGGAGCCACCGTTTCCCCTCTATAAATGAGGCTGGGAACTATTGCTTGCCCGCGTAAGAAAAGCCAGTGGAAGGAATCACTGACATTTCTTCCTTATTATTAGGCGAAATAAGGGGCAACGAGGCGGGCCATTTTTTGAAACTCGACGAGGAAGCCGTCATGTCCGTACTTGGAATCGATTGTGTAAAAGTCGACAGCGATTCCGTTTTTCTTCATCAGCTCCGCCATCTCTTCTTGATGCTCGATCGGATACAAAAGGTCATTGGTGATGGCGATGCTGACCACTTTTGCCCGGATGTGCTTGATCGCTTCTTCGATCCCATCGCGACCTCTGCCGATGTCGTGCGTATCCATCGCTTTTAGTAGGTACAGGTAGCTGTTGGCGTCAAAACGCTCGACCAGCTTTTCCCCCTGATAGCGCAAATAGCTTTCGATCTGAAACGTCGTATCATGCAGATGCTGGCTCGCTTTCGCCTGTAGGCTGCGCCCGAACCGCTCCTCAAACAGCTCTGCCGTTCGGTAGGTGATCATCCCAAGCATCCGTGCCGTGGAAAGACCGTTTTTCGGCCCGGGGCCCGGATAGTAGTGTCCGCCCTGCCATTCCGGATCATTACAAATCGCCTGGCGCCCGACGTCATTGTAGGCGATGGAGATAGCCGACAAGCGCGAACATGTCGCTATGGGAACGACCATGTCCATCATGTCTGGATAAGTTACGGCCCATTCATACACCTGCATGCCGCCCATCGACCCGCCGATGACGGCATACAGATGCTCGACGCCGAGCTGCTTTACCAAATGGTATTGGGCTGTCACCATATCGCGGACGGTCACGACAGGAAACGCGGAGCCGTACGGTTTACCCGTGGACGGCGAACAGCTCGCAGGACCAGTGGTGCCATAACAGCCACCCAACACGTTGCTACAGATGACAAAATAGTTGTTCGTATCAATCGGCATGCCTGGCCCGATCAGCCCTTCCCACCAGCCTGCACGCTCCTCGTCGCCCACCGCATACATATCCCCGGTAAGCGCATGACAAACCAGAACCGCGTTATTGCGTTCCGGATCAAAGCTCCCATATGTTTTGTACCCTACCTCTACCTGACAGAGCACTTCCCCTGACTCAAGTGTCAACTCTTCAATCACAATTTTCTGCAAAATTGCTCACTCCCCTGCCCGCGCATGACCAATTAAAAAACCCCTCTTTTCACGTTACGAAAAGAGGGGTGTTCTCATTAGAGTTCGACCCTCTCTTATCTACCAAACGCGCAAAACGTTTGCTGGAATTAGCACCTCTCCGAAAATCGGGGTTGCCGGGCTTCATCGGGCCAGTCCCTCCGCCACTCTAGATAAGAGTTACGATTCAATTTGCATTAATCATACGCTTGCAAGGGCGAGACTGTCAATATTTATTCATTTGTCCCTATATTCCGTGAACGACCGCCACTTCCTGTGCATCAAGCTGGAAAATCGAATGCAGCGCACGAACGGCACGATCTGCGTACTCCGACGCGATGACGCACGAAACTTTAATGTCCGAGGTCGACACCATTTTAATGGAAATTTCTTGCTGAGCCAACTCGCGGAACATTTCAGCCGCTACACCTGGATTGTTGACCATACCCGCGCCGACGATCGACACTTTGGTCAACGCTTCTTCGTATTCCACTTTGTCGAAGCCAAGGTCTGCACGGCTCACTTCCAGCGTTTGCAGGGCGTGGGTCAAATCGGAGCCTGCTACGGTGAAGGAAATGTTGCTCGCTTTGGCGTCATAGGAGCTTTGGATGATAATATCAACATTCACATGATGGGTAGCAAGCGTGTTGAACAAGCGGGACAATGTACCGACCTGTGCTGGCATACCTACTACCGTAATTTTTGCCACATCTTCATCATGTGCGACTCCACTTACGACTCTACCTGTTTCCAATGTTATTCCCTCCTGCACGTAAGTACCTTCTTCATCTGTAAAGCTGGAGCGCACAACAAGGCAAACTCCATATTTTTTCGCGCATTCGACGGAACGAGGATGCAGTACGCCCGCCCCCAAATTTGCCAGCTCCAGCATCTCGTCATACGAAATCACGTCAAGCTTCTGCGCTGCCGGAACGACACGCGGATCAGCGGTATACACGCCGGATACGTCCGTGAAAATTTCGCATTTGTCCGCTTTCAGGCTGGCTGCCAGCGCCACAGCCGTCGTATCCGAACCGCCACGGCCCAGCGTAGTGATTTCGCCTTCCTCAGAAATACCTTGGAAGCCCGCGACGATCACGATGTTGCCCTCTGCAAGTTCCGATTTCATTCGCTCGTTGTCGATATGCTTGATGCGAGCTTTGCCGTGTACCGATTCCGTGGTAATGCCCGCTTGCCAGCCGGTCAGCGATACAGCCCGATGCCCTTTTTTCTCCAGCATCATCGAGAGCAGCGAGATAGTGACCTGCTCGCCCGTAGACAAAAGCATATCCATCTCCCGTTCGTCCGGGTGGGCACTGATCTCTTTCGCCATGTCTACCAATACATCTGTCGATTTGCCCATCGCGGAGACAACGACGACCATTTGGTGCCCCGCTTCTTTGTAGGAGATGATTCGATCGGCTACACGCCCGATCCGTTCAATTGTTCCGACCGAAGTCCCTCCGAACTTTTGCACAACGATTCCCATTGTATTCTCTCCCCACTCCACTTATGTCTGTTTTTCTCTTTGTGTTTTTATCAGTAGGCTCTCTCTTTTTTGCCGACTCCGAATCGACGTTTTCTCTTTGATTTTTTATGTTAGAAAACCTGGCTACGCCATGCTTTTTGGCGGAGCCACGGTTGCACTTATACTGGATAAGAATTTTATAAATTCTTATCTGTACAAAAAAGGCATCGACAAGGAAACTCCTGTCGATGCCTGTAATAGACATAGTAGCTCCTCCTTCCCTTGTACACGCAGCCGAAAAAAACATTCGGCTCCCGTGAGATAGCTCTCCATCTGCTTGACGGGTAGATCAGGCAGATGACAGTCCTGTGTTTCTTCAACACAGACCCAGCACAAGGCACTTGGGCAGCACCATGCACTTCGGCGAATTCCCCTTTTCCGCTCCCGTCTTCGATTCCCAATCTGGTAGGAGGGTACTTATGGTTTTCGCGCCTCTACCTCAACTTCCAAAGGAAAGTGAGGTCTTATGAAGTTGGTGAAACAATAGTGAGAGTATAGCAAATAACAACTCAATTGGCAATGCTTTTTCAAACCATTTTTCGCAAATGGCTGATGATCTCCCGAGCGATCTTGTCCCCGATGCCGAGCTGACGGAAATCTTCAACCGTCGCTTCCTTCATCTTCTTGAGCGAACCAAAGTGCTGGAAAAGAAGCTTGCGGCGCTTTTCGCCTATTCCCGGAATTTCATCCAGCTGGGAAGACAGCATCGTTTTGGAACGGGATGCGCGGTGGAACGTGATGGCAAAACGGTGCACCTCGTCTTGGATCCGCTGAAGCAAATAAAACTCGTTGCTGTCCCGCTTGAGCGGAACCGGCTCGGGCGGGTCACCAAACAGGAGCATCGCCGTCTTATGTTTGTCATCCTTAGCAAGACCGCAGACTGGAATAAACAAGCCAAGCTCGTTTTCGAGCACGTCCATCGCTGCCTGAATCTGCCCCTTCCCACCATCGATGACGATCAGATCAGGAAACGGCTGATTTTCACGCAGCATGCGGCTGTATCGCCGGCGAATGACCTCGCGCATGGAGCCGTAATCGTCCGGCCCTTGCACGGTCTGGATTTTGTACTTGCGGTACTCTTTTTTGTCCGGGCGGCCATCGGTGAACACGATCATCGCCGAAACAGGCTCCGCACCCTGGATATTGGAGTTGTCGAAGGCTTCGATCCGGTGCGGCGTGCCGATCGACATCGCATGGCCGAGATTGTGCATCGCCTGGATCGTTCGGGCGTCGTCCTTGGACATCAAAGCGAATTTTTCCTCAAGCGCGATGCGCGCATTTTCGCTAGCCATCTGCACCAGCTCGACTTTTTTGCCGCGCTTCGGCGTCAGCACTTTGACGCCCAGCCATTCCGCCAAAAGCTCTGGTTCGCTTTCTTGTGGCAGTAAAATCTCTCTGGGCAAAACCTGCTGCTTGTCATAATAAAATTGCGTCACATACGACATGAAATCTTCCGTAGGTTCGCCATAGTAAGGAAAGGAGGTCGTCTGCCGCTCGATCATCTTTCCTTGGCGCATGTAAAACACCTGCACACACATCCAGCCTTTGTCGACGGCAAAGCCGAGGATGTCGCGATCGACTGTATCGGTAAAGGTGACCTTCTGCTTTTCCATCACAGCCTCAATATTGCGGATCTGGTCGCGCAGCTCCTTCGCCCGCTCAAATTCCATCGCCTCTGCTGCTTCCATCATCTTTTCGGTCAGCTGGGTCTTCATTGCTTCATGGCCGCCATCGAGGAATCGGTCGATCTCCTCAACAATGCGCTGGTTTTCCGCATCCTCCACTTCGTACACACAGGGAGCGAGACATTGCCCCATGTGATAGTACAAGCATACTTGTTTGGGCATGGTCTTGCACTTACGCAGCGGATACAGGCGGTCCAGCAGTTTTTTGACCTCTTGCGCCGCTCCCGCATTCGGGTACGGGCCGAAATAGCGCGCTTTATCCTTTAGCACCTTTCGGGTAATCTCCAGTCGGGGCTGTTTTTCGTTTGTAATCTTGATGTACGGATACGTCTTGTCGTCCTTCAGCATGACATTGTAACGCGGGTCATACTGCTTGATCAAATTGCACTCCAGCACAAGCGCCTCGATGGCCGAGGATACCACGATATATTCGAAATCGGTAATTTCGCTGACCAAGAGCTGGGTCTTGCCGTTGTGGCTCCCGGTAAAATAGGAGCGCACGCGGTTTTTCAGCACCTTGGCCTTGCCGACATAAATGATTTCACCATTTTTATTCTTCATCAGGTAACAGCCGGGTTTATCCGGCAGCACCGCCAATTTATCCTTTAAGCTGCTCAAAATCTCAGCCTCCATTCGAGCAGAATTCTCTTCTCTTATAGTAGCAAAAAAACAGATGTTCTGCTTTCCCAAAAAGAAAAGATAGAAAACAGCGTACTGCTCTGTCCTCTATCCTTCACTCTAGCTTACACCTTGAAACGGCTTGTCAGTTCGTGTAATTCTTGGGCCATTTGGTTCAAACTTTCAGTGGAAGCGGCAACTTCCTCCATTGCGGCCAGCTGTTCCTGTGAGGAAGCCGCCACAGAATGGGCATTTGTAAGCGAACCGCGCGCAATTTGCTCAATATAATTGACCGAATCCGCGAATTTGCGGGTGCTGGCCGCCATTTGTTCCGATGCGGACGAAACTTCTTCCATCTGCATCGCCACTTGATCGACCCGCTGTGTAATTTTTTCAAAAGCAGCTCCCGCTTCCTTGACGACCGACATGCCCTCGGACACTTCGGCATAGCCTTTGTCCATCGCCGTCACGGCACTATTCATCTCGTGGCGGATCACGTCAATCAAGCCCGCGATGCTATCCGCAGACACTTGCGATTGCTCCGCCAGCTTGCGTACCTCGTCGGCCACTACGGAAAAACCTCTGCCATGCTCGCCGGCGCGGGCCGCCTCAATCGCTGCATTGAGTGCGAGCAGGTTGGTCTGGGCGGAAATCTCGGCAATCGTCTCGACAATCTGGCCGATTTGTTGTGATTTATCCCCCAGCTGGCGCGTCATGTCCGCAGATTGATCCACAGTGGTTTGGATTCGCTGCATCTGTTCCATCACTTTGCGAATCGTTTCATTGCCGAGCTCTGCTTCTGCATTTGCCTCTTTGGACGTATAGGCGGCCGTGATAGCAGATTGCGCCACCCGTTCGATTCCGATCGCAATCTCTTCCATCGCCTGCACGCCTTCTTCCACTGATTGCAGCTGAAGATCAGCGCCATGTGATACTTCCTGGATTGAAGAGGCGATTTGATTGGTCGCTTCCGACGTCTGCTCTGTGCTTGCCGACAGCTGCTCGGCTGAGGAGGAGAGACTGATCGCATGGGTGCTGACACCACGGATCAGCTCGCGAAGCCCGCCTACCATGCTATTGAAATTGTTGGTCAAACGCCCAATCTCATCTTTCGAGCGGTAGGTACCTACGACGGACAAATCGCCGCGTTCCGCTTGTGCCATGCATCCTTGCAGCTGGCCAAGCGGAAGTGTAATCATTCGGGAAATTTGCCAGCCCAAGACGGCAAGCCCAAGCAGCGCGATCACATTCGCCGCAGTCATCGCAAATTGCGCCTGCCCAACGCTTTGCAGCGTGTCTTCATTCAGCCGTTTGGCAGTCGTGCGCGCATAATCAGCCAGTGTGGTGAGTTTATCATTCACCTGCGCTCGCAGCTGCTGCACTTTACTGCGGTACAGCTCGTAGGCTTCCTGCTGCTTATTGTCAGCCGCCAGTTCCAATAGCTTGTCATTTTCCGGCAGGTAGGCTACCACCGCAGCTTTATAGGACTCGACCATACTGTGCATGTTTTCACCCATTTGCGATTTTTCAAACATCGAGAAGCGCACGTCGTTCTCTTGCTTCAGCCGTTTGATCCGCCCGCTTAGCGTGTTTTCCAACTCTTCATCATGGTTCGCGATCATTTCCAGTGTCGTGGCCGCTAACGTTTCATTATTAATCTGGATTTGTTCAATCCACCCGATCGGGATGAGATTTTGATTGTACATCTCTTCCGAATTCGAAGCCATGTTTATCATGTGTAAATATCCTACAATCCCTATGCCTGTCATGAAAATGCCTGCAAAGAGAACCAATATTATCAGCTTGACCTTTATCGGTAAATTGCGAAAAAACGACACAGTAGACCTCCCGATACATCTTCACATCAAATCAGAATATTATGTATGAATTATATCCTTGTAAAAAACGCCAAAACAGCAGCACCTCTTCGTTAGGGTGCTGCTGCTTTTGCTCCAAAGGGATATACCCTTACAGGTGTTTGCCAAGCGCTGCCATCAACGCTTCTTTTGGTTGGAAGCCAACCAGTTTGTCCACTGGCTGTCCGTCTTTGAAAACGATCAGCGTTGGGATGGACATAACGCCAAAACGACCTGCTGTATCCGGGTTATCGTCAACGTTCAATTTGACGATTTTCATTTGAGAACCAACTTCACCGTCGATTTGCTCCAAAACAGGTGCGATCATTTTGCAAGGTCCGCACCAAGGTGCCCAAAAGTCAACCAGTACAGTACCGGATTGTTCTACTTCTTGGCCAAAAGATTGGTCAGAAACGTTTACGATTGCCATTTATAGCTACCTCCTATAATTCGGTAATACTCTTTCCAATGTAAAGTATACCATCCATTGTCAAAGATGACCACGTGCAGTCGCACTTCGCCACACACATATTATGTCCGATGTTGTACAAACATATAGGGGTAGAAAGGGGATGCCTGCTGTGCCAACGTTTGTAACCTTTTTTCCCGATGAACGCGCCGCCCAGCATTTCGTCTCGCAGTTGGCTCTGGATACCTCCATCTCGTCTATCACCATGTTAAACGAGTCGGCAGGCACCCAAGATCCGTTCGACGAAACCGAAAGCTATGCGAATTCCTTACAGCAGCATGGCTTTTCCCTCGAACAGTGCAGCAACTGCGAGAGCAAGATCGGGGAAGGCAACATCGCCCTTCTCATCGAAGGGAACGACGCCACTGACATCTTACTCGCTCTACAGGAATATGGTGTGCAAAGCTACCATATGGTGTAAAACCCACTGCCCGGGAGGGAGTGGGTTTTTCCTTGCGATGCGATTATTGCAGCGCTTTTTTAAATTCTGCCGTCAAAAGCGGTACGACTTCAAACAAATCGCCGACGATCCCATAATCCGCTACTTGGAAAATCGGTGCTTCCGGATCTTTGTTGATCGCCACGATCACTTTGGAGTTGGACATGCCAGCCAAGTGCTGGATCGCGCCGGAGATCCCGCACGCGATATACAGGTCAGGCGTGACCACCTTGCCTGTTTGGCCGATTTGCAAAGAGTAATCGCAATAATCGGCATCGCACGCGCCGCGCGAAGCGCCTACTGCTGCACCAAGAACATCAGCGAGCTCCTCCAGCGGCTTGAAGCCGTCTTTGCTCTTGACTCCGCGACCGCCGGAAATGATGACCTTCGCTTCGGACAAGTCAACTTTGCCGCTGGTTTTGCGAACAACCTCTTTTACGATCGTGCGCAGATCTTTCAGCTCGACGTCAAGCGCCACAGTTTCCGCGGTTTTGGACGCATCTGGGGCAACAAGTGCAATATTGTTCGGACGAACGGTGATGAACACTTTGTTATCGGCAAAGCTGCGTTTTTGGAACGCTTTTCCCGCATAAATCGGGCGGACGAACACGTCGTCTCCTTCAATCGATGTCACATCGGAGACGAGACCGTATCCGAGGCGCGCTGCGATGCGCGGCGCCAAGTCGCGACCGATCGATGTATGGCCGACAACGATTGCATCTGGCTCAACCGTTCCGATAACTTGGGAAAATGCTTGTGTATAGCTGTCCGGTGTATATTGCGCGAGCGCTTCGTTTTCCACGACCACGACTTTGGCGGCACCATAATGGGCAAGTGCAGCTGCATGTGCGCCTGCGCCCGGTCCAAAAACCGCTGCGGTGATTTCGCCACCTGCTGCGATTGCCTGCGCTGCGGACAATGCTTCAAAGGAAACGTTGCGAATATTGCCATCACGTGTTTCTGCGAGTACCAATACTTTTTTCATGGATATCCCTCTCTTCCTTTTCCTTAGATCACTTTCGCTTCGCTGCGCAGTAATTGGACCAGTTCCGCCGCTTGTGCAGGAATGTCACCGGAAAGAATGCGGCCCGCCTGCTTTTTCGGCGGCAGAAACGTATCGACAACCGTCGTTTTCGCTTTCACTTCATCAGCGGAAAGACCAAGGTCATCTGCCGAGAGGATATCCAACGGTTTTTTCTTCGCTTTCATGATACCAGGGAGAGAAGGGTAGCGCGGCTCGTTCAGTCCTTGCTGCGCGGTGATGAGAACCGGCAGGGTTGCTTCCACCACTTCCAGGTCGCCCTCGATGTCGCGCTCAACTGTTACCGTAGAACCGTCCACTGTGAGCTTCACGGCTGTGGAGACATGGTTGATGCCCAGTTCCTCTGCAAGTCGCGGACCACCTTGGCCTGCGCCGGAATCCACTGCCATCTGGCCGCCGAGGATGATGTCGTAGCCGACTTTGCGAGCAACCGCAGCCAACACTTTCGCTGTGGTGTACTCGTCGCCAAACAGCGATTCATCGTCAACCAGCACCGCTTTGTCAGCACCCATAGCCAGGGCCGTGCGAAGCTCGCTTTGCACGCGATCCGGTCCGACAGAAATAACCGTGACCTCGCCGCCATGCTCTTCCTTCAGCTTGATCGCCTCTTCCACGGCATACTCATCGTACGGATTGATGATGAATTTTACCCCGTCTTCACTGATGCCACCGTTTTGGATGACGATTTTCTCCTCGGTATCAAACGTAGATTTAAGCACAACCAGAATGTTCATGAGATTCCCCTCCTCATATATTTAACGATCGGAAAATTCGGGCTTCCGTTTTTCGATGAAGGCACTGATGCCTTCCTTGGCATCTTCGGTACCGAACACTTGGCCAAACACCCGAGCTTCGGTGCGGTATCCTGCATCATGGTCTTCCGAAAAGCTTGCCTGAATCGCTTCTAGCGTATACGCGACAGCGAGCTGTCCTTTTGCGGTGATCGCGGCAGCCAGTTTTTTCACTTCATCAAGCAGCACTTCTACTGGATATACCGCTTCGACCAGGCCGATACGCTGGGCTTCCTCGCCGCCGATCATGTCGGAGGTGAGCATCAGCTGCGTCGCTTTTCCCGGACCAACCAACCGCGGCAGACGCTGCGTGCCACCGTAGCCTGGAATGATGCCCAAGTTCAGCTCAGGCAACCCGAGCTTTGCTTCTGCAGCAGCAAAACGGATGTGGCAAGCCATCGCGAGCTCCAGCCCTCCACCGAGGCAGGCTCCGTTAATGGCAGCAATGACCGGTTTGCGGAACGCCTCGATGCGCGCAAATAGCGCCTGTCCGGTTTCCGAAAGCGCTTGCGCCTCTGCCTCACCGAGCTGTGTGAACTGCTTGATGTCGGCTCCGGCAACGAAAAAGCGCCCTTCTCCCGTGATGACGACCGCTTTCACTTGATCGTCCTTTGCCGCTTCATCAAGTGCGGCGCCCAAATCGGTCAATGTTGCCTGATTCAGCGCATTTGCCGGCGGATTGTTGATCACAAGCCAAGCGACGCGATCCGCCACTTCATAATGTACAGTGGTATAAGCCATGTTCTCTCCCTCCATACTCTATGATCAGTATTTTAGCAATTTTCGCGATATAACTTGGAAAACCTCTTTTGGCAGACGTTTCATCAAGATTGCCGCTGCGTAAAAAGAAGGCTTTACCCGCGCAACAAAACTGAGCGAACGCTCAGTCTGTTGTTAATACGTTGATTGTACCAAAAATAGGCGGAGATGAAAAGCAATTGATGAACAAGCTTTTTCACCTGCGAACCAATCCATACAGGAAGAGGTTATGAATCGGCTCTACCAGTGAGATGAGATCGTATTTGCACTGTTTCATGACCCATGACGTGACCGTCTCGTCGATGGTGCCATAAATCATTTTGCGCGCCATCCGCACATCGAGCTCTTCATGGAAAATGCCTTCTGCGATGCCCTCTTCAATAATCCCGTCGATCAGCGTCAGATATGTTTTGAGCACCTCGCCGATGCCTTTGCTGATCTTCTCGTTCGACTGACGCAGTTCGATCTGTGTGACAATGGCGAATTCGGGATTTTGCGACAGCTGGCTTAGATGGGCATGAATCAAGATATACAGCTTTTCCTGAATCGTCCCTGCTGTAGAGATTCGTTCACGGCATGTTTCAATGAACTGGCCCATTTTTTCGTTAAAGACAGAGATGAGGATATCGTCCTTGTTTTCAAAGTAGAGATAGATGGTACCGTCTGCCACTTTCGCCTCTCTGGCGATGCGCGAGACTTGGGAATTGTGATACCCGTGTTTCGCAATGACCCTTACGGCCGCATCGATAATGGCTTGATATTTTTCCCCCGTTTTTTTTGC
Organism: Brevibacillus fluminis; assembly: GCF_003710825.1. Lineage (GTDB taxonomy): Bacteria > Bacillota > Bacilli > Brevibacillales > Brevibacillaceae > Brevibacillus_D > Brevibacillus_D fluminis. The sequence goes on along the minus strand of NZ_RHHQ01000007.1, from coordinate 161,127 downwards.
CATAAGTACCTCCACTCGATTCAACAGATGATAATAACAACAATGAATGACCATTCATTCACACCAAGTGTAAACGATGACAAAGCGCAGTGTCAACGCCTGCTCTCACCTATTACAAAACCTGCTTCACCATGCTTTTTGGCGGAACCTCGGATGAACAGTACAAAAAAAGCGATCTTCCCTCCCAGCCAGACTGGATAGGGCAGCATCGCTCCCGGAAACAACGTATTCATTTGTCAGCCTAACTTGGCTGACTGGTCTTCGTGCCGCTTCTTCTCTTCTTCCTGCAATTGGCGCCGGAGCACTTTCCCTACCATCGTCTTGGGCAGCTCCTTGCGCGCTTCATAAGCGCGCGGGACTTTGTAGGAAGCCAGCCGCTGTCGGCAAAATTGGTCCATCTCCTGCTCATTTAACTCGCAGCCCGCTTTTGGGACGATGAAGGCTTTGACCGTCTCGCCACGATACGGATCGGGCACACCCACTACAGCTGCTTCCTGAACGGACGGATGCTCAAACAGCACCTCCTCGACCTCGCGCGGATAAATGTTGAAGCCCCCGGCGATGATCATGTCTTTTTTGCGGTCGACGATATAAAAATACCCGTCCTCGTCCATATACCCGACATCACCGGTCAATAGCCAGCCATCACGCAAGACAGCCGCTGTCTCCTCCGGACGATTCCAGTAGCCGAGCATTACCTGATCGCCTTTGACCGCAAGCTCGCCAATCGAGCCCTGCGGCAGCTCATCGCCCGTACCCGGGTCAACGATACGGCAGTCTGTGTCCGGCCATGGCAAACCGATGCTACCGCTGATCCGCCGCCCCCAAAACGGATTGGAGTGTGTGACTGGCGATGACTCGGTCAAGCCATATCCTTCGGCAATTTTGCCTTGGGTCAGCTCCTCAAAGCGGGTCTGTACCTCCAGCGGTAACGGAGCGGAGCCGCTCACGCAAGCTTTGATCGAGGAAAGATTGTATTTTTGGATTTCGGGGTGATTCAAGAGGCCGATGAACATCGTAGGCGCTCCCGGAAACATGCTGGGCCGCTGTTTATCGATCAACTGCAAAATTTGGCCCGGATCGAATTTGGGCACAAGTATGATCTCCGCTCCGATGGATATGCCGTAGTTCATGGCTGCGGTCATGCCGAATACATGAAACAGCGGCAGGGCTGTCAAAATTTTTTCCTTCCCTTGCTCCATTTTGTAGAGGCATGCCTGACACTGGAAGGTATTGACGACAAGGTTGCGGTGGGTGAGCATAACGCCTTTGGCTACGCCCGTGGTTCCGCCCGTGTACTGCAGCAGCGCTAAATCTTGCGCAGGGTCGATTTCAACCTCGATTGGAGTAGCAGCGTTTTCATTTAAAACAGGCAGAAACGGTTCAACATCCTGTGAATACGTAATGGCGGGAACGTTTGATTTTTGCTTTCGCTGTGCGAGTGGATACAGCATTTTTTTGAAGAAGGGCAAAAAATCGCTGATGCTGGTGAGGATGATGTGCGTAAGCGACACATGGGGCATGACTTTTTCGACCCGGCCATAGAGCTGGTCGAGTGCGACGATGACCTCGGCTCCCGAGTCAACCAGCTGATGAATCAGCTCGCGTTCGGTATAGAGCGGATTGGTCATCACCACTGTGCCACCTGCAAATAAAGTGCCGTAGTACGCGATGACGGCTTGGGGACAATTGGGCAGCATGACGGCGACGCGGTCTCCTTTTTTGACGCCGCGGCGCATCAAGGAATGTGCAAATTGATACGACATTGACAGCAGCTGTGCATACGTGATCTGCTTTCCCAGAAAATAGAGTGCGTTCTGATGAGGAAAACGCTCCGCAGACTGTTTCAGAAACGCTGTCACCGGAACACGGGGGTATTCCAGTGAAGCAGGGACTTCCTGCGGATAGTTGGCAATCCAAGGCTTGGTATCTGACATGGTCCGAAACCCTCCAATCCTTCGTATGGCCCAACTCTACTGGTCTGTTTACCGATATTTGCATAACCTCTTCCTCCCTTCATTGTAAGTGAATGTTCTGATTTTTCCAACTCAAAAAAAAAAGCCGCTTCTCGTTGAAAAAGCGGCTCACTTTCCTATTCTTCGTAAAACTCGCCCACATCATGCTGACCGATGATCAGGGTGATCGGTTCGAGGAACGCCCTAACTTCCTGGCCTTGTGTCACGAGATTGATTTCAGTATCGATGATTTTGAAGCGGACGACATCATCGGTCCGTCTGTCATGCACGACCTCGAATTGTTTTAATCCGAGCGGCCGCGTCACAACCGAACTTCCGATTGGCAGGAAAAAGGTTTCGAATACCCCGTGATCAAAGAAGACTTCATTAATCAGTTCATTATTCATGTCGACAAGCGTCACTTGCTGCACAATCCGATAATTCATCTGGCAATCTCCCCCAAAAGAGTAAATCTATCGTCCTATCATACTCTTTTTCACCAAAGGGCAACAAGAGGAGAACTGCTTATTTTACGAGCTCAACTCTTTTTCCAGTTGCTTTTGCACCCGCTTGCGCTCCTCCTTCGGCACGAGGTAATACCAGCCGCGAATCCCGTTGCGCCAAATGCGCTCATCGGATCCCAGTAAGGTGTCAGTCTCGATATGGTTTTTTTGCGGATCATAGTAGGTTTTTAAGAGCGAGGAGATTTCCTGCTGTGTCAGATCGGTTTTGACGTGCTTGCCCAAAATGTCCATCAGCTTAAAAGCTTTCAGGAAAGATTGGACGGAGTCGCCCTTTCCTGCCAATGCCTTGATGATTTCCTGCTGGCGGACGATCCGCTCGTAATCGCTGTCTTCCTTCCCGAGATCGCTTTTGCGGTAACGGGCGTAATCGAGTGCCTGCTTGCCGTTCAGCGTCTGCAAGCCCGGCTTCAAATCGATATAGGTGTCATCGGTAGGATCGGTATATTTCATGCGCTTTTTCACATTGATTTCCACGCCGCCGAGCTCGTCGACAATTTTGCGAAAGCCGTCGAAGTCAATGGTCATGTAGCGGTCGATTTTTACATTGAGGAAGTTTTGCAGAGCAGTCTTGACCATGCCGGGACCGCCGAACGCCATGGCGTGATTTACTTTGTCATAGCCGCGGCCAGGCAGCTCCATAAAGCTGTCGCGAGGAATGGATAACAGGTACACGCGCTGATCCGCAGGATGGACGGTGCAGAGAATCATCGTGTCGGATCGCGCCTTTTCGCCATCTCTACTGTCAATGCCGATCAAGAGGAGCGTAAACGGCTTCAACGTTTTTTGCGGACCTAGCGGCAATTCGTCCACCGGTGCCGGTTGGTTGATCAGCACATGCTCCATCCCCTGTACGTTCGTCGCATCGGCTGGTGTTTCCGCGAGCGGCTGATACCACTCATGCGTCATCTGTCTGTAGTGATAAAAGGTATAGCTTACATATGCAAGAATCGCCAACAGGATAGCGGCCCCCATATAGACCAGCACCTGTTTGATACCGCGAGACGCAGTTGATTTCATGCCCTTCCTCCCATAACCGCCGGAATCGAATCGTGATAGGTTCATCATCCGTACGAAAAATATCCCCATCTGTGCGTCTGTGAGCCTAGGTGGGGATATTTCGCAGTATTGCCTAGTATGGGGAGGACTATACGTTAACGCGCCGCTTTGGCCATGAGCGTGACCCATTCATCCGTTTGCCGCTGATCCTTGATGCTGTAGCCTTCCGTAACCAGCTTGTCCGCGATCGCCTCGCGGTTCCATTCGACCAGTCCGGAGAAAATGACCGTGCCATCCGGTGCCAGCAGCTTGCCGACGAGCGGCAAAATCGCCACGTCCTCATCTCCGCCGATGTTCAGCAAAATGAGGTCGGCTTTTTCCGGAATGCGTTCCGCCATGTCTGGCGAGGTGGCGTCGCCAATCACAACTTCCACGCTGCTTGCATCCAACTCATTATGCGCCAGGTTTTGCCTGATTTCGTACTCGCTTTCCGGGTTCAAATCGAGCGCATACACCGGTTTTTTGGCATGATGAAGCGCACAATAAATAGAAAGAATACCAGAACCCGCTCCGATATCGATCACACGCATTCCCGTCACATCCATTTCCTGCAAAAAGCGGAGCATGTCTTGGGTCGTGCCGTGATAGCCTGTCCCGAACGCAGCACCCGGATCGATCCACAGAACTGGGCCTGCGTCTTGCAAGGTTTCTTTTGTCCATGAGGGTGCGACCGTCAAACTACCAATTTGCACGGGGACGAACTCGTCTTTCCAGCTTTCATTCTCTTCTTTCACCTGCTCCACAGCCTTCAGGCAGATCGCGCCTTCCCACCGTTGTAGGTATTCTTCCATTCGCGCCACTAGCGCCTGCTGTTCCTCTTCCATCGGTTCAAACACATACGCGATAACCGGCTGTTCCGGCTGCTCCTGGTAATCGTATCCGTTTTCCGTCACGATCACCTCGATTTGCGGTTCTGTCCAACCTAGTGTATAAGTACTGTCCAACAGCTCTGCGAGAAAGACCTCCTCGAGATCCGCAGGAAGGGAAATCGTATATTTCAGCCAAAACCGACTCATTTTTTACTCCTTTTTTCACTCGTTTTGTAGTCTTTCATGGTGTCTACATGGTAATATAAAATGTGGATTTCACGCTTAGGAGGCGTTGCTTCATGTTTGATGAATTTTTTTATCGTCGCCGCAAGGATAAGGGAATGCTCTACCTGATGATCGGCTTCATCATCCTGGCAGTCGCCTTGATCGGCGGCGGCATCATGTACGTTCTCTAGTCCGCTTTACTTCCTTGTATTTCCTCTATTATACTTGAGGTTGTACTTCTTATGCACGTCGAATAGAAAGAAGGTACTCTCATGCCGCGAATTCTCATCTCCGGGTATTATGGCTTCAACAATGCCGGGGACGATGTTGTGCTCTATGGCATCATCAGCTCGCTTAGACGGGAACAACCGCATATCGAAATGTCCGTCCTGTCTAACCAGCCGGAACGAACTGCACAATTGTTCGGAATTCCCGCATACAACCGATGGAGTCCTTCTACGATTGTACGTGAACTGAAACGCTGCGACTTGCTGGTGATGGGCGGCGGTACATTGATGCAGGATGTGACAAGCCCTCGCAGCGTCCTTTATTATTTAGGAATTGTGACGATCGCCAAGCTGCTTCGCAAGCCGGTCGTCTTTTATGCGCAAGGCTTCGGGCCGATCCTGACCACGCTCAGTCGGCGCTTGATCAAACAGGTCGTCAACCGGGTCGATGTCATTACGGTACGCGATTATGAATCAGGACAGGATTTTAAAGCTTGTGGCGTCACGAAGGCACCTCTGTACGTCACGGCTGATCCTGCGCTTACGATACATCCTGACGACATTCCGGACAAGCCGGGACAAGAACTGCTGTCCTCTTTGTTTGCTGACTTGACGCGCCCTCTGGTCGTCTTCTCCGCGCGCAACTGGAAGCAAGAGGAGCGCTTTAAGCAGGCGGTTGCCGATGCAGCCGATTTTTTTGTCGGCAAAGGCTGGAATGTCCTGTTTTTACCGATGCACTATCCAAGCGATATCGCCCCTTCCAAAGAGATCATCTCTTTCATGAAGGAGCCAGGTGCCATGCTGCTGGAAAATCCGGTCAGCTTCCACGATATCATGAGTGTGCTCAAAGCATCAAACTACGTGATAGGAATGCGGCTGCACTCGCTGATTCTCGCTTGCATGCTAAAAATTCCGTTCATTGGCATATCCTATGACCCCAAAATCGACCGATTCGTCGAGCGGGCTAATATGCCGTCTGCTGGTCATATACGTGATTTGGACTCAGAAAGACTTCTTGGCTTGATTCAGGAACGGCTGGATCAGCTGGACGCCGAACAGAGCCGCATTGTGGCAAGCTCTGAGACGCTTAGCGCAGAAGCGATGCGCTCCAGCCAATTCGTGCTGAAAGCCTTGAAGATGAGGTAAGGAGGAACCGTTTTGTCTTTGTCTTCCACGATATTGCTTCAAGTAAACCGCATGTTCCCACTTCCCGTGCATCCGTTCAATCTGGCGAATGGCGGGAAGATGAGCTATACCGAATGGCAGTTCCAAAAAGGGCAGCAAACGATTCAGTTTTTCTTGCCCTACCACACGCAGGAGCAGATGTTCACGGATAAGACCGTATTGGACATCGGCTGCGGCGGTGGCGGCAAAACGTGCTACTACGCTACATTCCGCCCGAAAAAAATCATCGGGATCGACATCGTCCCTCATTATGCGGAAGAAGGCAATGCATTCGCCCGTGAGAAAGGTTTGGCGGATATCGCAGAGTTTATGACAGGTGATGCGTCCCGGATGCCTTTTGCAGATGCGACGTTTGACACCATCATCATGAACGACGCGATGGAGCATGTTGACCAACCGGAAAAAACGTTGGCTGAGTGCTTCCGCGTGCTCAAGCCAGGCGGCCATCTGTACATCAACTTCCCGCCCTACTATCATCCGTATGGTGCTCACCTTTCCGATGCGATCGGCATTCCGTGGGTTCATTCCCTGTTTTCCGAACAGGCAATGATCAACGCCTACAAGAGGCTTGTGGCCCCGCTGCCAGACGGTCAGGATCGCGTCTCATTCCGAATCAGTAAACGTGGCGACGGCACCGAGTATTTCTCGTACATCAACCGCATGACGATCGCACGCTTCCGCCGCATTCAAAAAGGTGTGAAGTATCCCGCGGTTTATCAGCAGGAAATTCCGCTCCGCTCCATCGTCTCAGGGCTGGCCAAGCTGCCGGGCTTGTGCGAGTATTTCGTCAAAATGGTCGTGTGCGTCTATCAAAAACAAGAATAGAAATCCAGGAACATGATAAACCCCTCTCACCCCGAATCACTCGGCGGTTGGGAGGGGTTTTTGCATGCGCTTGGGTTGGCTAGAACAAAAAGCCGCAGATAGTCTCTGCGGCTTTTTCCGATAAAGCGATTCGTTTATTTGTATACGTAAGCGTTGGATGTTTTTGCATCCCAGCCGATTTTGTAACCGAGTGCTTCCGCAACGGCTTTGACCGGAATCATAGGCGTGCCGTTTTTCAGTTCAACTTTTGTCGGCAGCGTGATGGTCGTAGAGCCGACAACTGCCACATTGGAGCCAACAGTCAGCTTCACGCTCTTGGCATTGCTCACAATTGCAACCATGCTGTTATTCCACGTGGTGGTCAGAGCCAACGCTTCCTTGAAAAATTGCGGCGACACCATGCTGGTCGAGTTGCTTGCCAGATAGGTTGTCGGTGCCAGCGGATACAGTTTGCCGCCGAGCATGAAGGATGGCACATTCGGCTTGATCACCGCAGCGTTCGATGGCAATGCTGGGTTGTACACGATGGTTGGCGCTGCAGGTTTCGAAGCCGGAGTCGTCGGCGCGACTGCACCGCCCACGCCTACCGAGCGCGCGAACAGCAGATTTTTTTCTTCCGAGCTGTACAGACCGATGCTGTACGTATTTTTCGTTGCCGGGTTAACGATGTTCGCGCTTGCGTTGATCGCGATCGTTGCAGCAGTAGCTGCCGGCAAGTCTTGCGCCGGATAGATCAGCAGGTTTTGCCCGCGGATACCGACATAGCTCGAAGCCACACCATTTACTGTGACAGCCGATGGCAATACAGCGCCTGGCAGTTTGTAGCTAGCCGGGAAGACAACCTCAAGGAAGTCTACGTTCTTTTGGACAGGCTGTGCCAATGCTTTCAGGTTGATCGTCAGACCGGTCGGCTTTTGCAGCGCCGTGTTGGTCAGAGCGATCGTTGCCGTGCTGTTATTCGCCGGTGTCGTTGTGGTTGGCGTAGTCGGCGTCGTTGGTGTTGGAGTTGGCGTTGGTGTCGGAGTGACTCCTCCCGTCACGGTATAGGAATCGGATGTAACCGTTTTGCCGTCTACCGTCGCGGTAATCGTATACGTTCCCGCTGTTTTCGGGTTGGAAATCCAGGCATCGCTCGAAATTTCGACCGTCACGTTGCTCGTCGAGCTGAAGCTGTCTGGTGTGGTCAAGTACAGGACATTGCCGTAGCCATAGACGCTTTTTGGCGTTTTGCCATTGATCGTGAAATCGGATGTGGACAAAATGCTTGGAATGCTGACACTCGACGGGAATTCCAGCTTGATTTGCGAGCTGCTTTGCAGTTTTTTGCTGCCGAATTTCCCCTCGATTGTATAGCTTGTTTTGGCGCCGACAGTTGAATCGTCAGGATCAACGCTCAAGCTGGTGGAACCGGAGCTCGAACTGGAGCTGGAGCTAGACGAGCTGCTGGATCCTGTGATGTCAAACGTTTCGGATTCATACGTTTTGCCGTTGTATTTCACTTTGATCGTGTAATTGTCATCTTCGGACGGGTTTGTAATACCGGCACCCTTCATGAAATTAATATCGAGCGTGTCATCGGTATCTGCCTTGCTTGGCACTTTCAGGTCTACCTTATCACCGCTAATGTCGATGTCGGACACTTCATAGCCATTGATTTCTACATCCGAGGTATCGATGTCATCCGGAACCATGCTATCGTCAGGGAAAATAACGCTAACCCACTTCCCTTTTTCCAGCTCGTTCTTGCCAAGGTCGATGTCGCCCAATTCGTATGTAGTCTCCGTATCCTCTTCATCATCGCCGATGCTCACATTGAATTCATCATCGGAGCTACTGCTGCTATCATCTTCGGTAATTTCAATGGAAGCAGTATCCGTATCTTTATCTTCGCTTGTTCCTACCTCGATCTCATAATCATCCGCATCATCTGGATTGGTGATGACGCCCGCAATGTTGATTTCGATCTCTTCATCAGCCGAATAATCGCCATTCAATGTGATGGTGATCGAGTTGTCATAGTCATCGTAGGAGATTTTTTTCGGCGTGTCACCATTCACCTCGATATCGCTCTTGCTGACATTATCGTCAATGCTGAATTCCTCGGGAAAATAAACCGTGATCGTATTACCCGATGCCAGATCTTCCTCAGGGGTGAATTTGATTGTATAGTCGCTGTCTTCACCAGCAACGTCCGAATCATCCGCATCTACAGATACATCAGTAACGGCATATGCCTTCGGGATCGATAGAAACGGTGTCGCGACAAGCAACGTTGCCAGCGCTATCGGAAACGCCTTCGTACCTTTCGTAAAGGCTTCACCGCTCTTTACTCCATTTGCTTTACGTACCATTTTCATCGCACCTTTTTTCATTCAATTTCTTTTGAACTTATCAAGATTTCATTATATTAGAGATTTCTTAGATTTTTCTTTGATACTTATGAAATTTTATGATTTTGGTAGTTCAGTTTTTTCCAATTATGGTATGCCTTTCACCCTTTTCATGGAAACGCCGAAAAGCCAGCTTACTCGTAAGCTGGCTTTGCTTCCTTTATGATGGGACGGTTTACTTGGATGGGCGGGATGCTCGTTTGAGAAACTTGGACGCGACGTCGAAAATCATCGATTCGCGCAAAAGGATCAGCACGACTGCATACACGATCGCAGCCCCGCCGATTCCGACCACGGTCTGAACCAGGACATGAAAATGCGAAAGGAACGGCTTGACCGCCCAAAGCGCAGCGCCCATCACGATCCCGGCGACGGTCACCTTCCCGCACGTGAGCAAAAATGACCGCCTCACCGGAGTTCCGATGCGCTTTGCCAGTAAAATGAACAGTAAGACTGCCTGGAACCATGCAGAGATTGACGCGGCCAGCGCGATGCCGCCATGTCCCAGCGACGGGATACCGGCATAAGCCGAGGCGATATACACCAGGATTCCGCAAGCACCGATGGTCACAGGTGTCCGTGTATTGTCCAGCGCGTAAAAGGCGCGCGTCAGCAAATCGCGCGCAGCCAGCCCAAACAAGCCAAGCGAGTAAAAGGCCAGACCCAACACGGTCCAGGCGACGCCCGTCTCATCGAATTTGCCGCCTTGGCGTACAAAAAACAGGCGGATCACCGGTTCGCCGAACAAAATCATCCCGATCGTGACCGGAAGCATAAGCATCCATAAATAGGCCAAGCCTTTTTGCAGCGTATCTTTCATCAAATTCATCTCGCCGCGCTTGACATAGCTCGCGAGCAGCGGGAAAAGCGGCAGTGTAAACGCGCCGACGAATATGCCAAGCGGCAGCTGGAAAATCTGGTTGGCATAAGAAAGCGCCGCGATTTTCCCTTCTCCGAGGCCTGCCGTCAACCCTCTCTCCAAAAAGGTCGTCGCCTGCGAGATGCAGGAGCCGATCATAATCGGGATGACCCGCTCGCCCATCCCTTTGAGCGACTCGTCTTCTTTCCATTGGAAGGAAAAGCGGGTCGCGTAGCCAAAGCGCTTGAGCGTCGGCAGCATCGGGACTGCCGCGGCGATGTAGCCGAGCGTCGTCGCGATCGCAAGACCCACCGGCCCGTAAGCCGGCACCAGCGCATACATAGCGACGATCACAACCGCACCGTTGGTCACCGTCCCCAGTGCAGGGGTAAAAAAGTGCTGGTGCGCATTGATCACGCTCGCCCACAAGCCCGCCACGCCAATGAAAAAGACGGACGGCCACATCCAGGCGAGAAGCTCTGCAGTCAGGGCAGCTCGCTGGCCGGTCATACCGATCCAACCGGCGATTTGCGGCGACAGCGCTGTGCCCGCTGCGCAGAGCACCAGGAAGAACAGAGTCACCATCGCCAGCATTTTTCCGTACAACGCCTCTCGCTCGCCTTCTGCCTTGCGCTCGATGAGTCCGCGCATCGTCGGAATCAAGACCGCATTAATCGCGCCTGGAATGACCATAAATAATGTCATAGGGATCGTCAGCGCCGTAAAATAAGCATCCGCTGCCGCCCCTGTCCCATACAAATCTGATACATACATCGTCCGGATAAACCCGAGCAATCGCCCGAGCAAGGTTAGCGCCACAATGGATGTGGCTGCCTTCAATACGCTCATCTGAAAACTCCCATCTGTCTGTCACACATCTACTTGCTAAGACTACCAACTTAGATCATATAGCATTTCTCAGATACTTTCATTATAATGTTTAGGTTGAACTATGTCGCAGGGGGACGAATTTTCATGAAACATGCGATTACCAAGCTGCCGATGGCTTCGGCCAATTGGCTCTATCTATTGCTTTGCTTTCCGATCGTTGACTATGTATTACGCAAATTTGTACCGATCTCGTTCATCTCCTCGTTGTGGGATGAAGGAGTGCTGATTGTGCTCCTGCTCTTTTGCGTCACACCGTTTTTGCGGGGGGCGCGGATCATGCCCGGCATCAAGCATGTGTTTTCTGCTTTTTTTGTGCTTGGTCTTGGCATGACGGTCGCGGACATGTCCAATGTGGATGCGAGCGTCGAAGGCTTTCGGGCCATCTATGAGTATGTGCTCACCTTCTTCATCGGCTTTTATTTGATCGCCTCTGAAGAACAACTAGCAAAATTCATGAAAGTGTTGGGCCTGGTCAGCTTCGTCGTGGCCTTCATCGGCGTGATGCAGGTCGTGCTGGGCGTGCAGACGCCTGAAGCATGGGTGAACGCCGGGGAGAGCACACGGACGCGCGCCTTCTCCATCGTAACCAGCCCGAACGTATTGGGCAGCTTCATGGCGTTCGCTTCACCGCTCGCCATCGGCCTGTTCCTGAACAGCAAGGACAAGAAAGAACGAATCGTCTGGGCGATCGTCAGCCTTACGACCATCGCGGCGCTTTTGTTCACGATGTCGCGCGGCGCCTGGTTCGCATTCGGCTTCGTGGTCTTTGTCGGCTGCTATTTGTGGAAAAAACGTCTGACGCTTTATCTCGCGCTTGCTGCCATCGTGCTTGCTGCCGGGCTTTCCTTTGTGCCGCACATGCCAGTCCTCTCCACTGTGAAGGATCGTGTCGGCACCCTTTTCACCGCGGAATATTTGGAGAAAAGTGAAAGCGACGGGCGGATCGCACGCTGGAAAAACTCGTACTACGAGATGATGAAAGAACCGCTCTTCGGTAAAGGCCTTGGTCATTACGGCGGTGCGGTCGGATCTCGTCATTTCGGCACCATCTATTCGGATAGCTATCTGTTCAAAACGATCGCAGAAACGGGCATTCTCGGCACCGGCCTTCTGCTCACTCTCATGTTTATGGGGCTCCGCTACGCGCTGCGATTCGCGCAGGAGCGGCGAAAATCCCCTCATTACTTCCTCTATGTGGGGATATTCTGCGGCTTGCTAGCTGCAGCCTTGCACAATATGGTTGAAAATATTTTCGAGGTTCCGTTCATGAGCACGTATTTCTGGCTCACAACGGGCTTTCTCGTCGGGCTTCTGGCAGAGAAAACCTTGCAGAAGCAGCGATAGGAGGGGAACGCGATGCGCAACATTTTCCGTTTACAAACATTATTATGGGCGGTTTATGCCGCAATTCTGTTCCTTGTATACCATCTGGTAATCAAGGTGGCGTTCCTAGACGGTTCCTGGATCGCGCTGATCGTTTTTGTCCCTGTACTCATTTTGGGGCTATACTTGATCCGCCCGGAGCATCGCAAAGAGGTCGCTGTCTTTACCATCGGCTTTTTGCTTCTGGACCGCGCTTTTAAGACGCTGGAAACCGATCAGATGAAGCATATCATTCAAGGCGTGATCGGCTCGACGCTGGTCATCGTCATTTTGGCCAAGCTTTACGGTAAACTGCGCTGGAATGCGATCATCGCGCTGCTTTTGATAGCTTTCCTCGGCAACTTTACGTTTAACCGCGACAATTTGGCAGTGCTGAATCACTTCTACGTCAAATGGGAATCGCCTAAGCTCTACCAAGGCGAGTGGGCCGACTTTTTCCCGATCACCCTGTATGACGTAGACCATGACGGCAAAATGGAGATCATCACCTACGGTAACAAGGACGAAGTGCCTCCATTGCCTGAAGAGGAAGAAAAGCCGGAGACACCTGAAGAAAAGCTCGCGCTCGCCGAGAAAATCGTCAAGCTGAAAACCGAGCCGATCAGCATGTACATTTTCACCTACAAAAACGGTGAAATGGTGCGGATTCCGAATGAGCAAGTTTCCGCCCAGGACATGGCTGCCATCAAGGAGCAAATGCCGGTCGACTACCCTGGCTTCCCTTACTATATGATGAAAGGCGATCAGCTTCTGCCGAACGTGCAGCGCCAGCCTTATTCCGAGGGCATGATGCAGGCCGGGACCGCCCCGTACCGCGCGTTCCTCTTGGATATGCTCAATGTGGACAAGATATTCTCCGAGCACAACGGCCAGATGGACAGCCGTTCCACGTTTGGCCACGGGTCTAAGTTCACCAACCTGTCCATCCGCGCTGGCAAGCTGAGCGGGACGTTTAACGGGGTCGCCTTTTCAACCCCGACAACTGCAACCAAGCTGCTCGATACGATGCGGCTGCCCGGCGGTAAGGAAGGCTTGATCCTACTCGGAGAAAACTTGACTGTGATGACGGTCAACCCGGATGGGACGACACAGGATACGTATACCATCCTTCGTAAAGAAATCAACGGTCTGGCAACGAGCGATATCATCGTGGCAGACATCGATCACGACAATGTAGACGAAATGCTGGTTGCCAATACGCCATCCTATGTGCTCAAACCGCTGGCTGACGGTAAGTGGGATGTCTTGTGGGTCAGTGCTGCGAAGGATAAAGCGTTCCGCTTCTCCAACTTCGCCACCGTGGGCAACGATCCCCAACCGGAAATCATCGCCAAGGCGAAAAGCTGGGTCAGCAACTACTATTTGCGCTATCTGGCTGGCTTCCACTATACGCCACAAGGACTTGAGCAAACGTGGAAAATTTATTTGCCGCTGATCAACGTACAGATCGGCGATGTCGACGGCGACAAGCAAAATGAAATCGTCGCATCCATTTACGGCACGCATCAGGTGCTCGTCTTAAAACAGCACAATGTGCCGGTCATGTGGATCGTCATTCTGCTGTTTGCAGCGCTTGTCGGCTACGGCCTGGTAAGGAGGTTCCGTCATGTTTCCTAAAGCAATTCGCCGTGTGGCTCCCGTATGCTTGTCGGTCGCGTTCCTGCTGGGCGGCTGCACCTACCCGTCAGACGTAAAGGAATTGAAAGCAAACACGTCAACAGCTCCCACCGATATCGGAACGCCGGCAGGTCCACTCGCGGTCGAACGTCTGAAAAAGGCAATTGAAAAGGCTGAAACCGATCCGAATGCGCAAAAGTTCTGGTATACAGGATATGTGAAAAACACCATCCTGTCCCGGACGACGACCAGCATGTTCGATGGTATCGTAAGCAAGCCGGAGGGCTATTTGGTCAATGCGCGCATTGCCGCGCAGCCGTATCAATATTACCGCTATCACGATAAAACGTATTTGCGTAACGGCGACTATTGGATTACTGCTCAAGAGCAGCCGCTCTCGTTCGACGTATGGAAGGGTTTTGACGATTGGCTTCCGTTCCTGACCAATGCGGTGCAGTTGCCGAGCGAGAAGATCATGGGTGTGGATACGACGCCCTTCCAGATCAAGATCAGCGGCGCACAGTGGCTGGCGGGCAGCAACAGCGACCTATTTGGCGACTTGAAAAAAGAAATTGCAGATCGTCCTGACATGCAGGAGCTTTTGAAGCAATCGACGATCAAAACCACCATCTGGGTCAGCAACGACGGCAAAACAGACAGCGAAAAAGAAGATTCCGACCTGATTTTCAAATATCAGACGTGGATCATCATCCCGCTCCCAGGTGCAGGATACATGGACCAGGAAGTGAACTACACTTTCTTCAAATACAACGATCCGGGCATCAAGCTCCCCGACATCAGTGAAGTGGAGAAGTATTTGCTTTACTAATGCGGAGCAAACAAACCCGTTCTGCTCATTCATCGAGCCGTCAGAAAATTTCTGGCGGCTCTTTTTCATTGCATTGACAGTTGAGGAAAAACATGCTAACCTAGTCAACAATACAAATGCCGACTATTTTTATCGGTTTTATTCATCCCGTATACTCTGTCGGCGCAACAGCTTGGCCAAGCCAAGTTTTCTAATTGGGGGAGAGAGAACATGACAGCCTTGAACAAGTTTTCCACACAACAAAAACGCCAGACCAACAAGTGGATGAGCACTACGCTCGCTTCCGCGATTCTGCTTTCTTCGCTCGGCATAGGAACGAGTGCATTCGCGCAAACGACCGTTGCGCCTACCGCAGCAGCCACAGTGGCACCAGCAGCAGTTGAAAACTACGCCGCTTACCTGAAAGAAAATTATGACATCCAATTTTCCGCTTCCATCACAAAAGCGAGCTACATCGACGCTTTGGCGAAAGCACTGAAAATTGAAAAAACCGCTATTTCGTCCGATACGAAAGCAAACAGCGCTTTGACTGCTGCTGATGCTGTTTCGCTGGCCGTGCGCGCAGCTGGTTTGAAAGAACTTGCTTATTCCTACCCGCAAGAAAAAGTAGCGAAAGCGTTGGCAAAAGCAAACGTAAACGGACAAGCCCTGGCACCTACCGCCGCACAGGAGCTCGCTGCAGCGATCGACACGAACCTCGTCCCTGCTTCCTACTACGGTTTGCTGACTGATAAAAAGCCTGCCACCGCTGATTTGGCAAGCACGCTGATCGGCAAGGCGCTTTCCTTTACCGGCGCGTACAAGCATTATTTGGGCTATGTGAGCGACAGCGACATCTACGGCAAAGTGTATCAAGCATGGACTGCGTCCAGCCTGATCGATGCTCCGGAATTGCGCAAAGTTGTCGACGAGGCCGTTAAGCAAAGCCTCGTAACCGGCTACAACCTGAAAGACAACCGCTTCAACGCCAACTTTGATCCGGCGCTTTCCTTGACCTATGGACACAGCGACATTACGCATGCCATCCAATTGATCGGTCTGCTGAAAAGCGAGGGTTTGGACGCTAAGGTGCAGTTCGAGCCAAAAACATCGGCATTCCTCTATCTAAAAGAATGGGGCGAGCCTGTCCAAACCCCAGATTATAAAGTGGTACAGATCGAAAACGGCAACTACATCGCATACTCAAAAGAGTATGATCTCAGCTTTGAATTCAACAATACAGCAGATAAGGAAGCTTTCGACGCAGTGATCAACAAGTTCGCGAAGAAAAATGAAGAAAATCCAAAAGGCCTGATTTACGCTTCCTGGTGGCAGCCACTGTACTTCTCCAAAACCGAGCTGAAGGGCTACCAAACCATTACCAACAACTTGATTTCAAAAGGTCAGTATACTGCACATCCGTTTTCTCTCAATGAAAAATCCGCCGACGTTGTTGCTGGCTTCAAAAAGCTCGACCCATCCATCGTGATTACGCCATACCAATTCTGGGTTGACCAGCCATTTTTCAATTATTTGCACGGCGAGTCGAAATAAGGCAAAGAAAAAAGGAACCCTCAAACATGCGAGGGTTCCTTTCTTTGTTCCATGGCAAGCAGCTTGTCTAGCTCAAGGGCAAGCTGCTCCGCCTGATACCGCCGCTCATAGGGCTTCACACGCTCGTAGAAGCTTGCATCGTCGCGGGTGGCTCCTTCTACCTCGCCTGCGGATTGCTGCGCTCTCTGCGCCTTCCACGCTTGATACAGAGCGAGATACGCTTGCTTGATCTGGTCTTTGTCCGTCGGGTCGCACACTTCCCCCAGCTGGAACTGCTGGATGATCTCAGTCGCCTCTCCCGCCATGTTCAGCGCCAATATCGGCTTGCCGATTCCCATGTATTCATAGAGCTTGCCTGGGATGTAAGCCCCGGCATCTGCCGATACGTCTCCGACCAGCAAAAGGGCATCTCCGCCCTTCATCAGCCCAAGCGCCTGTTTGTGCGGCAAATTGCCCAGCAAGCGCACCTGTTCACCGAGCTGCAGCCTTTCGACACAATCCCGGTTTTCCGTGTAGCCTGGATAATCGAACACACCTGCAAAGCTGAACAGGATGTCAGACTGTTCCACACGCCCCTCATCGATCAATTCGCGCACAGCTTCGAGCAGCAAGCGCGGATTGCGCTTTTGGTACAGAATGCCCGCATAGACAGCGTGGAATCGGTCCGGCACCTCGAATTGCGGCTGCAAGTCGGCGAAATCGGCGCGGTCGAAGCCGTTGTAAATCAGCTTCATCGCCTTGATCGTGTCTCCGTACTTCTCGCGGAACATCTCTACGAACGTCGCCGTTACCGTTGTGACAACATCGGCTCTCGCCATGACGCCGCGCTCCAGCCGCTCCTCCAGCGCTTCCCGCCACTCGATGCCTGTCTGATGCATGTTCTGCGTCCATGGGTCACGGAAGTCCGCGATCCATTTGCAGCCGAACTCATCTGCAAGCTTTTTGGCCACCAGATGGTTGGTCGCTGGACCGGAGGTGGAAAAAATCGCGTCGAATTTCTCCCGCTTCATCAATTCCTGCCCTGTTTTTACTGCCTGTGGATACCAAAGGATTTGATCGTCTGGTATCATTAAGTAAGGCCTCACTTTTTTCAAAAAAGCAATGATCGTTTTTTTCAAGCGTACCTTTGCGGAAGGAGCAGGATTCGCTCCTTGAGACTGCGCAGCTGGCGTTGGCGCGGCTGCCCCTCCTCTGGCGAAAACCTTCCATTCCTTGGCACGTACAATCTGCACAGAAGGCGGAACCTCCTGCAAAAGACTATGATCAAGCGTTGCATGGTAGCCGGGCTCCACGGTCAAAACCGTCACATCCCAGCCAAAATCGCCCAAATACTTCGCCATCTTCAACGGGCGCGGAACTCCTCCGCCGCCGATCGGCGGGAACCCATAGCAAACCATCAGCAACCGTTTCTTTGTCATTGGACTAACCTTCCCTGTGCAAAAATTTCACTGATAACCATACCATATCTTGCGTGTTATTGCGAATGTAATCACCATCTGCTATATTGGAAATGGTCTGTTTGGAAAGGTTCGGGTGGATTCGATGAATAGCAAATTACGTATCCTCCACGTCATCGGGGGAGGAGAGTTTGGTGGCGCTGAACAGCATATACTCAACCTGATTCAAGCCTTTCCGGAAGAAGAGGCGCAGGTTGCTGTTGTCTGCTTCTATGATTCCGTGTTCGCTTCCCGGCTGCGGGAGGCCAATATCGAGGTCATTCCTTTACATCAATTCGGCCGTTTTGACTTGCGCCTTTTGCAAGGCATCAAGGAAGCGGTCCATACATATCAACCGGATATCATCCATACGCACGGGATCAAAGCCAACTTTTTTACCCGGCTGGCCGTCAAGCATTCGGTTCCCGTCCTCGTCACGACCGTACATAGCAACCTTCGCTACGATTATCACAGCAAGCTTGCCTATTTTGCCGTATCGTGGATGGAACGGCTCACCCGTCATTACAATAAGCATTACATCGCGATCAGCGGAGCCATCGGCGAGCTGCTGCGTCAAGATCGCGTCGCACCTGATGCAATCAGCCTGATTTTCAACGGGATCGATCTCTCCCCGTTTCGCCAAACACAGCTGAAGGAATCCGATCGCAAGCGTTTGCTTCAGGAATGGAACTTACCGCAGGACGCTTTCATTTTCGGTACGATGGCGCGGTTTGTGCCGGTGAAAGGCTTGCATTTGATCCTGGAAGCATTTGCGCAGTTGATCGCCGCTGAAAAAGGAGCGATCCCTTATCGGCTTGTGCTTGTCGGCGATGGACCGGAACGGACGCGGCTGGAGGATTTGACTGCGAAGCTGAATTTGACTGAGTACGTGCGTTTTCCCGGCTTCCGTCAGGACATTCCTGTTGTCTTGCACGCATTCGATACGTTCGTGCACTCTTCCTTGTATGAAGGCATGGGCTACACCATCATCGAAGCGATGGCAGCGGAAGTGCCTGTGATTGCCACAAGCGTAGGCGGCGTGAAAGAACTCGTATTCCAGGATCAAAACGGCTTGCTGATCCCCCCTAACTCCGTTACAGAGCTGGTGCGGGCGATGGAAAGGCTGGCAGCTGACCCAGCATTGCGCGCACGGTTCGCGGACGCAGCTCTAGCCAAGGTGGAGGAAACGTTCACAATCGGCCAGATGGCTCGGCAGACGCTGGAGCTGTACCGTAAATTGTTGGCCGATGCTGCACGATAAAAACAGAAGTACCTGTCACCGGTACCTCTGTTTTTTTATTTGTCTGTCTCCACTGGCAAAAAAAGCAAACGATTTACTTGCACAAACCGTCGAGATAAGAGAAGATTAATTCGAAATATTTTTGAAAGGTTGTGTCATAGCATGAAACTCTTTATCTCGATCGACATGGAAGGGATTTCAGGCATTATCGATGTTACATATTGTGATCCCGATCAAGGCATCAACTACGATCGCGGCCGTCAATTCATGACCGCAGATGCTAACGCTGCGATTGAAGGCGCACTGGAAGCGGGCGTAACCGACATTCTTGTGGCTGACAGCCATGACAACATGCGCAACGTCCTGATCGAAAACCTGCACCCACAAGCCAAGCTGCTCTCTGGAACGAGCCGCGATTACTCCATGATGCATGGACTGGACAGCTCCTATGACGCCGCCATCTTCCTGGGCTACCATTCCCGCCACGGCGCTCCTGGCGTCCTCAGCCACACAATGTCTGGCGTCATCAAAAACCTGTATGTGAACGGACAAGTCGTTGGCGAGTTCGGTTTTAACGCAATTTATGCTGGCCTGCTGGGCGTTCCTGTCGTCATGGTTTCTGGTGATGACCAAATTGCGGAAGAAGCGAAAAGCTTGATTCCTGGCATCAGCACCGCGATCGTCAAAACCGCCGCTTCCCGCACAGCAGCCATCTGTTTGCCATTGTCTGCCGCCCAAGCGGAAATCAAATCAAAAACCATCGAGGCGCTCGCTCGCATCAAAGAGATTCAACCGCTCACAACCGAAACGCCGCTGGAGCTGAAAATCGAATTCTCCCATGCCGGACAAGCCGAGATGGCCGCACTGATCCCAGGCTCGGAATACAAGCTCGGTACAACCGAGGTATCTGTCGTGTGCCAAGATCAGCATGAAATGTACAAAGTAATGCGCGCGATGCTGAACCTCGCTGGTGTCGCGAAGTTTTGGTAACGAGAAGAAAAAGAAAAAAACCTTGCCGCGGCAAGGTTTTTTTCTTTGATCATATACTCAAATGCGCAGTACGTTTACCGTCGCATCCAGCTCGCGCGGAATGTGGTTTTTCAAATCGAACAGGATCGGCGATTTGCCCATCAGGCTGACAACATGCGCCCAATCCAGATCGGCGAACTCTTTTTGGATTGCGGCCAAAATGACAGCGTCAGCGCCACGAACCGCTTCCTCGAGCGTCGCTACCTTGTGCTCACGGACAGTTGGGACGGCCGGATCGTAGGACACGACATCGGCATGCTGCGCTTTTAGGCTGTCGATGATGTCGTGAACCGGGCTCACGCGGTCATCGTTGGAGAAGTCTTTCATCGCGATCCCCAGCACGGCGACACGGCTGTTGGCCAAAGTCTTGCCCGACTCGACGAGCGCCTTTTCCAGGATACCGACCAGCGTTGCTGGCACAGCGTCATTCGTCTTACGTGCCGTTGCCAAAAGCGGCAAAGCCACGCCAAGCTCTTTTGCCTTAGGCATAAGGTAATGCAGCGCATTCGGCAAGCAGAAGCCGCCTACGCCTGGTCCCGGAGTCAACAGGTTGACGCGCGTATGCGTATTAGCCACTTTGATCAATTCAAAGGTATCGATGCCAAAGGCTTCGGAAAAGCGGGCAAACTCTTGCACCATAGCAATATTGACATCCCTCTGAATATTCTCGATGACTTTGGCTGTTTCAATTACACGAATGTCGGAAACGGTGATTTCGGTGTCGTTGATAAAGGAAAGCAACTCTTTTCCTTTTTCCACGCTCGCTTCGTTGATCCCGCCCAAGACGAGCGGCATATGCATGAACTCTTCGAAGGCACGCCCTTCAGCGATGCGCTCGGAGCAATAGGTCAAATAGAAATCCACGCCTGCGACAAGTCCGGTCACCTCTTCGAGGATCGGTTGGATCACTTCCTGAGTTGTACCCGGCACGACAGTACTGCGAATCATCACGGTATCGCCTTTTTTCAGGACAGCACCTAATGTTTGCGCAGCGCTTTTCAATTGGCTGAGATCGGGATCACCGTTGTGAACCGGCAAGCCTGCGGTAACAATATAATTCGAAACCGCTTGCGCTGCATCTTCATAGGAGGTGGTGGCGCGGAAACGTCCAGCAGCCAGCTGCTCCTTTAAGATATCTGCAAGCGTTTTGCCTTGGTAATGCTCCAAATGGTGCGAATGACCGCTGTTGATCTCATCGACCACGTGCGGCAGCACATCCAGCCCAATGACGCTTGCTCCTTTCATCGCATATGTCAAAGCGAGCGGCAGCCCGACGAAACCAAGCCCCACAACCGCGACACGGACAGAACTGGTCATGTTCAAATCTCCTCTTTCACTCGTGAGCGTCTGACGCTCATGGTAATAATTGCATAAGAAGTGAGCCAAATGCGCCGCTTGGTACCGGCACATTGGGAACCTTCGGGAGATAATACAGGTAATACACAACGCCTGATGCGATAAACAGCAGGCAGAATACGATGAGCACCTTGTATAGCACTTCCAAGGTGAGTTCACCTCGCTATTCTAGCTTTCGCTTTCCTCTTGCAAGTCCTCATTATACTTCGTTGTGGGAAAAGCATCAATAAGACAGCTCCAAATCGACCTGCATCGGCCCTTCCACGAACACACGGCACGCAAGCCGAATGCCTTGGGCAATTGCCTGCTCGCCCAGGCGGTAACGCTCCGTGTCGCATGGCAGTGCAGCGGATCCCGCAGGTATCTCCATCCGTAGGCGACAGGTCGTGCATTTGCCAGTCGTGCAATGGTACGCCACCGGTAAGCCCGCATCGACCATGGCCATCAGCAAATTCTCTCCGCGCCGAACAAGGATTTCCTCCGTTGTACCGGCGTGTTTCACCTTCACCGGAATTTGTTCTGCTCCCATATGCAGCCTCCCTTTATCAGGATAACTGCATAACGCAGTTACCTGGATAACATCGTCATCTTGACAATGCGGCCCCGATTATATAAGAAAACCCGATGGAAAAGATCATCGCAATAAAGCCGATCGCCCGGTTGTCGCGCTCGATCTCCCCATCGACATGGATGCTCGGTGTCAAAAATTCAAACACAAAATAACTGAACAGCAAGAGCACAAAGCCAAACGAGCCCCAGGCCAACGCCTGTCCCATACTGTCATTATGCTGTATCGAAAAGCGAAAAATGTTGGCCACGCCAAAAATTTTCCCGCCGGTGGCCATCGCGACCGCCAAATTTCCCCGTTTCAATTCGTTCCACACGCGGTACTTGGTGACCATTTCGAAAATGCTCAGAAACAGGATCATGGCCAAACCGGTCAGGGCAAAATAGGCGACAGTGGCGAAATAAGGATTGTGCAGTAATCCAGCCATTGTATCCTCTCCTTATAGTGGCGTTTCGCCCCCTTATTTGACTTCAACAATGGTTGCGCCGACCCCGCCCTCGCCTTGGCCGCCCAAGCGGAACGATTTGACATGGCGGTGGTTGCGCAGGTAGTCGTGAACCCCTTTGCGCAAAACGCCGGTGCCGTGACCGTGGATGATCGATACGGAATGAAGGCCTGCAAGCAGCACCTCGTCGAGATATTGATCGATTTCCCGGATGCCATCCTCGACATTGTAGCCGCGCAGATCAAGCTCCATCTTCACGCGGTCACGCGACGCTTTGACGGCTGTGTATTGCGCGTGGGGCTGCTCCTGCTTTGACGGCTTGATGACCTGCATGTCATCGCTCTTAACCTTCATTTTCATAATACCGATCTGCACGAGGAATTCCTTATCCGTCACTTTTTCCAACACAACGCCTTTTTGCCCGAAGCTCGTCACCAGCACTTCATCGCCCACCTTCACCAGCGTGGCGCGAACGGCCTTCGGCTTCTTCACCTTTTCTTTTTCCAGCTCCAAAACGGCGTTGTTCAAACGCTGCTTGGCGTCGATCAGCAGATGCTCCTTGACCTCCACGCCTTCTTTACGCATTTTCCGTAGCTCGCGAATCACCTGATCCGCTTCCTCGCGGGCCAGCTGTACAGCGATGCGCGCTTCTTCCTCCGCCTGCTCTAAGAGACGGTTTTTCTCCTCAGCAAAGGCGTTTCGTTCCGCTTCCAGCTGCTTGCGCATATCCTCGACATCGCGGCGCAGCTTTTCGGCGGTTTGTCGTTCATGTTCAGCCGATTTTTTGTTGCGTTCCAGCGAGGCGATCATCGTCTCGACCTGGTTCTCTTCCTCGCTAATGGAGCCTCGTGCGATGTCGATGATCTCTTGCGACAAACCGAGGCGTCGCGCGATGGCAAATGCGTTGGAACGGCCCGGTACACCGATCAGCAGCCGGTAGGTCGGACGCAGCGTCTGTACATCAAATTCCACACTCGCGTTGATGACGTCAGGACGATCGTAGGCATACGCTTTTAGCTCGCTGTAGTGCGTAGTCGCAATCAGGCTTGCGCCTTTTTGCAGCACATGGTCGATGATCGCCATCGCGAGCGCCGCCCCTTCGGTTGGATCGGTTCCTGCGCCCAGCTCATCAAACAGCACGAGACTTCGCTCATCCATCCTTTGGAGAATCCCGATGATGTTGGTCAAGTGACTAGAAAACGTGGACAAACTTTGCTCAATCGATTGCTCGTCGCCGATGTCGGCAAAGACGGAGGAGAACATGCTCATCTCGCTGCCCTCTTCGACCGGAATCTGTAAACCGGCCATTACCATCAAGGCGAACAAGCCTGTCGTCTTGATCGAAACGGTTTTCCCGCCCGTATTGGGACCAGTGACGATAATCGCTTTGTACTCATTGCCCAGCTCGATATCGATGGGCACCACCACGTCTTTTGAAATCAGTGGATGCCGTGCTTTTTTCAGGCGGATGTAGCCATGATCGTTCAGTGCAGGGGCAGTTGCTTTCATTGAGTGAGCAAGCTGCGCTTTGGCAAAAATAAAATCGAGTTCTGCAAGCGCATCGGTGTTTTCTTTCAATTCTTCGATGTGCTCGCCTGTTTTGACCGTTAGTTCATATAGAATGCGCTCGATCTCCCGCTCTTCCTTGAGACGCACTTCCCGGAGCTTATTGTTCATCTGCATCGTCACTTCCGGCTCGATGAAGAGCGTTGCGCCCGATGCGGACTGGTCGTGCACGATTCCGCCAAATACGTTGCGGTATTCCTGCTTCACTGGGATAACAAACCGATCGCCACGGATCGTCACGATGTTTTCCATCAGCATCTTCTGATAGCTGGCCGAACGAGTCAGCTGATCCAGCTTTTCGCGGATACGTGCTTCAAGCGAACGGATTTCCTGACGCAGCTGACGCAATTCCACGCTTGCGCTGTCCATCACCTCGCCATTTTCATCAATGCAGCTTTTGATGACTTGCTCGAGCTCGCGTAGCCCTTCGATACGTTCTGCAGTCATCTGGATGATCGGCAATGGTTCTTCATCGCAAAGATCAAGCAAAAAAGTTTTCAGCCGTCTGCCGGAAAAAATCGTGCTCGCAATGTCCAATAGCTCCATCGGCGCGAGCATGGAGCCGAGACGGGCGCGCTCGAGCGGACTGCGGATATCACGGATGCCGCCGAGCGGTATGCTGCCCTTCAACCGGAGCACCGTCGCTCCTTCCACCGTAGCTGCCTGTGCTGTTTTGACTTCATCTATGGTTGCAAAGGGAATGAGTTGTTTCGCCTTTTCCTTGCCTAATGTTGATGTCGCCTTTTCTTCAAGCATGGCGATCACTTTATAATATTCCAAGGTTTTAAAAACCCGTTGCTCCACTCCACTTGCCTCCTTTAGCCTTCGTCCCCCCATTATAGCACGTAACAGCAAGCCCAATCCAAATATTAGCCCGTATAACAGCTCGGCGTTTTACACAAAATGAAATCGAAACTCTTAAAGATTTAGTTGAGGAGGAAACAAGATGACCATCCTGCGTCACGTCATCCGTTTCATCGTTGCAGCCATCGTGTTAATGATCGTTGGCTTTCTCGTCCCTGGTTTTACAGTTAGCAGCTTCTGGACAGCGCTGTTTGCAGCAATCGTCATCGCTGCGATCGGCTGGGTCATCGAGGCGATGTTCGGCGATCGGGTTTCTCCTTTCAGCCGTGGAATCGTTGGCTTTATCGTCAGCGCCATCGTGATCTATGTTACCCAGTTCATCGTTTCCGGCTTCCATGTGACGGTGTTAGGCGCACTCCTCGCTTCGCTGGTGATCGGAATCGTTGACTTGTTCATCCCGATCAAAAACCATATGGACTTGCGCAACGGTGATGCGGGCAACCGCCAAAACACCTAGCCCATACGAAGAGAAAAAACGGCCTTCATTTGGCCGTTTTTTTCTTTTTCTTGATTAATTTTTGCGGTAATACGTCGACGCCAAGGCGAGAGCCAATACCGCACCCTTGACGATATTGAGCGAGTAATACGGCACCGACATCATGACCAGACCGTTTTCCAGCACCCCGACGAGAACGGCGCCGACAAATGTTCCGATTGCATTGGGCCGGCCCAATCCACCGAAAGAGAAGCCGATGAACGCAGCCGCAACGGCTGGCATCAAGTACCCAGCTCCCGCATTAATTTGGGCGGAACCGATTCGCGAGGCAAGGATCACGCCGCCGAGGGCAACCAGAAACGTAGACAGAAAATACGCAATCGCCCGGTAGCGGTCAACCGGAATCCCGGAGAGTCGGGCTGCCTCCTGGTTGCCGCCGACGATATACATATAGCGACCGTGCTTCGTGTAGTTGAGGAAAATATGCGCGAGCACGACGACGACCAGCATGATGATAATGATGTAAGGCGCTTGTCCGAGCAGCTTGAAAACTTCTGTGAGCTTTCCTTCTGTCGGCGTCCCATCGAGCCGCGGCATCCCTTCGGAAATCGATCCGCCGCCCGTATACGTCATCGCCACGCCTTCGAAAATAAACATAGTGGAGAGCGTCGCCAACATGTCTGGAATCTTCACCTTGACGATTAGAAACGCGTTGACCGCCGCTACGACGAGCGTTACGGAAAGTGCAACCGCAATGGAAGCGAAGGTGGACATACTGTACCAGACGTACATGGACACGACAAGCGAGTTGGAAAACGTCGCCGCCGACCCTACGGACAAGTCAAACCCGTTTACTGTCAAGGAGACCGTCAGGCCAATGGCGATGACCGTCACGATCGAGATGCTGCGCAGGATCGTTAAAATATTGGATGACTCAATAAATTGCGGCATCATGGCCGTGAAAAAGATGACCAAGAGCAGAATCGCCATCACCGTTCCCCACTTGTTGGTGAACGCAAGCAGCGATGCATGCCATACCTTTTCGCGACCTTTTGCAGGCTCTGTTTTTGCAAGCATCTTCAATTCCCTCCTGTAGAGTAATACAGAATTTCTTCCTCGGTTGTTTCGGAGGTGAGAAGCTCCTTCACGACGGCGCCGTCATACATCACATAAATCCGATCGGTGATGGCCAAAATCTCCGACAGCTCGCTAGTTGCATAAATGCTGCCTTTGCCTATTTCCGCAAGCTTTGCGATCAGATTGAAAATATCGCGCTTCGCCCCGACATCAACGCCTTTTGTCGGTTCATCGAACATGTATACATCCGCATCGGCCAAAAGCCATTTGCCGACCGCAACCTTTTGCTGGTTTCCCCCCGACAAGAGCGCTACCTTTTGATTTTCGTGCGGCGTCTTGATTCCGAGGTCACCGATCATTTTTAGCGCAGCGGCTCGCTCCTCGCGCGGCTTTACAAAACCGAATGCACTGCTGAATGCGCCGAGGCTCGCTGCAGACAGGTTGCTCACGACCGACTCATCGACCAGCACGCCTTCCTTGCGCCGCTCTTCCGGTACGAGTGCTAGCCCTTGCTTCACCGCAGCGTGCGGCGTTTTGTTTTGCAGCTTCTTCTCTTTGAGCTTGATCTCGCCCGACTGCGCAGCATGCGCGCCGAAAATGGTTTTGCACAGCTCGGTTTTGCCTGCTCCGACGAGTCCAGCAATGCCAACGATCTCACCGGCCCGCACATGCAGGCTGACGTTGCGCACCATGCCTTTGCGGTCGTACAGATGACTGACTGTTAGCAGCGGTTCGCCGATAGCCGTTTGCTTTTTCACATAGGTCTCGTCCATTTTTCGGCCCAGCATCCACTCCACTACCTGCTTTGTGGTCAGCTCCGCGATCGGGTTGCGCGTGACCACCTGACCATCGCGCATGATGGTGATCTCCTCGCAAATTTCGAACAGCTCCGGCAGGCGATGGGAAATGAAGATGATGCCGACATTTTGGTGGTTGGCGAGCTCGCGCACGACGCGGAACAGCTCATCCGTCTCTTTATGGCTGAGCGGTGCAGTCGGCTCATCCAAGATCAGAAAACGGCGCTCCTCCGCGATGGCGCGCGCGATGAGCACCATTTGCTTTTGTGCCAGCGTCAAGTCCTGGACGCGCTTGCGTGTATCCAGCTGGATGCCGAGACGCTCCAGAACCTTCCGAGCCGAATCGTGAATGTGCTTCCAATTGATGAACACCTTGCCCTTCATCCGGTTCACCATCACGTCGAGCATGATGTTTTCCGCCACGTCGAGATACGGGATCAGCGCCGTATCGACTTCCTGGTACACGATATCGATTCCCAATTCCTTCGCGTCGCGCGGCGTACGAATCGTCACCTGATTTCCATTCAGATGAATGGAACCGGTGTAATGGGAATAGGCCCCCGAGAGCACCTTCATCAAGGTGGATTTACCAGCTCCATTGGCGCCGATCAGCGCATGAATCCGTCCAGACTCGACCTGAAAATCCACATCGGACAGTGCCTTTACCCCTGGAAATTCAATTGAGATTCCCTTCATATCTAACGTCGTTCGCTCTTGTTGCGCCATGCCTTTTCACCCCATCTGCACCCAAAAATAAAGCGAGGAAAACCGGGCGGTAAAGCGCAGCCGCTCCGGTTCCTCTACCCGGCCGATTTTATTTCTTCGCAAAATTGGTCCGCAGCGTTTGCATCCATGATTCATTGAAGACATCGGATGTACCCCAGCCCTCGATCACATCTTTCAGCGTCGTCATGTTCGTTTCTGGTTTCAATTGGTCTTTTTTGATCAGTCGCGCTTCCAGGTCAAAGGTGGCAGGTGTCTCTTCACCTGCTAATTTTTTCGCTAGTAGACGCATGTCGACGAGACCGATCAGTTTCGGATCGACGGCCGCTGTGGAAATCCAGACGCTTCCGTCTTCTCGCATCAGATTAATATCTTGGTTAGAGACGTCGATGGAGACAAGCTTGATGTCAGTCCGATTGTTGTCCTTAAGCGCCTTGAATGCCCCTTT
The DNA here is from genome assembly GCF_003710825.1 of Brevibacillus fluminis. Taxonomy (GTDB): domain Bacteria; phylum Bacillota; class Bacilli; order Brevibacillales; family Brevibacillaceae; genus Brevibacillus_D; species Brevibacillus_D fluminis. The sequence continues at coordinate 132,834 of NZ_RHHQ01000007.1, read as the reverse complement.
GGACATTTCATCCCATGAGCCCCAGATCGCATCGACTGTTCCGGCAGGATACTTGGCCAAAATCGCGCTTACTTTTGCCGCAATGTCCCCTTGGATGTCTTGCATATTCGTTGGCCCAATGACTTCAAGCGTCTTGATTTTGTTGTTTTTCTCGAAATCAGCATAAATTTCCTGACGGCGGTCGAGCGGCGGCACCCCTGGGCCGAACCACAGCTTGATCACACGGACCGGCTGCCCGTCCTTGGACAGAGCGGCGACTTCATTTAGCGACAGCTCTGCCAGCTTGTGGTCGTCCTGCGCCGTCGTTGTGATCTCCGGTAAGTTTTTGCCATCCTTTTCGATGACCGTATCGAATGTGACAACCTTCATCTTTTTATCGATTGCCGGCTTCAGCATGTCATAGGAGTAATCTTTTTTTCCGTGGGAAATGATCAGTCCGTCGTAATCTTTCTGGATCGCTTGGGCGACCAGCTCTTGGAACTTGGCGTCGTCGTTGTCCGCGATGAACGTGTCGACCTTGAAGCCGAACGACTCCCCTTCGCTTCGCGCACCATCCAAAAACTGCTTGGTATGGTCATCGGAAGGCAGGTTGCGGATGACCGCCACTTTCTTGCCTCCCTGCACCCCGTCCGGCACGCCGCTGATTTTTTCCGCAGGAGCACCGCTGTTGGCTGTCTGTGAGTTACCGCCGCATGCCGTCAGCACAAATGCTGCCGACAGTACGGTCAAAAGGACTTTTTTCATTTGTTGAAACCCCCTCTATATTTTGGACTCATTGAAACCGCGGTGCGTCTACTCATTATTCATAAGATTGTGAATGGATTCGGCAAAAGGAGCCCGAATGATGCCTTTTTCCGTGATGATACCAGTGATGTATTCATGCGGTGTCACATCGAACGCCGGATTGTAAACCTTGACCCCTTCCGGAGCGGTACGGGTGCCAAAGCCGATCGTGATTTCCGACTCATCGCGCTCTTCGATTGGGATGGCGCTGCCGTCCGGTGTCATGATGTCGATGGTGGATAGCGGGGCTGCCACATAGAATGGGATGTTGTGCGCTTTCGCCAAAAGTGCTACGCCGTATGTGCCGATTTTGTTCGCGGTATCCCCATTGGCCGCGATCCGGTCAGCCCCGACGATCACACCGTCGACCCAGCCGTTTTTCATGACCATCGCCGCCATGTTATCGCATATGAGCGTCACATCGATGCCTGCTTCCTGCAGCTCGTAGGCCGTCAGCCTTGCGCCCTGCAAAACCGGACGCGTCTCATCAGCATACACCTTCACATGAACCCCTTTTTCAGCCGCGATGTAAATCGGCGATAGCGCAGTGCCATAGCGGCCTGTAGCGAGTCCACCCGCATTGCAGTGTGTGAGGATGCCCATCCCATCCTGCAAAAGCTCTGCACCATATTCGCCGATTGCCCTGCAAGCCGCCTCGTCAGAGTCTTGGATGCGCTTGGCCTCGTCCAATAAAACCGCTTTCAGCTCTGAGATCGGCAGATGCTTTTCTTCCTGCGCCTTCTGCTCCATGCGGCGCAGTGCCCACCCCAAGTTCACCGCTGTCGGTCGGGATGCGTTCAAATAATCGGATTGTTCGCGCATTTCAGCCCAAAACCCATCGAATGTTTCTTGCGCAGAGTGGCGAATCCCCAAGTACAGACCGTATGCCGCAGCCATGCCGATCGCCGGCGCACCGCGAACCGTCAAATCTTTGATCGCATGCCACGCCGCTTCCGCTGTCTCTAGTCTGACATATTCCTGTTTGGTTGGAAGCAAGCGCTGATCCAATAGCACCAATGCATCTTCTTCCCATTTTACCGATTGTAAATACGTCACTTATAAATCCCCTTCCTTCATCTCGCTGTATCGATGATTGCAAGTATCGCATCAATGCCTGTTGCCTGCTGGCGCCCTTTAATCAACGCCGCGCCGATCGCGAGCGCCTGTTTTTGTGCGGCTACCCTCATCTCGGTATTCGCGATCGTATCGATGTCCGCCACATGTGCCAGCCCGACAATGCGTCGGATCATTTTGCAGCCAGCAAAACCGATCGCATCCTGCAAAATTTGTTGGATATACCAGTCATAAAATCCTGCCGTTTTGGCCATCGGCTCTGTCGTTTCCGTCTCGTACAAGCGGCGGAATTCCGCCTCGAAATACAGCCACATTTCCTCGATCGTCTGCAGCAAGTAGCTGCGGTACTCCACTGTCTGCTGCGAATCCACCCGATGGCCTGGCTGTGCGCAGTAGCTGAGCAGCAGATTCGCCAGCATCGCCCCGACATCAAAGCCAATCGGACCATAGTACGCGAATTCGGGATCGATCACCTTCGTCCCCAAATCAGTCACCATCACGCTGCCCGTATGCAGGTCGCCATGCACCAGCGTCTGTGCTTTTGTGACAAATGCGTGCTTGAGAATGGCCACTTCCCGCTTGAGCGCTTCATCCTGCCACAAAAAAGGTTCGACAAAGTCGCGAATTTCACCCGGAATATTGTTGGACGGTGCATCCCAGTACGGATCGGTGAAGACCAAATCTTCTGTAATCTTGCAAAGCTCAGGATTGTGGAATTGAATCTGACGCGCTTTTTTCTCAACCGGATTCATATAAAGATCGGAGGAGTAAAACAGTGTGCGCGCCATGTAAATGCCGATGTCGCGGGACAGATTCCCGTAACGCTTGCCCGCGATCAAGCCTTTGCGCAATATGAGGTGATCGTGCAAATCTTCCATGACGATCAGCGCCTGCTCCTGATTGAAGCTGTAAACCTCCGGAACAAGCCCGGGACACGCATCTGCAGCCAGCTTGAGCGCCAGCGCCTCGATGCGGGCCCGATCGAGCGACAGCGGCCAATCTCCTCCTACGACGCGGACATAAGGCAGCGCCTGCTTGAAAATAACGCTTTTGCCGCTCTCACTATCTTTAATGCGAAACACGTAATTCAAATTGCCGTCACCGATCTCCTCGGCATGCAAGCTAGCTGACGAAGGGAAGCGATCCGGCAGCTCCTTCGCATACGCGATCGCTTCCTCGGTGGAAAACGCACGATATTGTTCCACGCTTCTTCTCCCCTAACTCTATGGCTTCAGCGGATTTTGGCCGTACCTCGTCGCGTAAATCTCATGCAAAACCGGGATCTCCTCATCGTTGAGGCGAATCGCCCGTTTCCCTGCCATGAGGCTGAACATGTAAATTTTGGCTGCCTCTTCCGTGTCGACTGCGATCAAAAATGCTTTTTGCAAATCTTTACCGGCACAAACCACGCCATGGTTTTGCAGAAGCGCCGCCGGCTTGTCGCCCATCGCAGCTACCGCGACGTCACCGAATTCCGGCGTCCCGAACCGCGCATAAGGAGCTACAGGAATCGGACCGCCCGCAATGGCCGCTACTTCCGCCAGGATGACCGGGATCGGCTCGCCCATCGCGGCAAGCGCCGTCGCGTACGTGGAATGCGTGTGAAAGACGGCATTCACATCCGGCCTGCTCTGATAAATTTTGATGTGCAGCATTTTTTCGCTAGATGGACGGCGGGTGCCATCCACCACCTGTCCCTCCAGATCGATGAGCGTGATGTCTTCCGGTGTCAGCTCATCGTAGTCCATGCCGCTCGGCGTAATGGCAATCGTATTACTTTCACGGTCGATAGCGCTTACATTTCCGGAAACGCCTACTGTCAGCCCCGCTTTGTACATTCGTTGCGCATACCGCAATACATCCGTTCGCATCTCTTGTAATAACATGTTGCACCCCTTACTCGCTTATTTTCTGAGCATCAGTTTTTCATGCTCATGTATCAGTCTGTGAATATGATCGGGATCTCCCGGTCTAAGAACGGTTCCCGGATCTCCTGGCTTAATCGTCCATCTGTGATGATGGTGCTCACCTGATCGAATGGGCAGACGTTGGAAAAAGCCACTTTGTTGTATTTGCTTGAATCTAACAAGGCGATCGCTTCTTTTGAGCGGGAAATCATCACTCGTTTCATGCTGATTTCGAACATGTTGGTGTCGGTGATTCCGTTGACGGGATGGATGGCATTGCTTGAGAAGAAGGTCTTGGTGAAGTGAAAGTTTTGCAGGAACGATTCGGCGAGCGGCCCGACAAAGGACGTGGCTTCCTGGCGCATGATGCCGCCGCACATGATTAAGGTGACATTCGGGTATAGGTGGACAGCGTTCGCCACCAAAAGGCTGTTGGTCACAACGGTCAGATTGGGGATATCGTACAGAAGCTTGGCCAGCTCGGCGACTGTTGTGCTCGCATCCAGCGCGAGGATGTCTCCCTCCTGAATGAACGATCGCGCCTTTTCCGCGATGATCCGCTTTTCTTCCAGCTGTTTGGTCTTTCGTTCCTCTACGTTCAAATCGCGGCCGGTTTCCTCGATGATGAGCGCCCCTCCATGGGTGCGTTTCACCATTTCCTTGCGCTCCAGCTCCTCCAAATCTCGTCGGATCGTCATTTCCGAGACATTAAACAGCTGTGCCAGCTCGTTCACTTTGGCCGAGCTGTTTTTTTGCAGGTGCTGGTAAATCCCCTTCTGCCGTTCAGCTGGAAAGAGCAAGCTTTGTGTGGTGGAATCCATACGTTCGGTCTTCCTTTCCGCTGTTCATTTCTGTTCATTGATGTTATTTTGTGTGAATATTAGTTATTTTATGTCATTATATCGATCGTAAATAAAAAAAGCAAGCCATTCTTTTGGCTTACTTTTTGTTCTACAGATAATAATTTATCAAATTCTTATCAAGTGCAACCGTGGCTTAAGCCAAAACCATGGCGTAGCCAGGTTTTCTAAAAATCGGTTTGTCTATGGATCATGCCAGCCATATAGCCTGCACCGAATCCGTTGTCGATATTGACGACCGCAATGCCGGTCGCACAAGCGTTCAGCATCGACAGAAGAGCTGCCATGCCGCCGAAATTAGCGCCGTACCCGACACTCGTCGGCACTGCGATCACCGGCTTGTCGACAAGCCCGGCCAGCACGCTGGCAAGCGCACCTTCCATCCCCGCCACGCAAACGATAGCGGCGGCTCCTCGGATTTCTTCCAGGCGAGCAAAAAGGCGATGGATGCCTGCCACACCAACGTCGACGATCACCCGCGCCTCGCTACCCATGGACCGGACCGTCCACGCCGCTTCCTGTGCCACCTGCCAGTCAGATGTTCCCGCTGCCACAACTGCGACATAGCCACTTCGCTCCGGCTCAAGCGGGCGTCTGCTCCAGATGGCAACGCGCGCGTCCGCATAGTATACTACATCGCTTTCGCGCTCGAGCAAGAGCTCGGCTTGCTCCTGTGATACACGGGTCGCTAGTACAATCTTTTGCTCGCTGCGCAATGCGCGGAAGATGGCGCAAAGCTGCTCTGCTGTTTTCCCGGCGGCATAAATCACCTCGGGAAAGCCGGTTCGCTGCTCGCGCCCGTAATCAAGCGTCGCGAAATCAAATGTTTCTCGGTCAACCGTTTTCGTTCGATCGACACCATCTGTTCGATCGTGTTCATCTTTGCGAATTTGCCTGGCTGTAGGCGGCCCTACTTCCGCTGTCAGCCCTCTAATCAGCCGCTCCGCTTCTTCTACGCCAAGCTGCCCCTTGCGCACCTGCTCCAAAATGTCCGTCATCTTAGCCATTGTTCGTTTTCACAGCTCCACTAAGCACCGCATTCATGCTGCCGGTTTGATAGCCGAACAAATCCAGTGTGACATATTGGAAACCGATCTCGCGCAGCACCCGGTCGATATCCGCACGTTTGGCCAACAGCATCGGGATATCATCAGGCATGACCTCGATGCGAGCGATCGTGTTATGATGGCGTACCCTCACCTGGTGAAATCCGAGACTCAGCAAATAGCCCTCGGCTCGGTCAATCTGATCGATTTTTTCCAGAGTTATGGCGGAGCCGTACGGAATGCGCGAGGACAGGCAGGCGAACGACGGCTTGTTCCACGTAGTCAATCCGAGCTCACGAGACAGTGTGCGAATCTCTTCCTTATAAAAGCCAGCTTCCTGCAGCAGGCTGCGTACTCCGCGCTGTGCTGCTGCGATTCGTCCGGGGCGGTAATCGCCCAGATCGTCCATATTGGCGCCGTCGCAGATCGTGGCCCCCCAATCGTTCTTTACTGCCAACTCGCCCAAATGCTCATACAGCCCGTCTTTGCAGTAAAAGCAGCGGTTGACTGGATTCGCCACGAAGTTAGGGTTCTCCATCTCGCGAATCTCAGTCTGATGCCAGCGAGCGCCGAGCGCTTCAGCCAACCGCTTCGCCGCCTCGAACTCCCGCGTCGGAAACGTCTCAGACGCAGCTGTGACCGCAATCGCTTGTGCTCCAAGCTCCTGCACCGCACGCGCCAGCAAAAAGGTGCTGTCAACGCCCCCGGAGAACGCGATCACGACCTGTTTCTGTTCGTGGAGCAGCTGCCCAAGCAGCGCATCCTTTTCCTGTAGCGTGAGCCGCTTCGCTGATGCTATCAGCTGTTCTTTCGTCCATGTCGACACGCCAAACCGCCTCCCGTTCCTCCCGCTCCCTATCCGTTGCACGGGATTTTTGCTCTCTTTTTTTGATATGTGAAAGAACAACCCTTCATTCACATGAACAACTGTGAAGAAGGGTTGCCGCAGGTTCGTTATTTCGATTGTCCTTTGCCGTCTGCCTGGAGGATTTTCAGCAGCTGTTCGTACTCTTGCTTCAGACGCATGTATTCGTCAGCCATGTTTACTGCAGCCAAAACGGCGATTTTCGCTGTATCCAGTCGAGTATTCCCTTGGCCAATCTCATTCATTTTGTCATCCACATAACCGGCAACCATCCGCATATGGCTCACATTGGCACTGCCACTCAGCCGATATTGCTGACCGTAAATCTCTACCGTTATGCGATTTTTCCCCGCTTCCTGCACGCAGGTTTCCTCCCAACTACACAAGACTACAACCGTGTTCCTTTAAAACTACCGAAATTGGGTACGCTCGTCAAGAATTTCCTCGTGAAAAACGCGCTGGAACTACAAACTACATCCGCAGCTCTGCGCCGAGTTGTTCCTTCAGCACTTCGATCACTTTTGCCGTCGACTGCTGCACCTCTTCATCCTGAAGCGTACGCTCTGCATGGCGGTACACCAGGGAGAACGCCAAGCTTTTCTTGTCGGACGTGATCCGCTCGCCTGTGTACACGTCAAACAGCGTCACCGATTCGAGCAAATCGCCGGACTGTTGGTGAATCAGTTCGGTCAGGCTCGCCGCTGGCACCGAACGATCGACGACAAGCGCGAGGTCGCGGGTGATCGCCGGGAACTTCGGCAGTGTACGGTAATCCTTCAGCTCGCTAGCCAAATTGATCAATTTGTCCAGGTCGAACTGGAATACATACGTCGCTGTCAGGTCATAGGCTTTTTCCAAAGCTGGATGCACTTGGCCTACATAACCAATGTTCTCGCCGTTCACCGACACATCAGCCGTACGTCCTGGATGCATGCCTTTTCGGCTGGCTGTCTGTTGGTACGCCACAGCAGCGATACCCAAGTGAGCGAACAACGACTCGACGATACCTTTCAACAGGTAAAAATCGACCGGCTGTTTAGCCCCAGACCAGTTTTGCGGAATCCACTCGCCGCTCACCAGACCGGCTACATAGAGGGGTTCTTCCGGCAGCTTGGTCAGTTTGGTTTCGCTTGTGATGAACACCTTGCCTTGCTCAAAGAAAGCGAGATCATGGTTTTGGCGGTTTTTGTTATATGCGGCCGTTTCCAGCAAGCTCGGGATCAGGCTGGTACGCAGTACGCTGCGCTCTTCGCTCATCGGCATCGCGAGTGGAATCGGCACTGCTCCTGCATGTAGTCCTTCGACCTCATCCACGCGAGCAGGGGATACCAACGCGTACGAAACGGCTTCCGACAAGCCGGATGCCATCAGGTGATGGCGGATGGAGCGGCGGACTTGCTGGGACACCGACAGCTGTCCTTGCGTCGTTTGCCCTTCCATCAGCGAGGTCGGGATGTTGTCATAGCCGTACAGACGTGCCACTTCCTCGATCAAGTCCTCTGGCAGCGTAATGTCGCCGCGTCGCGTTGGCACGGTAACCGTCCATACGTTTTCTGCTACTTCAAACGGGAATTGCAAACGGGTGAAAATGCCGGAAACGTCTTCTGCCGTCAAGCTCATGCCCAAATGCGTGTTCAGCTTGGACAAGGTGACCTTCACCACTTTTGGCTCAATCGTGTTCACGCATACATCGGCGATGCCTACGGACACAGTTGCGCCAGCAAGCTGCTGGATCAAGAGTGCTGCTCGATTGCCTGCAGCCAGGACGCGCGATTGATCCACGCCTTTTTCCCAACGAACGCAGCCTTCCGTACGCATACCCAGCATTTTGGCCGAGCGGCGGATGGAGCGCGGTGTGAAATAGGCGGATTCCAAAATGATTTCGGTTGTCTCCGGCGTGATTTCGGAATTGGCACCGCCCATGATGCCCGCGATAGCCAAACCTTTTTCACGATCCGCGATCAACAGCGTTTCCGCATCCAGCGTGCGCTCTTGATCATCGAGTGTCACCAATTTTTCTCCCGCTTGGGCGAGGCGCACGACGATCTCGTTGTTCGCTACTTCTTTTGCCGTGAAGGCATGCAGCGGTTGGCCATATTCGAGCATCACATAGTTCGTTACGTCGACCACGTTGTTAATCGGACGGATGCCCGTAGCCATCAGGCGGTTTTTCAGCCATTGCGGAGACGTTGCGATCGTCGCATTGGTGAAATGGCGACCAGCATATTGGTAGCAATGATCTCCTGCTTCAATCGATACTTTAACCGGATTGGCTCCGCCGTTTTCGTTCACATTCGTATCCGGCAGCATGACATCGCGGCCCAAAATCGCCGCTACTTCATACGCTACCCCCAGCATGCTCAGGCAGTCAGAACGGTTTGGCGTCAAGCCGAGCTCCAGCACGTAATCGTCCAGACCAAGGTACGAAACGGCATCCATGCCGATTTCCGCATCAGCTGGCAACACGAGAATGCCTTCCTGCTGGTCTTTAGCGAGCAGCTTGTCGTTGATGCCCAGCTCTTTTGCCGAACAGATCATGCCTTGAGACTCGACGCCGCGCAGCTTGGAACGCTTGATTGCGAGACCGCCTGGCAATTTCGCGCCGATCAGCGCTACCGGTACTTTTTGTCCTTTATCCACATTTGGTGCGCCACAGACGATCTGCAAATCCTCGCCCTGTCCCGCATCTACGATACAAACGTTCAGACGATCCGCATCCGGGTGCTTGCTGCGCTCTTTCACATAGCCGACTACGACGTTGGACACACCGCCGTTGCGCGATTCTACTCCTTCTACTTCAATTCCGCTTCTCGTCAACAGTTCAGCCAATTGATCCGGGGTCACACCCGTCAAATCAACATAATCGGCCAGCCAATTATAAGATACTTTCATTCCTCTGTTCTCCTCCCTAGCTCCGGTTGAACTGGCGCAAGAAACGCACGTCGTTCGTATAGAAATGGCGAATATCGTCAATGCCGTATTTCAAAAGTGCGATGCGCTCTACGCCCATCCCGAACGCGAATCCGCTCACTTCCTCAGGGTCATAGCCGCCCATGCGCAGCACGTTCGGATGAACCATGCCCGCACCCAAAATTTCGATCCAGCCTGTTTGTTTGCACATGCGGCAGCCTTCGCCTCCGCACATTACGCACTGAATATCTACTTCCACGCTTGGCTCCGTGAACGGGAAGAAGCTCGGACGCAGACGAATCTGCTGCTTTTCACCAAACATTTGGCGAGCAAATGTGAGCAACGTTCCTTTCAGATCGCTCATGCGGATGCCTTTGCCGACAACAAGACCTTCGATCTGCATGAACTGGTGGGAGTGCGTCGCGTCGTCATCATCGCGGCGGTACACTTTACCCGGGCAAATGATCTTGATCGGGGTTTTGCCTTCCTTTTCCAGCATCGTGCGTGCCTGTACAGGCGAGGTTTGGGTTCTCAGCAAGATCTCCTCGGTGATGTAAAACGAGTCTTGCATGTCGCGAGCCGGGTGATCCTTCGGAAGGTTCAGCATTTCGAAATTGTAATGATCCAATTCCACTTCCGGACCTTCCGCCACCTCGAAGCCCAATCCGATGAAAATATCTTCCGCTTCTTCGATCACGCGGGACAGCGGGTGCATGGTGCCCACGGGCACCGGACGTCCTGGCAGCGTCACGTCAATTTGCTCGGAAGCCAGCTTTTGCGCCAATACGGCTTGTTCCAGCTCCTCTTGCTTGGCAGAAAAGGCCGTTTCCAGCGCTTCACGCACTTGGTTCACGATTTGCCCAACCAAAGGACGCTCTTCAGCGGACAAGCTACCCATGCCGCGAAGAATTTCGGTCAAATCACCCTTTTTGCCCAGATACTTGACACGCAGCTCTTGCAGCTGCGTGCCTTCCGTCGCACGAGCGATCTGCTCAAGCGCCGTTTGCCTCATTTCATTCAATCTGGTTTGCACTTCCATCTCTCCATTCTGCTTAAAAATACAAAAGACCCGCCCCAATAAGGGACGAGTCGTTGCTCGCGGTACCACCCTAGTTAAACAATCGTGTTGTTTCACTCAGTTGATTGGTAACGGAATCACCCGAAAACTCCTTACTTTCCTGAATTACAGGTTTCGGAAGCCTACTCCGGAGGGAATTCCATAGGTATAGCGATAGAAGTGCTTCCAGTCAACGACACTTCCTCCCTGCAAAAGCCATAGTTCCTATGTACTAGTCTCCATCAATGCTTTATGCTATAACTAACTTGTGAGAAATTATATCGCAATTCAGCTATTCATGCAAATATGATCAGAAAAAACAGGCATAAACTACTACATACATAGGGGGTGGCCAGGATGGCCATCAATCTCGACGCACTTTTTGACCGAAAATGGACATGCCACGCTTGCGAAACGACGTTCGTTTCCCAACGGGTGCGCAGCAATCAGCTTCAATTGCTGAAGCGGGATTCCGACTTTTGCACCCATTACAAAGAGCAGCGCCTCAATCCGATCCTCTACACCGTTACCGTGTGCCCATCTTGCGGCTACAGCTTTACCGACCAATTCAGCAATTACTTGCCGCCTCACGTCAAGAAGCGCATCCAAGACAACATCACAAGCAAATGGACGCCGAAGGAATTTGGCGGGATTCGCGGCTATGAAGAAGCGATCGCATCCTACAAGCTGGCGATCTACACTGCGATTTTGAAAGAGGAAGCCTATTGCGTCAAAGCGGGGCTGTATTTACGATTGGCATGGCTGTATCGCTTTGTGGACAAACCGGAGGAAGAACAGCGCTTTCTCCAACTATCCGTGGGCGAGTACGAAAAATCGTTTACCCACTCCGATTTTGTTAACAAGGACAAAGACATGTCCGAAACACGCATGCTTTATTTGATCGGCGAACTGATGCGCCGCATCGAACAATATGACAAAGCGATCCTCTATTTCTCCAAAACGGTCGAAATGAAAAACCGCACCATTGAGTCCGGGATTATCAATATGGCGCGCGATCAATGGTCTGTCGCTCGTGAAGAGTATAAAGCAAAAAAAGCGGCTTCTCTGGAGATGAACGAAGCGCAGAGCAGCTGATTGCCTGCTCTGCGCTTTTTGGTTTCTTCTTATTCTTTCCGCTGGCGGCGCGCTTCATACAACATGATACCGCAGGCAACCGCCGCATTGAGCGATTCCGCAGCTCCATACAGCGGAATGTGGACATGGGTGGTTGCGAGTCGGCTGATTTCCGGTGAGACGCCTCTCCCTTCATTCCCGATGACGATCGCGATGCGGCCGTCGTAGACAGGCTCATCGTACGCGACGCTGCCGTCGTGAACGGACGTTACCAAAAGCCGCGTCCCCATCGCACCGAGCTCCTCACAAGCCGCTGGCAGTGGCAGACGGAACAATGGCAGACGGAAAATTGCCCCCATCGTCGCACGCAAAACTTTCCCGTTATACAGATCCACGCTGTTTTCGCCGACGACAATCCCGTCGATGCCAGCCGCTTCCGCCGTGCGGATGATCGTTCCCAGGTTGCCCGGGTCTTGCAGCTCGTCGAGCATCAGAACGACAAAAGCGGAGCCTGCCTGCTCGTATTTCTGTTTCCACGCCTGCCAGTCAACCGAATGCTGGCTTACCTCGGCGACGATGCCTTGTGGAGATTTGGTCTCCGACAGCTTGGCCAGCACTTGTTCTGTGACGGCTATCCGCTTTAACGGCCTGTCATAGACACGCAGTGACGCTTCACATGCAGGATCGATGCCCCGGTCCATATCATAGATGACCGTTTTGACCGCGGCCCCGGATTGAAGCGCCTCTTCTACAAGGTGAACGCCCTCAACCAAAAATGTGCCGGACGCCTCCCTGCCTTTTCGATTCAACAATTGGTGCAACCGCTTGATTTGCGGATTATGTATGGACGTGATCATCTCTTGTTCCATTGTTTATGCTTGCTCCTCGAATTCCTTTAGGTCCAAATTATGTCCGATGACGACAAGGACATCGTTACGCTCAATCATCTGATCGGGACGCGGTGCGATATTGAAACGATCGTTGCTTTTGATCGCGATGATGTTAACCCCGTATTTTGCACGTACATCCAGCTGGCGAATCGTTTTACCGAGCATGCTGGGCGATGCGGCCACTTCTGCCACGCTGTAATCTTCCGCCAACTCAATGAAATCCAGTACGTTTGCCGAGATCAGGTTGTGGGCAACGCGCACGCCCATGTCGCGCTCCGGAAAGACAACCCGGTCTGCGCCGACTTTGTACAGTACTTGCCCATGTCGCTCGTTCTGTGCCTTCGCCACAATTTTTTTCACACCCAGCTCTTTCAAGATGAGGACCGTCAGGATGCTTGCCTGGATGTCTGCACCGATCGAGACGACCACGACGTCAAAATTACGGATACCGATTTCCTTCAGCGCCATCTCGTCAGTGGAATCAGCCGCAACCGCGTGGGTCACGTATTGGATGTTTTCATTGATTCGCTCTTCATCCTCATCGATCCCCATTACTTCATAATCCATCTCATATAACGTCCGGGCCACGCTTGAACCAAAGCGTCCCATCCCGATGACGGCAAATTGCTTCGACATGCTTTCCACTCCTTGTTTTCCCAGTAGCTTGGGTGCATTATAACATACTTCCCATCCCTCATAATAGCAGGTATGAAGCCACCCGTGCCAACGAATACTACTCATGCGTGAACGACCCTAAAGAAAGAAGGGAGCTGAAGGCATGAACATCAACTCGTTGAATTTGCGTCAAGCCATCATGTACAAAATGCAGGGTTCGGATTCAAATGCTGTAGAGGATACGATCAGCGACGCCATCTCCTCCGGCCAAGAAAAAACGCTGCCTGGACTCGGTGTATTGTTCGAGGTCCTGTGGCAAAACAGCGACACATCGCAGCGTCAGCAAATGGTCAGCACGATAGCGTCGCATATTCCGCAGACCTCTTCTCCGGTATAAACGAAACAAGAACGTTAAAGGAGCAGGCATCATACCTGCTCCTTTTGCTTTATTCGTATGTTCTCAGCTTCTCCACGGTTTCGCGGTCAAGACGATTGAGTACTGCCACGATGAGCTTCACCAAATTTTCATAATCGTCATAGTGAATGATCGAGGCGTGGCTGTGAATGTAGCGCGCCGGTACGGAAATCGCTAAAGACGGCACACCGTTGCCTGTCGTATGCATCGGTCCAGCGTCTGTGCCACCCCCTGGAATTGTCGTCAACTGATAAGGGATGCCTTCTTCGACTGCAGTATCCATCACCAGCTGCAACAGCCCTTGATGGGCGATCATTCGCGCATCGTATAGGCACAGCTCAGGGCCTCCGCCCATTTTCGTATTGGCTTGGTTCCGGTTGATCCCAGGGGTGTCGCCAGCGATGCCGACATCGATTGCAAATGCGATATCCGGCTGGATTAAGCGAGCTGCTGTGCCCGCACCGCGCGTCCCTACCTCTTCCATAACCGTCGCGATTCCGTAAACGGTATTCGGGTGTTGTTCGGTCTGCAGTTGCTTGAGTGCATCGACGACAACTGCGCAGCCCATCCGGTTATCCCACGCCTTTGCCATTAGCAGCTTTGGATTTTTCATGACGGTAAACGGGCAAACAGGAATGATCGCGTCCCCAGGCCGGATGCCAAACTCTTCCGCTTCCTTCTTGTTAAACGCGCCTACGTCGATAAACATGTCTTTGACCTCGACCATTTTCCGACGCGCTTCCAATGTCATCAAATGAGGCGGCACAGAGCCGATCACCCCATCGACAAAGCCATCCTTCGTCTGAATCTGGACGCGTTGTGCCAAAACGACATGCGCCCACCAGCCACCCAACGGCTGGAATTTGATGTAGCCGTCCTCGGTAATTTGGGTCACCATGAATGCGACTTCGTCCAAATGTCCAGCGATCGCAATTTTCGGTCCATCAGCTATACCGGTTTTCTTGGCAATCAGGCTGCCGAGATTGTCATGAAGAATTTCGTCGGCGTAGGGCTCAACATAGCCCCGCATAATTCGGCGAACTGCCCCTTCTCGGCCAGGCGCCCCCGGTGCCTCCGTCAATTCGCGAAACATCTGCAATCTTTGATCCATCCTGACACTCCCCTTCATCCTAAGTAACGGTAAGCCGCGATCGCGACCACGAATTGCACGATAAGAAACGCTGGTACGCCGTACTGAAATTTTGCATGCTGCGTCTTGTGCCGATAGGTTTTCATCCCGATCAGCATGCCAAGAGCGCCGCCCAGCGCACTGACTGTCATCAGACTGCGTTCGGGTATGCGGAACGAGCCCGCCTTTGCCGAGCGTTTATCCGTCCCTGTCAACCAAAAAGCGTACAGATTCAGCAAAAGGAAGCCACTCCATATGTATGAGGGTTGTGCTGTAAATAATCCGAAAAGCAGGATCGCCCAGCAGATCACAAGCACCAGGTTGCGGTTTCGGCCATGGGTTTTTATTTTGCCCATGTTATTCCCCCTCGATCTTGCACGATTGTTTGCCCAAGAAAATCCGGCGGATGATGAAAATGATCACGATCAGGATAATGATGATCCCCAGCGCAATGAACCCGTATTTGCGGGTCAAGGCAACCACCATTTCCATGTTTCGTCCAAAGAAATGACCGACAAAATAAAAGCCTGCTGTCCAGACTAACCCGGTCGTATAGGAGTAGAGCGCATAGCGGCGGTAGCTCATCCCACCCATCGCTACAATATAGGGAACCACATGCCTGACTACAGGAAGCAAATAACTTATGCAAAGGGAGAAGGTGCCATACTTCTCGATCAATGATGAAGACTTTACGATATACGCATGCATCTTGGGTTTTCGGGAAAGGCGGCGCAGGATTGGCTTCCCGAACCACCTGCCCAGCAGATAACCGATCGTCAGACCGGAAGCGACTCCGAAATACCCCGCCAAGAAGGCATAGAGAGGGTAGAGGAGCCCTCGCGATGCGAGGAATCCTCCGGCAGCCACCACCAGCTCATCTGGAATCGGCAACCCGACAATTCCCAGCCAGAGCATGAAAAACAAGGCTAGATAGCCATATTGTTGAATGATCCCCAAGAGCATATCAAGACTAAAGTCCATTGTGTTACCTTCTCCTTATCCATCACCATAACATGGATTAATGTCAGGACAATAACGGGCGTTCGTTATTGCGTTGCTAGTAGAAATACGTTTATTCGTTCAAAAGGTTTCTCACAGCTACCGTGACATCCCTGCATGGCGATCAACAAGCGAGACGCAAACAAACGTGTTGTCGCTCTCTTGCAGATACGGATAATAGACGACAAGGGCATAATCCCCCTCGATAACCTCGCCATCCTGCAGCCAGCGCTCAATGTCAAATGAGACACGAGCCATCATCGTATGCTTGGCATACTCCTTTTCTTGAGCCGCGTGCTCGGCAAAATCGGCGCGCAGACGAGCCGACTGCTCCACAACAAGCTCATGAACCGTCTGCAAATCTTTCTTATCCACTGGATCGTTCCACCAAATTTTGCGCGGACGGTGTTTTGCATTCAGCAAATAGTCGAATTTCAGCAGGCTTTCCACATGTGCGAATTCGTTCGTTTGTCGATTTCCGAGGAAATAATGGATACGACCGAACAAATCCTCCAATTGGTGGCCCAGTCGATTCCAGCCTTTCTCTTCCCAAAAGTCACCGAACTCCTGGAAAAAGTCGAACGGTGTCTCAAAGCTGCGCGACACCAGCCATTCGAGGGCATGGTCCATCCGGTGGGCATTCCAATACTTCTCCAAAATGTCTTCCACGCGCTTGATCCGTTGCATTTCGTCAAACGAAAGCACATTGTTGCCTAAAATTTCGTACGGCGCCTCGTCCATATAAATGTAGCCATGATTGGCAGCGCGCGCCCGCACGCCTGTCCCGCGAAGCATTTTCAAAAAGCCAAGCTGGAGTTCTTCAGGACGCAGCGCAAACACGTCGTTGAACGTTTTGCGGAACGACTGGTAGTCTTCCTCCGGCAATCCTGCGATCAAGTCCAAGTGCTGGTCAATTTTGCCGGACTCTTTGATTTTCGTTACCGTGTAGCTCAGCTTGTCAAACTTTTGAATCCGCTGAACGAGGCGGTTTGTCGCATCATTCGTCGACTGTACGCCAATTTCGAAACGAAACACGCCAGGAGGTGCATTCTCAGCGAGAAAATCAACGATATCCGGTTTCAAAATATCGGCCGTAATCTCGAATTGGAACACGGTCCCATTATGGTTATCAATCAGAAACTGGAAGATTTCCATCGCATATTTTTTGTGGATATTGAACGTACGATCCACGAATTTAATCGTTTTGACCCCGTGCTTGATCAAACGCATCAAATCGCGTTTTACTCGATCAATGTCGAAATAACGCACGCCATCCTCGATCGAGGACAGGCAGTATTGGCATTTGAACGGACAGCCGCGTGACGCCTCGAAATAAACGACACGATTGTTCAGCTCCGGCAAATCCTCTTCAAACGGTGATGGGATCGTATTCAGGTCGCCAATCTGCTCGCGCGGTGCGGAAAAGCGGACATGCTCGCCTTCCCGATAAGCCAGGCCAGGGATGGAGCCCCAGTTCGGCTTTTCTCCACTTTCCTTGCAGCGGGCCAGCTCCTGGCAAACCTCCAGGAACGTTACTTCCCCTTCACCGAGCACGATCGCGTCGATGTCTGCCTGCTTTTTCAGCCAATGATCGGCATCATAGGTGACTTCCGGTCCACCGAAAATGATCGGCACGTCCGGCATAATTTTTTTCAAGATCGCGATGACGTCGAGCGTCTCCCGGATGTTCCAGATGTAACAAGAGAACGCCACGACATCCGGCTTGCGCTTGTGGATATCGCCCGCAATCGTTAGGGTCACATCGTTAATTGTATATTCAACTAGCTCTACTTGCGGAAAATACGGTTTGGTATAGCTGCGCAAATAGCGCAAAGCCAATGACGAATGGATAAACTTGGCGTTCAAGGTGGTAAGCAAAATGTTCATGGCAAATCTCCTCGTTTGATCTAACAATTCATTATAACAAAAGAGTCGCCGGACCGCCAAACATAGCTTGGATTTCTCCCCCTTGACGTTTTTGTCTTCTATTTTCGCAGCTCTCTTACCACATGGCCCAATTCCGGCAATATCAGGCGCGTCATCGCCAACCTCACGGCACCAGTAGAACCCGGCACGGAAAAGACGCCTTTCTCCTGATAGGTGCCTGCAATCGCACGGCTCAAAATAGCAGCGGAGCCGATATCCTCGGTAAAGCTAAGCATGCGAAAAATTTCACCGAAGCCCGGCATTTCTTTTACCAATATACCTTTGACTGCCTCTAACGTCGTATCCCGCTTGGCGATTCCGGTCCCGCCATTCAGCAAAATGACCTCCACGCCCTCTGTCTTTGCCCCGCGCTTGATCGCCTGCACAATCGCTTCCGCTTCATCCTTGACAATTTCATAGCTTCTGCACTCGTGTCCCGCTTCCGCCAGCAGCTGCTTCATCAGTTGGCCGCTCTTGTCTGTCTCCTCGGTGCGAGTGTCTGACACAGTAATGACCTTGCAGCCGACCGTTTTCGGGGCCTCTGCCTTATGTTCCGTTGTGCTCATGTCCTTTGCCTCCTCACAAAAAATTCGGTTATTTTCAATTTCGCACTTCTCGGCTATACTTGCGAGATAACTGGGTGCTTTGCGCATTTTTGCCCTGTTACGGAAATACTATTGAAAACGTTATTCCTATTCTTATAACAATGGAGCGTAATGATCAAACATGCTGCGAAAATGGTTAGCCTTTCTTCATCTTGATCCGCCAAAAACGCTTGTCCTTGGGTTTGCGCTCATTATTTTGATCGGTGCTTCCCTTTTGCATTTGCCGATCGCCACCAATGACGGCCAAGGGCTTGTCTGGATCGATGCCCTCTTCACAGCGACATCGGCCACCTGTGTAACCGGACTCGTCGTGGTCGATACCGGCACGACGTTTTCGACTTTTGGCCAAATCGTCGTGATCTCGCTGATCCAGATCGGCGGGATCGGCTTCATGACGTTCGCCACGTTTTTTGCACTGATTTTGCGCAAACGGATTTCCTTACGCGAGCGTTTGCTGTTGCAAGAGTCTCTCAATCACATTTCCATCGAGGGCATCGTGCGTCTGGCCAAAATGATTCTGATCTTTACGGCCTTGATCGAATGCGCCGGCGGCATTTTGCTGTCGATCCGCTTTGCATTTGATATGCCACTTGGCAAAGCCGTATATTACGGATTTTTCCACGCCATCTCGAACTTTAACAACGCCGGCTTTGATTTGATGGGCGATTTCCGCAGCATGACCGACTATGTCGCCGATCCTGTGGTGAATCTCGTCATCTGCTCGCTCATCGTTATGGGTGGGATCGGTTTCATCGTCATGAGTGAAGTCTATGAATACCGCCACACCAAACGCCTTTCCCTGCATACCAAAGTGGTGCTGGCAACCACAGCTGCTTTGATCACCGCTGGAACGATCCTAATCTTCATTTTCGAGTACCACAATCCGAAGACGCTCCAGCCGCTTTCCTTCATGGGTAAGGTTTTCGGCTCGCTGTATCAATCGGTCACGGCGCGCACGGCTGGCTCCAATACGATCAACATCGGAGATATGCAGCATTCCTCGCTTTTCATCATTATCTTGTTGATGTTCATCGGTGCCTCGCCTGGTTCGACCGGTGGCGGTATCAAAACCACCACCTTCGCCACACTGGTCGGCGCGGTTATAGCACAGGCAAAAGGGAAGGAAGACGTGATTTTTTTCCGCCAGCGGATCGTTTCCCAGATGATCTACAAATCATTGGCGGTCACGCTGATTGCGCTCTCGCTCCTCATTGCGGTTACGATGATCTTAACGATTACCGAACAAGGCGCGGATTTCTTGATGATCCTGTTTGAGGCGACCTCGGCCTTTGCAACGACCGGTCTTTCCATGGGTCTTACGCCGCACCTGTCGATCTCCGGAAAAACAGTGCTCGTCTTGACCATGTTCGCCGGGCGGGTCGGGCCGCTCACCATCGCCTACGCGCTGACATTGCGCAAGAAAAAAGAATACTATCGTTATCCAAAAGGAAAAATCACGATTGGATAACGATCAAAAAAGCGCAGATGCTTACGCAAACGCGCTTTTTTTTGTTACCCGCGCTATTTTTCTGAAAAATGGGCCATCCTTGTACTAATGCCTTCAGTATAGTAGAGGAACGATAGGGCGTCCAGTTCCTGTGCAAAGATGAAACATTTTATCATCGTTAGCCGTATTTATAACAGGTACTTCCAAGCGGTGCGAGCTCATTCAGGTTCACAACCCGACGCAGGGAGCGTTTTTTTGGAAAGGAAGGCTGTATGCGTCTAAGCATAGCCGGAAAAAGAGAGAGTTTCGGAGGTAGTTTCATGTCAAATGGATACGCAATGGAATTGCGTCATGTAACCAAAATCATCAACGGAAAACGAATTGTTGACAACGTCTCCTTGACCGTGAACAAAGGGGAGGTGCTTGGCTTGCTCGGCCCAAACGGAGCTGGGAAAACGACAACCATGCGCATGATGGTCGGCCTGTCCGGTTTGACGGAAGGCGATGTATTGATCGAGGGACACAGCATCAAGCAGTCCTATTCACAGGCCATCTCACACGTCGGAGCGATTATTGAAAATCCGGACTTGTATCCCTTTTTGAGCGGTTACCATAACTTGCTCCACTATGCCAACATGATGCCTGGCGGCGTGCCGGCCCGCGACATTTATGCGATTGTCGAGCAGGTCCAGCTGAGCGAGCGCATTCATGACAAAGTCGGCACGTATTCCTTAGGAATGCGGCAGCGGCTGGGATTGGCACAGGCACTCCTGCACAAGCCGAGCGTGCTGATACTTGACGAGCCGACAAACGGCCTCGATCCGAAAGGGATTCATGAGCTGCGCACGTATTTGCGGATGCTAGCTAAGGAGCAGGACGTTGCTGTGCTGATCTCCAGTCACCAGCTCGCCGAAATGCAGTTGATTTGCGACCGCGTCGCCATCATGCAGCACGGCCGATTGGTCGATGTCGCGAGCGTGCATGCCACGGATACAGACGAGTCGCAGCAGCGTGTGGTCCATTTCACCGTCGAACCGCTTGAGCAAGTCCAGCAGCTGTTCCGCGATGAACTGCCGGAGATGGCGCCACAATGGAAGCTGGATGGCTTTACGCTGACACTCGGAAGGGATCATATCCCTGCGCTGGTCGCACGTCTGGCAGCCAAAGGAATCAACATTTTCGAGGTACATGCCGAACAGCAATCGCTTGAAGCCATCTACCTGGAGGTAACAAAAGGGGTGGCTCACTCATGATCAAGCTGATCTCGAACGAATTCATGAAGCTGTTTTTCCGCAGGGGTGTGCTGATCTCCCTTGTCATTTTCGTCGTGCTGACGGTCGGAACGAACATCGCCGTCCAAAGGCTGGATGATGCACTCAACTCGAGAGCTGATTGGCACCAGACTGTGCAAAGTCAGATTCAAGACATGAAAACGCAGCTCGCCTCCTCCTCCGCTCTCACACCCGAACGACGGACTGAGCTGGCAAACGAGATAAAGGCACAGGAATATGCGCTCGCCCACGACATCGATCCGAATCCTGTCAACATCTGGCGTGGCTTGGACAACTCGCTGTTTCTTTCTAGCGTAATCGGCCTGTTTATGGTCGTTTTCGCCAGCGGGATTCTTACCAAGGAATTCGAATGGGGCACGATCAAGCTGCTGCTCACCCGCCCGCCGACGCGGACCAAAATATATATGTCCAAGTTTTTGACGCTGGTTCTGACGGCGGCCGGCATGTACGTCCTGCTGCTCGTAGTATCCTTTCTCACCTCGATGTTTACGTACGGGTTTGCCCAGATGGGACAGCCCATCGTCTCGGTAGGAAAAACAGGCGAAATCGCGCTCACGAGCCCGATTGTCCCCGTGCTTGCCAACGCCGGCTTCCGTTTCATCGAAACTTTCATTTTACTTACCATTGCCTATGCACTGTCCATTTTGCTTGGCAACAACTCGGCAGCAATCGTGATTACACTCGTGTTGAGTGTAAGTGGCGGCCCGCTTAGCTTCTTTGTCGAGCGGTACACATGGCTGAAGTATTATTTGTTTCTGCATGCTGATTTGTCCGGCTATGCGGAGGGCAATCCTCCCGTTCCAGGTATGGGGATCGCCTCGTCACTTTCGATCATCGCTGCCTATTTGCTGATTTTGCTCGTTTCATCGTGGTTTGTGTTCCGGAGACGCGATCTGGCTTCCAAATAGGAGAATAACGCGAAAAAAGGACCTGCTCCTCGCTTGAGGGACAGGTCTTTTTTATGTAATTCGGCTGCTTTTTTCATGATGATTTGCACATGACGCTTGATTTTCACGTTCAAATGGATTGCAGATCGGATACCGTTCTTTCGTTCACCGTATTTCCCGTATTGAGCGTCGTTTTCGGCTCAAGCAGAAGCACATGAACTTCTTCGTCAGCTACAGGCATATGCTCGACGCCCTTTGGCACAATGAGGAACTCTCCCTCTTGCAGCACGACGTCTTTGTCCCGAAATTTGATTCGCAGCGTCCCTTTCACGACAAGGAACATCTCATCTTCATGCTCATGATGGTGCCAAACGAACTCACCCTTGAGCTTGACCAGCTTCACATAAGAATCATTTAACTCCCCTGCTATTTTGGGGCTCCAGTACTCTTGGAATAATGACAATTTCTCCTGAATATTTACTTTTTCCACTGGTCAGCACCCTTTCATGGATTCGTATGCAAAAAAAGTCTGACCACACGGATCAGACTTTTCGCTTATGCATAACTTATTTCGCTGCGAATTGCTTTTTCAGTTCTTCGCGAACCAGTTCGCCCATTGCGATCGTACCGAGCGCTTTGGACTTGTCTGCGCCGATGTCGCCTGTGCGGTGACCGGCGTCTAGCACAGCCCACACCGATTTCTCCACCTTATCAGCCGCATCGTCGAGGCCGAGGGAGAGACGGAGCAGCATCGCTGCGGACAGAATGGTTGCGAGCGGGTTGGCGATTCCTTTACCTGCGATGTCAGGCGCGGAGCCATGTACCGGCTCAAACAGGCCGAAGCTGCCTTCCGCCAAGCTTGCGGAAGCGAGCATACCGATGGAACCGGTGAGCATTGCCGCTTGGTCGCTCAGAATATCCCCGAACATGTTCTCCGTCACGATCACGTCGAATTGCTTCGGTGCGCGCACCAATTGCATCGCGCAGGAGTCAACCAACTGGTGGGTCAGCTCAACATCTGGATAATCCGCTGCTACGCGCTCAGCCACTTTGCGCCAGAGGCGAGAGCTTTCGAGCACGTTTGCCTTGTCCACCGAGCACAGCTTTTTGCTGCGTTTGCGCGCGATTTCGAAGGATACACGGATAATTCGCTCAATTTCATCTTCATTGTAAATCAATTCATCGACAGCGGTATCTCTGCCGTTTTCGTCTGTGAAACGCTTCTTCTGACCGAAATAAATGCCACCGGTCAACTCGCGAACCACGATCAGATCGACGCCAGCAACAACTTCTGGCTTCAGCGTGGACGCTTCAAGCAGGCTGTCTGTCATAGTTGCAGGACGCAGGTTAGCGAATAGGCCGAGCCCTTTGCGAATGCCGAGCAAGCCCGTTTCTGGACGGAGATGTCCTGGGTTCTGGTCCCATTTCGGACCGCCAACCGCGCCGAGCAGCACTGCGTCCGCCGCTTTGGCGATGCGCAAGGTTTCATCCGGCAATGGAGTTCCGTCTTCGTCGATCGCGATTCCACCGATGCGACCATAGCTGAAATTGAATGTTACTCCAGTTTGCTCTGCCACAAGCTCCAGTACCTTGACCGCTTCTGCGACGATCTCCGGTCCGATGCCATCCCCTGGCAGGCATGCGATGTTATATTGTTTTGTCATCTTCATCCCGCTTTTCTATCTAATATTATTTTGCTTCTGCTGCGAAAATAGATTTCAAGTCGTGCGATTCGATTCGCACGACTTGAACGTTTGCTTTTCGTTTATTGCGCGCTGACGACAAGCTTCTCGCCGCGTTTTTCAATGATTTTGTTGATGGCTCGGATGTACGCAAACGCGCTTGCTTCCAAAACGTCGGTGCTGACGCCGCGTCCTTGCACGATGATATCACCTTGCTGCAGACGAACGAATACTTCACCCAGCGCATCCTGGCCGTGTGTGACGGAAGCGATGCGGTAATCCACCAATTCAACTTCTTCTCCGGTAGCGCGATCGATCGCTTTGTAGATCGAGTCGACAGAACCGTTGCCGATTGCTGCTTCGTCAATCGTAGTGCCATCGTTTTTGATCAGGCGCACGCTTGCTGTCGGAACGGTCGTGTTACCGTATGCAAGCTGCACAGTCTCCAGCTTGAACGTTTCGTTCTCGGATTCGGTGACGAGCTTGGCATCGATCAGGGCGAGGATATCTTCATCGCTGACCTCTTTCTTCTTGTCGCACAGCTCTTTGAAAGCGACGAACGCTTTGTCGATTTCCGCTTGCTCCAATGTATAGCCCAGTTCGTTCAACTTATCTTTGAACGCAGCGCGGCCGGAGTGTTTACCCATGACCAGCTGTTTCGACTTGAAGCCAACTTTTTCCGCCTGGATAATTTCGTAGGTGGATGCATGCTTCAAGACGCCGTCTTGGTGAATGCCGGACTCGTGCGCAAACGCATTGGCCCCAACGACCGCCTTGTTGCCAGGGATGATCATACCGGTAAGACGGCTGACCAGCTTGCTGGTGCGGGCGATTTCTTGCAGGTTCAGCGCAGTTGTCGCTTGGTAAATGTCTTTGCGCGTATCGAGTGCGAGAGCCACTTCTTCCAACGCCACGTTACCGGCGCGTTCACCGATCCCGTTGATCGTTCCTTCTACCTGCGTTGCACCGCCTTCGATTGCCGCCAGACTGTTGGCAACCGCCATGCCAAGGTCATCGTGGCAGTGGCAGCTCAGCTTGATTTTTTCTGCGCCAGGAACGCGTACAAGCATTTCGCGGAAAATGTTTCCGTATTCCTTAGGTGTTGTGTAGCCTACGGTATCTGGAATGTTGAAAATGGTAGCGCCTGCATCGATAACCGCTTTAGCTACTTCAGCCAAAAACTCGATTTCCGTACGGGATGCATCCTCCGCCGAAAACTCGATTTGGCTGAAGTATTTTTTCCCGTGCTTCACTGCGGCAACCGCGTTTTCGATCACTTGCTCTTTGGTCATACGCAGCTTGTATTCGCGATGGATCGGGGATGTTGCCAGGAAAACGTGCAGGCAAGCATCCTTCGCGTCCTTCAATGCTTCATACGCTTTGTCAATATCGTTTTGGGTAGATCGTGCGAGACTGACGACGGTGGCGTGCTTTACACGGCGTGCCACCTCTGCCACCGACCGAAGATCCCCCGGTGAAGCTGCAGCAAAACCAGCCTCAATTCTCGTTACGCCCAATCGCTCGAGCTGTAACGCAATCTCCACCTTCTCCTGGGTATTCAAGTTTACGCCTGGAGATTGTTCGCCATCGCGCAGGGTCGTATCAAAAATCTCGATTGTCCGCATTTGCTTTCCTCCTCCGTCGAAAATCCGACGACTACTCTCTATTTTTTCGTGCTGTGCTAGCTTATTTGTTGATCCATTGCATCATGCCGCGCAGTTTTGCACCAACTTGCTCGATGCCATGCTCGGATTCGATGCGGCGACGTGCGCTGAATGCTGCGCGGTTGGATTGGTTTTCCAAGATCCAATTGCGAGCGAATGTACCATCTTGGATTTCAGACAATACTTTTTTCATTTCTTTGCGAGTTTCATCGGTGATGATGCGTTTACCGATGCTGTAGTCACCGAACTCAGCTGTGTCGGAGATGGAGTAGCGCATACGAGCCAAGCCACCTTCATACATCAGGTCAACGATCAGCTTCAGTTCATGCAAGCACTCGAAGTATGCCATTTCAGGAGCATAACCCGCTTCTACCAACGTGTCGAAACCAGCTTTAACCAGTTCGCTTGCGCCACCGCACAATACTGCTTGCTCACCGAACAGGTCTGTTTCGGTTTCTTCACGGAAGGAAGTTTCCAGAACACCCGCACGAGTGCAACCGATGCCGCATGCATAAGCGAGCGCGATGTCTTTTGCATTGCCAGTAGCGTCTTGGTGAACAGCGATCAAGCCTGGAACACCGAAGCCTTCTGCGTAAACGCGGCGAACGAGGTGACCTGGGCTTTTTGGAGCAGCCAAGATAACATCCACGTCAGCTGGAGGAACGATTTGTGCAAAGTGAACGTTGAAGCCATGGGAGAAGGAGAGTGTTGCACCTGGTTTCAGGTTTTTCTCGATCTCAGCATAGTATACTTTCGCTTGTGTTTCGTCTGGGAGCAGGATTTGCACGATATCTGCTTGTTTGGTTGCTTCATCTACAGTGAATACTTTGAAGCCGTCCATTTCAGCTTGTTCCCACGATTTACCTTTACGCAGACCGATGACTACGTTTACGCCGGAATCGCGCAGGTTTTGTGCTTGTGCGTGGCCTTGGCTTCCGTAACCGATGATTGCTACCGTTTTACCTTGGATAAAGGATTTGTTCACGTCTGCATCGTAATACATTTTAACCATTTTGATTTCCTCCAATTAGTTCAATAAATTTTGGTTTGATTAGGATTGGGATATTATTCCACACTAGCTGGCACGGCAACGATGCTGCGCGCCATGGCAAGTGATCCTGTTCTGGTTAGTTCGGCAATGCCGTAAGGTTCGAGCAAGGTGACGAGCGCGTCGATTTTTTCAGAATCGCCTGTGACCTGAACGATCAAGGACGATGGTCCGATATCGACGATCGTTGCGCGGAAAGGCTCAACGATGCCGTTTAGCTCGACCAGCTGGTTCGGTGCCGCATTCACCTTTATCAAGGCGAGTTCGCGGGATACCATCTGGTTTTCACTCAGGTTGGTGACGGACAGGCAGTCGATCAATTTGATCAGTTGCTTCATTAATTGATTGATTTCCTGGTCGCTGCCGCCAGTGGAGATGATCATGCGAGAGAGGCCTTTTTCTTCGGTAGCGCCTACCGTGATGCTGTCGATATTGAAGCCTCTTTGCCCAAACAGGTTGGCAACGCGTGTCAAAACTCCCGGCTGGTCGTTTACGAGAACTGCGATCGTATGACGTTGCATCTATTTGTCCTCCAGTAACATCATTTGGTCAAGTGTGTCGCCGGTAGCTACCATCGGCAGTACATTCTCACCATTCGCTACGCGGAAGTCGATGACAACCGGACCATTGTAGGCGAGTGCCTCTTCCCAAACCTTCTTAGCTTCTTCCGGTGTGCTGGCACGCATGCCACGAACGCCGTAAGCTTCTGCCAGCTTGACAAAGTCAGGGCTGCAAGTCAGATCGATTTCGCTGTAGCGGTTCTCATAGAAGATTTCCTGCCACTGGCGCACCATGCCGAGGCATTGGTTGTTGATGATGACGATCTTGATCGGCAATTTGTATTGTGCGACGATCGCCAGCTCCTGGTTGGTCATCTGGAAGCCACCGTCGCCGGAGACTGAGACGACCGTGCGATTCGGGTGAGCGAACTGCGCACCGACCGCTGCCGGGAAGCCAAATCCCATCGTGCCCAAACCGCCAGAGGAGATCAGGGAACGCGGGTTTTTGAATTTATAGAATTGTCCCACCCACATTTGGTGCTGACCAACGTCAGTGGAAACAATTGCTTCACCATTTGTTGTTTCATAAATCATTTCGATGACTTGCTGCGGCTTCAGCACGTTTTCTTCCGCATGATAGCGGTACGGCTGTTCTGTCTGCCACGTTTTCAGCTGATCGAGCCATGCTGCTGTGTCGCAAGCTGCAATCAGCGGGATCGCTTTGATCAATGTGCTTTTCACGTCGCCCGCAACTGTGACAGCCGTTTCGACGTTTTTGCCAAGCTCAGCCGGGTCGATATCGACGTGCACGATGCGTGCATTTGGTCCGAATTCCTTCGTCCGGCCCATCGTGATCCGGTCATCGAATCGAGCTCCGAGCCCAATGATACAGTCTGCATTGAGCAGCGCTTGGTTTGCAGTGTAGCTACCGTGCATACCCGGCATGTTCAGTGCCAGCTCATGTGTGCCAGGGAAGCCTCCGAGACCCATGAAGGTGTTGATGACGGGAATGCGTGATTTTTCTGCAAATGCCAGCAATTCTTCATGTGCGCTGGCTGCGAGAATTCCGCCCCCTGCGAGAATGACCGGACGCTTCGCCGTTTGGATCGCTGCGATGAACTCTTGCACATCCTCATCGCTCGGCGTGAGTGTCGGCTTGTAGCCTCTTACCTCAATCGTTTCCGGATAATAGAATGGAGCTTTTGCATTGGCTACATCTTTTGGAATATCGATGAGCACCGGACCTGGACGGCCGGTCGAAGCGATGTAGAAGGCCTCTTTTACGACGCGCGGTAGATCGCGAACATCGCGGACAAAGTAGTTATGCTTGGTGATCGGCAGCGTGATCCCTGTGATATTCGCTTCCTGGAAAGCATCCGTTCCAATCAGGCTCTGCGCCACGTTTCCGGTGATGCAGACCAGCGGAATGGAATCCATTTGCGCTGTAGCGATCCCCGTTACCAGATTCGTCGCTCCCGGTCCGGAGGTCGCCATCACGACGCCCGGCTTGCCCGTTGCCCGTGCATAGCCGTCTGCCGCATGGATTGCGCCTTGCTCGTGACGGGTCAGGACATGATCCAGATAGCTGCTGTACAGTGAATCGTAAATCGGCAGAACAGCTCCTCCGGGGTATCCAAACACGTATTCAACCTGCTCCAAAATCAAGCAACGCAGCAATGCTTCCGCACCCGTTACTTCTTCGCCAAACGTCATCTCGGGCATTTGTTTCTTTTTGGTTAATTCAGCCGCTTCTACGCTCATGTTCTCTCCTCCATCCTCCATTAATTCCTATCTGAAAAAATAAGAAAAACCCTTTCTCCCCGACACTTGTAATATGTCTGCTTGGGGCGAAAAGGTTTCGCGGTACCACCCAATTTTGTCGAGCCCTCACGGAATCTCGACCTTGTGCAGTCTCTTGGACTGCGACCATTTAACGATGGTCAGTCGGCCTATACCTACTAACTGCAGTAGCAGCGTTCAGTCGGCAGCTCAGAGGTGAGCCATCCTACTGTGTCCTACCCGTTTCTCATCATCTCGGGCTCTCTGTGAAGGACACAAAATAAGAGTTATCCTCTTCAATGCTTGTTATGATATTAGGATCTCGGAATTGATCGAATGATCACGATTTCCTGTGTAGTTCCAATTCAACAATTTTTGAAATTGTTTATTGTTGTCTGAAAATAAATTGTTAAACTGATTATAGCTAGGGGTTTTCTGAGTGTCAACGAATCAAAATATTTTTACCTGAACTTTTCACCGAACGAATGATCAGTCAAACAGAGGTATCCCTTGGGCTTTTTCGATGTAAGCGGATACATCTACCCGCAAAAAAAAGCGGGCGCTCAGCAGCGCTCGCTTCACTTTTTTTACACGTTGGTTGTTTCTCTCATCCCTTTGATCAGGATCGCTGCGACTTCCGGACGTGAAAATTCCGGCGGCGGTACCTGGCCGCTGCGCAGCAGCTCACGCACTTTGGTGCCTGACAAGGTCAGGTGTGCCGATTTGTCGTGCGGGCATGTTTTGGTCGTTGCCATCGAGGAGCACGCGGTGCAGTAGAAGCTGTGCTCGAAGAACATCAGCGAAATGCCGATTTCTTCCGGTGAAAATTGAGCAAAAATGTGCTGGGCGTCATACGTTCCGTAGTAGTTGCCCACACCCGCATGGTCGCGTCCGACGATAAAATGCGTGCAGCCGTAGTTTTTGCGCACGATCGCATGGTGGACGGCCTCGCGCGGACCTGCATAGCGCATGGCCGCAGGGAAGGCACCGAGGAAGACGCGGTTTTCCGGATAGTAGTTTTGCAAAAGCGCAGTATAGCTCTCCATCCGGACAACCGCCGGCACATCATCGGATTTGGTTTCGCCGACGAGCGGATTGAGGAACAGCCCGTCAACCGTCTCCATCGCCACTTTTTGGATGTACTCATGTGCGCGGTGGACCGGGTTGCGCGTCTGGAAGCCGACAACCGTGCGCCAGCCTTTTTCGGCAAAGATCGCACGCGTCTCTTCCGGCGTGAAATAGTATTCCCCGAATTGAGCGCGCTCGGGACGCGTCAAAACCGTGATCGGACCGCCCAAATAAAGCGATGGACGCTCAAACAGCTTGCGGACGCCAGGGTGCTCCAAATCATCCGTACGATAAACTTGTACGGCTTCCTTTTGTTTGTCAGGCACGTATTTGCTTTCAATCGTCAGGATTGCGTAATCGACGCCATCCTCCCCGCGCAGCAGCACTTGCTGTCCTATTGACAAAGTCTGATAGGATTCATCAACGGCCAAAGTGATCGGAATCGACCAGATCGTTCCATTGGCAAGTCGCATCGACTCCACGACGCTTTGGTAATCGGCTTCATTCAAAAAGCCGGTAAGCGGGGAAAACGCCCCGATCCCAATGCAGTCGATATCAGAAATCGCCCAGCTGTCAACAGTGATAACCGGAAGAGAATTAAGTTGTTCGCCAGTTGCCGCTGCATCAGCCAGTCGATTGATAAGCACGCCGCCGTGCGGGAGTGATGTAGGTTGTGGCATGGTGATGTTCCTCCTCTATTTGTGCAAGCCGCACTCTGTTTTCTGGAATCCTGCCCATCGTCCTGCTCGCGGATCTTCACCCGGCATAACCTGGCGGGTGCAGACATCACAGCCGATGCTTGGATAGTGGTTGTCATGCAGCGGGTTATAAGGAACGTCATTTTCGCGGATGTACTTCCAGACATCCTCCGATGTCCAGTCTGCCAGCGGATTGAATTTGACCAGGTTGAACTTGCTATCCCACTCGATTTTTTTCGAATTCGCGCGGGTAGGAGCCTGATCGCGGCGTATCCCGGTAAACCAGGCCTGGAACTGGCCAAGCACGCGGGTCAGCGGCTCTACCTTGCGGATGTTACAGCAAAGATTCGGATCGGCCTTCCACAGCTCGTCGCCATGCTGCTGCGCTTGCTCCTCCAATGTAAGGACAGGCAGTACTTGAATGAAGTCAACACCGTAGCGCTCGGCCAGGCGGTCTCTTGTTTGATACGTCTCTTCAAAGTGTTTGTTCGTGTCCAAATAGAAGATCGGGGTAGAAGGCGCCACCTTGTGCAGCAAATCAATCAGCACGACGTCCTCGGCGCCGAAGCTGGATGCGAGGACGATGTCCAGTCCAAATTGGTCTGTTGCCCATTTAATTACGTCTGAGGCGCTTTGCCCCTCCAGTCGATACGCTTGAAGCGTAATCTCCTCCTCAGTCAAGCTGCGGTTGTTTCCCATCTGCTTCATTCCCTCCTTGTGCACTCGCTCTCCATCTTATGAAAGCAACAAATTTCTGGGTGCGTGTTTACCCAATGTTTTTTATTCATACTTTTCCAATCGGAATTACATTGATCCCATATTATCCGTTCCAGATTATTCTGTCAACAACTAAAAGATTTGATAATAGCAATGAAAAAATTGTTGACCCGACAAAAAATGACACGTATACTTCATACAAAGTATTCCGACAAAAATAGTGTGAATAAAATTGGGGGATTCATTGATGAGCGAGACAGTAACTAGACCCTGGGAAACGGATTTATCCAAATTGAGCAAGCTGGAGCTGGTGAAGCTTGAACGGGACGGTTTGGACATTATCGAAAAAATAAAAGAAATCGCTGATCAAGGCTATGACGCCTTTACTGAAGATGACCTGACATTTTTTAAATGGGCAGGCGTTTATGAGCAAAAACCGAAAGGCGACGGATTTTTCATGATGCGTGTCCGTATTCCTTCCGGTTTTCTCAATAGCGGACAAGTCCGCACGCTGGCTGAAATCAGCCGCGTCTACGGCCGTGATGTGATCGACGTAACCACACGTCAGGCGATCCAGTTTCACTGGCTGACAACGCAAAGCTTGCCGGACATCTTTTCCCGTCTGGAAAAAGTCGGCATGTTCTCTTATGAAGCCTGTGGTGACGTGCCGCGGACGATTGTCGGCAACCCGCTGGCAGGAATTGATCCCAATGAGCTGTTCGATACCACAGATCTGGTGTATGAGCTGGAAAACTACTTCCTGCTCAACCGCGAGTTCTCCAATTTGCCGCGCAAATACAAAATGTCGATTTCGTCCAACATTTACAATACAGGTCACGCTGAAATCAACGACATCGCTTTTACGCCTGCCTCCAAAGTGGTCGATGGCGTGGAAGTGCTTGGCTTCCACGTATGGGTTGGCGGAGGATTGTCGGCAAAGCCGTTTTTGGCCAAGCAGCTCGACATTTTCATCCAGCAGCATGAAGTTAAAAAAGTGGCGGATGGCGTCACCCGCATTTTCCGTGACTACGGCTACCGTGAAAAACGGAACCATGCGCGTCTCAAATTCCTCGTCGCTGACTGGGGCCCGGAAAAATTCCAGGAGAAGCTGATCGAGCTGATCGGACCGATGCCAGAACGCGGAACCGACCGCACCGTCGGCTGGAATGCAGGCTACTTCACCGGCGTGCATAAACAAAAGCAAGAGGGGCTCAACTATGTAGGATTGCTCTTGCCCGTTGGCCGACTGACGGCCGACGAATTCGAAAACGTCGCCGATTTGGCTGACAAATACGGTTCCGGAATCGTTCGAGCCTGTAACTCGCAAAACTTGATCATTCCAAACGTGCCGGACGAGCATGTGCAGGCGCTGTTGGCTGAACCGCTGCTTGCGCGTTTGACTCCATTCCCGCGCACCTTCATCGGCTACGCGGTATCCTGCACAGGAAATGAATACTGCAACCTGGCGATCGTCGAGACAAAAGCGCGGATGGTTTCCATCGCAACCTGGCTGGACGAAAACGTGGAGATCGACACGCCGATTCGCCTGCATGTGAACGGTTGCCCGAACTCGTGCGGTCAGCAGCAAATCGCCGACATCGGTCTGCAAGGCGCATTGGTCAAAACGGATCAAGGGATGCAGGATGCGTTCGATATCCATGTCGGCGGCAGCCTCGGCCCTGATGCCAGCTTCAACAAGCGTCTGAAAGGGCGTGTGCTCGGAGACCGCGTTGCACCTGTCATCGGTGCCTTGATCGAGTACTATAAAGAAAACCGCTCGGCACAGGAAGAGAAATTCCACTCCTTCGTTCGCCGCGTCGGGCATGAAGCGGTACAGGCTCAGCTCGAACGAATTTTGGAAACGGTGTAAGCAAACAAAACGCTGCATGGCATAGGAGGGATTCGGATGTTTTTATACAAGGTCGAAATTGTCACGGTAGAGAACGAATCATTCGCCGCCATTGTCTTGGCAGAATCGGATGAGAAGGCCTTCTCCTATGCAGAAAGCCAGTTTCGCAGGCAGCTGTTGACTCCGCCCGCGATCAAGGAGATTTCGGTCGTGGAGAAGAAGTACGTGGAAAAAGGAAAAGGCTACATTTTGGAAACGCGGTAAGGTCAACAAATAGATGAAAAGCGCAAGCGGATCGCAAACAATCCGACTGCGCTTTTCTTTTTTGTGTGGTCTGCCTGTGGTTTTAGCGATGTGCAAGAATGTTGACAAGCTTGCCGAACGGGTCGCGAACATAAAACCGCCGAACGCCCCACGGTTCATCTGCCGGTCCGTATTCGATCGCAAATCCCGCCTCCCGCATGCGTTCGTGAGCAGCATCAACATCGTCCACCTCAATCGAGAGTTCCGGCACAGGCGTATGGGAGCCGCCCTCGGTGGCGAAGCTGATCTGGATGCTCATTTCTTCCGCACTGCCGTAAGTCGCGATCCATCCGTGATCCATCAGTAAGTCGAGCCCGAGCACATCCTGATAAAAACGTTTGGCTGCCTGCGGGTCGTGCGCTTGGATATTGCTGACGATTCGTTTGACTTTCATGTTTCGCCCCCAATCCTGATTGTTGCCCGCCCACTTTACTCGAGGTGTTCTTGCCTTACGTGTTAGAAAAATAACGGCAGCAGCGTTTCTGCATCCATCTTGCCAAAATACTTGCCTAGCTCAATGCCCGCAAACACTTGGCTGACGGCTTCCTTCTCATAAGGAACGCCGGTCAGCTGCGCTTCGATTTCTGCGACATCCGCAACGCCAAAGAAATCGCCATAAATTTTTGCCTGGGCGATCCTGCCTTTTTCAATAACAAGCTGCACCTCGATCGTGCCTGCGTCAAAGCGCTTGGTTTGGCGGAAATTGCTTTTCGGCGATTTCCCGTAGTTCCAGTCCCAGTTTTGGTAGCGTTCGCGTGACAGCTCGTGAATGCTGGTCCAGTCTTGCTCGGTCAGCTTGTACTCCTCCACATCGCCTCCGCTGAAAATCGAAGCAAGCACGCGCTGGCGGAATTCCTCGATCGTGATCCGCTCGGTGAGGAATTCAGTGATGTTAGCGACGCGGCTGCGGATCGATTTGATACCTTTCGACTGGATTTTCTCAGCATTGACCTTTAATGCCGAGACGACGCTCTCGATCTGCGAATCGAACAGAAGCGTGCCATGGCTGAACATTCGTCCTTTCGATGCATACTGTGCGTTTCCAGAAATTTTACGTTCACCGACCTGAATGTCGTTGCGTCCGCTCAGCTCTGCATTTACACCCATTTGCTTCAGCGCTTCGATCACCGGCTTGGTGAATTTGCTGAAATTGTGGAATGATTCGCCATCGTCATTGGTGATGAAGCTGAAGTTCAGGTTGCCGAGGTCGTGGTATACCGCTCCACCGCCAGAAAGACGGCGCACGACGTGAATGTTGTTCTCGCTGACGTAATCGGCGTTAATTTCTTCGATGGTGTTCTGATTTTTGCCGATGATGATGGACGGCTCGTTTATGTAAAACAGCAGGTAATCGTCGTCGTTCGGAAGCTGTTTCAATGCATATTCTTCAATAGCTAGATTGATACGCGGGTCGGTAATCCCCTGATTATCGATAAATTTCACGCTAAGCCTCCTTCGCGAGCCCTGCTTTTTTTCTAGGAAAAGTCATATATAATTTCGTTTTTCTTGGCATCAAAATCAACGGTCATGTTCTTTTCATTCAAATACCAGATATCGTCCTTTTCGACGTAGAACAAGATGCCGTTGACTTCTGCTTCTAGTGCGACATCACGCGGCTCTTCGACGGCGACGCCCAGTGAAAAGCCGTCCTGCACCGTGCTGCTCCCACCATAACGGGCAAAAAATCGCACGTGCTTGCCTTTTTCCAAGCCCCATTCTTCTTCAAACCAAGCGATCGCCGCCGGCGTTACACGCAGTTCCATGCTCGTTCCCCCTCCATACGTTGTCCCGTTCACCATACACCTTTCTTTTCTGGGAAGTCAATGTAGGAGAAGTTGGCCGATGATTCAGAATTCAAACCCCCTCAAAGCGATTCCAGCAAGCTCTGAATCGCCGCTTCGGCACAGCGGATGTCTTCCTCCACCGTTCCGCCGCTCACACCGATGGCGCCGATCAAACGGTTGTGTCCGTCCCGAATCGGGACTCCTCCTCCGAATATGACCATCCTGCCGCCGAGATTATGCTGCAAGCCATACAGCTCTGCGCCAGGCTCACACATTTTCCCGAGCTGCGCCGTCGACATTCGGTTGACGAGCGCCGTGTACGCTTTGTCCTGGGCAAGCGTAATACTGACGATCTCCGCTTCTTTGTGGCGTGAAAATGCGAGCAGGTGGGCCGCTTCGTCCACCACCGCGACCGAAATGAAAATGCCGAGCCTCATCCCTTCTGAAAGCGCTTTCTCTACGAGCAATGCTGAACGTTTTTGGTCGAGCAACATAGAGGATTCCCCTTTTTCACCGTTTCGATTGCCTGTACATCCTCTCCATTATCACATGACAAATCTTGGTTTTGCCAAGCTTTTTTTATCTGGACTTCCGAATCACAGAATCAGAGAAAAAAGCCCGCTGCTAGCATCTCCGGCAACGGGCATGGCAAATTTTCACGTTTCCTGGGCAAAGCCGACCTTCCTCTAAACCGCGCTTGCCGTGATTTGCTGGACCTTGGCTGCTGCAGCGAGCGCCTGGGCCAAATCCACTTTGAGGTCCTCGATATCCTCCAGACCGACGGACAGGCGGATCAAGCCGTCGGTAATGCCCCGCGCCGCGCGCTCTTCTACCGGCATGGACGCATGCGACATCATCGCAGGATAGGACAAAATGCTTTCGACTGCTCCTAGACTCACGGCTACAAGCGGCAGCTTGACGGCATCGAAGAACGCCTTCACCTGCGGGCGTCCGGCGAGGCGGAACGACAAAACCGCTCCGTGGCCACTCGCTTGGCGCTGCTGCAAAAAGTGCTCGGGATGCGAGGCCAAGCCCGTATAGTAAACATGCTCCACACCTGGCTGTGCAGTAAGCCATTCCGCCAGCTTGCCCGCTGACGCCGTGCTTGCATCGAGTCGTGTCTTCAGTGTTTTGAGACCACGCATGACGAGCCAACAGTCTTGCGCACCGAGCACCGCGCCGAAGCCGTTTTGGATTGTATACAGCTGACTGCCCAGCTCCTCATCGTGAGTCACTGCCAGACCTGCAACCACGTCGCTGTGGCCGCCGATGAACTTGGTGGCGCTGTGGATCACGATATCGGCTCCCAGCTCCAATGGACGCTGGTAATATGGCGTCAAAAACGTATTATCGACGATGGACAGCAATCCGTGTTTTTTGGCAATTGCGCAAACTGTTCGCAGATCCGTTACTTTCAGCGTCGGGTTGGACGGCGTCTCCAAGTATATCCCTTTAGTCGTCGGCTTGATCGCCGCTTCCACCAGCTCGGGCTTTGTCGTATCCACGAAGGTGGCCTCGATGCCGAAACGGGTAAGCACCTTCGTCAGGATGCGGAACGTCCCGCCGTACACGTCTTCCGATACAACCAGATGGTCACCAGCGGAAAAGAGCAGGAATACGCTGGAGATCGCCGCCATGCCGGACGAGAACGCAAATCCGCGCGCGCCGCCTTCCAGATGTGCGATCGCCTCCTCCAATGCTTGACGGGTCGGATTGCCGGAACGTGCATAGTCAAACGTCCCGGGCTTATCGATATCGAACTGGTGGAACGTAGACGCTTGGAAAATCGGAATGCTGGATGCTCCGGTAACCGAATCAATTCCGCTTGTGCCATGCAGCAATCGGGTTGCAAATTCCATTACGACTCTCTCCCTTCGGATTTACATGACGCGTTCAGCGCCGCATCGAGGTCTGCGATTAAATCGTTTGCGTTTTCGATTCCGACTGACAAGCGGAGCAGGCGATCGCATACGCCTACTTTTTCGCGCACTTCAACCGGGATATCGGCATGTGTTTGTGTAGCAGGATAGGTGCAGAGCGATTCGACACCGCCCAGGCTTTCCGCAAACGAAATCACTTGCAGGTTGCTGAGGAAGCCCGGCACCTGGCTAGCGTGGCGAACTCGGAATGATACCATGCCGCTAAAACCGGATGCTTGTTTGACCTGCGCCTCATAATTGTGGTGCTCATCCAATCCTGGATAAAATACTTCTGTTACTTGTGGGTGTGTTTTGAGAAAATGCGCAATTTTCAAGGCATTCTCCTGGTGACGTTCCATGCGTATCGCCAGCGTCTTCATCCCGCGGATCAACAGCCAGCTGTCTTGCGGTCCAAGTACCGCTCCGATCGAGTTGTGCAGAAAACGGATTTTTTCAGTCAGCTCTTGCCCTTTTGTGACGATTAGTCCTGCGAGCACATCGTTGTGGCCGCCGAGATATTTTGTAGCGCTGTGGAATACTAGATCTGCTCCCAACTCCAGTGGACGCTGATAGTAAGGCGTCATGAACGTGTTGTCAACGATGGTGAGCAAGCTGTGCCGCTTCGCGATCTCGACGATTGCGCTTATATCGGTGATCTGCATCAGCGGGTTGGTCGGCGTCTCCACCAAAATTGCTTTCGTATTGGGCAAAATCGCTTCTTCAGCCAATTGCGGCTCTCGCAAATCCACATACGAGAAGGTCAGGCCATAACGGCTCAGCACCTGCTCGAACAGCCGGTATGTACCGCCGTACAAATCGAGCGATACGATCAGGTGGTCACCTTGTGCAAAAAGACCCATGATCGTTTGGATCGCTGCCATCCCGGATGCACAAGCGAATCCACCGTCGCCTTTTTCGATCACAGTGATCGCTTCTTCGAGCACCGAACGCGTCGGGTTAGCCGTGCGTGTGTAGTCAAACCCTGTGCTTTCCCCCGGAGCCGGATGACGGTATGCTGTCGCCGGATAAATCGGGAAATTGACCGCTCCCGCCACTTTGTCTTTTCCTGTTCCAATCTGTGCCAGCTGTGTTTCAATATGCATGTTTTCTCTCTCCTCCTGTTGGACCGTTCATCTGTTATGGCTCTATTTACACAATAAAAAAACCTTCTTTCGAGACGAAAGAAGGTTTTGGATACACGGACGGTAAGCAAATCCTCCTCATCTCTCAGAGCACATGATATGCTCTGCAGGAATTGGCACCTTATTGTTCATGGAAAATGAACAATTGGTTGCCGGGCATCATCGGGCCAGTCCCTCCGCCTCTCTTGATAAGAAGAGTGCTATTCAGTTTAATTGGTTGTTCCCATATTACCGAGCCCAGACTGATTTGTCAATACGCATGGTCACGAATATTGGCAATTTTTCAGCTAGAAGGTAACCGGAAACGCTGTTTTCGGCAGTACGACTTTCGCTGTACGTAGCGGATTCACCATTTGCGATACGCGCATGTCTGCCAAAAGGCCGACCATCATCACGATGTCGTTTGCAGGCACATCCGGCATACGCGGCTGCAGGAAAGCGACCGAAGCCGCGACCGCATTTTCACACGCCTCATCTAGCCCCTTTGCGCTTGACAGCACGTAAAACGCCTGCTCGTCCTCTACAACGGGCGTTTGTACACTGACACCCTTGATCAGCTCGACGTGCAGTTGTACACGGCCGCCGATCTCCACACCGCATGCTGCCAGCTCGCCATCGCCCATCAGCGCATGGAAATCGCCAAGCGCCAGATTCCCTCCGGCGACACCGACAGGAAGGTAGACTCTTGAGCCTTCCGTAATTTCCTTGCAGTCCAGATTGCCGCCATGAGTTCCTGGTCGCACCGTGGAAACCGCCCCTTCTGAAGGTGACACCCCAATTACGCCGATCATCGGCTTGACCGGAAATGAGCGCTTTTCATCCAGGTGGACACGCCCCTCCTCAACTTTGATCCGCTTCACTTCCGGTTCGGTCGCGCAATTTTTCAAAAAATCAGTCGGCGTCACATAAAACGTTCCGACTGGGTCGAGCTCAAACTTTTTCACCGTCACTTTAATCGTGTCTCCCGGCTCTGCCCCCGCCACCGCGATCGGCCCTGTTGCCGGATTCAGCTCGTCATATTTGGCATATACCCCTTTTGACGGGGTTTGCAGTACATTTTTAAAGCAGTCGTACGTCTCTACGACAATGTCGCTGCCCGATTCGACGGTCGTCACCGGCGTCGCGTCGGCTGCGAACGAAAGGATATAGCCCGTTTTTGCAATCGTTTCCATTTTTATCGTCCCTTCTGCACGTTACTGGAAAAAAGGCCAGTCTCCCCCTATCTTACTCTTTCCACGCAAAGAAAAAAAGCACCCGCAAGATTGCGAGTGCTTTTTGGAATGAACCGTTATTACGCGTTCACTTTACCTTTAGCCAGTGCTGCCAGCTCGTTGAAAGCTGGTTTGTCGTTGACTGCGAGGTCAGCGAGCATTTTGCGGTTTACTTCAACGCCAGCAACTTTCAGGCCATGCATCAGACGGCTGTAGGACAGACCGTTGAAGCGAGCTTGAGCGTTGATACGAGTGATCCACAGTTTGCGGAAATCGCGTTTTTTCTGACGGCGGTCACGGTATGCATACATCAGGGATTTCATTACCTGAGCGTTTGCAGATTTAAATAAACGGTGTTTAGAACCGAAATAGCCTTTAGCCAGCTTTAAAATTTTCTTATGACGACGGCGCGTTACAATGCCACCTTTTACTCTTGGCATACTGAATTCCTCCTGATAATTCGAGCATGGCGGTCACAAGGACACTTAGGGAGCGCATGCTGCGTAGAATGGATTTTTGCAATGCAAAAACTTAACCTGCCTGAGTAGCTTACAGGTATGTAAGCATTTGCTCAATGCGTTTTTGGTCACCTTTGGAAACGAGAGCAGCTTTGCGCAGATGGCGCTTCGCTTTTGTCGTTTTGTTAGCGAACAAATGGCTTCCGAAAGCACGGTCACGTTTCAGTTGACCTGTACCAGTCTTTTTGAAACGCTTCGCAGCGCCTTTATGGGTTTTCATTTTAGGCATAATGACATCCTCCTGTCTTGAGTCAGTGTTACTTCTCTGCTTTTGGTGTAAGAATCATGATCATGCTGCGACCTTCGATCTTTGGCTTACGCTCAACCGCTGCGATATCCTCGCATAGAGTCGCGACACGTTCAAGAACCTGTTGACCAATTTCAGAGTGAGTGATTTCACGGCCGCGGAAACGGATCGTGCATTTCACCTTGTCTTCGTCCTCAATAAATTTGCGGACGTTGCGAAGCTTCGTTTGGAAATCGTGCTCTTCAATGTTAGAAGAGAAGCGAACTTCCTTCAGCTCAATAATTTTTTGATTCCGACGTGCTTCTTTTTCTTTCTTGGCTTGCTCGTACTTGAACTTACCGTAGTCCATAATCCGACAAACGGGCGGTTTCGCAGTTGGCGCTACGTTTACGAGATCCAACTCCGCTTCTTGCGCGATGCGCAATGCTTCCCGAATGTTTACAACCCCAAGCTGAGCTCCGTCTGCTCCAATCAATCGAACTTCACGAGCACGAATCGCTTCGTTGACCAACATTTGATCCTTGCTAATACTTGCCACCTCCGTCATCTTTCGAGACAAAAATAAAATGTGCGGACGCCGGGGCGCCCGCACACAACTCACCTAGCAAGAATAACAAACGAATCGAATTCTTAGTAGAGAGATACCCGTAAACAATCCGAAAGGACGTCTAGTCAGGTGAGAAGCTGGGCGCTTCTTCTTGTTCTCGAAATATGATGTGTTCATTCACTTTTTCTATATTACTCGTGTCCAGTCCCAATGTCAAGGACTACTTACGGCTTGCAATCTCTTGGGAGATTTTCGCAATGAAGTCTTCTGTCGTGAATGCGCCCTCGTCGCCTACGCCGCGTTTGCGCACGGACAAAGTGCCGTCCGCTGCTTCTTTTTCCCCGATGACCAGCATGTACGGGATTTTGGAAACTTGCGCTTCGCGGATTTTGTAGCCGATTTTTTCATTGCGTGCATCCAACTCAACTCGTACACCTGCGAGGATAAGCTGTTCTTTCACTTTTTCCGCATACGGCACGTGCACTTCATTGATGGTCATCAAACGCACCTGTGTCGGAGCGAGCCATACCGGGAACGCACCTGCGTAGTGCTCAACCAAAATACCGAGGAAACGCTCCATCGAGCCGTACATCGCACGGTGCAAAACAACCGGACGGTGCTTCTCGTTATCTGCACCAACATAAGTCAGGTCGAATTTCTCTGGCATTTGGAAGTCAAGCTGAATGGTTCCGCATTGGTGGCGGCGTTTCAGCGAGTCTGTGATTTGGAAGTCGATCTTCGGACCGTAGAAAGCGCCATCCTTGTCCTTGATTTCATACGGCATTTCCAGCTCCTCCAATACTTCACGCAAGGAGCCTTCCGCGATTTCCCACAGCTCGTCGGAGCCCATCGAGTCTTCCGGACGAGTGGAAAGTGCCACCGTATATTGGAAGCCGAACACGTTGTAAATGGTGTCGATCAGCTTGATCATTCCTTTGATTTCGCTCTTGATCTGGTCAGGGCGAGCAAATACGTGAGCATCATCCTGACAGAACGTACGCACACGGATCATCCCGTTGAGCGCACCGGAATACTCATGGCGATGCACTTGGCCAAACTCCGAATAACGGATCGGCAGATCGCGGTAGGAATGGTTTTTGTTTTTGTAAATCATCATATGGCCTGGGCAGTTCATCGGTTTGAGAGCGAATTTAGCATTCTCTACCTCGGAGAAGTACATGTTCTCATGGTAGTGATCCCAGTGACCGGATTGCTGCCACAAACGTTCGTTCATCATGAACGGTGTGCGCACCTCAGTGTAGCTCGCCAGCTGCTGCAAGCGGCGGGAGAATTGCTCCAGCTCATTGCGAACTGTGAAGCCGTTTGGCAAGTAGAATGGCATGCCTGGCGCTTCCTCGGAGAACATGTAAAGCTCCAGCTCTTTACCCAGTTTGCGGTGGTCGCGTTTTTTCGCTTCTTCGATAAAATGGAGGTATTCATCAAGGTCTGCTTTTTTCGGCCAAGCGGTGCCGTATACGCGCTGCAGCACTTGGTTATCCGAATTCCCGCGCCAGTATGCGCCTGCTACGCTCATCAGCTTGAACGATTTGATGACACCAGTAGACGGCAAGTGTGGTCCGCGGCACAAGTCGAAAAATTCGCCTTGCTCATAAATTGTGATGACGGAACCCTCTGGCAAGTCGCGGATCAGTTCCAGCTTGAGGTGATCGTTCAGCTCTTGGAAGGTAGCCAGCGCTTCCTCGCGGGATACTTCTTTGCGGCGAATCGGCAAATCTTCCTTGATGATTTTTTCCATTTCCGCTTCGATTTTCGGCAGATCTTCCGGGGACAGCTGGACAGGCAGGTCCATGTCATAGTAGAAACCGTCTTGGATCACCGGACCGATCCCGAGGCGAACTTCTTTGCCGTAAATACGTTTAATCGCTTGCGCCAAAAGATGCGCCGTGCTGTGGCGATATACTTCCAGGCCGTCTTCCGAATCGAGCGTCACGATCTCAATCGCTGCGTCTTCATTTACCTCTGTATACAGATCAACCACTTTGCCATTCAGTTTGCCGGCAATCGCTTTTTTCTTTAGGCTTGTGCTGATGGAACCCGCGATGTCTTCG
This sequence comes from Brevibacillus fluminis, assembly GCF_003710825.1. Lineage (GTDB taxonomy): Bacteria > Bacillota > Bacilli > Brevibacillales > Brevibacillaceae > Brevibacillus_D > Brevibacillus_D fluminis. Next base: position 90,308 of record NZ_RHHQ01000007.1, on the reverse strand, counting down.
ATTGTTACGCCAGCCGAAAACTCGCGAACGGCGCCATCTGGAAAAGTCACTTGTACGTGTGCCACTTTCATAACTCCCTTTCAAAAGTAAAATAAAAAAAGCCCTCAATCCCAAAAGGGACGAGCGCTTTGTTCTCGTGGTACCACCCTAGTTCAGATTGATTGCGGACGTCTCGCAAACCAATCCCTCTAAAACGGATAACGGCCGTGGATCCGGCAGCCGATACTTGACGGTCTAAAAAGACCGGTTCCCGACTGCTGCTCAAAGGGGGTAGATCGTTACTCTTTCGCGGCGGGCTCACAGCCAAAGGCCCGCTTCTCTGGAGCGTCCAACTAACGTCCATGTCCTTTTCATAGCATGTTTGTTGAATTCTTATTCATCTATTATATGTGAAAGGGTTGTTGATCGTCAAGCGCAGGCAATGAGCGCAGGCGGAGCATTGCGAAATTCGCTCTCCGTACAAACTAACTAACGTCTGCATCAGCATTTGCTGATCATCGAGCGAATGCAGGACAATCCGTTTCGGAGCTAGCGTCATTAGCGCGCTGATCAAAAAATCCTCATCACGGTCATGCCCTTCTCCAGACAAACGTAGATGATCGAGCTGCGGCAGGATGACGGGCTGTTCATTATGGTCATACAGCAAAAACTCTTGGTTTTCGCTGGCGACAACATGTATAACCTCGCACTGCGCTTCCTGAATGGAGATGAAGTGACGCAGCAGGGCGACGAATTCTTTGTACTGCTTTTCTTCCAAAAATTCGTCAATCGCCGAGATCGTTGCTTCTTTCAGCACCTGTACATACTCTTTTAAACGGAAACGGATAAAGCCGCCAAGATTAAGGCTGTCCTCTTGATCAAGGTACTCGTACACCTTTTTATAAATTTTGGCCCTTTGCACGTCCGCATGATCCACCTGCAGAAACGGGCGGATGTCTTCTGTGGATTCGATTTGTCGGAGAGCGCATTCGCGTTTGAGCAGATAATCCGTCAATTCCGGCTCCACCGCGCGCACAACCCATTCGGAGATAACGATCGCAACGAACGAGCGCACAACATCCCGGGTTGCCAGCGTATACTCGCCGCTGCTCCATGCCGAGAACGTGAACCGTTCCAGCTGCCCCAGCTCCTGTTCACGATGATGAATCATGACAGGGTCCGTACAGACTTTTTGACTGACCGAGACGATGCTTGAACGAAATGCCGCATGAAGAACCGGGGTGCCTTTGTTCAGATAGACTGATATCGTTTGCACACTGATCACCGCCAATCGTCGTGTACTTACAGTATATGTACGGGTAGGTGCGATATACTTTCAGAGTGGATGGTAAATTCATCTGACTTTCGCTTGTGTATAGGCTTTGGGGGTTAGACGGGGATTTTGACAAGAAAGTTCCACAAAAACATGACAAAGCCCGCAAGGGGGTCGAGGTGAACGGCTTGGACGAAAAAAATGAAAACTGCGCCCCAAATGCCACACGCTGCGCGGCGGAAGCATCTCAGGACGTAGATGTGGCGCAAAGGCGTTTTCATTTTTTCTCCCAAGCCTGGCTGGCATTGTCAAAGTTTTTGTTCCACTTTCTTGTCAAAATCCCTTCGCTGCTGGGAATCCCCCTCATTCATATGAATTTTGGGGGATAAAACAAAAAGAAATCCCACATTTTATGGGATTTCTTTTTGTTTGTTATTTTTTTACTTGAACTGTTACTTGTGCGCGTTTGCCGCTGTAACTTGCGGTGATTGTCGTTACACCTTTTTCTTTCGCTGTGATGGTGGCGTTGGCGAAATCAGCGATTGTTTTTTTGCTGTTGGTGTATGTCGCATCTTGGGTGATGTCGGTTTCCGTTTTGTCATTATAGATGGCGACGACTTTGATCGTCGCGGTTTGGCCTGATTTGAGCTCTACTTTTGTCTTGCGCTTTCCGCTTTCGTCACGGATTTCGATTTTGGACAGCTGTTTTTCTGCCTCTGCTTTGATTTCTACGCGAATGAACGCGGTTTGACCGCCGTAGCTGGCGAGCGCGAGGGGGTTGCCTGCCGCGATTGCCGTCAGTTGACCGGCTTTCACCTGGAGGCGCGTGTCGTCAGAGCTTTTCCAGTCCGCTTTGGCGGTGACATCCTCTGTCGTTCCGTCCGTGTAGGTGGCGGTCAGCTGCACAGCTTTGGTTTCGCCGACTGCCAGTTTGACGCGGTCTTGCTTCGCGACGAGTTTTTTCAGTTCGCGCTCAGCGACCACTTTCACTTCCAGCTTGACGAATTCACCACCATAGCTCGCGATGATCCAGGCTTGTCCCTGGCCTTTTGCCGTCACTTGGCCGTTGTTTACTTCCACAACCGCTTTCGGAATTGCGACCCATTCCGCTTTTGCCGTCACATCTTCTTTTGAGCGGTCTTTGTATTCTGCCGTCAGCTTCAGCTGTTTGCTATCCCCTGCGAGCAGCGTCATGCTTTTCTCGTTTAGGCTTAGCTTGTCCAATCTTTTTTCCGCCGGGCTAGTAACTTTTACGACGCTTATGGCCGTGTACGCCCCGTCGACAGTGGTAGCGGTGATAAATGCCTCACCTGCAGCCTTGGCTTTCACGGAAACGGTCAGATTGTCCGATTGATCGGATGTTACGACACTAGCGATCGACTCGTCGGTGGATGCCCATTTTACCGCTTGATTCACCGCATCGGCCGGCGTAATGGTGGCTGTCAGGGAGCCGACATCTCCAACATTTAGCGTAAGTCCGCTTTTGGACAACGAGATGCCGGTTACCGGGGTTCCTACCTCTTGTTGCTGCCCTGTGCCATCTTCGCCTGCCGCACTCGTTTGCGCAAATCCGATTTGGGTAAACCCGAGTGCCACGAGCAGAATGGCAAGAAACGTCATTTTGATTGCTTTCACCCTTCTTCTCCTCCTTCAAAACGTCCTCATTACTGTATCGGCAGCAGATGCCGGTACGATCACCCTTTCTTTTCCAAGCGGCATGTAAAAAAACGCCCTTGCCGACGCCATCTATAAATAGCATCAGGAAAGGACGTTTTACACGAATTAATTTTGCATTGAAAAATCGACTTCCGCCTGTTCGCCTTCTTTGAACACGCGAAGAATATCGTATTTGGTATTGCGTTGTGCAGGGATTTTGCCGCATTCGCGAATCAGCTGCAAAATCATGTTCGTGTTCATTTTATAGGAGCAGCTTGCTGCGGATACGACGTTTTCTTCCATCATGGTTTGGCCGAAATCGTTCGCGCCGTAGGACAAGGAAAGCTTGCCGATCTCAGGCCCCATGGTCACCCAGGACGCTTGCAGGTTCTGAATGTTGTCGAGCATCAGGCGGGAAATCGCCAGCGTTTTCAAATATTCTTCCGGTGTGTTGTTAACGGCCTTCATGTTGGTATTGTCCGGCTGGAACGTCCATGTGATGAACGCTGGGAAGCCGCCTGTCTCATCCTGTGCCTCACGGATACGCAGCAAGGACAGCACGCGCTCCTCCATCTCCTCGCCAAAACCGATGACCATCGTTGCACTGCCTGGCAATCCTGCACGATGCGCCGCTTTTTGGATATCGACCCATTCTTGCCAGGAGCCTTTTAGGCGAGAAATCTTGCGTCGCGTCCGGTCGTCGAGGATTTCGCCGCCGGCGCCCGGCAACGAATCGAGTCCCGCTTCTTTCAGCTGTTTGAGCACCTCTTCAATCGGCAACCCGGAAACTTGCGACATTTTCGCAACTTCTGCCGTTGAGAAGGAATGCATCGTGATTTGCGGATAATGTTTTTTGATTTTGCGCAGGAGATTCAAATAATACTCGAATGGCAAATCCGGGTTGGTCCCGCCTTGCATCAAAATCTCCGTGCCGCCGACATCGATCGTTTCCTGAATCTTTTGCAGGATCACCTCGTCAGGCAGCACATAGCCTTCCTCGGAGCCTGGCGCCCGATAAAAGGCACAGAATCGGCAGTAGGTGTCGCATACATTCGTATAGTTGATGTTGCGGCTGATAACGAATGTGGCGATTGGATCTGGATGCAGGCGCTCCATCACCTGATTGGCGGCATGACCGATTTTTTCAATCTGGTCGCTTTCAAACAGCGCCAAGCCATCCTCCAGTCCTAAACGTTCCCCCGCGATAGCGCGAGCTAATATGTTGTCAATCACGGAAGTTCCTCCTCTCACTTAATTCCCTCTCTCATCCTAACATATCCGTCCAAATGATAGCTATGGAAATCCGGCGGTTGAAGTGTAAGTCATTTTAGTAAGTTAACTAAATTGTTGCATTTTCGGAGGTTGATTTTTTACCTTTGATGTGAGGTCGGCGGTTAGCTTTGGTGGAGGGGAGGGGATTTTGGCAAGAAAGTTACACGAAAGACATGACAATGCCTGCTGGGGGTCGGGGTGAACGGCTTGAGCGAAAAAATGAAAACTGCGCCCCAAATGCCACACGCTACGCGGCGGGAGCATCCCAGGATGTAGATGTGGCGCAAAAGAGTTTTCATTTTTTCGCCCAAGCCTGGCTGGCCTTGTCAAAGCTTTCGCTCCACTTTCTTGCCAAAATCCCTTCGCTGCTGGTTCAATAATGGAAAAAAAATATATTAAAATATAAAACCTGTCCGCAGACAGGTTTTTTTCTTACTTTTTATGATTCAAAGCCAATCGATTCGAAAATTTCCGGCTCCCAATTGATAATGCATTGCGCTAGTGGCATGTTGATTTCGCGGGCGCCGTTTGGCTTTCCGTTGAAATAGATGATTTCCGTGACCGTGACGCGTTCGCCGCGGATCAAAATCTCTCCTTTAAGTGTAACTTTTACCCCATCTGGTGCGTAAAATATGAGTTGTCCCGATCCGATATCCTTCATTGCGCCCTCCCAAAAAGTTGCATCTATTCTAAATAGTAGATGAGACAGCTGGTGAGCGTCAATGCAAACGTTCTAATGATTGGACAAAACCTGTATAATAGCCGTAAGAAGGAAAAGAAAAAGGAGAAATCCATGTTCGATTCAATCGTCCAATTATTTATGCAATACGGCCTAGCCGGTTTGTTCGCTTTGTCATTTCTCGATGCGATTGTTCTGCCCGTTCCACCTTTTTTCCTGCAAATCGCGATGAGCCTCATCGAACCGGAAGCTTCGCTGCGGATCGCGACCGTTGCGTTTACCGGCTCTGTGCTTGGTGCGCCGATCGGATACATGCTTGGAAAATGGCTGGGAAAACCGCTGATGCATAAATTGGTTCCGGCCAAATGGGCCAACAAAGCGATGGAGATGTTTGAAAAAAATGGCGACGCGGCTGTGATCATCGGCTCGTTTACGCCGATTCCCTTCAAGGTTTTCACCATTTTGAGCGGCGTCTTCAATTTTTCGCTGACGCGCTTGATGTTCTACTCCATTCTGGGTCGGGGCTCAAAGTTTTTCTTGATCGGCACATTGTTTCACTTTTACGGAAAACAGGCCAAGGTGCTCTTGGACAATTATTTGGAGGTATCCCTGCTCGGCGTTGCGGTAATTTTGGCAGCAGGCTGGTACATCCTTAGCAAACGAAAGCAAAAATTTTTATCAAAATAAACCTCTCAGCCCAAAAGCGACGTCTTTTGGGCTGTTCTTTTGCCCTCGGTCATTCACCTATTTTTGACACCCCAATATATTGATAAGGTATTGCGGATACAGGGGGTGAGATCATGGCCGTAATCAAGGTGAACTCGTCAGTTGTTGATCTCTTGGCAAGGCTGTTGCGGGCTGAAGCAGAGGGTGAAGAGGAGCTGGGCCAGCTGATGGTGGGCAATGTCGGTGTCAACCGGATTCTCGCCAACTGCTTGGATTTCAAAAATATCCGCACGATGCGACAGATGGTCTACCAATCACCCGGTGGCTACGAATCTGTGACGAAGCCGTATTTTTATCAGCGGGCTCGCGAAAGGGAAAAACGTCTGGCGCGGCGTACCATCAATGGCGAGTGGACTCATCCGGCAACCAATGCCCTATGGTTTTACCGACCGACAGGGGCTTGCCCTGATACCTGGTGGGATCAGCGCAATTCAGGGCGCTACAAAGCTCACTGTTTCTTTGTACCGACTCGGGCAGACTGCCCGCGGGTGTTCTGAAGAAAAAAGCATGCCCCCGCAACTTGGTAGAGCCAAAGCCGCATAAAGAAAACCATTTCTTCAAGGGAGAGAGTTTCATGTCGAAGAGTAAATCAAGCTCAAGCACGCAATTCGTCAGTTATCCATATCAGCCTTATGATCCGAATCAACTGTATGCTCAGACTTCCCCGCCATTCCAAACTATGCCACAAAATCCAAGCGGTTCATTCATACCTGGAGCTCCGGGCACCCAGCCTGCGCCTTTCATCGAGGAATCGTATGTCGAGAACATTTTGCGCATGAATTTGGGCAAAGTCGCAACGCTGTACATGACGTACGAAAACAACAGCCAGTGGAATGCCAAAATTTTTAAAGGCGTTGTGGAAGCAGCTGGCCGCGATCACATCATCATCAGCGACCCTGCCACCGGAAGACGCTACCTGCTCTTAACAGTCAACCTGGACTACATTACCTTCGACGAGCCGCTCAACTACACTCGTCCGGCACTGCCACCCGGCGTGCGGTAACGATCGGGTTAATCTGCCGTTTCACAGCGAGAAGCTATGGAGCGGCTTTTCCACGAAGAAAAAGCCTTGCTCGTGCGCTTGTTATCGCGCCAGCAAGGCTTTTTGCTTACTCATGATTGTTTACGCCTGTCCCTTAAGCCGGCAGCAAGCCAATCATACGATCAGGATGGTTGGTGCAAACATGGATATCAGGATGGTACGCCAGCACGGTCTCGATACTTTGCTCGTCGTCCACCGTCCACGCCAGCACCTGATAGCCTTGTTCGTGCATATCGCGCACAAACGGCGCCGTCACATACGGATAAGCGATAGAGATCACGGTCGCGCCCGTCTCCCGCAGCTGTTCGGTAAGCAGTGTCGGTTTGCCATAAATGATCAGCCCGGTGGTGAACGACGGATCAAGCTCATGCACCCGTTTGATCACCTCATGATCAAAGGACGTGATGATCACCTCTGCCTGCATTTCGTGGCGCGTGACCAGCTCGACCACTTTTTGCGCCAGGTCGGGATAAAGGTCGCCAGCAGTTTTCAATTCGATGTTCAACATGCATCTGCCGCGTACGGCCATCAGCACTTCTTCAAGGGTCGGCACACGTTCTCCTGTGAACGCAGGGCCAAACCAGCTGCCCGCATCAAGCGACTGGATTTGCGCAAGCGTGTGCGCCTTGACCGGGCCTGCGCCGTTTGTCGTCCGCTCGAGGGTGAAATCATGCATCAGCACGAGCTCGCCATCTTTGGTGACCTGCACATCGATTTCAATCGCCTGAACACCCGGTTCACCCAATGCCAGTTGAATTGCTGCCATCGTGTTTTCCGGCGCCTTTCCTGACCAGCCGCGATGGGCCATACATACATGCATAAGTCGCCTCTCCTCTCTCTCCATCCGGAGTCGTGCTTATTTTTTCAGCAGCTTTTCGCCTTTTTCCGTAATGGCTTTCATCGCTTCATCCGGTGTGGATTGGCCAAGCATCGCGCGCTGCACTTCTTTTTGGATCACGTCCTGCAGCTCTTTATAGCCAGGCACCATCGGACGGGCATAGCCGTATTGAAGTTGGTCAACCGCTACTTTGAAGTTCGGATTTTTATCGTAGAAGGCTTTCATTTCCGACGAGTCAACCGCTTCTTTCGTAACTGGCATATAACCGGAAGCGATCGACCAGTCAACCGTTTGCGGCGTATCGGTCATCCATTTGAGGAATTCCCACGAAGCTTTTTTCTCCTCATCCGTCGATTTGGCCAAAATCACCAAATTTGCACCGCCAGTCGGCACACCGAAGTTTTTGTTAGCTGGCAAGAACGCTGTTCCCATTTTAAATTTTGCATTTTTGCCCAGCTCGCCGAGCGACCCCGTCGTGGAATAGATCAAGCCGACTTTTTGGTTAAGGAAATCTTGCTCCGCCACATCCCATGAATCGTAGCCTTCACCCGGCGGGTTTTTCATACTGCCGTCTTTCACCATTTTCGACCAGAGCGCGATCGGCGCTTTGCCCGCTTCATTGTCGAGGGTCACTTGCTTTCCATCCTCGCTCAAAATCGTACCGCCGCTTTCGAAGACGCTCGCTTCATAGAACCAGATGTCGACCGGTGTGGAGAAGCCGTAACGGACGTTTTTGCCGCCCTCTTTTTTAGCCAGCGCGCTGGAGAAGGACTTCAGCTCATCCCAGCTTTTCGGGCCTTCTGGGTTGAGGCCTGCGGCTTTCAGCATGTCCTGGTTCACATACATGATTGGCGTGGAACGATTGAACGGAACGGCGTACAATTTGTCTTTCCAGTAGGAATTTTTCATCAGTCCGTCGATATATTTGCTCTCCTCACCCTGGGAATAAGGTCCGAGGTCAGTCAACACTTTGGCGTCGGCAAAAGCGCCGATCGAAGCGATCTCTACCATTGTAATATCAGGCTGATTGCCTGCCGCAACCGCCGCGAGCACCTTGGAATGGTTTTCGGCATAGGAGCCTTGGTACGCCGCCTTTACCACGATGCCAGGATGGCTTTCATTGAATTTTTTCACCATCTCCTCGATTTTTTTCCCTTTTGCTCCGCCAACCGCATACCAGAAATCCAGCTTGACCGGCTCCGTGCTTGCAGGCTGCGCACTGGTTTGCGTCGAGCTATTGCCCGATGATTGTGGCTGAGCCTGCTGCTCGGCTCCTTTGGTCGCACACCCCGTCATCAAGGTCGTCAATCCTACTGCCAGCACACATGCGAGCGTCCCTGCTTTTTTTGCCATTTTCATTCTTGATTCCTCCACTCTTTTATTTGGATTGGTAGACAAACGCCTGAATGATTTGGCGCTGTGCCAGAAAAAACACGATGAGAATCGGCAAAACCAAAATCAAGTTGCCCGCCATCATCACATTCCACAAGGTGCCGCCGTCCGACATATGTAGATTGGAAATTCCGATCGGCAGCGTTCGCACCTCGTCGCTGTTGGTCATAATCAGCGGCCAGAAATAGTCATTCCAGTGGTAGATGAAGCTGAAGAGCCCAAACGTCACCAAGACCGGTTTGGCCATCGGTACCATGATCGTCCACATGATTTTCCACTCGGAGGCATCGTCAAGCCGAGCTGCCTCAATCACCTCGTCAGGCACCTGCATGAATGCTTGGCGGAGTAGAAATATTCCGAATGCGCTGGCAGCGGATGGCAATATCAACGCCCACAGCGTATTCACCAGCCCCCAATTGCTTAGCTCGATGTAGATTGGCAAAAAGACGACTTGGCTCGGAACCATCAGCACGATTAGCGTCAAGGCGAACAACAGATTACGCCCGGGGAACTGATAACGTGCAAAGGCGTAAGCGGCTGGCACGCCGATCAAAAATTGCAGCGCCAAAATGCCAAATGCGACGATCATGCTGTTGATGATGTAGGTGAGAAACGGACCAGAATTCCAGGCATCCGCGAAATTCACCCATTGCCAAGAAGTAGGGAGCAGATTGGGCGGAAATTGATGCACCTCCGGCATTGTTTTGAATGCGGTCGAGGCCATCCATAAAAACGGGAAGACGAACACCAGACCGACGATCACCAGACCGATCCACTCCACGGTTTTAAACGCCCGCAGTGCGATGCGACTCACACGCATTTCCTCCTTTTTTGATCGTTTTCCTTAGCGATAATGCACGCGTTTTGCCATGAACAAGAAATGAGCAGCCGTCAGCACGCCGACGATGATCAGCAAGACTACCGACGCGGCGGATGCCAAGCCTCCGTTATAAAAATCCATCCCTTGTTGATAAATGTAGTAGACCAGCATGTTGGTGCTGTTAACCGGCCCACCTCCTGTCATGATGGCGACGGTGTCAAACGCTTGGAACGACGAGATCGTGTTGATGATCAAGAGGAAAAAGAGCGTCGGCGACAGCATCGGGATGACGATGTGCCAAATCTTTTTCCACGGCGAAAAGCGATCCAGTGCTGCCGCCTCGTAAATGTCTTTTGGGATGCTCTGCAGCCCGGCGATGAAGACGAGCGTGTTGTAGCCCAAGCCTTTCCATATATTGACGAGCATCAAGGAAGCAAGCGAGCTCTTAGGATCGGTGAGCCATGTGTACCCCGGCAAGCCGAGCCACTCCAACAGCGCGTTGAGAAACCCGAACTGCGGGTCCATCAGCCATACCCAGAGCATGGAGACGGAGACGAGCGAAATGATATGGGGACTGAACACCATCGCCTGCATGATGCCGTAAATTTTCGCCTTGCGGTTGAGCCACAGTGCCAGCAAAAAGGACAGCCCCAATCCGAGGACGACCGTAACGAGTGTGTACAACGTGGTATTCCACAGCACTTCTTGGAAATCGCGTTCGGCGAACAAATCCGCATAGTTTTGCAGCCCAACCCAGTCCATCTCTTCCAGATTCAACAGCGTCCAGTCATGAAAGCTGAGATAGATGATGGATAGGATCGGGTAAAACAAGAACACGGCGAAACTGATGAGTGCAGGCGCTATGTACGCATAGGGCCGAACCTTCGCCCAGACCATCTACACCAGCACCCCCGTTTGCAAACTGTCCAAAATGCCGGAATGATCGCCATTAATCCGAGCGGTCGTCCGTTTTTCAAAGAAATGCAAATCAGCCTTCGAAATCGTTAAGGAGACTGCCTTGCCGATCTCATGCAGCTGATCGGACGTTGTTTTGACTGTGACCCGTCCTTGCGGGGTGGTGATATGATAGAGCGTTTCCGAGCCGAGAATCTCACGGGATGCAATCTCGCCTCGCATATGGTAGTCTTGCAGCTGTCCGGCCAACGCCGCCCTCGCTTGGGAACCCCCGCTTTTGATCACTGCTTTTTCCGGCCTGAATCCCATCACGAACGGCTTCTCATCGTCTGCAAAAAGAATGTTCATCGGCGGCGAGCCAATAAATTGGGCGACGAACAGATTGGCCGGATCACGATACATGTCAAGAGGTGATGCGACCTGCTGGATTTGCCCGTTGTTCATCACCACAATCTGGTCGCCCATCGTCATCGCTTCCACTTGGTCATGTGTCACATAAATGAAGGTCGTGCCCAACTGCTTGTGCAAGTCCGTCAGCTCGGTGCGCATCTGGTTGCGCAGCTTCGCATCCAGGTTGGAAAGCGGCTCATCCATCAGGAACACCTGCGGCTTCTTCACCATCGCCCGCGCCAATGCCACACGCTGCCGCTGCCCGCCGGACAGCTGGCTCGGCTTACGGTCCAAATAGGGCGTCAGCTGGACAATCTCGGCAATTTCGTAAACCAGCTTTTTCGTTTCCGTGCGGGAAACCCCGCGGTTCCTCAGACCAAACGCAATGTTGTTGTAGACGCTCATCGTCGGGTACAGCGCATAGTTTTGGAACACCATGGCGATGTCGCGCTTGCCAGGCGGAAGCTCATTGACACGCGTATTGCCAATCCAGATCTCTCCTTTGGTGGCACTCTCCAATCCGGCAATCATGCGCAGGGTCGTCGATTTGCCGCAGCCGGATGGCCCGAGCAAAACCGTGAATGAACCGTCTGGTATCGTAAGCTGCAATTCTTTCACTACCGCCTGCTTGTCATACGTTTTTTCCACCTGCTTCAACAACACTTGTGCCATGCGCTACCCTTCCTTTCTCCTCCGCTTGGGCTTGGGTCAAACTCTCGAGCAATTGGTCGAGGCTAGCAAATCGATAATCAGGGGATCGCTCGCCGAGTTCTCCCGGGCCATACCATTCCAAAATCGCGCATGCCGCACGTGCTGCGCGCGCCGCCTCCAAATCGTAGATGCTGTCTCCCACCATCAACGTTCGTGCTGGCGATACGCCGAAATACGCCATCGCCTTTTCCAGCGGCTCCGGGCTCGGCTTCCCGTTTCCAACGTCATCCAACGTCACGACGATTTCAAACAGTCCGCCAATTCCGGCCGCTTCCAAATTCACGAGCGTGATTTCGCGCTGCTTGTTGGTGACAAGACCGACGCGATAGCCTTGCTCCACAAGTCGGGACAAGCTTTCCTTCACGCCTGCAAACAGCGGAACCGACTTTTCCTCTAGCTCTTTTGCCTGAGCCAGGTAGGCTTGGTACACATCATCGCGTTCATACCTGCCTTGAAGCATGGAATCCCACTCGGCCAAAAAATCGGTAAACGACTCGCCGAATCGAGCGAGCACCGCCTCTTTGGAATACACCCCAGGAATAAATTGCTCCGCCGTTGCATGCACGGCTGTAATCACGATTTCCCTGCTGTCGAGCAAGGTGCCATCCAGATCAAAAAGCAGGCAATCATAGTTGTTCATGTTCGACTTTCTCCTTCCACAGCTCACGGCTTCCCATCGATACGGCCGATGCGCCCGCCGCCAATGCGGCCAGCATCTGCTCCCGATTTTTGAGCAATCCGCCCGCAATAATCGGCACATTCACTTCTTGGCGGCAGCGCTCGATGGAATCGGTCAAAAGCGCAGGCATCAGCTCGATGGCGTCAGGCTGCGTCTCCTGTACCGAGCTCATTCCAGACCGAATCGCATCGCTATCCACAAGAAACAGCCGCTGAATGGTCAAAAGACCTTCCCGCTTTGCTAGCTTGATCAAACTGTTGCGGGTCGTGACGATTCCGTCCGGCTTGACGATATGTGCCAAAAAAGCGATGCCCTCACGATCCTGCGCCAAGCCCCCGATGCGTTCAACATGTAAAAAGACAGGAAGCCGATGATTTTTAAACAAGTCGACGTAGCGCTGGATCATGCCGATATTCCCAATCGAAAGAACAGCTGCGCTCACATCTGCCTGCAATGCTTTTTCCAAATTTTTCGCTTCCTTTACCGAAGCGATTTTTCGCTTACTCGTCAGCTTTTCATAAAACTCCGCTTGACTGATCATCCGCTATGCCCCTCTCGATACAAAAAGGAGAAACCTCGCATAGGCATCCGCCCCCCTTTTGACATATGTCACGGGGTACAGCTCCTATTGCAAGGTTTCTCCTCGGCTCCAACCTTACGTTATCTACTTGTTGATTTGATTGTATCGAACGATTATTAATCGCATGTGAAAGCGATGTAAATCGTTCGTCGCATTCCTGTAAAGGAAAGCTCTACCATTTCGCCGGTCGCTACTTCGTTTGCAAAGTTAAAAAAGCCGCCCCCGTGCGGAAGCAGCCCATGTATGAAGTATAAACTTTTAAGGAAACGTAAAAAATATTTTTATTATGCCGATATATCAGATAGACGTTCGTTTTTTTCACCTAGCTGATCCAGCTAGGCTTTTTTTTTTGCACTGCTAGACGCAGTTACTTGAAAACTACTTGATACGGATATCTTTTCGTGTAATGGGGAAGTCCACCCAGACAAAATTCATGTCATGTGCAGTCGTATCCTCCACCGTAAACCGATACACCTTGTAAGCAAAAAAACCAACAAATAGTAAAAAAGCAAATGTCGCATAAAGAAACAGCAGCATTGTCACTCGCCTCCCCGCCTCGTTTCTCTATACATACGAGGGGAAGCGTCATTCTATGTCAGCGCTTGCTTCGGCATGACTCGATTTTGTCACAATCTTATGTCAAAACGCCCGTAATGAAGATCGTTGTCTCCGCACTGAGATCGATATCGACCACTTCGTGGTCCTCATCCATCCGCTTACTTGCCGGCTTGTCCCGTTTAATCACACGTACGACCGGGCGAGTCGGGAGCCCTCGGTTTTGATCGATCACTACTCCTACCTCGCCCGTGCTCAATTTGATCGAAGAGCCTGTCGAATACGTCGCCACCGAGCGCAAAAACCGGATCACCATCTCATGATCGAAACGGAAGTTGGCCAGCGCCGTAATTTTTTCGCACGCTTCATACGGGTGAAGCGTTTCTTCCTCTGTGGAAAACGGGGAGATCAGATTGTCATAGTAGTTCGCAATCGCTACGATTTTGGCAAAGTCATGGATATCGGCACCGACCATCCCGCGCGGCTCGCCTTTACCATTCACCCATTCATGGTGCTGGAGCGCGACATGTGCCGACACGATGCTCATTTCGTACTTGCGGCGCAGCAAATTAAACCCTACCCACGAGTGATGCTGTTCGCCCAGCTCGCCATTCGCCGCGTCTTCATCATCTTTGCTTACTTTGCCGATGTCGTGCAGAAGTGCGCCCATCGCCAGTTCCTTCAGCTGATTCATATTGTATCCCAAACTAATCCCCATCACAGTCGCCATCATGCACACGTTGAGCGAATGAATGAACAAATGGTTATCATTTGTCCTGATATCGGTAAGGTTGACGAGAACCTTCCTGTTTTTCAGCAATTCATCAATGATGTTCGTCGATGTTTTCTGTATGCCGCGCAAGTCGATCGACTTTCCCGTCTGAACGCACTGCATAGCCGTGGACAAATTGGAGATGGCTTCCTTGCGCGTGGATTCCGATAGCACGTCCTCCATCTTGACATCGTCCATTAACGGATCTTTTATGTACAACATGGTAACGCCGAATCGGCGCAGCTTGTTGATCATGCCGACCGTCAGCTGCATATCGGCCTGCAGCAGTGTCAAACCATCACTGGTATAGATGCTGCGGTATAATACGTCTCCTGGTTCCACCTGCTCAATGCTGACATAACGCATGTTCCAACCCCCATAAACCAACTTCCCTCATCTTACCATGAAATCGCTGTCCAGTATGTGGCAAGAAATTTTCGCATAAAGAAACCCCCAAGCTTTTACGCTTAGGGGCATGTGGTGATGCATTATAGACGGAAATTGCCGACCGTCTGCTGCAGCTGCTCTGACATTTTCGCCAAATTGTCGGTCGAAGCTGCGACCTCCTGCATGGAAGCGCTCTGCTGCTGCGTTGCCGCAACGACTTCCTCCGCACTTTGCTGGGCGGTCGAGGTCACTTCTGCGATATGCTGAATCGAATCGACCATCGAGTCGGCTCCGCCCTCTACCTGCGCGACGACAGCGGACACGTCCTTCACCTGCTCAAGTACCTGATCGACTGCGGACAAAATCTCCTGGAACGCCTCACCGGCCTCTTGCGCAAGATGTTTCCCTTCGCTGACCGCGATAGTACCCTCTTGCATGGAAGCGACCGCCTTTTCGGTCTCTGCCTGAATCTCGCTGATCAGCTGGCTGATTTGCCCTGCCGCAGAACCCGACTGCTCGGCCAGCTTTCGGACCTCGTCGGCTACTACCGCGAACCCTCGGCCCTGCTCGCCAGCGCGCGCCGCCTCGATCGCTGCATTGAGCGCAAGCAAGTTTGTCTGGCTCGCAATATCGGTGATCATCGAAACGATGCTGCCGATTTCATGCGATTTCGTCCCCAGCAGGGAGACGATTTCTGCTGAGCCTGACACTTTCTGGTCAATCTGGTTGATCTGCTCCACGACGCGGACGACCATGCGGTTCCCCGCCGTCGCTTTGTCGGCAGCCGTTTGGGAAGACTGGGTCGCCTGCTCCATGCTTTGGGCAATATCGTCCATGCCTTCTTTAATCTGTTCAGCCGCTTTTGTCGATTGCTCGACGGCAACGATCTGCTTTTCCGATCCTGCAGCGACTTCCTGGATGGAGCTGGCGATCTGCATGGACGAATGGACCGTCTGCTCCGCGATCGCGGCCAGCTCTTCCGAAGTGGCGGCTACCTGATGCGAGTTCATCGAGACTTGTCCGATCACCGTCCGCAAATTGGCCGTCATCTGGTTAAAGTTGCGGATCAGGTCGCCCACTTCATCCTTCAGCTTGGTCGGCAGCGGCTCCACTTGCAAATCGCCGTCTGTCACTTGTTTTACCTGGCGTGCGATCATCGAAAGCGGTAGGCTAATCATTCTGGAAATAACGAAAGCGATCGCGAGGCCGATGAGAATCGCTACAACGCAAACGATCATAATGAGTATCAGTCCATTGACTGTAGCGATTGCCGCTTCCGCCGCGTCATTGTTGACGTCCTTTTTGTTGCGTTCCACCAAATCGCTGATCAGTCCGCTCGCGATCAAATAATCCGTGTGCGCATCCCGGAAAAATACGAATTGCTCGTATTGCTTTCCGTCCCGCTTCGCCTGAACGATGACAGGAATCTTTTTCTGAAGCGATGCCCACGTGTTTTCGAAATCGCCAAAACTCTTTTTCTCTTGCGCAGACGAAATCATCGGCACATAGCTTTGTTCCGCTTTCGTGAAGTCTTCGATGGACTTAGTCAAATTCTCCTCCAGCCGCTCTACCTCGCTAGGAATCGGTTCGCTCATCACTTGCAAAAGTTGTCTCTCGATGTCAGATAATTGCGTGTTTAATGAACCTAGCAAGGTGACCTTTGGAACCCAGACTTTGCTCGCCTCATCGATTTTTTTGCCTAATCCGTTCATTTGAATGATGCCTGCTACGCCAACGATAATAAGCAGCAGCAAGACGAGAATAAACCCGCCAAACATCTTGGCCCGAACGGAACCCCCCATATTGTTCTCCTCCTCCATGCTGTCCTCGTTCGATTAGATTCGACAATTGGCGAATTATTCCTGCTGCTTCAGCAAGAAGCCTCTTTTTTTGCGCATTTTTTTAGTTCGTTCAATAATTCCGATTGCGAGTACCGCTCCGCCTCAAACCTTATGCCATAGCGATATTCGCCTAGGTAAAGCTGCTTCCATATCATCATGCCGCGAATGGTAAACGACTTGTCATTGAGCAAAAAAGAGAGTGACACATGCTTGGGCTCCTGCTCATACCGGATGTTAAGGCCTGGCGCGGATAATTTGGCTCCCCCCAAGCTGATATCGAGCAGCTTGACCTGATCTTTTTGCCCAATGGGGCGCTCTCCCTGCTCAATCGTCAGCATCGCATCGTGCGGGGTGGGAAACCGATAGCGAAACCCTTCTTTGCGTTGGTACAGCATCTCGAATAGCTCCCTTACCTTTTCATTTTTTTCCATTATAGTCACATCCTTTAAGGCGTGATAGTGTCCGGCGTCATGGTTCCCATTTGATTTCCAGAGATTGTCTAGGACTTTGGAGGGGATCGATCAACTCCCCCGAACTGCTGGCAGGCCACATGCTGCCACGCGGTGATCGAAAAAAACGAAAAGGTTCAGGGAAGCTAAACGCCGATAGGACTGCCTGCTTGTGGGAGCCTGCCGATCGCCTTGGCTTTGATCCGCACGGCTTTGCTTGGCACATAGGCCAGCGGAATGTTTTGCACAGACAGCACCTGGACGCTTTCCGGTTCCGCTCCCGCCTCAATTGCCACTGACACCGCTTCCTCTTGCGCGCTTGCCAACGCCTGCTCCTCGCTCATCTCCTCAAGCCAATACATCCGGTCCACCGTTCCGCCGACCGGCGCGATACATGCACCTGCCGCTCGGACCGTTCGATACATGCCCGGGACAAATACTTCTGCCCACGGATAGGTGAAGCTCGATACAAGCTGCTGGCTTCGTTCCCCTACGAAAATGAGCGGTAAGCGGTCGTAATGAGGCTGAAACCGCTGGATCGCGTGAAAAACAAGCTCGATTAGCCTGCTGCCGACCGATTCGCCGCGCCTCCACGCGATGGTGACCACATCGGGAATTTGCAGATTCAAGCGGACGCCTGCGGTCCGCTGGCCTTGCCTGCGCTCTTTTGGAAACCCGTTCTCCAGCATTCCGATCCTTATCTCATGACTCGCCACATCGATAACGATCGCGTCCTTCCGCCCGCAAGCGTGCAGTCCGCCAAGCAAGCTTCCGGAAAAATCCGAATAATACAGGCGCAACGGTTGGCGCAGTGCAGCATCGAACGGGAGCAGGGTTCCGTCATTTTGGACAAAAAACAGCGGCGCCTGTAAGCCGAAGCAGCGAATCCGCTCCCGCATCCCTTCAAAATCCGCGCGCATGCGCAAAGACAGCGCAGCGTTTAAAATCGCCGCGTTCTCCCGCTCCATAAAGCCAATCCCGCCCAGCTCGTATGAGAAGGTGACATTGGTATGCTCCCCTGCTAGCTGATGCAGCCACGAGCCAATGCGAATCTCCTGCTCTTTGTTGACCGGAGAAAAAATGCCAGTGACGGCAAAGGAGCGATACTGCTCTAGCTGAATGCTATCCAATAACCGCTCGGTGTCTGCAATGGACGGCCCTCCGCCAAACGACGGCGTCCCGTCGATCTCATGTCCGCCCTTCAATCGCCCGCACCAGAGACCGAGCTCTTGGCGCAGCGTCTCGTCAGCTCCCCACAGCGGCGGGAGGCTGTCGGATGCCTGTCCCAACCGAATGACTGCTACACGTGACAGCTGCTCGCTGTCCTGCAGACGGGACAAGGCGCAATTTGTCGCGATCATCACATGGCTGATCTCCTGCAGCGTGATCTCCTTATCCGCAAACAGCCTCCTGAGCAGCGTGACAATCGTATCCGTGACGCCAATGTTTCCTGAACCATCCGCAGTCGCGACGATCTGATTTCCTGCATCGACCAGCACGCAGGAAGCCCAGTTTTTATCGATGCTGATGCCTAATCGGTACATCATTTCATCACCTCGCCCTGCTGCCACCGCTGATCGACCGGTACGTAGTCGCTGGCGATGCCGAAGCTTGCGGGTCCCACCACTTCCAGCATTTTCGGATGCCTCATCAAGTACGGGCACGGAATCGCGATGACCCAAACTTTGTAGTGATTTTCCAAATCCTCGATCATGATCGGCTCTGCTGTGTCGGCATCAAGGATGCAGATGAGGTCCGGTACTGTGACCAATGTCTTCCCGCCACGCTTCACCTGTGTGAATTCCGTCAAAAACGAAACCTCCACCTGCTCGGCAATGTGGCTGCCTGTCCCCTGCACGATCAACTGACCGCTCAGCAACCCGTCGCGTATCTCACGCTGCAGGTCCACGACTTTTCCCTCGATAATTTTTACCGGTTTGCCGTAAAGCGAGGATTGAAAGGTCTGTTCCATGCTCGCAAAAAAACGGTGGATATCTCCGCCAGAGGCAATCACCGCTTCGCCAAGCCCCAGACATACGGAGTACGATTGAAGAAACGCGCTCTCCTTCAACCGTCTCGCTTGCATGGAATAACCGGAACAAACCGCCCAACCGCCCATCATCAGCACGTTAGCACGCAGCGCCTCTTCGATTTGCCAACTGGTCGCATTCTCCAGCAAATTGCACTGCCCTCGGTCGCTGCAAAATACAAATGGGCTTGCCGGTATGTCGAACGCGTGGAAGCTCGTCATTTGTAGCTGGGGAAATGCACGCCCCATGCCATCGCAGTCGATGACGGGCAGCCTGGTCATAGCGGCGGTAAATATCGGGGTCAACGCATTCAAGCCGCCGATTTCCAGCGTTGTCAAACCGGCTGCCTGAATCCCGCGAACACGCTCCAGCTCGCGGAGCGCCTCAACCACCTCGAAGCCGGTCATGAATTTTTCATTAAACATCAGCGGGGAGCCGATGAAGGATACCGGAACAATCCAATCCTGATCGTTCAGTTCAAATGCCGGCACAAGTGGAACCGGACCATATTCGGCGACAGCTCTGGCGGTCAAACCTTGCAAAATCGGCGAAATGCCTCCACCTCCAGAGCCCAAATACTCCGCACCTTGGGCGATAGCCAGCACGTCCCGCTCATGAATCCACATTCTCACGCGACGCACCTCCTTCTTTCTTTTCTTTTTCAATAATTGTGCCAATCATTCGTAAGCATGTTTCGCAAAAAAAAAGAGAGGTTTTGGCCTCTGCGAGTAACTTACTTCAAGATGAGAGAGATGATAAGTTAATCATTTCGCAGTTTTTCGCGTATTCAATCAAATTTTCGCGAGCTTTCTCATTTCGAGAATTTTTGCTGCCGCTGCAGCTTATGTAAACGGCGGTATAAGGTCGCAACACTGATCCCGAGTGATTCCGCCGCCCTTTTCTTCCCTTCCGTCGTTTGGCCGAAGCGTTGCAAGGCGTGCATGATCAACAGTTCTTCCGTTTTTTCCAACGGCATCTGCGTATCGATCCCCGGCATACGCCCTTCTGTCTGCTGCGGCAATTCGGGCTGCTCTACCGCTTCCTGCAGCCGTTCGCGAACCGATCCCGGCAAACTGTTGACGGTGACTAAATCGCCCGTTTCCAAACTTACAATATATTCGACGATGTTTTCCAGCTCCCGGATGTTGCCGGGCCACCGATAGCGCTGCAGGCATTGGAACGCTTCAGTGGAAAGCCGCTTCGGCGGCTTTTGAAACCTCTCGCCGAATTTCTTCATGTAATGCAAAATCAGCTCATACAAATCTTCCTTCCGCTCACGCAGCGGAGGCACGTACAGCGGAATGACGTTCAGTCGGAAAAACAGATCCTCACGAAACTGCCCGGTCATCATCATTTCTGTAATGTCTTTGTGTGTGGCGGCGATGACGCGGACGTTTACCGGAATGCTCACAGCGCCGCCGATCCGCTCTACGCGCCGCTCCTGCAAGACGCGCAGCAGCTTGACCTGCAAAAACGGCGGCATATCGCCAATCTCGTCCAAAAAAAGCGTGCCTTCATTCGCCAGCTCGAACTTGCCTTGCTTGCCGCCTTTTTTCGCGCCAGTGAATGCCCCTTCCTCGTAGCCAAACAATTCGCTTTCCAAGAGTGATTCCGGTATCGCCGCGCAGTTGATCGCGATAAAGGGACCGCCAGCCCTTTCGCTCGAAGAATGGATTGCTTGGGCCAGCACCTCCTTGCCGGTCCCGCTTTCGCCGCGGATCAGCACGGTTGAGTCGTTGCCGGCCACTTTGCGCCCCTGTTCCTTCAAGGCAAGGAGCGCAGGACTTGACCCGCGAATGTCATCAAAACTGTAGCGGGTGGCATTTCGCCGTTTTTGCTCGCGTTCCTGTTCTGCGGGAGGCTTGGCGAATTGTAGGATCGCTCCCTCGGCTACGCGCTCCACATACAAAGGGTGCACCTTGCACAGATAGGACAGCCTTTTGCCCGACTGGTCGACGATCGTCACCGCCAAATCCCGAACCGGCTTGCCTTTTCGCACGGTTTCCAGCAAGAGGGCAGAATCGACCAGTTGGCCAAGCGATTGCTGAAACAGCGTAATTTGCGGGCAGTTCCAGACGTATTCAGCCGCGCTGTTCACATGAAGAACCTTTCCCTCAACCGATACGACCAGCATGGGAAAAGGGATCATCCCCAGCAATCCCTCTACTTCCGACAAGAACCATTTTTTCTCTTTGCTCCACGGCTCGTTCATAAACACTCCCTCCTTCCTGCCAAGCATGCGAGGCGCAGCTGTCTCAACCACCTTTCGCTCTCTGCCAAACGCCGGTGTGCCTCTTGCAGCGAAGCCGGTTGAAAGTGCAGCATATCCTGCGGTCTCGCCTGCGCGACGAGCGGCAAATCAGCGGTGATGACCGTCCCGATCCGCGTATAACCGCCTGTCGGCTGCCGATCGCAAAGCAAAATGATCGGCTGACCGTCTGCCGGAATCTGCACAGCACCAACGGGAACAGCTCCGCTGATTACATCTGCACCGCTTTTATGGCTGAGTGGCTCGCCGTGGCAGCGCAAGCCCATCCGATCAGCCTGAGTCGTCACAGCATAGCTCTCTGCCCAAAATCGCTTAGCGCTTTCTTCCGTAAATGCATCGATATGCGGTCCCAAGATGACATGCACCTGCTTTTTCATGGGGTAATCCGGTATTCTCGACGGATGCAGGCGGCGGTTGGCCATCTGCTTCAACACTTTGGCGTGCGTCTCACCACCGTTTCGGCCCGAGCCAATTGCGAGGCGATCACCTGCGCTAAGCGCCCTTCCCTGAAAACCGCCGATCTTGCCTTTCAGGTAAGTGGAACAGCTTCCCATGATGTGCGGGACGTCGACTCCGCCGTGCACAGCGAGATAGGCGCGGCATCCACGCACGATCGGACCCACGCGAAGCGTCGAGCCCGCTTGTGCAATGATGCTTTTGTACATATCGATCGGGTTGCCGTCGAGCGTCGCGCCGACGGTCCCGCCTGTCAAGCAAATCAAGCTGTCTGCAGCAAACCGCAGGATTGGACCTGTCAGCGTCAGCTCCAGCCCGGCAGCCGATTCCGGATTACCAACCAAAAGATTCGCGACGCGCAGCGCAATCGAATCGGCGGCACCGCTCACCGGTACGCCGTATTGCTGATAGCCGTACCGCCCCAAATCCTGAACTGTAGTCAGCGTCCCAGGCTTCACGACTTCAATCTGGCCATCACGTTCGTTCACACGCACTCACCACGACTCCCAACCGCTCCAACTCGGTGCGGATACTGCGCGCAAATAGGACGGCCTGCCGCTCATCACCATGAATGCAGACCGTCTCAGCCTGCATGTCAATCTCCTCGCCGGTCACCGTCACTACTCGCTGCCCGGCGAGCATGTTCACAACGCGCGCTGCCGCACTGGCCGCATCCTTGATCATGGCTTGCGGATGCGTGCGTGCGACGAGCGTGCCGTCCGCCTGATAGGCGCGATCAGCGAAAAATTCCCGCGCGACCCGCAGATTCGCTGCTTGCGCCGCTTGCACGAGCTCCCCTTGCGGCAATGTATAGATGACCAGCTCGCGGTCGATTGCGATCACCGCCTCCACCAGCGCACATGCCAGCTCGCGGTCTCGATTCACCATATGGTATAGAGCTCCGTGCGGCTTGACATGCGACATTCGGACGTTTTCCGCCAAGCAAAACCCGTTCAACGCCCCGATTTGATAAACGGTGTCCGCATACAGCTGGTCTGCAGATAGCTCCATCTCCCGCCTGCCGAAGCCAGCCAAATCAGGCAAACCCGGATGGGCTCCGATGGCTACGCCGTGCAGCTTGGCCAATTGTACCGTCCGGCGCATCACCTGCGGGTCGCCAGCATGAAACCCGCAGGCGATATTGGCCGAGCTGATGTAGGGCATGATCCCTTCGTCGTTTCCAACATGATAACGGCCATAGCCCTCTCCCATGTCACAGTTCAAATCGATGGGCATGTGATTTCCTCCTTTACCTGATAGATTCCGCGCTCAATCTCGCGGCAAATATCGAAATATTCCACCATTTCTACCGGTACGAACTGCACTAGATCGGAGGCAGCGAGCAAAAAGGGCTGTTCCTTTTCTGGTTGAAAAAGCGGAACAGGCATATGCGCGATAATGCGCCAACCACCTGGCGTATCAAGCGAATAGATGCCGGTTTGCGAGCCCGCGATCCCGACCGAACCGCTTCGCACCATTGCTCTCGGAGTTGCCAGCCTTGGCGTTTCCAGCGAATCCGGCAATCCGCCCAGATACGGGAAGCCGGGAGCAAAGCCTAGCATGTAAACCCGGTAGACCGCACCCGCATGCAGCCTGATCACCTCATCGATGGTCAATCCAGCGAGCCGTGCCACATCAGCCAAATCGGGGCCGCCACTGCCCCCATAGAGTGCCGGGAGCCACATTTTGCGCACATTTGCTGGCTCATGCCGCAAGTCTCGGTACGATGCTTCAATTGCGGCAACAAGTCGCTCGTAAGCGAGCAGCGCTGGATCATAATAGATCGTCAGTACCGCGTATGACGGCAACATTTCGATAACGCCCTTGATCTGGCGCCGCTCCAAGCTTTTGCGCAATCGGTTCACCAGTTGATTGATGCGCTCGCATATGACTTGCTCAAACACCACATCCATCGCTTGATCGCCGACATGTCTGCACTGGTATTCCACCCAACCACCCCCGTCAACGAGCGAGCATGCGCGAAAGCTCTTCATCGCACACCATTTCAAATGCAAGCAATCTTTCATACGGATCATCACAAGCCAATTGCAAATAATGCATAAAAGCAGGTTCGGTCTTCATCCCCGCGCGTTTCAGCCTCCTGATCTCATCGCGCATGCGCTCTCCACCGGCTGCAAGCATCCGGGCCTCAATCACCATATGCCGATACCCGTTTTGCCGATCACTCGGTACAGGCTGCGCGAACAGCTCGAACAAGAAGCCGTCACATTGAAACTGGATCACCGCAGTTTCGATTCCGCGCACAATCGTGCGGCTTTCGGCATACGCGCCAAGCTGCCTATACGCGCGAAAAACCGTCTGAGAAAACCGGTCCATCTCTGTGGTACAGCAGACGATATCCAGATCGCTCGACCCGATATCAATATCCAGCGGGATCGTCCCTACCAAAATCGGATCAAACGCTTGCAGCGTCTCCATGATCCCAAGCTTTTTCATGACCGTGAAGGCCTCTCGCTGACGCGGTGTGCCGATAGACAAATAACCTATGTTTTTAAAATCATCCATCTTCTTGGAAGCAACTCCCTTTTCTTCCATTCAATCATACCGTAGGAATGAAAAATAAAAAAGCTTCATTAATGTAACGAAGCTTTTCAATCGGTGCCTTTTCCTGCTGGTTGTATACTATCGATTTCATTCAGCTTGAAATTGTAGATTTGTTTTTCGTCGTCATGATAGATCAGCAAGAGCTCGTTTTCTTCTGAATACTGCAGAAGACGGCCAGCAAATGACTGGCGCTCCGCTTTTTCCCGAACCACCTCAATTCGCAGTAGTTGTCTGGTCGCAATCCATCGCGAAAATAAGTTTTTCAGTTCAGACACTGGTCATTCTTCCTTCGTTGTAGAGAGTATTTCTTCTATTGTAACCGATTTCGCTCTGTTTTCCCCCTTTGATTTACTGCCAAATTATGAAGTTTTGATAAATACACACTGGCGATCGTTCGGTGTCGAAAAGAAATGATTGTTTCACATAACGCAATACCGACCAGCGGTTTTTTGAAAAGCAACAAAACTACTGCTTCCGGCTCACCGATGCCCCCTCGTGCAACCGAAAAGCTGTGCTGGACACTTGCTCAAACGATGCATTTAACTCCTGCATACCAGACAAATGCTGCTCTGCATAAGCGGCAATCTCTTGTATGGATCGATCCATCGTCTTGATGTCTTGAAGAAAGTGCTGCAGCTGCACGGCGATATCGCTCGCCGATTTTTTCGATTGAGCAGCCATTTTGCGGATTTCTTGCGCTACAATCGCGAAGCCGCGTCCATTCTCGCCTGCTCGCGCTGCTTCGATCGCCGCATTCAACCCGAGCAAATGCGACTGTGCCGCCATTTCGTGCACGATCTCGAGAAGTCGATTCATGTTGGTGATATCTGTTGTCATCTGGCTTGATTTTTCCGAGAGCTCTTGCAGCAATGTCGTGATTTTGTCAGTCCCTTTCGTCATTTGTTCCGATGTAGCGTATACCTCCTCCGCTACTGCAGATAAATCCTCCGCTGATTGACGCAGCGAGTCCACTCTCTCGTTGGAGACGATTGCGGTCAGCACACCTACAATTCGCTGTTCTTCATAGATCGGTGTGGCCGATGCGATATAGGAAAATCCGAATGCTTCAGGGCCGCGTTCATCGCGCATTGAACGTCCCGCGCGAAAGGATTGTTCCGTGACCGTACCTGCGATGCCGGACAACGGAGAGCCGATGGAAAGCTTGAAATCGATCGTTTTCCCAGGTAAATAGGCAATCAGTTTCTCGGAATCATAAAGCGCGAGGCACACTTCTTCCTCTGGGTAGGTGTGTTTGAAATACTCGATGGATGTTTGAATGCCGGCCAAGACTGACATAAGCTCCCCCTTTGATAAACTTTCTTTTTTCTATAAAAATACATTACCACAGTTCGCTCGACAATACATGGCCTCGATTACCACTTCACCACCAGATCAAAGATTAATCATCGCCCATTCCCGCCAGCAAACGATTGCACCAGTCGATATAGAGCTTTTCATATTGGATTCCGAACTCGACAACCGCGACGCTCGATGAGATCGGGTCCATCTTCAAGCGTGAATCGCGCAAGGGCTTTAGCTCTTCGACTTTTGCCAAATAATCAGCTAGTATCCCCTCGTGCTGTTTTTTGATCTCCTCAACCCGAACGATCATTTTGGCCGGGTCGACCAACCACAGGTTGTACGCCTTCAGCAGCAATTCATCGCGGATCGTGCCAAGCCCGCCCGATTCGACTGTCCACTGTTTCAATGCCTCTCTCCCCTGCTCCGTAATCTCATACAGCTTTCGTGCGGGGCGATACTCATGCAGCTTGACGCCTTGCAGTTTGACGTATCCGTCCGCTCGCAGCTTTGACAGCGTGGGATAGATTTGATTGCTGCCCACTTTCCAAAAAGGACCGATCCGGCTGTTCATTTGCTGTTTGATATCGTAGCCGCTAAGCGGTTCGCGCACCAACAAGGTAAGCAGGACATAACGGATTGCACTCATCAAGACAACTCCCTTGTTTTCTTTAGTAACAATATTAACCTAAGTTAATTTTAACCTAATATTTTTCAACCAGCAATCCACCCACGAAAAGTCAGAGCTTTCACGATCTAATCTCTCTTCAAACATTAATTACTTCACTTCACGAAAATAGGTTAATTATGACCTATATTATTGTTGACTTAAAATTGATTTTAGGTTATTTTTGTTTTAGATCAAATCGAACCTATAAATTGTCATCGATTAAAGGAGGACTCATCCATTATGAAATGTATTTTTGAAGACCAAACCTTTTCCTTTGAACTGCTGCGTACGATGGGGTACGCGCCCTTCGGCGGAGCCGATATCGGGGAATGCCTGACCACCGCTTATCGTATCGAGGAGGGGAATTTCGAAAGCTGGTACAACGAGTGGTACAAAACTGCCGAGCGGATTCATGCGCTCGCGGAAGAAAGCATGTCGCGCGGCAAACGGGTCAGTGCGCGGGAGTGCTACCTACGCGCGCACAACTACTACCGAACTGCGGAATTCTTTTTGCACGGCGACCAAAACGATCCGCGGATTCTGGATACATGGGGAAAAAGCCGCAACGCATTCCGCAAAGCCATCCAGCTGTTTGATACGCCGGTCGATGAAGTGAAAATCCCGTATGAAGACACGTTTTTGCCAGGCTACTTTTATCGGGTGGATGAGTCGCCAAGACCGACCTTGCTCATTCATGGAGGCTTCGATTCGACTGGGGAAGAGCTGTACTTAGAAGTAGTGGCGTCAGCACTGCAGCGAGGCTACAACTGCCTGACGTTCGAAGGGCCGGGCCAAGGCGCGGTTATCCGTGAGCAACGGCTCCCCTTCCGCCATGACTGGGAAAAAGTCGTGACACCTATGGTTGATTATTTGGAGACGCGGCCGGAAGTGGATGCCAAACGGATCGCGATCATCGGCATCAGCCTCGGCGGTTACCTGGCTCCTCGCGCTGCCGCCTATGAACATCGCCTCGCTGCTTGCGTGGCGAACGACGGCCTGTTTTCCAATCAATTCGGTGAAATCGGACGCAGATTTTATCCAGGCAACCCGCAGGACTTCGAAAATCCAGCATTCGTTGAGCAATTTATCGGTGTGTTGATGAGCAAAAGCATCGGGGTTCGCTGGGCGATTGAAAACGGGATGTTCACCTACCAGGCAAAAAATATCCATGAGCTGATCGAAAAAACCGAGCCAATCACTTTGGCCGGTGTAGCGGACAAAATCACCTGCCCGACGCTCGTAGTTGAAGCGGCCGAAGATCACTTCTTTGCCGGTCAACCTCAGATGCTATACGACGCGCTCACCTGCCCGAAAACATTCATGCGCTTCACCGCAGAAGAAAGCGCGGAGGAGCATTGCCAATTCGGTGCCCTGCTGTACTTCAACCAGCGTATGTTTGAATGGCTGGATGAAACGCTGCAAGTCAATAACTAGCGAAGAACAAAAAAGCTGCTCTACGTGTCATGGTTACATCCATGTACGGAGCAGCTTTTTACTTTTTGAGACGGAAATTACAAAAAAGTGTACCCGTTGTTTTCGCGGATACACTTTCATGCAAGTAAAACGAATATGAACCATTCATGTGTTTGTGCCATTCCCTTGTACAGCATTGCGCTACCGCTGAACAATGACAGCCAAAATCATGCCAGATATCGTGATATCCCCTTGCTCAACTTCCAACGATTCCGTGATCCCCGTAACGGGGGCAAGGATTTCGCAATTGACCCCATTGGACTGCAGCGAAAAAATCGGCGTGCCTTCTTCTATTTTTTCGCCTTCGCGCAGCATGACACGTTCAATGGAGCCGTCGCGGGGAGCGACCACGTCAAATCTTAAACCCAACCTTCTCACCTCGACTAAGCTTCTCCGTAATCTCCTGGTATTTTCGGCTTATGGTTGATTGGCTGACTCCCAGGACTTTTGCTGCCATCGAGGTTGTTTTGAATTCATCCATCGCCATTTTGATCAGTTCTTCTTCCATCGCTTTCGTCGCTTCCTTCAGCGGCATGATCTTGTTCATCCGTTTGGCCATCTGGTTTTTCTTCCCTTTTTTCAGCAACGGAATGATCACGTCCGATTCAATCAGCTCTTCATCGGATGTTACGCAAATTCGCTCGATAATATTTTGCAGCTCGCGCACGTTGCCTGGGAATGTATATGATTCAAGCACGTCCAAGGCATCTTGCGACAGCTGTGTGTGGCGGTCGTACTTTTCATTGAACTTTTGCAGAAAATGGAGTGCGAGCAATGGCACGTCTTCTGGACGCTCACGCAGAGGCGGAATTTGGATCGGAATCACGTTCAGTCGGTAATACAAGTCTTCGCGGAACGTACCTTCCTCCACCATCTTCTCCAAGTTTTTATTCGTAGCGGCGATGATTTGCACATCGACCTCCACCACTTCTGAGCCACCGACCGGAATGATCTCGCGCTCTTGCAGGACGCGCAAAATCTTCACCTGCAGGTTGAGCGGCATCTCGCCGATCTCGTCAAGGAAAAGAATCCCCTTGTTGGCCATCTGGAAGTATCCGGGCTTGCCGCTGGCGTTGGCGCCGGTAAACGCGCCTTTTTCATAGCCGAACAGCTCGCTTTCCAGCAGCGCTTCCGGAATCGCCCCGCAGTTTACCTTCACGAACGGCTTGCTGCTGCGCGGCCCCATCTCATAAATCGTCCGGGCAAACACTTCTTTCCCGACACCCGACTCACCCGTCAGCAAAACCGTCGAAGAGGTTGCGGCGATTTTTTGGATGTATTTCATCACTTTCTCGATTTTTTCGCTGCCGTAAATCACCTGGTGGTTTTTCACGTACGTTTTTTGATCGAGCAGTGTTTCAAGCTCTTTCTTGTACTTCTCCGACATCTTCTGCGCATGCCGCAGCTCTTCCTTGAGCATCACGGTTTCGGTGATGTCGCGAAGAGCGATGACGATCCGCTCCAGCTTGCCTTTATCATCAAAAATCGGATTTCCTACGGCAAGCACGTCTTTGCCGGAACGGCTCTGTTGCGTAACGGATACTTTTTTCTTGCGCTCCAAGACCATCTTGACGATCGCGGCGAAAAACGTCCCCTCATGCTCCAGCTCCATCAGATTGATCCCGATCAGCTGTTCCTTGTCAATTTCCCAGAAGTCTTTGATCAAGTTGCCACTGTAACGCAAGAGCACGCCTTTTTCATCGACGACCAAAATCTCGTCATAAATGGAAGAAAGGATCGCCTGCATGTCCATGTTTAAGTTTTTGACGTACTCGAGCTCCATTGCCATGTTCTCGATGTACGGCAAGTCTTGCAGGACGACGATAACGCCGGTTACTTTTCCGTACTGGTTGCGAACAGGTCCGAAATCGGCGAGAACCCCGATCCGGTCATTGATGATGATATGGTTGAGGATGGTTTCCCCGTTTTCAACAACCTTGGCGAATTGCTCCGCATCCAGCAGATCGCCCACGCGCTGCTGACGCAGTTCATCAGGCTCGACGCGGATCATCCGCAATGCTTCCAAGCTGAAATTTTCAATTCGTCCATGCACATCTGCGATCAAAATCCCCATCGGAATGGAGTTCAGCAGCGAGCGAATCCAGTCTGTCGATTGGTTGGTCAGCAAATAAGCGAGAATATCCTCGCGCTGCAAATAGCCCTCATGCTCGCCATCCTGATTCAAGATCACCACGACTTCCTCGCCGAACACCTTGAAGAAGTCTAGCATGTCTGCACCGCGCTGTATGCTGATCAAATGGGTGTGATACGGCAGTTCACGGACCGACCGTTTCATCCATTCGGTATTATCGAAAAATGGAATGATGTCTGTGTTGCGAATGAACGCCGCAATCCTACCCTCGTTATGCGGGTCCGTAATAAAGACATACGGTTCATTGTAACGAGACATGATGCTCCACACTTCATTCGCAGATGACTCAAATGAAACAGTGTAAGCCTTTCTCACGAACCATTTCGAAGCCATAAATCCTCCTGTAGACTACTTAGTCAGTTTCTAACATTATTATAATCGTATTTCGATACTGATTCTATCTATGTGAAAAAGAAAAGAGGACTCGTGTAGACACAGTCCTCTTTCTTCTCTTGCAAGGAGCTTAGATTTTAACCTCGCCCAACACTTTTTTGAAGGTAGCGATAACTTTATCCGCTTCTTCATACGTCAGTGTGAGTGGTGGTTCGATACGGATGGTTTTCGCGTTGATAAGTGTACCCGCAACCAGAATGCCGTTATCGAACAAGCCCTTGGACACTTCGTAACCGATCTCGTCGTTGTGGAATTCTACACCGATCAACAGACCCAGACCGCGGATTTCCATTACTTTATCGCCGTAGTTGGCAGCTGCTTCACGCAGGCCTTTCAGCATGTAGTCGCCCAGCTCAGATGCACGTTGTGGCAAGTTGTCTTCGATCAGTACGTTGAAAGTAGCGATCGCTGCCGCACAAGCCAGTGGGTTACCACCGAATGTTGTTGTGTGCATGAATGGGTTTTCGAAGAAGCTGCTGAATACTTTCTCAGAAGCGATGGTCGCACTTGCTGGCATGATACCGCCGCCGAATGCTTTTGCCAAGCACATGATGTCTGGTACAACATCGTAGTGTTCTGCAGCGAACATTTTACCTGTACGGCCCATACCTGTTTGTACTTCGTCGAAAATGAGCAGTGCGCCGAACTCATCGCAAAGTGCACGAACCGCTTGCAGGTAACCTTCTGGTGGCAAGTTAACGCCGCCCTCACCTTGGATTGGCTCGAGGATTACCGCTGCTACGTCTTCACCTGTCATTGCGCAAGCTTCGAACGTTTTGCGCATCATGTCGATGTCGCCGAAATGAACGTGCTTGAAGCCTGGGATCATTGGCAGGAATGGTTTACGGAATACGCCTTTTGCTGTACCGGACAGGGAGCCCAAGCTCTTACCGTGGAAAGCTTTTGTTGTTGCGATGAAAGTTGTACGGCTGCTGTACATTTTCGCCAGTTTCAAAGCTGCTTCCACAGCTTCTGTACCGGAGTTACCAAAGAAAGCGTATTTCAGGTCGCCTGGTGTTACGTCAGCCAGGATTTTTGCGAGCATTGCGCGCAATGGGTCGAGCAAGTCTTGGCTGTGCAGTGCTTGACGGTTCATTTGGTTGATAACCGCTTGTTTTACTTTTGGATGGCCGTGACCTACGTTGTAGATACCGAAACCGCCCAAGCAGTCGATGTATTCTTTGCCGTTAACATCTTGGAAAGCGTTCAGACCGGAGTCTTTCCACTCTACGGATGCGAACTGGGTATCTTTTGTTACGGATTTGCGGTATTGCAGGAAGCCTGGGTTTACGTGATCGCGGAAGTTTTCAACGGTTTGGCGTGTTACCCATGCCGCTTCTTCCTTCGTGATGTCTTGCTTTGCGATCAGATCCAGTACTTGATTGGAATACTCGTATACACTTGCGTATTTTTCTTTTGCTGAGGTAGCAGTTTGGTTTGTCATGTTGTTGCCCTCCTATATAAGGTAAATTTTATGATTCCCCAAATGAGCAGCGGGCTCGTTCGCTTGAGCGCGAACCCGCTAAAAGGTTGATACCAACCCGGCTAATCGTTAGTTCTCGAACCAGCCTGTCGGTTGAACATCGAGGTTGATGTTGATTTGTTTCACTTCTGTGTACTCTTCGTAACCGAATGTACCCAGGCTGCGGCCGATACCGCTTTGTTTGTAACCGCCCCATGGCGCTTCGTTGTAAGTTGGGTGGTAGGCGTTGATCCAGGTGATACCTGCGCGCAGTTTTTTGATCACGCGCATTGCTTTCGCGCCGTCTTTCGTGAAGACACCGCCAGCAAGGCCATAGATCGAATCATTTGCCAGACGGATCGCGTCTGCTTCATCTTTAAATTTGGAAACGGCCAGCACAGGTCCGAAAATTTCTTCTTGGACGATGCGCATGTCTTGGTTGCAATCGACAAAGATGGTTGGCTCTACGAAATATCCTTTGTCTTTGCCGTCCGCCGTGATGCGGTTACCACCACAGATCAGGCGAGCGCCTTCCTGTTTGCCGATTTCAATGTAGGAAAGAACTTTTTCCATGTGTTGTTGGCTAACCAATGGGCCCATTTCTGTGCCCTCATCCAGGCCGTTGCCTACGCGGATTTGGGAAGCGCGTTCTGCCAATCGCTCGATGAAGCGATCGTAGATGGACTCTTCCACCAAGAGGCGGGAGCCTGCGGAACAAACTTGGCCTTGGTTGGCGAAAATTCCGAACAGGGCGTAATCAACCGCTGTTTCGAAATCGGCATCCGCGAAAATGATGTTCGGGGATTTACCGCCCAGCTCCAGGGAAATCTTTTTCAAGTTTCCTGTAGCCGCTCTCATAATGCTGCGGCCTGTTACAGTACCGCCGGTGAAGGAAATCATGTCCACAGCGTGGCTTTCCGCCAGCTCGTTACCCACTGTAGCGCCTGGGCCCATTACGAGGTTGGCAACGCCTTTTGGAATTCCGACTTCTTCAATAATTTCGAATAGAATTTTTGCTGTGACTGGTGTAACCTCGGAAGGTTTGTACACAATCGTATTGCCTGCTGCAAGCGCAGGAGCGATTTTCCATACGGACATCAGCAGCGGATAGTTCCAAGGAACGATCAAGCCGCAAACACCTACAGGCTCGCGTACAACCATAGCTTGCATCGGATCGGATACATGATAGGTTTGGCCATCTGGCTTCGTAACGATTCCTGCATAGTATCGGAAACATGCAGCTGCATCGGCTACGTCGAATGCTGTCTCGCGGAGTGGTTTACCGTTGTCCATTGTTTCCAGACGACCGATCTCTTCCGCACGCTCTTCCAGCTTGGTAGCGATTGCAAGCAAGTAGTTGGCACGTTGTGCGGCTGGAAGGTCAGACCATACACCGCTATCGAATGCTTCACGCGCAACTTGTACTGCATGCTTGGCGTCTGCTACATCACCTTCAGCTGCTTTTGCAATGACTTCACCTGTGGCAGGATTCACGATGTCACGCGTTTTACCGCTTTGTGCATCTACCCACTCACCATTGATGTACATTTTCAAATTTATCATGAAGATATTCACTCCCTTCGCATCGTTACCTATTCACTTTTAGGTATAAGCAAGTCGCGTGCCAAACAATGAATACCGTCTGAACAAGCGTTTTTCGTTTATCTGCTCCTTCATATTACCCAATTATGAATAGCTTATGCAATGGTGAATAATAACAACTGGGTAGTTGTCTGCTCGTTTGCTGACTAATCGTGTCGTACGATCGATGCTCAATTTACGCTTTTCCGGGCCGTTATCCGCATATATACCGTCGCTTTGTTACCCATTTTTGCAACAACCCGGTTTTTCAGTGCCAATATCAAATAAAAAAAGGAGGGCTAATGCCCTCCTTTTTTACACTTCGTCTTTACTTAAAAGGAAACCCATCCGCGCAGGCGGCCTGCTTCCGCCAAACGGCGAACAGATACCAGGTACGCTGCTTTGCGCATGTTTACTTTATATTCTTGAGCGGTATTGTACACTTTGTGGAAGCTTGCTTCCATTTTCTCTTGCAGCTTCGTATCAACTTCTGCTTCCGACCAGTAGTAACCTTGGTTGTTTTGTACCCACTCAAAGTAGGAAACGATTACGCCGCCGGAGTTAGCCAGTACGTCTGGAACAACATCGATGCCGCGTTTTTCAAGGATTTCGCCAGCTTCGTGAGTTGTTGGTCCGTTCGCTGCCTCGATTACCACTTTGCACTTCAGGCGATCTGCGTTGTCTTTCGTAATTTGTCCGCCCAATGCAGCTGGGATCAGGATGTCGCACTCTTTTTCCAACAGATCTTTGTTCGGGATTACATTATTGAACAGGTGCGTTACAGTACCGAAAGAATCACGGCGATCCATCAGGCTAGGGATATCCAGGCCGTTTTCGTCGTAAACACCGCCATTTGCGTCTGCAATGCCAACAACTTTTGCACCTTGCTCGTGCAAAAAGAGCGCCAGGTAGCTACCTACGTTACCGAAACCTTGCACGATTACGCGCGAGTTTTTCACGTCGATTCCTTTGATTTTGCAGATCATGTTGTACACGTGGAACACGCCTTTGGAAGTCGCTGTTTCACGGCCTACGGAACCGCCCAGTGCGATTGGTTTCCCTGTAATGAAGCCAGGGGATTCGAACTCGCGGATTTCACTGTATTCGTCCATCATCCACGCCATGATTTGCGCGTTGGTGAATACGTCTGGAGCTGGGATATCTTTTGTTGGCCCTACGATTTGGCTGATTGCGCGTACATAGCCGCGGCTCAAACGCTCGAGCTCGTTCATGCTCATTTTACGTGGGTCGCAAATGATTCCGCCTTTACCGCCGCCATATGGCAGGTCAGCGATACCGCATTTCAAGCTCATCCAGCCTGAAAGCGCTTTTACTTCATCGGCATCTACTTCAGGGTGAAAACGAATGCCACCCTTTGTTGGTCCTACTGCATCATTATGTTGGGCGCGGTAGCCTGTGAACGTTACCGTTGTGCCGTCGTCCATTTTCACTGGAATACGAACTTGGAGGAAACGGATAGGCTCCTTCAAGAAATCGTAAACGTTTTCTGGATAACGCAGCAGCTCGCACGCGTCTTTTAAATTGTGTTGAAACTCAACTAATGGATTTGCTTCTGCATGATTTGAAGTTGCTGTACTCATTTTGTAAACACCTCATCAGATTTTTGGGTCACACCGTAAATTAATACTAGCAATTCGCGTGCCAAAATATGTCCATATCTTTTATCTTTCCGCTATGATAGTTTTACTATACAAGCAAGCTATGCATTGATGGGTAGTTATTCACATTTGCATAGAATATTATCATTACTGCATACTTGCTATTCTAGCAAAAAGGCTCTATGTTCGACCTTATTCGCGAAATTTCGATATTTAGTTTTTGGCACAGCACTTGCTTATTGTAACATCGGAAAATTGTCGAGTCACTGCTTTTCGCTGAGCAATGCCTCTTTCCAGTCTAATTCTTCCAAGATATGTCCTCATGGAAGAGGCGGGATCTGATTGCTGGATTACGTACTAGCTGATGAGTTATCTCAAGCTTCCGATTCAGTAAGCAAGCCAAAATGTACCAGAAGGGAGGTTATCGTGACAGACGCCGACGCCGCCTTTTTAAGCGCTTACAAATTCTACTACAGAATGGAGATCGTTACATGCAACATTCTCACACTACCTACGAACAAGCAGGGTCTCTCAAGAAGACACTCAAACTGTGGCATGTCGTCGTTCTGGGTCTTGGATACTTAACGCCAATGACCGTGTTTGATACATTTGGTATTGTATCCCAAGATACCGATGGCCATGTGCCTACTGCTTATTTGATTGCGTTGATCGCGATGTTATTTACAGCTGCCAGCTACGGCAAAATGGTGAAGGAGTTCCCGACTGCGGGTTCTGCCTACTCCTATACAAGTAAAGCCATAAACCCTCACCTCGGCTTTATGGTAGGTTGGGTTTCGTTGCTCGACTATTTCTTTCTTCCTATGATTAATGTGCTTTTGGCCAAGATTTATTTGTCCGCCGCCTTCCCTGGCGTACCGGAATGGATCTGGGTCGTTTCCGTTACCTTACTTTTCACACTTGTTAATATTCGCAGCGTTAACTTGACTGCGAACTTTAATACTTTGCTAGTCATCTTCCAGATTCTTGTCACCGGGTTCTTCGTCATCCTTTCCATTAAAGCATTGATGGCCGGAAAAGGCGCTGGAACCGTCGCAACCGTTGAACCGTTTTTCTCTACCGGGATGACCATGCCGCACTTGATGGCTGGAGCTGCCGTTCTTTGCTTCTCCTTCCTCGGTTTTGACGCCGTTACAACATATACCGAAGAAGCGGTCAACCCGACCAAAACGATTCCTCGCGGGATTGTGCTCGTTGCACTGATCGGCGGATTGATCTTTACCACCGCATCGTATTTTGCGACTGCCGTCATTCCGGACGTTTCGATTTTGAAAAATCCGGATTCGCCATCGCCTGAGATCGCGTACCTGCTTGGTGGCGCGTTCTTCCAATCGTTGTTCCTTGCCGGCGCGATCACCGGGACAATCGCATCTGGTCTCGCATCGCACACCAGCGCATCCCGTCTGCTGTTTGCGATGGGTCGCGAAAAAGTTCTGCCAGGCAAATTCCTAGCTTATGTTCATCCGCGTTACTCGACGCCGATCAACAGTATCATCGTAACTGGCGTGTTCTGTCTGGCAGCCGTCTGGTTTGACCTGGACACTGCACTTTCCTTCATTAACTTTGGTGCACTCACTGCCTTCACCGCAGTAAACATTTCCGTCGTCATTTACTTTGTGGTACGGAAAAAGCAGAACTCGCTCAGTTCGCTGATCCAATACGTATTGTTCCCAGCATTGGGCGCTGGCTTCGTTGGTTATCTGTGGGTGAGCCTCGATGTGCAATCGATCACACTTGGCTTGATCTGGGCTGCGCTTGGTCTCGGGTACCTGCTTTATTCGACCAAGGGCTTTACTAAAAAGCCGCCGAAAATGGATTTTGAAGAAGCGATTTAATCATATGGCTGCGCCCGTCTTGTGGCGCAGCCTTTTTTTTTGTACAAATAAATCTGCCGCCAAGACGATTCATCTTTCAATCGCTTTGATTTTTGTGTGCATCCGGCTACAATAGAGGGAGCTACGAAAACGGAGGATTGGCCCATGCAGGAGAGTCAGGTCTCTCACGAATCACTGCGGTTTATCGCTGAGCAGATTCCAACTTATTTTCAATTCCATATTATTGAACGTGGATTTGAGTATTACCGCAACGAACGGATTGAAATGAATGAGATTCTGGATGGCACACGAGTTGTGGCCACAGTGAATGGAAACGATCCTTACCGCGTCATTCTTGATCTCGATTTTTTTATGAACAGCGATTGCAGTTGCCCGTATGAGCATTTTTGCAAGCACATGGCGGCGACCTTTTTCTTTTTGTACGACCAAATCGATTCGGCCAACCGGCTGTTCGGACAGCTCAAGGAAACCATGATCCCCGCAAGTGAGCGCAAAGTGGTCATTACCGCAGCCAAGCAGCCGCTCAAGCCAGCGGCATGGTTGGAGCAAGCAAGCCTCGATGAACACAGCTCTGTTGATGAATGGATCGCTTATTTCGAAAAACAGTTCCAACGGCTACGCCTGTACGAATCGTATCGGATGATCGAGGAGTACGCGCTCTATTTGCGTTCGCTGCACCAGGCCTCCTTTCAATGGAACTCACAGCTCCGCTATCTGTTTGAACTAAACGGCGTCTTGTATTATCTTTCTCGCTTGGAAACGTATTTGCACGATAAATGGCGCCCGGCCCATCTTTCCTATGCCCAATACATGTCCTTTCATTCGGCTGTGGAGACGTGTACGAACCGGTTGAAGCAGGCAATTTCCCGCATACAGGCGGATGAGGCTAAGCTGCGTTACCCGACGTATGTCCGTACGATTGCCGACGCTTTTTTTCAGTTCCCATACCCGGCGAATGAACGGTACATGGACTGGCGAATTCTGTACCAAAAGCTTTGGTGGAAGCTCTTAAACCGGCCTGAATGGCTCAGCGAAGAGCGCGACAGGCTCAATCAGGTGGCTCCCGAGAGCATGGATGACGGGCAGAAGCGCGATTGGCTGCTCTTCCGGCTCGCCCATCTTGATGTGATCGAGGGCAAGGACCGGGAAGCGATGGAGATTTTTGATACGACCAGCTTCACGCTGAAGTATGGCATCGTCTATTTCGAATCCTTTTGCTTGGATGAAGAATGGGAGCGGCTGCTAATCTGGCTGCGCTGGTCGCTGCCGCATCTATCCCATGCAGATCTAGAGGCTTTCGCTACTACGAGCGCTTATTGGCAAAAAGCCGCCGCCCACCTGCCGTCCGACGAAGAATGGCTGGAGGCGCAAAAACGCTTGCTCCCTCATTCCTATGAAGCGTACGCACAGTATTTGCTGGAAACGAACCGGTTCAAGAGCTGGACCGATCTGCACATCGCCATGGCCAATTCGCCATTGTCGATTGCTCCTGGTGACTTGAATAAAATCGAGGAATACGACCGCTCGCTTCTGCTGCCGCTTTACCACACAGCCATTGAGCGGCATATCGGTGAAAAAAACCGTGATTCCTACCGCATGGCGATCCGGCTTTTGAAAAAATTGCAAGCCCTCTATCAACAATTGCAGCTCACGGATCGTTGGAACCGTTACTATCAACATGTTGAACGTCAGACCGGCCGCCTCCGCGCATTTCAGGAAGAGCTGAAGAAAGGAAATTTCACCACATGACTGCATTGCACACCGTTACCATACATGCGCAATGGATCGAGGATGGTTCCGTGTTCATCCGTGCACTTGGCCCTGATGGTCAGGATTTGCAGCCGGAGCTGTCACGGAACATCTTGTTTGGCTGGCATGCCGAATCGTTTTACGGCGCGCTTATTCCTGTAACGGATGAGCGCCATCAGAGGGGACTCATTCTGGACGCCTCGATGGCGCTCGATTTTTTCGCGTCTCCAACCGTGCTGGAGCATGCCTATGTGACGTGGGATGAAACCGCTGTTTCCTTGACGAGGCTCGCCCCCATCCTCTCTCAGTCTTTGCGCGAAGGCTTGTATGCTCCCGATCCGTTCGGCTGGGACCCCGAGCGCTCGCGTTGGAAACTGTTTGAACCGCCGGCAGAGTGGAGCGAGAGCGACCTGCGCCTTGCCAACGATTGGCTGAGCAGCGCGCTGCAGCAGCTGTTGCGCGACAAACCGGACATTCGCCAGGCTTGGGACCGTATCGTGTCTGCCTATCCGCTGCTGCAGACAACAAATGCCGACCGTGATCGCTGGCTGGAGGATGAATGGCTGGTCACAGTCGGATGGAAGCAGGATGCCGCCCCGTTTCGTACTTGTTTGAAGCTGGATGAGCCGGCGTTTGGCACGGGCAGCTGGAAGCTGTCGATTTGGCTGCAGGACCGTGATCTGGAAAGTGCGCTCATCGCCTGTTCGCCGTCCGGGGAAGCGATCGATGACCCTTTTCCGCCGCATTGGAGCGGGTGGCTGGATCGTGTCGAAAAGGATGTCCAGCGCTGGATAAAGCTGCTGCCTTGGCTTGCTGGCAGCGACCCGGCCCATCCGCTGCGCACGACATTGGACGATGATATGGCGTGGACCTTGCTTTCGGAAGGGAGCGTTCGCCTGGCTGAAGCGGGTTACACCTTGTTTTTACCCTCCTGGTGGGAAAAATTGAAGAAAGCGCAGATTGGGTTAAAAGCGAGCATGGCGCAAAACATCGGCTCGCCAAGAGAGTCGTTGCTTGGCTTGAACAGCATCATGCAATTCGATTGGAAGCTCGCGGTTGATGATGTGGAATTGACGGATGACGAATTTAACGAGCTGTTGGCACAAAAAAAGCGGCTCGCCTACATCCGTGGCAGATGGGTCCAAGTGGATCAGGAGCTGCTGCGTCGCGTCCAACAGGTTATTTCCAAAGCGGAAAAGAAAAACGGGCTGACATTTCGCGACGTGCTGGAGATGCATCTGCTCGGAACATTGCCGGATGAGCTTGGTGGTCAAGAGGTGGAAGACCTTTCCTCCATCCTGCAAGTCAGCGTCGAGCTCAATCAGCATCTGTCCCAAATGATCGAGCAGTTGACCACACATGAGCACATGCCTTCCATCACACCGCCCGATACCTTCCGCGGAACGCTGCGCAACTACCAGCTGGCAGGCAGCTCATGGCTCACCTTTTTACGCCGATTCGGCTTAGGCGGCTGTCTCGCCGATGATATGGGATTAGGAAAAACGGTGCAGTTCATCGCCTATTTGCTGCATGTTAAGGAATCGGACCAACAGCAAGGCGCATCGGCTGGCACTCCGTCGCTTTTGGTCTGTCCGACATCGGTTTTGGGCAACTGGCAAAAAGAGCTGCAGCGTTTCGCGCCGGAATTGAAGGTGCATCTCCATTATGGAACGAACCGCGCGAAAGAACATGACTTCCCGGCTTCCATCCGGGATGCTGACCTTGTTTTGACATCGTACACACTGGCCCATCTCGATACCGAAGAGCTGGCTGGCGTCTACTGGAATACGATCTGTCTGGATGAAGCGCAAAACATCAAAAACGTCCATACGAAGCAAGCTCAATCGATCCGCCGCCTCGACGGTCATCACCGGATCGCGCTCACAGGGACGCCGATCGAAAACCGCCTGACGGAGCTGTGGTCAATATTCGACTTTTTAAATCCGGGTTATTTGGGCAGTCTGCGCACGTTCCAGCATCGTTTCGTGATTCCGATTGAGAAAAACAACGATAGCCGCTCGATTGAAGGCGTGCAACGGCTTGTTCGTCCGTTTTTGCTGCGCCGCGTCAAGAACGATCCGTCGATCCAGCTCGATTTGCCCGACAAAAACGAGGCGAAGGAATACGTCTCGCTTACGGCGGAGCAAGCGGCGCTGTACGAAAACATCATTCAAGACATGTTTAGCCGGATTGAATCCGCATCGCCGATGGAAAGGCGCGGTCTCATCTTCGCCGTATTGACCAAGCTCAAGCAGCTGTGCAATCATCCCGCTCTCTTGCTGCGTGAAAAGAACGCGCAATGGCGTGGGCGTTCCAACAAAATCGAGCGTTTGCTCGAACAAATTGAAGAGCTGCGGCAAGAAGGCGGGCAGTGTCTGGTTTTCACCCAGTTTGTCGAGATGGGCCATCTGCTGCAGGCGATTTTGGAAGAGGAACGGAAAGAGAGAGTCTTTTTCCTCCATGGCGGTGTGCCGAAAGGAAAGCGCGACGAAATGATCTCCCACTTCCAGGATCTGTCTCTGCCAGCGGAACAGAGATGCGGCATCTTCCTGCTGTCTCTCAAGGCGGGTGGTACGGGATTGAATTTGACGGCGGCCAACCATGTTTTCCACGTCGATCGCTGGTGGAATCCGGCTGTTGAAAACCAGGCCACCGACCGCGCGTACCGCATCGGACAGACGCGCAATGTGCAGGTGCACAAGTTCGTCACTCTGGGCACGCTCGAGGAGCGGATCGACGAGATGCTGGAGCGCAAGCAAGGCATCAACGACCAGATCATGAACGGCGGTGAAAACTGGATCACCGAGCTGTCCACAGAAGAGCTGCGCGACCTTTTTGCTTTGCGAAGGGAGTGGATCGAATAGATGGCGAAGAAAAAAGCTCCTGCGGCCGTGGAGCAAGCGCCGGAACCAAAACCGCTGCATGGCAAGCATATCAAGGAGATGTCGCCTGCCTGGCGCCTTCTGTATGAACGGATCGCGGCGCACGCGGAAAAAAGCAAACGATGAAGAAAAGCAAGAACACCCGCTGCCCCCTTTGATGAGGAAGCAGCGGGTGTTTTTTTACAGGATCAGCAGCTCTTTCGGTGAGGAGGTCAATCTTTCGTTTCCGTACTCCGTTAGCACAATATTGTCTTCGATGCGTACTCCGCCGATGCCCGGCAAATAAATACCCGGTTCTACCGTCAGCACCATACCTTGCTCCAGCACGACATCGCATTTGGTCGACATGAACGGTTC
Source organism: Brevibacillus fluminis (assembly GCF_003710825.1). Taxonomy (GTDB): domain Bacteria; phylum Bacillota; class Bacilli; order Brevibacillales; family Brevibacillaceae; genus Brevibacillus_D; species Brevibacillus_D fluminis. The sequence goes on along the minus strand of NZ_RHHQ01000007.1, from coordinate 48,542 downwards.
CTCGTGGATATCCAGCCCGATGCCATGCCCGGAACCGTGTCCGTATTTGTCCCCGAATCCTTTTTGTGTAATGAAATCGCGGGTGAACGCATCCGCCTCGCGTCCGGTAATACCTGGTTTGATTCCGGCAAGGCCGCGCTCCAGCGCCTCAAGCACAATTTTGTAAATGTTCTTCAGCTCCTCGCGTGGCTCGCCCACAGCTAAGGTGCGGGTCATGTCCGAGCGGTATCCTTGATAATACGCGCCGAAGTCGAGTGTCACCATATCGCCTTTTTCGATCACTTTGCTGCTCGCCACGCCATGCGGCAGCGCGGAGCGGGCGCCGGACGCGATGATGATATCGAAGGCGGAAGAGCTCGCGCCCAGTTTGCGCATGGTGAACTCTAGCTCATTGGCCACATCCAGCTCGGTGACTCCCGGGCGGATAAACCCGGTGATATGCGAGAATGCCGCATCGGAGATTTCCGCCGCTTTACGGATGAGGGCAAGCTCTGCGCTGTCCTTGATCATACGTAAACGTTCTACGGCGCCAGAGAGGGGGACAAGCTCTGTGCGAACCGTGTCCGCATACTTGTTATACAGCTCGAAGCTGAGCTGGCTTTGCTCAAAGCCGAGCGCTTTTATGCCCAGCTCCTCCACGCGTCTTGCCACCTCCCGATAAACGTCTTCTTTGGCGACAAGATACTCGATCGTATAACCTTTCGCTTGTGCATGTGCCTGTTCAACATAGCGAAAATCAACGAACAGGAACGCTTCCGTTTTCGTAATCAACACGATCCCGGCGCTTCCGGTGAATCCGGTCAGGTAACGACGGTTTTGCGCGTTGGTGACCAGGAGTGCGTCGATACCCATCGTCGCGAAATGCTCCCGCAGTTTTGTCAGCTTTTCCATTGATTCGTTCCTCCCATGTATGTAGTGCTCCACTCGAGCTTGCGTAGCAATTCCCATACCATTGCTGCCCAACGCTGTTGTGATTGCGTTTTGCCCCCTTTTAGGCAAACCGACTGTCAAAAATATTGTACATAATTGTTTGATTGATCCATTATTTTTTACACTTTTTCTGCACAGTTTTGTTCAACGCTCTGTGTTTTGATAAGCTGAAAATGCTTGTATATCACATGTAAATTGATAGAATATTTAAACTTAAAAAGCGCTTTCATGCTTATAATCATTCATAGGTATTCATTTCCCTTCATTGGAGGAATCATGGTGAAAAAAAATCCTCTCCTCAACGTTTTGGCCATTTGCTCTACCGTGCTCGCGCTTGTCACCACAGCCTGTTCTTCCGCTCCCGCGGGAAACAGCGGTGGACAGTCCAGTGGTTCGACCTCGACAAGCGGTAGTACAGAGGCGGCGAAGCCGGGTGGGACGCTTGTTTTTGCGCTCAATTCCGATATCGTTTCGCTTGACCCTGCTTTCAACTACGATTTTTCCACTAGCCCGGTTGTCAACGAGATTACAGAGGGTCTTTGCCGCTACGATGAAAACATGCAGCTCGTCGGGAATCTCGCTGAAAAATGGGAGATGACCGATGACAAAACGTATGTGTACCATTTGCGCAAAGGCGTCGTCTTCTCCGACGGTTCGCCAATGACGGTGGACGACGTGGTCTTCTCCATGGAGCGCACGCGTGACCCGAAAACCGCCTCCTATCTGAGCTGGCTCTACGGCAACGTGGACAAAATCGAGGCCGTCGACGACTCCACCGTCAAAGTGACGCTCAAGCAGCCCGACGCAATGTGGCGCTATGCAACTGCTACCGCCGCCACGCAAATCATCAGCAAGAAGTATTACGAAGCGCATAAGGACAATTTTGGCAAGCCGGATGGCGGTGTGCTCGGCACAGGACCGTTCAAATTCGTGAGCTGGCAAACTGGCTCCGAGATCGTGCTTGAGAAAAATGAAAACTATTGGGACAAAACCGGCGGACCTTACTTGGACAAAGTCATCTACAAGGTTATTCCGGAAGGGACAACCGTTATCACCGGCTTGAAAACCGGCCAGATCAACATGGCGATCAACCTGCCGCTCGACTTGGTCAAAGTCGTCGAAGGTATGGACAGCGTCAATGTGCAAAAAGTCGACAGCTACATGAACGATGCCATCGAGTTCAATACCCAGCGCCCGCCGTTTACGGACAAAAAGGTGCGCCAGGCGATGAACTATGCGCTTGATAAGCAAAAGATCATCGATCTCTTGGTTCATGACAACGGCATCGCCGGTCATGCCATCCCAGTCCCGCCGGCGCTCTGGACGATCGGCAAAGCCAAATGGGAAGCTGCATTTAAGGAAATACCGGATTATGCCTACAATCTTGAAAAAGCCAAGCAGCTGTTGGCGGAATCGAGCGTACCGAACGGCTTTTCCGCGAAAATCTTGACCGACAACGACGGCCTGCGCATCAACTCGGCACTGGCGCTCCAAGCAGCGGTCAAACCGCTCGGTATTAATCTTGAGATCGAAAAGGTAACGGGTGAAGAGCTGACGACCCGTGGTTTTTCCGGCTCGCGCGACTACGATATCATCGTAAACAACTGGAGCTCGGACTTCCCAGACCCGTCGGGCACACTGCTCCCGCTGTTCCATTCCGATAATGCGGCAGACGGCGGCGCCAACTATGCCAACTACAAAAACCCGGAAGTCGACAAGCTGCTGGCTGAACAGGTTCGTCTGACCGATGACGAAAAGCGTGCCGATCTCTTGATCCAAGCAGCCAAACTGATCGCGGACGACTCCCCATGGGTGATGCTCTCGCACAACAAGCAGATCATGGCCACAAGCAAAAATGTCACAGGCTATAAAATCGTTCCACTCTGGTCGTTCCAGGACATGCTCAAAGGGGTCAAACTGCAATAACAAAAGTAATGCGATGTATAGGCGAAAAGCCGGTTGAGGCACTCCTCTCCCGGCTTTTTTGTCATGTTCATCCGTTTACAAGCCGCTTGATTTTCTGCTCGGTTTCGTTTTCTGGGCGCGGCTGATCGATGGTGAAAGACAAAAATCCCTGACAAGCGCCTCCTTGGCTCTCATCAGGGATTGCTCCCGTTAAGCTTGCTTTTCTTCCAATAGCCGCAGCAGCTCCGCCTTCTCCCAGCTGACAAAATGATCCTCCCAGAGCACCTGGACCCGGCCGCCATCCACATTCAAGACGACGCCAACAGCCCCATCCAACACGAATACGACATGATCGCCCGCGTTGAACATACCATTATCCCAGCCTAAAGATGATCCCGTGACCACCCTTAGGGTACTCCCACTTGATGTTTTGGTGCGGGCAGCCGATCCTGCAGCTGCCGCATTCGTGACAGCCTTCGTAGCCGACATGCATCCGGATTTCCTCCCATTTGTATACCTCAGCCGGGCAAAAGATCGTGCAAATTTTGTCCGGGCACTTGTCCATGCAGATGTCTGCGTCCAGCACATGCAAATGCGATTTGGTGTCGGCCTTGAAGCGGATCAAGTATTGCTTTTCCTCAATGGACTCGCCTTTTCCTTGCTCGCTCATCACTTCATCACCCTCCATGCTTTGAACAAGTCGCGCGCGATCTTGAATTTCTCGCCGGTGGTGCCCATATCACGCCAAATTTTGCGCTGCTTCTCCCATTTGGAGCTGCCGTCTACGGTAAACATCTGGCTTGCCGCCTTGTTCATCAACGGGATGTATTTCTCGAAATAATGCGGATATTTTTCGAAATGGTGTGTCGCTTCCTTGTACTTTTTCAAATCCTGACCAACAAAGCTCTCCAGCATGCGCTCACGGTAACGGTCCAGCATTTCCTCAGAGAAGTTGCTCGCTGCTTTCGCTTCCAGGATCGTTTCGGCGGCGAGCACGCCGGAAGCCATCGCCATATTCGAACCTTCCCGGTGAATGGCATTGACCATCTGCGCGGCATCGCCGACGACCAAAACGCCATTGCCGACAACCTTTGGCATCGATTTGAGGCCGCCCTCAGGAATCAGGTGGGCCAAGTATTCCTGCTGCTCGCTTCCCTGGATGTAGTTTTTGATCATGGGATGTTTTTTCACATATTCGAGCAGCTCATACGGCTTAATTTTGTGCTTGATCAGACCAGACAGCATCGCTCCTACGCCGATGTTGAGGCTGTCCTTGTTGGTATAGAGCCATGCAGTGCCGAGAATTCCTTTGGTCGAGTCACCGAAAATCTCCAGCGTGCAGCCTTGGTTTTCTTCGAGACTGAAGCGGTCCTCGATGATTTTTTTGTCCAGCTTGAGCACTTCCATGACGGCCAGTGCGACTTCATCGGGGCGGAACTCCTTGTGGAAGCCGAGCGATTTAGCCAAGAGCGAGTTCACTCCGTCTGCCAACACCACCACATCGGCGTACAGCTCGCCATCCGGTCGATCCGTTCGAACGCCGACCACTTTGCCGTCTTCGACGATACACTCGAGCACGACGGTTTCATTCACCAGCAACGCGCCTTGCTCCACCGCTTTGTCCGCGAACCATTGGTCGAATTTGGCGCGGAGCACCGTGAAGTTGTTATAAGGCTCGCGTCCCCATTCCAACCCTTTGTAGCCAAAGGTGACTGCCGATTCCTTATCCAGCATGACAAAGCGCTGCTCGACGATCGGCCGTTCGACTGGCGCTTCCTTATAAAAGCCGGGGATGATGTCCTCCAGCGTCTTACGGTACAGCACGCCGCCCATTACGTTTTTGGAGCCGGGGTACTCGCCGCGCTCCAGCAAAAGCACACTGGCACCGCCCTTCGCCAGTGTATAGGCGCAGGCTGTTCCAGCTGGGCCTGCTCCGACGACTATCGCATCAAATTTTTCCGCCATACTGCACCTCTTTCTGCAAGACTTGGGCAAAACATTGGGTCAAAAGCGGAACGATTTCGAATGCATCGCCGACGATGCCGTAATGGCACGATTGAAAAATGGCCGCATTGGGATCTTTGTTGATGGCGATGATCATGCCTGAGTTTTGCATGCCGACGATATGCTGGATCGCCCCGGAAATGCCGATAGCAAAATAAATTTTGGGCGTGACCGTCACGCCTGTCTGACCGACCTGATGATGGTGATCCATCCAGCCCGCCTCGACCGCATCGCGGCTGGCTCCGACTGACGCGCCGATCAGCTTGGCGAACTGGCTGATCATCTCGAAGCCTTCTTTGCCGCCTAGCCCCTTGCCGCCTGCCACGATGATATCAGCCTCGTCGAGTCGCACCTTATCCGATGCTTCTCTGACGATTTTGAGCACTTTTGTCCGCAAATCTTCTTCGCGAATATACAGCGATTCGGCGATGATGCCACCCGTCCGTTTTTTGTCGGGCGCGAGCGCTTTCATCACTTTTGGCCGCACGGTCGCCATTTGCGGGCGATGCTTTTTGCACAAAATCGTTGCCATGATGTTGCCGCCGAATGCCGGACGGCTGGCCTCCAAAAGACCGGTCTCCACATCCACGTCCAGCATGGTCGTATCTGCGGTCAACCCTGTCGCAAGGTCGGTGGCCACGGCGCTCGCCAAGTCTTTGCCCGTCGATGTTGCCCCGTAAAGGAAAATTTCCGGTTTGTGCTTCTCTACGCAATCGATGACGGCTTTCATGAATGACTCGGTGCGGTAGTCGTGGTAGATCGGGTCATCGTACAAGTAGACGATATCGGCGCCATACTCAATGACGACAGGTGCCAGCTTGCCGACCTCATCCCCGATCAAAATACCTGCCAACGGGACATTCCGCTTGTCAGCCAGCTTGCGGCCCGCCCCCAGCAGCTCCAGCGAAACAGGCGCGATCACACCATCGCGCTGCTCGATAAACACCCAGACGCCCTTGTACGCTTGAAGGCTCATCGCGCCCCCTCCTTCATCCCAAACAGCTCTTTTTTCTCCCATAAAATTTCTAGCAAACGCGCGACTTGTTCCTTTGATCCGCCTGCCAGCATCTCCCCGCCCTTCGGTTTTTCCGGCGGCCATACTTTGGCGACGATCGTCGGGGAACCTTTCAGCCCAAATAGCGTCCGATCCACATCCTCGAGGTCGTTGACCGACCAGACCACCGGCTTGTAGCGTGCGGCCCGCAGCATATTCGGCATGGTCGAGTACGGAATGTCGTTGATGTCTTTTTCCACAGAAAACAGGCACGGCAGTGTGGACTGGATCACCTCATAGCCGTCTTCGAGCTTGCGGTGAATGACACAATACCCTTCTTCCTTGTTGACGGATTCCACCTTTTTCACATTGGTCAACGGAGGGATGTCCAAACGGCGGGCAATCCCGGGCCCCACTTGTCCGGTGTCGCCGTCGATCGTCATTTTGCCGCAAAGGATCAGGTCGATCGGTTTGATTTTGCTGATCTTTTCCAGCGCCTTTGTCACGGTGTAGCTGGTCGCCAGCGTGTCCGCTCCGGCGAATGCTCGGTCAGTGACCAAATACCCCTCGTCCGCTCCAATCTCGATGCATTTTTTGATCGCCTTGACCGCTGGCGGCGGTCCCATCGTCACGACAGAAACGGTACCGCCATAACGGGCTTTGAGCCGGACCGCTTCCTCCACGGCATGGGCATCATACGGATTCAAGATGGCGGGCGCGCTCGAACGGTCCATCGTGTTGGTTTTCGGGTTCATTTTGATGATTTTTGTATCCGGCACCTGTTTGATACAGGCAACGATATGAAGCATATGTGCATCGCTCCTTTAGCCACTGGTACATGCAAGGTTGTCTCTTTTTATTTTCTACTGTATGGGGGGGAAGGGGGGGTTATGACTGTTTTGCTTCCATTTGGGCTATGAGTGGGTATTAGCGGAGACTTAGGGGCATTGCGAAAAAAAGCGGCGCTTCGCTGTTAGGCTTCCCGCAAGGGAGCCAGGTGCGTCCGGCTCCGCAGGCAAACGGAACCGCGCCCCAAAGCCACTCGCTGCGCGGCGGAAGTAGCTCAAAGACGATGTGAGGCGCGAAAGCCGTTCCGTTTGTCTGCTCCGCCTGGGTGGGCTGCCTAAAGGCTACGCTCCGCTTTTTTTCGCAATACCCTTCGCTGCAGTGGGAAAGACACTTTTGAGAGATGGAAGTAAAACAAGGGCGGGAATGAGGAAAAAAATAAGACTACCAAATAAAAAAGACGGTCACCTTTTCTGGCGTGACCGTCTATCGCATTCTATTCGTTTGTCTCTTTTAAAACCAATTCGATTTTAAGAAAAAGACCAGACAAAAACAAATTCACCCGTCGTTACGAGGGTGATTGTTTTAGCCTGGTCCGTAAGTCCCGGCGGCCTGACATGAGCTGCCCGCCATTGGAACCCCGACTTCCCATTTTCATCTGGTGTGCGTGTTTACAAAAATCATGACCCATATTCACTATACAAAATTTCGTTTGAGTTTTCAATAGAATCTGATTTCTCAAGAAAAAGAAATAGCTCACTTGCTCTGTAAAGCACAACCAGTCCTTTCAGGCTAATTTATCCAATTTAGGGGTAGTATTTTTTAATCGAGAATGATAATCTTTATCATTATAAAAAACAAAATTGGAGGACTGACCATCTTGAATACGCAGATTGATACACAGCTGGTTCAGAAGAGCCGTCCTTTTACCGCTGTGTCCATCATAATCGGAGGATGCGTCGCCCTTGCTTTCAGTTTGGCTCTTTCCATTTCTTTGGGGGCTGCCGACATTAGCCTGGGAACCGTCTGGGACGCGATTTTTCATTTTAACCCTGATGTCACCCAGCATCAGATCATTTACGAATTGCGCCTGCCACGGGCGATTGCCGGAATGCTCGTCGGTGCCGCCTTCGCTGTCGCCGGTTCGCTCATGCAAGGCATGACGCGCAATCCGCTCGCCGATCCGGGACTGCTCGGAATCAACGCGGGGGCCGCGTTTGCCTTAGCGATCTGCTTCGCCTTTTTCCGCAACCTCATGTTCAATGAGCTGATTCTCATTTCGTTTCTCGGAGCCGGCATTGGGGCGGGACTCGTGTATGGCGTCACCTCTTTGTCAAAAGGAACGCTTTCCCCCGTCCGCCTCGCGTTGGCTGGCGCTGCGGTAAGCAGCTTGCTGGTGGCGCTCAGCGAAGGGATCGCCATCTCGTTTCAAATTGCGCAAGATCTCGCATTCTGGTATGCCGGAGGTGTAGCCGGGACCAAATGGGAGCAGCTGCAGATCATGACGCCGTGGATCATCGTCGGGCTGATCGGCTCCATTGCCGTCTCACGGTCGGTGACGATGCTGAGCTTGGGTGAGGAAGTCGCTACCGGACTCGGACAGCGCACCGGCTTGATCAAGCTGATCATCATCCTGCTGGTACTCGTTTTGGCAGGGGCATCAGTTTCCGCGGTGGGCGCCATCGGCTTTATCGGCCTGGTCATTCCCCATGTGGCGCGCTATTTAGTGGGCGTCGATTATCGCTGGATCATTCCTTGCTCGGCTGTTTTGGGCAGCTTGCTCATGCTACTGGCCGACATCGCGGCGCGCATGATCAATCCGCCGTATGAGACGCCAGTAGGAACATTGATCGCATTGATCGGTGTGCCGTTCTTCCTCTATCTCGCTCGTCGGGAAAGGAGGGAATTGTCATGATGATGCCAGAGTTTGTAACCCGTAAAAAAACCGTACGCTTTATCGCAATCATGGTGATTTTCGCCGCTCTGATCGTGCTCGCGCTCATCATCAGCATGAATACCGGCTTTATACGCCTATCTCCGCTAGAGGTGATGCAAACGTTCTTCGGCGGCGGCACGGCTAAGCAGCAATTGATTTTGTTCGAATTCCGCCTTCCGCGCATCGTGCTGTCGCTTTTAATTGGCGCTGGCCTGGCGACTGCGGGTGCTATATTGCAAGGCATTTCCCGCAATGCGCTGGCTGATCCGGGCATTCTCGGGATCAACGCGGGCGCGGGGCTGATGGTAATCGTCTATATTTCGTTCTTCCCTGCCAAAGAATCGGCTTCCGTCGCACTGATGCCGTTTCTCGCATTGGTGGGTGCTGCGGCAACCGCCACTATCATTTTTCTTTTGGCTTACAAAAAAGGGCAAGGCACGTCGCCTGTCCGCCTCATTTTAGTCGGGATCGCCATCGCAGCAGCCATCTCGGCCGCCACCGTCGTCCTGTCCTTGCGGCTCAATCCGCAAAACTATCAATTTGTCGCCATTTGGCTGGCGGGCAGCATCTGGGGCTCCAACTGGACATTCGTTTTGTCTTTGCTGCCATGGATTGTGGTACTGATTCCATTAACGATCATGAAAGCGCGCGTGCTTAACATCCTCAACCTAGGCGACCAGCTTGCAACAGGACTCGGCACCTCCATCGCGCGCGAGCAAATCTGGCTGATCGCGGCTGCTGTCGGACTTGCTGGCTCCTGCGTGGCTGCCGGTGGCGGAATCGGCTTCGTCGGCTTGATCGCACCGCATATCGCGCGGCGCCTGATTGGACCTGCGCATCAGTTCCTACTCCCTATTTCAGCCTTGGCCGGCGCCTCGCTGCTCCTGGTCGCCGACACGCTGGGTCGCACCATCATGCAGCCAACGGAAATTCCAACGGGGATCGTCGTCGCTGTCATCGGCGCTCCGTACTTCTTATATTTGCTCGCCAAATCGAAAGCATGATTTGATGAAACCATCCGAAAGGCAGGAGAATGATTGATGAGCGATCAGCAACTTTACACAGAAGGACTGCATATCGCCTATTCCGAGCGCACCATTGTGGAGAACCTCAACCTCTCGATCCCTGCGCATAAAATTACCGCACTCGTCGGTTCCAACGGCTCGGGTAAATCGACGATCTTAAAAACGATGGCCCGCATTATGAAACCAAAAGGAGGCACCGTCTTCCTCGATGGCAAATCAATCCACAGCCAGTCCACCAAGGAGGTCGCCAAGCAACTTGCCATTTTGCCGCAAAATCCGACTGCGCCGGAAGGCTTGAGAGTATCGGAGCTGATTTCCTACGGTCGCTTTCCGCACCAAAAAGGCTTCGGCTCGCTGACCGCCGAGGACAAAAAAATCGTTCAGTGGGCTGTGGAAGTGACCGGCTTGAGCCAATTTTACGATCATCCGGTCGACCAGCTTTCCGGCGGCCAGCGTCAGCGCGCATGGATCGCAATGGCATTGGCGCAGGAGACCGATATGCTGTTCCTCGATGAACCGACCACCTTTCTCGACATGGCTCATCAATTGGAGGTCTTGCAGCTGCTGCAGCAGTTGAACCAAGAGCAGCAACGCACGATCGTCATGGTCGTCCACGATCTGAACCACGCCACCCGCTATGCCCAGCACATGGTGGCGATCAAAAAAGGAACGGTGGTCGCGGAAGGTTCGCCCGCGGTGGTGATGACCCAGCATGTATTGCGCGAGGTCTTCAACATCGAAGCGGACATTATCCCGGACCCACGTACTGGTGTGCCGCTGTGCCTACCCTTTGAGCTGGCGCACAAAGTCTCAGTCAGTGCACAGGCTGCCGAGCCAGTCCGTGAGCCTGTGCTCGTCGGGAAATAAACGAAGAAACCGCCTGGAACATCCGCTGCTTTCGGCAGTTGTTCCAGGCGGTCATCTTTTCCCCGTGACAGAGTCATCCTACGTCTGCATAGCGGGCCGGTATGATGCGAAAGAGCTTCACATAAAGCCCAGCGCTAACGATCGTGCAAAGAAAAATGAAGCCGAACACCCCGATAGACGGTAGCCACTCTGACAAGATGACCGTCAGCGGCGCGAGAAAGCGCCCGATCGAAAACTGCAGGCTCGACGCCCCCATATATCGCCCCCGCGCCTCCTCGGGTGCATATTTACTGACGAAGCCCTGTGCTACTGGGGAACGCAACACTTCGCCAACTGTCAGGACGATCATGAAGCAAAGCAGCAGCCAGACATTCGTGGTGAGCCCAACGAGAAACATCCCCATTCCGAACAGGAGCGCAGAAAGGATGAACATATCCCGGTCGCTCCACTGCTCAAACCATTTGGTAACAGGTACGGAGCCCAAGACAAACATGAGTCCATTCAAGCCGAGAATCAAACCGAACACTTCGGCGCTGGTGAGGTAAACCGACCATCCCGAAAACGCGATCAGCGCCTGTGTGGGCACGAATTCCTTCACGTAGACGGCCAAATACAAGTCCAGCTGCATGAACGCGATGGTGACCAAAATGCCTGCCACAATATAAGTGGCAAACGCTTTGTCACGGAAAATCACGCCATAATTGCGCCACTGCTCCTTCAGGGCGGAAGCAAAACCCGTTGGCTCCCCTTCCCGAATCGCTCGCGCGGGCAGCGTTTCTTTGACGATGAATAAAATTGCGACCGCATAAAGCAGTGTGACAAGGGTGCATGTCCACAACAGCTCACTGCGATAGTGAAAGAAAAAGATCGAGCCAAGGGCAGGACCGAAAACGGCACCAATATTCGTCGCCGTGACAAAAGTAGCGAACACAAGCCGCCTGTCTTTGTCTGTTGTCAGGTCTGCCACCATAGCAGAGCTGGCGGGGCTGTAAAGCGAACCACCCACACCGATCCCAATAAACGCCAAATAATCCGTCCACGGGGAAAGCGAGCAGGCGAACAAAGCGAACATCCCGCTCTGTAAGAATGCCCCCATCAGCATGACAGGGCGTCGGCCGATCCGGTCAGCCAGGAACCCTCCTGTCAGGTTGCCGAGAATACCCAAAAGCGGCGGGACTGACATGAGCATCCCGGCCACATGCTTGCCGAAAGCGGCGCTGAAGTAAAGCGTAATAAACGGAAAGTACATCCAGAACAACGTATGAAAGAGCGTTTCCCCAATCAACCTGGTTTTCAGGTTTAGATCCCATGAACGCCAGTGCACAGCCATTCACCTCCCAATCTCATTTTCCCGGCCTGGCTTTCTCACTTTATACAATTTCCCAAAAAAGGTATAGACTTATAATTTTCTTTCGGTTACACTACTATTATAAGGGTTAAGGAACGTAACCCCTGCTTAAATTGTGCCATTTAACGATAACTGCACGTTTTTGTGCGGTTTTTTTGTATTTTACTCCCCAATTCGTTACTCTCTTCGCTGCATTATTCGGCATGCATTCGGTTTTGTACTGGACGCATCCCTTTTTCGTTTTGCCTTGTTTCGCTCGGTTACGAATCGTTTGACCAGCACGGTTATTCCCGCTCACTAATGACGTTTCTCATTTATAACGCGCGTCTTTTTTTCGCTTCGTTTGAATTTCGTCCATTAAGATAACGAATCGTTTACGCGATCCGCTTTTATGCTATGATTTTTTCAGGAGGGTTGCTATGGACGAAATCGATCGCAACATCATCAAGCTGCTTGAAGAAAACGGCAGGCTGTCACATGAGGAGATCAGCAAGCTTTTGCATATTTCTCGCCCTGCCGTCCACCAAAGGGTCGGAAAGCTGGAAAAAAGCGGAGTCATCAAAGGGTATCGAGGCATCATCGATTGGAGCAAGCTGGACGAAAAAATCAAGGCCTTGATCTTTGTCAAAGCCAAATGCCAAAACTTCCGTGAAATCGTGGAAAATATCGTCTCGCTGCACATATCGGGTGTAACCATCATGGAATGCCAGCGCCTGTCGGGCGAATGGTGCATGATGCTGAAGGTGCGCGTTGGGGCTCCGGAAAACATCACTGCGCTTATCGATGAAATCGTGAAAATGCCGGAGGTCCGCGAAACATCCACTACGTTTATACTCGCGACGAATTTTGAGAATGGCATTCTTTGTACATGAGCTGGCCGGTCGCACACCGGCCCTAGCGACGTACAATATCCATGAAAGGAGTATAGGCATGACGAAATGGAATAAGGCAGAGGTACACGCTCTTGTGAAAAGTTCGAAATATTCCGTTATTATTATCGCTTTATTGTCCGTGTACCTATTTTGGGGAGGCACGTATTTGGGAATAAAGGTCGCTGTCGAAACCATGCCTCCTTTCATCATGGCGGGGTTTCGTTTCTTTGTCGCAGGTTGCGTCCTTTATGCGATTGCACACGCACAGGGTCACAGTCGTCCCAGCTTGACGGAGTGGAAAAATGCGGGCATTGTCGGTGCACTGCTGCTGCTTGGCGGCAACGGTGCCGTGGCCTGGGCGGAACAAAAGGTCCCCTCCGCCATCGCCTCTCTTCTGGTTGCGACCGTCCCGTTGTGGATTCTCTTGTTTCAATCGGTAGGAACAAACCGGCTAAAGCCGTCAAAGGGCATCATCGCGGGCATGGGATTAGGTTTTCTAGGCATCGCCGTGCTGGTGCTGCAGCCGGGCGGTACTGGCACCCGCGCTATGGATACACTCGGCATTTTGGCACTTTTGCTCGGCTCGATCTCGTGGTCAGCTGGCTCCTTGTTTTCTCGCCGCGCCCAACTTCCCTCATCACCGCTCATGTCAACCGCGCTACAAATGATCGGCGGCGGCATCTTGCTGGCCATCGCATCGTTTTTTCTCGACGACTGGTCATCCTTCCACATCTCGGCAATCTCGCTCCGCTCTTATCTGGCCTTAGCTTATTTGATCGTATTTGGTTCCATCATCGCATATACGGCATACATCTGGCTTTTAAAGAACGCAGAGCCGACATGGGTGTCCACCTATGCTTTCGTTAATCCCGTGGTCGCCGTGTTTCTCGGCTGGTTTGCGGCCAATGAACAGCTGACGCCCCGCGCCTGGGTCGCGGCCGCGATTATTATTGCCGCTGTCGTCATCATCACGCTTTTTCGCAGCAGCAAGGCAAGCGCCGGTAAAAAACAGCCGCATTCTAATGCTGATAACATCGGAAAAAGCACCTCGCTCCCCGGCCGCGAGTAAGAGAGCGCGACACTGGGCATTCTCGCATAGGACAGGGAAGCGGCACCATCACCATCGTAAAATAAGCAAGGGAGCAAGCTCTTAGATGCTTGCTCCCTTATATTTAAACTTATTCGCCCAAATCGACGTTATGGTACACCTGTTGCACATCGTCCAAATCTTCCAGCGCATCGATCAGCTTTTCGAATTGCGCTTGTGCATCTTCTGGAATCGAGATTTCATTTTGCGCGAGCATGGTCAGCTCGGCAACGGTGAAATCGGTGATGCCTGCTTTTTTGAACGCTTCTTGGACAGCATGGAATTGATCAGGTTCCGCATAGACGATCACCTGATTGTCCCCTTCTTCAATGATGTCGCGCACGTCAACATCCGCTTCCATCATCATTTCGAGCACTTCGTCCGCGCTATTTCCTTCTACCCCGATGACCGCAGTCGCGTCAAACATATAGGCAACCGATCCGCTAACGCCCATGTTTCCGCCGTTTTTGTTGAAAGCGGCGCGCACTTCAGGCGCGGTGCGGTTCACGTTGTTGGTCAGCGCGTCTACGATGATCATCGAGCCATTCGGACCAAAGCCTTCATAGCGGAGCTCGTCGTAGATCTCTTCCGATCCGCCCTTCGCTTTTTCGATCGCACGGTCGATAATAGCTTTTGGCACGCTGTACGTTTTCGCGCGCTCCAATACAACCTTCAGGGCACGGTTCGATTCAGGGTCTGGCTCGCCTTGTTTGGCTGCCACATAAATCTCTTTCCCGAATTTCGCATAGATGCGGCTGGTATTTGCATCCTTGGATGCTTTCTTTTCCTTAATGTTGTTCCACTTACGACCCATAATTTCCACTCTCTTTCACTTGCGCAAAATGTAGGTAGAAGAAGCTGACCGCTTCTTTCACACGATGTTCGTGGGCTTGGCCATTGAGCCACATGCCCAGTCCTCGCTTCAAACGTCACGTCCATCCACAAGTATCTATTATACCTCAATGTCACGGTTCATGTGCAAGAATCAAATCGGGAGAAATGGCTCCCAATTCCCTATTCTATCATTTTCGGGCACAATTCACAAAATGGTGTGCATGTTATGGGATTAATACATCAAGGCAGGATGATTTTGATAATAGCTAACGAATTTGGCGGTCAATCGTTCTTCCAGCTTTCTCAACTCACCTTCCAGTCGCATCTGGTCTTCTTGCGAGATTTGATAAACGGGCTGATGCTGTCCTTTTGCCTCCAGGAACTCGATGCGTGATGAAGTTGGAGGATGAGTCGCATCGAGCCGCGCATCCGTCAAGCGCTCGATTCTTTTGACCCGTTCAAGCTCAGACAAGGGAATTTGTTTGAATTGCGCCCTGATTTCGTCGAAAGCGTTCCCTTGCTGCTTGGTGATTGCAACCTTTTGGACGGCAAAACGAAACATATGGTCCAAATGAAGCTTTTCCAAGAGCCCAAGCTTGGCATCGAGTCCACTCACCGATGCTGCCAAATAGTCAGCAAAGAATTCAGCCCGTTGCTTGTCGCGCCACAACAGATGAGACAGCAAATAAATGCATCCCAAAACCACATTTGACAGACCGAGCAGCAGCACGTTTACCGGTATCATCAGGATATCCATAAAGCTACCCTCCTGCTCGATGATGCGATCGGGCCGAATTAAATAATGCCACTCACATAACGTGTCGATCGCAGTGCCTACGAAAAATCCCCTCGACGTATCCCGATTCACCCCATGCCCCAACTCATGTGCAATCAACGCAATCTGCTCCTGGGTCTGCAAGATGCTGAATAATGGGAGACCCAAATGGACGTAGGATTTCCTGGTCAGCCCATAGGTTCCGTAAGCGGCGTTATAATCGAAATTGACTGCAATGCCTCTGATCCGCTTCGCCCCCATGAGCACGGCCATTTCATCGACGATTTTGTAGAGAGTCGGGCATTCGCTCCTTTCTAGCACTTCTTCACGCTGTCTGCCAAAACGCGGTCGGGTGACCCATGCAATCAAAAGACACACCCCTGCTCCCAACAAAAAGAAAAATTTGCCCCAGCCAACAATCGCCAACCATACCCCACACAGCAAAACCAATACGCCGATGATGTGAACCATGCTCGCGATCATGTAGGCGAATACGGTCGAGAGCGCATGCGTTTTCCGAGTTGGGTCCTGTATCACTGACTGAAGCAGCCCATCCCCAAAATATTTCCCTGCTTTTCGGTAATACCTTTGAATTAGCGTATCGTTTTCTTCTTTCCGCAGCGGATTCAAGTTCCAGTTACAGGCTGGGCACCACGGATTGTATCCTTTTACAATGCTGACCGGTCCATCACAGCTCGGACATGGCTGCGTTTCAGCCGTTACTTCTCGTTCATTCACAAGCACGTTTCTTTCCCCTCCAAAAACATCAAAAATGCGCCTTTCCCCACTCACTTCTTAGGCGCCAGAACCGTCGCTTGCTGCTTTTTCACCACAACCAGCGCATTGCTCAAATTGCGCCCCGCCTTGGTGACGTATGATCCATCGTAGTACAAGCCGGAAGATGCCCCGCCATCCAAGGCCATCGCGTCGGCCAAGCCCAGCTTCACGGCAATTTCAGCCAGCTCAAGTATGGTGACGTTGCTCACCGTGCCCATCACGATCGTCTTGTCCGCCTTCATCCCGATAAAGCTGCGCTGGCCTTTTTGCGTCGTGATTTTGGCTTCGGTGAACGATGACAGATCCACAGCCGATTTACCCGCTGCGACCAACCGCGGCCCGACGCTGATCATATGCACCGCTTTTTCGAAACCAGGTGACGGCTGCAATCGGTATACCGCCGTATCGCCGATGTGGAAGTTGTCGCTGTCTCTTCGCTGCGAGCCGTACGCGACGACAAAGCCATTCGCCGGAATCACGGCGTTGTCCTTGGTGATTGCGCTCACTTTGCCTTCGCTAACCGCGACAAAGCGGAAGCCGGCGATGGACAGCGTTGCCGTCCGGAATGCAGGCGTGAACAGCACAGCCTCAGCCTGCGAGGTCGGCAAATGGTTGACGTTGAATGCTGACCAGCTTTTTTCCTGCGGCGTGCCGGCATTCAGCGTGCCGACCAGCGAATACGGGTTACCTTCGGAGAAGATCAGCTCGTTTTGCGCAGTAATCCCCATCGCGACTGCCCCGCCACGGAAATGCTGGACAGCGCCATTGATGACGATCCCGCCCATCGGCTGCAAATCTTTTTCATCGTACGGATTGAAATAAGTCCCATTGATCGCCGCGAGCGCTTTGTGAGTTTTGGCCATTTGCGCCAGCTCCTGCGTCTTCCCCACTTTGTTTTGCGCCAAAACCGGGCGCAGTTCAACTGGTTCGGAGGCGGAGAACGATACGTAGCTGACATATTTTTTGCCTGTCGCCAGTTGGACGCTGGCGGTTTTTGAGCCGATAGCAAGGCTTATTTCTGCCGGTAACGCAAGCAGCAGCACCAGCAATGCAATCATCCATTTTTTCATTAAAAAGCGTCTTCCTTTCTTATTCTACTGCCGTGTGCGCGAGTCTTCAGCCAGCAGTCTTCTCCCGATATCGCCAACCGCTGCCGCACGATATTCCTTTTTTCGACAATGTTCCTGTTACGTATTCCGGCTGGTGGTACCAATTTCCTTTCCAGTACTGACAAAATATTGCTTCCTATATCAAAAGCGTATCCTTTTTGGATTGTTCGCGCAGCAAAAAAGCCCTCTCCGCCAGCTTTGGCGAAAAAGGCTCTCTGTTCACGGCCTCACTTTCACATGATTGGCAATTGCCCACGCTCCAGCCGGCTGCACTGCATAGGTCCTCCCGTTCTCAAGTGTGGCACCCGCTTGCACATCAAAAATCCCGCTCGCACCCTTCCGACTGTTCTCCCGGTAGATCGCCTTCATCCGGTGGCCATTCGGTGCTGCCAGCACGATGCTGCGCGAGGCAAACACCTCGTCTTTCGGGTCGATAGCCAGCACGACTTCCACGGCAGATGGCGTAAACCTCTTCACCGCCTTGATTTGCAGCGGGGCGATTTTGCCTGCGAGGAGGTTGTTACGATCGATCGTGGCCCAATCGGAGGTGATGGTGTACGTGATACCCGGTTTGAACACGACGCCTTCCGGCAGACGGAATTTGGGGGCTTGCCGGCCGTCTGTCGACTGTGTATGGGGGACGTACGAAGCGGTGATAATCGCGTTGCCGCCCTTCGGGATCACGAAAATCTGCGCGTCTCGCAAAGAGGGAATGATCTGGTAGCTTTTTCCTTGAAAGCGGTTGTGGTCATCCAGCTCAAAGCTGAGGCCCATACGCTTGCCCGCCGTATCCGCGATCACATTTTGATAATCGGTGACACGCTGCGAGAGGAAGCTTTCGACCTCGAACGTATCGTGCGACACTTGCTTTACGCCTGCAAAGGGGAGCTTGAGTGGATTCGCATCAAAGCTGGCTGTCGTGTTGCCTTTATAGGTCAGGATGTAGCGATTGCCCGTTTTTTGTACGGTGGTCGGGATAAGGTACGTTGATTTGGTTCCGGACTTGAGTCGTGGCACATTGCGAATCGATAGTCCGGCGGTGAACGCGAAATTGTTGCGGGCATGCCTGAGCACCAAATCCTCCGGCGGCAGCGGCTTTTCAAAGGTTAGCTGCAGCGTGATCGGATTGAGCGCTTTGGCGTGGACGATTATTTGCGGGGATGCGAGCTGCTTTGGTGCTGTTTTCGCTGCCGTGTGCGGCTTCTCCCCTGCCGCCTGCTGAGGTTTGGTGGGCGTGGATGAACGGCTGCAGGCGATGAGCGTCAGGACAAGAAGGGAGCTGAGCCATAGCCGATGCTTGTTCATGGTGCTCATCCTTTCTGGAAAAAATGACGACATGTTTGCCGTTAGCTTTTCCCAGAGAGGGATCAATCATGAGCCGTTTGGAAATCCAGCAGGGTTCCCTGAAAGGCTTGCCGAAGCACCAGCTGTTCGATCCGTTCCACGTCTCTAGTATCTTAATTTCTTATCCGTAGTCTACCACTGCCACATATTTTTCGTAATGGAGGGAATTTTCTTTCTTCTCGGCACAAAGGCACTGGTTAAAGTCAGGAAAATTCAGTATAATTCGTACATTATTCCCTGTCATTTTTTCCCGAATCATCCATTCGTTCGACAGGAAAAAAGGAGTGATCACACTTGTTCGAAACCAAAAAGACGAACGGCTGGTTCAGTGCCCTGGCGCTCTCCGTCGGATTCGCGACCGTTTTATCCGCCTGCAGCCAGTCTGCCACCAGCAACCAACAGACACAGCCAGCTCCGCAACCGAGTGCCGAGACCTCTCCCGCACCAGAACAAGCCGCCAAACCTGCACAAGTCTTGCGTGCCAACAACTTCTCCGAACCGACGAATTTGAATCCAAACGCCGCTACCGACATTTATTCCAACAACGTGCTGCTACAGGTTTTCGAGGGGCTGACCCGCATCAACAAGGAGGACAAGCCGGAAAACGCGATCGCGCAGGACATTAAGGTGTCCGATGACTTGACCACCTACACGTTCACGCTGCGTGATGCCAAATGGTCCAACGGCGATCCGGTAACTGCCAACGACTTCGATTACGCATGGCGCTGGGTGCTGAATTCGAAAAACGGATCGGAATACGCCTATATGCTCTATTACATCAAAAACGCCGAGAAGGTGTTCAAAGGCGAGCTGCCTGCCGACCAGCTCGGGGTAAAGGTCATCGACGACAAGACGTTGGAAGTGAAGCTGGAAAATCCAACGCCATTCTTCCTGGAGCTGACCGCTTTCTCCACCTATTATCCGGTCCACAGCAAAACAGCGAAGGCAAATCCCGACTGGTACAAAAACGCCGGTGCCGACTTCATCAGCGACGGTCCGTTCAAGCTGGCTGACTGGAAGCACAAAGACAAGATCGTGCTAGAGAAGAACGAAAACTATTGGGATGCGCAGAGCGTCAAGCTGGACAAAATCGAGCTAAACATGATCAACGACACCAATACCGAGCTGTCCATGTTCGAGGGTGGCGAGCTGGATATGGCAGGCGCGCCTGTGAGCAGCATCCCGTTTGACGCAATGACGGCGCTAAAGGACAAAGGCGTGCTGCACATCAAGCCGAAAGCGGCTACTTACTGGTACGAATTCAATGTCGACAAAAAGCCGTTCAACAACAAAAAAATTCGCCAAGCCTTCGCCTATGCCATCGATCGTAAGTCCATCGTGCAAAACATTACACAAGGCGGCGAGCTCCCGGCCACCGCGATCGTCCCACCAACCATGTTCCCTGAAAATGAACAGGGACTGTTTAAAGACAATGACGTGGAGACTGCCAAAAAACTGCTTGCTGAAGGTATGAAGGAGGAGGGCTACGCGAGCATTGACAAGATGCCGGCGATCACGCTCTCCTACAATACCGATGACGCGCAGGCGAAAATCGCCCAAGCGGTGCAGGATATGTGGAGCAAAAACCTGGGCGTCTCCGTCAAGCTGGAAAATCAGGAATGGAACGTTTACTATGACGCGATCAGGCAGGGCAACTACCAAGTGGCGCGGATGGGCTGGACTGGGGACTTCAACGACCCGATCAACTTCCTAGAAATTTTCAAAACAAAGGGCGGTAACAATCACACTAACTGGGAAAACAAGCAATACATGGACCTGTTGAACAAATCCGCAACCGTACAGGACCCTGCCCAGCGCAAAGCGGTTCTGCAAGACGCAGAAAAAATCTTCATCGACGACATGCCGGTGCTTCCGTTCTATTTCCGCGGCTCCATCTATACGCAAAGCGAGAAGCTGAAAGATGTCGTGATCTCTGGCATGGGGAATGCCCAGTACAAATGGGCTTACTTTGAATAAATTCTCGCCCTACAGCTGAATGCTAGCCGCGCACGCTCGACGCAGTGCGCGGCTTTTTCCATTTGCCTCCGCATACACTTAGGATGGCAGGTCACATTGAGAATGTTGCTTACGAAAGGAGCGATTGGCTGTGAAGCGCCCCAATATCCTCATCATCCTGACCGATGAAGAACGCTTTCCGCCCGTCTATGAATCGGCAGCGCTCGCGGAATGGAGCCGCACGCAGCTGCCCGCCCACGCTTTTTTGCGTCAGCATGGCCTTGAATTTTGCCGTCATTACATCGCCGCCTCCGCTTGCTGCCCCTCGCGCGCAAGCCTTTTCACCGGACAATATCCGTCCTTGCATGGTGTCAGCCAAACGCCTGGCGCTGCAAAAACAGCGTTTGATCCCGACCAATTTTGGCTCGATCCCAATACGGTTCCGACCTTAGGCGATTACATGCGGCTAAACGGCTACCGGACATACTATTTGGGCAAATGGCACTTTTCCAACGCTGATATCATTCGCCCGGGCAGCCACCTTTCTTTTCCCAGCTATAATCCCGCTACCGGCATACCTGATCCCGCGTCGGAACAGCTCTACCTACATGCCAATCGGCTGGATGAATACGGCTTTTCCCATTGGGTCGGCCCGGAGCCACACGGAAAAAATCCGCACAACTCCGGCTCGTCTTCCGCTATCGGCCCGAGGGGACGCGACCAAACGTATGCATCCCTGTTTACCTCGCTCATCGATCAGCTTGAACAGGAGCGCATGAGCGGTGATGCTGCCCGTACCGATGCGCCGTGGCTGATTGTCACCTCATTCGTAAATCCCCACGACATCGTCCTATACGGCGACTACAGCACGATGTCTCCGCTGTTTTCCTTTCCTGTCGCGCCTTCGATCCCTGACGTTCCGTATCCGCCTACCTATGAGGAAACATTGGCTGACCGCCCCAGCTGCCAACGAAGCTACCGCCGCCTTTACCACCGCGCCTTTCAGCCAATTTCCGATGAACGCTATTACTTCCGCCTCTATTACCAGCTGATTAAAAATGCCGATGACCAGATGATGCGTGTCCTTGATCGCTTCCGGCGCTCCTCGTTTTATGACGAGACGCTGATTGTGTTTACTGCCGACCATGGCGATTTGCTTGGGGCCCACGGGCGGTTGCATCAAAAATTTTACTGTGCTTATGAAGAAGCGCTGCACGTTCCTTTGATCATCCACCAGCCGAAGCTGTTTCCGGTTCCGCGGCAAAGCGAGCTGCTGACCAGCCACATCGACCTTGTTCCGACGATCCTTGGGCTTACAGGTGCAGATGTTACCAAGCTGCAAGCGACACTGCGCTTTACGCACACCGAAACGCGGCTGTTTGTGGGCAGAAATTTGGCTGATGCTTTCCTTGGCAAGCAAACCGTCGATCGCTCTTGGGAGCCGATCTATTTCATGACATCGGATGACCCGACCAGCGGGCTCCACCAAGTGAGCTTGCTTGGCGTGCCATATCCGTCGGTGAAAGGGCCAAAGCAGATCGAGACCGTCATCGCGCAGCTGCGAACATCCGTAGGTGAGGAGCTATGGAAATACTCTCGGTATTTCGAACCCGACGTGCCCGATTGCGAGGAATTCGAGTTATATAATCTATCGGCTGACCCAGAGGAACGGATCAACCTGGCCCATCCCGACTGGATGGATAGTTCATCATGGCAAATCCAGCAGATCATGAAGACGCTCTTGCAGGAACAAGCGCGAGAAAAGCGCCTTACTCCATTAACCGCTGGGGTGCAGTAAAACTTGGCTCTCCATTTGGGATATAATCCCTACCCTGCCATTGTTCCCCGTGAAACCATTCAACCGTTTTCCAAATGAAAAACCGGTTCCTCCATTGCGGGAAACCGGTTTTTTCGTTATTTTGCGTATTTCAGCACGGTTCTCACATCATCCGCCACTTTTTGAATCGGAACGCCCTTTTTCTGCATATTCGCACGCAGACGGTCGATGGCTTTCAGCCCTTCCGCATGCGTGACGACGAGCACTCGTACATTGCCGCCTGTAAAATGCTCAATTTCGCGCTTAGCCTTTTGTACATCGTTCATCGGATTATGTGGCGTTCCCATCGTGCCCGACATGGTATTGGCATGTTTGCGTCCTGTTCCAGAAGTTCCGGACGTACTGCTGAGCACTTTGCTCTGTAAATCATCGTAATGGGTCGCCCGAATACCCGCTCTGCCCGTTTCCCCCAAAATCACGGTGTCATCGATGACGAACACTTTCATCCCGTGGATTCCGGCACTGCCGAGGACCGACTCGAGTTTGGCGGAAATGCCGCCTGCATGGAGTCCAGAGCTGCCAATTCGGCTTAGCACCGAGCTGCCCATGCCGCTATAGGTACTGCCATGCTGATTCGTTGTGACTGTTTTTTGCCCATCGTAGCTTGGAATCACGGTTGCATCATGAAGCGGCTTGGTCGTCTGCGCCTGCATCGACTGCGTCTGCGTCCGCGTTCCGTTATTTGCCTGCGGTCCACATGCCGTCACTATCATTACGCTCGCCAATGAAACAACCGCCCAGCCTTGCCATTTCCTCATGATCATTCGCCTGCCTTCCTTTTTTCTTAGCATCACCCTCGCGTTTTGTTTTCTTTCAGGATGTTTTTGGATTCCAGTATGTTTAAGATTTGGCTGATTTGAGCAAACCACTTCTAGGAGGTGGATTCAGTTGGCGAACAAGAATGATCAAATTGATGAATCTACATTATCCAGACGCAAGTTTTTGCAAAACGCTGGTTATACCGTTGGCGGACTGATCGTCGGGGGTGTGGTGGGCAGTCTGATCCCGCGAAAACAAACCAACAATGCGGCCCCGCCCGCTACCCAACCGGCGGCCCAGCCTGCCAACTATACGCAGGCAACCATGTTTTTCACACAGGAGCAGTTCAAGATCGCCGAAGCGGTAAGCGAGCGGATATTTCCCCAGGATGATCTTGGACCTGGTGCCAAAGCGCTTGGCGTCGCCTTTTTCATGGACCACCAGCTGGCCGGCGAATGGGGCTTCAACTCCCGTGACTACATGGAAGCGCCATTCTTCAATGGCGAAAAAGTCCAAGGGTACCAAGGCCGGCTAAAACGGCGCGAAATTTTTACGATCGGACTGCAAGAAATCCAGAACTACAGCAATTCGAAGTACAAAAAGAACTTTGCCGACCTGAGCCCCGAGGAGCAGGACGCCGTCCTGACGGCATTCGAAAAAGATGAAGTGAAGCTGACGACGATTTCTGCCAGCGGTTTCTTCCAACTGCTTCGCTCAAGCACGCTTGAAGGCGTTTACGCAGACCCGCTGTATGGCGGCAACAGCAACATGGACGGCTGGAAGCTGAAAAATTATCCGGGTAATCAAATGTCCTATGCCCAAGTGATCGAGCAGGACGCATTCACCAAAATGGAACCGAAAAGTTTGAAAGACCATCTTTCTCACTAACAAGAAGGACTGCGAGGTGAAACTTATGGCAAAAAAATTACCGAAAGTAGATGTGGTTTTGGTAGGCGTTGGCTGGGGCGGCGGCATCATCGCGCAGGAGCTGACCAAAGCAGGCTTGAATGTGCTCGGGCTCGAGCGCGGAAAGGAACGAAAAACCGAGGATTATTTCATGGTACATGATGAGCTGCGCTATGCCCTACGCTACGAGCTGATGCAGGACTTGTCCAAGGAAACCGTCACGTTCCGCAGCAATGAAAAAGTGCGTGCGCTCCCGATGCGTTCCTACGGTTCCTTTTTGCTAGGCGACGGACTCGGTGGCGCCGGTGTGCACTGGAATGGCCAGACGTACCGCTACCTCCCTTATGATTTCCAGATTCGCAGTAAAACGACCGAACGATATGGCGCAGCCAAAATCCCCAAAGAGATGACCATTCAAGACTGGGGTATTACCTATGATGAGCTAGAGCCGTACTATGATAAATTCGAGAAACTGTGCGGGATTTCCGGTGAGCCGAATCCACTGGAGCAACAGCTCGGAACAAAGCGCTCCGCACCGTATCCGACCAAACCGATGAAAATGGCGCCTGGCATGAAAATGTTCGCCGATGCAACCAAAAAGATGGGACTGCATCCGTACATGATGCCATCGGCCAACTTGTCGGAGCCTTACACCAACCCGGATGGCGTCTCCCGCGCCGCTTGTCAATACTGCGGCTACTGCGAGCGCTTCGGCTGCGAGTACGGAGCAAAAGCCGATCCAGTCGTCACCGTTATTCCCGTAGCCAAGAAAACCGGCAAATTCGAAATCCGCACCCATTCCCAGGTACGTCGCATTTTACATACAGGCGGAAAAGCAACCGGGGTACTGTACACCGATGTTGCCACAGGCGAGGACATCGAGCAGCCCGCCGATATCGTCGTCCTTTGCAGCTATGTGTTCAACAACTCCCGCCTGCTTTTGCTATCCAAGCTGGGCACACCGTACGATCCGGCGTCCGGCAAAGGCGTTATCGGCAAAAACTATGCGTACCAGGTGCTCAAAGGCGGCGCAACCGGCTATTTTGACAAAGACTTCAATCTGTTCGCAGGTGCTGGTGCACTCGGCATTTGTCTTGACGATTACAACGGCGATGCATTCGACCATAAAGATCTTAAATTTTTGCACGGCGGGAATATCTCCTATTCGCAAACCGGACGCCGCCCGATCCAAAACAATCCGGTGCCAAAAGGAACGCCGAGCTGGGGCAAGGACTTCAAAGCAGCCTCGATCAACAACTACAACCGTTCGCTTTCCGTAGGCGGACAAGGAGCTTCCCTCTCCTTCCGTCATCATTACCTCGATCTGGACCCGACGTACAAGGATACGTTCGGCGATCCGCTGATCCGCATCACCTTCGACTTTGAAGAACAGGACCGCGAGCTTGCCCGTTTCCTCGGCACCAAGTGCGAGGAAATCTTGAAAGAGATGGGCGCCAAAACGATCGATGCAACCAAGGAGCTTGGGCCTTACGACATTACCCCTTACCAATCTACCCACAACACCGGAGGGGTAATCATGGGAACAAGTCCCGACACGTCTGCGGTCAACCATTGGCTGCAAATGTGGGATGCGGATAACGTGTTTGTCATCGGTGCTTCCGCGTTCCCGCAAAACAGTGGGTACAACCCGACCGGAACCGTGGGCGCTTTGGCGTTCCGAACAGCGGAAGGCATTCTCAAATATCACAAAGGCAGCGGTGGATTGTTAACATAAGCGCGCATGCCAGCAACATGGGAAAAGCCCCGCTATCACACGGGGCTTTTTCTCTATTCCAATGTGAGGACGACGCGTCCGTTGATTTGGCCGTTCACCATGCGGTCGAAAATTTCATTGATTTTGTCCAGCGGCTGCGTTTCGATAATCGCTTTCACTTTCCCGCGTGCGGCGAAATCAAGCGCCTCTTGCAAATCTTTGCGCGTGCCGACGATCGAGCCTTTCACGGTAACGCCATTCAGTACGGTATCGAAGATCGGGATCGGCAGCTCATCGTTCGGCAATCCGACGACGACCAGTGAACCGCCGCGGCGAACAGAACGGTACGCTTGTTCAAACGCCTTTTTCGTAACTGCAACGCTGACTGCTCCATGCACACCGCCAACCGCTTGCTCGATCGCTTCTACCGGATCGACGTTGCGGCCGTTGATCGTGATATCCGCGCCCAGTTCTTTCGCCAATTCCAGCTTGTCATCCTGAATATCGACAGCAACGACATTCATGCCCATTGCTTTGGCATATTGCAGTGCGATATGGCCCAATCCACCGATACCGTAGATCGCTACCCATTCACCCGGTGCGACATTCGCCACTTTCAGCGCCTTGTATGTAGTCACACCTGCGCAAAAGATCGGTGCTACTTCTTCAAAACTCAAATTGTCCGGCACTTTCGCGACGTATGCGGCAGGCGCCTTGCAATATTCAGCATAACCGCCATCAACGGAATAGCCGGCATTTTGCTGGCTTTGGCAAAGTGTTTCGCGCCCGCTCAAGCAATACTCGCACTCCCCGCATGCAGAGTACAACCATGGAATCCCGACGCGGTCACCCACTTTGAGCGAGGTTACGCCTGGACCGACGCTCTCGATCACGCCTACGCCTTCATGGCCAGGAATCAACGGCAGCTTCGGCTTAACCGGCCAGTCACCATGCGCCGCATGCAAATCGGTGTGGCAGACGCCGCACGCTTTGATTTTGACCAAAACTTCACCATGCTCCAACTCCGGAATCGGCACTTCTTTGATCTCAAGCTTTTCATGGAACTGATTGACAACCGCTGCTTTCATACTCGCGTTCCCCCTACACACTTTGATTTGTTTTTGTCATGCTAACGCTTACATTCGCAATTACCGTGCCAGCCCGGAATCGGTATGTTTGTCGTCGCTTCCCTTCGTAGCGAGCCGATTTTTCGGCCCTATGAGACATTTTTGCGGCGATGCGGCCGCTTTTTTGTCCTTTTGCCTCAAAACGCTTTCCTTTACAATAGGGGTACATGGATAAGGGAGGGGCTCGGATGCAGATTTCCAAGTTTATGACGCCCGAAATCATTTTCGGAGAGCAGTCGATCAGCCAGGTCGGAGAAAGCATGAGCAGGCTGGGAGCCAGCCGCGTTTTTCTCGTGAGTGACCCCGGTGTCGTCGGATACGGTTGGGTAGAGCGCGTGATCGCACATTTGCGGGAAAGCGGCCTTGCATATCAGCTGTGGACAAACGTGACACCCAATCCGAAAGATTTCGAGGTGCATGAAGGCGTTGCGCTTTATCGGGAATCCGAATGCGATGCAATCGTAGGAATCGGCGGCGGCAGCGCGATCGACGCGGCCAAAGCGATCGCGCTCTTGGGCAGCAACGGTGGCAGCATCCTCGATTATGAAGGAGTCGACCGTATCACCCGTCCACTTCCCCCGATGGTAATGGTTCCAACCACAGCTGGATCAGGCTCCGAAGTGTCTCAATTTTCGATCATCGTCGATACAGCCCGAAAGGTCAAAATGGCCATCATCTCCAAATCGCTCATTCCCGACATCGCGATTATCGATCCGCAGACGCTGATGACCAAGGACAGCCGCCTGACCGCGAATACCGGCGTCGATGCACTTACTCACGCAATTGAATCGTACATCTCGCTTGCGGCCAACCCGCTCACAGAGATTTATTCCTTGCAGGCGATGCGATTGATCGCAGCGAACCTGCGACCATCCGTCGCAAGCCGCTATAACCCGGAGGCAAAAAAAGCGATGGCGATGGCCAGCTTGCAGGCCGGCATCGCCTTCTCGAATGCGATTTTGGGCGCAGTGCACGCCATGTCCCATCAGCTCGGCGGATTATTGGACACACCACATGGCGAGGTCAACGCCGTACTGCTTCCCTATGTGCTGGACTACAACTATATTGCCGCGCCGGAAAAATACCGGCAGATCGCCGAAGCGATGGGTGAAAACACGGCGGGACTCAGCCTGGCGGAATCGTCACGGCTCGCCCAGCGCGCCGTCACACGGCTGTTGCGCGACCTCGATGTACCCCTCACGCTTTCCGCGCTTGGTTCTTTTGAAGAGCATCTCGATATGCTGAGCGAAAACGCCGTGCTCGACGTCTGCATGGCGACCAATCCGCGGGATATGACGGCAGAGGATGTCAAAATGATTTTCCAAAATGCGTTGTAGGGGGCACCATGAACACCAAACAGGAATTACTCGAAAAGCTCACCGGCATTCAATCGTCACGACGCAGCTACTACAAGGAGCTGACGGTGGTTGTCGACGAGATGAAGCAGAAAAACAAGCAGCTGGAAGTCATCAACCATTTGACCAAAATCCAGATCAACGCCACATGGCCGGACGTCAGCGAATCGATCGCCCGCCAGCTGACGCAGCTGTTCTCCTTTGCGACTTTCATCCTCACCTTGCACGAGGGCGGAGTGCTGCGCTGCTATACCGCGAGCGAGCCCCCGACTCAGCCCGATGGAAGCTGGGAATGCGGAAGCTTTATTTTGCCTTTGGAGAAGCATCTTGCACTACAGGAAAATGATCTGGACAAGCGCTTCGCCGAACGTTTTCCCCATCGCACAACCAGTTCCGTCCTTTTGATCAGCCAGCGCAATCAAGCGCTTGGCTTCCTGACGCTTTTGCATGACAAAAAGCAAGGACTGTCGCCGGAAAAGCTCCAGCTGTTCAGGCAAATCGCTGAGCATGCCGCTGTTTCCGTCGAAAATATGCTGCTGTACAATGATTTGCGCAAAAAAGTCAATCTGGAAGCACAGCTCGTCCAATCGGCCAAAATGGCGGCTTTAGGCGAAATGGCCGCAGGCGTCGCCCACGAGTTGAACAGCCCGCTCACCGCCATCCTCGGCAATATCCAGCTGTTGCAGCGGGAACAGGAGCTTACGGATTATCAGCAGATGATGCAGGACATCTACCAGTGCGGCGTCCGATGCAAAAAAATCATTCAAAACCTGCTGATTTTTTCCCGCCAGGAAGAGTTTCATTTTGAGGACGTCCATATTAATGAGCTGGTCGAAGATGCGCTCGGCTTGATCGGCTACCAGCTCGCCGTCTCCGGGGTGTCCGTGCGCAAGGAGCTGTCGGACAAGCCGCTCTTTGTCAGGGCGAGCCGCCACCAGATCGAGCAAATCATCATCAACCTGTTGCTGAACGGGCGTGATGCACTTCAGGATACGCCGCAGCCGGAGCTGACGGTCGAGACGTCACTCGTGCAGGAGGACGACCAGGACTGGGTCGGCCTGTCGGTTACGGACAACGGGACCGGGATCGATGCCGAGCTGCTCGATCAGATCTTCCAGCCGTTTTTTACGACAAAAGCGACCAGCAAAGGAACCGGACTTGGCTTGTCTGTCAGCCTGGGTATTGCCGAGTCGCACGGCGGCAGCCTCCGCGTAGAAAGCATGGCGGGCTCGTTCAGTCGATTCACACTGCTTTTGCCCATCCTAAGCTGAAAGGAGGACAAGAATGAACAGCAAACAGGTTCTCATTGTGGATGATGAGGTAGAAGTAACATCTTTTTTTTCCTATTTCCTGAAGCACAAGCGCTGTCAGGTGACCACTGCCCATTCCGGAGCGGACGTCAAGCGACTGATCGCAGAAGGCAGCTTTGCCTTTGATCTGGCTTTCGTCGATCTGAAGCTGCCGGACGCCAACGGATTGGATCTGTTGCAGGCGATCAAGCACGTTCGTCCCGATTGCGACGTGATCATCATGACCGGATACAGCACGATCAAAACAGCCGTCACCGCGATGCAGCGCGGGGCTCGCGACTATTTGGAGAAGCCGTTCGACAATCTGGAAGCATTAGAGCGGATCGTGCTGCCGATCCTCGACGAGCCGACCGAGCCAGCCGATGATCTATCCCAAATCGCGGCGCATTACGGCATTATTTACGCACCGAACAGCCCGATGGCGCGGTTCATGCCGCTGGCTGCCAAGCTTGCCAAAAAGGCGATCAACGTGCTGATCGAAGGGGAAACAGGCACCGGCAAGGAGCTTTTGGCCCGGTTCATCCACGGGGAGAGTGTGCGCAGCCAGCATCCGTTCGTCGGTCTCAACTGCGGGGCCCTGCCCCAAACATTGTTGGAGAGCGAGCTCTTTGGCCATGAAAAAGGATCGTTTACCGGAGCGCTGAAGGAACGGCGCGGCTTTTTCGAGCTAGCGCATAACGGCACACTGTTTCTTGATGAAATCGGCGAGGCTCCGCTGATGATTCAGGTCAAACTGCTGCGCGTCATGGAAACGGGTGAATTCAACCGCATCGGCGGCGAGGAAACGCGCAAGAGCAACATTCGCTTTATCTCCGCGACCAACCGGAATCTGGAGGCGGAGGTGGAGCGCAAGCGGTTCCGTTCCGACCTTTTGTATCGGCTCGAAGGGGTAAAACTGACGCTTCCTCCATTGCGTGAGCGTCCGGCGGATATTGCGGTGATTGTTGCGGATTACTTGGAGAAAAAGTTCGCGGGTACCTCTCGGCTCGGAAGCGACGCACTCGCCTTGCTGCAGCGCTACGAATGGCCCGGCAACGTGCGCCAGCTGCTGAATGTGATCAACCAGTCGGTCGCCATTCATGAATGTCCGGTGCTTAGCGCGGAGCATCTGCCCTCCTTCCTCCATAGCCATACGGTCGCTGCACTCGATTCGAGGCTCCTGCAGACAGCGTTTCCCCCCTCTTCCACCCCTTCACCCGTGTCAGTACGCCCGCTCACCGACATCGTGGACCAGGAGGCTGAGCAATTCGTGCGCTCGATCATCGGCCATGTGGATAGCGTGGAAAATCTGCCGTTTGACGAGCTGATGGAACGGGTTAAGCAGCTGGAGCGCGAGGTGGGGCGCGGCATCATCGAAAAAGGCCTGGCCGAAACGAGAGGCAATCGGGAGCTTTTGAGCCGCAAATTAAACATCACCAAACGGACCATCCGCTACATATTGAACGAAAAATAAGCTACTATGGATAGTGTTAGACCGACATAGTTGAATTCAAAAAGCCCGTCTAAACACGATAATAAAGTTTTTCTGTAGTTCTTTATTACAAAACGTGAGAACTACATGTAAATCGCATATGTACTTAAATATCAAAATTAGAAGCAGTCAGAAGGTCCTGACTGCCTCTTTTTACTTAGGATATCGATCCCGTTAGCTGAACAGGCTGCCGAGCGGCAGCCTCCAAGTTCTTAATAACCATAAAGTCATAAAATACATTTTCTATGCAAATAGAGTCACTTTGTAAAGTGAAATTTTTATTAAAAGGTAGGAGCAGGTGGTTCGTCTATTTTCATACGGAGTAAACTATAAGGCTTCTGCCGCAGGTCATTTCCATAATGAAATCTTGCCTGCCGATGTAATTGGTTCACGATGAAATATAAGTATTGATCTGGACCAATAGAAAAAGTATCCGGCCATAAAATTCTAGGATCATGTGCGATGGTTTCCATTATTCCATTCGGCAATATCTTTCGAATACTATTGTTTTCATAGTCTCCAGCGTAAACGTTTCCTTTTGCATCGGTGATCATTCCATCTGAAGCACCTTTTTCTCCCCAATACTTTACGTGATACTTTAAATTCATATCCGGTATCGTTCGGTCTCTTAGGGCTTCCGTTGAAATCGAGTACAGATGACGACTGGAGAGAGGACAGAAATACAACATCTTGCCGTCCGGGGAAATCGCTATACCATCGGATGCCAATCTAAAGGGTGAAGTAGATCCGTCTTTGTTTCGATTCATCAGGATTTTACCTTCAACTTTCGGTAAGAGAAAGAGATCGGGCGAAGTTGAATTTGCCCCGTTTAACCGTCTCCAAGCATAACCTGTTTCTAAATCAACGACAATAATGGCTCCTGGTCCTCGGGAAGACGAATCCGTTATATAAGCATAACCTGCTTTACCAACACGAAAATCCAATCGGACATCATTCAGATAAGTGGTTGGCAGGACAACATCTTCCGAAAATGTATACACACTTCTTATTTTATTTGAATTTAAATCTACAGCGACTAACTTCGCCCCCCCTTTGATAGGCTCTGAGAAATTAGGAGCTCCTGTATCCAGTACCCAAAGCGTTCCATTTCCATCAGCAACGACACTTTGAACACTAATGAAGGACGTTGTGATATTCGATGGGCTTACCACATTAGCCTCTAAACTAGGATAAGGCTGTAATGTATCGTGAACGATTTCAGCCACAGTAAATTTAACGTCGTCTCCCCATTTCGGAAAGCAAATGAAATTACGTCCGGTTTCAGAAACAGTAACGCCTGTAGGCATGGCTCCGTAAAATAAAAAAACCACCTCAAACTTACCGAAATACTTTTCACTTGGTAACATCACTTGTATAAAATCCTCCTCAACAAGTTCGAACTGCTATCACCTATATATGACTGAATGTGGTTCAAGTGCCTGGTTAATAAAATATTTTTAGGGGAACCCCGCAAGTCCGTGTCTATGACGGAGTATGAATAAAAAGAAGTACACTACGCATAGGATCCTCCTTCCTTGTACACGAGTGGAAGCGGCAAAACAAAAGAACGCAGCCAGTACGACACGTTCCTAAATGTGGGGCTCCCCGAATACGTCGCCCAGCTTGCGCTGCCGTGCAGTAGTGCTGAAGAACGTCATCATTTTAACGACCACCCCGGAATAATAGGAAGCAGAAGAAAGAGGGAGGCCCTTTAAGGGCCTCCCTTTCGCTTGTCATGATTCGCAGCGCTGGTCCGGAAAATCAAGCTCGTTCTCCGACGTGCAAAAATGTCTCATTAAAAAAAGGGCAAATTCCTTAGTCTGCTTATATCCACTTAAAATTGTGGTCTTCAACATTAAGAGGTTATTGAAGGTGACTCTCCGTATCTATGGCAGATACGTTCCTCCGAACGTCAACGCAGGTCATTTGCCCATGCGGAGAGTATCGGCGTAAATTCGGAAAACATCATACGCAGCTCCTACATAGACAGACGACCATACCTCGACATTAGTGAGCTTGACTCCACTTGTATCCGAAAAAGAAGGAGAATCTCTGCCACTACCAAAGCTACCGTTTTACTGTTGGTCCGGCAGACGTAATGCGTTTGCTGAAGTTTGCGCTTGATCTAAAAATTCCTCTGCTTGGGTCAATTGCTGCCGGGCCGTCTCCAAAGCTTGTGAATTTGTTGCCGCATTAGATTCACTTATCGAGCTTATCGCCTGATTTAAAGCAGTTTGCGCCGCAGAAACCGCGTTAGATGCATGCTGCTCCAGCGTATTGCCGCTCGAGTTAAGTGCACCTTCTGCCGGTTTTCTTGCATTTTCGGTAGCTAGATTGATTTTGTTTTCATTGGGCAAGGTGAGTCCTCCTTCCTTGAGCAAAGATCAATAACTTAAACAGAAATAAGTATGCGCTAAGATTTTGTTTATATTCTTACGACTGCATGGGAAATATCCGGACCCACATCTCCGGCAATCATTTTTAGTATAAGATCCGATGAGTCGGAGAATCTAGCGTTGATGAAAAAAGGAGAGAATAATTTTTAAATGAATACGCCCACGCTAGCACCGCACGAATCGATGGAACTGCATGAAGCGTTAAACTTTAAAACGCTCTGCCTGGCTAAGTCAAAACTTATGCAAGGCTTGGTCTTTGACCAATTAATTTTTCCCCCGCTCTTCTCTAATTAGATTGATTAAAACACAAATGACCCACAAGAGGGTCACAGTTCATCCGGGAGCGGCTGTTCGTTTCTTTATTCAGGTGTTACTTCCTGCAATTTTGGCAATGCTGCTTTTCTTCGGGCCCGCCCAACCACTTGCGCAATTGTATAAATCACCAAGAACAACACCATGACACCCGATGCAGTGCGGTATATCATCGCATAACTGGAGTGAGACGCGATAATCCCAAGCGCCATGGCCCCGATCGCAACGCCGAAATCAAGTGAATTGAAATACATACTGTTGGCGACCCCGTGCTGTTCCGGCGCAGAAACGCGCAGCATCCATGCCTGCAGTGTCGGCTGAATTGCGCCGAACCCCAATCCATACAACAAAGCAGAGAGAATCAGCATCGGCAGCGTCGTGGTGAACGACAGCACCAGAAGGCTGGCGACTACAAACACTGCACTTGGAATGAGCACCGCGCCATGCCCTCTTTTGTCAAAAATACGGCCGGAAATCGGTCGAACGATCAGGATCGTGATTACGTTAAACAAGAAGAACAGCCCGATATTGGCTAAGTGCACCTCTTTCCCAAACAGCGCCAAAAAGCTGAGGAGACCGCCATACGTGACGGAAATCAAAAAATTGAGTAACGCGGGAAACAGCAGCTTCGTATTAAAGCCGGGCTTTTTCTCCCCTGGCTTGCGTGCAACTGGCTTTTTTTGCTCCGGCGGCAGCGAGCGCGTACTGATCAAAAGCGGAACGATCAGCGCGGCCGCGACAGCACCGAGATAAGATAAAGGCGCAAAACCGTAATTCGCCAGCATCGACAGTCCGATCATCGGGCCGAACGACATCGCCAAACTCATCGACAGTCCGAAATACCCGATGCCCTCCCCAATCCGGCGCGCAGGGATGATCTGCGACACGATCGTCGGCATCAATGTACTCGACATCCCGAACCCGATCCCAAAGCAGATCCGCAGGGCAAGCACACCCGCAATCGTCGTCGGATACGAATAGAAGGCGGTCGCAATCGCAGCGAACAGCAGTCCGCAAAACAAGAGCACGTTGCGGTGCACCTTGCGCATCAAGGCTGCCGTGATGAAGCGGGTTACGATCGCTGCCAACGCGAACATACTGGTCACAAGGCTGACAATGAAGTCATCCGGATGAAATCGATCCTTCACATAGGTGGGAAAAGGCGATAAGAGCATCTGCAAGCAGAGGAACAACAAAAAATTGCAAAGTGTCATTGTAATAAATGACTTAGTCCACAAACGCTGCGGTCTTTGCAGCGCATCCACATCGTTTGCATGTTCTGGTTGAGTAGGCATTTCTCTCACAACTCTCCTTATTCTTTCTTACGTCAAACGGTCGATATTTTCCCCAATTTGGCGCAGCAGGCGATGCAATAGCTCTACATCAGCGGTGCTTATGCCGTCTGTCGCATCCGCGATCGTCTGCTTTTCAATCGGCACGATCTGCTCGATCAGCGCTCTCCCTTTTTCCGTGGAGAAAACCAAAAAAGACCTTCGATCCTGCTCCCCGGCCTGTTTCACCACAAAACCTTTCGCCTCTAGCGCATCCAGAATGCGCGTCGTCGTCGGCCTGTCTTTGCCTGCACGCTCGGCGATCTCCTTCTGAATCATCCCCTCACGCTCCGACACGCGATACAAAACCGCCCATTGCTCCGGTGTGATATCGTGCTCCTTTAAACGGTGCATCAAAAGGTTGGAGATTTTACGGTAAATGACTCCCATCAAAAAGCCTGTCGAATTGTCCAAAATACTGATTTTCGGCGTCGTGTCAGTCAAGGTGTTCCCTCCATCCGTTCTTTTAGTTGCTTATGCAATTATATTCTAGACAACTAAAATTGTCAACAAACGCAAAAACCAGCCCGTCTATCCGGCTGGTTGGATATAGGATCATTATGTATTTCGTTACTCTCGTAATTCCCGCAGCACTTCCCCGAGCAAGCCCACTGCCCGCTCTGTCACATATTCGTGATAGTTAATCCGTCATCGCGGAGGATGTGACACAGATTCCATAGCTTCTGCACCATTTCCTGTGTGTTCATCCGCGTGTTTCTCCCTCTCTCGATCGTGCCGTTGCGCCTCTAACGCTTATTGCCCAGCACTGCAAAAATTTCTTCGACACCCCTCGCAATCGCCTCCTCCGGCACTCGTGATACATTTAAACGAAGCAACGGCTTGGACGAGCCTGCGGCCAAAAAACATTCATCGGCGCTGTTTGCGATCACGCCGCGTTTGCGCAAGCGTTGGATCGCTGCCGAAACGGCCCCAGCTTTTTCAAGCGAAAGGCATGTATGCACAAAATGCGGCAAAGGCATGCTGATGGCGCCATCATGCGCTTGTTTGGCCAGTGCCTTGCGCAATCGCTCGCTGCGACTAGAATAGCTGCTGCGGATCTTCTCTTTGTGCCGGGCGAACATCCCGCTTTTGTAATAGATCTCAAGCGCCGCCTGCGACAGCATGGAGCTGTCGATATCGTGCAGCTGTTTATGTGTGGCGAATATTTCGCACAGCTCCTCAGGCAAAACCGCTACACCCACCCGCAAGCCGGGAAACAAGATTTTGGAATAGCTTTTCAGATAAATGACGGTGTCATTCGGGCTGTAGGCGTACATCGGGTCGACTTTGGCATCCGTCTCAAAGTCAGCCACATAATCATCCTCGACCAAATAAACCTCGTACGCACGCGCAAGCTCGACGATCGCTTTCTTTTGTTTGGCGGAAAGCGACGTACCTAGCGGGTTGTGAAAGCGCGGCATCGTATAAAAAAATTTGATCGGTTCCGTTTGAAAAATCTTCTCCAGCTCATCCAAGTCGATACCGGCTGCTGTTCGCTCGATCCCGATGACCGGAATGTTATACATCGCAAGCAGCTTGATCAGCAAGTGATAGCTCGGCTGTTCGATCAAAACCGTCTGCTTCTTGTTCGGAAACGGCATGGTTACGAGCAACGATAGTGCTTGCTGTACGCCAGAAGTGATCGCAATTCGCTGGGGCTTGGTAAACACCTGGTCATCGGCCAAAAGCGAGGGCAGCGCAGCCACGAGCGACGGCAAGCCTGACGCTGTGCCATAGGTGAACAGATCGTTTTGATACGTGTCGATCGCTTTGTTGATGCAATGCTGAAAATCGAGGTATGGAAACACGGCAGGATCAGGCGATGCAGAGGCAAAATCGAGCGGGGCGTGTTGATCGGGCTGCCTTTCTCTAGTCTGCTTGACCACACGATAACCGCTTTTGGGGATCGCGTAAATGAGATGGCGACGCTCCAATTCCGCATACGCCTGAATGACCGTGCTGTTGCTCACGTGATGTGTTTTCGCGAATTCCCGAATAGACGGAAGGCGTTCGCCATCCTTCCACTCCCCCGCCTCAATGCGCTGCTCGATCTCCGTAAGCAAACGGGCATATTTGTGCATGCGATTCATTCCTTTTCTTTTCCAAACTGTACCGTATCTTTCATCATCGGCTTCTCGTTTTTATTTGTCAATTTGTCTCCCCAAAGCAGCTGGATAAATTTGAGACCAAACGGAGACACTGAGATGACGATCCGTTTGAGGGAGTGAATTCCATCATGATTCCACAAGACATCAAGCAGACGCTGCATGATCTGCGGGTAATCGGGGGCGGGCACGAAATGTACGAATCAGGGAACGACCAAGAGATGCTCCACAATTTTATGGCTGCCAAGGGGATCTCGTATACCGACTCGGCAGAGACGGACTGGCAAGCGATCCGCCACATGCTGGATCAGGAAAAAATGAAGATGAAAAAAGAAATGGATGATTATTACAGGGCTTTCATGTGGTAAAGTGCCCTATGAAAATTGAAAGAAAAGCAGCCGTTGTGTTACATCGGCTGCCTTTTTCCTGTTCCTCATCTTTCGGCAGGGCTGGCGGTATGCTCCGCGATCGCTGTAACGATCACATCCCAGTCGCCATGCGCCAGCTCATGACCCGTTTCGTGTAACGTAAGCAACTTCGCACCCGGAATCGCTTTGGCGAGCGCTTGCCCATGTGGGTATGGAATAATCGGGTCGGCCGTCCCATGGATCACCAGGGCTGGAGCTGCGATTTCGTGCGTTCTGGTCAAGTACGTCTCGCCTCCGGAAACGAGCCCATGATTGTTCATGCTCGCCGGATTCGCGGCTCTCCGCACTTCCTCTACCGCCAACTGCCTGATTCGCTCCTCCGGGAAGTCGTATCTGCTCCCTGCTAATACGCGCCACTTCTCCACCGCGAAGTCAGCCACCGCCTGATCGTTCGTCCATTCCACCGCGCCTGCATTCTCGAAAAACGCCACGACCTTCTCTTCCATCGGTGGAAGCTCCGGAGCGAAATTGGACGTGGCGGTCAGGGTGACGGTCAGCACGCGATCTGCATGCTTCAGCGCGATCATCTGCGCTAGCATCCCGCCCATGGACATTCCCACGATGTGGGCTTTCTCGATCCCGTACGCATCGAGCACGCGGACTGCGTCATCGCTCATATCCTCAAACGTGTAGGCCGGACTTCCCGGCGGATACACCGTAGAACGCCCCGTATCACGATTGTCATAACGGATCACGTATCTCCCGTTATTGGCGATTTGCCTACAAAACGCTTCTTCCCACCACACCATCGAGGCAGTTGCCCCCATGATCAGCAATACCGCTGGATCAGCCGGCTTTCCGAAGCTTTCCGTGCACAATTCGATTCCATCCACTTGTACAATTCTTTCGCCCATTTCTGTTTCTCCTCCCTTTTCGCTCAAAAAAAAACACAGGCAGCGCGCCTGTGCTTCTCGCAATCGGGAACAAGAAAAAGAATGCAACTCCCCCCATGCCAGCATTAAGGTGGCTGACAAAAAGGAACGCATTTTGATTCTCGCTCAAGTTGTACGAACCCAAAATCCAGAAAGGAAGGATTCGGGTACGACTAAAAATAGGTCACCATATGGCAAACCATTTTCCGATTGCTCTGCACATTGCACAGCCTTTAAGCCTCGCTCGTTCGCTTAAAGATCATCGAAAAATTAATTTGCCACACGTAACCCTCCGTTCTCGTTCAAGTTTCCATATTTTACAACAAAATCCCCTCCCAGTCCAGTGCATTTCCACACACTGAGCGGTAAGGGGATTTTTCTTTATAAAAAACCAGCTTTATGCTTTGATCGTAACCGTCTTGACCGCCGTGAAAAATTCCATCGCGGCTCTACCTTGTTCGCGTGAGTGGGAGCTGGACTCCTTCATTCCGCCGAATGGCGCCTGCAGCTCAACTCCGGAGCTTTCACCATTGATGCGGATCATGCCCGCCTCCATCTCGTGGATGTAGGTCATTACCTCATCGAGGCGGTTGGTAAAGATGGAAGCGGATAAGCCGTAGCGAGCATCATTGGCGATCACCAGCGCCTGTTCCAGCGAATCGGCTTTGAGGAGTGCCAGCACTGGCCCAAAAATCTCCTCTTGGGCAATATACATGGACGGGTCAACGTCGTCGAATAGGGTTGGCTCCACATAGAAGCCGTGCGCATATTCGCCTTCGGTCAGCTGCTTGCCGCCCAATACCAAGGTCGCACCTTCGTTGACGCCTTTTTCGATCGCGGCCAAAACGCCTTTCAGCTGATTTTCGGACGCGACAGGTCCCATGTACGTGTCGTTGTCAAGGCCATTGCCCGTTTTGATCTGCTTCATTTTCTCGATGACTTTTGCCCGGAACTCGTCGTACACGTCTTTTACGACGATCGCCCGGCTTGTCGCGGTGCATTTTTGTCCCGATGATTTCATGCTGCCGGATACTGTTAGCTCTGCTGCCATGTCCAAATCTGCATGCTTGGTGACGATCACCGGGTTTTTGCCGCCCATCTCCAGCTGATACTTCGCACCGCGGGCAAGCGCCTTCATGGCGATCTGTTTGCCCACTTCGTTGGAGCCGGTGAAGCTGATCGCTTTCACATCAGGATGCTCGCACAAAATATTGCCGATCAGCGAGCCGGAGCCGCTGACCAGATTGACCACCCCAGCCGGTATGCCCGCTTCTAAGAAGCATTGCACCAGCTTGACGGCGGTTACTGTCGTTTCCAGCGCCGCTTTCATCACGACGGTGTTCCCGTAGATCAGTGCCGGCGCCATTTTCCAGATCGGGATGGCCACAGGAAAATTCCACGGGTTAATCAGCCCGACGACGCCGAGTGGCACGCGACTTGTAAACAAGAGCGCATCCGCGTCCGCGGACGGAATCACTTCTCCGTTGGCCCGCTGTCCTTCGCCCGCATAGTAGCGTAAAATCGCTACACCGCGTGCGGTTTCACCGATGGCTTCCGCCAGCGTTTTGCCCATCTCGCGCGTCATAGTCTCCGCGATTTCCGCTGTGCGGCGCTCCATAATGTCCGCCGTTTTACGCAAATACTCGCCGCGCGCAGTCCCTGAGAGCTTACGCCACGAAGCGAATGCTTGCTTAGCTGATTGAACCGCTGCTTCTACCTCGCCCGCTACCGACATTTGCACATAGCCGACGATGTCGCGGGTATCGGCCGGATTGATACTTGGATGCACTTTGCCTGATGTTGATTCTACCCAGCGACCGTTGATCAAATTTTTATAGACAACCGTGCCCGTTTGCAACGTCACTTCTTTCACCTCTACTTAGGAAATGGCTTGCGGTTTTGCTAGTTGCGGTTCTGGGATTTGCTCGGCAATCGCTTTCCCGATCTCAATCGATGCGGTCGCAGCCGGCGATGGTGCGTTGCAGACATGGATGCTGCTCGCGCCACGAATGATATGGAAATCATCAACGAGACTACCATCCGGCTTCAAAGCTTGTGCACGTACGCCCGCTGGCGCCGGCTCTAGATCCTCGCTTCTGATTTCCGGGATTAGCTCTTGCAAGCTTTTGACGAAAGCGGCCTTGCTGAAAGAGCGGATGTACTCCTCCATCCCTTCCTTCCAAAATTTCCCCGCCAGCTTCCAGAAGCCGGGAAACGCCATGACTTCAGCCAAATCCTTCAGGTCGATATCGGTTTTTTTGTACCCTTCGCGCTTGAGACTCAAGACTGCGTTTGGCCCCGCCTCAACATGACCACCGATCATACGGGTATAGTGCACGCCCAAAAACGGGAACGCCGGGTTTGGCACCGGATAGATCAGATGCTTGACCAAATAGCGTTTTTCCGGCTTCAATTCGTAATACTCGCCGCGGAACGGCACGATTTGCAGATCAGCTTTTGCCCCGCCCAGCTTGGCGATACGGTCGCTGTGCAGCCCCGCACAGTTGATGAGAAAGCGCGTATGGAACGTCCCTCGGGTCGTCTCCAGCTCCACTTCCCCGCGCTTCTCCCGAATGTCCACAACTTTGGTGGAAAGCCGCAGATCGCCGCCTTGCCGCCCGATGATCGCCGCGAATGTTTCACACACTTGCTTGTAGTTGACGATGCCGGCCATCGGCACGCGAATGGCACCCAGCCCGTTGACGTGCGGTTCGATTTCCTTCAGCTCTTCGGCACTGATCTTGTGGATAGCCAGCCCGTTTGCCAGGCCGCGATCGTACAGATTGTCCATGAGCGGAAGCTCTGCTTGCTTCGTCGCTACGATGACCTTTCCACAGATATCG
Organism: Brevibacillus fluminis; assembly: GCF_003710825.1. Classification (GTDB taxonomy): domain Bacteria; phylum Bacillota; class Bacilli; order Brevibacillales; family Brevibacillaceae; genus Brevibacillus_D; species Brevibacillus_D fluminis. Next base: position 7,227 of record NZ_RHHQ01000007.1, on the reverse strand, counting down.
TGCTCGATATCGTTCTCCTGGCAAAACTGCACCATGGAATTGCTGCCTGCCCGGGCGAATTTGGCCTTGAAGCTGCCCGGTTTGTAATAAATGCCAGAGTGAATCACACCGCTGTTATGGCCGGTCTGATGCTTCGCCCAGCTATCTTCCTTTTCTACTACCAGAATGCGCGCATGGGGATATCGCCGCCCCAGCTCCATCGCCGTTGAGAGGCCAACAATCCCTCCTCCCACAATCGCGAAATCATACATACATCGTCACCCACCCTTCCCCCTGCTACATCGGCAGGGGGGTTTGTCTCGCTCAGAAGTTATTTCAACCTTACTTGGCAAACTCGCCGCGCTGTCTCATCAGCTCGCGGAACAAGTCAGGATTTTTCTCAAATGCAGCGCGTCCATGCAGCCAGAATGTATTGTTCAGCATCACCAGATCGCCGATAGGCAGCTTCAATGCGATGGTGCTTTCGCTGTTTTCCATCGAATCGGACAGTTCTTTCAAGTATACCGCTTGCTCGACGTTTTCTGGATACGCAAATTGGTCGATGAAGCAGATGCACGTACCGTTGTTTTGTTGGAAGAAAGTCGGACGATGCACAATTTGCTCGACGTTTTTGCTGGCTGGCGCACGGTAGGTGAACTTGTGCGATGCGAGCGGATGCTTGCTGAATTTCTCCAGCTCCTCCCAATCGTCCAGGTGCAGCAGACGCGATTCGCCTCCGACTGCATTGACTTCTTGCATTTTCATCATGAGCAGCCAATCTGTCGGCTCATCAACAAATGTTCCATCCGTATGCAGCGTGAACAGTCGATACGCCTGGCGGAGGTAAGAATCGCTGGTATCCGTATCTTTTACCGTGAAGCGTGCAAAAAAGGTGCCTGTCATCGCATCGAAGTTCGGGCTGCCGACAAGGTGCGAGATCGCGGTCGAGAACAGAACGAATTCTTCCGTTTCATTCGTTTGCCCTTGGACACCGATAGTGAAACCGCCTGTCTCGCGCTCCTGCAAAATTCCACGCAGCGTGTCTTGGAACGATTGACCCAACAATTCGCGCAATTTTCCTGCCACCACATAGCGCATGAATGGCACGTAAATCAAGCGTTGCGAATCTACATCAGGGAATGCGGCGATCAAATCGCGGATCACGTCGTTCGCGAGCTCGATATGATACATGCGGCTGTGCTGCGGGTGCGGTTTTACTTCGAATTTTTCCTGTTTTTGCACGTACTTCTTGGCATTGGTTTCTTTTACGATTGTCATAGTCTTTTCCCTCCGATTAGATAAATGATTGATCTCTTTTCCCCGAACCAAGTAAAAAAGCCAGCCGAATCATTAAGGCGCATGCCTAAACGATCGGACTGGCTTGTATCTACTTACCCGCTCCGATTCCTCGGAGTCGCATAGATTTAGCAGTCAAAGTTTTACCTGTCGAGTTCAAGAACAATTCACTGATCTTGAAAGAGGTAATCTTTCTAGGAGTGAATTTGGATTGTAAGCAAAATACTAAACGTTTTGATCTTTGCTGTCAATAGGTCGTTTCCTTACTTTTCATTCTATTTGCACATCTGTTTTGATTTGTTTGCGATTCAGTAGAAAAATAGACGTCCGCATACAAGCATCCGTCCATTCGCATGGCTATTCTGTGCATATACATATTGTACATTCTACCTATGGGAGTGGTTACTTTGAGAAATAAGAAGAATAACGACCTCATAAACGTAAAGGGGCGATTGGTCTCTTCATGCGCCCGCGAAAGCAGCTCCTCCTCCAGCGCAGAATGCTGCCGCCCCCGGAGACGCAGGAGATGCTGCCCGAAACAGAGATGCGCCCGACCATTACGCCAGCCATGCATCCCTCCACAACAGCAGCTGCCGTCCAACATTTATCCTTATCCGCTGCCGATTCCGGTTCCTACGCCGCCACCGATTGTGAGCCCTTTTAGTCAAGGGCCCGCGCCACAGCGCCCGATCGTCAGCCCGTTTACCCAAGCGCCAGCTCGGCCGTGCCCGCCAAAACCGATTGTCAGCCCGTTCAACCAAGCACCTGCCCGGCCGTGCCCGCCAAAGCCGATTGTCAGTCCATTCAACCGGCCACCCGTTCCACCGCCGATCGTCAGTCCGTTTAATCAAGTACCTTCCAACGTTTGCGACCCTTGCTGCGCCAACTGCTCTCGCTGCGCTGCTACCGGTGACCGCAGAGCATGCAATTTTTGCAGACGCCACTGCTGCAATTAATTAACTCTTTGGAAGCACCGTTATGCTAGCTGAAAGAAATTCTCTACGTTGTACCCAATCCTTGGTCTTGCTCGAAGCACTCGTGTTTCGGGCAAATACATAGAAGATAGCCGCAATTTGGGTAATTATAGAAACAGTCCCATATTCTTTTCCTTTTCAATCGTTCCGACATTCGATATGCTATTTGGGCCGAAACCTCCAAGTAAGTAGGAGGTGCGGGGGACGCTTTACTACGGCCAAAAGCGCTAAGCGCTCGGCTGTTTGGGGTGAATCGCTAGTAAAACGCGTAGGTTGAATCCTTAATCCGAACCCGACAACTAACCTCGTAGGATCATACAAAAGGAGCTGAATGATTTGAAGAAAATCACAAAATCTTTGTTCGCTTTAGCCATGGGAATTGGCGTTACCAGCTTGTCCACTTCCGCATTCGCGGCAACGGCTGCGCCTGTTTCTGTACAAGCCCAAGCTAATGCCAACCAGCAGTGCCCGTTTACGCAAGGGTCGTTTGGTTACCAATCTCCGGCTGCATACTCTGGCGTGTATGTGTATATGCCGGGTCAAAACGGACCAATCTCTTGGGCGGATTTTGAAAAAATGCTGAATTCGAACCAATTCAATTTCCAGAAATTTCAATATCCAACACAAGGCATGGTGCCGGCCAAGCAGCCAATCCCTTACCAACCAACTGCTCCGGTGAAAAAGCCTGTGAATCCGCCTAGCACAAAGCCAGTGAATAACGGGAACCAAGGTCAAGTGACCAAACCGAGCAATAACCAAAATCAGGCGCAGCAAAACCAAACTAGCGCTTCCGCATACGCAAATCAAGTGCTGACGCTGGTTAACCAAGAGCGCGCAAAAGCGGGCCTCAAAGCGCTGACGTTCGACTCCAAGCTTTCGACCGTCGCTTTGGACAAAGCGAAAGACATGGCGAACAACCATTATTTTGACCATACGAGCCCAACCTATGGCTCTCCATTCGACATGATGCAGCAGTACGGCATTCAGTTCAGCTCGGCCGGCGAAAACATCGCTATGGGACAAACAAGCCCACAGGAAGTCATGACGCAATGGATGAACAGCCAAGGACACCGTGAAAATATTTTGAATGCCAACTTTACGAAAATCGGCATCGGCTATTACAACGGCTACTGGGTACAAGAGTTCATCGGATAAACGTACAACATCAGATCATACGGCTGTCAGCCTTGCTGGCGGCCGTTTCTTCGTGTCTAGCGGCAGAAAGGCTAGTCAGTTGTATCTGCTTCATAGTAAAATACTACTAAACTTCAGCAAAACCGACATCATGCCAATCTTCGCAATCAGTGGCGTCATCATCAGCGATTTTTTTGTTATGAAGGGGGAAAAGCTTTTGAAAACCGCAGACTTATGTGATAAGCATTCGGAACATTTGCACATTTGCACCACTACGTTTCGCTCGTTTGGCAGCATTCCCGCTTTTAATGGGCCGATTCGGACCGTCAAGGTAATAGACGACAATGTGCTTGTCCTGCAGGCGCTGGAGGACATCCCTGCTGGCAGCGTGCTCGTCGTAGATGGCGACGGGTCCCGGCAATGTGCGCTTCTTGGTGACCGGCTTGCGGGCATTGCAGCAGATCGTAAGTTGGCCGGGGTGATCATCCATGGATGCGTTCGTGACGCGGCAGAGCTCGCTCAGACCAACGTGGGAATTTTTGCTCTGGGCACCATGCCGAAAAAAAGCGCCAAAAACGGTTTGGGCGAACGAGATGTGCCGCTCACTTTTGGCGGGATCACCTGGACGCCCGGACACTACGCTTATGCGGATGAAGATGGCGTCGTCGTCTCGGAGACAGCACTGACGCTGTAAAGATACAAGGCAAGCGTGGGCCGCATAGAGCCTTCGCTTGCCTTGTTTTGCATTGCAGGTGCCGAACGGTTAGCAATGAACGATCAGGAGGAATGGCGAATCATGAGGTGGCCCTTGGTGCTGTTGCAGGTCTGCAAACATTTTGTTTCTTCGTTGATTATTCGTTCGGTTGTTTTCCCCTCTCCACAACTTCGAGCAAGAGAAGCTTTTCAGCGAACGCACCGTTCATTTCGGCTTTCCTATGGCGCAGCTCCTCAAGCATGCCGTGCGAGGCCCCGTGTTCATTTGCCAGCGCATAGATTACTTCCAGCATATCTGCCAGCTCTTCCAACCGTTCCTCATCATGGCTTGCTGCTAAATACTCCTGCCACTCCTCCTGCAATTTTTTGCGTAATTCGCGATGGTAGGCGGCATCGTCCAAAATTTTGATCGAGCACGTTTTCCCCTTCTCCTCGATGATCTGTGGAATCCGATCTCTGACCAGTTTATTGTATACATGGGTTGTCATCTCTTGAAAACGGCCGGTGATATCCTCCCGAAGGTTGTCGAGGTCGAATGGCTTCCGATAGATCGTGCTAACACCCAGCTCACGTAATTTGTCCGTTTCCTGTTCGGTCAGGTCAAACGCCGTCATCGCCAAGGAATGCACATGCTGATCTTCATTCCGGATTGCCTCGATCACCTCGATTCCGTCCATATTCGGTATGCGGATGTCTACCAGGATGACGGTGGGCCGATGCTGTCGATACAAGTCCAGCGCTGTGCTCCCATCGCTCGCATCCAGCACGTGAAAGCCGTCACGCTGCATCACTTCAGTCAGCAAGGTACGGATGCCGTATTGGTCATCTACAATTAATATCTTTTTTTCCGCCATCTCTATGGTTTCCCCCATAAAATCATCTTTTTTCGCCTCTGCAAGTGATAGACCTATTTAACCATATCCTGGTGCCATGGTCTGTGACAGTTTGGGAAACGATCGGCTTTCGAATGATTGGGGGAGGGCTTACAAATAATGCCCCATTACTTTATTACAGGTATTGCTCGATTCTCTGCCCAATCCAAGATAAAGGCTGCTTGATTGGAATTAAGTGGGGACGGCAGTTCATTATTCAAAAAGAATGTATGCTCAAAACTTTCTGGCCCCTCTTGTTTTAAATCTCCAGAATATTGTTTTACGCGAAAAATGACTTGGACACTAAAAACTTTATCTCCGTTCGGGTACTCTTTAAAGCAGCTAGGACCTGAGTAGATTCCGAACAATTCTGGTTGATAGATAACCAAATTCGTTTCTTCTTCAACCTCACGGATAACCGTTTCAAGAAAGGTTTCACCGATTTCCATTACGCCTCCCGGAAGACACCAATTGTTCTGATCCTTTCGTCTCTGTAAAAGAATTCTACCTTTCTCATCCTCAATGATTGCGCCGCAGCCTACAGTTACTAGTGTTTCTGTTCCCACTAGTTTTCTCATCGTTTTTATATAGTCATTCAATGAAATTCCTCCGTTCTGGCGTTTGTTTTGTTCATGTCTACTATCTAATTGATCGGTCTCTCTATTTAGGCAGATTCAAGTATCCAAATGATATCGTGGATGGCCAATCATTATCTTTTAATCCTTCATATGCGTTTTGAATATCTGGTACGTATTCTCTGGTAAGAATTATGCCACCTATCATTGATTTAATTGTTTCTAGGTCTTGATACTCCAGCTCACATAATTGATCCAACGAAAAGAAAATTTGTTTGCCGTAAATATTCATAAAGGTTACAGATAAGTGACTTTTGTCTTCATCAGACAATCGTTCGAATTCAACAATTATCTCTCGTGCTTTTTCAGTCAACATAAAAATCGCCACTCTTTTCTATATCAACTACCTTAATTTCGATCTTTATAATGAAAATGTTCGAGGTGAATCAAAATAACCCACCCAAGATACCAGCTAACTCAACCTAGCCGCACATTGACAATATCCATTTGAATAAGCATTACTATCTAACACTGGTCTCCATATTTTTTCGTGCATTTTATAATGAATGTAGCAGGAATTAATGATGCCTTTTGGTGTGTGTACCATACTGCAGAATCTGCTGATTTTATCTCCTCTGTGATAACAACATCTTCAATCACTCTCTCAATTTGAAAGCCAGATTTAATTAATTCATTTATATATGTACTGAGTTTTAATTGATTCATCATAGCTGGCAAGTTCCATGGTTCACATTGTTGAAGACCTTCATCATGGTAAGATTTTTTAACAACCAACTGTGTATCTTCCTGTACAATTCGGCTATGTAGCGGGTGCTCCCAGCTAAAAATAAAAGTCCCACCAGGTTTTAAGTAGCTGAACACTTGCTGTAATGTCATTGGCAAGTCCACGGTCCAACCAATTGCGTAGATGGAATAAACGATATCAAAATACTCATTCGGAATTCCGGGGTTCTTTTCCATTGGACCTTGGAAAAGATTCAATTTTGATCTATGTGCTGAAAGTAATTCCCGTGCAGTCTCTATTTGAGTATCGGATAAATCAATCCCCCAAAGCTCTGAGGCTCCACGAGCCGCCATGTATTTTAGAGAATGACCACTCCCGCAACCGATTTCCAGGACCTTCTTATCCACTACATCACCAAACAGATTTAATTCATTCTCTGTAGGCGCGAATGGGCCGTAAACCGGAAGGGCAGTCCTGCCAAAAAATCGTGGAGCCACTTCATCCCAACTTTTCTTATTGGATAAAAGATAGTCTTCCTTTATGGATTCCAACATGTACTAGATCCTCCCAAGGTTTCATATTGAATCCAACATATTCCATCACCTAATGGGATTATCCTGCCCATTATCTAAACGTTGCCACCAGCCTATTACCACTTCATTGTCTCTGCACATTCGAAACCATTCTTCATATTTTCATGCTCCCGCTCGGCATAGGCTCCTTTTGACATACAAAAAAAAACCCATCTTCATCAAGATGGCTTCCGGTTGTTCCTTCAAAACTGGATACGCAAGTCATTGCTATGGATTGTTGTGGATAAGCCCTCGACCGATTAGTATTCGTCAGCTCCACGCGTTACCGCGCTTCCACACCGAACCTATCAACCTCATCGTCTATGAGGGGTCTTACCAGATTAACTCTGTGGGAAATCTCATCTC
>NZ_RHHQ01000066.1 GCF_003710825.1 Brevibacillus fluminis | reverse complement strand
TTATAAATTCTTATCTGTGCAAGGAAAAAGAGGCGGGATCAACCGCCTCTTCGCCTAACTCGTATCGCTCCCTGTCCGCCCTTCGATTTTCTGCCTCCATGCCGCAGCCCTTGTCCTGTTCCGCTGTTCCCATCCACCGTATCGAATGCTCATTTGCTCACGTCCTTTTCATTGTTTGCTTTGAAGCTGCAAGCCGACTGTAAACACCTTCCTGATCTTGGGGTCGAGGTAATGGCTCCCGCCCCTTCCACGCACATCTTCAATCATCATGGCGACAAGCAGGTTGGGGTTCCCCTCCTCCGCCTGAAACGCCACATACCAGCCGTTCTCCTTGCCTAGGTCCCCTTTGCGCTGCTTCATTTCCGCGGTCCCTGTTTTGCCCGCGATGACGTATCCCGGCACACGTGCCTTGTGTCCGGTGCCATGCGGATTTTCCATCACCTGCACCAGGTCCGCTTTGACCGCAGCCGCAACGTCCGCCGGAATCGCCGCTTTTTTCCAATAGATGTCGGTATCGGCCCCTTGAAGCAGTGTCGGTGCAACAATGCTGCCGCCATTGACAAAGCTCGTGTAAGCCAATGCCAAATGCAGCGGCGTCATGGTCACTTCCCCCTGCCCATACCCCGAATCAGCGAGCTGGATCTCGCTTTTCATCCCACCTTTGACGAGCGACGATGCTTCCAGCGGATATGGAAACGGGAGCGGCTCACCAAAGCCGAAGCGTTCTGCCTCCCGCAAAAAACCGTCTTGCCCCATGGCAAGCGCCGCCTGGGCAAAATAAATATTGTCCGAGTAGATCAACGCCCGCTCTAAATCGACTGGTGCATGCGAGTCGCTCACGCGCGTCACGGTGTAATTCCCCCACGATCGATCCTTTTGCCAATGAAGCCCTTGGATATCCAGCTTTTCTTCAGGCACGAGCGTTTTCGTCACCAGTCCGATCGATGCCGTTAACGGCTTAAAGGTCGATCCAGGCGCATAGGCGTGCGCAAACCGGTTGAGCAGCGGTTTATGCGGATTTTCGCTCAGCTGCTTCCATTGCGCGGCAGTCATGCCTTGAACGAACGCGTTGGGATCATAAGACGGCGTGCTGACCAACGCCAGCACCTCGCCTGTTTTCGGATCGAGCGCCGACGCC
>NZ_RHHQ01000065.1 GCF_003710825.1 Brevibacillus fluminis | reverse complement strand
TTGTTTCATCTGTTCATAGATCGTCTGCTGCAGCGTCGCATCGACCGTCAGCGCAATCGTTTTGCCGTTTGTCGCAGGCTTTTCCGCGATGACCTTTTTCAACGCGCCGCTGGCATCGTTAATTTTGATGATGCCACCACCCGTTCCCCGTAGCTCCTCCTCATACAGTTGCTCCAGCCCTGCTTTGCCGATCAAATCGTATGGTGTGTAGCCTTTCTCTTTAAGCGCTTCCCACTTTTTTTGATCGATCGGGCCGACATAGCCGATCAGATGAGCAAACGCCTCTTTGAACGGGTAATACCGGACTTCCTTTTTGCTCAGTGTGACCCCGTTTACATTCGCCAAAAGCGCGAGCCGTGTGTCTTCTTCAGGCAGCGTCGCTAGCCGGACAGGCGAATCGGGATTGGCTGATGACGCTTGCAACATCGAGGCTAAAGCCTCCGAAGTCGTCGCGAGCACATGCAGCAGCTTCTGCTGATCCCCCTGCGGCGCCCTCTGCCAGTCACGCGGGACGATGCACACATCCACGACCACTTTGTCGGTTGCCAAATGATGACCGCCTCGATCCATGATCGTCCCGCGCTTCGGCGCTAACGTACTCGCCCGCACCTTGTCCCCCTCCGCCATCTCGGGAAAAATAAAGGTCGGATTCCAAGCCACATACCAGCCTTGATGCGCTTGCGTCTCTTCCTTCACCATGGTCGCGCTCCCCTTGAAGCTGATCGGCTGCAAAAACGTATCCATGTCAAGCTGATAGGAAAACGTGAGCTCGCTGCTGTCAGCACCAGGCTTTTC
>NZ_RHHQ01000064.1 GCF_003710825.1 Brevibacillus fluminis | reverse complement strand
CCTGGCCCAAGCGTAGCAAGACAAACACCTGCCTTTCCCGTTAATCGACCGTACACATCTGCCATAAAAGCCGCCCCTTGCTCATGCCTGACCGTCACGAACTCGATCTGCTCCGAGGCGGCCAACGAATGGACGAGATCGATATTCTCTTCCCCCGGGATGCCGAAAATATACCGGACTCCCTCATTCTCCAGGCATTTGACCATCAAGTCCGTAGCTTTCATTGTGCCCTCCTTCGTTTCGCTGCGCGTTTAGCTTACCGCCCGTATGTATGGTCCCAATGGAAGCTCACAAATTTTTCCTCCATCATATCCATCAACGCGAACTTGACCCCTTCCCGGCCTGTTCCGCTATCCTTGATCCCGCCATATGGCATGTGGTCGAGGCGATATGTCGGGATGTCATTGATCAGCACGCCGCCTGTTTCGATATGGTTGACACAATAAAACGCGTGATTGATATCCGGCGTGTAAACCCCTGCGTTCAACCCGTAGCGGGAGTCATTCACCCAGCCTACCGCTTCTTCGATCTGATCGAATGGGCGGACGCTGACGATCGGACCGAACACTTCTTCCTGAATGAGCTTGGCTTGATGGGGAACATCGGTCAGGATAGCAGGCGTCATGACTTGCCCGTCCACCGTACCGCCATACACCACCTTCGCACCTGCCTGCACCCCTTCCGCGATCCATGATGAGAGCCGTTCGAGCGAATCTTTGGTGATCACAGCCGTAATGTCCGTCTTCTCGTCATAAGGGGAACCGATGACAAGCTGTTTCGTCCGTTCCACCAATTGATCCAAAAACGTTTGATACAGCGAACGATGCACATAAATCCGCTGGATGGAAATGCACACCTGTCCGTTGTACGAGAACGATCCTTCCACCACCCGGCCGATGATAGAGCCCACATCCACACCCTCATCGATGATCAGCGCCGAATTGGAGCCAAGCTCCAGTGTCACTTTGCGGAATTCAGCCAGCTTGCGGATTTCCTTGCCGACCCGCGGGCTTCCCGTAAAGGTAATATTTTTGACATGAGGATGCGTGTTGAGCACAGGTCCAAGGTCGGGGCCGAAGCCTGTGACAACGTTGAGGACGCCATCCGGCAACCCTGCTTCTTGGAAAAGCTCGGCGAGAAAGAGCGAGCTGAGCGGCGTTTTCTCCGCTGGCTTTAAGATGATCGCATTGCCCGCTGCGATGGCCGGGCCCACCTTGTGCGCGACCAGATTGAACGGAAAGTTGAACGGCGTGATGGCCGACACCACGCCCATCGGTACTCTCATCGTGAAACCGATGCGATCCTCCCCGCCGATCGCCGCATCCATCGGAATCCGTTCGCCATAAATGCGTTTAGCTTCCTCCGCCGCGAATTGATACGTTTGGATCGTGCGGACGAGCTCCGTACGCGCTGCCTTGATCGGCTTCGCTGCCTCGGTGGCGATGATCTGAGCCGCTTCTTCCTTTTTCGCCTCCAAAAGCTGAACCGCTTTCATGAGGATCCCTGCCCGCTGATGCGCCGGCATCCACCGGAATTGCTGAAAAGCTTCGTGTGCCACTTCAATCGCACGCTTCGCTTCCGCCTCCGTCGCTTGTGCAATTTCGGCGATCACCTCTCCGGTTTGCGGCGCGTGCAGCGGCTCATACCGCGTGCCTTCCTCCCATTTTCCATTGATCCACAGACCCCATTTTTTCATCGAACCGTCTCTCCTTTGCTAGCGGAAAACCGCAGAGCGGACGCTAGTTTTCGTA
>NZ_RHHQ01000063.1 GCF_003710825.1 Brevibacillus fluminis | reverse complement strand
CGGTTCTAGTGTTTCTTTTCTGTTGGGTTTTCATGTAGTTTGTAACAAATGAGGGACCTAGTTCCGGTCCCCGCATCCGAACACGGCATAGCGGGCACCCTGCAGCTCATCCCCGCTTGTCGATTTTGAGTCATTTCATAAAAGCAACGCAATAAAAAAAGGAACCTGGGCAAGCTCCTTCGAATTATACCTTTTTCACAAATTCTGACTTATTGACGTAGGGGCCGTTCAAGCTGGCGGATGTAGGAGACAGTCGTGTTATAAAATAATAGTAGAGGTGAGAGAATGATTGCGTTTTACAAAAAATACGCAAGGACGGCATTTGATTTGGCATTAGTGGTGTTAACCATCTTCCTAATCATGTCTAGCTTTTCGTATTTGTTTTCGATTGCAACCCCGATTTTTATCGCTTTGCTCATTTACTTTATGGTGGCACCAACCGCAAATTTCTTGCATCGGAAAGGGTTGAAAAAGTCTATTGCTACGAATATAGCGATGATAGTATTCATCTTGCTTGTCCTTGGGGTGATATTTGTAGCAGGTTTGGTAATCACAAATCAAATTCTAAGTTTGTCAGCGATTATTCCCAAGTATATTCATCTGTTACAGGGTGAGATTGTGAAAAACGCTGATTATTACCAAAGTAAAATTAATGCGCTGCCACCAGAAGTGCTTGAAAAAGCCAAAGAATATGTAGGGCTAATCGCTCAAAAAAGTTCCGCGTATTTAAGTGCTGCACTTGTAGGAACTGTCGGTGCGATCACTTCTTTCTCCACGATGTTCTTTAATTTCGTAGTCGGCATTATCTTGGCTTATTTCCTGAGCCTGGAAATAGGTGACTGGAAAAGAATCGCTGCAGAGAAAACGCCACGCACATTCAAGAATGCATTTATTTTTTTGAAGGAAAATGTCCTCAATGGAATCGGAAAGTATGTAAAGGCGCAGCTGTTGCTAATCTGTATTTCCTTTATGATCATTTTCCTCGGATTGTTGTTTGCTGGTGTGGATAACGCACTTACCATTGCGTTGTTATCAGCATTGCTCGACATTCTTCCGTTGCTGGGGATGCCAGTCATCTTTATCCCTTGGGCAGTTTATCTTCTCATCGTAGGGCAAACGGGCTTTGGACTATATTTGCTTGGTCTATTAGCGTTCTCAATGATTTTTAGACAAATTGCGGAACCAAAGATTGCTGGTGATTCACTCGGAGTTTCTGCGTTCACGATGTTTTCCTTCATGATTATTTCGTTATCCATATTTGGTGTTGCTGGTATTATTGCTTCGCCAATATTGATCATTTTAATTAAGGCTTTGTATGAAAAGGGAATCATGAAGAAATTAGTTAGAATGCCACAAGACGAATTTGATGAAGAAGAAAAGAAAACAGAACTGGT
>NZ_RHHQ01000062.1 GCF_003710825.1 Brevibacillus fluminis | reverse complement strand
AGTCTTGCATCATGATCGTGGACAACGGGATCTAGTACTTTGGTAGTAGAAGCCTCTCCATTCATCATAGAAGATAATAGAAAGTGCAGCAACTGTTATCTACCGGTCACTCTCCTTTTTCCCGTTTTTTCGATAGAGAAACCACTTTTTTTGCGCGGGCGGTTGAGGTAGTAGGAAAAGAGTCCGATGAGTCCAGCAGCGACTAAGCCAGCAAGCCCATATCCGATCCATGGCGCTGTTGCATCGACGCCGCCGAGTTTCTGGACGAAATAGCCGCCGAGGGACGTGCCGATCGCGGTGCCGATGCCCGAAACGAAATTGGAGATGCCAAAATATGCGCCAAGCAGCTCTTCTTGGGCAAATCTGCCGATCAGGCTGTCGATAACCGGCATCAACATCATTTCCCCCAGGATAAAGGTGAGCGCTGCTAAAGAGAGGGTGAGAAAATTGATCGCAAATCCCATCGCGAACAAGCCGGAACCGATCAGAAGCGTTCCTGCGGCAAGCGAAATGTACGGATTGATCCGCTCGATCAAAAAGCGGGAGAGCACTCCTTGCAACAGTACCACGGAAAAGGAATTGATGGTAAAAATCAGTCCAATATGCGCTGCTGAGCCAAGGACGTGTTCCCCTTTCAACGGCATCAACAGCGTGAATTGCGCGTAGAGCGCCCACAATAAGAAGGAAACCGCTGAGAACAAGACAAACGGACGATTGCGCCAAAGCGCCGTGTAAGTCGATAAGGGGAGCGGCTTGCAACCCGGCCCTTCGCAGCGGTCATTCGGTAAAAAGAGGCGGATCACCAGTGCCAAACCGGCAAAACTGACTGCGGCATAGAGAAATACGCTACGAGATACCCCGAGTGCAAGCAAGGCCATGGTTACGCCTGCAATCATAATCCCCAGGTGTGCCGCAATGCCTCGCCAGGAAAACGCCGCCGTCCGCTCGGATTCCGGGACAACGTCTGCAATCATCGCTTTTATCGTGGGAGCCAAAAATCCACTTCCCACCCCATTCACGACGGCAAAAAGCAGGAATGCGCCGTAGAAGTGGCTGATGGCGTAACCGCCCATCGCCAGCCCCTCCATCAATGCGCCCACCATCATGACCGTTCGATTGCCCAAGCGGTCGGCAAGCAAACCGCCAATCAGGCTCCCGATCGGATAGGTGACGCTCCCGACGCCGAGGAGCAAGCCGACTTCAGCGAGAGAAAACCCTCCGGCGCGTTCCAGAAAAATCGGAAAGGTTGGCGTGACCATAAAGGTAGCCAGATGCATGACGAGTACAATCGCCATCAGCATCGTATAGCCGCGGTTTTGTAAGAGTGATGCGATTTTTGAAGCCAAGTGAGCCACCCCCTGTTCATTGTGGTTAGTATTGAGGAGGGAAAGGGCAATTATACCCGTTTGCGCCTTTGCTAGGCAGAAGCGGAAAATGCTGCACATCGGGCTGATGTACCCATTTCCAACAATCTTTCCGGTACATATTCCTATAGAGAAGTATGAAAGCTGGGTAAAGATGCGGGAGGGAGCAGAAATGGGCGGGCTCTTTGATAATGAAATTTTTGAAGTCATTATCTGGATTGTAATCATTTTGTTTTTGGTTTCCATCTTTTTCGGTGATGGCGTCGATGGTGTGTAAATCGATCAATAGCGGATGTCAACGGGCATGCCATTGGAGCATGCCATTGTTCTTTTTTGCCCCATGATACATAAACAGCAGGACAAGTGCGTAAGTGTGTGTATAAGGGCAACCGAGCCCGCCAAAAGCTTGGGCAGCCACGTTTTCGAAAGTTGGGGAGTGTGCGAGATGGGGCAAGTCATCCTTACGCTATTTGTCGCCTACGGAATTGTGATCGGCGGTGCGGTTGTCGGCGGAATCGGAGCGTTTTTGACGGAAAAAGCGCCGCTGATCGTCATGCGGGATTTGGCCGTACAGTTGAAGATTTGGGGGTTGGTTGGCGCGCTAGGGGGCACGTTCGATTCTTTTCTGCAGATTGAAAAGATTTTATCTCTCAATTTTTCGCCGGTTATCTACCAGCTCATAC
>NZ_RHHQ01000061.1 GCF_003710825.1 Brevibacillus fluminis | reverse complement strand
ACAAAGCACAAGTAGTATTTGAACTAAGGACTGAATTTCCTGTAAAAGCCTTACTAAAACTCGCTGGCATTCCACGCAGTACCTATTATTACTATGTAAAATCAATCGGTCGTCCAGATAAACATGCTGAATTAAAAACATTGATTCAGGCGATTTACCATGAGCATAAAGCACGCTACGGGTACCGTCGTATTACGCATGAACTGAGGAATCTGGGGTATCTGGTGAATCATAAAAAAGTTCAGCGACTCATGAAAAAGCTAGGTCTAAAAAGCATGGTTCGGATGAAAAAATATCGCTCATATAAAGGGAATGTTGGTAAGACGGCACCGAATCTTTTGAATCGCAATTTCCAGGCAGAAAAACCAAACGAGAAATGGGTAACCGATATAACTGAGTTTAAACTCTTTGGTGAAAAGCTCTATTTATCACCAATGCTAGATTTATTTAACGGAGAAATTATCGCTTATACAGTTGATTCAAGACCAAGATACTCTCTTGTATCTAAAATGCTGGAACAAGCTTGTAAGAGACTAACTGACAAAGACAATTTGCTGATTCACTCGGATCAAGGCTGGCATTACCAAATGAGCTCATACCGTCAGGTATTGAAAGAAAAGAACATTACCCAGAGTATGTCGCGAAAAGGAAACTGTTATGATAACGCTGTGATTGAAAATTTCTTTGGTATCCTAAAATCAGAGTTTTTATATATGCAAGAGTTTGAGAACGTTGAACATTTTAAACAAGAGTTAGCCAAATACATCGACTACTATAACAACAAACGAATCAAGATAAAATTAAAAGGCTTAAGTCCAGTGCAATACCGGACTCAAACCTTACATGCTGCTTAAAAAAATACGAGTCTAACTTTTTGGGGTCACTTCA
>NZ_RHHQ01000060.1 GCF_003710825.1 Brevibacillus fluminis | reverse complement strand
ACAAAGCACAAGTAGTATTTGAGCTAAGGACTGAATTTCCTGTAAAAGCCTTACTAAAACTCGCTGGCATTCCACGCAGTACCTATAATTACTATGTAAAATCAATCGGTCGTCCAGATAAACATGCTGAATTAAAAACATTGATTCAGGCGATTTACCATGAGCATAAAGCACGCTACGGGTACCGTCGTATTACGCATGAACTGAGGAATCTGGGGTATCTGGTGAATCATAAAAAAGTTCAGCGACTCATGAAAAAGCTAGGCCTAAAAAGCATGGTTCGGATGAAAAAATATCGCTCATATAAAGGGAATGTTGGTAAGACGGCACCGAATCTTTTGAATCGCAATTTCCAGGCAGAAAAACCAAACGAGAAATGGGTAACCGATATAACTGAGTTTAAACTCTTTGGTGAAAAGCTCTATTTATCACCAATGCTAGATTTATTTAACGGAGAAATTATCGCTTATACAGTTGATTCAAGACCAAGATACTCTCTTGTGTCTAAAATGCTGGAACAAGCTTGTAAGAGACTAACTGACAAAGACAATTTGCTGATTCACTCGGATCAAGGCTGGCATTACCAAATGAGCCCATACCGTCAGGTATTGAAAGAAAAGAACATTACCCAGAGTATGTCGCGAAAAGGAAACTGTTATGATAACGCTGTGATTGAAAATTTCTTTGGTATCCTAAAATCAGAGTTTTTATATATGCAAGAGTTTGAGAACGTTGAACATTTTAAACAAGAGTTAGCCAAATACATCGACTACTATAACAACCAACGAATCAAGATAAAATTAAAAGGCTTAAGTCCAGTGCAATACCGAACTCAAGCCTTACATGCTGCTTAAAAAATACGAGTCTAACTTTTTGGGGTCACTTCA
>NZ_RHHQ01000059.1 GCF_003710825.1 Brevibacillus fluminis | reverse complement strand
GAGAAACGGATCGCAGGAGCTTCGCGCTGCAAAATCTCCTTCGCTTCCTGGGGCTGCTCCGTTTCGATCCGGATCGTTTCGGCAGCCGCATGGTTGTCCATCAGCTCTTCCATCGATTTGATCCCGATCAGCTTACCTTTTTGCAGGACCGCAATCTCATCGCACATTAGCTCCATTTCCGACAATAGATGGCTTGAAACGATCACCGCTGTCCCCTCCATTTCTGCCAAATGGCGCAGGTGGTTGCGCAGCTCGCGTATGCCTGCAGGGTCCAACCCGTTTGTTGGCTCATCGAGGATCAGTACGGCCGGCCGATGCAGCAGCGCTTGTGCAATGCCGAGGCGCTGCCTCATTCCGAGTGAATACGTCTTAACCTTTTGATGGATGCTGGTTTCTAAGCCGAGCAAAGCGATCAC
>NZ_RHHQ01000058.1 GCF_003710825.1 Brevibacillus fluminis | reverse complement strand
TCCACATCGGGCAGCACGTTCGCACTGTGCAGCAAATTTTTGTAGCCGGACAAGAACCGGTACATTTCCGGGTTTTCCACGATCGCTCCCACATGCCGGATGGCGCGTTCGAACTCGTGCTTCACACTCGCTCCCCTTATCGTGATTTCCCCTTGGCTGATGGACGTCAGGCCGACCATCATGCGGATCAGCGAGGTCTTCCCCGCCCCATTCGGCCCCAGCAAGCCAAAGACCGTCCCTCTTGGAATATCAAAACTGACGTTGTCCACAATGGTTTTCAGCCCGATTTTCTTGCTGACGTTCCGCAATTGGACAACCGTCTCATGCTTCTTCTCGCTATCCATCCTACGTTTCTCCTTCCACAACCAAAACGATGTTCTCTTTTTTCATCGTAGTGAAAAACCAGCGCTTCTGACAGGAACCCGGGATTGAATCTCGCTCCGCCCTGAGGAGGAGATCGGAGCTGTGCCCCTCTTGATTTACATAAAAAAACCCCG
>NZ_RHHQ01000006.1 GCF_003710825.1 Brevibacillus fluminis | reverse complement strand
AGGCAATCGATTCATAACTCTCTGTCCCTTCTAAATAGCGATGAACCGCTGACAATTTATCGTCTATAGTAAATTTAGCCATAGAAAAACTGCACCTCCAATTGTTATGTGTCTAACAATTGGGGTGCAGTTCAGTGATCGGGCGCTTTTTTTCGCTTAAAAATCAAAGTTATCTGGGTCTGGGCCGACGCGATGGTTTTGGTTTAACGCGTCAATTCGGGCCATATCATCTGCTGTCAGCTCGAAATCGAATACATTGGCATTTTCAGCGATGCGGTGTTCTTTCGTCGATTTCGGAATCGTAACAACCCCGTTTTGCAAGTCCCAGCGCAGGATGACCTGTGCCACAGATTTTTGATAGGTGCGGGCAATTTCTTGCAACGTTTCATTCTCCAGCAATTGACCTTGCATGAGCGGGGACCATGCCTCCATCTGAATGCCGTGCTCACGGCAAAAAGCTTGCACCTCTTTTTGCGTTAAACGCGGATGGTACTCCACCTGATTGATCATCGGCTTGATTTCGGCATCTTTCATCAAGTCTTCCAAATGGTGGATCTGAAAATTGCTGACTCCGATCGCTTTCACGCGCCCCGCCTTGTACAACGTTTCCAGCGCTCGCCACGCTTCTTTGTATTTACCAGCAACCGGCCAGTGAATCAAGTACAGATCGAGATAATCGAGTCCGAGCTTCGCCAGGCTTTGCTCATAAGCAGCTAGCGTAGATTCGTAGCCGAGATCGGCGTTCCACACTTTGGACGTCACGAACAGCTCTTCCCGTGCGATGCCAGCTTCAGCGAGACCTTCGCGGATTCCTTTGCCTACCCCTTCTTCATTCCCATAGATCGCAGCGGTGTCGATGCTGCGGTAGCCGTGGACAATTGCTGCCCGCACTGCATTGACCAGCTCAGGTCCTTCCTCCACTTTGAATACGCCAAGCCCGAACCATGGCATTTGTACTCCGTTATGCAGTGTTGTCGTTTCTTGCAAGTGTTTATTCATCTTCTTTTCCTCCTTAGAAATGTTCAGCGATTTGGTATTCGCTGCTTTTTATTTGTCGTTTCTCCTTTTTTTCCAGTCCCATGCTCCAGCCTGTAAGCAGAACAGCTGCCGCGACCATCACCGCGCCAACCCATGGCGTATGAATGAGGCCTATCGAATCGGTTATCACTCCTCCCAAATACGCGCCAATCGCAATCCCGGCATTGAATGCCGCTATATTGATCGCCGAGGCGACATCAACGGCCCCCGGCACAAATCGCTGTGCCAATTGGACAACATATACTTGTAAGCCCGGCACGTTCATGAATGCGAGGATGCCCATCAGGAAAATCGTTGCCAGGCCCGCGATTTTGAATGGAGCCGTGAATGTCAAGACAAACAGCACGATGGCTTGGACAATGAACATGTAGAAGAGCGCGACGATTGGATTGCGGTTTGCAACTTTACCGCCGATTGTGTTCCCGATCGCAATCGCAATGCCATACACCAGCAGGATGATGGCGACCGTCCCTTCGCTAAATCCGGTAACATCCTGAAGCAGCGGAGATAAATACGTAAATACGACGAATGTGCCGCCATACCCAAGCATGGTGATCAAAAACAGCAGTACGAGACGACCGTTTGTCACCAGCTTCACTTGATCACGCATCGTTGTGCGTGTTCCTTGGCGCAGGTCACGTGGGATGAGCAGCCCGTTTGCCAAGAGTGCAATTACCCCTGTGATAATGATAACCACAAATGCCGTCCGCCAGCCGAACTGCTGACCGATGAAAGTACCAAACGGCACCCCGGTCACCGTGGCGACCGTCAATCCCGTAAACATAAACGCGATGGCACTTGCCCGCCGATTGGCCGGAACCAGATCGGCGGCGATTGTCGATCCAATTGACATGAATACGCCGTGCGACAAGGCGGAGATGATCCGCGCTGTAAGCAGTACGCCGACGCTGGTCGCAGTCGCCGCCAGGCTGTTCCCGATAATGAACACGATCATGATCCAGAGCAACAGCCATTTGCGAGACATGTTCGATGTCAGCGAGGTCAGAACTGGCGCCCCAAACGTGACGCCCAATGCATATAGAGAGACGGTCAATCCCGCCGTAGTGACAGAAATGTGTAAATCCGAGGCAATGAGCGGCAAGAGGCCCACACTGATAAACTCGGTGGTACCGATCGCAAAGGCGCTAACAGCCAGTGCAAGCAATGCCCAAGTGCTTCTTTTTTTATTGGTAGACATGGTTTCCTATCCTTCTCCTTTTCTCTGTTTTTGAATCATGTAGTAATAAGAAAATCATTGAAAACCAGCTGGCAAGAGTTATTATGGTATAGATGCGACAAAAAGAGAAGTACACACTTTCAAGTACCATAGTAACGAAAAAGTGATATAGATACTTTTTGGTGCCTATAAGGAGGTAGGGAATCATGGAAAAGAAATATAACATTTCGGTGGAGGCAACCCTTGACGTGATCGGCGGGAAGTGGAAATGCGTCATCCTCTGCCATCTGACGCGCGGCGCGAAACGAACGAGCGAACTGAAGCGGCTCATGCCGGGTATCACCCAAAAAATGCTGACACAGCAGCTGCGTGAGCTCGAAGAGGACGGGATCATCAATCGCATCACCTTCAACCAAGTGCCGCCAAAGGTCATCTACGAGCTGAGTGAATACGGCTGGAGTCTGCAGGGGATTTTAAATGCGCTGTGCGATTGGGGCGAACGGCATATCGAGAAAGTGTACGGCGATTTTGATGTCCTGGAAAGCAGCATCTTGAACGATCATCTACTTAACAAGCAGCCAACCCCATAACCCCACGCTGCACAAAAAAACGAACCCTCTGCAGGTTCGTTTTTTCATGCCGATATACTGCTGCTCTTCGTTTACTTATCCAGATCCTCTTCAGCGGAAGGCCAGCCGCCCCACAAATTCGAAAGGTGACCATCCGGATCGCGAAACGTGAAGCTGTAGCCACCGCCCTTCTTGTAAACCATCTCGCCGACATCAATCCCTTTTTCCTTGAGCTCGGCGTAAACAGCCTGAATTTCATCAACCTGAAGTGAAAGGATCGGCTGCGGCTGGCCGTTCATATTGCAAAAATCAAGGTGCGGCACCTCTGGCGAGCGAACCAATCCGAGCCCCACCCCGCCCACATTCAGCCACGCTTCATTGTCGCCCGGCGTATACGGGAATGTGAAAGGAATGCCCAGCAGCTCCTGATACCATTTGATCGATGCTTCCAGATTTTTAACCGGTAATTGAATGACAGCGAAATTTTTCACTTTCACACTCATACTTTCAGCTCCTTTGCTTTTTCACAAGCCTCTATCATCTGATCCCTCCGCTTGCCTGTTGCTTCTTCCTTTTCTATTTTCATGACCCAACCAAAAAATGTCAATCACTGGTGCAAACGCACAAAAAAGAACCTCTTCCACTTGTGAAGAGATTCTTTTATGGCTTCATCGACTACTCAATGAAATGGGTGATTTCGGCTACTTCTTTGCGAGGCAGCTTTTTCGGCGTATCTTGCGGATGTCCAAGCGCGATGACCATGTTGATCTGCTTTTGCGCCGGAATGCTGAGCATCTCTCTCAGCTTGTCCGCTGCCAACAGTACAGGTCCGGTCATCGGGCATGTGCCCAACCCTTTTGCATGCGCAGCCAGCATCAGGTTTTGCGATGCCAGACAGCTGCTCTTGATGCCTTCCTCGTCCCAAACGTTATGCGGAACCAGTTCAATCGGTTCAAAGATTTTTTCACGGAATTTCGATTCATACGGCGTTGCCAAGCAAACGATCAGGGCAGGCGCATCCGAAAATGCGGTTGCATACGGTCCAAAGGAGCGCACCAGCAGTCTGCCTTCTTTTTCGAAGCCTTTTTCCGTCGCTTGCGCCGCTTTTTCGTGCAGGGCATCCCACGTAATTTGCTCGATTTCTTTAATTTTTTCGCGGTTGGTTATGACGATGAATTCCCATGTCTGCGAGTTGGTGTCGCTCGGAGCGTAGCGAGCGCAATCGATGATATCCTCGATGTCCTCACGTGTTACTGGCTGCTCCGTGAATTTGCGAATGCTCCGTCGTCCATGGATGATTTCTTTCAATGCCAAAAAATCCATCTAAAAAGCTCCCTTATGTTTATTTGCGCAACGATCATTATATCGCAAAACTTCACGTTTTCGAAACTCTAAAACGCATTCCCTATCGTTGACGCAATTTTCTGTGTCCTTCTGAGCTCAGGGCGCACACAAAAAACGGCTGCATCAGCAACCGTTTTAGCTTCCTACATACAAATCGATTGAATGCGCAAATCACTCTCTTTGCTCAAATCGATAAATCCTTCATTCGCTTTGATCAAAGGCTTCTCGATGTCAAACGGGTTCAGCATGACAACCTCGCCCATCGTGCCATCGGTTAATACCACTTGCTCCCCGACCATTTTTTTCACGATGTTGTCCAAAAACAGAGACGTAATCGACGAATCTAACGCCCCGAAAATCCCTTTTCGCATTTGGCTGATCACCGCGTGAAAGGGAAGCGCATTGTGATACGGCCGTTTGGAAGACATCGCGTGAAAAATATCCGCCACGGCTACAATCCGGCTGAATAGGTCGATCTTGTTATCGGTAATCCCGAACGGATAGCCTTTACCATCAAGTCGCTCATGATGCTGCAGCGCCACCAGCGCTGTCCGGTGGTTGAGGCCGGGCGTGTCTTTAAGCAAATTATAGCCGAATACGGTGTGCTGCTTGATGACTGCAAACTCTTCTTGCGTCAGCTTATCCGGTTTGTTTAATATGTCGAGCGGAACCTGCATTTTTCCTACATCATGTAGTGTCGCTGCCAAAGACAGGACTGCAAGCTCGGTTTCTCCCAGATTCAGCCACTTGCCAATCATCGTGGAAAGAATGCCGACCCCGATATTGTGTTGATACGTGTATTCATCCGTGGCCTTAACCGCCTCAAGCAGTTGAAACACATTGGTGTGTTCCGTCACCTCACGGACAAGCGGAAGGATTTCGTTGCGCATCTGCATGACCGGTATTTTGCGCGTATGCCGAATCGAGTCAAACATTTCTTTGGAAGCCCTTACAGCTTTTTGCACCTCTTGCTTGCAAGCGATGCCCTCTTCCTCTGAATCCGTCATGATGGCGACTGTCGTGATGTCAATGCGATGATTCCTGATCAAATCGAGGTGTTCATCCGTCAAAACGGTTTGTGCTGCGACGATCAGCATTCCGTACGAGTTGAACACATCCCGCTTCACTTTTTTCCCCCGATATCCTGCCGATTCCACCTTATGCCCTCCTCCACAATCCCCATTTCGTCTCAGACTATCGACAGGAAAGATAGCCGTATGCTCGCTT
Source organism: Brevibacillus fluminis (assembly GCF_003710825.1). Classification (GTDB taxonomy): domain Bacteria; phylum Bacillota; class Bacilli; order Brevibacillales; family Brevibacillaceae; genus Brevibacillus_D; species Brevibacillus_D fluminis. The sequence continues at coordinate 244,645 of NZ_RHHQ01000006.1, read as the reverse complement.
CAAGATGTGTGATGCACAGGTGTCTGGCGATTGCTTTTTGCGTTAATTGCCGCTTGGTTAATTATACCACGCAATTCTGAACATTTTCTGAACAAGTTTCGAAAAAATCAAAAAAGCAGGTTCGTGTCCCTGCTTTTTTGTGCTTCCTGCCTTATTCTATTGCTGCTTTTTGCTTTCTTGCAAACTCTCGCTTCTTCAGCGTCACCCATACTTGCGCTGCGATAAAGATCGACGAATACGTGCCGCTAACCAGTCCAAAAATCAGCGCGAGCGAAAAGCTGCGGATTCCTTCGCTTCCGAGTACCGCGATGGAAAGAGCCGTCACAAACACTGTGGCGACGGTAAAAAGCGAGCGGCGCATGGTCTGCCAAAGGCTCACGTTCACCATCTGCTGCAAGTCTTCCACCGTTCGTACCTTCGTCGTTTTCAGATTTTCACGAATGCGGTCAAAGATCACGATCGTATCGTTGATGGAGTATCCGACGATGGTCAGCATCGCTGCGATGAACGTGAGGTCGATCTCCAGCTGGAACACGGAGAACAGCGCCATAGGAATGAACACGTCGTGCAAAAGCGCGATGACGCAAGCGATGCCGAATAAAAGCTGGAAACGAAAGGCAATGTAGATCGCGATGCACAGCGCCGCAAGCAGCACGGCCACCACCGCCTTCTTCACCATCTCTTCCGCGATCACCGGCGATACGGTCGATTCTTGCCTGCTGACCTGACTTCCGTATTTTTGCTGGAGGTCATGCTGGATGCGTTCCAGATCTGCCTTGACCACCGGCTTTTCAAAGGTGGTCGTCGCCCATTCCTGCTTGCTGCCAAAGGTTGTCACCGGCTTGAAGTCGACAGACGGCACATCCTGCTGGATCACGGCCGCAATGTCAGCGGTTTGAAACGGCTTGCCGATCATCAGATCGAGCCTCGTTCCCGCTTTGAAATCGACGCCAAGATTCAGCCCGAACCCGATCATCGTCACCAACCCAATCAGCAAGATTCCGAGCGAAACAGCATAAAATTTCCGCCGATTTTTGACGATGTCAAACTTGACGATCTGCCGCTCGTCCTGCTGAACCGCAATGTTCTCCCGCTTGACGCCGAACCATCCAGGTCGCTTGCACGTATTGGTCGCCAGCACCTGACCAAGCAGCAGGCGGGACCCGTATACATTGGTAAGCAAGCTGGTCACAAGCGTCATGATCAGAATAATCGAAAAGCCTTGAATGGAACTCGATCCAAACGCCAAGAGCACAACTGCTGCGATGATCGTCGTCACATGGGAATCGATGATCGTCACGAACGAATGCCGCTGCCCAGCCCGAAAGGATGACCGAATCGTTTTGCCGCTGCGAATCTCTTCCTGAATCCGCTCATAGGTGATGATGTTGGCATCGACCGCCATCCCGACGGATAGGATGAACCCAGCGATTCCCGGCAAGGTCAAGGTCGCCTCCATCCAGCCCAGCATGACCATGCAGATGTATGCAAAAACGAGCAAGGTGATATTCGCAATCATCCCCGGCATCCGATAGATTGCCAGCATGAACAAAAGTACGGCGACAAAACCGATATAACCGGCAGTGAGGGTCTTGTCGAGCGACATCGCCCCTAGACTGGCGCCAACTTGATTCGCCTGTAGCTGCACAAGCTTGGATGGCAATGCGCCCGCGTTGATGATTTTGGCGAGCTGATTCGCTTCCTCTACTGTCCGCTGCCCTCTGATCTGCGCGCTTCCGTCCGGGATCACCTCATCGATGACCGGATTGGTCAGCATCGTGTCATCCAAATAAATCGCGACGTTCCGGTGCAAATTCGCCTTCGTCACGTCCCTGAATTTGTCGGCAGCGTTGAACTTCAGTCCGATCACCGGCCGCTTCAAGTCATCGAATCCGACGCTTGCTCCATTAGGAGCAAGGTCAGTTCCTTGCATCACGGTATGACCGTTGCTATCGCGGAAGGTGAGAACTGCCGGCTTGTCGATCAGGTTGCGCAGTGACTCCTGATCTGTCACGCCGGCCAGCTTGACTCGGATGCGGTCTGGATTTTCAATCGTTACCTCCGGCTCTGTGACACCCCCGATATTGACCCGCTGCTCGATCATGGCGGCAGTCGCTTTCAGCAGGTCATCCGTCACAGCTGCGCCTTGCTGGAGCGGCTCTACATGGTAAACGATCTCAAAGCCGCCCTGCAAATCCAGCCCTAAACGAATATCCTTTGCGATCTTGTCGGTTGTCGTGCCCATTAGAAAAAACGCGATGGCGATCAACGCGACAAGTGCAATCAATCTGGACCATTTTATCATAAAGCCCATTCCCCATTTCATTTCGAATTTACGAGATGAAACGGGGCAGGGCTATATATCGAGATTCGTATCTGATCGGAAATAGCAAATATAATCGCTTAAACAACGGTATAAACGAAAACAGGTAGCGTTTCATCCGGAAGCGGAGGAACACGCGGAAGACAACGGTCAAAAAACTGAGCAGCAGCAAGATCTTGGCTGCCGTCGCTAGCGAATGACTCTCTTTGAGAAACGTCACTTGCTCTGTCAGATAGCTATGGTCGACCAGCAAGGACCGTTCGTGGGTAAGTCCGTTCTCACCTCCGCTTACCGGTTGGACGTAACCAAGGCACGGGAGCACAATCATGATGATCGCCAGTGCAATTTTTAAAAATGTCGACACACTCCCGCCTCCTTCCTACGTCTTTGCCTACCTGTGCGCTTTCCCTTTGTGGTTTACGGATGTTTGAGCCAAGAGTTTCACATTTTTCCAAGTCTTCCACACAGACGGTCTCGCATTTGGCTGCGGCCGTGCCACAAATCCCTTTTTCGAGCGGAATCCGGACGCATGCCAGTAAGTCTTGGAATGGTCCAGCACGAACGCATTGAAGTGACAACAAAAAGGCCCGCAGCCTTCAAACTGCGCGCCTTTTTTATTTCTTTTTTTACCCACGGTAAGGATCGGCATACGGATCATGCATCCAGCGAAACAGCGTCCCTTTTCGCAGCGCTTCAGCAAGTGGCAGCTGCTCTATATACGGGTCGGCGGGATACGGCTTGGTCGGCGGCATGCTGACGGGCAAAAATCCCCGGGGCGGAAGCATCCTGCTCGGTTTTTGATATGCCTGATTGGTTTGACGCGGGACACTTCTCGGTGTGGGTGCCAAGCGGCCCGATTGACCGGGCATGACGCCGGATTGGTATGGCATTTGGCTAAAAGGATGCGGAGTCGCACTGGAACGGTGCGGCATTTGGTTTGCATGGATGGGCCTCCCGCTAAATTGGTGCAGCTCTTGGCCCATTGGGTACGGTATCCCATTGGAATACCGCGGCATATGGCCAGCTTGGCTTGGCATGCTGCCGGCGGTGTCCCACATGCTGTCCATCGTCTGCTTGACGGCGCCCCCTTCTAGCATCGCATCACGAGTAGGACGATTCCCTGCTCGTTTGATCGGGATTTCGTCAGATGGTTTCGGCTTTTGCATCGGGGTCCTCCTTCCCTAGAAAAATTTATGGGTTTTGTAGTGCTCTTCCACCAAATAAAGCGCTTCGCGGAATCGCTGGGAATGTACCACTTCCCGCTCCCGCAAATATTTCAATGCGTCGATGAGGTCGGGATCGTCCGTCAGATTGATCAGCCACTGATAGGTCGCCCGCATTTTTTCCTCACCCGCGATGTTTTCCGCCAAGTCAGCAATTGGATCTCCCTTGCTCTGAATATAGGCAGCGGTCCAAGGAATCCCGTTTGCGTCGGAATAAAAGAGTGCTTTTTCGTGTTCCGCGTAATGTCCACCCAACCCTGCCTCCCGCATTTGGGCTGGGGTCGCATCTTTCGTCAGCTTGTAGACGAGCGTCGCAATAATCTCCAAATGGCCCAGCTCTTCTGTCCCAATATCCGTAAGCAACGCCTGCGCCCGCTCATTCGGCATCGTGTAGCGCTGATTGAGGTAGCGGAGGGCAGCGGAAAGCTCTCCATCAGGTCCGCCTGACAGTCGCAAAGGAAACAGATGATTTTCCACAACACAACAAAAAGCCCCTCTCCGCTCGAAAAGAGGCTTTTTCCCACTGATTTCGCTTTATCGGTACTCCGTTTCTTCTTCATCTCTTCGGTCTTCGCGGTCCCTGTAGCCTCCGTGGTCCCTGTAACCCGCAACGTCCGCGTTGCTATCGTTTTCACCTTGGTAGCGATCATAGTCACGATAGCCACCGCGATCTGGATCACCTTCAACATCCCGATAGCGCTCGTCATCGCGACCGCGTTCCCGATCCCCTTCAACGCCCCTATAGCCTTCCCGTTCTCCTTCTCCGGCTTCATCTCGATGCCGCTCTCTGTAAAGTGATTCGAATCGATTATACGAATTGATTTCGTTTTCAATGATTTTTGCCTCGATGCCCCTACGCTCTTCATCATGTCGATCGGCTGAATCGATCATTTCTTCGACCTTGGACACGGCGATCGCATTTTCGATCTCTTTTTTGTCACTGCACGTAAATGGATCCACGTTTATCACCCCTTTTGTTTTCAGTGTTACCTACTAGGCCAATAACATGTATGGGAGGATATTAGAAATACCCGCAAGTAGCGGGTACGATCAGTGCTTTAGGTGCAAGACTTCCTCTGGGTTTGCCACCATGCGCCCATAATATTGCTTAGACCGGAAATTGTGGATTTCTTGACAGGCTCTCGCCATTTTTTCCATTACTTTTTCTTGCGGCAGCGTATCGTGCGGACTCCAATAATAAATATTCATTTCATAAATTTCGCCGTTATCGTCTTGCCATCGGTATTGAATCCGATCTGCTTTCACAAATCCGTTTTTTTGATAAAAGCGGACTCTTCTCACCGTATCTTGATCCTCGCGATTGATCGGTTCCACTTCCAGCAAAATGTCCTTACCTTTTGCCTTCAGCTTATTGATTACGCTTGTCCCAATTCCTTTTCCACGCGTGGCTGGGTTAATCAGAAGATAGTCGATAAAAAGAAACGTGGGGAATTCTGCATAAAGCAGCAGGTAATGATCCGTTTCGACTTTGTGGTAGCTGTCCTTTTCTTTAATCAGCGCCTTTATTTGCGCCTCGGTCTTCATTTCATACTCGGGAAAGTATTCCGTTAATCGTTCATACCATTCCATTCGTCAATCACCCGCCCGATTTCTTGTGCCACAAACCCTTTTTTTCAGCTTCGCGTTAAGGTTCGCTTTTTAAGGACTCGATCCAGTCAGCGTAGCATTCGTCGCATAGAAGCTCCTCGCGGTCAACCCTACTTTGGAAAAAATTGATCAAATGAACACTGCCTGTCTCATGCTCACAGTAGTAACAGCGATAGCTGGCCATGTCGTCTCCTCCTTACCACATGATCGAAAGCATCGCTCTTATCCTCTCCCCTTCCTTTGCAAAAAACCGTGCGTTTGGCTGGATGGAATTCACTCACAGCCCATTCGGGTTTGTATAGAAAAAACCACCTACTCAACGGTGGTTTTTCGTATCACCCGGTCTATTTGGTGGAACCCACTGTGCCGGTATCCACCGGAGGGTCTATCTGCACCGGCTTGGCTGTCTTTCTTGTTTCGAACAAATCGGTTGCCCCAGCAGCATGGGTGCCCAGCACCTTCAGCTCTTTGTTTTCATCCCGGTTATTCATTTCGGTCACAGACTACGCCTCCTGCCTTCAAGTTGTCCCGCTTAGTGTATGTTCGTATATCCAATTGTACTCATGAAGGCGTGTCTTTTCCTATGTTCCTACTGGAATCATTTTACCATCGATTTATCGGCAGCGTTCTCCTACTTCACATGATCCAGCACGCTCTTGATTACGGCTGCCGAATCCTGGGGAATGCTCAGGTTATAGTGTGTCCGAACTGCCTGATAGACCGTGTTCAGATTTTTACCGCTTTTGTTTTTGCGATAGGCGGCGATCTCCTTCGTGAAACCAGGATCGTGGATAAGATCCCGGCTCCAGTCCCACACACGCGGTTTTTGTGCATCCTTTCTCGCAAGATCGAGCATCTGAGCAAACCGCGGTATGGCATAGTTGGCGATGGCTTTGCTTGCATTCCGGTATTCTGGGGTGGAGGAGAAAGTGTAATAATCTGTTGCCTCGTTGAACGGCTTCCCGTTTACCGAAATGACATCTTGGGCACGGATCGGAGACATCCCTGGCAACAGCTTTACCTGATAATACTCCCATCCTGACGGCGTCTTTCTCCCTGGTAGAACCAAGGTGATGAATTGAAATAACCGTTCATAAGGTACTTCCAGCGCGTACGCATTTGGACCCGACTCCATGCTCAGTGGTGTCTCTGGGTAAAGATATCCCTTGCTGTCCACTGCAAACCCCGGCAGCCCAACCTCCACAGCCCAGCGCACCGCTGTGTTTTCGGAATCTTTCAGATCAATGCCTCCATGATAAGGACGTACGTCCCCAAACATCCGATACAGCACTGTCGCCACGAATTCCTTTGTCGCGACCCCATCGTCAATCTCTTCCGGCTTGACGTAGCCTGCTGCAATGAGCGGCTGCAGACGGGCATTCATTTCCAATTGCGCTCTTGTTTCCCGCAGATTGTACCACTCTTCCGAATAGCTTTGCGTGTTTGCAATTTGACGATCCAAGTCTGTAGCATCGACAGTTCCGGGAGCGTAAGGGGGAAAAATGCCAATAAAATGATAAATATTCCACAGGAAGCCTTTTTTCGAGGAAAGGAATTTCAGATTATCGTCGTACTGTAGCTTTATATGTGAGCCAGCTCTATCCCTGTCGGTCAAATAATCCTCACGCGTGTAGAGGCTCTGTTGTTGCATCGCAGCAGCAACCTGTGGATTGGCGATGGAAACCATCTGTACGTTCAAAAACAAGTATTTCTCCGGATTGGCCGGCAGCTTATATGTGATGCGAGCAGTTGAAGCAGCTTGCGCAACAGGGGATACGAGAAATGGTGACAGCACAGCCGAAAAACATAACGTGCCAGATAATACGACATTACATAGACGGTTACGATTCACAACGATCATCCTTTACGTGGTCATGCTGATTAGACGCACATGGCAGCACGTAGTTTCGCAGTTTTTCTAATTTTTGGGTGTTTTTCTCGCCCCTGCTGCTTTACCCACGCCTCCGATACGGCGGAATACTTTGCGGGAATCGAAACAAATTCGTTGGATCGTACGCCGTCTTCACTTCCCGCAGTCTCGGAAAATTTTCGCCATAATACGCTTTCGGCCAGTTTCGAATAAACCGATCCGGCCAATTCACATAATCACCCGTCGTATAGGGCGATAAAGCCTGACGCACGTTTCTGATCCACCTGACATTCTGCCGTTCTTCACCAGGATTGTTCCATTTCGTCAAGTACTCCTGCGCGATAATGGCGTCCCGGTAAAAGTAAGCCGTTTCTTCCGGGCGTATTTGCGCAGCTGCTCCGCCAAGCGATTGATGCCAGAGCGACGCATGTTCATTCGGAGCGTGGGCCAGCCATTGTTTCATCGTCAAGATCGCCTCCAAAGGGAGCGGAGCCGTGATGAACGAGCCTGAGCGTTTGCGGTTGGCTGGCTCATTGCCGCTCGGTTCATCAAAAAAGCGGACGGCTTCAATGTACGTAACTTCCTTTATGCTGATGCTCTTTGGCGACCCTGTGCTCGTCAACGGCTTCAGCAGTTTTTTTAACGTGGCCACCGAGCCGACAAATTCGCCTTGCGCGGTGATCCGATCAACATCTTTCGCGAACAATTCAATTTCTGACGTCAGTCGTGTATCGGTGCTAGGAGCCCACGTTTGCCATGCTGTATAAGCCTCCTCGAAATCGTCCCACCCCCACGTGATTGAAAATATCGAAACGTTTTGAATGGGGTGCAGCTTGAAAGTGAGAGACGTGACAATTCCAAAATTGCCACCGCCGCCTCCGCAGCATGCCCAAAACAAATCGCTGTTGCTGCTCTTACTCGCAGTGACCTGCTTTGTTTCAGTTGGACCGCTCGCCACGACCATTTCCACTTCGAGCAGATTGTCGCAGGTGAGCCCGAATATACGGGTCAGCATGCCGATCCCCCCGCCGAGCGTCAAGCCGACGAGACCGACGCTGCCCTCGGTTCCTGCCGGGATTGTCGCGCCATGCTTCCATAGTTGGCGGTAGACCTTACCCAAAGCGGCTCCTGCTTCGATTTTTGCCGTCATGGCATTGCGGTCGACCTTGATGCTGTTCATCTCGCTGACGTCGATGATGAGTCCGCCATTCACTAACGAAAAATTTTCATAGCTGTGCCGTCCGCTTCTCACGCGAAACGGCATTCGCTTTTTTCTGACCCATGTGAGAGCATTTACGACATCTTGCGTATTTTGGCAAAAGACAATGATTTTGGGAAATCGTGCAACGCTCAGATTATTATTGATCCGCGCCTGTTCATATTCAGGATCATTTGGCGTGACGATGCGTCCAGTAAGCTGCGTCTCCTCCACTTCACTACCCCCTTTTTTCCCCCCCGCCGATCGAGGTGCTGTGTGGCTTACTTTTTCGCATCGGGGGTCAGCGGATGCCTAACTCATTTTCCACCTCCCCTTTTGCCCAATGCACCATTGCCACCGCGCACCGCCAGCCAACCTGCTTCCGCAGCTCCAGGGTCATCTCCACGGTCTCACCTGACGCCCGAATGAACACTTTGTGCGGCAATTTTTCAATTGGTTTTGGCTTTGGCCTTAGCTTACGCCCCACACAGCCACCCCCTCCTAGTTTTTTGTATGCGGAGTGGACACATGGACGGTCCTACTATTTCTATTTCGTCGGCACGTAGAGGCTATTGATTTTTCTCTGCCCGACGCATACCTATATGTAGGGGAGGTGATGGGCTGTGAAGGTGGCACTCTACATCCGCGTGTCGACGGACGAACAGGCGCGGGAAGGCTTTTCGATTCCTGAGCAACACGAACGACTCGTCTCGTTTTGCACCGCTCACGGATGGTCCGACTACGAATGCTTTATCGATGACGGGTATTCCGCCAAAGACACCGAACGCCCGGCATTCCAGCAGATGATGACCGACATCCGGGAGGGGCGCATCCAAACGGTCATGACAACCAAGATCGACCGGCTCACCAGACGCCTGATCGATCTGCTCACATTCATCGATGAACTCGATGCACATCAATGCTCGTATAAATCGGCATCGGAAACATTTGACACGAGCACTGCTGTCGGCCGGATGGTGCTCCAGCTGCTCGGCGTCTTTGCGGAATTTGAACGGGAGCGCATCGCGGAGCGTGTCCGCGAAACGATGTATCATGCGGTTCAGCGCGGAAAAGTCGTGACCGCCCCATGCTTCGGCTACGATGTGCAGGATGGTCGGTACCTTATCAATGAGGAGGAGGCCCGGTGGGTTCGAATCATGGCTGAACGGATCATTGCCGGACAAGGAACCTGGACGATCGCGAAAATGTTGAATGACCATGGCGTCCTGACAAAACGTGGACGCGAATGGACGCTGAAGGCCGTCCGCGTCTACCTGTGGAAAAATGAGCGGCTGCGCGGCCATACCGTCTGGAATCAGCATTACCGCAAAAACCGCAAGCAGATAGAACGACCCGCTCGCGAATGGCTGGTGGTCCGTAACACCCATGAGCCCATCTTGGATCAGGAAACGTACGAAAACCTTCAAGCTCGTCTCGAACAAAATCAGCACCTGGCACCTCGAGCCAAGCGGAGCGGCTACCTGCTTTCCGGACTAGTTCGCTGCGGTCATTGCGGCAGCAGCATGAACGGGATGAAGGCCGTCACCCGGAACAAGGAGCAAACTTACGTATCGATGAAATACGTATGCGCTGCTTATCAAAAAAAAGCGCAGTGCTTCTACCATTTCATCCACACGACCGTGTTGGAGGAGCACGTCCTTCAGGAGATTCTCGCGATCAGCGAAACGGACATCGCGGTCGCCCTTGAGACACTGCCCCCACCCGAGAATCGACAACATGACGAGCTCGCACAAACGAAAAAACAGTTGGCGACTTTGGAGGGGCGTTTTCAGCGGCAAATCCGCGCGTTCGAAATCGGAATTTTGGACGAGAACGATTTGCTCGAGGCCAAAAAGCGGTTAACCCAGGAAAAACATGAGGTACTTGCCAAAATACAAGCATTGGAGAAGGCTATGAGCGCAGGCATTTCAGAAGAGGAGGTGCGGGAGAAAATCACAAGCCGTGTCTTTCATATGAAAGCGGTGCTTGAAACAAACGATCGGGAACAATTAAAAACGATCATCCGCGGCTTGGTTCACCAGATTACCGTGTTTGAGGGGAATCGGATCGAGCTTATCTTTTCGGTTTAATTTTTTCACTTTGGGCCTGTGAGGTCCGCCGTATTGCGCAGACAAAAACCGCGCCATTTGCAAATCGGGCTTTCCTACCCGCACGGGGATTTCCAACTTTTTTTCATACACCCACATCGTCGTTCACCTCAATACTCGATTTCCCACGGCCACGGGGTGCTGCTCCAGTCCCATTTGCCGCGCGCCTTGGACAGTCCGTATTGCATTAATGGACCGTGCTGCTCCTCATACTCTTGCCTGAGATCGATCAATTCTTCGGAGAGATCGTTATATTGATGAAGGGCGCGCATGTCCTCCGGATTCATATCCAAATAAAACTGCAGCTCAACCAAGGCAAATTGCACTTCCTGTAGTTTGCGAAGCGTGCTGCTCTCTTCCATCGTACTCCTCCTTCGCTTTCTTCTCCTTACCTTATGCAGGCACGCGCCGACTGGGCATTTGTCCCCTGCTGGCTTGCGCCCATTTTTTTCGCAAAAAAACGCCCAACCTCGTTTCAGGTCGGGCGCTCGTATGCTTCGATTCGGTTATTATTTCGCTTCAGCGACCGGATGGCATTTGCTGACGACGTGATGGCCTGCCGTTAACCCTTTCGCTTCCAGTTCTTCCGCTGTGAATACGTTCAATGTTTCGTTTTTACAGGGCATCGGCATCAATCCACCAAAAGGGCTCAGCACCCGTCCATTCGTACCAGTCTCGATGACCACAAACAAGCCTTTTGCCTCCAATTGTTGCAACAATTCGGTCCAGTGCTTGGTTGTCATCATATCCGCGTGCTTGGAAAAAATCATGCCCATTTCCTTTGCAATCATTGCCTAAATCCCCTCTGCCTCTCGTTCATTTATTCTCACTTTCTTATCTCTAGATTACAGGGTCGAGAGGTGCTTTGGCAAAATCACTGGCGGTGCAAATTCGCGAAAAAGCGTTCATTTTGTTTCTGCTTTGCACAACAGATTCGCTTCTCTTCTCCGTTCACATCTTTTTATCTTTCTGCTATGCTTTTCACCTTTCACAGAAAATAATGACTTTATTCACGGCTGTATTGCCTGCATGACCAGCATCAGGGCGAAAAACAGCAGTGCGCACCCTACCAAGCGATTCAAGGCTTGGAGCGCTTTGTCCCCAAGGTAGTGATTCAAGCGGCTTGCTCCCATCGCGGCAAGGGCCAAAAAAACAAACGTGGCCGTCGCGCAGCCAAGCGAATAGAGCAGCAAGCCGAGCCCCGGGGCAACCGCCCCTGCCGCGAGTAAGGAGCCGTACATGCCCGACCAAAACAAAATGGTCAGCGGATTGGCCAGCGTCAGCAAAAAACCGTAGGCAAAGCTGCCCCGGACCGTGTCCTGCCTACCTGCAGCCGTATGGGCCCCTTTGGCGCGCAGCAGCTTCCACCCGAACCAGCCCAAAAGCAGCGCGCCGCCCCAGAGCACCGCGAGACGGACTTGGGGGATCGCCAGAATCGCGGACGCCCCCAGTGCAGATGCCGCCATGTAACAAAGGTCTGTTGCCGTCACGCCTGCAGCCATCTTCACCCCTTCGCGCCATCCCTGTGACAGCGAGCGGTGCACAAGCGCAAAGAAGACAGGCCCGACAGACAGCTGCAGCACCAGCCCCAATGCCAGTCCTTGCAAAAAATCCAACATTACCCTTCCTCCTTCACACTGGAGAGCGTTATGATCGTATTTGTTTTTACGAGGCCAGGAATGCCTTTTAACTCGCGAGAAATCAGCGTTTCCAGGCCACTTGTGCCGGCTGTCGCGACCTTCAGCAAATAGTCGTACTCCCCAGCCAAATGGTGGCATTCCAGCACAGCGCTGTTTTGCAGCACATGCTCTTTGAAGCCGCTGATATGCTCAGGCCGTTCGATCGAGACAAAAATATAGGCAATGAGCGTCTGCCCCAGCTTTTCGCGGTTCAGCTTGACCGTGAACGATTGGATGATTTGCCGCTCTTCGAGCTTCCGTATCCGTTCGGCTACCGCTGGGACGGACAAATGCACCCGTTTGCTGATTTCCGAGCTGCTCATCCGGCTGTTGGCGCGCAACAGCTCCACGATGCGTTGATCAACTTCATCCATGTAACTCACTCCACTTTCCATAGTGAAGTTATTGTAGCGGATTAGGAAAATTTTTAACATACACTTTGGCATACTCGTTATTTTTTATGTTTTTCTCCTCATTTTTCTTTCATTTTTTTCGTGACGAATGCGATGATCAACAAAAAAAGGACCGCACTCTTTGTTCGAGTGCAGTCCCTTTCAAATCGTTAACAAAACGATGGTTTTACATGGTTCACTTTTCCGCTGAGAACGTGGACGTATTCCTTGTCGCCGCCCTCGACCGACGGTCCGACAAAAACTTCCGCTTTTGCCTCGCGCCGGATCAACGCGCCTCCCTGTGTCGCGCCCATGCCGTCAGAGCCTCCGACCGCCCAGCGCTCAGTCGTGGATGATCCGTAGATCGACGCTCGCTTCTGCTCCCTGCTCCGCTTCATCTGAATCCCCTCCAACTAAATGACTGATGGTCGACAATAGCTCCTCGTTATGGCTGACGACCTCTGCGAGGTCTTCATGATATAGCGTTTCCATTCCCGCCATATGCACAGAAAGCACATGATCGGTATCTAAAGGATAGCATAGGACATAGACCTCCGCAACTTCTTTGCGATGCAGAAATTCCCATGTGCTGTTGAGAAACGCTTCGAGGACATAGATTTTTTTGGCACCCTTTTTTTCGGCGTACTCCTTAAAGCTGTAAAATCTGCCCTTCCCCACATTTCCGCCCACTTGGCGTACACCATCGTTTGCCACCTTCCAGATCGCGGCACCTGTAACGCGATAGCCATCCGGCGGGAGCAGAGAATTGCGCACCGCCTCGCTGAAGGATTGATACTTCTCCCCAGCGCTCGCCACTCTGACATTCCGGCTGTACTCCCAAAAAAAGTGCAGAATGCTCTGTTTCTTTTGCAGCTCGCGGTTTTTTTCTTCGAGCAGGCGGTACGGATCGGGGAAGTGCCGCTCTGCCCGGATCGCCTTGGCGATATGGCCGCAGGCGACATCCACGGCGGCGAGATAGTTGTCCCGCACAGCCTGCCGATAGGTCAACAACGTCATTCCTTGCAGATCGGACAGGAGGTGGAAGTCTTTGATCGTCGTCTCTTTGATCAGGTCATCCCGCTCTTTCACGTTCTGCGGGATGATCGCAAACACCCGGCTGCGCCGTAGCTTGCCCCAAAACAGTCCCATCTCGAACAAGGTGTTGTCTCTTGTGATGAATACGTAATTGCCGCGATGAAGCGCCACATCGTCGGCAGCAAATACAAAGATGCCAAAATCGCTCAGGTCCAGCTGCTGCTCCAATGCTTCCATCGTATAGGAATTCGCTCCAAATGCTGCGTACCATGGCGTCACCTGTGCCACGCGGCTCAAGCTCTCATGGACAGCTCGCGCGTACTCGATCGCTTCCCTGGAGGAGCCTATGAATACTTCTGGCATCGACACAGCGGATTCTCCTTTTTTATCGGACGTTCAATTGTCCATCCAGTATACAATTTTTTCCGTTGCAGGTGAAGTTTGAGTTTTCAGAACAGAAACACGACCAAAAAAAGCGGTTTCCCTAGCCTTACAGGAAAACCGCGTTCTTTTGGCCTGTGCCTTCCTCACTGCTCGACCTTGAGGACCGCGTCAAAGGAGATGCGGATGCTTCCACCCGCTCCCGACAGCTTGAGCATTCGCGCCGTCGGGTCGATATGGGCGACACACCCGTCGTCGTGCCGCTCGCCTATGCCGCTTTCGACATATGTGATCCGGATCGGCTGCTTTCGCTGATACGCGTCCCAGATGCGTCCGCTCAGCTCCGCCCGCTCTTCTTCATCAAGCTCCGGCGGCACATAGCGCCTCTGCTCCTCCTGAATTTGTCGGTATAGCTCCCGATGCTCGGGCAGCACAAAACGGCTGGCCGCAAACAAATTCGCTTTTTTCGATATCGTTTTTTCCCTCATCGCTAGTCTCCTCCCTTTGCCAGCTGCTGCTCCCGATTGCGCACAAGCCAGCCCCGCAGCCGTTCCTGACACTCTGCGTGCAGCAATTCAATCGAGTAGACAGCCTCCTGCCGATAGCCCTTGATGCGAATCTGCACGGTGTAAAACTTCCCTTGCTTACGGGCCGTGAGGATTTCGACCCCTTGCCTGAGCAGCTGGCGCTTGAGCTGGTGATGAAGCCGCTCCGCCCAGATGGACAGCTCTTCTAGCACCGGCAAATACGACAGCTTGAGGCTAAGCGGGCGCAGCGTCGCCAGATCCACTGCCACCGCCTTGAAAAAAATGCCGTACAGCACGCATTCGAGCAGCAGGTCGCGGGCTGACTGCTGCGGAGCGGAAGCGCCCTCCGGCTGGCCGCTCATTTATAGTGACCCCCGATTTTTTTGGCGCGTTCTCTCGCCTGCCCTGCCTTCAGCAACGAGACGGCACGGACGATCGCATCGTTTCCATAACGCCTGCGGATGTCATCCATCACCAGCCCGAGTGAACGACGTCTGGGCGTATCGTCGAACAGGCTCAGCTGCACCACATTGTCAGGCGCAAGCTGGCCCAAATTCACCCCCACGCTGCGCACCGGGAGATGCTGCCAGTGCCGTTCGAACAAATGGCAGACACCCATGTAGAGCGCCGTCGCGTCATGGGTCGGCTCCGCCAGCTTCATCTGCCGGTAAAAGCCGTTTCCCGCCGCGAGATCAGCCCCGCGGCAGCCGACGGAGACGACCTGGCCCATCAACCCCTTGCTGCGCGCGCGGCGGCACACCTCTTCACATAGCTCGAGCAGCACCACTTTGATTTCCTCCGCGGTATGGTAGTCACGCGGCAGCGTCATATGATGCCCGATCCCTTTTTGCATATCGTGCGCTCGTGGCGACACCGGCGACTCGTCGATGCCGTGCGCCGTGTTCCAGAGCACCTCACCATTGACGCCCCACCGCCGCATCAGCACCCCTGGCGACAGATCAGCTAGCTGCTGGATGCGATAGATGCCCATCCGGTGAAAATGGCGCTTCATCCGCGAACCGACGCCAAACAGCTTCTCGATGGGCAGCGTCCACAGCGTCTCGCCCAGCTCTTCTTTTTTCAGCCAAAAAATCCCGTCCTCCCGCTTCTTGGCGATGTCGCAGGCCATCTTGGCCAGTATCTTGTTCTCGCCGATGCCGACGCGGCAGACAATCCCGGTCTCCTGCTTCACCCGTTCCCGGATTTTCCGGGCGATCTCCCGCGGCTCCCCAAACAAGGAGAGGCTGCCAGTCACATCGAGAAACTGTTCGTCAATGGAATACGGCTCGACCAGATCGGTAAAGGATTCGAAAATACGCGTAATCTGCAGCGACACGTGCATATACATCTCCATGCGCGGTCTCACCACCACCAGGTGGCGACACTTTTGTTCCGCCTGCCACAACGCCTCGGCCGTGGTCACGCCGTACGCTTTGGCCAGCGGACAGGCTGCCAGCACCACGCCGCTGCGCCGTTTCGGATCGCCGGCTACGACGATCGGCTTATCGCGGATGTCCGGATTGGCTGCCTTTTCCACGCTGGCATAAAAGCTCTGCATATCGATCAAAAACACAATGCGCTTGCTGCTGTCCATTGCAATCCCTCCAAGATAACAGGAACAAATGTTCTCTTCTTAGTATAGCAAACATCTGTTCTCATTTATACCCGGAGGACAGCATATTTTTTCTGGTAAAATTTCCTTTTTTCGTAACGAATCGCCTTCGTTCGACGTCCAATCAGTAATCACTTCCGACCGAATGAAAGGATTGTTAGCCAAAATGAAACAAACGCGCGCGCTGCTCGCCCTGCTCCTCTTGGCCCTGCCCCTCTCTGCCTGCCGTGCTTCCGATGAGTCTGCCAAAACAGATGTACCCGGCTTCTTTATAGCCTCTCCCACTGCCCAGACGCCAACTCCCGCAAAAACACCAGCTGCACAACCGCCAAAAACCGACGCGCCTGCGGAAACACCCTTCGACTACGCCTCGCTCACAGACCCTGTTCTCATCCGGCTCGACGTGGAACCTCGCCTGCAATCACCGATTCAAACATTGGTTAGCACAGCGCCGCAAACGTACACGCTCTTTTTCAAGGAAGCGATGAACCGCGCCTCGGTCGAAAAAGCGTTGCGGGACGCACAAGCGAAAGATCAAGAGGAGCGGGAGAACGCAGTCAAGCCGACCTACTCGTTTGCATGGGCGAGCGATCGGCAGCTGCATGTGCGCGTAGAGATTGGAGATGCTTCCACCCTTCCGCCGTTCGGTGAGTTCAGATATATGCTGGACGTATCGGGCGCGGTTACGCAGACAGGCGTCAGCTTGAACGATGCCCCCCGCTTCCGGGCGATCGCGGAAAATCCCGGACAGCTATGGCGAATCCGGACGGACGGCAGAGCGCGCGAGCAGCTCACAGCGTTTGACCAGCCCTATCTAACCATGCTATGGCAGGGCGAGGCAGAGCGCTACTTGCTGCTCAGCCGCTTCCAGCAGTATTGCGAGTGCGACGCGGATTACGAACGGATCTATGCCCTCTATGATACCGAAACGAAACAGATGACCCACTACCCGGTGGAACTGATGGAAAGCTACCAAGGGAATGGGGCCTTTACCGCTGATACGCGCGGATTTTTCTACGCCAAACCGGAGGATGCAGCCATTCAGCTGCCTCCAAGCGACACCGCCATATCCTTTCAGCTCCCTGACTATGTGTATGGCAGCGGATTTAGCAAGGACAGAGCCTATCTGTTTCTCGCCGTAGGCAAGGAAGACCAGAACGCTGACCTCGATCTGATCGTCCGCAATCTCGCAACAGGCGAACAACAGCGGTTTCCCCAAGCGTTAAAGGGCAACATCATCGAAAGCGAGGTCAGCACGAGCAAGCTGCCGGTGACCTTTGCGGATGATGGCAAGCGTGTCACTTTTGTGATGCAGGATAAAAAAGCATTCAAAGAGCTGCGTTACCAATACGGCTGGAAAACAAGGACGGTTCAGGCATGGAACCCGCCGGTAGCAGAAGACTCCTGGTCCGGCTATACCGTTTCCGACGACAATCTGTACCAGCTATACCCGAATGCCGGCTTGTATAAAGGCACTGTCAAAATCAGCGACGAAATCCGCGACGGTGTCTGGCTGAACGGTACGCACCGGTTCGCTTTCCTGGAGCTGGATGCCCGCAGCAGCGACGACGCTCCGCAGACGCAGAGCCTCCATCTTTATGATGCCGATGCGAACCACGCGCAGCAGATCGCGGGTTCCTTGTGGCCCGACGCCTCCATCGTCGGCACCAGCCGGGACGGGAAATGGATCTATGTGCGTACGGCACAGAAGCTTCCAGTCGTTTTGCACTAAGCAGGCTCAGTCGTTTTCATTCACGATTGCCAGCACCTGATGATCCTCCCATTTGTCGTTGATCTTGACGTTTTTCCGGGCGATCCCTTCTTTATGGAAGCCTGCTTTTTCCAAAACTCGCATCGAACGTACATTATGCGGCATGACACCGGCCTCGATCCGGTGAAGTGCGAGCTCATGGAAGGCGTAGTCCACAACCACGCGAACCGCTTCCGTCACATAGCCTTTGCCATTGTGCGCCTGATCCAAGTAGTAGCCGATGAAGCAGCTTTGCAAGGGACCTCGCAGCACCTCGGATAGCGTAACATTACCAATCAACTCGCCGGTATCGACCAAATAAATGCCAAACGAATAGCCCTGATCCTGTTCTTTTCGCGCAAGATCGGCCTGAATGCGGGCCTCTTGCCCGTCGAGCGTGTAAAACGATTCATCGCGCTTCGGGATGTACGATTGAAAAAACGATCGATTGCGCAGGTGGAGGCGGAGCATCGCCTCGGCGTCGCTTAATTCGAGCAGCTTGAGCGTAATTTTGTTTCCGTGCAGTTTCATGTAGAGATTCCTCCTCATGTCATCTTTGGAATTGACCAGCAAGAAAAAACGCCACAGGCAGCTGCCCTGTGGCGTTTCATTTATTATCGCAAAAACCACAGGAAAGCGACCCGTGACGCTACTTGCCCACTTGTTCCTTTTCAACCTTCGGCGCAAAGGATCTAACAGTCGCTCGTATATCCATTTTTGGACAGACTTCTCCCGTTGCGCGCATTGTTGAAGAAAACGGCAGTCGAGTACCCGATGCCTTTTGCCAAAGAAAGTAGCGAACGTTTTTTCATGTGGGCACTCTCCCTTCCAAATTTTCACTTTTCAGAGTAGCACTGCAAATATCCTCTGTCAACTGCACGAATGCCAATTACTCTGCTTTGGGGCGAAACGCGGGATAAATCTCATCCTCTCGCAATAGCTGCAAAAAGACCTCCAGCGCCTTCGTTTGAAACGGTGTCGATTGCCTCACGAGCGAAAAGTGGCGCTTGACCGGCGGCACGCCCGCAACGCATACCATATGTAGCGTGCCGAGCAAGAGCTCTTTGCGTATCGCCCACTCGGACAGCAACGAAATACCAAGTCCCGCTTCCACCGACTCTTTGATAATTTGGGTGCTACCGAATTCCATCAGGTTGTTCGGCATCTGCGGCAGCGTGCGGAAAAACCGTTCGCTTACCTCCCGCGTGCCCGAGCCCATTTCGCGCACAATCCAAGCTTCATCGCACATCTCGCGTGCATCCACCTCCTGCCGTCCGGCAAAACGATGCCCGGCTGGCACCACCACATACATCACATCCTCCGCAAACGCCTCCACGACCACTCGTTCATTCCCCGGGTTGTAGAAGCCCTCGATGATGCCGACATCAAGCTGATGGTTCACGACCATCGCGGCGATTTCTTTTGTGTTATGAATCGTAATCGTTGGCGTGATCATCGGGTAGTTCGTCCGCAAATGGGCAATAATATGCGGCAGCACATATTCGCCGTACGTGAAACTGGCCCCGATCGACAGCGGGCCACTCGCCGTATGCTGCAGATCATCAACCAGATTCTGCATCCGCGTGTAGAGGCCGACGATTTCCTTTGCATGGTGGTAGACGATCTCACCCGCCTTGGTCAAACGTACATACTTGTTGCTGCGCTCCAGCAGCTTTGCCCCGGTTGCCCGCTCCAGCGACTGGATATATTGGCTGACCGCCGGTTGGGTCATGTGCAATTCTTCCGCTGCGCGCGAAAAGTTTTGCTGCTCCACAACGGTCAAAAAGACGAGCAATTGCTGGTCCATCCCGTTCACCACCTCGCTTGACTATTACTATACAAATTTACTTATTATCATCATCATAACGATTCATTTTCCTTATGTCACGTTTTCGACTATGCTGTCAATGTAAGTTACAACGCTGAGGTGATCGAAATGGCAGTACAAACGAAGCAAGGAACCGCCTCCCTTTACAATGAAATGGCGAAAAAGAAAACGAACGAAACGGAAAAAACGACCTCGACAGGCCGCTGGCTGGGAGGCATTGCATTTACATTGGTAGTCGCCCTGCTTGGCTACGTGCTAGCAAAGGTGCCCGGGTTTGACCATGTCGGCCCGCTCGCCTGTGCAATCGTCCTCGCGGTGGTGTACCGCCAAATCTGGGGATACCCTGAGCAGCTGCGCACAGGGATTCAATTTTCTGCGAAGCGCCTGCTCCGCCTTGCTATCATTCTTTATGGATTGAAGCTGAATATGGATGTTGTGTTTCACCAAGGGCTGGGGCTCTTGGCTTATGATGCCGGCGTGATCGCCTTCTCCATCGGGCTCACTGTCCTGCTGGCCAAATGGATGAAAGCGGACGCTTCCCTCTCGCTTTTGCTCGGCGTCGGCACCGGCGTGTGCGGAGCGGCGGCGATCGCGGCTGTTTCACCGATTCTGAAAACGCGGGATGAAGATACGGCGATCGGTGTCGGCATCATCGCGCTGGTCGGAACGATTTTTGCCGTCGGCTACACGATTCTCCGTCCGTTTTTGCCGCTTACACCCACCAGCTATGGCATCTGGTCGGGAATCAGTCTGCACGAGATCGCGCATGTGGCGCTGGCAGCCGCACCCGGCGGTCAGGATGCGCTCGCGATTGGGCTTTTGGCCAAACTGGGCCGCGTCCTGCTGCTTGTTCCACTGAGTTTCATTCTGATGGCATGGATGAAAAAAACCGGCCGCGCCGGAGCGGGAACCAAGATCGGGTTCCCTTGGTTCCTCATCGGCTTCATCGTCATGAGCTTTTTCGGCAGCTATGTCATGGGCAACGTCATCCCGGTATCGGATGGTTTTAAGGATGGCATCGCAACATTGACTACGTTCATCTTGACGATGGCGATGGTCGGGCTTGGGCTGAACGTCAATCTGCGCGACCTGCGGACAAAAGCGCTTCGCCCGCTGATTGCGATGAGCATCACGTCTGTGTTGCTGTCGGTTCTGGCTTATGTTTTGGTCTGATTTGCTGTAGTGGAGGCGAGGGGATTTTCGAAAAAAAGTTCCGCGAAAGCAGTGACAACGCCTGCTGGGGATCGGGGTGAACGGCTCACGCCAAAAAACGAAAACTGCGCCCCAAAGCCACACACTGCGCGGCGGGTGGATCTCGAGGAAGTAGATGTGGCGCAAAGGCGTTTTCGTTTTTTGGCATAAGCCTGGCGGGCATTGTCAAAAGCTTTCGCTCCACTTTTTTCCGAAAATCCCTTGCTGCAGTGCCACTCAAACTGAATTAGAGAGATAAGGCTTGATGGTCAGGCTGTCGATAAACCCCCGCTCTAAATTTTGCGAAAAAGCACAAAACGTCCCCTTTTTCAAAAGGGGACTTTCTCGACACTCAGAGAGCCGCTCACTGGCTCTCTTTTTTCTTGTTCTGCTTTACTTCCTGTTCCAATTGCTCGATCCGCCGCTCTAGTTCAACCATGGTCTTCTTCTTTCGGTTGGATCGCGCGAAGAGGTATATGATCAGTCCGACAGGCAATCCGAGCAGGATCAGGAATGTCATCAGCTGGAACAGCAGCGTCCCCCATTCGATGCTGACGACACCAAAGTCGATCATCGGTTTTCCCTCCCCGATTTGTGTTCTCTTTTGTAGTACGGGTGAAGTGGAGGGAAGGTTGCAGCTTGTGGGCGGGGAGGATGTTTTTTTGTGGAGGCGAGGGGATTTTCGGAAAAAAGTTGCGCGAAAGCAGTGACAATGCCTGCTGGGGGGGCGGGGGGAACGGCTCACGCCAAAAAACGAAAACTGCGCCCCAAAGCCACACGCTGCGCGGCGGGTGTATCTCAAGGATGTAGAGGTGGCGCAAAGGCGTTTTCGTTTTTTGGCATGAGCCTGGTGGGCATTGTCAAAAGCTTTCGCTCCACTTTTTTCCGAAAATCCCTTGCGGTAGCGTCATTCCGCCCTCAAGCTGTGTTGGGGAAAATATGGAAAAAAATAAAAACCCATCAGGATTCCCTGATGGGTTTTCTTATAAACCGCCGATTCTTGTTGTGATGAGAGCGGCGGCTTGTTTGACTTTTTCGACTAGGGTTGAAAGGCGTTCTTCCGGCACGCGGAAGCTGGGGGCGTTGATGGAGAGGGCGGCAACCGGCTGGTGGCCAAATCCGATGATCGGGGCCGCTACCGCAACGGTGCCTTCCGTTTTTTCTCCATAGCTGATCGCATAGCCCGCATCCTTGGCGACGGCCAGTTGCTCCAGAAAAGCCTGGTGCTGGGCGGCTGGCAGCTGCTTGGCTACAACCTTCAGCATGTCAGTCTGTTTCCAGTGCGCCAGAATCACTCGGTTGGGCGCGCCGATCGTAAGCGGAATCCGCTCGCCGAGATTTTCGTCAATTCGCAGCTTCAGCGGGCTTTCTACCTTTTCAATCGGGATGGAATCAAAGCCAGCTGGCATGTTGAGGAAAATGCTTTCCTCCACCTCCTGCGCCAGTTCCTCCATGATCGGTCTGGCGACATGCCGGAAGTTGATCTTGTCATGCAGCGCAAAACCGATCTCCATCCACGTATAGCCTGCTTTATAATGCTTAGTCACCGGCTCCTGCTCGACCAGTCCAAACTTGATCATCGATTCCAAAAATCGGTGCAAGGTACTGAGCGGCAAACCGGTCGCATCAGCTAACTCAGAGATGGGCCACGCTGGTTTCTCGTCTGAAATCAGCACCCGGATAATCGTCATCGTCCGATCGATTGATTGAACCATATTCTCCCATCCTCTATTGTTCACATTACGCTGCCACGCCACTATCCTTGCTCTGCGGCTTTGCGGAGCGGCGGTCATTGGACAGCCTTCCTTCCAGCTTGTTCACAAAGTACGTGAACAGCATGATCAGGACCAAATAATACACGCCGACTACCATATACGTATCGAGCTGGCGGTAGTTGGAAGCCGCCTCGCTGAGCGCTGCGCCCCACAGATCGGACATCCCGACATACGCGACCAGAGACGAGTCTTTCAACCCGATGATGAACTGGTTGCCCAATGCCGGAATCGCCCGCCGGAACGCTTGTGGCAAAATGATCCGCCGCATCGCCATCGAATACGGCATGCCGAGCGAGCGAGACGCTTCCATCTGCCCGCGGTCGATGGATTGGATCGCGCCGCGGAAAATTTCACCGATGTACGCGCCGTTATGGATCGCGAGTGCAATCGCCCCCGCCCAGAACGCTGAAAGCGTTACCAAGCTGGAAATCCCGAAATAAAGGATCGCGATCTGCACGATCAGCGGTGTGCCCCGAATGACGGTGATGTAAATGTGCGCGATGGTATTTAACACTTTGGAATCAGAAATGCGGAAAAATGCAACCACAAGACCGACAAAACAGCCCATTACCAGTGCGACGACCGTCAATTTTAGTGTAAGCAACATCGCACTCAGGAAAAGCGGATAACTGGAGAATAAAATATCAATCACAAATGATCACTCCTCGCTCTGGCTGAAAAAACGTGAGGGTGTCCTCGGAGCGGGACACCCTCCTTGCGCATCGTTTTCGTTATTGACCCAGAATATTGCGTCCGAACCATTTTTGGCTGATTTTTTCATAAGTGCCGTCTTTGATGATCTCATCCAGCGCCTTATTGATTTTGTCCTGCATTTCCTTGTCATCTTTGCGCACGCCGATCGCCTGGTCGTCCTTGCTGAGCATCTCGCCGACATCTTTGATTTTGCCGCCGCCCTCTTTGATGAAGCGCAAGCCAACAACCTGGTCGGTGATCACTGCATCGAGTCGGCCGGTCGTCAGGTCGAGCAGCGCGGTGATGTCGCTGTCATAGGTTGTGATTTTGTCCGCATCGGTCAGCTTTTTCGCCCACTCCAGGTAGCTCGATCCTTTTTGCGCACCGATTCGCTTGCCTTTCAAATCTTCTTTCGTCTTGATCGTGTTGTTGTCTTCCGCCACGAACATTTGCGAACCGGAACGGTAGTAGGTGTTGGTGAAAGCGATTGCTTTTTTGCGTTCGTCAGTCACCGTCAAGCTGCCGATGATCGAATCGTATTTATTGGAAACCAGCCCTTGGATGATCGTTTCAAACGGATTGGTGATCGGCACTGGATTCATGCCCATTTTTTCCGCCAACGCTTGTCCGATCTCCACGTCAAAGCCGGTCAAATTCCCGTTGTCTTTAAAGCTGAACGGCTTGTACACGCCACTCATCGCGTAGGTGAAATCTTTTTTGCCTCCCGCTGCCTGATCGCCCCCGGAAGCTGCTGGTGCGCTTGCGTTGCCGCCGCCTCCCGCTCCACATGCTGCCAATAAAATCGAGCTGAGAAGTGCGGTTGTGACGAATGCGCCTGTCCATTTTGTTCTCTTTTTCATAATAAAGCCCCCCTGGAATCTGTATGATTTTTTAACGAATGCTACCGAGGAATTGCTTGGTGCGATCATGCTGCGGGTTTTCGAAGAATGTGCTTGGCGGTCCTTGTTCGAGGATTTGGCCGTTATCCATGAATACGGCTCGGTCCGCAACTTCGCGAGCAAAGCCCATTTCATGCGTCACGACGATCATCGTCATGCCTTCACGGGCCAACTGCTTCATGACTTGCAGCACCTCTCCCACGAGCTCGGGGTCAAGCGCTGACGTCGGCTCATCGAACAACATGATTTTCGGCTGCATGGCGAGTGCTCTAGCAATCGCAACCCGCTGCTTCTGGCCGCCTGAGAGCATGTCCGGATACACATCGGCCTTGTCCTGCATGTTGACTTTTTTCAACAGTTCGTTGCCGAGTGCCTTGGCTTCTGCCACACTCATTTTTTTGACATGGACAGGCGCCTCGATGACATTTTCCAAAACGGTCTTGTGCGGAAACAGGTTAAAGTGCTGGAACACCATCCCGACCTCGGACCGGAATTGGTTCAAGTTGGTCACTTTCGGATCAATCCGCGTGCCACCGACCCAAATCTCGCCTTGGTCATACATTTCCAGAAAGTTCAAACAACGAAGTAGCGTACTTTTCCCTGAACCACTGGCTCCCAGCAGAACGACCACTTCTTTTTCATTCACCGTGAGGTTTACACCCTTCAGCACGGTCAATGAGCCAAATGACTTAACAAGTTGTTTAACTTCGATCACCCTGTCATCCCCCTAATTCGACATACCGGATGAATTGATTGAAAAACTTTTCCGAATATCGGAAACGATTTCTGATTTTAATTATAAATAGATATTTTCTGATATTCAAGAAAAATTTGATTCGCCCAACAACAAAACACGAAAAATGTAACATTTTGTCTTTTTTAACCGTCTTATGAAAGGTGAACTCATCACTTCGCTGAATATATAGAAAAGAAACGATCGCAAAATGAGGGACAAAAATCATGGATCAAACGAGAAGCGAGCGGATCGCGACCATGCGCCGGGAACAGAAGCGAAATCGGCGACAGAATGCCTTCCGTCCGCGAAAAATCAGCCTGCTTGCAGGTGGCATCCTGCTCGCCTGTCTCGCTGTGGCTGGCATACTCTTCGTCGGCAAAGCGTATCTGGAAGGGCTGCTAGACAAGTCGCCGCCGGTGGAGCAATCGACAAATATCACCACGCCTGTGGAAAAACCCGCCACCGTCAAGCTGACCTTCATCGGCGATCTCATTTTTACCGGACATGTGGAAACGCGGCTTAAGGAACAAGGCTACGATTTTCCCTACGCCTATGTGAAGGATCTGTTTACAGACGACGACTATACGATCGGCAATCTGGAAACGCCGGTTACAAAACGCGGCATGCCGGCAGCCAACAAAGAGTTCGTCTACAAATCGCCGCCGGAAGCGATTCCCGCGCTGAAAGCGGCCGGAATCGACCTGGTCAATCTGGCCAACAACCATTCGATGGACCAAGGGGTTGACGGCTTACTGGATACGTTTGACGCCCTCACGCAAAATAACATCGCGTACATGGGCGCAGGCCCCGATGACGATCGCGCGTACGCCCCGATCATCGTGGAGCGAAACGGCATTAAGATGGCCTTTTTCGGTTTCAGCCGGGTGATCCCGGAGGTGAGCTGGTACGCTGGGAAAAACATGCCGGGCGTCGCCTCGGTCTACGATCCCGCACGAGCCGTCGCTGCGATCCGTGCAGCCAAAGAGCATGCCGATCTTGTCATCGTCATCCCCCACTGGGGCAAAGAGCGAGAAGATTTGCCTGTCGAGCATCAAACGACACTGGCTCGCGCCTTCATCGATGCGGGCGCCAATTTGATTGTCGGCGGTCATCCCCACGTCTTACAGGGATTCGAATCGTATCGCGACAAATGGATCGCCTACAGCACCGGTAACTTTATTTTTACAAGAGCGAGCGAGCCGCGTACATGGGAAACGATGGTGCTGCAAGCGACATGCACAAAAGCAGGCACCTGCTCGCTCACGATGCTTCCCCATCACGCTGAACTGGGGCAAGCTGTCCCGATGAACGCCGAAAACGCCCAAAAGCTGCGCCAGCGAATCCAATCGATCTCAAAGGACGTGCGCATTGACGCGGATGGTAGCATCCACCCGAGTACCGAATAACGGACAGGCACACAAAAAGCAAGCCGCCACATGGAGAGTTTCCCGATGGCAGCTTGCTTTTTGTATGGTCGGCATACGTAATGCACGGTGGCTAACTATCGCCGTCCAGTTGCTTCATC
Source organism: Brevibacillus fluminis (assembly GCF_003710825.1). GTDB lineage: Bacteria > Bacillota > Bacilli > Brevibacillales > Brevibacillaceae > Brevibacillus_D > Brevibacillus_D fluminis. The sequence continues at coordinate 218,292 of NZ_RHHQ01000006.1, read as the reverse complement.
CGCAAATCGTTTGTAAATAGGAGCTTGTAGCACAACACGCTGAGCAGCATGCTGGTCATTGCAGCCGCCCCTGTAAAAGAAAAGACAATCAAAATCTGGTAGCGCACCGCTTCGACCGGATCCGCTCCGGCCACGATCATGCCGGTCATCATCCCGGGAAGCTGGACGATGCCCACGGTCTTCATCCCGTCAATCGTCGGAATCATGCTGAATTTGACCGTCCGCCGCCGAATGTCCTGAATCGCCTGCTTGGCGGTTGCCCCGAGCGACAGCAGCGTCTCGATTTCTCCGCGCGACGCCTGGAACTCTCGCTTGATCTGGTTCATGAATAGTCCGGAGACGATCATCGCGCTTCCGATGGTCATGCCGCTGATCGGAATGATATATTGGGGCGTCGGCGAGATCATGCCGAGCGAAAGCAGAATCCCCATCATCAGCAGCTCCATGGCGCTGATCGCGACAGCGATCCGCCAAAAAATCCCCTTCATCCCCTTACCACGCTTGCTTGCATTCCACGAAGCGACGGCGATCATGAACGAGATGATGATGACTAAATAGACAGGCTGGTCCGCTTGAAAAATAAATTGCAGCACGTAGCCGACCGCGAGCAATTGCACCGCAGATCGAATCGTCCCGATCGCGATGTCTTTTTCGAGGCCGAGCTTTTGCCAGACGGAGATGACCATCGAGGCTAGCACAAACACAAGCGTACAGCTTAACGAGAACAAGCTCATAGGCTCACCGTGCTATTCGGCAGCTGCAAAAAGCTGCGTGCCGCTTCCGTCGTGGGCTGCTCGAAAAAAGCGTCCGTCGGCGCGTCTTCCGCAAGCGTCCCGTTTGCCATGAACCACGTACGGTCGCTCACCCGCTGCGCCTGCTCCAGATCGTGCGTGACCCAGATCGACGCCGTTCCTCTTGTTTGATGCCACTCATCCAAAGTTTCTTCGACCTTTCTCGCGCTGTTTTTATCAAGCGAGGCTGTGATTTCATCCAGCAGCAGAAGCTCCGAGCCCAGCAGCATGGAGCGGACCAACGACACCCGCTGCTTTTCTCCGCCGGACAAATCCGCTGCCCGCTTGCTAATATCCAAATGCTCCAAACCGAGGCAGCCCATCAGCCGTCCGGCTAGCTCGTCGTCATAGGGCTGTCCGTGCAAGCGGCTGGCCGTCCGCAAATTATCCTCGATGCTACCAGGAAGCATCACGGCCTGTTGGGCGACATAGCACACCCGCTTTCGCCATTCCCGCGCGTCCGACTCTTCTGACGATCGCTGATGCAGTGCAATCCGCCCGCCGTCATGCAGATCCAGCCGCGCCAGCACGCGTAAGAGCGTGCTCTTCCCCTGGCCGGACGTGCCGATCAAGGCGATGCGCTCTCCCTGCCGAACGCTGGCTGTAATCCCGGAAAACAACAGTTCAGCTGCCGCCCCTTCCGCGTTCCCTTTGTATTTCATCACGTTTTCAATCGTAAGCATCACACCCACAGGTGCGCACACCCCTTTCCCGCAGCATCACTGCCTCCAATGGGGGATCGCATGGTGCACAACGAGAAGAAAGCGCGCAGCATCCCGTTGCCGCCGCCTGCATCATCCCCTGGCCACTTGCGAAAGTCCGATAACCATTTCGTTTATTGTATCATATCCGACTAGCGCGAAAAATATAGTTCGCTTCGTCTGCCATCTAGTCAAAATGCTCTATTTTTCCTGTTCTGGCGAAACAAAAACGCCGCCCGGGCGTCTATTGTCCATAGAGATTTTCTCGCAAATCTATCGTTTTGGAGGCTTTTCAACATGAGGTTTCGCAACTGGATTCACATTTGCTTTCTTACGCTCCTGCTGTTTGCAGCAAGCGTCCCGGCGCTTCAGCCGCCGCCTGTGCAGGCTGCAGCACCTTCCGCCATCACCCTCCTGCTGGATGGGCAACCGCTCGCAAGCGATGTCTCGCCTTACATCCTGCCAGGGGTAAACATCACGATGGTCCCGCTTCGCATCATTAGCGAAGGGCTTGGCGCATCCGTCGATTGGGACCCGGGCAGCCAGACAGCCACAATCAGCCGTCAAGGGACAACCATTTTAATGACCGTCAACATGCCGTTTGCCGTGGTAAACAACAACAGCGTTTCACTAGATGCATCCGCTGAAAACAAAGGAGGCCGAATCATGGTGCCTGTCCGGTTCGTCAGCGAGCAGCTCGGCCTTACGGTAGACTGGGATCAGGCAAGCCGTACCATTCTTTTGACATCTGCAAACGGTTCAGTTGCAGGTCCGCCTCCGGACATCATCAATTCCGGCAGCGAATCGTCGGGCGATACAAGCAATAACAACGGTTCTGTACATACGGAAGGTTCGTTACGCGGCGTGTGGATTTCCACCGTCTTCAATCTCGACTGGCCGTCCACCGCGTCCGTCGGCAACCAGCAAAAACAGAAGCAAGAGTACATCCATCTCCTCGATGAGCTGCAGAGCATGGGCATGAATGCCGCATTTGTCCAGGTACGACCTGCCGCAGATGCGCTTTATCCTTCTTCCCTTGTCCCGTGGTCCAAGTTTTTGACCGGCACGCAAGGAAAAAATCCAGGTTATGATCCGCTCGCCTTCATGATCGAGGAGACGCATAAGCGTGGCATGGAATTCCACGCCTGGTTCAATCCGTTCCGGGCCAATACGGACGCCAAAACGGACAAGCTTGCCGCTAACCATGTGGCCAAGGCGCATCCAGACTGGATCGTCAATGCCAGCAACAAGCTGTACATCAACCCGGGAATTCCCCAGGCGCGCCAAGAAATCATTAAGGACATCATGGAAGTCGTGAAAAACTATGACATCGATGGCGTTCATCTGGATGACTACTTTTACCCGTCAGACGGCGTTTTCAATGACGCTGCGACGTTCAAGGCGTACAACAGTAAAAAAATCGCGAACTTGGCCGACTGGCGCCGCGACAATATCAACCAGTTCGTTTCCCAGCTAGGCGTATCCATCCACAGCGCCAAGCCGCAGGTCGAATTCGGCATCAGCCCGTTCGGCGTCTGGCGCAATATCGCCAAAGATCCGACCGGCTCGGATACGAAAGCGGGCGTAACCGCTTATGACAACATGTATGCGGATGTGCGGACGTGGATCAAGCAAGGCTGGATCGATTATGTCGCGCCTCAATTGTACTGGAGCCTCTCATTTACGCCCGCGCAGTATGACAAGCTGGTAGCATGGTGGGCGAACGAGGTGAACGGCACCGGCGTCAAGCTCTACATCGGCCATTCGCCGTACAAGCTGGGAACCGCGGAAGCCGGTTGGTCAAACGCCCAAGAAATCATCAATCAGCTGATCTACAATACGCAATACCCACAGGTGCAAGGCGACATTTTCTTCAGCGCCAAAGACTTGCGCAAAAATTCGCTCGGCATTGTGCAGGCACTCCGTTCCTATTACGGGATGTGAGACCGTCATCGCATTTGTGTCAGCACCAGCTTCACTGCAAAAAAGCAGCTTGCCCATTAGGGCGAGCTGCTTTTTTGCAGTGAAGCGCTGTCTCCTGCTAGATGCTCATTTCAAGAAAACGAGTCATCCATTAGACTGAGGGTAACCATTTTTTTCTTGCTACTTTTTTCTCTCCAATGATATGGTAACATTACCGTTATCCCATCTCATTCTACCAGTATGATACCTGAGGAGGTCCTATGGCTCGCATCCTGATCGCAGATGACTCTGTAGTAGTCAGAGAATACATAAAGCAGACGCTCGAACGAGCTGGACATCAAGTCATTGCAGAAGCTACGACCGGCTATGAAGCGTACCATCAATACTTGACGCACCGGCCGGATTTGATCACGATGGACATCAACATGCCGGAGCTGAACGGCATCGAAACCGTTAAACTGATTGTGAAAGAAAACCATGCTGCCAAAATCATCATCGTTAGCACATACGGATTGAAGCCGCTTGTGTTTGAAGCGATTAAAGCAGGCGCAAGCGATTATATTACCAAGCCGGTCGATGAAGACAAGCTGCTTGGCGCAATGGCAAACGTCCTGTAACATCAAACCAGCCTTCCCGCACTGTTTTACGGGAGGCTGGTTTTTTTCTGCAAACACCAAGGCGACGCTGCCAAAATACTACGGATCACAACCCCAAGAGTAGCTTGCGAATCTTCGCTGTTCCTTCCAATCCCATCGGGTCCGCAGCAGTCTTGTGGGCAGCAAACGCTTCGGCTGCGTCCGAGGTGCGGACGCGCAGCGGCTTCGTCTCCATTTGAAGCAGACCCAACACAACTTCCGCTACTGATTCAGCGGTCTGCGGCGCGGTGTTACGCTTGGCATATGTCCCTAAATATGCGTCAGCGATCGGCTTGTACACATCGTCTGGAATGCCGCCTGTTTCTTCGATGTTTCGCTGCACGGTGCTGCCGAAATTGGTGGCGATGGCACCCGGCTCCAAGAGGGTAATGTCGATATTGAAAGTCGGCTTGTAATACGTCGCCATGCTCTCAAGCAAGCCTTCAAGCGCAAATTTGCTTGCACAGTAAACTTCATTGAGTGGCTGACCGACCAGTCCACCCACGCTGGAGGTGGCGATGATATAGCCAGCATCCGCCTTGCGCAGCAAGGGCTCGGCAAGCTGAATCGTATGGATCACCCCGAAAAAATTCGTTTCGAACACATCCTTGATTTCTTGCATCGAGGCCTGCCCCAACGCTTTTAAAAAACCGTAGCCCGCGTTCGCGAACAGCACATCCAGATGCCCATGCCTTTGCTCAATTGCGGAAAATGCTTGACGCAGCGTATCTGGCTTGGTTACATCCATCTCGAGGAAATGGAGGTTTTCTATGTCCTTATGCGTTTCCAGCTCTCTTTGCAATTGCCGCGTGCCAGCATACACCGTAAAGCCTTCGCGCGCCAGTTTCAAGGCGGTGGCCAGCCCGATCCCGGATGACGCTCCCGTAATGCAAATGATGCCTTTCAAATCGATCACTCCTTCCGAATTTTTCCTTATGTCAAGATAAACAAATCGTAGCACGCCGCGCACATAAGCGCCAGACACACCCCGTCTGCAAGCGATTTGGGGTACAAAAAACCGGAGGGGTACACCTCCGGTTTCTTTTGAACCAGCACTGCTGCAACTAATCCAGCGGCACGTAAAAATTAAAGCTTGTCCCTTCGCCTTTGCGCGTTTTGACTTCAACGTGGCCGCCAAGCTGCTCCAGCTCCCGCTTGACGACGGCAAGACCCATACCGCGGCCTGACATTTCGCTGACCTCGTTTTTCAAGGAGAAATCATCCGCGAACAGTTTAGCCAGCCATTCCTGCTCACTCCAGACCGGCGCATCGACAAAACCGACGCCGTTTCGTTTTAGCCAGTTGCTCTTGACCTGCTCCAAATCGATGCCCCGACCGTCATCCGCGATCGCGATCACCAATCGGTCCGCTTCCTGCTTGATCGTGCAGCGAATACTGCCCCACAGCTCCTTGTCCTGCGCAAGCCGCTCCTCCTCATCCTCGATCCCGTGGTCGACTGCATTGCGGAATACATGGACGAGCGAGCTGACAAAGCTAGCGAATCGGTCCGGATTGACCCACAGCTCATCGCACTCGATTTTGAGTGGGGACACATGCTTCCCTAAGCGGACCGCCCATTGGGTGACCGTATCGGTGTAACGGGTGAACAGCTCGCCGACAGGGCGGTGCTGCAGCTCTTGAAGCGCACGGTACAGCTCCTCATCGCCTTCCACATGCATGCGGGCTACCAGCTTATCACAAAACAGCTTCCAACGGTCTTGGCTAAACGACACAGCCTGCTCTTTGCTTTCCCAAAACCCGTACCCAAGCCTTTGCCTGAGCATCTGCATGTCCTGCTCCATCACCTGTAGGACGGCATTCGGTTCGATCGCAGCCCCGAGTCTCGCTAGCGCGTCTGGGTCGTTTTGACGTATGCACTCGAATAGCTCAGTCTCCAAATCGTGCAGCTTCTGCGGCGTATGCAGCAGATGGAATTGGCTGAAATCCCCTTTGAACTGATGTAGTCTGCCGATCAGCTCGAACAACCGCTCTTTGCCGCCATTGACATTGGCGAAGAAGCTTTCCCATTCATGCTTGAAAAACGCCTCAAACTGGCGCGTTGCAGCCTGAAACAGCTCAATGTTGGTCACGACCGACACGACCATTTTCAAAATCTGCAAATCTTGCTCCATTTTATTTTCCAGCGCGCGCTTCTCGCTTAAGTCAGTAAGGATGAGCATCAGGCCGATCTGCGCCTCCCCGGCATCATGGATCGGTCTGCACTCCAGCTTCACCGGCAGCTGGTTTACCGTAATCTCCTGCGGCATCAAGGTCAGATACAATTCCTTTTGCATGATGTTCTTCGTTTCAAAGTATTTGTGCAGAAGCGATTCGATGAACATCCGCTCTTCCTGGTGATCCGGGTATAAGAGCTCAGATACCGCTATACCAGCGATTTCCTTGCCAAAAATCCGCAAACATTCGCGGCTGTATTCAGAATGGACGACCAGATTGTCGCTAAATAGCAGAAAGCCCTGGCCCGCATGGTTCAGCAAATTTTTGTTGTCCTGCAAAAGCTTCTGAATTTCGCCAGTCCGCTCCGCGACCATTTTTTCGAGCGAATGATTCCACACTTCAAGGCGATGGTACAAGCGGGCATTTTCGATGAAAATCGCAATCTGGGAAAAAATCAGGCGCAAGAGCTCAGTCCGACCTTCATTGAAAACATGGGACGCTATGTTATTTTCCAGATAGAGAATCCCGATCATTTTGCCTTGCTTCCACAATGGTGCGCAGAGAACCGACTTGGGCTTGATCTGTGCAATGTAGGCGTCCTTCTGGTAGCGCTCGTCGCGCGAAGCATCATGCAGCACCACCATCTCCTCCGTCCGGATCGCATAATTGACGATCGACACGCAGAGCAAACCGCTCTGGTCATACGGAATCGATTGCATGATTTCCATGTCTTTGCCCACATAGCCGGCGGCTTCGATCAGCCATTCCGCCTCGTTTTTCAAAATCAGCAGCCCTTTTTGCGCGCCCGCACTGCTGATGACCGTACCGAGCATCGTTTCCAGCAGATTCTCCAGCTTGATTTCGCTCGCCATGGCCTGCGAAGCTTTGATGACCGTCATCAAGTCGAGAATGTTTGCGGCGGGACGCTGCGTGTTTACGGGCGAAGAAGCCATCGCGGCGGCAATCTCGATGATCGATTCAACCGGACGGTCTGACGCTTTTGATTGGCTGCGGTACAACAAATCGGCATACTTTTCTTCCAGATCAGCCGCTTTCGCCACAGCGCCCCACATGAGATAGGCATCATACGCTTCGGTCATGTACACTTTGGCCAGCGTCGTAAGTCCGATTGACAGCGAAAATTTGGCTGCACACTCACATGCGATCGCTTCATTTTGCACAAAGCCCGCTTGTCTCGCCGCTTGGATCGAACGTTCATACAAATTCGAGGCCTCTTGGTTTTTCCCGCGCACACGTGCCCACTCCGCTGCCATCAGCTGCTGCTTGTGTAAGAAGTTTTCCGGGCTATTCTCGGCCCAGCGCTTCATCTTGCTCAAATTGACTTTGATTTTTTTCCGGTAAAGAGTGCGATCTTCCTGATTGGCGGTTTCGTACAGTGTGGTGAGCGCCAGGCTTTGCATGAAGTAATGCTGCGCCGCTAGCAGCTGGCCATTGACCGTCTCAATCCACTGTTCAGCCTCAATCGATAAGGCCGCTGCTTGCGCATACTGCTCGAACAAGTAGCAGGCGTGCATTTTATAAAAGTGGTAAATGTACCGCTTGTATCCGTTGCTGTCCGCATGCAGATCCAGCACATAGGCCGATTCATCGAACCCGTGACCTGCGAATACAGTGCGATCCTGCTTCCAGAGAGTCAGACAGTCGAGGAATTGATGCAGCAACAGCACGCGGTCGTCATGGTCGACAACCTTCACCTGCCGGATCAATTCGGCATAAAGGCGCAGCTGCTTGCCTAGCTCGTCAAGCGAGGTGCCGCAGAAAAACATGGCGTCAAGCAAGCCGAGGGAATTATAGGCGACATAAATGTTGCCCCCGCTCTCAAGCCCATGCTGGATGGCTGTTTTCAACAGCGGAATATTTGTTTTAGCATGATTGCGCCAATGGTTGATCATGATCGCGAATGCGCCGTACGCTTTCGTCATGGCAAGGGGATCCTGGAATTTCTCCGCGATCTGGCACCCCAGTCTCCCGAGATCATGTCCAGACTTGTATTGGGAAAATTTATTGCAGAGCACGATGCCGTATCCGGTGTACCCGTTGGCGGAAGCAACGCAATTGCCGTGAACAAGCGAGAGGTTAAGCACGCGCAGGATCGTCAGCGCAAACCAGTTCTGGTTGACGAAGTACGAAGACGGACCGGCATAGCTGATGATGTTCATCGCTACTTTATAGCTTTCTTCCGGGACATGCGGTAGATCGAGCAGCCGCTCGACGTTGCGTGTGCCCAATCTCCGCTTGATCTGTAGCATTTCTCTGAGCAAATCAAGCTTTCCCGGGGCCGCTGGAATGCGCACGTTCAACTGGCTCAGCGCATCATTGGCGATTTCCACCACAAGCGGAAAATTTGCCAGTGCCGTATACATATGGATTTGAATTTCCAAAACGCGTACGCGCTCCAGCGCGGTTTTAGCGTTATCCAAAACGATTCGGAACAACCGCTCCGCTTCCGCAAAGTTTTTGCACAAATACTCGGCTTCCGCCAAGAGCGTGTAAAGCTCGATTGTAAGCGGGTAATCTGCTCGCCAGGCATCGGCGGGAAGCAATTTGGCTCCGCGCTTCAAATATTGCAGGGCGGCATCATACGCCGTCGAGCTTTTCGCCTTTTGCCCTGCCATCAGGTGATAGCGCGCCACGCGAAGCCGGGCATCCCGCTCCTCGAGCAAATCGTCGGCTTTGCTGAAATGGTCGCACATCTCGAACAGGTAGTCGTCTGATTTCACCGTGAAATACAGATGTTCCAACATTTTGCCGAGAATGAGATGGGCGCTTTTCTGCTCGTCTGCACCAAGCAGCGAATAAGCAGCTTGCTGAATCCGGTCATGCACGAACACGAATTGCACTTTCGGCGTATCCTCAAAGTCGTCAAGCGCATCTGCCATATAGGCGATATGCTGTTCCCCTTCTAGGGGATAGAGCAGCCCTTCCAAAATGGCCGGCCATAGCTGCTGCGCGGCGTCCAGTTCCTCCTGCGAGCTTGCCGCGGCCAACATATCGAGGAAAAAGGTGTTGCCCAAGCAGGCAGCATAGGCAAGCAGCCTTTGCGTGCTGTGGGGAAGCTGCAGCACCTTGTCAACGAGAAACTGGGCGACATTGTCCGCCGTGCTGAGACGCTCGATCTGATCGACATCCCACAGCCAGCACCGCTCTTCATGCCGGAAGGTCAGAAGCTGGCTGTCATAGAGCGATTTAAGGAACTGTCTGGCAAAAAACGGGTTCCCCTCTGTTTTTTGCACCATGATTTTGGCCAGCGGCATCGTGTAAAGCGGTTCGAGACGAAGCGTATCCGCCAAAAGCTGATTGATCTGTGTCACGTCAAGCGGCCTCAGCTGAATACGGTCGATGATCGCATCCTGCCAGTCGAGCTCGTTTAGGATCGTCAGGAAGGCTGGATTCGTCGTGCCCTCCTGGGAACGATAGGCGCCAATTAATAGCAGGTGGTTCATTTGTAAATCTTTGTACAGCTCCTGAATCAGCAGAAGCGATGCGGTGTCCGCCCACTGCAAATCGTCGAGAAACAGTACCAGAGGATGGTCGGGTCGAGCCAAAACGCGAATAAAGCGCTGCATCATAAATTGAAACCGGTTTTTGGCTTCAGCCGGGAGCAGCTCCGGCACGGACGGCTGCTTGCCGATGACTTTTTCCAGCTGGGGGATTACCTCGACGATGACTTGTCCGAGCCCTTGCATCGCATCGAGAATCGCTTCCCGCCAAATCGCAAGCTCAGCTTCCTCCTCCATCAAGAGCTGCTGAATCAATTCCTGGAAGGCTTGCAGCAGTGCTGAGTACGGAATCTCCCGCTTTAGCTGATCATACTTGCCTCGAACAAAGCGGCCCTTGCCCGTGTAGAGCGATTTTTGCACCTCATTGACCAGTGCTGATTTGCCAACACCTGCGCTGCCGCTGACCAGAATGAAGCGCATAGCGCCATTTGCCACCTGCCCAAACGCGTCAGCCAGCTTTTGCACCTCTTGCTTGCGCCCATACAGCTTTTGTGGAATGATCAATCGATCCGTCTGATCCTGCATGGCAATGGGGAACGGCTCGACTTTTCCGGTCTCGACCAGCAGGTGCAGACATTGCTGCAAATCGGCGATCAAGCCAGAAATGCTGAGGTAACGGTCTTCCGCGTTTTTAGCCAAACATTTGAGCACAATTTCCGAAAGGACGCCTGGTACGGCCTGATTCAGTTCATGGGGTGGAATCGGCGCAAGCGCGATATGAGCGTGCACCATCTCTAGCAAATCTGTGGACAAAAACGGCGGAAACCCTGTCAACATCTCATAGGCGACGATGCCAAAGGAGTAAAAGTCGGTTCGATAGTCAAGCGAGCGGTTCATACGGCCCGTCAGCTCAGGAGACACATAAGGTGAGCTTGCAGCCAGCTCCCTTTGATTCAATACGCTCTGATATTCTTCTGCAAGCCGGGTCGCACTGCCGAATCCGCCGAGCTTGATCCCGAGCGAATCCGGTCGAATGAGTATGTTAGTAGGATTGATGTCCTTGTGGATGATGTGCTGCTGATGGGTTTCACCGATACAGCGGGCGATCCGAATGCAAATGGAGATGATCTCTTTAATCGAAGGTCGCTTCATCTTTAAAAACAGATCGAGCGGCACCCCACCGTGATCCTCCATCACTAGGACGCTGTCTCTTCCGACATTGATATATTCAACAACATTCGTGACGGCTGTCGTATGCAGAGATTGCAAAATATGAAATTCATGCTTGAGCTTTTTTGCGGGATAGCCTTCTTTTGGCATTTTTAAAATGACAGGCAGCTGATCCTCTATCCTGATGCCCCGATAAACAAGCTGGTTGCTATTCTTGGAGATTCTGTCCGTAATCTTATAACCGGGAACGACAATCCTATCATTCATGCTATCAACTCCACATTTTTTGCCATCATACATTATGTATTTATTGTCTATTAATGTCGAATAATTTATAGTAAAACTATTATGACAAAAAGTTCAAGACACCATGCCATCCCATCCCATATTGGAGGAATGAACCATGTCCAGCTTGAGTCGAACCGTCGGCAACCCGACGACGGGGGAATCTGTCACATTCATCAAAACAACTGATGAAACCAATGGTGAGTACTTGCTGTTCCGCACGGATTTGCCCCCAAATAACGGTATCTTTCTCCACTACCATACCGCATTTGTCGAAACATTTGAAGGGCTGACAGGCGTTCTGGACGTCACTTTGGACGAAAAAAAAATCCCGCTGAAAAAAGGCGACGTGGCCGTCGTCCCGAAAGATCACACGCATGGCTTCTGGAACAATACCGACCAATTCGTTAGCTTCACCGCCGAAATCCGCCCTGCCGACACATTCGAGGCTTTCGTCCGCTGCGGGTATGGCTTGGATACGGATGGACGCAGCTACTACAATCCGCTGCTAAAAATTTATTTACCGAAAAACCCGTTGCTCCTAGGGACGCTGTTTGAACTGGGTGAATTTTATGTCCCGTACTTGCCGCGCTTCCTGCAAAAAGGCATCTTCGGCGCTCTGGCCGCGCTCTCCCGCTGGACAGGAGCCGCCAAGACGATGGATAAATACTACAAAGAGACTCCTCAAACTCCGAAAGCGTCTAATCTAGACGAACCTGAGAAATTTTCTTCGTAAGATCGGGCCGCTTATGTAAAGCAGACCGATATGGCTTCCTCGCACCAAGTATTTCTCTCCTTCGATACAAAAAGCACTCAACACCATGACATTCCCATCACCGGCATCACTGTTTACCGTACCAACCATTGTGCCGTCCGGTCAGACACGTAAGTATTGGATTGTGGTTTGCCCGATTCCGGCGTTCAAGGTTGTCTGTATATTTCTGCTCCGGATGATCGCGCTGTGCTCATTTAACGCATCCAGGAAAATATTTTTTACTTCCATCATACTATATATGGAACGAACTTCATCTCATTTTCTTTTCGCGTATCAAATAATCGCCATAAGCTCTGCTCGGAACAGCGTCTTGCAGGCTGGGAAAGCACAGATGGATCGCTTGCATGAGCGGGACAGAAACGGACCGGTTTAGGTTCGGTTTCGCCTCAGGAATTGCAGGAAGCCTCCCCTCCGTCCAATAGCTGTAATTGGCGGGGGAGCCTGCATTCGGCCGTGCCGCAGATTAGTGCCGCGGCGCCCACAGCATGATCGACACGCCTACAATGCAAAAAGCCGCTCCCGCCCAGTCGTAAGCATCCGGTACCTTTCGATCGACCCACCAGCTCCAAAGAACAGCCAGCACGATAAAGACGCCACCATAGGCCGCATACACCCTGCCAAACGACGGAAAGGTTTGCATCGTTGGGATGATGCCATATGCAATTAAGATAATGCTGCCCACAATGCCAAACCACATCGGCTTGCCTTCCCGCAGCCACAGCCACACCAAATAGCCGCCGCCGATTTCAGCCAGGCCAGCTACCAGAAATAAAACGATCGCTGCAAACAAAAAACATCTCCCCCAGAAACTCGCGTAGACAAATTTTTATGACATCTGTGTTTTATCGACCATACAATCAATTCCTCTCCCCAGCAACCCCTCCATGCAAAAATAAGGCCTTTCCAGAGAAAAGAGCCCCTGTCCGCACAGGAGCTCACTTGTCATCCCATCATGTTTTGTTTTCCGTTTTGCCCGTTACGGTTGGTTCTCTTCAGCGCCCGTCTCTGCCATGCTCACATACTGGCACAAGTAAAAATAACGGTGAACCAGCTCCTCTACATCGGCCCGGCTATCCCGGACATAACGGGCGCCCGCTTCCGCCAGTTGTTCGAGCAGCAAGGCGAGAAAGCCCATGTCCAGCTCTCTTGCCTCATCACAAAGGGCGTGAAGTTCATCTACGTCCTTAGCATCCGTTTTCGCCAGACCTTTCACCAAAAGCCGTTCGCTCCATTCGGTCAACCTATCGGCAAGCTGTGCAACTGCATCCATGCCACCTTCCACCCCCACGCTTAAAAATCCAGCTTCAGATTGCTGAGCGATGCATCCTTTAACAAGCTGATCGGCTCAATCGCATCGTCCACCTGTTGAGCAAGGATATAAAAATCCCGCAGCCCCAAAAGCTCCCGACTCTTTTCGAGAAAGCGAACGCTGCCCGCCCACTCTTTGTTGTAGGGAATCGTCAGCGAAAGGTAATTTCCCCCCGCATCTTCGACCATGATAAGGAAGTTTTGCGTTTTTTGCTCAAAGCGCGTCTCCGCCACATGGCTCGCTTTCAGCAGCATCAACTGCTCGCGGCGATCGGTGAAAAGCTGCCGCCCTTCTTTGCTACGCACTTGTGCCCAATCGGTTACCACCAGCTCGCCCAGCTCCACATCCTCAATCCGCATGCGCGGCTTAATCGCGATGGAAGTCTCCTCGCTCGACGAAAGGCGGCGCTCCCGGTTGACTTTGCAAATGGTCGCCACAAGCTGCGCGCTGGCGATCTGCTTCATCGTCAGATCGTAATTCCACGTCGAACGCTTGGCATACTGATCGGCAAATAAGAAGGAAACATCCTCATAATAGACAGGTCTCGCCTCGGTATACGTATAGATGCAACCGTCATCCGGCGAGTAGAAATAATAGGTGATCCCCTTGTACGCCGAGCGGGTTTCCCACGGATTGGCACCCAAAGCGTACAGCAGCAAGCGCGGAATCGGGTAGTATCTGCTTTTGAAGCGTCCGAGCAGCTGCGCTTTCTGCTCCACGGTAGCCGTTTTTTGTTCCAGCGCTTCGAGATTCATATAGGCGCGCGTCAGCCGCTTGCGAAACAAGTCCTTGGAAAAGCGGACATGCCGCTTGAAAAACAGCCCCAATTCGCCATTGATCCCGCGTATCTCCCTCTCCAGATTCGGTAAATTTCCATTATGCGCAGCGATCGCCAAAACCTCTAGACGATCGCAAACCGATTGCGGCAGCTTGGCTAGACCGGTGGTAGCAATCTGCGCGATGAGCGTGCGGGTATCGGAGACGACATCTGCCGAATAGGTCACATCGGCCGTGTGTTGATGCAGCGTCTCAAAATCCGTTACCCCATGCCGTATGCGGTAGCGGATGAGCGCTTCCAGCCGATGAATGCAGCCCGCCTTTTCCTTGCAGCTGCACATGCTTTTGGCAATGTCCGCCTCTTCCAAAAACGAGACCTCCACGCCTTGAAAGGTCAACGTAACGGTGAGAAACGCCCCCTGTGTAATCGCAAGCTCTTCTTCATAGTGAATCCGGAATAGCACCTCGTCGATTTGAGACTCTGTAAAGTGGCGGCAAAGCGTATCGATCGGCTGCGTCAGAATCCAGCTAAAATCTGCCGTCGGTACTTGCGCGTCGATCCCCTCCTGACGGTGGTAGGAGAGGATGGCGATCAGCACATGCTTGCAGATTTTATCGGATGGGCATGTGCAGCGAAAGCGCTCGATATCATCGGTCAGCTCACAGACCGTACCGTCATCAAGCGTGCACGTCACTTGGTCCGCTTGGAATTCGTACGTCACCTGAACGCCCTTTTCCAATTCTTTTTGCGCCCGGTTATACAAGCCTTTGTTTGCGTATTTAATCAAGTATTCTTCCGTGCAAAGAGCGACAAAGCGATGAAACTGTGTCGAAAAGTCCGCCATACGCCTATTTTCCCGTCGCCCGCTTGATATCGTAAATGGTTTCGCTGAAAACGCGCGGGGAGATGTCCGCAATCGCAAGGCGCTGGTCGCGCTGGTAATAGTGATAGCGATCCCGCTTGTTGCGGTAGAAACCGAGCTCTTCCAAGCTGATATCGTCAAGCCCGTCATAATAGGTGATGCTCGTACCGCTGAATGTAAGCTCGACGATCATATCGCCGTACTCTTTGTAAAACTCGTGATACCAGCCTCCATCCTGTGCCATTCCTTTGTACCACCCGTATTTTTCCAGGCTTTTCGGGAATGCCGTCGGCGAATACTCGCCTTCGGTGAACCGAGCCACCTTGTTGCTCTTCGTCTCCTCATCCGTCGGGAAGAACAGCTCGCGGCCCAGCTGTGCGAACGGCTGTGTAATTTCATAATCGTCGAGCTGCGTCTGCCATGCGTCCCGCTCGTCTGTCGTAAGCTCGATCGGATGGATGAGGCCGATCATCGCATCGTCCTGCAGCTCGTATTCGTCTTCGTCCACGGTATTGAAAGTCCCGTCATCCATATAGCGGAACGTATCTTTCAGTCCGGTGTCGTCATACACGCCCCAGATCAGCCCGATAGCGAATTTCTGCATCAGCACATTGTCCACGAACAGGCTTCTCCATGCCTCCGTGTTCCACACCCGATTTTTAGACAGCGATTCTTCCAAGCGGAGACCCTGGATGGAGATGAGGTTTTTCAAGTCTTTTTTCAATTGGGCAAAATCCGCCTTGGCTGCTTCCGCTAGTGCGGCATCGTCTTTTTGTCCCACTGCAGGCAAGCTTTTCACCGCTTTGCCTGTCTCGTCATTCATGATGACCAAAGCGAGCTCATTGTTGACCTTGACCGTGAAGCTGCGTGGGCCATAGCTGAACACTCGCTTTCCAGTCGCATCGAATCCAAGCGTGGTGACCAGGCGATCCTCCAGCTCCTCCGGTGTAATCTGCAAATTGTTGGCGGCCATCGCCAACGCTTCAAACGCGGCGTTTTTTACCTGTCTGTTTTTGACGGTCCGCTTGACGTGGTCGATCGTGCGCAGTGCGGCGAGCTCATCCATGAAGGAGAGCGCCCGGACTGCATCAGAGGCGAGCGCACCGCGGCCGATGTCCGCCCACTCTTTGATCCGGGAGGCGAGCACGTCGGTAACGCGACGATCGCCAAGCCCCGCCGCGAGGAACATGACCCATTTTTCCTTCGCTACCGCATTGTTGTCGATCCAGACGTTGAGCACGTCAAGCGTCAGATCGGCGAGCGAACGCGGATCAGCGCTTTCTTTCAATGCGAGCACATTCGGGTTGGGACCTGTCGTAAAATCGATGGATTGGGTCAGCGCGTACTCAATAAGCTCCCGGCCGAGCTCATTGCCATCGTGATCCTTGATCGGTGGCAGACGGTCGATGGCGAGCCATTTCAAACGGGTAAGCTTGCGTTTGTCCACCATCGCGCCCCATGCAGCCTGTGCATTCGCCGATTTTTGGCCCTCCAGGTCGAGCATGTTTTGGAGCATCGTTTTGAACTTGTTGTTCGTCTCTGCTGCCAAAAGCTCCTGAAGCACCTCCCGATGGTCAGGCAGGGTGCGCAGCGCATCGAGGGCGAGCTCCTTCACCTTTGCCTTTTTTTCCGCAAGGTACACCCGCACAAACAACGCTTTGTCCTGTGCGCTAGTGAACGTGGCAAGCGCAAGCCCGCTTACTTTTTTCGAGCTGTCCTGCAGCCCGAGCACGATCGCTTGCTCGAAATGCTCGGTGTGCCCGAGCTTCTTTTGTTCCACAACGGTTTCCATGATCGAAAGGCGCGCATCGGCCCCAAGCTGTGCGTAATGCGCGAGCGATTTGCCCAAATTGCCCGCGATGACGGCCTTGTAGGTTTGTTCAGGCGGGCTGTAATAATACGACGAGCCCTTCATGTTGAGCAGTTGGAGCAAAAATTGGTCCGCGTTCGCTTCCGGCTCATCTGCGTATAGCGCTAGCAGCTGAACCGGATCGAATGCGTACGAGGTGAACAGGGAATAAATCAGCCGCATGTTTTCTTCATTCGCCTTGGCTCTGCTCAAATAAATAAAGAAGCGGCGGTACAGCGGATGATCCATCCCAAGAAACGTGAGCAGCAACAGAGACCCTTTTATGTCATGGGCATGAAGGCCTCCCTGATTCCCCTTTACCTGTTCACCCGCTTGGAACAGCTCTTCTAATGTGATGCGTTCAGTAAGGAATTGATAGAGCTTGTGCAGGCGGCTGTCTGCTTTCAGGGAAGACAGCACGATCTCCTCGAGGCTATCGTCGAGCTCGATGCCGTGGTCATACAGTGTTTTGTACAAAAACCCTTTGAGCAGCGGATCGGACACCAATTGTATGGCACGCTCCGATTTGGCAGGTTCGGCGAGCGCATGAGTTTTCAGCACATCCCATTCAATTTGATAGGATCGCAGCTCATGTGTCAGGTGGATGATGAGGCCATATGGCTCCGTTGTCGGCACAAGCCCGTCAATCAGTTCATCCGTGCGCTTTGTTTCGCCGTAGTCAAACTGCGTCAAATCATAGATGAGATCCAGCGGAATGATTTGGTACTGTATCTTTGCAGCGTCCAGGAGCAACCGGTCGATCACATCTTGTTTATTGCAAAAATGTGTTTTACCACCGTACAGATTTACCCGATACAACAGCGCGGTGCTGAGCAAAGTGGAGTAAAGCTTGAATTCAGAATGGCTGAGCAATTTCTCTTGACTTTTGTCAGGTGCAAACCCCGCTTCTGCGCAGACGCGTGTAACCTTTTCTTTCAATAGCTGGCGGTCCAGATTGATCAACGACGTGCATTCCTTGCGAGGGAGCGGATGGGTCGCAAGCTTCTCATTGACCGCCGATAGCTCACGGCGTACTTCATCGTCGTTTTCAGTCAGCACCGCGACCAGCAGTGGATGAAGGCGCGACTTGGCCGGTTCGAGATAGCCGGGTTCGACACGCAGCAGCGTGTGCAGCATGACCATCATATGAACGGCACCTTTCGTCACGGAGTACGAATTTTTCAAGCTGGATTGGTATTCGCCGAGCAACTCGTCGAAATAAAAATCGAGGACAGATAACCCCATATGCTCTTTTACCGCACGAAACTGGGCGAAAAGGTGCTCCCCTTTTTCCTCCGAGTCGCGGCGATCGCGGCTCAACCCAACCGCTTCAAAAAAATCATCGAGAATAATGCGCAGCACATTGCTTTTCTGCCGCTTGTTGTCGGTTGTGCGGAAAAGCACGTCAGACGCGCGGTAAAACGTTGCATCCATGCCACGCTTCCCGATTTTTTCCAGTGTCGACATCGTATCGTACGCGTACATCTTAGGCGTGACCAGGATGCTCGGAAACTTTTCGGTTTCGCCGGAAACATAATCCGCCAGCTGCTCGTAATGATCGGCATCCAGCTTGTATTCACGGGCAAATTTATCGGCAAACTGCGAGATAAGCGGTTCGATATTGCTCTTTTTCAGTACCATTTGACTTCCTCCTCTTTCCCCAACTCCATGTTCTCTTTTGGTCGTAATCGCTTTATCAGCGGATGATTTTGCCGATCCATTGGGACAGCTCATCCGGGGTGATCGCCGCCACATGCGCGCCCATATCGGCCAATGTGCGGGCGGCATTTTTGTTGTAGACAGTGTTACCTGCGAAATCCAGCGCTGTCAGCACGAGGAACGTGCAGCCCGAATCGATGATCTCCTTGCTGATGCGGTACATTTCGTGGATCGGGTAGCCTTCCTCCAGGTCGCTGACCAGGATAAAAATCGTTTTGGCAGGGTTATCCAGCAAGGTTTGGCTGTACTTCAACGCTTTTGCGATGTGCGTTCCCCCGCCCAGCTGTACGGACATCAAGAGATCGACCGGGTCTTCCAGCTGGTTGCTCAAGTCGACGACCTTCGTGTCAAAAATGACCAGATTCGTTTTCAGCGCAGCCAAATTGTGAAAAATACTGGCCATTACGGCGCTGTAAATGACCGAATCCATCATGCTGCCGCTCTCGTCGACGGTGATAATGATATTCCATTTGTTATGCTGCTGGACGTTGCTGGTAAAATACAGCTCATCGATGATCAGCCGCTTATTGGCGCGGTCATAGTTTTTCAGGTTTTTGCGGATCGTCTTTTTGTAATCCAGATTTTTCATCGATTTGACATAGCCGCGTTTGTGTCGGTTGCGCTTGCCCGTGATGCTGGCATGAATCTCGGATTCCAGCTGCCGCTTCAAGTCGTCAACCACCCTGCGTACGATGTCCTTGGCGCTTTTTATGACCTCGCCCTTCATATAGCCTTTGAACTGTAAAATGTTTTTCAGCAGCGCCATGTTGGGCTCGAGCTTCTCCAGCACCTTCTTGTCGGTTAAGAGCTCAGTCATTTTATATTTTTCAATCGCTTGCTTCTCCAAAATTTCCACCGTCTTTTTCGGGAAGATCGTTCGGATCTTGTGCAGCCAGGTGGGCACGGTCAGCTGGGAGGCGCCCTGCCCTCCACCTTTGCGGTAGCCCTGGTCCTCGCCATATTCGCGGTTGTAGAGATAGCTTAAAATGTCATCGATCTCGCCATAGGCGAATTCGGATTCCTGGTAGCCCTCCGCCTCCGCAAGCGATTCCCCCGCCCCTTCACCGAGAAGCAGCCGCCAGCGGTTCAACGTTTCTCGATTTACGTGAGGCTCCATTTGGCAAACTCCTTTTGTATGGCTTGGTCCAGCTCGCGCGCCTGCCGCAGAGTCTGTCCGTCAATTGCGGGGCGGACCATTTCCTCCACGGTCGTCTGAAACAGCGTCGCGACTTTTTCTGCGATCATGCTGATTTCCATCGGGGTGAAATATGTAAACGCCAGCCGCAGCTCGGGAACGACCTGCAAAAACGCCTCATGCGACAAGCTTTCTATCAGCTGATTCAAGTCGGCGACGAGCCGCTCGTCGTAGAGGAAAATGTCTCGTGCGACCGTAAACACGCCCTGTAAATACTGCGCGGTGGCCAGCATGCGATCCGGCGTACCAAAAATGTAGCCTCTCGCCCTGCGCGCAATCTCCTCCTGCGCAAGCTCGCCCCGATCGCACAAGATGGCGGTAACGACGCCTTCGAGCTGTGCAGGCAGTTGATCATGGGCGAGCAAATCCCGCAGCTGATCGGCAAAAATCTCGTCCGCTCGCGATTCGTCCCCTTTGCCCGCGAGCATATGTAAATATTTCAGATGCTCGGCGATTTCGGCCAATTCATCCGGATTGGGCTGGGTCAACTCATAAATTTTGGTCACGGCGTTGTAGTACGTTTCATCGATCAGCTGTGCCAGTCGCTCGGTCTCCCGCAGCGCGAACAGGCGCCTCTGGTCGTTTAAAATCGACAGCGTTTTGAGCGTCTGACAAAGCGAGGTAAAGCTTCCATCATGCTTGACCGAATCTTCCACCAACGCGAACAGCTTGGCCCCCGTCTCCTCCAGTCCCATCAAAATCGCTTGCAAGAGCCAGCGAGCCGCTTCCTGGCTCTTGTGCAACGGCAGCTGTTTGACCACTTCCTCCAGCCGATTGATCGCCGCCTCCTTGATCGTGCCGCCGTAAAGCGAGTTTTCGATCAGCCGCGCCTCGACGTAGGATGAGTAGCTGTAGTTCCAGCTTTCGCGCACCAGATTGACGTTGCGGTAGTTTTTCCAGTCCGGCCCCGACTCTTTTTGGCAAAATTCCACCTCCATGAACTGCAGGCAGTGGAAAAACTGGCTTGCTTGGCGATGCGACTCTTTGGCGTACAGCTCCAGCACCTTTTGGCTTTTGCCCGTCGTCTTCAGCTGCAGCTTCTGTTTTTTGCAAATCTCTTTAAAATCGCGGACGATGGGCACATCCAGATCATTTTTGGCAATTTCGCCGATCACATCGCCCATCATCAGCTCAGCAAGCGTCTCGATTGGCCGCTCGGTGGCGATGGACCGCTCCCCTTTTGTAAATGCGGTGGTCACACCGTCCAGCAGCTCGTACGCACCACCCTCCGACTTTTCGCGCAGCACGGCGAGCCCTTTGACCAGGTTGAAGCCTTCGATTGCGTCCGCCACTGAGACCGTCTCGCCTTTAGCCCGCAAGTTTTTGAGCAGCTGGGCGAGGAAGCTTACGGCGCTCCTGTGAAACGGCTGCTGTTCTTTTTTCTGGATTGCCTTCCAGACGGTATCGTAGTAGTTAACATAAGGCATTCCGCTCGCGTAGCCGCTCAGCTGGTCAGCCTCGCGGAACGTGTAGACCATCGGATATACCTTTTCATCTTTGATCTGCTTGACCTGATACGAATGGCTTCGCTCCTCGATCAGGCCATATGTATGGAAGCCGCCCGTCACGACGAGGATTTTGCCGTACTTTTCGCGTGCCGCTGCGATGCACGTTTTCATGTGCGCCTCGCGAATCAGATGCCCTTCTTCCGCAAGCGTCTCCTCTGCATAGCATTGACGCGACAGGTAACAGTAGGCGAACACCTCACGGACGAATGCATCGGTCGGTTTGCGAATGCCGCCGATCTCAAACACACGCTCCCACAATTCATCGAAATTGCGGCAGTGCATCGACTCGCATATCCGCTTGATGAACGCAGAGCTGGTCAACAGCTTTTCGTCCTGATACGATACCTTTTCATTCTCCCGTTTGATGTCGTGCCCATGCTCCAGGCTTTCGAGCCGGCTCCCATAACCGAGATCGATGAAACGAGCGGGAATGCCGAGACGGCGCGCTTCTTTCATCGCCACGTACTCGGGGGAGTAATCAAGCAGCGGGAAATAACACGAATAGTTGTGCTGTTCGGCCGAGTAGGCGTAGTAAATGCTGACCGGTGGCTTGGTATCTTCATGCGCCAATACATCAATGATGTGGTTGCTGTTGTCCGGACCCTCGATCAAGATAATCTGCGGCTGGTAAGCCGCGATCGTCTGGAGCAAATGATAGGAGCAGGCGGGACTATGGTGACGGATCGGGAAGTAGACGACCTGCTGAGTAAAATCAAAGACACGCGATGCAAACAGCTCCGCTATCGTATCCATTTCTTCTCGTTGTAATACGCTTCCCATAGGCCCGCATCCTTCGCTCGTTCTTTCACTACCTTCGAGAAATAGGTCTTCAGCACATTGATATCTTTGTGGTTTTCTTTGGCGACGGCGCCAAGCATGTTCTGCACCAGCCTCTCGAGCGAAATCGCCTTATCGTCATAAAAGTGAGCGGTCATCGCGCTTTGCACATAGACGGACACCGCCTCTGCCGTGCTCATCACGGTTTGCGGCGTGTCGATTTTGTAGCCTTCCCGCGTCTGTCCCGTGCGCAGCTCCAAAAACGTCGTCGCCAAAATTTCGATGATCTCCTGATTCAGCTCGATGTCGATGCCGCTCTGCTGCAAAATGTTACGCGACTGGGCTTCGATGATCTGCGCCTCCATCTTTACATGGTTGATCGGGAAAATCGTTTCGAAGTTGAAGCGGCGCTTCAAGGCGCTGCTCATTTCATTAACACCTTTGTCGCGGATATTGGCGGTCGCGATGATGTTGAAGCCAGGTTTGGCGAACAAAATGCCGTCCGCAAGCTCCGGAATGTTCATCACCTTGTCACTCAAAATGCTGATCAACACATCCTGCACCTCAAACGGACAGCGCGTAATTTCCTCGAAGCGGGTGATGATTCCCTTCTTCATCCCGGTATACAGGGGCGACGGGACCAATGCCTCATACGTAGGACCTTTGTCGAGCAGCATCGCGTAATTCCAGGAATATTTGATCATGTCTTCCGTCGTACCCGCAGTCCCTTGGATCGTATTGGTGCTGGTGCCGGAGATCGCGGCGGACAACAGCTCCGACAGCATCGTCTTGGCCGTTCCTGGTTCCCCGACCAGCATGAGCCCGCGGTTGCCTGCTAGAGCGACCACTGAGCGTTCAATCATCACATCGTCGCCGTAAAATTTTTTGCTGATCGTCACGCTCTCTCCGTTGAGCTTAAGCGGCTTCGGGGTTCCCAGAATGAAATCGCGGACGGCCTTCGGCGACAGGAGCCAGTTCGGCGGCTTCGCACCCGTGTCGTTTGCCCGCAGTGCCTCCAGCTCTTTTTCATACAACACTTCCATTGGCGGTTTCATCGTTTCCATGCTCGCGTTCTTCCTTCCTCTCCTCTATTGCGTTACTCCGTTGCTCCCTTTACTTCTATTTGGCGGGCTTCGGAAAAATGATACGGTACGGTATGACTTTGGCGAAAATCATTCTCAATTGCCTGCATATGTTTTGCACGCGCGCGGATATCGCCCGTTTTTTCGAAAATGTCAGTATTGGTCCATACCTTTCCATCATAGCAAGCGGAATTTTCCCTGCAATGGACGAAAAGTATGATTTTTCCAGTTTGACGTAATCGCGCTTGTAAGTCATACGTTCCGGCTCAGCGCTTTGTTTCGGCCTTTTGGGCCAATCGATGGCGAGTTTGTGAAAAATAGACGTAGTTATTTTTACTACATCATATTGACACGGTTAGTTTTACCATGTATAATTAGCGCATGAGCAACCGCAGGAAGGATGAAGCAAAAATGGCCACTGAATCGACCACACAAAAAAAATACCGTTCTCCCGACGGCTTGCCGACTGATATTTGCCTCTTCACCATTACGACCGAGCCGCGGCGAGATACGAAAAACAAGGCGCTCCCCGATCTGACGCTGAAAGTATTGCTGATCCAGCGCGATCCAAAAAGCGACCGCTTCCCAGGTTATTGGGCATTTCCCGGCGGGTTCTCCACCGAGCACGAAACCATTGACGCATGCGCGGAGCGCGAATTGCGGGAAGAGACGCATCTCTCCCCTGAGGCGGTCCATATCGAGCAGCTACGCACGTACTATGCGCCGGGACGCGATCCGGGCGGTTGGATTCCGACGGTCGTCTACTACGCGCTGGTCAACGAAAGCCGTCTCAGCGGGTTCAAGGCCGACGACGATGCAGCAGACGCACGGTTGTTTTCCGTAGAGGAAGCGATGGGCATGCAGCTGGCGTTTGACCACAACCTGATCCTACAAGACGCCTTGCAGCGTGTTCAGGAAAAGATGCTGCAGACCAATATCGCCAAAGAGTTTTTGCCCCGCGAATTCACGCTCTCAGAGCTGCTCAAGGTGATCGAGACCGTCGTCCCGAGCTTTCAGGCGGACCGTTCCAACTTCGGCAAAAAGCTCGTGTCGACACAAGCGCGCAAAGGGATTATCGAGATTGCCACAGATGCGCACGGACGAGAAAAGTATTCCAACAGCACCTCACAGACAAAAGCAAAGCTTTACCGCTTTACCGACTATGTTCCACCGTTGACCATCTACTAATTTTTTTGAACTATGATATGGTAATTTTAACAACGTCATAAAAACTAACTCATTGGAGGGCTTATCGATGAATAAAAAAGCATTGATCGTCATCGACTATACGAATGATTTTGTGGCTGTGAACGGTGCCTTGACTTGCGGCGAGCCTGCTCAGCGCATCGAGCAGCGGATCGTTTCGCTTGCACGCACCCATCTTGCGCAAGGCGATTACGTCGTGATGGCGGTTGATTGCCACCAGGCCCACGATCCGCTCCATCCGGAAAGCGCGCTCTATCCCCCACACAACATCATCGGGACCGCAGGCCGCCAGCTTTATGGCGAATTGAACGGCTTTTACCGACAAAACCAGCACGCGGTTGAATGGATGGATAAAACCCGCTACGACGCTTTTGCCGGAACCGACCTGGCGCTGAAGCTGCACGCACGGGGCATTCGCGAAATCCATCTGGCGGGTGTCTGCACAGATATTTGCGTGCTGCATACCGCGATCTCGGCCTGGTACCAAGGATTCGTGCCGGTCATTCATGCAGACGCGGTCGCCAGCTTCAATCCGGCAGGGCACGAATGGGCACTGCGTCACTTTGCGAACCAACTGGGCGTGTCGGTTGTATCCGCCCGTATAGACCAATAAGAAGAAAGGATGAAAACACGATGAACATGCCAAAAACCATTTTCGACGCCATCGATCCGAAGGTATACCGCTATGTCCACCTGTGCCGCGCTTGCCAGCAGCCGAGCTTCCGCATCTCCACCGAGGTCAATCCGTGCGCGGCGTGCGGTGAGACACACGAATTCGAAATCTTCCCGTTTTACGATCCCTCCCGCGATTACGGGCTTGATGTGGATGAGTATGCGATCAGCATGATGTACGCCCTCTACAAGAAAGGACTGCACCGGACACAGGTCGTGTTCGACGATTTTTACCGCAAGGCCCCGTTTGTCAAAGCATCTGCTGATTTTTCCGGCGAGCTTGGCGGCTATGTCGCCTTTGGGGGATTGCATCAGCTCATCGATATCGTCGAGCATTTGTACTTCAATGAAGCGGATATCGCCTACTTGCGGGAAAAAAAGCTGTATGACGAAGCGTTTTTAGACGAATTGCGCAGCCTGCGGTTCACCGGCGAGCTGTTCGCCGCGGAGGAAGGTCAGCTTATCTTCCCGAATACTCCCTACATTCGCATCGTTTCGACGATCATGGAGTGCATCTGGATCGAGGCCCAGCTGCTGAATACGGTAAACAGCGAGTCGCTTTTGATGACAAAGGCGTCGCGGATTCTCACCGCTGCCGACGGGCAGAGCGTCATCGAGATGGGCAAGCGACGTGCCCAAGGGCGCGACGCTTCCGTGCAGGGCGCCCGCGCGGCATACGTCGCAGGCTTTGATTATTCGTCCAACATGAAGGCTGGCAAAAAGTACGGCGTACCGACGACCGGCACGCATGCCCATCTGTTCGTCCAGTTTTTTGCGAATGAGCTGGATGCCTTCCTCGCCTTTGCCGATGTGTTTCCGGCAAAAAGCATTTTGCTTGTCGATACGTACGACGTGCTCGGATCCGGCATTCCGAACGCTATCCGCGTGGCGAAAGCGATGGAAGAGCGCGGGCAGAAGCTCACCGGGATCCGGCTCGACAGCGGCGACCTCGCCTTCCTGTCCAAGCGCGCCCGCAAAATGCTCGACAACGCCGGGTTAGCGTATGTCAAAATCGCCGCCTCGAGCGATCTGGATGAGTACACGATCACCTCGCTCAAGCATCAGGGTGCCAAGATCGACATCTGGGGCATCGGCACCAAATATATCACCGCTTACGACACCCCCGCGCTCGGCGGCGTGCACAAGATCGTCGCGAGAAAGCAGGAGAACGATTGGCTCGCCTTGATCAAAATCTCGGAAAACCTCGACAAGATCATCAATCCAGGGCTAAAAAAAACATACCGGCTGTATGACCAGGACGGGATGGCCAAAGGCGACTATTTGTGTCTCGCATCGGAGAGTCTGGAGGGACTAAACGAGATTACGCTAAAGCATCCGACCAACCCGCTGAAAAGCAAGCGCATCGCAAATTTTACCGCAGTTGAACTGCTGGTGCCGATTTTCCAGAACGGGCAGATGGTGTACAACGTACCGACGCTCAAGCAGACACGCGCCTTTCACCTGGCGCAAAAAAACACGTTTTGGGAAGAGTATTTGCGCCTCGATCACCCGGAAGTGTACCCTGTCGCGCTGTCGGATCAGCTGAAGGAATTGAAGGACCGTCTGATCCAGGCCAAACGGCAAAACATCCAAACTGAATGATAACGGGAGGAACCCCCTATGCGCAGAATCGGGATTTATGGTAGCAGCTTCGATCCGATCACATATTCACACTTGTTCACCGCTTCGGCGGTGGCAAGCCGCAAGCGTCTCGATAAAGTTATTTTTACGCCGTGCTCCTCGAAGCGCCGCGACAAGGTGCTGCAGACGGAAGACCAGCACCGGCTGAACATGCTGGAGCTGGCACTCCGTGAGTGCAAAACCAAAACAAACCGCTTCGGTGAACCGCTGTTTGAAATTTCGACGGTCGAGCTTAACGCGCTGCCTGGTGAAACCTACACCTACGATACGATGGAGCATTTCCGCAAACAGTTTCCCGATGACGAGCTTTTCTTCATCATGGGGGCTGACCTGCTCGAAGGGCTGCCGAACTGGGGCAACGCCGAAAAGCTGGTGAAAAACCACCGCTTCATCGTCATGTCGCGGGAAGGCTACCACATCGACGACCTGATCGCAGCGCACCCGCTTCTGCGCAACAATGACGAGCAGTTTTTGACCATGTCCAAAGGAATCAGCATGGGCATCAGCTCGAGCTACATTCGCGGAGAAATCCGCAATGGCGGCGACCCCAGCTTTCTTTTGCCGGACGTCGTGCTCGCTTACATCTATCAAAATGGTTTGTATACACAGGAGGTTGTGTCGTAATGAACGAAAAGCAGAGGCACATCATCGAGGCGCTGCATGTGCGCGCAGATCGCGACCCCGCCCTGGAGATACGTGAGCGAATCACGTTTTTGAAAGACTATCTGCACAAAACCGCAGCCAAAGGCTATGTGGTCGGAATAAGCGGCGGGGTCGATTCCACCTTGACCGGCATGCTGGCTCGCATCGCTTGCGACGAATGGACAGCCGAAACGGGTAAGCCCCATTTCTTTGTAGCGGTACGCCTCCCTTATGGCACACAGCTGGATGAAGCCGATGCACAGCATGCGCTCGCCTTCATCCAGCCGCACAAGCAGTTAATGGTCAATATCAAGCCTGCTGTCGATGACGCCATATCGCAATTTGAACTGGCTGTCGGCGAACCGCTGTCCGATTTCCACAAAGGGAATACAAAAGCGCGTGAGCGGATGAAGGTCCAGTATGATGTCGCGGCTCATTTCGGGCTGCTTGTACTCAGCACCGATCAGGCGCCTGAGGCGGCGACAGGCTTTTTCACCAAATATGGCGACGGTGGTGCCGATATTGCGCCGCTATCCGGATTGACCAAAGTGCAGGTGCGCTCGATGCTCGCTGTGCTTGGCGCTGCGGAATCGATATACCACAAGACGCCGACAGCCGATCTCGAGGATGATCGCCCGCAGCTTCCCGATGAAGTAGCGCTCGGATTCACCTATGATCAACTGGATCAGTATCTGTCGGGTGGTACGGTACCTGCCGACGTCCAAGAAAAGATCGAGCGGCAGTACGATCGCACCATGCATAAGCGGCAGCTGCCGGTCACGCCGTTTGATGGTTGGTGGCGGCAATAGCGCAAAAAAACTGGTCCGGACCATTACCGAACCAGTTTTTTATAGGGGCAAGAAGATCGATAGCCGGATGACATGATCTTCATATTCCACGTCAATGGACCCCTGATGCAAGTCGACGATGCTTTTGGTAATGGCCAACCCTAACCCTGCACCTGACTTGCTGGAGGTGCGAGAGGTGTCCACCCGGTAAAATCGGTCAAATAATCGATTAACCTCTTCCATGGAGATAGCCTCGCATGGATTCGATACGGTCATTTGTACAGAATCGCTGTGACGGACCAATTTGACAAGAATCTTCCCCGGGTGCGTACTGTATTTGATCGCATTGGTCAGCACATTTTCGAATGCCCGCACCATTAGATTAGGATCAACCTCCACCTTGATCGGTTCAGGAGGAAAGTCTTTTTGAAAGGTAACATCGTTATCTTTCGCAATCGGATCCAGTTCTTCGAGCAGTTGTCGCAACATTTGGTTGAGACTGACTTTTTCTTTTTTCAGCGAATCCCCTTCGTGATGCAGGCGTGTAAAATCAAATAAATCTTCGATCAGTTTTTTTAATTGCTCTGATTTCCCATAGGCGATATCCACATACTCCTCTAATTGGGCCTGGTTTTTGTATTGACGGTCTTTCACCAAACGCATATAGCCCATGATGGACGTAAGCGGCGTGCGCAAGTCATGGGAAACGTTTGTTATGAGCTCATCCTTAACCTTCTCCGCTTGCCTCTCTCTTTCAATCATTTGGTCTAACTCCGAAGCCATGCGATTGATGCTGATAGCTAAAGACCCCAGCTCGTCCTTGCTTTTTTCCCGGATGCGATATTGTAAATTCCCCTTCTCGATTTCCTTCACACCGTACGCAATCTCTTCCATTTCTCTCATCTTTCGTTTAGTGATCAAATAAAAACAGAGAAAAAAAGTAATCAACCCCAGTAGAAACGGAGCCCAGCCGGGTTCCTTTACATAGACCACCGTTGATTGTGGGACACCCTGTACAAGCAAGTACGCTTTGGCTCCATCCAAGGTCAGTGGATACAGCCTGGTCACGATCGGATGCTTATCGTGTCCATCCGGAGGCCTTTGGGCATCTTCCATCATATGGGGAAGATCGACATGGGTTTCGTTTACCCCAGCGGATTTATATCGAATGTTCCCCTCTGCATCGGTAATGAAGGCATGGAGCGGGAGTGTTTGTTTCGTCGCATTAAGCAAATAAAGAATCAATTCGCTTTTCGTTAAGCGGTATTGTGAATTGCCATCTCGAGGGACGGTCAACCACTCTTCATCCCCTGTGTTTGACGGGAGTGATCGATTCAGGAACCTGCTCTTGAAAACAGGATCTTTGTCTCCCAATTCGATGATGAGTACATTACGATCTTGATTCATGTCATTGAATTGCTTGACCAGCTCTCGTGCGCTCTCATTAATCGAGACGATCCCTTCCATAAAATCGAGTCTGCGTTCATTCGTAACGAAAAGTGGCCTCGTCACGAAACCGACGAGCACGGAAACAAGAACACAGCATGCAAACGCAAAAATCAGTTGAATCCGGATGCTTGACCGGACTTGCTGGACAAGCGTTCCAGTGAAAAGCCGCTGTTTATGGCTCAATTTTGTAGCCGACCCCCCACACAGTTTTGATATACCGAGGTGATCTTGGATTATCCTCAAGCTTTTCACGCAAATTACGGATGTGTACCATAACGGTGTTATCCGATTCATAAAACGGTTCATTCCAGACGCGTTCATATATTTTTTCCGTATTGAAGACCACGCCAGGATTTCGCGCCAAAAGTGCCAATATGGCAAATTCCCGTGGAGTCAGCTTGACTTCTCTACCCTCAACCGTGACCGCGTGAGTCGTGACGTTGATCAACAAGTCATCAATGGCAATCACATCCATCTGCTCGTGTGCATGGGTGCGCGTGTTACCATCCGTTTGATTTAACCTGAGATAGCGTCGTAGCTGCGACTTCACTCGGGCCATCAATTCCAGCGGTTGAAACGGCTTCGTCACATAATCATCGGCTCCGGTGGTCAATCCCATAATTTTGTCCATATCCTGTGATTTCGCAGATAACATGATAATCGGCACATTCCTGCTTTCACGGATTTTCATGCACGCTTGAATCCCATCCAAGCGAGGCATCATGATGTCTAAGATCACCAAATGGACGGTTTCGTTTTCCAAGTACGAAAGCCCCTCCAATCCATCTGCTGCCTTCAATACGTGATAGCCATCATTTGTGAGATAAATCCCCAATAAATCGCGGATTTCTTTTTCATCATCGATGATGAGAATGGTTTCTTGGGCCACGGGACTCTCTCCCTTCTCTTTGGTTTTAAGTTTACCCGATGCCTCTTAAGAATCCCGCTAGAAATTCTGAAGGGTTTCTGAAGTTTCAGCGCGACCTTTCAGAAATTTTTCAGAGAGACTCTCATGATTCCTTAAGAACTTTTTTGTACCATGATAGCAGACGAGATCACTCCTATCTCTTCAAAGAGGGACAGCGAGTTAATCAGGAGGAGAAAGATTATGAATACACGGGAAACCGGGGGCACCAAACAACAATGGATCCCCAAAAAGGAACGTCTATGGGTCATGGTTTCGATAATGATAGCGGTTGTATTGGTGATTTGGCAACTGTATGCGCTCATGCAGGTTCCGGCAGAAACGCTCGCTAGCAAAAGGTTCGAACATACGTTTAAAGACTTGGGCTCCAATGCAAGAATCGCCTTGTTTTTTGTGCTGGCGAACTATGTCCTCCTTCTTGTCATGAGACTTCGCGTTCTGGACGGTGCGCAAAAGATCAAAAAAGCGTTGGCCGCTCTGCTACGTTTCGTCCGCAGATGGCATACGCCGGTCGCCATCATCGCGATTGCTTTTATTATCCTGCATACGGTCGCGGTCTTCATGTATGGGTTTACATTTGATTTTAGCAATGTGAGCGGTCTGCTTGCCTTACTCGTCCTGCTCCCGGTTCCGATCTCGGGCTTATTCCGATATAGGAGACTGGATCGGAAGTGGCACTTGCGAACTGGCGTTGCGTTTGCCGTCCTCTTTTTGCTTCATGCTTTTTTATAATCATCAACAACAAAAAGCAACTGGCCCCGTCTTTCGTTCGCGGGCAGTTGCTTTTTTCGTTTCAATGCATTAGTCAAACACGATTCCTTCCAATACGCCTTCCCGCTCCAAATACGCACGCAGGTGGGCATAGCGCGGCTCGCGCCAAAATTCATCGGTCGCCACAAGTGCCGCCGTATCTTGGCGGGCCACCTCCAGCGCCTTGTAATCGGACAACAGGTCGGCGATTTTGAACTCGGGCAAGCCGCTCTGCTTGGTACCGAAAAAGTCCCCCGGCCCGCGCAGCTCCAAATCGCGCTGCGACAGTTCAAAACCGTCGTTCGTCTCGCACATGACCTGCATCCGCTCTTTGCCGACCTGCGATTTAGGATCGGCGATCAAAAAGCAATATGACTGTTCCGCTCCACGTCCAACCCGTCCGCGCAGCTGATGCAGCTGGGCTAAGCCGAAGCGCTCAGCGTCATATATGATCATGCAGGTCGCATTCGGCACGTTCACCCCGACCTCAACGACCGTGGTCGAAACCAACAGCTGCACCTCATTAGCGGCAAATGCCTGCATCACCGCATCCTTTTCCTTGGCATGTAGGCGGCCGTGCATCAAGCCGACCTGGAATTCCGGATAGCAGTGGGTCAATTGCGCATGCAAGTCTATCGCGTTTTGCACGTCCAGCTTTTCCGACTCTTCGATCAACGGGCAGATGACATAGGCTTGTCTGCCCCGTGCCAGCTCGCCGCGAACCCGTTCCAAAATCAGCGGAAATTGATCGTGCTTCACCCATTCTGTCTCAATCGGCTTGCGGCCTGCCGGCATCTCATCGATCGTCGATACGTCCATATCGCCGAAAGCCGTAATCGCGAGTGTTCGAGGGATCGGCGTCGCCGTCATGAACAGCACGTCTGGAGACAAGCCTTTGTTGCGCAGCACACGTCGCTGGTCGACCCCGAATCGGTGCTGCTCGTCCGTAATGACTAGGCCGAGGCGCTCGAAAAAGACATCCTCCTGAATCAACGCGTGCGTGCCGACGACCACGTCGATCTGCCCTTCCTGCAGCGCAGCGATCGTTTCCCTCCGCCGCTTTGCCGTAAGCGAACCGGCGAGCAGCGCGACTTTGATACCGTGCGGCTCCAAGAGCGCGGTGAGCGATTGCACATGCTGTTCGGCGAGTATTTCCGTCGGTACCATCAAAGCGCCCTGGTACCCAGCTCGGAAAGACGCGTAAAGGGCGATCGCGGCCACAACCGTTTTCCCCGAGCCGACATCCCCTTGCAGCAGCCGGTTCATTGCGTAATCGGCCTGCATGTCATCCAACATTTCTTTGACCACGCGCTTTTGCGCACCAGTCAGCGGAAACGCGAGCGAGCGGACAAACTGGCGCACCTCTTCCATCGGGATGCTTTGCGCCATCCCGGCCGTCTGCTTGCGCGTAATCCGGCGCATCGCCTGCATTTTCAGCTGAAACAGGAACAATTCCTCGAACATCAGCGTGCGCCGGGCCATCCGCCCTTCCTCGACATTCGCAGGGAAGTGGACGGTGGCAATCGCCTTTTGGCGCGGCATCAGGCGGTAGCGTTCGATGTATTCCGCTGGCAGCACCTCGCCGATCTGGCTGCCATACGTTTTTAACGCCTGTTCGATCAGCTTGCGCAAAAGCGTGTGCGTCAGCTCGCCGCCAAGCGGGTAAACGGGGGCCAGCTCGCCACGCGTCTGCACGCGTGCCGAATTCACCTCGGTCATCTCGTTCACCGTGATTTGCAGCTTGTTGCGATCCCATTTGCCGGTCACGAGAATTTCCTTGCCCGGTGACAAATGCTTTTTCACAAAGTTTTGGTTAAACCAGATCGCCGTCACGACTACCCGATCGATCACGAGCCGGACGGAGATGCGGGATTTTTTCTTGCCATAGAAACGGACAGAGGGCTCGCTGTAGATCGTCCCCTGCAGCGTGACCCTCTCTTGGTCCTTAATTTCGGTTAAATCTTTGACGCGATAATCTTCATAGCGGGACGGGAAATGCTCTAGCAGATCACGAACCGTCACGATTCCGATGCTACTAAGCTCTGCCGCCCGCTCTTCACCTACCCCATGAAGCCCGATTACCGCAGAATCGAGTCCGGCCATGCTTATTTCGGGATTTGCACGCCGAAAACTTTCGCTTCGATCAGGCGGCCGGTTTGGGTAGCAGCCAGCCCTCCTTGCGCGGTTTCCTTCAGCGTATTCGGCATGGTGCAGCCGATCCGATACATTGCCTCGATCACTTCATCGGGCGGGATCACGCTTGTGATGCCAGCCAGCGCCATGTCTGCGGCTACCGTTGCGATCGCGGCACCCATCGCATTGCGTTTGACACAAGGCACCTCAACCAGGCCCGCGACAGGGTCACACACCAAGCCCAACATGTTTTTCAGCGCGATTGCCACCGCTTGCCCGGATTGCTCCGGCGTGCCGCCGGCCATCTCCACGATTGCCGCTGCAGCCATAGCCGTAGCCGAACCGACCTCGGCCTGGCAGCCGCCCGCTGCGCCGGAAATGAACGCATTGTTGGCGATGCAAAAGCCGATCGCACCTGCTGTAAACAAATAGTCGACCATTTGCTCACGCGTAGGCGTCAGCTTTTCCGAAATCGCGAAAAGCGTTCCCGGCACGATCCCGCATGCCCCTGCCGTCGGTGTCGCCACGATCGTCCCCATCGCTGCGTTCACTTCATTGACCGCGATCGCCATGCTTACCGCATTCAACAATGTCGGACCGGAGAGGAACGGCTTTTCTTTCATATAGTTCTGTAGCTTCTTGGCGTCGCCGCCCGTCAAGCCGCTGTGCGAACGGATATCCTCATGAAGCCCGCGCTGCACGGCGCTCTCCATGACATCCAGATTCTTAATCATATCTTCCATGATCGCCTCGCGCGTGCGCTGGGAGACTTGCATCTCCGCCTCGATCATCACTTGTGAAATCCGCTTGTTTTGGGACTGCGCCATTTCAACCAATTCTGCTATATTGCGAAACATCAAACCCCAACTCCTTGTGCGAAAAGAAATACGTGCTCGATTAGCTAGGTGAAAGCAAGGAGACGCGGTAGATCGACGGGATGCGCTCCATTTGCTCCAAAATGTCCGGTGCAATCACCGAATCGACTTCGATCGCCATCAGCGCCTTGGAGCCCCGCGCATGCCGTGACACCTCCATCGAACCGATGTTGATCTGGCGCTCGCTCAGTATTTTGGCGACAGCTGCGATCATCCCGAAGCGATCCTCATGCAATACCATCAGCGTCTGCGTATTGAAGCCAAGCTGAACCGCGAACCCATCAATTTCGGTGATCTCGATTTTTCCACCACCGATAGATACCCCTACCACCTCTGTCGCGCCCTGCTCGTCTTCAAGCCGGATGCGGGAGGTGTTGGGATGCTCCGTCACCGCCTCGGAAACGTGCAGGGAAATGTCGATGCCCTGTTCCTTGGCGATGCGCAGCGATTCTTTTAAACGCGTATCAAACGTGTCGAAATCGAGAATCCCTGCTACCGTCGCCACATCAGAGCCGTGACCCTGATACGTTTTGGCAAACGAGCCGTAAAAGGTAACGTCCACCTTTTTCGGCTGGCGACCAAACAGGCCACGTGCAATCCGCCCGATTCTCGCTGCTCCGGCGGTATGCGAACTGGACGGCCCCACCATCACCGGACCGATAATGTCAAATACACTTTTATATTTCACGCGAGCTTTCCTCCCCCGACACACTTCAAACCCATAGTACAGTATATCATGTCGGGATGAAAGCGCTACATGTCTAAGCGCATCAGGCATCGATTGGAAGCGGATTTTTCGAATGAGGCGCTTTCCCTACTGCAAAAATTTTGGCTCAACCGACGTTCCCCTACAGACACCTGCTCACAAAGGCTCTATACTGCTAAGTACATCCAATCGATCATGTGAGAGAGGAGCCTTTCGATGGAGCAAGCCGCACAGCGCTATCACTGTTGCGCTACCTGCCAGCATTTCGAGGTGATTAAGGAAGCCGCGAAAAAGACGACGTACCACTGTCAACGTCTCGGCTATCAAACTCAGCCGTCCTATCAATTCAACTGCTGGAGCCCGAAAGCAACCGTGGCGGCAAAAATCGAACGCGAGCGCAAAAAAAACGAAGCCGATGGCCCAGAACGTACCTGAGCCTCTCCAAATGAAAAAACACAGATGCGCAGTCAGCATCTGTGTTTTTTTCTCGATTCCGTTTAAAACAGCACGTAAGCGCCAGGACCGACCAACGCGATGCCGACAGCGATCGCGATCAGAATGACGTTGTACTCAATCCCGCCGGATGTAACCCAGAAACCGTTTTTGCCATGGACGGAGAAAATCGCCACCAGCATTGTAATGACAATGAGAGCTGCCCCCAGCCATGTGAATGTGCCAGCCGCGAACAGCAATCCGCCGACAAGCTCACCAGCTCCGGCGAGGAATGCCATCAGTACACCAGGACGGATACCAATGGATTCCAGCCAGCCGCCAGTTCCTTTCAAGCCGTGTCCGCCGAACCAGCCGAACAGTTTCTGTGTGCCGTGTGCTGCGAAAATGAGACCGACAACCAAACGAATGATTAAAAGTCCAAGGTTTGCCATTTTGTTTGACCTCCAAGATGTTTTTTTGTAATGAACTAACATTATGTAAGTATCATACGAAAACTACTTACTTTTGTCAAGTAACTATATTTATATTTTTATTACTAGAAATGTCTCACCTTTTTATGTAACCGCAGGTGGCACGTCTTCTCCTTATCAGTATGGCTGAGTATTGGCATCATTATGTCTTCCCTACTACAGCCTGCGTGTAATAAAAAAACCTCTTCTCCACCCAATTGGTAGAAAAGAGGCTTTGCCTCGCACAGTTCTATGCTTTTGAGATGACGAACCCTAATGTTCCGGGACCTGCGTGTGCACCGATCACCGCGCCAAGCTCCACCAAAAAGGAATCTGTCACCTTGAATTCTTGCTTCAGCTTCTCTAGCAGTTCAGCAGCTTCCGCTTCCGCATCGGCGTGAACGATACCGAGTACGACCGGCTCGCCTTTTGCATACGCCTGCAGTTCTTCGACAATCCGCGCGATCGCTTTTTTCGTACCGCGAACCTTGTCCACCGGAAAGACCGTGCCGACCGAATCGAGAGACAGGATCGGCTTGATATTCAAAAGCGAACCGATCAATGCGGACGCTTTGCCGATCCGCCCGCCTTTTTGCAAATACGTCAGCGTGTCGACCAAAAAGAATACCTGCACGTCATTTAAAATGTGTCCGATGAGATCAAGCACCTGCTGCTTGGTCTTGCCCTCTTTGGCCGCGCGGGCGGCCTGCACAGCGGCATAGCCATACAAATACGACGCTTTTCGGGAGTCGATGATGGTGATGTCCACCTCTTCCTCCAGCATCGATTTGCCGATCAAGGCGGACTGATACGTACCGGACAGGGCGGCAGACAGCATCAGTGCAATGATCTGCACGTCCGGCCCATGCTCGTCCACAATTTTTTTAAAGCATTCCGCGAACTCAAGCGGCGATGGCTGCGAGGTTGTCGCAAGCACGCCCGTCTCACGCAGCTTTTGATAAAACGCTGTCGGCTTGATCGTCACCCAGTCCGCATAGGTTTCCTGACCGAGATTCACCTTCAACGGTACGTTGATAATTCCCCACTCCGCGCGCTTCGCATCGTCGATGTCCGCTGCGCTGTCGGTTACAATGACAATCGGTGGCATCCTGCACCTTCCTCTTTCCTTATTCCACCGCAAAAATGAACGGATAGAGCGGCTGTCCTCCGTAGGCGACCTCCGCCTCTACATCCGGATGATCGTCGGCCAATTGCGCGACCAGCGCTTCGCCCTGCTCGTCTTGCGTTCCTTCACCCAACAATATGGATACGATTCCCGTGTCCTCGTCCACCATGTTGCGCAATAGCTCTTTGGCTGCTTCCATCATATCCGCCTGCGCGGTGACGATCGTGCCATCGGCAATCCCGATGAAGTCGCCTTCCTTGATTTCCACATCGCCCAGCTTCGTATCGCGGACGGAATGCGTCACCAGTCCGGTTTTCACCTGCGCAATCGCGGCCGTCATCGCCTCTTGGTTTGTATCGAGCGATTCGTCGCCATTGAATGAGACAAGCGCGGTCATCCCCTGCGGGACGCTCTTGGTCGGGATGACGGCTACCGGTACATCCACCAGTGCGGCCGATTGCTGAGCAGCCATGACAATATTGCTGTTGTTCGGCAAAATGATGATTCGTTCGGCATCAAGCCCGTTCATGGCGTTGACGAAATCCTCTGTGCTCGGGTTCATCGTCTGTCCGCCTTCGACTACCGCATGAACGCCAAGGCTTTTAAAAATCTCGGCAATGCCAGGGCCAGCCGCTACCGCGATGATGCCGTATGGCAAGCGCTTTGATTCCGCTTGCGGAGCGGCAACCTCAGCCGTATGCACCTCTGCTGCAACTGGAACAGGAACGGCAGAATCGTGCTTCGTCGCTTCTTCCTTCACGATATTGGAATGCTGCTCCCGCATGTTTTCGATCTTCAGCCTGTGCAGGCTGCCGTATTGCTGCGCATAATTCAGCACCTCGCCGGGATGCTCCGCATGAATGTGGACTTTGACCACCTCTTCGTCGGAGACTACCAAGAGCGAATCGCCCATGCGATCCAGCTGGGCGCGGAACAACTGCTCTGCAAACGCTTTCTTGTTTGCCTCCGTGCTGTCCGCAAGTCGAATCATGAACTCGGTGCAGTAGCCAAACGTAATATCCTCGGTTTTCATATGTAACTGTGCGTTGTGCTGCTCGGCGACGAGCTGCTCCAGTTCTGCGACAGATGCTACCTGCTGGCCATGGTCTGCATCATCCACAACCTCGCCGTGCAACGCTTGCACGAATCCTTCGTAGATCAGGACCAAGCCTTGGCCACCGGAATCCACGACGCCGACTTCTTTTAAAACCGGAAGATACTCTGGCGTACGCGATAATGTTAGTTTCGCTTGCTCCAGTGTTTTCTCCATGACCGCCGTCAGGTTGTCCGAAACGCGGGCAGCCCGTACCGCTGTCTCCGCCGCTTCGCGGGCGACGGTCAAAATCGTGCCCTCCACCGGACGCATAACAGCCTGGTACGCAGTGTCAACACCTGCTTTCAGCGCATCGGCGAACTGGTGCGCCGTAATCTCGGACTTGCCGCTCACCGACTTGCTGAAGCCGCGGAACAGCTGGGACAAAATCACACCGGAATTGCCGCGCGCGCCCATCAACAGACCCTTCGCCAGCGTCTGCGCCGACTCACTTAGGTGAGGGGACTGCCGTTTGGCCAGCTCCTCCACGCCCGTCGTGAACGTCATATTCATATTAGTCCCGGTATCGCCATCCGGCACCGGAAACACATTTAAGGCATCTACCATTTTTACATTTGTGCGTAGCTTGGCGGCGCCCAGGAACACCATCTGGCTAAACAAATCTCCGTCAAGTTGCGTATGTACCACTTATGTTCCTCCCTTACGTGTCCCGATCGGTACGTACTCCCTGCACGTAAATATTGATGGCTGCGACATCGATCCCAACCATCTGCTCCAACGTGTAACGAACGCGACGCTGGACGTTTCCCGCCACTTCTGATATTTTCGTACCATAGCTGACGATGATATGCATATCCAGGCTGACTTCGCCATTTTGGTTGAATACAACGACACCCTTGCTCAACGTTTCCAAACCGAGCAATTCCGCAATGCCATCCTTCAGTGCTTTGCGCGAAGCCATTCCGACCAAGCCGAACACTTCCATCGCTGCACCGCCGGCAATCCGGGCGATCACATCTTCCGTTACGTCAATTTTTCCTAGAGGCGTACTCAATTCCACTGTCATGTCGGAAATCCTCCTTTAGAAAACGGCAAAAACCGTCATTATCACATTCGTATCCACTAATTCTACTATACGCCCTGATGAAAATGAAGCTTTTTCAGCCAAGCTGTCTTGTTCTGTCGAAATCACTGTCAAGTATTGCAATTGACACTCCGCTATGCTACTATAACTGAGTGTTTGTAATAATGAAGAGTAGGCTTAGGCGTTCTCGCTTCACTTGCTTGAGGGAGGTGGAAATAGATGTCACGCAAATGTTTCGTAACAGGTAAATCTGCGAAAGCTGGAAACGCACGCTCCCACTCCATGCGCGCAACTCGCCGCACTTGGGGTGTTAACGTTCAAAAAGTGCGCATCCTGGTTGACGGTAAACCAAAACGCGTTTATGTCAGCACTCGTGCACTGAAATCCGGTCTTGTAACCCGCGTATAGTCGTTTGTTCACAAACGCAACGCAAAAAAGCACCTGCTCTGGTGCTTTTTTTCTTTTTCCCCGTATTCAATCCTGCTAATTGCTCGGGCGAGACGGCTGGCACCATCACCCCCGATTCGGGGGAGTGGTCGCTCCGCATGCTGTCATTTGTTTTTGTTGAAGGCCCCGATGACCGCACGCACCATACCGCCGATGAATTTGGGCAGCTTTATCGTATAAAACCGCATGTTCACCCCTCCTTGACGGATTACTTGATTACTTGGCAAACAAAAACCAACCAACCCCCATGAGTGATGCTCCGAGACCGGCATACATAACCCAAGCAGGAGTTGCGACGAGCAGAATGGTCATTCCCCCGACTGCTAGAGCAACCCCAAGTACGCGTTTTGCGGCGAACCCCTGGCGATAACGAAATGTGCGAAAGCCCATTCCATGCCACACCTCC
The DNA here is from genome assembly GCF_003710825.1 of Brevibacillus fluminis. GTDB lineage: Bacteria > Bacillota > Bacilli > Brevibacillales > Brevibacillaceae > Brevibacillus_D > Brevibacillus_D fluminis. Next base: position 178,491 of record NZ_RHHQ01000006.1, on the reverse strand, counting down.
CTGAATGGGTAGTTACGTGCCTTGGATAATACATCATATTCCGTAGAGGGGTAAACATGTGTTGGGAGTGCCGACGCGTCCAAAAAAAAACGGGAATAAAAGCTCTTACCTGACTACTTTATGCGAAAGAGCGGTAGTTGTTGCCTACCGCTCGTTTCCAATCATGAATTATTTTCAGGCGCATGTCCCAACAGCTTGATCGCGGAGGCTGCCATAACGGCGACGCCATTTGCGAGGGTGCCAAGGTCAAAGCGCATCTGTGGATGGTGCAAGCCTGGCGAAAGCCCGGTGCCAAGCCCGATCATCGTGGTGGCAAGCCCCGGTTTCTCGACCGCATAGCAGTGGAAATCCTCACCGCCTGGTGTGACTGGCGCAGGGGCAAGTTTTTCCTCACCGAGCGTCTCTGCGATCGCACTTGCTACGAGCTGCTCCATTTCCCCATTGGGGACAGCTGCGTGAAGCTGCATGACTGGCTCCAGTTCGACGACAGCACCGTTGGCGGTTGCAGCAACCTCGATCGCCTGCAAGACGCGTGCGAGCAGCCACTCCATCGCCTCATTGGTTTGCGCGCGCAAATCGAGGCCAAACTGCGCCTCATCCGGGATGATGTTGAGATTGTCGCCGCCTGCCTTCACCATTGTCACCTTAGCCGACATCGGGGTTGTCGGATCGACTTTTACCGCATTGACGGCCGTGATCAAGAGCGAGAGTGCATCTACTACATTCGTACCGAGATTCGGACGAGCGGCATGCGCCTGCTCCCCCTTCAGCTTGCCGCGTACCTGCGAGATGGCTCCGTGGCGAATCGCTGGAGAAGCCGAGCCTGACGGCACCTCAAAGTAAGGACGCACGTGGATACCGATCAAATGATCGAGGTCATCGATCACGCCGTGCTGCACGAGCGTTCGCGCCCCTTCCCCCGTCTCCTCGGCAGGCTGAAAGATAACCTTGAGCCGCCCTTGCGGCTCGAAGCCGAGCTCTTTCACACAGCGCAGCGCATGCAAGGCCATGGTCATATGCGCATCGTGGCCGCATGAGTGATTCGCCTGCCAATTCCCGTCGACCAACTGCCAAAGCGCGTCCATATCGGCGCGCAGGCCGACGACCGGCGTTGCCTCCTCTTCCCCTACATACGCGATGACGCCAGTAATATCAGGGAATGTCTCATACGCGATGCCCATCGCTTCCAGCTCACGGCACAGGTATGCCGTCGAGCGGTGCTCTTTCCAGCTGACCTCGGCCAGCCCGTGCAGCTCATGATACGTTGCTTCAATTTTTTCCCGATTCGCTTCTATCCATTGCTTCAACTGGTCGATCATAGCCCTCACCCTGTTATCATTTTGTTCACTTGTCCTGTGATCATCAGCATCGCTTGCAGGACAGGCATCATGGTTGTAATGTCGGCGGAACGGAAACGCACCGTCCGCCCGTCTACGAGCTCGACGCCCGGCATCCAGCTGACTGCAGTGGCGAACTGTGTCTTAGTGAATTCCACCTCGATCGTATTGTCCGCCTGTTGCGCAAGCGGCTGAACCAGATGCCGATTGAGCAGCGATTCTTTGGCCTGCTGACGGATCAATGCCCGCGCACGTACCGGATGCATGGCGTGTGACGATAATCCGGTGATTCCGGCTTTCACAGCGACGGTAAAGACACCAGGAATGTCTGCCTGCACCTCCTCAGCTGTCTGCGTATCGCCGGTGACCAGCACGACCGGAACGCCGAAGGCTCCAGCAACCGCAGCATTCAGACCAGCTTCGCCCACTTCTTTGCCGTTCAAGATCAGGCGATGAATGGCAAGACCCGAAAGCGTATGGTTCATCACGGCCTCGCCCGTTCCAGCACGTCCGTGATAACCGATGAAAAAGGCGGCGTCGCAAGTCGAGTCGATTCCTTGCATCATGCAAAGTGGCTTGAAGAAGCCGCGGATGACATCTGCCTGCGGGTGCAGCTCTTCCAAAATCAGATTATTCATCGGACCGTGCGATTCGTTGACGATGATCTCGGTCGCCCCAGCTTCCAAAGCCCCTTCGATTGCCGCGTTCACATCTTGCGTCAACAAGCGGCGGCCCGCCTCATAATGACGGCGGCCCGGTATGACATCCTCCCATTCAGCAAGTCCAGAGATCCCTTCCATATCAAGCGAAATGAATACTTTCATGTGTAAAGTCCTCCCGTCCCTTTTGGTCAGGCAACCGGCAACTGCCGCGACCCTAGTGCAAATCGGATGATCGTTCCGTCTGCGCTTCGCACAAAGCGTACGCTCGTATCCACGTTGCGCTCCGTAAACAAATACGCGTCCTCGCCGATCGGTCGGAGCGGCAACTCTTTGCCGCCCATGGCGAGCACAAGCCGCTCGTTTTCCTCGTCAAACTTGACCGTCACTTGGTCGCCTTCCCCTGATTTGAATGTGCCGACCGATTGCCGCAATACGTCAAGCGGAGCTTCGTATGAATCAACGGTCGCGTACGGCGTCTCAAGCGGGCGCCCAAGAAGGCTATTCAGCAGACCAAGCGTCAAAGCCTGGATTGGCGAATCAGATATGCTGGTCAAAAGAATGCCCGTGATGCCAGCTTCTGGCACAATCAGTAAGTGCGCGGTAACACCCTTAATACCGCCGGTGTGTTGGATTAGCGTCGCGTTCTCCCCGAACGGCTGAATGCCGAGTCCGTAGCCGTAGCCCTTCAGAGCATCCACTTTGACAATAGGCGTGACCATCTCGGCAACGCTCGCTCCCGACAAAATGCGTACGCCGTTTGCACTGCCGCCCGTCCGATACACGTCCGCATAGCGCAGCATATCCCGCGCGGAAGCTTTGAGAAACCCTGCGGCACGCATCGCCGGTGCATCCCACCAGATCGGGGTGCGCAGCACTTCTTTGACTCCATCTTTCGTAACCGCGGAGTAAAGCATGGAATGGTTTAGATCGTCACCCAGCTCCTCGATGTGAAAGACGCTGCGCGTCAGTCCGAGCGGCTCCAAAATGTGCTCCTTCACATAGTCTTCATACGGCTGGCCGCTGGCGCGCTCGATGATCGCTCCCAATAACGCATAGGCGTCATTGGAGTAGCTGAACTCGGAACCCGGCGCACCGAGCAGTTCGATGGGCTGTTTGGCGATATAGTCCATCAGCTGCTCATACGTATGAATCGGTTCTAGCCCTTGCAGCTCGGGTAGCGCCAGCAGCTCCTCCGCCGCCGGATCATCCTTCATGCTTTCAAGCATCCCGGGGAACAGCGACGAAAGCGGTGGCAGTCCAAGGGTATGCGTCATGAAGTGTTGGATCGTGATTGCTTTTGTATGCGACTCGTCTGGCGTGCGGAATTCGGGCAAATACTTCACGACCGGATCATGGATGGAGAGCTTACCTGCTTCTTGGAGCTGCATGATCGCTACACATGTATACGATTTTGTAATCGAGCCGATCCCGAACACCGTATCAAGGTCGATCGGCGCCTGTTCTTCGCGATCACGATATCCAAACGATTTTTCGTAGATGAGCTCTCCGTCTTTTGCGACAGCAACGATCGCTCCCGGTACCTGCACCTCGTCGATCAGCTTTTGGGCATAAGCTTCAAACGGTTTTTCCCATACATGCGTTCCCATGTCACGCCTCCTCGGTCAATTTGAGCAGCTGACGGAAATGGAAGGCGACTCGGTTGACCTTGCCTTCCCCATCGCGGTTGAAGCGAATCCATTTTTCCAAACCGGTCGGCGTCTGGAACACAAAACTGTCCGTTCCCACTGGCCTCAGTGCGAATGTCGTTCCGAGCACCGTCAGCGACAGCCCCGCCTCATCTGCCGTAATCTCCAGCTTCTCCCCTTCTCCCGAACCGAACTGGCCGACATATTCTTGCAAAGAATCAGCGGAGACAGGCGACTCGGCATAGCTCATGATCGGCTCCTCGACCGGCAGCGCTTGCGCCGTGTTCAGGGTCGCCCCCAAAAGCTCTGTCGATGGCGCTCCGTCGAGATTAGTCAGGACGACGCAGGTGATCCCTTGCTCAGGCACGATGCACATCTGAGCAGCGACTCCCTTGATCGCGCCGCCATGCTCGACCAGCGTTCCGCCGCGGAAATCAGGCGTTACCATGAACCCGTAGCCGTAGTGACGCCCTGGCTCCAGCCCGGCATAATTGCCGATCATCTGCTCGACGCTTTCTTTTGTAAGAATTCGGGTTTCTCCCACCAATCCGCCGGTTCTAAAAATTTCGGCGTAAGCGAGCATATCCCGTCCCGTCGATTTCAAAAAGCCTGCCGCACGCATGGCGGGCGCATCCCACCAGATCGGTGCTGCGAACACTTCTTTGCCATTCTCTCCTTTTTTGCTTGTATAGAGCGTGGCGATGTTCGGTTGATTTTCCAGATCCTCGATCAAAAACACCGTGTTGGTCATTCCCGCCGGATCGAGCAGATGCTCTTTCACATAGCTTTCATACGATTGCCCACTCACACGTTCGATAATCGCGCCGAGGAGCGCATACCCGTCATTGCTGTAACTGAACTCGGTCCCTGGCTCACCCAGCAATTTGACATCAAGGCTTGCGATGAAATCCATCAGCTCCCCATACGTATCGATCGGCTCATGCGCGGTCAAGTCAATGCTGGACGGCATTTCTTTCACCGCAGGGTCGATTTCCATGCTGCGTCGCATCGCATAGTAGAGGGACGGTAGCGATGGCAGGCCGGCTGTATGCGACATCAGGTTGCCGATGGTAATCCTGCGGGTCAACGCTTCATCCGCGGTCCGAAACTCAGGCAAATAATCGGAAACCGGATCTGTAACCGAAAGCTTCCCCGCTTCCTGCAGCAGCATGATCGCGACGCACGTGAACGATTTGGTTATCGAACCGATTCCAAACACCGTATCGAGCGTAATCTCCGTCTGCGACTCTACATCGCCAAAACCAAGCCCTTTAGCAAACACGGTCTCTCCGTCTTTGGCAAAACCGATAAACGCTCCCGGCAGCTTGGCTTGCTCCATCAATTTTGCAGCATATGCTTCCAAATGCTCCATCTTACACGTCCCCCTCTTCATTTATTCGTTCCAGCACATAGGCATGCGCAGGCCCTTCCGTTTTAAGCAGACCGACAGCAACGTAGCCTTGTGCAAAAGCGTCCTGGCACATCCGGCGAAGAGCCATACGCCACTGGGCCGCTACTTCCAGCTGTTCCTTTTTCAGTGAATGGATGTCTGCAGGGACCGCGAGCAGCATTCCTTCATTCTCTCCCACACAGTCGCGGACGAGTGGATGCGGGTACCCATTCGTTTCTTGCCAATCCAATACCCATGGATAGTCTTTCCATTTACTTTCGACGAGTGAGACGCCTTCCAACCCGCGAATTACCCGCTCCCCCTGTAAATGCCACTCCAACAAAAAACGGTCCGTTGGCAGACCTTTGTTGATGCCGTCTTTCATTTCCCCGTAATACGATTCCATGTACGTCTTGACGATGCCGCCCAGCTTGCACAGGTTGAGGTACGCATTGCGCGCCTCCAGCGGATCATAGGTCCATGTCATCTTCTCATAGCCATAGGCGATCGCCCAATCGCGCTGGCGCAGCTTGAGCTGTTTGCCGATGCCCCAGTCTCGGTACTCTGGCAATATCCCTAGCATATGGGAGCAAAGATGCGCCTTCCCCGCTTTGAAACCGGCAAAGCCGTAGCAAAAGCCGACCGCTTTCCCATCGTGGTAGGCAGAGATCACCACGCCTCCATTATGAATGGCGGCCATCAGCTGTGGCGTGGGCGTGATGTTTTTGTCCCCCCATACCGCAAGCTGCAGCATCTCGACTTCCTCCATCTGCACTGCGTCCGTAATCACGCGGTATTCCAATTCTGACTGCATGTGTAGCTCACCTCGGGCTCATATCGTCACATTCGTGTGCGAATAGCTTTTTTCTTGCACTTTCAACGCTTCCACCGCAGACCAGTTGATCGCATAGCCGATCCCCGGTCCGTCCGGCACCGCCAAAATCCCGGGCCTCAGGAAATCCACTTCCGGTACGACAATATCCTGTGCCCAATAACGGCTAGAGGCGGAGGTGTCGCCAGGGATCGTGAAATTAGGCAATGAGGTGATCGCGATGTTGTGCGCCCGACCCACACCGCTCTCCAGCATCCCGCCGCACCAGACGGGAACATCGTTCGCCTGGCAAAAGTCGTGGATTTTCTTCGCTTCCGTCAGTCCGCCGACGCGGCCTATCTTGATATTAATGATTTTGCAGCTGCCAAGCTCAATCGCACGTCGCGCATCCTCTGCCGTATGGATGCTCTCATCGAGGCAGATCGGCGTGTTCAGTTGGTGCTGCAGACGCGCATGGTCCACGATGTCATCATGGGCAAGCGGCTGCTCGATCATGATCAGGTTATAGTGGTCAAGCTCCTTGATCAGGTCGAGCTGGTCGAGCGTATAGGCGGAGTTGGCGTCCGCCATCAGCGGCAAGGAATCGCCAAACCGTTTGCGCAGCGCTTCGATCAGCGTGATGTCAAAACCAGGCTTGATTTTGACTTTGATCTTCTTGTAACCATCCGCGACGAATCCTTCCACCTTACGGACCACGTCCTCGACGGATGGCTCAATCCCGACGCTTACGCCGACATCGATTTCCTTGCGCTTTCCGCCCAGCGCATGTGCAAGCGACAAACCTTGCTGCTTGGCGTACAAATCCCAAACGGCCCCTTCCAAAGCCGCCTTCGCCATATTGTTACGCCGGATCGACGAAAACAGACGATCCACATCTTCCGGGCGTTCGATCGGACTCTTCAGGAGCATGGGGATCATGATCGCATCCAGCATGTAGAGAATCGTATCCGTCGTCTCTTCATTATAGTAAGGGAACGGCATTGCTACGCTTTCGGCATACCCTGTCTCTCCCTCGCTGTGCACGCTGATTAACAAAAAATCGCGTTTGGCCAAACGTCCGAAGCTCGCTTCAAACGGGTCCTTGAGCGGTAAGTGCAATCGTTTCCATTCGATTCGTTCGATCTTCATCATCATTCGCTCCTTTCATCGGCCCCATAAAGATGGCAAGCCACCATATGATCATGCGCCACCGCCATTTCAACCGGCCGGACGCGTCTGCAAATATCCATCGCGTGGCGGCAGCGGGGGTGGAAGGCGCAGCCTGTCGGCGGATTGGCTGGGCTCGGCACATCTCCCCCCAGCACGATCCGCTCTTTTTTCTGATTGGGATTCGGCACCGGCACCGCTGACATCAGCGCCTGCGTGTACGGGTGTAACGGTTCCGCGAACAGCCGCTTCTTGTCGGTGATCTCCACGATCCGGCCCAAGTACATAACGGCAATACGATCGCTGATATGACGGATTACCCCGAGGTCATGCGAGATAAACAAGTAGGTGAGACCCAGCTCTTCCTGTAAGTCTTGCAGCAAGTTCAAAATCTGCGCCTGGATCGAGACGTCCAGTGCCGACACCGGCTCATCGGCCACGATCAGCTTGGGCTTTACCGCGATCGCGCGGGCGATTCCGATACGCTGCCGCTGACCTCCGCTGAACTCGTGCGGATAGCGGTCGGCATGTGACGGATTCAACCCGACCATCGCAAGTAGCTCCATGACCATCTGCCGCAAGTGTCGTACATCGCTTTGTGGTTCGCCAACGCGCAGCGCTTCTGCCAAAATGGAGGAAACCGTCAGCCGCGGGTTCAACGAGGCATACGGATCTTGAAAAATGATCTGCATCTGGCTGCGCATCTCGCGCAACCTCGCCTGCGGCATGTCGATCAGCTCTTCACCGCCAAATCGCACTGAGCCATCGCTCGGCTCAACAAGCCGCAAAATGCTCCGCCCTGTTGTCGACTTGCCGCAGCCGCTTTCGCCGACGATGCCAAGCGTCTCTCCCTGCTTCAACCGAAATGAAACGCCGTCCACCGCCTTGACGTGGCCGGACGGCTGTCCGAAAAATCCTTTTTTTAGCGGAAAGTATGTTTTAAGGTTATCGACCACGAGCAGATTTTCGCTCATATCGCCACCTCCTTATCGACATACATCCAGCAACGGACCGCATGCTTGCCCATCCGGATCACCGGCGGCTTTTCCTGCACGCACTGTTCCGTGACGTGTTTGCAGCGGGAGCGGAACGGGCAGCCGCCCGAGATTTCGCCCAGTACCGGTACATTCCCCTCAATCGGCGTCAGCCTGCTGTGCTCCGTCTCTAGGCTCGGGATCGACTGGAGCAGCCCAACGGTGTACGGATGCTTCGGATTCGCAAAAATCGTTTGAACATCCGCCTCTTCCACAATCTCGCCGTAATACATGACCATCACGCGATCGGCCATCTCTGCAACCACACCCAAATCATGGGTAATCAGCAGGATGGCGGTGTGCGCCGTCTGCTTCAGCTCGTTCATCAGATCGAGAATTTGCGCTTGGATTGTCACGTCCAACGCCGTGGTCGGCTCATCGGCGATCAGCAAATCCGGCTCGCACGCCATCGCCATCGCAATCATCACCCGCTGCTTCATTCCCCCCGACAGCTGGTGAGGATATTCGTTAACAATGGCCTCGGGGCGCGGAATGCCCACTTTTCGCAGCATCTCGATCGTTTTTGCCCGCCGCTCCTGCTTGGAATAGTCGGCATGCAGCCGGAACACCTCATCGATCTGCCGCCCGATGCTGTGCACCGGATTCAGCGATGTCATCGGTTCTTGAAAAATCATCGAGATGTCCCGTCCGCGAATCTGTCGCATCTCACGCTCCGCCAGTTGGTTGAGCACACTCCCTTTGAAACGGATGCTGCCTTCAAGCGTGCCGATTTTTTTGGAGATGAGCCCCATGATCGACAGGGACGTGACGCTTTTGCCGCTGCCCGATTCACCGACGAGTGCGACGGTTTCCCCTGCTTTGATCTGAAAGCTGACCTGATTCACGGCCGTAAACGCGCCACGCCCCGTTTTGAGAATCATGGACAGCCGATCGATGTCCAATACCGTCTCTTTCTCCTTCATCATGTCGACCCTCCATCCTTACGCTCGCATTACTGGCTCATAAAATGCTCGTAGGCCGTCAGGGCCAACCGAGCAATCAGCTGCTCCCCTTCTTTCATCGTACCGTTGCCCTGTGACATCGCTGCGATGGTGAAAGCGCCCTTGTCCTCGGGAAGATAGACGATACCCACATCGTTCACCACGCTGCCGATCGTCCCGGACTTGCAGGCGATCACGGTTTTGTCCGGAAGCGAATACGGAATGCGATTGCGCAGCTGCTGTCTTTTCATGATGTCGAGGATACCGTCGCACGCCTCCTGCGAAACGAGCTGTCCCGTCGCGATCAGCTCAAGCAGCCTGCCCATGTCAGATGGCGTCGCCACATTGTTTTCCGGACTCGGCTGAAAAATGAAATTGTCCGGATCGAAACCGGTTTCGGCGAACTGCTTGTTAAGCCTATCGACGCCGGCTTTGCCTTTTTTCTCACCGGCCAAACCAGCGCCGATGCTCAAGAGCTCCCAGCAGTCGAATTTGACGGATATACCGTTCAGACCCAGCTCCCGCATGAATGCCTCCACCCGCTCTTTGCCGACCAGCTCCACCACTTTGTCCGTCCCCACATTGTCGCTGACGATGATCATCAGCATCGCCAAATCGCGAATCGCTACTTCCACACCCGGGAGGAACTCTTTGAGCACCCCTGAGCCGGCGACCAAATCATCCTCGGTCAAGCGAATCCGATCCTCCAACCGGAGCCTGCCCGCCTCGACATCGCGAAACAGTGCTGCCAAAATCGGCACCTTGAACGTGCTTGCCATCTGAAAATAGCGGTCCGCGTTAATGCGTGCTTCTTCTTGCGTGCCAATATGCTTAACCGTAACGCCGAAAACCGCGGAAGATTCGGACAACACAGCCTCCAGCTTTTCCTGCAAACTCATCTGCAACCCACTTCCTTCCGACTGTCATTATTTTGGATCCAAAGCATCCCGCAGGCCGTCTCCTAGCAGGTTAAAGCCCAGCACGACCAGCATGATCGCCATGCCAGGGAAGATCGACATCCACCACGCTTGCCCAAGGAACGCCTTGCCGACAAACACCATGGCACCCCATTCCGGCGCCGGCGGCTGCGCCCCGAGTCCGAGAAAGCTGAGCGCCGCTGCCGCCAAAATGCTGCTGCCAAACTGCAAGGTCATCAGTACGATGATCGGCGACAAAATGTTCGGTAAAATATGCTTCCCCAATACGACCGCATCGCGGATGCCGAGTGCCCGCACCGCCTCTACATATTCTTTTTCGCGGATCGATAAGACGGAAGCGCGCGTCACCCTAACATAGGACGGAATCACGGCGATCACGATCGCGATCATCGCGTTAGTCAAGCCTGGTCCCAGTACGGCAATGATGGCAATCGCCAAAAGCAAGGCCGGAAGCGCCAGCAAGATGTCCATTACCTGCATGATGTAAATGTCCAAGCGGCGATAATAGCCTGCGATGACCCCCAGCGTGACACCGATCGCCGTTGCGATGGTCACGGTGATCAGTCCGGTCAGCAGCGAAATGCGACCGCCATACAGCAGACGCGAAAAAATATCGCGGCCAAAATCATCGGTCCCAAGCAAATGCTTTGCCCCCGGTCCTACCATGCGATCCTGAAAATTCATCTGATCGATCGGAAAAGGGGCCAAAAGCGGCGCACAGACACATCCGATCGTGAAAATCAGCAAGATGATGGCGCCGCCCATCGCCGTCTTGTTGCGAACCAACCGCTTTGCGACTTGCAACCAGTAGGGAGGCGACGGGGTCACCGGCGATTCTACGGCGCGGATGGGAGGATGCGTTTCATGTTCCGCTTCCAGTCGGCTTACGTTTCCACTCACGTTCTCTCGCTCCTTCCTACTCGTATTTGATCCGTGGATCGAACAAACTGTACAGCAAGTCGACAATCAGGTTGGTGATGGCAAACAGGAACGCGATGAAAAAGACCAATCCTTGGATTGTCGGCAGATCGCGCTTCCCGATCGCCTCAATGGCAAGGCTGCCCAACCCTTGCAAGGAAAAAATCGTCTCCGTCACGACCGCGCCGGCAAGCAGCGCCCCGAACTCCAGCCCGATCAGTGTGATGACCGGGATCATCGCATTTTGCAGCCCGTGCAGCAGGACAACCGAACGCTGTGGAGCCCCTTTCGCATGTGCGGTACGCATGTAATCCTGTTTGATGATATCAAGCATGCTGGAACGCGTCATTCTGGCGATCATCCCCGCTTCACCCAAAGCGAGCGTGACAGATGGCAGGATTAGCGAGAAAAATCCGTCGTAGCCGGAAATCGGAAAGATCGGCAGCATGTAAGCAAAAATCCAGATGAGAAACAGCGCGATCCAAAACCCAGGCGCCGATATCCCGATCAAGGAGAAAAACACGACTACCCGGTCCATCCACGTATTTTGCTTCACGGCTGCAAATACACCGACGATGACCCCGATCACCGTCGAGAGGATCATGCTGTACAACGCCAGCTGAAGCGTGACTGGAAAGCGATCCACGATCTCCTGCCAAACCGTATACCCAGTGATGTACGATGTCCCGAGATCTCCCTGCACAAGCCGGCCCAAAAAGCTGAAATATTGCACATACCACGGTTTATCCAGGCCAAGCTGCGCGTTCAGTGCGGCAATCGCTTCGGCGGTGGGAAACTCCCCGAGCAGATACTGCACGGGGTCCCCCGGAATCAGATGTACCAGCAGAAAGATGAGGATGGTGACGCCGAGTAGCGTCCCCAAGAGCGACAGCAATCTTCGGAAAAGGTATCGTTGCAAAACGCCCCATCCCCCTTTTGTTATTTCGTGATTTTAATGTCTGCGAGCGGAATGTCGCCAGTGAACGGATTGAGCTTGTAGCCCTCGATATTGCGCGTAGCAGTCACTGTTTCATTCACATACAGCGGTACCCATGGCGGATCTTTGACCAACAGCTCCTCGGCTTCCTCATACACTTTCATCCGTTCGTCTTCTTTCATCACCGTACGCCCTTTGACGAGAAGCTCATCGACTTTTGGATTGGAATAATGCACGCGCCTCGAGTTGTCAGTCTGCATCAGAAGGTAGAGGATGTCCGGATCGTTCAGCCCGAAAAATAGCAGGAAAAGCTCGTGGTTGCCTTTTGTCGTGCGATCTCGCACCGTGGCTATATCATGCACGGCAATTTTAATGTCGACGCCAATTTCTTTGAGCTGTGCTTGCAAAATTTGCGCAACACGCTGCAAGGCAGGGTCTGCCGGCAGGAGCAGTTCGAGCGAGAGCGGCTTGCCGTCCTTCTCAACGATGCCGTCGCCGTTGCTGTCGGTGTATCCCGCTTCTGCAAGAAGCTGCTTCGCTTTGTCCACGTTATGTGCATACATCTCTTTCGCCATGTTCTCGATCTTCTCGCTGTAGCCAGGAATGGTCGGCGGCAGCGGGCCGAAATTCGGTTTTGCGAACCCAGCCAAAGCAACCTGTACGATCGGATCGCGATCAACAGCCATAGCGATTGCCTGCTTGATGCGCACGTCTTTGAAAATTTCTTTTTGGTTGTTGAAGCCGAGGTACCTCATGCCTTGCTCCAGGCTCTTTTCGATTTTGGTTCCTGGGATGGCTTCCAATTCTTTCACGTACGTGCTTGGCACTTCTTGCAAGATGTTGATCGTGCCTTTCTTGAACTCGAGGATGCGCGTGTCGTCATCTTTTAAGAAACGGAAGACGATTTTGTCGACGTACGGTGCGCCTTTGTTGTCGGCATAGAGCGGTCCCCAGTTGTAATCCGGATTTTTCACATACGAGACGGATGCGCCGCGTTTCACTTCCGGATTCATGAACGGCCCTGTTGCGAGCGGAGCCTCCCCGAACTTGTCGCCTTTTTCTTTCAGACGCTCCGGATCCAACGGTGTTAAGAACGATGAGACCAGCATGTTTGCGAATGGGGCGAACGGTTCCTTGAAGTATATTTTGACTGTGTTCGCATCAGGCGCCTCAATCTTGTCGATCGGTCCTGCCAAATCTTTGCTGGGGGAAATGCTAACGAATCGCTCGATGGATGCTTTGACCGATTCGGCTGTCATCGGTGCACCCGACGATTGGAATTTGACATCTTTGCGGAGCACCAGCGTCCACACCTTACCATCGTCAGACACTTGCCAAGATTCAGCCAAATGCGGAACCAACTTACCTTGCATATCGCGGCTCAAAAGCGAATCATACGGCTGATTGTTGGTATTGTCCAGCCACGTTGTTATTTGCGGGTCCAATGTGTCTGGCTCGACGGGAGCGGCGATGACCAGCGTGCCGCCAGTTGTCGCTTCTGCCTTTCCTGGCGAGGCGGACGGTTCCGTCCCCGATGGTTTGGTGCCGGTAGTGCCCGAACATGCTGCGAGAAGCAGTGTGACGCTAAGCCCGATCGTTGCCAGACTGCCGATGCGCCGCGTATGCTTTGCCATGAAGAATACCCCCTTTGTGTTTAGAAAACCTGGCTACGCCAATCGTTTCGATCGTAGCTTCGGTTATGCGAATACTGGATAACCATTTATCTCTGTGCGTCTCACTCGTTTCGCTGGACGAAAGGATAAAACTGCTCGCTCGTCTTGTCATACATCTTGATCCGCTTTTGCGCTCGTTCCCGATCGACCTGAGTCACGCCGCTAACCAATGCGTTTAGCAAGGTGAAAATCGTTGACATGCCCTTTAAAGTCGTGGGCGACGGTGTGGTAACTTTCAGTAGGACATCTGCAAACGGCCCGAGTGGCGACAGCTCGTGGTCGGTGATCGCCACGATGGTCACCCCTTTTTCCTTCGCCGCTTTGGCGAACTGCACCGTATCCTGCAAGTAGCGCGGGAAAACGAGCGCAATCATCAGCCAGTCTTCATTCGCTTCTGAAATCAGATAGTTGGCATCATCCACCTGTCCGCGGTACAAATGGGTGTCTCCTTTGACGATATTCAGTGCAAAGGAGAGCCAGTACGCGGACGCATAGCTTGTGCGGCCGCCCGCCACCACGATCTTTTTCGCTTTGACGATTGCTTGTACGGCTTGATCGAACAGCCGCCGATCGAGCCCGTTCATCGTTTTTTGGATAAACGCCATATCTTGCTCCATGGTAAACGAGATGACGTCATCGCTGTCGCTGTAGTCGTAGGTCGCGTCATGGAACGTTTGCACCACATTCTCTTGAATGACCGGAAACAGGAGCGATTGCCGGATCTCATTTTGCAATTCGCTGAAGCCAGAATAGCCGAGCGAATAGCAGAGGCGGATCACGGTTGTTTCGCTAGTCCCCGTGTTGGCCCCGATTACTTTTGCGGGTAGGAGAGCGACTTGATTCGGCTCGTCGAGTATATATTTCGCTACTGATTTTTGCTGCGTTGTCAATTGTTCAAACGATTTGCGAATGCGTTCATGTACACTCTCCATGTTGAATTCACCTGTCCTAGAAAAATGAAATGGTCCGACTGTTTGCTAGCGTTCCGTTACAGGATCGAGCGGGTATTTGGGGCGATTCAACCGCTTGTAGTCAAACGCCGAGAATAGCAGAGTCGTGAGTCCCGGCGAATCGACCGTAATGATCTGTGCGCTGATCGGTTCAAAGCTGGCACGGAAATGCTGGCTCGATTTGAGCGCGACGATTTTATAGGCGGTAACATCGATGCCGTGCAGCAGGAAGACCTGCTCATCGAGAACCTGCGTTTTGACCGAGCAGACGAGAATATCGACGCCATTCGCTTGCAAGCGAACCGATTTGCCCAAATTGACGGGCGAGCCTTTGCCCATCGGCGATGAGGTGATAAACTTGCCGTCTGTTAGCGCTTTCACATAAGCGGTCAGCGCGATCGGTTCACCATGCAGCTGATCCGTCTTTCCACCTAGCTGCACCTCGATTGTGGAGCCAACTCCTTTTTCATGAGCGAGCGCGGCAACTTCCGGATCGTAGATGAATCCAAAGCACGCGTCTTGCAAGTCGGCTTCTAGCATGGCACGCAAGAGATACGTTCCATCTCCAGGCGTTCCGCCCCCCGGGTTGTCGGACGTTTCGTTTATGACGACCGGGAACGTCGTGGCCTCTTTTGCTAAAGCCAGCCCTTCTTTTGGCGACAATACGTCAGGTGCAAACTCTTCGCGCTTCGCCCAGATCAGGTCGGCTACGCTTTCAGCCGCACGCTTCGCCAGTTCTGCGTCGTCATTTGCAACCGCGATTACCGTAACGCCCAGTTCAGGAATATCGGTGTATGGAAAACCGTGGAAAAACGCGCAATCCACCATGCCTGGCTCTTGTTCCCATTTGTAGCATGCCTCATTGATGTCTTTAGCCGGAGACAGGTTCGTTGTAGAAGTAGGAACGATCAGCGGCAGTGTCGCCCGATGCATGCGCGGCACCAATGTCCCTTTTACCATCCGCTCCGCCAACTCGACTGCTTCCAGTCCCCGTTCATAGCAGTCCGTGTGCGGATATAAGTGAACGCCGAGCAAAATATCAGCTTCCTGGACCATCACATCTGTAATGTTGCCATGTAAATCAAGTGTTACGATCAGCGGTAGCTCATACCCAACTTGCTCACGCACTGCCTTGAGCAACGTTCCTTCCAAATCATCGATGCCTTCCGCGACACCCGCACCGTGCAGCGCCAGGCAGATCGCATCGACTTTGCCTGCAGCCGCGATTCCCGAGAGAAGCTCATCCTGCAGCGCATCATACGTCTCCTTTGTAATTGTTCCAGCTGGGTACGCTCCGGTCGAAAACGCGCCAACCACCTCGATCCCGCGCTGGTCCGCCGCGTCGATCATACCGCCGAGAAAATCCCGCACCCCTCTGTGATTCGCAATGGTTGCATCCCCTCTCGCCCATTCCCACAGCTCAAAAAGCTCACGTGTCGTCGGAACATTCGAAAACGTGTTCGTTTCGTGCATCACTTCCGCAATCACGATTCTCATTGCCGGATCATCCTCCCTTTTTCCGCAATCATTTTTCATATTGAAGTTTACACTTTAAATCGAAAAGTTAAATGAAGTTCAAACTCTAGTTGCATTATAATCCCAGTCTTCTACTAATTTCAATACGAAAATTCAGAAAATAAAAAGATATCCTCAATAAAATAAATTTAGAAGGATAAAATTCTTCTTTAAAAAATCAAAAAACGCTGATGTGGCGCGCTTTTTCCTCAATTGGTCCGTTTCGTTGAGCATAAAAAAAGAATGTTCTCCTTCTTTTTTGAAAGGAACATTCTTCTTCGAACCCTATTCATTTCGAATTACAGCATCTTCTCCAAAAATTGCTTCGCCCGTTCGCTTTTTGGTGCCGTGAAAAACGTCTCAGGCGCCTCGTCTTCCACCAGCCGACCGCCATCCAAGAAACAGATGCGATCGGCCACTTCACGGGCGAAATTCATTTCATGTGTCACGATCGCCATCGTCATACCCGTTTCGGCAAGCGACTTCATGACCTCCAGCACCTCTTTGACCATCTCCGGGTCAAGCGCGGATGTCGGCTCGTCAAACAGCATGATCTCCGGCTCCATCGCCAAGGAGCGGGCGATCGCCACGCGCTGCTTCTGTCCACCGGACAAGCGGGACGGATACACGTCAGCCTTGTCCAGCAGCCCCACGCGGGTCAGCAGCTCGCGGGCTTTTTGCTCCGCTTGCTCCTTGGACACGTTTTTCACTTGAACCGGCGCATAGGTCAGGTTTTGCAGCACCGTTTTATGCGGGAACAGATGAAAGTGCTGGAATACCATCCCGATCTTTTGCCGCACTTTCATAATATCCGTCTTCTTGGACGTGATCTCTTCGCCATCGATCCAAATCCGCCCTTGTGTCGGCGTCTCCAACAGATTCATGCAGCGCAAAAAAGTAGACTTCCCGGAGCCGGACGGCCCGATGATCGCGACCACATCACCTTTTTCAATCGTCGTCGAGATGTTGTGCAGTACGTCGAGCTTGCCGAATGATTTGGACAAATTCTCCACTTTAATCACTGCGTCTCAACCTCCTCTCAAAATTGCGAGCTGCCCAGGTCAGCGTCATGACCATGACATAATAAATTGCACCCGCAAGCAGAAGTGGTTCGAAATAGAGAAATTTTTCGGCTGCTACTATACCTGCCCGTCTCAGTACCTCTGTAACACCAATGACAGAAACTAATGCGGAGTCTTTCAGCAAGTTAATTCCTTCATTCACCATTGCTGGCATGATGTTTTTCAATGCCTGCGGGAAAATGATATCAACCATCATTTTGCGATAAGGAATCCCGAGGGACAGCGCTGCTTCACGCTGTCCACGGTCTACAGCCAATATCCCGGCGCGAATCGTTTCGGACGTATACGCTGCTGAATTGAGTCCGAACGCGATCACCCCTGCCATCAAAGGGGTGATTGGATAATTAAACAGCTGAGGAACGGAAAAGTAGATGAGCGTCAATTGCAAGATCAACGGCGTGCCGCGAAAAATGGATGTATAGAAGATTGCTAGCCACTTCAGCGGACGATTGTTGGAAATTTTAATCAAGGCTAAAATCGTTCCGAGAATAATCCCGACTACAGCTGACAGTAACGTAAACTGCAAGGTGTCGATAATGCCGCCGAGAATATAGGGAATCTTATCGGCGATTTTGGAGAAATCGAGAACCACGCGCTATCCACACCTCCTAAAGAAGTATCGGTTTATTTTTCAAACCATTTTTTGATCAGTTTGTCCAGCTCGCCAGAGTCTTTCAGCTTTTTGATCGCGGCATTGAACTTCGTGACATTTTCAGAGCCTTTCGGGAAAGCGACTGCAGAACCTGCTGGTGTGCTTTGTGCAATTACGTTGAACTCAAGATCTTGGTTCGACTCCGTATAGCCTTTCGCTACGGTGTCCTCGATGATCGCCGCGTCGATACGGTTCGATTTCAGCTCTTGGACGATTTCCGGAATTTTGTTAAGCGATTTGATTTCCAGTCCTTGGATGTTTTTCGCCAGCTCCTGCGCTTCGCCCTCTTGGATCGAGCCAAGCTGCACGCCTACTTTTTTGCCGGCCAGATCTTCGGTTTTGGTCAAGTTGCTGCCTTTTTTGGAAACAATCGTGTTTTTCGCGTCATAGTACATATCCGAGAAATCCGCGTTTTCCAGACGTTCCGGCTTCGGTGTCATGCCGGCCATAACGAAATCAACGCGCTTCGACTGTAGGGCAGGCAGCAAACCGTTGAAATCCATGTCTTTTACTTCAAGGTCAAAGCCAATTTCTTTTGCGAGATAGTTAGCGATGTCGATGTCGAAACCGACGATTTCATCTTTCCCGCTGGACGTATCATGGAACTCGTATGGCGGATAGTCGGCGGATGTCGCCATCACCATTTTCGGCTTAGCGCCTCCTGCTGCGGAATCTGTGCCGGAAGCTGCTTGCTTGTTATCGCCGCCTTGCTGTGCTCCGGTACCACATCCAGCCAAAACCGTTATCGAAAGCGCAGAAGCAAGCGCCAATGTGAGAAGCGAGTTCATTTTTTTCATCTCTACTAACCCCCTGTAAAAAATGTTGTACACATAATCGTGTAAGTCCACTGACTATTGTAGATACATTTCAATAAAAATTCAACTTATTTAATACCATATAACAAAATTTTTTTTATTCCTTTTTCTACAAGGCACGCTCCCCCCTTGATAAATGTGCATTTCCGGTCAAAGAACCGCTTGCTTTTGGCAAAATGAACGATTTGCATAATTATTCACCTAGTTCGGTTTTGTGGTTCAAAGAGCGAAGCGATACCTTCTCATTGTACGAGCATTTGCAGAATTTTACGATTAGAATTCTGTCAAAAGAACCGCTCCAATGCGCTTTTGGAGCGCATTGAGTGGGAAAGCAACGGTACCACCTACGACGCAAACTATAGTACAATCGGAGAGAACATTTACCAAGAACGGAGGTACACCATTGTCGACAACATGGATTCCTTACTTTCAAGCACAGCTAGACGACATTCTCAAGGAACTGCGCGAGTATGTGGAAATCGAGACCCCTACCCATGACAAGCAGGCAGTCGATTCGCTCGGCGGCGTGATCGCGGAGCGCTTCCGCAAGCTTGGCTGCAGAGTGGAGCGGATCGAACAACAGCAGTTCGGCGACCAGCTGCGTGTCGAATACGGGGAGGGCGAGGAGCAGCTCTTGATCCTCGGCCATTTCGACACGGTTAAGGAGATTGGCACCTTGGCTACCGAGCCTTGGCGCATCGAGGATGGGCGCGTCTATGGCCCCGGCACCTACGACATGAAAGCAGGCATCATCTTTTGCTACTTTGCCTTAAAGGCGATTATTGACAGCGGTCTCCCCTTGACCAAAAAACTGGTCTTCTTCTGGAACACCGATGAAGAGGTTGGAAGCCCTTCCTCTGAGCAGCTGATTCGCGCCGAGGCACGGAAAAGCGCCGCTGCACTGGTGATCGAGCCATCGTTTGGCAACGGACTGATCAAGACAAGCCGAAAAGGCGGCGGCGAATTCACGCTGCATGCCAAAGGTAAGGCTGCCCATGCCGGTAACGACCATGCGAAAGGTGTCAATGCGATCGAAGAGATTGCCCATCAAATCGTCCGCATTCAATCCTGGACGAACTACGATAGCGGGACGACGCTGTCCGTCGGTAAAATCAACGGCGGTACCGTTTCCAATGTGGTGCCGGAAGCGGCCCATGCGATCATCGATGTGCGCGTGAGCAAGCGTGAGGAGGCTGAACGCATCACGAAGCTGATGCACGGGCTTACACCGGTGTTGCCACATGCCGAGCTGCAGGTGGAAGGCGGCATTCCGAAACCTCCAATGGAACGCAGCGAAAAGACGGTGCTGCTGTTCAAACACGCACAGCGTCTGGCTGCAGAAGAAGGCTTCACGCTTGATGAAATCGGCGTTGGCGGCACGAGCGACGGAAACTTTTGCGCAGATGAAGGAACACCGACGCTCGACGGTTTAGGGCCGGTCGGAGACGGCGCGCACGCGTCCCATGAACATGTGCTGATTTCTGCGATTCCAGAGCGGATCGCCTTACTTTTGCGGATGATGACCACGCTATAGCGGCTTGTCTTTCCAACGAGACACACAATTACAAAAAGGACGAATCCGGCTTGCGCTCGGGTTCGTCCTTTTTTCCATCTGCTTGGTTCTATTCAATAAAGTATATCGATTTGCTTGGCAGCTCCAAGCAGTTCAGACGCCCGCCATATACTGCCCCGCCATCGATCCCGATGATATTGTTCGCCCCGAAATAGACCTCGAACACGCCCTCGCCATGAAAGCGTTCCGTCGGCGTGTGACCGAAAATAACCGGCTTCTCTCCGTTGTAGCCATTGTGGAACTCATCGCGAATCCAGACGAGGACATACGGGTCCGTCTCGGCGAGCGGGGTCGTCGGGTGGACACCGCCATGAACGAAAATATACTGATCGGTTTCATAGTAGGCCGGCATGCTTTTGATATAATCCACATGCTTCTGAATGATCGCGGCCTGCTCCTCTGTCACATCTGCAAAAATAGTGTTCGGGTCGACCTGATAGCTGCGCAGCGTTTGGTCCCCTCCATTGATTCTCGTCCACTTTTGCCAAAAGGCCTCTTCCCGGTTTTCCCATGCCCGGACCAACATCTCCTCATGGTTGCCCCGCAAGACGATCGCTCCACCCTGCTGCAGCTCCATCACCTTGTCTAATACCTCACGCGCGTTCGGTCCGCGGTCGATATAGTCGCCCACCAAAATCAGCTGGTCCTCATTAGGATCATAGTTCGCCTCTTGCAGCAAGGCCGTAAGCTTCGCCAATTCTCCATGGATGTCGCTGATGGCCAACATGCGCTTCATCTTGCTTCCCTCCAATTACTTTTAGAAAACCTGGCTACGCCAAGCTTTTGGCTTAAGCCGCGGTTACACTTATACTGGATAAGAATTTTATAAATTCTTATCTGTAGCACAAAAAGGAGCCTATCCCGATGAATTGGCTCCTCGTTTGTCTATTATCCTCTTATCGCTGCGATCGCCTTGGCGCGATCCGGTTGGTTAAATACGGCATTGCCCGCTACGAGCACCGTCGCACCCGCCTGCTCGCACAAGCGCGCAGTTTCCGAGTTCACCCCGCCGTCGATCTCGATATCGACGTGAGACAGGCCGCGCTCATTTAGCATCGCGCGCAACGCTGCCACTTTCGGCAATACGTTGTGAATGAACTTTTGTCCGCCAAAGCCAGGGTTTACGGTCATGAGCAGCACTAGATCGACATCGTCCAGCACTGATTCAATCGTTACCAGCGGCGTTGCCGGGTTGAGCACGACACCCGCTTTAGCGCCCTGCTCCTTGATCAAATAGAGCGAGCGGTGTAGGTGGCGGCACGCTTCTTGATGCACCGTAATAATATCCGCTCCGCTTTTTGCAAATTGCGGAATGTAACGATCCGGCTCCTCGATCATCAAGTGAACGTCCAGCGTCAGCTTGGTGACCGGACGGATCGCGTCTACGATCAGCGGGCCGATCGTGATATTTGGAACAAAATGACCGTCCATAACATCGACGTGAATCCAGTCTGCTCCGCCGCGCTCTACATCTTGAATCTCTTCTCCCAACCGGGCGAAATTCGCTGAAAGTATGGAAGGTGCTACTTTTACCATGGTTTGTTCCTCCGTTGGTATTCTTTTAATTCCTCCATAAACTGGCGGTAATGATCATATCGTTCCTGACTGAGCTCTCCCTGTTCCACCCCGGCTTGTACCGCACAGCCTGGCTCGCTTAAGTGAAGGCAGCCGCGGAACTTACAGCCGTCGCTTACGTCCGTGAAATCACGGAACGAATTTGCCAGATCCTGCTCATCGATGCCGACGAACTCCAACGAGCTGAAACCAGGCGTATCAGCGACATACCCGCCCCCTTCGATCGGCACGAGCTCGACGTGGCGCGTCGTATGTCGTCCGCGTCCCAGCTTTTGGCTGATGTCGCCTGTCTGCATCGAAACGTTAGGAAACAGGCAGTTGATCAGCGATGACTTGCCCACGCCCGACTGGCCCGCGAATACGTTAATGTGGCCAGCCAGCTCGCGGCGGATTTCTTCCAGTCCGCGCAAGTCTCGCTTGGAAAACGGAATGACTTTATAACCGATTGCGCTGTAGGTGGCGACGATGCTCTCGATCAGCTCATCGTCGACCAGATCAGCTTTGGACAAAACGATCAGGGCATCGATTCCGACATGCTCGATATGCACCAAAAATTTGTCCAGCAGCAAGCTGCTGAATGACGGTTCGTGCAGGGAAAACACCAGTACGGCCTGATCCACGTTAGCTACGGATGGGCGTAGCAATTCATTTTGACGGTTGACAATCTCCATCACGTATCCTTCGGACGGGTCGGTCTCTTCGTAGACGACCCAATCTCCGACCAGCGGATTGATCTTGGCATCCTTTTTCTTGAACAAGCCCCGTGCCCGGCACGAGACGATGTTGTCTCCATCCGCTACATAATAAAATCCGCTTAACGCTTTCACAATTCGCCCTTCTGGCATTCGTTTCCCTCCACGTAGTTGTTGTTATTGACCTTGCGTTTGTGCAACTGCTTGATATTGGACCGTAAAGGTTTGGTACTCTTGGTCGTTTTTCATCACTTTAATTGTTGCCTGCTTTGTTGGCGAAACGATGACTGGCACGTCATAGCTTTTGCTTTCCGTGATGGTTTCGGTCGTTACCGCCTGATCATTGGCGCGTGCATCCGATACCGTGATGGTCACTTTCGCAGTTTCGCCCGGAATTACATCGACGAATACAGGTGCCTTCCCTTCGATCGCACCGTCAGGATATTTGCCCGATGATACGTCGAGATCGACAGTTTCTCCTACCGGAACGTTCATGCCCGCTTCGTACGGGTATGTGGCCAAAACGATATCTGGCTGCTTAGTGGTGAACGTATCTTTCGGGTTGCGCTTACCCATATTCAGCCCCAATTTTTGCAATTCCACCCGCGCCTGATCCACAGTCAACGTACGCAAATCCTTCATGCGCACATATTGTTTGCCTTTGCTGATCTTGACGGTAACGGTCGTATCCGACGGAATGACCTCTGTTCCCTCTAGCGGTGATTGGTCGATAACATCACCCGCACGCACATTGTCGTTCTCTACCTCTACAAACGTACTGTCCGTCACGGTAAAGCCGGCTGCTTTCAGAGCCTGCTCTGCGGACGCGCGGTTCAAACCGGTCAGCGGCGGCATTTTGCCGGGTTCTTTCCCTAAGCTGACATATAGCATGACGGTTGACTTTTCCTTCAGCTTCATCGGAGGCGACGGATCTTGTCGGAACACAACGCCCTTTTCGGCCTTGTCATTGTATTCCTCTTTCACAACCGGTTCCAGCTTCTGCTCCTGTATTTTCGCTTTTGCCAGTTCCACCATCGTCCCTTCCACCAACGGTACCGGCACTTCCGGCACGACGATCAGGTTCAATAACACATTGAAACCTGCAAATGCCAGGACAACGAACAGGCAGAGCACGCCGATCCAAATGGAAAGCTTCACCCACCACTTTGGCTTTTTCTGCGGTTCCTTTTCTCCCGAGCGGCTTGCACCACTCATGCGCTCCTGTCGTTCCTGCTTGGACTGCTCCAGCATTTCCGGCGTGATCGCGGGCAGCACCCGTGTCTCCTCGTCATCTGTCGGAATCGTCAGTTTCGGTTCGTTCAGACGTTCGGGAAACAGGCACGTCTCCAAATCCTCGAGCATTTCCGCCGCGTTTTTGTAGCGGAATGCCGGATTTTTGGCCAATGCTTGCAAAATGATATTCTCCACGCTTTGCGGAATATCCGGATTAATCTGTCTCGGTTCGGGAAGCCGTTCCTGCAAATGCATCAAAGCGACTGAAATCGGCGATTCGCCTGAAAACGGTACACGCCCTGTCACCATCTCATACAGCACGATCCCTAGCGAATAAATGTCCGATTTCTCGCCGGTGATCCCGCCGCGGGCTTGCTCAGGTGAAAAGTAATGAACGGAGCCGAGAACAGAGCCGGTATGCGTAATTGTCGCCTGCGTAACTGCCCGCGCAATCCCAAAGTCGGTCACTTTCACCCGGTTGTTGCGTCCAATCAAAATGTTATGCGGCTTGATGTCACGGTGAATGATTTTGTTCTGATGGGCATGCTCCAACGCGTCGCACACCTGAACCGCGATCCGCACAGCCTCTTCGACAGGCAGCGCTCCACGCGAATTGATCACATCTTTTAATGTGGGGCCTTCTATGTATTCCATCACCATGTAATGGGTTTCACCATCTTGGCCTACATCATATACACTGACTACATTTGGATGAGACAGGCTCGCTACCGACTGCGCTTCACGCCGGAAACGATGGACAAAATCCTCGTCATAACCAAATTGCGGGCGCAACAGCTTGACGGCAACTTGCCGATGCAGGACCACATCGCGCGCTTTGTACACGATCGCCATCCCGCCACCACCTACTTGGCGCTCGAGCTGATAACGTCCCCCTAAGAGTTGTCCTTCCATCCTGCTCACCCCTCTTTCCTGCCGGTATTAACGGCTTCATCGCGATTGCGAACGGCGACGACCGTTACATTGTCTTCTCCTCCGGCATCAAGAGCATGCTGAACAAGCGCATCGATCTGCTCTTTCAAAGGCAATTGGCTACCAAGCAATGATTCAATCTGCGATTTCGATACTTTGTTGGTCAAACCGTCCGAGCACAGTAGCAGCACGTCGTCCTGCTCCCAGCGAAATTCGCCCAAATCAACGCGGACGTCTTTTTCTGTTCCCAGCGCCCGCATGATGACATTGCGCTGTGGATGGACCGCAGCCTGCTCGGAAGTAATTTGGCCGCTTTTCATCAATTCATGCACGAGCGTGTGATCTTCTGTCTGCTGCTTCAGGCCATCTGCCGTATACAGATAGATGCGGCTATCGCCGACATGAGCCAAAACCCCGCCCTCATCGTCGATCAGGGCACAGACTACGGTCGTCCCCATCCCATTGCACTCCGGATTTTCGAGCGCATGCCGATAAACCGCTTCGTTCGTCACGACCATCGCATGCATCAACCGTTCCCGCGCGTCCTCGCGCTCAAGATCGGGCTCCAACTCGGACAGCTCGCGTAAAATGCCCTCAACAGCCATCCGGCTGGCAACATCGCCAGCCTGATGACCCCCCATTCCGTCAGCCACAATGGAAAAGACCCGACCGTGATCGTCGACCGTGCACGCATAAAAGTCCTCATTGAGCTGCCTGATACAACCGACATGTGATTTCATTGCTATTTCCACACTGATCACCCCGCCGTTTCTTTGGCGTGCTGCGCACGTAATTGGCCGCAGGCCGCAGCAATATCGCTGCCGTGCTCACGGCGAATCGTTACATTGATGCCGCGACTATCCAGAATGTTTTTAAACGTAAAGATATCGTTTCGAGCTGTGCGCACATAATCCCTTTCCGGCACGTAGTTGACTGGGATCAGGTTGACGTGGCAGAGCATATCACCAATCAGGTCAGCCAGCAGTTCAGCATGCTCGGGCTGGTCATTTTGTCCGCCGAACAGACCATACTCAAAGCTGATGCGGCGCCCTGTCTTCGCTACATAATGGCGGCATGCCTCCATCAGTTTTTCCAGTGGGAAACCGCGGTTAATCGGCATCAGCTGTGTGCGCAGCTCAGTCGTCGGCGCATGTAGCGAGATGGCGAGGTTCACTTGCCCGCCTTTTTCGGCGAACTCGTAAATTTTCGGGATAATGCCGCTCGTAGACACGGTAATATGGCGCTGCCCAATATTCAGGCCGCGGTTGTCATTAATGATGGACAAAAAGGCCATCAGGTTGTCGAAGTTCTCAAACGGCTCCCCGATACCCATGACGACAACATGGCTAGCGCGCTGTTGGTCTATGTCAAGGAAGCGCTGTGCCGCAAGCACTTGCGCCACGATTTCACCTGCGTCCAGATTGCGTTTCAGACCGCCAAGCGTTGATGCGCAAAACGTGCAGCCAATACGGCAGCCTACTTGTGTCGTGACGCAGATGCTGTTGCCGTAATTGTGACGCATGATGACGGTTTCGATCGCGTGACCATCGATCAGCTGGAACAAAAATTTCACCGTTCCATCGGACGATTCCTGGCGCGTGATCTCTTTTAACGGATCGATGCGGAATTCGCTTGCGAGCTTTTGTCGCAGTTCTTTCGATACGTTGCTCATCTCGTCGAAGGAGCTTACGCGCTTAACATACAGCCAGTCAAAAATTTGCTGGGCGCGGAACGCTTTATCTTCGTTTTGCACGAGCCATTCTTTTATCTCATCTAACGTTACTCCATAAATCAAAGGACGGTTCCCCGTCGCTGAGGTCATCGGCATGATGCATCATTCACCTTTTTCTTAAATTCTTTCATTGTCCATTGTACTCTTTGCCGAGTGCTGCGGCAATGAAACAGATTTTTACTGGTTGAGAAGGTCTAAATTTTTATAAAACGACCGTAGGGGTCGTTCGGGGATTTTCGGAAAAAAGTTCCACGGATGCTGTGACAATGCCCACTGGGGGTCGGGGTGATCGGCTCCGCCAAGGCATCCGTTCCACTTTTTTCCGAAAATCCCGTTGCTGCTGTGATCTGTCTTTCCTAACAGCAGTTTAATCCTAGATATAAAAATCTGAAAAAATAGGGATGGTGAACCGCTGCTGCGATACCCCATCCCTGTTCGCTACGCTTTTCGTTTGAGTCGTGAGATGAAAAAGCCGTCGCTTTGAAATTGATGAGGCAGGATTTGCAGATAGCCCTTTTCCTGCACTTGGGCGCTCACCGCTTCCGGTAGATCGGCTGCGAGCGTGGTGTCCAGCTCGAACTCCGGATGGTCGGCGACGAATCGTTCGACAACCTGTTGGTTTTCCTCCGGGTCGATCGTGCATGTGCTGTATACGAGCAGTCCGCCTGGTGCAAGCAGCTTGGAAACGCGCTCCAGCAGCTCTGCCTGCAGTTTGGCGATTTGCTTGATGTCGTTGATGTTTTTTTGCCATTTCAAGTCTGGCTTGCGGCGGATTACCCCTAAGCCGGTGCACGGCGCATCCAGCAAAATCCGGTCAAACGTGCCATGCTCTTCTGTTGTCAGCGTAGCCGCGTCGGCGACTACGGGCGTTATGATATCGATGGAGAGACGCTTTGCGTTTTGGCGAATCAACTCCTGCTTGTGAGCATGCACGTCGCAGGCCACAATCTCGCCCTCGTTGTTCATCAGTTCCGCGATATGCGTTGTCTTCCCGCCCGGTGCCGCACAGGCGTCGAGCACGCGCTGACCTGGCAACGGCTTGAGCGCTGGAGCAACCAGCATGGAGCTTTCGTCTTGAATCGTACACTGCCCTTCACGGAACCAGCTTGTGCCAGCGACATGTCCGCCATCCACGACAATTCCAGCCGCACTTAACATAGACGGTCGGGCATGTGGAAAATGTTGCAGCATCGCGGAAATTAATTCCTCTCGCCCCGTTTTCAGCTGATTGGTTCGTACGGAGGTGTGCGGAGGAAGGTTGTTGCTTTCGCACATCGCCCGTGTCGCCTCCTCGCCATACAGCTTGAGCCAGCGAGCGACCAGCCACTCGGGATGAGAAAGCTCCACCGACAACCGCTTGGCCAAACTGCCCGTCGGCAATACCTCAAAGCATTCCGGCTGGCGCAGGACATTGCGCAGCACCCCGTTTACCAAGGAGGCGATCCCTTGGTGACCGCGCCGTTTGGCAATCTCGACGGCTTCATGAACGGCAGCCCGGTCCGGAATTCGATCCAAATACCGGATTTGATACAGGCTCAAGCGCAGCAAGTGCAGCACCCACGGCTGCAGCTTGGCTAGGCCGCCCTTGCCTTTGATGAAGCGGGACAGCACATCGTCGATCGTATTACGCCGCTGAATGGTACCGTAGACCAGCTCTGTGACCAGTCCTGCGTCAACCGCCGACAATGGCTCGCGTTCCAGCACCGCTTTGAGTTCGAGGTTGCTGTACGATTTGAATTCGTCTACCCGTACCAACACCTCAAGCGCTACTTCGCGCGCAGTTTTTGTTCTCGTCACGTTAACAGTCTCCTAACTTGGTTCCAATGGCAAGCGACGCTCCTGCTCCGCGCAAAAAGTCGAGCACGCTCATCTTCTTTTTGCCCTCCGGCTGGATTTCGATCAGCTTCACGCTACCTGCACCGCATGCGACGATCAGGCCGTCCTGCGTCTTGTCGATCACAGTTCCCGGTTCGCCCATCACGCCGGTTACCTCCGCTTTTTCCGCTTGCCAAATTTTCCACGTCTTGCCCTCACATGTGGTAAAAGCCACCGGCCACGGGTTCAGGCCGCGAATCTGGTTGTAGATTTGTTCCGCCGTTTTGCTCCAATCGATCCGCTCGTCCGTACGCTTGATATTCGGGGCGAATGTCGCTTGCGCATGGTCTTGCGGTTCGGCCACGAGCTCACCGTTCAAAAGCTTTGGCAGTGTTTCCACCAACAGCTGGGAACCCGCTTCTGCCAGCTTGTCGTGCAGCATCCCCACATTGTCATTCTCTTCGATCGGTACGACGACGCGCGAGAGCATGTCGCCCGCATCAAGCGCCTCGACCATGTACATGATCGTCACACCGCTCTCTTTTTCCCCTTCCACAATGCATTTGTGGATCGGCGCGCCTCCCCGATATTTCGGCAAGAGCGAGGCATGGACGTTGATGCAGCCATGGCGCGGCGCGTCCAGCAGACGTTTGGGCAAAATTTGTCCGTAAGCAGCTGTCACGATCAAATCAGGCTCCGTTGCCATCACTTCGGCAAGCGCATCCTCTTCTTTTATTTTCTCCGGTTGGTAAACACTTAAACCGTGGCGCAGCGCGGCTTCTTTCACCGGCGGTGGCGTCATCACCTGCTTGCGTCCGACAGGCCTGTCCGGCTGGGTAACAACCCCAATGACGCGATAGCCAGCGCTGAGCAATGCTTCCAGGCTGGCTACGGCGAAATCAGGCGTGCCCATGAACAAAATGCGCACATCCTTTTTATCATTCATTTCGTTTACTCTTCCTCTCCAGGCTTTACCGTATAAACGCGTTCCGCGATATCGATGAACAAAACGCCGTTCAAATGATCGATTTCATGCTGGGAGCAACGGGACAGCAAATCATCCGCTTCCATCTCAAACCATTCGCCATTGCGGTCTTGCGCGCGCAGCTTCACCCATTTGTGGCGTCGTACGTCACCGCGCATGCCTGGAATGCTGAGGCAGCCCTCTGGATAATCTTCGATCATTTCTCCTTCATGCTCGATGATTTCCGGATTAACCATTTCGATCAGGCCGTCGCCGCAATCCATCACGATCACGCGCTTCAAAATGCCGACTTGCGGAGCTGCCAAGCCTACGCCATCTGCATCGTACATGGTGTCTGCCATGTCATCGAGGAGCTTGTGCAGATTGCTATTGAACTTTGTTACCGGAATGCTTTTTTCACGAAGGACAGGATCGGGATGTTTCACGATGGTGCGAATTGCCATAAAAAATACCTCCTGATATTGAAAATGGAACCTGGAAGTCTCCATTTGGTTTATAACAAAACTTGCGGATCGACGTCGATCGTCATCAGAACGCCGTGCTGCTTCTGCCACTCTTGCGCCTGTGCGGTCGCCTGGGCCAACAAATCAGCCAACTTCGGCTCATCACGATATTTTAGCATGAGTTGGAAACGAAATCTATCTTTTATCCGGGCGATCGGCGAGGCGACCGGCCCAAGCAATCGAGTCGTTTCGGCCAACCGCGGCTTCAAATATTGCGCCATCAAATCCGCAGCCCGGATAACCGTTGGCACATCCTCATGGCTGAACGTGATCAGTACCAGACGAAAATAAGGCGGATACCCCGCTTGCCTGCGATGCCGCATTTCTTCTTCATAAAAGGAAAGATAGTCGTGGTGTGTGGCATGCTGGATGCTGAAATGCTCCGGTGTATACGTCTGGATCACCACATCGCCTTTCAGCTCGTGGCGCCCGGCCCGTCCGCCAACCTGTGTCAGCAGCTGGAACGTTTTTTCCGCCGCCCTGAAATCCGGCAGGTGCAACGACGTATCTGCAGCGATTACACCGACCAGTGTGACTTTTGGAAAATCCAAGCCTTTGGCGATCATTTGCGTCCCGAGAAGAACGTCGCCTTGTCCGGTGCGGAAACGGTCCAGCAGCTCTTCATGCGCTCCTTTGCGAGACGTCGTATCCACGTCCATCCGGATGACCCGGATGCCAGGAAACAGTTGAGCGAGCTCGGCCTCCACCTTTTGCGTGCCCGTCCCGAAAAATCGGATGTGTGGGCTTTGGCACTCCGGACAATGCTGCGGCTGTGCCACCGTGTAGCCGCAATAATGGCAACGGCTCGTATGGTTGGTTTTATGATAGGTGAGCGAAATATCGCAATGAGGGCACGACAACGTGTAGCCGCAGCTGCGGCACATGACAAAGGTTGAAAATCCGCGGCGGTTCAAAAACAGCACGATCTGTTCTTGCTTCGCCAAACGGTCCTCGATCAGCGAAAACAGGCTGCGGCTGAACATCGAGCGGTTCTCCTGGCGCAGCTCATCGCGCATGTCGACCACATGAACGGTCGGCAGCGGCCGTTTACCAACGCGCTCGCTCATTGTCAGCAGCCTGTAGCGCCCACGGGTCGCCAGCGCATACGTTTCCAAAGCGGGCGTCGCGCTGCCTAGGATCAGCACGCCATTGTTGTTTTTCATCCGCTGCATCGCCACATCGCGAGCATGGTAGCGAGGCGTCTCCTCTTGCTTGTAGGAGCTTTCGTGCTCCTCGTCAATAATCACAAGCCCAAGATTTTTGAACGGGGCAAAAATCGCGGAGCGGGCTCCGACGGCCACCTGCACATGCCCATGAACGATTTTGCGCCACTCGTCGTAGCGCTCCCCTTGCGACAGTGCGCTGTGCAGCACAGCAACGCGATCGCCGAACCGTTCCTTGAAGCGTTTGACCATCTGCGGCGTCAACGAAATTTCCGGCACGAGAAAAATCGCTTCCCTCCCAAGGTCAAGCGTCCGTTCGATCGCTTCCATATAAACTTCCGTCTTGCCGCTGCCTGTCACCCCGTGCAGTAAAAATGCGGCATGCTCTCCTCCATTTATGGCCGCTTCAATAGCAGTGTAAGCGAGTTGCTGCCAGGTGGTGAATGGGTGCTTCACACCTTTGGCGAACGTCCGGTTTGCGTACGGGTCGCGAAAAACCTCCACCTGCTCGATCCGTATCCAGCCTTTTTGCTCCAGTCCTTTGAGGGTCGAGCGAGCCATGCCGGTCTCCGTCAGAACATCGGACAAGGGCATCGGCTCACGCGTCTCCTGCAGCAAAAGCAAGAGCTGCCGCGCTCTACGCGAGCGTTCGGGAATGGTCGGCAGCACCTGTACGAGTTCCTCGTCGGATAGTAGCAGTGTCACCTGCGAAATTTGCTTGCGCGTGATTTTGTCCGTGACTTGGTAGTCGAAGCTGACGAGGCCTGCCTTCACCCACCCAGGCACCTGCTTGATTTCTTGGGGAAATTGCTTTTCTGCTTCCTCGAACTCGATCCGTCGCCAGTACAGCTCCTGCAGCAAGCCAGGTTGTTGCGGCGGGCCTGCAAGCAGCTGCTCTGTAGCCGAAAGCCATTTTTTCGTCTTGCCTTTCAGCACGGCAGGCAGCATGACCTGCAGGGCACTTACCCATGTGCAGAGATATTGGCGGCTCATCCATTCAGCCAGCTGAATCAGCTCCAGGGTGAGCGGCGGCACATCATCCTGCACCTGCTCGATTTCTTTCAACTTAAGCAGTGAGGGCGCCCCCTCCTGTGTTCCGGACTCCTCGGCATCATATAGATTGATCACATAGCCTTGCAGCTTGCGCGGGCCAAACGGCACCACGACGCGGCTACCGATGGCGACCATCGGTTCAAGCCACTCCGGCACCGCATAATCAAACGGCCGATTGGTCCGGTTCACCGGCACTTCCACAATCACTTGTGCAATCATGCTCATCGTTCGGATGCGGCAGCTGCTCCGCGTTGATTCGTCAAGATGGCGTCGAGCAGCTTGTCCGCCACCTCGCGTTTGCTCATTTTCCCCGATTGCAGAGGCTCGCTCCCCCGGGCCAAAATCGTGACGATGTTGGTATCGGTCCCCATGCCGGCACCCTCCTGCAAAACGTCGTTGGCGACGATCATGTCCAAGTTTTTGCGTGCTAGCTTATCAGCAGCGTAATTCAGTACATCATGTGTCTCGGCCGCAAAACCGACGACGAACTGATGTGTTTTCCGCTTGCCTACTTCCGCCAAAATGTCTGGCGCCTTTTCCAGCTCGAGCGACAAATCGTCGCCCGTTTTTTTCATTTTTTGCGCAGAGACGGTTTTCGGCCGATAATCCGATACGGCTGCGGATTTGATGACTACCTCCACCTCTGGCAGATGCTGCATGACCGCATCGTACATTTGCTGCACGGACTCGACAGGAATGACCGTCACGCCGTCTGGCTTCGGTAGAGCCACTGGTCCGCTGACCAGCACGACATCAGCGCCTCGGTCGCGCGCCGCCTCCGCAATCGCGTAGCCCATCTTGCCGGTGGAATGGTTGGAGATGTAGCGCACAGGGTCGATTTTTTCCCGCGTCGGCCCTGCGGTGACCAGCACTTTTTTGCCCGCCCAATCGTGTTCTACCGGTGATGCTTCCTCTGTCAAAAACCGCGACACTGCCGCGAGGATTTCTTCCGGTTCTGCCAGCCTACCCTTGCCGATCCAGCCGCAAGCCAGCAGCCCTTCGTTCGGCTCCAAAAAACGGTAGCCGTACGATGCCAGCCGCTGCATGTTCGCCTGTACGGCCGGATGCTCATACATATTGACGTTCATCGCTGGCGCAATCAGCACAGGCGCTTTCGTAGCCAAAAGCGTCGAGGTGAGCATATTGTCGGCAATGCCATTCGCCAGCTTGCCGATCAGGTTCGCGGTCGCGGGAGCCAGCACGACCAAGTCCGCTTTGTCCGCCAATTCGATGTGCGCGATGACGCTCGGGTCCGGCTCGATGAACGTATCGGTATACACGTGACGATGGGTCAGCGCCTGAAACGTCAGCGGCTGGACAAATTGGGTCGCATTTTCGGTGAGGATCACATCCACAAGCGCTCCCGCCTGAGCGAGCTTGCTCGCCAACGCCGCGCCCTTGAAGGCGGCGATCCCTCCGGCAACGCCCAGAACGATTCTTTTCCCCTGCAATACCTGCATGCTTTTGCCTCTCCTCTCAACACAACTTACGCATCTTCATGTGAAAAAAACAACCTGCAAAGAGGTTGTTTTTTTCGGTCTACGCTTTGCGTACTTCTGGGTTTTCGTAAACGATTTTGCCGGTGATCAGCTCTTCGAGCGATTGTCCGACGAATTTGCGCGCTTTCGGCTTGTCCAGCTGCAGGTCGTTTTGCTCACGCAGCTGGCGAGCACGCTTGGACGCCACTGTCACCAGTGTGTACTTGCTTTCTACTTGTTCAACCAATTTGTCAATCGATGGAAACAACATGGATTAAACCTCCTTCAGGATCCACTTGCGATACTTATGGATTTGCCTGTCTTTTTTCAGATGCTCTGCTGCGATGATCGCCTTGATCTTGTCGCAGGCGGTATCGATGTAGTCATTGACCACGACGTAGTCATATTTGTCCATCAGCTCGATCTCGGTGCGGGCCATTTCCATGCGGCTCTTGATCGTTTCCTCCGATTCAGAGCCGCGACCGACGATCCGGCTTTCCAATTCGGACAAATCAGGCGGCGCCAGGAACAGGAAAACCCCTTCCGGAAACTTTTCCTTTACTTGCAAGGCCCCTTGCACTTCAATCTCTAAAATGACATCCTTACCGCTTGCAAGCGTATCCGCGACGAAGCGGCGCGGCGTGCCATAATAGTTGCCTACATATTCTGCCCATTCCAGCAGTTCGTCTTGCTCGATCATCCGTTGGAATTCGTCCCTACCTTTGAAGAAATAGTTCACGCCTTCCTCTTCCCCAACACGGGCGCTGCGCGTCGTGGCGGAGACGGAATAAATCAGCTCCGGCATCTTCTCTCGCAACGCTTTGCAGACAGTCCCTTTGCCTACCCCGGATGGTCCGGAGAGCACGAGAAGCAGTCCTTTGTCCTTTTCCATCGTACCTGTTTCAACTCCTGCTTTATTCATCAGACTCGTCATCTTTGTCATCTTTCGTATACAGACGTTGCGCGACAGTCTCTGGCTGGACAGCCGACAAAATTACATGATCGCTGTCTGTAATGATAACCGCGCGGGTCCGTCTTCCGTAAGTGGCATCCACCAGCATGCTGCGATCGCGCGCCTCTTGAATGATCCGTTTAATTGGAGCCGATTCCGGGCTTACGATTGAAATGATCCGGTTGGCATTCACAATGTTACCGAATCCGATATTAATCAGTTTAATTGCCATAGTTGCCAAGTCCATCCTTTCATCGTCACTCGATGTTCTGAACCTGTTCTCTCATTTTTTCCAATTCCGCTTTGATTTCAACAGCCAAATGCGAAATTCCTACATGATTGGCTTTTGAACAAATCGTATTGGCCTCGCGGTTCATTTCCTGAAGCAAAAAATCGAGCCTGCGTCCCACTGCTTCCGCGCCATTCAGCTGGTTGCCGAATTCCACACAGTGGCTGGATAGACGCGTCAATTCTTCTGTGATATCCGAACGCTCTGCCAGCAACAGGATCTCCTGCATGACTCGCTGCTCCTCGAACTCTTGCTTTAGCTCGGACTTCCATTCCGCGATGCGCGCAAGCAGCCGGCTACGGTGCTCCTCCACGACTGTAGGGGAGAGCGTATGTATCTCTTCCGCACAACGTTCGATTTTTTGCAAGCGCTGCTTAAAGTCAGCGAGTAGTCGTTCACCTTCCCGTTCTCTCATCAAGAGTAGGTCGTCCGTCGCCTCGCTTACAGTAGCAGACACCCACTCGGCAATTTCCTCGGGTGCAAGCTGTTCAGGTTCCGCTGTCGTGAGTACACCTGGCATCGCGAACAATTCATCAATCGATAAACGACCTTCCACTGCCAAGCGAATCGTCGCTTCTCTGGATAGCTGGACATATTGTTCTGCCAGCTCCCAATCGACAGCAACCGTTTTTTGGGCGACTGCCTGCCGTTCGAGTGAAATGGTAATATCAACGCGGCCGCGCTGCACTTTCGCACCGACGATCTTTTTGACTTGATCCTCTAACACCGCGTACGATTTCGGCAGGCGAACGACCACCTCGCAAAAACGGTGGTTGACTGCCCGCATCTCTACCGTTACGCGCAAATCTTGGTAAACCGATTCCTTTCGGCCAAACCCTGTCATTGATCGGAGCATGCTCACACATCCCGCCATAAGTACAACTTTTTTTGAATTTAGCGCTAAGGCGCTGCGTTTTTTCCTTACGATAAATAGACACAAAATCGTTATTCTATTATAGGAGACAATCATTGGCAGTGTCAACAAAAGCTGCGGGGAAACTTGTCGCTTGGGGTTGCTCCCGCGCTGTGGTACACTTAGTCCATTCTATACATAGAGGTGAAGAATCGTGGCTTTTGACGGAGTCGTCACCCGTGCCGTGGCGCACGAGCTGGCCAAACTGAAAGGAGGCCGCATCTCACGCATCCATCAACCGCATGAGAGTGACCTTGTTTTCGCCATCCGCGCGCAAGGCGGCAACCAAAAACTGCTGCTTTCCGCCAATCCGACCTATCCCCGGATTCATTTGACAACGGAAGAATTCGTCAACCCGACTGAAGCGCCGATGTTCTGCATGCTGCTGCGCAAGCATTGCGAAGGCGGCACGATCGAATCGGTCGAGCAGGTTGGCATGGAACGGATTATCCATATAGATGTGCGTTCTCGCGACGAGCTGGGCGATGTCACGCACAAGCGAATCATCGTCGAGATCATGGGCAAGCACAGCAACATCATTTTGATCGATGTCGACAAGCAGATGATTTTAGACAGCGCGCACCACGTATCACACGGCATGAGCCAGCATCGGCAAGTGCTGCCCGGACGTCCGTACATTTCCCCTCCCGCACAAGGAAAAGCCGATCCGCTGCAAGAAACGCAAGCCGACTTCATCGCGCGGATAAACTGGAACGAGGGAAAGCTGGATAAACAAATTGTCGATCGGTACAGCGGCGTAAGCCCGCTTCTTGCCAAAGAGATCGTGTTCCGTGCCGGCTTACCTACGCGTGAATCGCTGTGGACTGCTTTTTCCGAGCTGTTTGCGGAAGTGAAGCAGAACCGATACTCGCCAAACACAGTTATCACAAAGGAAAAGGCCGCGTTTTCTGTAACCTCCCTCAC
The DNA here is from genome assembly GCF_003710825.1 of Brevibacillus fluminis. Lineage (GTDB taxonomy): Bacteria > Bacillota > Bacilli > Brevibacillales > Brevibacillaceae > Brevibacillus_D > Brevibacillus_D fluminis. The sequence goes on along the minus strand of NZ_RHHQ01000006.1, from coordinate 142,213 downwards.
CCATTTGGTTGACGGGGAGCGCACGACTTTTGCTGATGTCAGTGACTGCCTACAGCATTTTTTCCAAGACAAAGCCCAGCGTGACGTGATCAAGCAAAAGGTTCATGACCTGCTGCGAATCGTCACCCTGGAAAAACAAAAGAACGAAAAAAAGATCGAGAAGTTGAAGCAGACGCTGATCGACGCGCAGGACGCCGAGCGCTTTCGCCTGTACGGCGAGCTAATCACTGCACACCTTCATCAGCTGAAACGCGGCGATACGGTTCTGTCTGCTGTGAACTGGTACGATGAGGCCGGCGGAACGATCGACATCCCCCTAGATCCGCTCTTAACCCCGTCGGAAAATTTGCAAGCGTATTTCAAAAAATACAACAAGGCCAAAAACAGCTTGCAGTTCGTCGAGGAACAAATTCGGCTTGCCGAGGAAGAGATTCTTTACCTCGATGGTCTGCTCGTGCAGCTGGAGTATTCCCGGATGAGCGAAACGGAAGAGATTCGTGACGAGTTGGCCGAGCAGGGCTATGTACGCAAACAAAAGCAGCGGAATGCGCGTAAGAAAAAAGATACGCGCCCCGAGCTGGAGGAGTACGTATCGAGCGACGGCACCCCGATTTTGGTGGGGAAAAACAACAAGCAAAACGAATACTTGACCAACAAGCTGGCAGCTGCCAATGAAACATGGCTGCATACGAAAGACATTCCGGGCTCACATGTGGTAATCCGTGCGCGAGAGTTTTCCGAGCAGACGCTGCAGGAAGCCGCCATGCTCGCTGCCTTTTTCAGCAAGGCTCGCGAGGGAAGCCAGGTACCTGTCGATTATACCTTGATCCGCAACGTCAAAAAACCGAACGGAGCCAAGCCCGGGTTCGTCATTTATGAGCAGCAGCGCACGATCTATGTCACCCCAGACAGCAAAACAATCGACCGACTAAAAAAACAAAACAGGACAAAACCCGCTGCTGCAAAGCCGTAACGGCGCCATGATACTTCAACACGGCTCGCGATTCCTACCTGTATAAAACAACCGTCCCATAAAGATAACGGTTCACGCATACTCAGTCCTTCAACGTTCATACTAAGATCATGGATCAATCGGAGACACATCAATTGTTACTCATCTTGCGATACAAAGAGGGGTTTTACAATGAACGTAGTAGGAATTGTGCAAACGGACTTAAACGAATTCAATATCTTGTTTGAAACGGGGGGACAAGGTGGCGGACAGGGCCAAGGCGGAGGGCAAGGGCAAAGCCAGCAAAATCAAAGCTCCCATGGCGATAATGGCAATGAAGACGACAACCTGTTCAGCTTCCTCACCATGGATAGTTCAGAAGACCAAAACCAGGGTAGTCAGCGTGGTGGTGGTGGCAGTGGCGGAAACGGCCAAGACCAAGGCTCTGGCCAGGGTGGTTTACAAGAAATGACCGTCCGCATAAAAGGGATTCCCGAAGGACAAAAAGCCACCTTCCTGCAAATGTATCAAGTCATCCAGGACGCCAAGCAACCCCAAGACCTGGAGCATAACTTGACAATTGTCGGCAATGGAAACGAGCAAGGGCAACAGGGACAGCAAAAAAATCAGCGCAGTACGCAAGGCCAGCCTGGGCAAATGACACAGCGCTATCAAAGCAACCAGCAAGGCTCTGGCAGCACGCATTAACTTTCAAGAGAGGCTCACCCAGCTTTTTTGGCGGAGCCGCGTGAACATAAAAACGCACGCCGCTTGGGCCGTGCGTTTTTTGAGTTGACTGCATCAAAATTAGACGCTTGACTGCCGGTCCCGCCCCAAAAAACTAGGCCGCTTTCGACGCATGTTCCAGTGTTAAATCCACAATATCCCCCTATTTTGGGCAAAAAAAATAGCCCTCTCGCCATCAACCTATGGTGGCGACCAGCTATGGTGGCAACTCTTTTCATTGGGTATTAAAAAATAAACAGCCCCGCTCTGCCGTCTGGCATCATGTTTCTATAACCTGTTACTAACAGGTGGGTGACCCGTCATCGCTTTTGCCTTCCCATGCGTCCGTACCGGAGGTGGGCCTGACATACGCGAAAAGTTCTGTCTCCCTGGAAACACTTAAGGTTAAAAACATAAAAGCCAAAACGCACATCGCAGGAGTCTGTTTATTTCACTTGTGTTGTTCTTCTTGCCATTATAGTAGCATACGAAAGACCTTTGCACAAATATAATTCCTGCCATGCTAGGAAAGCGACTCTACGATTCCCTTGATGCACCAGTTCTTTTTTGCGCCACGTTTTTTGTAAGATATGCAGCAGTGCACAAGTTGATACTGCAAAACGCTCCTATCAGTTCACTTTGCGGGATTGACCGAGCCAATAGTTGTCCCGCAGATTGCGCTTTAAAATTTTGCCCGCTCCGCTTTTCGGCAGCTCGCTCACAAAATCAACCGATTTCGGCACCTTGTAGTTCGCTAAATAGCTGCGGCAATGCTGGATCAATTCCTCCTCCGTCAGGCTAGTGCCGTTTCGAACGACTACGACCGCTTTGACCGCCTCGCCCCAGCGCTCGTCCGGAACCCCGACAATCGCCGCCTCCAAGACGCCAGGATGTGTGTAGACGACATTTTCCACCTCAACGGAATACACATTTTCGCCTCCTGTGACGATCATGTCTTTTTTCCGGTCGACGATGAAAAAGAAATTCTCCTCGTCCACCGTCGCCATGTCCCCAGTACGCAGCCATCCCCCGCGCAGTGCGGCTTCCGACTCCTCTGGACGGTTCCAGTATCCTTTCATGACGTTTGGTCCCCGTGCGACGATTTCCCCAACCTCGCCAGGCTTCACATCCCGATCCTCAGCATCGAAGCAGCGTACTTCCACGCCAGCGAGCGGTTGACCGCACGATGCCAGGCGAGCGACCAAATTCGGCTCCCCTTCCGTAACGTGATCCTTCGGCATCATAAAGGTGAGAACCGGCGCCGCTTCGCTTTGCCCATACCCTTGGTAAAACTGGATAGGCAGTAGCTCTTTCGCCTTCTTCAGCACTTCAGGCGGGCATGGCGATGCGCCGTAGAGGACTTTGCGCCAGCTTGTGATGTCATAGTCCTTCAGGCCCGGCAAATTGATCAAAATATTGATCATCGTCGGGACAAGCAGACACGAGGTGACCCGCGCATCTTGGATCGTTTGCAGCACTTGGTTCGGCTCGAACATCCGCACATGTGCATGTGTTCCGCCAACGACAGTGATGGCAAAGGTTGAAGCACCGTCTGCTAAATGGAACATCGGAGCCGCATGCAAGTATATATCATCTGCTGTGTAGTTAAGCGCCAGGCCGACATTGTAGGCATTCGACAAAAGATTGCGATGCGTGAGCATAACCCCTTTGGGCATGCCCGTCGTGCCCCCCGTATAAAAAATACCGGCGATCTCCTCTTCCGTCACGCGCCCGACCAGCTCTACCGGCTGTGCAGAAGACAGCATGTCCTCATAACCGCTCATCCCATCGCCTGCACACTCATCCTCGCACAGCACAAACCGCTCGATCGAGGCGATTTCCTGCCGTAGCTTGGGTACGATCGGCAAAAACTCCTTATGCATAAACAACAGCTTCGCTCCGCTGTCTTTCAAAATGAAGTCGAGTTCTACCGGGGATAGCCGCACATTGAGCGGAACCGCGATCGCCCCTAACAAGGTGATCCCGTAAAGCAGCTCCAGGTAGCGCGATTCGTTTAGCAAGAGCAGGGCGACACGGTCGCCTTTTTTCACGCCTGCCTCTTCCAGCGCGCCCGCAAGTAGCGCAACACGCTGCGCGAATTGTTTATAAGTAAAGCGTTTTTCCCCATCGATGATCGCGATCTTGTTCGGCCTGTTTTTCGCTTGCGTAATCAGAGACTGAGTGATGATCATACATTCTCCCCCTTGCAATCGCCAAAATCGTTCCAGTTCCGTTGTGGATCTTTCCATAGGGCCGCTCAATCTAGCGCGCCGCCGATCAGCCCAACTGCCTCATATGCGCGCAGCTGCCTGTCTGTCATGTGGAGTCGCTCGCGCAATATGTCAAAGGTGTTTGCTCCCAGTGTGGGCGGTGGGCTGAAATGCTCATTCGTCTCGTGCATCGTCGTCCGCACCTGCAAAATGTTCGCCCACTCGCCCTTCTCCTGCGCAGACAAAAGCTCGCGACCATGCCAAAACGGATTGTCCAATAGCGTGTCCATTTCTTCTACCGCCGTCAGGCAGCAATCCACTTCTAGTCCCAGCTCATGCCATTCGCTCTGCGTCCGCGTGAGAAACAGCGAGCGCACTTCCTCCTGCAGCTCCGCTACCGACCACGCATCCAAATGGGATAGCGCTTCCCAATCCTCCCGTCCGACGGCATGGCAAAAATTAACCCAGAACTTTTCCTCCACCGCTGCGAAAGCGACAAAGCGAGCGTCCGCCGTCTCATACATCCCGTACATCAGCTGTTTTTGCCCGAGTTTTTCGGCTTCCCGCCCGCGCCCTTCCGCAATCAGCATGGCGTGCTGGCCCATCCAGGAAGCCATCACATCTATCGCAGCTATGTCCAAAAACGCCCCGATCCCCTGCCGCTCCTTTTGCACGAGGGCGGCGCATACTTGCTCAGCAGCATAAATCCCCGTGGCATAATCAGATACAGGAACGCGGGGCAACAAGGGCCGGTGGTGTTCAGGGTCATTCGCCAACATGCCGGATTGAGCTTGCACGTTCAGGTCATGGACGCCCGCTTGGCTGAGCGGCCCTCGCTGTCCATAGCCGGTGATCGAGCCATAGACAATCGCCGGATTCACGCGCCGGATGGCATGATAATCCAGACCGAGCAGCTTCATGACACCGGGACGATAGCTTTCCAGGACGACATCTGCCTGACGCGCAAGTCCAAACGCGAGCTCCTTGCCCTCTTTGGCGCGCAGGTTGAGAGCGATGCTCTTCTTGTTGCGGTTCAGTGCCAGAAAACCTGCACCGGTCCCATTAATCAAAGGAGGCTGGGCCCTCTGCGGATCGCCTAGCGGAAGCGTTTCCACCTTGATTACGGTCGCCCCCAAATCGGCGAGCCTCATCGAGCAGTACGGGCCTGGCATGTTCATGGTGAAATCGAGGATGGTAATTCCCGAAAGCATCCTTATCGCCTCCTTTCGCAGCGTTTTGCGAAAAGCATCCAAGCCATCTTTTTTGCTATGTATTCGGCAGAAAGCTTTCCTAATCCTCCCAATTTTCTGACAATATAAACTTCATTTTATATGGTAAGAAAAACTTCTTTCAGAAGTCCTTTCAAGAAGCAGGTCCTTCGATCTATGGAAAGTTTTACCGATGCCGATGCTAGAAGTGACGCTGAGGTACTCCGTCTTCCGCTCCAGAATTTATAAGCGCGAGCACTTATAAATTCTTATACGATCAAAAAAAAGAACCGGCACGTATCTCCGGTTCTTTTTTCCGTTCTTATTTGCCATAGCCACCAATCATTCGATTTTCCATCATGTGATGGTCATGGTGCATATACATCATGGAAGAGGAATCATAGGACTTGCTGCTGCCGCAGCCACATCCGCCGCCATGGTGATGGCCTCCGTGGTGGCATTTGTGGAAATCCGTGCAATGCGTTTTGTAGTAAGGCACCAATACTTTCTTATAGTGCTTTACCTTGCAGCATTTCTTGCAATGGCAACTCGTCTTGCAATGTGAACGTGAACGTCTGCATCCGCAACCCATTGTAAGATCACCCCTTTTGTCTTGGTACATTTACAATGTATTACACAAGGGGGCGTTGCGACTGGTACAAATGACCAAATGCCTTGAAAATCAGCGTATGTCCCTTAGTCAAGCGCCCGCCGTCTCTGGAGACGCTCAGCGAACACGACACCTGTCAGCACGAGACAGCCGCCGATCACCGTTTGCCAAGTAAGCGTTTCTTTCAGGAATAGAACCGAGGCGATGACACTGATGACTGGCATAAAGTTCAGATACACGCTTGCCTTGCTGGCCGACACTGATTCCACAGCCTTGTTCCACAACCAATAGGCCAAAATCGAGGATCCAATGGTGAGGAACACCAGCGACAGGATGGTTTTGGGCGGAAACGTCGGCCAACCGAGCACCCCGATCTCCACTACAGCAAAAGGAAAGATCATCGCGGCGCCGATCAGCAAAAGGAGTGCGGTGAACAATTCGCTGGGCAACCGATCCTCCCCCTTCGGCTTTTTCATCTGGACGATATAGACTGCCCAGATGATGCAGCCTGCTAGCACCATCATGTCGCCAAACAGTGAGCTGTCATTCGATTTGTCCGATTTCAGGGCGATCAGCAATACACCGGTCAAACCGATGAAAAGTCCGGTCCACTGCTGCCAGACGATCCGTTCTTTGAGATAAAAATAAGCAAACACCATCGTAAAGAGCGGCAAAGTCGAGTCGATAATGCTGACGTTGACTCCGCTTGTGAATGCGATGCCTGTATAACCGAATAAAAAGTAGCCTGCCACGCCGGTAAAGGACAGCGAGCAAAGGCGCAGCCACGGGATGGTCATGTCACTTTGCTCCTTCTTGGCCTTTTTCCAGGCGTACGGCACAAACAGAATGCTGGAGAGCGCCAGACGCATAAACGTCAACGTAAGCGGCTCGACCGTCTCCAACGCCCATTTGGTCGGAGGGATAGTCGCTCCCCACAGTATTACTGCCAAAAGCAGCATCGCATTTGTTCGACTCACGCTATCCCTTCCTAATGGGTCACGATTTTACGAAGCTCATTGATTCCGTGGTGATCGGGCACTTCCCGAAACTCCTTCACTTTCGGCAGCGTCAATAGCTGCGGCCGCGTCATGTAGCCTGGCTTTGAAATGTAGACGACATCGCAGGTAGCGATCCGCTCGAACACATCCGAATGATTCACTTCAATTGCATTCAAGTCCAGATGGGTGATGCCCGCATTGACCAAATCGTTCATCATTCCTTCGACGCCGCGGGTCGTCGCACAAATAAGCCCCACTTTCGTTGAGCGCGGATAGGCGTCAAGCTGCGGAATAACAACGGTCGGATCGGGGATGAAGTCGAGGCTTACCACCGGCGGAGCTTCTCGCGGCAATGCTTGCTTGACGCGCAGGTTCACTGACGGATGCGTCACGATCGCCTTGTATTGCTGCAAAAAGCACGTGTCCTTTTCCAATCGCTCCCAAAAGTCCTGCAAGGTCCAGCCCTCTACCATGGCGCTCGGCAAATGGTACTGGACCAATCGACAGTATTCCGCCAGCTCCAGTTCCGTGAAGCGAAGAAATAGGACAGGAAGGTGCTTCAGCTCGTCTATCACGATGGACATCACCCGTGAAAATTCGTCCATCGTATAGCCCATCGCCTTCACCTTATGCACCGTCTCCTTTGCCAGCAGAGCCAACTGAGCCGGATTGCGCATCATTGATGGATCATTCACAATATTGCTAACAATCGTGCCCCGTCCCTGCCTAGAATCGACCAGCCCTTCCTGCTGGAGGCGCAGGTACACGCTGCGGACCGTGTTGTAGTTGACATGAAGCTGCGCAGCCAGCTCACGCACAGTGGGAAGGTGCGCCAACGGCTCAAGATCGCCGCTACGAATCAGTGAGGCAATCTGTTGGTATAATTGCTCGTGGTACGAATGATTTGAATCTTTTTGCAATTGTATGCGCAGCATTTTTTTCCTCCGCATGATTTCATTGATATATCAATCAGTATATCAATGGATAACACCCTTTGTATAGGTGGGATGAACACTTCCGTATCGGAAATACTAACCCCGTAGCCAGCGTAGAAAGTGAGGTGGAGAGCATGGGCGAACAAAGCCGTTTCAAAGAGGGAGACAAGTCCCCCAAAAATGGCGTCTACATGGAGATCGGAGAATCCGGCTCCGGTGTGCAAGACCCGATGATCATTGAATTGGAAAGAGGCCAGAAATTCCCGGCGACACGTAACAAAAACCGTGTCTGGACGCAAAAATAAGCAGCAAAAAACGTCAGGGGTTGTTTGATCCCTGACGTTTGCCATAGAGCCGATCAGTCTTCGTCTCCGTCCTCTTCCTCATCATCAAAATCTTCCGGGCTCAAGTACGTGATTTTCACGCCTTTGCTCATCAGATAAGCCAGCACGGCATGGTTGAGCGCTTCATCCGCAATCAGCCCCAGATGCTCGACCAATTCCAATTCTTCCAGTTCGCCGGTCTCTGCATCCTCCACCAGTTCAATCACTTCTGTCATCCGTTTTGCTTGTAACGCATTCATAATTTCGTCTCTTGTCATACAATCCTCAACTCTCTGTTAGGTTCTCTCTCTTATTTCACTACAGTCTGCGGTCAATTGCAAGGCTTGCCACACCTCAACCATTACGGAAGCAACCTGCCTGAAAGGTAATACAGCCAACCGCTACTTTTCGCCTTGATGAAAAGCGCTCCTTTGTAAATCCCGATCCGATAGTCGTCTCCCCCTTCGCCTTGCAGCAGCAAAATCGGTTCCTCCATACTGTCGGTCCGCGTCCACACGCCTGTGATCGTTTTGTTGTCACGCGAGCTGATCCATTCATAGGTGCCATCGGCATGGATATCCAATGAGCCCTGCAACGTATCTGCGCCCTGGTAAATGGTGCTTTGGCCGGAATTCGGATGCGTTTCCCATGCGATGCCAGGGAGAAACAGCTGCCACTTGTGAAAAAGCCCCGATGCTGTCGCCCCATCCGCCTTTTGTTGCGCTTCCTGTCCTTGGGGTTTTAGGACAATTTGCAGGCCATCCGTCAAATACCTGGCCGGAATCATCAGCGCGCCATTTTCATATTTTGCAAAAACGCCTGACCGCACTTGCTTGCCGTTTATATAGAGAACTGGTTGGTTTACCTGGAAATAAACCGAGTTGTTTCCGCTCATCATGAGGAACATTTGTGAGTTATAATGATAAAAGAGGTCCACGTCATACTGCTGCATGACCGTTTGGGCAGGGAGAAAAACCACTGCACCTGCGACAGCTGCCGCTCCATTCGGCTTACTTGACGCGTCAGCGTAAGCGACTGATGAGAGCGAGCATGCCAGCAAGCCTGTGAGCAACCATTTCTTCACCATGACTAATCCCTCCATTCCCCGCTTTGCTAAAGTCTATGCGGGACTGGAGCTCGTCTTGATCAAAACCTATGCCTCTTCAGACATTTGTTCCGGGATCAGGCTGCTAAGCGCCGCCAGCGCAGTCTGCCAAGAAGATTCCGATCTGGCACTAGAAAAGGAGATAACGCGATGTATCCCAACGCTTACGTAGACTATTTGATTCATTTTCACACCGACCGAGATTATTTTGAATGCCATGAGATTTTGGAAGAGTATTGGAAGAGCTTGCCTGACCGTGGCAAACACAGCACGTGGGTAGGATTGATTCAGATCGCCGTCTCGCTGTATCACCAGCGGCGCAACAATTTCAGTGGCGCGCGGAAAATGCTCGCTTCCGCATACGACATTTTGCAGGCGAATCCAGACACGCTGCAACAATTGGGGCTAGCGTCTGATGAGCTACTCAAGCGATTGGAAGAGCGGCTAGCTGCACTGGACAGCCAGCAGGTCTATCACAGCATCGACCTGCCGATTGCCGATCCGGCGCTTTTGGCGCACTGTCAAAAGTTTTGCGACGAGCGCGGCTTGGTGTTTGGCAGTCCAAGCGATCTGGGCAACGCGTACATTTGCAACAAACATACCGTTCGCGATCGCCGGGATGTCATTGATAAACGAAAAGAAGAATTGGACAGAAAAACAGCTGAGCGTCTCAAAAGATCCACCAGCTGAGCGCCAGCATAATGCCGAGGTCTGCCAGCAAATGGCTGATCCAGACGGCATAGATCGGGGGATGGCGACGCTTTATATACGCCCACATCATCCCTACGCAAAAGACCGCTCCCGTGATCACTGCCCCCCATTTCCAGCCAAATAACACCGTGCCGATGACTACATGATAGAGCGCATAAAAAAAGCTGCTCAACAGCATAGCGGTCATCGGCGCCACCACCCGTTCCAGACGCTCCAACAAAAAACCGCGCCACATCAATTCCTCCAGCAAGGAATTCACGAATACGATATAGGTAAAAAAAAGGCCCAGCCAATCAGCGGAGAGCCCCCAGCGAATCAAGACGGGGCGAATTTGCTCCTTATCCGGCACCACTTGCAGGAGCAGATAAAGCCCCGACAAGGCAGCGAGACACAGTACCGTCCCTGTCGCAATCCCGACAAAAATCCCTTCCGTCCTGGTAAACCAGATAGCAAATGCCTCGCTCCACCGCGCTCGCAAACTACCTTCCCCAATTCCGTGTACGATCGGAATCATGCAGCATACCAAGAAATGAAAGAGAATAAACGTGGCCATCAGACTTTGCAGCCAGACAAGCCCGACCCAAACGGCGCTTGTCCCGAGTATCCCGTAAGATATGGCAAGACGAAGCAAGTGCGTACGGTGCAACTCTCAGCCCACCTCACACAAAGCGTAGTGACATGATCGTTTTATTGTTTGCAGTTGGTGCTTATGTTATACTGTGCCAATAAAAAATTTTTGATTATTTGGGAGAATCGACCAAGATGAACTTATTACGCAATCGCACCTTTCTTTTACTGATGATTGGCGAAAGCATTGCGGGGGCAGGGCTGTGGATTTTTATTATCGGCAATCTGCAGTTCATGCAGCATATCGTTCCGTCCGACACCGTGAAGGGGCTCATCTTGATGGCGGGGTTGATGGCAGGCGTGCTGCTTTCGCCAAAAGCAGGCGCCTTGATCGACCGCAGCGATAAGAAAAAAATCTTGTTTACCTCAAGCCTGCTCCGCTGCGCCAGTCCGCTCTTGATGATCCCCGCCATCGACCACCAATCGATCTTCATCATGATTTGTGCCCTGGTGATACAACAAGCATCCAATGCATTTTACTTGCCCGCTGTGCAATCTTCGTTGCCAGCCATTCTCGGCCCATCCGAGTTGTTGCGCGGTAACAGCATTTACCTGAATGTGACCACGATCTCGCGCATTGGGGGAACAGCGCTCGGTGGTGTGCTGGTCGCCTCGCTCGCCCTTGACCAGCTCTATTGGTTCACGTTTGCAGCAAATATCTTTCTTGCGGTCGCCACGCTGTGGATGACGATTCCTAAGCAAACGGAAACAAAAGCTCGCCCAAAACAGGCGATGCGCTTTTCCGAGGTGTTTTCCTTGATCAAGCGGGAACCTGCCGTCATTATCGGGCTTTGCAATACGTTCATCATCACTCTGCTGCTCGGCGGCTTCAATCTGCTCGTGCTCAAATACAGCGAGATTCAGCATTCGCCTGAGGTGATGGGCTGGATTTATACCGTGGAGGGAACGAGCATCCTGATCGCAGGGCTTATCAGCAAACAGTTGATCGGCAACCGTAACCTAGTGCAGTTCTCCTCGATGCTGTTGTTTGTGTTTGCGCTGTCCCAGTTTTTCCTTTCCTTCGCCGAAAGCCGATTGATCGTACTCGTCGGATTTGCCTTGTTTGGTGTCACCGTCGCATTTTTCTTCCCTTCCGTGACGACGATATTCCAGAAGCGGCTGCCTGACGATACCCATGGCCGGTTCTTCGCCTTCAAAGGAATGCTCGAGCGCGTCCTGATCCAGGTTTCTGTCATAATGACAGGGGCATGCCTCGATTTGATTGGACTAAACGGCTTCATGTGGGTAATGTGCGGGGCGACCTTCTTCATGGGTGTTTTCTCGCTCGTCTATGGCAAGCGGCATCCCGTGGACGTCCGTCAGCACCAGCTATCTAATCATGAGATCTCAGGCTGATTCCTCCTTGATTCACAAATGAATCCATTGCGCTTTTTTCGAAAAAGAGTACACTAGTAAACGAGAGGTTTTCTACCGAAATTCGCAATCAGGATTGAAAGGAGCAGATCGAATGCATCCTACGTTACAAACGATATCTATGATCGTGGCGCTTTTGATGGCGACCTCGATGATTTTCATTCGCATGCGCGCGGCGAGAAAGCCGATTTCCTTTCGAAAAATCATAGCTCCACCGTTTTTCATGTCGACCGGATTCTTGATGTTTGTGCTGCCGGATACGACCACGTCAATCAGTTATGATCTGATCGCTTTTTGCGTCGGCGTGATCTTTTCCATTCCGCTGATTCTCACATCTCGCTTTGAATTGGTCGGCAGCGATGTGTACTTGAAACGATCCAAGGCGTTTTTCTTCATTTTGGTCGGTCTCTTGATCGTTCGTATCACATTGCGAGAGGAGATCGAGCCAATCTTTTCCGCAATGCAGACTGCGGGGTTGTTCTTTGTCCTCGCATTCGGCATGATCATGCCATGGCGCGTAGCGATGGCCGTGATGTACCGCAAATTGATGAAAAAACAAGCGAGCTTTTGAGCCTGCTTACGCGATGCACCGTCCGGAACCATTCCGGCGGTGCTTTTTTGTGTGCTTGTTCAATAAAAAGAGCCACCCCTAAGGGTGACTCTTTATCGTTTGTTGTGCTGTCTAGCAGGATTAGGCAAAAAACGTCCGTGGCGATTTGCGCCATTCTACCAGCACATTCTCCTGCTCAGGTGTGATGATACCTTGCTCTTTTGCGACAGCGAGCAGCTCGGTGTAGTTGGACAGCGTGGTAAACGGCACGCCTGCTTCGTTGAAAAGCGCTTCAGCATCTGGGAACTGGTAGGAGAAGATCGCAACCACGCCGAGCACGTCCGCCCCTTCCGCCTGCACTGCTTGTGCTGCTTTCAGCGAGCTGCCGCCGGTCGAAATCAAATCCTCGATGACTACCACTTTTTGTCCTTTGGTAAGGCTACCTTCGATCTGATTTTGACGGCCGTGGCCTTTCGCCTTGTCGCGCACGTAAATCATCGGCAGCCCCATTTTGTCAGCGATCCAAGCCGCGTGCGGGATACCTGCCGTCGCCGTGCCCGCGATCACTTCCGCATCAGGAAAACGCTCGCGGATCGTTTGCACGAAAGCATCGGCAATTTTGCTGCGAATCTCGGGATGAGACATCGTGATGCGGTTATCGCAATAGATCGGCGATTTGATCCCGGACGTCCAGGTGAACGGCTCCTCTGGGCGCAGATGCACCGCTCCGATAGTTAGCAGGTGGGATGCCACCTCTTTCGCAATAGACGCAATTTGACTCATGATTGTATCCTCCCTTTTTCTATCTCGATGCTTTCAGTGAATCGATCATGTCGTTCCAGGCTGCACGCGGATCAACTGCGCCGGTAATCGCTCGACCGATCACAATGTAGTCGCTATTCAAGGTCAAGAGCGCTTCCTCCGGTGTCGTCACACGGGTCTGGTCACCTTTTGCCGAGCCTGCCGGACGGATGCCCGGAGTCACGGTGACGAAGCTTGTGCCGCACGTCTCTTTGATCAGTGGAACTTCCAGCGGGGAAGCCACTACCCCATCAAGCCCTGCCTCTTTCGTAAACGCCGCATAGCCTGCGACGGTGTCTTCCAGCTTGCCTGGAATGAGAAGCTGGCTGTTCATTACATCCTCACTGGTGGAGGTCAACATGGTGACACCGATCAGGAGCGGGCGCGGGGAGCCTGCCGGCGTCCCCTGTTCCACTCCTTCGCGAGCTGCTGCCATCATTTTCACGCCACCTGCCGCATGCACGTTCATCATATCGGCACCGAGGCGCGCTAGACTGCGCATCGCGCCTTGGGCCGTATTGGGAATGTCGTGGATTTTCAGGTCGACGAACACCTTGAAGCCGCGTTCTTTCAATGTGGAGACGATCGCTGGGCCCGCTGCGTAAAACAGCTCCATGCCGACCTTGACATACTTCACATCACCCGTAAGCCGGTCTAAGCAAGCATACGCTTCTTCAGGCGATCCGAAATCGAGCGCTAGAATGATCCGTTCGCGAAAATCTGTCATGCTTTCGTTTCCTCCCTTTTATACCGTCACGGCTGATTTGCCGAGATTCATTTGCGGCATCGCTTCTGTCTGGAACGTGATCGTTTCCAGGACGTGCAGGAGCGCTTTCGCGGTATCGAGGGACGTCAGGCACGGAATGCCGTTCTCCACTGCTTCGCGGCGGATACGGAAGCCGTCGCGCTGAGGCGTTTTGCCTTTTGTCAGCGTGTTGATCACGATATTAGCCTGGCCGGTGCGAATCATATCGAGGATGTTCGGTACACCTTCTGCCAGTTTTTGTACGCGCGTCACGCTGAGGCCTGTTTGTTCGAGATAATCCGCTGTTCCCGTCGTCGCGATGATGCGGAAGCCGATGCGTTGGAAGCCTTTGATGATCTCAAGCGATTCTTCCTTGTCTTTGTCCGCCACCGTTACCAGAAGCGAGCCTTTTGTCGGGATGTTCATGCCTGCGGCGATCAGCCCTTTGTACAGCGCTTTAGCCAACGTCGTTTCACGGCCCATTACCTCGCCTGTCGACTTCATTTCCGGTCCGAGCGTAATGTCGACGCGGCGCAGCTTGGCGAACGAGAAGACCGGTACTTTGACGGAGACGATTTTTTCTTCTGGATGATAACCCGTCGCAAAGCCTTGCTCTGGGATCGATTGGCCCATGATCGCTTTTGTCGCGATGTTTGCCATCGGGATACCTGTCACTTTGGACAGGAACGGCACCGTACGGGACGAACGCGGGTTCACCTCGATCACATATGGGCGATCTTTGTAAATGACGAACTGGATGTTGAGCAAGCCTTTGATCTGCAGGGCACGCGCTAGCTTCGTCGTCATTTCGATCAACTCTTGCTTGATCTCTTCAGAGAGCGATTGCGGCGGATAAACCGCAATCGAGTCGCCGGAGTGCACGCCTGCGCGTTCGATATGTTCCATGATGCCAGGGATCAGGACGTTCTCGCCGTCGCAGATCGCATCTACTTCCGCTTCCGTTCCTTGCATGTAGCGGTCGATTAGGACAGGCTGCTCTGGGTTGATTTTTACCGCTTGCTCCATGTAGGAAGACAGCTCTTGCTGGTTATAGACGATTTCCATCGCACGTCCGCCGAGTACATAGGACGGGCGCACCAGTACCGGGAAGCCGAGCTCTTCCGCTACGTTCACCGCTTCCGCGACGGAGAAGACCGTTTTGCCAAGCGGCTGTGCCATATTCAGCTCGCGCAAGAGCGCTTCGAATTTTTCGCGGTTTTCCGCTGCATCGATGTTTTCCAGGCTGGTACCCAAAATTTTCACACCGCGCGCTTCCAGCTTGTCAGCCAGGTTGATTGCTGTTTGTCCGCCGAACTGGACGATGACGCCTTCCGGTTTTTCTTTGTCGATGATGTTCATGACATCTTCGATGTAGAGCGGCTCGAAATACAGACGGTCGGATGTATTGAAGTCGGTCGATACGGTTTCCGGGTTGTTGTTGACGATGACAGCCTCGTAGCCTGCTTCTTTAATCGCCCATACCGCATGGACGGTCGCATAGTCGAACTCGATTCCTTGACCGATCCGGATCGGACCGGAGCCCAGCACGATCACGCGCTTCTTGCCTGTTTCCACGCGCTCATCCTCTTGCTCATAGGTCGAGTAGTAGTATGGTGTCGCAGCTTCGAACTCGGCTGCGCAAGTGTCTACCATTTTGTAGACCGGGATAAAGCCATGCTGCTCACGCAGGCTGCGCACGTCCACTTCCGCCTTGCCGGAAAGCTCGGCGATTTTGCGGTCGGTAAAGCCCATCCGCTTCGCATCGTACAGCGTTTCTACGTCGATTCCGCTTTCCGCTATCGTTTTTTCCATCTCGACGATGTTGGCGAATTTGTGAAGGAAGAACAGGTCGATCTTGGTCAAGCTGTGGATCGCATCGATTGAGTAGCCACGACGCAGCGCCTCGCACACCAGGAACAAGCGCTCATCGTCAGGTGTGACCAGGCGTTTTCTCAGCTCTTCTTCGGAGATAGATGCAGCCTCTTTCATTTCCAGGTGGTATGCGCCCACTTCCAAGGAACGAACGGCTTTCATAATCGATTCTTCCAAGGTGCGGCCGATCGCCATGACCTCGCCTGTCGCTTTCATTTGCGTGCCGAGCTTGCGGTTCGCCGATTGGAATTTATCAAACGGCCAGCGCGGGATTTTGCTGACGATATAGTCCAGCGTTGGTTCAAAGCATGCG
Organism: Brevibacillus fluminis; assembly: GCF_003710825.1. Taxonomy (GTDB): domain Bacteria; phylum Bacillota; class Bacilli; order Brevibacillales; family Brevibacillaceae; genus Brevibacillus_D; species Brevibacillus_D fluminis. The sequence goes on along the minus strand of NZ_RHHQ01000006.1, from coordinate 126,153 downwards.
TATGTTTGGCCTGTCACCGGGTTTTTCAGCTCGTCGAGCGTGTAGCCGATGGCGATTTTCGCTGCCATTTTGGCGATCGGGTAACCGGTCGCTTTGGATGCGAGCGCCGAGGAACGGCTCACGCGCGGGTTTACCTCGATGACATAGTATTGGAAGCTGTATGGATCAAGCGCATATTGCACGTTGCAGCCGCCCTCGATCCCGAGTGCGCGGATGATGTTCAGTGCAGAAGAGCGCAGCATTTGATATTCACGGTCAGACAGCGTTTGGCTCGGTGCTACGACGATACTGTCCCCAGTATGAACTCCGACAGGGTCGATGTTTTCCATGTTGCAGACTACGATGCAGTTGTCGTTGGCATCGCGCATGACCTCGTACTCGACTTCCTTCATGCCAGCGATGCTTTTTTCGATCAGGCATTGGGTGATCGGCGAGTATTTCAGTCCGCTCGCCACGATGTCGCGGAGCGATTCTTCATCATCGCAAATACCGCCGCCAGTTCCGCCCAATGTGTAAGCCGGGCGCACGATGATCGGATAGCCGATCTCATTCGCGAAATCAACCGCTTCTTCAATCGTGCTGACAATCACGGAGTCTGGCACTGGCTCTTTCAGTTCATTCATCAGGGCACGGAACAGTTCACGGTCTTCCGCTTGCTTGATCGAGTCGAGGTTGGTTCCCAGCAGCTTCACGTTTTCGCGCTCCAGGACGCCCGCTTCTGCAAGTGCGACCGCCATGTTTAGACCAGTCTGTCCGCCCAAGGTCGGCAGAAGGCCGTCTGGCTTTTCCTGACGGATGACGCGCTCGACGAATTCAAGCGTGATTGGCTCGATATACACTTTGTCCGCCATGTTGGTATCGGTCATGATGGTAGCTGGGTTGGAGTTGATCAAAATAACCTCCATGCCCTCTTCCTTCAGTGCTTGGCACGCTTGTGTACCTGCATAGTCAAACTCTGCCGCTTGGCCGATTACGATTGGACCGGAGCCAATCACGAGAATTTTTTTCAAGTCTGTATTTTTAGGCATGTGTTTTGGCCTCCTTCGCTTTCGCAATCATATCGAGGAATTGATCGAACAGGTAACCGGAATCGTATGGACCCGGCGCCGCCTCTGGATGGTACTGTACCGAGAACGCGCGGTTTGCGACGTCGCGCACGCCTTCGATGGTATCGTCGTTCAAGGAAATGTGCGTGACTTCAAGCCCTGTTCCTTCAATCGACTCTGCCGTTACGGCATAGCCGTGGTTTTGTGAAGTGATGTATGTGCGACCTGTGGTCAGTTCTTTCACCGGTTGGTTTCCACCGCGGTGGCCGAATTTCATTTTTTGTGTGTCTGCGCCTTTCGCGAGCGACAGCAGCTGGTGTCCGAGGCAGATGCCGAACAGCGGATACTCGCCCAAGATGTCACGGATCATTTGGATCGCTTCCGGCACATCTTTCGGGTCGCCAGGGCCATTGGAGAGCATGATGCCGTCCGGCTCGATGCGGCGGATTTCTTCCGCAGTCGTGTTGTAAGGAACAACCACCACATCGCAGCCGCGCTTGGTCAGCTCGCGCAAAATGCCGTGCTTGGAACCGAAATCGACCAGTGCGATACGATGCCCGTTGCCAGGGCTGGAGAACACACTCTTGGTGGAGACGCGCGAAACTTGATCAGTCATCAGCTTGCTTGCCTGCAAGGTCGCAATCAGCTCTTCCGCCGGCGCCTCGCTCGTGGTAATGATTCCGCGCAATGTACCGAAATGACGGATTTTCCGCGTCAGCATGCGTGTATCAACGCCCGCGATGCCTGGGATATCGTACATTTTCAACAGCTCGTCGAGCGTCTTGGAGTTCCGCCAGTTGCTTGGCACATCGCAGTGCTCGCGTACGACAAACCCGTGGATGAACGGGCGCACCGATTCGAAATCGTCACGGTTGATCCCGTAGTTGCCTACCAGTGGATAGGTCATTACGACGATTTGTCCGCAGTAGGACGGGTCGGAGATAACCTCCTGATAGCCTGTCAAACCTGTATTAAATACAACCTCGCCAATCGATTCCGATGTAGCTCCGATTGCTTTCCCTACACATACCGTTCCATCTTCCAAAATCAGCCTTGCGCGCATGTTGCCGCCTCCTCTTTATCCGTTGTATACTACCTGGCCATTCACGATCGTCAGCACGGGCCAACCTTTGCACACCCAGCCGAAAAACGGTGTGTTGCGTCCTTTGCTCGCGAATTCATCAGGGTTGATTGCTTGTTCTTTCTCGAGGTCGATCACGGTCAAATCTGCCGGCTTGCCTTCTTTCAGCTCGCCATATGGCAGGTTAAATATTTCCGCCGGTCGTTTCGTCATTTTGTCCACCAGCTCTTTTAACGTCAGCTCACCGGTCAGGACAAAATGTGTGTATAGAAGTGGGAAGGCGGTTTCCAGTCCGACGATACCGAACGGCGCACGCTCCATCCCTTTCGCTTTTTCTTCTTCCGTATGCGGTGCATGATCGGTGGCGATCACATCGATCGTGCCATCCTTCAAGCCCGCGATCAGCGCTGCGCGGTCCTCGCGGGAACGCAGCGGCGGATTCATTTTCCAGCGCGTGTCCAAATTATCCGGAATGTCTTCGTCGCAAAGCAGCAGGTGGTGCGGTGACACTTCCGTCGTCACGTTCACCCCTGCGCGCTTACCGTCACGTACCAGGCGAACCGATTCCTTCGCGCTGATATGGCATACGTGGTAATGCGCGCCTGCTTCGCCGGCGAGCAAAATGTCGCGACCCACATGGATCGATTCAGAGAGCGATGGGATGCCTGGCAATCCGTGCTTTTTGCTGACTTCGCCTTCATGCAGGGCGCTGCCAGCTGGCACGAGCTCCTCGTCTTCGCAGTGCGCCACGATCGAGATGCCGAGCGCGGTCGCCTGCTTCATCGCCTCGCGCATCATCGCACTCGACTGGACGCCGACGCCATCATCCGTCAGCGCGAAAATGCCCGCTTCCTTCAGTGCGGCGAAATCGGTCAGCTCTTTGCCGAGCTCGCGAACCGTGATGGAGCCGTATGGGATGACGCGTGCTTTGCCCGCTTCCTCCGCTTTGTTCAAAATAAGTTCCACTGTCTCGACGGAATCGATCACCGGGCGCGTATTCGGCATGCAGGCTACAGTCGTGAATCCGCCGCGCACTGCGGATGCCGCGCCTGTCGCAATCGTTTCTTTCGCTTCAAAGCCTGGCTCGCGAAAATGCACGTGGACGTCGATGAGACCTGGCGAGACGAATTTGCCGCCTGCGTCGATTACCTCATGCCCTGCTGCTTCTATTTGATCGGCGATATGTAGAATCACGCCGTCTTCAATCAAAATGTCCTGCTTGATCAGTTCGCCTGCTTGATTTAGAAGTTTGCCGTTTTGAAGGATGATGCCCATTGTTTCTCTCCCCCGTTCAAAAGATTTTCTAGTACTGCCATGCGGACGGCCACACCGTTTGCCACCTGTGTGAAGATTTTCGATTTCTCGCTCTCCACCAGCTCGGAGGCGATTTCCACGTCGCGGTTGAATGGCGCCGGGTGCATGATGATCGCATGCGGCTTCATCTGAGCTGCGCGGCCGACCGTCAGGCCGTACGCCTGATGATACTCTTCCTTGCTCATGTCAAGCGTACCTGCGTGACGCTCAAGCTGGATGCGCAGCATCATTACCACATCCGCAGTGCGAACCGCTTCGTCCACCTCGACCACGCGTGTTCCCGGCGGTAGTTCAGCTGTGTCACGCATGAGCGATGCAGGTCCTGCTAGCATCAATTCTGCGCCTAAAGTCGGAAGGGCATGCAGGTGGGAACCGAGCACGCGGCTGTAGCGCAAATCACCGATGATGGCGATCTTCAAGCCTTGGATGCGTCCGAAATGCTGTTTGATGGTAAGTAGGTCAAGCAAGCACTGTGTCGGATGTTCATTCGTGCCATCGCCGGCGTTAACCAGCGTCATGTTCACCTTGTCGGCCAGCGTCTGCAAGAGCCCGTTTTCTGATGTACGGATCACCGCTGCCTCGACACCCATTGATTCAAGCGTTTTGAGCGTATCGTAGACGGTTTCGCCTTTTGTCGTGGATGATGATTCGGCCGCAAAGTTCAGCACGTGCGCGCCCAATCGTTTTTGTGCGACTTCAAAAGAAAAGCGGGTGCGGGTGCTGGGTTCGAGGAACACGTTGGCAACGAATTTTCCTTGCAGGGCGTCGGATTGAACGCCGCGCTCGTTTGCCCAATATGCTGCTCGTGCCAGTAGCATTTCAATCTCTTGTCTGGATCGATCTTTCATGCCGAGTAAATGATTTTTCATGCCTACACGCCTCCATTTTCTTTCGCTTGTCTTGCTTCTCTATAGAAAAAGCTTCTTGCCATACATAGCCGTTTTGGGTGGGCTGGTTGGGCAAGAAGCTTCTTTAACTGCTTCTACAGTGCAGGGCAAAGGAAGCCCTGCTTACCCTTACCAGCCTCTCGGGACCGATTTAAAAGGATTGCGAACTGTATTCTGTTATGCGATTTGTTTTTTCATCTCATCCGCCTGCGCCTGATCCTTGCCTGGCAAAACCGCATTCAGGATGATCCCAAAGAAAGTGGAGAACGCGATGTTATCGATTGTCAGGTTGCTCAGGAACGGAATGCTTTCAAAGCTGATTTTGTATCCGCCGATACCGGTGACCAAAATCGCTGCAGCGATGATCATGTTGCGTTTGTTGGCAAAGTCTACTTTGTTTTCGACGAACATCCGCAAGCCTTGCGCAGCGATGATCCCGAACAGGATGATCGAAACGCCGCCGAGCACCGGGGTCGGGATGGTCATCAAGAGCGCGCTGATTTTGCCGATGAAGGCGAACAGGATGGCGAATACCGCTGCAAGCGCGATGACCACGCGGCTGTAGACCCGGGTGATAGCCAAGACACCGATGTTTTCACCATACGTTGTATTCGGCGGTCCGCCGAGAAACGCTGCGAGCGTGGTCGCCACACCGTCACCTAAGAGCGAACGGTGCAGGCCCGGGTCTTTCATCAGATCGCGGTCCATGACTTTTCCGGTTACCAGCAGGTGGCCAAGATGCTCAGCCAGCGTAACGAACGCGATTGGCGCGATGATGAGCGCTGCGAGCCAGGAAGAAGGGGTTTTCATCGCTTCGACGACCAGACCGACTTTCAGGTGGCTGTGGAACATTTCCGAGAATCCAACGATCCAGCTTGCGTCCGTCACCAGGTTCCATTTGCTCATAATCAGGTCTGGATGGCGAACCAGCGTGTACAGATAACCTACGATGATACCGATCAAAATCGGGATGAGTGCGAAAAATCCGCGCAGCACAACCGCTGCAATTACCGTTACGATGACAGTCACCAACGAAATTTCCGCGGAGGTGAGCGAGAAGACCGATTGATTGTTTACCGTTACTTTCGTCGCCATGTCGACGGCTACACCGGATAAGCTCAAGCCGATGACCGCGATGATCGAGGCGATGACGACCGGAGGCAGAACGCGGTCGAGCCAGCGTACGCCCGCTTTGTAGACGATTCCCGACACCAGCATGTAGACTAGACCGGAGAGGAGGCCGCCGAGCAGTGCCACTCCCATGCCGTATGCGTGGGACACGGTGATGATCGGACCGATGAAGGCAAAGGACGATCCGACGTAGTTCGGAATTTTTCCTTTTGTGATGAGCAGGTACAAGAGCGTGCCGATTCCGCTCGTGAGCAGTGCTACCGATGGATCAAGTCCGACCAGGATCGGAACCAGTACCGTAGAGCCAAACATGGCGAATAAGTGCTGAATGCTGAGCGGCAAGAGCCGGGACGGTGCAGGTGTTTCATGGACATCGATAAAATTCTTTTGATTCATTGGGCTCCCCCTCATTTCTCTTTGTATTGTTTGCTTTTGGGCAAAAAAAATCTCTTTGTGCGCACACAAAGAGAGACGGTACAAAGTCTCCCCTTGCCAATCTCACGGGATTGGATTTAAAGAGGACTATTCCGATACTTGGGAAATCGTAACTTCTTCAGCGCCGTCGACATCTTCGAGCAGAACGGAAATGATCTCGCTTCGTGAAGTCGGCACGTTTTTGCCTACATAGTCAGGTCGGATCGGCAGCTCGCGGTGACCGCGGTCTACCAACACAGCCAACTGAATCATTTTGGGGCGGCCGTGGTCCATCAAGGCATCCAATGCCGCACGGACGGTCCGTCCCGTAAAGAGAACGTCATCGACCAGGATGATCGTCTTGCCTGTCACATCTTCCGGAATTTGCGCGCCGCGCAGCACCGCATCCTCCGCTTTGTGCGAAAGGTCATCGCGGTAAAACGTGATGTCCAGTTCGCCGACTGCCAGCTTGACGCTTTCGATCTGTTCGATCCGCTCGGCGAGGCGCTCCGCCAGGTACACACCGCGCGTCTTGATGCCGACGATGATGCAATCCTCGACGCCTTTGTTTTTCTCGATGATCTCGTGGGCAATGCGTGTCAACGCCCTGCGAATGGCTGCTTCATCCATCAATACGCTTTTTTCACCCATCGTACGCCTCTCCTCTTAGGAAGTTTGTCAATGAAACAAGAAAAAGCTTCTTGTCCACCTGACAAGAAGCTCGCTTGCGGAAAATAGGCAGACAGCCGGCGGCTGCAGCCTTCTTTTCCATATCCGAAGCCCTTGCCAGCCTCACAGGACTGGATTTAAAGGTTCACTTTGCATCTGCAATCAGTATGCCACCTTTGCGGATGGGTGTCAAGAAAAATAAATCTATCGATGTAAGGAAGGTTCAACTTACCCCGCTTCCTACTGCTGGCGCAAAAATGCAATCAGCTCTTTCATCTCCGTAGGCAACTCCGCCTCAAACTCCATGTACTCCCCTGTCCGAGGATGCTCGAAGCCGAGCGTTTTGGCATGCAGCGCCTGCCCGTCAAAATCGATGTTGCTCTTCATTCCGTATTTCGGGTCGCCGACGAGCGGATAGCCGATATATTTCATATGGACGCGGATTTGGTGCGTCCGGCCCGTTTCTAGCTTCAACTCAACCAATGTCGCATCAGCAAAACGCTCCAGCACGACAAAATGCGTGACAGCCGACTTGCTGTTTTCGAAGACAACCGCCATTTGCTGACGATTTTTTGGATCGCGGCCGATCGGCGCATCGATCGTGCCCATTTCATGCGGAATCACGCCGTTGACCAATGCTACATACTTGCGGTTGACTGAATGGTTTTTCAATTGCTCGGCAAGTCCCATATGAGCCTTGTCGTTTTTGGCGATCATCAAAAGACCGGAAGTATCCTTGTCGATTCGGTGCACGATGCCCGGACGCAATACGCCGTTGATCCCGGAAAGATCCTTGCAATGATGCATCAGGCCGTTGACCAGCGTGCCGCTGTAATGTCCCGGCGCCGGATGCACGACAAGTCCGCGCGGCTTATTGACCACCACGACATCAGCGTCTTCGAACACGATGTCCAAAGGCATTTCCTCAGCCTTGATCGCCAGCTCCCGCGGAGGTGGTACGCGCAGCGTGACCTCGTCATCTACCGCCACTTTATAATTGTTTTTAATCGGCTCACCGTTTACTGTGACGCGCCCTTCCTTTACCCATGCCTGTACTTGGGAACGCGACCAGTCTTCATTGGCCGATGTGATGAATTTGTCGATCCGCTCGCCCTTGTCGGCAGCCTCGACCGTCCAGTCGAAGCGTTCAAAAAGCGGGGTATTTTCCATAATGGTGTTCTCCTATCGTGTTCGTTTCGAATCAAAGAAAATGTCAAGCAGCAGGATGACGACCCCGATGGTGATCGCAGCATCCGCCACATTGAAGATCGGGAAATGGATCAGCACAAAATCGAGAAAATCGACGACTTGTCCATTTAAAGCGCGGTCGATAAAGTTACCGATCGCCCCACCCAGCACGAGCGAAAGACCGAGGGAAATGCGCGGCTGCGTGCGCCCGATACGGAACAGCGTCACGATGATGCCCGTGACGACCGCCAGGGTGATAATAATGAACAAAATCCGCTGATTTTGCAGAATTCCAAATGCCGCTCCCATATTGCGATGCGAGGTTAATTGGAAGACATTATCGATCAACGGGATCGATTCGCCCTGAACCATGTTTTTTACGATGGCGTACTTTGTCAATTGATCCAATAAAATGACTGCCAGTGCGTATAAGTAGTAAATCAACATCTTGTCCTCCTCTATCCCCTGCAAATGCATCATTAGAAAAAAAGCTCCATATGCGGTCAAAATCAAATTCTATCATATCGTCTCGTAAGCGGCAATGAAGTGCCCGTTTCCCAAGCGACCGTCCCTACAGCCGCATCGCCTCAAGCAGCCGGTGCACCTTCTTTACATACCGGTATCCTTTGCGAATGCCATCCAATACCCATAGCGGCACCTTCCACCCGCGGTCCTTGAGGAAAGGCAAATAAATCGCATTGTACGCTTTACGCAAATCGCGCCATTTCGTATCTTCCGCCTTGATGTAATAGTCGGACACATCGATCAAATAACCGCGCCCCAGATGCATCAGCACGTTTTTTCCATGCACGTCATGCGGATACAAGCCCCTTTTGCGCGCGAGCTCCAACGCTTCCTCCACATCCTCGATGACTTGCGGCGGGATGGGAATCCCGTGGCGAATGCAGTCGAACAGGGAGATGCCGTTCATCCGACGTATGACCAAATAATTGTCCCCATACTGATAGCAGACGGGAAAGTAACGCGTTTCCCCCAGCTTGCTGTACACCTCGATCTCTTTTTCAATCCCAGGCCGTCCCGGCGCATACACTTTCACGACCAGCTCGGGATAATCAGGGTGACCAAATACGCCCGCATAGTTGCCGGTCCCGACCAGCTCCCATGGATGGGGCGTATACGAAACGACGATCGGGTCATCTGGTGACGGACTTTTCAATCGCACCTGATGCAAAAATTCGGTTAACACAGATTCTTCGATTTTCATCGTTCACTGTCTCGCTCCCACGTCTTACCAATAGTGTCAAGCAGCAGACCTTTGCGGTAGCAGCTTTACTTCATACAAAAATACGTTTCTATTCTACCATTGTTTACAATCCAGCTAAAGCTGGAAAACTTGGCTCTTTAAGTGTTTAGAAAACCTGGCTACGCCATGCTTTTTGGCGGAGCCGCGGTTGCCCTTATACTGGATAAGAATTTTATAAATTCTTATCTGTACAAAAAAAGCGCCCCTTCCGCGTTCTTACGCTGTCAGGGCGCCTTTTAGGTTTATTCGTCATCGTGCAAATCCCGGAACCAATCAGAAACCGTCTCTTGTAGTCCGCCAAGCTCCTCCAGCGAACCCGCCTCACAATAAATCCGCACCAGCGGCTCCGTCCCGGACGGACGAATCAGCAGCCATTGTTCGTTATCTAGCTGCAGCTTGATCCCGTCTTTTTGGTCGACGCCCCGAACCTCATAGCTACCGATCTGGACGGGCGGCTTTTCTCTTATTTGATTAAGCCATTCGCTGTTTCCCCGCGTTTTCAGATCGAGGCGGGTGCTAAAAAATTCGCCATACTCGCCATGCAGCTCAGCCAAAATGTCCGTAATGCTTTTCTTTTCCCACGCGCACATTTCGGCAATCAGCAAGTTCGTCAAAATACCGTCCTTTTCCGGTATATGCCCCATAATGCTGCAACCGCCGCTTTCTTCCCCGCCGATGAGTACGTCTCCTGCCATCATCTCGGTGCCAACATACTTGAAGCCGACTGGTGTCTCCACGCTATCCAGCCCATGCTGACGGGCAATTCGATCAAGCAGATGCGTCGTCGCGACTGTACGAACGATCCGCCCGGTCTGCTTGCGGTTTTTGATGAGGTGGCGCGCGAGCAGCGCAAGCACCTGATTAGGCGGGATATACCGTCCGTCAGCAGCGACGACGCCGAATCGATCCGCATCGCCGTCATTCGCTAGCCCAAGGTCAGCGCGTGCATGGCGTATTTCCTCTTTGAGTTCTGCCAGATGTTTGTCATTGGGCTCCGGCAGCTCACCGCCAAACATCGGGTCCTCATAATCGCGGATGGTCGTCACTTTCAGCCCGTTTTCTTTCAAAATGGTGCTGACATAGCCGATCCCGGCGCCGTGCATCGCATCGACCACGATATGCAGAGCGGCTCCACGAAGCACATCAAAACGGATCATCCGACGAAGATGCGCCTCGTAGTGCGGGCGCAAATAAATGTATTGCAGCTTCCGTTTGCTCGCCGCTTCTTCTAGACTGATCCGGTTCACCTCACGTTTTTGCTGCACCTGATGGATTAACTGCTCCAACCGGATCGTGATCGGGTTCGTGGCAGGTCCGGCATAATCGGGTATGTACTTGATTCCGTTGTAGTGCGGAGGATTGTGGCTTGCTGTGATCATGACCGCACCGCTCGCGGCAAAATGCCTCACTCCAAAAGCGACGACCGGGGTCGGCGTCGGTTCGTTCACCAAATAGGCGGTGATTCCGTTGGCTGCCAGTACGCTCGCTACCTCTTGCGCGAATGCCCGCCCCATGAATCGCGTATCATGGCCGACGATGATTCCTTGTTGCTGCTGCTGATTTTCGATCGTATAGTGAGCAATCGCCTGTGCGACGATTCGTACGTTTTCCATTGTGAATTGATCGGCGATCACCGCTCTCCACCCGTCCGTCCCAAACCGTATGTCGCTCATCCGGCGTCCCTCCTTCACATCCCCTGACCGGCATCACATCGCGTTGACCGCGATCGGCTCCGACCGTAAGATGGGGTAAAACTTATCCTGATGGAAAAAACCATAATCTACAATATAAATGCGATTCTCGACAATTTCGGAAATTTCTTTCGCATTCGCGCCTGCCGACGACTCGTTGATCATAAAATCACGTATTGTTTGGCGGTCGAGCGAATCGGTTGCATCATACAATCGTAGCCCTTGCTTGATGCAGCGCTCATCGGCTTCAAGATACGAGGCGACCATTCTCATCCGTGTTTGCGACATTTTCCAACGCACATAGAGTGTGGCGGCGGCACGCTGGTAAACGAGCATGGCTTGTATATGTGGCTGCTCATCGAGCGGAACGGTATCCCATTTTGGGTTACGATCAGTCATCATCTGGTTTTACGCCCCTTTCTCTTGTACCCATTTCGCGAATCATGTCTGTAACCAAGTATACTGAACCAAATCAGCGATGACTGTCGAATGCTCGGCGCATTTTGTTACTTCTTTTGTCGAGTAATCCTTCCAAATCGATTGGATTTGCCTGCTGCAAACGTCCGCCCCTACTCATCTTATGCAGCTTCACCTCATTCGATGGTAGCGAAAAATTGTGAATGCAGCGTTAAAATCATGCATGGTTTGTCCTCTCGCTCATAAAGTAATGGAAACCATTGTGGTCAGGAATACGGCTTGTCGAAAAGATACGCATTGCAAACAAGAATAATTCCGGTTTATAGTTACGTTATTGATTTTCGTAAGGAGGGACACCCCCTTGGAACGTTGGCTCGATGTGAAAACCCTGTTTCTCAGCATCCTCCTGGAAGCTGTCCCGTTTGTGCTGCTGGGTGTGTTTTTCTCCGCACTCATCCAAACGTTCGTAACCGACGAACAAATCAGGCGCTGGACGCCGAAGCATCCGCTTGTGGCATTGCCGTTTGCCTCTTTGCTTGGCTTCCTTTTCCCAGTTTGCGAATGCGCGATCATTCCCATTGTGCGCCGTCTGATCCACAAAGGCATGCCTCCCTCTGTCGGGGTCACATTTCTATTGGCAGGACCGATTGTCAATCCGGTCGTGATGGCAGCTACTTACACCGCCTTTATCAAGCAGCCAGAAATGGTTGTCTATCGTAGCGTACTTGCGCTCGTCACCGCACTTTTGGTCGGCGCGTTCGTCCTGTTTTTTTTCCGGAATCGGGTGCTACGTTACGGTGCGGAAGAAACATCCGCACATTCCTCGCGCGGTTCCTCCGGCATATTCGCCGTGTTCAGCCATGCGGTGGACGAATTTTTTGATATGGGAAAATATTTGATCTTTGGTGCTTTGGTCAGCTCGATTCTGCAAGTTTTTCTTTCGCGCGACACGCTTAGCGCATTGGGACAAACTCCCCTCGCCTCACACCTGGTTATGATGGGACTGGGATATATTTTTTCACTTTGCTCTGAGGCCGATGCGTTCATCGCGGCTTCCTTTGGCAACACGTTTAGCACGAGTTCGCTCTTGGCATTCCTCGTGTTCGGACCGATGATCGATTTGAAAAACACGCTCATGCTGCTCGGTTCGTTCCGCTTTGCCTTTGTTGCTGCACTGATCGCGGTCACCACTGTTATCGTGCTGGTTTTGTCCTTGGTTTGCGGAATTTGGCTCGATCCACACACCTTATACCGTTAGGAGGGAGACCATTTTGCGTGCAACATTCAGCTTTCACTATTTTTTGCGCTCCTACATATTGCTCGGATTCACCGTGCTTTTGACCAAGCTGTTGATCACGGGCGACATTCAGTATTACCTGGCCCCTCGCTTACACATGCTCTGCTACGTTACGCTCGGGATCATGATCCTGCTTACTATCGCGTGCCTGACGCAAGCGATTACCGGCGCGAAAGCAAACGATTGCGACTGCGGCGGCGATCACGGATTGCCACGCGGCGTGATTCGTTCGACACTGTTCTATGGGTTGTTCATTTTACCATTAGCGATGGGCTTTTTGCTCCCGCACAAGATTTTAGGCAGCGAACTTGCGCAGAAAAAAGGCGTCAACTTGCTCGCCGGAAACGCAAAGGAACTGATCGCCAAGCAATCGTCGTTATCGCCAAGTAAAGCGGGGAGCCAAGCGCCCGCACAGCCGGATAGCACAACGTCACCTGCCCAATCGCCAGCGTTACCCCAAACCATGGAAACACCGAAGCAACAGAGCAAAAAGCTGAGGGATGCAGAGATCCGAAATATGTTTCAATCCAATAACTTTGGCGACTATTACACCGACATTGCCATGTTTATGTACAAGCAGCCGATCATTAACATGGACGACAAGCTGTTTCTTGACGGCTTGACGATTCTCGATTTGTATCCGAAAGAATTCGAGGGCCACGAGCTCGAGACGACCGGCTTCGTGTATCGACAGCCTGATTTTTCCGGCTCTGAATTTGTCGTGGCGCGCTTCACGGTCTCATGCTGTACTGCCGATGCGACTGTGGCAGGCGTGTTGGTCGATGCCAAAAATGCCAAAGCTTTTGCCACGGATTCGTGGGTGAAGGTAAAAGGCACGCTTACGATGACAAGCTTGAACGGAAGCCAGTTCCTCATGTTGAAAGCGGAACAGATTACGCCAGTCAAAGCTCCGAAAACACCTTACGTATACCTCTCCGGAACCGGAGCCGGAACAGCTAACGGGCCGTAAAACCCGCTTGCAGCAAAATCCTCATCCGCCTTGGGACAACTATAACCGACACCATGGCGGAAGACTGCATATCATGCCACTAGAGTGGACCTGTTGGGAGGGTATTTGCTTGGCAAGAAGACGGCACAATCGCACGTTCCGAATCACCTTGAAGCCTGGAGAAAGCGTCTTGGTTGGACCCGTGAGGCGCAGGCGGACGAAGCTGACATGACCCATACTCAAGAAAAAAAGAAAGCTGCCATGATTGCACACATGGTAGCTTTCTTTTTGCATTGTACCGTTTTACTTCGTTTCACGGTGAAGGGTATAGCGCTTGAGACGCGGCGAATATTTTTTCAGCTCCAACCGCTCTGGATTGTTCCGCTTGTTTTTTGATGTGATGTAGTTTCGGTCTCCTGTTTCTATACATTGCAAAATGACGGTTACACGCATGGTCATTCTCCTTGTCTGTTCATGAGTTTAAGAGTGAAGCGCTACCTCGACGACCGTGCTCTCGGTCGGGAGCGGATCAGGCAGCTGGCTCCAGTCACCTGCCAGCTCTTCTTCTGTCAAAAGGCAGGCGTCCAGCGTGCGGATCAATTCTTCCTTGTTCATGTCGATGCCGATCAGCACCAGTTCATTGATGCGATCGCCGAACTCCGGATGCCACGATTCTTGTTGGTCCGGGTCTTCAGCCAGCGCGAGCAGCCGCTCTCGACCGGTAAGTGCGGCCACCCATTGCCCGGCAGTCCCCACTTGGATGGATGGTCCAGCTTGGCTCAAAGTCATAGCCCAATCAGGACGAGTCGCCAGCCAGAAGAACCCTTTTGCCCGTACGACCGCTTCCGGCCACTCTTCGAGCCATGCTGCGAGACGTGCAGGATGAAACGGCTCACGACGGCGGTACACGAAAGAGGAAATCCCGTACTCTTCCGTTTCGGGCGTGTGGCTTTCTATCTCCAGCTCCTTGATCCAACCTGCCGACATACTTGCCTTTTCGAAATCGAACAAGCCCGTATTTACGATGTGTGCCGGATCCACTACGCCCTTTTCGGCACGGATGAAACGGGCTGTCGGCTGCAGCTTGCGCAAAACGAGCTCGAGCTCTGCCAAATCGTCCGGATCCACCATGTCGCATTTGTTTAGGATCAACACATCGCAAAACTCAATCTGGTCGATCAAAAGATCCACGACCTCGCGGGTATCCTGTTCATCGACCGCCTGGTTGCGTGAAAGCAAGGTTTCGCCTGAAGAAAAGTCGTGCCAAAATCGATACGCATCGACGACGGTGACCATCGTGTCCAGACGGCAGACCGCCGACAAATCAATGCCGTTTTCTTCATCGACATAGGTGAATGTCTGCGCGACCGGAACCGGTTCGCCGATCCCGGTCGATTCGATTAATATGTAATCGTACCGATTCGCCTCTACCAGCCTCTGCACCTCAACCAGCAAATCTTCACGCAAGGTGCAGCAGATGCAGCCGTTCGACATCTCCACCACTTTTTCATCCGTGCGCGATACGCCTCCGCCCTCTTTCACCAGCTCCGCATCGATATTTAACTCGCTCAAGTCGTTCACGATGACGGCAACGCGCAGCCCCTGTCGATTATTCAGCACATGATTGAGGATCGTTGTTTTTCCAGCCCCCAAGTAGCCGCTCAACACGGTTACCGGGATGCGTTTTGTTGCACTTTGTTGCTTCTCTTGTTCCATGCAAGGTTCGCCCCTTCTCGTTTGCTTTTTACACAAAACGTAATAATTACGATTTATAAAAAAGAATACATAAGCTGATTGCATTAGTCAAGATAAATCGTAATGATTATTATTTATGACGGGAATAAAAATGCGAGCTCCACATGGGAACCCGCGCTTCTTTTTGCTTATTGATTACCGCCTGCTTCAGACGTTTCCATTTTTACCGCCACCGGTTTTGGCTCAGGCAACGGTCGTTGAATGTAGCCTGTAATATTGGTGAGATCCATGAACGCCTTTTTGCTTTCCATCAGCGTCGCCAAATCGCTGTCCATCTGGCCGTAAAGGACGATCAGCATCTGCTGGGTTTGCCATAGATCGTCATAGGTGAGAAACGGATAGTCCGCCATCCCCATTTGTCCGCTTGGCAAATAGGCATAATGCAGGTCGAGATTTTCCTTGATCCAGCTTGCCGTCGAGTTTTTCACTCCTTGCAGCAGCTTTTGCGCCTGTTCCTCATAGACCGGTAGTTTCGTTTCCGTAAACATTTCCAACAAAAATTTGGTTTCCTGCAATTGATGATTGAGCGAACTGTGCGTCGGTTTGAAAGGTTTCGCCAAATGAGCGTAATCGCTGACCAGCCATCCTTCTTTCGGCCCCTGTAGCACAAAGTGATTCTTCTCCACGTGCTCGAGGAAAAACTGCGCATAGCGGTTGGCCGCGTTCCAGAAGCGGACATCTTTATATTTGTGATAGCCTCTCAAAAGCACGATCGCCATATCGGTGTTGAAACGCGTATCATAAAAGCCTGGCTGCACGTCATATAGCCCTCTCAACCAGGATGACCCGGGCTGTGTTTCCCAATACCCCAGCTGATTCTGATTCGTCAGAATGACCGAGAGCATCACCCAGCCCAAGTCGTCTGCAGCTTGACTGCCGCCTGTCATGACAAACGATTTCGCCACATAGTTGATCGGAATCCGCCAGTACAAATTGGGGCCATGTGGCTCATAGGTTGCTGGCGTTTTTACGTAGAAGCCGTCCCATGACCATTTTTGCTGATCATGCAGATCGAGCAGAAGCCAGATCGCAGGCAAATTTGGCTTCGACCAATCGACCAGCGGCTTCGCAGAACTCAATGACCATACTTCTCCGATCGACCCTTTTTCCTGTGGAAACTTGACGGTTAACTCATAGCCTGCAGCCGTTTGCTTGACTGCGATCGGATACTGATTCGCCCTATACTCCAGCGTATGGTTTGCTCTGCTGATATATCGCTCGGGATAGCTTATCAGCATATGCGTCTGATCCGTATCGATGAAAACGGTCGTGGCCGGCAGCACCGCGCCGAGCGGTCCCGTTTTCCATTCGCGCGTCAGCTTTTTGTTCGCGTCTGCCTTTTGCGCGACGTACCGGATCGTCCCGTTGCGTCCCGGCACGACAATTTTCTGTATGTATGGCGTTTTGGACGTCACGGCGAATTCCATGCGCTCCATCCAATAGCGATCTTGATTCGGAAAAGTCACCGTACGCACTTTCCGCTGCCCCTGTGCAACCTTCCCAGCTGTAACGGTCTCTTTTGGCAGCTGCGCTGCCGGGGTATTTTGCTGGGATAATGCCGCTGGCGTGCTTGTTGGTTGTACCACTTGTGCATTTTGCTGCTGCTGCGCTGGCTCGATACCTCCCAGCTGCTCTACAGGCTCGCTTCCTGTGGGCTGAACAGGAGCCATGCTCTCTGCAAAGCTTGTCACTGGTAGCGAGAACACAGCCATGACGACCATCCATACGATCAGGATTGATCCTCTTTTCATCGTTTCCCCCTACCTGCTCGGTTCATTACGCTTTGTCGCCAAAGCCAAAACGGAACCCTTTCTCCGCCTCATTCCAAACCAGCGAGGCATCAAAAGTCTTCTCTCCCTTTTTGAATCCCTTAATCACATTGCTCTGACCGGTTTCCATCAATTTCTTTACATTCGTCGCAGAGATGGACTTGCCGAGCAATTTTTTCGGAACCGTCACCTTGCATCGATTTTTTGTATAGTTTGAACACCCGTAAAACGAGCCTTTATCGACCAGATTGCCGCCGCAAACGCGGCAAGTCGCTACGGTTTTACCCAAGCTGAACTTGGATGCACTTTTGGGCATCGACTCGATCTCGATTCCGTCCAGCTTCCATTCGGGCGCTTGCCCGACGGCATCCTCGACGATTTTGGCCGACAGCTTTTTCACCTGCTCCATGAACGCTTCCGGCGATGCCTCCCCTTGCCCGATTTCACCCAGCCGCTGTTCCCAACGAGCGGTCATTTCGGGCGACGCCAAGATTTTATCGCCGATCACATCGATCAATAGCATTCCTTTCGCTGTTGCAAACACCTGATTTTTTTTGACTTCAATATATTTGCGGTCCTTGAGCATCGTGATGATGCCGGCGCGGGTCGCTTCCGTACCAAGCCCTTCCGTTTTCATCAGCACTTTTTCCAGCTCTTGGTTGTCGATATTCTTGCCCGCTGTCTTCATTAACGTGATCAGTTGACCTTCTGTATAGCGCTTGGGTGGCTGCGTCTTGCTCTCCTTCACCCTCGCTTTTTCCACTCTGCCGCGCTCTCCTTGCTCGACAGGCGGCAGCTGTTTCTCTTCATCTTTTTCATCCGCATCTTCCTGAAAAAGAACTTGTCGCCAGCCTGCCTGAACGAGCACGCTGCCTTTCGAGACGAATTCGGCCCGCTCATCGACCAATGTCGTGATGGTCGTATAGTCAAAAATCGCTACATCATGATGCGCCGCGATCAACCTTCGGGCGACGAGATCGTACAGCTTTCGTTCATCCTCGCTCAAGCGCCCCAAATCCGGTACTTGCTCGGTCGGAATGATGGCATAGTGGTCCGTTACTTTCTTCTCATTCACATACCGTTTGTTTTGCAACAAAGAGGTTGTCGGTGTCGGAAAATACGATTTGTACTCCGGCTTGCGTGCGAGCTTTTGCAAAATCTCGGGAAACGTTTTTGCCTCGCCCGCAGTCACGAATGCTGAATCGGAGCGTGGATAGGACAGATAGCCTTTTACATACAGCTGCTGTGCCGTATCGAGCGTCTTTTTCGGCGGAAACTTGTATAGTTTGTTCATCGTTGCCTGCAGTGCGGAAAGATTGAACAAATAAGGTGGTTGAAACTCTTTGCGCTCTTTGATCACTTCTTTGGCCAATGCCGGCTTCTTTTGGCAAAACGCCGCGATTTTTTCCGCCAGCTCTTGGTTGTCAATGCGCGATTCGCCGTCTTTTTGCCAAACTCCGTCATACACCTTGCCCGCAATGTCAAATCTGGCGAGAACCTCCCAGAACGGCTCCGATTTGAAATTGGCGATCTCCCGCTCCCGTTTGACCACCAATGCCAGAGTCGGTGTCTGCACGCGGCCTGCGGAGAATACATCGGCAATGCCTTTTTCCTTCAGCAAAATCGTGTATATCCGCGATGCGTTCATTCCGATCAGCCAATCGGCACATGCCCGGCTGTATGCTTCATGATACAAGCTGCGGGTGTCCGCCTCGCCGAGCAAATTGCTGAACCCGTCGAGTATCGCCTTTTCGGTTAAGGAAGAGATCCACAGCCGTTTCATCGGTTTGCGGACACCGGTCATTTGCACCGCTGTGCGGATGATCAGTTCCCCTTCGCGCCCGGCATCGCCTGCATGGATGATTTCGGTCACATCCGAGCGTTTCAGCAGCTGTTTAATAACGCCAAACTGCTTCGCTTTTGACTTGGTCACCTGATAGCGGAATTGCTCGGGAATGATCGGCAACGTCGCGACCGTCCAGCGCTTCCACGCGGGATTGTACTCCTCCGGGGCGACCAGCTCGCAAATGTGCCCGACCGCCCACGTCACGCAAGCTCCTTGCGGAAAGATCGCGTTCGGCTGAATTTCAATGAATCCCTGTTGTTTTTTATGTACGAAGGGGGACGCCAATTTCGCCCCCTGGTCCGGTTTTTCGGCAATAATCAGTTTCATGGTAAAAGCTCCTATTTCAGCTTGTCAGTTTTCTCTTTGTAGTTTACCATCATTCCAATTCGACTGCTTCCCTAAAAAAATCGGACCCCAACCGCATGGTAGCGCGGTTAGTCGTCTTGCTTTGGCCAGCTTCTTTTTTGTCCCGAATAAGCGAGTCTGGCGGCGTATCGAAAATGGACGAGAACGTAATGACATCCACATCCCCAATCAGTACGAGCGATGACCGCGTAACGCTCTCTACCTCCACTTCTTTAATCGTGATGCTTTCATTCTTTACCGTCATTTCCATTTATTGTTTCACTTCTCTTCTGTTAGACGTATCATACAGCCTATGCGTTTCAAGTTATTTTCGTTTGCAGACAGTTATGAACACCCATAGCCAATCGACATAGAATGCAAGCAAGGATGTATAAAAAGGGTGTCGTTTCTATGCCGGCAATCGTAGGTTCCGTAAATGTAAACAGTCTGTCCGGTGTGATGAACATCGGGGATGTGCGAACCATTGCCCCGCAAAGCGTAACCAAAACGTTTGCAGGCGGCGGTTCGTTCAATTCAGGCACCAATCTGCTCATTAATAATCCCAAGAGCATCATTCAGATATATGATTCCGAGGCGGAAGATCAAGCCGTTTTCATTCAACGCACTTGATTATTTGCTGGATGCAGGAGTGAACGAAGATGAATTTTTTTGTGCAACAAACCATCACGATTCATACGTTAAAAGTCGAGGGCATTTCCAACGCATCGGTCTTACAAATCGGCAGCGCCGGCATCGTCAAACCGTTAGCCAAACTGTACAACACAGGGGGGTTCACAGAGGCAGCTCCACAGGCCAGGCCAGGCCCCGTCGAACTCCCCACCACTCCATTCGTTCCCCTTACACAGCCATCGCGTTTTTGAGTATGGTAATTTAGAAGAAGGTGATGACAGATGACGATGATGAGTCCTGAAGTGGTCGCATGCCTGGAGCAGCTAACCTGCTTCTTGCAGGCGCAGACCCTACAAATGGAGCAACTCACCAAGTTGGTAGAAGATCTGCAGAAAGATGTCAATCAATTGAAAGATAAAGCAGGCACTCAAACTATCACAAACGAGTACAAGTTTGATCTGTTGAAAATCGAGCGGCTGGAAGGCACCTTAAATATCGGGCTGAATCCGCCAAAAAGCGAGGACGCCTCCATCAGCGAGTATGCCGTCAATCAATCCATGGATGTACCTTCTGCAGTCAAACCGTCCGATGAGCTTTTCTGCCGGATACAAGAGCAGATTCATCATTACCTGGATAGCGACGCGATTTACTCGCTGGAAGCGCTGGAGCAAAAGTACGCCTACCCTCTGCATGACCCCTATCGCAAATTCATCATGAATGACATAAAAAACCAAATCGATCAGCGCATTCATTACTATTTGAACCAATTGCAGCCCGATCAACTCGATCCGTCTCAGTATCCGGCAATCGAGCAAAAAGTCATCGAGAAAGTCAAACGGGATATCGACAAGACGTGCGAATCGTTCCTGCAGAATCTTCCTCGGGAAGCAGGGGGAGCGTAGATGCGATATACGGTTATCAATGGCTGCCTTTCAATCGGAACCGTCAAATGTACAGAGATTGCGACTTCCTCGATCCTCAGGATCGGCGATAGTCAGTGCATTCAGCTTGGCAGTATTTTTGAAACGCCTCCAGAGTCACTGATCGTCGGCGTCACGACGCCACTTGTGCCTGAGGTTGAACCCCGCGTTCCGCGTCTTCCGCGCGTAAGACGGGCGTAGAAGGGGGTCACTATGCCGTTCCGGACATCGAAAGTACAACGTATAGATATTTTACAAACAGGTGATTCCACCGTCTTTCAAATCGGGGATTCGGAGGAGCACAACTTGCACGCCGACGTATTGGCCGTTCAGCGTGAAGAAGTGACGTTTTTCGAAAGCGACTACACGTTGGACCGATTCGCCACTTTTTGCGCGGACATCACTCAGCCCGTTGTTGACGAACCGCTCGAGATCATTACGTTGAATGAATCTCCTTTCATTCGCGTTGAGTTTGTCAATATACAGAGCGTGGTGACTTCTTCCGTTGTGCAGATTGGCTCAACCGTGTCCACCTATGCCGAATCTCGTGTCAAAACCATTCGCCACCTAGCACGCTAGACATCGTCACAAAACGATACGAAGGGGAGGGAATTCTTTGCCATCCGTCGTGGGTGCTGTCAACATCAACAGCAATTCAGGAACAGTCAATTTTGGTGATGCATTAAATATCTCTCCCAAGGCAACCGCCAAGACGTTTTCCGGTTCTGGGGGCGGAAATACTGGCAATATCGTCAATACGGTGAATGGAATCAGCTTGACCAACACCCTCGATCCAAGCATCATTGATCAGCCGCAGGTGGGGAACGTATAAAAAGGGAGGAACACGCTGTTCGCTGTTCCTCCCTTTTTTACGCCTTTTTGCGATTCAATTTATGTCGTACCCGGTTGTTTCCTCCGCGTTTTGCCGCTGCGGATAAACTGCAATTCGAGTACGCCATCGGCATATTCGACTTTCATTTTTTTGGGAACGACCGCGACCGGCAACTTAATTTCACGGCGGAATTTCCCATAGCTGCGTTCCTTTGTCAACCTGGCATGCGCAAATGTATGCTCGCGGATGCGTCCCATGATGATGATGGTTCGCGGATCGATGAATTTGACTTCGAGGCTGTCCCGATCGAATCCGGAGATTTCGCAAGAGACAATCACTCGCGTATCTGTCTTGAACAGATCCACATTCGGCACGAATTTCTTTGCCGGTGCTTTAGCTGACGCTTTGGTCACCGCCTGCTCCGTCTCTTGCTGCTCCTCCGGCTCCCCCCATGTTTGGTCAGCATATTTGCCCAACGTCGCCATGTTCTCCCAAAACTCGCCATCCAACAGCTCATTCATTTGCGACAGCGTTTTCCACGGCTGCTCACTGTTGAAGCCAAGCTTGGAAAGCCGTTCCGCTGTTTTTTGAAAATGCTTCATAGTTTCCCGCAGGTGCTTCACGAAAAGCGGCCCCTTTCCATGATAACCATCACACCTGCAGTATACGTACAGAAGCCTAGCCGATGTGCCTACGATTCGCCGCCCAAATTCGTAATTAGCAGTTGTTCTGCACGTTTTGTTTTACCGCCAAAGCGGCCGCATCTGCCTTGGTCGTGATTTTCCCTTGCAGCGCACCTTTCTGGAACCGGCGCTGAATGAAGAGCAAGCGTGCCAGCAAACAGACCGCCCCGACGGCAAGCCCGGTGATGAGACCAATCCAATAGCCGAATGCTCCCATCGACGTGTATGCAGCAAGTGCATAACCGACGGGCAATCCAATGACCCAATAGCTGATGAACGCCACGATGAAGGTGACATTGACATCTTTATAACCGCGTAATGCACCTTGGATCGGTGCGGCAATCGCATCTGACATTTGAAAGAAGATCGCATACAAGAGGAAATGCTGGGTCAGCGTCAGCACATCCATATCAGTCGTGTACAATGCCGCTACCTCTTTGTTGAAAAGGAACAGGAATGCTGCGCATACGATCGCGAGTCCAGCAGCCAGAAACAGACCGATAAAGCTGTACTGCTTGGAATCTGCCGGTCTTTTTGCCCCAACCTCAAATCCGACCATGATCGTCAGCGCGGTAGAAATGCTATAGGGGATCATGTACAGGAATGAAGCAAAGTTGATGGCCGCTTGATGGGCAGCGATCGTCGTCGTGCTGTATCCACTCATCAAAAGCGTTACGACTGCAAAAACCCCGACCTCAAACGAAACCGACAATCCGATCGGCACTCCGATGCGCAGAAGCTCCTTCCAAGCCGCAAACGAAATGCGCGGCATGCGGTGGAATATCCGGTATTGCGAAAACGATTCATGACGGACGATGACGAGCAGTGAGATGGCGGCGATTACCCAATACGTGATCGCTGACGCTACGCCTGCACCCACACCACCCATGCGTGGAAAGCCCAGTTTGCCAAAAATCAGCACATAGTTAAGCGCGATATTTACCGGTAAGGCGACAAGTGAAATCAACATGGTTACCCGTGTCTTGCCGTGCGCGTCGATGAAGCTGCGAAAAGCCGTGTACAAAAATAAAGGTATGATACCAAAAGACAAAGCTACCAAAAAGCGAAAGGCAATCGACCGTACGCCTTCCTCCAAATCCATGTGCGACAAAATTGGCTGTAAGGCAAACACGCCGACGACAACGGTGCCCAGCGCAAGTGCGATACTCAAGTAAATCCCTTGGGCAAGTGTAAACGGGATTTGTTCGCGGCGATTTCCACCGAGATGCTGTGCTAAAATTGGGGTAACCGCTGCGACGATCCCCGTCAAACCGGCACTAACCGGCGCCCAAATGCTGGAACCGATCGCTACGCCAGCCAAATCGACCGAGCTGGCATGCCCAGACATGATCGTATCGAAAAAACTCATCGCGAAGATCGCAATTTGGCTAACCAAAACCGGCAGCAAGATCGCGAGCAACTGACCAAGCTTTTGTGAAAATGTAAATGTTTGTTTCATAACGTCCCTTCCTCCCCTTACGTAAGGAGAGTGTAAGGTCTATTGTAACTATAGAGTCAAGGGATTTATTTGCACCTGAAGCTCCCACAATGTTTTGTCTTTTCCGCCATTCTTTTCCGTTCCCGGCAAGGACATGACATAAAGCTCATATAATTCGCCTAACGGTTCGATCCCGTTTTTCTCAACATAACTGCGTAGCTGCTCGTAATAGGTCATATAGTTGAGGTAAGAATCCTCAATGATCAGGGACAGAAATGTGCCCTCCGGAATCGTCGCTCTATCATATCCTACCGGCACCTCTTCGTGATACGTGACGAACATGTGGGTCGTCGTGCATTCATTCCGGTCCAGCCACGCTTGGCGCGATGTGATGACGCCGGTTTGGAACGAGAGAAAGGATGGTGTTTTGTCGAAAGTCAGGAGCAATTCGCGATACATCAGCTCAAATGCGACTTCCGACGAGATTTGTACCCGCTTTTGTGCGATCCGGCGCTCAGGCAGATGTAACACTGTGATGCATTGCGGAAGCCTCTCCTGCCAGCGTTCGATGTCTCCCCGTTTCCGCGCGATGCCGTTTTTGACCTCGGTTAACGAAGCAATCTGCTCCGCCAGGATGTTTTCCTGGGTTTGCAAAAGCTGTTTTGTGTGCTCGACAGTCAACGGCTGATCGAGAATCTCTTTTATTTCTTTCAACGGCACCTGTGACGCTTTGCACACCTTCAAAAAGTCGAGCAGCGTGAACTGATCTATGGTGTAGTACCGGTATCCGTTGTCTTCATTGACATAGGAAGGCTTCACAATGCCCAGCTGATCATACAGGCGCAGCGCCTGCACAGACAGATTGAATAATTTGGACACCTCGCCAATCGAGAAGTAGTGCTTCACCATTCTTCACCTCATCTTCACTATATCATGGAGATGCGGGCCCCTTTCAATCCACACCACCTCACGTCAGGCTTTTTCTTTTTCATCAACCTGCGCTATTATTAAGAATAGAGAGAGGAGGGAGAGCGGTGGAACATGTACAGGTGTTAATTATCGGTGGTGGAATGGCCGGCCTTTCCGCTGCGATCTGGTGCCAGCGCTTAGGGTTATCTGCCGTTGTTTTGGAAGGCACGGATGCCATCGGCGGGCAAATCGGCCAGATACGCAACCGAATATGGGACTTCCCGCCTGGCGTTTATCAGGATGGAGAAGCTCTCTTGACCGAACTCAAAAAAAACGAGAGCCTGTGTGTAAACGGTCTCGTCCGCATGAATGAACAAGCCGTCTCCATCGATACAGCCAAACGGCTCGTACATACGACAGCGCGCGTATACCGTCCTAACTACCTCGTCATTGCGACTGGAATACGCCCCAATCAGCTCGCGGCTTTGAACAATGCCCCGAATGTTCTCGGCCCTTGGTTTTCAACAACATCGAACGCCAAATCGCTTGCCAACCAAAATATTCTCGTAATTGGCAGTGGCGACCGCGCCGTTGAATCCGCTATAAACCTGTCTTCCTATGCGCAAAACGTGTGGGTCAGCGTGCGCTCCAATCGCCTGCGCGCACGCGATGAATGGCAAAAACAGCTGCACGAGCGCGATAACGTGACGATCCTTTGGGAAACGGAGATTGCAGAGGTAACTGCCGCTCCTACTCCCGTCGCGACCTTGCACTCCACTGTAGGCAAACCGGATCTGACACTTGACGCAGACTGGATATTGCCGCGAATCGGAGTTCGGGGCAACAGTGAGCTTTTACCCGGGCTCCCCACGTACGGTGAAGGCTTTTATGTCGTCAATGATGTGCTTCAGACAGAGATCGACTGGATCTATGCGATTGGCGATGTGGTCAACGGACCTGCTTATGCCAGTCTCGCTTTGGCCTCAGGCCAAGCGATGAAAGCAATCAAGCATATGATCCTGACCCGAAAGGAGAATTCACACGATGCATCGCTTTCTTGACCATTACGGCCTGCCTGTAACGCTGACCTTTGATCCAGCGATCTTTAGTGAGCGCACAGCCAAGCATGTGCTGGTTTTTCCCTTTTATCAAAACAAATTGCTGTTTACGATCCATACCGAACGGGGCATTGAACTTCCGGGGGGCAAAGTGGAGCCCGGCGAGACCAGCATCGCGGCGGCAATCCGCGAAACCTATGAAGAAACGGGCTACTGCCTGTCCGCTATCCGAAAAATCGGGCAATACACCGTGGGCGACGCCATCGTCAAAGATATTTATGTGGCCCAGGTGGAGCGTCAACTCCAAGAGATGGTGCACGACAATGTCGGTGGATGCCTTCTCCTGGACGTTCCGGAAACGCTGAAGACGGATGACAAATTCAGCCCGACGCTGCGCGACGATGTGTACCCGCTTACCCTCGCCTACCTGCGTGAGCATGGCTTGGCATAAAAAAACAGCCTGGCACGGTGAATTACTACCGAGACCAGGGCTGTTTATTTTTCCTTCTCCTTTTGCTTCAGCAGCTGATCAACCATCTCGTTGATATTAAACCCGAACTGCTCGCGCGATCTGTGCTGTTCTTCCATCTCTGCCCCGTCCTGCTCGATACCCAAAATCGCAAGCGATTTGCGGATCGCATCCTGCTCTTTTTTCTTCGCCTCCTGTTGTTCTTTGGAGGCGGCGTCAAGCTCCATGTTTTCCGGCTTAATGAAGAAAAACGCCACTGCTGCCGATACGAATGCAAGCACGGCAACACTCATGAACATCACATTCGAGGAAATTTTAATCAGCCAGCTGAACACGGGTGGTCCAATTGCCACACCGATAAAACGAACACCGTTATACAAGGAAGTAAGCATGCCGCGTTCCGATTTTTTGACCGCCCCTGTGATCATGCTGTTCAAGCATGGCAAAATCATCCCGGAACCGACACTTCCCACGGTCAAGATCCCGATCAAGATATACACATTCTTGACGAATCCCGCGGCAACATAGGAAGCGGACAATAGCAGCATGCCCGTGATGATGAACCAACGCATCCGGTTTAGCTTTTGCTTGATCATGATGCCGGTCAAATAAGCCATGATTGACATTGCCAGAAGCGGAATCGCCAAAATCCCGCCTTTTAGAACGCCCTCAATCTTGAATTCTTCCTCCAGACGTTCTGACAAATAATAAAGGACGCCGAATAACGTAAACAAACACACGCTACCGATCAAAAAGACCGCCCACAGCCATTGCTTATGCTTGGTTAATACCGCGCCAACCGCTTTTTTGTATGCACCAAATGGGAGTGGCTCGACTGTTTTCTTTTTTTCGGTAACCAACCATAAAAACATAACGAGCAATAGACAGCAAATAACGGGGAACGCCAGAAACACCATATACCAAGCGATGAGCCCGAGCAAGGAACCAATGATCGGGCTGAGCACCTTGCCTAAGCCATTTGACGTTTCCAATAGTCCAAGGGCTTTGCTTTCCGATGAACCATTAAACAGATCGCCAACGAGCGCCATGGCAATCGGTGCTGTCCCCGCAGCGCCAATCCCTTGCAGAAAGCGCCCCGCCAATATAATCGGATACGGGTTTTTCCACCACATGGCGGCAAATCCTGCGAGCAAGCCGCCTATCCCATAAATAATCAACGCAATCATGATCACTTTCTTGCGGGGAAATCGGTCAGATAAATAGCCTGCTATCGGGATCACCAAACCGGCCGCAATCGAAAACGCCGTGATAAGGAAACTGGACTGAAGGCTTGTTAACCCAAGTGCTCCTTTCATCGCCGGTAGTACAGGAATCAGCATGGAGTTGCCGAGCACCATCACAAATGGTACGCCCGTTATGCCAATGAGGTTTTTCGTATTTTGTGCCATACGCTCTCCTCGCTTATGTTAATACGTGCCGCCATCCCAGCTATATGCGCGAATGATTGCCATATCCGGCTCACACCCGATGCCGGGGCCGCTCGGCACCGTCGCATAACCGTTCTCCATGCGAATGAAAAACAGCTGGGTAAAAGGATTTTCCATAACATCCCACTCGACTGGTTCGATTAACTGATCCGGCATTTTGCTGTATGGGGGCAAAAGTGCCTGGGCCATTAACGCATACAGACGTGACAAAGCCCCATCAAACGTATGGGGGGAGCAGCGAACGCCGAACTGGCGGCTGCCAGCCAGTGCGCACCGATACGCGTCCAAATCGTCATGATGCTGCGGGTCTGCTTGTACCAAATCAAAGCTTTCCGACCGCAGAAAGGGCAAAAACGCCTCCAACCCGCCCAAGTTCTCCCCCCCTGCAATGGGAACGGACAAGCTTTGCCTCAGCATGTGATAATGGGAGGCTTGCGGTTGCACAAGGGGAAGCGGTTCCTCCAACCAAGCAATTGGCTGTTGCCAACGTTGGAAGCATCGCTCCCAATTGCGTGCCGATGCAATGTCATAGCTTTGGTTCGCATCAAGCGCTATCTGCGCACGACCATCGACAAAAGAGACGACCTGATCGATATGCGATTGGTCAACCGCAAGCGGCTTCCCCCCGATTTTCAGCTTCATCAGCGAAAATCCGTTGTTAAGCGACTGCTCGACTTTTCGCAACGACTGCTTTTGCCAATCGCTTCGCTCGACATACGATTGCATGGAGGCATATACCGGTATTTGCTCATGAAGCCTGCCTCCCCATAGCTCACAAACAGATAACCCCGTCCATTTGGCCACAATTTCGGTCAACGCCATGCTGACAGCTGTCGCAGCCCGCTGGTGCCATTTTTTTATCGCACCCGCCAATGCGAGTCGATTGGCAGCATTTTTCCCAACAAGAAACGGGATAATCCGCTTGTGAAAACCGATATCAACCGTGGGAAGCCAATCGATGCACTCCCCCCATCCGTCCACACCATCTGTCGTTATGACACGGATCAAATAGCACGAACGGTATTGTTTGTAGCCATTTGCATCCCCATATGGCTCCTGCAATCGATACAGTAGTGGATAGGTTTCGACTCGCTCAATCGTTAATGCAGGCTCGCTTACAGCGCTACAGCAAGTCTGTTCGTCCTTCATTCTCGGCCCTCTCATCCTCATAATCGTCGTAATCTAAGTAGTTCCCTTTTCCTTCCTTGTTGCGCATATACTCGTCATACATTCCGCTGCGCATAAAATGGACGGAATCCGGACCGACATTACCATACATGTCCGTATAACCGATTTCTTCTACCGGCTCGACAAAGCCCTCTTCTTCGTCCGATTCAATGTACATTTGGCCGTAATCGGTTCGATCGTTGTCATTGAACGAAAAAGCGGTGCTTGATGTGCCCCAGGATTCAACAATTTGCCAAGCATCCTCGCCATCAAAACCGTTTTGCCCTTCTTTTTCATCCAAAGAGGTCCGGCCAAACGGCGGCTTTAAAAATTCCTCTTCAATCGGGCGCGATGTGTCCACGAACGGGGATGGCGCATGCTCTTTGCACGTCATTGCCTGCGGCAATGCCTCTAGGCGTTCTTGCGGGATCGGCTGATTGCACACCGTGCAGATTCCGTATGTGCCTTGTTCCATACGTTCCAAAGCGGTGTCGATCTCTTTTAGCGTCTCCCGATCCAAACTGTATAGCGCGATATCCTTCTCGCGTTCGAACATCTCACTTCCGATATCTGCTGGATGGTTATCGTACATCGACAGCTCTTCAATCGAGCCCTTCATCGATTCCTCCAGGTCATAATGGGAGTTCTCTTTCAGCCTGGCTTCTAAGTCTTGCCGCTGTGCCAGCAATTGTTCTTTGCATTGATTCAGGAAAGTTTGATCCACGATTGCACCATCCTTCGTTTTGCTCGTTTTCGATGTGCAGTTGTTTCGTGTAGTATGTCTCATTCGGCGGGCAAAAAAACGGGAAAGCCCGTCAGGAATGGAAGCAACCTCCACGAATCGAAACAGAATCAAACGCCGCACCAAAAAGCCCCGGGCTCCTTTGTAATCGGAGCTCGGGGCTTTTGCTTCGTATTTTATTATTCAGCTACATGTGCATAATGCTCATCTACGATATCCGCGCAGCGTACGCAAAGCTGCGGATGGCTTTCTTTCACGCCTACATCCGTTTTCACGACACGGCAGCGTTCGCACTTCACACCTTCAGCAGCCGACACAAGCACGGAAATTCCTTCCAGCTTCGTCGCTTCTGCAGCAGGAGCAGCACCTACAGCCTCAACATCTACATGAGCAACGATGAAGAGATCGGCCAGATCCTCCATGGAAGCGAGCACATTCGCCACTTCTTCGGTTGCTGGATAAAGCACCAGTTTGGCATCAACAGAGTTACCGAATACTTTGTTGCGGCGCGCTTCTTCCATCGCTTTCAACACTTCATCGCGGACAGACAGGAACGCATCCCATTTGGCAGCAAGCTCTTTGCTGAAGGAAAGATGCTGTACATTCGCCTCTGGCATATCGGTCAGCTGCACGCTGGACGATTCTGCGCCAGGAATGAAGCTCCATACTTCATCAGCGGTATGCGGAATGATCGGCGCTACGAGACGTACCAAATTCATCAAGCATTCATAAGCGACAGTTTGGGACGCACGGCGCTTCGCACTGTTTGGCGCTTCCACATAGAGTCTGTCTTTGCAAATATCCAGATAAAATGCCGATAGATCGATGGTGCAGAAGTTGTGAACCGTGTGGAATACAGTATGGAACTGATAATCGTCATACGCTTTGCGCACGCGTTTTACCACTTCGGCGCCGCGAGCAAGCACGTAGCGGTCAAGTTCGCTCAACTGCTCATATGGCACTTGATCACGCTGATGATCGTAGCCATCCAGATTGCCGAGCAGGAAGCGGAACGTGTTGCGCAGCTTGCGGTACACTTCCGCGATCTGATTCAGGATCGCATCAGAAATACGTTGGTCCGCCTGATAATCCACAGACGCTACCCACAAGCGCAAAATGTCTGCGCCGAGCTTATCGACGACATTTTGTGGAATGATTGTGTTTCCGAGCGACTTGGACATTTTTCGTCCTTCTCCATCCAACGTAAAGCCGTGGCTCAGTACGCCTTTGTAAGGTGCGCGGCCATGGATCGCAACAGAGGTTGTCAACGAGGAGTTGAACCAGCCGCGATATTGGTCCGAACCTTCCAGATACAGGTCTGCAGGCGTTACGAGATCGTCGCGCTCGGCAAGCACAGCTTCATGGCTGGAGCCAGAGTCAAACCATACATCCATGATGTCTGTCTCTTTACGGAAATCCGTGCAGCCGCATTTCTCGCACGCAAGGCCAGGAGGTACCAGTTCATTCGCATCTTTGGCAAACCAGGCTTTGGAACCTTCTTTGCGGAACAGGTCGGCGATATGGTTGATCGTCGTATCGTTGATGACCGGCTCATTACACGATTTGCAGTAGAAAATTGGAATCGGCACGCCCCATACGCGTTGACGCGAAATACACCAGTCACCACGGTCGGCAACCATGTTCGCGAGGCGCGTTTCGCCCCAATGCGGAATCCATTTGACGTCTTTGATTGCGGCCAGCAGTTGGTCACGGAAACCGTCGATCGATGCGAACCACTGCTCGGTTGCCCGGTATATTACCGGTTTTTTCGTGCGCCAGTCATGCGGATAGGAGTGCGTGATGAAGCCGAGCTTCAACAATGCCCCTTTTTCCTGCAGCTTTTCTGTAATCAGCTTGTTGGCATCTTCATAGAAAATCCCTTCAAAGCCAGGTGCCTCTGCGGTCAGCTTACCTTCATGGTCCACCGGGCATAATACGCCGATGCCGTACTTCATACCGACGGCAAAGTCGTCTTCCCCGTGTCCTGGAGCTGTGTGGACGCAGCCCGTACCAGCATCAAGCGTGACATGCTCACCCAAAATAAGCGGCGATTCGCGATCGTAGAACGGATGCTGGGTCACGACGCCTTCAAGTTCACTGCCCTTGAAGCTTTCCAGCACCTCGACGGTTTCCCAGCCGATTTCTTTGGTCACTGCTTCAAGCAAGCCTTGCGCCAGCAAGAATTTGCGCTCTCCCGCCTTGACAGTTACATATTCGATTTCCGGATGGAGCGAAATTGCCAAGTTGGCTGGAAGTGTCCAAGGCGTGGTCGTCCAAATAATCACGCCGGTATCGTTCGACAGCTTGTCTTTTCCATCTTTCACTTGGAAGCTGACATAGATCGATGCGGAACGCTTGTCCTTGTATTCAATCTCTGCATCTGCAAGCGCTGTTTCCGAGGAAGGTGACCAATATACACAGCGCAGCCCTTTGTAAATGTAGCCTTTTTTCGCCATTTCACCGAAAACCTTGATTTGGCGCGCTTCATACTCAGGCAAAAGCGTTACATACGGATTTTCCCAGTCTCCGCGCACGCCCAGACGTTTGAATTGCTCCCGTTGCTTTTCGATGTAACCCCACGCATACGCTTCGCAGCGCGCACGGAAGTCATTGACCTCGATGTTGCGGCGATCCAGCTTTTGCGCATTGATGATCGCTTGCTCGATTGGCAAACCGTGAGTATCCCAACCCGGTACATACGGCGCATCGAAACCGGCCATCGATTTGTAGCGAACAATGATATCTTTCAAGATTTTGTTCAGCGCATGTCCAATATGGATGTCGCCGTTTGCATACGGAGGGCCATCATGCAGGATAAAAGTGGGACGACCTTTCGTCCGCTCTTGCACTTTCGCATAAATGTCCCGTTCATTCCACAACTCTTGCATTTGTGGCTCACGCGCTGGCAAATTCCCACGCATTGGAAAATCGGTTTTTGGCAAATTCAGTGTTTTACTGTAATCCATTACCCTTCACTCCTACTTGTTTGATTCGTATGTACGCTAAGTAAAGCGTCTTTTGGAGGAACCACTCTTTTTTGAATACAAAAAAAGCCTGCTCATCCCTCTAGGGACGAGACAGACTCCCGTGGTACCACCCTACTGAACCCGTTGCAGGTAAAACCGCAACAGGAACACTCCATCATTCGTAACGGGAATGAACCGCCCGCCTACAAGCTCGAGCAGAGCCTTCAGCCTAGAACTCCCGGGTGATATTCGACAAGTGCGCTGATCGGGTTTTCACCAGGCCCCGACTCTCTTGACAGCTGCTCGCTTCTCTACTTATCCCGTTCATCGTCATGGTCTATAAAAGTACGAAAAGTTAAAAGAAATTATAGCTCCAGTCTAGCCATTTCGTCAATGCTCTATTCAACCAAAACCTCTGATTTCTCGCGTTCGAGGTCTTCCCAATCACCGTTCTCCAGCATTTCCAGCTGTGCTTCAAGCAGCGTACGGAACCGCATCCGGTAGACAGATGCGCGTTTTTTCAGCTCTTCGATCTCGATTGCTACTTTGCGCGATTTAGCCAGCGCTTCGTTCACAATGCGATCAGCGTTCTTTTCTGCTTCCTTCAAAATCAGCTGTGCTTCTTTTCGCGCATTGGACTTTACGTCCTCAGCAGTTTCTTGGGCAATCAAAATCGATTTGCTCAAGTTCTCCTCTAGACTTTTATAGTGTTCGATGCGCTCATTCAGCATGGCAGTGCGGTCTTCGAGCTCTTTTTTCTCCTTGATCAAAAGTTCCATATCTTTGATGACCTGATCAAGAAATTCATTTACTTCGTCCACATTGTAACCGCGAAAACCTGTGCTGAATTCCTTATTGTGTATGTCTAATGGCGTTAACGGCACGCAAACACCCCATTTTCCCCAGAAATCGTTATTTAGTCATTTCGACACGCTTCACTTATTTCCTGCTGAATTTGCAAAATTATGCAATCCCTACTTGCAATACTATGCGTAGATTCCGACTATCATGCGGGTACGTCCGCTTTTTGTCGGACCGCCTGTTTCGATGATCTCAAACCGCCCGAATCCACCGACCGAGATGACATCACCCGTTCCCACATGATGCGACGGATCTTCCGTTACCTTCCAATTGACCTTCACTTTGCCTGCACGAATTGGTACGAGCGCCTTCGTCCTCGATAAATTGTGCACCTCGCCGATCACCGCATCAAGCCGCAGGGATGGCAGTGTTACGTGTTTTTCGACACGGCGCTTTTCCGGTATACGCAGCGAAGTCCACGGAATCTCAGTGCATTCGACAGGCAAACGATGAACCTGTGTAAGCTGCAATTGGATAAAGGAAAATACCTCTCTTGCCACGATCACCTGACAGCCGCGCTCATCTAGCAAAATGTCCCCGAACTTTTCCCGTTTCATCCCGATATGCAAAAGAGCGCCCATCACATCTTTGTGCGCAAGCTTAAGGAAGCGCTGGTCCCCGCTGATCTCTGCCAATGTCAGCTGGTAGTCTTCCTCTTCCGCCACCATATAAGGCGGATGGATGACGGCCCTGACACGCTCCGCACCTTCATAGCCGCCGCTAGCCGTCACCTTTACGTCAGCATGTGTCGTCAAGCTCTGCATGATCACAAGCTGACGCGGGTCCATAAAATCAGTCAGGCGCAGGGTCTGCTTCCGCTCTGCTTGCTTCAGCATCTCCAGCGCCCGTTCTACAAAAGGCAATTCCTCTTTTCGATAATGATCGTACATACTCATCCTAGATCACCATCAAAATAAGCGCTCTCAGGCCGTCTTTTGCGAGCGATAACGCAATCAACGCCACGATTGGCGAAATGTCAATGAAACCGAGCGTCGGGATAAAGCGCCGAAATGGCGACAAATATGGTTCGACCAGCCGTTCCAACAGTTGTCCGATTGCTGTATCTCTCATTTGAGGAACCCATGACATCAGTACATAAGCGATTACCATAAACTGATAAACACTAAATAAAAAATCAATGACCGTCCACAAATAAACCATGGATTCACCTCGATTGCGTAATGATACCTACTCTTCAATGATGCCCGAAATGTTTCCTTGAATATCGACATGGTCTGGCGTGCAGACGAAGATATGGTCGCCCACTTTTTGAATATCTCCGTTCAGCGCATACACCGTGCCGCTGATGAAATCGACAATTCGTTTCGCTTGGTCCTTCTCAACTCGTTGCAAATTCATGACGACCGGACGGCGGTAACGCAGGTTGTCGGCGATATCTTGCGCATCACCATAACTGCGCGGTTCAAACAGCATCAAACGAATCGCTTCCTTTTCGCGGGCCGAATGAATGCTGACGACATTATTCGTCCTCGCCGTGTTATTCATGGTGTTGCGCTTTGGGGCAATCTCTTCTTCCTGATGCTGCTCTTCGACGATTTCTTCGACAACTTCCTCGTTTTCTAGCCCCAGGAAATTCATGATCCTGTTCATGACCCCCATATGTACCCTCCTTTCGTCTTCTGCTTCCAAAGATTATTCTGGGCTCACCAGTACAGAACCCACCCGAATATAGGTTGCGCCTTCCTCGATCGCCACCTCAAAATCGTTAGACATCCCCATCGACAGCTCGTTCGGTGTCAAATTGTCAATGCCCAGCGACAACAACCGATCACGCCATTCCCGAAGTCCGCGGAAAACCGGACGCACTTCCTCAGCATTTTCGACAAATGGTGCCATAGTCATTAAACCCATAATTCTTATATGTTTCATATTACTGGTTTCTTGTACAAAAGCCAAGACATCCTTGGGATCCAGTCCAAATTTTGTCTCCTCGCCAGATACATTGATCTGAAGAAAACATTGTGCTGTGATGCCGAGCGCTTCTGCCCGTCGATTCAGTTCCTCAGCAAGCGACAAACGGTCGAGGGAGTGAAACAGGTCAAATTTACCGATCACATCTTTGACTTTGTTCGTCTGTAGATGGCCAATGAAATGCCATGTGCCCGTTTCCCCGTATGCCTCGTATTTCGGCAACCCGTCCTGCACGCGATTTTCCCCAATGTGCGTGAGCCCTGCAGCCAGCACCTCGCCGATTGCCGGGACTTCGATATATTTTGTTACCGCAATAATGTTTACCTCTTCCCGCTTGCGTCCCGCACGCTCACATGCCGCTAAGATGCGCGGTTCCAACTCCGCCAATCGCTTTTGAACTACTTCACGCGATACAAATCGTTCCGACACTTTCCAAAATCCCCTTTCTACTTATGCCCAGCCGATGTAAGAAGCCATCCGTCCGGTTTTTCCCGCCTCTTTCCGATAGGAGAAAAACAAATCCGGTCGGCAGCTTGTGCACCAATCCGTACGCAAAATATGTTCTGGCCGTATGCCTGCTTCTTCCATGATCAATTGATTGAGCAATTTCAGATCAAGCATATACTTTCCTTGCCCCGTTTTTGTTACGCAAGTCTGCCAACGATTGCTCGACTGCTTGACCTGATCGATGACAAAATCGTCCACCTCGTAGCAGCAGCCGCCAATCGACGGACCGATCGCGGTCAAAATCTCTTCTGGCTTGCTACCGAAATCGCGCGCAAACGCACGAATCATTTCCTCGGAAATGCGGCCTACCGTTCCCCGCCAACCAGCATGTGCCAGTCCGATGGCGAGGCTCGCCGGATCGATGAAATAAAGAGGCACGCAATCCGCATAGAAGGAAGTAAGCAAAATCCCTTTTTCATCGGTATATATTCCGTCCGTTTTGGCTATCGACTCTTCAAACGTTTCACGCCCTGCTCCCGCTTCGGCTGCCGTTATGCGCATGACTTTGTTGCCGTGAATTTGTTCGGCACAGCTAAACCTTGCGAATGAAAAACCTAGTTCGTCGCAGAGTGTTTGCCGATTCGAAATGACAGCTTGGGGATCGTCCCCAACGTGAAGGCCCATGTTAAACGATCCAAACGGCTCTTTGCTGCTGCCGCCTGTCCGCATGGTAAAACCAGCTTGCAGCGAGGGAAATCGTGCTTCCCACGGCGCTAGCTGCAGGCTATGCGACTCTGGCGCCAATCGGAAAGAATCCACACTACTCTCCTCCTACCTAGTCTAAGGATACTCCTACCATCTTAACGGGTATTGTTTGCTTTTCGCAATAGGACATTCTTCAGGGGAGACCAATTCGGCCTCCCCTGCGCTGTACGTTCTTCATTCGTCCCCCGATGAAGACTGTCGTGAATCCAACCGTATCGGCTCTTCGACCCTGACTAGCACGACATCCTTCCCAATCTTGACAATATTTCGCCATGGGATCACATAATCGTTTCCTGACGAGAAAAAGCCGAGAAACTTGCCTGGCCCCGGTACGACAATCGCCTCTATTCGCCCTTGACGTAAGTCGATTTCCAAATCTGCGATCTGTCCAAGGCGTTTTCCGTCCAAAATATTGACGACCTCTTTGGTTTGAAAGTCAGAGATTTTCACCATTCCATGTCACCTGCACTTTCTGCCCTTACTTTTATTAATATAATGACGGGGGGTGGAAATATGTCCGGGATTGTGAGAAAAACTGTATAGGATGGCTTCGGGGGAGGTGAGAGGATTTGCAGAAAAAGCTCCTCGAAAGCGGTGACCATGCCTGATGGGGGTCGGGGTGTACGGCGCAAGCGAAAAAATGGAAACAGCGCCCCAAAGCCACACGCTGCGCGGCGGGTGTATCTCACAGATGATATGTGGCGCGAAAGACGTTTTCATTTTTTCGCCTGCGCCTGGTGGGCATGGCCAAAGCTTTCGCTCCGCTTTTTTTGCAAATCCCTAGCAACTGTTTCATTCCTGTCCTTTATCCCTCAACTCAAATAATCTCCCATCAATAAAAAAGAAGCTTCCTCTCATCAAGAAAGCTTCGAATGATCACGTTTTAGGTTTGGACGTGTTTTTGCATGTGGGCGATCGCCGCTTTTTCGAGGCGGGAGACTTGGGCCTGGGAGATGCCGATTTCTTCAGCGACCTCCATTTGGGTTTTGCCTTCGTAAAAACGCATGGAGATGATCATTTTCTCCCTGTCGCCGAGTCGCTGCATGCCTTCGCGCAGTGCGATTTCTTCCACCCATGTAGTGTCTTTGTTCTTTTCATCGCTGATCTGATCCATCACATAGATCGGATCTCCGCCGTCCTGATAGATCGGCTCGAACAAAGAGACCGGGTCTTGGATCGCATCGAGTGCAAACACCACGTCTTCCTTGGCCACGTTCAGCTGGGAGGATATTTCTGTGATGGTGGGTTCACGCGAATGCCGGTTGGTCAATTGATCGCGAACCTGCAGCGCCTTGTAGGCGATGTCACGCAAAGAGCGAGAGACGCGAATCGGGTTGTTGTCGCGCAGATAACGCCGGATTTCCCCGATAATCATCGGCACGGCGTAGGTAGAAAACTTGACGTTTTGTCCAAGATCAAAGTTATCAATCGCTTTCATGAGACCGATGCACCCTACCTGAAACAGGTCGTCCACATACTCGCCGCGATTGTTAAAGCGCTGGATTACGCTCAACACCAATCTGAGGTTACCATTCACCAGCTTTTCGCGTGCAGCATGCTCCCCACCCTGCAGCCGTTCAAACAGCTCTCGCATTTCCTTGTTGGTCAAGACGGGTAGCTTCGATGTGTCTACTCCACAGATTTCCACCTTGTTGCGCGTCATATGATCCCCCTCCTCTGGAGCAAAAAGAAAAAGTCCCTATACCGGTTGTCAGCTCATACGGCCACGGGTGAACGCGGTTTAGGAACAGTATCTCCTTGGATTGGGAAAATATGCGTATTTTTGGCTTAGACCATCTTGTTGAATTCTTTCCGTAATCGTTTAATAATTCGTTTTTCCAGACGGGAAATGTAGGACTGGGAGATTCCCAGCAAGTCCGCTACGTCTTTCTGCGTTTTCTCCTCCTCACCAGCAAGTCCGAAGCGTAGCTCCATGATCGTCCGTTCGCGGTCGGACAATTTGTCCAGCGCTTTTTTCAGCAGCTTACGGTCCACTTGGTCTTCGATGTTTTTGTAAATCGTATCGTTTTCTGTACCCAGCACATCCGAAAGCAAGAGCTCATTGCCATCCCAATCGATGTTCAGCGGTTCGTCAAACGACACTTCCGAACGAATTTTGTTGTTTCGGCGCAAATACATCAAAATTTCATTTTCAATGCAGCGAGAGGCATAAGTGGCAAGCTTGATATTTTTTTCTGGATCAAACGTGTTCACCGCTTTAATCAAACCGATGGTGCCGATGCTGACCAAGTCTTCAATGTTAATGCCCGTGTTTTCAAATTTACGGGCAATGTAGACGACCAGACGCAGATTCCGTTCGATCAACATGCTTCGCACAGCTACATCACCAGAGGGTAACCGATGCAGCAAATACTCCTCTTCCTCCCGCGTGAGCGGTGGTGGCAGGGCTTCGCTTCCGCCGATGTAGTAGATCTCTTCTGCTTTCATTCCAAGACGAATCAGCACACGATACCAGAACAATTGAAGATTCAGGCGAATATTTAGCTTCATGTTAGCCCTCCTAAGAATTAGAGATCGCTTGCACTTGCGGATCACTTTGTATAAGTGCAGGATGAACGATCGCTTGGTACCGGCCATCTGCCGATAATGCGATCGGATTCAATCCGATTAAGACCTTTGTCGTTTGAAATGTCTGACCGTCCAAAACGATGCTAAGCTCATCCGGTTTAATCGCGATGAGAAAATCCATCCCACGCGATACGCTCCGATACGGGATCAACCGCAAGCGCGTCTGCCATTCTGGCGGCAGCTCTGAGAAAACCTCGTCGACCTGCCCCATTTTGTCCTGTGCTTTCGCCAAATAGGTCGTTAAGGCGCTCGGGATCAGATGGGCAAACACCCTGCTTTCCATCAGCATCACGGGCGTACGGGAAAACGGTTCGTACAGCTGGTTGCCTGTATCGATCAGACCAGTGCACAAAATATGTTCATCCGCCAGCTTCACGACCACTTCCGTGAGAAATTGTCCCCTCCGCTTAGGTTCGGCGATCGCCTGATAACTGCGACGGCTTAAGAAAATGACGATGGCGAAGCCTGCGACAAGCACGAGCAGCGTAGGTTTGGTTCCCACACCGAAGCCATCGTTATGTGTGACCAGAATCCCGTTTACAATCTCATTCTGGCCTGCCCCCAAATATTCAAGAGCGAACACACCTCCTCCAAAAACAAAAGCAACAAAGTAAAAAATGCAGAGCGTCTGAAAAAATGAGAGAATGCGGCGAAACCCAAACGCGATCCAGAGCATCAGGATGGAAAACAGCAGCTTGACCATCCATTGATACATACCGGCGAAGGCGGGAAAAAAGAAAAAGGCGACGTACGTGGAGCCAAACGCAGCTGCCAGAAGGAGTCTCCACCATACGACGCGTTCCTTGCGAAAATATGCGGTAAAATAGAGCAGCATTGCGTCGATGGCCAAATTGAGCAGCAGAATGACATCTAAATAAATTACCATGTGATCGGGCCTCCACCGCAAGAAAAGAGTTCGATTTTCTCCCGGGCAAACATAGTATATCTTAATGTCTATGTGAAGTCTGTCAAAATTTGACAGGTCCATTTCAAAATTAATGCTGAAAAAGAAAGAAACCCCCTGCTCTTCTTACGAGAAGAGCAGGGGGTTTCCCATTGTTCGTACGTTTCGCTTATTTGCGGTTGCGGCGACGATTGCGCAGGAATGCCGGGATGTCGAGGTTGTCCAGATTGGACATGGACAAGATCGTTTTTTCCGGTTCTTCCTCACGCGGACGCGCACTAGGTGCAGCGGATGGCTGCTGCTGCGATGTGCGCGATTGCTGAGCTGCAGCGGATTGCTGCTGTGCTCTGCGCATCTCGGACTGTTGGTTCTCTTCAAAACCGGTAGCGATTACCGTAACGAGGATCTCATTTTTCAAATCTTCGTTGATTACCGCACCGAAAATCATGTTTACATCCAAATCGGCAGCAGACGAAACGATATCTGCCGCTTCGTTTACTTCATACAAGCTCAGGTTGCTTCCACCTGTGATATTGAGCAGCACACCGCGCGCTCCTTCGATGGACGTTTCCAAAAGCGGGCTCGAAATCGCTCTGCGCGCTGCTTCCGCCGCACGATTTTCGCCGCTAGCTGCACCGATCCCCATCAAAGCGGATCCGCGTTCGGTCATAATGGTTTTCACGTCTGCAAAGTCAAGGTTGATCAAACCAGGTACGGCGATCAAGTCGGAAATCCCCTGAACCCCTTGACGCAGAATGTTGTCTACTTCGCGGAATGCTTCCAGCATCGGCGTGTTTTTATCCACGATTTCCAACAGTCGGTCATTTGGGATTACGATCAGCGTATCCACTTTTTCTTTCAACGCAGCGATCCCCGCCTCAGCGTGCGAAGAGCGTTTGCGACCCTCAAACGAGAATGGTCGGGTTACAACACCAACGGTTAACGCTCCCAGCTCTTTGGCAATCTCCGCGATCACTGGAGCTGCGCCTGTCCCTGTTCCTCCGCCCATACCCGCAGTAACGAACACCATGTCAGCACCGCGCAGAGCATTTTCAATCAAGTCACGGCTTTCTTCCGCCGCTTTTTTACCGATCTCAGGGTTAGCACCTGCGCCCAAACCCCGTGTCAGCTTTTCGCCAATTTGCAATTTCAAGTCTGCACCCGACAAGTGAAGCGCTTGGGCATCTGTGTTAACGGTGATGAATTCAACGCCCTTCACCCCGCCGTCAATCATGCGGTTAACCGCATTGCTTCCGCCACCGCCGCAGCCAATTACCTTAATCTGTGCAAACGATTCCATATCGAAGTCAAATTCCAGCATCTTGCAAGTTCCTCCTCATTAGATCGTCAGAAGAGATTTGATTGAGTCTTATGATCAAAAGCATCCTTGACCCGTGGTTGCACAGCCAGCGGGGGGCTTTTAGGCTTACGCGATCTCAACCGTCTTCAAAAACGGTCATTCCCGTTTTTAATCCCTCTTATCGGTGACAAACTCGCTGACCGCATGCAGTCAAATGAATTGTCGGTGATTAAATAAATTCGCTAAACCAGTTTTTCACCTTATCGATCAAGCCAGGGCCGTCTTTCGCCTGTTTGACTGGACTCGGTTTTGGAGCGCTTTTCGCAGTGGACCCCACCTTGACAGGTTTGCGTTCCATGCGCAGCAGCGCGTATTGGATCAAGCCGACGCCTGTCGTATAGGCAGGATCGCGAACCCCGATGTAATCAGGAATCGCTACCCGCACAGGCATATCCAGCTCTTCCTTTGCTAGCTCGAGCATGCCCGGCATCGAGACAGAACCGCCTGTAAGAACCAAACCGCCTGCCAGTTCGTCGCCGAATCCGAGCTTGTAGATCGTATCCTCGACGATTTGGAAAATCTCCGCTGCGCGCGGTTCGATAATCGTTGCCAAATCAACTTGGGTAAACTGCTTCTCCACTTCACTGCCGATGCGGGTTACCTTAAATTTGACATCATCAGATGCATCATCGATCAAAGCGCAGCCATGTTTCGTTTTGGTTCTTTCCGCCGCTTCCGTATTCGTGCGCAATCCAAGAGCGATATCGTTGGTAATGTGGTCTCCCCCAATACCAATCACGGTCGTTTCGACCAGTTGTCCCTGTTCAAATACACCAATCGTCGTAGAGCCTGCACCGATGTCGACAAGAGCTACACCCATGTTCTTGTCATCTTTGCTCAGTGCCACACTGCTTGCTGCGAGCGGCTGCAAAAAGATTCCTGCCACACGTAAGCTTGCTTTCTCTACGCAACGTACGATATTGTGAACGACTGTTTTCGAGCCGGAAACAATTGTTCCTTCCATTTCCAAACGGACGCCGATCATTCCTCTAGGGTCTTTGATACTCCCCTGTCCATCGACGATGTACTCCTTCGGCACTACTTCAATAATTTCGCGATCAGGCGGAATTGCAACGACTTTCGCCGCCTGGATTACCCGTAGAATATCATCTTCTCTGATTTCTCGATCGTCGCTGGAAACGGCAACGACACCATGCGTTTCATGCAATTCGATATGGTTGCCGGTGATCCCGACAAATACCTCATGTATGGATACGCCTACCATTCGTTCTGCATGTTCGACAGCTTCCCGGATGGCATGCACAGTTTGGTCAATATCGACGATAGCTCCTTTTTTGATTCCTTCAGAGTGGGCTTGTCCCACACCAATGATGTTGATCGCCCCGTTGTTGATCTCCCCGATGATGATGCGAACTTTGGACGTCCCTATATCTAAGCTGACAACGAGTTCACTGTGACCACTCACCAAACCTGTGACACCTCCCTTGCACTACATCTAATATCTTCTTAAAGTGAGAACACTCGGTTACACTATTCAACACGGGAAATCAATTCCCTTTTTTTTTTCCAACTTTTTTAAAAAAATGACCTTTTTCCTAAGCGTTTTTACTCTTGTTGATTCAACCACTTGGACAGTATGATTCGTCGGATTACCGCCAAATTGTTAAACAAGCGCACGCCGAACGCAACAATGGCCGCCATGTACAGGTCAATTCCCAAAAAAGCACCAAGAAAAGCAAGGCCCGCGGCAAACAGTGTGTTGAAAAAAAATCCGGACATAAAGATGCGAACGTTAAACATTCGTTCAAGATAGGACCGAACCCCGCCAAAGATGGTGTCCAATCCTGCGAGGAGTGCAATCGACAAATAGCTGCTGTATTCTTGCGGGACACGCAAATCCAGCAAAAAGCCTACTGTCACCCCTACGATAAGGCCAAGCACCGGAAGCCACATGTTTTACGATTCTCCTTTTACATTGACTGGTTTCATATGTTGGATCGTCCGTGCTCCCGTAAAAGCGGGAATCATCAGCTTCTCTTCTTTTTCCAACACAACCGTTTTGTTGGCTAACTGGAAATTGGAATCGACACCTTCCAGCTTCAAACCGGATATCAGACCATCTGGGTCGCCGAGCGCCTTAATTTCGTATGGCGGCTTGATCGTCCGTGTATCGACTTGAATATCTTCGCCGACATTGCGGATGGAGCTCGTCGAAATCAGGCGATTGCCATTGATAGATACAGCTTTTGCTCCGTTGGAAAACAGCACATTGACCAACCAGCGCAAATCTTCATCTATGACAAGCGGCGGACCATGGGGGTCGATTGCATCCGGTGGCGGAGGTGTCATCGTGTCGACCACGCGATCCGTGATCTTGACGACGATGCCTTCCCCTTCCACACTAACCATACCAGCCAAATTTCGAGCACGGGCCAGCTCCTCTTTCATGACGCTGATGCTTTCGCCCTCCGTCATGGATGTTTCGTACTGATAGAGCAGCTGATCGTATTTGGACGTGTCGGCCAAAAGGTTTTTGCGTTTTTCCAGTTCCTTTTGCAGCGTAATACGGAGATCGTTTATGCTCCTAGACTCTTTTTTTATTGGATTTATGCTGCTTTGCAACTGTGTCGCCAGCATAATTCCAATAATAGCACTGATAAGTGTCAGAATAAACGTAATTTTGCGGTTTTTCCCCAACATCCTCTTTGCACCTTTTCTCCTAGAAAATACGTACCACCTTTTCTTTTACATCCAATTGTCATCTGTTACTCCCGGATTGGTGTAGCCTCCCTGCAGACTATGAGGCGTTGTTCTTCAGCTTGCTGTCGCCGACAAATGCGGGCAACTGCACCATATCCTTCTTCGCCACCTCAATGTGTACAAATTCATCAAGCGTCTGCAGAACTCCTCCAGGCAAATTCAGGGCACTGTCAAGCGTGATTGGTTC
This sequence comes from Brevibacillus fluminis, assembly GCF_003710825.1. Taxonomy (GTDB): domain Bacteria; phylum Bacillota; class Bacilli; order Brevibacillales; family Brevibacillaceae; genus Brevibacillus_D; species Brevibacillus_D fluminis. The sequence continues at coordinate 82,062 of NZ_RHHQ01000006.1, read as the reverse complement.
CCCGATCGCGGTGATGACAAATGGCGCCGCCGACTTGATCCCGTTGACGATGATTGTCGGCCCGACACAGCGAATCGCAGAATTGGCGACAAGTCGCTGGCCGTTGATACTGATCGCCTCTGCTCCCGCCGCGCGCAGCTCATTGACCACCAGACGCACATCTTGCTCATGGACGATATAATTGCTGATGTCGCGTGAACTTGCCGCATTTTGGTTGTCTTTCAAGGTGACGACCAGTCCCGGCCCCTGAACGGGAACAACACCAGCCATCATCCGCGCTGCTTCAAGCTGACCCAAGATATTAGCTGCCGCCGATTGGCGCTTCGCCATCGCTTCCTCGCGCTTCGCCACCTGGCGTTGAAGGTCGATCATCTGCTGCTCAAGCTTGCGGTTTTGTTCCTTTTCCGCAATGATCCGCTCTGTCAGCTGGGTTTCTTGCTGCACCTGCTGGTCATTTTGCCGCGCTTGCGTACGCAGTTGAGTCAGCTCGATGGAATACGCGATCAAAAACCCAGTGCAGATGGTTACGAATGTTAAATACACGTGAAACTTTCGCACTTTCATTGCGACGCTGCTCCTTTGCTTCACTCAAAATTGATCTTCGTTTGCGAGGACTGCTGCTGCGTGTTGGCTTGTCCGTTGGAATCGGTCGTCCCGCTTTGCCCGTTTGACCTGTTCGATTGATCGCTTGACTGATTTGTCTGACCGCTGGGTTGGTTCGACTGGCCCGACTGGCTGCTCTGTCCGTCAGACTGGGTTTGTCCTGGCGTTTGGGTTGTTTGCTGGTCTTGCCCCATTTGCGTCTGGCCGTTTTGGTCGGTTCCCTCAGTTTGGCCCTGTGTCGGGTCGGTTGCTGGCGGTACGCTGCCATATTTGCTGAACCACGTGCTTTCCAGCATGAATACGACGCCTTTTTCATCTTTCGGCAGCTCTTTGGCAATAGATGGATACCATGGGAGACGGGATTCGATCATGTGTATGATCGTCCTCACTTCATTACCGTCACGCATGTACATGGTGATCCGTTCCTTGTCAAAGGCAGTCGGCGTCAGCGAGATGTCGGATATTTCCGCAAGCAGGGCAACCGGCAGCTGCGAGAGTGACTTGGCCAGTGAAACCAGGAGCGGCTGCGAGTTCCAGGACCGGACGAGAGGCCTGTCCACCACCCGTTCACCAGGTCGTGGCTCGGGAAGAACCTGCCCATTATCCAAAAGAAGCGATTGCTTGCCATCGGGCGAGAAATAGAACGCAACGCGTCGATGCTCCACCACATTCAAGAGGATCACGCCGGGAAAATGACGTTCGACCGTCACTTCCTTCACGCCTGGAAGCTGCGCGACGCCTTCTTGCACGCTTGATTGCCACACATTTAAAAACTGCATGCCGATCGTCAAGCCAGAGGCGGTGATCACTTGCTGTGAGTCGTATATCTCATTGCCATTAACCTGAATTAAAGTCACCTTGCTGTATGGCGAACGGACGAATAGCACAATCAAAATCGCAAGAAAAAACACGGTCAGCAATGTCAATAGCTTTCGGTTTGCCTTTCGCTTAGGCTGCTGTTTCTTAATCTGTGGAATGCGTTCTTCCTCGTACTGCTGCACATCCACCCCTCCGACCCATTATGTATAGGTAGTAAAATCGGGAAAAGCGGCACTCTTTCTGCCGCTTTTCCCCAGATCAAACGATGCATTATATGGTTAAGCGTGACATTTCAGCGCCTAATTGTTGAAACTGCGCATCCAATCGCTCATATCCTCTGTCGATGTGGTGGATTTGTTCGACGATGGTTTTCCCCTCCGCCGCCAAGCCTGCAATGACAAGAGCCGCACCTGCACGGAGATCCGTCGCTTCAACCGAAGCCCCGGTCAAACGACCAACACCCCGGATAAACGCGGAGCCGAGATCAACGTGGATCGATGCTCCCATTCGTGCCAATTCATTTACATGTTTGAATCTTCCCTCAAAAACGGTTTCTTTTAGTACGCTGGTCCCTCGCGCCAGCGACAGGAAAACCATCAGCTGAGCTTGCAAATCCGTTGGAAATCCTGGGAATGGCGCCGTGATGATTCGATCAATCGCGCGCGGCCTACTCGTACATTTGATTTCCATTATATCATGGCGACTTTTGATTTCAACACCACAACTTCTGGCGATTTGAATTAAGGCAGTTAAATGCTCCGGAATGGTATTTGTCAGCTCGATGTGCCCTTGCGTCACGCCTACCGCCAATAAATGCGTGCCGGTGACGATCCGGTCGGGAATCACTCGGTAGCTAACCGGCCGCAGGCGCGGAATTCCATCGATTTCAATGGTATCCGTTCCGGCGCCACGCACCCGTGCCCCCATTGCATTCAGGAAGTTTTGCAAATCTACGATTTCCGGTTCCCTTGCGGCATTACAGATGCGCGTCGTGCCCTTTGCGGTAGCCGCAGCCATCATAATATTTTCCGTCGCTCCAACGGATGGGAACGACAGAAAAATATTCGCCCCGCGCAATTGCTTCGCGCGGAATGTAATATACCCTTCCGCTTCAACTATTTTGGCTCCTAGCGCGGTTAATCCGGCAAGATGCAAATCAATTCGGCGTTCCCCGATTGCGCACCCACCAGGGCGAGATACTGTAACTTCGCCAAAGCGTGCCAGTAAAGGACCCATTAAAAAAATCGAAGAGCGCATCTGTCCCATCAAGTCATCAGGTACATGGGAATGAGAAATGGAAGTTGTATCAAGTGAGACGCAGCCATCGCTATGATTCAATGTTGCTCCCAAATCAGTCAGGATTTTTTGCATCACTTCAATATCCTTCAGGTGGGGAACATCATAAATATGAAATTGCCCTTCTGCCAAAACGGCAGCCGCTAGAATAGGAAGGGCAGCGTTTTTTGCGCCTTGAATGCGTAGTGAACCTGACAGAGGTTTACCGCCTTCGATAGTAAAAGTCTCCAAACTTTCACCTCCGAGTTACCCCTCGCCCACCACCAATACTTCAGGATGCAAATCGACACCGAATTTTTCCAAAACCGTTTGTCGTACATGCTCCATCAAGGTGAGGACGTCGGTTGCCGTAGCGCCTCCTCGATTGACGATAAAGTTGGCATGTAACTGAGAAACTTGTGCGCCGCCGTACTGGTACCCTTTTAATCCCGCTGCTTGCACCAAGCGTCCTGCATGATCGCCTGGAGGATTACGGAATACGCTTCCGGCGCATGGCATGTTTAACGGTTGCGTCTGCCGCCTGCGGTCTTTGAACGTAGCCAATGTCGCAGCAATTTGCTTGCGGTCTCCGGGTTTTAACGAAAAGACCGCTTCCAGCACAACTCCTTTCCGTTTTTGCAAAAGGGACGTGCGATAGGCAAACTGCAGCTGCTCGTTCGTCAATACCGCTGTTTCGCCATCTTCAAAGAGGATTTCGGCTTCTTTAAGAATTCGTGACAGTTCAGACCCGTGTGCCCCTGCATTCATGTAAACGGCGCCCCCTACCGAACCGGGAATGCCTCCTGCAAACTCCAAACCAGTGAAACCCATTTTGCCTGCTTCCACCGTCAGGCGGACCATGGAATACCCAGCACCCACACGCACCTCTTCGCCCCTGAACTCACAGTGACTTAAGCCCTCAGCCACTTTTAGCACGGCCCCGCGAATCCCTCCATCCCTCACTAGAAGGTTGGAACCGCGCCCAATCACACTCCAAGGAATATTGTGACGATGGATCGTTTGCACAGCAAAAATGAGTGATTCTTTATCCTTTGGTTGGATCAGCAAATCTGCCGGTCCCCCGATTCGCCAGGTTGTATGATTGGCGAGAGGTTCATCAAGCCATACTTTTCCGACCCCTGCTTCCTTTAATTCCTCTGCGATGCTTGCATAATGCTGCATAATGAACCTCCTAACACAAATGCTAGTTCGGACCAGTCTGTTCACGTCTTTGCTCACATACTATGCTAACGCCTAGAGCGACGTGACAGCAGCCTATAAGGAGTTTAGAGCGCCTGGCCCGTTGACAGAAGCCGGTAAATCCGCTCCGCAGCGTCCGGCATTCCCAACGCGAGAGCGCTCTTGCGCATTTCTTGATTGTGATCGCGATCGACGATGATTTGATGCAAAGCTTCCTGAAGCTTTTCTTTGTTTAACTCGCGTTCGGTAATCACAATCGCTGCTCCTGCGCTCTCCAACCCCCGCGCATTTTTTTCTTGATGGTTATTCGTGACGTATGGAGAAGGGATCAATATCGATGGTATGCCAAGTGCCGTCAGTTCCGCCAGCGTAGAAGCCCCTGCACGCGCGATCACCACATCGGACGCCGCCAAAAGGTCCGGCATGTTATGCGCATACGGCATCACTGTCAAGTTTGTCGGCTTCCCGATGCTCTCCAATTGCTTTGCGATGTTTTCGTAATGGACCTCACCCGTGACGTAGACGAAATGATGGCCGGGATATTGGTGTATGTCCGGCAAAATAGCGAGCGTCGTTTCGTTGATGGCCCGCGCTCCCCTACTTCCGGAAAAAATCAGAACAAGCCGCTTGTCCGGCGCAATGCCGAGCGATTTTTTCCCTGCCTCCGCATTGCCCTGGAGCACTTGCGTTGCGCAAGGATTGCCGGTGAACACCGTCTTGGCTTTCGGAAAGTGAGCGAACGAATCTTGGAATGAAACGGCCACGTTCGTGACATAGCGCGACAGGAAGTTGTTGGCCAATCCCGGCACGACATTTTGCTCATGGATCATCGTGCGGATGCCAAGTTGCGCCGCCGCATAGACGACCGGCCCGCATACGTAACCGCCCGTACCGATCACCACATCCGGCTTGAACTTACGCAAAAGCTCCTTCGAGCGCGACACTGCCCGGATAAACTTCCAGACCGTGCGTACATTTTCAAACGAAAGCTTCCGCTTGAAGCCTGCGATTTCAATCGCTTCGAACTGGATCCCGGCGCGCGGCACGATGTCGGCTTCAAGTCCTTTTCCACTGCCTATATACAAAAAGGTCGCTTGCGGCTCTTTTCGCAAAATTTCTTTTGCAACCGCAAGCGCTGGATAAATGTGTCCGCCGGTTCCTCCACCGGTTAAGACAATGCGCATGAAAATCACCTTTTTTTAACGCGAAAAGCGCGAGATATTTAGTAAGACGCCAATTCCCGTCAGCATCAGGGTCAGCGATGAGCCGCCATAGCTGAGGAACGGCAAGGTAATACCCGTAACCGGAAACATCCCGGTGACAACGCCCACATTGATGACAACCTGAATCCCCAGCATGCTGATGATGCCTAAGGCGAGCAGGTTGCCGAACAGATCAGGCGCCGTAATCGCTACCCTCATGCCGCGCCACAATAGCAGCAGGAATAGCAGGAGGATAAGCGTTCCGCCGATAAAGCCCAACTCTTCCGCCACAATGGAGAAAATGAAGTCATTGTACGGCTCAGGCAGATAGGAGAATTTTTGCCGGCTTCCCCCAAGCCCTAGTCCCAAGACGCCACCGGGGCCGATCGCATACAGCGACTGAATGATTTGGTAGCCCGCTCCGAGCGGGTCGGACCACGGATCAAGAAATGCCGTTATTCGCGCCATCCGATAAGGCGCTGAAAGCACCAGCCCGACAAAGCCAGCCAGTCCAATCAGCCCGAGCGCCACAAAATGGCTTACCCTCGCGCCAGCCGTAAAAATCATCAGCACGGCGGTCCCAATCAGCACGGTGCCGGTCCCGAGGTCAGGCTGCAGCATAATCAGCCCAAAGCAGGCGACGGGAATCGCCAGCGCAGGCATTAGCCCGCGATTGAACAGCACGATCATTTTCTGATTATCAGACAGCCACGCTGCGAGAAACGCGGCAACGCCAAACTTGGCGAACTCGCCCGGCTGGATCCCGAATGAGCCAAGGCCGAGCCAGCTTTTAGAGCCGTTAACTTCCCGCCCGATGATCAATACCAGCACTAGCAAAAAAATGCTGATCAAAAACCCGGGCTTCGCCCACTTTTTCCAAACCCAATAATCGATGTTCATCATTAGGTACATGGAAGTCAGGCCGAGTACCGCAAAAATCAATTGCCGCTTCGTGAAGTAGTACGCATCTTGAAACGTGTTCTGTGCGAACACGGCGCTTGCGCTGTAAACCATTACGATGCCGATGCCAAGCAAGCAGAGCGTAGTCGCGATGATAACAAAATCAGGAGACGTTCTTACCTTGCTCATCGCAAAGTCATCCTTTCAAAGACGTTTATGCTAGGCTTGTTTTAGTCTATGCACAGCGTCCTTAAAGATGCTTCCGCGCACCTCAAAAGAAGGAAACATATCCCAGCTCGCACAAGCGGGGCTAAGCAGTACCACGTCTCCAGGCGACGCATACTGTGCAGCGATCTCAACCGCCTTTTCCACAGTATCGGCATGCGCCTTCAAGCTAATCCCCGCTTCCTCCGCACGTTCCAGTAGGATCGAGGCCGTTTGGCCGTATGCGACCAATGCTTTCACATTCCGCCCAAGAACAGGGACCAGCTCTTTAAAATCAATCCCGCGATCAAGCCCTCCGGCAATCAGCACAATCGGCTCGGAAAAGGTTTCGATCGATTTCGTCGCAGCTTGCGGGTTTGTTGCTTTGGAGTCATTGTAATAACGGACGCCACTGATGTCCAATACTCTTTCCAGCCGGTGCTCTACTCCGTGGAAGGTGGTCAACACCTTACGCATGGAAGCGGCATCTGCACCTGCCAGCTTGCTGATCAGAATCGCGGCGAGCGCATTCTCAAGGTTATGCTCGCCGGGCAACGACAGTTCCGATCGTTCCATCACGGTCTCTTCCATTTCTCCATCAACGAAGACGACTTTCCCTTCACGTACGCATACACCTCTTGGCACATCGCTTGTGTGGCTGAAATAATACGCGCGCCCGTTTACCGGTTCCACTTTTTCTCGTGTTGTCGGTTGATCGAACGGCAGGATTGCATAATCATCTTGTGTTTGATTGGCGAACAGCTTGGCTTTGGCCGACACGTATTCGTCCATCGTATGGTGGTAATCGAGATGTGCCGGGTATATGTTCAAAAGTGCGCCAATCCGCGGACGGAATGTTTTCGTGCCCATCAGTTGAAAGCTGCTCAGCTCTGCGACAATCCATTGGTTTGCTTCTGCGCCTTCGGCAATTTCGCTCAAAGGCGTGCCGATATTTCCGGCCACAATCGGCGAAAGACCGGCTTCTTGCATAATCAAGCCAACCAGTGTCGTTGTGGTTGTTTTGCCATTTGACCCTGTGATGCCGATGACTGGGGCACGAAGAAGCCAAGAGGCCACTTCCACCTCAGTCACGACCGGGATACCAAGCCCCTGCGCCTGCTGGATCGGTGGAGCCTCATACGGGATGCCCGGATTTTTGACGACGAGCGCGATTTCTTCATGAATCAAGTCATCCGGGTGTCCGCCGGTGATCACGCGAATGCCGAGAGCTTCCAGTTCTTCCACACCCACCGATTGTTCGCGAGGCTTTTTATCATTTACTGTGACATGCGCACCAAAGCGGTGCAGCAGTTTTGCAACCGCTACACCGCTTTTTGCGAGGCCAAGCACAACAACTTGTCGATCTTGATAGATTTCCATCGGTTTCATGTTAGCTCACCACTCCCAAATAAACACCCAGTCCGGCAAACACCATTCCCACCAGCCAGAACGTAACGACTACGCGCCACTCGGACCAACCGGTCAGTTCAAAATGGTGATGCAGCGGGCTCATACGGAAAATCCGTTTTCCTCTTGTTTTAAAGGAGATCACCTGCATAATGACAGAGATGGTTTCGACCACGAACACACCGCCGACCACTGCCAAGAGCAGCTCTGTCTTTGTAATGATCGCGACTCCGGCCAAGGCCCCTCCCAATCCCAGAGAGCCCGTATCGCCCATGAACACGCGCGCAGGATGCGCATTGAAAACTAGGAAGCCGAGGACCGCACCGACTACAGCCGCACTGAACGTCGCTGTATCCGGCTTCGTAAGCACAGAAGCAATGATCGCATACGCTCCGAAGGCAATCGCCCCGGTTCCGGCGAGCAGGCCGTCGAGTCCGTCCGTGATGTTCACCGCATTGGTCGTACCAACCAACAGGAACAAAAGAAACGGGAAGTAGAGGAAGCCCAGTTCAATCTTCCATCCTGTACCTGGGAGATGCAGAGACGTGTCGAAGCCCATATACAAGAGCAATGCATACGCAATGATGGCAAGCAGGATCTGTCCCGCAAACTTTTGTTTGGCTGTCAAACCGAGATTGCGTTTTTTACTGATCTTGATGTAGTCATCCAAAAATCCGATAAGTCCGTATCCAAACGTAACCAGCAAGAGGAACACGACTTCCTTAGTCAGGTTTGCGAATTTCAATACGGTGAAAGCGAGCGCGAGCAAAATGATCGTCCCGCCCATTGTCGGGGTACCCGCCTTTTTCTGGTGAGATTTCGGTCCCTCTTCCCTGATGCTCTGGCCAAACTTCATCCGGCGAAGCACCGGAATAAAGAGAGGTCCGATCAGGACGGAGATTAAAAATGCTGCAATAATGGTTATGATGAGGACATTGTCAAAGGGCATGCCCTACCCTCCTTTCTTCGATGCATCACACGTTATGTGGCAAGCTTCTTTTCAATGGCCTCTTTTGCTACCAGGCGGTCATCAAACGACAATACTTGATCTTTGATGATTTGGTATGTCTCATGCCCTTTTCCGGCAATGAGAATGACATCCTGTCCGTCGGCCAAGGAGACGGCATGTGCGATTGCTTCGCGCCGATCCGCAATGCTTATATAGCGGTCATTTGGCGTATCGGCAAGCCCCGCGACCATGTCTGCGAGAATCGCTTCCGGTTCCTCGGAACGTGGATTGTCAGATGTTAAGACGCTCATGTCGGCATATTTTGTTGCAATCTGCGCCATAATTGGGCGTTTTGTCCTGTCTCGGTCGCCGCCGCAGCCGACGATGCAGAAGATCCGGCCTTTGGCAAATTCCTTGATGGTGACAAGCGCGTTTTCCAGGCTGTCGGGCGTATGCGAATAGTCAACGACTACAGTGAACGATTGTCCTGCATCCACCGCCTCAAAACGTCCGTCCACACCCGCCACTTCTTCCAAGCTGGCCTTGATCGATTCGAGTGAGATGCCTTCCGCTAACGCGACTGCTGTGGCTGCCAATGTGTTGTATACATTGAACTTGCCCATCAGCTTCAGGTTGAACTCCAGATTGCCTGCAAAAGTCTCCATCATGAAGCTGGTTCCTTTTGCCGTAATACGAATTCCTGTCGCGCGCACATCCGCTTCTTGATCGATCCCGTACCGAATGACTCTCGCCGGTGTAACACGTGCAAACATTTCGGACGCAGGGTCGTCTGCATTCAGCACCGCAGTTTTTACACGGTTGGTGTCATAGCCGTTGCCGAGTTGTGCGAACAGCAGCGATTTCGCATGCTTGTAGTTATCCATCGTCTCATGGTAATCGAGATGGTCGCGAGTCAAGTTCGTGAATACCGCCGTATGTACGTCACAACCACGCACTCGGCCAATGTCGAGCGCGTGGGAAGACACTTCAATAATCGCATATTCCGTATCCAGATCCCTCATGCGCCGGAAGCTGCGCTGGAGATCGAGCACATCAGGCGTCGTATTTTTGATTTCTTCATAGGTGTCACCGATGCGCATGTGAATCGTGCCGATCAGGCCGGTTTTTTTCTGCTGATCCTGCAAAATCTTGTCTATCAAATGCGTTGTCGTTGTCTTTCCGTTCGTTCCCGTAACACCAATCAGCTTCAGTTCAGATGTCGGCGACATGTAAAAGCGATTGGCAAGCTGGGCCATCGCGCGGCGCGTATCCGGCACCACCACAACGTTTCCTTCTAGCGGCAAGTCTTTTTCCGCCAAGATGCAGGCTGCGCCCAACTCCAGCGCTTTCGCCGCATACTCATGTCCATCAACCGTAAAGCCGGTAAGACAAATAAACATGTCTCCTGGTTTCACTTTTCGGGAATCTGCTGTCAAACCAGTGATATCTATGTTGGAATCTCCTTTCACGCGTACTGGCAGTAAAGAAGATAGCAGATCCGTAAGTTTCATATCAGGCACCCCATTCTTTCCCTATTATAGACAAAAGCGCTCGCTTTTCAACGTGGTTTTGCCCATCGCATGTACTTTCTATCCAAAGGTAGATTGTACTGCTAATTGCTCGATTTGTCACCCAGATAGATTCGTACCTTTTGCCCCTCTTCGATCTTGGTCCCTGCTGCTGGCGCTTGTTTCACCACGTATTTGCCTTGTCCGTCGACCTCGATCGGCATCGCATAGTACGATTGACCGATTTCCTGCAAGCTCAGACCCGTCAAATTCGGGACTTCCATATATTTTTTGTCGCCATATTGCGATTCGCGTGGAATACCGTCTTTTTGCTTCGGTACCTTGAGATAGGCGAGCGTCGATTCTAGGATGCCGCGAACCGTCGGCGCTGCGATCAATCCCCCGAAGGCGAGCGCCTTTGGATTGTCGATGGCCACGTAGACAATGACCTGCGGGTCGTTTGCAGGCGCGAACCCGATAAAGGACACGATGTACTCCCCGTCCATGTAGCGGCCGTTTTTCACTTTTTGCGCGGTACCGGTTTTCCCCCCTACACGATATCCATCAATATAGGCATTTCGTCCTGATCCTTGTGCTACGACGCTTTCAAGTGCATAGCGAACCTTGGCGGACGTTTCCTCCGTTATGACTTGCCGCACTTCCTGCGGCTGTGTCCGACCGATGATGTCGTTCGTTACGCTGTCGCGCCATTCCATCGCCACATACGGCTTCATCAGATGACCGCCATTGATCGCAGCGGCGACGGCCGCCATCTGCTGGATCGGCGTGACCGAAACCCCTTGCCCGAATGAGGTCGTCCCCAGCTCAACCGGCCCCACTTTTTTCAAATTGAACAACAAACCATTCTCTTCGCCTAACAGGTCGATTCCGGTTTTTTGTCCAAAGCCAAATTTTTTGATGTAATCGAAAAGACGTTCTTTCTGCAAACGCTGCCCCATGGTGACAAAGCCCGGGTTGCAAGAGTTTTCCACAACCTCCAGCATCGTTTCCTGCCCATGCCCCTGACGTTTCCAGCAGCGCAACCGGGCCCCTGCCACATTGATATAACCCGGATCGTAAAAGCCTTCATTCAAGTTGACGACGCCTTCATTCAGAGCCGCAGCCAAGGTAACGATCTTGAAAGTAGACCCCGGCTCATACGTTTTCCAAATCGGCAAGTTGCGGTTGTACACTTCCGACGGGTAATCGCGATAATCTTCCGGATTGAAAGTGGGCCTACTGGACATCCCCAAAATTTCGCCCGTCTTCGGATTCATCGCGATCGCCAGCGCGTCTGTCGCCTGGTACGCCACCATTGCCTGATCCAGCTCACGCTCAATAAATGATTGTATGTGGTTATCGAGCGTCAGGTACATGTTCATGCCGTTTTGCGCAGGCACATATTTTTCCGATTCGCCGGGCATGACCCGTCCACTCGCATCCGTCGGAAACGATACATGCCCCGGTGTCCCTTTTAAGAATGCATCATATATTTTTTCCAATCCGGTAAGCCCTTGATTATCTATGCCGGTAAAGCCCAAAACATGCGCAGCCATCGCCCCGTACGGATAAAACCGCTCCGAATCTTCCGCTACCTGGATCCCCGGCAGGCCGAGCGCCTGGATTTGATTCGCCTTTTCCGCCGAAATTTTTCGTCCGCCCGGAACGCGGTTGTTGATCGCCCTTTTTGTGATGGCCGTAAACACATCCTCTTGCTTGACACCCAGTATCGTCGCGAGCTGACGTGCCGTCTCCTCCGGTTGCTTGATCTGGGCAGGAATCGCCCACACGGATGGCACGCTGATGTTCGTGACAAGCGCTTCACCATTGCGGTCCAGTATTTCACCCCGCATCGGCTCAAACGGGATGTTGCGCTGCAGCAAATTTTCCGCCTTATCCCTAAGCGACGGCCCAAGCACCAGCTGTACGTAGCCAAGTCTCGTAATCAGTGCCGTATACAAAACGATTCCGATAATCATTGCGATAAAGATGCGTCGGCGCACGGTCGCGTTGGAAACCCGCACGAAAAACCCCTCCCAGCGAATAGGTTGTCTGCTACAACACTTTATTCGTGGGAGGGGCTTGTTAGAACGTCGAAAAGCGATCCTACTCGGGCGGCGACGGGTCTGGCGAAAGCGTGACTGACAGTGTTTCCTTACCTGTCACGGCCGTTCCAGGCGCGATATTCTGTGACCTGACATAGCCAGAGCCGGTCGGGATCACATTGAGCTTGAGCAAGGAGGCGAATTCCATGACCTCCCGCAGCGATTTGCCCGTGAAATCAGGCAGCTTGACATCGGTCAAACGGTCCGTCACCAAATAAACCTCCGTTCCGGACATTACCTTTTCCTGCTCAGATGGAATCTGGCGGACGATCTTGGTCCCAGTGCCCAGCACCTTCGGCACAAGACCGAGCTGCTTCGCCATCATGCTGCCAACCGAGGTGGTCGAACCACTCAGCTGCGGCATGCTTACTTCCTGAACCGGGGCCGACTGCGCAACGGCATCGCTGGATGTCTTTGACGACTTTTGCACAGCTTTTGCGGCCTGTTGGTCCAGCTCCTTCAAGTCCGGCTGCTGCTGGAGGTAGCGCAAGCTCTGCTCCATGACCGAGTTAAAGATCGGAGCCAAGATTTTTCTCCCCATCTCGCCGTAATACATGTCGGTCGTCGGATCGTCGACGACAACGTATACGAGCAGACGCGGGTTATCTTTCGGGGCGAAACCGATAAAGGAGACAATGTAGTGCCCCTCCATGATTTTCCCTGTTTTCTCGTCGTATTTCTGGGCAGTCCCCGTCTTACCGGCAACATGGTAGCCTTTGAGATCAAATATTTTCCCTGTACCGTGGTCACCGGTAATAACCGTCTCGAGAATGTCGCGCGCTTGCTTAGCGGTTTGCTCGGACACGACTCTTCTGACAACCACGCGCTCGAACTTCTCGGTAACTTCGCCGGTATGCGGATCGCGCAGTTCTTTTACTATGCGCGGGCGGAGCAACTCCCCGCCGTTTGCCACCGCACCAACTGCCGCTGCCTGCTGGATCGCGGTAACCGCCACACCTTGACCGAACGTCGTAACCGCGACGTCACGTTCGGATCTGGGGTGACTGAGGTCGCGCATGATCCCTTTCGTTTCGCTTGGCAAATCGATATTGGTCAGCTGGCCAATACCAAAATCATGGAAGTATTTGGTCAACAGCTCCTGTTTCAGCCGTTCGTAACCCAAAATGACGAAGGCCACGTTGGACGAACGCTGAACCCCTTCGGCAAAGGTGATGTTCCCCCAACCGAGACCGTTGTTATGGTCATTGATCGGCTTACCTTTAATTTTGCGGTAGGAACCTGACGCGTACTTCTCCTCACCATGGTACACACCTTCCTGAATCGCAGCAGCCAATGTAATGATTTTAAACGTAGACCCTGGCTCAAACGGGAAGCTGATGGCCAAGTTCAAATAGTTGGTGATCCCCCAATATTCATTCGGATTAAAATCCGGACGGTCCCCCATTGCCAGCACTTCACCCGTTTTCGGATCAGTAACCAGAACGGTCATATGCTGAGGCTTGAACTCGCTATTGGCTTTGTCCAATGCCTGCTCGACGTACTCCTGTATCTGCTGGTCGATTGTCAGCACGACGTTTTGGCCGTCTTTCGCCGGGCTGTATGTAATTTGTCCATCCGGCAGCGGGAAGCCCGCGCCATCCTTCATGAACTGTAATTCACCGGATTCGCCGCGCAGCTCTTCATCAAACTGCTTCTCGATGCCCATCTCCGCTTTGTTGCCCTCGTAGTTCAAATAGCCAAGTACATGTGATGCGAGAGAATTGTTCGGATAGTAGCGTCGCGTTGTCTCTGTCAGCGAAATGCCTGGCAGCTGATTTTCCTTGACTTCTTTGCCATACGCGTCTTTCGGATGCTGCAGCGCCAAAATCTGCGCCTTCTGTTCCTCCGTAATCTTCGAGGCTTCACGCCCGAGGTTGACGTAAAACTTTAGCGGCTTGCCTTCTGCGTCATACGTCTGCGTCATCGCTTTCGTCAGCGAATCGACAGAAGAACCGAGGATAGGAGCCAGCTTTTGTGCAGTGCCAAACGGATCGCGAACGTAGTTGTCGCCAACCCACGATTTTTCCTTCTCATTGCGCGGCTGAAGGTTAGCTGTCACCGTATACGCTTTTCCCTCATACGCCAGCACTTGCCCGTTCCGATCCAATATCGACCCGCGTTTTGGCTGCAGCACTTTTTCGCGTTCCCACTGGTTGCTGCCCTTCTGCATGATCCAAGCGGCATCGACAGACTGGAGCCACCACAGCCTGCCGGTCAGGACACCGAATACGAGCAGGAAGCACAGCCCCATCAGCAAGATGCGCGCATTCGCCCTTCGTTTGAAATCCAAGCTTCCTCACCTCACCATTCCCTATTCGTGGCTGCTCCAAGCTTTTGTAAGCGGAGCCGCGGTTGCACTTATCTGTACAAAAAAATTACCCCAGTCATCCAATGGGGTAATCGTCCTAATTTGATTTGACGGATTGGGCAGGAGCTCCGACGTTCGCTCCCCCGATCACATGAACTGCATCGGGAGCTGAAACCATGCCCATTTGCAGCGCGGCATCATAAATCCGCTCGCGGCTGTTCATCTGGTTGATTTTCAGCTGGGTCGCCGCGTTACTCTCCTGCACTTTGGCGATGTCTTCTTTCAAGTTTTGAATTTGATAATTGTATTGAGAAATCAGGATGTACCGATGACCGATATACCCGACACCCACTACCAGGACGCTGATGAAAAACAGATACAGCAACTTTTCTTTTGTGGGTAAAGAGGATCTCACTTTAATCCGACGCTGCTGCTTCTTGTACGTATTGCGCTGTGGCTCCAATTCAACGGCCAGATTGCCGCGATAATAATAGCTCACCGATTCTCCCCCCTACTCTTTTTTTACACTTTTTCCGCGACACGCAGCTTGGCTGAGCGGGAACGTGGGTTCATTTCCAGCTCACTTTCGCTTGGCACGATTGGTTTGCGCGTGATCAGCTTGATGACAGGCGTGCGTCCGCAACCGCACTGCGGGAAGTCAGGCGGACAAATGCAGCCTTGTGCCAACTGCTGAAACACTTGCTTGCAGATGCGATCTTCCAATGAATGAAAGGTGATGACAGATACGCGTCCGCGTGGATTCAAAATGGCCACCGCATCAGCTACAGCTTCCTCAAATGCCTCAAGCTCATCGTTGACTGCAATGCGAATCGCCTGAAACGTGCGCTTTGCCGGATGAGGGCCTGTCCGTCTTGCAGGAGCAGGGATTGCTTCTTTAATGATTTCAACGAGCTGGCCTGTCGTCTCAATCGGCGCTTTTTCCCGCTCCTGAATGATTTTCCGGGCAATCTTGCGGGAAAATTTCTCTTCCCCGTACACCCAAATAATCCGGGCGATTTCTGCCTCGTCCCACTCATTCACGATTTCGTGCGCCGTTAATGGCGCTTGCAAATCCATCCGCATGTCAAGCAACGCATCCTCGTTATAACTAAACCCCCGCTCCCCCACATCAAGCTGTGGAGAAGAAACGCCTAGGTCAAACAAGACACCGTCTACTCCAGGCAACCCCAAGTCCTCGATCACTTGCTTCACATGACGGAAGTTGCTTTTGACCAAAGTGACACGGTCACCATAGGACGCGAGCTTCTCCCGCGCATTCGCCAATGCCGTCTCATCCTGATCGATGGCAATCAACCGGCCGCCTTCTCCCAATTGGGATGCGATGGAAGCGCTGTGACCCGCTCCTCCCAGCGTACAATCCACATAGATTCCATCTGGTCGGATGTTCAGTCCTTGAACTGCTTCTTCTTTTAAAACCGTTATATGATGGAACAACGATGTATGTCCTCCTTTAAAAACACTTCTACAGATCAAAATCTACGAGGCTCTCGGCAATGGTGCTGAACGAACCCTGCGATTCTTCAAAATACGTCCCCCACTTTTGTGCACTCCAAACTTCCACCCGATTGGAGACACCAATTACAACGCATTCCTTTTCCAATGCTGCATGCTCGCGTAGATTGGCTGGTATGTTTACCCTACCCTGTTTGTCCCACTCGCATTCGGTGGCACCCGAAAAGAAAAACCGCGTAAAAGCGCGCGCATCCGCTTTGGTAAACGGGAGCGTCTTCAGTTTTTCCGAAAGGATGGTCCACTCTTCAAGGGGATAAACGAACAAGCATTGATCCAGTCCGCGGGTGATCACGAAGGAAGCGCCAAGTCCTTCACGGAATTTAGCTGGGATCGTCAAGCGTCCTTTTTCATCGATGCTATGTTGAAATTCACCCATGAACACGCCCACGGTCCCCCACTTTCCGCGAGGGTCTCTCCACTTTCCCCCACTTTTCCCCACTTAACTACCTATTTGCTATTATAAAAAAAAAACCTGCGTTTGTAAGCAGGTTTTTTTCCTCATGTTTTGATGGTTTTCTCGCAGAGATTCCTGCAAGCTTTTTACCTATTCGACCCAGCTGTCCAGATATGCCTTTTGCTCATCTGACAATTTGTCGATTTTGATGCCCAATGCTTCCAGTTTGTAGCTCGCCACGGTTTGATCCAATTCGAGCGGAACATTCAATACTTTTTTGCCGATGGCTTCATAGTTTTTGTTCACAAATTCCAGGGAAGCCGCTTGCAGCGCGAATGTCATATCCATGATTTCTGCTGGGTGGCCGTCGCCTGCTGCCAGGTTTACCAGGCGGCCTTCTGCCAAAAGGTACACTTTTCGACCATCTGTGAGTACATATTCTTCGATATCTTTGCGAACCACGCGCTTGGACGTCGAGAGAGCTTCCAGATCCACCTTGTTCACTTCGACATCGAAGTGTCCAGCGTTGGACAAGATCGCGCCATCTTTCATCACTTCATAATGCTCTTTGCGAATTACGTCGCGGTTGCCTGTTACAGTAACGAAGAATTCGCCGACTTTCGCCGCTTCATCCATCGACATCACCTCGAAGCCATCCATGTACGCTTCGATCGATTTGATTGGATCGATTTCTGTTACGATAACTTTCGCACCGAGGCCTTTCGCACGCATTGCCACACCTTTACCGCACCAGCCGTAGCCAGCGACAACAACAACTTTACCAGCAACGACCAGGTTTGTCGTACGGTTGATACCATCCCAAACGGATTGGCCAGTGCCATAACGGTTGTCGAACAAGTATTTGCAGTATGCATCGTTTACCGCTACCATCGGGAAGGACAGTTTGCCTTCTTTTTCCAAAGCCTTCAGACGCAGAATACCAGTTGTCGTTTCTTCTGCGCCACCGCGCACTTGTGTTGCAAGATCAGGGCGCTCGCTATGTAGAATGGTTACCAGATCGCCGCCATCGTCGATAATCAGGTCAGGACGAGTTTCCAGCGTATGAATCAGATGGCTCTTGTACTCTTCTGGAGATGGATTGTATTTCGCGAAAACGCGGATGCCGTCCTCTACCAGTGCGGCGCAAACATCATCTTGTGTAGAAAGTGGGTTCGAGCCCGTGATCGTCACTTCTGCTCCACCAGCTTGCACAACTTTTGCCAAGTAAGCAGTTTTCGCTTCCAAGTGCAGGGAAATCGCCACTTTCAGGCCAGCGAATGGTTTTTCCTTTTCAAAACGTTCGCGAATGCGGTTAAGCACCGGCATATGTTCTTTTACCCAGTCAATTTTCAAATGACCGTTGGGAGCAAGGGCCATGTCTTTTACAATACTTTCCGAAACCGTGTTCATTAGCAAATACCTCCTTTTTTCTCCTTGTTATTCTATCATACCGTTTCGTCCTGTTCACCATCTTTGTCGACCGAACTGTTTGCAAGTTGTTCGAAAAAGCGACGAATGCCGGCAGAAAGCTTTTTTTTCCGATGATAAACCAGTTGGCGATAGACTCGGATGTCCGGGTGTGAGAAAGGCAGCACCGCGAGTTTTCCCTTTTCCAGCTCGTCCTCGACCGCGATCCGCGGCAAAATCGCCAGACCTAAACCATAGGCGACGCACTGCTTGATCGCTTCCAGACTGCCGAATTCAAGCGGCGTATCGACGCGAATCCCTGCATCTCGCAGAACCGACTCCATCATTGCCCGATAACTGCAGCCCATTTCGGTAAAAATCCAGTTGTGCGAGGCGAATTGGCTTGCATCCACATGCTTCTCGGCGGATAACGGGTGGGTACGGGCTGCAACGACAACCAGCTCCACTTCTCCAAGGTTGATACAATGCAAGTCTTGCTCAACGACAATCCGATCCAAAATCAGCGCAAAATCATAGGCTCCCTCTCGGACTCCTACGCGCAAATCGCTGCAGATGCCGGGGACGACCAGAAGTTTAACCTGCGGATGCTCCTGCCGCAGCAGCTGCAAATAAGGGGGGAGAAAAAAAGCCGCCAGCGACTCGACCGTCCCTATCGTTAGCGTGCCCGTCAGCTGCTCTTCCTGATGCAACCGATCGTGCGCTTCCTCGAGCAAAGAAAGCATTTGCTCGCTGTAGCCTAGAAGAATTTCACCTTCGCGCGTCAAACGTATTTTGCGGCCCCACCGTTCAAACAGCGAGACACCGAATTCAGACTCCACAATCTGGATTTGGGTCGTGACGCTTGATTGCGCATAGCCCAACACTTCCGCAGCGCGTGTAAAGCTTTGCCATTTTGCCACTTCCCGAAACGTTTGCAGATAGCGGGTATCCATCCGACCCTCTCCTTCCCCTACCACTCATCAAAATATATGATGCGATCAATCAATTATTATAGATAATTCCGATGCCACTTCCCATGCTACAATGTTTTTACGAAATCGACAATCTCAGTATGACGAAAGAAGGTTTTCCTTATGTCAAAAGCACAGGCACAGCCCATTTCCCTGCAGAAAACGTTATCGTTACCACAAATCGTTTCCCTGTACATCGGTGCTGTCATTGGATCAGGCATTTTGCTGATCCCGGGTCTCGCCGCCGAAATGGCCGGACCGGCTTCCATCGTCGCCTGGGTGGTCATGTCACTCTTGGTCATTCCGATGGCGGTGACGATGGGACTCTTATCCGCTTCACATCCGAGCGCAGGCGGTGTCTCTCATTTTGTCAGGCTAGCGTACGGGGACCGCTTCGGCAATTTGGTCGGCTGGTTTTTCCTATTGTCGGTGCCAATCGGTGCACCGATCCTCGCTGTCACCGGCGCCCGCTATATCGCCGTGCTGTTTCAGTTGAGCGATCTGCAGGTATACGGTATCGCTGCCCTAATTTTGCTAGCGGTGCTGGTGATGAACTGGGTTGGTTTGCACGTGGCGGGCAAAATACAAACCATTGTCGTCGCCTTGATTTTGGCAATTCTGATCCTTGCGATTATCGCTGCTCTGCCACACACATCGGCGGTCAACTTCACGCCATTTGCGCCAAACGGCTGGTTCAGCGTGTTTCAGGCGGCCGGACTGCTTTTCTGGTGCTTTATCGGTTGGGAAGCTGTCACCCATTTATCGGAAGAATTCGTCGAGCCTGAAAAAAATGCAATTCGCGGCGTTGTCTGGAGCGCCGGTCTTGTCGCGCTGCTTTATTTCGGCATCGCGTTTGCTACCGTCGCGACGCACAGCTACGGAAACGGGCTATCAGAAGCTTCGCTCTCCGTCATGATCCAGCTTTCTCTCGGTCCTGTCGGCGGGTGGATCGTCGGCTTCACCGCACTGTTCATCTGCATCGCCACAGCAAACGCCTATGTCGGCGCAGCTTCACGGATCGCGTATGCATTGGCAAACGAAGGCAGTGCGCCACGCTGGTTCGGCATCCTGCACACCAAATATCGGACACCGATCGGCGGGCTAGGTTTTCTCACCCTCTGTTTTCTGATCGTGCTCACGGTCCTGTGGAGCGGAACCGTATCGCTTGCGCAATTGATCCAGCTGCCCAATGCTACCTTTTTCGCCACCTATATCGGCGGTTGTCTAGCCGGCGTCCGACTGCTGAAGCAAAATCGTTTCGGCCGAATCAGCGCATGGATTTCGCTCATAGTCACGCTCGGGCTTTATCCGTTTCTCGGGTGGTCAGCGCTGTATCCAGTCGTCATCCTCATCTTGTACATGGTTTGGAAACGAAAATGAAAAAAGAGCGCTCCTTGTAATGGGGCGCTCTTTTTCTATGCATTAGATCGCTGCAATCTTGTGCGTGCCGTCAAACGGAAACTCCGCTTGCAACAGCCGATCAATCAAATCCGGTCCGTGTGAATTCAAGTAGGTAAAGACCGACCAAATCCGCTCTTGCGGCTTGCCCAATGGTACCAAGGCATTTTCCAATCGCGTCACACGATGGATCGCCACTTCATGTCTGCTTTCAATGGAACGTCCGACACGATCCTCCAAAAACGCAATCTGTTCGAGCAATCGTTCCGTGTTTTTCTTCGCCAACTCCCGCAAGCCTGGGTCAAACGCGACGACCTGCTCCGTCAGCGGCTGGTAAGCGGCCAAGATGGCTTGGCGTGCCACTTCGAACTGGTTGACCAGCTCCGGCTCCTGATAGCCAGCCCACCATTCAGCCTTCCATGTGGCGAAATCGCGTAAAGCTGTTTCTGTCGAAATTTCCAGCTGTCCCATGATGCGCTCGATACAGCCTTCCAACAACGTGATGGACGTACGCGGTACGATCAGCGGCAGGTCCATGCCCAGTTCAGCGAAAAGCGATTTGTAATAGGCCCAGTAGCCGATCTCGCCGGGCCCGCCCAAAAATGCAAGCGTCGGGAAAATGTGTTCTTGCGCAAGCGGACGCGACACAACATTGGCGCTAAACCGTTCAGGTGATGTTTCCAGCAGCTCCAGTAATTGCTGCTCTGTATAAAAATGCCGTCCGTCCTTTGTGCGGAAACCGTCACGATCGCGTGTTAGCAATAGCCGCTCGTCATGCTCATAAATGAAAAGATGGGCAGATTGCTCATCCAATTCCAGCTGTGCTGCATACCCTACCTCGCGCAGCTGGCTTTCCGTCGACAGCAACAGCTTTTGAACCTCATCGTTTCGTTCAATCATTGCGCGGAATACCGGTTTTTCCAGCTCGCGCACAAACGGCGAAGAGGATTCCACCAAAATCAGTCCATGCTTTCCAAATAAATGGGTCATCAGCCGAGCAAACCATTCCACCACTGTCTCTGCTTGC
Organism: Brevibacillus fluminis; assembly: GCF_003710825.1. Classification (GTDB taxonomy): domain Bacteria; phylum Bacillota; class Bacilli; order Brevibacillales; family Brevibacillaceae; genus Brevibacillus_D; species Brevibacillus_D fluminis. Next base: position 60,852 of record NZ_RHHQ01000006.1, on the reverse strand, counting down.
GACAGAGTGCTCTCCACCAATTCGCGCAATTGCTGCGTATGCTCCGTTTCTGGATGGGCAGCGAAAAACTCTTTTACAAAACGATCCGCTGCCTCCGCTTTTAGCGCAACCATGCTGGCGGAGCGCTTCCCTTTTACGCCGAGCGACAGCTTCAGCTTGCCTGGTGTCCCGCTCACATGAGGAACATAAACGTGATTGATCTCCTCGATGTCATGATCTTCACCGGCGATCCAAAAGACAGGCACAACCTTTTCGCCAAGCTCAGCTTCCAGCCTTTTAGCCGTATGAATGATACTCAACGCTTTGTGAATCGTGTATAGCGGCCCTGTCAAAACGCCTGCTTGCTGTCCTGCAATGACGACGTACGTATTCTCGTTTCGTAGTGATTCAATATTGGCAAGCGCCGCAGAATCGTTGCCGATGCTCTGATTATAGGCAGAAAGTCCATCTGCCAGCTGCTGACGATGGGCAAACCGTCGCTCCTTCAACCAGGTTAGACGCTGCCGTGCAGCTTCGGCATCATAAGGTGCATAAGAAAAAAACCGCATAGCCTCCGGGCTCGCTTGGATATAATCGGCGATTAGCCGGTTGGCGGTTGGCAGCGAAAGACAATCGATCTCCATGGTACGCTCCTTACTTACTTTTTTTCCGTCACTTAAGATTATAGCACGAGACAACGATTTAGGGAAAAAACAAGGCAACCCAAAGTGTAGGGTTGCCTTCTTGCTTCCGCCATACAAGCGAGCGCTACAGTTGCGATGGGGTGACGGACCAAATGATGGTCGCCTCGACTTCACCCGTATTTTCAATCTGATGGGATTGGGTGCTGGCAAGGTACAAACTGTCGCCTTCGGTTAAAATGTACTCCTCTTCCCCAAGACGCGCGGTAACGGTACCGGAGATGATAGCCAGACATTCTTCCCCTTCGGTTTGTACGAGCGTTTCTTTGACAATCTCGCCGGGCTGCAGACGTACTTCCAGCATCGCCAGCTTGGCACCACCGCTTGCAGACAAGAGCGAGAAGGTACCCGCCGAATCAGGGAACATCAGTTGGCGGCGTTTTTGCTTGCGGATCACATGAACGTGCTTCTGGTCGATCTCTTCAAAGAAATGGACCATCGAGGCTTCAAGTGCTTTGGTGATCTTCCACAAGGAATCGAGCGACGGCTGTGAAATCCCGCGTTCCACCTGGCTCAGCAAACCTTTGCTCAGCCCTGTTTTCGAGGCCATGTTTTCCAGGGTAAATCCTTTTTCCTTGCGAATCGTGCGAATTTTATTGCCGATCATTTCAATTGGGAGGCGCATAGCATTCGACCCTCTTTCCCTCTCTTTTCTATCTTTTGGCGCGTTAAACAAATTGCATACTTTTCCAAATGCCGGTACTAAAAAGCATAATGTAGGCTAAGCCAAAGAGGACAAACGTGATACGCCACGTCGAAAAACCGATTTTAGAGAGCGATATCTTGCCGCGCACCTTGATTTGCATCCACCCGATCAGTAAGGCGATGCCCAGAAATAACAAGACGATCCACAGCCAAACCGACATCGCATTGGGCCATATCACCCCGTACGCAGCAGCAACTGCCCGAATAAGCAGAACATTCGATATAGTAATCGACCATGTTAAGGCGTCATGATGATTCTTTTTGACGAAAAACGCGATTGCATATACAAGAACAAAACCGACAATCGGCAAAGCGGTGAGCACTGCCCAAAAATAGGACCATATTGAAGCCAGTATTGCCATGCTCCATCCCTCCTTTGCACAAATGCTTTGTCGATTTTTTCCAAATGAGTCAACATAAACATCCTATTTCTGCAAATGGAGGAGATATCCCTCCATGTATGTTGATTATTTTTTTGAAAACTCCAGGTTTAGCATAGTAAAAGGGCTGAAAATTCTGAACCAAGAGCCACCAGCGTCCTGCTGCACCTCCCAAACCGAATTCAGCCTTGAATCGCTGGCTGTCAAAAGGTTTTGATTATGAATACTTATCAAAAGAATACCAAAGATTTAAAAAACGTTCAATGAATCTTATTCGTTCTAGATGAAATTTTCGTGTACGGACCGCAAATTTTTCGTCGATTTTTTTATAAATGGCGGACTAGATTTTAAATTGGGCAAACTACAGATGTACTTCACCCTAGGGGCAATTTCGATCCTGTAGAGAATTTGTAGCTCGTATTGTGTATAATAGAAGAGAAAGATTGGTTGAGGACATCGTTTCGAGAGGAGTTTGGTTTTCATGTACGAAGTAAAACGCCTGAGCATCAATTACAAAACGCTCGAGGAGTTTCAAAAATTTCGCGAATTTGGTTTGGAAGAGCTTTCGATGAAGGAAGACTTGGAGGCTAATATCGTAGAAAACGATTCGGATTCCCCGTTTTACGGAATTTATGATGGCGATCGCCTCGTTGCCCGTATGAGCCTCTACAAAATTGACGGCAAATACGATCGTTACTTCCAACCGCCGCAAGATTATTTCGAGCTGTGGAAACTGGAAGTGCTGCCGGAGTATCGCGGAAAAGACTTGGGAACCGCTCTGGTTGAACATGCGAAAAGCTTCGGAATGCCGATCAAAACGAATTCGCGCTGTCGTGCCGATCAATTCTGGTTGAAAATGGGCCTGACTCCGGTGAAATACAACTTCATCCGGGACCGTGGTGAAAACCCATACGTTTGGCTTCCTGAAAACGTTCAAATGCAAGAGTAACGAAACATGCAAAAGAAGCGGGGCAAATGCACCGCTTCTTTTTTTTACCAAACTACCCTATTCAATCCGTTCTAGGTTGCCGTTAGAGTCCATTTTGAAAACCGGCTTCGCCGATTCTTCTTCCTTTAAAAAGGCAAGCTTGCGAGCACGCTCCATTATTTGTACGAGTGCTTTGTAATCCTCGTTCACATCTTGCACGGTCTCCATATCTTTTTTCAGCCGCTGATTTTCTTCACGCACTTCTTTGAGCTGCATCTGATTGTTGGCAAGCTCGATTTCCAACTGCTTGACACGGCGCGACAATTCCTTCTGATTCATAAGGACCCGAATGGCAGCATCCAGCTCGCTCTCCGTGTCTCCTGCGATTGGTTCCGGCATTTCCGGCACAATCGTCGCGGTAGCCGCAGGGGTGACCACCGGCGGTGACTGAGGAAGGCTCGGTGGCGCCTCAGTGGCAAATTCAGTGCGAACGGCTGCGGTAACTGCCCGCCCGTTCTTTTTCAGTTGCTGGCGCTGCCCTTTCGCAATCGCGATCGCAGCGTCATATCGCTTCCGCACGGCACTGTTCCAGCGGAAACCGCATGCGGCTGCTGTCCGACCCAATCGCTGTCCAACTTCCTCGAAAGCGGCAAGCTGGGTTCCTCCATCACGAATATGCCGAAGCGTTACCTCGGCCAATACCAAATCATCATCGTCTGTCCAAGCATCTTGTCTGGAAGCTACCATATGTGAAGTCCCTCCCGCTTCATAAAGTACATGCCCGGTCGTTGGGATACCGGACGTCTTTGATAAAATGATGTACTTTATCCTATGCCCGTTTATACTCTGGTAGAATCGCCATCTACTAGAAAAGTATCTCCAAGCATGTCCTTATTTAAACGAGAGTAAACCTACTTGCTCTTTTTCCCCTACTTAGACTTGCCAAGGAACTGTTGGACGACGGACAGATGCGGCTCGCTGCCCCACATCCCGGTGCATTGCCTGATTTCCATCTCCACGCGTTCCGTTTCATGAATGCCCGCGCGCTTCCAACCCAAAAGGCGCAAATACGCTTGAATGCCTTCAAGTGGCTGTGTTGCGATCGATTGGGCAAAAGCATGCACCTTTGCGTCCAATTCTTCCGGTGGGAAACAGTCGTCGACAAAGCCAAGCTCTTTCGCGCGCTTTGCATCAAGCCGCTCCCCCGTCAAAAGCAGAGTCAACGCCTGCCCCTCGGACAGCTTGGAAAGCAGACGGCTGCCTCCGCCCCAGCCGGTCGTAATGTGCATGCCGATTTGGACAAAGCCGATCTTTGCAGCATTGCTTGCAAGGCGGAAATGGCAGGATGCGGCGAATTCGCAGCCGCCGCCGATCGCCGTGCCGTTGATCATCGCAATCGTCGGTTTGCTGAACGCATCGAGTCTGTCGAGGAGATCGCCCACTTTGCGCAGCCGTGGATATGCCTCCTCCCCACGCACGGACAGGAACTCTTCCAAATCCCCCCCGGAAATGAACGTACTGCCCGCTCCCGTAAAAATCAGCACCTTGACCGTCGTATCCTGTTCAAGAATGTCAAGTAACTCATGCAGTTCCTCCACCATTCGCAAGCTGATCGCATTGCGTACATGCGGCCGGTTTAGGGTAATTGTCGCGATCCCATCAACCACAGCAACCATCAATGTCTCATATGTATGCAAAGTGCCTCCTCCTTTGACTGTAAAGACGCCCATTTATCATCTCTCATTGTAAGGTTGAACCCGAAAAGAAAAAAGAGGCAGCAACCGGTGCTCCTCTTTTTTTCTCCCATCTATTTGTCCTTTACGCGCACGTACGCTTGCTACCGCGCGGCGAAAGAATTTTTTTCATAGCTTGTGCATTGTAGCCGATGATCAAGTTTTCCCCATCAGTCAAAATCGGACGCTTCAGCAACCGCGGCTCATCGCTTAACATTTCCAACAGCTCACTTACGGACATATCGTTAATATCCCGATCCAAGCCTTTGAACTTCTGGCTGCGAGTCGATAGAATTTCGTCCAGTCCGTTGGTCGTCATCTTGATGATGTCAAGAAGCTCTTGCGCCGTCGGAGGATTTTTAAACAGATGGCGCTCTTCAAAAGAAATTCCGTTTTCTAATAACCACGATTTTGCCTTCCGACAGGACGTACAACTTGGATATGTAAAAAACGTCAGTTTCTGTTCAACTGCCACTGCTGTCATGAGCGATACCTCCTTAATGTGGTTCTCTTTCACGCATCAGTTATGGGCAAAGAGACCGTCCCTTTTGATGAAATTATAGAACTTCCATTAACACTGTGTCAATAGTGTTTAATTTAAAATATTACCTTAAACAGTTATCCACGCACTCTATTCTTAACAAGATTGAAAAAATCGGCTACACTAATACAAAACGCGCAACTGAGCAATTTTCTCTTGAGGAAGGCGGGTCGCTTCGATCGCCTGCCCATCATGAGTGGCGATCGAGTTGCCGCAAGTATTTGACCGCCGAACGTTTCGGTGGACGTTTCCATTGATCAGGCTATCTGAAAGGGGAGATTCAAATGGATAGCGATACCCAAAAGTTAACGAGCGCATTGGCCGACCCCACCCGGTTTTCCATATACCAGTTCGTCGCATCGCAAAAAAATGCTGTTACCGTACAAGAGATTGCAGACCAGTTCACCATCCATCCGAACGTCGCCCGCCTTCATCTGACGAAGCTCGAGGACGTCGATCTGTTAAAGTCTATTTCGGACAAAAGCGGAAAAGGCGGCAGACCGAGCCGTCTTTACTCGCTCTCCGACCAGGTCGTCAACCTGCAGTTCCCGCCTCGCGATTATCGGTTCCTCGCTGATATCGCCATCGAGGCGTTGCTTTCACTCGGCCCTGCCGGCGAAGCTGCCCTGGTGACCATGGGCCACCGAATGGGCATTGAGGCCGCAAAGCGCGCGATGATGGAACGACCGCTCAATCCGAAGGAAGACTTGGAAAAAACGCTGCAGCACATGGAACGCCTTGTGATCGCCCAAGGGCTGAAGCCGGAGATCGAGCTTCTTGATACACAAACATTGCGCTTCCGTGTTTACAACTGTACCTTCATGGAGTCGACCAAGCGCTTCTCCGGCATGGTGTGCAAAATGCACAACGCCCTGCTTCACGGAATATTCGAAGCGTATTTTGGAGAAATTGAGTTAAAGGAAGAAGAGTCGATGCTTTCCGGCTGCAAATCCTGCACGTACACGGTGTTTCGTTTGGCTGAGCCTGTTCAATAGCTCGTCATAAAACGGACAAAATTAGAACCGTTTACACGTTTCTTCCTGTCCTATATAATGGAAAGGAAATCTTGCTAATAGTTCCATATGCATGCAGGTTATTTGCCAAAGGGGTGATACAGATGGATCGCATGTTTCGCGTGCTTAGCTTCTGGACACTGATGTTCTCTTTGATGGCGTTCTGGGGTGGCTTATACCCTATGGCGCTGATCTTTCTCGGCTTAACCGCCTTTTTCCTGTCCTTGGGCTACATGAATTTGTCTGAAAGAACGTACGTAAAAATCTTCTTTGGATTTATGTTTGTCTCTTTTGTCGGCTTTACGTACTACACCATGTTGGTAATGCCGGTAGGACCTGCTGAGGAGCATTCCTTGGCAAGCCTGCTACTGATGTAGTCAAACGGGACTTTCGCAAAAAAACGGCTGAGACGCCGTTTTTTTGTTTATAATCAGCGAATCTAAAAAAGATGCTCCGTTAAAAACGGGCATCTTTTCTTTGTAAATGAGCAGTGAGCTCCTCCGGCGCATCTTTCGTTTGCATGAGCACTTTAAATACTCCGCCCATGCCCCCAGGCAAAATCAGCTGTTGGATGGCTCGATTGACTTTCATTGCCACACTTGTGAACGGATCCCGATCCTGATGCTCGACCAGCCTTTGCAAGATTCCGCTCTTGATCAAAAAGTCGTCTTGCCTTCCGTACCATGCGGTGGAAAGCCCCGCTTCCTCTCCCCATTTTTCTAACAGCGAAAAATTCACGTGAGCCGTCATGTCCTGCTCCCCCACCGCGCGGAACGGATCATCGTGGGCATGGTGCTGATGATAGCACATCAGGGTGCCGCGATTGCGTACCGGATGATGCAAGAGCTCCTGTCTATCTCCGTAATCGATCGTAATGACAGCCCCTCTGGCAAGCAGCGAGGAGACATCGCGGACGGCGTCGTGCATGCCGAGGCAAATCTCTGCACGCATGCTCGTAGCCAAAGCCAGCTTTTCCTTAGCCAAAAATCGGCTGACTTGCGGCGTAAGCGCAGGCAAAACGCATTCTGCAAAAACAGCGGCCTGTTCATCCCACCTGACACCGATCTCAGCCAAGCCGTCTTTTCCTTGCTCCACGATATGAACCGGGAACGCATCCAGCCATTCGTTGGAAAAAATGACGCCCTCCACCGTTCTCTCCCTGGCAGCTTCCGCAAGAGAGTCATACCACTCAATCTGATTCGTCATATGCCCAAACGCTTCTTGCTGCAATGCGCGGTGATATGGACTGGCCTCAATAACGATCACACCTAGCTTAGCGAACAATTCAGGCTGAATGTTTCGAATACGGGTGAGCAAATGCTTCATGAGATATCCCGTACCCCCGCCAATTTCCACGATGGTCGGCTGAACCGGCTTGAGCACCTCGATCATGCTCACAATCGCATCTGCAATTGTTTCGGCAAAAACAGGGTGCACGGAGGCACTTGTATAAAAGTCGCCTTTTTTCCCCACTTTTGGTCGATTCGCGGTATAATAGCCGTAGCGAGGATGGTACAGCGCTTGCTCCATGAAACGGGCAAACGGTATCATCCTCGACGGACTTTGTTCACATTCTTCACGGATAAGTTGTTCTAGCGTTTCCATCTGCGAACTCCTCAAACAACAAGTTTTTACGACGCAGCAGCTTTTGCTTACGTCATGAACAAGGTGCGTAGTTTTCCCATTACCCATAGAAAGAGGTTTTGTCAAATGCGTAGTTTTCGTTTTATCATGCCTGTGCTTATGCTCGGTCTGTTCGCGATTATCGTGGCAGGCTGCGGCCAAAAGGTGCCGGCAAAGGATGCGCTGAAAGCGGCAGCCCAGCAGCAAACCACCCTGAACAGCTACAGCTTCTCCGGTAATCTGACCTTGCGCGTCGATTCGAAAAGCGACGAGCTGAACAACGACCCTGAAGCGAAAATGTTTCTCGAGGCTTTGAAAAATACAAAGATCGCCTACCACGGCGCTACGTCCGTAGAACCGCTGCAAACCGAGCTGGTTCTCGATGCGACCGTCCCACTCCAAGATGTTTCGATGAATTTTACCATGCCGATTGTGATGAATCAAGATAAGCTCTGGGTAAAAATTCCTGCGCTTTCCATGATACCAGAATTGAATCATTTGAGCGGCAAGTACGTAGAGATAGATTATAAAGAATTGAGCAAATTGAGCGGGCAGCCTGTCAATTATTCCGTAGACCCGAAAGCACAGCGCGAGCTTTCCTCTAAAGTGCTCGATATTTTCTTCAAAGACTTGGGAACCGACTATTTTACTGACGTGACCAAGGAAGAGGCTGCTCTTCCTAGCGATGTGCAGGCAGATCAAGTTGTTAAATTCGCCTTGACGAACGAAACGCTTGAACCTTTCGCCAAAACCCTTTTGGGAACGACGCTGCCGCAAATCATCGATGCGGTAGCACAATCCGAAATGGCAAAAGAGATGAACATGACGCCTGAGCAAGCGACGCAAGCGAAAGAACAGCTGCAAACTGCAATCAAGGAATTGGAAGCGAACAAAGACTGGAAGAAAACCCTTCAGATCAAAAAAGCGAACTGGCTGTTTGGCGTCGAAAAGGATGGCATCTCCTATCAAAAAATGGATCTCGACATCACACTGACTCCGCCAAACGAGCCGGGATCTCTCGATTTCGGGATCACGATGGATCAGAAAGTAACCAACAAAAATGTGGCGCCGAAATGGGAGATTGGTACACCAAAAGCCGAAGAAGTCATCAAATTTATGGAACTGATGGGGCAAATGATGGCGAACTGATAAGGTGAATCTATGCAAAAGAGCCGTGCCTGGTTTATTCTGTTTCTCTTGATCCTGCTCTTCCCACAGCCCATGCCGGTCGGAAGAGCAATGAATGCCCCCGAGCTTGAGCAAGTCATCTTACAGCAGCACTTTACGCAGAAGGAATTAGAACGCAATCTGGAGATTACGCGTAATGAGGAAAAGACGCTGCTCACGCAAATCGCCCAACTGGATTCCGAGCTCAGTCGGCAAGCGTTGATCATCGATGCGAAGCGCAGGCATGCTGGTGAAGTCGCCCGCGCGTATTACATGGGCAAGCGCGACGACCTTCTCGCCCTCTTGTTTGAAACGGACAATTTTAACGATTTTCTGCTTGCCTACGATTTTTTGCAGATTCTGTTTACAAGAGATATGGAAAAAATGCAGGATTATCAGACAGAGCGCCAAAAAGCAGCACAGCTGCAGCAAGATAAGCAACAGCGGCTGACACAGGTGCGCACGCTGCGCACGCATTATGAAACACAGCTGGCTGAAATGCTTGCGGTCCAGAAGGAGAAAGAGGAGAATTTGCAAAAGCTGACCGATCCTACTTCCGTCCAATCGCTGATGGATCATTTGGTAGAGGATTGGCGTAAGGATGGGCTTCCCGCCTTCCGCGACTATTTCGCCATTTTGACCAAGGTCATGTTTGAGATTCCCGAGTTGGCCACACCGGACCGGATTCATGCTGAAGGGTTGCTCACTCATACGCTCACGATCAAGGAAACGGATTTCAATCAATTTTTGGAGTCAAAAAATGCGATGTTCAAGCAATCGCAGTTCCACTTTGAGAACAATCAGCTGCAGGTGGAAGGCTCCTATAACCAGATGAACATGAGGATGATCGGCGAATATCAGCTTGTATCACCGACCGAACTGAAATTCCATATCGTCCAATTGTTTTACGACGGCTTCCAATTGCCTCAATCCACCGTCGATGAACTGGCAAAAGAGTTCGATCTCGGCTTCTACCCGACGATGATCTCGCCGAACATCCAAGTTGAAGACATCAAACTGGCCGATCAAGCACTGACCTTGAAAATCAAGCTTGACCTGCCGTTTGGCTTTGGCAGCAAGAACTAGCGGTTTATAAATTCTTATACGTACAACAAAAGACCGGCAATCGCCGGTCTTTTGTCGTTTTCCAAACCATTCAGGATGATTACGTTATTATGACAATTTCAATTGTACTGAAGGTTGTTACATGGCTTTTTTAGGTGAAGACATTGACGACACATGGATCGTCATCTCTTGGAGCAGCTTTTCCATCGTCTGATACGTTTCTTTCGGGAGTCCCTTTTCTTTTTTCGCCTTGTACGCGAGAACGGTATCCTTCAGCGGATAAATCGTATAACTCCGCTTCCCAGCAACTTTTTGGTATACGACATACGTCGGGATGACTTCTGCTTGCGCCAATACCGTACTTCCGGGATCCGTTTTTTTCAAAACAACCTTCAAAATCGCGCCGACATCTTTATACTCCCACCGCTGGGCCGAGACGAAATTGCCGAGCGAATAAATGACCAATCCCTTGCGTTTGCTCCCGTCCGGATTTTGGATCTCCCGCCATTCATATGGCTGCACCACATGAGGATGGGAACCTAAAATCAGATCGGCACCGGCTGCGAAGCACAGATCGGCAGCCTTGCGTTGCGCATCGTTCGGCTGACGCTGATATTCCACGCCAAAGTGCAGCGCAACCGCCACGACATCGGCGCCAAGCTCGCGCGCACGCGCAACGTCTTTCTTGATTAGCTGAGGATCGATCAAATTGACCAAATAAGCCTTGCCAGCAGGGATTTTAATTCCGTTGGTGCCGTAGGTATACGCCAAGACACCGAGCTTGATCCCGTTTTTCTCCAGGATCAACGGCTCATTGCGCGCCTCTGCAGTGCGGAATGTCCCGGTATGGGGCATTTTCACTTTATCGAGGTTGTAGATCGTACGCATTACCCCTAGCTCATGACGATCAAGCGAATGGTTGTTGGCGGTGGTCACAGCCGAAAAACCGACGTTTTTTAATGTAGTTGCCAACGATTCAGGTGAATTAAACATCGGATAGCCAGTAAAACGCTGGTCGCTTCCTGACATCGTCGTTTCCAGGTTGCCGAGCAAAAGATCGGCCTGCCTCAATGTTGGCTCGATCTTGGCAAAAAATTGATCGAACCGATATGTCTTTGTTTTCGGGTCCCATGCTGCCTCCAGCTGCTGGTCATGCACCATGATGTCGCCGACGGCCATTAGTGTCAATTCATGCTCGACAGGCGCGACAGGTTCGCTTGGCTGCACAGTCACAGGAGTTGCATTTTCAGGTACAGGCGGGGTCGCCAAAACGGTTCCCGCTTGATTCTCTGTCTTGCTTTCGTCTGTCTGTACATTCGGCGTAGCGATCTGCTGCGGGACAGTGCAACCAACCGTCAGTAAAACCGCTAAACAAGCTATTACAGACGAGACCAACCTTCTTTTTTTCATTTTGCTGCGTTCTCCTATCTCAACAAACCGGTTACAAACGGATTGTACATTTTCTCCATTTCAATCGTGGTTTTCGGTCCATGCCCCGGGTACACGATCGTCGCGTCGTCCAGCTCCAGCAGTTTATCCTGTATGCTCTCCATCAATGTCTCATAGTTCCCGCCAGGCAAATCGGTTCGGCCGATTGATTGGGCGAACAGCACATCACCACCAAAGCAGTGCTGTCCGATGACAAACGAGCAGCTGCCCGGGGAGTGGCCGGGGGTATGCATGACTTGAATCGTAAAGCCTGCCAGCTCTAGCGTCTGTCCATCCGCCAATTCATGCTCTGCCCGCTCGCAGCGAATTGGTGCAGTCATATTGCTCCAGCGCGCGGAACCATTCAATTCAGGATCGGTCAGCCAGGATTGCTCCAGCGGGTGGATGTAAACAGGTGCACCCGTCAACTTGCGGACATCGTTCAATCCGCCGATATGGTCCAAATGTGCGTGCGTCAGCAAAATCGCCACCACATTTTCATGAGCCAAAGCGGCCAGCAGCTCGTCTGGCTCCATCCCGGGATCGAACACAACCGCCTCTCCGGTGGCTTGATTTTTTACAAGGTACGCATTCGTTTGAAAAGCGCCCAAGGCAAATGTTTTGATGATTGGTTCCATGTATGATTCTCTCCTTTGGTTTATACTGGTAGTTGAGGTGAGACAAATGCTGCAAAACATGTACGGGGTCGAAATGGAAGTTCCCACCGGTAAACTGCCCGGTTTTTATGCGCAGGTCATTCATAAGATCGGGGATCAGGTCCCGCTCTTTGACCGTGACGGACAATTGATGATCGTGGAGTCGGAAGATCATTTGCGCACGCTCGTCAGCATATTGGAAACGCATGGGATGGCAGGCGAACAATTCGAGCTGCTGCTGCTCCCAAGCGATGCAATTCCTGATGACATTCACGATTACGGCTTTATCAGTATGTCGGAACACGCCTTTTTGTACACCGATCGAATCGCGACCTTTTCGCTAGACGCGACCGCTGGAACGGAAGCCAATCAATGGGCAGCGCTTCAACAAATGAAGGAACATATCATCCATAGCTTACCAGATGTTGCAAACGGCACGCTACACTTGATTGATAAAAATCAGGTGGAGCTGATGGAAGGCATCGCCCGCGCCTATGCGGTACGGCTAAATTGGGAGCTAACGTAAAAAAAGCAATGCGTTCCACCCATTTGGGAGCGCATTGCTTTTTGCATGTTATTGCTGAATTAACTCAAAGCGGAAGCCGACGATTTTGCCATTTACCGTGCTGAACTGCATTTGCTGGCTTTTCCCTTTGTAGGTCAGCTCCGCATCGCCTTCCGCGTCGCCGTACAGTTTTTTGGCTTGTTCAACCGTATCGTACAATGCGAGGCCGCGGTTTGTCTTGAACTTGTCCCGTTCCGTCTCCACGATCCCGCCGACCAGTATTGAATCGATGACGCCCTTGCGTACTTTCAGCATGAGCTGGGAGTTATCCACTACAAGCATGCCGGTCACAAGCGTGCCCTCCCCGTTTGCCAGTTGATCGACTGTCATCGAAGCGCGGCTCTCTACATCCATGAAATCGTATTTGGTCGGCTTCAGCGTGTCTATCGCTTCCTTAATTCCTTGCCCTACATAAATTCCGCGAATGCCGTACTCCTTGGCATTTTCCGGATCGAATGACGCTGTAAGCTGTCCTTGCTCACCTTTCGCAGGCTCCGCTTTTGAGTTACATCCGGTAATGATTGCGAGCACTACCAGAAGCATCAGTAAAATCGAGCGACTTTTTCTAAGCACGTACGTTAGCTCCTTTGTCTCGTGTCTACATTCCCCCCTATCTTAATATAGGAAAACAAGAAGGACAAGCGCGGTAAAATTATTTTTTCGTGCTGCTAACCTTCTGTACCGGTTTGGGCGTAAAGGTGTTGTTATCCATGTTCATGCGCAGACCTTCCATAATTTTCAAAACAGAATGAAAAAATGGAGAACCAAACACTGCAACGATCCCCCATGCCATAATATCCAAGCTCCAGGGCGAATCAACCGCTGCAGAACCCGACTGGGTCAAAATTTTGGCTGGATCAAGGCCGAGCAATGCGAAAATGACGCTCGCAGAGCACACAGACACGCTCAGATTGGTAAACTTCTTATAATTGGTCAAACGCCCTGCCAAATGATGGTCTTCCTGCTTTTCATCATCGTGTGGCTCGTAATCGACCGACAGGAACGGAACAACCGATTTGACTGCCTCTGTGATCCCCGCCGCCGCACTGGATACAGCGGTAATATAGATAAGAAACGAAATAGATGAGTCCAACGTTACCATATGCATCCCTCCTAGTACCCCATATATATGGCTGCAAGGGAGTGGACATGCGAAAAACCGCCTCCAAGTGGAGACGGTTCGGTATCAAGCCTGATGTAGATAGGGTAAATCGTTAAACGTTGAAGGCACATCTACCTCCTGAGGATAGAAAGAGCTATCAAAAGCGTTTTTCGATATTACCTGCACAACATAGGGTGAATCGCAAAATCGTCCAAGACACATCGCCTCCGAGAAAGCAATCGTATCCGATTGATTTGTTCATCACCAGGCTTGATGATAATAGTATGGTCGGGGTTCGGCCATTTCATACATACGGCTATAAAATATCTGCAGCCAATTGGGCCAGCACGCTTCGCTCCCCTTTTTCCAGCTTGATGTGGCCAGCCAGCTTCTGATCCTTGAACATTTCGACGACATACGTGAGACCATTGTTGCTCTCATCCAAATACGGATGATCGATTTGTTCGGGGTCGCCGACCAGCACAATTTTCGAGCCTTCCCCGACGCGCGTCAGGATGGTTTTCACCTCGTGCTTCGTCAAGTTTTGCGCCTCATCAATGATGATGAACTGCCCCGGTATCGAACGCCCGCGAATATATGTCAGCGCCTCAACCTGAATGCTTCCCATCCCGGCGAGGATTTTATCCAAATCACCCGGCTTCTTTGTATTGAACAAATATTCCAAATTATCGTAGATCGGCTGCATCCACGGCCGGAGTTTTTCTTCTTTTTCCCCTGGCAAATACCCGATATCTTTCCCCATGGGAACGATGGGACGTGCGACGAGCAGTTTTTTGTATTTTTGCATGTCTTCAATTTGAAACAAACCTGCCGCCAATGCCAGCAATGTTTTGCCCGTCCCCGCTTTGCCTGTCATGGTTACCAGCGGGATGTCATCGCGCAGAAGCAGATCAGTCCCCATGCGTTGCTGCGCATTCCGTGCTTTTACCCCCCACATCGGATCATCGTCGGCAACCAACATTTCCAACTGTTTACAATCCGCATCCACTTTGCCGATGGCGGAAGCGGACGGATTGATCTCATCCTTGAGTATCAGAAATTGATGAGGATAAAAAGCGCGGTTCGGAAAATGAAGGGATAGAGGCAATCTTCGATTGGCATAAAAGGCCTGAATCACGTTGGACGGTACCAACAGCTTCAAATAACCGGGATATATGCTGGAGTATTCACGCACGACCCGATCGGATAGGAAGTCCTCGGCAGTCAAACCGAGCGCATCCGCTTTTACGCGCATCAGCGCATCTTTGCTGACAAGAATGACCGGTCGTGGATCAGGTGTTTGGTTCTCCTCCTCCTGCAGGTTCAATGCAACCGCCAAAATGCGGTTGTCATTGGTCATTTCATGGAATTGCTTTTGCAATTGATTCAAGGAAGAGTGGTTCAGTTCTACCCGAAAGAAACCACCTGTTTGCAGCAAAACTCCTTGATGAAGCTGTCCCAGCTGGCGAAAGCTGTCCAGCAACCGTGCTACGTGTCTGGCGTTTCTGCCGATCTCGTCCATGTATCTCTTTTTGGAATCGACCTCTTCCAGCACAACGGCAGGGATGACGATTTCGTTGTCCTGGAAGGAAAAAATCGCCAGCGGATCTTGCAGGAGTACGTTCGTGTCCAGTACGTAGATTTTTTTCAAGATCTCGCCTCCTATAACCCATCTTGTATAGTTTATGCAAATGTGGCAAGGATGCTTTTTGTTGGATGAAGCCTCTTGCTGTTTTTCCTTGAGGGATTTGTGACCGCTAGCGGTCGGGCAAGCAAAACGGCTGCCCCATTTTGCATTGCGCAAGGCGATTTGAAGTTACTTACAGTCTATGACGCAAGTCCTTCACTTAGACGAAACGGAATGAAAACCGACGGATCAACAAACAATACGCGTAAGACATTCACAAAAAAGGTAAGGAGTGAGGATGATCGTGATTCGCTACGCGATTTTACTGATAGGCGCAAGCTTGGCTTTGTTCGGCTGCACGCGGGAAAATCCGCAAGCTTTAAACAACGCAGCCCCCAAACAGCATCAAGCCAAAACACAAGCTGTCCCCCAAACGGCGCCTCAGCCTGCATACAACCAGTCGCCACAAGCCAAGGCAGAACGTTTGTCACAGCTTGCCTCCCGTGTGAAAAAAGTACACAGCGCCACATCCGTCGTCGCCGGAAACTGGGCGGTCGTCGGGATCACCGTAGATCCTGCCTTGGATCGACCTGAAGTTGGTGTCATTAAATATAGCGTAGCCGAGGCGTTAAAAGCAGATCCGCAAGGCGCAAACGCGATTGTAACCGCTGACCCCGCTATCGTCCAGCGATTGCGCGAAATGTCCGTTGATATGAAACATGGCAAGCCGATCAAGGGAATCGCGGAAGAGCTGTCCGATATCGTGGGCCGGATCATGCCGCAGCTGCCGAAAAATGTGCAGAAAAACGAACAGCCGCGCCCTGGTGTGAATCACTTGCAGCACCCGGCTCCAGGCAACCATCCGCACCAGACGAATCAGCATGGAACTCCACCGGCATCCGGTAAGCATGGACAGCCTGCACAACAGCCATAATCCTTCCCTCACCTTCCCGTTTCTTGCGGGAAGGTGTTTTATTTCACAAACCTGTTATAATCTAATCGGTCACGTTGTTTCATCCTGTGGACTGAACATGGTAAGATAAGGACGAGCCATTAATAATTCTCGAAGGAGAGATGGAAGATGAAGTACAGAACACTTCCAGGAACGGAGTTGTCAGTCTCCGAAGTAGGTTTCGGCGTCTGGTCGGTCGCCACTAAATGGTGGGGAGTCACCGATGAATCGCTGGCGAAACGCTTGGTTCGTTCCGCATATGAAGAGTATGGCATCAATTTCTTTGATACCGCCGATGTTTATGGCAACGGCTTTGGAGAAACCATTCTCGCTGATACGCTTAAAGATGTTCGCGACAAAGTTGTCATCGCAACGAAATTCGGATATGACATTTACAATTTGCCAGGCGAGCGCAAAGGCCATTCGGAATTGCCGCAGAACTGGTCCAAAGAACATATCCGCTACGCCTGCGAGCAAAGCCTGAAGCGTATGGGAACCGATTACATCGATTTCTATCAGCTCCACAATCCACGGATGGAAGCTGTCATGAATGAAGAGGTCATTGAGGTTCTCGAAGAGCTGAAAAAAGAAGGCAAAATTCGCGAGTACGGCGCTGCTATGGGTCCTGACATCGGTTGGGAAGATGAGTCCGTCGCCGCTTTGAAACGCCCTGGTTATGCCGGCATTCAAATCATTAACAACATCGTAGAACAAGACCCAGCTCGCAACCTTTTCGCTATCGCAGATGAAGAGAAGCGCGCTCTGATCGTTCGTGTCCCTCATGCATCCGGCCTCCTGGATGGCACGTATGATCCGCAAAAGCATTTCGACAAGAGCGACCACCGCAGCCACCGCCCAACCGCTTGGATGCAAGCTGGCGTAGAGGTTGTCGAAGAAATGAAAGCAAAAGGTCTGTTTGACGGCAAAGAGCGCACGATCGGTCAGCTGGCGATCCAATTCTCACTGTATCGCCCATCGGTTGTTACCGTACTGCCTAACATCACCAGCGAACAAAACTTGAAAGAGTTTGCGCTCTCTTCTGAAGTGGCGCCGCTGACTGATGCTGAATTCAACATTATCGACTCGCTGTGGGTGAATGGCTACAACAAGCGTTTGGAACAACATATGTCCAATACGCAAACAAAGCCAACCCCTGTTTTGACCGCACAGTAAACCGTTACTTACCCGATTACGCTTGCAGTTGTATGGCTGCACGCAACGCGGTGTAAAATAGAAGGAGCCTTTTCAGAAGGCTCCTTTTTTCATGTGCAACAAAGGCTCCGCCACTGGTTCGGCGAAGCCAACGTTTTCACAACTTATTTTTTTAGCGCCGTCATGACTTGCGCATCCAGCTTCGCCGCTGCGTTCTTGTCATAGGTTTTCTCATATTCGGGATCAACCGAGATTCTCGAGCCGTAAAACATGATGTCGCGAACGGTTTCTACCACGATCTCCACTTTTGCCAGCTTGAGCGGAACCCCGTCCAAGCGCTCCTCAATGGATGCAACGCGTCCGGCAATTTCGTAGGAAGAGCCGTTGCCAAGCAAGTGCAGGCTAACGCTCGGTGTCTTTTGCAGATTGGCCAAGATGCGGGAGCGGTTGTCGATGGCGATCCGTACGGTTTGATGCGTCGTCGCTACCACCCACGATATTGAGCCAAGGGATGGAGCACCTGTCTCATGATCAATCGTAGCTAAGGTGAGAAACCGTTCTTGCTGCATGAGTCCAAACAAGCTCTCTGATAAAGAGGTGGCAACCGTTTCGGACATGTGTGATCCCTCCAGTCAACATTGGTACGTCTATTGTACCTGTCTGATCCGGTTGGAGGCAATTAATTCCATTCGCTTGCTTGCTTGTTTGGATGATTTTTCCTACACTTAGATAAGAAGAAAGGGGAGATGATCACTTGTCGAAAATAATTTCACCCACGGATGAACTGCTACAGAAGGTGGATCACCTCCTGCATGAGTTGCAGCAAGTTCGCAAACTGAACGAACGCATGGACAAAATCGCCATGTTTTTGGAAGATATACGCCTCGCAGACATCGTCCAAAACTATACGGCTCCACGAAAATTGATCTATATCAACTTCTTGGCCGGACTCGCTCGCGGTCTCGGGCTGACGATCGGGACGGCTATTATATTAGCGATTTTGGGGTGGTTGTTGTCTCAGTCTCTCACCATCCCGATCATCGGCGATTACATCAAAGACATCATGAATTACATCAGATCGTATCAGTGATTAATCTTCATCCTCATCGTCGTCATGATCACCTTTTTTGTGCTCGTTCTCTTTATGCCCTTTTTCCCGTTGTTTCTCGGCGTTTTTCTTGACAGCCTCCAAATATTCTTTCAGCTTTTCTTTGTTTTTTTCCATTTCTTCCTTTTTCTTTTCTAGCTCTTTTTTGTCAACATGCACGACCTTGTTTTGCTCGTCTTGGTTTTTCTGCTTCTTTTGATCTGGTGCTTGATTGACAGGTGTGCCGTGAGAAATATCCGATTTGGCAACTAGTGTTTTGCCGTAGAACAGCTCCACATGGATCGCTTTGGCGCTGTAAGAGCGGTTTTTGAACGGGAGTTTGGTTTCAAACTTGCCGTTTTCTCCTACTTTGATCTCGTGCTTTTTGCCATCCGGCCCTGTCACGACCAGCTTCCATTCGCCTTTTTTCTCTCCGTTTTTATAAGTGACGGTGCCCTTTAGCTCGAACTGTTTTTTATTAGCGCTAAGCGTCGCCGTTCCTTCGATCATGCCTGTCGGCTTTACTGTTTCGGCCGGTACGTTTACTTTGTTGACCTTGACGGATTGTTCGCTCAGTTTCTCGTCTCCTGTATACAGTTCAACAACAACGTTGGCATCTTTGGCATCGGTGACAGCGAAACCGTATTCGAATGATTTTGCTCCTTCCCAAACGTGTACCAATTTAGCTTCTCTCGATACCGTACCGTATCGTACGACCACCTTGTCCACTTTTGGATTGACGATGCCGCTTACTTTCATTTGACGAGCGGTTTGGTCATACAGCGCGTTGGCATAGACAAGCTCATCGTCAGAAACGGTGCCGTCTGCCAGCTTGATTTTGACCGTGTCAACAAGCTCCGTGTTCACATAGGCCAGAAGCGTGGCGGTTTGTCCATCCTTGCTTGCGGATGCCGGGATTGCGACTTTCAAGCCATGGTTCGGAAAGCTAACGATCTCGCTTTTGCTGTCATTCGGTAAAAGAATAATTACTTTCGTGATATCATCCCGGACGTTCGCTTTTATGTAATTGCCATTCGCATCAGTTACCTGTTCAACTCCGCTCAACCCTGCACCATCAGTCGTGGCAGAAATATCCGAAGCGAGCAATTTGCTCATCGTGCCGTTCTCAGCCCACACTGGCGTGAGCCCTCCTCCGACAACAACGGCTGCTACGAGCCATACTACGGGTTTCTTGATGTATTTTTTCATTTGTCCTGTCCCCTCTTTCCTTGCTTTCCTTTGTTATGTTCATCTCACAGACGGAACAATTTAGCAAAAGGTTGCAAAAAACCCCTCCGTGATTGGAGGGGCTTTCGTTTTTTCTGTTTAGTTGTCTTTCCAGGCCACTTGTGTAAGAAGCCGATAGGCGAACAGTTGGAGCACAAAGGCGACATAATAATCTTGGCGCACAATCACTTGATACCCATGGTCTATCTGGGTGTAAAACAGCACATCGGTGTGCACCCGATTTTCAGCAAAATAGTGGCGGATGTCGCGCATCGCCTGGTGCTGTTCTTCTTCCTGCACATGAATGCGGAACTCATAGTCACCCTCGACTTTACTCTCCTGAATGGAAAGCGTCGATGAATCAAACTGGTAAGTCAACATGCACATGTCACTCCCTTTTTATAGATAGCGTAGGTAGATGTACAACGTAGAAATCAAGATGGAGACAAGCATCAGCGGAAAGCCGATGAAAAGAAATTTGACAAAAGAGATGTGATGCCCTTCTTTTGCCGCCAGGCCAGCCACAATCACATTTGCGCTTGCACCGATCAAGGTTCCGTTGCCGCCCAAGCATGCTCCCAGGGAAAGGCTCCACCAAAGCGGATCGAGATTCGTGATACCCATTGTCCCCATGTCCTGAATCATCGGGATCATCGTGGCGACGAACGGAATATTGTCGACGAAAGCAGAAGCAATCGCGCTCATCCACAAAATCAACATAGCGGTTGGCCCAACCTCGCCACCCGTCAAGCCCATCGCATAGGTAGCCAGCTTGCTAATGACGCCCGTCTCAATCAGGCCGCCAACCAGGACGAACAAACCGATGAAGAAGAAGAGGGTTGTCCATTCCACTTTGGCCATCGCTTCCTCCAAATAACGCTCGCCGGTCCAGAGCAGGAGCAGAAATGCACCTGCAAGCGCGACCGTTGCCGATTCGATATGGAGCAGCTGGTGAAGAAAAAATCCAGCGATCGTCACTCCGAGAATAATGAGGCATTTAGTCAAAAGTTTTTTGTCAGTAATTTCACTTTTTTCATCCAACAGCATGATCCCTAGCTTCAACTCCGGCGCTGTCTTCAGTTCATTTCGATACCAAAACGCGAGAATCGCGAGCGTCACGAACAAGATCAAAAATGAGATCAAAAACAGGTTATTGATAAAAGCCATAAAGGTCAGCTCTTTGACCGCGCTCCCGATCATAATATTGGGCGGATCGCCGATTAAGGTTGACGTACCCCCGATATTGGAAGCAAAAATCTCGGTCAACAAAAACGGCATCGGATTGATGCGCAGCTGCTTGGTGATGCTGAACGTAACCGGGACCATCAGCAAGACGGTCGTAACGTTGTCAAGAAATGCGGACGCGAGTGCAGTCAGTATGCCGAGTGCAAGCAATATGCGCAGCGGCTCCCCCTTCGCCTTTTTGGCGGCCCAGATGGCGATATATTTGAACAATCCGGTCTCGGCCGTAATGGACACGATGATCATCATGCCGGTCAGCAAGCCTAACGTGTTGAAATCAATATGGTGCACCGCAGACTCTTGATCGACGATGCCGAACACGACCATGAGCAGCCCGCCGATCATCGAAACGATGGTACGATGAAGCTTTTCAGAAATAATGATGGCATAAATCACGAGAAAAATGCCGATTGCCAGTATTGCTTGTTCCTGCATGTAAATAGTCACCTGCCGTTAGTAAAGTGGAACCTCTCACGCAAAAAGCGCAGAACGCACACCGCCCCGCTTAACAAACGAGCAGGGCAGCTTTAGACAAACGGTTATTGATTGTATTTCGGCTCGCTATTAATCGCATCGAGCAGCTCTTCCACCGCTTCGATCTGGTACATTTCCATTTTCGGCTTTCCTTCCATCGTATAGCGCAGCGTATACATCGTCTCGTCCTTTGTATACGTGAGCGCCGTCACGTTGTGATCTTCCGTCAAAATCGCGCTGAAAAACGCAGCGGTCTCCTTTGCGGATTGATCGTGCGGCCGCGCATCGGCAACCGCCTGAATTTGTAGCCAGTTAAACAACGCGTCCCCCAGTCTCATCGCTCTCCCCGCTTTCTCTTGTTGTCAGGCTTAATCCGCACCTTGACGATCACCAAAAGCAGAACCGCAACGAACATCGCGCTCTTTACCGGCAATGAAGTGTCCAGGAAGCTGAAAATAATCGCCCCGATAAACAACAGGACGTAGAGCAGCACATTTTTTAACAATGGCATCCGAACCCGTGTCGCAAACCCCAAATAATACACCGCAATCAAATAGACAAAGATCACATACGCGCGATAATGGTCAAAGAAAATGCGGATTGAGTCATATGTGGTCAGCGCATTGGGATTGGAAGGCTCATAAGATGACACCAACTCAAACCATTCCATTCACAATCTCTCCCCTTGCAATCAATCACCTGTACTCTTTTGCTGCTTATGCACTAGTCCGTCCTCAACCATTGCCCCGGAGAATCAAGCTTTTTTTACCAAAGTATGTATGAATGAGAACAGCTTGTATCAGTATTACTTTAGCAGGTGAGAGACTGCTCTGTCAAAATACAGCAATCGATTTTGGTCGAAAAAAGAAGAAGAGCCACTGCTCCTCTCTTGCATGAGGAGGTGGCTCTTTATTCTCGTATCGGTTACGCTTGCGGCTGGGCTTCCCAGCGTTTTTGTTTCGCATAGCGCTCGCGGTCGGATTTGTTCAAATACTTTTTGCGCAAACGGACGGATTGCGGAGTTACCTCACACAGCTCGTCGTCGTTCAAGTATTCGAGCGCTTCTTCCAGCGTCAAGGTACGAGGGGTTTTCATTTTCACTGTCTCGTCTTTTGTCGCGGAACGAACGTTTGTCGCATGCTTTTCTTTACATACGTTAACGGTCAAATCGTTGTCGCGGTTATGCTCGCCAACGATCATTCCTTCATATACTTCGGTACCTGGGTGAATGAACATGATACCGCGATCTTCAACGGACATCAAACCGTATGTCGTCGCTGTGCCTGTTTCGTTGGAGATCAGAACGCCCGCGTGGCGGCCACCTACCTCACCTACGAACAATGGACGGTAGCTGTCGAAGGAATGGTTCAGGATTCCATAACCACGAGTAATGGTCAAAAACTCGTTCCGGTAACCGATCAAGCCGCGGGAAGGAATCAAGAATTCCAGACGGACTTGGCCGAAACCGTTATTGATCATATTGACCATTTCAGCTTTACGCTGACCCAATGTTTCCATTACCGGACCAGTAAACTCTTCCGGTACGTCGATAATCAGCATTTCGGCTGGCTCCATTTTTTGGCCGTCGATTTCACGAATAATAACTTCCGGCTTGGAAACAGCGAGCTCATAGCCTTCGCGACGCATGTTCTCCACGAGGATGGACAGGTGCAATTCACCACGGCCAGATACGACGAACGCATCAGGAGAATCGGTTTCGTCAACGCGCAGCGAAACGTCTGTCTCCAGCTCGGACATCAAGCGGTCGCGCAGCTTACGGGATGTAACGTGTTTTCCTTCGCGGCCGGCAAATGGGCTGTTGTTCACGAGGAACGTCATTTGCAAGGTCGGTTCGTCGATTTTCAACAATGGCAGCGCATCCTGGTTGTCAGGATCACAAATGGTCTCACCCACGTTGATGTCTTCCAGACCTGCGATTGCCACGATGTCACCCGCTTTGGCGGTCTTCATTTCGACACGGTTCAAGCCGACGAAGCCGAACAGCTTTTGCACGCGCATTCTCTTCACGGAGCCGTCGCGCTTCATAACAGCGACTTGGTCGTTCACGTTGATCACACCGCGATAGATGCGGCCAATCCCGATACGGCCCAAAAAGTCGTTATAGTCGAGGATAGTAACTTGCATTTGCAAAGGTGCTTCCACGTCTGCATACGGCTCTGGCATATGCTCAACGATTGCATCGAAAAGTGGACGCAGGTCGCTTTCCAGTTTGTCTGGTTCCATACCGGCAATGCCTTGCAGACCAGATGCATATACGATCGGGAAGTCCAATTGGTCTTCCGTTGCATCCAGATCGATAAACAAGTCGTACACTTCATTAATCACTTCTTGCGGACGCGCATTTTCACGGTCGACTTTGTTCACCACAACGATCGGTGTTACTTTCGCTTCCAACGCTTTGCGCAAAACAAAGCGGGTTTGTGGCATACAGCCTTCAAAAGCATCGACAATCAAAAGTACACCGTCAACCATGCTCATGATCCGCTCAACTTCGCCGCCGAAGTCCGCATGGCCCGGTGTATCCAAAATATTAATCGTAAAGTCCTTATATTTAAGGGACGTAGTTTTTGCCAGAATTGTAATTCCGCGCTCGCGTTCCAGGTCGTTGGAGTCCATCATTCTTTCCTCTACTTGCTGGTTGCTGCGGAATGTACCTGCTTGAATCAACAATTTATCAACCAACGTCGTTTTACCGTGGTCGACGTGGGCGATAATAGCGATGTTGCGAATGTCAGGGCGCTTCATAATTTCCTCCTCGTTTATGCATACACTTCATCATAACAGTTCGCTCACCGCCATACAATGGTAAGTTCATTCGAATCATGTTAAAATGTACCTGAAAAATGTAAACAGGGAGGCACTTTGATGAATCAAGAGCGCTCTCTTCCGATCCACTCCTTAGCCGATGGTATCCTCTCTCTCGCCGATGCGCTCGGGCTTTTTGTGACGTTCGTGGCCACCAAGCGAGAAAAGACGCAATACCGTTGGCAAAGCGGCCGATTTCTCGACCGTTCCCATCATCTTGAAACCTCCGTATATTTGACCGTCCGCACGGCTTCAGGAACAATCGGACAAGCCATGACCTCGGCCTTAGTACCTGACAGACTGGAACAGGCTTTTCACCAAGCGGTTCGCCATGCATCCGAACGACCCCAAATCGCACGCTCACTCGATACACTCGCTGCACTGGAAAAGCGTCAGCTACCTTTTATGATGCACCATTCTTCACAACCTACAGCTATAAACAAATCATTTTTACATAAAATAGAAGCGCAGCATCGCCACTTTTCAGCGCCTTCAGGTGCGGCTGTTACAAGTGTATCCTTTTTGCACGAACGCATAACGGCTGCCCGCAGCGATGGACAGCTTTTCTCCCTACCGCTCGATCGATTGATCTGCAGTCATCTCGCTACCAGATATCGGCTGAACATTCAGTCAGGTGTGAGTACAACGGTAGGCTTTGATGATGAATTATATGAAGGAATTATGCAAGATTTGGCGAGAAAACGGCAAGACGCGATCCTGGATTTGGCGCACGCCGACATGCTCAGCACCAGCCCGATTTCTGGTTCTTTCGGTGTAGTCCGCAATGTTTTGCTGGACGACCAGCTTCTGGGACAGCTTTTGGCACATTGCTTGCGCTTGCCCCAGCATCTTCAACCTGCCGCGTCGAGAACGACACTGTCTTTTTTGCAAGCGGAAGGTAGCCCTGCTTTTTCGCCGATCCATCCATTTGGCTATTTGGTGGGAACTACAGCAATTTATTCATCGGCTGGAACCGACACAGCCTCCCTTGCCGCTTTGACCAGCCATCCTTCGAGTCCCTTTCACCTTTCCCTTGACTTTCCTATTGAAACATCGGGTTATGAAGAGCGAGTCAACCTATTGGATGCTTGCCGATCTTGGGCGCGTAATGGCGCGCTTGCTGGAAAAGGGTGCCTCATCGTTCAGGGAGTGCGGCATCTCGAGCTGAATCAGACTGACGGCAGCTTCCTCCTTTATCCCGAGCGAATGGGCCTATTTGAGTCGGGACGCCTGTCCGCACTTCCGCAGCAAGCAGTGAAGGGCTCACTCTCTGCGCTAATTCCTGCGATCGTCAGAGGATTCGGCCCGATGCGACAAGTCTGGCTGTCAGTAGACAATTGGCAGGTTGCGGATTTGCCCCGCTTCACACTGGCGCAACTGCCATTTTCTCTAGGCCAAGGAGTGTGATTGCTGCATGGCTGACGTAAAAATGCTCATCGCGGAATTGCATGCATGTATCCACCAGCCAAAACGTGAGCTGGGACTTACCTTTTTTCATCTTGTCTATGAGGTGGAGCATATTCTCGACCATGCGCTGGACTTTTTGGAAAAGGCAACAGGCACCCTTATGCTTATTTGGCAAGACAAGAGTATCTCGTCTATCTGTTTTACCGATCCAGACTTGCTTACAGTAGATGGATTACCCTTGGACAAATGGCGGCAGCTGCGTTTTTTCCGGCCGGAGCTGCACCGATTGCTGCAGACCGAGCAGATGTCAATTTCCCCATCTGTCCCGTTATTTGATCCTGCCATCAAAACGATTGTAGATTGTGGCCCACAGCCGTTCATTGCAACGCATTTTTCTTGGCGCCTGTCATACACAACACGAACCGTCGTCGATTCGCTTGGATTGTATCGTGAAGAACAGCGTACGATTGCCAACTTACAAGCCAGCAACCCCACGGTCCCTGTAAGCTGGTCCAGCAGCCGTTTGCCGACTTCAGCGGAGATGAAGTACCTCTCGGCTGAGCATGCTTGGTATCTCGGGCAGCTGCCAGATGCAACTGAAGGTGAAGTGCTTGTCCCCGCGCAATCAGCGGTCTTATTGGCACCGGACGCCTTGCACAGTGCCTTATATCCATGCTGGCATGCCAGATTGCTGCCAGCTAACTTTTGCCCTGACACCACTCATTGGAAATCATCCGGTGAAAAAATGTTTCGCGATTGGCTGCGCAGCGAGCAGCAAGCCGTGTTCATATCCGAGTTGACGGTAACACCAGCTGCAAAAGCGAACGAACCACTCTTTGTTGCTGGCCGCGCTTATGTTTTTCAGCATGGGCGGCTGCGAAGATATGGCATCACCACGCTGTCGCTGCAAATACATGAACTGGTGCGCTCGCTGCAGCCTATCACCATACGCAAAATCGGCTGGAACGGAAACGGTGTGCTTTCTACGCTGTGGCAATCTCCAATTTGACCTGAAACTTCCTGCGTATTTGCCGTGACACCTACGCAAAATAAGCGCGGAGGTGTTATAACAATGAGAAAATGGTCTCTGGCAATCTCCTGTCTTGTTTTGGCGACGTCGTTAACCACTGCTTGCGGTTACAACCGCACTGCCGCACCACAACCGGGAACTGGCACACGTACGCAAGGGGTTACGCATCCAAGCACTACTGGCACAACCGGCACAGTAGGAACCACCGCGTATCGCGCGACAGCACCGAACATGTACAACACGACTGCTCCATACGCAAACGGTACGACTACCGTTCCCCATACGTATGGAACAGGCGCGCCTCATCACTATGGGGCTGGTACACACTACACGTTTGACCAACATCTGTCGACCAAGGCTGCCAAAGCAGCAGATTCGGTCCCAGGGGTTAGCAACGCTGTAGCGGTTGTTTCCGGAAACGATGCTTTGGTCGGTGTCAACATTCGTGTCGATGCCAATCACACTCGTCAGCGTCACGCCATCGAACAGCGCGTTTATTCCGCTGTAAAAGCAGGATTGCCGAATCATCATGTTCGCATCACCTCTGATACTGCGATGGTTGCCCGTATTCGCGCACTGGATACCGGTATCCGCCAGCATCATGGCTACGGTGGCACCTACACAGGGGCCGGTACTGGAACAGGTTATGGCACTGGAGCAGGTTATGGCACCGGCGCAGGCGCTGGAACCCACACAGGGGCTGGCACCGGTACGCATTCCATCTTTAATGGACCGAACACTGTATCTCAAAACGTGCGGAACATGGGATCCGACTTTGGCGCACTAGTACGAGATATGGGACGTACCGTGACCGCACCGTTTCGGTAAGGAGCGGTGAGCCATGTAAAAAGGGAGACGCGTTTAGTCGCTGTCTCCCTTTTTGTCTGTTTGCTGCATGGGCAGTGAATGAAAAAACTGAAGCGCCGCAAGTGATAATCGGCTCGTGTGTCGAATTACTAACCCGATCTTGCGCTCCGGCACCTGATGAACCGTCGGTACTTCCACAAGCGTGCCAAGACGCAGTTCCGCTTGCACAAAAGCGCGGTTAATCAGCGCAATCCCAAATCCCCGCTTTGCAAATTCAATTAGCAGGTCGATGCTGCCGACCTCGACATCAGGCGCCATCGCAATCCCCTCTACGGCAAACCAGCGCTCCATGAACTGTCGGGTGCGGCTTTTCGCCGATAGACTTAATAGAGGGAGTGCTGCCAATTCTTCGGCTGTGCGCGGCTGTAGAGCAAAACTACGGTGTGCCTCCCCAACCACAAAGCAATCCTGAACGCCGAGCTGGCTTACGACTTTAAGCACTGGCTCTTCAGCCGGAAGCGGCAAATGGACAAGCCCGCAGTCGATTAGTCCCTCCTTCACATGCTGCACGATCTCGCTTGTTTTCCCATGTGATAAACGAATTCGCACCCCCGGATAGCTCTCGCGGAACTGCTCCAACTGCGGCAACAACAGGTGCTTGATCAACGAATCGCTTGCGCCGATCCGCAGCTCTCCCGCTTCCAGCGCCTTCAGCTCCTGAACCTTTCGCTCCCCTGCTTCGAGCAGCTGAAATGCTTGCTCAACGAAAGCAAACAGCTCTCTTCCTTCTGCAGTTAGCTCAACCCCTTTGGACATGCGCTGAAACAAGCGCAAACCGAGCGCGGTCTCCATCTGCTTGATCGCGTAGCTAACAGTCGGCTGCGTAATGAACAATGCCTCCGCAGCCCTTGTCAAATTACCGGTTTTCGCCGTGTGATAAAAGATGCGATACCATTCCAAATGAAACATGACATTGATCTCCTCTATGACAACGAACAAAATTTACGATTTCATCTATTTCATTTTCGTCATTATAATCCAAGGTAGAACGATGCTCAAGACGAAATGAGGTTAATGAACATGAACGAAACATCTCTCCACCTTGCCGATCAGGCTGCCCGGTCCCCTTGGTCTGCGTCCCATCAGCAAGCGCACATACAGCTTACGCCAGCAGCGGGACCGATCGATCAAACCATCAACGTGTCCGGCAGCAAAAGCTTGACCAATCGTGCGCTGATCATCGCTGCAATGGCCAACGGCACCTCCCGGCTGGACGGCATTTTGAAAAGCGACGATTCCTACTGGTGTATCGACAGCCTCAAAAAGCTGGGTGTTTCCATCACCATCGACCAAACGACAGCGACGGTAACGGGTGTTGGGGGAAAATGGCCGGTCGAACAGGAAGAGCTGTACGTCGGAGCCGCCGGTACAGTAGCTCGCTTTTTACCTGGCGCTTTGGCTGCAGGGAATGGTACGTGGCGGCTTGATGGCAGCCGACGCATGCAGGAGCGGCCGCTAGCGCCTCTGCTTGGCGCTTTGTCCGCACTGGGCGCACAAATTGACTATACCGGACAACCTGGCTGCCTCCCCCTCACCCTGAGCGCAAACGGGCTTCAAGGCGGTGAAGTGACCATTTCGGGCAGTGTGTCCAGCCAATTCATCAGCGGGCTACTGCTGGCGGCACCGTATGCAAAAGACCCTTTGATCGTCCATATCGACGGGACAGTCGTCCAGCGTGATTATGTGGACATGACGCTCGAGATGATGCATGCCTTTGGTGTCGAACCGCTCGTTCAAAACGGCGGGCAAAGCGTTCGTTTCGAACCAGCGACATATAAGGCTGCAGCTCTTACACTCGAACCGGACGTGTCGACTTGCGGTTATTTTTGGAGCTTGGCCGCATTAACCAACGGGCGCATTCGGATCAATGGAATCTCAACCGCCACAAGGCAGCCCGATATCGAATTGTTGGACACGCTTGAGCGAATGGGCTGCACGGTTGTCCGGGGCGATGATTTCGTTGAGGTGCGCGGCACTGCGCAATTGAAAGGCGGCTTCACCGTCAGCATGAAGCGCTGGTCCGACCAGACGCTGACAATGGCGGCACTCGCCACGTTTGCCGACGCGCCGATTACGATGACCGATGCGGCTCATATCCGCCACCATGAGTGCGACCGGATCAGTGTGGTCTGTGAACAGCTTCACAAGCTCGGCATCAAAGTAGAAGAATACGCGGACGGACTGACTGTGCATCCCGGACCAGTCACGCCTGCCCTATTAGACCCACATGACGATCACCGAATGGCGATGGCCCTTGCCCTGATCGGCGCGAAAATTCCGGGGATTCGCATTGCCGACCCCGGCTGTGTTGCGAAAACGTGCCCTGATTATTTTGAGCGGCTGTCCGATCTCGGCATTGGCGTGGAATAAGGCAAAAAAAAGAAGGTGCCACATCGGCACCTTCTCGTTGTATTCAATCCGTATCTTATTTCGCCAGCTCCGGCATTTTGATCTCCGGTTCCAGCACTTCCAATTCTCCAAGACCACGAACCAATTTCTTCGCATAAACCTTTTCTGGCTTCAAGATCGAAACCATGTAATCAATCGCCACTTGCGGATCTACCGTTTCACCGCAGGTGTAGCAATCCAAAGCAGCAAAACCGCGCTCAGGATAAGTGTGGATAGAAAGATGACTTTCCGAGAGAAGAACCAGAACGGTAGCTCCTTGAGGTGAGAACTGCTTAGCTTGAACGCTCAAAACTGAAGCGCCGCAAGATTCTGCAGCCTCAATCATTTCTTTCTTCAAAAACTCTGCATCATTCAATAGGTCAAACTGTACTCCCCATGTGTCAATGGCAACATGGCGTCCGAAAGTCGAGTATTCCATCTTTCGGTTCCCCCTTCCTAGCAAGTGTGATAGAGAAACATCATCGCTAGGACCTGCGTCATTCACTAACGGGGGCGGCTTCTCTCACGGTATTCCACCCTTTAAAGTGAATCCTGGTTCCTAATCTTGATTTCCAACGAATTTAAAATTATCACGGTTGAGCACAAATGACAACACTTTTTTTTGGGAAATCGGCCAAAAAATAAAAATGGGCGCTTTTCGCACCCATTATCATAAGTTAGGCTTCCAATGTATACAAGCGACGGGACAATTCCGCCAGCTTGCGGTCAATCCCGGACAGTCGATCGGGCGCTTTTTCACGCGACTTGATACGCAAATCTAGCAAGCGATCGGTCTCAGCACGGATACATTGAATCTCATGTTCAACACCATTTTGTTGAAAAAGCATTTCAAGTTCTTTCGCTTGATTGTGGTTGGTCGATTCAAAGACAAGGGTCTCTTTGCTGTCCGCGCATTCCTGAATGCGGATCACGTCACCGTCGTCATAATGATACACCATAGTAAAACTGTCATACACGCGGTGGACAATTCCGTGCCCTTTAAAGCGCTTCATCGCTTTGCGCATCGTATTGGCCAGATTCAAATCTCTGATCTCATACGAGCTTTCACAAGAAAAACGCGGGCCGATCCGGCTAAAGGTCAATTTGATTTCCCCTTGGCCGTCGGAAATGAAGATATCCCGATCACCTGTAAAACGTTCCTGTACCGATACAAGGAAATTATCGTTTGCAAATAAACTTACAAATTGGTTAAGCTCTTCTTCACTCATGGCAAAAAAGGCATTCGCGTAGTTAGTCGATAAACGCTGAGCCATACTATCTCCTCTATTCCCTGTTTTTGGCTGTCAAAAAAACTGCCTGAACATGAGACAGAGAAGCTAGGTATCTACAAAGGAACGTTGCTGAACCTGGCCTTGCCCCGCGAATCGAACATCGATTTGGGTATAGAAGGCAGATCACCTCTTTATCATTTTACCAAAACGGTACAACCTCTTAACATTTACGTGCCTACATGTATTATTATACACATATTCTTCACAATTGTCTTGAGGGATTCGCGGAAACAGACGCTTT
The DNA here is from genome assembly GCF_003710825.1 of Brevibacillus fluminis. Taxonomy (GTDB): domain Bacteria; phylum Bacillota; class Bacilli; order Brevibacillales; family Brevibacillaceae; genus Brevibacillus_D; species Brevibacillus_D fluminis. The sequence goes on along the minus strand of NZ_RHHQ01000006.1, from coordinate 29,454 downwards.
TTTTACGACAGCGTGCTCTTCTTCGGATAAATGATACAAAGATTTTCCAGCCTGAACCGGTTTCGCATAGAAACGGGACTCTTCGCGCCCATAGATGCTGGTCAGCACCACGCCATTTTGATCGTCATCCAATAGCGCCATGGAAAAGCTAAGATCGCTCCCTAGGTCGCCAAAAGCATTGTAGCGAGTGATGGAAAGATTGCCGCACTGGGCACCCACGCGCTGGGAAAGCCGGTTGATCAGAAATTGCTGATCGTTTTGTTGTTTTTTCCACTCCTCCATTTGTGCAAGCAGCGACCTGAGCTGCCCCTCCAAGTTATCTTTACTTGTGCCGGAAAAAAGCTTGTTCATCAACTTGCGGGTACGGGAAATTTTGACCCACATGCTAATAAGTGCAAGCAAAATCAGCAAATTGACGCCGACGATGCCCGCAAGCAAAAGTTCCGACTGGAGCGGAGTGAGCATTTGCAGCATGTTTTTTCTTCCTTCCTATCCGAGTCCTCGGGAACATATACGCCCTGTACTATCTTACAGCGGCATGAACAAAAGGTTAAGCTTTTTCTAAGCAATTTCTCATTAAATCCTAACCAAAAATCAGCCGGATCGGAACAACACGCTGGTCGTCAGCTTCTTCATCTATATTGTTTGTCGGAGGTGGCTCGTCAGTCCATGCAGATTTTGCAAAATGCCCCTGTGCATGGAAGGTTAGAAAACCTGGCTGCGCCATGCCTTTTGGCGGAGCCGCGGTTGCCCTTATACTGGATAGGAATTTTATAATTCCTATCTGTACAACGAAAAAACGACACCCGCTCGCATGAGTGAATGTCGTTCTTCAGTCCTTTGATTTGTTTCGTTGCATCTTCAACCTACCTGTCTCTTTCCGAAAAGAATTGTGCCAAACTATGCCTCCAAGAGCAGCATTTCTCTGCCCAATTTTTTCAGAAGTTCTTTTGACTTGCAGATTTGGGCGTAATCGTTTGCTTGCAGTGCATCATAAAGCGTTGCCAATTCGTAATCAAGCTCTAAGCGAAGTACAGGTATGCGTTCCTCGGCGTCCTTGCGCTTCAAAGCTGCGATTACTTGATCCATTGTCACATTGCACGCTTTTTCAAAGATCATTTTCGCTCAGCTCCTTTTGTCTTGCGCTTGTCTTGGCATCGTCGAAAAATACTGGCATCGTCGGTCTGCTAAGAATATTCATCAGTTGTAATTATCTGATTTATCTGATTATAAAACAGACCAGAAGTTATGGAGTAGTATATCATATTATTCTGCGACCGCTCTTGCTATACCTGCCAGATCGTTTTCTTCCCTTTCTCGGCACCTGTTTTTTTGGTATGATAAGGGAACATTTGCTGCTGGATTCGTGTTTTTTTGAAAGGAAGGAAGCTTCATGTCAACTTTTACCGGCTTTTCTCAAGAAGCATTCGATGTCTTTACCATTGACGGTCTGGATGCGCGGATGGAGAAAATCATTTCTGTCATACGCCCGTCTTTTGAACAATTGGGTCAGCATTTTGCGCCAAGCTTATCCGCGCTGACTGGTGAGGAAATGTTTACCCACATTGCCAAACATGCCCGCCGCACGGTGAATCCGCCCAAGGATACATGGGTAGCCTTTGCCGCTGATAAACGGGGCTACAAAAAACATCCGCATTTCCAGATCGGGCTGTGGGGCACACACCTGTTTGTCTGGTATGCTGTCATTTATGAGTCCCCGTTCAAAGAGCAGATCGCCGAACGGCTAGAGACTGAAATTGACCAAATCATGCAATTGATCCCAAACGACTTTCATTGGTCACCCGACCATATGCAGCCTGCAAGCACACCGCAAGCTGAGCTGGGCAAAGACGGGGTTCTCGCATTAATCAAACGATTGAAGCAAGTCAAAAAAGCGGAGCTGCTCTGCGGTTTGACGATCCCTTGTGACGATTCTATCCTGGCTGACGGTGAACGCCTATTGAAAAAACTAGACGAAACAATGGCGATCTTGGCCCGTTTGTACAATATGGGTAAAACCGGCATCCACGTGTGATTGTGAAGATTACTTCTAGATATATGCAAAAGAACAGGTACGCTTGCGTGGGAATTTACGCAAGTGACCTGTCTTTTTTTTGCCAGCACGACCAACCACCGCTTGGCGGTTTGTTTTCTGCTGTTATTCGCCTTGGATTTGTGCCAGCCGTTCCGTAGCGCCCTTCGCTTCCTGCACGATCCGGTCAAACAGCTGCTGAACCGTCGGAATGTCGTCGATCAGACCGACAACCTGCCCTGCCCAACCAAACCCATGATCATCATCGCCCTCGTAGATGAACGATCGGTTTCGCGCACCGCTGATCAGTTCTTTCAACCCTTCGTAGCCTGCTCCTGCTGATTCGCGTGCGAGAATTTCATCCGAGCCTTTTGTGCGTACCACACGCGCAGGGGTGCCCAATGTCCGCTTGATCACCTGTGTGTCATGCTCGGTCGCGTTCAGCAACGCTTCTTTGTATGCCGCATGAGCATGGACACATTCCAAGGTCGCGATAAACCGCGTGCCCATTTCGATCCCTTCTGCGCCAAGCGCCAGCGCAGCGGCCAGACCTCTCCCGTCGCCGATCCCGCCGCTTGCAAGCACCGGAATTTGTAAGGCTGACGCAACGCGTGGTATCAGCACGAACGTCCCGATGTCATCGCGTCCGAGATGGCCGCCGCCCTCTTGCCCTACTGCCATTACCGCATCCGCGCCGATCGACTCGGCTTTTTGCGCTTGGCGTACGGCTGCTACCAATACCAGCTTTTTCACACCGTAAGGCTCTGAGCGGCGAATCAATGGCTCAGGATTGCCTCCCGTGATGCTAATAATTTTGACCCCTTCCTCCAAAGCCGCATCCAGCATATCTTCATACGGACGGCCATGCTGCCCAATGGCAAAATTTACCCCGAACGGCTTGGCCGTCATCGCTTTCGTTTTGCGGATCTCTTCTCGCAGCGCTTCTGGGGAAGGCAGCGACATCGCCGTTATTTGGCCCAGTCCGCCTGCATTGGAGACAGCGGCGGCAAGGTCAGCATAAGCCAAATAAGCAAGCCCCCCTTGCACGATCGGCAAGTTGATTCCCAACAGCTCGGTCACACGTGTTTTCATCGGTTTCCCTCCTTTGGTCTTTCTACTTTTTTCTTGCATAGACATTCGTTCTCCTGCAAGAAAAATTCACTTGCTTTCCCCCCTCTTTTTGCTATACTCATCTTGTTTGTTTTTTATAGACCATGAATGTAAAGCGAGGCGATAAGAATTGAGACAAGCACAAACTCCGTTATTCAGCGGTTTGCTTGAACATGTCAAACGTAACCCGGTGCAGTTTCATATACCGGGACATAAAAAAGGGATGGGGATGAACCCGACCTTCCGCGAATTTCTAGGGGATAATGCGCTCTCAATCGATTTGATCAATATCGCCCCGCTGGATGACTTGCACCATCCAAAAGCGATGATCAAAGAGGCCCAAGAGTTAGCAGCAGAAGCGTTTGGCGCCGATCATACGTTTTTCTCCGTCCAAGGAACGAGCGGAGCGATTATGGCAATGATAATGGCTACGTGCAATCCCGGGGACAAAATCATTGTACCCCGTAATGTTCATAAATCGATTTTGGCAGCAATCATTTTTGCCGGTGCGATTCCTGTGTTCATTCATCCGGTCATGGATGAAAAGCTCGGAATTGCCCACGGCATCACTGTTAAAGCGGTGCAAAAAGCGTTGGACAAACATCCGGATGCGGCTGCCCTGTTGGTCATCAACCCAACCTATTTCGGAATTGCTGGCGATTTGCGGCAAATCGTCCGTACGGCGCACAATTATGAAATTCCGGTACTGGTCGATGAAGCGCACGGCGTCCATATCGGCTTCCATGAAAACATGCCGCTGTCGGCTATGCAGGCCGGTGCCGATATGGCGGCAACCAGTGTGCACAAGCTGGGCGGATCACTTACCCAGAGCTCGATCCTGAACGTACGTGAAGGATTGGTGGACGTCAACCGGGTGAAAACGATCCTCTCCATGCTGACAACAACCTCGACATCCTATATTTTACTTGCTTCGCTGGATATGGCACGCCAGCATCTGGCTTTGAACGGCCATGCGATGGCAGAACAAGCGATGCAGCTTGCCGCTTCCGCCCGTGAACAAATCAATGAAATTCCACGCATCCAATGTGTCGGCTCTGAAATTTTGGGCAAACCGGCCACTTTCGCAATGGATACAACCAAGCTCTTGATCCATGTCCGCGAGCTCGGTATCACTGGATGGGAAGTGGAAAACTGGCTGCGCGACAAATATAACATCGAAGTGGAGATGAGCGACCTCTACAACATCCTTTGCTTCATCACCGCAGGGGATACGGAAGAGACCGTCTCCGTTCTGATCAATGCGCTCCGTCATTTGGCGATCGAATTCGCACATGCCGAGGTAGCGGATCCGATTAAGGTGTCCTTACCGAACATTCCGAGCCTCTCGCTCTCGCCTCGCGATGCATTTTACGCCGAGACCGAGATCGTGCCACTGAAGGAAGCCGCTGGACGAATCATTACCGAATTTATCATGGTGTATCCGCCAGGTATTCCGATCCTGATGCCAGGCGAGGTTGTGACGCAAGAAAACATCGACTACATTATGGAAAACTTGCGTGTAGGTCTGCCTGTTCAAGGCCCTGAAGACGAATCGCTCCAAACCGTGAAAGTTGTCAAACGACAAGTCGCGATTTTGGATTAGCACGCTGCACAAAAAAGACTTTCCTCCAAGAAGCGAGGAAAGTCTTTTTCGTTGGGCTTCAAGAACCAAGATATTGCATGGAAAACCTTGATAATCGCCAGCTTTTTAATTCGCTCATTTGCACATTTTCGATAATCTCATTTGCTGCCAAACGACTTACAAAAGGAGCTAATGTAATCGCTGAATGCATAACGGCTATAATCGTGACTTACTTACGCCAATCATGTGGCAACAGTTCTTTCAGAGTGACAATTACGCCATCATCCACCATGACTTCGGCATTTAAGTTATCACTATGTAATTGACTGATAAACTCACGACAACGTCCACAAGGAGGCATAACATTCCCTTTACTACCAACTGCAATCATTTTTACCACCCGATTTTCTCCATTGGTTATCATTGTTGCAGCCGCAGCATGTTCTGCGCAAAAACCCATCGAACATGCAGTATCGATACAAACACCTGTATACACTGTGCCACCTTCAGTCAGAATCGCGGCTCCAACTCCCCCAGCGCTCGCATGCTGGGATAGCATTCGTGGATTGATAACAGCGTTTGCCTTGCTATAAAGTTCCGAAAACGTCATCTTTGTCAGCTCCCTCAATTTTTCCTAGATAGAAATATTAAGCAGGCATGCGGGATCACCGCAGCCTGCTTTTGCCATGCGCTTATTGGTAAACGCGAACGTAAATATTTTCAAAACCGTAGCCTTCAATCAATTCAATAAATACATCGAAGTCTTCGGATGCATCATCCATGCTTACAGATGCTTCCTCCGTGGAACCGTCCATAAACACAAAGTAAATGCCGTCATAGGAGTTTCCGTTGTCTTTAATGATTTGGTCCAATGTTCCATCTTCCAAAACCTTTTTAAAGTTGTAATCCTTGTACTCCCCGTCGCCGCCTCCATTGTCCGGATCGTCAGACGGTTGGTCGAATGCCATCATGTAAACATTGGAGACGGAATCGCGATTATCAACCCAAACTACGCGGTTTCCGCCAATCGCCATTTCACTTGGTATGCCATCTTCACCAGGATAATATTTCATCAGTGACTTACTGTCTAAGTCGTACAGATAATAGTAATACTGATCATCATCTCGTGAATATTGGTTATCTTCATACACAAAGACATTGCCAGACATTTTCGGTTTACGCTGATCATTCGGTTCCTTGTTGCGATACAATTGATTTACCGTCTCACGCTTGAAGTCGTAATAGTACAACTCCCAATCCTTGCCTACATTTTCGGACCAAACTGCATAATTTTCTCCGACACTTACACCGTCGATGTCTGAAATGCGGTTTTTGAGCGTGGTTGTATCTTCATCATCGATATCATAAACACTGACCTCGATCTTGTTATCTTGTCCATCCGCCCATATAACGCGACTATCGTACAGGTCCAGACCTTTCAGTTCAGTGGACACGTCTTCGATATCTTTTGACTTATTCGTTTTCAAATCTGTCAGCATCAACGAATAGCCTTTGCGTGTTTCATCTGCCCACACAAGATTTTGACCTTGCAACGCATAAAAATCTTCATGTGGCACGTCATCGTCTGTCGTGATCGATGTTTTCTTGCCTGTTTTCAAATCATAGCTGACAAGCACGTCTTTCTTCAAATCGTACCAGACCGCATATTTATTGCTCACCAGAGGCTTACGCGGCGACTCATTGCTTGATGTCAGAACGGTGGAAACATTTGATTTGACATCATACAAAACGACTTGATCTTGTTTTTTGCCTTGGTTTAAATAGATGACATAACGGTCGGATGCAGCCGGTGAAGCCGGGTCGCCCGCCTGGCTACCTAACGTTGACGATTCATCTTGTTTTATGTTGTACAGGTAAAGGGATACAGAGTTGCTTCCTTCAACCGCATAGAGAACGTATTTGCTGTTGATTCTCGCTTGCAAGCGGCTTGATACGGAACTCCCTACCTCGTCATAGCTGCTGCTAGACAGGGACTGGATGCGGAGTTCTTCATCATCGAGATAAATGACTTTGTTTCCAGAAATTTGCGGACCTTCCTTGTTGCTGTCCGTAGATGCTTTGCTCTTTGTAACCCGTGTTTCTTCTCCAGTTGAAATATCGTAGGAATAAATCTCTGTTAAGCTGTTGCGATCATCCTCATACACGATTACATCATCTGAAATGTCGGGATAGGTCTGGTTTTCCGAATTGTCAGTTGCCAGCACCGCTTTTCCCTTTTTGAAATCGTAATAAAAAATGTCAGCATCGCTTGAGTTGTTATCCTGCCACACTGCGTAACTGTTGCTGACGCTCGGGTGACTCGCCTTGCCCTTCGTTGTCAGTTGAATCGTCGATTTCTTAGAAAGGTCGTAAGCATAAATGTTTTTATCTTTTGCATTTGTCCAAACCAGATAGTTTTCAGAAATCTGAATCTCCTGATCTGTCGCCTTAAACGTGCTGTCCGTCACCTTCGTTGTCTTTTGCGAGGTAATGTCATACAGATAGATATCGCCATCTTTGCGGCCATAGTCAATCCACGCAACATAATTGCCGGCGGTCACCGGACTGCTTTTGGATGAACTGGATGTGGTGATCCGCTCTCCTTTTTCATTGTCGATGCTGTATAGCACAATCGATTGTTCGCTATCCTCATTGGTGCTCACCCAAACCGCATACTTTTCAGAAAGGTCCATTCCTTTTTTCGAAACAGACAGTGCGCTGGAAGTGATCGATTCTTCAGACCCGATCGATTCCGCATGCGCTGGCGTGGTCGCACTCCATAAGGAAGTAGCGAGAACCAGAGCAGCCAACGCTCCTTGCATTCGTCTTACTTTCATTCTTTTCTTTCTCCTCTCTTACCAAAGTCATTTACAAAACAGCATGTAAACTCTCTTCCATTATTATGGAAGGATGAGGAGTTGTAAACAAAAAAAAGATGCGCATCCGCTGCGCACCGTTTATTCGTTAGTTGTTGTAATTTTTGATTGTTGCTTTTCACATTTGCAGTCGCACACTCCGTAGAGCGTTTTCACTGAATTGGACTCAAAATGGTCGATAATCGTCCCACAGCTTTGGCATACAATCGTTCCCATCTGCTACCCCTCCACGGAATTCATCTACTATCACCACTATAATATGACACACTAATTCCGTCAACAGAGTATAGCACATTTAGCGAAAAATAATTATTTGTGTAACTTTTTGTCCAGCCAGGTACCGATTCTGTCCAGCACAACATCGCGTTCTGGCTCATTCATGACTTCATGATACAAGCCTGCAAACCGCTCATACTCCTTGTCCGCAACCGGTATCCCATCCACGAACCGCTTCACACCATCCGCATCGATGATGTAATCATCCCCCGCCTGCACCGTCAGCACCGGCAAATCGATTCGTTTCTGGTCCTGCCACGCTTGCTCCATCGCTTTCAACAGCTCAGTAAACCACCGAACGCTCACCTTTGGATAATTAAACGGATCGCTGATGTACGCGGCCTGCACCACTGGATCGCGCGACACATGGTACGGTGCAATGTCATTGGCGAGCCGCAGCGTCGGCCACACACGGTTCAGCATCTCCGCCAAGCCCCGCTTCCATTGCGAAACCTCAAGTTTAAGCTGCAAGCATGGCGAAGAGAGAATTAAACCGTCTAAACCATGTTGTGACGCATATTGCTCGATATAGCGTGTCACAATCAAACCACCGAGGCTGTGACCGAGCAAAAACACCGGGCCTTTCGCGTTCCGCTTCGCCTCCTCGACCCACTCAGCCACGACCGCAACGTAATCGTCAAACTGGCCGACATGCCCCTTTAAGCCTGCGGAGCGTCCCCAGCCAGGCAAATCTCCGCTCTCAACCGTAATACCCCGTTTGTTCAAATAGCGGGCCACATGCTCATAGCGACCATGATGCTCTCCCGTCCCATGCACCAGCACGACGGTTCCGATCGGCTCATCAGCCCTCCAACAATGGCGAAAACATTCCACAGTAATCTCCTCTTTCTCCAAATCATGATGCTATTATCTTGCCGAGTCTGCATTGCCACAGTCAACTTCTTTTTTCATCGCACGCATGGAGACTGGTCGACAAAAAATGAGCAGCGGGATGTGCCCACTGCTCGAGATTGCTACTCACTGCTTGCTACAGCATCAATATTGGTTTTCCACCATCGGTAACGCTGGAAGAAGCTCCAAAAGCATTTTGGACAACTCCACCGCTTGATTCTCATTCGTTAGGCGAAATACGCGTTGAAGGGTACCGGGGGTATGTGCATCGTCTGAACCGAGCAAAGCGGATTGCCCGGTCTGCATACAGACCACCAGCGGCTTTCCAAAAAAACGGGACGTGTAAACGATGCCAAAATCGTACCGGGTATGCTCAGACACGACCCCGATGAAGCGCACCTGCGCCGATTCAGACAGATCATACAAGCTCTCATACTGCTCCACATGCATCCCCCCCTTTTTCATTTTTGCGATCTTATCCTTATCATATCGAACCAGGCACGTCCTCTTGCCAATAATCTTCTTTCCAACATCTCAATCTGTTGTCAAAGAAAGGGAGGAATGCTAAACTAGGCGGAGGAAAGATTCATGCGAGTCCGATTTTGCATGCGTAGAGGTGAGCGCTTACATGAAGATGAAATCAGCCTTTATTTATTTTGTTGACGGTTCTACCGCACAAACCGCTACCATCCCGGATGTCAAAGCCAAGTTCAAGCGGTATACGGACATGACCCAAAAGACCGGCGAGCAATTGGGCTGGGGATATGCGGAAGCAGCTTTTCCTTATGTCGTGGAAGACCGTCCGGAAGGGGCAGACCAATGGTTTTTGCTCAAAGGGAAAGACCCGAAGGAGTACAAATACATGGTTGTTGGCGTCGGGTCGAAAGAAGCGGATGGGAAAGAAAAGCACTACATTCAAGTCGCTATACCGGAATCTGCAACGAACGGGGATATGAGCAAGGCAAATGAGTATTGCCGCTATCTAGCACGTGAATTCAAAGCGGAATTGCACTTATTCAACGGACGCATTCAATATTTTCAGCCACGTAAACCTTAAAACAGTCACTTTTGTGCAAAACGGTCGTAAGCTGTTGCTGACGGCTGTTTTTTTATCGCTTTTTTGGTACACAAAAAACTCTCCTCAAAAAGGAGAGTTTAACTGGTAATCATCTCGGATCGACTAAAGGAATAGAACCGTCCATCAATCATGCGTATCCCCAAATCAACACAATAAGAAAGTCCCGGCATGACCCCATAAAGAATCCATTCACTCGAACGATGGTTGATGTCGAAATCGGAATAAATATCCGACCCATCATTCCGTATATGCGCTCGATCTGTGACATCGTACAGGCGGAGAACAAACGGAAGCTCTGCAAACGGGATTACGAACTCACGCTCAATCTCCTTTTGGAACTCCTCGGTCATACGCCATTTTGCCAGAATGGACTGTTCATCTTTCCAGGCGATACTTATACTCGGGCCATCTCCATCAGTAGATGACTGCATGGGGGGGTAATTATCCATTCGCTCCCATCTTTCCTTTCTCATATAACTTGCGCAAGAGGAAGAGCTGTGCAAATTCAATTATACCACAATCGCAATTTTTTTGAAATCAAAGACAAGCCAATTTCTTAGCGGCCAACTGTAAAACTGTTTTCGCCTACTACCACATAGTTGTCGTACTTCTCCGTTTTCATGCAAACCTGCAGCGTGTACGTTCCGTATTGCTCCAGTTTCGTGGAGATGAACGGCTCAGAGAAGTAAAAGCTTGTGCCGTTTTTCGTAGAGTAGGTCCACTCTTTCCCTCTATCCACCGTTTTACCGTCTGGGCCAATCAGCACCAGGCGCACTTTCAGCTCGTTGCTCACCGGAGCGTTGTCGATTTCTACGAAGGCATTGAAGCTCCGTGGCACATCTTTATCTCCGTACCCTTGGATTGGGTTGGTGAAGACGATGCTTTTATTTTTGTATTGTTGGACTCCTTCCAAAAGCAATACGTTCACTTTTGGCTTTTCCACTGCCAACTTTCCTGCTTTTTTATCATATGCTGATAGTCCGCCCATAGTACCGACAAGTTGCTGCAAAGAATCCGTATCTGACGCGGCAAATTCGCTACCAACCAAATTTCCGTCCACCACTACTTTTACATTTCCGTCACCGATCGCTGTACTGGCCGTACCCGCAATAGCCATTGCTATGGTTGCGCATGCCACAATCGCTGCTTTTCTCATGCCTTCAATCCTCCATTTGCCTACCATCACAGTATGGTTACTTTTCTCACGTTTTTCATCTCATAAGGTTATACGCATGGGGTAGGAAAAAGTTGTGGTGTTTCCGACCTTTTTTTCAACAAAATCCACAGTATCCACAAGGCCCGAATGGTAAAAAAGCATAGTTATACACAGCATAAGCAGATTCAGCACGGTTACTGGGACTATCGTCCAACAATCGCTGCCAAAAAACGCACAGCAAGAAAAAAAGCGCCTATCGACTAGGCGCTTTGGTTCGCCTGCTGAGAAAGCCAGGTAAGGTACTGTGTCACAAGATTGATGCCGACTTGCATCGTCCGCTCGCTTGGCTCGATGCGGGAATGGTGAAGCCCATAGGGTGTGTCTGCGCCGAGCCAGAACAGGAAGCCGGGGATTTCTGACAGAAAGTAGCCGAAATCTTCTCCTGTCATCGCCTCTTTGCACTCGATCACCTGCACGTCGCTCTCCTCACGTGCCCATTCCATGAAATCGCGGGTCAGCGCCGGATCATTATAGACCTGGCAGTAATTGGAGCCGTAATCAATGGCAGTCTTGCATTCGAATCCGGCTTCAATCCCTTTGGCCAGCGCTTCGATACGGCCCTTCACCTTTGCCATCGATTCCATCGACATCGTGCGGATCGTGCCTTCCAGCCGCGCATTTTCAGCGATGATGTTCTGCTTGGTGCCACCCTCGATTTTGCCGACGGTGATCACCACGGAATCGAGCGGATCGATATTGCGCGCGACGACCGATTGCAGCTGTGTGACGAGATGGCTAGCAGCGACTACCATATCATTGGCCCTATGCGGGTAAGCGGCATGACCGCCCAATCCTTTCAAGTCCATGAACAACTCGGACGTGTTCGCGAACAAGATCCCTTCCTTTAGTGCAATCGTTCCTACAGGATATTCAGGTGCGATGTGGCAGGCAAAAATGTAATCTGGACGCCACTCGTTGAACTCCTCGCTCGAAAGCATTGGCAGTGCTCCGCCCGGTCCTTCTTCAGCCGGCTGGAACACGAACAACAGATCATCGGCAATCGGATTTTCCACGAAGTGGGTCAAGATGCCAAGACCCATCGTCATGTGCATATCGTGCCCGCAGGCATGCATGAAGCCCTCATGCTCCGATTGGAAGTCATACGAGGTTTCTTCCCGGATCGGCAATCCGTCCATATCAGCACGCCAGGCGATCAACCGCTTCGGTGCAAGTCCCTTTACTTTGACCAAAATGCCGGTTCGCCATGTTTTCAGCTCGAATCGCTCCGACGGCAGCGTGGACAAATAGTCCAGCAGATAGCTTTGCGTTTTGAATTCTTGAAAACCAGGTTCCGGTATGCGATGCAAATCACGGCGAATCTGCGTGTAAGGAAATGCCATGGCTATGCGGTCACCCCTTTGTGCAGCTTGCTCAATTCTTCACGGAACGCGGCAAGGAAGCGATCTACATGTGCCGGTTCGAGAATCAGTGCTGGCAGCAAGCGGACAATCGTCTTTTGCGTAACGTCGACCAAGATTCCTTTGTCCATCATCGCGCGCTGCAGCTGACTGACTTGCTCCGGCGCTGCCTCGAGCACGATCCCGAGCATCATGCCTTTGCCCCGTACCTCGCTGATCAGTCCGGGGAACTCGGCGCCAATGCGCTCCAACCCGCTCCACAGAGACGATGCGTTGTCGCGGGCATTCTGCATGAACGTTTCATCCAAGACCGTTTTCAGCACAGCATTTCCGAGTGCTGCGGAAAGCGGCGAAGGTGCAAAGGTCGTTCCATGATCACCTGGGGCAAACAAGCTCTGCAGCTTTTCGCCTGCGATTACTCCTCCCAATGGCAGGCCACCGCCGACGCCTTTAGCAAACAGAATCAAGTCCGGAATGACATCCGCATGCTGATAGGCAAACAGACGACCGGTCCGTCCCATCCCCGTCTGGATTTCATCAATGCAGAACAGCACACCTTCTTTGCGGCAAAGCGTCTCTACCGCCTTGAGATAGTCGACAGTCAAAGTCACAATGCCACCGGATCCAAGGATAGGCTCCAGCAAAACCGCGACAGGCTTGTTTTCCTTGAGCACTTGAGCAAGCTGCGCCATATCCCCTGGTTCTACTTCATAGACCGGAAAAGCCGGCTGAGGGAAGTCTTGGTACACATGGGCTTGGCGCGTCAAACGGAGCGCCCCCAGCGTTCTGCCGTGGAAGCTGTTTTTTACGACCACAATGCCGCTTCTTTCATGGCCTTGCCCTGCTGCGTACTTGTGGATCAGCTTGATGGCCGCTTCCGTCGCTTCCGCACCGGAATTGCCGAAAAACACTTTGCCCGGGATCGAATGCTCCACCAAGCCCTTCGCCAATTCGATAGCCGGAGGATTGTAAAAATAATTGGAGACGTGCAGAAATTTTTCGCCCTGCTCACGTAATGCTTGCATGATTGCAGGATGAGAATGACCAAGCACATTGACGGCAAGCCCGGTAAACAAATCCAGGAATTCCTTGCCCTCCGTATCATAAAGGTAATTGCCTTCGCCCTTGGCAGCTACAATCGGCAACCGCTTGTAAGTGGACATCACGTAGGTGTCATCCAATTGACGCCAATCCATGTCAGGTTCTCCTCTCAGCTCGCTTCGCTCTTGTTTTACAGTTGGCGGAGCTCTTGTTTGATCTCTGTTTTGGATTTGGTTTTCTCATCGATTTGCTTGATGATTCGTGCTGGCGTTCCTGCCACAACTACGTTTGGCGGTACATCCTCGATCACGATCGCACCTGCCGCGACGACAGAGCCTTTACCGATGCGGATACCTTCCAGAATAACAGCATTTGCTCCGATCAAAACGTCATCCTCGACGATAACAGGCTGTGCGGAAGGCGGTTCGATAACGCCTGCGATGACAGCACCAGCGCCGACGTGGCAGTTTTTCCCGATCGTGCCGCGGCCGCCGACGACAGCGTTCATGTCGATCATGGTGCCTTCGCCGATTACAGCGCCGATGTTGATGGATGCGCCCATCATGATGACAGCGTTGTTGCCGATGGTCACTTGGTCGCGGATGATCGCACCTGGCTCAATGCGCGCTTGGATGCCTTTGGTGTCCAAAAGCGGGATAGCGGAGTTGCGGCGATCGCTTTCCACCACATAGTCTTCGATTTTTGCTGCATTCGCTTCCAATGCTGGCCCGATTTCTTTCCACTCGCCAAACAGTACGCCAACGTTGCCGGTGATGAAGGTTTTCGTGGATGCGCCAAAATCAATGCCCGCGAGGTCGCCTTTTACGTGGACCTTTACAGGTGTCTTTTTCTCACTCTTTTGAATAAAAGCGATGATCTCATTTGCGTCCATCATAGTCATTTGTTTCTCTCCTCCAAGGTTTATGATTTGCTGCAATACAAAGAAATGCAATGAGTTAGATCGCTCTTTACCCATTGCACTTTCCATTAGCCCAAGGTTAAATAGCGCTCCATGAAAGTTGCCTTTCATGACAAGACACGCGTTCTTCACGCGATTGCCCCAGCCGGTGCCGAAGGGGAACGGCAGCAAGCTTCGGCGCATTGACCTTTCCACATGCCCGGCGCTCCCTCGCGCCACTGCGGACAAATGTACTCATTCTTTGCGCACCTCTATTTAGACGGTACTATGTAATTGTCTTTTACTCTACCAGATTCGTTTCGAAGAGACAACCTATTCGTCAGTCTTGAAGTTGCGAATCAAGACGTGAAGCTGAGAAGCCATCGCCGACAGCTCTTCCGTCGAGGCGCTCACTTCTTGAATGACCGCGAGCTGCTCCGCCATGTCTTCGCCGAAATGATCGGCAGCCTGGCTTGTCTGAACAGCGAAGCTTTCTACCCCTTTGGTGGCATCCACCAAGCGCTCGCTTCCCGTAGACAGCTGCTTTGCCGCTGCTGCCACGCTATCGATCTGCTCATTGACCACATGCACCGCCTGCATAATCGACAAGAACGTGCTACCTGATCGCTGGATCGATTCTACGCCGTGCCCCATTTGCACAGTAGCCGTGCGAATCGTCTCGACCGCCTGCCCGATGCAGGACTGCACATCAGCGATCAGCGATTCAATATGGCTCGCCGCAACGCCGGATTGGTCCGCCAGCTTGCGCACCTCATCCGCCACAACGGCGAATCCCTTGCCAGCCTCGCCCGCTCGCGCCGCTTCGATCGCAGCATTGAGCGCAAGCAGGTTGGTTTGCGCCGCAATGCCGGTAATCACATGGACGATTTCGCTGATTTCCTGCGATTTGTCATCCAATGCGCCGATCACCTGCTCCGCTTCTTGCTGCGCATGCTGCACTGCGTTCATCTTCTCGACCGTTTGCGTGATCTGCATGTTCCCTTGATCCGCTAGCTGTGTGGCGGCCTGCGAGCGCTCCTGCACGTTGTGGGAACGCGCGGAAATGTCATCGATCTCCCGCGACATCGCCACGATCGTTTGGCCCGTCTGCTGCACGAGATGTGACTGCTCTTCTGCACCATCGCGCAGCGCTTCCACCTGGCGCGCCATCTGCTCGGTGCGTCGATTCGCCGCCTCCACGGTCAATTCTAGATGATGGGACGACTGGGACACCGTATACGAGCTTTCATTAATTCCCCGCACCATCTGGTTCAAATCGGAAACCATCGCACCGAACGCCTGCGCGAGGATGCCGATCTCGTCTTTGCTGCCAGGCTCGATCTGCACGGCGAGATTCCCTTTTCGGATCTCTTGGACAGCACCCGTCAAACGGCGAAGCGGCTTGACCAAATAATGCGCGAACAGCCAGCTGAGCAGCAGGGTGAATGCGAGTATGCCGGCCGTGATGAAGATCAGATCGCGCTTGTTTTTCGCCATGAGCTGATAGATTGCGGTCGCGTCAAAATCCGCCCCGACGATTCCGATCATATGCCCCGACTTGTCCTCGAGCGGCACATAGGCTGTGATCGTCGCCCCGTACGTATCATCGATGTTCAAATCCCCGACCTGAGTCTGCCCCGTTTGGAATATTTGCTGCATGCTTTTGTATGTATTGGCTTCCACTTCACCCGGCGATGACACACCGTTGGTCTGGCCCAAGGGTTGACCATCCACGACATACATGTAGGTCGACGGTTCGCGCTCGACCATGGTGTACAAATATTTCAAGCCGTTTGCTTCCTTGTATTCATTCAAGCTTTTGCGAATGGCAGTATATTCCGGCATGGCGGCAACCTTTGCTTGATTGGCTTCATCATCCGGCGCCACGCGAACCGCCTCTACGATTTTAACGAAATCGTCGACGGGTATCCGTTTTGCCATGTTTTCCGAAATGAGCCGCGCTTGCATTCCCACTGAATCGATCACCAGATTCGTAGAAGAGCGGTATATCAAAAAGCCGATCAGGCTGCCGCCGATCAAGAGCAGCAAACTAAAGAATACAAGCATTTTTCCTTGCAACGTTTTCATATATCTCCCATCTTTCTCTCTATCCATTTTCTCTTAGTCGCTCCAGCGCTCTTCGCTTTTTGTAGAGCATCCTGCCAGCCTCCGCCGTGTCCTCGACCGTCTTGCGGTTTAAATACCCGCCAAAAACCATGCCGGCGATCGGAACGAGCTGGAACAGCTTTTTCCAACCGAAGTTCTCGGTGTAAACGATCACCATCTCGCGCCATCCTTGCAGCTCGGCAATCAAATTGTCCCGCACCTTTCCCTCAGGTTCTGTAAAAGCTTCCAGCGAACTGAGAATGGCCTTCTTGCCAACATAGTCTGATGAGCTGAATTGAAGGCATTTCACGATAAACAAGCGCTCCTCCTTCGCGTGCGGATCATATCCGTAGGAGAGCGCGATCTCCTGCAATGTTTTTAAGGAAGTCCCGATCAATAGAGGGATATCTGCTGCCAGCGTGAACAATCCACCAAAACCGGTCGTCGCTCCTTGAATGGTAGCAAACCGCGCTCGCGAATCCCCGATGTCTCCCGCAACCGAATCCATGCGCGCGATGGACAGATTTACAAGCCGCCCATCGGCAATTGATTGCCGCTCCACCTCTGTCAGTCCTGGCAGTTCAGCGAAACGCTTGCGGACCGCACGTTCGTCCGTCAAAAACTTGCCGCCTGTCTCCAAAAAGCTGGCGAGCTCATCGATGGCTGCACCAAGCTTTTCCTGGACGAACGCAGGTGTCAGCCTATCCAGCCAGACAAACGGCAGCCGCCCAAGCTTTTCCCAAAACCAGAGGTCCTTCTGAGCGTTTTCCCATTTTGCGATTTCAAGCAGCATCTGCTCCAATTCTTGCTTGCTCTCCAAAAAACAGTTCACCTCATTTAGTACTTAAGTCGCATTTGACACTATGTAGTACGCATTTTACTAGAAAAAGTTGCTAAGAAAAAAAACCAGAGGGATCGCCATGACCCTCTGGTTTTTACCGCTGCTACTTCAGCGTGATCGTCATCGTATATGTTTGCTTCATCGTATTGGTGCCAAGCACCTTGTCATAGGAATCCGCATTCTCTTCATATCCGCACGTGAGATTGGACAATGTATTTTCAATATTGATTGTGTAATTTCCGGCTTTGTTCCCGTTTTTGGCGATAAGGGCTGCCACATTCAGCGCCGTTTCCCCATCGACTTCCTCGTCGTCATCACCTGTAGATGGAACGAGCGATGCCAGAACCGTATTGTTGTAGCGCACTTCCACCCGATTCGCAGACGAAATCCTTCCGCCGGAATATTCATGCTGCTCACCGAACGTAAGCGGTTCTGATACCCATTCAAGCTTTGGCACATGCACATAATGGATATTGGTTTTCACGTTATCTTTGTTGATTTTTTGCATACCGGTTTTAACCGCATGCGTACCGGTTAACTTTAACGCCCGGTAGTCGGCCAATTCTGCCTGTGTGGAGACGGTCACTGTACCTCCATTCGGTAAAATCGCCCCTTTATCCGTTTGAAGCGACAGCTTCTGTGCTGCTGGAGCCGAACCTGATTCAACCGGATCGCAACTGCCGCGTGAGCTTGCAGGCTTTGCGTCTTTGACGATTTGGATGGTTCCCGTCCATTGTCTGGTGGCATCCGTTTTGCTCAGATACATGACTTTATACGTTCCTGCCCCGTAGCTTGCCAGATTGAGGGCCGTATCGTTCCAGTTCAGATGATCATTTGTCGCTAGTACGTTGTTGACGGTCCAGAAGCCGGGATCGGCTTCTTGGTATTCTACCCGGTCTTTGATGAACGCCTCGGCATTCGGTGTCACCCATAATTTATACAGCGAATTTTGGTAAATGGTCACGGATGCGTTTTGTGCCAGTCCCTCTTTCTCTTCTGTTGGGGTGGAATTCGCGTTGATCTGGCTCACCACATCCATGTCAAAATCGGAGGGGGTTCCACTTGAGGACGAATTTTGTTTTCCGCCTGCCTGGATGAAAAATTGGGTCGAACTGTCGTCGTCCCCGCCATTGGGAACGTATGTAACAGGAATGCTCAGGCCCGCGAATTGTGCAGGAACAGTAAACTGGAACGTTTTCGTTTCGTATACGGTCTCATTGATGCCGCCCACGGTCCATTGCCCGGGATAAGAAGCGGTGAACTGCAAATTGGCCGGCAGTTCGGTAACATTGACGATTTGCTTAGGGGCGATTTTTTGCCCGCTTCCTGCCGCTCCCTGATAAATAGTGACGGACTCCACATTGATCGTCGTGCTCCATGTGCCACACTTTGTGTCTTTTGGCGTAAAGGTCAGCGTATATTTCCCGTTTGGTAGCGGATTCGATACGAAAGATTGACGCACACCCTGGTCGACTTGTTTGCCTGACTGATCCATCATCGCCCAGTCGCCCCTCTGGGATGCGTAGAAATAAATTCGCCCGTTCTCATTGGGCAATAGCTGCGTTGATCCGCTTGCGACCACCGGTCCTTCCGCCGTTTTGCTCCTCACTACCTTTATGCTGCAAGCCGCTCCTTTTGCCTGCGCGGCTGTTGAGGTCGTCGTAGCCCCGAATGCTTGGGGGATTTCCATGCCAGTCGCTGCCACCACCACGGCTAAACCGGTCGCCAGCATGAATTGTAACGATCGTTTCACATCTGTTCCCTCTTTCCCCTATGAACCCTTGATCTTACCATACTTTACCCTATCAATCTCGCAATGAAAAGTGAAACTTTTTGCTAGTTTTTACGTCTGCTGGCACGACTTTCAGGTTTGGACAGGATGGCTCTGGGCAGCCAAAGGCAGCGCCACTGTTACGGTTGTCCCTTCTAGTGGAACACTCTCGATAGTGATCGTTCCTTCATGCAGCCTTACAATTTCTTTACAAATGGAAAGGCCGAGGCCGCTCCCGGATTTTTTGCTTTTCCCTTTGTAAAATTTGTCCATTACACGGTTGAGGTCCTCCGGTTCAATGCCTTCCCCGTTGTCGTGAACCGTGACGATCGCCTCCTTGCCTGTGCATGTGCCAATAAGCTCGATTTTCCCGTTCGGTGGCGTGAACTTGTACGCATTATCGAGCAGATTGACGAACAGCTGTTTCAGACGATTCGCGTCGCCGACAATCATACAGGGGGAAGGCTCGCAGGCAACCACAAAGCTGATTTCCTTCGGATTGGAATGATGGCCGAATTGCTGTTCGAGATCAACGACCAAATGCCGCAGGTCGATCTGGCAGCGGTTCATTTTCATCTCGCCTGACTGGTATTTGGAGAAATCAAGCAGCTCTTCCACCAGCCCGATCAACCGATCCGTTTCGCGTGAAATGACCTCAAGACCAAGCACCGTCTCTTCCTTGTCTTCGAGATTTCCCGACAAAATCGTCTCCCCCCAGCCTTTAATGGAGGTGAGCGGCGTGCGGAGCTCATGGGAGATGGAGGAAATGAAATCGTTTTTGAGCTTTTCGTTTTTCCCCAGCTCCTCCGCCATGAAGTTGAACGAGTCGGCGAGCAGGCCGACTTCATCGTCATAGCGTTTTTTCGCACGGGAAGAAAAATTGCCTTTGGCAATCTGCTTGACGACTTGCGTCAACTCGGAGATCGGGTTGATGATGCGCTGGGCCAGCAACAGGCTGAGCACGATCGAGCCTGCAATCACCAGTAGCCCGACGCCGATCGCGATCCAGGTGATCCGGTTGATGACGCTGTACAAGCCTTCCGCGGAAACGGTGTAGCGCAGTACCCCAACGATATTACCCTGATCGTTCTCCAAGGCGTTCGATACCGCGATGATCCGCTCCCCCGTCCCCTTGTTGTCACCAACCCAGACGCCCGTTTCGCCGCGCAGCGCGTGATCGACATCGGATGTTTCGATCAACCCGTCTGCTGCGAATCCGTACGAGTCCAGCACCACGCGTTTTTGCGGGTCAACAATCTCCACTTTGGCAAACTCGTTTTTGGAAATGTTCTCAAGCACATATTTGGAACGATCGTGCAGCGTGTATCCCGGCAAATATTTATTGTAAAAATCAGCTGAAGTCGTGGCACGTGTTCGCAGCGCCTCAATAGCGCTACCCAAATAATACTGGCGGACGGTGAACAGAAACAGCCCTTCCATTACGGCAACCACCAGCAATATGATCAGGCAAAAGCCTGCCGCTACCCGTCGTTTAAGTCCCTTCATCATGATGTCCCTTTCTCCACAGATAGCCATAGCCCCAAACCGTTTCCAAATAAACCGGATGTGACGCGTCTTCCTCGATTTTTTGCCGAATTCGGCGAATGTTCACATCGACGATCTTTAAATCACCGACATAAAATTTTCCCCAGACGCTGCTCAAAATGTCATCGCGGCTCACCGCCTTGTCGCCATTTTCCATCAAGAGCTTGAGGATCTCCAACTCTTTTGGGGTCAGATCGACCTCGACGCTGTTTTTGTACAGCTTGCGTTCGTCCAACCGCAGCGTGAATGGATGCGAACGCAGCACCGCATCGTCTTTGGGCTCTACCTTCGGCGCATCGGCATGCATCCGGCGATAGAGTGATTTGACCCGTGCTACCAATTCAGCCGGACTGAACGGCTTGACGACATAATCGTCTGCACCGTACTCAAGACCCGCGATTTTGTCTGCTTCCTGGCCTTTCGCCGTCAGCATGATGATCCCAAGCCTCGGGTATTGGTCGCGCAGCTTTTGGCATACCTCAAACCCGCTGATAACGGGGAGCATCACGTCGAGGATCGCGATATCGAGGTCGGGATGCTGATGCGCCACGCTGAGCGCTTCTTCTCCGCTCGCCGCCTCGACTACCTCATAGCCTTGGCGCTTCATATTGATCCGAACGAAATCGCGGATTGATTGTTCATCTTCGAGCAATAACACTTTCACTGTCATCGGGCGCTTTATCCTCCTTAGCCTCCATTAAAACGTGCGGAAATATTGCTTGATTTGGGGAAGCGTCAAACGCATCTGCTGATACTCTTCTCGATGCGCGCTGCGCGGCGCAGGCTCATCGGCTGGCTGGACCGCGAGGACCAGCTTCGTTTTATTTTGGCTGAGGATGCCGTAGACGGCGCCCTGCTTCTTGAGATCCTGCTCCACTTTTACCCAATCGCTGCGTTTGCATTCCAGCAGACGCATGAGCTGGACTTTTTTCTGCGGGAATTCAGGTAAGTACAAAAACACTACAGAGCCATTGTCGATCCCTTGCTCGCGCTGTAGCGTGAACTTTCCGCGCCAATTATCCGGGATTGTGAACGTAAAGCCTGCCCCGTAATCAGAGTAGCTTTCACCTACCAGCTTGAGACCGTTTCTCCCATCCCATTGGTACCAGCTTTCGATAAAAGGAATTTCGACGATGGCCAACTGCTCAGAACCCGCAGGCTCGGTCTGCAGCCCGATTTCGACGATCCCGTCGCCATTTGCATCCGCTGAGGCCAACGGATAGGTTTTGAAGGTGAGCGCAGTATCGTTGTCATCCTTTTTCAAGACGTTTTGTAGCTTGCCATTTTGCCACATGATCAGCGCCGTATACTCGGAATGAGCGCCGATTCCCGCATCGACGAACAAAGCGTTCCGCCCCGGAGCCGCAAGACCGATCAGTGCCTGATTATAGCCATTGATGGCGCCCTCGGTTGGTAGCTCATCCAATTTGTGGGGTTTACCTGTTAAAAAGTCGTACAAGGCTGCCGAAGCCGTCATTTTGTCGTGATCATGCTCCATGATCGCGATTTCCGCTGTCCCGCCACCGGTCAAGTCACCGACGTCCATCGCCTTGTACGGCTGCTTCCACATTTGTTGCATGCCGCCGTTGCGATACGCATATACGTCCAGCTCACGATCAAGATTATCACCGCCACTGTAGCCGATGACTACCTCGGGTCGCTTGTCCCCGGTGACATCGACAGCGCTGAAATAATCCAGATCCTGCGCCAGCCCTTTCAACTCTGCCCGCTTTTCCCAGCCTTTCGCCGTTTTACCGAGTACGAGCGTATTGATTTCATAGTCATTGCGTTCTTCCTTATAATTGACGACAACCTCATCTTGCCCGTCTCCGTCGAAGTCGATCTCGGTAACAGCTGACTGGTTGTCAGGCCGACGCGGAACAACCATTTTCGCCCCTGGCGGCAAAAAGATGGAGAGTGCCTGACTCACCTCTTGCTGCCCTGCATCCATTTTCGGCGAGCGTACCAAATCTGCCGGCGATGCATTCATCCCACAGCCGGCGAGCAGGCAACACAACATGCTCATCGCCAAGGCCGCTCGGTTTTTCCTCATGATTTCCCTTCCCTTCACGTTCATCTTGCTGTTCATCCCTATTGTAACAAGATGCATCCTGCAAATGGTTGCAAAATAGTTACGGTTCTTGTGCCCCAAAACAAACGCGATCGCATCGCCATCTCTTTTCACCCGTTTCGAAACCTTCTATAATAATGCTTCAAGAAAGAGCGAAAAAACACGATTCGGTTGGTAGTCCGGATGCATCGCCAGCCTGCTGCGGCTGCGGTGTCAGTAACCTTCCCCCCTCGGGATGTCCGTCGTTCTTGTTGCAAAACAAGAGGGGGTTTACCATGAAGTTAACTGTTTTTTTTGACGCAGATTGTTCCTTATGGGTGGGTGTCGTCGAAGAGCATGAGAGCGACAAGCTCAAAGCACGGCGACACATATTCGGTGCAGAGCCGAAAGACGCGGAGGTGCTTTTCTTCGTCAATCATGCGATGCTGCCATTGATGGAGCAAGCGACGCAGCTTGTCGACACCAAGCCGATGGCAGAACGCAGACTTAATCCGAAGCGAATGGCCCGTGAAGCGAACCGTGAACTGCAGCAGCGCGGCATCTCCACATTCGCACAGGAAGCGATCAAGCTTGAGCTCTTGCATCGCAAAAAAAGAGCGAAAGACCGCTTCCCGTGAGCGAAAGGAGGAACAGCTCGCCTATAAGCGAGAGATCGCCCGTCAAAAAGCCAAGCAAAAGCACCGTGGTAAATGAGTGGAAAATCGGGCTGTCAACATGGATGTTGTTGGCAGCCCGATTTTTATTTCCATTCCGGTCATGGACAAACGCCTAGACTGTTCCTATACTAGAAAGGATGATTTTCTATGTAGGAGTTGACCATTGAACATGAGCCACCTGGTAACGGTGATCGGTACGGTTTTTGTCGATTGTAAAGGCTTTCCTTTCCAAACCTATCACGCCACAACAAGAAACTTGGGCTCCATCCAGTTTGTGCACGGTGGAGTCGGTCGCAATATCGCCGAAAATATGGCACGCCTCTCCATTTCCACTTCCTTTGTCTCTTCCGTCGACGCGACGGGCATGGGGACGGAGGTCATTGATCGTCTAAACGACCTGAACATCCATACCGGCTTCATGCAAGCTGCCCCTGCTCGTGGTATGGGTATGTGGATGGCGATCTTAGACGAACGTGGCGAACTGGCGGGTTCGATCTCACAAATGCCGGAGCTCGATGTCTTCGAACAGATCGTCGCTCAGCACGGCGAGGCTATCGTCGCCCAGTCTTCCCACATCGCACTCGAATTGGATCTGAATGAGACGATCGCCAAACGGATTTTGACCCTCGCTCATGCCGCCGGTAAACCGGTTTATGGCATTCCGGGCAACCTGGACACGATCATGCAGCATCCTGAGCTTTTGCAAGGGCTGTCCTGCTTCATCTGCAACAACTATGAGGCCGACATGCTGATGCAACAACCGTTTTCCGAGCAAGCGCCAGAGGAGCAAAAACGTCTGCTCGCGGACTACGTCAAACGTGCCGGTCTGCGTTCGATGATTGTAACGCTTGGGGAGCAAGGCTCCGTCTATTACCATGCAGAAACGAATGAGACGGGTCATCAACACGTATTCCCAGTGCAAGTCGTCGATACAAGCGGTGCCGGCGACGCGTTCTTCTCCGGTGCCGTAGCGGCTTTGGTACGCGGTGCTGATTTGAAAGAAGCTACCATTTGCGGAACAAAAGTCGCGGGCTGGACGATTTCCCAATCCGATACCACCTGCCCGGATCTGCATCATCGCATGGAGGCTGATGAAATCGTGATGTCGATTTTGTCTGCATCCACAGCACATAACTAAACACAAAAACGGTCACATCCAATCTAATGAAAAACGTCGCGGCGTTTTTCATAAAAAAACACGATCTGCTCATCAGCGGATCGTGTTTTTTATGTGCTTTCCCGTTTTCAGGTTGCTGGTTTACCTAGCTTTTTAGCCGATGCGCACGGCTGTACCCGAAGCGATGACCATCATCATGCCTTCACGCAGCGTTTCGAAATCGAGGTCCACTCCGACGATGCCGTTTGCGCCAAGCTGGCGTGCGCGTTCCGTCATTTCCCGCAGCGCGAGCTCTCTGCCTTCCTGCAGCTTGCTTTCATACGCGCCGCTGCGTCCACCGATGATGTCCGTGATGCCTGCCAAGAAGTCGCGAACAACGTTGGCCCCAAGAATAACCTCTCCACTAACAATTCCTAAATATTCTTTGATTTCTTTTCCTTCAACCGTATTTGTCGTTGTAACTAACATCATGCATTCCCTCCCGAATTCAGTGGCTCTTGCCTTACTATTATGTCTTACGGGCCCACATGTAAAAAGTTACAGAAAAATATTCGTTTAGCGAAATTGCTTTCCATCATCTCCAACCGCAATGAGGCAATCGCCTAAAAACCGTGATATTCGCCTAGAGCCAAAATGCCCTTTCCCGCATGTACTGTGAGTACAGCAGAAGGAGGGGGTTTTTGTGTTACAGGATTATGACCATCCTGTTGCCACTGCCATTGAAAAAAAGACATTGCTCCACGCTCACCCATTCGCGCTACCGACCTCGATTTCCGCAGGGCACAGGCATCTTGTGCGAGGCACAACCACATCGACGGAGGGCGACGAAGGCGATCAGCATGTCCATTACTACTCGGGGATTTCCTCCTATGAGGATGGACACGAGCATCCTTTTCGCGGATGGACCGGCCCGCCCATTCCACTCGCGAATGGCGGCCATACGCACGAAATCGTCGGCCAAACCTCTTACACCGATTGCCATAGCCATCCTTATCGAGGACAGACGGGGCGAAATTCGTAGGAGCCCTTTGAAACATGCGTGTTAGCATTCACGATGAACGTAGAAACCCCCGGCTGCGCATCAATTGACGCGTAGCTAGGGATGCACGTAAAAGGCTCCGCTTCTTTCACTGATGCGGAGCCTTGCTTGTGCGCCTATTCAACCTCAGGCAGTGTATAAACCGTCCCTCTGAGCAGGTCGGGATTGTGGATATTATTGCCAGCATACCCTTTTAGCGCTGTCAGCACACCGAGCGATTCGATATCGCGCTGGGTCTTTTTTGTCCCAAGCTTATGCAGCATCTCATAAATATGGGTCAAAGCCTGATCATACTCCATATGATCCTCATCGGATACGTCGCTCACCAAAATGTGCGCGTGCCCATACGAGCGCACATCTGCAAGCGCCGCCTGCTGGAACAAATCTTTGAGGACTCCGATCTCTACCGGGGTGGCCTCGATGACGAAATCGCTCGTAGCATCGCCAGTGCCTTCCCGCAATTCCCACGTACTCGCACTCGAATGAATGCTGACCGAATATGTGCTTTTTTCCATGCCATCGCCTCCTTCACCAGCTTGCTACCCGTAGGCTTCCCTCTTTTGCCAGGTCAATATTCAATCGCGGCGCTGTTTTGCAAGGAGGTTGCATCGTTCGCGCATGGACGAGGTGCGGACCATTTCCGGAGAAAGGAACAGCGCACCCGAAGCTTGCGTTCTGTCAGGCACGTACATGATAAGTGGACAAGATCGTTTCAGGGACCATTTTCCCGTGTGCAACAGCAAGCACCTGCTCCACATATTCGGGCTTGATCAAATGGAACAGAGGCTGCTTCACTTGCAAAAAGCACTGGAACGCATCAGCCGCCAACTGGTCCCATTGCTGGTGGTAGCGCAGCAGATCGTCAGGCAGCACTACCGTCCGGTTCTCTCCGGTTTCCGGCAAGCAGTGAAACGGCTCATCCAGATTCAACGTGCCATAATCGTCGGTCAGCTCTTCCCCTGGATATATGTCGCGCGATGCGAGCTCAATCTCATACGCGGTTGCCGCACACGTCGGGCGGAAGCTGTGGTTGACAAATTTGCCGTTATCCCAGCAGAGCACGTATTTTCCATGCTGGTTGCGATACGAATATTTTTTTACGTTGACCTGGCGCAGAGGTTCCAGTTCATTGACGGCCTTTTCCTCTAAAATCTGGTCGAGATCATCCAGCGCCCAAACAATAGTTCCTTTTGGAATAAACTGTGTCGCGAATACCCCATACCCGATCACTTCATTTATATAGCGCAATTCTGTATGTGGGTGGATCATGGCTGACGTCTCCCTTGCTTTTTGAGATAGAATATGCGGGAGCATGGAAAAGGGCGCTTGAATCGGTGTGTCCCTCAAAAGAAAAGAAAATCTCCCGGAATACGGGAGATATCATGGACGATCAGGATTATGCTTTAAAATGCTGGATGGTTGCTTCCAGCTCATTTGTCATGCTGCGTAGCGAATCCATGCCGTCCGTCACCTGCTTGACGATTGTCAGCTGCTGTTCTGCCGCGGACGTAATCGCAAGCGTGCTGTCAGACGAATTTCTGGCGACATCCGCGATACGCTGCACCATTGCAGTAATCTCTTCGCAGCTTGCCGAGATTTGCTCGGAAGTCGACGAAACCTCCTGCATTTGCTCTTCAACCCGTTTGCCCACCGCCGCGATCGTGAAGAAGACCGCTTTCGCGTCACCTGTGACCTGCAGCCCTTCCTGCACATCCTTGCTGCCTTTTTCCATTTCCACAATGGCCTGGTGCGTGTCGAGTTGAATCGACTCGATTAGCCCGGAAATCTGGACAGCCGCGTCACGCGACTGCTCTGCCAGCTTGCGTACCTCGTCCGCTACGACAGCAAACCCGCGCCCTTGCTCACCCGCACGCGCCGCTTCAATCGCGGCATTAAGCGCTAGCAGATTCGTCTGGTTCGCGATGGCTGTAATCGTCTCCACGATCACCCCGATCTCCGTCGAGCGCGAACCGAGCTGCTGCACCAATTGGAAAGACGCCCCAAACGCCGACTCAATCGTCGACATCTGGCTGGTAACCTTCTCCATCGCCTCGCCCCCGCTTGCCGATGCTTGGCCCGATTCGATCGCAGATTCAAGCGCCGTATAAGCGGACTCTGCAATGCGCTGGATCCCGATCGACAGATCCTCCGTCGCTTTGGCGCTGTCCTCCACCCCATGCTGTTGGACAACCACGCCGCTCGCCACCTCTTTGATGGACGCTGCGATATGGTGTGACGCTGCTTTACTATTCGCGATGGACTCCGTCAGCTCGTCGGTTGTACCCTGAATGCCAAACGACAGCCCCCGCGCCATCCCGATCAGTAGCTTCAAATTGTTTTTCATCTGGTCGACCGCCGCTGCAAGCGCCCCGATCTCATCGCGCGACTTGATTTGCAAATCATCGAGCGTCAAATCACCATCCGCAATTTGGGTCACATATTCTTTCATGACGGCAAGTGGCTTTAAGCTTTTGCGGATCAGCAGGAACAAGATCGTCAGGATCAGTAGGAAGACGATGACCATCAAGAGCATGTTTTTTTGCAGGAAGCTTTGGATGCTTTTATCGATCAGCGTGTTGGCAAAGCTCGCCTCCATATCGATCCCGAGGGCGCCGATGACTTTGCCCGACTTGTCCGCAATCGGCGCATAGGAGCTGATCAAGTCGCCGTATTTTTCGCTGTGGACGATGGCGCTGTGGGTAAGCTCGCCATTGAATACCGGTGCCACCAAGGAATCGGGCGTAGCATCGGAAATCTCCCCGATCGGTGACGCAGTGTCATCGTTTTTCGCCGCTCCGTCGATCAGGATCTCGACTTGGCGATCGTTGGTCAGCCCGACCGTGTATATGTATTTGGCGCCGATTTTTTCCCGGTAGGTGCTGAATTGGTCACGCACCTTCCAGTAGTTGTCGTCCTGGGTGCGCGATTGCAGGAACTGCTGGTAGGCGTCTGCGTCTACGCCTTTTGCTACGTTACTGGCAAGCTGTGCGCCGTAGCTGCCAATGGTATCCTCGATGGCTGCTCCGTTGAGCCAGTAGGAAAGGATGCCGTTGATGAGAAATGCGATTAGGAATAGGATGGCGGTTGTGGTGATGATTTTGATGGAGAGTGAAGATTTTGATTTTTTCATGTGCGTTTGCATTTGTTGAAGTGGCTCCCTTGGTTTGGTTTTTTCTCTGTTTTTTCTCTGTTTTTTCTCTGTTACTCTGCTTTCGTTGGTTGGGGATTTGGTTCCCTGTTTTTTTGGGGGGTAAACATGGTTTTGGTGGTGGGTGAAAGGTTTATTGGGTGAAGGGTATTGGTTTTATTTTGTGGGGTTTCGTGGGGGGAAGTCAAGGGGGAACTCGGTTATCCCCTCAACTTCTTTGTTCTATTTCTTCTATAAGGTTTCTCCTTACAATCCAATCAATTAAAACATCCCTATTGCATCAATAGTTGATAACAAGATGATGTTCAAGTGCAGGTTTGATAGTTAAATTAATTGTGTCAGCTCGAACAGATCCGTTTTTACTGTTTGAAAACGTTTTGGGGACAATTAAAAACAGAAAAAGAAACCCCAAAGATTCCTGAGGTTTCTCTTAGGGTTTCTCGACAGTTTGAAACAATCGAAATGGTAATCTTTCGAAAAAATCACTTGCCCACTTATTTTTTATTAATCATTGAAGTCAATTGCTACGTTTCCTGTGCTTACATTTGCCGTTGCTCCAGCTACTTTAGCTTGCGCAACCGTAACGCTCACATTGGTATCATCAGCATTTTCATGATCCGTAGCTTGACCTGTTAAGGTTACTGTAATGTGGGTTGCATCCACGTAAGTTACTGTGTAATCCATTCCACTTGGCAAGCCCGTTACTGTCACGTCACTTTTCGCTATATCCGCTGCAAATGTACCGTTCGTAGCAGTTACCGTAATAACTCAGGACGTTAAGCGTCCGTCGTTGGCGCCCGCTTCCGTTAATGTTCCTGGCGTTGCTGCATTGTTCGCTGCC
>NZ_RHHQ01000057.1 GCF_003710825.1 Brevibacillus fluminis | reverse complement strand
CCGCCGCTTCAGCCCAACGATAGCCGTCACCGGTCGAACCGGTTTGCGGAACGGAGCAGCCGCCGACCGCGACGATGACGCTTGCAGCTGAAATGGTTTCGCCTGTTTGCAAAACGGCACCCCGGCATACCCCATCTTCCACGATAAGCTGGCGGACCGGCGCTTGCAGTCGAATCTCGACCCCTTGCCGTTTCAAGACATCGATCAAAGCTTGTGCCACCGTAATCGCCTTGTCCGTTACAGGAAACATGCGGCCGCGGTCTTCTTCTTTCAGCGCGACGCCGAGCTCCTCAAAAAAACGGACAATATCCTGATTGTTGAACTGGGCGAAGGCGCTGTGTAGAAAGCGGCCGTTCCCCGGCATTTGTTTGATCAGCTCGGGCAGCTCCTTGGCGTTGGTCACATTGCAGCGGCCGCCGCCAGAAATGATCAGCTTGCGTCCGAGCTTATTTCCTTTTTCCACAAGGCAGACGCGGGCGCCTTGCGCGGAAGCGGCGTTGGCCGCCATCAAGCCGGCAGGACCGCCGCCAATCACCAGTACATCATATGTCATGTGCTTCATTCCTTTTTGTC
>NZ_RHHQ01000056.1 GCF_003710825.1 Brevibacillus fluminis | reverse complement strand
GGGCGCTCCGGATACAGATAACATATTGCTGCATCCAGTTGGGAAAAGCAAGTGGAATCAAGCAATTCACTCGTATCGCAGATAGCAAAGGCAGGGACGGTTGAAATCCGCGACACTCTCATTGATAATGAAATGGAGTAAAAAAATTTTGCTGGGTTGCGAAATGAATGGCATGTACATAGACACGAAGGAGGAACTGAGCATGGCAGATCCATTTCAAATGGAATTATGGAAAAGGTTGACGGAGGCGCCGGGCGCTCCCGGATTTGAAGGGCCTGTGCGCAAAATCATGCGGGAGTATCTTTCCTCCTATACTGATGAAATTGTGACGGATAATTTGGGCAGCATTTTTGGCGTGAAGCGCGGCGATGAGAACGGCCCACGTATTTTGGTGGCGGGTCATATGGATGAAGTCGGCTTTATGGTTACGCGGATTTCCGACAAGGGCTTTATTTCGTTCCAGACGCTCGGCGGCTGGTGGGGGCAAGTTTTGCTGGCGCAACGCGTGCAGATCATAACGGAAAAAGGACCGATCGAAGGGATAATCGGATCGATTCCACCGCACACGCTGCCTGACGAGCTGCGCAGCAGACCTATGGAGATCAAAAACATGTTCATCGATATCGGAGCCGACTCCAAAGAAGAGGTGGAGAAGCTGGGTGTTCGCCTGGGGCAGCCGATTGTGCCGGTTTGCCCGTTCACCGTGCTTGCCAACGAAAAGAAGCTGATGGCCAAGGCATGGGACAATCGCTATGGCTGCAGCCTGGCGATCGAGCTGATGAAAGAGCTGCATGAGAACGGCAATCATCCGAACACGATTTATTGCGGTGCAACCGTGCAGGAGGAGCTGTCAGGCGGACGCGGCGCCAAGACGTCTGCACATCTGTCGGACCCAGACATTTTCCTCGCACTCGATGCGAGCCCGGCCAGCGATGTACCTGGCTCCAATGATGGCATGGGCAAGCTAGGGGATGGCTTGCTGCTGCGCATCATGGACCCGACGCTGATCG
>NZ_RHHQ01000055.1 GCF_003710825.1 Brevibacillus fluminis | reverse complement strand
TATCCACAGCCATGCGGCGATTATTCACGAAGACGACTATCAAGCAGCGAAGCGCTTGTTGTTCGCCGCAGTGCGCAAGCTTGACCACGCTGCACTCGATGCGATTCATGGCCGCTAACAGGGGGAAGCTTTTGCGATGATCGGAATTTTGTTTTACCGCACCTTGCATGACGACGGACATGTGACCCTGCAATACAACTTTTATGACAACGGCTTTGCTCCCTCCAATCTGGTCGTGCGCAAAGTGCTGATGGCGATGCTGTCCGTTTGCGAAGGGGAGCTGACCCAATTTGAGGTAGAGTATAACGACCGGCAGCTTTTGGATAAATGGGGTGGCCGTGCCGGAGAAGTCCTGAAGCGATTGGGCGCGACGCCTGAGAGCTTGCGCGAAGAAAAAAGCGGCGACATCGTCGTTAGCCGCAGCTTTCGTGCGGAACTGACTGCAGAGCGCTTCCAGTTTTTCCATGAGATGAAGGATGTTTCGCTCCTGCCGCATTACCGCTTTTTCGCTGGGGAGGCAGAGCGGATCGTCTATTTCTTCAACCAGTTTCTCAGCATTCGGCTGCCG
>NZ_RHHQ01000054.1 GCF_003710825.1 Brevibacillus fluminis | reverse complement strand
TCATGCAAAGCCTGGCATAGAGGCGATACTTTGCATGGGGCGCGTTCGTTTCTAACAATCGCCTTAACACAACCGTACTCGTTTCTAATAAAGGGCTTTGCACCTTATTTGCTTAAGAAAAAATAAGGAGCGAAAAAGTATGTCCAAACCATTTATTAGAAACCATCCGAATAACATGCCAACTGGCAAACCGCCCGGTATT
>NZ_RHHQ01000053.1 GCF_003710825.1 Brevibacillus fluminis | reverse complement strand
TCTCCGTCTTTGCGGTCTTGCTCGCCTTTTTGTTCGCGAGCTGGAAAGCCATCTTTTTCGCGACGCTGATCTCGGCGGTTTTGTCGCAGTTTTCACAGCCATCGGGGCTGAAGCTGTTCAAGCAGCATGTGCCATCTGACCAAGTTCAGGCAGGCACGGCGATGCTTCAGACGATTACCGCTGTTTTCATGATCATCGGCCCGATGCTGGGCGCGTTCGTGTATCAAAAGTTCGGCATTACGACATCGATTTGCGTGATGGCCGTAGCCTTTTTGCTGTCGGCTGGCGTCCTTTTCTTTTTGCCGGAACAAGATCAGGCTGCACCGAGTCGTTCGGGCTTGACGGTGTGGCAGGAGCTGAAAGCGGGTCTGCGCTATGTGTGGGCGAGTCCGCTCTTGCGTACGCTCTGCGGTGTGTATGGAGCGGCAGGACTAGGTGTAGGCGTGTGCCAGCCGCTTGGAGTCTTTATCGTGGTCGAGCGCCTGGGTTTGCCGAAAGATTCGTTGCAGTGGCTTCTGGCGACAAACGGAGTCGCGATGCTTGTCGGCG
>NZ_RHHQ01000052.1 GCF_003710825.1 Brevibacillus fluminis | reverse complement strand
CCGCAAAAGCTGGTTGCCCTCGGACTTTTCGCAAGCGGAATTTCCTCGATCGGCATCGGTTTTTCCACAAATCTTGCTTTCACGCTTGTCATGCAGTTCATTAACGGGTTCTTTTTCCCTTGCATTCCAATCGGCTTGAACACGATCATGCTGAAAAAGGTCGAGGAATCGTATATCGGACGGGTCAATGGCATTTTGTTCCCGATCTTCA
>NZ_RHHQ01000051.1 GCF_003710825.1 Brevibacillus fluminis | reverse complement strand
TATGCAAGCGCCAAGCAAGAGCCAATTCGTGATTCTTTTCCTTCAACTGCTGGATGCCGGACGGAATCGGCACATAATACGGCTCGCCAGTGAGTGTCGGCTGATCATCCCGCTTCTGTGGGACAGGCAAGCCGTCTTCGTTGAGGCGCCACGCGAGCAGCGAGCGCTCGTGTACAGCATGCATCTCGTCCACTGAAACAGCAGCCGGGGCCGCAGGCTTGACTTCAGCGATCCACCACTCTACCAAAAAGCGGTCGGACGGCAATCCGCTATTGAGCAAATCTTCCATCTCGCCATAGCAGTTGACGATATTTTGTGAGCAAACGCCGCCGAGCTTGGCGATGTTGAGATAGCCGTTGACCGACTCAAGCGGATCGTACGTCCACGTAATCAGTTTGTATCCCTTCTTCAGCGCTTCTTCCCGCTGCGCCTGCTTGAGCCGCTCCCCGATCTTTTTGCTTCGGTATGCCGCATCGATGCCCAGCTCGTGTGAACAGAGGTACACGCGCTCGCCGTCATAGCCGGCAAAGCTGTATTGGAAGCCAACCAACTCTTCCCCGATGTATGCGCCCAGCACAAGTCCACCGTTTTTGCAGGCGGTCAATGTTTGATGCGTCGGGATCGAGTCGTTTTCGCCCCATATGCGCGCTCCCAGCTGCCGCACCTCTTCCAGCTCAGGCACTGTGTGCAGCGAACGAATGATGACGTCTGTTTGTGAATCGGTCTGTTTCATCTGTGACAACATTCCTTTCTCCCCCAAGCCGATGCGCACATCGCTATTCGTCTTGGTCAAAATTGCATTCCTTTAACGAGACGACTTTTGTCTTCTTGACGACTTTATATCCCACCAATAATAACAGGAACAGCGGCAAACCGATATAGGAGACCAGTACACC
>NZ_RHHQ01000050.1 GCF_003710825.1 Brevibacillus fluminis | reverse complement strand
TGCCGTCTCCAAACAGGGACGTGAGGAAGGCTGCCATCCCGATGAGCGTCGTCGCAAGCAGCGCATTGACCGGAATGCCGCTGCTGTTAACTTTGGTTAAAAACTTTGGCGCTTTTCCTTCCTTGGCCATCACCCACAGCATACGAGTCGCGGCATACATACCGGAGTTACCGGCTGAAAGCACCGAGGTCAAAATGACTGCGTTCATGAC
>NZ_RHHQ01000049.1 GCF_003710825.1 Brevibacillus fluminis | reverse complement strand
CGGCATTTGGTGCTGATGTAATCGATAATCGCCTCAGCCCGTCCATCCCGTTCTTTTTCATCGGCAATGCTGAGCTCGACGCTGGGAAGCCGGGTGATCCCAAAGAGGGGTACGATCAATTTCCCTTCTTCCTGCTTTAACACGTCTACCATTTTTCCATGTTTCAAAACCGCGCCACTCGCAATCTGAATGCTTCCTTCCGACCGTTTGAGAAACGGGGCTACCGGGTCGGACGTTTCCGCTGTTGTATGGAAAATGAAGTCATGGATCGTCAAATGGGGCTGAAAAGAGGTTTCACGCCTCGGATGCATCACATCATTCAAAAATACGCCAAGCTCCTCCGTGTTTTTATAACGTGCGGTCATCAATTCTTCCACCGTTCCTTCGACGATGCCGATAAAGACGTTGTCGCCGATCAAGGGGTCCCGATACAGCGAAATCATGGTGTCCTTCAGCCCTTTTTTCCGTGCGAACGCTTCACTGAACAGGACGACCCGCATTTGGGCCATCGTCACAGTTTTCTCCGACATAGACGACAAGCGCATCAGCGCCTGATGGGGAATGCTCGCCGTCGCGTTAAAAATTTGCGTCTTGTTTTTCTTCCATTGACTTGATTGGGGAATGGCCGCAAACATCTTCATGTGCTTGTCATCCAGATAATCAAAACCAATGATGGAAATCAGGCCCAAATCTTCCAACGTCGGCCGTTCGTAATGTTCCTTGCTGCATCCTCCCACTCCGGCCAAAAGCGCTGCGCATAGGATGATCTGAATGATGACCCATGTTCTTTTCATGACTGCACACGGTTCCTGCGCAGGGCATGAACCCCGAGCAGAAGGATGGGATAGAGAATCATCACGTAGCCAGCCAATACGCTCCATTTGTCATAGATGACGCTCTCTATTTTTGTTGAGGTAAGCGCGATGATG
The DNA here is from genome assembly GCF_003710825.1 of Brevibacillus fluminis. Taxonomy (GTDB): domain Bacteria; phylum Bacillota; class Bacilli; order Brevibacillales; family Brevibacillaceae; genus Brevibacillus_D; species Brevibacillus_D fluminis. Next base: position 725 of record NZ_RHHQ01000049.1, on the reverse strand, counting down.
ATCGCATACGAAACAATTGCACACAGGAACAAATGCCATGTCCGCTTTTTCGATAGCACGGAATCGACCCCTTTCTTGGCCATCCACAAATATGCAGCGGCCGTCGACAAGATCAGAAACACCCACAACGTGATGCCAAAGTTTTCAATCCGTTCCACGAATGTTAGCTCCACCGCTTTGTACAAATTTAGGACCGGGTAAATCAGCTGCCTTAGCTGCCACTCCGAGAAGTACATCACACTGACGAACGTTACCAAGACATAAATCAATACATTGATCCATAGCCCTATCGATGCATGCTTCAACGCTTTTCTCTGATTCACGATATATGGGAAAAACACGAGAAGGAGCTCATAGCCAAACATGGTCGCATAGGAGTTGTCCACCGCTTTGATCAGCTTTGGGAAGGTTGTCGTCACAAGAGGAAAGATATGCGAAATCTCACCCTTGATAAATCCCCACTTTAAATAAACGATCATCCATGCCGTGAAGAAAAAAGCAAGTATGCAAAAACGCGCGACCGACTTAATGCCGCCCGTCGCGATATACACCATGACGGCAAACAGGCACAGCAGCGGAAACACAATCGTTTCTTCCGTCAGCGTAACGGATTGGACCAGCCTGATGTAGCTTTGGCAAATGGATGAGATCGAGAAGACTGCATAGAGCACAAAAAGGAGGTTGAACGCCTTCCCCAACGCTTTTCCCAACAAAATTTCACTGAT
>NZ_RHHQ01000005.1 GCF_003710825.1 Brevibacillus fluminis | reverse complement strand
TTCAGTTTTCAAAGAGCATTTCTTTCATTTCGCGTCGTTCACTTTTTCAGCGCCGACCCTTTAAACTTTATCATACATCACCGTTTCGAGTCAAGGTTTTTTTATTTCGTTTTTTCAAAATCATCCTTGTCCCAGAAGCGACAAAAACTATAATAGCAAACAACTCTGCATAACGCAAGCAGAAATCGAATATTTTTTTAACCACAAGAAAACTTGTTTATTTCTAACATAACGTATATCAGCAAAACAAAAAAAGAGACGAACACAAGGTTCGCCTCTTTCCGTAAGCATGAATTACATCATGCCCATTCCGCCCATGTCAGGCATGCCTGCAGGAGCTTTGTTTTCTTCTGGTTTATCAGCAACAACCGCTTCGGTAGTCAAGAACATTGCAGCTACGGAAGCAGCGTTGGACAGTGCGGAACGAGTTACTTTCGCAGCGTCAACGATACCTGCTTCGAGCATGTTTACATACTCTTCGGTAGCAGCATTGAAACCGATACCTACAGCTTCTTTTTTCAGGCGATCTACGATTACAGAGCCTTCCAGACCTGCATTGGTTGCGATTTGACGAACTGGCTCTTCCAGAGCGCGCAGAACGATGGACACACCAACAGCTTCGTCGCCTTCAGCTTGGATTGCTTGAACAGCATGAGCTGCGTTGATCAGGGTAGTACCACCACCAGGTACGATACCTTCTTCAACCGCTGCACGAGTAGAGTTCAAAGCATCTTCGATGCGCAGTTTTTTCTCTTTCAATTCAGTTTCGGTCGCAGCGCCAACTTTAACAACCGCAACGCCACCAGCCAATTTAGCCAGACGCTCTTGCAGTTTTTCACGATCGAATTCGGAAGTTGTATCTTCGATTTGTTGACGGATTTGAGCTACACGGCCATCGATTTCAGCCTTTTCGCCGCTACCTTCAACGATTGTAGTGTTTTCTTTTGTAACAACAACTTTGCTTGCACGGCCAAGTTGAGTGATTTTGGTTGCTTTCAGGTCGAGACCCAATTCTTCCGTAATCACTTCACCACCGGTCAAGACCGCGATGTCTTGCAGCATCGCTTTGCGGCGATCGCCAAAGCCAGGTGCTTTAACAGCAACTGCTGTGAAAGTACCGCGCAGTTTGTTCACAACCAAGGTAGCCAAAGCTTCACCTTCAACGTCTTCAGCAATGATCAAGAGCGGTTTGCCGCTTTGTACCACTTGCTCGAGGACAGGGAGGATCTCTTGGATGTTACCGATTTTCTTGTCAGTGATCAGGATATACGGATTGTTCAAAACAGCTTCCATTTTGTCTGTATCCGTGATCATGTATGGGGAAGCATAGCCACGGTCGAATTGCATACCTTCAACGACTTCCAGCTCAGTGCTGAAGCCTTTGGATTCTTCGACAGTGATAACGCCGTCTTTGCCCACTTTTTCCATCGCTTCTGCGATCAGGTTACCTACTTCTTGATCGTCAGCAGAAATAGACGCAACTTGTGCGATTGCAGATTTGCTTTCTACAGGTTTTGCGATGGATTTGATTTCTTCAACAGCAGCGCGAACTGCTTTTTCCATACCACGGCGAATAACCATTGGGTTAGCGCCAGCTGTAACGTTTTTCAGACCTTCGCGAATCATCGCATAAGCCAGAACAGTCGCAGTGGTAGTACCGTCACCAGCAACATCGTTTGTTTTGGTCGCTACTTCTTTAACCAGCTGAGCACCCATGTTTTCATAAGCGTCTTCCAGCTCGATTTCTTTCGCGATGGTTACGCCGTCATTCGTGATCAACGGGGAACCGAATTTTTTCTCCAATACTACGTTGCGGCCTTTTGGACCGAGGGTTACTTTAACCGCGCTTGCGAGTGTTTCAACACCGCGCAGCATAGAACGGCGTGCTTCTTCGGAGAACTTAATTTGTTTTGCCATGAAAGCTCAACCTCCTAAGGATAGTTTGGATTATATCGACGCATTGCGAATGGATAAAGCTAGTTTATCCAATGATTGCCAAAATGTCGGATTCACGCAGAACCAACAGTTCTTTGTTGTCCACTTTCACTTCAGTACCTGCGTATTTGGAGAAGATGACTTTGTCGCCCTCTTTCACTTCCAATGCGATGCGCTCGCCGTTGTCAGCTACGCGACCGGAACCGACTGCGATAACGCGGCCTTCTTGTGGTTTTTCCTTCGCTGTGTCTGGGAGAACAATCCCGCTAGCGGTTGTTTCGTCTTTGGAAATTGCTTCAATTACCACACGGTCACCTAATGGCTTTAACACAAAAAACACCCTCCTCAAAAATATGTAGATGTGTATTTCGTTGTTAGCACTCACCGGAGAGGAGTGCTAACACCCAATACCTATAATAATGAATCGACTCTCACATTGCAAGTAGTTTTCGGCAGTTTTTGTGTGAAATCCATCTTTACAATTTTCATAAAATGGAAAAAGCCTGTCAGCTCGCTTCAAAAGCGACCCGTTCCTGTCCCTAAAAATATTTCGGGTTCTAGCAACCTCTTTCCCTCATATAGTTAAGAGCAAAGCTAGTTTTACATGCAACGTTTAGGAGGGATACCTTTGCGCAAATGGATTGTCGCCGCCCTGCTTCTTGTACTGTCTCTGGCAATCTCGCAAATTTTCGCAGGCGGTCACCGAGCACCAGTCAACGTCACGCAACGCACTCTCACTTTGTATATCGACGGTAAGCCAATCGGAAACACGAACTCCTCTCAACCGTCGGCGATCACTTACCAGGGCACTGTATATGTACCACTTTCGCTTGTCGGCCAAAAATTGAACAAGCCTGTCGGAATCGACCCTACCACCTCAACAGTATGGCTTGGCGAACGACCCGCTAAACCTGCGGCGGTCCCGGCGATGGCACCGCTTCAAGCCGAACCTGCCAAGACAAGCAAGCCTGCTAAACAAACTGCGGCACCCGCCCCCAAGACGGATGAACCTTCGCTTTATGGCATTTCTCTCGGCATGGGCCAACAAGAGGTACTGACCGCCCTTGGGGCACCCGCTCGCAAGGAGCCCGCTCAGCTCGGATATGAGTGGTGGATTTACAACCGCGATCTCAGCCGCTATTTACAGATTGGGATCATGGACGGAAAAGTGGTTGATCTGTATTCAAATGCTTCCACCGCACAGATTGAAGGCGTAGGAATCGGCACAACCTATCAATCTCTTTCCCGTAAATATTCAATTCAACCCATAGTCTCCTTTTCCTTCCAGCAAGCCAATGTCCAAATTACCAATCAGCCGAAAGATCGCCCGCTCGTGATCAGCCAAGGAACGCCGATCATTTTTTACCTCGATAAGCAAAACAACGCAAACGTAACCGCCCTGCGTTTAATCGACCGATTGGCGCTTTTGCGGGGCGGTTTTTTCGAAACAAAATGGACCTATCAAGGAACTGCTCCCAACTTTGACCCACCACGGCTTTCTATCAAGCAGCAAGAGTACGTGAACAGTGCGCATGAGCGGCAAATCCTCGATCTGACCAACGTCATCCGCTACCGCAACAAGCTCCCTGCCCTCACTGCACTTGATACTGCCGCCAACGTCGCGCGTCTGCACAGCAAAGACATGGAGATGAACCAGTATTTCGACCACGTCTCGACGATCACCGGGTTGGACCCCTTTGAGCGGCTCAAACAAGCAGGCGTGACCTACAAAATGGCCGGCGAAAATATCGCAGCAGGATTTCCGGATGCGATTGAAGCCTACGAAAACTGGATGAACAGCCCAGGCCACCGGAAAAACATTTTGGAAAAAGGGTTTCGTCAGCTAGGTGTAGGTGTCTACCTCGACTACTATACGCAAGACTTCGTGACGACAACCGCTACCCGCTGAGTCATGACGGCTTGCCGATCAACTGGCGCAGCCGGGCGATCCCAGCGGTGAATTCGAGCAATAGCGTCTCTTCCTTTTTCGTATGTACGATCAGCCACGGCTTGCGGTTTTGCTGCTTGGGTATGATGACAAAAACCGACAGAACCTTTTCGTCAATTTTCGCCGCAGGTACGACAAGCGATTTCGGTGGGGCGAGTGGGATTTTCACAATCAGCGCATGCTCCAGTGATGGGGATAGCTCCAGCACCCTCCCAGTCACACTGTCTAAAATATGTAGCGCCTCCTCTTGAAATGCCGACGAATTCGTAAACGTCTGCACCACACGCTCCTGTTCTGTATCGAACAACTCTACCTGCTCAGCAGCCGCAGACTCCAATGGGGAAAACAGCAAACAAAGCGCCAGAAAAAACTGCATCGCAATCCACCTTTCGCCTTTTTTCCCTTAGTATTGCCGAAAAAGAAAAACCCTCTCCGCCTTTTTACGGCGTGAGAGGGTTTTCTTCCATTGTGTCATAATTACGTTCCCATTCCTCGTCTTCCTTCAGCTGCTTACGATAGACGACTTTGGACAGCCAAATGCTCACTTCATACAAAATAAGGAGCGGGATCATCACCATGAAGTCGCTGAGAAAATCAGGCGGGGTTAACGTGATGGCGATGACCGCCAGCACAAAGTACGCGATCCGTCTCATTTTCGCCAGACGCATCGGGTTAAGAATCCGCAATCGCGTGAGGAACATCACCACGATCGGGAGTTCGAACAGCACCCCAAACGGGATAACCATGTTAAACAAAAAGCTGAAATATTGGGCGATCCCATAGTTCGGATCAGCTTCCATCCCTTTTGTGATCCCTGCCATGAACTGCATGACCATCGGGAAAACGACGAAATAGCCAAACGCGAGCCCTGCAATAAACAGAAAGAATGCCACAGGGATGAAATAGAGGGTCATGCGTCGTTCCTGCAAGCGCAATCCAGGACTGACAAACCGCCAGATATGAAACAAGGCTACCGGCAGCGTCACGATCATTCCGATAACAAAAGCAAACTGCATGTAAACCTGGAGAGCGTCGGAAGGATGGAACGACTTAAGAGGAACTCCTCCAGCCAAAGGGCTTTCTTTCAGATACGTGATCACGGGATTCGCCAGAAACAATCCTGCGATCAGGGCAAGCGCAAACACAGCAAGAACCCAAATGATTCGTCTGCGCAGCTCTGTTAGGTGTTCAATCATCGTCATATCACGGTCGACACTCATCCTAGCACCCACCTTACGTTATTGCGCTTTTTGCTGCTCCTCTTTCGCCTGCTGTCGCTCTTTTTCCAGTTTCTCACGGATTTCCGCTTCCATACGCTCGCGTTCGATTCTTTCGCGAATCTCTTTCTCCAGCTTCTCACGGTCAATTGCATCTTTTTCTTGGGCGTTAACCGGAGCCGCTTCTACTTTTTTACGCTCTTCTTCCTCGTCCTCGTCCTTGGTCAGGCCGCGTGTCGCATTTTTGAATTCTTTCAGGGTGTTTCCGACGGCACGTCCCAATTCAGGGAGCTTTTTCGGGCCAAACAGTACAAGTGCCAAAAGCAAAATAAGAATTAATCCAGGAATCCCAATCGAACTCATCTCAAAGCGCCCCTTTCAATTTGTGCTTCTATTAACATTTGCGCAAGCCGCCATAGCCTAGCCGTGTCATATCTTCCGCCACGATGCGTTCGCCGACTAATATCCTCGGGAGAAACACATCGAACGATGTAAACGGCTCGTGCATGACTGCGCCTGGCAAGCCTAAAATCGGGATATTCCCGATATAGCCAACCAACAGCATCGACCCCGGAAGCATCGGCGTCCCGTAACGGACCACTTCTGCCCCCGCACCTGCGATCGCCCCTGGTGTACGATCATCCGGGTCAACCGACATGCCGCCGGTCACCAGAATGAGATCCACCTGCTGATCAACAAAATAACGAATCTCCCGCTCGATCAACGCCTTATCATCCGGTGCAAAGCGCTGCTCGACCACTTCAGAACCGAACGCCTCCACCTTCGCTTTGATTGCCGGACCGAATTTGTCAGCGATGCGTCCGCCAAACACCTCGCTGCCAGTCGTGACCAAACCGATGCACCGCTTTGGGAACGGAATAACATCGACGATCGGACCTGCGAATGTCGCTGCCAGTTTTTCCAGCTCCACGATGCGCTCTTCCTCGATGATCAGCGGGATGATGCGCGTAGCCGCCACCGATCCTCCCGGCTGCACCACCTGATTGGTTTCGACCGTCGCGAGTGCAATCGCTTCCAGACTGTTGATGGCATGAATCGCCGCCTCATTGATTTTAGTCAAACCGAGAACAGGCGTCTTCAGGCTAATTTTCCCTTCATAAGGCTCTGTCTTCGTAAGTGACGGCCCTGCGACAGCTGCCGCGATACGTTCGGCAGCCTCGTTTTCGTGCAAGCAGTTTTCGGGCATGTCCAGTATGTAGATGTGCTCCTTGCCGATCGACAGCAAGGGCTCAATATCGTCTTCCGTAATCACATGCCCCTTTTTAAACAAACGCCCTTTAAACTCGCCAGGCAAAATCTGAGTCATGTCATGCGGTAGGACGAGCCCAACCGCTTCGCGGACTGGTACCTCTTTAAAAGAAGGCTTGTTTACCAACCCAATCCGCCCCAATCCTCATCCGCCTTTTCCGTTCCTTGCAGAATGTAAAGTGCGTCTGGGAGCATATCCGCAATCGCTTCAAAGCAGATTTTGACGCCTTTCGGATGTCCAGGCAGGTTGAAGATCAAGGAATTGCCCCGAGTTCCGGCAGCTGCGCGGGTCAGCATGGCACGTCTTGACTGCTGCATGCCTGCGCGTCTCATTTCCTCAACCAGTCCAGGCATAGGACGGTCAATCACCCACTGGGTCACCTCAGGCGTAACATCCCTTGGGCTTAAACCGGTTCCGCCAGCGACAATCAACAAATCGCACTTTTCACGGTCCACCAGCTCTATCATCGTTTCTTGCAGCTCTTCCATGTTGTCAGGAACTTTGCGATGAACGGCAACTTCACATTTTAACCATTCGCGAACTAACACCTTGAGCAACTCGATGCGGTCATCCTCCCGCTCTCCGCGGGCAATTGAATCACTTGCGGTAATGACACCGATTTTCCATTGGGACATGTTCATACCTCCAGTCAATACTCCATTATACTATAACAGTCCGCTCTAGCTGCGTTCGAACTGTGGCGGAAATGTAGCAGATATACCAGATTCTGTTGCAATGTACGGAACGCGAAAATCATGGGGCTCTGTCGGAACTTCATCGACTACCTGCACGTCAAACGAAAGACCGATCAAGAGCGGAACTCCAGGCAATCCGGCAAGAAACCGATCGTAATAACCGGCACCATAACCCATCCTTCCACCGCTACGGTCAAAAGCTACGCCAGGCAGTACGACAGCGTCGAGCTTCGCCACATCGGCGGGCTCACAGCGGGCAATGTCCGGCTCGTAGATTCCATACGTTCCTAGCTTGAGGCAATCTTCCCCGGTATAAACATAAGGTATGATCCGCTTATTCTCCATATCGGTATACGGCAGCCAGACTTCCTGCCCCCGTTTCTGCGCATGCGCTAAAAACGGTCGGGTGTCAATCTCGTCACGGAATGGATAAAATACCATCACGGTTTTGCAGGCGGCCAAATCTTCAAACTGCATCAGAAACTGTACAGCCTTAGCCGACCGCTCGCATCGCTCCTGCTCGGACAACGTTTGGCGCTGTGCAAGCACCTGCTTTCGCAAAGCCTGTTTCCGTGCTTTCATCTCCATATGAAATTCCTCTCCCCTTGTCCACTCTCTCTTCATTGGGATACACTAGATAGAATGAATTACCTTGAGGTGAAATCATGATTTTATTACAAGCAGAACGCATCCAAAAAGCTTATGGTATCGATGTTATTTTACAAGATATTTCCCTTCAAATACAAACAGGAGAACGCGTCGGTTTAGTCGGTGTCAATGGCGCGGGCAAATCCACCTTGATGAAAATCCTCGCCGGACAGCTCAGCTATGACAGCGGCGCGGTTCGCATCCCCAAGGAAGTGACGATGGGGTATTTGGCGCAAAACACGGGGTTGGAATCGGAAAACTCGATCTGGGCGGAGATGCTCACAGTCTTTACCGATCTTCAAAAGGAAGAAGCGGAATTGCGCAAGCTGGAAGCCATGATGGGCGATTCGGCTGTCCTCGCTGACGAGCGGCGCTACCAGCAAATACTGGAGAATTACTCCCGACGATCCGAGGCGTTCAAGGAACGCGGCGGCTACAGCTACGAGGCTTCGATCCGCGGCGTGCTGCACGGCCTGCGTTTTGCCGAAATGGACTATCAGTCTCCGATCAAGACGCTCAGCGGTGGACAAAAGACCCGCCTCGCATTGGCCAAGCTCTTGCTCCAATCGCCAGACCTTCTGCTGTTAGACGAGCCGACGAACCATTTGGATATTGAGACCCTCACCTGGCTTGAAGGCTATTTGCAAAATTACAAGGGAGCAGTCCTGATCGTCTCTCATGACCGCTATTTCCTCGACAAGCTGGTCAATGTGGTGTATGAGATCGAGCGCACCCGAGCGACCCGCTATGTCGGAAACTACTCCCGCTTTCTCGACCTGAAGGCCGCATCGCTGGAGCAGGAGCTGAAAAAATTCGATAAGCAGCAGGAGGAAATCGCCAAGCTCGAAGATTTCATCGCTCGCAACCTCGCGCGCGCCTCCACTACCAAACGGGCGCAGAGCAGACGCAAAACGCTGGAAAAAATGGACCGGATGGATAAGCCGATCGCGCATAACAAATCGGCTAACTTTTCTTTTGATATCTCCAAAATGAGCGGACATGTGGTGATGAAAGCGTCCAGTTTGTCCATCGGCTATCCGGACGCCGTCCTCTCCCGTAATCTCAGCTTCGAAATCGAGCGAGAAGAGCGAGTGGCATTGGTCGGGCCGAACGGGATCGGCAAATCGACGCTGCTCAAAACGATCGTCGGCCAATTACATCAGCATGCAGGCACGTTCCAAATGGGCAGCAATGTGATGATTGGCTATTACGATCAGGAGCAGCGGCACCTCAATACAAGCAAAACGATTCTTGCTGAAATTTGGGATGATTATCCGCTCATGCCGGAGAAAGATGTGCGCACCTTGCTCGGCAACTTCCTATTTTCCGGAGACGACGTGCAAAAGCGGATCGGCGAGCTGTCCGGTGGCGAACGGGCGCGGGTTTCCTTGGCCAAGCTCCTCTTGAAGCAAGCCAATTTCCTCATTTTCGACGAGCCGACCAACCATCTGGATATCCTCAGCAAGGAAGTGCTGGAAAACGCTTTGTATGATTACCCTGGCACCATCCTGTTCGTTTCGCATGACCGCTACTTTCTGAACAAGATCGCGACGCGCGTGCTCGAACTGTCACCTGAGGGCGTCACGAGCTACCTCGGAAATTACGATTACTTTGTCGAGAAAAAGCAGGAACTGGCGGAAATGGCTGCTGAGCAAGCTGCAGCCAATGCTGCAAAACGCGGCACTTCCTCCGAGCCTGTGGAAAAAAGCAGCTACGAGCAGGATAAGGATGCCAAACGCCGCGAGCGGCAGCGCCAAAAACGGTTGGAAGAAATTGAAGCTACGATCATGCAATGTGAGGAAACGATCGCCCGCCTGGAGAGTGAGCTCTGTCTTCCGGAAGTATACAGCGACCATGTGCAGGCCCAGCAGCGCAACGATCAGATTCAGCAGGCAAAAACGCAAATCGAGTCGCTGTACGAGGAGTGGCAGGAGCTGTCCGAATAACAGGATCGCGTAGTCGATCCGTCCCGCAAGCTACGCTGACCGGTCAGCCGAAAGGGCACGATCATCAAGCGCCGCATACAACGCCGGGATGGCAAAGAAAATGATCGATGTGGCGGCAGAGATGATCCCCGAATCGTTCAAAATCAATCCGGCGAGAGAACCTGCCACAATACCGCGGAACCCGCCGATGAGAAACGGCCATTTTCGGGCGAGGTGCTGCATGAAGCGGCCTGACCAAAATGTCAGTACTCCGAGAGCGATCAACGAGACAAAAAAACCTTTGCTCCAAAGCGAGACGCGGATCAACCTCACATTCATCGCCAATTTCCGTTCCACGATCTGTGCGATCGCTGCCCAATCGCCCGCCATGATTTGCTTGGCAACCTTGCCCACATGTGTGAGCGGTTCGGCGGACCAAAGGTTGGCTACAATCAAAATACCGATTCCACCAGCGAGAATTCCTGCAAAGAGCAGGAGTTCTCGCTTTTTTATGGTCACTTGGCGGAATCGCAGCATCGCCATTCCGAATCCGATCGCCCCCGCCAAGAACCCACCTGCATTTGCCCCCAATGATGGCAAAGCCATATAGATGAGCACTACCCCGAAAACAAGGATGGCTGCAAAATCACATATCCACCCCCACCGCCTGCCACCCCTTTCGTAGACTGCAGCTGCAAAAAGGATGCTGGCACCGATCAGCACGCCTTCCAATTCGTTTCCCAATCCGTAAAAGCGCGCGCCGATAACCGGGTCGTAGCCAAGATAAGAGCGGCTGATAATGTGTCCGCCCATGAACCCGTCCACCAATATGCCGGCAGCCGTAAGTCCACCCGTCATCATCAGCGCCGGGACAAACCCACGCCCTTCCAGCCCAGTCGCGATAATCATCGTAACGAAGAACAGCAAGGCAAGGATCACGACAGGCGGTAACCGCCAAGGAAGCAAAGGTTCCAGGAGCAACAGCCCCGGATAAAACAAAAGGGAAAACAGCACAATTCGCACGGGACGCTTCACGCCCTCTGCGATCGACACCCCCATTCTGCGCTGCCAAAGCCAGATCGCAAGTCCGGCAACAAGCGCGACGATCTGCATGATCACATAGCCGGAAAGAACGGTGGAACGGTACCGGTACACGTGGTCGATCCAATTCACTCTCGCAAACATTTCATCCATCGATAGCCCATCCGCAGCCTTGGCCCGAATGACATGACCTGTCGCTTCAGCGGGGATCGGCAGATCAAGCCATGAGAGCAGCGTTGGCATCACGTCAAGACCGCTCACCAACCCGTCTTGTCGTGTTGTATAAGAAAAAAGTGAGCCGCTTCGGTTTTCCTGCCAGACCAGAATCGGCAGCAAAAGCGATTTCTCCTTTTGTGCCGCAGGATTGACACCAGAGGAAGCGACCATGACCATTTGTTTTTTCGCCTGTTGGTCAGCGGTGAGCTGGGCGAGAAATCGTCCCAGATCGGATATCACCGCTTGGTATTGTCGTTCGAACCGTTCCGGGCTCATCATCGGCTGTAGCCTGTAGAGACGGGCAAGGTCACCGAGCTCTATGACGGTAATGCCGCTACCTTGCTGCATAGCCGCTCTCCTGGCCAGCTTTTCATAATCAGTTCTCACGCCGTAAGGGTACGTGGGAGCCTGCATGAGCGTTCCCGCTGTGACATCCCCATCTGCGATCCTACCTTCCCTGTCCATCGCGAAGAGCGCCGCCGGCCTCTGCCGAACGGTACCATAATCGTTGTTTCCTAGCAGCGTCACGCGCATGCCGTGTTCTTTCAAAGTGCTCCCGAGCAATCCGATCCGTTCCGTGAAAGGGCGATCCCGATTGTCATTCAGCAGACGCTGGATTCCCGGAAACAAAACAGCTGCGGTTTCCGCCCCTCCTCCGTCCAAACGCCCTACCTGCTTCATCCGTTCCCCTGCTTGTTCGCCGTTTGAAAGCAGCTCTTCAGGAGAATAAGCGGTACCGCTCGCAGCAGTATATATTGCCTGCGTGCCGCTCCCCATCAGCAAATACGCATTTTCCGCCGTCCGGGCTCCCGGCGTACGGATGCTCATCGCTCCAAATGCTGTGTAAGAAAGCGCCGCTTCAATCTGTGGATGATTTCTCAACTTGTCCACATCCGCAAACGAGAGCCCGTCGATAAAAACGACAACCGCTTGCCTTGTGTCTGAAGCTACCGCCAATCCGCTATCCGCTTGAACAAACATGGGGATAAGCAGCAATAATATCCACATTATTTGCACAATTTGTTTATAACTCATGGTGCCTCCTGTTGATAACTGTATGATGACCTGTGGATTACGGATGGTTTATCAACATGTTTATCCACAAAAATCACAGCTGCCCACACAATATTTCACTATCTTTAACAAGCCTATTTCAAGCTTTATCACCATTATTCACAACAAATCATTTGGGCAATCTGTCAGTCTCCACAAAACCTGTGGATAATGTGAAAAACGCGACTCCACCTAACCATTGGTGGAGCCACTCGACAAAAAAACCTCTGCCGAGTTTTACTCAGCAGAGGTTTCCAGAGGTAAATTTGGCGTTCCATTCAGATCAAGTGAAGCAAATTTTCGTTGCTGATACGAGACGAATCCCGCAGCAGCGATCATGGCCGCATTATCCGTGCAAAGCACAAACGGCGGAATGACCAGTGGAACATTCGCCTTTTCGCATCGATGCTGCAGCGCCATGCGCAGCCCTTTATTCGCAGCGACGCCACCGGCCAGCACCACCTGTTTCACATCGAATTCTTTGGCGGCGCGAATGGTTTTTTCCACAAGCACTTCCACAACCGACGACTGAAAGCTTGCTGCCAAATCGACCGGATCGATCGTTTCGCCCCGTTGTGCAGCATTGTGCAATGTGTTCAAAACCGCCGATTTAAGACCGCTGAAGCTGAAATCATACGAGTCCGGCTCCAACCATGCACGAGGCAGCGGAACAGACGGATTGCCTTCCGCCGCCATCCGGTCGATATGCGGCCCTCCCGGATATGGCAAGGAAAGCGCTCGCGCCACCTTGTCGTATGCCTCTCCGGCAGCATCGTCGCGAGTTTCCCCGAGAATGCGGAAATGGTTGTGCTCCTTCATCAGCACAAGCTCCGTATGCCCACCCGAAACCACCAGCGCGAGCAGCGGAAATTGCATTTCCTCCACAAGCCGGTTTGCATAAATGTGGCCGGCGATATGGTGTACCCCGATCAGCGGAATCTCCCGTGCAAAGGCGATCGCTTTGGCCGCCGCCACACCGACCAGCAGCGCCCCCACCAATCCCGGGCCGCATGTGACGGCTATCGCGTCGATATCGTCCAGCGTTTTCCCCGCCACCTGCAGCGCTTCCTCAATGGTGAGCGTAATGTTTTCCACATGACGACGAGATGCTACCTCTGGCACTACACCGCCAAACCGTTTATGAATGTCAGCTTGCGACGCGATGATGTTGGATAGCACAATCCGCCCATCCTGCACGACTGCCGCCGATGTTTCGTCACAGCTCGTCTCGATACCCAAAATGTATACCGGACGATCCGATTCATTCCTGTTCATCTTCATTCAATTCCACCCACATGATAATGGCATCTTCATTATTATCGGAATAATAGCCTTTTCTTACCCCGGCAGCGATGAAGCCGAGTTTGCCGTACAGATTGCGCGCCGTCGTATTGGACGGACGCACCTCCAGCGTCATCCGTTCCGCGCCGAACAGACGGGCCAGTCCCATCATCTGACGCATGAGCCGCTCGCCGATCTTGCGCCCACGGTAATCCGGATGGACCGCGATGTTGGTAATATGCGCCTCGTCGAGGATCACCCAGACGCCGCAGTATGCCACCACTTTCTCATCTGCGATGGCCAGCAAATATTTCGCATTTTGATTGATCGTCAGTTCATTGACAAACGCATCGACTGGCCAAGGCAGCGGAAATGCCAACCTTTCCAGCTCCCCTACTGCTTCAACGTCATCCAACGTCATGAAGCGAAAAGTGAGCCAATCCTTTTCCGCCATGAGATTCCCTCTTTTTATGAATGTTTTATTGTTTATTCGCCGCAAGCCACTTGGCTTCCGCCTCAGCCACCTGCAAATATTCCGGCATCAGCTCATGCGGCGATCCCGCGTCAGCCAACAGCGGCAACGCTACCATACCGATGTGCGAAGCCCTCGGCAAATTGTCGGCTGCAGAAGCAAATTGCGCCTGACTGCCCACGATCTCCACAATCGTCTCCCGATGCATCGCCGTATCGTCGCCGAGAAATAGCAGCGGCTTTTCCCCAACTTGCTGTGAAACGATCGGGAGCCACTCTTTCAGCAAAATGATCCGCTCCGTGAGCTCCATCTCCACTGAGGCGCGCTGACCGGTCCGGAACAAGCCGGAATAAACCTGGCCGCGCCGGGCGTCAAACAGCGGCACAATGCCTCCTTCAAACCCAGCTGCATTGCAAGCCAGCGTCTGCAGGCTAGAAATCCCGATGACCGGAATCCCCAGAGACCAAGCCATGCTTTTGGCCGTCGCCACTCCGATGCGCACACCGGTGTAAGAACCAGGTCCTTTGGCAACCGCAATGCCAGAAAGATCTTTTGGCTTGATCCCCAATTGCCCCATCAAATAAGAAACGCTATCCATAAGCGTCACTGAGTGGTTTTTGTTTAAATTGGTTGTCAGCTCGCCCAAAACGCGCGCTTCTTCGACAATTGCCACACTTAATACCAAATTAGACGTGTCGATCGCCAAAACCCGCATTACGCTCAAACTCCTCGCACAATTCGACATAGCGCTTCCCTTGCGGGGACAGCGCTATGAACCGAACATCATTTTCATCGCCTCTGCCAAGCATGATCGTCAGGCGGTCCTGAGGCAACCACGCTTCGATCAGCGAGGCCCATTCCACCACGCAAACACCGTCGCCATAAAAGTATTCATCCGCGCCAACCGACTCGATGTCCTCGCCCACGCGGTACACATCAAAATGGTAGAGTGGCAGCCGGCCAGCGTACTCTTTCATGATCGTGAAGGTCGGACTATTGACTGCGCCTTTGATCCCCAACCCTTGGGCAAGTCCTTGGGTAAAAGTTGTTTTGCCAGCGCCCAAATCGCCTTCCAACGACAAAAAATCGCCTGGCGCAAGCATCGCGGCAAGCGCTGCCGCGAAATCACGCGTCTTTCCCGCATTGTCCAGCCGCCATTTGTACGTCTTTTCCATTCGCACCCTCCTTGCCGGTTCCCCGCGGCCTTTCACCGAAAATGATTGTAGCCGTCTTTGTTCAATCGCTTGCTGCTGCCATCCGGTGCTTGCAAAAACACTTGCGGCGATCCCGCCTCTATTTTTCCGATGAGCGAAAAGGACAATCCTTGCCGGGCGAACATTTGCGCCAGAATCTCCGCCTTTGTTCCCTGCACAGTCCCCACCAGCTGGTAGTCCTCGCCCCCGTATAAAGCCCAGTCAACCGCATCCTTGCCGACCGTCTCGGCATACTCTCGTACAAGTCCGGCAATCGGGAGCATGTCCCGCTCCACAGAGATGGCCACACCGCTTGCTTCCGCGATTTCCCACAGCTCGGAAGCGAGTCCGTCGCTCACATCGTTCAGCGCGCCGATCCCCGACGCCTGCTGCAAAAGCCTGCCAGCCATCACCTGCGCGCTCGGTCGTTGATGCAGACGGACCAACGGCTCCCAGTACGGATCGTACTGCATAGGCGTGCCATGTTCTTTTACTTTGAACAGCAGATCCAATCCTGCAGCGGCTCCTCCCACTGTACCCGTCACAAACACGGCGTCGCCGGGTTTTGCCGCCGAACGCAGAAGCGCCATGCCTCTTTCCACTTCGCCAAGCATCGTCACCGACAAATGAAGGGCGTCCGGAGCCGAAACGGTATCCCCGCCGATGATCCGAACCCCATATTCCCTACATGCCTCATACATGCCGTCGTAAATCTGGCTGCATTCCTCTGGTGTCCAGGCAGCGGGCTTGGCAATCGTCACCATTGCGAAACGGGGAACACCGCCCATCGCTGCGATATCGCTGATGTTGCTGATGAACGATTTGTACCCGACATCGGTGTGGTGCATCGTTTCCCGCAAAAAATGCACCGTCTCTACCATCGCATCACAGCAAGCAATCACTTCTTTATCTGAAGACACGGAAAAAACGGCAGCATCATCCCCGATCCCCACCACCAAACCGTCTCCTGCCTGACCGGCAGATCGTCCGGTCCACTGACGGATGTAGGAGAATTCATCGTTTGCCACCGTAACCGCCTCACTTTGTCCTTGTTTTCAACCATTATACCCGTGCCGTTCCCCTATCGCAAGGAACCCCGTCGCTTTACCGCCCTAAAACATTTTTTGGCTATTTCAGCTCCAACAATGTAAGTTTTCCTTTGCAGCGTCCGCATACATAGCGCGCCGGGTCCATTTTCCGCTTCCGCTTATAGCTCATCCCGCAGTCCTTGCATTTCAGCTCATAAAGGAACGGTCGAGCTTCAGGCTTACCTCCGACGTGCTGGCAATACCTGCTGCCTCCCACCCGCTGGAGCAATGCCTTGAACTCCGGGTCAGCGTGCTTGTAGCCTTTTTTCTGCAGATGAAGGTGATAGTGGCACAGCTCATGCTTTAGAATGCCCAGCAGCTCCTCCTCCCCATGCTCTTCCAAATGCTTGGGATTGAGCTCGATATCGTGTGATCGGAGCAAATACCTGCCTCCGGTCGTCCGTAGCCGACTGTTGAACCGTGCCTGATGGCGGAACGGCACCCCAAAAAACTGCAGCGAGATTTCCTGCGTCAACTGTTGCAACTCCTGATCGGTCACATTCTCCCCCCTGCTGCATTTTCTTAATTTCCCTTGAATTCCGGCTAGGGAATACGCTACACTTGTCGATGAATCACTGTCGAAAAAATGGAGGCCCTTATGCGCTATTTATTGCTGAATGAACAGGATACGCTGCGTTTTGTCGCCCTGCCTGAATCATACATGTATCAATTGGTCGCTTTGTTGAAACGGTTGCACAAAGAAGTCGACAAACTGACAATCGCTGATCGCCCTGCTCTGCCTGTCGTTCTGGCCGAGATGAGCCAGCTGGAAGTAGTATCCCCCACCTGTCGCATCGAAGAAGGTCTCGAATATGTGACTGATCTGGAGCAGCGCTTCGCCAAGCTCAAGGAAGAAAATTACCCGCTCATCTCCCTGTTGACGGAGATCCGCGCCCTGCAAGCCCAACTGGAGTTTTTGCGTGAAGAAGAATAGTACGACAGGGTAACCGCCATTGTGGCATTCGCATACACTGCTGGTAGCTTACGATACAGCAGGAGGTGCCTTCATGCCACAATGGATGCGTAGGCAACTGCAACGGGCCTTTTTCGGGAAAGACGTGAGGCAAATCCGTTTATTAAACAGTTGTTGGTTCCTGTATCTTGAAAAACACGGCGACCGTTCTCAGCAATAGGACGGTCGCTTTTTCATGTTCATTTTCATTGCATGGAAAAACCGCGTTTGCTGCTTACGCTGGTCCGATCAGCGTCAATCCGACACGCTGTCGTTTTTCGTCAATGTCCAACACCCACACATCGACAATATCCCCAACCGCCACCACATCCAGTGGATGTTTGACAAATCCTTTTTTCAGCTGCGAAATATGGGCGAGCCCGTCGTTTTTTAGACCGATGTCGATAAATGCGCCGAAATCGACCACATTGCGTACGGTACCCTGCAGCTTCATGCCTTTGACCAAATCAGTCAGCTTCAAAACATCCTGGTGCAAAAGAGGTTTAGGCAGCTCATCGCGCGGGTCACGACCCGGGCGAAGCAGGCTGTCCACGATATCTTTCAGCGTCGGCTCACCGATTGCTAGCTGCTCGGCCATGCGTTTGAGGTCGACGCCAAGCAAACGCTCACGGCACTCGTCGCTTCCCAGCTGCTCAGGTTCGATGCCGAGCGCCTTAAGCAGTTGATACGTGGCATCATACGATTCCGGGTGGATTGGCGTTTTGTCCAGCGGATTCGCGCCATCCATCACGCGTAAAAAGCCGATGCACTGCTCGAACGTTTTGGCTCCGAGTCGCGGCACTTTTTTCAGCTGGGCGCGCTGATTGATCCGTCCGTTTTCTTCACGAAACTTAACGATATTGCTGGCCACCTGTTTGCTGACGCCGGACACGTACTGCAACAGCGAGGGAGAAGCGGTGTTCACATCAACGCCGACATGGTTTACCGCCGATTCTACGACAAATTGCAAGCTCTCGGCCAAGCGGGATTGCGAGACGTCATGCTGGTATTGCCCCACCCCGACCGATTTCGGATCGATCTTCACCAACTCCGCGAGAGGGTCTTGAATGCGACGGGCAATCGAGACGGCACTCCGCTCAGCCACGTCCAGCTCAGGAAACTCTTCCTTTGCCAGCGGCGAGGCGGAGTAAACCGATGCGCCGGCTTCGTTGACGATGATATAAAAAATCTTGCGGTCGATTTCCTTCAACGTATCGGCGATGAACTGCTCGGTTTCCCGAGATGCCGTGCCGTTTCCGACCGTGACCAGCTCGACGCTATACTTGTCGATCAGCGCTTTTACTTTCTTCCGCGCCTCTTCCACCTTGTTCATCGGTGGAGTCGGATAGACGACGGCAACCTCCAGCAATTTCCCCGTGTCATCCACGACCGCGAGCTTGCAGCCTGTCCGGTACGCAGGGTCAACGCCGAGCACGACCTTTCCTTTCACAGGCGGCTGCAGCAGCAAGTTGCGCAGATTTTCCGCAAAAATATGAATGGCTCTCTCCTCTCCAGCTTCCGAAAGCTGGGCACGCACTTCCCTTTCGATGGATGGGGCGATCAGGCGCTTGTACGCATCATCGATGGTAGACTCCAGCAGTTCTTTAGCCACTGTCGGCTTTTTGATTAGCCTGCGCTGGATGAAGCTCCGGATCTCCTCTACAGGAGCATCGATTGTCACTTTGAGAATCCCTTCATTTTCACCACGATTGATCGCCAAAACGCGGTGTGGCACAACTTTTTTTACCGGCTCGGTATAAGCGTAATACATTTGGTAGACGTTTTTGCCATCCTCCTCCGCTTCCTTTTGCTCGGTGGTGAGGACGCCTTTTTGATAGGTTGTTTCCCGAATCCATTTGCGGATGTCGGCATCGTCGGAAATTTGTTCGGCGATGATGTCACACGCTCCGTTGATGGCTTGTTCGGCCGTTTCGACTTCTTTTTCCGGATTGATGTAACGCGCAGCTTCAGTCAACAGATCACCATCACGCGGCAGGCTCATCAAATAGTTGGCCAGTGGCTCCAACCCCTTTTCCTTGGCGACAGTCGCCCGCGTGCGGCGTTTTTGTCGGTAGGGGCGGTACAGATCCTCAACCTCCTGTAACTTTGCCGATTGGGTGATCGCGGCGCGCAGCTCGTCCGTCAGCTTACCTTGCTCCTCGATTAGGCGCAGCACCTCTTCCTTGCGCACGCTGAGGTTGCGTAAGTAGCGCAGGCGCTCTTCGATGTCGCGTATCTGCGTCTCATCTAGCTGTCCGGTCATTTCCTTGCGGTAGCGTGCGATGAATGGAACGGTATTGCCCTCATCCAGCAATCCGATCGTCTGCTCCACTTGACCTTGCTTGATTTGCAGCTCATTTGCAATCGTATGTATCATCAAGCTCATTTCCATCAGCCACATTGCCTCCCGTAAGTTTATTAGCTGTAATATTGTACCACAAACGCATTTCGACGCGTCGGTAAAACAAAAAACTCGACATGAGCTCCTCTCATTCGAGTTGACTTTTCGTTATCGTTCCACGAGATCACCGCTATCGATACGCATCGCTTCACGCAGCTTCATCAAAGCACGCCGTTGCAAGCGCGACACATGCATTTGCGAAATGCCAAGCAGATCACCCGCCTGTTTTTGGCTCAGGTTTTGATAGAAGGTGAGCTGAATGATTTCCTTTTCTCTTTCATTGAGCACATGCAGCACTTTTTTCAGCATGAGCTCCCTTTCTACTCGCTGATAGCCTTCGTCCGGCTTGCCCACCAAATCGAGCAACGTCATCGAGCTGCCTTCCTGGTCCGCATCAATTTCATTATCCATGGAAAGCGCCTGATAGCTTCGACCCATCTCCATCGCTTCCAGCACATCTTCCTCGCTCACTTGCAAATAGTTGGCGATGTCACTGATTTGCGGAGATCGTTGCAGCTCGATCGTCAGGGCATCCACCGCTTTCTTGATGCGGGGGCTGAGCTCCTTGATTCTGCGAGGAACATGAACGCTCCATGTCTTGTCACGTATGTATCGCTTGATTTCACCGACAATCGTCGGCACGGCAAAGCTTTCAAAATTACGGCCGTACGATTCATCGTATCGCCTTAGCGCTGCCAACAGCCCGATCATCCCTACCTGGCTGAGATCCTCCACCGATTCTCTCCCTTTGGCAAAGCGACTCGCAAGCGACTGAACCATTTCACCAAACTGAATTACCAGGCTATTCTGAACATCATCAGTAGGCTCGCATTGGAATTTCTTGATCAAGCGGAATATTTCATCGCGGCTAAATCTCTGTCCTTGTGAATGCATCGACATCTTCTGCCACCCCGTCTCGCTGCACATACTTCACCATCGATACCACAATGCCTTGATCATTCCGCACGTCAACTTCATCCATCAAAGAATGGATGAGAAAGAGCCCAAGCCCTCCTTCCGTTATCGTTTCGATACTCGCCTCCCGATCAATCGGCCCCATTTTCATTTTTTCCCGCTCCATATCAAAGCTGACCCCATCATCTGCGACTTGGATCAGCAAACGGTCACAAAACAGCTGACATTGGATGCGAATGCTGCCTTCCTGTTCCAGATAGGCATGCTGGACGGCATTCGTGCACGCCTCGGCGACCGCCAGTTTGACATCCTCAATGTCGTCATAGGTGAGGCCAGCGCGATTGGCAACACCTGATACAAGTAAACGAGCGACCCCTATGTACTCCAATCTGGCAGGAATCGTTAAATCGATCACATCGGCAGAACCGTTTATGTTCATTTCGTTTCCTCTCCTCCTTCTGACGGCACTATGGTAAGAATATCCTTCAAGCCGGTAATCTGAAACAGCCGATCGATCCGCGATGGAATCCGACGCACCAGCATGCTGCAGCCGCTTTGTTTGGATGCCTTCAACGCTCCGATCAAAACACCGATTCCGGTGCTATCCATGTAGGTAACCTCGGCCAAGTCAATCGTTACAGATGCATAACGTTTGCTTAGGATAATCGGCGTCAAGCGCTCGCTTACCCTCGGCGCTGTAAACGCATCCACTTCTCCTTGCAAAAACAAGATTACTGCGCCTTGCTCGGTTTCCTGCTCCCGAATCATCAAATTCATATCTATCCCCCCTCTTAGCAAGCGTATTACCACAATGCAGCTTTAAAGCCGATGTATGATGATCATCGTATAGTCATCCTGCAATTCGAAATTGGATAGGAGCAACAAGCGTCGATAAATTCGGTCAGCCATCTCCTGTGCGGAGAGACCGATTTCAGCATGTAGGTAAGGGAGTAGATCCTCACGCTGGAAATAGCGTGTCCCGATCTTCCGTTCCACAACCCCGTCTGTCATCAAAATAAGCATGTCCCCACTTTCCAGCGCCACTTCCTTTTCGCTGAAACAGGTTTCCGGCAGCATGCCCAGGACCAACCCTTTTCCTTCCAAATCGGTGAACTTCTCATCTCGTGCACAAAACAAAAAACCTGGCTCATGTCCCGCTACCGCATAACGAAAACGGTGGCGCATTGTATCGTATCTGCCGAACAACATAGTGACAAACATGCTAGGATCAATATTCCGCTCGACAACCCGATTCAAATGATGGAGCATCCGCCCTGGTTTGACACTGGATTCATCGAACGAATCCATCGCAAATTTGATCATCGACATACAGAGGGCGGCAGGCATCCCTTTTCCGACGATGTCGGCAATCGCAACGCTGAACGCATGATCCTCGCGCTGCACAAAATTATAATAATCTCCGCTTACCTGATTAGCCGGAACATGCACAACTCCGATATCGAGGTCAGGGAAATCCGGCACTTCATCAGGAAGCATCGTCTGCTGCATCGCGACGGCGATTTCGAATTCCGATTCCATCTGCTTTTGCCGCGAGCGCAAGCTTCGATTTTCCCGTATCGCATTTCCGTACTCAATCATGATTTCCGTCAGCATTTCAAAAGACGCGCGAATCTCCTCAGAAACCTCCGTCTTTTTTGACAATGCCCCCAAATGAAGCTCAATGACCTCTTCCGGCGGCACATTTCCCGCGAGCAACCATTTGCTCAGCTGCTGCCCGAGATAAAGCTGGTTTTCCCCGCCTTCCTGGAGGTACGCCTGCAAGATCTCCTGATACTGAGTCAGCAGGTTTTCTTTCTGCATTGCTGCTCCTCCTGTCCTAATCGCGCCACTTCACAATTTCAACCCGTGTTCCTTTGCCTGCCTGACTTTCAATCGTAAACTGATCCATCAAACGCTTGACTCCCGGCAGTCCGGCGCCAAGCCCGCCCGAGGTGCTGTATCCGTCTTCCATCGCTTTTTTGATATCTCGAATGCCTTGTCCCTGATCCTCGGCAACGACCGCCAATCCTACTTTTCCTTCTTTTTCAATGATATTAATTTTTACGCTTCCACTATCAGCGTACAGGAAGATGTTACGGGCCAGCTCTGAAATAGCAGTTGCAATACGGGACTGAAAAATCATGCCATATCCCAAATCCTTCGCCAGTTTTCGCCCCATTTGCCTGGCAGTTACAATATCCTGTTCAGTAAGAATTGGGATACAGTATGGCATCTCCATATTCGTAAGGCGCTCCTTCCCGTCTCCTGCGGCGTAAAATGTTGTCACTTTTTGTCATCCAACTAGTACATTAAGTATACAACGTATTCTCTTAAAAAGAATAGGATTGGTTTCGATTTTCGTTTCGGCAAACTGAGGAAATACTTCCCAAATAAACGTGGAATCGATCAAAAAATTTTTAACAAAAAAAGAGCCACTCACGGCTCTCCGTTAAAAATCGATTAATCCCAAACTGATTTGCAGGGATTCATTCACACGTTCCATCATTTCTTCGTCCAAATGTGTAATTTTATCAGTGAGACGCTGTTTGTCTATGGTCCGAATCTGCTCAAGCAAAATGACAGAATCGCGATCAAAACCATAGGTTTTCGCATCAATTTCCACATGCGTCGGCAACTTTGCCTTCTGAATCTGGGCCGTTATCGCTGCTACGATAACCGTAGGACTGAACCGATTGCCAATATCGTTTTGAATCACTAATACTGGTCGGACGCCCCCTTGTTCGGAGCCTACCACAGGGGAAAGATCCGCGAAAAAAACATCGCCACGTTTTACAATCACACGTTACACCCCGCTTACTAAGCGGTCCAAGGTGAGATCAGCTTCTTCTTCAGCTCCGAATGCTTCCGACGCCATTCTCAAATTGATTTTTGCCATTTCCATATATCCTTTTTGCATCGTCTCACGAATGAAACGTTTCTTACGTTCTTTTAAATATAAACTCATCGCTTGGCGTACAAATTCACTCCGATTGGACTTCTCTTTTTCTATAACCCCGTCTACTTCCTGTAGTAAATTTTGCGGCAAGCTTATCATGATGCGTTTTGTATTTGGCTTAGACAAGACAAATCCACCTCCAACCAATACCCACGGAAATAAAAGATTATACCGGACTTCCATTCGCGACAATACCATTATGTCGAACAAGATGCAAAAATATACCTCATACCTATTCGACTTTTTCACCTTAATTCCTGCTGAATCATGCAAACGGATCGGCTAGAAAATTACATACATCTTATCCCTTCACGATCCCTTGGCATATTTCGACACACTCGTAGTTTCGCAAATAGATTCTAGGCACGCGCGCATTCAGCATACACGGAACTTCATAATTGATGGTACCGAGGATCGCAGCAGCCTCATCAAGCGAAAACTCCTCGGTTCCTTGCTTCCCATACAGGACAACCTCATCCCCGACACGGGCGTTGCCTTGATCAATCCGAACCATCGTTTGGTCCATGCAAACCCTGCCGACGACAGGCGCACGCATTCCATTGTGCAGCACGATGCCACGGTTGGAAAATGCGCGGGAAAATCCGTCCGCGTATCCAATCGGCAATGTCGCGACCTGCTCCCCTGGCTGCGCCGTATATGTCGCGCCGTAGCTCACCGTAAACGGCTCCGCCGCCGTTTTCACATGCGCGATACGCGTCTTCAAACTGAGCGCAGGGACAAGTTGAATATCTTGACGCTCTTTGAGGTATGGCGACGGGTATAATCCGTATAAGCTTATGCCCAGACGGATTGTATCATAACCCCATTCGGGAAAAACGATTGCAGCCGCTGAATTGCAGCAGTGTACCAAAGGCAATTGATAGCCAATTTCGCGCAACGCCGCCAGCATCTCCTGAAAGCGTTCATGCTGCGCTTTAACATGGCTCGTATCCGGTTCGTCCGCACAGGCGAAATGAGTGAAGATCCCGGTCCAGGCGAGTCGCTTAGCAGCTGCCAGCGCTTCCGTCACCTCGAGTAATTCTGGAATCTCCCTTACACCGATGCGTCCCATGCCTGTATCGGCTTTCAAATGAATGCCGAGCGGCTTAGCTGGATTTTCGCTTTGCAAGAGCAGCCGATCCGCTTCCCGAATCCAGTCTGCCTGGTACGCGGTCAACTCCACGTCCCATCGGTGCGCCTTCTCCACACTGTCGAGCGGTGTGTATCCGAGCACCAGCACCGGTTCCGTGATGCCAGCCTTTCGCAATACAATCGCTTCATCCAGCATGGCCACGCCAAGTGTGTCTGCCCCGGCAGCAATCGCTTCACGGGCAACCTGTACTGAGCCATGACCATACCCATCCGCCTTTACCACTGCCATAATGCCCGTCTGTTTGGGGGTATGCGCACGAAACGTACGGACATTGGCACTTATCGCATCAAGATTCACTTCAACCCATGTATCCCTGCAATATGGCTTCATCGTTTATCGCCTCTTATTTTTTCGCTGGAATAGGAAAATGCGCTCATTCAAATGAGCAAGAAAATCGCGCGACACCATGAGGGCCTCGCGTTTACCCGATAATCGATACATATGACGCCCTTCGATGATTGCTTCCACTTCATTGAGCGGAAAGGAGCGTTCCTTACCAGAAATGGAGATGACCAAGTGAGATTTCGTCAGCGTATAACGCGGTCGCAGCACGACTTTGTAAACAAACGGCGCCAAACCGACGACTGCAAATGCGATAACAAATGCGCTTATTTTGAAAACAAGCGTTTCCGAATTAAACACCGCAGAAGCCAAAAGCATCCCCACTATGAAAACAACGGTCTCTAAAATGCGCAACCCGAACGTTTTGCGCAATAACAAATCCTTATACTGAGCTTCCGCTTGATACAGAATTTCGTCCGTTCCTTTTTTCATAGATTCCTTTTCTCACCTCATCATTTGCTATGCGTATCTTATCCTTTTTTGCCACGGCGTGTCAATGAACAAAGACTGTCACTCCCCCGGTAAAATCAAGGATTTGAAAAAGATTGGGTAACGTTGGGGGATTTAATTGGCCCCTTGAGGAATAAGCATAGCAGAACTCCCTGACCCGTTTGCCGATGATGAAAAGAAAAGAACCAGAGTCCAACTCGACTCTGGTTTATTTATTGCAGTTTCTTACATTGGTGTTACAGTGGATACGGCTTTCACACAGGTTACTGACGGTTATTCCAACGGAACAAGATTGCGATCATCTCGACAATCGTCGCCATATTAATACGCCTCCCTTGAGACGCTCCCTATCAAAGCCGTTACAATCGGTACAGTCCTAATCATATTGCCTGTTGTAACAGGTAAAAGTTCGATTTTTTCGCAATGACAGCTAGCAATTGTGGTACATCGCTTCGTTGCGTTGATGAGAGCTTTGGATCAAAAAACGGATTTTTTGTCTTTACGCATCCACTTGCTTCTATTGTAATCATCCGTATTTTCTCCTGCAAATCGGCAACCCCCGCAAAAACCGGCGCTATCTCGCATGAAAACGATGACAATATTAACCAATGCTAATAAACTCATCGATTCGTTGGAATCCTCACGTTTTGGCTCAATCGCGCGTGTATTTGCAAATTGGACAGCTTGAATCCTCGTTTTACGTTTAGAAAACATGGCTAGCACTTATATAAAAGACCCCCTGCCGATTTAGCAAGGGGGGCATCCGTTGGTTATTTCCCACCTAACCCGTACATCGAGTCAGCGATTTTGACCATTTCTTCTTCAGGCAGGTCGCCTTTCAGCTGGAACTCCACCCCATCCAGCTCCCATGTCAGCAACCTGCGGTTCTCACCCATCTGCGTCAGTACCCCGACCGTGAAGCCGAGATCAAGCGGCATGCCTTGTTCATAGGAAACAGAAGCAGCTGTAGGGCGGGATTCAGACAGTAGGTAATTGTACGCACCCTGGTACTTCAGGACGACAACGCGCTGTCCATCGACCTTCACCGGTTCGATATCCACCTGCTGAACACCTTTTGGTAAGTAAGTTGGCTCGATGACGCCGAATTGGTCGTTCGGCTTCTTCAACGGCGTTCCGTTTGTCGCCAGTGTCGGAACGGCTGTAATCGAGCTGGTCATATTACGATCTTTGTCAAATGCGTCCTTGTCAAAAGTCGGATTGAAGGTGAATTCGTTAAATTTGATATTGACCAATGTGTTCATATTGTTGTCCATAATTTCCGCTTGCGTCGGTTTGAAATCTTCTGTCATCCATATTTTTTGCTTTGCCAGCGAACGATTCCCGCTGTAATTGGCTTTTACCTCGAAGACATACTGCTTGTCAGCCATATTTACAACGCGTTCGTTGTCTTCCACGATGCTGTGTACCAACGTTTCGTACAAGTAGAGAGGCCCGTTGTTTTCCGGCCAGCCGCTTTGGAAACGGAAGCTCTTGTTCAGGTGCGGCGTGAGGACAAAAACCCCTTCATCGTTACGCAGGATGATCTGGGTAATATTTCGCTGCTTGGATGTCAGCGCGACACGATACTTTGTCGGCTTGGCATACCATACTTCCACATTGTACTCCTGTGGTGTCGATCCCATTTGCAGCGTGAGCACCGCACTGGACTTGTAGCCATTGATTTTATTGAGGTTACTGCTTAGATCTTCCACTACGTCCTCCGGCGTTTTGGCGCCAAAGCAGCCGGTGGAAATAAGAGATAACATCAACAATAGCGCGATCCAAATAGCCCTTCGTCTCATGTAACTCAACTCCTCCTAGTCTTTTTCGACACTGGAGGGAGGCCTGTCAATTTCCCAGGAAATTTGGCAGCCTGCAGCTGACCGGACTTGTCTCTTTTGACGAAAAAGATCATGATAGATCGCCCGTTTGGCTGGCGGACAACGTGTTCCCGAACCCGTCAGGTCGTCCCTCCTACTCCATGCGATATATATCTATGTCCATTCTCGTCCCAGTATGCAGACAAGTTAGGTTCGTTCGACGATGACTTGAGCGACGACGAACTGCTTACTGTGGGAAATGCTGACATGAAAACGCAAACGGGTCGGATCTTCTGCAGGGAAGCATCGCTCCACCGCTTCTTTTGTCACATCGAGGCATGGCTTGCCGAGCCGGTCCTTGCGAATTTCGATATCATGGAAGCCGAGGGAAGCTCCAATTCCTGTCCCAAATGCTTTGGAGGCTGCTTCCTTAACGGCATAGCGACTTGCTATGTATTCGGTTCTACGCGGTTCCTTTACAGGCACCGCTGCCATTTCACTTTCTGTCAGCACCCTGTTTACAAGCTTTGGCTGCCGCTTGTCGATCTGTGAGATCCGTTCGATTTCCAATAGGTCGATGCCTGTTCCAATAATCACTGTATCACTCCCCGCTTCATCACGCTCCCATTGTGGCAAGTTCCACAGAAAAAATCAAATCCCTCCACAAATGGTGGAGGGATAATACAGTCGACTATTGATTGATGTTGTTTTGCTGAGCAGAACGGGAAGCAGATTGTTGGTTTTGTTTACGAACCTCTGCCACGTTTGTTTCGCTCGCAAATTCAGTCGCTGTGTTTTGCGTTTGCGCTTGTGCAGCGCGAGCAGCAGATTGTTGGTTTTGGCTACGAACTTCTGCTGCGTTTGTTTCGCTTGCGAATTCAGTCGCTGTGTTTTGCGCTTGCGCTTGTTGCGCAGCTGGAGTCATACCAGCGGTTTTATTGCGTTTCGCCATGTTTGATTCACCTCCTCCGGTACGACTATAATGTGTGCACCTTCGAAGCGATGTATCCCTGTAGGAAATAGTAAAAAAAAACCGTTTCGGGGTGGCTGCCCAAGGATGAACGCCCCACGAATGCCTGTCAATTTTTGCACGTAAAAAAAAGAGCGCACGGTTTTACGTCCGACGCTCCTTTACGAGCCAGCTTCTCAATAAGCGGCTTTTACTTGTTCATTTTGCACGGTTTTAATCGTGTGTTGCATATCTGGCATTTGATCCAAGATCATTTTGACAATCGGCATATGCTCGGAATTGATCGAGTAGAAAACCCATGCACCTTGGCGCGTTTCTTTCACTAATCCCTGAATACGCAGCTTTGCTAGATGTTGGGACACCGATGGTTGCGACACTTGCAATATTTCCACTAAATCACGAACACACAGGGATTGAACGTACAGCAGAGCCATGATCGTAAGACGAGTCTTGTCACCAAGCAGCTTAAACAGGTCTGCCAGATACATTAGTTGAACGATTTCTGAACCTTCCATTCCTCTCCCCCGCTTTTCCCTTTATTACATGTAAACAGTATACTATAGGAATAGTGGGATAGGGAACGAAACTTTTATGCGAAATTTTTCATGCGAAATATTTTTTTACAACTCCCCTGCACGCATCACCTCGACCAAATGATCAGCTGTGCGGGCCGCCAACGCCATGACCGTATTGGTCGGATTGGCCCCGCTGGACGTGACAAATGTGCTTGCTCCGGCGATATACAGATTCGGTATGTCGTGACAGCGTCCGAATGAATCGACGACAGAGGTCTTGGGATCATCCCCCATCCGACAGCCTCCCATCAAATGCGCCGTATCCTCGACAACATGCGCAGGTTTGCCCCCCATCGCCAAAATCAGCTCGTTCATCTGTTCAATCGCGTGCGAAATCAGTCGTTTGTCATTTTCTCCATAGCTGAAAGTCACCCGCGCTAAAGGCATTCCGTATTCATCTTTTTCATTCGCCAATGAGACTTTGTTATCGGGATTGGGTAGCACTTCGCCTACCAAGGTAATGCGCGCATACCAGTTGTAATCAAGCATGGTGCGGCGCAGTTTCTGACCCCAAAGCATCTTCCCATTTTGTTGTTCGGTCGCAATCGCGGATGCCATCCCTACCGGCCGGGAGCCATGAGCGCTCAGCGTATAACCGCGTGCGAATCCTCGGTCACGGTCGGTTTCATAAAAATGCTGGGTGAGAGCGAGGACGGGCGTGCCTTTGTACAAGCGCACCTCCTCTGGAAGCAAGCCGTACACATCCTGGCTGGAATGCGGCATGATTGCTTTGCCCACCCATCCGCTGGAATTGGCCAGACCTTCCGGAAAATGCGGCGTTGCCGAATGCAGCAAAAGCCGCGGTGTCTCGACCACAAATCCCGCTAGAATGACCACCCGCGCCTTTTGTACATAGCTCTCCCCATCATGGTCAAATACTACGCCGGTTGTCCTTGTCCCATCCGTGAGCACCTGTGTCACCATGCAATCCGCCAAAACTTCCGCTCCCAGATCGATCGCTTTGGGGATGTGGTGGATCAACCCGCTGTACTTGGCATTGGGCATACAGCCCTGATTGCAAAAACCGCGATTGATGCAAGGCGGCCTTCCATCGAAAGGTCCTGACAAAATCGCCAGCGGGGCTACAACGCTCTCGATCCCCCGTTGCTCGCAAGCCTCGCGGAACAGCTGTGCATTGGCGCTGATCGGCTCGCGGACCGGGTACGGGTACGGCCCGTTGTAAGAGCCCCAAGGAAAATGGTTAGGGCCGGATACCGCGATTTCCCGCTCGATGTAATCATAATAAGGGGCAAGGTCCTGATAGCGGATTGGCCAGTCCTCACCGACCCCATCCACGCTTTTTGTCATGAAATCACTTTCATGAAAACGCAGGAAGACCCCAGTAAAATGCACGGTGCCTCCGCCAACACCGCGTCCGGAATTGTTGTGTCCGAGCTTGAGCGGATTGGCTCCGTCCACTAGGCGCGTTGCCTGCCAAGCCAATCGCCGGGTCGCAAGCTCGTCGCTGGCAAAGTCGTGCTGCGGGTCCCAAAATGGCCCGGCCTCCAGGACGACGACCTTTAACCCTTCCTTCGCGAGCTCGTAAGCAAGCACGCCACCTGCCGCGCCTGCCCCAACAATGCAAACATCAGCTCCATCGGCATATTTCCGCTTGGCTGCAAAATCAAGTCGCTCTTTATTCGCCATTTCGCTTTGCCTCCCACGGATCAACCAATCCTTTTTCCACCCGCACGTACCCACGTGGATAAGCAGGGCCACCGTAGCCGATTTCCGACCAAATGGCCGGGTGCGAATAGCACGCGCTCACTACATCATTCAAAAGTGCTTTAAAGAACTCTTTTTGTGGCAATGCCTTCCACGCCTCCGTCTGTGCCGCCTTCCCCTCCGCAACGTGTGACAAAATGTCCAGTTGTCGTTCGCGATCAAGTGCGAGGAAGCTTGCGCGGTAAGCAGCATGACTCGCTTCGTCAATTCCCGCCAACCCTTTCCGATAAAGCTCGGACCGCACGGGAATTCCCACCTTTCGCTGTGATTCGCCAATCGGGCTGACAAGCTTTTCATCGAGATGCTCCATAACAAAGGAGAGCACTTCCTGGCGATTCTCATCGATCAAAAGCGCAGCTACCGTCTGCATCTGCAACCCTTCCGCATGGGTGAAAAACCGGTTTGCCAGCTTGGCCATCCGCCGCTTGCCGACAACGTGCTGGGTATGTTCATCCCATTCCGCGTGCTGCTCCCACACGTCATAAGCTGGGTACCTTGTCGTCTCCGTCATCGTTTCACCCCCAATAGAGCGCGATCAAGCCAAGTCCGCTGAACGCACTGATTAATAATGGCAAAATGATGGGCGGCCCCACGAGGAAATTTTGGCTTTGCGAAAATCCCCCGACGCGCTGTCTCACTCCGGCGGCATGCAGCGAGGCGCCGTACAAGCCGCCCGCGACGCCGACCCACATCAAGATGGTAAACGTCCACAAAAGCCACATCGGCTGCGTAAAAGCCAATGCAATAGCCAAAACGGCAAAAACCGGGGTTTCAATTACCGGTACCCACATTGCCCAATGCCGAAAGTTTTGGCGCGAGTGAAACATGGTAACCTGGATGAAAATCAAAGCAAAAGCAAGTCCGACAAAAATCAGCAATATGCGTTCTATCGGCCAACCTTCCCACATAGCGCGATCCCCCTACCTTTTGGTGTAAATTTGAAAAAAACGTTTGATTCCATCGTATTTTTTCCACAAACTGAGAGAGTATGCGATATTTCCAATGGAGGTAGGCTAATGAAGATCAATCACTTGCTGTTTTCCGTATCCGATCTCGAAACGTCCATCGCGTTTTATCAAAATGCGCTGGGGGCAAAGCTGCTGGTGAAAGGACGCAAGCTGGCTTATTTTGATTTAGATGGTCTCTGGCTTGCCCTTAACGTCGAAGAATCGATCCCGCGTAATGAAATCCAGCATTCGTACACCCATATTGCGTTTTCAGTCACTGAGGACGAATTCGATTCGTTGGAGCAAAAACTAAAAGACCTGGGCGTAACCATTCTCCCAGGCCGTAAGCGTGACGAGCGTGACCGACGCTCCCTCTATTTTACTGATCCGGACGGACACAAGTTCGAGTTCCATACCGGTACGCGTGAAGACAGGCTGAACTATTACAAAGAATCGATGCCACACATGACGTTTTATGAATGATGACTATGCAAAAGGCCAGGTGTTCAGCTTCCCTTGATCAACAGTGTCACGATAAGACCGACCAATGTGAACAGCAAAATCGGCAGCGTCAGAACAATTCCCGTTTTAAAATAAGCTCCCCATCCAATCTTGACCCCTTTGCGCTGAAGCACATGCAGCCACAGCAATGTCGCCAAAGAGCCGATCGGTGTTATTTTGGGACCAAGGTCACTGCCGATCACATTGGCATAAATCAGTGCATCCTGCACAATTCCGGTCGTATGCGCGGCTTTTATCGCAAGCGCATCAAACATGACTGTCGGCAAATTGTTCATGATAGACGAGAGAAACGCTGCCAAAAACCCCATGCCCAGCGCTGCCGCCACAACGCCATGATCAGCAAGCAAGCGGATCCAACGGGCCAGCAGATCGGTTAACCCGACACCGCCCAGTCCCCAGACGACAACATACATCCCGATGGAAAATACGATGACGACCCAGGGCGCATTCTTAATCAAGCTCCACGTCTGGACGGACTTAGAGCGGCGGGCCATCAGCAGAAAGAATAGCGCAACCCCGTTGATAATCAACGAGACCGGAACATGCATCCATCCACTGCAAAACAGGCTCACCAGCAGCACGCCGAGAATGGCCCAGGACAGACGAAACAAGGACAAGTCCTTGATTGCTTCCCGCGGCTGCGCGAGGCGACTCGCATCATAGCTTGCCGGTATGCGTTTGCGGAAATAAAGCAGCAGCACGCCAACGCTCGCCGCAATTGAAAACAGGTTGGGCAAAAGCATGTACAGCGAATACTCGGCAAATCCGATGTCAAAATAATCGGCAGACAAAATATTCACCAAATTGCTAATAATAAATGGCAGCGATGACGTATCCGCAATAAAACCGCTTGCCATAACATACGCCAACACCATCCGCTCATCGAGCTTCAACACCCTCACCTGTGCCAGCACGATCGGGGTCAGGATAAGGGCAGCACCATCATTGGTAAAAAAGGCGGACACCACTGCCCCGAGCAAAATCACATAGACGAACATCAAACGGCCGTTTCCTTTGGCGATATGCGCCATATGCAAAGCTGCCCATTCAAAAAAACCGATCTGATCGAGCAGCAGCGAAATCAAAATGATCCCCACGAGTGAAAACGTCGCGTTCCAGACGATCGAGGTAACGTTCCACACGTCCTGAAAAGAAACGACACGGGCCAAAATGGCGACGACCGCTCCCCCCATCGCGGACCATCCGATGGAAAGATTGCGAGGCTTCGTGATGACGGCAGCCAGCGTACACGCAAAGATAACAAAAGCCACAACAGACATTCCCACAATGAGGTCCTCCTCAGATGCATTACGTATCAACAGATACCCATTATGTGTGATGGGCGATTCGCTGTAAAGTGAAAAATATGGTTGGCCCACTGCTGCACTCATTAGAAAACCCGGCTACGCCAAGCTTTTTGGCGGAGCCGCGGTTGCATTACAAAAAAGACGCCCTATGGAATGGCGTCTGTTGTTTTAACCGAAACGTCCGGTAATATAGTCCTCCGTACGCTTGTCGCACGGATTTTGGAAGATGGTTGGGGTCACATCATATTCGACAAGCTCCCCGTGTAGGAAAAACGCCGTTTTATCGGAAATACGGGCTGCCTGCTGCATATTGTGTGTCACGATCACAATGGTATAGGTCGCTTTGAGTTCTTCCAGCAAATCTTCGATCTTGGCAGTAGAGATCGGGTCGAGTGCCGATGTTGGCTCATCCATCAGCAAGATTTGCGGGTTGACTGCCAAAGCGCGAGCGATGCACAGTCGCTGCTGCTGTCCCCCGGAGAGGCCGTGCGCCGGCTTTTTCAAGCTATCCTTCACCTCGTCCCATAGTGCGGCTGCGCGAAGGCTTTTTTCCACAATTTCGTCGAGAACGCTCCGCTGGGTTACCCCGTGCAGCCTAGGTCCGAACGTAATATTATCATAGATGCTTTTCGGAAAAGGATTGGGCTGCTGAAACACCATGCCCACATTTTTACGCAAAATTTCTACATCGACAGAGGATTGGTAAATATCCTCCCCTGCAATGCGCACCTGCCCTTCAATGGTGACGCCGGGAATCATATCATTCATCCGATTTAAGGTCCGCAAAAAAGTGGATTTCCCGCAGCCGGATGGTCCGATAAACGCTGTAATGCTATTTTCCTGCATTTCGATTTGAATGTTGGTCAAGGCATGTTGCGCGCCGTAATGGAGATTGAGGTCGCGTACGTCAATGATACTCATCGAGGAGCAGCTCCTTTTTCTATTTTTCGATTCTTCTTGATAAAAGCTGCTGAACTGCATGCGAATTGATAATCATGAATCTTTTCCTAACTATACACGCCGATTGTTATCGTTTTGTGGTGCGAATGTAAAGGTTATTTAAAGAAATGGGACAAGTTTTCCCGGAAAAAAGAAAAAGCCCGAGAACTTCTCGGACTTTTCCTGGCCATTACCGGGTAATTGGCTCACTTACATCGACATGGCCCATCAACGATTCCACAGGTTTGCCATCCTGAATAATATGAATGGTTTGCACCTCAGGGAATTGGAACATGGTCATGCGCAACGCTTCGATCGCCATCATTTCGCCGGTCGATCCCATGTTGTACTGGTTTTTGCTATCAGCATCGATAGTCAGCTCGCCTTTATTGATTGTGATGGAGTGGAAAGCGAAATTCGCCCAAAGCGGCTGATCCCCTTTATTGGCCGGTTTCCCCAACAGCTCCATCGCCTTTTTGTACTTCTCGTCATCTTTTTCAAAGGTGATTTCGTGTTCTTCTTTTTCCATTTTGGTTAAATTATCGTCTGAGTAGTAAACCAACACTTTCTGTTTTTGCTCTTCCGGTTTTGGAGCCGTCGTCTGACCCGTCCCGCTGTTTTGCTCCCCTGCCGGTGTTTCAGTTCCCGGCGGTGTCTGCGTTTGCGGTGTTGTTCCCGTCCCACATGCTGACATAAGCAACATCGCGGCTAACACAGGTAAAAGCAATCGGCCTGTTCTCATACGTTTCATCATCCAAAATCCCCCTTGCGCTTATATCCGCTTATTGATTCTGCAAGTAATATTCGCGGATTGCTGTAGCCAACGCTTGCGCGATTTTATCCTGGAACGCAGGTGACATCAGCTGCTTATTCTCAATCTCGTTTGTCAAAAATCCTGTTTCGGTCAACGTGGCCGGCATTTTGGTATTTTTGATCACATAAAACGGTTGAATCTGAACGGTTCGATCAGGGAAGCCTGTTGCCTTCACCAGATAGCTGTGAACAAGGCGGGCAAATGCCTCACTGTTCGCATTGTAATAAAATGTTTCTGTTCCGCGAGAGGTAGGCGTAAACGAGTTGGCATGCACCGACAGGAACAAGTCTGCCCCCATGTTGTTCGCAATCTCAACTCTCTGCTGTAAGGTCAGGTATACATCTGTCGAGCGGGTGGCAACGACCTGGAACTCTTTGTATTGAGAGAGGAGCTTGACCACTTTATTGGCGACAGCCAGATTATAATCCTTCTCTTTGTTGCCTGCTACACCAGACGCACCATTATCGTGCCCGCCATGACCGGCATCGATGACAATCAGGTAACCTGTTTTTCTCGGAGCCGGCTTCAGCGTTACAGACACTCCGTCCTCTTGTTGAGACAGATCGTAATTGCTTTTTTGTGACAGCTCGACAACGACTCGGACCACATCCGGCTGATATTGGCTGTAGCGGATCGTCGTAACCAGTGGCGGCTTCGCATCCGAGGCTACCGGAACTGATGCCGCTGTTACTTGGCTGAGTGCATCTACCGCTACATCCTCTGAATCATTGTTCTCCTCAATCCCCGAAAGCCAGGACGGCATTTCGGCGGCTTGATCGTTTACCCGGTTATTTTGCGTAGTTTCCCGGTCATCGGAATCGTTTGCCGCACTGGCTTGGTACGCGATTCCTTGATAGGAACTATCCAGTCCATTTTGCATTTTACTAGACAAATGCGTTTGCGGGAAGTCCATGACAATCCGGTGAGGCCCTTCCAATGTGAAAGATGCGGGGGTGACTCGGTTCGTGGTTTTGATCGAAACTTTTTCTCCGTCAACCTCTACCCCGGTAAAGTTCGTATCGCGTGTAAAGGTGATACGGCTGTTTTTTTGATCCCACTGCGCATCCACTCCTAAAAGGTCTCTCATTTCATCAAGTGGTGCAACCCGGACGGAATCAATTGTCCTCGTCTGGTGAATCGTTTGCTTATTCACCCAATCTTTCAAACCAAATGAATTGGCAAGCGCATCGACAGGTACAAAAGCCGTACCATCGATTACGTAGACAGTAGACGCGGCAGCCAGTCCAGAACCGTTGACAGAGACGGTTAGCGGACTATTCACAATAACCGTTCGCGTCGCTTCTTCCCAACCGACCGTAAGCCCCAGCGATTCGCTGACAAAACGCAACGGTAACAGCATTCGGCCATTATGTACTTTCGGCGCGGTATCAAGTTGTACGTCCTTGCCGTTCTTCCGAGCAGCCTTGCGATCAAGCGTCAATTCCAGCGTGGTTTGTCCACGCACAATCGTTGCCGACCGCGATACATCATCCCAAGTCACCGTAGCGCCCAATTGCTCAGCAACTACACGGACCGGCACAAGTGTCCGTCCCTGGTCAATCACCGGTGGGACATCCGCATCGACACTTTTCCCTTCTACCATCAGCTTTAATTGATCTTGTGCCTGGGCTGGTGCTGCCATTGCTAGACCAGGCAGCAGGCAAAAGCTGAACAGCAGAAGCATCCATGCTGCATAACTCTTTCTCATCGCTGTCCTCCCTTAAGCTGCGTATTCTCCACACTCTATATTAGACGATGCTTGTCCTTAAAAAGTTTGTAGTCTTTTCGAACTAATTGACCGAATCTGCGCGATTGCGCCGAATTTTGCGGTAGCACTTATAGCAGTGCCCATTAAAAAAAAGAGAAAGCCACTTCTCACAGAAGGGCTCTTCTCCTTTGGGTTTGGACAACTGTTGGCGAATTTTGCTTGAGCAAGCCGCCCATATTCCCCTGCAAAAATTGCTGGATCAGCGACATAACTGCCGGATTGGACAGCATCTTCATCGCATCTGCGACCTTTGGGTTGCCCAACTGCGGTATCACACCACTTAAGTGCGGCAGGAGCGGCAGCAAGTCGTCCAGTTTGATGGACGGTACTTGCACGGGGGCTTCCTCCACGACAGGCTGTGAACGCGAACGGCTGAATAACCGGGGTGGACGGAATCCGGATCGTCCCGCCCGCTCCTTATTTTTTTTCGCCAGCTCTGCCTTCAACAAAGCCATGTCCTGTCTCATGCCGGACAATTCCCGAACCAAGATATCATTATGTGATTGCGACGCCACGGATAATTGAGTGATCTTGGTCGTTAATTCCTTGATCTGGTCTCTTTGGGAGGATAATTTTTTCTTTTTCGTAGCGATCTCGCTCGCCCTCCCTACTTATTTAGCCGTCTTTTGATGCTTTTGATATCATCGGTCTTGACGCCCTTTTTTTGCAGCTTGCCGAGCAAGCTTCCGACGTCTTCGGTTTTGGCCATTTTCCTGAACATCGATGCGTATTTACTTACATCATCGTCGGAAAGATTTTTTCCGGCTTTTTTCCCTAAATCACGGATAACTTCCTTTAAGCCGGAATCGGTTTTCAGCTTATCTTTCGAAATCCCTTTCGCAATATTCATCCACTTATTGATGTCCATGCTTCTCCTCCTCTTGAACAGCACTGATTGCTCACATTACACTATGACAAGAGAAGAGAACTGGATTGGTCGGATGTCCATAGCCACGAAAAAAAAGAGGCACCTGACTGGCAGGTCCTCTTTTTGTCATGCGTATCTTACTCGATGGAAGCCCATTTGTAATCGATGAAGCCCAATCCATCCATCAAAACGCCTTTTACGTTGTCTTTTTTCACGTAAGAGTTCGTATAGAAGTAGATAGGCGCGATTGGCATTTCATCCATCAAGATTTGCTCTGCTTGCGCAAGAATGGCTTTCCGTTTTTCCGGATCAGCTTCCAGGGCAGATTTGTTCAACAGCTCTTGGTACTGTTTGTTTTCCCAGAACGTATCGTTGTTACCGCCATTTTTCTCTTTGAAGAGAGCCAGGAAGTTGATTGGATCGTTGAAGTCGCCGGTCCAACCGGAACGGAATACATGCGTGTTACCTTGGTGCATATCTTCCAGGTAAACTTTCCACTCTTTGTTTTCCAGTTTCACGTCAGCGCCCAATTCCTTTTTCCATTGGTCTTGGATCGCTTCAGCGATTTTCTTGTGACCCTCGGATGTGTTGAAGGACAGTGTGATCGGCGGCAGCTTAGTGATGCCGAGCTCTTTCATACCTTCAGCCAGCAATGTTTTCGCTGTTTCCACATCATGGTCTTTGAAGTAGCCATCTTTGTTCAAGATCATGGATGTTGGCACCAAACCGGTTGCTGGAGCTTGTTCTGCTTGGGTTACGTTATCGATGATCGATTTACGGTCAATCGCGTAAGCAAACGCTTTACGGATTTTCGCGTTGTTGAATGGCGCTTTTGTCGTATTGAACTTGTACATATAGGTTGCGGCGATTGGCTGGATGTTCAGCTTGCCGGAATCCTTGAGCGATTGCATCGCGTCGGTTGGGATTGTGCTCAGTGGAGCACCTGCCCAGTCAAGTTCACCGTTATCGAACATGGACAGTTCGGTATTCTCATCTTCAACCATAGAGAAGTCGATTTTGTCCAATTTGACAGTATCTTTATCCCAGTAGTTATCGTTCTTAACCAGAGTCAGCTTGCTCTTATGCTCCCAAGCCTCAAGTTTGAATGGACCGTTACCCACGTGGGTTTTCGCTTCTGTCGCCCATTTTGGATCAGCAGTTACGACTTTTTGGTCAACTGGGTAGTACGTATAGAAAGCGGTCAGCTCCAAGAAGTATGGAGTTGGGTTTTCGAGTGTGACTTGAAGCGTTTTGTCGTCCAACGCTTTTACGCCAACGTCATCCATTTTCGCTTCGTTTTTGTTGAATTTTTCACCGTTTTTAATGTAGTACAGCTGATAAGCATAGTTGGAAGCTGTTTTTGGATCGAGCGCGCGCTTCCAAGCGAATTCAAAGTCTTTCGCTGTTACAGGATCACCATTGCTCCATTTGCTATCGCGAAGGTGGAAGGTGTACGTCAGCATGTCTTTCGAAACATCCACTTTTTCCGCAACGGATTCATGCGGTTTGCCGTCTTGGCCTGTGCGAGTCAAACCGTCAAACGTCGCGCGGATAACCGCACCGGAAGTCGAGTCTTCCGCGATACCTGGGTCGAGCGTTGGCGGCTCGGAGTGCAAGTTCAGACGAAGAGTTTGTGGGCCATTATTTTTCGCTGGTTGTGCAGCGGAACCATTGTTATTTTCAGCAGGTGCTGGAGCTGCCGAGTTGCCACCGCAACCTGCAAGCGCAGCGCCTAAGACGAGAACAGAGCTGACAAGGACAAAAACATTCTTTTTCAACTTATTTTTCCCCCTTAATCAAAAATCTTTTATTAGAATACAACTATTTGAAAAATTTTTAAACTATATTGAAGTTTATTTAATTATGTTTTATTTTTGGTTATTTTTATTAAAAACGATAAAGAATATTAAATCTCCAATTAAAATTTATTTGTTTGTAAACTTTTTCATTTACTAAGTGTTTCTTAAAGAAGTATACTGGTGCTACTTACCATTCGCAGAAATCAGGTGAAAAACATGAAGTGGCTTTCCGCCTATCCAAAAGAGGCGATCGTTTTCATTGCAGCTAGCTTTGTGAACTCTTTAGGTAGCGCTTTCATGTGGCCGCTGACCACACTGTATGTCTATCATGAGCTTCACCGTCCTATGGCCGATGCGGGCTTCGTCCTTATGCTCCAATCTTTGGCCGGTATTGCGGGGCAATTTATCGGCGGAAGCCTGTTTCACCGCCTTGGCGCCAAGTCCCTGATCGTCGGCTCGTTGTTATTATGTGGCATCTCTCAGCTTTCCATACTTTTTACACGTGATTGGTCTGTCTATGTTTTCATCATGTCCCTGCTCGGTCTATTAAACTCCGTCTCCACGCCGGCGATACAGGCATTCATCGGGTTTCGCTGGAAAGAGAAACGGAATGAGCTGTTCAACATCGTTTACGTGAGCAACAATATCGGGATGGCGATCGGTACTTCCTTGGCCGGCGTCCTCGCTTCGCT
This sequence comes from Brevibacillus fluminis, assembly GCF_003710825.1. GTDB lineage: Bacteria > Bacillota > Bacilli > Brevibacillales > Brevibacillaceae > Brevibacillus_D > Brevibacillus_D fluminis. The sequence goes on along the minus strand of NZ_RHHQ01000005.1, from coordinate 170,798 downwards.
CAGCTTTTCGTTTACGTTTTTGTTTAACAGCTTGAGCACGATCGGCTTCGCGCTTTTTATTCTTTGGTTTATGCGGGGTATGACGCTGGTCGATAAACGGGAGGTCAGCGTAAGCGCGATTTCCAATCTATCGGAGCAAAGCCCCCTCTATCTCTTGATGCAATATCGGATTTATTTGTTTATTGGACTCGGCTCCGCCTCCATCTGGTTCTCGATGGCGCTGTGGAATTCGGGCGTCGCGCCTTACTTGACCGATATGGGCTACAATTACACCGCCTACAGCTTCCTTTGGACCGTGAATGGAGTCGTGATCTTTTTCGGGCAGCCGATCACTTCATTGATCAAACGGCTCTGGGCCCGCACGATTTCCTCCCAACTGGTGGCCAACGCCATCTGCTACGGCTGCGGGTTCGGCTTTATTCTGTTTTATCATGACAGCTATTACATGCTCGTGCTGGGCATGGTCATCATCACATTGGGCGAAATGCTGATGGCGCCCGCGATTCCCGCTTTCATTAGCGAAAAAACCGGCCTCGCCGCCCCGTTTTATCTCGGCGTCGCAGGCAGCTTCGGCAGCATCGGCCGGGTTCTCGGACCGCTCCTGTTCGGACGACTGTATGATGAAGGTGGTATTACCCCAGTGCTTTTACTGGGCACCATCGTTTCCGTCGTGGCGATCTTTCTCTTTTTGTTCCATGCCGCGTTCAACCGCGAAAACCAAGGAAAACATGCCAAAAACCACCCTGCCTAATAAACGGGGTGGTTTGTTTTTTACAACAGTGCTGCTATTATCGACACCACGGCTTGCAATAGCAGCAACAGACGGCATCCCCATTGAAAGGAACGCTTACGCTCGGTCTCATTGATCGGAAAAAGCGCTAGCCGACCAGAGGCCTGCAGATGCTTCCGGATCCCTGCAAGCTGGCTGCGCGCGATCAGGAGAAACAGTACAGCTACGATGATTTTGACATACGGATTGGGCAAAATCATGACCAAAAGGGCTCCTAGCAAAACGAGCCGGACATAGACGCCCGCATAGTCTCCCGAACGGATGAACGTCTTGAAAAACAGCACGCGCGCTGCATTCGACTGGCGATACGGGATCAGACTTGTAACCCAATAGAGCCAGCGGCGCGGCTTAACACGGTGCTGCAGCGCAGGAATGTCGGTGAATTGGTTGACGATTCGATAAAACCTGTTTTTCAATCCGTTTTCCATTTCCAAAAGCGCGTACCATTTGAGCGAATGCCGCGTCCGTATCCTTTGCAGCCGGACGTGAAACCAGAAGAGCGGAACAATACACAAAAGGCCGCCAAACGGGATGTGTTGATAAGCGAACAGCTGTCCCTCACCAAGCGTCCAAGCGATAACATAGTAGGTATAAACGAATCGTGCCAGCGTCAGCAGCCGCTGATCTCTCTTGTCAGGCAGCCTCAGCACGATCCAGCTGCTGTACACGTTCCAGCCTTTCAGCACCAGAGGCACGCACCAGTAAAACACCAGCTGCGTTTGCCCCACGCTCATCGTCCCCGTATACATCGGCGAACAGATGAGAAGTAGGACGCACAGCCAGACGCTCTGCACGAAAAAATTGTAGCGCTTTGTCTTTTGAAAATACCGGCTCATGTCGGTCTCGAGCGGCGTGAGGAATAGCAGGTCGGCCTCCAGCAGGAATGTCCGATGCGGACATCTCGCAGTGAATGCAGCGAGTAGAAGCGCAAGAACATACGGAATTGGCAGCCAAGGTGGAATCAGCTCAACGAAGCTGCGGTAATAAAAGGCGAGGATTCCGCCCAGAATGATGGTGAAAAAAAGCACGCCTCCATTAGCCAGATACTGTGAATAACGCACGAATTCGATGGAGAACCGCCTGAACCGCTCGTGAAATAACGCCTCAACATCCAGCTTCACGATTGATCCCCATCCTCTACGATCTGAAGATAAATGTCATCCAGCGAGTGGTTGTGCAATCCTGTGGATCGGCGGAGCTCATCCAGCGTTCCTTCAGCCTTGATCTCGCCTTTGTGCATAATGAGAAACCGATCGCACACTTTCTCGGCCGTCGCCAAAATGTGCGTCGACATCAAAATGCCCGCCCCTTGCTCCTTGCACCGGTTGAGCCAGTTCATCAACGACCGGATCGCCAGCGGGTCCAATCCCAAAATCGGCTCATCGATAATATAGAGAGGTGGTTCAACGAGCAAGGCCATCATGATCATGAGTTTTTGTCGCATGCCCTTGGAAAATTGCTGCGGAAATCGATCCTTCATCGCCTCCATCCGAAACTCTTTCAGGAGCGGCTCCGCACGTTCCATGAGGATCGATCGCTCCAGACCGTGGCTCATGGCCATTAATTCCAAGTGCTCCCATAGAGATAGTTCTTCATAATAAATGGGAGACTCGGGAATGTAGGCGTACGAGAATCGATATGTATCCGGGTTGGTTTGAAACGTTTTGCCCGCGATGCTGATAACCCCTTCTCTCGGCTCAAGCAACCCCAGAATATGTTTGATGGTCGTGCTTTTTCCCGCACCATTTAATCCGATCAGCGCAACGATTTCCCTTTCGTTGACACGGAAGGAGACATCCTTGATGACCGGCTGGCTCGCAAAATACCCGCCTGATACGCCTTTCACTTCCAGAAGGCTCGACACCTGATCCCCTCCTTTTTCTTGTAAAAAAACCACCCAACGAAAATGGGTGGTCTTGTTGTGTTTACTGTTTCGGAAAATGCAGCTCAGGCAGTTTGTACCACTCGCCCGACATCCATTCGCCCGCTTTCCAGCGCAGCACATCGGCGCGAACCAGCGGCATGATCTCCTGGAAAAACGCCAGGCGTTCAATATCGTCCATTGGGGTGAAGGCATTCGCCTCCGCCACATCCTGCTCCAGCTCACTCATCTTACTTACGCCGAGAATCGCGGTGCTGACTGGCAAACTCCATGTATAGCGCAATGCTTGACTGGTCCAAGGTGCCAGTTTGCCTAGCGCCATCACCTTCATCCCGATGACAGCGACACCTTTTTCCACTGCCAACGGAACAAAATCATGCGCAAAGCTGTAGATGAAATGGTCCAATGCGGAGAGCGCCACCAGCGCGCTGTCAAACGGGAAGCGACGGATCGCTTCGGCCAACAAGCGCGGATCGGTGTGGCCGCTGATGGAGAGCTTGCGGACAAGCCCTTGCTCGCGCGCCTCCAGCAGCGCCTGAATCGCACCGTCTTTGGCGAACGCCGCTGCCAGATCTTTGGGCTGCATGACATTGTGGATGCGCCATTCATCGACATAATCGGTTTGCAGCCGCTTCAAGCTGCCTTCCAGATCGCGCAAGGCGGCATCCCGCGTGCGGCCCCCTGTTTTGGTCGTGATGTGAACGCGATTGCGAAGCCCTTTAAGTCCAAGGCCCACCCGGGATTCCGACTGGCCGTCGCTATAGCTAGGGGCTGTATCAAAATAATTGACCCCCAGCTCTACCGCACGGCGGATAATCTCGATCGCCTGCTCTTCGGTGCAATCATGTTCATCAACGATGCGCTGTGCACCAAAACCGAGCAGCGATACTTGAAACGGATCTCGTCCGTACGCTCGCGTTTGCATTTATTTGCAGTATTTGTCAAAGGCAGTCGTGAGCAGATGAGAAATGCCTTCCAACGAGTTGTTCTCAATTTGATGGCGCTCAACCATTGCAACCAGCTCGCCGTCTTTCAACAGAGCGAAGGATGGGGATGATGGCGGATAGCCTGTGAAGAATTCACGTGCTTTCGCTGTCGCTTCTTTGTCTTGTCCAGCGAACACCGTGTAGAGATGATCCGGTTTCGCTTCGTTGTTCAGCGAGTGCGCCACACCTGGACGAGCCAAGCCCGCTGCGCATCCGCAAACGGAGTTCACGACAACCAGTGCGGTACCTTTCATATCGGAGAAAGCTTGTTCCACTTCCTCTGGCGTACGCAGTTCGTTGAATCCGTGGCGCGTCAATTCATCGCGCATCGGCTGAATCACTTGGTTCATATATGCCTCATAAGACATCATCTTGGATCACTCCTCTTGTTTTGTAAAAAACGCCTCGACGTTTTTGGTGTGATGCTGTTGATGCTTCTATTATACCCTGCTCATGTATCAGCAGAAAATAGCGGAAGTGTCGTTACACTTCCATCAAGATGGTCAAGATCATCGGATTGCGTCCCGTCTTTTCAAAGATGTACGGCTTCAGCACCTCATTGATCTGCGCTTTCAGCTCCGACCAGTCTTTGACCTTTTTATCCATGGCTTCCAGCAGCTTCTGTTTCACTAGAACCGTCGCTTCCTGAATCAGCGTTTCCGAGCCGCGCACATAGACGAATCCGCGACTTACCAGGTCAGGACCTGTCAGCACTTTGAAATTTTTCATGTCGATGCTGACGACAACTACGATCAAGCCGTCTTCCGCCAAATGCTTGCGGTCGCGCAGCACGATATTGCCGACATCGCCGATCCCGCTGCCGTCGATCAGCACGACGCCTGCCGGCACCTTGCCCATCGTAACGGATTCGCGGGTTGCACGCATGCACTCGCCATTGTCCATGACAAAAATGTTTTTCGGCTCGATACCGACTTGCATGGCAAGCTTGGCATGGGTTTTGAGCATCCGGTACTCCCCGTGGATCGGGATGAAGTAACGCGGGCGGATAAAGCTGAGCATCAGCTTCAGCTCTTCGCTGCTTCCGTGACCGGACGCATGGATGTCAAACACTGAACCGTGGATCACATTGGCGCCAGCGCGGTACAGCTTGTCGATCGTCCGACTGACATTCACCGTATTCCCCGGAATCGGCGATGCAGAGATGATCACGGTATCATCCGGGTAAATTTGCACGGTGCGGTGCGATCCTGAAGCGATCCGGGTCAACGCTGCCATCGGCTCCCCTTGACTGCCTGTGCAGATGATCAAAATCTGGTTGTCCGAATAATTGTCGATTGTTTTGATATCGATCAGCATGCCTTCTGGAATCTGGATATAGCCCAGCTCCTGCCCGATCAAAAAGACTTTCTCCATGCTGCGTCCGATCACCGCGATCTTGCGGTTTTGCGCCTTGGCTGCATCCACAACCTGCTGCAGACGATGTACGTTTGAGGCGAACGTCGCCAAAATGATGCGCCCTCTCGCTTTCGTCACAACATCGAGAATGCCCTCGCCAACTGAACGCTCAGACATGGTGAAGCCAGGACGTTCGCTATTTGTGCTGTCAGAAAGGAGCACGAGTACATCGCCGTTGCCGATCTTCGCCATTTTGGCAAACTCCGTGGAATGGCCGACCGGTGTCATATCCAGTTTGAAGTCGCCGGTGTGCACAACTTTCCCTTGCGGCGTTTCGATGCAGATACCGTATGAATCAGGAATGCTGTGGTTGGTGCGGAAAAACGAAACCGTCATATGGTTGAAAGCGATCACCGAGTCTTCGTTGACGAAATTCATTTCCACTTCCGCTACCATCCGGTGCTCTTCCAGCTTGGACTTCACCAAGCCGAGCGTCAGGCGCCCGCCGTAAATCGGCATTTTCACCTGCTTTTGCACAAAAGGAATCGCACCGATATGGTCCTCATGGCCATGTGTCAAAAACAATCCTTTGATTTTGTGCTTGTTGTCGATCAAATAAGAGACGTCTGGGATGACGAGATCAATGCCGAACATCTCGTTTTCCGGGAACTTGACGCCACAGTCGATGACGATGATTTCGTCCTCATACTCTACGCAGTACATGTTTTTCCCGATCTCGCCCAAACCGCCAAGCCCAAAGATTTTTACTTCACTCAAAACAATACCTCCTACCGTTCCTCTACTTCCTATCTATTGTACCATAATGCTGGTGATTTCTTTCCACTCAATTGGACAAGCCATCCCGCTCGCTTTTTGCATAACCGCAATGACTGCGGTCAGACTAGGAAGAACACAGGTCCTCTGTAAACGAAAGGAGCAGGCATGAAACGTCTATCTTGCCTATGGCTTTGCTGCGCGCTTTGTTTTGCCGCCGTACTACCTGGCCAGCCCGAGGCCCATGCACATTCTTTGGTGGCAACACCTGCGCCTGAACCGGGTTATGCCAAATGGGGCCGACTGGCGGTAGCCGAAACGATGAAGCGGTATCCGAATACCGCCATCATCGATTATCTTCATGTAGGCCGAACGTATCCAGCCCCGGGCATCGCCCAAGAAACGTTCAAACTGCTGCTCAAAAAGAACGGACGGGTCTGGGCTGTTTATGTGCGAATCCAGTTTGAGCGAGCATCCGAAAAACTGATTCGCCTGCAGATGAATGAGGCGGAAGGAACCGCTTATTCGTTTGCCACTCGCTTCATGTCACCGATGATTTTGTCCATATCCATCTCTGCGGCCATGCCATAAATAGCGCGCATTTTTTTCTCCTTGTCGATCAAAAAGATCTTCATCGTATGGACAAACGTGCCATCCGGCTGTTTCAAGACACCGACGCCAAAGCTTTGCGCGACCTGAGCCACCGTCGCTTCCTCACCGCGCAGGAAGTGCCAGCCTGTCTGATCCGCTCCGAAGCTGTCTGCGTATTTTTGCAAAACAGCTGGCGTATCTCGCTCCGGATCAAACGAGACCGTCATCAGCTGCACATCTTTGCCGAACAATCCTTCTGCCTTCAATTCCTTTTGAATTTTGGCCATGTTCAAGGTCGTCGGCGGGCAAACGTCGATGCAGTTGGTGAAAATAAAGGCGACAAGACGTACCTTGCCGTCGGTATCGCTGAAATGGAACGGCGATCCGTCCAAATTTTCCAGGGCAAAATCAGGCATGGTTTTATAGACCGGCAATCGGTGCTTCTGCTCGTAATAGCTGTATCCGAAATAACCGATGACTGCGAGTCCAATCACACTTGCCAAGATGGCAAGCCAATACTTCCGCATGGGTGTCCCTCTCCTTTGACTCTATCTACTAGTTTTGTACGGTGACGCTGTACGTAAACGTATGCACGTTTTGTTTTTCGTCGGTCCAGATCAGCTTGACATCCCATGTGCCGTCCATCATCAGATGCGGACCTTCCGCCGTCCATTTGCCGTCCTTTGCTTTCAGCTGCTGTTCGCTTTTGCCGTGGTCATCCATCCCCTGCATCGCGAAAGTCAGCTTAGCGCTGCCTGTTTCCACCTTTTGTTGCTTGTCGTCTGTGATCGTGATCTCATATGTATTCGGTCCGACAATGCCCGGTGTGATGAGCAGATCGGCTGTATACTGATCGGCGCTCGCCTGCTGCTTAATCGGTTCTTTTTGCGTCTCATCCTTTGCTCCGCAGCCTGCGAGCATCGCCAACACAAGCGCGAATACCGGTAGCAATCGTCTCCAACTCCTCATGGTTCCCTTCTCCTTCTTGTCCGATTTTTTAATCGTTTCGGTTCGATTGCACACGAAACAAAGGCATCAGGCCAAAAAGCCCAATGCCTGCAAACTCATATCTTATTTTTCCACTTCGCCCGGCCAAGCCAGCATGCCGCCTACCAGATTGGTCGCATCAAACCCCAGCTCCGTCAAATACTCGCATGCGCGATGGCTGCGCGCCCCGCTGCGGCAAATCATGATGAGCGGAGTTTCTTTGTCCAGCTCATCCAGACGGTGTGGCAAAAAGCCGAGAGGGATCAGCTTCGCTTCTTTCATGTGGCCCGCGTTCCATTCCTCCAGCTCGCGCACATCAACCAGCTGCAGCTTTTCACCTTTTTCCAACTTAGCGATCAGGTCATCCGGCAGTATTTCCTTTACTTGTTGTTCCATCTATGTCAGCCTCCTGTTATGATGATTCCCAGCAAACTACAATCCTCGCATCATCATACCACATCTTTCCGTTATTATCGACTCAGCCACGGCCGTCCCCGAACATAGCGCGCATCGAATAGAAACAGGCGTAAACAGTGGAATCGCTAGCATGCAGGGCTTGTGAACAAGATACGGCGAATCGGTTACAATTTTGAAAATATTATAATTCCCCTCCGTTTACTTGGGTTTTTTTGGTTGACACCCTTCCACTCATCCCTTACAATAAGAATCGTTCCACTAATTTTAAAATTCACAACTCATCAAGAGTGGCGGAGGGACTGGCCCTTTGAAGCCCGGCAACCGGCATGATCTACATGCAAGGTGCTAAATCCTGCAGAATCGATGGATTCTGAGAGATGAACTTGGCGTTTGGCGTTCGTTCGCAAACAAAAGCCTTCTTCTCCTCGGAAGAAGGCTTTTTTATTTTATGATAAATGAGAAGGAGAGAGAGCCATGACTACCAATCCACAATGGAAGCCTGAAACACTCGCCCTGCACGGCGGACAAGAGGTTGACCCGGTTACCGGTTCCCGCGCTGTGCCGATTTACCAAACCAGCTCGTATGTTTTCCGCGATGCGGACCATGCGGCCAACCTGTTTGCGTTAAAAGAGTTCGGCAATATTTATACGCGCATCATGAATCCGACCAACGACGTGTTCGAGAAACGCGTGGCATTGCTGGAAGGTGGCGTTGGAGCATTGGCGACCGCTTCCGGACAAGCGGCGATTACGTTCGCGCTGCTAAATATCGCAGTGGCTGGCGACGAGATTGTCGCGTCCAGCAGCCTGTACGGTGGTACCTACAATCTCTTCTATCACACGTTCCCAAAACTGGGCATCAAGGTTCATTTTGTCGATCAGTCCAACCCGGGTAATTTCCGTGAAAAAATCAATGAAAAAACGAAAGCGGTGTTCATCGAAACGATCGGCAATCCGCGCATCAACGTAGCGGACTTGGAAGCGATCGCTGCTATCGCGCACGAAAATGGCCTGCCGCTCATCGTCGACAACACATTCGCCTCCCCGATCCTGTGCCGTCCATTTGATTTCGGAGCTGACATCATCGTACATTCCACGACCAAGTTCATCGGTGGACACGGTACATCGATCGGCGGCATCATCGTCGATTCCGGCAAATTCGATTGGAACAATGGTAAATTCCCAGGCCTGACTACCCCGGACCCAAGCTATCACGGTGTGAACTATTCCGAGGCTGTTGGCAACCTGGCCTATATCATCAAGGCTCGCGTGCAGCTGCAGCGCGACCTCGGCGCTGCCCAATCGCCGTTCAACTCCTTCTTGTTCCTGCAAGGGTTGGAAACCTTGCACCTGCGCATGGAGCGCCACAGCCAAAACGCGCTGGCTGTCGCCAAATTCCTGTCCGAGCATCCGCAAGTGGAATGGGTCAACTACCCAGGGCTCGAAAGCGATTCCCAATACAAGCTGGCGCAAAAGTATTTGCCGAAAGGGCAAGGTGCCATCCTTACATTCGGTGTCAAAGGCGGCGTGAACGAAGGTCGCAAGCTGCTTGAGTCGACTAAGCTATTCTCCCATCTGGCAAACGTTGGCGACTCCAAGTCGCTCATCATCCATCCTGCAAGCACGACGCATCAGCAGCTGTCAGAGGATGAGCAGCGCGCAGCAGGCGTGAATCCGGAAATGCTCCGCCTTTCCGTCGGTACAGAAGCGATCGATGATATTTTAGAAGATTTGGATCAAGCGCTGAAGCAAACCGTGTAAAAAACCGCTATCATGCTTCACGTTTCATAAGGAAATGGGTCAGTCAGAGAAATCTGGCTGGCCTTTTTTGTGTTTCGCTCACTGCAGATTTGCAATCTTCCGGTCACCGCGTTGATCATGATCTCTACGTTCTATTTTTATTGAATTTTAAATTCGAAAATATTAGAATGTAGTAAAAAATGGAATGTGGTGATTGTAATGAAACTTTTGCAGCTCTCCCATGAACGCGAAACATACGATGTCGTCCTTCAGCATTCGCTTCTTTTCGAATGTGCACTCGGTTTGGCCGCTGCCACTTATCATGAAATACATCCGTCTTTGGAAAAGGATACATCTTACTGGGCAAACGCCCGCCACTCCCTCTCGCTGGACATGCAGGTGCAGCTCGATTATCTCGAACGCAACAATACATGGAAAACGCTGTTGCAGCTGCTGCACGCGGATGACTTTTCTGATCTGGAGTCGTTTCTTGGATTCATCCGCTCCCTTTCCGACATCGAATTGCTCTATCATAGTTATCCATACGTAGGAAAGAAACAGGAAGCGTTGCGAAAGAAAGCTGCCTCGGGCGATGCCGACGCTATCGATCAGCTGGTGGAGCGCTGCCGGGATCACAAGTTTTTCCCCGCTTACTTACGCTTTTTACAGCAGGTCGATCCTGGTGAGCTCCGTGAGCATCTGCTCGCCGTGATGGAAGGCTGGTACCAAACGCACGTGCTTCCAGAGCAGGAGGAGCTTGCCGTCATTCTTGCCTGCGATCTTGCGGCAAAAAAGCACATGCAGCAAAAGCTCGCTTCCGAGCAATTTGTGGAGTGGGCAACTGGCGGAATTCGCTATGTCCCTGAACCTTCTGTCACTCGTGTCGTACTGATTCCCCATGTGACCTATCGCCCGTGGAACATCCAGTCCGACTGTGTAGGCACCAAAATTTTTTACTATCCGGTCGCCGACGACAGCCTAACGGAAACGCCGGACTTGTACGCACCACCATTGCGGTTGACCGGCGCGTACAAGGCACTTGGCGATGAACACCGGCTTCGGCTGGTCAAGCATCTGTACCATCGTGACTATACGCTGCAGGAGCTGACGGAAAAGCTGTCCTTGGCCAAATCGACCGTCCACCATCACCTGATGCTGCTTCGGTCAGCCCGCCTGGTCACAACCGAGGGCACTGCCTATCGACTGGAAAAACAACCACTGGAGCTTCTTGCAAACGATTTGCTTGCCTTTTTGCAAAAGGAACAGTCGGAGGGCCCAGACGATGATGCCAACGCCTAGTCGTGTGCTCTATCGCAATCCGTCTTTCACCAGCATTTGGATTGGAGAAGCCGCTTCCTCACTTGGCGGTAGCTTTGGTACAGTCGCCAACTCCTGGCTATTGTTCCAAATCACCGGGACGGGACTGGAAGCCGCGCTTGGCAGCATGTGGCTGATTTATATGCTCCCCTCGCTTTTGGTCCAATTGGTCATCGGCCCTTATTTAGACCGATGGAACAAGCAGCGTGTCATGCTCTTTTCCCAGATCGCTCGAGCCTTGCTCTTCTGCTTTCCGCTCTTAATGAGTCTGAACGGACATTTGCAGCCTTGGCACATTTTTGTGGTTTCACTGGGGAACGGACTGATTCAGCCTCTCTATGTCCCCTCCAGCATGGCCTTGCTCCCCTCCTTGCTGGATGAAAAGCAGCTTCCTCAAGCAAACGCTGTCATCGACGGAACATCCCGGCTGATGATGTTTCTGGGCCCTCCTGCAGGCGGTCTGCTCGTGGCACTCATTGGCGCTCCTTTTACCCTGACTGGCATTATTCTGCTGTATCTGGCAAGCGGTGCATTGTTGCTGCGGTGCCGCCCCATCCACCAGCAACAGGAGCAAAAGCGGGAAACTTGGGCCGCTCAGCTTATTGCGGGCTTCCGCTATTTTTTTGCCCATAAGCAGTTGGTCTGGCTCAGTGTGTTTCTTGCCTTTGTCCAATTCGCTGTCGGCGTCACGATGGTGCTCTATCTCCCCTTTGTGGTTCAAACGCTTGGCGGCAGCTCGTTTACATATGGATTGTTTATCGCCATGTTTCCTTTGGGGTATTTTCTCGGCAGTCTGTTGGTGCCTCGGTTTAGCTCTGGTTCTAGCCGCCACTCTGGTTCCGTTCTGCGTACTGATTCAGGTCAGTATCCCAATCTCAGTCTTCGCGCTGACCCACGCCTTCGTCTTATACCCCGTCTTCGTCTCCATTTTCGTCGTTGGCTGGGACAGGGGCTGCCGCTTCGCATCGTGATGCTTGGCTCGATTTTGCTGGGCGGCTCGACGTTTTTCGCATTATCGTTAGTTCATCACATCTGGATTGCGCTTCTGATCGAACTCTTTGCCGGGATCACCTCCCCCTTTTTTCAGGTGCACAGCACAACACTGTATCAATGTACGGTTCCCGCAGACATGCGCGGGCGCGTCTTTTCCGTGCGCCTCCTGATTATCCGCAGCGTCATGCCGCTCGGTACGCTCTTTGGCAGCGTGTGTGCACCTATTTGGGGAATACGGCCGATTTTTGCGTTTATTGGCGGAGTGATTTGTTTGGCGGCGTTCGTGGGGGTGGTGGTGCCGTGGTTTCGGTTTTTGGATGGGGGAAACCTGGGTGAAACATCCGTAGATAAAAAAAGCTCCGCTTGAGTTGTTGGTTCTCAATCGGAGCCTCTATTGCTTATTTGGATGACTTATCTCTAATCCATTTATCCACTTTTTGCTTCAAGCCATCGCTTTTCACTTTACCCGGGTTCTTCAAATCTTCTCCGGTAAGATCGAGGAGTGCTTGATACATGTACTTTTTCACATCCGCCTCATAGTCTCTCACATCTTCGAGATCGCGCTTGCTAGATGAATCGAGCCAATCGTCCAAAGCGTTCAACGCTTTTTCCTTCCTTTTGACGGCAGTTTGAATATCATCGATTATGTCTTCCATCCTTCTTCTTTCTTTTGATCCAAGCTGCCTGCCCAGCTCATTAGCCAAGGCATTCATTCGATCTTCCATAATATCAAAAGGGATGGAGCGATAGAGAATCTGTTGTCGCAGCGTATCCATATTCGGCTGTACATTTTGGCTCAGCTTCATTTGGATGGTATATTCAATCATATCGGAGGTCGACAAAAGCCCTTTGATCATACCCGCGATATTATTGATATCTTGCATCATCATCCCAGAATGGTAGTCATTTGTTTCGTAAGGGATTCCCTTCATGATCTCGCTTTCGATTTGTTGCCGGCTTTTGTGGTTATTGGTATACATGGCTACGTTCGCCGACACATTTTTATCATTGTCACCGCCACCAAAAAAGAGATATGCATTGTACGAATCTTTGTCATAGTAATAAGCCAGCTTTCTTTGGTCAGAAAGCGCCTTTGCCGGAACATACAGCTGGCCGTTAATCAGCACACCTGTCTCTTGTGTAGGTTTATTATCGACCGTCAGCAATACATTTTCAAAATTCCCTGTTTGGCCATATGGACTTACACCCGCCGCATATGCCGTCCCTACAACACCAAGAAATACGGCAAGGGACGCAGCCATTGTTTTGGTTTTCATCCGTTATCTCCTTTCCCATTTATCCTTCTATATGAATGCATACTACGCAAGATACAACAGCCCTTCCGGAGAACAATCCTGAAGGGCTGTTTGTACGAGTTATTGCTTCACTTCGCCAACTGCAGGAATCTTTTTAAGATCCGTCATCACGCGCGATATCAAAATAGATGCATCACCGCGGAGCATGCTGGCATTCGGCTCAAAGATGTAACCTTTTTTAGGATCATTAGGATCGATAGGCGAACCCATGATAAATTTCTTCTTGGCGACTGCTAAAACCGCTGGACGCGCATACGGATCGATCTGATTGTAGTCTTTAAACAGCTTGCTCAGATCCTTCGCATTCTTGACCGGGTCGGTTTCCAGCTTCAATTGCAAGGCTCGCGCCAAAATAATAGAAGCATCCTGGCGTGTGATCTTGCTATCCGGTTCGAAGAAGCTCGGCATCGTTCCCCTTACAAGACCCAAGCGCACGGCTGTTTCGATGTAACGATAATCCCACAGCGCATTCGCATCAATCGTTGTCGGCACATCTACAAAGCTGTACGTATCCGGTCTTTCCACAAGCGGAAGTTGTAGAGCCCGTACTACCATTGCGGTGAATTCCGCTCGTGTCGTCGGAACATCGATATCGAATGTGGTGTAGTTACGTGGGCGAATAACCCCTTTGCTATACATTGCCTCAATGCTGTTGCGTGCATAAGGGTGTCTGATTACATCCGTAAAGGAATCATTCAGTTTCGCTACAACATAGTAGCCGAACTTGTCAAACGGAACTTTAATCGTATGCTTTCCAGCATTGACGGTTCCGCCCAAGTTCTCCCAATAGCCATTGTCGGAATCATATCGCATAACGGTGATGTTATTGCCGACTCCGCTCACAATGTTCGGATTGTACGCAATTTCAATCGTTCCCCGCTTACTCGGAACCAAACGACGGTTGAATGGCACGCGGTCAAAAGACGGCAAGTCGCCCAACTGGTGTGGTAAGATCCCCGTATCAACCGGATCATATTGGTCAGTATCTGGATCGTCCGCCAGTCCGGCATCAAGCCAGTAGACTTCACTCGCCTTGATAAAGTGTTTGTCAAATGAGTTGGCAAAATGATATGCCAGCTCGTCAACCAGTTTACCAAAGTTACGCGGCTTTGGATTCAAATAGTCATACCGGTCAACAACACCATCCTGGTTGTTGGCAATCCCAAATAAAATGCTGTGGCCTTTAAACAACTGGGTACGCAGTGATTCTGGGATTTCATAGTCAACCCTGCGCAGGTACGTATCTTTCGGGAATGTCAGCATTACCTTACTGTCAAACACTTTGTGGCTTGGCTTCATTTCCTCCAGGAACTGTGCCCCCGGCATGTTTTCCAGGGCATAGAAAACTTCAAAGGAATCGGTAATCGTATCTTTTCCCCGTGTGATTGTAAAGGTAATCTTGTTCTTTTTATTTGGCTTCAAGTCCTTGACGACTGCACGGAACGCACCTTGATAATCGTTGCCGCTGATTTCCTTGTCGTTGAAGTCAATCTTTTGTGCGTCAACTTTGTTCACAACTACTTTGTCCGCATTCTCCGAATACAGAACGACTTCCAAATAGTTTTGATTAATTGTCGATTGTTGAGGCAGAATCGGACGAACCATTTTGTATGGCAAACCAGAGGTTCCCACTTCCAGTCGGAAAGAACCTACGGATGTAGGGTTATCCTCTCCGTTGTTGTACACGTAGAAGTTATAGACTGCCTTGTTGCCATCAGATGGAAGCCTCTGATTCTTCAGCATGAAGGTAAAGAATTGATCCTCCGGCGTAGAGCCAGCATTATAGACAACCGTCAAATTGTCCGACGGGCTCGAGCCTGAATACGAATTACCATTCGAATCTTTAAACTTGTTCTCTTTGAGATCCCATTCCCATCTCTGATTATTCGGTCCCTTGATCACCAATTTGTAGCGATTGGATGGAAGACTGGAACGTTTTGCGTTAATCGCTGTCGATGAAGAGCCAAGTTTGATGAAACCGAACGAACCGACAATGTTCATTTCTGCTTCCTTGGTAGTATAAACCCCGTTGGAACCTTGGAAACGAGAGTCGCGTTTCGTGTCTGCTTTGTCTGTACCTATCGGATAAATGTCCCCATCCGGACTCTTCGGAATCTCCGGGAAGTTGATGGAGAACAATGTCACGTTGTATTCCTTGGAATATTTGATTCCTTTGACATCATCGATATATTCCAAACGGATCGTGTTTTGGCCATCGTTGAACATGTTGCGGATTTCGTCGCGCTTCGAAGCCATATTGCTCTCGATGGTGCCAGGAGTAGGATCACCATCGTAGAGAACGAATTGGTTCGGCTTGCTGGCATCCGCTGCTTCGATCTGCACAGGGTTGTTATTGATGGTCAGGAAAACTTTCTGAGTTGGCTTAAAGTAATCGTCTTTCGTGATGGGGACGTTGATAATTTCCCCTTGCAGGTCTTGCAATCCATCCTTGACGATTTTATTTGTAATACTCGACAGGTCAGTTGGATCATATTGAATGACCTGACCTTCCGTTATTTTGTTAAAGCGGGCTTGTACGCCGGAAACCACTGTGACGCGTACTGTTTTTGAGATCGTTTTACCGTTCACAACCGTACTGATTGTCAATGTCTGCGTTCCATTGTACGGTAACTGCGTAATCCAGAACCAGATACCACCAGTTCCATTGCTGAGTGGAGCAGTTATCGTAGCTGCACTGGTAGAACCTGAAACAGACTGTGATGTAACCGTAGTAGTTCCGAGTGAATTAGTGAAGTTATTAATATTCAATTTCACCGCGAACGGCATCCGGTTAACCACCACATCGTCAACCAGACTGCGAGATGTTTTACCATCAATCTCGGAATAAGATGTTGTAGGTGATTCCGTGTCGTTATATCTCAAGGAATCGATGTATGGATCTGTCGCATTTTGCAAGGTGTATCCCAAATCTGTCACATCAGTACCTTCATATTGCGGCAATCCATTCATTTGACGTGTCTTTCTTGGATTTAGCGCTTCAAATTGCAGAAACACGGGAGATCCGAAATTAAGCGTATAGCCTTGATTAGGGAAAGCTGTTCCTGAATAACTGAATTCAAAGATGTAATAGGGAGCACTGTCATTGTAGTCGGATGCTTTAGCTCCAGCAACTTTTTTAAGTTGAATGTCATGCTGCCCCATGTTAGTCAATCCACTATCCCGATAAATGACATGAGCAAAATCGGCCGCAATTTTCGCGGGATCTGGGTTGGGTGTTCGTCCGCTTCCATCATAGGTGCCACCAATTCGGACAGTTCCTACATCAGGAACCATCGATGAAATGATCGCCACGTTAGACGATGTCAAGAATTTGTTCAAATAAATCGCAACTGCTTTTTTATTCCCTACCCCGTTATCAAAAGAACGAGTATTCGCCAATTCATCATTTAGATTGTTTATGCTGTCAAACGTGATTTCAATTTGGCGTAGCGAAGCATTATAAAACATCGTGTATCGATCTGACTTGATTGCTCCTGTATCCAAAACGGACAAAGTAATCGCATTTTGTACACTAGCCATGCCGTCAATTTGGGTTTTGTCATATCCTGAATAATTGGACGTCGGAAGTGTCGCATTCGCACTATCCTGGAGCTTGATGATCAGTTTTTCTCCCGCATCGACTCCCCGTGTACTGGTAGCCGTGTCGTTTCCTTGTACGTACGCCTCAGTGATATAGGGGTTACTTGGGTCAAAGGAACCTGCGAGCCGGATGATTTTGGTATATTCATTTTCACCAACGATGATGATGGCTGGCTTTACACTACCGGCCGTTTTACTCGTCAAAGTGATTAGCCGTGTCGTCAAGGGGTTTGCAACTGTATATCTCGCCGTAATGGTGCCATTAGCACTCAGAGCAGTGGCGATTGCGGTAGCAACTTCCTCTTCAGTATCATCTGATGGAGCTATGGTTACATTTACTGCAATTTGATCTGTTAGATCGTCAGAAAAATAAGCAGTATAGTTTCCAGGAGGTGCAGTATGATTTACCGTAATTGTATTTACCTCTGCAACCGCTGTTACACCTGGCGTCGTCTCTGCATTACTGCCTGTAACACCTGTTGTAAGATCAACCGCATTCACAGTGATGATATGTTGTCCATTAGCTTTTCCTGAAATATTCACTACATTACTGCTCACGTTAACATCATAAGTTGCGCTCATGCCCGCAATGGTAAGCAATGCAGTCTTAATACTAGTAGCTATTGCTCCAGTTGTATCCCCAACCGTCACATCAACAGGTACGGTGCTGATAATCGTTCCGTCATTGAATGTCACGTTAATTCGGCCTGTGGCAGTAGCTGGTGAGGTAACCGTTATGTCAAAAGATGCTAGTGTGGAAGCATCACCATTGGCATTTTGCACTTTTGTGAGTGTCACTCCCGTTGCTACCAAAGGCAATACATTAATAGTAGTGTTGACTGCTCCTGCAACATTTTTGGTTATGACAACCTTGTTGGTCGCCGCGCTGGTTGAATAGCTAGGGCTAACTGCCGGATCTGCTCCCAAAGCAACATTAATTTTTGTCGCCACAGTTGCAGCAGAATCCCCTGCTGTAACTGTCACCGGAATCGTCTTGTTAATCGTACCATCATTAAACTGAATACCCATTGTCCCGGTTGAAGAGGCCCCTGCCGTCACCGTAATGGTGTTTACTTCCTTGACCCCAGTAATTCCCGCCACGGTTTCGTTATTCGTGGCAAGAACATCAATCCGTTTATTGATATCGTTTTTAGCCACAACATCCTTTTTTAACACCAATCTACCTACATCATTGAATACCCCGTTTGCTAAATCGTTGGTGCCGATGCTAATCACCAACTCGGAGTTCGGTACATTTACGCCGTTAACTGTACCCGGACGCCATGACGCCGTTGAGTCGCTAATTTTATCGTTGAGTGACAAAGGTCGAGCCATTGAACGGGTCTGGAAATCAAGTAAATCCTTTAACTGGGAGGTACTCATCGAAGATGTTGCTCCCTGAACTTCCCCAGAAAACTTCAGGACAATCTTGTCGCTCGAATCCGGATTAAACGTATTCGTTCCAGAAGCAGATGTATCACTTCCAGCCAAGCGATACGCCGCTTCAATCCGCATCGACTGTGCCGCACTCGTTGAATAATCATTTGGTACAATTACTCTACCTGTAACATCAAAATTTGCAGCCGTGTTATTAGGAACATTATAAATTCCTAGCAAATTCAAATCCTGTGCAGACGCAGCACCCGTATGATTCAACTTTACATCATAAAACGTCACCGCATCATTGTAATAAACGACATCACGAACCAACTCGATCGTCTGCGTATCATTTTTCACCTTGAACTTCAAGGTGTTCTTCCCTTTTTTCAATTTGATCTGATTCAAGATAAAATAGCTCGAACCATCTTCACGCACAGAAGCATTGCGGCTGTTATTATCCCCATACTCAATGATGACTTCCCGTGCATTCGGCGCATTCCCCTCAATGGAGAACAACGCTTGGCTCGGGTTGCTGGCGTATTGGTTGGAAATGACG
This sequence comes from Brevibacillus fluminis, assembly GCF_003710825.1. Lineage (GTDB taxonomy): Bacteria > Bacillota > Bacilli > Brevibacillales > Brevibacillaceae > Brevibacillus_D > Brevibacillus_D fluminis. Next base: position 152,113 of record NZ_RHHQ01000005.1, on the reverse strand, counting down.
GTCAGTCCGGTTTCATTGATTTGCTGCTTCGTTCCTGTGCCCAGAAATGCAAGATTGTAAAGGATCGGTGTATCTACGTACTCAATGAGGTGTGGATCGCCGTTAGGCTTCTTGATTACTTCCTGGATAGTAGTTGAACCACGCGTACCAAAGAAGGTAATACGGTTTTTCCCCGCAAAGAGCTCGACAGAAGCCGTCATTTTTTTGCCATCAGATGATACGGATATCCCGAGGGCGCTCTTCTCTTTTGTTTGGAGTACGGTTTTCTCGTCTTGAGACATGCGTTCTACCATATATGTAATACCGGTTGAAGATACTCCATTAAGAGAAGCATTCAATGTAACGCGATTCGAATTGACGGTCGTCGGCAAATCCGTAAATACAAACATCTCGCCGGCTGCCTGTCCGGTTGACGGATAGAATGGCAGCATCGTGACTATCAATGCAAGAATCAAAAACAGATGTAGCATTTTTCTATGAAAATGCATGTCATACTCTCCTTTCTAGAACCAAGATATCATTATGCAAGCTGTGTACCAGCACACCTCCTACCGATCATTCCAGAACAAAATACATATCGTTTAAGTTATCGACATTTTGCGAGGAAATCTTTAACTTTCCGCCCGTTTTTCCAATAAAAAGTTCGTAAAAAAAGAGAGAATAGCTTGAGCCATCCTCTCCGCTTATTTATGACAACTACTCCGGCATAACCCCGGTATAATTCGACTGCGGCCGGATAATCCGGTTATTCGCCGCTTGCTCCAGCACATGTGCGCTCCAGCCTACCACGCGGCTGATCGCAAACGTTGGGGTGAACAAGCTGTCCGGTAGACCTACCGCCCGCATGACGGCAGCAGCGAAAAATTCGACATTGGTGTTAAGCTTGCGGCCCGGTTTGTACTCTTCAAGCAGGCGCAGCGCCACTTGTTCAATATGTGTCGCTAGATCGAACCACGGATCGTCTTTCGACAGCTCGGAGGCGACGACGCGCAGCGCAGCAGCACGCGGGTCGGTCGTTTTGTAGACGCGGTGACCGAAGCCCATCAGGCGCTCACCGTTTTCGAGCGCACGGCGCAGCCAAGGCTCAGCGTTTTCCTTGGTTCCGATCGCTTCCACCATTTCCGTCACTTCCGAAGGTGCTCCACCGTGCAGCGGTCCTTTCAATGCCCCGATAGCGGCCGTGATCGCGGAAATGAGGTCGGAACGTGTCGACGATACGACGCGTGCCGCAAAGGTTGAAGCATTCATGCCGTGCTCCTGGGTCAAAATCAAGTACGCATCTAGCGCACGCACATGCGCATGGCTCGGCTCCTTGCCAGTCAGCATATATAGGTAGTTGGCGGTGTGACGCAGCTCTTTATGCGGCACAAGCGGCTCGCGGCCAGCAAGGCGCGCAGCGCGGTACGCGACGATCGAGGGCATCTTCGCTGTCAGCGAGATCACTTGCTCGATGGTCGGTGGCCAGTCGTTTCCGGTCAAACCGAGCAGTGAGACACCGGAGCGCAGCACGCTCATCATATCGATATCATGCGGAATACAGTCGATGGCTGTCTTAACGTGCGCAGGCAGCTCGCGCTCAGCAATCAGCTTTTCCTCCAGGTCGCGGAGTTGTTCTTTATTTGGTAAGGCGCCGTACCACAATAGGTGCGCCACTTCTTCAAAGGTATGGTGAATAGCCAGGTCGCGGGCCCAATGATTTCGATATACCAAGTGGCCGTTAATGCCATCCACTAGGCTCAAGTCCGTCTCGGCCACGACAATTCCTTCTAGTCCGATTGCAATGATTTGTTCACTCATCGTCCTTCACCCCTTTATCTTTGATTTTAGTATATCAAGTCGAAGGCTAATCGAAAAATAAAATAATGTTCTACAATCGATTACAAATCGTAATCAATTATACAGGCGCAAGCGGCGGATACAACATCTGCAAAATTTCGACAAACCGCTCTGTCGCCACGGGTACCGACTGCTTGGGCAAAACCAGATAGGATGCCGCTTTAGGCAGCTCGATTCCAGGTGTTTCCAACTCGATGAAGCGATTTTCAAACAGCTCGCGTATGATCGCGGAACGTGGGAGAAAAGAGACGCCAAGACCTTCTTCGATAAAGCGTTTGGTAATGTCGACATGTGAAACGACCATCGACCGCAGCGGTATCCCTCGCCTGCGCAAGAGCAAAAGCAGATCGTCCCAATACACGGGGTGATTGTGTGTAAGCAATCGTTTGGTTGAGAGCTCCTGCTCCCAATCCGGAAGCGGTGATTCCATATCTCCTCCATTATGTGGGACAGCGAAAACGACAGGCTCATATTGGATCAAAAATGTATCAAGCTGCAGCTCGCCCGGGATCATCCGGGACAAGCCGAGGTCGGCCTGTCCGGATTGCACCATCGGACCGATTTCGATCGAATCAGCGATTTTGATGGAGATGTCCACATCCGGAAATTGTCTCGTATACCGATGCACCAAATGCGGAAGCGAGGTGCGGGCGATGATCGGCGAGGCGACCAGCTGCAGTGTCTCGCGGTATCCCTGCCGCCAGGAGAGCAAATCGTCGAGTCCGTTATGATACTGCTCCAGCATTCCTTTTGCATGGGGTAAAAAGCGCCTTCCAGCAGGCGTCAGCCGCACATACTTGCCTACGCGCATAAACAGCTGGATGCCAAGTTCGCGCTCCAAAAGGCGGATGTGCTGGCTGACAGTCGGCTGGGCAATGAACAGCGCCTCCGCAGTCTGGTGAAAATTCTCATTCGCTGCCGCCACCACAAACGTTTGCAATATCCGAAAATCGATCGTCCCTCACCTGCCCCTTCTCAGTTGAATCATTCGCTCCCACGCCGCATTGGCCTGATCCATGATGTCGTTTATAATCTCTGCGGCACCTTGCGTCTGGCGCAGCATCGCCACCCCTTGACCTGCCCAAAGCGACATGTACTCCGGTTTGTTCAATCGTGCAGCGGCAGCGCGAATTTCACGCGTCAGCGCATTTTGCACCGGATAGGGCAGCGCTTGCAGTTTCTCCATTTGCGCCGACTCAATTAAACGGTTGTTTAAACCACGGGCAGGTCGCCCGGAAAATGCCCGGGTAACGCGTGTATCGGTCTCCTTGGCATGCAAAAGCATCTCCTGATACGCGGGATGCGCGAGACTTTCCCGGCAAACGAGGAATCTCGTCCCGAGCTGGGCCGCATCTGCCCCGAGCGATAATGCAGCGAGCAGGCCGCGCCCGTCCATGATCCCACCTGCTGCGATGATCGGCATGTCAGGCAGCGAATCAGCGACAAGTGAAACCAACGGCATCGTGCCGATGCATGCCCCATCGCCCTCGTTGCCAGGCTGGAACGTCCCTCTGTGACCACCGGCTTCTCCGCCTTGGGCCACAATCGCGTCCACATTCTCCGCTTGCAGCATGCGCGCTTCTTCCAGTGTCGTCGCCATGCCAATCAGCTTCATCCCCGCTTGCTTCGCCGCTCTTCCGTATTTGCCAGGCGATTGGAATGCGCAGCTAAACACCGGTACCTGCTCTTCCACGATGACAGCAAAGCATTCGTCCAAATCCTCCTTAGATTGGGGAAGCTCTCCATTCCAAGGCGAGAGCCCGACCTCATCGCGCATTTTATTCAACCAGTCTACCAAGTCACCGGAAACTTCCGATGGAACCGTTTCTTCAAAGAGGAGCAGATTGACGCCAAACGGCTTCTTTGTCAGCTGCTTGACCTCCCGGATGGATTGACGCAAAGCATCCGGCTTCACGTATGCCCCAGCCAAAGTTCCGAGCCCGCCCGCTTCCGATACTGCTGCCACCAATTCGGGCGAGGTGATTCCCCCGGCCATCCCTGCTTGAACGATCGGCAGCTTGACCGAGAACACCTCACAAAACCGCGTTGCAAACATTCTGTCCACCTTCCCTTCCTAATTTTAACTATAGTGTTCCACAACGGATGAAGCAATTGGTTGCAGGCTTCTTTCTCCCTTTTTTCGATCAAAAACGATTTTAGTTGCAAAATTTTTTTTTGAAAAAAAGGATTTTGACTCCTTTTGTTAAAATTATCTAAAATTGCAGATCATTCGACGAATTCAATGAGTTGCAATTGAACATGCTTGCAAAAAAATCTTCAGGGGGGAAACGCTTTGAAAAAAACAATCAAAACAATTGCTGCAGCAGCACTCTCTTCAGGATTGCTACTCAGCGGAGTGCCGTACAACGTGTACGCATCAGAACAAGCAGCCGCAAGTGATCTGGCGAAAGTAAATGAGATCACCAAAGCACAAGCTGACATCAGCTCCAAGGTAAGCCGCTATTCCGAAAGCTTGGATACCGAGAGCGACGATACGGTCAGTGTCATCGTGCAATTGGAAACGGACCCAGTTGCCGTAGCGAAAAGCACCTCTGGCAAGAAAAGCTTCTCCGAGCGGGCAGTCGAATCCCAGCTCAAAAAAGAGCAATCATCCGTTATCAAGGCTGCCAAGAAGCTCGGGGTGAAACTCGATGTTGAACAGCAATATTCCTATGTATTCAACGGCTTCGCGGTAAACCTTGCTGCAAGCGATATTCCAGATCTGGCGAAAGTACCAGGCGTAAAATATATTTTCTCCAACAATCATTACTACTCGATTCCTGAAGTCGAAAATGTTGATGAGCTGCCAGGCGGCAAATACGATGTAAACCCACTTGCCCAAATCGGCGTACCTGAAATGTGGGCTTCCGGCTTGACGGGCAAAGGGCTGAAAGTCGGCGTGATCGATACCGGTGTCGACTATAACCACCCGGATTTGAAAGATGCTTTCAAAGGCGGATACGATTCGTTCGACAATGACAAAGATCCGTACGAGCAAGCACCGATTTCGCCTGAGGACGATCGCCTGCACCAAGGCTACGAAGGCTCTTCCCACGGCACGCACGTGTCCGGAACAATTGTAGGTCGCGCTTCCAACCCAACGTCCGACGTGCAAGTTCGCGGTATTGCTTACGAGGCTGACCTGTATGTATATCGCGTGCTCGGTCGTGGCGGCGGAAGCTCCGCGCAAGTAATCGACGGTATCGAAAAAGCGGTTCGCGATCATATGGACGTCATCAACTTGTCCCTCGGTTCCGATCTGGAGAAAAACTCCGATTCTGCCGACTCCATCGCGGTTAACAACGCGATGCTCGCAGGCACCATCACCGTTATCGCTAACGGTAACGCCGCTCGCGACAAAGAAGGACAGTTCTATTACACAGCTGGTTCGCCGGCAGGTGCTCTGCTCCCAATTACCGTAGGGGCTGTTTCCTCCCCTTCGACACAATTTGATTCAACCGCCACCTCTTCTTTGGGACAAACATACTCGCTCCCGCTGATGAGCTGGAAAACCTTGCAGGAAGATTTCGCTTCCATTATCGGGACTGCGCCAGTGCCTGTGGTTTATGCAAACCTCGGTTCTGTAAGCGACTTCTCCACAGTAGACGTGAAAGGCAAGATCGCGCTCATTTCCCGCGGTACGCTCGCTTTCGTCGATAAAATCAAAAATGCAAAAGATGCAGGTGCCATCGCCGTCATCATTTACAATGGCAACGACAAAGATGGAGACGGTCTAGCTGATGAGACAGTTCCTGGACGCGAAGGCTATTGCACGTTCCTCGGCGACGCACTCGATGCGATCCCTACTTTCAATATGAAGGGAACCGATGGATGGGCACTGGCAAAAGAGCTGCGCGCCAATCCGGAAAAAGCGAAATCGCTCACCTTCACATTCGGTAAGGACTATCCGAAAACCCTTGACGAAGGCGACAAGATGGCCGACTTCAGTTCGCGCGGCCCGGCTTTTGACGGAAATTACAGCATCAAGCCTGACGTGTCCGCACCTGGCGTTTCGATCCTTTCCAGCGTTCCTGCGTGGAGCAAGCTGATCGACGGCGCTACGTATGAACAAGCTTACGGCCGCAAAAACGGTACGAGCATGGCAACGCCGCATATCGCCGGTCTCTCCTTGCTGCTGAAGGAAGCGCATCCGAATTGGACGCCATTTGATGTGAAAGCCGCTTTGGCCAATACGTCCGTACGCATCTCGGATGAAGAAAACACCGAGTACGACGTGTACTCCCAAGGTGCTGGACGCGTAGACGGCGCAGCTGCGATGAAAACGCCGGCTGTTCTGCAAACGGTGGAAAAAATCAAGATTCTCGACAAGGACCTTACGCAAAAACCGGTTACCAACTACGGTGACAACTACAGCTTCGGCTTGATGAAAGCAGGCAGCAACGAAAAAACCGTAACGCTGCAGCTGAAAAACACATCCAAGAACGAGGTTTCCTACAAAGCTGAAGTCATTATGCATGACAGCGTAACGACCGATCCGTACGACCCAAAAGAAACGCCGGATACGGACAACATCAACGTAGACCTGTCCGAATCCACGATCTCCGCTGACGGCGGCGACGCAACACAATTCGAGCTGTCCTTGACGCCTTCCAAAGACGCAAAAGACGGCGTGTACGAAGGGGAAGTCCTGCTGAAGAGCGAGGACGGCAATCCAGACCTGCATCTGCCATTCGTCGTGCATGTTGGTGAGAAACGCGAAGATACCAAATTCGGTTTCGATCAGTTCAAACTGACCAACACGCTCATTTCGCCAAATAAAGATGGCTATCACGACACGACAGAAGCAACTGCTCTCGTGCAGGCATCGGATATCAATGTGCTGAACCTGGAAGCTTGGTCGCTTGACGATACGTATATCGGTACGCTCGCTTCCTTGGTGAATACAGATGACAAAGGTAAGCCTACCTATGCACCGTTCACTCCTGGTCTGGTTCGCTTCTCCAACCTCGATGGAACGTATGTAAACGGAAATCTGGAAAGAAAAGCGCTTGATCCAGGCACGTACAAACTGCGCCTCGTCGGCCAAGTGGTTGATCCAAGCAAAGATGCTGGCGATAACATCGTGAACGAATATGAAGTATGGAACACATTCGGCATTTCCGAGGCGCCTGAACGCGCTCTGCTAGAAAAAGCCGTGAACAAAGCAGCCGCTAGCTTCAAAGCAAAAGTCGTGAACACGACTGAAGTGGACAAAGCTGTTCTCGAACTGCCTGCTGATAACGATGACGTCACGTATGCGGTAACACGCAGCAGCAACACTCAGCTGATCGATAAAAATGGGGTACTGAAAGAAGTGCCGAAGGAAAGCACAAATGTAACGCTTACCGTTACGATCGCATCCGCTGTAGATGAATCCGTGACCAAGTCCGTACGCGTGAAAGTAACGCTGGAACCGTAAAACCCAAACAGGGCTGCGCCAACTTTGGCGTAGCCCTGTTTCATATGAGCACAGCAAAAAGCAGACCTTGGCTAGAGTAGGCGGCTCCCTCTCACCAGCGTCTGCTTTGTCGATTTATTTTTGAAAACGCGCACGACTCCCCTTCTTTCTCTTTCCCTGCATCATTTGCACACCGATTCTCTGTCTTTTCTCACGTTGAAAAAGACAATGCCGACAGCTGCATGTCTGTATACGGAGAATCGTGCGACCTTCCCGATGAGCGGATTCGTTTAATGAAGGCATACGCTCGCTTGTTTTTCAAAAAGCTTTCGATGCGGCGTAGCTCCAACTTTGGCGATATTTCTTTTTGCTGAGGTGTGCTGTGTGATGCGGCATGGATCTGCGCATCCGCGATTTCATCTGAAATAACTGGAACAGCGAATAGAAGCAAGCCATCGCTTTCTTTTCCTTTGGCGCGCTCATTCATCCCAGTTTCTTTCGCCTGGCATAGCGAGTAAGCGAGTAACATAACCAGGGCCACTGCCCCTGCGGCAATCGCATTCTTGATCTGTTCACCAACAGAAATCAGTCCACGTGTTACGACTGCGACTTTACCCGCAACATCCGTATGCACGAAGTCTTCCTCAGTACCAAAGCTGGCAAAAACCCCTTTTGCGCCTTTTAGGCCGGTCACGCGTGCAACATCTTCATTGATGTTGGTAATCGCTTTTTTGGATTTCTGCGGCTTCAACGTGTCCAATCCATTTGCGGATACAGCGTTGAAGGGGACTTTGCCAAAAACCAAAACAGAAGAAAAAGTGACGGAAACAGCTTTACGGAATGTTCTCATTGAAATCATCCTCCAATACGTTTTTGTTTTTTGATTCACGCGTTTCCAAAATTTGTATTGGGTAAATTTATTCTGGAACCCTCTGCTGTTTCCTTCCTTTTCCGGCTGAGAATCGTTAGACAAAAACCTGCTTCCTTCAACCCGCTACTTCGGTTTTTGCCGATTTGGCGAGAATACTGCGCAGCAACGCGTACTGTGCGACACCAGCTACCAATAACAGCGCGCTGAACACTGAAAATGCGAATTGGCCGCCATAATGCGTAAACAGAAGCCCGCCCATTGATGGCCCGATGGCTCGTGCGATTTGCCAGCTCATGCCGTAGATCGAGAAATAGCGCCCCCTCATCTCTTGCGGCGCCATGCTGGAAACGACCTTTTGCATGTGGGGGCCAACCAGCATTTCAGCTAAGGTGAACAGAAGCTCGACCGCTACCAGCAGGCCGAAAAACGGGGCGAAGCCGTATCCTACCGCAACGACCGCCAAAAGCATGTAAGAAATCAAAATGATTTTCATGGATGAGGCGTTTTGCGTCCAGCGGACAATCCACATCTGGAACAGAATCACGCTTGTACCGTTAATCGACATCAGCGTGGCAAAGATCGTTTGATAATCTGCCGTCTGGTTGCGCAGATGCAAAGGAAACACCGATTCCATTTGGGCGTACAGCAGGCTGATTGGCACAGCCAGCACCGTAAACCAGAGAAGTGGACGATGCTCGGACAGCACGAGCTTTGACGGCTTTGCCTGATTGCCCGTCGCCTGATCGGCCACGACCGGCAACGTCTCCGGCACATTGCGCCACAAAATGATGGCATAGGCGAGAAAGGCAGCTGACGCGATACCGAACACGAGCGTCGGATTTTGTTTGAACACAAGCATGCCCAGCATCGGCCCTACAGCGGAGCCCACATTCAATGCTGTATGCAAGAGCGCGAACACTTCCGCGCGCTTCTCTTCCGGAACCACATCGGTCACTTGTGCATTGGCTGCAGGGAAAAAGAGCGACATGCCCAATCCATTCATGATCGCCAAAGCGGCGAACTGCCATACCGATTCGGCAAAGCCCATTCCTGCCATCGAAAGTGCCTGAATGATTAGTGCAGCCATCATCAGCGGCTTTCGCCCAAACCGATCAGTCCAGCCACCTCCCCACCAACCTACCAGCATCCCGATTAACGGCTGCAGACCGATGACAATCATCGGTAGCAAAACGGATCCTCCGAGCTTGTCGTACAGATACAGGACCAGAAACGGGCGCAGCATGAAGCCTGTAACAGAAGTGAGGACGACGCCTGTAAAACGTACCCAGATTACCGTATCATAACGCTTGATTATTGCTGTAAGTTGATTCATGTTGGCTCACCCCCCTCAGAAAAATTTTTTTGATTGCTTGCTTATTGTAGCAAAGGTCGCAATTTTGCGCCTCTTTCTTTTTGAAGTTGGCGTCAGAAAAAGAAGGAGGAGAACCTGCGATCAGGTCCCTCCTCCTTCTAGTCGACATCTTTATGCTTTTCCGTTGGCAAGACGCTGCGTAAGCGCCACAAGCTCATCCACGATCAGTGACAAGCGCTCTTTCGCCTCGTAGCTCACCAGCTCGTTTTTTCCGTCAAAATGGTCAGGATCCGCAACGAATTGCCCAGGCAGCGTTAAGCCATACACACCGCGAACAACGGTGCGCAGGTTGTTGAGTGCATTGATTCCTCCTTTGCCTCCACCCGCAACCGCTGAGAGCGTTGCCGGCTTTTGCCGGAAATGTCGAGACCCGAGAAAGTCCAATGCGTTTTTCAACGCGCCGCTCATGCCCGAATGATATTCCGGCGTGCAGATGAAAAAGCCATCCGCCTGTTCCGCTTGGACACGCAAGCGCTTCACCTCAGGCAGCTCGTTTTGCTCATCATCGCCGTTGTAGATTGGCAAAAGATGCTGGCCCGCATCGAATTTCAGAACCTCTACTCCTTTTTCATGCAACGCTTTCTCGATCCATCTGATCAATCCGCGTGTATTGGAATACTTTGTCGCACTGCCGCACATCACCATGATTTTCATCCGAAATCCTCCTTCGCACTGCTTGATGCATATATGGAAATTATACCACAATTTATCATATATTAAAAACCAAAATGTTTATTAAATGCATAGTGAAAAACCAATCCCCTGTCACAGACCGTATGCTATCATAAAGAATGCGATTTTTTTAAAGGAGGACATTGGTTTGGAGTTGTCTATGATTTTGTGGGCTGGTTTTCTCCTCGGCATCAAGCACGCCATCGAACCTGACCATGTGATCGCGGTCTCCACGATCGCAAGCCGCAGCAAAAGCTTATTCCGCTCTTCGCTCGCAGGGGTTTTTTGGGGGATTGGACATACGGCCACCTTGGTGGTCGTCGGACTCATCCTTATTCTATTGAAGGGAAACATTCCGGAAAAGTGGGCCCTGTCGTTGGAATTTACCGTTGGTATCATGCTGGTTTATCTTGGGCTTACCAATATCGGAAAGGCTGCACGAGCGGTGCAAAGTAAGCATGTCCATGAACAAAAAGAAATGCCCTATGTAAAATCCGTCTTGATCGGACTCGTCCATGGGCTAGCTGGCAGCGCGGCGATGGTTCTTCTCACCATGTCAACCGTATCGACGGTGTGGGAAGGCGCGCTGTACATTTTGATTTTTGGTTTGGGAACCGTCTTGGGAATGCTCCTGTTTACAACTGTGATCGGCCTCCCTTTTGTGCTGACTTTGGAAAAGCTATCGGTCAACCGGGCCTTGAGTATACTAACCGGCGCGATCAGCACTGCGTTCGGCTTTTTCTACATGTACAATCTCGGCATTACGGAAGGTTTGTTTCGGCTGTGGTTGAACTAGCATCAAGCTGATTTTTCTTGGGTGACGCGCCGGCGGACGGATGTTTTCCGGCCTTTGGCCACAGTCAAAACGATGCCAAGGGCGAGGACGACAGTCGTCATCGTTATCGTTTCCCCTAGCAAGAGCCCGGCCCATATGATCGATAAAAATGGCTGTACATATTGGATTTGGCTGACTCTGGCTACGCCACCGAGTTCCATGCCGCGGTACCACCACAGGAACCCGACAAATTGGCTGATAACGCTGACATACCCAAAGCTAAGCCAGCCCGCCAGCGGCACCTGCAACAGTTCGTCGGAAAAAGCAAACGCGACTGGGATCAGCAGGAACGGCATGATCAAGACAAGCGCCCAGCTGATGACTTGCCAGCTGCCCATTTCAGCGGACAGCTTGCCTCCTTCGGCATATCCGACCGCAGCCAAAAGCACAGCCCCGATCAAGGCGAGATCCGCCCAGTGCAAACCGTTGATCCCGTTGAGAAACGTAAAGCACAGGACGATCAAGCTCCCTGCGATGCTGGCGAGCCAGTAGCCAAGCGACGGTCTTTCCCCGACGCGAAAAACAGCGACTCCCGCAGTGGCGAGGGGAAGCAGCGCTATGACGACAGCCCCGTGATTGGCTGGTAGCTGGTTCATTGCCCATGAGGTGAGCAGCGGAAAGCCGATGACTACACCGATCGCAACGATTGCCAAGCTTTTCAGCTGCGCTTTTGTCGGGAACCGCTCCCTCTTGATCATCAGCACGATTCCTGCCAAAATGCCTGCGATTACCGCCCGCCCCAATCCCACGAATGTCGGATTCATGGTTTCTACCGCGATCCGCGTCATCGGCAATGTAAAGCTAAATGCCAATACGCCGAAAAATCCATAGAGTAGTCCAGCTGATTCCCGCTTTGCTTCATCCATAAACAAAACCCCTTTCAACAGCACCTTTGCTTCGGATGGAGGTTTTGTTACATGCAAAAACCTCCCTTTCCATCCATTATAGAAAGGGAGGTTTTTTTCACCTCAGCCAATTGGCGGTTAGTTTAGCCAGCCAATATATTTTCTATTTTGATCGGCATTCAGCCTTTTGCCGTTGCCAATCCCCAATCGAGCATCGCATTCCCTTCCAGGAAGCGTTCGCAATCAAGCGCCGCCATGCATCCTGACCCTGCCGCTGTGATGGCCTGCCGATATTTGTGATCCTGCACATCACCGCACGCAAATACACCTTCGACTGATGTCATCGTCGAGCCCGGTGTGACTTTGATATAGCCTTGTTCGTCCGTCTCAAGCTGTCCGCCAAGAAACGCTGTATTGGGTCGGTGACCGATGGCGACGAAAATACCGTCCGTCTCCATCACTTCTTCGGTGCCCGTTTCGTTGTTCTTCACCTTAAGCGCCGTCACGCCTTTTTCGCCTGCAACTACTTCCACGGGCGCGCGGTTTAAGCCCCAGCTGATTTTCGGATTTTCGCGGCAGCGCTCCTGCATGATTTTGGAGGCTCGCAGCTCGGTGCGGCGGTGGACCAGCTTGACCTCGGAGGCGAATTTGGTGAGGAAATTGGCTTCCTCCATCGCCGAGTCCCCGCCCCCTACCACAATGATTTTTTTGCCGCGGAAAAAGAAGCCGTCACAGGTCGCGCAGGTACTCACCCCGCGCCCGATGTTCTCCTTCTCGCCTGGTATCTCCAAAAGCTTGGCCGATGCGCCAGTGGAGAGAATCAGGGCTTCCGCCTGAATCTCTGCCGCTCCTTCCACCTTTATCGTAAAGGGGCGTTTCGATAAATCGACCTCTGTCACCCAGCCGGTCTGAAATTCGGCGCCAAACCGTTCGGCCTGCTTGCGCATGTTGGCCATCAGCTCCGGCCCCATGATCCCTTCGGGAAATCCGGGGAAATTCTCTACTTCTGTCGTCAGCGTCAATTGTCCCCCCGGTTCTGTCCCCTCGATGACCAGCGGCTTCATTTCAGCCCGGGCCAAATAAATGGCTGCCGTCAAACCGGCAGGTCCCGTCCCCAATACGACTACTTTGTGCATAGTATCCTCCTTTGCTATGTAGTAGCAGTGTGTTTTACATCATGCACTTCATCAAGCCAATGCTGATCAGCAAAAGCGGCGGCAACCACGTCAACCGCATCGCCCAGCCCAATCCCTGCACTCGTCTTCCGGCTGCGATCCCGATTGCCAGTATCGCCGCACTGGAAAATGCGACGCAAAACGCAACGATCAGCGGATGGTAGCCTAATAGCGACAAGCTGATCCCCGCTCCAAATGCATCAAGCGACAGCGCCATCCCCAGCATGACGGCTTCCCAACCACGAATATCGCCCGAACGGTCCGCATCGGCCCGCTCCGGATCACGCAAAATCTGAATGATCAGGCCAAACATGCGAATTTGGCGAATCGGCCCTTCCTGAATCTCCGGCTCTTTTTCTTCCTCTTCCTTACCTCGCCAGATTTTCCACAGCGTCAACAATCCAATTATGATTAGCACCGCTGCCCCTATCAGTTTGCTCATCTCGGGACTCAACCATTGGGTCAGAGTACTCCCAAAAAGCATGACCGTGTAAACCACCGAGAATGAACAAAACGCGATCACCAACAGCGACGCGAAAGGAATCCGCATTTTGCGAAGCCCATAGGTTATTCCCACTCCCAGCCCATCCAAACTGATCGCGATGGAGACCAGGATCAGCGACAACAATCCACTCATGCCAAATCACCTCTAAGCTGACGTCGCTTTAGCGTATGCATCGGACAACAGAAGTGATTCCGCCTAGCCCAAGCAATCGACGAAATTCGGCTTGGCCTTCTAGCGGACTGCTCGTCTGCATACACATGAAACATGAGATGAAATGTTGGAGGAGATCGCCCGTGTCCATGCACTCTACCCGCCAATGGCCCAAGCTGGCCGCGATGGAGACCGCTGCGCTTCTAGGCAGCGATCCCGCACAGGGTCTAACCCACAGGGAAGCGGAAAGCCGGATGAAAAAATACGGCCCCAATCAGTTGAAGGAAGCTAAGCAAGCCTCTCTGCTCTTAGTATTCCTCTCCCAATTTAAAGATATGATGGTCGGAATCTTGATTGTCGCCACGATTATCTCCTTTTTCCTCGGAGAATATCTCGATGCGATCGCGATTCTCGCCATTATGTTTTTGAATGGTATTCTCGGCTTCATCCAGGAAGTCCGCGCCGAACGCTCCCTGCAAGCACTGAAAAGTCTCGCTTCCCCGATGACAAAAGTCGTTCGCGAAGGCAAGCAGCAAATCATCCCCGCTTCCCAGCTTGTTCCCGGTGACCTTGTTTTGATCGAAGCGGGAGACCGTGTGCCCGCAGATCTTCGCTTGATCCAGGCCAATCGGCTGGAAGTGGAAGAGTCGGCACTAACGGGCGAATCTGTCCCCGTAAGCAAAACTGACAAAAGCCTCGTGACCGCAGCCTCTGCCGATCAAATCCCGCTCGGCGACCAACACAATATGGCCTTTATGGGGACACTCGTGTCAGGCGGCACCGGCAAAGGCGTAGTTGTGAAAACAGGGATGATTACGGAGATCGGCAAAATCGCCCACTTGATCAATGAAGCGGAGCAAAGTACAACTCCGCTGCAACATCGCCTGGAGCAAATGGGAAAAATCTTGATCGTAGTCGCTGTCTGCCTGACCGCCGTCGTGATATGGGCAGGCGTGATGCACGGCCACGATCTCATGACGATGTTCCTCGCAGGTGTCAGTCTGGCTGTCGCGGCCATCCCTGAGGGTCTGCCCGCGATCGTGACTATCGCCTTGGCGCTCGGCGTCCAGCGGATGATCAGGCGAAACGCGCTCGTGCGCAAACTGCCGTCTGTCGAGACATTGGGCTGCGCCTCCGTGATCTGCTCCGATAAAACGGGGACGTTGACCCAAAACAAAATGACGGTCACCCAAGCAAGCATCGGCGGGGTCCGCTATGATGTGACCGGCAACGGCTACGACCCAACCGGACAGATCCTAGTGGAGAACAAACCGGTCGATCCAAGCAAAAATGAATCGCTCCGCCTGCTTCTGCATATCGCCGAGCGCTGCAACAATGCCCAGCTCGTGCGCGAAGAGCAAAAGCAGCGGAAATTGCTGGTGCTCGCCTCTTTCCAAGAGAGCTGGAGCATTATAGGGGACCCCACGGAAGGTGCGCTGCTTGTGCTGGCAGCAAAAGGTTTCGCAGGGATGAAACGGCCGCAGGCCGGACAGGCAGCCCGAATCGATGAACTCCCCTTCGATTCAGACCGCAAAATGATGTCCGTGGTCGATTGCACACCGGATAAAAAGCTGACGCTCTACACGAAAGGCGCGACAGAAGCGCTGCTTGCGCGTTGCTCCAAAATTCATTGGAGAGGCGAGGTACAGCCGCTGACGTCCCAGCTTCGCGAGCAAGTGCTGTTCCATGCCGAGCAAATGGCCAAGCAGGCGCTGCGGGTACTCGGTTTTGCCTACAAACCGCTGATTGGCTACAAGCCGGGAATGGCCGCGCTTCAGTTGGAAAACGACCTGGTTTTTGTCGGAATGGCCGGCATGATCGATCCACCGCGAGCAGAAGTAAAAGATGCTATTTACCAATGCCGTCAAGCCGGGATCAAAACCGTGATGATTACCGGAGACCACAAGATTACTGCCGAGGCTATCGGCAGACAGATCGGGCTTTTGACACACGAAGGTGGCGTGCTGGAGGGCCGCGACCTGTCGCAAATGAGCGACGAAGAGCTTTGCCGTTCGGTGGAAAAAGCATCGGTGTATGCACGCGTCTCCCCCGAGCACAAGCTGCGCATCGTCCGAGCCATGCAGCAAAACGGTCATGTCGTCGCCATGACCGGCGACGGCGTCAATGATGCACCTGCCATCAAGCTGGCTGACATCGGAATCGCCATGGGTATTACCGGAACTGATGTCACCAAGGAAGCGTCCGACTTGGTTTTGCGCGACGACAACTTCTCGACGATCGTCTCCGCTGTGGAAGAAGGGCGCAACATTTACGACAACATCCGGAAATTCATTCGTTACCTGCTCGCGTCCAATGTCGGAGAAATTCTCGTGATGTTTTTCGCCATGATGATGGGCTTGCCGCTGCCGCTTGTCCCCATCCAGATTCTCTGGGTGAACCTGGTGACGGACGGATTGCCCGCGATGGCCCTTGGTGTGGACACAGCCGAATCGAACATCATGGAGCAAAATCCGCGCAAGAAAACCGAAAACATTTTCGGCCGCGGGCTCGGTTGGAAAATCATCAGCCGCGGTTTTTTGATCGGTGCCATGACGCTCGCCGCCTTTTGGCTGACATTGCGTGAAAATCCCGACGATTTGGTGCACGCCCAAACCGTTTCCTTCGCCACACTTGTTTTGGCGCAGCTGATCCATGTTTTCGATTGCCGCAGCGAACGATCTGTCTTCCACCGCAATCCCTTTGGCAACATGTATCTCATCTGGGCCGTGCTCTCCTCCCTCGTGCTCATGATCGGCGTGATCTACTTGAAACCGATGCAGGAGATTTTCACCACAACCGGCTTGTCGTTCCGCGATTGGGCCTTGGTCTTTGTCGCTGCCGGGGTTCCGACCTTTGTCGCCGGCATCGGCGGCGCGTTAAAAAAATAGGACAAAAAAACCGCTGGTGCGTCGAACGCTACCCGCGGTTTTTATGTATTCGCGTATTACAATACGCGAACTGCTGTGACGTAATGATCTTTCCACCATCCGCTTGCCATGTTGCTGTAGCGGACGCCTCCTGCCCCATACGTATGCAGCACTTTTCCGTTACCTGCATAAATACCGACATGACCGATGCGGTTGATAGAACCTTTTGCATATTTCATCGTCGCTTTGGTTGAAAAGAATACAATGTCACCTTTTTTCAGCTCGCTGTATTTGACAACCTTGCCCTTTTGCTTACCGATTGTATATTGGGAACGTGCCCCACCTTTTCCCATGTTGATATGGGCGCCCTCTTTCATCGCCCACATGACAAACTCGGAGCAATCCATCGTTGATTTCGTTGAACGGCTAGATCCCCATACATAAGGAGTACCCATATATTTGGCTCCTGCTTTGATCACGTTGCTGGCCGTAGTGCTGGAATAGGCATATGCTTGTCCACCAGTCAAAAGAGAACTACACACAAGAACAGCCATAGCTGCGCTCATCATCCAGTTCCGCTTATTCATGTTTCTCATCCTCCTTAGATGTTGGTGTCTTGCGGTATAAATGACATGTTACAGCCGAAAACTAAGATTTAGACGAGAATTTCATGAGAATTTGATGAGAATTTACAGCTGATGGATGAGGTGTAAGGAGATGACATCGCTTGAAGGAAAAGGTCGCATATTGCTTGTGGAGGACGAGCAAAACTTTGCTCGTTACTTGCAACTCGAATTAGTAAACGAGGGATATGAAATCGACCTGGAGCACAACGGCACTACTGGCTTGCAGCAGGCACTCGATCAGCCGTACGATCTGATCCTGCTAGATGTGATGCTTCCCGGCCTATCCGGCACGGAAGTTTGTCGCCGCATCCGCGAGGTCAAGGATGTCCCGATCATCATGATTTCGGCGCGGAGCGAGGTGCCGGACAAAGTAGCCGGACTGGACAGCGGAGCGAATGATTATTTGACCAAGCCTTTTGCCATCGAGGAATTGTTTGCCCGCATTCGTGTCAATTTGCGCAAGCCCCAATCTGAGGAAGTGGAATTAATCACGATGGATACGTTGACAATCGAGCCTCATT
Source organism: Brevibacillus fluminis (assembly GCF_003710825.1). GTDB lineage: Bacteria > Bacillota > Bacilli > Brevibacillales > Brevibacillaceae > Brevibacillus_D > Brevibacillus_D fluminis. The sequence continues at coordinate 134,440 of NZ_RHHQ01000005.1, read as the reverse complement.
CCCGTCGTGTTTTCCGCGACGAAGAAGAGGTGTCCCTTACTCCCCGGGAGTTCGAGCTTCTGATCTATTTGGCCACGCACCCTGGACAAGCCTTGTCCCGCGAGCAGCTACTTTCTGCCGTATGGGGGTTTGATTTCATGGGAAACACCAACGTGGTCGACGTCTACATTCGCTATTTGCGCAACAAGGTCGACTCCGATCACCCGGTCAAGCTCATCCATACCATCCGCGGTGTAGGCTATACGATGCGGGTGTAATGCAAACCAAGAAAGGATGATGGCGATGACCTCCACAACCAGTGGTATCAGAAAGCTGCTCCGCCTTTCGCTGAAATGGCGTTTGACGCTGCTCTTTGTTGCGGGCATGATGGTCCTTTTGATGATTCTCACGACATTCATATACTGGAGCACCTCCAAGCTGGTCTACATACACGAGCAGCATTTGCTGGACCAAAAGGCAGAGGCCATCGCGGCTGACCTAAAAACACAGCTAACCGAGGACAAGTACCTGGACGCTAATTACGTGAAACAGCTGCTGACGAACTATGCAACAAAGCAGCAAGCCATCATTTTGCTCGATCACCAAGGAAAGCGCCTCGCCTCGGTCGTCGGACCTGACTGGGTGACCGACCCGCTAAAAGGCCTCCCCGCGCAGCTGATCGGAGAAGCGCCTATTTTACTGGACGGGGCTCACCCGCCACTCACCATCCGCGTCAAACAGGAAAACGAGCTGCTTGATCCGTACTTGCACATTTTGCTCCTGATGCTCGGCGTGGCCTCGATTGTGACGCTGGTCATCTCCAGCTTCGGGGGCTATTTTCTCGCAAGGGTCGGGCTCTCTCCTCTTGACCGTCTGATTACTGATATCCGGAGAATCCGCCCCTCTCATCTCTCCACCCGCCTCCCCGCGCATGGCACGTCTGCCGAAATCAATGATTTGGTTCGTGCGTTCAATTCGCTGCTAGACCGCGTGGAGGAAGCCATGAAAAAGCAGCAGCAATTTATCGCGGACGCTTCCCATGAATTCCGCACGCCGCTCGCCATCATCGACGGCTATGTCAGGCTTTTGCACCGCTGGGGAAAACAAAATCAGGCGATACGGGATGAGGCGCTCATTGCCATGGACCATGAATGTTCCCGCCTCTTTTCGCTGATCGACGACATGCTCTCGCTGGCCAAATTCCAGCACGTGTCGCAGATCGGCGAAGACGACGGGAAAAAGATGCAGTCGATGGTCCCGTTACTCAAGGAGATCCGCAATGTGTGGACGTCGACGTTTCCCAAGCATCTCAGCTTGTCCGTCAATTGGACAGAGCCAATCGCCATGACAATGGAACCGCCGAAGATCAGGCAGCTGCTAGATATACTCCTGGACAATGCACGAAAGTATACAGAAACGGGAGAAGTTGCGTTAACGGCGACGACGGAAAGAGGGTGGGTACACTTGCTTGTTGAGGATACGGGGATCGGCATCCCTGAGGAAGAAATGGAGAATGTATTCGAGCGATTTTACCGTGTGGACAAATCACGCAATCGGCATCGTGGAGGCAGCGGACTCGGCTTGCCCATCGCCAAGTCGATTGTACAAGAATACGGAGGCCGAATTTCCATTCGACGCTCCGCATCAGGGGGGACGATCGTTCATGTCGAACTGCCTGTTTTGGCAAGGGATGCTGATTAATGGGCATCCCTTTTTTCTCCGTCGTGCAAATTGCCGCAGAGAACCAGATACTCGCGCACAGCCTCGCAGATGGTATCGGCGATTTCTTTTTGACCTTTTGGGTTGGTCAAGCGTGCCCGATCGGACAGATTGCTTAAAAAGCCCATCTCCACGATCACAGCGGGGCTTTCCGTACGATTGAGCAAGTAATAGGTCTTCCCCGTTCGCGGCGTCTCATTCGACTGATACAACCCGTTCAACTTTTGCTGAAGAACATGGGCCAGCAAATAGCTCTGGCCTCGTTTTTGATACAAAATTACGGGTCCTGACTCCCTCCGGTTTTTGGCCCAATTTACATGAAGGCTGATCAGAACTTGAGGGACGATTTCCACGGCCAATTCCTTGCGCTGGGCAAGATCGCGAATATGGCGGGAACGGCTGTGCAGCCATTCGTTGTCATCGCTGAGTGCATAATCGCCCGTTCGGTTGATCAATACGTTGTAGCCTCTCGCTTTCAGCATTTTATACACTTTCATGGCGATTTGCAGATTGATGTTTTTTTCTTCAATACTGCCATAAGTCGTCCCGCTGTCGATGCCGCCATGCCCCACATCGATCATGATATCGATCGGCAAATGGATCCCGTCAGCATGTGTATTCTGCAGTGAACCGAGACAAACAATCATTGCTGCCAAGCCGGTAAGCATCATCTTGACACTGCGTTTCCATCGCTTCATCCGATTCCCTTCCTCTTGGCGGGGCATTTTACGTTCCCCTTTGCATTCATTCACGTGATAGTGTGAATCGCTTTTGATCGGCTCATTCAATATCAAGCATCCAGTTTTTACTGTCCGCTTTCATGAAACGAGAACGAAGGAAGTCGTTTTGTTTCCTTGCAGTTGCACATACTAAACGGCAGAGGTGATTCATCCAATGGCCATGACTGCCAAAAAGCTGTACGCGTCCCTGTTCTGCCTGACCCTGCTGCTGTTCGCCCCTGTCATGGTCGGCGCGAAGGAAGCGCCAAGCAGCATCATCACCGTAACCACATCGCCGGACTCCCCCTTTTGCACCACGTTGGAGATCAAGCAGCCCGCCTGGCTGGCAAAACGAATTTTGCGCAGCCGATCTGTTGCAGCAAAGGTGCATCCCGAGCTTCCACGTGCGCAAATCACAATTGGCGATCGGGAATTTGTCTTCGACTCCTATTCCCAGCTGTTTGAACCTGCACGTCAAACCCAGCTCGTGATGTCGAATGCCGTGCGCAAGCAGCTTGAGAAATGGGTCGATTTGGCAGAAAACGCGCATTACGGACAACCACTCGACTGGGTAAAGGTCAAAGATGATTTCGCTCGGATGGATTTTGCGACCGTGACAGACCTCGAAACGGGCGAATCCTTTCATGTTCAGCGCCGGGCCGGAAGCAACCATGCTGACGTGCAGCCCTTGACAAGCGAGGATACCGCTACGATGAAGCGGGTTTACGATGGGAAGTGGAGCTGGAAACGTCGGGCGATTCTGTTGACCATCGATGGTCATACATACGCAGCCTCCATGCATGGGATGCCCCATGGGGCAGGCGCAATCGCCGGAAATAACTTCCCCGGCCATTTTTGTATTCATTTTCAAGGGAGCTCAACCCATCGACGCAATGAGCCTGATCCTTCCCACAGCTTGATGATCCTGAAAGCGTCAGGAAAGCTGAAACAGGAGCTTATGCAAGCGACGCCCATGCGCGTGGTCGATATATTCCTCACATCGCTGCATGAGCATGACCGTTCGACACAGCTGATGACCACGGCAAATGATTTTCAGATGCCGTTTCCTTCTGAAGAGCTAGAAACATTCAAACGGGAAAGCGAAGAGTGGCAAAATCGCAACCCAGACCTTTTGGTCGCCACCATACCGGTAGAGCTTTCTTGCAAATGGGTCAACAGACGCGAGCAAAAAAACACCTGGACATTTCGGTTAGAACGCGTGTCGCCAGGTAGCCGCTGGAAAATTACAAATATCAGCCTGGATGAAAAGTAATAGGGAGGTGTATGCGTTTGAAGAAGGGAATTTACAGTCGAATGATCGTTAGCTTCGGGCTTTTAGCGGTTGCCCTGCTTCCGTTTAGCCAAGCCGCTCACGGCGAGACACCTGTGCAAAAGCTGGCGATCGTCATCGATGATTTCGGCAACAATATGGATGGAACCAAGGAAATGCTGGACTTGCCCATCCCGCTTACGGTTGCGGTGATGCCATTCATGCCTTCAACCAAACAAGATGCCGAATTGGCTCATACCAAACACCACGAGGTATTCGTCCATTTGCCAATGGAGCCTGTCAAAGGAAAGCGCAGCTGGTTAGGCCCAGGCGCGATTACGACTGATCTCTCCGATGCTGAAATCCGCAAGCGAGTACAAGCTGCGATCGACGATGTCCCCCATGCGATCGGCATCAACAACCACATGGGCTCAAAGGCGACTGCCGATGAACGGGTTATGCGGATCGTCCTTACCGTCTGTAAGGAACGGGGGCTTATGTTTCTCGACAGCCGGACGACCCATAAAAGCGTAATTCCTGCGCTGGCAAAGGAAATGGGCGTCCCGTACATGATGAATCGGCTCTTTTTTGACGATGTTTACACCTATAACCATATCTCCAAGCAGATGGACCTGCTGTGCAAATATCTGAACAGCAATGACGAAAACTACATCGCGATCGGCCATGTGGGACCACCGGGCAAAAAGACAGCCGATGTGCTGCGCAAAAGCATTCCCCGTTTGAAACAAAGTGCGGAGCTTGTGTTTGCCAGTCGGCTCAGTATGAAATAGCATGAAAAGACCGCACCTTTGTGTTGATTGGACATGTGGATGCGGTCTTTTTACATAAGCTTGTTTTCCCGGTAACCCCATTAATCAACCGTTTAAACGGGCGATCGTATCGACTTCGTCGCCTTCTAAACGATTGCTTAACGTTTTGCGCCAGCTTGCGGACAGCTTCTCTACAGCCAACAGCTGTCTGATACCATCCTGATTTTTCTTGTCGTGATGCATGATCTGGTTGGCGAACGCCACGGTAAGTTTGGCCGGATGACGCTCTATGAGCACCGGTCGATCTTCTTTGGATACGTGGCCTTCTTGCAACACACGGAAATAAAAGCCGGTGAACCCTACGTTTTGCACCGTGATCGGCATATCCGCGACATCATAACGCTTTGCGAGCTTATGGCAAGGCTGACGCGGCTGCGTCACCTGCACGACCGCCTCGCCCAGCTGGTATGTATCGCCGATGCATACGAGGTCCTCCGTCATCCCGGTCACCGTCAAATTTTCACCGAATGCCCCGAATGACATGGGTCTGTGCAGTTCACGCTCCCAAAACGGATAATGCTCATGGGAATAGACACAGACAGCCTTGTCGACTCCTCCGTGAAATTTCAGGTCTGCTTGACCGTCACCGGCGAAATTCAGCTTGGATAAAAAAACGGCTCCTTCGATAGGCTGCTTAAAAATGCCTGTCTCCAGCTCTTTCCCTTCATACGTCACCGTAATGGGCTTCCCCACATTGATGGAAACGATCTCCATGGCGATTTTAACTCCCCTTCCATACTCCTTTGCATTCCAGTATATAGGAATTTTTTCATTTAGAAAACTTGGCTGCGCCAAGCTTTTTGGGGGTGCCTTAGTTGCCCTTATGAAAAAACCCCTCCGCATCATGGAGAGGTTAAGGTTTTATTGATATGGTTACGACGAAAACGGAGGGGTATTCGACGCATCCTTCTTTTTGCGCCCGAATTTTGCAAAGTAAACGATATAGCAGATCGCGGTAACCGCGAGTCCGTAGTACAGACCAGCCCGCTGTGTAGGGTCAAACGCTGGGAAGATCAGGACGATTCCGCACATCACCAGGCACAGGATCGGCGTAATCGGATAAAGCGGTGACTTGTATTTCAAATCTTCCAGCTTTCCGCCCTCTTTCAAGTAACTGCGGCGGAAATTGAATTGGGATAGCGCAATGCCCATCCAAGATAGCGTGACTGCGATGCCTGACACTGACATGAGCAGCACATAGACGGTGTCAGCAGCTAAAATGCTCGTCAACAGAGACAGCAGCGAGAAGATCAGCGTGGCAAGCAGCGAATTGAGCGGCACCCCGTTTTTGGTCAGGCGACCAAAGGCAGCAGGTGCCATTTTGTCTTGGGACATCGCAAACATCAAGCGTGTCGATGCGTACAGGCATGTGTTGCCTACGGACAAAATCGCGGTCAAAATAACGAAATTCATCAGGTCGGCAGCAAACGGAATGCCTACGTCATCCAGCAAGGTGACAAATGGGCTTTCCAAAATGCCCAGGTCTTTGGATGGGAAAAGCAGTGACAACACTGCCACAGAAGCCACATAAAAAATCAGGATGCGGAACACCACGTTGCGAATGGCGCGCGGGATGTTTTTTTGCGGTTCTGCGCTCTCCCCTGCCGCAATCCCGATCAGCTCGGAGCCTTGATAGGAGAAGATCACGTTCATCAACGTGACGAAAACGATTGAAATCCCAGCAGGGAAAAGGCCGCCGCCGCTCATCAGATTGGAGAAGTAAGGAGCAGGCTTGCCATGCATCGGAACAATACCAAAAATAGCAGCTACGCCAATGATCAAAAATAGGATAACAGCAACGACTTTAATCCCTGCGAACCAATACTCTGACTCCGCAAACGCTTTTGTTGTAAGCGCATTCATCAAGAACAGCAAAAGAATGAATACTGCGCACCAAATCCAAACGGGCGTGTTGGGAAACCATCGCTGCATCAGAATGCCCGCAGCTGTAAATTCGACACCGGCGGTCGTAGCTGAGCCGAGCCAGTAAATCCAGCCGATTGCAAAGCCTGTTCCAGGGCCGATGTATTTCGTCGCATACGTTTGAAAAGCTCCGGTCACCGGCATTTTCACCGACAACTCCCCTAAGCAGGTCATGACCAGATAAAGCAAAATTCCACCGAACAAAAAGGCAAGCATCGCTCCGCCAGGTCCCGACTGATTAATCGTCAATCCTGCGTTCAGAAACAAACCAGTGCCGATTACGCCGCCAAGCGACAGCATGAAAAGATGGCGGCTTTTCATCGTACGTTGCAATTGAGGTCCTTTTTCTGCGTTTTTTGTTTCCTGACTCATCCTATCCCTCCGATTTCGCAGATAACGAGTGCCTGCAGCCAAATGGCTACAGGCGTTCAACTGGGCAAGTCAGGCAAGTCGGGCCGCCCGTGCCCTTAAAGGAGATTTCGTCTCCCTTGTATTCATAAACCGTCACATCTTCCGCCTCCATAGCAGCTTTGGTGTGCGGGTTGCCGGCCGGTATCATGACGATGCGCGGTGCCAGCGCCAAAACATTGCAGCCGAGATTGTTGTACTCAGCCTCAGGTACTTCAATCAGCTTCATGCCGCGCGCAAGCAACATCTCGCGGAACATGACCGGCATCAATGGCGAATGTACCACAGCAAGGTCTTGGGACACCATGCTGATGAACGACATCAAATGCAGGCACTCCTCCGGACCATTCGCGTGTGGAAGATGCACCACGATGAACTCGTCCACCACACCCGCCATCAATTCGCGCAGCTGGCGAATACCCTCGTCATTGGTTCGATAGCCGCGGCCCACTACCACCGTACGCTCATCGAGCCAGACGATGTCGCCACCATCCGCGCGGGCCTCCCCCGTCAGTTCACCAAGTACAGGGATGCCGTGTTCAGCCAATACTTGCTTAAGCAATTGCGGCTCTCCCTGACGCAGCGTCTTGCCGGATTTCAGCAAAATCGCACCGTTGCAAGTGATTTTGACAGAATCGTGCGCATAGAGCGAATCGAGCCCAGTCAAATCGGATTGAGGCAAATGCACGACGTTCGGCACATGCTTACGCAAAATTGCTTCAAATGCTTCATATTCCTTGACCGCTTCGGCATAATCCGGGCAGCTGGTGTAATTGTACGCCTGCCAGTTTTGCTCCAGATGCTCCTGGCTGATGAAAGCTTCAGCCGGGCGCTTGATGAATACGCTTTCCAGTTTGCCAACCATCGACTGGCTGCCATACTTCATAAAGACCCCTCCATTCTCCCTATGCTGAGGAGAAATCAGATTAGAAGCGCAGCGACAGGCAGCTCAAACCGCCGTCTTGCTTACGGAACTCGGACATTTCCAGCTCGATCACTTTGTAGCCAGCGTCGACAATACGTTTTTTTGATTTTTCAAAACCTTTTGGGATGATGACGTAATCATTCATGCGAATGCAGTTCGCCGAATACTCTTCGTCCGCATCGACCACGATCTGATTGAACTCGGCAAAGGTCGGGTGATCCACAAATTCGCCTGCTACGACCAGATCATTGTTGCCCAAATACGCGAGACCGGTTTTCAGGTGGAAAAACTCTTTCATCGGCACGATTTCTGCCGTGTAACCGTATTTTTCAACAATCGCCTTGAACTGCTTGGCGCCTTCTTCATTTGTGCGTGTGGACAAACCTACGTAGAAACGGTTGTCTGCCTGCATGACGTCGCCACCATCTAGCGTGCCTGGCGCTTGGATATATTCCAGCTCCTTATAGAAGCCTTTCAAAACTTCTTGCATATGGACGATTTCGCCGTTACGAGTTTCTGCCCCCGGATTCGACACGATAGCGAATTTCTCCGTCAAAACCGCTGTATCCTCAACGAATGTGGAATCCGGAAACTGCTCATCCGCCTCCAACACCGTCACCTCAACTCCGACTGTTTTCAGCGCTTCAATGTAACTCGCATGCTGTTCCAGCGCCAGTTCATAATTGGGAGTACCCAGATTTGATGTAGTCAAGCCATTCACATAGCTTTTGCCCGGTTTTTTTACGATTGCTCTAGTAAACATGGTGCACCTCCGCAGATTGTTTCATGATTTTTCCGTATTGTGGAACTATTTTCACAATGCGAAAATATAGTTATACTCTATAAGGCAGAATTTTTCTTGTCAATGACTTTACACAACAATTTAATAGTTTACAATTTGGCTATATTTCTGTTAAATAAAAGTGGCGATATCTCATTCATAACCATTCATACTTATCCTCTGGGAAGGAGGCAGCACATGGTACAATCGATAGACCGCGCCATGCAGATCGTGCAAGCCTTAATCTCGGATGAAACCAAACTCCATTGGTCCATCTCTGATCTTGCCGAAAAAACTAAGCTGCCGATCAGCACCGTCCATCGCCTTATCAGTACACTGATTCAGCATGGGTTGGTCGAACAGGTCGCCGAAACAAAACAATACAAAGCAGGTCATCTTTGGATGGAAATCGGCTTGCGGCTGCTGGAGAATGTCGATTACCGCGTTGTCGCTCGCCCCATTATGGAAGCGCTGGCATTAGAGGTAAAAGAGAGCACGTATCTCAATATTCCCCACGGCACAGACGCGATTATCATCGAGCGCGTCGATAGTCCACTCAAGGTTAGGATCATCGACAATCTCGGCATACGGATTCCGCTCCACATTGGAGCTGGCAACAAAACGATTTTGGCCAACTTTGAAGAACGCGAAATGACAGCAACGATTGAAACGCTGATTCCGACACAAGAGAAAAGACAGGAGCTGCGCAATCAGTTGCTTGACATTAAACAGCACGGCTACGCCATAAGCTATGGTGAGCGAACGGAAGGCACCGCCTCCATCGCCGCTCCGATCATCGGCTATGGACATAAAGTAGTCGGAGCTTTGAGCATCGGTGTACTCAGCTACCAGATCACAGACGAGCGGCTCGCCTACCTGATTGAAAAGGTGAAGGACGCTGCCCAGTTAATTTCACAAAAAATCGGCAAAACGCCGTAATTTTTTTATCCACGCAACGGAAACGTTTTTCACTATGTGGAAATATAACAAAAGAAGAGGTGCTCATCATGGCTTACAAATGGTCTACAAAAGAACAAATGACTGATCTGCTCTGCAATTTGGTTAGCATCCCAAGCATCACTGGTTCCGAAGCGGAAATCGCCTTCCCGCGCTATGTAGTCGAACAGCTGCAGGCGCTCCCATATTTCCAGCAGCATCCTGAGCATCTCCATGCACATCCGACCGGAGATGGGCGTTATTTCGTCACTGCCTTGGTCAAAAACAAGCCGGAAACGAAAGACACGATCGTGCTGGTCAGCCATTTTGACGTGGTCGATGTGGAGGATTACGGCAACTGGAAGGAATTTGCTTTTGCACCGAAAAAATTGAGCGAGATGTTCCGCGCCAACAAAGCAGATATGCCAGCTGACGTCCAGGAAGACCTGGGGACAGGTGACTGGCTGTTTGGCCGTGGCACCATGGATATGAAATGCGGCCTCGCCCTCCATATGTCGCTGATCGAGGAAGCATGTGACGGCGGTTTTGACGGCAACCTGCTGCTGCTCACCGTTCCTGATGAAGAAGTCAACTCCGTCGGGATGAAAGCAGCTGTGCCTTTGCTCTTGGAGTGGGCGGAAAAATTCGACCTGAGCTACAAAACCGTGCTCAACTCCGAGCCGATGTTTACCCGCTATCCGGGCGACCGCAATGCGTACATTTACAACGGCTCGATCGGCAAGGTCATGCCCGGTTTCCTCTGCTACGGAAAAGAAACCCATGTGGGCGAGCCGCTGGCAGGCTTGAACGGCAATTTCATGTCGTCCCACATCACGACGATGATGGAGCTCAATACCGCGTTTTGCGAACGTGTCGAGAACGAGGTCACACCCCCCCCGACCAACCAAATTTTAAAAAGCTTGAAGAAAGACTACTCGGTACAGATTCCGCACCGATCCGTCACGCTCTTTAACCTCTTTTTGTACGAATGGACGATGGAGGAAATCGTCACCGGGATGCGCCGTCTGGCTACGATGGCTGCCGAGCAAATCAAGGAATCGTATGCAGCCAATGCAGAGCGCTATGCCCAGCTCGATTCCTTCACGCCTACCGATATCAACGTGAACGTTTACACGTACGACGAACTGCTGAAATACGCGGGCGAAACATACGGCGATGAGCGTGTGGAACGCATCCGCCAAGACGTGCTGAACAACACAACCAAACAAGATGAGCGCGATGTCACGATCAACCTGGTCGATGAACTCGCGATCCTTTGCAAAGAGCTGTCCCCTATGATCGTCCTGTTCTTTGCGCCTCCATACTACCCTGCGGTCTGCTCTCGCCGCAATCCGCTGATTTCGTCCGTCGTGTCCGACATGATCGCGTATGCGAACGAACAGCATGGTGTGGAGCTGAAAAAGCAAAACTATTTCGGCGGCATCTCCGACCTCAGCTATGTCGGCTTGCAACATCCGGCTTCCACATTGACGCCGCTCACCACCAACATGCCGCTGTGGAACCGCGGCTACAGCGTGCCACTGGAAGCGCTCGAGCGCTTTGATGTCCCGGTCCTCAACCTGGGCCCAGTGGGCCGTGATGCGCATAAATGGACGGAGCGGCTGGATACCGACTTTGCTTTCGTGAAGCTGCCGAATATGCTCCGGGTGTGCATCCGCAAATTGTTTACCGAACAAACTTCTGTTTCTTCTATTATATAATCGAAAAAACCCCTGCTTTCGACACGATGTCCGAAAAGCGGGGGTTTGTTTGTTTCACGATTTCTTCAACATATTCACCATATCTTGCAGCTGGTATTCGACATCATCCGGCGTATAGCCGAACCATCGATCGAAATTCAGCACATACACGTGATTTTCTTTCGCAGCCGGGAGGTTTTTCCACAGCGCGCTCTTTTGAATGTCTTCCAGATGCTTTTTCGAGTCATCATCCTGGAACGTCGACACAAATACATAATCCGCTGCGAATTCAGGCAGCTTTTCGAGCGAAATCGAGGTCGCCCAGAAGTTCGGGTCCTTGTCGATTTCCTTCTGAACAGCAGCTGGCGGGGTCAGGTTCAACGCTTTATAGATCGTGTAGCCAAAATTGCGCACGCCATACACGTACAGCTCTTTCGGGCGCACGTTATAAATGGCGACGGTTTTGCCTGCTGGAACAAGGGATTTGATTTGCTCTTCTGTCGCCTTTACTTTCTCGTCAAAGCTTTTTTGCCACGCCTCCGCCTCTTTTTGGCGGTTCAAAATATCGCCGATCACTTTGACGTGGCCCGGCATGTCATAATCCATCCATGGGATCGCGACGGTCGGAGCGATTTTGGACAGTTTGTCATACATGTCCTGGTCGGCATCGCCGGCGATGATCAGGTCCGGCTGAATAGCGATGATTTTTTCATAGTTCACTTTTTCAACGTTGCCGATATTTTCAATCCCTTTGACCTTGTCCCCCATATCCTCAAGCAAGTAGCCCGGCGCCCCGATCGGCTTGATCCCGACAGCCATCATCTGGCTGACATATTGCAGTGTGACCACTTTCCCGGGATGGGCTGGAATTTGCGTTTCGCCCATGCTGTGCTTATAGGTACGGGAGGCAGCAGCATCCGCTGGTTTGCTCGTTTCGGCGCTTCCGCTTGCTGCTGAATCTGTTCCGGTGCCAGCTCCGCCGCTATTTCCGCAGCCGGCTAGCGAAAAAGCCAGCAACAGCTTGCAAAGGCAGGCAAACATGCTTTTTCTCATATCCTCAAATCCTCCTTGTCATATAGTAAAAACAAATGTAAGATTTCACCACTCTTTTTATTGAGAAAGATTATCATTACCAGTTAGCGTTTGTCAATATCATTTTCGGTTCGCTATAAGACCGCAAATTAGAAAACCTGGCTCCGCCATGCTTTTTGGCGGAGTCGCGGTTGCACTTATACTGGATAAGAATTTTATAAATTCTTATCTGTACAAAAAAGGGTACACCGAGCAGCAAAGTGCCCGGTGTACCCATTTATCGGTTATCGTTACAGCGCCAAATCCAGAAAATGATTTCGCAGCGCAAATTGGATCAGTTCCCGCTTCGTCGTAATCTCCAGCTTTTGCATGATATTCGTCTTATGGTTTTCGACCGTCTTGACGCTGATCATCAGCTTGTCCGCCACTTCCTTGTTGGCGTACCCGAGCGCGATCAGGCGGACGATCTCGGTCTCCCGATCGGTCAGGATGGAGCCCAGCACGCGGCTGCGCTGATTCGCGATGCTCGCCTGCTCTTGCTGTCCCATCCACTGCCTGATTTTTTCGTCGGCGATCGATGTCTTGTAAAACCGTTTGCCCTGTTGGACATTTCGGATCGCCTCAATCAGCAGCTCACCGTGGCTGTTTTTCAAAATATAGCCGTATGCCCCGACCTGCACCGCCTGCTGAATATAAATCTCCTCATCAAACATCGTCAAAATCACAATCCTGCTTTTCGGCAGCTGCTTATGGATCTCCCGGCTTGCCCGAAACCCGTCCAAACCGCCCGGCATCGACAAATCCATCAAAACGACATCCGGCAAAAGCTGCGCCGCCTTCAAGATCGCATCGTTGCCGTCATGGCTCTCGCCGATGATCTCCACATCGGGATAAGCCTGCAAAAGCATGCGAATTCCCTTACGCACCATCGTATGGTCATCAACCAAAAGAACGCGGATCACTGTCAAATCCCTCCCGTTCCTGCACGGTCACGATAATTTCAGTACCTTCTCCGAGAATGGAGTGGATGGTCAATTGGCCGTTCATATGGCTCACCCGCTCCTCCATATGCTTCAAGCCCAAGCCCTCCTGAATCGCTTCGCGGGAAAAACCGACGCCTCGATCGCGCACGGCGAGCGTCAGCCCTTCATCTTCCCAACTGAGGAAAACCTCGATTTCATCAGCCTTCGAGTATTTCAGGGCATTGTGAAGTGCCTCCTGTGTCACCCGGTACAAATTGATTTCCAATAGCGGCTTCAACCGCAGGCTGTCCATGTTTTGGATAAAGCGGATGTTGGCCGCGTGCGTTTTGTTCAGGTTGTGAATGAGATTGCTGATTGTCGGCACGAGGCCGAGCTGATCGAGGCTGTGCGGCCGCAGCTGCAGCGAGTAAAGCTTCACGTCGTTGACAACCTTGTCCAGCTCGTGGACGATTTCGCCCATGTACGATTTGAACGCTTCATCGCGGTCGATCTGCGCCTGGATCGCTTGCAGCCCGACCGATATGGAATAAAGCGACTGACCGACGCTGTCGTGCAGCTCTTGTGCCAGTCGCTTGTGCTCGTTTTCCTGCGCTTCCAGCGTCTTGTGCAGAAGCAGTTTGGATATGCGCGCCTCTTCTTCTTTTTTCTTGACCGTCATGTCTTTTAGGACGAGCAGTACTTCCTGCTGATGCTGCTCCTCATTTTCGTACATGACCGCCGTGCTCATCTCGACATCGATGTAATGGCCCTCATACGTCGGCATGGACGATAAAAAGTACGGGACTTCTCGCTTGGCTACCAGATAGCAGCGTTCCTCACCCGGCGGGACTTCGCGCGTCTGGCAAAACGAGCAGTACGGCACCGCGCCGCCTAGGTGCCAACCCGTCAGCTTCTCTGCCGACGGGTTGATCGCCAAAATGGTGCGTTCCTTATCGAAGATGATGATGCCGTCCTGCAAATGGTCAAACACTTGCTTCAAATAATCTTTCTGCTGCATGTTCCGCACATCCTCAGTTGGCAAAGTGGTCCACCTCACAATAGCTTCTGGCTTAAGTCGCCGATCCCTGCCTTCTGTGTCCGCTTTTTTACACCTGTGGCAAACCAGCTTTCGCCCACTGCAGGATGCCCCCGGTCAAATTCATGACCCGCTTGTGTCCATTCGCCTGTAGGATGCTGCAAGCCATTGCGGAGCGGGCGCCGGAGCGGCATTGCACCACAAGCGGTTTCTCCGCCGGAACCTCCGCGAGCCGTCTGGGCAGCGTCCCGAGCATAATATGGGTAGCGCCGGGAATATGCCCTTCCTTCCATTCGCTCTGATTGCGCACGTCAAGTACGTAGACATCCCCACTCTCCACTTGGGCGGCGATTTGGGCTGGATCCACCTCTTCATATACCTCCAGCTGAACGGCAGCTTCCGCATAGCTGTCATACACCGTCAGATCGATGAAGCCGGGCACGTTATCAATTCCCACCGCGCGCAAATCCCGCAGCATACTGGTCAGCTGCGCCGGATCGCAGAGCAGGTTCAGCGGCCGTTCGTAATCGACCAGCCAGCCCGCCCAGCTGGTAAACGATTTGTTATAGGGAATATTGAATGTCCCTTCGATATGCCCTTTGGCATAGTGGCTGCTCGCGCGCGTATCCAGGATGGCAGCACCGTTAGCAAGCAGCGTGGAAACCGTCTCGACCGCCGGTGACAACTGTTCTGTTTTCGGCAGATCAGCGAGCAAGGCTGGTCCGTTTTTGTTGGCCAGTTTCATATATTTGAAATAGGCGGGCGGTTCAGGCTGACCATCAAGCAACGCAGCAACGAACGCTTCTTCCTCATCGATCGCAAGCGCCCAGTTGAACAGCTTCTCATAGCCGACCGTCGAGGAGGGGACTGCGCCCAGCGCCTTTCCGCATGCGCTGCCAGCGCCATGTGCCGGCCACACCTGCAAATAATCGGGCAGCTCCTTGAAGCGCTTGAGCGACTGGAACATCTGGCGCGCCCCACCGCCTGCCGAGCCTTTCACACCGACTGCCTTTTCCAGCAAATCCGGACGGCCCACATCGCCGACAAACACAAAGTCTCCGGTGAAAATCCCCATCGGTCGATCAGCGGCTCCGCCTTTGTCCGTCAGCACGAGCGAAATGCTCTCTGGTGTATGCCCAGGGGTGTGCATCACCTCAAACCAAATGTTGCCGATCGCGAACTGGTCCCCATCCTTCAGCAGCTGATGCTGTAGACTGGCCAAGTATTGATATTTCCACTCCTCATCCCCTTCATCGGAGAGAAATAGCTTTGCTCCCTGGCCGACAGCCAATTCCCGCGCCCCGGAGACGAAATCAGCATGGATGTGTGTTTCCGTCGCGGCGACAATCCGTACACCCTCCGCTTTCGCCACCGCAAGATAAGGAGCAATGTCGCGGGATGGATCGATAACGATCGCCTCCCCCGTTTTTTGGCACCCGACCAAATAGGACGCATGCGCCAGTTTTTCGTCGTAAAAATAACGCAACAGCATGGTAAAGCTTCCTCCTCTATGGTTTTTTCCGTTCGGCAACGACATCCAGGAGCGATTGCGTGAAACGCAGCCCGTTCTGGACCGTCGGATCGCCCAGCATGCGCATGACGGCAAAGAGCGAAAACCGCTGTGTGCTCGTTGCTGCCCGTGCTTTTGCCTCTTTCAAGACGGCAATGCCTTCTTCAAGCGGCTCGGTGACGGGGGATGCCAGCTCCTTCACACCGCCGAGCAATTGATTCATCGATTGCTTATCCGAAAGCACCGCTTCTGCCGTGTCATACAGCTGTTCGAACACCGTGATCATTTTCACCAGCTTTGGCAGCTTTTCGATCAGCGTAATGAGGGCATCCAACGTCTCGTGATCGATATTCAATTTCGCCCACGCCTGATCGATCCGTTCTGTGACCGAGGAGAGCGTCGCCTTGTCGCCCGCTACGGCAGAAACGAGCTCGATCCCCCGTTCCGCCGTGCTCACCGCCTCTGCAATGCGCGGCAGCTTGCGAATCAGCTCAACCAGCGAATCCTGAACGGCCGGATCGGCAAGCTCCTGCAGCAATGCGGCATTCGTCCATTCGGCCTCCAGCTTGGTTGCGTCGGGAAACGTCCCTTGTTGCTGTGCGATTTCCATTTGCCTGCCTCCTTTTCACTTATGGCGGTTTTACATGAGCCCTTTCAGCATGCCGTCCCAATACATGATCGGAAGCGCTTCTTTTTTCAGCAGGTACATGCTCATCCGCTCTTGTGACTGATCGAACGGAAAAGACTCCTGCGGCATCAGGTTGTAATCAAATTCAGCCAATACAAGCTTGTTGTAGCCCGTAACCAGCGGGCATGACGTATACCCATCATATTCGGCTGTGGGCGGTTCGCCCTTCATCAGCGAAAGCAAATTCAGCGCGACGGTCGGTGCCTGCTTCCGGATTGCAGCTCCTGTTTTGGACGTGGGCAAATTGCTGCAATCGCCGATCCCGAACACATTGTCATAGCGTTTGTGCTGGAGCGTGAATTTGTCCACATCAACCCAGCCCCCCGCATCGGCCAATGCACTTTTCGCGATGAAATCGGGCGCCTGCATCGGTGGCGTCACATGGATCATGTCGTATTTCAAAGTTTCCAGCTCATTTGTATCCAGATGCTGAAACACCGCTTCTTTTGTCTCCGGCTTGATTTCGATCAGATTGCGCCGGTAACGGGTATCGATCTGCTTGCGCACAATCACCTTCTCCAACGTATCCGCGTATTTTTTCACCGCGAAAATATTGGCGTTCGCCGAGCAGAACGTCACCTGCGATTTACTGCGCACGCCTGACTTGCGGAAATAGTCGTCCGCTAAGTACATGATTTTTTGCGGCGCGCCGCCACACTTCACCGGGGTATTCGGCTGGGTGAAAATCGCATGTCCCCCCGTAAACGAGCGAATGAATTCCCACGTGCTGTCGACGTATTGGTAGGAGTAGTTGCTGCAAACGCCGTTTTTGCCGATGCTCTCCTTGAGTCCCTTTATCCGGTCCCAATCGATCTGGATGCCAGCGGCTACAACCAGATAGTCATAGCTGACTCTCGTCCCTTCGTGCGTTTGGAGCCACTTTTCTTCAGGCTGGAACAGCTCCACCGACTCCTGCAGCCAATCCACCCCGTCCGGGATCACACTGGCTTGATCGCGTTCGGTCGCTTCCTTCTTGGCTGCCCCTCCGCCCACTAGCGTCCAAAGCGGCTGATAGTAATGCTTCGTGGCGGGATCGATAATGACGATCTGTCCGCGCAGCTTGCCCGTCTCGCGAATCAGCCGGGCCGCGACCGAGACCCCTGCGCTGCCTGCCCCCACGATGGCCACGGTGTAATGCATCTCTTTTGCCATAAAAATCCCCTTTCGTTGGAGGTTTACCTGCGTTACTGATGTAGCCTAAGTGTACTGTAAGCGCTTTTTTGAAGCCCATAGGGGATTCCCCCTACTTTTGTAAAGAAAAAAGGACCATCGGCACGATGCCGACAGTCCATTATATTTCCTGTTTTTGATGCACATACTTCCGCACTTTGCGCACCGCCGTGGGTTGGCTTATACCCAGATAGCGGGCCAGCTTGGGCGTACTGTTGTATTGCGCAAACGCATTGCGGATGATGTGAGACTCGTACTCTTCCATCATCTGCTCCAGCGTCTTTCCTTCTTGGGCTCTCCATGATTTGATTCCGCTGCTTCGCATCGCTTCGGGCAGATCCTCCACGCCGATCTTTTTTCCCTCTGATGTGAGAATGAGCCTCTCCACCAAATTTTCCAGCTCGCGCACATTGCCTGGCCAGCGGTAGCGCAGCAGCTCTTCGATCACCGGTTCGTCAAAGCTTTTATCCTTTTGATAGCGTGCATTGAACCGTATGGTAAAGGCAGTGATCATCGCAAATACATCCTGCGGCCGTTCGCGAAGCGGCGGGATGTGAATCGGGACCACGGACAGCCGGAAAAACAGATCCTTACGAAACGTCCCCGCATCCACCCGTTCCTTCAGGTCGACATTTGTTGCGGCGATCAGTCGAAAATCCACCTGACGCGGCTTGGTGCCACCGATCCG
The DNA here is from genome assembly GCF_003710825.1 of Brevibacillus fluminis. Lineage (GTDB taxonomy): Bacteria > Bacillota > Bacilli > Brevibacillales > Brevibacillaceae > Brevibacillus_D > Brevibacillus_D fluminis. The sequence continues at coordinate 116,164 of NZ_RHHQ01000005.1, read as the reverse complement.
ATAAAACCGTTTCTGCTGAATCAGCGTGAGAAGCTTCACCTGCAGGTTAAGCGGCAATTCCCCAATCTCATCGAGAAAGAGCGTGCCTCCCTCCGCTTCCTCCACCAAGCCCTTTTTCCCTTTCTGCTGAGCGCCGGAAAACGAGCCCGGCTCGTATCCAAACAGCTCCGATTCCAAAAGCGACTCCGGAATACTGCCGCAGTTGATTTCAACCAACGGCGCGTCTTTGCGACTGCTATACTCATGGGCGAACCGGGCGATCACATTTTTACCGACACCCGATTCTCCGGTCAGTAGGATTGTTACGTCGAAATCAGCGATTTTCTCAACCGCTTGCTTCACCTGCTTCATCGCCGAGCTGGAAGCGACCATGCCGTCCTCCAGATGCTTTTGCATGCGCAGCTCATTCAGTTCATCCTGCACCTTTTTCATATCTTCTTCCATTTGACTGACGTGTTCCTTCAGGTGGAGCAGCTCCGTCACGTCATAGGAATAGCTGACGACCCATTTGATTTCCCCGTTCTCGTCAAAAATCGGATTCGCCGTCACCAGCACTTTTGCGCCGGATTTCGTCTCCTGGATCAGCGTCTGCTTTTTCTTTTCCTTCAATACGATTTTGGTGATCGAAGGGGAGAAAATTTTGGCATCCTCCAGCTCATAAACGGATTTGCCGATAATATCTTCGCGCGGGATCAGATACAGCTTTTCTGACACCTTGTTGGCATAAACGACCACGCCGCGGCCATCTGTAATAATCATATCGTTATGAACGGCATCGAATACGTCTGCCCAGTCATGCATGAGCGATCCCATCACGGCCACCTCCACCTTACAGCCTTCATTCTTTTTATTATAGCATGTGCGTTGGAAGTCTTGGTTTCGCCTGGGCACTATCAAAAAACGATAGAGGCCACAGGGCATCTACCGACGAATGGAAGGTGGTTTATAATACTTTTTCAAAACAAATGAACGGATGCCGGCGCATTGGGAACCGCACCTCGCCCCGGCGCTGGTAGCCGTTGCGGTCATATAACGATACGGCTGCCGCATTGTCCGTGTACGCATCGAGATGAATGCTGTCGTACTGATGCGCGCGGGCAAAATTTTCGCAAAAGGAGAGCATGTGCTTCCCAATCCCCCTGCCTTGCGCATCCGGGCTGACGACCAGTCGATGGATGATGAGCGCTCGGTGATGCGTCCATGAGATTTGCTCGTACTCGCGCGGCGTTACCGTATTTAACGTGACTGCTGCGATAAACCGACCATCTTCGAGAATTCCGTACAGCTCCCCTTTTTTCACATCGTTTCGGATGAGAAAGGAATTCGGGTAGAAAAAGTCCCACTGCTTAATGCCTTGGCTTCGCAGATGTTTTTTCGCCGCGGAAAACAGCGCGGGCAAGGATCCTGCGAGTGCGGGAGTCGCTTGAACGATTTCCATGGCAGATACCTCCCTATTTGGCAATCCGTTTGAGGGCATAGCGGCGGAAATAGACGGTGAACAAAATCGCAGCCCCGATGAAGCCGTAGACGACGAAATTGGATACGGCCAGAAACTGCGTAATCGACAGGTGGTAAACCAGATAGGAGCGCACAGCGGCTTCCCCGACGAGGGCCACTCCCCACACAAGCGTCATGATGCGCAAAACAAAGCGGAAGTGCGCATGCTGCCATTTCGCTGCGAATTCGGCAACGCGTTGCGGGTCGTTCCCTACGGTAAAACGGAGCGCGAAGTAATAGATGAGCGGGCGCGGAAATAAGAAGGAACAGAAGAACAGCAAGCCAAGCGCGCCGGTGACAAATGATTCACGCAGCAAAATCAGCTGCTCGTTTCCCCCCATGAAAACCGCGGCCAGGCTCAGAATAAAGCCAAGCAGCATGAAGGAAGCGAAAACGTCGAGGCGGCGGTAGCGAATCAGGCTGAACAGGTTATCAACCAACGGGATCGCAGCCGCGATCGATAAAGCGACGAAGCTGGATGTATAGCCCAGCAAAATTTGGTATACGGCAAGCGGAAGGGCGCCGTTGATCAGCAGCGTCATCACGATGCCACGGATGATTTTTTTCTTATTCATGGATTGAGGCACGCTCATTTGTGAACATCTCCTTTGATTGAACCGTTCTTTGATCTGGATTTAGCGTAACATACCGACGGTCGGTTTGTAAATAAGAAAAAATGATTCCGTTGATCTAACAAGATTTTTCGACTGAGAATTCGGCGAACTTTGGAAAATAAGGAATAGACTGTTCCATAAAAAGAAAAAGCGGTGGTTTAAGACCCTGATAAAGTCTTAGACTGCCGCTGTTGTTGTTCAACTATGGTCCCCAGTTAGCAACAATCAATCGGCTGCCTTGCTGTGTTCAAAAACGCGAGCAGTGGCCGATTTTTTTGCTTGTTCAAAATCAAATTTGAACAATATAAGGAATGAATTCTATTGTGCGGTCAATATAATCGGACCATCCGCAGTAATGGCGACCGTATGCTCGTACTGTGCGGAAAGCTTGCCGTCAGCGGTTCTGGCGGTCCATCCGTCGGCATCAATCGTCATTTTCGCTTTTCCGGCATTCAGCATCGGCTCGATCGTTAAAACCATCCCTTCCTTCAAGCGGAACCCTTTGCCCGGATTCCCGACGTGGGGATAATTAGGTTCCTCATGCATCTCCCTTCCTACGCCATGACCGAGCAGATCGCGAACCACCGAGTATCCGTTTCGCTCGGCATGCGTTTGAACCGCGTGCATCACATCGCCGATCCGGTTTCCGACGACAGCCTTTTCGATACCAAGATATAAGCATTCCTTCGTTACTCGCATCAGATTACGAGCTTCTTCCGACACGTCGCCGACCGCATAACACCAAGCTGAATCGCCGATCCAGCCATCCGCCTCCGCAACGATGTCGATTTTGACGATGTCGCCTTCCTTGAGCGGCTTCCGGCTCGGAAAACCATGTGCAATGACGTCGTTGACAGACGCACATGTCGCAAACGGATAGCCGTTGTAGCCTATCGTATAAGCCTTGGCTCCATTCTCCTTCAGGAACCGCACCGCGAACGACTCGATCTCGAGCGTCGTGACACCCGGCCGGATCATACCTGCGATTGCTTGATGAAAAGCAGCGACAATTCGGCCGGCTTTTCTCATTTCTTCAATTTCTGCTCTTGATTTCAGGATGACCATTCCATTCATTTCTCCTTTGACTGTATGCCTGAAAAAATCATATCGACGATCCCTTCCACGTCCATCTCGTTGTGCATATTGTGGTGGATGTTCAATGCTGCGCAGCCAACGAGCGAGCCAAATATCAGAGTTGCTGTTTTCTCCGATGATTGGGAACCGATTCCTTCGCGAATCATTTCCACAAACGGCAAATAGATCCGTTCCTGAAAATCGGCAAACAGCTTGATGAACCGGTTTCCCGGGAAGTGATGAAAATTATCCGCAACCGTTTTAAGCAAAATAAATACGGAAGGATCCTGGATACACGTTTGCAGGAGCAGCCTGGAGAACGACTCAGCTTGAAGCAAACTGCCGCCGTCCCCCGTCAAAGCGGGCAGTACTGCCGTCTCCGTTCGATTCAGGGCATCCCACAGTAAATCTTCCAAAAGCATGTGCTTATTTTTGTAGTAATGATACACAGTTCCGTAGCCGAGCTCTGCCTTGACCGCAACATCGCGTATTTCCAATTGAATGCCCTTCTCCAAATATACTTCCGCAGCCGCTTGCATAATTTGGTTCATCCGCATCTCCCGGATCGCATCATTTTGTTCTTTGGTACGTGGTGACATGGCTCCTCCTTTTTAGACCTGCAGTAATGTCAATGTAAAATTAATGTACATCATTTAGAAGTAAGGATCAAGTACTTTACAAGCTATTGAAAGTTGAAACCAAGTAGCTTTGGCCTGAAAAAAGCGAAAAACTTGGCCACCAAAAGCGCCAAGTTTTTCCCATCCTGTTTTATGCCTCTTTGCGAATTGACACCCGATTATCATGCAGCGTACTTCCCCAACCCATATCGGTCAGCCGTTCGCTAGTCAAAAAGTTGATTGATTTGCCGTCCGGTGTATGCTGTGTCCACCATACCCCTTCGGCGACGACGACACCAGGCGGCACGTCTTCGGTCAACTTGGCCCACAGCGTAAGCGAGCCGCGCTCGTTGTACGCCTCAATCCAGCCGTCCTCCTCGATGCCTTGCGCCAATGCGTCTACCGGGTTCACCTGCAGCGTCGGCCGCTGCTCCTGTTCGCGCAGCTTGTCGACCGCCCCAAACGATGAGTTCAGCGTGTAGTGTGCAGGTGGGGTCAGTAAATGAAGGGCCCCTTCTTCCTGTTCGACCTCGCGATAAGTCGGCACCGCGGGGTATCCATCGCGGAGCATCTGCTCCGAATAAAACTCTAGCTTGCCCGTCGGGGTCGCAAATCCATTGGCGAATACCGTGTCGAAATCGATCAGCTCCAGCGTCTCCCCCGCAAGGAATGCAGTACGTTTCACTTCATCCGCAGCGATTGTCGGGAAGAGCGCGAGAGCCAGTTCCTCGTTGGATAACGTAAACACGTCCTCGGTAAAGCCCATGCGCTTCGCCAGTTCACAGTACAGCTCGCGGTTGCTGAGCGCCTCGCCCAGCGGCGCAATCACAGGGTCTACTTTTTGCATATACGTGTGCCCATAGCTTTTGAACACGTCGAAATTTTCGAAAGATGTCGTAGCCGGCAGGACGATATCCGCATATTTCGCCGTATCGGTCATGAACTGCTCATGCACGACCGTAAACAGATCGTCGCGGGTCAACCCTTTGCGGATCAACTCAACGTCAGGTGCCGTGATCGCCGGATTGCCGCCCGAGACGAAAAAGCAGTTAATCGGCGGATTTTGCACATGCAGCAGATTGGAGCCGACCCTTACGTTGTCGAGCACGCGCGTGTCTTCCGGAAGCAGGTCAGGACGAGCCAGTACGTCCATATTTTTCGGGAACGCGTCCGACGTGAACATGATCGCGCCGCCGCCTTTCTTATGGTACGCGCCCACCAAACCAGGCAAGCATGCGATCGAACGAACGGACATGCCGCCGCGGCGGTTGCGGGAGAGGCCGATGCCGACGCGGATGAACGGAGCGCGCGCTTGTCCGTACATCCGGGCCAGCTTGCGCACATCATCTGCGCTCACGCCCGTAATCGCTTCCACTTTTTCAGGCGAATAGTCCGGAAGTGTCGCACACAGTTCCTCGAATCCATGCGTGTATTTTTCAATATAGGGGCGATCGATCAGCTCTTCAGCCACCAGCACATGCATGATGCCGAGCGCCAATGCGGCGTCCGTGCCCGGCTTGATCTGTACATACCAATCTGCTTGCTTGGCCGTGCGGTTGCGGTACGGATCGATGACGATCATCTTGGCCCCGTTCTTCTTCGCTTGCTTGAAAAACGCGAGCATGTGCATGTTGCTCGACGCCATATTGCTGCCCCAGACAAGCATTAGATCCGTATGGGCTACCGACTCAGGGCGGCTGCCCACCAGGCTTCCGACCGTATACAGCCATCCCTCGTTCGCAGCCGGCGAGCAGAGATCGCCACGCCCTTGGCTCGCGCCCATTTTATGAAAAAACGGAACATGCGCGTTCATCTGAATAACGCCCATATTCCCGCTTCCGTGAAAACAATAGACGGTTTCGCCCCCGTAGCGCGCCGTTTCTTCGCGCAGGCGGCTTACGATCGTGTCGAGCGCCTCCTCCCAAGTGATCCGCTCGAACTGCCCGCTTCCTTTGGGTCCGGTTCGCTTGAGCGGATACAGCAGACGTTCGCTGGAATGGACACGTTCCGGATAGCGGAGGACTTTGGAACATAGTGCGCCGCGAGTGAACGGATGGTCCGGGTCTCCTTTGGTCGTGACGACGCGCCCTTCCTCATTTACGGTAGCAATGATCGAGCATGTATCGGGACAATCGTGCGGGCAAACGGTTTTCAACTGTTTCACATGACACATCTCCCTTCGAGCCATCAATAGCTTATGGAAGAGATTATATCACGCCAGACTATCTTTTCGACCATAGTTCTTTGCGCGAAGTGGTTACGGATGTAGCACCCGCTTGAAGCGCGCGATCGACATCCTCCCGCGTCCGGATAAAACCGCCTGCGATGACGGGAATTTGCGTGCGAGTGATGATCTCCTCGATCAAGTGCGGGATGACGCCCGGTAGCACTTCCACATAATCCGGCTTGGTTCTCTCCAATTGGGCCAAGCTGCTCTCCAGCGCCATCGTATCGATAAGAAACAAGCGCTGGATGCAGACCAGTCCTTTTTTCTTCGCTGCCAGGATCACGTTGTTGCGCGTGGTGATGATGCCCTCGGGCTTACCTTCCTGCGCGATGAATTCCATAGCATATTCATCCGATTTCAAGCCGTCGATTAAATCGGCGTGAATCAGTAATTTTTTCCCGAACGCTCGGGCCCGGTTTCCCAACGGTTTCACTTGGGCGACGTGAGCGTTGAGCAAAATGATTCGCTCATAGCAGCTTTCCAGCAGCTCATCGAATTCTTTCAGATTGCGTGCGGCCGGCAGGATGGTTTGTTCGATTTTATTTGTCAAAAGGGTCACTCCTACTGGAATGTTTTTGCCAAGTGGTACTCACTTTCAAACGCAGTGATGTCACGCTCTTTTTTCGCCTGTGTCCAATGAAACGCGCTCCCGAGCTCATCCGCCAGCTTCGGATAAAGGGACGCCAGCGTATTCCGCTCAAAAAACAGTCTGCCCGAGCGGCGGATAAGAAAATCACTCAACGACATAACCATCTCTTCGTTGATTCCATATTGCAGCTCTGCGGACAACAAGGCTTCTTGCGGCGTTTTGCCCTGCGCCAGGAGTTCCAGGCAAGACGTTACTATTTGTTCGGTATTGGTCCCGTATTTTCCTACTAATGCACCGACACTGTCCTCGCCGATTCCTACAGCTTGCAGACGCTGTGCCTGCGCTTTGATAAAGCCGGGAATCTGTGTCGCCTTCAAGAAGTCGCCGCCGGCCAGTACAATTTGATCGGTATGGCACGGACGGAATGAACGGCCATCCTCCTGCGCCAGCTGCCCTGCCACCACATCCACAATACGCTCCGCCATTTTGCGGAAGCCTGTGAGCTTGCCGCCGGCGATGGTGATCAACCCGCTTTTGGAATAGAAAATTTCGTCCTTGCGCGACAGCTCAGACGGCGACTTGCCATCTTCGTGAATCAGCGGGCGCAATCCTGCCCAGCTGGAGGTGATGTCCTGCTCGGTCAACTTGACGGAAGGGAACATATCGTTGACGGCCTTGAGCAAATAGTCGACGTCCTCTTGGCTGACAGTCGGACGCTCCAGCACGCCTTGGTAATTCGTATCGGTCGTCCCAATGTATGTCGCGTTGTTGCGCGGAATCGCAAAGATCATCCGCCCGCCCGCAACGTCGAAATACACTGACTGCTTGAGCGGCAAGCGCTCATAAGGAACGACCAGATGCACGCCTTTTGTCAAATGCAGTCGTTTGCCAAACAGCGATTTGTCCTTGTCACGCAGTCCGTCGACCCACGGCCCTGCTGCATTAACGATTTTTTTCGCATACAGCGCATGCTCTTTTCCCGTGGCCAAATCGAGCACCTTGACGCCTACAACCTTGCCGTTTTCATAGAGAAAATCCGTCGCTTCCGTATAATTGACGCATTTGGCCCCGTGGGCACGCGCTGTTTTCATCACCTCGATGGTCAAGCGCGCATCATCCGTGCGGTATTCATAGTAAAGGCCGCCGCCTTTGAGAATATCCCGGCGCAAGAGCGGTTCCCGTTCCTCCGTCTGCTTTTTGGACAGCATGATCCGGCGCTCTTTTTTCTCGACGCCCGCCAAAAGGTCGTACACATAGAGTCCGATCGAGGTGGCAAGCCTGCCGTACGTACCTTTTTCGACAATCGGCAGGATCATTTTTTCCGGAATGACGATGTGCGGTGCATTGCGGAACAAAATCGCCCGCTCCTTGCCGACCTCTTGCACCAGCTTGACATCACCCTGCTTCAAATAGCGCAATCCTCCATGAATCAGCTTGGTCGAACGACTGCTGGTACCTGCCCCGAAATCCTGTTTTTCCACCAATCCGACCGAAAGACCGCGCGAAGCCGCATCAAGGGCGATGCCTGCACCCGTTACTCCTCCGCCGATGACCAGCAGATCGAGACACTCGTTTTCCATCTCCTCCAAACAAGCTTCGCGTTGAAATGATGACAATGTAGGTTGACTGTTCATGGTCCGATTCTTCCCTTCTCTGCTGGGAAAAACAAAAAACAGCCAATATTCAAAAGAAGCAACGCAATTTTGCATTTGCCCTTTTGATACTGGCTGTCTCCAACGTCTCCACAGCATAATTAACTTATCTATATTCTATTCCTGTTCCGTGCAAAAATCAATGCGAAGCCTTATATCCCATGGTGGCAATTACTGCTTGCTTCCAGCCTTCATACAAGCTTTGGCGTTTTTCCTCCGCCATCGCTGGCTCAAACGAACGCTCCACCACTTTGTTATGGATGATGTCTTCCTTGCCGCTCCAATATTCGACGGCGAGGCCCGCGAGATACGCTGCGCCCAATGCGGTCGTTTCATTGACGCGCGGACGCTCGACGGCCGTAGCCAAGATGTCGGATTGGAATTGCATCAGGAAGTTGTTCGCGACCGCGCCACCATCGACTGCAAGCTTCTGCAGCTTAATACCGGAGTCTGCCTCCATCGCTTCCAGCACATCGCGTGTCTGATACGCCAGCGATTCCAGTGCTGCGCGGATCAAATGATCTTCCGTCGTGCCGCGTGTCAGGCCAAAAATCGCGCCGCGCGCTTCCATGTCCCAATACGGTGCGCCCAAGCCGACGAATGCCGGAACCATGTAAACGCCATCTGTTCCATCGACCGCTGTCGCATGCTTTTCCGAATCGGACGCCTTCGCCAGCAGCTTAAGGCCGTCGCGCAGCCATTGGATCGCCGCGCCCGCAACGAAAATGCTTCCCTCCAGCGCATACTCGACCTTGCCATCCACACCCCATGCGATTGTGGTCAAGAGTCCGTTTTGCGATGCCACCGCTTTTTCGCCCGTATTCATCAGCATGAAGCAGCCGGTGCCGTATGTGTTTTTCGCCGCTCCTTCAGTAAAGCACGCTTGGCCGAACAACGCCGCTTGCTGGTCGCCCGCGATACCCGCAATCGGGATGCCCACGCTGAACAATTTTTCATCGGTATACCCATATATCTCGCTGGAAGGACGTACCGTTGGCAGCATGTTCGCAGGCACCTGCAGCATTTCCAGCAGCTCGCGGTCCCACTCCAGGGAATGAATATTGTACATCAGCGTGCGGGACGCATTGGAATAGTCGGTCACATGCACGTTGCCGCCCGTCAGCTTCCAGATCAGCCATGTGTCGATCGTTCCAAACAAGAGGTCGCCGTTCTCTGCTTTTTCCCGAGCGCCCTCCACATGATCGAGCATCCATTTGACTTTTGTCCCGGAGAAGTATGCGTCGATCAGCAATCCGGTTTTTGCGCGTACTGTCTCGTCATAGCCCGCTTCCTTCAGCTGGTTGCAAATGTCGATCGACTGGCGGCTTTGCCACACGATGGCGTTGTGGACCGGCTTGCCTGTATGCTTATCCCAAACGACTGTCGTTTCACGCTGGTTCGTGATTCCGATTCCGGCGATTTGCTCCGGCTTCACGTGATTTTCCAACAAAACCGCTTTCAATACTTCCAGCTGCGATTCCCAAATTTCCTCGGCGTTGTGTTCGACCCAGCCTGGCTTCGGATAGATTTGCGTAAATTCTTTTTGGGCCACCCCGATGATGGCGCCGGATTTATCGAACAGAATTGCACGGGAGCTTGTCGTTCCTTGGTCCAACGAAAGCATATATTTGTTTTCCATTTTCACAGTTCCTCCTTATAATAAGGAAATAGGTATCCTACACTTTTTCTCTGGCAGGGTTGTTATCCTGCTAATTTTTTTGTCTGTTCCACTTTCACGTTTTTGCTCATGTTTCCGACCACAATCCCAATCACCATGAACACGGCGAGGCCGATTACGCCTGCCAGCGAGTGGTCCACAAAGGACGCTTTGTAAAAGAACGCCCCGCTTACAGCACCGATGACCGGTCCGACAACCGGAATCCACGCATAACCCCAGTTGGAATCCCCTTTTCCGTGAATCGGCAGCAGCGCATGTGCCAAGCGCGGTCCAAGGTCGCGAGCCGGATTGATCGCATAGCCGGTTGTTCCGCCCAGCGACAAGCCGATCGCCACGATCAGGAAGCCGACGACGAACGGGTTCAGTCCTTCTGCAAATTTATTCGCGCCGATGGCAAGCAATCCCAAGACCAGAAAGAATGTACCAAGAATTTCACTAAACAGGTTGGCTACTATATTTTTGATTGCAGGCCCGGTTGCGAATACGCCCAATTTCGCTCCAACATCGCTCGTTTCTCTCCAATGCGGATAGTAAAACAGCCAGACAAACGTTGCGCCCATGAAAGCGCCGACAAATTGCGCCGCGATATAGCCCGGCACCTGTTCCCACGGAAACTGCCCGATGCACGCAAGCGCGATCGTGAGCGCCGGATTGAGATGCGCACCGCTGATGCTGCCTACCGCGTATGCGCCGCATGCGACCGCGAGACCCCATCCAAGCGTAATGACGATCCATCCTCCATTTTGCGAGTACGCTTTTTTCAGGTTTTGCCCCGCGCAAACGCCTGCACCCAAAATAATCAGGATCATCGTACCAATCAATTCACCAACATAAGCAGACATGTCCCGTCCCCCTTTTTTTGCTGAAAAACTGTTGAAACCGCTTTTTCTGAAGCGCTTACAATTTGTCTACTCCTTTCTGAAGGTTTGGAGAGAAAACAAAAAAGCTAATACTCGCAAGGTGAACGGCATACGCATGCCCTCACTTGCAAATATTAGCTGATCTCCTAAATCTCCACAGCGCTATTAACTTATGTCCTACTATATAGTGACTGGTCAAAAGCTGTCAAGATGCAATGCTGAACTTTCAGGCAAATGAAAATGGCGGTCGCTCGCGCCTGTGTGAAAGCTCGTCGCATCCGCTTTTTCTGATTAACCAAGCGGTTGAAACGTCCGCTCCAGACGGTGCATTGCCTCTTCTAAGGTCGAGCGCGGACAGGCGAAATTGATTCGTTGGAAGCCTGCTCCCGCTTCGCCGAAGCCCGTACCGTCATTGAGGCCAAGCAGCGCCTCATGGATCATCAGCCGCTTGATCTCCGCAGGCGGGAGCCCGAGCTGGCGAAAATCCATCCAGCCAAGATAGGTCGCTTGCGGTACCCGCATCGTCACCTGTGGCACGTGTTCTTGCAAAAATTGTCGAATATAGTCGGCGTTCCCTCGCAAATAAACGAGCAGCTGGTCTAGCCACTCATCTCCCCCCTGGTACGCTGCCGTCATCGCCTCGATTCCAAACATGTTGATAAACTCCACGCCCGTTCGGGACATCGCCACCTGGAATTGGCGCAGCATGCGCGCATTGGGTGAAATGACAAACGACGAGAACAGTCCAGCCAGGTTGAACGTTTTGCTTGGCGCAACGAACGTGAGCGATTTGTCAGCAATCTCCGGGGACAACGAATAAAACGGAGTATGACTGCCTTTTTCATAAACCAGGTCGGAATGAATCTCATCGGAAACGACGATGATGTCATGCTCCAGGCAGATTTCCGCCAAAGTCATCAGCTCGTTTTTTCGCCAGACACGTCCCACCGGATTGTGCGGGCTGCACAAGATCAGCATGCGTGTCTTTTCGTCGATTTTTCGTCTGAGGTCATCAAAATCCATCTGATAGTCACCATCAACTTCTATCAGTGGATTCTCTATCAATTGCCGTCCGCGGTTGCGCACCGCTTGGTAGAACGGTTGATAGACCGGCGTCTGCACAATCACCTTCTCATCGGGCTCCGTCAACGCATCGATGGCAAAATGCAGCCCCGGTACAATGCCCGGTACTGTGGCGAGCCATCCTTCCTTGACCTCCACGTCAAATCGGCGCTTCATCCAGCCGATCAACGCTTGGTTCAATTCCGCCGGCTTGCTCGGATAGCCGTAGATCGGATGCTGCGCGCGCTTCACCAGCGCCTCTGTCACACAGGGCGGACTGGCAAAATCCATATCGGCCACCCACAGCGGCAGCACGTCGCGATCCTCAAAAAAGCGGCGCCGGTCGTCCCACTTCAGGCTTCTGGTGCCATTGCGGTCAATCACATCATCAAACTGATACACGATTGCTCACTCCTTTTCGCCTGCTACATGCAATCAGAATAGCTGACCAAGTATGCAATTTCAATCAATTGGCTCTCGTTTTCGCATGTTTTTCTGTCATAATGAAAATTGCGATAAAGCTTGGAAAGGGGTTGCATGATCAATGGATGAAGAACGGCGGAGCGCAAAGCAAGGAATTGGCCTCTTAATCGCTTGCTACTCAGCGTGGGGCTTGCTGCCGCTATACTGGAAGTTTCTCGCGAATATCCCTTCCGACCAAATTCTGGCCCATCGCATCTTTTGGTCGTTTTTGTTCGTGACGGTCCTGATTTTCGCGCAGGGTCGTTGGCCGGAGATTAAAGCGGTTTTTCGCAGCAAAAAAAATATATTGGCTCTTTTTCTTTGCTCCTTATTTATCAGCAGCAACTGGTACATTTACATCTGGGCGGTCAACCACGGTCACATCGTGGAAACGAGCCTAGGCTATTACATCAATCCGCTGCTCAGCGTGGCACTAGGCATCATCGTCCTGCGCGAGCGGCTAACCTTCTGGCAAATCGTCTCGTTCTCGCTGGCGGCGATCGGCGTGACCGTCCTGACAGTCGAGTACGGCAAGTTCCCGTGGATCGGCCTGTCGCTGGCAACGACTTTTGCGGTATACGGTTTGGCGAAAAAACTGGTCAAAGTCGATTCGCTCACCGGGCTCACGATGGAAACGTTCATGGCGATGCCGTTTGCGCTCGCCTACATTCTGTACGTAGAAATCAACGGTACGGGGCTCGTCGGGAATATTTCCTGGCTCGAATTTTTCGTCCTTCTCTGTTCCGGAGTTGTCACGGCGCTGCCGCTGCTCTGGTTTGCCCGCGGCGCAAAAGCAGTCGCGATGTCGACGGTCGGCTTTTTTCAATATTTATCCCCGACGATCCAGCTCTTTCTCGGCATCTTTGTCTATCATGAGACGTTCAGCTATGTGCATGCCATCAGCTTTTCTTTCATTTGGCTGGGCCTCTTGCTCTATACGCTGTCTTTTACCGGATTGCTCGGTTCGAAGCGAAAAACCGTCGCTGCAAAAGCGCAAAAAACCCTGTAGGCATGTCGCGATGCCACAGGGTTTTTCTTTTTATATTCTGCCTCTGCCCTGCTTTTGGGCAGGCCAAAGCCCTTCTTGCCCCATTTCAAGCTCCGCCATCTTTCGGTACAGGGTGCTTCGGGCGATCCCGAGCTTTTTAGCGGCGGCGCTGAGCGATGATGTCGCTGCGATCGCCTGCTGGATCGTCTGCCGTTCCATGTCGCGCAGCATAGGCACACTTCCTCTGAACGTCTCCCCACCGCCATCTCTCACAATCCATTCATTCGGCAAATGTCCGGGTGAAATCGTCGTCTCATGGATTGCCAGCAAAAAAGCGCGCTCCATCACGTTGCGCAGCTCACGGATGTTCCCGGGCCAGTCATGCGAGAGGAAGGCTTCCTGCGCTTCCAAGCTGATGCCGACCGGCCCTGTCCCGTACTGGGCGCGAAGCTGTTTGAGAAGCACCTCCGCCAATGGCACAATGTCCTCCTTGCGCTCCCGCAACGGCGGAATGCGGATTTGCAGCACATTCAGCCTGTAGTACAGATCGGCTCGAAACCGACCGCTCTTCACTTCCTTTTCCAATACCCGATTGGTCGCTGCGATGATTCGGACGTCTACCGGCTTTTCGTCATGATCGCCAAGCCTCGTCACTTTGCGCTCCTCCAGCACGCGCAGGAGCACCACCTGTAGATCGAGCGGCAGCTCCCCGATTTCGTCGAGAAACAAAGTGCCGCCGTTCGCGGCTTCGAATTTACCGATTTGCCCACCCTTTTTCGCACCTGTAAAAGCGCCGTCACAGTACCCAAACAGCTCACTTGCCACCAGCTCACGCGGCAAAGCTGCGATATTCACACTGATAAACGGGCTGTGCTTTCGCATGCTTGACGCATGGATCGCACGGGCGAGCACTTCTTTTCCAACCCCCGTCTCTCCCAAAAGCAACGTATTGGTCGCCGAGTGAGCTGCGATGCGCGCTGATTGGAGCTCAACTCGATAGCGTTGGCTTTTCGTCTGAATGGCAGGAAAGGGGGAGGAATCGGCGGCTTGCGTATCGCTTCCTGTATGTATGTGGCGGCAAACGTCTGAGATGAATTCCCTGTACGTATGCCCGAGCGATGCGGCATAGGTTTTTCCGCACAGGTACCCAAGCCAAGTGAGCGGCAAAAATGCTTGCACATCCGTTAATGCCGCGAGCAGCAGGCTGGTGCTGCATTGGTGCTGCTCCACGGATGGAGTGCAACCAGATCGAGATGTAGCGGCTGTCCCACGCGCTTGCTGCGGCAGCTGCCGACTGGGCTGCTCTTCTTCGCTTGGCATAAAGCAGAATAAAAGGCAATCATACTGGTCGAGAATGGGGCGGATTGCGTTCAGACATGCCGAGGTGACGATTCCCATGAAAATCTTGATCCCGCGCTGGGCCATTTGCCGTACTTGAGCGGCACATATGACGGGGCTCGCTTGCATGTCGCGCATGATGAGTTCCACTGGAACAGAAGCGGAGATTTGAGGCAGAGAATGATCGTACAATGCCGAATAAATCGTGCGATGGTGTGAACGCTCGGTGACGGAGGTAATTCCGGAAAACGAGAGCAGCACGCCAACTTGAATCATTTTCACTCGCAGCCCTTCCTTAGCAAAAAGTTTGATTGTCCGATCATGATACACTGTCCGATTTTGAGGCACATACCAAAGCGACCGACAACGAACGATGCTGATGTGAAAAAGAACGCGATTCGTAACAAAAGAAAGCGTTTTGCCGTGCCCCGTTTTGGGACAAACGCTTCTATCCAGTATACAGGAATTGCCATTCAAATATATGTAAATTCAAAAATTTACCTGCTAATCATAAGGGATGAACCGTCAACGCGAAACAATCCCCCATCATGGTGGCACGTCATTTGCTTTTAAGGAATGACTGTACGTAACTAATCTCTGTCGAGAAAAAAGGAGGACGTAGCATGCCTGATGTATTGTTTCGCGTTGACTTGAACAAGCCGATGGAAGAGCAGGAGACCCCCGGCCACAACAGGTGGCATCCCGATATTCCCGCAACGGTTTCGGTCAATCCGGGCGCTGTATTCCGCATGGAGTGCAAAGACTGGACGGATGGCCAAATCGCTAACAATGACGATCCCTCTGACATTCGCGATGTCAACCTCAATCGCGTGCATGTGCTCAGCGGTCCGGTGTGGGTAAATGGCGCAGAACCCGGCGATTTGCTGGTGGTTGACATCCTTGACATCGGCGCCCTACCCAATTCCGAGTGGGGCTTCAACGGGATCTTTGCCAAAGAAAACGGCGGCTCCTTCCTCGTCGATCACTACACGCAGGCAGCCAAGTCCATCTGGGATTTCCACGGCATCTACACCACCTCCCGCCATCTTCCGGGGGTCAAATTCGCTGGCATCCTCCATCCCGGGCTGATCGGTACGGCTCCTTCTCACCAGCTGTTAGATCGATGGAACCGGCGCGAGAGTGATTTGGTCGCGAAAAATCCGGAGCGCGTCCCACCTCTCGCCAATTTGCCCACGTCGCACAGCGCGGTGCTCGGCAAGCTGAAGGGAGCAGAATTCGAACGGATCGCCAGAGAAGCGGCGCGTACTGTTCCTCCTCGGGAGCACGGCGGCAACTGCGACATCAAAAACCTTTCCAAAGGCACCCGCATTTACTTTCCTGTCTATGTCGATGGCGCCAAGCTGTCGATGGGCGACCTCCACTTCTCGCAGGGTGACGGCGAAATCACCTTCTGCGGCGGCATCGAGATGGCCGGCTGGATGGATCTGCACGTCGATGTCATCAAAGGCGGGATGGCCAAATACAACATCGTCAACAACCCGGTGTTCAAGCCAGGTCCGGTGGAGCCAAACTACACGGAATACCTTGTTTTTGAAG
The DNA here is from genome assembly GCF_003710825.1 of Brevibacillus fluminis. GTDB lineage: Bacteria > Bacillota > Bacilli > Brevibacillales > Brevibacillaceae > Brevibacillus_D > Brevibacillus_D fluminis. Next base: position 99,949 of record NZ_RHHQ01000005.1, on the reverse strand, counting down.
GCATTTCCGTCCACGAGACGACAGGCGAGCAGCTGTATATGGATGCACATGTCGCCTACCGCAACGCCTGCCTGAACGCGATCGAATATTTAAAAACCGCCATGGGCTTCACTGGCGAGCAAGCGTATATGCTGCTCGGCACTGCTCCTGTCGAGGGAAGAATCGCCGGCATCGTCGATATCCCGAATGCGTGCTGCACGCTTTCCATTCCGACCAGCATCTTCGACCGCAACATTTTGCCGAAATAACCGACTGCGGGGCGGGGTGACTCGCCCTGCTCCGTTCCACCGTTCACTTGGATAAATAGATTTTGCAAAGGAGCTGCTATCATGCCGAGATACGAGTATTTGTGCGAGGAGTGCGGACCGTTTATTCGCTGGATGAGCATGAGCGAGGTGACCACTCATGTCGGCTGTCCCGTCTGTGAGCAAAGCGCCCGGCGGATGTTTTCGGCCCCCGGTCTGATCATGACGCCACAAGCGGTGCGCCAGCGAATTGAACGCGGGGTCGAGCCCAAGATCGTAAAAAAGGACGCGCATGCGCATGACGGAAGCAGCTGCCATGGCCACACGCACGGAAAAGCGAACCATACCCATCATCATGCTGCCAAGCGCCCATGGATGGTCGGGCATTGAGCACATAAAGGAAGGGATAGCCGATGTCAAACGTCGGGCTGTTGTACGTTGGAGGTGTGTTGTTTCTCAACAGCATCATGCTTCTGGGCAAAGTGGAAGGAAAAAGCGCGGGCATCTTCAACCTGTTTGTCGGCGTGCTCCAGGTGATCACACCGCTTTATCTGATCATGACGGCAAAAGGCGACACAGACGTCATTTTTGGGGCTTCAGGCATTTTTCTATTCGGCTTCACCTATCTGTACGTCGGCATCACCAACCTGTGCAAGCTGGATACGAGCGGTGTCGGCTGGTACTCTCTGTGGGTGGCGATTTTGGCAGTCGGCTACTCCTTGGTGAATTTCATTCAATTCGGTGACTATAAATTCGGCATCATCTGGCTCATGTGGGCGTTTCTCTGGACGCTCTTCTTCATCCTGCTGGGGCTTAAAAAAGAGATCGGCCGCTATACCGGCTTGGTCACGTTGATCCAATCGTGGGTAACGGCAGCCATCCCCGCTTTTCTTTCGCTGACCGGACTGTGGGACAAAGTCTCGCCCGCATTGGTTTGGATCGTTACGGCTGTCAGCGTCATCGCGTTCGTCTATTTTTATTTCACGGCGGTCCCTGTCTCCCGTTCGCGCGCGAGCCGTACTCCTTCTGCTTGAAGAACAGTCGCTGCATGCCGAAACCGGCGCTTCCATTTGCGAAGCGCCGGTTTTTTTCGATGTGGCGCAGCCTGCCGCTTTTGGCTGTGCTCAAGCTGAACATCGCCAGCTTGACATGTTACTACCCAGTACGTATGATGACAGGTACATACCTTTTGTGACTAATCAGTAACAAAATCATAAATACACTGGCAAAGGAGATTTTTCACCATGTCTGAAAGCACGAAACTTCTTCGCGACATCAAACGCTCCGTCCTCGATCTTTCCCCGATCGTACAGGGCGGCACAGCATCCGATTCATACCGCAACAGCCTCGATTTGGCCCAGCACGTAGAAAATTGGGGCTTTCACCGCTACTGGCTGGCTGAGCACCACAGCATGCCGAGCGTCGCCAGTTCCGCAACCTCGGTGCTCATCGGGCATATCGCAGGCGGCACCAAGACAATGCGCGTCGGTTCAGGCGGCATCATGCTGCCGAACCATGCCCCGCTGGTCATCGCGGAGCAATTCGGCACGCTGGCCTCTCTCTATCCAGGACGCATCGATCTGGGACTGGGACGCGCGCCAGGTTCCGATCAGCGGACGATGCGTGCGCTGCGACGCGATTTGAGAAGCACGGGCGACGATTTCCCCGAGCTGTTAGAGGAGCTGCGCGACTATTTGCGTCCACGCCCGGAAGATGAGCCGGCAAAAGGCGTACGGGCGATCCCTGGCGAAGGACTGGACATCCCGATCTGGCTGCTCGGCTCCAGCGATTTTAGCGCAAGACTGGCCGGACAGTTGGGGCTGCCCTTTGCATTCGCTGGTCATTTTTCGCCGAATTACATGCAAACCGCGATGCATACGTACCGCAATTCGTTCCGTCCATCCGAGGTGTTGGATGAGCCATATGCCATGCTCGGGGTCAACGTGGTCGCTGCCGATACGGACGAGCGTGCCAGCTATTTGGCCAGCTCCCTCTATTTGACGTTCCTCAACCTCATCCGGGGCGATTTGAAGCCAATACAGCCACCTGTCGACAACATCGAGGAGCTATGGACAGATTTTGAAAAACTGACGCTGAACGCACAGCTGCGCTCGTCTGTCATCGGCAGTCCGGAAACGGTCCAAAAAGGGCTGCAATCATTGTTGGATGCAACACAAGCCGACGAATTTATGATAACCTCCAATATATATGACCACGCGGAACGCCTCCGCTCGTACGAAATCGTAGCGGACGTGTGGAATTTATAATCATCTGGAGTGAAGGCAATGACGACTAAAAAAAATCGTGTCCCCCGCGCCGAAGCACAGGAAATCATCCTGAATGCTGCCGATGAGCTTTTCTACCGAGAAGGCGTACACGCGGTGAGCGTCGATGCGATTGTGGAGCAGGCCGGACTCAACAAAATGAGCGTATACCGCCAGTTCTCATCGAAAACCGATCTGGTTCTGGCCTATCTGGAACGAAAACAGGCCGCATTCCGCGACGAATGGGAAACGAGCATGGCGAAGCATCCCGGTGAGCCCCGACAGCAGCTCCTGCAGTTTTTTCGAGACCTGGCTGCGAAAGCGTCTGCGGAGAAGTTCCGCGGCTGCTGCTTTCTGAACGTCGCCGTCGAGTTCCCTGATAAAAATCATCCTGCGCGGCAGCTGGTCTGTGCGCATCAAAAAGAGCTGTACGAGAAATTCGCCGAAATCGTCACCGCGCTTGGGGCAGCCAATCCGTGCGAGCTGGCGTACACGCTGATATTGCTGATGGAAGGCACCTATGCCGACAGCCAAACGTACGGGACAGACAGCACCGCGATCACCCTGCTCCCTGCAATCGTGGAAAAGCTGATTGATTCCGCTAGTGCAACCAGTCAGCCTTGATCAATCGACACTCACTCTCCGTACACTAAAAACAAAAAGCACCCGACGGAACACGATTCCCCAGGTGCTTTTTCATTTATACATTAAACCGGTATCCCGCACCCCAAATGGTTTCAATATACTGCGGGTTGGACGGATCGCTTTCGATTTTTTCGCGCAGCTTGCGGATGAAGACGGTCACAGTAGTCACATCGCCCATCGAGTCCATTCCCCAAATGCGTTCAAACAAATGCTCCTTGCTGAAAACGATGTTCGGATTGCTAGCCAAAAACACGAGCAATTCAAATTCCTTTGTCGTGAAGCTCCCTTCTTTCCCGTTCACGAACACCCTGCGCGACGCTTTGTCGATCGTGAGCCCTCGAATCGAGATTTCTTCCTTTTTCACCGTCTGCCCGCCGATCAGACGCTCATAGCGGGAGAGATGCGCTTTCACCCGCGCCACCAGTTCACTTGGGCTAAACGGCTTGCTAATGTAATCATCCGCGCCCAAGCCAAGGCCGCGAATTTTGTCGATATCTTCTTTTTTGGCCGATACCATCAGGATAGGGATATCCTTTTTGCTGCGCACCTGCTTGCAGATTTCGAAGCCATCCATCTCAGGCAGCATAACGTCCAGAATCAAGAGGTCGTAGTCATTGGCCAACGCCCTCTCCAAGCCGCTTTTTCCCGTGTTTTCCATGTCGACGTGGTAGCCGCTGATTTCCAGGTAATCGCGCTGCAGCTCCGCAATGCTTGCTTCATCTTCGACGATCAGAATTCTTTTCACGTATTGTCACCCCTCCGTTTTGCGCAATGTAAAGGAAATGCGTGTGCCGCGATTCGACCCGCTCTCGGCCCATATACGGCCTCCATGCTCTTCGATGATTTGCTTGGCGATTGCAAGACCTAATCCGCTTCCGCCGGTGCTCGTATTGCGCGATTGGTCTGCGCGGTAAAACCGTTCAAAAATGAAGGGAAGCGCCTCTGCGCTGATGCCTGGCCCGTCGTCTCCGATCTGCACCTGTACCATATCTTTCTCCTCCTGCACGGCAAGCGTGATACGGCCATGCTCGCGATCCATGTATTTCACGCTGTTCCCCACAATGTTGGTGATGACGCGCTTCAGCTTGTCGCGGTCCACCGTGCACAACAGCGGGCTTTTTACCGACGGCTGGAAAGTGGCGGCGATGCCGCGCTTCTCGAGCTCCAGCTGTAGCTCCTCCGTGCAATCTTGCAAATACTCATTGATATCAACCTGTTCAAAGGTAAACGGCAACCGCTTCAAATCCAGCTTGGAGAACAAAAACAGCTCCTCGATCAGCTGGTCCATCGCCGTCGCCTTGCTATCGATGATCGTCAAGTATTTGTCCAGCTTTTCCGGCGTATTGGCGACGCCATCCTTGATGCCTTCCACATACCCTTTGATCGCGGTGATTGGCGTCTTTAGGTCATGCGAAATATTGGAGATCAGCTCCTTGCGATTCTCCTCGTACTGCAGCTGCAGCTCGATCGATTCCTTCAGCTTTCCGCGCATCTCTTCGAACGCCACGCTCAATGCTCCGATTTCATCCTTCGTTTGCGGCACCAGCTTGAAGCTGAGGTTGCCTTCCTTGATCTGCTCGGTAGCCTGCTTTAGCGCACCCAGCGGACGCAGGATGCTGCGTGATACCCAGTAGGTCAGTAAGCCGTTAGTCAAAGCCAGGGCGACCAGAAGCGCGATGAAAATCAGCGGAAAAAACCGATGGGCCAGCTGCTGGAAGTGGCCGGAATTTTTCAGGACGAACACGCTCACCTGTTCCTTACCGTTCACCAGCACATCTCGCTGCTGATACGTATACGAATCTTGATTCAGTATCAGATCGTCATTTTTGTGCTTCATGGAGCCGCTTCCGTACCCGGGCAGTTGGGCAAGCAGCTCTGGGGAATTCAGCGCAGGCGACACATACGTAATTTCATTGCCGCTGCGAATGATAAGTCCGGATTTGATCGCATTCAGCTCTTGATCCCGATCGCGCAGAAACTGCTGATCCGCAAATGTTTGCGGTGCATACTTAGCGATCCCCACCAGCTCCGTCAAAATTTGTTGATCGCCAGCGACTACGCGCGAAAACGATTCATCATTGCCAAAATCGATCTGATAAAAGTCTTTCGCGCTTTTGATATCGCCCAAAAAAGCGAGCACGATGAAAAAGACGGCCACGATGAAGAAAAAAATCGGTACCACTAGCATCGCGATATACGATAACAGCAATCTCACCCGGATTGACATGCGAATCCCTCGTTTACATTTCTTTTTTCTCAAAGAGGTAATAGCCGCCCGAAACGAACAGCACCGCAGAGGAAAGTAAAATCACTGCGATCATCAACAAGCGTCCACCCGTAGCTGTTCCTCCCAGCCATAACGTGTACCAATCCGTATAGTTCGTGAACAGCACCTTTCCGATAGCAGGCGACAGATAAGGAATGATTTTGGCCACACCGTACGCGAAAAGGCCAAATACCAGTGCGCCGCCCACGCTGCGGAACAGCTGTCCCACGCATGCTGCAGAGGCGCCCAAGACCATCATCGGAATCGCTGCCAAACTGTACGCGCCCAAAATCGGCATCCACTCATCGATATTCCACTCATGCAGCAAAAACCCTCCAAAAAGAACGGAAGCAAGATACATCAGTGCAAGTCCTACCACGATGAACAGGCTTTGCGCCGTCAATTTGCCCAAAAACACCTTTAGCCGCGAGACGGGACTCAGCAAGGCCAGACGCAAGGAACGGTCTCCCGCCTCGCCGACGAATAGATTGGCTGCGAACATGAATACGAATAAGGGCAAGCAAAATGATACATACAGCCAAAGCATCGTCATGGCAAAATTGGAGCCGGCCATGATCTGAATCGCAGCGTTTGTTTTCACAAACGTGATGAGCAGCGCCGAACCCAGCGGCAGCAGGAGCGTCAGTGCCAAAAAGGCAATGGTCGTCTTTTGCGCCAGCATCTTCTGCGTTTCATTTGCTATGCTTGCATACAGTTTTCCCATTGTCGTTACGCCCCCTTTGCCTGGTCGATCTGGGACAAATAAACATCCTCGAGCGTCTGCCCGTCGGACAGAAGATCGCTGACGAGACCTTCTTTTACCATCACGCCGCCATACATGATGCCGATCCGGTTACACATGCGCTCCATCTCATGAATCGAATGGCTGGAAATGAGAAACGTGGTCTGCTCTTCTTGCGCCAACCGATTGACAATCAGGCGGAAATCGCGGACTCCTTCGATATCGAGGCTCGTCGTCGGTTCATCAAGGATGACCAGGCGCGGTTTGGGCAACAGCACCGCCGCCAAGGCCGCCCGCTGCTTCATCCCGGAGGAAAAGCCCTTCACTTTTTCATGCTTGTGCGCAGACAACCCGACCAGCTCCAGCACTTCGTCAATCCGCTCCCGGGTGACCTCCGGATAATAGCGCGCTACGAGCTGCAGATTTTGGTACGGTGTCAAATAATCGTGCGAAATTCCGGTTTCCACGATGCAGCCGACGTGCTCCATCGCTTGCTCGAACTGCTCCGTGAGGCTATGGCCAAAAATCGCGATCTGACCCGCGTCTGCCCGGCACAAACCGGTGATGCTCTTGATCAACGTCGTTTTGCCAGCCCCATTCGGGCCGAACAGGCCAAAAATATCCCCGCTGTAGACGGTAAACGACACGCGGTCAATGCCCCTGTCCGATCGGTACCGCTTGGTTACAGCTTTTACTTCCAAAACGGCTTCCATGCTGCATCTCCCTCCCGTTCATCATATAACGGAGGCGCAGATCGCCTTGACGTGCGTGCTGGCGTTCTGCGCTCCCATCGATTTATGATCTTGCTTTAGTGTTTTTGGATCGTTTCGACCTGTTTGCCCGTCAAATCCACTGTGTCTGCCTTCGTATCCCCAAAGTTGGACAAGTCTGCATGAATCGTCAGTACCACCTCATGGGAAGCACCGCTGGCGTCTTTACCCGATACCGTGAGCGTTGCTTCTTGCTGGTCCACATAGTTGTCCTGCGAAATCTCCGCTTTTACGTCCACTTGCTTCACGACGATGTCTTGCGTCAGTTTAGGCAATTCGGGTTTCAAATCTTTTGCGAACTGCGGAGCATGACGGTCCAGTTCGTCTTGGCCCTCACCAGTTGCCAGCTCCTGATGGTTCGCTGCATGTTGCAAAACGACCGAGCCAAGCGCTTGAACGACCGGCGAAATTTGCTGTTGGGTCAGATGCAGGGAAACTTCTTTGCCACCACCGGAAGCCTGTGTAACCTGGATGTCATTTTGCAGATTGGTCATCAGCGCATCGATGACTTTTTCGGCACCTGGGTTGGTTCCATCTTCATTGGCGTTATGGTGCTGCTTCCACTTGTGCTGTTCATTTGCGTCCGGCTTCAACACTTTGTAGCTGTCGCTGTCATCCGTTTTCAGCACCACCTGATCGGCTTGGCGGTAAAACTGCACCGCGTGTGCGGTTCCGTTCGTCTTGATGTTCACGCTGCCGCTACCGAGATTGGCAGCCTCCTCGTTTTTCACTTTTCCTTGCACGGCCAGCAGTTCTTTCCCATTATCAGTCAGCGAGACGTTTACGTCCGCTGTGATGCTTTTCGCAGCGTGTGTTTGCTTGATTGCCGATTTATAGAGGTCGTAGCCTGAAGATGTATCTGCCATTACGGTGTAAGCGCTCGTGAGCAACACAATGCTGCTGATGCCAACTCCCAATCCTGCCGTCAACAATTTTCGATTTTTCATGGTGAAGCCTCCTCGTTTTTTGGTTGTTTTCTTGTTCTATGTCATCCTACCCCCCAGTCCTTATGAGTCTGTAAAGCAAATCTTACAAAAAGCTTAAGAGTATGTGAAAAAAAGCGCAGGGATTTTTGAAAGAAAGCTCCACGGAAGCTGTTACGATGCCTGCTGGGGGTCGGGGAGAACGGCTCCGCAAATCATCGGGAAACTGCACCCCAAAGCCACACGCTGCGCGGCGGGTGTATCTCAGGAAGTAGATGTGGCGCAAAGCGTTTCCCGCTGATTCGCTCCGCCTGGTGGGCATCGTAAAGGCTTCCGTTCCGCTTTCTTTCAAAAATCCTTCGGTACTGTAGGGGATAAATGAAAAAATGTAAAAATGAAAAAACCGCCCGGGAGATTCCCCTGACGGTTTCTTTTGATTGCCAATTGCATTAAGAATAGCTTCCGATGATTTTGCCAAGCTTAGCGGCGTCTACGTTGCTTCCGCTTACGATCGTGAGCACTTTTTTGCCTTTCAGGTGAGGAAGATGGCCGTGCAAGAGGGCAGCGATGCCGACTGCGCCGGAGCCTTCGACCATGTAGTGGTGCTCTTTGGCCAGCCAGTACATGGCATGAGCGACCTGCTCCTCTTCTACTAATATGAAGTCATCGACGATTTTCAGCGCCAGGTCAAGATTACCTTGGGAGATGCCGCCGTGCAGGCCGTCGGCGAGCGAGTCGCTGTATTCGACATCGGCCAGCTTGCCTTCTTTAAACGAATAGTACCACGGCGGCGAGGCATGGGTTTGGATACCGATGACCTCGATCGCCGGATTGAGTGCTTTCGCTGTGGTTGCGATGCCGCAAATCAGGCCGCCGCCTCCCGCAGGGACGACAATCGCGTCGAAATCCGGCTCTTCCAGCAGCGCTTCCAGTGCGACCGTTCCTTGTCCGGAAATGATCTCGTTATCCTCGAAGGCATGGACAAACGTTCTGCCTGTCTCCTCTGCCAGCTTGTACGCATGCACCTCAGCTTCATCATAATTGTCGCCAAACACGACCAGTTCTGCCCCGTACCGCTGAATGCCAGCGCGCTTCGTCTCAGGCGCGGTTTTAGGCACGACGATCAGGGCGGACACGCCTTTTCGCTTCGCAGCATAAGCCACGCCTTGGGCATGGTTTCCCGCCGATGCGGTAATCACGCCGCGTGCAAGCTCCTCCTCCGTCAACGAAGCGATTTTGTTTGTCGCTCCCCGCAGCTTAAACGATCCGGTTTTCTGCAAATTCTCCAGCTTGAGCCACACATCTGCACCGACATGTTCGGACAAGATGGGAGACGCGAGCAGTGGTGTCTTTAGCACTTCGTGTTCAATTCGCTTTTTCGCTTGCAGTACACTTAGCAAGGAAACATTCAACATCTTTCGTACCTCCTGAAGCTATTTTTGTAACAGCGGATCAGCCGAACCGCAGGACGAGCTGGATGAACAGCTCGATGGCGGACGGGATCACGTCTTCATCAATATCAAAGCGGGGATGATGATGCGGATAGGCGCTCGCCTCCCCACCCATTCCGACGAAAATGAAGGCGCCAGGGCATTTCACCAAATAGTGGGCGAAATCTTCCGCAGCCAAGGTCGGCTCCATATCGGCTGCGTAGACCGCATCACCAAACGTCTCGCGGACCACATCTTCCACATACCGACTCTGTGTCCGATCGTTGATGACCGCCGGCGTTCCCCAGTAGTACTCCATCTGTCCGGTCGCGCCAAAGCTTACAGGAATCCCCTCTACGATCCGCTTCATCTGGTCATAAATGTGCTGGCGCGTCTCGACTGTCAAGCTGCGCGTCGTCCCGAGCATTACCGCTTCGTTCGGGATGATGTTGAAGGTGCTGCCCGCCTCGACCTTGCCTACCGTCACGACGGCCGACTGCAGTGGGCTCAGCGTGCGGCTGACGATCGATTGCAGGCCGCTTACGATCTGGCTGGCGATGAAAATCGGATCGACCGTCTCATGCGGCATCGCGCCATGCCCGCCTTTTCCTTCAATCGTAATCTTGAATTCATCGCAAGCCCCCATCATCGGACCGTGGCATGCACCGATCAGTCCTTTTGCCAAAGGCTGCCACAGATGAATGCCAAAGATGGCGTCGACATTCTCCAGCACACCCTGCTGAACCAGCGCTTCCGCCCCGCTCGGCTCCCGCTCTTCGGACGATTGGAAAATGAAGACCACATTCGACTTCACCTCGCTGCGATGCTCCGACAGCCACTTCGCTGCGGCGAGCAAAACGGCCGTATGTCCGTCATGTCCACATGCATGGGCGATGCCGGGCACTTTGGAAAGATAGCTTTTGTCGCCCTCTTCCATCACAGGCAGCGCATCGATATCCGCACGCAGTGCGATGGTTTTGCTGCCGTCCGTCCCTTTGAGGTAACCGACGATGCTGGGTGCCTGATAATCCAAAATCTCGATGGACAGCTCTTCCAAATGGCGTTTGATATAAGCATGTGTCTGGTATTCCTCACCTGACAACTCAGGATGCTGATGCAAGTAACGGCGGTGGGCAATCGCCCACTCACCGAGTTCTGCAGAAATCATTTTTTGCATAATGCAAGCCTCCCGTTAAAATGGCCCGTAGCCGATCAGTTGAGCCACGATTACCGCAACCAATCCGATTGCGTATTGTGTCAAAATCAATGGCAAAATCCATTTGGCCCAGCGGCTCCACGGAATTCCCGCAATGGCGAGACCAGCCATGAAGTAGCCCGATGTCGGGAATATGATGTTGCCGATCCCATCCGCCATGGAGAAGCACAGCACAGCGGTCTGCCGCGTCACCCCTACCAAGTCAGCCAAAGGCGCCATGATCGGCATCGTCAATGCCGCTTGTCCACTGCCGGAAGGAACGATCAAGTGAATTACGCTTTGCAGCAAATACATTCCCACGACGGACAGCGATGGCGGCAAATGGTGAATTGCCGATGACGCATTATACAGAATCGTATCAATCACGTGACCATTCGTCAAAATCACGACAATCGCTCTCGCCACCCCGATGATCAGCGCACCGGAGATCAGTCCGGAAGCACCTTTCATGAAGGCGTTGACTGTTTCACCTGGCGAAAGCTTGCCAACGATTGCGATCACAATCCCAAGCAGTGTGAACAATCCGGCGATTTCAGTAATGAACCATTCAAATTTGACGACACCATACGCCAAAACGACGAAATTCAACAAAAAGCAGCCCAGAACGATCTTGTGCCGCGTCTCCAGTTTCACATTGGCCGTCTCGGCCTTGTCGTATTTTCCATCTGCAAAAAAGCCGTAGCCGCGATCGCGCTTCACCTTCATCGCATAGCGGTAGACGAAAAATACCGAAACCAGATACATCACTACAAACAATACAATCCGGTAACCCATTCCAGAAAAAGGAGGAAGCTGGGCAATCCCTTGCGCAATCCCCACTGTAAACGGATTCATAACTGCTGTCGTGAAACCAACGGAAGCCCCGATGAGCACGATCGCCGTGCCGGTCATCACGTCAAAGCCAAGCGCAATGGCAAGCGGAATCATGATACCGAGATAAGCCAACGTTTCCTCTGCCATCCCCATCAAGGCTCCACCCAACGCAAAAAACAACATCATGATCGGGATCAGCCACTTTTCCTGGTTCGCCAGCTTTCGAGAAAGTGTTGAAATAAACGCTTCAATCGTGCCTGTTGCCGTTAGAATACCAAAAGTACCACCAATAATAAGAACGAAAAAGATAATGGACGATGCCTCTACCATCCCGGTATGGATGGAACCAATCAGTCCCATCAAGCTGACCGGGCTCGCTTCAATCGCTTTGTACGTGTCGGGCACTACGACGCTGCGTCCGTTCACATCTTGCCGCGTATACTCGCCCGAGGGGAGAACATACGTGGAAACCGCTGCGACTAAAAGCACAATCAAGAGCAAGACAAACACATTGATCTCTCGGGCTTTCTTCTTCTGTGGTGCGTTGACTGCAAGATTAGATTGACCCATATGCTGATTCAAGCCTCCTTTGTCGAAATCTTTGGTTTTTTTACATGGTAGCACACCCTACCCTCCTCAACTAATTGAGATGTTCAATGGTAACTATTAAACATCTTAATTCCTTCACAGCAAGCGGTCACATCCAATCTAATGAAAAACGTCGAGACATTTTTCAGAAAAAAAGGACGACGCTCTCCAACGAGTATCGTCCTTCCAAAAACATACAAGAATCAGCTGATTCCGCCTGCCTCTTGCCAGCCTTCGATGACCATTTCGGCAAAGGAGCGGATCGTGTTCTCATCCGCCCGGTCTTTCAAATGGATCAAATACGTATCCAAGCGCTGATCGAGGCGGTACAGCGGTACCAACGCGCCCGATTCCAGCTCATTTTTGATCAAATTGGCGCTGATCAGCGCCACCCCCGTTTGGTTCAGCACCGCGATCTTAATCGCTTCTTCACTGCTGCTCTCAATTGCTGTGGCAGGATGGTAGTCGATCTCCGTGATTGAGTGGTGGTTCAAACCGGCCAGATTGTAGCTTTCTTTATAAATAAAGGGGTAATGCTCCATGATGTAGGAGCGGTCGTGCTTTTCATAGATTTCCCGCGTAGTGACGACCACCAGCTCTTCTTTTTCCAAGAGTCGCGTTTCAATCTCCTGGCTGTCGCTATGCCCGGCAATGATGCCGATATCGGCTTCATTCGTCGTGATCATGCGGATCGCATCCACACTGTTGCAAGAGACGAGCTTTAATTTGACCTGCGGATGGTGGCTGACGTAGGACCGTATCAGCTGGGACAAGTAGTGCGTCCAATAATATTCCGGCGCAGCGATTACCAGTGTTCCGTATGGGCCATCCAACAGCTTGATCGCCTTGTCCATCTCGGAAACGACCCCGAATAGCTTGTCGACGTGGTGTTTCATCATCTTCCCCGCAGGTGTCAGGAATGTCTTCTTCCCCACCCGATTAAACAGAGCATGGCCGATCTCCCGCTCCAGCGTCTGTATTTGCAAGGTGATGGTAGGTTGTGTATATCCAAGCAGCTCAGCAGCTTTGGTCAAATTCAGCTGATCCGCAACGACCTGAAAGGTTTTTAACGTTCGAAGCTCCATCTGTCTCCCCCCAAACGCAATTCGTTTCGTACGTTCTCAATGGTTACTATAAAATACGCTAATTTAATTATTATTTTATTCTATGCTAAAGTCAAAGCCATAACAGTCACACCTATTCCGGTAAGGAGGAACCGCAATGTTTCCATTCAGAGTAATCGACCAAGCAAGCGTGCAGCAACTGCTTGATATGAAAAATGTGATTGAGCTAGTAGAGCGCGCTTATACGTTAAAGGAACAAAACGAGGCTTCACTCTTCCCGATGGTGTTCCACGAATTTGCTCCAGGCAAAGCGGACATGGACATCAAGTCGGGCCACCTAACCGGGGCCAACATTTTCGGCTTGAAGCTCGTTGGCTGGTATGGCGATAACCCATCCAAAAACTTGCCTGCCCTCGTCGGCTTTGTCATGGTCCTCGATAGCAATACGGGCGTCCCAAAAGGCATGATGAGTGGCGAGCCTGTCACCCTGATGCGCACAGGCGCCGCCGGCGGAATCGGTGCAAAATATTTGGCCAGACCCGAATCGGAGCATTTGCTGCTCGTAGGCTCCGGTCATCTGGCATCCTATGAAATCATGGCCACGCTGATGACGATGAAGCATATCAAGAAAGTGACCGTCTACAATGCGAATTCGTATGAAAAAGCCGCCGCTTTCTGCGCGACGGTGAAAAATCACTTGAAGGAAAAGTTCTTGGCTCCGTATAAGTATGACCAGGAACTATATAACACGCTGCTCGACCGCATCGATATCGAGTACGCGGCCACAGATGATATCCGCTCTGCAACGGAGCAGGCAGACATCATCATCACGGCGACGCCGTCCCGCAAGCCGATCATCATGAAGGAATGGGTAAAGCCGGGCACACACTTCTCCTGCATCGGCGCCGACATGGAGGGCAAGCAGGAAATCGATGAGCAGCTGTTTGCGTCTGCACGTGTCTTCGTCGATGATGTAACACAAGCAGTCAATGTCGGGGAAACGAAAGTGGCGGTGAAAAAAGGGCTGCTGGCCAAAGAAGAAATCGTCGCCGAAATCGGCAGCGTCATTTTGGGCAAAACGCCGGGTCGCCTTTCGGACCAAGACATCACGATTTACGACAGCACCGGCATTGCCTTGCAAGATTTGATCACGGCTGATTACGTTTTGGCACAAGCCCAAGAAAAAGGAATCGGCACGGTCGCTACGCTATAAACAAAACATTGTGACAAAGGGGGATTTGTAGTGGATATCAAGTTGTTTGCAGTAGAGGATTGGATGAACAAGTATGAGATGAGCGCGGTATACAATATCGCGGAAACATGCGTCGATTCGCTCACCGTCGAGGAATTGATCAGCATCGATGGCACTGATCCGGACGAGTTTTTCCGTTCCCTCGCCAAGAAAAAACTGACGTATGGTCATATCGAAGGATCGCCGGAGTTCAAGTCGCTGGTCGCCAATCTGTATAAGTCCGTCGACCCGCATAACGTCCTGGTAATGAACGGCGGGATCGCCGCTAACTTCCTGGTGTTCTATTCCTTGGTGAAGCCAGGCGACCATGTCGTCGCTGTCCATCCGACCTACCAGCAAATTTATGAAGTGCCGCGCTCGTTTGGCGCAACGGTAGATTTGCTCCATTTGAAGCCGGAAAATGGCTATCTGCCTGACCCAGAAGAGCTGCGCTCCCTGGTTAACGAAAATACCAAGCTGATCTGCATCAACAATCCGAACAACCCGTCCGGCGCCATCATCGAGCGTGAGCTGCTGGAGCAAATTGTCGAGATTGCCCGCTCCTGCGGCGCCTACCTCCTGTGTGACGAGGTGTACCGTAATTTGCTTCAGGATGATGATCTGGTCGTTCCATCAGTTGCTGACCTGTACGAAAAAGGGATCAGCACGTCGAGCATGTCCAAAGCACTTTCCCTCGCTGGTCTGCGCCTGGGCTGGATCGCCGGACCAAGCGATGTGATTGCCGAATGCATCAAGCACCGCGACTACAACACAATCAGCGTCGGCATGCTAGATGACATCCTTGCCGTTCATGCATTGAAAAACTATGACCGCATCATGAGCCGCAATCGCAAGATCATCAAGGACAATCTAGCAATTCTGGATGCATGGGTGGCGCAGGAGCCTTTGATCTCGTATGTGAAGCCGCGCGCCGGTACGACAGCGATGCTCAAATACGATTTGCCTGTTTCATCGGTCGCATTTTGCGAAGGCTTGCTCAAAGAAACAGGTGCTTTCATGACGCCAGGGGCTTGCTTCGATCTGGAGGGCTGGGCGCGGATCGGGTACGCGTGCGAGACCGAAATGCTGCGTCAAGGCTTACAAAAAGTTTCTGAATACATGCGCACACTTGCCTAAATGTGAGAGATTGTTTGGCTGGGGAACCTTCCCCGGCCTTTTTTCTTTATCTGGAAGTTGTATTCCCAATGCTTCTATGCCATCATCGTAACTAGCAATTCTACCCACATGAATGAGGAGAAATCGTTGTGAAGCCTCGCACGCTGCGCTCTCACCTGACCTGGATCATCGCGATCATCGCCCTGATCCCGATTGTGCTCTTGGGCAGCATCCAGGTCGTGCAAATTTATCAACTGTCACAAGAATATACGCGCAACCAGCTCGATTCCATGAAGCGGATGGCGGATGCCGTCGAAACCTACGTGTTTTACCATCGCACTGCAGTCGAGACGATCGCTGCCGACATCGCTTCCACGCCCGATCGGGACCCCCGGCGCATCACCTCTCTGCTGCAGTCGGTGAATGGCCATTTCGCCGGGTTTACGACGCTGTACGCAACCGATAGCGAGGGCCGAACCATCGCTTATCATTCCAAGGCTCAGCAAGGCTTGATCCATGCTGACTTTCATGACCGCGACTATTTTCAACAGGTAGCTGCAACACGCAGCCCAACCATTTCACCAGTCTTTTTGTCGCAAGAAAAGCCAGCGAAGCCGCTGATCACGATTGCGGTGCCGATCTTGTATACGAGCGGCCATTTCGCGGGCAGTGTTATCGGAACGCTCGATGTCAGCCAGGTGGTCAAGCTGGTCACCCAATACGATTACGGTCCGTCCGCCTATCCGGTGGTGCTGGACAACCGGGGCAAAGCGATCTACCACCCTGATGCCAGCATTCGCACCGTCATCCGTGACCTATCCGGCGAGGAAGTCGTAAAAGCCGCGCGTGAAAACGGGCAAGGGCTGGGGACGTTCTATTCCAGCATCCGCAAGCAGGATGAATTGGTAGCCTATCACGTCATTCCCGATCTAAACTGGATCGTCTGGGTCAGCAAATCGACCTCGGCGGTGAACGCGGCCTTTTTCAAATCGCTTGAATCGAGCTCCCTGCTCATTGTGCTTACCCTTCTGGTCACGCTCGGCATCGGCGCCTTTCTCGCCAAACGCCACGCGGAGCTGGAGCAGCGCGTGGATCGGCTCAAAAACGATCTGATCTCACTGGCTTCCCATGAATTCAAAACGCCGATTACAAGCATCAAGGGCAGTGTAGAAACTTTGCTGCGCCGCGATGCACAATGGGACGAAGAGTTCAAACGGGAGCTTTTGGAAGGCGTGCATGAAGACATCGGCAGAATTCAGGAGCTGATCGATGAATGGCTGGACATTTCCAAAATCGAGTCCGGCGTCCTGCATGTCTCCCTTGAGCCGCTCAGAGTGCGGCCGATCGTCGAGGAAGCGTGGCGGCGCCTGCCAAAAGCACAGCAGGAGGCGGCCATCTTTGAAGCGGACATCCCGCCGCACCTCCCCTTGATTCACGGGGACAAAAACCGGCTTGAACAAGTGCTCGTCAATCTTTACACCAATGCGCTCCGCTATAACCAGCAGCAGCCGCACATCCGTGTGACCGCAACCGGTGACGAACGGTTCGTACACATCCGCGTGGAGGACAACGGTATCGGCATTGCGGGCGATCATCTCGACAAAATTTTCGACCGGTTTTACCGGGTGGATGTGACCGCAAGCCGTCTTACCGGCGGGACCGGCCTCGGCCTCGCGATCAGCAAAGGGATCATGGAAGCGCACCACGGTCGGATTGCCGTGGAAAGCAAAGAGGGTACCGGCAGCGCATTTACTTTATCCGTTCCTCTATACTCTTTACATGACGGTGATAACGATGAAGAAACCCAAAATTTTGATCGTGGATGATGAGCCTAAAATCATCCGCTTCATCTCAGCCAATCTCAAATCAATCGGCTTCGAGACCGCGTCCTGCACCAGCGGTTCGGAGGCGCTCGACCAGATCGACCTGTTTGACCCTGATCTCATCCTGCTCGACATCATGATGCCGGGCATGGACGGTTTCGAGGTCTTGAAGCGGCTCCGCAGCTTTTCCAACGTGCCGGTCATCATTCTGACCGCCCGCAGCAATTCCACCGACAAAGTGCAAGGGCTTAACGAAGGCGCCGATGATTATTTGACGAAGCCGTTCGCACTCGACGAGCTGTTCGCCCGCGTCAATGCCGTTCTGCGCCGCGCCGACAGCAGGCCGGTGAACCCGATTGGCATAAGCGAGCTGCAGAATGGCCCGCTGACGGTCAATCTCGGTCAGCGCCGGATTTGGCTGCATGATACGGAAATCAAATTCACGGATACGGAGTACAAGCTGTTCGTGCTCCTGCTGCAAAATGCCGGCAAAGTGATGACACATGAGCAATTGCTCAGCGACATTTGGGGCAGCGAGTATCGCGATGATGTTGAATATTTACGCGTCGCGATCGCCCGCGTCCGGCAAAAGATCAAACAGGTGGATCAGGAGAGCAATCTGATCGTGACCTATCCCGGCGTCGGGTATATGGTGCGGGAGTGGTGAAAACAACAAAAAGAACTGCCAGGGCACATTCCCAGCAGTTCTTTTTTACTGTCATCAATCTTCCATTAAAAGCTATATTCAGGCTTAAACGCACCTTGATACGGTTCATGCTCAACGAATACCGTGATATCCTTGCCGTCTTTGTCTTTTCCCATTCTCTTATAAGTGAATCGATCTTGGTTAAGCTCAGTCAGTTCAAGTACGGCACCGTACTTCCGCTCACCGATGGAAACATGGGCTCTGATTTTATTTCCGTGAACAATATCGAAATAGCCATAATCACCGCGAGCTTCGCCTGTTTGAAGATTGAAGAACTCATATTTGTTCGTCTTCTCATCAAATTTTGCCAAACTGATGAAATTCGTATTGTATGCTGTGACATCGTTGCCATTTTCATCTACTACCTTCGTACCGTTCCAAAGGGTGCTGCCCAAAATTTTGTCTCCATCCACCTTGGTTACGATATCGCCTGTCGTCGCGTCGAGCTTCTTGTCTGGATCCGTGAACGAAAGCTTTTCTCCTTTAAACGGTACATGTTCGACGAATACCTCTACGTTGTTGCCATTCGCATCTTTTCCCATTCTCTTATACGTAAAGATGTCTTTGTTGA
Organism: Brevibacillus fluminis; assembly: GCF_003710825.1. GTDB lineage: Bacteria > Bacillota > Bacilli > Brevibacillales > Brevibacillaceae > Brevibacillus_D > Brevibacillus_D fluminis. The sequence goes on along the minus strand of NZ_RHHQ01000005.1, from coordinate 81,536 downwards.
TTTCGATCATGTCAACGACAGCTTGATAGTTCATAGACTCCGAAATCAGGATTCTCTTCTTCCCGTCATTCGTGATAAAGAACGTTCCTTTATCGCCGCGACTTTTTCCCGTTTTCGCATCAAAAAATTCATATCGAGCGGTTTGCGCTTCATATTTCGCAAGTCCGATGAAGTTAGCATTTTCTTTTGTCAGGTCATGATGATCTTTGTCGTATACTCTTGTACCCTGCCAGTCCGTGCTGCTGAGAATCTGAGCCATTTCTTGCCCGGTCTGAGGCGCTTTTTGCGTACCTTTTGCGATTTGCTGTGCCTGATAAACCAGTTGTGCGGCCTGGCCGCGTGTGGCTTGTTGCGCTTTTTTCACGTTTCCGAGCACGTTTTGCAAGTCAGCTGGTGCCAGTTTGGCCGCTTTCGCCACGGCTGTGATCAATTCGTCAACAGTCACGTGTGCGTTCGGGTGAAAGCTGCCGTTCTGCGCCGCCAGCAGCCCATTTTGCACCACTGTCTGCGCATAGCTGTAATACCAATCTTTCTGCGTGACATCATGCAGGCTTGCGCCTGATTGCTTGGTTTCGACGTCAAGCGCAAGCACGATCATTTTTGCCAGCTCCGCCCGCTTGACCGGCTGATCCGGTTTGAATGCGTGATCGCTGTAGCCTGCCAATACGTTTTGTTGGGTGAGCGCTTGAACGGCCGTCTGGTAGCCTCCCGCCTGACTCAGATCCGCAAACGCCGCATGGGCTTTTTCTACTTGGATAGGTGCAACAGGGGCCAAGCTCATTGCCGCCATAATCGCGGCTACGCCGAGTACTGTATATCGTTTCGTCATGATCGATCCACTCGCTTTCGGGTTGGTTTATGCTGCTATCGTACCTTCCCGCGCATTGCAATCGAATAAAAAGCGAGCCATCGGTATTACAAAAACATAACAATCAGGCTTTTACCTGAAACAAGCCCGGCACTTCCGCGAACGGAACAGGTCTGCCCAGCAAATAGCCTTGCACACAATCGCAATTCCATTTTTTCAGGCAGCGGAGCTGTTCGTCATTCTCAATCCCTTCTGCGATGACGGCCATTCCGAGCTGATGGACGAGCGTGATCAACGCCTCCGTGATGGCGCTTCCCCCTGTTTCCTTGGCGATGTCCTGGATGAACATCTTGTCGATTTTCAGCGTATGAAAGGGCAAGCGCTTCAAGTAGCTGAGCGAGGAATAGCCGGTGCCAAAATCGTCGAGCGATAGCTTGATGCCCCAGCCGCTCAATGTTTCCAGCAGCGGGATCGCGGAGTCAAACGATGTGATCGGCATGCTCTCCGTCAGCTCGATCTCTAAAGACGCAGGTGAGAGGCCGGTCTCATGCAGCACCCCGGCTACCATTTCGGTAAAACCGCCTGAAAGCAGCTGTACAGCTGAAATGTTGACGGACATGACGGATTTCGGGAAATAAAGGGCCTGAATTTGTTTGTTTTTCAAACAGGCTTCCCGCAGCACCCATCTGCCAATCGGCACGATCAAACCGGAATCCTCGGCAATCGGAATGAACTCGGCTGGCGAAATCGCCCCCATGACCGGATGTATCCAGCGAACCAGCGCTTCGAATCCTCTGATGCTTCCCGTTGCCGTCTCAAACTGCGGCTGGTAATGCAGCTGCAGCTCATTGCGGTCGAGCGCATGGCGGAGCTCGTTTTCAAGCATGTACTTTCGCTCGATCTCATGCTGCATGCTTTCTTGATACGGAAGATAGCGGTTTTTCCCTGCTTCCTTGGCTTGATGCATCGCCATGTTGGCTTTTTTCAGCAGCTCCTGGGAACTGCGGCCATCTTCCGGAAACCGGACGATCCCCATGCTCGCTGTCAAATAGATCGGAATGCCCCGGATGAAAAATGGAGCGTCAAACAAGCTTTCCACTTTGCTCATGCGACACGGGATGTCGAGTCGGTCCTCGATGTCAGCCAGAACCAGCAAAAATTCATCACCGCTGAAGCGTCCGATCGAGTCGTTCTCCCCCATGCTCTGCATGAGCCGCCCCCCTACAGCATCGAGAAGTTCGTCGCCGAATCGGTGCCCTCTTGTATCATTGATCCGTTGGAAATTGTCGATGCCCAGAAAAATAACCGCCAGTTGAGCATTGGAATGGGCGGCCTGTTCGATCGAATCATGCAGTTGGTCTTCCAGCCGTGCCCGATCGGGCAGACTGGTCAACGGATTGTATGTGTGAAGAGAGTTGCGCTCTCCGTTTGCTTCTCGTGATGTCTTGGAAAAAAACAGTCGGTATATCTCGTTGCCTAATAGAAACAATGCCGTCGCCAAGAAAAGAAACTCGCCGATGAGCAAAACGATCTGAACTGCATTCACTCTCTTGTCGCCTCCAAAGATGGGCATTTCTTACTTCTCTATTATGGAGTGAAGCAATTAGGAAAGTTATGGAACAGATTTTAGGAGTATATGAAGTTTCCTAACAATAAACACATAGATTCGCATTAGAAAGCCTGGCTACGCCAAGCTTTTGGCTTAAGCCGCGGTTGCACTTATCTGTACAAAAAAAACCGCCTCCCAATTTAAAGGAAGCGGTTCTTGCTCTTACCCCATCACGAATTTGTAGCCCACACCCCAGACGGTGCGGATGTGCTTCGGCTCTTTCGGATTTTCTTCGATTTTTTTGCGTAAATTGGCGATATGTACATCAATCGCGCGCTCCGTCACGAATGAATCGAAGCCGCGCAGCTCATTGATCAGCTCTTCCCGGCTGAATACTTTGCCCGGATTCGTCAAAAACAGACGCATCATTTCAAACTCAGAGAAGGTCGTCTCGACATAATAGCCGTCGACATAGATCGCGCGCCTCTCCATGTCCAGCACGATCGGCTCCTGCTTCTCGACATTGCTTGCTTCGGCAGTGCCTTGCCTCGCGTTCTCTGCTACCTGATTCAAATGAGTCCTGCGGATCATCGCCCCGATCTTGGCCGTCAGCTCCCGCATGCTGAACGGCTTGCACAAGAAGTCATCCGCCCCTGCCAACAGTGCATCGACTCGTTCCGACACGTCGGTTTTCATAGAAACCACCAAAATCGGCACGGGCGAAATCCGCCGTAGCTCGCTGCACAGCTCCATGCCCGACACATCGGGCAGCACTAGGTCAAGCAACACCACATCCGGATTGAACTCCGGCAACAGCGCGAGCCCTTTTTTGCCCAGCTCCGCCCGCTTTGCCAAAAAACCCTCTTCGGTGAGGTACATGGCGATCATGTCACCCATGATGGGATCATCTTCTATGATTAGTACCTTATCCATCTCTGAACACACCTTCCCATACATGAAAAAAGTGTTAGGAGAATTTAATAGTTTCCACATACTTTCCTTCTATTATAGGCTACTATCCACAATTTGTTAAGAAAGTGTTAGACATTTCCCAACATTTTTATCGATTCGAATGCCTTTTGCAGCTGCTGCTCCACCTGCTCGAGCTTGTCTGGCCATGTAGGGTCCGGTTGGTCGGGCAGCACGGCCAGCTCCAATTCATTGACAGCCGTGAACACGCCATCTGCGGAAATGTTGCCTGATACCCCTTTGAGCGTGTGAGCCATCCTTCTCGCGGTCTTCCAATCCCGCTCGTCCATTCGCTGGCGGAATTCTTCGGCAAACCCTCGATACTCCCGCTGAAACGTCTGCAGTGTATGGGTCAATATCTGCACCTTGCCATCCAGCCTCTGCAACGCCTGCTCCACATTGATCGCCGGTTCCTTCTTCTTGTTTTTGATCCACTTTCCGATCGTTTCGAACATTTCATTCACATCGATCGGCTTCGTGATGATGTCGTTCATGCCCACAAGGTAGCAATTGTCGTGCTCTTTTTTGATCACGCTCGCCGTCATAGCGACAATCGGCAAATCGGCATAGCGCGGGTCTTTCCTGATTCGGGTCGTCGCCTCATAGCCATCCATCTCCGGCATATGAATGTCCATCAAAATCAAATCAAAGTCCATCAGCTCCAGCTGGTCAAGCGCTTCCTTCCCACTCGCGGCCAATGTCACCGTATAGCCGAGGTAGCGCAGCAGCTCCTCCGCCACTTGTTGGTTGACGATATTGTCCTCGGCAAGCAAAATGTGCCCGCGTGTTCCTTTCGCTGCGTGAAGTGGATGCTCAACCACAGCGGCCGCGACTTCCATCTCGGAGCTACGGCGGTCGAGAACAGCCGTGATCGTCTGTGTGACGCCATAGCGGCAGATCGGCTTGACGATGACCGCATCGGGCCTGGCAGCTGCATCCATGCGCAGCAGCTCGTCCCGGCCGTAGGCCGTCGTCATCGCAATCGCGGCGCAGCATGTGCCCTGAATCATCTCCCGCAGTCTTGCTAACGTGTCTGGCCCATACATGTCGGGAGCCTCCATGTCCAACAGGAGTAAGTCGTAACCCGCAGGTTCTAGCTCCAGTAGCTGGAAGGCGGCCTGCCAGGAATTGACGCAGGTTACTTTTTTAAAGGAGTACGCTTGCAGCATCTCATGCAGGGCCACACGAACACGCCGGTTATCCTCCACCACCATCACCCGTACGTCCTGATAGGCGGCAATCGCCGCGGCAGATTTTCCAGCAACCTGAGCTGCGATCGGGAACGTAAGCGTAAACTGAAATTTACTCCCTTTCCCTCGTTCGCTCATAACCTCCAATTGGCCGCCCATCATCTCGATCAGATTGCGCGAGATGACCAAGCCTAGTCCGGTTCCGCCGTACTTACGGCTGGTTGATCCGTCTGCCTGGGTGAACGGCTCGAACAGCTTATCGAGCTGTTCCTGCGAAATGCCGATGCCGGTATCCTCGACGCTGAAACGGATCGTCACCGTCTCTTCTGTTGAAGCGACCCGCTCGATTTTGGCATCGATGCAGCCGTCTTCGGTAAATTTGATGGCATTGCTGCACAAGTTCATCAGCACTTGCTCAAGCCGCAGCTGATCGCCGATCAACCGATCGGGGATGTCCTCTTCCATATCGATGATGAACTCGATCTGTTTTTTGCCTAAAAAGACACTCAATGTATCAGCCAATCGGCGGATGACATCCTGAGGCCGGAACGGGCTCTGCTCCAAATCCAGCTTGCCCGCCTCAATCTTGGAGAAGTCGAGTATTTCGTTGATCGTAGAAAGCAGGGCCCGCGACGAAGCCATGATTTTTCCGTGGTAATCCATCTGGATATCCGTCAGCTTTGTTTTTTGCATGAGCTGAGTCAATCCGATGATGCCGTTGAGCGGCGTGCGAATCTCGTGGCTCATGCGGGCGAGGAAGTGCGTTTTCGCCGAATTGGCTTCTTCCGCCTCCTGCCTGGCCATGATCATCTCTCCCTGCACCCGGTTTTGCTCTTCAAACAAATGGCGCAAATTATCCGCCATCCCGTTCACCGAGACAGCTAGAGCACTGATCTCGTCCTCATCTGCGATCGGGATCGGTTTGACGTTGAGATCACCATTTGCGACACGTTCCGTCACCTTCAAAATTTGCTGGATCCGCTTCAGCACGCTCTCAAAAAGGAGGTAAATCATCGTAGCCAAGAAGATGTCGCTGACGAGAATCGAAAGCAGAGTAGTCAAAAGCACATGTTTTAGCGGCTCTTCAAAATCGGCCAACGGAACAAGCAGCATCATGAACCAGTCGGTACCCGGCACCTGTGCATACACCGCAATCTGCTGCGTGCCATGTAGCGTCACCTCGTGAAAGCCATTGCTCTTATCCGTCATATCGGTCAGCACCGTTTGCAACTGTGTCTCTTCCTCCGGCGAAAAATAGGTGAGGCTCCGGCTCGAATCGGCATGATGGAGGATCCGCCCGTCACGCTGCACCAGCATCACTTGATCGGAGCTGCCGATCTTGAAATCCGTATACTCCTTTAACACGCTTCTGCCGTATAAGGTTTCGCTCAAAAATCCGATCATTCGGTTCTGATCATCATAAACCGGAGCGATCAGCGGAATAATCAGGCCGTACGGTTGAATCTGACTGCGCATCGGATCCATCACAACGCTCTTGCCGCTTTGCGCAAGCCGCAAATATGGATTTTGTCTCGACTCGAACGGGATTGTGTCGCCCGTGGTCAGCTTCACCGATCCGTTCATATCCGCAAAACCGAATGAGCGGATGAGCGAGTTTCCTGGGCGTTTTTTTTCCCGGCTCAAATAAGCTAGCTTCTCCTGATCGGCTCCCAGACGGATCACGTTCGTGTGGCTCATGACCGTCAGCTCGGCCAGCCTTGTCTTCAGCATGGAGGACAGGTCGTAGGCGCGGGAGGCGATTTTGGTGGTAGCGTTGTACTCCAAGGATTCGACGATGCCCTTTTTCGCTTCGCGGTAATTGTACCAGCCGACGAATGATAGCGTGATGCTCGTAATGACCAATAAATTAATAATGGTACGTAGACGAAGCGACTTTTTCATTGCGTTCCCCTTGGTCTTCGACTTTTTTTCTTCCTTTATTGTAAAAGATTTCAGCTAAAGCAAAAAGACCGGTGCTTAGGCGATTTGCGCCTGCACCGATCTCTCTCCTACCGCTTCTGTATGTTAGTTTGCCGCCGATTTGCCCAGGATGCTTCTCGCGATCCAGATGCCAGCCGCTCCCGCTTGCGCCAGGCCACGGGTGATGCCCGCTCCGTCGCCACCGCAGTACAAGCCAGCGATCTCTGTCTCGAACTCTTCGGTCAGCTTCGGGCGCGCCGAGTAAAATTTTGCCTCTACTCCATAGAACAAGGTGTGCTCCGAGGCGATACCCGGCGTGACTTTATCCAACGCTTCCATCATTTCAATCAAGCTTTTCATCGTATTGTACGGCAGGACCAGTCCCAAATCGCCCGGCACTGCCTCCTTCAGCGTCGGCTCCAGGAAGCCTTCACGAATCCGCCCCTCGGTCGAGCGTCTGCCACGAATGATGTCGCCATACTTCTGGACGATCACGCCGCCGCTGGACAAATCGTTCGCTCGCTTGCAAATCTCGCGCGCATACTCATTCGGCTTGTCGAACGGCTCGGTGAATTTGTGTGATACAAGCAGCGCGAAGTTGGTGTTGCTCGAGCCGAGCGCCGGGTCTTTGTACGAATGGCCGTTGGCTGCCATGATGCCGCTGTGGTTCTCTACCACGACGTGGCCGGACGGGTTGCTGCAGAACGTCCGCACGCGCGTTCCGACGGAGGTGTTGAAAATAAATTTGCCTTCATACAGATGCTCGTTGATCTCTTGCATCACCACGTCGGATGTTTCCACCCGGACGCCGACGTCGACTTGGTTGTTATACATTTTCAAGCGACGCTTCTTCAAAATGTCGGTCAGCCATGCGGAACCGTCACGGCCCGGCACGATCGCGACATAATCGCTATGATATTCCTCCCCATTTTTCAGGACGACGCCTTTGACCACATGGCGACCGTCTTCCTTCACGGTGATCAAGTCTTCCACTTCCGTCTTGAACATCATGTCAATTTTGTTTTTTAAATATTCAAATATCGATTTCAAAATCTCTAAATTTTGCTCGGTTCCCAAGTGTCTGACCTGTGCCCGCAACAGCTTAAGCCCCGCCGCGAAACCGCGCTGCTCGATGCTCTTGATCGTGTCGGTCGTCGGATCGGTGATAGATGTCGTAGCCCCGTGCTGCAAATTGATGCTGTCCACATATTGAATCAGCTCCAACACTTTTGAAGGCGACAAGTAATCGGTCATCCAGCCACCGAATTCTGTCGTAATATTGAATTTGCCGTCGCTGTACGCGCCTGCGCCGCCAAACCCGCTCGTGATGGAACAAGCCGGCAAACAGCCTGCGAAATCTTTTTTGCCTGCTGGTGGCGGGCAAAGCTTGATCTTCTCCTCCAAAATCGGACAGCGCCTCGCATAGATGTCATGCCCTTTATCGATCAGCAATACTTTCAGTTCAGGTGAACGCAATGTCAATTCATAGCTCAAAAAGATGCCTGCTGGTCCTGCTCCAACTACAATCACATCGTATTGGTTGCTCATTCTTTTTCCTCCCGATGACAAAAGTAACTAGTTATTGAAAAATAAGGTAACGAACACAACAAAAAAACTCCTACCTACGGAATGATATACGTCAGCATATCATTCGTAGTTAGGAATTTACGGTTCCTTGTAGAGACCCTCAGACCATATCTTGAGGATATACGAATTAGACAATGCTATTAACTTTTTCGACAATCGTATTCTATAGCATCCGATTATCGTCTGTCAACATCACATTTGTCATTTCATTCGTGTTTATCGTTTTAGGCATTGTGTTTCTTTGTTAATAGATGCCATCAAATTAGTAAAAACCGAATGTTTCACGCACAAAATGCGATTCGCACACGGTTTTATTTTTCAATATCCTGCTAGACCTTACATCGATTTCAGGGCGGGCCGCTGTCCGCGATTCTGCTGTAATCAAATATTCTGCTTCCGTGCACATTTACTGACAACAGGATGCCCGCCATGAAATTGCCGAACGAAACATTCCTCTTGGTGACAGTCGTTCGTTTTATTGGACGGTTACGTCATTCACCATCAGGTAGCCGATCGGGTTAAGCCAAAAGCCTTGGACATTTTTGCCCGCTACCGCGATATGGTCGATGGTGCGGATTGGAATGACTGGCGCTTCTTTCAGCTCGATCTCCTGCAGCTTGGCGTAGATTGCATTGCGTTTTTCCGGATCTTGCTCTTTGCGTCCTTCAACAATCAACTTGTCCACTTCCGGGTTGTTGTAGAAGGCGATGTTGCCCGCGCTGCCTTTGGAGCTGGAATGGAACACGTTGTACTGGTTGTAGTCCGCATCCCCCGTCGCATTGCCCCATCCGCCGATGAACATCGCATGCTGGCCTTTGTCTGTCATATCAAGGTAAGCACCGTACTCCATCACTTTGATCTCCAGATCGATACCGATTCCTTTCAGCTGGGACTGGATGACCTCTGCCACATTGATGCGCTCTTTACGATCATCGGTCACGATGGAGGTTTTGAAGCCGTTTGGATAGCCCGCTTCCGCCAGCAGCTCCTTGGCTTTGTTCACATCGTAATTGTAGTCTTCCAGCTTGGTGTTGAAGCCGACCATTTTCGGCGAAAGCGCTGTGACCGCGCGATTGCCCACGTTGTTGTAGACCCCTTTGATGATGGCGTCTTTTTCGATTGCATGCGCTACTGCCTGACGGACGCGCTCATCATCAAACGGCTTCTGCTGCGTATTGAAACCGATGTACTCGACACCCAGTCCCTCTGCGCGGACAAGGTTCATCGATTGCGAGGTTTGCACTCGCTCCAGCTCGGTTACCGGCAATTGATCGGCAACATGTACCTCGCCCGCTTCCACCATCGCGACGCGTGTCGTATCTTCAGGAACGACCTTGTAATCGATCTTGTCAACTTTTGGCTTTTGGCCCCAGTAGCTGTCGTTTTTGACCAGAATCATCTCTTGGCCTGGTGTCCACGATTCAAATTTGAACGGGCCGGTTCCGATTGGATTTTTGGAAAGGGTGTCGGCATGCTCTGCGATCGCTTTCGGGCTCAGCATGCTGCCCTCATTGCTCGCCAAAATCGACAGCAGCGGCGTATACGGCGAGGAGAGGATGAATTGCACAGTATGCTCGTCCACCGCTTTCACTTCCTTCACCATGGAAAAAACGCTAGCGCGCGGCGATTTCACTTTCGGATCGAGTATGCGCTCAATCGTCTTTTTCACCGCTTCCGCATTAAACGGTGCGCCGTCATGGAATGTCACGCCCTCGCGCAGTTTGAATTCCCATGTCAGGTTATCCACCTGTTTCCATTCGGTCGCGAGCGATGGTTGGTATTGCATGCCTTTATCGGTTTTGACCAAGCCTTCATACACCTTGCCAAAAATGTAGTTGGCCGAAGGGATATTGGAGATGAACTGCGGATCGAGATTGTTCGCATCGGCCTTGCGGGCAACGATCAGCGTCCCGCCGGCTTTCGGCGCTTCTGCCGATGACCCCGATGTCGCCGATTGCTCCGGCTGCGATCCGCAGCCGGCGAGAACGCCTGTGCAGACGAGGGACAGCGCGAGCATCGATCCGAGCACATGTTGTTTCTTCATCATTACGTAACCCCCTGTTTCATTTTCCTGTCGAGCCATGCCGATTGTTGACGGCATGCTTCTTAGTAAGGATTATAGAAAATATTCAGTAAAGTGAGTTACATGATCTTTACATTATTTTATACTATCTTTACTATTTTTATTTTTGTTAAAAACGCAAAATCCCCCCGACCTGTCGAGGGGATTTTTTGAACATCGCTCGGCTTACAGCTGAAACTTAGAAACCATCTCCTGCAGCTCCTCAGCCATCCTAGACAAGGAAAATGCCGAAGAAGAGATTTCCTCCATCGCTGCCAGCTGCTGCTGGCTTGCGGATGAAATGCCATCCGCACCGTTTGCGGTTTCCACCGCCAGCTCTCGGATGACCCGAGATGCGCCGAGAAGCTGGTCTGTACTTGCCGACATTTGCTGAGAGGCCGCCGACACTTCCTGGATTTGGCCGGTGACTTCCTGCACAGAGCGCTTGATTTTGCCAAATGACTCCTCTGCTTCAGCTACTACCTTCATGCCGGTCTCGACTTCCTGCGAGCCTGCCGCGATCGAATGGATTGCCTGCGTCGTTTCGCTCTGGATGGTCGCGGTCAGCCCCGTAATTTTGGCCGCAGAGCGGGACGATTGCTCCGCAAGCTTGCGCACCTCATCTGCGACGATCGCGAAGCCGCGTCCTTGCTCACCTGCCCGCGCCGCTTCAATCGCCGCATTGAGCGCGAGCAGATTAGTCTGCGACGCAATCCCGGTAATCTCTTCAACGATTTGCCCGATCTCCTGCGAGCAATTGCCCAGCCCCTGAATCACGTTGGACACATTCGCGATGGTTTCGTGGATTTTTCCCATCTGTCGGACGGCGGTTTCCAGCGATGTGCTGCCGGTTTCAGCCAGGTCGGAGGAGTTCGACGCCGCTTGGGATACATGCACGGCGCTTGTCGAAATTTGCTGAACCCCGATGGAGAAATGCCCGATGGACTGCTCGCTCTGGCGCACGCTTTGCACCTGTGTCTCCGTGCTCGCCGCAACCTGTTGAATCGAGGCCGAAATGTGCTCCGATGCCTCAGCTGTCTGCTGTGAGCTGGCCGTCAGCTCTTCAGAAGATAGTGCCAGCTGGTCCACGGTTTGGCGAACCCCTGTAATCAGCGCTGCAAGCGAGTCGACCATTTGATTGAACCGTGCCGCCAGATGCCCTAGCTCATCGTCTGCATCAACGACAACGCGTTCGCGCAAATCGCCCTGGCTTATTTTGAAGGTCGCATCCATCAAGCGGCGCAGCGGTTTGGTAATCGACCGCACGATCAGCACGATGACCACCGCCCCCAAAATGATGGCGATTGCGATGACCACCGATGAGGATTTGAAAATTGGTGCGACCGCCTGCTCCAGCTCGGATGCCGGCAGAACACCCGCCAGCTTCCAGCCCGTCAGCTTGTTGGTGGCAAATATTGTCTGCGTCGCAGTACCGCCCTCCTGATTGCTGAACGTGCCGTTCTCCCGTGCGAAGAGCGGGTCAAATTGGCTGCCTTTGGCCTCGGTTCCGTTTTCCATGGTTGGATGGACAAGCACTTTTCCCGTTTGATCCAAAATATAAGCGTACCCTTCGCTGCCGATCTTGAAGCTTTTGGCGAGCTCGCTCAGATTTTCCAGGCTCAGGTCAAATCCGACTACGCCTGCTCCATCCTGGGTCGTCATCACAATAGAGACGACGATTTTCCCAGTACCAGCATCTTGGTACGGTTCAGTAATAAATGGCTCTCCTTTTTTCTCCATTGCCTGTTTGTACCAGTCGCGCTTTCTTGGGTCATACCCTGCAGGCAAATTGTCGTTCGGCGTAATAAACATTTTTCCGGTCTCAGTTCCCAAATAGGCGTTTAAGATATCCGGCTGTGTGTGGATGTACTGCTCCAGCCGCAATTTGGCCTCTTCCTTGTCTTGCGGCTGATCGCCCTTCGCTTTCAAGGTTTGGGCGAAATACTGGATCTGGTGAACTTTCGGGCTCACCAGCATATCGATGGTGTTGTTCAAAAAGTACACCGTATCCTTCCCGCCCACTACCAGCTGATCCTCGACTTTCGTTTTCGTGCTTTGGTAGGACAGAATGCCGATTAACAGACTGGGAACCAGCAGTAAAATAGCGAATGATGCGATGAGTCTTGTCTTCAATGATCCCTTCAGTCTTATACGCATAAGGCCTCTCTCCTAACTCTCCACGTCACCGTGGGCTACATACATCGTTCATTGTCCTCTTGCCGTGCTCATTCCAGCCGGACAATGATCGTTATTCCGACATGTACCCGAATGAACAAAGGTTGAAACTTTCCAATGTGCTGGAAAGGAATAAAAACATGCAAAATGTTACCGAAGGGGAAAAAAAGCGAGGCCTGCCCTTGTGAAAGGCAGACCTCGCTAGGTCGTCACACTATTTTTATTGCAATGTCACATCATTGATCTCCAGATAGCCGGATGGGCTGATCCAAGCACCCTTGACGTTTTTGGCGATCGCCGCCAGGTTTTCAGAGCTGCGGTACGGGATGTACGGCACTTCCTGGGATTCGATCTCCTGAGCTTTTTCATAGATTTGCTTGCGTTTTTCCGGATCTTTTTCTTTGCGGCCGTCTTCAATCAGCTTGTCGACTTCCTTGTTGTTGTAGAAGGCATGGTTGCCTGGCAAACCTGCAGAGCTGCTGTGGAACAGGTTGTATTGGTTGTAGTCCGCGTCACCCGTCGCATTGCCCCATCCGCTGATGAACATATCGGTGTTGCCCTTGGTTGCTGCGTCGATGTATGCGCCGAATTCCATTACATTAACTTGCAGATCGATGCCGATGCCTTTGAGCTGAGACTGCAGCACTTCGGCGACGTTGATCCGCGCCTTGTTGTCATTCAAGGAAACGGTCGCCTTGAAGCCATTTGGATAGCCAGCTTCAGCGAGCAGCTGCTTCGCTTTGTTGAGGTCATAATCGTACCCTTTCACATTCGGACTGTAACCGATGACCTTTGGCCCCAGCGTCGAGTTGGCCACTTTCCCGACATTGTTGTATACCCCTTTGATGATGGCTTCCTTGTCGATTGCATGTGCGATCGCCTGACGGACACGGACATCGTCAAACGGCTTTTTCTTCGTGTTGAAGCCGATATGGTCGTCGGCGAACGATTCGAAGCGGCCCAGCGTGACGGTGTCTGAAGACTGCACGCGCTCGATTTCGGTCACAGGCAGCTGCTCGGCGATTTGCGCTTCGCCCGCCTCGACCATTGCGACGCGGGTCGCATCCTCCGGTACAGTTTTGAAGACGACCTTGTCCAGCTTCGGCTTTGTGCCCCAATATTTTTCGTTTTTCACCAAAACGATCTCCTGGCCCGGGGTCCACGATTCAAAGGTGAACGGACCGGTACCAACTGGGTGCTTCGTCAGGTCTTTGCCATATTTATCGATTGCGGCCGGGCTGATCATGACCCCTTCTGCAGCGGCCAGGATGGAGAGCAATCCGGCAAACGGGTAGCTCAGCACGATTTGCACCGTACTGTCATCCACTGCTTTCACTTCTTTAATCATCCCGAACATGTTCGCTTTTGGAGTCGGATTGTTTTTATCCAAAATGCGTTCGATCGTTTTCTTCACTGCCGCCGCGTTGAACGGCGTGCCGTCCTGGAATTCCACACCTTGGCGCAGCTTGAATTCCCATGTCAAATCGTCGAGCTGCTTCCATTCGGTCGCAAGCAGAGGCTTGTACTCGCTGTTGGCATCCAGAAGGACCAAGCCCTCGTATACCTTGTGCTGGATCGTAGCCATCGAGTTGATCTGCGTGCTGAAATGCGGGTCCAAGTTATTGGCATCGCTGAGTCGCGCGATCACCAACGTGCCTCCTTCTTTCGGAGCTGCGGCGGTCGGCTCTGTTTTACCGCCTGTCGACTCTTGGGTCTGTGGTGATGCTGCGCAGCCAGTCAATGCTACAGACAAAGCAAGCATGGCGCCAACGATCTGTTTCTTCATGTAAGTACCCCCTCTTGCAGAAAAAAGATATGAATTGCTTTGCACAAACGAGCGCGTCCCGTTTTTTGCTTATTTTGATAGTAAGAAATTTTCTGTAATTTTGATTTCACTATCTTTACTTCTATTTGCAGATTTTTTACTATTTTTCATTTTTTCAGGCAAAAGATTTTGATTGGCTTCTTTAAAAAAGGCGAGACGTCGGCTACCCATTCTTGGGACACCGTGCGTCTCGCCTTTTTTATTGCCTCTACATACTTATGATCGCTTTGTCACTTCCGCCGCCAGCTTCTGCACCGCCGCAGCCGCTTCAGCCAGCTCCCGCATCTCTGCGGTCTGTGCTTGCAGCTCCGCGATCGCCTTGGCAGACAAATCGCGATTGCTACGCATCGCTTCCTCTATCTTTCTGACCCCGGTGGTGATCCCACTGTTTGCCTGCAATTGTTCGGATGCAAGGAACACTTCTTCTAAATGCGCGGCCACTTCTTTCACAGACAGCTGGATGCGGTCAAATGAGCTTCCTGCCGTATGCACGACATCGATCCCGGTCGTCACTTCTTTTGTCCCGACCTCCATCGTCTTGATCGCCGACTGAATATCGTTTTGGATCAGGCCGATGTAATCCGCAATGCGTCCGGCGGATTGGTTGGATTGCTCCGCCAGCTTGCGCACTTCCGCTGCAACGACGGCGAAGCCTTTGCCAGCTTCCCCGGCACGCGCCGATTCGATCGCGGCATTCAACGCGAGCAGATTCGTCTGCTGGGCGATCTGCGTGATAACCTCCACGATGCTGCCGATATGGCTCGAACGATTGCCCAGCTCGGTGATGACAGCGGATAATGTCGCCATGCTTTGCTGAATCGCGTGCATTTGCGTCACCGCCGATTTGATCTCACGGTTTCCGTCAGCTGCGATGACAGAAGAGCTTTCCGCGTGATTCATCACCGTTTTGGTCCGATCGGTGATCTGGGCTACCGTGCTGTTTAAATAGTCCAAAATCCGTTTTGTTTCCTGGATATGTGTGTGCTGCTCATCTGAATTGGCACGAATCTGCTGAAAAGCTACTGCCATCTGGTTCTTGGTATGTAAGGTGCTGGTCGTTTTTTGTGTGAATCCTTGCGCGGCCGCTGCGAGCTGGAGCATGCTGCCGTTTCGTTGGACTTGCTGCTTGTCAGCTGCGGCATCGCTGCTTTTTGCGGACATCAGTAACGCTTCCAGCTGTTTGCGCTGCAGCGCGCCAAACGCAGCCATCGTCGCGCCGATCAGCAGGGCCACCACCACGATCGCGGTTACCAGCGTGGGGATAGACACGCTTTGGCTGTAAAGGAAAAGGGCGAGCCCTGATACAATGACAACGGAAACGAACCATGCAGGCACGACATGCTTGTACATTTTGAAACGATCATCCATTTGAGCCATCCCCCCGATAAAATTCTTTTTTCTGCTAGTACTCGTATTGTAGCTTAAAAATTGCCATTATTACATTATTTTTGTTCGGACGGATTGCTCGTTTTTGCCCCGCTTGGTATGGTGGAAGAAAAAGGACGTGATCCGGACAATGCGGCATTTTTTCCACAAGCTGTTTGCCCGAACGAAATGGGTTGTCGTGTACTCGACGCAACAGGTGGAAGATCATATGAAATGTAAGGGACGGCTCAGCGAAGCGAATGTGGAAGCAAAGACAGAAGCTGTATGCTTGGGCGGCGGGGAAGGCAGCGGGGACGCTTTCGGCACGACATACCATATCTTAGTCAAAGCGGAAGACGTACATCGAGCAAATCACATCATTCACCATGGATCATGACTGGATCGCATACAAATAAGAAAAACAGGTTGCCGAGTTTGCCTCGACAACCTGTTTTCATTTTACACAGAACCGGACACGACATTTCCTTGGAACAGCACCGCCTGGCGCTGCGCGCGGCGGGCGACCGCTTCTGCCGAGCAGCTCGCATGCACTAGCACCCCGCTCATCGTGTCGCCGACAGCTGGCCAGACGCGCTGACCCTCGCTATTCAGCGGCGTGACGCCATTGGTGATGAAGCCTAGCGTTTCGGCCAGCGCACGTTCGTTGCTCCAGCGGAAGCGTTCAGCCAAGCGGCCAGCGCGCTCCAGGCTGTCGCCGCGGCCAAATGGCGACCAGTGATCGGTGATGCTATCATCACCCAATGAAACCGAGACGCCTTTTTCCTTCAAAATCGGGAAAGGAATCGTCGCGCGGTTGATCGGCACGGTCGAAGTGATGGAGATACCCACCGATGTGAACAGCTCGGCTAGCTCCGCCTGCTCTTGCGGCGACACATCTGCCAAGCCGATGCAGTGGCTAATCGTGACGCGGTTTTGCCAACCTGCTTCCTCGGTCATCGCCGCCAGCCTGCGGAACGTGAAAGTGCCCAAATGGCCTGGATCATGGATATGGATGTCGACACCAGCGTTTGCCTCCACCGCCAGCTCCATGATGGTGGCAAGTGATTTTTCGATGTTGAGGTCGACCGTGGCCGGGTCTACACCGCCGACATGCGTCGCGCCCATGCGCATCGCCTCACGGACGAGCGCAACCGAATCGCTGCGCAAGAGCCCGTGCTGCGGAAAAGCGACGATCTCATGTGACTGCTTTGCCGCGTATGTCTCTGTCGCTTGCAGCGTCGCTTCCAGATTTTTCAGCCCGATGACTTGATCGACGTTGCAATGGGTGCGCACCTGTGTCGAGCCGTGCGACAGCAGCAGGCCGAGCATGTTTTCGGCGCGTTGGCGCGCGGTCGGAAGCAGCTTCGGCAAAAGCTCTTGCTCTTCCTTAATCCGGGTGAAAATGCTGACCGGCGGCGTGCACGCCTTCCACGGTCCGCTGTAATACGTTTTGTCGATATGGATATGCATGTCGGCGAACGCCGGCAAAAGCAAGAGCTCTTTCGCATCCTGCTGCGGCAGGCCGTCCGTCAATGCCGTATCGGCGGAAACGATCTGCGCGATTTTGCCGTCCTCGATCTTCAGGTTGCAAAGCTCTGTCGTCGTGCCAGCGATTCTCTCCTCTTCATAGCGGAAGCCGCTTTCCAAGCGTACATTTGTTAGCCAGTAGGCAGATGCCATCTATCGCTCACCCTTTCTTCACCGTTCGAAATGATGGTGTAAACAATTCATCCGCAGGCAGCTGTTGATAATCCCTCTCCAGATAGCCCGCGCGCATTTTCTCGAAATAGGCTTGGCCTTTGCGCTTGATGTCGTCTAGATCAACGTCTGGGATTACACGATCTTTCATCACGGTCCGCCCATTGATGATCGACAGCTTCACATCGCGGCCCGAGCCGGACATGAACATCGTGCGGATCGGATCGTCGACCGCACCCATATGGAAGCCGTCCAGGTCGATCGCGATGATGTCGGCCTTCGCCCCCGGCGCCAGCCGTCCCAGGTCATCTCGTCCAAGGAAGCGGGCTCCGCCAAGCGTCGCTGCCCGATACAGATCGGCATAAGTCGAGTCCGCCTGCTCTCCCTCCACCATCCGCGACACCATGCTCGCGGTACGGATATTTTGGAAAATGTCAGGCGGGAACGTATCGGTCCCGAGCGCCATGTTGATGCCGCGCCGCTTGTAGCGGGCGAACGACTCCAGCGCTTGTCCGTGACGCCCAATAACGAGCGGGCAATGGATGACGGTCGTCTTCGTTTCTGCGAGCAGCGCGAGGTCGTCGCCTTCGCCGATCGCGACCCTGCTGAAGCCTGCGACATAGTCCGCATGCGGAATCGCGGTCCTTTCGCCGAGAAAACCAAGGTCATAGAGAAAGCGAATCGGCGTCTTGTTGTGGCGTCGATGAATTTCGTGATATTCATAATCACCCTGTGCCGCATGTAGGCGGATTGGGCAGCCCAACTCATCAGCGAAGCGCTTGGTTTCGATCAAATTTTCCGGCGTCTGCGTTTCAATTCGCTCGGGCGCCAGCATCCCCCGGATCAAGCCGTCGTATGCACCGTCGAACTTTTTCACGAATTCTACGGCGCGGCGCAGCCCCTCACGCCCCTCTTCCTCGTTCCACAGCACCTCGATCTCGCCGTTCGGTTTGACCACGCGCATACCGGACTGGTAGCTCGGCCCCATATACATGCGCAAGCCGAGCTTGCCGGCATGGTGTACGGCCGCCTCCAGCTCCTCAAACGTTTCCGCCCACCGCTTGTAAAAAACCGAGGTGATCGGCATCGCGGTCGTCACACCGTTCAAGATCAGCTGCGTATAGGCAAACTGCGATTTGAACGCTTCTTCCTCCGGCGTCATGACCTCGTGATAGCCGTTTTGATAATACGTTTCCGACCAAAACAAGTTTTTCTGGCGACTGCCTGCTTCCACATGCACGATGTCATGGTCAATGTCGCCCAACGCGTTCAAATCGATGAAGCCCGGGCTGATGACCGCATTCCCGGCGTCAATGACTTCATCCACCTGATCGGGATAGTCGTGACCGACGAAAAGAATGGTCCCGCTTTCCGTTTCATACACGACCTCACCGTGCTCCAAAATCACATGATCCATGCCATCGTATCCGACGACAAAGCGTCCGGTCAGCTTCGTTATCATCCTTGTCTCGCTCCTCTATCGCAGCGTTTCTGGGTCAAAGCGCTTTTCGTCCACATAATTGCGGGCGTGCCCCCAGAAATATTTCGTCGGCTGCATATATTTTTTTAAATCGGCGCGCTCAATCGTACGCAGCGCCTCCTCATTTGCCTCAGCTAAAGCGGTCTTTTCGTCGACGTGCAAAACCTGCCTGTTTTCCAGCACGAGCCGGCCGTCCACGATGACGTTGTCAACATCGCTCGCCACCGCCTGGTAGACGAGCCGGTGTACATACATGAAAGCCGGAGCCAAGTGCGGCTGGTTCATGTCGACCGTGATCACGTCCGCTTTTTTGCCAACCTCGAGCGAGCCCAGCTCGTCATCCCACCCGACGCAGCGTGCTGCATCGATCGTGACCATCTCCAAGAGCTTGCCCGGCGGCAAATAGTACGTGTCCCGCAGCGCCGCCTGATGAATCATCTGCGTCTTGCGCATCGCCTGGAACATGTCAAACGTCGCAGATGGCGACGTACCGTCCGTCGTGATTGCAACGGTCGCACCCATTTCGATCAACTCGGTGATCGGCGTGCGCTCGAACATCTGGCTGACGCCCGGAGCCGAGCTGACATTTGTTCCTGTCTCGGCCAAAATCCGTGCTTCGTCAAACGAAATGCCACGGCAGTGCTGCAGATGGACATCCGGACCTAGCAGCGCGTTTTCCTTGTCCTGAATCGCCAAATGGATCATCCCGCCAAACGCGTCGGAGTGAATCCGTGTATTGTATTTGCGGGCGATCTCGCGGATTCGCTTCGCCTGGTAACGGTCATGAGCCGTCAAACCGTACAGCTGATCGGCCGGCGTCGCTCCCGACGGATTCACCGAGGTGACGATCACGAAAGGCGTGATGAAAGCCCGAATCCGGTCCTCATGGGAATGATTCAGCGCCTCGATGACCGCCTCTGCTCCGTGCAGCACCTCGTCATACGTGACTTCCCGCGTGATTTTCTTCCCGTCCACCCATCGGCTGAACGGATGCGGCCACGGTGGGTTGCACGGGCCTGTGCAGACGATTTCACGCACACCGACTTCCGCATATGCTTTCGCATGGTTCAAGGCAAAAACCGGATCGTCCGAACGCGGCATCGAACCAAGCACACACACGCCTGTCGTCACACCGGCACGCAGGCGCTCCAGTGCATTGAGCTTGCCCTCGTAATACCAGAACTCATCGGTCACATTATGCTTGTAGGTGTGGGTCATGATCGGCATCCAGAAGCTGAGGTTTTCCATCGCGATCGTTTTGAACATCGAATGCCCGCCATGACCGTGCGCATCGATGAATCCGGGCAGCACGCAATGATGCTTGCAGTCGATCACCTTTTTCGCCTCATACTTGCCGATAAGCACCGCTGTATCATCAACAGCCAAAATCCGACCGTTATGAATCGCGACTGCGCCGTCTTCCAAAATACGGCGCTGGGCATCCATCGTAATGACGACGCCGTGTACCAGCAGCAAATCGATCATAGGTCGTGTCCGCCCGCAACCATCTGACCTTCAAAAAAGACAGCTTTACGTTCGGCTCGACGGGCCACCGCTTCCGCTGCGCAGCTGGAGTCGACCAGCACCATGCTCGCGGTGTCGCCCACTTTCGGCCAAGCGCGGTTGCCTTCTGAATCGAGCGTCGTTTTTCCACCGGTAATCAAGCCGATGGCCTGCCCCAGCGAGCGTTCATCGATCCAGCGGAACCGCTCGGACAAGCGTCCTGCGCGTTCGAACACATCGCCGTTTCCAAACGGCTGCCATGTATCGTAAACGTTATCGCAGCCTGCCGCGACCACTACTCCTTTTTCATGCAGCAGCGGCACCGGCGGCAAATGTGCGCTGTGTTGTACGCCCGTGATGATCGTGATGCCCGCTTCCGCCAGCTGTGCGGCCAGATCGGCTGCCTCCCCGACCGGAACTTCGCCAAGCCCGAATGCATGGCTGATCGCCACGCGGCCCTGCCAGCCTGCATCGATCGTCATTGCCGCGAGCCTTCTCATCGTGAAGGTACCCAAGTAGTCGGAATCGTGCAGATGCAGGTCGACGCCCGCATTGGCTTCCACAGCCAGCTCCATCATCTGTGCAAGCGATCCTTCAATGTCGTTGTCCACAGTCGCCGGATCGACGCCGCCGACGAGCCCAGCTCCCTGGCGCAATGCTTCGCGAACCAACTCCTTGGACTGCGTGCGCAAGAGGCCATGCTGTGGAAACGCGACAATCTCGTGGGAGAGCATGCCGGAATAGCTTTCAAGCGCGCGCTGCACCGATTCCAGATTGGACAGGCCCGCCTCAGGATAGATGTCGACATGCGTGCGCACATGCGTCGAACCGTTTCCAAGCAAAATGCCCAGCATCATCTCAGCCCGCTCCTGTGTCGTCGTCGGCAGAGATGGCAGTATACGCTTTTCTATCTCGCAGCGACCCACGACACTTTTAGCCGGAATGACGGCGCGCCATGGCTCGCCCAAAATCGTTTTATCCAAATGAACGTGTTTTTCAATGAAAGACGGCAGGAGCAAATAGCCTCCCGCATCTTGTGTCGCAAGGGTCGTTTCCAGCGGGCGATCGGCCGACACAATCTCCGCGATGGCGCCCCCCTCAATCCGAATATGACAAGCTTCCGTCTCAGTACCGGCAATCGCTCCGTTTTCATAACGGTACCCGCTTTCTAGACGAACATTGGTTAACCAATAAGCAGCACTCACGATTTGCTCACCCTTTCCTCGTTTTCCAATCGGTGTGACCCAGGTGTACAGTTTAAATTATAGGGAATATTCAGTTTTTTATTTGCAACATTTTTACCTCTATTTTCAGTATCTTTACGAGTTGTCCGAACCTTATTTACTTTGCGAAGTTTTCTGATAACTTGGTATCTACAAAGGGGGTTCGCACCATGAACGTTGAGTATGCTCAACCGAAACAAGCGGTCACAGAAAAAGCCCAGGCTCGCCCGGGAAAATGGAAAGTGTTTTACAACAAATTAAAGAAAAACAAGCTGGCGATGGCGGGCGGCTATGTCATCATCTTTTACATTCTCGTTGCCCTGCTCGCGCCACTTCTCGCTCCACATGATCCGTATCAGATCGATTTGCCCAACAAATTGAAGATGCCTTCTGCCGAGCATTGGATGGGAACGGACGACAAAGGTCGCGATGTGCTCAGCCGGGTTATTTTCGGCACGCGCCTCTCGCTCTCGGTCGGGTTCGTCGCGGTGTTCATCGGCGCTTTTTTCGGTGTCATACTCGGCCTCTTGTCTGGTTACTACGGCAAATGGGTCGATACCATCATCATGCGCATCGTTGATGTCTTGCTCGCCTTCCCCGGCATTTTGCTCGCGCTCGCAATTGTAAGCGCTTTGGGGCCGAGTCTGATCAATGTCATGATTGCGGTCGGCGTGTTTTCGATTCCGATGTTCGCCCGAATCGTCCGCGGCTCAACGTTGGCGGTGAAAAAGCTGGAGTATATCGACGCGATCCGTTCGCTCGGCGCCAGCGACATGCGCATCATCTTTGTTCATATTTTCCCAAATATTCTTTCTCCGATCATCGTGCAGGCATCGCTCCGCTTGGCGACCGCGATCCTGTCCGCCGCCGGCTTATCCTTCCTTGGACTAGGCGCACAGCCGCCACTGCCGGAATGGGGTGCCATGCTTTCGAATGGCCGCGATTTTCTGTTCACTGCACCGTACCTGGCGATGTTCCCGGGAATCGCAATCTCCTCGCTGGTGCTCGGCTTCAACGTATTCGGAGACGGTCTGCGGGACGCGCTCGATCCAAGGATGAAACAATAGGGGGGAAAGCAACATGTTCGTATACATCATTCGCCGACTATTCCAGATGATCCCGGTCCTTTTGGGCGTCATCCTGGTCGTGTTCCTGATCATGCAGATGGTGCCGGGCGATCCGGCGCTGCTTTTGGCAGGTGAAGGCGCTTCGGCTGAAAACGTCGCAAAAATCCGTCATCAGCTCGGTCTCGACCAGCCGGTGATGCTGCAATACATCCATTATGTCGGCAACGTCGTACAAGGCGACCTGGGCACATCCCTACGCTCCAATTTGCCGGTGCTAGATGAGATCATGACCCGCCTGCCGATCACCATCGAACTCGCGCTTGCAAGTATTTTCATCACGATCGTGCTGGGCATGCTGGCTGGAATCATCTCCGCAACCAAGCAATATTCGTTCGCTGACATTACGATCATGATCATCGCTCTGCTCGGCGTCTCGCTGCCAAGCTTCTGGCTCGGTTTGACGATGATTTACTACTTCTCGGTGAAGCTGCACCTCTTCCCCGTCGCAGGATGGGGCACATGGAAGCATCTGGTGCTGCCGGCGATCACCTTGGGGGCATCCGGCGCCGCGATCGTCGCGCGGATGACACGCTCTAGCATGCTCGACGTGATCCGCCAGGACTACATCCGCACCGCTAAGGCAAAAGGCTTGAAGCAGCGCGTGATCGTCTACAAGCATGCGCTGAAAAACGCGCTCATCCCGGTCATCACCGTCGTCGGTCTGCAGTTCGGGATTTTGCTGGGCGGCGCCGTACTTGTGGAATCCGTTTTTGCGATCAATGGTCTGGGCCGTCTGATCGTCGACGCGATCCGCATGCGCGATTTGCCTGTTGTGCAAGGCGGCGTGTTAGTCGCCTCAGTAATATTCGTATTCGTAAACCTGGCTGTCGATGTGCTGTACCGATACTTCAACAAACGGATTGAACTGGACTAAGGAGGGGTCAACATGGCGAAAACAGCAGAAAAAATCTTGGACGTCCGCAACCTGCAGACCCACTTCTTTACCGATGAAGGTGTGAGCCGCGCGGTGGACGGCATCAGCTTTACGCTGCACAAAGGCGAGACGCTCGGCCTGGTCGGTGAATCCGGCTGCGGCAAGAGCATCACCTCGCTCTCGATCTTGCGTCTGATCGCAAGCCCGCCCGGAAAAATCGTCGGGGGCGAAATTTTGTTTAAAGGAACCGATTTAGTGAAAAAATCGGAAGAGGAAATGCGTGCGATTCGCGGCAACCAAATTTCGATGATCTTCCAGGAGCCGATGACCTCGCTCAATCCGGTCTACTCGGTCGGTGAGCAAATCGCCGAAGTGTTTCGCTTGCACCAAAAGTTGGGTAAGAAAGAAGCATGGGACAAAGCTGTCGACATGCTGCGGCTGGTCGGCATCCCTTCCCCGGAAAAACGGGCAAAGCAGGAGCCACATGAGCTGAGCGGCGGGATGCGCCAACGCGTCATGATCGCGATGGCCATGGCGTGCACGCCGGAAATCCTGATTGCCGACGAACCGACCACCGCGCTCGACGTGACCATCCAGGCGCAAATTTTGGAGCTGATGAAAAAGCTGCAAAGAGAGCTCGGCATGGGCGTTATCATGATCACGCACGACCTCGGCGTCGTCTCGGAAACATGCGACCGCGTCGCCGTCATGTATGCCGGCAAAGTCGTGGAGTACACAACCGCCGAGGAGCTGTTCGACAACCCGAAACACCCGTACACCGTCGGCTTGCTGAATTCCTTGCCACGCCTCGATGAAGACCAGGACGAGCTGGTTGCGATCAAAGGCAGTGTACCGAGCCCGTACAACATGCCGCAGGGCTGCCGCTTCGCCCCGCGCTGCCCGCATGCCCGCTCCATCTGCCAAACGACGCTGCCCGAGCTGGTGCATGTCAATGTCAACAGCCAGATCCGCTGCTGGATCTACACGCCAGAATGGGATAAACAGCCGGAAGCAAACGTGAAAAGCGGGGGTGCCACCTATGTCTAAGCAAAAAGCGCTGGTCGAGGTCAAACAGCTAAAGCAATACTTTCCGATCAAAGGCGGAATTTTGGGCCGCACTGTCAATCATGTCAAAGCCGTAGACGATATCAGCTTCTCCATCTATGAAGGTGAGACGCTCAGCATCGTTGGCGAATCTGGCTGCGGCAAATCGACGACCGGACGCGCCATTCTGCGGCTCGACGAACCGAGCGGCGGCGAAATTTTTTACGATCAAAAAAACATTCTATCTTTCAACAAAATGGACATGCGCAAGCTGCGTAAAGACATGCAGGTGATTTTCCAGGACCCGTTCGCCTCGCTCAACCCGCGTCAAACCGTTGGGCAGATTCTCGGCGAAGCGCTGGCGATCCAGAATGTCGTCCCGGCAGAAAAACGCCATGACCGCATCACCGAATTGCTTGCCCACGTCGGATTGCGCCCCGACCATATCGACCGCTATCCGCATGAATTTTCCGGCGGTCAGCGCCAGCGGATCGGCATTGCCCGTGCGCTTGCGGTCGAGCCCAAGCTGATCATCTGCGATGAGGCCGTTTCCGCGCTGGACGTCTCGATTCAGGCGCAAGTTTTGAATCTATTGAAAGAATTGCAGCGACAGTATAAACTAACGTATCTGTTCATTTCGCACGACCTCGGCGTCGTCCGCCATATTTCCGATCGCGTGATGGTGATGTACTTAGGAAAAGTGGTGGAGATCGCCGATAAGAAATCGCTGTTCGAAAATCCGCAGCATCCGTACACCAAAGCGCTGCTCTCCGCCATCCCGGTTCCGAACCGCAAGGAAAAGCGCGAGCGCGTAATGCTGTCCGGCGATGTGCCATCTCCGATCAATCCGCCGCAAGGTTGCCGTTTCCATACGCGCTGCCCGTTTGCCGTCGATCGGTGCAAAACAGAAGTTCCGCAGCTGACAGGCGTAAGCAATACGCATCAGGTCGCCTGCCACCTTGTTTAATCAGAGTAAAAACACAACACTCCAAAGGTAGATGGATCGCATGATAAGCTTCGAAGGCTTCACGATGCTCATTCTGCTCTTTATTTTGGCTCCTATCATAGGAGCTATTGCTTTATTGTTTCTGTTTATTTTCGAGAAGCGGATCGACCTTCTGGAGAACCGGAACAAGAAGATGGAACTCGAGAAAGAGCTGCAGCAATCTTTGTACAATCAATTGAACCAGCAAATTCAGCCGCACTTTTTGTTCAATACGCTGAATGTTATTCTGAGCCTCGCCCGCCTGAAGCGCAATGAGGAGCTGGTGCGGGCGTTGGAGGTGCTGTCTCAATTTCTCAAGTTCAAATACAAGACGAATGAGCCGATGATCTTGCTATCGGAAGAAATTCGTTATACGGAGCATTACATCGAGATCCAGAAGCTGCGATTCGGCTCCCGGCTGAGCATCAGCCTCACCATCCATGATCAGAGCATCGGTCTTGCGCGCATTCCGCCGTTCGTCCTGCAGACGCTGGTGGAGAATTCGTTCAAGCATGGCCTGGAGCGCAAAATCGGCCGGGCGGTGCTCTGCATTGACTTTTACCGCCAGCAGGATCTGGTCATCCTCAAGGTGCTGGACAACGGATCGATGGATCCTGTCGCCGACCTTGCTCTGGAGAAGAGCGGGCACGGCTTGGATAACATCCGGCGTCGCCTCCACCTTTACTTTGGCGAGCGGGCCAAGCTGCACATTCAAACGATCGAAGGAACCGGCACAGAGGTCCTTGTGGAATGGCCTTATTTGTCCACCACGGATGAATCCGGCTCTCCCACAGCGCCCTGAACGTAAGGCATTCCTTTTATTTTCGTTGGAAAAGAGGTACGCAACATGAACGTTTTATTGGTGGATGACGAACCGCTAGAGCTCGACCAGCTGGAGTATCTCATCTCCCCGCTGTTCCCTTTCTGGAATTTGTACAAAGCGTACGACGGAAGCCAGGCACTGGCAATTTGCCAAAAGGTGAAGATTCACCTCGCCTTCTTGGACATCAACCTGCCTGGTAAATCCGGACTGGAGCTGGGTGATGAGCTGCGCCAACTGAATCCCGATGTCGACTTGATCATCGTCACGGCTTATCAAAATTTTCACTATGCCAAACAGTCGATCCGGCTCGGCGTCGTCGATTACATGACCAAGCCGGTCATCGAAAGCGAGCTGGTCGACATCCTCAGCAAATACCGCAACAGCACGGCACATACGGAGTATTCCCGCGTCATTCACGATGCGCTCTCGATCATTCATGAAAAATACGCGGACAAGCTGAACCTGGCCGACCTCGCCGCTGAGGTCCACATCAATGCTACCTACCTGAGCCGCCGCTTCACGGAAGAGGTGGGCGTATCGTTCTCGGAATACTTGATGCAGTACCGCATTCAGATGGCAAAAAAAATGCTTCTTACCCACCCCGACTGGAGTATTTCGACGGTCGCGGAGAAAACCGGCTTCAACAGCCAGCATTATTTCAGCACGATCTTCCGCAAGCAGATGGGCAGCACGCCAAAGGAATACCGTGAAAAGGAGAAATGAGGTTGTTCTACCATTCATTTCGTGAGTACGTTCTGGGAACAGCAAAGGTTGGCATCGGCTTAGGTGTCGTCTCCATTTTGGCGCGCTGGATTACCGGCAATACGATTTTCGCCTCTCCGGAGGCATTGGTGCGGTACGGCATTTTCGGGGGGATCGGCTATGCGCTCATGGGCGCATTTGGCCTGATTGCTTTCGGCTGGCTGGGCAAGCGGGTGAGGCAGGAGTTTTCCGAGGGGCTGACGATCGGGGACTACCTCCGTTTCAAGCTGAATCGGTCTGGCTATTGGGTATTGATTGGGGTTTTGTTTGTCATCAGCTTTGAAACGATGTTTATGCAGGGGCTTGCAGCGGGGGTTTTGGTTAATATTTTGTTCGGGATACCGATTCCGATCGGCCTTCTCTGCTTTTTTCTGCTTTGTGTGCTGTACGCAGGGTTTGGCGGCATCGTGCTCATTCATCGGTTCGCCTTTATCCAGGTGATCTTCACGTTTGCAGCCGCGATCCTCATTCCGGTCTATTTTTTCATTGAAAAAGGCGTGGAGCATGTGTATGCGGGTATCCGTCTTTATCATCCGTATCTGCTCGTCGCCAACAATCACGAAGGGCTGCTGTTCATCGTCTGCGGCATGTTGATCGGGTTTGGCCAAGTGTTCGTCGACCAGGCGTCCTGGCAGCGTCTCTACATGATCGAGGAGAAAAAAATCGTTCCGGCCTTCCTTTTGTCCGGCTTCATCGGGGCGACGGTGCCGCTTGCCTTTTCCGCCTTGATCATGATCGTCATTTTTACCGGCGGCTTTCATGACATTTACTCGCTCTTATTCGGACTGATTCGCAAGATTGACAATCCGTTTCTGCTTGTCTTGTTTGTGCTCTGCTCCTTTAGCGCGATCACATCCGCTTTCGGCGCAGGCATCCACTCGATGATCAGCCTGATGGTGAGCAATGTGTATCAGCTGTTCAAGCCGCAAGCCGACGAACGGCAAAAGCTGCGCATGAGCTACCTGATCGCGATTATTCTCGGGGTGTTATCGTTTCTTGTGACCTTCTATTTCACCCCTTCGTTATTGGAGCTGCTTTTCTTCTTCGGAATTATCTATGCGGCACTCCTGATCCCTGTCGTCGTCATGGTTCTCGCCAAAGGGAAGGTGAGCAATTTCATCCCGTTTTCCGCTCTCATCGGGATGGCCTGCGGCTACGTAAGCCGCTCCTACGTAGGCAACCTGGAAGCGATCTGGATCAGTACGGCCGCCTCGACAATGCTGGTGCTGCTCTATTTGTGCAGCAAAGCGGTCGGCAAACATTTTGCACATGAATGAAAGGAACGGGACCTTACACTATGCTGCGCTCTTATTTGTTATTGATCTTTTGTGTCACCGTCTGGGGAAGCAATTTCGTCTTTGGCACCATTCTCGTCCGCGAGTTCTCTCCCTTTTTTCTGGCAGCTACACGGCTGTTGTTTATCACACTGTTCTTGCTCGGCTACGCGTTAATCACGCGACGGTTGGGCCGCGTATCCCGCAAAGACTGGGGGCTGTTGTTTGCACTCGGCATCATCGGCGTGTTCCTGAACCATTGGACGTTTTACCAAGGTCTAGTCACCGCCGATCCGACGACCTCGGCGCTCATTCTCGCGTTGACGCCAGTCACCACCGCGCTTTTGGCTGCGGTATTTTTGCGGGAAAGGCTCACGCCCAAAATGATCGCCGGCTCCATCATCGCCACGCTCGGCGTCATGCTCGTCATCTACAACGGCTCCGCCCTGCAGCTTAGCGTCGGACTCTTGTGGATCGGGCTGACGATGGTCACCTTTGCGATCTCAATCATCTTGGTACGCATGCTAGCCCAGCGCATCCCGCCGCTCGTGACGACGCTGTACTCCACCTTGATCGGCTTCGGCGCCATGATCCCGGTCACAGCGATCAACGCGACCGGCTGGCACATCAGCGGACAGCTGTGGGCATGGGGACTGCTAATCCTTACCGCCGTGCTCATGCACGGATTCGTCACCCTGATCTGGAACAGCCAGCTCCAGCAAGTCGGGGCGGCCAAAGCCGCCATGTTCTCCAACCTGGAGCCATTCGTGGCAATGATTTTCGGCTATTTCATCCTGGATAAACTAGTCACCTCCCAGCAACTGCTCGGCGCGCTTTTCATCGTCGGAGGCGTAACCCTCACAACTTTATCCAAAGAACCGAGCGCCACGAAGAAACAGTCCCTCAAGCTGGAGTGTTGACCCACAGCAGAATCGACCGGGAGAATGCCGTTTCCTCCAGCATCGACTTTCGCCGGGCCCACCCAGCGAGCAAGCGAGCCGCGGGGAATCTTCCGGGCGCAACCTCTGCCTAATCATCCTGAAGAGGCACCCTTTTGCGCCCGCCCCGCGGCTCCCTTGCTCGCGGACACCCCCCACATCCCTGCTGGCCCAAGACGGAGTGCAGGAGGAAACGGCATTCTCCCTCCACCGCACCCCCGTCCCATCAACACTCCCGCAAAGGGGAGGTTTTCTGAGAGGCGAACGTTCACCCCTTCACCGCTCCTTGCGTCAGCCCTTCCACCAAATATCTCTGGCACACCGCGAACAGCACCATCGTCGGCAACACCGACAGCACCGTTGCAGCCGACATCGCACCCCACTCGATATCGGTTTTCTTGATGAAGGAGTTCATCGCCACTGGAATCGTTTTGACTGTCTCCGCATCGATGAACATGACCGCCATGATCAGTTCGTTCCAGCATTGCACAAAGGCAAAGATGAACGTCGCCGCAATCCCCGGCAGCATGATCGGAATGATCACCTGAAACAAGGCGCTGATCCGCGAGCAGCCGTCAATCATCGCCGCCTCCTCAAGCGCAGCTGGAATGCGCTGAAAAAACCCGACCATGATAATCGTCGAAAAAGGAATCAGCATCACCGAATAGACCAACATCAACGAAAACAGGCTGTTCAACAATTTCATGCTGGACATCATCACATAAAGCGGCGCCATCCCGATAAACATCGGCACCATCTGCGTCACCAAAAACCCGAACATCACCTGTCCCTTTCCCCGGAATGAAAAGCGCGCGAGCACATAGCCGCCCAACAGCGCGATACAAAGGACGATCGATGATGCGACCAGCGAAACCAAGAAGCTGTTCAAGATGTAGGTCTGGAAATGCGATGTTTTGAAAATTTCCAGGTAGTTCACCAATGTTGCATTCTCCGGCCAATACTTGATGGGAAGAGAAAAAATCTCCTTCGGCCCTTTGAATGAGGTGATGACGACCCAATACAGCGGAAAGACCGTGCATGCCAGAAACAGCGCGAGAAGCGCCGCTTTTCCTGTGCGCCACATTACGTTCGCCATCAAAAATCAGCCCCCTTATCCACTTTCATCGCCTTGGCGTAAAACACCGTAAACACGAGTAAAATCAGCACGATCACAATCCCGATGGCGGATGATTGCCCGTAATCCTGCGCAAAAATCACCTTGTCGATCATATAGGTCGAGAAAATATGAGTAGACCCGGCAGGGCCGCCGTTTGTCATCGAAATGATGATGTCGGGGAAGTTAAGAATCCAGATGACGCGCAAAAGGATCGTGACTGCCAGCGTCGGCATGATGAAAGGAACGGTAATATAGCGAAACTGCTGCCAGGCGCTCGCCCCATCCATGTCAGCTGCCTCATACAGCTCGCCTGGTATCGACTGCAGTGCAGCCAAAATCATGATGGCAAAAAAGGCGACTCCGTACCAAATGTTCGCGATGATGACAGACGCAAGCGCCCACGTCCCATCCGCCAAAAACGGGATCGGCGCGTCGATCAGTCCCACTTTCAGCAGCAGGTCATTGATGACGCCGAACTGGGCATTAAACATCCACCGCCAGATCAACCCGATCAGAAAGCCGGACATCGCCCACGGAAAAAACACCATCGCTTGGTACAGCCCTCTGCCGCGGAATCGCTTGCGCATCAAGAGCGCCAGCCCAAAGCCGAGAATGAACTGAAAAACAAGGGAAAACGCGACCCAATAAAAGCTGTTCAGCGCCACGGTAAAAAAATCCGGGCTAGTAAAAACGGCGATGAAGTTTTCCAGACCGATGAAATGAATGTCGGTCAAATCGAACAGTGTATAATTTTGAAATGCCATCACGGCACCTTTCACCAACGGATAATAGGTGAAAACGGTCACCAGGAGCAGCGCTGGCATGAGACAAAGCAGGATGAAGAGACCTTCCCGCGACAAGCGGAACGGTTTTTTAGGCGCATGGACAGCCTGTTGCCTTTCGACCAGAATAGTTTGCTTTTCTGCTTCCACTTTTCTTTCCTCCTCACAAGCGGTCTTGCAGAAAAATGGGCAGCCGGGCCGCCCATTTTCTTTTTGTTGAAACGCTGTTTTGTTTATTTGGCTGCGGCTTTTTCCTTCGCCCAGTATTGATCCCACTTCTTCATGAGGTCCTCTGCGGATAGTTTGCCGAGCAAGAACGACTGAATGTCTTTGTCCGCCGCGTTTTGCCAGGCGCCCCAGCCTTTGTAATCGACTGGACGGCTCACATCGACGAATTTGTCCGACTGCGTATTCATGTCAATGAACGGCTTATAGTACCCTTCCTTGTAGAAAGCATCCTCGGCAGCGCTTTTCACGACTGGAATCACCGAGCTTTTTTTGGTGTAATACGTGCTCTGCTCTGGATCGGAGAGGAACGCGATCAGCTTCCACGCTTCTTCCTTGTGCTTGGAGTACGCCGTCATCCCCCAGCCCGGTCCGCTGACCACCTGCTGCGCGATTCCAGACGGCCCCACCGGCAGCGGAGCTGTTGCCCATTGCCCTTCCTGCATTTTTTCTTTGGCGGCATCGATCACCTCAGGGTCCTGGATTAGCATGGCCGTCGTTCCCGAAACGAAGCCTTGGACCATCTCCGGAAAGCCCCAGCTGACCGAATCGGGCGGCGAGACATCTTTGTACATCTGCTTATAAAAATTGGTGGCGGCAAGCGACTCCGGTGTGGAGAAGATGGTGCTGCCGTCTTTGAGGAAAAACGCATTATTCGGATCAACCTTGGCGCCATTGTAGGCCCACAGCGTGATCATCAAGTAATCCCAGCCTGTCGGCCCGCCGCGGAAGCTGTAGCCGAATCGGTTTTTGGCGGGGTCTGTCAGTTTTTTGCCCGCCTCATACAGTTCATCCCACGTCTTAGGCACCTCTAGCCCTGCTTCCTTGAACCAATCGGTGCGGTAAAACAGGACGCGCTGGTACAAGCCGTTCGGGATATAGTACGGCGTGTTGTCCACCCAATTGGCTCGCCGCTTGGCGATGTCGTTGAGAGCGTCATAATTGCTCCATTTGTCTGTAAACGGTTTCAAATTTTCAATGAAACCATTCATGGAAAATTGCTTGGCATTGAATTCGCGCACTTCCAACACATCGAGATCTTCCTTGGCCATCAGCATCTGCGTAATTTTTTGGTCGGCCCCGTTGAATGGTGGCGAAATCAGCTCCACCTTGATCGTCGGGTTGGCCGCCTCGAATTTGCCGATCAGCTCTTTAAGCAGCTCGGTCCGCTGTGGGCTTGTGATACTCTCGACCATCTTGATCGTGACCTGCCCGTTGCTCGCTGAATTCTGATTCTGATTCGCTGCGCCATTTGTTTCTGTCGTCGACTGACCACAGCCGACAAGCAAGCCAAGTGATAAAGATGCGGTAAGAAGAAAGGATGATGCCTTGCGTAAACCCCCCATGGATGACACCTCCGTCAATGTTTCTACAAGCATCATGATTGTACATAATCTTCAGAATTATTAATTTCAATTTGTTTACCAGTTTTTTCATTATTTTTACATTCATGTTGAGAAAACGATTGACGGTTTATGGAAAATCGGTTATTTTATGATTGACTGATTCGATCAACCAAAAACTCAAATCGTTCACCCTAGAACTCATCCCCATCGTTGAATCGGAAAAACCAGCCCACACGGCTGGCAAAAACAAAGGAGCGATGAATATGAACGACCTGCAAAAGAAAGAAAAAGCGATTGTCATCGGAGGAAGCATTGCTGGCCTTCTGGCTGCGCGGGTATTGGCCGATCATTATGCGGACGTTTTGATCGTTGAGAAGGACGATCTGCCCGAAACACCCGCGACTCGCCTCGGTACTCCGCATGCGTACCACCCCCATCGCTTCACATTTCGCGGCAAGGAGATTACAGAGCGTCTTTTTCCAGGGTATGAAAAAGACCTGGTAGCAATGGGAGCTCCATCGTCATGGAACAAAG
The DNA here is from genome assembly GCF_003710825.1 of Brevibacillus fluminis. GTDB lineage: Bacteria > Bacillota > Bacilli > Brevibacillales > Brevibacillaceae > Brevibacillus_D > Brevibacillus_D fluminis. The sequence goes on along the minus strand of NZ_RHHQ01000005.1, from coordinate 48,351 downwards.
ACATGCACCACATGAACCAATACGGCAGCATGGTCGGCAAATATCCGCGCGACGATATCAAGTTCAGCCGCGAGCTGCTCGAATGGGTCATCCGCAAACGGGTGAAAAGCATCCCCCATGTGCATGTTCTCACCAAGCACGATGTCATCGGTCTGGCAACGAGTACAGACAAATCGGAGGTAATCGGCATTTTTACGCGTGAACGCGGCTTGCACGATGAAAAGCTGCTGTCGGCTGATCTCGTCATCGATGCCAGCGGCCGTTCCTCCAAGCTGGCAGCATGGCTGGAACAAATGGGCTACGCGGTCCCGCAGCCGGATATGCTGCAAGCAAATATCGGCTACAGCACACGCCGCTATCGGGTTCCCGCTCGCTCGGCTCATCTGGAAGAAACGTGGGATGTGATCAACATCGCCGGTCAGCCAACGAATGGAACGTTTACAGGGGTCTTCTCTTTTCTCGAAAATCATGTGGCTGAGATGCTGCTGTACCGCCCCGGTGGGCAGTATCCACCGACAGATGCGGAGCAATTCGAGCAGACCGTCGCAGCGCTTCCGTCGCAGCTGATCGCAGACATGCTGCAACAGCTTGAGCCGCTCTCCCCTCCCAAGGGTTTTCGCATGCCGCACTCATACCGTCAGCGCTATGAGCAAATGGAACGGTGGCCATCCGGGCTACTCGTGCTGGGAGACGCCTACTGCACCTTCGACCCGATTTTCGGTCAGGGCATGACGGTGGCCGCGCTTCAAGCGGAACTCCTCGAACTCAGCTTGCGTGATGATCGTGATGAACACACGCCCCAATTCGAGCGTACCGCGCTGCGGCGCATGCAAGAGGCAATCGCGCCCGCCTGGTGGCTGAATTGCGCCACCGACCTGCAATGGGAAGGTGTCGAGTATGCTGGCTCCGAACCGTTGAAAGGCATTGCGTTCGGTAAGCGCTACATGGATTTGTTCCTGAAGCACGCGACAACCGAGCAAAGCTGGGCGCTGTACGGTCTGTATTGGGCGGTCAATTCTTTGTCGGTGCCGCCGCGCGCGCTCTTCGCCCCCGATATGGTGAAGACGGTTTTGTCCGCTTCCGAAGAGGGACAGCATTTGCTCGCCCAGCTGATCCAGGAACACAGCAAACCTTTGGAAGACATCCTTGCTGACATCCTGCCCGTCTTTTCGGAGGCCCCTTATCAGCAAAGCCAGCATTACGTCGCGCCGTAATCGGTTTCCCGTTAGCCGTTTCCAAAATGGTATACTGGTAAAAAGGAGTGAACGAACATGGCGCCTTTAAACGACGAACAATTAACACAAATTCGCGATGAGCGTAAAGAACAAATCATAGCCGCAGCCCTCCAGGTTTTCGCCCGCCGCGGCATTGCCGGAACGAAAATGAGCATGATTGCAACGGAAGCCGGCATTAGCCACGGGCTGCTGTACCACTATTTCAAATCGAAAGACGACCTGTTCACGACACTCGTCGAAGGTGCCGTGCTCGAAGCGCATGCGGAAATGAAGCGGGTCTATGAACTGCCGGGATCTCCGATTGAGAGAATCAGAATGTTGACCGAAAGTACGCTCGATGAAGGAGGGAAGCCGTATTTTCTCCTGATCCACCAGGCGCGCACGTCAGAGGGCGTACCCGAGCGGGCGAAACTGTTGATCGAGAAGTATTCCTTAGAGCTGTTCGTCGAGCAGCTGCGGCCCTTATTCGAGCAAGGCCAGCAAGCTGGGGAAGTGGCCGAGGGCGATGCTGGCGAGCTGATCGCCTGCTACTTGTCGGTGTTGTCCGGACTGATGGTGCTAAGTGCCCATGAAACGCCTGACTATATCATGCCACGAATCGAGCTGCTGCTGCGGCTCGTCGAACGCCGCTGATGACACATGCGCTTTTCCCGGCAACTCCACTTTCAAACACTCGTTTAAGAGGAAACGACCCACGCCAACCCGCATAAAGCAGGTGGCGTTTTTCTTTTTTTGGTAGATCGCTGGAATCCATTCCCCGCCCCATTTACATCCCGAACATCCATTCGTAGAATAGAGGGAGAAGAAGGTGATGAATATGATCGGAAAAAAGAGCCTGACGGACATCCTTGAACATTTTTTGCAAGAAGAGCGCTTCAAAGACCATATCGTCCACTGGCACACGATTCCGCCACGAGAACCGAAAACCGTGCCGTTTCCCGAGGAGCTGGACGATCGAATCCGCCATACTTTAACCAAGCGAGGCATTTCCTCGCTGTATACGCACCAAGCGACCGCCTTCCGCCATGCGCGTGAAGGGCGCCATCTGGTCGCCGTCACGCCGACCGCTTCCGGCAAAAGCATGTGCTACCACCTCCCTGTGCTCCAGTCGATTGCGGAAGACACGCAGACACGCGCCCTCTATCTCTTCCCAACGAAGGCGCTCGCGCAGGATCAAAAATCAGAACTGCACGAGCTGATTAACGAAACGGGACTGCCGATCAAATCGGAAACGTATGACGGTGATACCCCGGCGAACATCAGACAGATGGTGCGCAAGGCAGGCAACATTGTCATCACCAATCCTGATATGCTGCACTCCGCCATTTTGCCGCACCATACGAAATGGGTATCGTTTTTCGAGCATCTCCAGTACATCGTGATCGATGAGCTGCATACATACCGCGGGGTTTTTGGCAGCCATGTCGCCAACGTGATTCGCCGCCTCAAGCGGATCTGCGCCTACTACGGCAGTACGCCGCAATTCATCTGCACCTCCGCCACGATCGCCAATCCACGCGAGCTGGCAAGCCAGTTGACCGAGGAGCCGATGGAGCTGGTGGACAACAACGGCGCGCCCACCGGCAAAAAACACTTTTTGTTCTACAACCCGCCGATCGTCAACCGCCAGCTGAACATTCGGCGGAGCGCCACTCTGGAAGCGCGGGATATCGCCTCCGCCTTTCTGACCAACGGCATCCAGACGATTTTGTTTGCGCGCAGCCGCGTCCGCGTGGAAATCCTCCTCACGTATTTGCAGGAGCTGATCAAGCGCAAGCTCGGCCCGAAAAGCATTCAAGGCTATCGCGGTGGCTATCTCCCCAGCCAGAGACGAGAAATCGAGCGCGGCTTGCGCCAGGGCGACATCATGGGCGTCGTCAGCACGAATGCGCTGGAGCTCGGCGTCGACATCGGACAGCTGCAGGCATGCGTCATCACCGGTTATCCCGGTTCGGTTGCCAGTACATGGCAGCAGGCAGGACGGGCAGGGCGTCGACAAGGCGAATCCGCTGTCGTCATGGTCGGCAGCTCTTCCCCGCTTGATCAGTACGTGATCCAGCATCCCGAGTATTTCTTTGACCGCAGCCCGGAATCGGCGCGGATCAATCCGGACAACCTGATCATTCTGGTCGACCACATCAAGTGCGCCGCCTACGAGCTGCCGTTTAAAGAAGGCGACCTGTTCGGTCAGGCGGAAATCTTGGAGATTCTCGAGTTTTTGACCGAGGAGCAGATTTTGCATCATTCCAAAGGCAAATGGTTTTGGATGAACGATTCGTTTCCTGCGCACAACATCAGCCTGCGCTCGGCCTCACAGGAAAACGTCGTGATCGTCGATATTAGCGAACGCGGCAACGAGCGTGTCATCGGAGAGATGGACCGGTTCAGCTCGCTTACGCTTTTGCATGATGAAGCGATCTATTTGCATCAAGGGGTTCAATACCAGGTAGAAAAATTGGATTACGAGGAGAAAAAAGCGTTCGTGCGCGAGGTCCAGGTCGACTACTATACCGATGCCAACCTCGCCGTGTCGCTAAAGGTGCTTGAAGAGGACAACGCCCGCCAGCAAGGGACTACTCAGCTGGCCTATGGTGAGGTTTCCGTCCACGCGATGGCCACGATCTTCAAGAAAATCAAATTCGAGACGCACGAAAATATCGGCTCGGGCCCGATCCATCTGCCGGAAGAGGAGCTGCATACCAATGCGGCGTGGATCAGCTTTCCCGAGACGCTTCTCGATGAGCTGGGACAAGAGGACGTGGAGCGCGGCCTGATCGGCCTGGCGCACGTTCTCCAGCACACGGCACCGCTTTTGGTCATGTGCGATCCAGCCGACCTGCACGTCATCGCCCAGCGCAAAGCCGTTCATTCCGGCCAGCCGTCCATTTTCCTGTACGACCGCTATCCTGGCGGCATCGGGCTCTCCGAGCAGGTATACAAAGAAATGGACACGATCCTAAGCCAAGCCGAAGGGCTGATCGCGTCATGCGCGTGCGCCTCTGGCTGCCCTTCCTGCATCGGCGGGATGGAACCCGGCGTGAAAGAGCTCGCCCTCTCCTTAGTGCGCACCGCGCAAGGAGGCCATCACTATGTCTCTTAAAAACAAGCTGAACCGACTCAAGCCTCATTTGACGCGGGAAGCGGGGCAAAAACAAGTTGCCACTCCAAACGCTGGGGGCGAGGCGCTGCATGAAGGCGGGGATGCTGGCGATCAGCTGGCTGAACCGTCAAAAACGTCTGAACAGCCAAATGCGGCGTCCACCCCTGCCGCTTCTCCCATCATCGTCCCTTTTGCGGATCGATGGGACGCCCTGCAATCCACGCCCTACGGCGACCAAGAGGATTACGTGATGGTCCGCGAAGTGCGGTATCCACAGGCGAAATGGCACGGTCGTTACAGCTTTGACCAGCTGCATGAAGTGCTTGAAGCCTGGGGTGACTCCGGTCTGTCCCACCCTTTGTCCGGTGCCGCTACTCTAGCCGAACAGCTACTGTTTTTCGATACCGAGACCACGGGCTTAAACGGCGGGACGGGCAACACGATCTTTTTGCTAGGGTACAGCCGCATTGAACGGGATGAAGTCGTGGTGAAGCAGCATTTTTTGGCGAGTCCCCATTCGGAAGCGACGCTGTACCAATCTTTTTTGCATGATGTGCGCGGGGCCACGCATCTTGTCACGTACAATGGCAAATCGTTTGACTGGCCACAGGTAAAGACGCGCCATACGCTGGTGCGTGACGAGGTTCCCCCGCTGCCGACATTCGGCCATTTTGACCTGCTGCACGGTTCGCGCAGGCTGTGGCGGCGTGATTTGGAATCGTGCCGCCTCGGGATTATTGAGCAGGAGAAGCTCGGGGTTAAGCGGACCAACGACTTGCCCGGCTATCTCGCGCCGATCGCCTATTTTGACTATCTCCACGTATATGATCCCGCGCCGATCGAAGGCGTTCTGCATCACAACGAGTGGGACGTGCTCTCACTGATCACGCTTTATATCCACATCTCCAAGCTTTTGCTGGAATACAAGCGCGGGACGCCTTCCTTGGATGAGCTGTTCGAAATCGCTCGCTGGTACGACACGCTCGGCTGCGACCGCGAAGCCATGCACGGGTATGCGCAGATCGCCAAAAGCGACCATCCGCTGCATGGCAGAGCGCGACTGGCACTGGGGCTCCTGTACAAAAAGCACCGCGATTACGGACGGGCGCTCGCCATATGGGAATCGTGTTTGAAAAGCCCGGGCCATATCGCCGAGGAGCTGTACGTTGAGCTCGCCAAGCTTTGCGAGCATCAGTTCAAGGACTATGAAAAAGCGCTGCATTACACCCAGCAAGCATTTGCACACTGGCAAAAGAAAACAGCGCTGCTGCGCAGCAAGCCGCGGACGGAGCTCGCAGCCTATCGAAAGCGGCTGGAGCGGCTGGAGAAAAAGGCGGGCGATTCGGCTGCCCCGGGATTTTTCGCCGAGTCATAGCCGCACCAAATAAAACAGCCGATCGAGACACATGGTTCTCCGATCGGCTGTTTCTTTTAATCCTCAAACGACAGCAGCAGCGAATGCTGGCATGCGGTATTCAAATCACGCCACGCCTGATTGAGCGGCGTCTCCTCCAGCATCGCTTGCAGTCCCAGATAAGGCAGCAGCCCGTTCGCGCACGTCAGAGCCGCTCGGGCGGTCTCCTTGCATTGGCGCGACACTTCCTGCTCCACTCCCTCCGGCAAGGCCCCCTCTTTTACATGCACATCCCACGAATGATCGACTTGCGTGAAGAACGCTTGCGCCGACTTTTCAAACAGCCCTTCCGCTTCCCTGATCCTGTCCATCACAACTGAGGCACGCTGCGGATTGGTCGCTTGCCATCCGGCACTGCTCCGCTCGACCAACTGTATGGCTTCCTCCAAGAAGCGGCGGCAAATCCCGACGCCTACTGCCGCAAAAGATGACTGGGCAAACGGAATGAACGGATAGCGATAAAGCGGCTCATCCGTATAAGCGAGCGGTTCAACCAGGGTAAACGTCCGATCATGCGGCACAAAAGCATCCTTCACCACCATCGTGTTGCTCTCCGTCGCCTTGAGCCCCACCGCGTTCCAATCGTGCACGATCGTCACCTGATCCGGCCGCAGCGCCACGGCGCGAATGTGCGGCTCTTGCCCCGGTTCGTCCGCTTCGATCACACAGTTTGCCGTGAAGACGGTCGCGTAGCTCGAGCCGCTGCAATATTTCCACGTTCCGTTTACGATATAGCCACCTTCCACCGGATACGCTGTCCCCGACGGATGACCGCTTCCCGCTACCACCGCCTCTTTCGCCGCAAACAGCGACTCCCGCGCTTCCTTTGGCAAAAAAGGCACGAAAAAACCGCCGCCTGAACCGATCGTGACGACCCAGCCCAAGCTGCCGTCAATCCATGACGTTCGTTCAAAAATGCGCACCGCCTCGGGCAGCGAGGCCATCCGCCCGCCCAGCTCCTCCGGCACGAACAGCTTGAACCATTTTTGCTCATAAATCAGTTCCAACACTTGCGGCTGCAGCCGTTTCGTTTTTTCTGTCCGCAGCGCTTCGTCTCGTATCGCCTGTATCATCTGTTCTGTCAAACGTTCCATGTCCGCTACCCTCGATCTTTATCCCGATTGCCCGCATGTCGCTTTGCCACACGGACACCCGTCGTTTTCTTCTTATGATAGTCTTGCTCTACACCCCTGTCCAGAAAGCCACGTATTGCTGGGAACTAGCAGACCTTACCCTTGATCTGTCGAGTATTTAATAATAAATAACTCCTTACTGAGGTCCCCACCATTTTCATAAGGTGGCGACTATTTTACGCTTACCCTGTATCTTAGAGTTGCAGCATAAATGGCGGGAGTTCGGGTACTACATCATTCCATAAATTTTTTTATTTTGTCGTCACATTCTCGTATTGATGATTCGTTGTTTAGGTTGAAAGGAGTTGAGGAGGGTTGGATGACACCGATTTACAAATGGTCATTTATGAAGTATTGAAAGGTGATACTGAGAAATTCGAGAAGATCATGCACCTCTATCAAAAATCGATTTTTCTCTACTGTTATTACATGCTCGGTCATTATTCCGAAGCGGAGGACTGCGGACAAGAGGTTTTCTTGAAAGCATACCGCCATTTGGCGAAGTACAACCGGGATACCCCCTTTGGTGCCTGGCTGTACAAAATTGCGTACCATCAATGCATTGATGTGATTCGCAAGCGAAAGCTGGCTAAATATCTGCCATTCTTTTATCGGGATGAGAAAGAAAACAAGCATATTGATCAACAAATCGAAGCCCTTTATTTCGATGAGTTTGTGCATAAAGCCATGTCGAAATTGTCTTCGGAAGAGCGGAACCTGTTGATTTTACGGTGCGTTGAAGAGAAGGGTTATCAGGAAATCAGCCTCATTCTGAATCAAAGCAGCGCCACTCTTCGAAAAAAATACGAACGTTCGACTGCAAAATTCCGTAAGTATTATGCGCAAGAAAAGGGAGTGGGATCGTATGAGATCGGACAAGGATCAGGATTTGAGAAAACTTTTTCATGACCAACTTCATCCCGAAATAGACTTGGCTGGCAAAGTGATGGGAAAGCTGTATGCCGAACAAAAAACAAAGGAGCGATTTTTTGTGAAATACAAAGTGGGTCTATTGGTAGCAGCAGGAATGGTTTTGACAGTCTCTTCAGCTTTTGCCGCTGTTAACTATACATTGACAAACAAACTGGGCAACGTGGTTTATGAGCACAAAACACTGGAAGAAGTGAACTATACTCCGCCTTCTAAGGAAGAACAACTACGCTCGCTAAAAAGCCACGGATTTGCCAACGACTTGTTGAAAGAAGGCACGGCTGCTATCTTCTATATCGTCTCGGACATCCCGGATATGAAAACATACACCAGAAGCAAGAGAATGCACTTTACGGATATATCCGCACTCCGCGCCAAAATGAAGGATCAGTCCGTCAAGATTTTCGACAGTTTGGAAGGCAAGTACAAGTTCACAAGTGCAGGCGTTGACTTCGAACCCATTACGAACGTGAATCCTCCCAGCCCGGAAGAACAGGCCGCGATTGTAAAAAAACTGAAAAAACAAGCAGAGGAGTCCAAAAAAGAGTATGCCATGATACCAGTAGAACTCTCGAAGGATCATTGGAGAATGTTCATCAACTACACCAGCCAAGGAAAGCAAATCACGGTCCAGATGTCCAGAACGAGCGAAAAAGAGACGATTCTCGTCCATAAGGATTGGGACTTGAAACAGGAAAAGCTGGTTGTCAAAGGAGTAGATATGCTCTTCACAGATTTTGGGACAGGTAAAAATATCCAATGGGTTTATGACGTTCCAAACACGACCCAAACAATCCTCTATCATATAGAAGCATCCAATCCAATAAGCAAAGAAGAGTTAGTTAAATTAGCCGAATTGTACCTGAAATAATCGATTGGGATGTTTAGTAACGCAACTGATGTTGTGGTCATATAAGTTGCGATTGATTTTTTGAGTCAACCTATCATGCTCATCGTCAGGAGCCCCCATCCTGATTAGTCCCGTAGGGCAATATCCGGTCGACCGGGAGCTGGTGGAATATGTGGAACAGGCAATTGAGCATTACAAAGCCAAAAACGGCAAGTCACAGTGAGCGGGCGGCAGTATTTCGTTCGGCACAAAAAAAGAACTGCTCCACCGATGCGGGGCAGTTCTTTTCTTTGATCGTTCCCCACTCTTTTACTCGATGAGCGGAGTCGTCTGCAGCGTTTCGATAAATTTGCGGATCGAGCTGGTCATGTGCGAATCTTTGCGCCGGATGAAAACCGTCGAGATCATCCGGTGCTCCTCGGGAATCGCATGGCAAAACAACAGCCCGCTTTGCTCCATGTAGCGGACGGTCGATCGCGGGACGATGGAAATGCCTAATCCGGCTGCCACACTACCGATAATTGTCTCAAAGCTGGCGAATTCCATCACCTGCTTGGGCAAAATCCCTTCCCGGCGAAACCAACTCCCCAGCTTGGCACGGTATCCACATCCTTTGTTGAACAGCAACAGCGGCGTATGTGTCAGCTCTTCCGTCGTAAGCGTCCCACGTTTGGACACGACCACCAGCTCCTCGCTGCACTCCATGTATTGCTCAATCAGCGGATGCTTGATCGGCCCCGAAATGAAGGCGCCATCCAGCTTGTAATCCAGCACATCCTTGATCAGCTGCTCGGTCACACCCGCTTTCAGGGACAGATCGACGCCCGGGTATTGCTGATGGTAGGCAGAAAGGATGCGCGGCAGCCAATTGACGATCTCGACCGTGCCGATCTCCAGCACACCCGTCGGCGTCTCCTCGTCTTGGAATGCACGCTTCAATTCCTCCACGCTGGCCATAACCTTGGCAGCATACTCGATCAGTTTTTTCCCCTCAGCAGTCAGCGTCATCCCGCGTCGATGGCGGTAAAACAGCGAGGTGCCGAGCTCCGTTTCCAGATGCTTGATTCTCGCTGTCACATTGGACTGCACGTAGTTCAATTCCTCTGCCGCCTTGCTTACGCTGCCGTGAAAAGCCACTCGCTGAAAAACCGTCAAATCGTTCAATTCCATCAACGTTTCCTCCATGTGTTATGTGCTATCATTTTAAATGATCGATAAGTTTCATTTCAATCATTTTACTAACAACTTCCTATCCCTTACGATGTGTAAGGGCATCGCGACACCGGTTTTTTTTCGGTTCCGGATGCAGGAACAAAATGTTTCACAACAAGATGCTGCAGAAGGATGCAAGGAGGAAGTTTTTTGTGGGTAAGAATGGTGTAGTGGTTGGAGGGCTTTTTTGTTTGATTGCAAGTATGTCGTGGGGAGCGATGTTTCCCGTGGCAGAAGGAGCTTTCCAACGGATTGATCCGATTTATTTTTCATTCTTTCGCTATTTAATCGGCAGCCTGCTGCTTGCCGTGATTTTATTGATGAAAGAAGGCAAGAGCGCCTTTCGGCTGGAAGGAAAGGGCAAAAGCCTTGTTTTTTTCGGAAGCATGGCGTTTACCGTCTACAACCTGCTCGTCTTTTTGGGCCAAAGCTCGCTGCCAGGGACAGGCACAATCATCGCTTCGCTCATGGAAGCCATGATGCCGATGATTTCCGTGCTGGTCTTCTGGATTTATAAACACAAAACGCCAAACCGTTTCACCATGATCAGCATGCTGGTCTCGTTTGCAGGCGCGCTTCTCGTCATCACCAAAGGCGACCTTCATTTTCTACTGATGGCAAAATCCAGCTTGCTTCCAGTCGGCGTGATTTTTGCCGGCGTCGTCGGATGGGTGATCTACACGATGGGTGGGAATCATTTTTCCACCTGGTCCGCATTGCGTTATTCCACACTTAGCTGCCTCTTTGGCACGATCGTTTCCCTGATCGTCGTGTCGGCGGCAACCGCGCTCGGCTTCCTGTCGTTTCCGGCGCTTTCAACGATTCTTTCGGTCAAATATGAGCTTGCCTTCATGGTGCTTCTACCAGGGATCGCCGCGCTGCTCTGCTGGAATGCGGGCATCAAGCTGCTCACACCGCTTAATGGCATTTTGTTCATCAATTTCGTGCCGTTGACGACGTTGGCGATTCTCGTTTTTCAGGGCTACCATATCACGATGGTTGAGGTCATGGGCACCTTCTTAGTCATTGCGGCCCTGCTGTTCAACAACCTGTCCCAGCGCAGAAGCCAGCAAAAAAAGTCGGTCAAATTGGTCAAGGCAATCACGTAAAACATCCTTTTTTCACAACCAAAACGCCTCGAGGTGCTTACTCACCTGCGAGGCGTTTTTTTTGCTGTTCACGAAGGAAAATCCCCTGTCCTGCGCGAACAGGGGATTCGTCTATTTGCTTATTTTTTCTTTGCCGGAATCATGACCGCAGCTTCCGTAAATTTCGCATCTTTTTTCAGATAGTCGATGGCTTCTTCGGTTGTCATGTTTTTTGATTTGGCGATTACGTCAAGGGAGCCGTCCTTCTCCATTTTGGCAAGCAGCTCATCTGCCGTGAGCCCCTGGCTCTTCGCTACGTCTTCCAGACTCAAGCTTACGGTGACAGCGGCCATCTTTGTCAAATCCGCGTTACCCGTCGTAACAATCGCAGCCATTTGACCTTTCACTTCTGCCGCATCGACCATTTTTACAGCCGGGATTGAACGGGTGATTTTGACCATGGCTGTTTTATCGCCTGCATGATTGTCGTCAGTGATATCACTTGCGTTAATCGTCACTATTTTGGTTAAAGCAACGGCGGTTCCCGCTTCATCCTTGTTCCCTTTGCCGCCATCTTTATCTGCTTCTGCAAGCTTCGCGATCGTTATTTTCATCCCCTCAGTTTTGCCATCTGGCGAAATTTCCTTCGCTACGCCTTCCTTGACGTCAATGACTTGAGCAGGGAGTGTGGCAAACGCTTCAACCACTTTCCCTTCTTCTTTCAAATAATCCTTTATCTCTTCAAGGGACAGACCTTTCATTTTCGCAAGCTGTGCCAACGACCCGTCTTTTTCCATCTGCTCCAGCAGCTCGTCTACCGTTACTCCTTGCCCTTTTGCGAACTCCTGGAAGCTTACCGCTTCCGGCGCCTTCAGCTCCTGTGCCGCAACCAGCGTTTTTGCCGGGATTGTTTCTTTTTGTGCAACGGGCTCTGCGGCGAATGCCGAGGTTGCCATTGCGGATACTGCCAAAGCTACTGCTGCCATTGTCATTTTCTTTTTCATTGAAAGTTCCTCCTTCGTATTGACCGCTGTGTGATTTTTGCGATTCCAAGATGTTCGCCGTTTCCACTGCTTGTCGGATCGGCTACACGTATACTGTACAAAACGGATGTGACGGCAAAATGACGATGGGCAAAAATGCTTGGCACCACGATCTTTGCGGGACAAAAAAAATGCCAAGCAGCTCATCTGCTTGGCAATCTCAGGCGAAACACCGTTCCTTGTTCCGATGTGCGCAGCAGGAACAGTTCCCCACCGTTGGCATGGGCGAGCAGGCGGCAAAGCGGCAGCCCCAATCCAAGGCCGTGCTTTTTCTTTCGTTTGCTGTCCCCGCGGTAATAGCGTTCAAAGATATAGGGCACTTCCGACTCTCTAATGCCATTCCCGTTGTCGGTTACATCGATGACGACACCATCCTCCGCCCTGCTCGCGGCAAATGTAATCTCAGTCGCCCCTGCTGCTGCGCTGTTCGTCAGTAAATTGATCAAAATCTGCTTGAGCTGACCGCTATCCCCGATCACGGCAAGGGAGTCATCAGTCGGCTCCGCTTTGATTTGTGTAGACGCGAACGCCGATAAGGAACGAAGCGGCGAAATGGCACTTTCGATCAGCTCGCTTGCCAGAAGTTCTTTCCGATCTCCCTGGATCACGCCTGCTTCAAGCGACGAGAAATCGAGCAAATCCTCCACCATTTTCTGCATCCGCTTGGCTTCCTCAAGCGTTGTCTGCAAAAATTCATCCGCTTTCTCACCTGTCACGACACCGCCTTGTACCGCTTGCACCATGCCGCGAATCGAGGTAACCGGCGTCCGCAGTTCATGGGACACGCCTGCCAGCAAATCGGTGCGCATTTGCTCTAGTTGCTTCAGTCGCTTGGTCATAACATCGAAGGAGGCGACCAGCTGCCTCAGCTCGTCTTCCTTCACATCGTTGATCATCGGCAGGGTCGGCGAATAATCGCCCTCCGCAATCTGGATCGCAGCGCCAGCCAGCTGACGCAGCGGGCTTGTCAGCTTCCGTGACAGCAGATAGATCACAATCCAGCCGCCAAATGCGATCCCTACGATGATCAGCGTCAGCATGACATAGGTCTGGTTCATCTTTACGGTGTTTTCTTCGAGCGGGGCGCTCAAATACAGCGCTCCGGTGATCACATCATTCTCGCTGAGCGGCACGCCCACGCGCAGCCATGTCTCGTCGTTCACCTTGATTTTTTCCCGGACTGACTGCCCTTGCGCCAGTACAGCCGGATCGGCGGACGTCTTGACTACTTCCATGGGCACGGCCATGCTGCTGCGGCTGTTAATCGTTGCGATTTCCTTGTCATGCGTGTCGAAGATTTGCATGAAATCGTCGTATTTCTCGATCGGGCGGGCGATTTCCATCGGAACCATCGTAGCTGTTACCATCGCGGCTTTCGCGGGCACCGCCGTTGCTACCGAGCTAACGGTGATCCCCTTTTGCAGCTGGAACTGACGGACGATTTTGACCTGGACATTTGTCGCGCGCGTATAGGAATCCCCTAATTGCTCAGCTCGTGCCTGCAGCACCGAGAACCGCTGCTGATCATCGTTTACCTGTATCCACATGCCCGCCAATAGCCCGAGGCTTACCAGCGTGACCAGCAAAATCAAGGCATAGCGCCACGTCCAAAACTGCAGCAACGGAATGGTTTTTTCGTGGTTGCGCTGTCTAAACATGGAGCATGTACCCTGTGCCCCGCACCGTGAGGATTTCACCCTCGCTGGCCGGCCATTTTTGCAGGCTTTGGCGGATTCGCTTGATCGCCGCATCCACCGCGCGGTCACCGCCTTCATAATCCATTCCCCACACTTGATCGAGCAGCTGCTCCCGCGTGAAGCATTGATTCGGATGTTTCGCCATAAAGGCGAGGACGGCCCAGTCCCGCGGCGCCAGTACCAGCTGCTGGTCATACAGCGACGCTGTGCGCGCCGTAAAATCAATGACCAAGTGCCCCATACGGATCACCTTGTTATCTTCCAAATAGACGGAGCGGCGCAGGACAGCCTGTACCCGCGCCACCACCTCCTCGGGGTCAAACGGCTTCGAAATGTAGTCGTCAGCCCCCTGCCCAAGCCCCTGCAAGCGGTCGGGAACGCTCCCCCTCGCCGTCAAAATGATCACCGGGCAGCTCCCGTACTGCCGCACTTGCTGGAGAATCTCGAACCCGTCGTTATCCGGAAGCATCAAGTCAAGCAGCACCAGGTCGGGCCGACAGTTCAAATACACATCCAATACGTTTCCTTCTCCTATATCCCATGTCACCTCGTACTGCGCACGCTCCAAATAAGCGGTCAGCATCTGGGCGATCGGCATTTCGTCTTCGATCAAAAGCACACGTTTCACCGTAAACTTCCTTTCCTCTCCGTACTCCCGCCGGCACCAGAGGCCTAGGGATGGCAGTCTATCATCTCACTATAGTTTGTCTATGTGACGGGAAGATGACGAAAAAAAAGAGAGCGCTCTGCTCTCTTTTCATCATAGCAAAATGATAGCTTCCACTTCCGCTGCTATTTTTACCAAACACGCTTATTCGGGCACGGCGAGCCCCTCGCGCTCGTCATCCCACGCGACCGAACATAGCTTCCAGCCCTCTGGCGTACTGACGAACTGCAAGGTTTTCATCCCCTTCGCTTCAAAAGCAGCCCCATTTTGGATGCCTGCTTTCCGATAAAGGCTAAAGCGATGGGCGATGTTGCCGAATATCTCCGTGCGGCTGTCGAGCTCTTCCTCCTCGAAATCGGTGAGCGTCCCTGACATAAGCAGCTCTTTTCGCGGCTCGATGAATTCGCGGAGGCTGTAGATATCAGGCGTCCCGGTTGTATTACGAATGACGATCCCTCCCGGAACAAAGAGCTGACAGATTGTCTCGACGGGGGGCTCCATTCCTTTATTCGTAAACGCTCGGAAAAAAGCTGCTGTCAGCGATTCAATCTGTTGTATCGCCTTGGCATCCTGTTGATGTCCAGTCAATAAGGCGTGTTGGCGATCCATTCTGGTCGGCCTCCCTCAGTGAAAATGGAAAGTTGATCCTCACCTGGATGCATTATAGCGCGATGCCGAACAGCCGAAGCTCTTCTTGATCATCGGCCAGCCGGATCCGTCCTTCATCCTGCATCCCAAGCTTTTGCAGCAGTGCGGCCGAGTCGTGGTTGTCGATGGATGTGATCGCAACGATCCGCTGCAAGCCAAATGTCTCTTTTCCATCAGCCAAAACAGCGGCAGCGGACTCGTAGGCATATCCTTTTGAACGATAGGCAGGGAGAAAAGCGAAGCCGATGTCCACGTCTGGAAGCGAATCTCGCTTGATCAAGCCACACATGCCAATCGGTGAACCGGTTTCCCCAAGCTCCACCAAATACAGCCCGAAGCCAGTTTGCTCATACATCTTCATCGGCACATTCAATATATAGTTCCGCGCATCCTCAAGCGTCCGAACCCCCTTGTCACCGATGAATCGAATCCAGGCAGGGTCATTCAGCAGCTCCAGGATAAATGCCGCGTCATCAAGCGAAATCCTGCGCAGCCGTAGTCGCTCTGTCTCGAGCAAAGCCATCAACATGCACCTCTTTTACAATAATCACATAACGTCCAATCAAAATCGCCATGATGTGCTATGATCTTTAGAAAAGAATGAAAAAAACGGGAAAGGAAGCGAAGCCATGTCAGCGGTCACGCCGGAAGTCGAGCTTTTACTCATCAACCGCCTGTTTCTCGCCGGACTTGTGCTGCTCATGTTCGGCGGCGCACTGATCGTCCTGCGATCTGGACTTTTCCAGCTGTTTTTGCAAAGCTTTGCCAAAATGAAGGCGATGTTTTTCCGACAGGCTCGCGTCCTGGAAAGCGATTTTTATCGAAATAGGCCCATCCTAACCGAAAAGAGCAAACACGTTTACAAACGTGCGGTCATCGGCTTGCTAAGCATCGGCACCCTCCTGCTTCTTTTCTCGATCGGGCTGACCTTGCATTATTACAGCGCATAATGAGCTGGGTGGCTTAGCGACCGATGATCGTCAGCTCCTTCGGAAACGAGGTCAGCACCTCAACGCCGTCCTTCGTCACCCACACGTTGTCTTCGATCCGGACGCCAGCGTGCTGCGGGATATAAATGCCGGGCTCGATCGTAAAAACCAACCCTTCGTAGACCTTATCCTGATTGTCCCCGTGAACCGACGGATATTCGTGAAGTTCCAGCCCAAGGCCGTGTCCAACCCGCGTGATGAAATGCTCTCCGTAGCCACGCTCTGCAATTACGCTGCGTGCCGCCTGATCGACGCTGGCAAAGGTACAGCTCGGACGGGTCGAAGCGATCGCCGCCAAATTGGCTTGGAGGACCGAATCGTACTGATCAGCGAGCTTTTCATCGATATCCCCAACAGCGAACGTCCGCGTGATATCTGAGTGATAGCCATCCACCAACACCCCTGCATCAATCAGCAAAAACTCACCTGTCTGTAGCTGGCGTGATCCTGGAATCCCGTGCGGCTGCGATGTTTTTTCCCCTGACAGCACGATGGTGTTAAAAGCCGGACTGTCCGCCCCCAGCTTTTTCATCTGATATTCCAGCTCAGCCACCAGCTCGATTTCCGACATGCCGGGCTTTGCATGGGAGACCCCGGCGGCCAGCGCCTGTTCGATGAGATGGATGGCCCGCTTCATCACGACGATCTCTTCCGGGCTTTTTCTTGTTCGCATCGCATGCAATGGCTTCGTGACATCGACGGATTCAATAGCGTTCAGCGCAGCCATCATCGCGCGGTAGCGAATGACGTTCAGATGCTCCTCTTCCAAGCCTAGCCGCGAGACAGCCTGTAGCTTCTCCTGCAACAGCGCATAAGGGTCTTCCGTATCAGAGACAGCAAAGATAGCCGTCACGCTGGACCCTTGCTGCGCACGTTCCAGATCGAGAAGCGGCACGACCAAGAAAGGCTCCTCTCCCTTACGTAACACCAATCCCATAAAACGCTCATGCGGATCGTTGAGAAAACCCGTCAAATAGTAAATGTGTTTGGGCTGGGTGATGACCATTGCGTCCAGTTCATTGCTTTCCAAAAAGGAATATAGCTCCTGCAATCGACCGTTCATGCATTTACACCTACCTCAACGTTTTTTAATAAAGGTGACAAGCGACCCATCGGCCTGGCGCTGCTTCTTTCCACATCGGCTCACTCTCGGCGCATTCGGGCTTCACGTGCGCACAGCGCGTGCGGAACCGGCAGCCGCTCGGCAATGCAGCGGGACTTGGCGGATCTCCTTGCAGCACGATCCGTTCACGTACAGCAGTCGGATCAGGCACGGGAACAGACGAAAGCAGCGCCTGCGTGTACGGATGGAGTGGCTCACGGTAAAGCTCATTGCTGTTGGCCAGCTCGACCAGCTTCCCCAAATACATCACACCGATCCGCGTGGAGATGTGCTTCACCATCGAAAGATCATGTGCAATGAACAGATAGGTGAGCCCCCGATCCGCCTGCAAATCTTCCAACAGGTTCACTACCTGCGCCTGAATGGACACATCAAGCGCGGAAATAGGCTCATCCGCGATAATGAATTGGGGATCGACCGCTAACGCGCGAGCAATCCCGATGCGTTGGCGCTGTCCGCCGGAAAACTCATGCGGAAAGCGCATCGCATGCTCACGCCGCAGCCCTACCTGTTCCAGCAGCTCCATGACCCGCCCCATCCGATCTGCTTTGCTCAAATGATGAATTTCCAAGCCTTCTGCGATGATGTCCCCCACTTTCATCCGGGGATTCAGACTAGCATGCGGGTCCTGAAAGATCATCTGCACGTCCCGATTAAACCGCTTCACTTCCTGACGCGACAGACGGCCGATGTTTTGCCCCTTGAAGAAGGCTTCACCCTCCGTGCTTTCGTAGATGCGGATCAGCGTCCTGCCCAGCGTAGATTTGCCACAGCCGCTTTCGCCGACCAGGCCCAGCGTTTCTCCTTTGCGGATGGAAAATGATACCCCGTCCACTGCTTTTAGCGTCAAGCCTGTGCCAAGCGTGAAATACTTTTTCAACTCTTTTACTTCAACTAACGGTTCTGTCATTATGCCTGCCTCCCGCTTGCAATCAGCTCCTCGATCCGTGGTGCGCGAGAGTCATGCAGCCAGCACGCCGCCTGATGGCCATCCGCAAACGATGTGGGAGCCGGCATTTGCCGCTCGCATATTTCCATCGCGTAATCACAGCGGTCCGCGAACGGACATCCCTGCGGCGGGTGGAATAGATCGGGCGGAGTCCCGTTGATCGGAATCAAAGGTTCCTTCTCGTTGCTGTCGAGCCGCGGCATTGAGCGGAGCAACCCCCACGTATATGGATGCTTTGGCTCTGCAAAAATCGCCTTGACCGGCCCAGACTCCACCACGATTCCCGCGTACATCACCACCGCTCGATGAGCGATTTCGGCCACCACCCCGAGATCATGGGTAATCATGATGATCGACATATTAGTAGTCGCCTGCAGCTCCTTCAACAGATCGAGAATCTGCGCCTGCACCGTGACATCCAGCGCAGTCGTCGGCTCATCGGCGATCACCAGCTTTGGATTGCAGGCGAGCGCGATGGCAATCACTACCCGCTGCCGCATGCCGCCGGAAAATTCGTGCGGATATTGCTCCACACGCTTCTCCGCATCCGGAATGCCCACCATCCGCAACAGC
Source organism: Brevibacillus fluminis (assembly GCF_003710825.1). Lineage (GTDB taxonomy): Bacteria > Bacillota > Bacilli > Brevibacillales > Brevibacillaceae > Brevibacillus_D > Brevibacillus_D fluminis. The sequence continues at coordinate 29,700 of NZ_RHHQ01000005.1, read as the reverse complement.
TCGACCGCCCGTTGGTGCGCCTGCTCCCGCGATACACCCTGATGGTGGACGAGCCCTTCAGTCAGCTGCGATCCCACCTTCATCGTCGGATTGAGCGCCGTCATCGGGTCCTGGAAGATCATTCCGATCCCGGAACCGCGCAGCTGCAGAAGCTCCTTCTTGGAAAGTTTCGTAATCTCAACACCTTGAAACGAAATGCTCCCATCCGCGATCCGCCCCGGCGGACAAGGAATCAGTCCCATGATCGCCTGGGCCGTCACGCTTTTGCCGCAGCCGCTTTCACCAACGACCGCTACTGTTTCCCCTGCGTCCACATGGAAGGTGACGCCGCGGACCGCCTGCACCTCACCGCCATATGTCTTGAAGTGAACCTTCAGATTGCGCACATCCAGCAAATGCTCCATGTCATCTCCTCCTACTCGCGCAGACGCGGATCGAGAGCATCCTGCAGACCGTCCCCGAACACGTTAAAAGCAAACATCGTCAGCGATATCATTAACCCCGGGAAAAAAAGGCGCCACCAGTCGCCAGTTAAAATGACACCAAGCGCATCGTTGGTCATCGTCCCCCAACTGGCGATCGGCGCCTGCACCCCAAGGCCCAAAAAACTGAGAAACGATTCGGCAAAAATCGCCGATGGGATCGTGAAAGTCAAGTTCACAATGATGATGCCGATCGTGTTAGGGATCAGATGGCGCCAAAGAATGCGGCCAAATGAAGCCCCGAGCACCTGTGCGGCCAAAATGTATTCGCTATTGCGCAATTGCAAAATTTGGCCGCGTACCAGTCGTGCCATGCCGATCCACCCCGTCACAGTCAACGCGGTGATAATCGTTGTGATCCCCGGCTCCATCACCACCATGAGCAGGATGACGACCAACAAGTACGGCAGGCCGTGTAGCACCTCGATAACACGCATGATGATGTTATCGATTCGCTCGCCGCGCTTGCCGCGCCCCGCCATGTAACCTGCGATTCCGCCTACCGTAACGCCGATGGCCAGATCGATGAGCGCCGCCACGACCCCGATGGTCAGCGAAATCCGCGCCCCCGACCAGGTGCGGGCAAACATATCGCGCCCGAGATCGTCCGTTCCGAACCAATGCTCGGCGGAAGGGGACATGTTGCCATCCAACAAGCTTTGGTCGGCAAAGCTGTAGGACGTAAGCGAGGGGCCGATGATCGCCATAGCGAAAATCAGCAAAATGAACACCAATCCGACAAGCGCCAGCTTATTTTTCACCAGCTTGCGCATCACTTCCTGAATGTACGAAAGGCTGGGGCGTTGCGCTGCCGCCTGTTTTTCCTTCCTGACCAGCGGCCGGAACAGATCATCCGTATTCGTCTGCGCGTTCATCTTCTCACCCCTCCTTGTTGTTCAGCTTGATGCGTGGATCGATCAGCGTGTAGGCGATATCGATCAGCAAGATGGTAAACACCAGCACGGCGCTGTAAAAAATGGTCGTGCCCAGAATGACCGGATAATCCCGGTTAAAAATGCTGTCCACAAAATACTTGCCAATGCCGGGAATAGCGAAAATCTTTTCCACGACGAAGGAGCCAGTGATCAAGGCTGCCATCAATGGACCAAGGAACGTAATCACCGGCATGATTGCGTTGCGGATGCCGTGCCGAATGACGATAAGCGCGGTCGGCAGCCCTTTCGCCTCCGCGGTGCGGATATAGTTTTGGTTCAACACGTCAATCATGCTTGTGCGCATATAGCGCGTGATCACGGCAAGCGGACCGAACGCCAGCGCGACCGAGGGCAGCACCGTGTGCATCCATGTCCCCCACGTGGCGACGGGGAAAATCGCCCATTTGATCGCAAACGTGTTGATCAAAAGCGGCGACATCAAAAAGCTCGGTACCGAAATCCCGATGATGGCCAGCGCCATCATCAAATAATCAAGGCCTCGGCTGCGGTTGAGCGCTGCCACAATGCCGAAGAAGATCCCAAGCATTAGCGAAATCGCCAGTGCCTGCGCCCCGAGTACCGCTGAAGCGGAAACCCCGTCCGCGATCATGCTGTTGACGCTGCGCGTGTCCGACTTGATCGACATACCTAGATCAAGCGACACGAGATTTTTTAAGTAAAGTACATATTGTACCGGCAACGGCTCATTCAAATGGTACTTGGCGCGCAAATTTTCCAGCACCTGCTTAGGTAGCTTTCCGGATTCGGCCGCGAACGGATCGCCTGGAATCAGATGCATCAAGGCAAACGTCAGCGTCACGATGATCCAAAGCGTCAAAAGCACCATCAGGAAGCGTTTTATCAAATAACGGGACACAGGTATCCCTCCTCTATGCGGGTCCGTCCGGGTTTAGGAAAAGGCAAGGGGACGGATTTACGCCCTTCCCCTTTCCAACATTATTTCGGTGCGATTTCGACCGACTTGTAATCCATCAGTGCTGCCGGATGACGCAGGATGCCTTTGACATTCGGCTGCTCCATGTATACTTTGGTGCTGTAGTAGAGCGGCAGAACCGGCATGTCGTCGAAGAACATCTTCTCCGCTTCATGCATCAGCGTAAAACGCTTCGACTCGTCCGGCTCCACGCTTGCCTGCTGGATCAGCTGGTCGTATGCCTTGTTGCTGTAATTGATGCGGTTACCTGGATGGCCGGTTTGGAAAATCTCAATGAAGTTCAGCGGATCCGCATAATCAGCGTAGTACGTCGAGAGCGACACTTGATGCTTGCTTGCGCGCTGTTCCGCCAAAAATACCTTCCATTCCTTGCTCTCCAGCTTCACCTCTACGCCCAGGTTTTTCTTGAACATTTCTTGCAGCACCTGTGCGACGGTCTTGTTCAAATCATTTGTGTCATACGTGAGTGTCACATCCGGGAGCGTCGTCCAGCCCTCTTCCTTCATACCTTGAGCCAGCAAGGCTTTTGCCTGCTCTACATCATTGTCCTTGAAGAAGTCGCCTCCTGCCGCGCGGAAGTCTTTCCCGTCCGGCTGCGGGAAGCCGATCGGCACGATGCCCATCGCCGGCACCTGTCTGCCTTGTATCACCTTGTCGATCAGCAATTGGCGGTTAACTGCCAGTGCGAACGCTTTGCGCACATTTTTGTTCGTGAACGGCGGCATCACTGTGTTCAACCGATAGAAGCTGGTTGCCGCTTCCGGTGCGATTTTGGCTTCGCCCGAATCGAGCAGCTTCCCTTTCACATCTTTCGGAACCGACTCGATGTTATCCAGCTCGCCCGATTGGAACATCTGGAATTGCGTGTTTTCATCATTGACCATCACCCAGTTGATGCCCGCCAGCTTCACTTTGTCTTTATCCCAATAGTTTTCATTTTTCACCGCTTTGACCGATTGGTCGTGCGTCCATTCCGTCAATGTGAACGGGCCGTTGGAGACAATGGTCGCCGCTTCCGCCGACCAGTTTGGATTGGCTTCCACATTCTTTTTGTTCACCGGGTAGAACACCGGGGTCGCTACGAGGCTGAGGAAGTAGCCGGTTGGCGCTTTCAGCGTCACTTGCAGCGTTTTGTCATCCAGCGCTTTCACTTTCACATCGTCTGCCGTGCCTTCGCCTTTGTTGAATTTTTCTGCGCCATCGATCACGAATGCGAGGAAAGCTGCTGGAAAGCCATTCTTCGGATCAACCATGCGCTTCCAGGCGACTTCAAAGTCTTTCGCAGTCACCGGATCGCCATTCGACCATTTGCTGTCGCGCAGCTTGAACGTGTACGTTTTGCCGCCGTCGCTAATGTCCCATTTCTCTGCCATCGCCGGCTGCGGCACATGATTTTCATCCAGTCTCACCAAGCCTTCCAGCACGTTGTACAGCACTTCGAAGGCAACCGGATCGTACGCCTTCGGCGGATCGAGCGAGACAGGCTCTGTCTTCAGATTCGCCCGCAAAAAAGCTTTCCCGTCAGCTGCTGCTTTTTGCCCTTCCGGTTTGGCCTGCTCGGCAGGCTTGTCGGTCGCCTGCGGCTGACTGCATCCGGCCAGCGCCAAGCTCGCCAGAAGCGCTGTCGTTCCAAGGATTTTCAGCACCTTTTTCATGAAATGTCCCCCTTATTATTTCTTCTATCGCTACGGCTCTTCGCCGCAAGCACCATGCGTCATTAACGATCGACGAGCATCCAGACGATCTCGCAGTCTTCTTCCCCAGCGTTGTATGCCCAGTGCTGCTCGCCGGCCGGGATCAGCGTTGCCTCACCCGCCGAAACCGTATATTCCTTACCCCCGCTGCCTGTTTGGATGGAACCGCGGATGATGTAGGAATACTCATCCTGTTCATGCGCCCCCTCCCCGGTCAGTGGAACACGTGCTTTGGGCGGGATCACCACCGTACCGAATGTGACCTTTCCTCCGTCGATGATTCCTTTGTGGAACAGCGTCTTAAGCGTTGCGTCGTCTTGGCGATTGTCCGGTTGAACTTCATGCACACGTTTCACAATCATGGTAAAGCTCCTTTCCTACGGCATTTTTTACGCAGTCATAATAAACAGAAATTTCAGTTATTTTTTCTGCGATATCGGTTCATTTCGTATCGATTCATTCGTCGGCTTAAAAATGACTGGCGTAAGCACACTGATCACTTGTGTGTCCTCTTCCGTCGGATTGTACAACATATGGTCCAGCGTGGAAGGAAAGTGGATCGAGTCGCCTTTGGCCAAATGATACTCGGTTCCGTCAACCGTCAGGATCAATTCGCCCGCCAGCACATAATAAAACTCCTCGCCTGGATGGTTGAACACATAATTTTGCTTTTGTCGCGGCAGCAGCGTAACATGCAGCGGCTCCAGCGCCCTCCCCGTAAATTCACCACCTAATCTCACATAAATCGAGCCTGACCCGGCGATCTGAAATTGCTTACGGTCACTTTCAGGCACGAAATACTGCTCGTTTGCTTGCTCCTCAAAAAACGTGGTAATCGGAACGTTCAGCACTTCCGCTATTTTTTGCAGCGATGTAATGGCTAGCGAACTGTTGCCCCGTTCCACTTGCGACAAGAAGCTTGTCGACAAGCCCGACAGATTGCTGAGCTCCTTTAAGGTCATGTTTTGCTGTGTGCGCAGCATTCGTATTTTTTCATAGATGCGATCCAGGACCTGTACCCCCTGTCAGAATTAAAACCATTTTCTGATTTTTGTATCATGAAATAATATTATTCATATACTGTATTTTTGTAAAGAATTATTTTCTTTTACTGTAATTAGTTTTATATAGCAACAATTTTTCGTGCACGTTTGTGTTTAAAAAACGTGGCTACGCCATCCTTTTTGGTGGAGTCGCGGTAAAATGAAACAAGAGAGCTTCACAGCTCCCTTGCCTTAAGCTCCCCCTCACTCACATTGTCGCTTTGGCCGCATGATACCGTTTGAAATCCCTCGTCATGTAAGCGAGCTTTTTCTCTACCGTCTGCGTTACCATCTCGTCCTCAAAATCGAGGATTTCATCGATATGCTGGTCCAACGTTTCCTTGAACTCGATCAGCCAATACGGCTGACTGTCATCTTTGTGCGCCAGCAAATCGTCCGCAAACGCCTCCGCGACCACCCGGATGCTCGGCGTCTTCAACCATAGCTCTACATGAAAACGGGAGGGTGTGTAATCAAAGCGGAAGTCGCGTCCTGGAACCTGATCCCAGAAGGCAACCCACTCCCGAATCAAGCCCATCTCGTAAAAAAGGAATTTGAAAAACCCGCACAGCCATCCTGTACAGCTCGTATTCCGCAGCTGGCAGCCGACCCCGTTGCGCAAAAACTCGCAGCCTTCACAGCACGAGCCGCCATGGGCGATACACACCCGGCAAATCGCATCCGTACCGACCCCGGCGAGATATTTTAAGCCCATCTCGATGACTTCTTGTTTTGTTGTGCGGTACGGATACGTTTTGTTGTCTTCAGAATCGGCTTCTCCACCTACGGAGGGAACGAAACGCTCAATCCCTGTCTGCATGCACCCCATCCTCCCCCTGCGCAGTCATTAATGAATATTTGATTATTTGAATATAATAATAGAATAACAACTTCAGACTATTTTACAACTCACCTCCCCCATGTGGTATCCTATTTGTATAGTCAAATCTTCATATTTTAAGGGGATTAGATAAATGAATCGTGAAATCCAACAGTTTAAGGCTGAATTTTTCAAAGCATTAGCTCATCCCATGCGGATTCGGATCCTTGAAGTATTGTCCGAAGGCGACCGGAACGTGAATGAGCTGCAGGCGATTTTGGGTACCGAGGGCTCTGCCGTCTCCCAACAGTTAGCCGTCCTCCGCAACAAAAACGTGGTGAACGGAACAAAGGAAGGCACTTCCGTCATCTACTCCCTCCGCGATCCCCTGATCAAAGACCTGCTCGGCGTGGCGAAACAGATTTTTGACAACCACTTGGTAGACGCCATCTCCCTTTTGGAAAATATCCGTAACGAACGCGATTGAATCATACCAGCCTACAACACGAAAAACGGATAGGAATTCAAAGCAATTCCTATCTACACACCACAGGACCTTTCACACTGAAAACGTCCTCTTTTTTTGTTTGCGCGGTGTTGCTACAGTCCAAGCACCTATAATTGTTCATTGACAGACAGAAGTAGCGGATGTATATTCCCTATATATTCAAATAATCAAATATACAAAGAAAAAGAAGGGTTAGAAATGAAGCTGTGGGAACGATTCGCTGGATACAACGCTGCTTTTTTTCGCCGTGATCTCACATCTGGATTGATTGTCGGAGTTATTGCCATTCCTTTGGGAATGGCTTTTGCCATTGCCTCTGGCGTCAGTCCGCAGTACGGCATCTACACGACCATCGTCGCCGGCTTTCTGATTTCGCTCTTTGGCGGCTCGCGGTTCCAAATTGGCGGCCCGACCGGTGCCTTCGTTCCAATCCTGTTCGCTATCGTGGCGCAATACGGCTATGAAAACCTGCTGGTTGCCGGTCTCTTGGCCGGAGTACTGTTGGTGCTGATGGGAGTGTTTCGGCTCGGAGCCCTCATCAAATTCATTCCTCGCCCTGTCACGATCGGCTTCACCGCAGGTATTGCCGTTATTATCTTCACCGGGCAAATCGCCAACTTTTTGGGACTGTCACACTTGCCAAAGCATGAGGACTTTCTCTCCAACATGGGCGAGATCGGCACCCATCTTGCTGCAACGAATCCGTACAGCGTCGCGACAGCTCTCATTTGCCTGGCCGCGATTCTGCTTACGCCCAAATACATGCCGAAGGTTCCTGGCTCCTTGGTCGGCCTGGTGCTGTCCAGCTTGATCGCCGCCTGGTTTTTTGACGGAAAAGTGGCTACGATCGGCTCAACCTATGGAGCGATCTCCAGCTCTTTGCCCGCTTTCCACTTCCCTTCCGTCACATTCGAACAAATCAAGTTGATGATCCATCCGGCGATTGTCATCGCGCTCTTGGGCGGGATCGAATCGCTGCTCTCCGCTGTCGTCGCCGATGGTATGACCGGAACGCGGCACCATAGCAATCGCGAGCTCATCGGGCAAGGCATCGCCAATATCGTTGCCCCGCTGTTCGGCGGCATCCCCGCCACAGGTGCTATCGCCCGCACAGCCACCAACATCAAGACGGGAGCTGCGAGCCCTGTGTCCGGCATGGTCCACAGTCTGGTCGTCCTTTTCGTCCTCCTACTTTGCGCCCCGCTCGCCTCAGCGATCCCGCTGGCCAGCATGGCGCCGATTTTAATGGTAGTCGCCTGGAACATGAGCGAGCGCAAGGAATTCGCCCATGTGCTGAAAACGCGGACGAGCGACTCAGGGGTGCTTTTACTCACGTTCTCGCTAACGGTTTTAACTGACTTGACCACAGCCGTGGAGGTTGGGATGGTACTTGCCGTCATCTTGTTCGTCAAACGGATGAGCGATCTGTTGACCGTGGCGAAGGTTCTGCCCGACCCTACGGTCACCCATGAAAAAATGCTTCCCCATATGGTCCGCGACGGCCACGATTGCCCGCAGATCGCCGTCTTTACGGTGGAAGGAGCCTTGTTTTTCGGGGCGGCATCCATCTTTGAGCAGCGGATTTTGGATACGCTCCATCAGCATCCCGGCATTTTGCTCCTGCGGATGGGGAAGGTGCCCTTCATGGACACGACCGGCGCCGCCAATCTTTTAAGCGTCGTCAACGATTTCCAGCGCCGTGGCGGAATCGTACTTATTTCCGGTCTACAGCCGCAGCCACGGGACATGATGAAACGGACAGGACTGGCGTGCAAAATCGGCGAGGAACGTTTTTTTGCGCATACCGGTGAGGCGCTGTCCAGCGCACTGGCACTGCTCGATCAACAAAAATGCATCGGCTGCAAGCATTTTGCGTTTCGTGAATGCGCTGCTCTCTGTGTGCCCAATTCGCACAATCGTCAGCTTACGCGCAGCGAGTAAAAACCTTTCGCTTGGTACAAAATGAGTGTGTTTGCACCGGTCACGGTACCACACTTTGCCAAACGGCCCAGCTAAGGAGAGATCGATTTGTCAAAAGACTTCTACACAGCAGTAAAAGAGCGCCGAACCTATTACGGAATCAGCAAAAGCTCCCCTATCTCAGACGAGCGCATCAAACAGGTTGTCGCGGATGCCGTGGCTTATACACCCTCCGCCTTCAACTCACAAAGCGCGAGAGTGGTGCTTCTGCTTGGCGACCAGCATGATAAAGTCTGGGATATTACGAAAGAAACATTGCGGAAAATGGTTTCGGCCGATCAATTCGCCAAGACGGAGGAAAAGATCAATTCCCAATTCCGCAACGGCTATGGCACCGTCCTCTATTTTGAAGACCAGACCGTGATCAAAGGGCTGCAGGAGAAGTTCGCCTCCTATGCGGACAACTTCCCGACTTGGTCGCAGCAATCGTCAGGGATGCTCCAGTTTGTCATCTGGACATCGCTTGAGGCGGAAGGATTGGGCGCATCTCTGCAGCACTACAATCCACTGATTGACGACGAGGTACGTAAGACATGGAACCTCCCCGCTGAGTGGAAGCTGATTGCGCAAATGCCTTTCGGTAAACCGACAGCCACACCGGGCGAAAAGGAATTCATGCCGTTCGACGAGCGATTCAAGGTGTTCCACTAAAAAAACGAAAGGTCGACAGATGTCGGCCTTTTTTCGTTCAAAAGAAAAAGACGACCTGCCGCTCGGGCAAATCGTCTTTTCGCTCTGGACGTCGATCCTATGGTTGTGTCACTTGTACTGGCTTGCCAGTGGTGGCGTCGATAAAATAAAAATCCGTTTTCCACTTTTGCTGATAAATCAACTGCGGTGCGGGTGCCCGTTGGCCATCGTATTGCTCCCAGTAATACACGAGCTGCACATCCAAATCTTTCTTGAAATGTTCCTTCGCCTCGGCAGCGCTGATGATTTTGGTTGCATCGGGCAGCGCTACACCACCGTTTAACGGATGGAGGTAGAGCTCGACGATGGCGCCCGTCCGCTTGTCTACGCCGACTTGATAGGATTCATCCGGCACGTCGACACCGTTGCGTTTGGCATGGAACCAAAAGGAATACTCACGCTGCTCCTCTTGTTTCAGCTTGCTTTTGTCAACCCACTCCGGGATCCATTTATCCGCAGGCTCCATGACCAGCTTGAGCTCCTCCAGCGCAGGGTCGAGATAAGGCAGCAGCGTCTCGATCGCTTTCTTCTTCGCTTCGGCCACGTCGATGCTTTTAGTTGCAGCCGATTCGTCCGGCACATTGAGATTGAAATCGATCAGACGATCGCTTTTCGCATCGGTAATTAGGCTTACCATCGAATAGGCCCGCTTTCCTTCCGTCGACTCGTTGGACCAGTGGTACGATTTGATTTGTTGCAATCCTTCACTGATGTTTTCCTTGTGATCGTCGTATTCGAATGACGCCTTGCTGACATCGATGCCAAACTGCGACTTGATCCAGATTTCCGCCTCTTGCCGTGAGCTGATTTTGACGTTCGTTCCCTTCCCTTTTCCTTTTACAGGGATGGTTTCCTCTGGGGCGGCCTGTTCGTCTCCGACCGCTTCGCCCGTAAGTGCATCGATCCAGAGATCGGGGTTGGCGACATAGACCAACAGCGGCTTTCGTTCCGTCGGCTTCCCATCCTGCTCTTTGGCGATCGGATAATCGAGCGAGTACATCAGCGCCGTTTGCAGCTTGTCCTGCAACCGTTTCGCCGCTTCCCCTTTTGCGATCACTTTTTGCGGGTCCGGCCACTTTACTTGGGCCTGATCAACAACGGAAAAAGCCTCGTATCGAATGATGTGCCCTGCTGCATCCACAGAAACAGAGAGCGAATCACCGATCAGCGGAATTTCATTGATGAGCATTTGATAGTGAACGGTAGAACGCGCCCATTCGAGCTTGTTGCCTTTTTCATCGCCCATTCCCGCTTTACCTCTGCCAAGCGACTCTGTTGCCTTCCATTGCTTTGCCTCTGCACCAAAAAATGACTGGAGAAATCCATCCGCGGCTGCCCGGGCAATCTGTTCATCGGGATACTCGGCGGAAGCCCAATCCGGATGGCGGATATCGAAGTAAAGGACGCGGCCGGTTTGTGCATCCAGCTCGACGCGAGCGGAAACGTCCGCCCCCCGCTCTTTGCTGCCGCGAGCTTCCGGCTCGCTGGTCAACGTCACTTCCCAGATTGGGAACGGGTAGCGGTACCGATCGTTTTCCTCATAGCGTTTATCCTCGATACGCAGGTCCTTTAACACCGGAACGGCTGATGCAAGGCGGTCGAGTGACTTCTGCAGCTCCTGGGAAAATTCATGGCCCTGATCCTGCTTCACTTTTTTGATCGGCGCCGGCGGCTCCGGCTGGGCTGCCCACGCAGGCGATGAGGTCAGCACGCACGCCGCCGTAAGCGTCAGAACGGTTTGGCTGATTCGTTTCATTTTGTCCCTCCCACAACTTCTTCTCAGTAACGCATCAAAACGTAAGACGGTTGAGGGCTGGACAAGGTAACATAATATTCCAATTTATCTATCGGATGGATGACCGATCAAAATCAACGTCTTCAAGAAATTCAATTACTTCTCCGTTCGGACTGTAAACCAGCGCATTGCTTACAACCAGTGGCGGTTCGCCGAGCGACAGCTGGTTCGGCTCCACGCAAGCCCTCGCCCCGTGCGCCAGCGATTTTTGATACATGCCGTCTACATCATCGACATAAAAGGCAAAATGAAGCAGCGCTCCGTGAGCGACCTCCCTTTCGGACAAAGCTTTTTTTCCTTGTGCGGGAATCAGAGCTTGGTCATCAAAGACCTCGATGCAGGTTCGTTTGTCCAGCGAAACGAGCATGGAGGCATCCTTAATCTGAAAAGACGGCAAGCTCCAATGATGGCCGACGGTAAATCCGAGAACTTGCGTATAAAACGCTATGGTCGCCTGATAATCTTTCGCCTGGATGGCCACATGGGCAAGGCCTTTTACACTCATCACACATCTCTCCTCATCGGTTAGCTGCTTTCATTATAGTCAGATACACCTTGTATTCACATGCAATACATAAGGACTTTATGGTAATGTGGTTAAGGAAACTAAGTTTTCCGAGGCCAACTGCCTTCGATAGTAAAGCCGCCAAAAAGGAGGGTGCCCCGATGAGTGATCCACTCGATGACATCGATAAAAAAATCTTGCTGCTGCTCCAGCACAATGCCCGCATGCCCATTTCCCAAATTAGCAAGGAAATCTCCATGTCACAGCCCTCCGTGAAAGAACGGATCATCAAACTGGAAGAAAAGAACATCATTGCGGAATACGGTACGGCGCTAAATTTACGTGAATTGAACAGAGGAACAACGACTTTCATTCTGGTAAAAACGGAGCAATGCGAACGGTTCGTTGAATTTTGCAAAGGTGCCAAGGAAGTGACCGATCTGTTTCGGATCAGTGGAGAATACAATTATTTGATCAAAGTCCAAACAGCCACTGTCGAAGAGCTTGCCGAATTCCAGGATGCACTGGTCCAGCTCGGCCCTTCCAAGTCTCACATTTCACTGAAAAACATCTTTGAAAACAGAATCGTGCTGTAGGGCAAAAACCCTCTTTCGGAATCGTTCCAAAGGAGGGTTTCGTTTTTTCACATTCCGATCATGCTCTTCACCGCTATGAAGAGTGCCGGTACAAGCAGCGCTGGAATCAGGTTCATCGTTTTGAACTTTTTGATCCCGAGAATGCTCAATCCCGAGCTGAGGATCAAGGCTGCGCCGACAATCGAAATTTCGGTCAAGAGAGCTGGCGTAATCCAGCCAGCAATTGCCCCGGCCGCCACATAAAAAAATCCTTGCCAGCAAAACAGGACGATTGCGGAAAGGGCGATCCCGATGCCGAACGTTGCCGCCAGCACAATGGAGGTGACCAAATCCAGGATTGCATTGGTGAACAAATACGTTTGATTGCCATTCAGTGCGCTTTCAATGGGTCCAACAATGGACAGTGTGCCGATACAAAACAATAGCACCGCCGTTGATAACCCCTCTGCCAGATTCCCTTTTGAAAACCGGGAAACAACCGTTTTGAACCGTTCTTCCATGTTGAGCTTCTCGCCGATGATTCCACCTAGCGCGAGGCTCACGATGAACAATACCGGATACTGGCTGTTCGGCATGTGCTTCGCAAGCGAATAGATGCCCAGTGCTGTGACGGCCAGTCCCATCGCCTGCATCAGGATATCCTGATACGATTCCTTCATCCCCTTTTTAACGACACTGCCAATTACACTTCCGACCACGATCAAACCAGCATTCACAATCGTCCCGATCACGACGACTCCCTCCTACACAAGTATTGGAGAAAGAATAAACCCTCCAGCAGCTGGAGGGTCAATCCGTCATTTCGCCAAAAGCTGAATTTCGGTCACGAATTTGGATCGGTCGTTCGTCAGCCCGTAATCGATCAGCGTAATTTCGATGGCGTCATCTGTGATGGAATATCCTTTTTCTTCCATGTAATCCAGCAGCCTCTCATAATAAGGGGCGGCGTCGGCATGAGTCCCTGTAAACCGGATCGTGGCATAAGTGCCTTGTGGCAATATCTTTTCGGTTGCTTCCGTCATGCGGTAGCTTTCATTTTCAACAATTACGAAAAGCGAATCGTACTGATCAAAGGTCCTATGCCGCAGGTTATCAAGTGAAATCGACAATCCCACTTTGCCCAAAAAGATCGTCGCCTTCATGTTCGTGCTGTTTTCCAAAAGCCGAATCGACATTTCGATGTTATCCGTTTTATGGATGTTTTGCTTCAACCGCACAATTGTCCGCTCGGGCAGCTCGACCTCCCGGATCTTGCCCAGCTCCCGCCCCTTAGTCGCATCTGCGATTTGGGCGATACGGCTCGTGATCTTTTTCTGAATCTGCTTGAAGTCGTTGATCCGCTTCTCCGTTTCTCGCTGCTGCTCCTCCAAGAGATGCAGCATACGATCAACGTCGCGGTTTTCCAAAAACTGCTTCACAAGCTTCAACGGAATCGCAAGCGCCTTGAGATACAAGATCGTATTGAGCTGCTCGAATTGCTCAATCGAGTAGTACCGGTAGCCCGAATGCTCATCCACATGAGCCGGTTTGAACAAGCCGATCTCATCGTAATAACGCAGCGTGCGAATATCTATTTGGAACAGCCTGGCGATTTCTCCGATCAAAAACATGCATGGTTTCCCCTTCCTCACGAGCACATTAACCAAAACGATACCTTCCGCCCATACTCCCTTTATATTTATCTCGTACGCTAAAGCATGTCAAAATTCACATTCTTCGGAGGTATCGATAGCGTGTTCAACAAAGTCAAATCAGTTACGTTTTTGGCCCTCAGCCTGACCGTCCTTTCCCAAGGTCTGCCTGTGGCGGCGAAAGATTCGGAAGGCAATAGCCATACCGAGTCGCGCGGCCGGTGGATGATTGGAGAATATCACGCCCATACCTATCAGTCCGACGATGCGCAGCAGTCGTTACAAAGCGTCCTCGACCATGCGTTTACCAAGTACGGGATGGATTGGATCGCGCTTTCCGACCATTTGCGCATGTCCAGCCGGGATGATGAAGGAAATCCCATTCCAGGCGGCCCCATTCCGCTGTCGCAAGGAATCGCCCAATACCAAGCACCGAAAATCAAACAGCTACAAAATGAAGGCAACTACCGCAATAAAATCATATTCTCGGGATTTGAATGGGACATGCCTACCTACGAGCATGTCGGAATCGGGATCGTGGGGAAACGGGCAGGCTCAAAGGACAGCCTGCAAGCCGCCAACCAATTCGAATACTTGTTTACCAATCGTGACGAAAAGCTGTTCGATCCAGCGCAAGTAGCCGCGTGGAACGCAAAAGATGAACGAGCCTATACGACATCCAAAGACGCGCGCACAGCGCTAGCCTGGCTGGAGAACAACTACAAAAAAACAAGCTACGCCATCTTAAACCATCCTTCGCGCAAACAAGTGTACACCATTGCCGATTTCCGCGACTTCAATAATATCGCTCCCGATGTCGTATTTGGCTTTGAGGGCATGCCTGGTAACCAAATGGAACCTGACCGCGGCGGCTTGAATTTGACCACGCCGGAAAACCGGACATACGGCGGCGCCGATTACATGCTCGCGAAAGTCGGCGGCACCTGGGATGCTCTTCTGGGCGAGGGGCGCAAATTCTGGACGTTCGCCAATTCCGACTCCCATTTCGAAATCAGCGATAACCGCCTCTACTCGAGCGGCTACTGGCCGGGTGAGTATTCCAAAAACTATACATGGGTCAAAGGCTCAACCATGCAGGCGGTCCTTGACGGCATGCGTTCGGGTAAATCGTTCTCGGTTTTCGGCGATTTGATCAACGCGCTTGATTTTCACGTTTCCTCCGGAAGCAGCAAAGCCGAAATGGGCGAAGAGCTGAAAGCGAAAAAAGGACAGACCGTTCAAATGACGATCCGGTTCAAAAGCCCGAAAAAGAACAATAACGGGGATCCCGTCACCGTCGATCACGTCGACCTGATTGCCGGAGAAGTCACCGGTAAAGCCGAGCCTGGTACAGACGCCTACAACAAAAACACCAACAATACGACAAAAGTAGTGAAGCGCTTCACGAGCAAAGATTGGAAAACCGATCGGGACGGTTACCATGTGATCACGTATACGACGAAAGTGAACAAAAACCAGTATTTCCGACTGCGCGGCACCAATTTGGAGTTGAACGTTCCCGGGGAGACAAGCGAAGGCGAGCCGCTGATCGATCTGAAAACCGACATCGCGGACAACGAAACCCGCTTTACCGAAATCAACAAGCGAAACTATGCCGATCTGTGGTTCTACTCCAACCCGATCTTCGTAAATGTAAAAGCCAAGTAAAGGAAGAAACGATAACGCAAAAAGGCGGTTTGGCCCAAGGCCGAGCCGCCTTTTTGCCATGCAGCTAGTTCGCTTTCGCAATATCGTGCTTGCTTTTCGCCGATTCCTCCAGATAAAAAGGCGCCACCCGCTCGTACAATGGAGGTAACTAGCATGCGAGGAGGATTACCTTATGAACGATTCGATCACCATCTGCAGAAAACAGGACCAGCCTACTACCCAATGGTCGGGTGGCTTAACCACCCAGCTTGCCATTTTTCCGAAAGATGCCGATTACAGCAGACGCGATTTCCTTTGGCGATTAAGTACGGCTAAAGTAGAGGCGGAAGAATCGGTGTTCACCCATCTCCCCGGCTTTTGGCGGCATCTGATGGTCCTTGAAGGAGAATTGCTGATTGAGCACGAAGGGCATCACCGGATCGCGTTACAGCCTTTTCAACAAGACAGCTTCAACGGCGGATGGACCACGCGAAGCAAAGGCAAGGTGAGGGACTTCAATCTGATGCTGGCAGTGGGATGCAGAGGAGCACTTACGGCAAGTCAGATCAAAACCGGGGTGCACCTTGAAACGGTTGGCAATCGGGAGCATCCAGAGCTCCGTGTCGATGAAGCGTTCTACTGCTTGGACGGCACCATCACGATCACACGCGATGACAAGCACGAAGTAAAGCTGCAAGAAGGTGATTTGCTAATCTTTAGCAACATGAGTACGATGTACAAAATCACCATTGCCAACCGGGCAGAGACAACGGTAACGATGATACGAGCAACGATCGTCTATGAAAGAAAGACCCATTTGTAGATCATTGTAAAGTCACGCTGCGCTTACTCGACGAGACCCAAATTCGCATCTGCCTCCAAAAATAAGCATTTGATAGGGGGACATGGCTGTACCTAGCGAATAGTCTGAGAGTAGAAAGCGTATTTTGGAGGTGCCAGAAAAAATATGTCCTCGCACAAAACGATCGGGCAAGGTGTGTATCGTGACGTCTATAATTTGGGTTACGGCTATGTACTGAAAGTTGCGAAGTCAAAATACGGTAGAATGTGCAACAAAAAAGAAGTAATGATTTATCAGTCGTCCCCATCTTCACTGAGAAACCACTTGGGCAAAATCGTAGATTTTCAAAATGACTTTTCCTGGATCATTATGAAGCGGTACAATCATAAATTTCCGCAATCAAGCACCTATCGGAGCAAGCTCAGCAATGTAAACAGCCTTTTTCGTAGAAGAGGAATCTACCCCTATGATGTATTCAATCGTTTCGGAGAGCCTAACATCAAGAATTTACGGTTAAAGCGTAACGGGGAAATTTGTTACATTGATTATGGAAATTTCCGTTTCCGCTAAGTTGGCAAGGTAAAGCCTATGTATGTTTGGAGCGAAAATAAATCTGGAAGCCGGTAATCCCCATTTTTCAGTATACCGGCTTTTTTCTCCAGAGCGGGACGTAAGATAGATCTCGAATCACGGTGTGTGGACCGTTTTTAGATGCTGTACGTTCCAGCTAATCTCTTCCCCTTCACCTGTTACAAGAATAATCATTTTGTCAGAAGCTTTTTTTAATAAACCAGACTTGGCAGGATTATCGCCAATATCGAATACAACGATGTTCCCTTCCAGACGTTTTAGTTGTTCCTCAAAGGAACGGGAAACCGAGACGCTGGAAGGATTGAAGGCGATCTGCTGGCTTTTTAGTGAATACGGTGTGGTATTTTGCGTATAGGGAATCAACCATTTTAAGTGGTAGATGGATACAAATATATTTTTATATACAGGGGAATAGAAAACAAAGTAATCATTGAGCACATTGATCACGTATCCATGG
This sequence comes from Brevibacillus fluminis, assembly GCF_003710825.1. GTDB lineage: Bacteria > Bacillota > Bacilli > Brevibacillales > Brevibacillaceae > Brevibacillus_D > Brevibacillus_D fluminis. The sequence continues at coordinate 12,569 of NZ_RHHQ01000005.1, read as the reverse complement.
AGCGTTTGATTCCCCACAACATACAGCTTCACAAACATCCCCTTTGCGTTTGTGATCATTTTCCGCAATGAAATGCCCTCTTTATTCGTTTCAAACGGCAGGTTGGTAGGATAGTACAATTGTGGATCGGGATAAGGATTTTCCTTCATGTTCTGAATCTGCATAATCGGAATGTACAAAAAGTCATTCCCATTATAGATGACGACCACATCAAGGCCGTAATCGACTAAAATTCCTTTAAAGAGATGTTTTCCAGAGAGCTCAAGCACAACTTGTTTATGATGAAGCTGATCAACTCCTGTCAATCTTGATTGCACCTCCTTTAGCGAAAGGTTCAAAACAGCCACAGGCGGGCACGACGAGGCACTCTCCCTGCTACTGGGGGTTTCTACGCCTGATATGAACTGAATCTGCCAAACGTTCAGGAAGATGCCTCGTTCGTGCCTTTGTCTGTATCTTTCATGGTCATTTTTTGGCTGCCTTCTTCATCCGCAAGCAATTACCCGAATTTTTGATGTTACTCAACCAACGGCGAACATTCCACGAAACCCTTTGCGACAAACACACTGTTTCCGGCAGTTGTTTGTTTTTTTTCGATTATTTACATCTCGACCGAACAATTCGTTTCGCTGCTTTTCTCAATACTTGAATAAACTTCACTTTGCGGTTTCCGCATTTTGATACGTTCCGGAAGCAAAATTTGTTTGTTTTCATTCTCTTCCGGAAGCAAATTTTTGTTCTTTTCATTCTCTTACGGCAGCAAATTTTTGTTGTTTTCCTTCTTTTCCCGAAGCAAATTTTGATTGTTTTCATTCTTTTCAGGCAGACTTTTTTGCAGAAACGTTTCCTGTTTCTTCTCGCATTTGTCTTTCTTCTTTTTCGATTCCAGACGTTTCTTCTTCCGTTCCCATTCTCTCCGGAGTCAGCATCACCCGAGCCTTGGTTAGTTGTTACCCCTTTTTTTTTTTCGTCGTTGTTGCCCCCGCCGCCTCCACCACCATTGGCTTGAGCTTCTGCTTCATCTGGAGTTGCGAGGCTGGGGTCTTGGTAGCTGAAATTACGAATATGATCGGACGCAATGCGGAAAATTTCTTTGTTTTTCACAAGCACGATATGGTCCGCACTGTTGTCGCTTAACACACCCTCCACAGATTCGGGGCCGCCGCGATTGATTTTGATCCAGTAATTGTTCAGGTTCGTGTACACTCCTGCTAACGTTGCTGCTTCCACAAAGCCAGGGTACGTGTTCAGCGGCTTGCTGTTTTGGTTTGGCTCTTCGGTGATGCTCCTTACGTGTTGGGTTTGGTAGATCAGCAAGCCGTCCTCTTTGGTGAGAATGACAAAGTAATCGGTTCCGATTGCCACAAGTCGGCCTACACGGGATTCAGGACCACCGCGATCCACCCGGATAACCTCATACTTCATGCCTGTTAATACTGCATTCAGGTTCAAAGGCGCCAGATACCGCGTATAAAAGTCGGCGGGCCGATCCGGGAATCGAGGGGCTCCCTTCAAATCTTCGACAAGACTTTTGATATGCTGGATATTGTAATAAATCACCCCTTCGTTTTCCGTGTCTACCAACAGGTAGTCTCCATTCATGCCGACAAGTTTCCCAAGCTTTGATTCAGGCCCGCCTTTATAAATCCGCAAAACCTTGCCAATCAAGCCAGCGAGCGTTGCAGCGTCAAAACTATTCGCCATTCTGATTATCCCCTTTCATTTGTCCATAAGGTTTATTTATACTGCATGTATATGAGCACAAGAATCCTTTGATATAAGCGAATTCACTAAAATCTCATAAATAGATTAGTATCTATCAACATTTGTCCACTACCTTACGTTTTTTATTCTTTATTGGATATTTGGCTTATCCAAACGCTTTGACATCGCATACGTTATCAGGGAATGATCAGGTAACAATGATGAAGGTGGTGAGTAAATGAAGACGTTACGGACGGGAAAATGGCAGAAGCATAAACAAATGATGACAAACGTTCATCTAGTTGAATATTTACCAGAGACAATGCTCTTTTCAGAACAATCGTTTCATACATTACTACAAAAATATCGGAAGGTTGTCTTAAAACCGGACGGAGGGGCATTGGGCGCGGGTATTGTTGTCGTCACTTCTTTCTCCTCAGATCATTACGTCGTTCAAATGAGACACCGGAAATGGCATTACGCAAATGCAAGACAATGTTATGAGGGTGTAAAACGGATCACCAAAGGACGCGACTATGTCATCCAGCAGTACCTCTATTTCGCGAAAGTAAATAACCGGCTTTTTGATATCCGAATCATGACCCAATTGAACGAACACAGCCGCTGGATCGTAACAGGCATGCTTACAAAGGTAGCCTATAAAGGATACGCCGTAACCAATCCGGAGGAATTCGTCCGCCCCGTTGAAAGTGTTTTACACAAATCCTCACTCGGGCAGTCTTCCGTCGACCAATTGATGAATGAACTTGAACGCATTTCCCTTGAGGCTTCCAGACAGCTTGAGCTCTACTATCCTGGATTGAAAATCATTGGATTTGATGTAGGAATCGACACCGAAGGCCATATATGGATTATTGAGCCAAACTTTGCCCCTGCTATCTATTGGTTCAAACAGCTGCCGGAGATGAGAACGTATAAAAATATCATCTACTACAAACAAATAAAACAGAACAAAAAGGCTTCCCCAATGAACAGCGTACCGGCCACCATGACAGAAACGTACGATGACTTCTATTACTATTCGTAAATCGTTCCCAGGAAAGTCCACGTCTCGATGACGTGGGCTTTTTCTTCGCCAAAAATACTAGTTCTCCCCACCCCCGTTCATTTTGCGTTCACAGAGTGAGGGTATAGTAAGAATCAACAAACCGGCAAGGAGAGGTAAATGATGAATAAATGGGTATTCGCGGCTATTATGTACATGGCTGTCGTCATCGGCGGATTCACACTCTATGACAAGCTCGTCCCCGAGGCAAAAATCGCTGCCGCAGAAACAGGCGAGCATCAACATGAATCCGCCAGCACCGGCCAAGGCCATGGAGAGAATTCACAGCACGGGGAAGACAGTGAAGTGAACGTGTACGTGAAAGCGCAAAAAGATGACATCAAGATTTATCTAAAAGATAAGACCGGTAAACCAGTACACGATTTGGAAGTGAATCATGAAAAGCTGTTGCATTTTATTATCGTCGACGACCGGCTGCAGAAGTATTATCACCTGCACCCGGAACAAATGGGCGATGGGGAGTTTCGCATCACAAATGGATTGCCTGATGGATTTTACAAAGCGTTTGTCGATATCAAGCCAAAGGATATGGCGTACCATGTGACACCGGTTCCGTTTATCGTCGGCGATCCGATCCAAACTGCTGCCGGCAAGGAGCTTACGCCAGACCGCACGCTTGTACAGCAAGTCGATGGGGAAACCGTCAAACTCACCATGAGCTCTTTGCGAGCCAATGAACCCGCCACCTTGTCATTTGACCTGGACCAATCCAAGCTAACCCCTTATTTGGGAGCGATGGGGCACGTCGTCATTCTGGATGAGCATGCACAGCGATTCCTTCATGTCCATCCGGCGAATGAAAAGGTACCGGTATTCCAAACAACCTTTGCACAGCCAGGCCTCTACAAAATTTGGGCCGAGTTTAAACAAAACGGAACCGTACGGGCATTTCCGTTTGTGGTTGAAATAAAATGAGTTTTATTGCGTTGCCGAAATTGGGCTATAATTTGGCTAAAGATTCGTGAATCTACTGGAGTTGATCGGCAGCGCTCTGATCGTCTCCGGGAGTCACGTTCGAGGAGGAAAAGAAATGCCGAAAGTGTTAGTGGTAGACGATGAAGAACACATCCGGGAACTGGTACGCCTGTACTTGGAGGATGAAGGGTTCGAGATTATTGAAAAAGAGAATGGCGCCGATGCACTCGAATTTGCAGAAAACAATCATGTGGACATGGTGATCCTCGACATCATGATGCCACAGATGGATGGCTGGGCGCTTTGCCAAAATCTCCGTGAATTTGGCGACATGCCGATCTTAATGATCACAGCAAAAGGCGAATCTACCGACCGGATTAAAGGCTTTAAGCTGGGGACCGATGACTATGTCGTAAAGCCTTTTGACCCTGTAGAGCTGGTACTGCGTGTGAAGGCTTTGTTCAAAAGGTACCGCACCGCGACCTCCAACATCGTAAAGCTTGGGGATATCACATTGGACCGCAAAAGCTATCGAGTCGTTTTCAGCGACGGCAAAACGACTACCATCCCTTTGAAGGAATTCGAGCTGCTGTATAAGCTTGGAAGCAATGCGGGGCAGTTGTTCACGCGGGATAGCCTTATTGAACAATTATGGGGCATGGATTTTGCCGGTGACGAGCGTACCGTTGACGTTCATATCAAACGGCTCAGGGAACGTTTTTCTGCACATGAATCATCCTTTCGCATCGTGACCATCAGAGGACTTGGCTATCGGTTGGAGGTCGAGCAGGATTAAGTCACCATAGGTGAGATTGCCTGCATGATCGCCGCTTCACCTCATCTACCACCATTCCCGCGCCTTCTGGGTTGTTCGCCCCCAAAAAAACATGCGTACCCTTGGTTGGGCACGCATGTTTTTGTCCGTTTTATTTGCCGTACGCAGCTATTTTATCGAGAGCAGCCAGAACTTGCTTATGCAGTTCCACCGCTTTCTCCTTGTTGCCTGCCTTCACTTCATCCAGCAGCTTTTGCGCAGTCCCTACCAATGTCTTGGCCTGTGCTTCACCGCCGAGCGCTTTTGGCAAATCAGCGTTGATCACATCAATGAACAGCGCGCCTTCAAGCGCAGTGATCACAGCTTTATCCTTGCCCCAGTTTTCCATCGTTTCCGTATATTCGCCCTTTGCCGTCGCTGCGAATGCACGCACAAAAGCCTGGTTGATCGCGTCGCCTTTAATGTTTTTCACATCATTGCTCAGGTCAAACTGTTGGCTAATGAATTCGGTAGACGCTTTGTCACTTTCGATGAGATAGCCCTTGAGAGATTGGAAGAACGCCCATGCTTCCGCCTGTTCCGCCTTCAAATCCTCCTTCGTTCCTTCCTTAACCATGTTTTCCAGCTTGTAGCCATATCCTTTTTCTGCGCCAGACGCAAAGTAGAACGCCTTCATCAATGTTTTATCCACGATCTGTTTGCCCAGATTGAAAGAAAGGTTGTCCCCTTTATCGATCGCATTCGTCATCTCGGTGAACCCGCTATCGATCGCACTTCCCATTTGGGAGCTATACGCGGCGTCGCGCTTTTCAACCATTCCTTTTAACAAACCATCATAAAATTCTTTGGCTTCGTTCACTTCGTGTTTGGCAGACTCTTTATCGTTAAATTTTTCATTCGCTTCCTTGAAATCATGACGCATGGACAAGAAGCCGATATTTTGCATGAGTTTCTCATGCAGCTCCGCTACAACTCCTGCAGACAAAGAACCGGATTTGCCGGCATTCATGGCAGCTTCCAATTGGCCATTCACTTGCCCTTCGTTTTCGCTGTCCCGCGCTTGAACTAATGCTTTCAAATTCTCGCTGTACATCTTTTGCGCTTTGTCCCAATCGACAGTACCGCCGTCTTTTCCTTTTTCCAATTCCGCGACGAGCGCTTCCGCTTCCTTGGCGTAATCGGTCGGCGACTGCTCTTTCTTCTGCTCCTGCGCAGGCTGTTGACTTGCGGATTGGGCTTGATTCTGGTCAGTGCTGGCAGTAGTTGCTGTATTTTTCTCTCCTGCGCTACAGCCCGCTGTAAGAAGTCCGATTGATACGGCAATTGCTGCGATGTACTTGGTTTTTTTCATATGTTTGTCTCCCCTTATGTCTATATACTCAATATTGAAAATAATAACCATTATCACTCACAAATGCGATTGTATAGCGATTGAGAATCATTGTCAACACTTAACCGAGGACAGTAATCAACCGTTTAATAGTTATCTAGATGAAACATGGGTGCACGTTTGCGAAAGGAGAAACAAAAAACGCTCCTGCCCAAAAGAAAGATCCCTAATCAAAGACAGCAAAAATAGCACGTCTATGAAGGGGATCTATACATAGATGGGTCGTGTTTGATCGCAATTACCTTCTTGCAACCGCCTTATATCGCTTCGTGTAGCCAACCTTTTTATGAAAACCCGATAATATTTGGCGATCGCTGATCTGCCAGGTATGACTCTTTCTATTTATTCTTCTAACCATCACATAATTAAATCGGTCTGCAGAAAAAATTCGGAAGCCTTTTGCTCTGCATCTTGAATAGAATCCCACATCTTCACCTAATGATCGATGCGGGAAGCGAATGACGGTAAAGACGCTTCGCTTGGCCATTATCGTTCCCCCAGCAATCGTCCGCACATATCGATTTTCTTGAAAAGGAAAGCGTATGAGTAGAAGCTTTCTCTTTTTCAAATACAAAAAGTACGAACGTTTCCCCACGACGTGTGCATTTGTCCGTGCAAAAGTACGAAGGGAAGACTGCAAATAACGAGGTCCATAGTAATCATCGTCATCAAACTTGGCGATATAGGCATATTTCGCTTTCGTTATCCCGAAATTGAGACAACTCCCTAACGTGTACCGTTGCGGTAATTTGTATACCGACACATGTTGATACTTTCTCGCAATCCTCTGATAGGTACGAAGGTTCATGCGATCGTTGTTGAGAATGATGATGAGTTCTTTTTTGACAAGACTTTGCTTTCGATAATTTTTGAGTAGATTTTTAAAAAATTGAGGCCGATTAGTAGACGCTATGACCGAGACTCCCCTGATTCTGCTGTACGGTCGCCTCCCTTGTAAATTCACTACACATCCCTCATTCCGTTTGTTTGACGATGTTACCGATCTCTTCCTTCATGCTATTCGACAAGCTTTGGAAAAGGATGGTTGGTTGTACTAGCATTGCAGTAAAAGCTTGCCTAATTTACGTTAGAAAACCTGGCTACGCCATGCTTTTGGCTTAAGTCGCGGTTGCACTTATACTGGATAAGAATTTTATAAATTCTTATCTGAACAAGAAAACCGTTGGCGTATTGAATGCCAACGGTTCTCCTATGAATGATTAAAGCGTTATTTTAGAACACGACCCGCCGCGACGAAATGTGTGTCCCACCATCCGCTAGACATGTTGCTGTACGTTACGCCGCCTTTTCCATACGTGTGAAGTACTTTGTTGTTACCGGCGTAAATGCCCACATGTCCAATTCGGTTAATTGAGCCAGGGCTGTATTTCATTGTGGCTCGTGTGGAGAAAAAGACCAGATCGCCCACTTGCAAATCGTTTCGCGAAATCGGAGTCACCTTTTTGTATTCCGACCTGGCGCCCCCGCGCCCTAAATCGATTCCAGCTCCTTCTTTGAATGCCCACATCACGAATTCCGAGCAGTCCATTGTGCTTTTATCAGAACGGCTTGAGCCGTATTGATACGGCGTCCCCATGTATTTTTCCCCTGCTTTGATCACCTGTTCACCCGCGTTACTGCCCTGCGATGCTGCTGTATCGTTACCGGCCTGCGTTTGCGTATCTGGTGTTGATGTTGACGACTGCAACGAATCCGTACCACTTCCGTTGGAGTTACTCCACTGTGCATGCCCAAGTGCTTGATGTTTGTGATGGCTGTGGTGATGACTGTAGGTAGCTGCGTGTGCTTGTCCCCCTACCAATAGCGAACTGCACATCAGTACCGCCACTGCTGCGTTCATTTTCCATCCGAGCTTCATCATCTATTTCATCCTCCTTGGCGATGTGTTGTTTGTCTTACATGAATGATGATATCGTTTTGATCTGAGAATCGATTTAAAGGGGAATGATAGTTTCCTAACAATCCGCTGAGAGGTTTGTAAGAATTCCGAGTAGGGATGAATATGCAAAAAAAGCTGACCCCCTTTGATTGGGAAGTCAGCTGTCTGTAAGTATGCTATTCCACTTTTTACAACAAACGAAAGGATGAGACATTATTCGACAAAACCAACTGATCTCAAGTAATGTAAGCTAATTCCTTACGTTGCCGGGCAGCATGTTGGCTGGCAACTAATTGTCGACGATACTTGAACATGCTTTTCGCTTTGATCAACTGTAAACGCCCACATCCACGATTGACGTAACTGTTTTTCTAACCGTTCTTGTTTTTGCTTCATCCGAAATTCTTCAACATACAAATTGTCATACATAAACTTCACCCTTTTTTTATTTTGTGCAGCAATCTTTGCTTTCTTTTAAACCTTCACTGGAATTAGGTACACAGCATGCGGAATCTTTTTCACCGTGAACATCCGTATCTGCTTTTGTATAGAAAAACTCCCACTCGTTCCCGTCTGGATCGTGAATCCAGAATTTATCTTGAAGAGCATAGCAACATGTGGTGTTCATTTCGTCGTACATGGATAGGATCCCATTTTGTTCAAGTCTGTTTTTATGCGCGATAACCTCATCCGTACTTTCAACCTGAATTCCAAAATGCCCAACTTGATTACCACTCACCCCATCACAAAGGTTTAGTGTGAAGTTTAAACCTAGTTTCTCAAGAAGGAACTTTGCATAGTCTTGCTTTACCTTAACAGGTTCTGCTCCGAATAACTTGCTGTAAAACTCAACTGACTTTTCCAGATTCGTAACATTAAGACCTACATGTGCATATTTCATTAAAATGCCCCCTAATATCAATTTATTTTGATGTTTATATCAAAAAAAATTGATGAAATAACGAAAAAAAATTAGCAGCAATTGTTTTCAGATCTGAACAGACAACAAAGCTCCTCAGATAACAGATGGTTGACCTCTTTATGATTTAGCTCATAGTAATTCATCGTTGCCTCGGTTTCTTTTTTTAAGAGGTTAGCATCTAAAAGTATCTTCAGATGGTAAGACAATTTGGATTGAGCCATATCAATTGATTCTGCTAGGTCACAAACGCATGTCTTACCGCGCTGTGTAAGTTCGTACATGATCTGTAACCTTTTCTTATCCGCTAAGGCTTTAAACTTTGCTTCGTACATTTCGAGCGTGTCATCGATATTGTTGACAATCGGTAGTTCATTCAACGGTGAGATCACCTCCATCAACTTTTTTTGATGATTGAAGTGTATCACCTATTTTATCCAGTTGCAACTATAAACATCAAATTTTTTTGATGGAATTTATTTGCCGTTTTTTAGAAAGGCCTCAATTCTCGTTTTAATGGAGTCACGAACGTTTCGGAAGCTCGCCATAATTTCTTCTTCGGTCCCGGTTGCCTTTGCTGGATCGTCGAATCCCCAGTGCCATTTCACTACGTTTTTATTTGGTATGAGCGGGCAATGCTCATCCGCATGACCACAGAGTGTAATGACATAGTCCGCGCGATTCAATATTTCGGCATCAATCACATCTGATGTATGTGAGCTAATATCCACTCCCGCTTCTTTCATGACCTGTATTGCACGTGGATTTAATCCGTGCGCCTCAAGGCCGGCACTCTTCACTTCATACTTGTCCGATCCGAGAGCCCGTAAGAATCCATCTGCAATTTGACTTCTGCATGAGTTACCTGTGCAAAGAAAATAAACGAGTGGTTTCTTCTCCATGTTTCATTCTCCCTTTTACGTGACCGATTTTCGAAAGTACTTCCTTTGGAACCACAAGGCTACGTTCACGAAAGCAATCATAACCGGGACCTCCACTAATGGCCCAATAACCGCCGCGAAAGCAGCTCCCGACTGAATCCCGAAGACTCCGACCGCAACTGCAATCGCTAACTCAAAGTTATTGCTTGCAGCCGTAAATGCCAGTGTGGAAGTGACGGAATAGCTCGCTCCTGCTTTTTTCCCCATAAGAAACGATACCAAGAACATGACCACAAAATAAATGAGCAACGGAATGGCAATTCGAATCACATCAAGCGGCAATGCTACAATGACTTCCCCTTTTAACGAGAACATTACGATGATCGTAAATAAGAGCGCTACTAACGTGATCGGGCTAATTTTTGGGAGAAACACTTTTTCATACCAATCGCGCCCTTTCATTTTCACAAGCGAATAGCGGGTAATCATCCCAGCAAGGAACGGGATGCCCAAATAAATGAGCACACTCTTTGCAACCTCTGATATAGCGATGTCGACCACCATGCCTTGCAGCCCAAACCAACCAGGCAAAACGGTGATGAACACATAGGTGTAAATGGAGTAAAACAACACTTGGAAAATGGAATTGAATGCGACCAGCCCAGCCGCGTATTCACTATCACCTTTGCAGAGGTCATTCCACACGATAACCATTGCGATGCAGCGAGCCAAACCAATCATGATTAGCCCTACCATATACTCTGGGTATCCTTGAAGAAATACGATTGCTAAAACAAACATAAGAATTGGGCCAATCACCCAGTTTTGAATGAGGGATAATCCTACTATTTTCACGTCTCGAAATACTCTTCCCAATTCCTCATATCGTACCTTTGCTAATGGCGGGTACATCATCAGAACCAATCCGATTGCGATTGGAATCGATGTGGTCCCCGTTTGATATCCTTCAAGCGTAGTAACGAGACTTGGAAAAAGAAATCCTAACCCAATTCCAACGGCCATTGCTACGAAAATCCATAACGTCAAATAGCGATCGAGAAAAGATAACCGTTTCCCAACTTTTTCACTCATGATTGAACACTCCCTTCTACTCACACTTCACGAGCAGCCCTTGCCTCTCTAACTTCCTTATGTCATCTGAAAAATCCGGGAGATGATGAAGTGAATATCCGATCTCCTCAAACTGTTTTCGATTCAGCGAATAAACAACCCATTGTCCTTTTCTTTGCTCGGTCACCAGGTTCTCACTTTTCAACCGACTCATGTGTTTTGAAATGGATGGCTGAGATATACCGAATATCGGAACAAACTCGCAAACACACCAATCTCGCATGTTCAACAGAGCAATGATTTTTAGCCGCGTCGGGTCGCCAAGTGCTTTTAAGGCATTCGCTAATTTCGTAAATTCCATATTGAGAACTCCCTCCTCACACCAAAAATAATAATATAGCCATATAGCTATATCAATATGTATATTTGTTAAGATTGCGTAAACAAAGGATGAATCAATAATAAAAGGGGGCCCATCATCCGTCATATCGATCAGCCATTGATAGGTCGCGCGCGCCTTTTCCTCTGCGGCGCCTTGTCATGGTTGGCATAATGCGCCCCCAATCCAGCCTCTTCCATCTGCTCTGGCGTAAATAATTGCGGCCACCGAAGCACTAATTCTCACAAAGGGAAAATATGAACTTTGTCGAACACACTTTTCTTTTAAAGAATTGGTCAATCCTTGAAATCCTCTTCTTTTTCTACTTCACGATTGTACATCAAGAGGAAGACTATCATTCCACTGCACACGTTATTCAAGCAAATCCGTATCTAAAACATATGAGGAATGAGAGCATGAAAGAAGAGAAAGAAAGGCGCGTCGAGTCAACATCAGAATTAATGGGAAATCCTTTTCTCTAAGGGATTGAATTACAATTATGAGCCCGCCTAACTATACGTTGACTAAGGTTTGTAAAACCTTTGTCATTATAGTAATGCTGGCTGCTTTTTTTTATTCCCTTCTAACTACCAGTTCACCATAACCCCTGCGCTTCGATTGCGTAAACACAAACAAAAAAGAGAGCCCTTTGGCTCCCCTTTCTATGTTCGCTAATAGAATTTCTATCTCCCCTGCTCCTCCTTCAAAATCTCCCCGGCCTCACGGAACCGCTGCGAGCGGATAATCTCCCGCTCGCGCAAAAACTTTAGACTATCCTGCAAATCGACGTCATCTGTCGTATCGATCAGCCATTGATAGGTCGCCCGCACTTTTTCCTTGGTAAACCCTTGCTTTATTGTTCGGTGAAAACAATATTTTAAACAGATTACCACTAGTTCATTCCGCATGGATGAACTATCCAGGCTTGATTGCAGCAGGCAACTGCATGATTAGCTCGAGTTTCCTTCTATGCGATTTGAGTGATAACAAGATGTGCCGATACAGATTGTTGTCCTCCAGCCAAAGGAGTGATAGTCAGTGGCGTTAGATTACCAGCAGGATTTCGTACAGTTAGTATGGAGTTGATGACTGTCGTTTGTACAATAGCCATTTCTACGATTTGCGTAGTACCCGTTGCTCGCCCAACTACCGTATAGGGCAGTTCAACCGCTCCTGCTCCCGAATCAAGAGTTAAAACCAGTTGGCCCGGTTCAGACACGCTGACTTGAAACAAGACCTGATAAAAACCAATTGCAGCCAGATTAAACGTACTTGGGCCGGTACGGGTAATAGTAGTCGCACTAGTAGGTCCATTTCGCGGAAAACTTACGGCTGTACCGGGAGCAACCGGTACTGCATTATCTGGAGGCATCAACGCAAAGAAATCAGCAAAGCTTAATACTCCCGTTGGGCCGGTCGGGCCCGTTGCTCCTGCTGCTCCCGCTGGGCCGGTCGGGCCCGTTGCTCCTGCTGCTCCTGCTGGACCGGTCGGACCCGTTGCTCCTGCTGCTCCTGCTGGACCGGTCGGACCCGTTGCTCCTGCTGCCC
>NZ_RHHQ01000048.1 GCF_003710825.1 Brevibacillus fluminis | reverse complement strand
AGTGTGTGCGGCATGGCGAGAATCCCTTCCCCCGCCATAATGTTTTGCACAAGGAATATCACGTGATAGCTTTGCAATTTGGGAAATTCGCCTTTGTCCATCGTGTTTACTCCTCATCTAGCGGACGGGAAAGTTGTTTTTTGGCCCTGGACATGCCTGACCGCGAAAGGATGAAACCGATTGGCGCCCGGAACAGGCTGTTCGCAAGATCCCCCCAATCCCTTGGAATTACCGGAGTCATATAGGGCGAGCCCAGTGATGTCATGTTCAGCAGGTGGGCGAACAACAAAGCTAACGCCAGCATTTGCCCATACATCCCGAGCAAGCCTGCGCCAAGGATAAAAATGTACCGGACGACGCGAATCGCATTGCTGAGCAAA
>NZ_RHHQ01000047.1 GCF_003710825.1 Brevibacillus fluminis | reverse complement strand
CGATACCGCCTACGATACCGATGGTCTGACCGATCTTACTCGGCATGCGCGCCCCAGCTTCCCGCAAGATTTCGATGATGATTTCAATAAACATGACTTCAATGACAGGCGGAAACGGAACCTTGCTTCTCGATTCCGTCAGCACGAGGAGAAGCTGTGGCGGCAGCATCTCCGGGTGATAAGTGAGCACGGAAACGTAGCTTGATGTCAGCAAAACAGAAATAAACAAGCCGGAAAACCGGATCAACCGCAGCATCGTGGCAGTCGACCATCTGGTATAAAAATCTTCCGGGCTGTTGAACAGCT
>NZ_RHHQ01000046.1 GCF_003710825.1 Brevibacillus fluminis | reverse complement strand
TTCGGCAAGCTCTTTTTCGGATCCTCGCTCTCCCCCGCTGTAATCCCGACAAGCTCCGTGCCCTGAAACGCAAAGCCTGCAATCATAAATACACCGAGGAATGACATGAAACCGCCAGCAAACGGCGCATCACCCGTCGTGAAATTGGCAAAGCCGACATGGTCGCTGCCCATTACCCCGATGATGATCAGCACACCTACCACCAAAAAGATGATGATCGTTGCGACTTTAATGAACGCAAACCAGTATTCCGACTCCCCGTATCCTTTTACCGAGATGATGTTCAATAAAAAC
>NZ_RHHQ01000045.1 GCF_003710825.1 Brevibacillus fluminis | reverse complement strand
TACCAATAATTCCAGCCGAGCGAGAAGCCGAGGGCCGGATCGACGAATTTGGAGGCATAGGTGCTAAAGGAGCCAGTCACCGGCATGAAGGTGGCCATTTCCCCCAAGCTGGTCATGAGGAAGAATACCATCAAGCCGCTAAGTATATAAGCTGTGAGCGCCCCGCCTGGTCCAGCCTGATTGATTGCGGCGCCGCTCGCCAGAAAGAGACCTGTGCCGATGGCCCCGCCGATGGCGATCATGGATAAATGTCTTGTGCGAAGTCCCCGATGCAAGTGTTGCTGTGAAGGCGAATTTGTTTTAGGTGGAGTAGATAATGGAGAATGGGCCATAGGATACACCTCTTCGCATCGTTATTTTC
>NZ_RHHQ01000044.1 GCF_003710825.1 Brevibacillus fluminis | reverse complement strand
GCTTACTCGACAAATACGTTATAGGCGGAATAAAGCTGTTCCAAATCATGCTGACGGGCTTTGATCCTTTCCGCGTCTCGCTCGTTGATCCCCATGACGATCAAGTCAAGGAGGCTGATGATCAAGGAGATGGAGTTGCACCCTGACTCGACGTTTTCCTCCGTCGTGAGCGTGATGTCGGAGATGCGCCCGATCGGCGAGAGCATCCGGTCCGTGACGGAGATCAGCTTGATTCCTCGCTGTTTGGCGCATTCTGCAAGCTGCAGCGATTCTCGGGCATAGCGCGGAAACGAGATGATGAACAACACCGCGTCCTGCTTTAGGTCGCTAAATCTTTCGAAAACATCGCTGGCAGGCGGACAAAGAATCACATTCTCCCGCAGCGTGCTGAGCGTGTACGAAAACCAGTACGCCGCCGCATGCGAGGTGCGCGCGCCTACAATCATAATTTGGCTCGCTTTGATCAATGCATCGACAACATCCCACACCTTTTGAACATCCAGTTGATGCAAGATCTGCCCCAGCAGATCCCGTTCTTTCTCGATGACTTTCGCGAACGGATTCGCCTCATGTCCGCTATCAGCCGAATATTCCGCTTGGCTCGCCTGATACGCGTTTTGATTGTGCAGTAATAGATGGCGCTGAATCTTCTCCTGCATTTCCGAAAATCCGCTAAAGCCGAGTGCGTAGGCCAGACGGATCACTGTCGTCTCGCTTGCGCCAGCATTCTGTCCGATTTGGAATGCCTTGCTGAGCGCCGCTTCCTCCAGATTTTGCACCATGTACTCGGCGATTTTTTTCTGCCCTGCCGAGAGTCCGTTGAACTTTTCTTTCACCCGCTGCTCGAATGTGAGGATCTCCATGAACCCACCTCGCTTTTGATGAAGTTAAATCGTCATTTTTTCTTTACGACGAAATTGCAACTTCATCATTAGTTATAACATACGGGTTTTCAAAAATAAATATTATTCAGAATTTTATTTCCTGCATGCAATCCCCCTGTTTGTTCTCTCTCTTTTTTTGTTTGTACCCTCGTTTTCTTTGCAAACTTTGTACCAAAAACGATTTGCGCTAAAACCTGCATCTTTTCTGTTGGCTGGTTCTGTATTCGAACCGAATCCGATTCACCGTTCAGCATAAAATCGCGGCAAAACCGCATCAAATCAACTGAATTGATTTCACTTCACCTGCTGACAAAATCGATTCGCCCTTGGCGCGCAGGCACCAGGTGAGGATACAGCAACCAAGTCGGGTTTTAAAATGATCAAGGATGATGATGGTATATGGAAGGTTGCCTTTCAACCGTTCCAATGACGATACCCCCCACCAATCAATGGCGGGGGGTAAATTCTGTGCAAAAATCACAGCTTGTTTTTCGGCACACCGCTGATCGGTTCTCCTAGCAATGGCGTCGAAAGCACATAGATGCCGTGATTGGAGAATGCCCAGACCAGGTTGCGGTCCCATTCGACGAAAATGCTGTGCACCGGATTGGACGATTCGCTCGGACGCGTCGTTTTGCCGTCTTCATTCGGGATTTCCCCATACATTTTCGGCACAAAGTATGCAGCAATCGTCGGCTTTTTCGGATCCTTTAGGTCAAAAATTTGTACGCCTGCATTGTAGAACGTGTATGGCATATACTGCTGGTTCGGCGTGCCCGGTTGGATGGCTGCATAGCCACTGCGCTTCGGTCCGAAGCTGCCACGGCGCTGGCAATAGTCGGTGAACGGCGCCTCTGCTGGCGGCGTTGGGCGCGGCAGGGCGTAGGCGATCTTCGGATTTTTCGGATCGCGTACGTCGATTGCATAGATGTGCTTATACGGCTCGTGGCAGTCCTCGCCAAGCGGATAGCCGCTGTAGTAAACCATGCCTGTCGTTTCCACTTTGGTCACATCGATGTTGTCGCCCTCTGTGCCGCTGACGCTCATCGGTATTTCGAGGTGGGATATGGTTTTCATGTTGGCCGGGTCGGAAATATCGACGATGTAGAAGCCGAGACCACCCATCGCTGCATAGCCGTATTTACCGCCCTGCTCGACCGGTTTCGGGATGAACAGCGGCATGCGTGCGCCCATCCAGCTCGTCTTGTTGCCGGCACGCGGATTTTTGTTGTAGTCCGCCTCCTCCCCTTTGCGCTGACCAGGTGCCCACCAGACAGACAGCCGCTTCGGCTTGGTTGGGTCGGAAATGTCATAGGCGATTTGCGCATTCGAGTACAAATAGCTCTTGTATTCGTTGTTCGCAAAGCTGTCATCCGGCGCACCGGCAACGAACAAATACTTGTCGCCCCAATAGACAGGAACGTCGACGGATCCGGAGCCTTGCTGCGGCTGGTCTTTCGCTTTGGCTTTGCTATCGAGCGGCGTCTCGGACAGCACCTTCCATTCCGTCCATAACGGACTTGTTACTTCATAAATACGGAAGCCGCGCAGCATTTTTCGATCGCGGATCGCCTTGACTTCCTCCGGTGACGTATATTTATTTTCCAAAATGCCGTAGCGCGGGGTCTCATAGCCTTGCACGGCAATCAGCTTGCCAAGTGTCTTGTTGTATTTGACGTTGAACGGACCGAACTGGTTCAGACCGCCATCGCTCCCTTTGATATTGAATTCTTTGTGGTCGATACGCTTAACCTTTTTCGGGTCGGTGATATCGAATACGTTGTACATATCGTTTTCATAGTCGTACAGGTAGCGATGCCCGTTCAGATCGAACGTGGCTTGCCAGCTGTGTCCCCAACCGGCCACATACGGATAAAAAGCTTCCACCTTCATGTTTTTGCTGTATTGATTCATATCGAGATAAGGCAGACTGCCATTGAACGGCTGTGGCCCCTCGCCCGTATCCGGCGACATGGCCGGATGCGTAAATGCGCCGGTTCTGACATCGTAGCCCCAGGTACCTGGGATTGGCTCCGCTGGCTCGCCCGGCAACAGTGTTTTCGGCTCTTGCGGATATGGCTCGGGTGCAGCGGGCGCATTCACATTCAGTCCAGTACGCGGCGCGACATATGTATCCGGATCGGCGCCGGTCCCTACGCCCGCAGCAAAGCTTACAGCCTCAGACGGCACATACAGTGCCCCAGCAGTGAGGACGGCAGCGAGAACACCGCCGAAAAACCGCTGCTTGTTTGCTTTTTTCATTGACTCCATTCCCCCCACATCAAACGGTCTTTGGAAAGCAATTTTTCTAAAAATTCCGTCATTTACGATTCTGACGATCTCTTTTCGTTTGCCATCTTCTCTACTGTTGGTCTGGCTGTCTGTCGATTGCGCCATCGCAACCGCTTGCAAAGAATTTCATGATTCACAAACCATTCGTTCCGGAACTACACTAAGAGTACGATGTATATGACACGATGTCAATATTTTGATTCAAGAATTTTTTGAATTTTACATTTGTTCTCTCCACCTGCCGCCATTTAACAAAATGCCCCCCGATTAGCCAACAGCAGCTATACCGGAGGGCATTCCACTTCGTTATCAAGCAAACAAATGCAAGCGAAATTCGTTCGACAACGTCTCCAAAATTTGCACACCTGCGACACTGTTTCCAATTTCATCGATCGCTGGACCAATCACGCCGATTCCCATTTTACCGGGGACCACGGCCATGATGCCTCCGCTCACGCCGCTTTTGGACGGAATGCCGACGCGGATGGCGTACTCGCCGGAAGCATTGTACATGCCGGACGTCATCATGATCGTCAGCAAAATCCGCACGATGCCC
>NZ_RHHQ01000043.1 GCF_003710825.1 Brevibacillus fluminis | reverse complement strand
ATGTTCCGCAATCAAGCGCTGGCGATCGGCTTGGGACTGATCGTTCAGTTTACGGGCAGCGCGATCACCGAGACGTTTTTGGGGCAGTACAGCTGGCTGAAATACTCCTTGTTCGCCAACACCTCGCTCTCCATGTACTGGGAAGGGACGCCTTTGCTCCCGGACATGACGATCGGATTCTCGATTGCTGTGCTGCTCGCCTATTACATCGTATTTATGGCGATGGCCTGGATCACGTTCACAAAGCGGGACGTTGCCAGCTAAGCAACAAATCAATTTTCGCGAAGCAAAACAAAGAACCAGCCGATGAGGATGTCGGGCTGGTTCTTCCGCGTTATGTAAGCTTTCGGTGTTACATTTGAGTGACCAAAGCGGCCCCGTCTGGCTGTTCGTTTTCTTCGATCTGTTCGATCAAAAGCTCATCTGCCCGCGTGAGGCGGTGGGCATGCTCAAAGCTTTCCTCGGTGATGCATTGGAAGAATGTATACACGACTATCGGGCAAAACTGCGACCCTGCATGGCGGGTGATTTCATTGCAAGCGACATCAAACGGCATGCCCATGCGATAGGCGCGATTGGAAGTCATCGCATCGAAAGAATCGGCGACCGCTGCAATCCGCGCGATCAGCGGAATATCCTCACCC
>NZ_RHHQ01000041.1 GCF_003710825.1 Brevibacillus fluminis | reverse complement strand
GCGTGCGAGCCGAGGTCGACGATCCGCCCATCCCGTGCCACGATGGCCTCCACATAGGGATGCACCGGGTCTTGGGTATAGATGCGGCCATTGGTAAAAATCGTTGTCGTCATGTCTGGTATCGCTCCTTCTTCATCGTGGTTACAACACCTTCAACAGAAAGGGGTGCCACTCCTTTTTCGTTTCAGCCGGAATTCTGCTTAGAAAACCTGGTTACGCCATGCTTTTTGGCGTAGCCGCGGTTGCCCTTATACTGGATAAGAATTTTATAAATTCTTATCTGTACGAGCAAAAAAACCCCGGGGCAGCCTCTGACGCCCGGGGTTTCCCAATCGCTTTATATGCGCTCGTATTTCTGCACCGCACCAGCAGGCACTTCCTTGAAATCCGGCAAGGTGGTCAGCCCTTTCTCCGCCCCTCCCGGATTGTAAAACGCGAGCAGACGCAACGGTT
>NZ_RHHQ01000040.1 GCF_003710825.1 Brevibacillus fluminis | reverse complement strand
GCTTCACGTTATTCGCCTCCATGTGAAATCGATTTGAATTTCCGCATATTTTCCGTGATGGCAACCTCTGTCGGCAGCCGCTCCATGCTGGATGCGCCGAAGAATCCGACGATGCCATTGGTGTTATCGAGCACATAAGCGGCATCATCCGGATCGGCAATCGGTCCGCCGTGGCAGAGCACGATAATATCCGGATTCACTTCCTTCGCCGCGTCGTGCATCTCCTGAACGAGCACAGCCGCTTCATCGATGGTCATCGCTGTTTTCGCTCCGATCGTACCGGAAGTGGTCAAGCCGACGTGCGGCACCAAAATGTCGGCGCCAGCCTCTGCCATCTTGCGCGCCTGCTCAGCGTCGAACACGTACGGCGCAGTCAGCAGCCCCAATTCATGCGCTTGC
>NZ_RHHQ01000004.1 GCF_003710825.1 Brevibacillus fluminis | reverse complement strand
CTAACTTTTTGGGGTCACTTCATCACTCGGGCGCTTATTCCTATGTATCGACTATTGTTTTACAACGTCTTTCAATTCTTTTCCTGGTTTAAACGCAGGAATTTTGCTGGAAGCGATTTCGATTTCTTCGCCAGTTTGTGGATTGCGACCTTTGCGAGCCGCGCGCTCACGCACTTCAAAGTTACCGAAGCCGATGAGGGAGACCTTGTCCCCTTCTTTCAAAGAATCAGCGATTGCATCAAGGACAGCGTCTACTGCTTTCGTAGCATCCTTCTTGGTCAATTCTGCTGTTTCAGCAACTTTTGCGATTAGCTCAGTTTTGTTCATGTGGCTTAACACCCTTTCACTCAGTATACCCTCATATTAATGGAAATATCGGGAAAAGGGAAGTCCCATGAAGAACATTTGTTTCCTTATAGTGAATTTTTTTGGTGAACGGTAGCTCAGTACAGCAGAAAAGGTAGCCGTTACCCTTCCGTCCGCTTGCTGTGCACGATGGAAAACAGCCGTGATAGGCAAAGCCAGGCGATCAAAGGACCGCTGCCAATCCCAAGGATCAGCCATTTCAGCGTCGCAGGATCCGTGCTCACCGATGTGACGACAAGAAACAGCAGAACGCCGACCATCCGTCCGGCATCGAGCGCGAATTCTCGGAGCACAACATACTCTACCCGATGCTGGGCGCTCTCAGCATTCGTCCCGATCAGGTCGAAGACGGTGGAGAGGATGGGAACCGAATACAACGGATAGGTCAGGGCGACGGCGATGCCGAATACGAGCAGCGTCGTATAGCTGATTTGCCAAAAAAAGATGAGCAAGACGCCAGTCATCACGACAGCACCCGCCAGCATGCTCCATTTCCGATAGGTGGGCTTAAACAGCTTGCCGATGAGAAAATAGCTGGCAAGCCCGACAGCAGAAGTCACGAGCGAATAGTTGCCGAGCGACAGCTCGCTTTTCGTTGAGATGTAAACCAAGAGGCTGATAATGAAGCCGAATACGCCTTCCCGTAGACCTTGTCCAGCCAAAGCGCCTGCGGCCAAGCGCCAGTTCGGGTTGTGGCGGAGCGTACGGAACGCGAACTGCCACGAATAGTCGCCATCTGTCTGCCGCTTTTTCAAAAAGAAGCTCACGATCACGCCGACAATGAACAAGCTGAGCGAAAGCGAGAAGATGAGTGTGTAGCCGGTTTTATCCGGCAGCTTCGCAATGAGCAAGCCGGAGATCCATGGCGCAAGCATGCCAGCACCGGATGCTAGGAGGCCGGCCCAGCCATTGAAACGGTCGCGGTTGTCCCGCTCGGTAATTTCAAAATAGACAACATTGAAGGCAAGCCAAAAAAAACCGGAAGCAAGTCCTTGTACGATACCAAGCCATGCAGCGTACTGAACGGTATGTTGACCCAGCAGCAATACGAGCAAATAAAAAAAAGCAGAGACCGCCATGCCTACGCGCAAGGCGTTCATCTTGTTTGCACGTTTGATCCATGCGCCAGCCAGCCAGAAGGTCAGTGCGCCAGCGAAATGGGTGGCAAAGGTGAACCACGCGATCGGGGCAAACTGGCTTTTCACTTTCCACAAATAGACGGTGACGAAAGCGCCGGATAGCGTGCTCGCCGCGATGAACAAAATGTTAACCAAAAGCAAGAGTTTCGCCTGATTGTCGAGATGTCCTTCCTTGCGGCGCAGAGGTTGAGCGGCGCCGGACTGTGACCAATCTTCGCTAACAGAGTCTTTGGCAGACCGCGGAAAAAAGGTGCCGGATTTCGTCTTTTGCTGCATACGCTTCCCCCCGCATCGAGTTATCGTGAGGCCTGCCCATAACGTACCCCATTTCGGCAGTGTCTAGCCTTTCGCAAAACGTAGCTGTGAAAACACCAAAAACGTCCGGGACAAAAAGCCCGAACGTTTTTTTGCGTGTCTATCCTTTCACCGCACCCATCGACAATCCTTTCACCAAATAGCGCTGGACAAAAAACGTAAAGATAAGCGGCGGCAGCACAGAGAGCGCGATCGCGGCGGCAATATCTCCCCAGCGTATGCCATAAGCCTGGATGAACAACGTGGACCCGACCGTCGTCGTCATGGCTTTCACATCGCTTAAGATGCGCACGAACAAAAACTCGTTCCAGGTGAAAATAAACGTGAGAATCGCAGCCGCAGCCACGCCTGGTGCGATAAGAGGCAAGACGATCTTGGTCAAGATGGCAGTGGGTGAGCATCCATCCATGACCGCTGCCTCTTCAATTTCTTTGGGTAGTTCCTGAATGAAGCCGACCATCAATAGTAGTGTCAACGGGATGTTCATGATGACGGCAACCCATATGAGCCCTGTTTTCGTATCGAGCAGCCCGACGAACTGAAACATGGCAAAATACGGAATGGCAAAAACGATCGGCGGCAGCAGCTTCAGGCTGACGATGAAAGAAAAGAAGCGCTTGCTACCCAGGCCGTACCGTACCATGGCATAAGCAGCGGGTAAGCAGATGGCAACAGTTGCAACGCTGGCGATGCTCGCGATCAGGAAGCTGTTCAGAAAAAATTGCCCAAATGGATAGCCGGAGCTGGAAAAAACGGACTGATAATGCTCGAACGTCGGCACAAATGCCCACTTTGGCGGAAACGAGGCGATGTCGCCTTCTGTTTTCAGAGAGGTGATGAAGTCGAGCAGCAGCGGGGAGAGAAAGACAGCAAGCGCACAGGCGAGAAGCAGCCAAAACAAGATACGTTTTACGAGGTTCACACGCCTTCCCTCCCGCTTTTCACGACATATTTCATCGCCAATCCGAGAACAGGAGCGAGGACGAACGTTAGCAATATGCTCGCTGCGCTCGCTTCTCCAATGTTTCCTTCCAAAAAAGCTTTTTTGTAAATGAACAGGCTCACGCTTGTCGTCAGTTCGCCGGGCCCGCCATTCGTCAGCACATAAATCATGTCATAAATTTTGAACGCATCGATCCCGCGCAAAAAAGCTGCGGTTGCGATTGTCGGAACGAGCAGGGGAAGCGTAATGGTGGCAAACGTTTGCCATGCAGTCGCTCCGTCGACCCTGGCCGCCTCATACAGCTCCTCGGGGATGGTCGTCAAACCTGCGTACACGATAATGAACACAAAGGGAACCCACTGTAAGGCGTCGATGATGACGAGCGTCGCGTTAACCCATGTGGGGTCAAACGGGTTCAAAGGAATTCCCAATCGTGAAAAATAAAACGGGATGAGGCCGACGAATTCGTTTAGCATCAGCCGAAAGATCAAGGCAAAGAGCGAGGGGGCGACCATCAAGGGAAGCAGCATGAGGCTGGTCGCGATGCCTTTCCCCCGGAATGTCCGGTTAAACAGCACCGCAAGCGCGATGCCTGCGATCAGCTCCGCAACGGTTGCCAGTAGGGCGAATTTGGCGCTGTATGCGATCGATCCATAAAAGGATGGATTTGTCAGCGC
Organism: Brevibacillus fluminis; assembly: GCF_003710825.1. Taxonomy (GTDB): domain Bacteria; phylum Bacillota; class Bacilli; order Brevibacillales; family Brevibacillaceae; genus Brevibacillus_D; species Brevibacillus_D fluminis. The sequence continues at coordinate 485,207 of NZ_RHHQ01000004.1, read as the reverse complement.
TGACGCATAGTTGTGAAGGCCGATGAAGGGCGCCGCGTCGGATGACAGGCGGGCATCGAGCAGGCTGACCGAATAGGCGTACAGCGTAGGGAACGCAACCAGTGCAAGCACGACTGCTGCTAACGGGGCCAGCATCCAATAGGCATCACGAGGCGCTTTTTTCATGCGGTTACTTTCCAATCAGCTTGCTCACCTCGTCTTGCGCTCGTTTTGCCGCTTGATCCGCATCGGCCTGGCCAGCCCAGACGGCCGAAAAATGCCGCGCCAGCACTTCGAGAATCGGGAAAACCTGACTGCCTGTGTCGGCGACGTACCCGTATTTGTCGACGTGTTCGGCTATGAAGGGGAATTCGGGACGCTGGTCTTTCATGCCGTTTAATACGTCTGCGACAGGAGGGATGCCGCCGTTTTGGGCATATGTTTGCATCGCATCCTGTGTAGCCAGATATTGCAGCCATTTCAGAGCGGCTTCCTGTTTATCTGAATGGCTGTTGATGCCTACGCCGAGCGCATGAACATGTGTCGCATGCTTGTCGCCAGGGATCGGTGCGATTCCGACTTTGTCAAAGACTTGCCCGCTCTTGGCCTGGTCCGTCAATTCATGGTAAGCCGCGCCCCATTGCAAAATGAATGCGGCTTTGCCCGTTTGGAACGCCTGATTCGTTTCCGGATATTCAAATGTCGAGGCAGCAGCAGGGGAGATTCCGTTTTTCATGATGTTCGCGTACACATTCAACGCTTTTCTCGTTTCAGGCGAATCAAAATTCGGCCTGCCATCGCCTGTGTACCAGGTCCCGCCGAATGAGTAAAGCACGTCATCCCAAATCATCACGTTGTAAATCAAGTTTTTAGCCTGCAACGCGGTTCCGTACTGCGTGGGGGAGTCGGGATTCAAGCTTTGGGTGAAAAAGGCTGCGGTTGCAGTGAAATCGTCCCAGTTCCATTCGGCAGGCTGCTTGGGTGCCAGCTCTTTGCCGACTACCTTCAGGCTGATCTCTTTGTATTTGGCTTGCCACGCCGGATCGGCCAACAGCTTCTCGACCAAGTCTTTGCGGTAATACATGAAATGATTGGATACGTCGGTCGGGATTCCGTACGTTTTGCCATCGTTTTTCAAAGAGTCGATCGTCGTACCGATAAACAGCTTCAGCTGATCGCCGAGCTTGTCGTCTAACGGAACAAGATCGCTTTTTTGCTCGCCGACTTTATAGCTGGCGGTGAAATACACATCGATATCTTTGTTGTCGGACGACATCATCGCCGCTTCTTTTTCCCAAAAGCCTTCGCGCGGAGCCGGAGCCATCTTCACCTCGACTCCATCCTGTGAGCCTTTGGTCTGGTTATAGTTGTCGATCACTTTTTGCATCGCTTCGCTTTCGGGTCCGGGCCAATAAAGCATGGTAACGGTCTGTTTGGCGGGTGCTGCCGCTTGGCTGCCCGTGTCCGCGCCACCATTAGCAGCAGGTTGCTGCTGTTGTGTCGCTGGTGAACTACAGGCGGCAAGACCGGCGAAAAGACCCAGTGAAACCACGGCGGACAGCCATTTTCGTTGCTGTTTCAATACGTTCGCCCCCTCGTTTTAGTTTATGAAAAGACCAAACTAGCAGCGCCAAGTAGCATCGATTCGTCGCGTAATTCTGATAATTCTACAGAAAAAGTAAGCGCTGCGGCGTGACTCAGCTGACGGACCACTTGCTGACCGATAATCGGAAGGAATGGTGCCAAGCTTTGGGCAATGCCGCCGCCGACGATGATCTTGCGCGGATTGAGCAGCGTCGCCAATGAGGCGATGCCGGATGACAGGTCGTCGACAAATTCGTCACGCATCGCCTGTGCTGCCGGATCACCGGATTGTGCTTCCTGCAAAATGGTGCTTGCGGTTTTGTGGATGCCGTACGTTTCGTAAAAACGTTCGGCCAGCGCGCGTCCAGATACATATGCTTCCAGGCAGCCTGATTTCCCGCAGGGGCAGAGGCGGCCGCCATGCCGATGGGTAAGATGACCGATCTCACCAGCGGCTCCATTCGCCCCGCGAACCAGCTTCCCTGCGGAAACGATGGCGCCGCCAACTCCGGTACCGAGCGCGAGGCATACAAAGTCCGCAATCCCGCGTCCCGAGCCATAGTGCTGCTCACCCAACGCCATCGCTTGCACATCGTTGACGACTTGGACCGGGAGGCCGTAACGGGTGGCCAATTCATCGCGCAGTGCAATTCCTGCCCAAGCGGGAAAGGTGCTGGTAGCGGACAAAATCTGACCAGAAAGACCGATCTGTCCCGTCGCGCCAACCCCGATTCCGCAAGCGTGGGCAATGCCCAACTCATCGATCAATGCCATGATCCGTTCCATAACTGCCTTGCCGCCGTTTGTAGCATGCGTCGGCACCTCCGATATGCGAAGAACCTTTCCGTCATCGCGAACCAATCCGCCGCGAATCTTTGTTCCGCCGATATCGATCCCGATCGCGACCTTCATGTTTTCATTCCTTCGATAAAGCGGCGCGTGATTTCTTGTGGACGAGTGATCGCACCACCGACGACCACACAAAAAGCGCCGAGCAAAAGAGCCTGTTTTGCCTGCTGTGGCGTATGGATCCTCCCTTCAGCAACCACCGGTACATGCAGTGTCGAAACCAGATCTTGCAGCAGCGTAAAATCCGGCTCCTGCATGTGGTCGGCCGTTTCCTGCGTGTACCCGGACAAAGTCGTGCCCACGAGGTCGCAGCCAAGCTCCTGCGCCCGCAGCCCTTCCTGGGCAGTGGACACATCAGCCATCACATACGTGCCGAGCGTCGTTTTGATGAAGGCGATCAATTCTTCCAGCTTTTCTGGGCGGCTTTGGGTTGTCGCATCGATCGCGATGATTTCTGCACCTGCATCATAGACGGTTTGGGCTGCCTGTTTGGTTGGCGTGATGAACGCGTCGTAGCCGGGCAGCTTTATTTTGTGGATGCCGATTACAGGGAGGTCGACGCTTGCTTTGATCGCTTTGATGTCAGCATAACCGTTGGCACGGATACCGGCGGCGCCGCCCGCCTTTGCCGCCAAGGCCATCCGTTCCATAAACTGCGCGCCATGCAGCGGCTCGTCTTCGAGGGCCTGGCAAGATACGATCAGGCCACCTTTTAATGTCATCAGCATCGTAGCTTCCTTTCGTCTGTGAAATGGGGACGGCAGTCGTCGCTAGTACGCCTTGTCAGCAACGGCTTTTGCCGCTTTTTCCTTGTAGTAGAGCGCCTTATCCTTGATGCGGAGCGCCACGCCTGTATACAGCAGGTCGATTACATGAAGCTGGGCAATTTTGGCGGCGAGCGAGCCCCCTTGCAAGGGCGCCTCCCTGCCGCTGTTCAACAGGACGACATCGGCGAGCTTGGTAATCGGTGAACGGGCAAAATGCGTGATCGCGATGACTTTTGCCTGGTTGGATCGGGCGATCGCCAAAGCATCGACCGTGTCTTTGGTGCTGCCGGAAATAGAAAAGCCGATGGCCAGGTCGTGCTGGCTGAGCGTAGCCGCTGCCATCGCCTGATGGTGGGAGTCGAGCGAAGCATCGACGGAAAGGCCGATCCGCATAAACCGACTTTTGGCATCCAGCGCGGTGATGCCGGAAACGCCTGCACCGTAGAAATGGATTTTTTGGCTGGCAAGGATCATATCAATGGCTTGGTCAAGCTCCTTCGGATCGATCATCCCGGTCGTTTCCGAAATGGCCTGGATGTTGGAGACATTCACTTTTTGCATCGTCACCAAAAACTCGTCGCTCTCTTCAATATCGCCGTGCAGGTTTGCCAGCGGATTGAGCGCATCTTTGGCCAATGCGAGCTTGAACTCCTGGTAGCCTTTAAAGCCGAGCTTGCGGCAAAAGCGCAGGACGGTCGTTTCGCCGACATCCGCCAGTTCAGCGAGGTCCGTGACGGATAAGTACAAAATTTCATCAAAGCGCCCTTGCACATAGTCGGCAACTTTTTTTTCCGATTTGGTCAATGACTTCAAATAGCTGTTCAATTTGGCGGTGAATTCACGAACGGGGACAGGTACGCTCACTCGTCGACAGGCACCTCCTTGGTTGTCGGGCTTTTTTGGGGGTTACCATACGATATACAGAAAGTGTGGAAATATCCTTCTTTTTTTCCATAAAAAGCGGAGATTGTTGCCGATTCATCTTCCTCCCCGCTCACACCAAAACCGCTCTACCCCCGGATATTTCTCCCCCAAGCTCTTCACCGTAAATCCACAAGACCGGTAAAATCCGACGGCACTGGCATCCGTCTCTGCTCCGATTACTGTCAAAGAAAAGCGCTGCATCGCGTCGGCGAGCATATGTCTGCCGATGCCTTTGCCACGTGCGTCCGGATGAACCGCCACATGCGTGATGACAGCCTTGGGCAAGCGAGCAAGATCAAGCCCGATACAGCCGAGGAGCACCCCATCTTCTTCTACTCCGACCATCATCATTGAGTCGGAACGCTCATAGCGTGCGGCAACCTGAAGCAGCTTCTCCATGCTCGGAGCACCAACTGAATAGGCAAGCAGTGCAAGCACGTCATGTTCATGTAGCCTCTCTTTCAAATCAATCATGGGCCAATCTCCTTTTTATTTGTTCGTGTTTGTTCAGAGCGATTCGTTTTCCTCATACCACGCAGAGCATCCACCTATGTTTTACATATACTGCTCACGAAAGGAGGAGTAGTGTATGCAACATCCGAATTTTCAGAGTGTACAATATCGCCATCGCCCCCCTGTATATGCGGGTAAAACCTTTCGATACGACTACGATGATGGCAATGTATTTATCATTCAGTTCTTTGACGCTACTCATCGGCATGATGTAGGGATTGCTGGACCGCATAAAGGTTTCAATGGTTACTATACATTCGATTACGTGGAAATAGCTCCTCACGTATACTTTATGTATTGGTTGGAGGAAGTCTACGCGGTCAGCCAAGTTGCAGATTTTAATAGGATGCGAGTTTATACTCATTATACCTATGATGTAGGGGGTGTTCGTAAAAGTTTATTTCATTCCGGTACCATAGCCGAACTAGACAACTTTACCTCGTGAGGACGAAAACCCGCATCTGAGCCCAGTTAGCCGATGCGGGTTTTTGCTTGGATTCGTTTTTATACGGGTTATTTATCCGACCAGACACTCCCCTGCATCTCCCCAATTCCAAAGAATCGGGTATAATAAACCAAAATAGCTGACGATGCGGGTGAGACAGATGCAGAATAATGATCAGGCGGACAAAAATCGAAAACTGCTGCGCAAGGAAGTGGAGGGGCTGCTGGCATTGATCACGGTGCCTGTTCTGGTTGTCGACGCAGTTGGACAGGTGCTGCACGCCAATCCTGCTGCGGAAAATGTGTGGGGACGGTCGCTTGTGGTTTTGCTCAACCAAAAGCTACCTGCGCTCATCGATACACCGAAGCTGTTGGACTGTGTAAAGCGTGGAAAGCCGTTACGCGATTGTTCCGTCGACCTGCTTGATCAAGGGGGAAAACGGCACCCGTATGCTTGCCGGTTGGACCCGCTGATCATCGACCGGCAGGTAGAAGGGGCGATCCTTCAGTTCACAGGCCAGACGGTCGAGGCAGAGCATGAGAAAACACGAAAATATACGACGCGCTACACATTTGCGGATATTAGAGGCAGCAGCCCGACGATCACGGGCTTGAAGGAAAAAGCGAAAAAGATTGCCAACAGCCAGTCGACGGTGCTGATCCGCGGGGAGAGCGGTACAGGCAAAGAGGTGCTGGCCCAATCGATTCATGCGAGCAGCACAAGGTGGGAAGGGCCGTTTGTTGCCATTAACTGTGCTGCCATACCGGAAGCGCTTTTGGAAAGCGAGCTGTTCGGCTATGAGGAAGGGGCTTTCACCGGCGCGAAAAAAGGCGGAAAACCGGGACGATTCGAACTTGCGCTGAATGGCACGCTGTTCCTGGACGAAATCGGAGACATGCCGCATTATTTGCAGGCCAAGCTCCTCCGTGTCTTTCAAGAGCGCCGGATTGAGCGGGTAGGCGGCTCGGAAAGCATTCCAGTCGATGTGCGGCTGATCGCGGCGACGCACAAAGATTTGGAAGGAATGATCGCGAGCGGTCAATTTCGCGAGGATCTATTTTATCGTTTGAACGTGATTCCGTTCTACATTCCGCCGCTGCGGGAACGCAAGGAAGATTTGTATGACTTGATCCAATATTACATGAAATCGTTTGGCGAAAAGCTGGGCAGGGAGCCGAAGCGCTTTTCCACGCAGGCGATGAAATGCCTGATGGCGTATCATTGGCCAGGGAACATACGTGAGCTTGAAAACTCGCTGGAATATATTGTGAATCTGGAAATCGGTGATTTGGTGACGATCAACAGCTTGCCCGCTTCGATACGGGAGTTTTGGACAAGCAAGGAAGCGGCGGGCGTATCAACTGGCTCTCAGCTGGAGCATGTGGCAAATCAGCAGAATGATCTGACAGTTTCATCCGCCACTGTCGCACAGCTCGGCAATGACCAAGACGAGGAGCAGTTGATCGTGGAGGCGATTCAACGTTTCGGCAAAAGCACCGAAGGAAAGCGCAAAGCGGCGGAGTCGTTGGGAATGAGCGTAGCGACGCTCTATCGCCGCTTGAGCAAGTACAGCCGCAAATAAAGCGAAAGACAGATAGCATCCGCGTACGGAAAGGCAGGGATGAGCAAATGATGAAGCACAAACTGAAAGAAAAAGACGTAGATGCCTTGGCGTGCGGCGCATTGTTTCTCGGATCGGGCGGCGGGGGCGATACATCGCTGCTGCAGATTATGGCCAAGCAGGCGATTCGTGAAAACGGACCTGTTTCCTTGCTTTCGCCCTTTGACTTGCCGGATGATGCCTGGATCGTGTGTAGCGGACTGATGGGATCGCCTGCCATCCATTTTGAAAAAATGATGTCCGGCGACGAATTGGTGGCTGCACTGCGCGTGCTGGAGCGAGAAAAGCAAATTCAGGCGATGGCGATCGCGGGGCTTGAAATCGGCGGCATTAATGCAATGGCGCCACTTGTAACCGCTGCCAAAACGAAACTGCCGCTCATAGATTGCGACGGGATGGGCCGTGCATTCCCGGAGTTCCAGATGACGACGTATCATGCGTTCGGCGTTCAGGCAGCACCTTTGGTGATCTGCTCCAACCATGATGATTGGCGTTATTTCAGTGGATCGTCCAACTATGAAATCGAAAAAGCGGCACGCTTTGTCCTGCCAGAAATGGGTGGCTCGGTAGCAGCAGCCTGTGTCCCGATGCGCGCGGCGATGATGCAGGAGACGGCGCTCCACCATACCTTTACGGTCGCGAAGCGGATCGGTCAGAGTGTGATTGCGGCTGGCACGGACATACATCGCGTTTTTGCCAATCTTTCCGCCGACCTGCAAAATTCCATCTACGGCAAGCCGCACAAGCTGACGGAAGGAAAGATCGTGGATCTGCAGCGCTACTTACAGGATGACTTCATGCGCGGAGAGCTGGTGATCGAAGGGACTGGCTTTCATCACAGCGAACAGATTGAGGTGCGATTCCAAAGCGAATATTTGCTGGCGAAGGAAGGGAAACGGGCTGTCGCAATGGTGCCGGATTTGATCTGTGTGCTTGATGCCGACAACGGGCTTCCGCTTTTGATCGAGGAGCTGGAGCTTCACATGAAAGTATGGCTGATCGCCATTCCCGCCCCCGTGCTTTTGCGACATCCCAAGATGCTGGATGTGGTGGGACCTTGGAATTTTGGCGTAAGCGATACATATACGCCTGTGGAGCAGCTGGTTGCGGAAGCCGGAGACTGGAGGTGAGCGTAGCATGTATCGACTGGGAATTGATGCGGGACGGACGCAAACGACAGCCATTTTGATGGACCCGCAGGATAAAATTATGGCGATTGTGAAGGAGCCTGTCACCACGGGTCTTGTCGCAGGAATTGCACAAGTGCTAGAGCGGATGGTGGGAGTGGACCGCAGCATGCCCATCGAAAAAATCATCATCGGCACGGATTTTTTTGGCGAGGCGCTTTTAGCGGGCAAGCGGCTGGCGAAAGTAGCCGCAATCCGGATTGGGCAAGCACGCAGTACGATCCCGCCCCTGTACGGCGGCGTGGGCAGTGTACGCAGTGCAATTGCGGTGGATGAATTTTTTTTGTATGGGGGCCATGAGATTGACGGGAGAGCACATGAGCTGGAATGGCAGCAAGATGAGCTCAAGCGGTATGCGCGGGCCTGCATCGAACGCGGAGTCGAGTCGTTTGCGATCACGGGTACGTTTTCCCCGCTTGCACAAGGGCACGAAGCACAGGTGGCAAGCTGGATTCGCGAAGCGGCGGGCGATGCAAGCGCGATTACCATGTCGCATGAGCTTGGCAGCCTTGGTTTTCTCGAACGGGAGAACGCAGCGATCTTGAATGCGTCATTAACCAAGCTGGTCCAGGCTTCGCTTGCGGGTGTGAAAGAGCTGATTGACCGGTATCACATCCAAGCGAAACTTTTTTTCACGCAAAATGACGGTTCGCTCCTTTCGTATGATGCGGTGCTGCGGCATCCGATCCGCACGTTTGGCTCGCACATTTCCAATTGCTTCCGTGGAGCGTCCTTGCTCGCGCGACTTCAGGATTGTGTGATCGTAGACGTCTTTGAAGATGCGGCCCGCATCGGGCTGGTGGAAGGGGGATTTCCCAAGGAGAAGCGGCGAAATCAAAACATTGCAGGCGTACGCGTCAATTTGCAGATGCCCGATGTGACCGAGGTTCGGTTTCCATCATCAGGGCCTGTGGTGCGCGATGAATGCCTGGAGGAGATTCATCAGGCGATCCAGCGTTTTCAGCCTCGCTTTGATCCGTATCCGATCGTTTTCGTCGGGGAGAAAAGCGAACGAATCGCTGCTGTGTACAAATACCCATGGGTCGATGTGCTGCATCCGCAACACTTTCCGCTCGCGAGCACCGTCGGGGCATGCATGGCGCCGATCAGTGGCAGGGTGGACCGTATTTTTTGGCTGGAGGAAATGAGCCGGGAGGAGACGATGGACTTGGCGAAGCAGGAGGCGATTCACAGTGCGGTGAGAGAGGGAGCAGACCCGCAGACCGTTTTTGTGCAAACCGCTGAAATCTTCCCCCTTTCCTACATGCCAAGCAAAGCGGTACGAGTCAGCGTGAAAGCGATAGGAGACGCATTGCTGTGATTGTTGCAGCTTGCAAAAGAAATGCATAGGAGGACGCGATTCGAGCAGCTGGACGTGCGCTACTTAGGATCGCGTCTTTTTTTCTCAGCTCCATGCTCTTAAGAATTAGTGTGAGAAATTTGCGAAAACGGGAGAAAATCTGCGAAATAGAGAAATACAAAGTGATAAATAGCGATTATTACCGGGAAAATGCGTGAGAAAAACAAGTGCACTACCTACTATGTGCTGATAATTTGAGAAATAATCGCTATATTCAGTCGATTTGACTCGTAAATCAGGCTGGCACAATAGTTGCTTTATTGAGATTGTGAAAACGTTGGGAGGTGGCTTTCCCGGATTGATGGTCAAATTGCGGGTGCATGGGTGAAAGCGAGCAAACAGTAAGAAAGAGTGAAGAAAAAGGGGGGCGATTACACATGGCAGGTCATTCAATGGCAGACGATTACTCGCTGGGTAGGGTTCCTGTAGAGGCGAGAGTGCCGATGTGGGAGATTTTGGTGATTCGAATCGGGTCTTTTACTTCTCTTAGTCAATTTATTTTGGGTGCATTTCTCGGTTATGGCATGAGCTTTTGGGATGCTGCACTAGCCAGCTTGTTGGGATTGATTTTGTTGGAAGTGATCACGTTGTTCATCGGATTCGCAGGCGCACGCGAGGGATTGTCGACCAGCTTGCTGACGCGTTGGACCGGATTCGGCAAATATGGCTCAAGCATGATCAGCTTTGTAATTGTCGTCGGAACACTCGGGTGGTTCGGGGTGCAAAACTCGGTATTCGCCAAAGGGCTCAACGATGCTTTTAATGGCGTGCTCGGCTTTCCGCTAGCGGCGACGCTGACAGGGCTGTTCGTCACGGCGATCGTGATTTTCGGATTCAAGTGGCTCGGAATCACTGCTAAAATCGCTGTTCCCGGATTTTTACTGGCTGTCGCGTACGGAATCTATCATGTTTTTGAAAGCCAATCGCTCACCGATTTGATCGCATCAGCACCGCCAGGACCGCCGATGACGCTTGGCATGGGTGCCACGATGGTGGCCGGCAGCTTCATGATCGGCGCGATCCTCACACCAGATATGACGCGCTACTGTCGGAATAATAGAGATGTCGTCTGGTCCACACTCATATCCATTATCGTAGGGGAAATCATCATCAATTTGATCGCTGTACTGATGGCACACGCCGTCAAAAGCAGCGACGTCGTCACAATCGCGCTGCAGACGTCCGGCGTGCTCGGCGCAGCTACCGTCATTTTTGCAACGGTTAAAATAAATGATATCAATTTATACTCGGCTTCATTGGGAATAACCAATATCATCGATTCCCTCTTTGGCAAGCAAGTCAATCGCGGTGTGATCACACTGATTGTCGGCGTGCTCGGCACCATCCTGTCTGTTTTGGGAATATTGGATCAATTTGTGAATTTCCTCGTTTTCATGGGCATATGGGTGCCGCCGATCGGTGGAGTGATGGTTGTCGATTATTTCGTTTTGAAGCGAAGCAGAAAAATGCTGGATGAAAGCCGGAAAAAAGGTGAGCTGCCGGCAGCATGTGAATCGATCAATCCGGTGGCGCTCGTCGCTTGGGCGCTCGGATTCGCCACTGGGTACCTCGTGGAATGGGGCATTCCATCGATCAATTCGCTGCTCGTGAGCGCCATCGTCTACTATGTGGGCATGAAGCTGTTCGGCGCGTCGCTCGATCAGAAGCTGAAGCAGGCGTACATTGATCAAGCAAGCTAACATTGAAGCAAAAGGAGCGAGAAACGTGAGAAAAATCGGGAAGCAAGAAATCGAAGACATTGCGGTCGGCGCAGCTCTGCTGGGTACAGGAGGTGGCGGCGATCCGTACATCGGGAAGCTCATGGCACTGCAGGCAGTCGAAGAGTTCGGACCGATTACATTGCTGTCGGTCGATGAAGTGCCAGACGATGCGCTGGTCGTCGCATCCGGCGGGATGGGGGCTCCTACCGTATTGGTCGAAAAAATCCCGAGCGGCGAGGAAATTACGCAAACGTTCGCCGCATTGGGCAAATACATGGGTAAGGAAGTGTTCGCCACCTTTCCGATCGAAGCGGGCGGAATCAATTCGATGCTACCGCTGGCGCTTGCCGCCAAACTGGGACTGCCTGTTGTCGATGTGGACGGCATGGGCCGCGCCTTCCCTGAGCTCCAGATGACGACTTTTTATCTGGACGGCATATCGGCGACGCCGATGGTGCTCGCCGATGAAAAAGGCAACATCACGCTGATGGATACGATCGACAACACTTGGACGGAGCGGATCGCCCGAAGCGTCACCGTACAAAAGGGTGGATCGGCGACGTGTGCGATATATCCGATGTACGGTCGAAACCTGAAAGAAAGCGGCATTCATCATATTTTAACACTAGAAGAAGAAATCGGCCGTGCGCTTCGGCTGTCAAAGGAAAACAACCTCAATCCTGTCGAGGAAGTGCTAAAGCTTACGAAAGGCTATGAGTTGTTTTGTGGAAAAGTGGCGGATGTCAATCGGAAAACCGTCGGCGGCTTTGCGCGTGGAACCGCGCAGCTGGAAGGGATTTTGGCTTACAAGGAGCAGAGGCTGGAACTGTCTTTCCAAAACGAGCATCTGCTTGCCAAAAGCGGCGATCGGGTGCTGTGTGTGACGCCTGACCTGATTGCGGTGCTGGATTCTGAAACCGGCATGCCGATTACGACCGAAGGCCTGCGTTATGGTGCGCGCGTCATTGTCATCGGGATTCCATGCGATGCCAAATGGCGGACGGAAAAAGGCTTGGCGACATGCGGGCCTAAATATTTCGGTTACGATGCAACCTATAAGCCGGTGGAAGAGCTGAGTGGGAAAGGGGTTATGGCAAAATGAATTACCGGATTGGAATTGACGTAGGCGGCACTCATACCGACGCCGTGCTTTTGGATGCAGACTACCGCGTGCTCGCGCAAACCAAAACATCGACAACCAGCGATGTCAGCTCAGGTATTTATGCGGCGATGCGCGAAGTGATTGCCCAATCTGGGGTGCCACGCGACCAGATTACCTATGCAATGCTTGGGACGACACACTGTACCAATGCGATCGTGGAACGCAAGCGGCTCAACAATATCGCGGTCATTCGCATCGGCGCTCCTGCGACGATGGCCATCAAGCCGTTGGTCGGCGTACCTGATGATTTGCGTAAGCTGCTGGGACAGCACGTTTACATCGTGCGCGGCGGTCACGAGTTCGATGGCAGAGAGCTCACGCGTTTAGACGAGAAGGAATTGTACCGAATCGCCGAAGAGCTCAAAGGCAAGGTCAACTCCATCGCCATTGCGTCCGTCTTTTCACCGGTGTCCAAAGACCATGAGCTGCGCGCAGCCGAAATTTTGCGCGAGGTGCTGGGCAACGAAATTCCGCTTTCGCTATCCTATGAGATCGGCAGCGTCGGACTGCTCGAACGGGAAAACGCCACGATTTTGAACGCAGCGATCGTGAATGTGGCCAAAACGACAGCCTATGGCTTCATCGAGGCGCTGAAAGCGGAGCAGGTCAACGCCCGCGTCTTTTTCGGACAAAATGACGGCACGCTGATGAGCATCGAGTATGCTGTGAAATACCCGATTCTCACCATCGGCTGCGGCCCGACGAACAGCATCCGTGGCGCCTCCTACCTGTCCGGCTTAGCCAACGCCCTGGTCGTCGACGTCGGGGGAACGACGACAGACATCGGTGTGCTCGTCAACTCGTTCCCGCGGGAATCTTCCCTCGCTGTGGAAATCGGCGGTGCGCGTACTAATTTCCGCATGCCCGATTTGATTTCCATTGGACTCGGTGGCGGCACGATCGTGCGCATTCAGGACGATGGCAGCTTCACGATCGGACCAGACAGCGTTGGCTATCAGCTGCCGGAAAAGGGTCTCGCGTTCGGTGGGGACACAATGACCACGACCGATGTCATCATCGCGCTTGGCAAAGCGGATCTGGGCGATGCAAGCCTGGTCGCGCATCTGGATCGTCAGCTGCTTGAGAACGTCTACAATCGACTGGTCGAAATGGCTGAGGAAGCGATCGACAAAATGAAAACGAGCGCCGAGCCCGTACCGATCATTTTGGTCGGTGGTGGAAGCATCCTGCTGCCGGATGAGCTGCAAGGCGCATTGACAGTTATCCGTCCGGAAAACTTTGGGGTCGCGAATGCCATCGGTGCGGCTATTGCTCAGATCAGCGGCCAAATCGATCGCGTCTTCTCGCTCGATGAGATGGATCGCGAAAAAACAGTCGAAGCGGCCAAACGCATGGCGATCGACGAGGCAATCGCGGCCGGAGCAGAGGAGTCAACCGTAGAAATCGTCGAGTTCGAGGACATCCCGCTCTCCTATTTGGGGAACGCGACGCGAATCCGCGTGAAAGCGGCGGGTACGCTCAAAGCGTCTGCGGAAGTAACGAATCTCGTCTAATGCGTGGATGAAAGAAAACCTGTGAGAGTGTTCTGCTCTTGTTCAGGTTTTCTTTCATTTCTGGCAATTCAAACGCGAGATTGCTAGAATTGTGGGTAAAGCGAGGGGGCTAGGCCAAGATGATGATGACAAATGCAGTGAAAGAAAAGCTGAAAAAAGGGGAGCCGGCTTTAGGCGCCCTGGTTGGCATGTACGCTCCGGATTTGGTGGAAATGATCGGTTACGCGGGCTTTGATTTTGTGTTGATCGACAATGAGCACGGAGCCTTTTCCCAGCGAGAAATCGAGCAGATGATCCGAGCGGCGGAATTGGCAGCGATCGTGCCGATCGTGCGCGTCTCCTATGATCCATCCGATATCCAAAAAGCGCTTGATCTCGGCGCGAAAGGCATTCAGGTACCGATGGTAAACACGCGCGAGGAAGCGGAGAAAGTGGTCAAACGGGCAAAGTTCCCGCCGATCGGCCAGCGAGGTGCCGCCTTCATCACCCGTTCTGCCCGATTTGGTATAGATGGCGGAAAGCTGTATTTGGATGCTGCAGATGAACAAACCTTGATCATCGTCCATATTGAAACGCCGGAAGCAGTGGCCAATTTCGCAGAAATCGTCACTGTGCCGGGTGTTGATGCGGCTTTTATCGGCCCAACCGATCTGTCCATCTCGCTCGGGTATAAAGAAGCGGGGGCATCACATCCTGAATTTCAGCAGGTCATGCAGCGATTGTATGAAACGGCGCGTGAGCTGAATGTGCCGCTTGGCAACATTGCGACGAGCGCTGCAGGTGTACGCGATGAACTGGGGCGGGGAACGTCACTCGTGGCAGTTGTGACGACATCGGTTATCATGGCATCGCTTTCGCAAGTGGCAGGTGCCCGAGACGCAAGCAAATGAGGAATGTATCGAAAAAACGCACGTTTCCCAAAATGGGGCGTGCGTTTTTTTAACGAGGTGTTACATGATCTGTATTAATAGAGTCGTTTCGTATAGCTTTCTTTCAACACTTCTTCGATGGCTTCAGGAGCCATTTTTGCATGATCCGCCAAAATCCGGGAAGCTCGCGGTAGCTTGTCTTTTTCCAGCCAAGAATCGTGATCCCATAGTTTGGACCGTTTAAATGCTTTTGCGCAGTGTACATAGCATTCTTGTACCTCAACTCCGATTCCGATCATCGGAGTGCGCCCGCCCGCTTCCATTTGAGCAAGAAGTTCTTCATCACGAACCAAACAAGCGCGCCCATTTATCCGGAGTGTTTCTTCTAAACCTGGAATGATAAAAATAAGCCCAATGTTCGGATTTGATAAGATATTTTTCATAGAATCAATTCTGCGATTTCCGGGCCTTTCAGGAATCACGAGATGCTTGTCATCGAGTACTAGCACGAAACCGGGTGAATCTCCCCGAGGGGAAACATCGCACAGCCCCTGATGATCAGAGGTCGATATGGCGAGAAAAGGGGATTTGGCAATAAAGTCTCGACAATGCTCATCTAAGTAATGGATCACTTTGTTTTGCACAAGTTCACTTGGGTAGCCCAGCATGGAACGCAATTCTTCTTCTGTTGATACCGTTTCTTTAAACATCGTCACATTTCACTCCCTACCTTGGCAGTACCGCGTGGGGCACGTTCAGATAAGCTTATTATACTGGAAAGCAGGCCCAGTAGGACAATAACGATTTCGAATAGCTGATCTTATACAAACTGAGAGCGGTTACAAATAATTCGGGAAACGATGACTCAATTACAGTATCATGGTTTTTTCCGCAACTTCCGCAATTAGCGAATGGATCTGCATCGGGGTGAACATGCTGAAATGCTTGAAGTCTTTGATGAAATGGGCTTGGTCATAGTACCCGTGCTCCGTAGCCAAATTGGACCAGGCTGCCGTGCTGGTCAGCATGGAGGAAAGCGTATGCTGGAAACGGGTGATGCGACTGTATTGCTTGGGGGAGAGGCCTAGCGTTTCCACGAATTTTTTGCGGATATACCGCGTGGAAAAACCGATATCGCGAGCCAACTGATCGACGGTCACTGTCCCGCGCGTCCGGTAAATTTGCTGCAGGCAGTAGTCAACCAACTCGGATGAGGTATGCGGCGACAGCAGCAGTGGGAGAAAGGCTTGCTCGAAAAAGGCGATTCGCAATGCAAACGTCTCCTTCTCCGCGATCGCATCACACATGCTGCCCACACCCTTCATCACGTCGGTGAGTGGCAGCTGTTGGTTGATCAAATCCCGGAACGGGAGCGGACGAATTTGCACATTTTGCAGAGGGGTGAGGCGGATGCCGAAATAGGTGGCACCGGGCAGGAACCGGATGCTCTCGCCTTGCAAAATCGTACCGCACAAAAGGGAGTGAGGGCGGAATGGATCGCAGCAGATCAAAATATCCGTACATCCGTCGGGAACGACGCGAATGGATTCCGCTTCGCTGCCCATGACGTATTGGTAGTACAAAACGGTCTGCCCTTGGTACGGAATCAATCTCTCCTGATAAGAGATCGTTTCCAGTCGGAAGCCATATTGAACGGGAGGCAGGTTGGCAGCGATTTGTATGCGGTTGATGTTCATGGGAAACCACCTCTACGTCGTTGATCGAAATGGCGATCGTGATGGAAGCCAAGTTTGTCTTTCATTATGAACCAAAACGAAAAAAACTGATAGTTCCGAAATTTACAATACAGCGCATTCTCCCTGTACCTACAATGGACACGAAACCAGTTGACATGATGGGGGGAAGCATCGATGCGAAAGAAAAAAAGCAAACGATTACAATGTTATCAAAAGGCGGCCGCATCCACAGTCATGGTGGGAACGGCGCTTACACTAGCGCTGTCGGCAGCCGTACCACTCGTGCAAGCGCATGGCGGGGAGGCCGAGTACGTTACGCTCAAAGAAGCACTCGCTGGCATCGGCGGAACACTGGCATGGGACGGCAGCACACACACGGTCCAAATCACAAAAGACGGGACGATCGTCAAGCTGAAGCCGAATTCAACGCAAGCATTGGTCAACGGCAAAACCGTATCGTTGGAAGCGCCAGTCTTCGTGAAGGACGGGGTCACCTACGTGTCCCACCATTTCATCAATGAAGTGTTTCAGGCCGATTTGGCGCAGACGGTCTCAGTCGAGAAGACGGAGCATCCGCTTAACCCGCTTTCCGCCACGGAGATCAATACGGCAGTCGATGTGATCAAGGCATCGCCCCACTATAAAGCGAGTTTGCGTTTTACCCAGATTTCACTCAAAGAACCGGACAAGGCACAGGTGTGGAAGTGGGTGTATGGGCAAAAAAGCACCTTCCAGCGAATAGCGAACGTAGTTCTGCTCGACGGGAAGAACGTGATCGAAGGAGAAGTCGATCTCGCAGCGAAATCGCTCGTATCATGGAAACCGATCGAGGGCGTACACGGCATGGTTATCCTCGACGATTTCCAAACTGTCCAGACCGCGATCGAACAAAGCGCGGACTATGCCGAAGCACTGAAAAAGCGCGGTATCCACGATGTGAAAAAGGTAGTGGCGACGCCGCTGACTGTCGGCTATTTCAACGAGGCGGACGGCTTGCAGCAAGATTTACGGCTTTTGAAAGTCGTTTCCTATCTCGATGTCGGGGACGGCAATTATTGGGCACATCCGATCGAAAATTTGGTCGCGATCGTTGACCTGGAGCAAAAGAAGGTGATCAAGATCGAAGATGAAGGCGTGATACCGGTTCCGCTCAAGCCGACACCGTATGATGGCCGCGATCGCGCAGACAAAAAGAACGTCAAGCCGATCTCCATCACCGAGCCTGCCGGCAAAAACTATACAATCGAAGGCAATAACATCCATTGGCAAAATTGGGATTTCCACCTTCATCTCGATCCGCGCGTAGGGCCGGTGCTGTCAACGATGACGTACAACGATAACGGCGTCAAACGCAAAATTATGTACGAAGGCTCGCTAGGCGGCATGATTGTGCCATACGGGGACCCGGATGTGGGCTGGTATTTCAAAGCGTATCTCGATTCCGGCGATTATGGTATGGGTGTGCTCACCTCATCGCTTGAGCGCGGGACGGATGTGCCGGAAAATGCTGTGCTGCTGGATGCCACCATCTCGGATAATGACGGCAACCCGTACACGATTCCGAATGCGATCGCCGTATTCGAGCAATACGCCGGACCGGAGTACAAGCATAACGAGATGGGCAAAGAAAACGTCAGCCGTGAGCGTCGCGAGCTGGTGATGCGCTGGATCAGTACGGTCGGCAATTACGACTACATTTTCGACTGGATCTTGTCACCGAACGGGACGATTAAAATCGATGTCGGCGCGACGGGAATCGAGGCGGTCAAGGCGGTCAATTCATCTACCATGCATGACGCCACTGCTAAAGACGATACGCGTTACGGCACGCTGATCGACCACAACATCGTGGGCACGACACACCAGCACATCTACAATTTTCGGCTCGATCTGGACGTTGACGGCGAGACGAACACACTGACTGAGATCAATCCGAAGGTAGCGGAAAACACGGCAGGCGGACCACGCAAAAGCGTCATGGTGACCGAGCAAAAGACGGTAGGCACGGAACAAGATGCGATCCAAAATTTTGATCCTTCGACGATTCGTCTGATCAGCAACACCAACAAGGAAAACAAGGTTGGCAATCCGGTCTCATACCAAATCATCCCGTACGCGGGCGGTACACATCCGATCGCGAAAGGTGCGATGTTTAGCAAGGAAGAATGGCTGTACAACCGTGTGAATTTTATGGACAAGCAAATTTGGGTGACCAAGTACAATCCGGATGAACGCTTCCCCGAAGGGAAATATCCAAACCGGGCAAAGACCGATACGGGGCTCAAAGCCTACACGGCCAATAATGATGCGATCACCAATACCGACAATGTGGTCTGGATGACGACGGGCACTACGCACGTCGCCCGTGCGGAAGAATGGCCGATCATGCCGACGGAATGGGTGCATGCCATGCTCAAGCCGTGGAATTTCTTCGATCAGACGCCGACACTGGATTTGCCGGAAAAATAAAAGAGAGGGGAAGCAAGCATGCCAAAAACATATCAGCTGTTTATTGATGGGAAATGGGTCGACGCCGTATCAGGCAAAACATTCGAATCGTTCAATCCGGCTACCGGGGAAGTTAATGCCGTTGTCGCCGAAGCCGGAGGGGAAGATGTCGATCGGGCGGTGAAGGCCGCGCGCAAAGCGTTTGAGTCCGGAGCATGGGCGCAGATGTCGCCAAGCGACCGAGGTCGGCTGCTCTATCGCGCCGCACAGCTCATGTGGGAGAAGAAGGATTACCTCGCCGAGGTCGAATCAAGAGACAACGGCCTGCCCATCAATGAAACGAAATACATCGCGATGCCTGCAACGATCGACGTGTTGGAGTTTTATGCCGGTCTTGCGAACAAGGTGCAGGGCGATACGTTGTCGTCGCCGGCAAACCGTTTCAACTATACGTTGCGCGAGCCGCTTGGCGTGGTTGCAGCGATCGTGCCGTGGAATTTCCCGCTGATGTTGGCCATGTGGAAGCTGGCTCCGGCGCTGGCTGCCGGTAATACGATCGTCATCAAGCCGGCCGAGCAAACACCGATCAGCATGTTGGAGCTTGTCCAACTGTTTCAGGAAGCTGGCATCCCCGATGGCGTGATCAATGTCGTGCCTGGATTCGGGGCAATCGCCGGCGATGCGCTCACGTCCCATCCCGATGTCGACAAAATCGCCTTTACCGGCTCTACATCGACCGGCCGCTTGATCATGCAAGCCGCGAGCAAAAACCTCAAGCCGGTATCGCTTGAGTTGGGCGGCAAGTCGCCGAATATTGTTTTTGCCGATGCGGATCTGGAAGATGCGGTAAACGGCTCGCTGTTCGGCATTTATTTTGCGCAAGGGCAGGTTTGTGCCGCAGGCTCCCGTTTGTTCGTCCAAGAAAAGATTTACGATCGGTTTCTAGAGGCGTTCCGCCAAAAAGCGCAGTCACTGCGCATTGGCAATCCGCTTGATCCGACGACACAGATGGGGCCGCAAGTTTCGCTCGCGCAGCTGTCACGAATTGAGCATTATGTGGCGAGCGGACTTGAGCAAGGGGCAGAATTGGTATTGGGCGGTGAGCGCAACAAAGAGGCAGGTGCAGGCTACTTTTTCACTCCGACGATTTTTGCCAATGTCACCAATGACATGACGATCGCGCGGGAAGAGATTTTTGGCCCCGTCATTTCGATGATCCGCTTTACCGATGAGGAGGATGCGCTCCGCCAGGCGAACGATACGGTTTACGGTCTTGCCTCCGGAGTCTGGACCAATGACCTGAAGCGCGCCCACCGCATGGCTCGCGGCCTGAAGGCAGGGACCGTTTATGTCAATACGTACAGCATGCTGGACAGCGCGGTACCGTTTGGCGGCACGAAGCAGAGCGGGTTCGGGCGCGAATTGGGCATGCAAGCGATGGAGTTGTATACGCATTCGAAGAGCGTATGGATCGATTTGGGGAAAGAAGCATTGAATTGGTACGGCGTCTAGTAAAACAAATTAGAAACAAAAATAAAAAAATGAAGAGCTTTTACGGTCCCTTCATTTTGTATAGTAGGTTATTACCGATATTTAAGAAATGGCAGGACGTTCGTCTGAACCAAATCCCACCTGCGGAATATATAGTAATACGGTATATTTCTGAGTTGGCACTGAGCGCCATGAAAGTGGCTTAGTGTCTTTTTTTTGTTTGTTTTCATGGTTGGAAGGACTCCTTCATGTAATTTCTCTCTAAACGACTTAAGGAACATGAATGGTTTTGATATGTTCGAGATTCCAATAGATCCATTCCCCATTGCCCTTTACGAGATCAATGATGTTTGAATCCACTTGTTGAAGCAGACCGACTTTATTCGGGTGTTCGCCCAAGTCAAATACAACGATGCTTCCTACGAATCTTTTGCACTGCTGCTCAAACGTACGGGATAAGGGGACTGATGCAGGTTTGACAGGGAAAGACTGTTGGTCTAATGAATAAGGTGCTGCGCTCTGCGTATAAGGGATTATCCATTTGACATGGTTCAGTGAAATATACAGATTTTTGTACACGGGTGAGTAGAAGGTAAAATAGTCATTCATGATGCTATTTACATAACCATGGATCGATTGATTCCCAGTTACATAGATTTCCACGAATCGGCCGCGAGCGTGCTCCAACGTTTTTCGATAAGAAATACTTTCTGTTTGTGAATCGAACGGTACTTGAGAAGTAGGGCTCTCAATTTGCTCACCGAATGACGTTTTCTGTTGAAAGTGCTGCACATGGACAATTGGGATATACAGATATCGGTACCCATCGTAAAGGACGATCAGATCCAGCCCAGCATCGATCAGTATTCCGGTATGGTGATTTTTCCCCGAAACCACCACTTCCAGTTGTTTTCCAATAAGTGTACGCAAGTCTTTCATTTGAATCCTCCCACTATCATGATCATTTCAACTAAAAAATCCAAGAAACCCAATACGCCAAAATAACTAGCGTAAACATGACGGTAATTGGAATGACGACCGAGGTTACTTTCAAATATTCACCCCAGGTGATTTTCACTTTGTTTTTCTTGAGGATATGCATCCACATCAGGGTGGCTAAGGTTCCAATCGGTAAAAGCAGGGAGCCTACATCGCTACCAATAACGCTTGCAAGATACGAGATTTTCAGTGTGAGCGGATCAAGGCCCATACTGGTCAGCGTAATGGTTCCCACCATCAATGCCGGATGATTGTTGAATAGGTTCGAGAGGATCGAAACCAAAACGCCCATCATGACACTCGCATGAAGCAATCCTCCTGAAGCGATCGGTTGGAGGAAATTGATGAGCCATTGCGTTAACCCGATATTGTGCAACCCGTAAATAATCACGTACATACTGAAGGCAAAAACAAGGATATACCAAGGTGTTTTCTTCACCATATCAGTAGGCGGAATGCGCAAGCGATACCAACGCCATCCCAGAAGGACGAGCGATCCGAAAACAGCAGCTAGTGCCACGGGAATTTGGAAATAGGAAGCGACAAAAAGACCCACGCGAACGGCAAAGACAAAGATCAAGATATTTCGCATGAATTTTCCGCGATTCTCCACGGTAATCTCTAAAGGTGCTCCTTTTAGCGGGTGATGTTGTTTATCAGGGGAATAGTTCCATAACCCTGCCATCGTGGTAGGTATCGTACGTGGTAAGATCCGATAGAAATTGGCAAACAGAAGCGCTACAAGGAGAATTAGCCCAAGTGTAGCAGGGATGAACATCATCGCGGTATGCATATATAGATCCATGTGAACGATTTTTAAAGCGATCAAATTCACGATGTTGCTCACGCCGATCGGGGCGCTTGACGCGGTCGCAATTAATGCTCCCGATAGGAGAAAGGGTATTTTTTGATGATTTTTCAAACCGAGGTGATGGAGTACCATGATAAGGATTGGCGTGGTTATCAAGATACTGCCGTCGTTATTCACAAACAGCGTCATCAGAAAACAAAACAGGTTAACGAGCCAGAAAAGACGAAATCCTGACCCTTTTGCTTTTTCAACCAGCTTTTCAGCCGCCCACTGAAAGAATCCAAAGCTTTCCAACACAATGGCCATGACAATCGTAGCCATGATGGTAATCGCAGCTCCGCCTATGGTTTCCGTGATGACCCCCAAATCAGATAAGGTAACACTTCCACTTAATAAAACCAAGACAGCGCCAACGGTTGCAGGGATTGCCTCGTTAACTTGAGGCCGCCAGAAGATGAAAGCAATGGTGCAAAGGAAGGACAGGATGGTTAGCGGAATCATTAATTCGGACATCCATGAAACACTCTCCTTAATTTGAATTCATGAAACCATCTTCATCGTTCGATCATGCAAAATTTCATAGTCTAGTATCCCTCCCTTTCATTTATCTCTGATGCTCTTTCATGTTGTATACATACGTATCTGACAAGCAGCATGAACTAAACTACTGCCTGAATTTCTAGTAAATCCACTCCTATTAATACACGATAAACGTCTTGTAGAGACACGAATCTAGCGAGTCAGTAATCTATCCTTTTTCCTTTTTTACGACAAAAAATCCCCCGATTATGGTGGGAACAAACGGGGGCGAAAACAGTATTTGGTTACAACCTATTCAAGGAGTTTACATAATAGTGAGACTCGGCAGTTACCTCAAATCCGATCGACTGTTCAACAGAGAAAGTAATTTTAGAGGATAAGAGTGATAGAGCGCATGCTGCTTTCCGGATTTTTTGGTAAACCCGACACAAAGCGTGGTACACTACGTTTGGCCAATGAAAAAAAAAGGAGTGTGCACATCATGGAAAAAGTAATGTTTATTGAAATCGGCATGGGGATCGATCTCCATGGACAAAACGTGACCAAAGCGGCGGTTCGTGCGGTGCAAAATGCGATTCATCACAACTCCATGCCCGGTCTGCGTTCTGTTTTGCCAGAAAACAATATCCACAACATGAAAGTGAATGTACGTTTGGCAGTCCCAGCCGATCAGGACAAGCTCGATCTGGAGACGGTTAGGGCGGAATTGCCATATGGCGAGGTAAGCTTTGAGGTCGTGGAGGGCGGCATGCTGACGAGCAGTGGTGTCGTTCTGGCAGACAAAGAGGATCGAAATGATCTCGCCTACATCGTGATCGCTTCGGTGGAAGTCGGCTATTAAGTTTTTCTTTGCAAATCCATAAAACGACATATAATGGTAATTAACAATCATTCGGAGGTGTTTTGGCATGTTAGTACTCATCAAATCTGCCCAAAGCGAAATGAGCAAGGAAAATAACTCTGGCAGAGCGATGCGCGCGTAGGTGTACGAAAGAAAGCAGCAAAAGGGCAATACTGGCGTGTAAACCATACGCAGCGCATCTTCTGCCGTAAAAGGTGGAACCTGCTGTATGCAATCACGCGCGTCGCAAGTTTATATAACGATGATGTTTATGATGTCCCTCGCCAACGCTACGATGTTTACGACCTATGCCGTCTATTTCATCACGACGCTCGGTCTAAACCCGTTTCAGCTGTTGATTGTGGGGACGGTATTGGAAATAACGGCATTTATGTTTGAAGGGATTACAGGCGTTGTGGCTGATACATACAGCCGCAGACGTTCAGTGATTATCGGAATGTTCGTTCTTGGAATCGGCTTCGTGCTAGGAGGCAATGTGCAATGGCTCGCACAAGGGAGTCTGTTGATACCAATGTTCGCTTGGCTGTTGTTCAGTGAATTCGTCAAAGGTGTGGGCTACACGTTTTTAAGTGGTGCGAACACCGCCTGGATCGTCGATGAAGTGGGGGAGGACACGGTCGGGGCGCTGTTCTTGCGCACCAAACGCTTTTCGCTGCTCGGGACTTTGATTGGAATCGCGGCAAGCGTTGGGCTGTATTCGTTCGCTTCTAACCTGCCTTATATGATTGGCGGCTTCCTCTATCTCGGGTTAGGTTTCTTCCTTATCCTGTTTATGAAGGAGACGAATTTCGTACGTCCGGAACGAACGGGAGACACGTCCCATTTCCATGAGATGAAAACAACGTGGCTTTCCGGTGCGAAAGTGATCCGGCGCCAACCGGTGCTTTTGGCGATTCTCGTCGTGACCATCTTCAGCGGAGCGGCGTCCGAAGGCTACGACCGATTGTGGGAAGCGCATGTAATTGCGGATATCGGTTTTCCCGCTGACATCCCGCTTTCGATGGCGATCTGGTTTGGGATAATCTCGGTTTTATCTACGTTTGTCAGCCTTATTGCGGTGCAGCTTGCCGAAAAACGGTTGGATATGAGCAAGGAGCGTGTGGTCCTTGTCGGGATGTTCGTCCTAACGGGCTTGCGAATCGTTGGATTGGTGGTGTTTGCGTTCTCGCCCACCTTTGTCTGGGCGCTGTGCGCACTGCTCGCGATCGGTGTGATCAAGTCGTTGGAAGAGCCGATGTACGATACGTGGCTCAACATGAACATTGAAAGCAACGTGCGCGCTACGGTCCTGTCGATGATGAGCCAATCGAATGCGCTCGGTCAAAGCGGGGGTGGCCCGCTTGTCGGTTGGGTCGGTAATCGACTGTCTGTCAGGGCTTCCTTGGTGGTTGCGGCTGCGCTGCTGTCACCGATCTTACTTGTTTTCGGCCGCGTGCTGAGGAAGAAAAAATAACATGACAACGAGGCGCTGCTTGCGGGCAGCGCCTTATGCTTGCTATGTGGCAGTATACAAGAGAGAAAAACCTCACCATATCATGGTGAGGTCCAAAGAATTAATTGACTTCAGGAACGTCTTCAATCTCGATAGTCAGAGGAGTGGAATCCAATTGTTTACCGGGCTTCGCTTTGTTTCCGGAAGCATCCGTCAACGAAACATAGCTTGCATTTGAAGTAATAATGATTGAAGTGTTTGCCCATATCTTCGCTATTGTAGTAGGATCCTGTATTGTTACGGTCACTACGTTATGATCTATGCTGAATTCATCATTGTTCGTAAATGAGAAAGCTTCCGAACTATTATCCAACGTAAAATCATTATACAAATCAGCTACATTACCAGATACTTGTTCGGACAAAGTAATCTTAATTTTGTCTCCTATATCTACAACACCGACTGTTCCATTGTCGATAAATTCGGCATTCGTTATTACCGGTGCTGCCAAATCTGTTGCCTGTACACGAATACCATCGTAAGAAACATTATTTATATCTTTGATCGTAGCGCCTGATTTTTGTGTCACTCTTGGTTCAAAATCAGTTCCTGGACGAGGAATGACTTTGATCGTGATGTAGTTACGCTCACCATCTCGATATAAAGTTTCACCTGGAATTCTGCCGCCTTTATCGGTTGCGCGAATGGACTCAACGGTAAATCCTTCAACCGTAAAAGAATCTGATTGCACAGTAAGCGGATCAAGATTCGCTGAGAATTTCAAACGAATGGTTTCAGCTTCCCCATCTTGCGGGCTAACGCCATCTTTGCCATCGAGCATTACGATTTCAAGTAAGTTAGCCGGCTGATAATCGCTATTCTCGTCTTATACCTTCTCTATCTATCGGTTTTATAACGAGCCTACACCGTGCGGGCGCCTTTCAACGCACACGGCGTTCCATCAACTGTAAAATCTCAATCCTCCTCATATAAAAAGTGCCTTATTTCCCCAGATCAATATAACATTCACCCACTGAACAAATACTGAACAAATGATTGTAAGTGGAAGTTACCAACTACCAACCGCCTTTCTGGTCGAGTCGACGATCGCTAGTGCGTGTTGTCGATCAAAAAACTGGCAACACTACCCTTATGCATGAAAGGGGGTAGGCGAATGGACACAAAGGACCCGTCACGTGCAGCCGTAGGTAGATGAAAAAGTGGCTGCTGCTTGCCGGCTACCTGATCATTTTGTTGGCAGCGTTTGGGAACCTCAACAAGATTACAGCCTGGCTCAAAACCGGAGATGTGCATTTGTTGCCCTACATGTTTGTGGCAGCGATCTTTTTGGGGCTGTTCCCGGTTTTTCCCTACGGCGTTTTTGCCGGGATGATGGGAGCGAAATACGGTGCTGCCATGGGGGCGCTGATCAATTGGACGGGCGGATTCGGTTCGGCGGTGCTCTTGTTTCTCTTTGTACGCTATGGCTATCAGAAATCCGGTCAAAAAATGCTTGCGCGATACCCGAAAGTGGACGAATTCACGGATTTGTTTGAAGCGAATGCTTTTTTGGCCATTTTGTTTGCGAGGTTGATTCCGGTTGTGCCTTCGCCGGTAGTGACCATTTATTCCGCGATTAGCAGCGTGCGGACAGTATCATTCACCATAGCGACTGCACTCGGCAAAATTCCGACGATCCTTTTGTTTACGTTTGTGGGCGATCAGTTATTTCACAACCTATATCTCACAATCGTAACGCTTGTATCGTATGGATGCTTTGTCGGAATCGTGTACATCATTTACAGGCGCTGGCAAGCACGACACCAAAAAAAATCCCTCCTGTGAAGCATCAGGCTTTTACGGCCTGCGTGCTTGCAAAGGAGGGTTTTTTCATACAGATAAGAATTTAAAATTCTTATCCAGTATAAGTGCAACCGCGACTCCGCCAAAAAGGGCGTAGCCAGGTTTTCTAATTCGTAAAGCTTACAGCGATTTGCGGTAGATCGCGAGCACATCATCGCGGTTCAACACTTTGAAATGGCCAAACGGTCCATAGACCATCGCTTTGTCTGCCATCAGCTCCAGATTCTCTTCACCGATCCCGTAATCAGCTAGGCGGCTAGGGGCACCGATGGACGTCCAGAAGGTGCGGAGGGCACGGATACCTTCCAGCGCGACATCGCGGTCGGTTTTTCCAGTAGCATCGATGCCGAAAACATTGATCGCCATTTGTTTGAAGCGATCTACGCCTTCATCGAGAACATGCTCCATCCAATTCGGGAACAAGATCGCCAGCCCGCCTCCGTGCGGAATGTCGTACACGGCACTAACCGCATGCTCGATGTTGTGTGTGGCCCAGTCGCCTTGGATGCCCATGGCAAGCGTGCCGTTAAGCGCCATTGTTCCGCTGTAGAGAATTGTTTCACGGGACTGATAATCTTCCAGGTTCGCCACCAATTTCGGTGCGGTAGCGATCACGGTGCGGAGGATCGTCTCGCAGAAGCCGTCCTGAACGAGCGAATTCCCTGTGTGGTTGAAATATTGCTCGAATACGTGTGACATGATGTCGACCATACCGTAAATCGTCTGGTCGCGCGGCACCGAGAAGGTGAATGTCGGATCGAGGATGGAGAATTTCGGGAACACCAACGGGCTGCCCCAGCCGTATTTTTCTTTCGTCTCCCAGTTGGTGATGACGCTGCCGGAGTTCATCTCCGACCCGGTTGCAGCCAAGGTCAGCACCGTGCCAAATGGCAGTGCATCCTCTACAGTACGCTTGCGGGTGATGACATCCCACATATTGCCATCCAGCTTGGCCGCTGCCGCAATTGCCTTGACGCAGTCGATAACGCTGCCGCCGCCGACCGCGAGAATGAACGTGATGCCTTCTTTTTTGCAAAGCTCGGCACCTTTATTGACGGTGCTGAGGCGCGGATTCGGTTCCACGCCGCTCAATTCGAATACGTTTGCCTGCAGGTTATGTAACTGCTCGATGACTTGGTTATAAAGCCCATTTTTCTTGATGCTGCCGCCGCCATAGACGAGCAGAACCTTGCTGCCGCTTGGAATCTGGGTCGCCAAGTTCTCAAGCGATCCTTTGCCAAAAAAGAGGCGGGTTGGATTGTGGTACGCAAAAGTGTTCATCATGTCCCTCCAGTTTCATTCCAGTTCCAAATGCGATCAGGAAAATTGTCATGCACCATTATTATAGCAAAGAACCTCGCGCAACTTCCAAAGCCGAAGTGTCGTGCATACACTTTTCCAGTCGTGTGAAAACGGACAAGAGAGCAATCGCATCAGCGCAAGTGCCAAAGTGACAGGTTGCGGTAGGCGATGAAAATGCCGATCGACATAATCGCTGCGCCGAGAAAAACATAGGACGCGTGGAACAACTCGGCGACCCAGCCGGAGCCGAAAATCGTGAACACCATCCCGAGCTTGAAAATGCTGCCCGTGATGCCACTGATCCGCCCGATCATGCCGGATGGCGTGCTCTCCTGACGGAAGGTCCAAATGCAGACGCTGGACATCGTGCCAAACAATCCTTCCAAAAGCAGTGACAGCATCATGACCCATACGTTTGGAGCAAAAAACATCACCAAATAAGCGAGCGCATCACCCAATATTGTCAAGCCTAGCAGCCTGCCGGTCTGAAAGCGTTGCCTCGCGTGCCCAACGAGTACGCTTCCGAGCAGGCCGCCAAGTCCTGCTGCTGACAACGCAAGCCCAAGCACGGAATTGTCCAGCTTTAGTGTATCTTTGGCGAAAAAGATGACCATCGCATCGTACATGCCGGAGGTGGAATTGAGGAAAATGACCAAAATCGTGATCAGCCACAAGGGGCGGTTAGACAGCAGCACACGCCAGCCGTCGCGCAAGTCCTGCCAAAAGCTGCTGTCACGAGCAGTTTTCCGCTCCTCCTCCGCCTTCAGGAAAGACGTGCTCCCGATAGCCAGCAAAAAACTCAAGGCTGTGAGCAACAGGCCGTCATACAAATTGGCCAAGAGCAAAATAAAGCCGGAGATGGCAGGCCCCATGATCCCAATCAGCGTGGTGGTGAAGGAGAATTTCGCATTGGCGGAGATGAGCAGTTGGGTCGGCAGTACCTGCTTGACGATGCTTACTTTGGCATTGCCGTAAGCATAGTAAAGCGTCATCAAGACAAAACCGGCTATATAAAAATGATAGATGCTGGCATGCCCGAAACGAGCAAGGGCGTAGAGGCCGATCAAAACGAGCATCTGGATCGTGACAGTGAGCTGGATCCAGCGCTTTTTGTTCACCCGGTCCACAAAAACGCCGATAAACATGGCGAAAAGCAGATTCGGTAAAAATTCAATCGCGCGCATCGTGCCCATCGTCGCAGCGGAATGGGTTTTTTCAAACAGGATGAGCGGCAGTGCTAGCTCATAGACCTTGCTCCCGAATTCGATGATGATTCCCGTGACAAACAAGATCAGAAAATTGCGGTTTCGCCATATGGATGGGGCTACTTCCGCATTCGTTTGCGTCGTGATGTGTAGCTGAGACATGATTTTCCCTCCCTTGTGAATCATTATAAATAGTTAAAGAGGAAGAAAAAGTGTAATATAGATATAAAATAATTTCCCCTTTTAAATAAGAGAGGTATTCGATGCAAATCGCTCGACATTACTTGAATCTACATACGCATCTGACCGATGACGACAGGCACTCCCCGCATGAGGTGACGCTGGAGGAAATCGCAGCGGTCTGCGCATGCACCATCCGCAACGCAAAGCTCTTAGTCAAGCATATGTGCGAACTCGACTGGATCAGCTGGATTCCAGGCCGGGGACGCGGTAATCGTTCGTCGATCGCATTCAAAATAGTTCGAGAGGACATCATTTTGCTGATTGCCAAGGAACTTGGGGAAAAAGGAGAATTCCAAACCGCCTTTGCACTCTTGGAGGAAAACGGTATCGAAGGGCCGCCGATGGAGTCATTTTTGGACTGGGTTTACAAGCGCCTCGGCTATCAGGTGGAGATGCGCGACAGCAGGCAGCTGGAGACGCTGTGCTTCCCGTTTTATCGGCCGATCCCGAGGCTTGATCCGCTGTATGTGACGCGGCGAACGGAAGCGCATATGGTGAAGCAGCTTTTTGATACCATGGTCGTTTTTGATCTGGAGACGAAGACGATCAAACCGCATCTTGCCCATTATTGGGAACGAAATGAGGAAGGAACCGTCTGGACCTTTTATTTGCGAAAAGGCGTCTTGTTTCATAACAAGCAGACTTTGACCGCGCATGACGTGAAAGCGACGCTGGAACGGGTGCGGAAGCTGGCAGACGACATTCCGTATTTTCGCCTGTTCGCGTCATTTACGCGAATCGAGGTGAAGAAAGACACGGTGATTGAAGTGGAACTGGCGACACCGAGCTTTCTGTTCCTGCACTTCCTCAGTTCGACCGCCGCCTCTATCATTCCCCGAGACGCGCTGACAAACGGGGAGGAGGCATTCAGCCGTATGCCGATCGGAAGCGGGCCCTTTTCACTGGCGCGCAACGATGACGTTTTGTTTCGCCTGGAGGCGTTTCCCTCCTATTTTTGCGGAAGGCCGCATCTGGACCGCGTCGACCTATGGATCATCCCGGAGCTGAAAGATCGGGTGGTGCCAGAGCTTGGTGGCCTGCCGATCCGCTATTTTCCGTTTCAGGCGGAAAAAGAGTGGGGCGAAGCGGAATGGCTTGACCACGATCAAATCGAGACCGGCTCGCTGTTCATCACTTTTAACGTAAAGAAGGACAGCGTAGTCCAGCATCCTGCTTTTCGCCAGGCGATCGACTTGATGCTCGATCGTGGAAAAATGATCAAGGAGTTAAAAGGTAAGCGCCTTTGCCCCGCCTATGGGATGATTCCCCA
Organism: Brevibacillus fluminis; assembly: GCF_003710825.1. GTDB lineage: Bacteria > Bacillota > Bacilli > Brevibacillales > Brevibacillaceae > Brevibacillus_D > Brevibacillus_D fluminis. Next base: position 454,549 of record NZ_RHHQ01000004.1, on the reverse strand, counting down.
ATTCGCGGAAGAGGTGGAGCGAGAGCCGATTCGCCCGCAAGCGACGGCGAAAGAAATCCATACCTTGCTTTTACAAAGCGGATATAAGGGAGAGCCGCTGCGGATATATGCGTACCAGCCGGAATCGGAAAACGAGATCGATGTACGCTGGGTGGCAGCCGAATGCCAGAGATACGGCGTGCAACTGGAAGTTAGCGTGTTTGCGATTGAAGAGCTACAAACGAAACAACGGATTCAGGAAGCGGATATGATCCTGACCGGCGAAGTGTACGATGATAATCTCGAAATCTCGTTAATTGAAACGCTGCAGCGGACAATCAGTTTTTTGCGCGGCCATTTGGACGAATCGTCTGCCGCTTACGTCGATGACAAGATCAAACAGCTGATCCAGGATCCGGCGGCATCGACACGCATGCAGCTGTTTCGGCAAATCGATCAGTATCTAAAAGCAAAGCGGGCAATCCTCTACCTCTACCATACGCGGCAAAGCTCATCCCACCACCATCTCCTGTCTGGTGTAACGATCAATTCATATGGATGGGCGGATTATCGGACACTGTGGTTCAAGGAACGCTAGCCGTGAATGCTGAAAAAGGGTAGAATACAATGTGCGCAGGCATGCCGCCAGATCCGGTAGCGCCTGCGTTTCGCTGTTTTGTAAGTTGGCTTTGGTGTAAAATATAGGGGTTGCCGAGAAAAAAGATGGACAAATATAAGCAAGGATTTATTTTTTTCGGCGATTCAATGCTGGTATAGTAGAAAAGGTTGTTTTGTTTTCGTACAGATAAGAATTTAAAACAATTCTTATCCAGTATAAGTGCAACTAAGGCTCCGCCAAAAGATTGGCGTAGCCAAGTTTTCTAAAGGGTCATTCAAAGAAAATGAAAAGAAAGGAGGGGTATCATAAACATTCATGCGTTTATGGAAGGAAGTCAAAAGCAACAAAAGTAGGTGAAAGCGATGCTAGAAGAACAGGAAAAAGAACGGCGCTCCGACATCGGGAAGCGTTTAAATATATTGTATCTCATTGTGTTCGTCATGTTTTCTGCGGTCATCCTGCGGTTGGCAGATCTGCAAATTTTGCAAGGCGCCAACTATGCCGCACAAGCGAAAACTGAGCATTACAAGCAGACGCCGATATCGGCGATCCGCGGCAACATCTACGACAGGGCTGGGCACACCATCGTGAGCAACCGCGCCTCGTTTACAGCCGTTTACAATGAGCAAGACAATATGAAAAGCGATGATTATTTGGCGTTGGTCACCAAGCTGGAGAAAGTGTTGGGGGGGACGGACAAAGCGACGCTGCTGAAAAAAATGGACGTCGGCTATGAGCTAAAGGACGGCAAAATGGAGCGCGTGATGCGCCAGTCCCCCAAATTCATGGAAAAAGACTTGAAATACGATTTGTCGGAGACTGAGATCGCCTATTTGGGCGAGCATCGCAGTGAGTTGCCGGGGATTGATGTAGTGACGAAATCGATCCGCGTCTACGATCCGAATCAAGTGGCCGTGCAATCCATTGGTTATGTCCGGCCCTACCATGTAGCGGAAAACTTGGCATCCGATTTTTACGTGAGCCAAAAGGACCACTATTTGCCGGATCAGATGGTCGGGCTTGACGGCGTGGAGCGCTCCTATGAAGAGCAGCTGCGCGGCGAAAACGGCTATCGCCAGTATGAAGTCACCTCTGATCAGAAAGTGATCCGCATGGTGAAAGAGAAGCCGCCAACCAAAGGAAACGACCTGTATTTGACCATCGATGACCGCGTTCAGCTGGGCGTGCGCGATTTCATCAAAGACTTCATGCCAAAGCTACGTTCGAGTGTGGATAAAGCAACCTATGCCAAAGGGGCGTACGCGGTGGCGATCGAAGTGAAGACGGGCAAAATCGTCGCAGCCGTCAGCTATCCCGAGTATGATCCGAACGTATGGCTGAAAGGATTGGACAGCGACACGTACAACCAGATCAAGTATGCCGTGACGAACGGAACGATCAAAGACGCACCGTATGACGTTCGGCCGAAAACAGGTGCGGCGGCAGAAGCGGAAGGGTACAAGCATCCGCAATCCGTCGTGCCGGCAGGTTCGGTCGTCAAGCCGATCACGGTTTTGATGGGGATCGCCGAGGGGATCATCGGCCCGCATGACGTTTGGACTGACCCAGGCGCCTACAAATATGGACGCGGAACAGACGAAATCCATAATGACCAGCATCACAATTACGGCGTTCTGACACCGCAAAAAGCGCTGCAGAAGTCTTCCAACACCTATATGGCACGGATCGGGGACGGGATTTCCAAGAAATTTGGCAAAGATTCCGCAAGCAAACTGCAGGAGTATTACCATGAATTCGGGCTCGGCACACAAACCGGTGTCGATCTGCCTGGCGAGAGCAGCGGGAAAGAAGACTTTCTGCAAATGGATAAAGAATATGGCCCGCTCGCATCGATGGTGCAGTCCTCTTTCGGCCAGCAAATTCGTGTAACCGCCATGCAGCTTGCCCAATATGCGGCGACGCTCGCCAACAAAGGCGTCCGTTTGCAGCCGCAAATCGTGGACCATATCGTGAATGACAAGGGTGAGGTCGTGCAAGCGTTCCAGCCGAAAGTGGTGAACACCGTGAAAATGCCGGACCTGTATTGGGACATCGTCCACGAAGGGATGTATTTGGTTACTCAGCCAGGCGGTTCCGCGATCAGCGCGTTCGCCGGTTCGAAATACAAGATTGCAGCGAAAACCGGTACATCCGAGCAGGACATCTACACACCGACTGAATACGTGGATAGCAAGACAGGTGAAAAGAAAACAAAATGGCAACGCTATGCGCGCGTGACCAACGGGGTGCTGGTTTCCTTCGCTCCGCTGGAAAATCCGAAGCTGGCCGTGGCCGTTATCGTGCCGGAAGGCGGATACGGCGGTCGTTCTGCTGCCAACATCGCACGTGGCATCTTTGACATTTACGACAAGTATATCGGACTGGGACCGACCGACAAACCGGCGGATCAGCAACCGAAGTGATGCAAAAGGAGAAGCTTCCCGATCAAGGTCGGGAAGCTTCTTTATGTAGGAACGAGAAGATCGTTGAGAAAGTAAAAAACATATTATACCGAAATCAAATCTACGAATCTCTCAATTGTCTCAATAACAGAAGAGGAGAGACGATAAATAGCGAAGATAGGCACTTTCACGCTTAATCCAGGAATATCGATTATTCGAAGTGAGCGCAACTCAAGTTCCTCTTCAATAAAAGACTTTGGCAAGAACCCTAAACCTAAATCCGATTCAACTAATCTTTTTTGAGCCGTAAGACTTTCTGCTTCAATCAATGCCCCTTTGCTAATGTTATGAATGATTAATAAAGAATCTAATAATTTACTTACTGTTTCATCCGACTGACTGCCTGCCGGAAAGGTCACCCAGTTCATACTACTTGAGATATCGTGAATGGAACAAGAAGTTGGTACAAGCTTTGAATGAAAAGAGGAAACAACGACAAATTGTTCGGTAGCAACCTTAATTTGTTCAACGTTATGGGTATGATGATCCATGAAATATCTGAAACCCACATCAATGAGTCCATTTTCGATCAGGTTACTTATTTGTTCATTTTGTGAAATTCGCAAATTGAGTACAATGTTAGGATTTAATTCGGTGAATTCCTGGATCCTTTTTGCAAAATATTTCGAGGACATTGCCTCCGCCATCCCAATGGTAAAAGAACTGGGGTGGTTATTTGCCACTTTTGCCTCACGAATCGCCTCATTTAAGTCGGATAAGAGTAACAAACATCTTGTGTAAAACACTTGGCCAGAAGGAGTCAGCTTAACTTTTTGACCTACTCGTTCAAATATTTGACACCCTATTTCTTTTTCTATGCGTTGGATTCTTACGCTGACCGCCGGTTGAGTTACGAATAAATGCTTTGAAGCGGCACTCATCGTTCCAAGCTGTGCCACAGCTACGAATGTTCGGATATCTGTTAGTTCCATGATAGATCCCCATAAATATGATTTATATCGTTTATAAAAACAACTGTTTTGAAATATAGAACCACCCTATTTTATAATGAGGCCAGATAAACTCTGAAAGGAGGGAATTGATTTTTAGCTCTTTAATCTATTTTCAGTCGAAATTGATGTTAGTAGGATCTAAGGAATAAAGAAGAGATGCTTTATATGCCTCAATTTCCAAAAAGCTCACTGCCCCCAATAAAGACTCGTCATAATTTTTGCTCCAGAAAGCTTTTAAAATTTGACTTATTCCACTACTTTCGGCAATCCTATCCATTTGCGCCTTCATTAATCTTGAACCACAGAGGACAGCTACAAGGGAACAGTATTCGATTAACCATTGTTGCAACATAATCCATTCCATGTTGATTGCGTTGCTGAAAAGAATGGGATGGTTATCACTATCCACCATGTGCCGGTTATCTACCAACAGCTTAACTTTTCCTTTTGGTAGGGACATCACATTTAATTTTATAGTATCGACTATAGGATAGATCTCTGATAACTCAATTTTTCCGGTTACCTTCCAGGTGAACAACAACTTTTCTTCATCTTTAAAATAATGAAATTTACCGAATAAGCAGTTCATGTTGTCACCCCTATGTAATAGATCATTCCCACATTATAACACCATATCAGAGCTTGATGTTTTCAGGTTTTCAAGATCGGCTCAGACCTAATTCGTCTCGACAACATGTCAAACATCCTGGTTGTAATGGAAAATCCGTAATAAAGGTGATGGATGAATGATGATCGAGGAACTTTTGCTAAAAATAACAAATTTGAAGAAGGATCTCATTGATATCGCGAATTTGAAAGAGTCTTTTACAGATACAGAGGTGGTAAAAATCAGCCAGGAATTGGACGTGGTACTAAATCAATTCTGGAACACAAGAAAACAATAGGTATCCAGCAATCGGAGTGTAATGGGAGTTACGTTAATTACGAGGAGAATGACTACCTACATGAATAGTCTTGAACAAGCAATCTCACTAGGACCTGTACTGACAAAAATCTTTTGTGATGAAGACTTTATGGTGGCGGTTACGGACACTGAAAAGTACGTTTACTATTCACCATCAAAATCACTGAATGCTCCAATTACCATTGGGCAGCTTTTCCTGGATTACGACTTGTTTGGAACGATAAAAAAAACAAGGGATCGAGTGGAGCAGATTTCCCCACCAGAATATGGGCCGCCTTTTAAAGCAATCGGCTATCCATTGTTTGATGAAAATGGTGAATGGATCGGCTGTCTCGGATTTGGAATCAGTTTATATAAGGAGTATTTGCTGAAAGACATTATTGGGAAATTGGATCAGATAGCCAATACAATTGTAGACCAAACACACTCGATCACAGCGCATGCTGAACAACTTTCGGCTACAATTCACGAAATATCGGCTACCTCTAGCTTGAATTTGCAGAATACCGAAAACATGGATAGCGTTATTTCGTTTATCCATAACGTTGCACAACAATCGAATCTGCTTGGTCTGAATGCGGCTATTGAGGCTGCAAGAGCTGGCGAATATGGGAAAACCTTTTCGGTTGTTGCAACTGAAATACGAAAACTATCCAAACATTCTGATGAAGCTTCGCAGAAAATCGGTGTTTTTTTACATCAGATGAAAAGTTCCATTATAGGTATGAAAGACAGCATACATGATATTAGTCAATCTTCTAGTGAATTGGCTGTTCAATCAGAGTTATTTACGAAAATGACTGACGAATTGAATCAGTTGTGTGAAACCTTACATAGTTTTATTACGGATTTGTTAAAAGAGAAATCCTAACAAGCAAACCAAATTGTTTTCGCGCCCTTGAGAAGCATTTGTCTATGAATGCATGAAAAAGCGCGGATTCAAGCGATAACATTTCTGGGGGAGAAAAAATTATGGCCGCATTACCGCTGAACCATGAGCCAAAATCGAATGCTTGGACAGCAGAGTTTAACACAGAATGTATTGTTTTTGGACAATTTGGTATTCAAACAAAGAACGGGATGAATCCTACGGGATATATAGAACAATTCCTCAATGCTTTTCAAGCTCCCTATGGACCAGCGCATGTAGATCGAGCTGTTCACCAAGATATTGATGAATACGTAAACCATATCTTTTTGGTTTATTGGGACAATATGGAAGTGTTCGAGGAATGGAATTCGAGTTCATCTATTGAAAAATATTGGGGCGAAAGTGTAGAACCTGTACAAGATGTTGGGCTATGGAGAGAAATCGTAGTTATATCGAATGACCATATTGAGACGATCCATTCTGGTGAGAATCATGATAATGGAGTGTCGAATTTCTTACCGATAAAATATACAAAGGTTCATGAATATTGGGGTTCAATGAGGGATCGTATCCAAGCATCTACACATGATCGCTTCGACACTGCATATGATAAGAAAATCTTAGAACAAGCGTTTGGTGTGTCGTTAGGAAAAAGAATTCGTGTATATCCACCTGATAATATCTGTTTGATTCGAACAGCGCAAAATTGGGTTCAATGTAGCGATGAAGAAAGAAAAACGTATGTAGATTTAGTGGAACCTACACTGAAGGAAGGGTCTGAGTATATCAGGCAGAACCCTTCGGAAACAGGATGTTTATCATCAAAATTTGTATACGAAATCGCTTTAACCGGGGATTCTCTTGATAAGTCGTGCACAATCGCGTACTTTTTATCTTTAGCTCATTTAGAAGAATGGGCTAAGAGTCACCCATCTCATTTGAAAATTTATAAGACTTTTTTTGAAATGTTGAAGAAGCATAATTATGCAACTGAACTTGCTCTTTGGCATGAGGTGTCTGTTCTAAAGTCAGATCAAGTAATTTTTGAATATATGAATTGTCACTCGTCAACCGGGCTCTTAAAATTTGCTAATCTATTTGCTCAAAAGCCTTGAAGGGGACAGGGCTCGTTAGAATTTAATGACATGCTGGTTGAAACGGCTTGAAGGATGCTTTGGGGTGCAAGACACCATGTACAATCGGAAACAACTTATGACTAACGTGCTACGAACCATACAGCGTTACCGATCCGGACAAACAACAGTTATCTCACTTTAGGCTATTTCTACGAAATAGCCTATTCGATTTTAAGCCTCCAAGCTCAAAAATAACGCGTTATTTCCAATTTTTGAACGAATGGGTGAGATGGAATTGGATAAGGTAGAAAACGGTGAGCGGTTTTACGCAGAAGCGCACTTCCAAGTATTTAGTGAACAATTCAATGTGCTCATTGACCACATCACGGATGCAGTCGATGTTTTGGATTTGAGTGGAAATCTTATGAAAGTAAATCGTGCATTCGAGCACATGTATGGTTGGAAGGAGTCGGAGATCATTGGACATAAACTGCCGATTATTCCTCCCGATTACTTGAGGGAAGCAGAGTCCCTGCATGACAGAGCTAAGAATGGCAGCAAGGTTTCTGGGTATGAAACAATACGCATGAACAAAGATGGAACCCAGATTCATACGCTGTTGACAATCTCACCTCTAATCGACACGAAGGGAAACGTCAGTGGGTATATCGGTATCTCGCGAGACATCACGGAACAAAAAAAGGCAGTGAATGAGCTGACGTTCATTGATCAACTTACGAAACTTCCGAATCTCTCCTACTTTCGAGACTGTTCGCAAGCCGAGCTGAGCAAGATACAAGGTAGCAAAAACAAAGTGGCTCTCATCCTCGTCAATCTTGACAGATTCTCTTTGATCAATGATTCCTTTAGTCAGCTTACGGCAGATCTCTTGCTGCAGGAGGTAGCGAATCGATTGATGAGTTCGATCGGAGCAGATCATTTATTGGCCAGATTTGGTGCTGATGAGTTCGCCATATTGTGTTCAAATATCAGCCAAAAACGCGATATCATCCAGATTGTTCGTAACATCTTGCGTCAATTTCAGACCTGCTTCCACGTCGACGATCATGAGGCGGATATCACTGGCAGCATAGGGATAAGCGTTTATCCTCAAGACGGTCAAACGATTGATGCATTGTTCAAAAATGCAAAGGCTGCATTACTACAGGCCAAACGAGCAGGAGGAAACACCTATTGCTTCTACGATAAAAAGTATGAACCCCCCCGAGTGGATCGATATCAGCTTGCAAATGATTTAAAAAAGGCAGTTCACCGAGGAGAGTTGGAGGTGCATTATCAACCAATCGTAGAAGTGGAGAGAAACATCATTAGAGGGTTTGAGGCACTGATAAGATGGAAACACCATCGAATGGGGTGGATTTCACCTACGGAGTTTATCCCACTCGCTGAAGAGACCGGTTTAATCAACCAAATCGGTCTTTGGGTGATACAGAAAGCTTGCCATGATATGAAGAGATTACGACGATTGCATGGTAGCCCAAAAATGATTGCTGTAAACCTGTCTCCACTCCAATTGGAAAATAAGCAGCTACCCAAACAAATACGTGATATCCTCCGAGCTTCTGGGCTGGCAGCGAATCGCTTGGAACTCGAGATAACGGAAAGTGCCATTGCTCAAAACGTAGAAACAGCGATTGAAACGCTACAAGAACTGGTTAAGATGGGGGTCCAAATTTCGATTGACGATTTCGGGACGGGATATTCTTCTCTTAGTTATTTAAAACGATTGCCATTCCATAACCTAAAGATTGATAAATCATTTATTCAAAGTGGTAAGGTGGAAGATGAAGCCATCCTGAAGGCAGTCATCATGATCGCCCATCAATTACAAAAGAAAGTGGTTGCAGAGGGAGTAGAAACGTTCGATCAATTTGAGTTACTCAATCGCCTCCATTTCGATTATTTTCAAGGCTATCTGGTTTCAAAGCCGATACCAGTGGATCTACTTCCTCAATATTTAAACCAACAGGCCACGAAAATCACTGAAATCAAGATGCTGTAAAAGGCAATGTGAGAGCGGGATTCCTTTTAGGGCTAACGGGAGTCATCAGCGTAGCCAGTGGTTATGACTGGCTCCCGTCAATGCGTAATCAGGGTGAAATGATCCACGTTGAGCAGCGGGACGACATCAAACACGTCCAAACGCGCGCAATGACGGACATCATCCGCGAACCCACTGTCGCGCAGCTCCCGTCCGCTGCCACAATCCCAAATTAACTCCGAAAGCCTTGGCGCGGCTTGCTGGAAAGCGCCGAGACAGACGAGCGCCTCCGGTGATTTACTGCCGGTCAGCTTCGACAGGATCGCACCCGCTCCCAAGTAGTCTTCTATCGCCGGCCGCAGCTCATTTTCATTGGCTTGCGGGTCCCGCCAATGCTCGCCGCAGGCAACCACGGTGATTGCGGCGCCTGTCAGCTTTTGCAATCGATTCGCCTGATTCGCGACAGCTGTGGCATTCAGCAAACAGCCAACGAGCAGCGCGGGTACCTCTGCGGCGATTCGCGTGCAAGCCGCTCCGTTCAATGAGCAGAGGACAAATCGGTTGCTTTGATGCTGCGGGCCGAAGGAAAGCGGAGAAAGCGACGGGGTGCCGGTCCGAACCGCCTCCGCTCTGCCGAGCATCAACTCTGCACCGATCGACTCCGCATATGCGAGGGCCGCGTCATTGATCGGCGGAGGAAAGGGATAGAGGATCGCCCCCATGCTCGCGGCCGTCACTACCGTTGACGAAAAGCTCAGCACATCCACGATGATCGTGATGTCCCCCCGCTCGGCAGCCTCGCGCGCACCGCGCTTGCCCCATTCCACCTTGCAGTCAAATCCATTTTGCGCAAACATAGTAACAACTCCAATCGATAGGAAAGGTAGCGAACTTGACCAATTATGGCACAGCAAATCAGGAGAAAATAGACTTATATTGAAGATTTTGTTATGATTTTGAATGGGTTCTGGAAAGTTTAATTTACATATATTGGTATAAAAATACGTGCGATAATCTTCACTGTGAGCGGTATTCACACTTACTTAAAAACTGAAAAATCAGTCAACTACAGCAGGAAAAGAGGCGGTTTCATTCTGGTTCCAATTCGAAATCGACAAGTAGACCTACGCGAAAGGGAAGTGCGCTCATGGTGAAAAAAATCTTTTGGGAAGATCCTTATCAAACCAAGCTTGATACCACGGTCAAAACGGTGGAAGGAAATGAGGTTACGCTTTCCGAGACGATTTTATATGCTTTGGCAGGCGGTCAGGAAAGCGATGCGGGCACAATCGGCGGATATCCGGTACTGCAAGCTCGCAAAGCGGGTCAGGAGATCGTGTATACGCTGGAAGATGGGCACAGGCTAACTCCTGGCATGGCAGTTAGCACCGAGGTTGATTGGGACAGGCGATACAAGCTGATGCGCCTGCATTTTGCTGCGGAAATCATTTTGGAGCTCGTGTACCAGAATTTCGGGCCGATCACCAAGATCGGGGCCCATATCGCACAAGAAAAGGCGCGAATCGATTTTGAGTGGGAAGAGAATATCGCGAATTCGTTCACGCTCTTGACGGAAAAAGCGCATGCGCTGATTGGGGCAGATCACCCCATCATAAGCGCTTTCAGCGATCCCGAGGTGGAGCGTCGGTATTGGGAAATTTCCGGATTTGCCCGTGTTTCTTGTGGAGGAACGCATTTGAAGCGGACAGGCGAGGTGGGACAGCTCCGTTTGAAACGAAACAATATCGGAAAAGGAAAAGAACGTATCGAGATCACGCTTGTCCAGCCGGATGTGACTGGATAGGATCGTCCGCGCAGCGCCCAAAGTGCCGCGCGGCTTTTTTATTCACGACGCCGTCTCCCCGCTTTGCGGCAGCACGCTGCCAGCTCGGGCATCGTTTCGGGCGAAAAGACGCATCTGCAGCAATTCTTCCAGATCAGCGACTTGCATAATGAACAGCTCGACTTCCTCACAAGAATACCCCGCTTCCGCAGCTCTTTTGCCTAATCTCGGCAATGAAATGCCGAATTGGCCGGGTTTATGGGGATGAAGTGTCAGCTCTCCCAGCGTAACCGTGAGACCGAGAGCATGAGCATGGAAGTCATCCAGCTCCTGCCGTAAAAAGGGCAGGCTGATCGGCACAAACAAGCTTGGGGTATGCCAATCCAGCTCGCCCTTTTGAAAAGTCAGCACGTACCAAAGCGGAGCGAGATGCCCGTCGAAATAATCGTAATAAACTGATGCATTCATCGGATCACCATCCCTCTGTAATGTTTCTGCTGTCGCTGGATTGCCCGTTCATACAGTGCTTTCGTTTCATCCGACCAATCTTGCGGCAACGATTTTTTGTAACGGCTGCGCATTTCGGCGACAAGCTGATAGTGGGCCTCGCCGGAATAATTGCGGCGATGAATTTGCTCCCATCGTTTCCGCGCCAATTCATGTGTCACCGCGAATTCGGTTGCTAGCAGGTGGATGATGTCTTGTTCCAGCTGTGGGAGAGTGAGCGAACGAATCATGAAAAAAGGAAGGGCTGCGTATAGCTGGAAATGGCCTGCTTGTTCTTCCTGATGCAACCGCTGGTGGGATGACATCCCGAGCTGGTCGCCATGATGCAACAACGGATGGCATAGCTCGTGGAAAAAAATTTCGCGTGTCTCCAGCACAGGTTTGTCTGCATTCAGAAAGATCGCCGCAAGCGAGTCATCCCAAAGGGCTTCCTCCTTAGCTCCGGGCAGCAGGATCACCTTGATATGGAAGGCGTTGGCGATATTGTCGATTGTAAGATCAGCAGGGGTTAAAATGCCAACGGATTGATATTTTGCTTCGACCCAATCTTCGAGCACGGTAGGTTGGTAGTGTGCAAGCATCGTAATCCCCCTCCCTGAATCGGAACGTACGTTCTGTTTTGTAGCCAAAAAATAGAGCTCATGTTGATGAGCTGTATCGAACAAAAGACGAGCATGCCCTCGTTTACAATGGAGGATTCATTTGCCGTCTTTACCTTTTAGGCTGCGAAAAATCTCCAATTGGAGTTTCATCTGCTTTTCTAAATATTCGCGTTCCTCTTCACTAATCCCTTCCGGAAATTCCAAAAAAGCCCTGTTGACTTTTTCAGCCTGAACATGTAAGCCACCCTCGTCCGCTTGTCCCTGTGAATCGGATAGCCCAAGAAGCCAGTCGATGGAGCAATGATACATTTTCGCTATTTTGGAGAGCGTTTCTTTGTCCGGTGAGCGGTAGTCCCGCTCATAGTTGGAGACCACTTGAGAGGATACCCCCAGCTTCTCGGCAGCTTGAGCCTGTGTCCAGCCACGCTGCTCACGAAGCTTTTTAATTTTTTCGCCAAGAGTCAATGGGATCACCTCCATATGTATTGTACCATGTGTAAACGTAACGTTTAAATAGTTAAACAAAAAGTTTATAAACACTATTGACTAACCGAAACGTTTAGTTTAAGATTTAGTCATAAAGTAAACGATTCGTTTAGCTGAGGGTGGAAAATGAGGCTTCTCAAGAGCTTTCGTGAATTGCTGCCAAAGCCCGATGCTCATCTTCCGGTTTGACATAAATATCGTATTGGGCGAAATCGCTGCGCGGTACAAGCTGGTTCCCTGCCGAGCGGAAATCGGGGTGGCTTCTGGTTCGATAGGAAACGCCATGTGCTTGAAGCTTGGCAGTTAAGTGAAAGTACGCTTCGTTGCCAAAAACCGTATGGACGAGGGTTTTGTAAGGAGAAAACAAGGTCAACAAAAAATCAATGAAAAGGAACATCAGGGATCCCTCCTATCATGAAGGTCAACCGCGAAAAAATCCCCATGCAGATGGGGAGGGGAGATCGTCGAACGTGCCGCTGCGCGTCAGCTACTGAAAAAGCTGTGGCTGGAATGCTTCTTTTTGTAATGGGTGCTACCGTAATGCGAGTGGCCGTGACTCGAATGGTAATGGGTGTTTTTCCGGTGATAAGTATCGCTGCTGCTGTACGTACGGTGCCGGTGGGAAGACGACTTGGAGCTCAGCAAGTGATGCAAGATTTTCTTCAGCATAGAATCACTCCTTTACAATCTGTCTGTCACTACAGTTATACGGAGTATTTGGAAATAAGTTTCGATTGATAGGTTGAAAACAAGAAAAAAATACAGGGGGATGAGGAAATGGATAGCATGTCGATGGAAAAAAGAAGCCGATTGATCGAAGAAGTGTGTGAGAAGTGCCCGGCGACCTGCTGGGGACAGAAAAGCATGTGCAACGTGCACAATCTGCATGTCGGCAAAATCGAGAGCTGCCCGGAATGGGAAAAACTCGGCGAAGCTGTTGCCGAGCATGCGACGTCAGCCATTGACCGAACCGATGGTGTCGTACAAGCAGCGAAAGTGGCTTTTGACAGTTATACCGACATGGTTATGCGGGCAGAAGAAGAGATTAAAGACTATTCGTTCAATTTACGCGAAATCGAGCGAATTCGCCTCTCGCTGGAAGAAGTGGGCGGATCGCTCGGCAGCGCGTATGGCATCGAAGCCGCGCTGCCGAATGGAAAAGGGACGACCAGTGACAAAACGCAGCGGGAGGTCGTGCGTCGCGAGCGAAACCAAAAGCGGCTACAAAAGCTGACGGAAAGCATTCTGCGGGTGGAACAAGCGATGGAGCGGATCGCCAGCGAGCGCGAACGCATCGTCCTAGAGTGCATCATGGAGGGTATGCGAATGAACGTCATCGCCAAGCATCTCGGCATCTCCCGCTCACATTTCCACGAAATGAAACGCAATGTAATCAAAAAAATGGCACTCGCCATGTACGGAAACGATCAGCTGCAAGCCGGCTGATCGTTTTTTTGTCGCCTACTGCCCCTCTACCACTGCTTTGAGTGCATTCAAAATGGCATTATCGCCGTCTTCATCCGAATCCTGTTCGGAAGCTCCTGGCCTGTTATCGGTCTGCTTGATCGATAGCAAGGTGGACTGGTCTTTATCTGTCAGTGAATAGCTCATCATGAAGTAATTCTCCGGCTTGTCTTCCAATCCAGGGCGAGGAGCGAATAACGTGTACGTGATCAATTGGTGGGGCACCACTTCCAAAACCGTTCCCCATTGCTCAAACACAGTGCCTTCCCATTCGACGCGAAAACGAATTTCGCTGCCGACCTGCCAATCTGTAATCAGTTCGCTGCCATACTGCCACTTCTTGACCAGTTCAAGATTGGTAAGAGCTTCCCAGACGTTTTCCGCCGGAGCCTGAATTGTGATGCGGGATGTATGCGTGGACATGAGAATCCTCCTCATTACAAGCGATTGCCTTACCATGTTCAAGCTTTTATTCGACACCATAAGCGATTGCTCCTTGCAAACTGGACAAATCGGACAGTTTGTTTCATAAGAACGGATCTGGCAAATTTCGTCCGCGAAGGCAAAAAGTTTTATACTGAAGCCAAGCGAAAGATAAGATCAACTCCTCACCGAAAGAAATGCAGAGGAGTCATTTCGCGAAACAGCTTTCATCCGTTTGGAGCTGAAAGAAAAGCCAGCGCGGTTATGCGTTGGCTTTTTGTTTTGGAGAAATCCTTCAATGTTGAGCGGATGGTGGCTTTTCAAGTCGAGCAATGGAAAGGAGGGAATGATCTTTGGGAAGCCGAGAGCGGGAGCTGTCCTGCATTATCGACCTAGTGCGTGCAGCCTATCCCGGATTACCGATATCCGATCAGCTCGATCTGTGGATGGCGGGGGCATTTGAGCCGCCGCTCGCGTTCGTCCTGATCGAAAATGTCGCGGAAAAAGGCAACACCTTGACCAGCTATCGGGTAATCGCTAAGGCGCGCATTGCCTTGCATCATCCGAAGCGAATCGAAAATGGGACGGAACGGTGCGATCCGCTATCCCCGGAGCCGCTGCGCCAGCTTCTGGTAAGCGAGCGTTTCAGTTACCGGGGCCCGACAGACGGACTGTTCATCCATATCGAAGGAGCGACGTTTCAGGTAACGAAAGAAAAGAAGGATCGGACGGATATCACATTCGAGTTCGAGTACACGGTTCCGATCCCGCGCGAGCAGTCGCCAAAAATCAATGATTTTGAGTTGGAAAGCGAGGTATGAGAAATGCGTAAACCGGTAAAACATGCTGAAAATCTGCAAGCTGCGGCGTTCACCGCCACGAAACAGGAATGGATCGAGCGGGCCGCGGCTCTCGCAGCAGAACGCTTCGAGGTAGCGGGTGCACTATATCATGAGCCAGCAACCGCCCAATTGAGCGAGACAGCCGTAAAGGACAAATTGAAAATATACAAGGAAGGTGCAAATAAATGACCATTCAACGTGAGAGACCAGGTGTTACCGTAGAGCTGATTGCCAAAGCGCAGGAGCGCGTTTTGCCGAAAAGCGGAGTCGTGCTGGTACCGTACCAGGCGGAGTGGGGGGCACCGGATACATTGATCCGGATGGCCGGCTTTGAAGAACGTGTGGCTGAAACATTCGGTGAAATCGATGTGCTGGAGCTGGCGGCTGCGAGCGGCGCGACCGTCATCGGCTTCCGCATGACCGATGCAAACACTAAAACTGCGTCGTATTCCCAAAACGATGCGATCAAAATCGAGGCCCGTTATCCTGGCACGCGCGGCAACCAGCTGCGCATAAGCATCACAGCGTCCTCGGCAGAGCCGGGCAAAAAAGAGCTGCAAGTCACAGGCGGGATCAAGACGGAAAAGTACTCGTTCGCGACCGCTGAAGAGCTGGTCGGCAAAACGGCAGAATCACTGCACATTCGCGTGACCAAGCTCGGAACAACGTCCGTAACAGATGTTGCCGAAACGTCGCTTTCCGGTGGAACAACCGGCACGGCTGCTTTGACCGCAGCCGATTTCACCAAGCTGTTCAGCGCGATCGGCGGTGCGGATTTCGATACGTTGTACCTACCGAGCGCCGATCCGGCTATTCAGGCGGCAGCCAAGCAATTCATGCTTGACCGACGCACGTTGAACAAAAAGATGAGCACGTTAGTCATCGGAGGCAAAGTCGAGGATGATGCCAACATGGCAAAGCACACGGAGCGTTCCGTCGCACAAAATGCGCGCTATGTGATCAACTGCGCCATCGCGGGTGAGCATGTCAGCGGCAAAGACTATTCGAGTCTGCAGTGGGCCGCATGGGTAGCGGGCATGGCTGCGGCAACCCCGGCGCATGTCTCGTTGACCGCCCAGCCTGTACCGTTGAAAAAGGCGCGAAAAGACTGGAGCCATACGGAAATTTTGAGCGCGCTCTACACCGGCACCCTGATCGCCACGCGCGACGGCGACAGCTACCTGATCGAAAGCGCGATCAACACGCTGTCCGTCCTCGGCACAGGAGAGCGCGAAGATTTCGGCAAAATCCGTGTCAGCATGACGATCGACCAGATTCAAAACGATGCTTTGACCGTCGGCAAAAAATATATGGGCAAGCTCCCGAACAACGATCTGGGTGCAGCTGTGTTTGTCGGCGCGTACACCACTTATTTGAAAATCCGCGAAGAACAGGGCGCAATCGATGCTGGCTGGGTGTTCGAGGACACGAAAAACGGCGTAGGCGACCGCCGCAGCTTCCGTTTGGCCGCTCGTCCGCTTGATGCAATCGAATATTTTGACCTTTCCTGGGAGGTGCAGTAATTATGCAACGCGATATCAAACTGAAAAACTGCCAAATTTATAATGACAACGGTGACATCATTGAAGGAACGCTTGAAGGCAAGTTCGTCCTGAAAGCGACCTATGGGGAAGTAAACCGGTTGCAAAAAGGGGCGGTGCAAACCGTAAATGACTGGCACGTCGAGGTCACGCTCAAGCTGACTTCCACGAATGCCGCGCTGAAATACGAAATCGTGGACAAGATGACGCAAGGCAAAACGCCGATTTTGCCGATGCTGATCGGCGAGACTGTCGACAAGGAAGCGAATCACAAAGAACGCGTGAAAATTACGGACATTTACCTCAATCCTGAGGAGCTGACTTTGTGGGAAGCGAAAGCGGAAGGCAATGACAACGCTACGTATGAAATCAAAGGCCGCAGCAACGAAAAGCCGGTATTCCTGGATAAGCTGCCGGAATACTCAGAATAGGCATCGGAAGGGGAAAAAACGATGAGTAAACTGGAAAAATATTTGGCAAAAGCAAACGAACAAGCGTCTCGCAAGGAACTCATAGTCAATGTGGCGGGTGATGAATGGAAGGTGCGACAGCTGACGCTGCAAGAAAGCCGCTCGTGCGAAAGGCTGGCGGAGGTCGGCGACACGATGGACTGGTACCGATATAATGATGCGCGTCTCGTCAAGGCAACCGAGCATGACTTTCCGTGGAACGATCCCGCTCTCCTTACTGCGTATGGGGTCGGCACCAAATTCGAGTTGCCTGCCAAGCTGTTTGACGCTGAACCGGAATCATACGCCAAGCTGCTCGATGCGGTCCGCCGTGTAAACTCCGGCGTAAGCGAAACGGAAGTGGTGGATGAGTTAAAAAACTGATCCGTACCGACGGAGAAGCATGGCACCTTTGCCGCGCCTTTTTGCGCGGTAGGGGCTGTCCGTCGGATTTGGTGGAATATGAGGTCGATCGGTACATGCAAAAGCTGTTTATATTTGCGTGCCAGACGATTGAAGCCGAAGACAGTCAGATGGAGGAATGGGGGTGAAAAGGGATGGATCAAGGAGCAGAACTAGGAGGACAAGCGCGGAAACTGGTCGATATGCAGCGAGACATGCAGAGGGAATTCCAGCGAACCAAGCAAGTGATCAGTCAGTTGGGTTCGACGATGCGGGATGCAGGCAATCAGATGAAGAATTTCGGACGAGATACGACCGCAGCGCTGCACGGATTTAGTCAGCAGACAAAGCGGATGCAGCAGGAACTGCAGAAGCTGCAGCAGAGTATGAGTGATGTCGGGAATATGAACGTGCAGCCGTCGGTCTCGTTTTTAGAAAAGCTGGGCGCTCAGTGGGAAAATTTCAGCTCAAAAATGTGGGCGCAAAAAGATTTTATCCTCGATTTGATGATCGGTACAGACTTTAAAGGAGTCAACTCGGATGTCGAGGCACAGGCAAAAGAACGTAGGCTGTATGCTGCTACCGGTAAAACGCCTGATGAGATGAAAACTTTTGAAAAGAACGCTACCGATCTTGTGCACAAAAACCCCGAAATGACCCTGCAAAAAGCGATGTCTCTCGTGTCAAAAGGGGAAGAGCTGAATGGCAAATATGGCAGCAAGTATGCGTTGAACGCTACGCGCATGGAATATTCCACCGGACGGGACAGCAACGACCTGCTTAAAGCCATGTCCGCAATGCGCGACGCTACGAAAATTGACGACGCTGAACGGATCGGCAACAGTCTCCAGCATATCATCAACAACAGCCGCAATTTGGACAGTGGTGCCCTCATCAGCTTGATCAAAAGCAGCAAAGAGATGAACCAAGTGCTCGATACGCCGGAAAAGATCGCTGCCATGGTTGAATCGATGAACAAGCTGGGCGTAATGTCGATGGACAAAGGTTTTGAGGCGATCAAGGATGCAGCCACGCAGCTGTCAAGCAGCGGCGATTTGGCCAAAGTGCTGCAAACCGGATATGAAGCGAGTGGCAAAAAAACGCCCGCAGAAGCGAAAAGCCAGGCCGAGCGTGAAGCAAAAGAAGTAGAGCAGCTGCTGACATCCGGCAGCAAGGCTGACATTCAGCAAGCGTTCGGTAAGCTGCTGCAAACATTTGCCTCAGTCAAAGATGTAAAGGCGCGCGATAAAATGTTAGATGCGCTTGGCCGCAGTGGTGGCAAAGAGATGCAAGAGAAGCTCGGTCCACTTTTGGCGGAAGCTGGACGTCTGGCAGCAGGCGACACGCATCCGAAAATCGGAAACGAAATGGAGAAATCGTACGAAAAGGCTAAGGCGAACGATTCGTTTTTTGACTATCGGATGCAGCAGAATGAGACAAGGTTGTCGACTGATCAATTCGGTGCCAAGGTGATTCAAGATTTTCATAATGTGCTAACAGTTTTTTCTTCTGGCGTGAAGAAATTAACAGACTCCCTGTCAACTATGCCCGATTCGCTTCGCCAAGCAATGGGCGGAGGTCTGGCCGGGTATATGATCTATCGATATTTTAAGATGGACAAACCAAATGGGCAAAACAAGCAGGATCAGACAGGTAAAGGGAGCTGTTGCTGCGATACGGGCAGTGAGTCGCAGAGCAATGACAAGAAGAAAAAGAAACGAAGCAAACGGAATGCAAGCGATAAAGGCGGAAAAGCGCAAAACACCGGAGGCAAAGGAGCACCCAAGCCAAACGGGAACAAATCAAAACCTGAACCTGTTGAACCGAATGTCAAAAAAGGGTTATTCGGCAGGCTGGCAGGACAGGTCACAAAGCTGGTCCCCAGCAAAGAAAAGTTGGCTGGAGGTTGGGAGGCCCTGAAAGGCTTCGGGTCGAGAATGCTAAACGGTGTGAGACAAACTGCTCCACTAATGAAAAGAGCGATGCCCGCAGCCCTTAGCTCTGCGATTGGAATCGCAACCGTGCTCACTTCCAATAACAAGCTGGACGCCTTGGGGAGGTTGGGCGGAGAAACGATCGGTGGCGGAATCGGAACCGCGGTTGGCGCAGCGCTCGGTTCGGTCGTTCCGGGCTTCGGCACGGTCATCGGCGGTTATGTCGGTGGTGCCGTCGGCAGTTGGATCGGCGGCAAAGGATACGAAATGTTCAAGGGATGGTACGACAAGCCGAGTGAATCGGCAGAAAACGCAATCAGGGAAAAGAAAGCCCTGAGTGAAACAGCTAGCGTTCCGCAGCAAGCAGCAGCGATGCCGCAAACCGGCGTCATGCCAAATCCAGTGCCGTTACCGTCTCAATCTCCGGCGACCAAGCCTGAGGCAAAGCCTACTGCCGTTTCCCTCTCCATCCCGCAGATGCCGATTACGATCAATGCCGAAGGAATTTTGCAAGATGAGGCAGGGTTGCTGCGATTGTTTGGCAAGAGCAGTATCAGCAATCAGATTGTGAAGCTGGTGGAAAAAGGCATGGTGGATGCGTTGGAAACGCGCGGCGGCGTGCCAGGCGGACGTGTAGGAGGGATGCCGGTATGATTCGAATGCAAGGCAAGTATCGTCTGACGTTTCCGGTTACGCCTGGCGAGGTTCATTTCAAAGGATACGGGAATGACATAGAAACGACGACTGCCATCTCGCTGTATGCGAAAAATAGGCTGTCGGCTCATCGGGCCAAATCGATTTCCTTTGACTTTTGGTTGCCTGGCGATCCGGAACACGTGTTGGTCGAGGTTAAAGGGTACCAAGGTCCACGCGAATGGCTGGCTGGTTTGGATCGGCTTGTGGGTACAGAAGTGCTGCTGACGATCGATGAGCTGGATCTGGCGTGGAACGTCCTGATCGGCGCCTGTGACGGCTCCTTTAAAGGGAAACAGGCGGACTATTACGGCTCGATTGAATTGCCCATTTTTATTAAGGATGAATTTGTTAGCTGGTCCAATTCTACACAGGTGCTGGTGCCAGGCAACGTCATCGTACAGCAACGGAAGGCTCGTCCGAATACGACGGGTAAGGTAGCTAAGAAAACGGAACAGGTTGAATTTTCTTTTGTTCAGCCAACGATTCAAGAGTTAAATAAGAAGCGTATTTTCGATAAGAAACCAGATATACGGAAGTGATTCAGATGAAAATCATTTACGGCAAAGACGCGACCCGTATCGACCTCACGAACAAGGTGGTGGAAGCATCATGGTCGTCTTCCCGTGGACAACTCGCACAAAGCTGCGAGTTGCGCGTCCGGGATGCGCCTTCGCTTGAAGCCGCCGGGTTTATCATGCTCTTTTCAGGAGCAGAGCCGAAGGAAGCCGAACAATTTTTCCACGGGCCCATCGTTCGTTGGGAACGGGATGACAAGACTGGCGACATTTCTGCGACTGCCTATGAACTCGGCTGGTATTTAAGCAAGAACGACCTCTCTCGCCCGAAGCTGAACGGAGATGCTGGCAAGGAGCTTGAACGTCTGGTGCGGCAGACCGGCATTCCGTTTTCATGCCCGGCATTTGGGTTTATCAGCAAGGATCGGCTTTCATCCCAATCGTACGCATCGCTCTACAGCTCGCTTACCGAGCAGGCGTATGACAAGTCGGGCATCCGCTATTTCGTCCAGCATGCGCGTGACAAGCTCGCAGTTCTTCCGGAAGGCGGCAATTCTCTGGTGCCGCTGTTTCGGGCGAGCATGTTGCAGTCCAGCAGTATGGGTGAGAGCGTGGAAGAGGTTTATACCGTTGTGACGGTGGAGCGGTACAAAGGTGAAAAAGTCACGAAAATCGTCACGCGCGAAAACACCGCCATGACGGCCAAGCTTGGACGCATGCAAAAGGTGCTGGATGCCGGCGAGGAGCAAAATGTAGAGTCGCTAGCAGCCAAACAGCTAGCAGAGCTGGCGAAAGTACCGCGCACCAGAAGCATTACCGTCCGCCATGAGGACCCGAACGCCGCGAAGCTGCGTGCCGGCTGGCGCATCAAAATAGCAGAGCTGGACGGAAAAATTACCGACTGGATCGTGACCAGCTGTCAAAGTAGCTGGACAGGTGGACAGTACACAATGAATGTACAGCTCGAATGGAGGGGATAGCGATGTACAACGCGCTGCAGCAAATTTTCAAGGGCGCGCGGGAAGGAATGGTCGACACCCAGGTGGAGTTCGGCCGCCTCCTCTCCGTCGCGCCCTTGCGTGTCAAACTGGATGAGGACCCTGCGGTGTTGGAAGAGGAAGAGCTGGTCTATGCCAAAAACAGCATGTTTACCGTGCAAGACATCGGTTCCTGCCTCGCTCTTCTGCGTTGCACCAACGGCCAATACCTCATCGTGATGGAGGTGACAGGATAAATGTTTCCGCAACTAGCAGGAGATGAACGCCAATTGCTTTCCTCCCAGATCACGCCAATGCCCTGGACGTACCGCATGGACTGGAAGACGCGACAGCTCATGCAAACACCGGACGGCCGCTACCAAAAAACGACGACCTATGCGGAATATGTGGAAGAGGTCGCGAAAAAAATCTTGCAGACCAAACGGTTTCAATATGCCATCTACTCGGCGAATTATGGGGTGGATTTTTTGGCGGATATCGGGAAAATGCGTTCTCAGATCTCTCTTCCCGTCATCAAGCGGCAGGCGGAGGAAGCGCTGGAAGCGCACGTGGAGATTGAGCAGTCAGAGGTCGTGGACATTGCGTTTGTGGGAGACAAAGTCGTGTTTACTGTGCAAATCGAGGGGGCGCGCGGGAAAACAAAAGTGGAGGTGGACATATGGCAACGTTAGCAAAGCCGCAGATGCCGATCTTGCGCGAAATGCCGGACCAGATTTACCAGCGCATCGCCAACCGGATGAAAGCCCATGCCGAGGAGCGCGGCGAGACGCCGCCCGCTACCGAGGAAGGGGAGATATTTTACGATCTACTCTATCCGTTGGCGGAGGAGATCAGCGAGCAGCAGCAACTGCTGGAATACGCGTTTTTGCAGGGCTTTCTCCCTTGGGCTGACGGGGAGTTTTTACAAGCGCATGGGTATTTACTCGGGCTGGATCAGAAGGAAGGCGAGGATGAGGAGGCGTATCGTAACCGGTTGATTGAGCGGGCAAGGACAGAGGAAGGCAATGGACGGCGAAGTGATTATGAGCAGTGGGCACGGCAAATTGCTGGGGTTGGCGGGGCGGTTGCGATTGAGAAGGAGCGGCATGATTTGTCGGTCGATGTGTATATTACGGGGCAGGATGGTGAGCCGGTGACAGAGGCGTTTGCGCAGCAGGTGCGGGAGAAGCTGGAGGGAAAACGGGTTGCACTTCATGATTTGCAGGTGTTTCCGGCGCTTCCTTTTGTGGTGAAGGTAGTCGTGAAAATTTCTGTCCAAGCTGGGGCCGACCAAGCTGCAATTATTCAACTCATTCGCACAAGGGTACAAGACTATTTGAAAGGTCGCACATCGATCATGTATCAACAGATCGGGGCGCTGATTTTAGTGGATGGGGTGACAGATTATTCTGGATATACCTTGAATGGATCAACTGGCAATCTGACCAAACCAGCGAATGCAGTTGCAACACTTGAATTGGTGGTGCACACATGATTCCGTTACGATATCGCGAACGAATGCCTCCCTATTGGTACGAAAATCGAGTAGCTGCTTATTTTTTTGAGGCAGCAGGCGGTGAATCACAGGGACAAAAAGAAAAAATCCTTGAATTAGGGAAGCAATGGTTGCTTCCTTATGCAACGTATTCATTTGGGGTATGGGATTGGCTCTTTTTCGGAGACAATCAAGTCGGGACTATTGAGCAACGGCGTCTCAATATCAAAAAAAAGCTTCTCGCTAAAGCACAGTTTACGAAAACGACACTAATGATGATGGCACAAGAAGCAGGTAAACTTCTTGGGATCGAAGAGGATTATCGAAATAAAGAGATTTTATTCACATTCACTACTTCGGAACCGATTCGACTCTCAAGTTTTCTTGAAAGCTTTGAAAAAATTCGACCCGTACACGTTAAGAGAGCAGGTACCGTAGCTGGAACGAGTGTTGAACCGATTCAGGTCCAAACAACATTTCGCACGTCACAAGTCGACTATTTGTCTTGTGGCACGTTTTTTTGCGGAAACGATTATCCGGAGCAGGGAGAAGGCTCTACTAAATTTGTATTTCTTCAACCGTACCAACTCATTTTTGTAACATCAAAGGGGGAGTAAAAGTGTCCTTTCAAACAAAAAATCTGGTCCGGGATTCCGCCTCTTTGCCGATTCCACAGTATTTTAATATCGGCAATGATAGCTACGAACCTGTGAATGGGAAAAATGGCGCGACTTTTGTACAAATCAAGGGAAAGGCTGCTAAAGAACCGTTTAGTGGGAACACGGATACGACCTATACGTTTTCGACTGCGATGCATGAATTTGTCATCATCAACGATGGCAATTCGGAATTAACCGTTGGACTCAACGGGTTTTTGTTCACAGTGAAGGCCGGTGAATTGTTTGATGAACAATTTGAACCGTTTTCGGAAGTAACGGTCAAAACAACAAGCCCATTCAGGGCCTATGCGAGAGGGTAAGCGAGATGACCATACAAGCAAATTTGTCAGCCTACAAAAAAATGCGGAATGACATGTTAGGGCTTATCCGTGGTAGAAAGCCTGGGAGACTGATCGATCTCTTCGAAGACCAGTCAAAATGGATTAAATCATATGGGGATCAGGTAGCTTTTGATTCTGTGACAGGGAAGTTGAAGATCACCTCAACGGGTAATGTAACAGCTGCCAAAAATAATTTGATTAATGCCGATCTTTCAGGCGTAAAAACGTTAAAGCTGCGACTCCATATCGATCAACCTGAAAACATCGATGCCTTACAAATTTATTTTGCAAATGACACGGCATTCAACAACTATTTGCTCGAAGGAATCTATGGAAGATGGTATTTCACACAAGGGTGGAATGAGTTTTTAATTGATGCCAGCAAAATTGAGGTCGTGGGTTCGGGAACGTTCAACCAACCGATTGTAACTATTCAGATGAGGGTGAGAACATTAACCGGAAAAAGCGTAACGGTGACATTTGATTCACTTATCAGTGATGAGAGAGAAAAACCGCAGCTCGTCATCATGTTTGATGACGGACTGTCTTCTCAGTACAGTGAAGCTTTCAGACGGATGCAGCAAAAAGGCATGGTGGGCTCGATTGCGGTCATTTCCAATGTCGTAGGCAACCCTGGTCACGTTACGCTGAATCAGCTTCAGGACATGTATAAATACGGATGGGATCTGGTGAATCATACGCATAATCATCTAGACCTCACGACGCTTGCTCCGGCGACAATCGCAAGTGAGCTGGCATTATGTACCGGATGGTTAACCAGCAATGGATTTACCCGTGGATGCAATATCGTGGCGTATCCTTATGGTGCAGTAAACGGTCAAGTCATTCAAGCCATGCAAAAGTATCGTGCTGGTCGAACCACCATCGATGGAATCGTTGCTTGTCCTCCTGTTGATAGGTATAACTTGAAAACTGTGGAGGCGCAAAAGGACACGTCACCAAGCGAAATCAAAAGTCGCATCGATGAGGCAATCAGTTTAGGGGGATCATTGATTTTGTTCTTCCACAAATTGATTGAAACACCAAGCAGCAGCACCGAATATTCTCTAGCAAATTTTCAATCAATTATTGATTACGCCTATACGAAACGGGATCTCATCGAATTTACCACTCTTTCAGCATGGCTGGATAAAAGCGGGATATAAGGGAGGGGAAATTTGATGATGATTGAACAACGGTTTCTCGAGCATCTCAGAGATAAAACGAGTGAGTTGATTGCGAACGCGGTCGTGACCATTGATGGGAATGAGAAAGTGTACCCGATCCAATCTACAAAATTTGAGGACCTTTTAACAATTCAAAAGTTTGCCTATGTGCCGAATGAGGACCACCAAGGAACGATGACGAGTGCAAAACTGGTAAACACATACGGTGAAACCTTGATTGGTACTCCGACCAACATCTCTTTGCAAGGATATGGCATCGTACTCATGTTTGAAATCAAACTGAAGGTAGAGGCGGTGAGCAAATGACATACGCAAAAACAAACTGGCAGGATCGGCTTTTTATCCCAGATACAGGCGAAGTTCTACAGGAAGGGACGAAAGTAACAGCAGCAAGAATGAACAATATTGAGGAAGGCATCTTCGTCATGCATTCTCAATTTGACCAGTTACAGCGTCAAATCTTGCGTCTGCAGGCATACTCTGACGCCAATAACCGGGTTGTGGGTAATAACGGTACTTTCGTCGATACCTTTGACGGCATGAAGGATGTAAATCTTAAGCTTGATATGACGAGGACAACTCTCGTTAGCCACACCTCTACCGTTCTCACTGTTGAAAACACGGTAGGATTTATCGTTGGACAGGAAATTACAATCGCATCTTTGACAGCCTATGAAAACCGCGTTATTAATGCGATTAACGGGAAAACCATTACATTGACTAGTGGATTGACTGGGACGTATCCAGCCGGCGCAATCGTTGCTCGTTCAACCGTTGAGATCGATACCACCAACAAGAAAATGAAACGCGGATCGTATAAAACCTATGATGTTACAATTTCTGTTTCCTAAGGAGGTGAACGCTAATGGCAAGTAAAACAACAAATGTCGTATTCACAGAATCAACGTTACGTAGCCAAAGCAAAACGATTTCAATTGATAAGCTCAAAACGATTCGTTCCGTAACTGTTAATACTGGTACTGTTACTCATACCGTTAGCGGTAGTAGTGTAACAGTCAATGTCTCTAACGGGACAGCCACCAGAACCGAAACCAGCAGCTATTCGCCGACCATCATAGGCACAGCGACACGAACTACCTCAGCTGGCGGGGACCCATCGTTGTTACAATCATCATTGACTGCAGCAGAAGCGGGCTACTCTGGATATACAGGAACCTTGACGGGAGGAACTGCAACTGTAGTGAGCGGCTCTTATACACCTGGCACCACTGAACAAACAAAGCCTGGATCGCCCCAAACCAAAACCTCAGCAAACAAAAACGATTTGATCGACAAAATTTGGGTTGTTGATGGTGCATATAGTGGTTGGCTCTATGGAAATGGCATTGTCGTTGCATCAGGGTCAGAGGCTGGGACTACAACAAAGACTACAACAATGTCGAGTAGTAGCGTCGGAGGAGGTTGCCAAAATGCTGCAGGCTTGGCGTATAACGGAACAAATGTCCCAAAAACCATCTCATATAACGATGGGACTTATTCTGGTACCTTAACAAAGGGAGGTTATACGCAAACCAGTTGTAATCCGAACTACTCCTGGGACAAAGATGTTGGTGCATGGAACGCATACGCAACCGTATCGATCACCTACTCGGGAACGGTTAGTAAGCCAGACACCCGGGTTTACTCGCAGACGTATACAGGAACGTTAACAAAACCGGGTACCCCAGGAGTTGATACAAGGGTATGGCAGAAATCGTATTCTGGGACGTTATCCAGTACCACTCCATCCTACTCAACGACGTACTATTATTCCTATAATGTAACGATAACGTATGAGGACAATTCGGGCCAAACAGTAACGGTAACTACTCCGGTCAATGGAGCAACCCTAGCCGAAGGCGGCCTACTTTCGATTACGGGAAACACGTTAGACCTTGATAGTGGAGATACAGTCACGATCAAGTATCGAATAAATGACGGAACTTCAAAGGCGATTACCAGTGATACGACTGACGGTACCACACCGATAACGTTTAGCAAGCAATTGTCCTTTGAAAATGGAAGATTATACGATGGCACGAGTGATGTTTCGGGCCAATTGTCGGAAACCGCCACACATGTCTTATACGTTTGGTCAGAGGATAATAATGGAGGGGTATCGCCGGTTCTCAACCGGACTTTCACTGTTACATTAAATCGAGCACCAGTCATAAATGTTAATCAAACCACCAATCAAACGGGATTGATTGAATCCGGGACATTAACTTTTTCAGGTTCTGCTGCTGACCCCGATGGCAACTCATTCAGCATGACTTGGAAGCTCAATAATGGTACTCCTCAGAATCTTCCCGTTTCCAATGGGGTATGGTCGTTTATTGTAGGCGTGACAAGTATGCAAGAAGGTACGAATACAATACTTGTTACTGCAACAGATCAATATGGAGCAAAGTCAACCAAAACAATAACCTTAAATCGAACCACTACGAAAACCCCTTTACGGGTGTCTCATGCTCGCTATAAGGTTGCTCCACCCAATGGAACGACAAGAGAGATAATTGCATGGCTCCAACGGGAGAAGGGGGACTTGGTCGTGAGTGGTGATCTATCGATCGTTGGTAGTGGTCAACCAGAAAATTACCTGCAAATGTCAAAATCAAGCGCCGCAATTTCCGCCATAATTGATGAGGATCAGTTTATTGGAACCGCCGTGACTGCAGCAAATGATGTTGTAATGAGATTAACACTAACGAGTACGACGGCAACATCTAGCCAAAGTGCGGTATACTTAGTGGGGGCGATTAAGTAATGAAATATCGGAAGCGGAATGCGGACGGATCAATGGGTGAATTCGTACTCACACCTGCTGGGGAAGAGGAGCAGGGGTGGCGAAATCAAGCGAGTACTTTGTCCGCGAAAAATTCAGGGGAAATCGAGTTTGCTTTGGATTATCAAAATAAAGATCAGGCCATCACGAAAAATAAAAAAACATCCAAGTAAGGCTCTATGTGACGCTCCTTAAGAAAATCACATGTGAGCCTTTTTTATTTTGGAGGGAGCTGCTGCTGTATAAGCTCTCTGTAACGAATGTGCCACAAAGATAATTGAACAATATCGAGGAGCTTCAAACACGGCTCCTCTTTCTTTTTACTCCGCGACCACAGGCGATAAAATTTCAAGCAGTGCGTATCCCCTAAATAAGGATGTGATCGGAGGCAACCCCCTTGGACGAAATCAAAGACCTACAAAAAGGCATCACTGCCATACTCGTCGCAATCGGCAAAATCGAAACCGAAATCAAACAACTCAACAACATGGCCGTCAAACTGGACGCCACCGAAAAAATAGCATTCGAAGCTATGCAAAGTACCAAAGCTGCACATAAACGCCTCGACGAGCTAACAAAAGAACTAACTGACCTGACCAAAAAAGCAGAAGACATCAAAAAAGAAATCGAAAAGCGCATCGAAACAGACAAAGACAGGGGCAAAGACGACAAGAAATGGCTTGTTGGCGTTGCCCTTTCGCTTGTTGCAATCGTATGGAGCTTTGTGAAAGGCGGAGGAACACATTGAACGAAACAGACCTATTAGTTTTAGCCAAGCAATACATGGCGGAAAAAGCCATTATCATCGTTGTAGCGCTGCTAGTAATCGGCTATGTTATGAAGAAAACGCCTAAAGTAGCGGACTGGATGATCCCCTGGACTCTCATGATCATCGGGACCTTACTCGCCTGCTGGTTGCTCGGCACAGTCAGTGCACGAAACGTTGTACAGGGTATTCTCGCAGCGGGCATCGCGACATTATCACACCAGCTGTGGAAGCAAACAACCGACAAACGAAAGGAGGACGCCCGATGACCCCCCAATCCTTCATCACCAAAATCGCCCCAACAGCCATCTCAGACATGCGCAAAACCCGCATCCCGGCCTCACTCACCATCGCCCAAGCCATTCTGGAAAGCGCCTGGGGCGAAAGCGGGCTGACCAAAAAAGCGAACAACCTTTTTGGCATTAAAGGAACGGGGATGGCAGGCAGCGTCTCAATGCCGACGACCGAATACCTTGGCAAACAGGCCGTAGCTACGACAGCCACCTTCCGCGCATATTGTAGCTGGGACGAATCCATTGCCGACCATTCGGCGTTGATTCTTAACGGCACAAAGGACAAGCCGACACGATACCACGGGGTGTTGGGGGCGGACTACAAAACTGCTTGCCAGGAGATCTGGAAAGGCGGCTATGCTACCGATCCAGCCTACCCGCGCAAGCTGATCAGCCTGATCGAGCAGTATGACTTGGCGAGATTTGATGTGGTTGTGCCTGAGGAGAAAGTGGACAAGGCCGCAGCAGAAGCAGTAATCGATCGCCTCGGCGAGATTTGGACAGACGCCGTCGGAAACAAAGCCGTACAGGCTGCCGCACACTATGCGGCAGACGCGCTGCGCAATGCGGTGGGAATTCGCAAATAAGCCTTGACGATGCCCTCTCTGGAGAAATGAAATCCAGGGAGGGTTTTTGTATGTCCAATAACCGTGAAAACGTTACGTTTGACATAATCTTGGAAATGAATGGGGACAACTATATAAGGATTTGTGAGTAGATACGACTATCTCTCCGGTTAATAAGGAGAACATCCGATGGACAAAGGGAATTTTCCAAAACTACAGAGCTACCATGTGATCTTTCTCGTCCAGAATGTCATTACAGGCGAGGGGCTTCTCAGGTTGCCACATACGTTAAGTCCAACAGGGTACAACGAATGGTGGGTACTGTTCATACTCGGGATCTTGGCGCAGATTACGCTTTTTCCGATGTACTGGCTTGGCCTGCAATATCCCCGTCATAATCTGTTCCAAATCAATGAAATATTATTGGGTCGTTGGCTGGGGAAATTCGTCACCATCATCTTTATTCTTTACGGCATTCTCACGGTCTCCGCGACTTCCCAAAGTTATCTTAGGCTTGTTGGAGCGATTACGCTCCCAGATATCGCCCCGTTTTTCCCGCTTTTCTGTCTATATGGGGTTATGCTCTATATTGCCGGTGGCGGAATAAAGTTAATCGCTCGTTTTTGCATCTTGGCATTCTTCTTTACCTTTTGGATGCTTTATTTTTTGCTATGGCCGATGTCGGCAGGCGGAGCCTCACATATGTTCCCGCTCTTTACAGCTAAGCCGGCCGAGATTCAAAAAGCAGTAAATGATTCTTATTTTAGTATGTTCGGCTATGAATTGCTGCTGATCTATTTCCCTTATATCGTCAATCAAAAAAAAGCACTCAAACATGCCTCAATCGGAATATGGATGGTCATTCTCTCCTATGAAATCGTAACCTTTGTCAGCATCATGTATTTTTCAGAATGGCAATTGGCGAATGTCATCTATCCTGTTTTAAGTTTGTTTAAATCAGTGAAACTCTCATTTATTGAACGGGTTGAAAATTTGGGAGTTGCACTATGGGTGTTTTTGATTTTATCGACGACAGCAGGGTATTTGTGGATGTCAAAACTAGGAGTTGATTTTGTTTTCTCTAAGAAAAGAGGAGCACATCTTTACATCTGTGCTGTTGTGTCATTTTCGATCATCCTCGTACTCCCTTTAGGAAAAATGGAAACAACCATTTATCGTGATTGGACGCAATACGGTGGATATTTCATGATTCTGTTCCCTTTGATTTTATTAGCCGTACACGCGATTAGAAAGAGAGGAATCAAGAAAATCGACATGTCGGAGTGATGAAAAGCGGAAGGTAACGCTTGCGACCAGCGTTCCACACACTTATTTGGTCCCTGTGCCGAAATTGTTAAACAGCGACTGCGTAAAACGAATCCATTCACGTGCCGCTAGCGACAAATACGTATTCTTTCGCCAAATCATCGCCAAATGCCACGGGATCGCGGGTTTGACCAGCGTGACGCTTTGAACGCGATTCGGCTGCAGCGAACGGCAGATGGTCTCGGGCAAAAACGCGACGCCGAGATTGACGGCGACCATCTCCTGGATAAAATCCCAGTGCGAGCTTTCGTAAAGGACATGCGGGGTGAAGCCAACCCGTTTGCATTCCTCAATGATTCGATCATGCAGGGTAAAGCTTTTGCTGAAAAAAACAAACGATTCATCCGCGAGCTCGGCAAGCGTCACTTCGTCTCGTTGGGCAAGCGGGTGAGTGGGATGGACGATGAGCCGCAGGTTTTCCTTGACTAACACATGCGAATCAAACAGCTCGTCATTCACCGGCATCTGCACAACGGCCATGTCCAGCCCCCCACTCTCGATCTCCGCCTCCAGCTTTTTCGAGCCTTCCTCGACCATGTGGATGTCCAGGCCGGGGTATTTGGCGCGGAATTGGCTCATTACGGTGGGGAAAAAGCTGGCGCCGACCATGGGCGGCAGACCGATGCGGATCGTTCCTTTGGTGAACGTGGTCAAGTCGTCGAGCTCGCGGGTCAAGCTTTGAAACGAGTCAAGAATAGTTAGGGCATGGGCGACGACAACCCGGCCAGCGTCTGTGCACTCGATTTTTTTGCCGATGCGCGAAAACAAGACGAGCCCGAGCTCTGCTTCCAGATTGCGAATCATTTTGCTCAATGTCGGCTGCGTGATGTGCAGCGCTTCCGCCGCCTTGGTGAAGCTGCGCAGGCGTGCCAGCTCCATCACGTACTGCAATTCACGGATGTCCACGAGACGATCCTCCTTCTATAGATAAATGGCATGAAAAACGTTCTATATATTCATTTTACCAATACAAAGTATTCCCGTATACTTCGGCCATACAAACGATTGCGACAAGAAGGGATGGGCGAACGGTTTTTTGCAAATGTCACGACCATTGAGGAAAATGGGAAGGAAGTGTTGACTCTTCCCTAACCGGAGACATTATGATTCAAAACGAGGTGATGAACATGTTCAAAATCGGTGATTTCGCAAAGCTGAACAAGGTGTCTATCAAAGCGCTGCATCATTATGACGAGCTGGGGCTTTTGCCGCCGATGAAAATTGACGAGCAAACGGGTTATCGGTATTATGCGGCGAGCCAAATTCCTCGCTTGCATCGCATTATGGCGTTTAAGGCGTTCGATTTTTCCTTGCAAGAAATTGCGCAAATCAGCGGTGAGGACACGTCAGCAGTAGCAATGGTAACTATCTTACAGCAAAAAAAAGCGGAGCTTCAAGCTGAGCTTGCATCCCGGCAGGAGAAGCTGAATCGCCTCACACACCTGATCCATCACTTGCAAAAAGAGGAGGATGTACACATGTTACAGTATGATGTCGTGATCAAAAAGGAAGAAGCCAAGATGGTCATGTCGATTCGGGAGCATGTAGCTGATTACACAAATCAGGGTTTGCTTTGGAATGAACTGATTTCTCACTTGAGCAGCCATCGCGCTAAAATCAGCTCGCCGATTGCCATTTATTACGATGCAAGCAATGAGGAATGTGGTCCGAATATCGAGGTTGCCGTTCCGGTTCATGAGACGATACCAGAAACGAACCGAATTGCGTGCCGCGAGCTGGAATCTGTAAATGAACTAGCCTGCGTCATCCACAAAGGGGATACGGACACCTTGACCAATGCCTACACCGCCCTGCAGCTATGGATGGAACAAAATGATTACACACTGGCTGGACCCGTTCGCGAAGTGCACCATGAAGGCTACTTGACGACAGCGGATACGAGCCAGCATGTTACCGAAATCCAAATTCCCGTGAAAAAGGAGAGATAAAGACCCTCCTCCTTGTATAACAGACTGAATATTATGAAAAGATAACCCCATCTTCCAGACTTTGGAATCGTTTGTTATGGTTACAAGGGAGGGGGGATAATCATGAAGCGTCTTGGGATCGCCATAAGCATCGCAGCTGCCGTTTTGGCCGCATGCGGAGAGCCAACTCCAGATGAGCAAGTACGGGCATTAGCCGAAAAAGCCAAAAAGGTCGAATACGAAATTGCCGATTACACAAAAGTGAAAGACGATATCCAGACCATCCTCGAAAGACAAGAGAGAATCAAACCTTACTTTACTGAAAAGGAATATCGGTCTATTACAAACAACCGCGTTATGGGCATCGCCACGTTGGTCGCCATTCACCAAAAAGCTAATATCACAGTGAAAGAGCTGGCATTGCAGCCCAAATCGGAGGCAGACAGCACGCGTTCCTATGATTATACGATGAAGCTGGAATTGACTTATCCGGATGGTCGACCGAGCAAGGTGATAGAAGCGAACGGACAGATCGATTTCGTCAAGGAAAGCGAGGGGTGGAAAATTTCTCGCGACTGGGATGGTTATGTATTGGTAAAGGAAATTTACGCTGAGTAATCCACACACACTAAAGACCGGTGGGCATACGTGCCTGCCGGTCTATTCCTGTTTTTATGTTCTGCCTTACAGCTGATTGTCGCCCGTGCTTTGGAAAAACTCGATGGTCTTCCCATTTAATCCTTTGACAAAAGCGATGCGTGCCGGTGTTGACGGCTGATTGCCGAGGACAACATCGCGCGGACCGTCGGTGAGCACTGCTCCAGCCTTGACCGCTGCTGCAACGGCTGCATCTACATCACTTGTGCGAAAGGCGATATGAAAATACGCTCCGCTCGGCAAAAAGGTTTCCCACCAATCCCACTGGAATCTACAATTGGTTATCGCGTGACCGAACGGGGACTGGCGTGGGTAATCGTGTACAACCAGCCGGTAATAAGGCTTGCGACCATGGCCACCAAAAAGCTGATGAAGAAAGTGGCGTGGCCTTGTGATATCGCTCCAGCGACGATCGGGCCGGCAATGGAACCGACGGACAGGGCAGCGGCATACAGGCTGAATGCCGTCCCGTAAATGGAGGGCGGGGCGCTTTGCGCAAGCATCGTAGTCATCGCTGGGTAAAGCACTCCAAAGCAGGCGCCAAGGATAAAAACGGGCGCATAAAGATTAGATGGTCCAAAAAGCGCCAAGCTATACATGGTCAAGCCGAGCACCAACATCGACACGGAGCAGCGAACGACAGGGGAGAGGCGGTTTAACCAAAACTGGCTCAGCATCAGGAGCGAGCCTACCCCCATTACGCTGAACATAATGCCGGATACTGTCGGGTCCAGATGTTTTTCCTGCAGCAACAGCGGAATCTCATACATGAGCGTTCCGCTGGCAAAGGTGGTGGCGAAGCCACATATATAGGCGGGGTACATTGTATGGGTGGTCATCATGACACGAAAAGCCGAAACCTTTTTATCCGGCTGCGGTTTGCTCATGGAATTCAGTGCTTTTTTTGTAGGAAGGCTCCAGATCCCGACCATTGACGCCAGCATCATCACGCCGCCAAAAATAAAAAAAGTATCGCCGTAGCCGAATTTCGCCGCAAGCAAGCCGCCGATGGCCGGTGCGACGATGGAGGCAGCTGTAAGTGCCATTCCTTTTTTGACCATGTAGACGCCCTGCTCCTCCGGTGTCCTCGCCAACTGACCGAGAAGTGCAAGGCAAGTCGGGGTGACAAATGCCATTGTGAAGCCAAAAATCAGACGAAGCCACAGGAGCGTGTCCGGGGTGTCCACCATTCCTTGGCCGACCAGAAGCCAGCCTGCCAAAAATAGGCCGGCGCAGATGAACAGCTTTTTGCTGTATCGGTCGAGCAGCGGTCCTGCGATCAGATGACCGAGCAGGTTGCTCATCGAATAAGCGCCCAGCAAAATTCCGATGACCAGCGTGGTTGCTCCCAATGTTCGTGCATAAGGAGCCAACAGCGGCAATTGCGCATGCATGTCAAAAGAAGCCAGAAACAATATGGCAAGCAGTACCCACACATAAGTCCCTCTCATTTCTTTCCCTCCCTCGTCCCTATGTTATGTACAAGGCAGGAGAAACATGATTGCCGGGTCATGGAGGTGAAATGACAGTAGTTTCCTTCTCTCCCTGAAAGTTAGTGCTCTTCCCTCTCTTTTACTTTAGTAACGAGCGGCATTCATGTGCACGATAGTAATGTCTGACAAATCCTCTACGAAAGAATGGTGGACAACAACATGAAGAAAGCTTTTGCAATCGCGACTGCACTTTGCTTGGTGTTCTCTTCCGCTTCTGCTTTTGCCAAGACTGAGCACGATGGAGCTAAGAAAGGCACTACTCATACGAAAGCCCATCACAAAATGCACACGAAAGCTCACCATGGCAAAATGCATACAAAAGCGACAAAAGCAGGTCACAAATTCCATACCAAAGCGACTCCGGGCATGCCAAAAACCGGTATGGGTGGCGCTAGCAACTAAGGTGGAGGAGAGAAGGAGAAATCCTTCTCTTTTTTTAATACCTACCGCGGCTCCGCCAAAAAGCTTCTAACGTGTAAGAATAAGGGGATAAACGAATGATCAATCGACCGCTTGCTCATGTCGTACTCATACTTCTCATTTGCTGCGGCTGCGCAGCAACCAAACCGGAACCCGCACCAGTCCGCGAGCAGCAATTATCGCTCAATCAGCATGTCGAACCAAGGCTCTATTCGGTTCCGCACATCAAACTATATACCAAACCTGCTATTCCGCCGTATCCGATCATGCCTGACCTGCTTGAGATCCCGTCCATCAAATTGAAGGCGCGTGTGGAGGCGGTCGGCGTCACACCGAAGGGAAACATGGGAGTACCAAAGGAATTTGATAAGGTGGGCATTTTATCGCCATGGACAAAGCCAGGCGAAAGAGGAAATGCAGTCATCGCCGGTCATTTTGACCACTATACCGGACCTGCGATTTTTTATCGTTTGCGCGATTTGAAGCCAGGCGCCAAAGTGATCGTCTCCAATGAAAAAGGGAAACGAATCAATTTTGTCGTAAAAGACGTCGTCTCGTACAATACGGCGGATGCCCCTCTGGAAAAAATCTTTGGGCAGGCCAACAAGCCGCATTTGAACTTGATTACATGTTCAGGACGTTTCAACAAAAAAACGCAGGAACATGCAAGAAGACTGGTTGTATTCACCGAACTTGCGGACCCCGAACCCATGGAAATGCCACACAAGGGTGTGCGTAAGACTAAATGATATCAGATGGAACGCGATCACAACGATCTGTGAAAACGAACAAACCAGCCTGCAAATGGGCTGGTTTGTGATCGTAGATACTTAGGTTATTTTGTAAAAATGTGATGACCGATCTGCTTGATTTGCGGGCGGGTCCAAATCCACTTGGATGTGGCGGTAATCGGGTTAAAGTAATAGAGCGCATTGCCAGATGGGTCCCAACCGCGGACCGCGTCTTGTGCAGCCAGATAAGCGGTAGAATCAGGCGTCAGCCAAAATTGTCCGTCATCTGTCGCAGTAAATGCGCCAGCCTGGAAAATTACATCTCGAATCGTTTTCGGGAATTCGGACGACTGCAGACGGTTCATTACGACGGCTGCGACTGCGACTTGCCCGGTATACGATTCTCCGCGCGCTTCGCTGTATACGAGGCGTGCAAGCAAATCCATTTCGGTTGCATTGACGGAGTATTTTTTCAAAATCCCAATCGTCGTGCTGCCAGCAATTCCGTCAACGTTCAGGCCATAATCTTCTTGAAAGCGGATGACCGCTTGTCTCGTTTGGCTTCCGTAAATGCCGTCCAGTTTGCCGACGTCATAACCGATGGACTGGAGGCGATATTGCAAATCCCACACATCCCCAGTTTGGCTGCCCACTTGCAGCACGGTTGCTGCTTCCACGGGTGAATGTGCGGCAAGCGTCGTGGAGCACAATACCAGGAAGGAAAGTGCCCACTTGTGGAATCTTTTCATGGTTGACCTCCTCCTTCTTCTTTCCCTATTGTAGAGAGTCAAAAAAAAGATGCAATGGAAAATAGTTGGGAGGAGTGGAAGAAAGTAACGAGCAAAATGAACCGCAATAATATTTTGAATTGACTTCCTTTACCCAAATGGAATAGAATGGGCTTTAAAAAAATTTCCATGAAAAGGGGTAGGAAGAGAGTGGCATTCTATTATCAGGAACCTTCACGTACATTTAGCGAGTATTTGTTGCTGCCGAATTTGACCACGAAAGACTGCATTCCCGCAAACGTGAATATGCGGACGCCAATTGTCAAGTTCGCCAAAGGGGAACGCTCGGCAATCGAGCTGAACATTCCATTTGCCTCTGCTGTCATGCAGGCGGTTTCCGACAATCATTTGGCGGTCGCACTCGCGCAAACAGGCGGTATATCGTTTTTATTTGGTTCGCAATCCGTTGCAGATCAGGCGGCGATGGTACGCAAAGTGAAGGCTTATAAAGCGGGTTTTGTCACGAGCCGCTCCAACCTTACCCCCGATCATACGCTTGCTGACGTTCTTGCCAGCAAAGAAGCGAATGGACACTCCACAGTCGCCATCACGCACGATGGCTCCCCAACCGGAAAATTGCTCGGCATCGTGACGAGCCGAGACTACCGCATCTCCCGCGATCTACCTGACAAACCAATTCACTCGTTCATGACTCCTTTCTCCTCCCTAATTTATGGAAAAGTCGGCATCACCTTGCCGGAAGCAAACGACCTCATCTGGGAACACAAGCTCAATTGCCTGCCAATCATCGATGACGAGCAAAATCTCGTCTATCTCGTTTTCCGCAAAGACTATGACCGCAACAAGGAAAATCCGCTTGAGCTCTTGGATGACAAAAAAAGCTATATTGTCGGAGCCGGTATCAATACGAAAGATTACAAGGAGCGTGTGCCTGCTTTGGCTGAAGCGGGCGTTGATATCGTCGTTCTCGACTCATCGGACGGGTACAGCGAATGGCAGCGCGAGGCGATCCAGTATGTGAAGGAGCATACCGACCTAAAAATCGGGGCGGGCAATGTGGTCGATCGGGAAGGTTTCCTGTATCTCGTCGAGTCGGGTGCCGATTTCGTCAAGGTAGGTATCGGCGGCGGCTCTATCTGCATCACGCGCGAGCAAAAAGGGATCGGACGTGGACAAGCGACCGCTTTGATCGAAGTGGCGCAGGCGCGCGACGAATATTATGAAAAGACTGGCATCTACATTCCGATCTGCTCGGATGGGGGGATTGTCCACGACTACCACATCACGCTGGCTCTCGCGATGGGTGCCAATTTCGTGATGATGGGCCGGTATTTCGCCCGTTTTGACGAAAGCCCCACGAAAAAACTTAAGATCGGCAACAGCTATGTAAAAGAATATTGGGCGGAAGGCTCAAACCGCGCGCGCAACTGGCAGCGCTATGATTTAGGCGGCAAGCAATCGCTTGTTTTTGAAGAAGGTGTCGATTCGTACGTCCCGTATGCAGGCAGCCTGCGGGAAAACGTCGAGAAGACGATCAGCAAGATCAAATCGACGATGTGCAACTGCGGCGCCAAAACGATTGAGGAGCTGCAGCGCACCGCGCGGATTTCCTTGGTTTCTGCCACAAGCCTGGTTGAGGGTGGGGCACACGATGTCATGCTGAAGGAGAGCAGCTTGGGAGCGGATTGATCCACGCTACGAAAAAAACGGTACGCTATGCCTTACGAAAACCAGCTGATTATCGGCTGGTTTTCGGCTTGCTTTCTTGAAGAGAAACATTCTATAATTGCATTAGATAGCTTAACAATGAAGGGTGCGAACGTATTTACATGAAAGCAGACCATATCGACCTCCATGCGATCGTCAAAGAGATGAATGAAGCGAATTACGCGATGAATGTGATGATTTTGCAGGAGTACCAAGACGCCCTGGACACGGAAATTACGGCAAAACAGACAATCCTGCTCGAACTGGTCCACAAACATACGCAGCTGACCGTCAGCGAAATCGCCGAGAAAATGAAGGTGTCCGCAAGCGCAGTCAGTCAAATTATCAGCAAGCTGGAAAAAGCGGGGTATGTGCGGCGGGAGATCAATCTCCAAAACCGCCGGGAAATCCTCGTTAGGCTCGATGAGTTGGGCATTCAATATTTCATTAAAGAAGAAATGGTGGACCGCAACGTTGTCGAACGCTTCTATTCGCAGTTGGATGTGGAAGAGGTGGTCACGATGAAAAACATTGTCCTCAAGCTGAAAGGGATCGTCGAGCGCGAGTTGGGCCGCGATAAGGAAGCCGGTGGCGAGTAAGCATTTCCACCACGGGGGGTAAACAGTTTCCCTCGCATGCCTAATTGTTAAGTTATCTAAAATATTTAGTTTCCGATAAAAACATAGCGAAAAGGGAGAGATTGGCTTGAAAACGAAGCAAGAGCGGTTTGCCCATTTATTCGGTACATTGGCAGAAAAGCAGCTTTTCAATGGCGTTGTCCTCGCGGCGGAAAACGGAAATGTCATCTTTCAAGCGGCGTATGGCGACGCGGATATCGCAACTGGGCGCAAGCTTGCGTTAGATAGCGTGTTCGAGCTGGCCTCCGTTTCCAAACCGATTACCGCACTTGGGATGGTCAAACTGGTGGAGCAAGGCAAGGCCAGCTACGATGAGCTAATTGGCAGATGGCTCCCAGACTTCCCGTACAAAGGCATCACGATCCGCAATTTGCTGAACCACACATCAGGTCTGCCTGATTATATGGAGCTGTTTTCCAGTCATTGGGATCGGGCCAAAATCGCGACGAATCAAGATGTGCTGGATATGCTGCTCGCGCATCAGCCCCCTGTCGATTTTGAGCCCAATGAAAGATGGCTCTACAGCAATACAGGCTACGTGCTGCTCGCGATCCTCATCGAAAAAATAGCTGGCAAAAGCTTTGCGTCCTACCTAAAAGAAGAACTATTCGAACCGCTCGGCATGCACCATACACAGGTGTATAACCGCCGTTACGAGAAGGAACAGATCGAAAATTACGCATATGGCTACGTCTATGACCTCTATTCCGATCGCTATGAGCTTCCCGATTTCGTTGCCGACACGGATTTTGTGGTCTACCTGGACGGAATTCAAGGGGACGGTACGGTCAATTCCACATTGTCCGACCTGTTGAAACTCGATCAGGCGCTGTACACAGATCAGCTTGTGAACGGTGAAACGTTGGAGGAAATGTTTGCGCCCGTCCGCTTGAACAACGGTGAGACGTTTGATTACGGCTTCGGCTGGCTTTTGGAAGAGAACGAGGAAAAAGGCCGAATCATCAGCCATACAGGAGGCTGGCCTGGGTACTCGACCCTTTTGAATCATTATCACGATCAGAAAAAGACATTGATTATTCTCTGCAACGTCGAGCAAAATGCAGAATTTAAACAGGCCTTCAATTTAGCAGCGGAAAACATTTTGTTCGATATGCCGAGCGAACTCCCAACTGCACCACCGAAAAAAAAACCGGCCAACATCGACCCTTCCATTTACTCTGCTTATTTGGGTAAATATGTGTTGGACAATGAGGACCAAACGACGATGACGGTGACGACCGAGGAGGGGCGTCTCTATTTGCAAGCCGTAGGAAAAGTACGCGTCGAACTGTATCCGTTATCGGACACTCGCTTTTTCGTTCGCTGGGATCCGAGTGAAGTGGAGTTTGTTTCCAACGGAAAAAACCGCGCTGAGAGCATTATCATCAGCGAGGACGGGAATCTAACGTCAGCAAGACGGGAGTAAGGAGCGTATCGGCTTTAACTAAGCTTGTCTTCAAACAGCAGAAACAAATAAAAATACTGCGGTTCGCTCACATTGGAAAAGACGAATTCCACTCTTCGCTGTCCCGCCGATTGAGTCAAGGAATAGGGAACTTTGCGTTTCTTCAATTTTTTTACCATGGCCGAAGCCTCTCTCCATGATGCGGTAAAACGATAATCATTCAGCATGGCCAATCACCCTCCATCACGTAGTGTACGCCTGGCTTGCCCCAAACCATACGTATAAATCCAGACAAATCTTGACGGTTAATAAGTAGTACTGTATAGTTCTAAATGTGAATGTGAAAACAAAAACTTCCAGAAGGTCCAATCGTTCCAAGGTGATTGAAACAGCTGCCGATCTATTTTTGCGAGAAGGCTATGCGCAAACCAGCATGGACGAGGTGATGCAGATCAGCCGCGTATCCAAGTCCAATATTTATTACCACTTTCAAGGAAAGGAGGATTTGCTGCTGGCAGTTGTCGAGTATTGGGTCGACATGTATGAGACAGCCATTGCCGAGCTGGTCGCCCAGCATGAAAAAACCGTGAAAGAGCGGATGAAGGCGTTTATTGACATGCTCACCACGGCGATAAACGCGCGTGACTGTCAGGGCGGATGTCCATTTGTCTCCCTGTATGTGCAAAGCCCACGAGATGCCGGTCAAGTCAAACAACGAATCACTCGTTTTTTTGCAGAGCTACCGCCTGTCTTAACGCGCTTGTTCGAGCAAGGAGTCGCCCGCGGAGAATTTCGCCCGGATGTATCGGCCGCTTCTGCTGCTGCTCTGTTCATAGCAGCGCTCGAGGGAGCACTCGTATTGGCGGAAACAACACAGAATCCAGAAATGATTCAGGAGACGGCAACACATTTTTATCAACTGCTTCAGGGCTGAGGAAGCAGTTTTTTTACAGCACAAACTAGAACTGTTCAGTACTATTTCGTGGAGGGAATAAGATGAA
This sequence comes from Brevibacillus fluminis, assembly GCF_003710825.1. GTDB lineage: Bacteria > Bacillota > Bacilli > Brevibacillales > Brevibacillaceae > Brevibacillus_D > Brevibacillus_D fluminis. Next base: position 412,894 of record NZ_RHHQ01000004.1, on the reverse strand, counting down.
GCTTTTCGTGACAGGTGGAACGGGTGTGATTGGCAAGGAGATTCTCAAACAACTTCAGAATGGTGAAGAAGAGATTTTCGTATTATGCCGCTCGAGGGAAAAAGCAGAACGATTGTTCAAACAGCTTGGGATGGAGAAAAGCGGGCGGATCGATTTTCTGGTTGGCGATTTGCAAAAAGAGCGACTGGGATTGGATGACGCCGCCTATGAAAAGGCGCTGACGGCTGACGTCATCATCCATGCCGGCGGGACGATGGACATTACGCTAGGGTCAGAGCTGGCACGAAAAACGTTTCTCGACGGGGCGGTTCATTTGGCCGACCTTGCTCGTGCGATCCACCAAACGCGCGGCTTGCGGCAGTTTGTGCATGTCGTCGGGTATATGAGTCCTTTTGGGGACGAGAACGTTGATATGGAAGCCGACGTGTTTTCCATGGATTCGTTTTTACAAGGGGAAGGAGCCTATGAGCGGATGAAGTTTTTGGCTGACTTGTATATTCGACAACAGGCAAAAACACACGGCTACCCGCTGGCCGTGATGAATCCGTCAACCGTCATTGGAGCCCGCCCGACTGGCGAAACGGAACAGGTAGGTGGACTGGGGATTTTGGTGGATGCGATGAACCGCGGGCTGATGCCGGTTATCCCGGGAGGGGCTAATCATTGGCTGCCGCTTGTCACCAATGATGATGTCGCGCACGCCGTCGTGGCGGTTGTTCGCCAAGCGAAATCGATCAGCGGCACGTACACCTTGCTAGGCGACAAAGCGACGAGCATGTCGATGACGCAATTGCTCGCTTTCATGGCTCGTCAAATGCGGATTCCAGTGCCGAAGCTCGCTATTCCGCTCGATTGGATGCAAAAGGCAATGGGCTGGGGATTGGCGCGAATGACCGGAATCCCGACGGAATCGATGGCCTTCATCACTGAGCGAGAATTTCCCAATGAAAGCGCGAAACAGCTTCTCACGTTGAACGGTGGCGAAAATGAGCGAATGTTATCTGTTGAAGATGTTCTTCCGTTTGTGATCGCAGATTTAGATTACCGATTGACAAGCCAACCAGGTGAAGGGTTGGAGCAGTTCGAGCGACGGCGCCTGGCGAATCTGTCTGCCTTCTATAAAAAAGGAACCGGACAACCGTGGGTCTTGGTGCACGGCTTGTTTAGCCATGCAGAAGCGTTGCTGCCACTGGCTATTCGGCTTCATGAAAAGACGGGTAATCCAGTCTGGCTGATCGATTTGCCCGGATTCGGGCGCTCGCCATCGCTGGATACTGAAAACGGCAGCGAGTCTGTGGAAATGATCGTAATCGCACTCGCTGAGTCGCTAGCTGCTTTGCCTGATGAGGGACCTATCCGCTTGGTCGGGCATTCGTGGGGGGCGTATCTTGCTGGAAAAGTCGCGCCACGGCTGGGCGACAAACTAGATCAGCTCATGTTGCTCCAACCAGCTTTTGAGGCGCCGCATGATAGACTCCTGAGGTGGGCGAGCGCCACACCGAAGCTGCTCCGATTGATGCTGCGCAGTCTTCGTCCACACGCATGGGCGAAGCGGATGATCGACGCTGGTGCATTCACGTCTACCAGCGAGCACTTGCCAACCTATGTGAAACAAGTTACAGACAGTCTGCGTTCCCAGCGCATCGCCTATGCCAATGCCCACGCAATGCAGCTGTTGTTCCATCGTGCATCCCCATTGGCGATGGTCGATCTTCTTGGCAGCCGAGCGACCATCGTGTGGGGTATCCATGATAAAGCTTACACGTTGCCGGCTGAATATGCCGAGCTTGCAACTATCATGGTTCCGCATGGTCACCAATTCCCGCTCGCTCATCCGGAAGAGACGGCAGCTCTCCTATGTGACCATGCTAACGGCTTTGTCGGTTGTTCAGAAAATGTTCAGTCACATCCTGTACGATGGAAAGAAGGGAAACGACAGTCAATAGCTTATCCTGACAACAAGATCATCTGACCACCCCGGATAAGCGGGAAGCGAGGAATTGTCTTGAAAACGGTTATGATCGTGGACGATGCCGGATTCACAAGATCCATTCTACGCACCATCATCGAATCATTGGGTTTCACGGTGGTGACGGAGGCCAAAAGCGGAGAGGAAGCCATCATGCTGTACCGCATGTACCGCCCGGACCTCATCACAATGGATATTTCGATGCCCGGCATGGATGGTTTGGCGGCATTAGAAAAAATCATGGAGATCGATCAGCAGGCCAAGGTGATCATTTGCACTGCAAGAGGGCAAAAAGATTTGATCGTCCGGGCCATTTCCGTGGGCGCGATCGATTACGTAGTAAAACCGCTGCAACGCGACCGTCTGGAGCTGTCCATTCAAAAAATAGCGACGCGCTGTTAAAAGTTTTTTTCGGCAATAATGGGTATCATCTACTAATGCATATATTAGTCGTTATTGTTAAGATCAGTACATTCACGTACACTCTTCCGATCACAATGTTTGTGGTCGGTTTTTTTCTTGCCCAAAATTCGTTGACAGATCGTGCAGAGTCGGAAAGAATGGATGAGAATGACAAGATTTTGTGCTGATAGAGTGGGAGAATGATGGATGGTAAAAGCGATAAACTATGTAAAGCAAAGCATTAGCCGCCGCTTCGTTGTTTTGATGCTGTCGGTCTTGACGCTGATTATTGCCGGTGCGCTGGCAGCCCTTTGGCTGAATTACACGACGCTAGAACAGTACCGGAAGATCGAAAACGAGCTAAAGCGCAAGCAGGAGCTTGTTTCGGAAATTTCATATCATACCAACCAATTGTTTTTCCGCGTGCGTGGCTATTATTCGTTTAAAAACAAGCAGGAATATGCAGAAATTTTTCAAGAGAAAAAAGAGCTGGAACAGTCGCTTGCCGCATTTTCTAAGCTGAAGCTCAGTCCTGAAGAAATAGAGCTCACGAAGTCGATTCGGCACTTTTTTGATGAGTACTTTGCTGTTACGTTGCCAAAGGCAGTCGGAATGGTGGAGCGGGATGACTATGATTCGCTTCGAAAGCTGTCCTCATCCGGGGTCAATCAGACGGTGAACGAACTGGTCGCCTATGCCAATGAATTCAAGAAAAACAGCGAACTCGAACTGAAAAAAGAGAGCGAGGAGCTGTCCAACGTGATTTCAGGGCAGGGATTCCTGTTTTTGATCTACTTTTTGGGCATCCTCTTGGCTGCCGTTTGGGTGACGTTCCGGGTGGCGAGGGATGTGGGTACACCGCTTACACAACTTTCAAGTGCGACTGACAAAATTGCACGTGGTGAACATGTGATGATGCCTGAAATGGATCGATCGGACGAAATCGGCCATTTGTCCCGTTCGTTCCATTCGATGATGGTCCAAATCCAGACGAAAGAAGAAGAGCTGCTGATGCAAAATGAGGAGCTGCAAGCACAGCAGGACGAACTGCAAATGCAGCAGGAGGAATTGCAGGAGGCGCTCGCCAAAACGGAAGCCAGTGAGCGGTATTTGGAAAAGCGGAATCGGCTGATCATGTCGCTTGCCAACACGTTGAACAAGCAGGAGCTCTTGACCAGCATCATCCACAATATGGTGGAAGTGACGGCTGCGGACAAAGGAATCATCGTGCTTTTGAACCAATCGCGTGATCACGCCGGATTCGGTATTGCGCCTGAAGGGATCAGGCAGTTTCTCGACCAGCTCGAGTCCGGAATGTTGATACGGATCAGGGAAACCCTTCTCCCGTATCAACTCAAGCGAAAGCAGACCGCAGGAGAACGGGGCTATCATGTAGAGGAAGCATACGGCCATGATCTGTTCTTGCCTGTTTTGTCGGCCAAAAATGAGCTGATTGCCTGCATGGTTCTCACGCGTCTGGGTAAGTCGGCTACAGAACCGGAAATGAAAGAAATCACCGGTTTAGCGAAACAAATCTCTTTGTCGCTTGAGAAGCTGGATATGTATGAAGAAACGGAAAAACAGCGGCAGCTCACGCAAGACATACTCGATACAATCCAGGAAGGTGTCCAGCTGCTCAATCCTTCCGGCGTCACCATTCAAGTCAACCGAAAGATGTTCGAAATTTTAGGGCAGTCCCAACCCGGCGGACAGGTACATACCCCGCATGAATTGCTGTTCCCTTATCTACAGAAATACGTAAGCGAGCCTGAAAAAATGCTCGCATTCATTACCGATGCAGTTATAGGGAAAGCTCGTTCTGCCAAAACGTTTGTTTATGAAGTGAACCTGGAGCAGAAACGATACATCCAGATGTACGACGTCCCGCTTTACCGTGGAACGGACAAACTGGGAACGCTGCTCGTTCATCGCGATATTACCAGAGAGTATGAGATTGATCAGATGAAATCGGAGTTCGTGAGCACGGTCAGCCATGAACTGCGGACGCCGCTTGCGAGCGTGCTGGGCTTTGCCGAGCTGTTGCTGCATAAGCAGCTGTCACCTGAACGGCAGCGGAAATATATGCAAACCATCCATCAGGAAGCGACCCGCCTGACCAATTTGATCAACGATTTCTTGGATTTGCAGCGTATGGAATCTGGTAAGCAAAACTACAACATGACACCGCTAAACCTGATCGAGATTGTAAAAGAAGCGATTGAGCTACAGCGAGTGAACACGCGCCTGCACCGGTTCGTGTTCGAGCCGAAACAGCCTCTCATACCGATCACAGGTGATGCGGACAAAATCCGTCAAGTCATTACGAACCTGCTTAGCAATGCTGTCAAGTATTCGCCAGCGGGTGGACCAGTTGAAATCACGTGCGAGGAAGAAAACGGATTCGTCAAATTGGATGTGAGTGACCAAGGATTGGGGATACCGGAGGAATCGCTGCCACATCTGTTCACCAAATTTTATCGGGTCGATAACTCGGACCGTCGGGAAATCGGCGGAACCGGCTTGGGACTGGCCATCGTGAAAGAAATTCTTGGCTTCCATCAAGGGACAATCGATGTCTCCACCGAGTTCGGTCGAGGTAGCACATTTACCGTCCAGCTGCCCCTTGCGCCAGATGAACAACGTTTGGGACAGGAGGAAGCGGCGGTGGCTGTACACCCGCAAAAAATTTCTACAGGTGGCCAGATTGTATTGGTGGAAGACGATGTCAATTTGGCGGAGCTGTTGCGGACAGAGCTGGAGAGCAGTGATTTTACGGTCTTCCATTTTGCGAACGGGCGCGAAGCCGTTCAGCAAATTGCGAAGCTTCAACCGGATGCAGTGGTGCTCGATCTGATGCTTGGTGCTGGAATGGACGGATGGCAGGTCATCTCGGAAATGAAGGAGAACCAGGAAGCAAGCCGCATTCCCATCCTGATTTCCAGCGCATTCGAAGAAAAGAACAAGGCCTGGGAGCTGGGGGCAAAAGGCTACCTAGTCAAGCCATACCATCCGAAAATGTTGACGGAAGTGCTGAATGTGACCATCGCAAAGCGTGAGCGCGCCGGCCAAATCTATGTGCCTGATCCGGATACCAAATCAGATGCATTATCCGAAGAGAAGGAAGACGATCAGGAAAAATAAAGTGGATTTGCATGTTCGTATATCGTTCGCATATAATGAGAGAACAAACGTTCCTTTTTTCGAGGAGGAGTCGAACATGCAGCGAGATTTACAACGATTTTTCGTCCGAAACCAATTGGTTGAAATCATTTATATGGACCAAAATGGCCAGATCAGCAAACGGATGATTCGCCTGCTGGCCATAACCGGTGATACGGTCAAAGCGTATTGTTTTACCCGAAAAGCAAAGCGTCATTTTGTAATCGACCGAATTTTGGCGGCAGTGCCGGCTACGCAAGACCAGTCGTCCGCCGCAATGTAATCCTATACGCAACAAAAAAGGATGGCGCGCATGCCATCCTTTTTTGTGTTCTCCCTTACATCCAGCGTTCGCCCCATTGGCGAATGGAGGCCATGACCTGTTCGAGATCATTGCCTTTGTCTGTAAGCTGATATTCGATTCGGACTGGTATTTCAGGGTAAACCTTTCGTTCGATAATACCGCACTCCTCTAGCTCCTTTAATCGCTCGGCGAGCATTTTGTCGCTCATGTGCGGTACCATTTCTTTTATCTCTTTGAACCGGGTCGAACCGGTCAACAACACATGCAAAATCAATCCCGTCCATTTTTTTCCCAACAGACTGACGGCCTCTTCAAATTTGGGACACATCGCGGTTTTGGGATGGTTCTGTTCAGCCATTTGTGACACCCCCGTACAAGAACTTATTATTACTGTACCACAAGCACTAAAGAAAAGTAAGTGGGTAAGCGTGACTTCCCTCATATTACCCAAAAAAGCCACGTATTTGTCACGAAATTGTCCGATTGAACGAATTTCCTGTACAGACATAACTTGCCAACGGTAGGAAATAATAAGAGCGATTGAAAGGGACGGAGGGTACGACACTATGCCGGGCACCATGATTACTTTTTTCCAAATGTGCATGATCATGATGATGAGCATCGGGCTGATGAACCATGTCATCGTGATTCCGCTGATTTTATCATCGTCAGGGCGGGATGCGTGGATTGCTGTGCTAGGTTCGGGCGCCGTCTTTGTTGTCTATACAATACTCGTGGTCATGATTGTTCGGTTGAGCAAGCAGCAGCAGCTGACCTTATGGTTGGAAAACATCTATGGGCGCTTCATCGCGCGTTTTATCAGTTGGGTAGTCTCGCTGTATTTGTTTGTGCTCGCAATGGTCACGCAGCATGACACCTTGAACTGGGTACACCTGTCATTTGCCCAGAGCACGCCGCTGATCGTGCACGTCCTTTTGTTTACAACGATCTGTTTTGTGAATGCGTATCAGGGGATCCGTTCCATCGCAATAACAGCGGGCATGCTACTGCCGATTGTTGTCTTGCTCGGTTTTTTTGTCATGACGGCCAATTTCCACCATAAAGACTACACGTATCTGAAGCCGTTTTTGTTTCATGGGTGGGAGCCAGTCTGGCACGGAATGATTTTCACAGGTGCCGGTTTTTCCGAGCTGCTGATCCTGGTCTTTCTTCAGCACCATCTCAAGAAAAAAGTCGCTGTGTTTCCTGCGGTCGTGCTCGCGGTGATTTTGGTCGGCTTGACACTTGGACCGACGATGGGGGCTATCAGCGAATTCGGTCCCAATTTGGCTGCCAATTTGCGTTATCCGGCTTACGAGCAGTGGCGTCTGGTCAATATCGGTTTGTACATTGAGCACGTCGATTTTCTCAGCATTTACCAATGGCTGACCGGCGCATTTATTCGGGTTTCGCTGTTCTTTCACCTGATTATGGAATTGACGGGGCTTCTCCGCAGACCTGTGCGGTGGATTCCGCTCAGCTTTCTTTTTTTGCTGATTGTCGGAGTAAGCTTATACCCGATGACCGATGAGACGTTTTTGTTTGTTCTCACGAATTATCTCATGCCGGCATTTCTGATCTTCTCCTTGGTAGCTAGTGTCATTTTGTTATTCACCGGTATCCTCGCCAAAGCGCGTGAAAGGAGGCGGGCCACAGCATGAACTTGGTCGGACCACAATTTTTGCTAGACATCGTGGCAGACTGCGAGGATGTGCGAGCGGATTCCTTCTTGCTGCAGGAGGAGCCGCCAATGCGAGTCTACCTCTATTATTGTGAAGGCATGTGCAACATTAAATTGGTGAATGAGACCATCATGCGCGAGCTGTTCTACTTTTACCGAAACCATGTGGTGACAGAGGAGACGAATGTCGTTGAACAGGTGCCTTTTCAGTTGGTCCGTCTCAATGAGGAGGACGAAACCGGTATCGCCAGGCGATTGTTCAGCGGTGAGCTGATTTTATATTTTGAAGTGCCGCGCGGGACTTTTTGTGTCGATCTTGCGGAACCTCCTCATCGTGCCCCTGAAGAGCCATCAACAGAGGTGTCGATCCGCGGGCCAAAGGATGGATTCACCGAAGAGCTGATGATGAATGTCGCACTGGTGCGTAAGCGGTTGAAAACGAACAGGCTCGCGGTGGAGCAGTACATCATGGGGGAAAACACCCAGACATTGGTCGCCTTGCTCTATATGCGCGGAATCATCGAGCCAAGCATATTGGCGGAAATCCGCACGAGGCTTGAACGGGTTCGTTCAACAGGCCTTTTCAGCGCCTCGCAATTGGAGGAGAGGCTGCTTGATTCCCCGTTTAACTTTTTTCCGCTTTACCAGTATACGGGACGTCCAGACCTCGCTGCCAACTGCCTGGAGCATGGTCGGTTCCTGATTATTGTTGACGGAGTTCCTTCTGTGATGATTGCCCCTGTCAACATGACGTTTTTGCTCAATTCAGCGGAAGATGCCAATACGCCGACGATTTTTGTGGCGTTCACCCGACTGTTTCGACTGATAGGGATGAATCTGGCGATCTTTTTGCCCGGTTTTTGGATTGCTCTCCTTACGTACCACCAAGATCAGATTCCACTGACATTGCTCGCGACGCTGGTTATTTCCAGGCAAGGGGTTCCGATTCCCTCCGCATTGGAAGGAGTGATCATGCTTCTTTTATTCGAATTGCTCAAGGAAGCAGGGTTGCGTTTGCCTTCTGCGATTGGACAGACACTATCAGTTGTAGGAGGGCTGATCATCGGGCAGGCGGCGATCAGCGCCGGTATGACAGCTCCTGGCATTTTAGTGATCATGGCGATTTCAATCGTGGCTACCTTTACGCTCGGCAACCAAAACTTGCTCAATGTCGTCAGCCTGCTACGCCTGTTCGTACTACTGGTGTCCGCGATCCTCGGGATGTTCGGCTTTTTGTTCTCGATCCTTGTCATCACTCTGTATTTGGCCAATTTGCGGTCATTTGGCATGCCTTATTTGTCACCGCTTTCGCCGCCAATCCTTAGCGATTTGTACAAAGTGCTGTTCCGCATTCCATGGCTTAAATCGGACAGACCTCCGAAAATGATGTCACGCGGACGGGGAGGAGAGAACAAATGAGCAGGCTGTGCAAATATGTAAGAACTGCGGCATCGATCGTGCTTGTTGCAAGCTTGCTCAGTGGCTGCTGGGGCATGCGCGAGGTGGAGCATCTTTTGTACGTGAACTCGATCGGGATCGATTACAAAGACAACAAGTATATCGTGTATTTTCAAATCCTCGGCTTCAAAAACATTGCCAAAGTCGAGGCGAGCGGCGGCTCCAATACGAAACAGCCGACGGTCGTGGGTAAGGGGGAAGGCAACACGCTTGATCAGGCGGTATTCAATTTGTACCGGACCTCGCAGCAGCGTCTCGAATTCAGCCATATTCGTACGATATTGTTTCACAAACGCGCGCTGGACGCGAATATCGTCAAGGATATGCTGGAGCAGATCAACCGCTACTATGAGTTTCGTTACACGGTTTGGGTGCAGGCGACAGACAGGCCGATCGAGGATGTTTTTTCGACCTATCCGCTTTTGCAAACCTCTGTCCTCTACTCCCAGCTGAATGATCCGCACGATATTTACACGCAAAGCTCGATTATTGAACCGATGTTTCTTTACACGTTCATCGCGGACTGGACAGAACCAGCTCGCACGGTACTGGTTCCGTATCTGTCGATCAACGAAACCCAATGGCGGGAGGGGGAAAAGCAGGTGCCCAAGCTTTTTCAGGGTGGCGTCTGTTTCCTTTATCAGGAACAATTGAAAGGCTGCCTGACGAGGACAGAAGTGCTTGGTCTGCGCTGGCTGGACAAACATACGGTTCGTACGCCGCTCGTCATCGGGGAGAATGACAAAAATTATGGACTTGTGGTGATGGACACCGTCAAGCCGAAGATTAAAGTTCGTCTACAAGGCGAACAGCCTGTATTTTCCATCGAAGTCGAGGTGAGTGGGGTCATTTCCGAGCTGCTACACAATGTCGCACCAGCCCAAATGAATCGGATCGCCGAAAAAAATATCGAGCGGCAGATCAAGGATACGTTCGCGGCAGGGGTAAAAATGAAGGCAGACGTATATAATTTGGAGAGCTGGATGTATAGAACGGAGCCATCGATGTGGAAGAAAGTAGACAAGAGTGGAGGAATGCGTCTCACGAAAGAAACGCTCGGACAAATCAAAGTGAAGGCGACAACGAAAAGCGGGGGTCTCGCCAAATTTCATATACTGGGGACGCAAGAAGAACGAAAAAACCGTTGAAGGTGGATACAATGACTTGCCGGGAAGAGTGAAGACGTGCATACTAGTGAGGGCCTGCAAAATTTTCCACGTGGAGTTACCTGAAGGAATCAATTGGAAAAGTTGTCAGTATGTTAAAATAATTTTTATTGACAAAATTACGTTGTTTAAAGGAAAATAAAAGAGAGAGAATCGGAGAGGAAGATGTTGCATGAGAGACGCGCGTTTAGATAAATTGGCAGATGTATTGGTGAATTATTCCACTAGAGTGCAACCGGGTGAAAACGTTTTAATCAATGCAATCGGCAATGTATCCGAACTGGTAAAGGCTTTGATCCGCAAAGTGTACGAAGCAGGCGGCAATCCGTTCGTGCAAATGATCGATCCCCAAATCAACCGCGAGCTTTTGCTGGGAATTAACGAAACACAGCTTGGCTTGATGAGTGAGTCAGAAGTCGCATTCATGAAAAAGATGGATTGCTTCATCGGTGTGCGCAGCGGTGACAACATCAATGAGCTTTCCGATGTGTCCGATGAAAATCTTTCCATGTACTCCCGTTTGCTGCAACGCCCTGTGATGGATATTCGCGTACCGGAAACCAAATGGGTCGTACTGCGTTATCCGAATCCGTCTATGGCGCAATTGGCGAGCATGAGCACAGCGGCATTTGAAGATTTTTATTTCGATGTGTGCACAATGGATTACAGCAAAATGTCCGCAGCGATGGACTCGTTGGTCGAGCTGATGAACAAGACGGATAAAGTGAGACTCGTGGGACCAGGTACCGATCTGTCTTTCTCCATCAAAGATATCCCTGCAGTCAAATGCGCGGGCGATGCAAACATTCCGGATGGGGAAGTATATACGGCGCCGGTAAAAGATTCGGTTAATGGTGTCATTTCCTTCAACGCGCCTACGCCATACCAAGGCTTTACGTACGAAAACGTCAAACTGACATTCAAGGACGGCAAAATCATCGAAGCGACCGCAAATGATACCGTCCGCTTGAACAAGGTGCTGGATACGGATGAAGGAGCTCGCTATGTCGGCGAATTCGCAATCGGGGTCAACCCGTTCATCAAAAATCCGATGAAAGACATTTTGTTCGACGAAAAAATCGACGGCAGCTTCCACTTTACGCCGGGCCAATGCTATGATGAGGCCTACAATGGCAATAAATCCTCCATCCACTGGGACATGGTCATGATCCAGCGCCCAGAATGGGGAGGCGGCGAAATTTGGTTTGACGATCGTTTGATCCGCAAAGACGGCCGCTTTGTCGTACCAGAGCTGGAGTGCCTCAATCCGGAAAACCTCAAGTAAATGCGAAAGATCCCCTTTCTGATCGGAAAGGGGATTTGTTTTTTTACACGATACCTTAGCGGTAGACGTGCTCCTCCTCCACAGGAAGTCTGTAGCGCACCAAAAAAGCAAGGTGTAACAGTGGAAAGGTGATTGCGGTCGCGTAGGCTGAAAAGACGAGCGGAAGGAGCAAGAGCTCGAATCCAACGATCCAGTAGTTGGGGTGGCGCAGAATGCGGTAGGGGCCTTTTCGCACGGGCCGTGCCCCTGGCAAGATCAAGATGCGCGTATTCCAGAACATGCCCAAGCTTTTGATGCACCAGTAACGGCCAAGCTGCGCCACGAGAAACAGCAGGAAGCAGAACCATTGCCAGGAGCTGATGCCGTGGTGTCGCAGAGAGGCTTCTGTCAGTAGACAGACAAAAAACATGACATGCAAACAGATGACGTACTTGTAATGCTCGCTTCCGACCTCTACTCCCCCAAGCGCCTTCAGCAGACGGGCATTGCGACGAGCAAGCCGCAGCTCTGCGAGGCGCTGTGCAATGATTGCAAAGAAGACGGTAAAGAAAAAAAGCGACATGTCAGGTCCCCCCTTGTTCGAGCAAAATCAATTCCGAGCTAAAACCAGGCCCCAATGCGCCAAGCAAGCCGATCTCCCGTTTGCGCCAAGGCGTCTGCAAGCTTTTTTCCAATACAAACAAAACGGTCGGCGAGGACATGTTCCCGTATTCCGCCAGAATTTCTTCCGCATGCTGGGTTTGCTCATGTCCGATCTCGAGCGCCTGTTGATAGGCGTTGATGACTTTTGGTCCGCCGGGGTGCAAAATAAAGTGGTTGATTTGCGCGCGTGTCAACTGCTGTTCGGAGAGGAAGTCGTCCACATTGCTCCGCATCCGCTTTTTAACAAGCGTCGGTATGTCTTGCGAGAAGATGACCTTCAGTCCGGCATCGGTCACATCCCAGCCCATGACGTCGAGCGAGTCGTACCAGGTGCACGTTTTTCGCGAGAGGAAGCGCGGCGTGTCCTGCAGACCGTGTTTCGCGGCAAACGCATCGCCCGCCACAAGTACCGCTCCCGCTCCATCGCCAAATAGCGAGGTTGCGATAAGGTTGCTTTTCGAGACGTCCTGTTTGATAAACGTAAGGCCGCACAGCTCGACACAAACCAGGACGGCCACGGCGTCCGGGTACGCCCGTACGTAATCAAAGGCACGCGACAAGCCAGTTGCACCACCAGCGCAGCCGAGTCCCCAAATCGGGATGCGCGTTACATCCTGCCTGAGTCCCAACCGATTGACAAGGCGGGCATCAATACTGGGGGTGGAAAGCCCTGTGCTCGTATTGAAAATCAGGCAATCGATATCGTGGACCGACAATGAAGCGCGGGAAAGGCAGCGGTTGATCGCATCCATGCCAAGAGAGCAGGCAACATCGATAAACAGTTTGTTTTTTTCAGCAAACGGGTGGTCCTCGGTCAGCCATTCGAGCGGGGCCGCAAAATGGCGCTTGCGAATGTTGCTGTGTGCAAAAACCGAGAGTAGACGGTCAATATCGGGAAAGGCATCTGCAAATAAGCTGCGCGATACCGCCATAGACGCTTCCATCGAGACTTCATGGATGGGAACGGCTGTACCAACGCTGATAATATGAGGCATAGGCGACACTCCTCATCGTACGTACTGGTTTCTAACTTTTCCCAAATGAGCCGCTTCCATTCACCGGAGTGTGGCGTAAGCACCGAAAGCGCGGATATAGTATGATAGGAAAGAGAAGATGAGGAAAAGGATGGGAGAACATGAACGAATCCAAACAATTGCTAGTACCTGAAGTTGATGAGCTGCTGCATAAATTTACGGAGCTCCTTACCGGCGAGGCGACGGAAGAACGAGTGGAAATGGTAAAAATTTGGGCACTTTACACCCATATGCAAAAGGCGATGCCGCCATTGGTCCAGCATTGGGGGAGTGAGCCTGCACACCAGGAAGCGAAAGCAAAAATTCGCGAGATCGTCGAACAGATCAAACAGTGGAATCAGGAAAAAAACAATAAGTAAGAAAAGAGCCCCTCTCCCAGAAAACAGCTTCTGGCGAAAGGGGCTTTCGATTCTTACACGGCTTCCTCGAAGTCGATCGTCGGTGGTTTTGCCTTAAAACCTTTGGTCGTGATGACGAGGTACAAGATGCCAATCGCCGCCCAGACAAGACCGAGCGTGATTGAGTGCAGGTCGAGATTGTACCACAGGTAGCCTACAAAGCTGGCACCGATCAATGGAGAGATAAGGTAGCGAAACATAGCCTTCGCTCCACGCATTTTTTTGCGGATGATGAAATGGGCAATCACGCTCAAATTGACGAAGGTAAATGCGGTCAGTGCGCCAAAGTTGATGAAGGAAATCGCCTGTTCAAGCTCCAACACAAGCGCGCTCAAGCAAAAGATCCCGATGACGATAATATTAATGACAGGAGTGCGGAAGCGAGGCGAGACATAACCGAACAGCTTGTTCGGCAGCACATGCTCACGACCCATGGCATATAGAAGGCGAGAGGCACTCGTATGGGAAGCGAGGCCAGAAGCAACCGTTCCAACCAAAGCGCCCGCGAGGAAGAGTGCTTTGAAGAATGCTCCGCCCAGTGCAGCGGCAATCTCCGGCGATGGAGCTTCCGGATCGTTGAAGATCGAAACATCAGGGAAAGCAGCGGTACCAAAATAAGAAGCGGTAATGAAGATGAGGCCACCGATCAAAGCAGTCAAGAAAATGCCGCGCGGTATCGTTTTCTTTGGTTCAATGGCTTCCTCGGTATAGGTTGAAACCGCATCAAACCCGAGGAATGAAAAACAGAGGATGGATGCGCCTGTCATCAACGTGGCAAACGACATCGTTGGCGATACGAATGGGGCAGCGGAAACAATTTGGCCGGTGCCGAGACCGCCGGAAATCGCACGATAAGCGAGAATAACAAAAATACCGGTCACGCATACTTGGAAAAGAACGAGCAGTGAATTGAAATTGGCGGTTGTGTTCGCGCCCAAAATATTGATGATGGTCAAGATCAGCGTCGCACCGACAATCCACATCCAGCCTGGCACGTCAGGAAAGGCAGCGGAACCGTAAATTTTTGTCAAGAGCACATTGATCATGGGGAGGAACAAGTAATCGAGCATGGCAAGCCATCCGACAAGAAAACCGACATGCGGATTGATTGTTTTGCGGGTATACGTGTACGCAGAACCAGCTACAGGAAACTCTTTGACCATTTTGCCGTAGCTGGAAGCGGTGAAGAGCATGGCCACCAATGCGAGCAAATACGCTGTCGGGACATGACCGCCTGTCTCCGTGGAGACGATTCCAAATGTGTCGAAGACAGTCATCGGGGTCATATAACCGAGACCGAGGATCACAACGTGGGATAGTTTGAGCGAGCGCTTCAGTGAAGTCGTTTCTTTTTCTTTCATAAATCGATCCCCTTTCGATAAAAAACATTCGACCAAATAATTAGCAAAAATTGTGCCAATTCATACATTTGCAAAAGTATCATGTAAGCGCTTTACTATCGAGTAGTTTTTCGACTCTATCGGTTCGGGTGGATGAGAAAAAATCATGCATTGGTGCATCGTTATGCAAATTTGCATGAAAGGAGTTAAGAGAAATCCGCGAAATCGTGACAAAACTCGTAGTTTTATGACACGTATCGCGCTATAATAATGAGATAAAGAACATGGAAACGCACTGGAGTGTCGATGCAGCGCGTTTCTTGTTTATGTATAGAAAATGAGAAATAGCGAATTGAAAGAAAATGGATGGGGAGAACGGAATGAAAACAGCTACTATTTTGATTGCAGACGATGAGGTGGCACTGCGCTTTTTGCTTTCAGAGACACTTGTAGATGAAGGCTATGAGGTGCAGGAAGCATCCGATGGACAAGAAGCGCTTGATCAGTTGAAATCGAAGCCATTCGATCTGATCATCCTTGATTATATGATGCCTGAATTAACCGGCGTTGAAGTGTGTGAATGGCTGCGCGGAATGGAAAATCCGAACCAGCACACACCTGTCATTCTACTGACCGCGAAAGCGCAGGAAAAAGACCGGGAGCGGGCGAGAGATGTGGGCGTGAGCCGCTACATGATCAAGCCGTTTAGCCCGTTGCAGCTTCTCGATGTGATTGCTGAATTGCTGGAGCCTGGCGAGAGCTAGAGAGAGGAGCCTCCCATGACGTTTTTTTGGAAAAAACAGCCCAGCATCGCCAATCGCATGTCTGGATTCATCTTTGGCTCGATTTTGATTTTGGCTGTGTTCGTGATTTTGGCCAATCAGCTGATCAATCAAAAGTTTACCAGCATCGATCAGAAGATGGAGCAAAAAATGCAGGAAAAAACGGACATGCAGAATGTAAGCGAGCAGTTCCAGCAAACCGTGATTGCATTCCGAGCGTATGTCGTTCTCGATAACCGTGACAAACTGGCGGATTATCAAAAAGAACAGGCGACGATGGACGAGATGTTCAAAGAAATGAACGCTACCTTGGCAAGCGATCCTTCGAAGAAAGAAAAGGCTGCGCTTTCCGCCAAGCTGCTTACGCAGTGGCAGCAGTATACTGTCCTGATGCAGGACAGTGCAAAAGCCAAGCAAGTAAACACACAGACAGCTGCCGGCGAAAAAGCGATAACCGAAAAACGCACCGCCATCTACAACCAAATGATCAAAGACCTCAACACGTTGACGGGGATTTACAGCAAAGAAGTCGACGATGTTTTGGCAGAGAAAAAAACGTTTGACCGGGGAATTATACTTATTCCGATCATTATGCTGATCGGGTCTGCCGCCACCGGCTGGCTGCTCATCGGCTATATGCGGAAATGGGTGCTAGCCCCTGTTTTAAAAATAGAAGAGACAGTACGCCGGATTGCCGGCGGAGAATACCTATTTTTGGATGAACTGAAACGTGAAGACGAGCTTGGTCGTCTACAGCAGGGAATCAATACGATGACCACTGCGCTCACCCAACGACGAGATGATCTGGAGCAGACGTACAAAGAATTGCTCTATCAGCGCGATATGCTTGAAGCGCAAAATGAAGAGATCATCGCACAGCAGGATGAGCAGCATGAAACGTTGGAAAAGCTAACGGAGCGCGAAAATGAGCTCGAAACGCTCTCCTCCTACCTAGGAAAACTTAGCGGCTACACAGATTTGCCCGTGTTTTTGGAAAACGCATTGCCCGCTTTACTCGATGCCACCCGTCAAGACGCAGCGATCGTCGTCAGACACGATCCTGACGCTGGCGGCTACCATATCATTTATTCCATCGGTTATCCCCAGAACCAATATCCGCGTTTGGAGCGGGAGCTTTATGGACCCGCATCCCGCGTATTCGCAGAAAAACGCCCCATTTCCACCAGGCGAACGCTCTCACTCGGCGAACAAGGGCTGCACAGCGGCTACATGTCTGCAGTCGATCAATATTTTCCCCTGCTGAATGATAAACAGGAGGCGATGGGCTTTCTCTTGCTAACTACCTACGGGACTGACATACGAGACGAAAAGCAACAGCGGGTCGCGCATGGCCTCATCAAGCAGTTTTCCCTGGCCTTTTACGCACAGCTGATCAACGAAGAACGGAAAAAGCAGGCGATTGCCTTGTCCAATCTTCATGCGGAGGTTCTGCAAGAAAAGCACGCCATTTCAGTCCAACGCAACTTGATCACAAGCATTTTAGAGTCGACTCGTGAAGGTATCCTACTGTGTAATCAGCGAGGAGAAGTGGCGTTTGCGAGCCAGCAGATGAGGATGAATTTTGGCAGAGAAGATATGGTAGGCAAGCAGCTGCTCGAACTGTGCAGGCAGCTTGATATCATGCTTTCGCGTGAATCTGGGACACTTTGCGAGGTGATCGGAACGCTTTTGAGTGAGGAGACCGACTTCGTCAACGAGCGTTTCATGCTGCGCAAAGAATCTGAAGCTCCGCGCCATTTCGAACTGTACGCTAGACCCGTTACTCTAGAGCAAGCGGGCATGGATAAGGGGTTTCTGTTCGTCATCCGCGATAGGACGGAAGAGGAAAAAATCGATGAGCTGAAAAACGAGTTCGTCAGCATCGTTTCCCACGAATTACGGACGCCGCTCGCGACGATTTTAGGTTTTATGGAAATCTTGCTAAATCGTGACGTGCACGCGGATAAACAGAAAAAATACATGCAAACCATCTTTAAGGAAGCGAACCGACTCTCCACGTTGATCAATGATTTCCTCGATTTGCAGCGCATGGAGTCGGGACGACAAGTATATCATTTTGCACCCGTAGATTTGCGGTTGGTCGTAGAGGAGGTAGCCGAGCAGTGGAACGGCAAGCAAAGCCACGCGATCCATCTCGAGCTGCCAGATGGACCTGCTTATGTGTATGCAGACCACGATCGGCTTACACAGGTGCTGCATAATCTTGTGAGCAATGCGCTGAAATACTCGCCAGCAGCGGAGTGCATCGACATCCGGCTTCGCAGGGGAGAAGGACAGCTTTTGCTTGAAATTCAGGATTACGGCTTGGGCATTCCTGCGGATTCCATCGACAAGCTGTTCACGAAGTTTTTCCGCGTCGACAATTCCGACCGACGCCAAATCGGCGGTACCGGGCTTGGGCTCGCGATCGTGAAAGAAATTTTAGACGTGCATAAAGGAAAAATTACGTTTCGCCCGGGGCCCGAAAAAGGCAGCATCTTCACGATTGAGCTCAAAGAGTATATACCGCGCAGCATCGGCGGGAAGATTTTAATCCTGGAGGACGATGATTCGCTCGCCAGGCTGATGTACGAAACGATCGAAAAGCTCGAGCTACCGATCATTTTGATGAAATCCGCGGAAGAAGCATCGATGGCGCTTGAAAGTGAACAGGGGCAGCCGCTCCTGTGCATCGTAGACATCCAGTTGGAAGGGGCCCAATCTGGCTGGGACTTTATCGCCAAATTAAACCGGCATCCCGACTACCATCCGACACCTGTCATTGTAACAACGGTGTTGGAGCCCCCTGTCGGCTACCATGAAACAGAAAAAGCCAAATACGTGAAAAAACCGTTTGCGGTCGAGTGGCTGCTGCAGGTCGTCATGCATCTGCTCAAGCAAAATCAGCCCAAACCGCATCTGGTTTTTCCGTTCCAAGACGAGACCGCTATCACCATGTCGCTGATGGAGCAAGGCATACATGTGGCTGATCTAAAAGTGAAGGAAGATATCATTGAAGTGGATGTGAAAAAGGTAGATGAGCCGGATTAATCAAGCGCAGAAAAAAAACAAGGAAACGCTGCTGATGGAAGGGAAGCGGTTGTTCGTCAGCGAGTTGAAAAAACAATTGCAGGAATTGGAGCGATTGGCGCGGACGTTCGAGCAGACCGAGGATATGGAAAGCGCGCTGGGTATTTACCGGATCGTTCACACATTAAAAGGAAGCGCGCCAATGTTCGGGTACGAACGGATCGGCTTAGCGGCGGAAGCGCTCGTGCATGTGTGGGAATGGACTCAACGTGACTCAGAGGAAGAACGGCAATTCATCCGCAAGCAAGCGGACCAATTCATCAAAAAAAGCAGCCAGCTGATTTTGGGCCTGTCGATGGAATATGACATCAGTCGAAAGGAAATGGAGCTGGATGAAACCCGGCCGAAGGCGTCAGCTTCAAAGGAATTCAATCACGGGCGTATTCTTTTGATCGATGACGATGATGTGCTGCGCTCCTATTTGATGCGCAGACTGTCGCTCGATCATTACGAGATCGCAGAGGCAGACGGGGTGGAGAGCGCCAAAGTGCTTCTATGGCAGCAGGAATACGACCTGATCATTCTCGATCTCTTGATGCATCCGGACTCCGGCTACGAGCTGTTTGAGTTTTTGAAGGAGTCGCCTACGTTGAAGTGGCTTCCGCTAATCGTGTTGTCGGGTAAAGAGGAGCTGGAGGACAAAATTCGTTGTTTCCGCCTGGGTGCAGACGATTATGTGACAAAGCCGTTTCATTACGAGGAGCTGGAGGCACGGATCAACAATTTGCTGATGAGAACGCGGCACTACGAGCAGATGGCGTTTCTTGATCCGCTTACAGGCGTGTACAATCGGCGCTATTTTGACAACCAGCTGACCATGGAGATGGAGCGGGTGCGACGCAATGAGGGTGTATTGTCTCTTGCTTTCATCGATGTGGACCATTTTAAGCGGGTGAATGACACGTACGGCCACCATGTGGGCGACCTTGTTTTACAGGGACTGACTCACACGCTGAACGGTCGGATTCGTTCCACTGATTTGCTTGCGCGCTTTGGCGGGGAGGAGTTTGTTATTTTGTTCCCCGACACGACGGGAGAGGATGCGCAGGCGATTCTCGAAGAGCTACTTGGCATGATCAGGCAGGCACCGGTGGCGACGCTTGAAGGAGAAAGCTATTCCATCACGTTTTCGGCCGGAGCTGCGCAATGGCAGCCGGAATGGAGCGCTGACGAATGGATCAGGCATGCAGATGAGGCAATGTACCGGGCGAAAGAGCAAGGGCGGAATCAAGTGGTGTTGAGCGACGGCACACAGCCGCTTTCAACCGTAGATGTGGAGGACCATCAGGGGGGGCGGCGAAAATGCGTGCTGCTGGCTGACGATGATGCAATCATCCGCTCCATGGTTGCATCGCGTTTGCGACATTTGCCTCTTGATATAATTGAAGCTTCCGATGGCGAATCGGCTTTGGACGTACTGCGCAACAATGTCGTTGACTTGTGCGTACTAGACGGCATCATGCCTAAAATGGACGGCTATCATTTGCTCGAACAGATGAAGCAGATGCCCCATCTGCAAAAAGTGAAGGTGCTGATGCTGTCCGGACGCAAGCATGAAGACGATGTGATTCGTGGGTTAATGCTGGGAGCAGATGACTATATGTCCAAGCCTTTCTCGCTTGTTGAGCTGGAAATACGTGCCAAAAGACTCTTGGAAATATAGGTAGAACCGCCTCGGGAATCTGCTGGAAATGAGAATCGGGATATTGAATTGGGCAAATTCTCCCGCTATAGTAGTACTATCAGACGATCACAAATCGGTTGCCAGAAGGGTCGTGGGCAAATGGTATATCGCTGGATAGGATCGATAGTCGGGATGCTCCTGAGCCTATTTTGGATCATAACCGCGTGGCTCTCTTCCGGGAGGACCATGTTCGCTTTGTTTTTCCTCATGCTGGTCGTTCATATTGTTTGCGGATATTTGCTTGGGCGGAGGTACGAAATCATTCAACAGATGGCATATCATGATTCGTTGACCGGCATGCTTTCCCACCGCCGTTTCCTAGATATGCTCGAAAAAGAGATTGAACGGGCTGAACGGTATGATTATCCGGTCACGCTCATGTTCCTCGATTTAGATGATTTTAAAAAATACAATGATACGCACGGGCATATGGCTGGGGACAGGCTGTTGTGCCATTTCGCTCGCGTTTTGCAAGAAACAGTGCGCAATCACGATGAGGTCGGACGCTGGGGTGGCGAAGAATTTGTCATCCTGCTTCCACATACCGATACGCAGCAATCGCTATTGGTTGGCGAGCGACTCAGAGCCAATATCGCTCGTGAGATGAACGGCGTGACAGCAAGCATCGGAATAGCCACATTTCCCGTTCACGCGCGTACAAGCAATGAACTGGCCCTTTGCGCGGACAAGCTGATGTATGAGGCGAAAAAAACGAAAAACTGCATGGTAGCGGGTTCCTGATAAAGCGCATGTTTCTTGCCAATTTTATGGCAGATCGTGCGCTTTTTATTTGGGAAAACCGTAGTTTTTTACGTGAAATGGTGAAGACTAACGGGAGGTGGTCATAAAAAAAGAAATTTGTCACTGGAAAAACGCTAACATTTACGTAAACTTTACAAAACGTTAACAAAATCAATACATATTATCGTGCGAATTTAAATTTACCTTAACACGTTGTTTGGTTATAATCGTAAAGGCGCAATTATTCATAAGGAGTGTGTGGTATGTTTAATTCCAAGAAGCACAACTTTTTCGATCACTTTGAGCAGCTCGCTGCCATTGTACACAAGGGTACACACCTGTTCAGTGAAATGGTCGGCAACTATCAAGAGGTGGAAGCCAAGGTAGCGGCGATCAAAGAGGTCGAAAAAGAAGGAGACGCACTTGTTCGCAAAATCATGAACGAGCTGAACTCCACTTTTATTACCCCGTTGGAGCGTGAGGATATTCACTCCTTGGCCCACACGCTTGATACGGTACTAGATTTGATCGACGGGGTTGCTGACCGGATGTTCTTGTATCAGGTAAAGCAAATTGATCCAGGTCTTTTGGCACAGGCCAACATTCTCGCAAAATGCACAGCCAAGTTGATTGAACTGATCCGCACCTTGCGCAAGCTGGACCATGCAGTTGTCACAGGCATCGCGCGCGAAATCAAGGAACTGGAACACGAATCGGATCGAAATTATCGGAAGATGGTCTCGCAGCTCTTGAACGCTCCTGGCCAGGACCCGATTGAAGCTATTAAATTAAAAGAGATTTACGACAAACTGGAGGACTGTGCTGACTTTGCCGAGGATGTTTCCAACCTGGTAGAAGGGATCGTGCTGAAGAATGCATAGTGTTTCGCCTGATTTGGTGATTATGATCCTGGTCGTTCTGATGGCCTTGAGCTTTGACTTTATCAACGGCTTTCATGATACGGCCAATGCGATTGCCACCTCCGTTTCTACCCGGGCAATCAGTCCGCGTCTCGCGATCATCATGGCTGCTTGTTTTAACTTGATCGGTGCGCTGACCTATACCGGTGTGGCCAAAACGATCGGGGGAAGCATTGCTGACCCGTTCAAGCTGCAAAACGGTTTGGTGGTTGTCCTCGCGGCACTGACCTCCGCGATTCTTTGGAATTTGATCACGTGGTGGTTCGGGATTCCGAGCTCTTCCTCCCATGCGCTCATCGGCGGGGTTGCTGGAGCGGTTGTCGGAGCTGCCGGATTTGGTGCCATCAATGCCGCTGGTTTTATCAGCATTGTACAAGCTTTGATCGTGTCGCCAATCGTTGCGTTTGTCATCGGCTTCATTATGATTAAAATCGTGTCTTCATTGGTTGCCAATGCTCCTTACCACAAAACAAACAAAAATTTCCGCATTTTGCAAGTTCTCTCCGCATCCTGGCAATCTTTCAGCCACGGTGCCAACGATGCCCAAAAAACGATGGGGATCATCGCTTTTGCCATGGCGTCCGGCGGCTTCCTGGATGCACCGGGCGGCAACATCGAAATTCCGCTGTGGGTAAAATTTTCAGCGGCAATTGCGATGGCGTTCGGTACCTCGGTCGGCGGATGGCGCATCATCAAAACCATGGGTGGCAAAATCATGAAGATGACGCCGATCAGCGGATTTTCCGCAGACGTGTCCTCCGCTATGATCATCACCATTTTTACGGCACTGAAGCTGCCAGTCAGCACGACGCACGTCATTACCTCCTCGATTTTGGGGGTAGGGGCCTCACAAAAATTCTCCGCCGTCAAATGGGGAGTAGCCGGCCGCATCGTCGTGACATGGGTCATTACGCTGCCATGTACGGCATTGCTTGCAGCTGCTTGTTATATCGTCTATGACGTATTTTTGTAAAAACCAAAAAAGTGTACCTGCCAATCATGGCGGGTGCACTTTTTTCTTTTACCCGTTTTACGATAAAATAGAATCGTGACAAAAGTCACGCACTTATTATGGCTTTGGAGACGGCGCCCCTCGAACTTACAGAACAAGTGCCGCCAAAAAGGAACGACTTTCCCATACTTGCTCAAAAAAGGAGGCTTGCGCATGTCAACTGCCATAATCAGTGTACAAACCCCATAAGGGGGCGTCAGAAACCAAACCGGACTATGGAGGTTTGGAGCTTGCATAAACAATTGTATCTGTACGTCAATGCGCTTTCCGATTTTGGCTCGCGTATGAATTTGATCGCGGTTTCCGCTTTGTTTTCTGTTTTTGCTAACAGTCCCGTGTGGCTGATGGCTTATTTTCTAGCCCGACAGGCGGGGGCGGTTTTGTCTAGCTTGTTTGCAGGCGTGCTCGCCGATCGCTTTGACCGGCGGTTGTGTATGATCGCAAGTGATCTTGTCTGTGCCGTCGTCATCGGATCGATCGCAATAGTTCCCCATCCGCTAACCGCGGTTATCGCCGCATTTGTCGCCGGGATCATGTACAACGTGTTTCAAATCAGCTTTGACGCATCGATTGCCTCGTTGTTTGGCGAGGGGAATGTGAAGCGAACGAACAGCCGGATTGTTCGGCTTACGATGATTGTGACCGTATTGGGTTTTGCTGTGAGCGGATATGTCGCAGACCTGTGGGGGTTCCGTTGGATCGTCGCCTTTGACGCACTGACCTTCCTGGTGTCGGCGGTTATGCTGTTCAGGATGCGATGGCAAACCACACATCGGCGGGTGCCAAACGAGTCAAAAGGAAAGTGGGGAACAGACTTGGCGGAAGTATTCGCCTATCTAAAAGCAGAGCGGGTCTACCTCCATCTCATCCTGTTTGCCTTTCTCTTTGCGTTTGGCGGCACGGCATGGAATTATGGGTTACCGCTTTTGTCGCAGCGCGATTTGTCGCATCAATCGACGTTTCACGGCTTGATGTGGACGATGATGGGAGCAGGGGGAGTGGTGGGCTCTTTTGTGTTTGCAAAAGTCCGATTGCGAGCGATTCCGGCTTTTCTTACGACGATGGTCGCATTCTCCCTGACGATTTCGCTGGTGTTTTGGTCCAGCCAGCAAGCTGTGATTCTCGGTTTCTTGTTTGCAGCCGGAGTGTTTGATGCAGGAGCGCAGCTGTACCAGCGAACGATGATTCAAACGAGCGACGGCGCATACCGTGGGCGCGTTTTGGGTATTCAGGCGCTGTTTGTCCGTTTGGGCTATTTACTCGGATTCCTTGTAGCACCTGCCCTGCTCATGGTCATATCGCTGCCTGTCATGATTGTGGTCGTACAAGGAGTGGTGACCGGGATCGCGATGCTGTTGGCCAGGACTTTTTCAGACAGCGCCCGTCAGTCGTTGCCAAAATGATGGATGGGGCCGGATGCTCATCGAACGGATGCAGTCGATTGGAATAAACAGAATCGAATCGTTCGTCTGTTTCAGCAAAATGCCGGTTGCATCATACGAAAGCAGTTGGCCTTCTTCCGCCTCATCATCAGGAGAAGCGATCATATGTGGGGCGAAATAGACCGTGACTGGTCGCGAAAGGTATTGCTGAAGTAAGTTGGTTTCCATTCAATCACACCCTTACGCAATATTCGAAAAGTAGTAGTAATCAGCATTGCCAGATTTGCTGGCCATTAAACCAGATCGTTGCTTGCAAAAAAGCCATCCCTGTCTATGACAGAAGGGATGGCTTTTCATCTTTCGCTAGTAATGTTTACACGGATGGATGACGTTCCCGCGGCTTTCTGGCGAAAACGATCATGAGCACCACACCTGCCAGCGCGAGGGAGAGGCTGACCAGCTGAGCGACGCGTAGCCCTCCGAGCATGAGACTGTCGGTGCGCATGCCTTCAATAAAGAAGCGCCCGATCGAGTAAAGGATCATGTAGCTGAACAAAATTTGTCCGTCAAACCGTTTGAAACGATAGAGCATAAAGAGCAGAATCGCGCACACGAGCAAATTCCATAGCGACTCATACAGGAAAGTCGGATGGTAGTACTGGCCGCCGATCAGCATCTGATTGCGAATGAATGCCGGAAAATGGGACATGAATTCTGCAGAGACGGGACCGCCATGCGCTTCCTGGTTCAAGAAGTTGCCCCAGCGTCCAATCGCTTGCCCCAAAATGACGCTTGGCATCATGATGTCCGCCAGCTGGAAGAATGGCAGATTGTGCTTGCGGATGTACAGTGTGCCTGCAATCAGTCCGCCGATCAAACCGCCGTGAATCGCCAGCCCGCCTTTCCAAACAGCGATCATATCAAACAGGTTATCTTTGTAATGCTCCCATTCAAACGCCACATAATACGCGCGGGCGCAAATGATCGCTGCGGGAATAATCCACACTACCATATTCAGCACGTGATCAGGATCAATGCCGGCGCGTTTGCTGTTATAGCGCGCGAGATAGGTACCGAGAAAAAAAGCGAGACCCATCGTGATGCCGTACCAGTGCACGGAAATCGGTCCGATCGAGAAGGCAATCGGGTTAATCAAGGTATTTCTCCCCCTAACGTCAAGTTTCCTTTGGACAGTATAGCACAATTGGTCAAGGCTTACCTCTTTGGACGAAAAAAGAAAACCCTTTTCCGTGAGGCTGATCTCCGGAAAAGGGTGACTCTGAAAGGTATGGGAAAAGCTTGCACATGTCCCAAGTGCGGATATGATTATTGACCGTGCTTTTCCATGTCAGATTGGTCAGCTGCCGATTGCATATTGCGTGCTTGCTCCTGGTTTTGTCCGGTGCGATCGGCCAACGACTGCATCGCGGATGCCTCGAGCTTTTGCTTGGATGGTTCCTTTTCTGCCATTACTGCCTCACTCCTTTAAGCGAGAATGCGTAGCACGGCTAGTGTAACCGCTATGCGCAAAAAAATACCTCATCCGGTTAGGGATGAGGTAGCGGTCCGAACGTTCCCGCGCAGGGAACCAATGCCGGTACGTTCCTATCCAACGTACAAGCTCGCTTGGTCCGCATTTCAATTATGGGAGAGGAGAAACCGGAGGAAGAGCTTATGGGGAAACGTAAGTCTTCTCCGCGGTTGTCAGCGACACCCTTGCGTCGCTTGTTCCTATTCTTTGCCAACCTGGTATTTTTTATACATCGATGGAAAAAGTTCCTGAAAAATTTTCCAATCGCAATTTTACGGCTCATTCGTGGATGTGATAGTATGAGAGCATTCCCGATATGCGACCACCAAACCATCGTCACATATCGTCTTACAACGAAAAGAATTAGGTGAGCACAATGAGAGTAATTGCAGGCGAATTTAAAGGAAGAGCCTTGGCGGCCGTTCCGGGCAAAGGCACGAGGCCAACGACCGACAAAGTCAAGGAATCGATATTCAGTATGATCGGCCCTTATTTTTCAGGTGGGGTTGCCCTCGATTTATATGCAGGAACCGGAGGGCTCGGAATCGAGGCGTTGAGTCGGGGCGTAGAGCGCGTCATTTTCGTCGATGCCGATGCCAAGGCCGTTTCCGTCGTAAAAGGCAATCTGGAAAAGGTGCAGGCGACAGAGAAAGCAGAAGTGTACCGCAATGACGCAGCGCGCGCGCTTAAGGCGCTGACCAAGCGCGATGTGAAGTTTTCCGTCGTTTTTCTTGATCCGCCGTATGCTTATCAAAAAATTGCGGCAGAGATGGCGATTTTGCAGGATACAGGATTGTTGGCAGATGGCTGCTGGATCGTGGCCGAGCATGATACCGAATTTAAGCTGGGTGAGCAAATCGCTGATTGTGTCCTGCAGAAGCAGGCGACATACGGGGATACGACAATCAGCATTTATCGCTATGAACCGAAGGGAGAGGCACAAGAATGAAAATCGCAGTTTGTCCCGGCAGTTTCGATCCGATTACAAACGGGCACCTGGACATCATCTCGCGGGCAGCCGCCATTTTTGACAAAGTGATTGTGGCTGTTTTGACGAACTCGAAAAAAACGCCGCTTTTTTCCGTGGAAGAGCGGATGGAGCTGATTCGCAGCGTTACCGCCGATTATCCAAATGTGGAGGTGGACACATTCGGCGGCCTGCTCATCGACTATATGAAAAAGCGGAAAGCGCAAGTGCTGATCAAGGGACTGCGTGCAGTCTCCGATTTTGAATACGAAATGCAGATGGCGTCGGTCAATAAAAAGCTGGATGATTCCGTCGAAACCTTTTTCATGATGACCAGCAATCAGTATTCGTATCTCAGCTCCAGCATCGTGAAGGAAGTCGCGCGCTACCATGCGCCAGTGAGCGATCTGGTCCCGCCGGTGGTTGAGCAAGCGATTCTTGCAAAAATGAAGAATAACTAAAAAAGCCCGCCTCAGCGAGTGGGGCGGGATGCTTGTCGATACAGCAACAGGCTGATGATGATCAGCACGATAAAGATGAGTGTGGCGGTCAAGCCGTTGTGACTGAGCGAATCACTCCAGGCATGCAGCATGCGCGGCTGGTCATACACTTGAAACACCGGCTTGCTGGCTGCGATTCCTTCTGTCATGCGCGTGAGTGGGCCCCAGAAAATCAGGGTCATAATGGCAGCCATGATCGCGTGGATAAAGCGGGCTAACAAGTAGGGAGCGACGCGGATATCGGTATTCGCGAGGATGCTCGCTACCTGTGCGTGCACGCTCAAACCACCCCAAGAAATGACGGCGCTCGCGATCGCGGCTTTCCACATGAGCGACACCTGGCCTGGCACTTCGCTCGTGGCTTGTGCGCCGAGCGTTACCTCGAATATCCCGGAAATGAGCGCCTTGGCAAACTGCGGCGGCAAGTCAAACGGAGAGAGCAGCACCGTGATGACAGCGGAAAGAAATTGCGTGATGTTCAGCGTGCTGAGAAGCTGCAAAATGACCGAAAACACGATTAAAAAGCCGCCGATCATCAGGAGCGTCTGCAAAGCCGAATGAACGGCATCGCCCATCAAGCGGCCAAAGGCTCTGCCGTCATTGAGGCGTGCGCGATGCATGGCTTGCAAGGCGCGAAGCAGTAAAGGAAGCTTATTTTTGCTGATCGGCTTCGTCGATAGGTCGCGAGGCGCGTGAAACCGGTACATGATTCCGAGCAATAGCGCAGATACGTAATGGGTTGCGGCGAGAATGAAGCCAAGCTGCTCGTTGTGAAAAAAGCCGACGGCAACCGCCCCGATAACAAATAGCGGATCACCGGTCGTTACAAATGATACGAGTCGTTCTCCTTCCGCTCGGGTGATGTTTCCCGATTCCCGCAAGCTGGTGGTTAGTTTGGCCGTAACGGGATAGCCGGAAGCAAATCCCATCGTCAAGATAAAGCCTCCCGTGCCCGGCACATTAAAAAGTGGACGCATCAGCGGTTCCAGTAGCACGCCGACGAAATGAACGACGCCAAACCCCATCAAGATTTCCGACAACACAATGAATGGGAGTGTAGCGGGAAACACCACTTCCCACCAAATATTCAAGCCCCTCAGGGCGGCTTGAAACGATGTTTGCGGATTTGAAACGAGTGCAATAACCAAGCCAATGGAAAAAAGCGCAACAAACAACGTGAGAAAATGCGAACGGCGAGCCATACGTCCCTCCTGCGGATCAGGATAGTACATGTCTACGTCCAAGGTAGTGAAACTATTCGCCCAAGCTTCCCACGAAAGCGAAATGAAGCGCATGGTTCATACATAAGCTAAGAAATGGTGACTCGGAAAGGGGGGCGGCACATGGCAGCAGGCAAAAGACGACCCAAGATCGGTTTGGCGCTCGGATCGGGCGGAGCGCGTGGCTTCGCGCACATCGGCGTGCTCAAGGTGCTGGAAGAGCATCAGATCGAGGTGGATTTTTTGGCCGGCAGCAGCATGGGCAGCCTGGTCGCCGCGTTTTACGCCAATGGCATCAAACCGGACATGATGGAAAAGCTGGCATTGAATTTGAAACGGAAGCATTGGCTTGATGTAATTGTGCCGAACCTAGGGTTCGTCGCCGGTCAGAAGATCAAAGAATTGATAAGACTCTTGACGCATGGGAAAAATATCGAACAGCTGAATATCCCTTTGGCGATTGTTGCGACCGACATCGAACGCGGGGAGCGCGTGGTTTTCACGAAAGGGCCGATCGATCAGGCGGTGCGCGCAAGCATCTCGATTCCAGGCATCTTTGTGCCGGAAAAGGTGGATGGACGGTTGCTCGTGGACGGCGGCGTCATTGATCGAGTGCCGATTACCGTGGCGCGGGAGCTAGGAGCCGATATTGTGATCGCCGTCGATGTGGCGCAATTTGATACGCAGATTCAAGTCAAATCCATCTTTGAAGTGATCGCGCAGGCGATCGATGTAATGGAACGCGAGATTTTGCGCCATCGGATTGTTTCAGCGGACTTGGTGATCCGGCCGGACGTAGGACAATACAGCAGCATCGCGTACAGCGGCATTCAGGAGATTATCGCTGAAGGGGAACGGTGCGCACGAGAGCATGTAGAGAAAATCATCGAGTTGATTGAAAAATGGGAGGACCAACAGTGAAAAGCGTACGCCAATCACGCTGGCTGATCGTGGTTTTGATCGGCCTTTTGACCATCAGTCTGTATATACCATTGCCATACTACGTCACGAGACCGGGATCAGCCATGGAGCTGTCGCCGATCATCAGCGTTGAGGGCGGAAAGAAGGATGAGAAGGGCGCGTTCATGCTGACTACCGTGCGGATGGGACAGGCTAACATCGCCTGGTATGTGTACTCCAAATTTTCGCCGGATGCCGAGTTGATCGATCGCGACCTCGTCCTAAACAAAGGGGAGTCGAACGAAGATTACACCAAACGTGAGCTCGGGGTCATGCAGGATTCACAGATGACGGCTGAAGCGATGGCCTTCCGACGAGCGGGCTACCCCGTCAAGATACAGAAGCTGGGCGTACTGGTCAACGGGACGCTGGAAGGCATGCCTGCAGCAAAAGTGCTGAAGGTGGGGGACATCATCACACAGGTGGACGATAAGCGAATCACCGACACGAATGAGCTGTTCGCAGCCCTTGCCAACAAAAAGGCGGGTGACACGATCGCGCTTACCTATCTCAGAGACAAACAAGAGCAAAAAGCAAGCTTGACGTTAGTCGAGCTGCCGGCCGACACCGGGCAGAAAGCTCGTCCAGGATTCGGGATCAGACCGGCAGACAAGACGCTGATTGAAGTGCCGAAGAAAGTAAACATCAACTCGGAAAACATCGGGGGGCCATCTGCTGGACTGATGTTTACGCTGGAAATTTACGATCAGCTGCGCCCGGATATCGACCTAACAAAAGGGTACCGGATCGCCGGTACAGGCACGATCAATCCGGATGCGACAATCGGACGCATCGGCGGCATCAACCACAAAATCATCGCAGCGCAAAATGCGGGCGCAGAAATATTCTTTGCCCCTGACGATTCGGATGCGCCCGTATCGAACTATCAGGAGGCGCTGGCGACTGCGAAGCGGGTCGGCGCTAAGATGAAGATCGTTCCGGTCAAAAAGCTGGATGACGCGCTGGTCTACTTAGAATCGCTCACGCCAAAACAATAGGCGGGCGTCGGTACTCAGCCGTGAAGGGGCGATCTCCCGGCTCTGGCTGGGCCAGGCTGTAGACGGCAACAGCGGCAATTTCCATGTCCAGCATCGGATGCAGCCCGTCCGTCACTTTTGTGATCAGCGGGATGGACGACTTCTTTTTCGCCTCGTGCAGAAGCTGCTTGCCGACCTGCGAGAAGCCGAGAATCCGGGCATAAGGCGCTCCATTTTTTAAGGAAAGCTCAGCCATCGTACTTTTTTTCATGTCAAGCAGGACGGCTGTCAGCATACGCTGGATGCGGTTCCACGTGTAGCGTTTGTTTTTCGTGGCGGCAACCAGCTCCGCGACCGTGGTAGCTTGTCTTGCTGCCGCTTTCAGCCGATGCTCGATACCCTCGCCGACTTCATGATAACCAGCGATGTCTTCAGGCGAGAGCTGCAAAAGCCGGTGAAAGAGAGGATGGCGGAATCGTTCCCAATTGATTGGCCCGCGCCCGAGCTCAAACTCACGCTGTATAATGGCAAGTGTGGTGGGGGGAACATAGGGTGCAAGCTCTTCAAAGCCAGCATCATCGCCAAAAATCAACTTGCGGATAGCTGTGGCACTTGCGATTTGGGCATCGGTGATCGTCGTTTGATGATATTCGGCTTTTTGCCGCTTGATGGTTGCAGGTTGAATGCGGCTGCCGAGCCGTTTGAGGGCAAGCAAATAGTTGAGTCCCAAAATATTGTTGGGCGAGGCTAAATCGGCATCCGGTGAACCGTCGCGGTCCAGCATTTCCGATGCAGCCTGTGCGTAGGCGGACGGGTAGGAAAGGCCTTTTGCGAGATGAGCCCTGAGCGAAAGGGAAAAAGCTTCCGGTTCATCAGCGAGCAGCTCAGCTAGATCGCTGATCCAACTGATCTCACCGCTTTCACTGCCAAAGCAGAGGGAATCGACCACACCGATTCGGTCGAGCACCGAAACGGCCCCCAACGCGAACAGCTCGGCGGTGGCACAAGAATAGGGTAGCGGAAGCTCGATAACCAGGTCGATGCCCGCCTGCAGCGCCATTTCTGCTCGCGCCCATTTAGAGAGCAAGGCAGGCTCGCCGCGCTGCAAAAAATTGCTGCTCATCACGATCACGCAGGCGTCTGCGCCCGTGACCCGTTTGGCTTCTGTATAATGATAGTAATGACCGTTATGCAACGGATTGTATTCGACGACTAATCCCACCGTCTTCAAACAAAGTTCCTCCTTTTTTTTCTTGCTCCATAGTGTAGTAGAGTGCTATCTTTTTAGCAACCGTTGGAAAATGCGGTGGGATGGAACGAACGTGCTGTCAAGGAAAAT
Organism: Brevibacillus fluminis; assembly: GCF_003710825.1. Lineage (GTDB taxonomy): Bacteria > Bacillota > Bacilli > Brevibacillales > Brevibacillaceae > Brevibacillus_D > Brevibacillus_D fluminis. The sequence continues at coordinate 380,951 of NZ_RHHQ01000004.1, read as the reverse complement.
TGGTTGACAAAGATTTGGGCAAAAGCTATAATCATCTTTGTTGCGCTTGAGGTGAAAAAACATGATTATTCGATTGAGTGAACTGGATCATCGTAAAGGTGAACCACTACCGTTCCGAGTGACATTGGATGCCGACGATATCAAATCGCGCCATCAAGAAATTCGCAGTGTCACACCCGTGCAAGCAGTCGGTGAGGCTGCCAAGCTGGGAGATCTCTATTATGTGAATGGGGATATGGAGGCAGATGTCAATTATGTCTGTGCTCGCTGTTTGACCACATTCACCCAGCACATGCATGTGCCGTTTTCCGAGTCGTTTACCAACGACGAATCGCTGGTGCTTGACGAAGAAAGCGACATTCAACTGCTGGATGGAGAAGAGATTGAGCTGGATCCACTGCTTTCAGAGGATTTTCTCCTGGAAGTGCCAACGTTCCCGCTTTGTTCCGAGGATTGCAAAGGATTATGCCCAACGTGCGGCGTTAACCGCAATGAGCAGCCATGCAGCTGCAAAAACGAACGCATCGATCCGCGGTTGGCCGGTTTGGCTGACTTTTTCCAAAAGAACAACGAGTAATCTTGGACAAAGGTTCAATATGAAGCAATGTGTATTGTAACAGATTCACGCTTCATTTTTGAATGACTGGCGCGCTTGGCTTGTCCGATGCCGCCGATCATGAATAGAAGGCTTCCTCTCAGTGTGAAGAGCACTTGTGTGCTTCCTCCTATCGAGGCCTACTTGAAACAGAATTGAAGGAGGTGTAAGTAAGATGGCAGTACCTCAACGGAGAACTTCCAAAACTCGTAAAAGAATGCGTCGTACGCACTTCAAATTAGAGATTCCAGGCATGATCAAATGCGACAATTGTGGCGAACACAAGCTGGCTCACCGCGTTTGCGGAAGCTGCGGACACTACAAAGGTCAAAAAGTAGCAAAATAAGAAGCAGGGTGATACCTCACCTTGCTTTTTTCTTTCGGCAAAAAACATGGTGGCGCCAAGCTTCTTGGCGCTGCCTTCGTTGCGTTTTCGAGAAATTCTCGTTTTTGCAAAAGAGGGGGAATGAGATGGTTTATTGGTTGCTTCTTGTAAAAAGCTTTCGTCGCAATCTTCAGTATCGCATGGCACATATCATCAACAATTTTGCCAGCACCATTTTCGGATTCGTGTTCATCGCTATTTGGGCTGGCGTGCTGGAAGGCAAGGGGAACACGGACAGTATTTACAACCCTTCCACCATGGCGCATTACATCGCGTTTACGCAAATCATGCTTTGGATCACGACATTCCTCAGCCCGGGATTGGGCATCCATCTTCAGGTGCGCACCGGTGCGGTCAGCCTCGACCTCATGCGGCCTGTGAGCTATTTTTTGTTTGTAATCTCACAGGAAGCGGGCAAGATTTGCTACAACCTCCTGTACCGCACGCTGCCAATCGCCATCGTCTATTCCGCTACAGTTGGCTTTTATCTTCCTCGCGAGCCTTTCACCTACATCGTTGCCTTGCTCTCCATTTTACTCGCGGTTTACATCAGTTTGCTCCTGTTTTTTCTCGTTGGCCTCACTTCTTTTTGGACAAATGAAATCAGCGGTTTGCATAATGTGCTCATCACCTTGCTGTTTGGTCTCGGCGGCCAATTTGTGCCGATCGATCTGTTTCCGCATTGGCTTAGTACGCTTGCGCTCGGACTGCCGTTCGCTGGTGTGCTCTACTATCCGACCATGTTGTATCTGGAACAAGTTTCGTACGGCGTGCTCGGTCTGCAAGCGATCTGGTCGATCGTCCTGACCATCGTCTGCCTCGTGCTGACCGGCAGGGCGCGGCGCAGAACCGAAATTCAAGGAGGATAGCCATGTGGTCCTTTTATTGGAAGATGTTGAAAACCAATATTCGCTCACAGCTGCAATACAAAGGCAACTTCATCATGACCGCGTTTGCCAATGCTAGCCTGTCGGTGCTCGACTTTTTACTGCTAGGCGCAGTGCTGGCACGGTTTGATCACGTGAAAGGCTGGAGCCTCTATGAGATCGGAGTGTTATACGGGATCATCTCCTGTGCGATGTCTATGTATCGGACGATTGCTGCGGAAATCCACGAGTTTGAAAAATATATCATCCAGGGGGAATTCGATCAGCTGCTAGTGCGGCCGATGCCGCCGTTGTTCCTGTTGCTGACCAAACGGGTGGATTTGGGGAAAGTAGGGGGTGTGCTGCAAGGGATCGTGGTGCTTGGTGTTTCACTCGCCGGGTTGTTTCGCCAAGGAGAGGTGAGTTGGCTTCTCATCGCGTATTTGCCGGTGGCGATACTGCTCGGGTGCGTGATGATGTTCTCGATTTCATTGATAACCGCAACAACTGCTTTTTGGACGTCACAGGTGAAGGATTTGCAGGCGTTCACGCTTTATGCCCCGTCCAATGCAGCGAACTATCCGATCAGCTTGTACCCGGATTGGCTCAAGCTCGTATTTCTGGGCCTGCTCCCTGTCGGCTTCATTAATTACATACCGGCACTATATTTGCTGCACAAAGGGGGCAGTTGGTATTATTTGCTGGTTTCTCCGGGCGTGGTGATCGGATACTTGCTTGTGGCCCTTTGGTTTTGGCGCTTCGGTATCAAACATTACCATAGCACAGGCTCGTGAGCAGCAAAGTGATTTTGTGTTCTTGGTTGATAATAGAAGGGAGATAAGGAAATGATCGTAGCCGACGGGCTTGAGAAAACATTTTGGCACAGACCCAATGCGAAGGGAGTGCTCGGCAGCTTCCGCGCGTTGTTTTCAGGCGTAGGCTCGGCGAAAAAAGCGGTTGAGTCCGTTTCCTTTGCGATTGAGGAAGGAGAATTCGTTGGGTATCTGGGGCCAAATGGTGCGGGCAAGTCTACCACCATCAAAATGCTTGTAGGTATTCTCCATCCTTCCGCCGGATCGGTTGAAGTGGCGGGCATGAGCCCACAGCTGCAGCGTAGAGAGGTTGCCAAAAAGATCGGCGTCGTGTTTGGGCAGCGAACACAGCTATGGTGGGACTTGCCGGTGCGCGATTCGTTCGAAATTTTGCAGGCCATGTATCAAGTTGACGAGAAACAGTACGCACTAGCTATGGAACGGTATGACGATCTGCTGGAACTAGGGAGCTTCATTAATACGCCAGTGCGCAAACTGTCACTTGGCCAGCGCATGCGAGCCGACTTGGCGGCGGCCCTGCTGCATGATCCGGCAATCCTGTTTCTGGATGAGCCCACGATCGGTCTCGATGTGGTCGCCAAAGAAAGAATTCGCGGGTTTTTGAAGGAAATCAACCGGGTGGAGCGAAAAACCATTTTGTTGACCACGCATGACATGGATGACATTGCTGAATTGTGTCAGCGCATCATTGTCATCAATCACGGGAAGCTGGTCATGGATGGCAGTTTGTCCGCGCTGCGCGAGCAGATCGGACTGCCGACCACATGCACGGTGCAATTTGCCTCGACGCCACAGATCCAGCAGATTCGCGGTATCGAGCGCATTGAGACGAACGGAATGCAGGTACAGGTTTTTTACGATAAACGCACGATTTCGACCCCAGTTATCCTCGATGAAATCAGCAAATGGGGTGATCCGCTTGATATTACGCTTGCGGAGCCGGAGATTGAAGAATTAATTCGCCGGATTTATTAGGGTTGTAATGATACCGCATGTCGAATATACTAGTTTTGGCACCAGGTATTAATTTCTGATCGTAAATTAGGTTCGATATGTCTATACATATTGGGGGGTGGCGACCATCGCCCGATTGCCGAAAAAAGATCGACAAACGCGGCTCGTCCAGTATTTAAAAGAAAATCCTTTCGCAACGGATGAAGACTTGGCGACAGCTTTTCGCGTCAGCATCCAGACCATCCGGCTTGATCGGCTAGAGCTTGGTATTCCGGAGCTGCGTGAGCGGATCAAGTCGGTGGCGGAACGCAGCTTGGACCCGGTAAAGTCACTGGGGATTGATGAAGTGATCGGTGAGGTTGTCGATCTGCAATTGGATGTGCAGGGAATCTCCGTGCTCGACATCAAGGAAGAGCATGTGTTTACCCGCACGCAAATTGCCAGAGGACATTATATATTTGCACAAGCAAATTCGCTCGCAGTCGCGCTGATCAATGCAGATGTCGCGCTGACTGCGACGGCGCGCATCCGGTTTATCCGTCCCGTCAAGCTTGGTGAACGGCTGGTCGCCAAAGCGGTGGTCCGTTCAAGCAGTGGGGATGAGAGCCGCGTGCGCGTTGAGACGAGAGTACAAAATGAAGTTGTCTTTTCTGCAAGCTTCCGTGTCGTGCGTGCAGCCGCATGGGAAGCGGAACCACAATTGTAGGCAATGAGTAAAGGAGGAAATGATTTGCGTATCGCTATCGATGCGATGGGAGGCGACCACGCTCCGAAAAGCGTGGTGGAAGGTGCATTGCTCGCCATCCAGTCCAACCCGTCGCTTACGGTTGTGCTCGTAGGAGACGAGACTGCCATCAGACAACACATGCCCGCAACCATCCCCTCCAGAATTGAGATTCACCACACGACCGAGATCATCGAGGCAGAGGATGAACCAGTGCGTGCGGTCCGACGTAAAAAAGATTCGTCAATGGTCGTAACGATGGATTTAGCCAAGCTGCGAAAAGTGGACGCTTGTATCTCCGCGGGGAATACGGGCGCTTTGATGACAGCCGGTCTTCTGATCGCAGGGCGGATGAAAGGAATCGAACGCCCTGCGCTGGCTGCGTTTATTCCGAATGTGCAAGGAAAAGCGTCGCTCTTGCTCGATGTCGGCGCCAATGTAGACGCAAAGCCCGTTCATTTACTGCAATATGCGATCATGGGCAGCGTGTATGCCGACAAGGGCATGGGCATCCCGGATCCGAAGGTCGGTCTGCTCAATGTCGGTACGGAGGAGACGAAAGGAAACGAGCTGTGCAAGGCCACCTATCCGCTGCTCGCGCTCTCCAAAACTCATTTCATCGGTAATGTGGAGGCGCGCGATATCATGCAAGGCTCCTGCGACGTCGTCGTTTGCGAAGGCTTTGCGGGAAATGTATTGCTGAAATCGATCGAAGGGTGCGCTTCCACGATATTCTCCATGCTGAAAGAGGAGTTTACTTCCAGTTTCTTGAATAAAGTAGGAGCCTTTCTATTGAAACCGAGCTTGGTTCGGTTCAAAAAGCGGATGGACTATGCCGAGTACGGCGGAGCACCGCTGCTCGGGTTGATGGTTCCGGTTTTTAAGGCGCATGGCTCGTCCAGTTCACTGGCGATCAAAAACGCGTTTTTGGCAGCAGCCCGCTATGTGGAAAATGACGTAAACGGCTTGATTCAGCAAGAACTCGATCTACATATACAAACCGAAAGCGAGTGAAACAGATGGCTCAATTGCGACCTGTCGGCATCCTCGGCACAGGCTCCTACACGCCTGAACGAGTGCTGACCAATGCGGATTTGGAAAAAATGGTGGAGACGAATGACGAATGGATCGTGACGCGCACGGGGATTCGTGAGCGCCGAATCTCGTCCAAAGAACAGGCGTCCTCCGATCTCGCCTATGAAGCAGCGCAACGAGCGCTGAAGAAAGCGAACATCACGGCGGAAGAGCTGGATATGATCATCGTGGCTACCGTAACGCCGGACATGATGTTCCCATCCACCGCCTGCATTTTGCAAGATAAACTAGGTGCGAAAAAAGCATCCGCACTCGACATATCGGCAGCGTGCACAGGCTTTTTGTATGGTGTAACGACTGCTTCCCAGTTCATTGCAAACGGTATGTACCGCTATGTGCTGGTGATCGGGGTAGAATCGCTCTCCAAAATTACCAACTACGAAGACCGCAACACATGCGTTTTGTTCGGTGACGGGGCTGGTGCAGCGATATTGGGGCCAGTACCAGAAGGCTACGGCTTCAAGGCGTTCGATCTCGGTGCAGACGGCTCGGGCGGCGAATTGCTGAACCTGCCTGCAGGCGGATCGCGCTTGCCGGCAACCGCGGAAACGGTAGAGCAAGGGCTCCATTACATGTATATGGCCGGTAGCGAAGTATTCAAGTTCGCAGTCCGTGTGATGAACTCCGCAACGGAAACAGTTCTGGAAAAAGCGGGACTGGAAAAAGAGAGCATCGACCTGCTGGTGCCGCATCAAGCGAACCTGCGGATCATCGAGGCAGCTTTGAAACGCTTTGGCCTTTCCGAAGACAAAGTCGCGATCAACCTGGATCGCTACGGCAACATGTCCTCCGCCTCCATCCCGGTTGCACTGGATGAAGCGGTGGAAGCAGGTCGCGTGAAAGAAGGCGACAATCTAGTGCTGGTTGGATTCGGCGGCGGATTGACGTGGGGCGCGGCACTTTTGACATGGTGCACAAAGCAAGCCTAACGGAAGGGAGTTAACAAGATGAGTAAAATTGCACTCGTATTCCCGGGCCAAGGCTCCCAGTTTGTTGGCATGGGAAAAGAACTGGCTACACAATCGGCCGCGGCTAAAAATATATTTGACCAGGCGGACGCAGCGCTCGGCTTTTCGCTGTCTACGCTCTGCTTTGAAGGTCCAGATGAAGAACTGAAGCTGACTGCCAATACGCAGCCGGCAATCTTGACGATGAGCGTTGCAGTACTAGCGGCGCTTAAAGAAAAACAGCCTGTCATCAAGGCTGATTTTGTCGCAGGCCACAGCCTCGGCGAGTATTCCGCGCTTGTCGCAGCTGGCGCCCTTACGTTTGAGGATGCCGTGAAAACAGTCAGACTGCGCGGTCAATTCATGGAAAGCGCGGTTCCAGCAGGCCAAGGCGCCATGGCGGCAGTTCTTGGAATGGAACGGGACGCGCTGCATGTGGTGTGCGAAGAAGTAACGGCCGGCGGTAACCCGGTTCAGCTGGCAAACCTCAACTGTCCAGGCCAAATCGTCATTTCCGGAAGCGCGGAAGGCGTGAAGCTGGCAGGCGAGGGTGCGAAGGCTGCGGGGGCAAAACGTGTCCTTCCACTTAATGTGAGCGGACCGTTCCACTCCTCCTTGATGGAGCCAGCGGCTGATCGGCTGAAAGAAGTGCTTGCAGGCATCGCGATCAGTGAAGCATCCTTCCCGGTTGTGGCGAACGTTTCGGCGCGTCCGGTAACAGGCGCAGAGGACATTGCAACCAGCCTCGTCGATCAAGTGGCATCCCCCGTTCTATGGGAGGATTCTGTCGCGTGGATGGCGGAGAAGGGCGTGACCACGTTCATCGAAATCGGACCTGGCAAAGTGCTCGCCGGACTGATTAAAAAGATTGCTCCAGGTGATGTGAAAATCTACTCGGTGCAAGACGCGGAATCGCTTGCAGAACTGCTGGATGGAGGTATTTTATGCTAACAGGAAAAGTGGCGCTCGTAACAGGCGCATCACGCGGCATCGGACGCGCGATCGCGCTTAAGCTGGCAGCTGACGGCTGCAACGTCGTCGTCAACTATGCGGGCAGCGAGGCAGCAGCGGCTGAAACCGTAGCGAAAATCAAGGAGCTGGGTCGCGAAGCGATCATGGTGAAAGCGAATGTGAGCAGTGCGGATGAAGTGAACGACATGTTCAAGTCGGCTCTTGACACTTTCGGTCAAATTGACATTTTGGTTAACAACGCTGGGATTACCCGCGATAACTTGATGATGCGTATGAAAGAGGAAGAATGGGACGATGTGATTGACACGAACCTCAAAGGTGTGTTTAACTGCATCAAGGCGGCTACTCGTCCGATGATGAAACAGCGCAGCGGCCGAATCATCAATATCACCTCGGTGGTGGGCGTGCTCGGCAACGCTGGGCAAGCCAACTATGTGGCGGCGAAAGCGGGCGTGATCGGCCTGACCAAAACCGCAGCGCGTGAGCTGGCGTCCCGTGGCATCACGGTGAATGCAGTGGCTCCAGGCTTCATTGCAACGGACATGACAGACGTTTTGCCTGAGGATGTAAAAGCTAACCTGCTGACACAAATTCCGCTCGCACGATTGGGGCAAGCGGATGAAATCGCCAATGTCGTGCACTTTTTGGCGAGCGATGCGGCTGCTTATATGACAGGACAAACCTTGCATGTCGATGGCGGCATGTACATGTAACCCGTTCGAATCCTTGATTCAACTGGTTTTTACAAGGGACATCCCTTATAATACTTGGAGAGGGGGTGAAGTAAGATGGCAGACGTTTTTGAGAAAGTGAAAAAAATCGTGATTGACCGGTTGAATGTAGATGAGTCCAAAGTTACTTTGGAAGCTTCTTTTAAAGAAGACCTGGGTGCTGACTCTTTGGATGTAGTGGAGCTCGTTATGGAACTCGAGGATGAGTTCGATTTGGAGATTTCCGATGAAGATGCTGAGAAAATCACTACTGTGGGCGAGGTAGTAAAATACATAGAGTCCCACAAGTAATTGTAGAAGGGAGTCTCGTTTCGGCGGGGCTCCTCCCTTCACATATGCGGACTTTCCACTTTTATCCACATTCAATCCGTAATGAAAGCGAAATGCTTATTACATATAGAGGTGAAGCGAATGAAACGAAGAGTGGTGATTACGGGCGTTGGCGTCATTTCTCCTGTGGGCAACGACGTTGATACCTTCTGGGAAAGCCTGCGCACTGGTAAGTCGGGGATCGATAAAATCACGAGCTTTGATGTCACTGATTATCCGACACAAATTGCTGGCGAAGTGAAAGATTTCGTGCCAGAAGACTACATGGACAAAAAAGAAGTGCGTCGTACGGACCGTTTCGTGCAATTCGCACTGGCTGCTGCCAAAATGGCCATGAAGAACTCCGGTTTGGAAATCAATGAAGAGAATGCCGATCAAATCGGTGTCTACATCGGTTCCGGTATCGGTGGATTATCCACGTTTGAAGAACAGCATCGTGTCATGCTGGAAAAAGGACCACGCAGGGTAAGTCCGTTTTTCATTCCGATGTTGATCGGGAATATGGCATCCGGTTTGATTTCCATCGAATTGGGCGCCAAGGGTCCGACCTCCAGCGCGATTACAGCGTGCGCAACAGGGACCAATGCAATCGGTGACGCGTTCCGCCTGATTCAATACGGACATGCGGATGCAATGGTAACCGGAGGAGCGGAAGCGACGGTGCTACCGATGGCATTTGCGGGATTCTGTTCGATGAAGGCGATGTCGACGCGCAATGATGAGCCGCAAAAAGCGAGCCGTCCATTCGACCGCGATCGCGATGGCTTCGTCATGGGCGAAGGAGCGGGCGTGCTGGTGATTGAAGAGCTGGAGCATGCGAAAAAACGCGGCGCAACCATTATCGCTGAAGTGATCGGCTATGGCATGAGTGCGGATGCGCACCATATCACAGCTCCGTCTCCAAACGGCGAGGGCGCTGCCCGCTGTATGAAACTCGCGCTGAAAGATGCGGGAGTCGAGCCGGATAGCATCGGTTACATCAATGCGCACGGTACATCTACCGGTCAAGGCGACATTGCGGAAACGCAAGCGATCAAACAAATTTTCGGGGAGCATGCGTACAAACTGGCGGTCAGCTCGACCAAATCGATGACGGGCCATCTGCTCGGTGCTACAGGTGGTGTTGAAGCGATCGCAACAGCATTCGCCCTGCGCGATCAAATTTTGCCACCGACAATCAATTTGGAAAACCCAGACCCCGAATGCGATCTTGATTATGTACCGAACAAAGCTCGCGAAGCGCACGTTGATGTGGCTCTCTCCAATACATTTGGTTTTGGCGGTCACAATGCAACGATTGTGCTTAAACGATACCAGGCATAAAAGACGATGTCTCGGATTGGGGGTGCGGTGATGAATTTTGCAGAGCTGCAGACGAACATAAATGTACGCTTTCGCGATGAAAGCGTGTTGCGGCAGGCTTTCACCCATTCTTCGTATGTAAATGAACAAAGAGGCAGAAAAATCCAGGACAATGAACGTCTTGAGTTTTTAGGAGACGCCGTATTGGAATTGAGCATCTCGCAATTTCTTTACCGGACATTTCCCAAAATGACTGAAGGCGAAATGACAAAGCTGCGAGCTGCGATCGTGTGTGAACCTTCACTGGTGAAGTTCGCTGAACGGTTTCAGTTTGGCGAGCTCGTTCTTCTTGGTAAAGGAGAGGAGCTGACCGGCGGCAGACAGCGACCGGCTTTGCTCGCAGACGTGTTTGAGGCATTCATTGGCGCACTTTATCTGGATCAAGGGTTGGAAGCAGTCTTTCAGTTTCTCGATGCCTATGTCTTCCCACTGATTGACAAAGGGCAATTCACCCAGATCACCGACTTCAAGAGCCAGCTGCAAGAATTCGTCCAACAAGACAATTTGGGCGAAATCACATACCGCATCGTCCAAGAGCGGGGACCGGCCCACAATCGTGAGTTCGTTTCCGAGGTGCTTCTCAACAACGGAGCACTTGGCGTCGGGACCGGTCGCTCGAAAAAGGAAGCGGAGCAGCAGGCTGCAGCCCGTGCATTAATCAAATTGGGAGCAAAATAAAAAATCCGTTCTTTCTGTTAGGCAACTGGCAGAAAGGCGGATTTTTTTTGCGTTTTCGGCAGCGTGTTGAAGCGCTGCACTCAGTCGATGACCGCCAATGGATAGAGCGTCCCATCCAACGCAAAGGAGGCTCGCCCCGTTTCTTCAGAGACGACGATGACAAGCGCGTCGGTTTGTTCGCTCATCCCAATCGCGGCGCGATGCCGCGTCCCGAGTTTTTTCTCGCCGGAATAAAGCGTGGAGTGCGGCAGTACATGGGCAGCCGAAATGATCTGGTTCCCTTTAATCAAGACGGCTCCGTCATGCAAAGGGCTGCCCGGATAAAAAATCGATTCCAACAAGGAATGTGTGAACATGGCCCCAACTGGGATGCCTTTTTGCATGAAAGACTCTGTCGGATCGTTGCGTTCGATTACGATGAGCGCGCCGTGCCGACGTTCCGATAGATGCTGGATCCCGGTGGAAAGAGCCAAATAGCTGTCGGTATAAGGGGACAAATAGCATCGCAAGTAAAAGGCAGCCGCAGTGGCTTTGATTTGTGAAAACCGGTTCATGATCTGCTCAAATTCATGTAAGAGACAAGAGCCGTCGCGATCGAGTGAGCTGAGCAATAGGCCCAGCTGCTCATTAGTTTGGGTGAGGTGCTCCTTGAGCTTTTCTTTCATTGGGGAAAAGTCGCAGTCATTCTGAACCGTTGCGGTAGCCATTGGCCATCCCTCCCTGATGCACGCACGATCTGCAGGATTGTTACGTTTATCTTGTCCTATTGCTGCAGGTTGTATTTTTTCAGCTTGTAATTTAAATTTTGGCGCGAGAGGCCCAGCTTTTCTCCAGCGCGCGTAATGTTCCCGTTTGACTCTTTAAGCGCTTTCATAATTAAGTTGCGTTCAAGCAAAGCGACCTGTTCTTCCAGCGTACCGCCCAGCGAAAAAGGTACTGAGGACATTGTGGCGGCGAGCTCACCTGAGCTGGCGAGGTTCTGCAACATATTGTCTTTGAACGAATGGGGCAAATGCTCAAAGGTGATGGCTCGCTCATCATACATCAAATTGAGACAGCCCTCGATCACATGCTCCAGCTGGCGGACATTGCCTGGCCAGTTGAATTGCAGCAAATACTGGTACACATCCGGATCGATTTCATCGACTGTCACACCCAATGCGGTCGCATGCTTGGCGATGAACGATTCGATCAGTGCCGGAATATCCTCCTTGCGCTTGCGCAGGGGCGGGATGGTGATATTGACCACACTCAGACGGTAATACAAGTCCTCTCGTAAATGACCGTTGCGAATCGCTTCCAGCGGGTCCTCATTCATCGTCGCAATGATGCGTACATCGACATCCACTACTTTGGCCGAGCCGAGACGCTGTGACTTTTTCTCCTGGAGCACGCGCAGTAGCTTGGCTTGCAGGTTTAATCCCATGGAATTGATTTCATCCAAAAGCAATGTTCCACCGTCCGCCTGTTCAAACAGTCCTTGCCGATCGATCGCGCCCGTAAAGCTGCCCGGGCTTGTCCCGAACAACAAGCCTTCCAATAGACTTTCAGGGAGGGCGGCGCAGTTTTGAGCGATAAAGGGTTCCTTTTTCCGCGGGCTTTCGTTGTGCAAGCTTTGGGCAAACAGCTCCTTGCCGGTACCTGTTTCACCAATTATGAGAACGTTCGAGCTAGATCGAGCCGCACGTCTTGCTTGCTCGACCGTTTGGCGCATATCGCGGCTCACGAACACGATATCTTTAAACTCGAATCGCGTGTGATTGGCGGCGCCAGACATGGCAGGCTCACCGTCATCCTGTGGCTTTTGGTTTTGCAGGTGGGAGATAGTTTCGGCCAATTGCTTTTGCTCGGATATGTCTTTTAGCACCTGTATCGTTGCGAGCTTTTTGCCGCCCACCAAAAGGGGGGAGGTTCGCGTCAAGGTGGTGACTGCTTTGCCTGTATTGGTAAAGTGTGTTTCGCGATGGTTCAACACCTTTGACAGCTTCATGGAAGCAAGCAAGGTGCTCGTCTCCTCCGTAAGCCCGGGCCATACTTCAAAGATGCGTTTTCCTTTGACAGCGGAAGGCTCCTTGAGCTCGATTTCACCCATTTTTCGATTGTAGAAAAGAATTTTGCCTTCGTGGTTGATGACAGAAAGCCCCTGGTCTACTTCATCGAGCACCGCATCGTAGAGCAGCTTGGTGTCATGCAAATCTTGAAGCTGGTATTTCAATTTTTGCTGCTGGGTGATGTTTTTGAGAATGATCAGATAATAAAGGCTACCGGATTGTGTCTGGGTGGGCAGTACGTTGGCGACAAGTTCCTGGGTTCCGAACGAGACCGGGATGCCGGTCGCTTCCTTATCTGGTTTGAAATACTTTTGCAAACTCATGTCAGCGATTAGCTCAAAGATGGAGATGGGGGCGGCAAATACCGAACTGAGCGAAAAAAGGCGCATGGCTGAACGATTCATATCTAGCACATCGCCGCGTTCATTCGTGATCGCCATGCTTTCAAAACAGGCGTTCCATACTTTACGCAATCCAATCTGGGAAAGATCAGGCACGAAAGAGCCCTCCTATGATGGAAAAATTATTTTCGCAAATGCGGGCATTCTTTCACAGAATTACACGATAATTCCGTGATATCCCTTTACTATAGTACAGCGAACGTGAAAATTCAAACCGATTATTTCAACAACGACTTCAATTTAAAATCTTCAGAAAAATATTTTTCAATATTTTTTTTCGATGCAACATTTTTTTCGGTGGAATAACGTCGAAATGCCAGGAATCATGCGGTTATCTGGTTTGGCATAACTGTTGCAATGCTGTTTGACGAGTTCGAAAAAGGGAGGAAGAGATTGTGACTCTAGACCTGCGCAGCATCAAAGCGATTGACGTTCATGCCCACCCGTACTTGCTTTCCTCCACACCGTTGTCGGTTGTGGACTTTGTGCAAAAGCTCTCATTATCCGTTATTCCCGATATGTTCAAGGAAACGACCCGTACGAACCCGAAGCTACCGTTTCCCGGCACTAACATGTACATGCAGATTACGATACAGCGTCTTGCGAAATTTTTTGCGTGCGAGCCAATCGCGGAAGAGGTTGTCGCCCACCGCAATCGATTGGTACACGATCCGGCAGCCTATACGCAAAGCCTGTTCCGGGACGCCAATCTGGCGGGTCACTTGCTTGATTTCGGCTATCCGCAGCCGCCGCTTTCCAAGGAGGACTACGATCAGTTGACAGGCGTTCCTTCATGGGAGATTTACCGCATCGAACCGGTGATGGTGCGGCTCCGTGAACAGCATGCTGATTTTGGCGGATTTATCGAAGCGTATCGGGCAGAGCTTCGAGACGCCTTGAAAAACAACGATATGCTTGGCCTCAAATCGATTATCGCCTATCGCAGCGGATTGGAAATCGCGCCGATGGATGAGGCACAAGCCCGTGACGACTACCCGCATTTCCGCAGTGATTCCCGGGCCAAGGCAAAGGCGCTCCGCGATTACTGCCTGCATGTCGCAATGGAGGAATGCCAACTCGCCGACAAGGTCATGCACATCCATACAGGCGTTGGGGATGGCGAAGTTATTTTGCCAAAGGCCAGTCCATCGTTTTTGCTGGACATGCTGCGTGACAAAAAACATGTGGAAACAAAAGTCCACCTTGTTCACGGCGGTTATCCGTGGATAGAGGAAGCGGCCTTTATCACGAGCATTCTACCGCATGTATACATGGACATCTCGCTGCAAAATCCGTTTATCGGGCACGGGGTTGAGCGTATTTTGTCGCAAGTGTTTGAGTTCGCACCGTTCAACAAGGTGATGTATGGGTCCGACGCGTTTACGTGTCCAGAAATGAACTGGCTGGGTGTGCATCTGTTCAAGGAATGCTTTGCCCGCGTGTTGGATGGCTGGATTGAACGCGATTACATCGACCAGGATGTCGCGTATCACATCGCGGAAGGCGTACTCTACAAAAATTTTGAAGAGGTTTATCCGAGCACAAAATCATAGATCAAGCAGCGTACCAATAGGGGGTATATAGAATGATCGAAGAGTTTGGCTATAAACAAGAATTAAAACGAGCGCTGAGCTTTTGGGATTTGCTGATCTATGGATTGATTTTTATGGTGCCGATCGCCCCGTTTGGCGTATTCGGTTACGTGTCGGATGCCTCCAAAGGTATGGTCGCCCTTGCGTATCTGATCGGGATGACCGGGATGATCTTCACGGCGTTGAGCTATGCCAAAATGTCGGAGGCGTTCCCTGTGGCAGGCTCTGTGTACGCCTATGCGCAGCGCGGGTTGAATGAATACGTCGGTTTCGTTTCCGGTTGGTCGATTTTGCTCGACTATATCCTCATTCCGTCGCTGTGCTATGTTGTGAGCGCCAACGCCTTGGTTGCCCTTGTGCCTGGCGTGCCGGGGTGGCTGTGGATTGTCATGTTTATCGCAGTCAATACCTTTATCAACATTCGCGGGGTTGAGTTCACGGCAAAAGCAAACAAATATACCTTGATCCTGCTGTTCGCCGTTCTCGTTATCTTTTTAATCGCGGGCATCACGGCTTTGTTTGCGGGAAAAGGCAGTGGAGGCTTTACGATCAAACCGCTGTTTGATGCCGAAAATTTCAACATCAATCTCGTGATGGGCGCGGTATCTATCGCTGTACTTTCCTTCCTCGGCTTTGATGCGATTTCCACGATGGCAGAAGAAGTGAAAGGTGGCAACAAAGTTGTGGGACGTGCGAGCGTGGCAGCTCTCCTTTCAGTAGGCTTCTTGTTTGTCGCCCAAACATGGGTGGCAAGCGACCTGGCTCGCGGCACGACGCTCGACAATTTGGACACCGCGTTCTATGACATAGCTGGGATCGCAGGCGGAGCATGGCTCAAGACCGTAGCGATTTTGGCGACTGTCTTCTCGTGGGGCATATCCTCGGCATTGGTTTCCCAAGCGGCCATCTCGCGGATTTTGTTTTCGATGGGACGTGACCGAAAGCTACCGCGTGCACTGGCCAAAGTGCATCCAAAATACCAAACCCCCTATGTCAGCACGATTTTGGTTGCGATTGTCTCTATGGTGGTAAGCCTCGGTTTTCAAGATGCGATGCCGGTGCTCACCAATTTGGTCAACTTTGGCGCACTGACCGGCTTTTTGATCCTGCATATCACGGTGATCAATCACTTCATGATCCGAAAAAAATCAAAAAACATTTTTGGCCACCTGATTCTGCCGCTTATCGGAATGTGCGTCATCGGCTACGTCATCAGTTCGATGGACGCGCTTGCGCTCAAAGTAGGCTCGATCTGGCTTGCTCTCGGGATTATCTACATCGTCATTCATACAAAAGTGTACAAAGACAAACCGATCCAGATGGATCTTCAGTAACGGCTAGTGCGGATTGACGGGCTTGACCAAACGAGCCGTTAGCCGTGTGTGAAAGGAGCAATCGAACATGTCAATCGGGACAGAGTGGGCGTGGGATTCTGCCATCGATGAACGCTTGTACGCAGTTAGAAGGCAGCTTCATCAGCATCCCGAGCTATCGTTTTCAGAGCATGAAACTTGTGCAACAATCGTCCGGACGCTCAATGAGTGGGGGATACCAAGCAAAATTATGTGTGAGACGGGTGTCGTCGTCGATATTCACGGAGGATTGGGCACCGGACGCACCATTGCGCTGCGCGCCGATATCGACGCATTGCCGATCGAGGAGAAAAGCGGTGTGCCGTTTGCTTCCCAAAACCCGGGTGTCATGCACGCCTGTGGCCATGACGGCCATACGACGATTTTACTTGGAGCGGTCTATCATCTGTGGAAACATCGTGACCGGTTTCGCGGTTTGGTTCGCTGCATTTTCCAGCCCGGTGAGGAAGCGGATGGAGCAGCCAAAAAAATGATCGAAGCCGGTGTGCTGTCGGAGCCAACGATCGAAGCGGCAGTGGCCCTACATTTGTGGCCGCATCTACCGTTTGGCACCGTCGGCGTGAGGGAAGGGAGCGTAACCGCCTCTTGCGATGATTTTTCCATTCACATCATGGGCAAAGGCGGACACAGTGCGCGTCCGCATCAAGCGGTCGATGCGATCGCGATCGCAGCCGAAGTCATTCGTTCTCTGCAGTATTTGCGCGTCAAAATGAGCAATCCTGTCGAACCGCTTGTCATTCACGTTGGCAAAATCAACGGGGGAGTGGCGAGCAACGTGGTCGCCGATGCCGTGACGCTGGACGGGACGATCCGGAGCCTGACGGAAGAGGTTCGGATCGACTGCAAGCGCAAGTTCATCGAGCTGGTGGAGGGCATCGCCCAGCAATACGGCGGCAAGGCCAACGTTTCTTACGATGATGGCAATCCGGCTGTGAACAATAATGCCCGCGTTTTGCATCGACTCGCCGAAAGCGCCGCGCGCGTTATTGGTGAAACGAATTTGCATACACTGCCACATCCCTCCATGGGAGCCGATGATTTCGGTTATTTTGCCCAAGCGGTTCCTAGCACCTACTTCCGGCTCGGCATCAAGCAGTCGGAAAAGGACAGTTTTGATCTCCATCATCCACAGTTCTACTTTGACGAAGCAATTATCCCAATCGGCGGCAAGATCTTCACACAGTTCGCCTTAAACTGGCTAGAAGAAGGGGAGTAAGACAATGTATACAAAAGCGGAAGTTCTTGCGTTGGTAGAAGATAAAGGGATTGAATTTATTCGCATCGAATTTTTGGATTATGCGGGCGTCACGCGTGGTCGGACGATCCGGCCAGCCAGCTTGCGCGATGCCATGGAAAAAGGGGTTAACTTCAGCGCGGCGATCATGAGCTTTGATATTTTTGACGAATACATCCCGGATCCGATGTACAAAGCGGGGGACGGCGACTTTTTCGCGGTACCGGACCCGAGCACGTTCGCGATCGTTCCGTACCGCAAAAATACAGCGCGCATGCTGTGTGACTTGGTCGACATCAACGGAGACCCGTGGATCGGCTGTCCGCGCAATGCGTTGAAGCGGTTGCTGGCGGAAGTGGAATCGCTTTTGGGCGGCACACTGAACATGGCGTATGAGCAGGAAGCATATTTGCTGAAAGAGGAAAACGGAAAGCTCGTCCCTGCCGACAACAGCCATTGCTTCTCGACAGATGGCGTGGATATTCAGGAGGAGTTCATCCAGGAGTTCATCTATTCCTTGGAAGCGATGAATGTGAAGACTGAGCAAATTTCCAGCGAATACGGTCCAGGTCAGCTGGAGATCAACTTGCGCTACCAGCCAGCGTTAAAAGCGACGGACGATCAGGTGACATTCCAACATCTCTTCAAGCAGATCGCACGTAAGCAAGGCTTCGTCGGCACTTTGATGCCGAAACCGTTCGATCATTTGGCCGGAAGCGGTCTGCACGTACACATGAGCCTGTATAATGAGGCGGGCGAGAACCTGTTCTCAGATATTACCGACCAACGCGGGCTCGACCTTTCGGAAAAAGCATATCACTTTATCGGCGGCTTACTGCAGCACGGACGATCGCTGATTGCCATCGGTGCGCCAAGCATTAACTCGTACAAACGGATGCGGCCGGGAACGTGGGCGCCAGCGCACATTTGCTACGGTGCAGGCAACCGCTCTGTATTGGTACGCATCCCGGAAAAGCGGCGAGCTCGACGCTTTGAGTTCCGCGGAGCGGACGGCACCTGCAATCCGTATCTCTTATCCGCTTGCCTGGTTGCAGCTGGTTTGGCTGGTATCCAAAACGGCATTCATCCCGGCGAGCCAGCAAATGACGATGTAAGCTGGCTGACGGAAACGGAAATGAAGGAGCGGGGAATCTCGCGTGCGCCTCGGACTTTGGAGGAGGCGATGGACAGCTTGAGCCAAGACACGATTTTGGCTCGTGCCATCGGTCGTGAAATATGGGAAGAATTCATCAAAGTGAAGCGGACGGAATGGGACAAATATGCCCGTCAGGTGGGCGAGTGGGAACGTAACCTTTTTGCAAGGCGCTTCTAAGGAAAAGAATCGCAAATGTATGGGAGGGGTAGTACGATGACGACGGGAAAATATGTGGACAGCTTGCAAAATAAACGGGTGGTCATTACCGGTGGAGCTAGCGGGATTGGCCTCGCGACGGCACTGCGCTTTGCGGCAGAAGGATCGATCGTAACCATCTTGGATTTTAACCAGGATAGATTGGTGGGTGTGCTGGAAGAGCATCCCGAAATCACGTACGGGTTAAAAGTGGATGTCAGCAATCCTGAGGAAGTCAACGACGTGTTTGCTGCAATCGACAACAAAATGGGCGGGGTCGATGTGCTAATCGCCAATGCGGGGATCAGTGTGAGAGCCAACTTTGTCGATATTACACCCGAGCAGTGGCGCAAAGTGATTGGCACGAATCTGGACGGTATTTTCTACACCGCGCAGGCAGCAGCCAAACGGATGCTGGCGCAAGGGAAGGGAGTCATCCTGATGACCGCTTCAACCAACGGTGTTGTCGGTCATCCGTACTATGCCGACTACAACGCCTCGAAGGCCGGCGTGAACCTCCTTGCCCGTACGATGGCGCTGGAGCTGGCACCAACCATTCGCGTCAACACGATCTGCCCAGGGTATGTCCTGACGCCAATGCAATTGGCTGAGTACACGCCCGAGATGCTGGATAAAGTGAACCAAAACATTCCGCTCAAGCGCCATGCGATGCCGGAAGAGGTAGCTGGACTGTTCGCTTTCCTGGCTTCTGATGAAGCGCAGTACATTACCGGTCAACAAATTCCGATCGACGGCGGCGAGCTGGCGTAGCGTAATGCGACTGTAACAAACGTAATAAGTGATGTGAAGGGCTGCGAACCATATGCAGCCCTATTTGTTATTGCTGTTGTTCTGTGACTTTCATGCTCATTTAAAAAATGGTAAAGAATTCCGAGTAGAAAGCCGAATTTTAAAAGATAGGGGAAAAGTTAACTTACAAAACAAAAAAATGGGGGAAAATCGTACAATCATGAAAAGAAAAAAACGCATGGGATTGAGAGGATCGTTGTTGTGGACAGTCGTTGCTGTGCTGGTAGCGATGAGCGTGGCGGCGGGCTGGCTAGGCTTGTATTTGGTGAAAAAAACGGCGTTCTCGACGCTGCAGTCAGATGCGCTCAAAATTGTAAGAGGCCTCGATAACCAAATTGACGCAGATCTTTATCGCAAATTTCTGGCAAATCCATCAGGGGCGTCGCCTGAGTATGAACAGCTCCGTGCACGCTTCGACGAGTTGAGGACGAGCGTAGGTGCGATGTATTTGAATACATTGGGACAAGTAAACGGGAAGTGGAGCGTGATCATCGACGGTCTGCCTCGGGAACAAGCAGCCCCTTATGGGGAACCGATCATGAATGATGATCTCGATGTCGCGACCATCAAGCAAAACGGCTACTCGGTATCCGACATCACCGATGATCCAAAATGGGGCAAGTATTTTACCGTCGTCATTCCATTAAAGAACGATGCACAGACGTACGGTTACTTATCGATAGCCATTTCCGCCCAAACCGTCGATGAAGTCGAAGCGCAAATGCGCGGATTCTCGCTGCGCATCCTCATACCGACCGTCACCTTGCTTATGCTCGTTTCGCTTGCGGTCATCACGTTGTTTGTGGAGCGGATGATCAAACAGATCAATTCGGTTAAGACGAGCATGGAACAGGTGACGCGCGGGGATGTGACGGTGCGTTCGGTTCGTACAGTCGACAATGAGCTTGGCGACATCAGCGATTACAACAACCGGATGATCGAGAGCATCAAAGAACTGGTTACGCGGGTGAAAGTGAATGCTGCCGCACTGCGCGACCACTCACAAAACACGGCTGCGATCTCTGAGGAGACGCTCGCCCAAAGCGAGGAGCTCTCAAGCGTCATGAACGAGGTGGCGGCAGGGGCCGTTCATCAGACGGAACAACTGGAAAATGCTGTGGAAAAATCAAAAGTAGTTGAAAATGCAGTAGAAGAAGTTGCGACGAGCGTCGACCAATTCAAGGATGTGGCGGTCGAGCTGGCCCGTGCGGGTACGGAAGCGCAGGAGCTGTTCCGCACGCTTTTGGAGCGCGGAAATAAAAGCACGCAGTCGTTTGAGGAGCTGCAGTCTGCCTCGATCCATTTGCGTCAGGCGTCAGTGGATGCTGCAGACATCGGTTTGAAAGTAAAAGAAATTGCCGATCAAACACGATTGCTCTCGCTCAATGCTTCAATCGAGGCGGCACGTGCCGGTGAGCATGGCAAAGGGTTCGCAGTTGTGGCCAATGAGGTCGGCAAGCTGGCTGACCAGTCGGCACAAGCGATCATGCAGATCGATGCGATCTTACAATCATTCGCAGCGCGTACAGAAGAAATGACGGTGCAAATTGACGAAAGCAAGCAGCTTGTTAGCGAGCAAAGGGAGGCGTTCCGCCAAACACAGCAATCGTTCGAAGGGCTTGGTGCCATTTCCAGTCAGATCGAAGGAATAGCTGCCAATTTAAGCGGCACAATCGTTCAATTAGATCGAACCCGCAAAGAATTCGATGACTATCTCGGTCAAATCGCCGATGTCACGCGCCAAACATCAGCTGCATCCGAGCAGGTGGCTGCTGGCTCTGTTGAACAAAGCCGTGCGGTCCATCAGTTGGCCACGATCGCCCAAGAGCTTACAGGCGTGGCGGAGGAGCTGTCTGGCGTCATCGATCAGTTTAAAACCGAATAGGAGAAAAAATGACAAACACCCGTCGAAAACCGGGTGTTTGTTGTCTTCTTGGTTGGCGAGCGCCTATTGCAGCTTGTCGATATCGCATGATTCTTAAGGCCCTTCTTCGCTAATACACGCGGTTATGATAGAATAATACAGTTAAAGTGATTTTGTTTGCTCCTAGATTCATTGGGAGCGTTTCTAGTAGGAGGAGTACGCATGTACTTAAAACGCCTAGAGCTGATCGGCTTCAAATCGTTTGCGGACCGCACAGAGTTCGAATTCGTGCCTGGCGTGACCGCCGTTGTAGGGCCGAATGGGAGCGGAAAGAGCAATGTTTCCGACAGCATCCGCTGGGTGTTGGGGGAGCAGAGCGCCAAATCGCTGCGCGGTGCGAAAATGGAAGATATTATTTTCGCCGGAAGCGATTCGCGAAAGCCGGTCAACTTTGCAGAAGTATCGTTGACATTGGATAATACCGACCGTTCGCTTGATCTGGAGTATTCCGAGGTGACGGTCACGCGCCGTGTCTATCGTTCTGGCGACAGTGAATATTCGATTAACAAACGTTCGTGCCGTTTAAAGGATATTATGGAGCTGTTCATGGATACCGGGCTCGGTCGCGAAGCCTACTCGATCATTGGACAGGGCAAAATTGAAGAGATTTTGAGCACCAAGTCCGAAGAAAGACGCGGAATTTTCGAGGAGGCAGCGGGGATCGTCAAGTACAAGAACCGCAAGCGCGAGGCTCAGAAAAAGCTGGAGGAGACGGAGCAAAATCTGGTGCGCATCCACGATATTGTGAGCGAAATCAACGAACAGATCGGTCCGCTTTCCGAACAGGCAGAGACAGCCAAAACGTATAAAACATTGCACCAGCAGCTCGTGGAACGCGAAGTTGCCTTATATGTGCAGCAAATTGATTTGACGCATGAGAAGTGGCAGGAAGCGAGCAAGAAGGCGGAGCAGCTGAAAGAGGAGCTGATCGCGCATTCAACAGAAGCTTCTTCAAAAGAAGCGGATGTCGAGCAAGCCAAGCTGAAGGTCAACCAACTGGATCAGTCGCTAGACGAGCTGCAGCAAGTACTGCTTGAAGTGAGCGAAGAGACGGAAAAGGTGGAAGGGCAGCGCGAAGTTTTGAAGGAACGGCTGCGCAACCTTGCATCCAACCGAAATCAAACGATGGAGCAGATGCACCGTTTGACACAAAAGCAGCGCGACGTAGACAGCGAGCTTGCGACTGAGCAGGACAAGGCAACCAATGCAAAAGAAAAGCGCCGAGAAACCGAAGGGTTGCTTGCAAAGGCAGAGGCGGAGCTCGCCAGCATGGTTCAGGCCCTTACTGACGATGTCGACCGGCTGAAAGGCGATTATTTTGAAACGATGAATCAATCTGCGAACCAACGCAATGAAGTACGCCGGGAACAGCAGTTGATCACAGCCAATGAGGCACGCCTCGCCCGTTTTGCACAAGAGCATACCCGTCTGGAAGAGGAAGATGCAGCGCGTCTCGGAAAAGTCGAACAGATTCAGCAATCGCTGCAAGAGATCGAGCGCGGCATCATTTCCGCACTGGAATCGTATAAACAGCTTATGGAAGAACAGCGCCAGGGCCAGCAAGAGCTGGAAGCGCAACGCCGCACAATGCAGCAGATGGAACAACGTCGTGAGGCGACTAAATCTCGCCTTGATTTGCTCAAGGAAATGCAGGCGGATTTCGCCGGTTTCCAGCAAGGTGTTAAAGAGATTTTAAAAGCGCGGGAAAAAGGCTTTGCAGGCATTCACGGGGCGGTTGCAGAGCTGGTGACCGTGCCGGAGCGGTACGAAACGGCGGTCGAGGTTGCTTTGGGCGGCGCCTTGCAAAACGTCGTCGTGAAGAACGAAGCGGCGGGTCGCGAAGCAATCGCTTATTTGAAAAAGCACAACGCCGGACGGGCGACGTTTTTGCCGCTCGATGTTATTCGCTCTCGACAGCTCAGCGCAGAGGATCGGCGCAAGCTGGATCAAGCGGAAGGCGTAGTCGGGATCGCCAGCGAGCTCGTCTCGTTCTCGGATACATACCGGGCGATCGTGGAATCCATGCTCGGCAATGTGATCGTCACCGAAACGCTGGAACAGGCTAACCGTGTGGCGCGCTCCTTCTCCTATCGCTACCGCATCGTCACCCTGGACGGGGATATTGTCAATGCGGGCGGTTCCATGACAGGGGGGGCATTGAAAAAGAACTCCACGAACCTGCTTGGACGCAATCGGCAGGCAGAAGAGCTGGAAGCGACCATGGCTGCACTCGCAGCGCAAATCGAGGAGCAGGAGACGGTGATCCGTGCCCACCGCGCGCTTGCCGTACAGCGGGAGCAGGAGCAAGAACGACTTCGCAACGAAGGGGAGTCGCTGCGTGTTAAGGAGCAGGAGCTGAAAAGCCTGGCCCAGCAGACGCATTCGGAAGGGCGAACGCTATCTGATCGACTCTATATGCTTGAGCAAGACAAGGAAGCGTGCCAAAAAGAAGTAGCGGAATCGCAGGTCAAACTCACACAGCTGGAAGCGCGTCTTGCTGAATTAGCGCGCGAGGAAGAGCTGTTGTCCCAGACGATTGCCGAGGCAGAAGCGAAACGCCAAGCGCAAATCGCGAGCAAAGAAGAGATGAACCAGCGGATCACATCCCTAAAAGTGGCTTGTGCACAGGCGGCAGAGGAGCACCGTGCTCGTCTGGAGCAGGTCGATCGTCTGACACAGCAGCGTCTGACGCTTTCGACGGAGTGGGAGGAGGCGAACCGGACGCTGGCCTCGCTCGACGATCTGGAAGGCAGCAATGAAGTGGTCGAGGCAGAGCTGGAAAGCAAAATCGCCGAGCTGCGGGCCGACAAGGATCGGGTCGCCGGTTTGATTGGCGAACGCCGCAGTGAGCGGGCACTTCTATACAGCCAGCTGGAGCAAGTGGAGCTTGCCGCCAAAGATATTCGTAAAAAAGTGAAAGCGCTCGAGGATGCCGTCCATCAGGAAGAAGTGAAAACGAACCGGTACGACGTCGAGCTCGATCATCTATTGAATAAATTGACCGAAGAATATGAGCTGAGCTATGATCTGGCGAAGCAAAAATATCCGGCACAAGGCGAGCTTGCCGAAGAGCAGCAGGCAGTCGCACTCTTGAAGCAGAAAATCACAGCGCTTGGTACGGTGAATCTCGGTGCCATCGAGGAATATGAGCGTCTGTTTGAGCGAATGCAGTTCCTTTCCTCGCAGGAAGCCGATCTGTCGGAAGCAAAAGCCATGCTCTATCAGGTCATCGAGGAAATGGATACGGAAATGTCCCGTCGCTTCAAAGAAACGTTTGAAGATATCCGCGAGCAATTCCGCGACGTGTTTGTTCAGCTGTTCGGCGGAGGGCGTGCCGATCTAATCCTTACGATGCCGGACAATTTGCTGGAAACCGGGGTCGACATCGTGGCCCAGCCTCCAGGCAAGAAGCTGCAAAACCTGGCGCTTCTCTCTGGTGGGGAGCGCGCTTTGACTGCGATGGGCTTGTTGTTTGCAATTTTGCGAGTCAAACCGGTGCCGTTCTGCGTATTAGATGAAGTGGAAGCCGCACTGGATGAGGCGAACGTGACCCGCTTTGCTGAGTACATGCGCCATTTCAGCGGGCAAACCCAATTTATTTGCGTCACGCACCGCAAAGGGACGATGGAATCGGCGGACGTGCTGTACGGTATCACCATGCAGGAAGGTGGCGTATCCAAGCTCGTTTCCGTTAAGCTGGAAGATACCAAAAAGATGATAGAAAGCGCCTCTTAATGAAAAGGAAGGAACGTGAACGATGAGCTTTTTCAAACGATTAAAAGATGCGATCGTGCAAAAATCGGAGGCTGTAACCCAGAAGTTTACCGACGGTCTGGCCAAAACCCGCGATTTGCTGGTGGAAAAGGTCGAAGATCTGGTTCGCCGCTATAAAAAGCTGGATGAAAATTTCTTTGAAGAGCTGGAAGAGATTTTGATCGCAGCCGATGTCGGCGTCAATACCGTCATGGAGCTGATCGATGAGCTACGCTCTGAGGTACGTAAGCATAAAATCGAAAATGCGCTTGACCTGCAGCCGATTTTGTCCGAGAAGCTGGTCAATCTGCTGAAAAACGATAACACTGCCAGTACAGAGCTGAATGTCGAGACTGGCCGCCTGAACGTGATTTTGTTTGTCGGCGTCAATGGCGTGGGTAAAACAACCACGATCGGCAAAATGGCACACATGTTCAAGCAGCAGGGCAAAAAGGTCATCATGGCGGCAGGCGACACGTTCCGCGCGGCAGCGATCGAACAGCTGGAAGTGTGGGGCGATCGCGTCGGCGTCGAAGTGATCAAGCACTCGCAGGGCGCTGATCCGGCAGCGGTGATCTTTGATGCCGTACATGCAGCCAAATCGCGCGGCGCAGACATTTTGCTGTGCGATACGGCTGGCCGTCTGCAAAACAAAGTCAACTTGATGGAAGAGCTAAACAAAGTGTACCGTGTGCTGCAGCGCGAAATTCCGAATGCACCTCATGAGGTTCTCCTTGTACTGGATGCGACAACCGGCCAAAACGCGCTGTCACAAGCAAAAACGTTCGGCCAATCGGCTGGCGTAACAGGCATTGTGTTGACCAAGCTCGACGGAACGGCGAAAGGCGGTATCGTCATCGCGATACGCAATGAGCTGCAAATTCCGGTGAAGTACGTCGGTCTGGGTGAAAAAATGGATGACTTGCAGCCATTCGATCCGGAGCAATTCGTCCATGCGCTGTTTGCCGGGCTGATTGAAGAAAAAGAAACGGAAGAAAAGGAGTAATGTGGGATGAGGCTTGAGGGAGAAAAGGTGTTTTTGCGTCGTCTGCTCGCGTCCGATGCAGGGGAGCTGCTCGATTTGCGCAGCCGCAACCAAGCGTTTTTTCAGCCCTTTGAGCCGATTCAGCCAACAGACCATTACACCTTGGAAGCGCAGCTGGCAGCAATCGAGCTGGCCCATGTCAACTGGGAGAAGGGGCTAGCCTACGGTTTCGGCATATGTACCGCTGAGAGCGCACGCTTGATCGGTAGAGTGAACCTGGCCAATGTTGTTCGCGGTGCTTGGCAAAACTGCACCATCGGCTACTTCATTGACCAGTCGCAAAACGGGCAGGGCTTCATGACGGAAGCAGTCAAGCTCGCCGGGCGATTCGCCTTTGACGAGGCGGGCTTGCACCGTGTCCAGGCAGGCGTGATGCCGCATAACGTCCGCTCTATCCGAGTGCTCGAAAAAGCAGGTTTTCGTAACGAAGGACTGTCCAAGCGGTACCTCAACATTAATGGCGTTTGGGAGGATCATCTTATTTTTGCTCGGACGTCTGAAGAATAAAAAATGATGTCAACAAAAAAGCTTGACAGTCAGATGTGAATTGGGTACTATAATAAACATCGCTGTAAAGAAAAAATCTTTACAGAGATAGTCGAGTACCTCACAGCAAAGGATTGGTTCGATGTTAGAGAAAACCAATCAGGTAAATCTCTTGTTTGACTTTTATGCGATGCTCTTAAAGGGCAAGCAACGTGAGTACCTGGAGCTGTACTACCTGGATGATTTGTCGCTCGGTGAAATCGCCGAAATGCATGAGGTCAGCAGACAGGCCGTCTACGACCACATCAAGCGAGCCGAGAAGCAGCTTTTCGAATATGAAGAGAAGCTTCAGCTGCTTGTTCGCCACGAACGGCGTCAGGCAGTATATCAAGAGATGGCAGGACTGGTAGATGAGCTTCAAGAAAGCGAAGCGAGAGATAAGCTGAAAACTTTGCTTCACATGCTGTCAGAGATGGAATAGGAGGGGCTCGCATGGCATTTGAAAGCTTAGCCAGCCGTCTGCAAAGCGCATTTGACAAACTGCGCGGCAGAGGGAAGATCGACGAGGCATCGGTTAACGAAGCGATGCGCGAAGTGAGACTTGCCCTGCTGGAAGCAGACGTTAACTTCAAAGTAGTAAAAGATTTCGTCGCCCGCGTCAAAGAACGGGCAATCGGCCAAGATGTACTTAAAAGTTTGACCCCAGGCCAAATGGTCATCAAGGTGGTAAACGAAGAGCTTACTGAGTTGATGGGCGGTAACGTGGCCAAGATCGCTGTTGCACCGAAAGCACCGACCGTTGTCATGATGGTTGGTTTGCAAGGGGCAGGGAAAACCACGACGACCGGTAAGCTGGCGAAATATCTGCAAAAACAAAATCGGAAACCCTTGCTGGTTGCCTGCGACATTTATCGTCCAGCGGCAATCAAGCAATTGCAAGTTTTAGGGGGACAAGTTGGCGCCCCTGTGTTCGCACTGGGCGATAAAGTGAGCCCGGTGGAAATCGCCAAACAAGCGTTGGAACATGCGAAAGCGAACCATCTCGATTACGTGCTCCTCGATACCGCAGGCCGCCTGCATATCGACGAAGCGCTGATGGATGAGCTAAAGCAGGTGCGTGAAGTAGCCAAGCCTGATGAAATCCTGCTGGTTGTCGATGCGATGACAGGTCAGGACGCGGTCAATGTAGCGGATAGCTTCAATCAACAATTGGAGTTGACCGGTGTCATCTTGACCAAACTGGATGGCGACACGCGCGGTGGTGCAGCGCTCTCCGTCAAAGCGGTGACCGGCAAACCGATCAAGTTCGCCGGGATGGGCGAAAAGCTCGATGCTTTGGAACCTTTCCACCCCGACCGGATGGCCTCGCGTATTTTGGGTATGGGCGACGTGCTCAGCCTGATTGAAAAAGCGCAGGAAGCGGTCGATGAGGAAAAGGCCAAGCAGATGGAGAAGCAAATGCGTCAAGGGGAGTTCACCTTTGACATGTTCCTCGACTCCATGCAGCAAATGCGCAAGCTGGGGCCGCTGGAAGATTTGCTCGGCATGCTGCCAGGCATGAACAAGATGAAGGATCTGAAAGTGGATGAAAAGCAGCTGGGCCGCACGGAAGCCATCGTTCAGTCGATGACCAAGGCGGAACGCGCCAATCCAGACCTTCTCAATGCCAATCGTCGGAAACGAATTGCAGCAGGAAGCGGCACGACCGTACAGGAAGTCAACCGATTCATCAAGCAGTTCGAAGAAATGAAGAAGATGATGAAGCAGTTCTCCGGCATGTCCGACAAGATGAACAAAAAAATGAACAAATTGGGTAAGAAAAAGGGTGGAGGCCTGCAGCTTCCGTTTGGCAACAAAGGCGGTTTGCCGATGATGCCGGACGACAAGAAAAAAGGCGGCATGAACTTCCCATTCAATTTCAAGCCACCGTTCAAGTAAACCGATGAGGTTGAACTTCTTTCGCACCTGTGCGATAGTTCACATATAAGTTTTCCAACGTATACCGTTGACCAATATAGGAGGTGAAACAACATGGCAGTAAAAATCCGTCTGAAACGTATGGGTTCCAAGAGAGCTCCTTTCTACCGTGTAGTTGTAGCAGATTCTCGTTCCCCACGTGATGGCCGCTTTATCGAAGAGATCGGTTACTACAATCCAGTCGCTCAACCGGCTGTTGTCAATATCGATTCGGAGAAAGCTGTTCAATGGATCTTGAACGGTGCAGCTCCAACTGATACAGTGCGCAACCTGCTCTCCAAAGCAGGCGTTCTCACAAAAGTTCATGAGACCAAATACGGTAAGTAAGAATCTCGTACGGGGGTTGTGACATGAAAGAGTTGGTCGAAACGATCGCTAAAGCTCTCGTCGATCATCCTGAAGAAGTACGAGTGAACGCAGTCGACAAAGAGCGCCTCCTTGTTTTCGAATTGTCCGTTCATCCTGATGATATGGGCAAGATTATCGGCAAACAAGGACGAATTGCCAAGGCACTGCGAACCGTAGTGATAGCCGCTGCTGCACAAACAGACAAGCGTATCACGGTTGAAATTGTCTGAGTAAAGACTGGGAGCATGCCTCCCAGTCTTTTTTCAACATGTAAGTATGAATCGAGGTTTAGCCTTTAGCGCATGTAGACGGTTCGCATCGGCGCGGTCGGTCATCCTTGATTCTTATCAGGAGGGATGCGTGTGATCACGATACAACGGCAAATTCCTGTGAAATTGATTTTGACAGAGCAATCGCGTGAACGGCTACGCCACGAATATGAGGCGCAAATCAGACAGGTGCAAGAAGAATTACGGCAGTGGGAATTCTATTCGAAAAGGCTGCTGCACGAAGCACAGGGAAAGTCGCAGGCTGCTCGCCAGCAGGCAGAAGAGCGGATTGCACGGGAGGAAAAGAACCGCAGGGAAAAGCTTGAGCGAATTCAATTCCAGCTGGAGCAGTCACAACAGCTGCCGATCGGCAGTGAACTGCCCTATACGACAGTACAAAGCAGCGTGCAGGTGCAAATCGGAGACAACTGGAATGACATCATGACCGGAACGGAAATCATTGTAAAAAACGGGATTGTACACGCCATCCGCCAAGGGGGAGAACGAAATGGATCAAACGAATTTTTATACGGTGGGCAAGCTGGTGAACACCCAAGGCCTTAAGGGTGAAGTCCGGGTGGTTTCGACGACCGATTTCGCCGATAAGCGGTTTAAGAAAGGTAAGACTCTTCTCTTGTTCCATCCAACACTCGCACAGCCGATCGAGGTTAAGGTCGCGACAAGACGACAACACAAGGAATTTGAGCTGCTCACATTTGAAGGCTTCGATACCATTGAAGCTGTGGAAAAATACAAGGGCGGCGAGTTGAAGGTTTCCGAGGACGATTTGATTCCGAACCGCGACGGTGAGTTTTACATTCATCAACTGATCGGCTGCCAAGTGTTCACGGAAGAAGGCGAGGAGCTGGGCAAGCTGACAGAGGTGCTGCAGCCAGGAGCAAACGACGTGTGGGTCGTAAAAGGAAAGCGTGGGGAAATCCTGCTTCCTTACATTGATGCGTGCATCAAACAGGTGGATATCGAGAACAAGCGGATCGTGTGCCATCTGATGGAAGGGTTACTGTAGGAGGAAAAGATGCGGATTGACATAGTAACGCTGTTTCCAGAAATGTTTCAAGGGGTGCTTGGCTCAAGTATTCTCGGCAAAGCGGCTGAAAAGGAGATCGTGTCGTTTCATGTGACCAACTTCCGAGACTACTCCGAAAGCAAACACGGCACAGTTGATGACACGCCATACGGAGGCGGGGGCGGTATGGTGCTAAAGCCAGACCCGCTCTTCCGGGCCGTCGAGGCGGTTGCAGGAGACGCTAAGCCGCGAGTCATCCTCATGTGTCCACAGGGCAAGCCATACAATCAAAAAATGGCCGAGGAGCTTGCCAAAGAAGAGCATCTCGTGTTTTTGTGCGGGCATTACGAAGGCTACGATGAACGCATCCGCGAGCATCTGGTGACCGATGAAATTTCGATCGGCGATTATGTGCTGACCGGTGGCGAGCTGGGGGCGATGGTGGTCGTTGACAGCATCGTGCGACTTTTGCCTGGAGCGTTGGGCAACCAAAGCTCGGCAGTCACCGATTCCTTTTCCACCGGCTTGCTCGAATACCCGCATTATACGCGTCCTGCCGAGTTCCGCGGCTGGAAGGTGCCAGACATCCTGTTGTCCGGCCACCACGCCAATATCGAACGCTGGAGGCTGAAGGAATCGCTGAGACGCACGCTCGAGCGCAGGCCGGACCTATTGGAACGGATTGAATTGACCGAGGAAATGAAGAAACTGCTGCGCGAGATTCGCGAGGAAGTATAAGAAGCAGAAATCTTCGAATCGGATGAAAAAAATAGGAAGAATAGACTTGAACAGTTCTGGGCGATATGCTATTATACTTCTTGTGGCAATTTTGCCCGCTGACTAAGGCGGTCCGCTACTCGCAGCTCAGCAAACGGCTGTGTGAGAAGCACGAGTAAGAACGTCTGATTGGAAGGAGGGAATTCACAATGAAACAAGTGATCCGTGAATTAACACAAGAACAACTGAAACAGGATCTTCCTGCTTTCCGTCCTGGTGATACGGTTCGTATTCACGTTAAGGTTATCGAGGGTCAGCGCGAGCGTATCCAGCTCTTCGAAGGCGTAGTTATTCGTCGTCGCGGTACCGGTATTAGCGAAACTTTCACTGTTCGTAAAATTTCGTACGGTGTTGGTGTTGAGCGTACATTCCCGGTGCATACACCGAAAATCGATAAAATTGAAATCGTTCGCCACGGTAAAGTTCGTCGTGCGAAGCTGTACTATCTGCGTGAACGCGTGGGTAAAGCTGCTCGTATTAAAGAAATTCGCCGATAATGAACGTACGGTGATACTATCTAGTATCGCTTAGAAGAAGGAGGTCTGGATTTCCAGTCCTCCTTTTTCAAATTATGACGCAAGAAAACGGAATAGCAGGAGGATAATAAAGATGAGTGAAGCGACTGCGACTTCCTCCAGCAAGGGGAAAAAAGAAGCGTGGGAATGGATCAAAGCTCTAGTTATCGCACTCGTGTTTGCCTTTTTCATTCGGACGTTTCTGTTTGCGCCATTTATTGTAGAAGGCGAATCGATGGAAGCAACATTACATAACAATGAGCGCTTGGTAGTCAACAAAGCGATTTATTATCTCTCCAAACCGCAGCGTGGCGATATCATCGTTTTCCACGCTGAGGCTGACAAGGATTATATCAAACGGGTAATCGGGGTAGCGGGTGAAACGGTGGAAGTCCGCGATGATGAGCTGTTTATTAACGGCAAAAAAGTGGACGAACCTTACTTGGCCAAAAAACGGGAAGAAGCGAAAGCGGAAGGTTTGCCGTTAACCGAGAATTTTGGTCCGATCCAAATCCCGCCAAACCACATTTTCGTCATGGGTGACAATCGGCAAAACAGCCGGGACAGCCGCATGATCGGCCCTGTGGATTTGGGTACGGTGGTAGGCCGGGCGGAGTTCGTGTTCTGGCCCATTCAAGAAGGACGCTTGACCCGCTAGACCGGATTTACGTGAAGTAGGTGAACGTATTGACGATTCAATGGTTTCCGGGGCACATGGCAAAAGCACGACGCCAAGTGACGGAACGACTGAAACAAATTGACGTGGTGATCGAGTTGCTAGATGCCCGTCTGCCGTTATCGAGCCGCAATCCGATGATCGATGAGATCGTGAGCGGAAAGCCCCGTCTCATTTTGCTCAATAAGGCCGATTTGGCGGATGAAAAAGCAACCAGCCTGTGGATCAATTACTTCAAAGAACAGGGGCTGCGGACGCTGCCGATCGATGCACTCTCCGGCAAAGGGGTCGGCAAATTGCCAGAGCTGTGCCATGAGCTGGCTGCCGATATGCTGAATAAGCGGACTGAGAGAGGCATGCAGGCACGTGCTGTGCGCATCATGATTCTCGGCATCCCGAATGTCGGCAAATCATCGTTGATCAACCGATTGGCGAAGCGCTCGGTGGCCCAAACAGGGGACCGACCGGCGGTAACCAAAGCCCAGCAGTGGGTTAAGATGGGCGATACGCTGGATTTGCTGGACACGCCAGGGATATTGTGGCCCAAATTCGAGGATCAGATGGTGGGCTTGCGCTTGGCTGCAAGTGGCGCGATCAAGGATGAGCTGATTGATTTTGGCGAGGTTGCGCTGTTTGTGATCGAGTATATGATGAAATATTATCCGGAACAGCTGATTGAGCGGTTCAAGCTCAAGGAACTGCCGGAAGACAAGCTGACCATGCTTGAGGAAGTCGGAAGAAAACGCGGATGCTTGGTGTCAGGCGGCCATATCGACTATGATAAGGCAGGGGAAATTTTTCTGCGTGAGCTGCGTTCCGGCAGACTCGGAACAATTACCATCGAACGGCCAGTGGATTGGCTTGAACAAACGAAAGAAACGGAAAGCTGTTGACTGTTGTGGTCAGCAGCTTTTTTTACGTACAAGAAAAGTTTCCATTAAACATGCATGGGCGGGCTGGAATCGAAAATTATTTGACGTACCGTCTGTCTATCGCCAAAATAAGAAAAGAAGCAATGGTAAGGGAGAAACCGATCAATGAAACTAGCGGAAATGTCGATAACAGAAATACGAACTGAATTGGAACGCACGCAAGAACCGTCCGCCGAGCTGCTCGCGATGCTGCGCGAGGACCAGCGAAAAGGCGTACAAGCTCTCTATAAACAAATCGAACAGCGGGCTGCCAAGAAGGCGATGCTGGAAGCCAAATGGAACGAAATGAACCGTTTTGAGCACGCACAGCGTCAAGCAGGCAAGCGATACATAGTAGGAATTGATGAGGTAGGGCGTGGACCGCTGGCAGGGCCGGTAGTGGCTTGCGCAGTCGTACTGCCGGAAGAACTCGTTTTGCCAGGATTAGATGACTCGAAAAAAGTGCCTGTCGCCGAGCGAAACAGACTGTATGAGCGGATCGTGGCAGAAGCGACCAGTGTCGGCATCGGTACAGTCGATGCGGAACGGATCGATCAAATCAACATTTTGGAAGCGACGAAAGAAGCGATGAAGCTGGCGATCGCCGCCATATCCGTGCCGATTGACGTGTGTCTAATCGATGCTGTCACATTACCGAATTTGCCATTTGAACAAGTGCCAATCATTGGCGGTGATGCGGCAAGTGTTTCAATCGCGGCGGCATCGATTGTGGCGAAGGTGACGCGCGATCGGCTCATGGAAGAATACGCGCGGCAATATCCGCAGTACAGCTTTGAGAAAAATGCAGGGTATGGTACAAAGGAACATTTGGCTGCGATAGAAGCGTACGGCCCATCACCAATCCATCGGCGTTCATTTACCGGCGTGAAGGAGTGGGTCACCGGCGAGTAAAAAGGGGGGAGCAACACGTGCTGCAAACATCGCAATTGCTGCAATCGTTTGTCGGAAGAGCATCCGTACAAAGCGCAACACCCGTTGAATTCATCCCGGGTCAAGTTTTTCGCGGCACGGTACAAAAGCTGTTTCCAGACAATCTTGCTCTCGTGCAGATCGGCGGCATGCCGGTTATGGCCAAGCTGGAAGCCAGCTTAGAAGCGGGTCAAAAGGCATGGCTACAGGTGCAGCCAACATCAGGAATGGTCACGCTGAAAGTGTTGACGGACACAGATCGTCCGCAGCAAGCACAGGCACCGACAATCGATGGCTTGATGAAGTCGCTGGGAATTCCCGAATCAAAAGACAGCCAAGGGATCGTACAAGCGTTGGTGAAAGAAAACGCCCCGATTACAAAAGAGATCGTCAACTCCTTTGAAACGATTGCCAAAGCGCTGTCCCCGTCTGCTTCAACGACAGAGGCATTCGTCCTAGCGATGAAACGCGGCTTGCCGTTGACCAAAGACGTGGTAGGAGCGGTAAAGGCGTTCCTATCTCCGACACAAACGATCGGGACGGCGCTACAGGCTGTCTCTCATGAGCTTGATCGGTTTTTGGCCTCAACAACGGCTGAGATAGACGGATTTAGCAAAGGGGCAACTGAGCAGGCATCCGGAGCAAAAAGCGTGATTCAGCAAAGCGCAGTTACTCCAGATACGACTACCGCTCTGAAGCAGACCGCTTTGCAATTGAAGGAGCGGCTCGCAGTGTTGGGCAACTTGATCGAGTCGATCACCACAGGAGAAGGTGGTCAACCACAGCAAAAAGGAACTGAACGTATGGATGTGCGCGCTGGCCAACCTACTGAACTACCGGTGTCTGTCCCAAAAGAAGGCAGCAAACCAAACGAGCTGAACTCATTGCAGCAAATTCAGGCGAAAGGCGGAGCGGATTCAGGCGTATCACCATCAACTGTCTCGCAACCACAGCTCACGCAAAAAGGGTTGCAAGTACAAGCTGGATCATTTGTAGGGAGTATCGGTCAACCCGATGCGCAAACGGCGGAAGCGCACGTACAATCCCATCAAACATTAGACGATACCCGCACGTTTTCCGGTCAAGTGGATGGTTCCTCACAGGAGACGATCAATCCGCTGAAAGAGCTGTTTCGACAATTGGGCATCACACATGAACGGCATCTTTTACAGCAAAGTGTGACAGGCAAAATCGATCCACAGCAGGCCGATACACTTGATAACATCAAGTCGCTTGCCATGCAAATCGCACAAAGTCCTGCTGCACATCAATCACCAGGGCTGAAGGAGGCTGCCGACAGTTTACTTGCGCAGGTAACAGGCCAGCAGCTCATGCTGGTACAGCCGCCGAATCAAGCGCTGGCACAGATTGTTATGCAAATACCGATGCGGACGGACCAAGGGGAGCAGAACGCTTTCATACAGATTGAATCAAAGAAAAAAGATGGCGGACAACTCGATTCGGACAATTGCCGCCTGTTGTTCAATTTGGATATGGAGCAGTTGGGAATCACCATGGTAGATGTGTCGATTGTCAATCGGATCATCGGCATTCAAGTGTTCAACAACATGCAATGGATCGAACCTTTGCTCTCTGCCGGCAAAGGGGCACTTTCTGCCGAGCTGCGGGACCTAGGCTATCAGCTATCCAATTTGCGGGCACTGCCGATCCCGGAAGGATCAAAGAGCACAAGCACCGTAGAAGTCAAATCGGGTCGCGCATCGATGCTGAATGAATACAAAGGGATGGATATCCGCGTATGAGTGATGAGCCATTACAGGAACAAACCAAGCGAAAACAAGCAGTTGCCCTTCGTTATCAAGCAGGTGTGGCAGACGCGCCGGTGGTGGTGGCGAAAGGCAAGGGCTATATTGCAGACAACATTTTAAAGCAAGCAAAAGAGCACAGTATCCCAGTGCAAGAAGACCCTTCACTGGTTGAAGTGTTGGGCAAGCTTGATCTCAATCAGCAAATTCCACCTGAACTGTATCAAGTCGTGGCAGGAATCCTCGCGTTTGTCTATCGTTTGGATAAACAAGGGAAAAAAACATGAAGGGCTATTCACGCAGCCAGTTGGGACAGGCAGGTGAAGATATGGCGGAAGCGTATTTGCAAGAGCAAGGCTATGAAATACTCGCGCGCAATTTTCGAACGCGTCATGGGGAAATCGACAGAATCGTCCGCCAAGGTAGTACGCTCGTTTTTGTCGAGGTAAAAACACGCAGAAGTTTGACGCATGGGACACCGACAGAAGCAATTACGGTGCAAAAGAGGCAAAAGCTCCGCCAAACTGCTCTTGCCTACCTGCAGGAGCATGGTGGCAACGGGGAAATTCTGCGGTTTGACGTTATCTCGATATTGCTGCAAAACGCCGAACCACCAAAAATCGAGCATCTGCAAAATGCGTTCTGAATCCGTCAGAAAGATTGGGATCGAACAAATAGGCGTGCCTACTGGGGAAACGTCTACATCAGAGCGAGAACTCGCTGCGTAGTATGTAATGTACTCGACGCGATGAACTCCTCCAACACTTTGATGGACCTCCTGTTTTGAAAGGAGGTTCCTTTTTTGTGTATTGATATA
Organism: Brevibacillus fluminis; assembly: GCF_003710825.1. Lineage (GTDB taxonomy): Bacteria > Bacillota > Bacilli > Brevibacillales > Brevibacillaceae > Brevibacillus_D > Brevibacillus_D fluminis. The sequence continues at coordinate 344,446 of NZ_RHHQ01000004.1, read as the reverse complement.
GGTATTAGCTATATGTGAAATAACGTTTATAGATTTTGCCGAATTTTCGAATGCCGCACTCCATTGGATGAAACGGCCGATGCGTGTCTCACAAACTGTTTTTGAATCGTTGAAAGAGCGTGGCTTGGAAGCGGAATTGCGAAATCCATTGTAATTCCCAACGATTGGAGAATATACTGGCTTGCTGGAGCAACAAGGGTTCCATGTGGAATATGCGCTGCTCTTTGAACGCCTAACCCCGCAGGCAGATGGCGATGAAGGAATGAAACACTGGATTGACTGTTTAGCGGTCCGTTCTTCACCGATTTTACACCTGAACAAAAAGAGCAGGCATTCGAGCAGATCTGTGATAACCTGCTGCCGGCACTGTTCCGAGACGGATCCTGGTGGGGTGATTACTGTCGCCTACGCGTAGTAGCGAAAAAAATAATCGTGCATAGCCTGCAGGAGGAGAGGTCACCTATATCCGTGAATGGAGGGGTGGCTTTTTACTTGTGAATTAGCAGTACGATCAGGAAAGGGAAGAAGCGGAAATGTATGGTAAAATGGGAAAAACGGACGATTTCGTCGCGATGGAGGCGTCAAGCATGCGATTATGGAAAAATGGCTGTTCATTCGTCGTAGCAATTGGGATATGCGGGGCGTTGCTGCCTATCGTTGCAGGGTGTGCTGAGGATGTGTCTCAGCATGGAGGTGGAGACGAACAGCCAAGCAATCTTGCTCAACCAACAGTTACCCTGGGGAAACCAGTGACACCAGAAGGGTCAGAATCAAGTAAGAAAGGCTCAGACATAAAGACGAACATCGGAACACAACCGACGGGAAGTACGGCATCTCAGTCAGGGGTCGGTACTGTAACACAACCATCAGCGAGCAAAGGAACATCGGGTACTGCAAATGTCATGGTAACGTCAACGCTAGACAAAGGGACCCAACAAGCCGTCAGTACGAAGCCTCACCAAACACCAAACACAGGGACCATGCCGAAGACAGAAAAAACAACCCAGCACTCGGCAAATACCCCAACGAATATGTCACCGAACAGCACAGCTACAAAATCAGCAACCAAACAGGGAATAGCAAGTTCAAAAACAACTGCAAAGCCATTGCCACAAGCAAAACTAATGGACAACACTACCGCAACTGATTTACATGTCCTCGTTAACAAGCAAAACGCACTTCCTTCTTCCTATATCCCGAGTGATCTGGTTAAAATCAACATCCCGTTCTCCTTCTCTGGAGAGAGTCCAAAGAAAATGCTGCGCAAGGAAGCGGCGGAAGCACTGGAATCGTTGGTTGCCCAGGCAGCTAGTGAGAAGATCAAGCTGGTCGGCGTTTCCGGTTATCGTCCTTATCATTTACAGGAAGCCATTTTTGCGAGCAACGTCAAAACAGAGGGATTTGCAGAAGCGAACCGAACCTCCGCTATCCCGGGGCAAAGCGAGCATCAAACGGGGTTGTCAATCGACATATCCAGCCCAGTGGTAAAAAATCAATTGACGGAAAAGCTTGGAACGACCGCAGAAGGTAAATGGTTGGCACAAAACGCTTATAAATTTGGCTTTATTATTCGTTATCCTCAAGACAAGGAAAAAGTCACCGGTTATTCTTACGAACCATGGCATATTCGTTATGTCGGGAAAGACATGGCGCAAGTGTTGCAAGAGAAAAATCTGACCTTAGAAGAATACTACCAGACCGTACATGCAGACCATGCGTATAAAATGTAGCGTACAATCACTCATTGATAGCAGAAAGGAGAAAGAACATGGTAGCAAAAGTAACGACAGCGCTGGTTTCTTCCCTTGTATTTTGCTTGTCACTCGCCATCGTTAGCTATGTCCCGATGATAGAACACGACCCGAATTCGTTCTATTCTTCCTTTTTTGACTTGCTGGTGCTGTTTCTGATTTATGCTGGCCCTGTTTACATACTGGGTGGGATACCGAGCGCCATTCTGATTGAAATGCTCCAAAGAAGAATAGCCCTAACAAACAGAGTAGGCTTGTATTTTTTTAACGTCTGCGCCTATCTAATCGCAGGGGTATTGGTCACATTTCTCTTGTTGCTAATCAACAGCCAAGGCAGGTTGCTTACAGAAGCGATTCGCGAAAACCTGATCTTCTTTGTGTTGGGGGCAATTGCCGCTGTTTTGTACTATCATGTTTTGATGCTGCTCACATTTTTGTACGGGCGTTATCGTACGGCTGTGAAGGAGAAATAACGTTCGGTAGAATCGAAAGGTTATATTATTTATGTACATATCAACGTGGTTGCGAATTTTTATAAAAAAATATACCGTTCATGGATGTCATAGAGCAACGATAGGAAGGATATCGCTCATGATCTGATAATACGAAAAGGCAGCCTAGGACAAAAAATCACTGTCTAGACTGCCGTTGAGTTGTTATAGGATGGTGGACTAGAGAAAAGAGGCTTATACCTTTTAATGGAACGCACTACTACCAAAAGTGGCGATCAGTTTGTAATGATCCGCTTTGCTCCCCAATAGTGCTCATCGTAATACGGATCACCAAAGAAGGTGCTGATTTTCACATTCCGTACGCCGCCTTTTGTGCCGGCTTGCAAGACTTTGTTATCGCCCAAATAAAGCGCTACGTGTGATACACCTTCCTGATACGTGCCGCTCAAGAATACCAAATCGCCTTTGCGCAGCTGTGATTTCGAGACGGGAGTCCCCATTTCACTGAGCATGGAAGACGAGTGAGGTAAATAATATCCATTTTGATTGAATATGTATTGGATGAATCCGGAGCAGTCAAACGCTACACCCGGTTGGTCTCCGCCGAAAACATACGGTACTCCCAACTGCGTCATGCCCGTTGCAATGATCGCATCCGCTTTCTCGGACCACTTTTGGGCTTTCTGTGCGGGGATCGTAATGCTGGAACCGACGATCAAATTGGTTGGGGTTACGTTCGGATTTGCGGACATGAGGCTGGAGAGACTTATGTTATACTTGTTGGCGATTAACCACAGCGTGTCATTCGCTTTAATGGTGTATTGGTTGCTCGCAGCGGCAGTAGCGATGCCTGAAAACAGCAAGCTCGCTGCTAGGACCGAACTCATGGCTATGACTTTCTTCATAAGTACCTCCTGGTGTATTCGTGATGGATGATTTCCAAAGAAATCTATTTTTAAGGTAGCATCTATTCTGAAAAATAGTAATACAGCAAAACATGGTAATTATTCTGGAAAAACGAAGGATGAAACGATCATTATTAACGACAGTGGAAAGCAGGGGAACTAGCATGCCGTTTTACATCGTCGCAGCATTGGTCATCATCGCAGATCAAGTGACAAAATATTTGGTCCGCGTCAACATTTCGGAAGGTGATACACTGCTTTTTTGGGGCATGCAGCTTACGCATTACGAAAATGCCGGCATGGCCCATAGCTTGTTTCAAGGGTACGCGAGATTGTTTGGCGTTGCGGCTATTTTGTTCGTAGCAGGCGTATTTTACTTTCGAAAACAGATGGAGCAAAAAGGAACACTGCTGGAAATCAGCTTAGGGTTTCTTGTTGGAGCTGCAATCGGGAATGCGATCGACCGATTTTTGTTCGGACAAGTAACAGACTTTTTGCTGTCCCCGTCAGGCAAAGGAATTCTCAACCTGGCGGACCATGCGATCAATATCGGTTTTTTGCTTCTAATCATCAACGGTGGCATGCAAGTATATCGGAAATGGAAAAGCGGTAGTGTGAGGTCGTATCGGAAATCCTAAGTATAAGCATGGGGGATAGCGCGTAACATGCGGGTAGACTTTTTCGTTAAGATACCTCCTGTAAGAGGAGCTAGCGGTTGGAAAATAAGTGATGGAGGGCAAATCCATGCAAAAAACCTTCGTAATTTCGGATCATCATTTTGGTCATAAACAAATCATTGATTTTGAGTCCAGGCCGTTTCATGATGTCGACGAGATGACAACAAAGATGATCGAGCGCTGGAACGCTGTCGTAGGCAAGGAAGACAAAGTATTTCATCTCGGCGACTTCTCCTTTTTGAATCGTGAAAAGACAAGGGACATTGTGCAGCAGTTATACGGGAGCAAGTTTTTGATTATGGGGAACCACGACCGGGGACGAACGAAGAAATGGTGGCTTGATGTAGGATTTGATGAAGTCAGTGAATATCCCTTAGTTTACGGCGGGTTTTATTTTCTGTCGCACGAACCAATGTACATGAACAAAAATATGCCCTATGTTAACATTCACGGCCATATCCATGGGCAAAAGTATGAAGGCAACCACTATATAAACGTGAGTGTGGAACTGTGGGATTATACGCCGGTTTCTTTTGAAGAGATAAAACGAATGACTATCCCGAATGAGGAGCAGTAGAAAGAGTCTAACTTTATTTGCACCACCCCTCTATCTTTTCCTACACTACAATCAAGAGGGGGAGGTTACCATGTATGCACGCACCTTTTCAGGCACCGTCCACGGAATTGACGGCTTGATCGTCACGGTCGAGGTTGATATTGCCAACGGCTTGCCACAGTTCGACGTTGTCGGTTTGGGCGGATCAGCGGTAAAGGAATCGCGTGACCGTGTCCGCTCCGCTTTACGTAATAACGAATGCCAATTCCCAATCCAACGAATCACGGTCAATTTGGCGCCGGCTGATATGCGAAAAGAAGGGTCTGGCTTTGATTTGGCCATTGCACTTGGCATTTTGGCTGCATCCGAACAGATCAAAGAGACACCGGTGAAAATGCTTGTCTTGGGAGAGCTTGCTTTGGATGGGAGTGTGCGTCCTGTAACAGGCGTGCTGCCTATTTTGCTGGAAGCCCGTCGGCACGGATTTACACATGCCATCGTTCCGCTGCATAACAAAGCTGAAGCAGGGCTTGTCGATCTGAATATACGTCCGGTTCGCACACTTAAAGAAGCGGTGCGCAGTTGGCTCCATCCAAATGCAAATGGAAGTGAGAACGAACGGCTGGAAGAAGAGGAGCAATCGGAAGAAATCATCCTTCCGCATGCCCCGGTACTTGACCAAAATGTGCAGAAGGATGCGGGGGATTTTGGTGAAGTTCTGGGACAGGCTTTTGTGAAAAGAGGGTTAGAGGTTGCGGCAGCAGGGTTTCACAATGTGCTGCTCATCGGTCCACCGGGCTCTGGCAAAACAATGCTGGCCAACTGTATGCCATCCGTCATGCCTGGCCTCAGCATGGAGGAAGCTTTTGAAGTCACAAAAATCTACAGTATCTCCGGACAACTGTCCGCCCACGGTGGATTGATCGGAAAGCGTCCGTTTCGTTCACCCCACCATACGATTACGGCAGCAGCGCTCGCTGGCGGAGGTTCGCACGCTCCACGGCCAGGAGAGTGCAGTCTGGCACACAACGGCATTCTTTTTCTTGATGAGATGCCCGAATTTTCACGAGCCGTTCTGGAGGTGCTCCGGCAACCGCTGGAGGCAGGGTATGTGACGATTGGACGGGCCAAACAAGTATATACGTACCCTGCACGATTTCTGCTGATCGCATCGATGAACCCTTGCCCGTGCGGCTTTTATTTGTCCCCGGATCAGCGGGAGTGCACGTGCACACCGTTACAGGTAATGAAATACCGTTCGAAAATCTCCGGACCGTTGTTGGACCGTATCGACCTTCATCTGGAAGTCCCACGCGTTCCCGTTGAATTGCTAGGCGAACGCCGTCAGGAAGAGCTGTCCGCGACGATTTGCAAACGAGTAGAACACGCAAGAGCGGTACAAACCAAACGTTTTTCTGGCAGACCAGCGTATCCGTTCAATAGCGGTATGAACGGCAAAGATTTGCGTAAACATGCGCAGCTTAATGAAGACGGGAAAGAATTGCTACAGGCAGCATTTGAAACATTGAAACTAAGTGCGCGGGCATACGATAGAATCCTCAAAGTCGCGCGTACCATTGCGGATCTCGACAACGCTGAACAGCTGCAAGCTCACCATGTAGCGGAAGCAATCCGGTATCGTACCTTGGATCGCGGGGTTCTAGCCTAATGTGGCGTAGCACCTTTATTTTTCCACATACTGTTCCAAACGTTTGAGTGCGACATGAGGATTCAAATCAATCTGAAAAACCATTGTCAGGTGGCTGGTAGAAGGAAGAGTAAGACGGGCGTGATGAAATAACGTTGGTTTTTGCCATTTGAGAATGCTAATGATTTCACTTAAGGGTGGAGTCACATCTTTCACGCGCAAAAGAGAGTTCAGGTACGTAATCAGTAGTCCAACCGCTTTCGGATCGTCTGAGTTTTGCAACTGATCAAGCATCTGCGAAAAATCTTTGATCAAGCTTTTCTTGCGTTCACGTTCAATGGTTCGAGGAGCCATCAGAGACATTTGAATCACCGCCAGTTCGCTGTAATGCGATCTTTTTACCCTTTTTGGTAACATTTCAAACCTTTCAGACGTCTATATGGCACAGAAAGGATGACATTAGATGAAAATAAAAAGTGTTGCTCTGGCGACCGTGCTTTTCACAGCTTCCGTTTGTTCCCTGTTATCATTATATACAGCAAACGCAGCTGGAGCAGTTCCTGCTGCGACAAACACGACGGCTCCCCCGACCAAAATCTATCAGATTGGCATAGATGGAAAAAAGCAAGCGCTCGTCGCGCAGTTCCAAGCGATGCACCGAGCAAGCATGTCACCAAGCGGCCGTTTTCTATATGCGGAAAAGCAGGGATTCAAGAAAGATGAGCAGACAGTTCCTTATTTATTTGATACGAAAACCAAGCAGCTTAGCCAGTTAAGTGGTTTCGCCAAGTGGGCTACGGGCAAGGACGAATTGTTGATCATGGATAAAGGCAGTTTGTATCGGTTTAATCCGCTCACAAAACAAAAAACATTACTTGTAACTGGGACTGCTGACACACCGATCCTCGACTATGCAATCTCACCTGATGGTCATTATCTCACATTTATTCAAGCAAATAAGAAAGAGCCTGATTCACAAAAACGCAACCAGCTTTATCTGCAGGATATGAATACGCTCAAAATGAAGGTCAACGACCAATTTTTCCTCAGTGATCGTGAGGTGAGCAGCACACAGTCGGTAGCGTTGATCTATTGGATACCCACGTCAAAAAAAGTTTTGTACAAGGCCAACGGTACGATTAAAGAGCTGGATTTGCCGACCGGACTAAAATATACGCATTCATTTAAAAGCTTCCCTGCTTATTCCAACGATATGAAGCTGCGGTTTGATGTCAAGGAAGGGAACGGTTTTATGACCGACCTGCAAACGGGCAAGAGTACTCCAACAGGGGAGCATCCACAATCGTTGGAGCGTGATTTGATTCAAGTATTCTGGTCTCCGATCGGCCATAATTATGTCGCGGAAAAATATCTGTTTACATCAAATGCGCAAGATGCATATGAGCAGTTGGTGATCAAAACACTGAACAAAACATTTGTGTATCCATTCGATGGAGGACCCTTTCTCAATACCATCGACAACATCCAATTTTTGGGGTGGGCAGCCGATGGCAAATCGTTTTTTGTTGGCGATTTGGACTCGGTGCACATGAGTCGTTTCGATGGGTGGCAACCGCGTATAAGATAAGGAAAGAAAAAAATAATCGCCCGATCAGAAAAGATCAGTGGCGCATTCCAATTGGTAATCTTCCGACCTACAAGTCATATAATAGGAGCGTACATGTCATCGTACGCTCCTTTCATTTTCATACAGTACTGCGGTTTATAGCATTTATCCAATTGTCTAACCGTATCCTTTGTGTTCCCACTTACAACTATCTGCTCTCCGCCCAACCAAGAAGGAGAAAAAGATCAATTTCTTTTGCTCCAAAATCGCAGCGGCATCACAGACCGACTGCCTGTCAACACAAATCATGCAAAGAAACTGGGCATCAGGTGCAAAAGAAATTGCGCTCATTTTTGTAAAATATTCCAGACGATTCAACTGTTTCCGCTGGAAATACCAGCTAAAGCGAATAAGCTTACCAATCACGTAACGATGGTAGCGAATATCTCCTCTGTTTTTCCGTTGAAGTCTTTCATCGCATGAAAGGATTGAATCAAGCGCATTTGCTTGGTATAGTTAAATCATAAATGATTCAAAATAATTGTACTATTAGAACGAAAGAGGCGAAACCAGTGTAGGAATCCTTTACGATCTCATAACGAAATCAATACAAAATTGAGAACGTAAGGGGCTATTACCTCATGGGAAAAAAACAGTTCGGTTTTCTCGTCGCCGGCCAATCATTGGCTAATATCGGCGATGTCTTTTACATTGTCTCGATGATTACGCTTGTCTATACGATTACGGGTACTGCTGTATATACAGCGATGTTCCCTGCACTTCGTTGCTTGGCACAATTCACGAGCGGCATTTTGGCGCCGCTGCTGCTGGATCGATTTCGGCTCCGTTCCATCATTATCGCATCTCAGCTTGGGCAGACCATTTTGTTATTGGGGTTGACGGTTTACTCGGCACAAATCGACGCGCATTCACCATTATATGGTTTGTATGGATTTATTATTTTGATGGCGTTGCTTGATGGGTGGACGACACCTGCGAGAAACGCAATGATCCCGCTATTGGTTGAGAAAGATCAGCTGATGCGCGCCAATGGCCTTATGTCTACGGTCGATCAAAGCGTGCAAATGGCTGGTTGGGCAATGGGGGGAGTCCTCGTCGCTTGGTTGGGCGGCACGACTGTTTTATGGCTAACATTTGCGATGTTTTCACTTTCTGCACTCTCACTTTTTTTCATCCGATTGCCAAAATCGGAGCGATCGCAGGAAAAGAATAGACCAGGTATACGTGACTCCTTGAAAGAAGGCTGGTCGTACATTTGGACGATGAAGCCGATTCGCATTTTGACAACGATGGATTTTCTCGAAGGGATCGCGGGTGGCGTCTGGATGGCTGCCATTCTACTCGTCTATGTAAATGAAGTTTTGCATCAAGGTGAACAGTGGTGGGGATTTATCAACGCGAGCTATTTTCTGGGGACGATCGCCGGGGGCGTGATTGTGATCGCGCTCGCCAATCAGTTGAATAGACGACTTCTCGTCACAGTGATCGGCGGGACGCTCTGTACCGGATTGTTGACACTTTGCTTCATCTATGTCAGTGTTCCGGTTTGGGCTCTTGTCATATCCGCTCTGTTTGGGCCAGTTTATCAACTGCAAGCAATCGCTAAACAAACGTTATACCAACGTGTCGTCCCGACGAATTTGCTGCCAAAAGTATTGTCTGCACAAGCAGCTTTGGCGTATATCACATTTGGCTTTTCCGCCATCGGGTTGAGTTATGTTTCCGACCATTTCGGCATCCGGGCAACGTATGACGTAGCGGCCGCTCTTATTTTTACAGGTGCGGCATTGGGTTGGTTCTGTCGCTCGGCAATTCGAACCATCACGCAGGTAGAGAGCTAATCCCGAGATTTTTACGAGAGAAAAACTTGTATGACTGGAAATGCGAATGGTACTATTTGCTTACTGCGGAGAATGATGGTAATCGGCTATTGGTAAGTATGGAAAAACTTGCAGTCGGAAAGAACCCGAATCGTTAGGGCGATTCTTTCTGGCTGCAAAATAAATTGGCACCAAAGTTGGCTTGTTTTCAAAATACGATTCCACACGATGATAGGGAGAGCTATGAGAAATCCATGCTACTTTTTGGCAATTGTTCATCATGCAACTGAAGATACGATTTTCTTTGATCTCTATCACATTACGAAACCGCTTTACGGCGATCAGACGCGGGGGTTGGTAAAGTCATCCGTTTCGCTTCCGAACCGCTATTTTGATTTTTTGATACATAGCGGTGTTTTAGAGATGCAGGGATTGGAAAGCTATCAGCCAACACAAGTCCATGCAGTGGCGATCGGTATGAATATCAAGTCTCTGGGGACCAACGTGCTGTTCGATATGTGCTTCTCCCCGCAAACCTATAAGCTGTGGCAAAATTCCGATGCTGCGATTGAAGAGATCAATTTGCCTGCGGACATCTTTGAAGAATATGTGTATCGCCTGGGCGCACTGAGCCGCTTCCGCTATTTGGGCAAAATCGATGACCCGCTAACCGCAACACAGCTGGGAGAAAACGACATGATTGAATTCAAGCGTGACTTCCTCAACTCCAAGAGCGCCATCATCAAAGCGGTCGTCGCCTTTGCGAACAGCAACAACGGCAATTTATACCTTGGAATTAATGACGATAACACGATTGTGGGAATCAATGAGGAGTTGGCCCATTACGGCGATCAAGACAAATACATGCTCGCGATTACCCAGTATATTCAAGACAAAACAACGCCGCTGTTGGCTCCCTTTCCAAAGATTTCGATCAAAAAAGTGGACGATAAGTATGTAGCGTGCATTTTTGTCGAAGTAGGATCGGAGCTGATTTGCGGATTGGACAAAAACAACGAAAAATTTGTCTCAATTCGGACGAATAATCGCTCCATCATCGTCCGCGATCCGCATCAAATCGGTGAAATCTACGTGAAACGCAAGCTTGGTACGGAAGTGAGCCGCCGTTTGGGTTTGCTGTAAAAAGCAAAATAGACAGAGAAAAGCATCACGAAAAAGGGAGCAGGGGGAATTACGAAAGGAGGACGCTCAATGCGAGCTTGCTTGCATGCTTGGACAATGTTCCTGGCGATACTGGCATGTTCTATTTCTGCGGGTTGCTCTGAAGTTACCACGAAGCCTGTGACAGACAACGATTCCCATGCAACTTCTAAGATCCAAGAGCAGTTCGGCACGATTGATAAAGTATCGGTTATGACGACTGATGGCCAGGAGATTTTCCTGGATAAAAAGGAATTTATGCAAAACGCCGAAAAAATGGCGGCGTTCTTACCCCAGGAACTTGAAAAGGTGAAAACAGACGATGCTCGCTTCACGCTGATTGTCTACCGTTCACAATCGGCGCCTTTTGTGTTGGAAATTGGCCCTGGGAGCGAAGCCATGAACGTCTTATACCATTGGATTCGCAAAGAGACAGCAGAGGTTGTCTTCCAACAAATTCATATTCGTACGCTGGAACTGTCTGCAACTGACTTGGACCAGCACTACATTCCGACCGATGAAGAAACGGCAAAAATAAACAAGCTTCTCACATCCGCAACCTTTTCTGAAACCACAGAACCATTGCAATACTCCCTTTATCCAGGCTATCAGCTGGTGATCAATACGCCGGAACGCGCTATTGCAGCCCGACTCCTTTCCCCGAGCCTGATCGGTTTATCACTCGGTAAAGAACATTTGTTTTACACGGTTTCCACGGATTTGTTTTCTGCAGTCGCGAACTGGCTCCCACCGGAAAAAGAGGGAGTACGGGATGTGTTTGACCCGTTGCTGCAAGCGACAAAAGTCATTCTCGCCCCAACCGGTGAGGGGATGTCCGACACATTGACCTATGATCCGGCTGAATCAAGCCGCTATATGGGGTTGCTGCATGAAACCGTCCGGGAATTGAAACGTGCCCATCCTTTATCGACGCCTTCCCCAACAACTTCACCAGCCTATTATTTACGTGTGATGACCGGGAATACGGAGCACACGATCCGCGTTTATGGCGACACGTTTCGCTATGAAGGAAAAATGTACCAACAATCCAAATTGCAGGAGCTTTTGAGGGATTATCGCCAGATTATCAGCAAATAAATGCGATTCATGGAAACCGCAAGAATGGGCAAGGATATAGGAAACGAGATTTTTAGAAGTGAAATGGACTACCATATTTGCAGATTATGTCGTAATATAGTCTTGTTGTACAGATTTGTGGCAGGATTTTGACACAGGGGAGAACTTGGAAAACCTTCTCACTGAGTCAGAGCACTGCTGATCTGCTCTACGATCTGACATAGGAGGATGGAGAATGAACATTCATGAGTATCAAGGTAAAGAGATACTGAGACAGTACGGTGTGAAAGTTCCTGATGGGCGCGTAGCGTTCACTGTTGAAGAAGCAGTTGAAGCAGCAAAAACATTGGGAACTTCTGTTTGCGTCGTAAAAGCGCAAATCCACGCAGGTGGCCGTGGTAAAGCTGGCGGCGTTAAAGTTGCGAAAAACCTGGATGAAGTTCGTACATATGCGGAACAAATCCTGGGCAAAGTGCTGGTTACACATCAAACTGGCCCAGAAGGTAAAGAAGTAAAACGCCTCTTGATCGAGCAAGGCTGCGATATCAAGAAAGAATACTACGTAGGTCTGGTTGTTGACCGTGCAACTGGCCGCATTACGATGATGGCGTCCGAAGAGGGCGGTACTGAAATCGAAGAAGTGGCTGAACATAGCCCAGAAAAAATCTTCAAAGAAGTTATCGATCCAGTAACAGGTCTGAATATGTTCCAAGCTCGCCGCCTTGCTTATGCGATCAACATTCCGAACGCATTGGTGAACAAAGCGGTTAAATTCATGATGAGCTTGTACCAAGCATTCGCAGATAAAGATTGCTCTATCGCTGAAATCAACCCATTGGTTGTAACTGGCGACGGTGAAGTTATGGCGCTGGATGCCAAACTGAACTTCGACAGCAACGCACTGTTCCGTCATCCTGACATCGTGGCATTGCGCGACCTGGAAGAAGAAGATCCGAAAGAAATCGAGGCTTCCAAATTCGATCTGTCCTACATCGCGCTTGATGGTAACATCGGCTGCATGGTTAACGGTGCAGGTCTCGCAATGGCGACTATGGATATCGTAAACTTCTACGGCGGCGAACCTGCGAACTTCCTCGATGTAGGGGGCGGAGCGACTGAAGAGAAAGTAACAGAAGCCTTCAAAATCATCTTGTCCGATGAAAAAGTAAAAGGTATCTTTGTTAACATCTTCGGCGGTATCATGAAGTGCGACATCATTGCAAACGGTGTTGTAGGTGCAGCGAAACAAGTAAAATTGGATCGTCCGCTGGTAGTTCGTCTGGAAGGTACGAATGTTGAGCTGGGCAAAAAGATCCTCAACGAATCCGGCTTGAACATCGTAGCTGCTGAATCCATGGCTGATGGTGCCGAGAAAATCGTTGCTCTCGTGAAGTAAGCATTTTCATCGTTCCAAAAAGTGCATGCGCAATGACGCGCTGACTTGGTTGGACCAGAAGAAAAACCTTTGTCTGCAAGGGGCTTGCTCACAGGCAATGTCTTTGGCGAGAAGTTTTTCTTATGAACCGATACGTAAGAAAAGGTGGGAACTATACGCGATGAGTATCCTCGTTAATAAAAATACAAAAGTAATTACGCAAGGGATTACTGGTGCTACTGGTCTGTTCCATGCGAAAGGTGCCCTCGAATACGGTACACAAATGGTTGGCGGTGTAACACCAGGTAAAGGTGGCACTGAGGTTGAAGGCATTCCAGTTTTCAACACCGTTGCTGAAGCTGTAGCTGCTACAGGTGCAAACGCGTCTGTTATTTATGTCGCTCCTCCATTCGCTGCTGATGCGATCATGGAAGCAGTTGACGCTGAGTTGGATCTCGTGATCTGCATCACAGAAGGTATTCCAGTAATCGACATGATCAAAGTGAAACGCTACATGGAAGGCAAAAAGACTCGTCTGATCGGTCCAAACTGCCCAGGCGTTATTACTCCAGGCGAATGCAAAATCGGTATCATGCCTGGCTACATCCACACACCAGGTAAAGTGGGCATCGTTTCCCGCTCCGGTACCCTCACGTACGAAGCAGTACACCAAACATCTACTCGTGGCATTGGTCAATCCACTGCAGTCGGTATCGGTGGAGACCCTGTAAACGGTACCAACTTCATCGATGTACTGAGCCTGTTCAACGAAGATCCAGACACAGAAGCAGTAATCATGATCGGTGAAATCGGCGGTACAGCGGAAGAAGAAGCGGCAGAATGGATCGCTGCTAACATGAAAAAGCCAGTAATCGGCTTCATCGGCGGTCAAACTGCACCTCCAGGAAAACGCATGGGCCATGCTGGTGCGATCATCTCCGGCGGTAAAGGTACAGCAGCTGAAAAAATCGCGAAGCTCGAATCCTGCGGTGTTCGCGTAGCGAAAACACCTGCTGTGATCGGCGAAACGCTGGTAGAAGTATTGAAAGAAAAAGGCTTGCTGGAAAAAGTAATGAGCAAGTAATATGCTTTTTAAAAGGGAGACGGCTGTGCCGTCTTCTTTTTTTACGCTCAAAAGGTGAAACAAGATTCATATTTTTGCGAATGCTTCTGTCTCTTCCTATAATATAGAGAAAAAGGAGGGGGAGCACGGAGTGAAAGAGAGTCTGCTAGAACGAGATTGGCTTTATTCGTTACGGATAAGAAAAGGTGTGGGAAGACGGATGCTGCAGCGTCTGTTTGAACGGTATGGATGTTTTTCCGTAATAAGACAGCTTGATCAAGAAGAATTGAGCCGTGAGCTACAAATCTCGCCAACAATAGGTGCGGCTATTCTCTCACAACTGGTCCCCGAGCAAATCGAATGGGAGAAACAAAGACGCGTCATGGCGGGGCAACGCTTCATCTGCATCCTAGATCCAGAGTTTCCGGAGAGTTTGCGCGAAATCCCAGACCCACCGATGCTGTTGTTTTATGCTGGTGAGTTGTCCTTACTGCAAAAGCCGTTGGTTGCTGTCGTCGGTGCTCGAAAACCAACTTCATACGGAAGAGCGTCTTGTCAATTTTTGACAGAACAACTGTCGAATCTTGGGTTAGGAATCGTATCCGGTCTTGCCCTTGGGATCGATGCAATCGCCCATCAGACAGCGATTCGAACGGGAGGAACGACGATCGCCGTGCTCGGATGCGGAATTGATATCGTGTACCCGCGCTCCAACTCCGGGCTTTTTGCACAAATCAAGGAAAAAGGTTTACTACTAAGTGAACATCCGTATGGCACTAGCCCAGTACCGGGGCTTTTTCCTGAACGAAATCGCATCATCAGTGGACTTTCGCTCGGGACCTTGGTGGTGGAAGCAGCGGAAAAAAGTGGTTCTTTAATCACGGCCGACTGCGCATTAGAGCAAGGAAGGGACGTTTTCGCGGTGCCGGGACCGATTTTTTCGGAAATGAGCGCAGGTCCGCATAATTTGATAAAACAGGGAGCAAAGCTAGTAACAAATGCAGCTGATTTGGCGGAAGAGTGGATCGGACAGCTTGCCACAAGTGCACACATATCATTGCGCGAAAAACCAAAGGTAAATGATGAAGAGCGGGAAGTATTGGCATTGCTCACGCACGAGCCGCTCCATCATAACCAGCTCGCGGACATGGTGCCGGCTGAAGTAAACCGCATGCTCAACAAGCATCTACTGATGCTTGAGACAAAGGGTCTGATCCATAGTTTGCCGGGCGGTTTTTATGTCAAAAACTAAAAATCAAGAGCTTATCCTGCCAAATGTTTGACAAATGCAACTTGCTTATTGAATAATAGGGGAGATTCTATACCTGAAGGGGGAGGAAGGAATTGGCAGATGCGCTAGTGATCGTCGAGTCCCCGGCGAAGGCAAAAACAATTGGAAAATACCTCGGTGGAAAATATATTGTAAAAGCTTCGATGGGCCATGTTAGAGATCTCCCCAAAAGTCAGATGGGTGTAGATGTAGAGAAGGGATTTGAACCGAAATACATCACGATTCGCGGCAAGGGAGATGTACTGAAGGTTTTAAAGGATGCTGCGAAAAAAGTGAAGAAAATATATCTCGCAGCCGACCCGGATCGCGAAGGAGAAGCAATCGCATGGCATCTGGCGCAATATCTGGGATTGGATACAAGCCAGCCGCTTCGCGTCGTGTTCAATGAAATTACCAAGGAAGCGATTAAGGATGCATTCAAACATCCGCGCCATATCAATATGGACTTGGTGAATGCCCAACAGGCACGGCGTATTCTCGACCGGCTTGTTGGTTATAATATCAGCCCGATTCTGTGGAAAAAAGTTCGCAAAGGTCTTAGTGCTGGACGCGTCCAATCGGTAACGGTCAAAATGATTATCGACAGGGAAAAAGAAATCAATGCATTTATCCCTGAAGAGTATTGGACGATCACGAATACGATGCTGTATGAAGGAAAGCCGTTTGAGGCGCGCTTTTATGGCTACGATGGTGAAAAAGTAGAGCTGCATTCTGAACAGGAAGTACAGGAAGTGCTCGCTCGGATCAAAGACAAATCGTACATCGTGAAAAAGGTTACCAAGAAGGAACGCAAACGGAATCCTGCACCGCCATTCACCACCAGCTCGCTTCAGCAGGAAGCGGCCCGAAAGCTTAATTTCCGCACTGCAAAAACGATGATGTTGGCACAGCAATTGTATGAAGGGATCGACTTGGGTAAAGAAGGTACTGTCGGTTTGATTACATACATGCGTACTGACTCAACCCGCATCTCCCAGACTGCGCAAAATGAGGCAAAAGAATTTATCGTCTCCACGTATGGACCGACCTACTCTCCGGAAGAAGCGCGAGTTCACGGCAAAAGCGAAGGGGCTCAGGATGCGCATGAAGCGATTCGGCCTACTTCGGTATTGAGAACGCCTGAAGAGATGAAAGCCTTTTTGGGTAGGGACCAGCTGCGTCTATACCGATTGATCTGGGAACGCTTTGTTGCCAGTCAAATGTCTTCTGCCGTTCTCGATACGATGAGCGTGGACATCGAGGTTAACCAGGTGATCTTCCGAGCGACCGGTTCAAAGATTAAATTCCCTGGATTCATGAAAGTCTATGTGGAAGGCAACGATGACGGCGGCAATGAGGATGAAAAATTTTTGCCTCCGATTGAAGAAGGGCGCGAGGTGCAGGAGGAAAATATCGAACCGAACCAGCATTTCACTCAGCCTCCACCACGTTATACAGAGGCGCGGCTTGTCAAAACGCTGGAGGAAAACGGAATCGGACGTCCATCCACCTATTCGCCTACACTTGAGACAATTCAGAAGCGCGGTTATGTAGCGCTTGATGAGAAACGGTTTGTGCCGACTGAACTTGGAGAAATCGTCATCTCGTTGGTTGAGGAGTTTTTCCCTGAAATACTCGACGTAGAATTTACCTCCCAAATGGAGTCGGAGCTCGACCACATTGAGGATGGAGTAATCAATTGGATCAAAGTGCTTGATGAATTTTATGGTGACTTTGCCAAACGCGTTACAGTGGCAGAAGAAGAGATGAAAGAAGTCGAGCTAAAAGACGAAGAATCGGACGAGGTTTGTGAACTGTGCGGCAGCGTTATGGTTTATAAGCTTGGCCGCTTTGGCAAGTTCCTCGCTTGCTCCGGCTTCCCGGATTGCCGCAATACAAAACCAATCGTCAAAGAAATTGGCGTGACCTGTCCTTCTTGTCACGAAGGTTCCATCATCGAACGGAAAAGCAAAAAGAGCCGGGTGTTTTACGGCTGCAACCGCTATCCGGAATGTGAATACGTGTCATGGGACAAACCGATATCACGGCCATGTCCAAAGTGCAACAGCTTGATGGTCGAGAAAAAACGGAAAAAACAAGGGGTCAGCGTCGTGTGCACGAGCTGTGACTACATGGAGGAAGCAGACACCTGATCGGGACCGAGATACTAAAGCAGTGGAGGAAGTCAGCATGACAAAATCTTATGTAACTGTAGTTGGCGCTGGATTGGCGGGAAGTGAGGCAGCCTGGCAAATTGCCCAGGCTGGCGTTCCTGTCAAGCTGTACGAAATGCGCCCGAAAGTGCAAACACCT
Organism: Brevibacillus fluminis; assembly: GCF_003710825.1. Taxonomy (GTDB): domain Bacteria; phylum Bacillota; class Bacilli; order Brevibacillales; family Brevibacillaceae; genus Brevibacillus_D; species Brevibacillus_D fluminis. The sequence continues at coordinate 326,790 of NZ_RHHQ01000004.1, read as the reverse complement.
GCGCACCATACGGAAAAATTCGCAGAATTGGTCTGCAGCAATTCACTTCGCGCCAATTCGCTAACCAATGCGGTAGGCGTATTAAAGGAAGAAATGAGAAGACTCGGATCCGTCATTATCGAAGCAGCGGATCGCTGTGCAGTTCCGGCAGGTGGCGCACTTGCAGTTGACCGGCATGAATTTGCCGATTATGTCACGGAAGCGGTGCGTAACCATCCGCTCATCGAAGTCATTACTGATGAAATCACCGAGTTGCCGGAAGGGCCGACCGTGATTGCGAGCGGTCCACTCACTTCTCCGGCACTGTCTTCTAAGTTGAAAGAACTGACCGGTGAAGAGTACCTGTATTTCTATGATGCGGCGGCGCCAATCATTGAAAAAGATTCGATCGACATGAACAAAGTCTTCGTAGCTTCTCGTTACGATAAAGGTGAGGCGGCTTATCTCAACTGTCCAATGTCAGAGGAAGAGTTCAATCGATTCTATGAGGCGTTGATTACGGCGGAGACGGTACCGCTGAAAGAGTTTGAGAAAGAAATTTTCTTTGAAGGTTGCATGCCGATTGAAGTGATGGCAAATAGAGGCCGTCAGACCATGTTATTCGGACCGCTTAAGCCGGTAGGACTTATTGATCCGAACACCGGGAAGCAGCCGTATGCCGTTATCCAGCTGAGACAGGACAACAGCGCTGCAACGCTTTATAATATGGTAGGTTTCCAAACGCATCTGAAGTGGCCGGATCAAAAACGAGTCTTTTCGATGATTCCTGGTCTGGAAAATTGCGAGATTATCCGCTATGGCGTCATGCATCGCAATACGTTCATCAACTCACCGAAGCTTTTGCGTTCAACCTATCAATATCGCGAGCGCGACGACCTGTTTTTTGCGGGGCAAATGACAGGTGTGGAAGGCTATGTGGAATCAGCCGCTTCCGGACTTTTGGCAGGGTTGAATGCAGCGCGGTTGGTGAAGGGTGAAGAGCTTATGGTACTACCGCAAGAAACGGTGATGGGTAGCATGGCTCATTACATCACCACGACGGCAGCCAAGCATTTTCAACCGATGAACGCGAACTTTGGTCTGTTGCCCGATTTGCCTCAACGAATCCGCAACAAAAAAGAAAAAAACGAGCGAATCGCAGAACGTGCGTTGAATACAATTCAGAATTTTACACAAAAACGACACACAATTGGTTGAATATCTAAATTTGCTTGTGGTACTATAAAGGTGCTTTTGGGGGGAGTGCTTCAGAAATGAACTCTGCTCAATTTTCACGGGAAGTCGATGCTTACACGGATTACTTGAGGGTGGAAAAAAACGCCTCGCTTCATACCATCAACAACTACGTTGCAGATATACATGAATTTGTTGCATTTATGGAACAGCACCAAATCAACTCATTGGCTGCTGTTTCTTCTTTGCACGGGCGCTCTTTTTTGGCCCGCTTGGCAGGTCAAGGGTTGAAGCGCCGGAGTATCGCCCGGAAATTGTCTAGTTTGCGGAGCTTTTATCGCTTTCTGATGCGCGAAGGGGTTGTGACGCAGAATCCGTTTCAAGCTGTATCTACACCGAAAGTAGAAAAGAAGCTACCTTCCTTTCTCTATCCGCAAGAGATCGAACGATTGCTGACTGCTCCTGATGCCACGACACCGCTCGGGCAGCGGGACCAATTGATCTTTGAACTGTTGTATGCAAGTGGAATTCGTGTGTCAGAACTGGTAACACTAGAAGTAAAGGCGATTAATCTTTCGATGGGCGTTGCGCTTGTGTTTGGAAAAGGAGCGAAGGAGCGGTATGTTCCGATTGGCAGCTATGCCATTTCAGTGATCCGGGATTACCTTGCTTCCGGTCGACCGCAATTACTTGCGGGAAAAGCCGACTCAGGTATGCTGTTGCTCAACTATCGCGGAGAACCGCTCACAGATCGCAGCGTGCGCCGCATCGTCGATAAATACGTAGAGGAAACGGCTTTACATTTGAGCATTTCACCGCACACGTTTCGGCATACCTTTGCTACCCATATGTTGAATGCAGGGGCGGATTTGCGGACGGTTCAGGAATTGCTTGGACACGTGAACATCTCTACCACGCAAATTTATACACATGTGACCAAAGAACGGCTTCGTGAAGTGTACGATTCTGCTCATCCACGGGCAGAGAAACACGGGAGGTGAAGGACGATGGAACAATTTCATGCGACAACAATTTTTGCAATTCATCATCAAGGTGCTGGGGCGATGGCGGGAGACGGTCAAGTTACGTTCGCGAACAGCATGGTTATGAAGCATGGGGCAAAAAAAGTGCGCAGGCTCTATCGCGGTGAAGTTGTAGCTGGTTTTGCGGGCTCTGTGGCCGATGCCATCACGCTATTTGAAAAGTTTGAAGGGAAGCTGGAGGAGTATCACGGCAACCTGCAGCGCGCAGCGGTGGAGCTCGCCAAGGAATGGCGGAGTGATAAGATTCTGCACAAGCTGGAAGCGATGATGATCGTCATGAATACTTCCCATCTGTTGCTCATATCGGGAAATGGCGAAATCATCGAACCGGATGACGGAATCTTGGCAATCGGCTCGGGAGGCAGTTTCGCTCTTTCGGCTGGCCGTGCCTTGAAAAAATATGCTCCACATCTTACGGCGCGAGAAATAGCAGAGGCTTCATTGCTGACAGCGGCGGAAATTTGCGTCTTTACGAATTCCAATCTAGTGGTAGAAGAGATAAAGAGCTAAGCGAAAGGGAGGATGTCAAATGCTTGCGTTAGAACAGTTAACTCCCAGATCTATAGTCGAACATCTTGACAAATATATCGTTGGGCAAGCGCAAGCCAAAAAGGCGATCGCCGTTGCCCTGCGAAATCGCTATCGACGCAGCAAGCTTCCCGAAGGACTTAAAGAAGATGTGGTGCCGAAAAACATTTTGATGATTGGACCAACTGGCGTAGGGAAGACAGAGATAGCCCGCAGGATTGCCAAGCTGACAGGTGCGCCGTTTGTAAAGGTAGAAGCGACCAAATTTACGGAAGTCGGCTATGTCGGCCGAGATGTTGAATCGATGGTTCGCGATTTGATCGAATCTGCCATTCGTATTGTGAAAAACGAAAAGATGGAGACCGTTCAAGACAAAGCGGAAAAACTGGCAAACGAAGAGCTAGTCAATCTGCTGGTTCCATCCAAAAAACAGGCTAGCAATTTCAAAAATCCGCTGGAAATGCTGTTTGGCAATCAAAACCAACAGCAGAACACGCAAAACGATCCAGAGGACGCAAACATTCAACAAACGCGCAGACAAGTCGCATTCCAATTGGCAGCTGGCCAGTTAGAAGAGCAGATGGTAGAGATCGAGGTAGAGGATCAGGCACCATCGATGCTCGATATGTTTCAGGTTCCGGGGGCGGAGCAAATGGGGATGCAGATGCAGGATATGCTCGGTAGCCTCATGCCCAAAAAGACGAAGAAACGAAAATTGCGAATTAAAGAAGCGCGAAAGGTATTAATTCAGCAAGAAGCGCAAAAACTGGTGGATATGGATGAAGTCATTCAAGAATCCATCAATCGGGTGGAACAGCATGGCATCATTTTCATCGACGAGATCGACAAGATTGCTGGCAAAGACGGACGCGGGCCCGACGTATCACGTGAGGGTGTGCAGCGCGATATTTTGCCAATCGTGGAAGGCTCAACTGTGATGACCAAATATGGTCCAGTGAAAACGGACTACATTTTGTTCATCGCCGCAGGGGCGTTCCATATCGCAAAACCGTCTGATCTCATACCAGAATTGCAAGGGCGATTCCCGATTCGTGTGGAGCTGAGCAGCCTCAAAGTTGACGACTTCGTTCGGATTTTGACGGAGCCCAAAAATGCACTGATCAAGCAGTATGTCGCTTTGCTCGAAACCGAAGGGGTCCGGGTAGAGTTCACGCCAGAGGCTATCCGCGAGATTGCCGTTTTGGCTACTGAAGTGAATCAATCGACAGACAACATCGGGGCACGACGGTTGCACACCATTTTGGAAAAGCTGCTCGAAGATTTATCATTCGAAGCGCCTGACATCCATCTGGAGGTTGTGCAGATCACGCCGGCGTACGTGCAGGAAAAGCTGGCAACCATCGTGAAAAACCGTGATTTGAGTCAATACATCTTGTAAAACTACCACTGCGAAAAGTGAATATCAGGAGGACTTTAAAATGGATTTGCTTTCTAAGACAAGAAGAATCAATCGGATGCTGCAAAAATCTGCAGGACATGCGGTCAATTTCAACGAAATGGCGCAAGTCTTGAGCGACGTCATCGATGCAAATATTTATGTGTTGTCCCGCAAAGGGAAACTGTTAGGGTATGAAGTTGCGCAAGAAGTGGACAACGACCGCATTCGCAAAATGGTCGAAGAACGCCGTTTCCCAGAAGCATATAACAACAACCTGCTGAAAGTAGAAGAAACGTCAGCAAACCTGGATATCGATAGCCCATATACAGCGTTCCCTGTGGAAATGAAAGATGTGTTCCGCTCCGGATTGACAACGATCGTTCCTGTCATCGGCGGTGGTGACCGTCTGGGTACCCTGATTTTGGCCCGCCTGAACAATCGCTTCGTTGAGGATGATTTGATCCTGGCTGAAGTAGGTGCAACGGTTGTCGGTATGGAAATTTTGCGTGAGCGCGCGGAAGCGATTGAGGAAGAAGCGCGTAGTAAAGCGGTTGTGCAAATGGCGATCGGTTCTTTGTCCTACAGCGAACTGGAAGCAGTTGAACACATTTTCGATGAGCTGGAAGGAAAAGAAGGTTTGCTCGTTGCTTCTAAAATTGCGGACCGCGTCGGTATTACCCGTTCTGTGATTGTAAACGCGCTGCGCAAGCTGGAAAGCGCAGGCGTAATCGAGTCCCGCTCCCTTGGGATGAAAGGAACGTTCATCAAAATTTTGAACGAAAAGCTGCTCCCAGAACTGGAGAAGCTGAAAACTTCCTAAAGCTAGGTATAGGTAACTACTACTACGAGCCTACGATAAAAACAGCTTACAACTGTAAGCTGTTTTTTTGTATGGGGAAAATTCAGAGAATTCCTCGTTGGATGATATTTCCTTACATTTGGAACTATTTGTAGGTTGAAAATATAAAAATAGTGAAATAGTGCTTATGAATCAAATTGGGAGCTTCCATAAGATAGGGCTTTTTTACAAAATATGATTTTGATATGATTATTCGTGTTGAGTTGTCGAATTAGCAGGAATTATGGAGTCAATTGTTGAACTGGTAGTTATGTAATGGAGGGATTGCGAGTGTTATTTAATCAGACTTTGGGGATTATGGAGAGATCGCTGGATGCTTCCTCCCTCAGACTACGCACGATTCAAAACAATATCGCCAATGTGGATACGCCGCAGTACAAAAGCAAACAGGTAGCTTTTGAAAGTATGTTGCAAGCGGAACTGAATGGTGATAGTGAAAATTTGCCAGCCTACCGCACTGATGCACGCCACATACCGTTTTCTGACACGGGCTCAATTCCGCTGCCGACGATTACTTCAAATTCAGGTTTGATCATGCAAAATAACGGGAATAACGTCGATGTTGAGTATGAAGAAACCCAGTTAGCAAAAACACAGCTCTACTATCGAGGGTTGGCGGATATGACCAACGGTTATTTTGTCAAAATGAAGAGTGTCATAGATGGCGGGAGGTAGAAAGTAGTGGGAATGTTTCAAGGAATTGATTCAAGTGCTTCTGCCCTAACCGCAAACCGTTTGCGTCTGGATGTGATTGCAGCCAACCTGGCGAATGCAGAGTCGACGAGAGCGCAAATGGTAAACGGCGTGTGGCAACCATATCGTCGGAAAATGGTGGATCTTTCGCCAAAAACGAATGAATCGTTCGACAATTTTTTGCAGATGGCAATGGGCTCCGTTTCGCCCCAAGTCGAAAACGGCGTGCGTGTGACTGCCATTCGTGAAGACAGCACACCATTTCGCCGCGTGTATAATCCTGAGCACCCGGATGCTGATAAAGATGGCTACGTCTTTCTTCCTAACGTGGATACCATGAAGGAAATGGTTGACATGATTTCTGCATCGCGCGCTTATGAAGCGAACGTGACAGCTTTGAATGCGGCAAAGAGCATGATGCTGAAGGCGCTAGACATTAATGGGAGATAGGGGAAAGTAAAAAATGGAGATCAACGGCTTATCTAATGTCAGCATGATGCAACTGACGACACCGAAGACACCAACAGTTGCTGAAACAACAAAATCGTTTGGTGACTACTTGTCCAACGCACTCGATAACGTTAATGAAGCACAAGTTACTTCTGACAAACTTACGCAACAATTTGCTGCTGGTCAAGTCCAGGATGTGCACCAGGTAACAATTGCCGGTCAAAAAGCGACGATCCTTTTGCAGCTTACGACGCAAGTGCGCAATAAAGTGATTGAATCGTATCAAGAAATTATGCGCATGCCGTTGTAACGAATCGTGGTTATTTTCTCTGGCGAGGTGAAACATGAACGAACGTCTTTTACAATATAAAAATCAGATTGTAGAAAAATGGAATAGTTTAACGAGAAAGCAAAAATTGATTTTTTCCTCGATTGTCATCTTTCTGCTCGTTTCACTCGGCCTATACATATACATTGCGTCGAGACCGGTTTATGTTTCTTTATTCAAGCAACCGCTGAGTGAACAAGAGATCGGAACGATCAAGCAGGAGCTGGATTCCAGCAAAGTAGATTACCATATCATAAACAACGGTACAGGAATTGAAGTGCCGCAAGTGAATGCGCAGGATGTCATCGTGGATTTGGCAGCAAAAGGGATTCCGAGCACGGCGGGAATCAGCACACAAATTTTCACCGGGACAAGCTCCTTTGGGATCACTGATCGCCAATTCGATGTGCTGAAAAAAGACGCGCTGCAGGCCGAATTGAAAAAAATGCTTGAGCGGGTAGATGGAGTACAGACCGCACAAGTGATGCTCACGTTGCCGAATGATGACGTGTGGGTGACTGAGACGAAGGAACAGGCATCGGCATCGGTGATCGTGCAGATCGAACCAGGCAAACAGTTAACACCCGAACAGACAAGGGCCTTATATTTTATTGTTTCTCGAAGTGTACCGAACTTGCCAACCGATCAAATTACAATTACCGACCAATACTCGAATTTGCTGAAGCTGCCTGACACGGACGATTCAACCAACTCGATGTCTGCTTATCAGCAGCAAGAGAAAATCAAAGCGGAAGTTCAAGCAAATATTCAAAAAGATATTTATAATTTCCTCGGCGTCATTATGGGGCGAGATAAAGTCATTGTGCAAACAGCCGTGAAAATGGACTTTGCCAATGAGAAGCGTGAAGAAAAACTGGTGACAGCACCGGATACGACCAATAACGAAGGCTTAGTCATCAGTGCGAAAAAGTTGTCGGAAACATTCTCAGGACAAGGGACACCGCCGGGAGGTACTGCCGGAACAGGACAAAACGATGTACCGAGTTTTCCAGGAGCAAGTCAAAGTGGCTCAAACAGCAATTATGAAAAAACAGATGATATCGTAAACCGAGAAGTAAACCGGATTACACGCAATATCGTGGAAAGCCCGTACAAGCTTGTAGACCTGTCGATCAACGTCGGGGTAGAACCTCCAACGGGCGGTCAGCTTGACCAACAAACGATGGATAGCATCCGTCAAGTGTTGCGCAACGTGGTAAAAGTATCGCTGAGCGAAAAAGGTGTATCGCTGACACAGGATGAACTCGATCAACGCATCTCCATCTTCCCACGTACATTCTCGGGTAAAGTTGTGGTCGAACAGCAGACAGGCTTAAGTCCTTCCTTGCTTATCGGAGCAGGTGTCTTGGCGCTTCTGGCACTTGGAGCCGTGGGCTTCATGGTATTCCGCCGTCGCAAGCAAGCGCAGCAATTGCAAGAAGAATTTACTGACATTCCAGAACCTCAAATTTTCGAGGTTCCCGATCTACAATACGATGAAAATAGCGATGAGGTTGTTGTGCGAAAACAACTCGAAAAACTGGCGCGTAGTAGGCCGGACGAGTTTGTCGTCTTGCTCCGTACCTGGTTAGCTGAAGATTAGGGAGTGAGGTTATGGCGCGCGGTGCCAAGGAATTGACAGGCCGTCAGAAGGCTGCCATTCTTCTCATCTCGCTTGGGCCGGAAGTTTCGGCACAGGTGTTCAAACATTTGCGAGAAGACGAAATTGAGCAGTTGACATTGGAGATTGCTAATGTCAGAAGAGTGGATAACGAGGAAAAAGATAAGATCTTAGCCGAATTTCATCAAATCGCAGTAGCCAAAGATGTTATCTCCCAGGGCGGGATCACATACGCCAAAGAAATCTTGCAAAAAGCGCTGGGCGAAACGAAAGCGATGGATATTATCAATCGCTTGACAGCGAACTTGCAGGTACGACCGTTTGACTTTGCGAGAAAAGCAGACCCGAATCAAATTTTGAACTTTTTACAGAACGAGCACTCCCAAACGATTGCTCTGGTGCTCGCTTATTTGGAGCCTCAGCAGGCTGCTCTCATTCTTTCTTCGCTGCCACAGGAACGACAGGCGGATGTTGCGAAGCGCATCGCCTTGATGGACAGCACATCGCCGGAAGTCATCACGCAGGTCGAACAGGTTTTGGAGCAAAAACTGTCTGCAACCGTTACGCAAGATTATACGCAAGCGGGCGGTATCGAGGCGATCGTCAACGTCCTGAATGGCGTAGACCGCAGTACGGAGCGAACCATTCTTGACTCGCTGGAAATCCAAGACCCCGAGCTTGCGGAAGAGATCAAGAAACGGATGTTCGTATTCGAAGACATCGCATCGTTGGACAATCGCTCGATTCAACGTGTTATACGCGATGTCGAGAACGCAGACCTGCAGCTCTCGCTCAAAGTTGCGAGCGAAGAGGTACGCGAGACGGTCTTCCGAAATATGTCCAAGCGCATGGCCGAAACGTTCAAAGAAGAAATGGAATTTATGGGACCAGTACGTCTCCGGGATGTCGAAGAGGCGCAGTCGCGCATCGTCGCTACAATTCGCCGCTTAGAAGAGGCGGGTGAAATTATCATTGCCCGCGGCGGAGGGGATGATATCATTGTCTAGGATTTTTAAAGCGTCTAGCTATCAGCATTCAGATGAGAAGATTCTCCTTTCTGTAAAAGCTTCATTGCCTCTTAAGACGGAAGATCTTGGAGAAAGGTTGCAGGAAAGTGAGAAATATTTGAATGAGGTTCAACTCGAAGCGCAAACCATCCTTCGCGATGCCGAAGAAATGGCAAAGCGGATATTGGCTGAAGCGGTCGAACAGGCAGAGTTGAACAAAAATCAGGCAGAAGCCGATTTTCAGCAATGGACACAGGAGCAGCGGAGGCAGGCAGAAGTCCAAATCGAACAAGATCGCCAGCAGGCGCGCCAGGAAGGGTACCAGCAAGGGCTGATCGAAGGGAAGCAGCAAGCGCTTCAAGAGGAAGAGCAAACCGTCCAGATGGCCAAGCAAGTGTTGGAAAAGGCCTATGCGGAAAAACGGACGATCATCGCTGAAGCAGAGCCGTTTCTCGTAGATTTATCAACAGAAATTGCTCGGAAAATCATCGGGGATGAACTGGAATTGGATCAAATGAAGAAGCTAGAGCTCGTGGGCAGGTACTTGCGCCGCTCCCGTGTGCACGGAGAAATCTCCTTGTATGTCAATCATGCGAACTATCCCTTCCTATCCGAGTACAGGCAGCAATTGGCTTCCTTGTTCGATGGACAAGCTGAGCTGCAAATTTTTCCAGACCATACCGTCAAGGATGAAGGCTGCGTGATCCGAACGCCGCTTGGCAGCATCGATGCGCGCATTGATACGCAGCTTACCGAAATAAAACAAGCACTGATCGAGATTGCACGGGGAAGTGAAGCAGATGAGCCATCTTGATCTGAAAAAATACTTATACGCACTCGAGCAGATGGACCCCGTTAGAGTGAACGGAAAAGTAACACAGGTCATCGGACTAACAATTGAATCACATGGTCCGGAGACAAAGCTAGGTGAGGTTTGTCTGATATACCCACAGAACGCGCAGGAACCGATTATGGCTGAGGTTGTCGGCTTCCGTGATCACAAAGTGCTGCTGATGCCGCTTGGCGAGTTAACCGCAGTTGGGCCTGGATGTGATGTGGTAGCGACTGGCAAACCACTATCCGTCAAGGTCGGACCAGAGATACTCGGCTATGTGCTCGATGGTCTTGGAAGACCGATGGATGGTTCGTTTCTTCCTTATGGATTGACGTCGTATCCGACGGAGAATCAGCCGCCAAATCCATTGACCCGTCCGCGCATTGAAGAGAAATTAAATGTCGGCGTTCGGGCCATCGATGGTCTGTTGACAGTTGGCAAAGGGCAGCGTGTCGGTATTTTTGCCGGTTCCGGCGTAGGGAAAAGTACACTCTTGGGTATGATCGCAAGAAACACATCGGCAGATATCAATGTGATCGGATTAATCGGAGAGCGTGGACGCGAGGTAAAGGAGTTCATCGAGCGCGATCTCGGTGAAGAGGGCCTTAAACGATCCATCCTGGTCGTGGCTACCTCTGACCAGCCTGCCATGATTCGTATCAAAGGCGCGATGCTGGCGACATCCATCGCCGAATATTTTCGCGACCGCGGGCTGAACGTCATGCTCATGATGGACTCTGTCACTCGCTTTGCGATGGCACAGCGTGAGGTCGGACTTGCGATTGGCGAGCCGCCGGCAACGAGAGGGTACACGCCTTCCGTATTTGCCATGCTGCCGCGCTTATTGGAGCGTGCAGGGACCTCCCACCAAGGAAGCATCACGGCTTTTTATACCGTGCTTGTCGACTCGGACGACATGAACGATCCGATTGCCGATGCGGTGCGGGGGATTTTGGACGGTCACATTGTGCTGGATCGGAAAATCGCCCAAAAAGGGCATTTCCCGGCAATTGATGTTCTACAAAGCGTAAGTCGTGTCATGAACGAAATTTGCACGCATCAGCATCTCGATGCGGCACGTACGCTGAAGCGGCATATGGCTACATATAAAGAAGCGGAAGACCTGATCAACATCGGTGCCTATAAGCAAGGCAGCAATCGCGACATCGATGCGGCCATTCGTTTTCGGGATGTGATTACCGGCTTCACGGCTCAAGGGACACATGAACCGGCAGAGCTGGAGAAAACCATCAATGCGCTGATCGCTCATTTTGGAGGGCTGAACTAATGGCGGTATTTCGCTTTCATCTCCAGAAGATTCTCGATTTAAAGGAAAAGGAACAGGAGCAGGCCGAATGGGCTTTCGGCAAGTCCGTTCAAAAAAAGACCGAAGAAGAAGAGAAGCTGGTTCATCTGCATCATCGTAGGGATCAGCTGACCGATACGCTGCACAAGCTGCAGGAGCAAGCGTGCACAGCAGCCAAGCTGATTGAAATGAATCAATTCCGCCTGGCGATCGACAAGGCGATCGTGCAGCAGGTTGACACTATCTCTGCGTGCGACCGAAACGTGGAGAGCTGCAAGCGGACGATGACGTCCAAAATGCAGGAAAACCAACTGTGGAGCAAACTCAAAGAAAAAGAACGCCTCAAATACGACGAGGCAGCAAAATATCGGGAGCAACAGATATTGGATGAGATCGGCCTCGTTCAGTACGTTCGCAGATAGCCGGTAGGAGGTTCATCATGGAAGAAACCCAGGAAGAGAAATCGTATAGCAAGTGGGAATGGATTTTTTATATGATCATCATCCCGGCCTTGTTTGCGAGTATCCTGGGCGGTGTTCTGCTAAGCTTCTTGGGCGTGAATGTAGTGGGAAAAGTGTTAGGCTGGGCGAATACCATTCCCTACATTGAAAAAATTGTCCCGGATGTACCGCAGGAAGCTGACCCGGATGCGGCAAAAAAGCAAAACGTGCAGAACCAATTGGTTACGACTCAAACTGATTTGAACAAAAGCAAGCAGCAGCTCTCGCAAATGCAAGGGGAGTCGGCCCAAAAGGACGCCACGATCCAAAGCCTGCAAAAACAGGTGCAGGATTTGCAAAAGATGATGGAAGACAAAAAAACGGATGCCGCAGAACGGCAGAAGCAATTCCAGGATTTATCCAAAATTTATACAAGCATGTCGCCGAAAAACGCTGCGGCGATCGTTGAAAATCTTTCGGTGGAAGAGGCCGTTACGGTGCTTGCCGCAATGAAACCCGAGCAGCGTGCAGACCTCTTGGCGAAAATGGATCCGAAAAAAGCGGCTGACATTTCGATTTTGCTGAAGGATACGACGATTAGCAAAGATGATGACATCGCGGCGCTCCAACAGCGCGTGCAGGTACTCACCAAGGCACTGAGCGAGACAAGGCAAGATTCGACTAGTATGGACAATCTCGTCAATTCGTTTTCGCAAATGCCGGCAGCCCGCGCTGCAGATATCATAACCGCGCTGATGACAACCAACCAAAAGCGTGCGATTTCCATTATGGCAGGCATGGCCAATGACAAGCGCGCGCAAGTGTTGGCCGCAATTGGTGAGAAAAACACCACACTGGCTGCTCGCATTACCAGCGAGTTGCTCCGATAGCCCCAAAGGCTGTCGATTACATAGCAACAATTTTTTCAAAAGCAGGAGGTGACGCAATGAACGTAAGCAATACGGTTTCTACGTTTACGACCGCTGACGCACAAGCAGCGACCGGGCTTGGCGGTGGGAAGAATGCGGCGATGCCAGAGCAGCAAGCCGGTTTTGGCAACTTGTTGGCTAGTGAGCTAACTGGCCTTCTATCCAACATCCAGACGCAAACGGTGGATTCACTTATTCCTCAGACTGCTGAGCAAGATGACAAAGGTGATGATGTAGGTGACCTGCTCGCTATGCTTGATCAACTCTTGCAAAGCGGAACAGTCAACATGTTTCCACAACAAGCTATTGATCAGGCAAGCCAAGTGACACAGACGGAGTCGCCGGATCAAGGTCAGTTGGCAGTCAGTCTGCAGCCAAATGTCAAGCAAGCTTTGGTCGCAGCTTTTGTCCAACAGGGGATGGATGATCAGAGTGCCGGTCAGATGGCTGACTTGTTGGAATCCTTGGCCCGTTCACAATCGCCAGACCAACAGCCTCAAGTAAAGCAAGCTGTACAACAGGCGGTCGCAATTTTGGCGAAATACGGGGTAGACGTTCAACAAGTGGTTCAACCGGAAGGCGTTGCAAATGACCCTGAAGTATCGTTCACCACAACCAAGAAAACGGTTGGTGGAAATCCACGGGACATGCGTTATTCGCCGGTAAACCAATTCCAGCCAGCCATACAGGCTAATTTGTTGCCACACCAAGTTCAGGTGGCATTGGCAAAATATCAGCCAGGCTTGGCAATCCGTCCGGAACAGCCGCAAAAACAACTGGATCAATTGCTGCAAGCTGCGTTGCAAAACGTCGCTGAACTGACCAATGCGTCGTCAGATGATGTACAGACGAACAGCAACTCATTTGCGGGTAGTCTGCAAACAGCTCTGCAGCCGAATGCGCAGCAGACAAACGCACCGACCGCACAATCGAGCGGTGAGCTGGTTCGTTCGGAGCATTTACCAAAAGATGTTGCGAATTTGTTCGTGAAGCAAATGAAAATCGTGGGTGCGAACGGAATGTCTGAAGCGAAAATAACGTTGCATCCGCAAGCACTCGGCCAAGTTGATGTGAAAATTACTGCGAACAATCATGTAATCACCGCACAATTCGCTGCTGATACGCATGCGGGCAAGGAATTGTTGGACAATCAATTGCCACAATTACGCGCAGCTTTGACTCAATTGGGTCTGCAGGTCGACCGTTTGGAAGTGACGCAGCAGCAGCCTTCCCAGCAAGCGCAATTCGGGTTCCAGGAACAGCGTGGAAGCCAGCAGAATCGCCAGGGAGAGCAGAAAAAGCAATCCAATGAGGACGATGCTGAATTTAACATTGACGCATTGACAGAGTCTAGTGGTGCAGATAGCTGGCTAGCCTCGAAGCAAGCAAAAGTGGAATATTCCGTGTAACGGGTTGGAGGGATGTAACCGTCATGAGTGAACAATTTCGCGTCGGTCAATCGTTCTATCCATCCCAAACACGATTTCCAGCAAAGCAGATGGCACCTGCGCCGACCAAAAAGCCATTTGAGCAATGGCTGCAGGATTCGCTGCCTGGCACATCGCAAAAGCCAGCACAGCCGCTCAGTTTTAGCCAGCATGCTTCCGTAAGAATGCGGGAGCGGGGAATTGAGCTAGATGCCGCTCGCCTCGCGAAGCTGGAGGGCGCTGTGACAAAAGCAGCGGGAAAAGGCGCTAAGGAATCACTGATCATGATGGACAATGTGGCGTTCGTCGTCAGCATCGTCAATCGGAAAGTGATCACTGCCGTTGAGCAAGGCCAACTGAAGGACAATGTGTTTACCAACATTGACAGTGCCATTTTCGTATAAGCAAACGTAAGGGATGGGGGCTGGCCCTCGATCGAGGAAGCCCAGCGATTGCCGACTGACTGAGGCAATCGGAACTACACAACTTTAGGGGGATTGTTGAATGCTTCGTTCAATGTATTCTGGGGTTTCTGGTATGCGTGGCTTTCAAACAAAACTGGACGTAATCGGCAACAATATCGCAAACGTGAATACAGTCGGTTTCAAGAAGAGCCGCGTCATGTTTCAAGATATTTTGAGCCAAAACGTCGCTGGCGCATCTGCGGGTACAGAAGGCGGTCTCGGCGGAATTAACGCTAGACAAGTCGGCCTTGGTGCCACAACCGCATCGATCGACGTCGTGCACTCGCCTGGTAGCCCAATGACCACAAATCTGACATCTGACCTCGCGATTGAAGGAGACACCTTCTTCGTCGTAACACCGGATGGCGGCACAACGCAGTACCTGACGCGCGCTGGTAACTTTACCCGAGACGGGAACGGATTCTTGGTTAACTCCCAAGGGATGAACGTGCTGACAAGCGGCGGAGAGCCGGTCCAAATCGACCGCAACACGTATGTGTCGTATTCCATCGGAAAAGACGGCAGCATCAATGCGACGGATGCACAAGGCGCAACAACCTCGCTCGGCTTTATTGGCGTGGCGAAGGTAGACAACGCATCCGGTCTGAAGAAGCTTGGCAACTCCCTGTATGAAATGACACCAAATGCGAATGCAGGTGGAGAGACGGCCGTACAGCTGGGCGCTCCGACCGATGAAGGCTTCAACTCTTCGATCGTTTCTGGCGTTCTGGAAATGTCAAACGTCGACTTGTCAGAGGAATTTACGGAAATGATCGTGGCTCAGCGCGGTTTCCAAGCGAACTCCCGCATTATTACCACTTCTGACACAGTATTGGAAGAGTTGATCAACCTGAAACGCTAGATCGTAAGGTAAAATAAAGGAAGCAGGGCGGGGCCTTGGGCCCTCCCACTTCCTCATGTGAAAGGGTTGGTCAGATGATCGAATTAACTCGATTGAGCGGAGGAAAATTCTTTCTCAATATCACCCATATAGAAGTCGTTGAAGCAACTCCTGATACGGTCATCACGCTATTGAACGGGAAAAAGCTTTTGGTAAAGGAACCAGCAAAAGCCATTGCTGAACAAATCACCGCATTTTACCAAAAAGCCAACTCGGCGACCGTTATTCCACGTCCTGAAGACGACGACTCTATAGTATAGCAGGAGGCTTACGATGTTTCAAAACAAGCTGTTTAACATGGCCTTAATTATCATTATTTCCATTACCTTGATTGGTGCGGTGACGTTTGTGTTGTGGCAGTTCTACTTTTCACCTTCTGCACAATCTGCAGCAGCAGGACATGAAGAAGTGAAGCCGTTGACCGCCGATGAAATGGTGGAATATACCGTAGATTCCGGCGAAATCACCACCAACCTGCTCTCGAATGACTACATTGTGGCGCGGTTCAGCATCACCGCTGACAGCAGCAAGGGTAAGGAAGAGCTGACAAAACGCATGCCACAGGTGAATCAGATTATCATCAAGACGCTGGCAGGACTGAAACGCGATGAACTCAGAGGAACGGAAGGCTTGAATAAGCTGGAAGCGAAGATTATGAATGAGATCAGCGCCATCATGCAGGACGGTAAAATCGTTCAGGTCATTACGACTAAGAGCCTCTTTTCATAACGTGTACTAGGAATATACATAGCTAGGGAGGTGATCAGGATGGCCGAGGTTCTCTCACAAAGTGAGATAGATGCGCTGTTGGCCGCGCTCTCGTCTGGAGAGATGGATGCCAACGAGCTGAAAAAGGAAGATAGCGAGAAAAAAGTAAAAGTCTACGATTTTAAACGTGCTCTGCGGTTCTCAAAAGACCAGATACGCGGATTAACGCGAATTCATGAAAACTACGCCAGGCTTTTGACCACGTATTTTTCAGCTCAGCTGCGAACCTTTGTTCAAATCACTGTCGCCTCTGTCGATCAGTTGCCATATGAAGAATTTATTCGCTCAATCCCTAAGATGACGATCCTAAATATCTTTGAAGCTCCTCCTTTGGAAGGGCGAATGGTAATGGAGGTCAATCCCAATATCGCTTATGCCATGCTAGACCGATTGCTGGGTGGACAAGGGGCGATCCCGGAAAAGATGGGCGCGCTCACTGAGATCGAAAATACCGTGATGGAACGCGTGTTCAGCAAAGCGCTGGATAGCTTCCATGAGGCGTGGAAGCAAATCATCGACATCGATCCTTATTTGGAAGTGCTGGAGATGAATCCGCAGTTTATGCAGATCGTTTCGCCCAATGAAATTGTGGCGGTTATCTCGCTCAGCACCAAAATAGGTGATACGACAGGGATGATCAACATCTGCTTGCCGCACGTCGTATTGGAGCCGATCATGCCGAAATTGTCCGGACAGTATTGGTTCTCAACGCAGCGACGCTCGCGTGATGAGCGAGAGGAAATTGTCCTTCAAGAAAAAATCAAGACAGCCAAGTTGCCGATCGTGGCTGAACTCGGTACGGCGACGATCAATGTAGGTGAGTTCTTGAGTCTTTCCAAAGGCGATGTGATTCAATTGGATCAGGTAATCGACAGTAAACTGAGCATCAAAGTTGGCGAACGCATTAAGTTTCGAGGTCAACCTGGTACGGCAAAAGGCCGCATAGCCGTTCAGATCGACGAAGTCCTCGAAAAAGAGGAGGAGACCTATGAGTAGAGATATGTTATCTCAAGAAGAGATAGATGCCCTTCTTCGCGCCAACAATCTGGTGGGCGATGAGGAAGAACCGGAAAATAACAACGATGACACTGACATCACTGAATTCCTGACCGCTTTTGAACAGGATGCGCTTGGCGAGATTGGCAATATCTCATTTGGAAGTGCGGCGACCGCTTTATCCACGTTGTTGGGACAAAAAGTAGACATCACGACACCGACGGTATCAATAATTAAGCGAAGCACGCTAGAAGATGAATTTCCACGTCCCCATGTCGCGGTGCACGTTGAGTATACAGACGGTTTTCAAGGCATCAACCTGCTGGTCATCCGTGTCGATGATGCGGCTATCATCGCCGACTTGATGATGGGTGGCGACGGACGTCCAGCGACTACGGATCTATCCGAGATGCATGTGAGTGCCGTACAGGAAGCGATGAACCAAATGATGGGTTCTGCCGCAACCTCAATGTCCACGATTTTCAATAAATTGGTAAACATTTCACCGCCAGGCATCGATATTTGGGATTTGTCACAACCAGAAGGAAAAAATAACATTCCGGATGTTGACTTTCTTGTCAAAATATCGTTCCGTTTAATGGTAGGGGAACACGGCGAATTGATTGATTCGTCCATCATGCAATTATTGCCAGTACCATTTGCGAAACAGATGCTCGACATGCTGATGGGAGGAGCTTCGGCAGCAGAGCCTGCAGCCACACCGGAACCGGCCATATCGGCTCCGACACCGTCGCCAGAGCCTGCGTGGGACAATTTAGCTCCGGTTGCAGCTACGGCTGAAGCGGTAAGACCGCCTGTTTCGCAGCAGCCACCTGTGCAGCCTCCTGCGATGCAGCAACCAGGCATGCAGCCACCGATGTATGGACAGCCGCAGATGGACCCGTATGCGCAGCAATATCAAATGCAGCCGCCACCGGGGTATCCGCCATACCCGTATCCGCCCTATCCATATCCTCCGCAATACCAACAGCCGCCTGCGGCTCCGCCCGCACCGCAGCATTTCGGAGGACTGGGTGCGACGCCTCAGCCGTCAGCGAGCGTAAAACCTGCCCAATTCTCCGCTTTTGGAATGGGGAGCGTGCCTTCGATCGATGACCAGAATTTGAACCTGTTGCTTGATATTCCGCTTCAGGTGACGGTTGAGCTGGGACGTACGAAAAAAGTAATCAAGGACATCTTGGAGCTATCCGCCGGTTCTATTATTCAGCTGGACAAGCTGGCGGGCGAGCCTGTTGACATCTTGGTGAACAACAAGCTGGTTGCCAAAGGCGAAGTTGTCGTAATCGACGAAAACTTTGGTGTACGCGTGACGGATATTATCAGTCAATGGGATCGTGTTCAAAAACTACAGTAACGAATATTTCATTTACTTTTTGGGAGGAATTACGTAATGTCGAACAAAGTATTGATCGTTGATGATGCTGCATTTATGAGAATGATGATTAAGGAAATTCTGACCAAGAATGGCTACATCGTTGTTGGTGAAGCAAGCGACGGTGCGCAAGCTGTTGAAAAATACAAAGAATTGGGCCCAGATTTGGTGACAATGGATATCACCATGCCAGAAATGGACGGGATTACCGCATTGAAGGAAATCAAAAAAATTGATGGAAACGCACGCGTCATCATGTGCTCTGCAATGGGGCAACAGGCGATGGTAATTGATGCGATTCAAGCGGGTGCAAAAGACTTCATCGTCAAACCATTCCAAGCGGATCGTGTGCTTGAAGCGATCAAGAAAACACTGGGCTAAGAGATGAAGGGAACATCAGCGGTAGCAAGACTGTTTCTTCTCTGCTTCGTGTGCTTGCTCCTGCTTGCTAAACCTGCTGGGATTGTCTGGGCGGACGATTCTGGCTCCATGTCTGTGGCTGATCAGCTGAAGCTAGATAGCCAGAAGAAAAATGGCCAGACCGCCCCAACCAAATCAGAAGACGCTCCGCTTGTTCCAAGCTCGGACGGATGGGGCCTTCTGGTGCAATTCATTTTTTCCCTTGGCTTCATCATCCTCCTGATTTACTTCCTGCTGCGTTTTCTTGCCAAACGGCAAATTGGCGGAGCAGGACGTAACGGCGGGATGAAAGTCATCAGTTCCGTCTCTGTTGGGAATGGCAAGTCAATGCAAGTGGTTCAGATCGGCGATTCGCTTTACATAGTCGGTGTGGGCGATAGTATTTCGCTTTTACGCCATATCGAAGCGGGCGATGAAATGGACGCAATTCTCGCAGATGTGGAAATTGCTCCGACAGGTGTGGGCAAATGGGAAGAGATCTTCGCCCGATTGCGGCGCAAACCGCAAGGCGATCGTTTTGAAGTGACAGAAGAGCTGGACACGTCCCGATCATTCGATGAAATGTTGGGCAAAGAGTGGGACGAGGTCGGGGGCAAAACGAGAATCGCGCTTTGGGATGATGAGTCAAAACGAGGTAAAGGGGACTAGGTATGAAAAAGAATCACATACTCCTGCTGCTTTGTTTGCTCGTTGTGACAAGCGCTTCGGTCTTCGTCGTTCCAACGATGGTATCTGCCGCTCCAGCAGGTGCAGCGGGATCTGCGAATTTGATCCCATCGATCGATTTCCAAATTGGCGATGGTGATAAAACGCCATCAGGTACGGCAACAACCTTAAAGATTTTGCTGATGCTCACTGTGCTTTCGGTAGCACCGGCGATTCTTTTATTGATGACGAGCTTTACTCGTATCGTGGTTGTGCTGTCCTTTGTCCGAAATGCGCTCGCCACGCAGCAAATGCCGCCAAACCAGGTGCTGGTCGGCTTAGCGCTATTCATGACGTTTTTTATCATGACACCGACTTTTTCAGCTGTGAATGAACAGGCGGTGCAGCCTTTCATGGAAGGCAAACTAACACAGCAACAGGCATTGGTTAAAGCATCGATTCCGTTCAAGGAATTTATGGCCAAGCAGACAAGGGCGAAAGATCTGCAGCTTTTTCTCGATTATATGAAAGCGGATAGACCTAAGACGATTCAAGACATCCCGTTAACCGCGCTCGTGCCTGCGTATGCCATCAGCGAATTGAAGACGGCGTTTCAAATCGGCTTTATGATATTTATCCCGTTTCTTGTAATCGACATGGTCGTTTCCAGCGTGCTGATGGGGATGGGGATGATGATGCTGCCGCCAGTCATGATTTCACTACCATTCAAGATACTTTTGTTCATTATGGTGGACGGCTGGTACCTGATCGTCAAATCTCTGTTGACCAGTTTTTAACAAGCAAAGGAGGCCGACATGTCACAGGAATTAATCATGCAGATCGCGCAAAGTTCCGTCTATACAATCTTGTTGGTTTCTGCGCCGGCACTGGGAATTGGGCTCGTTGTCGGTTTGCTTGTCAGTATTTTTCAAGCAACCACACAAATCCAGGAACAAACGCTTGCCTTTATACCAAAAATTGTAGCGATTATGGTTTCACTGCTGTTGTTCGGACCATGGATGCTGCGCATTCTCGTCGAGTTCACGATGAATATTTTTGGCAATCTGCATCGGTTTGTAGGGTAGGGACATGGAATTTTTGTTACAAGTTCTTCCGATCTACTTGCTGGTATTAGTACGCGTTACGGCATTTTTCGTCTCTGCCCCGATCTTTTCAAACCGAGGTGTCCCTAACCAGTTCAAAATCGGGTTTGGCATTGTGGTGGCAGCGATCAGTTTTTCTTATGTGATAGTCGTAGAACCGATTCAACTGGATTTGACCTTTGCGATGTTAGCCGTTAAAGAAGCATTGATCGGTGTCATGCTTGGTTTCTTATGCCAGATGTTTTTCTTTGCGATCCAAATTGCCGGTGGTCTGATGGACATGCAGCTCGGGTTGGCAATGGCGAATGTGATCGACCCTCGTACAGGGGCGTATGTGCCGATTACCGGTAACTTCAAAAGCATGCTGGCAACTCTTTATTTTTTGAGCATCAATGGTCATCACGTGCTGATCGATGGCTTGCTGCGCAGCTACAAGATGGTGCCGATCGACAAAGTGTGGGTTCCAATTAATAGCGAACAAATGCTCTGGTTTATCGTGCGGGCGTTTGAGTATATGTTCTCGAGCGCTTTTTTGATGGCGACCCCGATTGTCGTCTCGCTGTTCCTTGTAGACCTATCTCTTGGTATTATCGCCAAATCGGTGCCGCAATTTAATATCTTTGTTGTCGGTTTACCAATAAAATTAATTGCTGGCTTTCTCTTATTGATTGTGGTAATGCCAGCTTTCTTTTTGGTAATCAGCGGATTGTTCGAACGGATGTTCCGCGCATTAGTTGAGATGCTGAGGCTATTGGGGGGATGACGATGCTGCGGATCCAGTTGCGCTTCCCCGTCGATCTCCAATACTTCAACGGGGAGAAAACCGAAAAAGCGACCCCGAAAAAGAAACAGGATGCGCGGAAAAAAGGGCAGGTCGCCAAAAGCTCAGACTTGTCTCCTGCCTTTGCGATCACAAGCATTTTCACGCTGCTGTATGTTTTCGGATCGTCCATGCTCGATTCGTTTGAACGCATACTCCGGGAGACGCTGACAACATACCTGTTGTGGGACGTCAATCAGGAAAACCTCGGCGTAATCGTAAGCCAGATCGGCTTTGAGGCGATCAAGATCGTGGGGCCGATTTTTGGTTTTGCTATCGTGGTCGCCTTGGCTGTGAATTACATGCAAGTCGGTGTGAACTTCACGACGGAGCCATTGATGCTGAAGCTGGACAAGATCAATCCGATCCAAGGTGCGAAACGCATTTTTTCGATGCGAACGATCGTGGAGCTGCTGAAATCAATCCTGAAAATTTCGGCAGGGATTTATGTCGCATACACCATTTTGTGGAGTGCAAAAGATACGTTGATCAAGCTGTCGCTCACTTCTGTGGAAGACGTACTTGCTTTCACGGGTGATGAAGTCGTCAAATTGGGCTTGTTCATCGGGATTCTTCTCCTCATATTGGCGGTAAGCGACTATGTCTATCAACGGTACGAGTATGAAAAGAGCTTGCGAATGTCCAAGCAAGACATCAAGGACGAATACAAGAAAAGCGAGGGTGACCCGCTCATCAAAAGCAAGATTAAGCAGCGGCAACGTCAAATGGCGATGCAGCGGATGATGCAGGAATTACCCAAAGCGGACGTGGTGATTACAAACCCGACGCACTTTTCCGTCGCCATCCGCTATGAAGCCGGTGCCATGAGTGCGCCGACGGTCATCGCCAAAGGACAGGATTACATCGCCCTGAAAATCAGGGAAATCGCCAAGAAAAATCGCATCGTCATTATGGAGAACAAGCCGTTGGCGCGTGCGCTTTATAGTCAGGTTGAGATTGGCCAGCAAATCCCGGAAGAGATGTTCAAAGCAGTAGCGGAAGTGCTCGCTTACGTCTACAAGCTGCAGGGCAAAGTGAAATAACCGAAAAAGGAGGAGACAGTCGTGGGGGCAAAAGAACTTGGAATTATATTCTTTGTGATCAGCATCGTCGTCATGATGGTAATCCCCCTCCCACCTGCCCTTTTGGATCTATTGTTGATCTTGAATATCTCGTTGGCATTGACGATTTTGCTCGTATCGATGAGAACCAAAGAGGCTTTGCAATTTTCGATCTTTCCTACGCTTTTGCTGTTAACGACCCTATTTCGACTTGCATTGAACGTATCGACCACGCGGAACATCCTTTCACACGGAGAGGGCGGTAGGGTCATCGAGGCCTTCGGCCAATTCGTTGTCGGTGGAAACCAGGTGGTCGGTTTTATCGTGTTTCTGATTCTGATCATCATCCAGTTCATCGTTATCACGAAAGGCTCGGAGCGCGTGGCGGAAGTAGCCGCACGCTTTACGCTCGATGCGATGCCGGGGAAACAGATGAGTATTGATGCGGATTTGAATGCAGGCATGATCACGGACGTAGAAGCGCGGAATCGCCGTCAAAAAATCGAGCGGGAAGCAGATTTTTACGGCGCGATGGATGGTGCCAGCAAATTCGTTAAAGGGGACGCCATCGCAGGGATTATCATTTTCATCATCAACATCATCGGCGGTTTCATTATAGGGATGGCTTTTCTCGATATGAGTGCCGGAGAAGCGGCAAAACACTTCACCAATCTTTCCGTAGGGGATGCGCTTGTGAGCCAAATCCCCGCACTGCTGATTTCAACAGCGACAGGGATTATCGTAACCCGTGCGACATCCGATGACAGCTTGGGGGCTGACATTACTGGTCAGCTGTTCGGTCATCCGAAACTATTGTACATCGTGGCTGGGGCCATCGCTTTCCTCGGAATTTTGACACCAATCGGGATATTCGCAACGCTTCCGATTGCAGGGATTCTCGCCTATGGAGGCAGGCAGCTTCAGCGAAGGGCGAATACAAAAGTGGTGGAAACAGCTCAGCAGGAAGCGGAGCAAAAAATGGACGAAGTCCGTTCGCCGGAGAGTGTCGTCAATCTGTTGCAGGTAGATCCGATCGAATTCGAATTCGGATACGGTTTGATCCCGCTCGCAGATACGAAGCAAGGCGGAGATTTGCTCGACCGTGTCATCATGATCCGTCGCCAGTGCGCGTTGGAGCTGGGTATCGTTGTTCCCGTCATTCGGATTCGCGACAACATTCAATTGCGGCCGAATGAATATGTCATCAAAATCAAGGGGAACCAAATCGCGAAGGGAGAAATTCTGCTGGATCACTACTTGGCGATGAGCCCAGGATTCGATGACGATTCCGTCGTCGGGATTCCGACGCAAGAACCCGCGTTTGGGTTGCCTGCATTATGGGTAACAGAAGAGTATAAGGATGTTGCTGAGCTATCCGGCTATACGGTGGTCGATCCGCCGTCGGTCGTTGCTACGCATTTGACAGAGATCATCAAACGTCATGCGCATGAGCTGTTGGGTCGCCAAGAGACGAGAGCATTGATCGACAACATCAAGGAAATGATGCCGGTGCTAGTCGACGAGCTGATTCCTGGAATGCTTTCGGTCGGTGATGTGCAAAAAGTTTTACAAAAGCTGCTGAAAGAAAAAATTTCGGTGCGCAATTTGCCAGCAATTTTGGAAGCATTGGCCGATAACGCCATGTACACCAAAGATCCGGAAGTGCTGACCGAATATGTGCGCCAGGCGCTCGCAAGGCAAATTACGCTGCAGTTTACCGAGCCCGGTCAGCCGCTGGTCGTGATCACCGCTGGCCCAGGACTGGAGAAAGCGATCTCGGATCGTATCGAACAGACCGAGCAAGGAAGCTATCTGGCGATGGACCCAGATACGACCCAGCGAATTTACCAAAGCATGTCCGAGCAGGTTGGCAAAGTCGCCGCTTCTGGGCAGCAGCCGATTTTACTGGCGTCTCCTGCGATCCGCATGTATTTGCGGCAGTTGATGGAGCGCATGATGCCGGATATTCCGGTGATCTCGTATAGCGAGCTTGAACCACATGTGGAAGTGCAAAGTGTAGGGATGGTGAATGTGCAGTGAGGGTGAAACGTTATCTGGTGGATTCGATGCCTGATGCCTTGGAAAAGATCAGGATCGATCTTGGCAAGGACGCGATTATTTTAAATACCAAACCAGTGAAAACGGGTGGCTTCATGGGCTTGTTCAGCAAGCGGCAGATTGAAGTAATCGCGGCGGTCGATGCTAAGCAGGCGAACGACCGCTCTGAAAAAGGGGTGCCTGCGCAAGCGGCTGCTCCGGTCAATTCCTATGTTGCCAAGCAAGCCTACCAGCGAACTGTCGGCAGTTCATCGCCTGAATTGGCAGAAGCGAAACGATCACAAACGACCAAGGCTGCTGCATCATCTGCAATTGCTGTGGCGGAGCTGGTCGCGCAAGCCGAAGAATCGCTGCATCAGGTTGTGGTTCAAGAAAAATCGGAAATGGACCAAACGCCACGGACCATACCGGTCCCGCAAGCAGAAGCAGCGATTGCCCGCGTGGAATCGTCGCCGCAACAGGTGTCAAGCGTGAAGGCTGGCACAGAAAGTCACGCGCCGGCACAAGCTGTGGTGCAGGCAGGCGGAGACCTCGCCCAAGAGCTTCGCGATATGCGGCAAGTGTTCCAAAAGCTTCTGTTGAAACCAGATGGCACTGAGGTGCTACCGGATGCATTTCGCAAG
Source organism: Brevibacillus fluminis (assembly GCF_003710825.1). Classification (GTDB taxonomy): domain Bacteria; phylum Bacillota; class Bacilli; order Brevibacillales; family Brevibacillaceae; genus Brevibacillus_D; species Brevibacillus_D fluminis. Next base: position 301,500 of record NZ_RHHQ01000004.1, on the reverse strand, counting down.
GTGCGTGATCGGTTGGCTGAACAGGAGCTTTTGCCGGAGCTCTGTATGGTTGTTTTGCAAGAGATGACTAAACGGCTTGAACAGGCTGAATCACTTGCGCTTGATGATGCGAGTCAGCTTGCCGCAACAGTCATCCAAGAGCAATTAACCGCTGCTGCACCCGTTTCCACGCAAATTAGCCGGTCGACAAAGGTAGCGTTTTTCTTTGGTCCGACTGGTGTTGGAAAGACGACGACCATCGCGAAGCTAGCAGCCGACGCGATGCTCAAGGAAAAGCGAAAAGTTGGTTTCATCACGACTGATACGTTCCGAATCGGAGCGGTGGAGCAGCTCAAGACATACGCTAATATTTTGAACGTACCGATAGAGGTTGTGTTTTCTGCCAAAGATTTGCCGATTGCGATGGATCGTCTCGCACATTGCGACCTGATTTTAGTCGATACTGCCGGGCGCAATTACCGTAACAATGAGTATGTCAAGGGGATAACGGACTTATTGGAGAAGGAAACGGACAGTGAAAACTACCTTATTTTAAGCCTAACTTCCCGCTATAGCGATATGAAGCCGATTGTGCAAAACTTTCAAGATGTACCGATTCATAAAGTCATTTTCACAAAAGCGGATGAAACGATAATCTTTGGTTCCATTCTGAATGTGACACATGAATTCGGACTAAAGCTCTCCTACATTACAATCGGGCAAAACGTGCCGGACGACATCGTCACTGCGACCCCGGAAGTCGTCGCCAACCTGATATTGGGAGAGCAGGCGTATGCGTGATCAGGCCGCGCAGCTGCGCGAACGGCTGCAGAAATCGCAGGAAGGGAAGCCGACGAGGCTCATCACCGTAACGAGCGGAAAAGGCGGCGTCGGCAAATCGAACTTCACGTTAAATTTTGCGTTGGGATTGTTGGAGAGCGGGCAAAAAACAGTGGTATTCGATGCAGACCTTGGATTTGCCAATCTGGATGTGCTGATGGGGATCAGCTCCAAAAAGCATTTGCTGCAATTGCTCGAACCGCAGACAACCGTTTGGGATATTCTCGAAAAAGGACCTGGCGGGCTAGAGTTTATTGCGGGAGGAACGGGTTTTTCACAAATGATGAAAGTCGATGACGGAAAGCTTGACACGATGTTTCGTCAGCTTGAAAACTTGCAGGGATATGCCGATATACTCCTGTTCGATACTGGAGCAGGTGTCAGCAATGAATCTATGCGGTTTATTCTCGCAGCGGACGAAGTTCTTTTGGTCACGACTCCTGAACCGACATCCATTACAGACGCGTATGCACTGATCAAAATGATCCATTCGCAAAATCCGAAAACGGCGATCCGGCTTGTGATCAATCGTGTCAGCAGTAATCAGGAGGGCAAGCAGACGGCAGACAAACTGGCGATGGTCGCCAAACGGTTTCTCGACATGGAGCTATCTACACTTGGGTATGTTCCGGATGATGCGATTGTCTCGAAATCGGTGAAGCAGCAGAAACCCTTTTTTCTGACGTATCCGCAATCACCTGCGGCAAAAGGCATCCGAGACCTGGTTTCGGCTTATACACGCGGCGTTGGGGCTGTTTCGTCGATAGAAACTGGAGCAGGCGGACTCAAAGGCTTTTTCGCCAAAATGAGAAACATGATTCGATAGGATGGAATGAAAAAGGCTTATGGGGAGAGGGGGCAGCTGTAATGAAGACAATTCGAGTTCTCGTGGTAGATGATTCAGCTTTTATGAGGAAAGTCATATCCGATATATTGTCAGAAGATCCGTCGATCGAAGTGATTGATCGGGCGAAAAACGGAAAAGAATGCGTAGAAAAAGTGAAGAGTCTTCAGCCGGACGTCGTCACACTCGACCTTGAAATGCCGATCATGAATGGCTTGGAAGCATTGGAACAGCTGATGAAAGAGCATCCCGTACCAGTCGTCATGCTCAGTAGCGTGACGAGAGAGGGGGCGGAGCAAACTATTCATGCGTTGGAGCTCGGGGCAATCGATTTCGTTACCAAACCATCAGGATCGATTTCCTTGGATATACATAAGGTGGCAGACGGGATCGTGGAAAAGGTGAAAGCGGCGGCTTTGACCAGATTGAGACAGCGCAGGCCGGGCGGATTCGCACCCAAGTCTTCAGTGTCCAGTCAATCTTCGTTTTCTTCATCAGCGCCGAGTCCCACTGTGCAACCGCAACCGTCAGAAAAGCCAGTAGGTTTTCAGCGTCCGTCTTCGTTTCAGGCTGAGAGAGAGACCGCGTCAGCACAAGCGACGGCTCCTTCTGTAAGTCCGATCAAACAAAATCGGATCTCACAGTTGGGTACCTCGTTCTCGAAGCTGGTGGCAGTCGGGACATCGACAGGCGGACCGAAAGCGCTGCAAACGCTGCTGACGGCGATACCGGCCCATTTTCCGGCGCCGATTGTGGTCGTACAGCACATGCCGCCTGGCTTTACCCGTTCCTTGGCCCAACGATTGGATACGCTTTGCGGCCTGCACGTCGTCGAGGCGGAAAACGGACAAGCGTTGGAGGCGGGAACCGTCTACATAGCTCCAGGGGGCTACCATATGGAAGTCGCCGAACAGAGCGGGAAACAACTTACGATTCATTTACATCAGGCAGATCCGCGCGGTGGTCACCGTCCATCAGTAGACGTACTATTCGAATCAGTGAGCAAGTTGACAAATGTTAGCAAATGGGCAATTATCATGACAGGCATGGGAAGCGATGGGACTAAGGGATTACGACTAATGAAAGAGGGCGGGCCAGTGACGAGCATCATCGAGGATGAATCAAGCTGCGTCGTATACGGTATGCCGCGTTCGGCGGTCGTTGCCGGATTGGCAGATCATGTAGTACCCCTAGAAAAAATCGCGGAGACGCTAGTAAGGCTCGTCAACTGATTGGGAGGTGGATTTATCATGGATATGAATCAATACCTAGACATGTTTATTGAAGAGTCCAAGGAGCATTTGCAGGCCATCAATTCCAACCTGCTGCTTTTGGAAAATGATCCGAATAGCATTCAGATCGTCAATGAGATTTTCCGTTCCGCACATACGCTCAAAGGAATGGCGGCGACGATGGGCTTTGAGGATATGGCAAGCCTGACCCATGAGACCGAAAATGTGCTCGATTTGATTCGCAACCACAAGCTGCAAATCAACAGCGATTTCATGGACGTGATTTTTAAGAGTGTAGATTTGCTGGAGGGAATGGTGTACAACATCATCGATGGCGGCAATGGGGCAGCGGACGTATCCGAACCGGTTGCCAAATTGCGTGCGATCGTCTCTGGCGATGTGCCAAAGCCGCAAGCGGAAGTGGAGCAGTCCATTGTGGAAGTGGCGGCGAGCGCCGTCGCGTTTGCTCCGGAAGAAGCAAAGGTAGAGGTAAGCTCCCGCGACTACGGACTGGATGATTATGCAATCACCATCATTCGCCAATCCAAGGAATCGGGCAATGTCCCGTATTCCATCCGCGTCACACTTCGCCAAGACTGCTTGCTGAAAGCAGCGCGTGCGTATATGGTGTTCGATGCACTGGAGTCGCTTGGCGAGGTGATCAAATCGCTGCCGAGTGCAGAGGAGATCGAGAACGAGAAATTCGACTCGTTCTTTGAAGTGGTGTTTCTCTCCTCTCAGCCAGTCGAAAAAATCAAAAAGGCGATCGAAAACATTTCCGAAATCGAGGAAGTGCTCATTGAGGTTGTACAACTCCAGGAGCATGTAGAAGCAGATCTGCAAAAGAAGCAGGCAGAAGTTACCCAATCCGCTCCACAAAAGACGGAGGATGCAGGAAACGGAAGCAAAAAAGAAGCGGACAGCGGACAGGCTGCCGTGAAAAAAGCTTCTACAGGCAAAACGATTCGTGTCGATATCGAGCGCCTCGACATTTTGATGAACCTCTTTAGCGAGCTCGTGATCGACCGCGGCCGTCTGGAGCAGTTGGCGCGCGAACTCGGCAAAAGCGAGCTGCAGGAAACGGTTGAGCATATGAGCCGCATTAGCGGTGATTTGCAAAACATTATCCTCACGATGCGCATGGTTCCGGTCGAGCAAGTGTTCAACCGCTTCCCGCGCATGGTTCGCGATTTGGCAAAAGAATTGAACAAAAAAGTCAATCTCGAAATTTTCGGCGCGGAAACCGAACTGGATCGGACCGTTATCGATGAGATCGGCGATCCACTGGTACATTTACTGCGCAACTCGATCGACCATGGTGTAGAGTGGCCAGACGAGCGCAAAAAAGCAGGCAAGTCCGAAGAAGGTTCGGTCCAGCTGAAAGCGTACCATAGCGGAAACCATGTCTTTATTGAAGTGAAAGACGACGGAAAAGGGATAAACAAAGATCGCGTATTGAAAAAGGCGATCGAAAAAGGCATCGTCAATCAAACGAATGCTGATTCCCTCTCTGACAAGCAAATTTATGAACTGCTGTTTGCTTCTGGCTTGAGCACGGCTGAACAAATTTCCGATATTTCCGGACGCGGTGTCGGACTGGATGTCGTGAAAACAAAAATTGAATCCCTCGGCGGTTCTGTGAGCGTCGATTCGAATCCAGGACAAGGCACCACCTTCCTGATTCAGCTGCCGCTTACGCTCTCGATCATTTCCGCGATGCTGGTGCAGGTCGAAGACGAGAAATTCGCCGTGCCGCTCAGCTCCATCATCGAAACTGCAGTCTTCCGTCAGGATGAGATCATGATGGCACATCGCCAAAAAGTGATCGACTTCCGCGGAAAAGTAGTGCCGCTTGTTTCCTTGAAAGAAATCTTCCAAATTCCTGACAACGGAGTAGCGAAGGAAGATGAGGTGGCGGTTGTCATCGTACGCAAAGGCGAAAAAATGGCTGGCCTCGTCGTCGACTCGTTTATCGGTCAGCAAGAGATCGTGCTGAAATCGCTGGGCAAATACTTGGTTAATGTGTTCGCAATCTCGGGTGCCACGATTTTGGGCGACGGTCAGGTTGCGTTGATTATCGATTGCAATTCGCTTATCAAGTAAAGGAGGGAATCATAAATGATCGAGCAAAAAGAAATTATCCGAGAAGTAAAAGTCATTGTGTTCCGGTTAAAGGATGAAGAGTACGGCGTTGAAGTGAGCCAAGTAAAATCCATTGAGAAGCTGGAGCACATTACCCGTGTACCGCGGACGCCAAAATTCGTCAAAGGCGTCATCAACCTTCGCGGCGTGGTTACGCCGATCATTGACCTGCGCAGCCGGTTTGCACTTGATGAAGCGACGTATTCCGAATCGACACGGATCATCATCGTTGCCGTGGGCGAGTTGGAAGTTGGGCTGATCGTTGATGCCGCAAACGATGTCATCGATATTCCACTCAGCTCCATCGAACCGCCGCCAGAAGTTGTGGGAGGCGTGGAAGCTGCTTACTTGCGCGGAGTAGCGAAATTAGAGAAACGTCTGTTGATTTTGCTGAATTTGGACAAAGTGCTGAATACAGAAGAAATCAAACAGCTTGATGCGTTTGAGGTTTAACTTATGACAAACTTCTCGAACTATGGAGATTTTCAATTGGACGTTCTTCGGGAAATTGGAAATATTGGGGCGGGGCATGCAGCGACCGCCCTCTCCAAGCTGATTCAAAAAGAAGTGGATATGAAGGTGCCGCAAGTCAAAGTCATAAGCTTTGACGAGATTGCAGATTTCGTTGGCGGAATGGAAGCTGTGGTCGTTACGGTCTTTTTGCGTGTCGAAGGCGATTGCCCGGGCAGCATGTTTTTCATTGTCGATTTGCAATCGGCGCGCAATTTGCTCAAAGAGCTTTTGGGAATGGAAGTTAGCGATGATTATGGCCTAACTGATATGGAGGCTTCTGCGCTCCACGAGATAGGTAATATCCTGATCGGCTCGTACTTGTCGTCCTTGGCGGATTTCACCAGGTTGAACTTACAGCCATCGGTACCGGCCCTTGCAATCGATATGGCGGGCGCCGTACTGAGCTACGGCCTGATTGAGTTGGGTCGCTCCGGCGACTTCGCCCTGACGATCAACACCTCCTTCTTTGAAGGCAATAACCAGGTTAAAGGACATTTCTTCTTAATTCCGGACCCTGACTCTTTTGAAAAACTATTTATCTCATTAGGAGTCCCACTCGATGGAAATTATTAAGATAGGTATGGCTGATTTAGGCATCGCATTTCCGCCCGATCGTCTGCGCACAACCGGTTTGGGTTCGTGTGTAGGGGTTGTCCTCTTTGATGAAACAAAAAAAATCGCTGGCATGGCGCATGTCATGCTACCTGATTCTTCACTCGGTAAAACTGCCGACCTCAATATCGGAAAATATGCAGATACAGCAATCCCGAAACTGATTGCCGACATGGAAGCTGCTGGGGCTTTTACCCGTAACATTATTGCCAAATTGGCCGGCGGGGCGCAAATGTTCGCCTTCATGTCCGGGAATGACACGATGAGGATCGGTCCGCGCAATGTGGAGGCGTGCAAGGAGATGCTGCACTCGGCACGCATACGCATCGTGGCGGAGGATACGGGTGGGAATTGTGGACGAACCATAGAAATGGATGCAACAACCGGCATCCTGCAAATACGCACCGTAAATCAAGGGATAAAGGAAGTGTAGACGATGGCGGGAACAATCGTGCTGAATTTCGCTGTCGGAGCGGCCGCATTTGTCTTCACGTTTCTTTCCGCGGTCTTTCAAAATGTGTGGTCGGTATCGCTTTGGCGCGCATTCATCGCATTTTTGGTCTTTTTTATCGCAACCTATATTGTCCGCTGGTTGGTCAGCTTGTTTGCTTCTCCAGCGGTAACGCCGGATGTCGGCAATCACGTCGATTTGGCCACGCCTGAAGCGGGGGAGCATGTCTCTCAAAGTGCGGAAGCGGAAAGTGATCTAGCAGAATCATTTTCGCCGTTTCAGCCACCGCGGCTGGACCGAACGGAAGTAGAGGAAGACCCTGATAAGATTGCAAATATCATTAGGCGGTTAGCTGATGAATAAAGGTTGGTGGTTTTTGCATGACTCGCGTAAGCAACCAAGACAAAGCAAAAGAATTCGACAAGTGGATAATGTGGAAGGAAGAAGGCAGTCGAGAAGCCGAGGTTGACTTGGTGACACAATTTTTGCCGCTCGTGAGCAAGGTGGCAAATCGTTTGGCGATTGGCCTTCCCAGCAACGTGGACAAGGATGACCTCGTCAGCTATGGACGAATGGGCCTTCTCGATGCACTGTCTAAATTTGACCACACGCGAGGCTTGCAATTTGAGACCTATGCGATGTGGCGAATCCGTGGAGCGATGATTGATGGCTTGCGGGAAAATGACTGGATTCCTCGTACCGTACGCGATAAGGCAAAAAAAATCGAGGAAGCCTACACCCTCCTGGAGCAGCAAAACTTGCGTACGCCGAGCGAAGGCGAGCTATGCGATTACTTGGGCATGACGGAGAAGGAAATTCAACAGGTTGTCTATGACACATCTCTCGCCTCTATGATTTCGATTGATGAAGTGGTTGGTGATGAAGACGAGCAGAAGACGGCGCGCCATTCCTATATCGTGGATGAAGTAACGAAGCGGCCGGAATCGGTTGCGGAAAAGAACAACCTGAAGGAAATCCTTGTTTTGGCAATCGATAAACTGCCGGAAAAAGAACGGCTGGTCGTGTCCTTATTCTACTTCGAGGAATTGACTCTATCAGAGATCGCCGAAGCGATGAGTCTGTCGCCGTCTCGCATTTCCCAGCTGCATTCCAAGGCGATTTTCCGTATGCGCACTGCCCTGCAGCGTTGGAAAAATCAGCTAATGAACAATTAGCTTTTTCAATAGATGATATTTTTCGATCGAAAAAGAAGGTTTTGGCACTAATAAAGATGAAATCTTTTTGGACGGAAGAAAAACTTCCAGAAGAAGGCAAGGCACCAAGTCAGATTTCTGGCTTGGACCAGCATGTTTCAGGCCTTCTTCAAGAAGTTTTTCTTCCTGTATTCGCAAGTTGTAACTTCTCAAGGGGGTTCTGATGCACGTAAATGCAAAAGTCGCAGCATTTGCGGCTTTGCACCGGTGGACAGCCTCGAAGGAAGTTTTTTCATTTTGAATGCCAAGGAGGGAGTCGTTTGCAGGACGCAAAGCTACATTCTTTGGAATTGGTGGTATCGCCTGACCGTATGCAAGCCGATTTGATCATCCATTCTGAAATTGGGCAAATCGAAATTACGGAAAGTGAGATTCATCAGTTTTTAAAGAGCCAGCAGGTAAAATTCGGAATTTTGGATCATGTGATTGAACAAATTTGCGATGATCCGCGGCGCTATGTGAACCAGCCCCAGCCAATTGCAGATGGAATGCCGCCGGTGCCAGGAACGGACGGACGGGTCGAGTTTGCTTTCCAATCGCTGATGAGCGATGAGCCGAAACCGAAAGAAATGGATGATGGCCGTGTCGATTATTATAATATCGTCAGCATTCCCAATGTGGCACGTGGGCAGCTGTTGGCTCGCAAAGTGCCACCTACGCCAGGTATTGACGGCTGTGACATTACAGGAGCAGCTGTTATGGCGAAAAAGGGCAAAGAGGTCATCATCAAACCGGGTAAAAACGTCGTATTGAATGAAGACAAATCGCTCTTGTACTCTGCAATTGACGGGCAAGTCTCTTTTTCCGAGGATCAAAAAATCAACGTGTTCCCCGTGTTTGAGGTGAAAGGCGACGTCGACTTTAGCGTGGGCAACATCGATTTTGTTGGAACGGTTGTGGTTCGGGGCAATGTACCGACCGGTTTTCGCATCAAGGCGTCTGGCGACATCCGTATTTTGGGAAGCGTGGAAGGTGCTGAACTGGAAGCAACCGGATCAATTGAGATCAAAAGCGGCATCGTGGCCCAGGACAAAGGCTCGGTCGTCGCAGGCAATACGATCAAGACTTCATTCATCCAAAATGGCAACGTATCGGCTCAAGGCGATGTCATCGTTTCGCAGAGCATCATGTTTTCCAATGTGCGTGCGGGAAAAAACATCATTTGCCGCGGTGCCAAAGGCTTCATTATCGGGGGGACGCTGCAAGCTGGCGAAAAAATCGTGGCCCGCGTCTTCGGGAACGCCAGTGCAACTCCGACCGTCTTGGAAGTAGGGGCAAAACCTGAGCTTCGTAACGAATTGGCGACGATTCAACGCGAATTACAAGTGATACATGAAAATATGCGCAAGGCCGATCAAGGTCTGAATGTTCTGAACCAATTGATGCAGACAACAGGAGACCTGACGCCGGACAAGCGAGCATTGCAAATCAAGTTGACCAACACGCGTCTTACCATGGAGAAAGATGGTAAGAAAATGGATGTAAGACGACAGGAAATCGAAAAGCTGATCGAGGGTGACTCTCCAGCAGCGGTGGAAATCCTTTCAGTGATGTATCCAGGCATCAAGCTTGTATTCGGACGGATGGTACGGTTTATCAAACAGGAGTTTTCACATACCCGATTTGTAATGATTGACGGCGAGATCAGCACATCGACACTTCTGTAAGGGGAGTGAGACAGGCATGAGCTTAAAGGCAGTGGAGCTGCAGGTGGCAATCCCCCGGACACAGGAGCTGGCGAGGCAACAGGAGAATCATCAACAGCGCCTGTGGCATGAGCAGCAGTCGATGATTACCGAGCGGAATCAGGAGGACCAGCACAACAGGGTCCGCACGCAAGAGCTGGAAAAATCGGCAAAAGGGTACAATAAAGAAGACAGAGAGCGCGAACGCAGGAAATCGCATGAAGCGATGGAGCAATTGGAAGAACGCAGACAAGAGGAAGAGCGTAAGCCGCATGTTCCGATGAAAGATCCATTGCGTGGACGCCACGTTGACATCTCATTGTAAAAACAGAAAGTGTGTGTGAGTATGCTGGAACAACCAATCTATCTTTTGATGGGTGCAGGCCTTCTTATCCTTCTTATCGCATTGTTCTTAACCCTCCGGCAAAAAGGAGCTTCTGGACAAGAGCAGTCGCGTTCGCATGAGCAAAAGCTGCAGGAACGTCAAGAAATGGAGAAGAGCTTGCAGCGCTTTGTGCATCAAGTGAAGCAAGAAAACGAATTGGTGGTCGCGAACCTGCGTAAAACCAAGGAAAATTTGCGCTCGGATTTGGATCAGCTGGAGGAGCGTATCCAGACCCTCGAAAGCGAGCTTGGTGCTGTTCGCGAGCAATTAGCCAGCAGTATGGGCGAAACGCAAAAAGAACCCCTTTCCATGGGCAACGAAGAAGTGCCGCGCGTTCACGAGGATACACTCTTTCTGCGGGAACGGTTTCAACGCGCGTTCGCGCTTCAGCGGGAAGGGTTGTCCCTTGATGAAATCGCTAAACAGCTGGGAGCAGGCCGCGGTGAGCTTGAACTGATCTTCTCTTTGGCCACGCCGCAAGAAAGAGGGCGGGCCCATGAGTAGTCGCTCTTTTTTATATGGATTGGGCAGCGGTTTGATTGTAGCTGCTGCGGTCATGTGGTTTTACCCGGCGCTACCCGGACAGAAGGCGCTGACACAGGAGGAGCTTGCGTCTATCGCCCAGCAAAAGCAGCTTGTGCTGGTGCCCAAGGCGGAATACGACAAGCTCAAAAATACGGATAAGAGCGCAGCAGCTCCAGCGAAAGCGCCTGTTTCGCCAACCGCACCGCAGACACAAGCGCCAAAACAGCCGGCAGCAGGCGATGCAACGCCGTCCACACAGCTGGGGCAGCCATTAACACCTGTACAACCTGCGACACAGGCGGGCAAAGCGCCTGACACAACAGCACCAAGCAAGCCAGATTCCGCATCAGCAGCGCCGCAAGTGACACAGCCAACCGCACAGGAGCCACAGACGACATCACCTGCATCACCTGAGATACCGGTGGAATTGGTCACCGTGCGCATCCCGGGGGCAACCAATGCGACTGCTGCCGGAAAGCTACTTGCAGATGCAGGATTGATCCAATCCGCGGATCAACTGGTAAACGCGCTGCGCGCTGCCGGCAAGCTCGACCGCATCCGTGCAAACACGTATCAAATCCCTAAAGGCACAAGCATTGACGATATTGTGAAACGTATTACAACCCCGCCGAAAAAATAAGGCGGGGTTTCTTGCATTTGGATTTGCCATATGATATAGTTTTCTACGGTGTTCAGTTCAATACGCACGTCAACCAATCCTGCCAACGGTGCTGCGAGATTCGCAGTTTTGGTAGGAGATGCGGTTGGGGGTGGGCACAAAAAACCATTTCTTGAAGGAGGTGTGTTGCTATGGCGGTTATCTCCATGAAACAGCTGCTCGAAGCTGGTGTACACTTTGGTCACCAAACTCGTCGCTGGAACCCAAAAATGGATCGCTATATCTTCACCGAACGTAACGGTATCTACATCATTGACTTGCAAAAGACAGTAAAGAAAGTCGAAGAAGCTTATAACTTCGTTCGCGAACTGTCTGCTAACGGAGGCAAAATCCTCTTCGTTGGTACGAAAAAGCAAGCTCAAGAAGCTGTGAAGGAAGAGGCTGAACGTACAGGCCACTACTACATCAATCAACGTTGGTTGGGTGGTACCCTCACAAACTTCACAACCATTAAAAAACGTACTGCTCGCCTGGCTGAGCTGCAACGTATGGAAACCGACGGTACTTTCGAAGTACTGCCGAAAAAAGAAGTAATCGTACTGCGTAAAGAAATGGATCGTCTGGAGAAGTTCTTGGGCGGTATCGCGACTATGAACGACCTGCCTGACGCTCTGTTCATCATTGATCCACGTAAAGAGCGCATCGCTGTTGCTGAAGCTCGCAAATTGAACATCCCGATCGTTGCAATTGTTGATACAAACTGCGACCCGGATGAGATCGACTATGTGATCCCTGGTAACGACGACGCAATCCGCGCTGTTAAATTGTTGACCAACAAAATGGCTGACGCTTTGTTGGAAGGCAGCCAAGGCGCTGAACAAACAACCACGGCGTAAGACATGCGAGGGTGGACTGAGGGCTTCAGAACCTCGTCCACTCTTTTTTTAAGGATAGACTATGGACGTACGAAAACCAGGGAGGTAAAAAACATGGCAATTAGTGCACAAGCAGTTAAAGAATTGCGCGAAAGAACAGGCGCAGGTATGATGGATTGCAAAAAAGCGTTGGAAGAAACCAGCGGCGACATGGAAAAAGCGATTGACCTGCTGCGTGAGCGCGGTATCGCGAAAGCAGCGAAAAAAGCAGGTCGCGTAGCGGCTGAAGGCTTGACTGCAGTTGCAGTTAACGGCAACGTTGGCGCAATCGTAGAAGTGAACTGTGAAACAGACTTCGTTGCGAAAAACCCTGAGTTCCAACAACTCGTAAAAGACATCGCTGAGCATGTTGTAGGACAACGCCCAGCAACTGTTGAAGCTGCTCTGGAGCAAGCTTTCAAAGGTGAAGGAAACACACTGGCTCACGTGATCAGCGAGAAAATCTCGACAATCGGTGAAAACATCTCCTTCCGCCGCATGGCAGTTTTGGAAAAAGCAGACAACGGCGCGTTCGGTGCCTACCTACATATGGGTGGTAAAATCGGTGCCCTCGTTGCGATCGAAAACAGCACAAACGAAGAACTGGCAAAAGACATCGCAATGCACGCAGCAGCGTCCAACCCTCGTTTCGCAAACCGTGAAGAAGTATCTGCAGACGAGATCGAACGTGAGCGCGAAGTGTTGAAAAACCAAGCGCTGCAAGAAGGCAAACCAGCAAACATCGTTGAGAAAATGGTAGAGGGTCGTCTCTCCAAATTCTTCGAAGAGTACTGCTTGGTAGAGCAACCGTTTGTAAAAGATCCGGACAAAAAAGTTTCCGCACTCTTGAAGGAAGCAAATGCTTCCCTGAAAGCTTTCGTTCGTTTCCAAGTTGGCGAAGGTATCGAGAAGAAACAGGAAGACTTTGCTGCTGAAGTAATGGCGCAAGTAAATAAACAGTAAGACAAAATAAAGGGAACACCTATGTGTTCCCTTTTTTAAAGGAATCATAAGAAGCACAAGAGAATGTGTAGATGAATGGAGGCCGCTGTAAATGCCACTTCCTGCTTATAAGCGAGTTGTGTTAAAGTTGAGTGGAGAAGCCCTGGCAGGAGAAGTGGGGTACGGGATTGACCCGAAAATTATCTTTTCCATCGCCAATCAAATCAAAGAGATCGTCGAATTAGGTGTACAGGTAGCAGTCGTAGTTGGGGGAGGCAACATCTGGAGAGGGCTTTCTGGCAGCTCCAAAGGCATGGATCGCGCTACAGCCGATTACATGGGCATGCTCGCCACCATTATGAATTCGCTGGCTCTGCAGGACGGTCTTGAGAAAGTAAATGTGCCAACGCGGGTGCAAACCTCGATCGAGATGCGCCAAGTAGCGGAACCGTACATACGCAGAAAAGCCATTCGCCATTTGGAGAAGAACCGCGTTGTCATTTTCGCTGCTGGTACAGGGAATCCATACTTTTCGACAGACACGACGGCAGCACTTCGAGCTGCTGAAATTGAAGCAGAAGTCATTTTGATGGCTAAGAACAAAGTTGATGGCGTTTATACTGCTGACCCGAGCGTTGACCCGACAGCCAAGAAATACGACCAGCTCACGTTCCTCGAAGTTTTGAACCAGGGTCTGGGTGTAATGGATTCGACTGCCTCCAGCTTGTGTATGGACAACAATATTCAGTTGATGGTGTTCTCGATTACCGAAGAAGGGAACATCAAGCGAGCCGTTATGGGCGAAAAAATTGGAACTATTGTCAAGGGGGATGCCTGATGCCACAATCGGTATTGAAAGACGCAGAAGAACGGATGACCAAAGCGGTAGCAGCACTGAAAAGGGACTTGGCATCGCTTCGCGCTGGCCGCGCAAATCCAGCCATGCTCGATAAAATCGTAGTTGATTACTACGGCACGCCGACACCGATCAGCCAACTGGCGAACGTCAATGCGCCAGAACCGCGTTTGCTGCAAATCCAGCCTTGGGACAAAGGTGCGATGAAGGAGATCGAGAGAGCCATCATGCAATCTGACCTCGGTTTGACGCCGACAAATGATGGTATCGTCATCCGCATCGCAGTGCCAATGCTGACAGAAGAGCGCCGCAAAGATTTAGTAAAAGTCGCGAACAAGAGCGCTGAAGAGGCGAAAGTTGCGATCCGCAACATCCGCCGCGATGCGAACGACGAGTTGAAAAAACTCGAAAAAGCTGCGACCATTTCGGAGGACGAATCTCGTCGCCACCAAGAAACGATCCAAAAAACAACAGATAAATTTATCGTTGAAGTGGATAAAGTTGTGAAAGACAAAGAAAAAGACATTTTGGAAGTGTAGACCAATGCAGCTTCCCCCTCGTTTGAGGGGGAATTATGTCTATATCTCTCATTTTGGGGGAAAGCTTAATGTTAGAGAAGCTCTCGCAGATGCTCACGCGAAAAGAACGGCAATCTAATAATGAAAATACAGTTCGTGATCGGGAGGCGCTGCCCGCGCACATTGCCGTCATTATGGATGGAAATGGCCGCTGGGCGAAACAGCGCAGCTTGCCGCGCATTGCTGGTCATCGTGCAGGCATGAAGACGGTCAAGGAGATTGTGAAAGCTGCCGATGAGATCGGCATCAAAATTCTGACCTTGTATGCTTTTTCTACCGAAAACTGGAAGCGTCCGCGGGATGAAGTTGATTTTTTGATGAAACTGCCGCAGGAATTTATATCGACAGAATTGGATGAATTAATTGAACGGAACGTTTGCATCCGCATGGTGGGCAGCAAGGAAGAGCTGCCGTCTTTCACGCGGGATGCATTGGAAAAAGCCGAAAGAAAAACGTTGAATAACACGGGCCTGAAGCTAAATTTTGCCTTGAATTATGGCGGGCGCAACGAGATTGTGCGTGCCATTTCAGAGATTTCTCAACGGGTAAAAGAAGGGGGCCTTGAGCCGGAAGAGATTACTGAGTCGTTGATCGCACAACACCTGTATACACGCGAATTTCCGGACCCTGATCTCTTGATCCGCACAAGTGGCGAAATTCGTCTGAGCAATTTCATGCTGTGGCAAATGGCTTATACGGAGCTTTGGTTCACCGATGTGCTCTGGCCTGACTTCAGCAAAGAAGATTTCTATCAAGCCATCGCCGATTATCAAGGACGGGCTCGTCGCTACGGTTCGGTGTAACTCATAAAGAGGTGGGATCAATTGAAGCAGCGGATCATCACGGGAGGGATTGGTGGCATCATTTTCCTGTCCCTTGTTTATGCAGGAGAAGAATGGTATTCATTGCTCATTGTGCTACTAGCCTCGATAGGATTGTACGAATTTTTACGAATGGCTGGACTGCGGCTGTTTAGCTTCGCAGGACTGGTCGGCTACGTACTAATGATGAGCCTGATTTGGCCGTCTCTCTATTTTTCGAACCTCGTGCCAATCGGTACCGGAGGCAGCACGTCATTGCTGTTGCCTGCGTTGTTTCTGCTGCTGTTTTATACCGTGGTTCGCAAAAATCAGTTTCAGATTGAACATGCCGCCCTTACGCTGGTTGGGGCGTTATACATAGGATTCGGGTTTACGTACATAGCGGCGACCCGCAACTTTTCGCCAGATGGTTTTTATTTGACCATGCTGGTTTTGCTGGGGATCTGGGCAACAGACTCCGGCGCATATTTCGTGGGACGGGCTATCGGCAAAACCAAGCTATGGCCATCCATTAGTCCGAATAAAACGGTGGAGGGTGCGCTGGGCGGCCTGATTTTGGGGTTTGTTGTGATCGTGGGGATCGATCTATGGTTTGCTGTGCTCCCGCTTTCAAAAGCGATCTTGATTGGGTTTGTCACAGGGATCGCGGGACAGTTTGGCGATCTGGTGGAATCGGCGATCAAGCGGCATTACGACGTAAAAGACTCGGGGCATATTTTCCCGGGGCATGGTGGCGTGATGGATCGGGTCGACAGCTGGATTGTGGTTTTCCCGATTTTGCATTTTCTTCATTTGCTAAGCTAAAGAAATCAGTCGTTATGTGCATGGGTAGAGGGTGAATATCATGAGAAAAATAGCACTGCTTGGCTCGACGGGCTCGATCGGAACGAGCACGTTGGCGGTAGTGGCGGAGCATCCCGATGAGTTTTGCATCACGGCGATGGCAGCCGGCAACAATGTTGATTTGCTCGTGGAGCAGGTCCAGCTGTTTACACCTGAGCTCGTCTCGGTTGGATCGGAAAAAGCTGCAGTTGAGCTGCAAGGCAGGCTGCATGGCAAAAAGCCGGAAATTGTCTGGGGCGAGCAAGGTTTGCTTGACGTAGCGGCTCATGCCGACGCTGAGTTTGTCATGACGGCTGTTGTAGGAAGCGTAGGGGTAGCGCCAACCTTGGCAGCGATCCGCGCGGGCAAAACGATCGGCCTGGCAAATAAAGAAACACTCGTTACGGCAGGGCATATTGTGATGGAGGCCGCTCGTGAGAACAAGGTGACGATTTTGCCGGTTGATAGCGAGCATGCTGCCATTTTCCAATGCTTGCAAGGTGAACACCGCGGAGATGTCGAACGGATCATTATCACGGCATCAGGCGGTTCCTTCCGTCATAAAAAAAGAGAAGAGCTGAAAAATGTGACAGTACAGGATGCGCTCAACCATCCGAACTGGAGCATGGGTGCTAAAATCACCATCGATTCCGCAACGATGATGAATAAAGGATTTGAGGTAATCGAGGCGCATTGGCTTTTCGATATGCCGTATGAGCAAATTGATTGCCTCCTGCATTATGAAAGCATCATACACTCTATGGTAGAATATAAAGATAGGGCGGTGATGGCACAGCTTGGCACACCTGACATGAAGGTGCCGATCCAATACGCGCTCACCTATCCGCGCCGGACGAATTTGGCGACAGAGCGCCTAGATTTGGCGAAATTGTCCACATTACATTTTGCCGAAATGGATTATGAACGGTACCCATTGTTAAGGCTTGCGTTTGACTGTGGCAAGGCAAGTGGAACGCTTCCAGCAGTTCTCAATGCGGCGAACGAGATTGCGGTCGCACGTTTTTTGCGGGGCGAAATCACATTCCTGGCCATCGAAAAAATTGTCGAACAAGCGTGTGTAGCACATACACCCGTACTCAATCCTGATTTGGAAACAATCATGGCAGCCGACGCGTGGGCGAGACAATTTGCAGCAGGAAATGCGGGCGTCTGATTGGTAAAAAAGGAGGTTAACCGTTGCCTTTACCTAACTTTGATTCGCTAGAGTCCGTAATTGCGATCATCGTCGTCTTCGGGATGCTGGTGTTCGTGCATGAATTGGGTCACTTTCTGTTGGCTAAGCGGGCGGGCATTTTATGCCGCGAGTTTGCGCTGGGAATGGGACCGAAAATTTTCCGCTTTAAACGTGGGGAGACGGAGTATACACTGAGATTGTTGCCAATCGGCGGGATGGTCCGCATGGCTGGCGAAGATCCAGAGATGGACGTGCTCAAAACCCACATGAATGTTGGCGTAGAATTGGACCATACGGGTAAAATCAAACGGTTTTTCCTGGACAACTTGGATGCGCTCCCTGCAAACGTATTGAAAGGGTCGCTCTTAGATTGGGAGCTTGAACGCAAGCTTCAGGCGACGCTCGAGGTCGCAGGGGAAACAAGATCGTTTGCTGTTCATCCGCAAGCGTTGCTCGTAAGTGCGGGACAAGAAGTACAGATTGCACCGCATGACCGTCAGTTTGGTGGAAAGACGGTGCCGCAGCGTTTCTGGGCGATTTTTGCCGGACCGGCAGCCAACTTCATTCTGGCATTTGTTCTTTTGGTCGCAATCGGCCTGATTTACGGAGTGCCAACGAATGCGCCCAAAATCGGTCCTGTGAATCCAGGTGGACCAGCGGCGATTGCCGGCTTGCATGAAGGGGATCGGGTCGTGACGATTGATGCGAAACCGGTCGCATCCTGGATGGAGATTGTAGATGTTGTCAGCAAATCCCCAGGCAAGACACTTACGTTTGTCATTGATCGTAACGGGCAACAACTGAAAGTGCCTGTCAAAGTGGAAAACAAAGATCAGGTAGGCAAGATCATGGTGTACAACCCAGTCGTCTATTCTCCGGGAGAGGCGCTGCGTTTTGGCGCGGTGACCACCTATGATTTCACGGCGATGATTGTGAAAGGGTTGGCCTCCCTGTTCACCGGGGCTGTCGGACTCAAAGATTTGAGCGGGCCTGTGGGCATTTTCAAAATGACGGGCGAATTCGCGCAGCAAGGAATGTCGATCCTGCTGAAATGGGCAGCGATCCTGAGCATCAACCTCGGTTTGTTTAATCTATTGCCGTTGCCAGCTTTGGATGGTGGACGACTCGTGTTCCTCATTGTGGAAGCTTTGCGTGGCAAACCGATTGATCCGCATAAGGAAGGGATGGTTCATTTCCTTGGTTTTGCCTTCCTGATGCTGTTGATCCTCGTTGTAACGTGGAACGACTTGCACCGCATTTTCTTTTCATAAAGTCACGCCCAATATTGGGAGAAATAGAACCGCGAACATCAAATGTTTGTGAACAGGCAGATCAGTATAGACAGAATGAGAGAAAAAACAAAGCGCGGCCACATGCCTGTACGGGCGAAAAGCTAGCACGGGCGGTCGCATGAATTGTTTTACACAAAAGGAGAGTGCCTCGTAATGTTCAAGCGTGAGGAGACGAAACCGGTATTTGTGGGTGGCGTACAAATTGGCGGACAAAAAAGCGTCGTCATTCAGTCGATGACCACCACCGATACGCGTGATGTGGAAGCAACATTGGCCCAAATTCAAAGTTTGGCAGATGTAGGTTGCCAAATCGTTCGATTGGCAGTCATCAATGAAGATGCTGCGCGTGCGATCAAGCAGATTAAGGAGCGCTCGCCATTGCCGCTGGTTGCCGACATTCATTTCGATTACAAGTTAGCGCTCACCGCGGTGGAGAGCGGAATCGATAAAATTCGGATCAATCCGGGTAATATCGGCTCGAAAGAGAAAACCAAAGCGGTCGTCGAAGCGTGCCGCGAGCGCAATGTGCCGATCCGCATCGGTGTCAATTCCGGTTCTGTAGAGAAACGTTTGCTCGATAAATACGGTTATCCAAGTCCGGAAGCAATCGTGGAGAGCGCGATGAGCCACGTCGAGATTTTGGAAGAGCTTAATTTCGACAATATCATTATCTCGCTTAAATCGTCCGATGTGCCAACGATGATCCAAACGTATTCCCTCATGGCGCAAAAGCGTAACTACCCACTTCACGTAGGGGTAACCGAGGCAGGTACGATGTTCTCCGGCAGCATCAAGTCATCCGTTGGAATCGGCACCGTGCTCTCGATGGGTATAGGTGACACGATCCGTGTCTCGCTGACTGCCGATCCGGTCGAGGAGATCAAGGTTGCGAAGCAAATTTTGCGCAGCTTGGATATCGTCAACAACGATCCAGTCGTTATCGCGTGTCCATCATGCGGCCGTTGTGCCATCGATTTGATCGGTCTGGCAACAAAGGTGGAGGAAGCCGTTACCACGATCAAGAAGCCGCTGAAGATCGCCGTTATGGGTTGTGCGGTAAACGGTCCTGGCGAAGCGCGTGAAGCGGACGTGGGCGTTGCAGGCGGCAATGGGGAAGGCTTGATTTTCCGCAATGGTGAAATCGTGCGGAAAGTGAAGGAAACCGAATTGTTTGAAGAACTGATGAAAGAAATTCACAGCATGGTATAAAAAGGGGAATGGGGACGATCGACATTTGTGCGAACGTACCCGACCCGTAATGGAATGTTTGTCGTGGAGATTGAAGGAGGAACTTGTCCGTGTTGAAGCAGAGTCAGATGTTTATTCCTACATTGCGTGAAGTACCATCCGATGCAGAAATCGCCAGCCACAAGCTTTTGGTTCGCGCTGGTCTGGCGCGCCAGCTGGCGTCGGGGATTTATTCCTATCTACCGCTTGGCTTGCGCGTTTTGCAAAAGATCCAAGCAATTGTCCGTGATGAAATGAACAAGGCAGGAGCGCAGGAAATGGTGATGCCAGCCATGCAACCAGCCGAGCTGTGGGAAAAGAGCGGCCGCTGGGAAGCGTACGGCCCTGAGCTGGTTCGCCTGAATGACCGTCACAACCGTCCGTTTGCCTTGGGACCGACGCATGAGGAAGTCGTGACGACATTGGTTCGCGATGAAATCAATTCCTACAAAAAGCTGCCGATCAATCTATACCAAATCCAAACCAAATTCCGCGACGAAGTTCGTCCTCGCTTCGGTTTGATTCGCTGCCGCGAGTTTATCATGAAGGATGCGTACTCGTTTGATACGACGCAAGAAGGATTGGACAAAAGCTTTCAGGACATGTTCAATGCCTATACGAATATTTTTACGCGTGTCGGCCTGAATTTCCGGGCTGTTGAAGCGGATGCGGGATCGATCGGTGGAACCGGTACCTATGAATTCATGGCGCTGTGCGAGATTGGCGAAGACACGATCGCATATGCGACAGAAGGCAATTATGCTGCCAATCTGGAAAAAGCGGAAGTGGTGTACAACGCCGCGCCAAAACAAGATGCAAGCGTATCTGCACCTGAAAAAATCCATACGCCTGGCGTAAAAACAATCGAACAGCTGACTGAATCGCTTGGCGTGGAAGCAAGCTCGATCATCAAGAGCCTTGTTTGCAAAGTCGATGACCGGATCGTCCTGGTTTTGGTGCGCGGTGACCATGAGCTGAACGACGTAAAACTGAAAAACCTATACGATGCGACGAATGTCGATTTCGCCAGCGAGGCAGAAGTGCGTGCAGCAGTTGGCGCGCCAATCGGCTTTGTCGGTCCATTGGGTGTCGATGGTGAAAAGATTGACATCATTGCCGATAACTATGTTCAAGATATCGTAGATGGATTGGTCGGTGCCAATGAGGCAGACTATCATATCAAACATGTGCAGCCAGGTCGTGATTTCCAAGTCAAAACCTATACCGATCTGCGCAACATCACGGAGGGCGACGATTGCCCTCGAGGCGGCGGCAAAATCGCGTTTGCGCGCGGTGTTGAAGTCGGACACGTCTTCAAGCTGGGGACGAAATACTCAGAGCCGATGGGCGCGACCTTCTTAGACGAAAACGGCCGCTCCAAACCGATGATCATGGGCTGCTACGGTATCGGGGTATCCCGTACACTCGCAGCGGTTATCGAGCAAAACAACGATGAGAACGGCATCATCTGGCCGGTATCGATCGCGCCATACCATGTTCATGTAATTCCAATCAATTCCAAAGTCGATGAGCAGCGTTTGGCGGCAGAAGAGCTGACCGCAAAACTGACTGCTGCTGGCATCGAAGTGCTCTACGATGATCGTCTGGAGCGCGCAGGCGTGAAATTTAAAGATGCAGATTTGATCGGTCTCCCAATCCGCATCACGATTTCCGATAAAGTAAACGAAGGTACGGTTGAGGTGCGTGTGCGCCGATCCGGCGAAGCTGTTGATGTTCATGTCGATGAATTGATCAGCTATGTAAAAGAAAAATTGGCTGTACTGTAAGAAACTGCTCCGGCGAAACCGGGAGGAAAATGACCGTTTTTGTCGAATTTGTAGGAGGCTACTCTGATTCCTGATTCAGGGTGCCTCTTTTCTTTTTTGCGTCAAACGGAATTTCTCGTAAGATGAGGTGACAAGGGGAATGGATCGCATAGCAGAACAGCAACAGCGCTTTTCCGTGCTGGTGCAACAGCTGCAGCTGCCGACTGATTGGGTGCAGCCTTATTTTCAATCAGGTCGGATCGATAAACTGGAGATTCGCAAACAGACGAAAGAATGGATTTTTTCGTGTACCCTTCCGAGACTATTGCCTAAGGATGTCTATCATCATTTTTATAGCCAGTTGAAGCACTCATTTGCTCATTTGGCACAAGTGGACTTATATCTTAGATATGAACTGGCCCCGGGCGTTGACGAAATGGTTGCGGATTATTGGCACTACCTTTTGGCACTCTTGGAGCCGAAAGTGAACTCGATTGCGCAAACGGTTCGCAATGCACAAAAAACGGTGGACGGCAGCTTAATCACGGTTACGCTGCCGACTGAAATGTCGATGGAAATGGCAAAACGGAAAAAAGTGGATACTGAGCTGGCCGAGCTTTTCGCGAAGGTGGCAGACATCAAGCCGCGTTTTCAATTCCAAGTGGAAGAAAACAATGAGGCGATGAAGGCATTCCTCGAGCAACGTGCGGAAGAAGAGCGGGCGCTTGTAGAAGTCGTGGTCAGCGCAGTTCAAGCCGAGAAAGAGTCCCAGCAAGAGCAGGAAGCGGTCACGACGATCATGGTCGGCTATGAGATCAAGGACGACGCGATTCCGATCCACGAGATTCAGGAGGAAGAGCGCCGCATTATCATCCAAGGGACCGTGTTCAATAAAGAGCTGCGCGAGCTAAAAAGTGGACGTCATCTGCTGACATTCCATCTGACGGATTATACCGACTCGCTGACAGTCAAGATTTTTTCCCGCGATAAAGAAGATGCCAAGGTTCTCGAGGCGATCAGCGACGGCATGTGGCTGAAGGTACGCGGTAGCGTGCAGCATGACCAATTTGCCCGCGAGCTCGTGATGACGGCGAACGATTTGAACCAAATTGAAGCACAGGGCCGAAAAGACTGGGCGGAAGAGAAGCGTGTGGAGCTGCACTGCCATACGCCGATGAGCTCGCTCGACGGCGTCGCTTCCTTGAAGTCACTCATTAGCACAGCGGCAAAATGGGGCCACAAAGCGATTGCGGTCACCGACCACGGTGTTGTACAGGCGTTCCCGGAAGCTTATGGGACCGCGAAAAAAAGCGGGATCAAGTGCATCTTAGGCTTGGAGGCGTATGTCGTGGAGGACGGCATCGATGTCGTCTACAACCTTGATCCGAAAACGAACGATATCCAGATAAACGAGCATACCGAATACGTTGTGTTTGACGTGGAGACGACCGGTTTGAATGCCGCGGAGCATACGATCATTGAGATTGCCGCCGTCAAGATGAAAGGGCTCGAGATCATCGATCAGTGGACAGATCTGGTTGACCCACAACTGACGATCGGGCCGAAGACGACTGAGATTACTGGGATTACCAACGAGATGCTTCGCGGCAAAGATACGCTCGAAGTCGTTCTGCCTAAATTCAAGGAGTTTGCCGGCAATGCGATTCTGGTCGCGCATAACGCGGAGTTTGACCGCGGCTTCATCAATGCTTGCGCCAAACGGATCGGCATGGAAACCTGGAACAATCCGTTTCTCGACACGCTGCCATTGGCGCGAATGATGTACAAAGATATGCGCAGCTACCGTCTGGGAAGCTTGGCCAAGCGATTCAACGTCGATTTGGTCAATGCCCACCGTGCCTTGGACGATACCGTCGCACTCGCGCACATTTTACAATATATGCTCAAGGACATTCGCGAAGCGCAAATCGCAAGCCTTGCGCAGCTGAATGAAGAGAGCAACAAGCAAGCCGATTACAAAAGCTCTCGCCCGTTCCATGCGACAATCCTTGTGCAGAACAAGACTGGCCTGAAAAACTTGTACAAGCTGGTCAGCCGCTCGCATGTCGAGACGTTTTTCCGCTGGCCGCGGATTATGCGCAGCCAACTGACGAAGCTGAAAGAGGGCTTACTCATCGGAACAGCCTGCAAAGATGGTGAGCTATTCCAAGCGATTTTGCGAGGAAAAACCAAGGAAGAACTGAAAGAGGTTGCTCGCTTCTATGACTACATCGAGCTGCAGCCGATCGAGCATTACAAGCCGCTGCTGCGCGATGAGAACATACCGTCGCTAGACGTCGTGAAAGGCTATCACCAGCTGCTTTTAGAAATCGCAGACGAGCTGGGGATCCCGGTCGTCGCCACGGGTGACGTCCATTTTCTCAATCCGCAGGATCATGTGTACCGGGAAGTGTTTTTGCTCTCCCAAAACAATCAGGATGCTAACGATCAACCGCCGCTCTATTTGATGACGACGGACGAAATGCTCGCTGCATTCTCTTATTTAGGTGACCGCGCACGGGAAATCGTCATCACGAATACGAACAAAGTGGCGGACATGATCGAGGATGTCAGTCCGATTCCGGATCGCCTTTACACGCCAAACATCGAGGGTGCGGACGAAGAGCTTCGTGATATGTGCTATGTCAAGGCTCGCAAAATGTATGGCGATCCGCTGCCGGAACTCGTCGAGGCCCGGCTAGAGAAAGAACTGAACTCGATCATCAAGCACGGCTTCGGCGTTATTTATTTGATTTCACAGCGTTTGGTGACCAAATCGCTGCGCGATGGCTATCTGGTCGGTTCACGGGGGTCGGTTGGTTCTTCGTTTGTCGCGACGATGTCCGATATTACCGAGGTTAACCCACTGCCGCCACACTATTTGTGCCCGAACTGTCAGCACAGCGAATTCATCTTGGACGGGTCGATCGGTTCCGGTTTTGACCTGCCGGATAAGGAATGTCCGAAATGCGGCCACATGTTCGCCAAAGATGGACAAGATATTCCGTTTGAAACGTTCCTTGGCTTTAAAGGGGACAAAGTTCCCGATATCGACTTGAACTTTTCCGGGGAGTATCAGCCACGAGCGCATAAGTATACACAAGAATTGTTCGGCGTCGATAACGTATACCGCGCTGGAACGATCGGTACCGTAGCGGAAAAGACCGCCTTCGGTTATGTACGCAAGTTTGCGGATGAGCGTGGCAAAGTCATGCGCAATGCGGAAATCGCCCGTTTGGTCAATGGCTGCACGGGTGTGAAACGAACGACGGGTCAGCACCCGGGCGGAATCATTGTTGTACCGGATTACATGGAGATTGAAGATTTTTGCCCAATCCAGTTTCCAGCGGATGATAATGAATCCGAATGGCGGACCACGCATTTCGACTTCCACTCGATTCATGACAACTTGCTCAAGCTCGATATTCTTGGGCACGACGATCCCACGGTTATCCGCATGCTTCAGGACTTGACCGGAATGGACCCGAAAACCATCCCGCTGGATGATCCTAAAACAATGTCGATCTTCAGCAAAACTGAAGCGCTCGACGTAACCCCAGATCAAATTCGCACAAATATGGGGACGCTCGGTATTCCCGAGTTCGGAACCAAATTCGTTCGCCAGATGCTTGAGGACACGAAGCCGACCACCTTCGCCGAGCTGGTGCAGATCTCCGGTCTGTCTCATGGTACGGACGTATGGCTGAACAATGCGCAGGATTTGATCCGCTCCGGTACGTGCAAGCTGTCAGATGTAATCGGTTGTCGCGACGATATCATGGTGTACTTGATTTACAAAGGGCTCGATCCGTCACGCGCGTTCAAAATCATGGAGTCCGTGCGGAAAGGGAAGGGCGTTAACGAGGAAGACCAGGAAGAGATGAGAGCCAATAACGTCCCGGCGTGGTACATCGACTCTTGCCAGAAGATCAAATACATGTTCCCGAAGGCGCATGCGACCGCCTACGTCATGATGGCCGTGCGCATCGCCTACTTCAAGGTGCATAGACCGCTAGAGTTTTATGCGACCTATTTCTCGGTCCGTGCCGACGACTTTGACATTCCGTTGATGGTCAAAGGCTCTGCAGCCATCCGCGCAAAGATCGAGGAGATCGAGGGCAAAGGGCATGATGCACAGCCGAAAGAGAAGGCGCTCCTGACTGTGCTGGAAATGGCGCTGGAAATGGTTGAGCGCGGGTTCAAATTCAAGAATGTCGACTTGTACCGTTCGGACGCAACGCGGTTTTTGATTGAGGACGATTCCTTGCTCGCGCCGTTCAATGCGTTGCCTGGTCTAGGTACGAATGCGGCAATCAGTATCGTAAAAGCGCGCGAAAATGGAGAGTTTTTGTCGAAAGAGGACTTGCTTTCCCGTTCGCGGATTTCCAAGACGATTTTGGAGTATTTGGAGGAGCAAGGGGCCTTGCAAGGACTGCCGGAATCTAACCAGCTCTCCCTGTTTTAGCCGTTCACGGTTGTCATGCTAGGAACGTTATGCTATAATTTCTTTGGGAATACTGTTGATACTCGTTACTGTTGAGAGTGGGGAAACCCACTCTTTCTTTCTGGGTAAATGAGCATGAAGCAAAGGAGGTACCTGAAGTGAGTAAGGTAACGCAAATCGTTGAAGATCTGCTTGCACCCATCATGGAAGAAATGAATTTGGAAGTCGTTGAAGTCGAGTACAAGAAAGAGGGGAGCAACTGGTTTCTCCGCGTCTTCATCGACAACGAGTCGGGCACCATCGATATCGATGACTGCGGCGCTGTGAGCGAACGGTTGAGCGAGCGTCTCGACGAGGTCGATCCGATTCCGACGGCGTACTTCCTGGAAGTCTCTTCACCCGGTGCAGAGCGTCCGCTGCGCAAGGAGAATGACTATCGCAAGGCGGTCGGCAAACACGTACATATTGTCACCAAAGAAGAAATCGACGGCCACACTGTTTTTGAAGGGGAATTGACATCCTTTGAAGAAGGTGTGTTAACGGTTGCGGAAGCGAAGAAGACACATCGCATTTCGCTCGCACAAATTGAGTCCGCGCGGCTGGCAATCGTTTTTTAAGGAAGCACACGACAAATACATGATGTTGCAATTCCGAAAGGAGGGGGCAAAGAAAAAATGAACTCGGAGTTTATCCAAGCATTAGAAGACATTGAAAGAGAAAAGGGAATCGCCAAGGACATTCTGATTGAAGCGATTGAAGCTGCCCTGATCTCTGGATACAAACGTAATTTTAATTCAGCGCAAAACGTGCGGGTGGATGTGAACCGCTTTACCGGTCAAGTGCGCGTATATGCCCGCAAAACGGTAGTGGAGGAAGTCCTTGACGTACGCTTGGAGATTTCGCAGGAAGCGGCGCATGAGATCGACCCCAACTACCGCTTGGAAGACATCGTGGAGATTGAAGTGACTCCTCGCGACTTCGGTCGCATCGCGGCGCAAACAGCCAAACAGGTGGTCACCCAGCGCATTCGTGAGGCCGAGCGCGGTTTGATTTACAGCGAATTTATCGAGCGTGAGGACGACATCGTCACTGGTGTTGTGCAGCGTCAAGATAGCCGTTTTTATTACATCGATCTCGGCAAGGTGGAGGCGATCATGCCGCTTACCGAAAAAATGCCGACCGATGAATTTAAGCCGCAAGATCGAATCAAGGCATATATTATCAAGGTTGAAAAGACAAACAAAGGACCGCAAATCGTGGTATCCCGCACACATCCTGGACTGTTGAAACGACTGTTTGAACTGGAAGTGCCGGAAATTTACGACGGAGTTGTCGAAATCAAGTCTGTTGCCCGCGAAGCAGGCGATCGTTCCAAAATTGCGGTTCACTCCGTTAATCCGGAAGTAGATCCTGTGGGTGCTTGTGTCGGACCGAAGGGCATGCGCGTACAAACGATCGTTAATGAGCTGAAAGGCGAAAAGATCGATATCGTGCGCTGGTCTGAGGACCCGGCCGAATATGTGAAAAACGCACTGAGCCCATCCAAGGTGCTCTATGTAGACGTAAATGTTGCTGAGAAGGTCACTCGTGTCATCGTTCCGGACTATCAGCTGTCGCTCGCGATCGGTAAGCGCGGCCAAAATGCACGTCTCGCGGCCAAGCTGACCGGTTGGAAAATCGACATCAAGAGCGAGAGCCAAGCCGAGCAGGAAGGAATCGACTACCCACGCAGTGCCGAGAATCAAGAACTGGTGGATGTGGATGAATGATGAAGCAGAAGAAAATTCCGCTTCGCAAGTGCATCGTCTGTCAGGAAATGTATCCGAAAAAAGAGCTGGTTCGCGTTGTTCGCACTCCAGAGGAAGAAATCCGGATCGATCTGAACGGGAAAGCAGCCGGACGCGGGACTTACGTATGCCGCCGCGAAACGTGCATGACACCGGATACTTTCGCCTCAGGCAAATGGAAAAAAACGTTGGAGCGCGCTTTGAACATGACGATTTCACAAGAGCAATATGATGCGTTTCGCAACCAATGGCTGGAGTTGATCGGGAAGTGAACCCGAAATTGACACAGATTTTAGGGCTTGCCATGCGTGCCCGTAAGGTGACAACAGGTGAGGAACTGGTAGTGCGTGCGATTCAAAGCAAACAGGCACGACTGGTTTTGTTATCCACAGATGCTTCTGCTAACACCGTCAAGAAGATAACGGACAAATGCCAGTATTATTCCATTCCTTGCTACCAGCCATTAAACCGGCAAGAGTTGGGTCATGCGATTGGAAAAGAAGCGCGCGTTACGCTTGCGGTTACAGACGTCCACTTTGCACAGAGCATCCAGCGCCTTCTCACACCTATTTCGTAAGGGGTGAAGTTATGAAAACACGCGTGTACGAATACGCCAAAAAACATAATATGAGCAGTAAGGAAATCTTGAATTTGCTTAAAAGGCTAAACATAGATGTATCGAACCACATGAGCATCATGGATCAGGAAATGGTGGATAAGATAGAGCAGCATATGGCTAAATTAAGAGCAACAGCTCGGACCGGCAGTGAAAAAACCGCCAGTGAACCGAGTGCCGCTGTCAAGCCGAGACCACCGCAGGTTTCCCAGTCTCAGCCTCAGCCGCAACAAAGCGGTCAAAGCAATCGTTCTCAACAGCAAAGTGGACACAATAGTAAGCCGCAACAAAATCAAGGTGGTCAGGGCTCTAGGCCACAGCAGGGCGGACAAGGCAGTCATTCTGGCAGACAGCAAGGGAACGCCCAGCAGGATCGACGACCGGGGGGAGGCGGGCGACCGCAAGCCGGTGAACGACCAGATCGATCCAATGCATCAGGCGCTTTTGAACAGCGCTCAAATCAACAAAAAACACAGGGGAAAAACCAATTGAGAAAATCAAACGACAATAAAAACCACACCGCAAAGCCGACGAACCAAGCCAAGGCGAACATTCAGCCGACTACGGCTGTTGAAGAAATCGACAACAACACAGCAGCAGCACCGGCTGAAGATTTTGAGGACAAAGTGAAAATTCCCGCAAAGGTTGGATTGGAAAAGCGGGAAAAAATCAAGAAAAATCCTGGCGTAAAGAAAAGCTTCGAAGACAACAAAAAATCGCCAACCTTTAACAAAGGCCAAAACAACCGTAACCAAAACAACAGAAGAGGCCATTCCACTCCGCCGCCACAGCAACGTCCACAACTGGAACCGCCATCAAAGATCGTGTTTACCGAATCTTTGACAGTAGGGGAACTGGCGAAAAAGCTGCGCAAAGAGCCGGCTGAAATCATCAAAAAGCTGTTTAGTCTGGGCATCATGGCGACGATCAACCAAGATTTGGATAAAGATACAATCGAATTGATCTGCAGCGAATACAACGTTGAAGTAGAAGAGAAGATCGTCATCGACGAGACCAACTTCGAAACGATTGAAGAAGTGGATCAGCCACAAGACTTGCAAGAGCGTCCGCCGGTTGTCACCATCATGGGTCACGTTGACCACGGGAAAACCACTTTGCTTGACGCCATTCGCTCTACCAACGTAGTAGCTGGCGAGGCAGGCGGGATCACGCAGCATATCGGAGCGTACCAAGTAGAAATCAAAGGGAAGAAAATCACGTTCTTGGATACGCCTGGTCACGCGGCGTTTACCACGATGCGTGCGCGCGGTGCGCAAATCACCGACATCACCATTCTGGTTGTTGCAGCGGATGACGGCGTTATGCCACAAACCGTGGAAGCGATCAGCCATGCCAAAGCTGCGAATGTGCCGATTATCGTAGCGGTGAACAAGATCGACAAAGAAAACGCCAACCTCGACCGCATCAAGCAAGAGCTGACCGAGTACGGTCTGGTAGCGGAAGAGTGGGGCGGCGAAACGATTTTCTGCCCACTTTCTGCAAAACAGCGCAAAGGGATCGAAGAACTGCTCGAGTACATCCTGCTTGTCGCGGAAGTACAAGAACTGAAAGCGAACCCGAACAAACGTGCCCGCGGTACGGTTATCGAGGCCGAGCTGGATAAAGGGAAAGGACCTGTTGCTCGCGTTTTGGTTCAACACGGTACGCTGAAAATCGGTGACCCAATCGTTGTCGGCGCTGCATTTGGCCGCGTGCGTGCAATGGTCAACGATAAAGGCAGAAGAATTAAAGAAGCAGGACCATCTACACCGATCGAGATTACCGGTCTGAATGATGTGCCGCAAGCAGGCGATCAGTTCATGGTCTTTGAAGATGAGAAAAAAGCCCGTGCAATCGGGGAAGTGCGTGCATCCAAGCTGCGCGAATCCGAGCGCCGTGCCAATACCCGCGTATCGCTGGACGATTTGTTCCAACATATCCAGGAAGGCGATATCAAGGAATTGAACCTGATCATCAAAGGGGACGTACAAGGTTCCGTCGAAGCACTTCGCGGATCGTTGGAGAAAATCGATGTGAACGGTACCCGCATCAAGATCATTCATACAGGTGCAGGCGCGATCACGGAATCGGATATCACGCTGGCAAATGCCTCCAACGCGATCGTGATCGGTTTCAACGTGCGTCCTGAACCGAATGCACGCAACATGGCGGAGCAAGAGCAAATCGACATCCGTCTGCACCGCGTCATTTACAACGTCATCGAAGAAATCGAATCCGCCTTGAAAGGAATGTTGGATCCGGTTTACAAAGAGTCCATCATCGGTCAAGCGGAGATTCGCCAAGTATTCAAGATTTCCAAAGTCGGTAACATCGCTGGTTCGTACGTCTTGGAAGGCAAGCTGAGCCGTGATGCAGGCGCTCGTCTGATCCGCGAAGGCGTCGTCATTTACGAAGGCAAGCTGGATACGCTCAAACGTTTCAAAGACGATGCCAAAGAAGTCGCAGCCGGTTACGAATGCGGGTTTACATTGGATAAGTTTAACGATATTAAAGAGGGCGACATTGTGGAAGCCTTCGTAATGGTAGAAGTCAAACAATAATGGTTGGGACTGTGCGTTTGGAGCTGCATATCGCACACAGCCAAAGTTTGAAAGACAAACGTGCGGTTGTGAAAAGCCTCATTTCACAACTGCGCAACAAATTTAATGTGTCGGCGGCGGAAACCGCCTATCTGGAGCAGTGGCAGCGTACCGAAATAGTGGTCGCTGCCGTTGACAATGAAATGGCGTTTTTGCAAAAAGAGCTCAATGCCGTCGTGCGGTTGGTGGAAATCGCTCCCGGCGTGGAGTTGATTGCCGTTGATACAGATTACTGCGACTGAGGCGGATAACAAGAGGTGAATGCCGCATGGGGATGAACAAAACACGCACCAATCGCGTGGGTGAAGAAATTAAAAAAGAATTGAGTCTGCTACTGCAACGGGGCATGAAAGACCCGCGGATCGGATTCGTAACGGTTACAGGGGTAGAGGTGACTTCTGATCTGCAGCAGGCAAAGGTGTACATCAGCGTGTTCGGTTCTGCTGAACAGCGCAGCGATAGCCTGGCCGGTCTGCAAAAAGCAAAAGGGTTCCTGCGCACGGAAATCGGTCGTCGCATCAAGCTGCGCCATGTGCCGGACCTTGTCTTCAAACTGGATGAATCCATCGATTACGGCAACAAGATTGAAACCATCCTGCGCGAAATCTCCACACCTGAAGGAGATGCCAAGCATGAGCAAGAATGACTATCAGCTCGCTCTGAAGGCTGCTGGGGCGTTCATGCATGAATCCGAACGTTTTCTGGTTATATCCCATGTCAATCCTGATGGCGATACGACCAGTTCGGTTCTTGCCTGCGCCTTGTTGCTTGAGCAGCTGGGAA
Source organism: Brevibacillus fluminis (assembly GCF_003710825.1). Taxonomy (GTDB): domain Bacteria; phylum Bacillota; class Bacilli; order Brevibacillales; family Brevibacillaceae; genus Brevibacillus_D; species Brevibacillus_D fluminis. The sequence goes on along the minus strand of NZ_RHHQ01000004.1, from coordinate 269,816 downwards.
AAACATATGTGATTGTCAATGAAGGGGAGACGCCAGCTAAATTCGGGTATCTCCCTCGTTTTTCGCATATCCGGAATTTGCAAAAAGATGAAGTGGCGGAGCGGTTTTCCCACGTAATCGCGATCGACGCTGCAGATTCCAAGCGAATGGGGAATGTTCGTTATTTGTTTAACGATGATGCACGCATCCTCAATATCGACCATCATCCGACGAACGATGAGTTCGGGAATGTGAACGTCATTCGTACCGATGCTGCAGCTGCTGCTGAAATCATGTATGAGCTTGCGGTCGCGAATGATTTTACACTCAATCCGGAATTAGCCGTTTGCTTCTACACTGGACTTTTGACGGACACAGGAGGCTTCCGCTACTCTAACACCTCTCCGAATGTGCTCAAGATCGCTTCGGAGCTGCTTCAATACGGCTTGAAGCCAGGAGAGCTTGCAGAGCGATGCTTGGAGGAGACGACGCTTGAACATATGCTCCTGTTGCGCCGTTCGTTGCAGTCGCTTGCCATCACGCATAGGAAGCAGGTCGCTTCGCTGAAAGTGACGCGCGAGGATTTGCAAACGACAGGTGCCTCCAGCGAGGATGCGGGCGGATTCGTGAACCATTGCCGCAATATCGAGGGTGTGGAAGTGGGCGTGTCCTTTTTTGAAACGGAGGCAGGTCATGTGAAAGTGAGTCTACGCTCGCGAAGCCGCGTGGATGTTGCTGAAATCGCTAAACAGCTAGGAGGCGGCGGTCATGCGCGCGCTGCAGGCTGCACGCTGACAGTTTCGATTGACGAGGCCGAGCGTGTGGTGTACGGAAAATTACGTGAAGCGCTTGGAGTCGATTCGGATGAGTAATGTCAACGGAGTCATCGTCATAAACAAAGATGCGGGAATGACGTCGCACGATTGCGTCATGCGAGTTCGCCGGCTGCTCGGGCAAAAGAAATCGGGGCACACGGGCACGCTTGACCCCGACGTAACTGGCGTTCTGCCCATCTGCTTGGGGCAGGGGACGCGCATCGTCGAATATTTGCAGGAGCTGCCAAAGGCATATGAAGTGACGATGCGAATCGGCAGTACGACGACGACCGAAGATGCGAGCGGCGAGGTCATTGAGGAGCAGAAGATTGCCGAGGGAAGCATCACTCGCGAGCAGCTTGAAGAAGTATTCGCACGTTTTTTGGGAGAAATCGAACAGGTGCCGCCGATGTATTCAGCCGTAAAGGTGAACGGCAAGCGCCTGTATGATCTCGCCCGCGAAGGAATTGTGATCGAGCGGCAGGCGCGAAAAGTGAAAATTTATGATTTTGTGTTTCACGGTTTTCAGCATGCGGATGATGGCTATGACGTTTCGTTTCTTTGCCGCTGCTCGAAAGGGACATACATACGCACACTATGTGTTGACATGGGCGCCGCATTGGGATATCCTGCCCACATGGCACGCCTTATTCGGGTGGAAAGCGGACCGTTTCGTTTGGAACAGGCCGTGACCATCGAGCAGTTGGAAGCTGCTGTTGAGGCGGGAACAAGTGCGGATTTGATCATACCGGTCGCCGACGCGCTCAGCTTTTTGCCGAGCTATGAGGTTGCGCCTGCGCGTAAAAAAGCGGTCTTGAACGGACTGGAAACCGCGCTGCCGGGCTGCAAAGAGTCGGAAGGCAGCCTGATCAGACTGCTGTCGGAGGGTCAACTTCTGGGCTTGCATCGCATCGCCGCCAATTCGCGTGGATTGGTTGCCAAACCAGAAAAAGTTTTTCAGGGTGAGGTGTAAGGATGAGAACCATAGAGCTTGCGTATCCGCTGCCGCAAACGATCGAATTTGAGCCGTGCGCGCTTGCGATCGGTTATTTTGACGGCGTCCATCTTGGACATAGCCGTGTGATCCAGAAGGCGATGGATGTCGCTCATCAAAAGGAACTGAAAAGTGCAGTCATGACATTTGATCCGCATCCGCGCGAAGTGCTGGGACGCTCAGGTTATACGCGGTATTTGACGCCGCTCGATGAAAAATTGGAGCAGTTCGAGAAGCTGGGTGTCGACATTGTTTATGTGATGAAGTTTGACATTCCGTTTTCATCGATCTATCCGGAGGAATTTATCAACGAATGCCTTCTCCCTTTGCAATGCCGGCATGTCGTAGTTGGCTTCGATTACACGTTTGGCTATCGTGGAACAGGCACTGCGCAAACGTTGCAGGAGATGAGCGCTGGGCGCTACGGAATGGACATCGTGGGTCCGGTCAATCGCCTGGGCGAGAAGGTTAGCAGCACCATCATACGTGAATATCTTCACAATGGTGATGTGGAGCAAGCGCGCCATCTGCTCGGCCGTCCTTATAAGGTGAAGGGCGTTGTTGTACACGGTGACAAGCGTGGTCGCACGATTGGTTTTCCTACAGCCAACGTCGCGGTAGATAAGCCGTATCTTATCGGCAAAAATGGCGTATATGGCGTACGGATACATGTCGGAGGCAAAACATATTACGGCGTCATGAACATTGGTATCAAACCGACATTTGAGCTAGAGAAGAAAGAAAAGTCGCTCGAGGTCCACATGTTCGATTTCCATGACACCATCTATGGGGAGCGCGTCGAGGTGGAGCTGTTGTTTATGCTGCGCGATGAGCAAAAATTCGCCGGTGTTGATCCGCTGATTGCCCAAATCAAAAAGGACGTTGCCGAGGCAAAGGAAAAGCTGGCCACGCAACGCTATTAAATTTTATCCATGGGACTTTGCTTTTCACAATTCTATGTGCTATAATTCGAGTGTTGTATAAATTTAACCACAGCTTGGCTGACCGACTCTCACCGGCGGCAGACTCGGCTGATGGGGATACTAATAGGAGGTGAGTCTCGATGGCATTGACAGCTGAACGCAAAACTCAACTGATTCAAGAGTATCGTACTCATGAAAATGACACTGGTTCGCCAGAAGTTCAAATTGCAATCTTGACCGAAAACATCAACAATTTGAACGCACATCTTCGCACACACAAGAAAGATCACCACAGCCGTCGTGGTCTTTTGAAAATGGTAGGACAACGCCGTAACCTGTTGGGCTACCTGAAAGATTCTGACGTAGCGCGTTACCGTACGCTTGTTGACAAACTCGGTCTGCGTCGTTAATCAGAGGTTGATTGAAAAAGCGGGAATTTCCCGCTTTTTCTTTTACGTGCGTTTCTTTTTTTGCTGAGGAATTTTACGTTTTCCCTTAGCAGGAAATAATACATAAAAGTAGAAAAAAATTATGTTACACATTGTTTGTAAGGAGGGCTGCTAAGTACATGGAAGAACAGGTACGTACATATGAATTTGAGCTGGCAGGCCGAACGCTGAAACTGGAGTTTGGCAAGATCGCGAAGCAAGCGCAAGGTTCTGTTCTCGTTCGTTACGGCGATACAGCAATCTTGTCCGCTGTCACAGTATCGAAAGAACCAAAGCCGCTCGATTTCTTTCCGTTGACGGTCAATTATGAAGAGCGTTTGTATGCAGTAGGAAAAATCCCAGGCGGTTTCATCAAACGGGAAGGACGTCCAAGCGAAAAAGCAATTTTGGCGAGCCGCTTGATCGACCGTCCAATCCGCCCGCTGTTCCCAGAAGGGTTCCGCAATGACGTTCAAGTCGTCAACACCGTATTGTCGGTGGATCAAGACTGCTCTCCGGAAATCGCGGCGATGATCGGTACTTCCGCAGCGCTAAGCGTTTCCGAAATTCCGTTTAACGGACCGATCGCGGGTGTGATAGTAGGCCGCATCGATGGCAAGCTGATCATTAACCCAACGGTTGCGGAAGCAGAAGCGAGCGACGTGCATTTGACCGTTGCGGGAACATACGATGCCATCAACATGGTTGAAGCTGGCGCAAACGAAGTTCCAGAGGAAGTCATGCTCGAGGCGATCATGTATGGTCACAGCGTGATCCAAAAGCTAGTTGAGTTCCAAAACAAGATCCAAAGCGAAATCGGTAAGCAAAAAATGAACGTGGTCCTGCATGCGGTCGATCCTGAGATCAATGCTGCCGTTCGTGATTTTGCTGAAGCGAAATTGAAAGAAGTCATCCGTATCGAAGAGAAGCAAGCTCGCTACGATGCGATTGATACGGTCAATGCCGAGACACAAGAGCACTTTGCTGAGATCTATCCAGAGCAAAAAGGCGTGATTTCGGAGATTTTGCACGACATCTTGAAAGAAGAAGTGCGCCGCTTGATCACCCATGAAAAAATTCGTCCGGATGGACGAGCTTTGGAAGAGATTCGTCCGATCTCCTGCGAGGTTGGCATTTTGTCCCGTACACACGGTTCCGGCCTGTTCACGCGCGGACAAACGCAAGCGCTCAGCGTGTGCACGCTTGGGGCACTCGGTGATGTGCAAATCCTCGATGGCTTGGGCCTCGAAGAATCCAAGCGCTTCATGCACCATTACAATTTCCCGCCGTACAGCGTAGGGGAAGCGAGACCGCTCCGCCCGCCTGGACGACGCGAAATCGGTCATGGTGCGTTGGGTGAGCGCGCGATTGAGCCGATCATTCCATCTGAAATCGAATTCCCATATACGATCCGCCTCGTATCTGAGGTAGTCGAGTCGAACGGTTCGACGTCTCAGGCATCCATTTGCGCAAGCGTGCTTGCACTTATGCAAGCAGGTGTGCCGATCAAAGCTCCGGTAGCAGGTATTGCCATGGGCTTGATCATGGATGACAAAGGCGAGAAATTCTCCATTTTGAGCGATATCCAAGGGATGGAAGACCATCTTGGCGATATGGACTTCAAAGTGGCGGGTACAGCAAACGGCGTCACCGCGCTGCAAATGGACATCAAGATCGAAGGAATTAACCGCGAGATCCTTGAGCAGGCGCTGACACAAGCGAAAAAAGGCCGTATGCACATCTTGGGCAAAATGCTTGACGTCATTTCCGAGCCGCGTAAAGAGCTGTCTCCATACGCGCCGAAGATCATGACAATGAGCATCAACCCGGATAAAATCCGCGATGTCATCGGACCACAAGGCCGCATCATCAACAAAATCATCGAAGAAACAGGCGTCAAAATTGATATCGAGCAAGATGGCCGCATCTTCATCGCATCGGTTAGCGCTGAAGCCAACCTGCGCGCGAAACAGATCATCGAAGATCTGGTGCGTGAAGTGGCGGTTGGACAAACCTATCTCGGTACGGTGAAACGCGTGGAAAAATACGGTGCCTTCATCGAACTGTTCGCAGGCAAAGAAGGTCTGTGCCATATTTCCCAGCTTGCAGAAGAGCGCGTAGCTAAGACTGAAGATGTTGTAGCTGTAGGCGACAAGATCATGGTCAAAGTCACCGAAATCGATGAACAAGGCCGCGTCAACCTTTCCCGCAAAGCCGTGCTGAAAGAGCAAGCAGCCGCAGCGGCAGCAGCGGAACCAAAAGCTGAATAAATGAAAAGCAAAAAAGCTTGGTCACATGAAGAACCTCTTCGCGTACACAAGCTTTTTCTTTTTACTTCTATCTGTTTTCCCTCTCTCATATGGTGAAGTAGTAGACAAACTGACAGGTACTGTTTGGGATGAGGGGAGCTTCGGGATGAAGAAAAAACCGTATGCCATGTTGCTCGTGACAGGCTTTTGGGCACTGGTCCTGGTGCAACTGCTCAGTTCGGCTCCAGTGGAACATTACGTGCAAACGGTCAAGCATCAGGCAACTAAAGTGGATCGGGTAGTAACCCGTGAAGAGGAATTACGCAACATGATTGAAGGTTGGCGGTCGACGATGGAAATAAAGCCCATAAACGCTTCCTATGACGAATCGTGGAAGGCCGCAGTTCCTGGCTATAACGGCCGCTCAATCGATATGGAAGCATCGATCATACAAATGAAGATGACGGGCAAAACAACCCAGGATCAATTGATCTTTAAGGAAGTGGAGCCGGATGTATCCCTAGAAGAGGTGGGGGTGTTCCCCATTTATCGCGGCAATCCAGAAAAGCCGGCGATTTCCTTTATGATCAATGTCGCGTGGGGCAACGAATACTTGGATTCCATCCTAAAAACGTTGGAAGCCAACCAAATCAAAACAACCTTTTTTCTCGATGGCTCATGGGTACGCCGCAATCCGGAGCTTGCAAAGAAAATCGCTTCCTACGGGCATGAGATTGGCAATCATGCCTATTCGCATCCCGATATGAAGTACATGAGCGATTATCAAATTCGCCAGGAAATCGGGAAGACGCAGCAAATTATTGAAAAAACGTTGGGGATCAAACCAAACCTTTTTGCTCCACCCTCTGGCTCTTTCTCCTCGCAAGTGGTCAAGATCGCCAAGAATGATTTTCAGATGAAGACGATCATGTGGAGTGCGGATACGATCGACTGGATGAAGCCTTCGCCGGATGTTGTGATTCGCCGCATCGACGCAAAAATGGGGAAGGGAGTCATGGTTTTGATGCACCCGACAGCCGCAACCGCGCAAAGCCTTCCTGCTTTGATCAAAATGGCGAAGCAAAGAGGGCTGACACCTACCACCGTGTCAGAGGTCATTTCAAGCAAACGGATCGATACGCCGTAAGAACCACGGAGTGTTGAGAAGCCCATTGAAGTTTGCTATAGTTAGACATGTTCTATCTATACATAACTGAAATTGGCATAATCGGATATGCGAGGCCATTGGCCCATATCATAGAGGAGGATTCTATGTGATACAACGATATACATGCGAAAATGGCGTACGCATCGTCACTGAAAAAATTTCTTCTGTCCGTTCCGTTGCTTTGGGTATCTGGGTTGGCACAGGTTCCAAATTCGAGCGTGAAGCGAACAATGGGATTTCTCACTTTTTGGAGCATATGTACTTCAAAGGGACCAAGACGCGCACAGCCAAGCAAATCGCCGAGGCATTCGACGAAATTGGCGGCAATGTGAATGCGTTTACCTCGAAAGAGTACACGTGCTACTATGCACGCATTCTAGATACACACGCTCCGATCGCGCTGGATATTCTTTCCGACATGTATTTTAATTCGGTGTTCGATGCCGAAGAGCTGGAAAAAGAGAAGAACGTCGTCATTGAAGAGATCAGCATGTACGAGGACACGCCAGATGATCTGGTGCATGATCTGATCGCGCGCGCCTGCTATGGCGATCATCCGCTCGGATATTCCATTCTTGGCACTGAAGACGTGCTGCGCAGCTTGCGAAGAGACGATCTGCTTGATTATGTGGAGAAGCATTACATACCAGAACAAACCGTGATCACCGTCGCTGGAAACTTTGACGATCGTCTGATCGAGGAGATTAAGCAGAGGTTCTCCACCTTTACTCGTCAGGGCTCTGTACACGAACTGACGGTTCCACAGTTTGTAGGCAGAACGATCACCCATCACAAAGCGACTGAGCAAGCGCATTTTTGCCTCTCGCTCCCAGGGTACCAAGTGGGGCATGAAGAAATCTATTCGTTGATCTTGCTGAACAATGTATTAGGAGGCAGCATGAGCTCCCGCCTGTTCCAGGAAATCAGGGAAGAGCGAGGCTTGGCTTATTCCGTCTATTCTTACCATTCCGCTTACCAAGAAGCCGGTACATTCACCGTGTATACTGGCACGGCGCCTGAGCATGTGGGCAAAGTGTTCGATATCGTGACGAATGTGCTGCACGACATCAGCGAAAAAGGAATCACAGCACAAGAGTTGAACAAAGGCAAGGAGCAGCTGAAAGGGAGCCTCATGCTGAGCCTCGAATCGACGAATAGCCGGATGAGCCGCCTGGGGAAAAATGAACTTCTCCTTGGACGCCATCTGAGCTTGGACGAGATCATCGCACGGATCGACAAAGTCAACCATGACTCGATTTTGCAGGTTGCCCGCGACTTGTTCCGCTCGCCGCTCGGTATCGCCATGGTTAGCCCACTGGATGCGCTGCCTACTAATATCAATAGTACGATTTTGGTTCCATAGTGAATCGGCGAACAATCGGAAAAACCCGGCATAGACCGGGTTTTTTTTCGTATAGTGTAGCAAACTCAAAAGGGGGACGAATCATATGCGGTTAAGCGAGTTGTGCCGAAAAGAAATCATCGAAATGAATAACGGTGAGAAAATGGGGAACATCGCTCACTCCGACTTGGAAATCAATCCGGCTACGGGTGAAATCCACTCCATCTTGCTTCCCTTGTCCTCCTCCTTTTGGCGATTTTCCAAAAAGAAAACCGATCTCGTGATTCCCTGGAAATCCATATATAAAATCGGGCCGGAAATGATCATTGTCGCCCTTCATCCGAGCCAAAATGTAATTGCAGAACGTGAATAAGGCGATTGTCACCGAACGTACCCAAAGCGAATAGGATGGGGGTAGACCACAACTTTTTAATGTGATTTTCTTTACGAACGGGAAAAACCTTTGCGTTGTGAGGTTTTTTTGCAGTAAAATGTGTGGAAAGGGGAACACAGCATGCTAACGGGGATACATGTTGCTTTCATCGGTGGGGATGCCCGCCAGATTGAAGTCATCAAAAAATGCATTCAGCTGGATGCAATCGTTACATTGATCGGCTTCGATAATCTGGAGAGTATCTTCACGGGAGCAACCAAAAAACCATTAACATGCGATGTGTTAAAAGACGTTGACGCACTGATTTTACCCATTGTCGGGACAGACGACAAAGGATTTGTGGAGAGCATCTTCTGCTCGAAACAGCTCCAGTTTCTCAATACACATGCCGCTTCATTGAAGAAGGATTGTGTCGTCTATACAGGCATGGCCAAACCATATCTCAGACAGCTGTTAGCCGACCAGGAAATTAAGCTGGTCGAACTGTTAAGTCGCGATGATGTAGCCATCTACAACTCCATTCCGACTGTGGAAGGAGCGCTGATGATGGCGATCCAGAATACGGATTTCACCATTCACGGCTCGCAGGTTATTGTGTTGGGATTTGGTCGGGTCGGTATGTCGATGGCCAGAACGCTGGATGCGTTAGGCGCGCGTGTCAGGGTAGGTGTCAAACGTCCGGAGCACATAGCACGTATATATGAAATGGGCATTCAGCCCTTTCATCTGGATGAGCTGAAGCAGCAGGTCGGGAATGTCGATATCCTCTTTAACACGATCCCGCAGTTGATCGTGACAGCAGATGTAATCGCTCAGATGACCCAAACCTCCTTGATCATTGATTTAGCCTCAAAACCTGGAGGAACTGATTTTCGCTTTGCGGAAAAAAGAGGAATGAAAGCGCTCCTCGCACCTTCTTTGCCTGGAATTGTTGCGCCGCGAACCGCAGGACAGATTATAGCCAACACATTGTCCCGCCTGATAGCCGAACAAACCAGCATCCAAAAGGAGGAATCCGTATGAGCGACCTGCAGGGTAAAACGATTGGTTTCGGATTATCCGGCTCGCATTGCACGTTTGAAGAAACGATGCCGCAAATTCAGCGGCTCAAAGATGCAGGAGCACGTGTTATTCCGATTGTTTCCAATACACTGATGACGACTGACACCCGGTTCGGGACATCGGCATCATGGCAGCAAAAGTTGCGGGATTTGACTGGCGAAGAGCTGATCTCCACCATTCCCGCCGCGGAACCGCTCGGACCGTCCAAACTGCTCGATGTGATGGTGATCGCACCGTGCACGGGCAGCACCACCAGCCGATTGGCCAATGCCATTACAGATAGCGCTGTGTTAATGGCAGCCAAGGCGACGATGCGGAATTTGAGTCCGTTGGTGCTAGCGATCTCCACGAATGACGGATTGGGCTTGAATGCAGCGAATATCGCGAAACTTTTGGCAGCCAAGAATATTTATTTTGTTCCATTTGGCCAAGATGCGCCAGACAAGAAACCCAACTCGTTGGTGGCACGGATGGAATTGCTAAAAGAGACGTGCGAAGCCGCGCTTGATGGCAAACAGTTACAACCCTTACTTATAGAGAGGTTTAACTACTAATTATTGCTTATACGCGATAGGAGGAGCTTTAGAGATGCAGAACCAGAAAAAGGTGAATGTTGCTGTTGTTGGAGCAACAGGTGCAGTAGGTCAACAAATGATTTCTTTGTTAGAACAGCGTGATTTCCCGATCAATCAACTGAAGCTGCTGGCTTCCGGCCGTTCAGCCGGCAAGACGGTCAAGTTTAAAGGGCAAGATGTTGTGATTGAGGAAGCGACACCGGATAGCTTTGCAGGAGTAGACTATGCGCTCTTCTCTGCTGGCGGTTCGATCAGTAAAGATCTGGCTCCGCACGCCGTACGCCATGGCGCTGTCGTCATCGACAACACGAGTGCTTTCCGCATGGACCCAGAGATACCGCTTGTCGTGCCGGAAGTAAACATGGATGCGGCACACCAACACAAAGGAATCATCGCAAATCCGAACTGCTCCACGATCCAAATGGTCGCAGCTCTGAAGCCTCTCTACGATCGCTTTGGAATTGACCGTATCATCGTTTCCACATACCAAGCCGTTTCCGGTGCTGGGCAGTCTGCAATCAACGAGCTGCAAGAGCAATCACGGGACATCTTGGATGGCAAAGAAGCGAAAGCAAACGTGTTGCCTGTGAGCAAATTGCCAGTGCATCATCAAATCGCTTACAACGCGATCCCGCAAATTGACGTGTTCACAGACAACGGATTCACATATGAAGAAATGAAAATGATCAACGAAACCAAAAAAATTCTCGGCGATGACACAGTGAATGTTTCTGCAACATGCGTGCGCATTCCTGTCATTTATGGTCACAGCGAATCCGTTTATGTTGAGCTGAAACAGGACTACGATCTTGCTGAAGTGAAACAGCTGATCAGCGATGCACCTGGTGTTGTCCTGCAGGATTCGCCAGAAGAACAAGTTTATCCATTGGCAACTGAAGCCACTGGTAAACTGGATGTGTTCGTCGGTCGTGTACGCCGTGACCTGCACCATCCTCGCGGTTTGCACATGTGGATCGTATCTGACAACCTGCTGAAGGGTGCGGCATGGAATACCGTACAAATTGCAGAGGAATTAATTAAAGCACAGCAATAGGAGAGAGGCTCAATGAGAATTCTCGTCCAAAAGTTCGGAGGTTCCTCGCTTACGACGGCGGATTGCCGCAACCGGGCAATCCGGCACATCGAGAGAGCGTTGACAGAAGGGTATTCGCTGGTCGTAGTGGTTTCCGCTATGGGGAGAAAAGGAGAGCCGTATGCGACAGATACGCTCCTTGAGCTCGTTCGCAGCAACGGCAATTCTCTGCCCAAGCGTGAAACGGATATGCTTTTGCACACAGGAGAGATTATTTCTGCAAGTGTGCTTGTAAGCATGCTAAATCAGCGAGGCATCGAGTCCATCATTTTAACGGGCGGACAGGCGAACATTGTGACGACGGATGAATATTCCAACGCACAGATTTTGTCCATCGACGGTTCCCGAATCAAACGGGAACTGGAAGGTGGTAAGGTTGTGGTCGTCCCCGGTTTTCAGGGGCGAACTGAGGATTGGGAAATCACAACATTGGGGCGCGGCGGCAGTGATACGACAGCCACCGCGCTCGGTGTTGCCCTTGAAGCAGAAATGGTGGATATCTTCACTGACGTGGAAGGCATCATGACGGCTGACCCACGGATTGTGGCTGACGCCAAGCCGCTCGACACCGTCACATATACGGAAATTTGCAACATGGCACATCTCGGCGCGAAGGTGATCCACCCGCGTGCTGTTGAAATTGCCATGCAAACAAACGTACCGATTCGCGTCAGGTCTACGTTTTCCGATGACCCCGGAACGTTGGTCACGAGCATTAACGAGCTAAATGACCCTCATCACCATGTGAGGGATCGTCTGGTGGTCGGGATTGCGCATGTGGCCAACATCACGCAAATCAAGGTGTTTGCGAAGGATGGACAATACGACACTCAGCTACAGGTCTTTAAAGCAATGGCGAATCACGGAATCAGCGTCGATTTTATCAATGTAAACCCGCGCGGAGTCGCGTATACTGTCCATGACCAGATGGCCGATAAAGCGACCGCTATTTTGACTGCGATGGATTATGAACCTGTCGTCATGCCTCATTGTGCCAAGGTCTCCGTCATCGGAGCCGGCATTGCCGGTGTCCCAGGTGTCATGGCACAAATCGTAGAAGCTTTAACGAAAGAGGATATTCAAATACTCCAATCAGCCGATTCGCATACAACCATATGGGTGCTTGTGCCCGAAGCGGATATGGCAAAAGCAGTAAGGGCTTTACATCAGCAGTTTAAACTGCATCTGTCACGCTGATCTCTCGGTTCCCGGGTGTTACGCTACCATGAAAGGAATGAATGAAATTGGCACAGTTTGGGCGACTCCTTACCGCCATGGTAACCCCCTTTAACGACCAACTGGAGATCGATTACAAACGAACAGAGCAGTTGATTGATCATTTGTTGGCAAATGGTTCAGACGGTTTGGTTGTTAGCGGAACAACAGGTGAATCACCTACGTTGACAAAAACAGAAAAACTGGAATTGTTCCGGCACGTTGTTTCTTATGTGAACGGACGTTGCCCGGTTATTGCAGGTACGGGCAGCAATGATACCGCATCGAGCATCGAATGTACCAAAGCGGCGGAAGAAACCGGCGTAGATGCGATCATGCTGGTGGCCCCTTATTACAGCCGCACATCCCAAGAAGGGCTGTATCAGCACTTCAAGGCAGTGGCTGAAGCTACCAATCTCCCTGTGATGCTCTACAACGTTCCGGGACGCACTGCGGTCAATATGACGGCTCAAACGACGCTGCGGCTCGCAGAGCTGCCGAATGTCGTTTGCATCAAAGAAGCGTCTGGAAACCTGTCGCAAATTGCAACGATTATTGAACATGCGCCGGAAGGCTTTGAAGTATACAGCGGTGATGATGGCTTGACACTGCCGATCTTGGCAGTGGGAGGAGTCGGACTGGTCAGCGTGGCGAGCCATGTTGTCGGTTCGGAGCTGGCAGACATGATTCATGCGTATTTTGAAAAAGACAACCAGCGTGCGGCATCGCTTCATCGCAAGCTGTTGCCGGTGATGGAGGGCCTGTTTGCTTATCCAAGTCCGACACCTACAAAGGTCGCCTTAGAAAAAATCGGGGTTCCTGTCGGTGGCGTGCGGTTGCCTCTCGTCGAGTTGAACGAACAAGAGCGTGATTTCGTATTCTCTCTCTTCAAATAAGCAAGTAGTGGAAAAGAGCTGTCATCGGGCGGCTCTTTTTTTGTGCAGGGAAGAACAAAATGGCTCTGCCAAAAAGGATAATTTAGCTAATTTTTAAACTCCTTACCGCTGTTTGTGTCAATCCGTTTTTTGCTTGTGTTATCGTTTTGTTTTCGGATATAATGAGGGTAAGTGATTTGGGGCGGTCTTTTGTAATGCAGTAACGCAACGAATTATAGGAGGTTTCTTTTTTGGCAAAGGTTACTAATCGAGTTCTCATTTTCGCACTGGGCGGAGTGGGCGAAATTGGGAAAAATATGTACGTTATCGAGAGCGACGATGATATTGTCGTGATCGATGCGGGTTTGAAATTCCCAGAAGAGGAAATGCTGGGGATTGACATGGTGATTCCCGATATCACCTATTTGCTTGAACATCGGGATCGAGTGCGCGGGATTATCATTACACACGGACACGAGGACCACATTGGCGGTCTGAGCTATGTCTTGAAACACCTGAATGTACCCGTATACGCAACCAAACTCACCTTAGGTCTCATTGATGCAAAATTGAAAGAAGCGGGTATACTAGGGGATACCAAGCGAATCCTGATTAACAGTGAGTCGGAAATTACGCTTGGTTCCATGAAAGCGACGTTCTTCCGTACAAACCATAGTATTCCTGATACCGTGGGCGTATGCGTAGAAACACCAGAAGGTTATGTCGTTCATACCGGTGACTTCAAATTTGACCAGACACCAGTCAATGGACAAGCAGCAGATTTGGCAAAAATGGCTTTGATCGGAGAACGCGGCGTGCTTTGCCTGTTATCCGATTCCACTAATGCCGAGCGTCCGGGCTTTACCGGATCAGAGCGTTCGGTAGGAGAGGCCATCAAGGATGTATTTAACCGTGCACCGGGACGGATTATCGTCTCCACGTTCGCATCAAATGTGCATCGGATTCAGCAAGTGTTCGATGCAGCGATGCTTTTCAACCGAAAAGTAGCTGTAGTGGGCCGGAGCATGGTAAATGTAATTAACATCAGCAAAGACTTGGGCTATCTTCACGTACCGGAAGGCGTTATTGTGGATACGGATGAAATTAACAAGCTCGCTGCTGATCGAGTCGTCATTTTATCAACTGGAAGTCAAGGAGAGCCGATGTCGGCCCTCACACGCATGGCCCGATCCGCCCATCGGAAAGTGGATATCCTTCCAGGGGATACCGTGATAATTGCAGCAACACCGATTCCAGGCAATGAAAAGTACATTTCTCGCACCATCGATCAGCTGTACCGCATCGGCGCAGATGTGATTTATGGCGGTCATGGACCGAGCGGACCAGTACACGTGTCTGGGCACGGAAGTCAGGAAGAGCTGCGTTTAATGCTCAACCTGATGAGACCAAAATATTTCATCCCGGTTCACGGCGAGTATCGCATGCTCAGAATGCATGGGGTCCTAGCGGAACAGGTGGGAGTGCCAGAAGAAAACATTTTCCTGTTGGATAACGGGGATACGGTTGAATTCGCAGGTGGCAAGGCCCGCTATGGTCCGAAAGTGCATTCCGGCAATGTGCTGATCGATGGACTCGGCGTTGGGGATGTTGGAAATATCGTATTGCGCGATCGAAAATTACTGTCTCAGGACGGAATTCTGGTCGTTGTCGTTACGCTTAGCAAACAAAACGGTACGATCCTGTCAGGCCCTGACATCATTTCGCGCGGCTTCGTGTATGTCCGCGAATCGGAAGAACTGTTGGATGAAGCGAATCGTATTGTCACCCAAACACTTGTGAAATGTATGGAAGAAAACGTAAATGAATGGTCATCATTGAAAAATAATGTGAAGGATACATTGGGACGCTACCTTTATGAACAAACGCGTCGTCGCCCAATGATTTTGCCGATCATTATGGAAGTGTGACTGTAATAGAAGCCGGACCGAATCAGGTCCGGTTTTTTATATTATGTATGAAAAGAAGCATCCGGACGTGGTGCAATCCAGATGCTTCTAAAGATTTATTTGATTCGTGCGTATTCGGAAACTTGTGCGGCTACGTCAATCAAGGCTTCGAATCCCATGAAAGTTTGGTAACCGATCATTGGTAGTGCGAATGCGAAAAGCAATACCTCTCCGATAATTTTAAACATTGTGTTTTCCTCCTTGTTAGTTAAAGTTAGGGATGGAAAAACAATGCTAAAGGGTATGGATCACCATCTAGATCGGAGCGAATCGTTAAAGCATGATACAAAGGTGCAAGTGACGGATAGCGCTCAACCAGAACCGGGTTGATGTTCTTTTCAAACGCCTGTTTCAGCTCAAGCGTATTACGGGACGCAGAAATTTGCACCCGACCGATCACGATGAAAGGAGCAACCGCACCACAAAGGAAGACAAACCACGAGATGACCTCGTCAAAACTTACGTATAGCAAAAGATCTTCCATGACGAGTCACCTCCCTTCCTGTTGTGGTTCCTAGTGTACACCCGGACAAAGCGTATAGGCAATACGTAAAAGTTTTTTTATAGTATACGAATTGTGTTAGGAAAAGTTTCACCCAAAGTGAAAAACCTGTCGGAATAGGCTTTTTCGCGTGTTGGGAAAAGGATAATAAAGAGAAATAAAATTTAAGTCGATGAAGGATTTAGTGTGCTATTTTGGATCGTTCGCTGAAAACGGCCAGGTGTTTCTCCGAGGTGGTACTGGTAGAGGGTGTCCGTATCTTTCAGCATGTTTCCGGTCAGAATGCAGAGGGCAGACTCCTCTTTATCGATGACGTTTGATTCGATTAGTGCACGCAGCCCGGCGATCGTGGCGGCAGAAGCCGGTTCACAGCCGATTCCGGATTGATCAACCATCGCTTTTGCATCCAAAATTTCCACGTCAGAGACCGCGATTGTCACCCCATTTGTGGCTTCAATCATGCGCAGTGCTTTTTTCCAGCTGGGCGGATTCCCGATGTTGAGCGCGGAGGCAACCGTTTGCGGCGACAGTTCGGGCTCTAATGCATCAAGCTTTTGCACGACCATTCGGTGAAAAGGGCTCGCGCCAACGGCTTGCACGATCGCAACCCGGGGGAGCTTATCGATGAAACCGAGCGTGTAGAGATCGTGAAGCCCTTTTCCCAAGGCGGTCGCATTGCTTAAAGCTCCGCCTGGTACTACGATCCAATCGGGCAGCTTCCATTCCAGCGTTTGAGCGATTTCATAAATAATGCTTTTTTGCCCTTCAATTCGCATCGGGTTAACAGAATTGCACACATATAGACCGAGTTCTTCTGCGTGATCGCGCAAAAAGCGAATCCCGTCATCGTATGTGCCGTCAAACCGGATCACGTTAGCACCGTAGGCCAACGTCTGTAATACTTTGTTTTGCGAGATGCGGTTTTGCGGAACGTACACGTAAGACTCGCCGCCTGCAAGCGCTGCATACATCGCTAGCGACGATGAGGTGTTTCCGGTCGAACTGCACGCGAATCGGGAAAATCCGAGGGAACGTCCGTGCGACACCGCAACTGTCATTCCGTTATCTTTGAAGGAACCACTTGGGTTTTCACTCTGTGCTTTCACATAAAGCTGTTGAATGCCCGTATATTCTTGGAGTTTTACTGGTGTGTACAGGCCGGTGTTGCCTTCATATTTGGTCGTGATGAAACGATCCTCCAGTTCAGGGAAAATCAGTTCTTTGTACCGCCAGACCCCGCTTGCGAACGGTGTTGTTCGCAAGGATAGCCTTTGAGTAAAAACGTGCTTCAGTTGTTCGGAATCAATGCGGCTAAAATCATGAACCACTTCAAGCAGTCCTCCACATTTGCAAGTAAATGTATTGGTAGAGGCGGGCATTTCTTTTTGACAATCGATACAGACGAACTTCATGTTCGATCGAACCTCCCGTTATCGCGTTTTCGTTGTATTCTGACAGATGCAAGCTTAGAATAAGGGAGACCGGAACATAAATCGAATACCGTTTCTTTAGGGAATGATCAGAAAAACTGATGAATGGTCAATGCGAAGGAGTATACCGATGAATTTATATGCGCTTCGCCTTTTTTATCATGTCGCAAAAAAGGGCAGTGTCACGCGGGCGGCAGAGGATCTTCGGATCAGCCAGCCGGCAGTCACAGGACAAATCCGGAATCTAGAAACGGAATTGGAACTTCAGCTGCTAGCTCCAAAAGGCAGAGGAATCGTGCTGACGGAAGCAGGGGAAATGCTTGCAGCACAGGCGGAGCGGCTGTTTTCACTGGAAGCGGAAATGGGGCAAATGGTAAACACGTACAAACAGGGGAAACTGGGCAAAATTACGATCGCTGCGACTTATATGCCGGCGAATTTTTTACTTCCCGGGTGGCTTGCGTCCTTCCAGAAGCAAAATCGAAGGATTGAGGTTAGCTTGATCACTTGCAATGCCAAGACCGCGATTGAACATCTACTGCAATACAAGGCTGATGTCGCGGTGATCGGCGGTGGAGAAATGTTGTCCGACACAAATCGTGAGGAGCTGTATGAGGATGAGTTTGTGTTCATCGTCCCGAAGGATCATAAGTTTGCACAAAGAGAGGTGACGCTGGAGGAGCTGCTGAAAGAGCCGTTTGTGTTGCGGGAGGAAGGCAGTTCGACGCGCGAGCAGCTGCTGGCACTGTGCAATGCCCAGAGAGTCAGCATGCCGCTTGCCGCGATTCTGTGCAATGGACTGCACGAAACGATTCGCGCGGTCATGGCAGGATACGGCGCGGCACTCGTATCTGCGATGGAGGCAAGCGAGTCGATTCAACGTCATGATGTGGCTCAGGTGACGGTATCGCATCTTTGCCTGAAAAATCCCGTGACGCTGCATACGCGCAAACAGGACACACTGACACCGGCCGCGCAAAAAGCCGTAAGCCATCTTATCCAAATGCGCAATTCAGGTCCGTAAGATGGAAACGAAGCAATGAGAAAAGCCGAACCTCATGTTTGCGAGAAGTTCGGCTTTTTCATTTCTTACCGGTACTGCTGCTGTTGTTGTTGGTGCTGGTCACCAACCTCGATGCTCTGCAGTTTCCCCTTCACTTTTTCGGTTTGGATCTGATAATCCTTTATCACTTCTGTTAAAACAGCCACCGATTCTTTCAGTTCATCATTGCTACTGATATGGTCGATTGCCCGGTGGATATGCATGATCTTGTCTTCGGTGGTTCTAAGGAACTCGACCAATTGCATGCCGTTCATGACTGTTCACCTCAATTCGTTTATTACTAATGTGTTTCTTTGAATCAGGGGATATGCATGCAGTTGTTGCCGGGAGCATCAGGAGTGAAAAAACAAGCTGCATTGATAGGGTGCCCAAATGTGGAGGTGCATTATTTCTGGCAGGCAATCCATACTATGTAGGACAGCAAAGGAGGTACCTACATGCCGAACAATGAGTTCCCGCCGCACCTAAACACCTCGCATCCAATGAATCGTCAAGGTCAGGAGCAGCCGCAACAGCCTGCAACAACCGATGAAGGAGCTGGCACTGACGATTCCAAGAAACGTATTCTTGATTCCATTACACAGCTTGGGCAAACAAATGTGCCACAGCTGGAAAGCAATATTTACTGCCTGACCATCATTGGTCAAGTGGAGGGGCACATCCAGCTACCTCCTCAAAACAAAACGACGAAATATGAGCATCTGATCCCGCAATTGGTAGCTGCCGAGCAAAATTCCAAGATTGAAGGCGTGCTCGTCATTTTGAATACGGTAGGCGGTGACGTGGAAGCTGGGCTGGCATTGGCCGAAATCATTTCCTCCCTTTCGAAGCCGGTTGTGACGCTCGTATTGGGCGGTGGACACAGTATCGGGGTGCCGATCGCGGTATCGGGCGATTACTCGATGATCACGGAAACGGCAACGATGACGATTCATCCGATTCGCTTGACGGGATTGGTGATCGGCGTTCCACAAACGTTTGAATATCTGGATAAAATGCAGGATCGTGTTGTCCAATTCGTTTCGAGGCATTCCAATATCACGGAAGAGCAGTTCAAAGACTTGATGCTGCGCACTGGAGAGTTGAGTCGCGATATCGGGACGAATGTAATCGGCGCGGATGCGGTCAAGTACGGGCTGATTGATGAAGTGGGGGGCTTGGGCAGAGCGTTGGCAAAGCTGAACGAACTGATTGCGAAGCGCAAAGAGGAGAAGATTCTGCAATGATCATGTATACGACGATGCCGCTGGAATATATTTTTGAAAACCAGGAAGCTGTGGATGAGCAGAAAGTGCAAGAGCTTACGTTTGGCGATGTTACGATGATGGTTGAATCAACCGGAACGTTTGAAGGGAAAATCATTCGCCTCATCAGCCCCAATCCGCAAGATTATTTGAATCCGCGCTTTGCACCAGGCCAAAAAATTTATTTTCGGCCGGACTTGGGTGGATAAAAAAGGAGCTGCGGCAAAACGAATGAACAGCAAATGTTTCTAGCAATAAACACCCGTTCGTTCTGACGGGTGTATTTTTTGTATATGGCGATTGATGGGGTTACAAATAGTTACAAAAAACAAAGCCAAACAACAAATTTTTTTATTTGCATTTACTGTCTTTCATTCGTTAAAATATAAGAACATACATTCTATGGGCGAAACTTCCATCGTAGTGTTGCAATAAAGCACCCGTTTTCTTGTATGCTAGCTGATCATTTCGAGCAAAACTAGGGAGAATTCCAGTCCTTTGGCACTGGTCATGGGGGAACAGCGTGTGAGGATCGATCGATTGTCCCATCATTTTTCGACCCGATTTGTCGCCATGATGTCCTGTATTTCTTTTATTTTCCTGTGCTATACTTGAAATTAGGCTTGCTGCAGCAAGGGTTTTGCTGCGCAGATTTCAGAAGAATGAAAAGGAGGCGTGCCAGTGAGAAAAGAGAAACACCCGCCTAAACCGGCATGGTCCTCGGTTGTCAAGGTAGAGCTTATCGGATTGATAATCATCGCTGTTTCTTTGATCGGCTTGCTGGAAAGCGGCTGGTTGGGCAAACACGTGCTTGCGTTCCTCTTTCGATTTTTTGCAGGCTCCTGGGATTTCGTTTTGCCGATCATCATGATTGCCGTCGCCATACATATGATGTTCACCCGTAAAATGCCACGGATAACGCCTCAGCTGTTTGGGACGCTGCTGATTTTACTTGGCATTTTGATGTGGGACCATTTGTTACTCTATAAAATGGTAACCGCTGACGGCAAATATGCCGATCAGAATATGATTCGGGCAACATGGGACCGTTTGCTGATGGACCAAAGCCAAAAAGTATCGACGACCGGCGTTGGAGGAGGCATGACAGGAGCGGTGTTCTTCACCATCAGCAACACATTGGTTGGCTCGGTCGGCACCGGCCTGATCATCGTGCTGCTGTTCCTGATCGGGGTCATGTTTTTGCTCAAGCTCTCCTATGTGGATATTCTGATCTTCATCCGAACCAAGTGTTCTGAAAGCTATCGCAAAATCAAAGAGTCGGTGAAGGATTCTGTCCAGCTGCTGCAGGAAGAGTCGGAAAAACGAAAGCAACAGTCGGCGGAACGTGCTGCAGCCAAAAAAGAAGAAAGCCAGAAAAAACCGATTGCGATCCAAGACACCTTCCAGCCTAATGACGATGCGCATGTAGATGAAGAGGAGCCAGTTGAAGAAAACCAAGCGGCCCAGCTCGTAATCCACGATTTTGCCGATCGTCTCATCGAAGAGGCACGAGCGGAAGGACAAGACCTAAGGCCACCGCAAGTAGAGAAAAAAGCCAAATCAGCGGAAGATACCACGCTTGATACGGACGATGCGTTATTTGCAGATATTGAAATTAAGGAACAAATCGAAGTTAAACCGTACATCATGCCGAATCTCTCCATGTTGCAGCGCCTGAAGTCACATGTATCGGGCAAAGAAACGGATCTGCAGTCCAATGCGGACAAGCTGGTGCAGACCCTGAAAAGCTTTGGTGTGCAGGCATCCGTATCTGCGGTACACCGTGGACCAGCGGTTACACGATATGAAGTACAGCCTGCAACGGGTGTGAAGGTAAGCAGAATCGTCAGCCTTACCGACGACCTGGCACTTGCGCTTGCGGCGAAAGACATTCGTATCGAGGCACCCATTCCAGGGAAATCAGCGATCGGGATCGAGGTTCCTAATGCGGAAGTAGCAGTAGTTTCACTGCGGGAGGTGTTGGAGGAAGGGAAGTACAAAGACTCGCCGGCAAAATTGACGACCGCCCTTGGGCGCGACATCTCAGGAGAACCAATTGTCGCGGACTTGGCGAAGATGCCCCACTTGCTGGTAGCGGGCGCGACCGGAAGCGGAAAATCGGTATGCATCAATGGCTTGATCATGAGTATCTTGTTCAAGGCAACCCCTGATGAAGTGAAGCTGATGATGATCGACCCGAAAATGGTCGAATTGAACGTGTACAACGGAATTCCTCATCTGCTCGCACCGGTCGTAACGGACCCTCGCAGAGCATCCGTTGCGTTGAAAAAAGTCGTAAGCGAAATGGAAAGACGCTACAACCTGTTCGCCAAAAACGGAAGCCGTAACATCGAGATGTATAATCAGATGATCCGCGAGCAGGAAGGAAACGCAGCCGCGCTCCCTTATATTGTTGTAATCGTAGATGAATTAGCGGACTTGATGATGGTAGCGCCTGGGGAAGTCGAAGATGCGATTTGCCGGTTGGCACAGATGGCTCGGGCTGCAGGCATCCACTTGATCATCGCGACCCAGCGTCCATCGGTTGATGTCATCACCGGTGTCATCAAGGCAAACATTCCATCCCGTATCGCGTTCGGCGTATCATCCATGGCCGATTCCCGCACCATTTTGGACATGGGCGGTGCAGAAAAATTGCTAGGTCGAGGCGACATGCTGTACTTGCCAATGGGCGCTTCGAAACCGACCCGGGTGCAAGGGGCTTTCGTTTCCGACAAAGAGGTGGAAGAGGTTGTCCGCTTTGTCAAAGAGCAGCAGGAAGCCACGTACCAGTCAGAAATGATACCTGAAGAAACCGAAGAAGAAAACAAAACGGTTGTCGATGATGACTTGTTTGACCAAGCAGTGCAAATTGTTGCGGAAGGACAGACAGCATCGGCTTCTTTGCTCCAGAGACGGCTGCGCATCGGCTATACCCGGGCAGCGCGATTAATCGACATCATGGAAGCTAAAGGAATTGTCGGCCCGTATGAAGGAAGTAAGCCGCGTGAGGTGCGAATCCCACGGCCAGCAAATATCGAGACGAATATTTCATAATGGAAACGAACAGCAGCGGATCAACACAATCAGCTGCTGTTTCCTTTTTATCAGTGCAAAAATGTGCGCCACAACTCATTTTTCGCTGCAAAAAATTTCATTGATTTCTATCAAAAGCACGTATATAATCGGAAATGTGGAAACGGTTACACAATGCTTGTTTCTATTTTTTTAATCAGGGTGTAACCGATTACAGATACGGGTGGGGCATAGCAGATGGCAACCATTAAAGATGTGGCGAGACTAGCCGGGGTATCAGTCGCTACGGTATCACGCGTACTGAATAAGAATGGCTATGTGAATCAGGAGACGGAGCTGCGCGTGCTGGCAGCAATTGATCAGCTGGAATATCAGCCAAATCTTGTGGCACGCACCCTTGCGAACAAACGGTCGGGGACGATTGCCTTGATCCTGCCTGACATCACGAACCCTTTCTTTCCAGAATTGGCCAGGGCGATCGAGGATGTCGCTCGTTCCCACCAATATACGGTTATTTTATGCAATTCTGATGATCAGTTTGCTCGAGAAATCTCGTATGTGGAACTGCTAGCCCAGAAGTACATTGAAGGGATCATTTTTGCCTCCAATACCCTTTCTACCGAAGACATCATACGTTTAAAAAATCAAAAGCTACCGATGGTTGTACTTGACCGCGCGCTTGACTACGGCTATTGCAACGTTGTCCGCTGCAATAATTATCTCGGAGCCAAGCTGGCAGTCGATCATTTGCTATCGATTGGCTGTCAAAAAATTGCCCATATTTCGGGAGCAGCTCCATTCATCACGGCCATGGAACGTTTGCGCGGCTATGAGGATCGTATTCGTACATACGAATGGTCTTCGCCAGATTTGACGGAGCCTGGACATTTTACCTTGGAGGGTGGACGACAGGCGACACTTGAACTGTTGAGGCGCCATCCGGATTTGGACGGAATTTTTGCCGGAAATGATCTGATGGCGATCGGTGCATTGAAGGCATTGCGACAACTGGGCATTGAAGTCCCCAGACAGGTGTCGATCTGCGGATTTGATGGAATCGCACTGACGGAAATAACAGAACCGGAGCTCACGACAGTTGCCCAGCCTATTTATGAAATGGGAGCTACGGCTGCCAAGCTGTTGTTTGCGGAGATTCAGGGGACGCTAGAAAACAAACAAGTATATGAACTAGATGTTTCACTGATACAGAGAGCATCGACGGAAAGGAGCGGAGATGTTGTCGAATCCAAAGATAGTGGTCGTAGGTAGCTTGAATATGGATATTGTGGTTGAGACCGATGTCATCCCTATGGTGGGAGAGACCGTGCTTGGCCAGCAGGCGCATTTCATTCCAGGAGGAAAAGGGGCAAATCAGGCAGTCGCTTTGGCGCGCCTCGGTGCTGACGTACAGATGATCGGCGCTGTGGGAACGGACTCTTTTGGAAAAGATTTGCTCGATGCCCTGCAAAGAGAAGGCATTGCTTTGGATGGAATCAAACAGGAAGACGGTGTCGCGACGGGAATCGCGATCATTCAACTTTGTCAAAAAGACAATCGCATTACCGTAGTGCCAGGTGCGAATCACCGAGTGCTGCCAAGCGACGTGGATCGCCACGAATCGCTTATTGCTGCTGCGGATTTGGTCCTCCTACAAATGGAGATACCGCTACCGACAGTGGTGCAGGCAGCCCGAATCGCCAAGCGCTATGGGAAAACGGTCATTTTGAACCCGGCACCTGCGCAGGTGCTGCCGGAGGGCCTGCTTGCACAAATCGATTACATCACACCAAACAAAAGCGAGCTGGACGTCTTGGCTGGCAATGAGAGCCAAGGTCAAAAAGATTTGGAACAGAGCATCGCACAAATGTTTGCCCAAGGGGCAAAACATGTCATCACAACGCTTGGGGCAAATGGGGTCGCTTTCGCTGGAAATGACACACCTTTGACGACCTGTCCGTGCTACTCCGTAGAAGTGGTGGACACGACTGGTGCGGGTGATGCTTTTAACGCAGGGCTTGCATATTCCATCGCAACGGGAGCGAAACTAGCTGATGCGGCGAATTTTGCCAGCCGAGTAGCGGCATTGTCCGTCACAAAGCTGGGGGCGCAGGCCGGAATGCCGACGTTGGAAGAGGTTATGACAAAGGGGATGTGTCTCGATGAGAAAGTTTCTGATTGATACAGATACGGCATCGGATGACGCGATTGCGTTGATCATGGCATTGCGCGAGCCGACCATTCAAGTGGAAGCGATCACGGTTGTTTGTGGGAATCTGACCGTGGACCAAGCAGTGAAAAACGCGCTTAACACAATCGAGGCCATCAACACCTATGCACCGCCGGTTTATCGTGGCATGCACAAGCCGATCATGAGGCCGTTATTTACGTCAGAGTACGTTCATGGAAGCGATGGGATGGGCAATATGCATCTTCCAGCTCCCGCGGGAAAAGCGGAAGACATGCATGCCATTGACGCAATCATTCATCACATCATGGCAAATCCGCATGAACTTGAAGTGGTTACACTGGGACCGATGACCAATCTCGCTCTCGCCTATTTAAAAGAGCCGCGTATCGCCGAGTATGTCAAGCGCGTTATCGTTATGGGCGGACAAGGATTGGGTCCGGGCAACGTTACGCCTGTCGCTGAATTCAATTTTTATGTTGATGCTGAAGCGGTGGAGATTGTGCTCCAATCGGGTATGCCGCTGACTTTTGTCGGCTGGGATGTCAGCATGGATAAAACGTTCATTGACGAGGGAGATATCGAGCGGATTGCCGCTTTGCAAACTCCGCTCTCTGATTTTACACTTTCCTGTACCAAAGTACTGCAGGAGCACAATTTGTCCCAATATGGAAGACGCGGTTTTGACTTGCCTGATCCAACGGCGATGGCTGTAGCGATTTGGCCCGACATGGTTCGTGCTGAATTTGAGACATACGGGTACATGGAAACGAAAAGCGAGCAAACATACGGACAATTGATCATTGATCGATTCCATGTTCATCAAAAACCTGCGAATGTGACTATTTGCCAGGAAATCGACGCAAATCGTTTCAAGCAAAAACTGCTGGAATTGTTGTCCTAATATTACGGAACATCCGAGTTTTTGAATCACATCTAAAACAGGCATACTGTACTTTTTTAAGCAAATGCTAACAGCATGCCAGATGCAAGCAGACGCGCGAACATCGTCTTCTTATTGTCGTGCGCAAAAACATTGTCCTATGCTATGGATAAAAAATTATTGCTTGCACAAATCTTCTTAGATAGGGTAAAATTTCAAGCGTTCATAGGTATTTGCGGAAATTGGCGAGAATACTTGTTAGACTCGCTTGCAATTTCATGAACAACAATTCAATGGGGGTATTAGAGGATGAAAAAAATCGTTTCCGTTCTCTCCGTTGCAACACTCAGCCTTTCCTTGCTGCTGGCTGGCTGTGGCGGAAAGACAAATGAAGCTGCTCCTTCCGGCAATGGACAAGCACCAGCTGCTGGCGGTTCCAGCATCACAACAAAAATCGGTATGGTTACAGACGTTGGCGGCGTAAACGACAACTCCTTTAACCAAAGCGCATGGGAAGGTCTTTCCAAGCTGAAGACTGACCTGAAGCTTACTGATGAGCAAGTGAAATACTTGCAATCCACTGGTGACGCTGACTACGTGCCAAACCTGACCCAGTTTGTAAAAGACAAATGGGATCTGACTTGGGGTATCGGCTTCATGATGGCAGACTCCATCAAAAAAGTAGCAGATGAAAACAAAGACGCGAAACTGGCGATCATCGACGCTGAAGTACAAGCGCCAAACGTTGAATCCGTTCTGTTCAAAGAGCAAGAAGGTTCCTTCCTGGTTGGGGTTGTAGCAGCTTCTATGACAAAATCCAACAAAGTTGGTTTCGTTGGCGGCGTGGACATCCCAGTTATCAAACGCTTTGAAGCTGGCTTTAAAGCGGGTGTAAAAGCAGTAAAACCGGATGCGAAAGTAATCACTATCTACACTGGTGCTTTCGACAAACCGGATATGGGTAAATCCGCAGCTTCCCAAATTTACGGCCAAGGCGCGGACATCGTTTTCCACGCAGCTGGTTCTACTGGCGACGGTGTGTTTAATGAAGCGAAAGACCGTAAAGCAAAAGGCGAAAACGTTTGGGTTATCGGTGTGGACAAAGACCAATCCTTGACTTTCGGTGATGATGTAACCCTGACTTCCATGGTGAAACGCGTGGACGAAGCAGTTTATCGCGTGTCTAAAGACCTGACTGAAGGTAAATTCGAAGGCGGTAAAACAACTCTGCTCGGTCTGAAAGAAGACGGCGTAGGCTTGCCAGAAACATCGAAGAAAAACGTTCCAGAAGACGTTCTGAAAAAAGTAGAAGAGTTCAAAACAAAAATCGTCAATGGCGAAATCACTGTACCAGACAAACCTGAGTAATTGATGTGTGTCGTTTTACAAAAGACAAGGCTAGTCGTTTGAACTAGCCTTGTCTTTCCTTCCTAAGCCAAAAATGATAACCCATAAAAACGGGGTGAATGTGAAGATGCAAACGCAGTCAGTTGTAGAAATGCGCGGAATTACCAAACGCTTTCCCGGAATCATAGCGAATGACAATATTACTCTCGATGTAAAAAAAGGCGAAATCCATGCGCTGCTCGGTGAAAACGGGGCAGGCAAATCAACATTGATGAACATTTTGTTTGGTCTTTATCAGCCAGATGAAGGTCAGATTTTAATCAATGAAAAACCTGTAACAATTTCAAACCCGAATGTAGCGAATGAGCTGGGTATCGGGATGGTGCATCAGCACTTCATGCTGGTGGAGCCTTTTACGGTCACCGAAAACATTATCTTGGGAAAAGAACCTAAAAAAGGGTTTAAGATAGATTCGCGCAAAGCGGCGCAAGATGTAGAGCAGCTTTCGCAGCAGTATGGGTTGAAGGTGGACCCGAATGCGAAAATCAGCGATATTTCCGTTGGGATGCAGCAGCGCGTTGAGATTCTGAAAACGCTCTATCGGGGCGCAGAAATTCTCATTTTCGATGAACCAACTGCCGTATTGACCCCACAAGAGATTCAAGAGCTGATTGAAATCATGCGCAACCTGGTGAAGGAAGGTAAAACGATCATCCTCATCACGCACAAATTAAAAGAGATCATGGCGGTATGTGACGCAGTTACGATTATTCGCCGAGGCAAAGTGATCGATTCTGTTAAAGTTTCGGAGACCAACCCGGACGATTTGGCAGCAAAAATGGTCGGCCGTGAAGTCAACTTCAAGGTGGATAAAACGCCAAGCGTTCCGAAAGATGTGATCTTGACCGTCGATAAAGTAACGGCAAAAGACAGCCGTGGCATCGACGCGCTGCGAAACATCTCATTTGAGGTGAGAGCGGGCGAAATTTTGGGGATTGCCGGTGTAGATGGAAACGGACAAAGCGAGCTGATCGAAGCGTTGACTGGCTTGAAAAAAGTCGAGTCAGGTAAAGTGCTGCTGAAAGGCAACGACATCACCAACAACAAGCCGCGGTCCATTTCTGAATCGGGCCTGTCCCATATTCCGGAGGACAGACACAAACGTGGATTGGTGCTCGATTTTACGATGAGCGAAAACATGGTGCTCGAAACCTATTTCCACCCGACATTCAACAAAAACGGCTTCTTAAATTATGACGCGATCAATAAGCACGCTGCCAAACTGATTGAGGAGTTCGACGTACGCACGCCGAGCATCCATACGTTGGCGCGAGCCTTGTCCGGCGGTAACCAGCAGAAGGCGATCATTGCCCGTGAAGTAGACAAAGACCCGGACCTGTTGATTGCAGCGCAGCCGACACGCGGTCTCGACGTCGGTGCGATTGAATTTATTCACAAGCGTTTGATTGAACAGCGTGACAAAGGCAAGGGAGTACTGCTTGTTTCATTGGAATTGGATGAAATTATGAACGTATCCGACAGAATTGCGGTTATTTATGAAGGGCAAATTGTTGGTATCGTCAACCCACGTGAGACGACGGAGCAGGAGCTTGGCCTGATGATGTCCGGCGGAAAACGCATCTCAGGAGGAGGAAGCGATGAATAAAGTGATAGCAGTTTTTACAAAAGACTCGTTTCTTGTCCCTGTAGCAGCTATCATCCTTGGTTTGCTGGTCGGTGCGGTAGCGATGCTGGCAGGTGGATTCGATCCGATTCTGGCGTACCAGTCGTTGCTGAAGAAAGTTTTTGGTGATGTCTACAATTTCGGGGAAACAATTCGTCAGATTACCCCGCTCATTTTCACCGGTTTATCCGTTGCATTCGCGTTCCGCACCGGGCTGTTTAATATCGGTGCGGAAGGCCAATTCATCATGGGGTCGATTGCTGCCACATATGTTGGCGTCACCTTTGATCTGCCGGTATACATTCATGCACCTCTCGCACTGATTGTCGGTGGTGTCGTAGGAGGACTGTGGGGCGCTTTGACCGGATGGTTGAAAGCTGCTCGCGGCGTTCATGAAGTTATAACGTCCATTATGATGAACTGGGTTGCTCTTTATTTCTCCAATTATATTCTCTCCGCTTTTCTCGTGCCGGAGGGTCAACAGCGTTCCAAAGATGTGAAGGATACTGCAATCATTACATTCGGTTGGTTATCCGAGGTTTTTGACAATGCGCGTCTTCACTGGGGGACCGTCATTGCCCTTGCAGCTGCCGTTTTCTTTTTCATCGTGCTCTGGAAAACGAAAGCAGGCTTTGAATTGCGTGCGGTTGGCTTGAACCCGCATGCGTCCGAGTATGCAGGGATGAACGTGAATCGCAATGTCATCAAGGCGATGTTTATCGGTGGTTTGTTTGCCGGTTTGGGCGGTGCTTGTGAAGTGTTGGGTGTTTTCCACTATCAGGCGATTGCTCCAGCGATGCCTGGCTATGGGTTTGACGGGATCGCGGTAGCGTTGATCGGAGGAAATACACCGTTTGGGGTCATTCTTGGCGCGATTTTGTTCGGGATTCTGACGTTTGGGGCCAACGGAATGAAGTTTGGTGCCGGCGTGCCAATCGAACTGATTCGAATCGTAATCGCATCTGTCATTTTCTTTGTCGCTGCACATGGCATTGTTCGCTTCTTCTTGAAACCGATACTTGCTAAGAAAAAGGAGGGACGTAGCTGATGGAATGGCTTTCGATCGGCAGCAACCTCATTCACGATACCATTGTATTCTCTACCGCTCTCATCTTTGCAGCGCTTGGCGGCATTTACTCCGAGCGATCCGGCGTAGTTAACATCGGGATTGAAGGGATGATGACGATGGGTGCCTTTACCGGTGCTGTCGTCACCTTCTTCACCACATCGCCATGGGTCGGTTTCACTGCTGCCATATTCGCCGGCGCGGTTTTTGCACTGCTGCATGCGGTAGCGTGTATCACATTTAAAGCTGACCAAACAGTAAGCGGTGTTGCAATCAACTTTTTGGCAACGGGTTTAACCGTGTATTTGACTAAAATCATTTTCAATGGTGCTGGTCAAACAACTACATTGTCTACTGTTTTTACCAAATGGAAAATTCCGTTTCTCGGTGACATTCCATATGTGGGTCATGCGATTTTTGAAGCGTACCCAACAAGCTACTTGGCGTTCATCCTTGTTGCTGTTACCTGGTATGTCCTGTTCCGTACTCCGTTTGGCTTGCGTTTGCGTGCTGTGGGTGAACATCCACGCGCAGCTGACACGCTCGGTGTAAATGTGGCGCGTATGCGTTACGTTGCGGTCATGATCAGCGGTGCTTTGGCAGCGATGGGTGGCGCGACAATCGCGCTTACAACAACTAGTAACTTCTCGCACAATACCGTTTCCGGTCAGGGTTTCATCGCGATCGCAGCGATGATTTTCGGGAAATGGAATCCGACGGGCGCGATGTGGGCAGCACTGTTCTTCGGTGTAGCGCAAGCTGTTAAATCGCTCGTGCAGGTATTTGAGCTTAACAAAATCGTTCCGATTGAGTTCATTTTTATGCTCCCGTACATTTTGACCATCCTCGTTTTGGCTGGGGTGGTAGGCCGCGCCAATGCGCCGGCAGCGTCGGGTAAGCCATACGAGACTGGATCTCGCTAATAAATCAGAGCAAGCAGCACCGCATCGAATCGAGCGGTGCTGCTTTTTAATTTCGGATAGGTGGCGCTGAATTTGGCAATGATTGCGATTCCTACATAGATGATTGGTACATTTTGTGCCTACGCTCCCCACTCGAATTATGTGATAATACCCTGTGTATTGAATGCATGGGGAGTGAAAAAAATGAGTGTACATGTCAACAGGCGGAGCCACAAGTTAACAGGGCTCGCGTTGGGGGTACTTTTAGGGACAAGCTCGTTCTTTACAGGGATGGCCCCGGCCCATGCCGCTGGTACCACCGCATTGCCAACGATATCGCTTTTGATTGATGGAAAAGGTGTAGTGAGCGATGTCAAACCGACGATTCAAAACGGGCGTATGCTGGTGCCGATTCGTGCCATCGCGGAGAATACGGGGGCAGCGGTTTCTTATGAAGATACAACTAAAACCGTGACGGTGACGCAAGGAACAAACAAGATTCTTTTGTATATTGGGAAAGCCATCGGATATGTTAACGAGAAACGTGTGATTTTGGATGCAACTCCGATGATCAGCAAAGGGCGCACATTGATCCCGTTGCGATTTATCAGCCAAAGTCTCGGATATCAGGTAGATTGGGACAAACGGGCCGAGGTCGCGATTGTGAATACGAAAAAATCAGGGAGACAAGCTGTTCCAGCTACCGTCGCGCCTTCTCGGATGTACGTGGTGCAGCCTGGCGATACGCTCGGTGGAATCGCAAAAGTGCATGGGACGGATGGGGATGTCATCAAGAAGATCAACGGGGTTGATGACACAAATTTGAATCCAGGCCAACTGTTAACACTGCCGAAAGATGCCAAAGACTCAACTCATCCGGTACGTGCGCTTCTTAAGGAAACACCTTTGCTAGCAGAGGACTATGTTTTTCCTTTGGCAACAAACAGCTATGAACCGTATGGCGATACTTATGGCGACGGCAGGGACTGGGTCGACGGCCACTATGAGGAAAATGCGCGAAACCACGAAGGCGTCGATATTATGACGCAGAAGGGCAATCCGGTCTATTCCGTTTGCGACGGTTACATCAACCGATTGGGCTGGAATGAGTACGGCGGCTGGCGTGTGAACATTACGGATGAGTCCGGAAATTACCGCTTGTATTATGCGCACATGGAAGCCTATGCGCCAGGACTTGAGCTTGGCGGCTATGTGAAAGCGGGGCAGCTGCTTGGTTTCGTAGGCGATACCGGGTACGGACCGACTGGGACCGAAGGCCAATTCGATCCCCATCTTCATTTCGGCCTGTATTACAACGATACCGACAAATCATTTGATCCATACATGTACTTACAATACTGGGAAAAGCAGAGCGATAGCATTCCGGCCTCCTAATTGGGCAAGCTAACGGATGAATCCGACGTAAGGGAGGAACGTTCGTTGATGTGGTCTTGTCCTTATTGTGGCGGAAGTGCGGGTCAGCCGTTTGAAGATCGGTCGCTGCGGGGGACGCTATGCCTTAACCCCGAGTGCGGTCGGTTTGATGATGTCGCTGAGAACATACAGGATGACTGGGATACAACCGATTTGTGAAGCATGGTAAAAGAGCCGGACAGGCTCTTTTATTTTTTTTGCTGAAATACCCAATCTTTGGTTACAATAGAAGCAATCAAACGTCATGAACCAAACGAGAGGAGCATGAGAGATGACAGCGTCGACCAAAGAGATTCTGTTTGAAACGTCTCACGTCAATGAAATGAACCTGCACATCCTTTCGACTGACAAGTTCAAAACAACAACCATCGTCTTGATGATCCAACAGCCGCTCGCGGAAGAAACCGTAACCAAAACCGCGTTGCTGTCGATGGTAATGAAGCGTGCAACGGCACGTTTTCCTGAAACCAGGCTGCTGCGGGAACATCTGGACTTCCTTTATGGCGCGATTTTTGACGTGGATGTGACGAAAAAGGGAGAGCGCCAGATTGTTCAAGTGTATATGGAGATCCCAAATGAAAAGTTCCTTTCCGAGCAAACTCCTTTGCTTGAGCAAGCCATCCAGCTTGTCGGGGAGGTCGTGACACAGCCTTACCTGGAGAATGGGAAATTTGCAGAAAAATACGTCAGAACCGAAAAAGAATCGCTGCGAAAGCGGATTGAAAGTCTCGTCGATGACAAAATGCGATATGCGAATCAGCGAGTAACGGAAGAAATGTGCGCGGGCGAACCGTTCGGGCTTCTCGTGTACGGACGTATTGCTGATCTGGCTGAAATTGACGGGGGTGTGCTGCACTCTCACTATCAAGACCTGCTT
The DNA here is from genome assembly GCF_003710825.1 of Brevibacillus fluminis. Taxonomy (GTDB): domain Bacteria; phylum Bacillota; class Bacilli; order Brevibacillales; family Brevibacillaceae; genus Brevibacillus_D; species Brevibacillus_D fluminis. The sequence goes on along the minus strand of NZ_RHHQ01000004.1, from coordinate 237,084 downwards.
GCCCATTATCCGATCGATATTTTTGTGGTTGGTGATGTACAGGCCGAACAGGTCAAATCTTATATCCAAACATACATAAAAATGAATGGGCGCCAAGTAAAAGCGTTCACAGTTAAAAGTACGCCAAAGCATGTGACCAATACCCGGGAAGTCATCGAGCGGCTCGAGGTGAACCAAGGGAAACTGAATATCGGCTGCCGCACGAAGATCAGCTATCCAGATGACGATTATCCTGCCTTGCTGATCGCAAATGGCGTATTGGGCGGTTTTCCCCATTCCAAGCTGTTTGTCAATGTTCGTGAGAAGGAATCGCTTGCGTACTACGCAGTGTCCCGTTTGGAAAGCCACAAAGGGATCCTGATGATCATGTCCGGCATCGAGGTGGGCAACTATCAAAAAGCGTTGCTCATCATCAACGAGCAGTTGAAGCTTGTTCAGGCTGGGCAAATCAGCGAGCAGGAGATGTCCCAGACTAAAGCGACGTTAATCAACCAATTCCGCGAACTGCTCGACAGCCCACGCATGATGGTCGACTTTACTTATAACGGCATCTTTAGCGGTCGCACAAGGCGGCTTAGCGAGTTGCTTGATGAAATAAATCAGATCACCGTTGATCAAGTCAAAGCGGCAGCTGGCAAAATCCAGATGGATACCATTTACTTGCTACGTGATCAGAAGGGGGAAGCGTAATCATGCAGACAACCACTTTTGAACAACTGAAGGAAACGCTTTACCATGAAACGCTTCCGAATGGCTTGTCTGTCTTTTTGCTGCCAAAGCACGGATTTTCCAAAACATATGCGGTTTTTACAACGCGCTACGGTTCGATCGATTCACATTTCCGTTTGAAGGATGGACGTGAGTTGCAAGTGCCGGATGGTGTCGCGCACTTTTTGGAGCATAAAATGTTCGACAAGAAAGATCGAGATGTATTCAAGGAATTTAGTGAAAACGGTGCGTCCTATAATGCCTTTACCAGCTTCAACCGTACAGCATACCTGTTTTCTTGCACGGACCATCTCGAGGCGAACACCCGACTGCTGCTTGATTATGTTCAGGAGCCGTATTTCTCAGATGCCAGCGTAGAAAAGGAGAAAGGGATTATCGGGCAGGAGATTCGCATGTACGATGACAATCCCGATTGGAAAGTCTACACGAATTTGTTGAAAGGCATGTATCAAAAACATCCGATCAACATCGAGATCGCCGGGACGGTGGAATCGATTTCGGCGATTGATAAAGAAGTGCTGTACCAATGCTACGAGACATTTTACCATCCAGCGAATATGGTCTTCTTCATGGTCGGTTCGTTTGATGTAGAGCAAATGATGCAGCTCATCAAAGAGAACCAGGCAGCGAAAACGTTCCCACCCGCTCCGGATATTCAGCGAATTTTTCCGGAAGAACCAGCGGAGATCGCCAAAGAACGGACGGAGTTTGCCCTACCGGTCGGGTTGCCAAAATGCTTCCTTGGTTTCAAGGACACAGAAAACGGGCTAACCGGCGAACAGCTGCTGCGCCGGGAGTTTGCGACCAAGCTGGCGCTCGATTTATTGCTGGGCAGCAGCACGAAGCTGTATCAGCAAATGTATGACGACGGCATCATCACGGAGTCGTTCGACTTCGACTACTCCAATGATAAAATGTACGGCTACACCATCATCGGCGGGGATACGCCTGACCCAGATCGATTCGTATCGCAGATTACGGCCGAACTTGCTCGCGCACAGCAAGCTGGGGTGTCCGAACAAGATTTTGAACGGGCGAAACGGAAAAAAATCGGGCAATTTTTGCGTTCCTGCAATTCGGTTGAGTTTATCGCCAACCAATTTACCAACTACCAGTTTAATGGCACTAACCTGTTTGAGGTTGTGCCGGTGCTTGAACAAATCACTCGCAAAGAAGTGGAGGAGCGCATCCGCGAGCATTTTAAACCGGAGCAAATGGCGCTTTCCATCGTTCGTTCTGCCGCTGGAAAATAAGAGAGAGGTTATGTATGACAGAAACACCGTGGGCATTAATTACAGGGGCTTCCGGGGAGCTGGGCGGCGCTATCAGCATGGCGCTCGCGCAACGGGGAGTCCCGCTTTATCTACATTACCATCAGTCCGGACACAAGCTTGAACCGATTTTGGCCCTTTGTGCCGAGCGCGGCGTGCCGGCGCTCGCCGTTCAGGCCGATTTGCGCGACCCGCTCCAGATCGATGGATTGTTCCAGCAGTTGCCAGTCAAGCCACTGCTTCTGGTGAACAATGCCTCGATCGAGCATTTTGGTTTGGTGCAGGACGTGACACCGGACGCATTTGATGAATTGGTTGCGGCCAATGTCCGCTCCGCATTTTTTGTTTCGCAAAAGTTGATTTCGGCGATGCTCCAGCACCGATACGGGCGTATCGTCAATGTCGCGTCTATTTGGGGCCAGACAGGTGCAGCGTGTGAGGTGCTGTACTCGCTGACGAAAGGGGCAGTCTTGGCATTTACAAAGGCGCTTGCCAAGGAACTCGCTCCGAATAACATCACCGTCAATGCTGTCGCACCTGGCGCCATCCAGGGCGGCATGATGAACCGCTTCAGCGCAGAGGAAGTGGAGTGGATCGCCCAGGATATCCCGATGGGTCGGCTGGGACGGACCGATGAAGTGGCCTCGCTCGTAGCATATTTGCTTTCAAGCGAAGCGGGGTATGTCACAGGCCAGGTCGTCGCTCCTAATGGCGGATGGTACACATGATGCATATTCCTTCTCCAAAAAAGGAAAAGTACTAATATGCGGGCCAGCGATGTCCGTTCGAACTTTTAGGAGGAGGAATAGACATGTCTGTTCTTGAGAATTTTCACGATTGGAAATCATTTTTGGGTGAGCGTGTACAACAAGCCAAGACTGCTGGTATGGAAAGCGATACGATTGAAAACGTAGCGTATCAAATCGGTGGATACCTTGCTGAGCAGGTCGACCCTAAGAACGATCAAGAGCGTCTGCTCAAGCAGCTGTGGGATGTTGCGGATGATACCCAACGCAAAGACTTGGCATCGATGATGGTGAAGCTCGTTCAAGGCGGTAACGTACAGTAACAGCGCCAAATAGCAGTGAACAGTGAAAATCCCCTTCTTTCAGGGGATTTTTCATTTTTGCTTTGTCGAATGGGCACGAAATGGTATACTGTGTAAAAATAGGTGCAGGAGGAAACGCGATGGAGGTTAGGGAGAAAAAAGAGTGGTATTTCGAGTATGAAATTCACATCAACCGTCCCGGTCTGTTGGGGGATTTGGCTTCCATACTGGGGATGCTAAAAATTAACATCGGCACAATCAACGGTGTTCAAAATAATCGACGCGGTTTACTCCTGATGACGGATGACGATGAGAAAATCGAAATCCTACGTAATATTCTTCAAAAAGTGGACAACATAACCATAACCAAGCTGAGACCGCCTACGTTGCTGGATCGTTTGGCAGTGCGGCATGGACGCTATATAGAACGCGATAACGAGGATAAGAAGACGTTCCGCTTTGTGCGCGACGAACTGGGGATCCTCGTCGATTTCATGGCTGAGATTTTCAAGAAGGAAGGAAATCAATTGGTCGGGATTCGGGGGATGCCACGTGTGGGCAAAACCGAGTCGATGATTGCGGCCAGCGTTTCGGCGAACAAACGCTGGACATTTTTATCCTCGACACTGCTGCGACAGACCGTGCGAAATTCACTTGCCATTGATGAAATGTCCAGTGATCATGTATATTTAGTTGATGGGATCGTCTCGACCATGCGTTCAACCGAGCGACATCACAGCCTGCTGCGTGAGATGATGGCGTTTCCGGCGACAAAGGTCGTTGAACATCCTGATATATTCGTGCGTGAATCCGAGTATCAACTCTCCGATTTTCATTACATCATTGAGCTGCGTCACCATGCCGATGAGGAGATTACGTATGAGTTGATCAACACCAGTGGGATGAGCGACTTTGATTTTAGGTAAGGAGGATAAGTTGTGTCGGAGCTTGGCCAAGTGCTGCAAAGAGCTCGTGAAGAGAAAAACATTTCACTCGACGATGTCCAACGGGTGACCAAAATACAGCGCCGCTATCTGGAAGCCATCGAACGTGGGCATTACCATCTCTTACCGGGCCACTTTTACGCGCGTGCGTTTATCAAAAGCTATGCCGAAGCGGTTGGGCTTGAACCGAATGATCTGCTCGCCCATTTTCAGACCGATTTGCCTGCCCAGCCTCCTCAGGAGCAAATGGCGCGTTTGCGCCGGAGAAGAGCGGCATCGAAAGAGCCGTTACAATCCAGCAGGTGGGTGACGCAGACGTTACTCGGTTTGTTCGTGGCGCTGGTGATCGGTGTCATTTATATGGCGTTCGTCAATCGAACTCCGGTGGACACCAGTCCTTTGCCGGGGAATACGGCGAATGACAATCTGGATATGAAGCAGCCGTCACCGAACATGAACATTACGCCGCCACCTGCGGCGACGATACCGCCAACGACGACCAATCCGGCAGGGCAGGCGACGCCCCCACCATCGGGGACCGATACACTCCCGCCTGCCACTACTGATGGAACGACGGTTGAGAAGCCAGTTCTCTCATTCGTATCGCAGCAAGGCTCGCAATACGTGTTTAGCGTAGAGAAAGCGGATAAGCTGTCCATCAAATTGGTAGGAACGGATAAATCGTGCTGGACACAAGTGCGTGAAAAGCGCGGCGGCAAAAAGCTGGATGAAACAACGATCAAAAAAGGGGACGAGAAAGTGATTGCGGCAGGAAGCACAGCTTATATTGTGCTGGGAAATCCGACAGCCGTACAATTGTCCATCAACGACAATCCGGTCGATATGTCCAAACTCACCTTCTTTCCGTCCAATGTTTCTGTTACAATTAAACAAGCGCAGTAAGGAAAAAGGCGGGAAATACCTGCCTTTTTCTATTTTTGACACTCAAATAGCCATATATTATACTGTATAGGTGTAATCTGGGCAGGTGTGACTAATTGGAGGAAAACAAATGGCAGAGACAGGATTATCGCGGGAAAAAGTCGCGATTGTAACGCTTGGTTGTGAAAAAAATCTAGTAGATTCAGATATGATGGCTCACTTGATCGACGAGCGGGGCTATGAGCTGGTGGATGATCCCAACGAAGCGACGGTTGTCATTGTCAATACGTGCGGGTTCATTGATGCGGCGAAGGAAGAGTCCGTCAACAAGATTCTCGAAATGGGCGAATTGAAAGAGACCGGCAAGCTCAAATCTTTGGTTGTTGCAGGATGCTTGACGCAACGGTACAAAGAAGACATCTTAAACGAGATCAAAGAAGTCGACGGGATTGTCGGAACAGGCGATTTCATGTCGATTACGAATGTGATTGACGATTCGTTGATTGGCAAACGGACCGCGCTCGTCGGAAATCCGATCTTTACCTACGAGGAAGTCGTGAAACGGAAAGTCAAAGAAGGCACGTTTTCCGCTTATATCAAAATCGCCGAGGGCTGTGACAACGCCTGTACGTTCTGCAGCATTCCGATGATGCGCGGAGCTTTCCGCAGCCGCACGATAGAATCGATCATTGAAGAAGCGCGCCACCTCGTTGCACAGGGTGTTGTGGAAGTCAGTTTGATTGCGCAAGATTCGACAAATTATGGTACCGATATTTATGATGGCAAGCTGATGCTGCCAGAATTGCTGCGCAAGCTGTCTGAAGTGGAAGGACTTGAATGGATCCGTCTCCATTATGCATACCCAGGCTTTTTCACGGATGAGTTGATTGAAGAATTTGCGAACAACCCGAAGGTTTGCAAATATATCGATATGCCGCTGCAGCACTCGGAAGACGCGATTTTGAAACGGATGCGCCGTCCAGGCCGTCAGCGCGATATTCGTGAGTTGGTAGCGAAAATCCGCGCGCAAGTTCCGGATGTCGCAGTGCGTACTTCTTTGATCGTCGGTTTCCCTGGCGAAACAGAAGAAGATTTCGCCAATCTTCAAGCGTTTGTCAAGGATATTCGATTTGATCGGTTGGGCGTCTTTACGTATTCTAAAGAAGATGATACGCCTGCCTCTCGTCTGCCGGATCAAATCGATGAAGAAACGATGGAAAAACGATCCAACATCATTATGGAAATGCAACGCGAGATCGCTTCGGAACGGAACGGACGATTCGTCGGCCGTGAACTGGATGTATTGATCGAACGCTACGATGGACGAAATGACGTTTTTGTAGGACGCAGTCAATATGATGCGCCGGAGATCGATGGGGAAGTGTTCGTTTCCGGTTACAAAGGCGAACTTGGGAAAATCGTGAAAGTGAGGATTACGCATTCGTACGAATACGATCTTGCCGGGGAGGTTATCTAAGTGAATCTTGCCAATCGCATCACGCTCGTTCGCATATTCCTCGTGCCGGTCGTCATGTTCTTTTTACTGATAGGCCACAACTTCGGCACGTTTACGATTGGCACTTTGAGCATCACCTACAATGAAATCATCGCTACAATTGTCTTCATTATTGCAGCCAGTACGGATGGTCTTGACGGGTATATTGCCCGAAAACGTAAGATCGTAACCAACCTGGGAAAATTCCTAGATCCGTTGGCTGATAAGCTGTTGGTTTCCGCAGCGCTCATTTCATTGGTCCAAATGCAACGGTTAGAAGCGTGGATTGCGATTGTCATAATTAGCCGTGAGTTCGCTGTGACGGGGCTTCGCCTTGTCGCAGCGGCCGACGGCCAAGTGATCGCGGCCAGCGCGTTGGGAAAACTGAAAACGTGGGTGCAGATTGTGGCGATCGTGCCGCTGATGATTCAAAATTTCCCGTTTGAGTATATCGGTTTTCCATTTACGACGATTGCAAGTTGGGCAATGGTGATTATCACGATTTACTCCGGCTATGACTATTTCGCAAAAAATCGCAAGGTGATCCGCTACAGTTGACGGATGTACACCTAGTTAAGCAAAGATTGGGATGAGTCAGATGAAGGCTGAGATTATTGCTGTTGGTACGGAGCTTTTGCTTGGACAAATTGCAAATACGAATGCGCAGTTTCTGTCGCGCAAGCTGGCAGAAATCGGCGTCAGCGTTTATTTTCATTCCGTTGTTGGCGATAATGCAAAGAGGTTGGATGAGACGATCAAGCTGGCGGCATCTCGCTCTGACCTTGTTATTTTCTCTGGTGGCTTAGGCCCCACGCAAGACGATTTGACGAAAGAAACCGTAGCGGCACATCTCGGGCGATCCCTGATGACAGATGAGCTTGCTATGCAGCGTATTACCGCATTTTTTGAGCAGCGCGGCATCGTGATGACGGAAAACAACCGGAAGCAAGCACTGGTTATCGACGGTTCGACCGTATTTGCAAACGATCATGGGATGGCGCCGGGCATGGGGTATACGAAAGATGGTGTAACCTATGTGCTGTTGCCTGGACCACCGAGCGAATTGTACCCGATGGTTGATCGTTATGTCATGCCCTTTTTGATGGATCTTTTGCCTGGCAAACAGGTTTTCCATTCCCGTGTCCTGTGCTTCTTTGGTATTGGAGAATCGGCCTTGGAAGAGCGCTTGCTCGATCTGATCGAGAGTCAGTCCAATCCGACGATCGCGCCGTATGCCAAAGAGTTTGAAGTGACGCTGCGCATTACAGCGCGAGCGCAGACTGTGGAGGAAGCCGAGCGGTTGATTGTTCCAGTCGAAGCCGAGATTCGCAGCCGTTTAGGCCAGTATGTGTATGCGACAGGGGAAACATCACTGCATCAAGTGCTGGTCGAATCATTGAAGGATCGTCAAGAAACCATCGCTTTCGCTGAAAGCTGCACAGGCGGCACACTTGCTTCGCTGGTCACATCGATCGCTGGCAGCTCTGCTGTGTTTCCAGGGAGTATCGTTTGCTACAGCAATCAGGCAAAACACGATCTTTTGGACATTCCCCAAGAAGTCCTTGATGCCGAAGGCGCGGTCAGCGAAAAAACGGCCAAGCTTTTGGCAGAAAATGTACGAGCTAAGCTACATACCACACATGGTGTCTCTGTAACCGGCGTAGCAGGACCGGATTCCGCGGAAGGTAAACCCGTCGGGCTGGTCTACATTGGGGTCGCCAGTGAGGGATACCCGACTGTTGTCAAACAGCTGCAGTTATCGGGGCGCCGTCAGGCCATCATTGGGCGCACCGCGAAAACGGCACTGTTTCATGCGTTGCAACGCTTAAAAGAAAGGTGAACGAGTAATGACCATTTTTTCAGACTTCGCTTTACATAAAACAGTACAACAAGCCATCTTTGATATGGGATTTGAAGAGCCATCGCCAATTCAGGCGGCTTGCATCCCGAAAATTTTGGAAGGCGGAGATTTAATCGGCCAGGCCCAGACGGGAACGGGAAAAACAGCTGCATTCGGCATCCCACTGATTGAAAAAATGACGCCGGCAAATAAAATCCAGGCCATCATCCTGACGCCTACGCGTGAGCTGGCGATTCAGGTGGCAGGCGAGCTGCGCCGGATTGCCAAATATAAAAAGATCCGCACGCTTCCCATCTACGGGGGCCAATCAATTTCGCATCAAATCCGTGCATTGAAGCAAGGCGTGCAAGTCGTTATCGGTACGCCTGGCCGCGTGTTGGACCATTTGCGTCGCAAAACGCTGAAGCTGGACAGTGTTTCCATGCTCGTTCTCGATGAAGCGGACGAGATGCTGGACATGGGCTTTATCGAAGATATTGAAACGATCATTACGCATATGACCGACGAGCGTCAGACGCTGCTTTTCTCAGCGACCATGCCATATGAGATCAAGCGTCTTGCTACACGCTACATGAAAAATCCTGAGACCGTCGCTGTGAGCCGTGAAGAAGTCACTGCACCGCTGATCGAACAGGTGTACTATAAAGTATTTGACCGCAACAAGGTGGAGAGCCTCTGCCGCATTCTTGACAGTGAGGATGTCGAGCTCGGGATCATCTTTTGCCGTACGAAGCGCGGCGTTGACGAGCTGACAGAGGTGCTGCAGGCACGTGGTTATTTGGCTGACGGATTGCACGGCGATTTGTCACAGGCACAACGTGACAAGGTCATGCATTCGTTCCGCGAAGGAACCATCGAGCTCTTGATTGCGACCGACGTGGCTGCGCGCGGGATCGATGTGAGCAACGTGTCGCACGTAATCAATTTCGATATTCCGCAAGATCCGGAAAGCTATGTGCACCGTATCGGACGTACCGGGCGTGCTGGCCGTAAAGGCATTGCCATGACGCTCGTGACCCCGCGTGAGATGCGTCAGTTGACCATTATCCAGAAGCAAACGAAAGCGGATGTAATCTCCCGTAGCGTGCCAACGCAGGAAGAAGTCGCCGAGCGCAAGCAGGAGCAGCTTCGCGAGCAGCTCGTTGCCCTCCTGGAAACCAACGAGATCGCAGATATGTATGAAAAACTGGTGGAAAGCCTGTCCGACCAGTTCCCGCCAAGCAAAGTGGCGGCGGCTGCGCTTCATCTTGCATTCTACAACGAGTCAGGCGGGGCTTCTGAAGAGGAGTCGTACAACTTTGGCGAAACAGGCGCTGCCAAGGGGATGGTTCGTTTCTTCCTCAACGTAGGTCGCAACGCGAACCTGAAGCCGCAGGACCTTGTGAAAGAGATCTCCGAGAGCGTAGGCATCCCGGGCAAGGCTGTCGGACGGATCGACATCTTTGAGAGCTTCACGTTTGTGGAAGTGCCGGAGGAAGTCGCGCCATTCGTCTACGAAGCATTGCGCCAGACGCGAATCAATGGCAAGCGGATCAACTTGGAGCCTGCCAAGCCGCGCGGAAAAAAATAAGCGAACGGTCGAGAAGCCACCGTGCCTTCGGGCATGGTGGCCTTTTTGTCCCATGCGAATATTTGTTCGTAAAAAATACTTGGCAAAGGCTTCTGTCTCGATGTATGATGAAGATAAGAAAGTAATGAACTTGAAGGGGAGTGTCCTATTTGTCAGATCGTCGTGCGGCTTTAGAAAGTGCATTGCGTCAAATAGAAAAACAGTTCGGGAAAGGCTCGATCATGAAGCTGGGGGATATGGCAGCAATGCAAGTATCCACTGTTTCGAGCGGCGCATTGGCGCTTGATATCGCCTTGGGCGTAGGGGGCTTCCCACGCGGGCGGATTATCGAAGTGTATGGACCGGAATCTTCCGGTAAAACAACGGTTGCCTTGCATGCGATTGCCGAAGTGCAAAAGCAGGGCGGACAAGCTGCTTTCATCGACGCCGAGCATGCGCTTGACCCAGTCTATGCGGCTAAGCTCGGAGTAAACATCGAAGAGCTATTGCTGTCTCAACCAGATACGGGCGAGCAAGCATTAGAGATCGCAGAAGCTCTCGTACGTTCCGGTGCGGTAGATATCATCGTCGTTGACTCGGTTGCCGCGTTGGTACCGAAAGCAGAGATTGAAGGCGAAATGGGTGATTCCCACGTCGGTTTGCAAGCGCGTCTGATGTCTCAGGCATTGCGCAAATTGTCCGGAGCGATCAACAAGTCGAAAACAATTGCCATCTTCATCAACCAGCTGCGTGAAAAAGTCGGGGTCATGTTCGGAAACCCAGAGACAACTCCAGGTGGACGTGCCCTCAAATTCTACGCGAGCGTGCGTCTCGATGTGCGTAAAGCGGAGAGCATCAAGGCAGGGAACGACGTAGTGGGTACCAAAACCAAGATCAAGGTCGTCAAAAACAAAGTGGCGCCGCCGTTTAAAGTAGCGGAAGTAGACATTATGTATGGCGAGGGAATTTCTCGCGAGGGCAGCATTCTGGACATCGGTGCAGAAATCGATGTGGTGCAGAAGAGCGGCGCATGGTACTCCTTCAATGAAGAGCGCTTGGGCCAAGGCCGTGAAAACTCGAAGCTGTTCTTGAAAGAAAACCAGAACATCGCGATTCAAATCGAAGAAAAAGTGCGTGAGTATTACAGCTTGAATCCCAATTCAATCCCTGTTACGGAAGCGGTTATCGATCCTGAGCAAGAGGAAGAACCGCAATTCGAACTGGAATAGAGAAATCGGCTTATCATCAAAAAGTCGAGAAGTGGAAGTCGTTGCAGCCTGCCGTTACTACGGCAGGCTGCAGCTGTATGAAGAAGGAAAGGCGGAGATAGCGTGACCTTGAAGGCGGGGCAAATCAGTTCCATCGTACAGCATGCGAAAGTCAAGCACCGCTATCACATTTATGTGAATGACGAGCATGCGTTTGACGTGCATGAAGATATTCTAGTGAAGTATTCGCTCCATAAAGGGAAAGAGCTGGAGCCGGCATTGTTTGCCGAGATTTTGGAGGAAGAGGAACGGAATCGTGCCTATTTATATGCCCTACGCTATTTGGGCTTCCGTCCGCGAACAAGCGCACAGGTGCAAAGCTACCTAACTGAAAAAGGCTTTCCTTCGTCTTTGGCGCAAGACATCTGCAAAAGGTGCGAGGAGCAGGGCTATCTGGATGATGCGGCATTTGCCCAGCAGTGGGTAAGGGAGCGGATGCTGAATAAGTCGCGCAGCCTGTTGCAATTGCGGATGGAGTTGCGGCAAAAAGGGATTGCAGAGGACGATATTCAAGAGGCTTCAATGCAGGTGAAAAAAACGGACCAGGTTGAGGCGGCAGCGAGGCTGCTTGGCAAGAAGCTGCGTAACCGAACGGAGCCGCCGAGCTATGAAGAAAGACAGAAGCTGTCCGCTATGTTGCAACGTAAAGGCTTTACGCATGAGATCATTCGACAGGCGTTTGGGCTCGTACAGTCGGAAGAGGAGTCGTTTTGAGGCAAAAAATGGCAGGATCAGTGCCATGCTTCTTGACAAGCATTATTCACAAATAATAAAATAGGTTTGTATTTACAAGGTGTTTCATATTGATTCGCTCTTTCATTTGCTAATTCGTAGTGGAAAAACTGAAGAACCGTACACCCCATGTGCGGAGTTCAGCGGACCGATTGGCATCGGTCTTGTTTTTTAGGTGAATCGAAAACAAGTGCTGTGAAAGCGGGGAGATGTTTTTAACAAGGAGGTGAAATGAAAAGACTATGGCAGTGAACCCATTAGTAGCGATCCTATTGCTCATTATCGTGTTGGCAGTCGGTTATGGAATCGGTTACTTTGTCCGCAAGTCGATTGCGGAAGCTAAGATTTCCAGCGCTGAGGAAGCCGCGCGCCAGATTGTTGAAGAAGCAAAGCGCGAGGCAGAAGCCGTCAAGAAAGAAAAAGTTCTCGAAGCGAAGGACGAGGTCCACAAACTGCGCAGCGATGCGGAGAATGAAATTCGGGAACGGCGCAACGAAATCCAGCGTCAAGAGCGTCGCGTTCTTCAAAAGGAAGAAACGCTCGACAAAAAGCTGGATCAGCTGGAGCGCAAAGATTCGGAACTCGTAGAACGCGAGAAGGCGACAGCCGAACTGCAGAATCGAGTAGAGCAATTATATAAAGAGCAGGTTGCGGAATTGGAACGCATTTCCGGCCTCACGCAAGAGGAAGCGAAACAGATTATCTTGACGAACGTAGAAAATACGGTCCGCCATGAGATGGCGATGATGATCAAGGAGATCGAAACGCAAGCCAAAGAAGATGCGGACAAGAAAGCGCGCGAAATCATTTCGACAGCGATTCAGCGTTGCTCCGCAGACCATGTGGCTGAAACGACCGTCTCTGTGGTAACCTTGCCTAATGACGAAATGAAGGGACGGATTATCGGCCGTGAAGGCAGAAACATCCGTGCTTTAGAAACCTTAACGGGAATTGATTTAATCATTGATGATACTCCGGAAGCCGTCATTCTCTCTGGATTCGATCCAATTCGTCGCGAGATCGCCAAAACGGCGTTAGATAAACTGGTTGCAGACGGGCGTATCCACCCTGCTCGCATTGAAGAAATGGTAGAAAAAGCCCGTAGAGAAGTGGATGAACGCATCCGCGAATACGGGGAACAGGCTACATTTGAAACTGATGTTCATGGTTTGCATCCGGATTTGATCAAGATTCTGGGGCGCTTGCGCTATCGTACAAGCTATGGACAAAACGTGCTCAAGCATTCCATGGAAGTGGCTCACTTGGCAGGCCTGATGGCAGCCGAGATGAAAGAAGACATCAAGCTGGCGAAGCGTGCAGGTTTGCTGCATGATATCGGGAAAGCGATCGACCACGAAGTAGAAGGCTCTCACGTAGAAATCGGTGTAGAATTGGCGAAAAAATACGGTGAGCACCCTGTTGTCATCAACAGTATCGCGTCTCACCATGGTGATACTGAACCAACATCCGTTATTTCGATGCTCGTCGGAGCAGCTGACGCCTTGTCGGCGGCACGTCCGGGGGCACGACGCGAAACGTTGGAGACGTACATTAAACGTCTGGAAAAACTGGAGGAGATCTCCGAATCCTTCGATGGAGTCGAGAAATCCTACGCGATTCAGGCGGGACGGGAAATCCGTGTAATGGTACAGCCAGAAAAAATCGATGATGCAGATGCAATCCGATTGGCTCGTGACATTACGAAACGAATTGAAAATGAACTCGACTATCCGGGACATATTAAAGTAACGGTAATCCGTGAAACCAGAGCCGTCGAGTACGCAAAATAAAGTGGCGAAATGCCACTTTATTTTTCTATTACGTACATACTATGTTGGAAGAATGTTAGTGAAGAGGTGGACGCTATGCGAGTAAAGTTGCTTTTTTTGGGTGATATTTGTGGATCAAGCGGAAGAGATATGGTCAAGGAATACCTTCCACGGTTAAAGCGGAAGTTTGATCCGACCTTCATCATCGCGAACGGAGAGAACAGTGCAAACGGACGCGGAATTACCCAAAAGATCGCCAGAGAGCTGTATGATGTGGGCGTGCATGGCATCACGCTTGGCAATCATACATGGGACAATAAAGAGATTTTTGATTTTATCGATCAAGAGACCAAGATGATTCGCCCGGCGAATTTTCCAGAAGGAACACCAGGGAATGGCATCATGTATGTAAAAAACGGATCACAGGAACTCGCCGTCATCAATTTGCAAGGCCGCACATTTTTGCCTCCGCTCGATTGCCCGTTTTTGACCGCAGATAAGCTGGTGGAGCAGGCACGGAAGCGGACACCGTACATTTTCGTCGACTTCCATGCAGAGGTGACTTCCGAAAAGCAGGCGATGGGCTGGTATTTGGACGGACGCGTCAGCGCTGTGGTTGGCACGCATACGCATGTGCAGACAGGTGACGAACGGATTTTGCCTAATGGCACAGGCTATTTGACGGATGCGGGTATGTGCGGGCCATCGGATGGAATCCTTGGCATGGACCGCGAAGCGGTATTGAAAAAGTTTCTGACGCAGCTGCCGGTTCGCTTTGAAGTGGCAGGCGGCCCAACGCAGTTGAACGCTGTCTTATATCAGTTGGATAAAGGAACAGGTAAAACCGTAAAAATCGAGCGTATTCGCATTGACACATCCCACCCCTTAATGGAATAATAGGATCGAATCGGAATTTTTTGAATTTTTCCTTCTCTCTTGCAGGAATTTTTGGGGCACAACCGAAATAAGATTCTAATAAACAACAGTATTCCTATCAGACGGGAGGTTTATAAGGGATGGAAGTATTAAAAGTTTCAGCAAAATCGAACCCCAACTCTGTTGCCGGTGCCCTAGCAGGCGTACTTCGTGAACGCGGTGCAGCCGAAATCCAAGCCATTGGTGCTGGGGCGCTAAACCAAGCTGTGAAAGCCGTCGCGATCGCACGAGGATTCGTAGCACCTAGTGGAGTTGACCTCATCTGCATTCCTGCCTTTACCGATATCGTAATTGATGGGGAGGAGCGTACTGCAATTAAGCTTATCGTTGAGCCCCGATAATGCGTGTTTTCATAAGAGAGGAGAGGTTCACCTGTTTATTCTCGGAATAGACAGGTTTTTTCGTATGTGCGGAAAAAACGAACGAAACCATTTTTTGCTAGCCGCAAATGGTCATGTTCCAGTACCATGAGAGACGAGAGAGCCTTTTTTCATTCACAAAGAGGGGGAACGCAAAAATGCATGTATTTGATGCACACTGTGATGCACTGTTGAAATTATGGAGACATCCGGATCTTTCGTTTACGGAAATGGACGAGCGGCTTCAAGTGAGCTTACCTGCAATGGAGGCGGGACAAGTGCTGATCCAAACGTTTGCGATCTGGACACCGCGTGAAATTGAGGCCGCGAGTCGATTCCATACGGCACTCGAGATGATCGAGCTGTTTTATCGTAAAATTATCCCGGCTGGACTAGCCCCTGTGCTCACCGCTGCGGATTTGGAAGACTGCGTATTAAACAACCGGAAAGGGGCTATTCTGTTTGTAGAAGGAGCAGAGCCGGTTGGCGAAAGCATGACCTACCTACGGACTCTTCATCGGTTAGGCGTCAGAGGCATGGGTCTCACCTGGAATAACCGGAATGCGATTGCCGACGGTTGTTTGGAGCCATCGGCCGGCGGACTTTCGCATTTTGGACGAGAAGTAATAGAAGAGATGAATCAGTTGGGCATGGTAATCGACGTGTCCCATTTGGCAGAGCCAGGTTTTTGGGATGTGCTGTCGATAACTAAGCAGCCGATCATTGCGTCTCATTCCAATGCAAGGGCACTATTCGAAAGTCCGCGCAATTTGTCAGATGAACAAATCTCGGCCTTGATTGCCAATGGCGGCGTGATGGGACTCGCACTGTTTCCGCCGTTTTATCGAGAGGACAATGAAGCTGCCAGCATCGACGATATTTTGCGCCATGTCGAGCATATTTGTGGGCTGGGAGGAATTGATCATATCGCGATCGGTGCAGATTTTGACGGGATCGACGCGACATTCCCTGGCTTGGAACACGCAGGTACATACCCACTTTTAGTCGAGGCCTTATTAAAGCGCTATCAGGAAGCGGAAGTTGAAAAAATTATGTATAAAAACTGGTTGCGTGTTTTCGGAAACGTGCTAAAATAGTAACTGGGAACATTAATGTACCGAGTACAACTAACGAATCGTTCTATAAGTAATTTCAGTAAAAAGTCTTGCAATTTATCGGTTCGAGGTCTACAATTGGTAATGCTTGTTCACATTTTGCTCACATAATCGTTGAGCAGAATGCTTTTCTCACAGTCACTGAAGGGGTGGAATTAGAATGATTAATCAACTTTCTTGGAAAGTTGGCGGGCAACAAGGGGAGGGTATCGAGAGTACGGGCGAGATCTTCTCCATGGCGATGAGCAGACTCGGTTATCATCTGTACAGCTATCGTCACTTTTCTTCCCGTATCAAGGGCGGCCATACGAACAACAAAATTCGTGTGAGCACAAAACCGCGCCGTGCGGTTTCTGACGATCTCGATATCTTGGTTGCTTTTGACCAAGAAACTATTGATTTCAATGCACATGAACTTCGTGAAGGCGGTATCATCATCGCTGATGCTAAGTTTAATCCAACGTTACCGGAAGGCCTGAAGCCTGTCCGTATGATTACAGTACCTCTGACGCAAATCGCAGAAGAATTGGGTACTTCCTTGATGAAAAACATGGTGTCGATCGGTGCTTCCAGCGCAATCCTCGGTTTGCCAGTAGAAAGCTTCCGCAACATCGTAGAAGATATGTTCCTCCGCAAGGGTGAAAAAGTTGTTGAGAAAAACATGGACGCGATCCGCAAAGGTTTCGATTTCGTAAACGAAATCACCGGCGGTATTCTGCCTGACTTCCAATTGGAAGCAGCAGACGGTCAAAAGCGTTTGTTCATGATCGGTAACGATGCGATCGGTTTGGGCGCTGTAGCGGCAGGCTGCCGTTTCATGCCCGCATACCCAATCACGCCTGCATCTGAGATCATGGAATACTTGATCAAAAAATTGCCGAAATTTGGCGGAACCGTTATTCAGACAGAGGACGAAATCGCAGCGATCACCATGGCTATCGGTGGTAACTACGGCGGTGTTCGTACAATGACTGCATCTGCAGGTCCTGGTCTTTCGTTGATGATGGAAGCGATCGGCCTCGCAGGGATGACCGAAACTCCTGTTGTTATCGTTGATACACAGCGTGGCGGTCCATCCACAGGTTTGCCAACAAAACAAGAACAGTCCGACATCAACGCGATGATCTGGGGTACCCACGGTGAAATTCCAAAAGTGGTTATGTGCCCAAGCACAGTTGAAGAGTGCTTCTACGATACAATTGAAGCCTTTAACATCGCTGAAGAATATCAAGTGCCTGTAATCTTGGTAACTGACTTGTCCCTGTCCTTGGGTAAACAAACAGTTGAGCCATTCGATTACAACCGCATCCAAATCCGTCGCGGTAAACTTCTGACAGGTCAAGAATTGCCAGAGCTCGAAGCGAACGGTCAATTCAAACGCTACGAAGTGACAGAAGACGGCGTGTCTCCACGTCCAATTCCAGGTCAAAAATTCGGTTTGCACCACGTAACAGGGGTAGAGCATGCTGAAAACGGCCGTCCTTCCGAGAGCGCAGAAAACCGCAAAGCGCAAATGGATAAACGTCTGCGCAAGCTGAACAAGCTGGCTGAAACCTTCCCGAACCCTGTATTGTTCGATGGCAACCATGAAGATGCAGATGTTCTGGTTGTAGGGATCAACTCCCTCGGTGGAACCATTGAAGAAGCGAAAGGCCGCCTGGAGCAAGAGGGCCTGAAAGTTAACCATGCGCAAATCCGTTTGGTGCATCCGTTCCCAACCGATGTACTGAAACCTTATGTAGATAAAGCAAAACACGTTGTGGTTGTAGAAAACAACGCAACTGGTCAAATTGCTGACTTGATCAAGCTGAACGTCGGTTCTGCTGAAAAAGTGAAATCCGTTTTGAAATATGATGGTAACCCATTCTTACCTTCCGATATCTACAATGAAATTAAGGGGCTGGTCAAACATGGCGACTATGAAAGAGTTTCGCAATAATGTAAAGCCCAACTGGTGCCCAGGCTGTGGAGACTTCTCCATCCAAGCTGCGATTCAACGTGCAGCGGCAAATGTTGGTCTTGAACCTGAACAATTAGCTATCATCTCTGGTATCGGCTGCTCCGGTCGTATCTCCGGTTACGTGAACTGCTACGGCTTCCACGGTGTGCACGGTCGCGCACTGCCAATCGCACAAGGTGTGAAAATGGCAAACCGTGAACTGACTGTCATCGCTTCCGGCGGCGACGGTGACGGTTTTGCGATCGGTATGGGTCACACTGTACACGCAATCCGTCGTAACCTGGACGTTACGTACATCGTAATGGACAACGCGATTTATGGCTTGACCAAAGGACAAACGTCCCCACGTTCCGCTGCAGGCTTCGTGACAAAATCGACTCCACAAGGTTCGATCGAGTCCTCAGTATCTCCAGTTGAACTGGCGCTGTCTGTAGGTGCGACATTCGTGGCGCAATCCTTCTCCAGCGATTTGAAAGGCCTGACTGAACTGATTGAAAAAGGAATGCAGCACAAAGGCTTCTCCTTGATCAACGTATTCAGCCCTTGCGTAACCTATAACAAAGTCAACACATACGACTGGTTCAAAGAGAACATCGTCCCTGTTGACACAATCGAAGGCTATGATCCGCATGACCGCATCAAAGCGATGTCCTACTCCATGCAAAATCATGGCTTGATGACCGGTTTGATTTACCAAGACACCGAGAAAAAATCGTACGACGAGCAAGTTCCTGGTTTCAAAGAGCAAGGCTTGGCGCACCAAGACCTCACGCTCAGCAAAGAAGATTTTGCGAAACTGGTTGCTGAATTTGCATAAATCATCATTAGAAAACCTGGCTTCGCCAAGCATTTGGCGGAGCCGCGGTTGCACTTATACTGGATAAGAATTTTATAAATTCTTATCAGTACAAAAAAGCTTCTCTGCATTTGCAGGGAAGCTTTTTCCTTTGCTGGTTTGTTGAAATCGATTTGTTGATCAAGTTTTGAATCGGGCTTGCAATTGTCGGAAGCCCAGCATGACCAGGAAGACTAACACAAGCTGCCCGAATAACGGGTAAAGGAACCCGAGAAGCGATCCAAAACCGACGAAGCTCACGACATAGCTGATGCCGAGTATAAATAAGACGCTGCCAAGGCGATTGGTTGCCATCTGCTGCATCATTTGGCGGGCAAGGCCGAATACGTTGGCGGATAATGTCGAAAAGATTTCGCAGTAGACAAGCAAGGAGAAAAACAACGGGATAATGCGCCCAAGTCCTGACAAGAGGGCGATCATTGGCATTTCGGCATCGTGGA
Source organism: Brevibacillus fluminis (assembly GCF_003710825.1). Lineage (GTDB taxonomy): Bacteria > Bacillota > Bacilli > Brevibacillales > Brevibacillaceae > Brevibacillus_D > Brevibacillus_D fluminis. The sequence continues at coordinate 217,870 of NZ_RHHQ01000004.1, read as the reverse complement.
CAGATGTTTGATGAGTATGCAGCGACCAATAGCCGAGAAGCAACAGCAGCCCGATCCCGAGTCCTCCCATCATACCACCAACCAGCAACGGCTTTTCGCTTTTACATTCCTGACCAATGGGAACGAGCACCGCTTGCGTCAACGCGATATTCATGGCGACATAGTAAAGGGGTGAGGTGATCCAGGCAAACGGCTTGACGACCTCTACGATCACGCCTGGTCCTCCATGTCCCGCCCAAGGCTGCACGTAGAAAAAAACGAGGCATGTAAATGCGATCAAAAGCGGTACAAACAACGAATTGACCGCATGGATGGCATCGAGGCCCCGATAGGAGACGATAAAAACCAACAGGATCGAGAGCCAAATCCCTGCCTGTGAATGAAAGCCAAACGATTCGATGAAAAGTGCACCTGTTCCCGCTAGCATGACTGAGGTTGTTCCCAACAGGACGATGAACAGTAAAATATTAAAGAGCGTGCCGAACGTTCTGCCGAATAAAAAAAGGCTGAAATCTTGGAAAGACCGCGCATTCGTACGGTGGGCGAACAGCATGACCTGCGTGCCGGCCCACGCAAAGAGCAGGGTAGCAAGCAAGACGCCAATGAGTCCTTGAGTGCCATATTGAACAAAAAAGGTAAGGAGTTCTTTTCCAGATGCGAATCCAGCTCCGACAACTGTTCCGATATATGTGAAAGCGATTTGTCGCGCTTCCTTCCACGAGTTCTGCATGAGTACCTCCTGTTCCCTTTTACAACATCCTATGAGAATGGCGGGACAAACATGTCTGGCAGCCCGGACTTGCAGTTTTCAGGCTGACCGAATAGAGTGGGAATAGTAAAGAAAGAATGGCGAAGGTGGAGGAGATGCGAATGCTGCCTAATATATTGGAAGAAGCGAGACGATTGATCACACAGCGCGTGCAAGCGGGTGAAACTGTAGTGGATGCGACGATGGGCAATGGCAATGATACGTTATTTTTGGCACATGTAGTTGGTGAGACGGGCAAAGTGATCGCCTATGACATCCAGCCCCAGGCGCTGGAAAAAACGAAAGCGCGCTTGGAACATGAAGGCATGCTGCAGCGGGCAGATTTGCGGCTGCAGAGCCATGAGGAGATTGCGGCGATTGGAGAGCCGGTAGGAGCGGTTATGTTTAATCTGGGCTATTTGCCGGGTGGGGACAAAGAGGTAACGACCAAAGCGGAAAGTACGATTCGCGCGCTTGAAGCGGGGCTGATGGCACTGCGTCCCGGCGGTATCATGACGATCGTCGTTTATTGGGGGCATGCTTCAGGCGTTGTAGAAAAAGAGGCAGTAGAAGCATTTTGCGAGCAAATCAATCAATCAGTCGCACTCGTGCTGCGCTACCAATATGTGAATCAACAGAACCAGGCGCCGTTTCTGTTTGCAATTGAGCGCCGCGCGTAAAAATAGGCAATCCTACCACACGGTGTGCACATACCCTGAAAAAGAATGCAAAGAAGCACAGCATCTGACATAAGAGGGGATCAGTGTGAAGCCGATAGGGATCATTTTGGATTGGGCGATTATCGAGGGTGCGCTCAAGGGGAAAAGCAACTACGAAAACCTCATGTATTATGTCGAGTCGGGGCGACGTCTTGGCATGGAGCCGATCTTCTTTCATCCGCGTCTCGTCAATTTCGCCACAGGAACGGTTCGTGGGTATGTTTGGCAGAACAACCGACTCACGCCAAAGCGCGTGCCGATTCCACCTGTCATGCATAACCGCGTCTTGTCCGGCCAAGCGACAGTACGCAACGGGATCAAACGACTCAGCAAGCATGGAAAGCTGTTCAACGGGATCGTCGTGCGCAACAAGGAAGCGGTTCATCGCATGCTATGGAAAAATGCGCAGCTGCAGCGCTATTTGCCGCATACGGTCAGCTTTACCCGACAAGCGTTCATCGACATGCTAGGCAAATACCGGGTGCTTTATGTCAAACCGGTCGTCGGCTCCGTTGGGATCGGCGTGGCGCGGATCGAGCGTGACGGTGATCGGTATCGCTTCACTTCATCCAAAATTCGCAAGGTGCTCACTAAGCCAGAATTGATTGCGGAGACCCAGCGTTGGGTGAAGGGGCGGCGCTTCATTATCCAGGAGGCGATTGCACTCGCAAAGTATAATGGGCAGACGTTTGATTTGCGTGTGTCGGTGCAAAAAGGCGAATCGCGGCAATGGGGCGTTTCCGGCATGGTATGCAAAGTGGCAAATTCACAAAACAAATTGAGCAATCTATCGCGCGGCGGGCAGGCTGAGCCGATCGACGAGGTATTTGCCACCTTGTTTACCAAAGAACAGGCAGAACATGTCAAAGAGCGGATACGCATGGCTGCGATTGCGATCGCCAAGCAATATGAGCGGAATTTCCGTTCACTGGCCGATCTAGGCATGGACATGGGCGTAGACCATCAAGGCAATCCATACTTAATCGAGGTGAACGTTCGCGATCAACGGTATTCGTTTTTCAAAGCGGGTGAGTTGGAGATGTTTAAGCGCACGTACCACACGCCTATGGCGTATGCTCGCACCTTTTATTAGTGCCTACCATGTGCCTTTGGAAATTCAAAAGCCGTCTGGAATCCAGACGGCTTTTCTCACTCGTTCAACAATTACGACTGGCGGAAATATTGGTAAACAGCTGCCAGAATCGCGCGGCGTGTGAGGATCCCTTGAAACACACCCTCACTATCTTCAATGCATACATACGGATGGTTAATGGAGAGCTCAAGTGCCTTCAAAAACGTTTCGTCTTCTTTCATGCGAGGAATTTTTTCATCCATCACTTCGGAAACCACGCGTTCCTCGAGTTTTTCGTATTCGATCCGTTCCAAACCAAGGATGCTTTCCAAAATCATCGTTTTACTGATTTGACCCTTGATTTTATATTCGTGATCCAGCACGGGAATTGCCGAGTACCTTGACTTGATCAAAACCAAAAGCGCATGCTCCAAGGAATTTCCCAATTGGACATGGGCCACTTTGGAGGCCGGTACTACCAGTTCATTGATGCGGTTTTGTAAAAGTTGATCTGTCTCTTGATTTAACATACCCATCACCTGCCTAATAAAAGTTCCACCCCCAACCAAGCAAACAACAATTTCTATTATAACAGAAATGGAAAAAAAAAAAGACCTAGCATATCGCTAGGCGAATATCGAGGTGTGGAACGTAACGTCCCTTACTGTATAGTATGCGAAAAATCCGCTTACGTTACATTAGGAGCTTACAGGAAGTCCGCGTTATCCGGCATGAAACGTCTGGTAAGCGGGTTGTTCCTTTTCTGTCGTTTGATCGGCGGATCGTTTTTTCAACCAGGCCGGCAGTTTATGCGTATAGACCAGAATGCTGAGTGGAAGGGTCACAACGAACATGGCGAGCATGAGCGCGAACGTAGACCAATCCAGCCGGAAGATCACATAACTTTCCAAAAGGAACAGGATCAGCGGGTGAACCATGTAAATAGCCAAATTGTGTTTGGCCAGCTGTGCGAACCACCCACCGCACAACCGGGTTTGTCCAATCCAGGCGGAAACCGGATAAAACAGCAGGATAAACGAGCTTGTGTAGACCAGATACAGCGGTGAAAAAATGTTCAGTGCTTCCCCATAGCTAATGGTTTTGACCAAAAAGCCATGGGCCAGATACAACGTTGCACCGACGCAGATGACACAGGCCCAAACCCAATGCTTTTTGACGAATTGCCGCCAGCGATCCGGGTTAAGACCAGCATAGGCGCCAAGTAAAAAGTAAAAGACATACATGTACGGGTAATTTTGCGCAGATTGATACCCATGTGCCAACGCTTGCATATACAAGGGCGAGGTTTCGTTAACGTCGAGCAGCAAACCGGTTTCTGGCATGTGGATAAACAATACGTACACGAGCGTCTGAAGTACGAATGCGATGAGCAAGAGCGGTAGCTTCAAATGGCGCTCCAGCCAACCTTTTGTAAACATGAACAGCAGGTTCATCTGCAAAAACAGCGGGATGTAGTACAGATGGTAAAACGAGCTGCCGGTGAACAAGCTGTTGAAGAAAGTCGGGAAAAACACATCCGGCGCAAACGTTTGCAGTTTAACAAACGTATAAATACCGGTCCAGCCGATATACGGCACGATGATGTTATGCCATCTTTTTCGCCAGAAGGTGCCCCAGTCCATCGGTTTGTGTTTATACCAATAGAACAGAAGCATACCGGTTCCGAAAATAAAGAGGGACCGGCCGAACCGCAATAAAATCAAAGAGAGAGCCTCCAGGTCATAGTTGCCCGGATAATCGTTATTTGCTTGGACGAAGAAGCCCAAGATATGGATTACCAGAACCGTAAAGGCACCGAATACGTAGAACGCATTCAGATCCTTGAACGATCCTCTGCGTGTGGTTGCCATGACGTTTGTCTCCTTATCCAGTTCTCATCGGCCATTTCTTGCGCAGTGTAAGAAAAGAGGCCAAGTTTGTCTTGCAAATGCTTACGTGCACTTTCGATTTCCGCTTCCGTCACCTCAAGCGGGGCAGGTGTTAGCTGCCACTCGGTAGAGAGCGCTGCGTAGAGCTGCTCTTTCAGCTCGGAAACGGTGACCAGCCGCTTTGTTTCCGCTGACAAGCTGGTGTCGGTCGTGCCATCCATATAGGGGATGGGCTTATTGCTGGTCATTTCCTGCAGTCCGGCCTGCTCGTAGAATAGTTCCATCAGCTGTCCGCGGTTATCCGGTTCCGCGTTGATGCACAGCTGCAAAATGGACCCATGGCGCGTCCGACGTTGGGCCATCCCGCCAATTTTTCGGCCATTCAGTGAAAAATCATAGTCGCCGACACAATACGACCCGACGACCTCTCCGATGGCAATCTCTCCGTATCGCATCAAGCCTGCGGTGAGAAGTCTTGCTGCCAGCTGGAAAAAATCATCGATCGCAACGGAAGTACCAGGCAAATGAATGGCAAGATTAAGTACACCTGAATCGAGTGGTACACATGCGCCGCCCGAGGAGCGAAGCAATGCCCGATAGCCAGCTTTGCCGAAAGTGTGTAAGACTCGATCGAGGTGGGGTAATTTGGCATCGCGCCTGCCTAAAAAGAGCGCTCGTTCGCACACCCACAGATGGATCAGGGGCAAAGCACCTTCTTGTCCCATCAAAGTGGCAATTGCTTCATCAATGGCAAGCGGACGAATGGGATTGCCGCCGTACGTGCCAGTATCTGTCCATAAAAAGGCACCGCTGTTCTGCTGCCCATTGGCAGGTAGAATCGTCATATAATCCGACTCCTTTAGTGGTAAAAAACAAATCGCCCTTTATTATACACATGATTATTTGATTTTTCTATGGAAGAAACATTTTCTCTCCTTGACATTGTGCTGAAACAATTGGATGGTATAGGGCTGAAGAGGGAGTAAATACGCTTGTCCGGTAGTAAAAGACGATAAAGGAAAACGGCCCGACGATCCGCGAGGGAATGTCGAGCCGCCTCATTATTTCAGCGTGGCTTTAAAGGAGAAGTTGTCAAAGTTGGTCAATTTTTCTGGGAAGTCGGCATTTGCATCGCGATTGAGATACAGACCCAGCTTCGTGCCGGAAAGGTTTTGCCCCTCTTGGGAATATACGAAAGAGTCGTTTACGTAAAGCGAGTAATCGTTTCCGCTTACTTTGATTTTCAGCTTCGCCGATTTTTGCTGTTTCAAAGGTACTTTTGCGATAGAGGTCATGTCTTTTTTGTTAGTGTCTGTCATGCGTTTTACATAGAGAGCATCTTTGTCAAGAAAAACCACGGTTGCTTGCTTATCGGTGCCATTGAAGAACAAACCACCCAAACCGCGACCGTTTTGCGTCAGATCGACTTGTAGCTCATAGCTGCTCGTTTTGGCCTCGCTCCAGTTTAGCGGGAGCAAGTAGTGGTACAGTTTTTCATTTTCAGAGAAAGCCATCACTTTTTGGCCGCCGACGACCCAGGAACCGCTCTGATGGTCCGTATCCCATTTTTGCAATTTTTCGTCAGTAAACGAATCGCTGATGGAAATGGTTTTCGGTTCTTCCGGTTTTGGCTGTGTTGGTTCGGTAGGGAAGACGATCTTGGTTTCATCCAGTTTTTCTTTTGCGCGATACAGCAGTGTCGCTGCTTCCGCTCGCGTGATTGCGGCCTGCGGACGGAATGTCTGGTCGTTAAAGCCTTTAATCAGATCCGTATCGACTGCGATGGCGATGTAAGGACGCAATTCTTTGGAGATGTCCGATTTGTCGCGGAAGCGGTCGATTGCGCTCGTGTTGGATGTTTTGGATTGATCATAGCCCATCAATCGCACCAATGCGACAGCGATGTCCTCTCGCACGGCGTTTTCATTTGGCTTATAATAGTAGCGTTTGCCTGATTTGTAGCCGGTTAGGTAATTTTTCGCCCGCTCGACATAGAGGAAAGCCCAGTTGTCGCGATCGACGTCTTCAAAGGTTTGGGATACGTTTCGAGCCGAACCGAGGTCGATCCCCGATGCTGCAATCATGATTTTGGCGAATTCAGCGCGGCTGATACGGTTATCCGGTCGAAAGCTTCCGTCATTGTAACCGCTAATGATACCTTCTTCCGCCATTTTCGTGATCGCTTCATACGCCCAATGGCTTCGAGGAACATCCTTGAAGTTCGTCGTTGCTGCGTGTGCAAATGGAATCGCAGTGACAAACAAGATCATTGTCAGCAGCATAGCCATCCATTTTTTCATTTGAATGCCTCCTAATTTTTTCTATTTTATTACGTTCACACCTTTCTGACGAGGGGAATGTAAAAAAGGTTTCAAAGAAATTTCCAAAAAAATGTGCTTGCCAAAAAAGAGGCAGGTAACCATTCCCGGTAAATGATTTTTTATTCATGCCAAGCTATGGTATAATATTGTGATGGAATCAGTATTCCATCCTTACTTGACGCTTACTAATCAACAGAGGTGAATAGATTCATGACAGTAAAAAATGAGGCGACACCGGACTTAAAATCCGGCAAGTCCGCGAAAACACCCGATGACTATGCGAAATACTTTCAGCCCCCTAGTCTGAAGGATGCCAAAAAACGGGGGAAAGAGGACATTCAGGTCCATTATGATTTCGGAATTCCAGAGGAAATGCGTGAAATCGGGAAGGGCAAGCATTATTTGATCCGTACATACGGATGTCAAATGAATGAGCACGATACCGAAACGATTGCCGGAATTCTTGAGCAGATGGGCTATGAATCGACGGAGGAATACCAGGAGGCGGACGTCATCCTGTTCAATACCTGTGCGATCCGCGAAAATGCGGAAGATAAGGTATTTGGCGAATTGGGCCACATGAAAGTGCTCAAGCGCAACAACCCGAACGTGATCCTCGGCGTCTGCGGCTGCATGTCGCAAGAAGAGAGCGTCGTGAACAAGATCATGTCCAAGCATGCGCACGTCGACCTGATCTTCGGTACGCACAACATCCACAGGCTGCCTGTTCTTTTGCGCGATGCCATGTTCCAAAAAGAGATGGTCATCGAGGTATGGTCCAAAGAGGGCGACATCATCGAGAACATGCCGAAGGTGCGCGAAGACAAAACTAAGGCATGGGTCAATATTATGTACGGTTGCGACAAGTTCTGTACGTACTGCATCGTGCCGTACACGCGCGGGAAAGAGCGGAGTCGCCGTCCAGAGGATGTCATCGCAGAAGTGCGCGATCTCGCACGCCAAGGCTTTAAGGAAATCATGCTGCTCGGTCAAAACGTCAATGCGTACGGCAAAGATTTCGAAGATATCCAATATGGGTTCGGCCACTTGCTGGACGAAATCCGCCTGATCGACATTCCGCGCATCCGTTTTACGACAAGCCATCCGCGCGATTTTGATGATCATCTGATCGAAGTGTTGGCGAAAGGCGGCAATCTGGTGGAGCAAATTCACCTGCCATTCCAATCGGGAAGCACGGAAGTCCTGAAGAAGATGGCCCGCAAGTATACGCGCGAACACTACTTAGAACTGGTACGTAAAATAAAAGCGGCCATCCCGAATGCTACGCTTTCTACAGATATCATCGTCGGCTTCCCTGGGGAAACCGAGGAGCAGTTCGAGGATACACTTTCCCTGGTGAGTGAGGTCGGCTTCGATTCAGCCTATACGTTCATGTATTCCCCGCGTGAAGGCACACCGGCTGCCGTGATGGAAGATTCCGTTCCAGAGGAAGTAAAGAAAAGCAGGCTGCATCGATTGATGGAAGTGCAGCAAAAGAGCAGCCTGGTAAAAAATCTGGCGATGCTCGGCCAGACAGTAGAGCTGTTGGTGGAAGGGGAGAGCAAGAACAACCCCGAGGTGCTATCCGGCCGTACAAGAGGCGGAAAGCTCGTTCATTTCAACGGCGACAAATCTCTGATCGGCACGTTTGTTGATGTAACAATCACAGATGCGAAAACATTCACCCTCTATGGGGAGATCGTAGCGAAAGTCGAGGTATGATGGCAAATGGACAGCACAAAACAATACACGCAAAAAGAAATCTTGGATAAAGCGCGTGAACTGGCGACGATGATGGCGCGGACCAAGGAAGTGGATTTCTATAAAAGAGCAGAAGCGCAGATCAAGCTGAACGAGCGCGTGCAGGATTTGATCCAGGAGCTGAAGCAAAAGCAGAAGCAAGTGGTCATGTTTGAATCCATGAACAAAAAGGAACTGGTACAAAAGCTGGAAACCGAATTGGATCAGCTGCATGAACAGCTCGACGAAATTCCAGTTGTTTCCGAATTCAAACAGTCACAAGTTGATGTGAACGATTTGCTGCAAATGGTGACTAATGTCATCACGAATGCTGTCTCTGAGCGCATCATTCTTGATACCGGCGGTGACCCGCTGAAAGGCGAAACCGGCAGCCCATCGGTTGCAAAAGATCATGGCGACGGCTGCTGCTCCCACTAGGCGATAGGCGACCGACCTGAAAAAAATGGATTGATTCCCTAGACGTTTGCACCCTAGACGGATGACCTGCATACAAATGTACAGAAACATTGTATGGAGGAGGTAACAACATGTCGGGTACAGATAAAGACCTGCAATGCCGGGAATTAATTGCTAAAGCAGTCGTTGGCAAAGGACATAAATTTTCCCAACAAACGTACACGATCACACCGAATCACACACCATCAACCATTCTTGGGTGCTGGCTCATCAACACTTCCTTTCAAGCAGCCAAATCGGGTGATGCGGTTGATGTCATTGGTTCCTTTGACTGCAACCTGTGGTACTCTTACGCAAACAATACGCAGACGGAAGTGACCAAACAAACGGTAAACTTCTCCGTGACGGTGCCATTATCATTCTATGACACCAACACACGCGGCGACCTGGAAGTTGTTGCTCGTGCTGTCGAGCAGCCAAAATGCGTCAAAGCGGAGCTGGGCAGCGGTGGAACCGTTCAAGTGAAAGTAGAGAGCGATTTTGCTGTTGAAATCATCGGGGAGACAAAAGTTTGCGTAGTCGTTTGCAACAGCTGCGATGAGAAAGATTTTGGTATGAGCACCGAGTATGACGAGACAAGTGATGATGAATTCGACGATTTTGAATCGGCAGGACTGCTGGATGACTTAGATTAACAAGAGGAGACGGGATTCTCCTCTTTTTTTTTTATTCAAAACGGGAATCTTTTCGCCGTTCCTCATACACGGTTTTCTGGGCGTGGGAATATGCTATTTCACCACAAAAATGGAGGGGACGATAATGGATAACATGGCAGCATCGCCTTCATTCGGTCGGGTCCCCGGCTCGCTTTTGCCGATGAATCGGCCGGAAGCTATTGCACGGTGTCAGCATCTTCCCACTTTACGCCAACTCTTGCGGATGAACGGCATTCCGGTTTTACGTGAGCAAGATCAGAGCGAATCAATACCGATGCGGCGCTATCGCATGCTCGTGCACCAATTTCGCGTGGTCAAAGTGTGGTTGGCGGAAGGAAAGTCGGTATGGCTCGATACAATGTCTGCGCTCCCGCAACCATTGCGCTTTGAGGAGGTTCCCGATCATCAAGACAATACGGAAATTAAAAAAATCGAACCGATGGCCATCCGCAGCATTTATGCCGTAGGACTGGATGTCGGCATCGTAGAAATTGCAGCAATGTCTGAATTTCGCCAAGCTGTCATAACGATACGGGTCGATGATGAGTCAATCGAGCCGTACACGTCTTTTCTTCGCCAGCTTCAGGAGGAATGGGAGCAACAGCAGCTGGAAGCGCTACTTCGCCAAAGTGAGGTGGTACTTGGAGCCGATCCGGAATTCGCCCTGCGCGATCCATCGGGCCAGATGGCTTTTGCTTCCCGATATGTCGGGCGCAGCGGCACGATTGGCTACGATGCTGTTCGCTTTCGGGAAAAACCGTCCGCGCTCCTACATCCGCTGGTCGAGTTACGGCCAAAGCCATCCGCAGATCCCAATGAGCTTTTTGTCGAGATGTACCGCACGATGCGGCTTGCAGCTACCAAAAAAATCGCGCCGGAGCTCGAATGGATCGCAGGCGGCATGCCGTTTGACGGTTATCCAATCGGCGGTCATATCCATTTCAGCGGAATCGCGCTAAACGCAGCATTCGTGCGCAAACTGGATACGTATTTGGCCCTACCACTGATGTTGCTAGAAGATGGGGGATGCCAAAGGAGAAGGCCGCGCTACGGCTTTTTTGGCGATGTGCGCGAAAAAAGCTACGGGGGCTTTGAGTATCGTACGTTGCCTAGTTGGCTTGTCACGCCGCGTGTCGCCAAAGGCATTCTCGCTTTGGCGAAAGTCGTCGCTACCCATCACCGGGAACTTAGACAAGACCCGTTACGGCGAATATTGGTGCAATCTGCTTATTATCAAGGGGACAAAGCGACCATCCGTCCGATCGTCCGGGGGCTGTGGCGGGAATTGTCGCTGCTTTCTACCTATCAAACGTACCGACAATCGTTGGATCCGTTTTTTGCAGAGGCGATGTCGGCAGCGGCATGGTTTGCAGATGAAGACTTCCGGCCAGCATGGAAGCTCACAGTCCCATCCACTACCGATGATGAGGACGCGATAGCTGTGATATAATGAATGTCGAGATTTTAAAGAAGTAGGAGACGAATATACCTATGGCTCAGTATACACCGATGATCCAACAGTACCTTGCGATCAAACGAGAGTATTCCGATGCTTTCCTCTTTTTTCGCCTAGGAGACTTTTATGAATTGTTTTTCGAAGATGCGATCAAAGCGTCCCGTGAACTGGAAATTACCTTGACCGGAAGAGAAGGGGGCGGAGAAGAGCGCATCCCGATGTGCGGCGTGCCGCATCACTCTGCAGAGGCGTATATCGCACAATTGCTGCAAAAAGGCTACAAGGTGGCGATATGCGAGCAGGTTGAGGACCCGAAGGAAGCCAAAGGTGTCGTTCGCCGCGAAGTGACACGGGTCATTACACCCGGTACCATGATGGAAGGCAAATGGCTTTCCGAAAAGGAAAACAACTACATAGCTGCGATTGTGGCCACCGGCCAGAGCGGATCGATCGCGGCTTGCGACCTGTCGACAGGTGAAATGCATGTCACCTCGCTTAGCGGTAGCTTGGATGCAGTGGTGGATGAAGCGCTGCAATACCGGCCGAAGGAACTGGTCCTCTCAGGTGTCGTGCCGTCGATTTTACCGGCCGTGAACGCACCGGTTAATTTACTTGCGCAGGAGCAGGTGGACAACGGGGCGGCGGAGCGTCAGTATGGCCCGGCTGCTTTAGAGCTTGCGGCGGAGCAGCAACTGGCGGTGAGCGCCTTGCTTACCTATATCGGCACGACGCAGAAGCGCAGCCTCGCCCACTTGCGGGCATTGCGCGCGTATGAAGCTCGCCAGTTTTTGCAGCTTGACCCGTTTTCTCGGCGCAATCTGGAGCTGACCGAAACCATTCGAGACAAAGCGAAGCATGGCTCGCTCCTCTGGCTGCTCGATCGGACGGAGACTGCGATGGGCGGACGGCTGCTGCGACGCTGGCTTGAGCGCCCGCTTTACACGCACAGCGAGATCGAGTACCGACTCAATGCGGTGGAGCAACTAAAAGCAGATATGCTGCTGCGCTCCGATCTGCGCACTCTCTTGGACCAAGTGTACGATTTGGAGCGATTGATCGGCCGGACGGCATATGGGAACGCCAATGCCCGGGATCTTGTTCAGCTACGCCATTCACTTGATGCAATTCCGAATGTAAAAGCGGCTTTGCACGCAAGCGGCTCTGCGATTTTATCCGCGATTGCCGAAGAGATGGACGAGTGTGTCGATATCAAAGACTTGCTCGAGCGAGCGCTTGTCGATGACCCGCCGATCTCGGTGCGGGACGGCGGCATGCTGAAGACCGGGTACGACGATTATTTGGACAAGCTGCACATTGCCAGCCGCGAGGGTAAGCACTGGATCGCCCAGCTGGAGCAATCAGAGCGGGAAGCAACCGGCATCCGTTCGCTAAAAGTCGGCTTCAACAAAGTATTCGGCTACTATTTGGAAGTGTCGAGAGCCAACCTAGCGTCGGTGCCGCTCGATCGTTATGAACGCAAGCAAACGCTAACCAATGCAGAGCGCTATATCACGCCAGAGCTGAAAGAAAAAGAAGCGCTTATTTTGGAAGCGGAAGAAAAAATGATCGAGCTGGAGTACCAGCTTTTTACTGAAATCCGCACGGAAGTAGCCAAACACGTGACGCGCATTCAAGCATTGGCAGAGCGCGTCGCTACCATTGATGTGTTGCAATCATTCGCGACGGTGAGCGATGAGCGTGGATTTACGCGACCGCATATCGTCACTACAGGTGAGTGCGTCATTACGGACGGTCGTCATCCGGTAGTGGAAGCGGTGCTCAACTCGGAAAAGTACGTGGCGAATGACGCCCATCTCGATCAGCAAGGGCGGCAGATTTTGCTGATCACCGGACCGAACATGGCGGGGAAAAGCACGTATATGCGGCAGATCGCCTTAATGTTCGTCATCGCCCAAGTTGGCTGCTTTGTTCCTGCGTCGTATGCTAAGCTGACGCTGGTCGACCAGATTTTTACCCGTATCGGGGCTGCGGACGATTTGGTGGGTGGCCACAGTACGTTCATGGTCGAAATGCTAGAAACGAAAAACGCGCTGCAAAAAGCGACCGCGAACAGCCTGATTTTGTTGGATGAGATCGGTCGTGGTACATCGACGTACGACGGTATGGCGCTGGCGCAAGCCGTTATTGAATATATTCATGAGGAAATCGGAGCGAAAACGCTCTTTTCCACGCACTATCACGAACTGACACGTTTGGAAGAGATGCTTTCGCGCGTCGTAAATGTAAATGCACGCTGCGAGGAGCGGGGAGGAAAGCTGTTATTCCTGCACCGGATTGAGCAAGGCCGAGCGGACAAAAGCTATGGCATCCATGTGGCCGAGCTGGCAGCTTTGCCGGATAAGGTGATTGCGCGGGCACGCCAAATTTTGCATGAGCTGGAGAATGAAAAGCCGACAGCTCCTGCAACGGAACAAATCTCGTTTGATTCACTGTGGATGGCGCCACAGCGCGTGGCTGAGCGTGGATTGGAACAAGTACTGGCAGCGCAATCTATGCCGATTGCTACCGAACAGCATCCAAGCAAGGAGCAAATGGTGCCAGCAACGATGCAGGCGGCACTGGAACCACAGCTGCAAGTAAAAGAGGAGCCTGTGGTGACAGCAGATCAGCTGCTGGCGATGGAACTGCTGCAGGAGCTGCGTAAAGTAGACGCCAATCAGTTGACGCCATTGGCTGCGCTGATGCAGGTGTATGATTGGCAAAAACGGATGAAACAGTAAGGGGTGCGACATGGGACGGATTCGTGTGCTGGATGAGCATCTATCCAACATGATTGCTGCCGGGGAAGTGGTGGAACGCCCAGCCTCCGTAGTAAAAGAGCTGATTGAAAACGCCGTAGACGCTGAAGCAAAGCGGATTGAGATTCACATCAAAGAGGGCGGACTGGACCTGATTCGCATCGTCGACGATGGGGTCGGGATGGACCGCGACGATTGCGAGCGGGCTTTCGAGCGTCATGCCACCAGTAAAATCAAGTCGACGCGCGATTTGTTTTCTATCCACACGCTTGGGTTTCGGGGGGAGGCGCTGCCAAGTATCGCCTCCGTCTCCAGGACTGAGCTGTTGAGCTCGCAAGCGAGCGGACAAGTGGGGACGCGCGTGCTCATTGAAGCCGGGCAAGTGAAGGAACTGAGCGATGCCGCAACCGTCAAAGGTACTGATATTCAGGTGCGCGAGCTTTTTTTCAATACACCTGCGCGTCTGAAATACATGAAGTCAATCTCCACCGAGGTCGGCCACATTTCTGACTATGTGAATCGATTGGCGCTCACGTATCCTGGCATCGCGTTTCACTATACACACAACGACAAGACGATCCTGCAAACATCGGGAGACGGCAAACTACTCCATGTCATCGCTTCGATTTATGGCGTGCAGGCTGCCAAGCTGATGCTGCCGATTGAAGGAGAGACACTGGATTTCCACTGGTCGGGCTTCATCTCCAAAACCGAGCTGACGCGTGCCAACCGGAGTTATTTGACTACGCTTATCAACGGTCGCTATATCCGCAATTTTGCCCTTACGAACGCGATTATGCGCGGGTATCATACGTTGCTGCCAATCGGTCGCTTTCCGGTCGTCTGTCTGTCCATCGAGATGGACCCGACGCTGGTCGATGTGAATGTGCATCCTGCTAAGCTGGAAGCTCGCTTCAGCAAGGAGGACGAGCTGGTCGCTGCTATGGAAGCGTCTGTGAAAGGTGCGCTGCGCAAAGGCTTGACGATTCCACAGCCACTGGCGACACAGCGTACGACGGCACCAGCGGGGCCGAAAGTTGTGCAGCCTGCTTTTGAACTGCCGATCAGCCGGGAAAGCAATTTGTTGGGGAGCAGGCAGGAGCAGAACCGGTTGCAATCAGAAATACGCTATGAACGACCGCAGCAGTTTGAAGCGCGTGTGCGCGAGTGGCTGCCACGTGTTGACAAGCCGCAACAACAACAAGAACAGTTTGAAAGCCCATCAGTCGATTCAGCCTGGCCGATGGAGAAGGGAGCTTCGCAGACCGACACGCCGCAGTTTGAACAGGTGGAGGAGACGCGAAGAGTGCAGCCTACATCTTTTGAATCGGGTATTACGGAGCAGCAAGTGCCAGATGGGTCTGCGCCTTCGCCTGAGGATGAACGGGTTCCAGTACGAAATCTGAACGTCGAAGCATTGCAGACGAATCATTCCCAGAGGGATGCAAGCGTTGGTGAAATGGATGGCGAGCGAAGCGAGTCGCGTTTCAATGAATCGTCTCTAGCCGATGAGCCACTGGTGGAAACGATGCCGACAGGGGTGTCTGAATCAACGCCTTCGCCAGTTGTTGATGAAGCACATCCAGCCGTCCCGCCGATGTTTCCCGTCGGTCAGGTACATGGGACGTATATCGTGGCGCAAAACGAAAACGGGATGTACTTGATCGACCAGCATGCGGCACAAGAGCGAATCTTTTACGAGTATTTCATGGAAAAGCTGAAATCGGAGAGCGTCGCCAGCCAAATGATGCTGTTTCCGCATACGATCGAGTGTACGTCACAAGAGACGGAGCGCCTGAAGACTCGGCTTGAGACGCTGATTTCGCTTGGGTTGGAAATTGAATGGTTTGGGAATCGGACGTTCATCGTGCGCGCACATCCGCACTGGTTCCCGGAAGGAAGCGAGCTTGAGGTAATCGATGAGTTGGTGCAGGTTGTACTGGAAACAGGCGAAAAAGGCGGTTTCGACGTGCGTGGGATGAGGGAGAAAGCGGCGATCATGATGTCATGCAAGGCTTCCATCAAAGCGAATCGCTATCTTACCCAGCAGGAGATGGAAGCGCTGTTGGAACGATTGCGCCTCACGACCAGCCCATTCACCTGCCCGCATGGCAGGCCGATCATCATTCATTTTTCGTCATACGAATTGGAAAAGCTGTTTAAGCGCGTCATGTAATAAAAAAGCGTAAAACCGGTATCTACATCGGTTTTACGCTTTATTTTTGAAGTTTGGCAAGAAAATTCATGATCGTTCTAACGAATAAAAACAGTCGGTAACCATTTTGCCATTGATTTCGGTAGAATCCGGCACGATTTCATCCAGTTTCATCCCAACCTTTTCCAACACCCTACGTGACGCTACATGCTCTTCCGAACAAACCGCAGTAAATTTTCTGAATCCATATGTATCTACAGCAAAATCGATAATGTGTTTGACTGTTTCGGTTGCATAACCCTTGCCTTTGTATGCTTCCTGAAAGATAAAGCCCACTTCCGCAGTGAGATTTTCTCGGTTACGAGTACAAATACTGATTAAACCAACGTCGTTTTCGGTAGCAGTTTCGCGGATAATCCAGGTTAGCCAATGGGTGGATGTAAGACTCCATGGTGCGAGTTCTTTTTTAAAATTAAGGCGGATTGCTTCCTCAGTCATCGTGGCACCGATGTGTTTCATAAGTGTCGGGTTGGTATAAATGGAGCGGACCAGTTCCCAATCTTGTTCGGCCAGTTTCGTGAAAGTCAGGCGCTCGCTTTGGATTTGATTCTGCATGGATTTCTCCTTCGGAAAGAGATTGTGCCCAGATGGCTTCGTTATGTACGGATCGCAAAACGGGCCATCTGGACCTCATAAAAAAATAATACCGAAAATTAGGATGGGACTTCCACATGATTTTTACATTAGATTTTTTTCAGATTAGTCCATGGATAACGTAAGGTTTGCAGGTACCATACCCACGCTTTTCCCCTGTACTGGATAAGCTTGATATCATACGCAAAACCACATATATTTAAAATATTTAAAAAAATTGCGGGAAGGCGTTCCATGGATTACATGACCATGCGGCAGACGGCGGAAAAATGGGGCGTATCGGTGCGGCGCATACAGCGGCTGTACAAGCAAGCAGCAGAAATGTCCGGCGAAGATAGTAAGATATCAACATACTGATGTGTAGGAGGGAGTGTATGGGTATTGGATTTCGTATGGAGAAAGAGTTCTCTTTGCACATGCAACGCTATTTACAGGAAAAAGTGTCTGGCAGTGGAACCGCCGCCAGTGTAGCGATTATAGGCGGAAACAGTGCTGCCGCCGCGGTGGTTGGAAGCAACCCCAATGACGATGCGCCTGTCACCATATATGATCGATTTGGGGTCGCCTCTGTTTCCAAGGTGTATTGCGCCTTGGCGGTGCTGAAGCTTGTGGAACTGGGGAAGCTGGCTCTGGATACTCCCGTTGTGGAATATCTACCTCGTTTCACCATGCGGGATCTTCGGCATCGCAGCATCACACTACGGATGTGCCTGAATCACTCGTCGGGCCTGCCGGGGTCTTACGCCAGAAATGATATTACCGCCCAGTGGCTTTTTTCCAATTGCTATGACGAGCGGTACGACTACTTTTCTAAAGCCTCTCTAAAGGCAGACCCCGGAGCCTTTTCCACTTATTGCAATGATGGGTTCAGCTTGGCTGAGATGGCGGTTGCGGCAGTTTCGGGCAGAGAATACATGGATTTTATAAGGGAATATATAACCACCCCGGCGGGAGCAGGCTCCACAGGCGACGGGAACCCTGCAAACGGATTGAAACAAGCGATCCATATGAAGGACTGCCCCGCGGAATATGTCACGGCGATAGGATCCGGGGGAATCGTAACCAACCTTCTTGATTGCGCCAGAGTGGGGCACCTATTCCTGGATGCTTGTGGTATCCTGGCTGATGAAAGCATCCGGGAGATCGTAAGGCCGCAGGGTATGCTTCTTTCGGAGGATCAGGGACTGGGCTGGGACACGGTGAATTTTTCGCATAAGGAGTTTGATTTTGGGCCCGGCGCGCTGGGCAAGAGAGGGGGGACTGTTCAATATGCCGCTTATCTTCTGGTAAGCAAGGAATATGGATTCTCAGCGGCGATTTCCATCACGTCAGATACACAGCTGGACCCCCTGGACATTCTCTGTGAATTATGCGCCCGCTATATTGAGACGCGGCAAAATCGAACGGTGCGTCGGATGCCGCCGTTGAAGCCGGCAACAGTTCCTTCGCACGAAGTCCATCTGGAGAGGCTTCAAGGCGTTTATATGACGGCAAGCGCCATCTATCGGGTGGCTACGGGCGGGGATTTCATCACGGTCGAACGGTATAAGCGCTGTTCCGGGTGGATGCCCTATATAGAAAAAGCGGCGTGCTTTGGGGATGGGTTTGTATGTGACGACGGGGTGCTGCGCTTTCGGGAGCAGGGGAGCAGGTGCTACCTATTGATCGAGACGGCCTCGGAGACGATGGTGATTGGGCAGAAAGTCAATTTGGAAGAGATCCCCGGGCTGCATGCGAAGTGGGGGAACAGAACGGGGAAAACATATCTGGCATGCAACATGCACCCCGGCGATTACCTGCCTGCAGGTGGACTGATCATTGAGCAATTCGAGGGAAGCGGCCTTCTGCTGTTTCATGGCAGCCCCGATTATACCGTGCCGGTCATTACCCAAAATGACAATGAGACAGGACACATTCTGGATGCTCCCGGATACCCTGGCTCCCACAACATCTTCACGCCCTTTGCATTGGAAAGGACTGGAAGGGAGCTGATTTACAGCGGCGGGTTTGAGTATGTGGATTCGGATATCCTTGAATATCTGAAAAATGGACGCATTGTATCCGACAAGCCTTGCAGGAATCTGGTCTACAAAGTTATAGCGGGGAAAAAACTCCAGATCGCCAAATCCTGTTCCGTGCGTGTCATGATGCTGAACAATGATTTGAGCATCCATTATGATGAGCTTTTTCATCAAAATATGCCCCTTACTTGTGACGGATACATTGTGTTTGCGGGTGTTGAACCGCTGGACATTTCCGTCAGTCTGGAATAAGGACAAGCAGTTGCATCTGGCGCTGTCGAAAGCGGGGCTGTCAATTCCGTCAAAAAGCAACAACAATCGATCGTTGAATATGGTTCGCATCGTGGTTTCTTCGAAAGACCACTGTCTGCCGGCCATTGGACAACGATTCGCTGTTGTTGCTTTTTTTATTCGATTCTTATGAAAAAGCTCAGGCCCAACTGCAAGAAAGGCGATTGCCGATATATGAAGCTTGTTGCATATGCCGAATAAAGTCATAAATTGATCTGATATTTGTTGATTAATTTTCGAAATTATTCTACAATGTGATAAATCAACAATCTATAGATAGCAAAATTATCATTTTAGAATGGAGTTATGAAAAAATGCCTAAGAATAATTTCGAACTACTTTCGGATGAAAAAAAAGAAGCAATCTTTTTATTGGCAAAGGATCTGTTCAGCGAGTATTCGTTCGATGAAATCTCGATGGAAATACTCACCGATAAGCTTTCATTGCCTTCGGCGACATTCTATCGTTATTTCAAAGACAAAGAAGATCTGTTTATCTCGTTTCTGAACTGGTACGGCGACTATGACGAACTGTCGGAAGACTTCATCCGCAATCCGAAAGAAGAGAAAGGCGAAAGATCCCTGGCGGACCGTCGGCTGATTCATACGATACGCAACGCACCGGAAAGCACGCTCCTGAAGCTCTATTTCGGCAAATACAAGGATGCGACAAAAAGTGTCTTTTTAAAGGAACTGCTCAAGCTGAAGTATGGGGGCATGCTGCGTGAAGATATTGACCCGGATTTGATCGCCTACATGTACGGCACTACCATGTACAACCTGCAACTCTATTTTAGGGAGACGGGTCTCAATTCACTGGAGGATGTGGAGCTCTGTTCCGAAATTGCGCGGAATTTCTATCAATCCTTTTTCAGATACGGCATTATGAAGCCTGATTCCGCTGAATGACAAGCACGCCATCCTGGAATTTTAGACTAGCCTTGCCAACTTGCTTCGATGGAAGCCGTTCTAAAATAAGCTGATATGGAGGGCATATTTATGAAAAGATTACTGGCGATCCTGCTATTTCTTGCACTTGTGACAGGCCTGGCCGCGTGCGGCCAGCCAAGCGTCAGCAGAGATACCCTGACCTACATTGCTTTTGCTCCTAGTGATTCGCTGGTTCCATTGGATATCGGCCTTTGCGAGCCCAATGTGATGCATGCGATCTATGAGGGACTTGTAAAGATGGATACCGACGGCAATATTGCCCCAATGTTGGCGAAACGCTGGGACGATTCCGGAGAAAAAACCGTGTTCTACCTGGACCAAAATGCGAAATTCCATGACGGTACCCCAGTGACGGCTGACGACGTCATATTCTCATTGGATTTGTTTTTTAAGGGCACTTATTCCTACGGCTTCAAATCCCGCATCGCTTCCTATGAGAAAAATGACGATCATACCGTTACCCTTTACAAAGCGGCGCCATACGTCAACCTGTTCACGTTCAGCATCGAAAACATCTTTATCATTCCCAAGGCAGTCTATGAAAAAGATCCTGCGGCCTTTGAGAAAGCACCTGTGGGCAGTGGCCCTTACCAGTTTGTCTCGAAGGATAATGACGGGATGATCACGCTTAAAGCCTTCGACGGTTATCACCTCGGTAAAGCCGAGGTGGAGAACATTATTGTTAAACCGCCTGTCGACCCTTCCACTGCCGTGATCGCGATCCAAACCGGCGAGGCCGATATGTTCATGGGCGCGCCTATCAGCCAGCTGTCGGTATTCGACAACGACGACAAGGCTAAGGTGGTTCTGGAGAAAAATTCATGGTCCGCCAACACGCTCCTTCCTCTCAGCAACAGGCTGGCACAGGATCACAATCTTCGCAAAGCGATTTTTCACGCAGTGAATCGTGCAAACGCCGTCGCTCTCGCCAATGAGAATATCGGTGAACCCGCCGTGAACCTGTTCGCTAAACGCCTTATGGGAGAATTTGCGGACAAATCCTATGGCCCGCTATACGACGAGAAGCTGGCAAAGGATTACCTGAGCAAGTCCCACTATGACGGGAGTCCCATTACTATAACAATTTGGCAGGAGACCGCTCTGGCCGAATCCGTCCAAAGCGACCTGAAGAAGATCGGTATCAATGCAAAGATTGAACAGTTGGACGGCAACGCTTGGTTCGACAAGCTCGAGAAAGGTGAACTGGAGTTGACAATTGTGCCGTACGGTGCGTTCTCCGGCACGCTGGAATCCATGCTGATATCCATGAGTAGCACAGGGGCCAATTACGGCGACCATATGGATAAAAATGCGAATTATGATGCTTTAATCAAACAGATGCAGACCGAAACGGACGAGGGGAAACGCAAAGAGTTAATTGGGAAGGCACTTGAAATCCTTTATGAGCGCGCTGATGTTAGTAACCTTTTCGATACACCCTTTGCCTATATCATTAACTCGGATTTTGACTATACCAGTAAGGCAGGCGCCGGAAGCCTATGCCTGTACTTTGGTGATATCAAGCTGAAATCGGGAGAGCAACGGTGAAGCGCATCGAGCTGCCCAGACCTGCTGGGAATTACCAGGTAGGTCTGAGGCACACAACGTATCCCTTCTCTGTTGGGAATATTTCGACGCCGATCTCGCTGACCGTTTACTATCCGGCTGTAGATGGCGCAGGAGCACCGGCTGCTTACGCGTTCCCGCAGGTACTGGAGCCCCTGGGACTCGATCGGGTGGATACCAGATGCGTCAAGGACGCGGCACTTTCAGGGGATGGCCCGTTTCCGCTGCTACTATTCAACCACGGTTACCTGACGTATGAGATGTGCAATACGGTGCTGTGCACCGACCTGGCAAGCTTTGGGTATGTGGTGGCGTCCATCGGGCATACCGGGGAAGCGTCAGTGATGCTGCCTGACGGTACATACATCCCCAAGGAACAGAAGTATATCGATTACGTATTTGAGCCCCAAATGCTCGAAATGGCGGAAAAGCTTCTGAATGAAGTGGCCCGCGTGCAGGAAGGGGCAGATTTTGAAAACGAGCTTGCCGAACTTGCGGCTCAATTTCACGCCATTCACAATGGCAACCTCAACAACAGCGCAGATATTTGGGAGAGACATACACTAACGGCGGCGGAATACCTCGACACCCTGAATGCCGATCCCACCAGCTTCCTGTACCGCGGGGTGGATTTCACCAAAGGAATTGGGCTGGGGGGGCATTCCTTCGGGGGCGCCACGGCGGCGAACTGCTGCGCCGCTTTCGATTTGTTTGCCTGTGGCATCAATATAGACGGCGCACAGCTGGGCGGTAGCTTTGGCAAGGATATCGGCAAACCCTTTATGACGTTCAGCGGAACTGACGGAGGCCGGATCCTTCGGGATATGTATTGGCGAAACTCCGCCGACGCCTATCGGATCAGCATCAATAACGTCGGACATATCGGATTTACCGACCGGGGGATCATCGGGAAGCTTGCTGGAAACGTCTATCCGGATGTTGGGGAAAAAGATCCGGAGCAGGTACGGGCCATCCTCTGCGACCTCCACCTTTCGTTTTTTAAGAAATATCTTTTGGGAGAAAAGATTGAGCTTCAAGCTCCGGATGACGTTGACGTGGAGTTTCAGATGAAACCGGGGCGGAGAGGAGGAGAACTGTCATGCTGAGATACACAGTGGGAAGAATTCTTCACATTATACCGACCTTGATCGTCGTAATTTTCATCATCTTTTTCATTCTCAACGTTGTTCCCGGAAATCCCGGACGCGTTATCCTGGGGAAGGACGCCGATGCGAAAGCGGTCGCGGCGTTGAATCACGATCTTGGGATGGACAGGCCGATGCTGGAACGTTTCGGAACATATTTACTGGACGTGTCAAAGCTTGATTTTGGAAATTCCTACCGCAGCGGGCGGCCCGTCTTTGAGGAAATACTTGCGAAGTTCCCGACGACGCTCACCCTTGCGCTGCTTGCGGTTGTTGCAATGTCCATCATCGGCATTCCCCTAGGAATTGTATCGGCAGTCAAGCAATACAGCGCCCTCGACTACAGCCTGACCGTCACAGCGCTGCTGCTGGCTTCCGTGCCGGGTTTTTTCCTGGCACTTGTGCTCATCCTGATTTTTTCACTGGGGCTCGGCATCCTACCCTCGATGGGAGCTGGCACCCCCCTGCATTATGTGCTGCCGGTCATCACCCTTGCGCTGCCAAACGCGGCTTTTCTGGCCCGGCTGATCCGAACATCCATGCTGGAGACGATGCGGCAGGACTATATCCGCACAGCCAAGGCCAAGGGGGCAGGAAAGCTGCGTGTGATTATGCGCCATGCGCTCAAACCCGCGCTGATGCCGATTATCACCATACTGGGGATGACATTTGCCTGGTTGCTTGGAGGAGCGCTGATTATCGAGATGATCTACGGCCTTCCGGGCATTGGCAATATCATCATCAAAGCCGTGCATATGAAGGATACCCCGGTCATTATGGCCGTCACCATTTTTCTGGCGGTGTTGTATAAGCTGATCATGCTTGCCGTGGATATCATTCAGGCCGTGGTGGATCCGAGACTGAAAAATCGCTTGGGTTGATGCGATATGAATGTCTTCCGGCCTAGCGTGGGCAGGGAGACGAGATTTTTTAAAGTGGAAAGGAATGATCACTGCTATGAAACAGCTCTCAGTAGGAAAGCCGATTTCACCCACCGCAGACATGTGGCATCGGCTCAGGCGCAACAAGTCAGCGATGTTTGGGCTCATTGTAATCGCTGTCATCATCGTTGCCGCGATCATAACGGAGTTTGCCGTCAGCTACAGCACCGTAATCGAAACCAATCCCGCCCAGCGGCTGCTCAGGCCAAGCATTGGGCACCCCTTCGGGACGGATGATATGGGGCGCGATATCCTGGTGCGCGTCCTCTACGGCGCCAGATACAGCTTAGCCTTCGGTATTATCTGCACTATTCTCTCAGTGGTTTTCGGCTCGATCCTGGGAGCAGTGTCTGCGTTTTTCGGCGGAAAAGTGGATGCGGTCATCACCTTTATTCTGGATGCCGTCATCTGTATTCCGGGCATTTTGCTGTCGCTCAGCCTTGTCGCCGTGCTCGGAGTAGGATTCCGCAACCTGATCATCGCAATCACGATTTCGTCCATCCCCAGCTTTGCCAGGATTGTGCGCTCCATCGTGCTCGCCGTTGTGGGTCAGGACTACATTGAAGCAGCGCGGGCCATAGGCGTCTCAAATGCGCGCGCGATTTTTGTGCACGCTCTGCCCAACGCCATCGGGCTGATTATTGTAAACGCCTCCATGAACGTGGCTGGGCTGATCATGGCCGCCGCCGGACTGAGCTTCATCGGGATGGGAATACAGCCGCCGGACCCGGAATGGGGTGCTATGCTGAGCAACGCGCTCAAGTATATGCGCACCAACCCACATATCGTCGTTTTTCCGGGATTGGCCATTGTACTCACAGCAGTCAGTTTCAACCTGTTAGGGGATGGCCTGAGCGAGGCGCTTGATCCCCGGTTGAAGGAATAAGGGGGTGTGGTCGTTGGAGAGTAACAATCTGTTGGAAATCAAGGATCTTAAGGTCGTCTATACCAGCGGCAAAAGTACGGTGCAAGCGGTCAACGGCATCAGCCTGAGCCTTGGCCGCAAGGAAACGTTGGGACTTGTTGGGGAGACCGGCGCTGGCAAGACCACCATCGCATTGTCCATATTGCGACTGCTTCCGGAACGCACTGGTAGGATACTGAACGGCTCCGTCACCTTCGACGGCGTTCCGGTGCTGGAGCTGGGCGAAACGGAGATGCAGGCGATCAGGGGGGGAAGGGTTTCTATGATATTCCAGGACCCTATGACTGCGCTGAATCCCTTCATTCCAATCGGACAGCAAATCGAGGAAGCCCTTTTCCTGCACAATGGCGATAAGCTGGATTCCAAGGCGCTTGGGGAGCGCATCGATGAAATACTAGGGCTGGTTGGTATTCCGCCTGAAAGGAAAAAAGAATACCCCCACCAGTTCAGTGGTGGAATGAAGCAGCGTGTCGTGATTGCAATGGCGCTTGCCTGCTCCCCCGAGCTGCTGATCGCCGACGAGCCCACCACCGCGCTTGACGTCACGATTCAGGCCCAAGTGCTAGCTATGATGGAAGAGCTCAAGCAACGCTTGGATATGAGCATGTTGATGATCACCCACGACCTCGGCATCGTCGCGAAAACCTGCGATAAGGTCGCGGTGATCTATAGCGGGGAGATTGTGGAATATGGCACCTTTGAAGACTTTTTTGTCGGAGAACGCCATCATCCCTATACAGAGGGGCTGTTTGGCAGTATCCCGGATATATACGGAAATGTAAGACGGCTGAGGCCAATTGAGGGCATGCTGCCTGACCCGACAGACCTGCCCGCTGGCTGCAAGTTCCATCCGCGATGCCCACGTTGCATGGATATATGCAAAACCGATTTACCGGTGGCCTACGTCAATGGAACTCATGCTGTAAAATGCCACGTTTTTGCATCGGAGGAGGGATACCATGGGGAATGCTAATCCGATTTTGCTGGAGACAATTGGGCTGCAAAAGTATTTCAATGTGGAAAGCGGCAAGCTTCATGCCGTGGACTCAGTTGACCTGCGGATAAAGGCGGGGAGCACCTTGGGGATCGTGGGTGAATCGGGCTGCGGCAAGACAACACTTGGCCGTACGATCCTCGGGCTTGCACCCGCGACAGGCGGCCAGATCCTTTTTGAAGGACAAGATATCACCAACTGTGACGCCCGCACATACAAGGCGCTGCGCAAAGAGATGCAGATTATCTTTCAGGATCCCTACAGCTCCATCAACCCGCGCCATTCAATCAAGAAAACCATTGCCGAGCCTCTGCTGGTGAACGGGATCATCGGGGACAGGAAGCAAAGGGAGGACCGTGTCCTGGAGCTTATGGAAACCGTTGGGCTGTCCCGGCGGCTCGAAAATAGCTATCCCCACGAGCTGGACGGCGGAAGGCGCCAGCGCGTCGGCATTGCCCGCGCCCTGGCGGTGCAACCCAAATTTATCGTATGCGACGAGCCGGTGAGCGCGCTGGATGTGTCGATCCAGGCGCAGGTGCTCAATCTCCTGATGGATTTGCAGGAGAGCCTGGGCTTGACCTATCTGTTCATCACTCATAACCTGAGCGTTGTGCGCCATATATCAACAGAAATTGCTGTTATGTATCTCGGTCAGTGCATTGAGCGAGCCCCCTCCAGGGAGCTGTTTGAAAATCCGCTACATCCCTATACAAAAGCGCTTATTTCCGCCATACCCGTCGCATCGGCAAAGGCCAGGGAAACACCGACAGAGATTATTAAGGGAGAGCTGACAAGCCCGATTAATCCGAAGCCCGGCTGCAGGTTTGCCACGAGGTGTCCTTATGTGAAAGCTGAGTGTACAGGAAAGGACATCCCGCTGCGCGATATGGGTGGGGAGCATTATGTGTCATGCGTGTTACACGGCGGCGTATAATATGAAGCTTTTGGCAGAATTTTGGATCAGGAGGTGGGGGAGTGCTTGAAGCATATAAGCGAGCGGCAAGGATCTATTCTGCCAACAGAAAAAAACACGTTCTGAACGAGCGCGTAACAGAGCACTGGATCATGGGGAGTCGGGATTTCTGGTTTGCCAAAGACGTACCGACCTGCGATGGGATAGGGACGGAATATATGCGTTACGTGCATGAGGATATGGCTCTGTACAGGCTTTTCGACCATGTGGCATTCGCTGGGGCGCTCGGTGTCTGGTATGAGAATGCGAAGCCATTGGAGTTGCCCGTGACGATCCATCGGGTTGACGGGCAAACCATGTACTTCTCCATAAACGGGGAGAAGGGTGAGTTTTGCTATGAGCTGAAAGGCGGCATTGTCAAAAAGCTGGAATATCCGCTCTATGATCAATATGAAGCAACCTCTCCCGATTTTAGGTATTCAGTCTACACGGACGAGGGCAACATCTTTTGCAGGGACAATTGTGCGGGGAAAACCACACAACTGACCACTGACGGCAGCGATTTGCAGCCCTACGCACGCAGGTACCAAATGATTAGCGAAAAGCTGATCAGCAAAGAGCCGAGGATTTTGCCCCTTGGGTTGAAGTGGTCGCCGGATTCCAAACGCTTTCTGACCTACCGAACGGATACCCGCGGGATCAGTCGGATGCATTTGATACAATCGGAGCCATTGAGCAAAACCCCCGCTCCGGTCGAAGTCAGCTATCCCTACTCCATGCCGGCGGACGCGGAAATCTTGACGGCGCATGTTTATGTGGTAGATGTGGAGAGCAAACGTTTCCGGCCTGTTTTGCTGGATGGACAGCCCCTGACTCTTTTTTCGCAGGCGATGTTCGATGCGAAAAACGACCAGTTGAAATGGACAGAAGATGGCAAGACAGCGTACCTTGTACGCTATGACCGCTACTTTAAGAAAGCGCAGGCTGTCCTGATTGACATGGAAGCCTGTACCGCGCGCATAGCCGCTGAACAGATTTATGAAACCTTCGGATTTACAGAATACTTTGGATTTGCCTCACAGGAGGCATTCAACGATCCGGGGCTTCTTTACCTGCCGGAAAGTGAGGAGCTGATCTGGCTGCTTGAGAGAGACGAATGCGCCTCCCTATTTCTCATTGACGCCGCAGACGGCAGGATCAAGCGCGACCTGACCCCGGGACCTTATACAGCCCGGCGAATGAGGCACTACAATAAGAATTCAAGGACGCTGTATTTTACCGCCTCCGGCCGGGAGTCCGGTATCGATCCATATTATCAGCTTTTATATGCGGTGAATCTCGATAGTGGACAATTGACAAGAATCAGCGAGCAAACCGCCGAACACCTTCCTCGGTTCAGCCCTGACGGGAGCTATTTTATCGACACCTATTCCACCGTTCAAGCTGTGCCTGAAACGTTTGTATGTCGGCCAGACGGTACGCCTATCACAAAGGTTGCCGAAGCGGATATCAGCCGCCTTGTGGAAAAAGGGTACATAGAGCCCGAACCGTTCCGGGTATTGGCCCGGGATGGGGTCACGCCCATCTACGGTATCATTGTTAAGCCCTTCGGCTTTGATCCCAATAAAAAGTATCCAGTTGTGGACTATATTTACGGCGGAAGCCAACGCATCAATACGCCAAAGGCGTTTCAGTTCCACGAGGTTATGGATATGGACCCCATGGGAGGCCTGCAAAGCTTAGCCCAGCTTGGGTTTATCGGCATGATTGTCGATGGCCTGGCAACCCCGCTTCGCAAAAAGGCGATACACGATATGGCCTATGGCAAGCCAGAGGAATGCTGCGGCATCGAGGATCATGTGTGCGCTCTGCGACAGCTTGCGGAGCAATATCGGTGGGTCGACATCGACAGAGTCGGTATATGGGGCAGCTCGGGAGGCGGCTACGCCACAGTGCGTGCAATGCTACAATTTCCCGATTTTTTTAAAGTGGGGGTATCCCTCTGTGGCGACCACGATCAGGCAAAGTACCATACGCATTGGGGTGACCGCTGGGTAGGTCCCTATTCGGAGGTGGCGTATCACAATCAGGCAAACCACAACTTTGCCGGAAATTTGGAGGGGCGCTTGCTGCTGATCCATGGCGATATGGACGACAATGTGCATCCTTCGGCAACCATTCAGCTGGCAGCAGCCCTGATCCGTGAAAACAAGGATTTTGATATGCTGCTCTATCCCAACGGCAGCCACTTCCTCGATCAGCATCCCTATGTCACGCGGCGCAGGTGGGATTATTTTGTTCGTCATTTATTGGGGGAAGAGCCGCCAAGAAATTTTACGATGGAACAAGAGGGCAATTGAAAGAGAAAAACACATGAAATTGATGTGTTTTTATTAGACAAGGAGGCGACGCCCTTATGAAGAGTCCAGGCATTGATGATATCATGCAGTACCGGTTCCTCTCGCAGCTGAAGTTTTCCCCTGCAGGAGGGCAGTCAGCCCATATTGTGTCACAGGCCAAGGATGACAATGGTTACCGACATGAGCTGTGGCTGTGCAGCGCCGACGGCAAGCTGCTTCGGCTGGCTGAGACCGGCAGGCAGAAGCTCTTTGCCTGGGAGGATGCGGATACGCTACTCTTTGCCGCCGAACGCTGCGAAAAGGACCGCGCCCGTAAGGAACGAGGCGAGGTGTTCACCCGCTTCTATCGCCTTTGCATCCATGGCGGTGAGGCGGTATTCGCCTTCGAACTGGGGATGAGCGTCATGGAGATCCGCCCGGTGGAAAAGGGCCACTGGCTGGTGCTGGGGGAATATGATAGGAACCGCCCGGCAGTGGATGGGCTGGAGCCCAACGAAAAGGAGGTGCGGCTCGCCGCGCTGCGCAAAGACCGCGATTACCAGATCATCGACGAGGTTCCCTTCTGGTCCAACGGCCGGGGATTTACAAACGGCCTGCGCCGAGCCCTTTACCTGTACGACGAGGCCGCGAATACGCTTTCGATGGTCAGCGCTGCCTACCAGGAGGTGGAGCTGTATGCCCTTTCGTCCTGCGGGCGGTACATCGCCGGCGCGGGCAGGGAAATGAACGGCATCTACTCTGAGAAGGCCACACTGTGGGAGTATGATCGCGTACTGGGGACGACCACACGGCTTTCCGTTGGGCGATTCCACATCAGGGGCGTGACATACGCTGATGGCGAGCTTCTGTTCAGCGGTGCGGAGGGGGCAGACTATGGGCTCAAGGAAAACGGCGGCTTCTATCGTGTTGACCGGCCAAGCGGCTTTATCCACCTGCTGGCAGGGCACGACGCCACCATCGGCTTGCCGGTGAACAGCGATTGCCGTCTGGGCGGTGGAACAATCCTCAAAGCCCAGGGTGAGCACCTGTATTTTACCTCCCTGCTGGGATATGTGTGTGGCCTTTACCGCATGCATCTGGACAGTGGAACAATCGAGGCGGTGTATGACGAGGCCGGCAGCATGGACTGCTTCGACATCAGCGGCGACACGATCCGCTGCATTTCCTTGGCCGGACAGCGCCTGCAGGAGCTTTATGCACTAGAGGAAGGCGTGTTGGAGCGTCTCTCCGGCTACAATGAGGCGGCGTATGAGAACATATGGCACGCAACGCCGGTACATCACACCATCACGGACCAGGAGGGCTTCGTCTTCGATGGCTGGGCCCTTCTACCGCAGGATTACAGCCCGGAGAAGCGATATCCTGCAATCCTGCACATCCATGGCGGACCCAAGACTGCATTTGGCGATGAATATTTCCACGAGATGCAGGTATGGGCGGCGCAGGGCTACGTCGTTCTCTACTGCAATCCCCGGGGCAGCGACGGCAGGGGAGACGCCTTTGCAGACATTCGGGGAAAATATGGTGGAATCGACTATAAAAATTTGATGCAGTTCCTGGACGAGATGCTGCGGGTCTATCCCGCCATCGACAGCGCGCGCCTCGGCGTGACCGGCGGTTCCTACGGCGGCTTCATGACCAACTGGATCATCGGCCACACCAACCGCTTCCGCTGCGCTTGCTCCCAGCGCTCCATCTCCAATTGGTTCAGCTTCACCTACATCAGCGACATCGGCTACTACTTCGGCACGGATCAGATGCAGGCGGATGCGTGGAAGAATCCCGAAAAGCTGTGGGAGCACTCCCCGCTGAGATATGCGGACAAGGTGAAGACCCCCACGCTGTTCATCCACTCAGACGAGGATTATCGTTGCTGGATTCCGGAGGGCTACCAGATGTACACCGCGCTGCGCCTTCATGGAGTCGAGGCCCGCATGTGCGTCTTCCACGGTGAGAACCACGAGCTGTCCCGCTCGGGCAAGCCGGCCCACCGGCGGCGGCGCATGGTCGAGATACTGCAGTGGATGAACCGCTATCTGAGGGAGAGTGGGGATCAAAATGAACAGGAATGAACTATAACGCGCGGTTTGCGAAGAGAGAGGTCTTTTCCGATTTTAGGGTGATAATAAGCACGGAGGTGAAAGAAGCATGGCACTTGGAAACGAAGAGAAAAATGAAAAACAAGAGATGGGCTATAACGGAAGCAATATGCACGGGTATTCGTTGACAAAAAAAGAACATAAGCTGGACCAATTTGCGGGAAGCGGCACCGTTTCAAGCGAAAAGCAAGGTGAGCGAACCAATGAATTGGGATAATAAGGAATTAAGAAACAAAAACCTTCCTCATAACGACAGAGGAAGGTTTTTTCCAGTGGCAGACACCAGAGGGTAAGGCTGCTATTTCGGACGAATTGACGAAATCAATCAAATCCGTTATCATAAATGCATGCGTATGCATGTAATTTTTTTCGGTTATATAAATGCATGTGCATACATTTGTATGGACGAATACCGCTTGAGAGAAAAAGGAGAGATTTCCATGTTGGATTTATTCACCCCGTATAGCCTCAAAGGATTGGACTTGAAAAATCGCGTCGTGATGCCGCCAATGTGCCAATACTCCGTAACGGAGAAGGATGGGATCGCGAATGATTGGCATTATACACACTATGTTAGCCGAGCAATCGGAGGTACAGGGCTGATCATCATCGAGATGACCGATGTCGAACCGGACGGTCGCATCAGTGACTACGATTTGGGACTGTGGTCAGACGAGCACATCCCGGCCTTGGCTCGTATCGTCGAAGCTTGCCATCGCCATGGTGCGAAAGTGGGCATCCAGATTGCCCATGCAGGGCGCAAAGCAGAAGATGCGGCTGTTCCGGTAGCACCATCCGCTGTGCCATTTGATGAAAAATCGAAGACACCCCGCGCGCTGACGACAGAAGAAGTTCAAGAGATGGTCGAAAAATTCCGTAAAGCGGTGCGTCGCGCGGTGCAAGCGGGTGTGGATACGATCGAGCTTCATGGCGCCCATGGCTACTTGATCCATCAATTCCACTCTCCGTTAACGAATAAGCGGAGCGATGAATACGGAAAAGATTTGACCCAATTCGGCGTGGAAGTCATCCGTGCGGCGAAAAGCGAAATGCCTGTCGAGATGCCGCTGATTATGCGTATTTCTGCAAGGGAGTATGTGGAAGGTGGCTACGGCATTGAAGAAAGTGTAGTGTTCAGCAAAGTCTATAAAGCAGCAGGCGTAGATATGTTCCATGTGAGCGCAGGTGGAGAAGGGCCGATTGCGGCGGCAGGCCGTCCAGGTACGCATGTCGCGTATCAAGTTCCATTGGCGCGAGAAATCAAGCAGCAGCTCGATGTGCCTGTCATCGCGGTAGGCAGATTGGATGAACCAAGCCTTGCTAATGCCGTGATTGGCAACGAAGACGCTGACCTCGTGGCAGTCGGTCGTGCGATGCTCAAAAACCCGTACTGGACGCTGAGTGCTGCCGCGGAACTCAATAAAGAAACGGCGATTCCTAAGCAGTATCAGTTCGGGTTTCCGAAAAAATAAAGGATGAGGGAAGACCCGTGAAAACGGGTTTTTCTTCTTTGTTACAAAGTGACTCGTCCAAAACACACTGCCGTTGCTAAAACTCGTGCAATGGCTGCGCAGATGGTATAATCAACCCAATAGCGTTGTTCGACATGATGTACTTTCGCTTTTACTTATCATGAAGGGAACTTTGCACGATGGGGATCGATTTGAATCATGACCTGATAAACAGTTGGTTTTCCTTTACCAACATCCAAATAAGCGTGGCGAATCAATTGGAGCAAGCCTTGCAGGAACAGCACGGCTTGGCATTGAAAGAATTTTATATGCTGTTATTTTTATCGCAAGCGCCTGAAAAAAAGCTGAAGCTACAACAGCTTGAGTCGATGGTCGGCTTAAGCCAAAGTGCAATGTCACGGCTTGTTGCCCGTTTTGAACACAGAGGCTGCGGTGCGTTGCGCAGATATGCCTGTGAAGAAGACCGACGAAGCGTCTATACTGCGCTAACGGACATTGGGCAGGTAAAGATCGACAATGCCTACCGTACTTTCACGACTGTGTTGACGGCTGCTTTGCCTGTGAACGAGCTACAAACCTTACTGCAAGCGTTGCTGCAACACAAGAAAGAGTGACGAATGTCCTCTAACGGTACTGCGCAAAAGCCCTCATGGCTTATGAGGGCTTTTTTGATTGAAAACAAAGAGCCTTCACATTAGACGAAGGCTCGAGGTTTGTTAGATCAGAATATTGGTTTGACCTTTTGGATTGGAACCGTATTGGTTGTCAGGATGGCTATCTTGGCACAAGAAGACAAGCAAAATGATGGTTCCGATGACAGGGATAAAAGAGATGAGCAGCCACCAGCCGCTGCGACCGGTATCGTGCAATCTGCGAGCACCAACGCCAAGCGATGGCAGCAGGACGATTAGGGTGTAGATTGTCGAAAGGATTTGAGACAGACCGATCAGGTTCTCAATGATTGAGAGTACAATGGAAATGATTGCGCTGATCAGTACGAACATCCAATACTCTTTTCGACGAGCTCTCCCTTGAAAAACGGCATACTGCTTTAGTACTTTTACATACCATTCCACGTAAAACGCACCTCCAAGTTTTTTGAACACTATATATCCTATCACAAAAAAATGGAAAAAATATCTAACTTTAGTTATATTTTTTGATTTTGTTCGACAATACAAATATATCCAAAGTATGAGAATAATAACAGGTCTTTGTGACGGCTAATCTTCTGAAATTGTGGGTAAGTAAGGCTTGTACCTATACGTTTTCGACCAAACTCGCATCCACGCGATGATCTGAAATACCGATATTTCGACAAATAAATCATAATGATTCTTATTTGTATTGACGAAATGAGGCGATAGGCATACAATAACAGTTATAAATCGTAATTATTACGTTTTACATATTTGTTTTCGTAAGGTTATTGATGCTGACAGGAGGAATAATATGAAATCAATTCGCACATTTATCGGCTTAATTGGGATGACCAGCCTTCTTTTTGCAGGATGCTCGGTCCCAAGCGCTTCGGACAACGGCCCTTCGCCGTCCGCACAAACCGAAACGAAGGCGACCGCGGGTGTTGCCGTCGCAACAGAAAACAAGGGTGATCACAAGCTCAAAATCGTTACGACTTTTTATCCGATGTACGACTTTACGAAAAACGTTGCGGGGGATCTCGCCGATGTTTCGGTCTTGATCCCAACTGGGGTGGAGCCGCACGATTGGGAGCCAACGGCGAAGGATATTCAACAGTTGGCGGATGCAGATCTATTTGTCTACAACGGCCTTGTGGAAGGCTGGGTTTCAGATACGATAAAAAGCGTCAACAGCAAAACACTGCAAGTCGTGGAGGCAAGCAAGGGAATGAATCTGATGGAGGGGATCCCCGAGGAAGAAGAGGGCGAACATGCGGATGGTGAGCATGATCATGCGCATGAAAGCAATCTTGATCCGCATGTCTGGCTTGATCCGGTGCTTGCCCAACAAGAAGTAAAGGCGATCGAAGAGACGCTGATGAAGGCGGACCCCGCTCATGCTGATACGTATAAGAAAAATGCGGCGGCATATCTTGAGAAGCTGCAAGCGTTAGACAAATCGTATCGCGATACGATTTCTACAACAAAGCGGAAAGATTTTATGACCCAGCATGCGGCTTTTGGCTATTTGGCGAGACAGTACGGTTTGACGCAAATCCCGATCTCCGGCTTGTCGCCGGATGTAGAGCCATCACCGGCCAAGCTGGTTGAGATCGTGAAGTTTGCAAAGGAACAAAAGGTCAAAACCATCTTTTTTGAAGAGCTGATCTCCCCGAAAATTGCGGAGACAGTAGCGAAAGAAATCGGAGCGAAATCCAATGTGTTGAGTCCAATCGAAGGATTAGCCGACGAGGACAAAGCAAACGGACTTGACTACATTGGGGTCATGGAAAAGAATCTGAAGGCACTCGAAGCAGCGTTGAATGAGTAAAGATGAGAAATAAGCGATTTGGGCACGCAATGAGCGTGTCTTTTTTAACTCCGCCCAAAAAGCTTGCAATAGCCCTGATGAAAGGTTCTTTCGGCGGATTTTTACGAATTGTTCCGTTGCCCAAAACAGTTGCGGAAGTTTTGGTTCCCATCACATAGTAGGGAAAGGAATGAATTGGTAAAATGAGAAAAAAGGAGGCTGGAAATCGATGGGATTGCATGGAGAGAGAGTCGTTATTATCGGGGGAAGCGCAGGGATCGGACTAGCTACCGCTGTGGAAGCGGCAAGGCAAGGAGCAGCTGTCGTGATTGCGGGCCGCTCGGTGGAGAAGCTGGAATTCGCGAAAACGATCATCAACAGTGAAACGCTACAAACGGTCCAGCTGGACAATTCGACGGAGGAAGCAATCGAAGCGTTTTTTGCAAAGATTGGCCCTTTTGATCATTTATTCACGCCTGGGGCTTCTTATCGGCTCGGCCCGATCACGACAGACACCGCAACCGCCGAGAGTAGCTTCAAAGGGAAGTTTTGGCCCCAATATTTTGCAGCCAAGCACGCAATCCCGTATATTTCAAAAACAGGGTCTATCGTCTTGATGTCTGGGGCTTATGGTATGCGACCGCTCAATGCAGGGGCAGCTTATGCCGCTTGCAATGGCGCGATTGAAAGTTTGGGCCGCGCCTTAGCTGTTGAATTGGCGCCTGTCCGCGTCAATGTCGTTTCGCCTGGTACGATTGGCAGGGAGGGCATTACGGATGGGAGACGGCTTGCCCACTTTGAAGAATACAAAAACTTGTCGCTGTTACAGCGGGTCGGCACAGATGAAGAGATTGCCCATTCTGTTCTTTTCTTGATGACCAACCGGTTTACGACAGGCAACATTCTCTTTCCTGATGGCGGCTATACGCTCCGCTAAGGCAACAGCAAGCACCGGATTAGTCCGGTGTTTTTTCTTGTCTAGATTTGCAGGAATGAATGGATCGTTTTTCCTAGGATAAAATACAACGAAAGAAGGGTTGCGTTAGGAGTTAGAGGATTCTGCAAATCAAGGACCAAGGAGAGGGCAAATGGGCTGGTGGCGTTCGAAGCAAGTCAACGAGTTTTTCGCACGGGCTGCCGAACAAAAGAAGGAGACATACGCGCGAGGAGATCGGCAGATAAAACCGCTAACGGCGGATTTGGCAGTAAATCGTCGTTTGATTGAGGAGCGGATTGGCGACAGCTCAGACGTAGTGTTTCGTCCGTTTCATCTGGGAAATACGGATCAACAGGCTTTGATCGTCTATGTTGACGGAATGTCGGATACGAAATTGATTGAGGAAACCATCTTGCAGCCACTGATGATGAATATCCATGCCATCGAGGGTCAGAAGGTGGACAGCGCGTCTTTCACAACTAGCACGTACTTTCACAATCATGTCATCCCGATCATCGATGTGCTGGAAGTCGTCGACGTGAACAACGTGATTGAACAAGTTGTCATCGGCTATACCGCGCTCTTGATTGATGGGGAAGCGTGCTGCATGCTGTTCGGCACGAAAGAAATCCAGGGTCGTAACGTCGATGAGCCAGATACGGAGTCGGTAGTCAGAGGCCCGCGCGTCGGTTTTGTCGAGTCGCTGCGGACGAATATGACGCTCTTGCGCCAGCAAATAACCGATCCGAATTTCACATTCCTCAGCTATCAGATTGGCGAACGAAATACGAAAAGTGTCGTCGTTGCCTATGTGAAGGGAATTGTGGACATCAACCTACTGGAAGAGGTGCAGCAGCGTCTCTCACGGATCAGAATAGACGACGTCCTGGAGTCCGGATATATCGAGCAGTTGATTGAAGATGACCATTTCTCGCCATTTCCCCAAGTGCAAAACACAGAGCGCCCAGATCGTGTGGTTGCGGCCTTGCTGGAAGGACGAGTGGCGATTATGGTGGACGGGACGCCGTTTGTCCTGCTTGTCCCTGTTACCTTGAACATGCTGCTACAATCGCCGGAAGATTACTATACGCGTTGGTTGCCCGCTTCGCTCATGCGTTTTCTACGTTATTTTGCCGCGTTTGCAGCTTTGTTTGTGCCCGCAATCTATATATCGTTCGTCTCTTTTCATCAAGGGCTGATCCCCACCAAGCTCGCGATTGCGATGGCGTCATCGAGGTTGGGAGTGCCATTTCCCTCCTTGTTGGAAGCGTTAATTATGGAAATCACCATCGAAATTTTGCGGGAGGCTGGATTACGACTGCCAAAACCGGTGGGGCAGACAGTCGGTTTGGTAGGGGGGCTTGTAATTGGACAAGCGGCAGTGCAGGCTGGGATCGTGAGTCCTGTGATGGTAATCGTCGTCTCCTTAACGGCCATCTGTTCATTCGCCATTCCCCAGTACGATGCAGGTATTGCCTTGCGCCTGCTGCGCTTCGGTGCCATGTTTTTTGCCGCGGTCTTCGGCTTATATGGGGTCATCATGTTCTTTTTGTTTATCGCCATCCATTTGGTGAAGCTAAAAAGCTTTGGGGTACCGTACACGGCGCCGATCGTTCCCTATGACGTCAGCGACTGGAAGGATACCGTTATCCGGCTGCCTTTCTTCAAAATGAAATTTCGTCCGGAGATTTTACGCGTAGAGGATAAGGTTCGTCGAGGAAAGCGCTGATGCGCGGAAAGGGACGAGCGTTTGTATGAGCAATTCGAATGAATCCATTTCAACCTCACAAACGGTTGTGGCGATAAGTAGCAGCATCATCGGTGCGACGCTTTTGATCCTGCCACGGAGCGTCGCGGAAAAAATCGGCACCGCCGATGCATGGATGACGCCAATATTCGGTGGGATCATCATGCTGATACCGGCGATTTTCTCCGCCAAGCTTTCCCAACGCTTTCCGGGACGCACGTTTTTCCAATTCGGTCAAGATATCGTTGGGAAAGTGCTAGCCGGATTGTTTACGATGATGTTCATTGTCTATTTCAGTGCCCTGGGTGCGTATGAAATGAGGACGCTGACCGAGGTGATCCAGTTTGCGCTCTTGGAGAATACGCCAAGATGGGCGATTTCACTGATTTTTCTTTGCGCCCAACTGTATTTGCTGGTGGGTGGCATCAATCCGGTGGTGCGACTTTTGCAAGCACTGCTGCCGATTAGCCTGCTGTTTTTGTTCGGGGCGTTAGGACTGAGCTTCAAAGTTTTTGATCTAAACAATTTGCGACCCGTATTCGGAGAGGGGATCATGCCTTTTCTGAAAGGCATTCAGTCGATGGTCCTTCCTTTTTCCGGGTTCGAAAGCATCATGATCGTGGCAGCATTCATAAAACAGCCACAAAATGCGGTGAAGGCTGTCACCTTGGGAGTGGTGGTACCCACTATCGTGTATACTTGCACCCTGATCATGGTGATTGGCGGTTTATCTATAGAAGGGGTGGCGGAAAAAACATGGCCCACCTATTCCCTGATTCAATCGTTTGAAATCACAGGAGCGCTCTTTGAGCGTTTTGACATTTTGGTGCTCATTATTTGGGTGCTGCAAGTGTTTTCGACGGCATCGCTCTGTCATTTTTACGCATCCTTGGGGATAAGCCAGCTTTTTGGTCGGAAAATAACCCATTGCATCTACGGTCTTGCACCGCTTATTTTTATCGCCAGCTTTCTTCCGCACAATCTCGATGAATTGCGCAAGCTTGGCGAATGGATCGGGAACGCTTTCTTGTTCCTCGGAGTGGTTCTGCCAATTATTCTTTTCATGATTTCGTCCATCAGGAGGAAACCAGCATGAAAAAGGGCATAGGCACCGCAGTCTTGTTGATCACCTCACTCCTCTTGCTCACCGGCTGCTGGGATAGCCGGGATATCGACAAAAACTCGTTCATTATTGGCATCGCGATTGATAAAGGGAAAGAGCCGCAATTCGAGCGAGACGCAGATAAGCATGGCGGCCGTTATCGTAAGAAAAACATTATCACCATGACACGACAAATCATCCTTCCGTCCAGCAGCAAAAGCAGCGACACCAGTGGCGGAGGGAAAAGGTCGTATCGCAACACATCGATTTCAGGTGACAGCTTCCATCAAATCCTAAGGGAGTTTGCGCTGGAAAACCGCAACATCATCGCGTCTCATATGAAGGTACTAGTAATCAGCAAAGCGATTGCGGAAAAGGTGCGATTGGATTTCATGCTGAATCAGGCTGTGCGCGATAACGAGATTCGAAACAGCACGGTTATTTTTATGAGTCGTGGTGAAGCGCGTCTTGCCCTAAGTGGCAAAGCAGAAGAAAACACCCCATCGGAATATTTGTTGGAAATCGCGGATAATCGAAATCGGACGACACGATTGTTGCCACAGATGACCTTGCAGAAGGTAGCGAGCAAAATGGCCTCAGGATCGAGCTTCTTGCTGCCTGCTGTGTATGCAGAGCAGGAGCGGGTCAAGATGATAGGAGCAGCAGTGATCAAAGGAAGTACGCGGAAAGCAATCGGATTTTTGGGTGAGGAAGAAGTCGAAGGGATGACGTGGTTGACAGGAAAGGGTGCGCGCGGGGTGGTAAAAAGCTTGGGGGACCAAAATCAGTTGGTTGTCTACGAGATTAGTTCGATGAAAGGGAAGATTATCCCGCACGTGGAAGGCGACGACATCACGTTTGATGTGCAAGTCAAGTCGATAGGTGCTGTGTCGGAGGATTGGTCTTTTCCCGGGGATGCGTTTGAGAACAGTTTTCTGAAAAAAGTGGAACAATCCACCGAGAAAGAAATCAGGCGGATGGTTAATCAAACGATCCAAAGCATCCAAAAAAAGTACAAGGTAGATGTCG
Source organism: Brevibacillus fluminis (assembly GCF_003710825.1). GTDB lineage: Bacteria > Bacillota > Bacilli > Brevibacillales > Brevibacillaceae > Brevibacillus_D > Brevibacillus_D fluminis. Next base: position 178,281 of record NZ_RHHQ01000004.1, on the reverse strand, counting down.
GTGGTTTCGGTGAGGAGCTGAGGATAGCCTATCCAAAAGTGTGGAAGAAGGTAAAAGCGAACTGGGATGAAACGTTCAGCAAAGCGAAAATCAACTACAATGTGAACATCACCGTCAATGCTTACGGAAACCAGGGGAAAAAATGAATATGAAAAAAGCTGCCGCCTTTTATAGGAAGCGACAGCTTTTTACGTTAAGTCCCATTTGAAACTAGGTCGATGCCGCGATGGCGTCTGTTTCCTTGGAGGGTGAGACCAGCCCTTTTTTCTCCCATGCCTTGCTGCGCCAACGGAAAAACATGATGATGCCGCGCGTCCATTCATCACAGGCGATTGCCAGCCAAATGCCGGGCAGTCCAAGCTCAAAATGAAAAGCAAGCACATAGCCGAGTGGCAAGCTCATTCCGACCATCGATAACAATCCCATATAGACCGGAAACTTGGCATCGCCAGCCGCACGCAGTGAGCTGATCAGAATCAGGTTGAAAACGCGACCTGTTTCCAAGAGGATGCTCAGTAAGATCACTTGCGAACCTAATCGGATGATCTCCGGATCGGTAGTGAAGATTCGGATGAGTTGGTCCCGGAACAAGATTGCGATGACATTGACGATCACCGTGAGTATCAGGCCCCAGCGCAGGCTGCTCCAAACCCGTTTGTATGCTTCTTCCAGTTGCCCCGCACCCACCAAGCGACCCGTAATGATCGACGTCCCCATTCCGATCGCTAGGCTGAACATATAGATGAACATAGAGATATTCATGGCATATTGGCGCGATGCCAGCGATTCGGCGCCCAAAAACGTTACATAGTAAAGGAAAACGGACTGGCAGGCGCTGTAGGTGATTTGTTCAAATGCGGATGGAATGCCAATTCGTAAAATTTTGCTGACGTGTTCGTTGGCAATGAAAACGTAATCGCGCTTTTCCATTTTGACTTCCATTACACGGTACAGCATCCACAAGAACACCAGCATTGCCACGCCGCGGCTGATGACGGTTGAAATCGCAGCCCCTGTGACGCCCAGCTCGGGAAAACCGAAATGGCCAAAAATCAGCAAATAATTCCCGACGATGTGGATGAGATTCATACCGAATGAGACATACATGCTTTCTTTGGTAAAGCCATATGTGCGAATGAGGCTAGCCAACGTATTGATGAGCGCTTGCATAAACAAACCGCCGCCAACGACAAGCAAATAATGCTGTGCGTAGTCGAACAGGTCGCCATGCAGATTGACCGCTTGCAGCAACGATCTGCCGAACAAGACAAAAGCAGCGCTGATCAAAAGACCGATGGCTAAGTTCAGGGTCAAGGCGGCAGCCGATATTTTTGCGGCCTCCCGCCACTTTTTGGAACCGATGTATTGAGCGACGACGATGGAAGCGCCGTTTCCTATCACTTCAAGAACGAGGACCGCGATAAAGATATATTGGTTTGCGACGCCGATTGCTGACACGGCACGGTCAGACACGCCGCTTAGCATGAACGTATCAGCACTGCCCATTAAAGTAAACAAGAGCAGCTCCAAAAAAATTGGCCAGGTCAGTTTTGACAAATGATACAATTGCTGATCGTTTTGTTTTTGTAATAGGGAACCTTCCATTTCATCACCTCCGTATGCAGTCTGCGAATGAACATTGTGTATCGTAGCACAGTTTTCGTGAATTTTCATTTACAAATCGTTAATGAAGTTGCAGAATCAAACAGAGTGGTCAATTTTACTTCGCCTGTATAAATTGTGTAAAATAATGATGGTCATTCGTTTGTCTATGCAAGGAAAACAGGCGTGGCCCTTTTGATTTTTGAGTGAGCGAGTGATGGAGCAGTGATAATCACAACAGGGCTTGAGCCGAATGAAACGACGATGGCCCATGCAATTGAATTGGCTGAAAGCTTTGCCATGCAACTCGTCCCACGACGAGATGCATCAATCCAACAGCTACGTAGGCAGCACCAGGACGATGCAGTCCTAGTGGTCTCCGCCAAAGGAGCGCGACTCGAAATCCCCGATCAACCTGCTTTCTTTTTTCATCCGAACAATTCGGCTTTTCGTATAAAGCGTTTGGAGCGCGGCGATACTGATACTATGCTCTCTGTTTGCCAAATTCAACCAGGAGATGACGTGCTGGACGCGACGCTCGGGTTGGGGGCGGATTCTATTGTGTTTGCGTACGCCATCGGCGAAAACGGACGTGTGGCAGGAATTGAATCGCAGACAATCATCGCCAAATTGGTGGAAGACGGAATGAAGCGTTGGCGAAACGGCTCCGACGCGCTGGAGAGTGCGATGCGCAGGGTTGAAGTCATCACGGGACATCATTTGGACGTCATGAGCAGCATGAAGGACAAGTCGTTTGATGTGGTGTACTTTGATCCGATGTTCGAGACGACGGTGGATGCATCGGCGGGGATTGGTGGAGTGCGAGCTTTTGCGAATGCTGAAACGCTTTCGGCGGAAGCTGTGCAGGAAGCTTTGCGCGTAGCGAGGCGCAGAGTCGTGCTGAAAGAAGGCAGCGAGGGAAAGCTTCATGAACGATTCGGTTTCACCCCGTATCGGAAGCGTGAGCGCCAAGCCGTTTACAGCTTTAGAGAGATAGGCGGAGGGGAGTGAACATGGCACAAAAGGAAAAACTGGTTGTGATTGTAGGACCCACAGCCGTCGGAAAAACGGAGCTAAGCTTGAAATTGGCTAGAGCGTTTGACGGAGAGATTCTCTCTGGCGATTCGATGCAGGTATACCGTGGAATGAATGTCGGTACGGCCAAAGCATCGCCGGAGGAGCTGGCTATGGTGCCACATCACCTGATCGATATTGTAGAACCAGATGAAGAGTATTCAGTTGCCATCTTCCAGACGATGGCACGTCGATTGATAAGCGAGATCAATCAAAGAGGGCATATTCCTTTTATCGTCGGAGGAACCGGCCTGTACATACAATCAGTAACGCATGCGTATGAATTCGCCGATACTGCGCAGGATGTGGAACTGCGCGAAAGGCTGCAGCGTTACGCCGAGCTAGAAGGCGTCGATGCCTTGCACCAAAGGCTCGCAGCGATTGACCCGATCACCGCAGAACGGCTGCATCCCAATGATGTAAAGCGGGTCATTCGGGCCATCGAGATTTATGAGGTGACAGGCAGCCGAATGGCTGATTACCAGCATCGCGAGGAGCAGTCCGGTTATGAAGTCATGATCATCGGGCTTACGATGGACCGTGCTCTTCTTTATGAACGGATTAACCACCGAGTCGACCTGATGATGGAGGCGGGCTTGGTGGAGGAAGTGCGAGAATTGCTGGATCGCGGCTTCGATCCAAACAGTGCCGCCATGCAGGGCCTGGGCTATAAAGAATTGGTGCCCTATCTGTACGGTGAAATCACGCTGGAAAAAGCGATCAATGACATTAAACAGCGGACCCGCCATTTTGCCAAACGTCAGCTTTCCTGGTTCCGAAGAATGCCGGAGATTCAATGGTTTGACGTGACCGAGCCCGGTAGCCGGGAAGCGGCATTCGCAACAATTAGCCAGACGCTGGCAGGAAAGTTTTCCCGTACGCCGAATATATAATTTACAAGTCCTTGTAGGAGGTAGTTTTCATGAAACAGACAATCAACATTCAAGATACGTTTTTGAATCAATTGCGCAAAGAAAATATTGCAGTGACCATCTATCTGGTAAACGGATTCCAATTACGTGGCTATATTAAAGCGTTTGACAATTTTACAATCGTGATCGATAGTGAAGGTAAGCAACAGCTTGTATATAAGCATGCGATTTCCACATTCACGCCGCAGCGCCCGGTTTCCTTGATGTCGCAAGAGAACAACCAGGCGTAACGATTGGAAAAGCTGTCCGTCAGACGGGCGGCTTTTTTTATTCTCATCGCGGGGCATCAAAGCGTTCATTTCTTTATGGTTTCGGGAAATTTTTCCTTGGGCATGCGTATACTTAGGTAGATAAACCCCATCTCGCTCCAGCTCATAATGGATGTGCGGGGCCATCAGGAGAGGGCAGGTGAAACAGGTGAAATCACAACAGTATGCTCCCAGCAATCCCGCGGCAAAAACGACGGAATCTTCATCCCACCGCATACAAGTCGTCATTAATCAGCCGCCGCCAAAGGCAAAAGAACCGCAGACGATGGCGGAAAATGTGCGCATTACGGCAAACGCAGGCCTCGCAAACGTGTTCGATGAATTGGAGAGGCTGATCGGCTTACAGGAAGCGAAACGAACGATGTACGAAATTTATGCGCTCCTGCGGATGAATCAGGAGCGGGAAAAGCATAAGCTTCGAATTGAAAAGCAAGTGTACCATATGGTGTTTAAAGGCAACCCTGGAACGGGTAAAACGACAGTCGCAAGGATCGTCGGCAAAATATGCAAAGAGATGGGCATATTGAGTAAAGGGCATCTGATCGAGGTGGAACGTGCAGACCTGGTTGGGGAGTTCATCGGCCATACCGCACAGAAAACAAGGGACTTGATCAAAAAGGCAATGGGTGGCATTCTGTTCATCGATGAGGCGTATTCACTTGCACGTGGTGGAGAAAAAGATTTTGGCAAGGAGGCCATCGATTGCTTGACAAAGGCGATGGAAGACCAGAAAACAGAGTTCATCTGTATTTTGGCAGGCTATACCGATGAAATGGAAGAGTTTTTGCAAATCAATCCCGGCCTACCATCCCGTTTTCCGATCCAGATTCATTTTCATGATTATAACGTCGACGACCTCATGCGCATTTCCGATCTCATCATCAACGAGAAAGAGTACACATTGTCCGAGGCCGCTCGTGACAAGCTACGCCATCAGCTGATCAGGGTCAAAAATGATCCGTTCCTGTTCAATTTCAGCAATGCCCGCTATGTCCGTAACATGCTGGAGCAAGCGATCCGGACGCATGCGGTCCGGACGGTCAAGGTACACGAGCCAACGGTCGAGCAATTGATGACGATAAAGGCAGAGGACCTCGTTTTTTGACGAGACAGGTGCATTGCACCCGGCGTTTACGTAAGATTTGCCAAGTATGATATGATAACGTGAGAGGGGAAGTGGATAAATGACTCATAGCCTGTTGAAAACGAGGGAGACAGCGATTCTTGTCGGTTGTCTACTCGATACTCGTGATAAAGAACGGATGCGCCTCTCGCTCGAAGAGTTGACAGACTTGGCGGAGACCGCAGGCGTACAAGTGGTTGACGTCGTAACGCAAAATCGTGACCGAGTTGATGCCGCTTGGTATTTAGGCTCAGGCAAAATGGTGGAAATCGCCCAGCGAGCCGAAGAGCTGGATGTTGATTTGGTTATTTTCAACGACGAGCTTTCACCAAGCCAGAATCGAAATCTGGAAAAAGTCTTCGATTGCAAAGTAATCGACCGTACACAGTTGATACTCGATATTTTTGCGCTGCGCGCCCAGTCATCAGAGGGGAAAATCCAGGTGGAGCTGGCGCAGTACAATTACTTGCTGCCACGGCTGGCCGGACAGGGGAAAAACCTGTCCCGTCTCGGCGGCGGTATCGGTACGCGAGGTCCCGGCGAATCCAAGCTGGAGTCGGACCGACGACACATCCGCAGACGGATCGGCGAACTGAAAGACCGGCTTAATGAAGTGGTTCGCACACGTCATCTGCACCGTGAGCGCCGCAAAAAAAACCAGGTGTACCAAATTGCGTTGGTCGGCTATACCAATGCAGGCAAGTCTACGCTATTGAACCGCCTGACAAACGCCGGTACGCTGGAGGAGGACAAGCTATTCGCTACGCTTGATCCGACCACCCGTCAGCTTCAGCTGCCGAACGGTCTGGAAGTGTTATTGACCGATACCGTTGGTTTTATTCAAGACTTGCCAACGGCACTGGTGGCCGCCTTCCGTTCGACATTGGAAGGCTTGAAGGAAGCGGACTTCATTTTGCATGTAGTGGATAGCCATCATCCCGACCTCGCCATCCATATGGAAGTGGTCGAAAGAGTAATGCGTGAGCTGGATGCGGAAGACATCCCGCAGCTTGTCGTATTCAATAAGCGCGACCTGATCGGACCGGATCACTATTTGCCGAAAGTGGAACGCTCTCTATTAATCACGGCGAACGACGAAAACGATTTGGCGAAGCTGCGCAAACAGATTGAAGATCAGGTGCTTGCATCGTACCAGTCGCTAACGCTCAACGTGCCTGCGGATCGCGGAGACATTCTCTCCCTCTTGCATCGGGCGGGCGTCGATATGGAGCAATCTTTTGACGAGGCAGGGGATGCATATCGCATCCAGGTACGCATGAACCGGGATAACCCGATCTACGGCAAAATCGCTGCATTCGTGAACGAACCAACTGGACAACAGATGGCAACCGCAGAATTAGGAGAAAGGTGAGTCAGTTACAATGTATGAATTATTTACGCACGGGGCGCAACTGAAGCCGATCGTGGAGGAAGTCGAGGCGATGATCGCCAAGCGTCATCAGGAAATCAATCAAATGGTCGACTTCAACCAGCTAAAGGTTCTGCGCTCGTACCAAAAGCATGCCGTTAACGAATTTCATTTCGCACCATCAACCGGATACGGCTATGACGATACAGGCCGTTCGACGCTGGAATCGATCTATGCGGATGTTTTCGGCGGAGAGGCAGCGCTCGTCCGCCCGCAAATCGTGTCCGGCACACATGCAATCGCAATCACGCTTTTTGGCATGCTGCGCCCTGGCGATGAACTGATCTATATGACGGGAAAACCGTACGATACACTTGAAGAAGTGGTTGGCGTTCGTGGAGAAAACCAAGGCTCCTTGAAAGAGTTCGGCATTGATTATCAAGCGGTGCCGCTCTTGGCAAACGGTGATGTCGACTTTGATAGTGTCGCGAAAGCGATCTCCCCGAAAACGAAAGTAATCGGCATCCAGCGCTCCCGCGGTTATGCGGATCGTCCATCGTTCACGATTGCCAAGATCAAGGAAATGGTTTCGTTCATTAAAGAAATCAACCCGAATCTGATCGTGTTCGTCGATAACTGCTACGGCGAATTCACGGAAGACAAAGAACCGTTGCAAGTAGGAGCCGACATTATAGCTGGCTCCCTAATCAAAAATCCGGGCGGCGGCCTGGCGAAAACCGGTGGATACATTTGTGGCCGCGCTGACCTCGTACGTCTCGCTTCCTACCGCATGGCAGCGCCGGGGATCGGTGCGGAAGGTGGAGCGACTCTCTATTCGCTGCATGAGATGTATCAAGGCTATTTCCTTGCGCCGCACGTCGTCGGCGAAGCGATCAAGGGAGCGGTGTTCTCGTCCGGCATGCTCGAGCGCCTCGGCTTTAAGACTAACCCTCTGTGGCATCAACCGCGCACGGATTTGATCCAATCGATCGAGTTCGGCACGGCCGAGCGCCTCATCGCGTTTTGTCAAGGCATTCAGAAGGCGTCTCCTGTCGATGCCCATGTCACTCCGTATCCGAGCGAAATGCCTGGCTATGCTGACCCAGTTATCATGGCAGCGGGAAGCTTTGTGCAGGGTGCAACGATGGAGCTGTCTGCTGACGGTCCGATCCGTCCGCCGTATATGGGCTTTGTACAGGGTGGACTGACCTACTCGCATGTAAAAGTGGGAGTATTGACAGCGTTGGATGGTTTGTTGGCGCAAGGGCTGTTGGAATTGAAATAAAGTTGTAGGAATAGGAAAGTCGGTTTCTTCTCGCAGGAGAGGCCGGCTTTTTTATATGAGAATATCAATTGAGTAGTACGTTACACGTAAGTTTGACGAGTTCGTGTCAATTTTTCTAACAGTGATTGACAGAGAAGGCTGACGCGAATACAATAGGGTTATGAATCGGTTTACGAGAGGAGGAGACTCATATGAGTGATATGATCCGCAGAAATATGGCGCTCTTTCCGATTGGCATCGTGATGAAGTTAACCGAACTCACGGCTCGACAGATTCGATACTACGAACAGAATGGCTTGATCCAACCAGCACGTACTGAAGGTAAACAACGTCTTTTTTCCTTTAACGACGTTGATCAGCTGCTCGAAATCAAAGCGCTGATCGAAAAAGGCCTGAATATCGCTGGCATTAAACAGGTCCTGCTAATCCAGAAACCGCCTGTAGAGAAAACGGTTATTACGGAAAAATCCGAGGCAAAACGGAAGGAAATGTCCGACAAAGAATTGCGTCAACTGTTAAAAACGCAAATCATGAATCCGTCCCGCCTAAATGACACATCTTTAATCCGTGGGGAGCTTTCGCGGTTCTTCCACTAAGATAACAAAAGCACTAGGAGGAGAGAAAAAGAATGGGCAAGTATACAAAAGAAGATATTTTGCGCTTGGCAAAAGAAGAAAATGTGAAGTACATTCGTTTGCAATTCACCGATCTGATGGGGATTATCAAAAACGTGGAAATCCCATTGTCCCAACTGCCTAAAGCGCTGGATAACAAAATGATGTTTGACGGTTCTTCCATCGAAGGTTTTGTTCGTATCGAAGAATCCGATATGTATCTTGCTCCAGATCTTGATACGTGGGTTGTGTTCCCGTGGGGAACCGAATCCGGCAAAGTTGCTCGTCTGATCTGTGACATCAACAATCCAGACGGTACACCATTTGAAGGCGACCCGCGCCAAATCCTCAAAAAAGTGCTGAAAGAAGCAAAAGACATGGGCTTCACTTCTTTCAACGTTGGACCAGAGCCTGAGTTCTTCTTGTTCAAAATGAACGAAAAAGGTGAGCCGACGCTTGACTTTAACGACCAAGGTGGTTATTTCGACTTCGCTCCGCTTGACTTGGGCGAAAACTGCCGCCGCGACATCGTACTGGCCCTCGAGCAAATGGGTCTGGAGATTGAGGCGTCTCACCATGAAGTGGCACCTGGTCAACACGAAATCGACTTCAAATATGCGGATGCGGTACAAGCTGCTGACCAAATCCTCACCTTTAAACTCGTAGTTAAAACAATCGCGCGCCAACATGGTCTGCATGCGACATTCATGCCGAAACCAATGTATGGCGTAGCAGGTTCCGGTATGCACGCGAACCAATCTCTCTTCCGCGGTAAAGAAAACGCGTTCTACGATGAGAAAGATGAATTGGGCTTGAGCGAGACAGCTCGTCACTATCTCGCAGGGATCTTGGCGCATGCTCGTGGTTTCGCAGCGATCACCAACCCGTTGGTTAACTCTTACAAACGCTTGGTACCAGGCTATGAAGCACCTTGTTATGTAGCATGGTCCGCGAAAAACCGTTCTCCATTGGTGCGTATTCCTGCAGCTCGCGGTCTGTCCACTCGTATCGAAGTGCGCAACCCGGACCCAGCTGCAAACCCATACCTGGCATTGGCAGTTTTGCTGAAAGCCGGTTTGGACGGAATCAAAAACAAAACCGTTTTGCCACCATCTGTAGACCGCAACATCTACGTGATGTCCGATGCAGAGCGCGAAGAAAGCGGCATCGAAAACTTGCCAGCGTCTTTGAAAGAAGCGGTTGACTGCCTGAAAGCAGACCCAGTCATCTGCGAAGCACTGGGCGAACATGCACTGCTGCACTTTGTAGAAGCAAAAGAAATCGAATGGGATATTTTCCGCACGCGCGTACACGATTGGGAGCGCGAGCAATATATGAACATTTATTAATGAGCGAGACCCCTTGTGCCATCTGGTGCGAGGGGTTTTTATTTTTGCGCTACATGGATGGCTATGATAAACTTTATTCCATTATTTGCATTGAGCAATGGCTTGGGACAGTAAAGGAGCGGTACATATGGCACGCGTATTATTTATTAATGGTGGGTCAGAGGGACATGTCAATCCAACAATTGGGGTGGTGCAAGAACTTATCGCGCGTGGGGAAGAAGTCGTGTACGTTACGATAGAAGATTTTCGAGAGCGTATGGAAAAGACGGGAGCGACTGTACGAACAATTGACGGTCAAAAATTTATCAAAGCGTTTATTTCAGGTGGAAGAAATTATTTTCTCGAAAGAATCAACGGTCTTTTGCTTACGGCAGATATCGTCATACCTAGCGTACTGGAACAGATTAAAGGCGAGCATTTTGATTACATCATTCACGATTCCATGTTTGGTTGTGGACGGTTACTGGCCCAGATCTTGAAGCTTCCAGCCATTAGTTCATGTACTTCGTTTGCGCAGTCAAAAGAATCATTCGATAAAATGCTAGAACAGCTTACTGAAAAAATTCCTGCTGATATCTTGAAACCAATTCAAGATGAATATCAAAACCTGACGCAAAAGGTGAAGGAAAAATATGATGTGGAGATCCAGTCTCCTTATGAAGTTTTTTGTAATCCTGCACCACAAACGATCGTGTATATAACGAGGGAGTTTCAACCATTTGGAGAAGCATTTGATCAAACATACAAATTTGTAGGTCCTTCCATCTCTTCACGATTCACGCAGGAAGCCTTCGACTTTTCCGCAATCAAGGGTAAAAGCCTGATTTACATCTCACTGGGGACGATCGTAAATCAATCGATTGATTTCTATAAGCTTTGTTTTAGGGCATTTGAGAACACTGAGCATACCATTCTCATGTCGATTGGAAATAAAGTTCAAATTTTTGATTTGGGGGATATTCCAAAAAACTTCGTTGTAAAAAGCTATGTTCCACAAACGGAAGTACTAAAACATACGAAATTATTTATTACACATGGCGGAATGAATAGTACCAATGAAGGTCTTTATTACGGAGTTCCACTCGTTGTACTCCCACAAAGCGCGGATCAGCCAGTCATTGCCGAGAGAGTTGCCAATATCGGAGCAGGCATTTCATTACAAATGCAAAGTTTGACTGCATATCAACTGCGTGAAACCGCAGAACATGTGTTGCAAGACCATTCTTTCAAAGAAGCTGCGGAAAAGATGGGGGAATCCTTTCTGCGATCGGGTGGGTATCGCAAAGCTGTTGATGAGATTTTTGAATATAAAAGCCAACACCATATAGGACACTGAAACGATAAGCAAAAAAACTCGCCAACACTGAGGCGAGTTTCTTTTTATATGCAAATGCAACATCTATTCAATTGTGTTTTTCGTTGCCTTATACATATTTTCTACGTGTTCGTCGACTTCATCCCTTGACATCCGTAAGCGATTCACAGAAGTGCCATAACCAATTTCCTTTTTCCCTTCTTTTAATCCTTGGAAAATTCCATCTGCGAAATCATCTAATGGTTCTCCATGTGTGTGCAACCCGGCTCCACCTAAATCTGTATTCACTGCCGGGGGAGCAACTTCTATGACTTCTACAGACGTATCGGATAGTTGATGTCTGAGGCTCATTGTAAATGAATGAAGCGCCGCTTTCGTTGCTGAATAAATCGGAGCAATCGCAAAAGGGGTAAAAGCTAACCCGGATGTCACGTTAATGATCGTCGCCTCTTCTTTTGTTGCAAAAAAGGAAGCGAACAGCATGGAGAGATGAAAAGGTGCTTCGATGTTGGTTGTGATTTCTTTTCTGAAATAACTCCAATTACTCCTCACATCCGCTTTTCTTACATTGAAGCGTTGCTGGATTCCCGCATTGTTAACCAACACATTCACTTCTGGATAGTTGACCGTTACCCAATCGAACAATGCTACACGCTCGGATTCACTATCTAAATTGCATATGCGAGTAATAAGGCTGGGGAGTTTTTCTTTCGCATTTTGAAGTGCCTGTTCACGCCGCCCACAAACAATAACTTGATTACCTGCTTTGATAAAACGCTCCGCAAAAGCGAATCCAATTCCAGAACTTCCACCAGTAATAAGAATTGTATTTCCTGAAAGTTTCATGATCGTTCCTCTTCTCGATTATTTTTTCTTTCCTGAGTACGTTTTACATAACGGGTAATTTTTACGTCAATCCCTTTTAAGGACTCTGTCATCAACGATATTTCAGCTAGTACAGCTTGCTTGTGATTCTTCATCATTTCAAGCCGGAGCTCAATTGTGTTATCTCCTTGCACGACCCAATCAATATATTGCTTAATCCCGCTTATGGGCATGTGGGTGTTTTTTAAGCAAATAACGGTTTCAAGGAGCGACATTTGATCTTCTGAAAATAACCGCCTGCCAGCTTCGTCACGTTCAATGTGTGGTAATAGTCCTTTTTTTTCATAAAAACGTAGCGTCGATTCGGGAATATTGAATATGGCTGAAGCTTCGCTAATGGAACAATACTTCATTTGGAGACCTCCAAAATGATCTTACATTGTCGACAGGAATAGGATACGACTTAAACCGTGGTTTAAGTCAACAGAAAAAACGAAGCAGGAAGACATCGTTCTTGATGCTTGGTCGAAAAGCTTTCAAACCGAGAATCGGTGGGGGAGTAACGTTAGTCTGAAACGTTTCGGGTAGGGGAAAAAGAGGATTACTGCTACGAATAAAACTGCCATATCGTTTTATGTAACCGAAAGATCATTTATTCGTACATACTAGTACGAGTAACGCAAGTGGTTTTTGGATCGAGGAGGATTGGAAATGGACATTGTCCTATGGATTATCGTAGCAGCGCTGTTTGCTGCCAGCTTAATTGCGGTCTTTTTCCCGGTGCTGCCGGAGATGCTGCTGTTGTGGGCGGGGTTCCTGCTGTACCAGTTCACGATTGCAGGATCAGGTGCAGGGTTGCCAGCATCGTTTTGGTGGGGCATGGCAATCATGACTATTTTATTGTATGGAGCAGATTTTTTAACGAACGCTTATTTTGTCAAAAAATACGGCGGGTCCAAGTGGTCGCAGTTTGCCTCGATCGTGGGGGTCATTTTGGGGGCCGTTTTGTTTCCACCGTTTGGGATCATTTTGTTTCCATTCGCGCTGGTCATCATTGTCGAGATGATCGTGCAGCGGCAACCACTCGAACACGCGGTCAAAGCGGGGGTCGGTTCGGTCGTCGCGTTCTTGGGGAGCGCTGTGATGAAAGTCTTCTTGCAGATCGTCATGATTGTGTGGTTTTTCCTTGCTATCTAAACCGGAACCATGCGCATGAAAAAAGGAAACGAATCCGTTTAAGGGTTCGTTTCCTTTTTGTTTGAAACGTTCAGGTAACTTAGTGGAGTAACCGGTACACGCCGATGACCTTGCCCAAAATCGAAACGCTGTCCAAGATGATCGGTTCGAGAGCGGCGTTTTCAGGCTGAAGTCGAAAGTGATTTTTTTCCTTGAAGAAGCGTTTCACCGTCGCTTCATCTTCTTCTGTCATCGCTACCACGATATCGCCGTTATTGGCTACGTTTTGCTGACGAACAATCACATAATCCCCGTCCAAAATCCCGGCTTCAATCATACTCTCACCAGATACGCGCAGCATATATACTTTGTCCGAGGTCACGATGCTCTCTGGGAGAGGAAAGTAGTCTTCCACATCTTCAATCGCGGTGATAGGCAGACCAGCTGTCACTTTTCCGACAACGGGAACGCGAACAACAGAATCAGGGAAATCGTCAGCAACGCGCCCCTCATCGCTTAAAAGCTCGATTGCACGCGGTTTTGTAGGGTCTCTGCGAATAAGTCCTTTTTTCTCCAAACGAGCCAAATGTCCGTGTACGGTAGAACTGGAAGCAAGGCCGACAGCCTCGCCGATTTCCCGAACAGATGGCGGATAACCTTTGTCTTTTACTTCCTTGCGAATAAAATCGATGATGGATTGTTGACGGTTAGATAGCTTGGACACGTTGACACCCCAATTCGTTTACCATTTTTCTCTATTATAACACGGGAATTCTTGTTCGACAAACATAAGTTCGACAATTTTCTTGACATGAACATGTGTTCGTATTATGATCATATCAGAACAAATCGAACATCTGTTTGGGGGTCGTAACTATGGTAGGATATGTTTATGTACCATCACATCATTTGAATAAAGAAACAACGACAAAGCGAAGCAAACTTTCGATTACACGAGGACAAGCCCTTTTTATTCTTGCACTTATCGCGCTATTTAGTTATTTTTTGACAAGCTTCGTGTTCGCATCGGAAGAAGGAACGACGTCAGTTCCGGTCAAGGTGATTACGGTTCAGGAGGGAGACAGCCTATGGGAGATCGCTTCTGCTTATCGCGCGGATACCGGTTTGGAAATAAACGACTTGATCGATCAAATTATGGCGTTGAACGAAATGAAGGATGTCATCATCTATGAAGGGCAGACTTTGAAAATACCAACCAACTGGAAATAGTACAGTTTCCCTCTTGTGTTTGGCTCCCGCCTCTTGCTATAATATATAGATGTTTGATTATAGCTAGTCAGCACGATAGTGAGGGAGGAGCAGTTATGGTTACCGACGCAGAAATTAAACGCATTAACGAACTGGCCAAAAAGGCAAAAGGCTCTGGGTTGACTGAGGACGAAAAAGCGGAGCAGCAAGTGCTTAGACGGAAATACATCGATGCAATGAAAGCTTCGCTGAAAGCCAATCTTGACTCCATTCAATATGTAGAAGATCTAGAAGAGAATAAGTTTAAGCATTAATGACATCCACGCCGTTGCGAATGGATGTTTTTTTCACTCTGTAAAACCTAGTTTGGCCACTCGCTTTACTCGTGATCGGACTGGCGAAAAGGGAGGGTATGCGAATGACAACAAAGCACAGTGCTTACGAATTGGAACAGAAACGATTGGATGAGACAATCGACCTGATCGACAAAGAGGTTGATTGGATCACAGAAGAAATTAAAGATCCGACTGACGATTATGTAAAGCAAATCGTGAACGCTGGCCTGGCGAAAACGTTGACCTATCTTACGCAATCGCGCTTGAAGCCTTATTTTGGCCGCGTTGATTTTATGAAGGACGAGACGTATGATACGGACAGCGTCTATATCGGGAAACGAGGCGTAGTTAGCAGCGATACTATGGATTCGATCGTTGTCGACTGGCGTGCCCCGGTTGCCAGCCTGTATTATAGCGGCGAGAGCAAGGACGCGTTTTATCGAACACCACAAGGAATCGTCAGAGGCGAGGTTAAGCTAAAGCGCAACTTTGCGATTGAGGAAGGCAAGATCACAGGCATTTACGATGGAGCTGTGAAGGAAACGATCAATCGAGAAATGTCCGATCCGGACGATTTTCTTGATGAGGGCTACATCGACGAATTTTTGTCGGCCAGCCTTGACCAAACCAATGACAGCCGCTTGAAGGATATCGTTGCTACCATCCAATCGGAGCAAAACGACATCATCCGTGCGGAAAAAGACCGGCCGATTCTTGTGCAAGGAGTGGCAGGCAGCGGGAAGACGACGATCGCCCTGCATCGGCTCTCGTACTTAATTTATAACTATCAAGATTCGCTCGCTTCAAAGCGGTTCATGGTGTTCGCGCCGAACCGACTCTTTTTAACATACATATCGGAAGTGCTCCCTGAGCTCGGTGTTGAAGACGTACAGCAGTCGACCTTTATGGATTGGGCAGCTAAGCTGGTGAAGCCGCTCATGAATAAAGGCTGGCGCATCCTCGATCCGAACAAACCGCTGCAGCTTTTCTTCGAAGAGGGAGAGAACCGGGAAGCGCAACGACGGGAAGCGCGTCATCGGATGCATTTGAAAGGCTCGCTCGCATGCAAAGCGACGCTCGATGCCTACTTGGCGGACTTAATCGAGACGCAAATCAACTACAAGCGTTTAAGCTTCATATATAGCAGAACGAAGCATGTGTTCGCGATCGATGGAAGTGAGATCAAAAAGCTGTTCATGGAGCATTATGCCAATCTGCCATTCCGTGAGCGCCTTGTCCAATTGCGCAAGCATCTCAAACAGCAGCTAAACAAGATGGTGTACGCTCATCTACGGGAACTGAAAGTGGATTTGGATAAGCAAGCACTCGCCAAGTTCGAAAAAAATATCGACACGATTCTCGATAAGTATTTTGCCGCTTGGCCGACACTCGATGTGTTTTCGGTTTATACCGGGCTATTTGCAAGTCAGGAGCTCCTGGAGAAATTCGCCCCCGTTGAGCTGGAGAATCGTGCAGAAGTCTTGGCAGATACAGCAAGGACGTCAGCTGAAATCTTTGCTGCAGAACGGATTGAAACGGAGGATTTGGCTCCGCTGCTTTATTTGCAGCATGCATTGGAAGGGATGAGTCAGGCGGGCAGTTTTGATCATGCAGTGGTGGACGAGGCGCAAGATTTAAGCGCTCTCGAGATTTTGATCGTCTCGCTTGCAACCAAGCGCAATTCCGTAACCATCGTCGGTGACATAGCCCAAGGAATTCATGCCTACCGTGGCTTACATTCTTGGGATGAATTGATGAAGGGTGTATATGCAGGGAGCTCTGTCCAGTTTTATAAGCTCGAGCAAAGCTATCGCTCAACCGTAGAAATTATGACGTGTGCCAATGAGGTATTGGCAAAGATCGATATCCCTGATTTGTTTTTGGCCAAACCCGTATTACGCCACGGCACGAAACCGCTTTATCAGCATAGTGAGAAGGCAGCGGATGAGGCAGGCGCAGTGATTCAGCATGCGACTAAACTTGCAGATGAAGGATTTCGCTCGATCGCGATCGTAGCAAAGTCTATGGAGCAGTGCAAAAAGCTGCACAAACAAATCAAGGCTGGCTTGCCGGAAGCGGTCTTGCTTTCCTCGAAGGATACAGAGTTCCCCGAGGGCATTGTGGTTATGCCTGCTTATATGACAAAAGGGCTACAGTTTGACGCGGTTATCCTAGTAGGCGCCGACACCGAAAACTACGGGCGAAACGAAGAAGATGCTAAGCTGCTCTACGTCGCCATGACTCGGCCAGTCCACCGTCTGGTTGTGTTAAGCGCCAAGAATGGATTGACTGAATTGCTGCAAACCGCACAGGTGTATATGGAGCAGGTGACGGAACAGGAAGTCTAACAAAAAAAGCGGTTGAAGCTGTATGCTTCTTCCGCTTTTTTTTATTAGTGATCGCCATGATTTCCTTTGGCAGGGTTGGTGATGACGAAGCCTTCTTCTGGCATGTAGAGATAGTCGATAACGACACCGTCGAGCAGCTCGTCACCTTTTTTCAAGATGACATCGATTTCTTTATCGGTCGAAACTACAACGTCATCGTCAGTAGGCTTGTCCAGTGCCATTCCGTAATGGGCATGGTCACCGTGTGCGTGTGTGATGTAGACGCGCAGTTTTAATTCTTTATCGGTTTCTTCAGCCAGTACTTCGGCAATTTTTTTTGCAGCGTTGCGGGTGATTTTACATTTCATTGGGAATCTTCTCCTTACGTTCTTGACCTCTTCATCATATTACCAGAGAAAAACAATGACATGCAAATAGATTGTCTGTGATACAGTGGAAGAAACTTGATCAAATGGGAGGAGATTGCGTGGCGAACCTCTATGAGAACACGGCATTTCTATATGATCGGGATCCGCGAATTCCATTTTCGATGGACATTCCATTTTACGTAAAGCAGGCGGAAAAGGCAAAAGGCCCTGTGTTGGAGCTTGCATGCGGTACGGGTAGAGTACTGCTGCCACTTGCACAGCAAGGGTTCCAGGTGTGGGGCATCGATTTGTCGGAAGCGATGCTTACCGAATTGGAACGGAAAAAAAACGGGCTGCCTGTTGATGTACAGCAACGAATCCATGTGAGTAGGCAAAGTATGTGCGACTTTTCCATCAGACAACAATTTTCGCTCATTTTCGCTGCGTTCCGCAGTTTCCAGGCCTTGTCTACCGAAGATGAAGCGCTATCCTGCTTGAAGACTTGCTACCGTCATCTGCATGTAGGTGGGAGATTGCTGATCAATGTGTTTCGACTTAGCAAACCAATGGGTGATTGGTGGCAATCGAAAGAGGAGAAGCTTGATTTTGAGACGATGCTGCCGGGGGGTGAAATCATGACGAGGCATTCCTTCAACAAGTCGTTTGATCCGATTTTGCGTTTACTGGAGGTCGATCTCATCTACCGGATCCAACACAAGGAAAAGCCGGTGAAGGAGCATCGCGACAAGCTGCGTTTGCGTTATTATGAGGGGGATGACCTCCGCACGCTGCTGCGCGATGCCGGCTTCACCATCGAAGCGGAATACGGTGGTTACGCTGGACAGCCAATCGATCAAGGGAATGAGCTTCTGTTTATTTGTCACAAATAGCCATTCCACTCCACCCAGTTCAGCAAGTCCATTTCGTGATACATTTCCTCGTCGCGTGGAGGATAGTACATCTCGTAAAGATCTGCGAGCATTGATTCCGTTTCATCCAGATGACGGTTCGGGTCCATCGGAATCCCTCCTTTGGGAGTAGTATGCCCGAACCGCTCACAATCTATGTTCATTAAGTCTAAAAATGGTATTGCTTTGGATAACTTTTCGTAGTATACTCATTCTTGTCGCCAAGAAAGAGCGATGAAATTGTACAAGCTGGATGGGTGTCCGAGTGGCCGAAGGAGCACGATTGGAAATCGTGTAGACGGGGGTAACTCGTCTCGTGGGTTCAAATCCCACCCCATCCGCCATAACTATTTGCCGGTGTAGCTCAATTGGTAGAGCACCTGACTTGTAATCAGGGGGTTGTGGGTTCAAGTCCTATCGCCGGCACCATGTTTGCGGTCGTGGCGGAATTGGCAGACGCGCTAGATTCAGGTTCTAGTGGTGGCAACACCGTGGAGGTTCAAGTCCTCTCGACCGCACCATACATAAAAGATCAAAGTCTTTGCATTACGGATTAGTAATGTGGAGACTTTTTTTATTATTGTCAGGAATGGCTAACTAGTTAAACTTTTTTACTTCCTCTGATTTTCCTCTGATCTTGAGCTGTTACGATCGATAGCGACAAGAACGAGGAGTGAATGAACATGAAAGATCACCGTCTTGCAAAAATTGCAGAAAATATCGTTTCCTACAGTCTGGATGTGCAGCCGGAAGAACGGATCATGATCGCGGTGACTGACGAAGGGGAGCCGCTTGCTCGCGAACTGGTGCGCAAGCTGTATGCAAAAGGAGCTTTTCCTTATGTTCGTCTTCAGCGGCAGCAACTGCAAAGCGAATGGTTGAAAGGTGTTAGCGCCACGCAAGCCAATCAGCTTGCGCAATGGGAAGAACAGATGTGGAATGAGATGGATGGCTATATCGGGATTCATGGCGAGCAAAACGACAGCGAGCTTAGCCGCGTGCCGGAGGTGAAATACCGACTTTATGTATCGGCGTTTCAGTCGATTGCTGAGCACATTGATAATCGGGTAAAGGGTGTGCGGCTTAACTACCCGAACACAGCATTGGCCCAAAAAGCGAAAATGCCAACCGAGGAGTTTGAAGAGTTTTACTTTGATGTATGCGCGTTTGACTATAAACGGATGCACGATGCAGCTGTACCTTTATACGATTGGATGCAGCGAACCGATCGGGTACGAATCGTCGGACCGGGTACGGATGTGAGTTTTTCCATAAAAGGGATTGGAGCGGTCATCGCGGCGGGAAAACGCAACATTCCCGATGGCGAGGTGTATACGGCGCCAGTGCGCGACTCGATCAATGGCACGATTTCCTACAACATCGGGAGCGTGTACAAGGGCCATGCATTTGAGCATATTCAGTTGCAGTTCCAGGGTGGAAAAATCGTAGAGGCGACAGCGAACCATACGGAAAAACTGAACAACATTCTCGACACGGATGAGGGCGCTCGCTATATCGGCGAGTTCGCCATCGGGTTTCACCCAGGAATTCTTCATCCGATGGGTGATACACTGTTCGACGAAAAAATCGCGGGAAGCTTCCATTTGACACCGGGAAGGGCGTACGAAAAAGCCGACAATGGCAATCGCAGCAGGGTTCACTGGGATTTGGTCTCCATTCAGCGTCCCGAGTATGGCGGTGGGGAAATCTGGTTTGACGATGTGTTGATACGCAAGGACGGTCTGTTTGTTCCAGCCGCTTTGGAAGGGCTGAATCCGCAGCGACTGCTAGGATGAAAATGGGAAAAAGGAGGGGATGAGCCCTCCTTTTTTTCATGCCCATATCACTGCAAGCTCCCATCATCGCATCTCAATCAACCATGCTCTTTATAGGAATGAGTTTCGTGAAACGCTTCGTGAGCCGTGTGAGCATGCGGATGCTCAGCGGTTCGGCGAAGCGATTTTTCTTCAAAACGGGAACTGAAGCGCGCGCACAAAAATGTGACCAGCACGGAAAAAATGACGATGCCATAAAACCCTGCACCAATCCCGATTCCAACCCCGCCTGCAAAAAAGATCATCGCCGCCGAGGTCAAACCTTTCACTTGCAGACCGTCCTTCAGAATGACACCGGCGCCGAGGAAGCCCAGTCCTGTCACGATTTGAGCTGCAAGCCGCATTGGGTCCATCTGCGTCCCGACGTTCGGCATGGCATACACTTTGGCGGAATAAATGGAGACAAGCGTGATCAGGGTGCATGCAACCGACACGTACGTATACGTTTTGAGCCCGGCAGGCTTGTGCCGGAACGATCGGTCCCAGCCGATAAACAGGCCGAGAACCGCACTGATCAAGACCCGTAAATACATCTCCAAATTGGCGATCACGTGCTGTTCATACATCAGGGTCAAGTATTCCATGGCAACACCTCATTTTGTTAAAAATTTAGATAAAAAATATTTGAAATTTTTGCTCAATTAATTATATAATAATCACAACCAAAGTAAAATCAACTAAAAAAAGCAAAAAACAATGATTTTTTGTGGAATTGTATAAAGAATGGAGTGTGGTTTGGAAAATACCAAGAAAAAACAAGGAGATTGCTGAAACAAAAGGGAATGAGAAGGAAGCAAAGGGAATTCAAGCGAATTTGGAAAAAGAAAAAAGCAATTCCATCCAAAAGGGGGCAATAAGATGAAAAAATGGTGGCATCCATTGGCTTTGACTGCTTTGACCATTACGGTTTTGAGCGGTTGCGGCGGAGGCAAGAGTACGGAAACGTCACAAACAAATCCCTCGCAATCCGGCGGTTCGAAAGAAATCACGGTCTATACCGCATTGGAAGACGATCAGATCAAAGCGTATCTGGAATCGTTCAAGAAGACCAATGCCGATATCAAAGTCAATATCGTTCGCGATTCAACGGGTGTCATCACAGCAAAATTGTTAGCGGAAAAAGATAATCCACAAGCAGACGTGGTCTGGGGTGTCTCCGCCTCCAGCTTGTTGGTCGCCGACCATAACGGCATGCTGGAACCTTATTCACCAAAAGGGGTAGAGCGAGTGTCGCCACAGTTTAAAGATGATAAAGAGCCGGCGCATTGGGTAGGGATCGATGTATATGAAACCGCTTTCGTCGTCAACAAAGTCGAGCTGGAGAAGCGCAACCTTCCCATTCCGCAATCCTACGCCGATTTGATCAAGCCCGAGTACAAAGGGTTGATCGTCATGCCGAATCCTTCGTCATCCGGCACTGGATTTTTCACCATCGCCGCTTTCCTGCAGCTGTTTGGTGAAGAGCAAGGCTGGGATTACATGAGCAAGCTGCATGATAACATCGGCATCTATACTCACTCGGGCTCCAAGCCAGCGAAAATGGCTGCAGCGGGCGAGTATCCGATCGGCATCTCCTTTGGCTATCGCGGTGTGACGGAGAAGAAAAAAGGTGCTCCGGTAGAAGTCGTCTTCCCGAAAGAAGGCTCTGGTTGGGACCCGGAATCGAACGCATTGGTGAAGAAAAAAGAGATCAAGCCAGAGGCCAAAACGTTCCTCGATTGGGCCATCTCGGATGATGCTATGAAGGAGTATGGCAAAAATTTCGCAATCCTGGCTGTAGCAAACCCTAATCAAGTTTATCCGGAAGGCTATCCAGCCGATCCTTTGAAGCAGCTGATGAAGAACGATCTGAACAAGAGCGCGACCGAGCGTGACAAATGGCTTGCTGAGTGGGATAAGCGCTTCAGCACCAAGAGCGAGCCAAAAAACTAGAAGAAGGTCATGCGCACCAACGCAAGAGAGGAGGAGGTCAAAAAATCATGAGACAGTCATATTTCTCCATCCAAGGAATTTCCAAAACATTTGGAAAGTTTACGGCGTTACACAATATCAACATCTCTATGGAGAAGAATGAATTTGTCTGCTTGCTCGGGCCGAGCGGCTGTGGCAAAACGACACTGCTTCGGATCATCGCCGGACTGGAACAGCCGAACACCGGACGGATCATGGTCAATGGCAAAGAGATCACCTCTTTGCCTCCGGCCAAACGGAACTTTGGCATGATGTTCCAATCGTACGCCTTATTTCCGAATTTGACCGCCGCCCAAAACATCGCTTACGGACTGAAAGCAAAAAAAATGACCAAAAAGGAGATTGCGGATAAAGTAAGCGAAGTGCTGGGGCTGATCGATTTGACTCACATTCGTGACAAGTATCCATCCCAGCTCTCCGGTGGACAGCAGCAGCGTATCGCCTTGGCGAGGGCGATCGCACTGTCACCTGATTTCTTGCTGCTGGACGAACCGCTGTCCGCGCTCGATGCCAAAGTTCGGCTGAAGCTGCGGCGGGAAATCCGTAACCTGCACGAAAAAATCGGGATCACGACGATCATGGTCACGCACGATCAAGACGAAGCGCTGACGATGGCGGACAAAATCGTCGTCATGAACAATGCGGAAGTCGTGCAGGTGGGGTCACCGCAGGAAGTGTATGATCGACCAAACTCGCCATTTGTCGCTGATTTCATCGGTGCGATCAATTTTTTTGAACCGAACCACTTTGCCGGACTGCAGCAGGAGCAAAATGGACTGCTGGCGATCCGTCCGGAAAACGTCCACGTTGTGGAGCAGCAAAACGACGACGAAGGGTATGGGATCAGAGCGATTGTCAGAGACATGGAATTCAGAGGCTCGATCTATCGCGTGCTGCTTCAGCTGCGCTCTGATGCGGGGGAACTTGCAGAATCGTTCATGACGATTGATTTGCCCGTGCACCAAGCAACACGCCTGCGTTTGTCCAAAAACAAACCGGTTTGGCTCGAACTGCCGATGGAGCGCCTGATTTCGTTTGACCAAGCGAAAATGGCAAAGTGACGAGGGGGTGATGCGATGTTTTCGACTAGAGTCGTCCGTCAGAAAATGGGGCGGGATGAATGGCTCCAAAAGATTTTGATCGCCGCGATGGTCGTGAGCCTGTTTATCAGCGTGATGCTGCCATTGGGCGATTTGTTCAGCAAAGTGTTCGTGGACAGTCAGGGCAACTATATCGGGTTTACCAATCTCATCCGTTATTTCTCCACCCCAGCGCTTTCGCTCTCGTTTACCAACACGCTGTACATCTCGGTTGTTACGACACTGATTTCCGTCTCGCTCGCCTTTTTGTACGCATACGCACTGACGCGATCGAACATGAAAGGGAAAGTGTTTTTCCGGTATGTGGCGCTCCTTCCCTTGTTTTCACCGACGATGATGCACGGGATCGCCCTCACCTATTTGTTCGGCAATCAGGGGCTGATTACAAAAGGATTTTTCGGATTGTTTGAGCATGGCATCCAGATCGAGCTGTACGGTCCTGTCGGGATCATCATCTCGGAGGTCATCTATACATTCCCGCAAGCCTATTTAATCCTCGCCGCCTCGCTGATGTTCGCAGACTACAATTTATATGAAGCAGCCGAGACGCTTGGTGCTGGGAAAACGCGCAAATTTTTGACCGTCACGTTACCGAATGTCAAGTATGGGCTCGTAAGCGCAGTTTTCGTCTGCTTTAGCATGAGCT
The DNA here is from genome assembly GCF_003710825.1 of Brevibacillus fluminis. GTDB lineage: Bacteria > Bacillota > Bacilli > Brevibacillales > Brevibacillaceae > Brevibacillus_D > Brevibacillus_D fluminis. The sequence continues at coordinate 154,649 of NZ_RHHQ01000004.1, read as the reverse complement.
TCACGGATTTTGGCGCCCCGAAAGTGGTGGGCGGGCAGTACAATGTGCTGGCAACCGATGTATACAAGCACGTCATCGGACAGCAAAATCTATCGATGGGCGCGACCGTTGGACTCATTTTGATCCTGCCGGCCATCCTGGCCTTCATCGTAGACCGCATTGTTGAACGAAAACAGAGCGCGGCCATCACGGCCAAATCAACGCCGTACAAAATCGTGCCGCAATCGTGGCGGGACAACTTGTATTTCGCCTATTGCACCGTTATTTCAGCGGCAATCTTCATTCTGCTTATCACCGTTGTCTTCGCTTCCATGGTGAAAGTATGGCCCTATGACCTGTCGCTCTCGTTCATGCACTTTGATTTTTCCAACGTTGCGGGTGAAGGTTTGGAGCCGTTTTGGAACAGCTTGACCGTCTCTTTTTACTCGGCGGTGGCAGGTACGATCATTACATTCCTGTATGCCTACCTGATCGAGAAGTCCCGCTATCTCAAGGGTGTGCGGATGATCGGTTATTTTCTCTCCATTTTGCCGCTCGCATTGCCGGGACTGGTGATCGGTTTGGCTTACATTTTTTACTTCAACAACCCGGATAATCCGTTGAACTGGATGTATGGGACAATCGCAATCCTCATTTTAGCGAATGTCATTCACTTTTACGCTGTACCGTTCATCTCCGCGACATCGGCTTTGAAAAAACTAGACCGTGAATTTGAGATGGCTTCCGAATCGATGGGGGTCCCGTTTTACAAGACGTTTTTCCGCGTGACCGTGCCGATGTCGCTGCCAACCATATTGGAAATTGCGGTCTATTATTTCATCAACTCGATGGTCACGATCTCGGCAGTCGTCTTCCTGTATTCTGCCGATTTCAAGCTGGCCTCGGTGGCGATCGTCAATATGGACGATGCCGGGGATGTTGCGCCAGCCGCAGCGATGTCCGTGCTGATCGTATTGACGAACATCTTGATCCGCATCGTCTACGAATTCGTCACCAAGCGATTGCGCAAGCGTGTCGAGGCATGGCAAACCAGATAAGGTAGGGGAGGAAATCATGATCAAAGCTGTCATTTTTGACTGGGCGGGAACAACCGTCGATTACGGTTGTTTCGCTCCCTTGGATGTGTTCATTGAAGTGTTTCGCAAACGCGGCATCGAGGTGCTGCACGAAGAGGCACGCGCACCAATGGGACTTTTAAAGTGGGATCACATTGACACGATGCTGAAAATGGAGCGCATCGCCAATCTATGGAAGGAGAAATATGGCAGGACACCGACGGAAAAAGATGTGGATATGCTGTACGCGGATTTCGAGCCGATGCTCTTCTCCATTCTGAAAAACTATTGTACGCCGATTCCGGGTGTGCTGGAGCTGGTCGAGAGATTGAGACGTGATGGGATCAAGATCGGTTCGACAACCGGTTACACGAAAGAGATGATGGCTGTCGTGGCGCCGGAAGCGAAAAAGCGCGGCTATGCACCGGACTCGATGGTGACGCCGACAGAAATGCCGCAGGGGCGGCCGTATCCGTGGATGTGCTATCAAAACGCGATCAACCTGGGAGTCTATCCGATGAAGCATGTCATCAAGGTCGGCGACACATTAAGCGACATCAAGGAGGGGGTAAGTGCTGGTGCTTGGTCCGTCGGGATATTGAAAGGTAGCAGTGAGCTCGGGATGAACGAGCAGGAAGTGGCAGTATGCGACCCGGATGAGCTCGCGGACCGTATGGAGGCAGTCGCCAAAAAGTTCAAGGCTGCCGGTGCGGATTACATCATCGACACGATTGGCGATTTGGACAAAGTGATTCCTAAAATCAATTTGCGACTCGCACAGGGGGAGAGATAACGATGACATTTGATCAAAACACATTGCCGGACAATCCGTATTTACTGTTAACGCCAGGACCGCTTTCGACCACAAAAGGTGTAAAGGCTGCCATGCTGCGTGACTGGTGCACGTGGGATCGGGATTACAACGAGCTAGTTCAGTCAATCCGCCACAAGCTTGTGGGAATCTCAGCAGAGAACCCGGAAGGCTACACATCTGTCCTGATGCAAGGGAGCGGCAGCTTTTCCGTGGAAGCGGTGATTGGAACCGTGGTGCCGCGGGACGGCAAGCTCGCCATCTTGACCAACGGCGCATACGGAAACCGAATCGTGCAAATGGCGAATGTACTGAATATTGCTAATGTCGTGCTCGACTTTGGGGAAATCTCGCCAGCCGAACCGGAGAAACTCGATACGCTGCTGAAAAGCGACCCATCGATTACACACGTTGCCGTCGTTCATTGCGAAACAACCACCGGTATGCTCAACCCGATTGCAGAAGTAGGCAAAATTGCCAAGGAGTATGGAAAAGTTTTTATCGTGGACGCCATGAGCAGCTTCGGCGGTGTGGAAATGGACATCGCGGCACTGCAAATCGATTTCCTCATCAGCAGCGCGAACAAGTGCATCCAGGGTGTACCAGGTTTCGGCTTTGTGCTCGCAAAAGAGGAGGAACTGATCAAATGCAAAGGGCAGGCGCGGTCGCTTTCGCTCGATCTCGTCGACCAATGGCAGGCGATGGAAGACCAACAAGGAAAATGGCGTTATACGTCCCCGACGCATGTGGTGCGTGCCTTTTACCAAGCCATGCTGGAGCTTGAGGAAGAAGGCGGAGTTAGTGCGAGAGCTGATCGCTACCTCACAAGTCAGCGCACACTGGTCGAAGGGATGGAGCAAATCGGTTTCCGTACACTGCTTACACGCGATCATCAGTCGCCAATCATTACGTCCTTTTACTATCCAGAAGAGAGTGCCTTTACGTTTGCGGGGTTTTATGAACGGTTGAAAAAAGAAGGCTTCGTCATCTACCCTGGCAAAATTTCGGCAGCGGATACGTTCCGCATCGGAAACATTGGCCACGTCTTTCCGGAAGATATGGAACGACTGGTGAAAGCGATCGAACGAAATCGGTTCTGGTTGTAACCGCGTTTTTTTGCCAAATAAACCAAGGAAAAACAACTCAAACAATGTGTTGTATGTGCAATGAATTCACTTTTCTGTGCATGTTACATGCTTGAACCAAAAGGGAGGATTCGAAATGAAAGTGTTTTGCTTGGGTGGTGCCGGCAACATCTGCAGAGAATCCGTGCTCGATCTCGTCTTGCATTCCCAATTCGAGAAAATTACGATTGGCGATTTCAACGAAGAAGTGGGCATCAAGCTGGTCGAACAATTGAATGATCCGCGGGTCGATTTTGTCAAAGTCAACGTGAGGGACCATGAAGCGACGGTTAATCAAATGCGCGGCTACGACATTGTTATGGATGGAACGACGATCACCTTGAACGGGTTGTCAACCGCTTGCATTGCGGAAGCCGGGTGCCACGGGATCAATTTGAACGGATTCGGGGCTGAAGATGAGTTCGATCCAATCTTTCGGAAAAACGGCAAAACATGCTTGCCTGGGTTTGGCATGACACCAGGGGTGACGCAGATGATGGCGATGCATGCCGCGAATCAGTTGGATGAGGTTGACGAAGTACGGGTCAGTCACGGTGCGTTTCGGCCGATTGCATTTTCCAAATCCATCGCGGAGACGACCACGTATGAATATGACCCGAACTTGCCTGGACGGATCGTGTTCGAAAACGGTGAATTCGTCCAAGTGCCGCCCTTTGCACGCCCGCGCGAAATCAACTTGCCTGAACCATACGGTAAGACCGTGCAGTACATCATTCCGCATGCGGAGACAAAGACGCTTGCGAAAGCATTGAGCGAGAAAGGTGTCAAGCTGATCGAGGTGCGCGGAACGTGGCCGATGAAAAATATGCAATTGGTTAAAGCGCTGTACGACTGGGGTTTCATGCGCAATGACAAATTCTCAGTGAACGGTCAGGAGGTCGGTGTGCTCGATTGCATCGCCGATTATCTCTACAACTCGAAGGAAGGCCGCGAGACAGAGCTGTACGGCTATTCCTTACATGTGGAAGTAACGGGGAAGAGAGGTGGCAAAAACGTGATGCACTCCTTGTACCACACTCATCCGCGCTCCGATGGCTCACAGCCGGGATGGGAAGGATTGCGGGCTTACACGCGCAATGTCGGCATCCCGATGGCGATCGCGACGGAAATGATCGCGCGCGGACAAGTGAACGCGACGGGTGTTATCACGCCGGAAGAGGCGTTCGACCCAACAGTAGTATTCCGGGAGCTGGAAAAGCGGCAGATTTTCATCCATGAAGAGGTGCAAGAGCTCGCGGACTAGCCGATCGAAGCAAGGGGGCGAATCCGTGTCATTGATCGGAGAAGAGCGCAAGGAAATCATTCTCAATATTTTAAATTTCGCCGGGAAAGTACGGACGAATGAGCTGGTTGAAAAGCTGCAAGTATCGTCCGAAACAATTAGGCGGTATTTGGAGGAGCTTGAGGGGGAGCAGCGGCTTAAACGCGTCTATGGTGGCGCGATCAAAATCAACTACGATCGCGAAGAGCCCTCGCACTTAAAACGGGAAGTGCTGTATGCGGAGGAGAAGCAGCTTATTGGCCAGGCCGCTTCCCTCCTGGTGCAAAACAATGACGTGATCGTTATCGATGACGGGACGACGACACAGCAAATCATCCCGTATTTGATCCACAAGCAAAATGTGACGATCCTGACTGGTTCTTTTCCCGCGCTCTCGCTGTTAATGGACTATCAAAACAAAGGGCTTTTGACGGGCGAGCTATACTTTATCGGCGGCAAGGTCCAGCCCAAGCATTTGCGCACGTCAGGTGCATTGTCCGTAAACATGATTGAAAATTTTCATATCGACAAAGCGTTCCTGTCCATCGACGGCATCTCGATGCGGCAGGGCATCACCAGCTATGACGTCGAGAAGGCGTTGGTTGTGAAAACGTACATCGATAACGCCAAAACGAGCATCGTCATGACAGACCAATCGAAAATCGGTTTGGGCACGTTTTACAAAATTTGCGACCTGAAAGAGATCGACATCATCATCAGCGGCGTGTGTGCCCCGAAGGACTGGAAGCAGGAGCTGGAAGACCGCGACATCAATTGGATCGTTGCGCAATAACGGCAAGGAACTAACAGCAAATCGCGTGAGGGTGATCGGAAGTGAGTGAAGCAAAAGCATTGGGCATGATCGAGACGATCGGATTTCCTGCTCTAATTGCAGCTGCCGATGCGGCTGCGAAGGCGGCCGATGTGCAAATCATTACGTATCAGCAAGCAGACGCGGGCATCGTGACGATCTACATCATCGGCGACGTCGCTGCCGTACAGGCAGCTGTCGCGACAGGTGAGGCTGCGGCGATGCGGGTGGGGCGTTTGCGCCATTCGCACGTGATCGCCCGCCCGGATCAGAGCGTCCAGCAACTGATCAAACGGCTGGAGAGTAAATCAGCCCCAACTGTCGCAAGCAAACAGGCACAGGCGAAGAAAAAACCGCAGCCGCCATTGCTGGAGGCAACAGGACAAGAGAAACGAGGTGAAGATGAAGCGTGATGATTGATACGGATCTGCAATCAATTCAAGAGGTGCGCGATGCGTTGGACCAAGCAGATGCCGCGGCGCGCGAGCTGGCATTGTATAGCCAGGAACAGATCGACTCCATTGTGAAGAGCATGGCGCAAGCGGCGGGGGAAGCGGCCGCGCGACTGGCCGCACTTGCGGTGGAAGAGACGGGATTTGGCAATGTGCCCGATAAAACCGCCAAAAACATGTTTGCGGCTCGCGATGTGTATGCCGCGATCAAAGAGATGAAAACAGTCGGCACGATTCATAAGGACGCCCATAAAAAAGTGTGGGAGATTGCACAGCCATTTGGTGTCATTGCGGCGATCATTCCGTCGACGAATCCGACCTCTACGGTGATTTACAAGGCGCTGATCGCGCTCAAGGCGGGCAATGCCATCGTTTTCAGTCCACATCCGAATGCTGCGCGTTGCACGTTAGAGGCGGCGCGAGTTATGCAGGCTGCGGCAGAAAGGGCCGGTGCACCAAAAGGGGCGATCGGCTGCGTGGAAAAACCGACATTGGCAGCGACCAACGAGCTGATGAGCCATCGGATCACAAGACTGATATTAGCAACAGGCGGCGCACAAATGGTCAAGGCGGCGTATTCCTCTGGCAAGCCTGCTTATGGAGTGGGACCCGGCAATGTTCCGGTATATTTGCACGAAAGCGCAGACATTCCAGCTGCAGTTCGTCGCATTATCCAAAGCAAAACTTTCGACAATGGGACGATCTGCGCTTCCGAGCAGGCTCTCATCGTTGATCAAAGGATCCGGCATAAAGTGATCGCGGAATTCAAACGGCAAGGGGCGGCTTTTTTGGATGATCATGAAAAGAAACGGGTGGGTGACTCTCTTGTCTCAAATGGCGGACTGTCTGCCGCGCTGGTTGGCAAATCGCCTCAAGCCATCGCGGACATCGCAGGGATCATCGTCGAGGCTGGCACGAAAGTTTTGATTGCGGAAGAGGACGGCGTCGGTAAAACCTATCCGTTCTCGTTCGAAAAGCTGGCCCCGGTTCTCGCGATGTACACAGCCAAAGACCAGCAGGAGGCCGAAGAGCTGTGCACCACGTTGCTGCAGTTTGGCGGTCTTGGCCACACGCTCGGCATACATGCGGAGTCCGAAGCAGTTGTGGAGTCGTTTTGCCGAAATAAACCTGCTTCCCGCATTGTCGTGAACGCTGGTACTACCTTTGGGGGAATTGGCGCAACTACGGGTATTCTTCCGTCGCTGACCCTCGGCTGTGGAGCGTTAGGTGGCAATATCACGTCCGATAACATCGGGCCGCAACATTTGTTCAATACAAAGCGTGTCGCTTACGGCATAAAAGAAATGGAAGTTCCGCAAGTGGCTACAGAGCAAGTGGTCACAGAGGCGGTTTCCCACGCACAATCAGCACAGCTATTCAGCAAAGATGAGTTAAAAGAGCTGATTCGCTCCGTACTTGTGGAGCTGAAAGGCTAAATCGGTAACGAACAATACATGAAAAATAGTGAGGGAGGAAGTAAAAATGGCAGGAGAAATGGGAGCACTCGGTATGGTGGAAACGAAAGGGTTGGTAGGTGCAATTGAAGCGGCGGATGCGATGGTCAAGGCAGCGAACGTCCATCTAATTGGCAAAGTGCACGTTGGCGGTGGGTTGGTGACCGTCATGGTGCGAGGGGATGTGGGTGCAGTGAAAGCGGCAACTGATTCGGGTGCGGCTGCGGCAGAAAAAGTGGGAGAGCTCGTCTCGGTTCATGTGATCCCACGTCCTCATTCAGACATTGAATTGATCTTGCCCAAGCTGGAAGGCTAGGATGACTGCCGATGGCGGTGATTACTGAAGGGACGCTGCGGGCCATGTGGAAAAGGGGCATACCCAACCCCTTTCCACTTGCAAAAGAAGAGAAACTGACTCCGGCGGCGGCTGACTTTTTAAAAGGGAGAGGGATTTCGGTGAAACCGCTCGAGCAGAAAGGAGTTTCGGAGGAGTGCAATTTTGCGGAACAAAGTCTGTCCATCGTAGCGGGCGTGTCGAACAGGCACATTCATTTGAGCCAAGAGCATGTGGAGCAGCTCTTCGGCCAAGGGTATATGCTGACGCAACTGCGCCCGCTGTCGCAACCAGGACAATTTGCCGCAAACGAACAAGTGACATTGGTAGGAGCAAAAGGGACGATTTCGAACGTTCGCATCCTAGGTCCTTCACGCGGAGCGACACAAGTAGAAATTTCACGCACCGACGGGTTTACACTCGGCATCCATCCACCCGTCCGCCTCTCCGGCGCTATCGATGGGACACCGGGCGTAGCGGTCATCGGTCCTAAAGGGTGCGTCGTATTGGAGCAAGGCGTGATCATTGCGAAATGCCATGTGCACATGTCAACCGATGACGCATCGACATTCGGCGTGCAGCACGGCGATCACCTCATGCTACTCACGGGTGGGGAACGCCCGGTTTTGTTCCCTGAGGTGGCCGTGCGCGTCAGTCCTCAATATCGGCTCGATTTTCATATTGATCTCGACGAGGCCAATGCTGCGAATTTGCGAACGGGTGACACGGTATCCGTTGCGGGCGTCAACGGACGGTTGACCCGCGGGTTAGCGAGGTGATGGCGGTGGACATACGGGCACTGATCGAATCGTTAGCCAAAGAAATGCTTCAATCCGTGCATATCGAAGAAAAAGTCAAACAGCGTGTCCTGTTTATCTTTTGTGACAGCACCGCACATGAGGCACATCACGATCTATTCATCACGCTTGCCAATCAGCAGATCTGCTATGATATGCTCTTTTTGGACGGGGAAACCTCATCGTGGCTCGGCATGAGCCGAGTTGAATGCGGCGGTGCAGGCAAAGTGATCGCCATGGACGAATATGCGCCAGCGCCGCTGGAATTGCCGAAAGAGTACGATGCGATCATCATCCCAGAGATCGATCTGGACAATGCAGCGCGGATTGCATCCGGATTAAAGGGGACAATCAAAGCGGAAATTGCGTTCGCTGCGCTTGTGCTGGATAAGCCGGTCATTGTTGGTGAGGACGTGGCAGGGATCAAAAGGGCTGACCGCCGCACCTTGCAAACGGTGGAACTGCCAAAGTCGTACCGTGAGCTGTTCGCACGCCACGTGGAATGTATGAAGGCGCTAGGTGTCGATTTCGCCCCACAACGATCGCTGGCTGATTATGCGGTGCGCAAGCTGAAAACGAAGGCTCACACGGAAACAGCCGGAATGGAGGAGTTTGCTACGGAGGATGCTGACCATCTTTTCGAAGGCAAGCTGCTGACGGCTGATTGGATTAATCGCTGCACAGGCGTGGCTGGTGGGACGATTTGGGTGGATTCGGGCACGATCATTGCACCGCTCGCCTACGATGCGATGAAAGAGAAGGGCATTACGCTGCAGATCAAAGACAAAGGGTGAGCCGGATGTTTATGGGAAAAGTGATCGGCAGTGTCTGGTCTACGCAAAAAGAAACGGGTATGGAAAATTTGAAGCTCTTGCTAGTGCAGCCCTTTGATGCGAACGATCGGGCGATAAACAATGTTGTGGTCGCTGCTGACCGAATCGGAGCAGGCGTCGGAGAGCGTGTGATCGTCGCACAGGGAAGTCCGGCGCGCATCCTGTTTGACCAGAAGGTGACGCCGGTGGACGCCGTTGTCGTCGGTATTGTCGATTCATACGAAATGATAGTAGAAACTTCATAAAGCACAAGGCTAAAAGACCTCGCGGCGTTCAAGTGGACGCTGATGAGGTCTTTTCATTTTTTGCGCGGCCGATACGCGAGGGAAGGGAACATCTCCCGTTTATTCATTTCTGTTTGATGAAATACTATTTCTATGCAAAAAATCGACTTCACCAAGGAGGAATTAGATGCTCAGCGCAAATGATAAAGCGAAGTTACGTCAAAGCCTACAGGCAGAGGAAAGCAAGATCGTCACGATCGTGCTCTCCGACGAAGACCAAGTGGCGGGCGAAATCGAGCATGCCGGCATAAACGGGATTACCCTCACCGATGGGCGGCGTTATAACTATGCCGACATCCGAGAAATCAACGGCTTCGATTGAATCACGAGAGCTGTTTCGTTCTGCCTACAGTCCAACGGTCGGGAAGAAATGGCGCAATCCGTCCGGCAGCTCCTTTTGCCAAAATCCCCACGTGTGAACACCAGGCTTTTCACAGTAATGGAGCCTGGCATTCTTTTGTTCGAATGCGTCTTTGGCAAGTCTGTTCCAATGGACGAAATCGATGTCGCCCATATGAGTCTCGACGCTTGTCTCTTCCAGTCCAACGATCATCCACAAGTTGAGCCAGGACAAGTCAGACTCTAAACAAAGCGCCTCAAGCGTAGGCTGCAGGAAGGCACCGGAGAGTGCAAGTACGTGTGGGAACAGGTCCGGATAGTCCAGGGCCAAATGCAGGCTGACCGTTCCTCCGAGCGAATCACCAGCGATGACGCGTTTTCGGTTTTGCACTGGATAACGGCTTTCGATAAAGGGGATTAGCTCCTCAGCGAAAAAACGTTTGTACGCTTCATTGCGCGCACCAGTTGCCGAATATTCGCTGGTGCGCTTGCTGCGCTCGACCGATACGCCCACGATTAAAAACGGTTCCATGCCTTCTGCCAAAATCAATTCAGTGGCGATGGTGGCAATTCGGCCCATTGTGAAGAAATCGCTGCCGTCTTGGCAGTACACAACCGGATAGGAAACAAGCTCATTATAGCCCGGAGGTAAGTACACTTTTACCGAGCGTGTACCTTGCAAATGTTGACTCGGCACTTCTTCTTTTACAATCGTTCGTTTTGTATAATCCGACATCGTTTCATCCCTCACAAACGCACAAAGTGGAAAAAAGCACTTGAAAAAAACTGATACAGAAATTATGATATAGCAGAACAGAAAAGAAATAAACCCTGTAATATCAGTGTTGTAACACGATGTAACAGAACTGTTTCTGAGGTATAACAGGGTGTTATGAAACAGACTCAACCCTAGCGTGAGTCCTCCGCTATTCCATTACTAAGTAAGAGGTGAATTCAATGAGTGTTTCAACTGCTGTAGAACAAACCGGCAACAATACACCATTGCAAATTTTAGCACCGGACGGTACTGTCGTTCGTCCTGACCTGATGCCTAATCTTTCCGATGACCAATTGCGCGAAGTTATGCGCCGCATGGTCTTTACCCGCGTATGGGACCAACGCGCGATCAGCTTGAACCGCCAAGGACGCCTGGGCTTCTACGCTCCTGTTGCAGGTCAAGAAGCGACAATGATCGGTTCTGAGTTCGCATTGGATAAAAAAGACTTCGTCCTGCCAAGCTACCGCGACATCCCGCAAATGGTATGGCATGGTTTGCCTTTGTATCAAGCGTTCCTGTATTCCCGCGGACACATCCATGGTGGACAAATCCCACAAGATGTAAACGTTTTAATGCCGCAAATCATTATCGCTGCACAATGTACCCAAGCGACAGGCGTTGCCATGGGCTACAAACTGCGCGGCGAAAAACAAGTAGCGATCAACTACTTTGGTGACGGCGCGACCTCCCAAGGTGATTTCTATGAAGGGATGAACTATGCTGGCGTTTACAAGCTGCCGGTCATCTTCTTCTCGCAAAACAACGGTTACGCGATTTCCGTACCATTCTCGAAGCAAACGGCATCCGAAAGCATCGCGATCAAAGCGAAAGCGGCTGGTATCGCTAGCGCACAAATCGACGGTATGGACGTTCTGGCAGTTATCAAAACAACGCAAGACGCAAAAGAGCGCGGTATCAACGGCGAAGGCGCTACTTTGATCGAAGCGCTGACATACCGCTATGGCCCGCACACAATGGCTGGTGACGACCCAACTCGCTACCGTACAGGTGAAGAGCAATCCGAGTGGGAGCTGCGCGATCCATTGATTCGTTTCCGCAAATTCCTCGAAAACAAAGGCCTCTGGTCCGAAAAAGACGAAGAAGCTGTTATTGAAGAAGCAAAACAAGCGGTTGCAGACGCAATCAAAAAAGCGGACGAAACACCAAAGATGAAAGTATCCGAATTGATCGATGTCATGTTCGAAACGCTGCCACCTTCGCTGGAAGAACAAAAGGCAGAATATCTGGCAAAGGAGTCGAAATAAGCCATGGCACAAATGACGATGGTTCAAGCAATCACGGACGCAATGCGCGTTGAGCTTGCCCGTGACGAGAAAGTTCTCGTATTCGGTGAAGACGTAGGGAACAACGGCGGTGTATTCCGCGCAACCGAAGGCCTGCAAAAAGAATTCGGCGAAAAACGCGTGTTCGATACACCGCTGGCTGAATCCGGTATCGGCGGCTTGGCAGTCGGTCTTGCTGTCAACGGATTCCGTCCTGTAGCGGAAATCCAATTTTTCGGTTTCGTATTCGAGACGTTTGACGCAGTTGCTTCACAAGCGGCGCGCATGCGTTATCGTTCCGGCGGACGTTTCACGTCCCCAATCACTTTCCGTTCCCCATTTGGTGGCGGCGTAAAAACACCTGAGCTGCATGCTGACTCGCTCGAGGGCTTGTTCCTGCAAACACCAGGCGTAAAAGTGGTCATTCCTTCCACTCCTTATGATGCAAAAGGCTTGCTGATTTCGGCAATCCGTGACAACGATCCAGTTATCTTCCTGGAGCATATGAAACTGTACCGTTCCTTCCGCGGTGAAGTGCCAGAGGGTGACTACTCGATTCCAATCGGCAAAGCAAACGTTGTAAAAGAAGGCAGCGACGTTACCATCGTCACTTACGGCGCAATGGTACACACCAGCCTGAAAGCTGCTGAAGAAATCGAAAAAGCTCGCGGTACAAAAGTCGAGGTCATCGACCTGCGCACGATCAACCCATTGGACATGGATACAGTTCTGGCATCCGTGAAAAAGACAAACCGTGCGATCGTGGTGCAAGAAGCACAGCGCTCCTCCGGTGTTGCAGCTGAAGTCATTGCACAAATCAATGAAAAAGCGATCCTTCACCTGGAAGCTCCTGTTTTGCGCGTGACTTCACCAGATACCGTTTATCCTTTTGCGCAAGCGGAAGATGCATGGCTGCCAGACGTGAAGCGTGTGATTGACGCGCTGACACAAGTTCTTGATTTTTAAGTAAAAGTAGAGTGAGGCGAAAAACAACATTTGTGGTTTTCGCCTTCTTTTCGGAATTTAAGGTCCCAACGATAGGACTTGCTCGGATACAAAGCGCGAATTAGGAGGGAATGACAGTGAGTCGTTTTGAATTTAGACTGCCGGATATCGGCGAGGGGATTCACGAAGGAGAAATCGTCAAGTGGCATGTGAAGCCAGGCGATGCGGTGGAAGAGGACCAAGTCATTTTGGAAGTGCAAAATGATAAAGCGGTCGTTGAAATTCCATCTCCCGTAAAAGGGAAAATACTTGAACTGAAAGTGGACGAAGGCGTTGTTTGCGTAGTAGGCGACGTTTTGGTTGTCTTTGAAGCAGAAGGCGAAATTCCGAATCTGCCTGTGCATGGTCATGGAGAGGCAGCAGCTGAGCCAGCTGGCATCGAGCCAGGCTGCGACATCGGCGCACAAATCAATCAAAACGCAAGCCAACCGCTGGATACACCTGCAGCAGCTTCTGCACCAGCAGTAGCGGTCGCAGCAGCACCGGTTGCACGTGAATATACATTGGCTACGCCATCCGTTCGCAAATATGCGCGTGAAAAAGGCGTTGAATTGGCAGTGATCCCTGGCACAGGCAAACTGGGCCGCATCACGCGCGACGACGTTGATCGTTTCGTTGCTGGCGGCGCAACTGCGGCAGCACCAACGAATGCTCCGCAAGCCGTGGCAGTAGAAGCAGTAGCTCCGGTAGCTGCAGAAACTCCACAAGCTGCGGCAACTGCTCCAGCAGCAGCTCCGCAAGTTGTTGCGGCAGCTGGCGGTCTCGAAGAGCGCGTACCGCTCAAAGGCATGCGCAAAGCAATCAGCAAGGCAATGGTCAAATCGGCTTACACCGCTCCACACGTTACTATCTTCGATGAAGTGGACGCGACCGGTTTGGTTGCGCTGCGCAAAGAAGCGAAAGGCTTGGCAGAAGCACAAGGCATCAAGCTGACATACTTGCCTTTCATCGTAAAAGCAGTTGTTGCGGGGCTGAAAAAATTCCCTGAGCTGAATGCTTCCATCGATGATGACAAACAAGAAATCATCTATAAAAAATACTACAACATCGGTATCGCAGCATCCACCGATGAGGGTCTGCTCGTTCCTGTCGTGAAAGGCGCTGACCACAAATCGATGTTTGCCATCGCGTCCGAAATCAGCGAGCTGGCGGTAAAAGCGCGCGACCGCAAAGCGACTGCAGATGAGCTGAAAGGCTCCACGTTCAGCATCACCAATATCGGTTCGGCTGGCGGTATGTTCTTCACGCCGATCATCAACCATCCGGAAGTTGCGATTTTGGGCGTAGGCCGCATCAGCGAAAAACCGGTTGTGAAAAACGGTGAAATCACGGTAGCTCCGATCCTTCATCTGTCGCTCAGCTTTGACCACCGTCTGGTCGATGGCGAACCGGCGCAACGCTTTGTCAACTATATCAAGCAGCTCCTGGAAAATCCGACGCTGCTGATCATGGAGGGATAAAGAATCATGGTAGTAGGAGAGTTTACCACTGAAGTGGACGTTCTCGTCATCGGTGCAGGTCCTGGCGGATACGTGGCTGCGATTCGCGCGGCACAGCTGGGCAAAACCGTGGCGGTTGTTGAAAAAGCAGAATTGGGCGGCGTATGCCTGAACGTAGGATGCATTCCATCCAAAGCGATGATTCATGCATCCCACACATACGATCATGCGAAGCATACCGAATCCATGGGGATCACCATGGAAAACGTAAAAGTTGACTTTGCCAAAGTCCAAGAATGGAAAGCTGGCATCGTGAAACAACTGACAGGCGGCGTAGCAGGGCTGTTCAAAGGCAACAAAATTCAAGTGATTCCAGGGGAAGCCCTGTTCGTTTCCGAGAATGAAGTGCGCGTGTTCCACGGCTATGACGTGAACCGCTACAAATTCAACCATTGCATCATCGCGACGGGTTCCCGTCCGATCGAGCTGCCGGCATTCCCGTTCGGCAAACGCGTGCTGTCCTCGACAGAAGCGTTGGCATTGAACGAAATTCCGAAAAGCATGGTCGTCATCGGCGGTGGCTATATCGGCATCGAGCTGGGCAGCGTATTTGCCCGTTTCGGTACCCAAGTAACCATCCTCGAAGGCTCCGATCAAATCCTGCCAGGCTTTGAACCGGAAATGATCCGTCTGGTAGAACGCCGCTTGAAAAAACTCGGCGTGACGATCCATACCAAGGCATTGGCACAAGGCATGGAAGAGACCGAAAACGGCGTGAACGTGAAAGCGGAAGTAAAAGGCGAAGCGACTTCTGTTGAAGCAGAATACGTGCTGGTCACAGTCGGCCGCCGTCCGAACACGGATGAGCTGGGCGTACGCGACATCGGTATGAAGCTGACCGATCGCGGACTCATTGAAGTAGACGAAAAAGGCCAAACGAGCATCCCGAACGTATATGCGATCGGTGACATCGTGGCAGGTCCTGCACTCGCGCACAAAGCCAGCTACGAAGGGAAAGTAGCAGCTGAAGCGATCGCAGGTCATGCGGCTAAAGTCGACTACAAAGCGATCCCAGCAGTTGTATTCTCCGATCCGGAGATCGCGAGCGTAGGAATCAGCGAAAAAGAAGCAAAAGACAAAGGGCTCAATTACGTTGTCGGCCGCTTCCCGTTTGCAGCAAACGGCCGCGCGCTGTCCGTCAATGCAGGTGAAGGCTTCGTGAAGCTGATTGCTGACAAAGCGACAGGTCTTGTGCTCGGCGCGCAAATCGTCGGTGCAGAAGCTTCCAACATCATTGCAGAGATCGGATTGGCGATCGAAATGGGCGCGACGCTCGAAGATATCGAGCTGACCATCCATGCGCATCCGACATTGGGTGAGCTGACCATGGAAGCAGCGGAGCTGGCACTTGGTCACCCTATCCACGTATTAAATAAATAATAAAGTTTAAAAAATAGACAAAAGAAGGGGGCCTCCCCTTCTTTTGTTGTACTACCAGACACGCTATAATCATGGTAACGCTTTAAAAAAGGGGTTGTAATGATGGGTATCTGGGGTATTTTGCATGATACAGCCGCACTCGTTGTCATCATCTGTGCGCTGATCGTGCCTTTCACAGCGATGAAAATCAAAAATAGCGGAAAAAAAGAGGCTGTAAAACGTGCGGGTACTGCGTCGACATTGCTGCGCATTCCGCAATATGTGCTGATCGTTTCGCTTATTACCGGTTTCGCTCGCTACGGCTTTCATTTCACGACCTGGCTTTTGACAGTATTGGTGATTTTCTTGGCGATCCTCGCATTCGCCGGCATCGCAACAAAAGCGGCAAAAACCGTGAAACAGCAAGCGCAAAACGGAGAGTCCTACACTGCTGCAGCACAAAAGCTGTTTACCTTCAGCCTGCTCTCCTGTCTGGCTGTCATCATCATGGTTGTATTTAAGGTAGCAGGGTAAGCGTGCCCGTTTTGAACAAAAAGACCTTGGACACCTGTGCTTGGGTTCCAAGGTTTTTTTTGTATACTTGTTAGCTTGTTGCTACTATTCGCAGTCAGCATCTAATGGCGAAATACGATAAATAATATGAATCTTGTTTTGCTGCTTGGAAAACTCTACTGGCTTGCTCGCGAACCAGCTCGGGTGAAGGACGATCGAGCGGATGGGATTGGAAGCCGAGACTTCCTCGACATCTGCGATCAAGATCGACCGACTGACTTCATCATACTCCATCTGACTGGAGATCGAGGAGAGATAATCGCCAAGCCGATTGCTGTGCAAACAAGCGTTGATCGTCTCCACCTCGCGCGACAGCCGTGGTACGATGTCTGACCACTGGGGCTCAAACACGATGTGCCAATAGGAAGAGACAAACAACGTGAGCCGGCTCTTGACCAAGTCCGGGTCTTTCTTGAGATCCAGTTCGACCGGATAGATCAGCTCTTTGTTCCGGCGGTTTTCCTGACGCAAGGCTGCCAATACAGAACGGGCGAACTCAAGTGGTGACAAATGGACCAAATGTTCAAACAGTTCTTCCATCGTCACAAAACGCTCGATGTAGGGCAGAGACAAAATGTCAGGCACAACTTCGGAAAAAACAGGCGCGAAATACAGCCACTCTTCTTCCAGTTGTTCGCGAATGAGCAGGTCACGGGTTTCTTTGAGCCAGGCGAGATGATGCTCCTTAGGAGTGGAAAGCGTTAGCGCATGGATGCTTGCAGCCATCTCGTACAAGGGGGAGATCGTCGAGGTGGCGAAGCGACGTAGATCGTCTTTTACAGAAAACTGAATGGAAATCATTGCATTTCTCCTCTCTGGAGGACAGGCTTCTTTCATTCTACGAAGGAAATTGGGACAATTCAATAGGCTAGGGAGAACCCCCTAGCCTTCTCTGGTCTGGATTTGACGCGAATGGTTTGCTTGCTTGACTTTTTTGCTTCCGGGGATCGGTTCGCCGGTTTGTTCGATCGGCTCAAATTCGTTATTATACGTTTGATGCGGATTTTCGTCGAGTTGCTTTCCATAGTCCATTTGTACCAGCTCCTTTAGGAACTAGTATGGATTGAAATCGGCATCCTATGCGCAAGGCTTTCCATGAAAAACAGGGATGTGCTTTGCGCGGAAAATTGGTATTCTTACAAAGGTATAGTTTGAGAGGAGAGAAAAATCGCATGTGGAAAAAAACGATTGCAGCGGTAATGACTGCGAGCTTGCTGCTCGTCGCAGCCGGCTGCCAAAATGGGGATACAGCCGCCAGCCAACCTGCACCATCGGTTGATTTGACTAAAGAGTTAACAATAAATCCCAGCTTGATCGTGGGCAAAACAAACTTTGTCGACGTTGAAAAAGCATATGGTAAGCCGAGTAAAGCAGGTCTGTACGAAACGCCGTTCCGCAGCAACCTGGCAAACGGTGGTGCGAATAGCAAACCGATTGCCGAATACGCAGGCGTTTTCGGTATCGATGTTGCAACGGGTAAAAAAGCGGCGAAGCCGTCGCTACTCTTTTTCACCAATGACAAAAACAAGACGCTTGTCGCCTCACGGGTCGTTTTTTCCCGTGATGAATTGGCCAAAAAAGAGAAGGGAGGCAAACTGACCCTCGACGACGTGAAAAAAGTGTACGGGGAGCCAAACCGCGGCAATGATAACGGTCTGGAATACTACGATTTCGCTCACCACATCGTCATGCTGGTCATGAAAAATGAGGAAGCAAAGGTGGAGGCACTGATCACCAAATACGATCTGCTGTATGCGGACAACCCGTCCGATTTGGCCGAGCATGAAAAAGTGATCAAAGAATTGGGCGATGAGGAAAAGGCTCAAAAAACGACGCAGGAAAAACCGAAGCAATAACGGGTTTGAAAGGTTGAAAAAGCTCATTTTCTTTTTGAGCAGAATCTACTAAAATAAAGGGATATGCGCAAGAATTGGGGAGGAACTTCATGAGTGTCTTAATCGTTGAAAATCTGAATCACGGGTTCGCAGACCGCACATTGTTCAAAGATGTGTCGTTTCGTCTGCAGCCAGGTGAGCACGTAGGCCTGGTTGGGGCAAATGGAACAGGCAAATCCACGATGATGAGCATCATCACCCGTCAGCAAATCCCGGATTCGGGGAAGATCGAGTGGATGCCCAAGATCGAATATGGCTATTTGGATCAGCATACCAAGCTGCAAGCGGGCAAAAACATTCGGGACGTGCTGAAAGATGCGTTTTTGCCGCTCTTGGAACTGGAGCAGGAAAATATGCAAATCGCCGAGCAAATGGCTGACGCGACTCCAGAAGAACTGGAAGCCTTGCTGGAGCGAATGGGTGAAAACCAAGATCGCTTGGAGACAAGCGGCTTTTATTTGATCGACGCAAAGGTGGACGAGATCGCGAACGCGCTTGGATTGTCTGCCATCGGGCTGGATCGCGACGTCTCAGCTTTGTCTGGTGGACAACGGACGAAAGTATTGCTAGCGAAACTGCTTTTGGAAAAGCCGACTGTGCTACTGCTTGACGAGCCGACGAACTATTTGGATGAAGAGCATATCGTTTGGCTGAAAAACTACCTGAAAGAATACCCGTACGCGTTCGTCCTGATCTCCCATGACACGTCCTTCATGAATGAAGTGGTGAACGTGATCTATCATCTGGAGTTCACCAAGCTGACGCGCTATACAGGTGACTATGAATCGTTCCTGGCGCAATCGGAAATGAAGCGCACACAGCATATGGACGCATTCGAGAAGCAGCAGGACGAAATCAACAAGATGGAAGACTTTATTGCTCGCAACAAGGCGCGCGCTTCCACCAGCGGCCGGGCCAAGAGCCGTCAGAAGCAGCTGGACAAAATTGACCGGATGGATAAGCCGGAAACAGCGGCGAAGCCTGTCTTCCAGTTCAAAGAATCGCGTGCAAGCGGCCGTTATGTGTTCGAGGCGGAAAATTTGGAGATCGGGTACTCGCATCCTTTGATGCCAAAGCTCTCCATGAGCCTTGAGCGCGGCGATAAGGTTGCGATCGTGGGGATGAACGGGGTCGGGAAATCGACCTTGCTGAAGACCATTCTGGGCGCCGTGAAGCCGCTCGGCGGTAAGCTGGAGCGTGGAGACTTCCTTTATCCGGCCTATTTCGAGCAGGAAGTGAAACCGAAGCCGGTCACCGCCCTCGATGAAGTGTGGAACGAGTTCCCGCATATGAACAACCATGAGGTGCGCGGTGCCTTGGCTCGCTGCGGACTGAAGAACGAGCACATCAACCGTTCGATGGCCGCATTGTCCGGGGGCGAGCAGGCGAAGGTACGCCTCTGCAAATTGCTGCAACGCGAAAGCAACTTCCTGCTGTTCGATGAGCCGACAAACCACTTGGATGTCGTCGCCAAGGAAGAACTGCAGCGGGCGCTGCGGGAATTCAAAGGCACTGTCTTGCTCGTCTGCCATGAACCTGAATTTTATGAGAGCTGGGTCACGAAAGTTTGGAACGTGGAAGAATGGGCTCAGCAGCAAGAAAAAGAGACGATCCGCGCCTAAAGCGCGTTTCACAGGCAAACGCCAATTACAAACACAGCAGAGCGAGTTAGCAGCTTTGCTGTGTTTCTTCATTTAAATAAGATAATTGCACAAGAAAAAAAGGAACGCGGCTGTTTGTAGCCACGTTCCTTCTTGGTTAAAACACCGCCCATGCGTTCGGCAGGTAGCGTCCGCGGTAATACGGACATGAGGTTTTGGTAATGGCGTCGCCATTGTGCAGCATCATCGAGCTGGAACCGCCGTCCATTGCCATCGCGTTGACGACACCGCGCTCCTGTAAAAGGTCTGCGAGGTCTTTCATCGTGGCGCCGATGGAGTGGTCGGGTTGGCGGCCGTCGATCACGACGAACAGGATGGTGCCATCTGCCTTTTGCCCGACAGCGGTGCGCGGCTGAATGCCCCAGCTTTTTGCGGCTTGATCGGCAAACATGTTTTTGCCGTTGACGATCAGCTGCGGGCGGAAGCTCATGGCATCGCGCGCGCCCATCTCAATCAACTCTTTTGCCGTATAGTTGCCGGTGACAAGTCGGCCATCATAGAGCAGGGCGAGCGCGGTTTCGCCACCTTTTGCATTGTAGTTTTGCAAAATCTTGCCGTCATGAATGACGAGGCCGAATGCTTTTGATCCCCTCCCGTATCCATCCGGGTCGCTGAAGCCGCTCGCATTGACGATCCCAATCGCATTGGTCTTTTTCGTAAATTCATCCAGCAGATCGCCGCGCCCATCCTTGCGATCGGTCATGACGAGGTGCACGCGATTCGGGTCAGAGATCGACATGATCTTTCCTTTGAAAAAATAACCTGATCTCTTGACGTTGATATCCTCGACTTCCACCAGCTCTCGCGGTTTTGTTTCAGGAATCGTTTCTTCCTTTGCCTTTTCCTCCGCTTCGATTTCAGGTGGCATCGCTACCACAGGAGCGGAATTGACGACGGTTGGATTTTGGATCTGGTTTTTCAATTCTGCCAGCTTGGCAGCCGGGAGAAACGTATATTTCGCCCAATAGTCATGCTGTGTCGTGAGCAATGTACCTGCTGCCCATTCGCGTAGTTCTTCGCCAGCATCTGTTGTAAAGAGAAAAATCGTGCTCCCCAGCGCCATGCCAAAAACGATAACGAATAAGATTGCAGTGCTTCGCAGTAGAAGGCGGATCACATTGGAGCGCCGGCGTTTCGACCGTTTCGGTCGTTCTGTACGAGTGAGTGTTGGCGTCATATTTGCTTTTGAGTCCTCTCCTCTTCACAATCAAAAACTTTTTGCTCTATCTATTTTGACGAATGAGCGGATAAAAAGTTTCAGTGATCAAAGGAGGTGGTCATCGGCATGAGAAAGGGAAAATAGGGGAGAATACTGCGCAGGAGGTGATGAGCAGGTGAGAGAGTTTGACAAGGAATTCCAGAACCAAGTTGAGGAATACCGCAAAAATCCGCCTGGAACAAACAACCAGCGTACGGAAAAAGACCGTCATGACAAGCAGGAGAGAACTGAGACGCGTTTGGATACGAATCAATAGAGGCGCTTAGCGGCGGAGTCCATCATGGATTTCGCCTTGCTCATTGTGGGGCAAGGTTTCTTTTGCGGGCAAAACATGGTAAGCTAACCGTTGATATGCCATGCTGTAGGAGGACAACCAGTGTCACAAACGTTTTCGTCACTATTGACAATCGAACCATTATTACATAAATTGGCTGAACGCAAATTTATCGAAGCGACCCCGATCCAAGCCAATGCCATCCCTGCCGTTCTCGACGGGAATGACGTCATTGCCGAAGCGCCAACCGGCTCCGGCAAGACATTGGCGTACTTGCTGCCGATTTGCGAGAAGCTTGATCCGAGCATCAAAGAAATCCAGGCACTGATCCTTGCTCCGACACATGAGCTTGTGATGCAGATTACGAAGGAAGCAGAGCTTTACGCAGGAGCGCTCGGCTTGGGTGCGGCTTCCGTCATCGGCGGTGTTGATGTGAAGCGCCAGCTGGACCGTTTGAAAAAAAATCCATCGATCCTGGTGGCGACGCCGGGACGACTCATTGAACTGCTGGAACAGCGGAAAGTCAAAGTCCACATGGTCCGCACGCTCGTTGTGGATGAAGCGGATCGGATGCTGGATTCGGGCTTTTCTCGTGCCGTACAGCAAATCAGCAAGCGGGTGATGCGCGATACGCAGCGTGTCTTTTTCTCGGCCACGCTCCCGTCAGTCGTTGTGGAGACGATCAAATCGATGATGCAAAAAGAACCGGTACTGATTCAAGCGAGCGGGCCGGATTCGAAATATAGTGTGCTCCATTTTTATTTGGTCAGCGAGCCGCGCAAACGGGCCGATACGCTTCGCCGCCTGATTCGTCTGGTGAATGCAAAATCAACGATCGTCTTCGTGAATACGTTGGAAAAAGTCGAGGAAATCCAGTCTAAGCTTGCGTACCACCATCTGGAATGCCGTTTGATCCATCGCGACACGAGCAAAGAGGATCGCAGCCGCACGCTCACGGACTTCCGCAAGCAGGCATTTCCTGTACTGATTGCGACCGATGTCGCAGCCCGAGGATTGGATATCCAAGGTGTCGAATGCGTCGTCCATTTTGAGCCGGCAATGGATGCCGACGCCTATGTCCACCGCAGCGGACGAACGGGCCGAATGGGGGCTGCCGGGCTAGTCTTTTCGGTCATCGCCCCGCAGGAGCGATTCATCATTGAGAAGTTTTCCAAGAAAACAGGGATTCCTATCGTGGAAAAGGAAATGGCGTTCGGTGAATTGAAAGACCCGCGGCCGCCAAAACAGGCGACCGTACATAAGAAACGCCCCTTTCGAACAAAGTAGGTAGAGGAGCGTAAGGCTCTGACACTTATTTGTACGGTGGGAAAGGAGCGTTTCGATGCGGAAAGACCGGTTATATGAGGAACAAGTGCTCGTAAACGGGGAGGTTGGCGGCGAGGAACTGTCAAGCCAGGAGAAGCGCACGCTGAGCCGTGAGGCGGGCGAGCTCGCAACCAAAATCGAGCAAGCCAAAAACCAACCGATCTGCGAATAGTGAAACCGAAACGGTATCTCGTCAAAAGGATACCGTTTTTCCCTGTAAATAGAGCGTCAGCGCGTCAATTAACTCCTCGATGTTTTGATAAGGTGGATCATGCTGTAAGAGACGGCGCAGGATAGCGCGTACCGCTGGAGATAAGGAAAGCTCCTCTTCCCAGCTCTTTTCCTCCTGTCCTTCCTTTACCTCATAGGTGGAGTACAGCAAAAACAGCAGAAAATGCCCCAGTGCGTACAAATCGCTATGCGGGTGGACGGCACGTTTGAGCTGTTTTTCCGCAGGATAGTCGTCGAGCGAATCAGCGCTGTAGGCAGGAGTGTCTCCGAGAAACCGAGCCAGGCCAAAATCGATCAGCTGCAACCGGTCACCGTCAAGCAAAACGTTCGGGATGCGCACATCGCGATGGATAATTCGTCTCTCGTGCAAGTGCAAGACAAGCATCGCGATACGCTTGACCATCGTGACCGCTTCGCGCTCCGTGAAGCCAGCGCTGCGTTCGAAAAGCAGCGTTTCTAGCGTTTCCCCGCGCATGTGTGACATTATCAAATAATGCTGACGCTGCCAGGTGAAATGGTCGAGAAATCGGGGAAAAGCTGGATGGGACAACGATTGCAAAACCCGTGCCTCATACGCCTGCATCGCCTCTCCCTTTGGCGAGCCGCGCAAGCTCGGTTTCACTTGTTTCATGACAACGCTTTGCCCGGTGCCGGTGTGACGGGCGAGGTAGGCGATTCCATAGCTGCCGCTGCCCAACACCTCGTCAATCAAATAATTGGCGATGACGGTGCCTGGCTTGTGAGGACGGTTGGTCCAATTGTCATCGATCCATCGTTTGACCGTTTGCCACATGGGTTCTGCTCCTTTCTCCGATCGATCGGTTCGCTTTCTTCCGTTATTCTATCAAATCAAATGTTTTACTGCACTCATGGCTCTGCTATAATCGATTCTGCGAGTTTAGTAGCAGGCAGGAGTCGAGATAGATGAATTTTGAGATTGAATGGCTTCATTTTACCGTTCTGGAGGCTTCGGAGGACGACGCTTCCGTCAAGCAGATTCGGATGCAAAAGCTCCTGACCGGGGACGAATACCGCTCAAGTGAGCTCCGTTCTTTTTTGGACGGCGAGTTCACGAGGATTGCAAAGCGCAAGGTCGAAACCAATCCGAAATCAGAGAGCAGTCCGACAAAAATCGGCCAATTCGTCATCGTTGAAGGCCATGCGCTTGATTCGAATCCCAACTTTGCACAATTTATGCAATTGTTGAACGCAACGACAAGCGATGCCGTCAATCAACACTGTCGGGAGATGCTTCAATCGTATCTGCGCACGCCACAGGTGCGGGGCGGCGTTCTTATCGTGGTGAAAACAAGACTGGAGCGCTTTGACGATCACTTCCTGTTTTTATTGAAATGCGATTTTGAGCAAAAAACAGCAGTGATAACGGATGAAAAGAGCTTGATCAACAATGTGCAAATGGCGATCAATGCGAAAAATATGAAATCGATCATGTTTCCGCTGCTGCTGGAGGAAGGGATGGTTGATTCGTACCATGTGAAAATCCATCAATTCTCCCATGCACGCTATTTTGAAGAGTTTTTGAAATACATCGATTATCCGCAGACCGTGATGGAGATTGTCTCACAGGAAGTGATATCGCTCGCACGACAGCATATCGAGATGAATCACCCGGAGGAGACGGATGAGCGCAGGCAGGAAGAAGAGGCGATCGAGCTGATGGCGGCGAGCCCCAAGCGCGAGCTGGCTGAGCGGTGGGATCATGAGACCGTGCTGGAGGCTGCGCAAATCATTACGGACGCACAGCCGGAAGTCGAGCTAAAGTTCAAGCTCGACCATATCCAGGTGCGGTCGCTTTTGGCCGATTATGGGGTGCGTGTCCATATCGGCAAGGTAAACGGCAGCTATGTGGTCGTGCTGGAAGGCGAGACGCTCACCTTTGAGAAGGGCATGTCGCCAGTCGAATTTTTAAAGCCGAAAGAAATGGAAGACATTTTGCAACAGCTAAAACGTCCGCGGCAGCAGCATGATGATACTCCGCCGTGGTAGGAGGGAATACTGTGACTGACCGACAGGAAGGGAAGCCGAACGTAACAGGTGAGCGCGGGGACAAAGTGTCTCGTTCTCTGACAGGGCAGGAAGCTCGCGTGTTTCCGATCATTCGCCATCGTTCGTTTTTGGACGGGGCGAAAGAGGCGCCAACGATCGTTTCCCGTCCTCATACCGCTGAGACGATCATCCTGTATGTATGCGATGTGGGAAAAGGGTATTTTTTGATCAGCCATGCCATGTTGACAGAGGCGGGTTTGAGCGAGGATATGTTGAATCAGCTTGCCATGGACAATCTGCGGGCCTTGCCGATGAAAAGCCGTACCCAAGAGTTGGGCGGCAATCACATCACCTTTATCAGCCCTCCCGATGGCTACGCGGCCAGCCGCATATTATTGGACGATCTTTTGGAAAGCCACGTAGCTCAAAAAAAAGGCCCCCATTTGGGCGTTGCCATCCCGCATCAAGATGTGCTGATCATCGCGGATCTCGCGGATGAAAAAGGTGCACAGCTGTTGGCTCGCCTGACGATGGATTTCGCCTCAAAAGGGGATACGCCGATTTGCCCGATCCCGTTTTTGTATGAGAAGGGCGAATTGGAGATGTTCCTGATCGTTTGAATCTACGCACGGTTTATGTGCGGACATAAAAAAGCAAGGAGTGTATAACAAATGTTGACCAAACCGGAAAAAGAATTGCTCGAAGAATGTATGGATGAGCTGTATGAGGATTTTAACCGATATAAAAAATCGTTGAAGCCGAACGAAGAGATGAATGCCACGTACAAAATGTTTGTTAGCATCGTGGAAAAGCTAAATCTGCGTCGCCCCTAGCATCGTTTTGATGCGGATGTAGCCGGCAGCATCTTGGATGAGCCAATACGGGTGGCGCGGGCCATGTATATAAAGCCGTTCAGCGGCGATGGTCATCTCCGCTGCCCGTTTGGCATCTCCCATCACGCACGCCCATTCGCCCATCGACATCCACGGATACAGATCCCCCGTTTCAAACCATTCAAAGCGAGGAAAATGTTCGATCAGCCGCTGATACAATGACAGTGCAATGTCCGAATCCGGATCGAGCATGCCGGATAACACCGGAAACGCTTGACTTGTCGCATCCGGATACCATTTGCGCCAATTAGGAAAATGACGGTCATACACGGCGTATGCATCTTTTTTTTCGCTATACATCGAGTTGATCCCGTCTGCACACCGTTCTGCCGCTTGGCGAGCCTGTAGCGCGCCGCGATTCTCGTCGATTGCCGCAAACAGCTTTTCCGCAGCATATAGTCCTTGTACAACCTCGCAGTTATCCATCAAATATTTGACTTTCCACGAACGTTTTGCCCATGTAAGCCCATCTTGTTGCTGCAAGGCGATCAAACCATCCAGGATGCGGTACAGCTTTTCACGGGTTTCGTATGCCCACTCGAAATCGTCCGTCGCATCGACATAAGCAAGTGCCAGAAAAAAAAATGTAGCCGGGTAGCTGTCCTCGCTGTCTGCTTTTCCCGTATCGACTTCTGTACCATCCTGCCACACGTAATCATTGACATAGCTATCCGCATTGAGATGACCTACATACCAATCCAACTGCTGTTTTGCGCAATCGCATTCGCCCAATTCCACGAGGGGGAGCAAGGCCAGATTCGTAAAGTACGGATTGATTCGAGCGTCCAGGCTCCCTAACCGGAACGTACCGGTAGGAAGCTGGCATGAAAGGATGTAGTCGATTTGGCTCTCAATCGTCAAACTTCATCGTCCTCCTTACCTGTTAGCTGGAAAATGGGTGCAGCAAAGCGATCGCTGCACGCATCAGCTGAAGTGAGCGACCGTATTCCTGATCCGTGAGTTCAGGCAATAGCTCTATTTCATCGCCAAGCAAATCCTGCCATTTACGATCGCGGTACCAGTCGACACCGTCTGCCGGCGCATGCGAAGTGTCCTTCCAAGCATCAGCCAATGTCGGACTGTAGGAGCTTGTTTGCGCACGAACCGACGAAGGGGTAAAACGTCCAGGCCAATAATCTGCCCGTGAGCCGGTATGCGGGGTTCCTTTTGCCCATCCGACGATTTGACGGAACCGGTTCGCATTTGCGCGCAGCATGTGATAAGCGCTTTTTCCAATACGGATGCGCTGTTCCAGCGAAGCGAAACGGTGCACCGTGATGCCGCAGAGACGCGGCTCTTTTTCCCATTGTGAAGTGTGATACGGAAACAGCAGATGATTGAAGGAAAGCCATGATTGCAGATGGAAGGGGAGGGTGTCGAGCACCTCCTTGCGGTAAAACGGTTTTTGTACGACGCGCTGCTCGATGTATTGCTGTTCATTGATGATCAAGCCATGTGTCAAGCGGACCGAATCACGAGTATGCAAAAACTCGCGCCAAATGTCGGTCATAAAGTGCGAGATGCCGAGAGGGACCAGAAGTTCGGTCAAATCGTCACCTTGCTGCTTCATCGTGGCATAAAGAAGTAGTTGGGCGTACGCATCGTGGAAAATCAGCCAGTTACAACGCTCCATAAAATGAAAAAAAGCGCCCCTTTCTTGTTCGTCCAATAAAAGGGGCAGCCAATCGCCTTTGAGATCGGTCATATTCCATCCGCCGTTGCGCGAGACGAGGTGAGCCAGCAAGGCCCATTCGATCTCCGGGTGGTCGAGATAAAAGCGCAAGTACGCTTCTGTACGTGTTATATTGTTGCGGTTGGCAAGAGCAATAGCGTGACGGATGTCGGCGAGAATATCCGCACCCGTGCATATTGTGGGTTGCATGAAAAGACAACTCCTTTGCGACAAAAACGTTCCACACTTTTGCCTAGTGTATGTAGTGTGCGCACTACTCATGCAAAATGTGAAGATATCGTTTCAGTCTTCCAGCATGCCGATTGGGAAACCGGTCGGTTCGGTCACTCCAGGGAATGTGCCCCAAGCAAACACGCCGTTAAAATACTGGATCGTGAACGGTTCATCGTGATTGTGCACACGGTACGCTTTTCCGATGCGGAACTCCCCGGTTCCGATATAGTACGATTTCGCCATAAAGTACTTTTGCTCAAGTATGCCAAAGCCGACCAGATCGCCAGCCTTTTTTTTCGCTTCCGCTTCCGTTCGCAGTCGCTCCATTTCCTCCTGGAGCTCCGCAAGTGTCATTTGACTCATTAAACGCATGTTCCATTGCCTCCTGATCTTGTTGGTTCCGGTTGCCTCATTGTACCATAGATCGGGTGATGACGCGCGAAGCCGGACAATTCTTCATTCTCATTCATGCGAAAAACATGATATGGTAAGAGAGAATGAATTACGATTTTGGAAGGAGCTGTAACTATGCACAATCGTTTTAATTTAACAGGAAAAACAGCGATTGTTACCGGGGCCGGAAAAGGAATCGGACGAGCGCTGGCAGTCGGACTGGCCGAGGCAGGGGCGCAGGTGGCAGTTGTCGCGCGAACTGCGAGCGATCTTGACACGTTGGTCGCCGAGATTGAGCAAAAAGGAGGCAAAGCGCTGCCGATTGCTGCTGACTTGACAGAGCAAGGAGCAAGCGAGCACATTGTGGAAGAAACGCTGCGTGAGCTGGGTGGGCTGCATATTCTCATTAACAACGCAGGGATGAACATCCGCACAAAAGCGTTGGAGGTGACGGAAGAAGAGTGGGATCGCGTAACCGATCTTGATTTGAAGGGAACTTTTTTTATGGCGCAAGCGGCAGGGAAGGTCATGTGCGAGCAGCGGTATGGACGTATCGTCAACATCGCCTCGGTAGGTGGTCTGGTCGCGTTGCGTACAGGGGTTGCGTACGGGGCGAGCAAAGGTGGCGTCATCCATATGACAAAAGTGCTGGCGCTCGAATGGAGCAAATTCAATGTAACGGTGAACGCAATTGCGCCATGGTATTTCCGCACGGCATTGACGGAAAAACTGCTGAACGATCCAGCCTACTACAACGAAATCATCAGTCGGACGCCAGCTGAGCGGGTAGGGGAGCTGGAAGATTTGATCGGCCCGGCTATCTTCCTGTCCTCAGATGCGGCGGCGTATGTGTCCGGACAAACGCTGGCAGTGGATGGCGGGATGTCGATCTACGGATTCTAAGCCTACGAAAGCAAAAAAAAAATGCCTTCTACTGTGACTCAAACAGTAGAAGGCCAAGTATTGGGGGTTTTGAGAAAGAGTCTCGTTCAGCGCGGTAAACATAGTCAAGATGACTCGATTTGACTTGCATATCCTTACCACGTTGATACGGGTAGAAGTTCAGACGCTTTCTCAAAGCGTTGAGTGTTGCTTGCAATATGATAATACCAAGCAATTCTAAAAAGGGGGTTAAATAAAAATAAAATTACATAAATCAATAAGCGAAAACGTGATGGCCGATCTTGATTGCGGTCGGACGAGAGAAGATCCAATGGTCCTCTGCAATTCGTGGATTATAAAAATACAGCGCGCCATTGGTCGGATCCACGCCACGCAGCGCATCCATGGCCGCTTGTCTTGATTCTTCATTCGTCCGGTTCGCCAGTTTGCCATGATGGACGACAGAAAATGCTCCTGGCGCCATAATGACCCCTTTTAGCGTTTTGGGGAAATGTTTGGACTCCACGCGATTCAATGCGACAGCCCCAACTGCTACTTTTCCTTTATACGGTTCTCCACGACTCTCCATATAAATTAAACGGGATAGCAAATCAAGTTCCGTCGGGTTGAAAGACTCCCGCTTTCCTTGTTTTGCGCTCCCTTTATCAGCCTCGCCCTTCGGCGCATTTTGCTGTTTTGGTGGTACTGCTGCGACGGTTTTGACAGGAGTCAATGCTGCGCTCTTGCCCTTGATGTCCGTCTCCCCTTGAAAGAACCCCATGTTTTCTATGTCCTTTTGCAGCTCAGCTGTATTCGTGATTTTTTTCACTTGTGGTGCTGCTGCCAAAGGTGCCTGTGCTTCGGTCGGTGTGACCAGCCAAACCAGTGTGAGCAATACGACCAGCGTCGCCAAAATCGCGTATCGACGCTTCGTAATGGTGAATCGATTCAAATGACTTCACTCCTTTTCGCTAGTCTCGCTTTTATCGCTGCTCTAAGCTGCTCTAAGCGAATGAGTCATGGACCAGTTTACCGGAGTAGTTGCGCCAAAATCAATCGGTAAATATAACTAAGAGAAATAGTGGAAAGGATTATATGCTTTTGTTCGGTATGAAGATTACGGTAATTTGCCTGGAAATCAAAGAAAAAAGGCGACTGCATGCAGCCGCCTTTTGGATAATTATTTTTCTTCAATTTTGATCGATTTGATCACCGGTGGTGTTACAGGAGTTTCTTTTTGACCTGTGATCGGGTTCGCTTTTACTGGGACGGAAGCGATTTTGGTGATGATATCTTGTCCTTTAATCACTTTGCCGAAAATGGTGTAAGCCGGATCGTGCTTCAAGTTTTTCACGTCAGGACCAGAGCCGATGAAAAACTGGCTGCCGTTCGTGTTAGGGCCAGCGTTGGCCATCGCCACGACGCCTTCTTCATAGGCATGGCCGTTGTTCAACTCATCTTCGAATTGGTAGCCAGGACCACCCATCCCGGTTCCTTGCGGGTCACCTGTTTGCACCATGAAGTCTTTAATCACGCGATGGAAAGTGATGCCGTCAAAGAAATGGTCTTTTGCCAAGAAGACGAAGTTGTTAACCGTTTTCGGTGCATCTTTGGCGAACAGTTCAATTTGGAAATCGCCGAGAGAAGTCGTGACCGTAGCGGTATACTTTTTATCCTTGTTGATGACCATATCCGGATATTTTGTATATTTCCCTTTCGGTACGTCATGCTTGAGTGGAGGTGTTGGCTGCTGCTGTTGTTGACCACCCGCCGTATTCGCTGGGTCATTTGCATCAGGGGCAGCGGTCGAGCTGCATCCAGCCAACAGCGCGAGGGAGAGAACCATCGTGCCAAGTGTAAGTATAAAGCGTTTCATCAAGTTCATTCCTTTCAATCTTTTTTGCTACTCAATCACTAACAATATAATAAAACGATAATTGTGGTCAAATTGTGGGAGAACGGTGGAATTTATGAGAGATTGAGCGAATGCTGTCGAAGATCGTACAAGAACAGGTAAAGATGGTGCTAGTTTGCTCTTGAAATCGGTCTTACATTCATCTAGCTGATCGCTATGAATTTTCCGTATAATGGGGGAAGGGAAAAATTGCACAATAAGAGGTGTGGCGTTTTATGGAGAAAAAGCAAGTGTTTACCGGTTCTCCTTGGGAGCCGGTCGTCGGCTATTGCCGGGCGATTCGGGTCGGCAATCGCATTGAGGTCGCAGGGACGACCGCGATGAAAGATGGACAGGTAGTCGGCGTCGGTGACCCGTATGAGCAAACCAAATTCATTCTGCAAACCATTGAAAAAGCGCTGCACGAACTCGGAGCGGATTTGTCACATGTCATTCGTACGAGAATGTTCGTTACAGACATTTCCCAATGGGAAGAGATCGGAAAGGCGCATGGCGAATTTTTCCGCGAGATACAGCCGGTAGCGACGATGGTGGAAGTGAAGGCGCTGATTGATCCGCAGCTTTTGGTTGAAATCGAATGTGAAGCGCAGGTTGAATAAAGAACGACGTAAGGGAGTTGGTAAGATGGCAGAGCGTTTCGAGACAAAAACCGTTCATTTTCATCATTCGCATCTGGAACACGAAAAAGCGAAAGCGACACCGATTTACCAAACATCCGTCTTTTCCTTTCCGGGGCTTGAAGAAGTGGAAGACTTTTATGCAGGTGGACGAAATTATTTGTACACACGCAACGGCAATCCAAATCAGGTAGAGCTCGCAGAAGCGGTCGCTTCGCTTGAGCAAGCGGAACGGGGAGTGGCTGCAGCTTCAGGTATGGGAGCGATCATGGCGGGCGTGCTCGCCGTCGTGAAGCCTGGCGAACGGATTCTCGCCTCACATGAGATTTACGGCGGCACGTACGCACTGTTACATAACGAGCTGGCGCGCCTTGGAATCGAACTCGCTTTGATCGACTTGACGAAGAGCAAGTCGCTGGATGACGCGATCACGCCGAATACTCGTTTATTTTACATGGAGTCGATCACCAATCCGCTGCTGACCGTGGCGGACATGCCACACTGGATCAAGGAAGCCATGCGGTTTGGTTTGATTACGATGATTGATAACACATTTGCGACGCCTTATTTGGTCCAGCCCGCACGATTGGGCGCTGACCTTGTCGTCCATAGCGCCACCAAATATATCGGAGGCCATAGCGATGTGACGGCGGGCGTCCTCACGGGAAAAGTAGAATATGTGGAACGGGCGCGTGAAATCATCAGCACGTACGGAGCCTCCTTAAGTCCCTTTGAAGCATGGTTGGGTGCCCGCGGGATCAAAACGTTGGCGCTGCGGATGGAACGGCAATGTGAGAATGCGGCAGCTGTCGCACATTTTTTAGAAAGTCATCCGTCAGTGAGCCGCGTTTTTTATCCTCGTGAGGAAGACGTGCAGTTTTTTCACAGGCATAAGCGCGGTGCCATGGTCTCGTTTTGTGTGAGTGATGAGGAAAAGGTATACGATTTTTATCGCCGCTTGCGCTGGATTACCTTGTCTCCTTCCCTTGCAGGGGTGGAAACGACAGTCTCCCATCCGGTGACGACGTCCCATCGTGCACTGACCGAAGAGCAGCGTTTGTCGACCGGGATCACGCAAGGCTTGGTCCGCCTATCGGTAGGAATCGAAGCAAGCGAGGACATCATTAACGAGTTGAACCAAGCGCTCGTGTAGCAAATCTGGCCCCGTTCTCCGGCAGCTGCTGACGGAACGGGGCAAACAACATGTAGTGAACCATTTTCGCCAAATTCTTCGTCAAGATGTGACTTTTTCCAATGACGGCACGTCAAAGAAGGTAGAAAAACGGCGAGGGTGGAGGAAGAGGGATGGGCATGGCGATCAAGCAGGGCGAAGACGAGGTCGTATCCCCTACTGATAATAAGACGGTCTATTATGAGTCGCGTGACTTTACGGAACTTTATGATGAGTTTTTTGACCGAGTGAACCGATATTTACGGTGCAGAGTCAATCATTCGTGGGACGCTGACGATTTGACGACGACCGTATTTTTAAAAGCGTTGGAGAAATTTGACCAATACAGCCGAACAAGTCCGTTCGCTTCGTGGATTTTTCGAATTGCACATAATACGTACGTCGATTTTGTGCGCAAGAAAAAGGAAATTCCTACGGAACAAGACGATTTGTTATTCGGCGAGATTGATATGACCTGGCAGCCGGAAGTTCAAGCTTTGACCAATGAAGAAATTCAGCTGCTGAAGGAACGGATGGAAAAGCTTAATCAAGACCAGCGGGACGTGCTAACGCTCCGTTACTTTGGCGATCTTAAAATCAGTCAGGTCGCAGAAGTGCTGGGGCGCACGGAATCCAGCGTCAAAATGATTTCACACCGCGGGCTGCTGCAGTTGCAAAAACTGTATGGGAGGGGGAAACGTCATGAGATTTGATGATCATGTACAGGCAGATGAGCAGCTCGACCCTACGATTTCCCAGCTCCTCACCCATTTGAAAAGACTGCGCAAAACGGTTCCGGTCAATTACGAGCTGAAGGAAGATTTGCGGCGAAAGCTTTTGGAGCGGATGCAGCAAATGGAGATGCAAACGGCTGGAGCAGTGATGCCGCGGCGCAAACGGCGAGTCTGGTGGATCACTGGCGGTTTATTTGCGCTCGCGCTCGCTTGCGTCCTCTGGTTTGGGACAAACGATACCGCCCGTTATTTGGCGGAAGAGCTGGTTTTGCCTGCTGACGTCCGCGGGGTTTCCGTCTCAGCTTCAGGAGAGCAAATCGCATGGGTAACACAGTCTGGAGCACTTTCGGTTTTGCCTGGCAAACAGGCAGACCAGGATCAAAATATCGTGACGCTGAAGCTGCCATCTACTTCTGGAACTTATCAATCTCTTACGTATGCCAATAATGATGAGCAAATGGCAGCCATCGAGCTGGCGAGCGACGCCTCCCGCATATGGCTGGTAACGATAAAAAAAGATACGGCGCAAGCGAGCAGCAGACTGCTGTTCGAGATTAAAAATAGAGGACTAGCAGGTCTCAGCTGGTCCCCCGACAATTTGATGGTAGCGTTCACCCGGATGGAGCGAGGTCTGGACGAAATTTGGCTGGCCAGCACGATCGCGTCGGATGTCAAAAAGCTGACGGAAGGGAGCCAGCCCTCCTGGTCACCGGACGGCAGGCGGATCAGCTTTGTATATGGCGACAGCGTCTCGGTGATGGACATGATGTCAGGCTCGATCCAGCGATTGGCAAAAGGACGTTTCCCGTCCTGGCAATCGGCTGATCGATTGACCTTCACAACGAACGAAGGAACGCTTGCGGAATATAAACTGGAGGCGGGTACGCTGAAAGAATCGAAAAGCCACATCTACCTGCCGGATGCTTACCGAAACGGACTCGTTAGCACCACGTGGACCCAAAACGGAGAGTACGGCATCGTTCAAAAACACGGTGGTCAGCAGGCGCAAACCGCACTTTTAGTAAAAAAATAAGGGCTCGACCGCACGAGCTAGGCTTAAGGCCGCGTCTACAGACGCGAAGGGGGAGAGAGGGTTGAGGATTTGGAAATGGATGCTGGTCGCGCTCATTATCATCACAGTGCTGCCTGTTTCAACCGCAAAAGCGGAGAATCAGGTCGAACTGTCCGTAGATCTTGCGCTTGGCGGCATCGTGAAGTATTCCCAATGGACGCAAATCATCGTGACGATGACCAATCATGGGGAGGCGTTCGCGGGACAGATCGAATTAGGAGAAAAAGAAGGTGCGCGTCACGGTACGGCTGTCCTGTCCCAGTCCATGCAAATCGGCGCGGGCGAAACGAAGCAATTGGCATTCACGGTTCCAGGCGAATCGCTGCAGCAGATGAATCCCGGCTTCTTGCGGGTAAAAAAAGAGGGGAAAGAGGTAGGAAAAAAAGAATTGCCGCAAGTCCGTTACGCGGACGGCAACGTGGTGGCCGTCTTGGATGGCGGTTCCAACACGTTTCACTTTTTGGCTGGTTCGAATATCGAAGAAAACCAGCGCCGTTATGCGGTCGAACGGTTGAAGCCGGAATTGCTGCCGGATGAGTCATGGCTGTATAAAAATATCGATGTGCTGGCTGTCGGTAATTTGCCGAATGCGACATTGTCCGCAAACCAGATCGTCGTTCTGAAAGAATGGGTGAAGCGCGGAGGCGTGCTGATCTTGTATGCGGGAGAGAATGGCAGCGGTGTTCTTCCCGCTTTTGCTTCCGAGCTTGGCGTCGGCACTGGTGCACCAGCGAAACAGACCCAGTTGGATGAAATCCGTGCACTCAGCGGCAAGTCGGCTCTTTCGGTAGACTCGCTTCCGGTCTATGATCCACGCAAGCCGTTGTTCATCAGCCGTGAATCGGGCGCTGGGCTGCTTTTGTTCGCCAACTATGATATCGGGGCTGAGCCTTTTGCCTCTTGGCAATACAACAGGGACTTATGGCGTGCCATTTTTAGCAAGTACAAGGTCGTGGAAAGATTCGACCGATCCAATTCCCAGTTTGCGGTCGATAGTACGTTGCTGCGCTTGAGTCAAAATATACCAGATGTAAAAACCCCGTGGGTTGGCACGATCATTTTGATCTGGTCAATCTATTTGATCGTTCTGGCCCCTTGCCTGTATTGGGGGTTGAAAAAACTGGATCGCCGCGAGTGGGCATGGGGAATTATTCCAATTTCGGCTGTATTGCTTACGGTGGGGGTCTATGTGGTGGGACGCCCGTTTATCGTTTCTGCAGATACAGCTTTTCATGTCAATACGATCAACATCGCGGATGACGAATTGGCGGAAGTCCAGACGGCCTCTTCCTTTTTAGCTGTGTCAGGGGGAACGTTTGAGGTACGTTCCTTGCCGAGCTTCCAAACGGTTCCGGTCAGCAATCATCGCAATGGGGGCATGGCCGCAAGTGGCAGCATGGAGGCAGATCACAGTGATAACAAGGTACTCCGGTATGATAACGTCCCGTACCTGTCCATTCGCCAAGCAACGGCAATGGGTGTCAAAACAGGTATCGGCTCATTTGCGAGCAAGCTGACCATCGAGCAGAATCGCATCAAAGGTACGGTTTCCAATCATACAACCTATCCGATGGATGAACTGTATATTGAACTTGGCCGGCAGCGTATCGACCTTGGCGCCGCGAAGCCGGGCGAAACGAAGCAGGTCGATGCATTACTTTCGAACAACTATTTGTCAAAGCAAGATTTTTCAGCGGAACGGGATCAGCGGAAACGAACGGACGAAGAGCGGATTAACGAATTGAAAGATGCGATTGCTAACAGTGGGCAGATTGGAATCCGCCTGATCGGCATCAATCAGGCGGCGATCCCAGTGATGGAAATGGAGAAGCCGCACCGCGCGCATTACTGGAACGTTTTCCAAGAAAAAGTGACGTTGCTGCCGGCAAGCTCCGGGCGAATCATCTATCCATATGGAACCCTGCCAATCGACGACACAAAAGTTACGGGCAATGTAAACTATCGCGACGGATTGTGGGTGATGGAAAAAGGCAGTGTGACATTTACATTGGCGGTAAACCGTGCGCCGTTTACACCGAAAAAAGTGCAAATTCCGTTTGATCAAAGCGTATATCACCCGTTCAAAAAAGAAATTTACCGAGCGAAAGCCGGGAAATGGGAAGAGCTCAACAAAGAAAAGCCGCTCTCGCTTGAACAGCAGCTGAGCGATTATTTGACGATTGAGGGCAAGTTGTTGATCCGCTTCAGCAATGACACCAATTCGCCGCTCTCGATGCCAGAGCCATTTTTCCAAGTGGAAGGGGTTGAAAACTGACATGATTCGCACCGAACATTTGACGAAACGATACGGGAAGCTGGAAGCCTTGCGCGATTTGAATCTAACGATCGACAAAGGAAAGGTGTTCGGCTTCATCGGCCCGAATGGTGCAGGAAAATCAACCACGATGATGATCCTTTCCACCTTGCTTACGCCGACGGAAGGCAAGGCGTATGTGGCTGGCTATGACGTTGCGAAGGAGCCGCGCAGAGTTCGGCAGTCTCTTGGTTATATGCCTGACTTTTTTGGGGTGTATGACAATTTGAAAGCGACCGAGTATCTTGATTTTTACGCCGGCGCGTACCATATCCCAATCGGGCAGCGGAAGCGTCTGATCGGCGACCTGCTTGAATTGGTGAATTTGTCGAACAAAGCGGATGCATATGTTGACTCGCTGTCGCGGGGGATGAAACAGCGGCTCGGACTTGCGCGCTGCCTGGTGCACAGCCCTGATGTGCTGATTTTGGATGAGCCGGCGTCCGGCCTCGACCCGCGCGCCCGCATTGAGATGCGAGAAATCTTGAAGCAGCTGCGCCAGATGGGCAAAACGATCCTGATCAGCTCGCACATTCTCCCAGAACTCGCGGAGCTGTGCGACGAAATTGGGGTTATCGAGAAAGGGCGGCTCATCGCGTGTGGTTCTGTGGACGAGGTTAGTCTGACACAGCGGGGCATCGCGGTCATGATGGTCAAGGTAATCGGTGATACGGCGCAGACACAGCGCATATTGGCGGATTCGAACTATGTTAAGCGGCTGGACAACAAGAACGATCATTTTCGTTTTCAATTCACGGGAACGGAGCTGGATAAGGCGCAGCTGCTCACCGCATTGGTGCAGGCTGGCATCCAGGTCACGTTTTTTGGCGAATCGAAAGAAAACTTGGAGGATGTCTTTCTGGCCATCACGGAAGGAGTGGGGAGCTGATGAAAGGCTTTTTCAGCAATCCGTTGATCGTCAAAGAGATGCGCGAACGGTTCCGATCGAAAAAAAGCTTTTGGATTCTCGGCATCTATTTGTTCGTGATGGGCGCGATTCTGCTCGGCTTCATGTACGTGGAACAACTAGACAAAAGCTTGGTGCCTGGCGAAAATCGGGAATGGTTCATTTTGATCGCAGGGCTGCAGTACGGCATGATTTGCTTCATTGCGCCCGCGTTGTCGGCAGGGACGATCAGTGGGGAGCGTGAGCGGCAGACGCTCCATGTCCTGCTGACCACCCAGCTGTCGCCACTATCCATCATTTGGAGCAAGCTGGTCACCTCGCTTGCCTTTATTTCCGTGTTGGTTTTGTCGTCCTTGCCGCTTTACAGCTTCGTGTTTTTATACGGCGGCATGTCACCGCAGCAGTTAGCGACGCTCGTGCTATTTTTCGGCGTCAATATTTTGTTTTTCGGTTCGCTGGGTCTGTTTTGCTCGACTTGTATCAAGCGTACTGGGGTCAGTACCATTACTTCATACGGGATCGCATTCTTTTTCGTCGTCGGAACCGGCTTGCTGCTGCTCTTCATCGGAAACTTGCTGAGGGAGATAATGCCGTCGCAATATCCGTTTGAGGAGGTATGGCAGCTCCCTGTCTTGAAAGTGTTGGCGATGCTGAATCCTGTTGTCGTCATGGGCGAGCTGTTTGGCGAAACGATCGGACCTATGACCGATTTTCCGATGCCGCCTTGGGCCGCGTTTTCGATCGTGTACGTGGCTTTGTCAATCGGTTTGATCTTGGTTAGCGGCTATTTGCTGCGGCCGAATCGTAAGCAAAGATGGGGTTGGAAGAAAGCCTAGCGATTGTGTAAAATAAGGGAATCGTAAAACATTTAGGGGGAGCTTATTGTGTCCAACAAAGAATACGGAAACCAAGAAGTGCAGATTCTCGATTTCGAGGAGCTGCTGCGTTTCATCGAGAACAAATTGGAGGCAGCGGGTAAAAAAGTGGGTCGTGAAGAAATCATGCTCATTTTGCAAGCGCAGGATGATTTTTTGATGGAAAAAGGAGTACTGGAAGAAATTGACGAAATGTAAAAAATTAAGGCAACGGCAAGGAGCAACTTGCGGTTGCCTTTTTACATGGGCAAACGATTATTGTCAATGATTTCCTTTTTCTTACAAAATGGAACGCAATCAAAAGTAAAATATTGACAAATTTTATTGGATATACTATTTTAATGAGAAACAAGCTTTTTTTCTGATTATTATCCATTTGCGTAGGAGTCCTATTTCAGGAGGGATAGAGATGGCCAGCATGTCCGGAATAAATAATGATTGGAATCGTTACGCTACCTGTTCGAATTCGACATCGGTCAGCAAGAGTGCATATCCCTTTCGCAAAGCATCTACGTGATGCTATTTTTTATGCGTAAATTGTCGTTCTTTCGGTGAAAAAGTCGATTGAATCGATTATTCGGCGCTTTTACGCTGAGGGCGGCAAGTACCAGAAAGGTGGAGGAACGAACTTGTGAGTAACGTCATTCTTACAGAAAACCCGGCAAGCCAAAGCGTGATGGCTTTGGAAGAAGAAGTACGATTTTTACGACAGCGTGTGTTTGATCTCGAAACGCATTGCGAGCTTATCGAGCAGACGACGACCGCAAAACAGCGCAAAAAAACGGAAGAAATGGTCCGTAAGTCTGAAATGCTTTCGATGATCGGACAGCTCGCGGCAGGCGTTGCTCATGAGATTCGCAATCCCCTCACCTCCATTAAGGGATTTTTACAGCTCATGCAAGCCAATGCAACGAAAAATGAAGACTATTTTACGATCATGTTGACAGAGCTTGCTCGCATTGAATTTATTATCAGTGAATTTCTTGTGCTTGCCAAACCTCAGTTGGTCATGAAAGAGCGCAGAAATTTGATTCACCTCCTGCAAAACATTATTGTCTTGGTCGAAACACACGCAATCTTAAATAATGTTCAGATTTTTTTGCATTTTGAGCCTGAACTTCCGCTCATTCTCTGCGAGGAGAGTCAACTGAAACAAGCTTTCGTGAATATTATGAAGAACGCGATTGAAGCGATGCCGGATGGCGGCGAGCTTTTGATCACAGTGAACTGCGAAGGCAATGATCGCGTCGTGGTCCAGTTTATTGATGACGGTGTAGGCGTCCCCGAGGAGATCATGCCGAAATTGGGGGAACCATTTTATACGACGAAGGAAAAAGGAACAGGTCTCGGCTTGATGGTGAGCTACAAAATCATCGAAAACCACCGCGGACACATACAGGTAAGGAGCACGCCGCAAAAAGGGACCACGGTCGAAATCCAGTTACCGACCGAATGAACGAAAAGATTTTGCTTCTTGCAGCAAAAATCAGTAAGATGGAAATGTAGGATACTTTTTTTGCGAAGGACGTGTCTCAATTGACAAATGAAGAAAAACAAGGCATCGAATTAGGAGACATCATCAGCTTGGATGATGAAAACGGTGAACTTCTGGGAGATTTTGAAGTCATTGCTCTGTTTGACCACAAAGGAAAACAGTATGTTGCATTGACCAACTCCGTTGACGAAGATAACGAATCGGAAGAAGACGAAGAGCTGGATATCTTTGTTTTCGAAGTGGATGGGGAAGAACTGGTTCCACTTGATGAAGGACAAGAAGAAGAGATTTACGAAAAGCTGGACGAAGTTCTGGAAGACATTGAACTGATCGAGCCAGAAGACAAGTAAGTAAGAAAACCCGCCATCCTTGCAGCTACGCTAAGGAAATGACGGGTTTTTTCTTTTTTGAAAAGCCGCTAGGACATTTTGATGATATTGTCCTTTAAGTCGCGAACGATGAGAATGCAGGTCTTATCGGTTTCTTGGATCTCACGGAACAGTGCCGAAGCCTCATCTTTGGTCAAGCCGAGATGCTCCATTTTGGTCCGAAGTTCCTCGCCGCCATTATCAAAAAACTGGGCTTTGGAATCAATATCCCCAACAGCGCTTTCGAAATGGGTGCTGTACTTGTAAAAGTTGTTCCGTTGATTGGAATGATTTTTGTCGGGATTCCATTTCAGCACATAGATGTCATCTTTCGCGTAGCCGGAAGAATTGAGCGCTTGAATGTCGGACACCAGCTCTTGGTCATACTTGTGCAATTTGACAAATGGTTTGGTTGCAGAGATCATGCAAAAGCCCTCCTCTCAGTGCGGGATCAATACATCGTTAGCGTTCCCGATTTTGGCTGGTGAATACTCGTTCTCATTTTCCTTTGACCACACGAACATCGAAGTGCTAAACTAATAGACGGAAATCTTTACAGGATCAGGGCATGTTCGCCACTTTTGAAATAGATGACAACGAAATGGAAAACCTATTATGATAGAGTAACCGTATCTGCCATCTTGCCATTGCAGGGTGGCTGATTTATTATCTATGCAAAAGCGGCTGCAAGCGACGGATAATATTTTATCCTGTAGAAGTGCAACTAACAGAGGAGAGAACTGGATGAACGATAGCCATACACTTTCCTATACGGAAGAGGATATTCAGGTACTGGAAGGCTTGATTGCGGTACGGAAGCGGCCGGGCATGTACATCGGTTCGACAGGTACCCGCGGACTGCACCATTTGCTCTGGGAAATCGTGGATAATGCCAAGGATGAAACGCTGGCTGGTTTCAACGACCAAATCATCGTCACTTTATACAAAAATGGCAGTGTAAGCATTGAGGACCATGGACGCGGCATTCCTACCGGTATGCACAAAACGGGTCGTCCAGTGCCAGAAGTGATTTTCACGACATTGCACGCCGGGGGGAAATTCGGCGGCGGCGGCTACAAAAAGAGCGGCGGGTTGCATGGCGTCGGCTCAAGCGTCGTGGTGGCCCTTTCGAAGTGGTTGGAAGTAGAAATTCATCGAGATGGAAAAATACATAAGCAACGCTTCGAGTATTTCGTCGACGAAAATGGCGTCGAGCATGTGGGAGAAGCGGTAACGGATTTGCAAATTACCGGTAATACCCGTCGGACGGGAACAACGGTCACCTTTTTGCCGGACCCAGAGGTCTTCTCGGTGACCAAATTCGATTTTGAGCTGATCCGCGATCGTTTTCGCGAGACGGCCTTTTTGCTCAGCAAACTGAAAATGGTGTTGATTGACAAGCGGGGCCCGGAGGAAAAACGCGAGGAATTTTACTTCGAGGACGGCTTGAAGTCCTATGTGGATTACTTGAACGAAGGCAAGCACACGCTGCATCCGATCATTTATTTTAATGGCGAAAAGGACAATGTGTTTGTCGAGCTCGCTTTCCAATACAACGATGGCTATGCGGAGACGCTCGTGTCGTACGTCAACTCGATTCCGACGACAGACGGCGGTACGCATGTGACCGGCTTCCGCAATGCGACAACAAGGGTTTTCAATGAATTCGCCCGCAAAAAAGGGCTTTTGAAGGAAAAAGACCCGAATTTGTCAGGAAACGATTTGCGCGAAGGTTTCCTTGGCATCCTGTCTCTCCAGATGGCGGATGTACAGTTCGAGTCGCAGACGAAGGACAAGCTGGGGAACGAGGAAGCGCGGCCGATCGTTGAGCAGATTATCGCCGAAAAGCTCGGCTATTTCCTGGAGGAAAATCCGGAAACCGCCAAGCTGTTGGTTGAAAAAGCAGTCCGCTCTGCGGAGATCCGCGAAGAATTGAGAAAACAACGGGAAGCACTCCGTGGCGATAAAAAGGGAAAAGGCG
Source organism: Brevibacillus fluminis (assembly GCF_003710825.1). GTDB lineage: Bacteria > Bacillota > Bacilli > Brevibacillales > Brevibacillaceae > Brevibacillus_D > Brevibacillus_D fluminis. Next base: position 112,440 of record NZ_RHHQ01000004.1, on the reverse strand, counting down.
CGAAAAAACGCAAATCCATTTCAGAAAAATTCACACCGCCACAATACAAGGATTCGGGCAAAAACGAACTGTTTCTGGTTGAGGGTGACTCTGCTGGCGGCTCGGCGAAGCAAGCGCGCAATTCCGAGTTCCAGGCGATTTTCAGTTTGCGCGGTAAGCCGTTGAATACGGAAAAAGCGAAGCTGTCCGACGTCTTGGCCAATGAAGAATTCCGTACGGTGCTGGAAGTGCTGGAAACCGATATCGGTACGGATTTTTCCATCGAAAACTGCGCGTTTGACAAAATCATCATCATGTCCGATGCGGACGTCGATGGTTCCCACATCCAGACACTGCTTTTGACCTTCTTTTTCCGCTACATGCAGCCATTGATCGGCGCAGGCAAGCTCTACATCGCGCAACCGCCGCTCTACCAAGTGAAAAAGGAAGGGAAAAAGGCGGAAAGTGTCTATTGCTGGAATGATTTCGAGCTGGAGCAGGCGTTGAAGCGAATGGGCCGCGGCAGCGAAATCCAGCGCTACAAAGGTCTCGGCGAGATGAATGCAGACCAGCTGTGGGATACGACAATGAATCCAGAAACGCGGAAGCTAATTCTGGTAACGCTGGAAGATATGGCTCAGTGCGAACGACTGGTGACCACCTTGATGGGTGACAAAGTTCCTCCACGACGCGAGTGGATCGAAAACCACGTGACGTTTGAAGTCGGGGAGGATGAATAAGCATGTTATCCAATCGAATCATTGAAACAAGCTTTGCTGAGATTATGGGCAAACGCTTTGGCGATTACGCCAACCTGGTTATTTTGTCCCGGGCGATCCCGGATGCACGCGACGGCCTAAAGCCTGTGCAGCGGCGGATTTTGTACGCGATGTACCAGGAGAACAATACGATTGACAAGCCGTACCGCAAATCGGCAAAAACCGTCGGCTACGTCATGGGTACATTCCATCCGCATGGCGATTCCGCGATTTATGAAACGATGGTGCGGATGGCGCAATGGTGGAAAATGCGTCAGGTGCTGATCCAAGGTCATGGAAACTTCGGTAGCTTGGACGCAGACCCGCCTGCAGCAATGCGTTATACGGAATCCCGTTTGTCTGCCATTGCTAACGAGATGCTGCGCGACATCGATAAAGAGACAGTCACGTTCATCCCGAACTATGACAACTCGGAGATGCAGCCAGCTGTCCTTCCAGCCCGTTTCCCGAATTTGCTGGTTAACGGCGCTTCCGGTATCGCCGTAGGGTTTGCGACCGATATCCCGACGCATAACTTGGGCGAGGTCATCGATGCGACGATCGCACAAATGAAAAATCCGCAGATTACGTTGGATGAGCTAATGGAGCATGTCAAAGGGCCTGATTTTCCGACCGGGGGAATCGTACAAGGCGTCTCTGGCATCCGCAAGGCGTTTGAAACCGGGCGTGGCCAATTCATCATCCGTGGGAAAACGCACATCGAGGAGCCGGAAAAAAGCAAGGTGAAAAAGATCGTCATCTCGGAAATCCCATATGACGTGATCAAATCCCGCCTTGTTGCGCAAATCGATGAGCTGGTGCTGGAGCGCAAAATCGAGGGGGCACTCGCAGTCCGCGATGAAACGGGGCGCAAAGAAGCAGAACAGAAGAAGGTTCGGATCGTCATCGATTTGCGTAAAGACGTGAACCCCGATGCGATTTTACAATATTTGTTCAAAAACACCGATCTGCAAATTTACTACAACTACAACATGAACGCGATCCACGAGGGCACGATCAAGCAGATGGGGCTCAAGCAGCTGCTGGACGCTTACATTATTCACCAAAAAGAAGTGGTGACGAATCGTTCCCGCTATGATCTGGATAAGAAGAAGACGCGCGAGCACATCGTGGAAGGGTTGATTCGCGCCAAATCGATCTTGCGTCAAATCGTGGATACGATCATGGCGTCCGAGGACCGAGCGGATGCGCGTAGAAACATCGTCGCGCAGTATGGCTTCACGGAGCAGCAGGCGGATGCGATCCTGTCGATCCAGCTGGCATCCTTGACGCGCATCGATATCGTTAAGCTGGAAAAAGAGCTGGCGACGCTGAGCAAAGAAATCAAGGAGCTGGAAGCGATTTTGGCCAGCGAGAAAAAGCTGATTCAAGTGATTGTGCATGAGCTGACGGATATCAAGAAGCGCTTCGATGAACCGCGCTTGACGGAAATTCGCGGCGAGATCGAGGAGATCAAGCTCGACTTGGCGATGCAAATCAACGTTGAAGATTGCATTCTCACGTTTACCCACGAAGGATACATCAAACGGGTCAGCCCGCGCTCCTTCAAGTCGATGGGTGGCACGATTGAAACGTGCGGCGTAAAGGATGGCGACAAGGTGAGGGTGTTTGCTGAGGCGAACACCTCGAACACGGTGCTGTTCTTTACACAGGATGGCAAATATTTCGCCATGCTTCTGCACGACATACCGGAAGCAAAGTGGAAAGATCTCGGCAATGCCTTGGTCAACATCATTCCGCTTGAAAAGCATCAGAAGATCGTCGGGCTTGCGATCGTCGACGATTTTTCCAAGCCCGTGTATGTTTGTCATCTGTCGCGAACAGGCTTCATGAAAAAGACACTGCTTGCTGAATACGCTACGAACCGTTCCGGTGCGCTGGCGGCTGCCAAGCTGAAGTCGGATGAAGACGAATTCGTGACGGTTCAAATAACAGATGAAACAGGCGATTACGTCGTCTCCACGAAAGACGGCATGATCATCCGGTTTGCCAAATCGGAGGTTTCCCCAACGGGTCGCGCATCAAGCGGCGTGAAGAGCGTCAACCTCACTGCAGGCGATGAGGTGATCAGCCTGATTAGCGTGGATGGCAGCGACGAAGGCAAAGTGATCCGTGCCGTCACGAGGGAAGGGATGGTCAAACGCACCCGCCTGAACGAATTGTCTCCACAGGGCCGTGCTGGCAAAGGACTCGTGTTGCTTCGCAAACGAAAAAACAATCCGCATCAGCTTTTGATGGTTCAACTCGAAGGAGCGGAAAAGCTCTATGCAGCGGGAACCGGCAATGGCTATACGCAGATTGAAACAGATAAAGTACCGTTCACGGAGCTTGGCGGCAATGGCCGGCTCGTTATCGAGGGTGGCGTCAAAGCGTTGTTGCTGGAAGCAGCGATTCCAAATGACGACGAACAAAGCCCCGCACAGGATACTCCAGGACCAGGAACGCGAAATGAGCCGGCAGGACAGGCAAGTCTGTTCGATGACATGAAAGAGAAGAAGGAATGAGCATGGAGAAGCCATTTGAAGCCTTTGAAACCGAATTGAGCTGGCAGCAGCTCTCGCTGTTGGCGGACACCGCCTCCTATTTTGAAGATGCACCGAAGCTTTTATCATTGCCAGCGGCCAGCGGGGAGACTGTTTCCGTCCCTTTGACGGCTGAAAGCTTGCGGACCATGGTCGAGCAGCTATCCGAGGATACGCCTTTTGACAAGAAGCGGTTTGCGATCAGCTGGAAAGAAAGCGGAGCCGATAATGGAACGGTGGCGATAACCATGCCTACCGGAGAAGTTTTGGAACAGCCGACCGAGCTCGCTCACTTTTCACTGCTGTAGATATTTTTGTGGCGCTTGGCAACACTAAGGGCAGGAGGTGTTGGGAGTGGAACAAAACATCGAGGTAAATGGCCGTGAGTTGAACTTTGCCACTACGTACGACGGAGATTCACAGTACAATGTGCAAGTTCGCAGTGGTGAGAAGGTCGTGACGATGTTCAAAATTGCTGCTGACGAGGAAAATGACGTGTTTACAGCTGCCCTTGCACACGTCAAAGCGGATATCGAGATGGGCAATCTCAAAATCTAACAAGCGGTGCGGGCTGTTTTTAAGCCCGTCCTGACAAGCTGCTGGCACTACGCCGGCAGCTTGTTCTTTTCCGGCGAGGTTGCAAAGGATACAATAAGAGCAAAGATATGAGGAACGAATGGGTGGACATATGCAAAACCAACAACGGAAACAATGGAACCGACATGACATTCAATCGATGAAAACGACAGGGGAACTGTATGCGGCCCTGCGAACAATAGAGACGCAGCGGAAAGATACAGAAGAACAGGAGCATGCTTCGTTGGAAATTGTGGAAGCAGCTGTCTTGACTCGTCTTGCCGCACATCGGCTTGAAAAACGGACCGGGCTTGATTTGGCCTGGGAATGGATCGAACGGGCGCTGGTGCTCGAACCACAGCGAATGGAAACAGCCGAGCTCGCCATGAACATCCTGCTAGCCCAATTGGCACAAGCCGACGATCATGCCCGGGAGTTACCGGTGATACGCGAAACGGACAGTGCGATGATGCGCAAATCTCAGGCGGCAGCGCTCACCGAGACGATCGGAAGCGTGGAGGAACACATTCGTGAGCGGATGGGCAAAATCGACCGACTGGAACAAATCGCGGCGAAGGTGGAACATTCGCAAGCTGGGAAGCAGTCGCTACCGTTAAAACGGATCGATGAACGGATGCTGGTGGAGCTCAGTCAGTTGAGAGAGCTTGCCGAGGGGTATCTGGAGTCGCTGCGAGGCAGTTTTTACTCATCCGACATGCTGGCGGAGGTACAGCGTGCTATACGCGAGTTTGCTACACTTGTAGCCGAGCGGGAACAGCTGCTTGAACCGTATCGTGGTCACCATTTGAACACGACTGCTCCTACCGCATTAGATGAGCTGGAGGAGCTGATTGGCTTGGCGGCGCCAAAGGAGCGTATCCGCAAGCTCGCCCAATTTTTACGCTATCAGCAAGTGCGGAGCAAAAGGGGCTGGGTCATGCAGGACAAGCCTGAGCTGCACATGGTGCTGATGGGCAACCCGGGCACAGGGAAAACGACGCTGGCTCGGCTGATCGCGCGTATGTATCACGAGCTGGGGCTTTTGCCAAGCGCTGAGGTGATCGAGGTTGACCGTTCCCAGCTCGTCGGAGCCTTTGTGGGCCAATCGGAGCAAAAAACGATTGACGCGATTGCGCGGGCGATCGGCGGCGTCCTGTTCATCGACGAAGCTTACAGTCTGAAGCGCCCTGATGCCAGCGGCAGCGATTACGGCCAGACAGTGATCGATACGCTGGTATCCGCGATGACCAGCGGTGAATATGCGGGTAAATTCGTTGTCATTTTGGCGGGTTATCCGGAAGAAATGCGACAATTCCTGTTTGCCAATCCGGGGCTGCGCAGCCGTTTTCCTGAGAAAGGGCATTTTTTGCTGCCGGACTATACCACAGAAGAGCTCATCACGATCGGCGAGCAAGTGGCGGAGCGCAATGACTTTTCGTTAACCACAGAAGCGCTTCATGCGTTGCGTGAGCGAATCGAGCGCGAACGCGTCGATGAAACGTTTGGAAATGCGCGCGCAGTCAAAAGCATCGTCCTTGATGCAATTTTTCATAAAGGCGAGCGAGTCGAGGAGAGCGGTCAGGAAGGACTGCAGGTAGATGATTTCACGGTGCTGTATCCGGATGATATTTTGCCAAATGACCTGCAAGCGCATCAGCGATCGACTGCTGGGGCATCGGCGCAGCTGGACCGAATGATCGGGCTCGGGGCGGTAAAGGCTGAATTCCGCAAGATTAAAGCTTTCCTGCAGGTTCAGCAGCTGCGCATCGCCAATGGACTCGCCTCCGTGCCGGTCGAGATGCATGCTGTCTTCAGCGGAAGTCCGGGCACAGGCAAGACGACGATCGCGCGTCTGTATGCGGAGCTGTTAAAAGAACACGGGTATTTGAAGCGCGGCCATCTTGTTGTCGCAAGCCGTACCGATCTCGTTGCTGGTTTCGTCGGGCAAACAGCGGAAAAAACACGGAGAAAGATCAAGGAAGCGCTCGGCGGCGTCTTGTTCATCGATGAGGCGTATGCCTTGGTTTCAGGAAGCGAAAACGACTTTGGTCGCGAAGTGATCCACACGCTAGTGGAGGAAATGACACGACATCGTGAAAATCTGGTCATCGTCGTTGCAGGGTACCCGGTGGAAATGGAGCAGTTTTTAGCGATGAATCCGGGACTACGCTCGCGGTTTACCCGGTTCGTCCATTTCCCCGACTACACGGCAGAAGAGCTCGTTGCGATCATTGCACAACGCGTGGAGGAATTAGGGTATCGGGTGAAGCCGGACGTGCTGGGAGAAATCGAAACCCTCATCGCATCGCTTCATGTTGAAGGAGTAAACGGCGGCAATGCCAGGTTTGCGCGCCATCTGGTTGACGAGGCGATCATCCGCCAAGCGCTGCGCATCAGCGAAAACGCAAAGGAGGCGCCGTCGCCGGACATTTTTGTGCAGCTTGGGCGTGAAGATTTCGTATCGGAAGAATCCCCTCTGTTCATGCCGGATAACGGGTGATACACTCCTGGTAACGGCTTGTTCAAGTTAATCATAACGCGGTCAGAGGGGACGACTTCATTGAAAACAAAATGGCATGCTGCATTATCCAGTTCGGTGGCGATTGCATTGCTTTTTGCCGCCATGCCGACGTTTGCAAGTGGAACAACGCTTGAGGATTTCACAGGAAAAGAGCTTTCGCTCAGAAACAAAAACACCGAGCTTGCGCAGCCACATGTCTTGCGGACGGCCGCTGTAAAGTCAAGGCTGGTAATCATCCAAATGGCAGGCCCCGTGCAAACAGAATGGAAAGATGAGCTTGCACTGGACGGGGTCCTTTTGGGTGATTATGTGCCAGACTATTCATTCGTGGCGAAACTGTCGGAAGATACCGATCAGAGCAAGTTGAAGCAATATTCGTTTGTGAAACGAATTGTGCCGTACCGGCAATCGTATAAAATTTCGCAGGAGCTGCTTGATGCCATTAATCGGGACGGCAGCGCGACTGTCGCCATCCATGGTTTGCAGGCCGAGATGGGCCGGAAAATCACCACAGAAACGATCACAAAGCGTGACTTAGCTGGCTATCTCGCCTCCGACGATGTAGTCGCGATCGTGCCTGCAAGCAAGCGTGTGCCACTGAACAACGTAGCGAGCGGTATCATTCATGCGGACAAGCTGGCGGATACGGGACATACCGGTGCGAACCAAATTGTCGGCGTGATCGACACGGGCATCGACAGCGGCAAAAAAGCGACATTGCATCCCGATCTGCGAGGGCAGGTCAAGGAGCTGATCGCTGTCAGCCGAAAAGGCGATGCAAGCGATCCGAACGGCCACGGTACGCATGTGGCGGGATCGATTGTGGGCACGGGTGCAGCATCAGATGGCAAAGTGAAAGGGATGGCGCCCGATGCCAAGCTGATTTTTCACTCCGTTCTTGATGAAGGTGATTCTCTTGCGATCGACGACGACAATCTGACGGCTATGCTGACAGAAGCGTACGATGACGGCGCACGGATTCACAGTGACTCGTGGGGAGAGGATCATGGAAGCGGCGAATATTACAGCGATGCACAAGACATGGACCGTTTTGTCTGGGAGCATCCGGACATGGCCATACTGGTCGCGGCGGGCAATGACGGCAGCGATGAGGGAACGATAAGCAGCCCTGCCACGGCCAAAAATGTGATCGCAGTCGGGGCGTCGGAAAGCGTACGGCTTGCTTTGAAAGATCGCAGTGCCGACAATCCGGACGATATTGCGTATTTTAGCAGTCGTGGTCCGACGATTGACGGACGCATCAAGCCTGATGTGGTCGCGCCGGGAAGCATGATCCTGTCGCTGCGTTCACAGCTTGCCGCAGAAGGAGAAGCATCGGCTGATCAGGGAATCGATCCGAACCTTTATACATACATGAGCGGGACGAGCATGGCGACGCCGATTTTGGCGGGCGGCGTGGCGCAAATCCGCCAGTTTCTGCAGGAAAATGGAACAAGCGACCCGAGCGCAGCGCTGATCAAGGCGATGGTGATCAATGGTGCGGATGACCTCAACCAAGATACGATGGCACAAGGGTTCGGACGTGCCAATCTGCGAGCCGCAATTGGGACAAGCTACATCGATGAGCAAACAGACGGATTGCAGACCGGCAATAAGCGCACGTACACGGTACAAGTGACCAATACCGACCAGCCGCTCATTGCAACATTGGCTTGGACGGACGCTCCTGGCTCCGTCACCGCGTTGGACCAGCTGGTCAACAACCTCGATCTTACGATTGACACGCCCGGGGGCGAGATTTATCGCGGAAACGATCGAGAAGCACCATATGATGATGAAGCGGACGAAACGAACAATGTGGAGCGAGTCATCATTCCTCATCCGGTAAAAGGGACGTATTCCATCACCGTTGATGGTGTGAACATACCGAAGGGGCCGCAGCATTATGCGCTCGTCTCCAATGCTACGATCGGCGAAAATCAAACGGGTTCGGACCTCAAAAAAGAGACCCACACAGGAACAGTCCGCACCGGCAGCCTCGAGACGAAGGTAAAGGAGTACGCCATCAAAACGGGAGCAGCAGGAACCATTTCGCTGTCTTTAAACTGGAAGAGCGAGGCGAATCTCCACCTATACTTGATCGACAGCAAAGGCAAGACGGTTGCCAAAGCGACGAATCGCAAAGGCAAGCCGAAAACGATCAGCTATACGGGGAAAAAAGCAGCGACCTACACTGTTCAGGTGCGAGTCTTGAGTGGTGAAGCCGATTATACGATTGAATTGAAATATCCGAAAAAACAAGTGAATAAGTAAAGCGGTACGACTTGTGCGCAGGTAACGAAGAAAAGTCTTGGCGATATGCCAAGACTTTTTGCTATCGATTCGAACTGCATTCCTATCACGTTGCGAATCACCTTTTCTTTTCCACCCATTCGTACGCCCGCAGCGCGACCTCCAAACAGATGCGCTGGTGCGGCTCCAAAAAATGATCCCCGATCAGCGAGCGGATTTTATCCAGCCGATGATACAGTGTTTGGCGGTGAATAAACAGCGCCTCCGCTGTCTCTTGCTTCGATGCGTTGTGATCCAACAGGACGCGCAGCGTCTGCAGCAGCTGGCTGTTGTACTCTTGGTCATGACGGATCAGCGGACCGAGATAATCGGTAATGAACGATTGAAGCGCCTGGCCACTTTGGACGTGCATCAGCAAACGGTACACACCGAGATCGTCAAAAAACGGACTGCTCAGTTCAGTGCGAATGGAGAGAACCTGCTCCGCCTCCTGAAAATGGCGGTACACGTCGGCGTAACGATCGGATGGGCGGCTGATTCCATATACCAGCACATCGTCGCGCCCGAGTGCCTGGGAGCAGATTCCTTCCAGCTCTTTGAATGCATCCGCGACTTGTTCGCGTGGCTCTTCTAGGCTCTGCTTTTCGATCAGCAAAAGGTAGAGCCGGTGCCCTTTGATGCGCAGTAGGGAGCGGAAGCCTTTGCGCAGCAGGACGGAGCGGATCACACCGGTCATATCGTGAAACGGCGACTCTGCCACCGCATCGAACCGCATTTTCCCCCAACTGACTTCCATCATCGCGGTATAGTAGGTGGCGATTTTTTTTGTCGGACGAATGCCCAGCAAACCGCGAATCTGCTCCTCCTGCTTGTAGCGGTCTGCCAACAAATCGTCAAACAAGCGGTTCTGGCTGTCCAGCGAACGCTCCTCGGCAAACATTTTACGCATGAGGATTTGCGCCATTGCTGTGGCGGTATAGTCCAAAGTAAGATGCAAAAATTCCTCTGGCTCCCGTTTATACAAAAGAATGCCCAAGTAACCGAGAACATGTCCCATCAGCTGAATCGGCTGATACATGATCTGTTCGTTATCCGCGATGTCGAACAGGCCATGCTCTTTGTTCGAAAACTTGTCGGAGGAAAGGGCGGTTGCGAGCTGCTCGGTCAACTGCTCCTGTGCAGCTTTCGGCCGCTCCGGCGCGTAAATCGGCGCCTCCTCTACAGGCATAAAAAAGACGGTCTCGTGGACATGCGCCTGCAAATGGTTCAACAGCTTGGGAATCCCTTGCGCCTGCAACGTGAGCTGCTGCAAGTCACGCGAATAGGCTTCCAGCTTGCGCAGCGCTTCCGTCTGACGGCTGACGATCAGCTCATGTAGATCAAGCGTAATGTCGACAAAGCGGACAGGCTGGTGGAACACGATTAAGGGAAACTGGTTCTGTTCGGCGACTTCCAGCATGTCCGACGGAATTTGGGGGACATAGGAGCCGAGCTCGATGCACAAGCCCACCGCTTTACGGTTGATCAGCTCATGCAAATAATCGAGGCGCTTGTCCGTGTCCTCCCCGAATCCCACTCCCGTCGAGAGGATCAGCTCGCCGCCGTTCAAAAAATGGGCGTTGGCTGCTGCTTCAAGAATATGGACCCAGCGGATTGGGTGGGTGAGTCCTCTCTCGCCAGCGACGACTTCGGCATGCGCGAAAACCGGCCGTTGAATAACTTCTGCGATGGTTAAATTCCAATTGCCCGTCAAGAAATATGCAGACCCCCAAATAGACATTTTGTATGATACATTATGACAAAAGCGCGACAGTCCGTCTAGTGAAGCAAATAAAAATCTTCTGATAAAATAAAGGCATACGAATCCAAAGGAAAAAGCGTGCGTTCATCGAAATGGTGAGCAAGGGCAATTGTTGAAATTGCCTGACAATGAACCGGAAAACGCACTGTTTTTCGAAAAAAAGGAGCGGAATCAATGAGTTCAACCATGTTTGAGAAAAAGTTGAAAAACTATATTGGCGGTGAATGGGTGGAAGCGGCTACAACCCAGTACGCGGATGTGCCGAATCCGGCGACGGAAGAAGTGTTGTCTCAAGTTCCGCTCTCCAGCAAAGAAGATGTGGCACGCGCTGTAGCGGCAGCGAAAGCAGCCTTCCCAGCGTGGAGTGCGACTCCAGTTATCGAGCGTGCACGGATCATGTTCAACTTCCAGCAGCTGCTGTTCAAGCATCAGGATGAACTGGCACAGATCGTAACGCTGGAAAACGGCAAAAACGTGCCGGAAGCAGCAGCAGAACTGTTGCGCGGCATTGAAATGGTCGAGTTCGCCGCTGGTATGCCGACATTGATGATGGGCGATACTGTCCCGAACATCGCGCGCAACATTGACAGCTATACATTAAAATTCCCACTGGGCGTAGTGGCAGGCATCGTGCCGTTCAACTTCCCGGTGATGGTGCCGATGTGGATGTTCCCGATCGCGATCGCAGCTGGTAACTGTTTCGTCCTGAAGCCTTCTGAGCGTACACCGCTTGCAAGCGCGCGTGTCGCAGAGCTTTTGAAAGAAGCAGGATTGCCAGATGGCGTCTTCAATATCGTCAACGGTGCGCATGATGTCGTCAACGGCATTCTGGAGCATCCAGACATTAAAGCAGTCTCCTTCGTCGGCTCTCAACCGGTCGCCGAGTATGTGTATAAAACAGCAGCTGCCAACGGTAAGCGCGTACAAGCGCTGGCAGGCGCAAAAAACCACCATCTCGTATTGGCGGACGCCGATTTGCGCCGCGCGGCCAAAACGATTGTCAGCGCCGCTTTCGGATGCGCAGGCGAACGCTGCATGGCGGCGAGCGCAGTTGTGGTGGATGATTCGGTTGCGGATGAATTCGTGCAATATTTGATTGAAGAATCCGATGCGCTCAAAATGGGCGATGGCATGATCGCGGGCAACGATCTCGGCCCTGTCATCCGCTCCGAGCATTTGAATAAAGTACATGGCTATATCGACCGCGGTCTGGAAGGTGGCGCGCAGCTCGTGCGCGATGGACGCAAAGATGCGGAAGCCCTGCCAGCCGGCTATTTCCTCGGCCCAACCATTTTTGACAAAGCCGATGCCGAAATGGTCATCGTACGCGACGAGATTTTCGCACCGGTACTGTCTGTCATGCGTGTCAGCGGCTTTGAAGAAGGTCTTGACGTCATCAGCAAATCCCGTTTCGGTAACGGTGCATGCGTGTATACAAACAGCGGACGCTATGGCCGCGAGTTCGTACAGCGTGTCGAAGCCGGCATGGTCGGCGTGAACGTGGGTGTTCCTGCACCGATGGGCTTCTTTGCCTTCTCCGGCTGGAAGCAATCGTTCTACGGGGATCTGCATGCGAACGGCAAAGACGGAGTCGAATTTTTCACGAAAAAGAAAACCGTCACCGAGCGCTGGTTCGATCAAGGCGACCAATCAATCGGCTCGCAAAAAGTGTTCGTAAAATAATCGAAATAGATTGAGGAGGCACCGCCCATGTCCATGGAAAACCAAACCATTCCAGAGCTGAACAAAGAGGAATTGCTTGAAAAAGACCGGGAACACATGTGGCATCACATGTCCGTTTACAACCCGAACCCGATGATCGCGACAGAGGCGAAGGGCTCTTGGGTGACAGACATTGACGGCAACCGCTATCTGGATGCAATGTCCGGATTGTGGTGCGTGAATATCGGCTATGGCCGCGAAGAGCTGGCAGACGCGGCAGCCGAGCAGCTGAAAAAAATGGCTTACTTCCCGCTGTCGAACAGCCACGTGCCTGCGATCGAGCTGGCGGACAAGATCAGCGAATGGCTGGGCGGTGAATACCGTGTTTTCTTCTCCAACAGCGGCTCGGAAGCGAATGAAGTGGCATTCAAGCTGGCACGCCAATACCATCATCAAAATGGCGAGCCAGGTCGCTACAAATTCATTTCCCGCCACCGTGCGTACCACGGCAACACCATGGGGGCGCTCGCTGCAACGGGCCAGGCTGTCCGCAAGCAAAAATATGAGCCGTTGGCACCAGGCTTCTTGCATGTGCATCCGCCGTATTGCTACCGCTGCCCGTTTGGCAAAACGGAGGATTCGTGCGGTATGGCTTGTGCGACCTTGTACGATGATGTCATCACATGGGAAGGCGCTGGCACCGTAGCAGCAGTCATCATGGAGCCAGCGATCACTGGCGGAGGCGTGATCGTGCCACCGGCAGGCTATATGCAAAAGGTGCGCGAGATTTGCGACAAGCACGGCGTCTTGATGATCGTTGACGAGGTAATTTGCGGCGTGGGCCGATCCGGCAAAAACTTCGGACATCAAAACTTTGGCGTCCAGCCAGATATCATCACGATGGCAAAAGGTATCACGAGCGGATACTTGCCGTTGTCTGCGACGGCCGTTCGCAAAGAACTCGCTGACAAATTCAATGAACCAGGCTTCAATCAGCATTTCCGTCATGTCAACACATTCGGCGGCAACCCTGCTTCTTGTGCGCTCGCTGTGAAAAACATGGAGCTGCTTGAGAAAGAAGGCTTAGTGCAGCGCGCGGAAGAGCTCGGCAAAGAGCTGCGCCAAAAACTCTCGATCTTAGAAGACCATAAGTATGTCGGCGATATCCGCAGCTTTGGGTTCCTCGCTGGCTTGGAAATGGTGGAAGATCGCGGCACGAAAGAACCAGCAGCGGTTGAAAAAGTAACACAAGTGATCGTCGAGTGCAAAAAACGCGGGCTGATCATCGGACGCAACGGAGATACCGTACCTGGCTTTAACAATGTCCTGACACTGTCCCCGCCGTTCAGCACCACGTCTGAAGAGCTCGATTTCATCGTGAATACGCTGAAAGAGGCGTTTGATACGCTGCAATAACAAAAAGAATGCAATCCCCTGCCTTCCATTGGTGGGGGATTTTTTCGTCAACTTACGTCCTGATTTTGTACAGTTGTATAGCTTATACTGTACGGATTTTGAACACATCGCACGAAAAACAGTTCAGGCAGCGCCTGTATTTACCTCTTTACCGAATGGCAGGGTTGTTGCAAGAGAAGAGAGACATAGATCCATCGAATGAAAAGGAGGCAGTCAAATGGCACGAGCGAACATCATCGGGGTTGGTATGGTCCCGTTCAAAAAGCCTGGACATCAGGAACCGTATGAAGTCATGGCAGCAAAGGCGGTGCAGCAGGCGCTTGCGGACGCGCAGATTGACTATCGGGACATTGAACAGGCATATGCCAGTTATGTGTATGGGGACAGTACATGCGGGCAGACCGCGTTGTATCGGATCGGCTTGAGCGGAATTCCCATCATTAATGTGAATAATAACTGTTCATCCGGAGCGACAGCCTTATTTTTGGCCCGCCAAGCCGTTGAATCGGGAGCGGCTGAATGTGTCCTCGCATTTGGTTTCGAAGAAATGAAGCCCGGTGCCCTCGGCTCGGTCTGGAATGACCGCACTTCGCCTTTTCAATCGTTTTTGAGCCAACTCGATGAGCTTGCACCGGACACACCAGAAGCACCGCTTGCCCCGCGTCTGTTTGGTGCAGCAGGGAAGAGCTATTTGGAAACGTACGGAGCCAATCCCGACATTTTTGCTCATGTCGCCGTTAAGACGCGTGCACATGCAGCCCATAACCCATTTGCGATTTTCCGCGACCCGCTCACAGTGGAGGAAGTGTTGGCGTCTCCTCTGTTATTTCCGCACTTGAACCGTCTGTGCGCATGTCCGCCATCATGCGGGGCAGCAGCAGCTGTCGTTTGCAGTGACGCGTTTGTCCGCAAGCATGGCGGAAGCGGCGCCGTGCAAATCGTTGCTCAAGCGATGACGACTGATACGGGGGCGATGAGTGAGAATGCGATGAATCTCGTCGGCTATGACATGGCACGGAGGGCGGCCCACAAAGCATATGAGCAGGCTGGTTTCGGACCCGATTCGGTACAGGTCGTCGAGCTGCACGATTGCTTCACCCCAAACGAAGTGATTTCCTACGAGGCGCTCGGTCTCTGTTTGGAAGGTGGAGCCGAGGCGTTTATTCGTGAGCGAAATAACACTTATGGCGGAAAATACGTGGTCAATCCGTCAGGAGGATTGATGTCAAAAGGACATCCACTTGGAGCGACCGGTTTGGCCCAGTGCGCAGAGCTAGTTTGGCAGCTGCGCGGGCAAGCGGGAGAACGACAAGTGCCGGATGCAAACATTGCGCTCCAGCATAACCTCGGTCTTGGTGGCGCGTGCGTCATCACGATCTATCAGAAATCGTAGAGAAGTACGCCAGCTTTACTTTCGCTTTTCCGGCTATTCGTCGTGTGGTAAGGTAAAAGCAGGTAAAGTAGAAAGAAGGTTCTAACAAAAATGGAATTTGCGACCGGTTACGCCAGCCAACAAGAATGGCGTGAAAAACTATACCCGCTCTTTGAAAAAGTGTTTGGATTGGACGCCAATCTGCTAGCAGATTTTTATCAACGCGGCTTTTGGGACCCCACCTACACCCCTGTCACTTTTTTCGAACAAGGGAACGCGATTGCCAATGCCTCCTTTTTCGTCATGCCGATGATGTTCGACGACAAGCGAATCGAGGTGGCATGCATCCAGTCAGTCATGACTGATCCGGCCTATCGGGGCCAGGGACTGATGAAGCGGTTGATGACAGAAATGCTCAAGCAGATCGATGCTACGATTCAGTGGACGTTTTTGTACACGTCGTCGCCCGAACTGTATGAGCCGGTTGGCTTTGAAGTCGTCCCGCATCATCGCTGGCGGACTGCGAATCCGTACCCGTTCCAAGAGAAGAAAGCGGAGACCGGGCTGAAGCGTCTATCGATATTTTCCGAGTCGGATGTTGCTGTCATCCGCGCTTGCTTCGACAAGCAAACGGCGATATCGCACGCGTTCGTACCAATTGACTATCGATCTTCCTTTTTCTTGAATCTATATGACCCAGAGTGGCAGCAAAAGCTGTACTATTCCCGTGAGCTCGATGCCGTACTCGTGTTCGAAGTAATCGAGGAGACACTTCATTTGTACGCTGTCATTGGGCTGGAGCAGCCATCGTTCGAACGAATTGTCGGACTGATCCAAGAGAAAATCGATCAGGTGGAACTACATTTTTGTCCCGATCTGTTCGAAGCAAAGCATATATTTACGCCTTTGCTGATCGAAAAAGAGAACAAGCTGATGGCACGTGGGCCGCATTCACTGCAAGAACGTCAACTGGCGTGGCCGCTCATCGCGGAGTTTTAAAGCTGGTATCCAGGCGATTGGTACAATAGGAGGGAAGCCGGTGATTTCCGTTCGTGACATCATGACACCGCTAGACAAAGGCTTGCTTGCTACCGACACACTGGCACAGGCGATCGAATTGATCAAGCGGCTCAAATGGAATACCGTCCCGGTGACGGATGAGGAAGGGCGCCCGATCGGCGCTTTTCCGAAAAGCTCCTTATACCAGATGCTGGTCGAAGGCAAAGAGCTGGAGACACCGATCTCGGCCTATATTAAAAAAGGGAGCGCATCCACGATTCCGGTAACCATCAGCTATGAAGAGCTAGAGGAGATCGTCTGGACGAGCCCGGTGGGGACCGGAACGATCGTTGACGAAGATGGACGGGTTGTCGGGTTGATCACGAAAACGGATGTGATCTTCGCCCTCTTCCACAAAACAAGACTCTTAAAGGAGCAGCTGGAGGAAATTTTGGACACCTCGCAGCTGGGGGCACTGCTGACCGATGATAACCGACGGATTCAGTTCGTCAACCGCAGGCTCTGCGCACTTGTCGGGAAATCCGATGCGGAGCTGTTGCATCGGGATTTGGCGGAGTTTATACCGCTAGAAGAGCGTGAATGGAGCAACGAGATTCACCGTCCTTTGCAGCTGGGTGGACAGCAAATGGTCATCCGCGTTTGTACGTATGAAACCGTGAGCGGAAAAGATGGGCTGATTGCGCTGGTCCAGCCGGTTTCAGAAGTGGAAAAAATCGCAGAGGAACTGGAGACGGCGAAAAAATGGAAAAGCTTGCTGCAAACCGTGATCGACCACGCGTACGACGGGCTTGTGATGATCAATGAGCAGCAAGAAATCACGTTCATCAGCCAATCGGTGCTCGAACTGTTCGAGCTCGATGAAGAGAAGATGGAAGCCGCCAAAATCGATGCGCTTTTGCCGCAGCTCGGGTTAAGCAACGTGATGAAAACGGGTATTGCGGATGTCAGCGAGTTCATGGAAGTGAAAGGGATCGCCTATATCATTCACCGGATTCCGGTATTCCAGGGCGATGAGTTGATCGGCGCCGTTGGAAAAATCGTCTTTCGCCAGCTGAAAGAAGTGCGGGAGCGTTTCCGGCGATTTGAAAAAAATGAAGAAAAAGACCAGTCCGCCACGACGCAGCTGCGGAGGTCGGAAGGTGCTCGGTTCACATTTGATCAGATTATGACCCAGGATGAACAAATGCAAAAGGTAATCCGCAGCGTGACGAAGGCGGCCAAAGGACCGTCGACCATTCTGATTCGCGGGGAGAGCGGGACGGGCAAGGAGCTGTTCGCCCATGCGATCCATAGAAGCAGCTCGCGCAATGCGGGACCATTCGTTACGGTGAACTGTGCTGCAATACCCGAGCATTTGCTTGAATCGGAATTTTTCGGCTATGAGGAAGGTGCTTTTACCGGCGCCAAACAAAAAGGCAAGCTAGGCAAGTTCGATTTGGCCAATGGCGGGACGCTGTTTTTGGATGAAGTAGGCGACATGTCGCTCACGTTGCAAGCAAAGCTGCTGCGCGTACTGCAGGAGAAGGAGTTTTATCGGGTAGGGGGCACAGAGCGAATTCATGTTGAAGTGCGAATCATCGCTGCGACACACCGCTATCTCGAGACGATGGTGGAGCAAGGGCAGTTTCGCGAAGACTTGTTTTACCGGCTGAACGTCATTTCCGTCGAAATTCCACCGCTGCGCAAACGCAAGGATGACATTCTCCTGCTCGCTCAGTTTTTCATTCAGGAGTTAAACAAGCAAAGTGGGACCAGCATCACCGGACTCGAACCGAATGTCCAGAGGCTTTTGCAAGAGTATCCTTGGCCAGGCAATGTGCGTGAATTGCGAAACGTGCTGGAACGGGCGATGATTTTTGCCGAGCATGGACGGATTCAGCTTGAGGATTTGCCGGATTATTTGCTGAAAAAGACGAATGCCGATGACCTTGGACAGCTGCATGAACAGCCGATCAAGCTGATGGAACAAGCCGAGCAAGCTGCGATCCGTCAGGCGCTTCGCGAGGCGAACGGAAACAAAACGCGTGCCGCACAGCTTTTAGGAATCAGCCGTTCTGTCTTATATGAAAAGCTCCGTCGGCAAAAAACAGATGTCCGATAAAACGACATAGGAAGTGAAACGTAGAAAGGAGAATCTTCATGACGGCAAGCTATTTGAAAGAAGAGCATCACATGTTTCGCGAATCGCTGCGCAAGTTTTTGGCGATCGAAGCGGTTCCCCATTATGACCAGTGGGAACGGGAGCGCATGATTCCGCGGGAGTTTTGGCGCAAGCTGGGCGAGCAAGGGTTCCTCGGCGCTTGGATCGATGAGGAGTTTGGCGGACTGAATGCGGACTTTGGTTATTCGGTCGTCCTGAATGAGGAATTGGAACGTGTCGGCACCAGCCTCATCGGTGTCGGGCTGCATAACGATATCGTCGTCCCGTATTTGGACACCTACGGGACCGACGAGCAGAAGCAGCGGTGGCTGCCGCGCTGCATTACAGGCGAGACCATAACGGCGATCGCGATGACGGAGCCAGGGACAGGATCGGATTTGGCGGCGATCAAGACGACTGCCGTCCGGGATGGTGACCACTATATCGTCAATGGCGAGAAAACGTTCATTACGAACGGCATCCATGCCGATCTGATCGTCGTTGCTTGCAAGACGGACACGGCGGTACGGCCGGCGTACAGAGGTGTCAGCCTGCTTGTCGTCGAACGCGATACACCGGGCTTTACGCGGGGGAAAAAGCTGGATAAAGTCGGACTGCATGCGCAAGATACGGCAGAGCTGATTTTTCAAGATGCTCGCGTTCCGGCGGCCAATTTGCTTGGCGAGGAAGGCAAGGGCTTCTATTATTTAATGGAAAAGCTGCAGCAAGAACGGCTCATTGTCGGCATTTCGGCACAGGTGGCGGCGGAGGAGATGCTGCGCATGACCATCGAGTATGTGAAAAACCGCCGCGCTTTTGGCCAGGTGATCAGCCAGTTCCAAAACACGCAGTTTGCAATTGCTGACTTAGCCACAGAAATCGAGATCGGCCGTACGTTTCTCGACGATTTGATCGGCAAGCACATGAAGGGTGAAAATGTCGTCACACAAGTGTCCATGGCCAAAATGTGGCTGACGGAGATGGCCAAAAAGGTCGCCTCCGAATGCATGCAGCTGCATGGCGGCTACGGCTATATGGAGGAGTACCCGATCGCACGGCGCTACCGCGATATTCCGGTGGCAGCGATCTATGCGGGAACAAACCAGATCATGAAAACGATTATTGCCAAAAACCTGGGACTGTAAGAAGGAGCTGAAAAGGATGGAGCGAGATATCGCGGCGAAGGTGGGATTGCGCTTTGCGCCGTTCCAATTCGCGATTGAACGTGGAAAAATCAAAGAATTTGCGCTGGCGATCGGCGATGAGAACCCAATTTATTACAGCGTGGAAGCAGCACGTGAAGCCGGGTTTCGGGATGTGCCGATTCAACCGACATTTCCGACGGTAATTGAAATGTGGGCGGGAGCGGATTTCGACGAGCTGATTCAGGTGCTTGAGCTGGATCCGATGAAGGTGCTGCATGGCGAGCAGGGCTATGAGTATGTTCAAGACATCGTCGCAGGAGATGTGATCACCGGCCAAACCGAGGTTACCCATGCAGCGGTGAAACGTGGCATGTCGTTGATTACCTTAAAGACGACGTTTTCCAACCAAACAGGCGAGGTCGTTTTGCACGCCACCAGCCTGATTATTGAGCGCCCTTAAAAGGTAGGAGGATGTATGATGGAGCCATTGCAACCGATCATTAAAAACGAAATCACCCATACCCAGCTGGTGCGGTATGCCGGAGCGTCCGGCGACTTCAATCCGATCCATACGGTCGTGCCGATCGGTGAGAAAGCGGGGCTTGGTGGTGTAATCGCACATGGCATGCTCGTGATGGGCTTTGCGGGTCAAGCGCTTGCACAGTGGTTCCCACGTCAGCATTTGCGCCGGTTTAAAGTGCGTTTTTCCAAAATGACGCGTCCGGGCGAACAGCTGACCGTCTACGGGAGCATCACGGAAGAAGTGGAGCAGGCGGGCGAACGTTTGCTGCAAGGAGAGCTTCAAGTAAAAAATGAACAAGGCGAGGTAAAGCTGAGCGGTACGTTTACGGTAGTTAAACCGGAACAATAGCAGAACGAAGGGGGAAGGAAAATGGGCATGCTCGATAAACAGGTGGCACTCATTACAGGGGCAGGGCGCGGCGTAGGTCGCGCCGTTGCCGAAATGATGGCGGCGCACGGCGCACGCGTCGTGGTCTCCGACAAGGATCAAGGTCCGGCGGAAGAAGTGGTGCAAGCGATCAAGGCAAACGGGGGGGAAGCGATTGCCGTTTGTGGCGACGTGACGGCTGCCGAGTTTGCTCCCTTGATCATAAAAGAAACGGTTGCGTCATTCGGACAGCTCGATATTTTGGTGAACAATGCAGGCTACACATGGGATAGCCTGATTCATAAGATGACGGATGATCAATTTCAGAAAATGTTGGACATTCATTTGATCGCCCCATTCCGTCTGATTCGCGAGGCAGCGCCTTATATGCGTGACGCAGGCAAAGCAGATGCCGAGCAGGGTATCAACAGTTATCGGAAAATTGTGAACGTTACGTCGGTGGCAGGCGTGATGGGCAATGTCGGTCAGGCGAACTACGCCTCGGCAAAGGCAGGCTTGATCGGGCTGACCAAAACGGTGGCGAAAGAATGGGCAGGGTTCCAAGTCAATTGTAATGCCGTTGCATTTGGGCTGATCGACACGCGGCTGACGCAGGCCAAAGAAAAAGGGGAGACGGTGGATGGTGTAGCAGTCGGCATACCGGAAAAAGTACGGACCATGTTCGAGCAGTCGATTCCACAAAAGCGCGCAGGGCTGGCAGAAGAGGCTGCGCAAGGGATCTTTTACTTGGCTTCCCCGCTTTCCAACTATGTGAATGGACAGGTGCTGCACATCAACGGGGGCATGTACACGTAATTTCATATAAAATCGGTTCATTTCGTTACACGCGCGTATTCATCACATGCATGTGAGAGGGAGATGGCTATGGATATCGGCAGTAGTTTAGCACGGAATGCACGGCGGCATCCAGAGAAAGGGGCGCTCGTTTGCGAAGGGCGCACATGGACATATGCAGAAATGAACGCGGAAGTGAACCATTTGGCCCACGGCTTGGCGAGGCTTGGTGTAACCAAAGGACAAAAGGTAGCCATGATGATGAAAAACTCCGACTGGTTCGCGATCACCTTTTATGCGGCTGCCAAGCTCGGAGCGGTGCTGGTGCCGATGAATTTTCGCCTGACAGCTGTAGAGGTCGCCTACATTCTGGAGCATTCCGATGCAATGCTGGTCGTTTGTGATGAAGAGTATGCGGGGCTGATTGCGTCCGCCGTGCAGGAAGCGCCACTAGTATGCGGTGTGGTCGTCGCGGGCGAAAACGTATGCGAAGGGCAATTCCGATACAAAGACGTGCTGTCTGACCAGACGCACGATCCCGAAGTTGAACTCGGTGAGCGGGATGACCTGGAAATCCTGTACACGTCCGGTACGACCGGAAAGCCCAAAGGAGTAGTCCTTGATCACCATCGCGTGATGCAGGTGAGCGTTAAGATGATGGCCGAGATGGGACTCAATCCGAGCGACCGACTACTCCACCTAGCGCCGTTGTTTCACGCGGCACAGCTGAATCTATGCTTGCTTACCGGGATATTCCTTGGCTGTGTCAATCTCATCCACCGCGATTTCGATCCGCGGGCGGCACTGGCTGCGATCCATGAGCACCGCATTAGCTTTTTCTTCGGCGTTCCCGCGATGTATAATTTCATGCTGCAGGTTACGGACCGCAGCCAATACGATCTGTCATCGGTCACGCGCTGCAGCTATGGAGCAGCCCCAATGGCTCCGGCGCTGGTCCGTCAAAGCATGGAGCTGTTTGGCACCGACCAGTTTTATAACCTGTGCGGCTTGACAGAAGGCGGTCCGGGCGGGATTGCACTCAGACCAGACGGACACAAGACAAAGCTAGGGGCGAGCGGTACAGCGATGTTTCTTACTGAAGCGCGTGTCGTCGACGAATACGATCGTGTCGTGCCGCCAGGCGTGATCGGCGAGCTGGTCATGCGTGGAGAGACGATCATGAAGGGGTACTACAAAAATCCGGAAGCGACTGCGGAGGCGATGCGCGGCGGCTGGCTTCATACCGGGGATTTGGCGGTGATGGACGAGGACGGCTACATGACGCTTGTCGATCGAAAAAAAGATATGATCATCTCTGGCGGCGAAAATATTTACTCTGTGGAAGTGGAGCAAGTGCTATATTCCCATCCGGCTGTGTTGGAGGCAGCAATCATCGGCGTGCCGGATCCGGTTTGGGGGGAAACGGTTGCAGCGATCATCGTGCCGAAACCGGAGACTACGATCGACCTTTCCGAACTGCAAGCGTTTTGCCGCAC
The DNA here is from genome assembly GCF_003710825.1 of Brevibacillus fluminis. Taxonomy (GTDB): domain Bacteria; phylum Bacillota; class Bacilli; order Brevibacillales; family Brevibacillaceae; genus Brevibacillus_D; species Brevibacillus_D fluminis. Next base: position 90,074 of record NZ_RHHQ01000004.1, on the reverse strand, counting down.
GTATTTGGCAGGCTACAAAATCCCACGCGTGCTGCATATGGTCAAGCAATTGCCGCGCAACGCATCGGGAAAGATTTTGAAATACAAGCTTCGTGATGAACTTCATGAGAACGGTTTCAAAAATGACGCCACAGGCTGAACGAATCAAAAAGCGGTGCCCGATTTGAAAAGCCACCGGAGAGGAGAAACAAATGATGGAGCAGATCGTTGGGTATGTAGTGGAAAATGGCGTGGCAACGATTACGTTCAATCGCCCACAGAAAATGAATGCGCTCTCTGCAGAACTGGTGAGCGGTTTCCAAAGCGCGTTGGAGCAGGCAGCAGCCGATCCGCACGTGCGCAGTGTGATCCTTACAGGCAGCGGAAAAGCGTTCAGCGCGGGTGGCGATCTTGCCAGCTTTTCCGAGTTGGATGCACTAAAGGGCAAGCGGTATTTACAGCAGGCCTATCGGTTGCTGCTCACGCTGCACGGACTGGAAAAACCGGTCGTCGCCGCGGTGAACGGATTTGCGACGGGAGCGGGCTTTAACATTGCACTTGCCTGCGACTTGGTCATCGCTGGTGAGGAGGCCAAATTCGGGCAAGTTTTCTCTAAGGTCGGACTAATCCCGGATTTTGGCGGCATGTATTTTTTACCGCGAGTAGTCGGGCTTGCCCGCGCAAAGGAGCTGATGTACTCCGGACGGATCATCACCGCGAAAGAGGCGCATGCATACGGCATTGTGCTGGAGGTGACAGCACAGGATGAGCTAATGGAGCGGGCCAGAGTAATCGCCGAGTCTTTGGCAGCAGGACCGACCGCTGCCCTGGGTATGACAAAAGCAATCTTGAATCGCAGCCACGAGCTGTCGCTGGAGCAGCTGCTACATGAGGAAGCGATGGCGCAGGGCATCGCGTTTTCCACGAAAGACCATCAGGAAGGCGTTCGCGCATTTTTTGAGAAGCGTGCGCCAGAATTTACAGGAGAATAGGAAAAGGAGAGGTCGGCATACTATGCTGGCCTCTTTTTCGCGATCGAAGAATGGGCAAATTTCCCAGTGTACAAAACAAATAATTTATGTACTATATAGTTAATCAATTTAAATATAAAACAAATTAATCAATCTGTGTTTTTTTGAAAAAGGAGATGACCATGATGAACGCGATGGATGAAAAAATCGACCGGCTACAGACCGCCATCGCCATCTCGATGAAGCGGCTTGGCCATGACATGCTGGAAGAAAGTGAGATCGGGCTGACCCGACCGCAGTACTTTATTTTGCGGATTCTTGATAAAGAAGGCAAGTGTATGGGGAGCGAGCTGGCTCAGATGCTGCAAGTCAAGCCGAGTGCGATTACGGTGATGATTGAACGACTGCATAAGCAAGGGTATGTTGAGCGTCTGCGCCACGAACAAGACCGGCGAGTCGTATTCATTGCATTGACGGACAAGGGGCGAATGACACTCCACACAACCGATCAAAAGCGGAAAGAAATCTTGTCCTGTTATTTGAGCCAGCTTGACGAGAGTGAGCTGGACGCGCTGGTTCGAACGCATGAAAAGCTGGCCGATATCGTGCTGGCAAAGAAATAAATACGAGGTGAACGTAACGTGAGTGAACAGACAACACAGAATCGACAGAAAAACAGCTGGGTGCTCTTGGCCGGCTTGCTGGTTGCGATGTTATTCGCAGCCTTGGATAATACGATCGTCGGAACGGCGATGCCACGCATTGTCGGTGAATTGGGCGGCTTGGCCGTCATGACCTGGCTGACGACGGCGTACATGTTAACCTCGACCGCAGTCGTGCCGATTGCCGGGAAGCTGGCTGACATGATCGGGCGCAAAACCGTTTATGTAACGGGTCTGGTGATTTTTATCGCTGGGTCTGCGCTTTGCGGGATGGCGGATACGATGACGCAACTGATCGTCTACCGGGGGATTCAAGGGATCGGCGGGGGCGTCATGATGCCGATGGCGATGATCATCATCGGGGATATTTTTACCGGTGAGCAACGTGCGAAATGGCAAGGTGTCTTTGGTGCCGTATTCGGCCTATCCTCCATCGTTGGGCCGCAGGTTGGCGGATGGATTGTCGATTCGCTCAACTGGCGATGGGTGTTCTACATCAATTTGCCGGTCGGCATCTTGGCGACCGTGCTGATTTTCCTGGGATTGAAAAACCGCCGCGTCGACGGACCGATCAAGTTGGATATCGCCGGCATGTTTACGATGATCGCAGGGGTCGTCAGCCTGCTTTTGTCACTGACCTTTGGCGGCAAAGAGTATCCATGGCTCTCCTGGCAAATCATCGGACTGTTCGCGCTGGCAGTCGTATTCCTTGCAGCGTTTGTACGGGTTGAATCACGGGCGAGCGAACCGATCTTACCGCTTCATTTGTTCCGTAACAAAGGGTTTACCGTGCTGAACGGGATTGGGTTTTTGATGTCTATCGGCATGTTCGGTGCCATCATGTTCGTGCCGTTTTTCATGCAGGGAATCATCGGCATGAGCCCGTCTGAATCAGGCACGAACATGCTGCCGCTGATGCTTTCGATGATGGTCACAAGCATTCTCGGCGGGCGGTTTGTCCGCAAAGTCGGGATACGCAAGCAAATCATGTTCGGGATGGTTTTAATGGGAATTGGGTTTGTTCTGCTTTCCATGATGAATCTGGATACAACCAAATTTGTTGCAGCAGCCAATCTGGTCGTGCTTGGTCTCGGGATGGGTCTGGTCATGCCGGTCATTACGCTCGCGCTGCAAGAAAGCTTCCCGAAATCCGAGCTTGGCGTAGTAACGTCCTCGAGCCAGTTTTTCCGCCAAATCGGGGGAACGTTCGGAATGACCATTTTGGGCGCGGTCATGAATGCACGCTCCGCAAACTTGCTGAACGAGCAGCTTGTTCCGAAGCTGGAGGCACTGCCAGCGCAAGCACATGGCATCGCGCAGCAGCTTGAAGGCATGATCGCGCAATCTCCGCAAGGCCTGTACTCCATGCTGCTCAGCCCGGAAGCGATGGCGAAAATTCCGGCATCGATCCAGCAGACAATCGTGCCGACGCTTCAGTCGACATTGGTCGAAACGTTGAGCCACGTATACTTGTACGGTCTTGCCTTCATCGTGCTAGGGATTGTGCTCACCTTTTTCATTGGCACGATCAAGCTCTCCGCTGCAAAAGGAAAAGCAGAGCAGGAGGAAGGGACTGAAATCAAGGCAGTTGCAAATTCGGTAAACACGAAATAAATAAAACAGAAGACGAAAAGGGCGTTACTCCCGATCGTGGAGAAACGCCTCTTTTCTTTATTTTCTCTTGTTGAGGTTCAAATCCTCTCGACCGCACCAAATGCAGCTTATCGCAGCGCCCGCTTGATCAACAACTCCAGCCATTTCCACGGAAGCAGCGCCTTTGCTGACAGGAGAAGTCCTGTGCCTTTGCCCATTGTGTAGCGCAGGCGCGGCGAGGGTGATTCTGCCGCTTTTACAATCGCCTCAACAACCTCGCTTGGGTCGGCAGCCGTTTCGGCTGTCTTACGGGAGTAGGTGAGAACAGTGTCCATCATGGCACGGTACGGGGAGTCTGTCGCAACCTCCATGCCATTGAAGCCTTTTTGCCAAATGCTCGTTTTGTAAGCGCCCGGTTCAATCAGCACGACACGAATCCCAAAGGGCAGAAGCTCCATCCGCAACGATTCGCTGAAGCCTTCGACGGCGAATTTGGAGGAGGCATAGGGCGCATACCCAGGCAAGCCGATCCGTCCGCTGACACTGCTGATGTTGATGATCGTACCTTTGCGTTCTTTGCGCATGTAAGGGAGCACGGCTTGTGTCACACTGATCAAGCCGAACAAGTTCGTCTCAAACTGGTGTCGCCAGGAATCGAGCGGAATCTCCTCGATCGCGCCGCCCAATGCGTAACCGGCATTGTTGATCAGTATATCGATGTGCCCGTATCGTTTGATCGTTTCCTCGACAGCTCGCTGGATCGTGGCCGGAACGGTGACATCCACCTCCAGATAATCAAGGCGGGATTGGAGCTTCTGCTCCTCGGCAGCGGCCTGCAATTTGGTGTTTCCTGCCAAGTTCCGCATGGTCGCAATCACGCGATACCCCCGACGTGCAAAGGAAAGGGTAGCTCCCATTCCAAATCCACTGGCAGCGCCTGTGATGAACACGATTTTATCTTCTGCTGGTTGCTGCATAATGTCCTCCCATATTGTTTTGTTACTTACTTTTTAATAGTTGATTGCAAAATGATAGCTTCGGCTGTATGATAGAAACTGATTCTACACAGAGCAGGAAAAATTCAGCCAAGGGCAGCATGTTCCAAGGTGCTGCCGGCTTTTGAAGGAGAAGATTCCATGATCATCGATATTTATCAAGACACGATTTGTCCGTGGTGCCGCATCGGCAAAAAAAATCTCTTTGATGCGATTGCACAGTGGCAGGGAGAGCCGATCACTGTACGTTACCGTTCGTTTTTCCTTGATCCGAATGCACCGAAGGAAGGGTACCCGTTCCGTGAAGCGATGGCAAAAATCGCGGGTGGTCCAGGAGGTGTCGATCGGATTTTGGAGCATGTGACGCAGGCTGGCGAGCGAGTTGGCGTGCCGTTCCGTTTTGATCGGGTCGAATACAAACCGAATACCCTCTTGTCCCACAACCTCATTAAAGTAACACCGGAGGAACAGCAAACGCAAATGGTCGATGCCATCTATCGGGCGTATTTTGAAGACGGGCAGGACATCGGCAATCTTGACGTTTTGGTAAACATCGCCAAAGAGCAAGGATTCGATCCAGAAGCGGTCCGAGTTGAAGTGGCCAACGTATCGAAGCAAGCAGAGATTGAAGAAGACCTCAATCTGGCTGGCGAGCTGCAAATTACCGGCGTTCCGTTTTTCGTCATCGATGAAAAGCTGGCTCTTTCCGGCGCACATCCCGCGGAAAACTTTTTGAAGGCGTTTGAGCAGGCATCCCTGTCGGAGCAAGAGTAATGGTAGAAAAGAAGGTGCAGAGCATAACGTGCATCTTCTTTTTTTTCAGCAGGGGGCATTCTCGCATCGACTTGAAAATACGAGACGTGCGGCGAAAAATCCTTTTTCTCATCCACTTGGGAACGCATTCTTCCGAGCATGTTCCGCTTCTCACACGCATAGGTTGTACAGACAAGCGCATGACCTGTCAGGCGAAAACGAATGCGAAGCGAGGGATGAATGAGCAATGAAAAAAATCATTCGTGGAGGAACGGTCGTCACTGCCTCTGATACGTATCAAGCGGATGTCCTGATTGATCAAGAAAAAGTGATCGCGATCGGCGAGAGCCTTGATGCGGAAGGGGCGGAAATCATTGATGCCGCACATTGCTACCTGTTTCCCGGCGGCATCGATCCGCACACGCATTTATCCATGCCGTTTGGCGGAACGATGACATCGGACGATTTCACAACGGGTACAATTGCGGCGGCTTTTGGCGGAACGACGTCGATCCTCGATTTTTGCCTATCGAGCAAAGGGCAAACCTTGCAGGAAGCGATCGGGATCTGGCATGAAAAGTCACGGGGAAAAGCTGTTATCGACTACGGCTTCCATTTGATGATTGCAGAAGCGAACGACGCGATTCTCGAGGAGCTCGGCAGCGTGGTCGAACACGAGGGCATTACGTCCTTGAAGGTGTTCATGGCGTACAAAAACGTGCTGCAAGCCGATGATGAGACCTTGTTCAAAACGTTGATCCGGGCGAAAGAAATCGGTGCGCTTGTGCAAGTCCACGCCGAGAACGGGGATGTCATCGATTATTTGACGCAAAAAGCGATCGCTGCCGGACATACGGAGCCGATCTACCATGCGTTGACCCGCCCACCCGAAGCCGAGGGAGAAGCGACAGGACGCGCGATCGCGTTGACTGCCCTTGCGGATGCGCAGCTGTACGTAGTCCATGTGTCTTGTGCCCAAGCGGTCCAACGCATCGCGGAAGCACGGGAAAAAGGCTGGAACATTTATGGGGAGACTTGTCCGCAGTATTTGGTCCTCGATATTCATGAGCTGGAACGCCCGGATTTTGCCGGCGCCAAATATGTCTGGTCGCCGCCTCTGCGTGAAGCATGGCACCAGGAGACGCTATGGAGCGCACTTGGCAGCGGGATTTTGCAAACGATAGGATCGGATCACTGCCCGTTTAACTTTGTCGGGCAGAAGGAGCTTGGCCGCGACGATTTCCGCAAAATTCCGAATGGCGGACCGATCATCGAGGATCGATTCGGCATCCTGTTCTCGGAAGGCGTGCATGCCGGTCGCATCAGTCTGAACCAATTCGTCGATGTCACCTCGACAAAAGCGGCGAAACTGTTCGGCCTCTTCCCCAAAAAAGGCACGATTGCCATTGGCTCCGATGCTGACATCGTCATTTTCGATCCGAAGGCGACCCGCGTCGTTTCCGCAAACACACACCACATGAATGTGGATTACAATCCGTTTGAGGGGATAAAGCTGCAGGGAGATGTCGTCTCAGTACTGTCACGGGGTAATTTTGTCATACGTGAACGCCAGTATGTCGGGTCAACAGGTGCTGGACAGTATCTCCATCGGAAACGATTCGCTAAGCCATAATGGTCAGGAGATGTGCTGAGACAAAATCCGTGGCAAAACGCAGGAATGCGTGCGCCCGGATTTTTTTGTCTCGTCACTTGCACAGCAACCAGACTGCTATTAAAAGTGCGGAGTCGAGCAAGGGTAAGGGCGTTTTCTGGCGTGCGGCAGTGGAAATGGCGGGCAGGGGCTCATAATCGAGCAGAAGCAAGCGAGCCATCCCGATTCCGTCTATTTCGCGGGTACAGCCGGGTTGTCGGATTCTCCTATTGTTGATAACCTTGTAACGGACTTTTTTCGTCGGGCGGCAGAATTTTTCAGGAGAATGTCTTCTGACAGGCAAGTCAGCAATCGGGTTATCAACAAAAGGAGGTTCCCATCGTGGGAAAATTTTCAGCAAAAACAGCGATCGCGATCGCCTCATTGGTATTGATCTGGGGTGTATCCTGGTCCATTTATAAAGTTGCCTTGCATTATACACCGCCGATCTTGTTCGCAGGTATGCGCTCATTGTTTGGCGGTTTACTTCTGGCCCTGTTTTTATTGCCGCGCCGAAAGCAGATTCATTGGCGTGAAAACTGGCACCGCTACACCATTTCAGCGCTGCTCAACGCTGTATTCTTTTACGGTATCCAGACCGTTGGCTTGATTTATTTGCCGGGTGGCTTGTTTTCCGTCCTGGTCTATTTTCAGCCTGTGCTGATCGGGTTGTTCGCATGGATGTGGCTGGGAGAGAAGATGACACTACTCAAACTGATTGGGTTGGCCATTGGATTTTTAGGCATTTTGGCCGTTAGTGCAGATGGATTGTCCGGACAAGTCTCGCTGGTCGGCGTTCTCATGGCACTCATGACGGCAGTCAGCTGGGCGCTTGGCGTCATCTATGTGAAAAAAGAGAGCGGAAAAGTCGACTCCTTGTGGATGGTCGCACTGCAATTCATCATCGGCGGCACGATTTTGACGGCGATCGGTACAGGGGTGGAAAGCTGGTCCGATATCGTGTGGAACGGAAGTTACTTATTGGGGATCGGGTTCGGTTCATCTTTCGGTATTCCAGTAGCGTTTGTCATTTACTTCACCCTCATCAACAGCGGTGAAGCGAGCAAGGTCGCTTCTTTCACGTTCCTCGTCCCGCTGATCGCAGTCGCGACTGGAACGCTGTTTTTGCACGAGCCGTTCACCTATTCGCTTTTGGCCGGTTTGGTTTTGATTATACTGAGCATTTATTTTGTTAATCGAAAAAGCAACCGAAGGAAACATCAACTGCCGAAGAAAATGACGGTGACGACGTAATCGGCTACAAACAAAGAACCATTTTGTCTAGCAAGTGAATGACTGATTGCGATCGAGAAACAATAAAAGCCAACTTTCCGTTAACTCGGGGAAGTTGGCTTTTTTGGTTTTGTGTGCCTTATTTTCGTACTCATTTCAGCTACATAATTCGGAACAACCCTGAAATGCAAAAAAACAAACACAAATTAGTTTTGTTTGTTCTATTTACAAACACATCTATATGTTGTTTAATAATTGACAAGTAAGATCCAGCTGAACCCCATCAAAAGTTCACGCATCAGATTAGATGGGCAGCAAGGTGGTATCCAGTAAACGGAGAGAAGGGGAAGAACATGAAAATACCTACAACATTGAATCATAAGCCTGTTGTCGTATCGAAAAATTATGAACGGGTTGATGGCAGATTCGCCAGGAACACAGATGCGAAAGGTCTATCACTGGGGTTGGCTCAGTGGAACGATACAGGAAAGGTTGATCTTTCTGCCAAGGTTTGGAGATATACGGGAGAAACATGGTCAGAGAAATCGGAGGAACTGCCACTCCATCGCGTTCTTGACCTGTCCATTCTGATTTGCCGAACGATCGAACATTTCCGTGATGCATACAGATATGAGCATCTTTATGACCCGCAGAAGCCCGAGCTTGACCGAGTCGGTCTGCAAGGGGATGCGATGAGCGTAGCGATTTGTACGGACAATGAGAAAATTAATGAAGATATCAAGCTGTTCAGCCAGGCTTTGAGCAAAGACGATGAGATGATCAGCGAGCGACTGAGAACGTTATCAAGAGTGTTAAAGGAATTGGGATATTAGCACGGAGGAGATTGGGATGACTGAATTTGGAGACTTTCTTTTATCACCGGGAAGACAATTGACCGATGTAGAAAAAAAGCTTGTTTGGCAAAAACCAGGCACGCATAAGGTCAGTGAAGAAGAACTGCGCATAAGTAGAGAAATCAAGCGTAACTGGAATCGTGGGGAAATGAAAATCGCGAATATTTTGTTGGAAGGGGACGCCGGTTCTGGCAAAACACAGCTAGCAAAAGCATTATCCGCGAATTTTGGACTGCCGTATACGAAAGTGACTTGTTTTGCCGATATGGATAAATCCGATATCATTGGGGCGATATTGCCGGTCATATCTCCCGAACATATAGAGAGAATGGAGCCTGCTGAACAAGCCGCATTACAAGCACTATACGAAAGCGATGGGTTTCAAAGCATTACGGACGTATTGAGGAACACACTGGGGATTACTGAGGAACAAGCTTCCATCAAAATGAAGCAATTATTGAAGCGCGTAGCCGAAAACACCGATGGCGAAGCGGTTGAATACCGCTTTTACCCTTCAGAGATCGTCAGAGCCTATCAAAAAGGATATCTCTTAGAAATCCAAGAACCAAACGTGATTCGTGATGCTGCGGTGTTACTAGCATTAAACTCTGCCCTGGAGCTGGATGGCAGCATAAACCTTCCTACCCAGATCATACACAGGCATCCAGACTTCATCGCGGTCATCACGACAAACCGCAGCTATGCCGGCACCAGACCGTTGAACGAAGCGCTTCGCGACAGGGTTCAGCATACGGAAAAGATGGACCTTCCGACAAAAGAAATCATGATGGAGCGTGTGAAAGCCAAAACCGGATTTCAAGACGAAAACATGCTAGGAATTTTAGCGGATATCATTATGATTTTGGACAAAACAGCGCGGGCCAATGCGATCAAAGGCGTGGCTGGAATGCGTTCGTTTTTTTACTGGGCAGATGCAATTGCCGAAGGAGCTTCCGCAAACGAATCCCTTTATCATAAGGTCATCTATAAAATGACAACCGATTCGGAAGAAATAAAACTGTTGGAAGAAGCACTTACCAATCACGGATTGTTTGCCAGCTTGGTAGAAGCGCAGATTGAGTTAAAAAAAAACGAAAATCGGATGATGCCATCGAAATTCGGACATGGGGAGATATAGACGAGACTGGTTTCGCCAAAGACAACCTTGATGAGAAAAAGGGAATCGCATTGAAAAAATCTGCCGATAGTGACAGTGGTTCTACCCGTGTCACTGACGAATCTCTCCAGATGGAAAGCTCTGACTTGGGAGAGGATGGCTTACCCGCTTATCATCAGGCAAATCTCGAATCGATGTCAGAGGATGCGAAACAAAAGGAACGAGCTTTCCGTAAAAAGCTGAATCAAGAGGCAAGAGAATTTATTTCCGATTCGATTCATAAAAAAGTAAAACTCATTGTTCACCGTCCGGACTTCGAATGGGAGGACCAACAGGAATATGTCCAGCTTAGCAAAGGACTCATGCCGATTGTGCAAGAGATTGCCAGAAAGACACTTCCCTACTTAGAACATGAGGTGGCATCCGACTTTGCAAGGAGTCGATACTATGGCAGCAAATTTCAAGCAGACAGCGTCGCTTATCGGGATTACCGTTATTTTGCCAAGAAACGTCCTCCAACGGAATCCCCTTCCCTTGTCGTTGGTCTGCGAGTTGATGAATCCGCATCGATGTCGGCTTACGGGAGATTAGAAGCAGCGAAACGAGCAGTCATTGCGGTATATGAATATTGTCAACTTTGTCAGATTCCCATTTTGATTAATGGTGATACGGCGGATGTTTCGAAGATGGAGCAAATGTCGATTTTTGCTTATACGGACTTTGATAAACCGGATGCCACTGATCGCTACAGGTTAATGAGGATTCGTGCGAGAAGTAATAATCGGGATGGGATGGCACTCAGAATCATGGCGGAACGGTTAGTGAAATCCCCCCAAAAGACAAAGCTGTTGATTAGCATCAGCGACGGACAGCCGAAAGCGATGGATGACTATACCGGAAGTTATGCTGTGAACGATATGAAACAGACCATACAGGAGTACGAACGGAAAGGTATTACGGTACTTGCAGCCGCAATCGGTCAAGACAAGGATGTAATTAGTGAAATCTATGGGAATGACAGATTTTTGGATATTACGAATTTGCAAGAGTTCCCTGCAAAGCTAGTTCGAATGATCGCTCGTTATTTGTAGGTTTTTCGTTGGTGGTTCAGTGACAAGCATACCATGAACGACGAAACGCCAGCCATGTTGAGAAGCATGGTCGGCGTTTTTGTCATTTGTTAGGCGATAAAGCCCATCTGCTTTTTCACCACATTGCAGTTTTCGGTCGAAGTCAGCATTTCGAGCAACGTGAACGCCACATCGAATGCAGTCGAAGGATTAAACGAGGTGATGACGTTCCGGTCGACGACGATCGGCTCATCGCCAAGCACGTTCGCACCCATTTCGGCAAGCTGATTTTGGCGGTTGCGATTGCTCAAGTTATACGTCGTTGCATTGCGACCTTGCAGGACCCCGCTTTTGCCGATTGGCAGCGCGCCGACGCAGATCGAAGCAATGACCTTGTTTTGACGATCGAATTCACGGATGAAGGCAAGCACATCCGGACGATATGCATCTTCATAAAAGCCTGCTTGTTCAAAGCCCCCGGGTAGCGCCAACGCATCGAAATCGTCGACGGTAACCTCGTCGAGCGTTTTTTCCGGCAGTACAGTAAAGTTCCACGTGCACGTCAACTGAGGGCGTGTCCCAACCGTAATCAGCTCGGTGGCACCATCGCCTTCTTCTTTGTTCCAGCCGAACACATCGGTGAACACGCTCGCCTCGACAGCTTCAAATCCATTGGGCAACAACAAACAAATTCGTTTCATTCCATTCTCACTCCTTGTCTGATGTGTGATCTACAAGGATCATAAGCCACATTCTCTGTTCCGTAAAATTGAAAGTTCTGATGCGGACGTTTAGGATTTCTAATCAGAACTCGGTTACTTCACGACGGCGCGCGCAAAATGGATATGCTCAAAAGCGGAGTAGCCATTGCTCTGTCCTTGGAAAAAGCGAGTCTGTATGTCAGCGGGAGCGAGATTTTCTTCCAGCTCCCAGCCAAGGTCTGCAAGCAAAGCGCCAAGCGTCTGTGGGTCAAAACCTGTTTGCATCGGTTCGCCGGTTCTGGCTACGACCTGAAGCATTTTTTGTACACGAGGAGCGGCTTTTGCGGGATCGAATGCATCGGTATCGAGATAGTCGAAGACGATGGTGCTGCCGGAAGGTGCAAGCTGGGCGATGGCCCGGAGCGTATCTCGCACGACATCCTGTGGAAGGTAATACGTAACGCCGAGCCAATTGAAAAAGCTCCGTTTATTCGGAGAAAAAGATGATTCCAGCAAAATGTCGGTCAAACGTTCTCGGGTGAAATCGATAGGTACAAAGTGGAGGCAGTCAGGAAGCTCTGGCGAAAAAGCAGCAATCCGTTCGCGTTTTTCTTGCTGTGTCGCGGGATGATCCACTTCAAAAACATGCAGCTGCGTAGTTGGCGGCATTCGGAGCGCAAACGTATCGAACCCGGCGCCTAAGATGACATACTGCTGCACGCCATCGGCAAGGGCTGCATGAAGTGAATCTTCCGTATATTTGGCACGTGAAAGCGTGATCGGTGTACTCTGGTTGCGCATGACGATGGACAGTGCTTCGTCATGATCCAACTGCTGAGCGGCATACTGAGGGGCAAAAAAAGGAAGCGCAGCCGCCATGTTTCGTCCAAGCAGAGCGAATTCTCCCTCGCGAAATAAGCGGTGCGCCATGAAGTCGTCAAAAATGTGAGGCGAATCGAAGCGTGAGTGATACGCGCGTCCGAAAGCGCTGATCAATGCGGTCAGACTGGGTTGATGATCTTGCATAGAGATAACCTCCTAATCAGTTGGGGGGAAGGTAGGTGCATCTCTATTTTTATCACAAGAAAACGAACGAAGTAAATATGTTAATTTTTAATTATAACACAAAAATAAATATTTGTCAATATCCTGGTGTGTTGTGGTTGTATACATTTTTTACTGAGAAATCACATGCCCATGTGGCGTACTCTGCTGCTTCTTCTGCCAGCGAATATGACCATTGCGGAAAAAAATCAGGCTGATCAAAAGAATCGCAGCGAATCCGAAAAACATCGTGGTGCCCCCGTACTTTTGCAGCAGCAGGCCACCGAAGACTGGACCTAGGAAACTGCCAAGCTCAGTTAAATTTTGTGCGCCATAATACGTGCCGCGCATGTCGTCAGGCGTAATGCGGTCAATCAGGATGAATTCGCTTGGAATCATTAAAATCTCACCGACCGTGAAGACGATCATGGATGCGATGAACGATGCCCACCCTATCGACAGTCCGAAACCAATCGTTCCGAGGGTGAACAAGAGGGTACCAATCACGACCATAAAAAACGGCGAATGCTTTTCCGCCCAGCGGGTCAGCGGGTATTGGAGGAGGATGACGCCGATGCTGTTGACTGACACAAGCGTGCCGTAAAGCAACTCGCCATTCACGACGCTTCCTTCCAAATGCTGCTGAATGGTAACGGACCATTTGCCATGCACCATTGTGCTGATGATTCCCCCGAGAATAAAGGAAAGCAATATTTTATCTCGCGCGATCGTTTTCATGGCGGAGGCAAAAGTGGTCTGATCGCCGGATTGGCCGGAAACATGCTTGATACCGTAGCGGTTGAGACATATGTGTAACGCGATGGTATAAACCAAGAGCAGCCCTGCCGAACAGTAAAACGGGTTCAAGACGCCAGAGAGTGAGATATAGGCACCGATCGCGGGTCCTGCCGCATAGCCGATATTCGTGGCCACATAGCGCAGCGAAAAAACGCGCATCCGTTTTTCCGTTGGCGTCATATCGCTCATCAATGCCTTTGCCACGGGAGCGTAACAGGCGACACACCAGCCGTCGAGAATCATGATGAAAAATAGCGCCAACGGATGATCAGCCATGCCCAAAGCAACGAACAGCGCGACCGCCAAATAAAGCGAGACGAGAATGACTTTACGTCTGCCGATCATGTCGGAAAGCGTACCGGCGAAAAAGCCGCCGAACATCGATGCGAGCGATCCAACGCCGACGATCAACCCGATCATGACAGGATCGATGTGATGGACGCGCACAAGATACAGCGGCAAATACAGGATGCTGATGCAATTGGCGACTGCCAGTGTAACTGCGCCTGCAAGCAAGAGATGGACGACCGGATGGAATTCTTGCAAAAAGAGCCGTAAGCGATTCATCGTCCACCCTCCTGATTCGCCGGGAAAATGAAGGTCTGCAGTAGCTGGTGCAAAGTCTCAAAACCGCGCGGCCGCAAACTGTAGCGCTGTGCAGTGGAATGTCCAGCATAATGTGCGTGAATCATCCCGGCACGGCGTAATAACGACAGATGGTGATTGACCGTGCTTTTGGCCAACCCGATGTACTGTTGAATATCGGAAAAACTGCAAGGCTGCCGGGCGATAAAACGGAGGATTTTAAGCCGCTTGTCGTCCGCAAGCGATTGCGTAGCGTCTTGAAGCGTCCATGAAGGCTGGTTGAGTCGCTCGTCTAAGAGCCGGGAAGGATACAGGCACGTGCAGACAGAACGGTGAAAATCGATGATCGCATAAGGATGGCAATGGTATTGGGGGATGAGATAGACCGTCTGCAGCTCGGAAACCGGCTCGATCAGCATGCCGTTAGTTGCCAAATCCACAACCTCCAACGCTGGCAGCGTGTCCGCCAACTGCCGCTTCTCGGAGGCATCCTGATGCAGTCCCTCAATCAAAGTACTGTCGACCGTTTGAAAATAGTGACGGTTCCATTCTGACAGCAAATAGACGGACTGGTCGCGGATATCTTCTAGATTGGCCGGGATGCTATCGACCCAAGGAGCGAGCCGTTCATAAATGTCGCCAGGCGATTGGGCAGCGAGCCAGTTTAGAAATGCACTGACGGAATCTTTTTCTGGACAGAGGCCGACCAGTAAATTGATGCGGTGCAGCACTTCCCAACGTTCGTCTGACAATTCCTGTGCGAATGAAGTAGAAAGGCCGCGACCGACTTGATCGCGCCATTCACTCCCGAGCCGCGCATGCTTCATTTGCTTCCAATGAATGAACGTATAAAAGCTGGTGACCAATTCATAGACGGGCGAGCTGTCAACGATTAGTTTATATGCCATTTTGTTCGACTCCTATAAAAATAAAAATAAGTTCGATTAAAATCGAACAAATTGAGCTTAGCATAAAATTGTTCGATTGGGAATAGCGATTTCAACGAACAATCCGGTTCGTTTGGAAATTTTACCAAGAGGCTTGTCTTGGCAGTGAATCGAGAAAACGGGGATGTCTGAAGTGAACAGACATCCCCGCTTGTTCAATTGTTGTTTAGTAGTAGGGGGGGTAAGTTGGAAAGCCAGGCGTGGATTGATAGGTCGGAAGTGGATACGGATACGGATATGGATACGGTAATGGATACGATTGTGCGAAGTTGGCTCCATCATATCCACCACCATATCCTCCGCCACGATTAAAGAAGAACGGAGTCAAGAAGAGAAGAGGGAGAATCCAGCCTGCGCCGCCAAAGCCGCCAAAGCCAAAGCGAACTTGCTCGATGGAATATTGAGTCGGATCGATCGGGTATTGGAAATGGTGCTCCAGCTGATGCTGCATTGGCTGATGCTGCAATGGCTGTTGCTGATATTCTAACGGTTGATTTTGCTGTTCGTTCATCGGATTCACTCGCAATCTGTAAGTAGTTTTCTCTGTAGTAATGTATGTGCATTCGCCCGGGGCGTGATAGATGCACAGGAAAATGGGCGGATAACTAGAGAAGTAGTACACACAGAAAAAAGCGCCGCCATAATGGCAAGCGCTCATTTCGTGGGACGTTTTTTGGTTTGTTTTTTGACTTGGCGAACCTGGATCGTGCGTAGTTCCGCTGGTGTGAGCGGGCGGACTTGGTAGTGATTGCGGTTGCTCGCCCGTAGAACGCTGCCGACACCTTTTGCCGTAGCGACACGGGTCTGAAACACTTGCATGAACCATTCGACCGGATAGGCAATCGAGCGCCTGCCATCTACGGTACCGGCGAAATTGACAGCTGCTGCGAAATTACCTCGTTCCCGCAGCCAGACGGAGCCGGAGTCTCCGGGAAGAGAAACTCGATTGGTGCCTTTAATGACCGTTTGATTGCGAAACCGGATCGTCCCCAAATTTCCGTAATCACCGTAATCCACCATGATATCGGTATGGATCGATTCAACCACGCCTTTGACAAGCCCTGTTGTTCGGCCGACTTTTTTCATTCTGTCACCGATTCGGTACGAGGACACATGCCCCGGCAATTCGCCAACCGTGGCATAGCGCGGTGTTAAGAGGCTATTACGCAGCGGAATCGAAGTCGCACCATCTACAAAATTAGCTCCGGTTTTACGCAGGGCGACGAAACGGTCCAGCCTCCCGATCGTGTCGATGCGCGAACGTCCACCATCGGCTCCGCCAGGCTGAAGCGTTTCCGTGAATGAGGGTGAATTGTCGCTGTTTAAAACATGGTTATTGCTTAACACGTACAATTGGTTTCGCTCCGGAAAATTGGTCACGATTAGGCCGGCCGTTCCTGACGCATCCGGCCGTCCTACACTGTAGCCGGCTTTCACCGGGCGGATTTTTTCCTTGTACCGGTTCGTCTGGATGCTGGCAAATGAACGAAAGCCGCCAGAATGGATCGCGCGCACGGGGACAGAGATGGATGATCCGGCGATCTGCAGGCCGACCGCATGGGGGACGAGCCGCATGATGGAAGGAAGGTTCCCGTGCGTATAAACGATGAGGCAAGCGCCTTGCTTGCGGTTTTTTTCATTCAAGAAGCCGATGCCCACGCCAGCGATGCCTCTTTTTTTCATCATAGTGCTGACCATTTTCTCTTTTGCCAAATAGGCGTGAAAAAAAGTTGCCACGTTTCTCTCTCCCTTTTATGCACGGTCTTTTTCCTTGTATCGGTTCATGCTATGTTCGGAAGGGGAAAAGCGTATGGTTGGCTGTTCCACCGCATTCGCCCGAAAAAGACGAGCGGCTCCATTGTTTGACAACCTGTCTGAATTCGTTTTAACTGTATGTGATGGGTGGTTATGAAACCTTCCCGTGAAACGCCAATAGGCTCGGCACCGCCGAGTTTTCAACACATATACCAAACTTCAATAGATTGGAGCAAGTCCCGTATGTATCGCAATTTGGAAGATTGCATCATCGATTTGGAAAGGAACGGCCATCTGGTCCGAATCAAGGAAGAGGTCGACCCGGATTTGGAAATGGCTGCAGTTCACCTGAAAGTGTATGAAGCGGGTGGTCCTGCCTTGCTGTTTGAAAATGTAAAAGGGTCGAAATTCCGGGCAGCGTCCAACCTGTTCGGGACGATCGAGCGCAGCAAGTTCATTTTCCGCCACACATGGGAGGCGGCGGAAAATATCGTCGCGCTGCGCAATGATCCGGTCAAGGCACTTAAGCAGCCGTTGAAAAACATCGGCAACGGTCTTGCCGCATGGAAGGCGCTGCCTGCCAAAAAGACGAGCAGCCTGCCTGTTGCCACCAACAAAATCAATATCGAAGATTTGCCGCTTATAAAAAGCTGGCCGATGGATGGCGGCGCCTTCATTACGCTGCCGCAAGTCTATTCGGAAGACCCGGACAAGCCTGGCATCATGAATTCCAATCTGGGCATGTACCGTGTCCAATTAAGTGGCAATGAGTATGAGCTGAACAAGGAAATCGGCTTGCACTATCAAATTCATCGCGGGATCGGCGTCCACCATGAAAAAGCCAGCAGGCGTGGTGAAGCTCTTAAGGTGAGCTGCTTTGTCGGCGGCCCTCCGGCACATACGCTGTCAGCCGTCATGCCCTTGCCGGAAGGATTGAGTGAAATCACATTTGCCGGTTTGCTTTCCGGACGCCGGTTTCATTACAGCTACATCGACGGATATTGCATCAGCAACGATGCTGATTTCGTCATCACGGGTGAAATCCATCCGGGAGAAACGAAACCGGAAGGACCGTTCGGCGATCATTTGGGCTACTACAGCCTGACGCATCCGTTTCCCGTGATGAAGGTGAAAAACGTGTATGCCAAACCGAATGCAATCTGGCCGTTCACGGTTGTGGGCCGTCCGCCCCAGGAGGACACGTCATTTGGCGCGCTGATTCATGAATTGACTGGAGATGCGATCAAGCAAGAGATTCCAGGCGTAAAGGAAGTGCATGCGGTCGACGCTGCAGGCGTTCATCCTCTGCTGTTTGCGATCGGGAGCGAACGCTATACCCCTTATCTTGCGGTCAAGCAGCCGACCGAACTGCTGACGATCGCCAATCGCATTTTGGGTACCGGACAATTGAGCCTCGCTAAGTATTTGTTCATCACGGCGGAAGACAGACAGCCGTTGGATACACACGATGAAGTAGCATTTTTGTCCTATATTCTGGAGCGGATCGACTTGCACCGCGACCTTCATTTTCAAACCAATACGACGATCGATACGCTCGATTATTCCGGCACGGGCTTAAATAGCGGGAGCAAAGTGGTCTTTGCAGCGTATGGCGAGAAAAAACGGGAGCTTTGCAAAGAAACACCGCAGGAGCTAACCGAACTGCGCGGTTTTGCAGGGGCGCGGTTGGTGATGCCAGGCATCGTGGCGCTGCAAGGACCGGCTTTCACCACGTATGCAAAAGCACAGGAAGAGCTGCAGGACTTGTGCGAAATGATTCGGACCCGAGGAACATTACCGACGTGTCCGCTGATCATCCTGTGCGACGACAGTGCATTTTTGAGCGATTCGATGAAAAATTTCTTTTGGGCGACGTTTACCCGAAGCAATCCATCTCATGATATGTACGGCTTGAACAGCTACTACGAAAACAAGCATTGGGGCTGTGACAACGTCATTATTGACGCACGAGTCAAGCCGCATCAAGCACCACCGCTGATTCCGGATCCACAAGTAGAAAGGAACATCGAGCGGTTGTTTGCAAAAGGTGCGAGTTTAGGCGGGATCCTGTGATAACGGCATAGCCATCAAGCGACTTGGACAAGCTACCACTTGAATAAGGAGGTGGCGACATGTCCAGCAAAAACAACAATAGTAAAGACCTCGGCAAAAACCGCGGAAAAACACTCGATACCAATGATCAAAACAGCAACATCCGCGATAGCAATTACAACGACAATCACAAAAAATAAGCATCGCATGGAAAACAGGCAAGCCGTACGCGAAAGCAGATGGCTTGCTTTTTCTTATACAGATAAGAATGTGCGTCTAGGAGGCAAGCATGCTATAATGTCCAAAGCTATGCTTGAAAACGGAGGCACAGAAATGACAGAACCAATGATGGATAAAAAACAAGTAGAGCTGGGGACGCAAGCTTTTTTGGTGCTTTGCCAGCTTTTTGACGGCTGCTATGACGAGTTAATCACGCGTCCGGAATTGCAGCGTGTGACCGAGACGATTGCAGCAGAATTACTAAACGGCGTGGCATTTTTGAAGGAGCAGCCAAAGCCGCCAAAACAGGTGACCATCGCCTTGGCATTGCCAGAGCTCTTTTTCTTACAAAAATTGCTGAAAGAAATGCTCGAAAACGTACCGGAAGTGACTACGCAGCCGAAATCGCGGGAATGGCTGGAAGAGTGTCTGAATACACTGGGACGTACGGTTCTACAGTAAGCGGAAACATATCAAACTCGTTTGAATACGCCAGATTTTGCTGGCGTATTTTTTTGTAGCTGTAGAACATGGCACGCAAATACAAGAAACGCAAACCAGCGTAGAAAGAGTATCGTATTTGCATGCGTTTTCATGTATGATGGTTCGGTGGAGTTGAATGATGTGTAAGGGAAGAGGAAATATCCCAAACTGAAACGTATGATGGGAGGGGGTCGATGAGATGAAGCAAGCCATTTATAAAATTGGCTATGAACGCGTGAACAAGCGTGAATTGATGGACCGGCTTGGTTTGCATGACTGTCTAATCATGGAGCATTGTCCGCTTCAACCGAATGTGGCTGATGAGGACCAAGCCCTGCCCCCGGAAGAGGAGCGCCATAAAGTTCTAGTCAGGTTTCAGGAGCAGCCGAGCGAGTGGATCACGATTACCGGCGTTTATCAGATCATACATAGAGAGCCGATTCCGTGGCTCGATTCTCCGATGGAATATTACTTATACGGCACCGAGCTGTCGCCAGCGAACATTCGCCGCGAAAAAGCTCCGCAAGCCCGTATTCCGTCACGGACGAAGCTGCAAATTACCGCCATTCGCAATGGAATCGTCTATGTAAGTGTACCCGGCCATCCTTCTCGTCGTTATGAAGTGATTCTGCCGTACGCACGATTTGCGCGGGATACACCGACAGAGCTGGAAATGAAACTTCAAGTGTACGCCTTTCCACCGCGTACGGATATTTTAGTCGATTGGCTGTTGCGCGAAGGAAGAAAAAGCGGATTCGTCACCCAGCCGACGGGTGAGCGGGTACAACGGTCAGCCTTTCAGGTGTGGGACGAGCTGCGCAAAGGGTATAGCTTGAGTGCGAGCGCTGCGATTCTTGCGATCAAGCAAGCGCTGCTGATTCTCGATCGGGCGGGAGTGACCAGTGATTTTCCGTATCCTGTACATGAGCTATCCGACCTTTCGCAAGCAACGGATGAGGAGCGGGACGCCTTTTATTCCTATCATGCGGTCAAATCAGCGCTAGCAGCCGTTTCAGCACTGCTGACGACGGACCCATCGGAGCCACTGCAGGATCTTTTGTTGATGGACGTCATGCTTGAACAGCAAATCAAGCGAAAGCGCGAATCGTAATTCGCGACAGAACTGAACCAGCCGATCGTCAGGCTGGGCTTTTTTCTATCGCCAATTCATCGAATTTTTCAATTGTTACGAACAAAGACGATCTTTTGTTTTGCTGTAGTTGGCATTATTTAGTAAAATAAGGGCGAGCTAAAAGAAGAAAACAAGTGGAACGCGCGAGAGAAGGGGACGTCATTGATCGAATGATACATTACATACATCACTTTATCCATGAACGGGCGCATCAGATTGGGGTTCAAGCGTTTGATGCAATGTCGGATTCGAAACGTCTCACCTTGCTGCTAATGGAAGAGCGAAGCGCTTCCATCGCCATTTTTCAAAACGTGCTGATCGAGTTGGCTGAAACGCTGGTAAGCGGTTCGGATGGGTATTTGCTGGACAGTGCCACCAAATACGCGGTACAGCGGGCTGAAGTGGGCATTCCGCTGCATTATGGGCTGGAACGGATGCGACTGATGCGCGATCATTTGCTTGATGCGTGCCGTGCTGCTATCAAAGAGATTGACGTGCCACTTGAAGACAGACTTACTTACCAACAGATTGAAATACGCATTTATCAATATTTGGACATGTATATGAAGCATTACGCGGAAGCTTATGAGGAGCGTGTTTCCGCCATGCGTGCCGATCGAGCTGATTTTACGTCCGGTACTACCATGCAATTGCTAGAAACGGCCGAAAAAGAGATTGTGGACATGGTGTTCAACTCAACTGACATTGGATTGCTTCTCGTTGATCAGGAGCTAGCCATCCGTGATGCAAACGATGCGCTCGCCGACATGTTCTTGGTCGAAAAGGAACATATCATTACACGCCATGTGGAACTCATAATGGGGCAGCGACCCGAGCAGCAATACTTTCATTGGGCGGTACGGCAAGGAACACCCGGCCATTATGTCGCCGATTATCATGGCAGATGGATCACCTTCACGATCCGCCCCATCCGACTTGGGCAGCAGATGTGGGGAGCCATTGCGGTGTTTCGGAATGTGACTCAGAGCAAGCAGTTTGAGGAGGAGCTCAGCAAGCGGGACGCGCTTGCTGCCGTTGGACAATTGGCTGCTGGGATTGCCCATGAAATACGCAATCCGCTTACATCCGTGAAAGGCTTTATCCAGCTGATTCGGGAGCGTGGCTCAGTGGATGAGACGGGCGCTTATTTTTCTGTCATTCAGACAGAGATTGAGCGGATGGAAGGGCTGTTGAACGATGTCTTGGTACTGGCGCGTTTTCGGCATGACAGCCACATGCCCGAACATTTTCAATTGGCGGAGGAGGCTTGCGGCGTCGTTCGGTTGCTTGAGCCCGAGGCGAATCGAAGAGGGATTGCCATCTATTGTGAATTGCTAGCAGCTGATTCAACCGTCTATGGGCTGAAGCAGCGCATCCGGCAAGTTTTACTCAACCTGTGTAAAAACGCGCTTGAGGCAGTGAGTGATAATGGAACCAAGGTCGCGGTTTGTGTGTTGGAGAAAGATGGGCATGTGGTCGTGACTGTAGAGGATGACGGTCCGGGTCTGCCCCCTGAAGTGCAATCGTCGCTATTCACGCCGTTTTTTACGACCAAGCAGGACGGGACAGGGCTTGGTCTTTTGACCACAAAGCGAATCGTTGAAGATCACCAAGGTCACATCGCCGCAGACCAGTCTCCTCTGCTTGGAGGCGCCTGTTTCACCGTCAGCTTCCCGGCTTCTCGCTTCAAAAGCAATGGGCAAAATGTGGCAGATTCGTAACGCCGACTCTTCAGGGCTTCCTGTCGAGTCTTTTTTTGTTACAATAGGGACGATACCCATCAGAGTGCATGGAGGTTGCTATGGAAGCAAACGTTTCACTTATATTGGCATTTGGTGCAGGGTTCCTGTCATTTATCTCCCCATGCTGCCTGCCTCTATATCCATCGTTCATTTCATACATCACGGGAATCACCGTCGATGAAGTCAAAAAAGGGCGCACCGTTTTTCAGCGTCAGGCACTGTTACATACGCTTTTTTTCATTCTTGGGTTTTCGATCGTGTTCATCGCGCTTGGACTTTCCACGACCTGGATCGGCAGCTTTTTCAAAAACCAGCAAGATTTGATTCGTCAATTGGGCGGCATATTGTTGGCCATCATGGGCTTGGTCATGACCGGATTATTCAAAATGGACTGGATGATGAAAACATGGAAAGTTGATTTAAAATCTCGGCCAATCGGGTATACTGGTTCCATATTGGTGGGGATCACCTATGCGGCAGGGTGGACACCTTGTGTCGGACCGATCTTGACGTCCATTATCGCACTGGGTATGGCTGACCCGACGCGGGCGTTATCCTACACGCTGGCGTACACGGTCGGCTTCGCGATTCCATTCTTCGTTATGACGTTTTTCATCAGCAAAATCAGAGCGATTCTCAAATACTCGGACTTGATGATGAAAATCGGCGGCGGCGTCATGATTTTGTTCGGGATTTTGCTCTACACCGACCAATTGACGATCATCACGCGGGTGCTCATCAATTTGTTTGGAGGATTCACCGGATTCTAACTCAATACATACAAGAGGTGTTCTTCTTTGAAAAAGTGGGGTTTTTTGTTCGTTTTCGTCTTGCTTGTCGGTTTTACCGTATATACCAATATGAATAAGAGTATGGCTGTCGTCGCAGAACAAAAACCGACGGTGGGCTATTCTGCACCGCATTTTTCGCTGGTTGGTCTGGATGGACAAACGTACAAAGTGGGCGGAAAGCGAGAAAAACCACTGGTTATCAATTTCTGGGCTTCCTGGTGCGGTCCGTGCAAGGAAGAAGCACCTGATCTGGCAAAAATGTATAACAAATACAAAGGTCAAGTCGATTTCTACGCCGTTAACTCAACCAGCAACGACCAACTGGCCGATGCGAAGAAGTTTGTAGAAACGTTTAATCTGCCATTCCCTATTCCGATGGATGAAAAAGGGGAAGTCTCCAAGCAGTATCAAATCATGGCGTTTCCAACGACGTTTTTCGTGGACAAGAACGGGATGATTGTGCATCAAGTACTGGGAATGCTCGATGAAGAAGAGCTGGAGAAGCAACTGAAAAAACTGTTGTAAGCGAGAAAAAATGTAGCGAAACCGTCCAAGCCTGTAAGGTAGCTGGACGGTTTTTTTGATGATGCGAGTATTTTTTCTATTTTTTTATGAAAAGACGTTCCGTGCCCGTAATGTCGCGATACAGAAGCTGTCCGCATGCCTCGCTATCAGGAGGAAGTATGCGCACCAGCTCGTCAACAAAATCCGTTACGAAGGTAAGCTGAGTGCCAGTAGCATCAACGGGGGTCATCCCGTATTTGTAGCGGACGCCATATCTTTTTGGCATCTCGATGTATAGGCGCTCGTCTTCGTACGTTATGATGACAGGCCCGCCGGTCATATCGCGTTGGTCATACACACCTGCAAATGGCACAAGCTGTGACGGGCTTACCTCAATTGCCGGGAGGTGAGGCGGCGCTTGCACCGTTTCACCGAGAGCAATGCGAGCGAGGTCGTCCGTGATGCGCTCAACAGGCGAAATGATCATGTTGCTACAGAAGATCACAACCAGTTCATCGTCTGGATAGCGGGCGATATGAGCCGTAAAGCCGCCGACGTCACCGAGGTGGCTGATTTTTTTGCGTGTCATACCTTGCACGGTAGCGTCGGAAATGAACCAGCCATACCCGCCATATGTATCGGGATAGGTCGAGAACATGCGTGTCAAACTATCGGAGCTGATCAGCTCACTGGACTGCAAGGCACGATCCCAGCGGTATAAATCTTCAACTGTGGCATATAGACCATACGCGCCAAGCGCTTTTGACATGTCCTCATACTCGGGATGGATGAATGCTTTCCATACAGAGTAACCGGAAGCTTGACCTTTTACGACTGTGCGGCCATTATCACAGCCTGAGTCGAGCATACCAAGTGGCTGCAAAACCTTCGTGCGCATATAGTCGGCATAAGACAACCTGCTCGCTTTCTCGATGATGGCAGTCAAAAGGATGTAGCCGGAATTGCTGTATGCACATTCCTCACCTGGGGCAAAAGCAAGCGGCTCATCGCGGAACAGAGCGATAATATCCTCGATGGAAGCTGAGAACAAGCGCATGTCGTTTTGCCAAAATTGCAGCGTCCCCGCGTAGTTATACAGCCCGGACGTATGCGTCAGCAAATGGTGGATCGTGATACGCTCCCCATTCGGAAAGTCAGGGAGATGGTTTGCGATAGGATCATCTACATGCAGCAACCCTTGATCTTGGAGCTGCATGATCGCGAACGCCGTAAAACCTTTCGACAGCGAACCAATCCGAAATTTCGTTTGCGGCGTATTGGGAATGTCATGCACTGCATCAGCTGTTCCAAACCCTTTTGCTACCAATACGTTTCCGCGGTGAGCGACGAGTACGGAGCCGTTCAAATAGCCTCGTCGATCCATTGCGTTCAGATAGTCGTTAAGCGCAGATACGCAGCTGGCAGAGGTGGATTGGGTTGGCACAGCGTCTTCTTTTAGCAGAGCAAATGCTTTGACATCGTGCCATGTTCCGTACCCTTCGTGCCAGAGGTGCTGGCGCATGATGCCTTCTTCCTGAAATCCGAGCTTTTTCAAAATCTGCTCGGAGGCACCGTTCTCCAAAAAGACTTCCGCGCAAATCCGGTGATTACGCATCTCATCAAAAATGTAAGGGATGACCGCCCGCAGTGCTTCGGTCATGATTCCTTGATTCCAATAGGATCGAGCCAGCTCATAGCCGATGACGATCGGCAGTTTCCAGTGGAAGGGGCCGCGAACCGGTGTGAGGATGATCGTACCAATCACCGTGTCAACGCTTTTTAACGTAATGCCCCAGCGGATCAGCCGATCTTCTTGAAAACCTTCGTTCCAGCTGACGATCATTCGTTTAGCCGCTTCTACCGAAGAAGGGCCAAACCAATCCAAATATTTTGTCACCTCGCGATCCGAATAGTAGCCAAACAGATCAATGGCGTCGTGTTCGGTCATTTCGCGTAAGCGCAGGCGTTTTGTTTCTAGCGTAGGGAAGTATTTCAATGTACTCATCTTGAGTTTCCTCCTATTACGTTTTGATCAGAAGGAACCGACACTTCGGAGAGAAAGGAGAATAGAAGATTTCCAAAAGAAAAAGCGGAAACCAAAAAAGGTTTTCCGCTTGGAATCGTTTATCGCTACCGATTGCCTGCGTTCCCTGTAATGGTTAAAAGTGGACGGACGTATCCCGTAGTCGACAGCCTGTTGCAAAAAAACGGCTGGAACGTCAATACGCTCTTCACTTTATTGATTAACCATTACAATGTAGCTGGCATTCGCTAGATTCCCCTTTCGTCTATCTCCTGCAATTGATCGTACTTGGAAAAAAACGGGTTGTCAACCATTGTTTACGACGGGTTTGGTTTCCGTCGTAAACCTTTACAATAGCCAATGGCATAAACCATTTTCACTACACATAAGGTAATAACGCAAGGATCTTGATGTGCGTGGGTGTCGAAGATTTGCGGGGAGGGGATCAGTGGTGCAAGGAGTAAAAGTGCTAGACAAAGTGGAAAAGGAAAAGCGTTCTGTCAAACTGACGCGCATGGATCTCGGCACGGATGCTGCTTGCGATGAGGGCAGTACATTTCCAAGCAAGCGCTTTCAGGAGACGAGACGGGGTTATTTCAGCATTGCGGAGAATGATCCATACGAGATATGGGATAAACATTAGACGAACAACTAGAGAGGGCAGTGCCATTCCCACATATGATGATAGGGCGATACCTATCGGCGGGAAGGGGCAGAGGTCCTGTGGCAAAAGCGGGGAAAAAGATCAAAAAGAAAGATCCGGCAGCAGTTGAACGCAGCAAACGCAATATGAAAATTGTCACATCACAAACATGTGCGGCATGCAAGCAGCAATGCCAGCGCGGTTTAAACTATCTGGAGAAGATGTCGAAGCCAGGGGCGATCGGCTATGGCGTGCCATGCATCTTGACCAGAGGAAAATGAACGGCCGCAAAGCCCTGTGTACGGTATCGCCGTGCCGGGGCTTTTCCGTTTGTGGCCTATTCGCATGCGTAAGACTGGTAAACTCGCCTATTTTCCCGTACTATGGAGAGAGTTATCTACATAACCGAGCATGCCAGCAAGGAGGAGAAGTGGGATGAGGCCCCTGCAAATATCGGCTGAAACAGCTGTGAAGCTGGCGGAAAAACTGAATGTGCCGCTCGAGCAGCTCATGCACATGCCCCAGCATATCTTGATGAAAAAGCTGATGGAGCTTGCCCAAGAGAGCAAGGAAACAGAAGAAACCAAAGGAGGAGACGAAAAATGAGCAAAAATGTGACGGATAAACTGGGCAAAGGATTGAAGCCCGCAGCATTTATCGATTCGATGGAAAAAAACAAAGAGACATTCCTGAACTGGTACGAATCGTTTGCATGGGAACAGGAAGAGGATCAGAAGTTTTTCCAATCCTTGCAGTTCCGTGATGACCTGCGCTGCCTGATTCTCGCGGCTGAATGGTGCGGCGATGTCGTGCGCAATGTGCCTGTCGTCTTGAAAGCACTGGAAGAGACAGGCATGCCTGTAGAAATTTTGGTGATGGAAGATCATCTGGACACGATGGATCAATATCTGACCATGGGCGGTCGGTCGATTCCGGTCGTCATCATCGCCGATACCGGCGGTTACGTGCTTGGTACGTGGGGCCCGCGTCCGAAGCATGTGCAGGAGGTCATGGTCGCATTCAAACAAGCGAATCCAGACCGCAATGCGGCAGATTATGAAGAGAACATCAAGGTAGCACGCAGCGAGATGCTGAAGCAATACGGCGAAGGCACTGGTTATCAAACGGTGATTGTCAAAGAATTGCGCGACCTACTCTCTTCCTTCTAAGCAGGTAGGCCGATGCATTACTACGGCAATGAAACGATCATGTCATTGGAGCAAGTGCTGCGCTTGCGCCCCAGTGAGATTCGCATTCTCGAATGGGTGCGCAGCTACGAATTTCTGGAAAACTCGTACGGCGTAGACGAAGCCGTCCCTGCATTTTTAGAAATCAAATGCGAGGAAGACGGGGTTCGTATCCGACGCAACCGGATCATCGATTTTCCGGATTACGTCTGTGAAGCCGAGCAGTTTTTTCCGGATGTGGAAGCAGCGCTTGCCGTTTTCGTAAAATGGGCGGAAGAAGTCCTACAGGAGAAAAACCAGGCAGAGGAGAGGGAATGAGCAATCATTCTCTCTTTTTTGAAATCTACTATTGACCTTTAAATCTATCATATGGTATATTCATAAAGCATCAGAGAGATGCAAAAATATGATCGTGCCGGTGTAGCTCAATTGGTAGAGCACCTGACTTGTAATCAGGGGGTTGTGGGTTCAAGTCCTATCGCCGGCATGTTTGCTTTTTTACGAATAGAATTTTGCCGGTGTGGCGGAATGGCAGACGCGCGCGACTCAAAATCGTGAGGGAAACCGTGGGGGTTCAAGTCCCTTCACCGGCACTAGTGAAATAGGCTTATGAATTTGCTGATTAAAGCGATTCATAGGCTTATTTTTTTGTGCCCAGTCGTTCCGATCCGTACGAATTTGCAACAAATCGTCAAAAGCTTACGTTTATATAAGAATAGCGAACCGTTTCAAACTCGTAGAAGCCCATTTACGTGGTTAGATTGGTTTGTGATTAGGAGGAGTGAGATGAGAAAAATAGTGACAGGGTTGCTAGTTGGAGCGATTGTTTCTTCGACAGCGGTCGCATCTGCGGCATCCCCCACAACACTAGTGGTGAACGGTCAAGAGAGCAAACCAAATGTCCCCTTGCAAATCATACAAGGGAGGGCACTCGCTCCCGTTCGTGCTGTCGCAGAGGATTTGGGTGCTGCCGTGAAGTGGGATGATGCCCATCGGACTGTTTACGTATTCACAGGAAAACAGAAAAAGAACGATTCATTCGATTTGAGCGAGACGGAATCGCTGGCACCCGCTCTGAGGCTCGTAATCAACGGGAAAGAAATCAAATCCGAGGTTCCACCCCGCCTGATTAATGGCAGAGCATGGGTTCCTGTTCGAGATTTGGCTGAAGCATTAGGGAGTGGGGTCCAATGGAATGCATCCAAAAAAGCGGTCTGGATAACGAACAAAATCGTCAATCCTTCTGCAAATGACTTCAACGGCCAAGCGATGATTACGTTCTCTTATGATGACGGGTTGGATACATTTTATGATTTTGCCTTACCGTTGCACGAAAAATATGGAATTCCGGCCACAGACAACGTCATTGCTGGAAAGATTAAAGACGGTGCGCGGACCATGTATCTTGATGCGGATCAAATTAAAGAGATGAATAATCGTGGAGTTGAAATCGGTTCGCACAGTTATTCGCATGAAGAAGGCTTAACGACTCTCTCGGATAAGGATTTGGACTTTGAATTGCGAGAAAGTAAAGCGGTGCTGGAACAGATTGTCCCAAAGGTTCAAACGATCGGGATTCCGTTTTCCATGTATGATAAACGGGTAGAAGCAGCCGTGAAAAAATATTACAAAGCAGCGAGAAATTTTGAACACCTGCAGAACGAAGTTCCACTGGAAGACAAATTATGGCTACATACTGCAATTGCCGTAACCAATGAGACGACTTTCGATCAGATCAAACAGCGAATTGATCAAGCAATAGAAAACAAGCAATGGTGCATCATTATGCTGCATGGTATCGACCCGGATAACAGGGACCTGTATGAAATAAAACCAGCGTTGCTGGAGAAAGTGCTCGCTTATGTTGCTAGCTTGGGAAGAGAACAAATTTTGCCTGTCAATACGATTGATGGGGTGTCACTTGCCGGAAAGTAGATGAAAAAAACGGTCGACTGAAAACAGTCGACCGTTTTGCATGGTTATTGATTTGCTTCGTTTAAGATGTTAAGCGAATGGGTAAGTGCCGATTTGCACTGGTTGGCATCGGGGTTTCCTGAACGAACGGCTGCCAATACATCGTCAATCGTTTCGTCAATTTTGGTCCAAGTGGTGCCGTCGATTTTTCTGAGTGTAGTCTCTGCTATATCCCATTGGTGTTCTATATCGTCCGCCCCTTTTTTCGCGGATGCAAAGTCTTTCGCATTAACATTGGTAAGCATACCGTTTTCAATTTTAACAAAATCGGTTAATTTTCCAGCTAATGCAGCCTGTTTTGAATCGGGCTGCGATGTTTTAGCTGATGTAGCTTGTGTTGAAGCGGTATGCGATGCTGATTGATTTGCTTCGTGTAAAGCCCTAAGCGAATCGGTAAGCGCAGATTTACACTTGCTTGCAGTAGGGTTTCCTGAACGGACGGCTGCCAATACAATGTCAATCGTTTCATCAATTTTGGTCCATGTGGTACCATCGATTTTTCTGAGCGTGGGCTCTGCTATATCCCATTGGTGTTCTAAATCGTCCGCCCCTTTTTGCGCAAACGCAAAGTCATTTGTGTTTACATTGGTAAGCATGCCATTTTCAATTGTAACGTAATCAGTTAATTTTCCAGCTAATGTTGCTTGTGGAGACTCGGCTTGCGAGTTGCCATCCGTTGTCGTTGGTGCAGAGTCGGATTGCGATTTACCACCTGTTGTCGTTTGAGATGTATCGTTTTGCGATGCGATATGATTTGCTTCGGTTAAGGTACTGAGCGAATCGGTAAGTGCCGATTTGCATTGGCTGGCATCGGGTGCTCCCGAACGAACGGCTGCCAACACAATGTCAATCGTTTCATCAATCTTGGTCCAAGTGGTGCCGTCGATTTTTCTGAGCATAGGCTCGGATACATCCCATTGGTGCTCCAAGTTGTCCGCCCCTTGTTTCGCAGATGCAAAATCATTCGCGTTCACATTGGCAAGCATATCATTTTCAATTTTAATAAAATCATTTAATTGTCCTGCTAATGTCGTTTGAGCAGAAGCAGTTTGTGATGCGATATGATTGCTTAACCCGACATAACCGCCGACCCCAACAGCTAAGAAAATACAAAGTACCACAACGGTTTGCTTCAAAACATTTTTCTTGCTTCCATTTGCTTGTTTTGTTTCTTCTTCCGTTTTGGCTGAGCTTTCAATTTTCGTAACAGCAAGAAAAACGACGATCGCTAAAATCGTGATCAGAAAAATGACACTTGTGCCGGTTGTCCCCAAACCTAACCCGCCATTATTTTTTGCTTGAGACAGATAATCTCCTAAGGATGCTCCAAGTGGACGAGTAAGGATATACGCAATCCAAAAAGCTAAGATCCCATCAAGCTTCAAATATTTCCATGCCACGATTACGCAAGCGATGATCAAAATGACGGTTATTCCTGTGTAAAGATAACCGAGTCCGAGTTGTTCGGAAAATAAATCGCCGACAGCTGTTCCAAGCGCGAATGTGAAAAGAATGGTCAGCCAATAGAAAACCTCACGTTTTATCGTATAAATCGAGTGAATGGAGAGTGTTTTTTCACTACGATACCAAAAAAGAAACGTGAGTCCGAGAAGTACGGAAAAAACGGCTGTACTAGTCTCAAGCGGTACTCCGATGTTGTC
This sequence comes from Brevibacillus fluminis, assembly GCF_003710825.1. Classification (GTDB taxonomy): domain Bacteria; phylum Bacillota; class Bacilli; order Brevibacillales; family Brevibacillaceae; genus Brevibacillus_D; species Brevibacillus_D fluminis. The sequence continues at coordinate 58,955 of NZ_RHHQ01000004.1, read as the reverse complement.
TGTCAAATTATCAGTTACCAACGTGCCAAACACACTAATAAGCACAACCGTAAGCCAATAGATGCCTGGAACATATTTTTTTGCTCTGAATTGGAAAAATAGCGTAAAGAAAAACGCGATTCCCATGATTACTGTCGTGAAAGTCAAACCAAATCCTAAATTAAAATTGAGGAAATCGGCAAACGTTTCACCGACAGTCGTACATAAAACCTTAATGATCCAAAAGAAAATCGTGACTTCAGGTACCTTGCTTAGTAACATTTTCAATTTGTTTTGATTCGGTTCCATCAATAAAATCCTTTCGTTGCGGAGGTTCCCACCGCTTTATTTTGTTTTGCTTGTCATTGTAGGTGTGAAATAACAGTAATATAGCGGGATTAAAATAAGATTAAAAAGCGATCGCTAGTCTGTTCGCAGGCGTGCTTCCGATGGAAAAACAAAACACCGCCCGGAACGATGCCGAGGCGGTGTTTCACATGGATAGACGAAATCATGGATTTGAGGTTGAGCCGAGAATCTCCAAAAAGTGTGCATTGTACATGATGCCCAAAATGTTCCCGAAAGGATCAACGACGGAAGCGGTGATAAACCCAGGACCGCGTTCGATCGGGGCTTCAAATGTCGTGGCTCCCATTGAAAGCAATTTTTCGTAGAAGGCTGTCACATCATCGACGTGCCAGTAGACGATCGCGCCGGACGGATTTGATGGCATGCCTTTGGGGGCATAGCGTCGATCAATCACCCCCAGCTCATGCTGGAACGCCCCAAGACGAAACTCAAAATACCCTGGCCGTTCAAAATATGGCTCGATTTCCAACAACTCCGTGTACCACTTCTTTGCTTCAGGCAAATCATCTGCCCAGAAGCTGATGGTGCTAAGTCCGCGCAACGTATTTGTCGTGTTCATGTACGGTTTCCTCCTCAATGGGGGTCTTTGAACCATCTATATCTTTAATTATAAAAGATATAGATGACAAGTATTGTCAGTGAAAAATAAATCAGGAACCGTGGAGAGGTGGAGGTCAAGCTTGCCGAAACATGGAAATGCATATACAGTATTCGAATGCGAGAGTTTGAGAGTTTTCTAGTTGAAGAAAACCGAATGATTGGGAGGGCTATCATGTTCGACTCGAATGAATGGGAGATTCTTCTGGATCTTGTATCCGACGGTATACTCATTACCGATCATGCGTGCAACATAGTAAAAGTAAACAAAGCGTATGAAAGAATGGTTAATCGAACCGCGGAACAGCTCATTGGTACCAACATCAACGATATGGAATGGCGCAAAAACAATGAATCAAGTGCGGTTAAAGTGTTGGAAACACGCACACCGGTGACAACCATGCAGCAGACAGTCGATGAGAATGGAAAAAAAGAGTTCATTTCGACCGGGATGCCCATGTTCAACGAGCATAATGAAATTATGTATGTGGTGAATTGCGTTCGCGATATGACAGATTTGCACGAGTTAAAGCGCACGTTGGAACAAGTCAAGCAAATGAACCAGAGCTACCTGGAGGAACTGAAAGGATTAAAAGAGCGTGCCATTGATCTGGACGGGCTTGTCGCCCACAGCAAGGAAATGATCAATGTGTTGACCGCAGCGGCCAAAGTCGCTTCAGTGGATGCGCAGGTGATGCTACGCGGTGAATCGGGCGTCGGAAAAGAAGTGGTCGCCAAGTTCATTCATAAAAACAGCACGCGAACGGGTGAAACCTTTATCAAGGTGAACTGTGGCGCGATTCCAGACTCATTGATGGAGAGCGAGTTTTTTGGTTATGAATCAGGTGCGTTTACGGGAGCCAATAAAGAGGGGAAACCAGGGGTTTTTGAATTGGCCAATCACGGAACGCTATTTTTAGACGAGATTGGCGACATGACGCTTGATTTGCAGGTGAAGCTGCTGCGCGTTTTGGAGGAGCAGGAGTTTCGCCGGGTGGGTGGGGTCAAAACGATTCGCTCGGATGTGCGGATTATCGCGGCAACCAATCAGAATCTGGAGGAAATGGTCGAGAAAAAAACGTTTCGCAAAGATCTCTATTATCGGCTGCAGGTCTATCCGATTCACATCCCGCCGTTACGGAAGCGAAAGGATGACATCCCGTATTTGATCCAGCATTTGCTCGAGACGCATCAGCGGAAACGAGCGATCCAAATTCGGATCGATCCGGATGTGGTCGAGCTTCTCTGTCGGTACGACTGGCCGGGTAACATCAGGGAATTAACGAATGTTGTTGAACGGATGGCCATCATTTGCACAAATAATGAAATCTTGACTGAGCATGTGCCGCAAGAAATTTTCGGCAATTTCCATCAAATCGTCCCCAAAGGATTGCAGGAGGAGCTCGAGCTGTTTGAATACCAGAAGCTCAAACGCGCTCTGGCATTGCACAAGTCGACTCGTAAAGCAGCGCTTGCCCTTCAGATCAGCCAACCTACGTTGGTCCGAAAGATGAAGCTCTATGAACAAAAATACGCAACTGATCAATAAGTGGATCACACTGTGTCGGAGTGATCAAAAAATGGATCGATTTGGCCGAGTAATCGTCAAAATAATCAGTGTTCATGCATTTTTCGGATTTGGCACTCAATTTGCATTTGGAAAATAGGCGAGGGGGAGAAGAGAGCAACAGAGATGGAAAAAAACAACGATCAATGAATCGTAACCGCGAACATGTGACATGCGCGCATGCAGAAGAGATGGAGGTAATGATGATGAAAGCGTTTCCCCACATAAGGGTGAGCGGCACCGCAGTCGAACGCGGCAGACAATTGGGACAGCTCGCCAAGCAGCAAATTGACCAAAACATTGAGATGTATCGGCAATATTTTCGAGACGTATATGACGTTTCTTGGGATGATGCAAGAGAATACGCAGTGCCTTACATCCCTTGGATCGAGCAATATGACCAGGAAATCATGGATGAAATCAAAGGAATGAGCGAGGGAGCGAATCTCGATCTTCTCGATCTCGTTGTACTCAATGTTCGGAGCGAAGTCATCATTAACATCGGGAAGACCCATGCGGTTCTGGATGGTTGCACCTGCTTGGCGGCAACCCCCGCTGTGACAAAAGAAGGAACAACCTTGCTAGGCCAAAACTGGGACTGGAACCACCTCATCGCACCTGGGATGATCATCGCCGAAATTGAACAACCGCCAAAGCCGACGATTTTGATGGTGACAGAAGCGGGCATCGTCGGAAAGATTGGAATGAACAGTGCCGGTTTGGGGCTTTGCATGAACTTTTTGGGTACGTCGGAGTTAACCGAAGGTGGTGTTCCCATCCATGTTGTTCTCAGGGGAATTTTGAACAGCCATACACTCCCGAAAGCGATTTCCCAAATAACAAAACTTCCGCGCGGTACATCAGCCAATTATATGATCGGCCACAAAGAGGGCGAGACGGTGGATGTAGAAGCGACACCTACCGATTACGATGTGATTTATCCGCTGGACGGTAGCATGGCCCATGCGAATCATTTTATCGCGCCTCGTTTTCTCGCCGTCGACGATACGAAAAGAGCCGTTATTCCGGATACACAGCTGCGTCAAGGGGTCGCAACCCGTTTGCTGGCAGCGGAACGCGGCACGATCGATGGGGAGACTTTTAAACGCATTTTTATCAATCATACGGGGCACCCGGCTGGTATTTGTCGACACGGTGAAGCGCTGCCGTTCGAGTCTGATGTGCCGGGTACTGCAAAAACCGTGTTTTCCATCATCATGAATGTGGCGGAGGGCACGTTTGAGCTTACTTATGGAACACCTTGTGATCATGCTTATGAGACATATCGCCTCAGTTAGATCACGTTTTATCACGGAATGCAAATAAAAGGAGTTGAGTGATCCATGAGCTTTCCAAGGAAAGCGGATGTTGTGCTATCGAGCAATGCTGTGTTTACCGGTTTAAACAAGGAACCTGCAGCTCTTTTCATCGCCATTAGCGATAACAAAATCGCTGCCGTCGGTTCCCGTGAACATTTGGAAGAGTGGATCGACGAGAATACTGCGGTTTATGATTTTGAAGATCAGTTGATTATGCCGGGTTTTCATGATTTTCATATCCATGTCATGTGGGGTTCGCTTTCGTTAGACAGTGCCCAACTTCATGGTGCCCGTTCTGAAGCGGAAGCGGTCGAAATCGTTCGGGAATATGCCTCGTCACGTCCAGACGAGCAGTGGATCATCGGATACGGATGGAACGCAGGCTTATGGGAGACGCAAAAGCTTCCCCATCGCACCTCTCTGGACCGGATTTTGCCTGATCGGCCAGCGATCCTCTTTCACTCAGAAGGACACTATGTATGGGTAAACAGCAAAGCGCTTGAAGTAATGAACGTAACACGCGATACGGTTGCACCGCCGTTTGGCATCATCAGCAAGGATGAAGATGGGGAACTCGACGGCATCCTGTATGAAACGGCGATCGAATTGGTTTCGGATGGGGCCTACAATCTCAGCAAAGAGAAAAAGGAGCGCTCCTTCAAAAACTTCCTCAGCCATGCAGCCAGTTTGGGCGTCACGTCGATTAATGACATGTATTCCATTAAAAAGCTGGAGAGCTTCGAGTTATTTCAGGAATTCGCCGAGATTGGCAAGCTGACCATGCGCATGCACCTGCTCCCGGCGCTCGACGGGAATATCGAGCGTGTGAAGAAGCTACGAGAGCAGTATCAATCGGATATGGTGCGCGTCGTTGCCCTGAAGCAGTTTATCGATGGTGTTGTGTCCGGCTACACCGCCTTCATGCTCGAACCTTATTCGGATCGCCCGGATACGTGTGGAGAGACGACGTTTCCGCCGGAAGTCATCAACGAGTGGGTGCAAGAGGCGGATCGAGAAGGTTTTAGCATCCGCTTTCACTGCATTGGTGACGGGGCGATCCGACTGGCACTCGATGCGTTTGAGAGGGCGCAAGCGAGCAATGGAAAACGTGACGCGCGGCATTCCATCGAGCATGTTGAAATTATCCATCCTGATGATATTCACCGTTTTGAAAAGCTCGGTGTCATCGCCTCCATGCAGCCTGAACATTTGCATGCGACTCCCCGCCCCGCCTATGAGTCCAATATCGGTCCGGAACGAAGTCGAAACGCTTGGGCGGTCAAAAGGCTGAAGGAGGCAGGGGCGACCATCGCATTCGGAAGCGACTTCCCCATCGTTGGGCTGAACCCGATGCCAGGCATTTACCAAGCTGTCTCGCGAATCGATCATACGGATCGAGCCGTATGGAATCCGGAGGAGCGTCTTACGCTCGCCGAGGCTCTTCAGCTCTATACCGCAACACCAGCCTACGGTGTTTTCAGGGAACATGAGCTCGGCACGCTCGAAGCAGGGAAGCTGGCCGACATCGTTGTGCTAGATCGCAATCTTTTTGCCGTCCCGACAGAAGAAATACTGGAGTCCAAAGTTGTACTAACCATCGTTGACGGAAAAGTGGTATACCGTGACAGTCAGGATTGATCAAATCTGAGAAGCATGGGGGGATCGGGATGAAGAGAAAGAAGATTTTTGCCATGATTGTGCTTGTCTTGAGCGTGATGATCTCGGCATGCGCGTCTTCCGGCAATAAAGCACAGACGGAAAATGCTAGCGGAAAGCCAAAGCTTTTGAAGGTTGCCACGGCTGGTTCGGTCACTACGTGGGATCCAAGCATTTCTGACTCGACCGAATCAGAGTTTTTAGCGAATATTTATGAACCGCTGTTATGGGCAAATCCACCTGGGAGTGCTGAGGAGTTTTCACCAGCACTGGCTGAGAAATGGGAGCACAATGAAGACGGCAATGTGTGGACGTTTACCATTCGTAAGGGGGTAACCTTCCATGACGGTGCCTCATTAAACGCGGAAGCCGTAAAAAAGTCGATCGAGCGCACGATTAAGCTCGACAGAGGCTCAGCTCGCATCTGGGAGCCCGTTGAAAAAATCGAGGTGGCCGATGAATATACGGTCAAGTTTACGTTGAAATCCCCGGTTCCGCTTGAACGGATTGTCAGCGCGGGTTACGCAGCCTGGATCATGAGCCCCAATGTGATTGACAAGGACGAAGCCTGGTTTAATGAAGGCCGCGAAGCGGGGACAGGTCCTTGGAAATTGGAATCCTACAAACCGCAGAAAGAGGTACTGTTAACGAAAAATGATAAGTATTGGGAGCCATTGGATACCAATTTTGAAAAAGTCTTCATTTCCATGGTTGGCGAAGATGTCGTGCGCGAACAAATGCTGACATCCGGGCAGGTTGATTTAACAACCACGCCAGTCGAGAACCTGAAAACGCTTGAAAAAAATCCGAATATTCAGATTGAAAGAGTCAATGGGTATCACAATTTCGTGGGTTTCTTTAATACGAAAAAGCCACCGCTCGATAACAAGCTGGTGCGACAAGCTTTATCGTATGCAGTCGATTATCAGGCGATTATTGAAGTGGCGACAAAAGGAGAAGGAACCCAGGCAAAAGGACCGGTTCCTAAAGGGCTATGGCCATCCGATCCGAGCTTGCCATCGTACAGCTTTAACATTGAGAAAGCAAAAGAGCTGCTGAAGCAAGCGGGGGTAAACCCGGCAGACCTGAAGCTGACGCTCACCTACGCTTCGGAGAGCATGGAGGAAGCCCGCTTCGCACCCTTGATTAAAGAAGGCTTTGCGAAGCTGGGGGTTACGGTAAACGTCGAACCGATTTTGTGGAATCAACAATGGGAAAAAGGGAAAGGCGATCCCCATGCGGCACAGGATATTTTCGTTCTTCAGTTTTGGCCTTCCTATGCGGACGGGTACGGCAATCTGAAACAAATGTTTGGCACAGAGGAGAAGCCAAGCTTGAATCTGGCGTACTGGTCCAACCCGCAGTTTGACAAGCTTGTCACACAGGCTTACCTGTTGTCAGGCACATCGAAGGACCTGTCGAAGGAAATGTATGTGCAAGCTCAAAAGCTGGTGATCGACGAAGCGCCGGCGATGTACTTCTTCGACAATAAAGAGATTCTGTCCATGAACAAGTCGCTCATCGGCGAGGCGAACAATCCGAACTATACGTATGTTACTTTTTACCACAAACTCAAAACAAAATGACGAATGAAGGATAGAGGTGGTGTTGGAAAACCATGCAGACTTTGAACTATACCATGCGGCGAGTCTTGCTGTCCCTGATCGTTCTGATCGGGATCTCGCTCATCACCTTTCTTATTGTAAGGGTCGTACCCTCCAATCCGGCTGCGGTCTATTTAGGGCCGAAAGCTACCCCTGAACAAATCGAGAAGCTGAATGATGAGATGGGGTTCAATCGACCGCTGCCTGAACAATACATGATATACATGCAAAAAATGGTACAAGGAGACTTGGGCGTTTCGCTGAAGACGCATCGAGACATCTCCGCAGATTTCGGTGAGTATGTGCCCAATTCGTTTGAACTCTTGTTGTTGTCACTCTTCTTTTCTGCCGTGGTCGGTATTCCGCTCGGCGTAATCTCGGCTTATTACAAGGGCAAATGGGTCGATCAGATTACGAGAGTCATCTCGATTTTCGGCGTGTCGGTTCCAAGCTTCTGGATTGCACTCGTTTTGCAATACGTCTGTTTTACAAAGCTAAACCTACTGCCGATCAACGGCCAAATGTCGGTGGAGGTATCCTTGACGAATCCGGTTGCGAGCATTACGGGCTTCAAATTGCTTGATTCCATCCTGTCGGGAAACGGGGCCGCTTTTCTCGACATGGTGCCACACTATGTGCTGCCCGTACTTACGCTCTCGTTATATCCGTTTGGCTTGCTTGTGCGCATGACTCGCTCCAATGTTATCGACGTGCTTGGAAGCGATTATATCCGTCTGGCAAAAGCATATCGCATTCCCATGGCGAAGATGTTGTTTCATTATGCGCTAAAAAATTCCGCTGGGCCGATCCTGACCGTTTTGGGGCTGATGTTTGCTTTTTCGGTAACGGGGGCATTTTTCGTTGAAGTGATTTACAACTGGCCTGGCATCGGCAGCTATTCGGTTGCGGCGATTTTGAGCCTTGATAATCCCGCCATCATGGCCGTCACGCTCTTGATTGCTATCGTGTACGTCTTGACCAATCTGATCACGGATCTTTTGCAAGCCTGGCTTGATCCGCGAATTCGTTTAGGGGAGGAGTAAAGCATGGAGACAATTCGACCAAGAAGTGCACTCAGCAAAAACATGCGCCTCTTTCGCAAAGACATCGCGGGGGTACTTGCATTGGTAGTTATTCTGCTGTTTTTGTTAGCAGCACTTTTTGCACATCAGCTCGCCCCTTACCCAGAGCAAGGAAAAGGAGAATCGAACATCACCAATACGCTCTCAGCTCCAAGCAGCGAAAATCTATTCGGAACAGACCGCCAAGGCCGGGATATTCTCAGTCGTTGTTTGTTTGGGCTGCAAACGTCTCTGTTCGCTGCGCTGTTTGTGACGTTCCTCGCCTTTGCCATCGGGGTTCCGTTGGGGGCGATCGCAGGGTTTTTTGGCGGGGTTCTCGATGAAATCATCATGAGAATCACCGATATCTTCTTGTCGTTTCCCGCTTTGCTATTAGCCATTGCACTTGTCGCGGTATTGGGTCCGAGTTTGGAAAATGCCATTTTGGCGCTAGCGGTCAGCTGGTGGCCGTGGTATGCCCGCATCGCACGCAGCAGCACCATCTCGTTGAAAAATTCTCTGTTTATTGATGCAGCCAGAGTGATGGGGGTAAGCAAAATGACGATTATTTTCCGGCATATCGTGCCCAACATTTTGACCCCCATCATCGTACAGGTTTCGGTCGATATGGGAACGGTGATTCTGGCGACGGCATCACTCAGCTTTCTCGGGTTGGGTTCGCAGCCACCGACCGCAGACCTTGGCCAAATGGTCAGTGAAGGAAGAGGCTACATTCTCAATCAATGGTGGTATTCGACGTTTCCGGGGCTCTTGGTCCTACTGTTGGTGATGGCTTTTAACATTTTGGGAGATGCCCTCCAAGATCTTCTGGATCCCAAGTCAAAAGGGAGGAGTACCTGATGGCATTGCTGGAAGTAAAGCAGCACTCGTTATTTTTCCACGGGGACGAGCGTACGTTTAACATATTGGATCGGGTGTCCTTTCACGTGGAGAAAGGGGAGATTCTTGGCATTGTCGGAGAATCGGGATGCGGGAAAAGCATGCTGGCGGGCAGTATCATGGGCCTATATCCGGCAAACGTGGCGCGCAAAGAAGGAAGCATCTTGTATGAGGGAAAAGATTTGCTCGCCATGAGCGCTAAACAACGGGAGAGGTACAGAGGCGAACACGTTTCGATGATCTTTCAAAATCCCAATACGTCGCTAAATCCAGTTATTACGATTGGCAAACAGATGATCGATATTATCAGCGAGCATAAACGCATGAGTAAAAAGGATGCGAAAAACCTTGCGATCAAATGGTTGGGTGAAGTAGGTCTTGCCCAAGCGGAAGATATATTCGCATCCTATCCCCATCAGCTGAGCGGTGGAATGAAGCAGCGGGTCGTCATCGCCATGGCGTTGTCCTGCGACGCTGAATTGATAGTGGCAGACGAACCGACGACGGCTCTTGATGTGACCACCCAATTTCAGATTTTGCGCTTAATCAAACGGCTGCAAAAGGAATACCGAGTCTCGATTGTGATTGTGACGCACAATATTGGGGTGGCGGGCTATTTGTGCGATCGGATCATGGTCATGTATGCCGGCCAGGTAATTGAAGTGGGGCCGACCGAACAAATTTTGCGAAATCCGGTGCACAGCTACACAAAAGGGCTGTTGAAGTGCTTACCAGGTCAAGGCAAAAACATCGATGAGTTGTATACGATACCGGGGACCGTGCCTTCACCGCTGGATTTTCCGAGCGGGTGCCGATACTCTTCACGCTGCCAGCTCGCACAACCGCATTGTAAGGAGCATGCGCCTCAGTTAGAGCAGCTAGTGGTAGGCATCTATACCGCATGCTTCTATCCGGAAAAGGAGTGTGAAGCATAGATGAGCCAAGCGCTTCTATCTTTGCATGAGGTGGAGAAAAGCTATTTCTCCTCTGGTTTTGGCGGCAAGCGGGAGAAAAAGGTGTTGCGCGGAGTCAGCTTTGATGTGAATAAAGGGGAGACCGTTGCGCTGGTAGGGGAATCGGGCAGTGGTAAAAGTACGACAGCACGGCTGATCCTCGGCTTGGACAAACTGACATTGGGAGAGATTTGGTTTCAACAAAAACAAAGAAGCGCCTCTTCTCCAGCTGAACAGCTGCAAATGCGTAAACAGATGCAGATCGTGTTTCAAGATCCGATCGGCTCCGTGAACCCGCGTATGACGATTTTCAAGATCATTGCGGAGCCTCTGCTGACACATGGCTATACTCGGGAGCAGGCGATGGATCGCGTGAAGGAATTGCTGGGGCTTGTTGGTATGAATGAGCAGGACATGCACAAGTATCCGCACCAATTCAGCGGCGGACAAATGCAGCGAATCGGCATCGCGCGGGCGATCGCACTTAAGCCGGAATTGTTGATTTTGGACGAACCGACTTCCGCGCTCGACGTTTCCATCCAGGCTCGCGTGCTCAAACTATTGAAAGCGCTCCAGAAGGAATTGGATTTAACCTATCTGTTTATCACGCATGACTTGAATGTGGTACAGAGCTTTGCGGATCGGGTTTTGGTCATGAAGCAAGGGGAAATTGTGGAGCGCGGGAGCGTTCAAGCAATTTTTGAAGAGCCACAGCATCTCTATACCCAGAACCTGCTGGAGGCGAATTTTTTTGTGAAGTGAACAGCAACAAAGCTGCCGGTCATTTTACGGCAGCTTCTTGCACGTTATCTTTTTCTGGCTGCTTTTACCTCGATGAGAAAGGAACCCAAAGCCAAGAGTGGCAAGATGGTTCCGATCAGAGAGGTGAGCTTCCAGCCCCCTGTTGTATACGTCCAGCCACCAAATGATGAGCCGATTGCTCCACCTATAAAGAAGATGCTCATGAATAATCCGTTCAAACGGCCCCTCGCCTCAGCGCCCAACGAATAAATCATGCGTTGACTGACGACAAGATTTCCCGATACGGCCATATCAAGTGAAATGGCGGAGATGTAGAGAAGAATCAGAGCAAAGGTCGACTGGTCTTGGAACAGATGAATGATCAAAAAAGACAACGCTGCTACTGCCATGGCTAGCCACGTTAACTGTTGGCTCCAGCCTTTATCCGCAAATCTTCCTGCAATTGGCGCAGCGATTGCCCCACCCACGCCAACTAGCGCAAACCAGGCAATGCCTCCCTGAGACATACCGAAATCATCAGCCAATCGCAAAGGTACCACAGTCCAAAATAAGCTGAAGGCTCCAAATAAGCATGCTTGATAAAGTGCGCGCTGTCGTAATACCGGCGTTCGTTTCCAAATATCGACTAAAGAGATCATCAGGTGTCCATAGCGTACCGTAGAAGAGGGTTTACGCTCCGGAAGAGCAAAGGACAGCAGACAAGTTAATAACGCGATGACAATTGCAGACATAATAAAGATGGCTCTCCAGCCCCAAAGACTCGTGGTAAAGCTTGCCAATGGGCGGGCAAACATAATTCCAAGCAAGAGGCCGCTCATTACATTCCCAACCACGCGGCCGCGCTGTTCTTCAGTCGCTAAATAGGCGGCGAAAGGTACGAGGATTTGAGCAACAACAGATCCAATGCCAATAAATAAAGATGCAATCAAAAACCAAGATGCGTGTGGGGCGTAAGCAGAGGTAAGCAATCCACCGATTGCAACGATAAGCATACATACGGTTAAACGTCGATTTTCAAGGATATCGCTTAACGGTACGATGAACAACAGCCCAACTACATAACCAATTTGAGTCACGGTAACAATCAATCCTGCTGCTGTTGAAGTAAGCCCAAGTTCATCCCTGATCGGTCCTACTAACGTTTGCGCGTAATAGAGATTGGCGACGATAAGTCCACACGCGGCAGAGAGCAGAATGATCAACCACCTTGAAACGAGAGAGTCTTCGTGTTTCCCTTTACTGTTTTCCATGATTATGCCTCCTAAAATTAAAACTGAACGTATAGTTCATTAAATATACGCCAATAATATACTGAACGTTTGGTTTTGTAAATAGACTTTTCATCATCTTCTGCATTTTGTATACTAGACGTACAGTTTGTAGTAGCGGATCGAATAAAGGAGGATTCAGGTGCAGTCGAAAAGAGGGCGTCCTCGTAATATGGAAACCCAAAATTCCATCCTTTCTGCGTCCTATGATTTATTGTTGGAGGATGGTTTTAGGGCGGTAACAGTAGAAAAAATCGCTGAACGTGCCAAGGTGAGCAAAGCTACGATCTATAAATGGTGGCCGAATAAGGCTGCAGTGATCATGGATGGTTTTCTAACCGCTGCAGCTGCAAGACTGCCTGTGCCGGACACAGGTACGGTGTTCCAGGATATACTGGAACATGCAACGAATATGGCTCGATTTATGATAAGCCGAGAGGGCTCCATTTTTCTGGAGATTATAGGTGAAGGACAAGTTGATTCCGCATTGGCGGAAGCCTATCGGATCCGCTATATACAGCCCCGCCGACTGGAGGTTCGCGGTGTATTGGAAAAAGGAATTCGGCGAGGCGAGTTGAAGGACAATCTCGATATTGCTTTATGCACAGATCTAATTTATGGCTCGATTTTCTACCGCTTATTGGTTTCGGGTGATCCGGTGGACGATAGTTATGTAAGGCAGCTTGTATCCCATGTGTTTGAAGGAATCTTATCTGCGCAACGCGGCGATCAGCGAACCAAGTAAAGCAAAAAAAGACATTTTTAAGGATTATGCGGGCAGAAGGAATTTTTGCCGATAAAAAGAATGAATGAGAGGTGATTTCGCAGCACACAGAAGAAAGGGATGGCGACGTGAGAATAGGTTTAGCCCAAACAAGGTTTCCCCAGTCATTGGCAGAAGGATTTGAGATTGTGAAGCGGGCAATTGTGGAAGCGAAACAGCAGCAGTGCGATGTGATTTGTTTTCCCGAATCGATTCTGCCCGGTTTACGCGGTGTCGGTTATGCAGTGGAAGCGTATGACCACGAGGCACAGCGTGCAGCTGTTCATGAGATTCGTGCGGTTGCCGAACAATCCAGCATCGCGGTCATCCTGCCAGCCGAATGGGAGGATGAAACAGGACTGCATATCGTGGCGTTTTTCATCTCGGAGCAAGGAGAGATTCAGGGGTATCAGACGAAAAATCAGATTGATCCCGATGAAGACCAATTCGGTTACGTGCCGGGCACGAACCGGCAGTTGTTCCAGGTGAAGGGCGTGCCTATCGGCATCACGATCTGCCATGAAGGTTGGCGCTATCCGGAAACGGTACGATGGGCAGCGCAACAAGGCGCTCGCATCGTTTTCCATCCTCAATTTACCGGACAGGTAAAAAACCCCGAGTTTTACAGGGCGGCGATGGTTTGCCGGAGCATGGAGAATACGATTTATTTTGCCAGCGTCAATTATGCGTTGGAAAACCAGGGTTGCACGACCACACTCATTTCGCCGACCGGCGAGCGCTTAGCCTCCATGCCTGACAATACCGAAGGGCTGTTGGTTTGGGATATTGATCCCGAGCAGGCACATGGGCTGCTGGCGAAACGATTTCAACCAGACTTGTTTTGACAACCATTCCAGCCACTTGAACAGAGCGGTCCATCCACATTCTATATAAGCAAAGATGAAAGCCAGCACTGGCGAGAGACGGCAAACAAGCTGTTCATCGCCCTAACTGGCTTTTTTGCTTGAAGCGTAATGTGCGGGATAAGCCCAACCAGCGAAAATAGTCGCATGTACCGTCTTCTACCCTAGGAAGCATGCATATAAAAGTGAAAGAAACGGATGCCAGGGGATAAAAGGGGAAGACAGAAGATGATTCCTGCCATGAGGGAGTACCGTGCATCACAAACATACGGAACGCAGGTAAATCCCGCAACGAACCAAACAACGTTTCATACCGGCATTGATCTGGTCAAACCTTCTTATGCGGATATCGCGGCTTTCGCCCAAGGGGTGGTTGTCTTCGCGTCTTATGGGCAAACGGGCACCGGTGTCGGCGGTTATGGCAACACCGTTATCTTGCGCGATCGCCATGATTATCTCCACATGTATGCTCATCTGACGGATTATCGGGTAAAAGTCGGCGACCAGGTGCTTGCGGGTAGTGTTGTCGGACGGGAGGGAATGACCGGTCAAGCCACGGGGCAGCATTTGCATTATGAGGTTCGCCGAGATGGACCGTCGTTTGGGTATGGACTGCATACAGATCCTGTCCTATATATGGACCAGTACTTTACCACCGAACTGAAAGATCCGGCACATGCATGCGGGATATCGTACGATGGCATGCTTTTGCCGTTCATCGGCGGGATTGTTGAAGGCAAATCGTTTTTGCCAGTGAGAGCCCTTGCCGAAGCGGTTGGCAAAGGGGCACAAGTCGAGTGGAACAATGTGATCAGACTTGCGGGTATAAATGGAACGGAGCTGCTGTCGACATTTTTGCTGGATGCCAAAGCGTATGCGTGGTCACGCGAATTGGCCCGTGCACTGGGACTTGATATACGGTGGGATGATGCTGCAAAGGTTGTCCAACTGACAATGGCTCCTTAAGCGTATTGCCTCACTCTTTTTTCTTTTGTCAAAATTCTGTATAGTTATCGTAGAAAAGAGAGGAGGCAGGCACATGTACGATGTGTTGATCCAAAACGGCTTGCTGTGCGATGGAACGGGCAATCCGTGGACAAAGCTGGATGTGGCTGTAAAAGACGGAAAAATCAAAAAAGTAGGAAAGCTGCAGGGGAGCGCAGCTGCGCTCACGATTGATGCGGCGGGAAAGGTTGTCTCTCCGGGGTTTATCGATCCGCATGTCCACTCTGATTTATGGTGTACCAGGCCGGATGTTCATCACATCAAAGTGCTGCAAGGTGTCACCACCGAGCTGTTTGGGCAAGACGGCATCTCAGTGGCGCCTGTTACCGAGGCGACCAAACCATTGTGGCAAAAGCAGTTGAAAGGCTTGAACGGTGATTTCGGCGACTGGCCTTGGGAGTCGGTTGACGATTATTTGCGGTTTCTCGAGCAGGCTAAGCTCGCCGGGAATGCGGCTTATCTTGTGCCGCATGGCAATATCCGTACGATTGCAATGGGCTTCGACGGACGGGAAGCGACAGAGCAGGAGATCGAAGAAATGCGCCTCCTGGTCGAGGAAGGGATGAGGCAAGGGGCGATCGGAGTCTCCTCTGGCATCCAATATCCACCTTGTGTTTTTGCGAGCAAAGCCGAGCTGATAGCAATTTGCGAAGCGTCCGCCAAATATGATGGTTCGTTTGTCGTACATATCCGCAATGAAAGCAACCTTTCGTTAGAAGCGCTTGAAGAAGTGATCGATGCTGCTCGCCACTCTGGGGTGCGCCTGCACGTATCGCATTTCAAAGTATGCGGTAGCATCAACAGAGACAAATGGCAGCGGGCCTTGCAGCTGTTGGACGATGGGCGCGCGGAAGGCATCGAAATCACCTTTGACCAATATCCGTACACTGCTGCTTCTACCGTATTTTCCGCGATTTTGCCCCCATGGATGCACGATGGTGGTACGGAAGAAATGCTGGCGCGGCTGCAAGATCGTACGCTTCGTCCGGCTCTCAAGCACGAGATGCTGACAAATGGCGAGTACGACAACACCGTACGCAACAACGGATGGGGCAACATCGTAATCGCCTCGGTTGCGTCTGAAGCGAACAAGCATCTGGAAGGGAAAAACGTGCAAGAAATCGGTGAGCTTCGCGGCATTGATCCAGCGGACGCCGCGCTTGACTTACTCCTCGAAGAAAAAGCAGCCGTAACCATGGTCATTCATTGGGGTGTCGAGGAAGACATTTTGCAAGCGATGACGCACCCGCTGCAAATGGTCGGGTCGGATGGGGTGTTCGGCGGTAAACCTCATCCTCGGCTGTACGGCTCCTTTCCACGAGTGGCTGGCCGCTATGCGCGCGAACAGAACACATTTCCGATCTGGGAAGCCGTGAGGAGAATGACGAGTGCACCTGCACAATTCATGCGACTTAAAGACAGAGGACTGATTCGTGAAGGTAACTGGGCGGACATCGTCGTGTTCGATCCTTCAAAGATCGCGGATCGTGCAACCTATGACGATCCGCTGCAAACGCCTGTCGGCATCTCACACGTGCTGGTGAATGGGCAGCTTGCCGTTCAGGACGGCATCTTTACAGGCGTGACGGCGGGTAGGGTATTGAGACGGTAGGGGCGCAGGCGAAAGTTTTCGAAAGAAATTTGCTGTGGGAACCCAAGAAATTTTATGTAACTTTTCCATTGTTAAGATCGTATTAACCTATTGTGAAGCGAAACAACACAATTAGAGTGCATAAGGTGAGGAGTTTACGATGGATAAGTGGGAGTACCGCACAGTAAAATACTTGACGACAGGATTCTTTGGCGGCAAGCTGGATGAGACCGAGTTTGACAAAATTCTCAATGAAATGGGTGAGGAAGGCTGGGAACTGGTTTCCTGCTTTGATACAAACCAAACCCATGGATCGTCCCGTGAAGTTGTGAGCGTGTTTAAACGGAAAAAATAAGAAGTAAATATAGAGCCAGCAGTTGCCGTTCAATCATGAGCGGGATTGCTGGTTTTTTGTTTGTGATTGAGCGAAAAGGACAGGTATAGCGACAGTCTAGGACTCTATGACTTGTCCTGACTGCTACTATATCGATAAGGCGTTTCATTTTCTGATTTTGCCTTCTTCACCATTAAAAAGTATTATATACATTTTCACATTCTCTTCCGGTCCCCTTTGGTAAAACATTCCGTGTTGAAGAGCTTCAAACGCATGCGGCTGGTTAATCATTTGCTGTGGGGAGTAGTGGGGACAGGCATTCTAGCGAAATTATTTTATGGTTCTAGAATTTTTCTAGAATTTTCTACAAGAATTCACTATAATTCATGTATTCAAATTTTAAAATATATAAATCTAACAGAAATGGGTTATGAGATAACTGAGGGGGAACAAACATGGGCTTATCCGTCAAAAAAAAGCTAATGGGAGCATTTTTACTTATTGCGGTCCTATTGGGAATAACGAGTAGTATTTCTTTTTACTACTTAAAAATGATTGACGATTTGGACACAGATCTTGTTGAAAGACGTGCAGTGATTTTATCGAATGCTCAAGACATTCAAGTAGAAGCTGCGAAAGAAACAGCTGGCTTGCGTGGGTTTCTTTTTACGAAAGATCAACAATTTTTGGATCAGCTACGGTCATCCAACGACAATGTAAACCGTATCATTGATGAAACTCATGCACTCGTCCAAAGGCAGGAGGATCGAGAAAAACTAAAAAAACTAAAAGAAGTGAATGAAGAGTTTAAACAACAATATGAACAGTTGCTTCAATTGGTTCAAAGTAATAAACCTTCCACAGAGATTCTTGATTTCTTTCTTACATCAGTGTTCCCTGTGGGGAAACAAATTGGCCCAATGGCAGATGAAATTTCACACGGTCAAAAGCAATTAATGAACGAAGGGAGCAAATATAATACAGACGCATCCAATAAAGCAATTTCATCTATCACCATCATCAGTGGAATTGCTATTTTGATGGCGATATTGATCGGATATTATGGTTCGCAGATGATTTCTAAGCCGATTGTGGCAATGGCAAAAGCGGCGGAAAAAATCTCACATGGTGACTTACGTGTAGAAGAAATTCGGGTAACAAACAAAGATGAAATTGGGAGTCTCGCACAATCATTTAATCGAATGCGGGAGAATCTACAAGCTTTGGTACAACAAATTCAAAACAGCTCTGAATACATGGCTTCATCATCGGAAGAGTTAACGGCTAGTGCAGAACAATCGAGTCTGGCTACGGAAACGATTACGACTACCATTCAAGAAGTTGCAACCCGAGCAGAAAAACAAGCACACAATGTAACTGAGGGTGTGAAAGCAATCAATGAAATGTCGTCAGGAGTTCAACAAATTGCGTCGAGTACGCAAACAACGACTTCCCTTGCTACCCAAACCTCCGAGATAGCGTTAGAAGGTAATCAAGCTATACAAGTAACAACTAAGCAGATGGATTCGATCCACGATACCATGAAGCAGCTGGCTGAAGCTGTATCGACAATGAATGAGCAGTCTAAGCAGATTGAACATATTGTGGATGTAATCGCGGATATCGCAAACCAAACCAATCTGTTAGCATTAAATGCTGCGATTGAAGCGGCGAGAGCGGGGGAACAAGGACGCGGATTTTCAGTTGTTGCCGATGAAGTAAGGAAGCTAGCAGAGCAATCATCTCAGCAAGCTGATCAAATTACACAATTAGTTAGAACCATATCCGAACACACCCATCATGTCGTTGAGACGATGGATATGGGGATCAAAGAAGTCGATGAAGGCATTCGCGTTGTTCATAATGCAGGAAATTTATTTGAAGAGATTCGTACTAACATTGATGAGGTTTCGAATCAAATACAAGGAATAACGGTTGCTTGCCAACAAATTGCTGCTAACACGGAACAAGTTGTACATACGGTTGAGGAGCTGTCAGCAGAGTCCAAGACAGTTGTGGTAGAGTCACAAAATGTTTCGGCCGCTGCGGAAGAGCAACTAGCCACTGTAGAAGAAATCGCTTCTTCTGCCTCATCTTTGTCTAGTATGGCGGAGAATCTTCAAAAATTAATAGGTAAATTTCAAGTGTAGTTTCACAAAACATCCCATTTCCCCTTTTAAAGCGGGATGGGATGTTTTTGTAGATGAATTGAATGTCAAGCAGAACTCCGCCTATTTTGCGCCCCAATTGATGTCGCACTACTGTGCCATAAGGAGGCGTAATAATGAAAGCGGGGAAGGTTGTCGAGGTGGTTTTCACTGTGAACGCAGGACCCAATAAGAAGCTTAGAGATTTTATATAGTCTTTTTCATTTTGTGGGATTAAGATAGCAAAGTAGGTACAAATAAAATCGTTAGCACATACAAACTACTAAAAACAAATATTCGTAGCGCAAACGGTGAGTGGAAGTTGAAAAATAGCAGCGGTTAATAAGCTACTATATTATAAAAAAGGAGCAGATGAACGTGAGCTACAATCACTTCTTTCCAACAAGCATAAAAAACGCTCTTTCGAATGACCCTCCGGGGGCTTGGATTCCAAAAATCCCCACCGATTGCATACGATTACATAGGGGATACCCTGCTTCTTCACTTGTTCCCTACGATGAAATCAAATCTGCTGTAAACACGCTGATAGACAACGAGCATGATTTGCCTCTCCACTATCTCGGAAGCGCTCAAGTTGGATTGTTAAAAGAGAAGATCCAGCGTCGATTGTCTGAAAGAGGGATCGTGGTGAAGGATGCTGAGCTCCTTGTTACTTCCGGCAGCAGTCAAGCCCTCGACTTGATCGCCAGAACACTTCTCGATCAAACAGCTGTGGTGTTTATGGAGGCGCCAACCTACATGGAGGCGCTGGAAACCTTTAAAAACTACACAAAACAAGTAATCAGTGTGCCGATAGACGAACACGGGCTAAAGGTCGACGTTTTAGAGACGCTGCTTCTCAAAAGAAAGCAAGAACAATTACCGATGCCGCGATTCATGTACACCATCCCATCCTTTCACAATCCGTCAGGAGTTACGATGAATCCTGAACGTCGGCATCGTTTGCTGCAGCTTGCCTCAACGTTTGACTTTCTGATCGTGGAGGACGACGCATATGGAGAGCTGTCTTTTTCCGAAAAACCCATTCCGCTCAAAGTTACCGACCCAGAACAACGCGTTTTGCACGTTGGGTCCCTCTCGAAAGTGGTAGCACCTGGAATGCGCATTGGCTGGATTGCCGGTGCTGAAAAACTGGTCTCCGCCTGTAATTGGTTTAAAAAGGATTTAGATCATCCTTTTGCGCAAGCGACGATTGGAACCTACTTGCAACACACCGATCTTGAGCAGCACATCACGCAGCTACGCAATGCTTATCGTTCTAGACGCGATGTACTCGTAGCTGCGCTTGAACAATCCATGCCAGAATATGTTAAGTGGACGATACCGGGCGGCGGTTACTTTGTCTGGTTGCATGTCCCCAACGTCGATACTTCGCTGCTACTGGAGAAATCGCTGAGTGAGGGTGTGTCTTTTATCCCGGGAAAATACTTTTTCTTAACCCCCAGTGAAGGTAAGTACTATTTGCGGCTTTCATTCAGCTATGAAGAACCGGAGCGGATGGTTGAGGGCATTCAAAAAATAGGGGAACTCATCACCGAAAATTACACATAACCTGAGTTCAGCGAAAATTTGATAACCGTTATGGGTAGGGAGTAGTCTCCTTACTCTTTTTTTTTGTTCTTCTCTGTATCTTGTAATAATTGTAGGCCTGCCTGTGTCAATTTGGTTCCAAAGCGTCCGCGACTTTTTACGATGTAGCCTCGTTTTTCCAGCATATCCAAACGGCGGCGCACCTGCTGGTCGGTAAACGGCTTTTGCCATTGCTGCGTATAGTCGACCACTTTTTTTCGGTTAGGGGTTTCTCCCGTTTCAACAGAATTGTGCTATTACGTTACGTAAATCAAAGAATCACGTGAAAACCCACTGTTGCAGATTGCTGAGGTAAGAAATCGGCAATCCGCGAAAACTGTGGGTCTTTATTTTTTCTGATCGCGAATCTCACGGTAAATTATCCTTTTGGATAATATACAGCAGATTAACTATATAGCATAATATTTACAATTAACGTTAATTAAGTAGAGATTCTCAGCAAATATAAAAAAGGGGGCTTAGATATGTCAGAAACGAGAGAGATGAAGCGAACATTAACGCTATTACCTGTTGTACTTTTTGGATTTTCCTTTATGGCATTGGGAACGGTTTTTAGCACATATGGGGTGGCGTCCCAGATTTCACATGGAATGGTAGCTGGTTCTTATATTCTGGCCACTATTGTTATGCTATTTACAGCATACAGTTATGGGCAAATGGCGAAAGTCTTTCCAATAGCAGGATCTGCATACACCTATACCCAAAAGGCAATTAATCCCCATGTAGGTTTTTTGGTAGGATGGTCACTCTTAATGGATTATCTGCTTATTCCGCTAGTAAACTATTTACTATTCGGCATATTTTATCATGCAGCCTTTCCGAACATTCCTAGTTCTGTATGGATTTTATCGATGTTAATTTTGGTAACCATCGTCAATATCAGAGGAGTGAAATTAGCAAATAAAGCAAATATTTTTATCACTATTTTTGGGGTAGCGTTCATTATCCTTTTCTGTGTTTTGGCCATCCAAGCCATTTTGCATGGGGAAGGAACAGGACAACTGTTAACAAGCCTTCCTTTTTACAACCCGCAAGAATCATTCTCTTTTATTATCGCTGGAGCAGCTTTACTTTGTTTTTCCTTTCTTGGTTTTGATTCGGTTACGACCTTTTCGGAGGAAACGATTCAACCAGAAAGGAATATTCCACGGGCGGTGTTCATCATTACGATAGTGGGCGGCTTAATTTTTACGACCGTTTCTTATATTGCACATAATGTTTGGCCCGATTATATGTCTTTTGAAAATCCAGATTCAGCCTCACATGAAATCATCCTGTTAGTTAGTGGGAAGTTTGTCGATACGTTCTTTCTTGTAGGTACTGCATTTGGTATTTTTGGATCAGCGATGGCATCTCAAGCGAGTGCGGCTCGTGTTCTATACGCTATGGGCAGAGATGGGCAATTGCCGAAAAAGTATTTTGGAAGTCTACATTCCAAGTTTCAAACCCCAGTTAACAATATTCTTGTCATTAGTCTGATCTCCTTATTAGCATTGGTGGTGAGTTTGACACTCGTCGCTTCGTTCATTAACTTTGGGGCGTTTCTTGCATTTACATTTGTTAATCTTTCAGTTATTGGTCACTACTTTATCCGAAAACGGCAGAGAACAATAAAAGGGACGTTTCTTTATCTTATTTTTCCCGTAATAGGTGCTGTTTTAGATATATGGCTGCTACTAAGCCTAGATATTCACTCCAAAATTTTGGGAAGTATATGGGTTGTAGTAGGTGTTATTTATTTAACTTATATAACAAAGGGATTCAAAATGAGACCACCAGAAATGGAGCTATCCGCATAATTTACTGAATAATCGGGAGGTTTTACCATGACAAAAGCAGATATCATTCTTTCGAGTCAAGCCGTTTTTACAGGTCTAGGTGATCATCCTTATCCTGCATCTATTGCAGTCAAAGGAAACAAAATTGTTGCGGTTGGCGACTCTACGGAAATACAACCCTTTATCGGGGCTCACACAAAATCATTTGATTTTGGAGATCAACTTATTACAGCCGGATTTCATGATGCTCATCTTCATCTATTGTCAGGAAGCTTACATAATAATTTCAGCGTTCATTTACATGCAGCACGTTCTCAAGAGGAAGCCGTCATGATGGTAAAGGATTTTGCTGAAAAAAACCCTATAGATGAGTGGATTATTGGAAGTGGATGGGATAGTAACAATTGGGAGAACAATGATTTTCCCCACCGATCTGCGCTTGATCAAGTGGTGAAGGATCGCCCAGTCTTTTTATTTCACGCGGAATTTCATTATGCATGGGTAAATAGTAAAGCTTTGGAAGTAGCGAATATTACGAGTCAAACAGAGAATCCACCATATGGAATCATTGAAAAAGATCGGATGGGGCAACCAACGGGGATACTCATTGAAAAAGCGATCTCTTTGGTTTCAGAAAAGGCTATGGCATTGTCTGAGGAAAAACTAGAGGAATTGTTAACAGCTTTCCTTCAGCACGCTGCTAAATTGGGTGTTACATCAGTCAATGATTTATATCCTAGCCTTAATACAGGATTTGATCTTTTTAAAAAATTTGATGACGAGGGAAAATTAACTGCACGCATCCATCTCTACCCAGCTTTAAATGACGAGCTTGAACGTGCAAAAAAATTCCGGGATCGATATCAATCGGAGAAATTAAAATTTACCGGATTAAAGCAATTTATTGATGGGGTAGTGACAGGTCATACTGCTTATATGCTTGATCCTTATGTAGATAGGCCTGATACAAAAGGGGAAACGGTTTTTTCTTTGGAACAGTTAACGAAATGGGTGTTGGAGGCAGATAAGGAAGGGTTTCAAATTCGCTTTCACGCCATTGGGGATGGAGCTGTTCATAGTGGGTTAAATATGTTTGCAGAAGCACAAAAACAAAATGGAAAAAGAGATTCTCGTCATGCGTTAGAACATATTGAGATTATTCATCCAGATGATATAAAGCGATTGAAAGACTTAGGGGTTATTGCATCTCTGCAGCCTTCTCATTTAGCCCTCATGCCAAGGACGAGCCACACGACCCGAGTAGATGAGAGGAAATACCCTTATCTTTATCCGGGTGGATCCTTAAAAAAAGCAGGGGCTAAAGTAGCTTTTGGAACGGATTTCCCAGTTGCGTCATTAAATCCGATGAAAGAAATCTATCATGCCGTTACACGAATGGATCATACTGGTGAAAGTACATGGAATGAACAAGAAAGTTTCACAGTGGCTGATGCATTAAAAGCCTATACACAAGGATCCGCTTATAGTGTGTTTAGGGAGCATGAATTAGGTACATTAGAAGAAGGAAAATTCGCAGATATCATCATCATGAATCAAAATATTTTTCAAGCCCCACCAGATGAAATTCTAAACACTAGCGTAGTGGCAACGATGGTCGATGGGAAATTTGTTTACAGTAATTCTGAAAACCATCACTTGTTGACGGTCGAATAAGTTAACCAATCGTTGTTCTTACTGAACACTCGTCACCCGTGGAATGGGTTGTTCTGCTGACATTGTTGAAATAGGGAACAAAAAAGGCTAAATCCTTGATAGAAAAAGGATTTAGCCTTTAGTTTTAGGCAGAAAAGATGGTGTTGCATATTGTAAGGAACTTCAGTACATACTCGAAAACTATCAAAAAAAGCGGACGATCCAAATTCGGATCGATTCCGATGGAAGAGCTGTTTGATTACCAAAAGCTCTAACGTCTCTGGGGTGCACGAGTCTACACGCAAAGCGGCTATCGCCCTTAAGATCAGCCAGCCCACGTTTATAAGGAAGATGAGGCTTTATGAACAAAAAAAGTAACTGATCTAAAAATTGATCGCATGGTCTCATAGTGATCAGAGTATGGATCGGATTTGGTGCGATAACGACTGCAAATGCGAACGTTATCGCATTTTTTTATTGGCACTGTATTTGCAATTATTGGCGAATGAGAGGGGAGGAAAGCCAACGAGAACGCAACTGAAAAACAAGAATAGGAAAAACACGAACCCGTGGCGCGTAAAGAGTGCAATTCAAAACAATCAGCGCGCGAGTCAGCATGAAAGCAGAGACGGAGGCCAAGAGATGAACACGATTCCATTTATAAGAGTTAGTGGTCCAGCAATCGAACGCGGCAGACAATTAGGCGAGCTTGCCAAAGAACAAATCAGCCAAAACATTACGATGTATCGGCAGTATTTTCAAGAGGTGTACCGTGTGGACTGGGATGAAGCAAGAGCCTATGCCACGACGTACGTTCCTTGGATCGAGCAATACGATATGGAAATTATGGACGAGATCAGAGGAATGAGTGAGGGCGCAAATCTGGATCTCCTCGACCTCGTGGTGCTCAATGCTCGCAGTGAGATCATCATTAACATCGGGAAAGCCCATTCGGTTTTGGATGGATGCACATGTTTGGCTGCGACGCCTATCGTCACAAAAGAGCAGGAAATGCTCATCGGCCAAAACTGGGATTGGAATCACCTGATCTCGCCCGGAATGATCGTTGTCGAAATCGATCAGTCGCCAAAACCGACGATTTTAATGGTGACGGAAGCAGGTATCGTTGGAAAAATCGGCATGAACAGCGAAGGCTTGGGCCTGTGCATGAATTTTTTGGGAATGGACGAAGTTAGCGAAGGTGGGGTACCCATCCATGTTGTCCTCAGAGGCATCTTGAATAGCAATACCCTCCCGAAGGCAATTGGACAAATTACCAAACTTCCGCGCGGCACATCAGCCAACTACATGATTGCCCACAAGGAAGGCGAATCGGTGGATGTGGAAGCAACACACAACGATTATGACGTGATCTATCCATTGGACGGGTGCACCACCCACACAAATCATTTTATCGCACCGCGCATGCTCAACATCGAGGATACGAAACGAAACGGGATCCCGGATACGCACTTGCGCCAAGGCGTCGCGACCCGCTTGCTGACTACACAGAGCGGATCGATTGATGCAGAGACCTTCAAGCGAATTTTTACCAACCATGCGGGACATCCGGTTGGCATTTGCCGCCACGGGGAGGCGATGGCGGATGCGGAAGCGGCGGGTACGGCCAAAACCGTATTTTCGATCATAATGAACTTGAACAAGGGCTGCTTTGAACTTACGGCGGGGAATCCATGTGAAAATCCATATGAAACGTACTGTCTGAAGTAGCGCCAACCACTCCACCTCACAAGCCATTCACGTGCCAGCAAGGGCCAATCCTCTTAGCGTTTGCCTTAACGATGGCTTATCGCACGAATGGTTAGAGAAAATTGGAATGGTCGCAGGCGGACGTTCGTTTTTTACAGAGATGGCAGACTGTTTCGAAATCGCTTTCAAACGAGATGATACGAGGGGGTTATTCAGATGAAAAAAATGTCTGGCTTGTTCTTGTCGATGCTTCTTGCAGTTTCAGTTGTCTTTATCGGATGCTCGTCCACATCCCCATCCTCAACTGTGTCTGGCAACCAACCAGCAGCAGAATCCTCCGCAAAGGGAGAAAACCAATTGCGGATTGCCATTTCTTCATCACCGCCCAATCTGGACAGTCACTTGTCCACGCTGGCTATCGTCCAGATTGTCGGCTCCAATCTGTTCGAAACGCTCGTTACGATTGACAAGGAGTACAAGGTCATCCCAATGCTCGCCGAAAAAATCGAGGTGAGCCCGGATGGCAAGACGATTACCTTCCCGTTGCGCAAAGGGGTAAAGTTCCACAACGGCAAGGAAATGGTCGCGGACGATGTCGTGGCTTCCCTGAAGCGTTGGGGCCAGCTCGCATCGACTCGCGCTGCCTTGGACAATGTTGAGATTGTAGCGAAAGACAGTCATACCGTGCAATTTCTCATGAAAGCGCCCAACTCCTCCGTGCTCGGCGCAATCGCTTCTCCTGCACAACCAGCGGTGATCATGCCAAAAGAAGTGATTGATTCCGCGACGAAGCAAGGGGTTAAGGAGTACATCGGAACCGGACCCTACAAGCTCATTGAGTGGAAACAGGATCAGTACATCCACCTGCAAAAATACGCAGATTATCAGGCTGTCGATATGCCTTCGACCGGTTTGGGTGGGAAAAAGCAAGCGAAGATCAATGACCTATTTTACTACATCGTACCGGATCAGGCGACCCGTGTCGCAGGAATGCAGTCGGGCGAATACGATTTTGCCGATGATGTTCCTCTCGACAATTATGACCAGTTGAAAGCAGATCCCAACTTGGAAGCCATCGTTGTCAAACCAAAGCGCAGTAGCATGATTAATTTGAATCTAGAGGGCCATGTATTCGGCAATCAAAAAATGCGTGAAGCCGTCAGTACTGCGCTGGATCGGGATGCGATCATGATGGCGATAACAGGAAATCCTGATTTTTACCGCTTGGATCCGGGGATCTTGTACCGCGAGCAAGCGCTGTACTCAGATGCGGGCAAGGACAAGTTCAATCCGAATAATCCCGAATTGGCAAAGCAGCTGTTGAAGGAAGCGGGTTATGCAGGTCAGGAAGTCAAAATTTTGACAACCAATGCCTACGATTACATGTACAAAACCGGAATTGTGGTCAAAGATCAGCTGGAAAAAGTGGGGATCAAAGTGAAGGTGGAGGTCTATGACTGGCCAACGATGATCGATTTGATTTCCGACGCGAAGAACGTATCGAAATGGGATATTTATACAACCGGATTTATCCTCAATATGGATCCGAGTCAGGCCATGTATTTGGATTCACGCAACAATTTTTCCGGTGGCTATCATAACCCGAGAATGGATGCGTTGCTGGACACATTCAGAACCACGATAAATCCCGCGGAGCAAAAAATGCTTGCAGATCAAATCCAGACGCTTTATTACGAGGATTTGCCGATCATTAAAATTGGCGATCTGCATGCCCTGACCGTTTATAACAAGAAGCTCAAAAACTTTACGTACTTCATCGATATGCCGTTCTGGAATGCTACGGTTCAATAGAGCTGAAGGAGGCTAGTGCCAGTGGGGAGTTATGCGTTCAATCGAATTCTTTCGTTACTACCGGTTTTGGCCGTCGTAGCGATCGTCAGCTTTTTCATTATTCATCTGACACCAGGTGATCCGGCCTCCTTAATGCTGGGGCCGGAAGCGACACAGGAGGATTTAGCCAATCTGCGCGAGCAGCTTGGCATTAACGTCCCTGTCTATCTGCAATTTATCAACTGGTCACTGGGCGTGCTGCACGGGGATTTGGGCTACTCCATCTTTATGGATATGCCAGTGACCCAAGCGATCGGGGACTATATTACACCGACGATTTCCCTCAGTATTATGGCCGAGGTAATCGGCGTTCTGTTTGCCATTCCGTTGGGCATCGCAGCAGCCAGGCGGCGGGGAACGTGGATGGATCAGTCGTTCATGATGATCGCATTGCTGGGTATTTCTATTCCTAGTTTTTGGATGGGGCTTGCATTTATTTTGCTGTTTGCCGTTCAGTTGGGTTGGTTGCCCGCGGCCGGCTACCAGCCGTTATCGAAAGGACTGCTGACTCATCTTTCCTACATGATCCTGCCCGCTCTTTCGCTTGGCATTATGCAGGGGGCCTTGATCGCACGGATGACGCGTTCCTCCATGCTTGAAGTATTGGGGGAAAACTATATCCGCACCGCTGAAGCCAAAGGGCTGAAGCAAAGGATCGTGATTTACAAGCATGCGCTCCGTAACGCTTTTATCCCGATACTGACGGTTATCGGACTTTCATTTGCGACGCTAATCGGCGGTGCTGTCGTAACGGAGATGGTGTTTAATATTCCAGGAATCGGCAAACTGGTGATTAATTCCGTCCTGCGCCGGGATTATGCTGTCATCCAGGGAACCGTCCTGATGGTTGCATGTGCCTATGTTCTGATCAATCTGATCGTCGATTTGCTGTACGCTGTCATTGATCCACGCGTTCGCTTTGAGAAGAAGTAGAAGGGGGGACCATCATGCAGGTACCTTATCAAAAGTCGACAGCGGCGCTTGCGCTTTCCACCGATCTTGCAAAGAAAAATAAGCAGGTGGAAAGAAGAAAGCTTGTCCTCCGGCGGTTTTTCTCGAACCGATTAGCGGTATCTGGTTCGGTTATCGTTGTGTTGTTTCTGATAATTGCGATTTTTGCGCCTCTGTTGGCTACGCATGATCCTCTAGAGATGAAAGTGCAGGACCGTCTGCAGAAGCCAAGCTCACAGCATTTGTTCGGAACGGATGAATTTGGTCGCGATGTATACAGTCGCGTGATATATGGCAGCCAGATTTCGATGCTGGTCGGATTCTCCGTAGTTATCCTTTCCTGTGCGGTCGGACTGGTACTGGGCTTGACGGCTGCGTACTACCGGTCGTTGGATAATTTGCTGATGCGCATATGCGATGGGTTTATGGCATTTCCTGCGATTTTGCTCGCCATCGCCATCATGGCCGCGCTTGGACCGCGTCTTGAGAATGTGGTGATCTCCCTTGCGATCGTGTATACGCCATCCATTGCCCGTGCAGTGCGCTCGGCAGCTATTGTGGTGCGTGAGCAAACCTATATTGAGGCCATTCGCGCTCTTGGTGGAAAAGCTTCACGAACCATCTGGCGCCACATGGCCCCGAATTGCCTGTCGCCACTGATCATTCAGGCCACATTCATTTTTGCCTACGCGGTGATCGCCGAAGCATCTCTCAGCTTTCTCGGTGTCGGAACGCCGCCACCGGATCCGAGCTGGGGCAATATTCTCAACGATAGCCGCATTTTGATCCGACAGGCTTGGTGGATGATGGTGTTCCCTGGGATCGCGATCATGGCGACGGTGCTTGGGTTGAACTTGTTAGGGGACGGACTTCGCGATTTGCTGGATCCCCGCACGAACAAAAGCAACAAAAAATAGGGGGGATTCCGATGGAGCGTGAACCGTTGCTTCATGTTAAAAACCTGAAAACCCATTTTTCGTCGGAACAAAGCCGCGTTACCGCTGTGGACGGGATTACGTTTGAGATTCGTTCGGGCGAAACCGTCGCGCTTGTCGGGGAATCCGGCTGCGGGAAAAGCGTGACCTCGCTTTCGATCTTGCGTCTCTTTCCGCAGCATAGTGGCACTAAGCTGGATGGCGAAATTTGGTTTGAAGGACAAGATCTGCTGTCCTTGACGAATGACGAAATGGAAAAGGTCAGGGGAAATCGCATCTCCATGATTTTTCAGGACCCGATGACATCGTTAAACCCGGTGTACCCGATCGGCGACCAGATTGCCGAAGCGTTTATCCATCACCAGAAAACAACGAAAAAAGAAGCGATGGAACGAGCGATTGAGATGCTGAAACTGGTAGGCATTCCTTCGCCCGAAAAG
Organism: Brevibacillus fluminis; assembly: GCF_003710825.1. Taxonomy (GTDB): domain Bacteria; phylum Bacillota; class Bacilli; order Brevibacillales; family Brevibacillaceae; genus Brevibacillus_D; species Brevibacillus_D fluminis. The sequence continues at coordinate 29,288 of NZ_RHHQ01000004.1, read as the reverse complement.
CGCGTCCATGAATATCCTCATCAGTTGTCGGGCGGGATGCGCCAACGGGTGATGATTGCAATGGGACTGGCGTGCAATCCAAGGCTTTTGATAGCCGATGAACCGACGACCGCCCTGGATGTGACCATCCAGGCGCAGATTCTGGAGTTGATGGAGCGGATCAAGCAGGAGCTGGATATGGGGATCATGCTTATTACACACGATTTGGGCGTTGTTGCGGAGGTTTGCTCGCGTGTGATGGTCATGTATCTGGGGCAGATTGTGGAAGATACGACGGTGGAGCGATTGTTCGAATGTCCCCGGCACCCGTACACAATGGGGCTGATGCAATCGATTCCCCGGATGGATGGAGATCGCAGGGAAAAGCTGCATGTGATCAAAGGCATTGTTCCTTCTTTGCATCACGTGCCAACGGGGTGCCGCTTCGCCCCGCGTTGCCCCTATGCCGATGAAAAATGTGTCCATCAAGCGCCCGACCTGGAGAGCTTTCAATCAGACCATAAAGTGCGCTGCTGGCATCATGCCAAAATCGTTGCAGAAGGAGGGGACGACCGTGCGTTCGATGGCAACTACACATCAGCCACTCTTACAAGTTAATGGGCTCGTCAAGCATTTTCCCGTCAAAAAGGGCCTTTTGGCACCAAAGGAGTACGTCAAAGCGGTGAGCAATGTCACGCTCACCATCCAACGGGGGGAAACCTATGGCCTCGTTGGGGAATCGGGCTGCGGAAAGAGCACGACCGGCCGTTTGATTTTGCGCTTGATCGAGCCTACCGCAGGCAATGTTTTCTTCGAGGGCAAAAACCTGTCCCACATGAGTAAAGAAGAAATGCGGACGATGCGGCAAAAAATGCAGATTGTCTTCCAGGATCCGTATTCGTCGCTAAATCCTCGCATCCCAATCGGCGAGGCGATTGAAGAGGCGATGGGAATTTTTGCGCTTGGTACGGTACGGGAGCGCAAAGAGCGCACGATGCAACTGCTCGATCGCGTTGGCCTGAACGAGGATCAGTATTATCGGCATCCGCATGAATTTTCCGGAGGTCAACGACAACGAATCGTTTTGGCACGTGCGCTCGCCCTGAATCCGAGCTTCGTGGTGTGCGATGAACCGGTTTCTGCGCTGGATGTATCCATCCAATCACAAATCATCAACCTGTTAAAAGAGCTGCAGAGCGATTTTGAATTGACTTATCTGTACATTGCGCATGATCTCAGTGTAGTACGCCATATATCCGACCGGGTGGGCGTTATGTACCTGGGCAATCTGGTGGAAGAATCGCCGACAGACCCATTGTTCCATGAACCGCTCCATCCGTATACAAAGGCGCTGTTATCCGCCATCCCACATCCCGACCCGAAAGGTAAAAGATGGCGAATTTTGTTAACAGGTGAGGTGCCTTCTCCGCTTCATCCGCCTTCTGGCTGCGTGTTTCATACCAGATGCCCCCAAGCGCAAGAGGCGTGCACCCAGGTGATCCCGACCTTGCGCCAGGTGCGTCCAGATCGCAAGGTTGCGTGTCATCTATACGGGTAGGCTTACTCGCATAGCTACAGCCCATCGCAAACTTCTTTCAATCATGAAAGCACGATTTGCTGCCCCAGGCCCATCACCGGTGAAAGCAGCCCTAAATCTGAAAGGAATCAACGTCGGCGATGTCCGCATTCCAATGGTTCCACTAATCGCTGAAGAAACAAACACATTACAAAGCGTACTGCAACAGCTTGGATAATTATTACACAAAGAGAGGCACCTCCCAAAGTGGGTTGGTGCCTCTCTTTGTGACATGACCACTTTTCGACACGGTGTTACTTCGACTCAAAGCAATTCGATGTGTGTTAAAGGAGAATGAATCAGTCATTACAATGACACAATGTCTTTTTCATTCTATAAACCAAAAATGAGAAAAACTCGTTGGTAAATATGTAATCCAAAGACCACTATAAAGACGATGAAAATGAAAATGATATAATGTTATAATGAGTAGCCGATCCTATTGTCTAGATTTCTGCGTAAGTGTGAGTGGATGTAGTAGTAAGAAAGATTAATGTTCACTGAATACAGAAAATGAAGAAACAAATAAGAATTACTGCGATTTCAAGAGAGTTTATGTAATCGTTCCACATGTCATATAGGAAAGTGAAAGGAAAAATAACCGATATCAGAAGGTGATCCCTAAATGGTATCGCGCTAACATAAAGGAGGGGTGGTAATTCTATGAGCATTCGAAACATGCATCGATTTATGATTCTGATCTCTGCACTGATAACATGTGTGCTTGCCATCAATGTTCCAAAAACCAGTGCAGAATCGCCAATCATTCTAGGTTACTACACATCCGACTCGCACAATTCCCTCGCTGCCTTTCATTCTTACATGAACCAAATTTCGACAGATACGTTTAATACGGATGTAAATGGCAACATTATCGGGACGATACCTACAGCAGACGTTTCTTTTGTAAATTCAGTGAACATCTTACCTTACGCTTTGGTATCTAATTATGGGGCAAACGGGTGGGACAGTCAGGTCTCCCATCAAGTGCTAACCAAAACGAAAACGAAAAAAAGATTGATTTCCAATATGGTATCACTTGTGAAAACGAACCATTATCGAGGGATCAACATCGATTTCGAAGCCGTATTGCCGGGTGACCGGACGGCAATGAGTAATTTTGTTCGCGATGTTGCAATACAGATGAAAGCGAATGGATTTTTAACGATGGTCTCAGTTCCTACAATAACGGTCGATGATCCAACTGATGAGTGGTCGGGTGCTTTCGATTATGAAAAGCTCGGGACCTATGCCGATTACATACAGGTTATGACGTATGACGAACATGGAGTTTGGGGGGAACCAGGTTCGGTTGCAAGTAAGCCTTGGATCAAATCTTCCCTGCAATTTGCTCGTACTATGATTCCATCCGAAAAGATTGTAATGGGAATTCCGGCGTATGGGAATGACTGGAACTTGTCTGACCCTACCAATGACAGCAATCAGCTCATCGAGTGGAAAGACATCCCCCAACTCATCGCAGATACAAAAGCAACTCCCAAAAGAGACAGGACTTCCGGTTCCATGTATTTCAACTATACGGCATCGGATGGTTCCAATCATGTGGTTTGGTACGAAGACGTGACCAGCATCAAGCAAAAGACGCATTTTACCCTCACTTATGGTCTTGCGGGTGTTTCGGTTTATGCGCTAGGTATGGAAGACGGTCGTTTCTGGGAAGCGATCTCTGCGGGTTTACAGTAGAAATTTTGGCAGGGGTCAAAGAGAGGCCGATTACCCGAACCAATCGTGGGCAATTCGTTTTTTCCTGTAAATAAAAAGAACAAAAAAGCGGACTCCTTCTAAAAGGCGAGTCCGCTTTTTTCATGCTAGCATTTGCACACCATCAGAACATTTCCATCCGGGTCTTTAAACGTAAACCAATGGTCGTTCTCGATGCCGGTCACCAGCTCGATGCCCTTTTCTTTGAGCAACTGGTACGATGCGTGAATATCATCTGTATTGAAATGGAACAAAGGGGCATTTCTCACAGAAGCGGGGTCAAATATTTTGCTGTCCAGCACTACATTTGTGCCGCCCTGCATTGGCAGGCAATAAATGTGCCCAAACATGATTTCCCCTACTTGGGGTACGTTGAGTAGATCGCTGTACCAATGGCGGGCTCGTTCAATATTGCTGACGGGGATAAAAATAGCACCGATCGCATTTGTTATGGGAGATGACATAAAACCCTCCTACTTGGTTATGTGTGAATGAGGTATATGTTCGGTAACGATATGGGTAATCCTGTTAAACGAATTGTAAAGAATGTGTGTAGTGTTGCGAGATAAGAGTAGATAAGGGAGGGAGGACCTTAAACTTTTAGCGCATTACCTTGATGCTAAAACCCAAGTGTTCAGATTTTGTTCAGACTCGCTTGATACACTTAGTGCAGGTCAGCATGGAGTAATGCCAGAAATTTTCCTCAGAAGGGCTACAGGGGATCCCTTTGCTTTATTCTTTCAGGGAGTTGCAATTGATTGCGACTCCTCTTTTTTTGGGCATAAAAAAATCCATAACGGCACTTATGACCATTATGGATTGATGGATTAATAGGCTACGGTTTTGGAAATGAAACCAACCAACGTATTTCCATTTGCGTCTTTAGTGGAGCCATAATAAAAACCATTGCCCTCACCAACGATTGTTACCGCAGTTCCTTTAACGGCATATCCACGATTCAGGCTTGAAGCGGATGGTGTTGAAAAGAAGTACCCTTTATCAGCTTGAACGTTCACTGTTTTTGCTTTGATTACGGCGTATTGGGCCAACAGTGATTTGGAAATGTAGCCTTGCTCAATAAAAGCATAGCCTTCATACTCGCTGCCTAAATCCTTAATTTCATAACCGTACCAAAGTGAAGTGATTGCGTTGGAATCATACGGACTGGAAAAGACATAGCCCTTATCTACAGCTACGATTGTCTTTTTTTGAACGGTAGGGGCAACTGTTTGCTTCGATTGTGGATTGGAATTGGATGAAGGCTTGCTAGAACCGCTAGCGTGGCTGGAGGACGATCCGTTAGAGGATTTTCCACCATTATGATAGTGGTACTCTCCATATTGTAAGCCCCATTTTTCACAGTTCGTCCTGCATGTGTGACCGCCATTGGCGTCTGTTCTGCCCGGATGCGCCTCGATTACATTAAAAGGCAGAATGATAGATAGGATAAGGAATAAAGTGCACAGTGTTTTTTTCATCGGTATCTCCTTTTTTCGTATATTTGAAAATGATACAAAATGCTTCTCGTGATGTAACTGTCAAAATGAAAATGGATACTAGACCATGTTATGTAAGCCCGTTTACCAAAATACCAAGATCGCATTACGAGCGAAACAAAACATTGTAACAAAACAAAAAAACCTTGATTTCTCAAGGTTTTACGAGCTTATTTATGGAGCGGGTGATGGGAATCGAACCCACGCTACTAGCTTGGGAAGCTAGAGTTCTACCATTGAACTACACCCGCGTGTAAATAATATGTTAATCGTAGAAAACGTTGGTGTCAATACGTTTTTTTCCATTTTGTAACTGTAGCAACAGTTCGTTCATGTTTCCATTCCAGAGCCAATAACTCCCCGCGTTGGTACCCTTAGGAGAAATACTAGGGGATTTTTCTTAGTTTTTTCAAGGGGAGCTGCAAAAATGGCTCCATGATCATTTTGTTCAGTATATGTTCAGTAGGAGAATGCTACATTTTGTGTGGGGAAATAAGTGAAATCTACTGTGAGGAGGATTGAGATTCACGGCTGATGGAACGCCGTGTGCGCTGAAAGGCGCTCGCACGGTGTAGGCTCGTTATAAAACCGAGAGGAATAAGACGAGAATAGCGAGACTGTATCATCTTTGGCATTAGCACCTTACGATTCATATAATAATGGTGCGCGATATAACTTGGACAATGGATCTGGCGCGACATTATATTACAGTGCTCATGCCGAGGGCGTAATTTCCAGTGAAGTAACTCAGGGAACTGCAATTCCAATGTTACAAGATTTCAAAGATAAACTTTATGTGACTACATCCCCGGGTGTCACAGTGACTCTAATAAAATATGCTCCTAGTGGTATGTTTCAAGTTTATATGAGTCCTGGTGCACAAAATGGAGATACTGTTACAGTAAACGCAAATCAATTTGCCGATCAAAATGGTGGTGTATTGTCAGGTACTTTGGTTATTACATTTAATGGGGGGGATTGGATTCCTAGTCTACAATAGTCTTATGTATCAATATTCCCTTAGGAGAAATCATGAGGGTTTTTCTTAGGGAATATCGGGGAGCTGTTAAATCGGCTCTCCTTTTTTCTTTTGACATCATGATATTGCGTCCAGCCCTGTTTCTAGCGGGGCTATTTTTGGTTCCCATCGAGGGAAAGAGGGAGAGAGACATGGATAACATCATCAAATCATCAATTGCAATCGGAGGCGCAGCAGCCTCTTTTCTTTTTGGCGGATGGTCCACACTGCTCAGTGTGCTGCTAGCAGTTGTCGTCATTGATTTTATCACCGACATGGTTGCGATCGCGCACCTGATCGATTCGTCATTGGGCGACCAGAATTTCATTCGGGACGTGACGCTTTTTCTCCCTGGCAAACGAGCTTCTGTTCAACATCGAGAACGATGGCCGCATCGGCCTGCCGGTGACGGAGCTGATCAAGCGCGCCGTGGAAGTGTACAATAAAAACCGACTCATCCTATAAGCCGGCTCTTAAAACGAGTTATTAAGTGGTTGGTACTCCAGGAGGAGTAAAAGCAGGTGGGATCGTCAACCATCCTCTTTTGCGCATAACGTTCTTGAGAGTGGCGCCGAAGGTTACTTGTTCTGCTTGGAACTCTGTCCACATTAACCCAACATCATTTCGAACCGCTTGAGCAGCTGAAGTCGCAGACGCGATAACAGCAGTGGTAACCTTTTAGGCTGCCGTATTTGCAATTTCTACATCAGTTGCTCTCACACCTAAAGGGACAGATGCTGCGTCAGATTCAGGCTTACTCGGTGAAGTTGGAGGCAACGGAACACCTTCATGTTTCATGAAGTCTTCAAGACGCTTAGCTTGACTGGTACACATGTCAATTGCCTTGTGTAAAATTTGTCGTAATTCCTCATCTACGGTCGTGTTTAAGGCAACTTGTTCAATAACGATTGATTCTTTAAGTGATCCTAGATAAACCCAACAAGCCATTGCCTCACCAATATGTAGAGGTTGATCTGGAACTTTTTCCATTAATGCATTCATTGTAGTTGCTACAGCCTCTAATACACTCGGCATTACTATCACCCCTGAGCTTATTATGGGCTGCTTGAAAAAAAGAATGCGTGAAAGCAAATCATACGTAATTTAAAAAAAGAGTTAGGGAAGAAACGGATTCGATGTAATTTTCGCAGCACCCACCTATTGTGAAGAAAGCGAGTAGGAATTTTGTTCGCTGAAATTACAGTCATAGACTGACGATACGTTAGTAATCTAACGGGCAGGATGCTCCAAGTACTGAGATTGTTTGGCACCAGCATAAAGGATCATCTTCCCCACAATGAGGGAAAAGGCCTCCCGTATATGTAATTCTATCTTTATCTGAATGAAGTACATGATAGTCGGTAATCCCTTCGTTGAATGGGATGTCATACTCTTTTACTTCCATGTCCGACCACTTTCCGCTCCAGGAACAGATACTGCACTTTAGACTCTCTTCCGAAAAAAGCGGTGCATTCTGGATGACGATTATACAATCTTTACTGTAGGTATTACACGAAGGACAATTGTGTACTTTCATAATTCATCACCTCACATCAACATCATAAAGCAAAAGGAAGAAAAAACAATCTTCTTGGCGGCATTAGTAACGATATCTTAACAAAACGGTGATTGTGAGGAGGGACTGACTTTACAAAACACACGATTTGTTAAATGTGTATCATGGGTTCAAAACATTTCTTGCCAAATACGTAAAGTCTCCTCACTTTACAGCTTTATCCTATTCTAAACGAGGTTGCACTTAAATGAAGGGTGTTTTAGGCAGGGAGTTAACACATCATTACTTTTGAGAAGGACAATAACGTCTTTGTAAAAAAATACCCCCTCTCTAAGGGAGGCCACTGAAAAAGTCCACTTTTTTCAGAACAACAAAACAGTCAAAGAAAAACGAGCCTATAGAATCGCTTCTAAGGCTCGTTTCTCGTATAGGGAGATAGATTTGTTCCCCCTAAAACCTTTGTTTTTTCCAAGAACGCCAGTTTTTCAGTGGCCTCCTCTAAGGAAGTGGGACTTAGAGGGAGGGGAAGTGGAGCCTAAGAATTGATCGTGTTGCTGACGTTAAGCGTGAACGAGTTCAGGGGTCTGCAGATGAAGTGGTGGCTGAACTAACCAACCTTTTTCCTTGTTAATACGTAAAAGTCTTGCTCCATATTGGGCTTTCGCCATATGGAATTGTCCGAATAACATGGCAATATCCTCTCGAATACATTGTCCGATAATTTGGCTGCAAGCAACCAATCCTGCTGCAATGTTTATTGAAACGGCAGCTGCAATTTCAGGATCGTTAAATCGTGCACCGACGGGGATACTTTCTAGGTTTGCAATGGGGCGCTCTGGTGGAGCTGGAGGCAACCCAACTCCATTTACCTTCAAGAGGTTCTCGACTTGATCGATTTCTTGTTTCATAGCTACGGTTATGTCTTCCAAGAAAGTACGAAGATCCTTGTCCCCGGTATGGTTAATGAATGTTTGATATGTTACTAACAAACCTTTAGTTACTGTGAGGTAACTCCAAACACCAAAAACTTCACCATAGTGCATAGGTTCATTTTGAGGATTACCACTTAAGATTCCCATTAACATCCTCCCAGAATTTAATAAGGTTTTCATGTCCATATGGGTTCTCCTAACTGTTTCATTAACCCGTTTACTATGGTTTACCTAGGGGTGAATTGTTATGCAGGAAATTTTATCAACATAAATCCTGGGTAACATTTTATGCGTTGCGTTATTTGTCCACAAAAAATCGCTGATCTTCTTGATCAGCGATTTTTCACCTTCGAAAAATGCAAACAAATTATCCAGTTTGTTACCCGTTCAGTTTCTTTGCCAAATCCACGATTTTTTTGCTTTGCAATAAGTGCTCCATCTGCTGCTCGGCGTCCAACACGACCTGTTGGATCAGACACTCGCTACCGTGGTTGAAGCTGCATTCGAAAAGCGAGGTGGTTCCTTCAATCGCATGGATGACATCCAGGAAGGAGATATCACTCTGGCTTCGCTTGAGACGGTACCCTCCGTTTGCACCGGAGACAGAATGAATCAATCCTGCCTTGACCAGCTTGGTCATCATTTTGGATAAGTACGTTTGTGAAACGCCGAGTTTCTCAGCTAACAGTTGCACGCTCATCGGTTTATCCGGCGCTTCCGCGATCAGGAATAGCATCGCATGGAGCGCATAATCGGTTGCTTGTGAAAACTTCATGGCACACCTCTATGATCGACTTTACACATCCATGATATAGGCGAAGGGGGGAAATTGCAAGCGGGGGAGTAGTCAAAGGCTCGCCACTTTACATAACCCTGTCATGAAAATGGAGACTTGACTTTTGATTCATTTTGAGGATATTGTAGATATGTTAAGTCTGTTATTTTGCGTCAAAGCATTGATTACACGACGTTCAAAATAACGTGCTTTCCATCATTAAGGCTCTTTTATTGTATTATTAACGACAAAGAGGGTCTTTAATATCTTAGAATTGAAGGAGATGACCTTTATGATGTACGATTGTGCCATCATCGGCGGCGGCCCAGCAGGGCTTAATGCAGCTTTGGTACTTGGACGGGCAAGACGCAGTGTAGCACTGATTGACAATGATCGGCCGAGAAATGCGGTTACGCATGCTTCACACGGCTTTCTTACACGCGACGGTGTGACTCCGACCGAATTCCGCCGCATTGCGTATGAAGAAGTGCTTCGCTATCCATCTGTGGCACATTTGCCGACAGAGGTTATTTCGGTTTCCAAAAGCGAATCCGGATTCGAATTGACACTCACAGCAGGCGTGACGGTCAATGCGCGAAAGGTGATTTTGGCAACAGGGGTGAAGGAGATTTTTCCACAGATAGAGGGTTTTTATCCGGTGTATGGAAAAAGCCTGTTTAACTGCCCTTACTGCGATGGCTGGGAGATGCAGAATCTCCCGCTCGTGCTCGTTTCCGAACAGCAATCGGTCTATCATATGGCCAAATTACTACTCAATTGGACCGATGATTTGGTCGTATGCACAAACGGGAAGATGATCCTGACAAATGAGCAAAAAACACGACTGCTGGCAAACGGAATTGTTCTGATGGAACAACCGATTTCGGCTTTTATCGGCCAAAACGGGCAGCTCACGCATGTCATTTTTGAGGACGGTACACAATTGCAGAGAGCTGGCGGGTTCATCATGCCCCGATTTGCCCCAGCCACGCCATTTGCCGAACAGCTTGGCTGTGAAAGAGCGGAGTCAGGAAGCTGCATTACGGATGCATCGGGAAGAACTTCAGTTCCTGGCGTATTTGCAGCTGGAGATGCGGCGTATTTCATGCCGTCCCAGCTGATCCTTGCAGCCGCTTCCGGGAGTCGAACGGCGACCGGGGTCAATCTAGACTTGACCGAGGAGGATTTCAGTTGATGAAATCCCCTAGCACATTCAAAGGGCGCCAGCAACGTCTGAAACGGGTATAATTAATTGGCAGAAGTAAACATTAATTGTGGCGATATACACGTAGCGGAGATCCGACAAAGACGTATGCTTGAAGGAGATACAATGACCGAGAAAACCCATTTGAATGAAGCAGGATGGAATTTTGACAACAGCTATGCACGTCTGCCGGAGGCGTTTTATTCCAGGACAAACCCGACTGCAGTACAGGCTCCAAAATTGATTGTGTTAAACGATAAACTGGCAGCATCACTGGGGCTGAATGCAACGGTGTTAAACAGCGAAGAAGGAGCGGCTGTGTTTGCGGGCAACCAGATCCCGGAAGGCGCTTTTCCGCTAGCGCAAGCGTATGCTGGTCATCAGTTTGGGCATTTTACCATGTTGGGAGACGGCCGTGCCCTGCTGCTCGGTGAACAAATCACGCCACAGGGCGAACGTTTTGACATTCAGCTGAAAGGGTCAGGCAGAACACCTTATTCCCGCAGAGGAGATGGGCGCGCGTCGCTCGGGCCGATGCTACGCGAATACATCATCAGCGAAGCAATGTATGCGCTGGGGATTCCCACGACTCGCAGTCTCGCGGTGGCGACCACCGGAGAGTCCATCATCCGTGAAGAGATGCTGCCCGGTGCCGTGCTTACCCGTGTTGCCGCGAGCCATCTGCGGGTCGGTACGTTTCAGTATGCTGCGGGGCGAGGTTCAGTTGATGATTTGCGCGCCCTGGCAGATTACACGATTGAGCGGCATTATCCACATGTAAAAGATGAGGAGAACCAGTATCTGTCCTTGCTGCAGCAAGTGATCGGGCGTCAGGCTGCATTGATTGCGAAATGGCAGCTTGTCGGCTTTATACACGGTGTAATGAATACAGACAATATGGCGATCAGCGGGGAAACGATCGATTATGGTCCGTGTGCTTTCATGGATGTGTTTGATCCAGCGACCGTTTTCAGTTCCATCGACGTTCAAGGGCGTTACGCCTATGGCAATCAGCCGTATATCGCTGCGTGGAATCTCGCTAGATTCGCCGAAACTCTCTTGCCACTCTTGCAAGACGACAAAGAGCAGGCCGTCAAACTAGCGGAAGGGGAGATTGCTTCGTTCTCGCAATTGTATAACCGTCATTGGCTTTCTGGCATGCGGGCAAAGCTGGGAATCTTTAACGAAGAAGATCAGGATCAATCGTTGATCGAAAGCCTGCTCGGTATGATGGAAAAGCACCGTGAGGACTACACGAATACGTTCCGCGCATTGTCAATCGATAAGCCGGAGGATACAGCAATGTTCGGCACGGAGGAATTTGCGAAATGGCAGGAGCAATGGCAAGCGAGATTGGGCAGGCAACCGGAAGCAAAAACCGCCTCGCTGGAACTGATGCGCAAGAGCAATCCGGCGGTTATCCCGCGCAACCATCGGGTTGAAGAAGCACTTGAAGCGGCGGTAAGGGAAGCGGATTACAGCGTGATGGAACGGCTTCTCGCTGTATTGGCAAATCCTTTTGCGTATTCCGCTGAGCAGAATGACTACGCCGCGCCGCCCGCAGATACAACACGACCGTATCAAACGTTTTGCGGTACATAACAGAGCATAGAGGAAACTATCGTAAAAAAGCTTTGAAATGGCATTCCATTTTAAGGCTTTTTTTGCATACAGACGTTTACTCTGGTGTAAGGCGAGACTTTATAATGAGTTCACGCACGTATTGGTGTGGTATCGTAGTTCTCACAAAAAAACCGTTGGATCGGGATTACCATACACCGGTAGCGAACGCTATCAATGAAAGGAAGGAAAGACAGATGAGTCAACAAATAGCGGATGTAATCCTGTCTAGCAACTACGTCTTCACCGGATTATCGGATGGACCTCGGCCTGCGAGCATTGCGATTGCAGACAACAAAATCATCGCAATCGGTACTGCGGACGAAATGAAAGCGCACGCAGGTGACGCAACGAAAATATACACGTTTACCGATCAATTGATCATGCCAGGGTTTCATGATTTTCATCTTCATCTCATGGATGGGGCCGTTTCAATGACGACGGCGAATTTGTTCTCTGCGTCTTCTCTAGAAGAAGCGCTTGAAACCGTTCGTGAATATGCCGAATCGCACCCAGACACTTCTTGGGTTATCGGTTCGTCATGGGATTCTGGGTACTGGGATTCGCAGCAACTGCCGGATCGATATGCATTGGACCGCATTTTGCCCGATCGTCCTGCGCTTCTGTTCCATGCCGAGGGGCATTACGCCTGGGTGAATTCGAAAGCGTTGGAGATCGCGGGCATTCACCGGGATACGGAAAATCCTCCGTACGGGATCATCGGCAAGGACGAACACGGTGAGCCGGATGGTATTTTGTACGAAAAAGCAATGGATGCGGTGATTCGGAAAGCCTATGATTTTACAAAGGAACAAAAAAGAGAGCTTTTCACAAGCTTCCTTTCGTATGCAGCGAGTCTCGGTATCACGTCCGTCCATGACTTGTTTGCGACCGAGTCGATGGAGATGCTCTACGATTACGAGCTGTACAAAGAATTTGAGGACAGCGGGGAGCTGACCATTCGCATTCATGTGTGGCCCGCTTTAAACGGCAATCTCGATTATCCGAAACAAGTGCGAGAAAAGTATCAATCGGACAAGCTTCGGTTGTCAGGCCTGAAGCAATTCATCGATGGCGTTGTGACCGCCCGCACCGCTTATATGCTCGAACCGTATGCCGATCAACCGGATTCGCGGGGTGAAACCTCTTTTCCCGAAGAAATGCTGAAAGATTGGGTCGTGGAGGCGGACAAGGAAGGATTCAGCATTCGGTTTCACGCGATTGGCGACGGAGCGATCCGCCTGGCGCTAGATGCGTATGAAAACGCACAAAAGGTGAACGGTGTGCGCGATTCACGGCATTCTATCGAGCATATCGAGGTGATTCACCCGGATGATATTCACCGTTTTCATAAGCTGGGGGTGACCGCATCGATGCAGCCGAACCACATGGGGATGTCGGAGAGGGGCGTCTATACCGAACGGATCGGGATGGAGCGGGAACCGTATGTTTTCACCACTCATTCGCTGCAACGTGCCGGCGCGACACTGGCATTCGGAACCGACACCCCGATTGATGGTTTGAATCCGTTTCAACAGATCTATCGTGCGGTCACGCGTTTTGACAACGGAGGGGAAGAGGTTTGGAACCCGGATCAGCGCATCTCGCTGGCCGATGCATTGAAAGCCTACACGGCAGGGCCTGCTTACGGTTCGTTCCGCGAGCACGAACTCGGTACATTGGAAGTGGGCAAGCTGGCCGATCTGGTTGTCCTAGAACAAAATGTATTTGAGATTCCGGCAGAAACGATACCGGAGACGAACGTGCTGCTAACGATCGTTGATGGCAAGGTGGTGTTTGAAAAAGGTAGTGAAAGATGACGTTGCCTACACCCTCGTAAACTTGCCTCGCGTTCCGTAACGGAATATTTTCATCCATTTTTAGACGCGTACCATACATCACAACAGATAGCTGAAGAGCGGCATGACCGGTCTCTTTTCGGCTATCTGTTGTCTATTTTCACAATGATGGGGCGAGACAGTGGAGAAATCGTCATGGACGTGTTATTTTCGTTACAGAAGCTAGCGAGAAGGAGAAAATACCATGCACACGAGGTTGAGTATAGGTGAAATGGCGAAGCTGCGGAATGTAACGGTGGATACGCTGCGGCATTACGATAAGATCGGGTTACTAAAGCCGTATCATATCGACCCCGATTCGGGCTATCGTTACTACTCCATTTCACAGTATGAAGTGTTGGGAACGATCAAGGAATTGCGGGAAATCGGTTTTTCGCTAGAGGAAATCAAGCAGTTTCTCACCGACCGCAATGTCAAAAAGTCGGTTCAGCTGCTTCAAAAATCGTTAGACAATCTAGAGGACAAAATACGGCATTTGCAGCATATTCACGCGATTTTGCAGACGCGAATCAGCAACATCGAGCAGTTTACCAACAGCTACAAGGACGCGGAGATCGTCATCAAACGATTCGACGAGAGGAACTACATCCAGCTGGATAAGCCGGTGAGCTGGGCGGATAAAGAGAAGCTATATTTCGGACTCTTGGAGCTTGAAAACAAAGTAAGCGGCGTTCTGCCGGTGTTTGCCAGCAACAAATTTGGCGACTTCATCAAGCAGGATTATTTTGATGAAATTCGGCAATCAAGCGACTTTTCTCATCACCTGAGTGCCTACCAATCGCACATTTTCCTGCTGGTGCAAGATGAGGAGTCCAATCAGCCCACGCAAACGATTAAAAAAGGGCTTTACGCATGCACGTATTATGGCGGGATCGTCAGGGAAAAAATGCTGTCCCAGCTGAAAAAACTGCTCCAATACTGCGATGAAAACGGCTATGTGATCACCGGTGACGCACTGCGGATCATGCAGATTGACGTTTCATTGACGGATCAATCCGATGAAGCGTACTATGAAATTCAGATTCCGATTCAAGAGAATACTGAGTAGAAAAGCCCGCGAAATGCCTTGATCATTTCAGGGCTTTTTTTTCTGAAAAACGTCTCGACGTTTTTCATTAGATTGGATGTGACCGCTTGCGGTCAGCAAAAACGGTCATGACCGTTTTTGCGTGACGCCGCTTTACTCTGGTGTTAGACGAGACTTTATAATGAACCCATCAACAGAATGGAGTGATAATTCCACCGATTGAAAGAAGTATGACATCAAGAAGGGCAAAGGAGTGGTTGTGCGAGTTGCTGTCCGTTGCAGTATTGGCGGCATACGATACGTGATCGTGAGAACGGTTACAAACTGTCATATCAATAACAAAAACCGATCGTTACCAAGTAACGGATCACAAGGAGGATTGATGTATGGAACATACTAGCGCACCTACGCTTACACGTTCACTTACACTGAAATATGTCGTCTTTTTCGGACTGGCCTTCATGGCCCCGAAAACGTTTTTCTCGACATATGGGGTTTCTGTACACAGCACGAATGGAATGATGCCGACGGCTTATGCCATTGCACTCGTCGTCATGTTGTTTACTGCATACAGCTATGTCCAACTGGTTAAGGCGTTTCCGAACGCGGGAGCCGCTTATACGTTCACACAAAAATCAATCAGCCCGCATCTCGGCTTTATCGTCGGGTGGACGATCATCATCGATTATTTGTTCAGCCCGTTGATTAGTTCGCTTATTCTGGGGATTGCGTTGAAGGCATACTTTCCGGCTGTGCCGATGTCTGTGTGGATCATTTCTTTTGTCGTGCTGTTCACGGTCGTCAATATTTTGGGCATTAAGCTTGCGGCTAGGCTGAATACGTATTTGTTGCTCTTGCAAATCTTGTTGTTCGTGCTGTTTTTCGTTTTATCGATAAAAGGACTGCTTGCAGGCAAAGGGGCAGGGACTTTATTTTCCACACTTCCGTTCTATGATCCAGCAGTTAGCATGTCGAATCTGCTCGCGGTCGTTCCGATTCTTTGTTTCAGCTTTTTAGGCTTTGATGCGGTGACAACGCTGGCAGAAGAGACGAAAGACCCGAATCGCACGCTGCCAAAGGCGATCTATCTCATTACATTGATCGGCGGCGTTTTGTTCATCGGCGGTTCCTATTTTGCGCAGCTGATTTTTCCGGATTTTCAGTCTTTCAAAAATCCTTCGTCGGCCTACATGGAGATCGCGATGGATATCGGCGGCCACTTTTTTACGAGCCTCTTTGTTGCCGTAGGGATTACGGCAAGCTTTGCCTCCGCTGTCGCGTCGGGTACAAGCGCTTCGCGAATTTTGTACGCGATGGGGCGGGAGAGCGTTTTGCCGAAAAAGCTGTTCGGCTATCTGTCTCCTAAGTACCATACCCCGGTTTTCAATCTTTTGCTGATTGGTGCTGTTACGCTTAGTGCGCTGTTTCTGGATTTGATGACAGCCGTATCGTTGATAAACTTTGGAGCGTTGTTCGCCTTTTTCTTTGTGAATGTTTCAGTAATCGTTCACTATTATGTCCGGGAAAAACAGAGGTCGTTTGCGGGAACGATACGCTATTTGGTGATGCCTGTTATCGGAGCGGCACTCATCGGATTGTTTTTCATCGAATTGGACGCCCATTCGCTGATCCTTGGCGGTTCGTGGCTTTTGATTGGCTTCATCTATTTGTTAAAAGTAACCAAAATGTTCCGGCAGCCACCTCCACAGCTTGCCGTTGAGGAAGCTTGAGCATCTTGTTGGGAAATGAAAGGATTGATTGCAAATGAGTCAGCAGAAAGCTGATCTAATACTTACAAGTAATGCCGTATTTACCGGTCTTACCGACCACCCGGAACCCGCTTCGATTGCGATTGCAGGCAATACAATCATTGCCATCGGCACGGAGGAGGAAATCAATTGCTACGCAGGCGAGCAGACGAAAACATATGCGTTTCACGACAAATTGCTGATGCCGGGGTTCCATGATTTCCACCTTCATATCATGCAAGGTGCCGTCGCGTTGGGCAGCGTCAACCTGTTTGCGGCCCGATCGGAAGCAGAGGCCGTTCGGATGGTAGAAGCTTTCGCGGCATCCAAACCGGAGCATCCGTGGATCATCGGATTTACGTGGGATGCGGGGTACTGGGATACGCAGCAAGACCCATCCCGCCACTCGTTAGATCGAATTCTCCCTGACCGACCCGCCGTACTGTTTCATGCGGAGGGACATTATGCCTGGGTCAATTCCAAGGCGCTTGAGATTGCGTCGATCACGCGAGATACGCCGAACCCACCGTACGGGATCATTGGCAAAGACGAGAACGGGGAGCCGAACGGGCTTGTGTATGAAAAAGCGATCGGCTTGGTGATCCGCCATGCCTTCAATTTTACGCATGAGCAAAAGAGCGAAATTTTCGCGAATTTTTTGGCGCATGCAGCAAGTCTTGGCGTGACGGCTGTCCATGACCTGCATGCCTTAAAAACGATCGAGGCTTATGATGTGTTCAACCAATTCGAGGCAAACGGGGAGCTGACGTCGCGCATTCACCTATGGCCAGCGTTGGACGACCTTGAAAAGGCCAAGCGGTTGCGTGCTGCTTACCAGTCTGACAAGCTGCGTGTATCCGGCCTGAAACAGTTCATCGACGGCGTTATCACCTCACGTACCGCTTACATGCTGGAGCCGTATGCCGATCAACCGGATACGCGTGGTGAGACGTCATTTCCACCCGAGACGATCAAAAAATGGGTGGCTGCAGCGGACAAGGATGGCTTTAGCATTCGATTCCATGCGATCGGGGACGGAGCGATTCGCCTGGCACTCGATGCGTATGAGGAGGCGCAGCAGGCAAACGGAAAACGCGATTCACGTCATGCTATTGAGCACATTGAGGTGATTCATCCGGATGACATCCAGCGTTTCCACGAGCTTGGGGTCATTGCTTCGATGCAGCCGGATCATTTTGCGATGTCAGAACGGGGCGTGTACACCGAGCGCATTGGAGACGAGCGGGAAAAGCATGTGTTTGCGATTCGTACGCTGCAACAAGCCGGGGCGAAACTGGCTTTCGGGACGGATTTCCCAATCGATGTCTTGAATCCGCTACTGCAAATATATCGGGCGGTGACGAGGATCGATAGTAGTGGTAAGACTGTGTGGCATCCGCATGAGCGCATCACGCTTGCTGATGCACTGAAAGCGTATACGGCCGGCCCGGCGTACGGTTCATTTCGCGAGCACGAACTCGGTACGTTGGAAGCAGGCAAGCTGGCGGATATCGTTGTACTGGAGAAGAATCTGTTTGACGTGCCTGAGGAAGACATTCCCGATGTGCAGGTGAGCCTGACGGTTTTTGACGGAAAAGTCGTATACGACCGTGAGCGGGTACAAACAATGGAATAGAAAAGAGACGACTTTGGCAGATGCACGTCTGTGCAAGTGAACAGATGTGCATCTGCTCCATGTGAACAAAAAAGAGCAGGAGATAGAAAAAGGCAGTGCTGGAAAACAGGGGGACAGAGGATGAACCAGTTAGATGCACCAAAGCTTAAACGTTCACTTTCGTTAAAATATGTTGTATTTTTCGGGCTGGCTTTTATGGCGCCGACAACGCTGTTTTCGACCTATGGTGTGGCCGTTCACAGCACAAACGGGATGATCCCGACCGCCTACCTCGTAGCGTTGATCGTCATGCTGTTTACCGCTTATAGCTATGCGCAAATCGTGAAAGCGTTTCCGAATGCTGGGGCCGCCTATACGTTTACGCAAAAATCGCTGAGTCCCCATGTCGGCTTTCTCGTGGGCTGGACGATTTTGCTGGATTATGTTTTCAGTCCAATGATCAGCGCGTTGCTTTTGGGGATTGCGATGGAGGCGTACTTCCCGTCCATTCCCATGTACATTTGGATCATCGCGTTCATCGTCACGGTCACCATCGTAAATGTGCTTGGGGTAACGGTTGCGGCCCGATTTAATACGGCGCTTCTTTTCTTTCAATTCGGAACGCTCACCTTGTTCGTGACGTTTTCGGTGAAAGGCTTGCTCAACGGTCTTGGGGCAGGGACGCTCTTTTCGCTGCATCCATTTATCGATCCTAATGTGAGCATGCCGAATTTCCTTTCCGTGATCCCACTTTTATGCTTTTCTTTCTTAGGATTCGATGCGGCAACGACACTGTCGGAAGAAACAAAAGACCCGCAAAAATCAATTCCGCGGGCAATCTATCTGATCACGCTCATTGCAGGGGCATACTACTTGGTCGGCTCGTATTTTTTGCAGCTCGTCTGGCCTGACTATCAATCGTTTCAGGACCCAGAATCGGCCTACATTGAAATCGCGATGCATATCGGAGGCAACTTTTTGGTCAGCTACATCCTTGCTGAAGGGATCATGTCCAGCTTTTCCTCGGCGGTGGCATCGGGGGCAAGCGCCTCGCGGATTTTGTATGCGATGGGGCGCGAAGGCGTGCTTCCCCGCAAAGTGTTCGGCTATCTTTCACCGAAGTATCGCACGCCGGTCTACAACATCCTGCTGATCGGTTGTATCGCGCTAAGCTCACTCCTGTTAAGTCTCACAACGGCTGTATCGCTGATCAATTTCGGCGCCTTATTCGCGTTTACATTCGTAAACCTGTCGGTGATCTCCCATTTTTACATCCGACAAAAGCAGAGGTCAGCGTCGGGGACGATTCGATACTTGATCATTCCTCTCATCGGAGCTGCTCTGACCGGACTGTTTTGGGTCAAGCTGGATATTCATTCGCTCATCTTGGGCGGAGCTTGGCTTACAATCGGATTTTTGTACTTGCTAAACCTGACGAATATGTTCAGACAGCCGCCTCCAGAGCTTGGGATTGAAGAGGCGCATTAGTAAGAGGGGAACGAAGCTCGAGTTTTTTTAACCGATTGAAAAAGTAGTAGACACATGATAGCAAGAAGGATGTGACCCCGTTGAGAGCACGTAAGGCTGGCTCTCGCGAGGGTCTTTTTCATGTGAAAACTACTCGATCAGTCTTCCATGGTGTTTGGTATTCAAAGAAAACACGTGATCGTTTTAATAGAATGTGATATATTACATTCCATGTGAAGCGTACAAAATTTTGATTGAACAAAAACTGGAAAAAAGGCTAATCAAGAATACAAGAACACCCATCATCATGAATCGGCGAAAGGGAGAGTAAGGAAAGTATGCGGTCCAAGCGTTTTATGGGGATATCGTTGGTTTTAATAGGGGCCGTGTTGTGGGGAGTTTCCGGCACGGTTGCGCAATATTTGTTTCAAGAGCAAAACTTTAGCCCAGAGTGGCTGACGGTTGTCCGCTTGTTGCTGGCAGGCGTCATTCTATTAACATTTGGCTACCGCAAAGAAAAACAGCGAATTTGGGCGATCTGGAAAAGCAAGCATGATAGGTCGAGCCTCGTGCTGTTCGGCCTCTTGGGCATGCTGGCCGTCCAGTACACTTATTTTGCCGCCATCCAACACGGCAATGCCGCTACTGCGACGGTTCTGCAATATTTGGGGCCGGTACTCATCACTTGCTATGCTGCGGTCCGCGCAAAGCGGCTGCCGACCCGAAGCGAGCTGCTTGCGGTTGTACTAGCGATAGCGGGAACGTTTTTACTGGTGACCCACGGCAGTCTCTCCAGTCTGTCGGTATCCGGATGGGCACTGTTTTGGGGAATCAGCTCCGCATTTGCATTAGCCTTTTACACGCTGAATCCGCAAGCGCTGCTGGATAAGTGGGGCTCAACGATAATCGTGGGATGGGGGATGCTCGTCGGCGGGGTCGGGTTCAGTTTTGTCCATCCGCCTTGGGCATTTACAGGACACTGGTCGGTCGCGTCGTTACTCGCCTTCCTGTTCATCATTATTTTCGGCACCGTCATCGCATTTTATTGTTATTTGGAGAGCTTGCAATATTTGACCGCCTCGGAAACGAGCCTGATCGCCTGTATCGAACCGTTATCGGCAGCCGTTTTATCCGTGGTTTGGTTGAATGTGTCGTTTGGACTCGCCGATTGGCTGGGCACGTTGGGGATTGTCGGTACACTGATCGTCCTTTCACTCGGCAAGTCGCGGAAGAGAATGGAAAAAAACACAACGGTTCCGTTATAGAGAGAAGATCATCTATGGAGAGAGACCAGCGATCCCGGCTGAACAGGGATTTGCTGGTTTTTTGCTGTGAACCCTGTTATTAGGTAGACGAGGTCTCTTCCGGATAAAGCTTGCCTTCTTCGCCAAACAGCTCGCGCAGATGTTGATAATGGCGAGCGGAAACGGTGGGAAACACGAATGCGACCTGCCCTTCTTCCAGCACAATCGCATCTTTTTGCTCGATGGAAAACGGCATCTCCATCGTAGACAGCGTTTCTTTCAAATAATGGACTTCATCCCAGGGGACGGTAAAATAAAATGATTTGTGATCCATGTGGCACGGCTCCTTTCTGATTCTAGTATACCCTGTTCGGACAGCTAATTAGAAATAGAATGGATCATGAGGTTGATATGATTGTCGACATTTGAAGCTTTTTTCAATCCGCGACATGGGGATCAAGTACAGTATGAATCCCAACTCCGTTCAGCCCATTCCAGGCAGTTTGACACGACAACACAATGCGCTATATTATTAAGAATATCATTAATTAAGGAGATGCTTAATTGGTTGCCAACGACACACTCAGCCTCATCTTCGCTGCGCTCGCCGATCCGACGCGCAGAAACATCCTGTCAAGGCTGTCACAGGGAGCCGCTACAGTAGGGGAGGTCTCCGAGCACTTCGAGATAAGCGCACCCGCGATCTCCCAACACCTCAAAGTACTGGAGCGAGCTGGGCTGATCGGACGCACAGCAAAAGCCCAATGGCGGACCCTGACGATGCGCACCGAGCCTCTCGATGAGGTATCGGCCTGGGTTGAGAAGCACCGCCGCGAGTGGAACCAGCACTTCGACGCACTGGAATTGCACCTCAAGTCCATGACCAAAAAGGAGGAACAATGAACATGACAACATCTACACCGGAGTTCTCCATAACCCGTACCCTGAATGCCCGACGCGAGCTCGTATGGCGCGCCTGGACCGAGAAGAAGGAACTCGCTGGCTGGCTACCTTCGACACCCCTGGAGTCAATCTCCTTCGACGTCCGCGAAGGCGGACGCTACCGCTACACAATGGTCAATAAGGAGACTGGCCAGGAGTATCACACCGGTGGTGTGTTCCTTGACGTCATTCCTTTCGAACGGCTCGTCTTCACCTGGGGTTACCCCGATGCTCCCATCGAGGACTCCCCTGTCGTGACACTAACCCTCACCGAACAGGGCGATCGCACCGAGATGATCTTCCACCTACGCGGATTCGCTGGTCATCCCGGCGATCAGTACGTGTACGACGGCTGGTCTAATACGCTCGACAATTTGTCGACGCACCTTCGTGACCAGAAGTAGTACACGGCAGCAAGAGCCTTTACGGCCGTCCCGCAAGTTATGATTCTGCTAAACGAATGAAAGAGCACAGCGGTGGAACAGAACCATCGCTTTTTTCATTCAACCTTGCCATTGAGCAAACGGGATCTAAAATTGATTATTTGAGTGTGGTCCATCAGAATAATGTAAAAGCTAGCGAGGTGGGTCAACATGATTAAAGTAATGGCCTTTCTTACCAAAAAGGATGGAATGAATACACGAGATCTTATTGAATACTATGAGAATCAACATGTACCACTGATTACTAGATTGGCACCAATCCCTAGCGTTTACAAACAAAACTACATTCTACGAAAGGACGACTCTAGTACAAAAGATGACCTCGATATCATGACAGAACTGGTATTTCCTGACCATGGTGCATATGAAGCTTGGGTAGCTAAGATGTATGCTCCAAAATCTGGGGTTGCAGAGGACGAGCTCAATTTTCTTGATCGTTCGCGAACTAGGTCTTATGTCGTCGAAGAACACGTGACTTCCGAGTAAGGGTCAAAGAAACACGTTCATGTATATAACCTGTTTTGGAACCCTAGCTCTCCAGGTCGAGGGTTTGATCGCGTTGCGTCAGGATACCGAAGCTTGTGCGCGCGGCGCGCAAAACATATATTCGCTGGTCCACCAGCGATGTCTGGTTAAGCAATAGTAGGCGTCTCGTACTAAAGTGAAGCGCTGAAGCTCGCAAAGTTTTAGGATTGATGATGAATGAAGTATTTGGTGAGGAAACCATTAGATGATGGGCGAGTGAACGAATGATGAGAGGGATGGGAAAGTGAGCGATACAAGGACCAAATTGATGCTGGATTTGCAAAGAATTGAGAAAGATGAGTATCAGTTACGCGAAGGTGAGCAGCATCAAGATTTCTTACCTTTGTTACTTCAATATATTGGCGATCCTCAGCCAGAATTACGGGATAACCTGATTTATCCGATGTTTTATATGTGGATTAAGGAAGAGAATAGGTTCAGTGGAGAGGAGTTGCGTAGCCTCTTAACTGTTCTGTCTGATGAGAACCATTTATTCTATAATATTGGCAGCGAGGATGATCAGTCAGTTTTTACAAGGACGTTCTCTGCCTTACCTATAGCTTTGATTGTGCAACGCCACAGACAGAATCCATTTTTCAATCAAGCGGAAATTGAGCAATTAATGCATACAATGCTCCGTTATTATAAAGAGGAGAAGGATCTGCGAGGTTACCTTTCAGTAGGAGGTTGGGCTCACAGCGCTTCTCACGGTGCGGATGTTTTTGTCGAGCTGGTGCAGTGCGAGGAGAGCAGCGTCGCAATGCTGCGTGAGGTTCTTGTCGCTATTTCTGGCAAGCTTCATAATGGTAGACACATTTTTAGCGATGAGGATGATGAGCGGTTGGTCAACATCGTGGATACGATGATGGACAATGAGTTACTTCCACATCAAGAAATCGCTGATTGGATTAAAGGCTTAGCGCAATGCTGCAATTTGCCGAGAAGTCGCAGTCAGGTGATTGCTCGCGTGAACAGCAAGAATTTTTTACGCAGTCTCTATTTCAGAAGGGGACAAGATAACCGAGGGAATGAGCTTAACGCTGTCATGCTTGGTACTGAGGCAAAACTGAACAGGTTTTCTATCCGTTAAAGGATTAGAGGGGCTGTCCCAAAAGCCATGGAAAATTGGCTGAGGGCTTGCCCCTTTTTATGTCAAGAAAAACAAAAAGAAACCATCAGCGACAATGAAAGGACGCAAGCAAATGCTCGGCACGTACTATGTTTGGTGGGGATAGCGATGACCAAGTTGAGTCAGACAAGCGTTCAATTAGCGGAGTTCGTTCGCTCGAGCATTATTTGAGTTGGTAATTGGGTTGGCTTACACAGCTGTCGACTGAAAGCTCTGATTTGAATAACGGAAATTCCCCTTGTACATAACCTAAACAGCCCCTGCATATGTTAAAAAATCAGCATAAATTCTGGAAATGATTCGTTTATATATTTTATCGTGTTTTGACGTTCCCTTCGTTATTAACCGCCCATCGATATGATTGCAACCTCTAAGGCTCCTTAAATCCTTACGAAAATGGTGTGAACCAAATAAATATTGATTTCTCTTGTTAATTGATATATAAATTGATTAGAAGTATTATTATTTAATACTTAATTTAAATGACGGGAGAGGTACAAATGGACTCTATGGCAACAGCTAACACTGGAAAGTGCCCGTTTTCGCATGGTAGCACTACTAGTCACAACCCTAGTGCTACGTCTAATAAACACTGGTGGCCCAACCAGCTGAACTTGAATATTCTGCATCAGCATGACAGAAAATCTAATCCTATGGGCGAAGACTTCGATTATGCAGAAGAATTCAAAAAGTTAGACTACCAGGCTCTTAAACAGGATCTTTATGATCTCATGACAAACAGTCAAGATTGGTGGCCTGCCGACTACGGACATTACGGTCCATTTTTTATCCGTATGGCTTGGCACTCCGCTGGTACATATCGTACAGGAGACGGCCGTGGGGGTGCTGGAACCGGCACACAGCGTTTTGCTCCACTGAACAGCTGGCCAGACAACGGCAATCTTGATAAAGCCCGTCGACTTCTATGGCCGATTAAACAAAAGTATGGCAATAAGATCTCTTGGGCCGACTTGTACATTCTAGCAGGTAATGCTGCTATTGAATCCATGGGAGGTAAGACCATCGGTTTTGGAGGTGGACGCGCGGACGTTTGGCATCCAGAAGAAGATATTTACTGGGGTGCTGAAAAGGAATGGCTAGGTGATAAGCGTTACACCGGCGATCGAGAGCTCGAGAATCCGCTTGCTGCTGTTCAGATGGGTCTTATCTATGTTAACCCAGAAGGTCCGAACGGGAATCCAGATCCGCTTGCAAGTGCTCGCGACATTCGCGAAACCTTCCAACGCATGGGAATGAACGATGAAGAAACCGTTGCACTGGTGGCGGGTGGACATACGTTTGGTAAGGCACACGGCGCAGGTGATGCTGCTCATGTTGGCCCAGAGCCGGAAGCTGCTCCTGTTGAAGCAATGGGCTTAGGATGGCTGAGCACACACGGTTCAGGTAAAGGGCGAGACACCATCACAAGCGGTATTGAAGGTGCTTGGACTGCGAATCCGACACAATGGGATAATGGTTTCTTTGAACTACTGTTCGGATATGAATGGGAGCTTACCAAGAGCCCAGCAGGCGCACACCAGTGGGTAGCTGTAAATCCTGCTGATGAGCATCTTGCACCAGATGCAGAAGATGCATCCGTTCGTGTTCCAACGATGATGACTACTGCGGATATGGCATTGCGTATGGATCCAGTATACGAAAAGATTTCTCGTCGTTATTATGAGAATCCAGAAGAGTTTGCAGATGCATTTGCGCGTGCATGGTTCAAACTTACACACCGCGACATGGGTCCTCGTGCAAGATATCTAGGCCCAGAAGTTCCAGAAGAAGATTTTATCTGGCAAGATCCTGTACCCGCTACTGAATATGAATTAACCGATGAAGATATAGCAGAGCTAAAAACACGAATTTTAGATTCGGGTCTTACTGTAAGCGAGCTGGTAACAACGGCTTGGGCCTCCGCTAGTACCTTCCGTGGCTCGGATATGCGTGGCGGCGCCAATGGTGCTCGCATCCGTCTTGCTCCACTTAATGAGTGGGAAGTGAATGAGCCAAAACAACTTGAAAAAGTGCTTACGATCCTAGGAGTCATTCAAGAGGACTTTGGTAAGAAAGTCAGCATGGCAGATTTGATTGTACTCGGCGGTAGTGCCGCTGTAGAAAAAGCTGCAAAAGATGCAGGCTTTGATGTAACGGTTCCTTTTTCTCCTGGACGTGGTGATGCAACACAAGAGCAAACAGATGCTGAAAACTTTGCCGTTCTCGAGCCGATCGCAGATGGTTTCCGGAACTATCAGAAGAAGCAGTATCGTGTAAGTCCTGCAGAGCTCCTAGTAGACAAGGCACAGCTCCTGAACCTTACTGCACCAGAAATGACTGCGCTTATTGGCGGTATGCGTGTTTTAGGTGCAAACCACGGTGGCACACAACACGGCGTATTCACGCATCGTGTAGGCACACTCACGAACGACTTCTTTGTTAACTTGCTAGACATGGGAGTAAAGTGGATGCCTGTAGACGGAGGAGTTTTTGAAGGACGTGATCGCAAGACAGGTGAAGTCGTGCGTACAGCGACTGTTGTTGACCTCGTGTTCGGTTCAAACTCTGTTCTGCGTGCCATTGCAGAAGTTTATGCTCAAGATGATAACAATGAAAAGTTTGTGCGTGACTTTATAGCTGCATGGGTAAAGGTCATGAATGCAGATCGTTTCGACCTTAAGTAATGGTTACTACGGTTTAAGTCTCCAAACATTAAAAGCGTAATCTGAAAAAATAAAGCAAAGAACAGTATTTGTTGTTAAATACTGTTCTTTGCTTTACTTTTGTAAATTTTGGAAATTAACTTTTTGAAGTTTCTCTTTTATATCCTGTTAATCCGTCGGACTTGCAGATACCGGGACAGCTTGCCTTGAGCCCGGCCGTTGATGGGTTTCGCCCCACTCACACATGACTTCCATCACGGGTACCAATGTCTTGCCATATTCACTTAATGAATATTCCACTTTCGGGGGGACCGATGGATAAACCGTCCGTGTCACCAGCCGGTCGTTCTCCAGCTCCCGCAAATGCTGCGCCAGCATCTTCTGCGTCACACCGGGAATCAGCTTCTCCAGCTGGCTGAACCGCTTGGTGGAGTCTAACAAAAGCCATAAGATCGTAGGCTTCCACTTCCCGCCAAGCACGTGAATCACCGTTTCAATCGGACATTTTCTTTCCATTGCTGCCTCTGTGCCAGCTTCCATCCAATCCCTCCCTGCTCAAGCTTACTTTCAAGTAAGGACCCTACATGAAAGTGGGTTCTTAACAAGATTTTAGGGCGGTGCTAAGCTTAAGTCAATTCAGCAATGAAAAATTTGGAAATTCCTAGAAAGGGGAATGAACGATGAAGATTATTGTTTTCGGAGCAACGGGAAATACGGGAAGAAGGGTACTGGCCAGAGGCGTAAATAAGGGGCATGAATTGACCGCCTTCGTGCGCAATCCCAGGAAGCTTTATGAGCAGCAAGGCGAGCAGATCGCGGGGCAAGTGAAGGTGATAGCGAAGGACATCATGGATCCGGAAAGCGTCTGCGAAGCGCTCTCGCAGCAAGACGCCGCTATTATCGCAGCTGGTCATGCCGGCCAGGGAGAAGATTTTGTTCGTATCGTCGATAACATCGTCAGCCAGTGTGAAGATAACACGCGGTTTTCCGGACGGGTATGGTTAATGGGTGGCGCCGGGCTGCTCGACATTCCGTATACCGATCTGATCGGCAATAATTTGCCCGGGTTCCCGCCCATGTACCAAACTCACAACCGGAATTTGGACCGACTGCGGCAAACCAATCTCGATTGGTCCGTCATGTGCCCGGGCACGATGGTCGAATCGGCCGATCTACCGTCGTCCGTTCGTTTGCATGTGTGCACAGACATTTTGCCCGTGCCTGTTCCGGAGACCATCAAGAACTTCTCCGAAGCCGAGGTTGCCGGCCATCTGTTCAGCCGGTTGAAGGAGCTGGATGTCACTTACGAGGATGTAGCGAACTGTATGCTAAACCACCTCGAGCTTGCAGGGCCGTTTAAAGGCAAAAGAGTCGGTCTCGCTTACCAAAGCGAGCTGCAGGTACGCTGAGCGTGGAAGGAGACGGCCCTGTATGTTCGGATTGCTGCTCGAAGGTATAGGAGGGGCGTGGCTGGAGTTTGGGTTGTCAGGTCTCGTCATCGGATGTGCGGTTCTATTTGCAAGTGCTCATTTAGGTAAGCAGAAGAAATCTTTCATTACGAGTCCGTAAACAATGAAGACACCATCCTGGTAGTGAGTGTAGGTGTCTTCATTGTTTTCCTATACGTGCAAGTACCCGTTAATTTCCGTAGATCGAGCCGGTTGAGGAACTAACAACACCATTGTTCACATCCAACTGATAAGAAAACCCTCCTGATCCGCTCCAGGTGTTGAGATTAAAAGTGCTTCCCTCTGTTAGTTTGTAGATCGAAATATTGGCATAGGTCAAAGGAGTGCCGCTTTGGCAAACGGATGGAGCCTGATTACTTTTAGCCATAAACACGCCCGGGTTGGGAGCTCCGGGCTGTACAGCAACGGTCGCACTGCCATCTTGTTCCACCAAAAGGGCAGTCTGTTCATTGACGGCGATTCCTTTGGCCTTGTCTGGAGCTTCATAGCCGTCTTGAATACTTCTGGCAAGGAAGGTGAGGAAACGTCCCATCCGATCGCGTTGCTGGAAATGGCTGTCGGTGGTGATGTGATCGTTGACGGGTGTTGTTATCAGGTCATGGGTCAAGGAAATAAGGGAGTTGTACGGATTGGCTAAGGCAGCGGGGGAATCAAGATTCTTGTTCTTTGTCGCAATCGCATCATAGCTATGTTCGCCTTGAATGGCCAAGCCAGCGCTTGTCCCACCAAATGGGATGCCTTGCGCGATTCGGGAGTTAAGGGCGTTCAGTGCGGGGGAGCCCTTCAAAAATGTAACGTAATCGGCTTGATTGCCACCTGCAAAGAAAATGGCTTCCGCGTTGTTAATTTTATCGATGACAAAGGAATTGGAACCGGCCTTTGCCAAGTCTTTCACAATCAATGTGCTGACGGAATTCAAAGGCTTTCCGGCTGTTTGAGCCAAGTCATAAATATAAGAGTTGTAGGCATCCGTCCCAGAGGCGCGGAGAATGAGGAAGTCACCTCCGTTCGCTTTTTCACTCATCCAAACGAAAGCTTGGTCAACGTCAGTGCTTCCGCCCATAAACACCTCGCCAAAGGTGGTGGACGTAGACACATCTGTTGTGTTGCCGTAGGTGAAAAACGTGTAAGGGGCTGATGCAGCGAATACCGGGATGGAGCTGAACAGTAAACCTGCTGATAGAACGGTGCTGGCTACCATTTTTGGAAAGGACCATTTAGGCATGGATCGTGCCTCCTTAATAGATTTGGTGACAGCGATAAAACATTGCAAAAAACGAGCCAACCATGGTTGGCGCAGGCTGTCGATAAAGTCGGCA
>NZ_RHHQ01000039.1 GCF_003710825.1 Brevibacillus fluminis | reverse complement strand
CCGGAACGGATCGGTGCCGCATACCCCTGCCAGCACAGGCGTGTTTTTGACGATCGGCAGCACCTCACCCGCCATCTCCACGACGATCTGATTGGCGTCACCATACGGCAAAAGCCCAGCCAGCGAGCCGCGCCCCGCCATCCGATAGCGCCCGGAATTGTAGATGATGATCAGGTCCGCGCCGCCCGCCTCGGCCGATTTGGCCGACAGCCCGGTGCCCGCACCCGCGCCGATGATCGGATTCCCTGCTTTGATTTCCTCCTGCAGACGTGCCAATGCTTCTTTTCTTGTCAACATGCTATCCTCTCCTACCATTCTCCGTTGAGTTCTTCTATCTGTTGTTTAGCCACTCTTGATATTGCTCATGGAACCGCTGTGCCATCGCCCTGGCAAAAGCGGGATCGTT
>NZ_RHHQ01000038.1 GCF_003710825.1 Brevibacillus fluminis | reverse complement strand
GCCGCAGCGCTTGAATGCTGGTCATCCCGACCGTATAAGCCGCCTCCAACTGACCCCGCTCGACGGAATCCAGGGCAGCGCGGAAAATCTCCGCCAAATAGGCGGACGTATTGAGGCTCAAGCCCATGATGACAGCCGTCAGGGCACCCATGGAATTCAGCTCGGGAAATAGCTGCGGCAACCCAAAATAAATGATGAAGAGCTGAACCAGCACGGGCGTCCCACGGAAAAAGGAAAGATACACCGTGGCCAGCTGCAGCAAGCCGGGCGTCTTGTTCCTCTGCACGAGCGCGATCAGAACCGCAATCACGACGGCAAACGCCATGGAAACGATGGACATCGCGACGGTGATCGGCACATACTCCAATAGATCAAAAAATGCTTCCGCCATGTATGCGAAATCAAACTTCACGTTTTGCACCACCTCCTTTTGCTGCGAACTGTCATGCGAAGTGCGTTCTTCGTTTCGCAATCCCCCCTTACAAACAAAAAAGGCACCACACTCTCGCAAAGAGAGCAGGTGCCTTTGGTTAACCAATCGGCTACTTATATCCTCAAATTCCGATTTTATTAATCGGGTATTTTCGAAAAATAATGTACCACTTGGTAAAGGAATATGTCAACGCGAAAATGCAAAATAAAAACGCTCCTCAAGTGACTGAATAGTTCATATGGTTTATAATGAAAGAACCACATTAGTATCGCTGGATTT
>NZ_RHHQ01000037.1 GCF_003710825.1 Brevibacillus fluminis | reverse complement strand
TACATATGAAAACGTCACGTGTATCGACTGCAAAGTGTCGATCGGCGGTAAAGATTCTTCCGTTTATCTCTATCTGGTGGATGGACTGCTGATCGATACCGGAGCGAAAATTCTCGAAGACGAGCTAATTTCATTTTATGAAGCCACTTCCTTCGAGCAGGTGGTATTGACGCACGGGCACGAGGATCATGTCGGCACGGCGGCATGGATCGAGCGAAACCGGAACATGCCGATTCTGATTCACGAAAATGGGATAGTCCCTTGCTCCAAGCCCGCCAACTACCGCAAATATCGGCAGGACACATGGGGCATCCGCGAACCGTTCACTCCGCAGCGTTTGGGCGATACGGTTGAAACCGGTTCGTACAAGTGGAGCGTCATCTACACCCC
>NZ_RHHQ01000036.1 GCF_003710825.1 Brevibacillus fluminis | reverse complement strand
TCGACTTGCATGTATTAGGCACGCCGCCAGCGTTCGTCCTGAGCCAGGATCAAACTCTCCATTAAAGTTGAGTTGAAGCTGATTCCAAGACTTGCTTGGCTTAATTAAATGTGATGTCACTTGGACAATCACGTTATCTTTTCGCTTTCGCTGTTCAGTTTTCAAAGAGCATTTTCACGCATTTTAGAAGCGCGGATAATTATTTTACCTCAGTTCGATTATTTAGTCAACCAAATAACCATAAAAAAAGAGCTGAGACATTGAATAATTTATGGGGCGATCGATGGGACTTGAACCCACGAGTGCCGGAGCCACAATCCGGTGCGTTAACCCCTTCGCCACGACCGCCATAATAAGTGTTATGGTGCTAGAGAAAAAATCTCATTGGTAGCGGCGGAGGGGGTCGAACCCCCGACCTTTCGGGTATGAACCGAACGCTCTAGCCATCTGAGCTACACCGCCAAAATATATTACGTGTGAATTTGCAAACATAATCAACGCTTGTGGTGCCGGTGAAGGGACTTGAACCCCCACGGTTTCCCTCACGATTTTGAGTCGCGCGCGTCTGCCATTCCGCCACACCGGCAAAAAATGGTCGGGAAGACAGGATTCGAACCTGCGACCCCTTGGTCCCAAGCCAAGTACTCTACCAAGCTGAGCTACTTCCCGACATATAATGGCGTGCCCTGAGAGATTCGAACTCCCGACCTTTTGATTCGTAGTCAAACGCTCTATCCGGCTGAGCTAAGGGCACATATGGAGCGGACGAAGGGTCTCGAACCCTCGACCTTCGCCTTGGCAAGGCGACGCTCTACCAATTGAGCTACGTCCGCATTTGTTTGGTGCGGTCGAGAGGACTTGAACCTCCACGGTGTTGCCACCACTAGAACCTGAATCTAGCGCGTCTGCCAATTCCGCCACGACCGCATATTCTTTTAAAAAAACTGGTGAGCCATGAAGGACTCGAACCTTCGACCCTCTGATTAAAAGTCAGATGCTCTACCAACTGAGCTAATGGCTCTTGCTGTTTTATCCATTTATCAAAGCAATGGTGGGGAGAGACGGATTCGAACCGCCGAACCCAGAGGGAGCAGATTTACAGTCTGCCGCGTTTAGCCACTTCGCTATCTCCCCAAAGCTTGGATAATGGTGCCGGCGATAGGACTTGAACCCACAACCCCCTGATTACAAGTCAGGTGCTCTACCAATTGAGCTACACCGGCATATGATATTGGTTGTAAAAATGGCGGAGCTGACGGGACTCGAACCCGCGACCTCCGGTGTGACAGACCGGCGTGAACTCCAACTTCACCACAGCTCCATATTTACTTCTGAACGATAATGGTGGAGGCTGACGGGATCGAACCGCCGACCCTCTGCTTGTAAGGCAGATGCTCTCCCAGCTGAGCTAAGCCTCCGAAATAAATGGTGACCCGTAGGGGATTCGAACCCCTGTATGACAGCGTGAAAGGCTGCTGTGTTAAACCGCTTCACCAACGGGCCATTTTTAGAGAATCAACAACTCGTTTTCCCAAGCTACTCAACAACTTTCGTTTTGTGCCTGGATATTCAATCTATCATACTGTCTATCAAAAAGCAATATCTTTTTTGATAAAAGCGATTGTGATCGAATTAGGGTGTTATCCTAAAAAACAAGCAAACAGAAAACCAACATCAGATGGTCCGTTTCAGTTATTCCCTGAAAACTGGATACGCAAGTC
>NZ_RHHQ01000035.1 GCF_003710825.1 Brevibacillus fluminis | reverse complement strand
GAGGCCATCGATCAAAACTGCGATTCCTTGCTGCCCCACTTTTTCAACGTTCGCATCACGTCCCTTTTTCGCTTCGGGCGAGTCAGGATAGGCGGTGGAATGGATCAGGCCGAATCCTAGCAAACGATCCTCATAGCGCTGCGCAATCGACAAGGCGAGATACCCGCCAAGCGAATGCCCAAGCAGTATCACTTTGTCTACCCCTGCCTGATCAAGCAAAAGTTTGACCTCATCCGCCATCGCATCGATTGTCTCGGCCCCTTCTACATGGCTCGTCCCGCCGTGCCCGGGCAAATCCGTTGCCAGCACGCGATACTCTTTGGCCAATTCGGGAACGACTTTGTCCCAATAAGCATGGCTTCCACAAAACCCGTGGAGCAAAAGTAGCGCCGGCCCGCTTCCTTCCTCTCTGTACGCGATCGTCCGTTCCGCCACGCGAATCGTTTTCATATCCATACTAGCTTCAGCTCCCATCAAGTGCTTCATCCTACACCATCATTATTTTCGACTCGCCCCCGTCCTACACCTACCTACCGCCCAAACACCGCAGGAACGGCTGTTTTCAAGCGTGCACATCTGCTGCAACCATATGAAACTCATAGCCGCGCAGATGTACATCCTGGTCCCGATTACCGTGAATGGTCACTGCGGCGGGTTGGAAACGCGCTTGTACATCACTCATGAACCAGGTTCGCCCGAACGCAACCAAAATCAGCAAGCCATCCTCATCCCCCATCGGAGTAAAGGAAGCGGTCGGCCCGCGCCACGGTCCAATCCCGAGCCCGATCTCTAAATCTTCCACCGTGTCCAACACATCCTCTACAGGCAGCCCGATTTCGCTGACGCAGAGGAAATCGCGGCTGCTAAAAGGGGTGTCGTTCGCGTTTTCCAGGTTATGCCGTGCGATCAGCTCGATCAGATTGCCGGCCGCATCTGAAAAGTAGAGCGAATGCGCATTCCACGATTCGAAATATATGAGCGGGTCCTCTTCATGCATAATTAGCCCCACCCGCGCTTCTTCCACCTTGTTTTCCGGAATGTTGAAAGCCATATGGTAAAAGGGACGGCTCTGATCCCGAACAGCCGCGAACCGCAGCGCTGTCCAGCCGATGGTGACCGTGAACGAATCTGCCTCTTCCGCAAGCAGCTCCAGCTCCAGCACTTTTGTATAAAACTGCTTCGCCTGCTCCAAACGATCGGTGTACAGCGTCAATTCGGTGATTTTCATCATTTCCGTCCCCCTTTATTTTGTATCGCTTTCGGCCAACCTTTATTTCGCAGCCAAAAGGCGGCTGATGCGAATCAGTTCTTCCGCCATCCCATTGATTCGCTCCTGTGCATCGTAATCCG
>NZ_RHHQ01000034.1 GCF_003710825.1 Brevibacillus fluminis | reverse complement strand
GCCCAACCGGGCTATAAACCCCATCTAGAATTCGTCCACTTTGTTACAAGCTGGGCGATTTTCAGGCGGACAAAGAAAAAACAACCAGGATTCCTGGTTGTTCAGATTGTCGAGAAACCCCATGTTATTTGGGGGTTTCTCTTCTTGTTAAGTGGATTTTTACACGAACCGCTTATCCATTTTGGACATTCTGTGCCCTCACCCTTGCTTTGCAAGGTGGAGGGCAATCTTTTTCATGTTCTGCACCGCTGCGGTCATCAGCGCTTGTTCCATTACGTTGCGCAACCCCCGCAAACGGCAATAGCGAAACCCATGGAGCTGTTTAGCATCCGCGAAGCTTCGCTCAATTGTTTCTTTTCTCTTTTTGTAGAGTTTCTTGCCTGCTTTACTCAGTCGATTTTCACGTACCCAATCCTTGCTATCTTCCCAAACATGCCGAGTGACCACTTTGCGGTGGTTCTTGGATCGGGTACATTTTGTGAGGAAGGGGCACGATTTGCAAACTTCTGGATCGGACTTGTAATGACGATACCCGTGGCGATCCGTCGTGCTGTACAGCAATTCTTGCTGATTTGGGCATGTGTAGCTATTACGTTCCGCGTCATATGTAAACTGCCACTTATGAAATAGCCCTTGCGTCGGGTGGTATCTACGGTGTGCAATGACAGCAAAAATGTTTTTCTCTTTTAACTTGTGACAAATAGGGTTTGTTAGGTAACCAGAATCTAATGCAACAGCTTCTACTTTGAAGCCAAACCGCTTGGTTTGGCGGTTCAGACGATCCAGATACGGAAGGGAATCATGTACGTTCCCAGGGGTTACAAACACATCGGTAATAAGATTGTACTTTGCATCTACAGTCCTGTGGTCCAAATAATAAAATCCTTCAGGTTTTCCCTCTCTCATCATATAACCGCTGTCAGGGTCGGTTGTGCTTACTCTCACTTCCTTCTGTTCAACCACATCCTTTTCAGGTTTTAGAGCTTTTTTCCGTTATTTTTTCGGTCAATTTCCACCGCTTCATTTAGCTCATCGATATAGCTTTTGGTGTTTTGCAAGACTTGTTCTTTGGTGTACTTATTTTTGTTTGCACTCGCTTTTACATGTGTAGAATCCGAAATAAGCATGCGACCTCCAATCATTCGGTGCCCCATGGCTTGAAGAACGATTTCATCAAAGATATCTTGAAAGATGGTTGTGTCTTTAAAACGAATGCGACGATTTAAACTGATGGTGGTATGGTCGGGAACGCGGTCTGTGAGGCCCAATCCAAGGAACCAACGGTAAGCCACATTGGTCTGAATTTCTTGCTCAAGACGTCTTTCGGAACGAATGCCATAAAAGTAACCTAAAAAAATCATTTTGAATAAAACCAGCGGATCAATGGCCGGGCGCCCGTTATCTTCACAGTAATAAGGGCGAACCTTCTCAAGGATGAACGAAAAATCGATAAATTTATCAATTTTTCGAAGCATGTGGTCTTGAGGAACAAGTTGCTCAATCGAAACAAATTCATATGCAGTTTGCTTATCTTTATTTGAACGTAACATAACGATCACCTACAGTAATTTTTGTAAATATTATAACATATTAACGCGGTGTCGTGTTGAAATACCCAGACAAAAAGAAAAGCTGCCGACTTTATCGACAGCCTG
>NZ_RHHQ01000033.1 GCF_003710825.1 Brevibacillus fluminis | reverse complement strand
TAACAACAAACGAATCAAGATAAAATTAAAAGGCTTAAGTCCAGTGCAATACCGGACTCAAACCTTACATGCTGCTTAAAAAAATACGAGTCTAACTTTTTGGGGTCACTTCACTGCTTTCGGTAGCGTTTTTTCGCTAGTCTTACTTGCCTTTTGATGCCTGCACGCCTTTCGCATAGTACTCTTCCTGAACCTCAGGCGGTACCATGCTTCCTCCTGTTGCCCAGACGATGTGCGTCGCATCTTTCATCTTGTCGGTCAAGTGATGCCGTGTGAGATAGGCTTGTCCTGCCTCTGTTTGCTGCAATCGCACCGGACCTGGCATACCGGCCAACGCAGACGGCTCCAGACGGATCGACTCGGTGTCGTAAAGGTCGCGCAGCAACCGGTACAGCTCCTGATCATCCACGGTGTAAATGCCGCTCAGCAGCGACTCGATGGCTTTTCCGACAAAACGCGATGGGCGGCCGACAGCCAGTCCGTCCGCATCCGTCTTGTTATCAATGCCGAAATCTTGTACGGAGACCTGGTCATGCAGTCCGGTCATTAACCCGATTAGCATGCAGGGCGAATGGGTCGGCTCAGCGAATAAGCAGTGGACATTTTCACCATAAATCAGCTTCAGTCCATACGCAACGCCACCAGGACCGCCGCCCACCCCGCACGGAAGATAGACGAACAGCGGATGCTCGCGATCGACCGTGATTTGCTGCTCGTCCAGCTGCTTTTTCAATCGATTTGCCGCGACGGCATAGCCGAGGAACAGATGCTTGGAATTTTCATCATCGATGAAATAGCAGGTCGGGTCCGCTTCCGCTTGCTTCCGGCCTTCTTCGACCGCTTTTCCATAGTCGGCTTCATATTCGACGACCGTTACTCCTCGCTTTCGCAGCAAGTCTTTTTTCCACGCCTTGGCGTCAGCCGACATGTGAACGGTCACGCGAAACCCTAGCTTGGCACTGATTACGCCGATGCTTAGCCCAAGGTTGCCCGTGGAGCCGACAGCGATTGAGTAACGGGAAAACAAATCCCGAAACGCATCCGAGTCCAAAACCGCATAGTCGCTCTCCTTGCTGAGCATTTGGTGCTTCCACGCCAACGCTTCCGCATGTGCCAGCACCTCATAGATGCCGCCCCGGGCTTTGATCGAACCGGAAATCGGCAGGTGGCTATCGCATTTCAACCACAGTGAACCCGGCAGTTCCTGACCGCTTTTTTCTGCGAGCAGGCTCTGCATGTCCTTGATCCTGACGAGCTTCGATTCGATCAATCCACCAGACTCCGCCGTTTCCGGAAACGCTTTTTCGATAAAAGGTGCGAACCGTTGCAGCCGATCGCTCGCATCCTGCACGTCCTCCGCGGTCACTTGAGCAGCGGTCCCATCGAACCCGGTATAGAGCGGGTTCGTCCAAAACACTTCCTCCGTCTCGGAGAGTGGCTGAAGCAACGGGTAGTCATCCTTCCATTCCCTGATTTGTTTTCCCGCAATGATCGTATCGTTCCCCATTGTACGTAAACCCTCCCTTTCGTTTTTCCTCACCTGCAAACAATTCGGACTATCTATCAATATACCGAGAATCGGTTACATTGCAATCCTGTGCGTGTGAAACGATGTGTTTTTTAAGCGTCATGGTAGTTCGCCCCGCCTATTATTAAGGCAAATTTAAGATTTTGTAAATTCGTTTTCATAGTTCTTCTATCCTAGGAATGGCTTTGTTACACTTTAACAGGCACACGTTCAATGAATCACGACTGGGATATGGGGAGAACGGGGAAATGAAAAAACAGCTTAGCTTGCCTTTGAAGTGGAAATTGATCCTTTTTACATCACTGTTGTTGCTGCTTCCGTGCGTGACGATCGGCGTTTTCTCATTCATCAATGCCAAGGCGGAAATCGGTCAACAGATGATGCAAACAGCAGATCAAAATGTTCGGTCACTCAGCAAGTATATCGATCAGATGATTTCTCCAAAAGTGAACGATGTCGGCTATTTATCAGCGACGTTATCTGAAAGTTCATTCGAAAAAAATGAACAGTTTTTGCACCGTGAAGAATTCAATAAGTACAATATCCTCCATCCGGAGGCACTGCTGCTGATTGCAGCGAATGAGGAAACCGCTATCTTGTCTCCCGACCGCAACTTACCAAGCGGCTACGAAGTGAAAAAAAGCCCCTGGTATGAGCAGGCGATGAACGCCGTCGGGAAAACAATCATCACGGCCCCTTACCTCGACCCGATTACCGGCGTACAAGTCATCACGATCGCCCGTACGGTCAGCGATGATTCGGCTGTCTTTGCCATTGAGCTTGATGTAAATGCGCTCGCAAAAGTCGCCGACGAGCAAAAAATCGGCAGCACCGGCTACGTCGCCATTCTCGATCAAGATCAAAAGCTGGTGATCCACCCGACCGAAAAATTCGGGACACAAGTTGCGGGTGACTGGGTGAGTCAGCTGTACAAACAAGATACAGGTACGTTTTCCTATGTGGACCGTGGTCAAAAAATGTGGATGTCATTCGTCACCAATAAATTGACCGGCCTTAAGCTAGCGGGAACCATCTATGACCAGGAGCTGGCACATTCGGCAGATTCCATTTTGATTACAACCAGCATTGTGGTTGCGCTTGCTTTGCTGGTCGGTTTCGGAGCCAACTATGCCGTCATCGCTTCCATCGTAAGGCCCATACATACGCTTGTGACCGCATCCAAAAAAATTAAGCAAGGCGACTTAACCGTTCGCATCGCTGTCTCTTCCAAAGACGAGATTGGTCAGTTGGCCGAGCATTTCAACGCAATGAGCGAGTCGTTGCGCAGTATCCTGCAGAAGGTGCGGGAGCAGGCAATGATTTTGGCGAGTTCATCGGATGAGCTTGCGGAAAGCACGGAAACGACGAGCAAAGCGACACAGATGATTACCGAATCGATCCAGGGCGTAGCTTTTCGGGCAGACAAGCAAGTCGGCGAAATCCAGCACTGTGTCGCCACGATGGAGCAAATGTCTGCAGGCATCGAACAAATCGCTGCCAATGCCAAAACGGTTTCATCCACCGCTGCACAAGCAGCAGAAAAAGCCGGCGAAGGAAATGAAGCGATCCATATCACGACTGCGCAAATGAACAGGATGAACGATACGATGCTTCATCTGGCAAAGGTTGTGCAAGGATTGCAGCACCGCTCGGTGGAAATCGGCCAATTTGTCGATTTCATTAAGCAAATCTCTTCCCAGACGAATTTGCTGGCGCTGAATGCTGCGATTGAGGCCGCCCGAGCGGGAGAGCACGGGAAAGGATTCGCTGTCGTCGCTGATGAAGTGAGAAAGCTCGCAGAGCAATCAGCCGGTTCTGCTGGTCAGATTGCTGAGCTGATTGCCGCCATTCAGGCAGAAACGCAATTGGCGGTGAAATCAATGAACACTGGAACCGAGGAAGTTGCGGTTGGGTTAGAAGTCGCGCAGCGATCCGGAGAATTATTCAAACAAATTCAGGACTACGTCATCACCATCGCGGAGCAAATCCATGAGGTGTCCACCTCTTCCGCGCAAATCTCAATCGGAACGGCAGACGTCGCACAGTCGATCTCGGCAATCGCCGCAGCAGCTGAGCAAAATGCTGCCGGAAACCAGCAGGTGTCATCCTCTGCCGACGAGCAATCTGCCTCCCTGCAAGAAATCTCCGCATCCTCTGCTTCATTAACAAGTATGGCGCAAGATTTGCAAAAACTGGTCACCAGCTTTACGCTGTGAGTGGCTGGAACGAATGGAACAAGGGGCGGATTTCCGCCTCTTTCGTTTTTCCTATGAGCCCTCTCAGCTATGAAACTATTACTTTTTTTCTTCCTCGACATAGTTTGTATCATGCAAACTCGAAGGGGGGAACAGAAGTGAAAATTCCAAAAGGCTTATGCAAGAAACTAGCTTGCATCTTGGGGGGCATGGGCATGTCCAATGATACGTGCAGCATTACGGTAAAACGAAACCTGAACGCAAGGATTCTGGGCAAAAAGTACGAAACCGAACACGAGATCACCATCCAGTCGTTAGGGCGTGATGGAAAATCGTTAAATACGGCAGAAATCACCGTTCTTCAAAAAGAAGTCCAACGTTTTGTCGATGCCGCTCGCAAGCAAAAACTGAAAGTGACTGCAATCCACAACCATTGGCTGTTTGATGATCCGCGTCTGATGTACATCCACTTAGAATCGGTGAGCGAGCCCGTAAAATTCGCAAAGAAGCTTAGAAAAGCGTTGGATGTTTTGAAATAAGCACGTTCGCACGCTCTTTCTTACACACTTATGGGCTCCAGCACATAGGTTGAAGTGTAATAAGGAGGGAACGACGTTGAACCGTGATGCAAGGAACGATTTATTGTTTGAACATCGTTTTTGGCTGCAAATTCTCGGGGATCATGCCCGGTTTATCCATCAATCACTGGCTCCGGTTGAAAAGACAGAGATCGAGCAAGCGAGCAATTTCATCGGCTCCTTTGACAGCTTGCTCGCGTACGCACGCACAAACATTTCTGACGACGAGCTTCAGTCGCTTACGCAGTAAGCGAACGAACTGACTCGCTTCTTTCGCGATTTCAAGCTACACCTGCTCGAACGACATCTGGTCGGAAAGATCTCCATCAGCTTGCCTCCGACTTTTCTCAACCATATGGTGAACGAATTGGAAGAATATCTGCGAATCTTGAACTATTACCTATCCACTGGCGGGATTCCCTCGTTTCAAACCATCCATCATCATTTGCTTTGGCTGTCGGATGCAGTAGGACACGCTGCCACCATAACATCGCTTCTCGATATGGTGGAGCATGATAGCCAGCAAAAAAGCAATCGCTTCACGAAACAATTTGAGCACTTTTATTTGAAAGCGATCGAGCTGGCTGGATATTTGCGCACCAATGTCAAGGATTTCCCCGCACTCAATCGCTTCAACCGCCAAGCCGAAATGGAAATCCAGCTGTTCCAGGTTTTTCTGCATGAATTGACAGAAATGCGGCTGCAGGATGAATTATTAGGCGTTTTGTCTCCCCTGATGGCTGACCATATGTCGCGGGAGGAATGCTATTATTTGATGAAGCTGTCCGAGGTGTCCGACGTGCAAACGCCAGACTGTTATCCGACTCGACCGAGACTTGAGCAATGATGTTCATGCTCGCTGAAAATAAGGAATAGACTGGCCCTAAAAATGAAACAGCGGAGCACTGAGACTGAGAAATAAAGTCTTAGACGGCCGCTGATTTTTT
Organism: Brevibacillus fluminis; assembly: GCF_003710825.1. Lineage (GTDB taxonomy): Bacteria > Bacillota > Bacilli > Brevibacillales > Brevibacillaceae > Brevibacillus_D > Brevibacillus_D fluminis. Next base: position 47,502 of record NZ_RHHQ01000033.1, on the reverse strand, counting down.
ATGCGAATGAAGCATACCGCTGCATGGATGAATGCGAAAGTCTTTTGCATTTTCTAAGACCTATGCATCGTTCATTTTGTTAAAAAATGCTACATCGTCGATTAGCGGCCTCACCGTCGGATGACCGGGCTTCATCGCTTTGCCGATGCTCTGACGCTGCTGTTTGCCCTCCTCAGTCTGTTTCGTCGGAGGGCGCTCTCTATTCCATCCACACTACTCCACGGTACTATATTTGAAACAATTGTTATGCTCAGCTGCCCTTATGAGATGCTTTGACGCGACCTGATTTCTTCACGGGCCCGGTCATTCATTCGCGCGGGACTCCATTTCGGTTCCCAAACAAGCGAAACATTCGCCTCTGAAATCCCGGAAATGGCAGTAACCGCCTCTTTGACATTTTTGACGATGTCATCTGCCAAAGGACACTCGGGAATGGTCAACGTCATTTCAATGTTTGCCCGCCCGCTATCATCCACATTTATTTCGTAGACAAGCCCCAAATCTACGATGTTTACCCCGATTTCAGGATCGATCACTTCCTCCAATGCTGCCCATACCGCATCCTCTTTTTGCAAAAAAGCACCTCTTTTCTCTTATTGGTTATGGTATAAAATGCCCCATTTCGCTTCAATTAGCCTTCACGAAGCTACTGTTTTTTCCAGCCCCTACACGATACACTGATTGGGTAACCATTTTTCCAACTGTCATATCGCCTATCTGACGGCGCCAAGGAGGATCGCTATGGAGCTCTCGAAATCGATATACGCAAAAACACCCCGCCTCATTCTCAGACACATGTGCCTACAGGACGTAGTTCCCTTCTACACGTACCGTTCTGCCCCATCGGTCGCGGCCTTTCAATCTTGGGAAAACTATACGATGGAAGAAGCCGAGTCATTTGTTCATAAGCAGATTGCTCATTCGCCCAACCAGCCCGGGACATGGTTCCAGTTCGCCATCGCTCTGGCAGGAACGAATGAACTGATTGGAGACTGTGCACTCCATACGCCTATGCCTGAACCGAGAATCGTGGAAATTGGTTTCACCCTCGCACCCGAACATCAAGGGAAGGGGTATGCCAATGAAGCTGTTACCGCGCTTTTGCATTACATCTTCCAAACGCTGCAAAAACATAAGGTGATCGCTTTTGCTGATGTGCGCAACGAAAAATCCATTCGTGTATTGGAACGTCTCGGCATGAGACGGGAAGGGCATCTCTTACAAAACTACATGTCTAAAGGGAAGTGGGTCGATGAATATCAATATTCCATTCTCCAGTCTGAATGGATCGAGATGAAAGGAGGAGGCGATTGAACGCGATGAAAACAACGAAAAAAACGCCAAAGCTTGATCTATCCACAACCGAGCGTGCTGCCCTGCGGTCACATCACATACGGCTAAATGAACTCCATGACATCGATGCCCAGCAGTTGAGTGCGCAGCTAGACATTTCCCTTCAGCGTGCCAAAGAACTAAAAGCAATGGCTGCGTTCCAACGCATTCCCTCTATCGGCCCACTATTCGCAAAAGATCTGATGCTGCTCGGATACTATCGCTTAGAAGACATAAAAGGGAAAGATGGGGCACTGCTGATCGAACAATTGGAGCGTCTTTATGGCGTTCAGATCGATCCTTGCGTGGAAGATCAGTTTCGCTTGGTCGTCCATTTTGCCGAAAATCCGGATAGCGACAAGCAATGGTGGGATTTTACCGAAGAGCGAAAGCAGTACCGCTTGCTGCATGGCTATCCCGCAGATCGCCCGAGTAAGGCATAAACACTTTCCAAAAAACAGGAGGCGGCCAACCGTCTCTTTTTTTCATACACGCAATCTCCCCTTTTTGACACGCCCCCATCGGACATTTACTGCTTTTCGATCAGCTCGCCGAGTTTCATTTGCGCAGCAGGCTGGAGCAGCTGGTCTGCGATTCGATACATATCCGGACGTCCTCTCTGCTTCCACCAGACAAAGGTCTCGCCGCGATCCTCTTTGACCCCTAGCACAGTAATACCGCCTGTCTGCATCGCGGTATAAGCCGCTTGCTCACGCGTAGTCGCTGTTTCTGACAGCTCACGCAGAACCAGTCCATAGCCGATCCCCAGTTTCAGATGTGAAGCAGTCTCCATCACACCGGCATCCTGTCGAAGTGACTTCATCGTCAACCGCCAAGCAAGCCATTCAAGCAGCTTTTCATTCACTTCACTTTTGGTAAACATGTTGTTACCTCGCCTCCGCAAATACAAGAACGTTTGTTCCTGTAGTATATGCAATCATAAGAACGACATGCAAATTAGAAAACCTGGTTACGACATGCTTTTGGCTTAAGCCGCGGTTGCCCTTATACTGGATAAGAATTTTATAAATTCTTATCTGTATAAAAAACTCCACGCATTCGTGGAGTATGTGCTGATCTTCATCATTCCAAAATCGCCAAGTCGAGCTCGTTAAGGCGTGTTTGATCAGCAATCATGCCGATTTCGGTAATTTTACCGTCAGCAATCGTAAACTCGAGCACGAGCAGCATTTTGCCGCGAGGTGCCACAAGGACACCCACTGAACCGTTTACGAGTACGGGTCGTGCTCCTTGGGCGCGACCTGCGAATTGCTTGGCAACCGATTGCGAACCGTAAACCTCTGGCACTGCGGAAACCGGTGCGAACGAAATGTCATTTCTGAGCACCACATTCGGGTCTAGCACCGACAGCAGCTTGTCAAAGTCACCGGTGCGCGAAGCGGCGAGGAAGGCATCGATTAGCTCCCGCTTTTGCATGACCTCCGCAGCATCGACCGCCAAATCCGTCCCTTGAACCCGTCGACGCGCGCGGCTTGCAAGCTGTCTTGCCGCGGCCTCATTACGTCCGACGATCGGTGCGATTTCTGAAAAAGAAAGGGCAAAAATATCATGCAGCACGAACGCGATGCGTTCAGCGGGATTCAGTTTCCCGAGAACCACAAGCATCGCAAGACCGACAGAATCGGCCAACAGTGCTTCTTGCTCGGGATCGCTTCCATCATGACGGCTTGTTGCCGGTTCGGGCACACTCTCCATCATCGGCTCCTCGTGCCGCGATTTCCGGGAGCGCAGCATATCAAGGCACACCCTCGAAACAATCGTCGTTAGCCAGCCTCCCATATTCTCCACTCCGCTCGTATCGGAGCGACTAAGCCTTATCCATGCTTCCTGCACCGCATCATCCGCTTCACTTAAAGAACCTAACATCCGGTAAGCTACCGCTTGAAGATGGTTGCGATACGACTCGAATTGTTCCACAAGCCATTTGTGATCGCTCATTTGCACGTTCCTTTCATCGTTCCCTTTACCTTATATGTCGTACCAGCCGAAGCAGATGTGACCAAAAATATAAAAAATCATTTTTTCGCTCATCGGTCACATTTCCTGTCGGCCTTTCGACATCAATAGTGACAGGGAAAACCGGTCAACCAACTTGAAGCAATGCCGGGCCGGTTATCCCGCAAAAAAACATTTAATCCATAGGAGATGATTCTTATGAAAACAAGTCTGATCCCTTTTTTAGAAATGAACGGTAACGCCAATGAAGCCATCGATTTTTATGTGAAAGCACTGGAGGCCAAAGTCCTCTACACACTTCGATTCGGAGATATGCCTGAAAATCCAGTATCTCCGCTGCCTCAAGAAAAGAAAGAGTGGGTGTCATTCGCCATCTTGAAAATTGGCGAATCGGAGCTTCACCTGACCGACAACGTCACCGGCAGTGACTACCAGAAGGGCACACAGGTGACCATCGTCGTTCAAACCGACGACAAAGAAAAAGCTGCACAATATTTTGAAGCGTTAAAGGAAGGTGGACGTGTAAACGATCCACTGCAGTCCAGTTTCTTCAGCCCAGCTTATGGCAATGTCACGGATCCGTTCGGCGTCACATTCCGGATTTTGGCAAAAAAATAGCAGTAGCAAACGCTGGTTGGCCTTACTATAGAATAACGCAGTACATGCCGAGCGCTCCTTGGGGGTGGCTCGGCTTATTTACATTGCCAACGTTCCTGAAAAACTTCCCAGATCGGCAAGGAAGAGATTCCCTTGTTCCTGGGAATTCCGTGCAGTTATATTGATACCATTCGAAATTGATTCATCAGGGAGCGTGTGTACAAATGAAGTGGGAAATGACAAGAAAAGCATTGTGCGTGTTTCTGTGCGCCATGCTAATGAGCGTATTTGCAGGATTTGCACATGCAGCGGAGTCGGATACGGCAGCAGGTGTAAGCATTACGAAGTTTGCTTTACTTGAGAAAAAATTCGATAAGACCGGCAGCGCGGAATTCAAACCTGATGGCACACGGGACGGTCACTTTCAAGTGAGCCTCACCTTTTCGCAAAAAACCGTCGTGAATGCCATCATCCTGCGTTCTACCGATGTATTTGGCAAAGAAAACTATCATGGAATCTGGAGAACCAACCGTGTGGGAGTTGGCTGGCTATTGGGGATCGTACAGGGGGAGAAAGTGATCACGCCTGCTTTCCGGCCAACTCCGACAGATCCTGTCGGAACGTTTGAAGGGGCGGTTTCCTTCGATTTGTTTGCGAATGACAACGGGACGATGAAGGAAGGACAGTATTACGTCCTGGAAATCGAAACGCCCGAGGATACGATTATCTCGCAGCCGATTACGTTCGGAAAGCCGATGAATGATTCCGCAAGTGGGGGTACGAATGGCACAGCCGGTGGAGGAACAACACCTAATCCGAATCCTACGCCTATTCCGAATCCTGTGCCCTCTCCTGCACCCGTGACAGATTTGACGATTACGGGCGGACAGGGGACGATCACCGTTCAAGGAGCAGCACCAGGCGCAACGATCACGCTATTTCAAGACAAAGTCTGCTACGGCGGTGCATATTGCGACGCCAAAAACGGCTCCAATTACGGCTCCAATTACGGCTCCAAGACCGCGGACAGCAAAGGCAGCATTACCTTTTCGAAATTGCCGAGCATTGGCGGCAAATATTACGTAATGGAAAGCGTGAACGGACAGAGAACCAGGACATCAGGGGAAACCACGGTTACGGATGAAAAAAACGCCGATTTGATCAAAACCGATTTGACTGGCGGTTACGTCACCTTCGTGAAAGGGAGCAGCCCGCAGGTAAGGCTAATGCTATACGGGAATGTAACGGATAGCGAAATCAAATCGGTCGATGTGTCGTATGCGGGCGTGTCTTCAACTATACCGGTCAGTGACAAAAAGAGTTTCGTCTTGCAAAAGAATTACGACCTGTATTCCCCACTAGATATTGTCACCGTTACGGCGACAGGGGCAAATGGGAAAAAGCATGTCATGCACATCAAGCTCGGCTATGATATTTTCGATTATAAGACCGTGAAAGCGGAGCGAAACGGAAATGAAGTGACACTTCAAGCTCGTAATGGAATCTCCCGCACGTCGGCTTTACGTGTGTACCTGCTCGACGGCAATAAGTTGATCCCCTTGGATGGGAAAGTAGAGCATGAGACAGAGTTACCCACATCGATGGTGACCGGCTATCAAGTGAAGTTCACGACAGAGAAAGCAACGCAGGACATTCGTTTGCTTGTAGAAATACCGGATTCCGTGATAGAAATCGTGCCGATCATGCCATAGGACGACGTTTTCCTAGGAACTCCCCCAGTTTATCGGACAGAGATTAAATCAAGTTAAGACGCCAGTCGTCGGATTCAACCGGCGGCTGGTTGTTTCATGTAAACACCCCCAAAGGTATCCCCTATCATACGACTTCTCATGTCAAATCAAGTTGATCCTCATCCCGCATCTTCTTCACCAGACGTCCGGCTTCACTGCGATCGACGACTTGCAGTTTGTTGAGAATCGTTGAGACATAGTTGGCGACAGTCTTTGTACTCAAATGAAGACGAAATGCGATTTGGGCATTGCTGTCCCCCTCCGCAATACGTTCGAGAATCTCCCGTTCACGCTTCGTCAATTCGGACAGGCTGGCATCCATCAGCGGTTCAACAGGAGCCGGATTCGAAAAATAATGAATCATCCGCGACGCGATATCGGAGCCGAAGACGGCCCCACCGTTTCCCACCATGCGAATGGATTGAATCAGTTCAATTTCATCCGCATCCTTCAGAACATACCCGCGTGCTCCTGCTCGAATGGCTGCAAAAACAGACTGGTCGTCCTTGAACATGGTGAGGATGAGGATTTGCATGTGCGAATGCTTTTCCAAGATCTGGCGGGTCGCTTCAATGCCGTTGCATCCCGGCATGCGTATGTCCATTAAAATCAGATCGGGTTGCAGGCTGGAAGCGAGGGCAATCGCCTCTTCGCCAGTCGATGCTTCACCAACCACGCGCAAGTCGTCAGTGGTGCGCAAAAGATTGATGACTCCATTGCGAAACAGGGGGTGGTCATCAGCGACAAGAATGTCCAACGAAGATCACTCCTTTTCTTTTTCCGTCATTCCGAATTGCCAACTTCACTTCCACAGGATACTGGGAATGGCTTCCATCGCGTAACTCATTATAGCAACTTTGCAAAATTTCGAATACTGCTCATCGTACCCTTCCCGAAAGTTCCCGAGCTTCTTCCTTGAAAGGAAGGTAGCCATTGCTCTACACGGTGGGAAACCTCGCTTGATACGATTGCTTTAGAAAAAATCAATCTTACGAGATGGAGGGTCTTTATGGAATGGAAAACGGTAGTGAAATGGTTAGGCATGATTTGTTTGCTGGCAGGGCTCACGCGGATGGGAATGACCCCGAGCGCATTGATCTGGGGCTCGGATAGCCCACAAGAATTAACATTTGGATTCATCGCTTGCGTATTGATGTCCGTGGGGACGATCGGGACGTATCTGGTGCAATCGCGGGAAACAGGCATCGTCGGCTTTTTGGCAACGCTCTTGATTATCGTTGGCAACATTATCATCACCAGCATGGTATGGAACGTATTTGCACTCGGTAATATCTTGCCGGAAAATCCAGGTATTTTTGTCACGATCACACGCATGATTGGCATGGTAGGGACCATGATCGGCACGTTGCTCTTTGCGATTGTGACGTTTCGGGCAAAAGTATATCCCCGCTGGATCGTCGCCCTGCACGTCCTCATGATGTGCTCAATTGTTCTACCCGAATGGTTTGCCTTTTTCTGGGGATTGTCTTATGTCGCGATGGGCTACCTCATTTGGACCGGCAAACTTGAAAATAAAATCACGGCACGTGCCTGACCGCTCACACGGGAACTTTCGAGAATAAGCAGGAATATTCGGGAACTTATTCCCGGGGTATATCCAAGCATTTTTGCCGTTGCTATAATAAGGGAATCCACTTACTGCCAAACCGCAAAGGGGATCTTCTAATGCATGTTCGCAAGCTTTTGCCCATTCAAATCATTGTTGTCCTATTCTGCCTCGCAGTGGTTTCCTGTTTTCTTGTCAGCGTCCCCCGCTATTATGAACGGTTGGTCGCCGAGTGCATTCTGTCCGCCTGCAAGGTGACGCCAGCGCCACCGATGCCGCTTGCGGTACTGCAGCAGGAGCATCTGACTGTCGAAGGCTACGCCATGACTTTCACCGTGATCGATGCATCCTTTACGCTTTTGTTTTATCTCGCGGCCTTGATTATTTTGTGGAAGTGTTTCCGTGAACCGCTCGGCCTACTCGCGTCACTGATGTTGGTTTCGTTCGGAACGACATTTCCTTCGCTCGTCTGGGCTGCAGCGGAGCTCACGCCAGCCTTGTGGCATTGGTACGACCTGGTGGACATGATCGGCTGGATTACCTTGATCTCATTCTTTCTCATCTTTCCCGATGGCAGGTTCGTCCCGGCCTGGACAGTAAAAGTCTTGCTGCTGATCTGCCTGGTTTACCTGTACAGCGGCCTGTTTCCGGGCGCCCCGTTCAGATTCACATCATGGCCCAATCTCGCAAAGGCGTTCTGGCTTCTCTCGATCATTCTCTTGCTGGTAAGCACCCAGATATATCGCTACCGGAAAAAGTCGCTTCCTTTGCAGCGCCAACAGACCAAATGGATTGTTTTCGGCATGTCGTGCGGGTTGGGCGGTTTTATCAGCATCAGTTTTTTGTTTGAGCCCGCACTGTTTCAATGGGGCGCGACTGCTTATATTTACTTGAACGGGATTCTGGAGCTGTTTCTGCTTATCATTCCGCTGACTTTGACATTGGCAATCGTCCGCCTCCGTCTGTGGGATATCGATCCACTGGTTAAGCGAACACTGGTATATATCGGCCTTTCCGTCTTTGTGGTCGCGGTCTACATTTTATCTGTTCTGTACCTCAGCCGCTTGTTCCAGACAAAAGACAATGTCGTAATCTCCCTGCTTGCTACTTCCGTGGTAGCCGTGCTGTTCGCTCCTTTGAAAGAGCGGCTGCAGCGTCTTGTCAACCGCATGATGAAAGGGCGGCACGATGACCCATATGCCGTTCTCGCGGAGCTTGGGAACCAATTGGTCAAACCGATCTCGCCGGAAGCCATGCTTGAAGTTGTTGTCACGACCATCAAGGAGTCGCTCCGGCTGCCCTACACAGGCATCTCGATTTCCGTCAACGGCCAAAACACGCTGGTGGCATCCGCCGGAGAGCGAACGGACGAACTTTTGCCATTTCCGATCATCCATCGGGGGGAAGAATTGGGGACGCTGCTCGTGGCCAACCGTTCGCTCGGTGAGACGTTCACTGCTGCAGACTACAAGCTGCTCGACGTGCTGCTTACTCAATCTGGCCCGATCATTCAAAACGTGAACATGACCATCGGAATGAAGCTGTTGGCGGATGCCTTGCAGGAATCTCGTGAAAAACTGGTGTTGGCGCGCGAAGAAGAACGCAGGCAAATTCGTCACAACCTACACGATGACCTCGCGCCTCGTCTGGCCGCACTTGCGCTGAATGCCGCCGCAGCCGAAAAGCACGTCGTCCACAATCCCGAGACTGCCAAAGAGCTGATGGTCGAGCTCAGAAAAGTCATTCGTTCCACTGTTGATGAGATTCGCACATTGGTCCATGACTTGCGCCCGCCCACCCTGGATGAATTGGGATTGATCGGGGCCGTGCAAGAGAGAATCAACGAGCTTGGCCAATCCACCCGCCATCTCACTGCGGCTGGCATGCTGGCTGGGATGGAATTCTCCCTTCATGCGCCCGATCATCTACCGCCTCTGCCTGCTGCCGTCGAGGTTGCTGCGTATCGAATCATCACCGAGCTTGTGGTGAATGTCGTGCGCCATGCGAACGCTACCGCCTGCACCGTCCAGATCAAAATTACCCCTTCCCACCAGTTGGTTCTGGAAGTGACGGACAACGGCGTTGGCATCCAACCGCGACCAAAACCCTCCGAAAAAGGCGGGCTCGGCCTCGTGTCCATTCGCGAAAGAGCGGCCGAGCTCGGGGGACATTGCGTCTTTGAACGACTGGAGACAGGTGGAACTCAGGTGACGACCACCCTGCCGTTATAAATGAAAAAGTCCTTGATCGTTTCTGATCAAGGACTTTTCTGTTGAGACTTCCTCGTTACTACTCTTCCGGAAGCTCTACGCCCAAATTCTGCCGATTGGCCAATAGTCTCGCCGCGTGGCGGTCCGTTACATGAAGCTTGTTTAAAATCGTCGTCACGTAATTCGCCACTGTCTTTGAGCTCAGGTGAAGCTTCGCCGCGATTCTCGCATTCGATTCGTTTTTGGCAATCAATGCGAGAATTTCACGTTCCCGCGCCGTCAAGTTCGCAAATAGCGGATCTAGCGCGGTAGGAGTGCGGGAATCCGCGAAATAATCCATCATCCGCGAAGCGATATCTGCCCCGAACACCGCTCCGCCGTTCGCCACCATCCGAATGCTGTATAGCAGCTCATCCTCGTCGACATCTTTTAACGTATATCCTCGTGCGCCGGCACGCATCGCTGTAAAGACCGATTGATCGTCTTTAAACATGGTCAAAATCAAAATGTGCACCTGCGGCAACGCTTCTCTAATCTGCTTCGTCGCCTCAATTCCGTTCAAACCTTGCATCCGAATATCCATCAAAATCACATCCGGCTTGAGCGCCAGCGCCTTTTCGACCGCTTCCTCTCCGCTTGAAGCCTCGCCGACGATCTGCATGTCATCCGTTGTTTCCAGTAAATTACGCACCCCGCTCCGAAACAACGGATGGTCATCAGCCAACAAAATCCGCATTCTTTCCTTTTCCCCCTAAAAATTGTTTCCTCTTCTCACAATAGTATCATATCAACATTGCCGCGAGCTGCCGGTGATAAAAATAATGTGAATTCTCTTGCAAAAACGGGTAGTACATTGTCTTTACGCGAAGCTGGCTGCTATCCACTTCTCTCGCTTGCGGATGCTTAAACAACTCTCTGGACTTCCTGTTGGGTTTTACAATGTGGTATTTTCACCACATTATTCGTCCAAGCAGAAAATGCTCTCCTAGCGTAGAAATATAGCATCCCGTTAAAAAGGAGGAATTCTTCATGAGCAAACATTGTCACGTCATTACTTTAAAACGTGGTGAGTGCATTCTGGTGAAAACCAAAAAACGCCGCCGCACACATCGTCGTTGCACCTGCACTTGCCATTGCCGCCGTCGCCGCACTCATAAAAAATGCGGCTGCCATTAATCGTTTCAAGAGCATCTGTCTTGAACAGGTGCTCTTCTACATAATGCTGATAGCTGTACAATCTAGCGCCCTAAAGAAAAACCTCTAGGAAATCTCCTAGAGGTTTTGCCCTGAATCAGACTGATTTCCCCTGCCCTGATCCATCTTAAGAACTTCCGTCTCAAACGACTGGTACCCATTTTGGATGCCCATGATGACGTCTTTGATTTTAAAATAGCCTTGCGAATAGGCAACGGTATCCGCCTAAATCGCTTTATTCAATCAGACCTGTGGAGCGAATGCAAAGATTGGTTGTAACGTTGAATACAACTTTCGGATATAACTGTTGCCACTTTTTCCATTCGTCGTCAGGATGGTCATGGTGTGACGCTCGATACTGCAATCCAAATCCAATGGGATCAACTCCCCCTTTTTGCAGTTTTTGCAGCAAACGGCGAATACGGTCATTAGACGTCTTGTTGATCTCTTGCTCAAACGCATGCAGATTCACCTTAATCGATCTATGGGATTCTTCCAGTGTCCCCCGCATTTCCATGTGAACGCGGATGATCGGGCTTTCTTGGTTCCAATCAAATTGATACTTGGTTTTCAAGTCTGAGATAGAAACCGCAACCCGATCGCGTTTATTGGCAGAGACAACATCTACTTTCTTAAAATCATACATCAATTCATGTAATAATCGCGTCTCTTGTTTGGTCAGTTCCATGACCATTTTTTCCTTGTTAAAAAGAGCCACCTTGTCCACAATGTAATGCTGATCACTGGCCTCTACGATCGGTAAAAAGGGGTCTTTCCCACGCTCTTTTAACCTGCGGTGAAAATCGGCTAAATGCTCGGTGAGAGTAAAGGCCGATTCTGTACCCGACTTATCAAAAAACAAAATCAGTGCATTAGCCGCAAGCTTTTCATTCACCGGTTTCACTTTTAATACATCGAGGGCACGTGGTCGCCCCATCGTCATTAAAGCGATTTTTTGTATATCACGGCGTCGAAGGAGCCAATCGATCACATCATGCACGTTCTTCTTGGCCAAGCCTTCCCCAATAATGACCATTTTCGCTTGCCCAAAATCTAATTCTTTGCTGACCTTTGACTTCAACAAGCGAACTGCTTCCGTGATCGTAAACGCTTCTTCTGAAAGTAAAATAAATGGATTGCTGGCAGCCTTTTGCGTTTCGGCGCTTGGTACGGCAATCTTTACTGTAATTTTGTAGGGCAATTTTTCACCTTGATCTACCCCAATGCTGACAACCAATGCTCGTTTGTCCAAATCCTTGAACCCGCACGAATAAAGGGGCAACAAAAAGACAAACAAGAAGAAGCCAAAAAGAAAGCGCTTGTTATTCATTTGTTTTCCCCCGTTTTGCCAGAACTAACAAAATAATGACAGAAACGAATTCGGTTGCAAAACGAATGTTTAACCATATCTTACTTGCCTTAACAAAATCTTGTTCATTGTTAATGAGGTTGTACCAGATCGTGAATGTACAAAAGAGAAGCAAAACCAGGGTTTTTTTGAGTGGGAAGAATTTCGTTTTTTCAAACAAGCTTTGAAACAACTGGATCGATACGTGCCAATGGACACATGCGCTAAGGAGCGAAATGCTGATGTAAAGGGTTAAAAACATAAAAACCACTCGTTCCACAATTCCGTATTCGAAACGAATCGAATCTGCACTAGAGATCCAGGGAAACGTCAAATCGCCAACGGCATCAGTGCCATAAAAGCCGATCGGGATAAAAAAGGTTGTAACCAGCGTGATGAATCCCGTGATCGGTATCAACCATGGAACACGTACAATAAATTCCTTCTTCATGTATCGATTGAAGATTAAAAAATTGGTATATCCACTAAACAAATAAGAAGCTGCCGCCACCGTCGAATAGGAAGGGATTGTGTACGTAGATGAACTGATCACTTCTTTTACTGCCACCCAATCCATTGTCGCCGAACTGAACGCTTTCGAATAAATAATAAGAATCAACGGTATGTTGATCAAAAATAAAAGCTCGACCGTAAATATCAAGGCAATCGATTTCCGACTCGCAATCCAGCCAACCAAGAGTAAAAAAAGCAACAACGTTTGCGTCGTCGAAATTTCAGGATTGATGAAGCGAACCGAAATCGTCGAAAATCCGATAAGCGTGATCGCACCAGCGAAAAAAAACATCAATGCATTTATAAATAGAAAAGGCCAGAAAAACCAAGGGGCTGTTGCTTTTTGCAGAATTTCCGGCAAACCTTCCTCAGGAAACGCTTTCATGAAACGAACAAACAAAAACATAAGGATCGTACCTATGACAAAGCCCGTAACCAGCCCGATCGTTGCGCTATCAAAGCGGTGCTCAATCAACACCTTTGGCACCAATATAATGACATTGGAAATCATATTTAAAAGAACAAAAAAATAAAAATAGCGAACCATCACGGCCCCCTCCCTTGATCCCTCATATTCGGTTTTCTACGCAAGAAAGGTTCCCCCAGACTATCGAGAAGTGCCAGACGATGCACCAAAAAGATCAAACTTATGACGACGCCCAGAAGACCAAATAACGTAGCAACCAACAAAATGGGATACTTCATCACACGCATGGAGAAGCTCATCGTGTTAATCGGGATGACAAAGTTTGAAATGGCTACCGCAGCGACCAAGATAATCATGATATTCGAAACCAGACCGGCTGCTGTTGCGGCTTGTCCCAAAATGAGTCCACCAACCGTTGTCGCTGTTTGACCGATCGATTTGGGAAGACGTAAGCTTGCCTCCGTCAACAATTCCATCATCAGCAGCATAAATAAAACCTCTAAGAAAGAGGGATACGGTACCGCTTCTCGACTACCTGCAATTGATAAAGCTAGCTGGATACGAAATATTTCGGGATTATACGAAGTGAACACAACATAGAGTGCGGGAAGAAATAAGGAAATGAAAAGACCTATATAACGCAAGCAAACCAAAAAATGAGTGATCCAATAGGGTAAATTTAAATCGTCCATGGCAGAAAAAAAATCCCAAAAAACACTCGGTGCGAGCAAGGCAAATGAAGTGCCGTTTAAGAGAATCACGACTTTTCCTTGTGACAAATTCAAAACGACGCGATCTTGTCGCTCCGTAGATAACAAGGTCGGAAACAAGGAGGTCGATCGTCCATTTAAGAGTCGTTGCAAATGCCCGATCCCTTGCAGCGAAGGAACACAAATCGAATCGATTCTTTTTTCAATTTCAGAAACGATGCTTTCATTTGCGAAGGATTCATCATACAAAATGGCTATCTTCGCATTCGTTTTCGTACCAATTTCTTTCGTGATAATTTGCAAATTTTTGTTTTGGTATCGTTGTCTCAGGATAAACAAACTGGTTTCAATGTTTTCACTTAATGCATATTGAGGCCCCTGGATGATCGATTCAACGGTAGCTTCCCTTACATTAATAGAAATTGTTTTTTTCACATCGACAAAGTAATGTCGATCGAGAACAAAAACCGCAGCGTTTCCGGCCAATAGCTCGACATCAAGGGGGAAGGGATCTTCCCTTCTTGTTCGAGGGTTCGATATCAAAGCGTGTTCGAACTCGGTTTGATCGTTCGCACGCAAAAATGGTTTCGTAATCACTTCTTCGATAATCGATTCATCACACAACGTCTTAATATAAACCATTTCACCTTGTAGTTGCTTGGAGCGAAGCGGATGTACATGAAAGTCATAGGAGGCGAGTGATTCTTTGATTTCTTTCAATTGTTCCTCATTAATCATTCGTTGCTCACCTCTTTGGACATAGAGTTACCAAGGTTGGCCATTCTATGCAAAAAAAGGCCATCGCTCAAAGCGACAGCACCTCTGCTTCCTCACAGATCATTGCGATCCCTGCCCGTATTTGCTTTGTAGATAACTTGGCGATACAGATGCCATAGCTATTTTCATCCCAGGCCTGACCGATATAATTTTTCTCTGGCGATGCGATATAGACGTTTCTCTCTTTCAGCCGACGGATCAATGCCGCTCGATCTATTTTTTCATTCAATCGGATCCATACAAAAAAGCCCATATCCGGGACGGCAAACTCAATAGCCGTCGTTTTTAGATGCGTGACGCACTCGCGCAGACAGGTCATCTTTTTCCCATATTCAAGCCGTGCCTTCCGAATCTGTTTCTTGTACATCCCGCTGTTGATAAAAAGCTCCAGCGCCCCTTGCGCCAAAACGCTCGTGTTTACATCCGCGCATTTTTTATGGATGAGAAACTCCCGGTGCAACGCTTTGTTCATCACCACTGCACCTAATCGAATGCCGGGCATAAAAGCCTTTGAAAAGCTTTTGACATAAATGACCTTGCCTGATATGTCGTAAAAATGAGCCGGAAGGACGTTTGTCTGGCGATCCAGATCGACTAAATAGTCGTCTTCCACGATATAGACATCGTATTTTTCCGCTAAAGCAACGATTCTTTTTTTGTCCTTTTCCGAAAAACTCGTTCCGAGCGGATTATGGAACCTTGGCATGGTATAAAAAAACTTAACTTCTTCGTTTTTGAAAATTCTTTCTAATTCATCGAGATGGATGCCATTGAAATCTCGCGTAATCCCGATCGTCTTTTCTCCAGTTAGTTCCGCGGTCTTCTGAATCAGGCTGTAGGTTGGTTGTTCCACTAGGATCGTTCGCTTCCCATTCGGAAAAGGCATCTTTGCCAAAATGCTCAATGCTTGTTGAGAGCCAGAAGTAATATAGATGTCTTCCTCACAAGCAAATATTTGCTGATCTGCGAAGTGGCCGATCAAAGCTTTTCGCAATGATAACAGTCCTTGTGGATCACAATAGGTAAACAAATGATCTTTATACTGCTCTACAGCACGGTTCATGCAGTGAGTAAACTCTCGATAGGGCAGCAATGTCGTATCGGGCATGACCTCCGTAAAATCAATTGCCCCCTGGCTTACACGTACTTCATTCATTTTCTCGAGAACATAATAACCGCCTTTGGGGATCGAGTAGATCTTATGGTTGGATTCCAGTTCCTTATATGCCCTTATCACTGTTGTTTTTGTACAAGCGAATTTCTCCGCCATAGAACGTATGGATGGTAGCCGTTCGCCCTGCTTCAACTGATTTTGCGCCTGCAAATCCTCGATGTAATCGATGATCTCCTCGAACTTTCTTTTCATCCGCTCCCCCTTATTGCAGTTATCCCTGTGACCATTTTACCACCGTGCAAGAGCATGTGACGAGTTGTCCCGCGCCCTCTTTCCTTGTCTTTGTACCAGTACAGAGCGTGATAATCCAAATTGTACCGGTTCGTTCCAGCTATTTATAATCAGCATAGAAAAAAAGAACATTGGAAGGAGAAAGCACAATGATTCAACTAAACCCGCTCGATTATGCAAAGGTAGCTCCGATGGTAAGGAGCGTTCCCTTCAACAACCTATTTGCTCGCGTTGTTATCGAAAACAAAGTAGACGGGCATGTTTTTGTCGATGACGTCAGCAATCCGTCTGTCAGCTTGATCGTGCATAAATATGGGATGGCGCTTTTATGTGGCAGCTATGAAAATGACGCCTTCAATCACCAGCTCGTTCGGTTCTTGAAACATCCAACGGTCGAGTTCCCGGCCAAATATTTGCTAACGCACCCGGAGCAGTGGGGGCAAAAGCTCGCTGCTTTGCTCGGATCAGTGAAGCTAAAGGTCGACGGCAAGGAGCTGGAGCTGGAGCAGGAGAACAATGCTTTTTGTCTGCAAACCCAACGAATCAATTATGCCTTCGCTTCTCCGTCCCGCTTGCATGATATCCTGGTCCCCGCTTCGTTTACCGTCGCAAGAATCGATCAAGACATTTACCGGAAAATTCATGAAGTACAAAACTCGGTAGTACCTGACCATTTCTGGAATTCGGCAGAGGACTTTCTTGAGAATGGGATCGGCTTTGCCCTGCTATACGATGATCAGATCGTCAGCGCATCGTTTGCCTCGTACATTGTGGATGACCAATTGGAGCTGGGTGTCGAAACGACAGCGGCGTTCAGAAAAAAAGGATACTCCGTCTATGCCGCATCCGCATTGGTTTCCTATTGTCTGACCAATGGCTATAAACCGTTGTGGGCATGCAGGCGTGAAAACATCGGCTCATCACGCTTGGCAGAGCGGTTGGGCTTTGCTCCTGCTTCTTATCATCCTTATTTTTGCATGACTTAGCGTTAAGATGAGTCTTCCTCGATCACCTGATCAAGTTTCGCGTGGCAAAAATAAATCCCCCACCTCAGCGAGGGAATGGTTGCTACATTACGATTGTGCTGCCTGCTTACGCTTTCGATGATGAAGTGCTTTCGTCTTGCTTCAGTTCACGATTAGCTGCTATGACCCCGCGAATAATGGCCTCTTCCAATACAACCGCAGCAGTTGTGCCGATTGCGGTCACGGCATCATCTCCTACAAGGCCGCTTGTGTCGGTACCGGTGGCAAGACAGAAGATCGTGTCACCATCTCCTTGCGTATGCACAGGGGAAATCGCGCGGGCCATTCCGTCGTGGGCAAGTGTCGCAACTCGGCTAGCCTCGGCTTTGGTCAATCGAGCTGTGGTGGCCACGACAGCGATCGTCGTATTTCTGTTTGCACCAGTTAGCGGGCGCTTTCCTTCCAGGATCGCCCGTGTTTGATTGACAAAAGTGCCATTCGGCCGCCGCGCTCCTGCGATAATGTGATCCTGATACCAGATATCCCCCAGCGCGTTGACAACAGCCAAGGCTGCCACCACTGGCCCACCCGGGATTTTCCAGGAGGCTGTTCCCACTCCTCCCTTCATCGGGACTCCGTAAATTTTCCCTACCGTTGCACCCGCCCCAGCCCCGACGCTTCCTTCCGGTACTGGTCCCTTATTCGCTGCTTGACTGGCCGCATACCCCATTTCCGCATCGGGTCTGCGGGCTCCTTTCGCATAAGTCAGGTCAAAGATGACAGCTGCAGGCACTGTTGGAAGGATCCCCCCATCCGTTTTGGCCCCTATTCCTCTTTCGGCAAGCCAATTCATCACACCCGCTGCCGCCGCCAGCCCAAAATTGCTGCCTCCCGTCAGAAGGACGGCTTGCACCCTTTTTGTCGCCGTGCCAGGATGGAGGGCGTCGGTCTGCTCCGTCCCCGGAAACCCTCCTCTGACATCCACCCCAGGAACAGCTCCCTTGGGACAGATAATGACGGTGCAGCCTGATCGCCCACTTTTATCCATTGCATTCCCTACAAGGAAGCCGGGAACATCGGTAAGTCCTCCCTTGAAGTCGATTCCTTTTTTCTTGCCAATCAGGCTGTCTGGACTTGGGCCGATCGGCTGCGTTAGTATGCTTTTTGCCATGAACTGCACCTCTCCTCACTACATCTCACCAACGTCGATCTCTATATCGCCGTCAATAGCTGAAACCCCTTCGTCCGCGTGCCGATAAAGGGGAAAATGCCATTCAATGGGGATAGTAAAGGGTATGGTTTTCTAGACACATGTGGATAGGCGAATGGAAGGGGGGCATTCGCACATTTTTTTTTGCAGCCTCGTTCCTTTCAATTAAAACGAAACGGATACGGCATACTTCTCCTGTAGGCTCTTATTTTCTTGCCCACCATCCATTTGCTTCGCATACAGCTCCTTGTAATAACCATTCCCCTCCATCAACATCTGATGGTCTCCACTTTCGATAATCCTTCCATTCTTGATGACAAAAATCGTATCCGCATGCAATACCGTAGACAATCGGTGGGCAATCATCACGATCGTTTTCGCACGACCGATTTGTTGAATGGAACGTTGGACCAGTTCTTCGCTTTCGTTATCCAGTGCGCTCGTTGCTTCGTCCAGCAAAATCAATGCAGGATCCTTCAAAAAGACGCGGGCAAGCGCGATCCGCTGCTTTTGTCCCCCTGATAATTTCATCCCTCTTTCCCCAACTTCCGTATCATAACCGTCTGGCAGCGCTTGGATGAAGTCATGCGCGAAAGCTTTCTTTGCGGCGGCAATGATCTCTTTATCCGTCGCGTCCAGCTTCGCCATCCTGATGTTATCTTTGACCGATGAGCTGTACAAAAAGTTATCCTGTGTCACAATTCCCATCAGATTCCGTAAACTCGCCAGCGAATAGTCTTTGATATTCACACCGTCGATGAGAATCTCCCCTCGGCTCACATCATACATACGGGTCAACAACTGCAAGACCGTGCTTTTGCCTCCGCCGCTCTCCCCAACGAATGCATACGTCTTTCCTTTCTCGATGGTGAACGACATGCCTTTGATCACTTGATTTTGATCATTATAAGAAAATGAAACTTCATCGAATGTAATCGATTCTGAAAACGTGTCTAATTTTTTCGGTCGATCGGTTTCCACTATTGTGACAGGCGTCGATAAGAATTCGAATACCCGATGAAGAGCGACGCTTCCTTCGGTGATCGCGGGAAATGCTTGCACGAGAGCCGCAACAGGGCCCCGCATCCTGTCTACGTAGGCAAAAAAGGCGATCAGACTACCGAGGGTCAGTTTCCCATCGATCACAAACAAACTCCCAACCAGCACCACGAGAAAAGGGGTTACATCGCTTAGCACGTTAACCGCAGCCAATGAAAATGCATTGATTCCGGCCTGTTGATCCGTGATCCGTTCGTAGTGTTTCAAATGTTGATCGAGCTGCTCTTTATCTCTTTTTTCAGCTGAGAATAATTTCGACAATAACGCCCCCTGAATTTTTTCAAACACAAAACCGCTTAATACGGAACGATAGCTCATCATGTGGCGCGTGGTTTTTTTCAGCTTTTTAGAGAGAATGTGGGCCAACGAAAATTGGACTCCGACAAGCAAAACGGCGAGCAGCGTCAACGATAGATCCAAAGTAAGCATCACACCAATGACAAACAGCAACACAATGATTTCGATCCAAACGTTCGAAAAAACGGCCGTCATATACCCCCTTATTTTTTCGATATCATCGAAAAACCGAGTTCCGATTTCTCCGCTTTTGTTTTCGGCAAAATATTTCGTATCGAGGGAATGCACTTTACGAAACGCATCCTTGCGCAGCTGCATGATGATATTGTTATTCGCCTTGTTCAAGAAAAACTGCCTGACATATTCCATCGGTGCGCGAACCACAAAAAATACCGCAACCATGAAAGCCGCAATGTACAGAAGATGCTCTACTTTGTCCGTCCGGGAAAATGCTTCGTTGCGAAGCAGCTCATCGAACAGATACTTGATGACCAACGGCACAGACAGCGGGATCAGAAAGCGAAATAAGCTACCGATAAACCCCAATAAATACAGCTTCTTTTCTTTGTTCACGTACGGTAAAAACTGACGCAACTCTCTCATATGAAAAACCCCTTTATCGGTTTTATTGACTAAAAGGATCCAGTGTCTCTTGCAACCATCTTATCGCGGTGGGATGACTCGCATCGCGCAAACGATAACCATCTCCACGCAAAAGATTGCGCTCCGCACGCAAAAGACAAATTAGAAATAAAAAAAGCTCCCCACAGGAAACAGCCGGGCTGTTTACAAATGGGAAAGCTATTTTCATGTTTATTGCACATTCACCACGTAGGATGTCGTAAATACATGCTGATTTCTTTGAAATTGCCCCCAGATCTTATAGATCCCTTTCTTGGGAAATTCCGCTTCAAAACGGGCTTCCGGTCCCGAGCCCTGGTCTTCCTCCGCGTGGGCGTGCACATAGTTTTGGCCGTCTTCCGATAAAATGACCACATGTCCGATTGCCCCTAAATAAGGTTCCAGATCGGAAATCGGTTTTTTGGTTTTTTCATCCAAAAAGGAAAACGTTACGATTACCTCTTTTTGTGCCTCTAAGGCGCTGCTTGTAAGTGTAACCTGATTGCCTTCGATTGTTTTTTCCAAGCTTGTGTCAGGAACTAGCGGAACCGGTGCAGCAGGAGTGCCTTCAACGCGAACCCATTCCATTTTGGTCATCGCATCTCCGTCTGTCGGCTTGAAATCAGCAATGACCTTGTACTCGCCACCGGCCGGAAAATCATTGGTTATGTCGAAAACACCATTCCCTTCATACACGGGATGAATATGATTGAAATACGATAAATCTTTGCTGACCACGATGAGGTGCAGCAGTTTTTCGTGCGTTTGATCAAATTTTTCAATCGGCGTGCCGTCTGTCTTTTTGATCGCAAGGCGAATCGCCGTCTTGTGGTGCCCCGCTGCTGCGTCCTGATCTAGCTTCCATTCAACTTTCACGTTGTCAGCCATGATTCGCTCGCTGACAAACGTTTCATCCTCCTTGTCCCAGGAAGAATTCGTGCCGCAAGCTGACAGCAACAGGGACATCACGATCAAAATCAGAAATCGTCTACTCATAGCGAAGCGCCTCACTCAAATGGGTTTTTGCGGCTTTAGATGCCGGTGTGAAACTGGATATCAGGCTGACCAATAGACCAAACAAGGCAATCGATAGAATGATGATCCACGGTACGCCAAATTGGTAGGTTAATGCGTTAATTTCAAAGAAAGAAGAAGTCAGATAGATCAGCAGGATGCCGAATGCGCAGCCGATTACGGTAGCGGCAAGCCCGATACCGAAGCCTTCCAAGATGACCATGTGGATCACCTGTCGTCGCGTAACCCCGACCGCCCGCATCATCCCGAGCTCACGGATTCGCTCCATAATATTTAAGAGAAGGGTATTGGTAATGCCGACACCAGAAATGATGATCGACAATACGACAAGGAAGTTGATGACCGAAAACGAACCCGTCAGCATGGAGCTAACGACAGATACTTGATCCTCCGGTCCGAACATTTTCATGATGCGAACCCCGAATCGGTCAAAAATCTTTTCCCTCAATTCGAGCGGATTGGTGCCCTCTTTTTTGAGAACAAGCGCATTTTTTTCATAGGTGAGCCCGAAGCTGTCTTTAAACAGATTTTTTGTCATAAACGCGCCATATCCACCATTCTTCATCGTCTCCACAACGGCGACCACTTTGAACGATTGGGCTCCTTGAAGCGTATCTAGCATGATGCTGTCCCCGATTTTCCCGCCCCAGACGCTGTATGCGACCTTATCCAAAATGAGCTCGCCATTACCCAAGCTGCCGATCAGTTGACTGCGGGTGCTGCCGGTAGTCGAGAACAAGGGAAAACGGTCGATCCGCGCCGCATCCACCGCAAATACTGGGAGATTGCGTTTTTGCCCATTCAATGTCCAGATCACGGAATGCATGCTGTACATTTCCGCATCGGCCACTCCTTCAATCTGCTTCAGCTGCTCCAGATCCGTTTTCTCCGAATGATGAAACATGACGTCCAAATTGCCGCCGTAGGACGCGTAAATGAGCTTTTCATACGTCTGCACGAACGCCGAGTTCAATGAGCTCATCAAGACGATCATGGCAATTCCCAGACAGAGAATAACAGAGGTCATCGCTGTGCGGCCCAAGTTCCTGTGCAGGTTGCTAACAGCCAGTGTACCGCTAAAGCCAAACAGCAGCGTATAGACCGGTCTTAACACAAAAACGAATCGTTTGAACAAAGAGGGATACAGCAATACGATGCCGATCGATAACGGTACAACCAGTAGCAAATGCTTGATGAAAAATGCCGACAGGATCAGAAGCGCACCGAGAATCGGCTGCCACTTTTTCTGAGCGGCCGAAACGGCAGCGGTTTCCTTCAATGCCTGGATCACGCTGACTTTCCCGGCTTGACGGATCGGGTACAGGGCGGCTACGATCGGCACCAGAATACCGGAGGCCGCGGAAATGACGATCCCTTTGCCGAGCAGCATGCCGCCATCGTCACGGATGCTGAAGATCATATAGACAACGGCTTTTAGCAGGTAGGCAAGCCCGAACCCAAACACCAACCCCAGGGCAGTGCCAATGACGGCAAGCAGAATGACCTCGGACAAGACAAGTCCCTGCAGCTGTGCGGGTGTATAACCGATCGTCTTGAGCGTGGCAAATTCATTCTTGCGTTCTTTGATGCTGACATAGAGCGAGTTGAAAATAACGATGGCGCTTAAGGCAATCCCCAAAAATCCCGCGATATACAACGCCATAAAGAACGTGTTCATCTCATTCGATGTGGAATCGAACTGGATCACGACCGGCTGTGTATAAATATTGCCGTACCGTTTCGCCAGTTCGTTCAACCGCTCCTGTAAAACATGGGAATCTGCTTGAGGGAGCGCCTTGATTTGCACGTTTTGAATTTTCCCGGGTAAATCAAACCACTCCTGTGCTTCGTGCAGAGGAACGGCAACCGCCCACGGATGATATTTGGCCATGCTCCAGCTGGATGGCCCCATCAGCTCTGCCGTATACTTGACGATTGCAGCGATTTGAATCTGCTTTTTCCCGTTCACCGTGTCGAACGTGATGGTATCGCCCACACCCGTTTTCCAGACAGAAGCCGTTCGATCCGTGATGACGGCGCCGCCCGACGACAGATTTCCTTCGACCACCTGAAACGCGGTAACCGGTGTGTCCAAATTGCTGTAGCCGCTTATTTCCACTCTTTTCTGAATGGATGCTACACCTTCTTGTTCCCAATGCAATGTCGTGGGTTGTTTTAACACCGCAACGGAAGCGATATGTTGCAGCTTCTCGATATCGTCTTGGACCGTCTCAGGAAAATATTCCGCCGTACCGGAGACGGTATAATCCGCTTTGCCGAAAGCTGCCTTCAAATAGAGGGGAAATGTCCTCTTTGCGGTGTCGACAGAAGCAATGACCCCAAACGTAGCGCTGACCCCGATCACGATCGAGATGATGGTCAACAACGTCCGGAGCTTCCGGCGCATGAGATTGCGCCAAGCTGTTTGCAGATTCAACGCAGCTCCACTCCTTCCAATCTCTCCTGCACCACTTCGCCGTCCTGTATCGTGATGATTCGATCCGCTTTTTCTGCTGCTTGCCGATCATGGGTGACCATCACGATGGTGATTTGCTCCTCTTTGTTCAACCGCGATAAAAGCTGTAGAACGTCCTTGCCGTTTTTCTGATCGAGATTGCCTGTCGGCTCATCCGCCAAAATGAGCTTCGGCTTCATCGCGAGAGCTCTGGCGATTGCCACCCGTTGCTGCTGTCCTCCGCTTAATTGAGCCGGAAAATGATTTTCTTTGTCGGCTAGGTTCACGTCCTGCAGCAAGCGCTGCACTTTCGTCTTTATATCGGCCTTCGGTGTCTTATTGGCAGCCAACGATAGCGACACATTTTCCGCTACCGTCATCATGGGAAGCAGCTGATAGTTTTGGAAAACGAATCCCACTCTCGTTCGGCGAAATATCGTTCTTTCGATTTCGTTCAGCTTGCTTATTTCAACACCATCGACGGTGATGGAGCCGTAGCTGGGAAGGTCTAGGCCCCCGATCAACTGCAGCAGCGTGCTTTTGCCGGAACCGCTTGGCCCCATGATGGCGATGAATTCCCCCTTCCGAATGTGAATGCTGTTTTCCTTCAATGCGGTGTAACTGCCCGCTTCCAATTGAAACACTTTGGATACTTTATCAAGGATGATCATGGCTTTGTCGTCCCTCCATTTAGTAAAAGTCCTGTTCGTTATCCGATGAGACCATCTTACAAGAGGACGACGCCAGCCAACGCGCAAAGGATGAACACCCTTCCGCAAAAATTTGCGGTCATCACGCAAAGCATCTTTGGCTAAAAAAAGAAAGAGGCCAGCATATACCGGCCCCATTCCTGTCAATATAAGTCCTCCGTAGGGAGGATCCCCAAGCTTTTCGCTCTTTTGATCAAATCGACTCGTGAACTGACATGCAGCTTCTGAAACAGCTCCGTCAAATTATATTCCAACGATCGCTGGCTGATCATGAGCGTTTTGGATATCTCTTTGTTGCTTTTCCCTTTCGCTAACTCGCGGAGAAGTCGATCTTCCTCCTGGGTGATCGTTGTTGGTTCATGATCCGTTTCCCCCTGCACGATGACCTCCTGACGCCTCAGCTGCCTGAGCAGGCGCATCGGGATGATGGCTTGTTTCCTTGCCGCGCAGCGGATCGATTGAATCAGTTCCTCCCGGGTGGATGTTTTGGAAATAAAACCGGACACGCCCGATTCCATGAGCAAATTGAAATGTGGCGCAATTTCAAAACCCGAATAAATCAAAATGACTGCATCTGGCACATAATCGAGTACTTTTCGCGTCAAATCGGCACCATTCATGTGTGGCATATATAAATCGAAAAGAATGACATCAAATTTCTTCAGCCGTACCAAATCCAATACGCAATAAACATCCGTTTCAACCGTGACATTGATGTCAGGCTCTGATTCGATCAGCATTTTGGTTCCTTCAACTACCGACCGATGATCGTCTACAAGTAATACCTCCATCCCGCTCACCTTTCCGCTTGATTTTTAGGAAAATGTATGTGTACATGAAAACCTCGTTCAGGGGCAGACTCAAACCTGACTTTCCCTTCCAAACTGAGCACCCTTTTCTCGATCCCTGCAATCCCCATATGCTGAAACGAGCCTTCCAGCGCAGATAAGTCAACCCCTACCCCATCATCGGAATAGGAAAAATGAAGATGATCATCGATTCTCGCCAATGCCATCGTTATCTTTGTCGCCCTGGAGTGTTTAGAAGCATTGTTTAATAGCTCCTGTACAATCCGATAAACCCCGAGAATCTGCTCTTCATCCAGCAGGCAATCCAGCTCCTGAGCCGAAAAGTCAATCTCGTAATTCGCAAACATGCGCGTATAGGAAAATAAGCTTTTCAACGATTCAACCAGCCCCATTTTCAGCAGGAATGGCGGCCGCAGCTCATTGCACGTGATGCGGATCTGATGAATCGCATCCAAAAGCCCCTCTTCAATTTCGCTCAATTCACGCTCTATTTCTATTTCAAAGGGAGTGGATGACCGAAGTGATTCTAGCTTTCGATACCAGATGATTAAATCTTGCAAAACCGAGTCATGCAAATCGCTGGAGAGTGAGGAGCGCTCCTTTTCCGACAGCTTGAACAGGAGCCTTAGCATCCATTTTGGTGTTTCATTCGAGGCTACCAAAACCTCCAGACGCTTCATCAGGTCTTCGATCCGGTGTAGATTATCATAAAGAATCGTTACATAATGAACGGCTGTCTCCAACCATTCTTCTTCAATTTTGAGCAGCTGTTTGTCCATTTCGACCCGCAAATACACAGGGTGCTGCTTCTCGCCAATTTTCACCAGAATGTGATTCGCGCTTGTCTGTTCGAGCTCCTGGCCCTTTGGCACCTCTTC
This sequence comes from Brevibacillus fluminis, assembly GCF_003710825.1. Taxonomy (GTDB): domain Bacteria; phylum Bacillota; class Bacilli; order Brevibacillales; family Brevibacillaceae; genus Brevibacillus_D; species Brevibacillus_D fluminis. The sequence continues at coordinate 21,655 of NZ_RHHQ01000033.1, read as the reverse complement.
AATCGAAGCATTGGGCACTTGCAGAACAGTCCTAACCTCATCTAGCAACCGGTTTTCCAACTCCGAGACTTTCATGACATTAGCCAGGTCGTTCGAAAATCGATTTAAGCTCTGCTGTAGAAATTTGGATCGTTCTTCACTCTTGATTAACTCCCGCTCCTCACGCTTGCGTTTGGTAATATCTTTGATGATTCCATGAATGCCATTCAGTTCTCCAGCCAAAAAGATCGGAACAAACGTGATGCTGACAATCCTCTCTCCCTGCTGCATATTGGCAAGCCTGCATTCAATATCTCGCGGTTGCCCGTGCTGCATGACTTCCAGAAGCGTCTCATACACCGCTCCGTGATCTTCGTCAAAAATCAAACCGATAAAGCACCGATCCGTCAGCTCATGGAGCTTGATTCCGGCAATTTTTTCAAAGGAGCGGTTGGCATTGATAAAGTAAAAATGCTTCAATTCGATCGAAAAAACGCCATCCAAATTATTTTCAAACAATGATTTATAACGTTGCTCGCTTTCTTCCAATGCCATCTCGGCCCGCTTTTTATCGGTTATATCGAGGATGATTCCGTCGATCCGTTCACTTATACCAGTCTTGTCCCGATAAGGATGGACGATCATCTGCCCCCATCTTGTTTCTCCAACATAGTGGTTCCAGCGAAAGTCAACGCGAGACGGTATCCCCATGTCCAGCTTACGTTTTACTTCTCCCATGAGAATTTCGTTATCATCCGGGTGGATATGATCATGTGCACGGATCGGATTGTTCCAAAGCTCCTCTTTCGGAATTCCGCCAAGCTTTTCCATGGTGTCAGAACAGTAGATGTAATGGGTAAAATCTTTGTCGGTTGCCCAAACCGCGGCGTTTACATTTTCCAATATTTTCCCCAACAATTGTTCTGCCGTTTTCCGTTTGGTCACATCCCTGGCGACAGCGACAACATATTGGACGTTGTCTTCTGCATCCAAAACCGGTTTGACACGGGCTTCAACGTCAATCAAATAGCCGTGAGCATGGTAGACATGATACTCCACATCCACCGGTGTTTTTGTTTGTACGGCAAGGGTAAGTGATGCTCGAACGTGCTCCCTCTCTTCAGGAGGAACGACCTCGAAAGCATCCTTCCCAAGATACTCCTCTACACTGCCCCCTGTAAGCGACTCGTATGACGGTGAAACATAACGAACGATCCCCCTGTTATCGACGACGACAATCGTGTCCGAAGTATTTTCTGCGACAATTCGGAACATTTCAGCCTTGTCGTCGTACACGTCCCTTTTCGCGATTCCTTCGCCCATCGCACCCATCTTCTCCTTTTCCCCGCTTTGCTTGTCGGTTTCACCAAGCGCTTGAGCCCATTATAAAAGAGTTCGCCCGTTTTACCACGCAAATAAATGCGGAACACCCGCAAATTATGTCATTCTCCTCTGCTTTGAGCTGCAAGTTGCGCGCAGACCGCAAAAATTTGCGGTGGGCTGTGCATCGTTTGCGCGGTAACAAGGCTATTTCGGTTTTATCCTAGTTTACAGAAGCACGTTTCGAGGAGGAAAAAAAATGAAGAAGTTTTTATTACGTTTCACTGTTTATGTAGTGAGTTTGCTTTTGATTGTAGGAGGGCTTGGGTATTATGGCTTAATGCGTACGCAGAAAGATTTTTATTTAAATGTCCGCCATGAGCCCGTTCCATCCTTCCCAGCAGTAGAAGCCCCTCCTTATGATCCGACGAAGCCCACGGTGGCCGTCGTATTAGCGGATACGACGCTCCCCACTGAAGATTTCGATTTTCTCATTCCCTATACGCTTTTTTCGATGACGGATGCATACAACGTATACGCCGTTGCCCCGGATCATAAGGTGAAGTCGTTATCCGGCGGGCTCGATGTGATGCCGCATTACACCTATCAAGAATTGGATCAGATCGTAGGGAAAAGTCCTGACATTATCGTGGTTCCATTCATGCCGATCATCGATGAAGCGAAATATCTACCCACCCGCAAGTGGATTCAGCAGCATGCAAACAGCCAGACGACGACGTTCTTGAGCATCTGTGGCGGATCAGGAAATCTTGCCGATGCCGGCTTATTACAAGGGAAATCAGCCACCTCACACTGGCAAGCAATCCCAGATTTACGAAAGCTGTATACCGATACCCACTGGAAGGAAGACGTCCGGTACGTGCATGAGGGCAACACGTTAACTTCAGCCGGTCAAAGCGCCGGGTTCGATGCCGTTCTCCATCTAATTTCCCAGAAACTTGGTGAACCCGTTGCGGCAAAAATAGCGAAAGAAATCAGCTATCCTTCTTACCACTTTGTTGCGAATCCAAAGGTCGATCCGTTTTATGTGGACGTGAAATTTGCGACATACATCCTGAATAGCGCATTCCACTGGAATAAGACGCAAATGGGTGTCATGCTCTATCAAGACATGGATGAACTGGCTTTGTCCTCGATTTTTGATTCCTACGCAGATACAGGAACGACACAGATTTTAACCATTTCGAGCTCGGAGGAACCTGTCGTCACGAAACATCATCTCACGGTAGTTGCAAGGCATTCAATCGCCAGCGCTCCCCGTTTGGATAAAATGATCGTGCCAGGCGGTGATGCAAAAACACTTGCAGCGGAAGATCTCAAGCTATGGAGCGAAAAAGGCCATGCGGGTGAGACCCTGCTGATTCACAGCGATGCGCCAATCCGCTATGTTTTTGAGGCGCCGTTGGAGGACTTGGCCAAACAAGATGACCTGCTGACTGCCGCGCACGGTGTGAAGCGATTCGAATACCGTTCGGATAACATCCATCTTGAAGGCAGCCCGTTTCCGCTTGCAACCTACGGCTATATGCTTCTGGCATGTTTCGTCGCTTGGATGGTAGCCTTTATGATTGATCGACGATTCATTTTAAAGAAGGCCGTTTTCAAATCAGCTAAACAACGCACCCTGTGACGCTTTTTTCCACTTTGCCATTGAACGTAATCGAGTTTCCCGCCTCTGGCATAACTTCCAACAAAAATCCTCGCATCTGCACAGATCGCGAGGATTTTTCATTTTGATATCTTTTGTATCAGGTGTTCAAAGATGGTAGACTTTCACTTGGTAAAAAGCTGGAACTTCATACAAAGCAGCTTACATCGAAAATAAAGAATTTCTTAAGTCAAAAGAAATGCCGCAGGTGGCTTTTATAATAAAAACCGAGGAGAGGAAATGGTTCATGCTTACAACGGCTCAAATTTTACTGGTAGAAGACGATCCTGAAATCGCGCGAATCGTACGCGATCATTTGCGGAGGGAGGAGTATGGCGTAACGTGGTCAACAACGGGAATGGAAGGATGGGCAGATTTTCAAACCGATTCGTTCGATCTGGTCATCGTGGATCTCATGCTTCCCGAAATGGACGGCTTCACGCTCTGCAAAAACATTCGTCTGATCAGTGAAGTTCCACTGCTGATCATGAGTGCAAAGCATGAGGATGAAAGCAAGGTTAGGGGCCTTGAACTCGGTGCGGACGATTATTTGACAAAACCTTTCAGTCTGACGGAGTTGTCTGCTCGCATATCGTCTCATCTCCGTCGCTTTCGTCGGTATCAAAACAAACCTGACAACGGTAAACGAAGCGAGTACAAACAAGGGCTAACGATCGATTTCGAAGTGCGTGTCGCGTATGTAAACGGAGAAGAAGTGGCATTGACATCCAAAGAATCTGCATTGCTGTTCTTGCTCGCGAGCCATCCGAATCGAACCTTTTCAAAGAAAGAGTTGTACGAACACATCTGGCAGCAGCCCGACACGAATGGTAACAATACGGTGACCGTCCATGTAAAAAGCCTCCGCGACAAGCTAAAGGATACGATGCGTCAGTCCTCTTTCATTCAAACGGTTTGGGGAATCGGCTATCGCTTCGTTGGCGAGCAAGTGTCATGAAAATTAAGCGCTGGCTGATGATTACCTATCTTGTTGTCATGCTTTTACCTCTCGCAGCGGTTTGCTCTCTTTACTTGCTCATCAGCGCTTTTGATGAGCGTCGAGATTTCCTGGAGTATTTTGAAGTCAGTAATAAGATGTCTAGCATCGAACAAAAGCTGCAGGACCCTTCTCTTTATCAGATTCAGCCTTCGGAACGGTATCGTGACATTCGTTCCTTCGCCGGCGAATCGGTCAAAATCACGTTATACAACGCTGACGGGATCACGCTGTTTTCATCAACTGAAGATGGGATTCTCCCCTCGCTCACACGGGTGCAAACTGATTTTTTACTGGGTCACTTATACGAGATGCGTAAGACAAACCGCACATATTCGTTGAAAAAACCTGTTTTTACAAACAACCGGATGGTCGGAATTTACGAAATTACGCTTGCCCGCGCGGAATGGATCGAGGGCGTTCAAGTGCGGACATTTTGGTTGATCAGTTCTCTCATTCTCTTTTTTATCCTGCTCTATTTGTCGGTTGTCTTTTTGTTAAATCGGAAATTAAATCGCCCGATCGCTTTTTTGATGAAACAAATGACGGCTTTTGCCCATGACAAACCAGTCCCATCCCTTCAACACCATGGAAAAGACGAAATAAGCGAGCTGCTTGTTCATTTCGAGAAAATGCGGGAGCTAATCGACATTGGCAGACTGGAATTAGCAACTACCCAGCAAGAGAAAGAGTATATGATCGCTTCACTGTCGCACGATTTAAAAACGCCATTAACTTCCATTCGTGCCTACGCAGAGTCACTCGCTACCCATAAGGGGGTATCCCCTCAGGAACGAGACGAGTATGTTGCCATTTTGTTCAGTAAAATCGACTACATGCAGCAAATTCTGGATGATTTGACGATGTATACGACGCTACGCTCTTCCCAGCAATCGACGAATATGGTTCGCGTAGATGGTGGCGAATTTTTTGACATGCTCCTCTCCGGCTATGACGAGCTTTGCAAACAGCATCGATTTCAATTGACGACATTCGTGGCTGTAACCAGCGAATACCAGGTCGATGTACAACAGATGCTGCGACTGGTTGACAATCTGATGAGCAATGCCATTCGATTTACCCTTGGAGAAGAGTCGATTTGGCTTGCTGCACTTTCAGCGGAATGCCCCCTTCCAGATTGGGTCTTTCCTCCCTTTCAACAAGCGGTAACGGAATGGCGGCGCGATGGAGTCATTCTGCTCGTTCAAAACGTAGGGGAAGCCATTCCGCTGCAGCAGCAAGACCGTCTTTTTGAGCCATTTTTCCAAGCAGACCCGGCGCGAACGAAAGCGGGTGCTAGAGGTTCTGGACTTGGTTTGAGTATTGCCAAAATGATCATGGACAGGCATCAAGGAGATATACGGATCTGGTCAGCAAATGGCTACGGTACGCTGGTAGCCTGCTATCTCCCAATAATGAAAGGATGATTTGCATGAATATGAAGAAGATTTTGCTTGGCAGCTGTTTATTGTTCGGGGTAATGGCTTCGGGATGTGAAGAGAACCAAACCGTATCCACGGATGAGATTGTCTCAAAGACGCTGGAAGCGCGAAAACAAATTGCCTCGTACGCCGCAGAGGGTCATATCCGTACGTATGAAGGCAAGAATCTCACAGATGATTCCGTGATTCAAGAATGGTACGACACCAATGGGGGAAAAAGGCGGATTGAGCTGAAAACAAATGACAAAGTAACACGCACCGTTTCAGATGGAAAGCAGATTACAATGTACCAGGATGGGAGCGATACCGCTTACACAATGGATGTATCTGCAGATATTCAAGATGGCATGCCGTCCCAAAAAGACCAGTTAAAAACGATTTTGGAAAAAGTAAAAGGAACTCATCAGGTTGATGTGGTCGGCAATGAAAACATGCTAGGTTTCAACACCATTCATCTCAAGGCTGTACCGAAAGAAAAGAAAACATTGTTTGGTGAATCCGAGTTCTGGATTGAAGAAAAAACATGGCAAATTTTAAAAGGAACCATGGAAAGCGGCAACACAAGAACCGAGTTTCTTTATACCAAGTATGATTCGTCACCGGTTTTTACTGACAAAACGTTCCAACTGGATCTGCCGAAAAACGTAAAGATTACTCCCTTACAGGATGCGAATCCTTCCAAGAAAGTGACATTGGAACAGGCGCAAACAGAGCTGGGATTGCCTTTCTTATATTGGGATTTGCCAAAACTGACTTTAGCCGATACCGAGCTGATGGACCTGAAAGGAGAATTCAATCGAAAAGAACTTACCCTGACCTATACCAAAAATCAGGTTCCTTATTTCAGCATTAGTATTTTTCCGACACCCAAGGATGCCTCCTCCTTCCCCGAAGCACAAACAGTGAAAGTGCGCGGGATCGAAGGTTATTACGAGGAACAAATTCGTTCCCTCATTTGGGACGAAAAAGGAATGCGTTATTCCCTGCTCATGACACATCCCGATCTGAAGCTCGAGGAAATGCTGAAATTGGCGGAAGAAATGAAGTGGACTTCCTCGAAATAGAAACAAGGTATAAATGGTGAAGCAAGCACCCTTAAGAGGCGGTTTTCCGCCTCTTCTTTCATACCCTGTGCTTTTTCATTTTTTGCAGGATGGCCGAATGAGCCAGGGAGAGCATCGGTTGATTCCATGCCCACTCTACGGACTTTTCGCTCCTCTAAGATTATCTTTTGGCAAGGAGAATGCAACGGCAAGTTTGATCGTTTAACCGAAAAAGCGGTTGCCCTTTATCAAAAGGATGAAGGGCTGCCTGTTACCTTTTTCCTACATTTACCTAATTCGGGTCAGTTGTCTGCTGAGACAATTGATTCTGATAATTTGTCCATCGTTGTTACGGATGAAGCTAGCCATGACCTGCATATTCTCTTCCACGAAGATATTGTCGCCTATATGACGAAGCGGTACAGAAATAGCACCAAAGACTAACAAGAGCTTGCCATTTTCATTTTTGATAGACAACCTGGTACCCTCTTCTTCCGTGCCGTAATCACCTGCGTATTGGTCTGCATTCACAATAGGCAAATCGTGTTCAGGGTAACGGACAAGCGGTGTATCAAGCGGCAACCCCTGAATCGCATTTAGGACGCTAAACATGAGTTTTGCTGACGGCGCACCCATTATATTCGTTAGCACTACCCCGGTGATACCCAGCTCTGGAATAAGACAGATATGAGAGCTGACACCTTTTGTATTTCCTCCATGACCAATCATCGTAGCTCCATGATACTCAGTCGTTATGGTTAGACCATAACCGTAGAATTGAGAGAGGTTGATTTGAAAAAAGGGTGTCGTCATTTGCTCTACACTGGCGGAACTAAGAATCCGCTGAGTACCGACCACTCCACCAGTACGGTACATTTCCAAGTACCTCAATAAATCTCGTACTGTAGATTTTAATGCGCCAGAGCCAAGCATCGCAGGCTGTTTCCACCAGAGAGGGGCTGGAAACACTTCCGTTTCAGAGCCAGAAACGCGAGAGGAGTAGAGCGTTGTGATGTCAGTATGATCTTTCAGGTCCTCAATATAAAACACAGTGTTGGACATACCCGCTGGATCTAGAATGTTTTCTTTCAAATATCCTTCAAATGATTTTCCGCTGGCACGGTTAATGATTGCACTAAGTAAACCATAGGCGTCATTTGAATAATTGTACTGGGTTCCTGGCTCACCCAGCATTTCGAAATCCCGGGACGCAATATAAGCCATCAATTCTTCGTGTGTATCAATCGGAGGATGCTTTTTTAATATGTCTTCCTGCCCAGGCTCGTGCATATCGGGATCTGCTTCCATGCTTCGCTTTAAGGCAAATGTAAGCGCTGAGGACACTGGCAGTCCTGACGTATGATTCATCAAGTGATGAATGGTGATTTTTTTGGTTTTCTCTTCATCAGGAGTACGAAATTCCGGCAAATACTTCACTACTGGATCGTGAACAGATAGCTTCCCCTGTTCCTGAAGATGCATAATGGTTGCACAGGCAAACGACTTGGTAACGGATGCCAGACCAAAAACGGTGTCCAACTTCATTGCTGTTTTGTTTTCTACATTGCTATAGCCAAATGTTTGATAATAAACAAGTTCTCCTTCTTTGGCGAGTGCGACAATCGCTCCGGGTGTTTTGGATTTTATCAGAAGATTCTGAGCGTATTCTTCAAAAGGTTGTGCCCAATTGTGGGTATTCATTTCCATCATCCTTTATTTTCCATTTTTAAAATACAGTAATAAAGAAAAAGACGGACTTGAAGTTACATACCAACGACGTTCGTGAATTATTGTTTAATCCACATATCGTACACGGATAACTTAGCCATCGGATTTTGCTTTGCCCCTTGAACACGGTTGTTTACGACCTTGAATACTTTTGATGTATAAAGCGGGACCATAAAGGCTTGCTCAACAGTTACTTTCTGAATGTCTGTATAGATTTTCTTTCTATCCTCTTCGTTCCTTGTCATACGTCCCTTTTCTAACAGGGTATCAATCTCTTTATTGTTAATTCGCCCTGGATTGACTACTCCAATTTGGCTGGAGTGCATCATCAAAAATAGAATATCAGGGTCAACGTCACCGTATTCATCCATTGCCAAATCGTATGTGCCTTTCATTTCTTCTTCGAAGAAAGCGGCAGTTTCTACCATTTTCATTTGCACATCTATGCCAATTTCTTTTAACATGCTCTGAACTAACTGATTGCCAGGTTTCGCATCTGATATCATCAGGGAAAGACTAAGTGTTTTTCCACCTTTTTCTCTGATTCCCTGCGCATTTTCCTTCCATCCAGCCGCCTCCAGCATCTTTTTCGCTTCTTCTACGCTGTATTTATACCCGTATTGTTCAACTGCTGGATCGTATCCAAACATCATAGAAGGGATTGGACCATAAACAGGCACCCCTTCACCCTGTAAATCAGCTTGAATAAGTGCTTCCTTGTTTATTGCCAGATTGATCGCTTTACGTACATTAACATCCTTCAGGAACTCGTTTTCTACGTTCATCGAAATGCATTTCATCACAGGTTCCGTTCCCTCGAGGACGGTAAATTTGTCGTTGTTCTTATATTTTTTTATATCTTTGCCCCGTACAGTGGCTATGTCGACTGCTCCGCTATCCAATGCAGCCAGCATAGTCTGGTTGTCTTTAATGAACTTGATTACAAGCTTGTCAGGTCTGGGAGCTCCCTTATTTTCCGCATAGGGAAGTGCCCAGTTAAATTCTTCGTTCCGTACCATGGAAACTGATTCGCCGGTCTTCCAGCTTTCAAACTTCCAGGGGCCGACTCCCACGGGATTTCTGCCATACTCTTTTCCAAACTTTTTGATTGCTTCCATGGAAAGAGGCTGCATATACCCCTGGTACGTCAAGTGGGGAAGAAGTGGAGCTGCCGGCTTTTCCAGATGAAAGATCAGAGTTGTGTCATCAGGAGCAGAAAGGGACTTTACAGATGGTAAATTTGACGCCGTTATAGGTGAAGCCGTTTCTTTTGCCAGTGCGCGTTCATAGCTTGCCTTGAAAGCTGCCGCATTTAACGGTGTACCGTCGTGAAACTTCACACCCGTACGAATTTTAAATGTTACTGTCTTCCCATCCTCGGAGATTGTATAGGATTCAGCCAGATAGGGTTTCAGTTCATTTGTTTGAGGATCAAAGGTGAGAAGTGATCCTCCCATGAAGCCTGAAACAAAATCACCTTGCGACATAAACGTTTTCTGTGCATCCAAGGTATCAGGCTCCGCTGTCTCTGCTATCGTAAGTGTCCCGCCTTTTTGTGGCTCTGAACTGCTACTCTTACCTCCTTCATTGCTTGATGGTGTTGGAGCTGAGCTACAGCCAATCAGAGAGATTACTAACAAGCAAACAAACGTAAGATACGCCGTGCGGTTACGTGTGTTTTTAAACATAAATCGATTTCCCCTTTTCTAGTTTGAATGGTCGTAAAATATTTGTAACAACCTCTCCCGCATTACTACATAACTACTTTTTCCGTCTAGGGAGACATTTGTTTGATAGCTGTAAAGAAATGCAACTTATTTTTGTAACTGAAAAAGCTTACCTGCAGAGAAGAACAGGCATGAAACTTAGATGAAAGGAGAGTGAATACGGTGAATTTTCAGAAATTTTAGAGTGCGCCGAATGGAATTTGAAAACCGCTACTGGTTTTCTCGGTCAATATTATTCATCTCCATAACCTCCTTATTTATATTTTTCTTATTTGTACACCACAAGAACATAAAACGCAAGTTTGCCAGCTAGCACGGTAGTATTGCACTTGTTTAGCAAGATAAAGTTTCAGATAAGAGATGGTTTTGGTATGCTAGGAGAAAAACTACAAGAAGCGTTAGAAACATAGCTTCACCTGTTCCGAAATCCCGCCAAAGGTATACGTAACTCCCGTCGGCATTTGCATCTCTTTCAAAATGAGATCCACTTGGCCAGCGGTTTCCTGCACTTGCTTATTTTTCAGATACAATGCAACAGCTCCGGACACATGTGTGATCCGGAGCTGGTTCTTTTACCTATTGATTATTCTGTGGTTCATAAGAGAGTTGTCCGTTCCGAACCTTTTTTATGATTTATTTTTCACTAAGCCGAACAATATTACGTCTACGATTGTCGTGAGTGCTTCTTGCAAGGTAATCTTATTCTCCATATAAAAACGTTGATCATATACGGAACTTGTAGCATCTACGATCAGCTTTATGGCGAGCATTGTATTGACTTCAATGAATTCACCTTTCTGAATCCCTTCCGCGAGCAACAAGCGTAGGGCTTCCCAATCACTAATAGAGGCATTCACTTTTGCCCATTGTTCCGGGTTCAAGAGGCGTGTTCCCGCCTCTTCTTTCATAACCCGTGCTTTTTCATTTTTTGCAGGACGGCCGTATGGCTGATCCCTAAATAAGCCGCAGCTTGCCGAATCGAGGGATGCTCTTTCAAGGCACGAATCAGTAAGGTTTTTTCATACGCATCCATTTGTTCTTTGAGCAGCTTGGATGACGACAGAGGAGATCGTGATTCCTCCCCTGGTGAATCCTGCTGCATATCCACATACAAGTTCTGCGCTTGAATCTCATTGCCAGGATTGCCGGGACAAAGATACACCGTACGTTCCATCACATTTTGCAGCTCGCGCACGTTACCTGGCCAATTGTGAGCTTGCAGGGCACGAATGGCCGAATGAGCGAGGGAGAGCATTGGTTGATTCGTGGCTCGGCATACTTTTTGGATGAAAAATTGAGCAAGCATCGGGATGTCACTTTTGCGTTCGCGCAGCGGAGGAATGACGATCGGAATGACGTGCAAGCGATAATATAAATCCTCGCGAAAGAGCCCTTTGCTCGTCATGTCAGCCAGATTTCGATTGGTGGCTGCAATAATTCTTACGTCGATCGGCAGCGCTTTGCTCCCGCCCACTCTGCGGACTTTTCGCTCTTCTAAGACTCGCAGGAGCTTTGCTTGCAAATGAAGAGGAATGTCACCGATTTCATCCAGAAAAAGTGTTCCGCTTTGGGCAACTTCAAACAGTCCCTGCTTTCCTCCTTTTAACGCCCCCGTAAACGCACCCGGCTCATACCCAAAGAGCTCGCTTTCCAACAGGGCATCGGGAATGGCCGCACAGTTAATCGGGACAAAAGGGCCGGCAGCACGATTGCTTTCAAAATGAATCGCTCTGGCAAACAGCTCTTTGCCTGTCCCGCTCTCTCCCTGCAAAAAGACGGTTGCTTCGCTTTTGGCAACTCGTTTTGCGGTCTCAATGCACTTTCGCATATTGTCGCTCTGTTGAACGATTTCATCAAAAGAAAACCAATCGTTTCGCTGAACGGTGGACAGCAATTCCTGGATCTGCTTATTGTCCCGAAGCACAACCACGACGCCTTGGCGCTCGCTGTTTTCAGCGGGGATGATGGGATGGTAGCTGCAGATGTAGGTCATGCGTTTTTTTTGCCCTGTCAAGAGACTCACTTGAACGCTGGGCAGTTCAAGCGCTTCGTCCAGACACCGCTTAATCTCGCTCGTTGATTCCCCCCACAATTTTTCGATGGACTCATGCAAAAGCTGTGCAGGCTCCATCTTCAGCATCGCTTGGGCAGCCCGATTTATCGTGGTGACGCGCAACTGATCGTCCAATAAGAGAATTCCTTCCGAAACGGTAGTCAATATCGTATGGATGCGATTTTCACGCTCTTCTGCTGGGAGAGAAGGAATTGTCTTTGCCCGTTCGATACCCTTCACCTGTTTGATCATACCAATAATCGACTTGATCTGTTCCGTAGATACCGGGGGGATTTTCACATAAATATAGTGGGGCTTTACTTCCATTCCGATGATGTCAAGCTGGTTGGCGGCAAGACATGCGATTACCTCATGGGTAATTCCCACCCGGTTTATGCCTTTGATCTCCAAGGTAGTACCCGTCAACGCAATCCACCTCACCCGTCACACGTTCTATCTTCTGTTTTCATCATAATGAGAAAACCTGTCTGCGCCAAGCTTTTTGGCGGAATTGCGGTTGCATGTATACGGGACAAAAAAAAGCCCGGTGCGAAACACACGGGCTGGCCTAGATTAAGCAAAAGAAAGAGCTGTTTCCAAATCATCCAAAATATCTTCCACGTCCTCGATCCCGACGGACAAGCGAATCAGTCCATCCGAGATCCCCATCTTCTCTCGCTCTTCTGGAGGGATGACCGAGTGAGTCATCGAAGCAGGGTGCTGTATGAGTGAGTCCACATCACCAAGGCTGACGGCTCGTTTACACAAGCTTACATTGTTCATCATGCGAATCCCCGCTTCCATGCCGCCTTTCAGCTCAAAAGCGAGCAAGCCCCCAAAGCCATCCATTTGCCTGCAGGCCAATTCGTATTGGGGAAACTGGGGCAAACCGGGGTAATGAACGATTGCCACTTTCGGATGTTTGTGTAAAAATTCAGCCACTTTTTGGCCGTTTTCGCAATGACGATCCATACGCACGCCGAGCGTCTTTAGCCCGCGAATCAACAAATACGCATCAAATGGCGCCAGAATGCCCCCAATATCTTTCTGGGAGGTCATGCGAATCGTATCCATGATTGCTTTCGGACCGGCAGCAACACCGGCAATGACGTCACCATGTCCACCGATAAACTTGGTCGCGCTATGGATGACAATGTCACATCCTTGCTCAATCGGTCGCTGTAAATAGGGCGACATAAATGTGTTATCCACTACGACACAGGCGCCAACCTCTTTGGCAATTTTTGCGACCAGCTTCAAGTCGACTAACTCCATGGTCGGGTTAATCGGCGTTTCCACATAAATCACACGAGTCGTTGGCCGAAGCATCTGACGAATAGAAGCCTCATCGGTCATGTTGCAGAGGGAGTAATCGACTTGAAAGCGGTCTTTCATTAGATTCAGCAGTCCATAGGTGCAGCCATACAAACCTTTCGTCCCAAGGATATGGTCGCCCGTTTTCACCATTGCCATGAGAACAGCGGAAACAGCTGCCATTCCCGATGCAAATGCAAGACCAGCTTCTGCCTTTTCCAAGGCAGCGATCTTCTCTTCCAAGACAGTGACCGTCGGATTTCCCAGACGCGAATAAATGTAACCCGCTTCTTCCCCGGCAAATCGCCTAGCCCCTTCTTCTGTGGAGGAAAAAACAAACGTCGAGGTTTGATAAATGGGTGTGGCCAATGAGCCTGTTTGCGGATCGGAATGATAGCCAGCATGGATCGCCGTCGTGGATCGTCCCTGTTTTTTCTGCGTGTTTATGGTTGGGTTGTTATTCATGCAAGAATCACCTCATGAATTCGTTTTGAAAGCGTATTCATGCATGAGGTGTGCCAGAGGGTAAAACTGGAAGTTGATAAGGAGTTTCACGATTAAGCGGGAAGAAAACGGAACGAATTATTGCCAAATGGAAAGAAAAGTTGCCACCTATCCCTTCAACCCGCTTTTCCTCCCGTAAGCTCTTCGACAAGCAGGGTCACAATCGCCTTATGCCCTGCGATTGTCGGGTGAACTCCATCCATTCCTATGAATGCCGCTGGCGCCTGTCTCCCGAATCGCGTTTGCACGTCAATCACCAGATCAGACAAATGCCGGATCATTTCGCCGATCGCGAGGATGTCGGCATTCCTCCAGCTTATCTGTGCTTGTTGAAAAAATGGAAATGCGGCCATTCGTTCTTCGTCGATGGTCGGCGGGGTCATCCAAACCCGCCACGACTTTGTCCGGGTTGCGGCAATACGCCGAATCTCTGTTACGTTTCGAGCTGTCTCCTCCAGGCTGACTTGCGTTTTGGTTGAATCCGGACCGACGCGCAATGCATCGTTGCTTCCGATCATGAAAAGAATCCAATCCGGCTGCCTTGCAGCTATGCCGCTGAACCGTCCAAGGACTTGTGTTGAGGTATGACCAGAAACTCCTTCATTGATCAGGCGTATTCGGTCCTGCGGCCTTTGCAGCTCCAGCAGATGGCGAAGGATCTCAAACCAAGAAAGCAGGTCGTCTGTGGTGCTCTCGCCTACACCGATAACCGTTTGGTCAGCCTTAAACGGCAAATGGTCGACCCGATCGGCAAATTCCTGATCCTCCAGCAATTGCTGCGCAGTGTCTCTCACCTGCTGAGCCAACAGGCTTTTAATGGTCAGGTAAGTATTCGCATCCATGCCGTATATGGCCGCCAAAGCGTTATCATCGAGATGTCGTGCAAAGGGTAACAGCTTCTCGGGGTGCTGATTTTGTACAAGCTTGATCCATTGGGGATTCAAAGCAGATTCCATCGTGAATCGATCTCCTTTCTGTTTGTTTTTCGGGCTAGCGCATAGACATACCGCCGTTAATCTCCAGCGTCTCACCAGTTATGAATGCGGAAAGATCGGATACCAGAAAAAGCACGCCGTTTGCCACATCTTCCGGTAGCCCCTCGCGTTGAAGGGGAATACCGGCGATAATTGATTTGCGGATTTCTTCGGTTTTGAATCGATCGTTCGAAGTATTGGCGATGACACCGGGACAAATGGCATTCACCCGAATTCCTTTATCGGCATATTCTTTTGCCATATTTTTAGTAAAAGCGAGCATTGCATTTTTGGCCGCTGCATAGATCGCGATTCCCGACCCGCCACCGTTGTGGGCAGCAAGTGAGGCAATATTGACAATATGTCCCCTTCCTTTTTCCAACATAGCGGGTAGGACGGCTTTGCTTACGAACACGCATGATTTGAAATTAATCGCCATCGTTTGATCGTAATAGTCCTCCGTCATCTCCGTTAAGGAAGAACGACCGCTCATTTGTCCCGCATTATTAACCAAGATGTCCACCGACGCGCCAAATGACGATTGAACTTGCTTTACTAACGAGTCGATCTGCCCAAGATCGGAAAGATCGGCTTGGAAGGCTTCAGCCTGCCCTCCCGCCTCACGAATGGCTCGAACCGTTTCATCGGCGCCTTCCCGATTCCGCAAATAGTGGACCGCGACGTTCGCTCCTTCCGATGCAAGGCGAATGGCGATCGCGCTCCCGATTCCTCCGCTCCCCCCGGTCACGAGTGTGAGTTTTCCGTCTACATGCCTTTTCATGGACATTCCTCCCAGCCCTAATTTAGTTTCCTACAGAATGGTTTCTTACCGTTATGACAGAGCCCCAAAACAGCAGCAAGGCGATAACTGGATGAAGCGACGCAAGTACAAATACCGACGAGAATACTTGAATCGTCAAAAACTGAAACACGATCAGCAAAAATAACCCAAGACTGATCCACCGATCGCGTCCCTTGATACCGCCGATAAACGTCAGCAGAAACATGACTAATGGAACAAAGGCAAAAATCTTGACGAATGATTGATGCAATACCCAGTTTACGGGGTTGGAAAAAATCGCCAAGCCGGCAATGAACACTTGCAGTACAATGCAGCTTAAAAAAATCCATGCCAGCCCTTTATAAAGCAATCGTCCGACCTGCATATCTGACCTCCCTCACATGATTTGAACGACCAACAATTCTCACAATAGCGGTACCCTCTCACAAACGACTGTGCAAAATAGTCACAAAGCAGTCACCAACCCCTAACATTCCGATCAATCGGAACAGGACCGGAATCAAATATGCTACAATGTTGCCAAATCTGTTACATCTTGTAAGGAGGGAGCACCTCGTGTACAGAAACCGTTCGGTATTGGTCGTTGACGATGATAAAGAAGTCGTGGAAATGATGCGGGATTATCTGGAGGACGAACAGTTTGAAGTATTTGAAGCGTATAACGCGGAACAAGCGATGGATGTGTTGAACCGCCATGGGAACCGAATCGATTGCCTGCTGCTTGATGTGATGATGCCTGGCCAGAGCGGCTTGGAGTTTTGCCGAAAGCTTCGCAAATCAATGGATACGCCCATCCTTTTTCTTAGTGCACGGGGTGAGGATGTCGATAAAATAAGGGGCCTCAGCTTGGGAGGCGACGATTATATTGTGAAATCGGCAACACCCGAGGAAGTCATTGCCCGAATTAAAGCCGTCCTCCGACGGTACGGTAGAAAGGAAAACGCTCCTACCCTTGAGCTTGACTTTGGCAGACTCGTCCTGAATGCAAAAGCATTTGAAGCAAAAGTAGACGGCCTGCCGGTACCAATGACGCCAAAGGAATTCGAGATTCTTAGTCTGCTTGCGGCATACCCGCGTCAAGTATTTACCTACGAGCAACTTCTTCAGCGATTCTGGGAAGGAGTCGGAGACAAGCACTCGGTCATCGTTCAAATCGGTAGAATTCGCGAAAAAATCGAAGAAAACCCGAGAAAACCTGCCTATATTACGAATGTTTGGGGCGTTGGCTACCGATTCGAAGGGGTGCGAAGATGAAAGCTCTCCGCATCCGCGTATGGATGACGATCGGAATGCTGATTGTTCTCCTTCTCCCTCGTTTGATCTACGAAATTCCGAATATTTTCGATCGCTATGTATTGGAGAACTCCAATCATTCTAAGCAGCAGGCTGCATTACAGGCCGTCATTCAAAAAGTCAGCAATACGAAAGTTACAGACTGGCATGATCCAGTTTGGCAAGCATCTCTTGGGAAAATGACCGCTTCTTCGCAGGTGGGAGTCGTTCTGCTTGATTCATTGGACCGTGAAATCTATCATTCCATCTCTTCTGAAGCAAATACAGCTTCCGCGTATCGGCAGATCAGCATCGTTGAACATGGGAAAATTCTGGGGAATGCGCTTTTCTACGCGCCGGAGAAAAAGAGCGGACTCGCAACCGTGCTCGCTCTCATCGCCGGATTAAGTGCCATCCTGTTTATAGGCTGGCAGATGGGCCGTGTTGTGGTGAAACCTTTAGAGGCAATGAGAGTCGCCGCAAGACGGATTGCCAGCGGCGATCTTGATTTTCACCTTCCTCAGTCAACCGTATTGGAGGTGGCGGATGTGCGGTCCGCCTTTGAAGCCATGGGTAAAGGTTTGCGGGAATCGTTGCTTCGGCAGTCTGAAATGGAGGAAGAACGGCGCTTCTTCATTAGTTCGATTGCTCATGACTTACGAACGCCGTTATTTGTTTTGCGTGGATCTATCATGCGGCTGGAGCGTAGTGTGGCAGACACCCCGGGGAATGCTGCGAAATATGTTGCCATCTGTACCAAAAAGGCCGATCAACTGGAGCGGCTGGTGTCCGATCTTTTTTCCTACAGCAGGATGGCGTATATGGAGCAAATTTTGCATCCGGAGCCCGTAAATATCGGGGAGCTGTTCTCTGATATCGTGGCGGATTACATACCAGTTGCCAAAGAAAAAGGAACGGAGTTGATGTACGAAGCGCCTGCTCCTGCTGGTTGCCGAAATCTTCAAGGCGACGCCCATTTGTTAAGTCGCGCGATTAGCAATCTGCTCGATAATGCGATCCGTCATACTCCAGCAGGCGGTACAATTACGGTACGCCTGCATGAAGAACCATCGCGAATCGTCTTCACGATTGAAGATACCGGTCCGGGAATTCCCGAGGACCTATTGCCCCACATTTTTAAGGCGTTTTACCGAGGGGACGATTCGAGGAATCCTGAGAATGGAGGGACCGGACTCGGCCTTACGATTGCCCGTCGGATTTTGAGAGGGCACAACGGCGATCTCATTGCTTCCAATGGTAGCAGGACCGGCGGTGCTGTGTTTACGGGGTGGATCGGGAGCGAAAACAGTTGATCCAACGCTTGATTTCTCATCGCCTTTCCATAGACGTTACGGATTACCGTATAGTACAATTTTCGAAAGGTTCAAAAAAGAAAAAGCATTGCGAGGGATCATCCATGGCTGTGACGGTTAACGACGCTTTAACCCTCGCCCCCTTTAAAGAAGCGAGGATTCTTGCAGGCGCAAATGGATTGGATAATGTCATTAAAGG
This sequence comes from Brevibacillus fluminis, assembly GCF_003710825.1. Taxonomy (GTDB): domain Bacteria; phylum Bacillota; class Bacilli; order Brevibacillales; family Brevibacillaceae; genus Brevibacillus_D; species Brevibacillus_D fluminis. The sequence goes on along the minus strand of NZ_RHHQ01000033.1, from coordinate 3,319 downwards.
CGTCTCCATTTCAGACAACCCATCTTCTGAAATTGATCATGCTTTTTCATTTGATGGGTATTTCTTTCTATCGAGCTTTTATTTTGCAGGAAAAAGCACGTCCGACATGTACGAATTTTTACAAACATCATTACGGACAGGCGGAAGCGGTTTATGTCTGATTGACGCATATGTCAGTGGTATTCCTGATGAAATACGAGACTTTTGCGACCAATCTAGGTTTCCGGTCATCATGGTTGATAAATATGTCCCCTATGCCGATATGATTTCCGGGATCATGCAATTAATCATCTTCGATCAGCAAACGATCGTCATGGAAAATAAAATTACCGCTCTTACCAGTGGTCACCTGGATGAATGGCAAAAAGCGAAAATGATCCAGGAGATTAATCCCCAATTTAAAAGTCATGTCACCGTTATCTACTGTAAGCCTGCGAATCGGTCAGCAAAATCGAATGCAGCCATTCTCGGCACCATCAATCGCAATCCCTATATGTCTGCACTTGAATACAAGGGCGGTCTTTTGCTTATCATCAGCTACGCGATCGCCAAGACGCAATCGCCTCAAGAGAAAATCGATTATGTGATCGAAACGATTTCAGACTACTATGACGATTGCGTGATCGGGGTGAGCCGCACCAACAACCTGCTCGATTGTGGAACGGCCATTAATCAAGCGATCACTGCGGTGAATTCCAAAAACATCAAAAAGTCACATACGATTTATTACGACAACCTCGGCATCGTCCGATTGTTAGAGCTGTTTCACGGACATGGAGAGTTGGAGAGCTTTTATATCGATATACTCGGACCCATTTTGGAATTTGACAAAAAGTCGAACCAACCGAACCTGTTGGAAACCATGATTTGCTTTATTGAAAATGGCCGGGATTATCGCAAAACATCAAAAGACTTGTTCCTCCATGACAACACCATTCGCTACAGAGTAACCAAAGTCCAAGAACTGATCGGCGCAAAATGCTCCAGTAATGATTTTTTAGAAGAACTATCAATCGCGATTAAAATTTACAGGCTGCGACAAGCGGAAAATTCGGGAGGCTAGCGATCGCGGCTGACGCGGTTACGCTCCCTACCCCAATTCCGGACAGCGAGCGCATTTTATCGATGCATTGCAGCAACGGCACAGCGAACCCAATGTCCCGGCTTCACTTCCAGCAGCTGCTGCGGTGTCGTTTGACAAGTGTCCATGCCATGTGGACAACGCGTAGCAAAACGGCAGCCTGCTGGCGGATTCACCGCCTTGGGCATCTCCCCTTCGAAAAAGGAGAGCGCAAACTCGGTTTCATCAATGCTCGGCAGCGACTGTAGCAGCAGCTGTGTATACGGGTGCAGTGGATTATTGAAAATCGATGCCGCATCGCCCATTTCAACGATTTGCCCCAGATACATGACCGCCATCCGGGTGCACATGTGTTTAATCACGCTTAAATCATGGGAGACAAGCAAATATGTTAGGTTTTTTTGCTCCTGCAGGTCTTTCAGCAGATTGAGAATCTGCGCCTGCACGGACATGTCGAGCGCCGATGTCGGCTCATCGAGGATGACCATGCGCGGATCAAGCGCGATCGCCCGCGCGATGCCGATGCGCTGCCGTTGCCCACCACTTAGCTGGTGTGGGAACCGTTTGGCGAAATCGGCCGGCAGTCCTACCTGCTCAAGCAGCTCGCGGACCTTCGCCTCACGCTCCGCTTTGGACAGCTTGGTATGGGTGACGAGCGGTTCCTCTACGATGGCGCCGATCTTCATCTTCGGGTTGATGGACCAGAATGGGTCCTGAAACACCATCTGGATATGCTTGCTGTTTTCACGCGCCTCCCGCTTGCCCATCGAAAACAGGTCTTGTCCTTCAAAGCGAACCGTCCCCGCGGTGGGGCGATACAGCTGCAGCAGCGTGCGGGACAAGGTGCTCTTGCCACAGCCCGACTCGCCGACCAGACCAAAGCATTCGCCGGGTTGCAGCGAGAAGCTGACATCATCGACGGCATGCACCGTCTGCTTATCGCCCAGCCAGCCTGTGCGAACGGTAAAAAACTTGCTCAGTTGTTCCACTTCCAAAATCGGTGTCGTCATCGATTTCCTTTCACCTCGCTTCTTCCAGCGGTTCAAAACAAGCTGCTTCATGCCAATCGCCGACGGTTGCAAGCGGTGGCACCGCTTGTCCGCATTGGTCGGTCACGCGCGGACAACGGTTGGCAAAGCGGCAGCCGCCCCCTACCTCCGTCGGGCTCAGCACCCGTCCGCTGATTACCGGCAGTCGGTCGCGCTCTTCACTGATACGCGGAATCGCGTCCAGCAGCATGCGTGTGTACGGATGGCGCGGCGAGCGGAATACGTCCTGCGTCCGACCCGTCTCCACGATCCGCCCCGCATACATGACGGCGATGCGGTCCGCCATCTTGGCGACAACACCCAGATTGTGCGTGATGAACAGCACGGACGTGCCTTTTTCCTTCTTAAGCTTATCGATTAGATAAAGGATTTGTGATTGAATCGTTACATCCAAGGCGGTCGTTGGCTCATCGGCGATCAGCAGCTTCGGCTCGCACACCATCGCCATCGCGATCATGACGCGCTGCCGCTGCCCACCGCTCAGCTCGTGCGGATAGCGGTTCAGCATCCGGGCTGGATCGGGCAGCCCAACGAATTTCAGCGCCTGAATTGCGCGTTCACGCGCTTCTTTGGTCGAAACGCCGGTATGCGTGCGGATGACATCGATAATCGGGTCGCCGATACGGAACACCGGGTTGAGCGAGCTCATCGGGTCCTGGAAAATCATCGTGATCTCTTTGCCGCGAATGTGGTCAAGCTGCTTGCGCGAGCATGTCAACAGATCAGTTCCTTCAAACACAATACGCCCGCTGCCGATGTACGCCTTTTGCGTCGGAAACAGCTGCATAATCGAGGATGCTGTCATCGATTTGCCAGAGCCGGTTTCCCCGACCAGCGCAACCAACTCACCCTCATGAAGCGTCAAATGCTCCAAATCCAGAGCCGTGATCTCCTGGGTGTGCGTCTTGATGCGCACCTGGACGTCTTCCATGTTCAGCAATTGCTTCATTTCGTCCTCCCCCTTCTCACTGGTCTCTGGTTTTCGGATCGAGATAATCCCGCAATCCGTCACCCAAAAAGTTAAATGCCATGACCGTCACCAAAATGAACAGGCCTGGGAACGTGACATACCACCAGCTGGTCAGGAAAAAGTTACGTCCGGTGCTGATCATCAATCCCCATTCCGGTGTTGGCGCCTGCGCACCAAGGCCCAAAAAGCTGAGCGAAGCTGCCGTCAAAATGATGGCGC
>NZ_RHHQ01000032.1 GCF_003710825.1 Brevibacillus fluminis | reverse complement strand
GAATACGCAAGTCATTGCTATGGATTGTTGTGGATAAGCCCTCGACCGATTAGTATTCGTCAGCTCCACGCGTTACCGCGCTTCCACACCGAACCTATCAACCTCATCGTCTATGAGGGGTCTTACCAGATTAACTCTGTGGGAAATCTCATCTCAAGGGGGGCTTCACGCTTAGATGCTTTCAGCGCTTATCCCGTCCATACATAGCTACCCAGCTGTGCTCCTGGCGGAACAACTGGTGCACCAGCGGTATGTCCACCCCGGTCCTCTCGTACTAAGGGCAGCTCCTTTCAAATTTCCTACGCCCGCGACAGATAGGGACCGAACTGTCTCACGACGTTCTGAACCCAGCTCGCGTACCGCTTTAATGGGCGAACAGCCCAACCCTTGGGACCTACTTCAGCCCCAGGATGCGATGAGCCGACATCGAGGTGCCAAACCTCCCCGTCGATGTGGACTCTTGGGGGAGATAAGCCTGTTATCCCCAGGGTAGCTTTTATCCGTTGAGCGATGGCCCTTCCATGCGGAACCACCGGATCACTAAGCCCGACTTTCGTCCCTGCTCGACTTGTAGGTCTCGCAGTCAAGCTCCCTTGTGCCTTTACACTCTACGAATGATTTCCGACCATTCTGAGGGAACCTTTGGGCGCCTCCGTTACTTTTTAGGAGGCGACCGCCCCAGTCAAACTGCCCACCTGGCATGGTCCTCGCACCCGATAAGGGTGCCGAGTTAGAAACTCCGTACATCAAGGGTGGTATCCCACCGACAGCTCCACAGAGGCTGGCGCCCCTGCTTCTCAGCTTCCCACCTATCCTGTACATGATGCACAAAGTTCCAATACCAGGCTACAGTAAAGCTCCATGGGGTCTTTCCGTCTTGTCGCGGGTAACCTGCATCTTCACAGGTATTATGATTTCACCGGGTCTCTTGCCGAGACAGCGCCCAAGTCGTTACGCCTTTCGTGCGGGTCGGAACTTACCCGACAAGGAATTTCGCTACCTTAGGACCGTTATAGTTACGGCCGCCGTTTACTGGGGCTTCGGTTCAAAGCTTCGCTTGCGCTAACCCATCCCCTTAACCTTCCAGCACCGGGCAGGCGTCAGCCCCTATACTTCGCCTTGCGGCTTCGCAGAGACCTGTGTTTTTGCTAAACAGTCGCTTGGGCCTTTTCACTGCGGCCCCCTCGGGCTATTAACCCTACCGAGGCGCCCCTTCTCCCGAAGTTACGGGGCCATTTTGCCGAGTTCCTTAGCAAGAGTTATCCCGCGCACCTTAGGATTCTCTCCTCGCCTACCTGTGTCGGTTTGCGGTACGGGCACCAGATTGCTCACTAGACGCTTTTCTTGGCAGTGTGAAATCAGGGACTTCGGTACTATAATTTCCCTCGCCATCACAGCTTGCCCTTACGATGTGCGGATTTGCCTACACATCAGGCTTACTGCTTAGACGGCCATCCAATAGGCCGCTCACCCTATCCTCCTGCGTCACGCCATCGCTCAAACGCAATCACGGTGGTACTGGAATATCAACCAGTTGTCCATCGCCTACGCCTTTCGGCCTCAGCTTAGGTCCCGACTAACCCTGGGAGGACGAGCCTTCCCCAGGAACCCTTAGGCTTTCGGTGGACAAGATTCTCACTTGTCTTTTCGCTACTTACACCGGCATTCTCACTTCCAAGCGCTCCACCGCTCTTTCCAGTACGGCTTCACTGCTGCTTGGAACGCTCCCCTACCCAGTCCGTTAGGACTGCCATAGCTTCGGTGGTATGTTTAGCCCCGTTACATTTTCCGCGCAGAGTCACTCGACCAGTGAGCTATTACGCACTCTTTAAATGGTGGCTGCTTCTAAGCCAACATCCTGGTTGTCTGGGCAACTCCACATCGTTTCCCACTTAACATACACTTGGGGACCTTAGCTGATGGTCTGGGCTGTTTCCCTCTTGACGACGGATCTTAGCACTCGCCGTCTGACTCCCGGACATAAGTTTTTGGCATTCGGAGTTTGACTGAGTTCGGTAACCCGATGAGGGCCCCTAGCCCAATCAGTGCTCTACCTCCAAAACTCTAAGTCCGAGGCTAGCCCTAAAGCTATTTCGGGGAGAACCAGCTATCTCCGAGTTCGATTGGAATTTCACCGCTAGCCACACCTCATCCCCGCACTTTTCAACGTGCGTGGGTTCGGGCCTCCAGTAGGTGTTACCCTACCTTCACCCTGGACATGGCTAGATCACACGGTTTCGGGTCTACGGCAACGTACTTGCGCCCTATTCAGACTCGCTTTCGCTGCGGCTCCGTCTCTTCGACTTAACCTCGCACGTTACCGTAACTCGCCGGTTCATTCTACAAAAGGCACGCCGTCACACATAAACAGTGCTCCGACTATTTGTAAGCACACGGTTTCAGGTACTCTTTCACTCCCCTCCCGGGGTGCTTTTCACCTTTCCCTCACGGTACTGGTTCACTATCGGTCGCTAGGGAGTATTTAGCCTTAGCAGATGGTCCTGCCAGATTCATACGGGATTTCACGTGTCCCGCACTACTCGGGGTTGGTCTCGGAGAGACACAAGTTTAGGATACGCGACTGTCACGCTCTTTGGTCAGCCTTCCCAGACTGTTCGCCTACCTGTGTCTTTTGTAACTCCATGTGAGACGCCCCACAACCCCGCAGGGTAAACCCTACGGTTTAGGCTAATCCGCGTTCGCTCGCCACTACTGACGGAATCACTATTGTTTTCTCTTCCTCCGGCTACTTAGATGTTTCAGTTCACCGGGTGTGCCTTCTCATACCCTATGTATTCAGATATGGATACCATCCCATTACGGATGGTGGGTTGCCCCATTCGGAGATCCCCGGATCAAAGCGTGCTTACCGCTCCCCGAGGCTTATCGCAGTTCGCTGCGTCCTTCGTCGGCTCCTAGCGCCAAGGCATCCACCGTGTGCCCTTTGTAACTTAACCACATCGGAAAACGCGGAGCGTTTTTCTTCCTTCTCCATACGTTTTTCATCCATCATGATCAGTACAAATTGTACTTCAATGTTAATCCTTAGCAATACTTGCGTTATCCAGTTTTCAAGGAACAAAAACTTTTGGAGACAAAAAATCTCCGCCTGGCAACGTCCTACTCTCCCAGTCCCCTTCGGGACAAGTACCATCGGCGCTGGAGGGCTTAACGG
>NZ_RHHQ01000031.1 GCF_003710825.1 Brevibacillus fluminis | reverse complement strand
GGGGTTTCTCGACAATCTGAGCCAACCATGGTTGGCGATTATTTTATCAGGACAAATGGGACATACACGTTTCTTTCCAAAATGGCGCCGAAAAAATGGTTCATATTAAGAGGAAATTGGGTACCACAAATAACCGATTTTATCCATTTGTTCGTAAAATTCGGAATTTTACACAGAGCGAAAATTGCTTATTTTGAGGAAAAGGAACGCACACACGAAAAACCCTTGATCGCAAGGGTTTTTACTTGTTTGCTACTGAGCCATTTTCCTTAGGATTTCATTAGCTGGTTTCGATCCGTCGTAAGAGGTGGTTGTTCGAGCCATTTTCGTTCAACCATAATATCATACGTATCTTTGGCGTAAACCATCACATCAGTGATGATTTTGGTGTAGTGAGCGGTGAGATCGGCTCGCATCGTTACCGACAGGGCACGTGATATCAAGAGGATATCTACCGAGTTCAATACATTGATCATTGACATGATTAACTTATCGGAAAAGGGAGAAACAGTGGATGCTGTAACTTCCATGCTTACGGGTACCGTTCCGAGTAGCTCCTCATCCATCAGTAGACTGTTAAATAACTCTATTTGTTGTTCACTAATTTTTTTGCCTCTGAGAATTACATTTTTCAATGTTTTATCTTCCATTACCTGTGCAAACCCGAGCATGAGAATAACCGAAAAGTAGTTACGCTCAATATTGAAGAATATTTCGGATAACTCTAAGGCATTGAGAGGTCGTTTCATGCCAATGATCCCGTCTAGGAAAGAGACTTTCTGGACGTACTCGATTTTATTAGGGTAGTTCATTTTCGGCGGACGGTCATAAATGCCTTTCTCCAGCATCATTCGCACTGCTTTACCGAACATCTCGGTTGACGTATGCATGCATTCATTGAAAAAATCTAGCACATCGAGTCGAGCGTTATTGGAAGCAGTAAATGCGTAGTTAATCATTCCCAACCGATTCATCATGTAGATGAAACTCAAGGTAAACGTGTCGTGTAAAAGCGGAGGTGCAGCTAAATTCACATCACCTTCTGAAAACCCTGCTGGTATAGGGAAATTTTCAGCAAGAAAAAATTGTTTGATTTTCTCTATTCGTTCTTGCGATATTTTCAGCGCCTCTTCCGCCAACGGAACAATCTGCCCATCCTGAAGATGATGCAGTAAGTAGGTAAGGAAACAGACCGCCATGCCTTCTTGGAAATAAATCCCCCAAAGTCCCCCGATTTCCGTACAGCTAAATTCGATATTTGTTGGCTTTACCTGAGGTTTCTGAAATGACATATACTCCCTCCACTACACTTTGCTCTCTTCAAGATGTAGTATCTTGGTTGTTTCATTTATTATTCACATCGATTTTAAGCATATCCATCTTAATAAAAAGACATACTAATCTTGCGTGGTATTTATCAAACTAGGGGCAGACTATGGATAATTTTAGAGATCAATTTCGTAACAGACGTTACATAGCTCACGTCAGCATATTTGGAACAACGCAACTGCATAAGCGTAATCCAGTTACTTTAGCATGCTGGTCAATGGCTTTTCCTGGCTTTGGACATTTGCTCTTAAATAAATATTTGCGTGGTTATGCTCTGATTCTGTGGGAGATGTTTATTAACCAGAAAATACACTTAAATTTGGCTATGATTTATACATTTAACGGTCAATTCCAGGAAGCCAGAGATGTATTGGATCCTAAATTCATGTCACTTTATATCCCTGTTTACTTATTTGCAATTTATGATAGTTATCGAACGGCTGTTGATATGAACAAAATTTATCTTCTGGCACAAAGGGAAAAAGGACGCTTTAATACGTTTAGCATCGGAGCTTTAGAAATCAATTACCTCGATAAACGTAAACCATGGCTAGCTGTTGTTTGGTCTATGGGAATCCCCAGCGTTGGCCAACTGTACCTACATCGCATTATTTTGGCTATATTTATTTTATTAAGTACGATTGTAATCGTATGGCAATCAAATCTAGTCCTAGCGTTACACTATTTAATCTTAGGAGATGTGACCACCTCCTCATCGGTCATCGATAAGCAATGGTTAATGTATTTCCCCTCTTATTATTTCTTTACCATTTATGATGCCTATACGAATACCGTAGAAAATAACAAACTGTTCGATTATGCGCAAAGACAATACTTGATAGAAAATTACCAACCAGTGGGGCATCACATCACAATTGGAGATAAATAACGATGCAAATTTTTGCTACATTTGAGTATTCAACATTTATTGAAATAGCCATTACAGAACTTGAGGAAAAGGGAATAACAGCCATTTACGCAGTACCGCTTGATTTGCGTAAAAAAGAACCGAGACTTCTTGATAATATCCATCGAGCTGATGGACTGACATTTATTGATAAAGGTATGGTTTTTGCCTTTCTGCTTGGTACCATCGGTGCTAGTAAAGGGTTCGTGTGGCAAGGAGGGCCAATTATCTGGGGAATTGCCGGTGCAATCTTAGGCTTTCTTATAGGAGTTTCCTTGAATTGGTTCATTTACCTTTTGAAACGAAACAAAAAGCAACTTCAACTTAAAAAAGGAAAAAAGGGAGAAGTCATACTAATTGTTACGTGTGAGGACAATCTGGCATCAGCAGTAGAAGATATACTCTGGGACCATAAAGCTCTTGGTTTGGCTAGAACTAGATAAGAAACCAGGCCAGACACGCTCCATAATACGATTTCACACCATGATTACAACCAAGACGCAAAAAGAGCCTGCCATCGGAATGGCAGACCGTGATTGTTTTTACTTTACCCGATAGTCAGTATTGTTTTGTGTCCAAACGACGTTAGGATTGTCTACAGCTGTGTTGCCGTCGCCGTAGCGAAAATAACCGTCAACTTCTTGAAGCTAACCTCGAATTGCTGGCGATCCATTGCCACTGCCCCGGCAGCCATATCCCAAGTTCCGCTTGCAGCTTCCCCCAATGATTTACCGGCGTATTTCGTCGCCCTTTCCACACCATTTCCAATGTCTTTGGTGAAAGTGCCGGTTGAGGTACTGCCTGTGACGGTTTCGGTAATTTTCCCGACTACTTGGACCGAACCGCCGAGCACCAAACCGGCAACGTCGCCCGCAACGAAAATACAGCCGATCTTTTGTAACGCAACCCCTTGACTTAGAGACAGCTCTAAGGTGTAAGCTAGGTCCAAGTCGACGGCAAAAGGAGCTCCAACACATGAATATAAAAGAAGCTGCGGAAAGAACCGGACTTTCTGCGCACACGATACGTTTTTATGAACGAAGTGGCTTATTTCCCAAAATCAAGCGGACGGCAGGCGGGGTCAGAATTTTTAGCGAAGCGGACATTCAGTTTCTGCTCTTTCTGACCGCACTCAAGAAAACAGGATTGTCACTGGAGAGCATGGCAGCCTTTACCCAAGATGGGTGCATTCTCCAGCGTTTGGAGGCGGGGAACATGCCGCAGGAGCCGGTGAGGCAGCGGTTGACGATCTTGAAAAGCCATCAACAAGCATTGCTCGAACAGCAGCGCGAAATCGCTGCATTGATAGAATTGGTCGGTCAAAAGATCGATTACTACGAAGCGTATTTGCAAGACGATGACGAAAGAGAGACGGTACACGATGAAGATGGAAACGAGCATCTATGCAAGAGGACTTGAAACGATGAATCAGGTCGTCGGGGAAGCGGGAGCGCGCACTCGCGATCATTTGCGGGCGATCTTGCCTGATTTTGAGCGGATGCTGGTCGAATTCCCGTTCGGCACGGTCTACAGTCGCCCCGGATTGGATTTGAAAACGCGTGAGATCGCGACGGTTGCTGCTTTGACAGCGCTCGGCTATGCGATTCCGCAGCTGAAAGTCCACATTTATGGCGCGAGACGGGTTGGCTGTACGGAGGAAGAGATCAAGGAGATTATGATGCAAATGGCGATTTACGCGGGTTTTCCTGCTGCCTTGAACGGGTTAGCGGCAGCAGCGGACGTGTTTGCGGAGGAAAAGCGGGAGGAGGCACAAGCGACATGGTAACGACGCAAGGAACCATCACGTGGCTCGGCTTTGGCGGATGCCAGATCGAAACGCCGGGGGGCAAAACGATGTTGATTGACCCGTGGGTGAAAAACAATCCGGTGTGTCCGGAACAGGTTCGAACGATGGAGCATGCGGATTACATTTTACTAACCCACGCGCATCGCGATCATGCAGAAGACGCTGTTTGGCTTGCGGAGAAAACGGGAGCAACCGTCGTGGCGGGATGGGAGCTGGCGTTTCTGCTCCAGAAAAAAGGCCTCTCTGCCGTACTGCCGATCAACAAGGGAGGTACGCGGAAGCTGGGCGAAATCGCGGTTACTGCCGTTCATGCTGATCATTCCGGGGCGTATGTGGATGGCGATCAGATCGTCTATGGCGGCGAACCCATGGGCTTTGTCATTACCTTTGAAAACGGCTATACCATCTATCATGCTGGGGATACGAATGTTTTTGGTGATATGGCCTTGATCGCGGAGCTGTACGAGCCGAAGCTGGCCTTGCTACCAATCGGGGATGTGTATACGATGTCTCCTCGCGAGGCGGCCAAGGCGGTGCGCCTGCTCAATGTGGAGCGTGTCATGCCAACTCATTTCGGCGTGCTTGATTTCTTGACCGGCCGTCCAAGCGAGCTAGCGCAGCTTCTCGCTGATCTGCCGGAAGTCACGGTCCATGACGTAGAGCCGGGAGGGGCCCTTTCATTGTAAGAGGGTGTGCATGGATAGTAGGGAAGTTGCTAGTAATGTTGGGCTACTGTTCGATTTATCAAATGCTTCAACTCCTCATAAGAGGTCAAGGCGCAAGCTCGGTGTCTTTCCGGCAGAGCGTACCTCCAATCAGCTTGAAGTGGATGGGTGCGCCTTTCTAAGTGCCATCGCAAACACCTCCGATTCCCTCCGATCCGAAACAGGTTTGGTTCATTCGAAAGCAACGGGTTTATCTAGGTTGTCCAAACGCCGAAGTGGGGAAAGATGGGCAATTCTCATTAATTTTCCGGTTTTGAACCCAAATATGCGTAAAATATGATATTATCCAAGAATCGCATACTTGGGAGGAAGCTATGAGACAATTCGTATCCTTGGTCGGAATCGTCGCGTTCCTCTTGATCGGTTGTTCGAAAGAGAGCGACGTTCCGCCAGCACAGTCAGCTACAGCAGCGATCCAGCAGGATCAAACAATGCCAGCTCCTGTCGAGGAGAAGAAAAGCGTCGAATTTGTTGCCAGCCGTCTTTTGGAAATTTCCAGACTGTATTTTGCCATGTTGGGGAAGGCGCAGGATGAGGATCTGACATTTGAAGAGTTCCGGAATAAACTACATAACATCATGACAGATTCCTTTATCGATCAGGAGAACTTGCAGCAATTTTACACGGCTGGCAATGGCTTGACCGAATTGTTTTTGTTTCATTATGATAAAGGCGCCTTTGATGCGCGAACGGCGATTTTGGAACAAAACGCTGAACGGATTAAGGTGAAAACCATGTGGTTCGCCAATGAACTGAACAGCGGCTATTATGAAATCAGCACACTTGTGAAAAGCGGAGATCGCTGGATTTTAGACGCCAAAGAATCTGAGCCCATCCCCGAACGCGGTTTTGAGCTGACACCAGAAGAGGCAACGGTTTATATGAAAAGCTCTCCGTACTTTGATAAGCCGGTTGCATCTATCAAGTTTGTCGGGACCAAAACGTTGGAAAGCTCCTCGGTATATGGCCAATTTTATGAGTTCAACTGTGACGGGACCACCTACTACATCTCCCCGGTGGATGGATATATATTGGGCGCCAACATGGAGCGTTTTTAAGCGGATCGTAACTAGACAGAAAAAACCTTGATTGATCAAGGTTTTTTTCTTGTTTTATGACGACTGAGCGCCTGCAATTGGAGCGATTCCTGCCAAACTTTCTCCGGTAAAGCAATAACGTGGAGGACTGATCGTCGTAATCACGCCGGTGAACGGTGCGAGCAGAGGAGTGTCGTTCCATGTCCCTAGAGCAGTCCCTCGCTCGCAAATGATGCCTGGTTCTACGGCAGGAAGGAACAAGCCCGGTTCTTGGGCGACTACCGTTGTAATTTCGTCATAAAACGTGACGGGGTGGCCGGGGACGGAGGCAGAAAGCACACCCAAGTGATGCAGGTAGCGAATGACGGCGCGACTGCATTCCTCGGCAGCTGCGACATCGATCGTTCCCCCTGGCTGACCTGCTGGCAACTCGATGATTAGCGCCTTTTGTCCTGCATGGCACGATTCCACGAACAGCTGACCGCGTGTCCCGCTCGATTGGATGATGATGGGAAGCGCGAGGGCTTCCGCTAATTCGCGCAATTCAGGAAATTCTTTGTACAAGGCTAGCGTGTAGGTAGCACCACCGTTACCAACGCAATGCAGATCGACGATATAATCGACGTCGCGGGTTTCTTGCCACAAGGCATGGGCGAGCTGATGCGTAGGACCGCCGTCCGGGCTGCCAGGGAATATCCTGTTCATATCGATATGATCGAAAGGGGAAAACCGGGTGCGGTTGCGAAATGAAGGCGGGTTGCAGACCGGTATGACCTTGACGTACCCATTGACCGTCAAGTCGCCTAGCTCCTTCATCAACAGATTGGCAGTGTGGATGGCAGTCTGTTCATCACCGTGGATCGCTGCGGTGATAGCAACGCGAGGCCCTTGTTTATTTCCATACTCGTATACGGTAAAACGGGTCAAATCCTGTTCAAAACGCACTTCACGCATGTGGGCAAAATCCTCCTTTTTATGTAGACAAGTACAAATTCAGCAATGTGGGCCAGATTTCCTGTTGATGGAAGGGCGGAGTGTTTTTGAAACGTAATTCATTCAGAAAATTAGAAAAAAAGTATATATTAGCATGGATGATTATGGTATAAATTAAAAGGAGTGTTTAGTTCTTTTTGACGAAAATAAGAAGTATATAATTCTTTCGGTTGGTCTTGATACATGTTTTTTAGGAAAACAAGAAAGCGATTGGCAAACGAAACCGAGCGAAAAAGGAGGCAAGTGACATGAGTGTAACCAAGCGGCTCGTGACAGCAGAAGACCTTTACCAGTTTCAATGGCCGAGCAGACCGACTCTCTCACCAAATGGCAATCATGTTATCTATGAAAAAACGATCGTGCGGGAACGGGAAGACGATTATGAGACACAGCTGTTTCTAGCAGATGTCGATGGAAAGGGAAGCCGTGTGCTAACGACTTCAGGCAACACCAATCGGGGACCTGTCTGGGCTCCCGACAGCAATGAAATCGCTTTCGTATCGGATCGGGAGTATGGTACGCAAGCGTGGCTGCTTTCGCTTGCAGGCGGCGAGGCAGTACGATTGACGCGCTTTCGGTATGGCATTCACTCCCTTTTTTGGTCGCCGGATGGACAATATTTGTACGGGCTTGTACTGGTTGCCAGCGGTAGAGAAGTCGAATTGATCGACTCCGGTCTGTCGAGCAAAGCCTGGCAGGAAGAACTTGAGCGAGAGAACCGTACGTGGGCCAATGGGCCGAAGCGGTATGACTGGTCGTACTACAAGTTGGACGGAAGCGGTCTGCAAAAAGGATTGCAGCCGCAGCTGGTGGCAATTCATCTGGCATCAGGAGATTGGCGTCAGTTGACGCGCGGATCGTATGCGGTGTGTGAACCAGCGATTTCTCCTGACGGCGCATACGTTGCCTTTACCGCCAATCGTGATCGAGACGGGGTGTCACTCTACGGCGGACAAATTTTCCGGGTATCGACGTCAGGTGGCGAGCCGGAGCTCCTTTTTAATAGGACAGAGGCACAACTTCCAACCTACTCACCTGATGGCAAATGGATTGCTTTTTTTGCAGACATTGAGCATAAAGCGCTGTATCGAATGGGATCGGATGGGGGCGAGGTAATCTCTTTATCTGCGGCGTACCCGTTTTCGTTCGGCGATGCCACGTTCACGGATATGCGTTATATTCGATACCCGTTGGCGCCGCAATGGTCGCATGACAGCAGTGCGGTGTACGCCTTGAGCACAAGGGCGGGTCGCAATGAAGTCGTCCGGTTTGCAACAAGCAACGATGGCTCTGCTCCCAAGGTTGTGGTCGACGGGGACCGCACCATTTTTCATTTTTCCTACGACGGGGACAATCGGCTTGCGTTGGCTTACTCGACGGCTACACATCCCGGTATGATTGCCGTTACAAGCGGAGACGGAGAGGAAGTACGACTTGACGATTGCAACGATGAGCTGATGGCACAGCTGGTTGTAGCCCAGCCGGAGGAATTCTCCTATACCTCGGAAGATGGCTGGGGCATTCAAGGCTTTTTGCTTAAGCCTACCCAAATGGAGCCCGGTCAAAAGTATCCGGTCCTTTTGGATATTCATGGCGGACCGCATTCGATGTTTGGCTATGCGTATTTTCATCAGATGCAGCTGTTTGCGGCAAACGGTTTCGCAGTCGTGTATCTTAATCCGCGTGGTAGCTCTGGGTTTGGTAAGCCGTTTTTTGAAGCGGTACATGGCGATTATGGAGGCAAGGATCATCTCGACCTGCAGAACGGGCTGGCGGAAGCGATCCGGCGCTATCCATTCCTTGACGAGCGTCGAATCGCGGTAAACGGAATCAGCTACGGCGGGTTTATGGTGAACTGGCTATTAACGAAAACCGACGCGTTTTTCGCCGCTGTGTCGGAAGGCTGCATCTCGAACTGGATCTCCATGTTTGGCACGAGCGACATATGTCCAGCGTTCATGGAGCAGGAATTCGCTGGACAGACAGACGTCGAAACGCTGTGGAGACACTCGCCGCTTGCGCATGTGAGCCGAGTCAAGACGCCTCTTTTGTTGATCCATGCCGAACAAGACTTGCGCTGCCCGATGGAACAGGCTGAGCAATTTTATACCCACATCAAAAGGCAGGGCGGGGACGTGGAGTTTTTGCGTATCCCGAATGCAAGCCATGGTCTGCTGCAGATTGGTAAGCCTGCCCTGCGAGTGGCCCGCTTGCAAGCGATGGTCGGCTTCATCGCAGAGCGGTTGCCGCAACGATGAGCAGTGTTGCATACAGGAATTCATGATACGTACGAACAGGAGCGATGACAAATGTCACTGATCATTGATGGTCACTTTGATTTGCTGATGGATGTGTCCATCCAGCGTGAACGCGGGAAGCGGAAGGTGATCGAAACGGATTTTTTGCCTGACTTCCAGGCAGGCGGCGTAGGCGCAGTTGTCGCCGCGCTCTTTGTGGACAGTAGCTTTTTGCCGGAAATGGGTCTGCGCAAGGCGCTACAGCAGGTAAGTGCTCTCCATGCAGAAGCGGCGGAATCGCCGGACAAGATCATGGTGTGCAAAAATGTAGACGATTTGCTCACTGCCCAACAAGCGGGCAAAGTTGGCTTTGTCCTTTCCCTAGAAGGGGCTGAGCCGCTGTACAACGATTTGTCCATGCTGCGAGTTTTTTATGAGCTTGGGATCCGTTTTCTCGGCCTGACATGGAGCAGGCGCAATTTTGTGGGGGACGGCAGCCATTTTACACCGGTTCGGGAAGGACGTCCGAGCGGCATTACGGATTTTGGGGTGCAGCTGATTGAAGCGGCAGAGGAGCTCGGGATCATCATTGACGTCAGCCACTTAAATGACGAAGGTTTTTGGGATGTGATCACGTTTGCGAAAAAACCGATTATCGCCTCGCATTCGAATTGCCGTTCGCTGGTCTCGTCCATGCGCAACCTGACGGACGAACAAATCAAGGCGATTGCCGCTACAGGCGGCGTCATCGGCATGAATGCTGTGAATTTCTTCGTTTCGGAGCAAGATGAAACCGCGGATGTCGAGCATTTGGTGAACCATATCGATCATATCGCCAAGCTGGTGGGAGTTGAGCATGTCGGCTTAGGGCTTGATATCACGGATGAATTCATGAAATACGTATCGGCAGAGAGCATCGCCACAATGCCGCGGAAGCCTTTTGATGTGGTAAAACGACATGCGAGCGTGCCAGACATCGTTCGAGTGCTGGAAAAACGGGGCTATCGCGAGGCTGCGATCGAACAAATTATGGGGCAAAATTTCCTGCGGGTATATCGGGATGTGTGGGGGAACTGACGGCAGGACGGATGACAGATACAGGTGAGTTGACCGATTGGGAATCAGCGCGGCGCTGGTTCCATTTTTTTATACAACAACAGAAGCACTGTCAAAAAGCTTGGCGTAGTATCTTGACAGATTGCGGCAGAAACTCAATAGTAAAAAGGAATCATCTTGTGCGTTACAGGAGGGAAAGGATAAGCATATGCAGCAATCTTCCACCTTTGAAGGACTCGTTAAAGAAAAATTCAACGGGCTGTCAGCCGCCCAAAAGAAAGTGGCTGCCCATTTGCTGCAGCATTTGGATCAGGCAGCCTTCAATACGGTTGTCCAAATCGCCCGCGAGGCAGAGGTCAGCGAAACCACTGTGATTCGATTGTCGTACGCGCTCGGGTTCAGCGGCTTTACCGAGATGCAGGCCAGAATCCAGCAACAAATCGTGCTAGGGGCAAGCTCGGCTAACGTCAACCGACTGCAAAAAACACAATCGTCCGACGAAGAACAATTATTCCGACACGCGATGGAGAATGAAATCGCCGTCATGCAGCATAACCTCGCGCAGCTTAACGAAGCACAGCTGTGGCACACGGTTGAGCTGTTGAGCGAGGCAGACCATGTGCTCGTCATCGGCCATCGCGGGTCCCATTCGACAGCCAACTGGTTGGCGTTTACGCTCGGGATGATGCGGGAAAATGTACATTTGTGCCCCGCAGGTGGAAATGCGCTGGAAAAGCTCACATGGATGAGTGAAAAATCGGTAGCCGTCGTCATTTCTTTCCCCCGATACTCGAAGGACTCCTACAAGATCGCAGAGGCGGCCAAAATGTTGGGGAGCAGACTGATCGCGATCACCGATCGTCTGCTTTCGCCGGTCAGCCGAATCAGCGACATCACATTGGTCACAGAACTGAATGTCGACGGTGATACAGCCAATAGTTCAATGTCGGCCGTGCAAACGATGCTGCATTTGCTCTGCCTCGGCATCGGTGCTCGCAATCGGGAAGCGCTGCAAGCACGCCAAGAACGTATGGAGCAAATTTACAGCAGTCAAGATGTGTTTATCGAGTAGCAAGGAAGCTTGACCTGAATTGTTATTTTTCGATGCGCCCAAAAAAACAGCCGCTTCCAGTAAGCGGCTGTTCTCCGTTCCTCGCAATCCTTTATTTGCTCACTTCCAGCAGCACTTTACCTAAGCTTTGTCTGCTCTCGACCAGTTGGTGAGCTTGGGCCGCTTCATCAAGCGGAAGCACACGACCGATCTTCATTGTAAGACGACCATCGGCCAAAAATGGCAGGACGTGATCGGCCGCACTTTTTAGCAGATGTGGACGTTGTTTTCGCGTCGTGCCCAAGCTGAAACCAAGGACGGAGCGGCAGCTCGCATGCAAATCCTTCGTTTTGATCTGCCCCACTTCGCCGCCTGCGTTGCCAAAGTGCACCAACCGACCGTAATGGGCGAGGCAGTCGATGCTTTGCTCGGTAACCCAGCCCGAGATCGAGTCGAGAATCACGTCGGCGCCTCGACCGTCTGTCAGCTCATTGACTTGACTGGCAAACGATCCGTCCTGATAGCAAATGACGTGATCAGCTCCCGCTTCCAAGGCGGTGGCAATCTTTTGCTCACTGCCGACAGTGCCGATCACTTTACCGGCACCAAGCAGCTTGGCCAACTGGATTGCGGTTGTGCCTACGCCGCCAGCAGCCGCATGAATCAGGACGGTTTCACCAGCTTCCAGCCGCCCGACATCCGCCAATAGCTTGTACGAGGTGAACGATACGATCGGGCACGCAGCCGCTGTGGCGAAATCGACTTCGTCCGGCAGTGGAAATGTGAGTGCCTCATCTGCTGCTATATACTCCGAGTAGGAGCCAGCCTTAGAAAAGGCAATCACCCGTTGGCCGACCTGCAGATGCTCTACGTCACGACCAACCTCTTCGATGACGCCAGCAGCATCCAGTCCCGGGATAAAGGGCGGCTTGCTTGCGCCGTGGTAATTTCCATACCGTGATTTGATATCAGCAAAATTGACGCTAGTCGCAACGACTCGAATCAATACTTGATTCGTGGCGACCACCGGCAAATCGACAGCCATGACTTTCATAACCTCAGGACCACCAAAATCTGTGACAACGACTGCTTTCATCTTGTGCGCCTCCCATACAAGCGATACTTGCAACCATTGCTAATTTCGCCGTTTGACAAAAAAATCCTTTGATCAATCAAACCTCCTTGAAACTCGGAACTTAGTAAGCGGACTATACTGTAAGTGCGAACGGGAATAGACGAACTGCAATGGCTAGAGGTACAATAGGGAAAAAATGGTTGAATGGGTGAATGGACATGACGGAGCAACCACAAACGATTTTGGCGATTTCAGGAAGCTTGCGGGCCCGCTCGTCTAATACGGCCGTTTTGCGCGCAGCAGGCAAAGCGGTGCCAGGGCACATCAAATTTGTACCGTATGAAGACTTAGGAGAGCTGCCTCACTTTAACCCTGACATCGATGACGACGAGCATGAAGCAGCGTCTGTCAAAAATCTGCGTGCACAGATCGCATCTGCCAAGGGCGTATTGTTTTGTACACCGGAGTATGCGAATGGCGTGCCAGGCTCTTTGAAAAACGCGTTGGATTGGATCGTTTCCTCCGGTGAATTCAATGCCAAACCGGTTACGGTGATCAGCGTTTCGACTTTTCCGACGGGTGGAGAAAAAGCGCTTGAATCGATATTGCTTACGCTCGGGATGTTAGGGGCACAGGTAGGCGAGGCGGGCTCGCTTAAAATCCCTGTGATCAGCAAGAAGCTGGGGGAAGCAGGAGAAGTGACGGATGAGGCCACCTTGCAAGCAATTCGTCAGCTGATGGAGAATCTCATACAACGAATGAACGCGTAGTATCTGTAATCGCGCGCAATCAGGACATATGGAACGGTTTTGTGAAAATGAAAACAGGATGATCCTTAGCAATGGGGATCATCCTGTTTTCGCATGATACATTCAGCTGTTTACGCGCGAACGACGCTTTCGAACTTGCCTTTGTGAGCTCCATTGCAGAATGGCTTGTTTGTAGACAAGCCGCATCGACAGAGATACATTTGCGCTTTTCCCTCGAGCTTGTTTCCTTCGCCATCCAGCAAAGTCGTCTCACCTGTTACGAGCAGCGGCCCATTGTCCAGCACTTTGATTTCGGACATGATAGTCACCTCCTGACTATTCCTATGCTTTCCAGAACGGGCTGATTCTAAAGAAAAAATACCAAGAAAAAAGCACGCCAACGGGCGCGCAAAGGGATGTGGCATGGGATATTACTCAGGGAGAGGGATGGGGAGCTCCATTCGGCGGCTTCCATCTTTTGCGCTTGATTCAAATAGAATCAGCATCAGTGTGGAATTCGGCGTGGCTTTTTTGACGGTCAGCGTGAAACTAAAATCGCCCCATTCCGGTGCACCGGCAGATGTGGTTGCAGACCCTTTCGCCAGCTCGTTATGTCCATCTTCAACGGAATAATTCAACACGGCTTCAAACACTTTCGCTTTCCCTTTCACTTCAAACGTATCAGCTTTCATCTTTTTGACCGTCACGTCTTTGAAAATGTCGTTGTGATATGCTGTAGCCTCCGGTTTTTCAGGAGCGCTATTTGCTGGCTGCTGCGGTGCTGGCGTCTCAGGTGTAGTCGTTGCCGGTATAGATGGCGTTTCTGCCGGTTTTTCCGGCTGGGTAGGGGCAACCGGCTGCGATTGTTCTTGCGAAGGAGCGCAGCCTTGAAGTAGAACGCCGATCAAAAGAAGGGTGACAAAAAGCTTTTTCATGATGTACCTCCCGTTTCGAATAATCGTTGTTGGTTATGAGACGGACGCATTCTTTGGTTTGTTACGAATTTTTTTGCGGAAATGGCTGGATGCGGAAAGAAGGAGGCAAAAAGATGAAGCGTTTTTTGATCGGACAATACGGCGGTTTCAATGCCCAAAAACAGCAACGAGATTTTCGCGACGGATTTTGGGGTGTGGAAGCCTGTATGTTTCAATCTGATGAGGATGCAAGGCTTCTCGCGGAAGAAGCGGAGCGCGGGGGTTTTTCGCTCGGGGTGCATTATCCGTTTCGCCAGCGGGATCGCGGGTTTCGGCGCGACGCACTTTTCCTGTCCTTCGATCTTCACGTGCGGAATGCAGCGATTGCCCAGATTGAGCAGGAGCTTGCGGAGCTATCGATGATAAAGCCGCGATATGTATTATTTCATTACCCCAAGCCGGTGATTTTAGACGATCGGGTTAACTGGGAGCAGTGGCGTTTTGCCGATCCTTCCGAATTCATCAGCGAACGGACGATGAGCGCGTCTGCATTTCAGCACAGGACGGAGCAGTTATTCCGATGGTTGACCGAAAAAGGGCGGCACTACCAGTTTACACCCGTGCTGGAATTTGATGCATTGAATCGATACATTTACGAGGATCGCTTTTTAGAGGAAATGCTGACGGTGTACCCATCGATTCGGCTATGTTTGGATACGGGCCGATTGTTCATGCAGGAGCTGATCGATCCGTATTTTCAAGCTGTGCCTGTTTTACAGCGCTATGCGAAATACTCGTACTTAGTCCATTTGTGGACGGTAAACCGGTTTGATCCGATCGGCAGCTATCACCACCCCGTTTTGCCGAGCTGCGATCCAGATGCAGGTTGGGCACCGATTGAACGATTCATGCGCATCATCCATGAAGAAAATCCACAGGTGCATGTGCTGTTCGAGCATCGGTCGGATCGGATCACCGATCGAGAGCTGGATGATTGCTATGCGTGGTGCGACAGTTTGTTGTCCTGATAAGCGCGATCGATGGTATCAGCGGAAATCGTGCCAGGTAAAATCAACACTCAAAATACCTACGGGCCGCTCGCGGACTTGCCGATCCGTTTTTGTTGCGAGCTGTGGCATCCGAAAGCAAATCATTTCTTTATAATAGCCGAACATGCGGCACACATCAGGCCGAACAGCATGAATGCCGCAGCGGTCGTTGTTCACGTCATAAAACAGGCAAGTGCCGAAAAATCGCTGCTGGTTCGCAAGCTCCATACGCTTTTTTTGTGGCATGGCTTTTATACTTTTTTTAATTTTTTTCAATTCAGTTTCGGTCACAGGAACAGGTCCGCAGCAGAGACCTCTGCATCCCTCGCAAGGTAATTGTTCCATTTTGGTTTCCTCCCGCCTCGTGCGTGTTCTAGTCGAAATATGTCTATCATAAAAAGAAGATGGATTTTTGTAAATAGAAAAATTATTAATAATACCACAATTATTAAATTTTGTCAACTATTTATTTTGTAAAACTGTTCTTATGATTGTCACATCTGGTAGAAATACTTTTTCATTCGCTTCAAATGGGCAAGTCTACTCTCTAACAGACAAGCATAAGATGAAACACTACCTCCTCTCAAACCTCTCGCTTGCGAGCGGTTTTTTTTCTGTGTAAGCTTGTAGGGGATCAAGACAACCATGATGAGGAGAAGATTGTATGATTGGAAGAAAACGAGCCTTGGCTGCGGCCGCGTATGCGGGCGTATTTTTGTTGCTGGCTGCGTGCGGTAGTCCCGTTGCCCCTCAGACGCCGCCTGCATCTGCCAAACAGACCGATGCGCCAGCTGCACAGGCTGAGCAAGTGGGCGAAACGAATCGGATCAAAGCGCCCGTCGTAAAAGTGATCGATGGCGACACGATCAAGGTGAAGCTCAATGGCAAGGAAGAAACGGTTCGCTTTCTACTGGTTGACACGCCTGAAACCCATCACCCGAAGCTCGGCGAGCAGCCTTTCGGAAAGGAAGCGAGCGACTTCACGAAAGCGCTCCTGACGGATAAAACTGTAGAGCTCGAGCAGGATGTATCCCCGGGACCCGACAAATACGGCCGTTATCTCTATTACATCTATATCGATGGCAAGTCGGTGCAAGAGATGCTGCTCGAAAAAGGACTTGCCCGCGTCGCTTACATTTACGTGCCGAATGTGAAGTATGTCGATCAGTACCGTGCCATCCAGGAAAAAGCGCAGCAAGCAGGAGTCGGCATCTGGTCGGTCGAAAACTATGCCCGTGAAGACGGGTATCATCCCGAGTCGGTTGGCGAGGCGAAGAAGCAGGACACGAAAGAAACGAAAAATGCCAACGTGACGAGTCCGTCAAAACAGGCGGTTCCCCCGTCGGGGACGAAACAAACGTCGGTCTATTATGCAAGCTGCAAGGAAGCCCGTGCGGCCGGAGCAGCTCCGTTACATAAAGGGGAGCCTGGCTATCGCCCTGAAATGGACGGCGACAAAGACGGGATTGCCTGCGAATAACACTTGAATAGGAAGAGGAGAGACGAGAATGGAAACGATTTATTGTTTGGTGCCGGAAACATATTGGGAGGGCTATGCGGATAAAGGGGAATATGTTTCACGTACCTATGAAGCGGAAGGATTTATCCATGCGACGAAAGGCGATGAGCTTTTGGTGAAGGTAGCCAACCGTGTCTACCCTGCGTTTGCCGAAGGACTGCTCGTTTTGGAAATAGATGAGAGCAAAATCAAAGCGAAGCTGTTGTATGAAGAGGCTTCCGATGGACTGATGTATCCGCACATTTATGGTCCGCTCAACACGGATGCGATCGTCGCAGTGCGAAGAATGACGCGTGAAACAGGTTCTTGGCAGCTTGGCGAGCGTTTATAACCACATTTTTCTTGTACAACCGAATATCGACCGCTACAATGAAACCTAACGACATACGAACTCGTTTTGGTGATGGCGCATGCCATTGAAAAGGGAAAGTGGTGCAAATCCACTGCAGTCCCCGCTACTGTGAGCACGGACGTTTTTTTCGACGAAAAGGTCACTGGCAAAAGATGCCGGGAAGACGGAGGAAAACGGAGAATGTGCAAGCCAGGAGACCTGCCAAACGAATCGATTTCGCCACTTTTGCGGGTATGGACAAAAGGGGGAGGCACGTAACGGTTGCAATGCCCTCTTTTCACATGTGGAAAAGAGGGCTTTTTTCGATGAAAGGGTGCCCCGCCATCCGTCTCGATAACATACGATTGCAGTAGCACCGTGTTGCCTCATGAAAAAAGGAGAGAAGATGATGAGTAGTATCGCAGTTCGTTCAAGAAAGTCCGTTGTATGGGCACTTGTGGCAGGTTTAGTCCTGACCGCAGGAATTGCAGCAAAGCCGGTTCAGGTACAAGCCGCATCAGACGAGCAGAAAAAAGTATCGACAGCGATGAAAAAGGCGGTCAACTATTATTACAAGCGCGATCGTTCGTACAAGTTCGACGGTTTTGACTGGGAGCTAGTGTCGCTCAAGGAAGCGGGGGAGAAACTGACCAACCGCAAATGGCAGACGAAGCAAAACCAGTCGGCAATCGATGCGATCGTGCCGGCAGCGCTCAAGGCAAAAGGAGCCGGGGAAATCGCCAAATATGCGATTGCACTGATGAAGAATGGATATGACCCAACAAATGTAAACGGTGTCAACCTGCTCCAGGAGATCGCCGACCTGCAGGAGAAATCCGGGAAAATGGGTGACGATACATATACAATCGCCAATCATGTCTATTCCATGATCGCGCTGGAAATGTACGATTTCAAGTATGACCGCGATGCAGCGGTTGCCTTTTTGCTGGATCATTATGACGATTACGAAAATGACAAAAACAAAAGCAAATTCGATGAGCTTGGGTTTGCTTTGAGCGCGCTGCCACTCGTGGACGATGAGGCCGGAGTGAAGCAGGCGGAGAAAGAGATTATCACGGAGCTGAAAGCCGGACAGGACAAAAAAGACGGATCGTACTACGACGGTTTTGCTGGCGGCAGTCCGGATACAACGAGCCAGGTGCTGATCGGCCTGTCTGCTGCGGGTGAGGATGTGCTCGAAGGCCAATGGGTCAAGTCCGTCGACTATTTGCTCACCAAACAGGTGAAAAACGGCGGTTTTGAAGCGTCATGGACGCCAGGTGAAGCGAATCCGTACACAACCAAATTCGCTCTGCTCGCACTTGCCACGGCGAATAACGGCGACAGCGCCTACCAGCGTCTGTCCGACCAGGACAAAGAAGCGTTGAAAGCGTATGTGACAACCATCGATTTGAGCGGCCAAGTGGAAGTGTATGCAGGCCTGGAAAACCTGCAAAAGGGTACACAAACGAAGCCTTCTGGAAATGCATTCACCGTCAATGCCGGACAAGTGTTGATACGCACCAACGTAGCCGATGTGGCGAAAGAAGGGAAGCCGGTAGCTGTTCTCGTGCAAGTGCAAAAAGACAAAAAAGTGGTGCAGCTGGTGACGGTTGAGGCGGACGGAGCGGCTAAGCAGTTGACTGCAGGATTCAGCTTGGACAAAGGTACGTATACGGTACAGCTCAACTATTGGTACGGCTTGTCCACCAAACCTGAAACGGCGAAAGATCCGGTCACGTTCCAACTCGTGGTGAAATAGATGAGAAACAGAATATGGAGATTAGCATGGTCCAGCATGTTGGCAGCCCTTCTTTGTCTCGGCGCAGGCATACCAACGCAAGCGGTGTTCGCTCAAGCAGCGGAGGCAGCCATTTCGGCCATGCAAACATCGGATACCATCGCGGTCAGCGGACATACAAGCAGTGATGATGCCCGTCCGGTCCCCTTGCTCATTACCGATTCCCAGGGCCAAATCATATATGCGCAAGAGGTGGCAGGTGGCGGCAAATCATTTTCGTTTGAGCTTGGCGCTCCAGACTGGACCGCGACCGGTACGGCACACGCAACTTTGTATTCGGCCCAACAAGCGACGGCTTCCTTCTCGATCGTGGAAGCGAAGCCGCCGATAAAAACGAAGCTGGAGATCGTAACGAGCATCACTGGCGTAGACAAAGAAGTCATTTTGGCGCAAAAAACGGTCCACATGAAAGATGGAGCAAGCGCATACGATCTGCTCAAATACATCTGTGGCGAGAACGATATTCCGTATGAAATCGTTGATGCGGATGGTGACGGACATGATGTCTATGTCAAAAGCATCAATGATCTCGCCGAGTTTGACAAAGGCGCCGGGAGCGGTTGGATTTACCTCGTCAACGGCGAGCAACCGCCCATGCCGATTGACCGCTACAAGCTGGACAACAAAGACATCGTAACGTTTGTGTACACGACGGATTTTGGCAATTCCGAGGGCGGCAGCACAACGGCGGGCGAATTGACCTCGCTGTATCGTACATCGGCCAATGCTGAGCTAGATAAAGCGATGTCTCAAATCGGTTTTTCGACAAAGCCCGAAGAGCTTGTAGACATTATCGACAATTTATTGATTTCTTTAGCGGAGTATCCAGCTGAAAAGCAAAAAACGTATGTACGCGATGTGGCTTTGGTTTTGCAAGCTGCATACGAAAAAGCCGGCATGGTGAAAAAAGACGATCTGCAAACAAAGCCTGTCGGCGATACGCTTGCCGAGGAGCTTACGGATCGTATGGCAAAAGATTTGTTTGCCGATCAGCGGGACGTTAAGGAGAGGCTAACGGATCGAATGGCCAATTGGACGCTGTACAAAGGCCTGCTCAATGAGCTAAAGCCAACTCTCGTCATCCCGATGAGCGATAAAAAAAATTATCATACATGGCAGTTGAGCATAGCGCCGAATGCGTGGCAAACGGTCCGCAAAGAGAACGCCAGAATCAGCGTGATGAAACCGGGCTGGCGTACGGATCTCGTACCTTCTAGTGATGGAGGCGAGGAAGGAAAACAGCTGTTGTTCATTGCCAAACGGTATGACGACAATGTGCAGACGTCACAGCTAAGCACGCTTTCGAGCGACATTATCCCGCTTTCGGATTTGTACCGGGTGAGCTTGAACCCAAGTGCAGCTGCCACAATCGAGATGAGATGGGAGAAGAATACGGCGGTTGATAGCGAATCGATCCCGGTGCTCTTTTCTCGCGAGAAGGATACCAATCCGTGGACTGTGCAGCCGATCTTGGTGAAAAACGAACCGCAAGATGTGACAGCAAAGCTGCGTGCGGGTGGTGAGTTGTTTTTCGCATCAGTTCCTCTGGCTTCCTTTGACGATGTGGTGAAGCTGCCAGCCAGCTATCAATGGGCAAAGGAAGCCATCGGGAAACTGGCTACTATCGGAGTGATTCATGGACGCAGCGAAACGCAATTTGACTGGCATGCGTTGTTGAAACGTTCGGAGGCGCTGGCGCTCGTTAGTCGAGTTATGCAGGACGGTCATACAGCGAACTTGCCAGCTTCTTTTGGAGCGCTGGATCAGCCGATCAGCCGAGCGGAGTTTGCGTATGCATTGGCGCAGGCTGCTGGGGAAAGCAAGGTAGGCAATGAGGCAGCTCCAAACCCGATTCGCGATCAAGCGTCCATCCCGAGTTGGGCGCAATCATCCATCACAGCGGTGGTCGAACGCGGATGGATGAAAGGGCGGACAGATGGCCGCTTTGACCCGCTTGCTCCTCTGACGCGTGCGGAAGCTGCGGCTGCTCTCTATCGCATGCTGCAGGAGTAAAGCAAGGAAAGAACGAAAGTAGGTGGCGAATTCGCTGCCTACTTTTCCCGTTTTCGTGCGCAAATCGCTGATGGGAGCACGCCATTTCTAAACAAAAGAAAGGGGAATGTCACGATGAACATGGCAGCAAAGATCATGCGTGCAAGCTTAGCAGGCGTGATGGTGGCATCGCTCGCATGGATGCCGCTGGCAGAAGCAACTTCAAGCAGGGTCGAGCAGGCTGCGGCAAAAGCGGTGCAGGCCGTCGCCCATACATACAAAAGCAAAGGAACGGCGGCGATCGATGATTGGACGTTAATCGCATTGTCACTTTTGGGGGAGGATGTGCAAACCTCTGAGTGGGGCGGTTCGATCCGCTGGCAAACCGAGCTGCACAACCGTTTGGAATCGCTCGATTTGCGTAAAACCACGGACTATGCCCGTTTTGCGATGGCGGTAACCGCCTCAGGTGAGGATCCTTCCCAATTCGGGGGCGTAAATCTGATCGCACGTATCCAAAACGTCCAGCTAGCCAACGGCAAGTTTGCTGACAGCATGGATGGCACCGGACAAAGCCTGATCAATGCCCATGTCTGGAGCATCATCGCACTGTATGCGGCAGGGGAGCAAATCCCGCGCGCCAAGCAGGCGAAAGCATGGCTCGTGTCCAAACAACTTCCGGACGGCGGATTCCAATTTGCTACCGAGGGCAAGACAGGCGGCATCGACATGACGGCAATGACACTGATTGCTTTCAAGGCATTGGGGATGAGCAAAGAGGAACAGCCTGTGAAAAAAGCGCTCGCTTTTTTGCGTACACAGCAAAAAGACGGCGGGGGCTATGCCGATGGCGGGGTGGCCAATGCCGAATCCGTCGCAACGGTCATCTCCGCTTTGATCGCGTGGGGCGAAAATCCGGAGAGCTGGAAAAAAGGAACAGGCAGTACGGTCGATAATCTGCTTTCGTACCAAAAGGCAGATGGCACGTTCAGCCATACAAAAGGCGGTCCTGCCAATCAAATCGCCAGCGCGCAGGCGATGCTCGGCATCTCGGATGTCAAACGCAGCGGGCCGTACTTGGTCAAGCTGCGCGAGTCGGCGGGTCAACGAAAAGTCGAGCATTTGTACGATTTGGACCGTTCTCACTGGGCATTTCACGAAATTAGCTATTTGGTGAAAAATGGCTATATGCAAGGAGTGACGTCGACCAAGATGAGTCCGGACCAGAAGGTGACGCGCTCGCAGTTCGCAGTCTTGTTGCTGCGAGCGATCGGTGAGGGTCCGGTCGCACAGCCGCAGGGCAAATTCGCGGATGTACCGCAGGCAGGATGGGCGGCACCGTACGTCGAAAAAGCGGCGGCACTTGGTTTGATGCAGGGAAGCGGCTCCTTATTCCGTCCGGACCAAGGCATCACCCAGGAAGAAATGGCGTCGATTGCAGCACGCATCGCGACCAAATACAAATGGACGAAAACATATAACGGCGCTGGTACGGTACCAGTCGATTGGGCACGTGTGAGCGGCTGGGCGGTGCAGGACGTCAAAGTGTTGCAAAAACAAAAGCTGCTGGGTGCGACAGCATCCAAGCAATTCGTACCAAAAGCAGCGGTGACGCGGGCTGAGGCTGCAGCGCTTTTGTACCGTTTGCTCGCAGTCAGGTAAGGAGTGGAAAGGATGAAACGGAAAGAATGGTTGCTGCTCATCCTGGTGGTGGTTGTGCTGGGTGCAGCGGCAGCGGGAATGATGTGGTACCGCGCGGCGCATGCACCGCAAAACACGCCGGCGGCAGCACAGAAAACGGAACCGGAGCTGCCGCCTGGCACGCCATCTGCCACATTGGTGATCACCCGCGATTACGGCGGAGAGCAGCTGATGAAACGGGCCGTTCCCATTTCGCAAGGCGACACGGTCATGGACGTACTAAAACGCGAGGGCGGCGATGTCAAAACGACGTATAACGGCAGCTTCGTCGAGTCGATCAACGGACTTGCATCCGCGTATAAAGCCGGCGACAGCAAGAGCAAGCCGATCGACTGGTTTTTTTATGTGAACGGGGTCATGTCTGACATCGGTGCAGGCGAATATCCGGTCCGAACGGGCGATGTCATCACCTGGGACTACCACCGGTGGGCATTCGATACGAGCGCACCTGCGCTCATCGGGGTGTACCCGCAGCCTTTTGTGCAGCACGATGAAGAAACGAATAAGGCGATTGCACTTGCAGTCATGTATGCGCCAGGGCTGCAAGAGCAGGCGGATCAGCTCGCAAAAGCACTCTCTACCGCGCGCCAAACGGAAACGAAAGCCGTCGCGTGGAACGAGCAGCTTTTCGCTGAAGGACAGCCGCTTATTGTGCTTGGCGATTCCAAGGCGTACGCTGATTCTGCCTTCTATCAAAAGCTGTGGGAGCAAAAAGCGATGTACGGCCTTTTCGCTCATTTCACCAAAAACGGCATCGAAGCGACTGACATCAGCGGTAACGTAGTCATAACCGATGTCAAACCTGACGCAGGTGCCATCGTCGCGACTGTCCATCCGGAAACGAGAAAGCCTCTCTGGTTTGTCGGGGGCAATTCGTCGGATGCGATAGCGCGCATTGTGCATACGATTGCATCAGGGCAGACAGCCGATACGCCTTGGACCAATTCGTTTGGTCTTTTGCAGGACGGCCAGGAAACGTTGCGGCTTCCGCTGGGAGGAACCCCATGAATGTAGCCATGCTCACATTGGTTTTGCTCCTTTCACTTTCAGCGATCTTGCTCCTTTTGTTTGAGAAGTCACGGATGGACGAAAAGGTGATCGCGGTGACCGCCACGCTTGGCGCAGTCGCAGCCATTGCGCGCATTCCGTTTTCCGTTATCCCGAATGTACAGCCGACGACCTTTTTGGTGATGCTCACCGGTTATGTGTTTGGTCTTCGGGTCGGATTTTTGACCGGGGTCATCGCCGCGGTTTTGTCCAACATGTACCTTGGGCAAGGGCCATGGACGATTTGGCAAATGTTTGCGTGGGGATTGTCGGGCGTATCCGGAGGCCTGCTCAGTCGCTTTTTTGAAAGTAAGAAAAGCCGCGGTGCAGGCCAATTGCTTGCGACGCGCGGAAGACGGTTCCTTTTTATCGCAGTCTGTACGATCTGGGGATTTTTGTTCGATTGGATCATGAATTTTTGGATGTTCCTCGGGCTTGGCTTCTTAAGCTGGCAAAGCTTTGTCGCGCTTAATGTGAAAAGTCTCGCGTTCGATATCGCCCATTCGGTTGGCAATTTCATATTTGCTAGCATGTTCGCCGCAGCCTTTGCGAAAATTTTCGTGCGTTATCACCAAAAACTGATCGTAACCCGCCTGTTTTCCAAGGAGGGGAGCGGGTGAGCGCACAAATTCCGCCGATACGTTGGCAACAGCTTCATCCAGGCGCCATCGCCTTCTTTCTCTTTGTCCAAGGCATTTTGACTTTTGTGTGGGAGCATCCGTTCATGCTGATCGGACAGCTGCTGTTTTTACTCGGCTGGGCTTGGCGTGAGCGGGTTCTGCCTGCTATTATGCCGCTGTTTCGGATGCTTCTTGTGATGGCGCCGTTCTTTTTGCTCGTTAACGCCTTGTTTTCGACGAACGGGGTCACATTTTTGTGGAAAGGTCCGGTCGTCCCGTTGATCGGACGGCTCGATTTCACACTCGAGGAGCTTGCGTACTCGTGCATGGGGCTGGTTCGGCTGGCGATTTTGCTGACCCTTTCCGGGATGTTTCAGCAGTTTGTCGACCATGACCGTTTTTTGCTGCTGTTCGCCAAAGTGGCGCCTCGCTTTGTGCTCACTGCCGCACTGGCTATTCGAATGTTTCCCTTTCTTCTGGCTGAGTTTTCTCGAATAAAAGAAACGGCGTACCTGAGGGGGATTCGCCCACGCGGCAAGGGTAAACGGGCGCAAATCCGCTTTTACCTGTTTTTACTGCGCCCGTTGCTGTACTCGGCGCTGGAGGGCTCGTGGCAGTCGGCGGAAACACTGTATGCGCGCGGCTTTGGCAGCGGACCGCGCAGCTCATACCGAACAAAAAAGATTGCCTCGCATGAAGTACTCGGATTGATTTTCACAGGGATCGTGTTCGCTTTTGCGCTTTTCGGCAAATGGTTGGATTTTGGCCGGATCGACTATTACCCGCGCTTTTCGTTTCATGACCTGCCCGGGGATGCCTTGTTTGCGCTGCTGATGGTCGGAAGCTGGCTTGTCCCGCTCTACGTGCTAGGAAGGAGGGAGACAACATGAGCATTAGCCTATCGATTGAACAACTTTCATACCGTTATCCGCAAGCGGAAACGATGTCGCTTACCGATAGTAACGTGTCAGTCAACCAAGGGGAATTCGTGCTTTTGCTGGGAGCAAGCGGGAGCGGCAAATCGACGTTTCTACGCGCGATCAACGGCTTGGTGCCGCGCTTTTACGGTGGAAGCATCGCTGGACAGATCAAGTTGAACGGTCAGCCGTTAGAAGCGTTATCGCAGCGCGATCTTGTCCGCCGTACCGGTTTTTTGCAGCAAGATCCGGAGCGTCAGCTGATTTTGCAGACGGTGGAGCGGGAGCTCGTATTCGGCCTGGAAAACTTGGCGTTCCCGCAAGCTGAGATGAACAGCCGTCTCGCCGAAATGAGCCAGCTGTTCGGCTTGAATGAGCAAATTGGTAAAAAAACAGCTGAGCTTAGCGGCGGGGAAAAACAGCGCATCGCACTTGCAAGCACGTTGGCACCTTATCCCGGCCTGCTTTTACTCGATGAGCCGACGTCCCAGCTCGATCCGGTGCACGCGGAAGATGTGCTGCAGACGGTCAGGCGTTTGAATGAGGAATGGGGACTGACGGTTTTGATCAGTGAGCATCGGATTGAGCGATGTTTCCATCTGGCCGACCGGATCTTGCTGTTTGAAGCGGGGCGGATCGCGTTCAACGGAACGCCGGACGAATTCGTAAAGGCCACGCTTGCACACGCAAAATGGCAGCTGTTTTTGCCGCCGGTCACCCGCCATCTGATCGAGTTTGGCATGGAAGGCAACCTGCCGCTTACGGTCAAAGCGGCGCGTGCTTTCGTTGCAAACGCGACGGATCATTTCGGCCATCATGTCGTGAGCTCAAATCCACAGCAAACGGACGAAAAGCAGCGTGTTCTTTACAAAGTCCAACGAATAAAAGCGGGCTATCCGGATCAGGAGTCAGTCCTTTCCGATCTATCACTTACAATTCATAGCGGCGATCGAATCGCGCTGCTCGGGGAAAACGGCGCCGGTAAATCAACGTTGGCCAAGCTAATGTGCGGAGCGATCGAAAAGCGCGCAGGCGAGATGAGCTGGGAGCAACGCCCGATTGGACAGGGCTTTTGGGAAGATTCTTGGAAACGGATCGGTTATTTGTCACAAAATCCAAATGATTATTTCCTGCACGATACCGTCGAGGGGGAGATCGATTTCACCTTGGCACAGCTTTCCCTGACAAGTGAGGAACGGGAACGACAAAAAACGGAGCTGCTCAATCGTTTAGGGCTGTT
The DNA here is from genome assembly GCF_003710825.1 of Brevibacillus fluminis. GTDB lineage: Bacteria > Bacillota > Bacilli > Brevibacillales > Brevibacillaceae > Brevibacillus_D > Brevibacillus_D fluminis. The sequence goes on along the minus strand of NZ_RHHQ01000031.1, from coordinate 895 downwards.
TGACTATCGCAATCGCCATCCACATGATTTGAGCGGAGGAGAAAAACAGCGGCTGGCGCTTGCGCTGGTGGTACCTGCGCGCCCTACGTTCCTCATTCTGGATGAGCCGACTCGTGGACTTGATGCAGAGCAAAAAAGAACGCTCATCGAGCTGCTGACCGAGCTGGAAATCCCGGCTGTGATGATCATCACGCATGATGTGGAATTCGCCGCGCAGTTTGCGAATCGCGTCCTCGTTTTGCACCGCGGCAAACTGGTTGCAGATGACGCTCCCGAGCATGTGTTCCGCCGTTCGTTTGCCTACATGCCGCAAGTGTACAAACTGTATCGATCTGCAAATGGCGATACATAATTCCAGTTGCTTCCGCACAAGCTATGCGGGTATGGAACAAATGAAACTGGGAGGTCATACGAATGGCAAAGCCTGATGATCGTTCTGACAATGCGGAAAAATTGACAGAGATGAAGCACAACGCGGAGGAGAACATTCGCGAGACGAAAGCGTACTTAAATGAGTTCGGCGATGAGATTTCCGCTGAGGAGAAAGCGGATCTCGAGGCGAAAAATGCACGTCGTGAAGAGAGCATTCAAGGCTTCACGGAAGAAATCGCGGACGAAACAAGCCAAAGCACCGCTGAATAGGTGCGACATAAAACACCTGCCCGATTTTGCGATCGTGAAGTGACCCCAAAAAGTTAGACTCGTATTTTTTAAGCAGCATGTAAGGCTTGAGTTCGGTATTGCACTGGACTTAAGCCTTTTAATTTTATCTTGATTCGTTGGTTGTTATAGTAGTCGATGTATTTGGCTAACTCTTGTTTAAAATGTTCAACGTTCTCAAACTCTTGCATATATAAAAACTCTGATTTTAGGATACCAAAGAAATTTTCAATCA
>NZ_RHHQ01000030.1 GCF_003710825.1 Brevibacillus fluminis | reverse complement strand
CGCGGCGTTGCTCCATCAGACTTTCGTCCATTGTGTAAAATTCCCTCCTGCTGCCTCCCGTAGGAGTCTGGGCCGTGTCTCAGTCCCAGTGTGGCCGGTCACCCTCTCAGGTCGGCTACGCATCGTCGCCTTGGTAGGCCATTACCCCACCAACTAGCTAATGCGCCGCAGGCCCATCTGTAAGTGATAGCTTGCGCCATCTTTCCGTTTCGGATCATGCGATCCAAAACCCTATCCGGTATTAGCATAAGTTTCCCTATGTTATCCCAGTCTTACAGGCAGGTTGCCTACGTGTTACTCACCCGTCCGCCGCTAGCCCCCGAAGGGACTCGCTCGACTTGCATGTATTAGGCACGCCGCCAGCGTTCGTCCTGAGCCAGGATCAAACTCTCCATTAAAGTTGAGTTGAAGCTGATTCCAAGACTTGCTTGGCTTGTTACATTATGTGATGTCACGTGGACAATCACGTTATCTTTTCGCTTTCGCTGTTCAGTTTTCAAAGAGCGTGTGTCTCAAGGACAAGAATTAATCTATCATGTCTGCCTATCTAAAGTCAATAGTTTTTGTGAAAAAAGTTTAGGTAGTCTGTTCTTCGTTCACTTTCCGCCGTCTTACATACTTGGCTAGCTCCTTTGGCTCCGCTACTCGCGCGTACATTTTGAACAGGATTGTGTACCGCTCCTCCATTGCCCGCTTAACCAAATAGTCAATCCGCTTGTCGCCGAAATCGAGCAGCATTTCCTCCAACTCGCGTTTTAACAAATACTCAAGCTCCTGGCACTCTTTGGTAGAAAACAAGAATCCTAGCATGATTACAGCCCCCGATTTGGTCAATTGGTAATCATATCTTTTCCAACGTTATTTTGGCCTATTCAAAGAAAAACGCCCTGAAATAAATCCAGGGCATAAATTTTAGATATTTATTTCATAAATTTAAACTGCGTACCGATGGTATTTTGAATCAACAAAGGCGTGATCACACTCTCCACCAATGCCGCTACGACAAGCAATATGGCGATAACCAGCACCGCCAACGGAAATTGCTTTACACCTGCCGTCCATTCCCGCTTTAGCTTTCCCCGTCCTTCTGCATTCCAAATGAACGCAACCGTCCGCCATGTCAAAACTCCATAACGAATTCCGAATGATGCAGCAAATACAACAGCTGGCAGCTCAAAAATCCCATGAGGCAAAATTCCGACTGTCAATACAACCAGCGGATTCAACCCAGCGTCCCCCATTTTATCCAACAAGAAACCGAGTAAAACACCATTCGCCACCAAACCGTAAATGGGGAAAAATGCGAACAACACACCTAAAACCATCATCATCAAGGAACTAAACAAATTGTTAAACAAAATCATCCAAAACACAGCGGTCGGATGGCCATTTTTTTGAATTTGATCGGCGATTTTCCTGATTTGCTCGATCATTTGCTGCGCCAGCTTCTCTACAAGGCTCGCTTCCAGGTAGCCGAAAATGATGCCGAACAGCATAAGTAAACTGCCAATCAATAAATACCGCCTATTATCCATCCATAAAGCACGAAATCGTTCGGCCAGCATGTCCTTCACTCCTCTTTTCGCTTAATGCAAACCTACTCGTTACGATCATATGTCGCTTACATTGATTTTACGCTTTCGCAGAAAGAATATCCTTGTCTCCCCTGCATACACTTTTTCTAGGACAAAGGGGGGTTGTTTCATGCGTTATATTTACGTCGTCAGCGCCAAAAAACTCAAGCAAATGTTCATCATCGTGACCGCGCTTGTTCTGGCAGCCGGATTGGTATACGCCGAACGTGACAATATCGCCGTATTCTCGGACGGAGATAAAGCCAAACTGCCGCAGGCCATTTTCAAGGTGGATACCAAGGAAAAGAAAATTGCGCTCACGTTCGACATCAGCTGGGGAGAACTGCGCGCGACGCCTATTTTGGATATTCTCAAAGAAAAGCAACTGACTAAGGCTACCTTTTTCTTGTCGTCACCATGGGCCTTGCGTCATGCGGACGTCGTCAAGCGAATCGTAGCGGACGGATACGAGATCGGCTCCAATGGACATAAATACGACAACTACAGTAAATATACAGACAGCGAAATCCGCGCGCAAATCATCAAAGCCGATACGATCTTATCCGACCTGACAGGCAAAAAGCCGACGCTCCTCCGGTTACCTTACGGCGATTTTGACAACCGGGTGCTGGAAATTGCCAACAAGCTGAACTATGTCGTCATCCAGTGGGACACCGATTCCAAAGATGCGCTTAATCCAGGTGTCGAGCAGATCGTTCAAAACGTGCTGACAAAGGCGCATCCCGGCGACATCGTGCTCTTTCACGCAAGCGACTCGGCCAAGGAGACACACCTCGCCCTCCCGGCCATCATCGACAAACTACGCGCGCAGGGCTATCAGTTCGTCACCGTCTCCGAGCTGCTGTCGGGCGCTGAGGCAAATAGCCAGGAAATAAAGTAAAAGCTGGTCCCACATGAGGATCAGCTTTCTTTTTTAGCAGTGATTCGATGCAGTTGTAGCACTTGCCAAACGTTGCAGAACAACAGCGGCATAATCATCATTAGCATGGAGCCGAAATTGTCATCTTTCGTCAAACCTGGAATCCATTCGATTGCGGTTACGACAAAAATAAAAAAGATGGTCGGTACCCATGCTTTCGGGTTGGTCAGCTTGACTTTTGCATAAGCTGTAACCAATGCGATCAGCAGCAAAAGAAGCGGTTCAATCATATACAGCATTACGGAGCCGCGCGCTCCATCAATTCGTAAATAAACCATGTCGAAAAATGTGAACAAGATCAAAAAAATCTGTACGTTTTTCCATAAAGACGCATTTTTAAAAATACTGAGCGCCATGTAATTGAAGGTCATATAGGCAAACAGGCCCATCTGCGCGACAATGCTCACCGTCAAGCCAATCAGCAGGCTCATAAAGCTGCCCATGAAAAAGTTGGACAAGGACCCTCCAAATAGTTCTTCGCGCCCTAACAAAACGCCGGAAAGCAAGCCTCCGATACCGCCCAGCAGCAGTGTCGTCCAGAACATCCAGCCAAATTTACGCACACTCAAACGGCTTCTCCTCCTTACCACATCGCTATGATTGTACCAACCCATACAAGAAAATACTAGCGTAAGAAACGTCTCTTTTGTGTAATTTAAAATCAGGACGGGAAAGGAGGGTGTCCATCCCATGAAAAAAACACATCGTGTCGGTTTGATGCTTGCCGCCCTCATGTTTTTACTCACCAGCTGCGGTGGCGGAGGTCAAGCCCAACAATCGTCACAACCTGATTATAAAAGCGTCAAGGACATGGTTCTGGACATCATGCAGACGGATGAAGCAAAGAAAGCCGTCTCGAAAATGATGAAGGACGACAAATTCAAACAAAGCATGGTCCTTGATGAATCGACGTTGCGAACGACCCTAATTCAAAGTATTGCCAAGCCGAACAATCCGCAAATCAAAGAAGCGTTCCAGGATCCGAAGTTCACAACTGCTCTGGCCAAAACGATGAAAACGGAAAACAAAGCGCTGATGAAGGAACTAATGAAAGACCCTGAGTACCAAAAGCTGATGATCGATATCATGAAGGACCCCGAGTATGAAAAAAACATGCTCGACCTCATGAAGAGCTCGGCATATCGCCAACAAATGATGCAAGTCATGAAGGAATCGATGAAAAGCCCGCTTTTCCAAGGGGAAATGCTGAAAATCATGCAGAGCGCACAAGAAGAAATGATGAAGCCTAAGCAGTCTACACAGGAAAGCAAGGGCGGCAAAGGCGGCAAAGGCAACAAAAGTAAAAAGCAAGGAAAGAGCGGCGGCAGTGGAGGCGGGGGCGGGGGATCATCAAGCTAAAACGCTACGCATTGTTTCACGCTTTAGAAAGCTTGGCACTCCCAAGCTTTTTAAGCTGTAAAAAAGCCACTCTTTACAGAGTGGCTTTCACTTCACATTTATCGATGACTCGCTGAGCCATTTCCATATACAGTTTTCCGATGGTACTATCCTGTTTGTATACGGACGGAGAATAATCCGGCTCCTGCGGGTGATTCTCCGGCTGTCCCAACGGGATTTGCGCAAGAAGCTCACATGCAAGCGTCTCCGCCAATTTTGCCCCGCCGCCTCGGCCAAATACGAACTCCTTCGAGCCATCTTTCGCTTCATACCATGCCATATTTTCGACGACCCCGAGGATCTCATGACCGGTACGCATCGCCATAGCACCCGCACGAGCCGCTACGAAGGCCGCAGTAGGGTGAGGGGTAGTCACGACGATCTCCAAGCTTTGCGGAATCATCTGATGGACATCCAGGGCCATATCGCCGGTTCCTGGCGGCAAGTCTAACAGCAGGTAATCCAGCTCTTCCCCCCAGTGTACTTCCGTAAAGAAGTTGCGCAGCATTTTACCCAGCATCGGACCGCGCCAAATCACCGGCGAGTTGTCTTCCACGAAGAATCCCATCGACATGACTTTGACCCCGAATTTATCGATCGGCAGGATCATTTCTCCAATGATCGTTGGACGTTGTTCAATATTCATCATATCGGGCACACTAAAGCCATAAATATCTGCATCAATGATGCCGACTTTTTTGCCTTGTCTCGCCAATGCCACAGCCAGATTGACAGTGACGGTCGATTTCCCCACTCCACCTTTGCCGGATGTTACGGCAATAAACGTCGTGGTGGACTCTTTAGCTAAGATCGGGTTGAGCAGTGGAGCTTGTCCTGGCTGCTGCTGCTTTTGTCCGCCGCGCAGCTGCGCGATTAATGCTGCGCGCTCCTCATCCGTCATCGCCCCAAAACGAAGGTTCACTTGCTCTGCTCCCAACGCTTTGATTGCAGCAACGACATCTTCTTCGATCGTAACCTTGAGTGGACAGCCCGAAATGGTCAGCACAACTTCAAGTGACACGTGCGAGCCGTTAATTTGAATATCGCGAATCATGTTCAATTCGACGAGACTGCGATTGATCTCCGGATCTTTCACATCCCGAAGGGCTTCAAGCACTTGCTCCTTCGTAATCATTCTTCCACCTCTATTCACAGTAATGATTCCAGTATGCTCTCCATTTGCGGTCAATTATAGCATATCCGCCAAACAACCGTACAACGGCGAAGCACTTACGGAGTATTCGTAATCTTCTCTCCGGCAAAATGACGTAAAATGCCCTGATAAATTGCGTTGGCCATCGCCTTTTGATAAGCGGTATCCTGCAGTTGCTTCGCTTCCTTCGTATTGGACAAAAAGCCAACCTCGACCAACACGGCCGGGCAGGAAACTTCACGAATCAAATAAACGTCATCGGTCTTTTTCGGTACGCGATCCGTGTTTTCCATCACCCGCTTGATCTCGTCCTGAATAAGTCCCGCCAGCTCACCGCTTTCTTTATAAGCCGGGTAGTAAAACGTCTGCGCACCCGACCATTTCGGTGACGGAATTGAGTTTAAGTGGATGCTGACCAAAAAATCGGGGGCATTGGCATTCACGAATTTCACGCGATTGCGTAAATCCTCCGTCTTACGCTTCCTGATTTTGTTCACATCCGCCGGAGCCAGATCTTTATCTTCTTCCCTCGTCATGATGACATAAGCGCCAGACTCCTGCAAAAAGTCCCGCAGGTACATGCTGATTGGCAGCGACACCTCTTTTTCCACAATCTTACCATCTTTGCTCACCGCGCCGCCATCGATGCCACCGTGACCAGGATCAATGGCGATGACCGTTCCCGCCAACGGTAATGACCACGCAGTCCAGGACGTGTGTTCAGGCGTTTTATAGGTAAAGATTGCGACGAGTAAAAAAAATGCCAAAACCCAGCCAATCCCTTTTTTTATCACCGCGCGCTCGCCCCTTTTCTCTTGTTCTTTCCCATGATATGGGACAGGCGAGAAAATTATGACCAAGCTCCGCAAAACAAGAAAAACCCTTGTCTCCCAAAAGAGACAAGGGTTTTTTCGCCATAAGGCTGATTAACGTTTGGAGAACTGTGGAGCGCGACGAGCAGCTTTGAGACCGTATTTTTTACGTTCTTTCATGCGTGGGTCGCGAGTCAGGAATCCAGCGCGCTTCAAAGCACCGCGGAGTTCTGGGTCTGCTTTCAGCAGAGCACGGGAAACGCCATGACGGATTGCACCAGCTTGGCCAGTTGTACCGCCACCGTTTACGTTAACCAATACATCGTAACGACCGAGAGTTTCAGTCAGAACGAGTGGTTGTTTTACGATCAATTTCAAAGTTTCCAAACCAAAATATTTATCCATCTCACGCTTGTTGATTACGATGCGACCTTCGCCCGGAACCAAACGAACGCGTGCTACAGAGTGCTTACGACGACCTGTACCGTAGTATTGAACCTGTGCCACGAGATTTTTCCTCCCTTACTGTTTTAGCCGCGAATTTGCCAAGCTTCTGGTTTTTGAGCTGCATGCGGATGTTCAGAACCTGCATAAACTTTCAACTTAGTGAAGATTTGACGACCCAGACGGTTCTTAGGCAGCATGCCTTTCACTGCGATTTCAAACATGCGATCTGGACGAGTCGCGAGCATTTCACCAGCTGTTTTGGATTTCAAACCACCTGGATAAAGGGAGTGAGTGTAGTAAATCTTGTCACTCAGTTTTTTACCAGTCAATTTAACTTTGTCTGCGTTGATTACAACCACGAAATCACCAGCATCAACGTGTGGAGTGAATTCAGGTTTCAATTTACCGCGCAGAATGGATGCTACTTCACTCGCCAAACGACCGAGTGTTTGACCTTCTGCGTCGACGATGTACCATTTGCGCTCTACTTCGAGCGGCTTAGCCATATATGTGGTACGCATGTTTGTCCCTCCTAAATGGTTTCCAGTAAAGAAAAAAAATTCGTCGAGGAAGCTGCAACGGGTAGCAACCGACCCTCGTGTGTCTATTACATTCTTCGTTCTTCGTTTTTCAATCCCGGGGCTAGAGTGGGGCTAGCGGGTATGAAAATACCAAGGATCATCATACTACATTCAACCGCCACAGTCAAGAACCCAGTAGAAAGCTTATTCATACAAAACCTTCCACATCGTCAAACCCTTGGCAGCGGCTGTCTTGCCGGCCTGCTCCCGGTCGCGGGCAGCCAGAATCCGAGCGAAATCGTGGGGATCTCGCTTCCCTTCTCCTACTTCAATCAGCGTACCGGCGATAATCCGCACCATATTGTAAAGAAACCCGTTTCCTTCACAAATGATCCAAATCAAATCTCCTTCACGCATGACCTTCAGCTCATAGATCGTGCGGACCTTGTCTTCGACAAAGGTTTTCGCCGAACAAAACGAGGTGAAATCGTGCTCCCCGACCAAATAGCGGGCAGCCTCCTGCATGCATTCCACATCCAGAGGGTGCCGATAATGATCCGCGTAGCGGTGGCGAAACAGCTCCGGAACCGAACCATTGTCGATGCAGTAGCGATATTGCTTGCGCACGACATCGAAACGGGCATGAAAATCAGGATGCGCATCCTCTACAGACAAAATGACGATAGAGTCGGGCAATTGATTGTTCAATACAAAGCGCCATTTCTCCAACGGAATCGCCGAGTGGGTATCAAAGTGAAAGACTTGCCCTTGTGCATGCACACCTGCATCAGTGCGCCCGGAGCCGGCGATCTGGATCGTCTCACTGGTGATCCGCTGCAGTGCAGCCTCTATGGTGCCTTGCACAGTCACCTGCTCGGGCTGAACCTGGAACCCGCTATAGTCTGTTCCATCGTACGCAACAACGCACTTCAGACGCTTCAACTTCTCCACCATCCTAATAACACAATCAGCGCGACCGCCACAATCAGCACCCACACGTCTTTTCCCGTAAACGAAAGCTGACGCAGCCGGGTGCGCCCTGTCCCGCCACGATACCCACGCGCCTCCATTGCCAACGCCAACTCCTCAGCCCTGCGAAACGAGCTGATGAACAGCGGAATGACGATCGGCAGCATGTGCTGTACCCGCTTCAACAAAGATCCGCTGGTAAAATCAGCACCACGCGATTGCTGGGCTTTCATGATCTTGTCGGTTTCCTCTAGAAGCGTCGGGATGAACCGCAAGGCAATCGACATCATCAGCGCCACTTCGTGGACAGGCATCTTCAGCTTTTTCAGCGGAGCGAACAAACGTTCCAAACCGTCTGTTAGATCCATTGGCGCAGTGGTCAGCGTCAAGAGCGAGCTAATCACCACCAGAAGCCCTAACCGAAGCGAGATGAAAATGGCTTGCTGCACGCCTGCTTCTTCAATGCTGAACCAACCAATTCGAAAATAAACTTCCCCACCCTTGGTTAGCAACAAATGAATGATGACGGTAAAAAGCATGAGGAACCAGACGGGCTGAAGTCCTTTTATGATGTAAGTAAGGGAAATGCGGGACAACCAGATCGCTCCAATGATAAACAGCACCAAAAGGCCGTATGCCACAAAGCTATTGGCGAGAAACACAGCGATCGCAAACAGCACGATAAAGATAAGTTTGCTGCGCGGATCGAGCCGATGTACGGTAGAATTGCCCGGCACATACTGACCGATCGCGACATTTTGCAGCATGCTCACTCAATCGCCACCCCCTTTTTCAGGACGGAGCAGGCGAACCAAATAGTCCGTAAGCTCCTCCTCACGATAAAGCGAGAGGGGAATTTGCTTGTCTTGCGGCAGCCTATTGTTCAGCTGCCTGATAAACGATACCGTCTCTGGCACATCGAGGGAAAGCTCGTGCAATCTGTCGCTGTCAGCGAACACGTCCTGTGGCGTTCCCTGCAGCGCAATCTGCCCGCCTGCCATTACAATAAGCCAGTCCGCATACCGTGCAGCCTCTTCCATGCTGTGCGTCACCATGATCGTCGTTAAACGGCGTTCCTTGTGAATATCATATATCGCCTCAAGAATGGCCTGACGACCGGCTGGATCTAGCCCTGCAGTCGGTTCATCCAAAACAAGCACACTGGGCTCCATCGCCAAAACACCAGCAATCGCCACGCGCCTCATCTGTCCACCGCTCAAGCGAAACGGGGACCGATCCTTCATCTCCGCGTAAGAAAGGCCGACGGTCGCAAGCGCCTGCTCTACCCTTTGCTCCGTTTCCGCCGCTGGTACGCCGAATTGCATCGGTCCATATGCCACATCTTTGGCAATGGTCTCCTCAAACAGCTGGTGCTCCGGATATTGAAAGACAATGCCGATATGGCGGCGAAATGCGGGAGTGAGCTTGGTCCCTGGCGTGATTTCCCAATCACCGACACGAATACTGCCCGATGTCGGTAATAAAAGGCCATTTAGATGCTGGATCAAAGTCGACTTACCTGAACCTGTCTGGCCAATGATCCCCACATAGGCACCTGATGGAATGGTCAGCGAGATGTCCGACAGCGCCCTCTTTTCAAAAGGTGTTCCTTTTCCATAGATGTGGCTTACCTGGTCAAAAGCAATCTGCATAGTTCTTCCACCATTCCCTCTTGGCGCAAGGATGGGCTAACGGTTACTCCTGCCTCAGCCAAGCGATGCTGCATGCGGACGGCAAACGGCACATCCAATCCAACTGCCCGCAGCGTTTCATATTCCTGATAAACCTGTCCCGGTGTCCCATCAAGCAGCACTTTCCCGCCGGACATTACGATAACCCGATCCGAGTCGATCGTCTCCTCTGGAAAATGCGTGATGTTGAGAATCGTAACCCCATTTGTCCGATGTAGCTGATGAGCCAGCGCCATCACTTCTTTTCGCCCCTGCGGGTCAAGCATCGCGGTTGCCTCATCCATGATGATCACACTCGGCTTTAGTGCCATCACGCCGGCGATCGCCACCCGCTGCTTTTGTCCACCTGACAGCTTATGAGGTTGACTCAGGGCAAACGACTCCATCTGAACGGACGCGAGTGCCTCATTCACCCGAATCCTCATCTCGTCGGGAGGGACCCCCAGATTTTCAAGACCAAAGGCGACATCATCTTCTACGGTCGTGCCAATGATTTGATTATCAGGATTTTGAAAAATCATTCCGACATTCCGGCGGATTTCCCAAATCGATGCCGTATCCCGGGTATCCATCTGGCAAATTCGCAGGACCCCGCCAGTTGGAACAAACAAAGCATTTAAGAGTTTCGCCAGCGTTGACTTGCCTGAACCGTTGTGGCCGATCACAGAAACGAACGTCCCTTGCTCGATCACTAAATCGACATGGTCGAGCACCTTAGCGCCTTCGCCCTGTTCACCGCTGTAAACGTACGAAACTCCATCTACCTGAACGATTGGAGCACTGCTCATCACTGCTGCCACATCCTTCATGCATTGCATAGAATGTTGCGACAATCGAACGTAAAAAAAGGGCATGATCGAACCCGGTGTTGCACCGAATCCTACCCTCACCCTTTTTACGTCGATCCTTGAATTAAACCAATTCGATATAAGCCATAGGTGCTGCGTCGCCGCGGCGTGGGCCTACTTTGAGGATACGAGTGTATCCGCCATTGCGCTCTGCATAGCGAGGAGCAATGTCATCGAACAGTTTTTGTACAGCGTCGCGGCCCTCTTCAGTCGCTACTTCGTTACGAACGAAAGCAGCTACCTGACGGCGAGCATGCAAGTCGCCACGTTTCGCCAAGGTAATCATTTTTTCAGCAATAGAACGCAATTCTTTTGCTTTTGTCTCAGTTGTTTCGATGCGCTCATTGATGAACAAATCGGTTACCAAGTCGCGGAACAGCGCCTTACGAGCCGAGCTACGACGACCCAATTTACGGTATGCCATTTCCTTACCTCCCTCTTCCTTGCGAGCACTACGTCGAATTTGCATCGTGTTCGAGCAAGATTCGAGTGCCCTCGGGTGCCTCTTACTCGCGAACACTTGAACGAATCACTCCGGATAGTCGAACGTGATTCAGATGTTCGCTAGGTGCCACTTCTACTCATCGTTACGCAAGGAAAGACCCAGTTCTTGAAGTTTTTCTTGAACTTCTTCCAGGGATTTGCGGCCCAGGTTACGAACTTTCATCATGTCTTCCTCGGATTTTTGTGTCAACTCTTGAACCGTGTTGATACCAGCACGTTTCAAGCAGTTATAGGAACGTACAGAAAGATCGAGTTCTTCGATAGTCATCTCCAGAACTTTTTCTTTCTTGTCTTCCTCTTTTTCAACCATGATTTCCGCATCTTTCGCCTCATCGGTCAGACCGACGAACAGGTTCAGGTGCTCATTCATGATTTTTGCACCGAGGCTTACTGCTTCCTCAGGGCTGATGCTACCATTAGTCCATACTTCAAGCGTTAACTTATCATAGTTCGTCATTTGCCCGACACGGGTATTTTCGACCTGATAGTTGACACGCTTGATAGGCGTATAGATCGAATCGATCGGTATTACACCGATTGGTTGATCCTCGGTTTTATTGCCATCCGCTTGAACATAACCTCGTCCGCGTCCAGCTGTCATGCGAATGTGCAGACGACCGCCTTTTGCAAGTGTAGCGATGTGGAGATCAGGGTTCAAAATCTCAACGTCGCTATCAGCACGGATATCTCCGGCCTTCACTGCGCCTTCGCCTTCCGCATCAATCTCGATGACTTTCTCTTCATCCGAATGGATTTTGAGAGCAAGGCCCTTGATGTTCAGGATGATTTCTGTGACGTCTTCCACAACACCCTCAACAGTCGAGAACTCATGCAATACACCATCGATTTGGACCGAGGTCACAGCAGCACCTGGCAAAGAAGACAGAAGGATGCGTCTCAGCGAGTTACCAAGGGTTGTGCCATAACCACGCTCAAGGGGTTCGACTACGAATTTCCCGTACAGGTTATTCTCGTCTACTTCCACAACCTCGATTCTTGGTTTTTCTATTTCTATCATTTAAACAAACCCTCCTTCAAAACGTCGAAATTCGAGGGTGGGCTCATTCAAGCCCACTCATGAATTTCCTGCGGCGGTTTACCGTTTGCGTGCATGTCAAGCAAAATCAGCAGAATCTACCATTCTAGTATGGACATCTTCTGAACTTTATAAACCCGGTTACACGCGGCGACGTTTTGGTGGACGGCAGCCGTTGTGCGGAATTGGGGTAACATCTTTAATCATGTTAACTTCCAAACCAGCTGCTTGCAAAGAACGAATTGCTGCTTCACGACCGGCACCCGGTCCTTTTACCAGCACTTCGCAAGAACGCATTCCATGGTCCATTGCAACTTTAGCTGCAGTTTCTGCTGCCATTTGCGCTGCGAATGGTGTGCTCTTACGCGAACCCCGGAAGCCGAGGGCACCAGCACTAGACCAAGAAATTGCGTTACCATGCGTATCAGTGATTGTTACGATCGTGTTGTTGAACGTGGAGCGGATATGTGCTACGCCGACTTCAACGTTTTTACGATCACGACGACGGGTGCGAGTAGCAGCCGCTTGTTTTCTTTTAGCCATGTCAGTTTACCCTCCTTTACTTCTTCTTGTTCGCTACTGTACGGCGTGGACCTTTACGCGTACGAGCATTGGTTTTTGTACGTTGACCGCGAACAGGCAGTCCGCGACGATGGCGAATCCCACGGAAGCAACCGATTTCCATCAAACGCTTGATCGCAAGCGAGATGTCACGGCGCAGGTCACCTTCAACTTTAATGTTCTTATCGATGTACTCACGAAGTTTGCTAACTTCGTCTTCAGTCAGCTCGCGAACGCGAGTATCCGGATTCAGTCCGGTGGACGCAAGAATACGCTGGGAAGTTGGACGACCGATACCAAAGATATAGGTCAAAGCAACTTCAACGCGCTTTTCACGAGGCAAGTCAACGCCTGCAATACGTGCCATTCTTTAAAAGCACCTCCTTGAGTGTTTATCCTTGTTTTTGCTTATGCTTTGGATTTTCACAAATAACCATAACGTTACCTTTGCGACGAATGACCTTGCATTTTTCGCAGATCGGTTTCACCGACGGTCTCACTTTCATGGTTCTTGCCTCCCTTTTCTAGGGTCAAAAACGCTGTTGGGCGTTCTGCTTATTTATAGCGGTATGTGATGCGACCGCGCGTCAAGTCATAAGGTGACAGTTCAACGGTAACTTTATCCCCCGGTAGGATGCGGATAAAGTGCATGCGAATCTTACCAGATACATGTGCCAATACCTTGTGGCCGTTCTCCAGTTCTACACGGAACATAGCGTTCGGCAAAGGCTCGATCACAGTACCTTCTACTTCAATGACATCGTCTTTGGCCATTCGTTCGGCTCTCCTTTCGTCTGTTGCCAGTCTGAACTAAAGTCTTGTCAGAATCTCATAGCCTTCTTCCGTAATGGCGACGGTGTGTTCGTAATGAGCACAATTCTTCCCGTCAACCGTTACGACCGTCCATTTGTCCGCCAGGGTACGGACATAACGTTCGCCAGCATTCACCATCGGTTCAACTGCCAAAACCATTCCTGGTTTTAACCTAGGCCCTCTCCCCGGAGGACCGAAGTTCGGGATTTGCGGGTCCTCATGCAAATTGTGACCGATGCCATGACCGACATATTCACGTACAATCGTGAACCCTGCCGCTTCGGCATGGATTTGAATCGCATGAGAGATATCAGAGAGACGGGCACCGGGAACGATTTGTTCCAGGCCTTTGTAAAGCGACTCCTCTGTCACTCTCATCAAGCGCTTATCATCGTCGGAAATCTCACCGACTGCATAGGTCCACGCAGAGTCGCCGTGAAATCCTTCGAATAGAGCCCCGATATCAAGACTAATGATATCGCCTTCTTGCAGCGTCCGTTTGCCCGGTATGCCATGTACGAGTTCTTCATTGACTGAAGCACAGATACTACCTGAAAAGCCGCCGTAGCCTTTGAACGATGGTGCCGCACCTTTACTTCGAATAAAGGTTTCGGCTAGTTCATCAAGCTGTTTCGTCGTAACGCCCGGCTTTATTGCTTTGGCCAGCTCTTGGTGGGTTTGGGCGACGATCCGACCCGCCTCCCGCATCACATCAAGCTCCATTCTCGATTTCAGAATGATCATGCCGGGTTACCCTCGCAATAAACTTGCAATATCGGTGAACACCTTATCGATGTCCTGCTCACCATCAATTGTACGCAGAACACCAAGCCCTGTGTAGTAGTCAATCAATGGTTGCGTTTGTGCGATATTTACATCCAGTCGCTGTGTAACAACTTCCACCTTATCGTCTTCACGTTGGTACAGCTCGCCCTGATCTTTGTCGCACACGCCAGCAACTTGCGGCGGATTGAACAAAGTATGGTAGCTTGATCCGCAAACCTTGCAGATCCAACGTCCCGTGAGACGATCGATGAGCAGCTCACGACGTACATCAATATTGATAACGTGGTCAATCTCGCGCCCCATATCCTTCAGCGTGGCAGTAAGTGCCTCAGCCTGTGGAACAGTGCGTGGAAAACCATCGAGAAGAAAGCCTTTTGTGCAATCATCCTCTGTCAAACGTTCCCGCACGATGCCGATCACAATCTCATCCGGAACCAACAAGCCTTTATCCATGTAGGATTTGGCTTCTAATCCAAGCGCCGTTTCGTTCTTAACGGCAGCTCGGAAAATATCGCCGGTAGAAATATGCGGGATGTTAAAATCTTTTACGATCCGTTCAGCCTGTGTGCCTTTGCCGGCGCCAGGTAAACCCATCAGTATAATATTCACGTCCATCCCCCCGTCCATCTCTAAACAACCTTGGTCTATTTAATGAACCCTTTGTAGTGACGCTTAATCAACTGGCTCTCGATTTGCTTCATCGTATCCAGCACGACACCGATCACAATGAGAAGTGATGTACCGCCGATGTAAACCGACTGCGGTAACGATGCCAATGCGCTGAAGAAGAATGGCAATACCGAGATTGCTGTCAAGAAGAGCGCCCCGGCCAAAGTCAATCGGTTCAACGTACGTGTAATGAAGACCTCGGTGTTTTTGCCAGGTCGGATACCAGGAATGTAACCGCCATTTTTCCTCATGTTTTCTGCCAGCTGCACAGGGTTAATCTGTACAAACGTGTAGAAATACGTGAAGCCGATAATCAGGATGGCATACAGCGTCATACCTAATGGAGCCGTAACCTGGAAGTTATGATAAATCCAGTTTGCGATCCCTTCACCAGACGCATCTGCCCAAAAGCTAGCGATTGTGGACGGGAAAATTACCAATGAGATCGCGAAGATCACAGGGATAACGCCCGCCGAGTTAATCTTTAATGGAATGTGAGTCGATTGTCCGCCGAACATTTTACGACCGACAACACGCTTCGCATACTGTACAGGGATCTTACGAACACCCTGCTGCATAAAGATAACACCGACAATAATTCCGACAATAACCGCCAAAATTACAACCAATTTTACAATCGTAAAGAAGAGGTTAGCAGTCGGATCGGTAAATTGGGTTTGATAAATCGTCGCAATATGATTGTGGATATTGGCAACGATCCCGGCAACGATGATAATCGAAATCCCGTTCCCGATCCCTTTTTCCGTAATTTGCTCCCCGAGCCACATCAGGAAAGCAGTACCCGCTGTCAGCGTAACCGCAATCAGCGCATAGCTCCAAATGGAGGTGTCGGTCAGCAAACCTTTGTACATGTTATTGAAACCGTATGTCATCCCAACGGACTGGACAAAGCCGAGCACAACCGTAAAATAGCGAGTAACCTGCGCAATTTTACGACGTCCGACTTCACCCTCGCGTGCCCATTGCGTGAACTTCGGAACAACCTCCATGGAGAGAAGCTGCATGATGATCGAAGCAGTGATATACGGCATGATACCCATCGCAAAGATCGAGAAGTTCTTGATCGCTCCACCTGAAAAGGTGTTGAGCAGACCCAGCAAGTTGTTAGAAGCTGCACCTTGCTGTAGAAGTTCTACGTTTACGTTGGGTACTGGTACGAAGCTCCCAATTCGGAAGACGACAAGCATCAAAAGGGTAAAAACAACCTTTCGACGCAAGTCGCCTATCTTAAAAATGTTCGAGAGGCTCGCTAACATTAGATCACCTCGGTAGTTCCACCGACTTGAGCGATCTTTTCAGCAGCACTAGCAGAGAACTTGTGTGCTTTCACAGTCAATTTTGCAGTCAATTCGCCTGTTGCCAGAACTTTAACGCCATCGCGCAGAGCGCTGATTACGCCAGTTTCTTTCAACAGTTCCGGGGTAACTACCGTGCCGTCTTCAAAACGATTCAACGCATCGAGGCTGACGATTGCATACTCTTTGCGGCTGATGTTTGTGAAGCCTCGCTTAGGTAGACGACGGTACAATGGGTTTTGACCACCTTCAAAGCCCAAGCGTACACCACCACCGGAACGTGCGTTTTGACCTTTGTGACCTTTACCTGCAGTTTTACCAGTTCCGCTCGCGATACCGCGTCCGAGACGTTTACGTTCTTTACGGGAACCTTCTGCTGGTTTCAGTTCATGCAATTTCATAAGTCGCACCTCCTCACTGTTACAACTGTTTATGCTTCGATTTCTTTAACTTCAACGAGATGTTTCACTTTAAAGATCATACCGCGCATTGCCGCATTGTCTGGCTTAACAACGGTTTGGTGAATCTTACGAAGACCGAGTGCTTGAACTGTTGCTTGTTGATCAACAGTGCGACCAATCAGGCTGCGCTTGAGGGTGACTTGAAGAGATTTCGCCATGTTCAATTCCCTCCTTCTTAACCTAACAATTCGTCAACAGTCTTACCGCGCAACTTCGCGACATCTTCCGCTGTTTTCAGGCGGCCGAGGCCTTCCAGCGTTGCGTTGACCATGTTGATCGGATTGTTGGAACCTAAAGACTTACTCAAAACATCGCCTACTCCAGCCAATTCAAGAACCGCACGAACAGGGCCACCTGCGATTACACCAGTACCTTCAGCAGCTGGTTTAATCAACACACGACCTGCGCCAAAATGGCACAGAACTTGGTGTGGAACAGTTGTACCTTTCAGCGGAACGCGGATTAACTTCTTCTTAGCGTCATCAATTGCCTTACGAATCGCGTCTGGTACTTCTTGGGCTTTCCCCATACCAGCGCCTACGTGGCCGTTACGGTCGCCAACTACAACCAAAGCGCTGAAGCTCATACGGCGACCACCTTTAACCGTCTTAGCTACGCGGTTAACGGCGACTACTTTCTCTTCCAGCTCTAACTTGCTAGCGTCGATACGCATTCCTTTACCTCCTTGTGCAATGATTAGAATTGCAGACCAGCTTCACGTGCTGCGTCAGCAAGAGCTTTTACACGTCCGTGGTACAAATAACCACCGCGGTCGAAAACGACTTCAGTCAGTCCTTTGCCTGTAGCGCGTTGAGCGATCAGGGTACCTACTGCTGTAGCAGCTTCTACATTGCTACCGTTTTTCAAGCTCAGTTCTTTATCCAACGAAGATGCGGAGGCAATTGTTGCACCTGTTGCATCATCGATCAGTTGTGCATAGATGTGTTTGGATGAACGGAATACGTTCAAACGTGGGCGGAGCCCAGTACCTGTCAAGCGTTTACGGATACGCAGATGGCGTTTTTTCCGTGCTTTGTTTTTATCGCCTTTTGTAAACATCACGCGGCCTCCTTTCTCAAAAAACTACGCGGGTTATTTACCTTTTTTACCTTCTTTACGACGCACGATTTCGTTGCTGTATTTGATACCTTTGCCTTTGTATGGCTCAGGCTTACGCAGCGAACGGATTTCGGCAGCGATTTGACCTACACGCTCTTTATTGATACCTTTGATCACCAAAGTGGTTTGGTTAGGTACTTCGATTTCGATTCCCTCTTCAGGAGTAACCTCTACTGGGTGAGAGAAACCGAGAGACAAAGTAATACCATTGCCAGTTTTGGCAGCACGGTACCCGACGCCCACCAGTTCCAACGTACGGGTAAATCCTTCAGACACACCAGCCACCATATTTGCAACAAGTGCGCGAGTCGTACCGTGCAAGGAACGATGAAGTTTGTTGTCGCTAGGGCGCTCAACGTTAACTTCGTTCTCAACAATATTGATTTTGATATCTGGATGGAAAGTACGAACCAGAGTACCCTTAGGGCCTGTTACCGTCAGCTCAGAACCATTCAGGCTGAGTGTAACGCCTGCAGGGACCGCTATCGGTTTTCTACCGACACGAGACATGTCTTGCACCTCCTGGATTATCTAAAAACATTACCAAACGTAAGCGAGTACTTCTCCACCTACGTGTGTTTGACGAGCTTGTTTGTCAGTCATCAATCCAGCAGAAGTGGAGATGATCGCCAAACCGAGTCCGCCCAAAACGCGAGGAATTTCGTTGTTTTTCGCATATACGCGAAGCCCAGGCTTACTGATGCGTTTCAAACCTGTAATTACGCGCTCGTTGTTCGCGCCGTATTTCAGGAACACACGGATGATGCCTTGCTTGTTATCTTCAACGAATTCAGCATCGCGGATGAAACCTTCTTCTTTCAAAACGCGAGCGATTTCCTTTTTGATTGTGGATGCAGGGATCTCAACTTTCTCCATACGCACCATGTTGGCGTTACGGATACGAGTTAGCATATCTGCAATTGGGTCAGTCATAACCATGAGAATAAACCTCCTTCCCGTCTAAATTACCAGCTTGCTTTCTTCACGCCTGGAATTTGGCCTTTGTATGCCAGTTCACGGAAACAAATACGGCACAGCTTAAATTTGCGAAGAACGGAATGCGGACGGCCGCAACGTTCGCAACGAGTGTATGCTTGAACAGCAAATTTAGGCTTTCTTTGCTGTTTGACGATCATTGATTTTTTTGCCACGTTTTTCCCTCCTAACGATAGGGTTTATTTACGGAATGGCATACCCATCTGCGTCAACAGTTCGCGACTTTCCTCGTCTGTTTTTGCAGACGTTACGATTACGATATCCATACCACGAACTTTATCGATCTTATCGTACTCAACCTCAGGGAAGATGAGCTGCTCTTTCAAACCGAGCGTGTAGTTACCGCGACCGTCAAATGCTTTCGAGGAAATTCCACGGAAGTCACGTACGCGTGGCAGGGACACGTTCATCAGTTTGTCGAGGAAGTGGTACATACGCTCGCCGCGCAGTGTCACTTTCGCACCGATAGGCATATCTTCACGCAATTTGAAACCTGCGATGGATTTCTTCGCACGGGTAACCACTGGTTTTTGACCAGAGATCAGTTGCAAATCTTCCAGAGCTGTATCCAATGCTTTGGAGTTAGCTACCGCTTCACCAACACCCATGTTGATGATGATTTTTTCAACTTTTGGTACCTGCATAACAGAAGCGTAGTTAAACTTCGCCACCAAAGAAGGTACGATTTCTTGCGTATATTTCTCTTTCAATCTTGTCGCCATTTAGGACATCCTCCTTTCCGACCTGACTACTTGTCAATTGTTTCGCCAGATTTTTTTGCAACCCGAACTTTTTGACCGTTATCCAGTACTTTGTACCCGATACGAGTAGCAGTGCCGGACTTTGGATCGATATGAGCAACGTTGGATACATGGATCGGCGCTTCTTGCGTTACAATGCCGCCTTGCGGATTGGTTTGCGAAGGGCGAGTATGCTTTTTGATCAAGTTCACGCCTTCAACCAGAACGCGATCCTTTTTCGGATAAGCAGCCAACACACGACCTTTTTTACCTTTATCTTTACCGGAGATTACGATAATGGTATCGCCTTTTTTAACGTGCATCGCTTGGTGCACCTCCTATCGAAGAAACTACAACACTAACGGCTCTTAGAGTACTTCTGGAGCCAAGGAGATAATTTTCATGAAATCTTTATCACGGAGCTCACGAGCAACCGGTCCAAAGATACGAGTTCCGCGTGGAGATTGATCTTCTTTGATAATCACCGCTGCGTTCTCATCAAAACGGATGTAAGAACCGTCGTTACGACGTACGCCGCTTGCGCTACGAACGATAACAGCTTTAACGACTTGACCTTTCTTGACAACGCCGCCGGGTGTAGCGGTTTTTACGGAGCACACGATAACATCACCGATGTTAGCCGTCTTGCGACCGGAACCACCCAGCACCTTGATGCACATAAGTTCTTTCGCGCCGGAGTTGTCGGCAACAGCCAGTCTCGTTTGAGTTTGGATCACTTATAGTCCCTCCTTTCGGATTTTCTCATCCGAAATCTTACTTATACGATAACTGCCTCTTGGACGATTTTAACCAAACGGAATCGTTTATCTTTCGAGAGTGGACGAGTTTCCATGATCTCTACGATATCACCGATTTTAGCCGTGTTGTTTTCGTCATGAGCCTTGAATTTCTTCGAATACTTTACACGTTTACCGTACAATGGATGCTTTTTGTAGGTCTCAACCAGTACCACGATGGTTTTATCCATTTTGTCGGATACTACGCGACCTTGCACCGATCTACGAGCGTTGCGTTCTGCGGTCATCGTTTCAACCTCCTTCCTTAAATTAGCCGATTCCTAATTCTCTCTGGCGCAGGATGGTCTTCGCGCATGCGATGTCCTTACGCACCAGTTTGATACGAGAGGTGTTCTCCAGTTGACCGGTAGCCAATTGGAAACGAAGGTTGAACAGCTCCTCTTTCAAGGAAGCGATGTTTTGCTCGATTTCGGCAGTGGTCAAGTTACGGAATTCATTAGCCTTCATGTGCGTCACCACCCACTTCTTCGCGCTTCACGAACTTGCATTTGATCGGCAGTTTGTGCATTGCAAGACGCATAGCTTCGCGCGCTACTTCTTCAGATACACCAGCAATTTCAAACATGATCTTGCCAGGTTTAACAACAGCTACCCATTTCTCAGGAGAACCTTTACCGGAACCCATCCGAACTTCCAATGGCTTTTGCGTGATTGGTTTATCAGGGAAGATCTTGATCCATACTTTACCGCCACGGCGCATATAGCGAGTCATCGCGATACGAGCGGATTCGATCTGGCGGTTGGTTACCCAAGAGGGTTCAAGAGCTTGTAAACCGTATTCACCAAACGCCAAGGTAGTGCCGCCTTTTGCGTTACCGGTCATGCGACCACGGTGTTGCTTACGGTGTTTTACGCGTTTAGGTACTAACATGTTTACTTGCCTCCTTCCTGAGCTTCAGCATTCTTTCTCGTAGGAAGCACTTCACCACGGTAGATCCACACTTTTACGCCAATACGGCCATAAGTAGTGTGAGCTTCTGCAGTTCCGTAGTCAATATCAGCACGCAGTGTGTGAAGCGGAACTGTACCTTCGCTGTAACCTTCGGAACGAGCGATATCTGCTCCACCCAAACGGCCGGCAACCAGCGTTTTGATACCTTTCGCGCCTGCACGCAGGGAGCGAGTGATGGTTTGTTTTTGTGCTCTACGGAAAGAAATGCGGTTTTCCAATTGACGAGCGATATTTTCAGCTACCAAAGTAGCATCCAAATCAGGTTTTTTCACTTCATTGATGTTGATGTGAACGCGTTTGCCAGTCATTTCACTCAGGGTTTTGCGGAGGTTTTCAACCTCAGCTCCACCTTTACCAATTACCATGCCAGGCTTAGCGGTGTGAATCGATACGTTTACGCGATTTGCAGCGCGTTCGATTTCGATAGTAGATACAGCTGCGTCTTTCAGACGGCCTTTTACATACTTGCGGATGCGAATATCTTCATGCAACAGTGTTGCGAAATCTTTGTCTGCGTACCACTTGGATTCCCAGTCGCGGATAACGCCGATGCGAAGACCTACCGGGCTTACCTTTTGACCCACACGTAATCCCTCCTTTAGCTATTATTTCTCGTTTAGTACCACCGTTACGTGGCTAGTGCGTTTATGGATACGGCTAGCGCGTCCCATAGCACGCGGACGGAAACGTTTCAAGGTTGGACCTTGATCAACGAACACTTGACCTACCACCAGGCTGTTAATGTCCATTTCGAAGTTATGCTCTGCATTGGCAATCGCAGACTTCAAAACTTTTTCCACAACTGGGGAAGCGGCCTTTGGCGTATGCTTGAGAATCGCCAAAGCCTCACCCACTTGCTTGCCTCTAATCAGATCAACAACCAGTCGAACTTTACGAGGAGCAATGCGAATGTAGCGAGCAATCGCTTTGGATTCCATGATTGTACCTCCTCTCTACTGAAGAGAAAATTAGCGCTTCTTGGATTTCTTGTCGTTATCTACGTGACCTTTAAAGGTACGTGTTGGAGCGAATTCGCCCAACTTGTGACCTACCATGTCCTCTGTCACGTAAACCGGTACGTGCTTACGGCCATCATAAACCGCAAACGTGTGACCGATAAAGTCAGGGAAGATTGTAGAACGGCGCGACCACGTTTTTACAACGCGTTTTTCGCTTTTCTCGTTCAAAACCTCAACCTTTTTCATCAAATGGTCATCAACGAAAGGGCCCTTTTTCAAGCTGCGTCCCATACGTTAACCTCCCTTCGCATTCATGAGTTCGGTTATGCGTTCATCCTACCTTACTTTTTACGGCGGCGGACGATGTATTGATTGCTCTTATTCTTTTTCTTACGGGTTTTGAGACCCAATGTTGGTTTACCCCAAGGAGTAACTGGTGCTTTACGTCCGATAGGAGCGCGACCTTCACCACCACCGTGCGGGTGATCATTCGGGTTCATTACGCTACCGCGTACAGTTGGACGAATACCCAACCAACGGGAACGACCAGCTTTACCAATGTTGAGCAACTCATGATCCGGGTTACCCACTTGACCGATTGTTGCGCGGCACTCTTTGTGGAAACGACGGATTTCACCAGATCCCAGACGAACGATTACGAAATCGCCATCGCGACCCAGCAATTGAGCTTCTACACCAGCAGCGCGAGCGATTTGTCCGCCTTTGCCAGGTTTCAACTCGATGTTATGGATGGTAGTACCAACTGGAATGTTTTCCAATGGCAACGCGTTACCTGTTTTGATGTCCGCATCTGCGCCGGAGAAGATTTGATCTCCTACTTTAAGGCCGAGTGGAGCCAGGATGTAACGTTTTTCACCATCTGCATAGTTGATCAGAGCGATGTTAGCAGAACGGTTTGGATCGTACTCGATCGTTGCAACGCGACCTGCGATACCATCTTTGTTACGTTTGAAGTCAATAATGCGATATTTACGCTTATGACCGCCACCTTGATGACGAACGGTGATTCTACCTTGGTTGTTGCGACCAGCATTTTTGTTAAGTGGCGCTAACAGAGATTTCTCCGGGGTGGAGGTTGTGATCTCTTCAAATGTAGAAACCGTCATTTGGCGACGACCAGGAGAAGTTGGTTTAAACTTTTTGATACCCATTTAATTTCCCTCCTTATCGGTAGTCGTCGAGGTTATACGCCTTCGTAGAATTCCAGCTCTTTGCTGTCAGCAGTCAATGTTACGATTGCTTTTTTCCACTCGGAAGTATATCCGGAATATTTACCGTAGCGTTTTGGTTTCGCAGGAACACGAACTGTGTTAACTGCAGCCACTTTCACGCCGAATACTTTCTCAACGGCTTGTTTAACTTCGGTTTTGTTGGCTTTAAGAGGTACTTCGAAAACGTACTTCTTATCTGCCATCATGTCAGTGGTGCGCTCCGTAATGATAGGGCGCTTGATTACATCATGAAGGCTCTTCATTAGGCGAGCACCTCCTCTACTTTCGCAACCGCTTCTTTGGTTACGATCACTTTGTCATGCGCTACCAGATCCAGAACGTTAACGCCTGCAGCATCAACAAACTTAGCACCTGGGATGTTACGAGCGGAAAGAGCTACGTTTTGATCATACTCGGAAGTAACGATCAGAACTTTGCGATCCACTTTCAAGCTGTTCAGTACAATTGCCATATCCTTGGTCTTAGGAGCAGCCAAGCTCAATGCATCGAGTACGAACAGTTCGTTGTTTTGCACTTTAGAAGACAGAGCGGATTTCAGAGCCAGACGACGCACTTTACGGTTCAGTTTGTAACCGTATTTGCGTGGAGTTGGTCCGAATACAACGCCACCGCCTTTCCATTGTGGAGCACGGATAGAGCCTTGACGGGCACGACCTGTACCTTTTTGTTTCCAAGGTTTACGTCCACCACCAGCAACTTCCGAACGGTTTTTCACGTCATGAGTACCTTGACGTTGGGACGCTTGTTGCATAACGATTGCATCGAACAGTACAGCTTCGTTTGGCTCGATACCAAAAACGCTGTCTGCCAATTCAATCTCACCAACTTGCGCTCCCGTTTGGTTATAAAGAGCTACTTTTGGCATGTCAGTTCCTCCTTTCTTACTTGCTCTTAACAGCCGTACGAACGACTACCAAGCTGTTCTTTGGTCCAGGAATAGATCCTTTTACCAAGATAAGATTGCGGTCAGTGTCGACTTTCACGACTTCAAGATTTTGAATCGTTACGTTGTCGCCACCCATTTGACCAGGCAAAGTTTGACCTTTGAAAACGCGGCCAGGGTTGATAGAACCGAGGGAACCAGGACCACGATGGTAACGCGAACCGTGAGCCATAGGACCGCGAGATTGGTTATGACGCTTGATCGCACCAGCGAATCCTTTACCTTTGGTTACGCCTGCAACGTCGACGATTTCTCCTTCGGCGAATACATCAGCTTTCAACTCTTGACCAACCTCATAACCAGCGAGGTCTACACCGCGAATTTCGCGAACGAAGCGCTTAGGAGCCGTATTGGCTTTAGCTGCATGACCTTTTTCAGGTTTGTTCGCGCGGTGATCTTTTTTGTCTTCAAAGCCGAGCTGGATCGCTTCATAGCCATCGTTATCAGCATCTTTCTTTTGAAGAACAACGCACGGACCAGCTTCGATTACAGTTACAGCGATCGCTGTGCCGTTCGGTGCGAATACCTGAGTCATGCCCAGTTTCTTCCCTAAGATTCCTTTGGTCATTATTGCCACCTCCTGTGAATAATTCGTAAACAATATCGTTTACATGTGTTGATTGTAATCAGTGTTGTATCAAGTCCCTACCGATGCGCAGGGGTGCAGTTACGGGAATTGCTGAAGAATTTGCGATTACAGCGGGCTTGTCAAGACAACGCCTGCGTGTGTGTCGCATTTTCCTATTTACAGTTTGATTTCGATATCTACACCAGAAGGCAGATCCAGACGCATCAGAGCATCAACTGTTTGTGGTGTTGGATTCAAAATATCGATCAGACGCTTATGTGTGCGCATTTCGAATTGTTCGCGAGAATCCTTGTACTTGTGTACCGCACGCAGGATTGTGTAAACCGCTTTTTCGGTAGGAAGTGGAATTGGTCCGGAAACATTTGCACCGGAACGTTTCGCAGTATCTACGATTTTCTCAGCAGATTGATCGAGGATTTTGTGATCATACGCTTTGAGACGGATACGAATCTTTTGTTTTGCCATTTTAGTCCCTCCTTTTTCGCCCATTTTATAACGGACATTTCTCCGTGGAAATATCCTGAACCCCAGCCATGGCAAAGGGGCCGGGTGTGTCAGCAACCTCCCACATCATCGCAAGTCCATGACCAACATTCACTATTGTACTAAAAACAGATAGGCAACGCAAGTTTTTTTAATCAAGAATCTAAATTCCTTTTTCTTCATCTATAATAGACTTGTTTTGCGTCCGATAAACCACTCGATGCCACTAGCTATTTTACAACAAACGCGGTACAGTTTCCTTAGCAAAGAAAGGAGAAATGACGATGCCTGAAATCATCGGCAATCCCTACGACATGATCGGCGGGGCTCCAACGGTCGCGCGATTAGTCGATGTCTTTTATGACTATGTCCAACAAGACCCGCACCTGTCCCCTATCTTCCCGGATGATTTGACCGAGACAAAAGCGAAACAATATAAATTCCTCACACAGTTTCTCGGTGGACCGACCTTATATAATGATGAATACGGTCATCCCATGCTACGAGCAAGGCATATGCCTTTTCCCATTACGCCAAAGCGCGCAGAGGCTTGGCTGTCCTGCATGAACGCAGCCATGGACACGATCGGACTTGAGGGCCACGTGCGCCATGCGATTTTTGAACGACTGACATTAACGGCTCATCATATGGTGAATCGCTGGGAAAACGAAAATGAAAAAGCGAAGGACTAATCCTTCGCTTTTTCTATTTTACCAACGGTGCTGTTTTACTTCCGCTTGTGTGCACCGCATGGATGACCTGACTGTCCCTTTCCGCTTGTGGCTGCTTAATTCCCAAGTATACCCCCGCTACAATTAGGACGACCGCCACCCCGTGCACCCACTGCAATTGTTCGCCTAACAGGATCGCAGCAAAGATTAGGCTCGCAAACGGCATACCATTCAAAAAGATCGCTGTTCTACTTGCACCTAATCGACGGATCCCGTAGTTCCATCCTAATGCGCCGAGACCAGTCGCGAAAATACCAGATGCTAAAATGACCAACCATGTGAAGGGTTCCGTATTAATAGAAGATATGACGCTCCAAGGATAAATGATTGCCGCAATCACCCAAAGCAAAACCGCTGCGATGATTTGTGAATATACCGTGATCATAATGGTTGGAACTCCGTGTTTTGCAGCTGCACGGATCACCAGTCCTCCCAACACATAGGAGATCATCGAGAAAAACACCAATGCGTCTCCCCAACCACTTAAACCGACCTGCCCATTCTCCCGCGATAACACAACAAGCAGCACACCACCAAATCCGAGTAGCACACCAAGTAGCTTGCGACCAGTTAATTTTTCACCCAAAAGCGGAACCGCCAGCAAAGATGTTACCAACGGATTCAACCCGAGCAGCAATGATGTATTCCCCGCTGTTGTTGAGGTGATCCCATTAGCGAGCAGCGTTTGGTGGAACACGATCGAGAATAATGCTGCGCCAATAATCAATAACCAGCCCTTTGCTCCAATGGCCACTTTTTCCTTTTGCCAATAAATCACTGGTACCAAAACGAGTGCTGCCACTGTCATTCGTATCGCCGCAATCAGCACCGGCGGAAAAAATGATAGATATTTGACCATCACCACGTTCAAGCCCCAAATCGCAATCACGCCGACAAGCAAGCCGTACACATACTTCTCTCTACCCATTTTCACATCGCCTTTTTTCGAAAAACGTACTTTCGTTTTTCGGTAATGTTCGTTCCGGTAGGGGATTCTTTCCCCTGTTGCATTACGTATTGTAGCACGGACCCGACCATTACAGCATTGAATCATTTTGATAAGTATGATGTAAGTTTTCGATTAAACGCCATCTCCAATTCAAAATAAAAAACCCGGCAGCCTTTGACAGCTGTCGGGTTTTGGGAAAAGCAATTATTCAACGATAGAAGCTACTACGCCTGCACCTACAGTACGGCCACCCTCACGGATAGCGAAACGAGTACCTTGCTCCATCGCAACTTTGGAGATCAGTTCTACTGTGAACTCAGTGTTGTCGCCTGGCATTACCATTTCAACGCCTTCTGGCAATTGGATGATACCAGTTACGTCAGTTGTACGGAAGTAGAATTGTGGACGGTAGTTAGCGAAGAAAGGAGTGTGACGGCCGCCCTCTTCTTTGGACAGAACGTAAACTTCTGCTTTGAATTTGGAGTAAGGCTTAACGGAACCTGGTTTCGCCAAGCATTGTCCGCGCTCGATGTCTTTACGCTCAACACCGCGCAGCAGTGCGCCTACGTTGTCACCAGCTTGAGCTTGATCCAGCAATTTGCGGAACATCTCTACGCCAGTTACAGTTGTTGTGCGAGTTTCTTCAGCCAGACCAACGATTTCTACTTGGTCACCGACTTTAACGATACCGCGCTCAACGCGACCAGTAGCAACTGTACCACGACCAGTGATCGTGAACACGTCCTCTACAGGCATCAAGAAAGGTTTGTCAGTTGCACGCTCAGGAGTTGGGATGTAGCTGTCAACAGCGTCCATCAGTTCAACTACTTTTTGTGCCCACTCACCAGTTGGGTTGTCAAGGGCTTCTTTAGCGGAACCTTTTACTACTGGAATGTCGTCACCTGGGAACTCATATTGAGACAGCAGGTCACGGATTTCCATTTCAACCAGTTCCAACAACTCTTCATCGTCAACCATGTCGCATTTGTTCATGAATACAACGATGTAAGGAACGCCTACTTGGCGGGACAGCAGGATGTGTTCGCGAGTTTGCGGCATTGGGCCGTCAGCTGCGGATACAACCAGGATAGCGCCGTCCATTTGAGCAGCACCAGTGATCATGTTTTTAACATAGTCAGCATGGCCTGGGCAGTCTACGTGAGCGTAGTGACGGTTGTCAGTTTCGTACTCAACGTGTGCAGTGTTGATTGTGATACCGCGCTCTTTTTCTTCAGGCGCAGCGTCGATGCTTGCATAGTTCATAGCTTTTGCTTTACCGGATTGCGCCAATACAGTTGTGATAGCAGCAGTCAGGGTAGTTTTACCATGGTCAACGTGGCCAATTGTACCGATATTTACGTGCGGTTTATTACGTTCAAACTTTTCTTTTCCCATGAGAGTTTAATCCTCCTCAAAAAATGAAATTGAGTAAGTATATAGATTGGAAAGGTCTACTCAACCAAGGATATTGATCCAAGCTATATTGTAAACCTTTCCTACTTTAAGATAAAGGGGTCAAACATTAAGAAGCTATTCGCCTTTGGATTTCTTGATGATCTCTTCAGCGATGAACTTCGGTACTTCTTCATAGTGGTGAATTTCCATGGAGTAAGTTCCGCGACCTTGGGTACGGGAACGCAATACTGTGGAATAACCGAACATCTCGGACAATGGTACCATCGAACGGATTACTTGTGTGTTTGCACGAGCTTCCATACCTTCGATGCGACCACGGCGGGAGTTCAAGTCACCCATAACATCGCCCATGTAGTCTTCAGGCACTTGTACTTCAACTTTCATGATTGGCTCAAGTAGAACCGCGCCACATTTCTTCGCAGCTTCTTTCAGCGCCAAGGAACCAGCCACTTTAAACGCCATCTCAGAGGAGTCAACGTCATGGTAGCTACCATCAACTACTGTTGCTTTGATATCTACAAGCGGGAAGCCTGCGAGAACACCATTTTTCATGGATTCTTCAATACCAGCTTGAACAGCAGGGATGTATTCTCTCGGTACTACGCCACCCACGATTTTGTTTTCGAATACAAAACCTTGACCAGCTTCCAATGGAGCGAACTCAACCCAAACGTGACCGTATTGACCACGACCGCCGGACTGACGGACGAATTTACCTTCAACCTTAGCAGGCTGACGGAAAGTTTCGCGGTATGCTACTTGCGGAGCACCTACGTTTGCTTCTACTTTGAATTCACGTTTCATACGGTCAACGATGATTTCCAAGTGAAGCTCACCCATACCGGAGATGATTGTTTGACCAGTCTCTTCGTCGGTATGTGTTCTGAACGTTGGATCCTCTTCCGCCAGTTTGGAAAGAGCGATACCCATCTTGTCTTGGTCCGCTTTGGACTTAGGCTCGATGGCAACAGAGATAACTGGTTCTGGGAACACCATGGACTCCAGAATAACCGGAGCTTTCTCGTCGCAGAGTGTATCACCTGTTGTTGTATCTTTCAAACCTACAGCAGACGCAATGTCACCGGAGTAAACCGTAGTGATTTCTTCGCGGTGGTTTGCGTGCATTTGCAGGATACGACCTACACGCTCACGTTTACCTTTTGTAGAGTTCAATACATAAGAACCGGAGTTCAATGTACCGGAGTAAACGCGGAAGAATGTCAATTTACCAACGTAAGGGTCGGTCATGATTTTGAACGCAAGCGCAGAGAATGGTGCGCTGTCGTCAGATTCACGGACAGTTTCTTCTTCAGTATCTGGCAGAGTACCTTTGATTGCAGGGATATCGATTGGAGCTGGCAGGTAATCTACAACTGCGTCCAGCATTGGCTGAACACCTTTGTTGCGGTAAGAAGAACCGCACAGTACCGGTACCAATGTTACAGCGATTGTCCCTTTGCGGATAGCTGTTTTGATCTCTTCGATCGTCAGCTCTTCGCCTTCCAGGTACTTCATCATCAGCTCTTCATCTTGCTCAGCAGCTGCTTCAACAAGCTTCAAGCGAAGTTCTTCGCATTTTTCTTTCAGATCTTCTGGGATTTCTGTAGCAACAGAAGTTTTACCCAGGTCATCGGTGTAGATGATAGCTTTCATCTCGACCAAATCAACCAAACCTTTGTAGTTGTCTTCCGCACCGATAGGGTATTGGATTGCAACCGGGTTAGCACCTAGGCGGTTTTTGATTTGTTCCAGACACATATCGAAGTTAGCACCGATGATGTCCATTTTGTTTACGTAGCAGATACGCGGTACGCCGTAACGGTCAGCTTGACGCCAAACTGTTTCCGTTTGCGGTTCCACGCCACCTTTTGCGTCAAAAACGGTAACTGCACCATCAAGTACGCGCAGGGAACGCTCTACCTCAACGGTAAAGTCTACGTGACCTGGTGTATCGATGATGTTGATGCGGTGACCATCCCATTGAGCAGTAGTAGCAGCGGAAGTAATCGTGATACCGCGCTCTTGTTCCTGTTCCATCCAGTCCATGGTAGCTGCACCTTCGTGCACCTGACCAATTTTGTGAACGCGACCGGTGTAGAAGAGAATACGTTCGGTAGTAGTGGTCTTACCAGCATCGATATGAGCCATGATACCGATATTACGCGTATTCGCTAAAGAGAACTCGCGAGCCATTAGGTATGCTCCTTCCATACTCGTATGTGAGAATAGGCAAAAAACGGTCGAGACCGTTTTTTGCTAAAAGCAAGCGGTCACATTCAAATTCCACAAGAGACGCCGAAACGTTTCTTGTGGAATAAAAGCGGATCGCCTGCGTTGGATTCTACCAACGATAGTGCGCGAACGCTTTGTTGGCTTCAGCCATTTTGTGAGTGTCTTCGCGTTTTTTCACGGCTGCGCCAGTGTTGTTGGCTGCATCCAAGATTTCGTTCGCGAGACGCAGTTCCATCGTCTTCTCACCGCGGTTGCGGGAGTAGTTAACCAACCAACGCAGACCGAGCGTCGTACGGCGCTCAGGTTTTACTTCGATTGGAACTTGATAGTTAGCACCACCGACACGGCGAGCTTTAACTTCCAGAACTGGCATAATGTTTTTCAGAGCTTCTTCAAACACTTCCATCGGATTGCGACCTGTGCGCTCCTGGATGATGTTGAATGCACTGTAAAGCAGATTTTGTGCTGTACCGCGTTTACCATCCAACATGAGACGGTTGATCAAACGAGTAACCAACTTGCTGTTATGAATTGGATCTGGCAATACGTCGCGGCGCGTAACTGGACCTTTGCGTGGCATCTTGTTCCCTCCTTCTTTGATTGATGTTTAGCTAATCAGATCGCTAACCGATCTTTGATCTTATTTTTTCTTTGTTGCTGCAGCTGCTTGACCTGGTTTTGGACGTTTCGTACCATATTTGGAACGACCTTGTTTACGGTTGTTCACACCAGCTGTGTCAAGCGCACCACGAACGATGTGGTAACGTACCCCTGGCAAGTCTTTTACACGACCGCCACGTACGAGTACGACGCTATGCTCCTGCAGGTTGTGGCCGATACCGCCGATGTAGGCAGTAACCTCGATACCGTTAGTCAAACGTACACGAGCGTATTTACGCAACGCGGAGTTTGGTTTTTTCGGTGTCATTGTACCCACACGAGTGCACACACCACGTTTTTGAGGCGAGCTTTGGTTCGTTTGGGACTTCTTGAAGCTGTTGTATCCTTTTTGGAGAGCAGGAGACTTCGACTTCACGATTTTGTCTTCGCGACCTTTGCGAACAAGTTGGTTCATTGTAGGCATATTTGTACCTCCTTCCTGATTTCCTTCATTCAAGACCACAGATCCAGGTGAGTCATTTTTGGTCAAATAGAAAGTCTTTGTCGGACAAGCTGCACGCGCACCTTATCAACAAAAACATTGTTAACCGTTTTTCTTGATCGCAGCTGATGCTGCGCCTACCTCAATACCACATGCTTTGCCGAGGCGCCGCATGGAATCGACGGTAATGACTGGAACACCCTTCTCTTTGCATAGGTTAGCAATCTTTTGAGTCAAACGTTTTTCCGCATCCTTGGCTATATAAACTTCCTCAGCTTTGTCAGCTTCAATCGTTTTGATCGTTTGGTTAATCCCAATTGCTAACTCTTTTGCCCGCTCTACTTTTTCATAAGACATGATTCTCATATCCTCCAAAGCAAAGAATATCAGGCGCACTTGAACATCTTATCAGCTTTATAGGCTAATGTCAACACATTATCAAAAAGAAATTTTGCAAGGTGTTCATTCTCCTATGAGAAGAACACCTTGCAACTCTATCTTTTCTAGCCTGATTACGATTCGATCGCAGTTACTGCTTCACGTTCGCTCTCGGACTGACCATTCACACCAGCTTCATAGTCAGCCAGCGTTTGCACGCTTGTGTTGCGGTAACGGGACATACCTGTTCCGGCTGGAACCAGTTTTCCGATAATGACGTTCTCTTTCAGACCCAGCAGTTTGTCGACTTTGCCTTTGATTGCAGCATCGGTCAACACGCGAGTGGTTTCCTGGAAGGAAGCCGCGGAAAGGAACGAGTCTGTCTCGAGAGATGCTTTGGTAATACCGAGCAGTACAGGGCGGCCGACAGCAGGACTACGACCTTCCATGAGAACTTTGGCGTTGGCCAATTCGAACTCATTTACTTCCACAAAGGATCCTGGCAGCAAATCGGTTTCACCGCTGTCCTGTACACGGATTTTACGCAGCATCTGACGAATCATTACCTCAACGTGCTTATCGTTAATTTCTACCCCTTGCATACGGTACACTTTTTGTACTTCTTGCAGGATGTAGTTGGATACGCCACGCATGCCGCGAACTTTAAGCATTTCTTTCGGGTCAACAGAACCCTCGGTCAGCTCATCACCCGCATTTAGCTTGGCACCGACGCTTACTTTGATACGCGAACCATATGGCGCAGGGTATACCTTGTTCTCTGCGTCACCGCGGACTTCGACCTCACGACGGTCTTTACCTTCACGGATATCAACGACTTCACCATCGATTTCCGTGATAACCGCTTGACCTTTCGGGTTGCGCGCCTCAAACAACTCTTGAATACGCGGCAAACCTTGCGTGATATCGTCTCCAGCTACCCCACCGGTATGGAACGTACGCATGGTCAGCTGTGTACCAGGCTCACCGATCGATTGTGCCGCGATGATACCGACAGCTTCCCCGATCTCCACTTCCGCACCTGTCGCCAGGTTGCGTCCATAGCAACGTTTGCACACCCCGTGGCTGGTACGGCAAGACAGAACGTTACGGATGTAAACATCCGTGATGCCCAAACGAGTCAGCTCTTCGGTCATTTCTTCAGTGATTTCTTCATTGCGATGAATCAGGATTTCTCCTGTTTCCGGATGGCGAACCGTCTCAAAGCACGTACGTCCGATCAAACGGTCAGCCAGTTTTTCAATTTCTTCCTTACCGTCGCGAATAGCCGTAACGCGAATCCCTTTATCCGTACCGCAATCGATATCGCGCACAATGACGTCCTGTGCTACGTCAACCAGACGACGAGTCAAGTAACCCGAGTCAGCTGTACGCAGTGCCGTATCCGCCAAACCTTTACGCGCACCATGCGTAGAGATAAAGTATTCCAATACCGTCAGACCTTCACGGAAGTTGGACTTGATCGGCAACTCGATAATTCGTCCAGTTGGGTTCGCCATGAGACCGCGCATACCGGCCAGCTGGGTGATCTGCGATACGTTACCGCGGGCACCGGAGTTGGCCATCATGAAGATCGCATTAAACTTATCCATGGATTTCATCAATACATCGGTTACTTGATCTTTCGCTTTGGACCAGATGGAAATGACGCGGTCATAGCGCTCATCATCTGTGATCAGACCACGGCGATATTGTTGCATAACCTTCGCAACGTCTTCATCCGCTTTCGCGAGAATTTCCTTTTTCTTCTCCGGCACAACGATATCATGTACGGCAATCGTGATACCGGCTTTTGTTGAATAGGTAAAGCCCAGTTCCTTGATTTTGTCCAAGATCACCGATGTGAACATCGTGCCGAAACGGCGGAAGCACTCGGAGATGATGGTGCCAAGGAAGCCTTTCTTCACTGCACTGTTCTCAGGAAGAGCCTTCACAAATGCTTTGACGTCAGCACCTTTCTCAAAGATAAAGAACTCGTCGGACACTTGTGTTTGCAGGTTGGACTTGCTTGGTGTATTGATGAACGGCAGCTCTGGGGGGAAGATCTCATTGAAGATGATTTTCCCTACAGTTGTTACCAGCAGTGCGTCCAGTTGTTTTTCCGTAAACGATGTTTTGCCCAATTTCTTCGGAGGAATCGCGATGCGCGTATGCAAGCCGATAAAGCCGTTTTGATAAGCTGCAATCGCATCAGGAGCATCACGATAAACGCTACCCTCGCCTTTGTCGCCTTCGCGCTCAAGCGTCAGATAGTAAGAACCGAGCACCATGTCCTGGGACGGAGTTACAACCGGTTTACCATCTTTCGGGTTCAGGATGTTTTGCGCAGCCAGCATCAGGATGCGGGCTTCCGCTTGTGCTTCAGCAGAGAGAGGCACGTGAACGGCCATTTGGTCACCGTCGAAGTCAGCGTTATACGCTGTACATACGAGCGGGTGCAAACGGATCGCGCGGCCCTCGACCAGGATCGGTTCGAATGCCTGAATACCCAAACGGTGAAGGGTAGGAGCGCGGTTGAGAAGCACCGGATGTTCGCGGATGACTTCTTCCAATACGTCCCAAACTTCAGGCTGCACGCGTTCTACTTTGCGTTTTGCACTCTTGATGTTGTGAGCAAGACCTTTTGCGACGAGTTCTTTCATCACGAAAGGTTTGAACAGCTCCAACGCCATTTCTTTCGGCAAGCCGCATTGGTACATTTTCAGGTTCGGTCCGACAACGATTACGGAACGACCGGAGTAGTCAACGCGTTTACCCAGCAGGTTTTGACGGAAACGACCTTGTTTCCCTTTCAACATGTGGCTGAGCGATTTCAACGGACGGTTACCTGGTCCAGTTACTGGACGGCCACGACGACCGTTGTCGATCAGCGCATCCACAGCTTCCTGCAGCATACGTTTTTCATTTTGTACGATAATATCAGGCGCTCCCAGCTCCAACAGGCGCTTCAAGCGGTTATTACGGTTGATTACGCGGCGGTACAGGTCATTCAGGTCGGAGGTTGCGAAACGTCCGCCGTCCAGCTGTACCATCGGACGCAATTCAGGTGGGATTACCGGCAATACATCCAGCACCATCCAATCAGGACGGTTGCCGGAGTTGCGGAATGCCTCGAGTACTTCCAGGCGCTTGATCGCACGGTTGCGACGTTGCCCCTGGGAAGTTTTGAGGTCTTCTTTCAGGAAATCCACTTCTTTATCCAAATCGATTTCAGCGAGCAGACGCTTGATTGCTTCTGCCCCCATCATCGCTTGGAACGAGTAGCCGTATTTCTCGCGATAGTTACGGTACTCTTTTTCAGACAAGAGTTGTTTTTTATCCAAAGGTGTGTCGCCAGCATCCGTTACGACATAAGAAGCAAAATAGATAACTTCTTCCAGCGAACGAGGCGACATGTCAAGCACGAGGCCCATACGGCTAGGAATACCTTTGAAATACCAGATGTGCGATACAGGAGCCGCCAGTTCGATGTGACCCATACGCTCACGACGAACTTTGGCGCGTGTAACCTCCACTCCGCATCGATCGCAGACTACGCCTTTGTAGCGAACGCGCTTGTATTTACCGCAATGGCACTCCCAGTCCTTCGTTGGACCGAAGATGCGCTCGCAGAACAAACCGTCCTTCTCTGGTTTCAGTGTACGATAGTTGATTGTCTCCGGCTTTTTAACCTCACCGAATGACCAAGAGCGAATCTTGTCCGGCGATGCCAGACCGATCTTCATATATTCAAAGTTATTTACATCTATCACAGGGCACTACCTCCCTTTGCAACGGAATCTTACTCTTCTTCCATACTTCCTGTTTCGAGTACGAGATTCAGTTTTTCACCTGTTCCTTCGTCCTCTTCATCAATCTCACGCATTTCGATTTCCTTCTCATCACCGGACAAGATCTTGACGTCCATACCCAAGCTTTGCAGTTCCTTGATCAATACTTTGAAGGACTCTGGAACGCCTGGCTCTGGAACGTTTTCGCCTTTTACGATGGCTTCATAGGTCTTCACGCGACCCACCACGTCATCCGATTTGACAGTAAGAATTTCCTGCAAGGTATAAGCGGCCCCGTATGCTTCGAGCGCCCAAACCTCCATCTCCCCGAAACGCTGACCACCGAACTGCGCTTTACCGCCCAGTGGCTGCTGCGTAACGAGCGAGTATGGTCCAGTAGAACGCGCATGGATCTTGTCATCAACCAAGTGAGCCAATTTCAGCATGTACACGCAACCTACCGTTACCCGACGATCAAACGGTTCACCTGTCCGACCGTCAAACAGCAACGTTTTACCATCGCGGTCCAAACCTGCTTCATCCAGCGTCTTGAAGACATCCTCTTGGTGCGCACCGTCAAATACCGGTGTAGAAACGTGGATGCCCAAGACCTTGGCAGCCATGCCCAAGTGAGTCTCAAGAACCTGACCGATGTTCATCCGCGACGGAACGCCCAACGGGTTCAATACGATCTCAACAGGAGAGCCATCTGGCAGGAATGGCATATCTTCCTCAGCCATGATCCGGGCGATAACCCCTTTGTTACCATGGCGTCCGGCCATTTTGTCGCCGACGGAGATTTTACGTTTTTGTGCAATATAGACACGTACCAGCTGGTTTACGCCAGGTGGCAATTCATCACCGTTGTCACGGGTAAATACTTTCACGTCCACGATGATACCGGAACCGCCATGTGGCACACGCAGGGAAGTATCGCGCACTTCGCGCGCCTTCTCACCAAAGATCGCATGCAACAGACGCTCTTCCGCAGTCAACTCGGTTACACCTTTAGGTGTTACTTTACCAACCAGAATATCGCCGTCTTGAATTTCCGCACCGATGCGAACGATACCGCGCTCATCGAGGTTTTTCAGAGCGTCCTCACCCACGTTTGGAATGTCACGGGTAATTTCTTCTGGCCCCAGCTTGGTGTCGCGCGCTTCTGACTCATATTCTTCGATGTGAATCGAGGTGTAGACATCGTCTTTCACCAGTTTTTCACTGAGCAAAATCGCATCTTCGTAGTTGTAACCTTCCCACGTCATAAACGCGACGATAACGTTGCGTCCAAGGGCCAATTCGCCCTTCTCAGTGGATGGTCCATCCCCAATAATATCGCCCGGCACGATCCAGTCGCCTGCTTTAACGATTGGGCGTTGGTTGATACACGTTCCTTGGTTGGAACGAATGAATTTGTGCAATTTATATCTATCCAGATCGCCTGCGATTTTTTTGCCGTCGATTTCCTTGTAACGACGCACCAAAATTTCACGGGCAGTAACCTTTTCTACTTGGCCAGGCCATTTCGCAACGATCGCAACACCGGAGTCTTGCGCCGCTTTGTGTTCCATACCTGTACCTACGAATGGCGCCTGCGGAATCAACAGTGGAACCGCTTGACGCTGCATGTTCGAACCCATCAGCGCGCGGTTGGCGTCATCGTTCTCAAGGAACGGAATCAACGCTGTCGCAACGGATACAACCTGTTTTGGCGAAACGTCCATGTAGTCTACCTTGTCGCGAGGTACGCTTAACGGCTCACCTTTACGACGGCAGATAACCATCTCATTCACGTAGAAGCCATCTTCAGTCAATGGCTGGTTCGCTTGCGCCACGTTATAGACATCTTCCTCGTCAGCCGTCAGGTATTCAACTTCATTGAGTACACGACCGGTTTCCGCGTCGATTTTACGGCGAGGCGTTTCGATAAAGCCATAGTCATTGATACGCGCAAAGGAAGACAACGAGTTGATCAACCCGATGTTCGGACCCTCTGGCGTTTCAATTGGACACATACGGCCATAGTGAGAGTGGTGAACGTCGCGCACTTCAAAGCCAGCGCGCTCACGAGTCAAACCACCTGGTCCGAGTGCAGACAGACGGCGTTTGTGCGTCAATTCAGCAAGCGGGTTGGTTTGGTCCATGAACTGGGAAAGCTGCGAGCTACCGAAGAATTCCTTGATCGATGCAATAACCGGACGGATATTGATCAAGGCTTGCGGCGTGATTTGGTTTTGGTCCTGGATCGACATACGCTCGCGCACAACGCGTTCCATACGAGACAAACCGATGCGGAATTGATTCTGCAGCAGTTCACCAACGGAACGGAGGCGGCGGTTACCCAAGTGGTCGATATCGTCTGTCGTACCCACTCCGTGGAGCAGGTCGATAAAGTAGTTGATAGCCGACACGATATCCGCTGGCGTGATGTTTTTAATCGTTTTTTCTACATTGCCGTTTCCGATGACTTTAATCACTTTGCCATCTTCATTCGGAGAGAAAATATTGATGGATTGCAGGCGCACAGCCTCTTCTTCCAAGACGCCACCATGCGTGCGCACATCAATATAGCCCACGCTTTCTTCCAGCATCGGCAAAATACGATCAAGCAGACGGCGATCGATGATTTGACCTGCTTCCGCAATGATCTCGCCTGTATTCGTGTCCACAAGCGTTTCAGCCAAGCGCTGGTTGTACAAGCGATTTTTGATATGCAGCTTTTTGTTCATTTTATAACGACCTACAGATGCCAGATCGTAACGTTTTGGATCAAAGAAACGGGACACCAACAAGCTTTTCGCATTGTCAACTGTTGGCGGTTCGCCCGGACGCAGACGCTCGTAGATTTCAATGAGCGCTTTCTCGGTCGAATCGGTGTTGTCTTTTTCCAACGTATTTTTGATATATTCATCCTCACCCAGCAGCTGGAGGATCTCCACATCGGAACCAAAGCCTAATGCACGCAAAAGAACCGTCACCGGAATTTTACGCGTACGGTCGATACGGACATAGACGATATCTTTGGCGTCCGTCTCGAGCTCAAGCCAAGCTCCGCGATTCGGGATCACCGTAGCTGTGTAAGTTTGCTTACCATTTTTGTCCATCTTATTGTTATAATAAACACTAGGAGAACGAACAAGCTGGCTGACGATTACACGTTCCGCTCCATTAATGACAAAGGTACCGGTTTCAGTCATCAGTGGGAAATCACCCATGAAGACTTCCTGTTCCTTCACTTCGCCTGTTTCCTTGTTCAACAAGCGGACTTTCACACGAAGTGGAGCCGCAAATGTAACGTCGCGTTCTTTTGATTCATCCACATCGTATTTCGGCTCACCCAAGCTGTAGTCAATGAACTCCAGAACTAGGTTGCCCGTGAAGTCTTGAATAGGCGAAATATCTTGGAACATTTCGCGCAGACCTTCATCCAAGAACCATTGGTAGGACTTTTGCTGAATCTCAATCAAATTAGGTAGACCCAGCACCTCGTTAATACGTGAATACGTACGACGCTGGCGGTGTCGGCCGCACTGAATCAGATTACCTGCCAACTCATTCACCCCTCATGTCTGTGTTACATGAAAAACGCAAAACGCTTTTCATACTGAGAAAACCATGCTACGCCAAGTCTTTCAGCGGAGTCGTGGTTTTCTTAAAGCTAGATAGGAACGGTACTAAATTCCTATCTGTAAAAATAAAAATGGGTTAAATGGTTAACCTCATTTTTAACCCA
Source organism: Brevibacillus fluminis (assembly GCF_003710825.1). GTDB lineage: Bacteria > Bacillota > Bacilli > Brevibacillales > Brevibacillaceae > Brevibacillus_D > Brevibacillus_D fluminis. Next base: position 23,733 of record NZ_RHHQ01000030.1, on the reverse strand, counting down.
GAGAATCTCTATTCTAAAAGAATTCCCATCTTTTTACACCTACATTCCTCCCTTTACTAGAAAAAGAAAGAAAAATGCGGATTCAAATAGGAATTACATAAAAATGACAAATAACCCATATTGACATTTTATAATACTAACACAACCAAAAATTAGCGTCAAGAGTAAGTTACACATTCACTCTACTTACGTGCACGGAAAATGAAATACCCTTTGCTGCGTTCGACTTCCTCAACATCCTGGTAAATCTCCTGCAGCTTTTTCAAGGCAGACGGCGCTCCCTGCTTTTTCTGAATGACGACCCACATTTCGCCGCCTTCACTTAGCAGTTCATGCCCCTCGGTAAAGATGCGATGCACAGTCTCTTTTCCCGCACGAATCGGTGGATTGGTCAAAATCACATCAAAAACGCGCCCCTTTACTGCTTCGTAAATGTCACTCTGCAGAATCTCTACATTCTTGATCTGATTTCGCTCTGCATTCCCACGCGCAAGTCCGACCGCCCGCTCATTTACGTCAATCATCGTAACGTGTCCCTGATTCGCCAATTTCGCTGCACAGAGTCCGATCGGCCCGTACCCACAGCCTACGTCCAGCACGCGCGCCGTTTGGGAAATTTGCATCGTTTCAATTAATAACAAGCTGCCAAAATCCACTCTGTCACGCGAAAACACTCCAGCGTCTGTCATGAAGCGGAACTCATGGTCGCGTAATACAAAATCAAAGATCCGCTCATCATGAGCTGCACCAGGCTTTTGGGTATAGTAATGATCGGCCAACGCGCACACACCTTTCGAAATATAGCTGTACGTTGAAAATCCCCCTGCCACCGGCAAGGGGATTTAACAATCTTACAAAAGAAGCGATTACTTTACTTCTACAGTAGCGCCGGCTTCTTCCAATTTTGCTTTCAAAGCTTCTGCTTCGTCTTTGGAAATGCCTTCTTTGATTGTTTTTGGAGCGTTGTCTACCAGGTCTTTTGCTTCTTTCAGACCCAAACCAGTCAGCTCGCGAACAACTTTGATAACGTTGATTTTGGAAGCTCCACCGCTAACCAGGTTAACGTTGAATTCAGTTTGCTCAGCAACTGCTTCAGCGCCGCCACCAGCAACTACAGCTACTGGAGCAGCAGCAGTAACACCGAATTCTTCTTCAATTGCTTTTACCAGATCGTTCAGTTCGAGAACGGACATGCCTTTAATCGCTTCCAAGATTTGCTCTTTGCTCATCTTAAATATCCTCCTGTTCATAAAAACGCCAACGCGTTTTTCTTTTTTAAATTAAGCGCCTTGCTCTTCTTTTTGCTCTGCAACAGCTTTAACCGCAAGCGCAACATTGCGCATAGGAGCTTGCAGAACGGAAAGAAGCATAGACAACAGACCTTCGCGGGATGGCAGGGATGCGAGTTGTTTAATCTCCTCAGCACCAACTACTTTACCCTCGATGATACCGCCTTTTACTTCCAGCTTGTCGTTTTTCTTTGCGAAATCTACCAGGATCTTCGCCGGAGCGATCAGATCGTTAGGTGAAAACGCGATTGCGTTTGGACCCAGCAGATGTTCATCAAGATCAGACAAACCTTCTTGCTTCGTAGCAAGACGAGTCAAGGTATTTTTCAGAACTTTGAATTCAATACCTGCTTCGCGCAGTTGCTTACGAAGATCAGTAACTTGAGCTACAGTCAGTCCGCGATAGTCAGCAACAACTGTCGTTTGGCTTTCACGCAATTTAGTTGCGATCTCGTTGATAGCTTGTACTTTCTCTTCGCGAATGACGGTTGGACGAATTTCAGCCATGGTTACACCTCCCGTACGTAATTCCTCAAACAATGAATAATGCCCTCGTAGACACGAGGGCATAATGTATCGCAAAAGAGAAAACTCTTTTTTGGTATCCATTACACGCCTCTGAGGGATATTAAGCTAGCTCTGCGAGCTAAGCACCTTCGGTCTACGGCATGACATTATTCGTTTCATCAACAGCAATAATCATATCACGGTTGATCCGATTAAGTCAAGTGCTATTATTTTACAGCAACACGTACGCCAGGACCCATAGTGGAGCTGATCGTTACGTTTTTCATGTAAACACCTTTAGCAGCTGCCGGTTTTGCACGGTTCAGCGCATCAGTCAATGCAGCCAGGTTCTCTGCCAGTTTCTCTGCTTCGAAAGAAACTTTACCGATTGGCGCATGGATGTTACCTGCTTTATCAACACGGTACTCGATTTTACCAGCTTTGATTTCGTTAACAGCTTTGGTTACATCGAACGAAACAGTACCAGTTTTAGGGTTTGGCATGAGACCTTTAGGACCCAATACGCGACCCAGTTTACCTACTTCACCCATCATGTCAGGTGTAGCTACTACTACGTCGAATTCAAACCATCCACCTTGGATTTTCGCGATCATGTCTGCATCGCCTACATAATCAGCGCCTGCTGCTTCCGCTTCTTTCGCTTTCTCGCCTTTTGCGAAAACGAGAACGCGTTGTACTTTACCAGTACCGTTAGGAAGAACAACAGCACCACGGATTTGTTGGTCAGCACGTTTAGGGTCTACACCCAAACGGAAAGCTGCTTCAACGGATTCGTCGAATTTTGCGCTCGCAACTTTTTTAACCAGTTCGATCGCTTCGTTTACTTCGTATACTTTATTTTTATCAATCTGCTTGATCGCTTCTTGATATTTTTTACCATGTTTCGGCATCATGCATTCTCCCTTCAATGTGGTCGTAGCGGTTTAATCCTCCCACAGAACAAAACGTAACCTACCGTTTTGTTGACCGCAAGCGGTCATCTCAAACTCTATGATCAACGTCTTGACATCCCTCAAAAAGAGGGGGGCACGCAAGCGTACCCCGCTCGGATTATCGTTAATTAGTCAACGATAACGATACCCATGGAACGTGCTGTTCCTTCGATCATGCGCATAGCTGCCTCAACGTCAGCAGCGTTCAGGTCTGGGCGTTTCAGTTCAGCGATTTCGCGAACTTTATCACGCTTCAGAGTAGCTACTTTTGTTTTGTTAGGCACGCCAGAACCGGACTCGATGCCTGCAGCTTTCTTCAACAGAACAGCCGCTGGAGGAGTTTTGGTAATGAACGTGAAGGAACGATCTTCAAACACGGTGATTTCAACCGGGATGATCATACCTACTTCGCTTTCTGTGCGAGCGTTAAACTCTTTGCAGAAGCCCATGATATTTACACCAGCTTGACCGAGAGCCGGACCTACTGGAGGTGCAGGATTCGCTTTACCTGCTGGGATTTGTAATTTAATTACGCGGATAACCTTCTTAGCCACGTAAAACACCTCCTTACATCTATTGTGGTAATTAGCGGGGAAAATCCCCTCCCACTTGCTCCGAGAAAGCCTATGTAGTAGGACTTTCAGTTATATACAAGAGTGTGGGAACCGCAAATTGGTGCGGATTCCAAAAACGGCGTAAACCGCTTTTAAACAAATTGAAATGTATCATATTAGGAGATACTTTTCAAGATGCATCCTAATCCAATTTGTCAACTTGTGTAAAATCCAATTCAACCGGCGTTTCTCGACCGAAAATGTCCACAAGAACGCGAACCTTTTGCTTGTCCGGCTGAATCTCGATGATTTCGCCAGAACGGTTCGCAAACGGACCGTCCTTAACGCGAACCATATCACGCAACGCGAAATCAACCCTGACCTTCGGCTGCTCAATCCCCATGTGACGCAGGATGGCATCCGCCTCTTGCGGCAACAGCGCGGTCGGCTTGGACCCGGCTCCCGTGGACCCTACAAAGCCTGTCACTCCAGGGGTATTCCGTACGACATACCAAGAGTCGTCGGTCATGACCATCTCAACAAGGACGTATCCAGGAAACACCTTCTTGGTGACGGTACGCTTTTTGCCATCCTTGGTTTCTACCTCTTCTTCGGTAGGAACGAGAACGCGGAAGATCTTATCTTCCATTCCCATCGACTCGACGCGTTTTTCCAGATTCGTTTTTACCTTGTTTTCATACCCAGAGTACGTATGAACAACATACCACGCTTTTTCCATATCCACGAGGACGATAACCCGTCCGTCCCTCCCAGGTCTTGAAATATTACTTGCCTAAAATCAGATCGATTAAGCGCGAAATGCCCAAATCAATCACAAAGAAATACACAGCTAGCAGTACTACCGTAAAGAGCACGACGCTTGTGTAATTGATGAGCTCTTTACGGTTCGGCCAGCGAACTTTCTTCAATTCGGACCAAACATCACCAAAGAATTCGCCAAAACGACGAAACCTCGAAAGAAAACTCACAGAGCTACCCCCAGACTTCGTGACTTGCATAATTACTTGGTCTCACGATGTGCTGTTTGCTTTTTATCGCGGGAGCAATACTTTTTCAGCTCGATGCGTTCAGGATTCGTACGCTTATTCTTGGTGGTGATATAGTTACGCTCTCCGCACTCAGTGCATGCCAACGTTACATTTACTCGCATCATTGCCACCTCCATCTCAACTGATACATTACGTAATAAAAAAGTAAAAAACAGTAGGAAATTCGACATTGCCAAACTTCCGGTATAACCTTAGTTAACGGCTTGGCCGCCGCTCTAAACAGTACAGGAAAAAACCGCTACTTTCTTTCCGGTGACCATTTAAAAGAAGCAACCATAGAATAGGCCTCTACGGCTACCTAAACAAATTTATCATACAGGAATCTTCATGTCAATAAAACATCTTGACAAAGGTAAGTGGATTTGTTCCAGTTTTTACGTGCAAAAAAAGAGAGCTCATTTTTTACAAATGAATCTCTCTGCCTTCCAGATACTTTTCCAGTTTCCGTTTTACGCGTTGTAGTGCATTGTCGATCGATTTGACATGTCGTTTCAACTCAACAGCGATCTGCTGATAGGATCGTCCATCTAAATAAAGCATAAGCACCTGACGTTCCAGCTCACTCAAAATCTCGCTCATTTTGCCTTCGATGTCGTCAAATTCCTCGCGATTGATAAATAGCTCTTCTGGATCTGTCACTTTCGTGCCGCAGATAACATCCAGCAAAGTACGATCGGAATCTTCGTCGTAAATTGGCTTGTCCAACGAAACGTAAGAGTTCAGCGGAATATGCTTCTGCCTTGTGGCCGTCTTGATCGCTGTGATAATTTGGCGCGTGATGCACAGCTCAGCAAACGCTTTGAACGATGTGAGTTTGTCACCGCGAAAATCACGAATCGATTTGTACAGCCCGATCATGCCCTCCTGCACAATATCTTCGCGATCCGCTCCGATCAGAAAATACGACCGGGCCTTCGCTCGCACGAAATTTTTATATTTATTGATCAAGTATTCCAACGCCTCGGCGTCATTATCTCTTACCAAATCTACTACTTCTTCATCGGACATCAGTTCATACTGGGTATATTTCAACTCCTTGAGGTCAACGCTCACGATTATCCCTCCGACAACTGATTTCCCATAAACTATGGCTATTATACATGAATCGCCAAAATAGCGTCAACCAAGTCTCGTCTACTCCCTTCGCCATTTTTCGAAAATTTTCGCTATTTCATCACTCAATGGTATCTTTGAAGTAAAGCGATCTTCCCGCGTTTTGGCGACTTGTTCCTTGATTTCTTTCCCTGCAACTTCTATATCAAGCAATAACTCCCGAGCTGATTTTCGCAAGGCTCCTTGTCCAAAAATAACCCGCTGCGACGTGTAGTCGGAGGTCGCTACATAGATTTGTCGATTTTTTTGGTAATTTTGCGAAACGATTTTTTCGATGCGTTCATCGGCTGTCTCTTTTTCCTTGGTGAACAAGATCTCAATTTGGTATTCGGATTGTTTACGGCCGATTCCCGGCACCGTATAGGCGTCGAATACAACGACGACCTGAATCCCGTAATAGCTTTGGTATTCGGCCAACTGGGCGATGAGGAGATCGCGCGCGTCATCGATCCGATCCTCATCTTTCAACGCGCGCAATTTCGGCCAAGCCCCAATGATATTATAGCCATCCACAATCAGTAGGGATTTGTCTTTCTTCTTTGCCATTTCATTTCACCCGGGCCGTAAGCGGACTCCTTACCCGGAACACTTCGTACATCAAGAGCGCAGCGGCCACAGACGCGTTCAGTGACGTCACCTGACCCGCCATCGGAATGTGGAAGAGGAAATCACAGTTCTCCCGTACCAAACGGCTAATGCCCTTTCCTTCGCTGCCGATCACAAGTGCTAACGGCATGCTGAAATCGCCCTCACGAAAATCTTGCTTGGCAGAAGCGTCCGTACCGGCAATCCATACGCCTTGCTCCTTCAGCTCTTCCATCGTTCTGACCAGATTGGTGACGCGGGCGACCGGTACATATTCAATCGCACCCGCCGACGCTTTCGCAACTGTCGCGGTCAGAGAGACCGAACGGCGTTTCGGGATGATGACCCCATGTGCGCCTACCGAATCGGCTGTGCGCAGGATCGATCCGAGGTTGTGCGGATCTTCGAGCTCATCGAGGATCAACAGCAGCGGCACCTCGCCCTTTTCCTTGGCGCGTGCGAGCATGTCCTCTACTTCTACGTAATCATAAGCCGCGACGGAAGCGACGATGCCTTGATGATGCTCCGTATTGCTCAGCTGGTCCAGCTTTTTTCGGTTCGCTGTCGTGATGACAACGCCTTGCTCTTTCGCTAGGCCCGGAATCGGCCCCAGCTGGTTTTTGTTGATCCCTTCCGCCATCCAGATTTTATTGATGGTGCGGCCGGATCGCAGCGCTTCTATAATCGGGTTTTTCCCGACAATCCATTCCTCGCTCATCATTCATGTGCTCCTTCCACAATGGCAAATGCCTTTTCCAGTAATTCCGCCATTCTTGTTTCCTCGCCTGTTAGGGAGAGATAGCCAATCAAAGCCTCAAACGCTGTCGCATGACGATAGTCGATGATGCTGGCGTTCTTTGCCGTTGAGCCCGACTTCGAATTGCGCCCGCGCCTGACGATCGCTGCTTCCTCCTCCGTTAGCATCGGCATGAGCTGCAGCAGGATATTCGCCTGTGCAGCCGCCGATACATAGCGATTCGCTTGCTTGTGCAGTTGGTTCGGTTTTACCAGACCTTTTGCGATCAAGTGAAAGCGCACGAAATGAGCGTATGTTGCGTCCCCCAGAAAGGCAAGAACAAGGGGGCTCGTTAATTTTGGGTCATTTTTCAGTTGTTCTCTGTGCATGCCTGCTCCTTACTTGCGGCGCCAACGGACGCCCTGCGGTGTATCTTCCAGCAAAATGCCTTTATCCGTCAAGAGGTCACGGATTTCATCCGCTCTCGCAAAATTCCGCGATTTGCGGGACTCCGTCCGCTCCACAATCAACGCTTCAATCTCTTCGTCCAACAACGCACTGTCTTCCTCCAACTCGAGGCCAAGAACGGCAGCCAGCTCCAGGAACAGGTCGCGGTATGCTTCCAGCTGTGCCTTACCGACATTTTCATGACGCAAGTACAGGTTCACTTCTTTGGTCAGGTCGAACAGAACAGTGATAGCATTGGCTGTGTTGAGGTCATCGTCCATCTCGCGGATGAATTTTTGACGAAGCTGATCAATGATCGCAGCTTGCTCCTCAGCCACTCCATTCGGCTCCTCAGGGCGCGCAGTCGTCAGACGGTGCTTTGCGTTTGCATAAGCAGTCTGGATGCGTTCCAGCCCATTCCCCGCTTGCTCAAGCATCTCTCCGCTGAAATTGATCGGGCTGCGGTAATGCCCCGACAGCATGAAGAAGCGAATCAGCTGACCGCCATATTCCTTGATCAAGTCACGGGCAAGCTTGAAGTTCCCAAGTGATTTGGACATCTTTTCATTATCGATGTTGAGCATAGCATTATGCAACCAATAGCGTGCAAACACCTGTCCGGTCATGCACTCCGACTGCGCGATTTCATTTTCATGGTGAGGGAAGGTAAGGTCAGAACCACCTGCATGGATATCGATGGACTCACCCAAAAACTTCAGCACCATCGCCGAGCATTCGATATGCCAACCGGGACGGCCAAGTCCCCAAGGACTTTCCCATGTAATCTCACCCGGTTTCGCCGCTTTCCACAGCACAAAATCGAGCGGGCTTTCCTTCTTTTCGTTCACTTCAATCCGTGCACCAGCTTGCAAATCGTCGATCGGCTGATGTGACAGCTTGCCGTACTCCTTAAATCTGCCGGTGCGGAAGTACACATCGCCTTCGCTTTCATAAGCGAATCCTTTTTCAACCAACGCTTCCACGAACGAAATAATTTCGGGAATCGTCTCCATGACGCGCGGCTGAATATCCGGCGGTAGCACGTTCAACGTCGCCAGATCCTCGTTGTACGCCTTCATGTATTTATCGGCCAATTCCTTGACGGTTGTGTTCTCTTCATTCGCCGCCCGAATGAGCTTGTCTTCGACATCGGTAATGTTTTGCACGAATGTGACCTGATATCCGCGGTAGCTTAGATAGCGGCGCAGTGTATCGAACACGATCGCCGGGCGGGAGTTCCCGATATGGATGTAGTTGTACACAGTCGGACCGCATACATATATTTTTACTTTCCCTGGTTCCAGCGGAATAAACTCCTCATTTTTCCGCGACATGGTGTTATATAGGTGAATGCTCATTTTGTTTCGTGCCCTCCTTCAAAAGCTGCACTTCATCGCGAAGCGTTTCAATTTCACGTTGCATTTGGCGAATCATGTCTGCAATCGGGTCAGGAAGATTGACCAAGTCGAAATCCTGGGTGACGCGCTTTCCGTCCTGAATGACAATTTTGGCCTTCATCCCCACAACCGTCGCATTCGGCGGAACCTCCTGCAGGACGACAGAGCCCGCACCGATTTTGGAGTTGTCTCCGATCTTAAACGAGCCGAGCACTTTCGCTCCGGTAGCAATAATTACATTATCTCCAACTGTTGGGTGACGCTTTCCTTTTTCTTTACCGGTCCCCCCCAGTGTTACTCCTTGGTAAATGGTCACATTGTCACCAATTTCACAGGTCTCCCCGATAACAACCCCCGAGCCATGGTCAATAAACAGCTTTTTGCCAATACGTGCGCCCGGATGGATTTCGATACCGGTTAAAAATTTGGCGAATTGGGATACTGCGCGCGCCAGCGTATACCATTCCGCCTTCCATAGCTTGTGAGAAATGCGATGCGCCCAAATCGCATGCAATCCCGAATAGGTAAGCACCACTTCAAACGTGCTTCGGGCAGCCGGGTCCCGTTCGAAAATGGCATCGATGTCTTCTTTTAATTGTTTCCACATGATGAATTCACCCCCTGCAAGTGTACAAAAAGAAAAGACCGCCTCACGCCTTGATCACAAGGCGCAGAGACGGCCATAACCGTGGTTCCACTCTGCTTAGGCCAAGCCTTGTTACAAACGGCTCAACCTCGCTTTTCGCCCATGATAACGGAGGGCATCCCGATCCATCCTATTCCCGCACAGCAGCGGTTTCAGACAATAGCTCCCAGGGGCATTTCTACGAGTTCCCGCCGGATGGCTCTCACCTTTCCATCCTCTCTGTCAGACGGCACACTGCGTATACTTCACCTGTTCAACGCATTTATTTTGCAATCGCTTCGCGATTTACCAGCAATTGATCAATACGGGACAACACGCGCTCTTTCCCCAAGAGATAGAGCGATTTTACAAGGTCAGGCCCATGAATCTGTCCGGTTGCGGCAACGCGAACTGGCATAAACAGCGCCTTTCCTTTGTGCCCGGTTTCTTTTTGTACGGACTTGAGGATCGCTTGGATCGTATCCACATTGTATTCCGCACTGTTGACGATGTGATTTTTGAGAGCGCTCAGCACTTGCGGCACTTGCTCTTCGATCACGACGCCTTTCGCATCTTCATCGTACACCACTTCATCCAGGAAGAAAAGGGCTGCCAAAGGTACAATTTGCGCACAGTAGGACATTTTTTCCTGATGGAGTTCTACGATTCCACGTACCCATTCGTAACGCTCAGGCGACAGCTCTTCTTCGATGAAGCCGGCCTTTTGCAGATGCGGCAAGCACAGTTCCGTAATTTTCTCGACGGATTCCTGCTTGATGTAATGGTTGTTCATCCAGTTCATCTTGATGGTATCGAATACCGCTGGCGATTTGTTGACGCGTTCCAGGGAGAAGAGCTTGATCAGTTCTTCTTTTTGGAAAATCTCTTCTTCGCCACCTGGGGACCAGCCCAGAAGCACGATGAAGTTCACGATCGCTTGCGGCAGGAAGCCGAGGTCGCGGTACTGCTCGATAAATTGAATGATGCTCTCGTCGCGTTTGCTCATTTTTTTGCCGTCTTGGTTCAAGATCAGGGCAAGGTGGGCAAATTGCGGCGGTTCCCAGCCAAATGCTTCATAAATCATCAGCTGGCGCGGCGTGTTGGACAAGTGCTCCTCCCCGCGGATAACATGTGTGATATCCATCAGGTAGTCGTCGATCACGACGGCAAAGTTATAAGTTGGGATTCCATCAGGGCGACAGATGACAAAGTCACCCATCTCCTTGGATTCAAACGTGACTTGACCGCGAATGACGTCATTAACGACATACACGCGATCGTCTGGCACGAGGAAATGAATCGATGGAACACGTCCTTCTTGCTCGAACTGGGCACGTTGTTCCGCAGTCACATTGCGATGCTTTTCCAGAATCCGCGGCGTTTCCCCACGAGCGAGCTGTTCTTCCCGCTCAGCATCCAGCTCTTCTTTGGTCGCATAACAGTAGTATGCCTTGCCTTCTGACAGCAGTTGGTCGATATATTTACGGTAGATGTCCAGGCGCTCCATTTGGCGATACGGAGCATGAGGACCGCCTAGGTCGGTACCTTCATCCCATTCGACACCCAACCATTTCAGGTTTTCCATTTGTTTTTCTGCAGCATTCTCGATGTTACGTGTTTGGTCAGTATCTTCGATACGCACGATGAACTTGCCGCCATTGCGGCGAGCCAGCAGATAGTTAAACAGCGCCGTGCGCGCACCGCCGATATGTAAATGACCAGTTGGACTTGGTGCATACCGCACTCGGGTTTCCTTAGACATGTGACACCATCCTTATTCGCCTTTGATTCATTATGTTACTACTACCGAGTCGACTTGACAAGCAAGCAAACCGCCTGAGCGGCGATTCCTTCCCCTCTGCCGGTGAAGCCCAGCTGTTCCGTTGTGGTTGCTTTCACATTCACCTTCGACAGCTCTGATGCCTCCAAGGCGCGGGCGATTACTTCCTGCATTTGGGGAATGTATGGAGCCATTTTGGGCTTCTGCGCAATGATCGTCGCATCGACGTTTCCCAGCTCATAGCCTTTTTCTTTGACTAGCTTCCAAATGTGAACAAGCAGTTTCAGGCTGTCCGCATCTTTATACTCCGGATCAGTATCCGGAAAATGCTTGCCGATATCGCCCTCACCGATTGCGCCGAGCAGCGCGTCACTGATGGCATGCAGCAACACATCCGCATCGGAATGCCCCAAGAGTCCTTTTTCATACGGAATCGTCACGCCGCCGATAATGCACGGGCGCCCTTCCACCAACTGGTGTACATCAAAGCCTTGTCCAATTCGCATCAACGTTATTCCTCTCCTCGATCGCTGCCTAGTCTTTTTCGTAAAATTTCTTCCCCGAGCCATAAATCATCCGGTGTCGTAATCTTGATGTTCTCATAGCTACCCATCATGACGGAAACCCGGTGGCCCATCCATTCCACAAGCATTGCATCATCCGTGCCTGCTTTGCCTGCGTCCTTTGCCTGCTTGTGGACATCCTGCAAGAGAGCAAGACGAAAAGCTTGCGGGGTTTGCACAGCCCACAAGCTTTCTCTGGCAGGTGTTGATTCGACATAACCATCGTCGCCAACAATCTTGATTGTATCCTTGACCGGGACCGCCAAAATGGTGGCTTGATCCTGTTGTACCTGCTCGACGACAGCCGTCAGCTGCGCTGTCGTGAGGAACGGACGGGCCGCATCGTGTACTAGCACATACTCACAGGATGCCGATAAAGCCGCTAGACCATTCTGCACGCTCTCCTGCCGCTCTGCACCGCCTGGGACCAGCTTGATGTTGCGATAGCCGTTCAGCTCGATTAGATCGGTAATGTCCGCGCGGTCTGCCTCGCTTACAACGAGTACCGTTTCAGCGATCATCGGATGGGAAACAAATAATTCAATTGTGTGACAAAAGATCGGTTTGCCGGCAAGCGGGAGCCAGAGCTTATTGCGCTCTCCCCCCATGCGCTTGCCGGAACCAGCTGCCACGATTACGGCACCCGTATTCACCTGTCAATCCTCTCCATGCCTATCGTCTACAATGCTTTTTCCAACAGCTTTGGCTTTGCGAAGATCATTCGTCCAGCCGAGGTTTGCAGTACGCTCGTGACCAAGACATCCAAGTCGCTGCCGATAAACTCGCGTCCGCCCTCTACGACGATCATCGTGCCGTCATCGAGGTATGCCACACCTTGACCATATTCTTTCCCGTCCTTGATTACCTGGACGTTCATCTCTTCGCCTGGAAGGACAACCGGCTTGACCGCATTAGCCAAATCGTTGATGTTCAACACAGGCACGCCCTGCAATTCACAAACCTTGTTCAGGTTGAAGTCGTTGGTCACCACTTTACCGTTCAGCACTTTAGCCAATTTGACCAGCTTGCTATCCACTTCGGATACATCTTCAAAGTCACCTTCGTGAATCTGGACTTTGACCTTCAGTTCTTTCTGGATTTTGTTCAAAATGTCCAGACCGCGTCTGCCGCGATTACGCTTCAGCGCATCAGAAGAGTCTGCGATATGCTGTAATTCCTCCAGCACAAAGCGGGGGATCACCAGCTCGCCTTCAATAAAGCCGGTACGGCATATATCGGCGATGCGCCCATCGATGATCACGCTGGTGTCGAGAATCTTATGCTCGACATTGGCCGCAATTCCTCCGCTTCCCTTTTTCGCCTTTTCCTTACGCCCGATTGAGAAAATGGACATAAGCTCATCTCTCTTGCGAAAGCCCACCTGAAAGCCCAAATAGCCAAGTAGTCCCGAGACAACCAACGGAAGGAAATCTCGTAATACCGGAATCGGAATGCTGTTGATGGGAAGGTATAATAAAAAGCCAGGAATAAGACCAATAATCAGCCCCATCGCACCAAACATCACATCAATAATCGGCAGTTTGAGAAGCGTGTCCTCGCCCCAATGAATGGTATTTACGATGTAATCAACAAGCCAGTTGGCCAGAAGGAAAAACAATCCCGCGCCGACAACCGCTCCAATATACGATTGCAATGGCTCAAGCACCTGCCCGAAATTCAATAGCGAATTAAGCAAGTCGAACAAGGCGGGACCAAACTGATAGCCCAGGCCTCCACCGACCACTACAAACAAAATGGTAAACACCTTTTTTAACATGCCTTCACCTCCTGCTATTAATATGGACGAAAGTTGGTAAGAAAAACCCTGTATGAAAAAACAACATATAGTTTTTCTTATGCGACTTTCCACCACTATAGCAAATATATTTTTCACGTGTCAAATGGCCAAAAATTTTACCACATCAAGCAAATTAAAGTCAATATTTTGACAGTATGGCAACCAACTCCTTATAATATTCAATAAATTGGTAACGAAAAATTCAGACGATTTCCCGAGGTTGTCGGATTCTTTTTACCCATATTACAAGCCGAGGTGATTCAGAATGGGCAAAATTTCGCTGGAAGAGTTTCAGGATCAAGTGTCACAGCTGTTGATTCGTCATCGTAGCGTGCTTGATGTTCTTTCCAAGACCCAAGAGAGTACCGCGCGTGTAAATCGAGCCCTTACCAAAGCCGTTACCGAGTGTGGGTGCGTCGAGGTAAGTGCCCGCAAGCAACCGTATGATACTGACAAGAGTCTGAAGGAGCATCAGTCTCACTTGGATACCCACTATTCCGGACCGCTGTGCGAGCATTGTAAGGATGTGTTGACAGCAGAGCTCGGGAAAAATCTGTTTTACCTGACAGCGCTGTGCAACATCGCTGACATCAAGCTCGCAGACGTTCTCGAGACGGAAGGAAAACGGCTGAATACCCTAGGCGTTTTCAACTTATCCTAGTTATTTGTAGTACGAATCACAGGTGAAAAGGTTGCAAAAAAAAACGGCCCTAGGCCGTTTTTTTTACTGACAATAAACGATTCTGTTCGTCCCGTTCCTGTCGAGATTAGTCGAAAGGAACGGTTTTTGTTTTCCGTTCTTCACGCCGTGCTTTGATCTTGCGGAATAAAAACTCAACGTTTTTTTTTATGCCGTACAGCGCATAAAGCGCAAGCGGGAGAAAGACGATTTTGGGAAACTGGCTCGGGAATTTGACCGCTACCACAACGACTACCAGCACGATGATCGGCGTGATCCAGTATGCCGCTTTCGGAATGCCCACTTTCTTGAAGTTCGGGTATTTCACATTGGATACCATGAGAAACGCCAAGAGCAGCATGCTGAGTAGCAACAGCCCGAGATGGAACACTTCATGATACAGCGCCAGCGTGGCCAGCACACCGCCTGCTGCAGTAATCGGCAAACCAGTGAAATAACCGGGTACTCCGGCTTGCACGTTGAATCTGGCAAGGCGCAGCGCGCCACAGATCGGAAAAATCGCTGTAATGATAATGCCGATCACATCCAATTGCTGCAATGCTACCACGTACATAATAAAGGCTGGTGCAACTCCGAATGTAATGACATCCGACAGTGAATCCAGTTCTTTTCCGAACTCACTTTGGGCATTCAGCATCCGGGCAACCCGCCCGTCCAATCCATCCAATAACATCCCGACAATTACAGTAATCGCTGCATAATCAACATATTGATTCCCCTGAAAAGCAAGGATCATTGCCACGACCCCAAGGAACAGATTGCCTACAGTCAACATGTTCGGCAATGCTTTCACGAACATAGGCTACCTCCTGTATGATGGGTTAACAAACCAATAATTCCTAAAATGCTTGACCATCCTTATACTATTTGACTTAAATGTGCCTGTCAATGAACACCTGCTCCTGAATCCGCCGCAGCCCTTCCTTAATCGAGCGTGCGCGTACCTCTCCGATCCCTTCAACCTCATCAAGTTCCTCGATTGTAGCCATCATGATGCGTGGCAAATGATGAAAATGATTTACCAGGTTTTGCGTAATCGACATCGACAAACGCGGAATTTTATGTAGCAATCGGTACCCTCGGGGAGAAACCGATTCTTCCGTCAGCGTGAGAGAGGCCGAATAGCCGAGCGGCTTTAAAAAGGAGTGTACTTCCAAAATTTCATCAGCTGACAGTTTTTTCATATCACGCAACACTTGTTCTGGTGAGCAGTCGGCGTTACGGACATAATCGCGGATTAGCATGCTGGCGTCATCCTCAATGTTGGCGATCAGCTCTTCCAGCTGCATGCTGATAAGCCGCCCTTCAGTGCCCAATTCATTGATGTATTTCATGATCTCAGCTTTTATACGCAAAACCATCTCGATTCGTTGCAGCACGCTGGCGATTTCGTTGATCGTGACCAATTCTTCGAACTCCAGTGCGCTCAGATTGGTTAACGATTGGTCCAGCACGGTTTTGTATTTTTCCAGCGTATGAATCGCCTGATTGGCTTTTTCCAAAATGACGCCCAGATCCTTGAGCGCATAACGGAAATTGCCTTTGTACAAGGAGATGATGTTTCGACGCTGTGAAATCGCGACGACCAGATGGTTCGTCTGCTTTGCCGTGCGTTCCGCTGTCCGGTGCCGTGTCCCAGTTTCGGTGGTCACAACCGCGGGCGATGGGATCAGCTGTGCATTGGCGAACAAAATTCGTTTTGTGTCTTCACTGATTATGATCGCCCCATCCATCTTCGCTAATTCATACAAATTAGCGGGGGTAAAGTCGCAATTAATGGAAAAGCCGCCATCTACGATCCCTTTCATCTCTTGACCGTACCCCACGACGATCAGCGCGCCTGTTTTCGCGCGAAGGATGTTTTCCAACCCTTCACGAAACATTGTTCCCGGTGCAACCAGTCTCAAAACCTCACTGATGCTCCCATCTTTTTTCGAGGTCGCCTCAAGCATCGCTTATCCCCCCAGAACCTCATGCAGTGCATCTTCTACCTTTTTCACACCAACTACTTGTATGTCAGGGGGTAATTCGAGGCCACGAATATTTTTTTCCGGAACAATCACCCGCTTAAAGCCCAGTTTCGCCGCCTCACGGATCCGCTGCTCGATTCGGGAAACGGCCCTCACTTCACCAGTCAGCCCAACCTCGCCAATCACGACATCAGATGGATTGGTCGGATGATCCCGAAAGCTGCTCGCAATACTCACCGCAATCGCCAAGTCGATCGCTGGCTCATCAAGACGCACGCCCCCTGCTACATTTACATATGCATCTTGGTTTTGGAGCATGAGTCCAATTCTTTTTTCCAATACTGCCATAATCATTGCGACGCGCTGATGATCGACGCCGGTCGCCATCCGCCTCGCTGTGACAAAGCTCGTGGGTGCCACCAGCGCCTGCAATTCAACAAGCATCGGGCGCGTACCTTCCATGCTAGCCACAACCGTAGAGCCCGCCACGCCGACAGGACGTTCAGCCAAAAACAGCTCCGATGGATTCGCTACTTCTGCCAATCCTCGATCTTTCATTTCAAAAATGCCGATTTCGTTCGTTGAGCCGAATCGGTTCTTCACCGCGCGCAAAATGCGGAATGTATTATGCCGCTCTCCTTCAAAATACAGCACGGCATCCACCATGTGCTCAAGCATGCGTGGGCCGGCAATTGCCCCTTCTTTCGTTACGTGGCCGACGATAAACGTAGCGATCCCTTTCCCTTTGGCAATTCGCATCAGTTGTGCCGTCGTCTCTCGTACTTGTGCAACGCTTCCGGCCGCTGACTGAATCGCAGGGTGAAACACCGTTTGTATCGAATCGATAATGAGCACATCGGGTTCAATGGCCTGAATCTGTTCCTCGATCAGCTCCATGTCATTCTCCGCCACGACATACAAGGGAGGAGTCTCTGAGTCTAGTCGATCAGCGCGGAGTTTAATTTGTTTGACGGATTCTTCACCCGAGGCGTACAAGACTTTGTACCCGTTCAACGCCAACGCAAACGAGGTTTGCAACAACAGCGTGGACTTACCGATCCCCGGATCTCCGCCTACTAAAACAAGCGATCCAGGCACGAGACCGCCGCCCAATACACGATTCAGTTCCCCGATTGTCGTGTCGTAGCGCGGTTCTTCTTCACTTGCCACTTGCGTCAATGGCAACGCCGCCTGTTTTACACCACTCCCTATAGTATTACGATTGGGCGCGGACTTCGTTTCTATCTCTTCTACCATTGTGTTCCAACTGTTGCATCCCGGACATTTTCCCATCCATTTCGGACTCTCATACCCGCATGACTGACATGCGTATTTTGTTTTGATCTTGGACATACTCGCAACCCCTAAAATTGGAAATTAAATACAAAGAATTCGTTAACGTATAAGCTTTCTCCTTCTATTCGCAGGAAAACGCGAAGGGATACCTTCCCGAAGGAAGATACCCCTCATTGCTTTTATGTGTTGCTTGTTTCCAAACGTTTTACGGTCAATTTGCCTTCCTCGGCATCGATGGTAACCGTGTCGCCCTTGCTGATTGTGCCTTTTAGCAGCTCTTCGGAAAGGCGGTCTTCGATGTTGCGCTGGATGGCGCGGCGCAGTGGACGTGCACCATAAGCCGGATCGAAGCCTTCCTTGGCCAGAATCTTCTTGGCCTCGTTTGACAGCTGGAAGTCGATGCTTTGCTCTTTCAGGCGCTTACGCAGCTCATCGGTCATGAGCGAAACGATTTGCTCGATGTGCTCCTGCTCCAGGGAGTGGAAGACAATGACCTCGTCAATGCGGTTGAGGAATTCGGGACGGAAGCTACGCTTCAATTCGTCCATCACTTTGTCTTTCATATCCTGGTATTTCTTCTCGGTATCACCAGTAGTGAAGCCGAGCGATGTATTTTTCTTGATCATATTGGCACCGACGTTGGATGTCATAATGACCACCGTATTGCGGAAGTCGACGGTGCGTCCTTTGGAATCGGTCAGACGCCCATCGTCGAGAACTTGCAACAAGATGTTAAATACATCCGGATGCGCTTTTTCAATCTCGTCGAGCAGGATGACCGAGTATGGCTTGCGGCGGACTTTCTCGGTGAGTTGACCGCCCTCATCATATCCCACATAGCCCGGAGGCGCCCCAACCAAACGAGAGGTCGAGTGCTTCTCCATGTATTCCGACATATCGATGCGGATCATCGAATCTTCATCGCCAAACAGTGTCTCTGCCACTGCACGCGCCAGTTCGGTTTTCCCTACACCTGTTGGGCCGAGGAAAATGAACGAACCGATCGGGCGCTTCGGATCTTTCAGACCTGCACGCGCACGGCGTACGGCACGAGAGATAGATTTGACAGCCTCATCTTGCCCGATCACGCGATCATGCAAGATTTCTTCCATTTTCAGCAGACGCTCTGTCTCTTCTTCCTTCAGCTTGACGACAGGTACTCCCGTCCAGTTAGCGACGACGTGTGCAATATCTTCCGGCGTCACTTCCATGTTCAGTTTGCCTTGGCGCTCTTTCCAATCCTTTTTGGTGCGGTCCAGCTCTTCGCGCAGCTTTTGTTCCTGATCGCGCAATGCAGCAGCCTCTTCGAACTCCTGCGATTGCACCGCTGCGTCTTTTTCCTTGCGCACCTCTTCCAAGCGCACTTCAAGCTCTTTCAAGTTAGGCGGTACCGTGAATGACTGCAAGCGCACTTTGGACGCTGCCTCATCCACCAGGTCGATCGCCTTGTCCGGCAGGAAGCGGTCTGTGATATACCGATCGGAAAGGCGAACCGCTTGATCAATCGCCTCATCCGTAATTTTTACGCGGTGGTGCGCTTCATAACGATCGCGCAAGCCGTGCAAAATTTTGATCGCGTCCTCGACGCTCGGCTCGTCGACTTGGATCGGTTGGAAGCGTCGCTCGAGAGCGGCATCTTTTTCGATGTATTTGCGATACTCATCCAGTGTGGTCGCGCCCACGCATTGCAGCTCGCCACGTGCCAGAGCAGGCTTCAGGATATTGGAAGCATCAATCGCTCCCTCTGCTCCCCCTGCACCAATCAAGGTGTGAAGCTCATCGATAAACAGGATGATGTTGCCCGCCTGGCGGATTTCATCCATGATTTTTTTCAAACGATCCTCGAATTCACCGCGATATTTGGTTCCTGCAACCACGGTTCCCATATCGAGCGTCATGACGCGTTTGTCACGCAACGTTTCGGGAATCTCGTTGTTTACGATCTTTTGCGCCAGGCCTTCGGCGATTGCCGTTTTCCCTACACCTGGCTCCCCGATCAAAACAGGGTTGTTTTTGGTCCGTCTGCTTAAAACTTGAATGACGCGCTCAATCTCTTTTTGGCGACCGATAACCGGGTCGAGTCCGCCCTCTTTCGCAATCGCAGTCAGATCGCGGGCAAGACCGTCCAAAGTTGGCGTGTTAGCCGATGCGCTGTTATTTGCTGGCTGATGTGATGCCATCATTTCGGAGCTGCCAAGCAGCTGCAGAACCTGCTGACGTGCCTTGTTCAGGCTCACGCCGAGATTGTTCATGATACGTGCTGCAATGCCTTCACCCTCGCGGATTAGGCCAAGCAGGATGTGTTCGGTACCGACGTAAGTATGGCCCAGCTTGCGGGCTTCATCCATCGACAGTTCGATTACTTTTTTCGCACGCGGTGTGTAGTTCGGTGTGTAATTCCCGCTCTGCTCGGTTCCTCTACCGATCAGTGCTTCCACTTCGCTTTGGATTTTATCCAGCCCCAAGCCAAGAGATTGCAGCGCTTTTGCAGCGATACCCTCGCCCTCGCGGATCAGTCCCAAAAGGACGTGCTCGGTACCGATATCCTTATGTCCCAAACGTACGGCTTCTTCCAAAGCCAACGCTAAAACTTTTTGTGCTCGTTCTGTAAATCGTCCAAACATCATAGCATGACACCTCCAGCGGTTCATTCATAGGGTACGAAACAATGTATGAAGGATGGTATGGCTTTAGGCAAGCCGTTCGCGGATCAATCGGGCTCTCCGCTCATCCCGCTGTTCGGGACTGAGCTTTTGACCGGCATTCTGCTGTAAAAATCCCGGTTGGCTGAGCACGAGCATCTCGTTTAAGACGAGTGGCGACACATCGGGAATGAGTCCCAGATCCACCCCGAGACGCACATCAGACAAGCGCTGAGCCGCTTCCTTGGTCTCTACTGTTCTGGCGAATTTGAGAATGCCATAGGACCGGTAGATGCGATCTTCTACAGCCATTCTTGAATGCTCTTCCAAATAACGACGGGCTACGCGTTCCTGCTCGATTATCTGGTTCGCGACACCGTACAGGTTGGAGAGAATTTCTCCCTCGGACATTCCCAGCGTCACCTGATTCGACAGCTGGAACAGGTTGCCGAGTGCTTCGCTGCCTTCGCCATATAGGCCGCGGACCACCAATCCGACTTGGTTGATCGCCTGCAGAATCCGACTAATTTGTTGCGTCATCACCAATGCGGGCAAATGGAGCATTACTGATGCACGAATGCCAGTTCCCACATTCGTCGGGCAGCTGGTTAAGTACCCACGTTTTTCATCGAAAGCATAATTCAGTTGTTTTTCAAATATATCATCGATCTTTGTTCCGGTTTCCCATGCTTCTTTTAGCTGACAACCAGATAAAAGCACTTGTATTCGTATATGATCTTCTTCGTTCACCATGATGCTGATTGATTCGTCTTGATTAAGCAATACCGCGCCTTTTCGCGACTCTTCCGCCAGATTAGGACTGATCAAGTGCTTTTCTACCAGCACGCGCTTTTCCAGGGCAGACAGATCATCCATCCGAATGGACTCGAATTGGCCGAGCTGCGTCATCGCTGAACTTTGGCTGGCATCAATTACTTTATTCAGCACCTCCTCGGCTTGCGAATCGGTTGCTAACATTGGAAACGGATGATGGCGCAAGTTGCGAGCTATCCTTAGCCGCGTGCTGATTACAATGTCAGCTTCCGGTCCGTTTCCTTTCATCCAATTGCTCCAAGGCTGTTGCATAAATTGCTGTTTGGACACCGCCGCCTCACCCCCCTTGTTAGGATTGCGCAATCTCTTGCTCGAGAGATCGAATGCGGTCGCGTATTTCCGCAGCCTTTTCGAACTCTTCCGTCGCGATGAATTGCTGTAAGGATGCTTTCAACTGATCCAGCTCTTTGCGTATTTTGATCTGGCCTCCTGTGCGCTCCGGAACTTTCCCGTAGTGGACGGTGTTGCCATGAATACGGCGGAACATCGGATCGAGTTTTGAACCAAACGCCTGATAGCAGTCACTGCAGCCAAAACGGCCGCTTTTGCTGAACTGGGCATAAGTGAGTCCGCACGTTTCGCAGCGTTGCGTTTTCACCTGGGATGCTGCTTGGCCGGATGGTTGCCCAGCGGTGTTGCTTTTGCTCATCGGATCAAAATTCAGCAGGCCGGAAAGAAGATTATGGATGCTGAAATTGCTGAAGCCACCCATAATGTCGCCCTTTTCTTTGGCGCATGCTTCACAGATATGGTACTCTGTTTTCTCTCCATTGACGATTTTGGTCAGGTGCAATGTGGCGGGCTTTTTACCGCATTCTTCACAGGTCATGAGAATTCCTCCCTACAACCAGCTTTTTGAAGGTTATTTAAGCAAAATCGAAGCAATCATCTGCTTGAGGATGGTTGCTCGCAGGCGATCACGCAGCTCTGTGTCCACAAGAAGCACATTTCGCGAAGTGGCGATTTTCATCAATGCCGCCTCACGCACGTTGATCAATCCTTCTTCGAGCAAACGGTCAACGATTGCGTAGCCAACTCCTTGTGAAATGCTTTCGCCAATCAGCTCTTCGGTCAACAATTCCTGTAGACGTGTTTTGTTGACGATATGCACTTTTCGTATGCGAATATAGCCGCCGCCCCCTCGCTTGCTCTCCACAATGTAACCTTTTTCAATGGTGAACCGCGTGTTGATGACGTAATTGATCTGTGATGGTACACATTGAAACATGTCGGCTATCTCGCTACGCTGAATCTCGATCCATCCATTGGGACTCTCTTGCAAGATGTTCTTCAGATGATGTTCAATAATGTCCGAGATGTTTCGCAAAGTTTCGCCTCCTTGTTCCGTAATATACACACCAAAACTGACTTTGACTATCTTTGACTTTGATTATAATCCTTACGATATCGCAATGCAAGCTTGTGTGTGACTCTCTCCTGCTTATTTTTGTCAAGATTGTCTGCATTAAAACCCACCATTTGCTGGACAAAAAACCCCACTTCGCGAGGAAATGGGGGTTTTTTGGTGGAGTATGGGTAGCTGTGTCGAACATGTTGGGCGCCTTCATCAATGGCCATGGTGGATTGACAGGGCTTCCGTTGATCGGTCCTCATTTTTCCATGTCATGCACAATAAATGTCGCAATGTCGTCTGCTGCGAATGGCTTGGCTATTCGGCTTGCTGACTCCTTCATGTGTTCCACCTTCATTGGATTTTGCAGCAGCTCTTCAATAAAGTACATCAGCTGCTCTGTGACGGTGGCATGCACGGCACAGCCGTTATTCAGCAAAAAATGGCTGTTGCGTTCCTCCTGCCCGGGCAGCGGGTTGTAGATGATCATAGGGACTTGCTTGCTCATGACCTCCGCCGTCGTCAATCCGCCGGATTTGGTGACAATCAGATCGGCCACCGTCAAGTATTCGTGAAAATTGTCGATGAATCGAAGTGGCACTACTTCCTGGGTATAGGTTTTGTTGGACACCCTGCGGTACAATTTGTCATTTTGCCCTGTTAAGACGAATGTTTTGCAAGGTGTATCGATTTTATCCAAACCGGAAAGCACCTGCTCCATCGGCCCCAAGCCCAAGCCGCCTCCGGACAGAATCACACATTTTTGATCCGGGCGTAAGTTCAGCTTTTCCCGGATTTCCTCCGCATTCACTGGCATTCCGTATTTTTTCATGATAGGAATGCCCATCGGCTTGTATTTGCGATATTCTTGCCGGTAAATGTCTACAAGGTAGTACAACTGCTCATGCGCGATAAAGTAGTAGTTGATGTGATGGTTTATCCATGAAGGATGAATCGTGTAATCCGTGATGATGGTATAAATCGGTTCCTGCCATTCATTCCGGCCTTTCAGCACTGACAGCATGCAACTGGCAAACGGATGCGTGGCAATGAACGCGTCGGGCTTCACATTTTCGATCAGTTTTTTCAACTGATTGGCCAATAATTTATTCATCAGTACGTTCATATCAAAAAAACGGGTTCTCTCTGTGTTGTGATAAATTCTTCCCCATACCTTTGGCGATAGCTTTAACAGTTTGGTATATCCCTCTAATAAGATCTTGTGAAACGTTGGGCTGATGTATTCCAGCGTGTCAATGATCATCGATGTATGTCCCTTTTCTGCTAAATGCTCCTGCATCGCTCTGGCTGCTTGATTGTGCCCGTTTCCAATCGAGGCGGAAAAGATTAGAATTTTTTTCATTTCCGTTCTCCTATCCTCCAACTCATTTCACTTCTGATGTTAGACTAGGATATATGTATTCTCAAGTCAGAAAACAAAAAACCTCAACCAACGAAGTTGAGGATTGTTTTATTATGTAGTTTACACAAGTTTTGTTCACTGAAAACTGGATACGCAAGTC
>NZ_RHHQ01000003.1 GCF_003710825.1 Brevibacillus fluminis | reverse complement strand
AGGCAATCGATTCATAACTCTCAGTTCCTTCTAAATAGCGATGAACCGCTGACAATTTATCGTCTATAGTAAATTTAGCCATAGAAAAACTGCACCTCCAATTGTTATGTGTCTAACAATTGGGGTGCAGTTCATTTTTAGCGGAAGCGTTTTTTGCATTTTCGTTGGACGTTTTACAGGACGAAATCGCCTGCTTCCGCCATCATCACTTCCACCTGGCTTTCACGTGCTGCTTGTTGCAGCCGTTTTTCAAGGTCCTCCGTTTCCAGATAGAAGGGCGGGTGGTGAAAGGTTTTGTAATGGATCGGAACCAGCTTTTTGGCTTGGAGAATGTGGGCTGCCTCCACGGCTTGCTCGGGTGTCAGGCATGCTGGCAGCCGACTCGGAGGTTGATGAGTCGGGATATCCAAGACGGCTCCGTTGACCGGTAAAAAGGCGATGTCGAACGGTCCGTACCGTTTGGTGATTTCCCAAAAGTAGCCGTGCCACACTGTGTCACCACAATGGATCACTCGCTGTGTCTTTGTCTCGACGATCCAGGCGACCTGCGGATTGCCGAATCCGTCGATAGATTGCACCGCTGTTACGAGAAACTCTCCGATTTTTGTTTGATCGCCGACATTCATTCCGGTAACCTGTGTCAGACCTTTTTGCAATGTTGCCTCAAGCGAGGAATGCGGGACGAAAAACGGGAGATCGTGTCCGAAAGCTTGGATGGCAGACTCAGGGTCAAAATGATCGGCATGCAAGTGGGTTGTGAGGATCGCGGATGGTCGCGGCAGCTTGGAAAAATGGGTCAACCGTTCAAGTGGTTGCCCAACAACATGGCTGGTAGGGGCGGGAACTTGCTGGATAGGATCAATGAGGATGACGGTTTCACCTTCCTGTAAAAACAGGCCTGCCCAAGCCAAACGTTGCACTTTCATCGAATTACCTCCTTTTCACCTTATTACCAGCATAAATCAGTAAGTTCTAAAAAACAACTTGCTTTTTAATTCAAATCCACTTCTGATTACGAACGCCGATTATGGTATAGTTGATCTATCTTGAAACACGAAAAAGGGAGTTTTGCTTGTGCCAAAACCGTACAATCAGCACTGCAATATCGCGAAAACATTGGATATCATCGGTGATCGGTGGTCGCTCTTGATTATTCGCGACCTTTTTTATGGGGTCAACAAATTCAATGATCTGAAAGAATCGCTGACAGGCATTTCGGCAAGTGTCCTGTCGGAACGTCTTCAGGCATTGGAAAGGCATGGAATGATCGAAGCCCGGCTGTATTCCGATCATCCGCCACGGTACGAATATGGCCTCACAGAAACAGGACGCTCACTGAAAAGTGTGCTCATTACGCTAGCCATCTGGGGCAATCAGCACTTTGACGAGAAGTACGTGGAGGTCCTCCATCAGAAGTGTGGCCATGAAATGGTTCGGGTTGATTTCCGTTGCCCTCATTGCGAAGAAACGGTACGTGATTTTTCGTTTTCCCCTGTTAAAGAAAAAAACTGACGGCAAATGTTCGAACCTCCACAAATTCGCCAAATAATGGACGCCCCATTGAGGTATAATACTATTTATAATGATTATTAAGTAGGAATGAGAGAAAGTGGGGGTTCTCTTTGAAGAAACACGGAGTACTGATTATTGGTCACGGTTCCAGCAACGCGTCTTGGGTACAGCTCGTTGACGATGCGGTAAGCCGTTTGGAGGTATCTGTTCCGGTAGCGGCCTGTTTTCTGGAGATGGTCGAGGGTCGGTTGATCGAGGACGGTATTCGCGCTTTGGAGAACCAAGGCGTGGAACGGATCATCGCCGTGCCGCTCTTTGTCGCTTCCGGCAGTACACATATTGATGAGATCGGTTGTTTGCTGGGCGTTTACGATAAAACACAGCTTGATGAAGA
Source organism: Brevibacillus fluminis (assembly GCF_003710825.1). Lineage (GTDB taxonomy): Bacteria > Bacillota > Bacilli > Brevibacillales > Brevibacillaceae > Brevibacillus_D > Brevibacillus_D fluminis. Next base: position 329,511 of record NZ_RHHQ01000003.1, on the reverse strand, counting down.
GTTCGAAAAAATTGAGACATCTGCGGAAATCCTCTACTGCTCGCCGATGGATGACCATCCGTTGATCGAGGAGATTTTGCTCGAACGCATTCGCCAGCTGAGCATCGATCCATCTGAGGAAGTCTTGCTCCTGGTCGGGCACGGAGCAGACGAGGGTGAGTACCATGCCAAGTGGGAAGGCGTGCTGCAGCGTCTGGCCGTATCCATGCGGACGCGTGCAGGCTTCAAAGGTGTCACTTATGGCACGCTTCATCCGGATAATTTGTCCAAGCGCGCACGGGCGATCACGCGCAAAAACCGTACCGTCGTGCTGCCGCTCTTTTTGAGTGAAGGATACTTTACAAAAAAAGTGATTCCGTCCCGTCTGGAAGGACTAGAGTACCTCTACAACGGACAAACGTATTTGCCGCATCCGTTTGTGACCCAATGGATGCAGGATGTTATCGAACGCCAGCTGATGCAGGAAAAGAAGCTTCTGAAGGAACGGGTAAGCGTTTAGTTCCAATTCAAAGAGAATCGTTGTACACGTGCGTTACGTGTGTGCAACGGTTCTTTTTTTCTGTGTTGATTTGCGAGTGGCACGTCTGAAAAAAGTGGAAGCACACGGTTGTCCCCGACATACACATAAGCAGATACCATCGTTGCCCAAACGGCTTTCATTGTAAGGGCAAAAGGAGTGTGGAAGGAAGCCATGATCGAGGTGGTGGAGGCGTCGAAGCGGTTTGGCACACTGGAGGCGGTCAGCCAGCTTTCGTTTACCGTGAATCCTGGAGAGGTGGTCGGCCTGCTCGGTGAAAATGGGGCGGGGAAAACGACAACGATGCGGCTAATCAGTGGGATATTGCAGCCAAGTGACGGGGAGATCCGTATCGGCGGCATTCTGACTTCAACAGAGCCGCTTGCAGCGCGCAAGCAGGTCGGCCTGCTGTTTGGCGGGGATGTCGGGCTGTATGGACGCTTAACGGCGTGGGAAAACATCGCGTATTTTGGCAGGCTGTACGGAATGGCGGAGCGGCAGCTGCGGGAGCGGATCGCGCAGGCGAGCGAAAAGCTGGGGATGGAAAGCTATGTGCGGAAGCGGGTAGCGGGCTTTTCGCGCGGAATGAGGCAAAAGGTGGCGATCGCCCGTGCTTTGGTCCATGACCCACCCGTTGTTTTACTCGACGAGCCGACGACAGGTTTGGATGTGAGTGGAGCGCTTGTTTTCCGCGAGTTGATCGCACAGCTGCGGCAAGAGGGGAAGGCGATCCTGTTCTCCATCCACAACATGAGCGAGGTGAAAAAGCTCTGCGACCGCGTCGTCATCATGCATAAAGGGCGCATTCGGTTCCAAGGCACCATTGAGGAGTGGCGCGCGCCGTACGACAGCGATGATCCTACAGATTGGTTTTTGCCGGTGATCCAAGGGGGCGGCTGTGATGAATAAGCGAATGGTGTGGGTGGTTTTTCAAAAGGAGTGGACCGATCTGATTCGGGACAAACGCACCTGGATCAGCGCGCTGCTGATCCCCATCGTAATCGTTCCCTTGCTCTTTTTGTTGATCGGCTATTCGATGAGCAAGGTGGAGGAGGAGGCGCGGGCGTACATCCCGTTTGCCGTGTCGGCTGGCACGGCGCCGGAGCTGATCAGACAGCTGGCGGTTATTCCAGGTGCAGTGCGGCTCCATCCTGCCGATCTGGTTCAGGCCATCAAGGATGGGACGATCCGCGTGGCGGTTGAAGCCGATGTGAATGCCGCGCAGCAGATCGAGCGAGAGCGAACGTTCAACGTGAAGCTGCTATATGATCCGACCAATCAAAAATCCGAATACGCCGAGGAACAAATCGCCAAGGCGATCGAACACTATGCCGAGCAACTCATGGATCAACGGCTGCAAAAAACGGGGCTGACTCGCGAATGGCTAACGCCGATCAAAATGGAGAGCCAAAGCGTTGCGAGCAAAGAGCAAGAGGCAGGAACGATGCTGGCCTCTGTGATTCCGCTCGTGCTTTTAATGGCGCTAGCATCCGGAGGTATGGCAGCGGCTGTCGACCTGATCGCAGGTGAAAAGGAGCGCGGAACGATGGAAACGCTCCTGGCCGCGCCGGTTCGTGCCGCCGACCTGCTTGCCGCCAAGCTCTTGATCGTCATGCTGATGGGCACCGCGAGCGCGCTCGCATCGTTGACCAGCATCAGCTTCGCGCTAGCAAGTGGTCAATCAGCTGAAGGGGGTATCGGCACATTGGCCGCGTTATTGAGTCCAGCTGCGGTTTGCCTGCTGCTCATGGTGGTGCTGTTGTCCGCTGCCATGTTCGCCGGGCTGCAGCTGATGATCAGCACGCTGGCACGGACAAACAAGGAAGCGCAGACGCTTATGGCACCGCTTGTGTTCGCGGCACTGGTTCCCTCGTATATTTTGATGCCGCTCAATCCGATTGATATTCCGGCCTACGTGTATGCGCTGCCGCTGTTCAACAGCGTTGCCGTGGTGAAGGAAATTTGTATGGGGCAGATTGAGCCGCTGCATGCCGGTTTGGCCATCACCTCGTCAGTCATTTATGTCAGTGCCGCGATTTATTTTGCCGCCCACTTTTTTCGCAAGGAGCGAATCGCAATCGCCTGAACGCAAAAAGTCCGCCTGTACGAAAAGCAGGCGGGCTTTCTGTATGGAAGGCGCAGGCGTGATCACAAAGATGCAAAGATGGAAGGTTGTAGCATTAGGTGACGGATTGCCAGGCATGCGCACGGACAAGCCAGGCGGCGCCGATGATGCCAGCGTCATTGCCGAGGGTAGCAGGGAGAATGTCGCAGGAAGCAAACGCTTGGGGAAAGGGGACGAACCGTTGGCAAACTTCACGAATTTTATCAAACAAAAATGGGCCGGATGCAGATACGCCGCCGCCGACAACGATCTTGGCGGGGTTCAGCAGGACGATGAGATGAGAGAAGGCAAGACCGAGGTAATAGGTAGCTTGGTCGATGACGCTGGTGGCTCCGGGGTCTCCGGCCTTGGCTGCATCGATGACATCTTTGGCGGTCAGCTTGTTGTGTTCGCTGAGGATATCGGCAAGCACGTAGCTTTGCCCGTTTTCAGCGGCTTCACGACCAGCCCGGATGATACCGGTGGCGGAGGCGTAGTTTTCCAGGCAGCCGCGTTTGCCGCAGTTGCACAGAGGACCGTGTGTCGGATCTACAGTGATGTGGCCGATTTCGCCTGCCACGCCGTTAATGCCATGCGTGATGGCACCGTTTACTATAATGCCACCGCCGACGCCGGTGCCGAGCGTAATCATGACCAGATTCGTCGCGCCAGTTCCGGCACCCTGCCACATTTCCCCGAGAGCGGCCGCATTCGCGTCGTTTTCCACGAAGACGCGGACACCGGTGAGCGCCTCCATTTTGGCTCGCAGCTCGGTCCGCTGCCAATGGAGATTGACCGCCTGATGAACGACGCCGCTGTCCGCGTCGATGGGGCCGGGCACCCCGATACCGATGCCTGCCAGCTGATGCTTGGCAACGTCGGAACGCTGCAGGAGGAGTTCAACCATTTCGGCTGTCCGCTGGATGACGCTGTCTGCGCCTAGCTCGACCAAAGTCGGCTGCTCCAGCTTGCCCACCATGCTGCCGGACGGCGTCAGCAGCCCCATTTTGATGCTTGTTCCGCCAATATCGATTCCTACCATGAATCGGTTGCCCATGAACGGTCTCACCCCATTTATTCATTTTTCGGAAAAATTTGTATGTGCCTATCTTATCATGACTCGGGAGGCATAGCGATTCCCAAATTTGGTTATACAGGATATGATGGAGAAGAACGGTTTTTGACGACTTCCGAATGAAAAAGCACAGATGCTTGCAATGGCTGCATTTGTCACAGGGCAAAGACAAACATCCTCGCCCAAAGCCACGCCTTGGAAATCACGCAGGAACAACGCGGCTAGGCAAAAGTGCGCTACGGCTCCGCCAAAAGAGCGGGGGAGCCACGTTTTCTAACTGTGGAACCATGGAAGAAGGGACAAAGTGTGAAAAGAGCACGTTTAATTTACAATCCGACATCGGGGCGCGAGCTTATTCGCAAACGACTGCCCGATATCCTCGATATTATGGAGCAGGCAGGGTACGAAACGTCGTGCTTTGCGACCAAAGGCGAAGGAGACGCCACGCGTGAAGCGGAGCGAGCGGCAGCGCGCGGCTTCGATTGCATCGTTGCAGCGGGCGGAGACGGCACCCTGTATGAGGTCGTCAACGGCCTCGCGGGCAAAAAGTCCCGGCCAAAGCTCGGCATCATCCCAAGCGGCACCAGCAACGATTTCGCCCGTGCCATCGGGCTGAACAAATCGCTGGATCGCTGCTGCCAAATCATCGCCAAGGGCAAAACGAAAAAGATCGACCTCGGTCGCATCAACGGCCGCTATTTCATCAACATCGCCGGCGGCGGCGCCCTGACCGATTTGACCTATGAAGTGCCAAGCAAGCTGAAAACCATGCTGGGCCAGCTCGCTTATTATTTAAAAGGCATTGAAAAGCTGGCATTCCTGCATCCGACACACATGCGCATCGAGACGCGCGAAGGTGTGAAGGTCGATGAGGAAATCACCCTGTTTCTCATTGCGAACAGCCGCGCGGTCGGCGGTTTCGACCGCCTGGCACCAAAGGCAGATCTGTCCGACGGTAAACTGGATTGCCTCGTGCTCAAAAAAACCAACCTCGCCGACCTGATCCGCCTCGCCACATTGGCGATCCGCGGGGATCATGTCAAAGATTCGCATCTGCTGTATTTCCAGACGGACTATTTGCGCATCACATCGCAGGATGAGCGGAACGTACTGCTCAACCTGGACGGTGAACTCGGCGGTGAGCTGCCATGCGAATGCCAGGCGCTGCCAGGGCATATTGAGATTTTTGTCCCATAGGGAAGCACTGGGCGGGACCGGACGGGACGTTCTGTGATATAGTTAGTTTCATAACATGGAGAAATGTGTGCACCCCTTGAAAAAGGGGGCATTTTCATAAAAAGGAGAAACGTGCGTCGTGGCAAAACCAACGAAAATGAAGCGACATCAATCAAACAAGCAGCGAGGTAGCCAGCAGGCAGCCGTGGAGCGCAACTATCCCGTGCAGCTCGGCCAAATCGTCGAGCTGGAGATCACCGGACTCAACCACGAAGGGCAAGGGGTCGGAAGATATAACGGCTATACGCTATTCGTTCCAAAGGCGTTGCCGAAGGAAAAAGTGCTGGCGGAAGTGGAGCATGCCAAAAAAAGCTTCGGCTTCGCCCGGCTGCTTTCTGTAACGGAGCCAAGCCCCGTGCGGCTCACCCCACCCTGTCCCGTGTTCGACCAATGTGGCGGCTGTTCGCTGCAGCATATGGATTATGTGGCACAGCTTGCGCACAAACAGCAGATCGTAAGGGACAACCTGGCGCGAATCGGCGGCTTCACCGTAGAAGGCGAGGATGCCGTCATCGTGCACCCGACACTCGGCATGGATGAGCCATGGCGGTATCGGAACAAAGCACAGGTGCCGATTGGGATGCAGGGCGGTAAGATTGTCAGCGGCTTTTATGCTGAGAAATCCCATGACATCATCGATATTGACTCCTGCTTGATTCAGCAGGATGTAAACGACAGTGTCGTGCGCGTCGTCAAGCGGTTGGCGGGCGAGTTAGGCATCACCGCCTACAATGAAGGGACGCACACCGGCCTCTTGCGCCACGTCGTCGCCAAAGTCGGCGTTAAGACAGGCGAGGTCATGGTTGTGCTGATCACTACGGAAGAGACGATTCCACAGAAGGAGCGGTTGGTCGAATCGATTCGCCAGGAGCTACCGGCGGTTACCAGCATCGTGCAAAATGTGAATGAACGGCAAACCAATGTCATTTTCGGCGACAAGACGTTCACTCTGTGGGGCAACGAAGTGATTTATGATTACATCGGATCGGTCAAGTTCGCTATTTCCGCGCGCTCGTTCTATCAGGTGAATCCGGCGCAGACCGAGGTGCTGTACAACAAGACGCTTGAGTATGCGGGGCTGTCCGGCGGGGAGACCGTGATTGACGCGTATTGTGGAATTGGGACGATCTCGTTGTTCCTGGCGCAAAAAGCTAAGCATGTATATGGTGTGGAAATCGTGCCGGAAGCGATTGCGGATGCGAACCGTAATGCGGAGTTGAACGGGATGGAGAACGTGACGTTTGCGGTTGGAGCAGCGGAGGTCGTGATTCCTGCATGGAGGAAAGACGGGATTACGGCTGATGTGATTGTGGTTGATCCGCCACGCAAAGGGTGCGATGAGGTGCTGTTGGAGACGATTTTGGCGATGGAGCCGGAGCGGGTTGTTTATGTGTCGTGTAATCCGTCTACGTTGGCGAGGGATTTGAAGGTGTTGAGTGGGAAGTATCGGGTGGTTGAAGTGCAGCCGGTGGATATGTTTCCGTGGACGGGGCATGTGGAGAGTGTAGCGTTACTGGAAAAGGGTGGTACAGTTGGCGGAAGTCTTTATAAATAAAAGGCAATTGATTATTACAGTTGGTTTTGTAATGTGATACAGAGGTTGTTTAGGGGCATTGGTGATAAATTGGTGTTAAACATCAGCAATAATTAGCCTAAATAAACGCATTTCCTCGGAAAAGTGCAGTTTAGTCAATACAACTATTTTGTCAACAATAAACAAAGAACCCGTTCAGTTGATTTTTCAACCGTTCGGGTTCTTAAGCTTAAGGGGAATAATTTGATCAAACTTATTAGCTGCCTCTTTGTCAGCTTTTGCTAAGACATGACCATATATGTTCATGGTTGTAGTTATGTCGGCATGACCTAGGCGTTCAGAAATTATTTTGGCATGAACTCCTTTGTTAATTAACAAGGTAGCTGAGGTATGGCGTAAATCATGGAACCTAATGTATTTTAAATTGTGCTTCTTTAAGAAGCCGCGGAACCATAGATATGGACTTTCTGGGTAAAATGCTCTTCCATACTGGTTAAAGAAAACAAAGAAATGATCTTTGTCTCGAGTCTCCTCTAATTTATCCCAATCTTGTTTACAGAAATTGTAGTATTCATTCAACTCTGAACAGACACCATCGGACAAACTAATCTTACGGACGGATTTACTCGTTTTGGGTTCCTTAATGATAGGCTTTCCGTTAATAAAGTTGGAAATGCTTTGTTTGACATATAAAGTACCTTTTTCGAAATCAATATGTTTCCATTCAAGGCCAACAAGTTCGCCGCGCCGAAGACCAGTGGTTAATGCAAGTGTGATCATCATTCGCCAATGGTATGGTTCAACTTCCAATGCTCGAAACAGCAAGTGAATTTCATACTCATCGTAAACTTGACTTTCTTTATGAACAACTTTAGGTGATTTAACATCTGCAACAGGATTGGATTTAATGATTCTCCACTCAACTGCTCTTGTAAAGACGTTTTTCAACACTCTATAAACGTATTGAATAGATCCGGAAGAGAGTGCCCCTTCTTTCCCATCCTGTCGACTCCCTTCCTTGCTTAGTTCACTGAGTAAGGAGACGATATGCATTGGTTTGAGTTGATCTAACCGAAAATGCCCGATTACAGGGAGAATGCGCTTTTCCAAGACTTTGAGGTATATAGATAATGTTTTGGTTTCAAGTTCATTAATTGCATACTTATCACGCCAGTCATTGATAAATGATCGAAGAGTTAATTTCTCTGGAGCAATGTATGCGCCAGCTTCAACCTCAATTTGGAATTTAGCAAGTTCTATTTCCGCTTCCTTTTTTGTTCGACAGCGGACAGTCTTATTGTAACGAATATACTTGCCTGAGGCATCTTTTCCTGCGCTTACAGTAAGCCTCCATGAATTTGCCCCACGCTTTTCTATACTTGCCAATCTAACACCTCCACTAAAGGCAGAAAGAAAAAGTATATTCTAATTATGGCCATTAACATATGGGAGGATACTGTTACAATTAATTTGATTTACCCAAATTATCCTCATTCAATACTGTTTTTTTCTGAAAAGCACAATCATAAGATCACGTTGCGCTGTATATAGAAGAAGCAGATGGAGTCCATGCTAGAACAACAGAAGAGTAAGGTTCAAAACCGAGGACATAAAATGTCGAGAAATTGTATCGGCACACGAAATAAAAGAAGAAGTTGATAGATCCTCTTCGGATATCTATAAAAATTATTAGAATATAGGTAACGTCTCTTATCACGTACACTTTATAAAAAGAAGAATCAAACGTTTGTGTGGATCCTTAACTGGGCCCATTTGGGGGTAGCTGATTTAAAAGGACTATTGTATAATGAGAGCAATATAAAAAAGAGGTGGAGCAATGAAGTATTTTATATTAGTGTGTTATCTTTTGGCGATCGTTTCGGCAAATGTGATTACTGCTAGCACAGTACCGTTTCAGTTTGGAGTATTCATTATTCCAGCGGGGACATTCATTATTGGTTTAACTTTTATTTTGAGAGACTTAGTTCAAAATGTTATTGGAAGAAAATATACCTATTACACTATTTTCTTAGCCACATTGCTTTCTGCTATAACATCTTATATTTTAGGTGACACCCTTTGGATTGTGCTTGCATCTATATTAACGTTCTTGGTTTCAGAAACAACTGATACTGAAATTTACTCTCGGTTAAAGTTACCTTTTTCTTGGCGAGTATTTTATAGTGGCATCGTTGGTGGATTTCTAGATAGTGTAATTTTTGTCATCATCGGATTATCGCCACTTGGGGCAAACTTCTTACCATGGGATGCAGTTGGATATGCAATTATTGGACAAATAATTGTTAAGACATTAATTCAAATGTTTGCAACAGGGATTATCCGGATATTTGCAGATAGGGCATTTAAAACTATCCAATAAAAGGGCCATTGGCCCTTTTTATGATGTTTCGTGTGTACATTACTTTCAAAAATTTTTACTATTAAGAGTGAAAACTATTAAAAGCAAATTATCGTATTCTAACATGGAGGACATATGGGAAAACGTATATTAGTTGTAACGTCCTGTACAGGAGAAAAAAAATTCAATCCAGAAAATCAACTAGTTTTCGAGGACTTTGTAAATAAAGAAAGACTTGTAGTAAGAGAAGGAGAGTTAATAGATTACCAACTACCAGCTGGTGAGATGTACACGGGAAGCCAGCATATCTCCTTAATGGAAGGAGTTAAGAAATATCGTTTAAATGGTGGGAAAATTGATGTAAGCATTATTTCTGCCGGATATGGACTGCTTGATGAATCAGATTTAGTTGTTCCATATGAGGTTACTTTTAATTCGATGGATACACAAACCATAAAAAAATGGTCGAAAACTCAAGGAATTAGCAAAAGACTTCAAGATAAAATTAAAAGTTACGATTTAGTCTTTTTCTTGTTGGGCGATAAATATCTTCAATCTGTAGATTGGCCTCTTGAAGTCGATATGAATCAAAGGCTAATTTTCTTTGCCGGAGGATCAAGTAAGGCAAAAGTATTGCTTGGAGATCGGACTCACGTTCTAGCAATTGGGGAAAAGGAAGCTAAAAAGTTTAAGTTCGGTTTAATTGGTATAAAGGGATTTTTGTTTGCCCATTTGCTTAAACGAGTTGCAGCATTCGAAACAGAAGCATTATGGACATCGATATTGGAAGAACCCAAAAAAGTGAGGGAGTGTATCCTACAATCATTAGATGAAAGGTTTAGCCAACTCGATCTTTTTGAGACAGAATCAACAGATGATCACTTACTAGAATTTTATAATGAGTTATTTCCCGTACCTGACTCATTATTTGCAAAGAATTTCAAATCTGAATTTAAGTTCTTTATCCCAGAAAATGATGATCGTGTAGATCCAAACTATGATTTTTTCAACGATCATTCTGAGAAAGATCGGAATCCTTTAATAAATGACGTTTATGCTCACGAAATATTTGGGACCCCTCAATATGATGGTGTACTTGTGTCGAAAGTCAATATTGATAACGCGACTCGTCAAAAGCGGACACTTATTGAGGACATGGGAGTGCATCAATTTTTACGATTGCCATCCGACTATCCTATAATGGGCGATTGTGGGGCGTTTAGCTACATTGATAAAGATGTTCCACCATATACGACAGACGAAATTATCAAGTACTATGATGATTATGGATTTGATTATGGCGTTTCTGTTGACCATCTAATCGTTGGACCTTTTAAGAGTGATGAAATAATTAAAAAGCAACGCTATGAAATAACCTTATCAATGGCTGAAGAGTTTATTAATAAGCATAAAGCGAATAGGGAGAGGTATAAGTTCCATCCAATTGGTATTGTTCAAGGATGGGACCCTGTATCTTTTCGAAAAGCAGTCCAGCATTTAATTAGTCTCGGCTACGATTATATAGCACTCGGTGGACTAGCAAGGGAACAATCGGAGAAAATTTATGAGATCCTAAAAGAAATTTCTCCATATATTCCTCATGAAAAATTCCGTATGCACCTTTTTGGTGTAGCGCGTGATATGCGGACAATGAGTTCGTTTCATAAGCTAGGGGTTACTTCATTCGACTCATCTTCTCCGCTACGAAGAGCATGGCTCGGAACGGGTCATAATTACCATACTAAATCAGGAAAACATTACACTGCAATCCGTATTCCTGAAGCAAAAGAGACAGCTGGAAGAGTAAAAAAGATGATTCAAGAGGGAAAAGGGGAATTTCAAGCATTTAAGAATTTAGAACAAGAGGCCCTTAATGCACTAAGAGCTTTTAGTTCTGGTGATATCGAATTTGAAATTGCTCTTGCGGCTATATTAAAATACGATGAAATGCTAGGAGAAAAAAGAGAAGTTCACGAAGAATTATATCGAGAACTGTTGACTGAACGTCCTTGGGAGAGCTGTGAGTGTAAAGTATGCAGAAGTATTGATATCGATGTTGTCGTATTTAGAGGAAATAATAGAAATCGAAGAAGAGGATTTCACAACACCCATGTTTATTATGCTCAATTAAATGAATTGAAAAAGGAATTAAATAAGTAACCCTAAAAATGCTCTAGTGTGATAAACTAGGGCATATTTGTTTTGGGGGATTGTCCAATGAACTTTACTCTGGAATGTATTAAAGGACTGAGTAGAGTAGATATTAATCTCTATTTAGGGATCGCAAAGTTAGGTACGATTAGAGGGTGGAAACTTAGTTATAAAAACCCTCATCAGATAAATAATGAGTTGTGCATTGTAGAGTATGCCGAATTGGTTGATATTTCCTCTAATAAGATCGATATAACTGAACCTATACTTTCCACTGCTTTACCTTTAGGAAATGATAATGATGAATACCCGGTACTTTTTATTCAAAATGGGAACAATCTTCCTGCATTCATTGAAGGAAGGCTACTTTCTCATAAACAATTTAATCGACTTATAGAGAAAGGAACAAAACTAAGTAAGAATTCCACGAAATTGTTAACAATTCAATCATTGAGAAATATTTTAAGAAAGACTTTCCCAGTTAATATACCAAGGTGTTCTTGGAATGAGTTATCGGATAATCTCTTGAGATTCATCGAAATACTCTTGGAAAAATTCCCATACTTGGATTACTTACCTGTTGCGGAAAGACGTGAGTTTAGGAAAAATAGTATTGCTGATGCAAGTCTTGCTTGGGAGTTATATCTTAAATATTTTAAGGATGAATGGTTAAAGAACGGTAATAGAAATTCATTACCTGATATAAACACAAGGATTAATTACCAAGGCTGGACTGGGAACTTTTTTGACCGACAAAATCCTTTATTGATTATTTATTTGGGGAAAAACGGAAAGCTTCAATTTAACGATGCGCAGAGAGAATTAATATATACCATTTGGAAAGACTGGATTACATGAGCCTGTAGAAGGCTCTTTTTTATTTTAAAAAAAGTAGCTCTGCTAAATAATATATGTTAGGATTAGTTTATCACGTACCATCACGTAGTTAAATGTGCTAGAAATCGTATACTTTTAATTGAAAGTGGGGGGAATTTTGGAATTCTATACAGGTTGGTCGCATAGTGATGCTTATTTTACAAACTATTTCCCTAACTGTCCTATTCTAATAAGTGCAGTACCAGATAATAGAGGGACAATTAAGAGGTTTAAGCAGAAACCAAAGAAGTTAATACTAGATTGTGGGTCCGTAATGTACGTTAAACAAAAGAATCGCCCGAAATTAAAAGATATTTTTGACCTTCAAGTCTCGCTATTACAAGATTGTAATCCTGATACGGAAATTACTTTAGTCCACTTTGACGAACCGATGTTACATAAAACTGATTTATCGGAAAAATATGCTGCGATGGAAAGAACACTTTTTAATGCGTACGAATATTTAAGACTCTTCGAGTCTTCAGGATTAATAAAGGATGCAAACCCTATGGGGGTAATTCAAGGATATGACCAAGCTAGTATCAAGTTTTCAGCTCATGAATTAATAAAAATAGGTTATAGAAAATTTGGAATAGGCTCCTTATTAGCCAAACATTACACAACACAAATAGACATGATTCAATATGCTGCTGACATTGTAGGTCCATCGAACCTTCATGTTTTTGGAGTTACTGGGATACAGCAAATGAATGCAATGGTTGATATCGGTGTAGCTTCTTTTGATTCAACACGACCAACTATGGCAGCTGCCTTTTTCCAAGTTTTTTATAGTAGGCCTTTTAGAACCTATTATCTTTCCGCGTCACATGCCAAGATAACAAGCACCAATAGATTAAATTCACCGCTCCCGTGTGATTGCCCAGTTTGCAAGGTAAACCCAAATGACTTATTTATACCTTCTCCTAGGGATTACATGAGATTACGATCTATCCACAATTATTTTCATTTACAAGTTGAATTTAACGATATTTTGGAAGAAAAGAGGGGGGCACTCGATGCTGTTTCAAATGTGTTATGGACCGGAGATACAAACGATCTTTGAAAGCATTAGGCGGAATCCTGGATTGAGCCGTTGTCAGTTGAAACATACATATCAATATCAAGAGGAAGGAGACATTAGTTCTCTAATTGATGGGGCATTGGTCATACTGAAAGACCTTAATTATATCCATGACGAAAATGGATTTCTATATTCAAATGATGTGGATTGGAAGGTGACAGATATCTTCCGAAAATTAAACAGAATATCACAAACGGAGGAGGAAGAAACTCTTAATTTCGTATTTTCAACGATGTATGATCAAGTTTTTGTTAAACCCGATAAGATGTTTGTTGTGAATATTCATTACCAAGTGAATAGCAAATTCTCAAAAACAATGGTTGGTCATGAAAAAATTAATGCTTGGAAACGCATCATGGAATTTCTAGGACTAGGTAGACGTGTATATTCTGGATTTTACGCATTACCCCAACTCTCATTGTTACAAGAAATCGTTCGAGAGGCAGGGGAGTATGAAGGAGGACTTCAACCATACTGTGAAAGAGTGATTCAACCTATTCTTCCATGCATAACGTCACAAGGCAACATTTTTAAAGGGATTCTTTACGGATTACTAGCACTCAATGATCAAAGAATTATTGAAATTAGCTGTAAGCAGGATTTGCCATATAAATCATATGGACCAAATCATGAGTGGAATTGGATCAAAGTTCAATGAGAGGAGTCTTTCAATGATACCATGCTTAAATAAGGAGTCGCTAAAACTATTAGTTGGAACAGCTGATGAAAGATATGAGTATTCACCTGAATATTTTCGTCAAACCCATTTTCCTCAGATGATGCATCGGTACCATGGGAGCCAATTAATCGCGGAGATTACTGAAGACGAACTTTTTGATGAATTAACAGAGGTGGATTCATCGGGAAATCGTGTTTACCTCATTTTTGGTTCAACGGGATCGGGAAAATCTGAATTGCTTTGTTGGATAAAAGATAAATGGATACATCAGAATGTAGAACGTCCTGTAATACGTATATCTCGAAGTGAACTAAATCCACAAGTTTTAATTAAGAAATGTTTTGATATATTGGGTATTTCTTTAAAAGTAACTATAGATGAAAAGCGATGGGATTTGTTACTGAAAAAACCAGTTACAATAATAAATCAAATTGTCTGGACGACCTTATCTGAGACTCTGGCCACGGATGAAGAAATTGTCCCAGTGGCACTCATGATTAGACCAATTATTGAAAGAAACGTAATAGAGTTTACTAAACAAATTGAACGAGGACGCGTAAAAAATCCGTTAGAAGTTATTCACCGGGAACAATTTGAGGATATTCTTTCAAAGACAACTCTTTCCTTTAAAATTGATTATGAGTCATTTCGCCAAACTATCTCACAAAAATTAGACCACTTTCTCTTCGAAGGATGGGATATTGGTTCTTTATTCAAACAGATCTCTGACCATTTAAAGTTAAATCAAATTCGCCCATTGCTGCTTATTGATGACCTTGTCCAATCAGTGAATATCTATGCCACTGAACTGTTAGATCAGTTAATAACTCTTGAAGAGGGTAATTGGGATGTGGTCATTGGCCTTACTCCAGGAGGATTTCAGGATTCGAAAAGAGGAGCAGATCTTACAAATAGGATACAAAATCTGGATACAATCGATGATCGCGTAAAGAAAATATGGCTATCAGATGAATCAGGGAAAAATTTTTATAGCCTCAATCGGAATCAAGTAGTACCTTACATGGCTAACTACTTAAAACATTTAAAAAGTACTCGAGGGTATACATGTTCACTGAAATGTTCCCATTTTTGGGATTGCAAAAATTTAGTACAATCTCCAGTTACTCAAAAAGAAGATATAGATGTCGATCTATCTGTAAATTTATTGCCATTTAATAGCCCTATGATGAAGAGGGTTTATGATGCAATACCGATTGGTAAAGGAAAATTACGATATCTGATCTTAAATAGTAAAGAAATTATTAGATTTTTCCTACAAGGTAAAAGAGAATTAATTTCTCGAGTGGTTCCCTTAATAAAAAGAGAAATGTTTGCAGATCATCCTGATTTGTTAATCAAAACTTTTTCTGAGTGGTACGTGTTTGAAGGGGACGACCAAGTAGTCTTACCCCAAGAATTATTAAAACACTTTAAGTATGAGCAAGGAGATCTTAGTGTAGCCCTTCATTCTATTAGTTACCAAATGCCTTTTAAGGAGCCAGTTACAGAATTTACAATTGATATACCAGAAGGACCGCTTGAGGTACGAGATTGGGTCGAAGGTAAACGGGTAAATGTGGAACTACTTGAACCAGTACGTCTTGGAGTTGCTACACTCGTGCATGATGTTGTTAAAGGTGTTACAATGTCAAGACCTTTTACTCCAAGAACACTAGGTATCTTACAAAGAAAAGAGGTTTCTAATCGGACACGGTATCCTATTACATTTACTGATATTGAAAAGTGTATGTCTCATGAGATTAAAGTAAGACGCGGGTATTCTGCTCTTGAGATTACGAACTTCCAACAATTGAAACCTGCGGAAAAGGCAAAGTTATTTCAACGGATTTCTAATGAATACGACACTGCCAGGTGGATTTACCAAGCCGATACTTTGCATTTATTGTGGCAACGTGAATTGGAACAAAAATTAGGAATTACGCTACCTTCCTTTGCGTATCACTTAAAAAAATGGGTTGAAGGATGTTTAAAAATCAGCCGAGCAAGTTGGGCAAATCAAATAAAATCGCCATTTACTCAAGAAGTCATACATGTTTCTGAACAATTGTATCAAGATTGGTTTTTGTTACGGGATAACATGCTAGACACAGTTGGTATAAATGCAGTTGAAAGTATTGATTTTGACAAATGGATCAGAGAATATAGTCCGGTGAAAGAACTTGAGGAATACGAAATTGGAGAACGATCATTTTCGGTATTTCTTATCGGGCTAAAAGAAGAGTATCTTCAATACTTTGAGACACTTTCACATACCTTAAAGCAGACAAATGAAGAAAGAAGTTCACTTGTTCACTACTTATTAACATCTCCAGAAGAGGATAACCATCTTTTTGCATCTAAGCTTGTCCTGATCCATAAGAAATCACACTACGAATATGAAGATTTCGTTGCATACTCTATCTTAGAGGAATCGATGGAATTACGTGAGATTATTAAGAAGTTTTCAGTAGATGAAGGCCTACGTGAAGAAGTAGTCGAATTAGCAAAAAGGTTAGAATCATATAGCCAACAATTAGTATCATTGCTCAACGAATATGGTCAATATCTAAGTTACTCGACGATAAGCGAGAAGCCATCTTGGGGAGACCTAAATACCGAGAAAGAAAGATATAGAGTGCTTATTGACGAGTTGGTTCGACTAAATAACTGCATATCACTCTCGCCTAAGCTTGCTTTGGCGACAATACTGAACTCAGCGATTGAGACATCTGAAGTTCTACATCTCAAAATGATGTGGACACACTTGGTGGAAAGCGGCCGTAAACTACTGAATAGAGAATTAGTAGGTCAAGATTTGATTCATTATATCGTCGGTTGGCAATCAATTGATTTGCATAGCATTAGTAACCACGTTGTGAATCAAACTCAAAAAGAAGTTGAAAGGCTTAAGCTTCTGAAGATGCTTCGTAGTGATCTGGGGAATGAAGATGCAGCGAATTTGAATCAGTTAATCGAATGTATCGAATCAAATAAAGAAATTCGGCCTGCTATCAAGAGGCAGCTACGACATTTAGTGGAACACGGCTATTGCACATTACCACCTGTCCAATGGAGGAAGTTACTTGATGATCTAAAAGAAAAATTTCCGAGTCTTTTCAAGATAGTTGAGATCAGGTTAGTAGCAAATAATAGCATGAATGAAAAAAACTATTGAGAAATGCAGGGGTATCTCTTAACATCAACGTGTAGTGGAACTTTTGTTTCACTACACTTCTTTTTATTTGAAAGTCAAATCCATAATCTCTACTGTATTCTTGTACAATTACTTTAAATGATGAGGTGATGTAGATAATGGAACATCCACGGGTACTTGATTTTGGGAAAGTAAGTGTAATTTTTAAAGAAATTTGTAATGAGATTGAGAATAATGGATTTCATATTGAGTGCCAAATGGGTGATAACGGAAAAATCAAGACTTGGCAAACCGTACAAGTTTATATGAAAGAAGAAGATCATTTTCGTATTTATGGACAATTAAATCATAAACGACTAGCGATAGGCGCTGTACAATATGAAGGGAGTAATGATTATTCTGTAAAACCACCTCACACAGTGAATTGGAGATTTTATCGGGATAATCTCCCCGATAAATGGAAGGAACGACTCGAACAAATTGACAATGATTTTCGTAAGGATAAGAACTCGGGACCACCAATTAACCCTAAAGCAACATCAATTGCGTTTAAATTTATCGAAAATGATGAACGTTCAAAACAGTTTATTTTGCAACTTTCCAATATTTTAGCTAGTTTACTACAAGCAGATTAGGATGAATTCAAGAAGCAGCCGAGTGGTATCGATTAAAAAAACGTGATCACGCTTAGTCAAAAATCAGAATACACTTGCTTAATGTGCAAGTGTATTCTTTAATTTGCTAAAATATTCAAAGAGATAAGAGGAGTAGAACTTAATTTTTCATTTTGTCTCTTGAACGAATTAATTGATGGTGTAGCAAGGTCAAAATAAGTGTTGCAGTCTGGAAGGTGGCAAAATAATCTACTGTTTCCCGTTCTGTGTGTTCATGTTGATAACCGACAGATAAATTGACTGAAGGGATGCCGAATTTTTGAAAAAAAACTTTAGCATCACTTGAACCACCTTCGGTTACTTTCCAGTCTTCCATCCCGGCCAATGCACCTGCTTGCTCGAATAGTAGTCCATAACTATCAGGGCAAAACGGAATGATTCCGGCGTAAGAGGTTACAATATCTCGATTACCTCTCCGATCAACTACAATAGCACTATCGATATCATAGAGAAACATGGGATCTAGTTGCTGAGATCCAATTAGCCCAATCTCTTCTCCAACCGTAAACGCGATCTTCAACGTACCATTAAAGTTAGTCTGATGAATGTTTTTTATGATCTCGAGGATTACTGCGATACCGGCTCTATCATCGGCCCCCAGAATCCCCGAGGTAGAGTATAAAGTGGTCCCTTCTTGAACAATTTGGCGGGATTCTTCAAGCTCTTGAAAAATATCCATGTGGGCTGACAAAAGTATAGTTGGACCTTGTCCGCAAAATACGAAAGCACACACATTTCCAGCCCGATCCACAAACATATTGTCTGTAATTGGCTTCAGTTTTCTTTTCAGAAATCGCCTGATAGGATCCTCATAGCCACTTTCACCTGGGATGTTCAATAACTCGATTAATGAGTGTTTAAAATGATCAGCTTCGTAGCGAATTAAAGCCGCCGGATCAGCGCAGATTGCATATAACTTTTCCGCCAGTAAAAGCAATAACTCACGCTGATGATTGCATTCAAAGTGAATTTCCTTGCCAGAGAAACGGATGTTCATTTCTTCGGGTGCAGAGGCTTTCAAGAGAGTTATTTGCTTATGATTAGGATGCGTGAGCAGGATAACTTTTGGATTTTTTCGTTCATGACCATCGCAGCAGTAAGCTGTGTGAATTCCAAGTTCGTTCATCCAACGTGTAATTCCACGCATATAAAGATCGATGTCAGCAAGAGGAAGCTCCTTCTCCAATGGATTGACTAAACATTCACCACCACGGCGTTCAACCTGAAAAGAGGTCAATCGCAAGGCTTCTACCCAAGTTTGTTCTGATACCTGATCTAAAAGATCATATGTTGTCCCGAGATGAGTTAATGTAAGAGTCAAAAGTTCACTAGCATGGCTAAGACGGAATGGAACCCAATTTTCTAAATCTGATGGTTTGAACCCATAACGAGTTAAAAGACTGATATTATTCATGTTGTCAACCCCTTTGTATTTGTTACTTAAAGTGTAAAGGGGCTGTGTGACACGTTGTCACACTGAAGAGGAGGAAAAAAACTGAATGATCGAAGAAGAAAAAGAATTTGTACCGTATCATGAAGAAAAGGCGTTGCGGGAGAAATTGAACGCTGCACTAAAACGCGGAGACCAGGTTGATAGTAAAATTTATAGAGAATCTCTTGTATCACTTTATGTATTATTCGGAGAGTCCTTTAAGATGTCGGATAGGCCCGATCCAAATTCCGCAAAGCGATATCTTGAAAAGGCTCTCCGTCTTCAAAGTAATCATCCAATTGCTAATTACCGTTATGCCCATATCCTTTATGGAAGTGGAAAATATATTGAATCGGCATGTTTTTTTAAACGGGCACTAGATGGGAATCGAGAACAAGGATTAAGTGATACGCAGACGCTAATAGCGCAAATTTTTACGGTTAACTGCGGAATATTAATGGCAAAGGATGCTATCAAGGAAGTAAATTATTTGGAATCCAGTAAATATGCTTCATTCGATAGTAAGATAATCGCCAATTATGCCGATCGGATGCTTGTCGACAGTGAAGAAATGTTGACACAATATCTTTATATAAAGGTGACGTCAACCGGCAGTGAACCAATATCAGAGGATTTCTTTTATAAAGAGCAAGAATCAAAAGGGGATTGCGATGTATTAATATGTATTACACAGCAAAAACGAGAACTGGTTTACCAGGATAGGAGAGAACCACTTACACAAACAGAATTTTTTGTTGCTCACACTGTATTGATGTCGAACGAATTTATTCAGGTGAAGGATATCTATGAATATCTTTGTAATGGTCCTCTCGGGGGGGTTATCAAACCAGAAAGTATTCGCAAGTGTTTAAGCAGGTTGGTGAGAAATCCGATATGGAATGTGGTTGTTGAAACTAATGCAAGGGGCAACTATTCAGCAAGAAGAAGAAGAGTAGGGCTTCAGTATGCTCTTTTATGTCACAGTAATGTAGTAGTACCATAGGGCAAAGAAGATCACTAAATTATCTTTCAATCATGTATAGTAACGATTGCATTAGTGCAATTTCAGGATATTAACACCTTGTAATGGTCGTAATTTGATATACCAAACGTATGACTTCAATAAGGAGAGTGGAAATGGTGATGAAGACTGGAAAAGCGATAGTTGTATTTAGTGGTGGTCAAGATAGTACAACTTGTTTATTTTGGGCATTGAATCGTTTTAAAGAAGTTGAGACTGTTACATTTAACTATGGACAAAGACATCGATTTGAGTTGGATTGTGCATCAGATATTGCTAAAGAACTTTCAATTAAGCATCATATCCTGGACATGTCTCTTCTTAATCAACTTGCTCCAAATGCACTTACTCGGAAGGATATAGAAATCAAAAGCGAGGAAGGAAAATTACCTACAACATTTGTTGATGGACGAAACCTACTTTTTCTTTCTTTTGCAGCAATACTTGCCAAACAAGTTGGTGCAAGGAATATTGTGACTGGGGTTTGTGAAACGGATTTTAGTGGTTACCCGGATTGCCGAGATGTTTTCATAAAATCATTGAATGTTACTCTTAACTTAGCGATGGATTACCAGTTCATTATTGATACGCCGCTTATGTGGTTAAACAAAGCACAGACTTGGGCCCTTGCAGATCAATTAGGAGTCTTAGACTTTGTAAGATATAAGACACTTACGTGTTACAATGGCATAATTGCTGATGGATGTGGAGAATGCCCATCTTGTAAATTGAGGAAAAAAGGTTTGGATGAATATTTAAGTAGTACCTAGAAAAGGAATCGGTGATCTTTTCAGTAGATAAATGATAGGTATTTAATTTCCGAAAAAGGAAATAGTACTAGTTATGTGTGTTGATGATCAGAGAGAAAATTTAAAGTCAGTATGAGACGTACTGATAGATAAAATAAATTAAACTAAGTTGACCATATAACAATATTTTGGTACGTTTATACTATAATGGAAGGAAATTTATAGGAGAGGTTAGTGCAAATTTAATATAAAACTCTACTCCTGCAGTAGGGTTTTTTTTATAAGAAGGTTTCCCTAACTGATTCCAAAGACGCGGAGGATAAAATGGTGAATATTCCTGTGGGTTCATTTGTAACTGTATTATCAAATTCTAGAGGAATTGGAAAGTTAACCTCGATCTCACCAGATAAACAATTCGCACAAGTAACCTATTTTCATTCCATACATAAACAAGAAACGCTCACTTATCCAGTTAAGGAAGTTAAGGCTACAGTGCTTAAAAGTCAGACTCGATGCTACTATTATTTTGCTAAAGAAGAGCGATGGATTATGGGACGAGCATTGAGAGTAATCGACAGAGAATATGAGGTTGATTTCCCTGATACGTTTTCTAAATACATACCTGAAAAGGATTTGCTAGTCAGATGTGAGGACTCAGTCCCAATTCCGACTGATGTCCTCTCAATTTTAGGTCAGGAAACTGCGTTTTTCCATATTAGGAGAACAAATTTTTTAATGACATTAATGGAGCAACGAGCTGCTGCAAAAGGGATGGCAGGCCTTATATCGTCCAATATTTCTTTGATGCCTCACCAAGTCGAAGTGGTTCGGCGTGTTCTTGAAGATCCAGTGCCACGTTACTTACTGGCCGATGAAGTTGGTTTAGGAAAGACGATAGAAACTGGTGTGATCCTTCGCCAGATGCTTCTCGATGATCCCAGGATGAGGGCACTTGTAATTGTCCCTTCATTTTTAATTACGCAATGGAATGAAGAGTTAAAGCATAGGTTTCAAATCGAACAGTTTGAAGGGCGTGTCGAGTTTACCTCGGTTGAATTGTTTCATTCTTACTCTGGATCATATCCGGATATTGTGATTATCGACGAGGCACATGAAGTAGCTAAATTGGGACTTACCAGCGGAATAAAGGAAAAAGGACGATATGAACAACTAAAACTACTTTGCCATAGGGCACACGTCCTTTTGTTATTGTCGGCTACACCTGTCCTTAACAACGAACATGAATTCTTATCAATGCTGCATCTACTAGATCCAGATAACTACAAACTTGATGAACTGGATGCTTTTAGACGCAAGGTAACTTTCCGTCAAGAGGTTGGAAAAAGCTTACTATCATTTCGGGAAGACAGTAAACCATTTATGCTGAAACGGGGGATATCAAACCTTCGATCACGTTTTAATAACGATCCAATACTTGAAAGTCACTTGGTTGAATTGGAGATTGGATTAGACCGGTTTGGTGAAGAAGAACGCCGTGATCTAATTAGGCGGATACGAGTGCATATTTCGGAAACGTATCGATTGCACCGTAGAATGCTAAGGAATCGTAGGGAGAATGTGCAGGATCTGTTTAGACATAGTCGAGGGGAGAACAAAGTAACTGAGGAGTTCGATCTAGACGAACGGACAGTACAATTACATAAATTACTTGATGAATACAGGTATGAGGCATGGGCAGCGGAAAGAGAGTTGTGGAAAGAAGTAGAGACGCGTGAATCTGTAAATTTCCGTATTTGGCTAACCCTCATAGAAGCGGCCGGTTGTGATGAAGATTTGTTCCAGAAAGTTGTTAATACTCGTAGAGCAAAAAAGGTTGAACGAAGCTTAGACGGAGTTTTTCCGGATGAAATATTGACTCTCTTAGCCAGTTCACCATATTTTCTTGGTGAACTGGAATTGCTCGACAGGATGATTGAAGTATTTAAATACCCAAGCGAAGAAGGGGATAAAAAGCTGCTACTGCTTGAGATAATCAAGAGTATACAAGATAAATCATTTCGCAACCGAGAAATTCCTAAAAAAATTATTATCTTCACTCAATTTACCAGGGTATGCGAGGATCTCCTTGAATACCTTAGGCATAATCTTGGAACTGAAACGGTAGGGGCTTATCATTCTGGAATGGAAAGAGAAGAGATCGAGTTTGTAACGAATTCATTTCAGAATAATCAGTCCTGTGAAGTGTTAATTTGTGATAGTACAGGAGAGGTAGGGAGAAATTTTCAATTTGCGGACCACATGATTCATTATGACTTACCGCTGTCCCCGAATCGATTAGAACAACGAATAGGTAGATTAGATCGTTTGGGGAGAACGAAACCATTTCAGATGTCCGTTTTAACGGGACCGGATGCAACGGTAAACTTTCAATTTGCTTGGCATAATCTTATGGATAAGGGGCTTGATATTTATCGTTCGTCAATTTCTTCACTTCAATTCTTTGTCGATAAACATATGCCCACTATTCTTCGATGCTTATATGTACATGGCATTGAGGGATTAGAAGTTGAAACTGAAAATATTCGGCTAACTATCCAAGAGGAAAAAGTTAATATTGCAGAGCAACAAGTAATTGATGAAATTGATGCACGTGAAAATCAGGCAACTTCATTTTTGGAGCAATTAGTTAGTTATGAGCGCAATCCACAAAAGATCCAAGATTCCGTCGAACCTTGGATTTGTGAAGCACTTAAGTTTGACAAAATAAGAGGGACTCATTTCAGTCAAGTTTTGTATGAGGGAACACCTAGTACTTTAGTGCCACGTTCACACCTTCAGACTCTGCATGATCAAATGAACATCCCAGGATGTTTTAGTCGAGAACAATCAATCGATTTAAAAAATACAAAACTGTTTCGGATAGGTGAGCCATTCTTTGACACATTAAGTGAATATTTACGTTGGGATGACCGAGGGCAGACATATGCGTTTTGGCGAACAGTTCCTTCATGGAGAGGGAGGGACCAAGACTGGTTAGGTTTCCGGCTTCACTATATAGTGGAGGGTGACACTGAACCGTTGAATAGTCTTATATCTTCTCGTGGAGATGATAATCAATCAAAAGCGTATAGACGATTGCTTGATAAGTTTTTTGAACCGACTTACATTTCGATTCTACTTGACTACCAAGGTAATATTGCAAATTCTACATATCGTGATCTTCTTGAAACGCCATTTTTCGATGTTGAAGAGGGGGGGAACGATACCAATATTATTAAAGAAAGACTAGGAAGGATTAGGAGCACTTTTAGTTCAGGGACCTGGGAAAATATTTGTCAAAAAGCAGCAGAAAATTCACATAGGTATTTACTTTCGGATACTTCCTTCCAAGAGTTATGCAAGCAAAACACAGACCGTGCACGATCTTATTTTGGATATATGAAAACCCAATTAGAGTTGAGGAACAATTATGAAAGTATGTGGGGGAAAAAGGAAGTATTTGACGATGAGTTGTACGAAGTAATTTTGAAAGGAATTGAAAATCCAAAGGTTCATTTAGATGCAGCAGGGTTTTTAGTTCTGTCGGATAAACCTTTGCGGAAGCAAACTCAACGAGGAGGGGGCAGATTTTGAACGATTGGGATGAATTAACGACTTGGTTAGAGGATGATAGGTATTTACCACAGTTTGAAAATCCATTTTACATAAGACTTTTTCAAGCAGTTAAAGAAGGTGCACAGGGAAGAGATCTTGCCGCGTTAATCAGAGGAGTGATTCGTCATGAAGCAGAAAAAAATGGAGTTGATCGTTGCATACTAAAAGTGCCTAGAACACAAAAATGGCCAGACCGAGAAATATACGAGAAAATGGGCATGGTTATCTTCGAGGAACGGGACGATTGCTACCTCTTGTATGCTTTACCATGGTCTCCTCAATGGTTGCCCCATTCTAAAGGAGAGGAACCAGATAGACCTCTGTTTGGACTAATTCATCGTAGCCATCTGAAGGAGGTGAGTGGAGACCCGTTTCTTACCGAGGTAGGGAGACAGTCCTATAGATGTGCCCCGCAAAGGGACGCCATAAGGACGATCTTAACATCACCAAATAATGCAACAATCTTAATTAACCTTCCTACTGGATCGGGAAAAAGCTTATGCGGACAACTACCTGCCTTACTTTTCTCTAAGCAGGAGGGAGTTACAGTTGTGGTAGTACCCACGGTGGCACTTGCTCTTGATCAGGAACGAGCACTTATGCCTTTTATTAATCATGAATCGGCATATTTTTCTAGTAATTCTCGTCTATCAGAGAATGATGCCATCCGTTCAAGAATTATGAATGGTACCCAAAGGGTTGTATTTGCATCGCCAGAAAGTGTAATGCAGGCGCTAGATTTTTCACTTCAAGTAGCAGCTAAAAAAGGGTATTTCAAAATGTTAGTTATCGATGAGGCGCACACCGTTGATTCATGGGGAGATAGTTTCCGACCAGCCTTTCAAGAATTGGCTGGATGGAGACGAATGATGCTGAGAAAAGCACTTGAACCATTCCGAACACTGCTCCTCTCAGCCACTGTAACGGAGTCATGTCTTGATACACTCGAAACATTGTTTGCTGGGCCTGGTATTTTCGATTCATACTCTGCAGTCACACTGAGACCAGAGCCTGCTTATTGGCAGGCGAAGTGTACCAATCAAAATGAAAAAAAAGAGCGATTAATCGAGTCCATAGATTACTTGCCTCGTCCTCTCATCGTTTATACAACTGAAGTGA
This sequence comes from Brevibacillus fluminis, assembly GCF_003710825.1. GTDB lineage: Bacteria > Bacillota > Bacilli > Brevibacillales > Brevibacillaceae > Brevibacillus_D > Brevibacillus_D fluminis. The sequence goes on along the minus strand of NZ_RHHQ01000003.1, from coordinate 304,135 downwards.
AGCATGCCATCAAACTGTTCTCAGAGATTCGTACTGAAGGTTACAACAGGGTACGTGTATTTCATGGTGATACCAAACAGAACGAACGTGAAGCTATCATCGAAGATTGGCATCATCGAAGAATTGATATCGTTGTAGCGACATCGGCCTTTGGACTTGGTGTAGATCAGGGAGAGGTCCGTGCAGTGATTCACGCTTGTGTTCCTGAGAGCATTGATCGTTTTTACCAAGAAGTAGGGCGAGGAGGACGAGATGGTCGTGCCTGTATGTCACTTATGCTTTATGATTACGACGATATTCAACTGGCTAGAAAAATGAGTGCACCTAGGTTGATTAGTATAGAAAAGGGGAGACCACGTTGGGAGAGGATGTTTACAAATAAACGTACTATCCCCGAAGCGCCGGATAAGTTTCTTCTTCCTGTCACGATATCTTCAGGAATTGATCCAGATCGAATTGATCAGAAAAATGATTACAATGAGCAATGGCATCTCCGAACTCTGACGATGCTGAGTAGGATGGGTGTGCTTGAATTTGATTGGGAAGATATTGGAGCCTCCGAAGAGGGAGAAGAAAATCATTGGAGGATCGTGCGAATGTTACGGCATGATCATATGGGAGATGAATTTTGGGAGGAAGTAGAACAGTATCGTAAAAGTAGTAAGCGATCAGATAGAGATGAGTTTTCGTTGATGGAGAGATTATTAAAAAGTGGAGAATGTATCTCTAACCTACTTAAAGAGATTTATTCGATCCAACCTAGTATGAACCAGGACTATTTAAGGAGGGAAGTATATGTTGCCCCTGCTTGTGGTGGATGTCCTGCATGTAGACTTGAACACCGCAAACCTGGCAGTCCGGCCCTTAATAGATATCCACTGCAATGGCCTCCATTTGATACTATAACTGGGTTATTACGTCGTTATTTAGATCCCGCTTCCCATCAGTTGGTGTTGTTACGAGAATCTGGGAATGGCGGAAAGCAAACAATTGGGATGTCAGAAAAACTGTCTATGCTGAGAATGGTTTATTGGTTTGTAAACCAAGGGATTAAACATATCGTTGCATCAGAAAACATTTTAAATTGGTTGAGGGAAGATGTAACACTCTCGGATCGATACATATTATTTACCAGTAAAATGCATGAATACAATGCTCTTACCAGAGTTAAGTGGAAAATACCTACGCTCGTGATACACGAATGTAGAACGGATAATGAAATGGTATATCGATGGTTAAAGAGTGAGAATGTACGAGAGTATCCTACTATTTTTATGATCCCAGAAGATATGGATCACCCTTTACGGATAGGACAACGCCTAAGTGATAGTCTTGATATTCGGAACTATCGATATGATGCATTTAAACAGGAGGTCGGCTTATGAGTTTGTTGAAAAACGCTCAAGCATCGCCGAGCAGAGTCTATGCAATATATTCGTTAATCTTGCAAATGCCTGATAAGCGAATCGAAATGGACCTTTTGAAACGATTGCTTGCTCCACAGGCATTTGCATCAAAGGATCGAAATGAAACTGATTTTATCGGAGCGACAATTCCAGAAGTGATCACCCTCGGCCTTATACATCAAGAAAGTGCTGGGATTCTATCCATCTCTGATCAAGTACCATCCGAATTGCTTTTGAGCGATTCTGTCGATGTTGCCTTGCCGAATGCGATTAGGGAAAAGATCATGTCACAAGCGAATGATGAAAACAATAATAATGAAGATTTAGTAAAAGTCATTGCTTGGTATATGTCACAAAATCCGTACAAGGCTCCTGGTAACTGGGCATCGGTCGAAGAGTCCCTCTTGAAGCAATTGAACACAAAATTGGACTGTTCAAGTGACGCGCGTTATGGACAATTCGAAGATTGGGTAATGTATCTAGGTTTTGCTTCGCGAATTCAAAAATATTTATTGCCCGATCCTTCACATGTCATTCGTTATTACTTACCAACCTTATTCCGAGACAAGCGTACGCATAATATTGATACGATAATAAAGCGATTGGCCGAGATTTGTCCAGTATTTGAACGTGGCAGATATCGCGAGTGGTTGACTCAACAGTTCGGAGTAGAAAATTTACGTGAGGGTCAACTTTCGCAAGTAACATCATTCGCGTTTATGCGTCTTCATGACGAGAAATTGATTCGTCTAGAGAAAAAATCTGATGCTGATGTATATTTGTTTACTGAGAATCAGGAAACATATCGTTATTCAGAAATAACCTGGTGCGCACAGGAGGCGAATCATTGATGTCACATGTTTGCTGGCAAACTGAGCAGATTCATAAAGTTTTGGATACGGATGCTTTACACGTACAACGGCATCTGTTTCTAGCTACGCATCACCCGATTAAGATGTATAAGCAGACTGCAGGTACGAAAGTGCAGAATCGTGGTGTTGCATATGATGAAGTAGAGTTTCTACAAGATTTCATCACTAAAAAAGAATATATTTTCGTGCCCATACTTGGAGAATCAGGAACTGGAAAGTCTCATTTAGTCAGATGGCTTGATGCGCAAATTCCCAAAGAGGGTAGGAAGGTTTTGCTCATTCCGAGGCTTACCAATTTGAAGGATATCATTTTGATGATTCTCAAGGACCTTGAGGAACCTGAATTTGAAGATTTTAGACAAAGAGTTCGTCAATCAACAGGAAATGTATCGTTCGGTCAGGCAAAAGAGATGCTATTAAATAACATTACTCTTGCAATTGGACCTAACGGGAATCATTCCATTGAGAGATTGGACGATTTGGAACTTCACTTGATGGAAAACCTACCACACTTATTCCGAGATCCTGCTCTCTTTCAGGAGTGGCTCAAGGAGGGGGGGGTTATTCATCAATTGGCTTCCCATATTATAGGGGGAAACGGTGGGCGACTAAATGAGCGTAGGGAATTTTCTATCCAAGACCTGCCCTTGAATATAACGTTTATTGATAAAGCTAGCCAAGACGCAAAAAGTATATACGCAGATCTGGTCGGGGACTACGAGTTGCAGCAGAAGGCGGTTGAATGGTTAAATCTTAATCTTGATTCAGCAATTTCAGCTATGCTCAATCTATCAAGTACCGATCTTATCAAATTAATGAAACAGGTTCGAGCAGCACTGGCACGTAAAAATATCGAACTTGTATTACTCATTGAAGACTTTACTGTGCTACAAGGGATCGACTATCAACTACTTGATGCATTGATCTATAAACAGGCAGACAACGATGGGGAAGAGCAACTATGTGACATGCGAGTAGCGCTCGGTTGTACAACAGGTTATTTTCAACGATTCGAGGATACCGTACTTACCCGAACTGACTTTCGTGTAATCCTTGATGTCGACGAAGAATTGCTTAAATCAGGGGACGTAGAACGATTTGCTGCTAGATATTTAAATGTATTGCGTATGCCCGAAGATCGAATTAAACAATGGTTTGATGAGGAGGGAATCGGAAAACCACTCCGATCTGCATGTGTAGAACTAGAATGTCCAATGATTCACCAATGTCATGAAGCTTTTGGTCAGATCGATGGGATTGGTTTATATCCTTTTAATGATGCTTCCATTCATACAATGTACAAACGGAGTACAAAAGAGGAGAATTTTAATCCGCGACTGATGATTAGCAAGGTACTCCGTTATATCACTGAGAATTATGCAGAATCTATAAAAGAAGGTACCTTCCCTTCAACTGCCTTATTTGATCATTTTGGTGGAAAGACTGTGAACCGATTATCTACGATGGCGAAAAATGAAATCGAACGCAAAGATCCAGTGGATTATGATCGGCGTCATACTCTTATTGAGTTATGGACTAACGAATACGAAGTTACTAACTTGCACCCGTTTGTTCATGAGAGTTTCAAACTGCCTCTATTAAATATTAGAGAAAATGTACAAAAGGAAGTAGAAAAAGTTGAGCCCAATTTAATCTCAGAAGCAACGAAGGATCCTACAGATCCAACAAATAATCACGGTCTCAATGATCTGTCTGTAAAGGATCAGGTTAAGGGAGCGGACACCACTTCTACACTTAGTTCTGTAAATCCACCCAAATCATCATTGAATCAATTGCCCCAAAATGTCGAACAGAAAATTAGAACCATTGACGAGTGGGTTAATGAAGGAAAATTAAGTCAAAATCTTACTCAGGAACTACGCGAACTCGTTTTCGATTCCTTAAATGATTACATTCAATGGGATATTGAAAGGATTAATCACAAATGGTTCCAAGATTCCGGATTATGGAGTAAGAAAAGTATTAATTTTACTTCACAGTCGACCCAAATGGGGACAGGTCCCATATTATTACACTTACCTCAGAAAGAGTCTGAATGGAAAGATACGGCCCTTGTGTTACAGGGATTAATTTACTTCAGTCATTTTAAGCATTGGGAGTTTCGGCAAGGAGCTGAGTATCTTCGATTTGTGGCACGTTATTTAAATAAATGGAGCGAAACAGTCCTTGCACAATTTCGGGAGATACCGTTAGACGATGGCCCGTGGAACCCGCTCCCAATAGCAACGGAAGTACTTGTTGTTACTGCAGCGATGAGTGGGATTGTAAGTAACAACTCATCAGAAAATCTAATTTCATCTATGTTTGACCCGATCACTCAACAGGATGGAATACGAACAAGTGAATGGGATAAAGTACTACGTACGCTTCTCCAGCATCGAGAGGAAATCTCAAAATTTGCCCTTTCTCGACTTGCGATTAAAAAGGGTGATACTGGGCGTGTAAGAGTCATTGACTCGTCAAAAATAATAAACCAACTTGCTACACTTTCTTTAGAAAATCTAACTACTCCTCCTACAGATCGAGTAAATGCATTTGATCGATTGGTAAGATGTTCAGAGTTACTCCAAAAATCCCTACTTAAGGCAATTGAAACGGAACATCAAGATAAGAAAGAGTGGGTTGTGCGCATCAGGGAAGTACTTGGTGATAAGTTCAACGGCAAGAAAGTCGCCAACCAAGTCAAACAGGCATATAAAAGCGCTATTTCCACCGCCTCTTTACGCGGGGAAGGGCCCAAAATAGAAGCTGCAATAACTGGGTTAGAAAGTAGACCAATAGATCAGTTCGTTAAGAAGTTAAACGCTATGGAGGGAAACACACCACTTGAATTAGTAATTGGGCTAGGTCAACTTCCAGTCGCGCAAATGACAGAAGTTGAGAACCACGTAAAGATTTTAGAAAAGTTCTTGGACGAATCGACGTCGAAAATTGAAAGAGACTTGAATGAGCTTCAGAATAATGAAGCGGTAATGGAATTAGAAAAAGTTAAAGTGGAGATTAATGATCATCTAAAATTGATCACAGCCTGCTTTGATTCAATCCGGAAGGGAGGGACCACATGCTAGCAGTTAAAGCGTCCAGGTTAGTCGAGTTGGTTGAACAAAAGGAAAAGTTGGAGAGGGAAAAAGACCTACTTCTTCAATTCACTACTCGCAAGCAACAATTAAAAGAAGCACTTGAAGGGCTTGCTGAAGTTACTTTGAGTATGAATACAATGCGTAATATCGATATTGCATGCCCTGATTTTACTAACGTAATAAACAACGTATCGAACATGGCAGAAGTATACCGCAAAAATATTGAGCAACAGCCTGAATGGATCTTGGAATCGTCTGATATCCCATCTTTTGTAAGATCGTTGAAATCTGCAAGCACTACAGTTAAAAAGGCTTTATTAGATGCTTGGAAGACATACGTTAACAGTTTATTACCACAGATCAATCAGGAAACGTTATTGATATTCAGAAAGATTTCTAGCTTTCGCGCCGATATAGAAAAAATGGAGCATCATTTACAGGCGATTCATACAATCGCTTCTTGTCTGCCATTGAATGACAGTGATATAAAAAAACTGCAAGATCGATCCGCTGATATACATCAAATTTGGATGAAGTTCGGGCAAGGGAATGTGCCAAAAGAAGTACTGGACTTTCTTAAACTTGCTGGAAGTTCAGTGGGGGCACCAATACACCTTTTAACTCCTGAAGTAATTACATGGTTAGAAGATCATGGGATTACCAATCATTGTACGATTCGTATTTAGAAAAGAGGGAATACATTGATAGACTGGAGACAACTTTTCCTAAATGAACTTGAAGAAATCGAAGCTAAATACTTGTCATGGGGGTATGTCGAAGGTTCATTTACTAATGAAGAGTTAGATCAACTAGCCACTGATTTTGTTGAGCGGCACAACATAGTGGATATGTCTGCTGAGGAATTAAAAAATGGGTTAATGGAACAGTGGATGATCGCGGCACTTCCTGTTAAGGGCGAAGAGGTGTGGCGGACTCGAATGGCAGAAACTGTTCGACTTATGGCACGATTACGTCAATGGTTTCCATCAAAGAATTGGCAGGCTTCTCCTACACTTGTATCGGATTTCCGTTTTCACCAACGTACTCGTATCTATCCGCAGAGATTTATTGATGGACAATCCCTTTTCCAAGAGGCGGAAAGTATTCTAGAGACATTCGAACTAGATTCGCTTAGAATTTTTATAGAGGGAAAAGGAGAAGCTTTCCGCCTTTCCGAATTTCAGCGGGATGCAACTTTGCGAATGTTTCAGGAACTCCAAGATGAGAAATCTCGAGGATTCATTGTTACTGCTGGAACAGGTACTGGGAAGACATTAGCGTTTTATCTACCAGCTTTGACATGGGTTGCTTCTCGAATTGATAGTAATCGTTGGATTAAAGTTGTGGCTTTGTATCCACGCAACGAACTGTTGAAAGATCAGTTCATGGACACACTTTATGAAGTGCGTGCGTTAAATTCAGCATCCAATCTAGAGCGCTCGATTTCCATCGGGGCTTTGTTCGGTGATATACCTAGTAACAAAGATAAAGCAAAAGAAAGCTGGAAAAAGGGTTCACACGGCTACGTCTGCCCATTCTTAAAATGTTTGGATTGTAAATCAGAATTGGTATGGCCTTCCACTGATCTGGAAAAAGGGATTGAACGCCTAGTATGTACCAAGAGAGGGTGTGGCACTTCCATCGAAGGAGATGTAATGCCGTTAACTCGTACATCAATGCGTAAAAATCCGCCAGATATCATGTTTGCCACAACGGAAATGATGAATCGCTATATGAGCGACCACAATTATGGATCATTAATTGGTCTACGTACGCAAAATCCGCCTCGTATTGTTCTAATTGATGAGGCTCACACTTATACAGGAACACATGGGGCTCAGGTCGCTTTACTTCTTAGAAGATGGCGTCATGCACTTGGTGATACGCCTCTCCAGTTCACAGGGTTGTCCGCGACATTGCGAGATGCTGGGGATTTTTTCAGTCAATTGACAGGTCTATCTCGCTCAGAAGTAACAGAAATAGATGCAGCGTCCGGTAGAATGGAACCGAAAGGAAAAGAATATCAGCTTATACTTCGTGGAGATCCGGCTTCGGGAACGTCTCTCTTATCAACCACTATACAGGCTGCGATGTTGCTACGTCGTATGTTAGATGTATCTCATACAACAGGGAATGAGAAAGTTAACACTTATGGTTCGAAGTTATTTCTCTTTACGGATGATCTTGACGTTACAAACCGAATGTTTCATACCCTTCTAGATGCTGAGGGGAGAAATAACAAAACTCTTGCAAAATTATTAGACCGAGAACCGTTAGCCGCATTGAGGAGCCATTATACTAGTGATGCACCTAAACGAATGTTGCATGGCCAATCATGGTTATTTCCGGAGAATATAGGTCACAATCTTAGCCAACCACTACATATCGGGCGAACAAGTTCACAAGACGCTGGGGTTGATACCAAAGCAGATGTTATTGTATCGTCGCCATCGCTTGAAGTTGGATTTAACGATAAGGCAGTAGGAGCTGTCATTCAGCACAAAGCACCAAGAGATCTCGCTGCATTTTTACAACGTAAAGGACGTGCAGGGCGAGATCCCCAGATGAGGCCTTGGATGGTCACGGTATTGTCTGATTATGGAAGGGATCGATTCATGTACCAAAGCTACGATACGTTGTTTCAACCGGTCCTTGAGCGTCAGGCATTACCGATCATGAACCGATATGTTCTACGAATTCAAGCGGTATTCGCCTTTATGGACTGGGCTTCATATGAGTTAAAGGAGCAACGGTTTAATGCAGGTAGTCTCTGGTACATGTTTGCACAGCCTAACGATGAAAACTTGGGACAGCGAGAAGAAGTTGTAAAATTGATTAAACGCGTGCTCGAAGAATCAACTTTCCGCTCTCGGATGGAGACGTATTTGAAAATGGCTCTCAAATGTTCTCTAGAGAATTTGCATGCCTTAATGTGGGATCCACCACGGTCTCTCATGCTAGAAGTATTACCGACGTTGATGAGGCGCCTGCAGATGAACTGGGATTCGAATGATGGAAATGCAAAAGAAATGCATACAAAGAATCATCCACTACCAGAGTTTGTACCTTCAACTCTATTTAGTGAGTTGAGTCTTCCTGAAGTAATGATAGTGTTACCGTCTACCCAGGAAGCGAAGAGACCGGAAGAACCGATGGACATCCTCCAAGCACTCAATACTTTCGCACCAGGTAGAGTGTCTAGACGATTTGGAGTGGCGCATGGAGCAGAAAGCCACTGGATTTCACCTGTATCGTTACAAAAAACAGAGAAATTTCAAGAGTTACCCATATCGGATTTTTGTGAACCTGGGGATTATCGCCAACTTGGGATGTTTGAATTCTATGATCAAGAAACGCTGATTCAATTACCGGTTATTAGACCCTTTAAAATTCGACCTAAGCAATCAGAACGGATGGTAGATACAAAATCGAACGCCCGCCTTCTTTGGAAAAGTCAACTGTTTCCGTCGTCTGAAGGACTTATAGAAGGAAAAGCGTACGGTAGAGAAATGGATATTCCCAAAGGTACGAGATGGTCATCGGTAATTGCAGGGATTCGTTTCTTCACCCACGACACGTATAGTGCAGTTACGATTAGACGGTTTGCAGTCGGTTCGGAAGCATCGATACGGATGACGAATCAATCTGAACCAACGGAGATGTCCATCAGGTTCACTATTGAACAGAAAAGGCCGGCAGGAATTGGCTTTACTCAACAAGTGGATGGCATACGATTTTTATTGCACAACATTCCTGAGAATGTTGTTTCATCTTCTGATTCAAATCGAGCTAAAGTGCGTTCGTTCCGGTCTCTGTACTTTCAGCATCTTGTCATGAACGATGAAGTATTAACTGAGTTTGGGAATGCATTTGTACTGGAGAGAATGGCGGAAATATATTTATCAGCCCTTTTGCACACTGCGTTGGTAAATCATTGCACTCTTGAAGAATCATGCGAGGAGATTCATGCAAGAAGATCTTTTCCTGACGTTATGAACCAAGTAATGAATGTGGTTTTTCAAGTGCTGGCCAGAGAAGAAGAAACTGAGTTCGAAGAAGAGGAACAATATCAACGTACTCATTTAAAATTGATGAGTTTGTTTGATATGCCAGTGGTTGCAGAACGATTAAAACTTTTAGCAGTGACGTTGTGGGAAGATAATGACGAGTATTGGCAAAATTGGGCTCGCCAAAGATGGGTAACGACTCTCGGGGAGGCTCTACTACAGGCATGTATCGAAATGGCTGGATCACATCGAAATGGAGACCTTTTGCTTGATATAGGAGGCGGTAGTCGTAAACAACAAGATGGTTTATGGAGGGATGCATCCGACGAGATATGGATTACTGAAACCATTGAAGGTGGTAGTGGAATCATTGAGGAAATTGCATACGGATATCAACAGGACCCACGCCGCTTTTTCCGGTTGATCGAAAGTGCTCTGGCACCATCTGACTCAGAGATTGTTCATAGTGAGTTGTCCCGAATCCTTGAGGAGATTCAAAATAATTCAGTATTACGTGACAAGGTCAAGTGTTTCCGGGATGCGAACGGATATCAAGAAACTAATGAATCGATAGAACAATTGAAAAGACAGATGCAGGATCTCGGAATACTTGCAACAATGCCGGTAATGAACGGATTGTTCAACCGATTGCTTCGCCCAGGAAGTAATCCTGAAACAGACCAATTTCTTCTTGAGTTGCTAAGGGCATGGAATTGTGAGGAAAATCGTCTAGGAATCGAAATGGATGCACGTGTGTTCGCTTACGTTTACAGTGCTAATGAAAGTATTTCATCTGATTTCAGTAGGGCACTCCAGCATATTGATGTTCGAGCTCTTGAGGATGTAAACTGGCGTTTTAATGTAATATATGGAATGATTTGGCCGCGAGGATCACAAATTCGGCGCAGAGTACTGGAGTCGTATAATCCATTCGCGAACCGCTTGCCCACAGACCGTGAGCTAGTTCTTGATGTAATGCAACTTCATTATCGTGTTTCCTATACCGAATCGCAATGGAAAGAGCGCATGATTGATATGCTTATTACACATGGCATGGTTCAGCTTTTGGTTCCACTTGAACAGAAACTTGAGATGAGTGACATCATTGTAGGTTTGACTGATGCACCACTGGATCTGGGGTTTTTGCATGTGTATCCCCGTGTTGAAGGTATAGCAAGAGAAAGTGGTTATTACGTAGTAAATTTTGAAATCCGGGAGGCCCTGCAATGACGCGATATATTTACTCAAATGCAGCTTCCAGGGAAATACCTGACTTACTCCAAAGCGTATTTACCGCCGAGTTAATTCGACCGAGCCGTCGACTTTTTTTAGCATCTCCTTGGGTCTCCGATATTACTGTCATCCGTAACCGTTCTAATGAGTTTATGATATTAGAGCCACAATGGGCAAGAAGGGACATTACATTTACAGATGTTATTGCGAATCTCATTGAGAGAGGGACAGAATTTTATTTGGAAACACGAAAGTTGGAGTATAACGAGAATTTTGTGAAGGCTATCAAACAGAAAACATCGAAACCCTTCGAAACGTTTCGGTATAATGCTGTCCTCCATCGAAAAGGATTACTTGGCGATAACTTTTTTTTAAGTGGCTCTATGAATTTTACATTTAACGGAATTACTACGCTAGATGAATTCATTCAATATACATCGGATCCATCGGCTGTTTCGGAGAACCGAATTGTGTGGAGCCGCGGGTGGGGGAGGGGAGAGGAATGATGTTCTCACCAGAAACCCGTCAGTTTCTAGAAAAATTTTTTTCAAGCCCAAATCTGATTTCTTGGGCTCAAGTGGAATCGGGGGGTCTTAATAAGCTATTACCCTATATATCCAGGCTTGATGGGAATGTTCCAAAACCAACAATACTACCATTTATGGAACATGATAAATCGTTTACGTGGTTTGCAATCGCGTTTGACGAAACATCGTTCATTCAATTGCTAGAGCAGGTGCGTTCGTTTATTGGTCCTACCTATAGCGATTTTGGTGGATATCGCACCAATGGTGCACCCCATCCATTTGATTCAGTTGTCAATTCATTCACGGGGGGACTTTTTTTTTCGTTTCGTGGTAATGATACGAAGATTGGTGAAAAGATAAATTTATTATTTCGACTACTAGAGGGCCGTCCAGAACGACGTACTCAGGTTCCTGATAATCCATTCCCTCTGCTACGAAATTTTGAAATAGCTTTACAAGCACGAGATTTTAATAATGCTGAGACTCAAATAGACACACTAGAACGTCACCATTTAATAGATCCTCGAAATATCCTGTTTATGCGTATTGATATGCTTACCCGGTTCGAGCGTTGGGGAGAGATACTTGGACATCCCCAGATGAAAGATTTACTTAAGGCTCCACGTCCATCACGTATTACAGAAGGAATAATTCGGGCAGTATTTAAGGTGCATCTTACGCATTATCAGAATCAACCTGAAAAGATGAAGGAAATATTTTCTGAGATCGTTTGGCCACAGTATCATTCGCTTTACCGTATTCGTGGTTCTTTATCGCATCCTGATACATTAATTAGTTTTATGTTACGTGCGGTCGACCTAAATGACCCCCTACCGGTATTACGTGATGAGATATTAATGGTTGGAGCAGGTACTTCAGTTCAACCGTTATTACAACTTCTGGCGGACTCAGAGATGGATGTAGTGGGGAGTAAGCCTGAACCCACTATGTACACAATTGAAGATGCAAAATTACTTGCAGATCAGGGAAGATTTAATGATGCTTTTGACGTAGTTTCTCAACTTCCGAAATCAAAAGAGCAAATTCAATTGATGCTAAAATGTGCATTTGAATTAGAGGATTTGACGATTGACAAAAAAGTATCGGATGCTGTGTCACATATAAGTGAAGATGAGTGGTCGTCTATTTTAACAAGTAGACATATTCGGACTTGTTTTGAATATTTGGCACCGCGTCTGTTTAGTGCGTCTGGATCGAGCACTACTTCTTTTGTGCCAGGAAACTGGAACGAATGGTTTGAGCATATTTCTGAGCTTAACCCAGGCGCAGCAGTAGAATTTGCGAAGCGCGGAGCAGAGGAGTGGTCACGTGATGGCTTTCTAACAAATCATAGTGAGATGGAACGACTTATTTCTAATTTGCATGATAATGTGACTGAACATGGTCATATAATAGATTCCATTTTACCTTACCTACTTCGGTATTTTGTTAACGATTCGGAGTGGCCAAGAATGGAATTAAAGGCTGTTTACTCTGAAATACATCGTTTTTTCTTGTCCCGTATGCATGGGATGCGAGATGAGATGAAGATAGCCGTAGAGTGGTCAGATTTGTTGCTGGATTTGGGCCTTTCCGTAACAGAGTATAGTCAATTGTTTGGGAGTTTGCTCGAGGGGTGGAGGAAGTTTGCCTCACCTGACTTTTTAAAAGCATTATACCCATTTCTACAAAAAGCCGGTGAACGTCCATGTCCTGATTTATTGTCTCGCTTAAGGCTTATCCATCAGATTAGAAGCCATTTGCCGGGGCGTGCGATTATTGCGGAGAAGGAATGGTTAGATATTGAAAGCAGTTTTATTCCTAAGCAATGGGAGACCTGGTATAGCATTTTATACGATGCGCAGGAGGACTATCAGTTTTTGGCAGATTGGATAGAGCGGGTGGGGGACGGTTATGAAGAATGGACACCAACTTCAATCCATCGAATCAATGAATGGATTACGCAATGGATAATTGAAGAACCTGAACCAGGAAAAAAAGGGATTCTGTCCCGATCACTTTCTCCATTTGTCAAGTATGTGACGTATGATCCGAATTTTCCAGAAAACGAGGAAACTGAATTCTATGAGAATTTGGCAGATGCCATCCGTCATTTTGGTGGAAAAAATGAGGCTACTTTACAGCATTTAATAAGATTGATAGACGGATTACTGCAGAAAAAGCCAGATTCTACAGAAACACAGTGGAGGAACACACGAGATTGGATGACTTTTCAACCGATCCCAAAATTACTACCTGTTGTCTTTGATTGCATGGAGTTGTTTTACGATTATGGGACTATCGGTCTGGAGATAAAACATGTATGGGATAAGTGGCTCGGCATACTGTATGATAAATTGGATGAGGATACTGAATGGTTGATTCCTTTTGTCCTTAAGCTTGGAGAAGTAATAGTGGGGGATTATTCGATTCTTCAACATTTAAAAGAAAGGCTGCAACAAGATGCGGATTCTGAAGACGACCCCCTAAAAGTGTTACCAGCAATGACAGTTACGATTTTTTCGTGCAGGGAAAAGGCCGCGCAGCGTGCTGCCGAGCGTATAATGTTTAGAAATAAAGACATAAAAGTTCGCGTTTGTACTCATGATCGAGCGACCGATCAAACAACTGCTTACGCAAGACAGTCTGACTTGTCAATCGTAGTTACAGCATGTATCTCCCATGCTTTAACGTATGGTATAAAAGATAAGCTAAGCACTGACCCAATCTTTCCGCGTAGTTCAGGTGAAGCTGGGATTATCAAGATATTTGAGGAGTATGCTAAGGAAAGACTATCTTCCTAAATATTCTTGTTCTTATTTTGTTCCCGTTTCCAGAAAGGGATAAATGTGGTAATATCGACTTAGGTCTTTGGGAGTGTTATGCCCAAAGGCCTTTGTTTTTGCCAAAGTTCGAAACCTGGAGGGAATCGGATGCTGACCTTGTTTACATACGAGAACCAACGCCCAAACCGTACAGTACTTGAGAAATTTGTATTTAAAGGGCGTAAGTATACATACTTGACCGCGACAAAGGCATTGGCTGTTAAAAGAGTTGAGGACGGAGTAATTCCAGATGAACAACTACTGAATGACGAAAAAGGGAACTCAAGGAAATTAGCGCTATTTGCAGAAGTCATACGCGCCTGGACAAAGCGGGAATTCGATCTATCCTCACGTGGTGAAGAAAAAACGATGTTGTTCCGTGCGATGAATGAAGTTTCTAAGGGGGATCCTAAACTTCGAGATTTGCTACGTCACGATTTTCCCTCTTGGATCCGAATTTTATATGATTTAGCTGGGCAAGGTATTGATTTACGCAGTGTAAATTTGCCCGCAGATAAACGTAATCAACTCGTTAATCCTGTAATAGAAACTCATCTGAAGGATATTCAATCATCATTTTACAATATGCTTGATAGGGAAGGGAAAAAGGTGTATGAGGCAGCTGCCAGAGACTATTTATCTACAAGCCCTGTTCCCTTTGACTTGGTTGTTATGGAAGGATTCACCTTCCTAACAGATCTCCAAAAGTGGTTCATTAAGCAGTGCGATGAAAGTGGTAAGGAAGTTGTATTCCTTGTTCCCTACCGAGAACAACAGCAAAAAGCGTATCGGATCATTACGGAAACGTATCAATTTGTTGGAAAGAACCGTTTCAAACTTGATACACCTCTTCTTAGTGATCAGGAAGATATTGCGCATATACAGAAGTATCTCCTACAAACAGGGGAACCGGTGCGATATCCTGCTCCCACAGCGAACGTGATTTTAAGGCAATATGCAAACCGGGACCGTGAGCTTCAAGGGTGTTTAGGTGAATTGAAAGAATGGTTTGAGAGCGGTTTATACGAGCCGAAAGACGTGGCGATCGTGATGCGACGTTCTAAGGAGTTTATTGATCGCCTACGCGACTATATGGCCATGAAACCACTACAATATATTGATAAAGCGAGTGGTCAAAAGAAGAATGTCGAGCTAGCGACCAATCCGAGATTACTGTTGTTAACTCCAATGGGCCGCTTTATTTTGACGCTGTATCAAATTTGGCAGGATAATAAACTTTATCTTGAGTCAAACGAACTGGAGTCCATTATTTCATCTGGGTGGTTAGGTGCCACTGTTCAAGACTCTACCCCGACATTTCGTGCGGTGAAATATCAGTATTTCACTACTTGCAGAACGAAGGATGACTGGGTTAACGTCTTGAACCAATTGAAGCACGATTGTGAAGAAGAAACTATCTTCCGTGTGCCCGTTAAGTTGGCTGATGCTGAGATCATCCGCAAATGGATCGAAGTGATACATCTCCTTGATTCGGTATGCAGTCGTTTGTTCCGACTCGGCGAGAAATCTGTTGCACGACATATTCAAATATTACAAGAAGAATTAAATAAAATGTTACCCAAGGATTTACGCAAGGCGGAGCGGCAGGTATTGGAACATATCCAATCCGTGTTTAAGGATCTGAGTAATTTTTACTCAATCCCCATCACCACTGAAGAGTTTGGCGACGCCATTCATGCCCTGACTAGAGGTCAGAGTGAAGAGGAAGAAGATGATGATCAGGAAATTGACGATGCTAATCCTGCACAGTTGCGTATTGTCACACCGGAAACATTGGATGGCATGCTTTATAAAGCTGTTATTTATGTTGGCTGTGACAATGTACACGCACCCGTCCTGTATCCAGAACCTTGGCCATTCTATACAGACGGCAGAGAACAGCATTTAGCCAAGGAACGGTATATGTTCTTAACGGTAGTTCGAGCTTCAACAGGAAAACTTGTACTTAGCTATTCACAAAGGGATAGCGATCGTTCCTTCCAACCTAGCACGTATATGCAGGAGATAAAAAAGTTACTGGGAACGAAAATGGTAACACAAGGCATTTTGGATACACTTGATTTAGAGCGCTCTCACGATGGGGTCAAAGATGTAAAAGTACGTTCTGCAAAACGTAAGGAATACGGATTGAACGAACTTGCTCAATATGGTCTTTGTCCACTGCGTTACAGGCTTGAGTTGCTCCATCCGGAAGCGAGAATGTACAGAAGTGAATGGCAATTAGAAATTTATGCTCAGGGAATATGGCTACACTATATCTATGGGCTAATGGAGCAAAAAAACGGTACACCCCTTAGAAGAAGAAGGGATGAATTCTTTCAAGATTTGCTGGGATTTATGGAAGAAACAAGAGAAGGTATTAAAAAAATGTTTCCCGCGTTCAGTCCGGTAACATGGCATGCGATTGAATTACAGGTAAAAGGTCAACTTAAAAAATTTAGAGATCTTCGCTATAAATATTTCCGGAAAATTTTTAAAGGCAGCAAAGAGTCGTTGCGTGTAATGTTGGACAATGATCATGAGGAGCGCACAATTAAAATAAACCTAAACATTCCGTTTATGGCTGGCACTGCAAGATTTGATGTTGCAATTCTTGGAGATATCCAAACTGGAGAATGGCTATTACCAGGCGAAGCAGAAGAAAAAGAAAAGAGTAGAGACAAGGAAGAAGGTGAGATCGAGTTGGACGGCGTCCGACTGTTCCGTACCCAATATCAAGCTGTTTCTTGGTGGAGGAACTCGATTCATGCATTTTTCGTAGTCGAGAAGGAACAAAAAGCCGTAGATAATTGGTACACAAATATGTTGGAGATGCATTATGCGAGCATGCCGGAAAAGATCAACCATTTGATAAAAAGTATCGAACAAAACAAGTTTCCCAAACATGCGGGAGAACATTGTACGTCTTGTCCTGTCCGCTTGGAATGTTTAGGAATAGTTGACGAAGAAGGTGAGGTGACGTCATGAGTCTTAAACGTGGAGGTATTGAATTGTCTCAAGAACAGGCCGACATCGTAGATAGCGTCATGCAACCAGACTCGATCACGGTCGTTTCTGCGGGAGCAGGATCTGGAAAGACAAGAACAATGGTTGCTTCAGTTTTACATTTGGTGAGTGAGAAGAATGTAAGCATTGATGATTTTGCGCTGATCACCTTTACCAACAAAGCGACAGACGAAATGCGAGAGCGCCTTGAGAGTGGAGTTCTTGAGCGTATTGAAGAAGCAGAGAAAGCTGGGGATTGGGACCAGCTTTCTCGATGGTTCGAGCAAAAGGAGCGGATCGCCTCAACGTTTATTGGCACGATCCACCGATTTTGTGCAATGTTACTTCGGAATTTTGGATATACAGAGCTTATTGCACACGAGTCTGAGATCATTATGGCGAGTCATTACTTTCAGGCAGCTCTGAAAGACACGATGAACGAAGGATTGGAAGATTCTACAACAAATATTCTGTTTGATACGGAACAAGTTCATTGGGCACCCCATGTTATGGCTGAGCGCTTAAAAAGTTGGTATGAATATATAAGGGGACGCGGAAGGTCTATAACAGAGGTAGCCTCCGAGACGTTAAGACAAAATGAGAATGATGATAATCAGAAGTATCGTAACGCGGTGGCCACTATGCTGGAAAAACTGGAGAACAATTATCGGGAGTTAAAGCGTGAGAAGGGTGGTGTGGATACAAACGATCTTCTACACAAGTGCGCAGCGCTTGTTGAACAACACAAAAATCAAATTGGTCCTTTGGTTGCATCACGATTTCGCTACCTATTTGTGGACGAATTCCAGGATACTGATGAGTTACAAATGAATATCATTCAATCCCTAGCACCTCGATTAAAACATGTCCTTGTAGTAGGAGACCGCAAACAGGCAATTTATGGGTTCCGTGGAGCTGACCATTCAGTCATCCGAAAAATTGCTGAACTGAACAACAAGACACCATTATCGCTAAGTGCGTCACGTAGACCAACTGAACCACTGCATAAAGCACAATCTGTATTGTTCGACAATATGGGACTAAGATATGAATTTTTACAGGAAAAACTGACGCAACCAGACGATGCACATGTTCCAAAGGACTCTCTTGTTCCTTTTCAGTATGAACATGTAAAGACGTTTAAAGACAGACAAGGACCTATCATTGAGCGAATGGTAGGGAAGATTAGAGAATATGTAGGACAGAGAATACATGACAGGCATAAAGGTATACGCCAAGTTGAATATCGCGACATTTGTGTATTGTTCAGGTCAAATTATCAACTTCAGAGTTACCACTCACTCATTCCCTCGGATATCCCGGTTGTAACCGATACGGGAGGTGGATTTTTTCGAAAACCAGAAATCGTGGCCTGTTACCACATGCTGCAGGCTATTCTAAAATACCCAGACGATGTCTCTCTCGATTTAGCTTTAGGAACACCGTTTCTCCCTTTCAATGCACCTAATTCAATATATCGTAATGATGGAACGAATCTGGTATTACGAGATTGGTTCGAGGATGAGGATGACTGCAAGGAATGGTTAAAGGGAATCCGTAATATCCGTAAAAGAATGAAAGTCGATCTCGTACCTCAACTACTTACAAATATGTACGAATTTACGAGGGTTCGGGAATATTACGGGAAAATGGGGAATCTGCAGGCAGTAGCAAACCTCGAAAAATTAGTGATGTGGTCTCGAGAATTGATGAATACCGAGGCCTTAACGTTGCAGCATTTTTTTGATCGTCTGCAAGTAGCTTTACTTACAGGGATGGAAATGGACGAAGCGGATACAGGAATGGAAGATACCAAACCAAATTCTGTTCGTTTTTCTACTGTCCATTCGGCAAAAGGTCTAGAGTATCCAATTGTTATACTCCCTGACATTGGAAGGAGACTGCTGAATGATGAACAGATGCCTACATTCTTTGAAATACCTGGTTGGGGTCTTGATTTAGAATTACCGGGAGGACAAGGTTGTTCTTCAAGTTTTAATGAATGGGTAGACCATTATCGTCAGAATATGTTAGAAGAAGAGGCACGCATTTTTTATGTGGCGGTAACACGCGCAGAACATGTCATTTGTATGATTGGTCATGGATATGACAAGCCTAATCCAATTGGCGATGAAAATTGGTCATGGAAAGATGAAGTTTTGCATGCAGGGGATTCGTTAAAGGGACTTGGGAAGAAAATCGTAAAAATTGATTAAGAAATTAGGGCAGGTCCAAAAATGGACCTGCCCTCTCACAAGTAGGTGTGCAGAGATAATAAAGTGTCAGACCGTTTAATAAAGTATTAGACTGGATAATAAAGTATTAGACCTGCAATCGTTGTTCAACTAAACATGGTCAACCAGTAAAAACTGGCTGACCTCATAATACGAACGGACAGGATAGCATAGTAGACGGAATTTCTAGTTTCCTTGGTTCGTTAATTTGCCATAATGATTGCTATCAGTTGCTAATGGTGAGAACGAACAAAAAAACACCCTTTTTACTTTGCTGGGTTTAGAGGTGGTTTATTTGTTACGATTTTACTGATGAAATATAAAATCATGCAGTATATAAGTGTAACTAAGTTTGTAGATTAGGTGCAAATCACTAATATAGTGGAGTGAGAGATTACATGAATATTTTATTAGAAACTTTTAAAAGGTACATGAATACTCCAAAAATAGGATATGCGCTACATTTGGACGGTCCTTGGGGAAGTGGTAAGACTTATTTTGTGAAAAATGAGCTACAGAAGGTTTTGAAAAAGGATTACCAAGATTTTAAACTTATTTATGTTTCTTTGAATGGAATCAAAGAAGTTAATGAAATTGGGGAGAATGTTTTTTTACAGATTTTATCTCCAACAGCTTCTAAAGGCTACGTTGTAGCAAGAGGAACTGTAAATTTGTTCAAGAACTTGATCCCTTTTGGTAACCCCTCAGACATGGACTTTTCAAATATTGATACTAAAATACAGGAATTTATCAGTAGCAAAAATTTGGATAAAGTTTTATTATGCTTTGATGACCTAGAAAGAATTGATGATTCGCTTTCTATTGAAAGTTTACTTGGTTATATCAATTCTAACTTTATTGAACACAACCATGTAAAGACACTCTTGATTTCAAACTCTGAGGAAATGGAAGAAAAGGCTGAGTTTACTAGATTAAAGGAAAAGGTCATTGGAAGAAGTATTACCTTTTCTATTAAAAACGAACAAGTAATTTATGAAATTTTAAAAAATGACTATTCTAATTTGTATTCTTTCTTTGAAAAAAATAAGGAAGTAATGATTCCGATATTTACGTCCATAGATAAACTTAACCTAAGAACAATAAAATTTGTCTGTGATATATTTAATGAGGTTTTTGAATCCTTAAAAGAAAATGAGGTTTTCAAATCTCTAAAGGAAGAAGAATTATCTGATGAGGCGTTAATTAATATTTTTACGTGCGCTTTGGTTGTAGGTATTGAATATAAAAAAGGAACTATAAAAGACTTAGAAGAAGCGGGAAATAAACTAAATCCATATAACCTTTATTTTAAATCAAGACCAAATGATCAGGAAAAAGCAGAGTCAATACTCTTAATTGGGACTTTTGTAATCAGTAGACATTATGCATATTTTGACTCTATTGCAGAGTTTATAATAACCGGTCATTTTAATTTAGGTAAACTGGTGCAAGAGGTTAAGGACAAATACAACAAAGAAAGTGAAGAAGAAACAAGTCGTAATATAGTTGAGTCCTACTATGACTACGAACTTGAAGAGATAAAAACTTGCACAGAAATTGTAATTTCCGCTATTAAAAATGGCCATTATAGCCCACAACGGTACCCATATCTGTATACAGTATTAAAGGAGATGGTAGACAAAGGTTATGTGGAGATAGGGAATTTATTTGATATTGTTCATAATGGGTTGCTCTATTCTTTAGAAATCAACTTAAAAGACGTATCTCCGGACATAGAGCGTGCCCTAGAACGCTTCTTCTCAGGTAACAAAGATCAAGATTGTAACAGGTTGATTCAAATGATAAAGGAAAAAATGCAGAAATTACGTGAAGATGAAACAATCTCAAATGTAGAGTTATTTGTAAATGCATTAGATAATAGGGATTATAGCAATCTTAGTCAACTAGCAAATACTTTTAGGAGTTCAGCAAACCTTTTTGAACATCTGTGCAAAATATCCTTTGCTAAGCGACTACTCATAATGGGAAACAAGAGCATTGGGCTCTTTAACTCAATCCTTAATGAAATGTATCTGCGAATTATTAACGCTTCTGATTTCCATCATTCAGAAATTCCTTTTATAAAAGAATTAAAAGACAGTTTATTGCAGCAACTTGACTCAAGGGATTTAGATAGACTAAAGAAAGACTTATTGAACGAAGTGATTAAACAATTAGATAAAGTTACAGAACACGTAAATAATAAGAAAGAAGCCTAATTATATTGCTTGGAATAAGGTGTAGACGATAAGAATGGTGTTGGACACTTGATAATTGGTTAGTTGAACTAAAGCTAACTAAATTGGTAATAATAAAAATAATAAGGAGACTTATTGGAATCAATTTAACTAAAACCAGCTAATATCTTGTCAATGTTTATCTCTAAATTTCTTAAAAACCAGATGATATACTAAAGATGCGCATGCCAAATATCCTTCCAGAAAATTAGTGGAAGGCTTTTCTTTTTTTAGCCTCATTTGGGATTTAGGCTAAATCAAGGAAAGATTGTTTGCTTCTTAAAACGGCATAGATCCAATGAAGAAGTTTGTTTACACAAACTATAACTGCCACTCTGTATGGTTTTCCTTCTTCGAGTTTCTTGTCGTAGAATTCTTTTAATCTTTTATTGCAGGAGCGTCTTAGCCCACAAATTACCGCAAGGTACAGAGCGTGTCTAGTCAGCGTTTTTTTGATGAATATCATCATGGGACCGCTTCCTTTGCTCTATTATCCCAAATACATGACCGACGGTTCGCACTGATTTCACTGTCGCTTTGGAGTATGTACTATAGAGATATCCCACAGACTGAGGAGGCTTATCGCCTTCTAACACATTACATTCAAACGGGTGATCGAAGCTTACTGCAGCCTCTTCAGTTGGAGGACCCGATGAATAATCCCTTTATTTATCTTCCCGTCGACGTGGAGGAAAACGACGTTTCACCGGAGTTGCTTGCTAAAATCAGTTCCTTGCGGGAGCAAAGGCTGAAGGACTATATGCTCGCCGTCAATGAATTAAGAGATCTGACAGATGCGGTACCGTCAGAGCCGGTGAAGGCGCCAGCTCCCGTTACAGGAAAAAACCACCCTTGTCCGTGCGGAAGTGGCAAGAAATATAAGGTGTGCTGCATGGCGAAGACGCCGGAGCCGATTTCGCATTTCTTCCTGCCCCGAGCCGGCAGTGGAGATCGGTTGCAGTTTACACAGGACTTTGAAGCGGCGAACGGCGGCGACCAGGCTGCGCAATTTCGTTTATACAATCATTACTGGGAAGGAAAGACGGTTAAGCGAAATGTAAAGGAAGCGCTGAGATGGCTGGAGCTTTCGGCGGATGCGGGTTACGGCGAAGCGGCCCATCAACTGGGCGTCATCCACAAGAACGGCGCGGGTGTGCCTAAGGATTATGGTAAGGCTGTACACTGGCTGTCGAAGGCCGCGGGGCAAGGGAATTCGCTTTCTCAAAGCATTCTAGGTGTCCAGAGTTAATAAAGTTTTAGACTAAATAATATAGTATTAGACTGAATAATAAAGTTGTAGACTGGCAGTTGAGTTAAGCTAACGGGCAGGATAATGATAATCAGGTATAGAAATAACTGCTTAATATGGTTACCAGTTACAACTTGGTAGCAATGACATGAGATTAAGGTGAGTGACAAATCCGTGGATAAAGCAACAGAGAAAAAAGTAAGTGAACTTATAAAGAAAAGGCTTGCTTTATCTTTAAAACCATTTGGTTTTATCAGGACCAAACCAACTTTTTATACGAGGATTAAGCAGGATCGAATTGAATTTATTCATTTACATAAGTTTTCTTTTGATTCGAGTTTCAGAGTGCACGTAGGAGTCCGATTCTTGGCCGATTCTTTTGAAGCAGTTGCATTAAATGGAATAGATAGTGACTTTTTAAGACCCGAATTTAGTTTTGGATTCACACAAGATGACGGATCTGTAAATCATTGTGTAAGTGAATTGATGAGATTTTTGCAATCTTTTGGATTTAATTGGTTTGAGGAGTGGTCCAATCCACATACGTTGTTAAATGCCGAAAACTCACCAATTAAAGGTTTTGTAGATGAATATTTTCGATTTTGCAAAGGTGAAATCAATGAGGAATCGTTAAATAAAAGTTATAGAATTTTAGGTATTAAAAGGTAAAGGTTCGAGGGAGGATCTATTAAGCTAACGAGTACGATAGTTGAACAAACACAAATTGAGGCTGCTGGTGTTAATGCCGGCAGCCTTTGCTTATCTAACGGGCGGTTTAGTTTCAATATGTGATAATGTTAGTTTCTGTAAGACCAATAAATTAACAAGGGATATCCAAGGTGATATAAATGAGTTTAACCCACGAGTTTTTTCTTATTAGCAACGATTTTGATTTGAATTACAGATATGAATGGTACAGAACTAATCGGTATACATGGGATGAAAAGTCTGAAGTGTCAGATGATATTATCCAGTACATGATGGACTTCTTGAACTGGTTACCTTCATATAACCCCGAAACAAAAGAAAGTGACAAGGGGTTAAATTACTATGGGGTAACTGTTATTAATAAGCCAGGGGCAGAGAAGCTAATAAAGATATTAGGTAAGTGGCTTAAATTAATCGAAGAAGCACCAGACACATTTAGTATAAGAGGAGATATCGTTTGGAAAGAAGAGGAGAATGAAGAAGGCTACTGGGAGCAAACGAGAAATCGGATGAAGCGAGAAACAATGCAAAGTGAATTAGAAAATTTGATTGGCTTAGCTGTTAAAGCTTCAAACAATAATCAATTTATTATTCATTTCGGAATCTAAGTACAACCGACGTTTCATTAAAGTAACGAGTACAATTATTCAATAAACGACACCGAAATACTTCTTTAAGAACTACCGGTATCGATTGGTAGGAGGTTTCTTCTTTGAGTGACGATAAGAATATGTACGATTGTCCACTTTTACTACGCTCGCTTTGGATGGGGGATTGCTACGATATTAATGCAGTTCTTGAACAGATGGTTAATAAGTCGATTCTTAAGTCATTAGAATCTGAAATTGGAAAGCCAATTGACCTATCTCAAGCTGCTATTATATGTCCCGATTGCAGTCACTATAACTTTAAGGAATAGTTTCTGCTTACACTAACGGGATCGATAGCGTGGTTTTGTAATTAGTCGGATTAGTGGAGGAGATGAATTTGAACTTAGAGAACCAGGAAATGCTTTTCAGTATTTTCCACGATGGTGGTATAGAAGACATTAAGGAATCCGTTGATGGGATTGAATTTACCGTCGACATAATGTATCTCGCCGAACGAATTAAGCCTCAGTTTAGAAGCATTATCATAAAACTTATTTATCCTGCTGAGTTGTACTTAGAAGACGTTGACACGAAAGAGATAATTCAAGACTTTAAAGAACTAAACAAACTTGATATTGAAATCTTGAAGACAGATATTAGTGAGGATAAGGTAAAGATATTTTGCAGTGTCGACGGAGGGCAGTCCTTCGGATATCTTAACGTTAAGGCAAGTGAAATTAACATTTATGACCCTGAGCGTAATCCGAGTTCACTTGAAGACTTAAAAATAATTTGCAAAAATTATTGGGATAACTTTAGACATCGCGATTGCTGATTATTCAGTTAACGAGATCAATAGTTCAAAAATCCAAACATAAAGGTAGCCTTAACGACCGGCTGCCTTTTCTACGCTAACGGGCAGGATAACCCCAATAAACCCAGTTCCTGGAAGGGTTTTTCCCGCACAATCACGAATGCTTGTGGAATAATTAACCAAGTAGGGAGTAACAGTTAATGAAGATTGTTGTGACTGGCGGAGCGATAATAAGGGATAGTAAGGGCAGAATCTTATTACAGCAGAGATCTGATTACGGAGATTGGGGATTGCCAGGTGGAGGCATGAATCCCGGTGAGACTATACAAGAGACAATGATCCGAGAAGTTTTTGAGGAAACAGGATTAACTGTTAAGGACTGTGAATTGTACGCAATATATAGCGGACCTAGAATGGAATACACCTACCCCGATGGTAACAAGGTTGTTTTCGTCATGTTTCTATTTAATGCTATGACTAATTACAATGAGCATTTATCAGGAAATGGGGATACGATACTATTTCAGGATGATCTTTGCGAATCGTTGAAATTACAGTTCTGGAATATAGATGATATCTCACTGGATCAAATAAACAAAGTCCAAAGACCAGTCTTTGAAGATTTGCTTAATGGAAATATAGATATACTTAGAGTTTGAAACACTAGTTCGTTGAACTAAAGGGATCGACAGAGCAATAAATATAAAGAGAGACTGTCGGTGATTGATCAATCGGTAGCCTACCTTTCTTTAAAAGGGTGGTAATATGCTATCACATGAAGAAGTCAAAGTTTATTATATTGGATATTGCATTCACTTCTTTAAAAAAGAACAAGTGGTAGCTTGGGCTGACTCAATGATTGTTAAACTCAATTTGACTGAGATTCCCCAGCAATTATTTGATCTCTCCATGGTGAGAAGAGCAGAAGATATACCAAACATTCTTTTAGGTATGTGTTATGAAGCTGGTGAAGAAAATGTTTTAAGTCAGGTGGTTGGAATCATTGCAGAGAGTTACTTCTCTGGAGAATTAACCATGGAAGATGTTTGCAATTATCTTTATCGTCTCTCCAATTATGTTGGGCATGATCATAAGTGGCATAGCTATCTCTATAGATTGACAGGTGATTATGAGTTGGCACTAGATGGAATCTTTCCTGATCTAGAGCAGTATCAAAAAAATATAGAAAAGTTCCTTAAGGAAAACCTGGCAATTGAATAGTAGGGAAATACCATTCCTAAATTGTAAATCGAAGTATGTGGGTTATATCCTCACTATTGAACAAACGGAGATCGATAGTTCAACAATAGGTTCCTTATTAAACGCATAGAAGGATGATGATGTAAAATGTCAGAAAGCATTTATAAAGATTGGCCTTCCGATGAACATGCGAGATGGATCAAAATGGGGCATTTCTTCGGCAAGACACTAATGGATGAAGTTAAAGAATACGCAAAAGAGAGAATTAATGCTAATTGCACTATGGAGGAAAAACAAACTGCTGAAAAAGCTATTAGTGATACCTTGTATGGTTTTATGATGCTATTAGATGGAGTTATTGACAGTAGAATCGATAAGGATCATGGCGTTGAATTTGCATTGGTTGCAAGAGTATTTGATCAAAATACAAGAGAATATCTAGAAGAAATCGAATTGGCCCCAGACGGTGATGGTTTATGCATGGGTATTCATATGTGGGAAGATGGAGAATTTGAATGACTTGTTGTTAGACTACGGGGATCGATAGTTCAAAAATACGACGGCAGCCGCTAACGAACGGCTGTCGTTTTCCGTTGAAGTATCGGGCAGTTTATAATCTTACGCATCAATTCCGTGGGAATATAACGGCAACAAATCGAAAGATCCTATGTTCTATAATTAAGACGAAGCGGAGGTCAAAATGAATGGAGGATTATATGAATGAATAATAAATTAAGCGACAACAGCACAAGGGCAATGGAAATATTAAATCGAATGTTTTCAGCCGAAATGGAATTTATGCGTTCGGATGGAAATGACTTCAGCGGTCTTAAATCTGCGTTTCACCCCGATATCGTTGTTCATGAGCCTGCATCTCTTCCTTATCCGGGGGATTGGAGTGGTTATGAAGAACTCGGAAGCCTCTTTAATACTATGCATAATACGTGGAGTTCCATGAACGTCGAGAACATGGTTGCTACACTAGATGGTGACACCCTTTTTATGGGGTGTACTTTAGTGGCTAAGGCAAGACAATCTGAAAAAGAAGTTCGATTACCTTTCGCTCAAATCTTAAAAATTAAGGACGATTTAGTTATCGAAGCATTTCCTTATTATTTCGATACTGCTTTAATTAACGCAGCACTTGGTCATTCAGAATATAATAAATAAGACAAAGCTTTACGCTAACGGGATCGATAGTTCAATAATAGGTTCCTTATTAAAAGCATAGAAGGATGATGATGTAAAATATCAGAAAGCATTTATAAAGATTGGCCATCCGATGAACATGCGAGATGGATCAAAATGGGGAATTTCTTCGGCATGACACTAATGGATGAAGTTAAAGGATACGCAAAAGAGAGAATTAATGCTAATTGCACTTTGGAGGAAAAACAAACTGCTGAAAAAGCTATTAGTGATACCTTGTATGGTTTTATGATGCTATTAGATGGAGTTATTGACAGTAGAATCGATAAGGATCATGGCGTTGAATTTGCATTGGTTGCAAGAGTATTTGATCAAAATACAAGAGAATATCTAGAAGAAATCGAATTGGCCCCAGACGGTGATGGTTTATGCATGGGGATTCATATGTGGGAAGATGGAGATTTTGAATAGACTTGTTGTCAAGCTAACAGGTACGATAGTTCAATATTATGGGGGAGGGCTGCCGCGTTACAGCCCTTGTCTACGCTATGGGACAGGATAGTCTAAGTTACTTCGCGAATACCTCAGTTAAATGAAATACCGGGAATATTCAAAGAATAACAATAAAACCAATTAAAAGCTCTTTAATAAATCATAAGGATGGACGATTATGAGTGCTTGGAGGAGAAAGGGATTAGAATTGTTCTACGATATAAGATTTAGTTTCATAGGCAGGGATGATACGGTTTATTCATTAATATTTGAACTTAGAAACAGGGTTGTTAAGTCCCATTTGAATAATGATGATGAAGATCTTGATAAAATCTATAACTACGCTGAATGGTGTTTTTATCAATATCGAAGAAGTAATTATTTAAATAACGCCATCTGTGTTGGGTTTTATGAACATTTAGTTGAGGATGAAATAACTCGGAGAGCAATACCTTACAGAATTAAACCGGACATTTTCGAGAGTGTTATGACTTTATTTGAATGGATGTTACGGAAACAAAAGGGGCTCTATGAAGAATTAGTTGAAGAATATAATAAAATTAATAACACTGATTTTGTTATTTAATTCGAAGATAGCCAGTTTTTCATAAAGAATTGAACTAACGGGTTCGTTAGTTCAATGAGGCAGTCTACAACTTTATTATTCGAATTTAACTTATGAAACAATACAATACGACATCGAGTCTAATACTATTTATAAATATCTTGGCGATTAAAATGACCGGATTCCTTGATAGATAAGGAGTGCCGGTCTAATACTTTATTATCACTGAACACTAGGAGTCATGTACCGGGAAGGTTGGGGCGTGAAGCGCGATTACGCGAAGGCGATCGAATTATTCGAGCAATCGGGCGATGATCATGCGTTATCAAACCTAGGGTATATGTACCAAACCGGTCAAGGGGTGAAGCAGGATTCGGAGAAAGCCTATTTCTATTACATACAGGCCGCTGAAAAAGGAGATAACAACGCGCAGTACAACATCGCAATGGTCTTTCTATCAGGCCAGGGCATGGAAAGGAACCTTGATCTTGCCGAGCATTATCTCAAGGCAGCAACCGCCCAAGGAAATGAGGAAGCAGCGGTGATATTAACTGAGCTACGCAAGTATACTTGCCAGCCTTCTTATTTGTCTATGCTTCGGGTAAGAGCCCAGATTACACCAGCGCAGCGAGTGCTTCTTCAGGCGTTTAGAGACTTATAAGCTTGTCGGTTAAAGGGGGGGAGTTATAGAAAGCCAAGTTTGTTGTAACAATCGAAAGAAGGTTTTATAAATCTCTTGATTATTTTTACGCAAACATATAATGTAGCAAGTTTTCTTACTTCCGATAACGTTATGTTATTGGAAGTTTGTTTTTATATCTGTCGATATATCTTGTCGGATGATCTGTACGTTGTACTGATCATACTAGACGTAACTCATTTTGCTTTACGAACTTGTCTTTCTTACAGGAAAAATAGTATAGTTAAATCAACTTCTATTAGCGATCCTTTTCCCAAAAGGTGCCTGAGTGACTAAATCCTCCTACTGGTCAAATTAGGGTCCCCCAAGACTCTTATAATTTCTGACACCCCCCATTCTCCGTGTTGGAAAAATTGCCTACCAATGTTCTTTGTGTCCCTTTTTTTAGAAGGTATTGACTGTTGAAACGTACCTTAGTGTGGTTCCAAGCATTTTGTGGCGTAGTTGTCGTTGGATTACACGTATGCTGACTCCCTCTTTTTGCATTAAATAAGCCATTGTATGCCTCAAGCAATGAGCTGATACTTCCTTTTTAATACCTGCTTGCTTACTTAGCGTTTTGAGAAGGTTGTTAAGGGTGTCATTTCTATAGGGAGCATTATTTTTGTGGAATATGATGGAGTTATTTTTTTCTTTCCATTGTACGAAGTGTGGGTGGAACAAATATCTAGCCATCTCATCAGCTAAATTATCGGTCATATAAACAGTATTTGCATTTGTTTTTTG
This sequence comes from Brevibacillus fluminis, assembly GCF_003710825.1. GTDB lineage: Bacteria > Bacillota > Bacilli > Brevibacillales > Brevibacillaceae > Brevibacillus_D > Brevibacillus_D fluminis. The sequence continues at coordinate 274,494 of NZ_RHHQ01000003.1, read as the reverse complement.
GCCTTTGTCAACGTAGATGACGTTTCGCTCGAAGTCTATTTGATCATAAGTTAGACTCCGCAGTTCGCTATTTCGGAGTCCAGTGGTTAAAAGTAAGAGGACGATTACATAATATTGTCTGGTAAATGGATCGGCTTTCAATGCAACTTGAAGAAGTTGTTCTGATTCCTTGAGAGAGAGTGCCCTATTATAAATTTTTCTCTGATAGTACGGATTATGAAAAGAGGAAACGGGATTTACCTTGATCAACCCAGATGCCTTTAAGAACCCAAAAAAATTGCGTAATGCAACGATTGTACTAAAAAGGACACCATGTGAAGCATTCTTTTGTTCTTTTAAGTATCTGATAAATCCACGGAGAAATTCCTCATCTATACTACTATATTCCTGTGTTGGCTTATAAAAGTAAAATTGATCAAAATTCAAACAACCTGTGAATCCGCTTTGTAGGATATATTCCTCTAATTTTTTCAACTCAGTCGTATATTGTTGAATTGATCTTGGACTCAGGGGAATGTAAGTTTTCCAGTAAAGATAATATTTAGATGTCAGTATTATGCTCATGATGAGTACCCAGCCTTTCTTGAATGGTTTTATATTCGCTTTTGGCAAAAGGGTGCTGCTCAATAGCGGTTTTCAACTGATGATCGAATAAATTTAAATATACAATCGTAGAACCGATCGACTTATGACCCAACAATTTCGAAAGGGTGTAGATGTCAATACCAGATTCGAGACCATAAATAGCGAAGCTATGACGGAACGAATGGGGTGAAAACCATTCTTTTTGATGCTCAGGGATTGATTTGGCTTGATTAACAAGTGATTTTACCATAAATTGTATGGTTCGGCTGGAAAGAGGATTTCTTCCCAAGTTATTTGAAAAGATATAGAGATTTTTATACGTTTCTGCAGGTAGTGTTTCTCTTAAATAAGAGTACTTAAAAGAAATATAGTCTTGTAGCAGAGTAAGAGCTAATTTTGTTATTTTTCGTGGAACTTTTGTTTCATCGTCTCCCTTTGGAATGATATAAACCGTTTGGGTATCTTCGGCAATATCTCCAATCTGTAAGTGTAATAGTTCGTTTAATCGTAAACCGGTCCCAAGGAAGGTCCATATGATGGTAGAATTCCTGTGACCATCGCGACTCATCTGAGAAAGACTCAACATTTCAGCCAACTGGATTTTGCTAAAGCCTTTTTGAAGATCGTCTTTTCTCCATTTCATTTTCAACAATGGCTTCAGATCATCTAACAGTTTTAAGTTAAACCGTCGAGAAATAGCTGAGAAAAATGTGCGTAAGAAAGCGCATTTTTTAGCCTTCGTATTCGGATTCGTTGAACGACTAATATATTCAAGAAGTAGTGTGGAAGTGGAAGCTTCGATAAGTTGGGGATCTGCCCCTAAATGTGCGTAAGTGAAGGAACTAAGGCTTTTCACTTCAGAAAGATAGGTTCGTTTGGAAGATGCACTTAATGCCAAAAACGTGGGACATGTAAGAAAATAATCAACGGCGTCCCTATAGGTGATCTCACAATTGGATGGGGTTGAATCATCTACTGTAATTCCTGAGGAGTGAAGAGCCTTCATAAATGTTTCATGTCCAAATTCCGATAGAACTTTTTGGAGTAATCGGTTTAGCCTCGAAAGGTCAGGTGGCCGGTTTTTGGTTATTGGCATCACATTTCCTCCTCAAAATAAGATAATCGATCAATCGCATCCGTAAGTTCTGTTCCCGAACGGTGAATGTAAAGAGAAGTGGTTTCCGGTCTTTCATGTCTCGCTAGTTTCATCAATAGCTGTGGTGGACAGGCCAGTTCTGATAATTTCGTGACAAATGTATGACGGAATAGATATAACCCACCAGGATAGTTCCAGTTTGCCATCAGTGAAAGGACCTTGTATATTCCGTATAATTTGTATTTAAACGTCCTTGGATTAGAATGGAAGAGATAACGACCATCTAGATGGCTAACCTTAATTACTTTTTGAAATAAGGTATATATTTCATCAGGAATGGGGAGTTGATGGGACTTTTTCGATTTACCCTCCACAATCAACGATCTTGTTTCAAGATTTACGTCATTCCAAGAGAGTTGACAAACTTCCATGGGACGTAATCCAAGGTAAAGCATAAGACCAAAGGCAAGTTGAAAGTGTTCAGGTTGATCTGAATAGATGCACAACAGATTGAAAAAAGTGGAAAGTTCCGCATCGGTTGGAATCTCCCTGTAATGATATTTTTTATTTGTACGAATGGGAGATGTTCCAATTGTAATATCCTTAGAGATCAACTTCTTTTGAAACAGATAAGCAAAAAAAGCCCGAGTGATGTAATATATGATGCTTGCGTGTACGATATCGAAATCTTTGTTTTTCACCTTTCGGAGTAGTACGGTTCGATACTCTTCAAGATGCTCTTGACAGACTTGATATAGTGGAACGTAATGGGACTCATATTTCTGAAATTGCACATATACTGTACACAGATACTCAAGAAACATCTTTAGAAAGTTTGCAGTCCTTTTAATTGCAGCTTGCATGTCTCCAAGATGGGCGAGGTGGTCGAGATATTTTTTTACTAATGGGTGTAATTGTTCTTCCATTCGTTTTTTTACTTTCCCTTTGAGATGTATTGGTGGTTGAAAAGGAAAACACCTTTTATAAAGATCGCGTAATTTCTTAGCCTGATTTTCTGAAATGTCTCGATCTTTTATATATGAAGAAAAGAACTCTGGAGGAATGGCTTCGCATTCTATTTGGGTGGATTGTTTACAGTAATTTATGAAATCTACGACAGTCACACAAATAGTGAAAAAATAATATGGTTCGTTGTGTTTCTTGGAAGACAAATATTTACGAATGATTTTTGATTCGATTTTAGGATAAACGACATTTTCTAAGATCCAGAGATTAATACCTAAGGAGCCAATATGTGTCTGATCTTCAAACGAGATAGCGTGAAGGGAACTCATCAATTCCAACACCTTTTCAAACGTGATCTGTTGAATATCATTATAGTCAAAAGCTTGAATTTCCAATCGTTCTTGCGAAAGTTCTTTCGTAGAAGGAGCATTCCACGAAAATAATTTCGTCCCATTCCAAAGATCCGGGGAAGTAATTGATGCAAACTTGTCTTGATCTTTCAAGCCATCTGTAATATCCATCTCAAATACACTCTCCTGACTTAACCATCTGCCAACATTCTTGAAAGGACGTGGGGTTTTATGGTTGTATTTTTTGATAAGCATTGTGATCTTTTTGACCTTGATATAGTGCTAAACCCCATAAATAGTGGATAGGTTGTTATGTAGTAATGTTTTTACGGGTAATAACAGAGTGTACAGAAATAAGAAAGCACTGTTTATAGTGCTTCAATGATAAATGAAGTGGAATTATTTATTCTGATTTTGGTGATTCCAAATGGACAATCCAAAATCATTGAATGATTACGCGTATCTCTTCATGAAAGATAAGATATCTGAAGAGTATTATGTAAAGAAACACCCAACTAACTCGAAGAAACTCTCATGGCCAGAAACAAAAGATATTTTCAAGAATTCTGCTTTAGCTTTTCAGTACTTGCGCACTTTTAAAACGCCAGGATATAGAAGAAAAGCTTTAAGTGAGTCAATGGGAATGAATGCAACTCAATTAGAATATCTATTTAAATCCGGAACCACTACCGCAACTGACTTGCTGAGGGACACTAATCGAAGATTTGATCCAAATTTGTTAGCGCGGTACGCTATTGTTCATCGATCAACTTATTCAATAGCAAATGCGGTTCATATCAGTAGTCAGTGGGATTTCCATGTCTTCGATCATTTGGGTGAATGCACGATAACTAGTAAGGAATTAACTCAGATTGCCACAGTAAAAGAGGATGAAGCCTGGTCCATTAACGGATATATTTTAACAATGAAGGGTCAAGGTGACGTGTATTTAAGAATTGAGAAAAAAGCAGGAATTGTTGTTGTGGACTTAATGAATCCTAGTAAAGGAACGTTCGATAGTATTAGTAGTGTACTTTTATCAATAAGACAGAATTGGTATTTTCTTGAGCTTCCATCCTTTGTGATAGGTCATATGTTTTACGTTTTTATAAGTGGGGCGGAACAGGGGGAGCTGATCAGCTTTATCAAGAGTCAATTTGGAGGGAGACCTTGTTTCAAATTAACCACTATTTATAGTGGCTCCAAATAATAGAGCGAAATTAAGGAGAACCTCTTAACATTGTTGTTAAGAGGATTTCTTTTATTTGGAGGAGATCGAATGAAAATAATGATAACTGTCAACGAACTTTCGGAACAAATAGGGGTTTCAACAGATTCTATCTATGCAATGGTGCGTGAAAATCAAATTCCACATGTAAGGATTAGAAGGAGAATATTATTCCATAAGGAAACAATTGAGAGGTGGTTGATGAGGGAAGTATAACGCGACGATGAAATTTCAAATATTGGGAATAAAGGGAGTTAAGATTATTCAAATCAAACCAAACCATATGAAATATCATCGGGGTGATTATAGAGGCCTTTTCAAACAAACACCAAACTATCCAAAGTTCTACCCCTGCTCTACAAAGCAACCTGACCCTATTAATATCTTTCTAAACATCAGTCACTCTTTCTGTTCAATATGCTGTCCGATATGTATGCATCCAGATTTTTTCGGGTTGTTGATACTATACTTATTTTCCGTATGCACTGAGGTAAGGTAAATTTGGAGGTTCTTGTTCATGGACATAGTTCTTCTTGAAAAAGCATTGTTGGTGGTTTACCCAGAAAGAAATTTGGAAAAGGAGAGAATATCAGGAAAAACACTCTCTTTCTTTGAGGAATATGAGATTCCGAATCAATTAGTTAATTTCTTGGAGAAGTTTTCGTTTGAACAGAATGTAAGATTTAACAATGTGTATTTCGATAAAGTTAATGAGATGCCTGATAACAATTTATATGAACAAAATAGAAGGTGTATGGATGCGAGGTTACTTATTATTGGTTCAGGGCTTAATGGAGACTTTGTTGTGCTGGACGTAGAGAACTTAAAAGTAGGCTATGTATTTCATGATGAGTTATGGGAAGATGAATTAGTAAACCCACGTGATATTCACATTAACTTAAACTGCTCCATCGGGGAATTTTACTATTATCATATTACAGTTCATGACTTCCCTGTTGATGGATATGAAGCAGAAGAATATGTAGAAAAAAATAAAATACTGTAAGAACCACCTAGTTTGAAGTGGTTCTCCATTTTAATGTTCCGTAAAAATAAAAATGTAGACTGTAAAATAAAGTATTAGACCGAAAAATAAAGTTGTAGACTCGCAGGGTCGTTACGCTAAAGGGCAGCATTCCTGTAATGAAGAGAAATGAAGTTTGAACATAAAAAGGGCCTCTTAGTATCATAAGTGTTGTCCTGAGCTGGCCAGCAAAAAGGACGAACTTAAATACTAGGAGGCTGCAAAATGAATTATAACCAAAATGATAAGATTGCTCAAATCACTTCACAAACGCTAATTATCGGTGTCGATATTGCTAAGCACAAACACGTTGCACGTGCGCAGGACTTTAGAGGGTTGGAGTTCGGAAAAGCTTTTTATTTTGAAAATACGAATTCAGATTTCAATCACTTTCTAGATTGGATTCAACAACTCATGAATCAACAAGGTATGGAAAAAGTGATTGTAGGAATGGAGCCAACGGGTCACTACTGGCTGAATTTAGCTCACTTTCTTATAGAGCAGCGCATTAACTTTGTCGTCGTAAACCCGATGCACGTTAAGAAAAGCAAGGAGTTAGATGACAATTCACCTACCAAAAATGATGTGAAGGATGCCAGAGTGATTGCGCAGTTAGTCAAAGATGGGAGATACGCTGTACCTAATATTCCGCAAGGAGTGTATGCAGAACTTCGTGTTGCGAGAAAAATACGTGATCTTTTATCAGTTGACTTACAAGCCGTTCAAGGACAAATCCACAACTGGCTAGATCGCTTCTTCCCTGAGTTTCTAACCGTATTCAAAGACTGGGAAGGAAAATCGGCATTACAGCTCTTAAAGCTAAATTTATTACCACATGAATTAAGCAAACTCACTGACCAAGAGATCTTAATTCATCTCAGAAAAGCCGTTACACGTGCGGTTGGACTCAGTAAAATAACTGAACTCAAGGATGCAGCCAGTCATTCGATTGACATTCGTGAGGGTTCGGGAATGGCTAAATTAGAGCTACGCACGTTAATAGATAAGTACGAACTCATAAATGAACAGTTCGACGAACTGGAATCTAATATAGACGATTTACTCAAACAGATTCCAGGTGTTGAACAAATGTTAGCCATCACAGGTATCGGAAAAGATACGGTTGCAGGCTTTTTTTCAGAGGTAGGAGACCTCAGTAACTATTCTCATCCTCGACAGATCATCAAATTAGCTGGACTGAGTCTGAGGGAGAATACATCTGGAAAGCACAAAGGACAAACCAAAATTACAAAGAGAGGGAGAAAGACGCTTCGAGCCCTCCTCTTTCGAGTTGCCATGCCTTTGGTCGCTAAGAACAGTGCCTTTAAAGCTTTACATCAGTATTTTACAAAACGCTCAGATAATCCTTTGAAGAAAATGCAGTCCCTCATTGCAATATGTAATAAGCTGATAAGAATTTTGTTTGCGATTGGTAAGAAGCAATGTGAATTCAGTGAAGAACGTATGTTAAGGGACATTCCCCATATGGTAGGACTTCCGAAAGCAGCTTAGATTGTCTTTTGAATTCTCAAAGCGAAGCAATAGGTGACAACATTTGAAGCACGGATTAGTCAGTAAAGCAACTATACTACGGGCAAAAGGATCCTGTCGGGCAGCATGACTGACATCCACCTCATGGAAAGGTTGGACGAAGGAATTTAGGAGCGAGGACTCTGTGAGATTTGGGAGGGTTGACCTCCATGAGAAATGTGGACATCCACCAGTGCGACCATAATTGAACTAGTAATCCACATTATGGATATAAGTGGTTAGGTAACTATGATTCGTTTTTTCTCCTCGGCTCCAAAATTAACCTTAAATACAGCCTTATTCCAGTATTCAAATGATTAGAAACCAACAACGCTATGAAAACTTGAGAAAACAAACGAAATCGGGAGATTTTGCTTTCTACATAGAGGGAGATTAGTTAATTCAAAGATTGTAACAAGGATAATTGCTTATAAATGTAAAATAATACAGGGGCCATAGCATGATATAAGGAGGTTTTGAAAAATGAATTCTTACAGAATAGAAACACCCGTCCTAAGGATTGCCTTAATTGGTGGATATAGTGAGAAGGAAACTGAATTTAAGAAGTTTATTAAAGATTACCACAAGTCACCCCCGAGTCTTGGTTATTCTTTAGACATTAGCGACTTTCAAATGTCTTCGGGAATTGATAAGTTAGGAAGACGTCTGCTAACTTATTTAGTAAAAGGAGCTTTTTCTATTACTAGAAGTGAGCTTTATGGAGATACATATTGTTTTGAACAAGCAATAAATGCATTTGCAAATACATATCGAGATGATATTAATAACGCTATAGATGAATTAAGGTATATAGCCACAGAGACAAGAACAGTGATATTAAACCAACAAAAAAATCAATTAACATTGGAAAGATTGGCACCTAACCATGAAGCAGATATTTTTAATATACAAGGGGAAGGAAAACTATCATACAAATACAGGCCCAATATTATTACATCACATTGTGATAAAATTGGAAATAATGATTGGAGTGGACAACAAACATGGAAACACCGAATTAAATTAATAAGGGATATACCCGTTGACGATATTATTACCCACCCTTTTCATTTCCCTATAGAAAATTTTATAGGAGAAGACGAAGTACTGGTTATAAATAGGTCAATCGAGATGGAAATAGACGGAAACAATGTTATTTGGCTTTAGTTTGGTAATATAGTAATATAAAATTATTAGAGAAAAGTTATTCTGTTAACGGGTTCGATAGTTCAATAAAAATAAGCCAGTCTAACACTTTATTTTCGTGTTTGACTGGCCTTTTTGTATTGAAGGATTAAATAGTCTAATTCCTTTTTTACAAAGGTAAAGAGCTTTCTTAACAGAAATAGCATCAAATCAACAACATCAGTCTACTACTATATTTTCTCTGAACATTTAACGAAAAAATCAACAAGAAATATCAACACTACCTAAATACATATATAAAAACAGTACACATAACAACATTAATAAGAAACTTTAAACGAGTGTATTTTTAAATGAACAGGCTGGACGAAATACAAAAAGCTGATTGGTGAACGACACAGATGCGCCAAGGGGAGCGTAAGCACTACCTCTCTCCAAAGGGGGCCAGAGCTATAACAGTGGTTAAGTCCAAGGCAGATAAACCGTGGAGACGGCGCTGCATAATCGAGAAGGCGGTCATCTAGCAGGCTTCCATCGTGGAACGGAAGGAAGTAAAGTTATTTATGGTATGGTAGTCCGTCCTTTTTGAAAAGTTTCCGCACCATACCATAAAGCTTTACAGGCATGTTAGGAAAAACGATGACCACTTGATTGGCACCATCCTTCAATAATGCAACAGGCGTCTCGACGACATAAGGTATCTTCATTAGTTCTAGCATACTTCGATATTGACCAACTAAAGATCGGTCAACTGAGTAATAGAACGATTTATCCAATTAATTCACGCTCCTTTTGAATCATTATAGCAAAGGGGATCGGAACAAAAAAAGAAACCATTAGGTTCCACAGGTTGTCGAACTCCACGGGCAGGTATGATCTGTTGCACAATATACTAAAGTAGACTGGATAATAAAGTTATAGACTGTGGCTAAGTTAAACTAAGGTGTGGCGGGGCTTCATTACGACGGATACGTTAGTTCTATTTTAACCATCACGAGGCTGCCGCTTGATCGGACAGCCTTGTTAAGCTATGGGGGAGGATAGTACAATCACTTCCGAAAACTTTATGTATGTGACTTTTTAAGAAGTTCGTAAAATAGATGTTATGCGAATCTGCCGAAAATATTGAGGTGAACATCTTTGAAAAGCTTTTTTAATCTCTTTAAATCTAAAAGCACCGAACAAGACAACCCAATTATTCAAGGGTAATCTGAACATCTTTCATTATATTTACGACTAAACAATCTCAGAACTAAATTCGATATGGAACTATCAGCTAATAATTCAAAAGTTCATGATCAGATTATAGTTTCTCCTCAGGGAAGAGTAGCTAATGTTGGAGCAAGAATTGGACGAGGAGTTGCAATATCTTTTCCTTATGATGAAAAACCTCAAGTCATCGGTGAAGTAATCATCGAAAGTTTATTATCTTTCTAGGAAGTAAATATTGATCTAAATAATACTCGGGAATGTATTCCCGAAGGGCCTGGGCCGTATGATATCGCCAAAGTGAAAACCATGAGTAAGTTCGACAGAGAATATATAGATTTAGACATTATTACTTTTCATCCGAGCTTGTATATTAAGGTTTTAGGCAAACCAATTAATCTATGGAATGAAGAACTTGAAATAGTAAAAACACTTACATAGACAATAACATTGACCTAATGTCTCTTTATTTAGGAACAACTGTAATGCAAATTTATAAAGCATGTATGAAATTAGATGAACAGAAATACTAGAGACTTTTGAGTAATACATAGAAGCAGAGCTTCGTATAACACCATATTCACGCTTCGGATCATTCGGCATGTTTCATTCCGCTAACGGAGATCAAGAGCTCGACATTTCAACGAAAAGGCAGTCGATTAAGACGGGATGCTTTTTCCACGCTAAAGGGCAGGATAAGTTAAGAGCATGTACGGTGAACCATACACAAGTAACGGAAAGTTTTGTATAGATACATGACGTGAGTTTTTACATCCATTTTGAAATATTCGTTTTCTACCAAATGCTACATAACTGTAAAACTATGGTAGGGTATTGTCATTAGATATGTAGGAGGAAGTCAAATGAAGCAGAAATGGTGGGTAGGCGCTATTGCGTCAGTGTTCTTGCTGGGTAACGCGACCGGAGCTTTGGCGGGATCTACCTGGAAGGAAATAAAAGCGTACTTTAATCCTTCGATCAAAGTGGAATTGAACGGACAGGAAGTCGATGGTGTCAACGCATTGCAGTACAATGGAAGCTTATATGTACCAGTAAGCAGCATTTCTGATTATTTCGGTCTGAATTCGAAACTTGTATTTGATAGCAAGGCGAACAAGTTGACCATTGGTGGCCCCATGTATGTAGATTTGTTTGATCGGGAGACCGCGAACTTCTTCCAGATCGTGATTAACGGCAATTGGAGGCCCTCTATTCTGACGGACAAGCGGAAAATGTACAGCAATTATTATATGGGCGTGGACTTTCGGCTAGAGTCAGCCAAGGGCATGAGCTTAGGCGAGTTTGTCAATTCGGCTTTAAAAGGCACGTTTAAGTATGTTCAAGCAAACAAGCTAACGAATGTGAAGGTTGCTGGAGCCGAAGCTCAAGTGATAGATTACGAGACGAGCGATTCAATAGGCAAGTTGGTCTTCGTTCGAAAGGACTCCGATTTCGTTACGCTGATGTTCTTTGTCGATAAGACCCGATATCAGGCGGCCGATTTGAAGGAATATGACAAAATTATCTCCAGTTTTAACATTCAATAGAGTACCGGCTTTGGCCCTCATTTTTTAGGAACCGTTCCGTTGCAAGCAGCGCGGTGGTTTTATGAGTGGAACCAGAGATGATTATGAAAATTATTTATCCTTATCCTCCAAAGTTATTTTATAGCAATCGATGCAAGGAATGATGGGCAGAATAGTCTGAGCAAACAAGGTAAAAAGTAGTGGTAAATTGGTGTTAAATTGGTGATAATGTTCAACACCATTCATCCTAAATCATCCTATACAGACGAAACGTTAACGTGGGAAATCTGGTTAAATCAAGGCTTCAACGGATTATAACAGATTAGATCATACAACCGCATTGACCCGTGGACGGGGCATGTGGAGTGCTGTGTGTTGTTAGTGAGAGAGTGATGCTATGAAGCTACATTTACCTAAATGAGCATTTTGCATAATTCCGTTTTTCCTCAAATGACAAAAGAGATAACCTGGTAGCTACCGTAAATTACTAGGAACTACAGAGGTTTCGCAAAAATGGGCAGACTTGCAGAATTTTCATTATCAGATTTTTAAGCGGCTACCTTTTTCGTTTGGCGATCTTGCGTGAGTGGTTAAGGCGTGGCTGGGTTATCCGAAAAGTCGATTATGATCGGGACGGAAAAACGCTCAAGCGCGAGGCTTATATGATGGGATACGAGTTGTATGTACACATGGAACTAAAAAAGTGTGAAGCAAATGGAAGGTTAGAAGAGCGGACAACCGATATGAAATAGAGGAATTCCCCGTAGAAATTGTTCGTGAATTTGATGTAACGGACGATGGTGATCCAACTGTGCCATCACAATTGGATGAGAGCTCTGTGGAGTACATCTATGAATGAAGCGGTAAAATTCCGCTTCTCTTTTTTTTTCTTCATTTGTGTTATGATGGTGAGTTATGGGATAAAGGAACGGTTTGCGGAGACGCTACAAGAGATAGTGAAAGTACGTGATTAAGAATGCATCTAATAAAAGTAAGGAGACAAAATGACATTTAAAGACTTGAAAATTATACCTTCGATTTTAAAGGCGTTAAGTAAAGAAAACTACGCTACGCCGACACCCATACAGGAACAGGCGATCCCAGCTGTGTTAGCCGGAAGAGATTTATTTGGCTGCGCTCAAACGGGAACAGGGAAGACGGCCGCATTTGCTGTACCGATTGTCCAACTATTAAGCGAACAACACAGTGGACCCAATGCACAACGCCGCATTCGCTCATTGATTTTAACGCCGACAAGAGAACTTGCTCTTCAAATTTCTGATAACATACAAGCGTATAGCCAATACACCGATTTGCGTTGTATTTCTATCGTTGGCGGTGTTTCACAAAAAGCACAGGAACGGTCGCTACATCAAGGTGCGGATATTCTTATTGCAACTCCGGGCAGACTCATCGATTTAATGAATCAAAAGTGTATTGATTTACAATATGTCAAAATTTTAGTGCTGGATGAAGCCGACAGAATGCTGGATATGGGCTTTATCCATGATGTGAAGAAAATCATCACAAACATGCCCAGCAAGAGACAAACTCTTTTCTTCTCGGCGACAATGCCACCGGAAATATCCAAAATGGTCAAATCGCTACTGATTAATCCAGTGAAAGTAGAAATCACGCCGGTGTCTTCTACTGTAGATAGGATAGAGCAATTGATTTATTTACTAGATAAGGAAAACAAACAAAACCAATTGAACCACCTGTTAAAAGATAAATCCATTGCATCCGCACTGGTGTTTACCCGTACAAAGCATGGCGCTGACCGTGTAGTGCGCGAACTGACTAAAGTGAAAATTTCCGCTCAGGCCATCCATGGAAACAAATCTCAAAATGCCCGCCAGACTGCATTGAGCAATTTCAGGAGTGGCATAACGCGAGTACTGGTAGCGACGGATATCGCAGCAAGAGGAATTGATATTGAGGAACTTTCTCATGTGATCAACTTTAACCTCCCTAATATTCCAGAAACCTACGTTCATCGAATTGGCCGTACCGGTAGAGCAGGACTGAGCGGGACCGCTATATCCTTTTGCGAAACTGATGAGATTCCGTATTTAAAGGATATTGAGAAATTGATCGGAAAGACCATTCCTCAAGTGAAAGACCATCCCTATCCGATGCTGGGTACAACAGAGCCTGTAAAGGTGGAAGGACCATCGACATCAGGAGTCTCAAAACCTGCCAAATCCAAGGCAAGCCCAAGGCTGAAACCGAAGGCAAATCCAGGGCCCAAGGAAAACCAGGGACCCAAGCCCAAATCCGAGCGTTTTAAAAAGGTGCGTAAAACAAGCAGATAGCATTAGAGATTCCTTTTCTCGTCTCAACCCATGGAGAGTGCTGTGTGTTTTTCATTAAAAGTTAAGTAAGAATCATAATGGAGTGGATGATTTGAGTAAAGCAAAAGGCAAGGGTGGAACAGGTAGGGGAACTGACAAAAAAGGGTGGAACAGATGGCAAGCTAGCGCCAATCGAGCAAAAAACGCACCCAAACCTTATATAAGCAAAGGCACAAAAAATCAGGATGGCGCTGCAACTTCCAGCAATCCTAAAGGCGACAAATCCGACATATAGGGCAGCCCACACCCCTTTTTGCGAAGTAAGGTGTAAATCAGGCTTGAGAAGTGGCTTGAAAATGAGGGGCTGACTTATCGAATAGCTAGGTGGGAATCGATAAAACAGATTTGGGAGTGGTAATTTGAGGAAACATAAGCCAATGTCATTTGAGGATCTGCTGAAAGAGTTACAAGGACAGAAAACGATTCAAAAAGATCCGGATCATATTTCATTAGACGAGTTGTTTAATGAATCATTCATGAGTAAGCATTCCAACTTTAAGAGTTTTGGAGAGTTTTTAGAGAAAGGCAACTTTCAAGTAACGACTCAAGAAGATATCAATAACATTCCTGACGAACTTTTTGATCGGTATGTTGTAAGAGAGACGGGTTTTGCCAATTGGAAATCTATGCTGGATACAGCTACTATGGAATATGCCGTTAAATCATGAGAATAAGAATGAAGCTGAGTTAAGGATGCCGATTCGGGATTGAGCTTAGTCTAGCACGAATCAGGTATTTACTTTACGTAATCGACACGTGTGGAGTCGGTGGCGAGGTTGACTTTGAAGTAAATGATACACAAAAGGCTAAACCATATGGGTTTAGCCTTTTTCATTTGAGGTCGGGAAATTATGTTCGAATTAGGACAAGAACCGTTAACGATCTTTTCATCAATCACTGTATTAACGAATTTCTTTGGTGAGGTCTGACTTGATAAAGGTAATCAAACCGCCAACGATATATCTGCTCTTATCAAGCCAAATATACTATAATTTATCCATATATTTGAACCTCAAAAAATTGAACAATTCAAGCAAATAGGCAGGTAATCCAATGATCAAAAAAAACCGCAGCTGGTGGAAAGATGACACCATTCCCAACCTAATAGGACGTAAGCAAATCGATTGGTCTATATTTGAGTATGGTACGCATATCCCGATGGACTTTCACGAAGATTTTGACACAGCAAATCAAAACATCGAGATTCCTTTAGGACAAAGTAAAAAAGCCCTTCTCACTATTGAAGGAAGTCAGTTTGAATGTAACTTAAGCCGTATCAATCAAAAAAAGCAACTTAGAGAAGCATTGCAAATCAGGTATGACAGTAACACAGAGCTTAAGGATTACATGATTGCCAAATTTCGTTCTACATACAATTATTTGTTCCATAAACGTAGCCAGGCGGCAAGTACAAAAAATCCAATAACGGTTCCAGAGCAATTTGCGGAATACGTAGAGTTTTACGCCACGGATCAACCGTTTGTGTATGAGCTGAAATTGATCACAAACGACGTCCCAATCCCTGAAAATCAACCAGCTATTTGGTGGGTATGTCAAGGGACGTCTTTTTCTGTCCAGAAACAAGAGAGTGTACTGTGGGCGCCACTCAAAGATAGTAGCGGAAAGACTCCACATCATTGGGAGACGATGAAGGATGTCAGGGTAAACGACATTGTCCTCCATTATTCTAATGGTGCTTTGCGGGCTGTTAGTCAGGTTCAGGAAGCAGCGGTTGAGCAACCGAAGCCGCAGAGTTTATCCGATCAACAGTGGGATGAGCAGGGGCGCCTGGTCGTTACCGAGTACCATGAGTTGAATCCACCAATACAATTAACAGCTATATCCCAAGATTTACTTCAACTACATATTACAAAGGGTCCGATTAACAGAAAGGGCGGCGTTAATCAAGGCTACCTGTTCCCGTTTACGTTACAGGGGTTAAGTGTAATCCAGAACAAATCGAAAGATACGCCATGGCCGGAATTTACGTTACTTTCCGAGGTGGAAGATGTGGAGCAGGAGGTGGAACTTGTGACCCTTACTGATGAGGAGACGAGCGCCCATATCCAAAGCGTGAAAAGCTATATTCAGCAGCAAGGCTTCACTTATCCGGATCTTATGATTGAGAACTTTTACTTATCTTTAAAGACGAAGCCATTCGTAATCCTGGCTGGGATATCTGGCACAGGAAAAACGAAGCTCGTTCAGAAATTTGCAGAAGCACTTGGCGCAACAGAAGCAAATGGCCGGTTCACACTGATTCCCGTTAGACCGGATTGGAGCGATCCTTCCGATTTAATCGGTTATAAGGATCTCAGCGGAACATTTCGTCGAGGCAAATTGACCTATGCGCTTGAAGAAGCATCTGCGCAAGAAAATCAACAAAAGCCATATTTTGTTTGTTTGGATGAGATGAATCTTGCGAGAGTAGAGCATTATTTCAGTGATTTACTTAGCATCTTAGAAACGCAACGGTGGCAAGAAGAGCGAATTGTTACAGATACCGTAGTGGGAGAAGAACAGGTTGGACGCAATATTGGCATTCCTGAAAATGTATTCTTCATCGGTACCGTAAACATGGATGAAACGACGCATCCTTTTAGCAAAAAGGTACTAGACCGGGCCAATACCATCGAATTCAACTATATCGAACTCGATAATTTTATAGGCTTAGAAGAAGCGGCTGTAACGCCAGAAGTGGAAATAGAATCGCTGTATCCTACGGCACGTTTTTTAACCAGTAACTACTTACAGTTAAAGGATGCATACGCAGAGTATAAAGATTTAATCCATGATACGGTTAATCAGTTGGTCAAGATCAATACGATTTTAGAAAGTATTCATGCTCATGTTGGCTTCCGTGTCAGAGATTCGATCTGTTTCTACTTGATCTACAACGAGCGATATTCCTTAATGACGGTTGAAGAGGCAATGGATTTTCAGATTTTGCAAAAAATCCTCCCCCGAATCCAAGGCAATCACTCAGGAGTTAAAAAGGTAATTATAGAACTCTTGGTGTTTTCTTTAAACGGATTCACCTCAAATAGCAAAGCATACGTGGAGGGTGAAAGAGATATCGAGCAGGAATGGAAAAAACTAAGAAAAGAAAATAACGTGAAATATCCTCAAACGGCTCAGAAGCTCATCTATATGCTACGGAGGCTCGATCATGACGGATTCACTTCATTCTGGGTCTCTTAAGAAAAGCGTAAACCTTCTACGCATCGAAACGAATCTGTTCGATCTCTACCTGGAAGGGAAACCGTACCATCCAACAGTAGATATGCTTCAATTGCATCGAACTGAGGGGAGGGAATGGGAGCAGGCTGATCTTCATGTGTCTTCTTACTCGGAACAATTGAGGGTTCTATCCATAGCTGTTTTTAATCCTATAACGGGAGAGCTAGAACCTTGGCAGAACCAACAAGCCTGTTTTCCAATCTTCTATGAAACGCAGACGTATAATCTATTGATCCAGAAGAAGAAGGATATAGAATTAACCTTTTACCATGAGAATTACGCGTTGCGCGAAGCGATTGTACCAAAAGGAGATCGTATTTTATCGGGGAATTTAAATTTTCAAAATGAGATCGGATATACGGAGCTGGAGCTTCACTCAGATAGCCTGACGCTATTGAAGCTAAGGCTGGAAATTTTCCCGGTGAAAATGGATTACAAGAGGGATTATCATACCATCCTACAAGATGTTAACAAGCAGATTCATAACCTAACGTTCGATTTCCTTCGCAAAACGTATCAATTAACTGGTCTCAAAGAGACAGAACAGCAGAGCTTGACGGAATTTTACACCATATTACGCTATCTTTTTGATCAATTAATAAACAGTGTCCAGCGGATTAAAGGTTCTCCTCACACGAGACTGCAACAAGATCAACGCATCGTCCCTGCTGAAAGAGCAAAGAAGATCAACCATAAAACCTTGAAATATTTGAGTAGAAATCCACAATCGCTGATCAAAGATCATGAAAATGGCATCGTTCATGTTCGAGGCGAACGATTTACTCCAACTCATGTATGGGACACACATAGAATTGTTAATTATGATTCGCATGAAAACCGATTCGTTAGTTGGGTGCTCCTCAGCATTGAGCGAAAGTTGAAAGACTTATGGGTACTATTGAAGAAACGGAAGAGACTACAGGACCCTGTTCTGGCTCAAACGATGACTCACATGCAGAAGGAAGTTCGCCGGGTACTTCAGTTCGACTTTCTACAAGTAGGGGTCATGAAGAACATGTCCGTTTCTCTAGTCATGCAGATGGCCCCAGGATATCGTGAAGTGTATAAGTCATATCTTATGCTGCTTAAAGGCCTAGCCATCCAGGATGACTTATTCCAGTTGTCCCTGAAGGATCTTGCCACTTTGTATGAATATTGGTGTTTCCTAAAGATACATCAGTTGCTAGGTCAGAAATATGAGTTAGTAAGTCAAGACATTATAAAGCTAGATTACAGTGGAATCTTCGTTACATTAAAGAAATCTGCCAAATCGACGGTTACATATCGCAATCCTCATAACGGGGAAATTTTTGAATTAAACTACAACCAGTTGCATCGAGGACCAACACTTGCGCAGAAGCCAGATAACGTTCTTACGTTGAGAAAGCTGGAAACGTCAACGGAGTATAAGTACGTGTTTGACGCGAAGTATCGATTGAACCCAGCTGAACCGGGGACTTCTTATCATAAGATATACGATGGATTACCGGGACCGGAGGAGGATGACATCAACACGATGCATCGATACCGAGATGCTATCGTACATGAAGAAAAGGACTCAGGGCGATTCGAGAGAACGATGTTCGGGGCCTATGTGTTGTTTCCTTACCCGGATGAGGAGAAGTACAAGAAACACCATTTTTACAAAAGCATCAAGGAAGTTAATGTCGGGGCATTTCCGTTTATGCCTGGATCTACAAAATTGGTAGAAGAGTTTCTGGACGAGATTATTTTGGATAGTCCGGAGAATGCTTATGAGCGCGCTGTCCGGCCCAAAGGATCGAAGGAGTATTACGATAACAAGTACAGCAAGAAGAATGTATTGGTTGGCTGCATGAGTCGCGAGGAGCAGTTGGAAATTGCGTTGCACCATAAATTTTACCATACGCCACTGGAGAATATCACGAATCACAAGCTGCTAACACAACTAGAGTATGTTGCGTTGTATCAGTCGAAAAAGTTCTTTGGTCAGACCAAAGAAATCGTTGGCGTGAAGTATTACGGGAAAATCAGGGACTGGAAAATTGTGAAGCGTGGTGAAATCACGGTAATTCCCTCAAAACACAATCCTCCCGATAAACTTTATGTTGTGTTCGAAATTGAAGAGTGGGTAGCAAGAGAGCAAGTGATTCTACCAAGTGGTCATGGGGTCCAGAGTATTGCTTTTACATCAAATTATATTTTCGACCGTGCCTTGGAGATATCCGAATTGAAGCTGGAAAATGAGGAAGAGCTCCTTCTATGGCGTGAAGCACGCCGCAGGGGACGTGTGGAAGTGAAGTTAGACCATGAACATATTGACTATGCGAAGAAGGTTATCCGTGTAGGCTTGAAAGGAGAATGATCATTGGGCAGACCTACCCGGATAATATCAGAGATAGCTTTTAACTGCGCAATCGACAATCAATAAAAAGCTCACTATAAAAAACTGCCTAATCCTTATAGCCAAACAGGATTAGGCAGTTTTTACTTTTGTATGAAATCGGGTCAATAACACTAGGGTACGATCTTTTAACTATCAGCCAGAGACTCGCAAGCTCATTTACACGACCAAAATGATTGATATCTGCCATCGTCAGCTCCAAACGGTGACAAAAGGAAAGCAAATCGTTCCAACAGGTGAAGCTCTCTTAATTGCTACTCCCAACTCAAAATCGTATCTTAGGCATAAAGCGAGCAATCGCATTTCCAGATTTGGTTTTCATTTTACGTGAACAAAAAGTGGCCCCTAAAAAATCGAAAGACACGTTTGCATAGTTCCGTTTTCGGGCAGCATCTTTACAATAAACAATTTTCGTTTTTTCTGGATTGGTGACAAGCTTGTAATTTCCTAATCTTTCTTGGATTTGGGAAAGTAACCTTTTCGCGATGGATTCACTTTTACAATGACAAATTATATCATCAGTGTAACGTTCGAATGGAATTTCGGGATGATTCTTTTGCATCCACTCATCAAAAATATTGTGCAAATAAAAGTTGCCCAGTAAAAAGTTAAGCTTGCTGCCTTGTGCGAGCCCCTTCTCTGGTTTGATTAAAGCCCCAGTTCTCGTTTGTACAGGTGCTTTCATCATTCGGTGTGTGTATAGCAATACCCATTTATTCTGTATGTGTTTCTTTAACATATTCATAAGTAACTGATGGTCAATGTTATCTCCAAATTGCTTAATATCCAGTACAAGCGCCCAATCATATCGTAAACACCGATTTCCGGCCATTCGTATAGCGTCTTCCCGTGCCCGCGAATTTTGCTTATACCCAAAAGAGCTTGGATGAAAGAGAACCTCTAATTTAGGAGACAGATTGTTCTTTAGTACAGTTTGTACAATAAAATCTTTCACAGTTGGAATGCCTATAGGCCTCCGTCCCCCCTTTTTCTTGGGGATAAAGGCCCGGCGAACAGGGGAAGGAATATAATTGCCGGAGGTCAGCTGATCCCACTGTTCCTGTACTAGTTTTATTCGATTTCGCTTATAGTACTGGATTGTCTGACCATCTACGCCTACTACTTTGGTTTTTTCTGATTGTTTGTATGCCTCCCAGAACATTTTCTTTGGTATTTGAAAGCGTCTAGTTCTCGCCATCTTACCCCTCCTAATTGATCAATGGAAAACGATAAGAACGTTACTATCGTATGAATTGGTTTCTTTCTTTGTTTGTGCAATAATCCATTTTTTACGATTGTAAATATCCGATCAGATATCGGTTTTTTCAGATCAAGTTAGAAAACATTTGAAAAGATAATAAGTAATCGTTAATAATTTTAGAAAGGCTGAAATCCATTAGAAAGGAGCATTTTGAAAAAAATGAATGACCAAAACAATTCTCAAAAGGAAGTAAAGGATTATGGTAAAAGAGTAGATCAATTAGTAGTTGAGTTTGAGAAACAAATACATGAGCATTTAAATGAAGAGTACATAAAGTCAACAAAATGGTCTGATAAATTGGCCGATAAAATAGCGGCATTTGGCGGCAGTTGGAACTTTATTATCATATTTTTTGCGATATTGCTCGTATGGATCGTTGTTAACACGCTATCCTTCACGAAAATCATTCATTTTGATGAACCGCCATTTATTCTCTTAAATTTAGTGCTATCATTTCTTGCTGGATTCCAAGCTCCTATAATTATGATGAGTCAAAACCGGCAAGCTGCAAGAGACAAGAAAGAAACAATTATTGATTTTGCGATAAATTATAGAGCCGAACAGGAAATTGATGACATGCAAGAACATTTGCATAGAATTGAGGCGAATTTTGCTGAGTTTCGAAGCGAAGTTAGAAATGAGTTAGCTGCCATAAAAGAATTACTTCAAGAAAACAAAAAACCGTTTAGCGGGGGAGAGTAATAATATAAAGCCTAAATAGTCGTACAAAAGCATTAAAAGTTTGCCTACGAGCCGAGCGAAATTCAGGTGTTCCCTCCTGTTTTTCCTCGGCTTTTTCTCAGCTTCAAAAGGGGCTTTCCCCTGCTCTTGTATCAAGACTTTATTTTAACCGGCATCGTAAGAACGCGTGGGAGTGGGGGGCGTTAAAATTTAAGATACAAGCTCCGGGTCTATGCCCCTCACCAATCAATCCCTCCTTAGCAACCCTATTCTTCCTCTCACTTCTTATGTTTTAATGAGAAAAGAAAATCTAGCCGAGAAGCAACGGAAGAGGGATAACATGAAGCGTCTAACGATCGGGTTGTTTGCTCATGTGGATGCGGGCAAGACGACTTTTGCGGAACAGCTACTATACCATACGAACAGCATCCGGTCGCGTGGCAGAGTGGATCATCAGGATGCCTTTCTGGACAGCCACGGCATCGAGCGGGCAAGGGGCATTACAGTGTTCGCGGATCAGGCGGTTATGCACGATAAGGGCGACGTTTATTATTTGATCGACACGCCTGGACATGTCGATTTTTCCTCCGAGATGGAACGGGCGATCAGGGTAATGGATTACGCTATCGTGATTGTCAGTGCTGTAGAAGGCGTCCAAGGTCATACCGAGACAGTCTGGAACATGCTACGCAAACATCGGATTCCGACGTTCTTCTTCATCAATAAAACAGATCGTATCGGGGCGGATGCAAACAGAACGGAGGAGGAGATACGCCGTCAGTTGACCGGAGATGTTTGTACCATCATGGATAACTTCTCCAACGGTATCGTCGGTGAGAGGCTACGGGAGATGATGGCGGAACGGGATGAGTCTTTGCTAGAAGCGTTCCTGGAGGGAAGGGATGATCCAATGTTTTGGCTGGGCGCCCTGCAGGAGATAATACGAGAGGGTCGTCTCTTTCCCTGCGCCTACGGCTCGGCGCTCCAGGATGAGGGAGTTATGGAATTCTTGGATCAACTGCACCTGTTGACGACATCATCTTATGACGAAACGGGTCCGTTCGGGGGGCGAGTTTATAAAATTCGACACGCCACAAACGGGCAGAGGCTAACGTTCGTCAAAGCGCTGAGCGGCACGCTGAAGGTCCGAGAGTTGCTCGCATATGAGAGCGGCGGAATTCGATACGAAGAGAAGATTACACAGATCTTATTGTTTAACGGCAGCAAAATGCAGGCGGTTGAACAAGTGGCAGCCGGCGATCTGTTCGCAGTCGCTGGCTTATCCGAGGCCGAGGCTGGACAAGGCTTGGGGCTATATTCAGACAAGTTGGCTTACGAGACCGAGCCGACGCTACAGTCGAAAGTACAATTCGAAGGTCCGCTTCACGTGCAGCAAGTACTCGGTGCGTTTCGCATTCTGAATGCGGAGGATCCGTCTCTGAATGTGGTTTGGGAAGAGAGTCTGCAAGAGATTCACATTCGCGTTATGGGTCTGATTCAGTTAGAAGTGCTGGAGCAGCTAGTGAAGGAGCGCTTCGGTTTCGTTGTCTCTTTCGGCCAACCGGAAATCTTGTATAAAGAAACGATACAGTCTGCTGTGACGGGTTATGGACACTTCGAACCGCTCAGGCATTATGCGGAAGTGCACCTCCTGATTGAACCGGGCGAGCGAGGCAGCGGGATCCACTTTGCTAGCTTATGTCATCCTGATGACCTAAGTTTTAGCTATCAGAATCTGATCCGGTCTCATCTCTACGAACGGGAGCATCATGGGCTACTGACAGGCATGCCGATCACGGATATGAAGATCACGCTGTTAAAAGGCAGGGCGCATAACGAACATACCCATGGGGGCGACTTCCGTGAGGCAGCCTTCCGCGCGCTGAGGCAGGGGCTGGAGAAAGCGGATAACCTGCTGTTAGAACCCTATTATGACTTCAAAATCAGGGTGGGAATTGACGAGATGGGGAGAGTGCTGTCTGATATTCAGCGCGCCTCAGGTGCGTTCGAGCCTCCGCAGATGTCGGATACGCATGTGGTCATTACAGGAAGGGTGCCTGTGTCGACATTCATGAACTACAGCACCGAGTTCGCTTCCTTCACACATGGACGAGGCAGCATCCGCTGCGTGTTTGGCGGCTACGACCGCTGCCATAATGCGGAGGAAGTGATCGGAAGGAAAGGTTACATCAAGGAAGCAGACCCTCTCTATACCTCCTCCTCGATCTTCTGTGCAAAGGGGGCTGGCTACTCGGTGCCGTGGGACGAGGCGGAAGCAAAGATGCATCTGCTCTGAGCGGAGCCAGGGTGCATATTTATTACAGCAAAAAGTGGTGGTGAATTGGTGTTGAATTGGTGATAATGTTCAACACCATTCATCCTAAATTAATAAAAAGATTCTATTTAGCGTTCACATCTGGCTGATGAATACCAAAAATATTGCCTTCGGTATCAATATAATATCCTTGCCACGCCATTCCAGGCAGAGCATACTTTGGAAGGGCGACCTTGCCTCCATTTTTTAGTATTTTTGCTTCAGTTGAATCGTAATCTTCCACTCCCATTGTACAGGCATAACCATTCAAAGACTGGCCAGGTTCTGGGGAAGCGCCTTGACGTTGCATCAAAGCTCCGTTAATTCCAGGCTCGTTTGCATCGCCAGTCACAGCACCAAAATAGGGCATTCCAGCATATTCACTCCAATCTTCAAATGCCCACCCAAATACTTCTCCATAAAACTTTTTAGCACGCCCCATGTCATCTACATGAATTTCGAAATGAACTAATCTTCCCATGATACCCTCCTGATTTTTTATTCCTTAATTTGTTATTTTGTATTCTACTTATAGTTTTGATACTCCTTTGTGTCAATTTTACTTATTCTATACATGTGAAGAATGTGGCGTTGCTAGTAAAATAACTCTTTTAGAGCAGCCTTGTAGTGTGGTCTGCTCTTTCGCTTTGTGGATTCCTCCAGCTATGATACGATACGCAATAAGGTTTCTATAGCTGTCAGAAATCAATATCACGTATTTCCGCTACTGATTTGATGGCTCTCATCTTAAGGTAAAATCCCCAAAAAAGAAGGGAGTATGAAACAGTGAATGTAGAAACGGTCATGCAGGAGCTTGAAGCTCTCGGTAAGGAACGACTCAAGAAAATGTACGTATCCAATGGTGCGCACGAACCGCTTTTTGGCGTGGCGACAGGCGCTATGAAGCCCCTTGTCAAGAAAATCAAAATCAATCAATCTTTGGCTGAGCAGCTTTACGCCACAGGGAACTATGACGCCATGTACTTTGCCGGCATCATTGCAGACCCAAAAACAATGACTGAGGCGGATTTTGAGCGCTGGATAGATGCAGCTTATTTTTATATGCTGTCCGATTATGTGGTTGCCGTAACCTTGGCAGAAACAGATATTGCACAAGAGGTTGCCGATAGATGGATCGCAAGCGGCGAAGAGTTGAGAATGTCAGCGGGCTGGAGTTGTTACTGCTGGCTTTTGGGTAATCGCCAGGATCGTGAATTTTCAGAGAGTAAAATTGCCAATATGCTTGAAATGGTAAAAAATACGATTCACGAATCCCCCCAACGCGCTAAATACGCGATGAATCATTTTATTTACACCGTGGGGGTATCCTATTTGCCGCTCCATGATAAGGCGGTTGAGACCGCAAAGGCAGTAGGGCCAGTAGAAGTGAAACAAAACAAGGGAACAAGCAGTTTCTTGCTCGCTTCCGTAAATATTCAAAAGGCAGTAGATAAAAACCAGCTTGGTTTCAAACGCAAACATGTAAGGTGTTAAACTGTTGGTATCTGCGAATATCTCCACGTGGGGAATGTCGCGTTGTTGGTCAGGAAAATTAAAACAAGATACATCGGTGAAAAAACTCTTCCAAAATGAATGGAAGGGTTATATTTTTACAGCTCGATCAATGGAGATTACGCTTTCTTCATTTAGACATTGACCAATTGAAAGATAATCAAAGAGATTATGTAAAGCTATGGATTGACCCGTTTTATAGACTTGTCAGGCGCAATCCGCCCCTTTGGTATTCTAGGTTACTCTTGGAATCCATGATTGAGGTATATCATTCATGGTATAGAGAACTTAGCCGGCTAAATGAACCTTTCTATCTCAAGATTTGGCTCTATCATCCAAACTTCATCAACTCTCAAATTGTAGTAGCGATTCGAGATTGTTTGCATAACTACGATAATGTGTTCGATAAAAGTAACGAAGTAAAGGAATTCCCATATAAAGCGCTGGGTAATCAAGAAATCCTAGGGCAATTTTTATGGGAGCTTCATATTGACTCTGATAACTACTGGATTTCAGATATTCTAGAAGACATTCAATTAGGCTTTAAGACGGAAAAACAGGTTGAGACTTTAAAGAGAAGAGCGTACAAATCGGAGACTGTTGAGGTGAGCTATGGTAAGGATGAATTGTATAAAATTAAGGTCGGGGATATTTGGGTTGGGCAGTCTAAACAGGGCTAGAAGACAGACGTAAGGAGAGAAATGGAGAATTTTATTTTGATAGCACGGGGGAGCAATAAGTGAACAATCCACGATTACAATCATTACGGATTCCTTCAGGTTGGAACGTGAAATTAAACGATTTTACGGAAATTGACCCGAACAGGATTAAAGAAGATGATGAGGAAATTTGGTTCAACTTTAAACAGGATTTATTGCAAGTAGAAAACAAGCGCTCAAGAATAATCGTTGATTTAGGGTGGTATCCTGATTTTTGTTCAGAGGGAAGCTTTAGGCTTGTTATTGTTCGTGATTATCAATGGGATGAACCCATTCACTCTATTCAAACAAGTGACTAAGATGAAATTGTAGCAATGATTGAATCTTGGCAAACAAAGCCAGGCTTTGAGGGTTAATGTTATTTTTAGCCCCGCTCTTATTTCTTTCTCAATAATTTTAGTGTCTGATGATTCATTACAGCACTAACCGTCAATAAAACTGCGGAACCTGCCAACACCGAAATCATAAGAATTTCCATTGCTCGATCCTCCTATATTTAAAGACTTACTTTGATTATAGCCTAGGATACTGTAAATGTACCTAGCGAGAATAGAATGCTATCGTCTCCATATAAGTTTACTCCAAAGCCGACGAGACTCAGGCAGTTGCCCTGAGTTTCACTCGGTTTTTTCTTTTGTTTAGCTACAACGACCGGAAAAGCCACACTCCATTTTTGTTCTCCTATCATCGGTGTTTCGTCCAAGACCCTTCTCCTCTTTGAACATAAGATAGTCCGAATATGGTCAAAGGAGGATTTATATGGCAGAACATGTGAAGGTAAGCCCGCGATTCAAACGGCTTTGTACCCAATTTGGCAAAATCCTAGGTGGGGAATCTGAGGTTGATGAAGGTCCGGTCTGTTTTGTCATGCGAATGAAGAACATAAAGGAGACGATACTGGGCAGAAAAACGAACTCTCCTTTGGTTCAAATGCAAATGTTTTCGTTTGAATCTCTGGATAAGTCTGGCCGGGCGCTTTGTTTGGGGGAGACTGCCTGCCATCAAAATCAAGTGAATCGCTTGATGTCGAATCTTCGCAAACGGGGGATAAAAGTAACTGCGGTTCATAATCACTGGCTCAAAGAAAATCCTCGCTTACTATACTTGCATTGGGAGGCCATTGAGAATCCGATTGTGTTTGCGAGAAAAACCAAAGAATCGATTGCATTCCTGGGCTAATGCAGTAGAGCAAAAAAGCGGAATGATTATCTTATAACGAAAGGCTGGTTTTGTATGGCTGCACACGCGAAAGCAAGTCCCCAATTTAGAAGACTATGCAACCAATTTTCAACTATTTTAGGTGGAACCGAGCATGAAATTACAAAAGGTCCGGTTTGTTTTGTTAGTAGAAACAGGAAGTTTAATGCAGCGATTTTAGGTAGACGTACCACATCTCCATTGGTACGTTATCAGCTGTTCTCATTTGAATCGTTGGACAGTAAAGGCCGCGCACTGTGTTTAGGGGAAACGGCTCTCTTCCAGAACCAAGTGAATCGATTGTTGTCCAATCTCCGCAAGAACGGGATCAAAGTGACAGCCGTCCATAATCACTGGTTGTTTGAGAACCCACGTCTGATGTATATTCACTGGGAGTCGATCGATAATCCCGTTGCATTTGCAAAGAAAGTCAAACGCTCGATTGCCTTTTTAGGCTAATGATGAGGAATCATATTAACAGAAAAGGTCTTCCCCGTGGCTAACGGGGCTTTTTCTTTTTGGGTAATGAGTAACACTGTCCAAAAATCCCCCTTTATGGAGATAGAAAATAGAAAGAAAGTGGGCTATTCTTTTACCAGCAAAACATAGCTCAGTGTGAAAAACGATAGAGAGGTTTGGGGATGAAATATGTATAACGCGTTCATTGCGTTTATCAGTGTTCTTTTACTCGGGGGAATTATTTATTGGACGGCATGGTGGGAAGGGTCTTGGGTGAGCCTTCGATTTACCAAGTGGTTTTTCACGATCTTCCTGATCGCGGCGGTCATTACCGGGATTTGCACCTATGTGGGAAAGATTCAATTTTAGAGAGCTTTTTCATGCTGCTTTCATGCAGTCCTCGGGTGGGATATGATAGGGGTAACGCAACGAACACCTGAGGAGGACGTGGAGCATGAATTCGGAAAAGACCATCGTCGACAAGCTGAATCTACGCAAGCATCCGGCAAAGCTCATTCTCAATAAACCGGCCGATGTTACCGACTTTGACGAGATCGAGTACGACACTACGATTACTAACGATAAGTATGACGTGATCGTGCTGTTCGTTTTCCAGCTAGAGGAATTCACTAGCAACATTCAGATGATCATCGAAAAACAGCTTGTGGCGGAAAAAGGATACGTCTACTTTGCATATCCAAAAAAGAACAATCCGCAATACGAACAATATATCGAGCGGGACAGCTTCTTTCAAAGCGTGCCTGTCGATGAGGACGGATATATTCAAGACAGCATCTTAAAGTTCGCCAAAATGGTGAGTCTAAATGATGTGTTTACCATCATCGGCCTGAAAGCAGAGGGAAAGAAAGCGAAAAAGGCAGCAACTGCTGCGCCAAAGAGTCAATGTGTGGATGATTATATCGAGCACGTGGAAGATATAAAAGCATTTTTCCAGGAACGGAACAAGGAGACACTCGACAAATACAACGGGTTGACGCCGGGCTACCAAAAAGACTGGGCACGTTATGTGTTTAGCGCCAAGAAAAAAGAGACGCAAGAGAAGCGCTTGGCGGAAATGGAGTCGGTTTTGGGCGAAGGCTATAAAACGATGGATTTGTATCGGCGGCAGAAGAAGTAGCGTGTAAGTTCGTGGGGCGGTTGTGAAATCAGCGACAGGATTGGACTTGCAAAGGAATGAGGGGCTTTCTATCAAAAAGAGAGCCCCTCATTTCTATTTCTTTTTCATAGCAGGTGTCCACTTAAAGCCGCAGTTCATACAGCCGTTGACGATTTCATTTCTTCCGACAAACCCGACAAGGATGCTTACCGGCAACGATAAACTAAGCGAAATCCAGCAAATGATAGCGATGAATGCGATAAGACCTTCATGAATGGAAGAACCGCTATTGAACATCAAATAGGTTGTTCCAAAAACACCAATCACCAGCACCAAAAGAGGAAGCAATGCCATCCAGCCAAGGGTTTTGAACATGTTGGCAAAGCTGTAGCCTCTTTTGTTGGCGACGATTTGCGGTGACTTGCATTTACGGCAAACAACAGCGTTAGCCGTGCCTGTTCCGTTTGGCGGATTGCTTGTTGGCTTTGCCTGATTGCCTGGTGCCCGATTGGCCTGGGGAGGGGTGGAACGGTTGGGTTGAGTGGGTGTCGGTCTTGTCGTACGCTGTTGCACGCTTGCTTCTCCTCTCTGACTGGAAAGTATGTAGGAATAAGGGATTAGGAATCAAGGACTATTTCGGCAAAGGTTGTCGATATCCTTTTTTTACAACTGTCGTACACTGTCGAACAGGGAACGAGGGGGATAGAGGCCGGACGAATAAGAAAAAAAGGGGAGCAGCTTGTGCAGCTCCCTTTTGGATTTTACTGTGGTTTTGCCAGCAAGGCAATCAATTGGACTTGGCGGTCTTGCAAAACGATCGGGGTCCATTTGGTATGCTGCTCGATAAATACTTTATTGGCGTGGAAGGCATCGATCCGCTTTGACAGATAGGTTTTCTTCTTCTGCTCAAAATCTTGGTTGCTTAGCGCGCTGTTTTTCTTCTGGCTGATCAGAACCAGATTGGCGATCTTGTTCACCCATTGGTTCCGTTCATCCTCAGTGAAATCGCGTGTCCACTGGCTGTTATCCGGCGGGTTTTGCGGCAAAACATGTTCAGCCGTGATGTATTGGTAGTTCGACAAGTGAACGGTATTGTCGCCGGATAAATACTCGACCTTCAGCAGCAGGTGCCGCGCATATTGCTTTTTGTAAATGTTTCCGTCGATCGTACGGGCGAATTCTTCCACGTCGATCTCAAAGAGCTGGTCTTTCGCCAGCAATTGGTCGGGCTGGTCCGCTGGGGTTTGGTCGATCATTTTCAAAATGCTGTTCATCGCATCCTGGCGAATTGTCGGTGTGATCCCGCAAACCCAGTCGCCGGTGAACTTGTACTCTAGTTTCTTCAGGAAGTGCTCCAGCTCTTTCGTGCCGAATTTGGCGTAATAGTGCATCAGCGGCGGAATCCAGTCTTCCGAGCGCAACCCGATTTTCATGATCGTCAGCAAATTTTTGAAGCTGTTACTGAGATTGGCGTTTTGCAGCTCGATGATCTCTTCATAAATCTCATTATACCGATGGATAAAATCGATAGTCTCCTTGCCCAATTGGAGGCGAGGGGTTTGAGGCGGCTTGACTTGGTAGATTTTCTCGTTGAACTCTTCCAGCAAGTTCGCCCGGGCTTTTTCCTGTACGAGGATGGTGCGGATGAATTGCAGGAAACGATCGAAATCATCGCCGTGCTTGCCTTCGATTTCTTCCCAAATTTTTGCGTGCTTGTTTTTTTCCTTTTCCGTCGGCAGCACGCCGATGTTTTGTGATTTCAGGATGTCGGCGTTCGTCAGCGGAATTCCGCGATTATTCAAAATGGTGAACAAGCGGAACGCATCTTCCGTATTTTCTGTCGACACATAAATGAACAGCGCTTTGTTGAAGATGAATTTGACGAACTCTTCCAGGCCGTGAGCTTGTTTGATCTGCAGCATTTCCTCGCGTAAAACGAGAATCGCGTTCGCCATATTGGCGATCGATACGTTGTCGCTCTCCAAGTGGGATTGCAGCGCAGCGGCATCGGTTGTGCCTTCCGGTTTGATCACGAATTGCTGGATGAAATCTTCCACGCTGTCCCGGATTTTATAGGTCAGTCTCGTACGGGAAGGAATGTTTTCGAGCGGGCTTTCTTCCTGAAAGATTTTTTTCTGGAGCGTACTCTTGTATTGCGGGGTGTCGATGGTATCCCTCAGGACTGCCATCATGAGAAAAAACGTCGTTAACCGCTGCTGGCCATCCAGCACTTCATACTCGGGGAACGAGCTTTCCTTCAGTTTTTTCAAAACCAATGAACCGAGGAAATAATCATTCTCGGGCTTGTTTTCAAAAGCGAAATACAAGTCATCGACCAGCTCGGTCAGATTGTCCGTTTGCCATACATATGACCGCTGATATTCCGGGATGAGAAACCAAAAATCCTCGGAAAAAATCTTCTGCAAAATCTCTTTGTTTGCTTCAATCGTTCCTGCTGCCATTGCCACTTCACACTCCGTTTATTGCGTTAGAAGAATTTTGAACTATGTATTACTGGTTGCCACTCGTTGATTGCTGAGGCACTCCCTCCAACTCCTTGTAATAGACGATCTTCTCTTCAATGCTCACAAGGTTTTCCTGCAAGTCACTGATTTGGTTCAAGACGTTTTTGCGATGTGTCTCCAATAACGCCCGCCGTGCGCTGATCGTTGGATCCCCTTGGCTACGCAGGTCGGAAAACTCCTTCATCTCGCTGATCGGCATGCCTGTTGCGCGTAGCCGCATGATAAATTGCAGCCAGGACAGGTCGGCTTTCGTATACCGGCGATAGCCGTTTGCGTCGCGGTCGACTCCGGAAAGCAGCCCGATTTTCTCATAATAGCGCAGTGTATGCACCGAAAGTCCTGTCATCGTCGATATTTGTTGAATTGTGAATTTTTCCATTTCCATAGACCTATTATAGCATAAAAGCTCTTGCCTTAGAGTGCACTCGAAACGATACGATTGTCTCGTTGCTACAAATAGATCTTGGAAACGAGCAAGGGAGGAACGGAAATGGCAAACGAACGTTTTGAACGAGGATGGGCAAAATTGATGGAGGTCGATGGGGAAGGCGGGCAGCGAGTGATCGATTCCTTACAGGACATCGCGCCTGATCTGGGTTCTTATATCGTGGAATTCGTTTTTGGTGAAATTTATCCAAGGCAGGGTCTGGACTTGAAGCAGCGGCAGCTGGTTACCATTGCTTCGCTTGCGACCCAAGGAGGCTGCGAACCGCAGCTCCATGTCCACATCAACGCAGCTCTCAACGTGGGGCTTACTCCAAAAGAGGTGATTGAAGCCATCACCCACTGCGTTCCGTATGCTGGTTTTCCAAGGGCCTTGAATGCGATTTTTGTGGCCAAGCGCGTTTTTGCGGAGCGGAATGTGCAGGTGGCGAATTGAAGGGAGGTCGAACGCAGAACGGCTGAATCTAGTGCATTCGAATCATATAGATAACGGATTGCTAGGGAAAAAGCTCACATTCTCACAACGAGACGTGGGCTTTTTTTTTGCGGTTTTTGCGAAAAGGTATCACTATGTTCCCAAGTTCAAACGATAATAAATATGTAAGGCAGAAAGGGAAATCGATGAAAAGTAGGCGTTTATACCCTCTGCTACTAATGGAATGCGCTCGATTATTTCGATCTGGAGATTAAATATAAAGTTGAAGCAAGAATTGACAGAGAAAATGATATTCTGTATGTAATCAGATTTATGCTGAACCGTCATGCAGGCGTTGGAAGTCAGCATGCACTTCATTCAAGGGAGACGAAACCGTGGACACTCGACAAGTTATGGCGATTACGCTTTTTCTCGCAACGGCGCTGATGGTGTTCGTCTCTTTTGTGTGTTATCGGAAACGTCATGTGCCTGTTGCCAAAACTATGATTTTGATCATGGTGGCGGCGGCTTTCTATGCGCTTGGCTATGCGTTTGAGGTACTGAGTCGAAACCTGGATGAGGTTAAGCTGTCGCTACATATCGAATATTTGGGCATTCCCTTCGTTACGACCCTCTGGCTTTTTCAGGTCATCCAATTTACCGGAACGGCAGCAACGTATCGCAAACGATTAGCGCTGTTGTTGTTCGCGATCCCCACTGCCGTTTTTTTCTTCCATTTGACCAATGATTGGCATCATTTGGTTTATGAGCGCTATGATTTCAATGAGCACGGCTTGGTCCCTTTGTATACGACGGTCAAGGGTCCCTGGTATAAGGTGCATGCGATCTATAATTATTTTGTTTTACTGTGCGGGATTTTGCTATTTATCCCGATGTATTGGCGGTCATTGCCAATCGTGAGAAAGCAGATTGGGATCCTCCTTTTGGGGGCAATCGCGCCGATGTTTTGCAATTTGTTTTTTTGGACTGGCAGCACCGTTGATTTAACCCCGTTCGGTTTCGCTATTTCGGGTATCGCTTACGTATGGGGGTTTTACCGATTTCATCTGCTTCGCCTAACTCCGCTGGCAATGGCGAAAGTGTTCGAAACGATCCGGGACGGGGTCGTCCTTTTCGATTATGAGGACCAGATCGTTACTTACAACCAAGCAGCCGGGGAAGTGCTGCCCGAACTCGTGTTGACGAAACAATACCCCGCCGATATGGGAAAGGTTTTGGTGGACAATCCGGAGCTGCTTGCTCACATTCGTTCCACGACGGAAGGGGATGAGCGCTTTCCGTTCCACCGATTTCAGGGGAACCGCACCAGGCATTACAACTGCAGCTTGTCGCTGGTCCACGACTCAGGCAAGGTGCTGATTGGCAAGCTGCTGGTGTTCAACGATATTACCCAGTTAAAAGAAAGCGAGACCCAACTGCGCGAGAACGCTCGCCAACTGTCCGAGCTAAACGAGTTTAAGGACAAGCTGTTCACCGTCGTGGCACATGACATTCGCGATCCGATCGCGCTGCTCGTCAATTTGACCGAACTGCTGGGGGATGAGTTGACCGCCGCCGACCTTGAACATGCCGGAGTGGTGCGGGAACTCAAAGGCCAGGTGCAAAGCACCTTTCATCTTGTTGAAAATTTGCTGGATTGGTATCGCAGCCAGAAAGGAAAGGTCGTGTTTCGTCCGTTAGGCTGGAATTTGCAACAGGTTGTCCGGCAGGCACTGCTGCTCGTAGGCTCGAAGGCAGGCATGAAGCGAATTTTGTTGACGGAGCAAGTCGATGAAAATCTGAAAGTGATCGCTGACAAAGAGATGCTTGATCTTATTTTGCGAAATTTGCTTTCCAATGCGATCAAGTTTACCGGAAGCGGTGGGGCGATTGAGATCGGGGCTGTTTTGGAAGGCGATTTGATCGTTGTGTCCGTGACAGACAATGGGGTGGGAATCGATGAGCAGACGGCGGAGCTGCTGCGCATGGAGGAACCCGCCTTAAAAGCGATGGCACCCGTTGACGAGTCGGGGGAGACGAGATTCGGATTGGCGTTGACCCGCGAGTTCGTCCGGATTCAGGGGGGAAGCCTGTGGTTCGAGAGCGAGCCGGGAAAAGGAACGACTTTCTTTTTTACCCTGCCTGTCTCAAACGATGGTGGAAGGGAGGAGGACGCGTATGAAAGTTATTTTGGTGGACGATGAGCCGGTGATGCACCTGATTTTGCGCAAAATGCTGGGTAAGCTGCCCGATGTTCACGTGGCAGGGGCTTTTACGGATACAGGTTCAGCGGCCGCTTTCTTGCGGGAGCATGCCGATGTCGGACTGGCTTTCGTAGACCTTTCCATGCCGGGTGAGAGCGGGCTGGCGTTCGCAGCAAGAATGGAAGTGGCTGATCCTGCGCTGCAAATCGTCTTTGTCACGTCTCACAAGGAATTTGCTTTGGAAGCTTACGATTTGTCCGTGATGGATTACTTGGTCAAACCGGTATCCCAAGAGCGGCTGCAGAAGGCGGTGAATCGCGCGCAGACGAACCGACGTGTCCTTCATCCTGCGGCGCCAACGGCTGTCCCTACAGAATCCGGAAGAATCGTTGTGACGATGCTCGGCGACGTTGTCGTTAGCAATGATGTAGGCCGCGTCAAGTGGATCTCACGGAGATGCGCGGAGCTATTCGCGTATTTGCTTCTAGGGCGCGGAAAACGAATTCCCCGCTCTATGCTGCTCACGGATATGTTTGGGGGAATGAACGAAAGTAATGCAGCGAATTACTTGAATACGACCGTGTACCAGCTGCGGAAGTCTCTGGAAGCCATCGGTATTCGCGATGTCGTACGTTCGGAAAATGATGGCTACGCGCTTGCGTTAAAGGATGCAGTCATTGATTACATCGAGTTCGAAAAACAGGTGGATAATCTGCTGACAATGGAAAGCAGGAATGTGGAAAGCGCGTTGCAAATCGAGCGGCTGTATACAGGCGACCTATTCGGCGACAAAGCGTATGTATGGGCCATTCATGAGACGGAACGCTATGTTGAAATGTACACTGCGTTCGTGAAGCGGCTAATAGAAGTGCTGGTTTCGTTGCGGGATACGGCTTCCGCGTCGAAGCTGCTGATCAAGCTGAACGAACGCAATCCATTGGACGAATCGGTTTTGCGCCAACGTATGACAATATGCGAGATGACTGGGGACAAAAAAGGCTTGAAGGCGCTGTATACCCATTATGTTCAACTGCTCAATCGGGAACTCGGCATTCGTCCGTCTGAGGAGCTGATCTATTTCTATGATTTGTGCATTCGTCGATTATCGAATAAAAAGTAAATCATCCTTCACTTGAAAAAAACGCGAAAGCTTGATGCTGCGCGTTTTTTTCGTTTTATAGCGAAGTCTCTCATTAATCTTTTAGTCGGTTTCGGCTATCAGCCGCTACTTACGGTTACCCCAAAATCGCCCGCACGCCCGCGACATTGACCACCCGAATGGTACTGCGTCCCGCAAGCTCGATTAGCCCTTGCTGCCTCCATTTTTGCAAAATCTTGTTCACGGTAATCCGCGACGTGTCGATATACCGGGCGAACGATGTCTGGTCGATGGGGACATGCTCATCGCCGTGGACTGCGGTCAGCTTCAGCAAAAAATTGGCCATTTGCAGCTCGACCGGACTGTCTTGGTAGGCGATGATCTCGGCGAGAAGGCGCACTTTGAAAATTTGTGAATTGGTAAACAGTATGGCTGCATGCGGATGCTCACGGCAGACGCGGGATAAAGCATCATCGGAAAAAAAGTGCAGCACGGACGGGGAGGTGGTGATGGCCGATGTCAGGTAGGTTCCGTTATAAGCGCCATGCTCCCCGAACAATCCGCCGGTCGGGACGTAATCGATGGTTCTCTCATGGCCGTTGTCTGACAGCAGCGTGATCTTCACACTACCCTTATCAAGATAATAAAACCCTTTCCCGGTTTCCCCTTGGCTGTAAACGGTCGTATGTTTACTACTTTCCAGCTTTTTGCCATACAGTAAGAATGGGGTCCATTGATAGCGCAAGCTCGCCATTTTGATCACCGCTCCTTTGCAAGCCTCTGTCGCCAGTCTGTTATACCGTTTGGATCGCCTGGCTTTCGACCAGCAGGGGCTTCAGCCGTTCGGGGTGCTTGATGACAAAGGTGCGGTTGCGCAGCTCAATGATGTCGTCTTCTTTCCATTTTTTCAGGATTTTGTAGACGGTGATCCGGGTGAGTCCGGCGCAATCGGCAAGCTCTTGCTGGGTGAGAGGGACTTCGTGGTTTTTGAAATCCTCGCAAATGTTGAGCAAGAGACGGGCGATCTGCTCTTCTGAAGTAAGCGCTTTCAGATTTATCACGTTCAGCAGGATGCGCATTTTTTGATTGACGGTTTGGGTTAGAAGCGACAGTAATTCGGGGCGAACTTTCAGCATGTCGAGAAATTGTGCGCAGGAGAAGTGGTAGACAACCGCATGCTTGACGGCGATGGCTGTGGTGAAGTGCAAATGCTGGTCCATGGACTGAAGTCCCATGATTTGACCGGGGACCACGATGTTGAGCAGGCGGTCGTTCCCTTTGACGGTTGAGGTAACGATTTTCACCAAGCCTTTATGCAGATAGTAAAAGCCTTCCCCCATGGTTTCTTGTCTGTAGATGGCCGATTTTGCTTTGAAAAATTGACGGGTGCCGAACTCCAAGAACGTTTCCCATTTCATATCGGTTTCAAATGGGGATACCATGACCAACGCTCCTTCCCACACAATGATCATGACAATGCATCAATAAAACAATTATCGCAATTATATAAAAATACGATCACTCATCACAATATGCCTGCTGTGAAATGACCGGCTTTTCCAGAAAAAATCGAAATCATGTTAATTGATTTACACTTCCGCTACCGCAGCAAACTCGCGACAGCCGTTATTTTCTTGGCGGTGACGTTAAGTAGGCTACAATGTTCGAAATCGTCAGATATTATAATGCAATCATCCAAACCATTTAACAGGGGGGAAACACGATGGGAATCCGCACTGGTGCCCAGTACATCAAAGGCTTGAAATCCCGGCAGCCGGAAATTTGGCTGCAAGGGCGAAGAGTGACGAACGTATGTGAGGAAGCTATTTTTCGGCAGCCGATCCTTGAAATTGCGAAGCTGTATGATATGCAGCACGATGAGGAGTACCAGGAGCAGATTACGCACATTTGTGAGGAGACTGGCGAACGGGTCAATAACGCATTCCTTGTCGTCAAAACACCGGCCGATCTGCAGGCGAGGCGCGCGCTGTATGAAGCGTATGCCCGCGCTACGTTCGGGTTGATGGGCAGAACGCCGGACTTTCTCAATGTTGTGCTGACCTCTTTGTACCACAACGCCTCGTTTTTGGAGAAGTACAATCCGCAATGGGCGGAAAACGCGAGAAATTATTACAAGCATGTGCGGGACAACGATCTGTTTTTGACCCATGCGATCATCAATCCGCAAAATGACCGCAGCAAGTCATCGCATGAGCAGCAGGATATGTATACGCATCTGGGCGCAGTGAGAGAAACAGAAGAAGGGCTGATCGTCAGAGGCGCCAAAATGCTGGCGACGCTTGCGCCGATCACGGATGAAGTGATCATTTATTCGTTCCCGGGCTTCAAGCCGGGGGATGAGCGGTATGCGCTCGCATTTGCACTGCCGATCGATACGCCGGGCCTGCGCATCATTTGTCGGGAGCCGATGCAGGATGGAACCCGGTCCGTTTATGATCATCCGCTGGCATCGCGCTTTGAGGAGATGGACGCGGTGCTCGTGTTTGACGACGTACTGGTGCCGTGGGATCGCCTGTTTCTATACAACAACGTGGAAGCGGCGAACGGCCTGTATCCGCAGACTGGCATCGGGCAGCAGCCTGCGCACCAGACAGGGGTTAGGGGCCTGCTGAAGCTGCAATTCGCCACAGAGGTAACGATGCGGCTTGCTGACTCGATCGGCGTGGACGTATTTCTGAATGTCCAAAATGATCTGGGCGAGCTGGCACAGTCGCTGGAATCCATTCGGGCGCTGCTGAAGGTCGCCGAGCAGGAGTACGACATCTTGCCATCGGGTGAGCTAATGCCGGGGTATGTGCCGCTCGAAACAATCCGCGGGCTTCTCCCGAAAGTGTATCCGCGCGCGATCGAGGTCATGCAGATCATCGGTGCAGGCGGGTTGCTCATGTCTCCGACCGATAGCGATATGGAGCATCCGGACCTGGCGGCAGATATGCAGAAGTATTATGCGGGACGAGAAGGAATCTCCGGCACGGAGCGGGTCCGACTGTTCAAGCTGGCATGGGATTTGTGCGGCGAAGCGTTCGGGCAGCGGCTGCTGCAATATGAACGCTACTATACGGGCGATCCGCTCCGCAAACGCGCGATTTTTTACAACAACTTCAAACGTGTGCACGCTTGTTCCCTGGTCGACGAGGCCCTCAGCGTGTATCAGGCAAAAGCGGAGACAGGATCGGAGACGATCTCGCAGTAGGAGTCTTGATTTATTAGCGGCAATTAGCTATAGTTAAAAGCATTAAGTATTCATTTTGTTCAAGGAAAGGAGGTAAAGGTGATGTACACTGTTTTCGCGATGAAAGTAAAAATGGTAAAAACACCCATTTTGCTCGGGGATTTGCTTGCAACGGGACCAGTCTGCCCTTTTTTCAGCATGCAAATTTCATATCGAGAACAGGTACCGGTACCTTTAGCCTTCTAAGCGTTGCGAATAGTCGCAGCTAGTTTTTTCATACCATTCAATGGAAGACGCCGGTATTGTTTCGGCGTCTTTTTTGCGTTTTCAAAAGGAGGAATGGAGTAATGCAAATGATTCGCTGGATTCCAGGCAGGCGTGCAGCTCATGAGGGGGTGGGATTTTACTATCGAAGAAAAGAGTGAGAACACATGTTACTTCAACTGAATGGAATCAGCAAACAGTATGGTGGCACGCCGATGCTCTCAGGCGTGTCCATGAAAATCGAGCCTGGCGAACGGGTGGGACTGATCGGCGTTAACGGGGCAGGAAAATCGACTCTCCTGCAAGTGATCGCAGGCGAGATCCCCTATGACAGCGGGGACATATTTCTCGCCAAGGGTGCGAAGATCGGTTATTTGCGTCAAAACGATGGACTGAGGATGGAGAATGCGATCGAGACGGAAATGCTCTCAGCATTCTCTGAATTGCGTCAGACGGAGCTTGAGCTGAGAGAGTTGGAAAAGCTGATGGGCGATCCTGCCATTTTAGCGGATGCCCAAAAATACGATACGACGATGGAGCGATATGCGGAGAAATCCAACTGGTTCATGGAGCAAGGCGGCTATGAGATCGAGCCGAAAATCCGAGGCATGCTA
Organism: Brevibacillus fluminis; assembly: GCF_003710825.1. Classification (GTDB taxonomy): domain Bacteria; phylum Bacillota; class Bacilli; order Brevibacillales; family Brevibacillaceae; genus Brevibacillus_D; species Brevibacillus_D fluminis. Next base: position 235,839 of record NZ_RHHQ01000003.1, on the reverse strand, counting down.
CACGGCATGGGGTTTGGGGACGTTCCTTTGGATACTCCCATCCATACATTGAGCGGTGGCCAAAAAACAAGGCTGGCGCTTGCGAAAACGCTTCTTACCGAACCGGAGCTGCTCATCCTCGATGAGCCGACAAATCACCTTGATTTTGTCACATTAGCCTGGCTGGAAAAATATTTGCGCACGTATCCTGGGGCAATCCTCGTCGTTTCCCATGACCGCTACTTTCTGGACACGGTTGTCACGGGGATCTACGAGCTCGAGCGGGCTTGCATCCGCCGCTATACAGGCAATTACACAACATATGTAAAGGAAAAAGAGCTGACGAACGCCATCCAAGCGAAAAATTACACGCAGCAGCAAGAGCAGATTGCCAAAATGGAATCGTACATCGAGCGGCATATCGTTCGCGCCACCTCAGCGAAAAGCGCGAAAAACAAGAGGAAGCAGCTGGAACGGCTTGAGCGAGTCGACAAGCCCCAGGGCGAGCTAAAACGCGCAAAGCTGTCGTTTGGAAGTGGAAAGCCTTCGTTTAAGGACGTGCTTTTTGTCCGTGACGTCCGTATTAGCGCAGGCGAAGCGAGTGAATGCAAGACGCTGCTCCAAAACATCAATTTCGAGCTGCGGCGAGGCGAAAAGGTGGCGTTGATCGGTCCAAACGGGATCGGCAAAACGACGTTGCTCCGAACGCTGATCGGCGAAAAGCAGCCGGATGGCGGAGAGATCATATGGGGAAAGGAGGTGAGTATTGGGTATTACGACCAAGAGCAAGCCTCTCTCAATCTCCATAACACGATCTTAGTCGAGGTGTGGGATGCATTTCCCCATATCGAGGAGGCTAGAATCCGGGCTGTTTTGGGGAACTTCCTGTTCACGGGCGAGGATGTTTTCAAAAAAATCGTTTCGCTCAGCGGGGGCGAAAAGGCGCGCGTCGCACTTGCAAAGCTCATGCTGAAAGAAGCGAACGTCCTTGTTTTGGACGAGCCGACAAACCATCTGGATCTGGCGAGTAAAGAGGTGCTGGAGTCCACTTTGCAGGCGTATGAGGGCACACTTCTTTTTATATCGCATGACCGTTATTTCCTGAACAAGCTGGCCGATACAATCGTAGAGCTGCATCGCGATGGGGCTGTTGTGCATGACGGAAGCTATGAAAGCTATGTGGAAAAAGCGAGAGCGCTGAAGGTTTGAGACAAAAGACAACATAAAGGAGAGAATGAAATGATGCAGGAAAAACAAGTAGCGGTGGTAACGGGAGCGGCAAGCGGAATCGGCAGAGCAACTGGAATCAAGCTAGCAGAAAACGGGTACAAGGTTGTTCTGGTCGATTACAATCAGGCCGGGGGCGAAGAAACGCTGCAGCTCATCAAGGGGCAAGGCGGGGAAGGCATCTTCGTGAAAGCGGACGTTTCCAAGCAGGAAGATGTGGAGAATTATGTGAACCAGGCGGTTGAGGCATATGGACGCATTGATGTTTTGTTCAATAATGCCGGAGTCATTCAAAAGTTCGCTCCGTTCACAACCGTCGATGTAGCGGAATATGAGCGCATCATGTCCATCAATGTGAAAAGCGTTTTTCTCGGGATGAAATATGTGCTTCCGGTGATGGAGCAGCAAGGGAATGGCGCGATCATCAATACTGCCTCGTCCGCCGGCATCCGCCCCGAGCACAGCATCGCCGTGTACTCCGCGAGCAAGCATGCGGTCATCGGACTGACGAAAGGAGCGGCCATTGAGTATGCAAAAAAAGGAATCCGTATCAATGCCGTATGCCCTGGCGGAATCGAGACGGCCATTTTCAAAAGCGTAGCGGATACGTTTGCCAATGGCGGTTATGTGCCGGAGGAGCTGTCTCCGATGCGGATGGGGCGCCACGGTAAACCCGACGAGATTGCGGAGGTTGTCCTGTTTTTAGCGTCCGATAAAGCGAGCTTCATGGCTGGCTCGGTCGTGTCTGTAGACGGCAGCTTGACGGTGTAAAGAAAAATCGTAAGGAAGACCAACGGAAAAGAAGAACCATTCCACATCGGATGGTTCTTCTTTTCATGCTGCTTAACTCGTCAGCCCACCATCCACCGGAACAATCGCCCCATTCATATAGCTCGACTCATCTCCCGCCAAAAAGACGACGACATTGGCGATCTCTTCAGGCGATGCGGGTCGTCGGAGCGGACCGTTATGCTCCGGATTGTCCAAATCCATTCCTTTCGTCATATTGGTTAAAACGCCGCCCGGGCAAATCGCGTTGATTCGGATGCCCTTCGGGCCAAATTCAGCGGCAGCGGTCCGCGTGAGGCCGACCACGCCGTGTTTGCTTGCCGAGTATGCCGCCATGTAGGACTGGCTGTGAATGCCGGCAGCAGAAGAGGTGTTGATGATGACACCGGAATGCTGTGCCTCCATGACTTTGAGCACGTATTTCAGCCCAAGGAACACCCCTTTCAGATTGATCGCGATGATCTTGTCGAACATGTCTTCACTGTGCTCTGTCAAAAGGGTGGGGGTGCCGAGAAAGCCAGCGTTATTGTGGAACACATCGATCCTTCCGTACGCTTCCATCGCAACTGCCACATAGTTTTCCACTTCTGCCTGCTTGGAGACGTCAGCCCGGATGAACATGGCGTCGCCCCCTTGTTCTTTGGCCAGTCGGAGCGTTTCCCCTCCGCCGTTTTCATCGAGATCGACAATTACGACGCGCATCCCGATTTTGAGAAGCGCGAGGCTGGAGGCACGGCCGATACCGCTGCCAGCGCCTGTCACGATTGCGACGCGATTTTGCAAGGACATGTCATTTTCTCCGTTTCTTTTTTTGTTCATCGCTACTTCACGGCATCCCGAGAAGCCAGCAGTGAAAAGCCTTCGTATCCTTTCGCCGCGATATCATCGCAAATTTTCCGGTATACACCGAAGCCTCCCAAATAAATCAGGAATCTGCGCGGTTTGCCAGCGATGTTTGCGCCTGTGTACCAGGAATCGGTTTTTGTATACAGGGTCGATTCGGCAATTTCGCTGCAATGCTTGCTCCATGTTTCTTCGGCTTCTTCCGTCGCCTCGATTTTGTCGATGCGATGGTCGCGCAGGTAGCACAAGCAGTCCGCAATCCATTCGACATGCTGCTCGATCGCAAGCGGCATGGTGGTCAGTACGGAAGGGCTTTCGGGACCGGTGATCATGAAAAAGTTCGGGAACCCAGCATTGGCGATGCCGAGATACGTTCTGGTCTGCGCGCCGTCCTCCCATTTTTCCTTGAGCGTCACCCCGTTTTTGCCGCGAATATCGATTTTCAATAAAGGACCGGTCATGCCGTCGTAGCCGGTGGCGAAAACGAGGATGTCCAGCTCGTGCTCCGCCTCAGTCGTTCTGAGTCCGTTTGGTGTGATTTCCTCGATAGGTGTTTGCTTCACATCGACCAAGGTGACATTCTCGCGGTTGTAGGTTTCGAAATAATGCGTATCCAAAATCGGCCGCTTCGTGCCGAAATAATAGCGGGGCAAAAGCTTCTGGGCCACCTCGGGGTTATGGACTGTCTCGCGTATTTTTTCGCGGATGAATTCGGCTACTGTGTCGTTGGCAGCTTCATTAAAGGTCAGGTCGCTGTAGGAGTAGGACAAGGAGAATCCGCCTTTTGCCCAAGCCGCATCGTATTTGGCCTGACGCTCTTCCGGCGTGTCTTCCAACGCGGAACGCATGCTTGGCGCCACGGGGATACCGCCCCATGAATCCCACATTTTTTGCTTGATTTCACCGAAATTTTTCTTCGTTTGCTCGATAAAATCCGGATCGTATGGATGATTTCGCGCCGGGATCGTGTATTGTGGGGTCCGCTGGAATACGGTGAGGTGCGCCGCCTCCTGGGCGATGACGGGGATGGACTGAACGCCGCTTGAACCGTTCCCAATGACGCCCACTCGCTTTCCTTTGAAATCAACCGGTTCGTGCGGCCAATGGCCGGTATGGTACCAGTCGCCTTTGAAGCTCTCCAAGCCTTTGAAGATGGGGATGTTAGCAGCGGACAGGCAACCGACCCCGGAGATGAAATAGGTGGCACTGACGCTTGAGCCGTCGTCCAACTGGATGTTCCAGCGATTTTGGCCCTCGTCATAGTGGGCGGACGTGACCCGGGTCTCAAATTGGATATCACGCCGCAAATCGAATTTGTCAGCGACGAAATTGAGGTAGCGCAAGATTTCCGGCTGCTCTGGATAGCGGGATGACCATGTCCATTCCTGAATCAGCTCATCGGAAAACGTATAATTGTAGTAAATACTGTCGGAGTCACAGCGTGCGCCCGGGTATCGGTTCCAGTACCAGACGCCGCCGACTCCGTCTCCCGCCTCATAAGCCCGCGCGGAAAATCCGGCCTCACGCAACCGATGGAGCATATACAAACCCGAAAATCCTGCGCCGATGACCACCGCATCGAAGGCGGGAACGCGGGGATGGTGTTGTTGGACAGATGTCATTTGTTCAACCTCCCTGTCATTTATTCGACTTCTTGCAAAAACTGAGCGATTTTTGCAATTGCCGCTTTGATCCGATCCGGGAAGACCAGTAAATTAGAGAAATAACCGTGAACCAATCCTGCTTCGCAAAGTGACTCGACTTTGATATCGGCCGCTTGCAAGTGATTGGCATAGGCCAGCCCTTCGTCGCGCAGGACATCGTTTTCCGCAGTAATCACAAAAGCAGGCGGAAGGTTGCTGAAATCATCGGCGAGCAGGGGAGCCACATAAGGATGGCGGCTGTCCGCTTCATCGGCAAGGTAGTGTTGGCCGAACCAGATCATCAGCTCGCGATCCAAGCCGAACCCTTTTTGAAAGGATTGATAGGAAGAGGTGTTGAAGTCCAGATTGGTAACAGGGTAGATGAGGATTTGGGCTGAAATAGCTGGCCCTTGCTCATCCCGCGATTTCATGGCGACGACTGCCGCAAGATTACCGCCCGCGCTGTCACCGCCAACGACAATTTTGGAAGCGTTTGCATTTAGCTCGGCGGCGTTTTGCTGCACCCATTGAAGAGCGGCATAGGCATCATTCACCGGAGTGGGAAACTTGTGTTCAGGGGCAAGCCGATAATCGACAGACACGACCACATGGCTTGTTCGGTTGGCAATCATGCGGCAGCTTGCGTCCGTCATTTCAATATCGCCGATCACCCAGCCGCCACCGTGGTAGTACACAAAGAGAGGGAATGGCCCGGTTCCTTCCGGTGTGTAGATCCTGATCCGAATGTCCGTATCTGGATCAACGGGAATCAGCCGATCTTCCGTTTGGGCGAGCGGTGCCTGTTCGACTTCCATCGGCGGGGCTTGCGCAAGAATGTTACGCACGGCTTGTGGATCCATGGAAGGAAACTCGGACAGGATGGAAAACATCTCCACATGCAGTTTTGCTTGCGAATCGAGTGTAGCCACGAAACAACACCCTTTCCTTGGACATTTTCGCATTTCAACTTCAGTAAACAATCGAAATGACTACCTAAAGGGTATTATTTTTTGTATAATCTGAACATTCCCTCGATGTGGTGAGCGGTATCCCCCAAAAGGAGATGGTATGATGACCCCTGAGTATACCTTGCGTGAACATGTGCGAAAGATTGAGGCAATCGCCAGTCATGAAGAGCAACTATATATGATTCTTACAATCTATCTCGAGCTGTTTCCCGTTCTGGATGCATTCTTGCTGCGTTACTCGCATTTGGGTTACGTTGCGGAAGGGATCATATCGCTCCAATCGGATCAGCTGGTGCACATCGGCGAAATTCGCGAGGACATCCGGTCCTATCCGATCATCCACACGGCGATCCGCGAGCGCAAAGCTAAGTATTGTACGGGGCTCGACTATTTGAAGTTCATGAGTAGCAAAGACGTCATGCGTTCATCCATCAATGCCTTGGTCGTCACGCCGATTTGTTTTGGCACGGTGGTGATCGGGTACATTTGCAGCTCAACGTTTGAGGGGAAGGCGATCGATGATGATACGCTCTCGTCGCTTACGCTGTTTGGGAAGCTGGTCGGCAAGACGATGCATGGAGCAAACGGCGCAGTCGACTCGCAGCTCCTAAGCAAACGGGAATTGGAAGTCATGCGGCGCATCGCTTGGGGCGAAGAAACAAAGGAAATGGCCGATTCGATGGAAATCAGCGAGTTGACGGTAAAGCAATATGTGAAGACGGCGATTAAAAAGCTGGGGGTGCAGAACCGCTCGCATGCGGTTGGGGAGCTGTTTCGGAGAGGGTTCATTTTATAAGAGGATATCGGAGGTGTACAGGCACGCGGAGCGATGATCCGGTGTCTTTTTTTGAAAATCAATTCAAAACAAAAAAAAGCACCCTGCAATCCACAGGGCGCTCCTTAGCTATAGAATAACGCACCGGTAAGTATAAGTCTATTCTTTTTTCGGTCAGTTCGTTATATTTTGTATGCTGCTTCCGCGGGCCAGCGAAATAGACAGGAGGTCATTTTTTCAGCAAGGGCAATGAAGTCGACGCATTGCTCATCCTCCTGATAAGAAAAGGGAGCGTGCAAACTTTGACTCAGGAAAAACCGAAACTAGGATGGATTACCGCAGGGTTATTGCTCGGACTCGTGTTGGCTTCACTGGACCAATCCATCATCTCCACGGCCATGCCGACGATTGTCAAAGAGCTGGATGGCCTGTCGCTGTACAGTTGGGTGTTCACCATTTACATGCTTGCTTCCACGACGACGATGCCGATCTACGGGAAACTGGCGGACTTGTTCGGGCGGCGAAACATGTATCTGGTCAGTTTGGCCTTATTTCTTGCAGGCTCTGTTTTATGCGGGCTTGCTGAAAGTATGACACAACTGGTCATCTATCGCGCTGTGCAAGGGCTAGGGGCTGGGGCATTGATGCCGATTGCGTTTACGATCATCGGCGATCAGTTTCCGTTAGAATTGCGCGGGAAATTTATGGGGCTGTTCAGTGCGGTTTTTGCGCTTGCAAGCATTATAGGGCCCATGCTTGGCGGCTTAATTGCCGAGCATGTTCACTGGGGCTGGATCTTTTTCATCAATCTTCCGCTCGGGCTACCCGCTTTCTTCATCATGGCATTTGCTTTGAAGGAACGAAAAGTTGAGCAAAAGCGTTATATCGATTGGTATGGGGCAATCACCTTCAGCGCCGGGATCGTTTGCCTGCTGCTTGCGCTGGTACTGGCAGGCGACAGCGGTAGCAGCGCCGGACATTTCACTTGGAGCTCGCCTCCGATCATCGGGTTGTTTGCCGCAGGGATTGCACTCGTCGCTTTGTTTCTCTGGATCGAGACAAAAGTCAAGGAACCGCTGATTCCGCTGCATTTGTTTCGCAATCGGACCATCGCTGTAAGCAATATAATAGGATTTTTCATGAGTGCCGGCATGTTTGGAGCGATCGTCTACATTCCGTTGTTCGTGCAAGGGGTGGTCGGGGTAAGTCCCGCGATCGCCGGCTACATTTTGACGCCGATGATGCTGGCGGTTGTCGTCTCGACGACCATCGGCGGACGGATGATGAACAAGGTGACCTATCGGGCGATTTTGATTCCCAGCCTGTCTTTGATGGCTGTCGGGTTCATGCTGTTCAGCCAGATGACGGTAGAGACGACGAAGCTTGAGATCATCTTCTACATGATCATCACTGGTTTGGGCATGGGGGTGGTGTATCCGACAATCGGGACGGCGGCCCAGAACGCGGTCGATTTCAGCAACCGGGGAGTCGCCACCTCGTCCTCGCAGTTTTTCCGCTCGATTGGCGGGACGGTGGGCGTCAGCGTCCTGGGCAGCTTGCTGATGCAACGGATGAGTACACAGATCGAAAGTCTGAGCAGCCAGATGGCGTCATTGCCTGCGGATCAGCTCCACAAACTGACCGATCCGCAGGTGCTCCTGGATGCGGGGACGCGGGCTAGCCTGCCTGTAGACATCGTGGAAGGGCTTCAGCAAGCGTTCAGCTCGTCTTTGGATTCGGTGTTTTTGCTCGGATTGTTGTTCGTCTGCGTCAGCTTGGCAGCATCGGTGTTGATGGGGAATGCCCGTCTGCTTGCGAGTGCACCGACGAAAAGTAAGGCATCCGCACAGGATACAGTGACGAAATCGTAGTGCGCTGGGCTTTGCGCCAAAACAATACGGACCATGGTACCATTTCACGCCGCTTGTTCATTCTTACATAAAACAAGCGGCTGTTTTCTTTGTGTGGGAGAAGATGGCAGAAGGAAATGCCTAGCCATCAGTGTCGGAGTCGTTGTATAATTTTAACAATTGTCGATATTAACGAAACGTAATATTTGTATATCGACTCGAATCTCTGTTGTGATCGATAGAAAAGGAGCGTAAAGATGGCAGTAGTGAAACAAACAGGCTGGAGCTTCCTCAAAAAAGCGTTGGTGCTCGCTACGGCGCTTGTGCTGCTGGCCGGTACCGGAACATTTGATGGGAGAGCGGATTCCGCAGCAACAACCAAAAAGCCAGTCCCGGCCCCACAAAAAATCGTCCGTTACACCGGTCAAAAGAGCAAGGCGATCTCCATGGTGTACACGACACGGCGGGAGCTGGCTCTTACGTTTAACGGTCTTGGGGATGAAAAGAAGATGAAGCAGCTGCTGGATGATTTGGACAAGTACCAGATCAAGGCGACCTTTTTTCTCCCGGGCAACAAGCTGGCAAAGCAGCCTGCCATCGCGAAGGCGATTTTGGCGCGGGGCCATGAAATCGAAAGCAATACGATGAATCAGCAAGACTTGACCAAGCTGCCCTATGAAAAAGTTTACACAGAAATTAAAGCGGGGAATGAACTGATCAAGCAGAAGGCCGGGATCGCACCCCGGTATGTCAGGACGACATTGGCTACGTATAACGACGATGTCCGGCTGGGCGCAGCTCATAACGGTATGCAAGCGGTGATCGGCTACAGCCTTTTCTTGCACAACTGGGAAAAGGAGACACCGGAGCAGAAGAATCGCTATATCCGCAAATATATCAACCGTGGCGGTATCATCGCCTTGGATATCGAGGAAAACAGAGATCTGCCGGGGACGATTCCGCTTATTGCCAAGGCTGCGGCAGATGTTGGCTACAAGTTCGTCACACTGCAAAAGCTGATCGAGCAAGGCGGGGAACGAAAGCCGCTTGAAGCCATCGAGGGGTACAATGCGGCTGTGATCAATCCGAATTATAGCGATGCGACGTATAAGCTGATGTACCGCAAAGAAACGGATAAAAAAGAAGTCGCGATTACCATCGACGATTGGGGAAGCGACTATACCGTCACGAAGATTCTCGATATTTTGGCCAAAGAAGGCGTAAAGGCAACGTTTTTCCTGCGGGCAGACGGCACGGAGAAAAACCCCAATCTAGCGCGTGCAATGGTGGAAGCGGACCATGATGTCGGGAATCATACATACTCCCATCCGATCGGCACGACCATTCCTGCCGCACAGCTTCAGGAGGAGATCGTGAAGGCTCACCGGATCATTACCGAGGCGATCCAACAGAAGCCTGCGATGATTTTCCGACCGCCGGCTGGCGCTTACGATGAATCGACGCTGAAAGCGATCGGAGCTACCGGTTACCATACGATCGCAATGTTTGACGTCATCCCTTCCGATCACGACAGGAGCAAGACAGCGGAGGATATCGTGAAGACGGTCGTGGACAAGACCCAGAACGGCAGCCTCATCTTGCTGCACATGCTTGACGATACACACACCATCGAGGCATTGCCCGTGCTGATCGAGCAGCTGCGCAGCAAAGGCTATACCTTTGTGAAAATGTCGGAAATGGTGGCAGAGTGATTGCCGGAATAGCGGCGGAAATCCGAAACGTAAACGGATTTTCGCCGCTTTTTCTTTGTACAGGATTGCAACCATGTTCAGAAAATGTTCAGACAGGACCGATACAATGTTGAATTGGAAAGAACTGCGTCTCACTAAAAGCTTGCTGCTCGTCGATAAACAGATGAACGGCTTTTTTGGGAAGAAAATGAACCGTGATTTTCATAGAGAGAAAAGGAGCAAGGACAGGATGGCAGTACGCAATCGCGGGGCGAAAACACTTCGAATGATTCAGGCGTCGGTTTTGTTGGCAGCGCTCGTGCTCACGACCAGCTGCAGCATGCTGGGCGGAGGCCAGGAGGTCAGCGAGACACCCCCAAAAACAGCCCCGGAGCAAAAAATCACCCGCTACGAAGGGGAGAAAAGCAAAGTCATCCCGTATGTGTACACATCGCGCAAAGAATTGACGCTTACCTTCAACGGGATGGGCGATCGGGCAATGATGGACAAGCTGCTCGACGAGCTGGATCGCTATCACATCAAGGCGACGTTCTTTTTGCCCGGGATGAGGGTGGCCGAAGAGCCGGATATCGCTCGCGATATTTTGCAAAGAGGCCATGAGATCGAGAACAACACGCTAAACCAGCTGGATATGAACAAGCTCGGCTATGAGCAGGTCTACAAAGAAATCCAGCTGACCAACGAGGTCATTAAAAAGGAAACGGGTATCAGTCCGCGATATATACGAACCAAGTCCGGCGACTTTACAGATGATGTGCGTCTGGCAGCCGCCCAGCTTGGGATGGAAGCCGTCGTGAGCTATAACATCAATCCGAAAGACCGCGACATGAAAAAAGCGAAGGCCATCGGCGACTATGTCGAGCGATTCATTTCTAGAGGAGGGATCGTCTCGCTCAATGCCGACATCAATCCCGAGGTGATTCCGTCCATTCCCTTGATTGCCAAGGCGGCGGAGAACATCGGCTATCAGTTCGTCACGCTCAGCGACTTGGTCAAAAATGGCGGCGAGCGTAAGCCACTGGAGCAGATTCCGGGCTATGATGCGGTCAAAGTCGACATGAACTACCAGAACAAGCAGTACAGGCTCATCTATAATGTGGAAACGGACAAGCCGCAAATCGCGCTCACGTTTGATGACTGGGGCAGTGACAAAACGGTTACGAAAATATTGGATATTTTGGCGAAGTACGATGTAAAGGCGACATTTTTCCTGCGGGCGAAAGGGGTCGAGACCAATCCGAACCTGGCGAGAGCGATGGTGGACGGCGGCCATGATGTAGCGAATCACTCGTACAGCCATCCGGTTGTAACGACGCTGACGCCCGATCAATTGCAGAAGGACTTGGTTAAAGCCCATCAAGTCATCACCGAGGCGATCCAGCAAAAGCCTACGATGCTGTTCAGACCGCCGACTGGCGTGGTGGACGATCAGATGGGGAAAGTAATCTCCGCAGTTGGCTATCACGACATTGCCATGTATGATGTGACCACGTTGGATTGGGATTCCAAAAACAGCGCGGCGGATATCGTAAACGGCGTCATGAAGCAGACGCAAAAAGGCAGTGTCATTCTGCTGCACATGCTCGATGACATCCACACCATTGAGGCATTGCCGATCGTGATCGAAAGCTTGCGGAAGAAAGGCTTTGTTTTCGTGAAAATGGCAGATATGATCAAACAGGCGAAATAGTTGAGAATTGACACGGTATGCTTGAAGCCGTGTCTTTTTCATGCCGACAACGGTGTAGTTTTGATCAGAAAATGTTCAGATTCACTTGCTAGAATGTTGAAATAGGCAGGAAAACGGTGGCTAAACGCGATGAAAGCGGTTGTCGTAGGCACGCGGCAGCAAAAAGAGTGTCATTCCCCTTTTTCTGGCGGTTGAATCGGATGGTCTCGCATGACTATGATAGCAACATACAACGTATGTGAGCGGAAGTAGTTTACTAGAGAGAGTAGAGGTAACGTTGCTTTCGGGCATCTGGTAAAAAAGGAGCACGGTTATGGCAAAAGGCAAGAAGACAACAATGATGAATGTGGTAGCGAAATGGCTCGGGATGGCGACGGCTTTGACGATGCTGGCGGGTTGCGAACTCCCTGGCCACGAGGTAGGCGTCGACACAAAGCGGAAACCTCCTATCGCCAAAAAAATCGTCCGGTTTGCGGGAGAAAAAAGCAAGGCGATTTCCATGGTTTATACCACGCGAAGAGCACTGTCCCTGACTTTCGATGGGATGGCCGATCGCGAAACGATGGAGAAGCTGCTCGACAAACTGGATGCGTTCCATATCAAGGCGACTTTTTTTTTACCAGGCATGCGAGTAGCAGAAGAGCCTGATATTGCGAAAGAGATTGTGGCAAGAGGCCATGAGATTGAAAACAATACGCTGAATCGGTTGGATTTGACCAAGCTCAGCTACAATGAGCTCTATTCCGAGATCAATCTGGGGGATCAGGTGATCAAAAAGGCGACGGGGATTACTCCCCACTATGTCCGGACAAAGCTTGACAGCTTTAACGATGACGTCCGCTTAGCGACGGCACAGAGCGGACAGGAAGCCGTCGTTTCCGCCAGTTTATTCCTGCACAACTGGCAGAAGGAGACGGATCTGCAGAAAAGCCATTATGTGCGCAAGTATATCAATCGCGGTGGCATCATTGAGATCGATACGGAAGAAAACAAAAATCTGCTGGAAGACATCGCGCTGCTTGCCAAAGCGGCTGATGACGTCGGCTATCAATTCGTCACGCTGCACGACCTGATCGAAAAGGGCGGGGAACGGAAGCCGCTGGAAGAGATTCCAGGGTATGCTGCAGCCAAGATCAATCCAAACCAAAGTGGTGCTCAATACCGACTGGTTAGTAGTCTTTCTACCGAGAAAAAAGTGGTCGCCTTGTCGTTTGATGATTGGGGAACGGATGATACCGTCACGAAAATTTTGGATCTGCTGGATCGATATAACGTGAAGGCGTCGTTCTTTTTGCGTGCGGACGGGGTAGAAAAAAACCCGAATCTGGCACGAGCGATTTACGAAAAAGGGCACGACGTTGGCAACCATACGTATTCTCACCCTGTTGTCACCACCATTACACAGGCGCAGCTGCAGGAGGAGATCGTCAAAGCGCATCGCATCATCACCGAGGCGATCCAGCACGAGCCGACGATGTACTTCCGGCCACCGACAGGCGTGGTGGATGACAAAACGCTGCGCACCATCGGGGCGACGGGATACCATACGATCGCCAATTTCGATGTGACGCCTTCTGATTATGTCAAAACCCAGACTGCGGATGGAATCGTACAGGCGGTCATGGATCAAACCCATAGCGGAAGCGTCATTTTGCTTCATATGCTGGACGATATTCACACGATTGAAGCACTTCCGGTGATCATTGAGAAATTGAGAAGCAAAGGGTACTCCTTTGTAAAAATGACAGATATGTTTGGTACATAAATGAACGGGTACAGAGGAGAGAAGAGCATGGAGCTTTACGAATCAATTGTCGACCGACAGGAAAAAATCGCCGTTGTCGGCTTGGGGTATGTTGGGCTGCCAATTGCAGCAGCCTTTGCGAAACGGGTTGATGTGATCGGGTTTGATGTCAACCCCCAGAAAGTGGCGGCATTCCAGAACGGGACGGGCTGGCAGGAGCTTCTCGAAGAGGAAAGCCTGTCTGACAGGTCCATTACGTTTACGGCAGATGAGGAAATGCTGCGCGATGCGAGGTTTTTTATCGTGGCGGTACCGACTCCGGTCAAAAGCGGCAACGTACCGGATTTGCGCTACGTCCAACATGCGACAAGCATTGTGGGCCGGCATTTGCGGCCGGGCTCGGTCGTCGTGTTCGAATCGACCGTATACCCGGGAGTGACCGATGACATTTGCATCCCCATCCTGGAAGTGGAATCAGGCATGCGCTGCGGCGTTGACTTCAAGGTAGGCTATTCGCCTGAGCGGATTAATCCTGGCGACAAGGTTCACAAGCTCGAAAATATCGTCAAGATCGTGTCGGGAATCGATGCGGAAGCGCTTGAGACGATTGCCAAAGTGTACGAGCTCGTCATCGATGCGGGCGTCTATCGGGCAAAAAGCATCAAGGTCGCGGAAGCAGCGAAGGTGATTGAAAACGCGCAGCGCGACATCAATATTGCATTTATGAATGAGCTCGCCATGCTGTTCAATCTGATGGGAATCGATACGAAGGCAGTCTTGCAGGCGGCACAGACCAAGTGGAACTTCCTTCCGTTTTCGCCTGGGCTTGTCGGAGGGCATTGCATCGGCATCGACCCGTACTATTTGACATACAAAGCGGAAGACACCGGCTACCGCTCCAAAATCATCCTCGCGGGGCGGCATATCAACGAAGGTATGGGCACTTACGTCGCACAGCAAATCATTAAAACCGCCGTCCGCTTGAAGCTGGATATCAAAAACGCGCGGATCGCAATCCTCGGCCTCGCTTACAAGGAGGATTGCGCCGATATCCGCAACACAAAAGTGATCGATGTGATTCACGAGCTGAATGAGTACGGAATTGTTCCGCTCGTCGTAGACCCGCTGGTGGATAAAGAGGAAGCCTTCAAAGAATACGGCATTGAACTATCTGACTTGTCCACCTTGAGCGAACTGGATTTGGTTGTAGTCGCTGTTCCCCACGCTCCTTTTGCAGAGATGAGCGTCACTGATTTCGAGAAGCTGTACAGCGACGGGCAGACGAACATCATGGTTGACCTGAAAGGAATATTTTCACGAGCAGATTATGAGAGCAGGGGCATTCATTACTGGAGCTTGTAAACAGAAGATTGGAGAGAGCGACAGTGATTAGTCGAAAGGAAAGACAAGCTAGACAACTGGAGGCAGGGGAGCCGTTATACCAGAAAAAGCCGAAGAAACAAAAAGAGCCGAAGGAGAAAAAGCCGGAAGTTTTGACGCTCTCACGTACGGATCGCCGCGTGCTCTCCCATGTCCCGGACCCGGAGCAAATCCGCGTGCATGTCGATCGGCGCGGGATGAAGGACACTGCCTTCGATGGCAGTCATGTGGACCCCGAGTATCTTGATAAAATCCGTATGCTCAGCCTGCGGTATATGGCCGATTTTGACGTGGTGCTTTTCCCGCGCAGGCAGCTAAAAAAATCGGGGTTGAAAGGGCGCGCCGTCGATATATCGGCAACCGGGATTTTGATCGCGGTCGATGAGCAGCAAATCGCGGTCGGGCAGGTGGTGGAAATTCACTGCACGATCCCCCCAGGCACAATGCCGGAAGGATTCGAGCTATCGGTCAAGCTCGACGCCAAAGCAGTCCGCACCTTTACCCGCGAAATAGACGGCAGAGAGCAGGACATGGTGGCGTTTGAATTCGCTAGGCCGCTTACCGAATACTTCCAGGAAAAGCGCTGGGGTTACGCGATTTACATGTCCAGCGGAATGCTTTTCATCGCTGCGCTGTTCATTATGCTCATGCGCGCAGAGAGCATCATTTACTTCAAGTACAACATCCTGCTTTACCTCTACAGTTTGATCGCAGCAGCCTTTTTATTAACACGGTATTTGTTCGGAGCATTGTACCGTGATGTACCCGTCAATCCGGATTATACGCCCGGCGTTTCCATCATCATCCCTTGTTTTAACGAAGAGGAGTGGATTCACCGGACGATCTTGAGCTGTGTCAACCAAAACTATCCGATTAATAAGCTGGAGGTCATCGTCGTAGATGACCGATCCACAGACAGATCGGTCGAGCAGATCGAAAAGGTGATCGGCATGATTCATAGCGAGGCCGAACGTTACATGACCCAAGAGCGGGTGAAGATGTTTGTGTTGCCCCAAAACGGCGGAAAACGAGAAGCGTTGGTCCAAGGCGTGAAGATGGCCAAGCATGATTTGGTCGTTTTTGTCGATTCCGACAGCTTCCTTGAGCCGACGGCGATCCGGCATCTCGTCCAACCGTTCCAAGACCCGAAAATGGGGGGCGTAGCAGGCCGGACGGATGTGGAAAACAAATTCACCAACTCGATCACCAAACTGCAGACGGTCCGCTATTACATCGCGTTTCGGATCATGAAGGCGGCGGAATCATGGTTTGACAGCGTTAGTTGCCTGTCCGGCCCGCTGTCCTGCTACCGCAAGGATTTGATCCTGCAGCATGCGGATGCGTGGCTAACGCAAAAATTTCTCGGTCAACCCGCGACTTTTGGCGATGACCGCTCCATGACGAACTTTATCCTGAAAACCCATCGGACAGGCTACCAGGACTCAGCGATCTGTTCGACGATCGTGCCGTCTGATATGGGCGTCTTCCTCAAGCAGCAAATGCGGTGGAAGCGCTCCTGGCTGCGCGAATCGCTCCGTGCCAGCGGTTTTATTTGGCGCAAGGAACCATTCATGGCACTGTTTTTCTACGTCGGCGTGATCGTGCCGATCGCGGCTCCGATCATCGTTTTATACAATTTGGGGTATGTGCCGATCATTCATCATGTCTTCCCGAGCACGTTTTTAATGGGGCTGTTCATGATGGCACTGCTCATGAGCCTCGCCCATCTGCTGTTCCGCCGAAGCAAGCTGTGGGTATTCGGGATCGTCTTCTGCGTTTTCTACGAGCTTGTATTGCTGTGGCAAATGCCTGTTGCTTGGGTCACATTCTGGAAATCGACATGGGGGACAAGGGAAACTCCGCAGGATGTCGAGGCACGGAAACGCAAGGAAGCCCGCAAGCACAAAAACAAGAAGGGCATTGGATTGCCGTTCTAATGCAATCCTCGGAAAATCCGTAGAGTGAGGGTGTCAGAGTGAACATGGGGAAAAAAACGAATGTTGCCCTCGATTATCGCAAAAAGGATCGTAAGAAGGTTATCAAAACGATTGTGCAATTCGCCATTCTGCTGATCGTGGGCACTCTTTTATATCAAGCGGTGTTTCAGGTTACGAGTTACGCGGAGCCTGACCATAAGTCATGGACCAATGAAAAAGGGTTTATCGCACTCTCTTATTTCGGTGTGGGGCGCACAGGCACGTCTAAGCTAATCGCCAAAAATCAATTGGACGAACAGCTGCAGGCCCTGCATGATCAAGGCTATGTCACGGTCTCACAGCAGGACATCCTTGATTATTACAACAAAAAGAAGCCGTTGCCGGATAAAGCGCTCTTCCTTTCTTTCGAGGATGGACGCAATGACTCCGCCTTGTTTGCTGATCCGATTCTGGAAAAGTACAATTACAAGGCGACAGCGCTCTCCTATGCCAATAAGGTGGGGAACAGCGACAACAAATTCCTGCAGCCGGCCGACATGCTCAAAATGATAAAAACCGGCTTTTGGGAGCTGGGCAGCAATGGCTACCGCCTCACCTACATCAACGTATTTGACCGCAACGGCCAATTCATCGGGGTAAGAAACGAGAACCAGCTCCCCAACAAAGAGAACATTGAGTACTACAACCACTATTTGATGGATTTCATCCGGGACAGCAACATGATTCCTGTGGAGGACCGGACCGAGATGGAGGCGCGGATCACCAGCGACTACAAGGCGATGAAAGACATCTACACGAAAGAATTGGGTTTCGTCCCGGGCGTTTACATGATCATGCACGCCAATACTCTTTACGAAGGGATGAATCGGCTCGTCTCCCAAGTGAACGACAACAACATCCGCCAGATTTTCAACATGCACTTCAATCGCGAAGGCAACGTCTATAACGATCAGAGCGCAGGCTTGTACAACCTGACACGCGTGCAGCCTGCTTCCTACTGGTACACGAACCATCTTTTGATGAAAATCCAGAAAGACACCGGCCAGAAAATGAAGTTCGTGCGCGGCGACGAGGACCTGTTCGATCAGTGGCAGAAGCTTTCCGGCGCTGCTCAATTCACGGAAAACAAAATCGCGCTGACGTCCCCTCCTGCTGAAAGCGGCATGCTATACTTGAAAAATAGTGAGGGAAATCGGGATGTTCAGGTATCGGCCCAACTGGATGGCAATCTGGTCGGCAGGCAAACGATTTATGTCCGCTACGATCGCAAAACAGATGCCTTCGTTCGCGTCACCCTGGAGGACAACAAGCTGATTGTCGAGCAGAAGAAGCCGGGCGGTCAGGTGCAGGAGCTGTATTCCGGCAAGCTGAGCGATGTGAAGTGGGAATCGGAAGATCTCGCGTTCAACAAGGCTAGCGTGTACACCAAGGCGCAGACCCAGGCGGGAGCACCGGATGAAGAGGAAGAGTTCCCGACCAACATCAAAAACACGCGCCAGATGGAGATCACCATGAAAGGCGGCAGCTTGCGCGTAGTGGTGGATCAGAAGCCGGTTTTGGACAATACGGCGATCGATCCTGCTATCGGACAAGGTGGTGTGGCGCTTGAAGCGCAATATAGCAAGAAAAACAAGAAGGATGACATCTACGACGGCGTGTTCACGGATGTCAAGGTTGCGTCTGTAGGAGAGAAAGAGACGGATCAAACCGTATTGTTTACCAATTCGTACACAGGGTTTCAAGGGGCGATCAGCAGGGTAGAGAATGCGATTTCCGCTTCCATCGACTGGGTGATTGACACCTTCTAATCGGTTAGAAAACTTGGGCTTCGCCAAGCTTTTTTTGGCGGAGTTGCAATTGCACTTGTAGAAGCAAAGGGGTCAGGCAAAGGTGGCTAAAGAAAAACCGAGAGGCAAACGGACGGTCGTCATATTCAGCATCACAGTGATTCTCGGGGTGCTGGCCGCATGGGGCGTCAAGCAATGGAATGATCCGACCAAGCTGCAAAAAGCCGAGGCGGCCGAGCCGTCGCATGTCGAGCTGTCGGCATGGGTGGCCGACTGGCAGTGGCAGGAAGGAATCGAAGATTTGCGGAGCATTACGGATGGACTTTCAAGCGTGCAAATGTTTGCCGCTTATTTCAACGAGAAGGACAACCTTCTTTTCACAGCGGAAGCACAGCAGATGCTTCCGAAAATCAAAGAAGCGGCAAGGCAGAGCAGCCTCGTCAATGTCGACCTAACGATTGTGAACGATCGGGTGAATTCAGATGGAACCGAAGTACAAAAAGATTCCAGCATCGTCACGCGGCTCATGGCGACGGAAGACAGCCGGGAGAAGCATCTGAAAGAAATTTTGGATGCGGTTGAGCGCTTTAATTTCCACGGTGTCGAGCTTGATTATGAAAAGGTCGACGACAAAGATTGGCCCAATCTGATTCGCTTTATCGGCGATCTGAACCAGCAGCTGCATGAGCGAGAGAAGACGCTCCGCGTGGTGCTGGAGCCGCGAACCCCGATCGAGAAGCTGTCTTTGCCGCAAGGGCCGGTTTATGTCATGATGGCGTACAATTTGAACGGGCCCAACACAAAGCCGGGTCCTAAGGCGGATCAAGCGTTCATCACCCAGCTGGCAAATCGGTTGAAGCAGGTGCCCGGTGATAATGTCATTGCGCTGTCAGCAGGAGGATTCGACTGGGCAGAAAACGGCGAGGTCACCGCTGTGACCGAAAAACAGGCGGCCGAGCTGTCTCGGGGTAGCTTGGAGCCGCCAAAGCGCGATGCCGCCAGCAGCAGCCTGTCTTTCCAGTATGTCGATAAAGAGAATGGCAAGCATACGGTCTGGTATGCGGACGAAGAGACCGTCGAGCAATGGATTCAGGTGGCGAGACAAAGTGGCTACACCAAAATCGCGCTGTGGAGACTCGGAGGTTTGGGCAAGGAATTGCTATGGTATTTGAATCAATAGTGTTCAGTGAAATTGAAAATGAGAGTGTAAGAGAAGCCATGCGAGCGCATGGCTTTTTTCTTCGGCTGCGTGGCATCGGTCGCTGGATCTTCGGCGATAACGCGGGACGTGGATGCCAAGCTGTTTACAACGCACTGCAAATAAAGATGCCGTCCGTGAACAACACCAAAAACCAGACGCTGCAGCTGTCGATGGAGACGCTGCCGCAATACGCCGCTGACTATAGGTTTTTGACCACCTATGATCCAAAGGAGAAAGGCGACCAGCTGAAAAAGCTGAAAGAATCCAAGGTGTGGCAAGGGCTGAAGGCGGCGAAAAACAACACGATTTTTTATAACGATTTCAATACGTTCTATCGTTATGACCCAATCGCCATCATGGGCAAAATCGATTTGATTGTCGATATGTTGATCAAGCGCGCGGAAGAGAACAAGAAAAAGCAATAGCGCGTCGTACATGCAGCAAATAAAACCCGTCCCAGCGGTTATTCCGAAGGATGGGTTTTTGCTTGCAGTGGCGATGTTTCACATGAAGCATTCCACTGTCTGTCACAAATCGTTGCTTTTTCGTGTGATTTGAATCACATATGGGATGCGCGGCGCTCACTATACTTGATGTATATCAAGCCACACGAAGGTGAGTGAACGTTCATGCTAAGCGAAAAAACTAGACAAGTGATTACAGCGACAGTCCCTGTGCTCGAAAAGCACGGAACCGATATTACAAAACGTTTTTACGAAATGTTGTTTGCCAATCATCCGGAGCTGCTCAATATTTTCAACCATGCGAACCAAAAGCAAGGAAGACAGCAAACGGCCTTGGCGAATGCGGTATATGCGGCAGCGCTCCATATCAACAATTTGGAAGCGATCATCCCGGTCGTCAAACAAATCGGCCATAAGCACCGCAGCCTCGGGATCAAGCCGGAGCATTATCCGATCGTTGGGCAAAATTTGCTTGCAGCGATTAAAGATGTATTAGGCGATGCGGCGACGGAAGAGATTATTGGGGCTTGGGCGGAAGCATACGGCGTCATCGCCGATGTGTTCATTAGCATCGAGGCTGAGATGTATGACCAAGCGGAACAGCAGCAAGGCGGCTGGGAAGGGTTCCGACCATTTCGGGTCGAACGCAAGGTGCAGGAAAGCGACCGCATCACCACGTTTTACCTGGTTCCGCAGGATGGAGGAACAATTGCGAGTTTTGCGCCTGGACAGTATATCAGCGTGAAGCTGGACATCCCAGGTGAGACGAACACACACATCCGCCAATACAGCCTGTCCGATGCGCCAGGCAAGCCATACTACCGGATTTCGGTGAAGCGTGAGGATGGACAGCGGGATCGTCCAGCCGGAAAAGTATCGAATTATTTGCACCAAAAGGTGGAGCAAGGGGATACCTTGTTGCTGTCCGCGCCTGCAGGTGATTTCGTATTGAATCAGGAGGATGCACGCCCACTCGTACTGCTGAGCGGCGGTGTCGGACTCACGCCGATGGTCAGCATGTTACAGGCGTCGGTTGCAGCGAATGCACAGCGGCAAGTCATCTTCATCCATTCCACCCAAAATGGCGATACCCATGCGATGAAAGCGCAAATCGAGGAACTGGCCAGCAAGCACAGCCAGCTGTCCGTTCACTGGTGCTATACACAGCCGACTGAGCAGGACCGAGCAGCGGGCGCGTTTGAGAAGGAAGGGTATATCGATCTGGCGTGGCTTAAGCAGGTACTGCCAACGACGGATGCAGCGTTCTACTTCTGCGGTCCAGTGTCCTACATGAAGGCCGTGCACAGCTATCTCACAGAGATGGGTGCGGCTTCTGCCGACCTGCATTATGAGTTTTTCGGCCCTGCGGCAGATCTGGGCTGATCATTCCTCCGACGATTCGGGATGCTCCAATAACTGCGCGCGAAGCAGTCGATTCACCGTCTCGCGCCGCAGCCCGATGAACTGGCCGATTTCATCTTGCGTTAGAACATCGGTCAGCGCTTGCGGCGCAATGTAAACGTCAAACCACGCCTGCAGCTTTTTCAGCTTTGCGGCAGGAGCGGATTCGGTCAGCTGATCGATCCGCTGTTGCATCATCCGCAGTTTTTCTTGCAGCTGTAAGGCGATGGTGAGAGCTTTTTGCGGATGCTGCTGCAAGTCCTGGTACCATTCGCGTTCGGACAACACGTCGATCTCGCAGGTCGTCAGCGCGATTGCAGTGCCATAATACGGATTCGGGCTGATCAGCGAATGGTGGGGGATCGTTTCATTCGGAACAATCACATTCACAAGTATCGTCGTTCCATCTTGGTGAACGCGAACAATCTTCAACAGGCCGCTCTTCAAATGGAAGAGCGGTCCTTTTTCACCTTGTCGAAACAATGTTTCGCCTTTATGTAGAATCATCGTGACCTCCGTCAGTGACACAAGCGAACGTGCCCGATCAGCGCATTCGCTTGTTTTTCTCATTACAAGCATATCATTTTCAGTAAGAGGTGGTAAAAAGTATTGGGAACAAATCAATAGACCATTGCTGTGCTGTCGCTGATCCCCTATGATGAGGCTAATGTTATTTTTCCGTTCATAATATTTTGATTATTAAACAACCCGGAACAAAGGAAGGAGAATTCACATGGATCAACAAACGGCCTATGAAATTGCCGTACAAGCGTATTCTCATCGGACCCAAAAGTCAAAGGAGATGTATGAGGCGGCACGGCTAGTCATGCCGGGTGGCGACACGCGTACGACTGCGTTTTTTCGTCCTTATCCACTCACCGTAAGCGAGGGAGTTGGTCCGGAATTGCATGATCGGGACGGGAATCGCTACTTGGATTTTTTAAATAATTACACGTCAACCATTCACGGACATGCGCATCCGAAGATTATAGAGAGAGTCAATCACGCGCTGAGCTTGGGGACATCCTATGCCAGCGTCATCGAGGAACAGATCATACTCGCCGATGTGTTGTGCGCCAGAGTGCCGGGAATCGAGCGGATTCGTTTTTGCAATTCCGGTACGGAGGCGACCATGTTTGCCATACGTGCCGCCCGTGCATTTACCAATCGCGCCGGGATCATCAAAATGGAGGGGGGCTATCACGGGACTCACGACACAGCGCAAAGCGAGACGTCCTCGATGGGAGTCCCCGCACGGGTGGCGGAGGATATTTATGCTGTGCCATTCAATGATGTAGAGGCGATGGAACGACTCCTGATTCAGCGGGCAAAAGAAATCGCTGCCGTAATCGTGGAGCCTGTTATGGGGTCTGCCGGCGTCATTCCTCCTTTGCCGGGATATTTGGAGGGTTTGCGCGAGCTAGTGAACCGATATGACGTCCTCTTGATTTTTGATGAAGTTCAGACATTGCGCTTAAGCACAGGGGGCGCGCAAAGCAAGTATCAAGTGACCCCGGATTTGACCGCATTGGCTAAGATTATCGGTGGCGGTTTTCCGGTCGGGGCGTTTGGTGGAAGGGCGGACATTATGTCTCTCTTCGATCCCGCTCAATCGACATCTTTGTCACATGGTGGCACATTCAACGGCAACAGGGTTACGATGGCAGCCGGAATAGCTTCCATGGAGCTGTTGGATGAGCATGCACTTACGCGTTTAGAAACATTGGCCCAGAGATTGGAAACCGGTATGCACGAGACGATCGAGCGACTTGCCGTTCCCGCATCGATCACACGTACAGGCTCGTTACTACATGTGCATTTTACCGAACAGCCGCCCATCAACTACTCGTCTACATTGCTATCACGCAATGACCTCGCAGCGTTACTTCACATCGAGCTGATCAATCGCGGAATCTTTACCGCGCCACGAGGGATGTGGAATTTGTCCACGGTCATGACCGAATCCCATATCGAGCAAGCCGTACAGGCCTTTACCGATTCCATGAACGTCATTGCCAAATGTGTATAAAAAACACTCACCCTTTCTTTCACTTGTTCGTATAGGACGGTAGAAAAGAAGATTCGCTGGGCACAATTACCTTATGCGAACGTAAGGCTTTTGGAAAGGGGAGTGAGTCACGATGGCCGACTCGCAAACGCTCAATCGTAAAGGCATCAATTATGATGTAGGGACGTTTACCCGCGGACAGGGAGCATCGTCCCGCGATGAATTCAACCCTACCATCGTCAGGCGAGAAATGGAGATCATCAAAAATGAGCTGCATTGCACGGCGGTGCGGATTTCCGGCCAAGCGATCGATCGGCTGGTGCTGGCTGCCGAATACGCTGCAGCCCAAGGGTTGGAGGTCTGGTTTTCTCCCAGTTTCGTGGATGCGGATGAACGGGATACGCTACGCTACCTAGCCGATTGCGCCAAAGCGGCGGAAGTGCTGCGGATGCGCTCGCCCCACATCGTTTTCGTTGTCGGATGCGAGCTGACTTTTTTCATGAAAGGGCTTGTCGACGGTGAGACAGCATTTGACCGCATCCAGACGTTCATGAAGCCATGGCGTTTGCTGATAAGCACGATTCGCCGAGGATCGTTTCACAAAAGGCTGAATGTTTTTCTGGGCAAGGCTGCAGCACAGGTGAGGGAGCATTTTCACGGGCAGCTCACGTACGCGTCAGGTACGTGGGAGCATGTCCAATGGCAGCTGTTTGATCTGGTTGCAGTTGATTACTACCGCGATGCGTTCAGCCAAAAAACGTACCGCGAAAAGCTTCGAGGCTACTTCACCCATGGAAAACCCGTGGTCGTTACCGAATTCGGCTGCTGCACGTACAAGGGCGCTGAGGAGAAGGGAGGCTACGGCTGGGCAATCGTCGACAGGTCCCAACCCCCTCATAAGATCAAAGGGGATTATGTGCGGGATGAGGACGTTCAAGTCCGCTGCATGGAAGAGCTGCTGGACATTTTTGCGGGGGAAAAGGTGGATGGAGCTTTCTGGTTTACGTTCGTCATGGCCACCTATCCGCATCATGAAGACCCGCGCTATGACCTCGACATGGCAAGCTACAGCGTGGTCAAATCGTATGTCGGAAAAAACGGCGATGCTTATCCGGACATGCCGTGGGAACCGAAAAAATCGTTCCGCGCGCTGGCCAACCACTACGCAAAACCGTAGCTGCACCGTTTTACGTAAAAGGAGCCCTTCTGAATGAGCGGAAGGGCTCTTTTTTCATTACGAGTCGTTCGGTTTTAAGGAGTGTGCTTCCCCAGAATGCACCGATACCGAAGGAAAGTCTACCTATGGTACTATAGGAAGGATGACTAGCATTCGACATATAAAGACAGACATGGGGAATGGGGAACCACATCTTGAAAACATTTAAAAAAGTCTATATAGAAATCACCAGCGTCTGCAATCTCGCCTGTACGTTCTGTCCGCCTACGGAGCGCAAGGCGAATTTTATCAAGGTGGACGATTTCATCAAGCGCTTGGACCAAATCAAGCCGCATACGAATTTTGTTTATCTGCACGTCAAAGGCGAGCCGCTTTTGCATCCCAAAATCGATGAGCTGCTCGATATCGCCCACGCCAAGGGCTTCAAAGTCAATATTACGACAAACGGGACGCTCATCAAGAAAAATCGGCACAAGCTGCTCGGCAAGCCTGCGCTACGGCAAATGAATTTTTCACTCCACAGCTTCGACGGGCACGAAGGCTCGACAGACCGGGAAGGCTACCTGCGGGAGATTCTTTCGTTCGTGCGGGAAGCGGCGCAGCACAATGTCATCTTTTCGTTCCGCCTGTGGAATTTGACGCAAGATAACGCGACGAATATTCAAAAGAGCAGAAACCGGCAAACGCTTGCGATTATTGAAAAGGAATTCGATCTCGACTACAAGATCGAGGAGAAAGTCGTGCCGGGCAGCGGTGTGAAGATTGCGCCCCGCGTTTATTTGAACCAGGATCACGAATTCCAATGGCCGAGCCTGACAGCGCCTGCTGACGAGGGTAAAGGCTTTTGCTATGCGCTGCGCAGCCAAGCGGCCATTCTCGTCGATGGGACTGTCGTGCCATGCTGCCTGGATGGCGAGGGCGTCATTAATTTGGGTAATATGAACCAGGCGACGTTTACAGAAATCGTAGACGGCGAACGGGCTAATCAACTCGTTGAGGGCTTTTCCCGCCGAGAGGCCGTCGAGGAATTGTGCAAACGTTGCGGATATCGACAACGATTCGGCGCGTAGTATGTCGAAAGTCGCAAACCCCTAAAGACCAATATTAGTCCATCGGTTATAATGGAACTAAGGTCGAAAGGGGTATTTTTTACTGTGTCAACCAGCGAAAACGTCCTAAGAATGTCAACATGATACAGCGGGAAGTGCCAACCTCTATTACGATCGCTCTATGACAGGGCCGATTTGGATAGAGGTTTTCTTTTGGGGAAAAGGTGGGCAGTCATCGTCTGTGAACATTGTACCAGAGACCTTTCGATTCAAAACGTGAAAAGGAGACTGGGCAATGATTATAGAGCAAGCGGCGCTTACGCAAATGGCGGCACCCCAACGAATGGACGACCGCTCAAATGATAAGGAAACGTGGTACCGGATTTGGCTTGAGCCAAAAGAAGCGATTGAAGTGCAGGTAAGCAACATTCCAGATGGTCAAAGCTTTGCGCTGCACCTGTTTTGTGAGCACGAAACGGAACCTGAACAGTCGGTCTGCAGTAGCAATACGCCCGGCCTCGGCACGTATATCGCTGCGTCTGCAGGGTATTGCTACATCAAGATATCGACAGATGGCATGTTTGAGGAACCGGAGCCGTACCGCCTGCATGTCGAAAAATATGCGAGTTTGTCAGGATTCATCGAAGGTACCAGGCATTTATCCGCGCAAGCCGGCCCTTACATGCTGGGACCGGAGCCGCTCGTTTTGGCTCCGGGCGCCGTGCTTGAGGTGGAGCAAGGGGTTGTGCTGAATTTCCGCCACGGCCAATCGCTGCATGTGCATCAAGGCGGGACGCTGAATTTGAACGGAAGGCGGGAAGCGCCGATCCTGATCATGGGCGTAAAGGGAGGGAGCGCCCAGCATGCTTGGCAGGAGCTGGTCATTGATGAGCGGGCGTGCGTAAACCATCAGTTTGTCGTCGTACACTATGACAGCTACTCGGCTCTGCCCGATTACGCGCCGTTGTCTTCAGCTTTGGCAGACATCGAGGAGCCGACGACGATTCCGCCGTCTGCAAGGCCTGCATTGATCAAGCAGTGGTACCTGGAGGCTAGCCCTTATATCGTGGCGGTGGTAGACGGCTTTACAGGCAACCCGCTTCATCCGCTGGAAATGACGGAGCTATATTTGGGAATTGATGTTGAAATATTCACGCAATGGGAAGTGGAGAGCGGGCGACTCAGCGATGCGCGCTTTTCACAAGGACAGGTCAATTATTGGGAGTACGTGAACGGTAACTTCACCGCCGATTTGATGGAGGCGGCCCGCTTGAGCGCCGCCAATCAGTCGAGTGAGGAATACCGGATCCAGCGGCTCGTCGATTATTTGAACAAGGGGAAGGCATGGCGCGAGCAAAACGGCTATTTCCGCCTGCAGGAGTTCATCAACCCATTTGACGAGAAATCATTTTCTTCTTTTTATGCGATATTTTTGGAGATGTCTTATCAATTCTGGCTTTCGCACAACACCTCGGTCGTCTATTGGGACAAGAAGGCACGTGAGCTCGGAATCTACTCACAGGAGGACAAGGTCGAGCGCGCGTTTATCGATGGCGTGATCATCCGCGTCGATTTTACCGCGGAGCTTCCAATCGTGATTCCCGGCTACGAAAATAACGTGCCGCCTGTCGGTTTGATCGGCTTGTTCCTCAAGCATGGCCCGTTCCGCTATCCTGCGCATTATCCAGCACCCGCACCGCATGACGATCTCGATTACGGCAACAAAACGACTGCCGCGATGTTTTCCTATTACATTGAGCTACTGGTTGACGGCAAAACAAGTGCCGTTTACACGTGGTGGCTGCCTACGCCGGCTGATTCGGATTTGAAGGAGCAGCTGCAGGCGCATGGAATACGGCTGGACTCATCCTTGGAAGAGTGGGAGCGCGAGATCGTGCAGCCGGCCGCTTTATCGGTGGAAGAAATTCAGCGCAAGTATCTGAAGCCTGTCAGCAATTTGCATGCGCAGGTGTCACCCTACCGTTTTACCGCCAATCCGATTCAGTTCATTTTCCATTGGCTCAAGATGCTCTGGAAGCTCACAGTAGCATTTTGTCGAAAACTGTTTAAACGGACAAAGCAAAAACCTGTTACATACGATTAAAGATTTTGCACGAAATCTCCACAATAAATTAATATAGTTAAATTATACAATATATTTATGGTAAAAATTAGGGGAACATACAATTGCTCTCGAAGCGAATGTACGTTTCCTTTTTTTATATGAAAACGGACAGGCCCTTCGCGCTGGAAGCCTTTTCTTTGTTAACAATCTGTGAAGAAACTGTTAGATTCCCTCTTATTCGACATAATTTGTTCGCGAGGTCATATACCTGACTTATGCCAAAAAACGGAGCAGCAACACATCTTCATGACGTGCGGCGGGATGAAAAATAGTGAACCAACTATGGGAATTCTTGTCAAATTAAGTCAATGAAAAAGTGTTTCTTAGCTTCACGCCATCGATTATTGTATGGGTGTACTAGGACGAATCATTTCGTTCAACAGGGCGTTCAACAAAAGAGATGGCGCCATGAAAAAAGGGAGGGACCACTGTGGACCGATTGACAGATTATTATCTGGAACAGTCTCAGCGAAGTACCGCACAGCTGTTTGACGTGATGAAGCAGACCGTGACCGCTTCTGTCGACATGCTGAATTGGGCGCAAAGCGAGGCGCAGCGATTTGGCAACAGCTTGACGCAGCAAGGATCCGAGCAATTCTTGTCACGACTTGAACAGCTTCAGGCACAGCAGCTTGCCGCACACAAGGAATTCGAAGAGCAATTCCGCTCTCTGTTGAACATTTATCAGAATGAAGGGTCCAGGTGATTTTCATGCAAACGCCCAACTACATGGACCCATTCTCGATCTGGAAATCCATGTATACCGAAATGGAACCAACAATCTCCAAATCGATGCAAAAATGGCTGGAAAGCGATGAATACGCCGCATTCTCCGGTCAACTCCTGACAATCTCCCTGCAAATGGAACAGACGATGCGCAAACATGCGGAGCAGCTTTTCCAGACGTATAACGTTCCAACAAAAAGCGATCTGGCCCGCATTATGGATCTGCTCATCGGCCTGGAAGCGAAAGTGGATGCAGTCGAGGAACGTCTCGTGCAAATAGAAGCTAACGCCAATCCCCCACAAGAAATCCGTGATCAACTCTCCCAGATCACAAACCAGCTTGACACAATCTCTGTAAACCTGCTAGGTAACACTTCCAACAACAACCGGAAACGTGCGCAAAAAAGCGAGGATCACGCAAACGAATAAAATTGGAGGAATGAAACGATGGCACTTTTGGAGAAAAAATTGGCTGAACTGAATAAACCTTTGCAAGGAAAGGTGGCACTGGTGACAGGCGGCTCCCGGGGAATCGGGGCCGAAATCGCCAAGGAGCTGGCACTGCATGGCGCGACGATCGTCGTCAATTACGTGTCCAATGCCGAGCGCGCTGAGCAAGTGGTTCACGAAATTTATGAGTACAACCAAAACGTTTCGGCCATCCAAGGTGATGTGAGCAAAACGGAGGACATCGCTCGTCTTTGCGACGAGATTCTCGAAGCTCACGGTACTATCGACATCCTGATCAATAATGCGGGCATCACCCGCGACTCGCGTTTTCTTAACATGACGGAAGAAGCGTGGAACGCGGTCATCTCGACCAACATGAACAGCTTGTTCCATCTCACTAAGCGCGTTCTGCCGCATATGGTTGAGCAAGACTTCGGTCGCATCATCAACATTTCCTCCATTATCGGGCAGGCGGGCGGCTTTGGCCAAACCAACTATGCGGCGGCAAAAGCGGGCATGATCGGCTTTACCAAGTCGCTTGCACTGGAAACCGCGCGCAACAACATCACCGTCAATGCGGTGTGCCCTGGCTACACGTTCACGGATATGGTGGCTGAAGTACCGGAAAAAGTGCAGGAAAAAATCACATCTAAAATCCCGAAAGGCCGCTTCGGTACGCCAGCGGAAATTGCAAAAGCGGTGCGTTTCCTCGCGGTCGACGGCGAATATATCACCGGCCAGTGCATCAATGTAAACGGCGGCATGTACATGTAAGCACAAAGGAGGGCGCCCCGCTCTTAGGCGAGGGCGCTTTTACGGAGGGAATCGCGAGTGAACGGAATCGAAACAGATCGTTTTACGCAAGTATGCAAGGTGCTTACGCAAGCCCAGCCTGACACGGGCCAGACGCCAAAAGAAGTCATCTGGCGCAAAAACAAAACGAAGCTGTACCGCTTTTCGCTGCCGGGTGTGGAAATTAAGCACCGTGTGCCAGTTTTCATGCTCTATGCGATGATCAACAAACCGTACATCCTCGACATTGAGCCAGGCAATTCGTTTGTCGAGTATTTGGTAAACGAAGGCTTCGATGTTTACATGCTGGATTGGGGCGAAGCTGGCTACGAGGATCGCCACAATGGATTCGCCGATTATTTGTACGATTACTTGCATAAGGCAATAGAGCGCACCTGCTTACATAGCGGGCAGTCCCAGGTCAACCTCTTCTCCTATTGCATGGGCGGCACAATCGGGGCGATGTACACGTCGTTGTTCCCCGAGAAAGTGAAAAACCTCGTGGTGCTGGCGGCCCCGATCGATTTTGACCATGCGCCGCTGTACAACAAATGGCTGGACCCGAAAAGCTTTGACGTCGACAAGCTGGTCGAAACATACGGCAACGTCCCGTCGCATGTGATCGACTTTGGCAATAAGATGCTCAAGCCGCTGACCAATTTCGTCAATCCGCTGATGCATCTGTATGCCAACGTCGGCAACGACAAATTCGTCCACAACTGGCGCCTGCTCAACAAGTGGGTCAACGACGGAACTGACTTCCCAGGTCAGGCGTACCGCGAGTGGATCCGCGACTTTTACCAGCAGAACAAGCTGATCAAAGGCGAAATCGTCCTGCGCAATCGAAAGGTCGACCTCGCCACGATCACATGCCCGGTCCTAGTCCTCACCGCCGCCACCGACCACATCGCCCCATGCGCCCAGACGCGAGCATTGCTAGACCTGGTCAGCTCGACCGATAAGAAGGAACACAACTATCCGGTCGGACACGTCTCGCTAGTATTCGGCGGAACGGCGCGCAAGCAAGTGTACCCGGAGACGGCAGCATGGCTTATGGAACGGAATTAAATAAGAAGACTGGATAAAAAGCAAAAGACCCTTCGGACAGAGCGGTGCGTGTCCAAGGGTTTTTTCCATTTTGCTCTCAAAATTTTAAAGGATGATTCCATCTGCAGCGAAGGGATTTTCGGGAAAAAGTGGAGCGGAAGCCTTGACGATGCCTACCAGGCGGAGCGGAAAAATGGAAACGTCTTTCGCGTCCAACATCATCATTGAGATACACCCGCCGCGCAGCGTGTGGCTTTTGGGCGCGGTTTCCGTTTTTCCGCGGAGCCGTTCACCCCGACCCCCAGCGGGCATCGTAACAGCTGACGCGTAACTTTTTCCCGAAAATCCCCGTTCTACCACCGAAGTCAATCCTTATAATCAATTTGTTAATTTTTCCAAAACCCCGTATACAAACCAAACACCTAGGTGTAAAATACACATAAGTACTGATTAGAAGGTGATGAACGATGGCAAATGAAAAAACACCCGGCGGGCTGGCAGGAGCGCCGAAAAACTTTTTGCTTCCCTATATCCTGCTGCTCTTAAGCCGCATGCCAGCCCATGGCTATGATTTGATGCAACAGCTGACCTCGCTCGGCTTTCTCACCTTGGATCAAGGGAATTTTTACCGCACGATGCGCCAGCTTGAAAAAGACAACTATGTCAACTCCGAGTGGGACACAACGTCAAGCGGACCTGCCAAGCGACTCTATTCCCTCACGGACATCGGCGAGCAGTATTTGCAGCAGTATGCCGATGAAATGCAGCGTTACCAGGGCATGTTGAGCCAGTTTTTCAACATGTACAGCGCTATGTTTGACCTCTACATGCTTCCCGTCCGCAAAGAGGGGACCCATGTGGAGAAACATAATCAAACCAATAGGAGTGATCAGGATGAGCCAGAAAGAGAAAGCTAACGATACAGGTCTTTCTGTGGGCGAGGCGTTTGTGAATGCATGCTGGCAGCCGTACGAAGCGTTCACGGCACAGATCCAAAGCCAGCTGCAAAAGCAGGATGAATGGCTGACCCAAACGTGGAAAAGCACGACGCAAGAGCTCAAGGAGCAGCGGGAAAAAGCTCAGCAATTTTACCAGGAGGCGCTTGAGAACCAACCGGCTTTCGCCAAGAGCGAGGCAGTAAAAAATGTGGTGTCGCAAGCGCAAGCCATCGTGCAAACGCCGCTCACGTTTACACTGGAACTGCTTGATAAGGCTGACGCCCAGCGCGGCGAACGGCTGAAGTCGCTCACGAGCCTGCAGGAGCAGTTCGTCCAAGCCAGCAAACAAAACCAGCGCGCTCTCTTCCGCCTGGTGGAAACCAATGTCCAGAAGCTGTGGGGAGTGTAAAAACGATACCATGCGCTTGCAGGATAAAGTAGCACTGATCACCGGAGGGGCAAACGGCATCGGAAGAGCGACAGCGCTGTTATTTGCCAAGAACGGTGCGAAATTGATGATCGCCGACTACGATGAGGATGAAGGGCTGGAAACCGTCAAAGCATTGCACCAATTGGGAAGCGAAGCGGAATTCATTAAGGTGAACGTCGCCAACCTGCACGAGGTGCAGCATATGATGGATGCGACCGTCGCGCGCTTTTCGCGGATCGATGTGCTGGTGAATAACGCTGGCATCACCCGCGACGGCTTTTTGGCGAAAATGGACCCGACCCAATGGGACCAGGTCATTGCTGTCAATCTGACCGGTGTCTTCTATTGCGCGCAAGCTGCCAGCCGGGTCATGCTGGCACAGGGATACGGCGTTATCCTCAATGCCGCTTCTGTCGTCGGCATCTACGGCAATATTGGCCAGACCAACTATACAGCGACCAAGTCCGGCGTTATCGGCATGACGAAAACGTGGGCGAAGGAGCTGGGGCCGAAAGGGATTCGTGTCAATGCGGTGGCCCCCGGCTTCATCATGACCAGCATGACGGAAAAAGTGCCGGAGAAGGTGCTCGATTCGATGGTACAAAAAACGCCGTTGCGCCGGCTCGGCCAGCCTGACGATGTGGCCAACGCTTACCTGTACCTGGCGTCTGATGATGCCAGCTTCATCAACGGGGTTGTGCTGAGCGTCGATGGGGGACTTACGTTCTGATTGTGAGCATCCGCTCAATCGCAATATAATGTAAGCGCGCATCCGCTTTGTGTGGAAGCGCGCTTTTTCGCATAGAAAGCGTGTAAAATGAAGGGACTAGCAAATGAACGACAGCGAGGAGGGAAATCGATGCATCCGTTACGCCCAACGATGACAGTAGAAGAAGCGCTGGCCTACTTTTCGCCAGGGACGAATGGCGTACAGGCCGTTTACAGCGAAACGAACGAAATGATCGGCTATTTGACCGTCGATTCGATCGCGATCGCTGTCCATCGGGGAGAGCTGACGAGACCGATCCGCGAGTTCATCGTTACCGAAATCCCGCGGCAAAGCCTCGAGCCCCAATTCCGTTCGGATGAGCAGCTCCACGCATTTTTTCATAGTCCGTTGTGCAAGATTGTGTTCAACTCGCTCTATGACGGCGTCTACATTACCGATGGCGCTGGCATCACCCTGTTTATCAATCAAGCATACCAACGGATTACCGGACTCAATGCGGATGAAGTGATGGGCAAGCATATGAGCCAGCTGACCAAGCAAGGGATCATATCGGTTTCGGCTTCTTTGGAGACGATCCGGACAAAGCGGCCGGTCACCTTGATCCAGACGATCCGCAACGAGCGCAAAATCATCGTTTCGGCGACGCCGATTTTTTCGGACGCGCACGAAATCTTATACGTGATCAGCTGTGTGCGAGATATTACCGAGCTGATTCGGCTTAAGCACGAGCTAGACAGCCAGAGGCTCTGGCATCAAGGCATGCAGACGGATGTACCTCAGCCTGATCAAGAAGGATTGGAGAAGGTGGTATTGGGGCCGGCGACCCGTCCGATTTTCACGCTGGCGGACAAGGTGGCGAAGACCGAGGCGAAAATTTTGCTGCAAGGGGAGACTGGTGTCGGAAAAAGCATGATCGCCAAGTACATTCATGCCCGCAGCGCGCGGAATGGCGAGATTTTCATGGAGCTGAATTGCGCGACGATCCCGAGCCATCTGGTCGAATCGGAGCTGTTCGGCTACGAGCCAGGCGCTTTTACCGGCGCACTGAAGCAGGGAAAAGTCGGGATTTTGGAGAGCGCGCACCGCGGAACACTGTTTCTCGATGAAATCGGTGACTTGCCATTGGACGTGCAGGTGAAGCTGTTGAAGGTGGTTGAGGAGAACCAGTTTATGCGCGTCGGGTCGACACAGCTGCGCCATGTCGATGTCCGGATCATCACGGCGACGCACCGCGATTTAGCCGCGCGGGTAAGGGAAGGCTTGTTCCGGGAGGATTTGTATTACCGGTTGAATATCGTCACGTTTGAGGTTCCACCTCTGCGGGAGCGCAGAGAGGAGATCGTCCCCCTCTTGGAGACGTACTTGGCCAAATTCAACGAAAAATATAACGAGAACAAAGTGATGACACTGGAATGCTACGAGTGGCTGACCAACTACAACTGGCCGGGCAACATTCGCGAGCTAGCCAACCTGATCGAACGGCTTGTCGTGACGACCTATCACGATACGATCGATGTGGGCGATTTGCCAGCGATTCTCCAGCAGGTGCTTCCGTCAACGGAGCCTGCTTCCTTGAAAGAAGCGGTTGCGAAAGTGGAGCGCTCGCTGATTACAAAAGCGCTGCAAAAGCACGGGACGACGAGAGGGGCAGCAGCAGCGCTGGGGATCAGCCAAAGCGCGATTGTTCAAAAGATGAAAAAACTGCAGATGCGAGTAGAAAACGAATCATTTTAATCGATTTGATTCGTTTTCTACTCGCTTTTTTGTACTGATTTTTGAGAAGGCTTACATCTGGCAAGCTTTCTGGACTTGGCATGGGTCTTGCGTAAGTGTGATAGCAGAAACAGAAAGGAGATACCAGCTTGAATCTATCAACGTTTGCTGCAGCTAATAAATTGGTGACGGGCCGCGATTCGCTCAGCGTGCTCCCGGACGAAATCGACCGACTGGGTGTGGAGCATCCGCTGATCGTAACGGACAACATTTTGATCCAGGCAGGTGTCGTCGCGCAAGTGGAAGCGCTTTTACCGATGAGTGCGGGGATTTTTTCGGATGTGAATCCGGAACCGGAGATTGAAATCGTTGACCTTTGCCTGCGTAAGATCCGCGAAGGAAACCATGACGGCTTGATCGCAGTCGGCGGCGGCAGCGCGATCGATATCGCCAAAGCGGCCTCAGTGATGGCGACGAACGAAGGCAGCATCGAGCAATATGTCGGAACCAATCTGGTCAAAAAACCAGGCCTTCCGCTGATCGCGATTCCGACGACGGCTGGAACCGGATCGGAAGTGACGAACATTTCGATCCTTTCTGATAAAAAGGAGCAAGTGAAAAAAGGGATTGTAAGCCCTTATTTGCTGCCGGACGTTGCGATCGTGTCTCCGCTGATGACCTTAACGTGCCCGCCAAGCGTGACCGCAGCGAGTGGTGTCGACGCTCTGGTGCATGCGGTTGAGGCGTACATTTCCAAGTTCGCTTCCCCGGTCACCGACGCATTGGCGATCGGCGCGATGAAGCTGATCGCGGTCCATCTGCCGAAAGCATATGCGGCGCCTGACAATATTGAATCGCGTGAAGCCATGATCACGGCAAGCTTGATGGCAGGTCTTGCATTTGGAAATGCAGGGGTAGGAGCTGTGCACGCGCTGGCATACCCGCTCGGCGGACGCTTCCATATGGCACATGGCGTCAGCAACTCGCTGCTGCTGCCGTATGTCATGAAGTGGAACAAGATCGCATGCCTGGAAAAACTGCGCGATGTCGCGGTGGCATTGGGCGAAAACGTTGATGGGCTGAATGCCGATCAAGCAGCGGAAGCAGCGATCGAGGCCATGACCCGCCTGTGCCGGTATGTCGACATTCCGCAATCGCTACGCGAGTTCAACATCCCGGAATCGGCCATCGTCGAAATGGCGGAGGAAGCAACGAAGCAGACGCGCCTTTTGAAAAACAATCCACGCGCGTTGCGGAAGAAAGACATTGAAGACATTTATCGGGCAGCTTACTAAGCTGTTCAACCAGCCGGAGCAAAACAGCCAAAAGGGAAAGGTGGGTACAGCATCATGAAACAAGCTGAATTGAAAAAAGGCATGTATGTAAACGGAGAATGGGTTTATCTGGACAAGGCGTTTCCGGTGATCAATCCGGCAACGCTGGAAACGGTCGGAACGGTTCCGGATGGCACGGTGGCCTGGGCGAAACAGGCGGTGGACGCCGCACATGCCGCTTTTGAAACGTGGTCGAAAACGACCGCGTATGAGCGGGCAGCCCTGCTGGAAAAATGGCATCAGGCGATCGACGCACGCCTGGAAGAAATCGCCATGGTTATGACGCTCGAACAAGGCAAGCCGCTGGCGGAAGCGAAGGGCGAAATGCAGTACGCCAACAGCTTTATCAAATGGTATGCGGAAGAAGCGAAGCGCGTATACGGCGAGACGATTCCCGCTTCGTCCGGCTCCAAGCGCATTCTGGTGCAAAAGCAGCCGGTCGGCGTCGTGGCGGCGATCACGCCATGGAACTTTCCGGCTGCCATGATCACACGCAAGATCGCACCGGCTCTGGCGGCAGGCTGCACGGCTGTGATCAAGCCTGCGGAACAGACGCCGCTGACTGCGCTGCTGCTGGTGGAATGTGCACAGGAAGCGGGCATTCCGGCAGGGGTAATCAACATCGTCACGACGACGAAGCCGGGTGAGATCGTCGATGTCTGGATGGAAGACAGCCGCGTGCGGAAGGTCACGTTCACAGGGTCTACGCCGGTCGGCAAGTTGCTGATGCGCAACGCCGCTGCAACGATGAAAAAAGTGTCGCTTGAGCTCGGTGGTCTGGCACCCTTCATTATCGCGGAGGACGCCAACATCGATGCTGCGGTTGCCGGTCTGATCCAGTCCAAATTCCGCAATGCAGGCCAAACATGCATCTGCGCCAACCGCATTTTCGTGCACGAGTCGATTAAAGAGACGTTCCTCGAAGCGTTCACCAAAGCGACCGCAGCGCTTTCCGTCGGGAACGGGCTGGACGGAGCGGTGGACGTCGGCCCGCTGATCGATGAGGAAGCGGTGAATAAGGTCCGGCACCAAATCGAGGACGCCGTCGGCAAAGGGGCCACGCTCCATGGCGAGCCTGCGCTGGCGGGTGCAACCGGTTATTTCCTGAATCCGGTCGTGCTCTCGGATGTCACGGACGACATGATTTGCATGCGGGAAGAAACGTTCGGACCGATCGCGCCGGTTAGCACTTATTCGACTGACAAAGAAGCAGTCAAACGCGCCAATGAGACGCCGTTTGGTCTCGCTGCATATGTCTTCACACAGTCGCTGACCAAAGCGTTCTGGTTTTCTGAAAATCTGGAATATGGCATCGTCGGCGTCAACGACGGTGCGCCTTCCACGGCACAGGCTCCGTTCGGCGGGATGAAGGAAAGCGGATTGGGCCGGGAGGGAAGCCACTACGGCATCGATGAATATTTGGAAGTGAAATACGTCTCCATGCAGCTGCTCTAAGCAAAACGCAGTCGGTAGGAATGAAATGAGACAGCGCTCGTGATGAGCGCTGTTTTTTTGTGCAGTGAGCCTCTAGAATCCATGTGCAGAATCTAGCAAATGTACATTTCCACGATAAAATCGTGCAACTCGTCCATATCAAGCGATTCGGCCCATTCATAGGATAGTACGAGGGGGTGAGCGTGATGAAAGGACAAAAATTGAATCAAGTCTATTCGAATCGGGTTCTCCGATCTGAATTCGATAGCAAGTGGAAAAACTTTATCTCCAACGGCTATGTGGTCTATGTAGCGACTGCGGACAATGCGCGGGTAACGGTTCTCTTGGCAGGAAATCAGCGGAAGTTGATCATTTTCAAAAAAGGTGGACGTGTGCTTGTAGGTGGTGGGGGCACCAGCCATTACAGCAAGCCTCATATCACCAAAAATCTGTAAAGGTCGTTTCAACAGAAAAATACAGCCTTAGGTGGTAAGGCTGTATTTTTTCATGGGCGATGCGCTAGACTTCCATGATGATGGGGAGGATCATCGGCCGTTTTTTGGTCCTTTCATACAAAAATTGCCCAACAGCTTCCCGCATACCTTGCTTCAAGCGGTTCCACTGGTTCACATTTTCTTCCTGCAGCCGGAGAAGTGCGGCGGTTGCGATCCGTGTTGCTTCCTCGATCAGTTCTTCCGATTCGGGCGCATAGACGAATCCACGGGAAATAAGGTCCGGGCCGGTCAAAATTTTGCCATCCGCCTTGCTGCGCGTGACAACCACCACCATGATGCCGTCTTCAGATAGGTGTTTGCGGTCGCGCAGGATCATCGTGCCGACATCGCCGATCCCCAAGCCATCCACGAGCGTATTTCCAGCAGGGATTTTGCGCTCCTGCTTGACCTTCGAGTTATGGATGTCGACTACATCGCCGATGTTGAGGAGTAAGATGTGGTTCGGATCGATGCCGATCGCCTCCGCCAACAATCGATGCTGATAGAGCATGCGGTACTCACCGTGGATCGGGATGAAGTATTGGGGCTTCATCAGCGTAAGCATCAGCTTCAGCTCTTCCTGGCTGCCATGCCCGGATACATGCATGCCGGTAACGCTGCCGGAACCGTAAATGACTTTGGCGCCAAGGATGAACAAGTTATCTACGATCCGGGACACGTTGCGTTCGTTGCCGGGGATCGGCGTGGCGGACAAGATGACGGTATCGCCGGGCTGAACTTTGATGTGCCGGTAGTTCGATGTGGATAAGCGGGACAAGGCGGCCATCGGTTCTCCCTGACTGCCTGTGCACAGAATGACCAGCTCGTCAGAATCGAGCTCGGCCGCTTCCTCGGACTCCATCAACATGCCTTCCGGAATCCGCAAGTAGCCTTGCTCTGAAGCGATTTTCACGACATTGACCATGCTTCGTCCCAAGAGCGTCAGTTTTCGGTTCGTCGCCTCCGCCGCGTCTACTACCTGCTGCAGACGGTAGACATTGGAGGCAAAGGTGGACACGAAGATTTTTTTCTCTGCTTTGCGGAATGCCTCAAGCAAATGGTCGCCGACGAGCCTTTCGGAGGGGGTGAAACCGGGACGCTCCGCATTGGTGCTTTCCGAAAGAAGGACAAGCACGCCCTTTTGGCCAATTTCCGCCATGCGGTGAATGTCCGGGGTCTGATTGTTCACGGGACTCAAGTCAAATTTGAAATCACCGGTATGGACAACGGTTCCTTCCGGTGTTTCGCAGACGATGCCGAGGCAATCGGGGATGCTGTGATTCGTTTGGAAAAAGCTGACGTGGAGCGAGCCAAATCGGATGGTCGCTTTTGAATCGATCGGTGTCAGCTTTGACTTTTGCAGCAGGCCATGCTCTTTCAGCTTGGCCCCGATCAAGCCCAACGTGAGCTGCGTGCCGTATATGGGCATATCGATTTGTTTGAGCAAATAAGGGATTCCGCCGATGTGATCCTCATGGCCATGAGTCACCAGCAAGCCCCGGACTTTGTCCTGGTTTTCCAGCAGGTAGGTAACATCCGGAATAATCAAGTCGACCCCGAGTAAGCTCTCATCGGGAAATTTGGAGCCGCAATCAATCAAAATGATGTCATCCTCATATTGGATGCCATACATGTTTTTGCCGATCTCATAAACCCCGCCCAAGGCGAAGATGGAAAGCGCATGTGTCAAAGGAAGCCCTCCTGCAAATTGTGTCCTGGTTGGCTTTAGTATGTACAGGATTGCCAGTTTTTTTACGAATAAAAAAAGAAGCGACTGCAGGTGCGCGCTTCGCTTCTTTCTCTTTTTCATCGGTTACTCGGCGGGGCGATTCGGTCCTTCGAGCTTCTTGTCCCCGTAGCCGTCTCTTTTTTCAGCTTCATATGGCTCTTTTTCAGAAGCTTCGTTGCGGCGCAGCATTTCATCTTTTCTTCCAGCCAAGTGGGGTCAACCTCCGTTCTGTATGATAGATGGCAGAATCAGGGGTTAGTGTCTCCCATTTTTTTGATTGTTATTTCACGATTCGTCCTTTCCATACCTCGCCAATGCCCGCCATGTTGATTCCAGCATCCGATTGCGCATGTATTCGCCTTCCAGGATCCGGACCCGTTTGCCCAGAAAACGCAGCTTGGAGAGAACGTACTCGCGCTCTTCGAGCTGAAAAGTCAGCTTGATCCGGTATGTTTCACGCTCGTCGCTATACTCCACTTCTTTTTCAAAGCAGGAGAATGCGTACAAAATCCGCGAGAGTTCCTTGTTGTACAGCGGAATGACTTCGATCACGGCGGTTTCTTTGCGCGATTCGATGATTTTGGCGATATCGGTTAGGACGATCGCTGTGACTTGTTCTTCGAGCGGGCGTGGGCTGATGGAGGCGATATTTTGGAGCTTGGTCGACATCAGCGTGTGATGGCGCAGGTGATACCAAAGCAGATACCATTCCCGCTTCACCATGGAATACTCCAGCTTGTAAGGAAAGCCACTCTGCTCGGTTTGCAAACGGCCGTCTTTGGTCCGAAACGTCATGTGCATCCCCGCCTGCTCCAGCATAATGCGGCGGATTGGGCTGATGAGCAGGTGGTAGACATGCTTTTCCTTGCTCTTCGCTTTTTCGCGGAATCGGTCGCCCAGATCGAGGCTTTGCTCCGGCTGTAAGAGCGCACGCAGTTTTTCAAGAGTTTCTACGGAAAACGCGTCTGAGGCAGCCGGATGCTCCAGCATCGTTTTCAGCCAGGCCCGCTCATGCGAGGTGATCGTGAATGCGCCCGTTTCGTCCAAGCGGGACATGACCTGGTAATTGAAAATCTTTTCAAACAGATTCATAGTACGCCTGAATCTCCTTCCACTCTGCGATGAACTCTTTTCGCAGCCAGCGCGGCTCCAAAACCTCGCAGCTCGACCCGAAGCTGCGGAGCCACGGCTTGATCTCCGTTGTGCCGTTTACCCAGATTTCATAGGTGAACGACTCCGCGTCTTCTTCCACGATGCGTCCCCATTGCCCTTGCAAAAGAACCCGTTCCTTGACGAAATTGGTCCGGGCCCCTTCCGGATGGTAAAAACGCGCTTTGACCAGTACCGGATTGCCAGTATCGACGAGCCAGCTGTAACGTGTTTTGTCCTCCAGCTGTGCAAGCCTGTGGGCGAAGTCTTCTTCGGGAACGGCTTCTTGTTCTTCGATCTGGGTCAAGCCTTCCATGCGAAACTTCTTGATGCCGAGCCTCGGTGTATAGCCGAGCAAATACCATCTGCCGTATTGGTGGTCGTACACCACTTGCAGGGGCAAAACGGTCTCCTGCTTGCCTGCGCTTTGCCGTTCAAATAGCGGGTTGGTGTTTTGTGAGGCATAGCGCTTGCTCGTTTTCGGCGAAAAATAGAGAAAAGACACTTTACGTCGGTTGTGAATCGCCTGAAGCAACATCCCCAGATGGGCCTCATCCAAAATGCGCGAGTAGTAATGGTATTTGTACAAAAACGGATCCATCCGTTCAGGTAGAACGCCACGTTGCCGCAGCGCTTTTTTCAAACTGTCGCGCAGCAGGTAGCCTTGGACAGAGGGAACCTGGGTATTAGCCATGACGTCGACGAAATCGTACAGCGTCGTCAGCTCGTCGTCTTTCAAATCCGCAATCAGTCCGTTGTGGATCGTGTAACGGTACGGGCGGCCGCCCTCCTCGCGCCGGATAACACCGACTTCCTCCAAATATTTGAGGTCGGAGCGGATCGTTTTTTCATCGGGAAATGGGAAGTCACTCGGGAGATCCCGCGCGCACACGTCCATCAGTTCCATCGCGGTCAACGCTTGCGTCTGCAAAGCCGTGATAATCATGGAGAAACGGTAGCTTTCCGACTCTTTGACGGATTTGGCGCGGTAGAGGAAAAGCAGCATGGGATCGGCCGAATCATAATAATTGAAGCGCAGCGCGCGGTCGAACTCATGGCCTTGCTCTTCGGGCAACTGGAGGGAGACGGCATTCACGATCTCTTTTAACCGGCGCAGCGTTTTATCGAATGTATGTACAGAGATTCCGAGTCGCTCGGCAAACTGCTGCCGGCTGTAAGCGCCGCTTGCAAGGACAAGCATGCGCAAAAACTGGATTTCTTTATCGAAGCTTTCTTTTGCCACCAGAACACCTCGTTTCATGCTAAGCACAAATCTGCTTCCCATTGTAGCAGGAGATGGAAAATGGCGAAAATGGAAAAAGTTATCTTTCGTCGTAATACTTTTGCCATGTTCGGCAGAGGGGAAGTGCGCGATGATAAGAGTGTGAAGCGAACGCATCGAAATGCTTCACGGTAAACAAAACCATCGAGGCGCTTGGAAGGGCTCCTTCGTCTTTGAAACGGCCTGTTGTTGGTTCGAGTCCAACTCCCTCCGCCGGGGGGATAGCTCAACTGGTAGAGCAGCGCGACCTTTCCACCATTTTTCCTCGATGGTTTATGAAAAGCAGGGGAGCGAGGCGCCGGAGAGGGGTTCTTCGTCTAAAAACGACCATTGTTTCACCCGGGCTTCATGGCAGGTTCGAGTCCTGCAAACACCCTTCTCCCTTTTTCCTCGCCGTCTTTCAAAAGAGCACTCATGCGAACCGTAAGGAGGTCATATCCATGGGTTTTGCACGCAATCTGTTCAACTCCATGCAGCAGGCAGACCATCGCAACATTGACGGATTTCCCGCATATGCGCGTACGGCTGAGGAGCAATACGTACAGACGCTTTTGACAAATACATTGCAATCTGTTTTTTATGCCAACCAAACCGAATTGTTGGCCACGGCGAATCAGCTGCACCATCTAATGGCGGAACAAAATCCGCAGTTCATGGCTCGTGCTCTCGTATTTGCTCGCAACGTAGGATTCATGCGGTTGCAGCCGCTGTACGGATTGGCTGTACTGTCGACGCACCGCCCCGACTTGTTCGCACAGATATTTTTGGACGTGGTGAAAATACCTTCCGATTTGGCTGATTTCCTGACGATTTTGCAAGGGATGGGACGTGGCGAAGGCGGGCGCGCGGTAAAGCGGCAGATCAACCGGTTTTTGTCCGGGGTATCGGAGTATTGGGCTCTGAAATACAACGGGCGGGGACGCGGCTACAGCTTGGGCGACGCGATCGCGACGGCTCATCCAAAGCCTGCCGATTTGAAGCAGCAAGCGTTGTTCCGCTATTTGCGCGGCCATGAAGCGAATCTCGCCGTTATACCACAAGTAGAAGCGTTGGAGCGGCTGAAGCGGGCAAAGACGGAAGCCGAGCAGAGTCACTGGATCGAAACGGGGAAGCTGCCCTATGAGGTGGTGACGGGCGCGATCAAACCGACAAGAGCTGTGTGGGAAGCGCTCTTGTACCAGATGCCGACCTTTGCGCTATTGCGCCACCTGAATACGTTGGCGCGCGCAGGGGTATTTGCTAACGAAGAGCATCTCGCCTATGCCGTCGGCAGACTGACGGACCGCGAGTCCTTGCAAAAGGCGAAGATTTTACCGTTTCGTTTCGTAAAAGCGTTCCAGCAGCTAGAGGAGCCGCGGCTTCGCGATGCGCTGCGCCTAGCGGTGGAGCTGACGTTTGACAATTTGCCGGAGCTGGACGAGAACACCGCGATTTTTCTCGACATCTCGGGATCGATGAACGGTGAGTATTTGCAGATCGGGTCGGTATTTGCTCTCGGTCTGTATAAGAAAACAAAGGGGAATTCTCTGTTTTGGCTGTTCGATACCCAAGCGTTGGACGCCAAGCCGTCTCGCTATGACAGCATCATGAGCCAGGCCGAACGCATCCACACACGTGGCGGAACCGATACCGGCGCACCGGTCCGAAAACTGCTCCGCGAAAAGAAGAAGGTCGACCACATCATTATCATCACCGATGAGCAGCAAAACACGGGCAGCCCGTTTTACCGTGATTTGCAAACCTATCGGAAAAAAA
Source organism: Brevibacillus fluminis (assembly GCF_003710825.1). GTDB lineage: Bacteria > Bacillota > Bacilli > Brevibacillales > Brevibacillaceae > Brevibacillus_D > Brevibacillus_D fluminis. The sequence goes on along the minus strand of NZ_RHHQ01000003.1, from coordinate 192,087 downwards.
TCAATCCGCACACACAAGCGTTCATCGTCGATATCGCGCCTTACCATCATGCGATGGTTCCGCCGCAGGATGGGCAGACGCATTACATTTACGGCTGGAGCGACACCGTGCTCCCCTACATCGCCCAGACGATGCAGGGCTACGGCTCGATGGTGGAGCAAATCGCCGCGATAAATCTGACAAAAAGCTAAGGAGGGTACCACATGTCCGCCCTGAAGACAATCATCCAAAACGAACTACGCATCATTGAACAACAAGAGAATATCCGCATTTTATACGCATGCGAGTCGGGCAGCCGGGCATGGGGATTCCCGTCCAAAGACAGCGATTACGACGTCCGCTTCCTGTACGTGCGCCCTGTTGACTGGTATTTGTCCATTTTTGACAAGCGGGATGTCATCGAGCGGCCCATCAGCGACTTGCTCGACATCAACGGTTGGGATTTGAAAAAAGCGCTGCGCCTGTTCAAAAAGTCTAATCCGCCACTACTTGAATGGCTGCAATCGCCGATCACATACGCCGAATCCTCCTCGGTGGCGGAACAGATTCGCACGGCAGCGGTGTTTGCCTTTTCGCCAAAAGCGTGCATGTATCACTATCTTAACATGGCGCGTGGGAACTTCCGGGAGTATTTGCAGGGCGAGCAGGTGCGGATCAAAAAGTACTTTTACGTGCTAAGACCGCTCTTGGCGTGCGGCTGGATCGAGAATCACGGGAGCATGCCGCCGATGGCGTTTGACGAGCTGGTAGACGAGATGATTCCGCGGGAGAGTGCGCTATACGGGATGATCCAGGAGCTTTTGGCGCGCAAAAAAGCGGGCGATGAGCTGGATTTCGAGCCGCGCTTAGGGCTGATTCATGATTTTATTCTGGAGAGAATTGCCTACTACGAGAAGGTGGCGAATTGCTTGGAGACGGCGCCGGGGAATCAGGATCAGGCGTTGGATGAGATGTTTCGCGGGGCGTTGCGAGAGATTTGGGGGGAGAAGTGAGAGACATGCTGCGTTTTTTTCGAAGAGAGGCGCTTTATCCTTGGATGGGGAAGTCCTCGATTTATGAATTCATTCAAAACAACATGGATGAAGCAGGGCATCTTCGGGACAACACGTTGCCAGACGACGAGGAGTTTTGGGACGGTAAGGGAATCAGATGGGTTGCGGGTGGCTTGGACGGCGCTTTTTCTCATCATGTGGCGGGAAGCAATGGCGAGGTGAACGTTCGTGAACTGGTTCAGCTCATTGCCAAGCAGAGTCGCAAGCCCGGCAATAAAACACGCCGTGAGACTTATGTGAAGTTGATGCAGGTTGACCTTCTGTCGCTAATCGATCCTCTGCTTGAAGCGTTGCTGAGAGAGCCGGGGGGTTCTCTCGAAAATTTGTATAATGAAGCATACTGGATGGCAGAGCACGGTGCCGACCGGAATGTTGTAAAATTGGGAATGGCCATTCTAGGTCAGTTTCAAACGGAGCATCACAAGCAATTGGTGATGTTGCTCGGGAAGCACGATGAATTTACGCTTTATGCCGCGGTGGCGATTCAAAATAGTTTGAAAGACTCCAATTCGCAGCTATTCGAACTGGCTCGTTTTGCAAAGGGATGGGGAAAAATTCATCTGGTGGAGAGGCTGGAACCGGCAACGTCGGAAATAAAGGACTGGCTGATACGGAATGGCTTCCGCAATGAGGTAATGGATGCGTATTTGGCATGCATATGCGCGAGAAATGGAGAGCTGCATCTGGCATTAGAGAGCGAACTGATAGATTCAGCGTTATACGAGGGAGCTGGCGGGATCATCACGGCTCTGCTCTCTGGAGGACCGGCAGAAGACATCGACGATTATGAACACGCAGCAACTGTGGTGAAGCAGTATCTGCGGCATGCGGAGCGGATGTGTTCGACTCTTTCGCATCTGGTGGTACTCTTTGATCTAGTAGATTTCCTCAATCAAGACGAGGAACGCTGGGAAAGCCGTTACCAAACCGGGTGGAAAGCAGAGGACAGAGAGTCGCTTCAAGAAATATGCAGGTCGATCATTGAGAGAAAAGAATGGACCGATCAGATTTCAAGCGGGCTGCAATCAAGCGCCCCGGGTGAACGGTTTGATGCGATACGGGCAGGGAAAGCGCTTGGTTGGGATATATGGCCGATATTGTTCGAGCAGCTGCAAAAAGATCCGTTAAACCATACGTTATACTTCGAAGTGATGAACACAGATGAGAGGGAGCGTGCGCAAGCGGTAGTCGGCTTCGCTGAACAGGCATTGCCGCTGTCTCGCATTGCAACAGGATCGGCCGATGAGCTGGGGATTGGCCCTATGTTTGAACCGCATCGGCTATTGAGTGTATTGCTACAGAGCCTAGATCGATTTGAAGGACTCGGGGTGACTTTGATTACAACCGGCCTCAAAAGCCCTGTCGTGAATAACCGAAACATGGCGCTGCGTGCGCTGGAAGGCTGGACAGCCCGCTGGACGGATACGTTACGAGAAAATCTGCTTGAGGCAGCCACCAACGAACCCGACAACGGTGTAAAGGAACGAATCGAAAAATTACTACAGCAAAACGATGAGGGGAATTCAAAATGACCTACCAAACCATCAACAACGTCCGCGTCTGGGGGAACCCGGACCAAGGGGCTTTGGCACAAGCGAAAACATGCGCGGAGCATGGCAATGTGCTGCAGGCTCTCTTGATGGCGGACCACCATAAAGGATACAGCCAGCCGATCGGCGGTGTCATCGCGTATGACGGGCAAATTTCGCCGTCGGGGGTCGGTTATGACATCGGTTGCGGCAACAAGGCGGTGCGAACGAATCTGCAGGCGGCGGACATCGCGCCACAGCTGCCGAAAATCATGGATAAAATAGCCAAACGCATTTCCTTTGGCGTAGGACGCAAAAACAAAGACCAGGTTGATCACGAGCTGTTTTACGACCCGGACTGGTCGGTCTATGCCGCGGTCGGGAGGCAGGAGCACGATAGGCTGAAGGCATTGGCCCGCGATCAGCTGGGAACGGTCGGGAGCGGCAATCATTATGTCGACTTGTTTGAAGAAGTCGGTACCGGCCGTCTGTGGATCGGCAATCATTTCGGCAGCCGGGGCTTCGGCCACAAGACGGCCAGCGGCTTCATGAATTTGGCGAACAACCGGCCGTTTGCAGCCAATGCGCCGGGGGAATCGATGGACCAGCCGCCGATTTTGCTGGAGATGGGAAGCGAGCTTGGCGACATGTATTACCGCGCGATGAAGCTGGCCGGACAATATGCTTATGCGGGACGGGATTACGTGATTGACCTAGTGCTCGCCATCCTCGGGGCCGAAGCGGATTTTGAAGTCCACAACCATCATAACTACGCGTGGAAAGAGACGCACGGTGGCAAGGAAGCAATCGTCGTACGAAAAGGGGCGACGCCATCCGCGCCGGGTCAACTCGGTTTCATCGGCGGGAGCATGGGGGACATTTCCGTCATCGTCAGAGGCAAAGACACCGATGAAAACCGCGATGCCTTTTACAGCACGGTGCATGGTGCCGGACGGATCATGAGCCGCACGCAGGCGGCAGGCAAGCTGAACTGGAAGACACGGAAACGCTCTGGCGGGCTTATCACACCTGAGCAAATGCGCGATGCCGTTCGCACTTTCGGTGTGGAGCTGCGCGGAGCAGGCACAGATGAAAGTCCGTTCGTTTATCGAAAGCTGCAAGAGGTGCTTGATGCTCATCGGGATACCATCGATGTGCTGCATGTCTTGAAGCCGATCGGCGTGTGCATGGCAGGAGACAATGAGTTTGATCCATACAAAGATTGATGCAGTAGCGAAATGAACGATAAGCAAAAACATCCGTTTCCGATACATGATCGGAAGCGGTTTTTCGCATTGGAGAAGTGAATCCGGCGGAGGGATTTTTTGCAATAGAAAAACAATCCAGAACCACTCGACTCTTTGGATTTACTATGCTATCATGATAACTTGTTAATGCTTTACCACAGTAAAGGTATCTGAACCAAAAAAATGGCGCACTGCGCCGTCGTTTTCAGGAGGATTATCATGAAAAAATTTGCAGCCCTTTCATTTGCATTGGTCTTCATGCTTTCCATTATTACCGGCTGTTCCACCTCGACTTCCGCACCGGCGGGCGAAAAGAAGCTGGTCATCGGCGTTGACGACAAATTCGCGCCAATGGGCTTCCGCGATGATCAAAATAACCTGGTCGGCTTTGATATTGATTACGCCAAAGCAGCGGCAGAAAAAATGGGATATAAGGCTGAGTTCCAGCCAATCGACTGGTCCGCGAAAGAATCCGAGCTCAACAGCGGACGGATCGACCTGATCTGGAACGGCTACACGATCACGGATGAACGCAAAGAAAAAGTATTGTTCACCAAACCATACTTGAAAAACAGCCAGGTGATCATGACGATGAAAAACGCGCCGATCGGCAAGCTGGATGATTTGGCGGGCAAGGTAGTTGGCCTGCAATCGCTCTCCTCTGCCGCAGATGCGCTCGATGCCAACGAAATCAAAGGCAAAATCAAGAACGTTACCGAATTCCCTGACAACGTGCTCGCGCTGTCCGATCTGAAAATCGGCCGTGTGGATGCGGTCGTCATCGATGAGGTCGTTGCGGAATACTACATGTCCAAAGAAAAAGACACCTACAAGCTGCTCGATGAATCGCTCGCACCGGAAGAGTACGGGGTTGGCGTGAAAAAAGGAAATGAAGATTTGCTGAACAAGCTGCAAACCGCGCTGGATGAGCTGAACAAGGATGGTAGTGCAGCGAAAATTTCCGAGAAGTGGTTTGGGGAAGACAAGGTACTGAAGTAAGCATCTTTTGATGAACGAAAGCAGCAACCGATAAAAACCGGACGGCTACCACATGTCCGGTTTGGTTTTTTTTAATACAGATAAGAATTTATAAAATTCTTATCCAGTATAAGTGCAACCGCGGCTCCGCCAAAAGCTTGGCGTAGCCAGGTTTTCTAATCGTGTAGGAACGTTTACGTAGTTTTTGGATAGGAGCAAATGAACATGAGCCTCGAATACTTGCAAAAAATCATCATGCCCCTCCTGCAAGGGGCGGAAATGACAGTGCTGCTGTTTTTGATTGCCGTCGTGCTGTCGATCCCATTGGGATTTGTGTTCACCCTGATGGCAAACAGCAAAAACAAGGCGCTCGTCTGGTTTGCCAATACGTACATCTATGTCATGCGCGGAACGCCGCTGATGCTGCAGCTGCTCTTTATCTGCTTTGGCTTGCCGATTATTCCGTTCGTCGGCGAATATTTGGTCATGGATCGCTTTGTGGCGGCATGTCTGGGCTTTGTACTTAACTACGCGGCCTATTTCGCGGAGATTTTCCGCGGCGGATTGCTTGCGATCGACAAAGGGCAGTATGAAGCTGCACAGGTGCTCGGCTTCAACAGATGGCAGATGACGACCAAAATCATTCTGCCGCAAATGTTCCGCATCGCCCTCCCGGCAGTATCCAACGAATCGATCACGCTGATCAAGGATACGGCACTTCTCTATGCCGTAGCCGTGCCGGAGCTGCTGCATTTTGCGCAAACGGCGGTTAACCGCGATTTCACGATCGTGCCGTTTTTCATCGCGGGGGTCATTTATTTGCTGATGACACTGCTATTGACGGCGTTTTTCAAATGGCTGGAAAGAAAGTTTACATTCGAATAAAGGACTGGCTGACATATGGCAATGATTCAAGTTACAAATCTGAAAAAGTCTTTCGGCAATCTGGACGTGCTGAAAAGCGTCACGTTTGACGTGGAGAAAAATGATGTGGTTGCGGTGATCGGGCCATCCGGTTCGGGGAAAAGCACGATGCTGCGCAGCCTTGTCCACCTGGAGCAAATCAACGGGGGAAGCATCGCGGTACAAGACCGTTTTTTGGTCAAGGACGGGAGCTATTCCAGCCCGCAAGAAATCAAGCGCATCACCGGAAAGATGGGGATGGTGTTCCAGCATTTCAATTTGTTCCCTCATTTGACCGTGCTCGAAAACCTGGAGATCGCCCCTCGCGTCGTAAAAGGTGAAGCAGCTGCGGACATCCGCCGTAAAAGCATGGAGCTGTTGGAAAAGGTGGGCTTGTCAGCGAAGGCGGACGTGTTTCCGGCCAAGCTCTCAGGCGGACAGAAGCAGCGGGTCGCCATCGCACGGGCATTGATGATGAACCCGGATATCATGCTTTTCGATGAACCGACATCGGCGCTCGATCCCGAGTTGACGGGGGAGGTACTGCAGGTAATCAAACAGCTTGCGCTTGAGCACATGACAATGATCGTGGTGACGCATGAAATGGGCTTTGCGAAAGAGGTTGCAAACAAAGTGATGTTCATGGATCACGGCGAGGTCATTGAATCCGGTACGCCGGAGCAGCTGTTCAACAACCCGCAGCATGATCGGACAAAAGCATTTTTAAATCGCGTGATTTAACCAAAGGGACGAAAAAGCCGCCGGCTTTCGGTCCCTTTTTTTACACATAAAGTTTTCCCTGGATTTATTTCGAAACGTACAGAGACGGCCCATTTACATCATACACATGTAATGTATGGGCACTAAAGCGGTTCATACGATCGCAATTTTGCCAAGGAGGTCAGTATGAGCATTTTCGACAAGCTGAAGCAGGGCGTCAATGATGCGGGGCAAAAGGCCAAGGCAGCAGTGGAGCAAAACCGCATTAAAGCGCAGATCCAGGCGTCGCAAAAGCAGATAGAGGAAAAACAGACGTTCATCGGCGGAATCGTGTATCGCCAATATGAGCATGAGCATGACAGCACGAGTTCCCTTCCTCCTGCAGTCGAGACGGCTTGCCAGGAGATTGCCCAGCTTCAGGTGGAAATCAAGGAGCTGGACAGAAAGCTCAAGGAATTGAACAACGAAAAAGACTGCACATGCGGCAAGGTGGTACCGCTGGATACGAAATTTTGCCCGTTTTGCGGCCATCCGTTCGCCAAGCTGCCTGAAATCATTGAAGTCACGCTGAGAGAGTCGCCATCAAGCGAGACGAGCGAGATCGTGAAAGCGGAGGTCGAAAACAAAGAGACATAGGGAGCGGTATGACAGAGGGTGCTTACAGCATTCAGCTGTTTTTTTCTGTCCGGGTTTTTCTGCTTTCGACAAGGACATGTTGGTTATGTAGAGAATTTTTAAAAATTATCAATAATTTTGTCATCAGGTTAAGGAAGAGAAGGGAGCTTTTCATGCGATACAAGACGCGAATGTTCGTTGGATTTGGAGCATTTTTGATGATGCTCTTGGTGCTGCTTGCAATCATCTCCAGCATCCTGACCGATTTGAACAAAAACATCAACGAAATTGTTGATGATCGGTATGTCAAATTAAAGGCGGTTAATTCGATTCAAAATAACGTAAACAATATGAGCCGATGGATCAACAGCATTGTTTTGGACGAGACGAAAGAATCTGTGGACGCGGACATGCGGGCCTATGACCAAGCTACGGTCGAAATTACGCAGTCCATGCAATTTTTGCAAAACAAAATTTTGATTGAGCAGGCTAGGCGGAATGTGGTGGAATTGACCAAGGAAATCACGGCCTATGAGCAGAAAGCCGATGACGTGATCGAGCTTGTCAAAGCAGGAAAGAAGGAGCAAGCGATCGCGTTGGTCAATGGGGATATGCGGGCAGAACGCGATGACATGTTCGAAAAAATGGATGAGCTGAGAGATATACAGGAGACGCTGATGGATGAGGCGTATGCCAGCGCGAAGGAAAAATACAATTTTATCCGTATGATCGCGTTCGTCTTTACCATAGTGGGCGTTCTGGTCGGGTTGATCATCGCCGCTTGGGTCATCCGGGGGATCAACAGGAGCTTGAAGGAGATCGCTTCGGTAATCACCTCCGTCGTTTTCGACAATGTCAAAAGTCTGCCGCGCATGCAGGTCAAAACGAAGGACGAGATCGGGGAAATCGCGAGAGCCTACAACGAGATGGCCGAAACGCTGGAAGACCATGTCGATCAAGAGGACGAATACAAGGAGGCTATGCAGGAGCACAACTGGCTGAAAACGCAAATTGCCGAAATCACCAAGGGGTGTCAGGAAGTCCAGGACATCAGCCGGCTGTCACAATTTCTGATCAGCAAGCTAACACCGTTGGTGGGGGCTAGTCATGGGGTTTTGTATACGCGGGAGGGGAGTGTAAACTCAATCACACTCGTTAAATCGGGAACGTATGCCATCGACAAGCAGCTGTTGGCTGAGAAGACGATCGATGTGGGCGAAGGGATGATTGGGCAATGTGCCCTGGAAAACAAGCCGATCTATTTGTCCCAAATTCCGCCGAACTATTTCAAAATCGGCTCGGCGCTGGGGAATCTGGAGCCGACCACGCTGATTATCCTGCCGATCCCGTATGAAGGAAAGGTATTGGCGGTATTGGAAATCGCGTCTCTGTATGAGTTCAGCCCGCTGCAGCAAAACCTGTTGCATGAGATTACGAGCAGCATCGGTGCGATATTCAGCAGCATGTACAAGCATATGCAAGTGGTGAACTTGCTGCGCGAATCGCAGACATTGACCGAGGAGCTGCAAAGTCAGTCAGAAGAGCTGCGCTTGCAACAGGAGGAGCTGCGCAGCATCAACGAAAAGCTGGAGGATCAGTACAAGAGCGCGGAGTCGAAGGCGAAAGAGCTGGAAAAGGCCAAAGAAGAGCTTGAGGACAACGCGGTGCAGATTAAGCAAGCTTCCCAGTATAAATCAGAGTTTTTGGCCAATATGTCGCATGAATTGCGGACGCCGCTCAACAGCTTGCTCATTCTCGCGCAAATTTTGGCGGAAAACAAAGAGCACAACCTGACGGAGAAGCAGGTCGAATTCGCCAACACGATCTATTCGTCCGGCAATAATTTGCTGCTTTTGATTAATGACATTCTCGATTTGACCAAAGTGGAGTCCGGAAAAATGGAGATTCATCTTGCAGAGCTGAAGCTGAAGGAGATTCTCGATTACATAGAGCGCAGCTTCCGGCCGATGGCTCAGCAGAAGCAGCTGGCATTCACCGTCGCAATGGATGGCACGCTGCCGCATTCATTCGAGACCGATGAGCAGAAGCTGCAGCAAATCATCACCAACCTTTTATCCAACGCTTTCAAATTTACCAGTACTGGCAGCGTTCACTTCCAAATCAGCCTGCAGGAATCGGCTGAGGGCAGCAATCTGGCGTTTTTGGTGCGCGATACCGGCTGCGGCATTCCGTCTGACAAGCAGGAGATTATTTTTGAAGCGTTTCAACAGGCGGATGGTACCACGAGCCGCAAATACGGCGGAACCGGGCTGGGACTTTCGATCAGTCGGGAGATGGCGCGACTGTTGGGCGGCTTCATCCAGGTGGCGAGCGTCGAGGGAATCGGTAGCAGCTTTACGCTGTATCTGCCGCTATCACGAAAGGCAGAGTCAGTTGTGCTGGATGCGGACGCGTATATGCTCGCTCCGGTTGCGGCGGGCGTAGCCGAGCAGACGGATACGGATGTCGCTACAGGCCGTGAGGAAGGCATGACGGGGCGAAATGTGCTGGTTGTCGATGATGATATGCGCAATATTTTCGCGCTCACGGCCGCTTTGGAGGAGCGCGGGATGAATGTCTTCTTCGCGGAAAATGGACGTGAAGGCATCCAGGTGCTCCGGGAAAATCCGTTCATTGACATCGTGCTGATGGACATCATGATGCCTGAGATGGACGGATACGAGACGATTGAAGCGATCCGCAACGATCCGGGTTTTCATAAATTGCCGATCATCGCCTTGACGGCAAAAGCGATGAAGCATGACAGGGCGAAGTGCATGGAAGCGGGGGCTTCCGATTATATCAGCAAACCGGTCAATGTCGAGCAACTGATCTCGCTGATGCGGGTATGGCTGTATCGATAGGAGGGAGCGGCGATTCGAAACGAGAGACGCGCTGCGCTTGGGCCAGAGATAAGCGATGAGTTGGAGAAGATTGAGATTGGGTTGTTATTGGAAGGGATCTATCGACAATATGGCTATGATTATCGCAACTACACCTATTCTTCCATTCGGCGCAGAATCAGGCACCGTATGCGAATTGAAAATCTCCAGACCGTTTCGGGGCTGCAGGAAAAAGTTTTGCACGATCCCAAAGTATTGGACAAGCTGGTCGCTGATTTTTCGATCAATGTAACCGAGATGTTCCGCGATCCGGGCTTTTTTCTTAGCTTTCGCCAAAACGTTGTACCCGCCCTGCGCGAGCTTCCGTTTATCCGGATTTGGCATGCCGGCTGCTCGACGGGGCAAGAAGTGTTTTCTATGGCGATTTTGCTTCACGAGGAAGGACTTTTGCAAAAAACACGGCTGTATGGAACCGATATGAGCGAGCAAGTGCTAAAGCGGGCCAAAATAGGCAGCTTTCCCATCGAGAAAATGAAGCTCTATACGAAAAATTACATGCAGGCTGGGGGGACGCGGGCGTTCTCGGAATACTACAGCGTCAAAAACGATACGGTTTCTTTTGAGCCTTTTTTAAAAGAGTACATGGTGTTTGGGCAGCACAATCTTGTCACGGACCGTTCTTTCAACGAGTTTCATGTGATCATTTGCCGCAATGTCATGATTTATTTCAATGAGAGCCTTCAGAACCATGTTCACGAATTAATGTATGACAGTCTTTGCACAGACGGCTTTCTGGGTCTTGGGGATAAGGAAGGAGTTGCATTTACACGATATGCAGATCGCTATGAAGAAGTGGACAGAACGGAGAAACTCTACCGGAAAATCAAGTGACAGCCGCAAGCTGATTTCCCTTGAGCAGACGGGCAGTGGAGACGAACAGTGGGACAAGCCGGTTAATATTTTACTGGTAGACGACCGTCCAGAAAATCTGATGTCGCTTGAAGCTGTGCTCGATTCGCCTGACTACCGTCTTGTCAGTGTTCAGACGGGGCAGGAGGCGCTGCGCTGGGTCTTGAAAGAGGAGTTCGCTCTGATCCTGCTCGATGTGCAGATGCCGGGCTTGAACGGGTTCGAAACGGCCAAATTGATCAAGCAGCGGGAACGGTCCCGCCATATCCCGATTATCTTCGTGACAGCGATCAGCAAAGCGAATGAGCATGTGGAGCAAGGATATGCGGCCGGAGCGATCGATTATATTTTCAAGCCGTTCCATTCCAATACGCTAAAAATGAAGGTGGAGCAGTTCGTCCAGCTCTACCGGAAAAAGCGGCAAATCGAACACCAGCGCCAAATGCTTCATCTCAGTACGCTGGAATTGCAGAACGCCAACTACCGGTACGTGCAGGCGATGCTTGAGCTGCAAAAGAGCGAAGCGCTCTCTCGGACGATCGTGGAGACGTCGGCGGATACCATTTTGACACTGGATGAAAAAGGGGCAATCTTATCCAGCAATCCGATCGTGGAGCCGATGTTTGGATATTCGTTGCAAGAGGTGCTCCATGAGCCGATCGGCAAGCTGCTCGTATGGGAGGGGGACATAGCGGAGGGTCTGCAGGAAGGCATGATCGAAGCATGCGGGCTCCGAAAAGACCAGACGTCCTTTCCGATTGACTTGCAGGTGGGCAAAGCGACTGTCCATCAGCAGCACATCTTTGTCTGCTCCATCCGCGACATAACGGAACGAAAGCAGTTCGAAGCGGAGCGCAGACGCTATTACCAAGAACTCGAGAGCCTCGTGAGCGAGCGGACACAAGAGCTTCGTTTGTCGCAGGAGCTGTTCCAAAAAAACTTTCAGGCGAGTCCCTGCCTGATCGCCATTCGCTCGTGCGTAGACGGCCGCTACATCGACGTGAATCAAAGCTGGCTGGATTACACGGGCTACACCTATGAGGAAGTCAAAAATTGTGCAAGTGACCGCATCATCCAGGCGCCATCCCTCAAGCAGCGGTACGCGGACAAGGCGATCGACCTGTATGACGCCTTCCGGAATGTGAACATACATTTCCTTACCAAAGCCGGAGAGGTACGTGACGGGCTTTTATCCACGGAAAGCATCAACGTGCATGGTGTGTCATGCGTGCTCAGCGTCATCACGGATATTACGGAGCGCGTGTATTTGGAAAAGGAAATGGCCAGGCTGGACCGCCTCCACCTGATTGGTGAAATGGCGGCGGGCATCGCGCATGAAATACGCAATCCGATGACAACGGTCCGCGGCTTTTTGCAGCTCGGGAAAAAGCAGGATGGCGGCGCTGTGAAGCCGTTCCTCGATATTATGATCACCGAGCTGGACCGTGCGAACACGATTATAACGGAATTTCTTACTTTGGCGAAAAACAAAACCAACGATTTGCAGCGGAAAAATCTCTTTCAAGTGATCGATCCGTTGTTGCCACTTGTACAGGCGGAAGCATCCTTGGCGGGGAAAAACCTGCAGACGATGCTAGACGAGTGCCCACCCGTCGATCTGGACGAAAAAGAAATGTGCCAATTGTTTCTCAATCTTGCTTTGAACGGTTTGGAGGCCATGGAGACGGATGGCACACTGACGATCAAAATGTATCCCAAGGACAATGCAGTCGTACTGGAAATCATCGATGAAGGACCCGGGATCCAAGAGGAGCTGCTGGAGAAAATCTGGACGCCTTTTTTCACGACCAAAGAACAGGGGACGGGATTGGGCCTGGCGGTCTGCTACAGCATCGCCAATCGGCACCATGCCAAAATTGAGGTCAGCTCCAGCAGCAAAGGGAGCGTCTTTACGGTTCGGCTGCCGATTCCGCAGGACGAATAAGAGGGCGGCCGGAAGATCGAAAGTGCACGCAAGTGTTCGAGCCACTTGAGATTTGCTGGCGCAATGCGGTTAAATAGAGGGCAAGAGGAAATGCCAAGGAGGAAAATGCGCATGTCAACTCACGAAATCGCAACCTTTGCCGGCGGCTGCTTTTGGTGTATGGTCAAACCATTCGACGAACAGCCGGGCATTATCAAAGTCGTATCGGGTTATACCGGCGGAACGGTAGAAAATCCAACCTACAAGCAAGTGTGCTCCGAGACAACAGGACATTATGAAGCCGTGCAGATCACCTTTGATCCGGCGGTCTTCTCCTATCAAACGTTGCTGGATCTGTTCTGGCAGCAAATCGACCCGACCGATGCCGGCGGCCAATTTTATGATCGAGGCGATTCGTACCGGACCGCGATTTTTTATCACAGCGAAGAGCAGCGCGAGCAGGCGGAAGCGTCCAAGCGGGCATTGGAGGCGAGCGGCCGGTTTTCCAAGCCGATCGTGACGCAGATTTTGTCGGCGGGTCCATTTTATGAAGCGGAGGAGTACCATCAGGATTATTACAAAAAAAATCCGTTCCGCTACAAAATGTACCGTACAGGCTCGGGTCGCGACAAGTTCATCAAGACGCACTGGAAGGATGACAAGTCTGAGCAAGAGTTGCGCAAACGGCTGACGCCCATCCAATATGAAGTGACGCAAAACAATGCGACTGAGCCGCCGTTTCGCAATGAGTTCTGGGACAACAAGGCGGAGGGCCTCTATGTCGATATCGTGTCCGGCATTCCGCTGTTCAGCTCGCTGGACAAATTCGATTCAGGCTGCGGCTGGCCGAGCTTTACGAAGCCGCTCGACGAGGAAGAAGTCAAGGAGGAGCTAGATGTGACGCACAACATGGTGCGCACGGAGGTGCGCAGCGCCACAGCGGATTCGCACTTGGGCCACGTATTCGAGGATGGTCCTGAGCCGACGGGGCTGCGTTACTGCATCAATTCCGCAGCGCTCCGCTTTATTCCGAAAAGCGAGATGGAGAAGGAAGGCTACGGTAAGTATTTGGTTTTGTTCGATTGATTGAAAAAAGAGAGGGAATGCGTCCAGGGGAGCCTGGGCGCATTTTTTTAATTATAAAAAGGAAAGCGATGATCAAATGTTTGTGTTAACATCGTATGCACAATGTGTTTGCAATGTGATTACGGATCGTGTATGATACATCTATTCTTTCAAAGGGGGATTCGTGAGATGGATGCGAATTTGCACATACGCATGTCTAAAGAATTGAAAGAAAGTTTTCAACAGGTCGCAAAGGAAAACAATAAGGATACTTCATCGTTAGTGAGAGAGTGGATTTCAACCTATGTAGCTGAACATCAGAAGTCCGATGAAGAGCTGGCAGCTGATCTCTATTTGGCCGGATACCAGTTGCAACAAGCGTTCGGCGGGAGAGAAAAGGTCAGCAAGGAGTTCGCGCAGCGATTGCAGGAGCACGCCTTAACAAATCAAAAGGAATTCACACACCTGATCCTTTCAACCTACCTAGACCTGAACTTGACCATTCCTTCGATTGTCTCGAAAACATCGCATGGGTTCGCTTTTTCGCAAATGTTTTTGTTGGGTTTATTGGGAGAGAAGCCTAAGGGATAATTCCAGGCTGCCGCCTGACCAAACCAAGCCCTCATCGTCATGACGCATGATGTCCGACTCAAACTCCCTCTTGTGGAATCCGGTGGCTGCCGATATAATACTGATTATGTTAAATATTCTTACATTCAGTGTAATCTTTTCTGGGAGGCAGCCTCATGGAATTTTTCTTATCAGGATTTTTCCTTTCGATTTCACTGTGCCTCGATTTGGGCATGGTCAACGTGGCGATGATACGGACGGGTGTGGAGCGGGGATTTGTGCCTGCGCTGTTTCTCGGCCTTGGCTCAGGGATTGGCGATTTGATTTATGCGGCGCTGTCGATGGTTGGCATTTCTCTCTTGCTAGAGCAGGTGGTCATCCGCTGGATTTTGTGGATCGGCGGGACGCTGATCTTGCTCTATTTGACGTATAACATGTTCCGCGAGGTGGCGCGGCCGAAGCGGCTTGACCTCGATGCGGAGGGAAATGGCAACACGGGTCAGTCGCCGCTGAAAAACTTGATGTCCGGAATCGGGCTGGCGCTGGCCTCACCTTCTGCGATTCTTTGGTTCGCCACCGTGGGCGGGAGCATCATCGCTGCCAATCACGCTGTCGATGAGCTGTCGCTTCCGCTGTTCTTTTTCGGATTTTTCGCGGCTGGGTTGCTCTGGTCCTTTGCCGTTGCGATCGTGAGCAGCCAAGGCGGCAAGCTTTTGGGGCCGCGCCTGATTCGCGGGTTTTCACTCTTGTCTGCCTTGCTGTTTCTGTATTTCGCGGCGAAGGTGTTTTGGAATGGCTATCAGACTTTGATTTGACCGGTTAGCAATCGTATCATGGAAAAAACGCCTGACGGGCGGCATAAGGCCATCCGTTCAGGCGTTTTATATTTTGCTAGGCACGTATTATTGCGGCGCTTTTTCCTTCGCTTTGCCAGGAAGCTGCAGCTTGGCATTTCCCATGAAAAATATGCAGACAGCGGCCAGAACGCCGATCAAAATCGCCCATTGGTAAACGAAAGCGATGGAATCAGCCAAGGCAGACAGCAGGGTGTGATACAAATCGGCGGGAATCGCGTTTTTCACCGATTCCTGCAAAAGTCCGCGCCCATCGCCAAGCTTCTCAGCGAATTGGGGGGGAACGAGCTGCTGGATGCTTATTCCGAGTTGGTGTGTTTGCAAGGAGCCGAAAACGGTAACGCCGATTGCAGAACCGATAGAGCGGAAGAACGTGTTCATCGAGTTGGCGCTACCGCGCATTTTGAAATCAACATTATGCAGGGCAGACGTCGAGATGATCGGGAAGGAAGCGCCCATCCCGAATCCCATCAAAATCATGTAAAGAGTGACGACCCACTGCTTTGTCTCGATCGATATCGTGCCGAGCAGCGCAACCGCGATGATGATGAGGGCGACGGATACGAACATGATCGCGCGGTAGCTGGCTTTTCCAATAAAGCGGCCGCCCACCATGCTGCTGGCCACCACGCCAAGCATCATCGGCGTGAGCACGAGGCCTGCACTCGTGGCAGATCCACTAAAAACGCCTTGAATGAACAGCGGGATGTAGGTGGCACCGGAAATCATGATTGCGCCGTAAAAGAAAGCAATGCCCATGCTGGCGGTAAACAGGCGATCGTGAAACAGCGACAGCGTGACGATCGGGCTGCTTGCCTTACGCTCCCACAGAAGAAAGACAATAAGAAAAATCACAAATCCTGCGAACAACCCGATGATTTGGCCCGAGCCCCAAGCGTACTCTTTGCCGCCGAGCTCTAGGCCGAACATCAGGCACATGACGGAGAGCGCCATGAGTACGGTTCCCAGCAGGTCGATTTTTTGCTTATGGCTGGAACGTGTTTCGTGATAAGACATGTAGATCAAGATGAGCGACACGATACCAAGCGGCAGATTGACGTAAAAGCACCAGCGCCAGTTTACATAGTCGGTGAAAAACGCTCCGGCAAGCGGCCCGAGCACGCTGGACAGCCCGAAAACGGCACCGAATAAACCTTGCATTTTCCCGCGTTTTTCAGGTGGGAAAATATCGAACACGATCGTGAAGACGATCGGCATAAGCGCACCGCCACCGATGCCCTGTATCGCACGGTACAAGATCAATTGCGTCATGCTTTGCGCAGTTCCGCAGAGAGCCGATCCGAGCATGAAGATGACCAAGCCGAGGACGAAAAAACGCTTGCGGCCATACATGTCGGAGAGTTTGCCGAAGATCGGCATGCCGACGACGCTGGCGATCAGATAGGCGGAGTAGACCCAGACGAATTTGTCCAGCCCGCCGAAAATGCCCAGGATCGTAGGCATGGCGGTGGACACAATAGTTTGGTCCAACGCTGCGAGCAAAAGCCCAAGCATCAGGCCGACAACGGTCAGCGTCGTATTTGTTTTTTTCTGATCCATTGAAATCCTCCCATTTTGTAGGAAATATAAGTTCGAGTTCAAACTATTTTGTCACAATGCCTCTGTTGTAGAGAAGCAAATGAGGGCTTGGCGTTAAGAGTAGGCATTCACGACTTTTCGGAGCAAAATTCGCAAGATCTCGTTCTCCTCGGGGCTAAACGCCTGATTCAAGCGAACTTGTGCCTGACGAACGGCCTGAACGGACACCTTGTGCATCTGCATCCCTTCCTCTGTCAGGAAGATTTGCTTGATTCGCGCATCTTCTGGATGCTGCTTGCGAACGAGCCAGCCTCTTTTCTCCATACCGTTGATCAGGCTGGTGACGCTTGCTTTCTCGATGTGAAGCGGCTTTTCCAGATCGGTGTGGGTAATGCCCGGGTTGAGCGTCAGGATGGTCAAGGCATGGTGCTGCTTTGGAGTCAAGCCATGCGGGCGCAGCTGGTGCTCAATATCGCGCCTGATGGCATGAGAGGCCATTTTGAGCAAGTAGCCTGCGGGTGCATCATCGACTCCAAAAGGGAAACGGGGGGAACAATCTTCCTCGTCAGGATGCATGCAGATTCGGTCCTTTCTTTATTAATTCGAATTCGAACTTTTTTATTCTACGAAAGAGCGTATTGGCTGTCAATATGGAAAAAGGCGGGTCAGGCCTCATTCTAGCCCGATCCGCCCCAGCTCTCATCAAGGCGTGGAGGTGAGCTTGACATCGAGTTTCTTCACTGCAGACGGCGCCTTGTCACCGGCTAGCTGTTCTTTTAGCACAGCCTTCAATACTTTTCCTACGCCATTTTTGGGCAGGTGGTCGACGAACATGACGTCAGGAATTTTGTAGGCTGCTAGCCGTTCGCGGCATTCGTTGAGGATATCCTCTTTTGTAAGGCGACTGGTCGGGTGCTTGATGATGCAGGCAAGTGGAGCTTCGCCCATCTCCTCGTGAGGGACGCCGATGACGGCTACCTCCAGCACACCGGGAATTTTGTGAATGACTTCTTCCAGCTCTGCCGGATAAATGTTGTCGCCGCCAAACAAAATCATCTCCTTAAAGCGTCCTGAAACGTACAGGAGCCCGTTTTCATCAAGCTTGCCTGCATCGCCCATATGAATCCAGCCGTCTCGGATTGTCTGCGCCGTCGCTTCCGGATTGTTGAGGTACCCTTTGAACAAATACGGGCTTTTGACGATGATTTCCCCGACCTCTCCTGCCGGCAGCTCTTCTCCACTCTGCGGATCGACGATCTTGACCTGTACCTGTGGCATCAGCGTTCCGGTCGATTCGGCGGTGTCGATTCCCATGGATGGATTCCAATGGCTAACGAAAGCGGCTTCCGTGCTGCCGTAACCGCTTCCCATCGGAATGCCCATCTTCAAATAGCGGCGAATGAGCGAGGCCGGTACTTTCGTTCCACCTGCGGAGACGTACAGGAGGGAGGAGACATCCCGTCCCTCTTGGCGGATTTCCTCCCAGAGGTGGGCGTAAACGGACGGAAAGGCAAACATCGTCTGAATCTTTTCTTTTGCAATCATATCGAGAATGGCGGCGGGGGATTGGTCATCAAGGAACACCATCGTATTGCCCCGTAAAATGTGAAAGAAGATCAATGACGTGCTGCTCATATGAAACATCGGGTGGACGGCCAAAAAGCGCAAGCCAGCCTCGACCCGGGGGTGCGGTTGCTGCTGCCGCATGTACAAATCATAACATTCGTGGGCGATCATGCAGCCCTTGGGGATACCCGTTGTGCCCGATGTAAACAGGATGAAGGCCAAGTCCTGGTCGCTGATCGGGGCGCTGGCGGGTTCAGCTGTCGAGTAAGTTGAAAAGATCGAATCGAATTCGGGCGAAAGCACCAAGCCCTCGCTGACGGGCACGAACTTTATGCCGCGGAGCAGGGACAGGGTGTCGGCGAATTCTTCATCGTAAAACAGCATCCTAGGCTCGGCAATTTTCATAATCCCCTGCATCTCATAGGCAGTCAGTCGCCAGTTCAGCGGGATGGCAACCGCGCCGATTTTCAATGCCGCGAGCAAGATGGTGGGGTAAGGGTGGTTGTTTTTGCACAGGATGCCGATATGATCGCCCTTGGTAACGCCCGCAGCAAGCATGTAGGCGGCAAGCTGGTTCACGCGGTTGTTGAATTCCATATACGTAAAGCGCTGATCCGCTGCCACGAGCGCCTCTAAATGGGGAGTCGATGCGGCGCGCTGGGTCAAATAGGTGTGAAGCGTGGTCATGATGGTGTTGCTCCCTTCCACAGTGACAAATGAAGTTGGTTCCATTGGTAGTATGGTGACTTTTGCTTAGGTTTACCCAATGGTGGCTAATAACGGGAGCAGCTTGGAGTGAAGGAAGGGACTGGAAATGACGCTGTGTTTTGGCTAACGACGGTTTTATAATAACAAGTAGGAAGCATCATTAAAGGAGGGAACGGCGATGGAGCAAAGAGTAACGGGGCAAACGAAATCGGGTGGGTTTCAAATCGGCGTGAGGCGGACGTTCCCCATTCCGGCTGAACGTGCATGGGAGCTGGTTACGACAGGCGAGATTGCGGACATGTGGCTGGGAGCAAGCAGGATGGTTGCGCTTGAACCCAGGGCAACGTTCGGGTCTGATGCAGGCGTAAACGGACAGCTGCGGATCGTTAGACCGCATCAGCAGCTTCGTCTTAGCTGGCAAAAAGCGCAGTGGGACAAGCCTTCCACGCTGCAAATCCGATTTCTTGCGGCAAAAGGGGAGAAAACCACGATCAGCTTTCACCAAGAGCATCTCGCGAATGCAGCAGTCCGGGAAGAAATGAGGGTACACTGGGAACAGGTGGCGGCGGCGATTAAGGAAAAGATCGAAAGGGAGCAAAACGGCTGACAAAGCGGGGATGATCCTTCAGGTTTGCCACATCCCACGTATGGAAAAAGGCAGCAGCGTAGATAAGCTGCTGCCTTTTTTAGGAAGGGCTGCGACATCACTCGGTTTTGCCAGAGCCGAGGCGAGCGGTTCCTTCCTTGAGCAAAAAGCGGTAGTACCAAATGTAATAGGCGACCAAAATGAAGAATACGAAAGCCGTCCATGGGTCACGCGAGTATTGCTGCATTTGCGTTGGATCATTCGCCAGCGCGGCTTGCCCTGCCGGTGAAAACATAAAGGCAAAGCGAAATGCGAGCCTGCCGAGAAAGAGCGCCAATACAGCCATCTCGATCCCGATGTGTGTCCGGTGGTACAAATCGGGACCGCGCCATTCAAATGTACAGTGCCGAACGGCAAAAAACGCAAGCAGGATGCCGCAGGCGATGCCAGCAGCGTCAGCCAGATACAGGATCGGATGAACGTATCCAGCAACCAGAAGCAACAGCCCGATGATTGCGAATATCACCATACGAAAGCGCATCCGGCGCGGCGTAAATTTTTGAAAGCCCACCGACC
Source organism: Brevibacillus fluminis (assembly GCF_003710825.1). Classification (GTDB taxonomy): domain Bacteria; phylum Bacillota; class Bacilli; order Brevibacillales; family Brevibacillaceae; genus Brevibacillus_D; species Brevibacillus_D fluminis. Next base: position 171,903 of record NZ_RHHQ01000003.1, on the reverse strand, counting down.
GTTTGATCCGACGATACAGAACAAAGATGATCAGCAGAGCTGGGAAAGCGAATTGTCCCAGATTGTGCATGTCTTCGACCCCCAACCTTAATTGCATATGGTTAGATTGTAGCAGAAAATCCCGGTGGTTATCTTTGGGGATTTTTTGTGTCTGCTCAATTGGTGGGTCCATCCTTTTGTGGGCTTATATCTGGACAGGCAAGCTTTTTAGGCCGTAGACAAAGCCGCTCACAATCGGTTCGAGCTGCAGGTTTTCGGGCAAGCGCATGTCGGGAAAGCGGTTGATAAGCTCGGGCATAGCCAACGCTGCTTCCAGACGGGCCAGTGGGGCACCCAGGCAGAAGTGAATGCCTTTGCCAAACGCGAGATGCTTGTTTTGCTGCCGCGCAGGGTCGAATGTGTCAGCATAAAGGAAGTGCGTTTCATCGCGATTAGCGGAGCCGATCCAGCCGACGACCTCCTGGCCTTTTTTGATGGAATGGCCTCTCAATTCGATATCCTGCTTGGCAAATCGGTTGATCGCCTGAACCGGCGAGCGAAAGCGCAGCGTTTCCTCGATGGCTCCCGGAATCAGGTCGGGCTCCTTGTTCACCCGTTCAAAAATGGAGCGATCCTCTAATAAGCAATACATGCCATTGCCGATCAAATTCGTTGTGGTTTCATTCCCCGCAGCCAGCAGCAATTTGCAAAATGCGCGTATTTCGTTGTCAGCCAGCTTGGCGCCGTCCACTTCCGCCGAAATGATGACCGAAATCAAATCTTCTTGCGGATTTTTCCGTTTTTGCGCAATGATCTCATCAAAATACGCATACATTTCCTTCTGCTTGGCCAGTTTTTCGGTGAGCAGGGATTCGACGGCTTCGGCCGTCATACTTTTCGGCCCCTCCACCAAAATGTCCGACCACTCTTTGAATTTATCCATATCTTCATAAGGGACGCCGAGAATGTCAGCTATGACGATGACGGGCAGCGGATAGGCAAAATCCCGGATGATGTCGACCGTATCTTTTCCTTTCAAATCGTCGAGCAGCTTCGTCACGAGCGTTTGGATGCGCGGACGCCACATCTCCAGTTCACGCGGGGTGAAGGCTTTGTTGACGATTGCCCGCAGCTGCGTATGCTTTGGTGGGTCTAGGCTCAGCAGGCTGCGAACGTCTCCCTCCAGTGTGGGCCGCTCGGAGGAAAAGAGCGAGGCTTCTTTCAACAGCCATTCCACATCGTCAAAAAGGAACAGGTCCCAAGCACCGGCCTGTTCATCAAAATGAATTGGGCTTTCCTCACGCATTTTTTTATACCAGCCGAACCGCTCCCAATTTTCGAGTTTGCTTGGAAACAGATGACGAAAAAAGATCGCTTTCGTTGGCGTCGCCATAGAAGGGGGTCCTCCGCTCACAATTGAGATTGATCCTTATGCGAATCAGGAAAAGTATCCCTTATGGGCTGCCATTTTATGCGGATAACAACCACAGTGAAACGTGACCCAAAGAAGACCAGCCCAAAGGGACTGGTCTTTCGAATACAGATAAGAATTTATAAAATTCTTATCCAGTATAGGGGCAACCGCGACTCCGCCAAAAAGCATGGCGTAGCCAGGTTTTCTAATGGAAAGGATAAAGGCGGTTGATTAGAAATAAGGACCGGGCTGGGGTGAGCAGCCGGGGTAAGGTGTAATGTTTTGGATTTGGTCGAAGCGGTAATGCTTCGTCGCATACTGGGCTTGATACAAATATTGCATCAGGTAGATTTGACCGCGCTCAATTTTACACAAAACGCCGGACACACCTGTGCCGTCCACAAGCGAGACCCCTACGGGCTGGCCGATCAAATAGGTTGCGCGTTCTAACCATGGTGGCATTGCGTTCACCTCCCCCTATACTGTATGCGAGACAATCGCACAGAGAAATGGACAAACGCCCATGTATGGATGAAAAGGTTTTAAGGGAAAAAATTACTTTACAAGCCTTTTGTATATTCAAGATAATAATAATTGGTATGTAAATAAGGGTAGGAGTTGATAAACATGAAAACCATCGAGGCGCGACTGGAAAACAAACCTTCATTCACGGTTGCGGGGATCAAATGGGAAGGCACGTTCGAGGAGGCTGCTGCCGGGGGCATTCGGGACGTGATGCAACAGGTGAAGAAACAAGCACAAGTGGTTACGGGCGGTAACGAACCTGACATTCATTTGGGGCTCTCGTATCATCGGGAACCAGGGCGATTCATCCATCTGTCAGCGATTCAGATCGAGGACGGCGGACAGCTCCCGGAAGGATGGGAAACGGTAACTGTAGAGCCGACCACGTATGCAGTGGTAGCCCATCAGAAGGGAGACGATATCGAGCAGTCGTATCGCACCCTATATGCATGGATTGAAGAGCAAGGCTACGTCCGCAGCACCGATGGACTGACCCATTTGGAGGAATACCCATTCGGGCAGGATCCCTATGACAACCAACCCGCCTTCACCATTTTGATTCCGGTACAAGAGAAAAAATAAGTCTAGACGATAAAGGGAAACCAGCTACCCGCTATGGGAGCTGGTTTTTTTGTACAGATAAGAATTTATAAAAATTCTTATCCAGTATAAGTGCAACCGCGGCTCCGCCAAAAAGCTTGGCGAAGCCAGGTTTTCTAACATTCATAAAGTCGGGTTCCTGCAAAAAGCACAATTTAAGCGTATAATGGCAAGGGAAACGACCAATTCTCGCTGTACATATCGCTTACAACGTTGTAGGTTGGGGGGGCTTATGGATATACGGCAGCTAAAATATTTTGTGGAAGTGGCCAAGCAGAAAAGCTTTACGCGCGCCTCAACAACCTTGCTTGTATCCCAGCCGTCGATCAGCAAAATGATCAAGAGCTTGGAAGAGGAGCTTGGCGTGGTGCTATTGGACCGGAATGAGCGGAAGGTAGTGCTGACCGATGCTGGCGCCATGGTGTTCGAGCAGGCGCAGACCATTTTGCAGATGATGGAGCAGCTCACCTTGTCAGTGGACGAGCTGGTGCACATGAAACGGGGGAGGGTGAAGATGGGGCTGATGCCGACGGTCGGCTCGCTCTTGTTTCCTCACACGATCGCTCGCTTTCGTAAAGAATATCCGGATATCGAGATGCAAATGGTGGAGCACAAGGCCAAGCAGCTGCAGCATCAAGTGGAGCAAGGGGAATTGGATGTCGCAGTCACGGTGCATCCGGTCGATGAAGCACTTTTCGAGACCGTGCCGCTGCTGTCTGAGGAGCTGGTGGCCATCGCGGATAACGAGCATTGGTTGGTCGAACGGGAATCGGTCCGTCTTGCGGAGCTTAAAAATGAGTCATTCATCTTGTTTTCGGAGGAATTCGTCTTGCATGACGTGGTCAGGCAGGCATGCGCACAGGCCGGGTTCGAGCCAAAAGTGGCGTATGTGAGCCAGCTGTGGGATTTGGTCGGGGAAATGGTGGCGACCCAGCTGGGGATTGCGCTCGTGCCGCGCTCGATGGTGCGCCGGCTAAACCAGCGGAGCATCCAGGCAGTTACGATTAGTGAACCGCACATTGATTGGAAACTAGTGCTTATTTACCGACGTGATCGCTATCTTTCCTATGCGGCACGCGCTTTTATCCGCTATGCGGAGGCGAATTGGTCGATACGGGATCAGCTATAACTTTTTTGCATCAACTTCATGTATTATATGTATTTTACGAATGGATCGATGCACCTTAGAATGAGATCGTTATCATTGTGATCGAGGGGTGTCATCTATGAAGAAGTGGCTTCACGCGTTCCCGCAAATTTGTCTCATTCTGTTGTTTTCGCTGATCGGAAAAGCGTTTGTTGCTTATACGCATATCGGCATTCCTAGCAGCTTGATCGGACTTGCGCTTCTGTTTTTCAGTCTTCAGCTAGGTGTCGTGCGCCTAAATTGGGTGGAGGCAGGAGCGGCGATCCTGTTTGCCGACATGCTTTTGTTCTTCGTCCCTGCGGTTGTGGGGATCATGAAGTTTCCGTGGCTGATCGGAGTCAAAGGGCTGTTTGTCCTGTTGATCGTGATGTGCGGCACCGGCCTTGCGATGATGGTCACCGGTGTCGTTTCCGACCGTCTGCTGCGCGTGCGTATCCGTTCCGGTGAGGTGAAAACGCATGCTGCTGCTAAAAATATGTAGTGTCTGCTTTACCGTCGCCCTTTATTTGTACTGCAAACGATTGAATCGAAAAAAGCCGGGATGGCTCACATCTCCCATTATTCTGACTCCGCTCGCGATGATGGGGATCCTGTTTACGATCGGATTGCCGTACGAGGAGTACCAGCACGCGACGTCGCTGTTTACGGAAGCGCTCAATATGGTCACCGTTGCGTTTGCGATCCCGCTCTACCGTAACTGGGCGATCTTGCGGGCGAACTGGCGCGTCATCGTGTTCAGTCTTTCGGTCGGCTCACTCGCCGCCATCATCGGTGGAATGATTCCCACCTACTTGCTGGGAATGGGCGGACAGGCGGTGCTGAGCGTGATTCCGCGCTCGATCACGACACCAATCGCCGTCAGTCTATCCGAATCGATTCACGGCATTCCGGCATTGACCGCGGTGTTTGTCATGCTGACCAGCTTTGCCGGCATGTATTTGGGACCAAAAATCATGCGGCTGTTCCATGTCCGGCATCCGCTGGCCATCGGGATGATGTATGGAATGGGGGCTCACGCTTTAGGCACGGTGAAGGCGTTTGAGCGAGGCGAGGTGGAGGGAACGGTCTCCAGCCTGTCCAATATCGTCGGAGCGATCATCACCGTCGCATGGGCGTTTATGCTGCTGCCCATCGTTCAGGCATGGATGACCTAACAGCAAACAAAGCCTCCGCAGGGGAGTTGCATCCCGTGTGGAGGCTTTGTTTATTTCTTTTTCAGTACCGTGCGCAAATCCGCAAGCTGTTCGATCATGGCCAAGGGAACATGGGGCGTCTGCGGCTCGTGACCATGCGCATTCAGCCAAACCGCAGAAATGCCCGCGTCCATTGCGCCTGCAACGTCCGCGATCCAGTTGTCACCGACAAACAGAGTCTCATGTGCATCTGCGCCCATTTGCGCCAGAACATGCTGAAAAATCCGCTTGTCCGGCTTGTGATGGCCGATCAGCTCGGAGATGAAGACGGTATCCGGCGGGAACAAGTGGGCAAGCTGTAGGCGCTCTAGCTTTTTGTCCGTCATGTCGGCGGGACCGTTCGTGACGATCCCCAGACGGTAACGACCGGACAGCTCGGTTATAAGGGCCGTCGTCTCTTCTACAGGCAGCATGTTCTCCTCGTTTTTTTGCCGAAAGAGTGCCTGGAAATCATCCGACTCCTGCCGCTTTGCCTGGCGATCGAAGTGGCCGAGCGAGTTTTGGAGGCGAACGTGCCGGTATTCGTTAAAGGTGAGCGATCGATCGGCGATTTGCGGCCAAAGCGCATCATTGTAGTAAGCGAGCTTTTCATAAAAAGCGTCTGTGTCCAAATCGCGGGTCAACGGGTGCGTGCGGATTGTTTCGCGCATGCCGGTTTCCCAGCAAGCTGAAAAATCATAAAGCGTATCATCTAGATCGAATAGAATCACTTTGCAAGCTTCCAATGTTTTTCACCTCAAGTATCCGAAAGTAGCAATATAGTGAAGATACCTGACGATGGGTGTTCTTTCAATGAATTTTCATAGGAAGATCAGATTTGCTAACTTATTCTACTATATAATGGAAAAATGAGGGGAGGGGAAGCATGCAAACCAATCCGATCGAATTCATCAGCCTGACGGAGGCCAATATCGACCAGGAGCATATTTGCTGTGCGCTCGGCGATCCCAAAACGGCGAATGGCGTGCAAGCGAAAAAAGACTGGATGAAAGCACGTTTTGCGGAAGGATTTCGATTCAAGAAAGGAAACGTCCGGGGAAAAGTATTCATTGAATATGTGCCGGCCGAATTTGCCTGGGTTCCAGTCGAGGCGCCGGGCTACCTTTTCATCAATTGCCTGTGGGTTTCCGGTCAATTCAAAGGCCAAGGGCTCGCTGCCAGACTGCTAGCCGAATGCATCCGCGATGCCCAAAATATGAACGGGATCGTGGTGATCGCGGGAAAAGGAAAGCGTCCCTACCTGTCGGACAAGAAATTTTTTGCCCATCATGGGTTCGTTACCTGTGATACGGCGCTTCCGTATTTCGAATTGCTGGTCAATCGATTTCAAGCCGATGCACCGCTTCCGCGCTTTTGTCAACATGTGCAAAAGCAAAAGTCAGAAATCGATGAGCGGAACGGGCTACAGCTGTTTTATACGAATCAGTGCCCGTTTACTGAGTTTTATGCTGACGAGCTGGAGCAGGCAGCCCGTGAGGCAGGCATACCGTTTGAAAAACATAAGATCGCTACGCGGGAGGAAGCGCGTCGTGCGCCGTCACCGTATACGTCCTACAGCTTGTTTTATCGAGGCAAATTCGTGACACACGAAATCATGACGAGAGACAAGTTTAACAAAATAAATTGGCAAGAATGGACGTAAAGCAATGCCGGACTTCACCATAACCGAAGCGAGACCGGGACTCCTTATCAATCAAGGAGTCCCAGTCATTTTAATCGCCAAGATATTGGCTCGCAAACGTTCGCTATTCCTTTTTCCCGATTAACAATTCCACTTCTTCGATTTCCTTCGGGATCTGTGAAGATAGCACCTCGAAGCCGTCTGCTGTTACTAACACATCATCTTCAATCCGAATGCCAATCGCTTCTTCCTCTATGTACAGACCAGGCTCAATCGTGATCACCATACCTGGTTGCATGACTGCACTGTAATCCGAGATATCGTGCGTATCCAGTCCAAGGTGATGAGACACGGCATGATAGTAGTAGTTGGACAGCTCACTGCTCTCTTTTATGAGACCGAGACGTAGCAGGCCATCTGTGAAGACTTGTTTCGTGACCTCATTTAGTTGTTGAAGTGTGACACCAGGCTTCACTGCTTCGATGGTCTTGATTTCTGCTTCGAGTACGAGTTGATAGATCTCTTTCTGACGTTCTGTAAAGCGACCGTTCACGGGAAACGTTCGCGAAATATCAGCCGCGTAGTAGTTCGATGCTGCACCGAGGTCGAGGAGGACCAAGTCACCATCTTCCGTGCGCTGATCATTCGCTTCATAGTGCAAGACAGTAGCATTGATTCCGCTAGCAATAATAGGTAAATAAGGAAGCTCGCGAACACCATGCGACTTCAACGTGAAATCATAGTGCGCCTCTAGCTCATATTCCATGATTCCAGGACGTGCATGCGACCACATGCGTCGTATCGCTTCATCCGTAATGGCAATCGCACGTCTGATTTCTTCGATCTCTGCTGGACTCTTCACCATACGCAGTTCTTTCAGCCATGGGCCCGCATCGTGAATCTGCAGGGTCGGGTATTTCTTCTGCGCGTCTTCGGCAAAAGTCTCTGCAGGGGTCAGCTCATCGCTCCACAGATAGCGATACAAGTCAAGATAGAGCGAGCCCTTGCCTTCGCAGCGCCTCATAAAGGTTGCAAATGACTGGAGCCACTCATCGAGATAGTCGAAGTGTTCGATACCAGACTGCTCCTTTGCCTCTTGATCCGATAAGACGGCACCTGTCCATTTCGCTTCCAGTTCATTTGGTCGCTGAAGAAATAACGTTTCGGTCACAGTGCCAGCGCGTTTCGTGATCATGAGAATGAGGTTGCTGCGCGCAATGCCGGTTAGATAGTAGAAGTTGCGGTTCGGTGTATATGGATATTTATCGTCATGGCTGCGTGTCTTGACAACCCCTGAAAATAGTACAAGAGCGCTGTGATCAGGCATTTTTTCTGCGAGCCTTTGTCGGCGACTGATGAATTCTTTTGAATCCATTGTACTTGTCATTTGTTTTCTACCCCTTCGTTCGTGAGTTTCTTTATGACCTGATCCAGTATGTGAAAGGCGCTCTTCTTACTTCTATATTTTAGGATACTTTCATCTATTTGGATACGAAGAAAAAGCTGCTGACGGCTAGGGTCAACAGCTTTTTTTACGGTATCTGCTTATTTCGGCGCTGGAAGCGTCGTTTGCTCCAGTTCGACATCTACCAAAATCTTGATAGCTTGTGTTTGTGGAGGCAAGCTTTTTGTTGCAATCGGACCGTAGAAGGCGACAATTTTTTGGCCCTTCTTCAACTGATCCGCTTTGATCTCGCTGTTATCCAGCGTATTGATCAGTTTCGTGTCGGCGGAAAGCTTGAGCAGCACGCTCTCGAAGCCTTTATCGTTGAGGCCGATGCCGTTGGAGATGAGGACGGTTTTGGAGCCGTCTTTCTGGGTGGTTACTTCAGCGATTTCCCCTTGGGTCGCCAGCAGCTCAGGCACAGTTTCGTTCACGACGATTTTGGAGGCGGTCGCTTGCGGCGGAATGCTCATTGTCATCGCTGCGCCGATTGTGGCTGAAACGCTCATGCCTGGTTTCAGATCGGTTACCGCCAGCTTTTTACCGTCAGCCGAAACGATTTCGGTTTTGTCATAGATGCCGAGGCGCATGCCGTAAGCGAATCCGTTTATGGTGACGAAATAGCCTTCTTTGCCATGAACGATTTCGGTCACGGTGCCATCCTTGATCGGCGCAACATGTACGTCTGGCTGCGCATCTTGACTGGTGATGGTCAGGTGGAATCTGTCGTTGGCTTTCACGTTCTCTTTCAGCACCTCGCTGAAGAAGGACAATGGCACATACGTTTTGCCTTCATTCAGGATTGGGGCATCGCCCAATTTTACTTGCATCTTGTTGATATTGTAGTTGTCTTGGCCGATTTGAATCATGAAGAAGCGCGGGCCTTTGCTGAGCTCCAGCATTTTTTTCGTCTGGTTCCATTCGACCTTGTAGCCGAGCTTTTCAGCGGCTTCGCGCAACGGCACCATATAGTGATCTTTCTCGTTTTGGTAGATATAGTTTTTTTGCGGATCGAGCGCTTCGCCATTGATTTGCAGGTTAACCAGCGGCGCAGGCGGATCGATTTGGATCGCAGTAGGATTAAAGGTAGACTCCGCATGCACTTGCGGAAGAGTCGTGAACGATGTAGTGAGCAATGCCGCCATCATTAGAGCGGAACCGAGTTGTTTCGCACGTTTCATCAGGAATCATCTCCAATTTCATTGTTGTGTTGTGTGTGGTTCTGCATCCTTTGACGGCAGCATTCTTTCGAACGTTTCATCATGTTCACATATTTTTTTACAGCAAACAGGTTATTACTAGAGCTGACGACCATTCTTTCATTAAAGCGGGCACAAAAAAATTTTCGCAGATTCGCTTATTCGGCCGGGGCTTACTCGTGGAATCTGCCCATAACGATGGTGTCGTAGTAATTGCCGTCGGAAAGGATTTTGTCTTTTTTGAGCACCCCTTCAATGGCAAAGCCGAGCTTTTGGTAAAGGGCAATCGCTTTCTCGTTTGTTTCTAAAACGCTTAATGCGATTTTGCGAATCCCGGTGGAATCTGCCCAAGCAATCGACTCTTTCAACAAATTTTGCCCAATCCCACATCCCCAAAATTCTTGCAGCACGCACACCCCGAATTCGACTTTGTGCGCGAGTCGTTTCAATTCGCTGCCCTGGCATCGGGAATAGCCGACAAGCCGATCATCGACAGCCGCCACTAAAAACAAGTTGCGAGAAGCTTCGGCGTCCGCTTTGATCAGCTGTTCAAAGCCAGGCGCATCGATGAATGCCTCGCCTTTTTCCCTATCCATGTTTTCCGTCTCACCGTCAATTTTCACTCGCAAGGCAGACAGCTGTGCCGCATCGGCAACGTCTGCGGAGCGGATCGTGTAACGGACTTCCTTTACGTGGAATTCGCGCTTGTCAATGAACATGATATCCCTCGATTCTTTTATCGTTGGTCTCTGGCTCTCTGCCGGGTCAAACCGGCAGCAGAATCGTAAACAGCGGGCCTGCTTTTGTGTTGGTCGCCATCATATGACCGCCGTGGAACTGGATGATCTTTTGTGAGATGAACAATCCGAGTCCAAATTTTCCGTTTTTGCCTTTGTAAAAGTGATTGAACAAGTGATGAAGAACTTCCTCCTCAATCAGGGGACCGTCATTGAGGATGGAAATTTGTACATGCTCGGCAGCTTGATAGAGGCAAACATCTGTCGAGATGTGGATGGTCGTTGACGCGTAACGAAGATTATTTTCGAGGATGTTTTCCAAAGCGACGGTCAACTCATCCTCATTGCCGAGAATGAAAGCATCTTGTAGGCTTGTTTCGATCCGGTGATGATGCGAATTGAGGGCAAACCGTCGGGAAAGCTGCTCCAGTAAAGCTTTTAGATTGAGCTTATGACGTTCATTTTTGCGCTCCAATATATAATCAAGGCTATTGAGGTACAGCAGCTTTTCTACTTTTTGCTCCAGATTGACCGCTTCTTTTTCAATAATGGCGACCGTGTCTTCCAAAGAATCGTTCAAGTATACACCATCTGATAATGCTTGCGCGTAGCTGCGAATCACCATGATGGGTGTTTTTAAGTCATGAGAGACGTTTTGGAGGAAAATCTCTTCGTCCATCTCCATTTTTTTCAATGAATCTTGCATCATGTTGATGGACGTGGCCAGCTTGCCGAATTCGTCGCTCCGGTTAAGGCGGATAGGCTCGGCCCATTCCTTGTTGGCGATTTGACGCACCTTTCGCTCTAAATCACGTAACGGCTCCGTAATTTTGTTGGTGATGATTTTGGCGATGCCGATGTTCACAATCGAGATGACGAGCAGAATGCGAATGAGATTTTTCAAGAGGTCAAACGAGAGATAGTTGATCAGCACCAAGGTGACGATGCAGGTAATGAAGACGAGAAAAGCCGTCATGGTCATCCAGATTTGAAAGCCGAACGGTTTGTCTTTCATTTTTTCACCAGGCGGTAGCCATATCCGTACATGGTTTCTAACGGGAGATTGGGCAGTTTTTTGCGAATGCGCCGGATGGTATCATCCACCACGCGGTCCGATCCGTAGTAATGCTTGTCCCAGATTCGCTCCAAAATTTGTTCGCGCGAAAACGCCTGATTGGGGTTGTCGATGAAAAACAGCAGCAGGTCAAACTCTTTCGCGGATAAGGAAAGGGTGACATCGTTCTCACGGATGGTGTGGCTTTCACGGTTGATGACATACCCGGAGATTGTAGTCGTCTTGTTGTAAGCCGGTTTCACCCCATAGGTCAGCTCCAGCCACTTTTTCGCTTTGATGATCAGTTCGCGTGGCAAAAAAGGCTTGGAGATATAGTCGTCACAGCCCAGCTCCAGCCCGATCACACGGTCGATTTCTTCATTTTTTGCCGAAATGAAGATGATGGGCACATTTGGCTGAACTTCCTTAATCTCTTTCAGCAGCGTGTATCCATTGATATCGGGAAGCATGATGTCCAAAATCCAGAGATCGGGCGAGGTGTGAAGCCATTTTTGCGCCGTGTAGCCGTCCAAAAATGCTTCGACACAATATCCTTCCTTCTCCAAATATTTCTTCAAAATCGCGTTCAAATCTTCATTGTCTTCTACAAGGTAGACTTTGTACGGCATGATGTTCGCTCCCTGTGCGTGTTCTTCATCAATTATACAATACCGGAACGGGAAAAAACCTCCGAATCGAGTGGATGTCAGAGGTGTGGTCATGGTTGTGTCTTAGAGGACTTTCTTTAAAAAGGCTTGCGTTCGTTCGTGGCGGGGACGTGTAAACAGCTCGTCCGGCTTCGCTTCTTCTACGACGTAGCCGCCGTCCATGAAGATGACTCGATCTGCCACTTCCCGTGCGAATCCCATCTCGTGGGTGACGATCACCATGGTCATGCCTTCTTTGGACAAATCGCGCATCACCTGAAGAACCTCACCCACCATCTCCGGATCAAGCGCAGAGGTCGGCTCGTCAAACAGCATGACATGCGGCTCCATCGCGAGCGCTCGTGCGATAGCGACCCGCTGCTGTTGTCCGCCCGACAAGTTTGGCGGATAGACATTGGCTTTTTGCGTCAGCCCAACTTTTTGCAAAAGTCGCATGGCTTTTTCTTCGGCATCCATTTTCGACACTTTTTTCAGTTTGCGCAGTGCCAGCGTAATGTTCTCGAGCACTGTCTTGTGGGGGAACAGATTGAATTGCTGGAAAACCATTCCAACTTTTTGGCGGATGGCATTGATGTTCGTGCCAGGATCAGTGACATTGGTTCCCTCAATCCAAACCTCTCCGGAAGTTGGGGTCTCGAGCAGGTTCAGACAGCGAAGAAAGGTTGATTTGCCGGAGCCAGAAGGACCGATGATGCATACGGTTTCCCGGTTTGTGATCGAGACGTTAATTTCTTTTAACACATCAAGCTTGCCGAACGATTTGCACAGTTGATTGACTTGAATCATGATTTCGCCAGCCTCCGTTCCAGCCTGTTTGAGATGAGCGTCAAGGCATAGATGAGTATGTAGTAGATGACAGCGATTGCGCCCAGAATTTCGAATGCGCGGAAGTTGGACGAATAGATGGTTTGCCCTTCCATGGTCAGTTCAGCGATGCCAATGACGGACAAGAGTGAGGTATCTTTGATCGTAATGATGAACTGGTTGACGAAAGCAGGGATCATCCGTTTGACCGCCTGTGGCAGAATCACGTAATTCATGGTTTGTGCATAGGTGAAGCCGAGCGCCCGTCCTGCTTCCATTTGCCCTCTGTCGATCGATTCGATCCCTGCACGGAATATTTCAACGAGGTAAGCGCCGGCATTGATGCTGATGGCGATGACCCCGGCTGCAAAAGCCGAGAGCTTGAAATCAAAGGCACCGGGAAGTCCGAAATAAATGAACAGCACCTGCACCAAAAGCGGTGTACCGCGGATGATGTTCACGTAGAATTCGGCAATCCAGCGCAAAAGCGGGTTTTTGGAAATGCGGAGCAACCCGAAGGCAAGCCCGATCGCCATAGCGAAAAACAACGCGACGACGGCGATTTCCAGCGTAACCCAGAGGCCGCTTAGAAGGGCGGGGAGCGCTTTCTGTATGATGTTCAACGTATCCACTGATTCTCACCCAATCCATTAACCTAATTTAGTTAGTGCCGAAATATTTGTCGTAGAGCTTTTGGAATTCCCCGGAATCTTTCAGTTCTTTCAGGCCTTTGTTGAACTTGTCCAGCAGCTCTTTGTTGCCTTTCACAATCGCGATGCCATATTCCTCGCCTGTCAAACGGTCGCCCATGACACGCAGCTTGGTCGCATCTCCATCAACCTTGATTTTGTAGGCGACCATCGGAAAATCATTGATCAGCGCGTCCGAGTTGCCTGATTCCACATCCAAAAACAGCGTCGCGTCATCCTGCAAAATTTTTACCTTGGCACCGTACTGTTCGGCCAGCTTTTGTGCTGTCTCAAGACCGGATGTCCCTTGCTTGGCAACGATGGTTTTGCCGTTCAAGTCTTCCAGCTTTTGAATCGGGCTGTTTTTCGCGACGACGATGGACAACCCGGATTGGAAATATGGATCGGTGAAGTCCACCACTTGCTTGCGGTCTTCCCGAATGGTGATTGCGGAAACGGCTCCATCGACTTGTTTGGCTTGAAGAGCAGGTATAATCCCATCAAACTTCATTTCTTTCCATTCCATCTGCACGTTTGCTTTCTTTGCAATCGCTTCCACTAATTCGATGTCGTAACCGATCAGCTTCCCATTTTCCTTACCTGCGAATGGTGGGCCGTCATTGGTGGTGGCGATGGTGACGACCTTTGCATCAGCGCTGCTGCCAGTAGCTTCTTGCTTTGAACCGCACCCCGCGATGTTTAACGCTACCAAACCAACCATGCCTGCAGCCAGCCATTTTTTGAAATGAATCATAGGAAAACCCCCTTTTATTTTCGGTGTTCACTTGCGAATCATTGTAAAAAGAAAATGCGTGTCAAATTTCAAAAAAGTGTGTGAAATTTTGTGAACATCATGGTAAAATGCCCATTGTTCCGACTTCGGAAGGAAAGGAGGGGCCCTTTTGCATGCAGGAGAAAATCCTTGATGCTGTCGTCAATTTTTTATGGGATGTTCCTCTGGTCTTTGCCATTCTGTTTACAGGTTTTTTCTATACGATTGAAAGCAAGTTTTTTCAGCTGACACACTTGAAGCTGTTTTTTCGTGAAACCATAGGCCGGATTTGGCGGAAAGGGGACGAGCCTAGGTCGCCAGGGATGTTGACGCCCCTCGAAGCGGCTTATACGGCGATCGGTAGTACAGTCGGGATTGGAAGCATCGGCGGGGTTGCTACGGCGATTGCCATCGGCGGGCCTGGGGCCGTTTTTTGGATGTGGATCGCGGCCTTTATCGGCATGATCATCAAAACGGCGGAAGTTGCGTTGTCCGTTCATTACCGGACGGTGGACGAAGAGGGGAATTTGTATGGCGGTCCTACGTTTTATATCGAAAATGGGATCGGAAAAGAGATGAATGTAAAGGCATGGATCCTTCCTGCCTCGTTATTTGGAGTAGGCATTATTTCAACCGTTTTCATTTCGATTATCAATTATGCCGCTTCCGATGCGATCAGCTCAACGTTTGGCGTTAACATCTTTGCCGTGTCGATCGTCTATGCGTTGCTGCTCTATTTTCTCATCATGAATGGGATCAAGTATTTGGGGAAAATTTTCACGATCATGATACCGGTGACGACGACCTTTTACATCGTTCTTGGGTTGATAATTATTGGGATGAATGCCGAAAAGGTTTGGCCTGTGCTTGTGATGATCGGAAAAGACGCATTTTTGGGGACAGCGGCTGTGGGCGGCTTTGCGGGTGCTGCACTGTCGCAAGTGATTACGATGGGGGTCTCGCAAGCGGTGTACAGCAGTGAGTTCGGCTGGGGGACATCCCCGATGATTCATTCGACGGCCAAGGTGAACCATCCGGTGAAGCAAGGGTTCTGGGGTGGAATTGAGGTTTTTGTCAATACTATTGTCATTTGCAGTATTACCGCGTTCGTCATCCTTCTGTCTGGGGAGTGGACATCGGGCGAGTCGGGGATGACCTTGGCATTGAAATCCTACGAATCGATTTTAGGACCGGCGGGCAAGTATATGGTCACGGTGGTCATCTTCTTTTTTGCGATTACGACTTCAAGCGCTTGGTATTCCTATACCGAGATCATCCTGCGGCATTTGTTTCGCAAACAAACCGCGCTGAAAAACAAACTGTTGAAGCTGCTAAAGCTGGTTTATCCGTTGCCGGAGTTTTTACTCGTCATCTATGTGGTTATCTATCACATTTCGGACAGGAACGTATGGCTCATGACGGAGATTACGACGGCCGTTCCGACTTTCGTGAATATTTTCGTTCTCTTGATTTTGAGCCAACGCTTCAAAAAGCTGCTGCAAGATTACAAGGCCCGCCATATGGGGCGTGGGGTGGTCGATGAGGATTTTTCGCCTTTTCATTCCGACCAGCATGGGAAAAAAGCGGATTGATTGTGTGAAGATTTCACATATTCCTTTGATTTTTTTGCTGCATTCTTGGCCTAAAATGGGACCCAAGAAAAAGAGGCAAAAGGAGTATGAGACTATGGCCAAACCGCTTATCGGATTCACCACGTACTACGTCAATCCTTTTGAAAACAGCGATTTCCGGTTCGTTCCCGCCCAAGACCACATCATGACAGCGGTTGACGATCCGCTCTGCATTCACAAGGCAGGCGGGATTCCAATTGCGCTCTCCGTGATTGATGATGAAAGCTATATGGATGAGATTCTGGATCAGATTGACGGGCTCTATCTTGCTGGTGGAAGCGACATTTGCCCGTCTTATTACGGCCAGCCTTATAAAAAAGGCATAGGCAGCATCGTACCGGAGCGGGATGCTTTTGAAATCAAACTGCTGGAAAAGGCAGTCGCCCGAAAATTGCCGATCCTGGCTATCTGTCGCGGGTTTCAGCTGGTGAATGTCTTTTTCGGCGGAACTTTGATTCAAGACATTCAAAACTATTACCAGACAGACATTAACCATTCGGGCATCAATGGCCCCAGATGGAATATCGCGCATTCGGTAAAGCTGCAGGAAGGGACGTTTCTCCGCGAGTGCTTCGGGAAAGAGGAATTAGCGGTAAACAGCTTCCATCATCAAATTGTCGATGCGCTCGGCACCGGACTTGTGGTTTCAGCCCAGTCGGATGATGGGGTTATCGAGGGATTCGTTCATTCTGATTATCCTTTTCTCGTCGGGGTACAGTGGCATCCAGAGATGATGGCACACGTACACGCCGAACAGATGGAGATTTTCCGCAAATTTGTGCAATGTGCGCAACGAGGAAAAGCAAACGAAGCATTAATTTGCCACGCATAAGTTACGTGCGGCAAAGAAAAAACTCCGGCTCTCTTGGCAGAACCGGAGTTTTTTTATTAACGAAGCAGCCCTTGAAAAACCTGCTCATCCAACTCTTTCGATTTCTCGATCATCTGTGTTTTTTCGTAGGCCGGTTCTTGGACGATCTTGGAGCCCCAGAACATGCTTTCAAAAATGTTGTCGATGGACAGCTCAAGCTTCACCAGTTTCATTTGGATGCCTTCCATCGGCTCTTCACGGACGGTGACGGCACCCGTGATCGAGTAGACGGTTTCGAGCCCGATGACACAAATTGTGGCGCGCGGGTTGGCTTTCACGTTGCCGACGATACGTGAGTTGGCAGCGACTGCAAAGCGGATCGTGCCGGGATCAACGGTTTTGACCCAGGAGATGGCAGAGATGCTTGGGGTATTCGTCTCGGCATCGACTGTGGAGAGGAGCACAAGCTTATCACCATTGAGGTACTGGGCCAACTCTGGTGAAACGGCATTCTGGACTTCCTTTTTGCTCATGACAAGATTCCTCCTTGATTTTGATGTGATAGAACATTCCGAAAACGTTCATGAAAGCCATGTTGATGAATTGCCCCAATCGTACATGGCGCTTGCAAACGCGTTGCTTTATTGTACAATGTCTGGATCTGGGAGTCCATGGAAGCTCGTGAACTCGCTAGGTCGATGGGAGTGACGAGCGTATTAGCTTGTTCCTTTTTCCTTCATTCCATGTGGCAGCGGGCACGCGGAAAATTGTATAATCATTTCGAATGATCAAATAATTTTTCAACATTTCCCAGTCTGAGGGAGAAGGAGTGGATCTTTCGCACATGCATATATCTTATGAGGTCGCGATTGTCGGAGCAGGCTCGATGGGGATGGCTGCGGGCTACTATTTAGCCAAGCGGGGCGTAAGGACGCTGCTGATCGATTCATTTGATCCGCCCCACAGCTTGGGCAGCCATCACGGGGATACACGCATTATCCGGCACGCTTATGGCGAAGGCAAGCAATATGTGCCGCTCGCGCTGCGTGCGCAAGAGCTGTGGAAGGAGCTTGAGCAGGAAGCGGGAGTCCATCTGTTTGAAAACACGGGCGTACTATGCGTGGGATCGCCGGAATCGACGTTTTTTCCTGAAGTGATTGCAAGCGCACAAGCGTACTCGCTGCCGCTCGACGTGCTCGAAGCAGACGAGGTGATGCGCCGATGGCCGGGGATTGCGCTTCCCGAAGGGTACCGGGCGAGCTTTGAGCCTACATCTGGCGTTCTGTACAGCGAGCAGTGCATCCGGGCTTTCCGCAAGTTGGCCGTCGAGGCAGGAGCAAAGCTTGTTGTGAACAGCCCGGTCGAGTCGATCGATCTTGCGGCACAAGGTGCAGTGATTCAAGCGGGCGGCAATCGGTATGCGGCGGATAAGCTGATCGTGAGCGCAGGCGGATGGCTGGGCAAGCTGGCTGGTGCATGCGGTCTATCGCTGCCGGTCAAGCCTACGCGAAAAACGGTCGGGTGGTTTCAAGCGGATGAACAGCTTTACCACCCTGGGCATTTTCCCGCCTTTACCGTCAACTTGGCGGGAGGAGAGTCTTATTACGGATTCCCCAATTTCGGCGGACAAGGTGTGAAGATCGGACGCCACGATCTCGGACAGCCGTCCGATCCGGACCAGTTGAACCGCGAGTTCGGCATATACGCGGAGGACGAGGGCGATGTGCGCCGCTTTGCCGAGCGCTTCCTGCCACAGGCTGCGGGTCCGCTGCTGCAAGGCAAGGTGTGCATTTACACTTTCACGCCTGATGAGCACTTCATTTTGGACCGTCATCCTGAGCATGCGCATGTCTTGCTTGTCGGTGGGACTTCCGGCCATGGCTTCAAGTTCGCAAGCGCGATCGGCGAGGTGCTCGCAGATTTAAGCACAACCGGCGTGAGCAAGCATGACTTGTCACTGTTTCGCATCGGCCGCTTTGCAGAATCGTAATCGCCATCGAATGAATGGAAACGGAAAGGGCCTTGTGGGGCCCTTTTTGCTTTTGAACACGGCTCATGCTGGCCGGCTTCATGGCTGCAAATTTTTAAAAAATCCGCTTTTTACCATCCACGTTTTCGTACAGAGTACAGACAAGTCAGTCAGGCCAATCGACTGCCATTCCTGGCGGGTAAGCCTGCGTCCGATCAGGCTGCTGTAAAAGGCGGTGAGGATGCGTCCATGTGAAACGATGGCGACGGGGCGGCCATCTGCCTGGCTGACGATGTCACCCACACAGCGGTTGATCCGTTTGGCTGCTGCTTCAAACGGCTCGAACGCGGGATCTTCCTTTCCTTCCAAATGTGCGCCGACCCGCTTTGCAAACGCATCGTGCGCCATAAATCCGACGTCGGCCGCAAGCTCTCGCAAGTCCGGTTCGGCACGCATGATAAGACCGCGGGGGGCTGCGATGGCTTGCGCCGTTTCCACCGCTTTTTTCTCCGGACTATGGTAGATGCACTGGATATCTTCCCACGAAACTCGCTGGGCCATTTGGTCAGTCTGTGCCCATCCGCCAGGTGAGAGGCTCCATTCTGCCGGCGGTTTGGCGGGATCGATTTTGACTTGTGCATGTCGAATGACATAGAGAAATGACATCCTAATCTTCCTTTCTCGATTTCTGTCGACTGCCTATATCCATTATAATCCCAGGAAATCGTTGGATTTTGGCGAATTACGATAAATACTGCCATTTTTTGCTCATCCTTCGAGCATTTTTTTCCGAAAAGATATATAGAAGAGTTTTTCAGATCACGTGAAATAGGGAGTGGCAAGATGGAAAAATCTACATATATAGGACTTGGCCTTGGCGTCATAGCAGTCGGTTTAGGGATGGTGCTAAAAGGTGCGAGTCTTGTCGCGCTAGTCAATCCAGCTGCATTTTTGATCATCATCGCCGGTACGGCTGCTGCTGTCCTGATTGCATTTCCAATGAGCGAAATGAAAAAAGTGCCCAAGCTGTTCGGCGTCTTGTTCAAAGAGCAAGCGCTGCCAAACAAGCGGGAGCTGATTAACCAGTTCATGAACTGGGCATCGATCGCACGCCGTGAGGGCTTGCTGGCTCTGGAAAATACGTCCGACGAGATTCAGGATCCCTTCCTGAAAAACGGGATGAAAATGATCATCGACGGTGGCGAGCCGGAATTCGTACGGGATGTTTTGAACGAAGAGATTTATGCGATTGAGGATCGCCATCTGGCAGGCGCGCAAATTTTTACGCAGGCCGGAACCTATGCGCCGACGCTCGGGGTACTCGGTGCGGTAGTCGGTCTGATTGCCGCGCTCGGTAATTTGTCGGACATTGAAAAGCTGGGCCATTCCATTTCAGCGGCGTTCATCGCGACCCTTTTGGGTATCTTCACCGGGTACGTGCTGTGGCACCCTTTCGCCAACAAGCTGAAGCGCAAATCCAAGCAAGAGATCGAAATCAAAAAGATTATGGTGGAAGGGTTGCTTTCCATCCAGGCGGGTGTCTCTCCGACAGCAATCGAGCAGAAGCTGCTGGTTTACATCCCTGTGACCGAACGTGCTGTTGCCAAGGCGGAGACGCAGGAAGAAGGTGTCGAGGTGAATGGCTAAGAAAGGGAGAAGGGAACATCATGAAGAGCACGTTGATGAATCCTGGCTCATTCCGTATGCGGACTTGTTGACACTTCTACTGGCACTTTTCATCGTGTTGTTTGCGTCGTCCAGTGTGGACGCGAAAAAGTTCGAACAGATTATGCAATCATTCAATGTAGCGTTAACTGGCGGTGTCGGGGTGCTGGAGCAGCCAGCCCCTGTGCCCGTCAATACGAAAGACGTGCAGACGATTCAGCGTACTGTCACCAAAGGGAAAGGGAAGAGCGACAACCAGGAAGAGGAAAAATCCGAGGAACAGAAAAAATTTGAGGCGGCCTATCAAAAAGAGACCAATGATTTGAAACAGCTGCAGCAGCAGATCAACGATTATATCGTGCAGCACAAGATGACGGACAGGCTGCAAACCAAACTGTCCGAAGAAGGCTTGATGATCACGATTTTGGACAACGCGCTGTTCGCTTCGGGAAGTGCTACGATCCGTCCGGATGCCCGCGAGCTGGCGAAGGAAATCGCCAAACAGCTGGTGCCGCTGCCCAAGCAGGTGACAGTGACCGGTCATACGGACACGATGCCGATCAATACGTATGAATTCCCGTCCAACTGGGATTTGAGCACCAAGCGTGCGACGAACTTCCTCAAAATCTTGTTAGAAAACAAAAGCTTGGACGCATCCCGCTTCAGCGCTACGGGTAAAGGCGAATACCATCCGGTCGCAACCAACGCAACCCCGGAAGGCCGAGCCAAAAACCGCCGAGTAGAGCTAATGGTCCTCCGCGACTTCACCGATTTGCACCAACCCGCAAAAAAGACAAATTAGGCAGAAGAAAAAGAGCCTCCCGGAAACCGGAAGGCTCTTTTTCTTTTATCTTTTCTCTCTTTATATTTTTTCATATCAAAGCATTCCTCAGCAGCGAAGGGATTTTCGGAAAAAAGTGGAGCGACGCCTTTACGATGCCCGCCAGGCTCGGCGCAAAAAATGGAAACGCTTTGCGCCACATCTACTTCTTGAGATACACCCGCCGCGCAGCGTGTGGCTTTGGGGCGCTGTTTCCGTTTTTTGCGCCGGGCCGTTCACCCCGCCCCCCAGCAGGCATCGTAACAGCGTTCGCGCAACTTTTTTCCGAAAATCCCCGACCCTCCACTAACCGAGTTACCTCAGCCCTCCGGCTTTGATATGCTCCAACAACCCCTTGCTTCCCGCCAAAACAAGATCATAAACATGCCCAAACCGGCCGGTGTAATACGGGTCCTCCACATTCTCTTCCGTGAGCTCGCCAGCGAAATCGAGCAGGCGATAGATCGGTTTATCGGTTGGCGCCATGCGACGCAAGGCAGTGAGGTTTTGCTCATCCATGCAGACGATGTAATCGAATTGGTCAAAATCGATCGGTTTAATCTGACGCGCGACCAAATCGTCATGGAAAATGCCGTTCTGTTTCAATACCTCACGAGTTCCTTGGTGCGGAGGTTCCCCAGCATGCCAATCTCCGGTTCCAGCCGAGTCGATGCGGATCTGTTGCTCCAGTCCCTCTTCCTTTACCAAATGGCGAAAGACCGCCTCAGCCATCGGCGAGCGGCAAATATTCCCCAAGCAGACAAACAAGACATGTACCATTGAGAAGCTTCCCCCTTTTTTCGGTCAATCGAGCCGCGGATTGCTGAAGAAAAAGCCGTATTCCCCATACTTTTTATCATAGGTCAGCGCTCCGCCGTCAAAATACCAAAAGTCTTGCGGACGAATGACAAACGTCATCCCTTCCACTTCAAAAGCCGCATCATCGGCCAATTGTTCATCTTTTTCAATTGCATAAAACAACCCGCCTGTACCCGGCCCTCCCGTCCGGACATACAGCCGAAGGGTATCGCCAGGGCGGAAATCCGCATAACGCTGATACGCCAGCGCAAACTCTGGCTGGATGCGCAACTCTATTTTCACGAACAAAACGCCTCCAAACGATCATCTCAAAAAAATCAACACGTTCCTATTGTACGCGCTCCAAAGTGTTGGTGGCAAAGGAAAATCACGATGTCGGTCATTCTAGCGCAAAGCAAAAAGGCACTCGGTGGATGAGTGCCTTTCGTGCCCGTCCAGAGCGCATCTGGTCAATCGCCCCCATAACTGACATCCTTGTCCGCATGCTGAAAAGGCTGCGTCGGTGGAATGTCATGGAGCAAATCTTTGTTATCCGGGGAATTCCAGCCGATGTCGTTGGTGGGATGGACCCACTCGTCACCCGACATCTCACTGGGATCGGTTTCGGTGCTCCATTGATTAAGTGGGGAGTTGGCCGAGTTGTAAAAGCTGTCGCCAATCACAACGCCGTGCTCATTCACGAACGGTGCTTGCATGTCTTTGCTGGATTGTTTGAAATCGGGCGCATCAATTTGATGCGGCATCGTGCCATCAATCCCTACTTGCTGGAGCGTTTGTTTTTCTCGCGAGTTGTCGTTCGCCATTGCCGCTTCCTCCCAAACATGGATTCTGGTAAGAGTATGCAACCGATCTGCCATGATTATGCGCCATTGGAAAATAACAGGTATAACCGTGAACGAAGAGACAAAAACTTGAACTAGCTTATGGTGAAGGATGTGAAGCTTTTGCCAAGCGGAGGGCGCACGAGCAATTTCGGGAGAAGATGGAGCCGTCTCAAAGAGATGGCGACAAAGCAGCAGCAGAAAGAAACACCGTTGCACGAAATGATCAGCTATGATGTCGAAGCGCTCAAGCAATTGCCGCTTTCGGCGAGTTTGGCAGAGAATAAGAAATCGCTGGAAGGCCTGTTTTACGAGTGCTCGGACATGGTTTTCCGCGAATTTATCATTGAAGGAACATCGACGAAAGCACTGCTCGTCTTTATCGACGGGATGGTCAATACGGAATTGGTCGATACCAGCTTGCTGCGTTCGCTCTTGATCCAGGAAGGGCAGGAGGCCGACATCCAGTGTTTGATGGAGCATTCCATCAATGCGACACAGCTGAGCATTCTCGACAATTTCGGCAAGATGGTCTTGCAGGTGTTAAACGGCGACACCATCCTTTTTGTTGACGGCAATGACAAGGCTATCAGTGTCGGCTATCGCGGAGCCGAGCATCGGAGCGTATCGGAGCCGGAAACGGAGACTGTCATCCGCGGTCCCCGCGAAGGTTTTAATGAAAATATCCGCACGAACACGGCGCTTTTGCGCCGTAAGCTGAAAACACCGCGCTTGAAGATGAAATCGATCGTGATCGGAGACGAAACCCATACGAATCTGGTTGTGGCGTATTTAGAAGGAATCGTTTCCCCCGATCTGGTGGAAGAAGTGTTGGCCCGCTTAAAGAAAATTCATGTCGACGGCATTCTGGAATCGGGCTATATCGAAGAGTTTATCCAGGATGACACCTGGACGCTGTTTCCGCAAATCATGCACACCGAACGGCCGGATACGGTGGCAGCCTCCCTTTTGGAGGGGCGTATTTCGATCCTGGTGGATGGGACGCCATTTGCCCTGGTTGTCCCATCCACATTCTGGTCCATGATGCAGGCGTCTGAAGACTACTATGAGCGTTGGGAAATTTCCACTTTGCTCCGACTGCTGCGCATCCTGTTGCTCGGTGTAGCCTTGTTCACCCCTGCGCTCTACATCGCGGTCACCACGTTCCACCAGGAGATGCTTCCCACGTCACTGATGCTCAGCATCGCGGCCGCGAGGGAATCGATCCCGTTTCCGGCCGTGGTGGAAGCGCTCTTGATGGAGATCGCCTTCGAGGCTCTTCGGGAGGCGGGCATCCGGCTGCCGCGCACGATCGGGCAAGCCGTGTCCATTCTCGGTGCCTTGGTGGTAGGACAAGCAGCGGTGCAAGCGGGGATCGTGAGCGCGCCCGTGGTAATCGTCGTATCGACCACAGGGATCGCGACATTCGTCATTCCTCGTTTCAACCTGGCGATCCCGATCCGCATGATTCGTTTCCCGCTGATGATTTTGGCCTCAGTGCTTGGCATTTTCGGGATCATTCTCGGCTTCATGTTCATTGTGGGCCACCTCTGCAAGCTCAGGTCGTTCGGCATCCCGTACTTCTGGCCGATGGGGCCGATGCAGTTCTCGGAATGGAAGGATTCGCTCATCCGCAATCCGATTTGGCAAAACATGCAGCGACCTGTCCAATTGAATGCGCAAAACGATACTCGTGTAAGCGAGGAAACGCATAAAGAGATTGCCGATCAAGGAGGGATGAAGGGTGAAAAGCCGTAAGGGGCACCCTTTCTTAATCGTGACGCTGCTGCCAGCCCTTCTCCTTGCCGGTTGCTGGGACAGGCGGGAGATCAACGACGTCGCGTTTGTCCTGGCGAATTCTTTCGATATTGACAAGAATGGACAATACAAACAGGCGGCCATCATCGCGCTGCCCGGGCAGATGGGCGGGTCGACAGGAGGCGGTGGCGGCACAAGCGGCAAAAGTCCTTACTATATCGATGACTCGGTCGGCTTCCCCATCACGAATGGGGCAACTAAGCTGCAGGTAAGGATGTCGCGGGTGCTCAACTATGCCCACAGACGTGTGATCATCATCGGCGAAGAGCTGGCGCGAAAAGGGATTCGCTTTATCTTCGATGTGCTTGCCCGCATTCCGCAAAACCGGATCACCACCTTTTTCGTCATCGGCAAGGAATCAGGGGAAAAGCTGCTGAAGGCGAAACCCCATCTGGAGCGTTTTTCCGGCGAGGCGATCCGCGAGATCATCACGCTGAACCCGTCAGGCAAAGTCAATCTAAATGAGGTTTGGCAGAAGCTGAGCAACCAGGGGATCGACATGACGCTGCCGGTCTTTAAGACCGTGAAGAACAAGGGACCTACACCGAGCGATGAAGTAATGTTGATTGGCACTGCACTGTTTTCGGGCGACAAGATGGTCGGCATGGTCACGGGGAACGAGGCGCGCGCGATCCTATGGTTGACCAACAAATTTCAACGGTATCGAGAGGTCATCTCGTTCGGAGATAAACCAAAGGAAAAAGTGGGCATTCAAATTGAATCGGGCGATAAAAAGCTGGAGCTGATCAGCGTGAAGGAACCGCTGCGGTTTCGGCTTTCCCTTCACGCGGAAGGAAGCATCGTGGAAAGCACGGCAAATGTGAACTTGGATAACGAGCAATATATCAAAGAAATGGAGAAAATGTGGGCGAAACATATGAAAGTCGAAATGGAGAAGCTGATCGCCCAGATGCAAAATTTGCACAGTGATGTGATGGGGGCGGGGTATTTGCTCTACCAAACGCATCCGAAGGAGTGGGACAAGGTGAAAAACCGATGGTACGACGCATTCAAAAAAGCCAAGTTTGACGTTCATGCAAATTTATTGATCCGCAGGGTTGGTCAAGTCACGGAAAATGTGGACATTTGGAATAACCAATCGGGTACGCAAAAGCAATGAATACCATCATCGTCTGCATCATCCTGGCCTACAGCCAATTTTACAAAAATCTCGACAAGCACATCTGGCGAAAACAAGGAAATCGGCTCTACTACATCTTGTTCGTGGCATCGCTGTTGATCGCCATGATCAAGGATTTTCACTTACCACTAAAGCTGCCTGCCGAATGGATGAACCAATGGTGGGGAGGTTTGGGCCAAAATATTATGAGAGGAGACTAGGGCATGAGCAAGCAAACCATTTCTACCAGTCAACTGACATTGATCATGGCTTCCTTTCTGACTGCGGGGTCTGGGCTGTCATTGACGAAAGACTCGATCGTGTTTGCTAAACAGGATGCGTGGTTCACGTTTTTTCCTGCGATGCTCTACGGCTTCCTCATCTCGTTTTGCATCATCTATTTGTCGCGCGGCAGCGTGGAGTCGACCTTGTTCGAACTGATTAAAAAGCTGGCCGGCAACACGTTGGGCAGCTTGATCAACGTATGGCTGATGTTTTACCTGCTGCTGTCTGTTTCGATGGATTTGCGCGAGCTAAGCGAGTTCGTCAAGACAATTCTCCTATATAACACTCCTACACCTGTGATCGTCTTATGTATTCTCGCACTGACCGTCTACCTCGTTCGCGCCGGGATCGAGGTGCTTGTGCGCGTCAATCATATTTACTACCTCATTACGCTCATCATGTTTCTGACGTTGCCGTTGCTGCTGCTCAATGAGGTGACGCTGGGCAATTTGCGCCCGATGTTCACCTCGGGCTGGCCAGGCATCATGAAAGGGTCATTCAATTTTTTGGGGCTGTACGGCGAGGTGCTGATCATTAGCGCGGTCACATTCGCCTTTACACCGCAACGGGAGCCGGGCAAAGTGCATCCGCTCTTGCGCGGTATCATGCTGGGCACGTTTTTGGCGTCGATGATGATGGTCACCTTGCTGGTCAGTATCGGTACTTCGATGGGTGCTAAAGCAGTTTACCCGAATTTGTTCGTCCTGCAGATGATCCACATCACCGACTTTTTGGATCGATTGGATATTTTGATGACGACGGTGTTTATCCCGTCCTTGATCATGAAAATTTGTATGGTTTATTACGCCTTATGCGAATGCACCTGTTCCATCGGGCAAACGAAGATGGAAAGCCGGGCGTACGTGATCGTATTGATGCCCCTCGTGATGCTGTTCACCAAGTTTTCGTTCGAAAACGTCATCGACCTGCTGCATTTTGAGTCGCACGTCTGGCCCCTTTTTACTTTGATCACACAGCTGCCGCTGTTGCTGCTATTGATGGTCATGAAATGGAGGAGAAAGCGAAGTGTTAGCGTATGAAGGAGAATATGCATAAGGTATACCTAGGTTTTTTCCTGTTGTTGCTTGCGATGGCCGTTATTTTGGTTATCGGCTTGATGATCGGTAAAAACGGGGGAAGTCTCCCGCAAATGCTGGGAATCGCTTATGGCATCCTGTTTTCGTTCTTTGTTTTGTACTCCTGCGGATGGCTGCCCAAGCGGAAAAAAAACAAAAACCACCCTCAAAATTGAGCAGGCGGTTTTTACAAGCGGCGCACTTAGCGGTTTTCTTTTAGTCGTTCTTGTGGTTCACTATTGATAGAGCCGTCGGAGCGTACCGCTTCCGATTGGGCTTTGGGGCCGCGGATCTCTGCGGTTTTCCCGAAGTCTTTTGCTTTATTGCGGACCATGCTGGCTACACCCCCTTTACAGGAGTAGTATGACCGAATCAGATGGAAACCATGAGTGCAACATGATCGGACAACATGGACCGCGAATCCGAAGGAAGAGGTGTATGGCATGGCAAAAAAACAGGCGAATAACCGAAAACCACAGACGGCAGCGACGACAGCGGAGCAAGCGCCGATGACCTTGAAGGATATGCTGGGAGAGGCTGCGCTGGCCAAGTTGAAGCAAGCCGAGCGTGACTTAAAAAACGAGGTTGAGCGCGCTGCGCAAGAAGAACAGGAAGCGCGTCGACGCGAAAAGGAAGAGCGCGAAAAGAACAAGAGCTTCGGTGAATTGTTGGATGAGTATGACAAAAAATCGGGCGGGAAGTTTAGTTGAAAAAACGGCGATCGCGGCGTGTTTATCACCCAAAGCGGTCATGGCCGTTTTTTTTTTACAGATAGGAATTTTATAAAATTCCTATCCAGTATAAGTGCAACTGCGGCTCTGCCAAAAAAGCCTGGCATCGCCAAGTTTTCTAATGCATATAGCTTATAGGAAGGGGGAGGAAGGAGGACGGTGCATGGGGATATTCCTGTTGCTGGTAAGTCTCCTTTGTATTGCGGCAGGCACCTGGCAGCTGATCGGTCTCATCAAGGCTGATGAAACGCCGCCGCCAGGCAGCAAGCCGCTATGGATCATCATTACAGGAATAGGGGTCGTCTTATTTTTTTTGCTAAAAATCTTTGCCGACCCCATGTAGCGAGCAAAGCAGTCATGACCGTTTTGCCCGAATACGCACTATTCGTAGCGAAGCGCCTCGATTGGGTTGAGCTTCGCCGCTTTATTGGCCGGATAAAGGCCGAAGAAGATACCCATTGCGCTGGAGAAACCGAATGAAATCGCGACACTCTCCCAGGAAATCATCGGCGGCAGACCAGCAAAGTGGGAGATGATCATTGCGCAGCCGCTGCCCAAGAGCATACCGATCACTCCCCCGATCAAGCACACGATGATCGATTCGATCAAAAACTGGGTCAAAATATCGCGTCGTTTGGCCCCGAGCGCTTTGCGGATGCCGATTTCGCGCGTTCGCTCCGTTACGGATACAAGCATGATATTCATGACGCCGATGCCGCCAACGAGCAGGGAGATCCCGGCGATGACGCCGAACACCAGAGTCAGCATGCCGGTCATCTGGTTGAATTGGGCAAGCTCCTGTTCCATGCTGCTCACCATATAATGATTCTTGTGCTCATGCTTCCGGTTCAAGTATTGCTCCGTTTGCTTCATCGCCTGCTGCAACTGCGTTTTTGACTTGGCTTTGCCGGCAAGGCGGCCCACCTCATGTGTGTCATTCAATTCCTGCAGCACCGTGATCGGCAGATAGGCGGAATGGATTTGCGTCTGGTCAAAACGGAACTTGCTCTCCTGTACGACGCCGATGACGACGAGCGAGCTGGACCCGATAACGACACGCTGTCCCAACGGATTTTGGTTGCCGAACAAGTCTTTGGCCATGTCGGTGTCGAGCACGATGACGGAACGGCTTTCCTTGGTGTCCTCGGAAGAGTAAAAACGCCCTTTGACAACTTTGATGTTCGGCTGTAAAGCCAGGTAATCTTCGGTCGAGCCGTAAAAGGAGCCTTGTACTTCTTTTTTCGGGCCACGAATGGTGTTTTGCCAACTGTTGATCGGAACGATTTTATCGATATAGGGG
Organism: Brevibacillus fluminis; assembly: GCF_003710825.1. Lineage (GTDB taxonomy): Bacteria > Bacillota > Bacilli > Brevibacillales > Brevibacillaceae > Brevibacillus_D > Brevibacillus_D fluminis. The sequence continues at coordinate 143,191 of NZ_RHHQ01000003.1, read as the reverse complement.
CTGGTGCGGGCGAGAATGTCCGCGTCTTCAAGCTGTAAGTCTGTATCCTTGGCTTCTTCTGTCGAGTCCCATTTCACAAAAACGTTGAATGTATTGGTGCCGAACTTTTCCAATTCACTCACGACAGCTTGCTGGCCGCCCTGGCCGAGCGTGGTAACCGCGATGACGGAGGTGATCCCGATGATTATGCCGAGCATCGTCAGGCCGGAGCGTAGCTTGTTTGCCCAGATGCCTTCTGTCGCGCTGCGAAAGCTTTCCCACAAATTCACGGCTGCACCGCCTCTCCACCCGATTGGGCGATGCGTCGGTTTTGGACGCGATCGTCAGCGATGATCGCACCATCCCGGAATGTGATGATCCGTTCCGCGTGCTCGGCGATATCCGTCTCATGGGTGACCAGGAGAATGGTGACACCTTGGGCGTGGAGCTCTTGGAAAATCGCCATGATCTCTAGGCTAGAGCGTGAATCCAGATTGCCCGTCGGCTCATCCGCCAGCAAAATCGCGGGCCGGTTGACCAGTGAGCGCGCGATGGCAACCCGCTGCTTTTGTCCGCCGGACAGCTGATTCGGCCGATTGTGCAGCCGTTCGGCAAGGCCAACCCGTCCTAATGCTTCTGTCGCCCGTTCGCGGCGCTCTTTTCTGCTGAAGCCCGCATACAGCATCGGAAGCTCCACGTTCGTGAGGGCAGAGGAGCGCGGCAGCAGATGAAACGCCTGGAAGACGAAGCCGATCTTGCGGTTCCGCACGTCGGCGAGCTTGTTTTCATCCAGCTGGCTGATTTCGATGCCGTCGAGTACGTATGAGCCTGAAGAAGGCTTGTCCAAACACCCGAGCAGATTCATGAATGTAGATTTCCCAGAGCCGGACGGTCCCATAATGGCGACGAATTCGCCTTGCTCGACAGACAGGGAGATCGGTTGGAGGGCGAATTGCTCCAGGCCACCCGATTCGTATCGTTTGGTCAAATCTGTGATATGTAGCATGTGAATCCCTCCTTACATCATTCCCTGCGGCTGCTCCAAAATCGGATCATTGTCCTTCAGCGTGTCGGGAGGGGTGGTGATGATTTTTTCGCCTGGGGTAAGGCCGCTGCGAATTTCGCAGAACAGCTCGTTTTCCATCCCGGTTTCCACAGGCCGTTTCTTGGCGACGCCGTTTTCGCCGACCCAGACGAATGCGGTGCCGTTCGCATCCTGCTGAATGCTCTCGATCGGCACTTGCAGCGCGTTTTGCGATTGCAGCACGATGACGTTGACATCCACCTGATAGCCTGGCTTGAGCTGCGGTGCCGTTTCGAGCAGATCAAGCGTTACGGCAACGCGAATTTTTTTGCCCTGTGAGCTATCCGTCGTCGCCTCGGCGATCGGCGCAATGCGGGTGACTTTGGCTTTCAGCTGCTTTTTGCCCAAGGAATTGTCCTCAATGGATGCAGCCTGGTTCAACTGGATCTTCGGCGCATCCGATTCACTCACTTGCGCTTCCACGGCAAGCTTGGACAAATCGCCGAGAGTGAACAGCTCCTTGCCCTTGCCGACATACTGGCCGTTCTCGATTTTCGTCGTCAAGATCGTGCCGTCAAGCGGCGCCCGGATGACGCTTTGCACCCGGTCTTTTTCTATTTGACTCTTTTCAATCTGCAGCTTTTTGATTTGTGCCTCGATCGATTGCAATTCTTCAGGACGTGGTCCCTTTTGCTTCAGCGCCAGGTTCTGCTTGGCAATCTTGAGATTGGATTCGGCGGTGCTGACCGCTTCCGCCGTCTTATCTACCTCTTGTTGGGTGCTCGCCCCGGAATGGAACAAGGCAAGGGCACGCTCATGCTCACGCGCAGCCGTGTCCACATTGCGCTGTTCCGCTGCGACGCGCTCTTGCAGCTGGGCGATCGCCTCCGGTTCTTCGCCCAGCTTGGTCTTGGCCAGATCGGCCCGCTTCAGCTCGATCTGCGCATCGATGTCTAGCAAACGGCCATCCATATCCGATTGATCCAGCTTGCCGATGATTTGGCCCTGCTTGACGCTATCGCCGGCTTGAAGCGAAAAATCGCGCAAGAAACCGTCTGTGCCCGCATATAGTGTAACGGAATTTTTCACTTTCACCTGGCCCGTCGTCATCACTTTGTTTTGCATGCTGTTTTTCTCTACCGTCGCCATCGTTACCACGGCGCCGGTCGGTTGGCTGCCTCCCATCATGCTGTAGCTGCCGATTCCTCCAACTACTAGCACGACGGCGCCAATGATCCACCAACGTTTTTTCATTGTTTTGCTGCTCCTTTCAAAAGCTGATCCTCATTCAATACGAACAACTGGAAGAAATGTTACTCAAATGGAAATAGTTTTAGCTTGAATCGGGGATGGGGCAATTGACAGAATTGTGCTACAATTAAAAGGATATTTTTTACAATTCAGGTGGAGGTCGCTTATGAAGGGAACCGTATGCTTTGATCACTCAAAAGCAGTTCCGTTTACAGCACCGGAGGAATGGGGTCAGTTGGAGGCAGCCGTACGCCACGCCCATTTCATGCTCCATGAAAAAACGGGGTTAGGCCATGAATACCTTGGTTGGGTCGATTTGCCTGTCACCTATGATGAAACTGAATTGGTTCGGATGAAACAAGCGGCTACTCGGATCAGCCAGCAATCGGATGTACTCCTGGTCATCGGGATCGGCGGCTCTTATTTGGGGGCGAGGGCGGTCCTGGATAGCCTTGGGCACACATTCTACAACGTGCTTGGCAAATCGAAGCGCCAGACGCCGGAAATCTATTTTGTCGGCAATAACATCAGCTCTGTTTACATGTCTCACCTGATGGATGTGCTAGAGGAGAAACGTTTCTCGATTAATGTCATCTCCAAATCAGGGACGACGACAGAGCCTGCGATCGCCTTTCGTCTTTTCCGCGAGCTGCTGGAAAAAAAGGTGGGAAAAGACGAGGCGCGGCAGCGTATTTACGTTACCACCGACCGAAACCGAGGAGCGCTGAAGCAGCTTGCAGATGAAGCGGGCTACGAAAGCTTCGTGATCCCGGATGATATCGGTGGCCGGTTTTCCGTACTGACGCCTGTGGGTTTATTGCCCATCGCGGTGGGTGGGGCTGACATCGATGCACTGATGGCGGGAGCGGCCGATGCGCGGCGCCGCTACCTGACACCTGACCTCGGAGAGAATGAATGTTACCAGTATGCTGCGGTCCGCAACACACTGTACAGAAAAAATAAGACGATCGAAATGCTAGTTGGCTATGAGCCGCAGCTGCGATTTTTCGCCGAATGGTGGAAGCAGCTGTACGGCGAATCGGAAGGGAAGAACGGCAGAGGGATTTTTCCCGCATCGGCGGAGTTCTCGGCCGACCTGCATTCGCTCGGCCAATATATTCAGGATGGCATGCGCCACCTTTTCGAGACGGTGCTGCATGTCGAGCGCTCGCAGCGCGAGCTTGTGATCGGTGAAGAAGAGGTGGATCGGGACGGTTTGAATTTCCTCGCCGGCCAGAGCATCGATTATGTCAATAAAAAAGCGTTTGAAGGAACATTGCTTGCCCATCTTGACGGCGGCGTGCCGAATCTGGTAGTCTCAATTCCGGAATTGACCGCATACCATCTCGGCTGGCTGATTTACTTTTTCGAAAAAGCGTGCGGGATCAGCGGCTATCTGCTGGGCGTAAACCCGTTCGATCAGCCAGGTGTCGAGCTGTATAAAGCCAACATGTTCGCGCTGCTCGGCAAGCCGGGGCATGAGGAACGGAAGCGGGAGCTGGAAGCACGACTGCAAGGGAGATCGGATAATGTATTTAACGGTTAAAGAGACGGCTGACTATTTGCAGCTGCCCGTATCGTTCATCATGGAAAAGATCGCGGAAGGCCGCATTCGGGCTGTGCACAACGGGGAAGAGTACATGATCAACAAGGAGCAGTTCAACCAGTTTCTCGATCAGCTGGTGAAGCTGAAAGCGGAATGGGAGAAAGAAAAAGATGAACCGATTGTAGAAAGCTATGATTATAAAGACGAAGATTGATTAGATGTGATGCAGACCTTCAGGTATGTTCTGAAGGTCTGTTTGTTTTTCATACCGGCCTATTATATCGGTACGGCTTGATGCAGCGCCGTGACATGAGCGCCAACGATTATCCGATAGCCGAGCACGAGCGGCGGTACTGTTAAGCGAGCTTCCTGCTCGCGCTGCCGAGCTCATTGCGGCACAAATCGAGAAATGCTTTAACTGCGAGCCCGAAACGATGGTGTTCTTCGCGATGGACGAGTCCGATGGAAACCTGCAGCTTGATGTCCTCGACCGGTTTCAGCAAAACACCGTCGGCCAATGTTTCGGAAGACGAAAGTGGGATCAAGGCGATTCCCACTTTTGCCTGCACGAGCTGCTTCATCGCGTCGATGCTGCCGATTTGCAGGTTGGACTGCAGCTTGATGTCGCTTTCCATCAGGATGCGTTCGATCATTTCCTTGTACGCGCAAGTTGGCTCCGGCAAGATCAGGCGGTGATAGCTCAAGTCTGTCGCCGGCACATGAGGCTTATCCGCAAAGGGATGGTCATCCGGTACGAGCAGGCCGAAACGCTCGGAAAACAGCGGTTCAAACATGAGCCCAAGCCCGGACGTCGGCATCGTGCTGATGGCGAAATCCAGCTCATCGGCAAGAATGCGCTGGTGCAGCGGCAAAGCTGTTCCCACTTCAAGCGTCAGATTCACCAGCGGTCGTTCCTGGCAAAACTGCCGGATCAAACCGGGGAGTCGGACGCTTGCCGTCGGTTCGATCGCGCCGATCCGGACATGGCCGCTGTAGCCGGTGCTGATGTCGGTGATCGTCTGCTGCAGCTTCTCCACGTCCTGCAAAATTCTCTTGGACTGCTCGTACAGCATGCGGCCTGCCTCGGTCAAGACCGCTCGCTTGCCGATCCGGTCAAAAAGTAAAATCCCCAAGTCTGATTCAAGCTTCTGAATCTGCGCGGTAACGGTGGATTGGGCATATTGCAATTTTTCCGCTGCTTGCTGGAAGCTCCCGGAACGCACAATTGTTTGAAACGTCTTCAAAAAGCGAAGGTCCATCATGTCACCTCACTAGCGCATCCCAAAAGGATGGATCGTCAAGGCCCAGGCGCCAGATGCCGTAGCCCGCCAGATGGTATTTGTCGGCGAGCGCGCGTTTGGCGCTCAAGCTTTCCTCATTTTCAAACCAGAGAGTGTGGACCACACCATCTTTTTGATAGGTGAGATACGGGGACTTCAGCTGATCGTTCCATTGTACCTGTGCATGCTGGTTAGCAATGAGCTCGGGAATGGCCTTATAGGCCACAGCCTTGTTACCGGCTGCACTCCATTCGTAGCCGTAGCTCGGGATGCCCATCAGCAGTTTGTTCCCCGGAACCTGGCTCGCGGCAAAGCGCAGGACGCTGTCTACCCAAGGATAGGAGGCAACCGGTCCAGCTTCCATCCACGGGCCGTATTCGTCATAGCTCATGACTTGCAGAAAGTCGGCTTTGGAGCCAATCCCGCGGTAATCATAGGCATAGGTCCACGTTTCTTTTGGATCATCGCTCAGTTTGGCAGGAACAGAGACGACAAGCTGTTTTTTATTTTGATGCAGCTTGGCGGAAAGCTGCGATATAAGCTGCGTATATTTTGCGCGATCATCTGCCGGAATATTCTCAAAGTCAAGGTTAATGCCAGTGGCCTTCATTTTAACGGCTTGTGCGACCAGATTGTCGATCAATCGTGCCGTAGCGGTCGGATTGTTCAAAATCGTATGTACCAGTTTTTTATCAAACGTTTCCGTACCATGATTGGCGACAAGCAGATAGGAATCGACCGACTTGGCGCGCGCTGTGGTCAAGCCTGTCGCGGAAGGCGAACCTGTGAGGCTCCCATCGGCTTTAGCGTCGTAGGAAACGAGACTGACGTCGGTGATCACATCAGCATTGGCGGAAAGCGATCGGTACGAATTGCGGTCCGTGTCATAATACTCCACGTAGTAGCCAAGCACCTTTTTCGGCTTTGCAGCGGATTGGACAGGTGCGGTAGCTGGTGAAGCAACAGGTTTTGACGGGACAGCAGTTGGAGCGACAGCGGTCGGTGCGGTCGGGCCAGATGGTGCAGCCTCCGTTTGAGTAGGAACCGACGGGCCAGCTGTAATCATAGCGAGTGTAATCAGGAGCAGCAGTTGTTTCATCATAGATAGTAAAATCCCTCCCCCGAATTGTTGAAGAAAAGCTCTTATTTCAATATCGGGTGAGGGATTGTATTATTTTATATTCGTTAAAAAATTTTTAAATATGGATTGAAATTCCATCGGCTCGAAGTCTATACGAAAAGAGAAGGAAAGGCATAATCCGACAATCGACGCAGAATATGTCGGAAAATTATTTTTATTATGAAAAAGGATTTTCCTTAAAAATAAGGAATTATAAAATTCACTGTAATTTTCATTTATTTCCAGAGAGGGTGGTCAACATGAAGCGAAGAAAGGTTGTGGCTGGGCTATTGTCCACTGCACTGATCGTCGGTGTTGTGGCAGGTTCCCCGTTAGTGGGCGCGGCGAAAACAAAAAAGAAGCCGCATCAGGAAACGTCCAAGAAAGTAGACATGGCATTAGTCAACCAGGATCGGTTGGAACGCGCACTGAAAGAGCGTGGGGAGCTCGACAAAAACGCTTCTCCTGAAGAAGTGAAGCAAGCGATTGAAAACTATGTGCAGGCGCGCAGCTTCCAGTTTTCAGAAACGGATGGGATCGACACCTCTTCTGATTTCGGAAAAGACGCATACAAATCGCTGAAAGGCTTCCAGGAAAATGCCAAAGCCTTGGTGGATGGCGATGAGAAGGCGCGGAAAATCAAGGCGAGCAACAAAGTTGACGAATTTGTCGACAGAGCTGCGGTTGCTCTCGTTGAATTTCCGGACTTCAACCACAACCGTATCGAAGATAACGGAGTGGATTTCTGGACAAAAGATTTTAACCAAGAGCATTATCAAGGGATGCTGTTCAACAAGAGCGGCTATACATCGCCGGAAGGCAAAGAACTGCTTACCTTCAACCAATACTATCTCGAGCAATCGGCGGGAAGCTGGTCTGTCAATGGTGTCGTAACACCGTGGATCATGGCGAAGGAAAACGCCGCCTACTACGGCGGAAACGATAACCACGGCAACGACAGCGCACCGCGTGAGCTGGTTGTCGAGACGCTGGCGGATGTCGGCAAGGCGATCGCGGGCCATGAGGATGAGTACGACCAGCGCGACCCGTATGATATCGATGGCGACGGCAATGTGATGGAGCCGGATGGCATGCTGGACAGCCTGCTGGTTGTACATGCTGGCGTAGACGAGTCGGCAGGCGGCGGAGAGCTGGGCGACGACGCGATTTGGGCACACCGCTCGACGCTCGACGAGCCTACCAAAATCCCAGGCACCAGCCTGAAAGCCTATGATTATATCGTTCAGCCGGAGGACGGTACGGCAGGGGTATTCGCGCATGAATACGGGCACAACCTCGGCTTGCCAGATGAGTACGACACAGGCTATACCGGCAACGGAGAGCCAGTTGGCGTCTGGTCGATCATGTCGGCAGGTAGCTGGGCAGGTGTGACGCCGGGTGCTGAGCCGCCTGGCTTCAGCCCATGGGCAAAGCTGTACTTCCATGAAGTATATGGCGGTAACTGGCCTGAGCCAAAAACGATCAGCTCAAGTTCGCTCAAGTACGGCAAGGAATACAAGTTTAACCTGAGCGAAGCGGTTGCCAATACGAGCAACAACAAAATTCTCAAAATCGACCTGCCGGACCGCGGATTGGAACCGCCAACCCAGCCGAAGGGCACGAAGGCGTATTTCTCGACCAAAGGGAACAGTCTCAATACGAAGCTGACCTCCCATGAGATCGATTTGACCGGCGTCTCCAAAGCGACGCTGACATTCGATTCGTGGCGCCAAATCGAGGAAGATTTTGACTACCTCTATGTCAACGTCTATGAGGATGGCGCGGACAAACCGGAGCAGGTAGCCAAGTTCTCCGACACGACAAAAGGGGAATGGGAAACGAGCGAAATTGATCTGAGTGCATTCGCCGGCAAGAAAATCAAAGTCGAGTTCAATTACGTATCTGACGTAGGCTTAGCGCTGGAAGGCTTCTATGTGGACAACATTGTGGTGACCGGCGACGGCAAAACACTGCTTGAAGACGATGCGGAAGGTGACAGCGCGTTTGATCTCGACGGGTTCCAACTTTTCGACGGATCTTCCAAAATGATGAAAAACTACTACCTCATTGAATGGCGCAGCCACAATGGTGTAGACCAGGGCTTAGCTCACTACCGCCGTGCGGACAGCCTCATTTCGTACGACCCTGGCATGCTGGTGTGGTACTATGACTCCCGCTATGGTGATGACAACATGGTCGGCAACCATCCGGGCGAAGGCTTCCTGGGCGTAGTCGACTCGCACCAGCGCGGCCATTACTGGGATGACGGCACGATCGCGGATACGCGCTACCAGCTGTACGACGCGGCGTTCGGCAAGGCGAAAAAATCCGATCTGGAAGTGGTTTATCCGGAGCGCGCCATGTCCTACAAAGGGCTGCTCGGCATCGACACGTTCAACGACCAGAAAGATTACACGGCGAAAAAATACAATCCGGACGGCGGCAAAATTTTGCCAGTGCTCGGCTTGCAAATCAAAGTGCAAAGCGTAAAAGCCGACGATAAAGGCGCTACCATCGTCGTAACTCGTAACAAGGTGAAAAAATAGGCAAGTGACTACTTTTGGGGGATTTGTCGCACACTAGGAGAAACGGTGCGAAAGGCAGGTGCCTGTGATGCGGAAAATCCCCAGCAGCTTGACGGGTAAACAGGGAATGTTCGATACGTTGCGAGAAGTGCTGCGAGAAGATCAGTTTACCCTGTCTAACTGGGAGTATGAATATGGCTATTTCGACAAGCAACTGGACATGAAAGCGATGGTATTTTTGCGGCTGCCCATCGATACAGTGTCGGGCGAGCTTGACGACCCGGCGGCAGTGGTGCAGTTCGGCCAACCATTCGTGCTTAAGCACGTGTATCAGACGGGGAACGACCCGGATATCGGCTATGCGTCCGGACCCGCGATAGCTGCCTCATTCAACCAGTTCCAGGAGCCGCAAGACAAGGATGCCCAGGTCGAGGACGATTACGTGGAGATGGCGAAGCAGATCGTCCGGCGACTGGAGCAAAAATTGGTATAAGAAAGAGGGGCGGCATCTCATGTGCCGTCTCTTTTCTTGTACCTAAGCTTGGCGCAGGCTCGTTATGGGAAACTATGGTATAGTGAGAAAAAAGGGTGGCTTGATCACCCGGGAAAGAGTGAGGGTAAACGGCTTATGAAGATGGCGACCGTGCTGCGCAATGACGATTATTCGAGAGAAATGGATCGGTTGCTTCGTCAAAAAATATCGGGGAATGACAAATTCCGCTTTGTAGAGGGCAAGGAAGAAGAGCCGGAGCTCGTTATCTCAATTGGCGGGGATGGTACACTCCTGGAAGCGGTCCATGAATATGGCTTTGGCCCGCAATATGTTGGGATTCATACGGGACATCTCGGGTTTTATGCAGATTGGCATCCGGATGAGCTGGACGAATTCGTCGAGGCATTGAACCAGGTCCAGCCGCTTGTCGTGGAATATCCTTGCGTCGAATGCTGTATCACGACGGTATCCGGCGAGCATCACGCCAAATGGGCGCTCAATGAGCTGGTGATCCGCAATGCGTCACTGTCGACGCTCGTCACATGCGTGTTCATCAACGGTGAGGAGTTCGAGACATTCCGCGGTGACGGATTGATCGTCTCATCCCCATCCGGAAGCACCGCTTACAATAAAGCAGTGGACGGTGCCATCGTGCATCCGTCCATCGAAGCGATTCAACTATCCGAGATTGCGTCGATCAACAATCAGGCGTACCGGACGATCAACAGCTCGCTTGTGCTGCCACAGCACCATGTGGTTGAGCTGATCGTGATGAATCCGGAGATCATGATCGGGCTCGATCGTGAGCAAGCGGTATGGAAAGGCGTCCGTTCGATCGTGTGCCATGTCGGCCGCCAAAAGGTCAAATTCGCGCGGTATAAAAAGCTGCCATTTTGGCGCCGCGTACGTAAATCGTTCATAACGGGGTAATGGGATGAATCGGACCGATCGACTTTTGGCGATATTATTGGAATTGCAGCGGCAGCGAAATGTACGCGCTTGCGATTTGGCTGACTTGTTCGAAACGAGCCAGCGAACCATCTATCGCGACATGCAGGCGCTTAGCGAAGCGGGCGTGCCTGTCGTAGCTGTTCCGGGCAAAGGATATGCCCTTGTGGACGGTTATTTCTTGCCGCCCGTCGCGTTTTCTGCTGACGAGGCGGCGAGTCTTTTGCTCGGCAGCCGCTATGTGGCCAAGCAATTCGATGAGGAGTACAGCCGGTTGGCTATGACGGCCTCCGCCAAAATCGAAGCAGTTTTGCCGGAGTCGGTCCGCAAGCAGACGGATCGTCTATGTGCAGGAATCGCACTGTTCGAATCGCAGCCGGATTTGCGTCCGGACGAGCGGGAAACGGAAGAAAAGATCAAGCAACTGAGGCGGTCGATTTTGGAGGAGAAGCGGATCGCTTTCACCTATAGCGCCCGTTATCGCCAGCTAGCGCGCGATGAGGACGTGAACACACAGCGGGAGGTTGACCCGTACGGCTTGGTTCATACGAATGGCGCATGGTATTTGGTGGGCTGGTGCCATTTGCGCGGGGACCGTCGCCATTTTCGGCTGGAGCGGATCCAATCGTTGACCCGTCTTTCGCAGTCATTTGTTAGACCGGACGATTTTTCGTTACAGCAGGAGCGCAAGGAGCCGCCGATTGAGGTGCAGCTCCTGTTCGGTGCGCATCTAGAGGCGTGGGTGAAAGAGGAGCGGTCGTTTTTTACCGTGCTTGAGGAGCGACGCGAAGAAGGCTTTTATGTCAAGCTTCGGGTACGGCATGAAGCCGAAGTTCTACCATGGCTGCTGCGATGGGGAGGCGGCGTTCGAGTGCTTGCCCCGGAGGAACTTCGCCAGCGGGTCTTGGCGGAGGCGCAGGCAATAATTTCCGCAAACACGCCCATCTGAGGGCAAAGATTTGCTATACTGGAAGGAGTTGTTATTTTTCTTAAATCTCTTAAGGAGGTCTCTATGGCAAGAAAAGCGCTTATTATTTGTTTGTTGTTCCTTCTCCTGATCCCTGTCGGAGCGACTGCGGCTGCGCCTGCACCCGGCTTCACCGACATCAGCCGCCACTGGGCCAAGGATTATATCAATTCGCTTGCAGCTCTCGGCATTTATAAAGGGTTTGGGAAAGAGTTCCGGCCAGATTCGCCGACGACGCGCGGCGAGGCGCTGCTGCTTTTGAACCGAGCCTATCAAGCGAGCTATGGGGTGGTGGCAGGGCCTGTTACCACGAACCATCTGGATGCCAAGCATTGGGCGGCAGACGAGATTCGGGATTTCCTCGGTAATTTGAACGGGGTATTCTACACAGATATGCACTCGTATTCCCAGTTCAACCCGGGTGAAAACATGCTGTATTACTTGTGGCTGGCAAGCTCCGGCAAAAAAATGAAGTATGTCGATTTCCCAAGCAGCAACTGGTACTTGACCCAAGCGTATTTGAGCCAGCCGCTGTCTCGTGAGGAAGCCAGCATGATTCTGTTCCATGCGATGGCGCCGGCTATTCGCAACCAGCTGCAGGCAACACCGCTGGATGTGGAGTCACGCTTCACCGGCTTCTATAAATGGAAACAACCTTCCAACTATTTGGATACATCATCCCCGTTTGCAACCGCCTTGCAGGGATTCCCGATTTATACACCGGGTGAAAAGTATTTCTACCCCGAGAAAACGGTGACCAGAGCGGAATTCGCCGTCAATCTGGTGCGCTTCTACGAAGCATCCGGGAAGTATCGGGACATCCAGCTCCCGGTCAATAAAATGAACCTCCTGTTTTCCGCCGCCACCTATGCCTACCGTCAGCAAAACAGTACGGAGATGGACCGTTATTTTGGTGATGAGGCGAAGAAATCGCTGTCCCAGGCAGCAGCGGCAATGGGAGAAAAAGTGGTCCCGCTGCATCAGTACACCGGAACGCTGAATGTGATTGAATCGTCGACTGATCAGATGATCATTACGGGTCAATACAAGGATGGCAAGGTAGGGGGATATCAAGTGACCTACTATTGCAGTGTGGATCCGTCGAAGAGCAATCCATACGGGTGGATCATTCGGGGAGTGAATGTGGCGCAAAAGTAGTAGGCATGCTCACAGTCTTCTGCCGATATATTCGTAGATCATGAGTAAATCACGGAAGCCCTTGGCCATGGCTCGCTCCAGATAGATCGACCAAAGCTTGGCTGCGGCCAAGGCATCGTGATACGCATCGTGCCGCTTTTCAATGGGGAGATTGTGCCGCTCGCATAGCGCTTCGAGCGAGGCGTTTTCGAGTGTCCGGTCTTCCAGACGGAAGAGCAGGGTGGTGTCGAGCAAGCGGTGCGTCAGCTTGGAGCGTGAAGTTTTCCAAAGCCCGGCTTGCAAAAAATCCCGCTCGTGCCGCGAATGGTGCGCAACGAGCGTACGTCCCGCAACAAATGAGAAGAAACGGGAGAGCGCTGCGAGCAGCGCGGGAGCATCGCGCAAGTCTTCCGTCCGGATGCCGGTCAGCGCTTCGATTTCCGGCGGGACCGTCCGCTGCGGATTAACCAGCGTCTCGAATCGTTCGGCTTCCAAGATGGTTGTGCCGCGCATCGCGACGGCGCCGATCGAGATGATTTCATCTCCCTTTTGTGGAAAAAAACCGGTGGTTTCCAGATCGACGACAACCACCTCCAAGCTTTCCAAAGGACTTTCCAAGACACGGTCTTGCTGAAGGTCCTTTTTCATTGCGCGCAAAAAGGCAAGTTGGCCGGGATCGCTGCCCGTTACCGACGATGAGAGGGAATAAGGCAGCCGCAAATCAGAAAACAACCGGTTCCACAAACTCATGGGAGCATCCTCGTTTCATGGGAAGGTAAGCTTGGCTGCGAGGTGAGCTCCGCAGTCTTTTTTTGCAGGTCAAGCGCCGTACGCATCGCGTTCCGCAGCAGTCGCCACGATTCTTTCGTGAGCGAATCGGCTTTCAAATAGCTGTTGCTCAAATAATCGCCGTCATGCCATTGGCAGCAAGCCATAAGCCGCAAGCTGAGGGCAAAGCGAAAGTGCTGACAGACTTCCTGGCAGAGCGCTTTCGGCCAGATGGATCGCTCCTCTAAAAAGCGGAGCCTTTCCAGCGTGGAAGTAGCGCTGGCCCCGTTGACAAGCGCCCACAGCCTGACGCTGTTGACTAGCGGTAAATAAAGTCCGTTCTTAATATTGACTGCCCCTTGGTATTTGCCATGCGCCTCTTTATATATGTGTCCGAACCAGCCCAGTGGGACGCGGTGGTGCAGCGTATTGCTGATAAGCCGTTCGGTGAGGCGAGGCTGTTTTTGTATGAGACGATGCAGATGAAAGGAGAATTGCTGGAACAGGTGGAGGTCTCCTACAATACAGCGGGCATCGGAGACCATTAGCAGGTGGCGCATGTTTTCCCATGTCGGGTCATCGTACCAGCTGTCCAAATCCTGCTTCCAGCCATCCAGCGAACGGCGCCACCGTTCATTTGTGCAGACCACATTACCGTGGCAGGGCGGATACCCGGCCTCTTCCAGCCCTGCAACGAAAACGGCAGCCAGCTCACGGAAGTAATCGTGAAGTTGCCGAATCTGCTCCGGTGCGCTTTGCATTGGGAGGTCGTAAATCAACCCGTGGTCCTGATCGCTGACCAACGATTGTTCCTGGCGACCGCCGCTTCCGAATAGAAGGAGGGCAAAAGGTACGGGTGGCTGGCCCATGCCCTGCCCTTTGAGCGCGAGGATGGACAGCTGCAGGCAGCGGGCGATTACACGGTCATGGAGAAGGTTGATTTCCTCGCTTTCATGAGTGGAAAAATAAGACAGCCGCTCTCGCTTGAGAATCCCCAACTCTCGAAATGTTTGGCCTTCCTCAATAAATGGCAGGGGATTCGCCTCCCTCGCGTTTGAACGAGCGCGTTGGGATCGGTGCAGAAAGCAGCTCTGGATAGCCGTAGCTGCCATGCTCGCTCAAATCGAGTCCGACAACCTCTTCCTCTTCGTTGACGCGCAAGCCCATCGTCGCTTTCATAATGCCCAGAAGAATGAAGGAAACGACCAGCACATAGGCAATGGTGCCGATGAGGCCGAGCGCCTGAATGCCCAGCTGATGAACGCCACCGCCGTAAAAGAGTCCGGCAGATCCGACGCCGACTTGTTTGGCCAGTTCAGGTGTAGCGAACAGTCCTGTGGATAGAGTCCCCCAGATGCCGGCGATGCCGTGGACAGAGAAAGCGTAAATCGGATCGTCAATGCCCATCCGGTCGAAGAAGAGGGCGGTGAAGTAGGTGATGAACCCGGCGAGGAAACCGATGACAATCGCTGCCCACGGCTCAACGAAGGCGCAGGCGGCCGTGATGGCGACCAACGCTGCCAACAGACCGTTGAGCATGCTCGGGATATCCGCTTTGCCTGTCACCACCCACGAGGTCAGGAAGGCTGCGACCGCCCCTGCAGCTGCGGCCAGTACGGTCGTCAAAGCGACGTAGGCGAAGAAACCGGACGTGGCGTTTAAGGTGGAGCCTGCATTAAAACCGAACCAGCCGATAAAAATGACCAAGACGCCAAGCGCAGTGTAAACCTGATTATGGCCGTGAATCATGTTGGAGCTGCCGTCTTTGTTGTATTTACCAATGCGCGGCTTCAGCAGCAATGTGGCGACCAATGCAACCAACGCGCCTTGCAAATGGACGACGGTCGAGCCAGCGAAATCTTGCATGCCCAGTTGGCCGAGCCAACCGCCGCCCCACACCCAATGGCCGACGACCGGATAGATGGCGATGGTGAACAGTGCGCTGAAGACGAGATAAACGGAAAGTTTGGCCCGTTCGGCGAATCCGCCCCAAGCGATCGCGAGGGAAACAGCTGCGAAGCCAAGCTGGAACAGAAATTTGACGCTGATCGGGATGGCTGCGGCAGAAAGGGAATCATACGAGGCTTCTGCCTGCATGCCGGAGCCGTCAAAAAAGAATCCGGTCAAGCCGATGAAGGAGTTCCCGTTTCCGAATGTGAACCCGAAGCCGAGCGCCCAGAAGGCAATGGTGCAGATCCCGAAGGTAAAAATGGTTTTCCCCGCAATGTGCCCCGCATTTTTCATTCGGGTCGAACCCGCTTCGAGCAGCAAGAAGCCCGCTTGCATGAAAATGACCAAAATAGCTGAGAGCATGACCCAGATGGCATCCACGGATTGTGCGACGGTTGCAGCAGTTGGTTCCATAATCCTTCACTCCTAATGTAAGATTTTATGACATTTAAGATTATGTGTTAGATTATATGACATTGATTCTTTTACGTGCAATACATTTTTTGAAAAAACAGAATTGTTTCAGTTCCGGATAAAATTCTGAATGCGCTATCATCTATGCTGTGTAAGCTTTTCTTGCAGAAATACATGGGAAACAATTCCTGCCAAGTCGGATGATAAAAAAACTGCAAATGGAATACCCTAACTTTCGGTAAGGGAGGTGATTCGATATGACAGTTTCCGCACAAGTAAAGCAAACGCTTGCTAGCTTGAAGGGAGCTCAAGCGAACCTGGAATCATTTGCGCTGAGCACGCAAAATCAACAAGCGAAACAAACGTACACCCAAGCGGCTCAAGACACGCAAACGATCGTAACCTCGCTTGAGCAACGTGTTTCCCAATTGGAGCAAGAAGAACCACAGTACAAAGGCTTCTAATGCATGTTACGGGAGAGCAGTTGAACCACGGTTCTCCCTCCCCCTCTTTTTTTCGCCAGCTGCTAGGAGGTTATGTCATGCCGGATTGGCTGAATATCGTGGTACGTTCAATAGGTGCGCTTGTATATCTTTTTATTTTGACGAAAATCGTGGGCAAACGGCAGATCCGGCAGCTTACGTACATCGAATACATTGTTGGCATATCCATCGGTTCAATCGCTGCCTTCATGGCGACTGAGATGGACGGACCGCTTTATCATAGCTTGATCGCGATGACCATTTTTGCGCTTTTCCCTATCCTTTCTGAATATCTCTCCTTAAAAAGCAAGGTTGTCCGCAATGTCGTTGAAGGCAATGCGACGATCTTGATCAAAGACGGCAAACTGCTTGAAGATAACTTGAAAAAAGAGCGTCTGACTGTCGAGGATGTGATGGAGCAGCTGCGGCTCAAAAATGCCTTTAAGGTCGCTGATGTGGAATTCGCCTTGATGGAAGCGAGCGGTGAGGTAAGCGTTCTCTTGAAGTCGCAAAATCAGCCGATCACACCGCAGCATCTCGGAATCGAAGTGTCGCCTGCCGAAGAGCCACAAGCGGTAATCATGGATGGCGTAATCATGGATGAACCGCTCGCCAACATGGGGTTGAACCGCCGCTGGATCAATACCGAGCTGGCGAAAGCGGGCGTCGCGGTGGAAAACGTCTTTTTGGGACAGGTGGACAAGGCAGGCGAGCTGTATCTCGACCTGTACGACGACAAACTCCAGGCCCCTGAACCGCAGGAGCGGAAGCTGACGATGGCGACGCTAAAAAAGTGCCAGTCCGATCTCGAGCTGTACGCGCTTTCTACGGAAAGCGAGCAATGGAAGGCGAACTATACGGAAGAGGCAGCCCGCTTGCAAAAGCTGATCGAAGTGCTGGCCCCTTACCTGATCCGTTAACTAAAAAAAGAAGGGAGGGCATGAACGATGGCCGATCAAAAGAAGAAAAAGCTAACCCCTACACAGCAAACCTACCAGGCTCTGGCGAAGCGGCACGAGCCGCAGCGGCCGCTGTTGCGCAATTTTTCGCTCGCTTTTTTGATAGGCGGGTTTATTTGCGTCATTGGCCAGCTTCTGCAGGAAATGTTTATTCATTTCTTTCATTTCACGAAAGAGACAGCCGGCAATCCGACGGTTGCTGTTCTTATTTTTCTCTCGGTTGTCATCACGGCATTCGGCGGCTATGACAAGATCGCGCAATGGGCGGGGGCGGGCACGGCGGTGCCAGTTACCGGCTTCGCCAACTCGATCGCGTCAGCGGCAATCGAGCACAAAAGCGAAGGGCTGGTGCTTGGGGTAGGCGGCAACATGTTCAAGCTCGCAGGCTCGGTTATCGTATACGGGGTTTTCGCTGCTTTCGTGATCGGTTTGATCAAGACGTTGATTCAGATGGGGGGATGAAGCGATGCGAAAAGGTCACCAAACATGGGTTTTCGCCAATCGACCGGTCATCGCCGCTTCAGCCGCGGTCGGTGGGCCTTTCGAAGCGCAAGGGCCGCTTGCCGAGGACTTCGATACGCTCCACGGTGATTTGACGCTTGGTCAGGAGAGCTGGGAGAAAGCGGAGAAGGTGTTGCTTGAGGAAGCGTGCGACAAGGCGATGGAAAAAGCGGAGGTGCAGCGGGATCATGTCGATTTTTATCTCGCAGGCGATCTGATGAACCAGACGATCTCCGGCAGCTTTTCCGCCCGCACGCTGTCCATACCGTATTTGGGACTGTTCGGGGCATGCTCAACGGCGATGGAGGGACTGGCGCTGGCGTCTCTGCTTGTGGACAGCGGCAATGCGGGCTGTGTGTTAACCGGGACCTGCAGCCATAATGCGGCGGCGGAAAAGCAGTACCGCTATCCGACGGAATACGGCGCGCAAAAGCCGCCGACCGCGCAGTGGACGGTCACGGGCGCAGGCGCTGCTGTTGTCGTGCCGAATGGGAAAGGGCTTCATGTCACCTCGGCGACGATCGGGCGCGTGGTGGATATGGGCTTGACCGATCCGTTCAACATGGGAGCAGCGATGGCTCCGGCCGCTTTTGCGACGATTGAGCGCCACTTTCATGAGCGCGAGCTTCCTCATGACTATTACGATTTAGTTGTGACGGGTGATTTGGGCCGAGTGGGCCACTCGATTTTGTCCGAGCTTCTGCCCAGCCATAACATCAATATTCCTTTGGATCGATACGTGGATTGCGGCAGGCTGATTTACGGTGAGAATCCCAATGTGTGGGCGGGAGGAAGCGGCTGTGGCTGCGTTGCTTCCGTTACGTACGGTCATCTGCTGCGGCAGATGCGCGAAGGGGAGTGGCGCCGGATTTTGGTGGTCGCAACAGGAGCGTTGCTTTCTCCCTTGACGTTCCAGCAAGGTGAAAGCATCCCCTGCATCGCGCACGCCGTTTCCATCGAATCGTAAAGAGGAGGATGGCAATGATATTTCTCTGGGCATTTCTTGTCGGAGGGTTTATCTGTTTGATCGGCCAGTTCTTGATGGACGTAATGAAGCTCACCCCTGCACACACGATGTCTTCCTTGGTTGTATTGGGCGCGATTTTGGATGGGTTCGGCTTGTATGAGCCGCTGATCAATTTCGCCGGAGCAGGCGCAACGGTTCCCATCACCAGCTTCGGCAATGCGCTGGTGCACGGGGCGATCACGGAAGCCAAAACGGACGGCATTATCGGGATCATCACAGGCATTTTCGAGGTGACCAGCGCGGGCATATCGGCTGCGATCATCTTCGGTTTTTTTGCAGCCGTTTTGGTGAGGCCGAAAGGGTAAAAAGCGCGTGTAAATTTTCGATAAACCCGGAAGGAACAGCGTTCTTTTGCGTAGAATGGAATATCCTGTAAGTCCTGTGCAGGACCATTCTCAAGTAAAGGGAGGCTGTGTCATGAGCAAAAAGGTTTTGATTGTGACGGGTGATGCTGTAGAAGCGCTGGAGGTTTTTTATCCTTACTTCCGCTCCTTGGAGGAAGGGTTTGAGACGGTTATCGCGGCTCCTACGAAAAAAATTCTGCATACGGTATGCCATGATTTCGAAGCTCATTCCGAAACGTACACTGAAAAGCCGGCATACCAGCTTCAGGCTCACCTGTCCTTTGCGGAAGTGAATCCTGCCGAGTATGACGGGCTGATCATTCCTGGCGGCCGCGCCCCCGAATACATACGGCTCAATGAGTACCTTAAGCCGATCGTCGCCCACTTTTTCCTGGAGAACAAGCCGGTCGCCACGATCTGCCACGGATCGCAAGTGTTGACGCTGGTAGCTGAGCATTTGCGTGAAAGAGAGCTGACTGCTTATCAGGCGTGCCGCCCCGATGTGGAAGCGTGCGGAGCCACTTATCGCCATGAGTCGCTGTATGTGGATGGCAACCTCGTTTCCGGCCATGCTTGGCCGGATCTGCCGGGTTTCATGCGCGAATTTATCCGCTTGCTCAAATAATGGAGAAAAAACCGGCTGCAGAGCCGGTTTTTTGTCGTTTAGTTGATCGTTCCCGTCGTTTTTAGTTGATTGAGGAGCTGTTGCAGCTCAGCGGAAATTTGGTCAGCTGCTTGCTTGCGGGTTTGTTTCACGGCAAGCAGGTCTTGCAGATCTTTTTCCGCAGTCGCGAAATCTTTTTGCTGGATGGCTGCTTTGATCGCCGCACGAGCTGCTTCGTTGTCCGTTTTACGCTGTGCACGCTCATCCTTGCTGATTAGGTGGTTTTTCTTCCAGTCGATCCAGCTTTGCACCAGTTGCTTGCGCTGCTCTTTCGGAGTCGCTTTCACGATATCGCGCACTTGCTGGCGGAGCTGCTTGATTTCGTCCTGAACCGCTTGGCGTTCCGTGCGCAGGTCTTTGAGGGCTTGGCGCTCATCTTTCAATACTTGTTTCGGTTTTTCCTTAGGAGTGGCTTCTTCCGCACCTACGACGGAAACGGCCCCGAAAAAGAGACTGCTTGCTACCAGAGATGCTACCCATGCTTTTTTCATATTTCTTCACTCTCCTATGGCTTCGGTGTTGTTGCTTGCAAGATCAGTCTAGCTCTGAGACTTGGCAAAACCTTGGTGAAAGTGTGGAAAAAGTATGTAACTGCACGAGATGGCGCAAGCTGCCGTGCTTTTTTTGCTACAATGACGATGAGATTTGTGGAAAAGAAGCGAATGTTCCGGAGCAGGAGGGAGAATGAGATGAAGGAGCATATCATTGCTGTTGTAGATGATGATGACAACATCCGTGAGATCGTGGAGGCATACTTGCAAAAAGAAGGCTACCGGACAGTCGGCCTGTCCACAGCGGAAGCGGCCTGGGAGCTATGGACCCAGTCGCCACCCGATCTCTGGATTCTCGATATTATGCTGCCTGGTATGGACGGCTATGAGTTTTGCCGCCGGATCCGCAATGAGGCGGAGGTGCCGATTATTCTCATCTCGGCGCGCGATGAAGAGGTGGACAAAATCCTCGGACTTGAAATGGGCAGTGACGATTATTTGACCAAGCCGTTTAGCCCACGCGAGCTGGTGGCACGTGTGAAGCGGCACCTCCATCGGTGGGATGCGTTGAAACGGCTTCAGCAGGGTGGAAGGCCAGCTGAACCGGACGCCGGAAAAACGGAGCCGGGGACGCAGGCGGTCACGACGATGGAAAGCGGCGAGCTGCGATTGAAGCTGGATGAACGCCGCGTTTTTTGGGGGGCAGATGAAATCGAGATTACGGCCAAGGAATTCACACTGCTGCAAATTATGGTGGAGCGGCCGAACCGGGCTTTTGCCAGAGATGAGCTGCTGACGCTGGTCTGGGGCATGGATTATTTCGGCAGTGAGCGCGCCGTTGACGATTTGATCAAACGATTGCGCAAAAAAATGGAGGGGCTGCCGATCGAAACGGTGTGGGGATACGGATATCGCCTGCGTTTGGAGGCGGAGGAGTAGCATGAGGCTATCGCGTCAGCTCCATATTGCATTCGCCGTCTTACTGGTGGCGGTCATCGGTATCACTTCGATTTTGTTTTACTCGTTTTTGCTGGATAAATTGGTGGCGGAGCAGCGCAAGGAAATGAGGGAAAAGGGCAAGCTGTCCTTGCAGATCATTGCGGAAGAGGGGGATCGCCTGGATAAACGAGAATTGCAGGCGATCAACAACATTGCGCTGCGAGGTTCCAAGATGGAGATCATCTTATATCGGGGTAACGGCAATGTGTTGTTCTCGACTTTGTCGGAGCAAACGGCGGTCCAATGGATCGAAATGGCAAAGGATCAGAAGAAGCAAGGGAAAGAGTTGTTTCAGGGAAAGGACGATAAATACATAGTCGAGATTATCAACAATCGGGCGCAAGCGAAAGAAAAGTTGATTCTCGCTATGCCTTTGCACGGCATCAAAGAGATGCAGCTTGAGCTGGCCCAACAGGTGCTGCTGATTTTGCTGGTTGGCGGTCTTCTCGCCTATTTGCTCAGCCTTGTGGTGACAAGGCGTTTGGTGAAGCCGCTGACATTGCTGCGGTTGGAAGTGAATAAGGTGAAGGAACGCCGCTTCTCCGAGGTCAAAAGGATTGAGGCAAATGGCGAAATCGGCGACGTGGCCCATTCTGTCTATCAAATGGCGGATGAATTGGAACGGTTCGGGCGCATGCAAAAGGAGTTTTTCCAAAATGCGTCCCATGAATTGAAAACGCCGCTGATGGCAATTCAGGGGTATGCCGAGGGCATTCGGGATGGCGTCTTCGTCGGGGAGCGAGCAGAGCAAGGTTTGGACGTGATTGTATCCGAAAGCATCAGGCTGAAGGAAATCGTGACCGAAATGATCCTGCTTGCCAAGCTGGAATCCGAGGAAGACATTTTTCATCTGCAGCCCACCTCGCTCAATCAGATCGTCACGAAAACGACCGCTCGGCTCGGTCCGCTGCTGATGCAAAAAGGCTTGCATATTCACTCGGCCATCGAGGGACAAACAGATTACATCATCACTGCCGACCCTGACAAACTGCTGCAAGCCATGCTAAACATCGTCGGAAATTGCATCCGTTATGCCAAGGCAAACATTTTCATCGAATGCGTTAGAAACGGGAAAGAAATCATCCTATGCATCCGTGACGATGGCAAAGGCATCGACGAGACGATCCTCCCCCAACTTTTCCATCGCTTTGTCAAAGGTAAGGACGGGGAAACCGGGCTCGGGATGGCTATTTCCCGGGTGATCATCGAACGATGTGGAGGCAAGATTACGGCAGAAAACCATCTAGAGGGCGGAGCGATGTTCACCGTGCGTTTTCATGAAAGGGAATAGCGTAATTTACCCGTGCAGCTACGGGATTTTTGAAAGAAAGCGGAACAGAAGCATTGACAATGCCAGCCAGGCACAGCGAAAAAATCGGAAACGCTTTTACGCCACACATACATCGAAGAGATACACCCGCCGCGCAGCGTGTGCTTTGGGGCGCAGTTTCCAATTTTTTCTTTGGGCCGTTTACCCCGACCTCCAGTGGGCATTGTCACCACTTCCGTGGAGCTTTCTTTCAAAAATCCCCTCGCCTCCACTAAAACAAAAACAAAGAAAAAACCAGCCCATTGCAGCTGGTTTTTTTCTTTCCCCCTTAAATCAAAGCTATGGTTGCTTTCTTCCACGCCGCTTGCTGCTAGCCTCCTGATTCATCGCCGGATGTGTCGTGTCATCCGCCAACGTATCGCCGGTCAGCCCTGTCACGGCCAATCCTTTTTGATTCAAGTTTGCAGCGCCCTTCTTACCCATGCGAAAGCCCCCCTTTTTGGTTACATCGCGTAGTCTGTGCGAGTCTGCCCTTCCTTACGCTGTGAGTTGTTGCCCGGTTTGGCATGACGTGTCATGGATAACGCGGATGCATCCGGGTAATAACAACTGATAGTAAGGAGTAATGAAAGGGAAGGGGCCGAACTGAAAATGAACGACATCATGCAATATATCAGTCGGATGAATCTGGTTTTATGGGTAAGCGGAATCTTTGTCGCTCATCTCTTGCTTTACATGGTGCTCGGCACAGCCAACTGGGCTTGGACCGCCTTGCTGGCGACTGTTGTCTGGGCAATTGTTCTTGTCGTGGCGAGAGTTGCTTCCAGACGATGGGTTGAAGAACATGAAAAGGAGAAAAACCGATGAGCAAACGACCTTTTGTGATCGCTGGTTGGGTGGGTGTGGCCGTGCTTTGCCTCGCTCTCGTAAGAGCAAATGTACCGCATGGCAATCCGCCTGCAGGCAAGGACACCAATAATGCTCGGACAACGAGAGTCAAAGTGGCGGATACAGGTGTGCCTGGGACCGTCGGGGGTGCAGGCTATGAGACAATGCCGGGTTACGGAGTGAATCCGGGGGCCGGAGTTGGGCCAAATCCAGCCGCAGTCAATCCAGGGACTGGAGTCGTACCAGGTCCTGCGCTGGCCACTCCAGGCATGGGGGCAGGACCCGCGACAACCACACCAGGTGCTTCGCCGAACATGGGCAACACCGGTACGACCACCGGACCTGCCGCTGACAATGGAGCCGCAACACGAACTGGCGCCGGTGACAACACGAATGCAGGCGGGACGCAATCAAGCGATAACGCAGTGCTTTCGTTGGTGAACAGCGAGCGTTCAAAGGCAGGACTCTCTCCGCTGACTTTGAATAAGCAGCTTTCGGATGTGGCCCGAACCAAGGCACAGGATATGCGGGACCAAAACTATTTCGATCATACATCGCCGAAATACGGTTCACCGTCTGACATGATCAAGCAATTCAACATACCATTTCAAGCAATGGGCGAAAACATTGCCGCCGGCCAACAAACGCCTGCGGAAGTCATGCAAGGATGGATGAATTCAGAGGGACACCGCCGCAATATCCTCGATCCACAATTCACGCAGATGGGTATCGGCAACGTGCAAGGCGGACAGATGGGGACGTATTGGTCGCAGATGTTCATCAGCCAATAACAAGAGGTATAAAAAGAACAGGCGGTTGAACCGGCAACGATGCCGGTCAACCACCTGTTTTTCACCATAACCCCAACAGTTGCAGTACGACGATAAGTGCCCCCAAGATCCATACATAAACGGCAAAGCCTTTCATCGAGCCCGTGCTGATCACCCGCACCATCCAGCGAATGGCCAAATAACCGAAAAATGCAGCGAAAGCGGTACCGACAAGCATCGGCATGAAATACATCTCTTGGATAGGGTGCTCAATGACTTTTTTCGCTTGCAGGACGGAAGCGCCTAAAATGGCTGGTAGCGAAAGGAGAAAGGAAAAGCGGGCAGCATCCGGACGCGCGATGCCGCGCAGCAGGGAGCCTGCGATGGTCAGCCCAGAGCGCGATATCGCTGGTAAGATCGCTACGCCTTGCAGCGTGCCGATGATCAAGGCATCTTTGTACCCGATTTCGTCAAATTTGCGGTCGCCTTGGCGCATTGATTCAACCGCCCAGATGATGACCCCTGTCGCCAAGAATTCCAGCCCGATGGTTTGGCCGGTTCGGGATATGGCGTCAAAGAAATCCTCAAAGGCAAGCCCGATGACGGCTGTCGGGATCGTACCAACAACGAGGAGCCGCGTCAGCCTGCCAAATGGATTGGTCAGAATGGAGACGACTTCCTGCCAATAAAAAATGACGACGGCGAGCAAGGTGCCGAAATGAAGCATCGTATCGAAAAGAAGGCCCGCTTCGCGCAATCCGAATAGTTTGCCAAACAAAACAAGATGGCCGGTGCTTGATATCGGCAAAAATTCGGTTAATCCTTGGACAATCCCCATGATGATATGTTCCAGATAGATCAGCATCTCATCACCTTCAACGTTTTTTTAACATGTAAGAAGTAAGGAAGCGGGAAATCTCCCTTATTTTAGCACGGCTCTTTTTAAAAATATGGGAAAAGCTGTCGAGCTTCTTTCCAATGCTTTCGACGTTTTGTGTATAATGAGATGACACATAGAGTGAGGAACAGGAAGTGGTTTTTTTCATGAAGCAGCGTGGATTCACCAATAATGGTCGCGGTGGCGGCCGATCGCAGGGGATGAACCGGCCGAATCGGACGGCAAAACCGGCACGGATTGTGTCGAAGGAGCAAGGGAATGCCAAAAACAGCAAGCTGCCGGTCGGTACGACGGTGACGCTTTCGGTGGCGAAAATGACAGAGTACGGCTATTTTTTGACTGACGGCGAAACGAATATTTTGCTGCACAACAATGAAGCGACGCGAACGCTGAGCCAAGGGGAGCAGGTAGAGGTTTTCCTGTATACCGACCATGATGGGCGTGTAGCCGCTACGATGGAAGAGCCGATCGTGCAGGTGGGCGAATTCGGCTGGCTGGAAGTGGTTGAGATCATCACGCGCATGGGCGTGTTTTTGAACAACGGGATCAAGCGTGACGTCTTGCTCTTCGTCGATGACTTACCAATGCTGCGTAACGAATGGCCGCGTCTGGGTGACATGATTCTGGTCAGCCTGAAACGGGACAAAGAGGGACGGCTCTTGGCCCAGCCGGTGTCGGAAGAAGTAATCGCGCCCAATGCCAAGCCGGGAACGCCGGATATGCTGAACAAGGTGCTGGATGGAACGGTTTACAAAATCATCGGTGCAGGCGCATTTTTGCTGACCGAGGGTGAGCATGTCCTGTTCATTCACCGCGATGAGATGACGGAGCCGCTCCGATTGGGACAGACGGTTCAAGCCCGCATCAGCTATGTGCGCGAGGATGGCAAGATGAACGGTTCGATGAAAGCGCGCAAGGAGCAGTTGTACAGTGAAGATGCGGACAAGCTGATGCGGTATCTGGAGAATCGCGGCGGCTCGATGCCGTATACGGATGATTCGGCGCCAGAGGTGATTCGGGACGTGTTTGGCATGAGCAAATCAGCGTTCAAACGCGCGCTGGGCAAGCTGCTGAAAGAACGGCGCATCACGAGCGCGGAAGGTTGGACGCGAATCGCGGCAAGCAACGAAGCGGACAAATCGTAAATCAGCGCCGACAGGGAGGGAGTAGCGCGTGAGTGGCGGTCGATGGAGTGAAAAGATGATGGCGGCGTGCGAATGGGTCATGAGAATCGTCCTGCTGAACTTGCTGTGGCTCTGCTTGACGGTGCTCGGGCTCGGCATCCTCGGTGCTGGGCCGGCGACGGCAGCGGTTTACGCCGTCACGCGCAAATGGGTACAGGGAGAGTCGGACGTTCCGCTTTTCGCCACCTGCTGGCAAACGTACCGGGCGGAATTCGGCAAGGCGAATGCGCTGGGATGGATTACGGCGATCGCAGGATTCATTCTGTTCATGGATTATCAGTTTTTCCTTGCGCAGCAAGGGGCGATTTATTCCGTGCTCCGCATGATTATCACAGCATTTGGCTTGGCCTATGTCGTGATTGCGGTCAATCTGTTTCCGGTATTCGTTCATTATGACATCCGTTTTATGCAATGCTTCAAATTCGCATTTTTCATCGGCTTCGCCAAACCGCTGCACACGCTCGGTATGGCGGTAGCGGTAGCGGCGATGGTCGCGTTGACGCTTGTTTTTCCCGTGCTATTTCCATTCTGCGCCATAAGCGGCTCAAGCTTTTGGGTGATGCGGCTGGCAAACCGCTCCTTTCAAACGATTGAAAAAAGAAAGCAGGCCTGATCACAAGGGCCTGCTTTTTTGTGTATCTATTTTTTCATTCCCGAAAATGCCTCAAGCTCAAGCAATGGTCCGTAGGTTTCCGGTCGGCGATCACGCAAAAATTGCAGCAAATTGCGGGCGAAATCGATTTGCCCAAGATCAATCTGCTGGATCAAAATCCCTTCCTTAGCATCGAGCGATTGCAGCACCGTCCCCAAAGGATCGCTGACAAAGCTCCCGCCGTAGAAGGTCATTGCATTTTCACGACCGACGCGGTTGCTGGCAGCGATAAACACGCCGTTTGAAATGCCGTGTGCAGAAATGGCTTTTTCCCACGATGGGCGCAAGGAAAGCTCGGGATTGTCATGATCGGAGCCGATTGCGGAAGGGTAAAACAAGATTTCAGCCCCTTTGAGCGCCAAAATCCGCGCGACCTCCGGGAACCATTCATCCCAGCAAATGCCGATTCCGATTTTTCCAAAGCGTGTTTCATAAACCGGATAGCCCGTGTTGCCGGGGGCGAAGTAATATTTTTCTTCGTATTGGGGGGCGTGCGGAATGTGGTTTTTACGCGTTGTCCCCAAATGGCGACCATCGGCATCATAAACGGCTGCACTGTTGAAATACAAGCCTCGCCCGGCTTTCTCGTAAAAAGGGACGATCAATACGATGCCAAGGCTTTTCGCCAGCTCGCTCATCCCGGCGAGCATGGTGCAATCAACCGGTTCGGCGGTATCATACAGGGTGACATCCAGTTGTTGGCCGCAGTATTGGGCATTGAAAAGCTCCTGCAAGCAGACGATCTGGGCGCCCTTGGCAGCGGCTTCCTTGATTTTTTCCACGGTGCATGCGGTATTTTGCGCGATATCCTCGCCGCATTTCATTTGAACCAGGCCAATTGTTACGTTTTCAGTCATGATCATTTTTCCTCCACTCGTATCTTTTATTTTTCTCTTGTGTGAATCCGGTATGTCAGGCGGATTCCCCTTCGTCAAAGTGCAGCTCCGGCGGCTTTTTGCGAAACATCTTGGTGACATACATCAGATAAACGATGCCGCAAAAGAGCCAGCTGCCGCCAAAAAGCAGCGCATGCGCGTTTGATTGTGTCCAAAACCAGCCTGTACAAAGCGCGCCAACCAGCGGGATGAAGAAATAGCGAACCCAGCCTCCGGCGGACCGGTTTCTTTTTTTGATAAAGTAATGTGCGATGACCGACAAATTCACGAAGATGAACGCGAACAAGGCGCCAAAATTGATGAACGAGACGGCTTTATCGATGTCCATGTAAATCGCTGACAACGAAATCGCGCCAATCAGCAGCAGGTTGTACACCGGTGTTTGGAACCGGGGAGAAAGGTAGCCGAACACCTTTTGGGGCAAGACCTTTTCGCGTCCCATGGCATACAAAATGCGTGACGAGCTGGCACCCGATGCGACCGCAGATGCAAAGCTGGTTGTCACCATGACGGCGGTGAAGACTGCGTTGAGCGCGTTGCCGCCGAGAAACACGATGATCTGCGTAGCCGCTGTCTCTGGGCTCGCAAATTCGCGGAACTGAGGAAAAATCAGCTGCGCGAAATACGTGACCACGATAAACAAAATGCCGCCGATCAACGTGATCAGGAGGATCGCTCTTGGTAAGGTCGAGACAGGGTTCCTCGTCTCTTCCGACAAGGTTGATACGGCATCAAAGCCTAAAAAGCTGAAGCAGAGCAGCGGGATTACCCCGAACAGGGAAGCGAGTTCTACATGGGGATCATAAAACGGAAGCAGCGAAAAAACGTGTCCAGCTCCTTGCCCCGCTAAGAGTCCTTTAATCGATAGGAACGTGAACGCCGCAAAAAACAAAATTTGAAAAACAACTACACACATATTGAAGCTGGCTGCTATTTTAATCCCGAGAATGTTGACCGTCGTGATGACAGTGATAAACAGGATGATCCACACGAACATCGGGATAGACGGAAAGTAAGCGTTTGCGTACAAGCCGACGATCAAGGAGCTGATCATCGGGCTGAGCACATAATCGAGTAGGATCGTCCAGCCTACGAGAAAGCCGAGATGGGAGCTGATGGCTTTCTGAGTAAAGGTGTAGGAGGAGCCTGCAATCGGGAACGCTTTGGACATTGCCCCATAGCTATAAGCGGTAAACAGCATCACAGTCAAGGCGATGGCGTAGGCGGTCGGGATCATGCCGCGGGTGCTCTCGATGGCGACTCCGTAGGTGACAAACACGGTCAATGGCGCCATGAAAGCGAGCCCGAACAAAACCACGTGCCGCAAAGAAAGCGCGCGTGCGAGGGTCGAGGATTCATGTTTCATCGGATGGGTTTGATCCTCCTTCAAGGTGCGTTTTCAAAAAGCGGCTCTTGCTGCGTGATGCAATGAATGCCGCCGCCCCACCAGTTGATCGCAAGCGGATTGATCTGCACGATGTCACGGTCAGGGAATGCTTGCTTGAGGGCCGCTTTTGCTTGCGCGTCCAGACGCTTAAGCGATTCCGGCTTCCCTGGCTCCCAATATTTCGCGGCGATCACTACACCATTGGAGATGAGGAAATTCAAATAGCTCGCTGCGGGTAGCTCATACACGGTGTCGCCGACTTGAAAGCCGAATTGCTTGTAAGCATCCCCGGTTTCAACTGTGTGCTCATTCCAGACCGTCGATAGATTCGGGTTTTGGACGCGGATGATGCGAAACGGCTTGCCGTGCGTATCGGTGGCACGCTTCAACGTTTCGACCGCCTCCTCGATTCTTTCGTAGTCAGCTTTCTCCAACGCGTTGCTGTCCCGTGCCTCTCTGGAAACCTGAGCAACCAAAATCGTGTGTGGATCCACGAACCGCGCTACCTCATCCACATGCCCGTTTGCGCCATACCCGAAAAAGTTTTCGATGATCGGACTGCCATCCGCTGTCAATTTGTCGGAAAGCGGGCTCCGCGGAAGCCAAATGATTTTCTTTTGCCCGTAAAGTCGGAGGTATTCGCTTTCGATTTCCGCAAGGGACTTGCCCGGATTTCGCTGAAGTGCCGTATCTTTGTAGGTCATCATGACGCCCTCGCCGTTGACTT
Organism: Brevibacillus fluminis; assembly: GCF_003710825.1. Classification (GTDB taxonomy): domain Bacteria; phylum Bacillota; class Bacilli; order Brevibacillales; family Brevibacillaceae; genus Brevibacillus_D; species Brevibacillus_D fluminis. Next base: position 113,650 of record NZ_RHHQ01000003.1, on the reverse strand, counting down.
CAATGCCGCCGCCTTCCGCTACAATGTGGGATTTGACGAGAGGGATGTTCCGCTCCGCTGCCATTGCTTTGTCCACATCACCGATCGGTTTGGCCTTCGCTTCTGACCAAATCCCGTAGTAATTCCAGGCAAAATCGGCGATCAGCGGTTTGCCATCGTTCGTTTTGAGAAAGAGCGGTCCCATATCCCGCATAAACAAATAGCTGTCCGCATAGACGTGAAAACGAATCTTCGCGGGATCGACGCGATAAGGTGCTAAAAAATTCAGAACCTCCGCTTTGCGCGTTTCCGAATCGACGATCATCTCAACCGCCACATGATGTGCGTGCAGTGCCTCGATGATTTGGGCTGTCACAGCATGCATCGCGTCTGTTGTCTCCTGCCCGTATTCATTTTTGGCATACCAATCAAGCCAGACTGCGCGTTGGGTCTCCCATTCGGCAGGAAAACGATACGACGTTTTGTTTGTTGCAGCAGATTGCCCGACTGCCGCCGCCGCGATCGGAGAGCACGCCATCGCGATGGTTGCGGCAAGCGCGGACAGGTGAAGCAATGTTCGCCAGCCTTTCGTTTGCATCTGAAAAACCCCCTGTGTTTTCTAGTGTTTCTGTAACGAATGGCTCTGTGTTGAACAAACGGTTTACATAGCGCATCACTCCCTTCAAGCACAATAGGATACGAAGGAAACAAATGTTGTATTTATAGTTTCCAGAGGGTAAAAAGGAAGAATAAAAGATTGATTACCTTTTATTCTCTGGAATGAGCCCATATAGCAAGATGTCGACAATCCCCGCTAGCGCTTCGGCGATCGTGATATTATTCTGTTTGTAAAAATTTTGGTCCAGCGTGGAGTTCATTGCATCAATCACGATTTTCATGACCAGTGACAAGTTCATGGTGATGAGTACGCCTTCTTGCATTCCTCTTTCAATCAGGCCGTGCAGCAATTCCCAGTCGTTTTCCAGATAGGCTGCCATTTTGTCATACTGCTCCGGATAATATCGCTTCATTTGCTCATAGTTGTTCCGGTTGATGATATCGTAATGGTCTGGCAAAACGGTGATGACGCGCTTGATTTTTTCCAGCAGGGGCAGCTGTTCGTCGTTGATGATGGACGTCGCCTTTTCATTCATCTCATTGAAAATCCGATCGATGATCGTGTCGAGGATTTCGACCTTGGAGGGAAAGTGCTGGTACAGCGTCTTTTTACTGATACCGAGTCGTTTTGCCAACTCGTCCACCGAAAACTTGACGCCCTTGTCTTGCATTTCCTCAATAGCTGCTCTGATAATGCGATCCTTAATGTCGACCATCCTTTCATCGTTTGTGAGTGGAAACTACAAAAACTAAATTAGTTTCCTTTATTTTAATCAGGAAGGTCTTTCTTGGCAAGCGGGATTTTCCAATCCATTTACCTTTCACCGCTGCAACGTTCAAAAACTTTTCATCGCCCGTAAAAACGTGCATGAATGAAATGGATGGGGGCATTGTGATATGATGGAAGAAGCGAATTTTAGGAGGCATACAAGTGAAGGGCAAAGGAATTCGTAACCCGTGGCAGTTGCTCTATCGCGTCTATCGTCATGTAAACCCGGTCCTGGAACAGGAGTTTTCCTTTTGGTATAAAGAGGCGAAAGCCATACCTGATCCGGAGCTGCGTAAACAGGCAATAGCCAGCATGGAGACGAAAAAGTTCCATTGCCAAGGTGGAGCGGTCTATGCAGCGCAATCGCTGACGCATGTAGATGTGCTCGTCGCCTTAATCGTCGCGTACCAGACGATCAGCGACTATCTGGACAATCTCTGTGATCGGAGCACGTCGCTCGATCCCGTCGATTTCCGCCAGCTGCATCTGTCCATGCAGGATGCGCTGACACCGGGCGCGGAGATTCGAAACTATTATCTCTACCGCGAAGAAAAGGATGACGGAGGTTTCCTGGCGCGACTGGTCAAAACCTGTCAGCAGCAGGTGGAGCGTTTGCCATCGTATCCACAGGTTCAGTCGCTCGTGCTGAAATACTCCTTGCTCTATAGTGATTTGCAAGTACATAAACATATTGCCCCGGAAAAAAGAGAAGCCGCGCTGCTCCACTGGTGGGAACAGCATCGGCCCGAGTATCCCGATATTTTATGGCAGGAGTTTTCCGCTGTGACGGGATCGACGATCGGCATTTTCTCCCTGTTCGTGATGGCCACACAGCAAAAAATCGACCAAGCTGACATCGAGCGACTTGATGCGGCGTACTTCCCCTGGATATGCGGGCTCCACATTTTGCTCGATTACTTGATCGATCTGGAAGAAGACAAAGCGGGCGGCGATCTGAACTTTGTCAGTTATTACGCAAGCACTGATGAAGCGACCGCGCGGCTTACGCATTTTATCCAGCAGGCCAAAACCAGCGCAAAAGCGCTGCCGAACGCAGCGTTCCACAGCATGATTGTGGACGGCTTGATCGCCTTTTACCTTGTCGACCGGAAAGTTACCCGCGATCAGCCGCAAATCTATAACACGGCCAAGCAGCTATTGAAGCAGGCGGGCAGCATAACCTCTTTCCTCTTCTACGTCAACAGTTTTCTGGTACGGCGTTGAGCGAAACGACTAGCGCAAATGTTTGCGTTTGTAAGAAAAGCCTGCGCCCATCAATACGACTGAAAGGACAAGACAGCCGATAATGCCAAACGCGCTGCCTTCCGCAATGGCTACGCCTACGCCGCAATAGCAAGCGGCTACGAGAATAGCCAAACATAATGTTACGATTTGATAGCGACTCATGTGTGTAAACCTCCTACGATTACAAGTCCATGCCACCATTATACCCGAGAAATGGGTGTTTTGCTGATGGAAAAAGGTGATATATACATAAAGGAGGAGAATCATTAGGGGGAAAAAGGGAATTATGGATTCCATTGTGCAAATAAAGCTGGGCAAAAAAATGTACGAGGGGCAAGTCACCTATCAGGAAGGCGACGTGGTGGAAGTCGTTTTCAGCGAGCCATTGACCGCACAGGTTGGCGACCCGGTCTCCTGTTTAATCACCCATAATTATTCGGAAATACAAAATTTTAACGGGGTGATTTTGGCGAAGGACGACAAGCGTATCATCTTGTTTTATTCGCCGACTGCGACCGAGTTCCGCGAGCAGCGCCGCCGCTATCCCCGCTTCGATGTAAATTTTGATGCCGTTTTGGAGCGCAAGCAGGAGGATGGAAGTACAAACAAGCTGATCGTCAAAGTCACCAATGTCAGTCTAGGGGGATTGGCGCTCCATACTTCTGAAAAACTGGCATCGAAAACAGAGTACCGCATCTCGGTGCAGCTGCCGGATGCGCGTGTGGACTTGGCTGTCATGAACATTTATACCCGAGAAGAAAACGGATTTCACTATGGTTGCAAAGTGACAAGCATCTCCTCGAAAAATCTGCACGTGCTGCGCCGCTACATCTTGAACCGCCAGCTGGAAATGTTGAAGCTGCAGCATTCTTAATCGAAGCACTTTCCCCAACCCAGCCATAAAGCCAGTCCCCTTTGAAAAATGTGGAGACTGGCTTTCGATGTTTACGCAGGTTTTCAATTTTCTTTTTGCACATCGGCTAGGCGCGCTTTTACCACGTTGAGCAAATCGGCAGTCGCGAGCTCAATTTGCACGCCGATGCTACCCCCGCTGACGATAATGGTCTCTTGCGCTTGTGCCGCCTCGTCAATGATCGTCGGAAATAGCTTCTTCATCCCAACCGGTGAACAGCCCCCGCGAATATAGCCGGACACCTTCAAAATGTCGGCGACTGGGATCATTTCGATTTTCTTCTCTCCTACCGTTTTAGCTGCTTTTTTCAAATCAAGCTCGGCTTCTACAGGAATCACGAAGACGTAATAGGCTTTGCTGGCGCCCTGAGATATGAGCGTCTTGAAGACGACTCCTGCTTCTCTGCCGATTTTTTGGGCAACCGAGATGCCATCGATCTTTCCGTCGTCTGCATTATAGGTCAGCATTTGATAGGCGATTTTTTCTTTGTCGAGAATTCGCATCGCATTCGTTTTGCTCTGTTTCATGTCGTACTCCTTGTCTATGCGCGAATATCGTTGTGCGCCGTTGCGTCATGTAAGCTATCACAATCAGTCTATCACGATTAACGCCTGAAGGGCGACCTTCTTAGGCGACCCTCTCGCCAGGAATGTCCAAATCTATTTCGTTATCTTGCTCTTCTATCCCCAAAAACGTACAGAGATGACAGCGCGGGGTTATACTGTGGATGGAGGTGAAAACCACATGAATCATGACGGACACGGTTTTGCGCATGAGCATGAGCTGGAGAGCTTTCAGCCCGAGATTGTGGGGGACACCAGCGATGAGCGGCTGACAGACGAGCGATGGCGGGCAATTTTGAACAATGATGCGGCATACAACGACCAATTTTTTTACGCGGTCAAGACGACGAAAATTTTTTGCCGGCCCTCCTGCAAATCGCGGCCCCCGAAAAAGGAAAATGTCCGCATTTTCCACGCGGCAAGGGAGGCGTTGGCCGAAGATTACCGCCCCTGCAAACGATGCAAGCCGACTGGTCAGCGCTTGCCCGACAACGAATGGGTGTCGCAGATTACCCAGTACATCGACGCCCATTACAGGGAGGATATGACGCTATCGACACTGGCGGATGTGTGCCACGGAAGCCCGTACCATCTGCACCGGACGTTCAAACGGGTCAAAGGCATGACGCTGGTCGATTATGTACAGCAAAAGCGGATCGGCAAGGCGATGGAGTATCTGGCGGAAACGGACAAAACGGTAACTGCGATCGCAGGAGCCGTCGGCATCGCAAATACGCCATACTTCATTACGCTGTTCAAAAAGCTGACGGGAAAGACGCCGAAGGAGTATCGACAGTCACATGGCAAGAAATTAGATGAGCCGGGAGGGAAGAACGATGAATCAAAAGCGCAATGAGACGATGTATTGGACGGTGCTTGAACATGAAGGATGGTTGCTGCACATCGCTGCAACGCAAAACGGGCTCTGCTTTGTCGGTTCACAAGACAAAACGTTCGATGAGCTAGCGGAGTGGGCGAAAGCGCGCTATCCCCATGCAGAGCTGCAAAAAGACGATGATGAGATGAAACCATATGCAAACGAATTGCGCGAGTATATGGCTGGGGAGCGCAAAGAATTTTCGATTCCTTTTGATTTCCGCGGCACACCGTTTCAAACAGCTGTTTGGCAAGCGCTGGTTCAAATCCCGTACGGAGAAACCAAGACGTATGCGGCGATCGCACAGCAGATCGAGAAGCCGGCGGCAGTTCGCGCGGTCGGCGCTGCTATCGGGGCCAATCCGATCCTTATTTCGATCCCGTGCCACCGGGTGATCGGAAAGGACGGCTCTTTGACTGGCTATCGCGGCGGACTCGACATGAAGAAGAAGCTGCTTGCTTTGGAAAAAGCGGGTGTAGAAGGGGGCGCAGCCTATGCTTGAGCGGCTTGCGGACCGGATCGCAGCCTTGCCCTGGGAGCACCTGCAGCAGGAGCTTGACGAGAAAGGGTATGCGTCCATCCCGCCTCTTTTGACACTCGAGGAGTGCGAGGCGCTCGTCGACACGTATGGACAGCGAGACCGTTTCCGCAGCACGATCGATATGGCCCGTTACCGATTCGGGATCGGCCAATATAAGTATTACGCGGCACCGTTGCCGGATGCACTGGAGCAGCTACGGGTCGGACTGTACCCGGAGCTGGCGAAAACGGCGAACCGATGGCGCGAGCGGCTCGGCCTGGCTGCGGCGTATCCTTCCGATCTGCACAGCTTTCTGGACACCTGTCATCAGTCAGGACAGCTGCGACCGACTCCGTTGATTTTGAAATACGAGGCGGACGGGTACAACTGCTTGCATCAGGATTTGTACGGCGAGGTGTTTTTTCCGTTTCAGGTTGTGTTTGCCCTGAATCAGAAGGGCGTCGATTATACCGGGGGAGAATTCCTGCTTGTGGAGCAGCGGCCGCGGGCGCAGAGCAGAGGGCATGCAATCGCACTTGAGCAAGGAGCGGGGCTGATTTTTCCGACGAATCATCGGCCTGTGTCGGGATCGCGCGGTTATTACAAAACCACGCTCCGCCACGGCGTCAGCACGATCACGTCCGGGACGCGGTACAGTCTCGGCATCATTTTTCACGACGCGACGTAAAGGGGGCAGGCACATGAACATTTCGATCGCGCACACGCATCCGAAAACGTTGCTGAACAAAGGGACTGGCTACTTGTCCGGCTACACGCATTCGCTCAACCCATTTACCGGCTGTTCGTTCGGCTGCGCTTACTGCTACGTGCGGCAAATGCCCGTATCGACCTTTCGTGGGCAGGAGTGGGGGACCTGGGTGGACAGCAAGCAGGGGGCGGCAATGCTGCTCGCCAAGGAGCTGCGTCGGGCCAAAGCAAAGGGGCCGGTGACGATTTTCATGTCGTCCGCCACCGACCCGTACCAGCCGCTTGAATATAAGGAAAAAGTGACCCGATCTTTACTTGAGGCGATGGTCTGTGACCCTCCGGATTTTTTGCTTGTGCAGACGCGCAGCCCGCTCGTACGACGGGATATCGATCTGCTGCAGCGATTGGGGGAACGCGTGCGGGTCAGCATGACGGTCGAGACTGATCTGGATGAGATACGCCGCCATTTCTCCCCTTATGCACCGCCGATTGCCGCCCGCTTGAAGACGCTGCAGCTGTTGGCCGAATCCGGTGTCCCGGCGCAGGCGACCATCGCCCCGGTGCTGCCGAGCAGCGAGGCATTTGCGCATCTGCTGCGGCCCCTGGTGAACCGGATTTGTCTGGACGATTATTTCATGGGCGATGGCAGCGGTGGAAAGCGCACGCGCAGGTTGGGGATTGAGGCGCTGTATACGGAATTGGGCTTGGAGGAGTGGTATGATTCAGCGGCCTGGCGGATCGTGTATGAGCGGCTGAAAAAGGTGTTTTTGGAAGAACAGATTTTTTTGAATCAAGACGGCTTTGCCCCGTAATCCGCACAGGCTAGTTGGCGGAACGGGGCTTTTTTTATCGGCATTCTGCGTAGGCATCAGGCTGCTGCTGTGGACGAATGCTGCGCAGCTTTCCTCCACAGTAGGCTTTGGAACATGATGCCGATCAGTCCGATGCCGCCAATCGAGGCGCCGACATACAAAAACGTATGCGATGCACCCAAGAGGCCGATCAATGCGCCACCTGCTAGTGGTGCGACAATCAGGACGATGCTGCTCATCGAATCCAAAATGCCGCTGATTCGCCCGATCGCATCGACAGGCGTCTCTTTTTGCAAAATGTAGTTTAGACCTGTGGAGGTAAAGCCTGTGCCGACGCCACCTACAAAACAGGCGGCCAGCATGAGACCAAGCGGTGTATCGTGCTGGAAAAGGCCGGATGCGGCAAACATCAGCCCGATCAGCCCAAGGCCCCCTCCCAGCAGCCAGCCATAGGCAGACAGCTGCCGGAAGCGACGCAGCCAGGTGACGCTTGCGAGACCCCCTGCTCCGATGGCAGTGACGAGCCAACCGATCAGGTCGGGGCGGTCAGGCGCGATATCGCGCAGCAGGACCGTGATTTGGGCGTCAATCATCTGTATGCCTCCCATGCCGACCAGGCAAAAGAAGATGCTGACCATCAGGACTCGGCTTTTCAGCAGGATCAGCCAGCCCCCTTTCCATGCTGTGCGGAGGTTGAGTTTTTCCGAATCCGCCTCTGTTTGTTCGATCCGTCCCTGGTGTGCGGGCACGAAGAAGAGCAGCAGTGCGGAGAAGACGTAGCACACGGCATTGACAGCCATGCAGGCTCCTGGGGAAAAGGCGGTAGCCACGGATGCGCCGAAAAGCGGGCCCAGTACTTTTGACAGCTGAAAAATGGCACCGTTGAGGGAGGTTGCCTGCAAAAGCTGCTCGGTCGAGACGACTCGACGCGTCATCGCTTGCTGTGCCGGATAATGGAAGACGCGGGCGGTGGAGCGCAACGTGATCAACGCAAGCAGCACCCAGGCGTTGGGGGCGAAAATGAGCATTGTCGTGATCGCTGCGCGAATCAGGTCGGTAGTAAGCATCAAATTGCGCTTGTTCCAGCGGTCAGCGAGGATTCCCGCCAGCTGGCTGCACAGGATGCTCGGCACCGCAAAAGCGAGCGGCAGTAGCGCCACCGTCATCGCGTCAACTTTCCAGATGAAGCCAAGTAAAATCGAAACGGCCATGAAATCAAAATAGTCGCCGAAAGCGGAAAGTCCGTATGAGAAAAACATTTTCGTGAATGTCCGATTTTTCCAGAGCATGTGAAAACCCCCTGCCAGTATGTTCCGTAGACATAGCGTAGCAGGGGAATGTCAGAAGAATATCAGAGATGGCTGTTCAGCAGCTGTTCGGTCTCGGCCAAAAGCTGCCCGAATTTGTATTGCTCGGCCAGCTGGTCCCATTGCCGCTGGTATTTTTTGCGGTAGGGCTCATCTTTTATATGCTGCGAAAGTAACATGAGCGTGAGGTGCAGATTGCTGATCAGATGAGGGATGAATTGTGTTTGACGCGTCGTTTCGATGCCGTCGTCCAGCGATTTTCGGGCGGCCGGAACAGCGCCCTGCTGGTACAAAAAGAAGGCCTTGCCCACGAGAAAAGCACCGCGCTCGCGCTGGATCGGGTGCTGCTCAAGCAACGCCTCGCATTCCTGAAGTTTGCCTGCCGCCGCGTCCGGCTTTCCTTCCAACAGATGCACGTACATTTCTTTCAATAAAAAGATCGCGGTGAAGCTGGCGGATTGCAGATCCATGATCATCTGCCGGATATCGTCCAGATGACGGCGCGCCTTCTCCAGCATGCCTGCCTGCAAATAGAGAAAGGCGATGTTTAGCTGCAGATCGTACATCCATTTTTGCTCCACACTGTCGCCTTTGGCGATCAGCCGTTCCGCGTAGGAAAGCGATGTCTCCGGATCAGGCTGTATGGCAGCGTGGATAAAAACGGCGTAGGCCGCTTTCTGCCAAAACGTTAAGGTGTCCGTATGAATCAGCCACGAAAAATCGCCTCGGACAAAATGAAGGTAGGCATCATAAAACGGATCACCCGGCAAACCCAGCACGTCCCGATTCGAGGAGAGCAGCTGCATGGCTGCGCCCATGCCGAGTCCGTGATACTTGGCGAGCATCCGCTTTACGTCGGCAGCGAACTCTTCGTCCTGCAAAAGCGGGCTTTCCTTCTGCTTTGGGGCATGGCGCGTCAGCTTGTAGCCTTGTCCACGGATCGTCTCCACGCTGATCAGGTGCGACCAGACGGTGAGTTTTTTGCGGACGCGGTAGATGTGATCGTCGACGGTACGGTCGACGGGCATCTCCAACGGCCAGACAGCGTCGAGCAGCTCCTCGCGCGAAAAGATGCGTCCCGGGTGCTCAAAGAGGAAGCGGAGCAAGGCAAACTCCTTGGGCAGAAGCTGGATGCTTTCCCCGGCGTAAACAGCTTGAAGCGTATCCGGTTCAAAATGAATCATTGCGTCCTCCTCATCCGCCTAGTGCTCCGGGTCGATCCCGTGCTTGCGCATTTTGTTATACAACGTGCCCCGTGACATGCCGAGCAGCTCTGCCGCAGCCTTTTTATTGCCGTAGGTACGGTCGAGTGCAGCGATGATCCGCTCGCGTTCCTGTGCATCGTGTTTTTTGCCGGCCATTTCCGTAAAAGCAGGCATAGGTGCTGGCTCTGCAGTGGTGAAGCTGAAGGCGGGCGTTGGTTCACTTTGCTGCAACCGAATGCTGTGTGGCAAATGTTCGGCCGAAATGACACCATTTTCCTGCAAAATGAACAACCGTTCCATCACATTGCGCAGCTGGCGGATATTCCCTGGCCAATGGAAATGGAGCAGCGGCTGCATCACTTCAGGCAGCATCCGGGGAACCGGTTGGTTTTGGGTCGTCGCATATTCCTGTAGAAAAATTTGCACGAGCTCGGGAATGTCTTCGCGACGTTCGCGGAGCGACGGGATTTCAATGGAAAAGACGTGCAGCCGATAATAGAGGTCTTCACGAAAACGCCCTTCGGCGACCATCGCTTCGAGCTGCCGATTTGTCGCGGCGATGATGCGCGTGTTGACGCGGATCGGCTCCGTTCCGCCGACACGGTAAAACTGGCGCTCCTGCAAAGCCCGCAATAGCTTGACCTGCAGCTCAAGCGGGAGCTCTCCCACCTCATCGAGAAACAGCGTGCCTTCATGCGCAAGCTCCAGCTTTCCAGGCTTCCCTTTTTTCTCTGCGCCAGTAAATGCCCCGCCCTGATAGCCGAACAGCTCGCTCTCAAACAGTGCGGCTGGGATGGCGCCGCAGTTGATTGCGATAAAAGGCTTGTCGTGCCGCTTGCTCGCTTGGTGGATCGCTTGGGCAAACAGCTCCTTGCCCACGCCGCTCTCGCCGTACAAGAGAACGGTCGCATCGGTTTGCGCCACTTTCCGTGCCGATTGGATGGCGGACTGAACGGCGGCGGAATGCCCTTTGATCATGTAAAACGGGTCGTCGGCAGCCTGAAACCGGTTCATCTCCTGCTTTAGCGTATGCAGATGCGCTGTCGTGTCTGCCAGTTCTTCATTGAGGCGAACCAATTCGGTAATGTCTTGCTCGATGGAGATTGCGCCGATGATTTCCTCGTCCCGATAGATCGGAGCGGAGTTGATCAGCACATGCCGGTCCGGACGGGGCACGTGATAGACACGCTGTACCGAAGTACCGTGCGACAAAGCATCGATCAAACGGATGGATTCACTGGAAAAATGCGTCTCGAGCGAGGTTCCGACCACATCCGTGCGAGAGATTTCATAAATTTTTTCTGCTGATTCATTCCAATACAGTACGCGGTTCTCTTTATCGACGATCGTAATCGCCTCGCTAACGGTAGTCAGCATCGTTTCGAGCAGCTTGCTCTGGTTTCCCGCGATTTCCGCAAGTGCGGCGAATAGCTGGGAAAAAGCGATCAGCTTGTAAGCGTCGCCCGGATGCGTGGGCGCAATGAGCAGGATGGGTAACGGTGCAGCGGCCGCCTGCTGGACAAGCCGAATCGCGTCGATCAGCGGCGTATCGCCTGCCAGCATCAGCGCGGGCAATACGGAGCCATCTTCCATGCGCACACCTGTGGATGTGGCGCTGCGTATGATGGCAGTATCTTCGATGGAGGAAGCATCCAGTGAGGAGATGGGGCTTTGCAAGGAGAATAATGGCTTCACAAGATCACATCCTAAGGTGGATAGATGTTTAAAGTCGTACAAGTTTGTACTATCAATGTACAATAATGAACAATGATTGTACATATGTGTATAGAGCGTATACGGATTGTGGTTGCAATGATGACGAAATTCCTCGAATTATGGATGGCATGGAACATGCATTATGAATTGATCAGAGCATGCACGTTTAGGGAGGAGACTTAGTCACAATGGAACAACTCATGAAGGATTTCTTCCTGTTTTTGTCCAAAAACCAAGGCTTGAACGCAGCCGCGAAAAAATGGGGACTGCGTTTCGGAGCAAGCCGTTTCGTATCGGGTGAGACGATTCAAGAGGCGATCAAAGGTGTAAAAGACTTGAATCAGAAAGGTCTGTGCTGCACCCTCGACCATTTGGGCGAATTCGTATTCAGTGTGGAAGAAGCAAACGAATCTGCTGACTACTGCATCAAAACGCTGGAAGCGATCCACAGCTCCGGTGTAGACTGCAACCTCTCGTTGAAAATGACACAGCTCGGCCTCGACATCAGCCGTGACTTGTGCGTTACCAATATGCGCCGCATCCTTGATTCTGCGAAGAAAAACGGCAACATCTTTGTCCGCATCGACATGGAAGACTACGCGCACAACGAGGTCACGTTGGAAATCTTGCGCGAGCTCCTGCAGGATTATGACAATGTCGGTACCGTTATCCAGGCGTACCTGTACAAATCCACCGATGACATTGACAGTCTTAAAGACAAGCACCCGAATTTCCGATTGGTAAAAGGGGCTTACAAAGAGTCGCCGCAAGTTGCATATCCGAACAAAGCCGATGTGGATGAGAATTACAAAAAAATCATCAAGCAGCATCTGCTGAACGGAAATTACGCAGCGGTGGCAACCCATGACGACAACATCATCGCTTATGTAAAGCAGCTGGAGAAGGAACACAACATTCCGCGCTCTCAGTTCGAATTCCAAATGCTCTACGGCATCCGCACGCAATCCCAGGTGGATCTAGCGCGCGAAGGGTATCGTATGCGTGTCTACGTTCCTTACGGCAACGACTGGTATGGCTACTTCATGCGCCGTCTGGCGGAAAGCCCTGCCAATGTGAAGTTCGTGTTGAAAGGCATGTTCACCAAGTAATTTTCGTTCGCTCTTATATTCGGCTCTTCTTATCTCAAAGCCGGTTTCCTGCATACTGCGGGGGATCGGCTTTTTCCATTATAATGAAGTTGCCGAGGGCACGATCTTAAGAAAAGGGAAGAGGAGTGACGTCCAGCCGATGTTTGCCACCACCATAACGATGAAACCACCATATTCATTTGAACGGCTTTTGCAGCGTATGTTGACGCATCCTGATGAGCAGCTCCAGATCGATGCGTCAGCAGGCATAATCCGGCGGGCACTCCGTTTGGACGGGCAGCCTGTGCTTGTTGTTTTTCGCTTTTGCGGCAGCGTGGAGGAACCGGTTTTGCAGATCGAGACGGAGGCAGCGCTGACGCAGCGCCAGCAGGATGAACTAATTCGCGTCTCCCGGCACATGTACAGTGTCGATGTCGATCTGGAGCCGGTCTATCGCCGTATGCGCGAAAGTGCGGAGCTGCGCCCGCTGACGGAAAAGTTTCGCGGGTTGCGTCTCTTGCATGATCCCGACCTATTTCAGTCGATGGTCCGAACAATCATCGGGCAGCAGCTGAATCTAGCGTTCGCGGCGACCTTGACGCATCGGCTGATCAGACAGGTCGGGGATGTGATTGTGGATCAACAAGGGCGAGAGTTCCTGGTCTTCCCGACGCCGGAAGCGGTCGCCAGCCTTGAGGTGGAGCAGATGCGCGCTTGGCAGTTCAGCCAGCGCAAGGCGGAGTATATCATCGACTTTGCCCGTGCTGTCGTCTCAGGCGACGTTGATTTGGACCGTCTGCATGAGTTGACGGATGAAGATGTGATCGCCTACTTGTCCAAGCTGCGTGGAATCGGCCGTTGGACGGTCGAGTGCTTGCTGATGTTTGGCATGGGGCGCCCCGATCTGCTGCCTGCTGCCGATATCGGGCTACGCAACGGCATTCAGCTAGTGCACGGGATTGTCGAGAAGCCGGACGAGCAGGAGATCCGCCGGATCGGAGAAAGCTGGGCGCCCTATCGCAGCTACGTTAGCCTCTACTTGTGGGAGGCGGTGGGCGAAGCAAAACGGGAGGCTGCGCGGGAGAAGGCGGAAAGTAAGCCCCGTCGCAAGTGAGGCTGCCTCTTTCATGACTGAACCATCCGACATCGACTAGGTAGGAATATATTTATTTTTCCGTTTTGCCCTGATGGGAGATGTTCGTACCTCTCCAATTGATGTGTGCTGACGTATACAGTAAAGATTGGTTCATGTCATGCAAAGTGGGGGAAACGATGGAACGGAGGAAAAAGCGCAAAGGTTGCCGTCGTTGTGGGGAAAACGTTTGCCGCTGTAAACCAAGGCGAAAGCATTGCCGCCGCTGCGGCATGCGTAATTGCATATGTAAAATGATCAAACTGGCAGTGGCAGACATCGTCGGTCCAATTGGTCCGACCGGCCCGGCAGGCACGATGGGACCAACTAGCCCAACGGGGGCGCCCGGTCAAGCTGGTGGTTTCACGGACCCAGCTGGAATAGCAGGCCCGGCGGGAGCCGCGGGTATAGCGGGAGCCACCGGTTCAACGGGAGCCCGAGGTCCGACCGGCCCGACTGGTCCCGCAGGAGTGGCAGGCTTGATTGGTCCAACCGGTCCGACGGGAGCCCGAGGTCCAACCGGTCCAGCAGGAGTAGCAGGCTTGATTGGTCCGACGGGAGCAGCGGGTATAGTAGGGGCCACGGGCCCAACTGGAGCCGCGGGAATAGCGGGAGCTACTGGCCCAACGGGAGCCCGAGGCCCAACTGGCCCGACCGGCCCCGCAGGAGTGGCAGGCTTGATCGGTCCAACCGGTCCGACGGGAGCAGCGGGAATAGCAGGGGCCACTGGCCCAACGGGAGCGCGGGGCCCGACCGGCCCCGCAGGAGTAGCGGGCTTGATTGGTCCAACGGGTCCCACCGGAGCCATCGGCCCAACTGGCCCAACGGGAGCGCGTGGTCCAACCGGCCCCGCAGGAGTGGCAGGCTTGATCGGTCCAACCGGTCCGACGGGAGCAACGGGTATAGCAGGGGCCACTGGCCCAACTGGAGCGCGTGGTCCAACCGGCCCCGCAGGAGTAGCAGGCTTGATTGGTCCAACTGGTCCGGCGGGAGCAGCGGGAATAGCAGGGGCCACTGGCCCAACGGGGGCGCGGGGCCCGACCGGCCCCGCAGGAGTAGCGGGCTTGATTGGTCCAACGGGTCCGACGGGAGCCGCGGGAATAGCGGGAGCTACTGGTCCAGCGGGAGCTACTGGTCCAGCGGGAGCACAAGGTCCAACCGGCCCGACCGGCCCCGCAGGAGTGGCAGGCTTGATTGGTCCAACGGGTCCGACGGGTCCGACGGGTCCGACGGGAGCTGCGGGAATAGCGGGAGCTACTGGCCCAGCGGGAGCACAAGGCCCAACCGGCCCGACCGGCCCCGCAGGCGAGGCAGGTTTGATCGGTCCAACTGGTCCCACCGGAGCCACCGGCCCAACTGGACCAATGGGAGCAACTGGGCCGGCAGGCGAGACGTTTACCCCGCAATACATCAATGCCGCTACCATCGGCGGTTCTCAAGTGGTTGGTCCCGGGCAAGATGTCATCTTTGAACTCGTCAGCGCGCAAACCACGGGCTTTACTTTTACTCCGCTCACCACTACGATCACGATCAACATAGCCGGTGTTTATCGCTTTGATTATTCGCTGATGTTGATGGCGCCAGTGAACGCGGCCTACGCGATCACGATCAACGGAACAGGATTTCCGCTATCGTACTTTGGCGAGGTGGTGACGAATTCGAACACCGACAGAATTCGGCTTGGGGGATTTTTCATTAGTGCTGTAACAGCAGGCACCATCATCACGCTGCGCAACGAAAGCGCGACAAGCAATACGCTGGCTGGCACGGGCGTGAACAATATCGCTACGACGCGCGCGGCGATTCTCATTGAACGGGTAGGCTGATTGAAAACTCTTTCTGCTTTTTGAACCATCCTGTCCGAAAGAAAAGAAGAGCATTAGGGAGTAGCCTTCTCCCCGATGCTCTTTTTGTACGTGCCGATTAGTTTTCCGTGTTCTGCCGATTGGAAAACGCGACGCCGACCAAAATGCAGGCAGCCCCGATGAAAAAGCCGAAGCTCAAATGCTCGCCCAGCAATAGCCAACCAAACAGCGTACCGACGATCGGCTGAAAGAAGAAAAAGACCGCGCCGCTTCCGGCCTGCACCATCTCAAAGCCTTTGTTCCACAAATAAAAGGCGACGGTCGTCGAGATGACGCCGACGTACAGCACACCCGCCCAAATCTCCCAGCCAAAGCCCCAGTCGATCGGCGTAGTGGACATCTCCCAAATCATCAGCGGACTGCTGAAAAGCACCCCGAAAAATGACACATAAGCGGTAACGGTGAGCGACGAGTACGTTTGGGTAGCTCGTTTGCAAAGCACGGTGTACAGCCCCCAGCTTACGGCGGCAACAAGTAGGATAAGGTTTCCAGTCAAGGAATGGCCTTCTCCGGACGAATCCGGCAAGCCGACGACAACCAGGACGCCTGCCGTCGCTAATGAGATGCCGACGATTTGATGAATGCTGATGCGCTCCTTCAGCAGCCAGACGGCAAATACCGCTATGAATGCAGGCGAGGCCGAGGTGATGATCGCGCCCATGTGTGCATTCGATAGCTTGGTACCCAAAAACTGCGCGGCGATCGAGATCGTGACACCGACAAAGCCGGCCAGCATCATCAGCGGTAAATCGCGCTTGCTGACGTATTCCTTACGCGCGACGACGATTGCGCCGAGAATCAGAAGAGAAATGGTGAAGCGGATGATAAGTAAGGTAAACGGCGGAATGTACGCGAGCACGACTTTGCTCACGACATAGACCCCGCCCCAGATGGCTGCGGCAAGCGACAGCCAGAGACATCCCAACAATTGATCTTTTGTATGTGCATTCATGCGTAAAAGCCCTCCCGGAGTGGATTCATTCGTTGCAAGGATCCGCCTAGCCGGGGGGAACAAAGGTGGTTTGATCCATTCATTCCCGTCCGTCTAGGAAACGAAAGATCCGGGTACATCCCGCTCAAATCGGCTGTGCTGCATCATGATCACCTCCACATCGATGGGTTGCAAAATTCGCTTCAGCGGCGATTTCGAAAAACTTGATAAGAATGTACCACACTTTAGGCGGGACAGCTACGGGAATGGAAAGAATAATCTGACATCCCAAAAAGCAAGAATTGCAGCATTGCCCAAATTTTTCGCGGAACAATTTACCCTCCCAATATGCATTCATTATGAATGATCATTCACTCAGTATCGGTAATAAGGTATACTGGGAAAAAAGGAAAAGGGAGAGGTCGCGGATGAAAACGGTCTTTGCACATACGATACGTTCGACAGAAGTGGATTTGATCGGGCATGTCCATCACGCCAAATATTTGGAGTATATGGAATGGGCACGCAACGATCTGATGGAAGAGGCTTGTGGCTTTACGCTCGAAGAGATGATGAGCCGCAATACGCTGCCGGTGATCGTGAATGTGAACATCAATTACCGTAAAGAATTGAAGCTGGGCGAGCGCGTCAAGGTGATCTCGTGGCTCACCCGCGCTGGTCAAAAAAGCTTCACCATGCGCCAGGAAGTGTGGACAGAAGACGATATCTGCTCCTGCGAGGCCGATGTGACAATGGTGATGATCGATGGGGAGACGCGCCGTTCCATCGAGCTTCCTGCTGAAATCAGGGCCGTCTTCGAAGCGTAGCGCGCTGCCGATTCATATTGACAAATTTCCCTTGGTGATAAAAGATGGAAAGATGGATAAATCTAAGGTAGTGAATCATTAAGGGGATGTTTGGAAATATGAAGGACCCGCGGCGGAAAGTTTTGATCGCTCTTCTCGTCTCCACATTTTTGACCGCGATCGAATCGACGGTTGTCAGTACGGCGATGCCGAAAATTGTGCGTGACCTGGGCGAAAGCCAGTATTTATCATGGATCTTTTCTATTTATTTGTTGACGATGGCGGTTACGACGCCGATTTACGGGAAGCTGGCAGACCTGTTCGGCCGCAAACGCGTGTTTATGGTCGGGACAGGGATCTTCTTGGTTGGATCGCTTTTGTGCGGATTGTCGGGCTCGATGTTTCAGTTGATGGTTTTCCGGGCGGTGCAGGGCTTGGGCGCTGGAGCGGTCCAGCCGATCACCATGACGATTTTGGGCGACATCTTTAATCAGCAAGAACGGGCAAAGGTGATGGGCCTCGTGAGCAGCATGTGGGGCATGGCGGGGATCGTCGGTCCGCTCGTAGGCGGCTTTTTCGTGGATTATGTATCCTGGCACTGGATTTTTTACATGAACATCCCGATCGGTCTGGCATCGATCCTGTTGCTGGCCAAGTTTTTCAGCGAAAAAATCGTGCCGAAAAAAATCAATGTCGATTATGTGGGTGCAAGTCTGTTTACGATCAGCGTCAGCTTGTTCCTGTATCTGCTCCTCGCAGGCGGTGAAGGAAAGCAATCCGCTTGGGATGGCAATTCGTTGATTCTGCTGGTGATCAGCATCGTGGTATTTATCGGCTTTTTGTTCGTCGAACGGCGCGTGCCGGAGCCGATGCTGCCGATGTCGCTGTACAAAAGCAAGCTGAACGTGTTTTCACAGGCGGTCGGCTTTACGCAGAGCATTCTTTTGATCGGTGCGGGAGCCTATTTGCCACTATGGATTCAAGACATTCACGGTCATTCGGCTACGTATGCAGGGTTTGCGCTATTGCCGGAGTCGATCGGCTGGCTGATCGCGGCTTCCTTCGGCGGCCGTCTGATGTTGAAGCGTGGCTACAAGTTAGTTTCGATGATCGGAGCAGTCTTTTTGATCATCGCGGGCATCTGGCTGGCGACGGTCACGCCGGAAACACCGGAATGGGTCATTCCGGCTGTCATCTTCGTCATGGGACTGGGCTTCGGCGCATCGTTTACGGCGATGACCATCGCGGTCCAGAGCAGTGTCTCCTGGCAGCAGCGAGGCGTCGCCACCGGCACGCTGCAGTTCATGCGAACTATGGGACAGACGGTTGGGGTGGCGATTCTGGGTGTTGCGCTCAACGTGTTCGTGAGCAAAGGCGGCGAAGGCGCTTTGGCAAACGGGTTGATGAATGTGTTCATGTGGATGCTGATCATCTCTGTGATCGGCTTTGCGCTCTCGCTCTTGTTGCCCAAACCGGCTAAGCAGCCGGAGGGCGCGAATTAGCAGTTTCGCTCGGACATCAAGCGGGCAATATAACGGACCAACGGGTTTTGGGGATCGCCGATCTCCAGGCCCGTTTTTTGTTGTGCGAATTGGGCTGCAGCCACCATGGAGAGCTGTGCCGCCCAAATTTGTTCCTCATCGCCCACTCGCTGCTGCAGCTCGATCAAATAGCTGCTGACCGTCTGATTGTAAGCGTCGAGCTTCCCTTGCATGACAAGCACAAACGAATCGGGAACGACCTCGACCGTAATTTGCGGGGCTTTTCCGCTGGAAGCGGCGTAGGACATCAAGCGGGACACTGTTCCATCCATGGTTGCTGGATTCGTGAATACAAGGCGGATCGGTTTTGGCACAGCACACATTTCGGCAAAGAACGGCTCATCAATTTTGATGAGCGGAATGCTGTATTGCTGATCTTTCATGGCGGCGATGTAGTTCGTGCACGTGATCAACAGCAGGTCTGCTCCACATCGGGTGATCCAGTCCAGCTGGTCTGCGATTTTGCGCTCCGCCTGCTGAGTGTCGAAGGACGGGTCGTGCCCGAGGCGATGAACGAGGCCCGGATCGACGAAATGCACAAGCTCCACGTCGAATGGCACAAGCGCCGCATCGATGAGGGCAATGTTAGAATGGTGGGCGTGTAAGCAACTGATGCGAATCGGGGTGTTTTTCATAACGATCACTCCATTCAACGTTTCGGAATAAATGGTTGTTGCTCTTATGTCAGACGCCGATTTTCCCACAGCGATACGAGCAGCGTGGCGATCAGCACGCTGTCAAGCGACGTGACGACCAGCTCTCCGACCGGTGGCCATCCAAAAAGAGTGCTGGCAAAGAAGCAAAGTTTACTTGTCAGAATAACACAGCTAGCGAGAATGATGCGAATCCAGTAGTGACGTTTTTGCGCGCGTGAGCGTCCTTGTTGAAAAGCGTGGCTTCTCCGCCTGTCGCGCAGCTTGTACAAATACACGGTGATCAAGGCGAAACCGACCAGTGTACTGCAGTGCTGGGCTAGCTTGTACAACGGAACTTCGGCAAATAACAGCGGAATGCGTGTGCGTAGTGCGTCGACATGCATGACAAAATAGCCGTTCTGATGCGTGAAGTGGTCCCACAGCACGTGGGTAGCCATTCCGATGATCGCCGAGCTTGCGAACAACAGGAATGCTTTGCCTGATCGGATCGACCAGGACATACTGGCATACGGGGCGTACCAGCGATCGAGCGGGGCAGGCAAATGAAAAAGCAACGGTCGCTTGATCACGCGGTGGAACAACCAGCTTGCGATGAGTGCAAGCGGTAAATTGTAGAGGAAAAAGCCGATGAGCGTGTGCCCCCACACCGAATGCGGTTTGAAGTGGAGAAAGTATTCAAAATCAGGGGCCATACTGCCGACGATCAGACCGGAGAAACAGAAATAGCGGCGAAAGCGTGCCGGTAGCCAAATAACAGCGGCAGGATGGGCGAAAGTAAACGGCATCTCCACACGTCCTTAGCAAAATTTGATAGGCTCATCATAGCACATTACCAAAAAAAGGGTGGGTTAATATGGAAACGATACACTATCGCATCATGGAGCAGAAAGAGCTAGAGCGAATCGGGGAGATTGATAGAAAAGAGGAGTGGACATTCAAATACGTGTACAAGGACGGAGAGCTGCAAAAAGAGCCGGTACACTATCAAATTACGCGCTGGGATGAACAGCAAGTGGCAGAGCATAGCGACATGCTCCTGCCGCTATTGCAGGAAGGCGGCAGCATGGTCGGCGCGTTTGCCGGGGAGATGCTGGTAGGTGTCGCAGTCCTGGGGAACCGCTTGCTGGGCGAAAAGCAGGATTTGCTGCAGATGGCGTTCCTTTATGTCAGCCATGCTTATCGCCGCCAAGGAATTGCCCAGCGGTTGATGGACAACATGTGTGAGCTCGCAGTAGCGCGAGGAGCGGCAGGTTTGTACATTTCCGCCACTGAATCGGGCTCGGCCGTCGGCTTTTACCTCGATTACGGTTGCGAGCTCGCCGAGCGTGTCGATCCAGAGCTGTTTGCAAAGGAACCGGCGGATATTCACCTGATTCTCCGGTTTGCTTGATTTCAGTTTCCGGCGTGAATCTCTTTGATGCTTTTCCCGCCTAGAAAAGCGTGTGCCATACGCAATCGGCCAACCGTATCGAAATGGTAGCGCTTGTACACTTTCTCGACCTGTTCGTTGATCGGATACACCCAAAACTGCTTGTAGCCTTGCAGGGCAACTTCTTCCTGCATGTGGCGAATGAGGATGCCGATCAGTCCCTGTCCGCGCCATTCCTTGCGAGTGGCCACATTTTCCAGTCGGATGTGCGAGCCGGTCTTGAAAGTACAGGCAGTCGAGGCGGCTACGCCGTCTACGTACAGCAAGTAGTAATCGTAAGCGGGATTGGCAAACTCCAGCTGGAACGCCTTCTCGCGGACTTTTCTGCCTCCGAATTCCGCAATGCTGCACTCGACTTCCATCGCCTCCGTGAAATTGTGCGAGCTGACTCTTTCAATCGAGACTCGATCGTCATGAGGGACGTTTGCGAGCTGGCCATTCCACAGCTGCACAGCGTGATCGAACTCTTCATAGCCGAAGCCGCGAGCGGTCAGCTTTTCGATGAAAGGAGCGAGCGCTTCGACATTGTGCAAGTAAAAGCGTGGAATAATCGCTTTTTCACGGTAAAACTGGATCACCTCGTCGATGACCGCATCAGGATCGGCAGGTAGGACGCTCACATCGGCATGGTTGGCATCGTAGTGAGTCGGATTCTGCTCATTGAAAAACAAGTCTCCCCACGCGCGCTTTTCGCGTGACGCATAGCTTAAGATCTGGGCGGTATCGAATTCTTCCGTGATTTTTTCAATCATCATTTCAAGTGCTCTCCCTTGTACATCGCAATCTTGTCACAAGATTGGCGATCAATTAGAATTTTATGGATAAACCTGCCAGGGATGGTGAATCGAATGGAAACGTTGATTCAATCGGACATGTTGCTGTTCCGGCCGACCCGATCGGATGATATTCCTTTTGTGATGGTGACGGAAAGCGATGAAGAGAACAGCCGCTACGTACTGCAATGGACGGCTGAAAGGCATGAACAGGCGACAAAGGAAGCAGACACGGGACATATCGTAATCGAAACAATCGGAGAGAGGAAGCAGATCGGCTATCTGATCGTGGCCGGTTTGCAAAATCCGCATCATAGCATAGAGTTGAAGCGCATTGCCATCACTGAAAAAGGAAAAGGCTACGGCAGAGAGGCATTGAAGCTAATTAAGCAGTGGGTGTTCGAGCATGCGGGAGCCCATCGGTTATGGCTCGATGTGAAAGAACAGAATGCACGCGCCAGGCACTTGTATGAATCAGAAGGCTTCATCGTGGAGGGCGTTACCCGGGAATGCCTGAAAAACGGCGATTCGTTCGAGTCGCTTGTCGTGATGTCGATGCTGCGTCCTGAATATTATCGGGCCGAGCGGGCATAAACATGACCGTGTATTATTATCATTTTAGCGAAGAGGCAACCATCACGCGTTTCGAGCCGCGCTGCCATCCGTCGCATCCGGATTTGGGGCCTGTCGTGTGGGCCATCGATGAAAAGAGGGCGCCGCTGTACTTTTTCCCCCGGGATTGTCCGCGCATCGCATTCTGGTCCACTCCCGCTACGACTGATGGGGATCGAGAGCGATTTTTGGGGCATACCGCTGCACGTATGGTCATTACCGTCGAAAACCGCTGGCTTGATAAAATCAGGGAAACCAACGTCTATGTCTATCGTTTTGCGGCCGGGTCGTTTCGCTGCATTGATGAGGGAGCGGGATACTTCATTGCAAAGCAGCCGGTTACGCCGCTTTCCGTGGAGCCGGTCGGCGACCTTTTGCGGACGTTAGCCGATGCAGAGGTCGAGCTGAGGATGACGCCAACACTCGGACCGTTACGGGATGTTCTGCTTGGTTCGACGCTGCATGCGTCCATGATCCGGATGAGGAACGCAATTCTTATCCCTTAAATGACGGCCAATCTCCGCCAGGTACCAGTGTGCCGTGTTCGGCAAGCCACTCCCGACGATTAGGGGCATACAGGTAGAGGTAGCACTCCACCTCGTCTCCGCGTTCGGTGACCGCTTTGACCACGATCCGCTCATATTCATTCGTATCGCGATTCGGCTCGTAATCTTCCAGCTCGTCGAGTAGGCGGAGTGCTTCGGGCACATTTTGCAGCTCGACCAGTTCGCCTTTCACCGGGTTGTCGCCTTCGATCATGGCGGGGTACCCGACCGGCAGATCATACAGTGTGCCGCGCACCGTCGCTTTTTGCGTGTGTTTAGCAAAAGGCGCGATGATGTGATGGTAGCGTTGGCCTTGGCACAATGTACCGTAAACAAAAACTTTCGTCAGCATCAGCATCCCCCTAACGATTAGAAAACCTAGCTACGCCAATTTTATAAATTCTTATCTGTAAAAAAATTTCGGATTGAAACATTCCCATTATACGGTCGTCTTGGCAAAAAGAAAAGAAAGCATGGCAGCTGTGTTTTGCCAGAAAGGAAATACATATGGACGGAAAGAAATGCAGCCTCATGACAAGGGGTGTGCATGGCTTCCTGCTTGCATGTCTGCTCAGCGGCTGCTCGGTATCAGAAGGCCCGCTGGAACGAGCAGACGGTGACAGCCTTGTTCGCAGCGAGCCGTACCAGCTTTATCAGCATGTTACGGATGTAAAGCATGTGATGCCGCTTGCCATCGAAGCGGCGATTCCGCACATGCCTGAACAGATACGAGATAGCGTAAGTAAGCTCGGTGTGCAAAACCTGCCGTTTCAGGTGGGGAAGGCTTCGGCCTACCTGGTGACCTTCACGGATGAAACGTCCAAAACTCCGCTGAATCAGGTGCAGCTTGTCTTTTTGAAGGAAAAGGATGAGTATGGCAAATATGGCGAGGAGTTCGTGGCCATCACGATGACAGAGGCGAAAGTGGACCCGTTTGCGGGCCTTACCGTTGCCGAGTCGGGCGTCGATCTGTTCGGCAACAAGCTTCTCGTGGAAAAGGCAGGCAAGGATACGCAGCTTTTCCATCATATTTTGCAAACGAACGGCGGCTACGTCTCCCATTATTATGACTACGACGAAGCGGCGAATCGCGTGTCTATGACGACAACGAGCGCCAATGAACTGGATTTTTATGCGCATGGGTATTTGTATCAAATCAATTACGTGGTGAATGGGAATCAAGTAGATGAGGCCGTACAGCGAAGAATGGTGGAGCTGGCAAAGCAGCTGCTAACGAAAAAAGAAGAGGAACCAGCCTAGGAGAGCTGGTTCCATTTGTTCCCGAACACGGGAGTGACGTATGATTGGAGCAGTTGGATCAGCGATTCGCTGTCCGATGCCGAAAGCACCAATTGCTTGTGCTCTTCTTTGACGAATCCGGCTGCGATCGAATGGTCGATCATCTGCAGCAACGGTGTGTAGTAGCCAGCGATATTGAAAATGCCGATCGGTTTTTGATGGATTCCGATCTGTGCCCAGCAAATCATCTCAAACAATTCTTCAAACGTCCCGAAGCCGCCGGGAAGCGCAATGTAGGCGTCAGCCAGCCTGCTCATGGTCGATTTCCGCTCGTGCATATCTTTTACCTCGATCAGCTGCGTCAGTCCGGTATGGACCACCTCGCCGCGAAACAGTCCGGTCGGCATCACGCCGGTGACGCTTCCGCCGAGCTCCAGCACCTGATTGGCCAACTCGCCCATCAGACCCACCCGGGAACCGCCATAAACCAGCTCCAATCCGTTATTTACAAGCGCACGTCCCAATTCTTTGGCATGATGCACATAGTCTGGATGCGCCCCCAAATTGGAGCCTGCGTAAACACATACTCGTTTCATCCGCTTTTGTCCACTCCCTTCGACTCTATCCACAAGTATAAGGACATTCGAAAGGGAAGGAAAGGGCAAGTAAGCGAATTGCTAGAGCGACCCGTGCGCGAGCTTTCCTTTGAACAGGACTGCTGTTCGCTTTGAGCGGCGGGCGATGGTTTCCGCTGAGCAAGTCGCTTCCACAAGGACGAGGCTTGCCTCATCGCCGATCTGGGGCCACAGTCGGTTTCCGTTGCGGTCCAGCGTCGTTTTGCCGCCTGTGATGAACGTCAGTGCTTCCGTCAGCGAACGCTCATCGATCCAGCGGCAGCGTTCGGCCAGGCGATTCGCTTTGTCGAGCACCTCACCGCCGCCATAGGGCGCCCACGAGTCATAGAAGCCATCACAGCCAAGCGCGACCATGACGTCTTTTTCATGCAGGAGCGGGATTGGCGGCATGGCTCTGTTGATCGGTACGGTCGACATGATCTGGATGCCCAATTCGGCGAAGCGGTCGATCATCTCGCTCGCTTGCTCGACAGGCACATCGCCGAGCGCGAATGCGTGGCTGATCGCCATCCGGTTTTGCCAGCCAGCTTCCTCGGTCATGGCTGCGAGTCGCTTCATCGTATGCAGCCCGAGCAGCGAGCCGTCGTGCAGGTGGATGTCGACATCGGCATCGGCTTCCACCGCGATCTCCATCATTTGCGAAAGGGAGTGCTCGATATTTTCGTCCACTCCTGCGGGATCAAGCCCACCGACCAAAGTGGCGCCTTCCTTCATCGCCTGGCGCATCAGCGCAACAGACTGTGTGCGCAAGAGGCCGTGCTGCGGAAAAGCGACGATTTCATAGGTCAGCTTGTCGCTGAACGCCTCCAGCGCCTCGCGTACCCCTTCCAAATTTTTCAGCCCGACGTGTGGGTCGATATTGACATGCGTGCGAATATGCGTGGAGCCGGCGGCGGAGATCAACGACAGCATCGCCATCGCCCGGGTTTTTACACTGTCAAGTAAGACGAGCGATTCCTTGGCTTCAAAGTTAAGCCGCTCGATCAGGCCGTTCACCGGCTTGCACGATTTCCATTTATAGCCCATGTATGTTTTGTCGAGATGGTTGTGCTTTTCTACAAAGGAAGGGAGTGCAAGAAGTTCTTTCGCATCATAGCGAGGGAGATCAGTGTCAAGCGGCAGGCTGGCGGGGCGAATGTCTTCGATTTTGCCGTTTTCCACTTTCAGGTGGCACAGTTCAGAGCGCGTGTGTACCACGCCATCTTCATCTTCTTCAAAGCCGCTGTCCAATCGCACGTTTGTGAGCCAGTACAGAGAATGCATCCGTCACTCATCCTTTCCAAATTGGGCGTATATCTCCTAGTATAGAGCGACGGAAGCGATTCGTTTTGCTGGTGATTTACTAGTTTTTTAAAAATTTTTACTTTTTTATACGAACGCTGCTTTTATTCAAAGCAGCGCTCGCCGTTCAGATAGTAGCTGTCTTCGCGGTACGTTTTGAAAGCGACCTCGATTTCCGCCACTCCGGTCTCACGAACGTGTCTGGACAGCGCTTGGGCGAACCGGTCGCGCGTCTCGAGTCCGCGTTCGAACCAAGCGACCTCGATGAACGGGAACGATTCGACGACAGACCCTGCGAAAACGGCTGTCGTGGACAAGACTTCAATGGTGAAATTATCGGTGCCGCACTGGCAAATAGCGGCTAATTCTTCAACAAGCGGCGAGCTGATCTGTTTCATTTGTTCAACGCTAACACCGCGAACGAGTAAATGTGGCATGGGACATGTCTCCTTTTCGTCGAATGGCTCCATTATAGCAAAAAAAGTCAGCTTCCCTCGCAGCGTGTGTAACGAAAATCGTGCAATCGTCAAGGGGAGCGGCACATTTAGCGCGATTTCGTTCCATCACTTTCACACACAATTGAAATTATTATGAACAAAGCACTATTGCCATTATGTTAATGTGCTTAATCAACTATAATCAAAGCGGACAATCCTGATCGACTGCCGTCGATTTTAGTTTTACGTAATTTGTGGAGGTGCTTCCCTTTTGAAAACAGCCTTGTCGCGCATGCGTCTCATCGCACTGATCGAAGGTCTTTCTTACCTGTTTCTGCTTTTCATCGCCATGCCGTTGAAATACTTCGCGGGATTCCCGCAAGTCGTGACGGTAGCAGGTGGCCTACACGGGCTCTTTTTTGTTCTGTACTTGATCGCGCTCATCAATGTCACGATTGCGGACGGCTGGAAATTCGGCCGCGTACTGTTCACGTTCGTGATCGCATTCGTGCCGTTCGGCAACTTTATTCTTGATTCCCGCTTGCGCAAAGAATAGTCTTAGGAAATGGTGCAGCAATTGGAACTACGTATTTTTTAATCGCATGAATGACCTTAGAAGGCGATCGGAATCTGATCGCCTTTTTACCGTGTGCAAAAAGTGGGCGATCGTCCATTCCTGATTCCGCGCCGAGACATATCATAAAGTGGTGTATTGAATTCGCTGGGGGGCGGGGGCATGAGGAGCAATAAGTTAATGGTCGTTGCGCACCCGGACGATGAAGCGATTTTCGGCGGCGCACAGTTATTGAAAAAACCTGGGTGGAAGGTCATTTGCGTGACGAACGGCGATCACCGGGTACGGCGGCGCGAATTTATAAAGGTGATGAAACGGGCGGGCGCCGCCTATGAAATTTGGAGCTTTCCTGACCAATGGAAAGGCGATTTTGATCGGAAAGCCTTAAAGGAGAAGCTGAAAAAAGAATTGGCTTCGCATTCCTATAAAAAAATTGTGACGCACAACAAAAAGGGAGAATACGGACACACCCAGCATATCGCGCTATCGCAAATCATGCATTCGCTGGTGAAAAAGAACCTGCATGTATTTAAAAAAGGGAAAAAAATAATGCCATTGACTTTGCTGAAAAAAAAGCTGGATCTGTTGATGCTGTATCCGAGCCAGCGCTCCATCATCGAAATGTACAAAAAAGAGATCATGTATGAAGCGCTGAAAAAGGTGAATTGATGGCTTTTGGGGGAGGAAGGAGCATGAGGGTGCTGATTGCATATTGTTACAGTCTTCCCCATGTCGGGGGGCTGTGGACGTATGTGCATGAATTGAGGCAAGCGCTGGAGAAGAAGGGGCATTCGGTCGCAATAATGGGCGCCGATGTAAGGAACCAACACTATTATTTGCTTGGTACGGATCAAACGGTGCGGACGCGCTCGTTCTCCAGCGTGGTAAAGCCGATTGTCGAGCAGTATTACCGGAAGTGTTGGCCCAAGCTGGACAGATGGATCTTGAACCGAGAGACCTTTCGCTATTCCTTTGAGTTGGCTGCTGCCTATTTCGGACTAGAGCAATATGACATTATCCATACGCAGGACGCTGAATCGACACGGGCGATCAGCCGGGTAAAGCCGGCAAATACCCCGTTGATCAGCACGTTCCATTGTTCTCATACAAGGGAAACGTTTGTGGCGCAGAACAAGGCTCCCGGAACGATGCGGTGGCGCTACGTCGCTGTTGAAGAAGCGCTGGCGGTGAATGCAGCGGATAACCTGATCGTTCCTTCGAATTGGCTGCACTCGATCATTCAGTCGGATTACCATCCTGAAAAAAATCACATAAGGGTCATTCCGCATGGCATCGATGCAGCAATGCTGCGAGCGCGGATGGAGGCTCCCTCGCCGCTGCAGCGGAAGGAAGGCATCACCTCGATTGTCTGTGTGGCGAGGCTCGTTCCGGAAAAAGGGCATTGTTATTTGCTCGAAGCGCTGGCGGAACTGAAAAAAGTACGTCAAGACTGGGTGTGCTGGCTGGTGGGTGACGGCTACTTGCGAAGAACCTTGACGGAAATGCGGGATCGCTTGGGGCTGCAAGAACAGGTCGTGTTTGCGGGCTCCCAAGAAAATGTACCAAGCATTCTCGCACAAGCAGACATTTTCGTTCTGCCAAGCATGCTGGAAACACTGGGGTATGCGGCGATGGAGGCTCAGCTTTCGGGAAAGGCGGTAATCGTGACAGACACAGGCGGGTTGCGTGAAGTGGTCCAGCATATGAAGACGGGAATGGTGGTGCCAACAGAGCAAAGTGCTCCCCTATCGACCAGCCTGCTGCGTCTTCTCGATGACCGGAAGCTTGCCCGTCGGCTGGGGGCGAATGCGCGTCGGTGGGCACGAAAGCAATGGCCGGTCGAAAAAATGCTTGGTCAAACGATGGACGTTTACTACAATGCTTTTGACCAAACCAAGCGGGCAGCCGACAGCGAAAGTGAGGAAGTGGTTTTTGGCAATCAGCCGATCAAGCCGTTCGCCCGGCTCTTTGCCAAGCGCTACGCGGATAAGGTGGAGGATGTGCAGCAGTGGAAATACGCAATCGCTTCACTGCCTGACGGCTATGCCATTCCGGATTGGGAGATAGCCAAACGCCTCACCGCTGATACGTAAACGAAAACCAAATCGACAGCATGTTTCAGAATACGAAAAATTGACAAAAGAGCCACGCTGCGTTCAGCATGGCTCTTTTATTGCTATGTTCATCAATCGCGGTCAATGGTGAGCTTGTACACCAGCTCACTATCCATCGCGTCGCCGGTATCCGTGAACCCGAAACCTTGATACAGCTTCTGGGCAGCATGGTTGTGGGGGTGAACGGTCAACCGGATTTCCTTACACTGGGCAAACCGATTTTTGATATAAGACACCATTTCGGCTAATGCGGCTTTGCCGTATCCTTTCTGCTGCTGGGATTCATCGATGAGAAAGCCGTTGATCCAATACATTGTGGTCGTGCTTTCCACATAGGCATGCATGACGAATCCAACCATGGTTTTACCGGCATAAATGGCAAAGGGCAGGTAGTCCACATCATCGCCATCCGGCTTTACGTGCACTTTGGCGAGCGATACGGCGACTGCTGGGACGAAATCACGCTGGTCCTCCGAAACGCGCAAACGGATGGCTTCCAGCCAATTATCTCTAGTTACAGATCGTAAGGAAACATTCAATCAAATGCACTCCATTCCATAGCGGCAAGTTCGATGGAAAACGTTTCAAATCATTCGCGATGCAATGAGTGTTTTCCTTCCGCTGGCTGCTTAATCCGCATCCCCAAATGAATAATTGTTAGCAAAACCTGCCACCTTATAATTGGTGGTGAAGTGAGTGATGGGCTCGGTACCTCAAAATTTCCCGAACTGTTTAAATGATTCGCTTGGGAACAGCTCTGATTTGGTCATAAAGGAATTTGTGATTTGCCAAACAAGAGTGTACCTCTGCTTTCTCGAGTCATTGGTCGATTTCCCGAAGACAAATGAATATGTAAGGCAAATCGAATCGGGCTTGGTCATGGATGAAGACATCTTCGATCAATTGGCGGCATTGACAGCCGGACAGGCACAGGTTCCGTATTCAGATATCATCGTTTATTTGCTGAAAGGGAGATTGGTGATCGCTTCTTTCCATGATGACAGAAATGTTGTCTTGAACCCGCTGCAGATCTCACTAACGCGTGACATTCAAACCCCGCTTAACGAAAACGTTGTCCAGTCGTCCTTCGATGCTTTCACAGAAAACATCAATACAAACATCGGGATCATCCGCTCGAAAATAATCAGCCGCAATTTGGTTGTTGAGTCATTGGCGACAGGGGAGACAAACACGCGCCAATTGGCGGTGATCTATCGCAAAGACAAAGTAAGTCAGGCGGTTATCGACAGCATCCTCGACCGCTTGAGGAAAAATAAAAATAATAACATCAGGCATGTTCAGGACCTAAGCCGGGCGCTTGGCCAAAAAAAATGGAACCTGATCCCGACGATATTATCAACAGAAATACCTGCTGATACGGTGGAGTATTTATCGGAAGGGCGCGTAGCCATATTCATGGACCATTTCCCTTTTGCGCTCGTGATCCCATCCATCGTGTCAGATTTATGGTCAATCAAATCCGACCATAATTTTCCGGTTGTGTTTATGGCATCCATTCGGATCATCCGGATCGTTGGGCTTCTTGTGTCAACGCTTGCACCAGGTTTGTACGTTGCGCTGGTTTCAGTTAATCCTGAAGTGCTGCGAATCCAATTGGCGCTCGCGATCGCAAGAAGCCGGGAAGGGGTTCCGTATCCGGCGATCATCGAGATCATTCTTCTTCTATTTGTCCTCGAGATGATTGTTGAGGCGAGTGTTCGTTTGCCCAAAAGCATCGGGCCTGCGATTACGATGGTTGGGGGGATCATCCTTGGGGAGGCGGTTGTTCAGGCCAAGCTGGTAAGCAACCTGCTGATCATAACATTAGCCGCGACCACGATTGCCAATTTTACGTTATCCGGATTCACAAATATGCTGATGGTGCGTTTGTTTAAATATGTGCTGTTGCTGCCAAGCGCTATCTTCGGGGTATTGGGATTGATTGGAGGCTTGCAATTTTTTTGCTGCTACCTAGCCGCCGTCACAACGTTTTCCGTCCCGTATTTAACACTAAAGATGAGGGAAGGGGATCGGGTTGAATAAGTACTCATTGCTTATTTCCTTTATCAGCGTCCATTTGGCAGTCATCTTCTTTGCTTTTCCAGAACTAATGATCAGTGTGGAAACGAATGCCTATTGGATTCCTGTCACATTCATGTTTGTTCTCGAGTGGATATTGGTCTGGGTATACTTGAAAGGGCTATCGTTTTTTCCCGGAAAGGATCTGGCAGAGGTCTTGATCCAAACAACCGGAAAATCGGTTGCCTTCATCATTTTGATTCCGTTTGTTTTCTATTTGCTTACCGATGTCATCTTGATGTCACGAAATATATCGGCCATGGTCACGATGATTTTTCTCCCGATCACGCCACTTTGGGCGCTTTTGTCCTTCATCGCGATTTCGATTTTTTGCGCGATGGGCGGCCTTCCTACCATCCTTCGCTCCGGCATGGTTTTTCTCGTTCTCTTCAGCCCTGTTCTCCTGTTTTCGTTTTTCAGCACCGTGAATTACATTGATCTCCATAACGCGCTGCCGATAACGGATTGGCGGTTCAAGTTTTTAACCGATCACCGGTTTTATGCGAGTATGTTCGCCATCTCTCCGTTTTTGTTTCTTGGCGTGGTGCAATCCTACCACTTGAAGCTGTTTCCGAAGAAATGGCACGGTGTTCTTACTTTCATCGGACTGCTGCTGTTGTTTCAGCTTGCCGTGTATATCCCGCTGCTCATATTCAGCAAGGAGGCAGCAGTAACCTTTCACTTTCCGTTTGTGTTGGCTTTGGATACGGTCGATCTGGAATGGTTCCTGTTCGACCGCATTACGATCTTTTACATCATTTCTGTGGCAATCTTTTCGACTACATAGGGAGCGATGGCGCTATGGGTCGTGGGGACGATCGTCCATACGTTTTGCGGTTATTGGCGCACTCAGATTTATATTGCTGGCTTTGGCCTGTTTAACTATGTTGCCACTTTGCTTATACCGAATTTTGCTTGGATCGAACGGTTAACGCTCTTGGAAATCCCATTACGGATGTATTGTATAGCAGGTGTTCCTGCGATCGTACTCATCTTGGGATTGGCGCAAAGGAGGAAGCTTGCTTGAACCTGGGACGTCGATTTGCAGGATGGGCGATGCTGTTGATACTCGTTTTCCCGCTTGCAGGATGCTGGGACACCAAAGATATTAACAAGCGCTATTTGCCGATCGTAATGGCTGTAAATAAGTTGGACGATGGACAGTATCACATTATTTTGCACTACCCCCTTCCAAACGGAAAAGGGCTGGATTCTTTCGAAGAAAAAGCTCCGACCATCAGCAAAGCGGTAGACCTCATACGAACGAACGCCGAGAAAGATATTAGCCTCATTCATGTCAAATTGCTCTTGCTACACGAAAGCTTCGCCAAAAAGGGGATCGGGGAGCTGCTTAATTTCTCCATACGTTCCAATGACATTTCTGCCAAAGCATTTATCGCCGTTATGCGGGGGAATTTCGAACAGTTGAACAAGGCGATTGATACGAGAAAAAGACCGGAAACGGCTCCATTCGATACGTTCAGCAAGCAAGCCGGGTGGACTCCGAATATCTCCAGCGCGACCTTATGGCAAACGTATCGGGCCTGGCATAAACATACGGAGGATATTGCCATTCCGTTGCTGACGATGGGGAAGAAAGGCGGTTTTTTCACGATGGAGGGTTCAGCCGTCATGAAGGGCGATCGGATGGTTTCCCATATCAACAAGGACGAAACGATGATGTACAACCTTTTTCAAGGCACTTTTACCGGGGGGACAATAGAAGTGATGGGCCATGCCGCCGTTCAGGTTGTCAAAAGCTCGATAACCAATCATGCACAATGGCAGCAACAGGTTCCCGTACTAACGAGCAAGATCAATATCGTGATTTTGGGCCTGGAAGAAAAGGGGCCCCCCCTCTCGAACAAAGAGCTCAAGACTGAGCTGGAAAAAATCATATATCGGAGGATCGCAGAGCTAAGCACAAAGCTAATCGCCTGCCGCTCCGATCTGCTGGGAGCCGGGAATTCCTTCAGAGGCATGATGTCAGAGTCGGTGCAAAAGCAGTGGAAAACGAATTGGTTTCCGAAGCTAAGGCATGAGATCGATTTGAATGTGACGATCGGCAATGCTGGCTATCTGAAAAATGGTCGATGAGCGATATTCCACACGTTCGTCAACCGGTTAAAGCACGAATTGCATGAACGGGAGCATTCGGCCGGGAATAGCGGTGGAAGGGGTTTCGCCGATGCGAACCGCCCCCATCGCCAAATAAAACGGCTCGGCGAACGGATCGCTATGGATGGTCACGGTGCGGATGCCCAGCTGGTCCGCGATCGTCCGCATATGCGACCACAGCGCGCGGCCGTGCCCTTTGCCGATCGCCTGGGGATCGACGAAGAGGTAGCCGAGGGTTGCCGCATGCTCGTCCTGCTCATCCGTCTCCAGCGCATAATACCCCACAGCTACGTCACCATCCATTGCAACATACACGCAAGCGGAGGACAAATAGGCGGGCGTAATCGTCAGGTCCTCCCGACACGCCTCCATGAAACTGTCGCTGTACCCCCAATGCGCTTTCGAGCGAAAGGTTAGTTCGGTCAAAGCATTCGCTTGCTCCAGGCTCGCCTTTTGGATCATCATGATATTCCTCCTCATCCAATCATCAAAATTTCACGGATGTCCTCTTCTGTTAAAGCTGACAATTCCTCCTGTCCGGGCTTGATCACTTCTTCGATGAGGTTTTTCTTTTTCTGTTGAAGCTCGAACATTTTATCCTCCACCGTGCCTTGCGTGACAAGGCGGATGATCTGCACCACGTTCTTTTGGCCGATGCGGTGGGCGCGGTCTGCGGCTTGCTGCTCCACGGCGGGATTCCACCAAAGGTCGTAGAGGATCACCGTATCCGCACCGGTCAGGTTGAGACCCGTTCCGCCAGCTTTGAGCGAGATGAGGAACAGCTCGCGCTCGCCTTCGTTGTAACGGCGGCACAGCTCGACCCGTTCGGCGCCGGGGGTCTGTCCATCCAGATAGAAAAACGGGACGCCTTGAAAGCCTAGCTCGCGCCCGATCATGCGCAGCATGTCGGTGAACTGGGAGAAGATGAGCAAGCGTTTCCCCGCAGCGCGGCATTCCTCGATGATCTCAAACAGCTGCTCGAATTTGGCGGAGCTTCCGGTGTAGTCCTCGACGAATAGGGCCGGATGGCAGCAAAGCTGGCGCAGCCGGGTCAAGCCAGCAAGGATGCGAATCCGGCTTTTTTGGAAGCCGTCCTCGTTCAAATGCTTTAATGTTTCCTGTTGCAGCTTGGCTAAATAGGCCGCATACAGCTTCTTCTGATCGGGCAGGAGCGCTGATGCTTGCAGCGTCTCGATTTTGTCTGGCAGCTCTTTCAGCACGTCCGTTTTCAGGCGGCGCAGCAAAAAAGGGCGGATGCGCTTGGCGACCGCATCACGCGTCAGGTTGTGGAACGCCTTGCGATTGTCGAACAGCTCCGGAAACACCGCATCGTAAATGGACCACAGCTCCTCCAGCCGGTTTTCCACCGGTGTGCCGGTGAGGGCAAAGCGGTGTCGTGCCACGAGCTCTTTTACCGCATGCGCAGTCTGCGTTGCGTGGTTTTTAAAGACTTGCGCCTCATCCAAAAAGAGCGTATGGAACGATCGGGCGGCGTACTGCTCGACGTCTCTGCGCAGCAACGGGTAGGACGTGATCACCACATCCGCATCGGCGTACGCTTTGATTAATCGGGTCCGCTCTGCTTTCGTGCCGTCCGCGATGACCGAACGTATTTGCGGTGCGAATCGCTTCAGCTCATTTTGCCAATTGTAGACCAGGGAGGCAGGTGCGACGATCAGAACGGGTTCTTCGCGCTCCCTGATTTCCGGCAAAATCGAAACGATGAATGCAATGCTTTGCAGCGTTTTGCCAAGCCCCATATCATCGGCCAAAATGCCGCCGAACTGATAATGGGCAAGCGTCTTCATCCACTGGAAGCCATACTTCTGATAGTCGCGCAGCACCCCATCCAGCTCCACGGGCACGCGAAAATCGAGATTGTCGGGATTGCGCATGTTTTCCAGCAGGCGGCGAAACGATTTGCCCAGCTTGACACTGTTTCCTTGCCGTTCGCGGTCGAGCAGATGGAGCCCGCGTACGACGGGAATGTGGATGCCCGCAGTCTTTAGATCGATCGCTGTTACGCCCATGTCGCTCATCAGCTGACTGATCTCTCCAAATTCTGCGCTCTCCAACGGCAAAAGTGAGCCGTCAGCCATACGGTAATAGCGCCGCTTTTCCTCAAGAGAGCGTATGACGAGCCGGATTTCCTTCTCCGGAATCCCGTCCAACTCAAATCCGAGCTCGAGCCAATTGGTTCTTTCGTTCACATCCACCGTCACTTTCGGTACCGTATTGCCCGGATGCATGCGCAGCTTAACGGCGGTGGTGGCGAACACAGTGAGCAGTTTTTTCAGCTCCGGCAGCCGGTAGTACAAAAAGTCGTATTCCGCTTCTTCGTCCTCTAGGTAATAGCCTTCTTCGGTCTTGGTAAAATTGCTTTGGTCCATCAGCTCCAAAATACGCTGCTCTTTTTCACCATCCCGGATTAAAATCCTCTCGGCTCCCGACTTTTGACTGGATGCAGCCAGCGGGTTGATCTTGATGTCGCCATAGTGAAATTCAAGCCCCGCCAGCAGCCGGTCCCTGATCCGATCGAGATACAGTTTGGCCGAAAGCGGCGTCTGCTCAATCCGGTCTGAGACAGCTTGTGCGACATGGACACTGCCGAGCGAGAGCAAGCCGGGGACGACTTTAACCATGAAAGGCTCCATCTGCTCCTGCGCGATCAATAAATGCTGCTTGCCGGGCGAATGAAGCGTTTGCTTGATCTCGGCGAGCCGTCTGCATGGTTCGGGAGCGAGCTTGGTTACCTTCCCGTTGCACAGGACGATGTTGTACGGCTCCAGCACGGTGATCGTCTCCAGCCCTTGGATGTCTAGTCGATAGCTTGATTGGCTGGATTGATCAAAATCAAAATGGAGCGGCAGCGGGTCTGTCGTTAACTGAAGTCCATCATATACGGCTTCCTCCTGCACAAGCTTCACATTTGGCGCTTGGGTTAAAAGCGGGAACAGAGCGTCCCAGGAGGCGGGCGAAATCAGCATGCGTCGCTCATTGTCGTTGCGAGTGTAGCTGCTGTACATCGCGATGCTTTCGCGATACACCTGCTCATTTTGAAAGAGTCCGATCAAGGCCTGTATCACCGCATCATTTTCGCGCTGGAAACAATGCGCTGTGGGATCGTACGTGAAGTTTTTGGAGAAAAAATAGGTGGCTCCGCGGGCCACATGATCGAGAAATTCCCTGATCTTTTGTACGACATAAAGCCGTTTCGGTCCGAGCTTGAGCTCGATGCCAAACAATGAGCGGCGCTGGCCAAACCCGATCGTGGCCACTTTCAAGGTAAATTCCAAGTCCAGAACAGCCCGCGGATCGAACAAGGGCCGGGCGACGCTAGCACGCACCGGCTTTTCATGGAACAAATCCAGGATGCGGTTGGTGAGCTGCCGATCGGCAGCTTGGATTCCCGTTGTCCGCGAGTTAGTCGAGCGCGGCTGCAAATACCCTTCATCAGCCAAAGGTTGGCTGTCGGGATGAAGCATGGAAGCGAATGAGCGGATAGGAGTTTTGCCGCTTTGCGTATCGCGTATGGTGAGCAGCACAGCTGCGATATGTTTGCAGTAATAGTCGGAGGAACCGAAGGAGGAGCAGGTGCATTCCGCTTCGACTCCGGTCTGGTCCAGCTGGATGTTAACCTGATAGTTGCTAGTACCCCTGACCGTTGCTTCGTAGAGGGAGGCGTCCGCATCGTACGTGCTGAAGATCACTTTTTTCGCCCGGTTATATGCCTCTCCCCGATCATAGGCAAGGCGTCCGCACAACTGCATAATGATCCGCGATGTCAACTGAAAGCCCATTCACTGATCCTTCCTTTTCATTAGTTTCGAAACGAAAATATACCTGTTCAGTCTATCATAACAGAATCTGCTGCAAACTGAATGCGATAGCTTGACATGAAACCAATTCGTTTCATATTATAAAGGAAACCAAAAGGTTACATATTTAACGGGAGTGATTGAGAACATGTTGGTTCCTGACATTAAGCATCATGTAACATTGCATGCACCGATCCAGCAGGTATGGGAGACGGTTGCGACATCGGCAGGACTTGTATCCTGGCTGATGCCCAATACGTTCGTCCAAGAGCTGGGCGCGCGATTCACCATGCAATCGTCCCCGAGAGGAAATTGGGACGGGACGATCGAGTGCGAGGTGGTCAAGCTCGAAGCGCCGAACTTGCTCGCATTCACATGGGAAGGCGGCGGACTGACCAACCTGCTCGTGACGATCGAGCTTACCGAGCAGGATGGCAAGACCGATGTTTCGCTCGTTCACTCAG
Organism: Brevibacillus fluminis; assembly: GCF_003710825.1. Classification (GTDB taxonomy): domain Bacteria; phylum Bacillota; class Bacilli; order Brevibacillales; family Brevibacillaceae; genus Brevibacillus_D; species Brevibacillus_D fluminis. The sequence goes on along the minus strand of NZ_RHHQ01000003.1, from coordinate 76,281 downwards.
GCTGGACGGAAAGCACGAAGGCGATTCGCGACATGCTGGATCATGGCTGGGTTCACCATTGCTTCCCGCGTCTTGCTGCGCAGGTAGAGGCGAGCTGAGTTGGAACAGGCAAAACAGTATGATGTGTTCGAGGGCATAGCCGATCCGACCCGCCGTGCGATTTTATCGCTCTTGTCGGTGAAGCAGATGAACGTGACAGAGCTTTCCGGCCGATTTCCGGTGACGCGGACTGCCGTTTCCAAGCATCTACGCATTTTAAAAGGCGCCAATCTAATCAAGGAAGAGAAGAGCGGGCGCGAAAAGATTTACAGGCTCAATCCACAGGCGCTGCGGGAAGTTAAAGAGTGGCTGAACCATTACGAACAGTTTTGGGATGAAAAAATCATGAATCTAAAAAACTTGTTTCCATCAGAATAAGGGAGAACAGGAAAACGTTCAGGGAGGCGGACCAGATGAAAAGTGCAAGTCCATTTGTGATCGTGGAGGATTGCGGCGCGGCGGTGGAGCATTACCAACGCATTCTCGGCGGCGAAATCAAGGTGCTCAATGAGCACGCGGGTAAAATCATGCATGCTGAGCTGCACATCGGCAGCACGCTGATCCATTTTTCGGCAAGCTATGGAAAGCCTTTTACAAGCGGGGATCAAGTGAAAATCATCCTGCTTTGCGAGACGGAGGAGGAAGCGAGACGAGTATTCGAGCAGCTGGGGGCGAACGGGCAAGTGACGTTTCCATTGCAGGACACCTTTTTCGGCGCGCTGCACGGCCAGCTCATCGACCACAACAACATCACCTGGGTACTTAACTGCTTCAAGCAATAAAAAAATAGACCAGAGCGCATCGGCGTTTTGGTCTATTTTTCTTTGATTAGCGGGCGAGTTCAAGCTGCTTAAGCGCACGCACGGCTGGTACGGTGAAGCAAGCCAAATTCGGCGGCAGCTGGTCGAGCGCAAACCAGCGCATATCGCCGATCGCGCCGCCTTCTTCCATATTGCGCGCTTCCCCGCCGATGATCCGCACTTTGTAGATGGAGGATACCCAATGCTCGCCAAGCGCGGGGTCGATCGTTTCCGCCATGCAGAGGAGCTGCTCGATTTCCACATCGAGATTCACTTCTTCCTTGATTTCACGGACGACGGTCGTTTCCAGTTGCTCATACAGGTCCACTTTGCCGCCGGGAATGCTCCACGTATCCTTTTCCGGATTGCGGTTACGCCAAACAAGCAAGATTTCGTTTCGTTCATTGAGAATCACCGCACCGACTCCGATGCGTGGGTATTGCTCTGCCATGCGACGTCACGTCCAATCTTCACGAATTTCTTCCTAGTCTCGTTCATTTACAGCAATAGATATGTAAGCTTTTACGTATCGTTTTACGTCGAAAAACTTTACAAGGAGAGTGGATAGAGATAACTTTAAGAAAGTATACCAGAATTGAAAAGTCGTTTTACGAAAAAACGGCGCGGCATCATTGCCAAAAAGGACGAGCCGCTTTGCATAAACGGGGCTGCCGTCACGATTTTCACGAAGAAAGGAGCTGGGCATTCTGAGCATGTTGATTGTTACGTCTGTCGGACCAGAGCATGATGCGGTGGTGCGCGGCCTGAATGGTGATAAACGGTTTGAGGTATTGATCGGGGGCGTCGGCCCGGTTTCAGCTGCGGCGAGCACAGCTCGGGCGCTTGCCGGCAAATCGTATGAGCTGGTCATCTGCGCCGGGATTGCGGGCGGCTTTGCGGGTCAGGCGGAGATGGGATCAGTGATTGTAGCGAACGAAATCATCGCGGCCGATCTGGGCGCACAGACGCCGGACGGCTTTTGCAGCATTGATGAGCTAGGATTCGGCTCTGCGCGCATCGCGGTAGACGCAGCCAAGGCAACACGCGTCACAGAAGCGTTGCGGGCAGCAGGCGTAGCCACGGCGTCAGGACCCGTACTCACGCTGTCGACGGTTACAGGGACAGCCGAAACCGCAGCGGAGCTTGTCAACCGCATTCCGAGCGCGGCTGCAGAGGCGATGGAAGGCTTTGGCGTAGCGACTGCAGCCAAAGCGGCCGGCGTGCCGGTCTTGGAAATTCGCACCGTATCGAACATGGTTGGCCCGCGCGATCGGGCTGCTTGGCGCATCAAAGAAGCGCTGGAGGCACTTGAAGCCGCCAGCACAGTATTAGCGGAGGTGTTATGATGAAAATCGCATTTTCCCCTTGCCCCAATGACACATTTGTTTTCCATGCCTGGGCGCATGGATTGATTCCCGGCGCTCCTGAGCTGGATGTGATGTATGCGGATATCGATATCACAAACGGTTTGGCGGCAAGCGGCCAAGGCCCGGAGGTACTCAAAATTTCCTATGCGGCGCTACCGTGGGTTTTGCAGGAATATGCCCTCATTCCATGTGGCGGAGCACTCGGTAGAGGCTGCGGCCCACTCGTTTTGACAAATGGCGCAAGCCAAGACCCGGCAGCAATTTCAGGCAAACGCGTGGCCGTACCGAGCGAACGGTCCACTGCTTATTTGCTGTTCCGCTTATGGGCAGCGCAAAATGTTCCGGGCGGCGTAGGCGAGATTGTGGTCATGCCGTTCCACGAAATCATGCCTGCCGTACGCGACGGCAAAATCGACGCTGGTCTGGTTATCCACGAAGCGCGGTTCACGTATCAAAACTATGGCTTGTCCATGCTGACCGATTTGGGCAGCTGGTGGGAGGCTGACACAGGGTTACCGATTCCGCTGGGGGCAATTATCGCCCGCCGCTCGCTTGACCTCGAAGCGATCGCCAAATGGGCGCGCGCATCGGTCGAATACGCCTGGGCACATCCAGAGGAATCGCGGGATTATGTGATGTGCCATGCGCAGGAGCTGTCCCCGGAGGTGGCGCAGGCGCACATCGATCTGTATGTCAACAAGTTCACCGCCGATCTCGGTGAGGATGGTTATGCGGCGATCACCGCACTGCTCAGCCGTGCTGCAGACGAAGGGCTCGTGCCACAAGTGGACTTGGCGCTTCTGCGGTAAACGAAGCTGAAACAAAAAAAAAGGCGCATGCACGCGCCTTTTTTAGCTTCGCAAATAGAGCAAATACAGCAAAATGATCCCCGCGTCAGCAAAGATGTGGCTTGCGACAGCGCCCGCCAGCGAGCCGGTTTTGGCCCGCAGTATCCCCCAGCTCACACCGGCCACAAATACCGCGATGATGACGATGATAGGCGTTGGCCAAGCGAACAGCGGCACCACCGAGAGGAGATGATACAGGCTGTAAAAGAAGGAGCTAAGTAAAATCAGCTTCTTTTGTGCAAAACGGCCATTTGCTTTGTAAAAAAAATATCCCCGCCAGTACAGCTCCTCCAAAAACGGGTTCACCAATACCAGGACCAACACCAGCCACCAAAACAGCTCCCCGGAAAACTTCCACTCGACAAGCAGCCGCTCCAACTCGGCTTTTTCGAACAGGAGCGGAAGAAATAGCGAACCTGCCAAAAGGATTGCGAGAAAGTAAATAGCCCCGGACACCAAGCCGACCACGATGCTTTTTCGCTGGAGTCCAAAACCTAGCTGACGCAGAGTCTGTGAAAAGGTAAATCGTTTCACCAGCATCAAATCGACAAATGGGACGGCGAAAAGCCATCCGTAGAACAGCAAGAACGTGATCGGAACGCTGTTCATGACTTGCAAACCGAGAAAGATCAGCAGCGTCGGCGCCGCCAACAAAACAATCAGTGTCATGCAATCCCCACCCACATAAGGCTTGTTTATGTACATCAGCTCAATCTTATCGAGGCGGATGCGATTGGGGGAGTACCAACTTTTGCTGGTACCGCAGAGCGGAAATCAGAAAAGCTCCCACCGAATATTCATTTCGTTGTATAATTATTCATAAATGAACGAAGCTGGAGGGATCTCTTTTGATTGTACGCACTTTTCACTTTTTCGATTACGACGCTGTAATCGCGCTATGGCAGCGGGCGGGTATCCAGGTTTCCCAATCGGATTCGGTCGAAAGGCTTCGCCACAAACTGGAACGAGATCCGGAATTGTTCCTCGTCGCAATTCACGAAGAGCAGATCGTCGGCGCCGTAATGGGCAGCTATGACGGCCGGAGAGGCTGGGTCAACCATTTGGCTGTCGACCCTTCCTATCAGGGGAATCAGCTCGGAAAAATCATCATGGCTGAGCTGGAGAAGCGCTTCAAATCGATTGGCTGCGAAAAGGTGAATCTGCTCATCGAGCGGGACAATGAGGCGGTACAAGGCTTTTACGAAAAAAACGGATTCGCGTCAGACGATCTGATTTTTATGGAAAAATGGATTCGGTAACCGGCTAAACACATGCAGTATGCGGATGAATGATTTACAAATAACAGACAACTGGGTATAATTTACATTAACCAAATCCAAAGACAATGACGGAGACAAGTAACTGCTCTCAGCCTTTTCAGGGACAATATGCCGCCGACTGCAAGCATATTGAAGGCATGCGTAGCGAAATTCACTCCCGAGTCGTCGCTTGAACGGCGGCACGCCTAGTAGAGTGAAACGGCAAAGCCCGTTATCGTTTGCAAAAGAGAGCAAGCCTGTTTGAGATTCCTCGTCCCTTTTCGGACGGGGAATTTATTTTTTTACAGAAAAGAAAGGGGAGAGAGGCACGATGGAAAAGGCTGTGCATGTATTCGTGTTCGATTGCTTGGCGGACTGGGAGATCGGTTTGGTGACGTATGATTTGAAAACGGCGAACGGGAAGAAGCTGCACACGTTTTCAATGTCCGCTGAAACGATTGTGACGGGCGGCGGCTTGCGCGTAATTCCGGATAAAACGATCGCGGATATCTACGAAGACGAAGTGTCGATGTTGATTTTACCTGGCGGCTCGATGTGGGAAACGAATGATCCCGAGCCGATTCTTGCCCTCGTAAATCGCCTGCTTCAAAAAGGCATTCCGGTCGCTGCGATTTGCGGGGCGACGCTGTTTCTTGCGCGCCATGGGGTGCTCGATGAACGCAAGCATACGAGCAACGGGCTCGCGTATTTGCAGGAGGGGGCACCTGGCTACAATGGGGAGGCGCTGTATGAGGAGGTACCGGCTGTCTTCACAGAAGGGCTGATCACCGCGAGCGGTAGATACCCGATCGAATTCGCCCATGCGATCGTCAAGCGGCTTGCCATCTATGATGAGCAGACACTTGACGCTTTTCTGCAATTTTGGCGCGTGTAACCATCCGCTGGTGTCCCGCATATATGAAAGAGCGTGGATACATAGGTGGGGTGAGACAATGTGCGCCAAAATCAACAACTTGGTTTTTGAAGGCGGGGGCGTGCTGGGCATCGCGTATTTAGGTGTCCTCGATGCGCTGTACCAATTGGGGATTGCCCAGCAGCTACGGCGCGTGGCAGGCACCTCGGCTGGAGCGATTACCGCCTGCATCACCAGCTTTAACCTCCCGTTTCCCGAAATCGTTGCCATTGCGAATACGCTTGATTATCAGCAAATTCCGCAGCAGACTTCGCATCCTGCATTGGCGAACTTACCGGATGCGGCTAAAAGCCAGCTTGACAGCATCATCGGCGATTTGGATTCGGTCTATCGATTGGATGAATCGCAGTGATTCCCGCCAATACGGCATTCGTTTTGAAACTCTCGGAGCCCGATTCATCAGTCGCCCGCCGTGCAGCGAGATCAACAGTCTGCATGACTATATCAAAAATTTGTTCCAGTCGATTTTGAACGTGCAACAGGATCTCTTCCATCACAATCCGGATGACATCGCCCGCTCGATCCAAATTGAGACAAACGGCGTATCGTCGGTAGATTTCGATGTTACAACAGGCGATGAAACGTATCGCTATTTATACAAACAAGGCTTCGATGCGACCATGCAGTACTTTGCCTGGCGCTCTGGGGCCGCATATTAGCCCAAATAAAAAAGAGACGAGCGCTGCACGTGCAACAGCTTCGTCTCTTTGTCTTTATTTCGCGGGCGTGCTACGGAAAGGCTGGTAAAACGATTTGGGAATGTCGGTCTCAAAGCGCATCAACTTGCCGGTCGTCGGGTGTGCGAAGGACAGGACGCGCGCGTGAAGTCCCATTCGGCCGATTGGCTTTGTTTTGGAGCCATATTTTTTGTCACCCACGATCGGGTGCCCGATGTCTTGCATATGGACGCGGATTTGATTTTTCCGGCCAGTTTCGAGGCGGACCTCCAGCAGCGAAAAATGGCGGTCGGCGGTAATCACCTTGTAGTGTGTCACCGCATGCTGACCGTCGCCCGGATGGCGACTCGAATACATTTTCAGCGTGGCGCTTTCTTTCAGCCAGGAGGAAATCGTTCCCTCCGCCTTTTTCACAGCGCCTTCAACCAAGGCGACGTACACCCGTTCATGTACGCTGTCTTTCCAGCTGTTTTGCAATGCCTGCTGAATCTTCTCGCTTTTGGCAAACATCATCACGCCGGATGTGTCGCGGTCCAAACGGTGCACGATAAAAATCCGGTTATTCGAATTGGCCTGCCGGACATGCTCCATCAACTGCCGGTAGGCTGTCAGCTCGTTTTCTATCCCTTTGCCGGAAGAAATGGAGAGAAGCCCGGCTTCTTTTTGCACGACGATCACATCGTCATCCTCATGCAAAATTTTCAAGCCGATCAGTGGCGGCGCTTCCACGATCTTCTCCCGGCGAATCGTGACGATTTGCCCGGGGTGAAGCTGACAATTGTAGCGTGTCTCAACCTTGCCGTTGACAGCAACTTGGCCGCGGCTCAAAATCGCTTTCACGGAATTGCGCCCCAGATTCGAGAGCGTGTTCAATAAAAAACGGAGCAGCTCCTCCGGCTCCTTGACCGTGTACTGCTTGGGTTCTGCTGTGTTTTTGGGGGTGTGGCTGTTGCGTTTGTTCATCTGATGAGAACTCCTTTATACCGTTCATTTTCTTCTATTATAGGCGAAATGCTGGCAAAACGCATGGTTTGGGTAGATGGCGCTTTCTCGGACTATTTCTTTTTGCTATAATGTCACTAGAAAAGCGAGGGAGTGTTACAAGGATGCAAGCTTTGTTTGACAAAATGAAGGAATACCTCAACATGGATACTGAAATCTCGTTTGAGGAGTTCGACGGATATTATAAAGAAGTGATTGATTTCCTGGGCAAGGGCTGGGAAGGTTTGGGCGAGGAAGAAAGCATGCAGATGCTCTTTATCTTGGACAACCTCAAGTCCAACGCTGACGACCGTGCCAAGCGCCGTGTGAAGGAAATGAAAAAGTACAAAAAAATCGTGGAGCGCACCGACATCTGGATCAGCGCCATGATGAAGCGACTGCATGAGATGGGCTTGAACGATGAAGAGATCGGCAAGCGCTACGAAGCCATCTACGAAGCAGTGTAAAAAACAGCCTTTCGGGGCTGTTTTTTTGTTTTGGGAAAAACACAATCATCCTATGCTGCCAAGGGATTTTCGGAAAAAAGCGGAGCGAAAAGCTTTGACGATGCCTACCAGGCGGAGCAGAAAAAGGGAAACGTCTTTCGCGACACATATCATCGTGGAGATACATCCGCCGCGCAGCGTGTGGCTTTGGGTCGCGGTTTCCCTTTTTGTGCGGAGCCGGTCTTTCCCGACCCCAGCAGGCATCGTCACCGCTTTTCACGGAGCTTTTTTTTGAAAATCCCCGAACCTCCACAAATTCAAACTACATTGTTGTTTTTCTATGTATTTTCCTGTTTTATGTTGGATAATCCGCAGCCACACTCTATAATGTAGGTGTGCAAAACCAAATTCGCCTGATGAGGTGGTATTCTTGACGTCGATCGCAACACTGCTTGTCATCTGTTCAGGGGTGATTCACGCCTGCTGGAACCTTTTCACCAAAAGGAGCTTGAACAAGCAGGTGTTTCTCTGGTCCATCCACGTCCTTGCCGTTGCTGCACTGTTTCCGTTTGTCGCCGTGGAGCTGTTCACCAATGCGCTGCAAACCCCAGTCGTGTATTACGTGCTGCTCTCCTTTTTTTCTCAGTTGGCCTATGTCTATTTAATGTCCAAAGCTTACCAATTCGGTGATTTGTCCCAGGTGTATCCGATCATCCGGGGAACGTCCGCCTTTTTTGTCCCGATTGTCGGAATCTTGCTATTTGGTGAATCCTTGTCGCTATTCGGATGGGTTGGGCTTGCCTGTGTGACGGGCGGGCTGTTGATCATCAGCGGGTTGGGCACATCGAAGATGGACGCTTTGTCGTATAAAGCGATCCTGTTCGCGTTTCTGGTTGGCTTGAGCACAATTGGCTACGTATTGGGGGATAAAGTCACCCTGCAATACTTATCGCCGCTGACGGTACTGGAAATCTCCAATCTTGGCTTCGTCGTTGCATTTGCTTGGGTTTCGCTGAAATCAAAGGAGGAGCTGCGCCGGGAGTGGCAGGTGAACAAGAAGACGATTATTCTGGGGGCGATCATGTCACCGACATCGTATCTCTTATTTCTTCTTGCCATGAAGATGGCACCGCTCGCCCACATCGCGCCGGTGCGTGAGATCGGGACCGTCTTCGGCACGCTGTTTGGCATTTATATTTTAAAAGAACAGCAAGGCTTGAAGCGGGTGATGATGTCGGCGGTCATCACGGTTGGCATTATTTGCATCGGGATGTGGGGATAGATTGTAGTAGAACAGGTAAAAAATAGTCCGATACAGTGAGAAACAAAGAAAGAACGAGCGATTTGAAGGAAATCGATGAATTTTCTGCAAAATGGCCGTAAATGTATTACAACAAGAATTTACGGGATGATACTTGTTATAATACAATCATAACAACAAGATAACTGGAGGGACTGTACTATGACACCTGTTTCTACATTCTTTCGTAATTTACAACCGAAATGCTGCGCTGCTTGTGGTGAAGTGATTATGGAGCAGGCGGAAGCGTACATGAACGAGTGCTTCACTTGCCAAGAGAAGGAATACGTGATTGCAAATACAAAATAAGATCGGGCCAAATGAATGAAAAACCACTTGCTCTCAAATGGAGGCGAGTGGTTTTGTTGTGTTCAGGAATGCTGATTCCATTTTGCGTTTGGCGGAAAAAAAGCGCATGATAGGAAGTAGTGTTTCGAATGAGGATGGAGGAGAAGAAATGTTTCACCCGACCGTGTTTGACAATTTGAAGGTGGTGCTGGAGGGGGCCGTATACGACGCCGACTTCGACAATGTGATTTTCGTGACCGGACGCAATGATCTGGCAGATTTGGCTGCATTTCACCGCTCGTTTCAAATTGAGTTTTGCCTGGCCGACGATGTGCTGATCGACCCGGCCGATAAAGTCATGGCTTACGTGAAGCTCAAGACGTCATTGGCGGACATCGCAAGCGAACAGCTCGAAAAATCGCTGACGGATCATATCGGCTGTACCATCTGTATCACATTCAAAATGCGCGTGCGGGAAGTCGTGCGAGAAACCGAAGCCATCGATGCGATTTTGAACGAAATCTGGGGGAACCGGCCGCAAATCAGTCAGCAGCTCATGGCGCCCATCGATAGCGGGTCAAGACAGTGGCCGCCTGAGCAGTTTGAGGATACGATTACGCTGGATTTCCTCCGCAAGATTGATGAAGGAAACATCCAGGATATGCGTGATTTGCTGGATCACTGTTTTCTATCAATGAAAAAGCTGAAAGAACTGTTATAGTCCAGAATAGCGTTGTTTTTTGTTAACCTAAAAATATAATCGGTTGACAAAAGCATTCTCTCTCCCTTACCCTAAGAGTGCAAGCTGATGAATGGCACTCATTACATAATAGGAGTAGGGTGATGGATTGTGAGCACACGCAATTTGGTGATGGCCGCACTCATGATGGCGATTATAGCGGCACTGGGCTTGGTAAAAATATCGTTTCCTTTGTTTAATGAAGTACCGATTACCGGTCAGACGTTGGGGATTATGCTGGCAGGCGCTCTTCTTGGGGCGAGGCTCGGTGGGCTTTCAGTCGCTGCTTTTGTGGCATTGGCCGCTGTGGGCGTTCCGCTGTTGGCAGGGGGCCGTGGAGGAATCGGCGTTTTTGCTTCAGCAAGCGGGGGATGGGTGTTGAGCTGGCCGCTGGCTGCGTATTTGATCGGATATATGGTGGAAAAAAGCTGGTATTCGCTGCGCACGTGGAAAGTGATTTTGTTTAATATTTTGGGCGGCATCGTGGTTGTTTACGTGATCGGCATGGCTTACCAAGCGGCATTGACCGGCGTTCCGTTTTACACCGTCGCCATCAAGTCGATGATTTTCCTGCCAGGCGATTTGTTGAAAGCAGCTGTGGCAGCGGTGATCGCGGTGCGTCTGCGCTATGCTTACCCACTGATACAGGTAGCTGCGCCTTCTGACCGATTTAGCGAACAGCGCGGGCAAACATTATAAATGATCAGGGAAGGGTTGCTTCGGGCGAGCCTTCCTTTTTCCATGTAAAGAAACGATTCTAAAGAATGTAGTAGCGATGAGAGGGAGGGGATTGAAACATGCACCTACAAACACCTGTTATAGTGTACGCAAAGCGGACACCAATTGGCAAAGTCGGCGGTGTGCTGCGAGACATCGAGCCGCATGAGCTAGCTGCGGCGCTGATTGAAGACGCTGTTCAGGCGTGCAAGCTGGACGGTGAGGCGATCAGCGATGTGATACTGGGCAATGTCATCGGCCCGGGTGGTAATCTGGCAAGGCTTTCCGCATTGGAGGCGGGATTGCCTGTGACCGTACCAGGCGTGACAGTCGATCGACAGTGTGGCTCAGGCCTGGAAGCTGTCCAGCTTGCCTGTCGGCTCGTGCAGGCGGGCGCTGGCGACATTTTTTTGGCAGGTGGAGTAGAGAGCACCAGCAGAGCGCCGTGGAAAATGGAAAAACCGAGTAACTTATACGGACGGCTCCCCCGTTTGTATGGGCGAGCGAGATTTTCACCCGATGCTGTGGGCGACCCGGAGATGGGCGAAGCCGCCGAGAATGTCGCCCTGCACTACGGAATTGCGCGAGAGGAACAGGATCGCTGGGCACTGGAGAGTCATCGGCGCTACTTCGCCGCATTGCAAGGCGGAGCATATCGCGACCAAATCCTTCCCTTCCGGCTTGCAACCGGAGATGTGACAGCGGATGAATGCCCACGGGCGGACAGCAGCATGGAAAAATTGGCCCGGTTGCGCCCGGTGTTTTGCGAGGGCGGCACCGTTACTGCGGGCAATGCTTGTCCCATCAATGACGGCGCTGCGCTCGTCGTGGTAATGTCGGCGCAGAAGGCGGCACAGCTGGGCATCGCCCCGATGCTAGTCTACAAAGACAGTGTGGCATGCGGTGTCGACCCGAACTTGCTTGGCACTGGACCGATTCCGGCGGTGCGCCAGCTGCTTGACCGCAACGGCCTTGTGATCGGTGACATTGATCGGGTGGAGTTCAATGAAGCGTTTGCTTCGCAGGTGCTCGCCTGCGTCAATGAACTGGCGATCCCCCATGAAAAAATCAATCGTGATGGCGGTGCGCTCGCTTTGGGCCATCCGTACGGGGCATCAGGCACGATCTTGGTCGTGTCACTCGCGCACGGGATGCGGCGCACGGGCGGACAATACGGCTTGGCGACACTTGGAATAGGCGGCGGAATGGGGCTTGCCGTTTTGTTTGAGCGGGGGGAATACGCGTGAGCAATGGTGATGTACGTACCACAGCGGAGTCCCAACAGGAGACGATTGCCAGCGGTTTTTGGAGGCAGGCACGCAAAAACGCGGACGCGTGCGCCATCCGGGTCGAGCAAACGCGAGTCACCTATGGCGAGCTGCTCAAGAGGAACATACAGGTCGCCACATGGATTCGAGCGCAAAAGCTGGGCGGACAGCGTATCGGGATCAAGCTTGAAAACGGAGCATCGTTTATCGCCTGTTTTTATGGTGCCGTGCTGGCTGGTTCCATTGCGGTCCCGCTGCCAGCCGACTTGCCAAATGATCAGCTTGTGGATTGGCGGGAACATTTGGACTTATCGGTGGTGCTAGAGGCAGAACCGGGCTTGCTTAGCCAAGCTACCTCATGCAATGAGCAAGAAAACCAGCCTGAACTCGATCCAGAGCAGCTTTTTTACATGGCGGTTTCCTCCGGTTCGACAGGCATGCCCAAAGGCATTTTGCGCACCCACCGGTCATGGGTGGAGAGCTTTTACAGGATGAAGGAGGCTTTCGGAACAGGTGGACAAGACATGATCTTGCTGCCGGGGCCGCTGCATTATTCAGCCACGTTGATCGCTGCGCTGCAAGTGCTGCATGAGGGTGGCGAGGTCGTGCTGATGACGCGCTTTCACAGCCATGCGGTGCTCGAGCATTTGCAGTCCGGCGGGGTGACGGCATGCTTTATGGTTCCAGCGATGTATGCCAAGCTTTTGGCCATGATCGAGCAAGGCAGAGGAACCGAACCTTTCACGGACGAAAACATAACGTTCATTTCGGCGGGAGACAAGCTGTCTTTCGAGCTCGCGAACAAATGGCTGCAAGCCTTTCCTGGCAGCAGCTTGTACGAATATTATGGCGCCGCAGAGATCAGCTTCGTCAGCTATATTCGCCACGGACAGAATAGCGGCGAGGCTGGCAGCGTCGGGCGGCCGTTTCCCGGCGTAGAGGTGACCATTCGTGACGAGCAGGGGCAACTACTCAAGACAGGCGAGATCGGTGGTGTACATGTGAAAAGCTCGATGGTCGCGCAAAGCTACGGACATGCGCAGGCGCCGCCGTTTATCCAGCCGACTGTGGGAGGGTACACAGTGGGCGATCTCGGCTATCTCGATGAAGCGGGCTGCTTGCATTTGGTTGGGCGAAAACAGAACGTGATCGTGCGCGGAGGGGTGAACCTTTATCCCGCTGAAATCGAGCGGGCGTTGGTTGCCGACGAAGCGATTAGCGAAGCGGCCGTGTTCGGCGTGCCGGATCAGGTGCTCGGTGAACGGATTATCGCGGCGGTTATCCTTGCAAACAGGCAGGACGCTGACGGTGAGGACCCAGAAAACACTCGTCTTGCAGCTGTACTACAGCATCGCTTCGCCCGTGCCAGAAGGCCGGATGAATATTGGATCGTGCCACAGCTGCCGCGCAATGCAGCGGGCAAAACGGATAAGAGGAAGCTGCGTGACTTGTTTTTCGAGCAAAAGGGGAGGCGGGAAAATGAACGATAGGTGCGTCCAAGCCGCGATCGTTACGGGTTCTACGAGAGGAATCGGGCATGCAATCGCAACCAGCTTGGCCCAGGCGAACATTGCGGTCGTCGTCAACGGAACGACGGAAGAAGGCGTGAATCGAACCGTGGCCGAAATCAAGGAAGCGGGCTGCTTGGCAGTCGGTGTTACCGGTCGGGTCGAAGAGATGGAGACAGGCAAAAAACTGACCCAAGCGGCGCTCGACGCTTTCGGGCGCATCGACTATTTGGTCAACAACGCCGGCATCGTCGCCGACCGGATGAGCCACAAGCTGGACGAGCAAGACTGGGATAGAGTCCTCGCCGTCCATGCGAAAGGAACGTTTGCTTGCACGCAACCGTTTTTGCAAGCCAAAAAAGAAGTGGGCACAGGTGGCGTCATCATCAACATGACCTCGCTGGCAGGCTTGCATGGCGTCGTTGGCCAGCTGAATTACGCTGCCGCAAAAGGCGCGATTTTGGCGATGACCTACACGCTGGCACAAGAGTGGCAACAAGCAGGCATCCGCGTGCACGCCATTTCCCCAGCCGCCCTGACAGACATGACCCGCCCGCATGTAGAAAAGGCGGAAGCTGCAGCACGAGCAAAAGGTGAAGAACTTCCCGACTATTGGCGCATCGGCCAACCGGAAGACGTCGCCCGTCTCGTGCTCCATCTCATCACGCATCCGACCGAAACAGGGACCGTCTGGGGCGTAAATGGTGAACAGATCGGGTTATGGTCAAAACCAGCTTATCAGCAAACAATTATTGAATAACACAAAAGCAGCTCTCAATGGATAAAGACCCACCGGGAGCTGCTTTTTTAAAAACTACCTGGTATAGCCCACACAAAAAAATTGGCGTAGCCAACCCGTCATTTTTCTTTTTTAATTTCCTCATCCCGGCATGCTTTTGGTGCAGCTAAGGGATTTGTGAAAAAAGAGGGGGCGAAAGCCTTGGCGATGCCAGCAGAGGCGGAGCAGAAAAGCGGAACGGCTTTCGCGCGTCACAGCATCCCTGAGATACATCCGCCGCGCAGCGTGTGGCTTTGGCGCGCGGTTCCGCTTTTTTGCGGAGCCGGCCTTGCAAACACCCTTGCGGGCATTGCCACAGCGACAGCCACCTCTTTTTTCGCAAATCCCCTCGTCTCCACAAAAAGCTTTGCCATCCCCCCTCCCTCCTGACACAATTCGTTCACTTTTGTGTAAAAATTTCGCCTTATATCGCCACGTTGTGACTCCTTTTTTAGTGGTAAGATAAACACATCAAGCAGCGAGGCGCTTGAGCTTATGTGAAAGAGGAGTGAGGAGCAATGACACTGGAAGGCATGTTTTTCCTGGTTCTCACCATGACATTTGCATTCGTTGGCACGATGACAGCCGCTCGCAACAACTAGGTCATCAAGCACTTATAACGCGATTTTGTTCCCAAGCAGTCAGCCGATTTCGGTTGGCTGTTTTTATTTTTTTTCACGAATGCTCACCACGATTGCAGTCTGTCTCGCCATGCATCATTCGTAAAGGGGAAAAGGATACTAAAGAAGGAGATCACCCCCAATAAAAAGCGAGGCGAAACATTTGACGACACAAATTTCAGGACCGCGCGGGCTGCCGCTCTCGGGCAATCTGCTGGCCTTCCGTAAGGACCCGCTCTCATTTTTGACTCGCGCCGCGAGTGAATATGGCGATGTGGCCCACATCCGCATGGGGCCGAGCCGTCATGCCTATTTGATTAGCAACCCGGAGTATATCAAGGAAATCTTGGTCGCCAAACAGGCCCACTTCAAAAAAGCGAAAGGGCTGCAGGTAGCCAAGCTGGTTGTAGGAGAAGGAATCCTTACGAACGAGGGCAAAGATCATTTGCGGCAGCGGAGATTGATGCAGCCGGCGTTCCATCGCGATCGCATCGCCGGTTACGGAGACATCATGGTGGAAGAAGCCGTCAACCATATCGAAGCGTGGAAAGACGGGGAATTGTTGGACATCCACCATGAAATGATGCGTTTGACCTTGGCGATCATCACGCGCACGATGTTCGGCGCGAATGTCAGCAGCAATGCGGATGAGATCGGCCATGCCATCGAGGTGGGATTGCAGTACATCAGCAAAAAGGCAACCTCTGTGCTCGATATTCCGCTGGAAGTCCCGACCAAAGGCAATCGCGACTTCCAACAGGCCTCCGAGCTGCTGGACAAGACGATCTACGCCATCATTGAAGATCGGCGCAATGAACCTGAGGGAGCGGAGCATACCGATTTGCTTGCAATGCTTTTGGCAGCGCGCGATGAAGAAGATGGAACTGGCATGTCTGACAAACAGGTGCGCGATGAGGTCATGACGATTTTCGTAGCGGGCCATGAAACGACAGCCAATACGCTTTCCTGGACATGGTATTTGCTGTCGCAGCATCCCGAGGTGGAGGCTCGATTCCATCAGGAGCTTGATGAAGTGCTGGAAGGGCGCGAGCCAACGGTGGACGACATTCCGAGCTTGCCGTATGTGAATCAAATCGTGCAGGAATCGATGCGCCTGTATCCGGCGGCTTGGATGATCAATCGGGAGGTAGTCGAGAATGTCGAGATCGGCGGCTATCACTTTAAGCCAGGCGAGATTCTCATGATGAGCCAGTTCGTCATGCACAGAGATCCACGCTTCTATGACGAGCCCGACCGTTTCAAGCCGGAGCGATTTGATGGCGGCGAATTGCTCAAGCGTAACCCGCAATTCGCCTATTTTCCGTTTGGCGGCGGGCCGCGAATCTGCATTGGCAACAACTTCGCACTGATGGAGTCGGCGCTGCTTTTGGCGACGATCGGTCAACGATTCCGCATCAGTCGGGGTGAAAATGAGCCAGCGGCGATCCCGGAACCGGTCGTGACCTTGCGTCCGAAAAACGGCATGAAAATGACCATTCATAAACGATAGTCCTTTGCTACAGCAAAAAAAAGCTTACCAGGCGGCAACGGGCCGCTTGGTAAGTCTATATGGGGGGTTATTAACAATTGCATTGAAAAGTAGCTTCCTTACTGAATACTATAGCAACGAAAAATAAACTGTGTGTGAAAGGAATATAAACGTTCATAAAGCTTTTGTCCGAATTTTTCCAACCTACTGATGGATCGGAATCGAAACCGTGAAGCAGCTTCCTCTGCCCAACTCGCTGGTGACGGTAATCTGCCCTTGGTGCCGTTCGATGATGCTCTGGCAAATCGTCAGGCCCAGGCCGGTTCCGCCATTATTGCGGTTCCGTGATTTTTCAGCGCGATAAAACTTGGTGAAAATTTTCGGCAGCTCGTCCTCGGCAATCCCTTCTCCTTTGTCGATGACCGAAATGACGACCTGGCCATCGCGCTGGTCGCAGGTGAGGAGGATAGAGCCGTCCGGCTTGTTGTAATAGATCGCATTGTTTAACAAATTTTGCAGGACGCGTCTCAGCTTGAATTCGTCGGCCTCGATATGCAGCTCCGGGGATACGCGAATTTTGCTGTGAAAATGCAGACCCGCATCGCGCACTTTTGTTTTATATTCCTCGCTAATTTGGCGCATGAAATGATGCAGGCGGAAACGATTCGTCGTGAGCGGTAGCTCATTGCTCAAGCGCGAGTAGTCTTGCAGCTCATCGAGCAGCTCGTCGAGATCGCCGACTTTTTGCTCGATTTTGCCCATTTGCCTGCGGATGCGTTCGATATCTGTAATCCGGCCGGACGCGATATAGGAAGCATAGCCTTTGATCGTGGTGAGCGGCGTGCGGAAGTCGTGAGCGATCGCTGCAATCAGCTCCTGCTGCCGATCCTCGGAAATGCGGAGCTGCTCGACCATGTCGGCGAACGAATGGAGCAAGGCTGCGAATTCGTCGTTGGCCTTATACGAGAAGGAGACTTCCCGCTTCCCCGCCTTGATGTCCTGCGTCAGGACAGAGAGCTCGTTGACCGGCCGCAAGATCCAGCGCACCAGCATGAAAATAAGCAGCAGTCCGACGATGATCACGCTGCCATAAATATAGATGACCACCATCGTGACGCCTTTGGTGGCAAGAATATCGGAATCGTCGGTATAGAAACGGATGATGGTAGTTCCGAGTGATGTGGAGTCGTGTTCAAAGTGGTACTCGGACACGACTTTTTTGCTGGAGTCTTTCTTGAGTCTGTAGGCTTCCGACTCCTTGGTATACATGGTGTTGCCCCGTCCGTCCTCTATGGTGATCACATACATCATGTCATCCGGCAGTTGTTCGGAAATTTCCCGCGATTCCACCGGATCTTTGAAATGATAGCTGCGCAACAGCTGATTCAAACGCACTTTCGCGGCTGCATCCATTTCTTGCTTGAACTGCTCGTGGCGGTCGGTTTTGATTTGCTCGACGATGATATTTTCAAAGATGAACTTGTAGCTCAGCAAATTGAGGGCAATGACCGCCAAAAAGGAAAGGAACAGCCGTTTCCCGATGGTCATCGCTACAGGCGCTCCCCGATAAATACATAGCCGGTACCCCACTGGGTTTTAATAAACGTGCGTTCGACTTCCAGCTTTTCGCGCAGATTCTTGATGTGGACGGTGACGGTATTGAGCGAACCATACCCATAGCCCCAGACACGGTCATAGATTTGCTCTCGCGTAAAGACGATGCCAGCGTTCTCTGCCAAAAACAGCAGAAGCTGGAACTCCTTTGTTGACAGCTCTACCTTCTGCTCACCGATGTAGACGGAGTACGTTTCCTTGTGGATTTCCAAGCCTTTAAAGCGGAGGACGGTAATCGCCGGGGAAGCTGTCTCTTTTGGCGGCTGCTCTTCCTGCGTCTGTTTGCGAATCCGCTCGTAGCGGCGCAGGTGCGCACGGATTCGCGCGAGCAGCTCTTCCGCGTCAAATGGCTTCGTAATATAGTCATCAGCGCCAATCTCCAGGCCGACGACCTTATCGACCGGTTTTCCTTTTGCGCTGAGGAAAATAATCGGCATGTCCCGTTCACGGCGAATCTGGGCACACAATTCGTAACCACTCATGTGCGGCATCATGATATCGAGAAGAATCAGGTTGGGCTGGGCGTCGGCTTCCAGCTTGACAAGAGCCTGCTCGCCATTTTCCGCCCATACGACCTCATAGCCCTCGTTTTCCAAAATATCTTGCAGCAGTTCGAATATCTCCTGGTTATCATCAACAATCATAATTGTCTCTTTCATCAAAGACACCCCCAAAACTGATCAAATCTTTTTTTCTGGTAAGCTTGTGCTCCTATCATAGCATGGTTGTTGCGGATTCTGCACTGCATATAGAAGGATTTACTAGCAAATCTTGATAGCTGGTACTAATAGGGGCCAAAAAAAGCCAGAGATCGATATCCCTGACTTCATAAAAATCATTTCGTCTATTTCTTTTTAGGCGTTGGTTTTGTCTCGAGCGAAGCGGCTTGCACAACTTTTTTGTTATTCGACTCTTCTTTAGCGGCGATCAGTGCAGGAATTTCTACACGTTTTGCGCCGACAAAGCGCTTTTTCCAATAAGCTTCATCCAGCTTGGTGTTCATGACGCCATGGCTGGACTCGGAGTGAACAAATGTGTTGTCACCTATGTAGATGCCTACGTGAGAAACGCTGCGGCCATTGGTCTGGAAGAATACCAGATCGCCTGGTTGCAGATTGGACTTGGCAACGCTAGTTCCAACCTCGTACTGAGCAGCTGAAGAATGAGGCAAATCTACACCTAACGCATCAAAGACGTAGCGTGTGAAACCGGAGCAGTCAAATCCTTTTGGGGTAGTGCCGGAGGCCTTGTAGGGAGTGCCGTACAAATCTTTGACAGTATCTGTCAAAGGATTGCTTTGGGCGTACGCCGCACCTGCACCTACTACAAGCAGGCCAAAAATCAAAAAGCTACAAAACAACTTACGCAACTGAAGCTGCTCCTCTCTTTGAGCCTACGAGGTTAGCTGAAGGGTTCGGTCAGAAAGGTTGCCCTAAGCCGTGAGAAAAACACAGCTATTCACCCCAAAAAATTGGTTCCCCCGCTTCCGAACATGTCGGAATTCGGCCTACTATTAGATTTTTTAACACGCATACTATACCCAATTCGAGGAAATTAGACAAATTCCTCTTTTCTATCTCCTTGTTCACAAATTCGTCACAATATATTGTAAACTTTCCCCGATCGACTGCGTACGTGAGCGATTCTTTTGCAAATTCACGTAGAATTCGACCGTTGTAGCCGAATCCGTTGTGCGTTCCTTCATTATTAGCAGACAAACACTGCTGCCCTGCTAACCAAAAAGCAGGAGGACAGCTCCGTCTCAAGGCTGAGGCAAAAACCAATCGCACGCCCGTTATTCAGAGCACGCCGCCCGTCTACAATAAACACATAAGCAACACCACCACAATCATGGAGGGATGGATCATGGGTGAGCGGTCTGGGAAGATACTTCTCGGATTGGTTCTTCTCATCGTAGGGATCATGCTCGTATTCGATCAGCTGGGTATCCACTTTGGAACGATCATGAGGGTGTTTATTCCCGGACTGTTAATGGTCTACGGTGCGAAGAAAATCATTTCCACCGAGCCGGCTAACTCAAAAGGATGGGGGATATTCGTTTTCCTGTTCGGCCTTTTGATGCTGATTGGCAAACTGAACTTGCTGTTTTCCAGCTTAGTGGCAGTAGCCATCATTTACGCCGGCTTCCGCTTGTTGAAAAGTCACAAGCACCAACCGCCCGAAGCGGTTAGCATGGCAGAGCGCCATTGGGCGCAGTCGATATTGAAGCAAGATGAACTGGACCGTTTTGAGCGGGAATGGAAACAAAAGAAATCCTAAATCAGAAAAAAGAGCAAGATGTTTTTCACAATCAAACCAATAATGGTATAGTACAAGGAGGAATTCACAATGGGTATTTTTAAAAGATTGCGCACGTTAACGGTAGCTTCTGTCAATGAGGTTATGGATTCTCTGGAAGATCCGATCGTCATGCTGAATCAATATATGCGAGATATGGAAACGGAGATTGGACAGGTGGAAGTGGCGGTAGCCCGTCAGGTCGCTCTGGAAAAACGTTTCCGCCAGCAATGGGAAGAAGCCAACGCAATCGTGGAAAAACGCGACCGTCAAGTGACACTGGCTCTCTCGACGAACGATGACGAATTGGCGCGCCGCGCACTTGTTGACAAAAAGCTGCACGAATCCCGTGCACAAGAATATGAAACCCTCTTTAAATCAGCTGCTGAAGCTGCACAGCAAATGCGCGAGAAGCTCGCCGAGCTGAAAGACGAATTTTATAAAATGCGTGCGAAAAAATTCACGCTGATGTCTAGAGCGCAAGTGGCACGCACCCATAAGCAGGTCAATGAAGCGATCACTGGGATGTGCAACGATAATGCGAGCAAAGGCTTCATTCGTATGGAGGAAAAAGTAATGCGTATGGAGGCCGAAGCGGAAATGAGCGGCCAATGGAGAACGGCGAAGCTGGGGTTCGATGCCATCGACGATCGTTTCAAAAACACAGAGATCGATGACATTGCGGCTGAGCTGGCCCTGCGCAAAGAAAAGCTTCATCATCAAAAAGCCGAAATTGAGTCTGCAACGGTACAGGGAAAAGAAAGCTAAGTGTTGAATAGTTAATAGTTACAGCTTGAAAGTTAACAGCAGCTTGCGATTCGCGAGCTGCTTTTCCCCTAGGAGGTCGTAAAAAGGTGACAGACTTCATCTTGTTTTTGAGGCGTTTTGTCTCCCAACCGAATCAAGTCGGGAGCGTGATTCCGAGTTCCCGGTTTCTAAGCAAGCGTATGATGGAGGCAGTGCAGTGGGATGAGGCACGAGCAATCGTGGAATTGGGACCGGGTACAGGCGTATTCACCAAGGATATCCTGCAAAAAAAACGACCCGATGCCACCTTTTTCGTCATTGAGCGAGACGCAGAGTTCCAAGAGATTTTGCGCAGCCGTTTTCCAGGGCTTATTGTTGAAGATGAGGCGCAGAAACTGCGTGATTATTTGCAAGAGCAAGGCTTGGCCAAAGTGGACGCGATCGTATCCAGCTTGCCATTTGCCGTATTTCCGGAGCAGCTGCGCAATGAGATTTTGCAGGCAATTATGGATTCGTTGGACGACGATGGCGTTTTTGTCACGTATCAGTATTCCTTGCAGATGAAAGGGATGCTTAGCAGCTTGTTTGAACAAGTGGAGGTCGGGTTTACGCCGTTCAACATTCCGCCTGCGTTTGTTTATACTTGTCGCAAGCATGCGAAACCAAAATGACTTTAGATGAGTAGAAAGAGGAGACACATGTGAAACAATCGCGCGTGAATACAATTGTTGCCGGATTGGTCATAATCGCGGCCGGCATCGGACTCTTTCTCGACAGCCTGAAACTCATCCATTTCAGCATTTTCATGCTTTGGCCGTTCCTGTTCTTTTATTTCGGCATGAGGCTGTGGACAGCGAATCGCCGTATTTTCGGAGGCGTACTGTTAGGACTGGGTGCGGTTTTTGCATTGGATGAATGGCTGCATGTGGACGCATTTGACTTGATATTTCCGCTTCTGTTCATTTATCTGGGCTATCGGCTCATTCGCTACCGCAATGGTGAGCGTGGAAAGAGTTTGCCGAAAGATTTCGGTCAGACAGAACAGCAAACCGAGCAGCAAACCGAGCAGCCGTCATTTGGCTCATTTCCGCCGATAAACAGGAAGGCAAGCGATGAATGGCAAGGGCCGATTTTCCGGCAAGCGGAGACGCGAAGCACGTTCATCGGCGATTTTCATCTGACTTCCGGTCGCTTTGAACTGACCAATTTGCATATTTGGCACGGAATCGGTGACGTTGTGATCGATTTGTCGCGGGCGCTTATTCCGGAGGAGGAGACGCTGCTGATCGTGAAAGGCTGGGTCGGCGACCTGACGATTTATGTGCCGGTCGATTTGCCTGTTTCGGTCAACGCATCGGTGACAATTGGGGACCTGGAAGTATTCGGCCACCGTCAGGGAGGTTTGAATCGGCAAGTGATGATGCGTTCCGAGCATTTTGATACGGCTCCTCGCAAAGTGAAATTAATCTTATCGCTGCACGTTGGCGATATTGATGTGAAATACATCTAGGGGGTACTTGTTCATGCAGACGCAACGAAGGCTGGCAAGTATCCAATGGAGCTTCGTCAAGCAGGGCTTAACCCTCGCAGTAGGTACTGTCGTCATTGTTTTGGGATTATTGTGGCTTAGCATTTATTGGCTTGGCAGCTATGGGCAAGCGGCTGACTGGCTATTTCTTTATTTAGGCATACGGGTGCCATTCGGGCTTGATTGGAAATATTTATTGATCTTTTTTGTTGCTGCTATTATTTTTGCAGGTATTTTAGGTGTCATCAGCGGATATGTTGTAGGGAATTTGCTGAAGAAACGGTTGAATGCCCTCTGGGAGGCAGCGATGAACCTGGAGCGTGGTACGCTTTCCTACCGTGTGCCCGAGCTGGGGGCTGATGAGCTGGGGGATATCGGTTGGTCATTTAATCGCCTTGCCGCTAAGTGGGAGGAACAAGTAGTGTCGCTCCAGCGCCTTTCCAATCATAATGCTGCCTTGGGGGAACAATTGCGCCAAGCGGCGGTGGTTGAAGAAAGGCAAAGACTTGCACGAGAGCTGCACGATGCGGTGAGCCAGCAGCTTTTTGCGATTGCGATGACAACCGCGGCGATCAAACGATTGATGGAGAAAAATCCGGCCCGCGCCGCCCAACAGATCGAATTGGTGGAAGAGATGGCTTCCGCCGCGCAGACGGAGATGAGGGCATTGCTGCTGCATTTGCGCCCTGCTACGCTGCAAGACAAATCGTTGGGCGAAGCGGTCGTTGAGCTATTAGAGGAATTGAAACAAAAGCAGCTGCTCAAGATCACTTGGGAGCTAGAAGAGATCGACGGTATGTCAAGCGGGATCGAGGACCATCTCTTCCGCATCTTGCAGGAGGCGTTGTCCAATACGCTGCGGCATGCCCGCGCTGACCATATTGAGGTCAAGCTGTTCACGCTTCAAGGACAGGTCAGGCTGCGGATTACCGATGATGGCGTCGGCTTCGACACCGATGGCGAAAAGATGACCTCCTACGGACTCGTTTCCATTCGTGAGCGAGTCGCCGAGGTCGGGGGTTCGCTGGAAATATACAGCGCGATTGGAAAAGGGACGCAGCTGGAAGTGCGTATCCCGTTGATGGAACCGATGAATTATGTGGAGACAAAGGCGGCGGAGGGAAGCGAATGATTCGAGTGATGTTGGTGGATGACCACGAAATGGTGCGGATGGGACTAGCTGCCTATCTTTCGACGGAAGAAGATATTGAAGTGGTGGCGGAAGCCGGCAGCGGCGAGGAAGGCGTGAAGCTGGCCAAGCAGCTGGAGCCGGATGTCATCCTGATGGATCTGGTGATGGAAGGCATCGGCGGCGTCGAGGCTACGCGCCGGATTCGTGAAATCTGCCCGGGCACCAAAGTGATCGTTCTGACGAGTTTCATTGATGATGAAAAAGTATACCCTGTCATTGAGGCGGGCGCGTTCAGTTATTTGCTCAAGACGTCACGTGCGGTTGAAATTGCCCGGGCAATCCGTTCCGCAGCCGCGGGTGAGCCTGTGCTGGAATCACGCGTGGCCGGCAAAATCATGGCGCGCTTTCGCCAAGGCCAGGAAGCGGCTGCTCATGAGCAGTTGACGCCTCGTGAGCTGGAAGTGCTTACATTGATCGGACAAGGGAAATCCAACCAAGAGATCGCCGACGAGCTGATTATCGGGATCAAGACTGTAAAAACGCATGTCAGCAACATTTTGTCCAAACTGGGTGTAGAAGACCGTACGCAAGCGGCCATCTATGTACATAAGCATAATTTGAACGGATAAACCAAGGGGCCAGCTCCTTGGTTTCGTTTTTTTACAAAGGGGTAATAGGTATGCCATAGGTGAAATTGGTGATTCTAATAGAAATAGGAAAAAAACGGATGGAATGAAGGGGTGATACGATGAGAGAAAGGGTGGAGAAGCGCTCCAAAACCATGCAGGTCGATCGTGGAATTGATATAGTCGGCGATATTCACGGTTGCTATCAGGAATTTTTACAATTGCTAGGTTTGCTTGGGTATGTAGAGAAGGATGGCTATTACCGGCATCCACAAGGGCGCAAACTGCTTTCGCTCGGAGACATTACCAGTCGGGGACCGGAATCGCTACAATTGCTGCAGTTTTTTGTGCGGCATATCGCAGCGGGCTTGGCTGAGATGACGGACAGCAATCACGGATGGAAAATCGCACGCTGGCTGGATGGCAGAGCGGTAACGTTGGCGCATGGTGATGAAAAAGTGGCGGAAGAGTTCAGGCAGTATGAGGCCGAATTCGGGAAAAAGAAAGCGGACGAGCTAAAAGAGGCCTCGCGCAAATTGCTGCTGACCTCTCCGTCGCATATCATGTTAAAGCGGAACGGCGAAATCGTGGCGGTGGCCGTCCATGCCGGAATCCGCGATGATTATATCGGCAGAGAGTCGTCAGCTGTCCAAACGTACTGCCGCTATGGCGATATCGCAGGAGTCGCAGCGGATGGCCGGCCGATCCGCAAAGAATGGGCGAATGAACGGAAGTCGCAGCGCTGTTTGATCGTGTGGGGGCACGACCCTCGTTTGGAACCGGAATGGAAAAACAACACGTTGAACATCGACCAAGGCTGCGTTTTCGGTGGCAAGCTGACGGCATATCGCTTTCCGGACAATGAGCTGGTAAGTGTCAAAGCGGCCGAAAATTATTCAGGGCAAACCGATACGCCGCTGACTCGTTGCAGGGAGCGGATGCAAGCGGAACTCAAGCTTCATCCCGGTTCGTAAGCTTTTCATACAATCTGCGCAGCAAAATCGCCTCCGCCCACAGCGGAAGAGGCTGATCGATTTGATTGCGCCAGGTTGCATCGGTTAAAAGACCTTGCTCATACAGCCACTCAACCGCCTCTTGTTTCCAATCAGCCGCCGGTGTGTTGGGCTGTCCGGTGCCCGGAGTGGAAGGCGCTGGTGTATCGGTTGGGGGCGCTTGGATTTTCGGCGGTGTGTAGGGCAGCTTGTTGTAGGTACAGAAGCCTTTCACGACCGCTTCGGCAAGGCTTTGCCATTTGGTGTTGAGCAATTGGGCATCTTGTGCATTGTCTGCGAATCCGTATTCAATGATGACCGTCTCGACATTGCCCGTATCACGGTGCATGAAGTAGTAGTCTTGCTTGGCATTGCCAGGGTAGGTGCGCGTATAAACGCGCCGGACCGCCATGCCTGCCGCTTGCAGCTCAAGTGCCATCGCGCGGGGGAAAGCCGCGGTTCCGTAAATGGAGTAGATCAGCTCTGCTCCTTGCCCTCCACCTGCATTGATGTGATTGGAAAGACAGAAGCGCGCGCCGCTGCTTTTGACAAGTGCTGCTCGTGCTTCGCTTTCCAGCGTTTGGTCGGTTGTGCGGGTCAAGGTGGCGGAAATGTTCAGTTCCGCGAAACGGCGCTGCTGATACAGCGAAATTTTCAAAACCAAATCTTTTTCCGCAAAAAGCGCATTGGTCCCGCCTCCAGGGTCTATGCCCCCATGGCCGGGATCGATTATCACTGTTGGAGCCATACGATCACCTCGTACTACTTATATGCGCAAAGCTTTGCAAATGATTGGATGAAGGGGCGAATTGTACGACGGTTCAACCAGCTCCGCCCAAAAGCTTGGCACAGCTAGGGTGCTCATGAGATAGACGTGGAATCTTGCGGCGATTTAAGGTAAAATTGATCGGAAGACAAACAGAAAGGTTGGTAGTGACGTATGTGGTGGAACTGGGTCATTCCGATTGTGACGCTCATCATTGGTCTTGTTGGTGGATTTTATGCAGCGACCTACTATTTGAAAAAACAACTTTCCAACATGCAGATGGATGAAAAGCAAATTCAAAACATGGCCCGCTCGATGGGCATGAATTTGAACCAGAAACAGCTGAAGCAGATGAGCCGTAACATGAAAAATATGAAAATGCCCAATAAGTTCCCAAAATAGGCGAACGGAGGGATTCGCGTGGCAACCACCCGTTTGCGTTTCGCAATGATAGGGTTTATTGTGGGTGTCCTGATCGTTTACTTTATGAAAGATGCGCCGATCAGCACTGGTCTCAGGATTGCTGCCCCTGTGTATCTGTTTGGCGTGGGAATTATCATCGACGGCATCGTGCTCCGCATCAAGGAGCGCAAAGGAAAAGACGATTAATGCCGCTTGCGGCGTGTTTTGCAAAAGAAGAACGAGTGTAAGAAACAACCAGTACGGGTAAAACCGCGCTGGTTTTTTTTATGCAACCGCAGCTCCACCAAAAAACACGGCGTAGCCAGGTTTCCTAATACAATCGAGAAATTTCTGTTTGGCTGCTGACAATACGCTGTCAGTAGTGTGCTGTTATCATGAATATACAAGAAGCACACATCTCAAACGTAAGGCAGGAGGATGCTGCATGGAAACACCCAAAACGCGTTACTGGATCGGAGTCGTATCGAAATCGCATGTCGCAAGAGGAGTAGCAGGCGGGTTCGCCCAGCTTTGCCACGGAAAAGCCGCTCCATTGAAACGGATGCGGCAAGGGGATTGGCTCATTTATTATTCACCCAAAACCGACTTATCCAACGGAGAACCGCTTCAGGCTTTCACCGCAATTGGAAACGTGAAAGACGATTCCGTATACGAATACCAAATGAGCGAAACCTTCATTCCCTTCCGCCGCGACATACATTATTATGCATGCACGGAAGCCCCGATTCATCCACTCTTACACAAAATGAATTTCACCAAAGAAAACCGAAACTGGGGCTATCGCTTCCGGACAGGGCACTTCGAAATTGATCAAACCGATTTCGCGGTAATCGCAGAAGCGATGGGAGTAAAGGAATACTCATAGGTGAAAAAAACCGCAAAGTTGTTTTTGTACCTTCGAGTAACGCCGCGAGGGAACCGAAGCAACAACTCCCAATATCCGAGCAGCGGAGAAGCACGGCTGCAGTGAAGGGATTTTCGGAAAAAAGCGGAACGGAAGCCTTGGCGATGCCCGCCAGGCGGAGCGGAAAAAGGGAAACGTCTTTCGCGTCACATATCATCGTGGAGATACACCCGCCGCGCAGCGTGTGGCTTTGGGGCGCGGTTTCCCTTTTTCCGCGGAGCCGGTCTTTCCCACCCTCAGCAGGCATCGTCAGAGCTTCCGTGGAGCTTTTTTCCGAAAATCCCCTCGCCTCCACCAAAGCCTGACTTCTCATCCAAACAAAAAAGCCACCTCCCCAGCAGGAAAAGGTGGCTAAGCAGCAAAAAGCTATTTCCAAATTAACTCATAAATCATTTTTCCCATCAAGGTAATCGACACAAGCATGAAGAGCGGACGCACATATTTGACTCCGGTCTTTACCGCCATCCGTGTCCCCAGCGTCGCTCCGAGAATCATCGCAACACCCATCGTAAGACCTGGCAGGATCAATACTTTGCCTTCGAATAAAAAGAGTAAAAGTGCGGCTAAATTGCTGGCAAAATTGAGAATGCGTCCGTTTCCGGCCCCGATGACGAAATCGTAGCCGAACAAGAGCACCATGACGAAGATCAGGAATGAACCGGTGCCTGGTCCAAAAAAGCCGTCATAAAACCCGATGATGAACGCGAAAGGAATCCCGAGCCCCAGCGTGAAGCTGGTAAACCCTTTAAACTGCGTCTCTTTGCCGAATTTTTTGTTAATGAGCGTATAAACAAAAATCGCGGCGAGCATTACAATGATCAGCGTGCGAAGCACGGAGTCGGAAATAAACAGCACCGCTTTTGCCCCAATGAGCGAGCCAATGAAAGAAACTGGAAAAAGCATCAGCATTAATTTTTTGTCATACTTGCCCATACTAATAAATGTGGCCGAACTGGTAAAGGATGAAAAGGTACTGGCAAGCTTATTCGTGCCAAGGGCCAAATGCATCGGTATGCCCAAACCGACCAAGGCTGGCAGCGAAATCAGTCCGCCTCCGCCAACGCAGCTGTCGATAAACGCTGCGACAAAGCCGAACAATGCCAATAGCAGCACTGTTGTCAAATCTAAATCCATTTCGTACACCCACGTTTCCGTAAAAGTCAAACAATCTCCAGTTTAGCACTTCACCGTTTCATTGCAAGACTTATACTTACAGGTTAATGTTGGTTGGCACAGCTTGTTAATATACTTTACCGACTGATTTGTTGCATTAGTAAGGGGTATCGTTTATAATTGAGATGAAATTGAGGTACATACAAAAAGGAGGAGATTGTACTATGGCACATCAACTGCCTGCATTGCCTTACGCATTTAACGCTTTGGAACCGCATTTCGACGCGCTGACCATGGAAATCCACCATGACCGTCACCACGCTACTTATGTAAATAACCTGAACGCAGCTTTGGAAGGTCACGCTGACCTACAAGCGAAAAGCATCGAAGAGCTGATCGCGAACTTGGATGCAGTTCCAGAAGCAATCCGCACCGCAGTTCGCAACAACGGTGGTGGACATGCTAACCACACTCTCTTCTGGGAAATCCTGAGTGCAAACGGCGGCGGCGCTCCAAGCGGAGAATTGGCTGACGCAATCAACACCAAATTCGGCAGCTTTGACAACTTCAAAGCTGAATTCGCAAAAGCTGCAACCACTCGTTTCGGTTCCGGTTGGGCTTGGCTGATCGTCGATGGCGGCGAATTGGCTATCACGTCCACTCCTAACCAAGACAGCCCGCTGTTCGAAGGCAAAACGCCTGTCCTCGGTCTGGATGTTTGGGAGCACGCGTACTACCTGAAATTCCAAAACAAACGCCCTGACTACATCGGTGCGTTCTGGAACGTTGTAAACTGGGATGAAGTAAGCAAGCGCTACAGCGCAGCGAAGTAATCCCGCACACCTGAGTCAGTCTCAAAAAGGCGATCGCTCGGCCTATCTTTCGGCCGGGCAATCGTTTTTTTAGTGCAACCGCGACTCCGCCAAAAAGCTTGGCGTAGCCAGGTTATTGAAACGTGTTTTCAACGAACCAGCTTCCTTACAAAGGCTTCGATCAGAAGCTTTTCTTACATTGGGAGATGGGAGGATCATTTTACATGCTGAAACGGTTTTTCTCGTACTATCGCCCGTACAAGGGTCTGTTTTTCCTAGACTTTAGCTGCGCGGTGATCGCCGGGTTGCTGGAGCTGGCGTTCCCGATTGCAGTGAGCAAATTTATCGATGAATTGCTGCCGAAAGGCGACTGGCCGATCATCATCATGGCCTGCCTTGGCTTGCTTGCGGTTTACGCGCTCAATACGGTGCTCAACTATGTCGTCACTTACTGGGGACACATGCTCGGCATCAACATCGAGACCGACATGCGCGCAAAACTGTTCAACCATATCCAAAAGCTATCGTTCCGGTTTTTCGATAATAACAAGACGGGTCATCTGATCGGTCATATCACTAATGATCTCAATGAAATTGGCGAAGTCGCACACCACGGCCCGGAGGACGTGTTTATTGCCGTCATGACGCTGATCGGCGCATTTGTGCTGATGGCCAACATCAATCTCGAGCTTGCCTTGCTGACGTTCATCATCGTTCCGATTATGGCATGGATGATCCTGTTTTTCGGCAGCAGGATGACAGTGACGTATCGCGGCCTCTTTCGGAATGTTGGGAATTTTAATGCAAGGATCGAGGACAATGTCGGAGGAATCCGTGTCGTTCAATCGTTTGCCAACGAAGAGCACGAGAAGAAATTGTTTGCCAAAGACAATCAGCTTTTCCGCCAAACCAAGCTAAAGGCATACAAGCTGATGGCAAGAAGCATTTCGGTCAGCTACATGATGATGCGCCTCATCACCATTTTCGTGATGATCTGTGGCGCCTGGTTTTACATTCAGGGCAGAATCGAATTGGGCGAGTTCATGGCTTTCCTGCTGCTATCCAATATTTTCTTTCGCCCGATTGAGAAAATCAATGCGGTGATCGAAAGCTATCCAAAAGGAATCGCGGGCTTCAAGCGCTATCTCGAAATCATCGATACGGAGCCGGATATCGCCGATGTGCCTGATGCCGTCGGGATGAACATAGTGCGTGGTGACATTCACTTTGAAAACGTATCGTTTGGATATGAACCATCGCGGAAAATCTTGAACGGGATCAATTTGACGATATATCCGGGCGAGACCGTCGCGTTTGTCGGTCCATCGGGAGCAGGAAAAACCACGATCTGCAGTCTGCTGCCGCGCTTTTATGACGTCGATGCAGGCTCGATTTCGATCGACGGCATTGACATTCGCAACATCAAGCTGCAGTCCTTACGGGAAAACATCGGGATCGTCCAGCAGGATGTATTCCTGTTCTCAGGCACCATACGTGAAAATATCGCGTATGGGAATCTGAAGGCGACCGATGAGCAGATTTGGAAAGCCGCTCGTCGTGCTTCACTGGATGAGCTGATCCGCAAAATGCCGGAGGGGATGGACACGGTGATCGGTGAGCGAGGCGTCAAATTGTCCGGCGGGCAAAAGCAACGGTTGTCGATCGCCCGCATGTTTTTGAAGAATCCGCCGATCTTGATCTTGGACGAAGCGACTTCCGCCTTGGATACAGAGACGGAAGCGGCGATCCAGCAATCGCTGGCTGAATTGTCGCAAGGGCGGACGACGCTCGTCATTGCGCACCGTTTGGCTACGATCAAAAATGCAGACCGGATCATCGTCGTTAACGAAAACGGTATCGCCGAGCAGGGCAGGCACCAGGAGCTGGTCGCCTCGGGCGGTATCTACAGCCGTCTGCATCATGCCCAGTTCAACCGGTAAACAGTTGCATTTATGTCTGTCTTCAGCGTTTTGCCCCCAGCCCGTTTGCCGATTCGGGTTTGGGGGTTTTTTCGTTCGTCCAACTTTATTGCCCCTTGGCCTCTTTTGTTCGGTTTCACAAAAACGTTTCTCTGGACTAAAAAGGGGTTCATTTCTTACCATAAGACATGAAGAAAGAGACGCGCGTATGGTCTCGTGGGAAGGGCAGGAACAAAGGAAATGCGAAACAAGCAGGAGTTAGATCGTCATCAACAGGGGACTAGAGGTGTCTATATCAGCATTTTCACCTATATCATCCTGGCAGCGGGAAAAATCGGGTTCGGCCTTGCCACCGGTTCGCAGGGACTGGTTGCCGACGGTTGGAACAACGCTTCCGATGTGATTTCCTCGCTGGCGATCCTGTTTGGCATGATCATCGCGAGAAAACCGGCAGACCACGATCACAAATACGGCCATTTCCGCGCCGAAACGGCGGCAGCGCTGGTGGCGGGAATTATCATGGCGGTCGTAGGGATCGATGTGCTGAAAAATACAGGAACAAAGCTGTTTCAAGGGGAAGCGGCGACCATGCCGACGGTCGAATCGATGTATGTCGCGATCACGGGCGCTGTCATCATGTATATCGTCTATCTGATCAACAAGCGGATCGCCAAGAAAACGAACAACCTGGCAGTGATGGCGATGGCGTATGACAATCGGTCCGATGCGCTAGTCAGCGTAAGCGCGCTGGTCGGGATCGTGGTCACGCGAATCGGTTTGGGCTGGGCCGATGCGATCGTCGCAAGCATTGTCGGTATCATTATTTTGTATACGGCTTGGCAGGTGGTGTCACAGGCCATCCATGCGCTGATGGATGGATTCGAGGAAGAGAAGCTGAAGGAGATCGAGCAGCGAATCAAGCAAGTGGAAGGGATTCGGGAAATTATTGATCTGCGTGCGCGCTATCAGGGAAGCGCTGTGCTGGTCGACGTGACGATTGGCGTCGATCATCATCTCAACGTAGTGGAAAGTCACGGGCTGACAGAAACCGTTGAAGGAAAATTAATCGGTTTCGCTGAAATTAAACGGGTATATGTCCATGTGGAACCATTCATGGCAAAAGGCAAAACATGCTGAAAGGGAGTTTTTCGAGATGAGTCTTTGGAAGCAGCCGCCCGCAAAGGCGCCCACTACGCAAATTGATGAAAAAATGGCCGCACTCATGGAAACGTTTGCAATCGTTGGAGTATCGGCAGCCGTCGTCAAGGATAAACAGGTCATCTGGTCCGACGCATACGGTTGGGCCGATTTGGATCGGGAGCTCCCGGTAACGGAAGAGACCGTCTTTCGCATCGCTTCCATCTCCAAGCTGTTCGTCGCGACATCGTTGATGCAGCAGTACGAGCAAGGGAAATTCCAGCTTGATGACGACATCAGCGATACCCTCGGCTTCACTTTCCGCAATCCGCACCATCCGGACGTTCCGGTTACGTTCCGCCATCTGCTGACGCATACGTCCAGCCTGAATGAGGATGAACGAGGCGGTGAGCTGTACGTCGTCTTCTCGCAAGCGTCACGTAATTCGAACCCGCCGACGCTCGAAGATTTGCTCATCCCTGGCGGCAGGCTTTACGTAGACAGCCTGTGGAGCAGCTACAAGCCAGGTGATGTCCGTTGCTTTGCCTACTGCAATCTCGCCTCCATGATCGTCGCAGCGCTGGTGGAGCGCCTGTCAGGCAAGCATTTTGATCAATACTGCCGCGAGCACATTCTCCGTCCTTTGGGGATGACGAGCTCTGATTTCAATATCCAGGCGATGGGTGACATCAACAAGCTGGGCGTCATCTACGGTTGGGAAGATGGTCACTTTGAGTCAGGTGTCGATGATCTGAAAGGCGTCAAGCCGGAACCAATCGACTGGTCCGAATATGTTCCGGGCACCAACGGCTCGTTGTATGGACCGCAGGGCGGCTTGCGCACCAATGCCCGTGAATTGAGCAAATTCATGCTCGCCTTCATGCAAGGGGGCGAAAACAACGGAGCCCGCATCCTGCAGCGAGAGACCGTCGAATTGATGCTCTCCACCCAATGGCAGTACGAAGGCGTAGACCCTGCATTCTCTGAGATCGGCCTTCAGTTCCACATCACCGACCAATTCATTCCAAACAAACGCATGCACGGCCACGGAGGCAATGCATACGGCTTGTACTCCGGCATGTATTTCAACAAGGAAGAGAATTTCGGCATCATCTTCATCACCAACGGCTCCAACGCTACCGAAGGCACAAGAGGCGGCTTTAACAACGTAGAAGAAGCCATCAGCGACATGCTGTACCAGCATTTTTTTCAATCAAAATGAAAAAAAGAGGACCCCTTAGCGAAAACTTGCTAAGGGGTTTTTCTTAATCTTTTTATCAAATCCATGCCTTTTTTAAGAGCCCGACACCAAGCTCAATTTCATCACAAGAAAGATGACTAAATCCAAGTTTAATGATTGGGTCATCCGTATTATTTTTGATAAAGTAGAGTGAGGTGGGACACACTTTTACACCATAAGAAGAAGCTTGTTGGATTAGCCATTCTTCTGAACGGTTCAGGTGTACTTTGATTAATAAGTACAAACCAGACTGCTCGCCGATAATTGAAATTTTTTGGCCAAATTGCTTTTTTAATTCAGAAACTAAGTGCAGCATTTTCCTCTTATAAACAAGACGCATTCGTTTAATGTGGCGGCTCCACTCTCCCAATTCCATAAATTTTGCCATTGTGAGTTGGCTGAAAAGCGAAGTGGGAGTCTCAAAATGAGAAAAATACTTTTTATACCTTTTTAAAACTGATTCTGGCAACACCATATAGGTTAAACGTATTCCTGGAAGAAATGATTTTGAGAAATTCCCTAAATAAATGACTCTGGCGGCATCAATGGAGGCAAGAGCCGGAAATGGTTTTTGTGTATAACGAAATTCACTATCATAATCGTCTTCGATAATATATCCACGCATCTTGTTAACCCAATGAATCAGCAGTTGCCGTTGTTGAATCGACATGCTTACTCCAAGTGGGCTTTGATGGGAAGGGGTTACATAGATTAACCGTGAATTCATTTGTTCTAATTGAGTAAGATCAGCACCTGTTTCATAGACAGGCAACGTTTCAAACTGAAAACGATGGAATTGAAAAGCTTCCCTGGCACCGTCGTAACCAGGATCTTCAACGATAATGCTCTGGAACTCATCCTTCAGTACATGCCCAAGATAGACAAGCATTTGTTGGGTACTGCTTCCGATAATAACTGCATCTGCATTTGTTTTCACTCCACGTGATTGAAACAAATAGGTGGCGATTTGTTCGCGCAGGCATGCTTCCCCGAATGGTTCTCCATATCGAAAGCTATCCTCTACTGTTAATACTTGATTCGCAATCCTCCTCCAAATTTTCATTGGGAAATGTGTTTGATCAACGGCATCTGCCCTGAAAGTAACGACTGGAGGATTCGTCGACTCTGTTTGCTTTTGATGATGAGGAAGGTATGCCTCCTGAGATAGTAGAGGCTCTAACTCATTTACAACATAACCTTTTCGGCCCTCTCCACGAATGTAGCCTTCAGCAACAAGCAGTTCATATGCCATTAGTGTTGTATTACGGCTTACATGTAAGGAATCTGCAAGTTGACGAATGGAGGGCAAACTCTCATTCGCCACAATGTCGCCTTGCTCAATAAATGATTTGAATTTCTCGTAAATCTGTTTGTATTTTGGTGCGTTATCTTCGAAGGTAAAAATGGTATTGTTCATTTTCATTCCCTCTGACATGAATATTTTCTCGTTATTGTACCTTTTAGTATGTCAGTTTGTATAATATTATTTTTTTACAGGATTACATTACAACAAGGAGTTGCATAATATGGATTTTTCAATGATTTGGCTATTTGTTATTACTGCTGCTACATTGTTAATCATACCTGGACCAGCTGTGTTATATATAATGGCAAGAAGCATGGATCAAGGGAAGAAAGCGGGCTTGGTATCCGTTCTTGGTGTAGCTCTTGGTGGTTCAGTTCACGTTTTAGCCGGTGCCATTGGAGTATCTGCGATCTTGATGACATCAGCAACAGCCTTTTCAATCGTCAAATACTTGGGTGCTGCTTATCTGATCTATTTGGGATGTAAGACTTTATTTTCGACATCGAAAAGCACGGCTTCAGAAATGCCAAAAGCCCATCGTAAAAAATTAGGAAAGATTTTTTACGAATCAGCACTCGTGGAAATAATGAATCCGAAGACAGCACTCTTTTTTTTAGCCTTCTTTCCACAATTCATATCACCTTCTGCTGGATCAGTCTCCGCACAATTTTTGCTTTTAGGAGCGATTTTTATTATCCTAGCTTTCATTAGCGATGGCCTGTATGCGGTCCTTGCCGCAAGTATTCGAAAGCAGATGAATGTGAGTGCTAGGTTACAGAACCAGCTAACTGGTTATTTGTATATTGCTTTAGCGGTCATCTCCGCCTTTGCGAGCCAATCCAAAATATAACTCTACATGACCTCGCTGCGGCGGGGTTTTTTTATATCCCATTGTTGCCCGCGCCAATATCCCTCGTCCCTACATTTGTTTAGCAAAAGTTAAAATAATTGCAGCTACTATGCACAAATATTGCATAGATAATGCACTGGTGCATAACGAAGTGCAGGAAAATGTCGAATATTGCTACATCACGGTTGTCGAAAAGGTTGGAATAAAATCTGCTTTGTACAACCAAACGAATGGTAATTAGTTTAGTGAGTTACCAAGCGAGTGAGTTGCATCGGGGGGATTCAATGTCAACGAAGCTGTTTCTGATCGCCGTACTCTTGTCCATGGAATTACCTGACGCAGCCGATAGCAGGAAGTAAGACTACGCTGCGATTCGCTGCGGATAATTCCATTTTCCGGAGGAGATCACACATATGGAAAACCACCCTCAATTAAACCGATCGCTACGACTGTGGCACATTGTTCTGATCGGTTTGGGCTATATGGCCCCGATGGCTGTATTTGATACGTTTGGTATTGTGGCAGAAGTAACGGACGGGCATGTTCCTGCCGCTTATGTTTTGACGTTGGTAGCCATTTTGTTCACCGCTTCAAGCTACGGCAAGATGGTGCAAGTGTATCCGACCGCCGGCTCTGCCTATACGTACACAAGTCGTACGATTAACTCGCACGTCGGGTTTTTGGTCGGATGGTCAGCTCTGCTTGACTACTTGTTTTTGCCGATGATTAATGCGCTTTTGACCAAAATTTACTTGTCCGCTGCCTTTCCGGAAGTCCCGGGCTGGATCTGGATTGTCGGATTCGTCCTGTTTATTACGGTCGTAAACATTTGGAACATCAAGATCGGCGCCTCCATTAACGGCTTGCTCGTCTTGTTCCAATTCGCCACGGTCGTAATTTTTGTCTTTCTTGCGGTGAAAGGGCTGCATCAAGGGGACGGCACGGGAAAATTGCTGTCGCTTCAACCGTTTTTTACGGAGACGATGGATGCTTCTACATTGCTGACCGGCGCGTCCATTCTTTGCTTTTCGTTCTTGGGCTTTGATGCGGTGACCACGCTTACCGAGGAAACGATAGACCCGAAGCGCAACATCCCACGCGGTATCTTTTTGGTCGCTTTGATTGGGGGAGCGCTCTTTATCGTAGCGTCGTACTTCACTCAATCGCTGTTTCCGGACGTATCCAAGCTGCAAAACCCTGAGGGGGCATCGCCTGAAATCGCGCTGTATATCGGCGGTTTGTTGTTCCAATCGGTATTTTTGGCAGCTGCGCTCACCTCAACAATCGCATCGGGTATCGTTTCGCATGTCAGCGCCTCCCGGCTGTTGTATGCGATGGGACGCGATAATGTGCTGCCAGCACGGTTTTTTGCTTATGTGCATCCGAAATTCCAGACGCCGCTTTACAACGTCTTTCTAATCGGCCTGCTGTCGCTAACAGCCTTGTGGCTCGATTTGTTAACGGCAACATCGTTTATTAATTTCGGTGCGTTGGTAGCGTTTACATTCGTGCATCTTTCTGTCATCGCCCATTATGTTGTTAAGCAGAAGGAACGCTCATTAAAAGCGGTGTTCCAGTATATAGTCTCCCCATTGATCGGGATGAGCTTCATTCTGTTCCTGTGGTATAATTTGGAGCCAACCTCGCTTTACCTCGGATTTGCCTGGAGCTTGATCGGGTTCATTTACTTGCTAGTTTTTACCCGTTGCTTCACGCGGAAGCCACCACAGATTGATTTGAACGTCGAATAAAAAACAAAAAAATAAAGCACAGCTCGCGCAATGCGGCTGTGCTTTTTGCTTTTTCTATAACACCTGAATGTCTTTTTCCGGATCCAGTTTTTTTGCCAATTGCTCCTCGCCTCGATGAATCCAGCCGACGAACGAATCGCGGATTTGCAGCTGTTTATCCAAATAAACGACGGCGACAAACATATAGTGGCTTTTACCGTGGAATTTGGAGCGGTAGCGCAGGTCGATCCATTTCACCTCGTACCCGAAATCATGCTCCTTCACGAGGGGATGGGCGAAGCTGGTAAAGTACAGGAAAGATTGGACTTTGTAATCTTGCTTGGCGATGCGGACGATGTCCGATTCCGGCTTGATCACGAACGAATCGAGAATGATTGGCTCGCTGCCGTGCATTTCGCCGACGTGCCAATGCGTCGCGGTCTTAACGATCATGGTCCATTGCTGCCAAGAATGGGTCGGAATGAGCCAGTACTTCCCTTTTTGCTTGAGCGCTTTCTCTGCCGTTACCAATGCGCGCTGATGCACGCGGTAGCGCCAGACATAATAGCAGGCGATCAGCACGTAAATGATTAAAAAGGATTTGCCAGGATCCGCTCCGGCTAGCCACATGCCCAAGCCGAGCAGGTGCATGGCGAAAATGAACGGATCGAATATGAACATCGTGTCAAGCGCAATCCAACGCTTGTAAAACGGAAAGAGCCCTTTAGTCCCGTAGGAATTGAACAAGTCGACAAACACATGAAGAACAACAGCCAAAAAGGTCCACCCCAGAAGATGAAGCCAGAGGGTTTGCGGATAAAGCCATTGTATGACGCCGAAGATCAGCAGCGTCCACACAAAGATCGCTGGAATGGAGTGGGAGATTCCGCGATGGTTCCGTATATAAGCGGCACTTCCCAGCACGCGCGTGAATCCGTCCAAATCGGGGGCTTGCGAACCGATGACCGTTCCAAGCAAAACCGTTTCCGCCAGTCCGGGAACAGCGGCGACCGCCGGGTCAAGATGAGCCAGGCCTGCTAATCCGAATCCCATGACGAAGTGTGTGGCGGTATCCATGGGCAGTTGCTCTCCTCCTTTGCGCTCAAACTCGCTTAGATATATTATAGCGCTTTCGATCGTTGATTTTCCATGAAGCCATTATTTTGTATGCCCAGATTTTTACCCTCCTCTTGTGGAGCCTAAACCTGTTCCGCTAAGATGGAGAGAGTTGTCTGCAAGGACTGGAGGCGAATCGCATGTACACGATTTTTGTCGAGTA
Organism: Brevibacillus fluminis; assembly: GCF_003710825.1. Classification (GTDB taxonomy): domain Bacteria; phylum Bacillota; class Bacilli; order Brevibacillales; family Brevibacillaceae; genus Brevibacillus_D; species Brevibacillus_D fluminis. Next base: position 37,807 of record NZ_RHHQ01000003.1, on the reverse strand, counting down.
CCGCATTTTACCGGAAAAGCGTGAAGCGTATTTCAACTATATGAGCACCATTCCCGCCCAAATCAGTGAGCGCGGCGGCGTTGGCTACCGGCACTTAGAAGGTGTGGAGCAGTCCAACACGTTTGTAGAGGCGTTCGAGGTCGAACAGCTTGAGACGTATCAGGCGATCCGTAGCTGGCGGCTGTCTGACACCGAGCTGCCAACCTTCATCAGCGGAGGCGCTGCCAAACTGCACATGTGGGCGTTTGCACCAAAGGAGTGAAACCGTACAAAATGAAAACAAGCACCAAAGCGATTCCAAAGCTGCCTGATGCATTCGAGGTGTTCGGCTTTGCCCGCGACTTGCTCGAATGGTACGATGCGCAAAAGCGGGACCTGCCGTGGCGCATCAACCGTGACCCGTATCGCGTCTGGGTTTCGGAAATTATGCTGCAGCAGACGCGCGTGGAGACGGTCAAACCGTATTATCATAATTTCATGGGGAAATTTCCAACGATCACCGCACTAGCCGACGCACCGGAAGAAGAGGTGCTGAAAGCATGGGAAGGATTGGGGTATTACTCGCGTGCGAGAAATCTACAAGCCGCTGCACGGGAAGTAAAGACGTTGTACGGTGGAGAAGTGCCTGACACGCTTGAGGAAATCTCCAAGCTGAAGGGCGTCGGCCCCTATACCGCTGGCGCGATTTTAAGCATTGCCTATGAGAAGCCTGAGCCGGCCGTGGACGGGAATGTGATGCGCGTGTTTTCCCGCCTGCTCTTGATGCACGACGACATCGCGAAGCCTGCGACTCGAATCAAAACCGAACAGCTCGTGCGGCAGACCATTCCGCATGGAAGAGCGGGCGATTTCAACCAGGCTTTGATGGAGCTTGGCGCTACCGTCTGCCTGCCCCGCACGCCGCAATGCTTGACCTGTCCGGTGTTCGACTATTGCCTCGCCCGCAGGGAAGGTGTCCAGCACGAGCTGCCGGTCAAATCAAAAGCGAAGCCGCCGCGTGAGGTCAATTATTTGGTCGCCGTCATTCCGCTTGAAGGAGCATTGTTGTTAAACAAGCGTCCCAACACCGGACTTTTGGCCGATATGTGGGAGCTACCGATGGTGGAAATGACAGGCAAGCGCACACCTGAAGACGAGTTGGCGGGATTTTTGCTGGAGCAGTATGGGGTTGATGTGGAAGTGGGCGAGCAGCTGCCGATGGTTCAGCATACGTTCTCTCATCTGCACTGGAATTTGCATGTTTATGCCTGCAATGTCATCGAAGTAGGAGAGCTTCCAGCCTCAGCGGTTTTTGCGACGCCACAGGAATGGGCGGACTTTGCGTTTCCCGTCGCGTTTCAAAAGATTTTGGAATACATTTCCCATTCTTAATCACAAAAAGAAAGCGGCCTGCCTGAACATTTTGCGATGTCGGCAGCCGCTTTTTTTTGCAAGAAAAACGTACTCAATGCTTTTGGATTTGAATTGTGACTTGACCGTTTTCGGCTTTTACTGCGATCGTTCCGCCAATCGGAAACGTAATGATCGGCGAGACGTGGCCAAAGTTCACGTTTGTGACCACTGGTATATGATCCAGCTCGCGTTTGGAGCGGATGATTTTATCTAGTGCGGCGTCTGTAACGCCCGAGGCATTTTGAAATCTGCCGATCAAAAGCGCCTTGACCTTGTCAAAGCCAGGCTGGTGCAGCAGCGATTGCAGGTCACGGTCAAAAATATGTGGATTCGAGTAATTGTCGTCCTCGACAAGTACCACCGCGTCTTCCAAGGAGGGCATATATGCTGTACCTTGCAGCAAATTGAGCGTGCAAAGATTGCCGCCGATAATTTTGCCGACCGCATGCCCTTCGCGCAAGACGGTGTAGCCGTCGTTTTCGATGAAAGTCCGGTTAACCTGATTCAGGTACCATTGGTCATCGCTCCAATAGGGAGAAGGCGTTACGTCGATCGGTTCTTCCGAGAAAAAGCACTTGCGGAAATAATCCAGTGTATACTCGAACCCTTTTTCCATCGAAAACGTGGAGTAATGTGGGCCGGAATAAGTGATGAGACCGGTTTTGACAGTGATTGCGGTCGCGATTGCCGTGATGTCGGAATAGCCGCAAAAGATTTTCGGATTCCATGCAATCAGCTCATAATCGAGATATTGCAGCATTTGGTTGGAGTTGAAACCGCCCAGCGTGGTCAAGATCGCTTTTACATTCGGATCGGCGAAAGCTTCGTGAAGGTCTGCTACCCGCGATTCGACGGAGGAAGAGGAGAACTCATCGCACTCTTCCGCATGCGCGGAATACGTGACGGTGAGCCCCAAATCCGCCAATCGCTCGTTGGCCAGACGCCTTTGGTCCGGTGTAATGACATGGAGGCTTGTTGCGGGTGAGATAACGCGTATTTCGTCTCCGGCTTTCAGTTTTAGCGGAATCACAACAAACCTCCTATATAGGATGAAGCATTATAAGCGCGTGATATAGCTTGGGTATTGAGACAGGAGCTTCGTATTTTCAATCTCGATGCGTTCCCGCTCTTTATGACGCAAGTATTCGGCGTATTGCGTTTCTGCCGTCTTGGCGCGTTTTTCAATGATGATGGTAAAAAAGATTAAAGAGATCTGCATTTCATATGACCTCCTTCCTGTTTAAGATAACCCAGTCAGGTACCATCCAGCACCTTGACTCCTACAATCTTCATTAGCTGACGGCGTTGCTTTTTATCCATCTGACACCCCTCCTACTATTGTGATAAACCATATGGCACAAACTTTGAAAACAAACCTTCTTACAGGCGGCTGGCAAAAGAAGAAATCGAAATCGCCTGCAGTTGCTCCGCTTCATTGCGGGCTTGAATCAGTTGCTCTTCGCGGAAGCGAGCGGCGCTCTCCTCAACGGAAAAACGACTGCGTTCAATCTTGACGGTAAACCAGATCAGGTTCAGTAACATACAAAATCACCTCCTTGAATACGAACGTACATTCGGTTAAAAGTCTATAGAAAAAGACCGAGGAAAATATGGGCCTACGGTCTTGAGCTACAACATGGAAGAGGATATAAAAAGCCGTAGATGCAGGCACCTACGGCTTTGGTCGACAAGGAATCGCAAGAATAAGCATTCACTTGCTCGTAAGATGCCGGTTATGGAGGATGCACTGCAATGTGAAGTTTTGAGTTGGGAGCCGATCTGCAAGAAACACCTGAACAACGTTATTCATCATTATAGCCATCCTCCTTTCGCTTCAAATTATTGTAAACATATGATATGGCAAAAATTTCTTTCTGTAAAGGGGTTTTTGTATTTTCGGAATAATCTTTTTTATGCAGATAAAAATTCTTATCCAGCATAAGTGCAACCACGGCTCCGCTTGAAAGACTGGCGAAGCCAGGTTTTCTAAGCGATATGCAAGGTTTACTCCCATGCGGGTTCTGATTGCCGTGAAGCGGAGGATAGCGCTGGCCGTCTTTTTTCTATATAATGTAGAGTGGGCCTTTAGTACCTCGTACTAAATCGTATGTCGAAAAAGAGCAAGATTTTCATAGCGCGAGGGGGAATGTTACAGGGAAGTCATGATACTTTCAGCAGATTGGATATACTGGTAAATAATGCGGCGTCGGTCGTTTTGCGCCTTTGTTGTTCCTGCGCTCTGGGCTTGCAGGGAATTGTGCGGCCCGACGCTTTAGTGGAGCAGCAGGAGTTCACTCTTGACATAAAATCCTTCCCTTTTATCAAAAGCAGACAAACGTAGAACTGTAGTGTAAAATAGAAAGACAAGCCATCTAAGGAGGCCATATATGCTGATTCGTTCGTTTCGCCTCGGTGATTATTCCGCTATCACTCGGATCTGGCAGGACACCAATTTAGATCGTTCAGAGACTGAATCACTAGATGCTTTGGCAACGCAATTAGCGTGGGACAGTGAATTAGTCATGGTGGCAGAGCAGGATGGGGAAGTTGTAGGAGTAGTCGTAGGAACGATAGACGGTACCAGGGCTTACTTTTACCGGCTCGCAGTTGATCCAAAAGTGCAAAAATCGGGTATTGGCCGCAAGTTGGTAGAAGCCATCGAGACTCGTTTTCGACAGCGCGGTGTGAATCGGGTGCTCATCATGGTGAATCAAGATAACGAAGAAGTCATTCCGTTTTATCATTCGCTTGGCTATGAATTGCAGAAATATGTTACACTTTCCAAAAAGCTCTCTTCTTAGCACGTACAGGATCGGATCGGAAAATAAGCGCGATTATCTCCATATAGAAGAGAAGAAAGGGGAGAGACATGTCGCCAACTCCGGGCAGTATTTTACGTATTGAAAGCTATAAGCACGACCAATCGCTTCATCGTTCATGGGACAAGACAACGCTGATACATACAAGTGACGCGGTGGTGATTGCTGGTAATGACCGTGTAAAAGTGACGGAAGCAGACGGCCGGGAGTGGCGTACGCGTGAGCCAGCCATTTGCACATTTGGCCGGGGGCAGTGGTTTAATACGATCGCCATGATCCGCGATGATGGGATCTATTATTACTGCAACATCGGATCTCCGTTCAGTCTGAAAGGAAATTTTCTCAGCTATATCGATTATGACCTGGATGTGAAAGTGTTCCCAGATATGACGTACTCCATCCTCGATGAAGAGGAATTCCGTATGCACAGTGAGCAGATGAATTATCCTCCGTTTGTTGTGGAGCGCGTCCGAACAGCATTAGATGATGTATTGCAATGGGTTCGGCTCAGACGCGGTCCGTTCCAAAGCGGATTCGTCCAGCGCTGGTATGAGCGTTACCAGCTTGTCCGACAGGATGAAGAGTAAATCCTTTTCCCGTTCATAACGGGAGAAGGATTTTCTTTTCGGCAGCTGAACTTGCATTTTTGTGCAGGTGTGATGTAAGATGATCATCAAACGATTTTCAGGGGTGTTTTCAATGTCAGTGATGAACATGAAACGATTTACCCAACTTCATCATCATCCATAGGCGTTTGTATCACGGTGCATGTTGGCCGTAGGTGCAAGCGCTATTCGTGCTTGTACCTACGGCGCTTCTAATAAGCCATGTAGGTATTTTGTTACCTGCATGGCTTTTTCTATTTTGCTCAAGATGAAGAGGGAGGAATGTGAGATGCAGCTTGAATTGCGGAATGTGAAAGGGACAAAGGATTACTTGCCAGAGGAGCAAAGGGTGCGCGCGTTCATCCGAAATACATTGGAGCGTGTGTTCCTTACGTACGGCTGCAAGCCGCTGGAAACGCCGATGCTGCAATACTACGATCTGCTGGCATCCAAATATGGCGGGGGCGAAGAGATTCTCAAAGAAGTTTACAAGCTCCAAGACCAGGGCCAGCGGGACCTTGCAATGCGCTACGATTTAACGATCCCGCTTGCGAAGGTCATCGGGATGAACCCGGAAATGCGGCTGCCGTTTAAGCGCTATGAGATTGGCAAGGTGTTTCGCGACGGTCCGATCAAGCTGGGCCGGTTTCGCGAATTTACACAGTGTGACGTAGATGTCGTCGGCGTTCCGTCCGTGATCGCAGAGGCGGAGCTGATGACGATGGCAGCGGATGCATTTGCGCAGCTTGGGCTATCCGTGGTCATTTCATACAACAATCGCAAGCTGTTGACCGGGGTTCTCGCAGCGCTTGCGGTTGAGGAGGAGCAATGGGAAGGCGCTATGCTATCGCTCGATAAGTGGGAAAAAATCGGTGCCGAAGGCGTGCGCAAAGACATGGAGGAAAGAGGAATCGGACGTGCCGCCATCGACAGCTTGCTTGCCTTTATCATGGATGAGCAGGAAAAAACAGTTGCTTATTTGGCCAGCCGGTTCGCCGATTCCGCACTGGTGCAGGAAGGAGCAGCCGAGCTTGCGCAGCTGGCTGAATATCTCATCGCGGCGGGAATCGCCGACCAAACCCAATTCACTCCGTTTTTGGCCCGCGGGCTCAGCATTTATACCGGCACCGTGTATGAGATCTTTTTACGGGATGGCTCGATCACATCAAGCATCGGCAGCGGGGGACGCTATGACCGGATTATCGGCCAGTTTTTGCAAAACGGAAAAGAGTATCCAGCTGTCGGCATCTCATTTGGGCTGGACGTGATTGCCACAGCGCTTCTGCAAAAGGATCGGGAGGTTGAAGAGGAGGAGCTCCGGGTCTTTTTCATCCCGATCGGCACGGAAAAGGAGAGCATGGCGATGGTCCAATTCTTGCGCAAGGCGGGGATACGAACAGAGCTAGAGCTGACCGGCAAGCGCATGAAAAAGGCGCTTGATTACGCCAACAAAGAAGGCTTCCCCTTTGTCTTGATTTATGGCGAAACAGAAGCGCAGAACGGGGTGGTTGTCCTGCGCAGCATGCGGGAGGGCGTGGAACAAAAAGTTGCCCAAGATGAGCTCGTGTCTGTGTTACAAAAGCTTTTGTAATGCCTGTGAAAAGCGTTCAATCGCCTCGTCGATCAGGTGAAGCGGCGCGTGACCGTACGTGAAGCGCACATAGCCTTCTTTGCTGCCCAGTACATTCCCTGGCACATAGACGACGCCCGCGCGTATCGCTTCCTTCAATAACGGGGTATCCTTGACCGGTGCTTTTACCTTGCACCACAGATGGATGCCGCCATCCGGCTGTTGGGTGTCGACCTGTCCCTTCAGGTGGCGGGTCAAGGCGGAGAGGATCGCATCGCGCTTATGGTGCAGCGCATCCGTCAACAGCTCGATGTGCGCGTCGAATTCGGCGGAAGCGAGAAAGCGTTGAGCGATCCACTGCGGAAAGATGCTGTGGCCGAAATCGACCTGCTGTTTGGCATCCGCCAATCGCTGGATGACCGTCTGCGGCCCGATCACCCAGCCGATCCGTAGGCCAGACGCCACGATTTTGGTCAGCGAGCTGATGTAGAGCACCGTTCCATGTCGATCGAGTGACTTGAGCGTCGGCATTTGTTGGCCAGCAAAGGTAATCAGGCTGTACGGGTCATCCTCGACGATCGGAATGCCGTATTCGGTGGAAATGTCCAGCAGCCGAAGCCGTTTTTCCATCGACATCGTCGTTCCGGTCGGATTTTGATAGGTAGGATTGACGAAAACCATCTTGATCCGATGCTTGCGGTGAAGCGCGATGATCTCTTCCGGATTGATGCCGTCATGCTCCACGGGCAAAAGGAACGTCCGCAAGCCGGCAGATTGGAACAGCGGAAGTGAATAGGAATACGACGGATCTTCGATCGCGACCGCATCCCCTGGCTTCAACAGGCATTGCACCACCAAATGCAACGCTTGCTGCGCGCCCGATGTGATTAGGATAGAGTCTGGTGTCGCCTCAATCCGCTTGAGGCTGCTGACATGCTCACAAATCGTTTCCCGCAAAGGAAAATGGCCTTGGGGATGGTCATAGCCGAGATGACCGTCAAACTGCTGCGTCGCCATGATGGTCTGAAAGGACGCGGTCGGAAACAGGTCTGCCGATAGCTCGCCGCTCGCCAAATCGATCAAGCCGTTTTCCTGCGTCTCTTTGCGGATGCGCTGGATTAGCGGGAGATTGGGCAAAAACGAGCCGCTTTCCACGAGGTGGCGCCAGTTGGGCACGCGATTTTTGGTTAAGCCCCAAATGTCGTGGCTGACGCGTGTCCCGCTGCCTTGGATGCTTTCCACCAGCCCTGCGGCGCGGAGCTCTTCGTAAGCAGCGACGATTGTGCTGCGATTCACGTTGAGCTCACGGGCCAGCGTCCGTTCCGACGGGAGAAAGCTGCCTGCGGGAAACTCGCCGTACGAGATGCGCCGCTCCAGATGTTCGGCGATTTGCTTATAAAAAGGGGTGCCCTTTTGCTGGGTAGGTTTCCAATCCATCCGTTCCATGACCGCCTTTACCAATTCCGTGTTTTGTCTCCTTATTATAGGGAAAATGGACGGGCGATGAAAAGCGGGACAAGGCAAAACGGCAAGACGGTTCAAAGTCGCTTCCAAAGAGACAAAACGGGAGGAAAGGTGTAGAATTTGGAAAGAAGAGGAGGGATGGCATGAACAATATAAAACGCTACATGAAATTCGTCATGCCCTACTGGAAACAGATCGTGCTTACCATTTTTATCGGGATTTTGAAATTCGGGATTCCGCTCCTGCTCCCGCTGATGATCAAATACATTCTCGATGACCTTCTGCCAAGCCAGATTCCGGCGGATGTAAAAATGAAGCAGCTGTTTTGGCTTATGATCGGGGCTCTTTTTGTCTTTACCGTTGTCCGCGCGCCTGTGGAATATTACCGGCAATACTATGCGCAATGGGTGTCAAGCAGGGTTCTCTACGACATCCGCAATCAGCTATTCACGCACATTCAGCGCCTGTCGATGCGGTATTACAACAATCACAAGGTGGGCGAGGTTATTTCGCGCGTGATCAACGACGTTGAGTCGACGCGCAGCTTTATCGAGACGGGTTTGATGAACATTTGGCTCGACATGATCACAATCGCGTTGACCGCCTGTATCATGCTGTCAATGGATACGACCTTGACGCTGGCCTCGCTCCTGGTCTTTCCGTTGTACGGCTTCTCCGTAAAGTTTTTCTACAAGCGGCTGCGCCAGCTGACACGCGACAGGGCCGCAGCTTTGGCGCAGGTCCAAGGCCATCTGCATGAGCGTGTGAACGGAATTCCCGTCATTCGCAGCTTTGCGCTGGAGGAATACGAGGAAAAGCAGTTTGACAAGCAGAACGGCAATTTCCTTTCCAAAGCTTTTGCTCAAACGCGCTGGAATGCGTACACATTTTCCGTGGTCAATTCAATTACGGATATTGCGCCGCTTTTGGTGATCTGGATCGCCGGCTATCAGGTGATCGCGGGGGGCTTAAGCATTGGGACGATGGTCGCGTTTTACGCATATTTGGAGCGGCTGTACACGCCGCTGCGCCGTCTGGTCAATTCCTCTACCACGCTGACGCAGGCAACCGCGGCAATGGATCGGATGTTTGAATTCATCGATGAAAAGTATGATATCACAGACAAGCCGGGGGCGGGCGTGCTGCCCGTGGTGCCGGATACCGGACGCATACGCGGGGAAATCCGGTTTGAGCATGTATCGTTTCGGTACCGCGAAGAAGGGGATTACGTGCTCGATGACATCGATCTGGTGATCCGGGCGGGCGAAACGGTGGCGATCGTCGGCATGTCAGGCGGGGGCAAATCGTCCTTGATCAGCCTGCTGCCGCGCTTTTGGGATGTGACGGAAGGGCGCATCACCATCGACGGAGTGGATATCCGCGATGTGACTCAGCAAAATTTGCGAAACCATATCGGCATCGTGATGCAGGACAACATTTTGTTCAGCGAGTCGGCGCGCGTAAACATCATGATGGGCAATCCAAATGCCTCCGAGAAAGAGATGATCGATGCAGCCAATGCGGCGAACGCGCACCAGTTTTTGCTGGATCTGCCGGAAGGCTATGAAACTGAGCTGGGTGAGCGAGGGGTTAAGCTGTCAGGCGGCCAGAAGCAGCGGGTGGCAATCGCGCGCGTGTTTTTAAAAAATCCGGGCATTCTCATTCTGGATGAGGCCACCTCGGCGCTCGATCTGGAATCGGAACACATGATTCAGGAATCATTGGCAAAACTTACATTAGATCGGACAACAATCATCGTTGCCCACCGCCTGTCGACGATTACCCACGCCGACAAGATCATCGTGATGAAGGAAGGGCGAATCGTGGAGATGGGACGGCACGAGGAGTTGCTGGCGAAGGAAGGCGTGTACCACACGCTATGGAATGTGCAAGATTTTGGTGTGCCAGCAGAATCCACACCTGCAACATGAATGTAACGTGCCCTGCAAGATAGGAGTGGAGCTTCGTGGAAGTGTGGAAACGCAATCTGTACGTGCTATGCGTCGCCGTGTTTGTCGTCATGATGGCGATGAGCATGATTATGCCGTTTTTGCCTCTCTATATTCATCAAGATTTTGGGATCGAGGACGAAAATAAAGTGACGCTATGGGCCGGAATCATTTTCGGCTCCAACTTTTTGACGGCGGGGATCGTCTCGCCGATTTGGGGCAGGCTGGCAGACCGTTATGGTCGCAAAATTATGGTGCTGCGCTCCGGCTTTTTCATGGCGATTACGGTCGCACTAACCGGATTCGCCCAAACCATGTGGCAGCTGCTCGCGCTGCGGCTCTTGAACGGAACGATGAGCGGATTCATCCCGTCGTGCACCGCGCTGGTTGCCTCCAGCGTCCCGCGCGAAAATTCGGGGTGGGCACTTGGCATCCTTCAGTCGTCTGCGGTGGCAGGCTCCATCATGGGACCGCTGATCGGCGGCATTTTGGCGGATCGCATCGGGTTCCGCATGATTTTTGTTTTTACGGGTGCCTTGCTGCTGCTGGCCACCCTTTTGGTGTTGGTAACGGTGAAGGAGCAGTTTGTTCCGCCTGCCAAGCAGGAAAAAACCAGCTTCCGCGAGGACACGCGCCAAATTTTCTCGCTGAAGATGATGCCGGCGATTTTCGGTGTGACGGTCATGATCCAGTTCGCCCTGTTCAGCATCGTTCCTGTGCTGCCGCTCTATATTCAGAGCTTGCTTGAATCACCGGAAAACGTCGCATTTTACGCTGGCATCGTTGCATCTGCGATGGGCATCGCCAATGTGCTGTCTGCTCCGCAGTTGGGCAAGCTGGGGGATCGCTTTGGCCCGAACAAAGTCTTGCTGATCTGCCTCGCGATCGCTGCAGTTCTGTTTATTCCGCAAGCGATGGTGACAAGCATCTGGCAGCTGGTAGCACTACGCTTTCTGCTCGGGCTGTGTCTTGGGGGGCTGCTGCCTTCCGTCAACTCGCTTCTGCGGCGAATCACGCCTACGCACATGGTGAGCCGTGTGTACGGCTTCAACAACAGCTTCGTTTGTCTCGGAAACTTGTTCGGCCCGATCACAGGCGGCTTCATCGCGAGCACCATTGGCTTGCGAAGTGTTTTCTACGTGACGAGCGGACTGCTGTTCCTCAATGCGATCTGGGTCGCTGTCAGCCTGTACCGCGCGCCTTTGGCGAAAGAGGGAAAGGAATTGTAACGTTTTTCCTGTCCATAACGTCTACGTTAGCAGGGAGTGATTGGAAAATGAAAAAATGGAAATTATTTTTCGTATTTGGGCTCATTCTCCTGCTCGCCGCAAGCGGTTGCTCGGGCAAAACCCCTGTGACGCCGCAGAAGCCAAACGCCGGCTCCACACATACAACCAAGCCTGAGACACCCACTGCCGAAGAGTCGGAGAAGTATATGCAAATGGATGAAGCGACGGCGGTTGAAATGACAGCAAGCGCAATCAAAACATACTGGCACGTGATGACAGGAGGCAAACCTGCTGAGGATGGTGCACCGGTACAAACGTTTCTGGTCGACGGAATGGAATACCGTTATCTCGGAAGCGATCTGGACACCATGGAAAAACTACGGGCCTATCTGGGCCAATACTTCACGGGTAAAGCGGTGGATGCATTCATCGAGCATGCCCGCATTATCGTGCAGGAAGGGCGAACGGCCCAACCGAACGCGGACGGCGGCAGCATCCTGCAATGGGACAAAGCGACGGCCGAGCTAGCCAAAGAGTCGGAGAATATGAAGCAATACGAGATGAAGGTGCCGGTCGGCGAGGGAAAAGAAGTCCAGTTTCAACCGGTCATGGTGGAAATGAAGCGGGAAAAGGGAAAAGCCTGGCTCATCAACACGCCCCCTCATGAATTAAAGTAGTCTTGCCGATAGAAGAAACAGGTGCCCTTTTGAGGAAAGATATTCCTTTTGGGGAGGCCGATTCTTATCGACAAGTGAGCGGCTTGGCGTTGTCCGAAGGTAGGCGAGCTCGGACGCTCTTTAGGAGGATGAAGCGTGTGGCAGTAGAGACGAGGGTTGATTTTCACTTTTGCGGCGGCGATACCGTCTCCATCATCACCACTGAACCGGAAGAAATTATCCAAATGGTTGCGAATCAAAGTGATGGATGGCTGCAATACGATGACATCGTCATCAACGTGAGAAACATTTCGTACATTAAAGTCCGTGCTTTAGACTAGCGGGCAGAAGAAAAAAGCACTCGGCTCGGGTGCTTTTTTCTTTTTACCATGAAGCGATTCATCTACGCTTTTTGCTGTTGAGCAATCATATCTTTGAGCAGCTGATGCTTTTGGGTAGTCATGGCGAAAACCTCATCAAAAGCGGTAGGCAAAAACTTACCGAGCACCTCCAGCCCTTCTTGCGTGATGCCGCCTTTTGTGGCGACGCGCTCGATCAGCTGGTCAAAGCCGAGGTTCTCCGCTTGCAGCAGCGTCGCTGTACCCAGCAACGTTTCGACCAAATAGCGGCGCGTCTGCTCGATGGACAATTCCGGCGTATGGCGCGTACCTGCCTGTGCGAACTGCTCCAGAATTCCGGCAATCAGTCCCGGCGCACTGCTCGTGAGGATGGTGGCCGTCTCAATCGTCGATTCGTTCACTTCCTCTGGTTTGCCCAAATGGTCGAGCAGGCTGATCAGCGCCTCGCGGTCGGGGGCTGAGACGGAACGGTGGCAGCAATAGAGTGACACGCCATGCAGCTCCTGCGAGGTGACGGTTGGAATCAGCTTGGAGACGGGGCCGGCATAACGGGAGGCCAAATCACCCAGGCTGACGCCGGCTGCAGCGGACACAAGATGCGCTTGCACCGTCTGATCCTTTGCGATTTCATCGACAACAGGCAAAATGTCGAGCGGTTTCGTGCACAAAAACAGCACGTCCACCTTTTCGGCACATTCGTGAACCGAATCGCATACGATGAACGGCCAGTCCTTGGCGAAGGCTTCTGCTTTTTCACGTGTGCGATTATAGACATAGAGTGAGTCGGCAGAAGCAGCTTTGCTGCGGGTGAAGGCTTTCACCAGCATTTGGCCGATGCTGCCCAGCCCGATGATACCGATTTTCATTGTAAGCGACCGCCCTTTCATTTTCTCATTCATCTATTATAAGCAAAGAAAGAGAAAATGAAAAAGTGTTAGGAATGCGCTATGATAACCATAAAGAAACACGCATGTTTCAGTTGGGAGAGTGGGGAAGCGCATGTTTAAAAAAATCATGGCAAAATTCGGCATCGGTGCTGCCACGGTCGATTTGCGCCTGGATCGGGAAGCATTCCGGCTGGGCGAGACGATTACGGGGATGATTCATATCGAGGGTGGCGCGGTCGAGCAGCGAATCTCGCAGCTTTCCGTGGCGCTTGTGCTCAAAGCAAACGTAAAAGGCAGCGTCGTGACCCGTGTTGTCGCAACGATTCCGGTGCTGCAGCACTTTATCGTGCAGCCGAAGCCATCTACACAAGAAGTTCCGTTCTACTATGAGCTCCCCAAAGAGCTGGCGATTTCGACACCGGCGATCGGGTATCACCTGCAAACCGTGCTGGATGTAGAGCTGGCTGTTGATCCGACCGATTTGGATCGCGTCACGGTGCTGCCCACAGCGGATGTTCAGCAAGTGTTCTACGCATTCGAGCAGCTGGAATTGCGCCAAAAGGCAAGCTCCGGCAAATTGACCCGCTTTGGCCAAGAATTTTCGTTTTTCCCAGGACGTCCGTTTTCTGTGCCGCTGCAAGAGATCGGCGTGACATTTTCAGAGGCGGTCGAGGGCTTGCGTCTATTGCTCGAATTGGATGTCGCGCAGGCTGGATTGTTCCGGCGCGAGCGTGAGCACCGGGCGGAAATCGTCATCCCGCGTGAGTTGCTGCAGGAGGATACGTTGCCGCAGTTGATTGATTTTCTGTCAGATAAGCTCGAACAGTATTTACAAAATCCGGAGTCGATTCCATATGTATCGTATCCGCGGTACGGCGATCGCTACGATCACTCGCCTTCCTCTTTCGGCATTGGGGAGATGATGGGCGGTATGGCGGTTGGCTTGTTGGGAGGCATGCTGCTCAATGAGCTGATCGATGATGCTAGTGAGATTGCGGGTGACTCCTTGTTTGGCGATGACACTGGTATTTTCAGTGATGACGATACTTCCGCGGATGACGGTGGCAGTGATGGCGGAGATTTTGGTGGGTCTGACGATTTCGGCGGATTCGACGAATAAGAGTGGGTGGGCAGTCGGGCGCATCGGTTGCGCCCGCTGTCCTATTCTTGTAATGTCGATGGGTGATTCAGCTTTTGCTGCAGCGCGCAAGCCTTTTCCACCATTTTGCAGTTGGAGCTGTCTTGATTAGCCTGCGTCGTCAGCTTTTTGAAGCGACTGCGGGCTTCACTGATTTTATCGAGACCGTCAATCGGCAAGGCTGTGTCATAAGTAAGCCTCCTCTACTTAGTGACCCAGAGTCATATTTTATAATAGAGCATGGCAAAAGGGGTCTATTTCCACAAAAATGCACGGATGAACGCTGCCAAATGCCTGTTCCGATGCGGTCAGGCTACATAGTAATAGAGTAAGAGGAGGTGGATCTAGCGGGACAAAAAGTCTTTCTGAAATTGCACATCCTTTAAAGCACAAGTCTTCCAAGCGATTGCATCAGCCTTAAACATCAGGACACGGCTATGTCAGCCCTGATGGAACGACCTTCCCAAAAGAGCTGTATTCGTAAGCCTTACTCGTTCGGCATTCTATACGTTTACGACCAATGGTTTTATCAAGCATGTCCGCGCCGCGTATCACAGAAGTCGGACTACCAGCGCAGTCGGCGTTCGAGTTTTCTTGCAAGGCCAAGGATAAAAAGGGTAAACGAATCCCGGATGGTGGCGTCCGGGATTTGGCTTAGGCTGAACCGAAAGCGGAATTGCTGCATACGGATAAAAGAGGACACCGACGGAATCACGGACGGCGATGAGGTGAACACCACGCCGAAAGATACACTCTTGATCGATCCGACGCAAATTGAGCGGTACATTACCGCACGAACCAAGCGGTCATCCCTGTTGATTATGCCGGACAACCCGCCAGCCTGGATGAGATCAGAGAGATCACGCAGCAGTACGGCTTGGTCGTCATTGAAAATGCGGCACAGGCGTTTGGCACCGATGTAGCGGGCAAGAAGGTCAGAGATCGCCGCGGCCTATACCGAAGCGTTTCACCATTTGAAAGCGGTGAGCTGTCCGGTTGTACGCAAAGACGTGCGGTCCAGCTGGCATCTCTATGTCATTCATCTGCGCGAAGAGCTGCTAGCCGCAGATCGGCAGCGCATTTTCGCGGCACTGGAGGTAGAAAACATCGGGCTCAATGTGCATTATATCCCGGTTTACCTACATCCGTACTATCAATCGCTCGGCTATGAGCGCGGCATTTGTCCGCAAGCCGAGAAAAGCTATGAGCAAATCATTACACTCCCGCTGTTTCCGGCCATGAGCGACCAAGATGTTCAAGACGTGATCAATGCGGTAGAGAAAGTCATCCTTTATTACAGGGCAAAGGGGTTTTACGGATGAAGGCGACAGCGATTGTGCAGGCACGAATGGGGTCGACGCGTCTTCCCGGCAAGGTCATGCTGACATTGCAGGATAAAACGATGCTTGGTCATGTCATCACCAGATTGCAGCGGTCTCGCTGCTTGGATGAAATCGTTGTGGCGACCAGCGATTTGACGAGGGACCTCTCGATTGTAGAGGAGGCCAAACGATACAACGTTCAGGTTTTTGCCGGCAGCGAGCAACATGTGCTCGAGCGATACGTTCAAGCAGCGCGAGCGTTTCCGACTGATTTGATTGTCCGGATCACATCGGATTGCCCGCTGATTGATCCCGGGATTATCGATGAAATGGTCGAACAGTTCACCGGTGAAGCGAGTGCCTTTGATTATATGAGCAATACGCTTATGCGCAGTTTTCCGCTCGGGCTGGATGTGGAAATTTTTACCACACGAGCTTTGGAGGCAGCTTACCTGTTTGCTACGCATGCCGATGAACGGGAGCATGTCACCCCGTATTTGTACCGGCATCCCGAGCAGTTCCGCTTGGGGATGTATGCCAATCCTATCGATTACTCTGCTTATCGCTGGACGCTGGACACAGTGCAGGATTGGCGTTTCATCCAGGAGGTGTATCGTCACTTATATCCGTACAACCCGTCGTTTTCTTGGAAAGACGTCCTTGCCCTGCTGGCTCAAAAACCGGAATTGGCGAAAATCAATGCGGGTGTTCAACAAAAAGAGGCATAACGGATGAATTGTGAATATTCGGTCTGCTTCCACTGCGATGCGGATCGGTTCACGGGCAGCGGTCTACCGAATTGACAAGGGGTAAGTGCAAACTATCAGGCAGCGCGATGTCAAACTCAAACTGATGCTGATTGACGATCTCGGGAAGCTTGGCCTTGGCGTGTATGACTGCGACCGGCTCCTCAATTAAAATGTGTACGCAGCCAAGCTGAGCTGGCTTTGTGGCGATAAAAGATACCGGATCGCTTATTTGGATGAGAAAAACAAACGATCGGACTGATTGAAAATAGTTGCGTGCAAGAAAAAAGCTGAACCGGTGGAAAACCGATTCAGCTTTTTCGCGTTGTGCTACCGACGATTTAATCATCGTCAGAAGAGCTATTGAAGATCCATACGTACTTGATCAACTCAAGCAGAGAGATCAGGGCTGCAGCTACATAGGTGAGAGCTGCGGCGTTGAGTACCTTGCCCACGCCGTCTTCTTCCGAATTACGGATGAAGCCCATTTGAATCATCAGCGTGCGAGCACGGCTGCTGGCGTTGAACTCGACCGGCAGTGTGATCAGCTGGAACGCAACAGCTGCCGAGAAGAAGATGATCCCGAACAAAATCAGGTTCGGCTGATGCAGCAAGAAACCGGCGATCAGCAGCAGCGGCGCAATACCGGACGAAAAGTTGACGATCGGGAAGATGCGGTGGCGGGCCACCAGCATCGGATAGGATACTTTATGCTGAATGGCGTGCCCCACTTCGTGGCATGCCACCGATACGGCGGAAATCGATTGGCCAAGATATACCGGGTCTGAAAGACGTACGACGCGATCGATCGGGTCGTAGTGGTCTGTTAACGTGCCAGGGATGTGCTCGACAGGAATGTTAGACAAACCGTTGGCATCAAGCATGCGGCGGGCGGCCTCTGCCCCGGTCATTCCGGTGGACACAGGAACCTCGGCGAACCGATTGAACGTTCCCTTGACACGAAATTGCGCCCACAGCGACAGACCGAACGCAATCAAAATCAGAAAATCCATCGGATGAAAGAACATATACGGGTTCACTCCTTATTTTCTTGCTCCTACACTTGTTTTATACGAATGAACTGGCAGGAGGTTTCTAAAAAAATTGTACACTTCCTTTTAGTGAATGACAATATTCACATGTGTTTATATGTTTAAATTTTCGCTCGATAATGGCAACGATGAACTGCACCCAAGCAAAAAGGCAGAGGCTGAATTGCCCCTGCCCTTTATCATGTCCAAAGCAGGCAGAATGTCTGCAGTGTGTGGCGAGCCCGTTTTGCAGCACTTACGCTGTGTTTACTCGGTCGAAACGGATGGGTCAGCCTGATCGCGCTTCGGCGAAATCATGATGAAGTTCGCTTTTGGCTCGTCGATCAACCTCTGTACGCCGTTGGCTGCTTCATATTGTTCGGTGGCCAGCAGCTCTTCGCGATAAGCGGTCAGTAGCTCGCGTACATCAGCTTCGCCTTTTTGATCCAGATCGTAGATGAACACTTTGGCGCCTTTGGCGATGCGGCGGTTCAGCGCTTTGCGGTCAAAGCCAAGCTCCGGCTGCATACGGACATAAATCACGCCTCCGGTCATTCCGGCACACATCCATGGACCAGGATCGCCCAACACGACGGCGCGGCCATTCGTCATATACTCGAAAGCAAAGCCTTTAATATTCGCGCGTGCCCCAATTCCCCCGAGCTCATCGCGGAGCGGTTCAGTGATTTCGCCGCCAAAGACGACGTCAGCGCCAGACAGGCGGATGCATGCGCGGGAGTCGGCGTTGCCCTGTACAAGGAACAAACCTTTTTGTGCACCATAGCAGAAGCTTTTGCCGACAGAGCCGTCCAGATAGGCACCGTTTGCCCCTTTTGCTTTCAAAATGGAGACGCGTCCGCCGAATCCGGTTTTGCCCACGCCATCCTGTGCACCGCCTTCGACGCGAATGTTAACGCCTTGTGCGTTGTATGCTGCCAAACCGTTGCCAGGCACGCTGCCATCCGTAAAGGAAAGCGATACCTCGGGGAAAGCGGTGTAGCTGCCGTCCAGATGATTTTTTACGCGTTCGCCGGACCAGCGGCTGCCCAATACGCGCTCGCCGGAGAGGATGCGGCTGAATGTCTCCTGAATTGGGCGATCTGCGCTGAAATAACGGGTTACCTCGCTTTCGCCGATGGTGCCTGCCGCCACCAGCACATGTGCTGCTTCGTGGTCTGCCGTCCGCACGTCGTCTGCTTCATAGAGTGGATGAACGTTCAGCAGGCTGCTCAAATCGATTTTTTCCTGCAAGCGTGCCTGGATCAGCAGATCGGAGCGGCCGACGAGATCTTGCACGCGTGTAAAGCCGAGGGCAGCGGTGAGACGCTGCACTTCTTGCCCGAACAAAGTGAAGAAGTTTTTCAGACCGCCGACAGCGAGATCCAGTTCACGCGGAACGAAGCGGCGCAGCCCTTTTTCGTGCGCTTCATCTAGGGAGTCGATCTGTGTGGCGATCCCCACATGGCACGTATCCAGATGGCAACCGCGGCACGTCGTGCATCCTACGGCGATCATCGCCAGTGTGGCAAACCCGATCCGGTTGGCACCGAGCAGCATCAGCTTCACGACATCTGCTGCGCTTTTCACACCGCCGTCAGCCCAAAGCTCAACTTGCTGGCGTAAGCCCGCTTCGAGGAGGGCGTTGTGAGCCGCTTTGACACCGATTTCGGCCGGGAGTCCCACATGCTGCAGCGCATGCACGCGTGCAGCCCCTGTACCGCCATCGAACCCGGACAACGTGATAATGTCAGCACCTGCTTTGGCAATTCCGACCGCGATCGTTCCGATGTTTGGCACGATCGGCACTTTCACGCATACTTTGGCGTGGCTGTTCGCGGTTTTCAATTCCGTGATCATTTGCGCCAAATCTTCAATCGAGTAAATGTCATGGTTGTTGGATGGGGAAATAAGGTCGGACCCGACTGTCGCATTGCGCGCTGCCGCGACTTTCTCCGTCACTTTGGATGCCGGAAGATGTCCACCCTCACCCGGCTTCGCCCCTTGGCCGATTTTAATTTCCAGCAGGTTGGTGGAATTGGCTAGTTCGATGTTTACACCGAAGCGGCCGGAAGCAATCTGCATGCCGCGCGTTTTTTTGTATCTACCTAGCATGTCTTTGATTTCGCCACCCTCACCGTTCATGCTCACCATGTTCAGCTGCTCAGCCGCTTCCGCATAGGCGCGGAACGCGGTTTCGTTTTGCGAACCGAACGACATGGAGGAAATGAGAAAAGGCAGCGAATGCTCTCCAACTGTGAGATCTACATCAGACGCAGCGATCGCACGATCAGTTTCCATAAAGGAGAAGTCTGTTAGGTGGCGCAAGGAAATCGGATTCTGACGCTCATTCTCCTCGATTTTTAGCGCATAGTCTGCATAAGGAATTTCGCCAGCGGCCACTTGACCGATCAGCTTCCATAAGCGCGGGAAGAGATGGAATGTCTTCGATTCGCGCGCTTGCTCATTGGCAAAATCCTGATAGCGACGGATACTGTCTTCCTGTAGGACGGCAAAGGAGGTGCCAGCCTCATCCGAGCCACAGAAGTTGACAATGGACAGCACATCTGCGACTTCATTATGCAAGCCGATGGAGGAGAACAGGCGGCCATAACCGCGCAGCTCGTGGATCCCGATGGTGGAAATCACCTTTTCCAGCCCTTTGTTCAAAGCCACGTACAGATTCGCAACCGAGCTTGCACCTGATTTGGCGAAAGCGGTGGCAAACATGCCATAAGGAGAAACGGCATCTGCGCCGAGACCCAATGCGAGCGCCAGATCGTGCAGACTGCGGATCGCGCCGGAGCGCAGCACAATGCTTGTTTGGCGGCGGTAGTTGCGGATTTCCTCCGATGCAGCCGATTTGAGCGAACGATCGATCTGTCCGACAGCAAGCAACGGATCGATCCAATAGCGGTTGTCGCGGTGGCAGTCCGAATCATCGAGGAGCAAGATGACAGCGCCATTTTCAACGGCCGTCTGAGCTTCTTTGGCGAGGCGAGCGAGGCCTGCTGCCAAACCTTCCTCAAGCGAGTAGGAAGTGGAGAGAATCACGATGCTGCTCGGATGGTCATTGAATGTATGGATGACTTGCTCTAAGGTAAAAGTGCCCTGCGCACCGGCTGTTTGCTGGAGCGACTGCCCTTCGAACAAAAGCGGCGACGGAAGCTCCATGCGCTTTCCATCGGTTTGCTTCGCTGCGAACGGAGCCCGTGCCCCAAGAATGACGCGTGTGGAAAAGTGTTCGATTTCGCGGTCGCGGTCGATTGCCGGATTGGTGACGACAGCGACGCTTTCTTTGATGAAGTCGGCCAAATTTTGACGTTCCTTGGAGAGAGCGGCGAGCGGGCCATCATGGCCGAGCGAGCGGATCTGCTCGGCGCCGCTTACCGCCATCTGCTCAATCAGCTGAATTTGCTCACGGTCCCAGCCAAACGCGCTATAAAAGGAAGAAGTTGGTTCAGCCGCGTCCGTTTCGCCTACTTGCAGGTCACAGGTGTAGCTATATGTCAGATGCTTGCGTTCGCCAGCAAAGGAAGCTTTTGCTTGGAAGCGCTCCAAGACAACCTGCTGCAGATCATGATGGTACAGCACTTCCACAGGGGATCCTGGCTCTAGTCGCAGTCCCACTTTTTCGCCGGGAGCGATCGATTTCGGCTCGGCCGTCATCAGCGAAACTGGCAGCACGCCTTGCTCGGAGGAGAAATACAGCGAGCTTTCGCTTTGCACCATCCAGAGCGGGCGTAGCCCCAGCGAATCAACACTGTAGACACATTCGTTGCCATAACGGGAAATAATGCCAGCAGGACCTTGGGCGAAATGGCCCCAAGCTTGGCGTAAATACACGTACAGATCCTGGAGATCATCTGAAAAGTTTTTCATTTCATGATGGATCGGTGGGAAAACGACTTCCATCGCTTCAAACAGGCTGAGTCCGTAGCGATTGATAAATGTTTCGATCGTGCGGTTGACGTTTTGCGAATCGCTTCCACCGTCGACCAGCGGTACATTCAGCATGCTTGCTTCTTCCTGAAGCTTGCTGATGGTGTTGATTTCGCCGTTATGACCGAGCAGTGAAAACGGTTGGACGCGGAAAAAGTTGGACAGGGTGTTGGTCGAATATCGGTTGTGACCGATCGTGACCGAAGAGGCAAACCCTTCATTGGAAAGATCAAGGAAATACAGCGGCAAAATGTTTGCTGCGCCCATCACCTTGTACACGGTTGAATGTTGGTTGAACGAAGCGACGTGCACGTTGTAGCTTGCTTCAATTTCGACGTGCGCATCGAAAAGCAGTGCGGAATAAGAGGCTCCAGCAGTGAATGATTCGCGTTCGGCAGGCATGACGGCGATTTGCCAGAACGACGGTTCATCTTGCTTTCCGTTTTTGCCGAGAACCCCTGAATTGACCACGTCGGTGTGTTCTAACAGAATATTCAGACCACATTTGGCGATAATTTGTCGAATGCCAGCTTTCACGGCTTCTTCATCATGTCCGTGGCGAGGAACGAAGATATGAGCGATAGCGAATCCCGGATCGCCAACGAGGGAAGGATCAAGTGCAGCTGCATCCAGATGGGAAGCCCAAAGTGCGCGAGGCAGGTCGGTCAAAATCCCGCAGCCGTCTCCCTCGCCGTCGATAAAGCCAGAACGATGCTCCATTTGAATCAGCGAGCGAATGGTTTCGTCAACATTGCGACGGGAAGGGATTCCTGATTTTTCAACGATGCTGATAATGCCGCAGCTATCGTGCTCAATGTCGCGGTACCCTTCAAAACGTTGGATAATCTCTCTATGGTCTCTTTTTTTCATACTCTGATCGGCTTTTTAAAACCGATCCTCCACCTCCTTTAAAGAATGACAGGCTTAGAAAGCGCTGCTGCGAGACAAGAATTGTTTAAAAATTCTTATCAGTACAAAAAAAGTATCATAAGGATAACACGAATATTCTGAAGATACAACCTGAGATTGGCTAATTATACAAATGTAAGCGTTTTTATACAAATTAATTTTTTAGCAATTTTGTGACATGTATTATCGAATGGTTATTATTCACGTACGTTCATTTTTAAATTAATAAAAACGTTCGTTTTTATACCGGTAAAATCAGTAAAAAATTTTGTGTTATAACAGTAAGTACGTCGCATGAACAAATGAAAATTTTCTGTAATATCTGTAAAATGAATATAATATGCAAATAGGATGAATTTTTATGTAAAAAACGAGGCACTCTGCACGCTGTTTAGCGCCCGGAGTGCCTCGTAAATGTCTTATGAATCCTGCTTTTGGCCCTTATGGTGCTCGGTTTTACGCGGATTTTGAAATCCGGTTACTTCAAGCATTTTTGAACTCATTTTTGAATCCAATGTTTGCTCAGGTGCTTGAGGATAGCTTTTTTCGCCTTTTGACATATGGCACCTCCTGATCATAATAAGAGACATTTCACTCCTAGTATGTCTTAGAACACGAGGCAGGCTTTCGGAAATTGCTGGTGATTAACGCGTGCTAGCCAATGCTGCGAAAGAACGGTCCACTGCAGCGAGCGTTTCGCGCACATCCGCTTCTGTGTGAGCGGTGGTGATGAACCATGCCTCGTATTTGGACGGAGCCAGGCAGATCCCTTCCTCGAGCATCAAGCGGAAAAAGCGGCCGAACGTCTCGCTGTCTGCCGTTTGCGCATCATCGTAGTTGACGACTTCTTTGTCCGTGAAATAAACAGCGAGAGCGCCTTTGACACGATTCAACTGGATGGGTACGCCATGTTTGGCAGCTGCCGAGCGGATTCCGTCCTCCAGAATGGCGCCAAGGCGATCGAGCTCTTCGTACACGCCAGGCTGTTTCAGCACTTCCAGGCAAGCGATGCCCGCTTGGATCGAAGCTGGGTTACCGGCCATTGTTCCCGCTTGGTATGCAGGGCCGAGCGGTGCAACTTGCTCCATGATGTCTTTGCGTCCGCCGTAAGCGCCGATCGGCAGGCAGCCGCCGATGATTTTGCCCAATGCCGTCAGGTCCGGTGTGACGCCGAGCAAGTTTTGCGCACCGCCGTAGCAGAAGCGGAAGCCCGTGATTACCTCATCGTAAATGACGAGCGCGCCTGCTTCATGCGTCAAACGGTTCACTTCTTCGAGGAAGCCTGGCTTTGGTTCGACGATCCCGAAGTTGCCGACAATCGGCTCGACCAGAACCCCTGCAACTTCACTGCCCCACTTTTTGATTGCGTCTGCATAGGCGTCGATATCATTGAACGGAACGGTGATCACTTCATTGGCAATGCTTTGCGGAATACCTGCGCTGTCTGGAATTCCAAGCGTGGAAGGGCCGGAGCCCGCTGCCACCAGCACGAGATCGGAGTGACCGTGATAGCAGCCGGCGAACTTGATGATTTTGATTCGATTGGTATAGGCGCGGGCCACGCGAATGCACGTCATGACGGCTTCGGTACCCGAATTGTTGAAGCGGATTTTTTCCATCGATGGGATCGCTTCGCGAATCATTTCCGCAAATTGGACTTCCCACGGGGTCGGTGTTCCGTATAGGGTGCCGTTTTCCGCAGCGCGAACGATCGCCTTGGTGATATGTGGATGCGCATGGCCGGTGATGATCGGGCCGTATGCCGCCAAGTAGTCGATGTAACGGTTGCCGTCGACATCCCAGAAATAAGCTCCTTGGGCACGTTCCATCGCGACAGGAGCGCCGCCGCCAACCGCTTTGAACGAACGGGACGGGCTGTTTACGCCGCCGACGATGCAATCCAGAGCTTTTTCATGAAGACGGGCTGAATTCTCGTGATTCATAAATCATTCCTCGCTTTTTTTCCGAAATGGTATCACCGAATATGATAACACATTTAAGCAAGCGGGGAAGGTCTGGGGCTCCGCGGCTGTCATCCCAGGTCGCATAGGTGAAGTTTCTATATATAGAAGAGATCATCTATTTGCTGGTTATCATGCCTGCTTTTTCGTAACGAGCAGATTCACTGCGCATTTTTCTTTGCATCGCGCTACGAGTCTCATATACACTTACAAAGGTATTCGATCTTTTCAAGTGGTAAGGATGTGTGAAAATGATCCACGTAAAGAACCTGCAAAAGGAATTCAAGATCCATCAGGCGCGCGCAGGGCTCGGCGGCGCGTTGCGGGATTTGTTCAGTCGGGAATACAAGACGGTGAAGGCCGTCGATTCAATCTCCTTTGATGTGGAGGAGGGCGAAATTTTTGCCCTGATCGGCGAAAACGGCGCTGGCAAATCGACTACGATCAAGATGCTTACGGGAATTTTGACGCCGACAGGGGGCGAAATGAGCCTGAACGGATTCGTGCCGTTTAAAGAACGGGAGGAATACGTCAAGTCGATCGGTGTTGTATTCGGTCAACGCTCGCAGCTGTGGTGGGACTTGTCACCCCTCGAATCGTTCCGCCTTCTGCGGCGTGTTTACAAAGTGGACGACGCTGCTGGCAACGCATGGCTTGACCGTTTGGTGGAGGAACTGGAGATATCTCCATTCGTCAACCAGCCGGTGCGGAAGCTGAGTCTCGGCCAGCGGATGCGATGTGAGATCGCCGCTTCCCTGATCCACAAGCCCAAGCTGCTGTTTTTGGATGAACCGACAGTCGGGCTGGATGTACTGGTGAAGCAAAAGATTCGCGACTTCTTGCACAATTTGAACCAGACGGAAAAAATGACCATCCTTCTGACGACACATGACGTGTCCGACATCGAAGCACTCTGTAAACGCGTCATCGTCATGGACAAAGGGAAGCTGATCTTCGACGGGCTGTTGCACGATTTGAAAACGCGTTGGGGCGACGGTACCGAGGTGGTGTTCCAGTTCAAGCAGCGCACGACTGTCGAACAAGTCCGCGCGGCGCTTGGCGATTATGTCTGTGATTTGACGGCCGAGAACAATTTGAGCGTGCGCGTACGGATGAAGCAGAGCCAAAATGCGCTCCCTCACGTCTTGTCGACCGTCATGGCTTCGTTTGAAGTAGCAGATGTGAAAATGCTGGAGACAAACACAGAAGAAATTGTGCGCAACATTTACTCGACGGATGGCGAGGTAGTGAGCCATGGGTAAACTGTACGCCGAGCTGATCCGCATGCGTTTTCTCACCTTGCTCGCTTATCGGGTCAACTATTACAGCGGTATCATCATTTATGGGCTGAATATCGGGGCGTATTACTTTTTGTGGAGCGCGATCTATGGCGACCAACCCAATCTGGCAGGCTTGTCCGTGGCCCAGATGACTTCCTATGTGGCGATTGCCTGGATGTCCCGGGCATTTTACTTCAATAATATCGATCAGGAGATCGCCCAAGATGTGCGCGATGGAAAAGTCGCCATCGAAATGATCCGGCCGTACAACTATTTGTCGGTCAAGACGGCACAAGCGCTGGGGGAAGGCATTTTTCGCATGATCTTTTTTGCGCTGCCGGGGATGGTGCTGGTCAGCATCTTTTTGCCGCTCAGCTTTCCGCCAAGCTTGGCTGCCTGGGGGCTGTATTTGGTCAGCTTGCTATTGGCCTTCATCATCAACACGGAGATCAACCTGTTGACCGGCGTGCTGACGTTCTTTTTATTCCGCAATGAAGGCATGATGCACGCAAAACGCGTCGTGGTCGATCTGTTATCTGGTTTGATTTTGCCGATCAGCTTCTTCCCGCTATGGGCGCAGACAGCAATGGGATGGCTGCCGTTCCAAGCGATCAATTACTACCCGAGCATGATTTTTACCGGAGCCATTCAGGCCGATCGGGCTTTGACGGTCATCGGCATCCAGCTCATTTGGGTATTCGTGATTTTGCTCCCGATCTGGCTGTTGTGGACACGTGCGCGCCGCAGGCTGATCGTGCAGGGAGGGTGATGTAACATGAAGAACGTGGGAACCATCTTTCGTTTGTTTGCCGATTACTTGAGCCAATATTTCAAAACGCGGCTTGCCTACCGCGCGGATTTCCTTGGCGAGCTCGTCTCGAATCTGGTATTCGAGCTGATCAATCTTGTTTTCATCATTGTCGTCTTCCAGCATGTGCCTACGCTGAAAGAATGGACGATGTATGAAGTGATTTTCATTTATGGCTTCTTTTTGATTCCGTACGCACTGTTCAGCATGTTTTTCGGATTTTGGGATTTCAACGAGCGCTACATCATCCGCGGCGAGATGGACCGCATCCTGACGCGCCCGGTTCACAATCTTGCGCAAGTTTGCCTAGAATCAATCGCGCCGGACCGCATTTTCGGCGTGATCAGCGGCTTGATCATCATGGGCTATGCTGCCTTTCAGCTCAAGCTCAGCTTTACGTGGTACGATCCGTTTATTTTTATCGGGCTAGTGATCAGCAGCGTCCTGATTTATGCTGGCGTGTACACGGCGATCGCTGCGGTCAGCTTTTTCTCTGATTCGCGGACCGGGATTTCCCCGATGATTTGGAACCTGCAAAACTACGGTCGCTACCCGGTGGAGATTTACAACAAGCTGATCGGGTTTTTGCTAACCTACATTTTGCCGTTTGCATTCGTCGGCTTTTATCCGTCCGCCTACTTCTTGAAAAAAGAGCAGTGGTACACGTTCACCATGCTGACTCCCGTGATGGGCGTGATCTTTTTTGCCATCGGTATCGCTGTCTGGCAGTATGGTGTGAAAAAATACCAAGGCGCCGGTTCGTAGGCGTTTATAATCCAAAAAGCAGTTAGCACGATACGCCGAATCCTTGATTTTCATCGGGATTCGGCGTATTTTACTGTGACGATTACAGTTCCTCTACGTAGTGTGACAAACGCTCTACTGCCAGCTTCGGATCCATATCGATCTGAAAAAGCATGTAGAGATGTGAAGAAGGGAATAAAGCTCTGCGGGCAGCACTATATAAGATTGGCTTTTGGGCTTTGATCAAGGTCATGATTTCCGCTGTCGGCGGGGTGACGATTTTGATGCGGAGCAGTCCGTTCAAGTACGTGAGAAGACTGACGACGGACGTACGGTTCGTATCGTCCGGCACCGATTTGATCAAGTGATAAAGGTTTGTGACAATCGCTTTTTTGGTTTGGGCGAGGCTTATTTGTACCTCATCTGCCATCAAGATGACCACCTTCTTCATGAGTATCGATCGACGCCTCTACGCGCTGTCGTATGGCAAAGAGCGCGGTCGGGTGCATCTCATTATTGCTGAAGAGGGGATGGTTGGGATACTAACGTTCAGGCAATATTGCCAAAAGGCAGTCAAGAAGAGGGAAGGAGAGAAGTACAGGACGAATGTCTAAGTACAAAAAAAGGTGGTTTTAACAACACGAGAAGCTCGAATGAAATAATTCCTAGGAATTAGGTAGCAATTCTTATTGTCAAAAACAATACCCGCGTATATAATAAGTGGGAAAAAACTTCACAATTCCTTCGGGGCAGGGTGAAATTCCCGACCGGCGGTGATCACGATTTTTGTGTAAGCCCGCGAGCCTCTCGTCGCTTCAAGCGGCAGGGTGCAGGATTTGGTGCGATTCCAAAGCCGACAGTACAGTCTGGATGGGAGAAGGATGACGACAGTACGTTCGCACACGTGCTTGTTTGCTTGTGCAAATGACTGGGGTGGATGAGGCGCCGTTTTGCGGGATGGAGCACCTCTTATTTCCCTATCTCATTTTCACGCAAGAAACGATACCCATGCCCCCGAATCATGCGTCTTATGATGCAGCTCAGGGGCTTTTTACGTTTCGTCTGGCAGGGCGTGCCGCGAGACTGTTGCCATTCCTCAAGAAGGAGAAGTAGCCAAAGAGGAGATGGAACAGATGCAAAAAAATGAATTGTCTTTGAATCAGCCGACACAGATGAAACGGCTGGTGGCGATCCCGGTTTTGGCGGCGGTTGCCTTTATTCTGCAAGCGTTGGAAATCCCGCTGCCGTTTTTCCCGACGTTCTTGAAGCTTGATTTCAGCACACTGCCCGGCATTTTCGCGGGACTGGTATTCGGTCCTGTGGCTGGCATCATGGTGGAATTGCTGAAAAACGGACTCCATTTGCTGCTGAAAAACACAGATGGCTTGCTGATTGGTGAATTGGCCAACTTTATTGCTGGCGCCTGCTTCATTTATTTGACGGTCACGATGCAGCGCTTGGGCAAGGGGAGAGGCTCGCTGATTGCCGGGTTCGCGCTCGGAACCGTTCTGATGACGGTGTTTATGTCGGTAGCCAACTATTTTGTGATGATTCCGGCCTATGCTGTCTTGTACCAAATGCCGGTAGAAAAACTGCTGGAAATGTTCCAGATGGACAGCTTGTGGTCGTTGATCGTATATGGCATTGCGCCTTTCAATATTGTAAAAGGTGTTCTTGTTTCCATTTTGGCATTTTTGATATATGTCAAAATCGAACCACGAATCAAACATATGGGAGAATGATAAAAAGGGGACAGCTCTCGAGAAGAGGCTGTCCCCTTTTTTGTAAATGCAACCGCGGCTCCGCCAAAAAGCATGACGTATCCAGGTTTTCTAACTGGAACGGGGTTATCATGACGAAGGCCCCGTCCAATCGCTTGGAGGGACCGCATTTCATTACAGGATGTGCGTGATTAATCGATGTCTTCAAACGGCTCGTCCGCATCTTCGGACGGATGTGGCGGTGTATACGGGAAGAGGATGTCGTAGAATTTGTACTTTCTGCGGTTCTCGTCCGGCTTCAGCTCACGGTACCGTTTGATCAGGTTGGAAACTTCGCTTAAAAACTCTTTCCGCTCTTCTTTTGTCAGGTTGAATTCGGTAGTGTTGTACCCGAATGTATCCTTATACTCTTTGCGGACATCGACATCGCTAGCGATGAAATGGTTCAATGTACGCATGAGGTCCTGCTCGGTGGTACGGATTGGCGTAAACATCACGTCGCTCAACTGGTGCGCATTTTCCTCGATCATCACTTGCAGTTTGACTGTGATCAGCTTGGCTACAGGCTGGTAATACTTTTCGACGATGGAACCTTTGACACGGGTATCCACCTGCTCAAGCAAGCCGACACGTACCAGCTCTTTGACATGATAGTGAAGGCGGGCTGCGTTTTCACCCAGCTCTGTCGCGATCTGCTTGGCTGTACGCGGCTCCAAATCTTCGAATAACTCTAGAATTTTCACACGCTCGGGGATCGCCAATGACTTTAAGGCTTCAGGATCTGTAACATCGTAAAATTCTCTCATGACTTTCAGTTCACCGTCCAGCTTCTATATGAAAGATTCATCAACGCTCTTAACAATTCTTTATAATTGTTGCCATCCATCAATTCTATCGTTTTCTTGGGCAAATCGCAACTTGCTCCTGTATGTTTTTAATACATTAATGTGCGAAAAAATTAAGTTTCTCGATCGTGTATGGTAAAATGTGAGCAAAACTATCTCTTTAAGGAAGGGATTTCCATGAATTCAGTCGGACAAGCCGCTCCTGCGTTTTCTTTGCCAGCCAGTAACAATCAGACGATCTCGCTTTCCGATTACAAAGGAAGCTATGTTGTGCTTTACTTTTATCCAAGAGACATGACACCGGGCTGCACGACAGAAGCATGTGATTTCCGGGATTATCACGGCGATTTCGCTAAACTGAACACGGTTGTTCTGGGCATTAGCGCGGACGATGTCAAATCGCATGATAAGTTTACGGTTAAGCACGAGCTTCCATTCCCGCTGCTTGCCGACACCGACCACCAGGTGGCGGAAGCATACGGCGTGTGGGTGCTGAAGAAAATGTATGGCCGGGAGTTTATGGGCATCGAGCGTTCTACCTTTGTCATCGATCCGGAAGGAAACATTGCCAAGGCATGGACGAAGGTGAAGGTGAAAGGCCATGTGCAGGAAGTGCTCGATTTCATTCGCGATCAACAGAAGTAGACTATTTGCCAAAGGGGATAATGATTACGCATGAGCATACCAACGGATTATATGATTGAATCGTTTGTCACACTTGCCAACATTCCAAGCCCGACAGGAAACGCAGGCCCAGCCATTGCGTGGGTGGAAGAAGAATTCCGCAAGCTTGGGCTGTTGGTGACGCGGACGAACAAAGGAGCGGTGTTGGCGACAGTCAAGGGAGCCAATGATGAGAAGCACCGTCTTGTAGCAGCGCATGTCGATACGTTGGGCGCGATGGTTAAGGAGATCAAAGGAAACGGTAGGCTCCGCCTGACCAATATCGGCGGCTATGCGTGGAATACGGTGGAAGGAGAGTATTGCACGATCGAGTCGGCCATTTCCGGTAAAACGTTTACCGGCACCGTCGTGATGATGAAGTCGTCCGTTCATGTGCATAGCGCCGAGGTAGGCAAGACAGAGCGGACGGAAAAAGTGATGGAAGTTCGCCTGGATGAAAAGGTGATGTCCAAGCAGGATGTGCTCGACCTCGGTATCCGTGTCGGCGATTTCGTTTCCTACGATCCGCGGGTGGCTGTGACGGACAGCGGATTCATCAAGTCGCGACATCTGGATGACAAGGCGAGCGTGGCGATTATTCTCGGCTTGCTGCGCCATCTGAAAGAGAGTGGACAAAAACTGCCGTACACCACGCATTTTTATATCGCTAATAACGAAGAGATCGGCTATGGGGCGAATTCCAACATTCCTGCGCAAACCGTGGAGTATTTGGCGATCGATATGGGCGCGATCGGTGAAGGTCAAACCACGGACGAATACTGCGTCTCCATCTGCGCGAAAGATTCGTCCGGTCCGTACCACTATGGTTTGCGCAAGCATCTGGTCAAGCTGGCTGATGAACTCGGGCTTAACTATCAGGTGGACATTTATCCGAGCTACGGCTCTGACGCAAGCGCTGCGTTGCGGGCGGGGTATGATATCGTACACGGCCTGATCGGACCGGGGGTCGATGCGTCTCACTCGTTTGAACGGACGCACCGTGAATCATTTGAAAATACCTACAAGCTGGCTCTCGCCTACCTGCTGCATGGCGAACTGATGGCGTAGGCGGCGGAAGGGGCAATCAAGGTTGAACAACATGTACAGCTGGGCGGATTACTACGATTTGACGCAGCGCGGCGTTCCTGGAGACGTTCCTTTTTATGTAGAAACGGCACGCAAATACGGTGGGGACGTTCTTGATCTGGCTTGCGGTACAGGCAGGGTCAGCATTCCTTTGGCGGAGGCAGGGCTTGAGGTGACGGGCATGGACTTGTCGAGCGAGATGCTGACTCGTGCCCAAGTCAAGGCGCAAGAAGCCGGTTTCTCCGAGCAGATCGCGTTCCTGCAAGGCGATATGCGCAAATTCGAGCTCGGCAAAACGTTTTCGGTCATCATGATTCCGTTCCGCTCGTTTCTGCATCTGCTGCAAATCCATGAGCAGATGAAAACGCTCAGCTGCATCAGGCGTCATCTGAAACCAGGTGGCAAGCTGATCATGAACGTGTTTGTGCCGAAAATCGAACACCTTTACGAAGAAAGTGAAAAAATGTCGCTGCGCAGCATCTTCCCGTTGGAATCGGGCGAGCAGGTAGCCATGTGGGATTACACGCGCTATGACCATTTCCAGCAGCTTTCGGAGGTGACGCGGACGTACGAGCGGCTAAGTCCACAGGGCGTCGTCACGGAAAAAGTGGTCGGCCGCTTCACACTGCGCTACATTTTTCCGACGGAGCTGCACCATTTGCTGCGGTTAAACGGCTTTAAAGTGATCGAACGGTACGGCGCTTTTGACAAATCGCCGTTTGATGCGAAAAGCAGCGAGCTGATTCTCGTTGCGGAATAATGGATGCTCACGGCTTGCAAATACGTAGTCTGGGGAGGGATTATGCGGTATGAAAATATACACGAAATCGGGCGACAAAGGGGAAACATCGCTTGTGTACGGCGCGCGTGTGCCCAAATATGCGGACCGGGTCGAGGCATACGGGACTTGCGACGAGGCGAACTCGGTGATCGGGCTTGCGCTGTCCACGCTGCCGCAGGACGATCAATGGGGCGAGCTGCGCGGTTTTTTCCATATTGTACAGACGAAGCTGTTCCATATCGGGGCAGAGTTGGCCACGCCAGCCGATAAAAAGGTGGGATGGCCGATTCAGGAGCAGGATGTCCTCGAGCTGGAAGCCCAGATCGATACGCTCGACGGTCATTTGCCGCCACTCACCAATTTTGTTCTGCCAGGCGGCCACCCAAGTGCAGCAGCGCTTCATGTGGCTCGTACGGTCGTGCGCAGAGCTGAGCGAAAAGCCGTTCAACTCTCGTCCACGGAAGAAGTGAATACGGTCGTCATCAAATATTTGAACCGCCTTTCCGATTATCTGTTTGTCGCCGCCCGCTATGTGAACAGCAAGACGGGCAATGTGGAGCCAAATTTGCACGAATAGAAGTTGCAACGAAAAGCGTGTTGGGCGGAAGTAGCGTCCCGACACGCTTTTTTTGTCCAGACGTGCGGATGAGGTTTTCCCAGAAAGGTCTTCTCAGTGAAAGTGGGATGACGTGCTATAATATAAGGAATATAGAAGAGGTGAGGAGCAGGCTATGGCGAAACTAACGATGAAACGTTTCCTGCAGACGCTCGCGGACATGTTCCCCGATGCGCATTGCGAGCTGAATCATACCAATGCCCTTGAGCTGACAATCGCGGTGCTGTTGTCTGCACAATGCACGGATAAAAAGGTGAACCAAGTCACGGAGCGACTGTTTCAAAAGTACAAAACGCCGACCGATTACCTGATGGTTCCGCTTGAAGAGCTTCAAGAAGACATTCGGCAAATCGGGTTATATAAAAATAAAGCGAAGCATATTCAAGAATTGTGTCGGATGTTGATTGATCACTACGATGGCGAAATTCCGGAGAAGCACGAAGAGCTGGTCAAGCTGCCGGGTGTCGGGCGCAAAACGGCAAACGTCGTCGTCTCGACCTGGTTCGGTGTCCCTGCTCTGGCTGTCGATACGCATGTGGAGCGTGTTTCCAAACGCCTTGGCTTTTGTGAGGAAGAGGACACGCCGCTGCAGGTGGAAAAGACGCTGATGCGCAAAATCCCGAAAAAGGAATGGACAGTGAACCACCATCGCCTGATCTTTTTCGGACGCTACCACTGCAAGGCACAAAACCCGCAGTGCGCAACCTGTCCGCTGTTCGATGCGTGCCCGTCAAGACGGAATCTTTCCAAGTCGAAGGCTTCATCGTAATAGATATTGACATCTTTGACAAACTAGAGATACACTTTATTTATAACAATTCTAAAATGATTGTAATTGTTACCACGATGCTTACGGATAGGAGGTGCAAGATGATATGGCGCGAGTGGAAAAAGCGATCGAAATTTTGAAGCATACCGGAGTGCGCATGACTCCGCAGCGTCATGCGATCTTGGCGTATCTTTTGGATGCAATGAACCATCCTACTGCTGATGAGATATACAAGGCGCTTGAGGGACAATTCCCCAACATGAGTGTTGCGACGATCTATAACAACCTGCGTGTCTTTAAAGATGCCGGGCTGGTTAAAGAGCTCACTTATGGTGACGCATCCAGCCGTTTTGACGCAAATGTAGAGGAAGAGCACTATCACGTGATCTGCTCCGGCTGTGGAGTTATCCGTGACTTCCAGTTTCCGTACCTGAGTGAAGCTGAGCATTCTGCTGTACAGCTTACAGGCTTCAAGGTGACGGGACACCGAATGGAAGTATACGGATTGTGTGAAGATTGCCAGAAAAAACCGCATTGATCGCGTTTCACCCTTGAAGAAGACATCTTATCTGCTGTGACGAACGGTAGTGAAGATGTTTTTTTGTTTTTGTCCAGGTGGAAGAGGGATACGGAAATGTAACTTCTTGTTGCCTTTCAACGTCTTATTGCTTGGGGAAATGCGGAAGTAAACATTACATACAAAGTATGATCGGGAAAAGAAATGAGGAGGAACCGTTGTGAGCCTATCGTTACATTCTCCTCCGCGCATCAAGCGAAAACGAAAATTGTGGGGACCGCGTCTGATGCTTCTCTGCTTTTTTGTCTTGGTTGTGGGGAGTATCGGGATTTGGTACGTGAATCAATTGCCTTCTACGGAACATGTCGCGCCTTTTGACGGGAAAACCAATGTCATTGTCTTTAACGGAGAAGCATTCGAGCAGCCGTATCGCACAGAAAATGGGCAGATCATGCTGCCATTCGATTTTATCAAGGCGCACCTCGATCCCAATGCTTTTTGGGACGAACCGACGAATTCCTTGATCATTACGACTAAAGACAGGGTATTGCGAATGGAGAGCGGCCAGCTGACCGCTTATTTGAACAAAATACCGGTTTCGCTGCAGATTCCGCTGACCGAGCAAGATGGCATCCGCTATGTACCGTATGCTCCGTTGGAAAAGCTGTATCCGTTCCAGCTCGATCTCGTGGCGGAAACAAATGTGCTGAAAGTGGCCAAGCACGGTGCTAGCGTTCAGGAAGGGAAAGTCCTATCCGATGGGGACGCTCAGCCGCTGCGGATCGGGGCTAGTGTAAAAAATCCGATTGTGGGCGAGCTGGCTGGCGATTCGATCGTGCAAGTTTTGGCTGAGCTGGAGGGCTGGTACCGGGTGCAAGCGGAAAACGGCTTGGTGGGCTACTTGCCGAAAGAAGCGGTTTCGCTGACTACCATCAAAACGATTGCCCCTGTCAGTCCAACGATTCAGCAGGAGGCAGCAGCTTGGAAGCCGCTCGGCAAAAAGATCGTTCTAGCATGGGAGCAGGTCACCAAAAAGACAGCAAATACAGCGAATTTTCCTGAAATGGCAGGCTTGAACGTCGTTTC
The DNA here is from genome assembly GCF_003710825.1 of Brevibacillus fluminis. Lineage (GTDB taxonomy): Bacteria > Bacillota > Bacilli > Brevibacillales > Brevibacillaceae > Brevibacillus_D > Brevibacillus_D fluminis. The sequence continues at coordinate 2,915 of NZ_RHHQ01000003.1, read as the reverse complement.
GCCCACCTGGTTCGAACTGAAGGATGACAAAGGGACGTTTACAAACAAAGCGGATGCGGCTTACGTAAAATGGGCACACAGCAAAGGGTATAAAGTGTGGGGCCTAGTTTCCAACGGCTTCAATCCCGATTGGACCAAGGCGGTGCTGGGCAACTTTACGCTCCGGGAAAAAATGATTGCGCAGATTTTGCAATACGCCTCCATGTACAAGCTGGATGGAATCAACCTTGATTTTGAAAACGTCTATATTGACGAAAAGGATAAACTCGTGCAATTCGTCCGCGAGCTTACGCCATATTTGCATGAGCAGGGACTGACCGTCTCGATGGATGTGACCATAAAATCGACGAGCGATCGTTGGTCGCGTTTTTACGATCGTGCCCGCTTGGCCGAAACCGTCGATTACATGGCGGTCATGACCTATGACGAACATCCTGCTGCAAGCACCGTTTCCGGCTCCGTTGCTTCGCTGCCATGGACGGAAGATGGACTCAAAGGCGTGCTCGAGGAAGTGCCGCACCAAAAACTGCTTTTGGGCGTTCCGTTCTACACGCGCTTGTGGAAAGAAGTGAAGCAGCCGGATGGAACGGTGAAGGTGTCATCAAAAGCGCTCTCCATGACGAGCGCACAGGAATGGATCAGCGAACGGAAGCTGACGCCAGCACCTGACGCGGAAACTGGACAGCTCTTTGTCAGCTATACCGATCCAACCGATAACGCTACCTACAAAATGTGGCTGGAGGATGAGAACTCGATCCAGAAACGGATGGACCTTGTCCACAAATACAAGTTGGCGGGTGCGGCGGTATGGCGCCGCGGTTTTGAGACACCAAATATTTGGACGACGATTGATGAACAGCTCAAGCCAGGGAATTAACTTGGCGTTAGAATACAAAGCATATCGATCACACGAAAAAAACCACCGATCAGGTGGTTTTTTGTTCCATTTGCGAGCTTTTTGATGCGTGTTCGTCTTCTTCCAAAAAAAGAGGCTGTCCACAAAACATGCAGGCGTCTTCCTTACCGAGCATTTTGGTCGCCTTTTTGCAGGAAGGGCATTCGACCTGCGCTGCGGTCGTGGAAATCATGCCGGAAATCATGAATAATACCGTACTAACCATCATGCCGATGAAGCCGATCAGCAGGAGGCAGGTCATAAATATGTACGAGCCTTTCAGCCAGGAACCCAGATAGCCTGCAAAGAATGCATAGCCAAGATACATAAGTAAAATGCCGACGCCCATGTTCCAGTTGGCCCATGTGCGCATGCGTTTGATTTTGCTCAATCGGTCCGTTTTATGCATCGATCATTCCTCCTAGCCTCCAGTATAGCATAAGCCTTTTAAAAGCGTTATTCTCTCCCGTGCAAAAGCAGGAACTTTTCAACGACTGTAGAATCCATATTGGCAATTAAGAGCCACAGGAGGTGCACGTATGGCTGCAAATCTCGACGCATTTACACAGAAGGTAATTCAAGAGGAACAGATCCAGTCTGTGTTAGTGCTTCAACAGCCCAATCGTTTTTACCCGCTAGACGGTATTGATCTCCTGTATCTTATTATAGTGAATAGCGCTGCAACGCAAGTCGACGTTTCACAGCTCGTATTTGAAGAGAAAAACCTCCTCGTCTACCGCATCAGCCAATGGCAACTGGAGACATGTGCCATCCAAGGAGAAATTGACGAGCGTCTGCGTCAAATGCTGGTTTACGCAGAAACGGTTTGGGACAAAAATCAGTATATAAGCAAATTTAGCGAACGGTTGCAAAAACACGTTGCCAAAAGGAAGAAATACCAAGTGTGTGTCGAGTACTCTGGTTTCTTGCGTCATTATAACGAGGCGAAGGAGCTGCTGCACCGACATTTGACGCTGGATGCTTACCAAGCCGTGATCATCGCCCTGCAAAAATGGGCGCGCCTCGTCATTTGCGAATCTTGCGAGATGCACGACTTATCGCTGTGGGCGCGGGTGAAGCAGCTGGATCCATCCGTTTACAAACTGTATGAGGAGCTGATCACGAGTCAGGAGCCGTTAGAAAAGCGGATCGAGCTGATGCTTTTGCCGATTGAGGTGAACGTGATGTCAAAGCTGAAGTCATCCACTCAATTGCTGGTGGATGTGATGCAGACGGAAAACCGCCCTTGGTTTTTGCAGGAGCTGAAGCGGCATCCGGACCTGGAAAAGGTGGAAATCGATTTGCAGATGCTGTTGGACAAGATGGTCAAAAGAGGTCTGTTGTATGAAGTGGCTGTTCTGCAAGAGGCTGGCCAGGTTGCCGAAAAAGGATATTTAGCTACGGCCACGTAAAGCTTCTATGTTTCGATGTTTTTTAAAAAAGACTATTGACTCGAATAGAGCCCGCGTGCTATATTAACAAACGTCACTTCTGATCAACGACGAAATGAATCGAGCGAAACAAACGCAAGAAAATAGTTGTTGACACAGATGATGATGATGTGGTAAATTAAAAGGGTCGCTGTCAAGGAAAGGCGCGGCAAGCTTTTAAAAAACATGCTCTTTGAAAACTGAACAGCGAAAGCGAAAAGATAACGTGATTGTCCAAGTGACATCACATAATGTAACAAGCCAAGCAAGTCTTGGAATCAGCTTCAACTCAACTTTAATGGAGAGTTTGATCCTGGCTCAGGACGAACGCTGGCGGCGTGCCTAATACATGCAAGTCGAGCGAGTCCCTTCGGGGGCTAGCGGCGGACGGGTGAGTAACACGTAGGCAACCTGCCTGTAAGACTGGGATAACATAGGGAAACTTATGCTAATACCAGATAGGGTTTTGGATCGCATGATCCGAAACGGAAAGATGGCGCAAGCTATCACTTACAGATGGGCCTGCGGCGCATTAGCTAGTTGGTGGGGTAACGGCTTACCAAGGCGACGATGCGTAGCCGACCTGAGAG
>NZ_RHHQ01000029.1 GCF_003710825.1 Brevibacillus fluminis | reverse complement strand
TCGCTTTGCCTTACGCCCTTGATTCTATTGGCTGGAGAAAGATTTTTCGAATAGGGGATGAAACCTTCTCATACAACTGGTTGAGTTGGTTTACACAAAATTCTTGACAGACCCGAGTGGCAGTTATAGCATGTGTAAACAAGCTTCTTCATTGGATCTATGCCATTTTAAAAAGTAAACAATCTTTCCTTGATTTAGCCTAATTCTCAAAAAAGATCAACAAAAGAAAAGCCTTCCACTAAGTTTCTGGAAGGATATTTGGCATGCGCATCTTTAGTATATCATCGGATTTCAAGGAATTTAGAGATAAATATTGACAAGATATTAGCTGGTTTTAGCATAATAAAGTTACCGCGGCTTTGTACTTTTTTGGTATTTCATAAAAGCTGTAATACTGTCTGAACCGCCAAGAAATATTCCTATAACACTAGCTACTATAATAGTAAGTATCAACATCAACCATCCATTAAAAGCCAATAAAATTCCGGCTTGATGTAATAGGTAAAATAAACCAGCCAAAATATTTTGACCTAACATTAACAGAATTACATAACCTGTCCACTTATTGCCTTTGTAAAATAAGTATGCTGCTATGACAACTATTGCCAAGTAAAGGAGTTGCTTCAGTACATTCTCTAACGTATTGGTCAGAGTAAAATAAACAATATTGAGTATTTCTACAATAAGAACAATAAAGATTATTGACCTTACCAAGTTCCTTCCTCTTTTGATTTGTTCACCATCAAAATACTCCATGATTTTACACTTCACTTTCTCAAAGTCAATGGATAACTCCAATCAAGACAAGTATGCCTCTTTTATAATCATTCTATTACCAGGAACCGTTATTGTTTTAAACTGCCCGTTAGGTTAACAAAAGAAGCTGCCTCACAAGGCAGCTCTGGTTCTTACTGTTATGCAACTATTGTCCCCGTTAGTGTAACCGTTCACCTTAAAAATTCAGAAGCTATTCCAAACGCTAATCCTAATAAGAATAGAACACAAAGCAAAATTAACTTTTTACTCCACTTTCGCACAAATTCATCTGGGATATTTTGTAACGGCTTCAACTTTTTAATTTCTTTTTTGAGACGATACAACAGGTAAAGACAGAAAAGCAAAAAGACAATGGCTACTAGCCAGAAGAGTATTCTCCATTCCATACTTACACCTCAAACCTTCAGGTTGTAACGAATTAATCTACCCAAATGTCACAAAATTATTCATAAGAGTAATCTGCCCGTTAGCTTAACTCAACTGCCAGTCTACAACTTTATTATTCAGTCTATAAATACTATATTATTTAGTCTAAAACTTTATTATCTCTGGACAGGTTGTTCTATTCGCTCAAAGATCTGCTTGAATCTGAATCCTACCACTTCATCTTACGATCTTATTGAAATCGATTTCCGATTGACTGATTGATTACTAATCTGTACGAATATCGGTCTTTTCACATCACTCCACCTTACAATTTAATCAATCCTTTCTGTAGGGCCAATATCTTAATTGGGTTTGAAGTAATTTCATCAAAGTTTCTTTAGGGATGATTGGAGATTAGTCTAGCATTTTTCAATGAAAATAAAGCAATTCTGTAGTTCTTTATTACAATTATTAAGAACTACATGTTAATCTCGTATGAGCTTCGAAATCTAATTGGACAATAAAAAAGGTATTCATAAGCAAAAAAATACGGGACTAACCCCTGTCGCAATGGAAAGCACAGGTGTTTTTTGGAAGCCAATCGTCAATTTAACGGATACAGAGTCAATTGAATTTTGGTGGTTACTGCTACTCATATGAAAGCAGTCCATCTAGAAAAAACAAAAAAACTACTCTCCAAATACATCTTGTATGCACATGAAATTCGCCCTACCAAGTTACAGAGCTTGATTACCATATTTGGTTGACAACCATTTTATTCAAAGTTTCAAAAAAGAGCATTAGCGGTTTAAGCTAATACTCTTTTTTCAATTACCAACTATATTTATCACTTACCAACTTTATATTTCAAAAACAATTGGAACAATTATCTTAGCAAAAATGCAATTTTACTCACCCTTTATGATAAATCACCCAAGGTATTATTATAATTAAGCAAACTTTTTAAAGGCAATAGCAGAACGGAATATTTATATGAAATATAGCATAAATATTCCGTTCTGTATTTTTATACACCTTATCGAATAATCCGTAAAATTATCATTTTTCGTGAGCCAAATTTTGCATCAGTAACGGCAAGTTTGGCAGCTTTCGTGATTCATCACATTTATGATCAATCACACTTCAAAATACCTGATCAACTGCACTTCGAATACCCACAACTCGTGCACGTCTTGCACCCCTCTGCCGGCATCAGTGTTGCCGAACCGCACGACGGGCACAAATCCGGGGAATCAAGCGAGGTGTATTCATCCTCGTAGTCACTCGCATGATGGCTTTCGCTAAGTGCGGGAGCGGTCGGATGTGCCGCTGCTGCTACGGATTGGCTTTCATCTTCGCCGTCGAGATGCATTTCCAGCGCCTTGGCCACAGCATCAGGGATCGACTCAACGCGATTCGCACCGAATCCGACAGCACCCGAACCGCCGATGCCCTTCAAGTGCTTGATCAACAAGCGCGCTTTGTTGCCATCCGGCAGCTCACCAAAGCGCAGGAACAGCGTAGATACGCGGCCAAGGGCCTCCGACATCGCGAACACGTCACTTCCTGCCTTGCCGACGTTGACGATCACTTCAAACGGCGCCTTATCGACATCGTTCACGGTGATGTACGCTTTCCCTAACGGGGTTTTCATTTTATATGTTGCGCCGCTTAGCTTCATCGGGCGCTTGTTGTAGTTTTTGGCGACTTTGACAGCTGGCGGCACTTGCTTGTCCGCTTGCGGTTCCGCTTTTTCTGCTTTGCCGTTTGCTTTTTCCTTGTCATCGGACACACTTAGCACCTGTACGTCGCGGCTGCCGTCACGGTAAATGGTAACGCCTTTGCAGCCTAAATCAAACGCCAGATTGTACAGGTTCATCGTGTCTTCCACAGTAAAGTCATGCGGCGCATTGGCTGTTTTGCTGATGGACGAATCGATCCAACGCTGAATCGCAGCCTGAACACGAACGTGGTCCTCAGCGGACAGGCTCATCGATGTCACGAAGTACTCCGGTAGCTCCTCGCCCGGATGCTCTTCCAGCCACGCCTTGGCAATCGGAACATATTGTTTGTCCATACCCAACCGGCTTTGGCGGAAATATTCAAAGGCGTAGAACGGCTCGATACCTGTAGACGTGCCGACCATGGTTCCTGTCGAACCAGTTGGCGCCTGCGTCAGCAAGGTTACGTTACGGATCCCTTTTTCATAAATGGAATGGCGCACTTCGTCGTCAAACTGCTTCATGAAGCCGCTCATCAGGAATTTGTCGCGGTCAAATTGCGGGAAGCTACCTTTTTCAGCAGCGATCTCCGCCGATGCCAAATACGCTTCACGTGCAATGAAATGATACAATTTATCTAGAAATTCCAGTGATTCCGGGCTTCCGTAGCGAATTTTGAGATCGATCATCAGCTCGGCCAAGCCCATGGAGCCCAAGCCAACACGACGCTCACCTTGCTGGTTTTTCTCATTTTCTTCAAAGTGATATGGTGTAGCATCGATTACGTTGTCAAGGAAGCGTACGGAATGTCGCACGGCCGTCGCCAGCTCATCCCACGCCACATCGCCGTCCTTGGAAAACTTGGACAGGTTGAGCGCCGACAGATTGCAGACGCCCCACGCCGGCAGCCCTTGCTCGCCGCACGGATTCGTGCAAATGATCGGGTTGAAATACCAGCTGTTGGACATGTCGTTGTAATGCTCAAGGAATACGACACCCGGCTCCGCCGATTTCCACGCAGATTCAATAATGGTCTGCCAAACTTCACGTGCACGCACGGTTTTGTACGTAATGACCGGGAGTCCGAGCTCTTCGCGCCATTTTTTCATGTTGCCGTCCCACAGCTCGTCATAGTTTTCGACGCTTGAATCCGGGAAAACAAGCTCCCACTCCAAATCTTCTTTGACTGCTTTCATGAAGCTATTGGAAATGCAAACAGAAAGATTGGCATTCGTGACAAGACCCATCGTCTGCTTGACGGTGATGAATTCCATCAGGTCAGGGTGCCAGTCGTTAATCATGAGCATCAGGGCGCCACGCCGGGAACCGCCCTGCTCGATCAGCCCAGTCGTATAGCTGAACAGACCTCCCCACGATACCGAACCAGAAGACGAGCCGTTAACGCCGCGCACTAAGGAACGACGTGGGCGCAAGCTGGACAGGTTGATCCCTACCCCGCCGCCGCGCGACATGATTTCGGTCATTTGGGAGAGCGTATCCATGATTCCGCCGCGTGAATCCTTTGGCGATGGAATCACGTAGCAGTTGAAAAGTGTCAGTTCATCGCTCGCGCCTGCACCCGCAGCGATGCGACCTCCTGGTACCAGCTTCCAATCATCCAGAAGCGTACGGAATTTATCCGTCCATTCCGCTTGCTTTTCCGGTGTCTTTTCCACCGAGGCGATTGCTTGTGCGAGCCTGTCCCACATCGCTGAAGGAGTTGTCTCGATTGGGCGCGTCGTGCGTTCAATCGGTGCTTCCACGGTTTCGCCGCTTCGCAGCAAAATGCTTGCCTTGTTTCCTTCAAGCGCGATGACCTCACCGACTTCCTTTTGCGGAAAACGCGCGTCATCCTTGGTCAATGCGAGCACCGTATCCCCGACTTTTGTGTTTTTATAATCAAGATCCTTCATTGCATAGCGATCCAAGAAGATTTTCTCACTCAATCCTTCTAAACGTGCAGGCTCAACCGATACCGACATGCTTCTCCCTCCAACTATTGCAAGATTCTTATTTGCTTATAACTCTCTTATTTGCTATCGTTAATTCGATGATGCTAACGTTTACTACGATACCATATCTTGTTACCGTTATTCAATATCTAGTTTATATTTTGACTTTTTTGCGCATTCAATCACTACATATTGTGTTTTGTCGAAATTTATTGTTTACCCAAGGGATTGACAATCGAAAAACTCCATCACAAGTCCTCCACACCATTGATTTGTTGTGAGGACTTTTTTCGTTTTTTTCACTGACAGCTATTGTCAGCAGACTCGTGCTACTCTGGTAACAGAAGCGATTCTTACTCCGCAAATTCAAATCTGGGAGGTCATTCCTTTGAAACATGCTGCTATCGAAATGTACGACTTTCATATTTGGGCCAATCTCACAATGCTTAACTATTTACAGGAGCTGCCTGCGGGCATGTATGAGCAGGAGCTGACAAGCGTCTTTCCGACGATCTCGTCCGTGATGCCGCACATTTATGTCACCGATCGATGCTGGCTTGAGATTATGAATGGCACGAATATGAGTGAAGCGCTCGAACATTCGAACCAAATAAAAGAAGAAATCGCAAAGGCGGGCATCGCTGATTTGAAGGAGCTTTTCTCGCAATCTGCTGAAAAATACCGTGAATTTTTCGCAACACATGAAAATATGGATGCGGCAATCGTAGTTGACAATCCATATGCAGGGGTCCGCGAGAATAGTTACGCGCAAATCGTGCTGCAGGTCGTTAATCACGCGACATATCACCGCGGCAACATTACGGCGATGCTGCGCCAATTGGGCCATCCATCTACAATGACGGAGTATGCGTTGTATTGGTACACGAAATAATATGAGGCTTTTTCTCCCTCTTCCTGCCCGCAAAAAGGAGCTGGCTATCCCTTTTTCCGGAGTAACGCCATGTAAAAAAGACCTGAACTTCCACCTTGGGAAAGATTCAGGTCTTGTTAGAAAACCTGGCTACGCCATGCATTTTGGCGGAGCCGCGGTTGCACATGTACAAAAAAGAGCGTGCCATCCGGTTAATATCGGCCGTTGCTGCCCTTCTCTTCTATTTCTTAGCGACGCAAATTCCATTCGTCTGTACCGTACCGGGTGCGTGCCAGCTCGCGTGCCATTTCGGTTTCCTCACGGGTTAGTGGTTCCGTCACCAGCTGTACGCCAAGCCCTGTCGCAAAACCAATGTGGAATGCTTCAATCGCTTCTGCCAGCGAAATGTGTCGCCCGCTCACCTCGTTGATTGTCACTGCTTTTTGGCGGAAGCTTTCCATCATTCTTTCCCGTACGCGATCCGATGGGAAGTTAAGCAGCGAGAACAGCAGATCGACGTCCATATCGATCAAAATGGAGCCATGCTGCAAAATTACGCCCTTTTGCCTGGTTTGCGCGCTGCCTGCCACTTTTTTCCCTTCGACAACCAGCTCATACCAAGAAGGAGAGTCAAAACAGGCGGATGAACCCGGAGAGCTGTATTTTTCCTTTTCTTCTTCCGAGGCGAGCCACACCATTTCCGCTTTGAGTCCCAGCTGCTGAAAGCCGTGAAGAAGCCCCAGGCTGATGATTTTGTACGCTTCCGTGACACTTGACGGCATTTTGGGATGGTCCTCAGAAACGATGACGCTGTACGTCAGTTCGGCATCGTGCAAAACGGCTCGGCCACCTGTCGCTCTACGGACAAAACCGAGATTGTTGGCTTTCACCGCGTCAAAGTTGATCTCTTTCTCCGCTTTTTGAAAATAGCCGATCGACAAGGTTGCCGGGTCCCATGTATAAAACCGAACCGTTGGCGGCACTTTCCCTTCGCTGTGCGCGACCAGAATCGCCTCGTCCACTGCCATGTTCATCGCGGGCGACATCGGTTCTGTCAATACATATCGCCATTGTTCCATGCTATCGTTCCTCTCCTCTATCACACGTTTGCTTGTCCATTGTACGCCGCTTGGTGCCTCGATGCAATGATTCGGTATGTAAAAGAGAGCTGCCCTTAGCGGTGACAGCCCTCTATATTCTTATTCAGGTTGGTAACGCAGAACTGGCTTACGTGCAGCGGTCGCTTCATCCAGACGTTTGACCACAGTGGTGTGCGGTGCTTCTTGAACGACTTCCGGCGTTTCTTCGCATTCGCGCGCGATCTGCAGCATGACATCGATGAATTCATCGAGCGTCTCTTTGCTTTCGGTTTCCGTTGGCTCGATCATCAAGCACTCGTCGACGATCAATGGGAAGTAGATCGTTGGCGGATGGTAGCCGAAATCGAGCAGGCGCTTCGCGATGTCAAGCGTACGAACGCCGAGCTTCTTCTGACGGCTTCCTGACAGGACGAATTCGTGTTTGCACACGCGATCGTATGGCAGCTCATACGCTTCGGATAGGCGACGCATCATGTAGTTGGCATTCAGCACGGCATTTTGCGAAACCTGCAGCAGCCCTTCGCCGCCCATGCTACGGATGTAGCTGTATGCGCGCAGCAGGATGCCGAAGTTGCCGTTGTACCCTTTGACACGACCCATCGATTGCGGTCGGTCGGTTTCCATGTAGTACGTGCCGTCTTCGCGTTTCGCCGCGATTGGCGCTGGCAGGAACGGTTCCAAAATCTTTTTCACACCGACGGGACCTGCACCTGGTCCGCCACCGCCATGCGGGCCGGTAAATGTTTTGTGCAAATTCAAGTGAACGACGTCAAAGCCCATGTCGCCAGGGCGTGCGATCCCAAGAATCGCATTGGCGTTAGCACCATCGTAATAGAGCAGTCCGCCAGCTTCGTGCACGATGGTCGCCATTTCCACGATGTTTTCCTCGAACAGGCCCAGTGTGTTCGGGTTGGTCAGCATCAATGCCGCTGTGTCAGGACCAACAGCAGCGCGCAGCGCCTCGATGTCAACCAGACCGCGCTCATCTGACGGGATGGTTACGGTTTCCAGACCAGCGATGGTCGCGGATGCTGGGTTGGTTCCGTGTGCGGAGTTCGGCACGATTACTTTCGTGCGGTTTTCGCCTCGGCTTTCATGGTATGCGCGGATCATCATCAGACCGGTCCACTCACCTGCTGCACCTGCAGCTGGCTGCAGCGTGACAGCATCCATTCCGGTAATATCCGCGAGGTCATTTTGCAGATTGTAGAGCACTTCCAGCACACCTTGCACCGACTCGTCAGACTGGTACGGGTGGGTTTGGGCGAAGCCTGGAATGCGTGCGATATCTTCATTGATTTTCGGGTTGTATTTCATTGTGCAAGAGCCAAGCGGATAAAATCCGTTGTCGATCCCGTGATTGCGGCGGGACAGCTCAGTATAGTGGCGCACTACTTGCAGCTCCGATACTTCCGGCAGAGCCGCAGGCGTTTCGCGGATCAGGTGTGCAGGCAGCAAGCTAGCCACGTCCACCTCTGGCACATCCAGCGCAGGCAAGCTGTAACCGATGCGGCCCGGCTTGCTCATTTCGAAAATCAGTTCTTTTTGTTTGTCATTACGCACTGAGAATCGCCTCCAGTTCTTGCGCGAAAGCATCGATTTCTTGTTTGGTGCGCAGCTCTGTGACAGCGACCAGCATATGTCCAGCCAATTCCGGATAAGCCTTGCCGAGGTCATAGCCGCCGATAATTCCCGCATTGAGCAGCGCTTTGTTGACGTCTGCTACCGGCTTAGTCAGCTTGATGACGAATTCATTGAAGAATGGCGCGTTGAATACCGCTTCAACGCCCTTTGCGTTAACTAGCGTTTGTTTGGCATAATGCGATTTTTGCAGGTTCATCATCGCCATCTCTTGCACACCGACTTTACCGATTGCCGAAAGTGTGATCGATGCAGCCAACGCCAACAGCGCCTGGTTGGAGCAAATGTTGGAGGTCGCTTTTTCACGGCGAATATGTTGCTCGCGAGCTTGCAGTGTCAGCACGAAGCCGCGCTTGCCTTCTTCATCCTTGGTTTGACCAACGATACGGCCCGGCATTTTTCGCATCAGCTTGGAAGTTGTTGCGAAATATCCACAGTGTGGACCGCCGTAGGAAGACGGGATGCCAAATGGCTGCATATCCCCTACCACAATGTCTGCGCCCAATTTGCCTGGAGCTTCAAGTACGCCCAGTGCAACAGGATTGGAGGAGACGATCAAAAGTGCTCCTTTGCTGTGCACGATCTGTTCGATCGCTTTCAGATCCTCGACATTGCCGAAAAAGTTCGGATATTGCACGATAACAGCGCCTGTGCCTTCCGTGATCGCCGCTTCTAGTTGTACCAGATCAGTCAAGCCTTCAGCCGTATAGCCGGTTTCCTGCAGCTCTACGCTTTGGCCTTTCGCATAAGAAGCGAGCACCTCACGAGACTCCGGATGTACAGCTCCCGAAACCACTACGCGAGGTTTATTTGTGTGCCCTGCAGCCATCATCGCTGCTTCCGCGAGCGAGGTCGCGCCATCGTACATGGAGGAGTTAGCCACTTCCATGCCGGTCAATTCACATACCATCGTCTGGAATTCAAAAATTGCCTGCAGTTCGCCTTGGCTGATTTCCGGCTGGTACGGTGTATAAGCCGTAAAAAATTCGCCGCGCAAAAGCATGTGGTTCACGACGGTTGGAGCGTAGTGCTGGTAAACACCTGCACCGAGAAAGCTTGCATGCGTGGAGAAGTTTGCGTTTTTCTTTGCGAGTCCTTGGAAGTAGGCAACCAGTTCAGTTTCAGACAATGCTTCCGACACGTTCAGGCCGCGATTCAGGCGCACCTCTGCCGGGATATCGGAAAACAGCTCCTCATAGCTTTCGATGCCGAGTGTTTCCATCATATCGCGTTTATCTTGATCCGTTTGTGGTAGGTAACGGTGTTTCACTCAGGGCTTCCTCCTTATTTACTCCGTTTGTAGAAAGGTGAAGCGACAATTTGCGCTTTGAGGCGCTTGCCGCGGATTTCCACGTCAATTTCAGTGCCGATCGCCGCATGCTCTGCTTTGAGTAATGCAAGGCCAACGTTCTTTTTCAGTGTAGGTGATTGCGTACCGGTAGTGACTTCCCCGATTTGCGTATCACCAATGTACACAGGATAATGGGTGCGCGGGATGCCGCGGTCAATCATTTCGATCCCGACCAGCTTGCGCGGCGCGCCATTTGTTTTTTGTTCTTTCAGTACGTCATGACCGATGCTAGGAACTTCTTTGTCGACTTTGACGGCGAAACCGATTCCCGCTTCGATCGGTGTGATATCTTTCGACAGCTCTTGCCCATATAGAGGCAGCTTGGCTTCAAATCGCAAGGTGTCACGCGCGCCCAAACCGCACGGCAGCAGCCCGTCTTCTTTGCCAACCTCGAGCAGTTTATCCCACAGCTGCTCAGCATGCTCGCTCGGCAAGTAAATTTCAAAGCCATCTTCGCCGGTGTAGCCGGTGCGCGATACGAGAGCGGTGACGCCGTCTACTTCGACTTCACGGGCGAATTTGAACACGCCGATTTGCGACAGATCATAGGAAGTCAATTTTTGCAAAATTTGTTCAGCAAGAGGTCCTTGGATCGCAAGCTGCGCCACTTGTGGGGAAATGTTAACGATCTCCACGTTTTCAGTGAGGTTCTCCTGCATCCAGGCGAAGTCTTTGTCGATGTTGCCCGCATTGATCACCAGCAAGTAATGGTCATCCGCGTATTTATACACTAACAGGTCGTCGACCGTACCGCCGTCCGGATAGCACATGGCGCCGTATTGCGCCTGACCTACCGCAAGCTTGGAGACGTCGTTTGTCGTCAAGCGTTGCAAATAATAAAGCGCTCCGCTTCCTTTTACATCGACCTCGCCCATGTGTGATACATCGAACAAGCCTGCTTTCGTGCGCACCGCTTCATGCTCGGCGCCGATGCTAGAAAATTGCACAGGCAAATCCCACCCGCCAAAATCGATGGTTTTGGCTCCATACTTCGCGTACACCGGGTACAGCGGGGTGCGTTTCAAATCCGACATCCACATCTCCTCCTATGATCATCCATCTTGTTTCGAAAATAGTCAGCCTTCACAGCATCGTGCACCCGACTATTTTTCGCCTTCGCGCCGATTCGTACCACCATTTTTGCCAAAAGAAAAGACAGGGAAAGAAGACCAGGGAACAACAGAATAAACCTGCTGAATTCCCTACTCTTCCTTCTCTGTCCTTTTTACCTGAGAGTTACCTCACATGGCGGTGAGTTTCCCCTTTGGTGGCTGTAAAAGCTCTCTCCAGAGATGCGTCCGGTAGAGGTACTTTTGCCTGAGAGATTCACCGTTTCCGGCTTGCTCCTTCGGCGCCGCACTGAAGCGGTCTCTCCCTGCTACCATCATTCGCCTTTCCATATTGAATTGATACATAACTTTCCCGGCAAATCCCATACTAGAAGTACGAATCACGCTAACAAGATTATCCTACCATTTATCGCCTGACTTGAAAATAGATTTTTCAAAACAAGCGAACAAAACCTTAACATTCTTCTCGTTATTGATTATAACGTTTGTGTTTTGTTCATTTCAATAGAAATTTTCGAGTTAATCTCGGCTGGAGGTAATGACATGCCGAATATTCCCGTATCATTTGACCTATCCTGGACTGAGCCGTTTCACCAATTGCTTCGTGAGGATGGCCCTTGGAACAAATGGGAGCTGTTTCAGCTTGCGCTTGAAGCTGAGGAAGCGCTCGCCGTCGAGAGCTTTGATCAGCTGCAGTGTCTGAAGTATCTCCCGAGCCTTAAGCCGTTTCCCCATCAGCTGGCGGCAGCGGACCGAGTGCTCAACGAAATGCATGGCAGAGCGATCCTGGCCGATGAGGTGGGCCTCGGCAAAACGATCGAAGCTGGTCTGATCATGAAAGAATACATGGTTCGCGGACTGGCCAAAAAAATCTTGATCCTGGTCCCTGCCTCACTGGTCATTCAATGGACGAAAGAGCTGAACCAAAAGTTCGGAATACCGGCTGTCGCGCAAAAAAAGGAATACATGTGGCGGCAGTACGATGTCGTTGTCGCCTCCATCGATACGGCCAAGCGTGCGCCACACCGCCAGCACGTGCTCTCGATCGACTACGACATGCTGATCATCGACGAGGCTCACAAGCTTAAAAACAAACGGACACGCAACTATCAGTTCGTTAAGGAAATCAAGAAAAAATACAGCCTGCTCCTTACCGCTACTCCCGTGCAAAACGAGATGGATGAACTGTTCAACCTGGTCACGCTGCTCAAGCCAGGACACCTCGGCCATACCGGCTCGTTCGCGTCCAATTATGTCGAGGGCAAGCGGCAGGCTAAAAACAGTGAGAAGCTGCGCGGGGAAATGGAGAAAGTCATGATCCGCAACAAGCGCAGCGACGGCGGTATCCAGTTTACCCCACGTCGTGTGCAGTCGGTTCCCATCCAGCTGTCACAACAGGAAGCGGAGTTGTACCAAGGCGTAACCGATTTTGTACGCGAGCATTATCACCAAGGACTCGGCCGCTTCAACTCGCTCGCCTTGATCACCTTGCAACGCGAGGTCTGTTCCAGCCGTGAAGCGGCTTTCATGACGTTATACAATATGCACCAACGCTTGCCAGAAGAATCTCCCGAGCGGGCGCAAATTCTTGCGCTGGTCGAGATGATCAAACGGATCGAGACGCACTCCAAGGCAGCCAAAACGATCGAGCTGCTCAAGGAAATCAACGATAAAGTCATCATCTTCACGGAATACCGGGCGACGCAAAATTATTTACAAAAATATTTGAGTGAGCACGGTGTCACATCCGTCCCGTTCCGCGGCGGTTTCAAACGGTCGAAAAAAGACTGGATGACCGATCTGTTCCAAAACCGAGCACAAGTGCTGATCGCGACGGAAGCCGGCGGCGAGGGGATCAACCTGCAGTTTTGCAACCAGATCATCAACTACGACATGCCTTGGAACCCGATGCGTGTCGAACAGCGAATCGGCCGCGTGCATCGGTTGGGTCAGCAACGTGACGTCCACATCTACAATTTGTCGACGACAGGCACCATTGAGGAACATATCCTAAATCTGCTCTATGAAAAAATCGACTTGTTCGAAATGGTGATCGGCGAACTGGATGCGATCGTCACGCGAATGGCGCTGAATGACTCGCTGGAAAAAAATCTGATCGACATCATCATGGACTCTCGCTCTGAAAAAGAGATGGCACTAAAAATGGACAATATCGGACATGTGATCCGCACGTTGCGAGGCCAGGACGAGAACCAAGGCCAGCAAGCGGCAGATCTGGCTTTATCATAACCTTTGTAGGAGGCTGTGCGCTTCATGGAACAGACAACGGTTCGTCGCTATATCGAGCGTTACTTTCAGGCATTCGCCACACACGTGATGGAGTCGCATCCCGACTATCTCAGTGTGACGCTCCCCGTGGAGGTCGACAAAGATATCGGCAACAGGCCGTTTTATTGGACATGGGTGGAGAAAATGAATTTGCCTTATCAACCGCTCACGCTCACCTTCTTTTTCAATAACCAGGTTCCCCAAGGGTTACGCGGGGAACCACTTCATTTTGGTTCGGCCAGGTTGGCCCAAATCTTCCAGTCTGCGCAAAACCACGGCCGATTCGTTTGCATGTACGAGCAAACGCCGTTTTTGCAGAGCATGGCCTCCCCCCTTCGCGGCAAGCGTTCCGTCCCGCTCGTCCCATGGCTTGGGCTCAACGTGAAGATATCGTTCATCTGTGACAAAAAGAAGGATGTGCTCTGCTATTTCGGCGTTAATCTGCACCAACCGCGGCTCGTACAAGATTTTTACCCGTTCCTGAAGCGCCTTACCCTCTCCCCTAGCATTCCCGACTATCATTTTACGCTCGACCGACGTTTATCGCTGGATGATGCGGTAATACTGATGAAACAGGAGACAGAGCGGATCGTAGCCACGCACGATGCGAGCTGGGCGGAAAAAGCGCGCGAACGCTTGCAGGAAGAGATCGAGATTTTAGAGGCGTATTATGATTCGCTTTCTGAAAAAGAACGTGAGGACCAGTCGGAAGATGACGAGGAAACAAGCGCGGACGAGGCGCAGCTTGTAAGTGAGGAAGAGCAACTGCCTATGACAAGCGACGAGCGAGCAAATGACATTTTGACCAATCAAGATCGATCTCCATGCCCCCAAGACCCTGCCGTTCCGACCGGCCCTGTGCGTATCCTCGACTTTTTACGCATGAACGGCATTCAGGAGACGCCCAAAGAAGCTATCGTGCAGGAGGATTGGCAAGCAAGTTCACCAACGGAAGAAAAAGAACGGCGTATCGCCGAGCTGAAGTGGCAATATGAGCCACGAATCGAGCTGACTTTTATCAATGGCGGTATTTTTTATCTACAAAATCAGCCCCCGTTCCACCATTAGGCTGTAGAAAGATCACGAGAAAAAGTGGGAAAGCCACTGACAATTAGTAACAAATTGCGCTTACGCCAGAAGCTACAATAAGAATAAACGGTGAAGTCTTGCCAGGAGGTGCCTGATCGTTGATCAAGATTCGTCGAAACCGCATCTTTCCATGCATGCTGCTTGTCTGCATGCTCGTTTATGCCAACTTTCACTCGCCAATTCCTGCAAAAGCGGAACCATCCCATAACTGGAGCCAGCTGATGGACAAACAGGTTTCCGACTGGATTCATGAGCTTGGCGAAAAAGACCCTGCGTTCGCCGATTGGGGAAAGGCGCATACAACAATGGAGACGTTAGGAGCCGGAATGCGCCAATGGTTGGTCCACCTGAATAAAGGTAACCGTCCTGTCGGCTATCTTGTGGTCGGCGAAGTTCCTGAGAAGTCAGATGAGCCGCATTTTGCCTTGCTTGAATACGGGCTTGGCGAATATAGCCTTTTTGATCCGGCACAGGCGCCCGCTGACGAGGCGCTCGCGGTATACGACGGGTTGTCCTCCCATTGGGAATTCACAGGCGATGAAAAACAGCCACAGAGCGCCAACGCGATGACAGGGGAGCAATATCCTCCAGGCTTTGTCGATTCTGCAGCGATTTTTACCTCACTCCAAACGGACGATCTGATCAGTGATAAGCCGATCCTGTTGGAGAGCAAGTATTTTCAGCTGTCTTCCGATGAAATCGACCCTTTCTCCCGAATCGACTGGCTGACGCGTCAGGAGACGGAGCGCAATTATGATATGACAGCTTCACAGCTGCTTGAGAAAGATGAAAGCGAACGCATCGTGCTGACGACTTCACAATACGAAGGCAAGGTGCTCGCTCCTTATACAGTGGGTGCGGTTCATCTCTGGGGGAATAATGTCACGTATGTCGGGGTTTGGGACCAAGGGCTGCGCTTCCTCCCGGCTGCCTATGTCGAAAAAATCGGGCAATTCAACGAATCGGAATAAAAAAAAACAGCCGGGGATCTTCTCCCCGGCTATCTGTGTTGTGTCGGCCCTAACCGCTTGTTCACTTCATGAAACACTTCATTCGCGCTCAAACCTTCGGCACTGATCACCGGCGCGCCAGTGATCGTTTTGCTTTCATCTCCCAATACGTTTAAATCCTGGCCCGTAATCACAACAGCGTCAACCGTCTGCTGCCAGTTGCCCAACTGCACGACATCGTATCCGTTGTCTCGCAGCATTTTGCTAATATGGCTCAGCGATTGTTCCACAGCAACTTTCGGCATGCTCTACCTCCTGAATTACTGTCTTATCGGCCGCGCATAAAAATCATTTTGATCGCCATCGGGATTACGCCAAACCACCGGGAAGACCAGGTTTCACGCACAACTGCAGGTTTTCTGCGTTCTGCTTGCGGTGTTTCTACGTATTGGACAAACAGCTTGGTCAAATACTTGAGGTACTCTTGAAACGACATGGTACCGCCTCCTCGTCGAAGGACACTTATCTACACATGTCAGTCTCCCCAAGAAAGGCGATTCGTAACCATCTGGTCCGAAATCTCCGCGAGAATCGTTTCTACCGATTTGCCCGTGGTGTCGATTTGAATCGGTGCGAACTGATACAGACCCGCGCGCTCCTTCTTCAACGTGCGTACCCGTTCCGCGGGATCACCTGCCAGCAATGGACGATCCGGATCATTTTTCACGCGCTTGACGATCTCTTCCTCTGTCGCGTCCAAAGCGATGACCAGTCCGTTTTGGGCCATCAGCTCCCGGTTTGCCGGTCGCACAACGGCACCTCCGCCAGTTGTGATCACCAGCTTATCTTGCTGGAGCAACTCGGAGAGCACTTCGCTTTCTACATCACGAAAATACGCTTCTCCTTTATCGCGGAACAAGTCTGCGATCGTACATCCTTCCCGCTGTTCGATGGATGCATCCATATCGACCTGAGTCAACCCCAGCTTTTCCGCCAGCGCGCGTCCGACCGTCGTTTTTCCTGTTCCCATAAACCCGATTAAAATGATCGTCTGCATGGCGTTCCCCCTTATTCTTTACTTGAGCGGCACGGTTATTCGCACCGTTTTCGTCTTGGCATCAATGCTCACATCGTAGCCGAGCACATTGTCAAACAAGCTAACAGGCACCATCGTTTTGTTGGCGATTTCCTGTAGTGGCTTTTGCAGCGCGATGGCTCGTCCATTTATGACTACCTTCGGCGAGTTCTTCAGTAGTTCGACTTCCGTCCGGCCCGCGACAAGCGTAATTTTCCCTTTCGCTTCGTCGTAGCTGACGAGATAGCCGAATTTCTCTAAAATTTCCCGCATGGGCAAGTAGATCGTTCCGTTGCGCTCCCGAATTGGGCTTGTCGGGTAATAGCTGACCCCATTGAGCACGGTATGGTAGAAATACTCAATTCGCGGTGGTACAAATCCGGCACTGTTTACCTGCTGCACATTCGGAACGAAATAATGCACTTCACCGCCCAACACTTCCCCAAGCGCCCAATCGAGATGCTCTGGCCCGATGATAGATCCATGGTATGTTTGCTGTACTTTTTTCAAAAACGCAAGGAATGCATCGTCCCCGATCGTTTGCCGCAAATGGTGGTACAGCATGGCCCCTTTCGAATACCACGTCCAAAGGAATTCATCATTGGTTTCGAACTGATTGAGCCGTTTAGCGAGCTTGCCGTATGGATAACGCTGTTTTAGCTTGTCCATGTCGCTTGTATAGCCTCGCAAAACCTCATCGGCGGCAGCTTGTCCGTACCGTTTTTGTTTGTAGTAGTAGACGCTCGCCTCCACCATTCCTTCGTCCACCCAGCCGTAAGCAGCTTCCATCGTGGCGACGCTGTTATACCACCACATATGGGCGATTTCGTGCGGGAGCCAATGATCGACCATATTGTTCCAATACAAATCCTTTTTAAAAATGGCCATATTCGCGTATTCCATCGCGAACACCGTATGCTCTGCCGTCTCTGCGATAGCGACATGCGGATAAGGCAGCGGGCCGAACTTGTCGATGTAAACCGGATAGACGGATTGCGCAATCGCTTTGATTCGCTGGATGTCCGCCGGATCAACCGAGGCGATGTCGACGGTAAAGCCTGGCTCAAAGGAAATCGTCTCGATTTTGTAGTTTGGACTGCCGACCAGGCAGAAATTGATCAGCTGTTTGGCACTGTAATGAATCTCTTGGCGATTTTGCGGCAATTTTTTCGCAGTGCCTTGGCCCCATGAGGTTACCCAGCGGTATGTTTCTGGTGAATTAAAGTACACTTCGTAATCGGCGTAATGATAAATAAACGGATCGCCATAGCCGATGCGGGTCGGCGGCTCGTACCAACGGTTTTGCTGATCCATTGCGCCGAGCATCGGAAACCAGTTGGACAGCGTCCAGATCGAATCCTTTACGCCGAAACGAGACTCCCCCCGCGGCACAGGCGTCTGGAACGTGATGTTCAACACGGCGTGATCTTTTTTTGCAAATGGGTTGGCAAACGACACCGTTCCGCCTTTCCGCTCAAAAGACAGCGGCCGATTGTCTGCCGTGATCGACTTGATGACCATTGGATTCCAGGTGTAATCAAATAAGTAAAGCAAAACTTGCGACGTTTTCGGATTGTCAAACGCGAGCTGGATTTGCCCGTCGATCTTTGCCTGGTTTTCATCCAATGAAGCATGAATCGTGTAAACCGGATGAAGATTCTTGACATAAGAAGGGACAGGCGGCACAACCGAAAATGGGTCGGCGCCTGTCGGCATTGTTTGCGCTGCTTTGCTGCCGAGTGGTAACCATTGGCTGATCAAAGGCCATTTTACCACTACACCCACGGAAGAAAAAATAACCAGGATCGTCAGGCAAATCAGCAAGCTGGTTTTATGCATCGCTTTCATCTTCTATGTACGTCTCCTGACAATGGCAATAATCTTTCCATTGTAACAAATGCTTGGCATGGTGAATAGAGCGAATGATGTATTTCGGCACGTTACCGGATCGGCTCGATCACCACGTCATTTTCACGTGCCCATTGATGAAGGTCTCGCAAAAACGAAATCGTATTGACATTTTCGCGGTAGATACAGAGCGTATCGGCCGCCACTTCAATCGTTCCGCCATTGATGGTCTGTACCTTCTGCTCCAAGATCAGTTGGGTTGCCTGCTTGAAAATATCCTCTTGATTGAACAGGACGCTACCTTCCATCTCACGGGGCGCGAGTCGCCCATTCGGTAAATAGACCCGATCGGCAAACACCTCTTCAGCGACCTGCAAGCCGTGCTCCAATGCAACCTGCACGAGCGAGCTACCGGAAAATGCGTACAGGATCAAATCTTCATTGATGTCCATGATTGCCCGCACAACCGCTTCCGACAGATCCGGCCGCTCCGCAGCCTCCATATAAAACGCACCGTGCAGCTTCACATGGTTCAGTTCGCCCCCAAGCGCCCGGGCCATTCCTTCCACGGCTGCGACCTGGTACAAGACAAGCTCATATGCTTCCTTCATCGAGAGATTCATCGAGCGGCGGCCAAACGACTGCGGGTCCGGATAACCGGGATGCGCCCCCACGTTGATTTGATGATTCATGGCAATTTCTAGAATGCGACTGATGGTGTGCGGATTGCCTGCATGGAACCCACACGGAATATTGATGGAGGTCAAGTAATTCAAAATCTCCTCCTGCTCGGTCAAGCGATCAAAGCGCAATGCTTCTTCCATGTCGCAATTGATATCGATGCTTACCATACTCATCTCCTCTTTCTCATCTAAAATAAATTCGTAAGCGCCTTCACAATCCGTTTGGCTATTCGAAATCCTGGCTACGCCAAGCTTTTAGCGGAGCCGCGGTTATAAAAGAAACTACCCTTTCATGTGGGGTAGCCTGGATGGTTGTTAGGAAGGCTGCATGTGCACGCTTTCGCTCTTATCTCTGTTCTCATGAACCGGTTCGCCCAACATCATTTCCGTCAAAGCGATCAGCTGTGTTTTCTCCAGATGATAATCGAACTCCTTCGCTTTATCCGGCTTTGCGTTGTTATAGGTTGTTGGAATTTCATGCCGATGGGAACGCTCGATCCGTGTGACAAACGGCAATTTTTCCATCTGTCGGACCGTATTCTCAAAGACATCAGCCCCTACATACATCGAAACGTAATTCAGACGTTTGGAAACGTAATGGATCGAGCCGAATTTACGTAAATGTTTGGCTACCCTTGGATTCTTGATCCAGACGGCAAGGCCGAGACGCTTTTCGCGATTGCTTTCCATGCGTATCTTCTTCTCCAATCCGTTCATAATCGTTTTGCCACCATTGTATCAAAGGAGAGGGCAAATGTGACAGGTCCTTTGGCGCCATTTTCCAACTGATACGATCGTTATGTATCCCCCCATCCGCTTCCACCTGAACGGGCGGTGCGGATGGCGAGCTATTTGGCATGGCTTCACGTGGCTCTATGTCGTGCAAAGCGGCGTTGCCGCTACTTCTTTTTCTTGGTACCGCATCCGCAGCTGCCGCCTGTACCGCAACCGCTCGCTTTCGCTTCGAGAAACGGATTGTTGCTTGGCACCTTGATCGTGTCGGATACGGCATCTGCAATCGTCCGGCCGACATGGTAAAGCAGTTCATCAAGGTCGTTTTCCGCCCGCTTGAACGCTTGCACGGTATCAAGCATCTCGACGGTACGCTTCAGCTCGCGCATTTCGCTCGATACCCGGGAAAAATCCGGATGGTATTTGCCAAAGCGCTGTACTTCTTCGTATTCCGTTTTCTTTTTGGTGAAGGCAGGCAGCAGCCGACGGTATTCGGGATCTTGATCCAATGCGGATTTGGCCTGCAGATAGGTTTCCACTTCCAACGATTGGTTAATCATAGCCGACAAGTCGGACGCTCCAAAAATCAATTGAGCCATATCAACGGATTCCATCGCTTCAATCATCCGATGCCCACACCCCTTTCAAAGTTCATTATTCACCTTGTATTGTATCATGAACCGCCCAATCTTGGTGGCATTTCCAAGAAAATTCACAGGTCGCTTACACTTTCATAGTTGTGGGAGGAGAATCCGCGCCCGCGTAATCGCATCGATCGGGTAACGATGCAGTTTTTTGCCCACCAGCATCGTCACCCACCAGTAGCCGTTTTCCACCTGGACGTTTTGGACAATCCCCTCCAGCTCGCCATCACGCGTCTCCATAAGAATCGTCAGCTCCAGCTCGCGCGCTCGCTGCAGTAAATCGCGCAGCGTGTTTGCATGATACGACTGGTAATGCTGCGTCCACAGCTTAGGAATTTGCGCGAGCTGCGGGATCGCTTCCGTATAATTGGGAAAGACGTTTTCGATGTGATACTCGTGCCAGCTGGGTCGAATATCGAACAGACCGGATTGCAGCTGGCTTTTCGCAACTATTTGGTCGTTCGGCTCGGCAGGAGCCAGCACGCCACCACTTGTCGGCTGGTATCCGTATTCCTTCAGCAAACGCAAGAGCTCGCCCGCATGCTTGGGCTGGATCAAAAATGCCGTATCAGAGATCGGCTCGGTTATGAACGGCGCAAGCGAAGGCAGCTCCATCAGCTCGGCCAGAATGCGCCGGTCGGCTGTGCGGACGCACACGACCGTTTCCAGACGAATTTGCTTTGCCCCTCTCGCCCATTGATCGAGCTGATTCTGCACCGAGGGGGGAATCGGATGAAAGCAGTGCTTCTGCATAAACTGCAAGATTTCGCCCTCTTGTTCCCCGTGCGCTAGCGCACTTTGGATCTTGCCCATGGACAGCGTTCCTTTGACCAACCCGCCTTCAAAAGACAGGTCGGCATACCGCGACAGCTCCCACAGCAAGGACAATGGAACAAGCGATGGGATCAATAAGTCTCCTGTTGGCTCCATGTACCAGCCTGCAGCAGCTGAATGCGATTCGATCGGATTCCACTTGACATAGAGGTCCCCTTCTGGATCGCTGCCCAGCTGGATGTACCCCATCCCAAGCAGCGGATGCAGCCAGCGATCACAAAGCTGCTGCATCGCATCGTCAGGAAGTTCATACCCGCTATGGCGAAGCCGCTCCAGCAATTCACGTACCCGATTCCAACCTGCTTTTTCTTCCTGTGACAATTCAAAATGAACAGCAGCGAGCCATGGCTCTGGCGGCAAATAAGTATCGACGACGGCCTGCAAAAGTCCGTCTACCTGTTCGGCGTAGGACAGTGCAAGCCAAGAATCAGTACGCTCTCGAACGATCGATAAGCGTGAGCCGTCTGTTTCAAGAAAGCCAAGGCGCATCCCCAAATCCAGGAGAAATGCCAGCTGAGGCGCGTATGGAGGATGGTTTTTTGAATCAGGTAGCAACGACTGGAGCCATCGGTCTGTATGAATATCCTGCAGGGAAAGCAGGCTTGTCAGCTTGGGAAGCAAACGCGCATGTATCGTGCCCTTTTTTGTCAGTTGCAGCTCTTCATTGTAAATATGAGCAAGCAGGGCAAACATATCCAGATGAATTCCACGGCCAGCTGATATATAATAAGAAAGTGATTTCGTCAAGATGTCATTAAGACTATTTTCTTCATCGGCTTGTACCACACGATGCAGCGACTCACGCACTTCGTGGGGCATGATATAGCCGATCTCGCTCCAAAGCTTGCGCACGGTAACGATCATGCCTAACCTGCGCAGCCTGGTCAACGCAGTGAGCCAAGCGGCGCTTCCTGCCTTTGTCAGCTGGTCCCAATCTCGCTTTTTCAAAAAGCCTTGTGGCGCTTTCTGCAAAAAAAGCATGGCGGCCTCTTTCTCCTTGAGGGATAGCCGTTCCCACAGGCTCGATAAAAAATATGGGTCAGCCAGCTGTTCCGCAGGATCGTTTGAAGCTTTCGCTTGGATTACCATTTGGTTTTGCTCGGCCAAGATCGACTGCTTGGTCGCTTCTGACAGCAAGGAAAAGCCTGCTTGCAGTCGCATAGATTACTCACCTCTTTTTCGCTTACACTTGCAACCCATGAACTATCATACTACCATCAGGAGGTTTGCGAAATGAATACACTTTTTGGCCTACTGCTTTCCGCTTCATTATTTGCGTTTGGAGGTATGTCTGCCATGCCTGAACAACAACCACAACCAGCAGCATTCACTCAGCATGCGATCACATATGAACCGCTCAAAATGCCTTATCCTGACGCAGCTAAAACCGCTTGGGAATCGATTCGCAAGCAAGGCGGTTACAAAATCGGCAGCGATGCGCAAAAAACGTATGTAGCCATCGGTCTTGGCCAACGTTCCACAGGCGGCTATCGCGTAGAAGTTTCCGGTGTTTCACAAGGAGCCAATGGCGAAATCGTCATTAAAGCGAAAGAAATTGGTCCAAAACCAGGCGCGATGACGACTCAGGCGCTGACGTATCCGTCGATCGTAATCTCGATGCCGAAAACGGCGAAGCCGGTTAAAGTCATCTTCGACTAAAAGGCAAAAGCAGAGGGAATCATCCTCTGCTTTTTTTCTGTCTTTTTTCATGGCGTGCACGTTTGGCTGGCCGTAGCTAACGATATTATTCTTTCACATCGACCTTGAACTCCTGTTTCACCCCGTAGGAATCGTGATTATTGTGCGCCAGCTCAACCGTGACCAAATGCTGACCAGGTTGCATATCCTTCCATACATAGCTTGAACCAAACAGCTTCATCACTTTTTTTCCATCGATATACAGATGAACGTGCCCTTCCCCGTCTTTGTTTTCTTTCCCCATATTTTCCAAGGAGAAGGTAAAATTGGTTACTTTCATTTCAAGATGCAGATCGTGCTTTTCAAGTCGGTGGTTGACTTCGAGCTTCGGCGTTACCTGAAAAGGTGCATGTGTTTCGGCGTCTGCCGTCTCTACATTTGTAGATGCCATCGGCTCACTAGTTGACTTGTACGCGTACACAAGACCGACTGCAGCCACTACCGTCAGCAAGCTGTACAAAATTCGTCTGAATACCATCATGTTGGGACCACTCCTTTTTTTGTACAGACAGGGGTGCCTTCTCCCTGTCTGATGCGTACGTGCCACTGCGTTCGCGTGTTTGGCGTATTTCTCACAATACTTTCCAATCCGCAGTATGTCCCAACCGACCGCATTTGATTCATTGACTAGGCTGTTTGCGCATTTTTTCCATGTCGTCATCGGGCTTGGACTTACGGGTACGGAATCGACTGTGCCACTCCCCCAATCGCTTGACGAAATTTGGGCTCATCTCCCGTTGGCAATCGCCCTCATAAGCGCATAGGCTGTAGCGTGACGGAAAGGAGGATCCGGATGGGCTTTTTGGACGGTTTATTTGAGGACAACGAAGAACTGCTCTGGATCATAATCGTGGTTGTGGTGCTGCTGTTCTTTTTTTCAGACCGGGATTAGCGTACGGGCAGGCGGCTTATGATCAAACGACCTTATCGTCAGTTAGGTCGTTTTTTGCTGCTTGGGGATAAATAGCATCATTCAGAGAATTGAGGGTGCACGAAAAGAACGGCCTGCCTCTTTGGCAAGCCGTTCTTTTCCATTTTTACGACTAGTGGCGCGGAGCCGATTCGGAGATTTCGTACAAAGCCTCGCTCGCTTCATCGTGGTGCACTTGACGGACAGCCATATCCGCGATCGCCACGATGCCTTCGAGCTTGCCATGTTCCACGACCGGCAAACGGCGGATCTGGTACTTCGCCATCAGCTTAGCGGCGTCATCGACAGTCATGCCCGGTTGTCCAAACACGATATCGCGCGTCATCACCTGTTCTACCTTTGCAGAACCTTCATGCTTTTCAGCCAGTCCGCGGATCACGATGTCGCGATCGGTAATCACCCCGATGCAATCGTTCTTCTCGTCCACGACCGGGATCACCCCGACGTTCCAATCGCGCATTTTGACCGCCACTTCATATACGTTATCCTGCAGCGTCACCGTCGCTACATCTCTCGTCATAATTTCGCGCAACGTACGATTTTCCAAGGTTGTCATACCCGACATTCCTCCTTTCATCATTACAACGCTAGTCTTTCCTGCCGCGTTTTTTTTCATGCAATTACAAGCGAATCGAGAGCCTCCAAATGCCGCTCACCGCTTTCTTCTTTTACGCAATTGCACTTCTTACCAAAACCTACTATCATAGGAGTGTGAATACTAGTTAGGAGGAATACTTTTCATGGTCATTAAGGATACTGGGCTGAACGGAAAAGAAGCGCTGTTGGCCGACATGGATACCTATATGCACGATACAGGCTTTGTCCGTTGGGCCTGGGATTATCTGCATGCTACATACGATTACAAACTGGTAGAAAAAGGTGTTACATACTATCTGCGCATCCAAGCTCATGCGATCGAAGGTCGCCTGGAAGATTCTCACGCGCTGCTCCGCCTCGAAGAGCCGTTCATCGGCAAGCACCTGTTCCCGCATGGCGTTGATTATGATGCGGTCATTCCAGACAACGTATTGAAAAATGCCAAAGGTGCCCTGAAAACATTGGGCGATAAGCTGGCTAACCACTAAGTGTACCAATAAAGAAAGCACTGAGCTGACAGAGAGGGACTAAACCTCTCTGTTTCGCGTCAGGGAGGTGTTTTGCGGCAATGAAATCGCGCGGCGTTCCCGACTTCTTCCTGTTGTTTCTCGCAATCCTGCTCGTCGGCTTCGGCATCCTCATGGTGCTAAGCGCCAGCTCGATTTTTGCGCACACCGGGATTTACACGAGCAAAGGCTGCGACTACTGCAAGGGCGATGAGCTGTATTTTGTGAAAAGGCAAGTGATGTTCCTCGGAGTTGGCATCATCGGGATGCTCTTCGCTATGAATATGCCGTTTGCGTTTTACAAACGAAACTTTCTCCTGATTTGTTTCGTTTGTCTCTTTCTTCTGGTGATTGTGTTGATTCCGGGGATTGGAAAGCTTGCCAACGGAGCACGGTCCTGGATTCCTTTGGGCGGCTTCAATATGCAGCCATCCGAATTCGCCAAAATCGGCATAACCATTTATTTGGCCGCGATCATCTCGAAAAAAGGAGATCGGTTCCTCTCCTTCAAGAGCGGACTCTTCCCTGCTCTGGTCGTTATCGGCATCTTTTTCTTATTGATCGCCATCGAACCAGACATGGGGGGAGCTGCCATTCTGCTGGGGACGGCAGGGGTTGTGCTAATTTGCGGCGGTGCCAACCTCGCCCACCTGTTCATGCTCACCGTACCTCCGTTCACGTTGTTCTTCATCGGCTATATCATGACCAAGGGGCATGCGCTCGACCGGCTTTTAAGCTACCGCGACCCATGGTCCGACCCGCTGTACAAAGGCTATCAGCTGACACAGTCGTTCATGGCAATCGCCCGAGGCGGCATGAACGGGACAGGCTATGGCAAAGGCATCCAAAAATATTTGTATTTGCCTGAAGCGCATACCGATTTCATTTTTTCCGTGATCGCTGAAGAGTTCGGCTTCATCGGAACATCGTTGTTTCTGCTCGTTTTTCTCGCATTCATTTTGCGTGGCGTACACATTTGTTTGCGTTCCAAAGATATGTTCGCCAGCCTTGCCGGAATTGGGGTCATCACGATGATCACCATCCAGGCGGTGATCAATATCGGCGGTGCTACAGGCGCCTTGCCGATTTCGGGCGTACCGCTCCCGTTCATCAGTTATGGCGGATCTTCCCTATTAGTCTGTATGATCGGCACCGGTATCCTGCTCAATGTCTCGCGAGAAGTAAACCGGCAAAAAAATCTCGACAATCATGGGTAACGCAAAAAGACCGATTCCCAAGCCTTCTCCAGCTTGAGAATCGGTCTTTTTTCATTGATCATCGGTCAGGTGCCCATCTCGATGCTTTCCACCCGTACATTTACCTCGCGCACTTCCAAGCCTGTGAAATTCTCAACCAGTTCTTTCACCTTTTGCTGCAGCTTGCCGCATACCGCGTGAATGATCGTCCCATACTGTACAGCTACACGCAGCTCAATCCGGGTGCTCTCCTCATCGATCAGCACAATCACACCTTTGGCCGCGTTCTTGCCGCTGATACGTTTCGACATTTCGTCGTAGAGACCGCTCGCTTTTGTCACGATTCCGGGTATGTCCTGAGCTGCCAATCCGGCGATAACTGCTACAACGTGATCCGCAATCTTCACTTCTCCCCGTCTCCAACCCTCCATGTACAGCCCACCTTTCCTCACATGCGGACGTAAGTATTTCTACTTCTTATTATAGCTGGGCACTGCTTGGGTTTGGAAGAATATTTCAGGCATAATTTTTGAAAAAGTTGGTGCCTGGCAGCGCACGTCAATCAGGCTTGGTCCGTCGCCCGCTAGCGCCTCATCAAGCACCGGTCCCAATTGATGCAATGTCGTAGCTTGGTAGGCACGCAAACCGAACGCCTCCGCCAATTTGACAAAATTCGGGTTAGGCACGTCTGTGCCAAACGGACGGTAGCCGCTCGCAATCATTTTCCGTTCTTCCAAGCCGAGTGTGCGGTTGTTGATGACGATGACGGTGATTGCGAGCTTTTGTTCTGCAAGAGTCGCGAGCTCGCCTGACGACATCAAGAGGCAGCCGTCTCCGATGATAGCGATCACCTGCCGTGCCGGTTGTGTCAGCTTGGCTGCGATCGCGGCAGGCAGCCCGTAACCCATCGTACGCCATTTGCCGGAGAAAACCGGAAGCTGGGAGCTTGCTGGAAACACACGGTTAAACCAGATCGAGTGTTCCCCCGTATCCACCGTGACGATCGCATCCGACTTGACCCGCTTGGCTAGCTCGGAGATGAGAATCTCGCTGCGCAAGAGTCCATTCTCATCTGGTCGCGCCCATTCATCCATTTCCTGGAGATAATGGGCGTGCAGGGTTTGCATCTGTTGCTTCCACGCGGCGCGGTCCGGATGCAACTGTGGCTGCTCCAACCGCGGCTGCCAAAGAGCTAGCGTTTCCTCCACGCGACTTACAACAGGGCTCAAATTCGCATAAGCGTGAAACGAACCAAGACGCTCATCGACCTGAATGATCGGCAGCTGACTAGGCAAGTACTCGCGTGGATACCATGCAGCACCAAAGACGACTAACAAATCCGCTTGCGCCATCGCTTCCAGTGTCGCCGTGCTCCCCCCGTCGCCGAGACCGCCAAGCATTTGCGGATGCGCAGCATCGATCGCCCCTTTTGCCCCTAGCGTGAGAATGATCCCAGCATCCATCGTCTCTGCTAGCTGCTGCACCCCTTGTGATGCCTTGCGTGCTCCAGTCCCTAGCAAAAAAAGTGGCTTCTTCGCCTGTAGCAAACGTTCAGCCGCCGCCATCACACTCGCCCGGTCAGCCTGCACATCTGGAGCTACTGGTTGCTGGGGCAGGATTGCAGCGGTCGTTTCGAGCTCCCATAAATCTTGACAGACCGAAAGATGGGCCACATTTTGCTGCTCAGTCGCAGTCAAAAAGGCGCGGTGCATTGCCTCTCCGATTGCCTCAGGATGTGTAAGGAGCTCAGAACGAGCAGACACTACGGATAGAAGGTGTTGCTGGTCAATGAATTGCTTGTGAAAGCCGCCAAGCTTGTACGTTTCGACCTGTCCCGTCAGCGCAATCACCGGAACACAATCCATATGGGCATCTGCCATGCCGTTCAAAAGCTGCGCTGCACCCGGCCCGGAAGTTGCGATACATACTGTCGGTTGACCCGTCAGCTTGGCCTCTGTCGATGCCATCAATGCGGCTGCCGTTTCGTGCCTGCACGGAATGTAAAGAATTTCGGCTTGGCGGCCCAATTCATTCAGAAAGGGCAAGATGGCGTCACCCGCAACGCCGTAAATCCGTTTCACACCCCATTGAACCATCTGCTTGATGACGTATTGACTGACTGTTTGTTGCATGGCTCTCAACCTCCCGAACGTCTATCTTGAACATTCACTAGTCTTGACCAAGCATCCATCATTTTACACTTCGCCTGGCTATTGGATGTGAACGCTTTTTGGACAAACTACTCCCAAATGAGAGGCATCATTCAAGGAGGCACACCATGAAAGTGAAACGACCGCTATTGATCTTAGGCTCGCTAGTTTTAGCCTCAACCATCGTGGGCACAACGCCGATGACCATCAATGCTTTCAGTAAAACGACGATTGAGGTCGGTGCAAGCGGCACAGATGTCAGAGAAATGCAAGCGCGCTTGAAATTTCTCGGCTTTTACACCGGAGCGATCGACGGCCAATTCGGCTGGCGCTCTTATTGGGCACTCCGCAACTTCCAATATGAATTCGGGATGAAAATCGACGGAATCCTCGGCCCGAAAACGAAGCTGAAGCTGTACAATGCAACTAAAGACTGGCGCCCAACTAGACCGGAGGAGTCACTTGGCGCTCCTTCAGCATCAGCTCCTACGGCTCCATCGGCTCCTTCAGCCCCTTCCGCTTCGGCTCCGTCGCCCACCCCATCGACAAACAAAAAAGCGTCAACCATCTCGGACAACGATCTCAAGCTGATGGCGAATGCCGTGTTCGGTGAATCGCGCGGCGAACCGTACGTTGGACAGGTGGCAGTTGCTGCCGTCATCCTTAATCGGACGCGCAACCCCGCTTTTCCAAATACGCCAGCTGCGGTTATCTTCGAGCCGCGCGCTTTCACCGCAGTTGCCGATGGCCAAATTTACCTGACGCCGAATGAGACGGCCAAAAAAGCGGTGAAGGACGCATTAAACGGCTGGGACCCAACAGGCGGCGCCATTTATTACTTCAATCCGGAAACAGCGACCTCCGCTTGGATTTGGAGCCGCCCACAGATCAAAAAGATCGGCAAGCACATTTTTTGCCGCTGATTTGAAAACCTGGCAGCGCCAAACTTTGGCTAAAGCCACGGTCTGTACAAAAAAACAGGCGCGCCATCGCATGTGGCGCGCCTTTCTTTCCGAACGTTATTTGGTTTGCATATGCTGGGCCATCTTTACGAACCGCTCTTCACTCTCCGTCGTTCCGCAGACGCCGCACTGGACCAAAAACTGATCACCTCGGTATGGCTGGTGAAACGTGTCGAGCTCTTCTTGCGACAGCATGTTCACAACCTCGCCCGTCTGTGGATGCAGCCGCACATATTGGGGTTGCTGTTGAATGATCGTGAAGCGCATGCGATTTGACTTGCAGGTCGGACACATATAGGGTTGAGTCATTGTTTTCCTCCCCTTTTCGTATTTGCGACTCTTCCCTATTGTGCCTACCTGCGGATGACGTATTCCTTCGAGTCACTATCACGTTTTTACGTGACAATCTGGTAAGGATTGGGTAGACTAATTCATGTTATCGCTCTATTTTTTTTTCGTTTGGAGGCCATTATGAAGCAAAAGTTGTTCTTCACGCTAGTCGGCGCAAGCTTTGCGCTAGCGGCTTATGCGCACTATGGAACAGACCTGGATCTATTCAAATTCATCACTGCATCGCTTGCTGTTGTTTTTCTCGCCGCCTGGCTTGGAAAAGCGACCGAAAGCGTGGCGCATTACGCAGGCGACCGGATCGGCGGATTTTTGAATGCGACGTTTGGCAATGCCGCCGAGCTGATCATCGCTTTTTTCCTGGTCAAATCCGGCTACTTTGACATGGTAAAAGCATCGATCACCGGATCGATCATCGGCAACATGCTGCTCGTGCTTGGTTTGAGTGTATTTTTGGGCGGGCTCATTTATAAGGAGCAAAAGTTCAACAGCCTGCTGGCCGGCCATAATGCATCGCTGATGATCTTGGCAGTGATCGCCCTGTTCGTCCCTGCTGTCTTCATGCAGCAGCTTCCTGTGGCCAAAATCAATACATTGAGTATCGTCATTGCGGTGATATTGATCGTCGCATACGTACTCTGGCTCATCTTCTCGATGGTGACCCACAAAGATTTCTTGTCCGACATCGAGCCACATGACGGCGAGCCGTCCTGGTCAAAAGGCGTTTCGATCATCATGCTCTTGGTCGCAACTTTCTTTGTCGCCCTCGTTTCCGAATGGCTGGTGCACAGCGTGGAGGTGGTGACCAAAGCGTTCGGCTGGTCTGAAATCTTCGTCGGTGCATTTGTCATCGCCATTATCGGGAATGCCGCGGAGCATAGCGCGGCGATATTGCTAGCCATGAAAAACCGGATCGGCGCAGCCGTCGAGATCGCCATCGGTTCTAGCTTGCAAATCGCCTTGTTCGTCGCACCAACATTGGTATTGATCTCCTGGTTCCTTGGCCAACCGATGAACATTGTATTCTCGCCATTCGAATTGGCGGCGATTGGCGCGAGCGCATTCATCGCGATCAGCATTTCGCGGGACGGGGCTACCAACTGGTTTGAAGGTGTATTGCTGCTTGCCGTCTACATCATCTTGGGAACCGCGTTCTTTTTTGTCTAATCCAAGCGATTAGAAAACCTGGCTGCGCCAAGCTCTTGGCTTAAGCCGCGGTTGCACTGTTACTGGATAAGAATTTAATAAATTCTTATCTGTATAAAAAAAAGCGAGGGCTTCGTACCCTCGCTTATTTTTTCGAATTAAACATCTCGTGTAAATCAGCCAGACGCTTCTCCAGCTCATCCATAATGCTTCTGCCAAGTTCTTCTTCAATCAGACCGAGCCTGACTGCAAATTCCACTTCACGGGAAAGTCCAAACATCTGCGTGTCCAAAACTTCTTCATAAAGCGGACATTGTGGCATGGTCAGGTTTTCCATCTGTACGTCGATTAATTTATATATCTTATCAGCATCCGCACGCAGCAGAGCCATCGCCTTATCAGCCATATCTGGAATCCTAACCTCTTCCAAAACGTATCCCTCCGTTTGCCTCCAACCTTACCATACATAGTACGCCATTCCAAAGCATTTGAAAAGGGGAGAATGCAGTTTCTCCGTGACGGTTTGCGCAAATGGTAGATGTCCATGTACAATTGGAAGGCGAAAACAATCATAGTTGCTTCATTTTTTCCCAAGGAGGATATGCATCATGGCTGATATCATTACGGTGACAGGCGCTGTCTCCCATCGCATTACGATCGACCCCAGCGTCTGGATTTTTGATGACCGCAAAATTGATTTGGCGCATTTTACCGGAGACTTGGATGAAGTCCAAGACGATGTTCCGGCTTATTTGAAAGGGACAGGCGCCCAATGGGACAAGGAATTGAAAGAAGGTTCGCTCCCCCCTTCTGAATCGCGCAGCATGATTAAGGAACGGAAAGCATTGATCGGCGATTACGCAATGCGCCTAAGCTGGTTCCTCGACAATGCCCAGCCGGATCCTACCGCAGTCTCGCTCAAGCTGCATCGCGAGGAAGGCGAGCCGATCACCTTGCCACTTTCACAAGCGCGCCGCGCTATCCTGCAGTTTTCCAAAGATGGCAAGCCGATTCGCGAAAACGGACCTGTTCTTCTCTACTTGCCTGATATGTGGAAGCAGAAGGAATCGCCGATCGATCGGATCGTTTCGTTCGAATTGATCTAATACATAAGCACTTTTCGCTGCTGTAATTAGAAAACCTGGCTACGCCAAACTTTTTGGCGTAGCCGCGGTTGCACTTATACTGGATAAGAATTTTATAAATTCTTATCTGTAAAACAAAGGCCATCCAGTTGACTTGGATGGCTGTTTTGATAATTGATCATTAAGCGGTTACCAGAGCATCGACTAGGCTTCTTCGCACCAGTTCTTCATAGATCAAGTTGATAAAGTCTGATTCCAACTGGAGAGAGACAGCACGCCGATAGACTTCGAGTAACATTTGATCGCTTAAATATCTCACGTTTGTCACCTCCTCTTTCTATTTGGAATTCTATCATTATTTGGAAGAGGGAACAATTGCCGCTAAATCCACAGTCCCTGTGGAAATCATGTGAGTATCTTGTTGATTCTTTGTGTACAAGACAAAAATATCCATTTTTGCTTATGTGGATTTACCCGCTGCTTTTATCCACAGCTCGTCGAAATTTGTCGAGAAAAAAATGCCTGCAAGCATGTGCGCTTACAGGCATTTTTCACAAAATCTCTATTCGGTTCCTTATGTGTGAACGGAAATTCGTACAATCTCAGTAACAACCACGAGCGCAAAGACGAAAAACCCGATGGAGCTAGTAAAAAACAACATCCGTTTCAATTTTGCTTTGTCTTCCATTTTTTCTACCTCGCCTTCTTTTTTCACGCTCTTTTTCACGTAAAATCGTTTCTCTACTAAATTGTACGAAAGAACCCGCCCAAAGGTTTCATTTTTTACAGTTATTTTTTGGCAATTGTGTGACTAAAACTCTGCCTGCAGCTTTACCCCAACTTTTTGTTCGAGCTGATAGAGCAGCCAGGCGACGACGATGCCGACCAAGAGACAGATCGACCACGCGAGCCATGGCAGCTGCTGGTGAACGCCAAGGTCATAGACCCATCCGCCGATGAATGTCCCAAGCGACCCTCCGAATGCCAGTGAATACCCGTTGAAGCCGTAGTACGCGCCAATCTGTTCCTTCGGTGCGAACAGCGGAACCATCTCGATCAAGTATGGCATCGAAATCATCGTGCCAAATGCGAAAATCACCGAATCGAGCATGATCGCCCACAAGCTGTCGGCAAAGGTGAAGAAAAACATTCCGATGCCCATTAGAAGTGCCCCCAAGCCGATCAACGTAAACCGCTGCTGAAAATGGGCCAGCCACTGGATGATTTTCATCTGGAACAGAATTGTCGCGACCGAGACCGTTGACAGCACGATCCCGACAAACGTTTTGCTTCCCAGCGTATCCTCTACGAATTGCGGTATTGTCAAAAATATTTGCATGTACAAATAGTAATACCCGATTAAAATAAGCGTATAGAGCATGAATGGTTTGTCCTTAATCACATGGATGACGCTTTGCATTAGCGACTGCCTTGTGTTTCGCATCGTTGCCGCTGGCAGACATAGAAGCCCGACGATGGATAATAGATAGTAAAGCGCACCCGCAAAAATCGAGAGCCAAAAGAAATCGAAGGACGACAAGGCTGTGCCGACGATTTGTGAGCCAACCACGCCTACGTTACCGAGCACGTTACGGAAAGCAAATACGTCCTTGCGAATCGACTCCGGTGTCAAAATCGCATACGCTGCGGAACCTGCTGGCTCGAACAGCGAGCCGCCTAAACCAGACAGCACGGCTGCCAGGAAAAAATGCCATGTCTCGGTACAGTATGCAAACGCGCAAAACCCCGTGGCTCTAATAAAAAGCCCGAGGACCATCGTTCCTTTGTAGCCGAATTTGTCTGAAACCAAACCACCCAAAAACGAAAAGCCCTGCTGCGAAAACTGCCGCACCGACAGTACCAAGCCGGCCATTGCCAGCGTCCACCCGATGCTGCCCGTCATGTAAAGCGTCAAATACGGGATCAGTGCATAAAAACCAATATTCATGATAAATGACATCAAGAGCAGTAATTTTACCGAGCCCGGCGTTTCGCGCCATATCTCTTTCCTCAAGCCAAACGGCCTCCTTTTTATTGACCACTCAAGGGATATGAACAGCTTACAGAATGCGGTATGATTTGAGAAACGATCATTTTTGTTTAGAGTAATCAAAAATACACATAAGAGGGCGTTGTCTATGGATTTTGAACAATTGCGCGCTTTCCATACGGTTGCGCAGACGAAAAACTTTACCAAAGCGGCAGAGATTCTTCATTTGGTGCAATCGACCGTAACCATGCGCATCAAGCAGCTGGAAGAGAGAATCGGAAAGCCACTGTTCATTCGTGATAAACGAAATGTGGAGATTACCCAAGCGGGGCTCTCTCTGCTTCCCTATGCCGAACGAATCTTGAAGCTGGCGCAGGAAGGGATCAGCGAAGTCGCTTCCTTGCAGCCATATGAAGATAGGCTGACCATCGGCAGCTTGATGTCCGTCTGGAGCTATACGCTCGAACCCGTTTTGAAAGAATACCATTACCGCTACCCAAACATCGCCGTCAAAACGAAGACAGGTCATTCCAGCGACGTCATCCAATATTTGCTCGATAATATCATCCAGATCGGGATCGTCTATATCCCGCCTTCTCTACCCAACTTTGAGGTCATTCCCTGTTTCGAGGATGAAATCGTGCTTGTCGGCCCACCCGACCACCCGATCACGCGGGAAGGCACCGTGACGGTGAAAGACATCGCGTCGCTCCCGCTACTCTACGTCAACTGGGGCTCGCCTTTCCATGAATGGATTCACAACAATCTGCCGCGCAGCTTCGTGCCCAAGCTACAGGTTGACCAGGCTGGGCTTGCGCTCGATTTGATCAAGGAAGGCCTCGGGATCAGCCTGATGACCCGCTCCTGTGTCAAACAGGAGCTGATGGATGGCACCTTGAAGGAGATCGTGATTCAGGGTAGCAAGCCGCCGAAACGCTCCGCCTATATCGTCCTTCCCCACGAGAAAAAAAATAGGCCCAGCGTAGAAAAATGGCTGAGCCTCATGCGTGAATTCAATTATATGACCTAGGTACGTAAATGCGGGGCGGACTTCTGAATGCACGGTAGCGAGAAACCGCCCCCTCGTACCAATGCCAGGTGACAAGCAGCCAAGCGAGTCCGAGTAAAAGACCTGTCAGGACATCGCTTGCGTAATGCACGCCGAGGTAAATCCGGCTGAAACAGACCGATACCATAATGATGCTGGTCACAATGCCGGACAGGAATGCTGGCAGTGCAGTGACACGGCTGATCAACATGATCGCGAGCATGTAAAAGCACGTTCCTACCATCGCGTGTCCGCTTGGAAATGATGCCGATTCCGGCAGTTCGATCAACCCGAAGCCCGGTGGTCTCGGTCGATCAAATACTGCCTTAAGCCCTTCGTTCGCGACCTCTACTCCAACAACCCCCACAATGAGAAAGATCGCTTCCAATCGATCGCCGCGAATCCAAAATAAAAGCGCCACCACAAGCGCGATTGGCGCCAGGACTACG
Source organism: Brevibacillus fluminis (assembly GCF_003710825.1). Lineage (GTDB taxonomy): Bacteria > Bacillota > Bacilli > Brevibacillales > Brevibacillaceae > Brevibacillus_D > Brevibacillus_D fluminis. The sequence goes on along the minus strand of NZ_RHHQ01000029.1, from coordinate 25,740 downwards.
CCGTTACCCAAATACGTGAGTGCCTTCAACACCGTTGTGAGCCCGTCCATGTGGATGGTGCCTGCCCAGGAAAAGACGGCTCCGTCGATTTCTTGCGTGCTCCCCACCTCTACCAGAAGCGTGATCAGCGCTCCCACCAAGAACAATCCAGCGGCCCAAAAAAGAAGCCGCCTCCTATCCCCATATGTATGCATCTCTTACCGTTCTCCCCCACTTAGCAGCAGTTGTAACGATTCGGCGAATTTCCGATCGTCGTCACCTGTCCGCGCCGCCGGCCCTTTTGTCCGACCGCCACCGCGGCGAAACCGTGCTTTCTCATTTCGTTCCTCCAGCATGAAGCCGATTTTATCCGGATAAAATATGGTGCCATGTGGTGATACCGCAAGACCTTGCTTGCCCAAAATCATTGCTGCGAGCCCAATATCCTGTGTCACCACGACGTCGCCCAGACGCACCGCATTCGTCAGCTTCAAGTCGACAGCCTGCGGACCTGCATCAACCATAACATGATGAGGGTGGTCCATCTGATGGTTGTAGCTGGCATAGGTGATGCACTGCCAGCCGTACCGTTCACAAAGCATCCTCACGATGGCGAGCGCTTGCTTCGGGCAGGCATCCGCATCGACCAAAACCCGTTTTTGCTCAGCCATTTTGCATTCCTCCTGTTTGCGTATGCGATCTACACTCCCACTCTCGTGTTTTTTTTGATAAGATATGATTCAAGTAAGAGGAGAGTGAACAACCTTGCGCTACGAATTTGTCCTGGATGAACGACTTGGTATCCCTTTGCCTTCGCTTAATCTCGATTGGGAGATGTATACAGCGGAAGAGCGCTCCGACATCCTCCTTCAGTGGGAAGAAATCCGCGCGAAAATTCCAGACCGGATCATTCAACTGGAAACCGTGATCAATCGAAAGCAAACGCAGCTGTCAGAAGAAGAAAATTTCGCCGTCTCCTGTAATCTGAACAGCGAAATCCATGAATTGGCCAGCGTCATCAACGACCTGAACATTTGGTTCCGCGTTCAGCAGGAATACGCGAGCGGCCACGCCCACCTGTAACATCAGACGTGGGCTTGTTCCTTGGGAGCGGCCACGCCATATGGTTTGCGCATCAGCCGCTCCCACATTGGAATAAAGCGTTGGATTAGCGGCCCGATCGATAATGCTGTGACCAGTGTGCCGATCGAGACTGGCCCCCCAAGCATAAACCCCAAAATCGTCACGGTGATTTCAATCCCGAGCCTCACCTTCTGGATGCTCCAGCCCATCCGATCATTCAGCGCTAGCATAAAGCTGTCGCGCGGTCCCGCCCCCAGCCTCGGGGAAAGATACATTCCTGTTCCACATGTGTAAATCAAAAGCCCCGCACCAAAGCAGATAGCACGCTGGATCAGCGTTTCCCCCTTCGGCACCCACTCGAGCCACATGAACATATCGATGAACAGCCCGAAAAAAAACATGTTCAGGAACATGCCGATCGTCGGCTTGATTTTCCCGATGGCATAGGACGAAAAAATGATCACCAGGCCCACGATTTGTGACCACATGCCAATCGTCAATCCAAAGGTTTTTTGCAAGCCGATATGAAAGGTATCCCAGGGCGCCACCCCCATATTGGCCTCAATCATCATTGCGATGCCGAACCCCATGACCAAAAGTCCCAACATAAACATCGTGTAGCGGATCGTCAAAGGATGCACCGCTCTTTCTTTCCTCATACTTCTCGATCTCCCATCGTTTCGTCGCTTCAGGCTTTCTCTCCATTATACAAAAAGCAGCGCATTCGCCAAGGATGATAGAAAAAAACCCTGAACAAAATTTGTCAGGGTTTCACCAGCCAATCCGGCTTGATTTCGTAAAACAGCTTATCTTTCCGAAAGTATGCCATCACGTCCCGCTGCCCAAAGTAGCGTGCGAGGTCGCCAAGCGCATCGCCTTTCAGCGTCACTTGCCGCTGTTTTCCTTGCTCGTCACGGTATTCGATGATGAGCGCGACCTCCTCAGCCATGCAGTAGGTGGTCAATTCTTCCGGTGTAGCAAATGCAAGTCGTTTCATGCGGTTCCCCCGTTTGGATCATCTCGATCTAGTATACCACGGGGACGTTTTACTTCATATTGCCAAAAATCGTGGGCCAGCTCCGTATTGGGAAATGTTTGCCGCGCTTCTTCCAGCACCTGTAGAGCCGTCCACTCGCCTTCGGGATCGTCATAGCGTGGGCTGATATGGGTTAAAATCAGCTGTTTCGCTTTTGCCGCTTTGGCGATCTCTGCCGCTTGTCGTGCCGTGGAATGACCGCTTCGTACCGCCAGCTCCAGATGCACATGCGCATAGGTCGATTCATGAATCAACACATCGGCGTCGTGGGCCAGCTGCTGCAGCGCTTCACATGGCATCGTATCGCCGCTCACCACAACCTTTCGCCCCGCTTGCATCGGTCCTACAAGCGTGTTTCCCTCAATCGTTCGCCCATCTTCCAGCACAACCGTCTCACCGCGTTTCAAGGCACCGAACAAGGGCCCCGGCGGGATTCCCAGCTCTTTTGCCTTTTCGACCTGAAGAGCGCCGCTGATCGGTTTCTCCTCGATCGCATAAGCGAATGCCGGCACACGGTGCTGCACAGGCGCGCAGGTCACCGTCACTTCATCCGTGTCCAGAATCATACCTGGCTCAATTGTATGAAAAAAAAGCGGATAGCCGATGTGCATGGGACTCACCGCTTGCACCGCCTGCACGTAGTCAAACAAGCCGGGCGGCCCGTATACGTCGATTCTCGTCTCTACGCGAGCCGACAACGAGCGGCTTGCAAGTAAACCAAGCAGTCCAAATATATGATCGCCGTGCAAATGCGTAATGAATATCTTTTCCAGCTGGCTGATTTTGAGCGGGCTTTTCAGTAGCTGATGCTGTGTTCCTTCTCCACAATCGAACAGCCACCACTTCCCCGTTTTGCGAAAGCTGAGGGCGATCGCGCTGACATTGCGCTTTGTCGATGGCACGCCAGAACCGGTGCCCAAAAAGGATAGTATCATGATCGAATCTTCACCTCCCTTTCATTATGGCTGATTTTTCCCGTAACCACAATTCGTGAGCGGTTTCCCACCTTCATAAAAACCCCTGGACTGGTACATTCTAACAACAGAACCGAATGCGACAATCTCTTGGGAGTGTAGGTATGATTCATAAGCGAATTTCACCGATGCTGCTGTATTGCACGATGATGCTCTCCATCGGCATTTCCAACCATGTATTACTCATTCCCATTCTTCTACATGTCGCCAAGCGCGATGCATGGGTTGGCGGCCTACTCGCATCTATTCCGCTGCTCCTTTGGGGCATGCTTTTGCTGATGATGCTAAAAAAACTGCGTGGCCGAAACCTGATGGAATGGATCGAGATTCGTTACGGAAAATTTCTGTGGCTGATCATCTCCGGGCTGATGGCTTGCGAATTTTCGCTCATGGCCTTGATTAGTTTTCGCGATCTGGTTACCTGGTCGCAAGTCACCTATCTACCTCGAACCCCTCGGATTATTGTGGCGCTGACGTTCATCGGCATCTGCTTTTTAGCGGCACAAAAAGGGATTCGCGCAATCGCACTTTCCGCAGGCCTGCTGCTACCGGCCGTCATCGTATTCGGCGATTTCGTCGCGGCTGCCAATTTCCAGGTGAAGGATTATTCGCTCTTACTGCCCGTGTTCACACATGGCTATGGGCCAACGATTGCAGCGATGTTGTACACGATGAGCAGCTTGTTTGAAATCATGTTCATTCTGTTTATCCAGCACCACGTGTCCAAACCGATCAAGCCGCTCGCGCTGTTTCTTTTGTCGTTTATTCTGGTTGTGCTCACCATCGGCCCCTTAACAGGCGCGATCGCGATCTTCGGACCGTTCGAGGCAGCCATGATGCGGTATCCTGCGTTTGAACAATGGCGTATGGTGACACTGGGAAAATTCATCTCGCATCTTGATTTTTTTTCAATCTATCAATGGATTTCCGGTGCCTTTATTCGGACCTCGCTCATGCTGTATCTTACCCTCGACATCATCGGGCTAGCGAGCAAGCGGGCGAAAACCTACACGTTGATCGTGATTTGTGCACTTTTCCTGGGATTCATCATGATTCCGGAAAGCGACAGTAATTTTTTGAAACGGCTGGAGTACTTTTACTTTCCGATCTCATTTGGCTTGATCCTTTTCGTAGGACTGCTATTATTCGCGCTGGTGATGCTGGCAAAAGGAACGGAGGATCACAAGTCATGAAGAAGGTCTCACTTCACGATCTCGATGAGCAAGCATTTCGCTCTATGTTTGCCAATGCCGCCGATGTCAACATTTCCTCCTTCCTATTCGAGACCGATACCGCACCCCAAAAGGTTGTGCTGTTGTATTGCGAAGGAATGGCGCAATCGGAAAAAATCGATGAATTCGTGCTTCCCCGCTTGCATGACATGATGGCAACGCTTGAGCGGGTTGACAGTGCCTCAATCACCAAGCATCGCACGCTGCAGCTCGTCGAAATACAGGACGGCCCAGACATGCTCGAAACCGTCACCTTGGATCTCTATTCCGGCGAACTGCTGCTGTTATTCGAGGGGCCACAGCTCCTTTTTGCGCTCGACATCGCCAATCCGCCAAACCGGTCCCCTGAGGAGTCGAATTCAGAGGTCTCGCTGAAAGGCCCGCGGGATGCCTTGACGGAAAGCATCGTAACCAATGTCGCTCTCATCCGCAAACGGCTGAAAACCCAATCGATGAGCTACGAAAAATTCATCATCGGCACGCGTTCCCACACGAATGTTGCGCTGCTGTACATTCACGACATCATACGGATGGAAATTGTTGAAGAAGCAAGACAGCGTCTCTTGGCACTCGATGTCGACGGCTTGCTCGCTAGTGGCCAACTGGAGGAAGGCTTGTCCGATCATCCGTCATCGCTGTTACCGCTGTTCGAATACATCGGCCGACCCGATTATGTCGTCGACGCCTTGCTACGCGGCCGTTTTGCCATCATCGTGGAAGGCTCGCCGATGGCAATCATCGCGCCTGCAAACCTGACCTTGCTGCTTAAATCGCCCGAGGATGCGCATTTTCCCTTTTATTACGTCTTTTTTGAGCGTCTGATGCGGTTTGCCGGCTTAATCGTTTCGATTTTTTTGCCTGGTTTCTGGATCGCTGTGTCCGCTTTCAATTTGGATCAGATCCCCTTCCCTTTGCTCGCAACCATTGCGTCCGTGCGGCTAGGGCTCCCGTTTTCCGGTCCGATGGATTTTTTCCTGATGCTCGGCCTGTTTGAATTGTTCCGCGAAGCCGGGATGCGGCTGCCGAAGGCAGTTGGGCAGACGGTAACGGTCGTCGGCGGTCTGATTGTGGGCGATGCCGCCATTCGCTCCGGGATTACGAGCCCGGTGACCGTCGTGATCACGTCCATTTCAACCATATCCATGTTCACGCTGGTCAACCAATCGCTCACTGGCTCCATTTCTGTCTTGCGGATTATCATTCTCATCTTATCGGCCCTTTTTGGCATGTATGGCTTTATGCTGGCGCTGATGGGGCTGGCACTTTATTTATCATCGCTTGAATCGTTCGGTGTGCCCTATCTCGCTCCGCTGTCGCCGATCAAATTCTGGGAGATCATGACTTCCTCGTTCGGGAAGCCATGGACGAAACGCAACCGCCGCCCTTCCTTTTTGCATACGCAAGACCCTACCCGCAGAGGTGATGGTTCGCGATGAAGCGCTGGCTGCGCATGACTTTTCTTTTAATCTCGCTTGCGCCCGTTCTCAGCGGCTGCTGGGATATGAAGTCGATCCAGTTTTCGAACTATATTACTGCTCTCGGCTTCGATTTTCGAGACGGACATTACGTCGTCTATGGACAAGTGTTGGACTTCTCTAATATCGCCAAGCAGGAAGGCGGGAAGATGAGCGCGGTTGCCCCAGTCTGGTCGGGACATGAAGAAGGGGAAACCATCAACACCGCCTTGACTAATCTGTATAAAACCTCGCAGCAGCGCATTTATTGGGGGCATATCAATGCCATCGTGTTCACAGAGGCTGCGCTTGTCAAAGGCATGGGTGATTTTTTCGACGGGCTGACTCGGTTCGGGGAAACCCGGCTAACCCAGTGGGTCTTTGGTACGAAAGAACCGCTCGATAAGCTATTTTCAGTGACTCCATTTTTCAATTTGTCGCCGCTGGCCTCGATACTCCATCAGCCGGAAGACATCTACCGACAGGATTCCTACATTCGCCCGATTCGGCTGTATAAGGTGCTTGCTCAGCAAAAGGAACCTGGGTACACAATTCTTTTGCCCTCCCTGCACATCAATACGAACACATGGAAACGTGAGGGAGAGCCGGATCCCAAATTGGAGCTTGATGGGATCTTCGCCCTGCATCAAGACAAGCTTGGCAAGTGGATCGCCAAATCGCAAGTATCCGGCCTGCGCTGGCTCCAAAAAGGACCTACGTCCTCCCATCTTACGCTGAAAAAGAACGGCAGACCCATCGCAGTCATCACTGTTGAGCATGTCAAGGGGCACATCAAGCCAGCGAACAAACCTGGTGCCCCGCGATTCAACATTACCATCAAAGGCAAAGCAAGGATTTCCGAAGTCATTCAGGAGCTTGGCGTCGCTGCTTTCCAGGAAGAAGCCGCAAAAGACATCCGAGCGGCAATCGAACAAACCGTTCTACTGGGAAAGAAGGACGGCGTAGATCTGTTAAGCTTGGAGCATACGCTCTATCACGACGCCTTTGCACAATGGAGCAAGCTAACTGCCAACGGGAAGAAGCGCTTGTCTGATTATGCGTTGGATACAATCGAGGTGAATGTGAAGATCATCGACTCAGGCATGCTGCGCGACAAGGAAGAGCCGAAGCGGGAGTACTGATTACAGGTAGAAAATACGGAAAACGAAAAAGCCGCCCATCATGTGGCAGCTTTTCGTTCCGTTTGCTGGAGCTGTTTATAAAACATGTCGTAATAGATGCCTTTTTGTGCCATCAGCTGCTCATGGCTTCCCTGCTCCACGATTTCGCCGCCATCGATCACCATGATCGTATCCGCCTCGCGAATCGTGTTCAGGCGGTGTGCGATGATGAAGCTCGTGCGGCCTTGCATCATTCGTAGCAGCGCCTCCTGTATATGAACCTCTGTCCGCGTATCGATGCTGCTCGTCGCCTCGTCGAGAATCAGAATGGACGGCTGGGCCAACATAACGCGCGCGCTGGCTAGAAGCTGCCGCTGTCCTTGGCTCAAATTGCCCCCGTTCTCGGACAGCATGGTGTCATACTTGCGCGGAAGCCGTTTGATAAACGCATCGGCATTCGCCAGTACCGCTGCTGCCTCCACTTCTTCATCAGTGGCATCCTGCCTGCCGTACTTGATATTTTCTTTGATTGTGCCGGAAAACAGGTATGTGTCCTGAAGCACGATCCCAAAGCCTTTACGTAAGCTGTCGCGCGAATAACGGCGAATATCCTCGCCATCGATCGTTATGCGCCCCTCAGTTACATCGTAAAACCGAGTCAACAGATTGATGATGGTCGTTTTGCCAGCGCCGGTCGGACCGACAAATGCCGTGCTTGTGCCTTCCCGGGCAACAAAGCTGATGTTTTTCAATATCGGGGCTTCTGGTCGGTAACCGAACGAAACGCGGTCAAAAACGACTTCTCCTTTCGGCTCGCTCATCTCTTTTGCGTCCGGGGCATCTTCCGTCTCCTCGCTCTCATCGATAACTTCAAAAACCCGCTCTGCGCCAGCTACCCCTGATTGGAGTACATTGTAAATATTCGCAATGTCATTGAGCGGTCGGACGAACTGACGGGAATAACTGATAAAGCTCGCGATTACGCCAACGGTAATCATGCCGTTCGCTGCCATCGCTCCGCCTGCAAGCGCGATGGCAGCAAACCCGATGTTGTTGATGACGCCCATGATCGGCATGAGAAAACCGGACCAAATCTGCGCCTTGACTCCAACGCGATACAGTTTTTCGTTCACTTCCTCGAACTCGTGGATCGCTTTCTGTTCATGATTGAATGCCTTAACCATTTCCATACCGGAAATCGTTTCCTCGACATGGCCATTCAGTTGGCCAAGTTGCACCTGCTGTTCCTTGAACAAAATGCTGGTCCGCTTTGTGATCGTACGTGCCAGCAGCATGACCAACGGCACGGTGATCAAGCTCGCCAACGTCAAGAGAGGGCTTAGCCAGATCATCATCGCAAGCGAACCGCCGATCGCCACCACGCCAGACATCAGCTGGGCGGTCGCCTGAGAAAGCGTTTGGCTGACATTGTCGATATCGTTGGATAGCCGGCTCATAACTTCACCGTGCCTGTGGGTATCAAAGTAGGAGAGCGGCAGCTTTTGCAGCTTGGTGTACAGAGCGTACCGCAGCTTCGCTACGATCCGCTGCGACACGCCAGCCATCATCCAGCCTTGGCCAAACGTGAGAATGGCATCACCGACATAGACACAGGCAAGCCCGATCAGCAGCATGTGCAGCAGCCCAAACTGTACATGACCCGCTTTTCCCCCGATCGCGTCGACTGCCAGCCCGATCAGATACGGGCCAAATAACGTCAGGACAGAATCGATCAAGATGACGCCGAAAATGACGGAAAGCCAGCGCTTTTCCGTGCCAATGTAAAGCCATAGACGCTTGAGCGTACCTTTCAAATTTTTCGGCTTTTGCACCGGTCCCCCGCGACCTGCACGGGCAAAGCCGGGTCGACCCAAGCCGCTAGGCATCGGCGGCGGTGGAGGAGTATTTGTACTCTGATGGTTTGCTGCCAAACTACGATACCTCCCGTCCGATTTGCGACCGGTAAATTTCCTTATACACGGTACACGCCTTCAATAGCTCTTCATGGGTACCCATCCCGACAACCTGCCCCTGATCGAGCACGATGATTTTGTCCGCGTCTATCACCGAGGTGATGCGCTGGGCGATCATGATGCATGTAAGCCCTTTTGCATATGTCTTAAGCGCCGACTTGATCCGCACCTCCGTCGTCGCATCCAACGCGCTGGTGCAGTCGTCCAGTATCAATATGTCCGGCTTGCGAACCAATGCCCGCGCAATGGACAGCCGCTGCTTTTGACCACCGGAGAAGTTAACACCGCCTTGGCCAATCCGGGTTTGATACCCTTCCGACGAGGAGGCGATGAATGGATGGGCTTCCGCAATTTCGGCAGCCTGTCTGATTTCAGCCTCCGTGGCGTCTTCTTTCCCCCAGCGTATATTCTCCGTGACAGTTCCGGTGAACAAGATTGTCTTTTGCGGTACGACTGCGATTTTATCACGCAGGCTGCCCGTATCCATCTGCGCGACGTCAACGCCATCCACCAAAATCCGCCCCTCGCTGGCCTTGTAAAAACGCGGGATCAAACTGATCAGACTGCTTTTCCCCGAACCGGTCGAACCGATCAAGCCAATCGTTTGACCAGGTAGACATGTAAAGCTGACATTGCGCACAACCGGGGATTCAGGTGAATCCGCGTACGCAAAAGAAACGTTTTGGAAATCGATCCGACCACGCGTCCCATCCTCACTAGACGAGGCTTGCACGCTCCCTTCTGTCCGGTCACTCGCGTGCTGAGCAAAAACTTCGCCGATTCGGCCAGCGGAGGCCCGAGCGCGTACAAACATGGTGAACACCATCGAGATGACCATCAGCGAAAAGAGGATTTGGGTCATGTAGTTGATGAACGCTACGATATGCCCTACTTGCATTTGGCCGGAATCCAAGCGCAATGCACCCATCCACAGGATGGCGATAATGCCGAAATTCACGGTCAGCATGATCGCCGGGCTGAACACATTCATCACCCGCATGGAATTCACCGATCGCGAACGGAACTCTTCATTGTATCCTGCGAATTTTTGCACCTCATAGTCAAAACGGTTGAACGCCTTGACCACTCGTACGCCTGACAAGTATTCTCTCGTGACGCGATTGAGTTGGTCCAAGGCTGCTTGCACTTTCAAAAAGCGTGGAAAGCCCACCTTCATGTTGAACGCGATCAAGATTGCCACCACCGGTACAACAATAGCCAGTACGGTTGCCAGATGCGGATTGAGCCGTGTCGCCATGATCAGGCTGCCGATGCAGATGATCGGTGATTTAACGAAAATCCGCATCAGCCCGTTGGCGAAGTTTTGCACCTGTGTCACGTCATTGGTCAGTCGTGTCACCAATGAAGCTCGATCCAGCTTATCCATGCTCTCAAACGGCAGGCTGAGGATTTTACGGTATAAGTCGGCGCGGAGCTCATTGCCGAATCGCTGCGACACGATGCTTGAAATGAAGTTACGTCCGCTTGCCATCACCGCGCTGCCCGCTGTGATCAAAAGCATCAGGCTGCCCATTTTCAACACGTAATCGGTGCGCTGCTGGACGATGCCCACATCGATGATTTGTGACATGATGGTCGGCAGTAAAAGGTCTGCCAGCGCCTCCATGGTCACGAACAGAACCGCGAGCAGAAACCGCCCACCGTATTTACTTGCATATTTACGTAAATATCCCATCTATACGCTCTCCTTCTCCTTCAGCGAATGCGCCGTATCAGTCGTTCCTCTCTACGTCTTCATCATAATGCAAAAAATCCGTGTTTATCACATAAAGAAGTAAGCATCTGTCGTCTATGTCCTCCCAGTAGCGCCGAGCGATCGGATGATATCGGCGAGGGCAGCGATCCCCTGCTGCAATTCTTCCAGCGAAGCGTAGGCGTAGGATAAGCGGAGCGCACCGAATTCTTGACGATCGTACAAATGGCCGGGGTTGAGCAGGATACCGGCCGAAAGAGCCCGATCAAACAACGTTTTCATTGGGATCGCCTCATGCATCCGCAGCCATACATAAAACCCGCCTGTCGGGTAATCCCAGCTAGCAAGGTCACGGCAATTCCGCTCCAAAGCATTCAGCATACACGCTCGGCGCACGCGCAGCTGTTCACGGATTACAGCAAGCCGCTGGTCGTATGCCCCGCTTGCAATCCATTCGCCCGCCGCCCATTGGGAGAGAGAGCTCGCACCGTAGTCGATCTGCATTTTGATGTCCGCCAGCCGTTCAATGACGGGCTGAGGACCAACGAGCCAACCGATTCGCAAACCTGGGCTTACCGACTTGGACATGCTGCCGAGATAGAGCACATTGCCGTTTTTGTCGCCAGCCTTGATCGGACACGGTGGTCTTTCATCAAGCCACAGGTCGCGGTACACGTCATCCTCGATGATCGGCAGACTCTGCTCGTCGCAAACGCGCAAAAGCTCCTCCCTCCGCTTTGCAGGCATTACGTTCCCGGTCGGATTGTGAAAGGTCGGGATGGAATAAAGAATAGCGCCCTTGAACTGCTTTTGGTAGGCGGGCAAGAGCTCTGCCTGCAAGCCGTCCGGATCCATCGGCACGCCCTGCAGCTTCATACCTGCGGATTGGAACACATGGAGCGAATGCAAGTACGACGGGTTTTCCAGCAGGACCGTCGAGCCTTTTTTCAGCAAGCCGATGGCGATCAGCTGCAACGCCTGCAGCGCCCCCGACACGATCAGCACGCTATCTGGCGAGGTCGCGATTCCCTCTTTTTTAAGACGCTGGACAATCTGTTCGCGCAAAAACGAATCGCCTTTTGCCTCCTGATAGCCAAGTGGGATCGGTCGTGCCGCTTGTCGCGCAAACAGCTGCTGCATTTGTTCGCTTGCGGGCAGAAGGCTGGGGGAAAGCTCCCCGGTTCCGAGCCGGATGATTCCCGAACGGAATTCGGCGTGGTTGATCTCCTGTATGGTGGGCAAATTGGGCGGATGAATGCCAAGCTCCACATTCGCATTCCAATTGGTTGGCGAGACGGAGGCTAGCAAACTCCACGTCGTGTTGATCACACGCGTCCCGCCTCCCGTATTGCCCGCAAGCAAGCCTGCCGCCGTCAGTTCATCCAATGCCGCCACGACAGTGCTCCGGTTCACATCAAACGCTTGCGCCAGCGCACGCTGCGACGGCAGCTTGGTACCGATCGTCCATTCCCCGTTGACGATCTTTTCTTTGATGAATTGCTCGATCTGTTTTTGGATTGGGACAGGCGAAAAGCGGTTTGGCTTCCAGTCGACCGTAATCATCAGCGATACTCCCCTCTATGGTTGGTTTCTTCTGACCGTTGTACATAGCTGAATCGCATGCGTACGGTTTTAGAAAGCTTTTCTTTCGTGCGTATACTCCTTTCAATTATAGCAAACTTGGTTGGGTGAGAAACCATCCATTTGGACGGAGACAAACGGCCCGTTTTTTTTTACACTTAAGACCGTACTGAACGAACAGGAGGTTTGATTTACCGTGTGGACGATTATTTTTCACGGCATCGTTTTATCTTTCGGCCTTATTTTGCCGCTGGGTGTACAAAACGTTTTCATCTTTCAGCAAGGAGCCTATCAGCGCTCGTACTGGCGCGCGTTACCAGTCATTTTGACAGCTTCGCTGTGCGATACGCTTTTGATTACACTGGCAATCACCGGTGTGTCGGTGTTGGTTCTCGCCAGTACCTGGGTAAAGACCATCTTGCTCTTGGCCGGTTTTGTGTTTCTGGTTTATATGGGCTGGATCACGTGGAACAGCAAGCCCCGCATGATCCAGGAGGAAAAGGAAGTCTACTCATGGAAAAAGCAGATCGCCTTCGCCGCTTCTGTCTCGCTGCTCAATCCGCATGCGATCCTCGACACCATCGGAGTCATCGGCACCAGCTCGCTGCAGTATGCGGGACAGGAACGCTGGGCCTTCGCCATTTCCTGCATCGCCGTGTCATGGATCTGGTTTTTTTCACTAGCATTGGCAGGTCGCTTGGTCGGCCGGATCGATTCGTCGGGTAAACTGATGGTCGTGCTCAACAAATGCTCGGCAGTGATCATTTGGGCCGTTTCGCTGATGATGCTGTGGACGCTTTTTGCGTCATAATAGAATTAAAAGGCCGGCTTCTCTCTTTTGGGAGAAGTCGGCTTTTTTGTTACTACTATTGCTTGTAGGCGTTTTGCAAAATCGTCATATAATCATCCGACGTAACCGTTCTGACATTGCTTGGCGTCGAGCCGTTCAGCATGGAAAGCTCCACGATTCGCGGGAAGTCCGCTTCACACACGCCTGGCAGTTCGCGCAACGACGGGATTTGCAAGCCTTTTGTCCATTCCTCAATCCCGGTAATCAGCTTGTCCACTGCCGTCTGTTCATCATCTTGGTCTTGGGCAAAGCCCATGATGCGCGCAAGCCCTGCATGCATCGGCTTGTTTTCCTCGGCGTTGAAGCGCAGGACGTGCGGCAAAAAGACAGCATTAGCGACGCCATGTGGCGTATCGTACAAGCCTCCCAACGCTTCCGCGAGGCAATGGACAGCGGCCACATCTGCTGAGCCGAAGCACAATCCTGCAAGCAAGCTTCCTTCCATCATCGCATAGCGCTCTTCCGCATTGCTGCCATCCTGAAAAACTAGAGGAAGAGCGGGAACAATCGTCTGCATCGCACGGGCGCCAAGCGCTTGGGAGATCGGGTTGGTCACCTTACAGGTATAGCCTTCAATCGCATGGACCAAGGCATCAACGCCGGTTGCTGCCGTTACGGAAGCGGGAACACTGAACGTAAGCGCCGGATCGAGCACAGCCAAAACAGGGCGCAGCGCCGCGTGCTTCAGTGTCATTTTGCGATGGGTCGATTCTTCCGTAATCACCGCCGAGCGGGTGACCTCCGATCCGGTACCCGCTGTCGTCGGCACGCATATGATCGGGGCTACCTTTTCATAGACTCGCTGTCCATCCGCGTAATCAGCTGGGGTGCCGCCATTGGGTCCGCACAGTGCGATCGTTTTTCCCGTGTCCATCGCGCTGCCACCACCGATAGCCACCACGGCTTCTGCACCACTTTCGCGGAACAGTTCCGCGCCTGCTAAGCAATCCATATCGCGCGGATTTTGTTTGAGCGCATCAAAGACGGCAACACGGTAGCCCGCCTTTTCAAGCGCAGTCTGGATCGGTTCAACAAGTCCGGCGCGGATAACGCCGGGGTCGCTAACCAGCAAAAGGGACGTTCCGATTGATAGAGCTTCCAAAAGCGCTGGCAGCTCTTTCGTTTTCCCCAGTCCCATTTCAATTTGAGTCGCGCAATGATAACGATAGGAATTCATCCGAACCTCTCCCTTGTTTGTATGGCACGATCGCCCTTTTTTTATTTGCGCATAAAGCCTTTTCCTTCCAAAAATGATTTCATATGCATACGTGTTGGTTTTGCCAAGCGATCCCCCATGATTTCGGACCACGGGGTCGACTTCTCGCCGCCTGTCCGCTCGCGCAAGTACGCGACCATCGTTTCATCGTAGTGTTTCACCTGCTCAACGGTTTTGGCTGCGTCATAGGCATCGCGGTGCAGCACAGCTTCTTGCGGAAGGCGTGGTCGCTGGCCAGGCTGCTGGTCCGGATAGCCTACGCACATGCCAAACACCGGATAAACCAGCTCCGGCAATTCTAGTAGCTCAGACACCTGAGCAATTTGGTTACGGATGCCACCGATATACACGATGCCAAGTCCCATTGACTCCGCCGCCACAGCTGCATTTTGCGCTGCGAGGGCTGCGTCCATCGAGGCGACGAGGAAGTTTTCCGTTGAATCTTCATACGTATCGTTGCCTTCCGTATAGGCAGCGGTGCTCACTTTCAACCGATACAAATCGGCACACCAAACGAGAAAAACCGGACACTCCACGATGTACGCCTGATTGCCAGCCAAACGAGCCAATTGCTGTTTCTTCGCCGGATCGGTCACGGCGATGACGCTGTATGCCTGGACGTTGCTGGAGGTTGAAGCCATTTGCGCAGCCGCGATCATCGTTTGGAGTTGTTCTTCAGTCAGTTGCTGTGTGCTGTATTTGCGGATGGAACGGTGGTTCATCAGTAGTGAGATCGTTTCGTTCATCTGGTTCACTCCTATCGGGATGCTTGTCTTTTTTTTTATGATAGCAGAGTAGATGAAGAGGCTACAATTGTGAGGGTGTACGGAAGTATACTAGCTGTAAAGTCGTGTGATGTGTAGCAAATGAAACCACCTTAAAGTAGCCTCAAATTTGTCTGATTTTTTTGCTGATCGGGAGATTTCTGAAATATATTGGCGATAATACCTATTAGGAAAATAAGTAAATTCCAATAGGAGAGGAAAGAGATTTTACAATTGATGGAACGACATGTGCGATGAAAGTAGCCCGCACGGTGTAGGCTCGTTATAAAGCCGAGATTTAGAGAAAGCGGAAGACGAGAATAGCGTTTTAGTACCACCAACCGTTACGTTTTCAGGGACAGTTCCTCAAGGAGCGCCCATTCTACTCAGTTATACGGTTAATGAGGACTGGAGATCTAAAATCCAAAGTTTCCAATACATACCGATGGTGTAACATTTACTGATATTACTCCTGCCACATCAACGATATTGGTATTGTTACAATTTTCGTAATGCTACCCTTTCCAGCTGGTACTTACACGATCCGAATCAAGGCTACTTGTTACCAAAATATGGACAATACAGTAACGGTTGGACCACCAGTAATTTAAATAACTTTTTACCTCACCTATCTTGGTATGGTATTTTTTTCACCGTTACTAACGGCTTCTCTTGTACTTTCCAAAATTACCGTTGTGTTAACTTGAAATTGTTGTAAACTGGTAATTATCATTTGTTGCTAAAACGACTGAAATGTGAAGCGTGTTGGCAACCTGATGCCGAGATTAGCCTAGAAGCATTTGAAGATCTTTCAACTTACCTTGAAAGAAAAGGTACAAATTATAGAGACTGCAATTTATTACGTCTGGGCTACAATTGGTACATTTCTTGACTACTTTCAAAATACACATTTAGTAAATATCAAATTTCGACAGCAAGCTGTGTGCTATAATTTCCCAAAATAAAGCAAACGGAGATATCCTAATGAATCTTATTCTCAAGGAAGTAACTTCTGAAAACTGGGAAGAATGCATTGAGTTACAGCCCCGTGAAGATCAAAAACAATTTATCGCCTCAAATCTATATTCCTTGGCACAGTCAAAATTTTTACCGAATTTCGAAACACTTGCCGTGTACAAAGATGAAATAATGGTTGGATTTGTGATGTTTGGGATAGATCCTGACGATTCGCAATACTGGATTTATAGACTTATGATCGATTCCAGTCACCAAGGCAAAGGTTACGGAATTGAAACCATGAAACAGGTAATTGACAGAATCAAAGCAAAGCCTGATACCACACATATCATGGTAGCCTATCACCCTGACAACCAAGCAGCTGCCACTCTATATCAAACATTAGGATTCAAAGTTCTTGGTAAAGCTCCATGGGGTGAAATTATGGCACGCCTTTCGTAAGTTGCCTAAACATAATGAGCATTGTGTTAAACTGATTGATAGTAGATCTTTACTCGTTTCTTTGGTGAATCCCTAAACCCTTCGTACGAATCTTGCCTCATTGCAGCTCAAAAATATTACTTACCTAGATGAGGATTTTACTTAATTGAGATATCGTTAAATACGTTCGTATTCTTCTGCTACCCTTCCCTTCACCTTAATGACAGATCGTCAGTCTACATTTTCATACTGCCTATTATATATTTTTTCACCAACCACCAAAAGCCAAGCAAAAAAAACCGTAATTGGGACTATTCATATACTGTATGAAACTCGATCTTATTGAAAGAGTTATTTCAGGATCAACGAGCTTTGAACAATTTTTAGGTAATGCTTGCAGATTAGACATTTACTGCGATATTACAAATAGGATTAATTACCTTTTTGAGATCTCCTCCGCACCGGCTGCCCCCAACACCTTCCGTTTTTGGGGTTCCTTCATTCTGGTGCTGCTCCCGGTGTCGTGATGATAAGCAATAAAACGTGGAAAAACTGGTACAACGGCTGGATTGATTAATCTAATCGACAATACCCACTGAGCCAAGTGGATGAACCACATCGCAATGCCGATACCAGTCGTAAATGAGGAAATGTAATCATCGCTACTTCTTTGACCTCTGGATTTGCACATTCTGCAAACATCTGCCAAGTTTTGGGTATTATTAGGAGGTTAACTATGTTGAGGAAGAGTACAAATTCAGGTAGAAGGTCTGCAGTAATTACTGGAGCGTTATTAATCAGCGGGTTGGTTACAGGTATATTTAGTGTTGTTCCTGTTATAGATGGAGCAGACTACCTTGTCATGGCTTCTAAAAATGAAAATCAGGTCCTAACAGGAGCGTTTTTCCAGTTGTTAATGGTTGTTGCATATGTTGGTATTCCTATTTTGATGTATCCGATAGTAAGTAAGCATAATAAAGGTTTAGCTCTTGGATCTGTTGCTTTCGGCATCATTGCGGGTGTGTTCATTATTATTGGTGTAATCATTCTTCTGTTACTATTGACAGTAAGTAACGAATTTGCACAATTCGGAACTCTGAATGTATCGTATTTTCAGACCTTGGGTGGATTGTTACGGGAAGGACGTGATTTGGTGAACCATGTGGCAACGACACTGGCATTTGTTTTGGCTATGTTCTTGTTTAACCGCATATTTTACCAAACCAAATTAGTTCCACGTTGGTTGTCAGTTTCGGGTCTTATTGGGTCTACAATGTCCATATTGGCAAGCTTATTATTTATGTTAAGCTTCATTGGTCTAGATGCAATCTACTTGATGTTGAACATTCCAATAGCCTTTCAACAATTGGTTTTGGCTTTATGGCTAATCATGAAAGGATTCGACCCAACGGAACAGGATACTATATCCAATTAAGTTGGATGCTCGAAAGAAGAAGGTGTAACTGAAATGAATAAATCAGAAAGTTTTTGGGATAAAACAACTAAACATGTTGCCCGTAGTTTAATGATCTTCAGTCAATCTAGAAATTTTTTCAACGGAAAACAAACCTGCTAAAAGCCCCTTTTTTGGTGCCAACAGCAAAATAACAGTCTAGGGAGTGGAAACATGGTCACTTGTTATTTGAAATATGTAATCGATCCATACCAAGTTGATGTTTTTGAAGAGTATGCAAAAATGTGGATTCCTCTCGTCAATAAGTTTGGCGGACATCATCACGGTTATTTTCTACCTCATGAAGGGGCCAATAACATCGCCTATGCCCTTTTCAGCTTCCCAAGTTTGGCTGAATACGAAGGCTATCGCAAGAAAATCCTTGTCGATGAAGATTGCAAGAAAGCGTTTACCCTCGCAGAAAAAACGAAGTGCATTATCAGCTACGAAAGAAGTTTCCTACGCCCAGTACTTGAATAAAACCTTACTATCTAGCCCATCTTATGAAGTCAACATTTAGGGGGTGTCTCAAATGAAGTTATTTCCTCAGACATAGAAAAGTTGAATGCGAGGAGTTATATGTCATTTGAGATTATAGAACGCCCCCCTGCACTTGACGAGTTTCATCAGATGTGCGTTTCGGTTGGTTCGAGTAGCGCCAATTTAGTTCGTTGCAAGCTCCTCCAATTTCGGAGGAGTTTATTTTTTCCAATTTATCAGTATAAGCAGCAGGTTAACTGCCCCTGTACGCGCAGCTGCTTTCAGTAACGATTGAGACAAAACCGATCGCGCATTGGAAGTAATCTTGATTGAAATGGTCATACTACCATCAGACTTCCAATTGGAGGGTAAATGATGGGACCCGATTTTCATTTTCTTGAAACAATCATAAAAACACTCTCCGGATTCGTCGTTATCTTAGTTCTAACAAGAATTCTCGGGAAGAAACAGCTTAGCAATGTGACTTTCTTTACCTACGTAACGGGTATTACCATTGGATCCATTACCGGCACTATGGTGATCGAACAAAATGTCAATTTTTACGAAGGTCTTCTTTCTCTTTCTTTGTGGGTGCTACTAACCATTTTCGTAGAATATGTAAGCCTGAAATCGACTAAAGCAAGAGTTTTATTGGATGGCCAGCCGACAATTGTAATAAAAAAAGGTGAAATCCTGGAAGAAGCGATGGCTCAAAGTAGGCTTAACATGGATGATTTGAGCATGATGCTGCGGAAAGAGAACGTTTTTTCGATTAAAGATGTTGCCTATGCGATACTCGAACCGAATGGCCAACTAAGTATCATGAAAACGAAAGGTGCTGAGTCTGTATCAAGAGATGACTTACAGATCAAAAAACCAGCCGTGAACGTTTTTCCATCGGAACTCATTGTAGATAGCCAAATTGTTGAGAAGAATCTCAAGGAATTTAACCTGAGTAAGGAATGGCTTTACCAGGAGCTAGCCAAACATGGTGTTCATTCATTAGAGGAAGTCTTTTATGCTGAACTACAAGAAGACGGATCGGTGATTGTCGATAAAAAAGGAAATTCTCGTGAGTATCATCATTAAGTTGTTACCTATCGGAAGCACGCACGGAACATTCAATGTTTTCGGGACAAGTTGATCTGTCGATAGAAAAAGGGATAGCTTTTGTGCTATCCCTTGCTTCATGAAAGCTTTGGAGGAATCGATTCCTCCCCTTTTATACGGCTCTCTTATTTTTTTGCCGAAGGTTTGACTCCATCCGGAATCGGCGATACGTAAGGCGCATGGCCCAATCGCTCTTGCAGCTCGGCTTTCGCTTGCTCGATGCGGTCCGGGTTTTTCAGCATGTCCACCGCTGTCGCGGCGAGCACTTTTCCTGCGTGTAGCATGCCTTTATGTCCGATGGAGGTGCCGCCAATGGCGACCCACTGCCAGGAGTGGAGCGTCGAGCCGTTGACAAAGCAGGCAGTGGTGCACTGTGCAGTCGGCGTAATGCGGCTGACATCGCCGACATCGGTGGACCCATTCAGCGGAACCGTACCGCCGTCATAGGCTGTAAGCCAGTTGACCAGATCGCGGTCCGGCACACCTTGCATGGTGGAGGAGCTTTCCCATTCCTGCTTGGAGAGTGTCGCGCGCACTTCTTTCGCCAATGCCAGCTCTTGTTCGTCAAATTCTGGAACGCCGAGCTCCTGGAAATTCCGATACATCACCTGTTCGATGACCTGGTTTTGAACCAGATCGGAGCAAGCCTTGTCAAACACGATTTCGACCTCTGTCCCGGTCATCAGCGCCGCTCCTTTCGCGATGTTGCAGACACGTTCATAAATTTCCTGAACCTGGCTGACCTTCGGCGCCCGGACCAGATAAAGCACCTCCGCATTGGCTTGCACAACATTGGGGGAGAATCCACCGGCATTGGTGACGGCATAATGAACGCGCGCTTCTTGGATGATATGCTCGCGCAAATAGTTGACGCCGATGTTCATCAGCTCGACAGCATCGAGCGCACTGCGACCCAAATGCGGGCTTGCTGCAGCATGCGCGCTTTTACCTTTAAATTTGAAATAAACCTGATAATTGGCGAGCGAATGCATCGCCATGATGCTGTTATAGCCCATCGGATGCCAGCAAAGCGCAAAATCGACATCATCAAACAGGCCCGCCTTCGCCATGAAGGTTTTCCCGGAGCCACCTTCCTCCCCCGGGCATCCATAATAACGAACCGTTCCCTTGATGTTGTTTTCTTCCATATATGCTTTCACCGCGACCGCCGCGGCAAGGGAGCCGGTGCCGAGCAAATTATGACCACAGCCATGTCCATTTGCCCCTGGTACCTCTGGCTCCTGCACGGAGGATGCGCGCTTCTGGCTCATTCCGGACAGCGCATCGAACTCGCCAAGGATGGCGACAACCGGCTTGCCGCTTCCAAAGCTGCCGATGAATGCCGTCTCGATGCCGCCGACACCGCGCGAAACGGCGAAGCCTTCCTCCTCCAATGTCTTGCAGAGCAGCTCAGCACTGCGAAATTCTTCAAATCGCGTTTCTGCAAACTCCCAAATCTGATCGCTCACCTTGATAAAGGTCTCTCTTTTTTGTTCGATCAGCTCAGCAATGTTTTTCATGTAGTTCATGGTAACTCTCCTCTCCTAACTCGCATGTTCCATTCCAGTGGCAAAATCGCTCGATTTATTTGGCGATCCGACGAGCGATCCGGTCCAGCAGCTCGACCGCACGCGGCAATACCTCTTCCTGGATATCGAACTTGGGATGATGGTGAGGGGCGGGAATATCCGTCCCAATAATCATGTACGTTGCTTTGCCGCCACGCTGCTGCACACGCTTAATCATGAAGCTGCAATCCTCACTGCCGATCGAATTGGCAGCAGTCTCCTTGAAGCTGGTAAAGCCTTCTACTTGCTTTGCTTCTCCGATCGCAAGATGGGCAAGCTCGGAATCATTCGTGATTGGAATCGCACTGCCAATGACTTCAATTGAATGTTCGAGCTCGTGCATGGCTGCGCTGTGTGCGATGATCGTACGCACTCGCTGCTCCAGATCTTGATTGATCTCTTCTGATTCTGAACGCGTCTCGACAATCAGCTTGGCCGACTCTGCGATGATATTGGCAGCTGTTCCTCCTTCAAGAACGCCGACGTTGACGCGAGTATCGGCGGTGCTGAAGCGCGGAATCGCATGGATGTTGAGCAGTGCGGTCGCTGCCCCCAGCAAGGCATTGCGCCCTTTCTCCGGGGTCGCCCCGGCATGGGAAGACACGCCGTAAAAGTGTGCCTCCATTTTGGTTGTCGCCAAAAAACCGGTCGAGCCGCCGTGTACCTCGCCAAGCGGCACGTTCGTACCGAGATGGAAGCCATACAGTGTATCGACATCGTCGAGCAACCCTTTTTGCACAATCGCATAGGCACCGCGTACGCCCTCTTCGGCAGGCTGGAAAATCAGCTTGATCGTTCCAGCAAAATTGCGATCTGCCAGCTTCTCAGCCAAGCCGAGCCCGATAGCGGTATGACCGTCATGCGCGCAGGCATGCATATTGCCTTCAAATGTGGAACGGAATCCTTGCGCGTGCGGGAGGTGGTCGTCATCGGTAGACTCCGGTACCGGCAAGGCGTCCATATCGAAGCGGAACGCTACGGTCGGTCCCGCCTCCTTCCCTTTCAGTACCCCGATAACGGCCGTGTAGCCGCCGCGCATCTGTTCGACGATCTGCAAATTCGCGCCATGTGCAAGCGCCCGCTGATAGGCTTCCTCCAGTTTTTGTTCGGAAGGCACCCCTCTGCGGGAAGCGCCATCCAGCGCATCTTTTCCATAAATCACGTCATATCCGAGCGACTTCAGTATTTCAACCACCCGGGAGGCGGTACGAAATTCCGTGAACCCTACCTCCGGGTGACGATGCAAATCACGTCTGATGGCAATGATGTCTACCATGTAAAACCCTCTCCTTTTTTTCACCAAGCTCTCCTGTTGGTTAGGAGAGCTTTGGATAAACGCCAGGTCCGATTGGCAATCCGAGGAAGTACCAGACGACCAACAGCAATGTCCAACAAACGAAAATCGCGATTGGATACGGCAAAATTAATGAATAGTACGTCCCCAGCTTGGCGTCCTTTTTGTATTCCTGCAAAAAGTTCAGGAACAGCGGAATGAACGGCGAGACGATGGCAAACGGCAGAACGGATGAATCCGCGATCCGGAAGGCCACCTGGGCAAATGCCGGATGATAGCCCAGCGCCATGAACATCGGGACAAACACAGGTGCCAACAGCGACCAGATCGCCGATCCGCTGGCGATAAACATACAGAGGAACGCGGACAAAAACATCAGACCGATGAAAACCGGCGCTCCGGTCAAATTCGTTTTTTCCAGCACATCCGTAATCGACAGGGCAAGAAAGCTACCCATGTTGCTCCAGTTAAAAAAGGCGACGAACTGCGACAGCGGGAACACCATGACGATGAAGCCAGCCATCCCTTTCATCGGTCCGGTCAACAGCTCCGGAATGTCGTTTTGTTTTTTGATCACGCCGATTTTGATCCCGTATGTGATGGAAACCGTCAAGAAAAACAGCAGGATGATCGGCACGATACCGGAAATGAATGGCGAAGGAACGATCGTTCCCAGTTTCGGATCGCGCAGCAGCCCGTTCGCCGGAACGACCAGTGCGGCGATGATTGCGATGAAGAGCAATGCAGCGATACCAGCTGCCTTCAGCGCTTTGTTTTGCTGCTCGGTCAGTTTCTCCAACTGGTGCTTATCAGACGCATGGTATACACCGAGCTTTGGCTCAATGAACTTGTCCGTGATGAACCCGATCAGAGCAGTCAGAAGCAATACCGAGACTGCCATGAAAAACCAGTTGTCCAGCACACTGACTGTGATAGCCGGATTGACTCCCTTGGAAATTTCCGAACTGATACCCGAAAGCAACACATCAGTTGTGACAATCAAAATGTTCGCCGAAAAGCCGGATCCGACGCCCGCGATCGCCGCAAGCAGCCCTGCGATCGGATTGCGCCCGACCGCCAGAAAAATCAGCGCTCCGAGCGGCGGCATGATGACGAAGGTCGCATCAGAAGCGATATGGCTGAAAAACGCGATAAATGCGACAAGGTAGCTCGCATAACGCGCGGAGACGCGCAACGACATTTTTCGGATGACGGTCTCCAGAAGCCCGACCTTTTCGGCCAGCCCTACCCCAAGCATCAGCGTCAAAATGGACCCGAGCGGCAAAAATCCGGAGAAGTTTTTGATGATGTTGGGGAAAATCCATTGAAGCCCTTCTTTGCTAAGCAAGTTTTTCACGTGAACCGTTTCGTTTTTAATCGGATCGACAGCCGTCACGTTGAAAATCGATAAGAAAGCTGTCAGAAGCATCAAAATGACGATCAAATACACGAACAGCATGAATGGATTGGGCAGCTTGTTCCCTACTCGCTCGACCCATTTCAAAAGTCCTGTTGCTTGTGAGCCTGTATCTTGCACCTTTGCGTTTACATGTCCGACGCTCATCGCAATCCCCCTAACCCCAAATCAGATTCCTTTGTTTTTACGTTTCTTGTTTTTAAACCGGGTTTTGTTCTTTGTAAACGATTACAAGAAAAGAAAAAATGCACGCGCTGCTTTCGTGAGTATCCCCTGTTGTCAGCATTCCCTCCCAACACAATTATACGAATATAAAGAGAAATTTTCGTTAAATAAATTATATGGTCTTAGTAAAAGAATTTCAACATATTTATAATTTTTTGTTTTCCGACAGATGAAAAACATGGATGGGACAGGCGTTATTTCAACTAGTCAAAGAAAAAAACACCCGTTTCGGTCGGGTGTTTACGGTCGTAAGCTATAAATTTTTTTGGGTCTGCCTCGCGAGGATTGGAGTTCTTCTCCTTTGGTATAGGCCAGTCCAATTTCACTCAGGCTACCCATGATGCGTTGAACGTTTCGTACGGTCATCGCAAGCTGAGAGGCAACATCAGACGAGGTAAAGGTGTGCCAGCCCATGCGCTGAACCAGCGCCTCGATTTTATTGTACGTTTTGATGCTGACATTCGCTTTGTTCAGCTTGGCTAAAAGGTCAGGGTCAACGGAGCGCGCCATATACGCGAGCTCCTCTTTTTCCCCGACTGACTCGATGATGGCGCCGTCTTCCTGCACGATCACGATGTTCATCTCTTCCTTGCCTTTTGCATGCTGTATCGCTTTGCGTGCATGGCTTTCCGCTGAATAGGCCGTATCGCCAAACCCGATTCCCACTGCGACGGGAACTTCTGCTTCGAGGGAAAGCTCGTGCACAGTGCTGCGCAGCATAGCGATTTCCCGCTCGATGGCACCGCGCGAGCTGAAAATTTTGTATCGTCCGTTCCCGCTTTCCATGAGCGATCCGTCCACTTTTTCGCATAAGCGCAAAAGCGATTGCCTGATTTTTAATTCCAGATGCTGCAGATGATAGCGCGCATGGGAGCGCTCCGCGATCTCATCAAAGCCTTCGATCTCGATGATTTCCACACCGATTTGTGTGTCTTTGAAATATGAGCTTTTTGCCTGTTCGATCACCATTTTCATCGTTTGCCTGATTTCCATCTTGGTCATGAGCACCCGGTACACCGGCATGCCTTCGCTTCGCAAAAGGCGTTCCACGGAGTGCAGTGTCGTAAAAGCACCTTGTGTCTTGCCTGCGTGCCACAGCTGCAAATGCGACTCGGCAATCGCCTCAGGGTCGTACTGGTCATCATAGGTGATCAGATGAGTCTCTTCCGCAGGTATCCCCAGCTCATTCATGGATTCCTGCAAATCGATAAGTTCTGTATAGACCATGTCCACTGATACGTTATGGACCACTTGCTTATGATCAAAGGACATTTGTAAAAAACACCGATACAAATTCGCGCCCGTAAACGGGCAATAGATACAGTTCGCCTGCGAATTGAGCACTTTTTGCGCAATCATATAAGGGACCGGCCCGGAAAAAAACCATCCGTCCATGAATGGCTGATGCTCCTGCACGATTTGGTTTACTTCCTTGGCATCTTCATAAATAAACGAAACAAATTCGATCTCATGCTCGAACTCGTTGGCAACATCCAGGATGCGCCCGACGGAAGGAGCCGGGCCGACAACACCGATTCTGTACATAGCTGAGGTACTCCTAATTGGGTCTTGTTGGATTGATTATAGCAAAAATGAGGGGAGGGGGGAATTATGTGGCGGCCGTCAGGCCGGATTTGGGAAAAAAGCTCGCTGCTCCGCTCTGAACATGCCTGCATCGGAGTGGGAAAGTCCGGCCCCGCGAAAAAAAGGGAAACGTCTTTAGCGCCTCACATCATCTTTGAGATACACCCGCCGCGCAGCGTGTGGCTTTGAGGCGCAGTTTCCCTTTTTTTCGCGGGGCCGGACTTTCCCACTCCG
>NZ_RHHQ01000028.1 GCF_003710825.1 Brevibacillus fluminis | reverse complement strand
TCGTTCACGCGGCGTTGCTCCATCAGACTTTCGTCCATTGTGGAAAATTCCCTACTGCTGCCTCCCGTAGGAGTCTGGGCCGTGTCTCAGTCCCAGTGTGGCCGGTCACCCTCTCAGGTCGGCTACGCATCGTCGCCTTGGTAGGCCGTTACCCCACCAACTAGCTAATGCGCCGCAGGCCCATCTGTAAGTGATAGCTTGCGCCATCTTTCCGT
This sequence comes from Brevibacillus fluminis, assembly GCF_003710825.1. Lineage (GTDB taxonomy): Bacteria > Bacillota > Bacilli > Brevibacillales > Brevibacillaceae > Brevibacillus_D > Brevibacillus_D fluminis. The sequence continues at coordinate 192,154 of NZ_RHHQ01000028.1, read as the reverse complement.
TTCGGATCATGCAATCCAAAACCCTATCTGGTATTAGCATAAGTTTCCCTATGTTATCCCAGTCTTACAGGCAGGTTGCCTACGTGTTACTCACCCGTCCGCCGCTAGCCCCCGAAGGGACTCGCTCGACTTGCATGTATTAGGCACGCCGCCAGCGTTCGTCCTGAGCCAGGATCAAACTCTCCATTAAAGTTGAGTTGAAGCTGATTCCAAGACTTGCTTGGCTTGTTACATTATGTGATGTCACTTGGACAATCACGTTATCTTTTCGCTTTCGCTGTTCAGTTTTCAAAGAGCATTTCGTTTTTCGTGCCGCTCACGTTTAGTGGCGACCTTTAAAACTTTATCACTTTCAAACCACTGTGTCAACTGAAATTTTCAGTTGTTTTTTCACTCTCACTTCATTCGCGAACCTCATCTCTGAGGCCGGAATATCAGAATATCACGTTGTTACCGTGATGTCCAGTGTTATTTTCTGGTTACTGAAAGCAAGAGTTTCAATAATATAGGATGGTGCGGTCGGCGAGACTCGAACTCGCACGGGTCGCCCCGCCACCCCCTCAAGATGGTGTGTCTGCCAATTCCACCACGACCGCAAATAGGAACACGTCTCAGGAGAGACTCGAACTCCCGACCGTCCGCTTAGAAGGCGGATGCTCTATCCGGCTGAGCTACTGAGACATATATAGTTGCAACTGGAGGGAGTACCCGGATTTGAACCGGGGATAAGGGTTTTGCAGACCCGTGCCTTACCACTTGGCTATACTCCCGAATATTATGGCGGAGGGAGCAGGATTCGAACCCGCGTGACGTTGCCGCCTAACGGTTTTCAAGACCGCCCCGTTATGACCACTTCGGTATCCCTCCGCAAAAAAAATGGAGCGGGTGATGGGAATCGAACCCACGCGACCAGCTTGGAAGGCTGGAGTTCTACCATTGAACTACACCCGCAAATATGTGGTGCCGGTGAAGGGACTTGAACCCCCACGGTTTCCCTCACGATTTTGAGTCGCGCGCGTCTGCCATTCCGCCACACCGGCACATACAATATTCATTTTAAAAAATGGCGTGCCCTGAGAGATTCGAACTCCCGACCTTTTGATTCGTAGTCAAACGCTCTATCCGGCTGAGCTAAGGGCACATATGGAGCGGACGAAGGGTCTCGAACCCTCGACCTTCGCCTTGGCAAGGCGACGCTCTACCAATTGAGCTACGTCCGCATATGTTTTGGTGCGGTCGAGAGGACTTGAACCTCCACGGTGTTGCCACCACTAGAACCTGAATCTAGCGCGTCTGCCAATTCCGCCACGACCGCATATTCTTTTTAAAAAATGGTGAGCCATGAAGGACTCGAACCTTCGACCCTCTGATTAAAAGTCAGATGCTCTACCAACTGAGCTAATGGCTCTCACTAAGAGAAAAATGGCTGGGGTACTAGGATTCGAACCTAGGAATGACGGAGTCAAAGTCCGTTGCCTTACCGCTTGGCTATACCCCAAAAAATGGTGCCGGCGATAGGACTTGAACCCACAACCCCCTGATTACAAGTCAGGTGCTCTACCAATTGAGCTACACCGGCACATTCATGATATGGTGGCTCGGGACGGAATCGAACCGCCGACACGAGGATTTTCAGTCCTCTGCTCTACCGACTGAGCTACCGAGCCATATTTTATATTCGCCATAAATGGCGGAGCTGACGGGACTCGAACCCGCGACCTCCGGTGTGACAGACCGGCGTGAACTCCAACTTCACCACAGCTCCATATTTGGTTGCACCCTACAGGCACTACGATTCTACTTGAGCAAGGTGTTACTCCCAGATCATGCAAGTAGAAAATTTGGTTGCGGGGACAGGATTTGAACCTGTGACCTTCGGGTTATGAGCCCGACGAGCTACCGAGCTGCTCCACCCCGCGACGATGACCGTGAATTGATCCGGTATACATAATGCGCAAAAACGCAGCAAATTATGTATTTATAATGGTGGAGGCTGACGGGATCGAACCGCCGACCCTCTGCTTGTAAGGCAGATGCTCTCCCAGCTGAGCTAAGCCTCCGTGAAAATGGTGACCCGTAGGGGATTCGAACCCCTGTATGACAGCGTGAAAGGCTGCTGTGTTAAACCGCTTCACCAACGGGCCATGATGGCGGATGGAGTGGGATTTGAACCCACGAGACGAGTTGTCCCCGCCTACACGATTTCCAATCGTGCTCCTTCGGCCGCTCGGACATCCATCCATATGATTCCTTGAAGCCCTAACAAGAGTTAGCCTATCAGGCAAGTGTTTGTATCAACTTCAGGAATTTAAATCTAGCATACTTTTTTTGAATAAGCAATAGCTTTGCTAAACTTTTTTATAAAAACATTGCAAAATGCCAATCCACACGAGAGAAGGCTCATCTTCTCACGCCGCAGAAAACAAGCTTTTCTCATGATCATCTGCCGTTACATTTCTAATTCTGTGCGACAATGAAAAACCGATGGCTGGGGATGTCGATATGGCTATCCGCCTCGATCCGCTCTTGTATGTCGCACAATGCATCCAAATATCGCTCCACCGTAAAATCAGGTACCTGCCACGGGATCGCCTTCAAGTAATAGACGATCGCTCCGGTATCGTAATAACGCGATGCAGGGAATTCCTCCATTTGCTCTACGATGCGAAAGCCCGCCGCCTCCAATTGCTCCACAGTAAACGCGAGGTTCCAATGCGCATAATCTTTTTCATTTTTTTGCAAGGCCTGGATGGCATCGCCAAGGCTGCGCGCCACTTTTTTCAAAAATCCTTACGGTGCTTCGGTTCTAGTTAGCCAGCTATTCTAGTTGGGTGAGGATTAAAAAAAAAGAAAAAACCAGCCATTCAAGGCCGGTTTTTTCCCTATTGATTCAGTAGTTTCGTTAGTCCTTTGTAGATTTCTACGATTTCCTCCAGCTTCATTCTTACCAAACCGCTTGAGGATGGGGCGACAAATTCGGTGGTGCCGGGGACGACCGGGGTTGTTTGCTGGCCCCATGGGATGTCTTTTTTGCCGCTGTACTGCTCGTAGACGCCTTTGCCGACGAAGCAGACGATTTGGGGGCAGTAGGTTTCAATCTTAGCTTTTAGCTCCCGTCTGCCCTCTGCGTACTCCTCCTTGGTGATATCTGCCGCACTCTGCGTCGGTCGGGAGACGATGTTGGTGAAGCCGTAACCCAGCTCGAGTAGGTCGCCGTCCTCTTCCGTACGGTACAGGCGCGGCGTCAGTCCCGACTGGTGGAGAATCTTCCAAAATCGGTTGTGCGGGTTGGCGTAGTGATGGCCGCTTAAGCCCGATTTCAGGCTCGGATTAAACCCGACGAACAAGATGCGCAGCCCTTCAGCCAGATGATCAGGAATCCCGGTCATTTTCATTCAGCCCCCTCCTTTCCCACTCGAGTGCCGATCAAATTTGCTCCGCATGGCTCACCTTTTTGAACTGTACGTCCTCCAAGGCGCGAAAATGAGCCTGACCACACGTAATTTTGAGATTTTCACTGTCGCGCAGCTGGTCCGCTTCAAGCGTCGCTTTCGTTTCCGCCACGAGATACAGCTTGGCCTCTTCCCCGCTCTCGCGTTTGACCACGGCCCAGTCGGGATTGTATGTTCCTAGCGGCGTATCCACCTTAAACCAGCGCGGCAGCTTGAGAAAGAAAGAGACGTCTTCACGAGCATCCAGCTCAAGCGCAAACTGCTTTTCCACCTCGGAGTCGCACTCGACTGCATTGTAAAGCGAATGCTTCACGTCGATGGCGCGCGAGAGGTAGCTGCTAATTTCATTTTGTTCAAACAAAAGCATCTCGTATTCGCTGCCATTGATCCGTTCGTATTTGACCCCAGCCACCATCAGCCTGGTCATGGCTGCTCGTATCTCCCGTGCCGTCTGATCGAGGAATTGCTGCGGATTGACGAACGCATCTGCCAGACGCCCCGACTGAATCAAAATATCAGCGATCGTGCGGCGCGTCAGCTCCGTTTCCCGCTGCAAATAGCCGATCAGATCGGGGACCGCAACAGGACCGGTTATTTCCGGCTCGACCCGCTGCTCCCGCGCAGCCAGCATCTGCGTGACGACACCACGCTCCGTCACCTCGATGCTGTGTCGCTGCGTGCGAATACGTGGGGCTGTAATCGGCGGCATCTGCCTGATCGCATCCCCTGCTTGTCGGATCAGGGCCTCTGACTCATACTCCACGCGATAGTGGGTCCGCTGCTTGATTCGCTCCCACAGCGCGAGGAAATCCTGATTGCTGCGCCATTTGGAGACAAGACGAAGCTGCTTGCGCTGCCGCTTGTTGTCCAGCCGCTCTCTCGAAAACGTCACCCCGCACTCCTCCTCGATTTCGCGCTGCAAGCCGGCGGCGAAATCTTCGTAGCTTTCATTGGCGATGACCGTCAGCCGGTTGATGCTGCTGTCAAAAACGCGATTGCCCGTCTCATCCACCGGCAAACGCAAGCCTCGCCCGATCTCCTGCCGTTTTTTCAGCTCCGAACGGGTTTCATTCAGCGTGCAAATCTGGAACACGTTCGGGTTGTCCCAGCCCTCGCGCAGCGCGGAATGGCTGAAAATGAAGCGCAGTGGCTCTGAGCGCGAAAGCAACCGTTCCTTGTCGCGCATGATCAGCTCATACGCATCGTCGTCCGCCTTCGTGTTTCCTTTCGTATCTTTGGCCTTACCGCGTGAATCGGTCGCAAAATAGCCGTTGTGTACAAGATTTTCATCCGGCAGCTGCAGCGCCGCATAGCGCGGCTTTTCGCGCAGCTCGCGGTAAGCCTCTACGAACCACCGTCTGATCTTCCCGTCTTCATCGGCATAATGTGCCACCTTGTCGATGAAAAACAGCGAGAGCACCTTGAGCCTTCTTCCCTCCGGCAAAAGCTCCTGAATGCGCAGTTCTTTTTCCAGATGCTCCTTGACCGTTTCGCGAATCTGGGCACGCATTAGCTCATCCGTGCGCCCGCCAAATTCTTGTCCACATTGGATGTGACGACCATTTGCAAAGGTGACGGTCTTGGTTGCGGAGTCGATCTGATCGACCACAAACCCGCGATACTGCTCCCGTTCACCTGACAGCTGATGGAGGTCTGTCCCCGTTTTGCTGATCGAGACCAGCTTCCTTTCAGGCCCGCCGCTTTTTTGCACGTCGATCAACAGCTTAGCGACCAGCTTGCCGTTTGTCGTCTCCACCGAGTCGAGCCGAATGTACGGCTGGTTGAAATCCGGATCATCCAGCACCGAGTCCACCTCGATCCGTTTGACCAGCTTCCAGTCGTAGGCTTTTACCGGATCGAGGCGATACAGAAGGTTGTACAGGTTACGGTGGGTCGCCGAGTAGCGCAGCGTACAAAGCGGATCAAGGCTGTCGAGCGCCACTTTGGCTTGCGTCGACTCCATGTTTTGCGGCTCGTCGATGATCACGATCGGCCGTGTCGCCTGGATGAACTCGATCGGCTTTCGTCCGGACAAGCGGTCATTTTCCTTATGAATGATGTTGTTTTCCTTTTTGTTGAACGCATCGATGTTGATTACCATGATCTGCAGCTTGTCGGCGTGGGCAAACTGGCGCAGCGACGAGATACGCTTGGAATCATAGACATGGTAGTCATAGGGTTGATTTTCATAGAGGGCGAGAAAATGCTCGCGGGTCAGCTGTAAATTTTTCAGCACCCCTTCGCGGATCGCCACGCTCGGGACAACGATAATGAATTTGGTAAAGCCATATTTTCGCTGCAGCTCCATGATCGTCCGCAAATAGACATAGGTTTTGCCTGTGCCCGTCTCCATTTCGATGGAAAAATGCATGCCATCCAGCGTTTCCGCTGCAGATAGTCCGTTTCTCGCCTGGATGCGCTGCACATTGGCGAGAATGCTTTCCTCATCGATCGCCAGCTGATTGCCATACCCGCACTCGGACAGCATCCCGCTTGCCAGCGCGTCAAGGTTCACCTCGTAATTCCCCCGGGACAGCGGCTGACCGTCAAACAGCTCAACCGCCGCCTGGATCGCATCCAGCTGGTGCTGCTGCTGACTGTCGAATTGTAGTTTCATGTTCGTCACTCCTACACGGTGCGAAACGCAATGCCGTGCGATTTCATTTCGAGCGCGGCATTGGTTTTGAGCGAATCATTCCCGCCGAATGCTTCATCCAGGCAGATGACCTGCGCCGGCTTTCGCGCGATGATCGCTCCCACCTGCTCGCTTCCGATCTCAGACTCCACATAAACGAGCAAATCACCTTCACCGATCACATAAATCGTTTTTCCACCGACCGTCTCCGCGTAGATCGAAGTGGTGAGCTCGATGCCTGCTTTCAGTAAAATCTCGTAAAGCATATCCTCTGCCGTGCGCTCTGCGGCGACATGGTCGGCAAAAAGCCGAAGCTGATCGGCCAGCTCTTCCTCGGTCTGCGCAGCTTTGGCACTGTCCCAAATTTTGAAATTGGAGGACGCTAGCGAAAACGCTTTGAAGCCGCGGTCCTGTCCCTCTCCGCCATCCTCTTGATCCATCATGTCCGCAGCGCGGCGCAGCCGTTCTCTAGTAATGGCCGAAATCGTGGCAAAATCGTCTCGACCCGTGGCTTCCGGCAGCTGCACCAAAAGAAAGCGGCGATTGCCGCCATCCTGTTTGTTCAACGCCATGACCGCATGCCCAGTGGTACCCGAGCCGGCAAAAAAGTCGAGGATCAGATCATCCTTGCCGACACTAAAGCCGAGCAGATGGCTAATCAGCGAAACCGGCTTAGGATTGGGGAAAAGCTCTTGCCGGAACAAGTGCAGCAGTTCATTGCTCCCGTCGCTCGTCGTTCCTTGCTGTGTCAGCACGGACTCCTCGAGGAAGAGGCTGCGCGGCTTTTTCCCTTGCGGCAGCCGCTGCTTGAATTGAACTGACCAACCGTTGTGCGTCTGTACGAACCGCACCTCGCCTTTGGCCAAGTCATCGCGGAAGCGCGCTTCCGAACGCAGCCAGCTAATGGGCTGGCCCAACTCATCATGCGAAAGCACCGTCCCATCTGGACACTCGATCGGATAATACTGCTTGCCTGATTTTCGCTTAAACGTATCCCAATAATACCGGCCATGCTCGTCTTCCTCGCGATAGCGGGCCAAGTATTCCGGCTTGTACGGTTCGAACAGCTCATGCAGATGACCCTCGTTTTTGGCGTACATGACGATATACTCATGCTCCACCGCAACATACTTAGAATCGTTGCCACCGCCTTTTTTCTTCTGCCAGACGAAATCTGCCACATGGTTCTCCTCGCCGAAAATCTCGTCGCACAAAAGGCGCAGCTTGGCATGCTCGATCTCATCGATGCTGATGAAAATGACGCCGTCATCGGTAAGCAGATTGCGCGCCAAAAACAGACGCGGGTACATCATGGAAAGCCAGTTGGAGTGGTAACGTCCGCTTTTGTCCGCACGGGCGGCAAGCGGATTGCCCTCTTCATCAGCTTGTCCGGTATAGCGCAAATAGTCTCGCAAACTATCGCGATAGTTGTCAGCGTATATGAAGTCATTGCCTGTATTGTAAGGCGGATCGATATAGATCATTTTGACTTTGCCGTAATAGCTTTTTTGTAGCAACTTCAAGACTTCCAGATTGTCGCCTTCGATGACCAGATTTTTGGTCGTGTCAAACCGAAGGGACTGATCCGGATGAGGCAAAAGCGTCGCCACGCTTGGTATCTGGAGCGTCCGGACCGCATCCTTTTTGCCGGCCCAGCCAAGCCCGTAGCGCTCGGCACCCGCGTCACCCTGTTCTCCTGCGAGCTGCATCAGCCTCTCCCAATCGATCCGGCCCTCGCTCACCGCCTCGGGAAACAGCTCCTTGAGCTGTGCGATGCGGCTCGCCAAAACCTCTCCTGCGGATAGCTGCAATCGATCGACCATGTTTTCAAACACTCCTTCTTCTGCCGTTCGCTTTCTCTCATGTTACCATACGCGGGCCTTGTGCACGTCAAAACCAATACGCCTCTATGAAATGGAAATTGCTATTTTCCACGAATCGCCCCCACCATGTACCGTGTTGGTTTGTCTCTCAACTTTCATACGAATAGAGTACGACAACTTTTTACTAGGAGGACGACAATGGGGACGAAATCAGGAGCAAGCACGCAAACAAAAGGTGTCTCCATCATTACGTGCACGAAAAGACCAGCGTACATCGACCGTCTGTTCCAGAATTTCCACTCCCAACGTTGGAAAAAGAAAGAACTGATCATTGTCATCAACAAAGATGACCTTCCGCTGGAAAACTATCAAAAGCGGGCAAAACGATATAAAAACGTGACTGTCTACAAATTGCCGGAAGCGACATCTCTCGGCGCCTGCTTGAATTTCGCCGTCAAAAAAGCCAGGTACGACTATGTAGCCAAATTTGATGATGATGACTATTACGGGCCGCTCTATCTCACGGAATGCATGGGAATCTTTCAAAAAACGAATGCTGATATCGTCGGAAAACGCGCCCATTTCATGTACCTCAGCGGCTCAAAAACGCTCCTTCTGCGCTTTTACAACGCCGAGAACAAATACGTGGCCGTCGTGCCCGGCGCTACGCTCGTAATGAAGCGCAACGTTTTTGGCAAAGTCCGGTTTGCTGATGTCAATCTTGGTGAGGACCACCGTTTTTGCAACGATAGCCGGGCAAAGGGCTTTACGATCTTCTCGGGGAGCAAATGGCATTTTGCGGCCATCCGGCGGAAAAACTCTGCGGGCCATACCTGGATCATCTCCGAAAAGCGTCTGCGGGCCAACCGCGCCAAAATGATGCCGCACCCAGTCGATCTGAAATCATTCATTAACGGCTCGAAAAAATAAGTGCGTACAAACGTTCTCTTTTTTCCTCTTTTCATGCTATCATAGTCAAGATCGTTTTCAAGCGAAAAGCGCGATGAATCCGTTCAGAAGGAGGAACACACGTGAACAAATCCGGTCATTTAGCGCTTGGGGTCGCATTGGGCAGCGCCTATCTCAGCCTGGCCCCGCTAGCTTCGACGCTTACCTTAGTGGGCTTTGGCATCGGCGTCGCCGCGGTTGGGATCGGCTCGCTCGCACCCGACATTGATCACAAAACGTCGACCGCGAGCAAAGTAATCAGTCCCTTTTCACCCCAAACAAGACGGTCGCTAAAATCAGTCGCAGGCGTGCTCGCGCTGATAGGCGCTTTGCTTCTGACCGTCTTCTTGAATCGGCGCTTCGGGATCGGCATCCCGTTTGAACAAGCAGTTATCTCGCTGCCTGATGGGCTGATCGGCAGCTTTCCTTTTTGGCTTGCGGCAAGTGTGTTTTGCCTCTTGCTGACCAAGATCAGAGATTTGGTTCTGTTTGGTGTCGGCGCTTTTGTCCTGTACGCCTGGTATGCCTATCAACTGCATTGGTTTTTCGCCTTTTTGGGCGGGGCGCTGTTTATTTTGCCACTGGTCCGGCACCGCGGGGTCATTCACACGCCTGAATTCGCCATCTGCCTGTCACTCGGCCTGTGGTCGGTCGCATCCAGCGGTTCGGCATTCGTTTATGCCAGCGCGCTCGGTTTCATCATTGGTTGGTGGTCGCATTTGGTCGGCGATTTGTTTGGCCAGGAAGGCATTCACTCGCTGGTGGTCCCGCGCCTGCGCGTCGCCCTTCACCTGTTTCATAACGGCGGTCATATGGAAAAGCTTATCACGCGCTTTTGCTGGATATGCAGCACAGCCATCTGGGTGATTTATGTCGCAATGAAATCGTCGCAATGGGTGATTCACGCGGTCTTGCAGTTCGTCCGCTAACGGTTATCAGACGGTATAAAGGTTTAAAAAAGAAAAAGCATTGCCGCAAGCGAATCCATTTCGTCGGATTGCCCATGCAGCAATGCTTTTTCGCATGTTATGCGATTACTGTGCGCCGCGATACAGCTCGATGCGGATCGCTTGTCGGCCGTCTGCTTCCTCATCAAGGTCCACGACCCGCCAATTGCCTGCCAGCGAAGCGCGTAGCCATTCCAGCTGCTCACGGGTCAATGTGAGGCCGTGATACGCCTCTTCCTCCACCGCAAAGTCCGTCTCAGCTACAACGCCAAATTTGACATTCAGCAAATACTTCAAGCCATTACGCGTGTTGAAGGTGATTTTGTAGCCATCGGTAACCGCCTGCACCACATCGTCCCAGCGCTCGCGGGCCAGATCGGCCAAGCGGGTGTAATCGAAATTCCCTTTTTCAATCTCCACAAACGAGCTGACATCGCCATTTTTCAGAGCGGCCAGCAGCGCCTCGTCGCTAATCCCATTTTTGCGTAACACTTCAATCATCAAGGCATCATTTTGCGAAATCCGTACAACGCTCATCCTCTGTTCCCTCCCATGATCGGTTGTTGCTCATTCATCATACAGATGGCAAGCCACCTGATGCCCGGTTCCGATTTCGATCGGCTTCGGCTCTTCTTCGCGGCAGCGTGCCGTGGCATACGGGCATCTCGTCTGGAACTTGCAGCCGGAGATGGCAGCGAGCGGGCTTGGCAGCTCGCCGGTTAGCACCACCCGGTTCTGCTCCCGTGCCCGCGGGTCAGCGACCGGAATGGAAGAAAGCAGCGCTTTCGTATACGGATGTGCCGGATTTTCATAGAGTTCGTTGCTTTCGGCCAGCTCGACGATCTGCCCCAAATACATCACGCCGATCCGGTTGGAAATGTGGCGGACCATGGAGAGATCATGCGCGATGAACAGGTAGGTCAGCCCGAGCTCCTGCTGCAAATCTTCCAGCATGTTGACGACCTGCGCCTGCACCGACACGTCGAGCGCGGAGATCGGCTCATCGCAGACGATGAATTCTGGCTTCACCGCCAAGGAGCGGGCGATGCTGACGCGCTGGCGCTGGCCGCCGGAAAACTCGTGCGGATACCGATCCAGATGCTCCGCCTTCAAGCCGACCTTTTCCAGCAGATCCGTAATGAATGCGCGCCGCTGCTTTCCGTCGATATTGCCGTGAATATTCATCGGCTCGCTGATCAGCTCATAGACCGTCATCCCCGGATTGAGCGAGGAGTACGGATCTTGGAAAATCGTCTGCATCCGCTTGCGAAACGGTTTGAGCTGCGCTTCGCCCATCTTGGCCAGATCGTGTCCGTCATACATAATGCTCCCCGAGGTCACATCATACAGCCGAATGATCGTCCGACCGAGCGTCGATTTACCGCAGCCCGACTCGCCGACGAGCCCTAGCGTCTCGCCGCGGTATAGCTTGAAGCTCACGTCATCCACGGCTTTGACATGTTGGCTGGAGCGCCCGAACAGATTGCGTTTTACTGGAAAATACTTCTTGATGTGCTGCACGTCAAGCAAAACCTCATTCTGCGCCATGCGTGCCTGCCACCTCCTTGAACTCCTGTATACCCAGCCAGCATCGCGTCTCGTGATCGGCACCAACCTGCGCAAAGCGCGGCAGCTCCTGGCGGCATTTCTCCATCACGTGCGGGCAGCGATCCGCAAATGGGCACCCCAGCGGTGGATTTAGCAAATTGGGCGGCGTGCCCTCGATCGGCGTCAGCCGCTCCTTCTCGCCGCCATTTGCTTTCGGCAGCGATTTCAACAAGCCTTGCGTGTAGGGATGCTGAGGACGATAAAAAATGTCATCGACCGGTCCTTTTTCCATCACCATGCCGCCGTACATCACAATCACGCGGCTGCAAATTTGTGCGACCACACCCAAATCGTGCGTGATCAGCATGATCGCCGTATTGGTCTTGGCGCTCATCTCTTTCATCAGATCGAGGATTTGCGCCTGGATGGTCACATCGAGTGCGGTCGTCGGCTCGTCGGCAATCAACAGCTCCGGTTCACAGGAAAGCGCCATGGCGATCAGCGCCCGCTGCCGCATCCCGCCGGAAAACTCATGCGGATACTGGTCGATCCGCTGCTCTGGTGACGGAATCCCGACCTGGCGCAAAAGCTCGATGGCCCGCTGCCGCGCCTCCGCTTTTGTCACCTGACGATGCCGACAGATTACCTCGATCAGCTGCTTGCCGATGGTGACGACCGGATTGAGCGAGGTCATCGGGTCCTGGAAAATCATCGCGATCCGGTTGCCGCGTATGTCCCGCAGCTCCCGTTCCGACATATCCAGCAAATTTTTATCTTGAAAGCGAATTTCGCCGTTTACAATTTTGCCCGTCGTCGCGATCAGCCGCAAAATCGATTTGGCCATCACGCTTTTGCCGCTGCCCGATTCGCCGACGATTCCGACGATTTCACCCTTTTTGATGTCAAAGGAAACCCCGCGCACCGACTGCACCTCACCCGCCCGGGTAAAGAAGGACGTTTTCAAGTCGGTGACTTCCACTATCGTTTCGTTCATGCGTTTCACTCCCAGCTTGTTGGAATCCCGTGTGGCATTCGTTGCGTTAACGATCGTTCACTTTCGGTTCAAAGGCAACGCGGAACACATCGCCGAGCACATTGAAGCAGAGCACCGTCAGGAAAATGAACAAACCGGGGAACAGCGCCAAATGCGGTGCCTCGCTGATCAAGCCTTGCGCACTGTTCAGCATACTGCCCCAAGACGATTCCGGCTGCTGAATCCCGAGGCCCAGGAAGCTGAGCGTGGATTCCATCAAAATAGCCGATGCGATGTTGATCGTTGCCGCGACGATAATCGTCGAGAGAATGCTCGGAATGATGTGCATGGTGATAATCCGAAACGAGCTTTGACCCGACACCTTGGCGTATAGCACATACTCACGCTCTTTGACGGACAAGGTTTCCGCCCGCACGAGCCTGGCGATATTCATCCAGGTCAACGCCCCGATGATGATGATGACATTCTGAATTCCCGGCTTCAGGTATACGCTCAAAATCAGCATGACGAGGAAGGACGGAATCGACATCAGGATCTCCACAATCCGCATCAATATCTGGTCGACCTTTCCCCCGAAATAACCACTGATCGTCCCTACCGCCGTCCCAAGTCCGGTCGCGAGAATCATCGCCAAAAATCCGACCAACAGAGAGATGCGTCCCCCGAACAGCGCGCGCGAAAAGTAATCTCGCCCGTAATCATCTGTCCCGAAAAGATGCGTTGCGCCAGGTGCCTGCAGCCTGTCTTGCACCACGATCTTGTTCGGATCGTACGGCGCCAGCACAAAAGCAAAAACTGCCGCCAGCACAAACACCACCAGGATGATGACCGCTGTCAGAGCGAAACGGTTTTCTTTCAGCTCATGCTTGATATTTTGCCATCTTCTTGCGTTCATGGTGCTACCTCCCGTTCCTGATCCGCGGATCGACTGCGCTATACAACAGATCAGCCAGCAAATTCCCGATAATCAGCAAAAGAGACGAAAAGATCGTAACCCCCATGATGATCGGATAATCAAACTGAAACACTGCCGTCACCATCATCGAGCCGAGACCCGGCCATGAAAAGACCGTCTCCGTTACGATGGCACCCGTGATCAAATCGGGCAGTGCCATCCCGAGCAAGGTAATGATCGGCAGCAGGACGTTTTTCAACACATGGCGTAGCAAAATCGTCCATCGGCTCGAGCCGTACGCATACTGCAGCTGCACGTAATCTTCCTTCAGCTGGCCAATCGTGCTGGAACGGACATAGCGGATGTAGACGGATAAAAAGCCGAACGCGAGCACGATACAGGGCAAAATCCCGTGTTTGATCACATCCGCCGTCGATTCCACGCCGATCGTCCGCATCCCCATGCTCGGCAGCAGGTTCAGCTTGAGCGCGAACAAGTAGATGAGCAGCATCGACAGCCAAAAGGTAGGAATGGAGATGCCCACATACGAAATCAAGTTCAACAGCTTGTCAATCCATTTGTTCCGATTGGCGCCGGCGAGCAGTCCCAGCGGAATCGCCATCACGAGCGCCAGGACAATAGATACGCCCATCAGGCCCGCCGTTGCCGGAATCCGCTCCACGACCAGATCGAGCACCGGCCGATGGTTCATGAGGGAGAAGCCCATATTGCCTTGCAGCAAATTTTTCAACCAGATCCAAAATTGCATATAGAGCGGCAAATCAAGCCCCAGACTCGCGCGTATTCGCGCCACATCCTCTGGGCTCATGTTTGGGGTGACAAACGTTTGCACCGGATCGCCCGGCGCCAGCTTCACCAGTGAAAAAGCGACCAGAGCGATAAAAAACAGCAACGGCACGGATGAAAGCAGCCGTTTTCCAATCATTTGACTCATGTCGTTCCTCCCACGCAACTTGGCTGCGGCATTTTTGCATGCCTTTTCTTATTAGAAAACCTGGCTACGCCATGCTTTTTGGCGGAGTCGCGGTTGCACTTATACTGGATAAGAATTTTATAAATTCTTATCTGTATAAGAAAAGGGAAATAAGCTGACCTTTACATCAGCCTATTTCCCCCATTCTGCTGCTCTTATTTCACAAAGATTTTGGACAGATCGTCAAACATGGTGACCGGTTTGGTAACAGCCTCTTCCAGACCGCCATATTTTTTGTCGATCGCGATGATCGATTTGGTGTAGGCGATCGGGTAGATCAGCGCCTCATCCGCTGCGGTTTGCTGGATTTTTTTGTACAGCTCGCCGCGTTTAGCTGTGTCTGTCTCTACAGCAGCCTTAGCCCACAGGTCGTCAAACTCCTTGTTGCTGTAATGGGAGTAGTTGTATGCTTCCGTGCTGACATACAAAGATTTGTAAGCGTCTGGCTCGTAGCCCATAATGTAGCCGCCGAACGACAGGTCATAATCGGTGTTTTTCATATCCTGCGATTTTTTGGAGAAAGCGGATGGATCGAGTGCTTGCAGCTCCACTTCGATGCCGACTTCCTTCAATTTTTGCTGTACGTACAGCGCTTGGCTCGTTTGCGCTTTGTTGGAGTTGACGTATGCAAGGCGCAGCTTCAGGTTGCTTGCTCCTGCATCAGCCAGCAGCTTTTTCGCCTTTTCCGCGTCGTAATCGTATTTTTCAACGTCCTGCGTCGCGTACAGCGTGTCAGGCGTCAAGATGGACGAAGCCGGTTCCGCGAAATCCGTGGACAGGTACGCCGCTTCGATCAGCTCTTTTTTGTTGATAGCGTACGAAATCGCTTGGCGCACTTCTTTCTTTTTCAAGATGTCGATGTTTTGGTTGAATACCATGTAAGCCAGACGGCCTTCAAAGTAAGGAATCACGTTGAATTTTTGCGTGCCGTTGATTTTCTCGAAATCTTGCGGATCGATGTACTTCAGGTTGATCTCGCCGTTTTGCAGCGCCAGGTTGGCTGCGTTCGTATCCTTCGCGATGCGGTACGTGACGGAATCGAGATAGGATTTGCCTGCAAAGTAATTGTCAAAGCGCTCCAGCGTCAAATACTCGCCTGGTTTGTATTCTTTGAATTTGAATGGGCCGGAACCAACTGGCGCTTGGTTTTTCGCACTTTTCTCGATGTCCGCCTCGCCTTCAAATATATGTTTCGGAATCGGATAAACTTGCACCAGCGCACCTTCGAATGCGGCAGTTACTTCCGGCAGGACGAAATCGACCGTGCGATCATCGACTTTTTTCACCGTCATCGGCTTGCCGTTGAAGACGAACAGGCTGCGGAAGAAGCTGTGCTGCTTTTCATCCAATATTTTGTCAAATGTGAATACTACGTCATCTGCGGTCAGTTTTTGTCCGTCGTGCCATGTCAGGTTGTCGCGCAGCTTCAGTGTGTATGTTTTGAAATCAGGCGATTGCGTCAAGCTCTCGGCCAAGACGAATGTTTTTTTGCCGTTGTTGATCGAGAAAAACGGCGCGAACAACGATTGGTCAATGGTCAAAGTGACACGGTCACCGGCATACAGCGGATTGATTTCTTGCGGGTCATCCCCGACTGCGATCACCAGGCTGCCACCGCTTTTCGGCGTACCGCTGTCTGCTGCTGGCTGCTGAGTAGCGTCTTGTTTTGTTGCATCCTGCTTTGGCGCCTCCGTCGTGCCGCAGCCGCTGGCGAGAATCATGACCGATGATAATAATGCGAGTATTCCGGCTTTCTTACGCATCTATTGTTCCCCCACTCAAGTTGTTTCAATTGATAGAATTTAGTATAGCAAGGATTGGCATAATGTCAAGTAACTTGATCGGAATTATCTAGTTTTTTGTGGAGGCTATTGTGGCGGCTATTGGGGAGGCGAGGGGCTTCGCGGAAAAAAGCGGTGCTCCGCTCTGGCTATGCCTGCTGGGGGGCGGGGTGAACGGCTCCGGCTAAAAAACCGGAAACTGCGCCCCAAAGCCACACGCTACGCGGCGGGAGCATTTCAAGGATGCTATGTGGCGCAAGAACGTTTCCGCTTTTTTCCGCGAAGCCCTGGGCTGCACAGCAGTCGGGAAATTGGGATGAAGAAAAAGAAAAATAAAAGAAAGGGATATTAATATGGATATTTTTTGAATTATTGTTTTATACAAGTAAATAAATCCGATTAATTTACTTGAAAATCTATTTGAAACACTCTCTCGTAAGAATGGGACAAAAAAGGTTAGAGGCCGCATTGGCCCCTAACCTTTTTCTTTTATCCTTCCCTATCTTTGCATTCTGCTACTTCTGCTTGCGCTGCTTCGCAGCCAGCAACCGGTTGAACGCTTCACCCGCCTGTCCCTGCGAGGCGCCCTGCTGCGGCTTTCGTTCACTAGATGCCGTTGATTGTTTTGCAGCGGATGTAGGTGCAGCTTCTTTTGGTGAAACCAATGCTGCTTTCCGCTTCTCATCTTGCTGCTTGCGCATGCCTTCCAGCGCTGTTCCTGCCGCAGCTGCAGTCACCTGCTCGTCTCGCGTTCGCCGCTTCACTCCGCCAAGCCGTTCCAGCACGGCACCTCCTTCGGTAACAGGAGGCGCCGAGGCAACCTCTGTCTGGCGCAATCGGAGCAATCCGGCCAAGCGCTGCCAGAATCGATCCGGCAGCTGCAATCGGCGGCCTGCCACATCCACCGGCCACAGCAACGCAGCAAGCACTAGCAGCCATTCTGTGATCGGCTGTTTTTCCCACTTGGCCGGTAGCTTGCCGGTAAACACGTCCCCAGGATCGCCGATCAAGGTTCCGCCGGTTCCCGCAAGCCATTCCTTCAGACGCTGCTCGCCGTCCTGCGGCAGACCAAACTCCGGCGAATAGGATACGGTCAGACCGGTAGTCTGGCTGGAGATCGCCTTCCCGCTGCTTTTTTCCACGATCTGAATGAGATAGCTACCCGGATCGCCGACCTCAAAGCTTCCTTGCAGCTCATTCGGCCCTGTCGGCTGCACGCGGATGGCTTGCCGCTTCATTTGCGAGTCAAGCACCACCGCTTCCAGTTCTTGCGGCAATAGCGCGCCTTTTGGCAGCGTGACGGTCAGCTTGCCCGTCGTCCCATCCAGCTGTGTTTCTGTCCGCCATTGCCCTTCGTTAATTTGCGGCAGTGTCCAAGCGACAATCTCGTTCCACAGGCGGCTGTTGCCCGCCCAGTTCACCCAATCTGGCGCCCATTTGCCATCCAGATCGCTCGTCCAGGCGACTGCGCGGCCCAATCCATACTGCCAGCGCGCCAGGATCGGATCATCGTCTTGACTCATCAGCACTTGCTCCGCTGTCTGCTTCGCTGTCGTCGCTACATAGGCACGCAGCGGTGGCAGTCCTTGGCGCAGCGTAGTCCAGTCGCTCGCTCCGGTGAGCGCGGGCACCTGCGGCTGTTCCACGATAAAGGTGCGGCTGGCTAGTGCCGTCTCCTTGCTGAAGATCTTCGGAATTGAAGTAGGATCGGTCGACAGGTAATAGCGCCCTTTTCCCCACTGCGCGATATCTTCCAGGAGCGTCGTGTCCGCATCGTCCCCGACCGCGACAGTAGTCACAGTGATATTTTCCCCCGTCATCTGCTGAAGCAGGCCCATATAGTCGTCATCGCGGCCGGATTGGCCGTCTGTCAAAAGAATGATGTGTTTTCGCTGCGCCTTCATTTTCTTGATTTCATCGTACGCCATCTGCAAGGCGGGGAAAATATCCGTTCCGCCATCGGCATAAATGCTCCCGATCTTTTGGCGAATCGTTTGCGGGTCCTTGACCGGCTGCGGCTCGACGACGGTCCAAGGCGAGCCGTCGAACGCGATCACGCCGATCTGATCTTTTTCGGTCAGCATTTCGGTCGCACGGATCGCCGCCTCTTTCGCCAGCTCCATCTTGTCCGCGCCCCGGCCGTCGCCGGACATGCTGCCCGACTTGTCGATCACGAGCTCCAGTCCGAGTGAAGGCTGCTGCTCTTTGCCGCGCAAATCCATGTACACAGGCAGCGCCTCTTCGATCGGCGTATGAAACCAGCCGCCCATGCCGAATGAGTCCTGTCCTCCTGTCATGATCAAGCCGAGACCCAGATCGCGGACAGCGGTACGAATGCGCTCCATGTCGTCATCACCGATCTTGGTCGCATCCACATTGGCGAGCACGACTCCGGCATACTGCTTGTAATCGTCCAGCTCTTTGGGCAGTAAGGCCGGATCTTTCACGACCGCCTGAATGCTTCCCGCCTGCAAGGCATTGACCAAATTGCGCGCGGCCCCAGGCTGTCCTTCAACGATCAACAGGGACGGAGAGCCCGCGACCTGAGAAAATGCGTGCGCCTGGTTGTTGACTTTCAGCGTATCTCGCTCTGCCTCGACTTCCACCCGATAGCGGTGAAAGCCTTTATCCACTGCTTTTTGTGCAAAAACAAAGCGGTTTTTACCTTTTTCCACCTGCACTGTCTGCTTGCCCGCTTCCCGGTTTCCCTCATACAGGCGCAGCGTAGCCTTGGTCGCCACGGTACTGTCCACATCGACCTTGATTGGGAACTCCTCCCCGGCATACAGACGGTCAGGCACCTGTACGGACGAGACGAGCACCTCATCGCCCTGCGGCTGCTGCATTAATACCGCTTCCCACGCGATTTCCCGCTCCGCCGCCAGCTTGACTTCCTTCTCTACATCACCGCCGGTAGCCAGCCCGTCGGTCACCAGCACGATTTTTCCGCGCGCCTGGCTTGGGATCATCCCCGCCGCCAGCCGAATGCCTTCGGCCAGGTTGGTCGCATTTCGGTTGACTTGCACGCCTAGCGCCTGCAGCTCATCCTTTGTCGTGAGCGGCTGGTCGACCGCCGCATCGCCACCTACTGCCACGACACCATACAGATCCTCGCTTCGCTTTTGCTTGACGGCCTCAGCCAAAAACGCGGTGGCGCGGCTGTCATCCTTCATTGAAGCCGAGCGGTCGATAACGAACACGACCGTTTCCGCCTTCACCGGATGGACGAGCTGTGTGCCCGCCACCGCCAAAATCAGCAGGCAAAACATCGCGGTACGCACGCCAGCGATCCATATCCGCCTTGCCTGTGCCATCCGCTTCTGCTGCCGCCACCAGTGATAGACCATGTACAGCGCAGGTAACAGAAGCAGCAAAAGATACGGTTGTTGAAAGCTAATACCCACGCTGATACACCCTCCATTCCGCAAAAACCACCAGCAGCGCCAATGCAGCCAGCCAAGTGGCCAGCTCCCGGCTGCCAGCCGTCGTGGCGGCCGACTGTGCCGCTTCGCCCTTTTGCTCGCCAGAGGAAGCGGAAGCCACGCTCATCGTCCGCGGAGTAATATCCGATTCTGCCAAGGCTGGACGTACAGAGAAATAGCGAGCCTGCTTGGCTCCGCCCACTTCCTCTTCCAACCGGTACAGCCCCGCTTGATGCGGCACTTGCAACAACCACGAGCTTCCCACTGCAGCGACCTTCTCTGCGCTTCCATCTGGCAGTACTAGCGTCCGCGACGATGCGCCCGGTGTTAGCGGGATCGTCACCGCTTCCCCCGGCTGGACGCCGGTAATCGGCGACGACTGCTTTGGCAGCAGCCACGAAAGCGCGTTTTGCATAAAGATCGGAAAAGCAGGGCGCAGCGGAAAATCGGAGTCATGCAAGTCAAAGGAAACGATGACCGCACGCTGGTTGTTGATGGTTCCGCTGCGCACGAGGTCGATTTCGCCCGACTTCACCAAGCTGTGCATGCCCGGCATCTCGCCCAGTGCCGTAGCCTGGGCCACGTGCACATCTTTCCAATCGACATACTTGAGAAGCGATTCGTCTGTCGCTGCCTGCACTTCATACGTAAGCTCCCGCTCGCCGATGACCGGTAGCCACGCCGTCTTGCGCTGCGGACCGATCAGCATGACGTTGCCCGGAGGCAGCACATCAGGCACCACCCTGTCGAATATCCATAGATCGGCTGCCCCGTCCGCCTTGGTCGGCTGCTTGTCCATCGTCTCGACCGATAATAAGGCCCCCGTCTTCAGCACCTGGCTCAAAAAGCGGTTGCCCTCCGGTGACACGAGTACAGCTCTCGCCTTTTGCGCCGCAAACGGGACGCTCCATGCCTCATTGTCCTGCGTCAGGCCATCGCCATCCACGTTAATGACCGCACGATACGCTGGGCCGGGCGGTAGGGAGTGGAATTGAAGCGAACGGCTGTCATTCGACTCCACGCTGAAATCGCTTGTCTCGACCAGCTTGCCCTCCCCATCATAGATGGTCGCCTTGCCCGTTTTTGCTTTATTTCCATAGTTGTCGATGCGGAGCAGCCCGTCGGTTCCTTGTTCACCGGGCTGTGTGACAAACGCTCCGATCGCGCTGTTTTCATCGGTGCGGCCCACCTGTACAAAGCGAAACGAGCTGCCGGCTGTGCCCGCATCCATTCCCGCGATCCGCTCGGCCCCACCGTCACCATACCAGATGATCCCGCTGCCCGCTTCGGTTGCCGCGATAGCCTGCGACAGCGAAAGCGCCGCGCGCAAATCGGACGTACCCAGTGTGGCTGTGAGCGAATCTAGTTTGCTCAGCAGCGCCGACTTGTCGCTGCTTTTGGATAACAGAACCTGCGGCTCGCGACCGGCGGCCATCAAGGTCACCGTCTGCTTGGCACCCATATTTTCGATCAATTTTCTCGCTCCGGCCTTTGCGAGCTCGATCCGCGTCGCATCGCCTTCGCGAGTCAGCATGCTTGCCGACACATCGATGACCAGTACCGTGTGGTCGTTGACCGCCCCCTCAGCCGGAATCGCCGGCCGGATCAGCGCCAGCACTAGCAATAGCGCTGCCAAGAGCTGCAAAAAGAGCAGCAGGCTGCGTCGCAGCTTTTGCCACGGCCGCGTTACCTCCCAGTTTTGCAGCGTCTTTTGCCAGAGCAGCGTGCTCGACACTTCCTGATCCTCGTACTTGCGCTTGAGCAGATACAGGGCAAGAATCACCGGGATGATCGCCAAAAATCCCAGGTTGCCTAAAGCCATCCACTGCATGATCACCGCTTCCTCCCCTCTATCGAATCAAGCCCGCCTGCCGGAAAATCCCGAACACGATCTGCTCGGGCGACTGCTCCGCTTCTACGCTGACATACGCGATGCCGCGCCCGAACGCATAGGCGGACAACTGCGCTTGATAGGCGCTCAATGTTTTCGCGTACTCCTCGATCATCACCGGAGAAAATGCAATCTCCTTGGCACTCCCTGTCTCGCTGTCGAGCAGCCGAAGCTCCCCTTGGTATGCGGGATTCCGCTCTTCCTCCGCCAGCACCTGCACCAAAGTCACTTCCTGTTTCGCCGCTTGCACGAATGCGACACCGCTCTCATACCCGTTTTCATAGAGAAAATCGGAAAGAATGATCGAGAGGCCCGGTTTGCCCGACACGGCCTGACCGGAGCGCAACGCTGCGTTCAAATCGCCCGCCCCCCCCGGCTCGATCGATTCGAGGAACGTAAACAGCTGCGCCGCCTTCGCTTTGCCCTGCAATCGCGTCATTGCCCCCCGGATCGACTGGTCAAACGCATACACTGATACGTAATCAAGGTGGCACAACGACAAATACCCGAGCGCTGCTGCAAGCTGCTTCGAACGGTGCAGCTTGCTCGGATGCCCGTAGCCCATAGAGCGGCTGCAATCGAGATAGATCGAGATGTGCAGCTCCTGCTCGTCCAAAAACCGCTTGACGAACAGCTTCCCCGACCGTCCATACGCATTCCAGTCAAGCTGCCGCAAATCGTCTCCCGGCGCATACGCCCGATAGTCGGCGAACTCGAGCGAGCTGCCGAGCTGCTTGGAGCGACGCTTTCCAGCATGCGCACCGCTCGCCAGACGGCGGGTCGTCATCTGCATCCGTTCGAGCCGTTGAAGCCAGGCGGAATCCAGAAGCCCGCTCATGACCGTTCCTTCCCGAGCGCATCGAGGATATCGCGGATGATCTGGTCCGGACGCACCCCGCCCGCTTCCCCTTCGAAATTGAGGAAAATCCGGTGGCGCAGCGCAGGCAACGCGACTGCATCGATGTCTTCATACGCCACGTTGTACCTTCCTGCGAGGAACGCCCGCACCTTCGCCAGCGACACCAATGCTTGCACGCCGCGCGGACCCGCTCCTGCGCGCACATACTGCTTCACCAGAGTGATCGCTGCCTCGCCCGGATGCGTCGCCACCAGCAGTCGGACCGCATACCGCAGCACCGGGTCCGCGACCAAAATGTCGCGCGCATTCTTTTGGATCTCGATGATTTCCGCGCCGCTCGCCACTTTTTCCACCAGTGTATTCGGTGCCATCGTCGTGCGCAGCACGATTTCGCGCAGCTCCTCCTCGGTCGGGAACGGCACTTCGATTTTGATCAGGAAGCGGTCCATCTGCGCCTCCGGCAGCGGATACGTCCCTTCCTGCTCCAGTGGGTTTTGCGTCGCCAGCACGAAAAACGGCTGTGGCAGCTCGCGCGTCACGCCCCCGGCAGACACCGTGCGCTCCTGCATCGCCTCAAGCATCGCGCTCTGTGTTTTCGGAGTCGCCCGGTTGACCTCATCGGCGAGGACCACTTGGGCAAAAACGGGACCCGGCTGAAACGAAAAGTACTGCTTCCCCGTTTCATCGACCCGCAAAATATTTGTACCCGTAATGTCCGCCGGCATCAGATCCGGTGTGAACTGAATACGTGAAAACGAAAGCTCGAACGCTTGCGCCATCGTTTTGACGAGCAATGTTTTACCAAGGCCCGGCACCCCTTCAAGCAAGGCATGCCCGCCGGCAAAAACCGCCCACAGCATCTGTTCGATTACATCCTTTTGCCCGACCAGGACTTTGCCGATCTCCTGCCGCACCCGCTCAACCCGGTCGAGACACTGCTCCACTGTCTGCTCCATGTTCACATCTCCCTACGGTTCAATGTTGCTGAAATAATCTTTGACGATATCTTGATAGTCGCCGGGTATGCTCCCTTTTTCCATGCTCTCCCGGGCAAACTGTGCATACTGCTGGTAAACCTCCTGGTAAGGTCGGGCTGTGCCAGCCGATACTTGTGTACTGCCGCTCTGACGCGTATCGGATGGACCTTCTCCAAGCGGCCCGCCTACCGTTTCCGTCGGTCCGCCCTGGGTTGCGATGCGCTCGGACGGGACCGAAACGAGCTCATGATTGCCGTCGCCAAGCCCGGCCCCGCTGCCTTTTCCGCTGCCGGAGCCTTGACCGTTTCCATTCCCTTGCCCTGCGCCTTGGCCATTGCCGTTTCCTTGGCCATTTCCTTGGCCGTTACCTTGCCCTTGCCCATTTCCATTGCCTTGCCCCTGCCCTGCACCTTGGCCGTTTGCCTGACTGTCTGATGGATTGCTCCCCGAACCCTGTGTTGCTGTCCCACTTTGTCCGGAGGGACTCGCTTGCCCGCTTGGCTGTCCGGTTGAAGTGCCGCTCTGCCCCGCCATCGCAGGAACTGCTGCTTGGCCGGTTCCACCCGCTGATGCGGCACCAGTTGCCCCGCCGCCTGCCTGTGCATTCGCGGCCGCCGCCAGTAATTGCTGCGACTGCTGCAACGCTGCCATCGTCTGAGCCGCAAATTGCATTGCCTGCTGCGATTGTTCGATTTGCTGCATCGCTTCCTTCATCGCTTGGCTGAGCTGCTCGGCCGCTTTCGGATTATTGGAGTCGCTCGCTTGCTTCAACAGCTCCATCATTTTTTTCAGTTCCTTCTGATCCGCGGCTGCGGCTGTTTTCGCCAGCGCTTCCGCTTCTTTTTGCAGCTCGCGGGCGAGCTTTGCCGCTTCATCCGGCTTCATTCCTTGCACGCCGTTCATGCCTTGCGCAAGCCGTTGCAGCAGCTCTTGCTTGGCGCCCTGTGCCTGCTTCCATTTCTCCAGTTGTTTTTCGGCGGCACGCAGTGCGTTCAGTCTGTCAGCGGTATCATTCGCCGAAGCCAGCTTGCGTTTGGCCTCGTCCATGATGTCAGCCGCCTTTTTCTTCTGCTCCGCACTCAATGATTTTTCGTTCGCGAGGGATTTTGTCAGCTCATCCAGCTGCTTTTTCGCTTCCGCCAGCTGCGCTTGCCCCTGCAGCTTTTGTGCGATCACCTGGTCCATGCCGTTCGGCCAGCAAAACAGTGTGAGCCAGCTCGCCAGCACCGCCGATAAACCGATCCATTTTATCCGGGAAAACCGGAACACCGCGATGCCGGAAAGCACCTGCGGCAGCACACCGCGCAGCCGAGACAGCGCATCTTCCCGCTGCCGCACTGCCAGCATCGAGGTTTGTGCCCGATTTTCCAGCGCGGTAACCGTCCGCTCTGCCAGCCCGTGCCGATCTGCTTCTTTGGCAGCCGCGACCAGCGTCGGCTTTTTCCGCAGCGTCCAGATCAGCCCGATCAAGAGCCCCAGCACCGGAAAGCTAACGGCTGCCCATTTGTAGTAAAAAATCGGCAGAAAGCGCGCAAAGAGGAGCAACAGCACGCCCGCCCCTAATCCGATGATGAGGGCGCCAGCCAGCCGCAAAACCAGCTTTTGGCGAAGCAATTTCCTTTGAATCGGCCCAAGCAGTGTCAACATCTCGTCATCTTGCCGTTTCAACATGATCGGAAGGCTCCTTTACGCGCGTTTGCCCAGACGCGGACGCACCGGTTTGACATAATAAATCGCCAGTCCAAGGAATATCACCGTCAACACTAGCAAAAATGCGCAATAGATCCAGTACGGGTCGACCGTCAGCTGCCCGTATTTCGCCATAGATCCCCCGCGGAATATGCGGATCGGCCCTTCTTCAAAAATGTTCAGCATACCGAAAAACGGATTAAGGCTGTTCAGGAAATCTGGCCAAGCCGAAGTGACCTGCGAGCTGCTCGCTCCCGAATTGCGCAGCTGGTAGCGGATGAACTGACGCACCACCTCGCCGATGACGGCGGTACCAGCGGTATAACCAAAGGCGATCGCATAGGTCAGCACCGTCGCAACCCCCGTCCGCTTGATCAGCGTGGACAGCAATACGCCGACACTGCCGAAGCCAAGCATTGTCACCAAGTAAAACCCGAATACTTTTACAAGCTGCTCCGGCGAGATTCCGCCGTACAGGAAAACGATTGTGTAGAGCGGCAGCGAGGCCACGATCAAAAACATCATAAAGCCGAGCGACGCCAGCCATTTGCCCAAAATCAGCTTGGTCGCGCTAACATTTGTCGTCAGCATGATCGGCAGCGTCTGCCTTTCTCGTTCGCCGGAAATGACGCCAGCCGTCAGCCCTGGAACGACGAAGCAGATCATTGCCAGCTGGAACATTGACAGCATCATGAACAGCTCTCTCGTCTGGTCGGGGCGATAGTATGTCCCACTCCCGGTGACCAGGAAGATCATCGTCAGCGAAATGCCGCCCAGCGCAAGCAAGTATAAAAAGATAATCCAGGGCGAACGCTTCGTCCTCATCCGCAGCTTCAGCTCATTGACCAGAACCGGGTTACGCAATCGACGGATGACATTCATGAGCCCACCCCCTTCGTAATTTCCAAAAAGATTTCTTCCAGATCGCCTTGCGCTTCATTGAACGCAGCGACCGGAAAATCGTTGACCGTTAAGTCGCGCAAAAGCTTCGCCTGATCGGCATCGTCCCCGCTAAATCCGACGACAACCCAGTTGCCTTCGCGCGTCACTCCAGCAACCGTTGGCACCTCGCGCAGACGGGCCATCGCCTCGTCGACGCGATCCAGGAGCCGGATGCGCAGCACCCGTTTCTCTTGCATGCGGGCGTAAATCTCCTCCACCTTGCCGAATGCTACCAGATTGCCCTCTTCGATCACTCCGATCACATCACACATTTCCGCTAGCTCCGGCAGGATGTGCGAGCTGATGATGATCGTTTTGCCCATATCTCGCAGCTCTTTTAAAATTTCACGGAGCTCGATCCGCGCTCGCGGGTCAAGACCGGAAGCCGGTTCGTCCAAAATCAGTACCTCCGGGTTATGGACCAGGCAGCGTGCGAGGCCAAGCCGCTGCTTCATCCCCCGCGACAGGGAATCGACATAGGCGTCGCGCTTGTGGCTCAAATTGACCAGTTCGAGCAGCTGCGGAATGATCGCCTTGCGCTCCTCGGGCGGAATATCGTAATTGGCGCCATAAAAGTCGAGATATTCTTCCGCGGTCAAATAATCGTACACGCCGAAAAAGTCCGGCATATAGCCGATCAGCTTTCGCACCTCGCGTGGGTGCTTGATGACGTCAAAGCCACCGACATATGCCTTGCCGCTCGTCGGCTCAAGGAGTGTTGCCAGAATCGACATCGTCGTCGATTTACCGGCGCCGTTCGGTCCAACGAATCCGAATACCGTGCCTTTTTCGATCGACAAGGACACACCTTTGAGCGCCTCCATCTTGCCGTATCGCTTCGTTAATTGTTCGATTTGAATCATGGTTTCACCAGCTTTCCTTCCACACCGACCACAGGTGTGCCGATATGACGGTATTCGTCTCGGGAATGGGAGAATTTCACCCGCAGCACGCCATCCGGTGAGAGGAACGTGCCGATTTTGGCGCTTTCCAGCTTGTTGTCGGCAAACGCCTGATCAAAAGGAACGAACGTCTTCGTCTGCCAGTTGTACACTTGCTTGTCAAACAAGGTCTTGTCTTCTGACCATGTATAGATGTAGAGCTTGGATACCTGCAGCTGCTGGTTTTCCTCCTGCAGATGGAATTCGAAGGTGATATCCCCCGCTCTCATCTGGTAGCCGTTATCCAGCTCATCTGTTTCAGCCGTGCTTTCCGTCATAATGGCTTGGAACGTTCCGGCCGGATAAAAGACGGTCCCATCTGGCGACGGCTTGATGGAAAGCGGTGAAGTGACCAGCGTCAAATGCTCCTTGCGAACGGTTTCCCGCTTCATTTCTACATCGTTGATCGGCATGTCGCTCCAGCCCATCAGCATCACACCGTTGGAGTTGTCGAGCGCATTCTGTCTGCCTTGATCCAAAATGTCGAGCATCATCCATTCCCTGCTGTCTTCGGCGTTACTGTTGTTTTGCACCGCTTGCGGGATCAGATTGTTTTTGCTGGAATACAGCCGGCGTCCTGGCGCGATTTGCGCCTGCGCATTGAAGGAAAGATCGACCTTCACGCTTGCTCCGGCCGCCAAATCCTCAATCGGCTGGATCGTCTGTCCCGCGATGATTTTCACATCGTGCAGCGGGTACTGGGTCCGGTTCGTCACGGTCCCGCTCAGCTTGCCGTCACGATAGGACAGGTCGGAGACGAATGAACCTGCATTCGGTATGCTGGTCATCATCCCCAGCTTGCGGACCGACCAGAACTCCACATCCCGAAACTGTGCTGTTGTATGATCATTTTGGGCCGAAATCCATACTTTCGGCTCCACTTCGTTACCGCGCCCATTGATGATCGGCCACACGCGCCCGCTTCCCTTCACCTCTGCCTCATAGTCAGCGCTGCGCGGCACGAAAGCCGACGCCACCTCAATCCCTTTCGCCTGCCCCGCTTGGGTAAATTGTAGGTAGCCTGTGCTGTGTAACACCACACCCGAACCGCGCTGGGCCGCACCATACGCAAAAATGCCGACGCCCGCCACAACCGCAAAGGCCGGAACAATTCCCCACATATAGCTCTGCTTCCGCTTTTTCCGCAAAACGTAGTAGAAGACCGGGCCGACGAGCAAAGCGTACAGTCCAAAATAGAGCGCCAGCCACGGCACTTCCGGAAGCTTCAGCGCCGGAATTCGGTCGGAAGCATTGTCGAGCGCCCAAATGTCGTTTGCCGGGTTGTTCATATGCGCATACAAGCTGCTGCCAAACGCTTTAGTCAGCAAATCAGCCCAATACCGGCTATTGCCCGACCAGCTTGCCACCGGCTCCTGTGCCAAGTCGTAGGCCACATACAACACTTTCCCCTGTCCAACCGAGCGGACTGCCGTCACAGGAACGGTGCCTTCCGCAGCGAGCAGCCTTCCTTCTTTCACTGTACCCATGCTCACGGTCAGCGGACTGGGCAGCTGCACTGGTTGCTCTTTTTCCACTGTCACGCCAGAGAGCTTGCTCACGCTCCCTACTCCGGTCACGGCGACCGGCGACAGCTCAGCCAAAGCGCCCGCCGACTTGGCATAGGTTGCACCGCCCGCAAGAATCAACATTCCGCCGTTTTGCGTCCATTCTTTAATCGCCTGAATCTGCTTTTCATTTAAAGAATCCAAGGCGAAATCATTTACGATCAGCATGTTGAGCATGCCAAGCTGCGCCTCTGCCTGCGGTACTTGCTCCGCTTTCATCGGCAGAACGCGCACCTGCTCGGAAAACTTATTTTTCGGCATCGTGCCCAAAAAATTGGCCGTATCCGGGTCGGATGCCAATACCCCGATCAACAAGGAGTCCTGACTATACCGTCTCCCACCGATCGTCGTTTTGGCGACGGTCTCCCCGTTTTGCTGCACGGCTACATAGCTGTTCGGCCCGATCTCTGTGCCAGGCACAAGGATCGTCACCTGCTTTGTCGCACCTTTTGCCACGGAAACCGGCTGATAATAAGCAGCCGAGAATAAATCGCTGCCATTTCCGGTCGCGATCACCACATTCCCTTCCACGTCGGTGCCGCCACCATTCATCACGGTCACCTGCACCGGAATCGTGTCGGACTCCCGATAATCGCCCCCAATGCCTGCCGTGACGCTGAGCTGAATCGCCTGCTCGGCGAATGCTCGCGGTAGCAGCGGGTCGAGCAAGCACGCGACAAGCATGGCGAACATGAGCAGCCGACTGACTGCTGACTGCCATTTATTCGACTTTTCTGCCATCATTGCAAACATACCTCCACCAACCAAATGTCAGATACTTTCTATCACACTCATAAGCTAAGACGAATCTTCTAGGAAAAAGATACAGTTTTGCTAGAGTTTTGCTTGGTAGCCGTGTTCCCGATTCTTGCGCTGGGCAGCTTTTGGCAAAAGAAAAAAGCCGACTCGTCAATTGAGTGGCTCATTTCAGCTTTGCTAAGATCGCCCAGCGGCGCTCCTGCCGTTTTTTGTATCGCGGCAGCCCGCGGTACACCTCCACAGCCTCGGCGAATGCACGTTTCGCTTCCGCCTGCTGCTGCAGCAGCACATAGAGGAGACCCATTTTGTAGATGACTTCCACCGACGACGAATGCAGCTTTTTACATTCCTCAAGGTAGGCCATCGCCTTGTTCACATCGGTTGCGGCGAATGCCTCGCTGAGATACAGATACGGCTCGCCGTATTTGACCCGCGGATTTTTGTCCAGGGCTTGCAAAATCAGTGCTTCCCCTGCTTCCCGTGCCCCTGTCTTGATAAGGCAAATGCCCAGATCGCAGAGGAATTCCGCCGAGTCGCTCATCACGTTCCGGATTTCTTGCAAATAGGGTAACGCCTCTTGGTAACGGCGCTTCTCCATATAGATTCGGGCGACCTCCAGCTTGGCGGAGGTGTCGTGCGGGCTCAGACGCAAATCCTGCTTCAGGCGGGAGAGTCGACGAGACATCTGGATTGGCCGGAACAGATTGGGCAGCAGGCGGACAAAGCGCAGATCGAGCAAATAAAGCACAATGAGCAGCACGAGGATGGCGAGGATCGGGCTGCCGGTAATGTACCAAAGAAGTGAAAAAAGCGCGAATTTAGCCAAAGAAAATTCCCCTTTTCCAGTAAATAACTTTTTGTATGATAGCACATTGGTGTGGGAATTGATAATTTTTCGTCAGAAGCGAAATAAAAACAAGCCGACACCTGTCCAAGGCGTCAGCTTGTTTTCCTGTTATCCTGCCTTACACCAGCAGGTTTCCTTTTTCCATGATCTTTTTGTCATCCAGATACACGTCTGGACTTTTCACGACGCAGTCAATATGTACGCCTGCTGCGATCGTGCCACCAAACGTGTTATTGCTGCCGAACGCGACGTGGATCGTGCCGTACACTTTTTCATCCTCCAGCACGACGCCGGTGATGCGCGCTTTGTCATTGGTGCCGATGCCGAACTCGCCCAGCATGCGGCCATCGCCAGTGCCCAGAATTTGCAGCAGCTTGTCACCGTCTGCACCTGTAGTCGCCACGATGCGGCCCTCTTTAACGGTCAAAAGCACGGGCTCAT
Organism: Brevibacillus fluminis; assembly: GCF_003710825.1. Lineage (GTDB taxonomy): Bacteria > Bacillota > Bacilli > Brevibacillales > Brevibacillaceae > Brevibacillus_D > Brevibacillus_D fluminis. The sequence goes on along the minus strand of NZ_RHHQ01000028.1, from coordinate 161,804 downwards.
CCACTTTACCGATGCCAGAGATGGAACCATCGATGAAGATTTCCCCTTCAGCCGAGCCTTCGACCGGTGCAATGAACGCTTCCCCGGACGGCAGGTTGCCGGATTCACCTGGGTTGAGGTAGACACCTGTGCTCGGTACGCCCGGACGGCTCTCAATGGAGAAGGAGAACGATTTTCCGTCTTTTTCGATGCGCACACGCTGTGCGTCCGAGAGCAGCTGGGTCACTTTTTCCGTCAATGCTTTTACTTTTGTATAGTCGGCGGCAACTGCGCCCTCAAGGAACATGTCCTCCGTGATGCCCGGCATGGTGGCGAGGCGCACCCCTGCGGCGGCGGCTTCTTTACGCGCCTTCGTATGGGTGAGCGAATGTTCGGTGATGCAGATGACCACATCAGCGTTTTTCATCGCTTCGCTTACGGCTGTCGGCGGCTCTTGCCCGGATTTTTCACGTTCCTGCATGACCATGAGCATCGCTTCTGCGCCCAGCTCTCGACCTGCTTGCCATACCGCTTCACCAAGCGTCTTCTTCACATCATCTGCTACCACGAGGAAGCGCTCTCCTTGTTTCAATCCGAGGCATTGGACGAGAAGTCCTTTACTGACTGTGGTTACTGACACGTTCATCATTCCTTTGTGTGTTAGATCATTTCCGAAACGATTTTGGCCATGATGGCATTCGACAATATGACGGGCAGACCAGTCAAATCGGCAACCAATTGACGCGCCTCTTCCGTATAGCCCATGCAATCGAGGAGGATAAGGTCGACCTCACCCTTCAATTGGCTGGCGGCCGTCTGATACGCTTGCGGGTCATGCTTATATGGTGAAGCAACAGCGAACACCGGGTCAAGTCCATGCGGCGAATATTTATCGCGGAGAGCATCCACTTGCTCCGGCAGCGGGACGATAACGCCGAGTTTGCGCCCTTTTGCCATCGTCGCGACGACAGGCGGAATCACATGGTCCGGCTCGATGAGAAACGATTGCTCGGCGCGCAGGCCGGGGAACACACCTGTGCACAAAAGCAAAATGTTCGTGATGCCCCGCTCTTCGAAATCGTTGATCTTGCGCTGCAAAATCGGCTGGATCCGCTCGCGCGCCATCACCGCCGACTCGCCGGACACCAGCCGGGACGTCAGCACATAGTCGCCCGGCCCCGGCGACAGATTCGCATTGATCTCAGCCAACGCCATGCCGTCCAGTACGCCTGCCTGCACCAACTCAGCGCGGCCTTCGAGATACTTCTCCACAATCGGCGCGACGTCTGTGCGCGGCGCTTGCCCAATCGTAATCATGCCTACTTGTCTCATGCCCCATTCATCCCCCATGACGCTTATGCCTTTTCGCGTAAGCGCAGCTTTCGTTTCCGATTTCGCGAAAATTTTTTGTGTATTCAGCTCAGGAAAAGAGCAGGGAGAATCATGCCTCTCCCTGTCTTTTGGCAATTCGTTTTCTTACCCTTACACGTTGCCCATGGTTTGCAAAACTTTCATCGAGCCGTAGAGGGCTGTAATGTGCGCGTACTCGGCCTCATCGTAAAACTTGGTGACGCCATTGGTGTATTCTTTCGCCACTTCGACCGCGAATTTGACCGCAAGCGCGATGTCGGTTTCATGGCTTGCCCCGGTGCCGCAGCCCGGAACAGCTGATTGCGCAGTGATCGCGACGCCGACAACCGGTGCATCGGTGGCGACCGACGGCTGCAAAATGCTGTTAATATGGAACAGGTCATTGCCGTACGGCGTAATGTCCTGCATGGTGATCGGGAACGTCACTGGCAAAGCGCCTGTTGTCATTTCCATGACGCGCAGCAAATCTTCACTGACGCGCAGGATGTACCCTTCCTTCACGGTCGGGGAGATCGCGATGCCCTTGTGGTTGATCACGCGGTTGCCTTTTGTCGTATCGATGGAGAGGATTGCTTCCATCTCCGGAATGACCTCATGCTTGTTCATTGTCAAAATGCCAACCGGCGAGCCCATGAAATCGACCGGCTCATGCGGTTGTGTCGGCGCATCCGGGCAAATGTGCGTGCTTACGATCACATCGCCTGCCAGCACATCGCCGTTTTTTTGCATGTCCGCAAGCTTGAGTGCGCTCGCGACCGCTGCTACTGCTCCGTCCGCATCGGATACCATTCCGATCCGACTCGGACGGGCACCGATCCCGCCCAAGCGTCCGATGATTCCAAAGGTTGGCGCGTTTCCGCCTGTTGATTTGCCGTTTTTGCCTGGGATAACGATTTTGACGAAATCGGTTTTGCCTTGCTCGCCTGTGACGGTTTGTACCGTAACGGTTACTTGCGGATATTCTACAAACAATGCTTTGATGGTTTCCCCATTCACATACGCACTGTCCATGGTTTCAAATACAGTAATGGTTTGTTTCAACGACATGATTTGGTTCCTCCCTATGTTTACGCGAAGATGTATGGCAAGATTTGTTTCCCTACAGCGGCTTCCACTGAGGTCATCAGCTCGCGGTTACGCATGGTGGCGCTCAAGATCAGATTTTCTTTTGGCACATGGATGACAGCCAGGTGTTGCCCTTTTTCAATGGCGGCGGAAACGACTGGTCTCGCCGTTTTGGCATCAAGCGTCATGATCAGATCCGGGAAAGTTCCCAGACGCTGACCGTTTTGCTCGAGCGTCATATATTCGTTCCAGAACGTCATCTCGTGCCCCGCGATGACGACGCGGCCGACATCGAAGCCGCCTGTGGTTTCCAGTGTGAACTCGTCGACGGTGCCTGCCGTGACGATCCGTCCGCCAAGCTTTTGGCAAACGGCCTCGATCGCTGATTCGCCTTTGGAGCTGAGCAATGCGCGCCCGACCTCAATCGCTTGACTGATCGCGCCAGGCGCCCCGTTTTCGCGGGCATAGCCGACCGTAATCGGATTGCGCGCCACGACGACCAGTCCGCCTGCTTCCACGGACACCTTCCGTACCAGCGCTGCCGCCTGCTGCAGCTGAGCACTGATGCTCACCTCGTGGTAGCGCTCGTCTTTCCCGCCGACTGCGGCTTGGTGCGAAACGTAGCCATCGCACTCATGCAGGTTCATCGCCCCCATCACGCCGGTCGGATGTGCACGGCCGTTGCATGGAACATCGATGACGGGCAATCCGGTCACAGCTGCCTGGAACCAGCCGTTTACCGTCGTGCCAGCGCCGTTTTCATTGGTGATGATGCCGCGGATCGGCTGTGAGACGAGCTTTTCCAACAGCTGCAGCGCACGCACATAATGCATCGGCTTGGTGAATTGCTCTTTCGCAGCTGGCGCGCCGACCAGTGCGACGGTCGCCAGCAGATCGTGATCATCCATCTCCTCTGCGGTATACAGCTGCGGTGCGCCGACTTCAAGCGCAAGCCGCCCTGTTTCCAGACCTTCCTCGATCCAGCCGCCTCCTCCGCCGCCGAGTACGGCGCCTCCGAAGACAGCTGCCTCCATCATTTCTTTGGTCAACGTAATTTTAGCCATAGCCGTTTCTCCTCCAGGTTGTCTTTATTTCTTCGCGAATTTGAACACGGAGCTGAAGAAACTATAGATTGCATCACCGGCGATAAAGCCAGCGGCGAGAATGCTGAGCGTGCTTTCCGCGTCTTTGCCTTTCACCTTCAGGGCAATGGTGCGGATCAAGATACCAGCGAGGACGGCCCAGCCCGCATTCGGGTTGAGGATCAACAGACCGGTGGCGAACATGACGCCCAGCTGGCGGTTCGCCCCACCGATGAACTGCAGAATCGCGCCTGGAATCGCCCACAACAACAACTGCTTGGCAATCTCAGGGGAAGCGCCTGCCTCGAGGGTCGATGCATAAACCTTATCGACCGGTGGCACCAGGTTTTGTGCAAAGAATCCTTTATACGTGAACAAAACGGTCAACAGCGCTACACCGAATGCGATCATACCGGTGATGTACTGCTCTTTGCGCCCTTGCAGCTCCATCTCGCGGTCGCGGCCGTTGCCGCGCAGGATGTAACCGGTTTTCAAATCGTAGCCCATATCGGCAAAAGCAGGTCCTGTTGCTGCGCTAAAGCCGACAAGCAAACCGAGTGCGACCGGTGGGAAGCCGATCATCATGCCGACGATCAAGGTGATCAAGGCGACTGCGAATGCCGGGAACCAGCCGGAGTGCATCGCGGCAATCCCAACGATCAGTTCATGCACATAAGCGGCAAATGCGGCAAAAATCAGGAAACCGATAAACATGCCAACCGACATCTGTGTGATGATCCCGCCTGCGATCGCCACGATCAAGGCAACGATCAGGTAAGCGATGAAGCCGAGTCCGAGCACGCGGGACGTAGTTTTATCATCTTGCGTATACGTTTCCTCGACTGCGCCCGCAGCCGCCGGTTTTTTCTTTTTGAATATTACGAAAGCGACCTGGAACAAGGCGACAACCCCTGCACCGATCATGAAACCGTGTGGGATGAACAGTGTGTTCACGTCCACAGAGAAAAGCGTAACGGAATATTGGCGGAGCAAAAGCCCGATGCCGAACATCGCCAGCGCGAAAATGTTTCCGATGAAGGCAACCCCGAAAGCTGACATCGAAATGCCGAAATAAGAGCCGATCAAACCGATAACGGTCCCGATCCCGAGCAGCGCGCCGCGCTTGCCGCCCTTATCGCCCGCGATGATCGCTTCCGCCGTCGCTACACCTGGAGCCCATGTGCCCGATGCGGGGAATACTTTGGAATCAAACAGCTTGTACAGCAAAGCAGAGTCGACGAACATAGCGAGCGCGGCCCCGATCAACATCGGTACGATCAACTCCGGTCTGCCCATCGCAAACGGAATCCCGATTGGAATCAGCAAGCTGTTCGCTGCACCGAACGTCGCGGAAGAAATTGCGGTTTGTACAAGGTTTTGGCGGTGGACCGACTTGAATTTCATCAGAGCGGCGATTGGAATGCGCGCGATCAGCATCGCTGCCAATGCCCCAATGATCGATGTGCTCGGCGTAACCCCGAGCGAGGTAATCAGCTGCATCCCGATGATTGCCCCGAATACCGACAGGACAATGTTCAAGATGAGTGAGAACGGTTCAAAAACGGACGGATGTTTTTCTTTTGGTGTTTTGTCTTTTGCCATAGGTTGCTCCCCCATTTACATAATTTGCTGTACGATTTGATGAATGCTATCGATTGACTTCCGGAGCGCATCTACCATCTCCGGCACTTTTTCATCCGACATTCGGTACTTGGGGCCGGCGATCGTCAATGAAGCGACCGGCTTCCCGCTACTGTCAAAAATCGGCATGGCCACACCGAATGTGTCCTCCGTGTACTCACCGAGAGAATACGCCCATCCTGCTTTTTTTATTGTCTCTAGGTTTTGCAGAAGGGATTCCCGGTTCGCGATCGTATTGGGCGTTTTTGGCTGTAAGCCTTTTTCCAAAATCGCCTTGATCACATCGATCGGCATGTAGGCCATGATCACCTTATTGGATGCTCCGGCATACAGCGGCGTCCGGCTTCCTACGTTCAAGGCATACTTGATGCTCTGATTACTTTCCACGATCTCGGTACAAATGCCGTCTGAACCGTCCAGCCATGTAAGAAAAATCGATTCACCGGTTTTGTCTGAGAGCGCCTTCATAACTGGGTAGATGATATCGGTGATGTTGAGCTGGTCGCGGATAATCCCCCCGTATTCCAGCACCTTCAGGCCCAGTCGATACTTCTTGGTCTCAGGTTCTTGCGTCAAGAGACCGTGCCGTGTAAACGTAACCAACATGCGGTACGCAACGGTATGGCTCATCTCCATCTCGGCGGCTAACTCACGCACGCCCCACTGCGGGCGCTCCCGCGTGAAATATTGCAAGAGCTTCAACGCTTGATCCAGAGTCTTTAACATAAGACCGCTTCCCCTGTTCCGAATAAAGAACCAGTGGTTCTATATATACGCATGCTGCAACGCCCCCAATCGAAATTTACGTTTCTTTGTTTATATTCTGTGTATTTACACTTTAACAAAAACGAGCCGCTTCCCCCTATGGAAAGCGACCCAAAAGATCGTGCCCCTTTTTGGGCACGTTCACAAACAGCTGATCATATCAAGGTTTCACGGCTTACATAATCGAATGAACGTCTGCGCCTCGCGTTTTCCATGCACGCATGGCCACATCCAGGCGGAATCGCACCTCCGCATCATTCAGATCGGTTTGGAGAATCTCGCTGATCCGCTCCAGCCGATATAGCACGGAATTGCGGTGGATGAACAGCTCCTCCGCCACCCGCTTCGTATTGCCCCCCGATCGGAGAAACGCTCCCAGCGTCGCAAAAAGCTCGGTGCCGTACTCCTTGTCGTAGGCAACCACCGGTTCAATCAGCATGGAGGTCAAGGATGCAAGCACCGGATGGTCCGATACGTCCAACAGCAGATCCTCCACCAGTACCTCGTGGAAATGGATCACTTCCTGCTTGGGCAGCGTATGCTGGCCGATCGCGATTGCCTTTTGCGCCTCCTTGCAGCTTTCCGGGACGTCAGCAAGCTGTTCGCGCGTGCCGCCGATCCCGACAGACAGCTGAAAATGGGTGCCGATCTCCTCCGTCTTTTGTGTCAACTCCGCCAGCAGATGGCTGACCTCCTCCTTCTGCTTCTCCGCGTCGCTTTGGGCGGTGGCGCACAGGACGATGAGCGAGTCATTGATGATTACACCTTTTCGCGCATATGCGCCCAGCTTGTTGATCCTTTGTAAATAGTGGTTGTACAGCTTCGTTATCTCCTCGCCTTTGCTGTGGATGCGCATCACGATCACATATTGGTTCGTACCTGCGGGGATGCCGAGCTGCTTGGCACGATAGCGAAGCAAATCTTCCTGATGAGCGGAGCCGGAAAACAGCTCGACCAAAAACGATTCCTGCTCGCGCTCCCGATGCAGCTGCTGCGATTGCCGGATGGTAAACTCGATCGCCAGCACCGTAATCGCATGATCGAGGCACATTTGCTCAAAATGCTCGGAATCGGCCAGCGCCCGCGTGATCGCCAGGTAGCCGGTCACTCTGCTGCCCACCTGGATCGGCCGTTTTTCCACGATCGCTGCCGACACAAAGCGCGCCGTGCAGCTCTCGACTTCCTCATCTTGATTCAACACAGCCGCCTCGCACGAGAGCAGATGTCCGACCAGCACTACCAGCTCCGTCGTCCGCCGATTGAGCACCATGTTGGTGAACTGCTGATTGACCTCCCGCACTTCGCGGAGCATGTATGCCTGCCGCTGTAAAATCTTGTCCATCACCGTGTGCGTCATATCGATAAACGGCACCTCAAGCGGAATGTCAAATAGCGGAATGTTGTACAAATTGCTTTTTTGCAGCGCTTCCCCCGGTACTTCCTGCAAGACGCGCCGCGTTTTGATCCCGACCGCCGATCCGCCCACACGGTGCATTTCGTCGAGCAGGCGGCACAGCATCATCGGCTCGTGACGAAACGAATAGCCCGTTGTCAAAATCAGCTCGTTGGGGCGCAGCCATCCGGTCAAATCCGGCATTTCCATGCTGTCGATGTAATAAATCTCATTCGTTAAGCCCGCGTGGCCCGCCATCACCTTTGCGCCTTTAAAGACAGGCAGCTGCAGCAGCCGCTCTACGGTAAAAGGGGTATTTTCCATGTGTTCACCTCTTGTCTCGCGCTTCTGTCACCAGGTTGCGGCTGCGCTTCTCTTCCGCATACCTTCCGATAAACGTGCCTGCGACCATGCAGAAGCCGCCGACCCAGCCTAGAATAGACAGCTCCTCTCCGCCGAGCGCCACGCCGAACAGCGCCGCGAACAGAGGCTCCGTCCCGAGCAGCACCCCTGCCCTGGTCGGTGAGGTACGCCGGATAAAGGAAAGCTGGACATAGAACGCATAGATGGTGCAAAACAACGCCAAATAGAGCAATGCTACCCACAGTGTGCCCGTATGCGGCAGCAGATTTTCCATCTGGTAGGAAAAGAATGAGACCACTCCCGCCATCACCGCCACGCTGCCTAGCTGTACGACGTTCAATGCAGCGGAATCGACCTGCCGTCCGCGCGTCAGGCGCTGTGTCATAATCATGAAGCATGCGCGTGTAACGGCTGCCGCGAGGATCAAGACGTCGCCTATGTTGAATTGATAGCCTTGCTTGAGCGTCAATAGCCCCGTCCCCAAAACGGACAGCAGCACAGCGCCAAGCAGAAGCATACTGGGAAAACGCTTCTGGATGATGCCCTCGATCAGAGGCACGAGCACGACGCACAAGCTGATGATGAACCCCGCATTCGTCGCGGACGTGTACATGACCCCAAGCGTCTCCAGCACGAATATACCAAAGAGAAACGACCCGAATATCGTACCAATCCGCCACGTTTCCCGGGAAGCTTGACGTAATTGCCGCCAGGAAATCGGAATGAGCAAAAGGCAGCTGATCGAAAACCGGACAAACAAAAAGAGAAAAAGCGGATAGACGGCCAGCGCCTGCTTGGAAACGAGAAAGCTCGACCCCCAGAAAATCGCGACCAAAAGCACAGCCCCGTCAGCAAGCCATTGCGATTGGGGAAATTTGGCCGGATTTAAAACGGCTGGTTGGCTCATGTTCGCGCACCTCCTTCCATCATGTGGCTGATCAGGCGGATCGATTGCTTCGTGAGGGTCTGGTCGTCAATAATGACGGGCATGGTGGGGGAAAAAGCCTGAATCAAAGGGGCGACATAGCTGGAGCAAACGATGCATGCCGTCTGGCTCAACAGGAAGGGCAGTGTTTCCGGCGCTTCCCCGGCTCCTTCAACCAGCTCCACGTGATCCAGCCCTGATTGGATAATTGATTTGCGGATGTTGCCGGTTCCCTCCCATGTTGCGCAAGCGATGCCCACGCGGCTTCCTTTCGGCAAGCCTTGCAGCCGTTTCATGGCAAGAATGTTCGATTCCAGCAGACACGCCGCAACAGGCAGCCGCTTTTCCAGCGCAAGCTGTCCCAAGTATTCCTCCACCTCTTCCACATGCAAAAACGTGGTGACAATCAGATCGTAATCGCCGCTGCGGAAGCTCGCTTCCTGTGCAGACAGGTCACGCAGCACGCACGGCTTCACCACATAGCCTGTTTCCGTAGCCAGCTCGCTTGCCAGCTCCGCTGCCTGTGATGGAGTGCATTCAACAAACAACAAGACAGGTCGCATTCCCCGCTCTGCGCATCGCACCTGATGGCGAGCGAGCAACGCGAAGGCGAATTCCGAAATGTTGATCCCTTGCGCATCCAGCGCCAAGATCGTTTGATTGAGCAGCTCATCTTGCATCGCGTGGAACTTATCGGCGGCATCGGGAGCGACGAACATTCCGATGCCGCATCGGCTGCCGACAAAGCCATCCTGCTCAAGCTCTGTGTAGGCCTTTTGTACGGTATTGCGGTTGATCCGCAAAAACCCCGCCAGCTCACGGACGCTCGGCAGCTGGTCATTCGGCTGATACAAGCCTTGCTGGATCAAGCTTTTCAGCTGTTCCTTCAGCTGCACATGGATCGGCAGCGACAATTTTTCATCGATGGTAAAGCGCAAGCGGACCGGCCTCCCTCTTCTGTATGTATCAATCATCAATATGTGTGCGAGTTGCATAGTGTCTTATGACAGTATGACACTTCTTCGGAATGTTGGTCAACGAAAAAAAGAGCAACAGACATCGTCTGCCGCTCCTTTGTAATGTGTACGTTTCGTTGCTTACAGCGTGAGTCCGCCGTCAACCGCAATAATCGAGCCAGTCATGTAGCTGGACCCTGGCGAAGCGAGGAATACCACTACATTGGCGATTTCCTCGGAATCAGCCATGCGTCCGATGCGAGGGAATTGAATCTCCGGCACTTGGCCTGTTTCCTGAATCGTTTTCTCCAGGCCTGCCACCAGATTGGTCTGTACGCCTCCAGGGCAGACCGCATTGACGCGGATGCCTTTTTTCACATACTCCATCGCTGCCGATTTGGTGATCCCGACGACCGCATGCTTCGTCGCCGAATAAACCGCCAGACTATGCTCACTCTTCAGACCTGCCGTAGATGCGGTGTTGATGATGTTGCCCGAGCCTTGCTGCTCCATCACCTTGATCACGTATTTCAAGCCGAGGAATACCCCTTTCAAATTGACAGAGACGACACGGTCGAACTCTTCCTCCGGAATGTCCGCTAGCAAATACGGCTTTTGGATAATCCCGGCGTTGTTGAAGAACACATCGATGCGTCCATAGGTTTTGACCGCTTGGTTGACGTAGTTTTGCACATCCGCGCTATCAGCGACATTGGCCCGAACAAAAATGCCTTCGCCACCCTTTTCACGGACCATCGTGAGCGTCTCTTCGCCCGTCTGCTCATTAAAGTCAACGAGCACCATCTTCATGCCCATCTCCGCCAGCTTCAGGCTAGTTGCGCGCCCCATGCCGCTGCCCGCTCCGGTTACCAGCGCGACTTGGATCGGTTGTGTTTGTGTTGCTGTCATATTCAATCACTCCTTATGGCTGTCTTTGTATTGGTCCAGATTGGCGACCATCTTTTTATACAAGGAAAGAAGCTGTGCGTATTCGTCGTCGGAAAAGCCGGTCCACAGCGCATCGGTCAATGTGGCGTATTTCTCATTGACGACCGTCAGGACATCGCTGCCTTGTGGCGTCAGATGCAGCATCGTAACCCGCCTGTCATGCTCCGGCACAATCCGCTCGATGTACGACTTTGCCACCAGCTTGTTCGTCAAGTTCGTCACGGCGGGCAAGCTGATTTCAAGCCGTTCGGCCAGCTCAGAGCTTTTTTTGGCGCCCTCTGCCTCCAGAATTTGCAAAATGTATACTTGTGAACCGGATAGATCGCTGTCCAAAATTTTGCCGTAGGCCACTACAAATTTGTAGGACATAACTGACAGCAGCTTGGCTAGCTCTTCTTTCTCCTTCATAATGGCGTATCACCTCTTCATAATTCACAATATTAATAGTTAATATTTTTAACATTTTGAGTATACCTCTCCTTCGCGCATACGTCAATCACTTGCCAGCGGAAGATCTGCATAAAAAAAAGAAGCCTGACATTCGCATCAGACTTCTTCGTTTCGCGGCAAGCGCATGGGCTTATCCCACGTTTTCGATTTTCTTCACAGCTGGAGCAGGCTCCCACGCTTCGAGATCCAGACCCGGAATGCTGTCGCTGTAAAAGACCGGATCTTTGCCCGCTTTTTTCTGACGCTGATAATCGTGCAGCGCAGCAAACGCGACTTTGGACAGCAGGAAGATCGCGATCAGGTTGACGATTACCATCAGGCCCATAAACAGGTCGGCCAAGTCCCAAACCAGCTGCACTTTCGCCACTGCCCCGAACATCACCATGGCCAACACACAAACACGGTACAGCATGAGCCATGTTTTGTTCGTTTTCAAAAACTCGATGTTCGTTTCACCGTAATAGTAGTTCCCGATCAGCGTGCTGAAAGCAAACAGGAACACCATGATGGCAAGGAACGCGGATGCCCAGGAACCGATATGGGTACTGAGCGCCGCTTGGGACAGCTCGATGCCGCTCAAGCCTTGCTGTTTGTACGCTCCGGAAAGCAAGATGATGAACGCCGTGCTCGTACAAATTACCAGCGTGTCGGTCAATACGCCGAACGCTTGAATCAGACCTTGCTTCACTGGATGGCTTGTCGTCGCGGTTGCTGCCGCGTTTGGCGCGCTACCCATACCCGCTTCATTCGAGAACAGGCCGCGCTTCACCCCGTTCATCAGAGCCGCGCCGAGCGTACCGCCTGCGAATTGCTCGAAGCCGAACGCATTTTTGACAATCAACGCGATGACTTCCGGCATTTTGGTTATGTTCATCAGCATGATAAACATGGCCATGCCGATGTACAGAACTGCCAGCACGATGACGATGTACTCCGACCATTTGGCAATGCGTTTTACCCCACCAAAAATGATGCCGGCGAACGCGACCGTCATGATCAGCCCCATAATCAGGCGGTCGGAGCCGAACGAATTTTCGAATGCGATCGCCATGGTGTTGGACTGAACTGCATTAAAGACGAGACCGAACGACAAGGTGATCAACACCGCAAAAAGGGCGCCCATCCATCTTTTATTCAACCCTTTTTCCATATAATAGGCCGGGCCGCCACGGAAGCCGCCATTGTCCTTCACCTTATAAATTTGCGCCAGCGTGCTCTCCACAAAACTCGACGCGGAACCGATAATGGCAATCAGCCACATCCAGAAGACAGAACCCGGGCCGCCCAAGGCAATCGCGATGGCGATCCCGGTGATGTTGCCCGTGCCGACGCGTGCGGCCATGGAAATACAGAACGCCTGGAACGGCGATATGCCGCCTGCCGTACCTTTTTTCCCTTCGCGGATCGCGTCCAGCATGTCCCGGATCATACGGATTTGCAAAAATCTGCCCTTGAACGTAAAAACCAGACCAAGTACAACAAGCATGAAGATGAGGACATAAGACCAAATGAAATCGTTGATAGCGCCTGTTGCATCCAGTAAAAATTGTTGCATACTGTCACCTCGTAGAAAAGATTTTTGGTTAGAAAAGGTGTGAGAAAAACACCTGCGTCAAAAGATGCTGATATCCCATTCCCGTGCCATTTCCTTTAGCAGGGAGACACCTGCGACGCTGTTCCCGCACGCATCGATGGCGGGTCCAAAAATGCCGATGCCGCATCCATCAGGAAAAGACGCATGGCTTCTGCGGTTGGCGGGAACCAGTGTCATGATGCCACCGGAAACGCCGCTTTTGGCTGGAAGCCCGACATTCGCCGCGAATTTGCCGGAAGCGTCGTACATGCCGCATGTCAGCATCAGCGCTTTGGCCAGTCTCACGATTTCCTTCGGGAAAACCTGTTTGCGGGACATCGGATGAAAGCCGTCGAGCGCCAGGACCAATCCAATCATGGCGATCTGCTCCGTGTTGACCTGGATCGAGCACTGCTTCAAGTACACTTCCAGTGCCTCCTCTACCTCGCACGCCAGGTAGCCGGTATCTTTCAAATAATGAGCCAACGCTCGGTTTCGGTGCGCGTTCATCCATTCGGACTGGAACACTTCTTCATCCACTGCCGGCCTTGCACCTGTTACTTTTTGGAATATTCCGTACAAATAATCCAGTTTTTGTTCCGATGAGTCTCCCGGCAGCAACGAAGAGACGGTAATCGCTCCCGCATTGATCATCGGATTGAATGGCTTGCCCGGCTTGTGCATTTCCAAGCGTATGATGGAATTGAACGCATCGCCAGTCGGCTCGACATCCACCCGGTCCAAAACGTATGGGATGCCCCAATGGCAGCAGGCGGCGATAAAGCCGACCACTTTGGCAATGCTTTGCATCGTAAAGGGCACTTGCCAGTCTCCTGCGGTCATCATCGTGCCTCTCGGTTCAATGATGCAGATGCCCAGCTGCATCGGATCCACCTTGGCCAATGCAGGGATATAGCTGGCAACTTTTCCTAAAGAGGCCATCGTACGATGTTCGGCGACCCACCGCTGTAATACATCCACCTTGGGCAGACCAGGAACACCCTCATCCATTACAGCTTCTTGAATCAAGCTCTTCCCCCCAAACCTTGTGAGTGAGTTTATCTTTTTCCAAATAATTGAAAGCGCTTCCAGACGGCGTAAAACACATATATTGAACACAATACATCCACCCTACAAAATAAAACAAAATCCAACAGATAGTTTCAAACGCACACATAATATTTTTTCTCCTCTTGCTCCTGATCAGTGTTACAGATAAGAATAGAGAAGAATGAAACAAAACGGGATGTGGAATGATTGCGCATTGATACATACACAAAAAGAGATGTCTACATCGTCGCCCTCATGCTAATCATCGTCCCTTTGGCGGGGGAATGGAAATTCTATCTGGTGAATGAGACATTTCGGATCAGCTTCGGCGCCCCCACCTTTTTCTTCTTTTTGCTGTTGCTCCAACGTGTGCCGGCCGTATTGCCCGGATTTTTGACCGGAATTGCCGTGGTCTTCTTCCGCATGCTCTTTGAAGGCACGACCCAAAGCCATTTTGATTGGGCCGCCTCCGCTTTGGAGCATTACTCCAGCTTCGTCTATTATTTTACTTATTCTGTTTTGTTTACCCTGATCAAAATGGAACGGTTCCACAATCGAACGCTCGTCATCGGGGGCATCGGCATGGTCATTGAGGTGGCGGCCAACCTGATCGAGCTCCTTTCACAATATGTGTTCTTCCCTACTGTCATCACGTGGGGAGCGCTGCAAGAAATGTTCATGGTCGCGCTCTCGCACAGCTTTGTCGTGCTGAGCTTCCTGAATATGATCAAGCTGTATGAGGCGCAATCGAGGGAAAAACAAACGCGAAAGCAAAATGAGCACATGCTGATGCTCATCTCCAATCTGTATGAGGAATCGCTTCACCTGAAAAAAACGCTGCAAAGCGCAGAGACCATTACGGTCAAATCGTTTGAGCTGTATCAAGGCTTGCAATCGATTGAACAGGAGCAGCGCTTCGCCAAACAGGCGCTGATCATCGCCGGAGAAGTCCATGAGATCAAAAAGGACAACCAGCGTATTTTTGCCGGGCTGCGCAAACTGATTTCCGATGAGAATCTGACCGATTACATGGACATTCACCAGCTTGCCGACATCGTCATCCGCTCCAACGAAAAATACGCTGCCTTGTTAGGAAAAACCATTCATTTTGCCGTCTCAATCGAAGGCGAGCATCCGCACTACCATGTGTTCACCATGCTGTCTCTGATCAACAACATGGTCGCCAATGCGGTGGAAGCTATCCAGGACGACGGCGTTATTTCCATTTACGTAACCAGAGAAGACGAGCAAGTGATGCTTAAAATCAGCGACAACGGCCCGGGTGTTTTGCCGCGACGCCGGAGGCTCATTTTCAAGCCTGGCTTTACGACCAAATACAACCATGCCGGCGCTCCTTCCACTGGCATCGGCCTGTCCTATGTGAAGGAAGTGGTCGAAGAACAACAGGGAGAGGTCGCCCTCTTGGATGAGGCTGACGGTGCGGGAGCGGCATTTCTCATACGGTTGCCGATCGAATCGATAAGGGAGAAAGGGTGAGACGATGCGATTTTTTGTCGTGGATGACGATGAAGTCGTTCGGATGATGCTGACAGAAATCATCGAAGACTGTGATTTGGGGGAGGTCGTGGGCGAAGCCTGTGACGGTTCCATGATCGACGGGCCGATGTTGACGATGCGCAACGTCGATATCTTGCTCATCGACTTGCTGATGCCGCAGCGTGACGGCATCGAAACCATCCGCTCGCTGAAACCGTCCTTTAAAGGAAAGATCATCATGATCTCGCAGGTGGAAACGAAAGAACTGATCGCACAGGCCTATTCGCTCGGCAGCGAATATTACATTATCAAGCCTGTGAATCGCATCGAGGTAGTGTCGATCATCCAAAAAGTGATCGAGAAAGCCCGCTTGGAAAAATCGATTCAAGACATACACAAGTCGCTCTTCCCGGTGCTCCAGCATGATCAATCCCCGCTGCATCAGTCCCTCTCGCCTGCCAAGAAAGGGCTGCGGGATGCAGGACAATTTGTTTTAACCGAATTAGGAATTGCAGGCGACAGTGGGAGCAACGATCTTTTGGACATTGTGGACTACCTGCATGAGTATGAGCAGCGGCACACATTCAAGAACGGCTTTCCCGCCCTCAAGGACATGTTCGAGCATATCGCTCATGCGCGGCTGGACGCATCGCCGGATGACCCGAACGTGACGAAAGTAGTGAAGGCGTCCGAGCAGCGGGTACGGCGGGTGATCTATCAGTCGCTCACCCACTTGGCTTCACTCGGCCTCAGCGATCTGACGAATTGGAAGTTCGAAAATTACGCATCGCAGTTTTTTGAATTCACCTATGTATGGAAGAAGATGACCGAGCTAAAAAATGGCGGCTCGTCCTCGACCTCGGATATCCGGATCAACATGAAAAAGTTCATCCAGGCACTCTATTCCGAGGCGAAGCGAATTCAGTCGGAAACATAGCCCTGCGACTCCCCTGCCATTCAACCTTAATCAAGAACGGAGACACCTTTTATGGACAAAGATCACATTCTCACAGAGGCTGAACGCTTCGTCAAGGACATCCTGAAAAACGATAGCAGCGGCCATGACTGTTGGCATATTTACCGCGTGTCCCGTACGGCGAAAACAATTGCCGCCATGGAGCAAGCTGATTCGTTCGTCTGCGAGCTGGCCGCGCTGCTGCACGATGTAGCCGATGAAAAAATAAGCCAATCCGAAGAAATCGGACTGGCTCTGGTCAAAAACTGGCTGGCTGATCAGCAGGTACCGCTGGAAACCTCCGCCCACATCGTCGAGATTATCTCCACGATGTCGTTCAAAGGCGGAAATCGCCCGCCCATGCGCACGCTCGAAGGCAAAATCGTGCAGGACGCCGACCGCCTCGATGCGATCGGCGCAATCGGCATCGCCCGCGTGTTCGCCTATTCCGGCGCAAAAGGCCGTGCCATGCATGATCCCGCACTGCCTGTGCGCGAGCAGATGACGCAGGAAGAATACCGCAGCGGCAATGACACGGCGATCAACCATTTTTATGAAAAGCTGCTCAAGCTTAAAGACTTGATGAATACCGACTACGGTAAACAGCTGGCTTGGGAGCGCCACGCTTTCATGCTGGCATACCTCGACCACTTTTACGCTGAATGGGAAGGCAAATCATCCATCCGGTAGACCGGCACCCAGCCGCGCACGCTGTTGATCAGCCACACCTGTGTCGCACGGGTAAGGTCATCCATCGTCAGCACGCGCTCGGCAATCGCCCCTTGCGCCAAAAGCTCCGCACGCAGTGTTCCGGCAAGCAAGCCGGACGTGATCGGCGGCGTAAGCTTCTCCCCGTCGATCTCTACGACGAGATTGCCGATGGTAAATTCCGTTAGCTCCCCTCTCTCATTCCATAGAAGCACATCGAAAGCATCGGGATACTCGTTTTTATGTACCTGATAGATGGAGCGTTCGGTCGTCTTATGGTAGAAAAACGGATTGGCGGAAGCAATGGGGCGGCTTGCGACCGCAAATGACTGCGGCACGATCGGCTGCTCAGCAAGCGGCACGCCCTCGAGCGCAATTGTCCCTTGCTGCGAAACCAGTAGCCGGACGCGCATGTTCTCGTTCGTCTTGCGCGCATACGCTTGAAGCTCTGCATCCAGCTGTACCCGATCGAGCGGAATGCCGAAATAGGCGGCAGACTCTTGCAGGCGCTCGAGATGCCAATCAAGCAGATCGTACTCCCCGCCTACCAACTTCATCGTTTCCAACAGGCTGAATGACGGCATATCCGTAGTCAAAATCGCCGATTTGGCGACCACCTCATCATATTCATCCTCTGCTTGCGAATCCCAGGTGATTCCTCCGCCGACACCGTATTCGGCCGCCCCCGTCTTTGCATCGATCAAAACGGTGCGTATCGCCACGTTGAATACCGCTTCTTTTTGCGGTGTGATGTAACCGATGGTACCGCAGTACACTTCGCGCGGCGAATCCTCCAGCTGCTCAATCAGCTTCATCGTACTTACCTTCGGTGCTCCGGTTATCGAGCCGCACGGAAAGAGCGCCGTAAACACTTCCTCAATCGTCGTCTCATCACGTGTCGTCGCCTCGACTGTCGAGGTCATTTGATATACGGTGCGATACCGTTCGATCTCGAACAAACGTGGTACGTGCACCGAGCCAATTTCTGCAATGGTGCCCAGATCGTTGCGCAGGAGGTCGACGATCATCACGTTTTCCGCCTTGTTTTTTTCCGATTGGGCCAGCCACTCCGCATTCGCCCGATCTTCCGCTACGAACCGCCCCCGCTTGACCGTCCCTTTCATCGGCTTGGTCGTAAGCGTGTTCCCCTGCCAACGGAAAAACAGCTCGGGCGACGCCGATAAGATCCGATAGCGTCCCACCTGCAAATATGCCGAATAATGCCCGTGCTGGCGTTTGCGCAAATCGTGGTAAAAGGACTGCGCATCGCCGGAAAAGCTGCCGCGCAGCCGAATCGTGTAGTTCGTCTGGTACGTTTCGCCTCTGGCGATCGCCTCCCGAATCGCCGTGATGCATGCCTTGTAGCGCTCCCGGTCCACGGTCGGCTGCCAATCGGACATCTGATAGGAGCCCTGTTGCTCCGCATCCGCTGCGGCAGGCTCCTCAGGCTTGTCAAACAAGCCGAACCAAGCAAGCGGCATCGCATAATCGCAGTGCACGCGAAAAGCAGGGTCGAACGCGGGTGCCGCCTCATACGACAAATATCCCGCCGCATAAAGCCCCGCTTCCACGCCCTGCTGAAGCTCCTTCAATAATGGTTTTACCTCATCCACCTGATTGGCGACGAGAATTTTGACCGGATTGCGAAAAACCATCGGTCTGGGTTTGCCGTCCGCGTCGTGAAAATCAAGCTGCATCAGCATTTGCGCGGATTCCGACAACTCCTCTGGTGTTATCATGAACATACCTCCAGCTTCCTTACTGCCCTAATCGTGACATAGACAAGCGGGAGATGGCAAGAGCCGCGCTGCTACACGGCTTTTTTCCGCTGCCGATACAGCCACACGCCTGCTACGATCAACAAAAAGGCGATCAGCACGTACACGCCATACTTTTTTATACCGTGGTGCACAAGAACCCAGCGCTCCCCCAAAAAATACCCTAGCAAAACGAAGGTCATTGTCCAGATAAATGCGCCGGTATAGGCGAACACCATGAATTTACGGAAATCCATTTGGGAAATCGCAGCCACATAGGCCGTCAAATGGCGTACGCCAGGAATATAAAACCCAATGATCAACAGGATGTTTCCATACCGCTCGAACATCCGGTGGGTGCTATTGATTTTTTCTTCCGTGATATGTATTTTCGGACCGAATTTTTTTAGAAAAGGCAGCCCCAGCTTGTACCCGATGGCATAGCTGACAGTAATGCCAGACGCCGATCCGAAGAAGGAGAACAAGATGACAAGCGGTAAGCTCAATGTCCCCTGGTATGCTGCAAAGCCCGCATACGTCAAGAGCGTCTCGTCGGGGATCGGCAGCCCGACAATCCCGAGGGAGAGTGCGATTAAAATGCCTACATACCCGTAGTGGGTGATCAGTCCGCTAAGATGATGTTCCATCATTATCACCGTTCCTCGCATTTTTTCAACAGGCCATGCGCCGGGGCGCCAAGTATACGTCGAAAAAACACCCTTCATCAGCCTCTTGTTCTGAAGAAGGGTGTTGCTATTTCATCTATTTATATTCCCCAAGAATACCTGACACAACTAGTTTAATTCAAAACGCGCCCCGCTGCAACAAAGTGCTGATCCCACCAGCCGGTCAGTGTGCTGTAACGAACGCCGCCTTGGCCGTAGGTGTGCAAAATCTTGTTGTTTCCAGCATAAATGCCGACGTGCCCAATTCGATTGATCGAGTTTTTGTTATATTTCATCGTTGCTCTCGTCGAGAAGAAGATCAGGTCCCCCACCTTCAGTTGGCTGCGGGAGATGTGCTTCACTTTTTTGTATTGGGAACGGGCGCCCCCTCTTCCCAAATCGATTCCAGCACCCTCGCGGAATGCCCACATGGTGAATTCGGAGCAATCCATCGTGCTTTTGTCCGAACGGCTCGAAGCATATTTATAGGGTGTTCCCATGTATTTTTCGCCAGCTTTGATTACTTTGGCACCTGCGCTGCTTTTCGCCGCAGTCACGCTTACGGAGGCATCTGCCCCGGACTTAACGGAATCAAGCGATGCTGCATTAGCTTGTCCACCAAAAGCTAATGATGTACACATCAGCAGCGCAAAGACCGATCCCATTTTCCATCCTGGTTTTTTCATATTTTCATCCTCCTTGGAAGTTATCAGGTGTTTCTTACAGTGTTTATCTTACTTGGGAAATCTGAGAACACACTGATAGAAAGATGAGGGATGGATAAGAATTTTCTGATAGAAATATGAGAATGAGTATGGTTGGTGGAAACGAGGGGATTTTGGCAAGAAAGCTACGCGTAAGCGTAGCCATGCCTACTGGGGTCGGGGAGAACGGCCCGGCAAAAAAACGGGAAACTGCGCCCCAAAGCCACACGCTGCGCGGCGGGTGTATCTCAGGAAGTAGATGTGGCGCAAAGCGTTTCCCGTTTTTTCGTCGGACCTGGCTGGCATGTCTAAAGCTTCCGCTCCGCTTTCTTGCCAAAATCCCTGGGTTTCCCCTTCTCTCAGAAAAAGAACGGGAGGGGATGGAAAGATTCGGATGGTATTGCTTTGGGGTCTCCATAATAAAAAATCCTCTCCTTCGTTCGTCGGGAGAGGGTTTTTTCGTTGCTTTTATTTTCTCGTCTTTTCTTTAATCACTTGCAACTGCTCCATGTTTAAACGCATGTCGTTGACGATTTCAGTCATTTCCTGTTTGATGCTTCTTTCGACTTCCTGGATGTTTTGTAGGTGGACCTGCGCTTTTTGTTGGCTTTCTTTGATGTCGTCCAGTTCGTTGCCGAGCTGCAGGGTGTCGTGGGCGACTTGCTTGACGCCGTCGGCGATGGTCAGGATGCTTGTGGAGTTGGTCGTGATGTTGTCCCGCACCGTGTTCATCGTCTCTTCAAACGATGTGAACGACGCGAAGCTACGGTTGATCGTTTCGTCGATTGCTTTCAGCTGTGCCGTAATATTGCCTGCGGATTGCTCCGTCCCATTTGCCAGCTTGGTGACTTCCTGCGCCACTACTGCAAAACCTTTGCCGTGCTCTCCGGCGCGGGCAGCTTCGATCGATGCATTCAAGGCGAGAATTTTGGTCTGGTTCGAGATGGCGGAGATCGTTCGGCTCATTTCGTTCACGACATTGGTCATCGTGATCAGCTCTTCCATCAAGACGCGGGTCGCCTGGATGTTTTGGCTCATCTGATCGTTTTTTTGCTGAATGTCCGTGAATTCCTTCGATGTCGCGGCGAGCTGCTGGCTGTATTGATTCAGCTCTTGGAACTTGCTGTGATAGGCGCCGACGAATTCCTCGAGCCGCTCGTAGTTGTCTAGCGAGGTAGCCTTCAGCCCTTCGATATTGCTCAGGTTGTTTTCGACGCTGTTCGAGACGAACGTCGCCGATTGGCTCACGTCCTGGAGGGTGGACTGCATGTTGGTCAAAAAGACGGGCAGCTCGTCCTCCACCGTATTGACCGAAGAGGTCGCAACTGACAACGAATCGATGATCTCCAAAATCTCGGACGCTGACGGCCGGTCCGCCTGATTCTCCCCGATATAGGAATACCGGATAACCTGGTTTTCATCGATGATGTATGTACTCGGGATCGCGATGCGGAAAGAGTCCCATTTGATCGGCGTAAACACTTCGTAGGCTTTGATGACGTCCCGTGTTTCGTCGGAAAGGATCGGGAACTTGATCCCGTTTTCTTCCACATAGCTTTTCACATTGGCCAGCTTCTGGCCGACAATTGCGATCAGATTGATCCCTTTTTGCAAAAACCTTTCGTAATACTCGTTTAATTCAGGCATTTGCTTGCGGCAGTTCGGGCACCATGTCCCGCGCAGAAACACGATCACGAGCGGTTTGCCCTTGTATTCCTCCAGCGTTTTGATGCCTTGCGTTGAATCCAGGCGAAAGGGAGCTGCTAATTTCCCGATCGTCAAACCTTTTTTGGCCATGCGGAACACCCCTGTTGCAGTCTCATCGTATTTACGCTTGTCTTGATGGTACTATTCCTTCCTCTGTTCGTCCAGAGCTGAAGGGTTGTGCAACGGGGACGCATCAGGCTGTCAGGAGGGATGAATCTCCTTCACCCGCCCTACTTGTCCATCCGTAAGCCTCACTTTGATGCCATGGGGGTGTGTGCTCGAATTGGTTAGGATGTCCTTGACGATGCCGCGCGTCAGCTTTCCCGTACGCTGGTCCTGCTTCAGCACAATGCTAACCGAGAGCCCTGGCTTGATGTCATTGCGATTTTGTCCATTCATGTGTTCGCACTCCCTGCTATGGTATAATAAAGGAATCACCACCATAATCGTTACGGAGGAATCCATGCTTACATTCGAAGAAAAACAAGCGATCATCGCTTCATTCCCGGAATTGCAGGAAAAGAAGGTATCACTGGGCCGGTTGAATTATCAATATGAAGAGAGTCTCCATGAGAAAAAGAATGTCGTCTACCATCTTCACCCGAACGGCAACGGCTTCGTTTACGCCGGCCACTTGAAAGGGTATCAAAAGGACGACAAAGGCATGGTCAACATCCGCGACTACTCCGCCGATGACCTGCGCACCTTGATTGAAAAAGTGATCCACATGCTCTCCCAGCCGCCTTATGTGCCGCCTGCGAAAGAAGTGGGGGGAGCGGATGCGGAAGAGCCGCAAGAAGAGACATGGCGCAACAAGGAAGGCCACACTCTCCTGTTGGTCCGTGAAAACGAGCTGTGGAATCTGTATGACGGCGCTCATCTTGAATCCGCATTCGAATCGTATAAGGAAGCCGCGCTTTATTTGCATGAGGAAGGCTTCCGCCACGTGGAATAAGAAAAACTAAGGAAAAAGACCGCGTATCCGATGTTCATTCGGATTGCGGTCTTATTTGTTCTAGCTGCCGTCGACTATTCCTGTTTTTGAATCGGGTTATAGTTGGTGAGCGGCGCCAGCATTTTGCTGTCACTAACCATCGGGGACGCACACAATGGGCAAGCCGGCAGATGCTCGAATGTAAAATTAGCACGCATCCAACCGTTACAACCCTCTTTCGTGCAAGACCAGATCGGCGTATTTTCCTTCGGAACTTCCTCTATCGACTTCTTACCATTAAACATGAAGACCCCCCTTTGATTATGTCTGACCAAAAGAAGAACTGCCCTTTACTTGCTTGTATCGGGCAGCTTGGTTTTTGTCTTACAGTTTTGTTACGTTTTCAGCTTGTGGGCCGCGGTTGCCTTGAACTACGTCAAATTGAACGCGTTGGCCTTCATCCAAAGTTTTGAAACCGTCGCCTTTGATAGCGGAGAAGTGTACGAATACGTCGCTGCCGCCTTCAACTTCGATGAAACCGAAACCTTTTTCAGCATTGAACCATTTAACTGTACCTGTTTGCATGAACAAATACCTCCAACATTTTAATGTAACATGATCATTTTATTCCATGAAAATAAAATTCACATATTGTAAAAGGTACAATCCGATCTAATGTCAACCCTTTACAATATGTGAATCAAAGCGTTGGCTATAGTTGAACTTTACCACAGCTGGAAGTGAAAAGCAAGTTGGCGTGACCCTCTACCGAAAACTGGCAGCAGACGCGATTCTCAGCCGCTTTCACCGCCGTTACAGCGGGGTGTTCCTAATTTTGCCCATACGCTCCACTGCCTTTCTTTTCTTGCCGGAGTCCCTATCCTTCCCTACAATAGGAGACACAGGTCTGTTGGCCAAAAACAAAGGAGCATTCAGATGAACAAAAAAGAAATGGAAGAACAGGTGATTCAAAATTATCAGCGCGATGAAGGCATGATGATCCTGATTTTCGCACAATGGTGTGTCAACAACGGGCTCGACCCGCAGGAGCTCTATTGCAGAGCCTATCCTACCCAACACGTAAACCCGCTGTTGAAGCAAATGACAGAGCTCACCGTGCCGATTGAAGAATCGGAAGAAATCCCTGACGCCACCCTGCTGGGCGTGCTGTCTATTTTCGGCAATGACGATCTGGCTTTTGTCGTAAGTGAAGAAATCGAGAAACGCCCAGTGCAAAAGCCTTAATCGAACCATACCTCCCGAAGAAGCTTGATTCCGGGCTCAATTTTATCCGTATCAATTCCACCGAACCCGATCAGGAATTCTTTGCGTTCCTCCTGATTGGGTCCAAACCAGGTGTACGCCGCGGAGGCGAGGTTGATGCCCGCCTGCCTTGCGCTGCCCAGCAAGTCAGCTTCTGTGCGCGGGCTTTTGGCTCGAAGCAGCAGATGGAACCCCGCGTCCCTCCCGATGATTTCCACCCTCTCTCCCAAATGCTTCTGGATCGCTGCGATGAGCACATCGTGTTTTTTCCGGTACACATTCCGCATTTTGCGGACATGCTTTTCAAAATGCCCTTTCTCCATGAACAGCTGCATTACTTTCTGATTCAACGGTGACGAGGACTGCTCGAACAAAAGCTGGCGATACAGCAGCCGATACCGCTCCAGTAAAAAGCGCGGCAGCACCATGTAGCAGATGCACATCGCCGGCGCTACCACCTGCCCGAATCCCCCGAGATAAACGACCGGTGCATCCGGCACAAGCCCCTGCAAAGACGGAATTGGCCTGCCATGATAGCGGAATTCTCCGTCATAATCATCCTCGATGATCAGTCCCGCTGTTTCCTTCGCCCACTCCAACAGCTTCAATCGTTGGGAAATCGGCATGATCATCCCTCTTGGGTATTGGTGGGAAGGAGAGACGCAAGCGACCCGCACTCCTTTTTGATACAGCTCCTCGATTGAGATGCCGTCATCTTCAAGCGATATCGGCACCACCTCCAGTCCATGATGGGCAAAGGTGGAGCGGTGCAGCGGATAGCTGGGATTTTCGATGCCGATTCGAGCGTGCTCCTCCTTGAGCAGCAACGACAAAAACGACAGCAGCACATATTGATCGGCGGCGATGACGATCTGATCAGGGACGCACTCGACTCCGCGAAACTGGCGCAAATAGCGGGCAAGCTCCTGCCGCAGTCCGCTTTCCCCCTGGGGATCGCCATAAAACAGCAGGTCCTGCTGCTCCCGCTGGATTGTTTGATTCACAAGCCGCCTCCACGTCTGGAACGGAAACACGCTGAAATCATTTTTGGACAAATGGAAGTTATATTCGTACGCGCCTTTTGGCAGCAGTGGAGGCGCTGTTACCGCTTCCGGCTTACCTTTGCCCAATTGCGCATAAGGCTCGGGCATCTTTTGCACGAAATACCCTTGCCTTGGCCTGCTTCCGATAAAGCCTTCCGCCACCAGCTGCTGATACGCCGTCTCGACCGGTGTTGTGCTCAGCGAGAGCAAATCGGCAAGCTTACGGACAGAAGGCAGCCGCGTCTGCTCAGAAAGTCGGCCCGTGGCGATTTCCGTTTTGAAAAATCGATAGAGCTGTACGTAATGAGGGGTATCATCATCTCCCTCCAAAACTGGCACAATCAACACGCCTGGCTCCTCCTCTTCTGTCCTTTCAATTTATTATAAACTGCTCATTTTCCAACAGTCACCATTTCATTATAGTAAGGATACATTATTCAGGAGGTTTTCCCTATGTCAAACGTGCCACACGAAACAGATCGTCCCGTGCGTTTTCTCGAAGGCGCGCGCGTCTATTTGCGCCCGCTCAATCAGGAAGATAGCGAATTGTACTACCGCACCTTGTATCACCCGGAGGTCAGGCGCTTAACTGGAACGCAAAAGCATTTCACCAAGGAACAAATCTCACGCTATATCGACGGGAAATCGCAAGACTCTTCCTGTGTCCTGCTGCTGATCGCACTCTGCGAGGATGACACGGTCATCGGTGACATTGCGCTGCAGGACATCGACGGCATGAACCGAACTTCAAACATCCGGATTGCCATCAGCGAGCAATTCCAGGGCAAAGGGTACGGCACGGAAGCGATGAAGCTGATGCTCGATTACGGCTTCGGTATTCTCAACCTGCACCGCATCGAACTGAACGTCTTTTCCTACAATGCACGCGCACAGCATGTTTATGAAAAAGTGGGATTCGTGAAGGAAGGCTTGCAGCGCGAAGCCCTGTTCTACAACCACCAGTACCACGATTCCATCCTCATGAGCATCTTGGAGCACGAATACCGCGCGAAATATGTGCAGGCGCCCTAGAGGCGCCTTCTGTCGTTGTAAAAACATTCCAGATTTATTACCATAATAAAAAAACACTCATTTGCAAAAGGAGGTGACCCGACGATGATTCTCTTGATTGCACACTCCCCCGAAGTACGCGCATTCTAGCTATTTTGGGGGATATCCATGAAAAATGGACTTACGAAGCCATTTATCTTGCTGACGAGCGGCGTCTATGTAGAAAGCACTGCAAAAACAATCACCTATTTCGGCACGATTTCGCTAGTGATGTCGCTAAGTGACAATCCGTTCCATGTCGGCATCCTGACGATGCTCGAAACAATCGCGATGATCGCCTGCAGTGCCATCGCGGGCATCCTAGCTGACCGCTTTGACCGCAAAACCATCATCCTCACCTCGTTTCTCGCCAGCGGCTTGTGCACAACCGCCCTCTACTTTGCCCATGCGCTGTGGCAGATTTATTTGCTGGAGCTGTTCAATGGGATCGCCTTTGCCATGTATCTGCCGGCCAGGAAGGCATTACAGCCATCCTTGGTGGCAGAGGTGCACTTCGTCGATGCCAACAGCTTCGATTCGATGCTGCGCAATATCACACTCATCGCAAGGCCGCCGATCGCCGCCTTCCTCATTGCGTTGCTGGGAGCCAACCATGCATTTCTAATTGCCGGCGCTCTGACAATCGCTGCGACAATGATCGTCTGGTTCGTACGCACGCCTACGCGAACAAAGCAACCTCACAAACCATCGGAAAGCGATACCTCCACTGGTTGGCAAGAATTGCTCGTAGGCTGGAAAACGATCCGGCAGGATGCTGCGCTCACGTACCTGGTAATCGTCTCGATGCTGGTAACGTTTGTTTTTGCAATGCAAGGCACACTCCTATTCATCCATGTAAAACAAAACCTGAGTCATTACGGTCAGACCGAAGCGATTGTCGGCTACCTGTTTTCCGCAATTGGCGCGGGCGGATTGGCCGGTGCGCTACTTGTTCGCGCCTGCCTTCGCTATATCCGCATACTGCCGCTGTTTCTGCTGACGTTATTGATAGACGGCATGCTGGTGATTGTGTTCGCTTTTAGTACGAATCTCTACGTGGTCGTATCGCTTTGGCTCATCTTCGGCATTACAGCGACGATGAATACGATTGTAACCGACACGATCATTCAGCAGACGGTCCAACCATCGCTGCGCGGGCGCGTATACGGTATCTTCAGCACCGTGAACGAACCAATCAGCTTGTTGTCCACAGGTATCGGCACGAGCATGGCCGGCATCATTGGCGCCAAATTGGTGTTCGCCTCGGTCGGCGCCCTGGAAACCTTCGTGGCTGCCGCCGGTCGCATGCTACACTCTCGCTCGCCGCGTAAACGCGTCCCTGTTGACGACAAGCTGTGAGTTCAGCCCAAAAGAAAGAAGCATGCCGCTGCACCAGCATGCTTCTTTTTCCTTTTCCGTCTATTTCGTAGGGCGACGTTGGCATGAATGCCGTCAATTGGAATAAATACGGGCAAACTACAAAATCTAAAAGCATAGTGACACCACTCTCTTCTTTCGGGAGATAACTCGATGAGGCTTTTCTATAAACGGATTCGCAAATCAGCCATTCAGCAGCTCCTGCACGGAGGGGACAATGAGCACATCAGTCCCGATCTGTCCGAGAACCGCCAGAGACTGCAGACGATATTTCATGATATACCCGACCTGATCACTTCCACTTTTGTGATCAGTGGAATTAACGTCACTGCCCTGCTGGTCTATTTAAATGGGATCGTCGACAACGACATCATCAACAACAACATCCTTCATCCTTTGTTGTTCAAAACCCATTCGTTCACCGAGCTGTCTGACTTGGAACTGCCAGTAGGCTTGAAACAAACTGCCTCCACCTGGGCAGCCATCAAGGAATCCATCCTCTTTGGGAAAAGCGTGCTGTTCGTCGATGGCGCACCCTATTGCCTGATACTCAATACGCCAGGATGGCCGCAGCGATCCAATACAGAGCCGCAAACGGAGTCTGCATTAAAAGGTTCCCATCTCGGGTTCATCGAATCGAGCGGGTATAACATCTCGCTGCTTCGCCTTTTCATTCCCGATCAGGATTTAAAAATAAAAGATATGGTCGTTGGCTGGCGAAGCAAAACAAAAGTATCGCTGCTGTATCTAGAAGATGTAGTAAATCCGGAAACGTTGAAGAGACTCGAGGAGCGCATCCAACATATCAATATTGATGCCATTATTACGACAGGGGAATTGGAAGAGTTAATCGCTGACAATCGGATTACACCGTTTCCCCAGTTCTTATCGACGGAACGCCCGGATACGGCTGCCTCCCAAATCCTTCAGGGACGAATCGTGATGGTCGTTGATCACTCCCCAGGCGTATTGGTGGGCCCGGTGACATTGTCATCCTTCTTTCAAAGCATCGATGACTACAACCTGCGTTGGATCGTCGCATCCTTCATCCGTGCGATGCGATATGCCGGTTTCTTTGTCTCAATTTTTTTACCTGCCCTGTACATTGCAGCGCTCACGTTTCACTACGATATTATTCCGCTCGATTTGATCCTTTCGATTGGCGAATCTCGCGAAAGGGTGCCGATCCCTCCGTTTGTGGAGGCGATCCTCATGGAGCTTGCTTTGGAAATGCTGCGAGAGGCCGGACTGCGCTTGCCTTCCAAAATTGGCCAGACGGTTGGTATTGTCGGCGGCATCGTCATCGGACAAGCGGCTGTATCAGCGGGCATTGTCAGCAACATCATGGTCATCGTGGTAGCGACAACCGCAATCGCTTCCTTTATCTTGCCGAATGCCGACCTGTCGGCAGCTGTGAGAATCCTCCGCTTTCCTATGATGATTGCCGCGTACATGTTCGGTCTCGTTGGCATTGTCGTCGGGTTGATGGTTTTGATCCTCCATCTCATTTCGCTGGAATCGTTGGGAACGCCATACGGAAGTCCCTTTGCGCCCGTTCGCTTCTCTGATTGGAAAGACGCGATCATCCGCTTGCCGATTCAGTGGATGACGAAGCGGCCGGTCGCCAATCGCCCCCAGCAAACCACTCGGCAGGGCAATAATCGTAGAAAAGATGATTCCAAATGAAAAAATACGAGATCACTTATTTGCAGTACGTGTTTTTTATCGTGCAGTCCCAGATTGGCGTCGGGATTCTCACGATGCCTTCGGACTTGGCGGAAGTAGCAAGTACGGACGGCTGGATTTCCATTGTGCTGGGCTGGCTGATTGCGATGGCAGTGAGCGTGATGATCATCCAAATCATGAAACGCAATCCTGAAGAGACGATCTTTGGCCTCCTTCCCCGTTATTTCGGTAAATGGCTAGGTACAGCTTTTTCCCTTGTGTTCATTCTGTTTGCACTCTTCTCCTACGTCAATTCCGTTTTTGTAGAGGTTCATGTTACCCAGACCTGGGTGCTGCCGCAGACAGCAAACTATTATCTTGTGATGTTATTTTCGATTCCCGCTTACATGCTCGCTGCGAGTGGAATCAGGATGCTTGGGCGCTTTGCCGAATTCATCAGCTATTTCATGATCTGGATGCTGTTTCTGTTTTTCTTTGCGTTAAAACAGGGACACCTCATCCACCTGCTGCCCATCTTGAAGGAAGGCTGGCTGCCCGTTTTCAAGGCTGTCCCGAAAACCATCCTGTCGTTTTTAGGATTCGAGTTTGCCTTTATCCTGTACCCTTATTTGCAAAAAAAGGAACGGGCCACGCGCGGAATCATTATCGCGAACACCATCTCCATGCTGGTTTTTCTGTTGATCACGCTGGTCTGCTACATCCGATTCAGCCCTGACCAGGTTGTCACCTATATTTGGCCAACGCTGAATCTTTTCGAGACACTCGAGTTTTCTTTTGTGGAACGAATTGAAATCATCTTTTCAGCGTTTTATTTGTTTGTCATCGCTTCCAGCGGTATTCCTTACTTGTTCATCGCTGTATTGGGCATCAACCAGCTTCTGCGCAAACAAGATCATCGCCCACCGCTTCTCGTCCTTACCGTTGCTTTCATTTTACTGAGCTTCGCCTTTAACCCTACGTTTCACCAAGTTAGCCAGCTGCAAAAATGGGGCTCTCAATTCGGCACGATCATGGCTTATTTTTTCCCTGTCTTTTTATGGCTGTATGTCGTAGCCATCGATCCAACACGTTGGAGGCAAAACAAATGAACATTCGACTTCTCGCAATCCTTCTCCCGTTTACGCTACTGCTGTCAGGTTGCCTTGGACAAATGAAGCTGGATGAAATAACCTTGCTTTTGACGTATGGGATCGATTTGGCGAAAGATGGGAGTTTGGATATTTATACCGCTGCCCCGGTATTCAGCAGAGAGGCAAAGAAGAAAACGGAGATTATGCATGTTCACTCCAAATCCCTCCGTGAAGGCAGAGACCACCTTGAGGACGAGGCGATTGGTGTCGTCGCGACAGGAAAGATACAAAACATCATTTTTTCAAAAAAACTGCTCCAGCAGAAAAGCATTTTTGAGCTGCTGGATGTTGTGTTCCGCGATCCCAAAAGCTCGCTCAAGGCCGATCTTGTCTTGGTAGACACCCCGATTAAACAAGTGATAGCGATAAATGTAGCAGATAAGCCGCGTTTATCGGTTTATTTGCGTGAGTTAGTACAATCGGCTCATACAAGCGAGTCATCCGTCCTTACCTCTGTCCGTACGCTTTACCATCAATATTACGAAAAGGGCATCACACCGTATTTGACAGAAATGAAATTAATTGAAAACAGACTGAACATCGCGGGCACTTCCCTGTTAACCAAGAAAGGCTTTTATGCCGACACACTCAATCCAAAAGAAAGCACCTACTTGCTGATCTTGCAGCGGGATATCCAACATCCGGTTTCCATGAACATTGAGCTTCCCCAACATTTGTTCAAGAAAAAGGGACAGCTCAGGAATAGCATCAGCTTTTTGATCGATTACACCCGTTTCACCTATAAAACCTCTTATCTTGATGGGCACTTCCAATTTGATCTCCATTTCAATTTCCGGATTGTCATCAATGAGGTTCTGGTCAATGCCAATCCACTGAAAGACCAAAAACGTTTGGAACAGGCGCTTGCTGATCAAATCAAGAAAGAGATGGACGCGCTTGTGACAAAACTGCAAAAACAGCATCTGGACCCAATCGGGCTCGGCATTTATGCTCGTGCATTTTCCTACAACGAGTGGAAACAAGTGCAACATGACTGGGGATTGGCCTTTTCCAAAGCGAAGGTGAACATCAATCCTACCGTCAGCATCATCAGTATCGGTTCGCTCAAAAATGCGGGGATCAAGGCAAATATAAAATAGGCACTGCGGGGCATAAACGTAAGCGAAAAGAAGACCGACCTATGGGTTCGGCCGGTCTTCAAGTCTCTGATTTTCTCGGGGGTTGTTTATTTCGATGTCAATCCGCCGTCTACAACGACAGCGCTTCCCGTCATCGCCGACGACTCATCGGCCGCCAGGAAAACGGCCACATTGGCGATTTCGATCGGCTGGATGGTTCTGCCGATCGGCTGGAACTCACTGATGCTTTTGAGCACCTCATCCCGGCCGCCAAACAAATCGGCATGCGCATCGTTAAAGGCCGTATCCACCCATCCCGGACAAATACAGTTCACCCGCACATTGTCTGCTGCGAAATCAAGCGCCATTTGCTTGGTCAGCATATGGATGGCGCCCTTGGAGGCCACATACGCGGAAAGCCGCGGCTCTGCAGCAAAGCTGTTGGCAGACGCCATGTTGACGACGGAGCCGCCTCCCGCTTCGATCATTTCCGGCACGCAGTATTTGGACGTAAGGAACATCGACTTCACATTGACCTCCATCGTGCGGTCCCACACCTCTTCATCCAGCTCTACGACCGAGCCTGGCACATTGATCGCGGCGTTGTTGCACAGAACGGACGGCACCCCGTACGTTTCTTTTGTGAACCGGATCAGCTCCTGCACCTGGTCCGCCTTGGACACATCGGCCTGGAAAAAGACGGCCTCTCCCCCATTACCCACGATCTGTGCGACGACCTCGGCGCCAGCCGTGCTGATATCCGTCGCAACCACGCGCGCGCCCTCCTCGGCATACCGCATAGCAATCGCGGCCCCGATCCCTTTCGCTGCTCCTGTTACAATCGCAATTTTATTTTGCAAACGCATGCTGTTGTCCTCCTTTTTATAGTTCCTTGATTACAGGCGCCACTTTCTTGTAGCCGTTTGATTTCACATAGCCGACCACGACGCCGACCAGTACCCAGCCGATTCCCACCATGAACGTCATCTTGTCAAAGCCGGACCAGACATAGCCCGTGATAAGCAGCCCGATGAACGGGGTGAGCGCATATGTGAGGAAGCCTTTCACTCCACGCATACGCTTTTTACCGTAAAAATAGACGATGATCGTGGCGTTCAGCATCATGAAAGCGGTGATTGCGCCGAACGTCACGAATTTGTACAGCGTCTCAATCGACAGGCTGAACGTTACGACGATGGAAAGCAGCGCACAAAACAGTGTCGCATTAACCGGCGTCTGGAATTTGGGGTGAATCTTGGCCAGCACTTGCGCAAACGGCAGCAGATTTTCGCGGCTCATCGAGTAGAGCACACGAGCGGTGGCCGACTGCACGTTAAGCGTCACGGCGATTCCGACAGCGATCACGTTGATCAAAATCAAAATCGTGTAAAACACAGGCCCGCCCGCTTCCTTGGCGATCTCGAAAAAGCCCATATCCGGGTTCAGCGTTTCATACTGCGGATGAATCAATGCCGCCATGTACACTTGGATCAAAAACAGCAGGCCGCTGAACAAAATCGAGAAAACTGTCGCCTTGCCGACCGTCTTCACCGGATCGCGCGCCTCCTCAGCGAGCGTGCTGATACCGTCAAAGCCGAGAAAGCCGAGTACGGCGATGGATGTCGCAGTCGCGATGAAACCAAAATCGACGTGGTCCGCCTGAAACAGTGGTGCCAGGCTGAAGCCGCCCATGCCATGCCCGTCGATCAGCACAAATTTGACAGCGATGCCCAAAAAGACGACCAAAGTGACGATTTGCATCCAGAACATGACCAAATTGGCCCGGGCTGTCATCGTGATGCCCCGTACATTGATCAATGTGTTGCACACAACGAAAATGAGCGTCCAGACAAACGCGGGCACTTGCGGCAAAACGCCTGCCATCCACACACCCGCAAACGCATACAAGAGTGCGGGACACAAAATGTAGTCGGCCAGGATCAGCCAACCGGCGATGAAGCCGACATGCGGGTTCAGCCCGCGGCTCACATACGAATAGACAGACCCGGCGTATGGAAACTCCTTGCTCATGTGGCTGTAGCTGAAAGCGGTGAACATCAGGGCGATGACACCGATGACATACACGAGCGGCACCATCCCGAAGCTTTGCTGCGCTACTGCCCCGTATACTTGCATCGGTGCGAGCGGCGCCATGAACACCATGCCGTAGATGACCAGGTCCTTGAATGTCAGCGTTCGTCTCAATTCTTGTTTGTACTGGCTGTTTTGCAAGCCGAACCCCTCCCCTGTACTAGAAAAACGTAAGTAGTCCTCGTTTTTATAGTAGACTTGTTTCAGAAAATTTTGAAATAGATTCCGTCGAAACAAGAGAGGATTTGTCAATACGAGTCGGGATTGACAGGCTGAAGGAAAGAAAAAAGCAGCGGAAGCCACTGCCTTACGTTACAACCATTTTTGCAGGTTGTGCCAATATGAGACGATCTCGTGTGTCTTGTCTTCTGCGATGAGCGCTTTTTTCTCGCCGTGCACCTGATCGAAAAAAATGTCGCTGCCTTCGATGCGGCTGATTTGTTTCATGTTGACCAAAAACGAGCGATGCGTCAAATAAAAGTAGCTGTCCTGTAAATAGCTTTCGTACACCTTGATCGGGATTTTGCTTTCAAGTGCTTCATGGCGGGTGTGCACCAAAATCGTCCGGTTGATCGATTCGATGTACAGAATGTCGGCGGGCGTCTTCTGGATAATTTCGTCGCTGATGATCGGGACATAGAGACCGCCCGCTTGCATGAAGGCTTGGTAGGCGATATGGTTGCGCAGCTTGTCGATCGCCTGCCTGAGTCTGCGGGCGGTATACGGCTTCTCTACGATGTCGACGATGCCGAGATCATAGGTGACGCTGGCGTGCGGGGCCATTCCGGTGACGAGTATCGTGGGGAGATGGACACCTCGCAGCTTGAGGATCGAATAGCTTTCCAAGCCTCCCCGGCCTGTCCCCAGATTGAGGTCGATAATCATCGCGTCCAGATCGGACCGCAGCGTCGCTTCTGCGATTAGCTCATCGCCCGTGCTGACCTTGGCGGCAATCCGGACGTTTTCCAAAGGAGCCAGATACCCTTCGAGCAGCTCCTGCTGAAGCTCATCATCCTCGGCTATCAAAACGTTGATTTGCTGCTTGTGCATGCTTCCCCACTACCTCCTTTTCGTCGTTGAAACGCCCCTGCCGTTTTTTTCAACCTTGCCTCTCCGAAATGGAGAGCAGGACAGCGAAGCATGTCCGCCCTTTTGCAGAGGTCACGTTGATTTCCCCGGCGTATTTGCTAACAACCTCGCGCACAATGCTCAGTCCATATCCGCGCGCTTGCCCTTCCTCGGTCTGTTTTGTTGTATAGCCTCCCAGCATCATCTTTTGCAATTCGCCTGCCTGAATGGTGCCCCCGGTATTTTCCACCGTGAACTGATACGTCTGGCCGACTTTTTTCAAGGTAAGCCAAATGCACCGTTCTTCTTCCTCCAGTCCACCGCACGCGGCATCGATCGCATTATCGAGCAGATTGGATAAAATTTTGATCATGTCAGAGGAAAGCACCCCATCAAAGGTTTCCTCCGGCGGCACCTGGAACTCCAGCTCGACCTGCTGCCTTCGCGCCTTTTCCACTTTCGAGTGCAGCAGTACGAGCAAAGCAGGATTCGCGACTTGTGCCGAGAGGGTCACGACTTTAACATCGCTTTGCAACCCCTTCAAATATTCCTGAGCACGCGCATATTTTTTCAGTTCCAAGAGGCCGAACAATACTTGCAAATGGTTGGCGAAATCATGCCGGATCGATTGAATCGATGTCAATATGGAGCGGAACTCGCGCTGGAACGTTTGCTCTGAATCACCGACAACCCGCAGCGTCTCCCGCTGATACCAGCGGCGAATAACGGTATAGCTGACCACCATCAAAATCAGGATCAGCAAGTTGGCGGAAATGTGAAAAATGCTATTTTTCAACGCATTCTGTTCGATCTGCTGCAGCAGCTCAACACCCGTATCAATACCGATGATTCCGACCAGTTGTCCGTTCGCATTCATGAGCGGAGCGCCTGCAGTCATGTAGTTGCCGTATTTGGGGTCGTGGATAATGCTCGTATGAAAAGTCGCGCCATGGTACGCAGGCTCTGCTTCCTCCCGCGTGAGCGTGCATGGCTCGCCGATATAGGTTTGGGCGGCAAGCTCGGGTGAAATGCCAAGTATCATGACCCGGCTCTTGCCCTGATCGTCCATGGTGACGATGTACACATGCTTGGCCCCGATCTTTTTGCGATAGTCGTTCAGAAACCGGTTCAGTTTGACGAAATCCTCGCTCTCGGAAGTCGGCTTCTGCAAGAACCGCTCAAAGCTGGCCACATCTACTTCACTGGCGATGTCGGCCGCCATTTTCATGCTTTGCGTGGCAATGGAGATCTCTACCGTCCGAATCGTACTGTCATAGGTCAGCAAAATGTTTGCGGACATGAAGCACAAACTCAAAATAATGGCGACAATCAAGATGATTCTGATTCGTTTGTTGGTCCGGGTAGAAATAGCTTTCATCATACACACGTTACCTTTCTTGTTACACAGCCTTTGCCTTAGCGATTTTTCTCATTTTATCATGAATCTGAGGGGAAAGGGCGCACGGAAGTTACGATTGTGGAGGGACGGGGATTTTCCAAAAAAAAGCGTCACTGCGCTCTGACAATGCCTGCTGGGGATCGGGGAGAACGGCTCCGCGCAAAAAGGGTAACCGCGCCCCAAAGTCACACGCTGCGCGGCGGAAGCATCTCATGGAAGTATGTGTGGCGCGAAAGACGTTTCCCTTTTTCCACTCCGCCTGGCGGGCATTGCCAAGGCTGCGTGCCGCTTTTTTTCGGAAAATCCCTTTGCTGCGGGGGTAACTTCGTACCTCAAAATATCTCACTTAGAAATCGGAGAATATGACTTGATTTGTAGCAACATCTTAGTACAATGGTTTTATGACTACTCAAAAACCATTGAATAATGAGCACAGGGTCAAAATGTTTCAAGCATTAGCTGATGAGACAAGATTGGAGATCATACGAGTTCTATACGCCAATAAAAAGGAGATGAATTGCGGAGAAGTTGGGGACATTTGCAATACTTCGAAGTCGAATACTTCGTATCATTTGCGTACTTTACGGGAGGCGAAACTGATTAAGGTACGAAAAGAAGCTCAAACGAAGTATACGAGTATCGACATGGAGACCTTTGAATCTTACTTGCCGGGATTTCTTGATACGTTGTAGAAAGAAATTCTTTTTTTCTTCATTAGTTAAAAAGTTTTTGAACAACGAAACTAATAACGATAGGAGAAGATGAATCTCATGATTCGATTAGCAGCTTTATTTTTTCTCATTATGTTTGTTATTGGTACGGATACATTTTTGATTTCTCCACTCATCCCCACTCTTCAGAAATTGTTTCATATCCCGACCGAATATGCCGGTTGGATGGTCGGTGCATATGCGTTGGGATATGCCATTTTTGCTCTAATAGCCGGACCGCTTTCCGATGGATGGGATCGCAAAAAAGTAATGGTTTCCGGCATGGTTTGCTTCTCGGTTTCAACCATTTTATGCGGCTTTGCGACAGGATTTTGGACGATGTTTTTATTCCGATTTTTAGCCGGAGTCAGCGCAGCATTCACAGCGCCGCAAGTCTGGGCCTCTATTCCTGCTCTGTTCCCTGCAGCAAAGACCGCCAAAGTTTCTGGAATCGTAATGGCAGGCTTGGCTGCTTCCCAAGCGTTCGGCATACCGATTGGAGGTCTTCTTGCTGCAACCCATTGGTCTTATCCTTTTTTTACAATCGGTGCGTGCTCGTTGTTGGTGGCGATATTCATCCCCTATGCTTTGCCCGAAATGAAACCGAATCAAGACCAAAGAACCAAGCTTCCGATATTTAAAAGATACGTCCCGCTATTGACAAGCCGAATCGCGAGAAGAGCTTTTCTAGCTCATTTCTTATTTCAATGTGGATTTTTTGCTGCCTTTTCTTTCATTGGAAAATGGATGACGGACCGCTTTCATCTTTCGGTTGATCAAGTGGGGTATGTCATGTTTTTTCTTGGCCTAGGGAATTTAGTGGGAAGCTTTAGCGGTGCTTATGTGATCAAAATGTTGAATCGTTTCAATACGATGGTTGTGGGCATTCTCGTCTCTGTTGCATGTTTTATTACTTTGCCTCTCCTGCCATCGGTTGCGTCCTTCGAAGGGATATACTTTTTCATATTCGCAAACATGGGTATCGTCTTTCCACTCATAATGGGAATGCTGAATTCATTAAATCCGACAATTCGTGGTACGATCTCTAGCTTGGCCAATTCGATCATGTACGCTGCGACAACACTCGGCTCTTGGTTCGCCGGCTTGATTTATGCGACATATAACGGTTTTTCCGCCGTAGGCATATTTGCGGCTATATGCTTTGCCGGTTCGTTGTTCTCTTTTATAGCAAGTGGTATTTTGACTAATCACGCTAAAGCAAAAAACGATCATGCATCATAAATGTTCGATATTATTCTCCTGTCGGTGTGGTTCGTGAGCATGGCGAACAGCTTCGTGGTATTGACATTTCCACTTTGATTGAAAAATTGGAGAAGGGCGAATTATAAGCCCCTTTTCACGATCATTTCCGAATACCCCCAAAAAATAAAAAGGATGAAGCCCACATAACAGCCCCATCCTTTTTTCGCTGATTTCAATGAAACGATTGCCAGAAATCGCCCTCAGTATCGATGATATCCATGATTTGCGCAAACGGAATCCGGAAGGTTGGGAAGCCTGCGGCATAGGGCCCGATTTCGTACGGCGCAAAATAAAGATATAGCGCGTCTTGTTTGACATAGAATGGTTGGTCCGGTTTGATGCCCTTGTAGCTACCTGGGAAGACGTAGGAGTACTGCGGGTCGTTCTTGATCAAATTCCCGACGATCTCGCTCAGTACCTTCACATAATTGCTGTTTGGTTTGAAGAGGTCTTTGAGCTGATACATTCTTCCTTTTACCAGATCGATGTGCGCGTATGTCTGCGTCGGCATACCATGTGCAGCGCCAAAGGGGAAATTGTAACCGACCAGCAACATCTCAAGCAGCTGCTTGCGGAAAAACTCGACCGAGAAGTCTCCCGAATAGCTGTAGTCCAGCTGTTCGTTGGCGGGAATCGGCTTCACCTGCGACATGTCCTTGAGCCGATCGTTTATTTTGTTTTGCGCGTCCTTGTTGGCCATGCCCTCGACCCGCGGATAGTAGACGATGTAGTCTTTGTTCGGGTTAAACAGCTCTTCCCTGACACGGTATTGATCGGTCAGCGGGATCACCGTATTTTGCCGCCAGACGGGGTTGCCGGTGCGCGTATAGTACGAGACGCGCTGGTTGATCAGCGCTTTGACCAGATCGTTTTCTTGGGTCAGCGTGCCGCTTCCCTCCAGCATGGGGAAAAACCGGTCAATTTGCCCTCCGCGGTTGATGAAAAACGTATGACGGTCATCATTGGCGGATGCTTTGCCGTCCTGGTATTCCATCACTTCATTGTAAAGAAAATCGGTAAATATTTTGCCGTCCGTATCTGCAATAGCGAATTTGGAGCCGAGGTAAGGCCGCTGCGGATCTCTCGCCTTGCCGACAGCCACCCTGTTTTCCTTCAGCGAATGGATATCGTTGTACTCTCCCGGAATGAGGAACGTTCCTTTTTTATCAATCAAGCCGTATTGATTGTTCTCCGCAAAATCTTTCGCCGCATTGACGATGGCCCTCCCCTTCTCGAAAGGCTGCGCGGTCAAGTAACGAGGGGGGATCACGACGTTTCCGTTTTCATCCACATACCCGTACGGACCATTTTCTGTCTCCTGAAAAGCGAGGAGACCGTCTCCCGATTGCCCGACATTGGCATACGAGAATGTGTGCAGTCGTTCGCCGTTGCGGCCAATCAGAATGAATTCATTCGGCCTTGCCTGCACGACTGCACGCCCTTCATGGAAGTCAGTCCCGCTTTGGTACGTGGCGGGAATCACTTCCTTGCCTTCCCGGTCTAAATAACCGTAATGGCTCGTGCCCTGGGGATCGACTTGCGAAAACAACGCCCGGCCCTCCTGATACATGCCAATGAAGCTGTACGGCTTGTCGGTCAAAATCTCACCTTTATCATTGATCACATGGAAGCCAGCGGCGTCGACGACAGCGGCGCGGTCTTGTGAAAACCGTGTGATGGTATCATATTTCGGCACAATCACGTACTTGTTGTCTTTATCAATCAACCCGTTTTTATCCAGGAGCGTGACGATCGCCAGGCCATTTTCCTGAAAATCGTCGGCGTAATCATAGCGCGGATCGATAACCAGCTGTCCTTTATCATTGATATAACCCCATTTCGTCCCCCGATCGGTTTTGACCGACGCCGGAAACAGGTTCACCGTTTGCCTGACCAATTCAATGCGCACCTGCTGAAGCAATTCCAGCCAAGATTCACGCGATGGACCGGCTTCTTTTAATCGCCATCCGGATTCAATCGATTTTACCGCTTGCTGCGGCATATTCGCCTTGAGTTGGGCTTCGGCGAGATAATACCAGTAATAAGGAGCACCACCACGGTGAAAATCATGAGGGTACCGGTGGCTGCCGATTAGATTGGCGACCAATTGCCAGCCTGACTCATCTACCTTCAGTCCCATAATGTACGTGTTGCCTTCCAAGTGGTATGTACCCACTATCTCCTGCATCCCATCGCCGTCCACATCTTCCAGACGGACGCATACGCGACGAGCCCAGTCGTCCTCCCGGCATATTTCTGCTGTCGGCGGCAGATGCTTGCGAACCACCTCAAGCAATTTCTGTTCATCCCACATCTGCAAAACACTCCAAACCGTTTTTTTCACAGCATATGTTCGTGCCTGCAAAAGGTGCCCAGCTGCTGGCGTCGATTGGCCCTCACCACCTTCGGTAACGCCCAAAACCACGCTTCCGCCAGTCCGCTACGCCATTCCCGTGAGCCGTAAAACCAGGTTGCCGCGTATTGAATGAACGACGGGTTCGACGAATCCGGAATTTTGCTGCTCGGGCCAAACGGCTGTCGCGCTTCTACACTCGTTATTTTTTAGTTAGAGTCTGGAAAAATGCAGATTTTCCAGGCGAGAATTGCTACACTGAAGAAAGGCTCGTCATCCAAAATCAGGATGTGCACGTCAATTTTTCCAAAGGGAGTTGATGGGGAATGAGATCATACACGACCGCCCGTTTCCACATAAAGCTTGGAGAACAACAAAAAACAGGAGGAAGCGTGTAACCAGGCTTCTTCCTGCAAACCAGGAGGAACGACATTGGATAAAAAAACGGCATTGCTAGTCATTGATACGCAAATCGGAATCATCGACGGCCCGAAAGCGGGCCCGGTCCATAAAGCAGCGGCGCTTGTCTCCACCATCCGTTCCCTGATCGAACAGGCGCGGACGCGCTCCGTCCCTGTCCTCTATGTCCAAGACGTGGATGTCGCTCCCCTAGACGCGCTCGAATTCCAGATTCACCCTGAGCTCGCGCCGCTTGCGGGTGAGGTCGTCGTGGTGAAAAAAGCGACCGATGCGTTTGTTCACACCAACCTCCACGATGTGCTGCAGACGATGGAGATCAACCATCTGGT
Source organism: Brevibacillus fluminis (assembly GCF_003710825.1). Lineage (GTDB taxonomy): Bacteria > Bacillota > Bacilli > Brevibacillales > Brevibacillaceae > Brevibacillus_D > Brevibacillus_D fluminis. Next base: position 121,055 of record NZ_RHHQ01000028.1, on the reverse strand, counting down.
GATCGTCGGCTGCAAAACGGAATATTGCATCGATTCGGCCGTTCGGCGGGCCACAACACTCGGGTATGACGTGACACTCGTGCGCGACGGGCATTCGACCACAGACAGCGAAGCGCTTCAAGCCGAACAAATCGTGGCTCATCATAACGCATGCCTGCATGGCCTGTATAACATCGACAATTTCGTGATCGTCCGCGATTCCGGCGAAACCGTGTTCGAGCCTATCCACGACACGTACCGGTAAAGCGCCGTCCAAAAGAAAACAGCCACCCGTTATGCATTCGGGTGGCTGTTTGTTGTTTATGCTGCTTTGCGGCTATTGGTTTGATAGCTTTGCAGATACACTTTTCCTTTTGCGCTGTCATACTTGCCTTCCCACTTGGAGATGACCACTGTAGCCAGCGCGTTGCCGATAACATTCACGACGGTGCGCGCCATGTCGAGAATACGGTCGATACCCGCGATGAATGCAAGGCCTTCGAGCGGAATACCGACAGAACCCAACGTCGCCAGCAAGACTACGAACGAAACGCCTGGTACGCCCGCAATCCCTTTGGAGGTAACCATCAGCACCAGCATCAGTGTGATCTGGCTGCCGATCGACAGGTGAACGCCGTACATCTGCGCGATGAAAATCGCAGCTAGCGCTTGGTACAGTGTCGATCCGTCCAGGTTAAATGAATACCCGGTCGGCACAACAAAAGATGTGATTGCCTTTGGACAGCCGAACTTCTCCATCTTTTCGATGATTTTCGGCAAAACGGTCTCCGAGCTCGCTGTGGAGTATGCCAGCAAAATCTCGTCCTTGAGGATGCGGATGATCGCGAAAATGCTTGTCCCCACCATTTTTGCAATACCGCCCATAACGAGAACGATGAACACGAACATCGTGCCATACACCAGCAAAACCAGCTTTCCTAATGGAACCAAAGAGCTCAAACCGAATTTGGAAACGGTTACGCCAATCAAGGCAAAAACACCGAATGGCGCGAATTTCATGATTTGGTTCGTTACCCAGAACATCGTCTCGGCAACCCCTTCAAAGAAGGCCAGAACCGGTTTCCCCCGCTCCCCGATCGCCGCTACGCCGAGGCCGAACAGGACGGAGAAGAAAATGACCGCCAGCATGTCGCCTTTGACTAACGATTCAAAAATGTTTTTCGGTACGATGTTAACGAATGTATCAATAAAGCTGTGGTGTGTGGCAGTTTCCGCCGTTTCCACATAGGAGTGTATATCCGTTTTCGCCAGGTGGCTCATGTCGACGCCGACACCCGGCTGAAAAATATTCGATGCTAGCAATCCCACAACAATCGCAATGGTCGTGACAATTTCAAAATACAGAATCGTTTTCCCGCCGATTTTCCCGAGCTGCTTCATGTCTCCGACGCTGGCAACCCCAATGACCAGTGAAGCGACGACGATCGGAACCACGATCATTTTGATCAAACGAATAAAAATATCGCCGATTGGCTGTAAATACTGTTCAACAGATGGATTTCCAAAAAAGAGTGCACCAACAAGAATACCAAGTGCCAGACCGATCAAAATCTGGACGGCTAATCCGTATTTTTTCATAAGGTCCCCTTTCTTTGCTTTTGCGCAAGTATGGTGATATTGTCTAAATGTAAGCGGATACCTATAAAAAACTACATAAATCTATATTTCGTTAAAGAATAATCTGCAAATTCCAAGATTTTTCTACGATTTCTTCGAAAAGAGTGTATGCAATGAGAGAAACCTTCTACATGTTTTTGCTAATGCTGGTCGTCGTCCCGCTAGCTGGCGAGTGGAAATTTTACCCGTTTACCAATGATTTTCGGGTCAGCTTCGGCACAACCGCATTCTTTTTCTTTTTGCTGTGGCTGCCCCGCATCCCGGCTTATTTGTCCGGACTGGCCGTCGGGATTGCGGTAGTGCTCTTCCGGTTTGGATTGGACTGGTTTTATGCTGCCGAAGGCTTTTCCGCGTCCAGCTCGTTGCTCTCTTTAGTCCCCGTCTTCTTTTTCTACCTATCGTTCGGCTGCTTCTATTCGCTGTTTCGCATCAACCGCTTCCATCATCGCCCGTTGCTGGTGGGTCTCTTGGGAACGGGCGTGGAGATTTTGGGCAACATCATCGAGCTGCTATTGCGCGAGCCAGCGAGCGACATCTTCACCATCGCAACGCTCGGTAAAATCACGGCGTTTGCCATCCTGCGCAGCTTCTTCGTGCTCAGCTTTTTCGCCTTGATTGAGCTGAGGCAATCACAGCGGTTGGAGGCCCAGCAGCGCAAGCGCCACGCCCACATCCTGATGCTCGTGTCAGATTTGTACGAGGAATCCATTTTGCTGAAAAAAAATCTGCGCCACTCGGAAGAAATCACGAGAAATTGCTATGATTTTTATCGTAAACTAAAGGAGCATCCGCTGGGCCAGTCCGAGGCGTTCGCGCAGACTGCGCTCCATATCGCCGGTCAGGTGCATGAAATCAAAAAGGACAACCAGCGGATTTATGCCGGTCTGTCCAAAATGATCTCCAATGAAAATGCGACGGACGAAATGCCGCTTGCCGAGCTTGGGCGCATCGCCGTGCGAGCCAACCTCAAATACGCCCGCCTGGTGGGCAAGGAGATTGAGATTGACTGGCGCTGCGATTTGCCCGAGACGCCTTTTCCGATTTATACGACGCTCTCCTTGCTGAACAATCTGGTGACGAATGCCATCGAGGCCATTCCCGAAAGCGGCCGCATCGCCATTGTAATCCGTCAGGAAGGCAGCTGGGTGATTTTGCAAGTCACTGACAACGGCCCGGGAATCAAGGCAAAAGATCCGCAGGTGCTGTTCACGCCCGGCTTCACAACCAAATTCGACTTGACCGGCCAGCCGTCCACCGGGATTGGGCTTACGTATGTGAAAGAAGTTGTGGACAGCCTGAATGGGCATGTGACAGTCGACTCCGTTCCCGGCGAGACGACCTTTACGGTCAAGCTACCGATGCAGCAAATCATCTGCAAACCTACGTAGCAGCCTGCAAGGATCGGCGATTTAACGAAGAAAAGGGGGTGATTCCCATGCGTTTTTTTATTACGGATGACGATCCTGCTGTCCGTACAATGCTCACCCATATTATCGAAGATACTGACCTCGGGACGATTGCGGGAGAAGCGGAGGACGGTTCCTTTGTGAATGAATCTCTGCTTGCGCTCAAGCAGGTGGACATTTTGCTGATCGATCTCTTGATGCCGATTCAGGATGGCATCGAAACCATCCGCCAGATCGCCCCGTTTTTCGCGGGAAAAATTATTATGATCTCGCAAATCGAATCGAAAGAGATGATTGCCGAAGCTTACTCGCTCGGGATTGAATATTACATCACCAAGCCGATCAACCGCCTGGAGGTGATCACCGTAATCCAAAAGGTGAGCGAGCGAATTCGTCTGCAGCGGTCTGTGGAGGACATTCAACGGTCGCTTAGCGCGTTGAATTTGGGCAAATCGCTTGAGACCAAACCGGCTATCCCCGCAGAAAAATCCATTCGCACGGCAGGCAAGCATGTTTTAAGCGAGCTTGGCATGATCGGCGAAAGCGGCAGCAAAGACTTACTCGACATGCTCGAATACATCGCGAGCCCCGAAGCAGCTGCCATTTATGAAAAGCAGTTTCCGGCACTGAAAGAACTGTATCAGTGCGTGGCAGTCAAAAAATTGGGGGAAGACGCGACGAGCGCAGCCTTGCAAAAGGAAGTAAAGGCATCGGAGCAGCGAATCCGACGGGCCATCTCGCAGGCGCTCTCCCACTTGGCTTCTCTCGGATTGACCGACTACGCCAATCCGATTTTTGAAAACTATGCGTCCAAATTCTTTGATTTCACCGAGGTGCGCAAAAAAATGCTGGAGCTGGAAAACCAGACGGACACCTCCTCTTCTACAGCCAAAATCAACCCGAAAAAGTTCGTTTACGTCTTATATCTGGAAGCAAAGCGGCTGCTAAATCAGCTGTAGACCAAAGAAAAAAAGAGCGCCCCGCGCCATCATTGGCGTAAAGGTGCTCTTTTTGCTCGTAACGGGTGTGTTACTTGTAAGGCTATGCCCGATCTTGCCCGTCCCCCAACCAGACCGATTCGGCCGGGAACAGGCCTTCGTATTTGACTAACGTATACGGCTCCACCAACATGTCCATCACCACTGACCGCCATTTGGCAAAATGCGCGGTCTCCCGATGCTTCTGCTGATCTTCCGCCGTTCGATATACCTCGACCAAAACGAAGCGGGACGGATCGTCCTGCTGCCGCAAGGCATCAAAGCGGGCGACTCCCGGCTCCTGGATGCTGTTGCGCGCGTTTTCCAGTGTCGCCTCTCTGAATGCCTCGATGTGCTCTTCCTTCACATGAAAATAGACATGGACCATAAGCATTACGGTTTCCCCCTCGTCGATCAGGTGCAGTGCGTGCGTAAAGAAAAAGCGGGCGGCGGATTTGCTCCATCGCTCGCTTATCTTTTTGGCTGTTTAGAAGCGCTCGTTGATGACTTGCTGTGCGAGCGGAAGGCGCTCGGTTGGGCGAGCTGCTTTCGCGGCTTTTCCGATCGGCAGCATCAATGTTGGTACATAACGTTCCGGAATGTTGAATTCTTGGATCAGTGCAGCTGGATTGTATCCGCCCATCGGTACGGAATCGTAGCCTTTCGCTTTTGCCGCGAGCATCAATTGCATGGCAGCGTAAGAAGCATTGCGGATCGCTTCATCGCGGGCAAGCTGCGGGTTGTTGGCATACGCGCCTTCGATTTGCTTAACCATCATGTCGCGGATTTCCGGCGTTGCGCTTGCGTAGACTTCAGGCGCAACCAGGTTCGCTTGCAAATCGCCCAGCACGATCACGACAGCAGACGCGTCAACGACTTGCTGTTGGTTGTATGCGATCGGCAGCAGCTTTTGCTTGTTTGCTTCGTCTTGAATGACGAGGAAACGCCAATGCTGCAGGTTCCAAGAGGATGGGGCGCTGGCAGCGAGGGACAGGATTTCTTGCAGGTCGGCTTCCGGAATTTTTACCCCCGACTCGTATTGGCGAACGGAATGACGTTCCTTGATTACTTCAATCGCAGTCTGGTTTTGGCTGGTTTGTGTCATGGCAAATCCACTCCTTTTTATCTCGTGAGCCTATTATACCCGACTCACTTACAATTGTTAAGTGCCTTTCTAATGTTCCTTTCATCAAATTCGCACATTACAGCACACGCAACTTCTGCTCCGCAATAATCGAATACAAATCGGATTGAACCAACTCAACGTCTGCAATGACCAGTTGCAGCCCGGTTGCATCCTTGGGTAGCTGCTCAACAATCTGCAAGGAAAACGTATTGGTTCCGGCAGCGAATGTATCGGGCAACGAAGCATCGGTGAAGGTGTAGATCCGCTTTTTGTCATCCATAAGCAAAAAACGTCTGTTCCTGCTTTCCTTTCCTTCTCGCTGACTTGTTACCGTCAGTGTCAGCTCTCGCTTGTCCGCCGTCACCAGCAGTTTTGTCGGCGCATAGATTCGGCCGTCGATAGTAACGGAGCCTTGCAGCTGCCGATCTTCTTCCTCCATCATGACCGGGGCATTCAGCACCTCTGCAGCGGGCGGTGTTTTCTCTAAAACAAAGTTTGCATTATCGAGGTGAATTTCATCCGGGATTGTTCCTTCCGGGATCATCTCCGCTTTTTTTACCGTACACGCATAGCGATAAACGCTCTCGTTGTACACTTCTCTGGCCCCTTCCTCCCACAAGAAATCGCTCAGCGTCACTGCTTTGCCTCCAAGCATCACCCGCGGTGCAAGCCGTTTTGACACGGGAGAGTAACTCTTTCCAATGATATCTTTGCTGTGAAACACGAGATAAAACTTTCCGTTTTGCCAGCCATAGCCTTCCAACGTCACATCCAGATCAAACGGCCGGTTTGGGAAGCTGTATTTCACCGCATGTGTTTCGTTAACCGGATAATAGCTGCTGCTCCCGCTTTTTTCGTCGCCAGATGGCCCTCCGGAACATGCAGACAGCAACAAGCAAATGCCGAGGAGCATAGCGGCAACTTTGGAAACACGATGATTCATCCAATCATTCCTTTATTAATAATTTTATCAATCAATCATATATTTTTTATTAGTTTCAATGAAAATGATCCGTACTCCTGCTACGAAGTTCCTGGGTGGAACCTCCCAATTTCGTTACATGCTCCCAATTCTGCAACTCCTAATGTTATTCTAATAATTGCTCGATACAATTACTTCACGCCTCATCACTATAAAAATAAATGGAGAATAGCGATGATTACCGATTCCAAGATTCTCAAAGCGATTTTCTTCATTCAGCTGGTTTCCTCATTCTTAGTGGTGGTCGGTCACTTTACAGCTGATGTGCTTGACTTTACCAGTCCGTTTTGGGTCCTTGCGCTGAATCAACTAAGCCGGTATGGCACCGTGCTGTTGACGATCGTGAGCGGCTATCTCACGGCTTTTTCATTCGAGAAGAAAAACCCGACCTGGCGCCAGTTTTTCACGGGCAAGCTGATTTACATCTACATCCCGTTTCTGCTCTCAGGCGTGTTGTATCACTATCTGCTACACAATGGCATGCCGCATACCCGTGAGGATTTCATCAACATCCTGCTCGGGAAAACCGGGGCCCATCTGTATTTCATTTTCATGATTTGCCAGTATTACGTGTTTGCGTACGTGTTCCGCAATTGGATCACCAAGAAAAACATTCCTTATCTCATTTGGGTGTTCATGATTGTCCAGTACGTATACATCAATTACTTGCACCAAGGCTGGCTGGGCTTGACGACGCGGCACATGCTGCCGTCGTGGATCTTCACGTTCTACCTGGGGCATATGATTTACTGGTACCGCGAATCGATCCTCCCCTTGCTTCGCAAAAAACAGGCCGTTTTGATCCTGTTCACGGGTATTTCCACATCGAGCGCCGCCTATTTCGTGATGTCGAGCAAGCTGTTCGTTGCGGTCCATCTCGTTTTCGTCTTTGCCTGTGTGGTGACGTTTTTGGTCATGATGGTATTTTTGCTGGAGCTGGTCGATGTGATCAAGATCCGATTCCACAAGGGGCTCACCTATTACATTTACTTGTTTCACTCCGCCTGTCTCATTTTGCTGAATGAATGGGTGAAGGGGCAGTATGGCGATCTGGCGTGGCTGTTTACGAACAAATGGTACTCGCTGCTTTACCTTGCTGTTGTTTATTTCTGCACCGGGCTGTTTTCCATTCTGGTCGCCCGTCTGTTTCAAAACATTGAGGCGTTTGTCAAAAATCGGGCCAAGCTTCAGCAGGATGCAGCTTAGCAAAGCGAAAAGAGGGACAGAAGAGCAACTGAATGTTTGCTCCTCTGTCCCTTTTCTTTTTATTCGCCATTATTGAGATCAGCTTTTGACCAAATATTCACTCCGTGATGTAAAGAGATGGTACCCTGCCGCGAGGAACGCTTGTGCCATCGGAACGTTATCGATATCCGTATCCGTTCGGATGACCACGGCACCACTGTCGAGCAAAATCCGCGTGCCATGATATAGCAGCGCATGGACATACCCTTTCCCCCGCTGTTCCGGCACCACGCCGATGTAGCCGATCGTGGCGAACCCAGGGGTCTGTGTCGGCATGATCAGCCCGACCAGCTCGCCACCGGGCGTATAGGCAAGCTGCCACCAGTTTGGCTCATAGGTCATGTGCTGCAGCTCGGTAAAAAACGAATTGGCTTGTTCAAGAGCGCCTAACCGCTCGCGCTCCTCGCGAATGTATTGGTCAAACGTCCCCTCCGATACCCGCATGACTGCCTGGACGAATGCATCCTGGCCCACGTCCGCAAGCGAACGGTACTGCAGCTCGCCAGCCCTTTGCGCGGCTGTACTCCCGGAAGCGGGTTCACCCACCTGCACAGCGGAGTTCCATTCGAACCGGTTGGTTTTGCGCTCGACCTGAAAACCGAGATGACTAAGCAACGCCTGTCGCCGTTCAGGATGATGCTGCCATTGGGGCGACACAGCCGGCGTATCCAACACATGACCGACCTGCTCCCCTCCTAGGCTGCGGACAAGCGCCACTACCTCATGCACCAATGCGGAGCCGATCGCCAAATAATCCTCCCGCTCCCACGGTAAGTCGAGCAGAACGAAATCAAGCGGCTTTCCGACCGATGGCAACGTCCAGCTCGCAATACGTCCGATGAGCTGGCCCGCTTCCTCCGCGACAAAACACCAATCAATGCGCATCGATCCTGCCGCCAGCATCTGCTCCAGATAGCGCTGACAGCCTGCCACATGCTCAGGTGCACACCCGATTGCGGCAAACTTTTCCCATTCCTCTTGTTTGATAGGGCGAACAATGAATGATGTCATGACTTTCCTTCTTTCCTAGTGGAATATGATTCGCTATGAATCGGATGAACATCATTATCACTCCCTTTTTCATGGATTTCGTAACTTACAAAATAAATTACAATAGTTACATGCATGATACCATATTTTGTATGGTTAACGAAGCTCTATTTTACAACAGCTTGCGAAATTTTCCCTGACCGTTCTCCCTTTTCCTTACAAAACCGTAAGGCAACTGTAAGGAAAACCACTGGAACAAATCCCCATAATTACTGTATATTTTACAAAGCAACTATTTGGAAAAGGAGACAAATTTCGTGCCTGCTACTGCGCTGTATACCACACTCGAATCTTGGGCAGCCCGCGGGTTGTCCGTCGTTTTGTTTGACGGCGATTGCCTGTTCTGCAATCGCTGGGTCCGTCTGATCATGGAGCGCGACAAGGAAGGCCGGTTCCGCTTCGCGCCGCTTCAGTCGCCGCTCGGCCAATCCGTTATCCAGCATTTTTTCCTGCCCGGACAAGCGCCGGACTCCGTTCTTCTGGTTGAGTCCAGTTATTGCTACAGCCAGTCGGATGCCGTGCTGAAAATTTGCCGGAGACTGGGCGGCTCATGGCGGGCGCTCAGCTTCCTCTGGATCGTCCCGCGATCCATCCGGGATGTTGGTTATCGATGGTTTGAACACAGAAGACATGCTTTCGCGGGAAAAAAGGCTGCGGACGAATGCCCGCTGCTGCCTGAAGAGCTGCGCAGCCGTTTTTTGTATGACAAGGAGGAATAGCATATGAGTGCAATCGCGCTGTGGAAGCGCATCACTATGACCTCGTTTCGCCTGTTCATCGCAGTCAACTACTTGATTTATGGTGGGGTCAAAATTTTTCCCGGGCAGTTTTCCTCCGGGCCATTCGTCTTCGATTCCAGCAAAGATTCGGCGATGAGTCTGGCCTGGCATTTTTTCGGCTATTCACCGCTGTACAACCTGTTTATCGCCTGCGGTGAACTCGCTGTGGCGATCCTGCTCGTCATCCCCCGCACAGCAACGTTGGGAGCGGCCTGCTGCCTGCCCATTGCGCTCAATATCATGGTGATTGACTACGCCTTTGGCATTCCAGCGCTCGACATCGCCGCTGTGCTTGCTGGCATGTGCATGTGGCTTTTGTTTGCGGAGCGGGCCAAGCTGTTCGGTGCTTTTTTCGCCAGCGATCAGCCCATTCCTGTGCAAGCGAAAAGGAGGACATTGGCATGACGTTGGGGCAATGGGCATTGCTGCTACTGATCTATGGCTGCTGTACCGTTTATTATGTACGCCGGGAACGGCAAAGGAGACGATAAAAGCAGCTGCCGGTAATCGGACAGCTGCTCTTTTTTGCGTGCTGAAGCCTTATCGTTTTGTCTCCCGCTCCAATTCGTCGGCGATCCGAATCAGCCGCCTCGCACCGTCGCGCAGGAGCTGTTCGTTGATGTACGAGTAGCTTAGGCGTATCCAGGAATCCGCGCGTTTCGCCGGGTCACAGATGGAGCCGGGGACGAACGAGACGGACTGCTCAATGCTTTTCGCCAAAAGCGCATCCAGCGAGAGCGTATCCGGAAGCTCGACCCAGAGGTTGAGACCGCCGGCGGGGCTGTGCCACTTCCAATCCGTCTTGGCCAGCTCCTCCTCCAGTATATTTTTACGTATGTGGAGCGCAATGCGCAGCTTTTCAATGTGCTGCTGCAGCCGCTTCGACGTGAAATAATAGTGGAAGACCTTCTGGTTCAATAGCGGGGTGCCGTTGTCCGCCAACGATTTGACCGCGAACAGGTGGTTCATCAGCACAGGGCGGCAGCAAATGGCAGCGATCCGCAAACCGGGTGCGATGTATTTACTGAAGCTGCGGATATAGATGACATAGCCCTCCGTCCCATAGGTAAACAAGGGCGCGGGCGGCTCCTGCTGAAAATACATGTCATGAAACGGGTCATCCTCGACCAGGAAGCAACGATTCTCCTCCGCCATCTCCACAAGCCTTTTGCGCTGCGCGGCGGGGACGGTATATCCCGTCGGGTTGTGAAACGTCGGGTTCAGGTAAAACAGGCGCGGCTTGAACTGCTTCATTACTTGTTCCAGCTGATCCAAGTCATAGCCATGCGGATGGATATCGATCGGGATAATCTGCGCGCCTTGCTGTCGGAAAATATCGATTGCTGCACTATAGGTCGGGCGTTCGATCAATACGGTATCGAGCGGCTGCACCAGCATGTGCGCCACCAGTGAAATTGCCTGTTGGGAGCCCGACGTGATCATAATGTCTTCAGGCGGCAGATGGAAACGGTGCCGATCCGTAAAGTAACAGGACAATGTCTCGAGCAGCTCCTCATCCCCCTGCACCGTCGAATAGGAGCTAAGCACCTTCGGATACAGGTCGAAAATCTCCTTTACATATTCGGAAAAATAGCGGTTCGGCAGCAGATTGGGATCGATCAGGGCGTAGGAAAACTGGTAGGTGGCGGGCACCCGATGAATTTCGGACAGATGGCTTTTTTGAATATAGGACGACACGATCGGCGAATCGATGTCGCGAAACGGCAACCGGTTGCCGGGGTGTACGTAATAGCCCGATTTATCCTTTACATACACGAGCCGCGCGTCCTTTAGCAGCTGATACGCCTTGAAGACAGTCAACCGGTGAACCTCCAGCTCGGCGGCAAGCTCGCGCACGGACGGGAGCTTCTCGTCATCCTTCCATTCACCCCGCTGGATACGCGTGCAGATGTATTCATAAACTTGCTCAAACAGCGGCTTGCTGCCCGCGCCGGATAAGAAAACCTTAGTCATCACAGACTCCCCCTCCCCCCTTATCATACCTCATCTCCGCTCAATCTGTTCTGTCATCAACGATCTGTTCTGTCCCCGCCTTCTTATAATCGATACCAAGGAGGCGTTACCATGGTCATTTTGAATTACCTCATTATGTGCTTAATTTTCGGAACCACGTTTTTGGCGATCAAAGTCGGGATCGATGCGGGAGCCCCGCCGTTCTTTTCAGCGGGACTGCGCTTTTTTCTGGCAGGCGTACTGCTGTTAGCGTGGATGATCATGAAAAAGAAAGCGCGGCTTTCGCTGCTTTTGCAAAAGGAAATGCTGTTGACGGGAATCGGCCTCACATTCGGCACGTTCGCGACTCTCTACTGGGCTGAACAGCATGTATCATCGGGAACTGCTGCAATCTTGTCCGCTACGGGGCCGATGATGATTTTGCTTTTGCAGGCAACCGCCCTGCGCGAACGCGTCGCCCGCAATGCCGTCGTCGGCTGCCTGATCGGCCTTTGCGGGGTGACTCTCATCGTGCTCCCGCAAGTGTCCATGAAAGCGAGCATGCTGTGGCTGTTCGGATGCCTGGCGATTTTGCTCGGCGAATTGTTTTACTCATCGGGTGCTCTGTATTCCAAGCGGGTCATCCGCCGCTTCTCCGATACATCGCCAATTGCCCTCAACGCGGCCCAAATGATGTATGGCGGCGCTCTGCTGCTTCTTCTCTCCCTGTTCACCGAACCGCTTCATGTGCAGACGCTGCAAGCGATGTTCACCGGGAAGGCGCTCGCATCGCTCTTGTATCTGGTCGTGTTCGGCTCCATGGTCGCCCACACCATCTTTTATTGGCTGGTTGCCAAAACCAATCCGGTTTTCCCCTCCACCTGGTTGTATATCTCCCCGATCATCGCGATGGTGCTGGGGATGATCCTCTATCATGAAACCGTGACATGGTTCATGGCAACGGGTGCTGTCATCACGATTATCGGCATCGTGTTCGTCAATCTGGAAGGGCTGCGGCAGACGTTCCAGAAGCCGTTGAAGGCAAGAGATCTGCAAAACTAGCTTCACTGCGGCAAAAGCCGCTCGCACTGGCACATTTGCCTCGTCGCGAGCGGCTTTATTTACTTTCGATCGAGCGAGGCGGCCGGTGACTCATCATCGAGCCCGTTTGCCACTGCGATCAGCTCGGCGCAGAGCGTATCGCTTGCAGCACCGTCGCCTAGTGCATTTAGATAAACTTGGAGGTCAGCCGGTGTTTGCTGGCCGTTTTTGATTTTGTGCAAGATGATCAATGTTTTGGTCGCATACACGTCATACGCATCAGCTGAGGCTCCACTCCGGATCAAGCCGAGTGGATCATGTGCGCAAAGCATGCTCCTCACCCGCAGCGCATCCTGCCTGAACTTGATTTTGCAAGCCTGGCTCATACACACCGTCCTCTCTTTCGTTGTGCTTTTATCTTAGCACAGCTTTGCGCTCGACAGCGGTAACGAAAAAAACCAGCCCCCACGTTGAGGCCGGTTTGATCTTCGGTCGGCGTGCTTTCGCCAGCAACTGTCAAGGTTACGCGTCTGCTCCCGCTACCCCCGGCAGTCCAAACGCCTCTGCAAGCAGCCGGTACGAGCGGAGCTTGGCAGCGAAATCGTGCGTGATCGTGACAATCATGAACTCATCCGCTTCATACTCCTCGCTCATCTGCACAATCCGCTGCTTCACCTGCTCCTTGGTGCCGATGATCATCCGCTTGCGGTTTTCCCGTGCACGCAGTTTGTCATGCTCCGTATACGGATAGGCCATCGCTTCCTCCACAGTCGGCACACCTCCACGACGGCCCATGCCTTTTTCACGCAGCAGGATGCTTAGATCGAGACTCGATGCGAGACGGTTCGCCTCCTCCTCCGTTTCCGCGCAAAAAGCGAAAACAGCGACCATCGTGCGTGGGACGGCTCCGAGCACGGACGGACGGAAGCTGCGCCGATACGTGCGCATCACATCTGTCCCACCGAACCCGTTGATGAAGTGGGCAAAAGCAAAAGCCGCTCCCCGCTGTGCCGCCAGCCCGCCGCTTTCATCGCTTGAACCCAGCAGCCATAATTCCGGTGCCGTCTCGATCAATGGCATTGCGCGCAATCCAGAATACGGATGGTCTTCGCCGATGGAATCATGCAAATAATCGATAAGGTCATCCAGCTGGTCCGGGTACTGGTCGATGCCGCCATGTACCTTGCCCTCCTGCAAAGCCCGCGTCGACAAGGGCATCCCGCCCGGCGCACGCCCCAAGCCGAGATCGATTCGGTTGGGGTACAGCGCTTCGAGCAAACGAAAGTTTTCCGCCACCTTGTAGGCGCTGTAATGCGGCAGCATCACGCCGCCGGAGCCGACGCGAATGCGGCTTGTTTTGGCGGCCAAATGGGAGATGAGCACCTCGGGGCTTGTGCCGGCCAGATGTGCGGCGTGATGGTGCTCCGATACCCAGAATCGATGGTAGCCCCATTTGTCCAGCTCTGCTGCGAGACGTGCCGTCTGCTGCAGCGCTTCCACGGCTGTGCTGCCTTCCGCGATCGGCGATTGATCCAATGCGCTCAGTGTGATCATGAACGTTTCGTCCCCTCCGCTCCGTTGCGACCTGCTGCAACGCTTTTATCTTCTCTTTATTATGTGCGTAAGCTGCGAGAAGACAATGGGGAGCTGCACTTCGCTGCAGTTCGGCGTAGGGGGGGCTGCTGTTACCCAATTTTCCAATAAGCCGTGTGAATCCTGGCGATTTGGTCGATCTGCTCCTTTTGATGCGGGAGCAGCTGATTGATGCGCGGCATGTTGGCCAGGCTGACCAGGAACGGATCTGGCACCCCGCTGTCTTCGCCGCGCAGCGCCTCGATCACGCGCAAGGTGCAAAATGGCACGTAAGCTGTACTGTAACCTCCTTCATGGCATGCCACCACCCTACCTTGGCAAACCCGATCTGCCAGTTGCTTCACAATCGATGCCATGCGGTGAAAACCGTCCGCCGTCACCATCATGCGTGCCAGCGGATCGTAATTGTTGGCATCCTGCCCTGCCGAAATGAGAATCAGCTCCGGCTGAAACTGCTCGGCGATCGGCACGATCAGCTTTTCAAACGCATACAGGTAGCCGGCGTCTGAAGTGCCTGCGTAGAGCGGGATGTTAAGCGTCGTCCCCATTCCCTCCCCTTCGCCGGTATGCTCCATGTACCCACGGTCATTGGGGAAGTTGTTTTCCTGATGCAGCGAGACGAACAGCGTATCGGGATCGGCATAGAACGCATCCTCGGTCCCGTTCCCGTGATGCACATCCCAGTCAAGCACCATGATTCGTTTCAAGCCATATGTTCGTCGGGCATGATGAGCAGCGATCACAACATTGTTGAAGATGCAGTAGCCTGCGCCGGAGTCGGCCTGCGCATGATGGCCGGGCGGTCTGGTCAAGGCATACGCATTGTCCACCTGCCCCTGCATTACGGCATCCACAGCGGTGATTGCCCCCCCTGCCGACAACAAGGCGATTTCATACGATCCAGGACCAAATGGCGTGAAGCCTCCCGCATCACCACCGCCGCTGTCACTTAGCCGCTTGATCCGCTCGACATAAGCAGGCGTATGGAACGACTCGACTTCCTCAAGGGTGGCAGAGCGCGGCTCCATTACCGTAAGCTTGCGGATGAACTTACTTCGCTCCAGCAAATTTTTCACCCGCCGCTTGCTATCCGGGCTTTCTGCTGTTCCATCCGGCTGTAAAAATTCACCCGGAGGTAAAAAGAGCACGCTCGAACCAGTATCGTGCCAGAAATAACGTTCGTCGTAAATGAATGCAGTTTTTTGTCCCATGCCAAAACCCCTCCTACGATTGGATCACCGGCATCACTTTGCCAGCTTGATGTCTGCTGCCGCCACTCCTGCCTCGTCTTCTTCATCCCGATAGTTCTCCAATTGCTCGAACAGCTGGTCCACATGCGCCTGCTTCGCTGTAAGCAAAGACACTCCCACGAACAAAATCAAATTGTAGAACAGCCCGACCATTCCCGCCGACCAGTCTCCGGCCCATGCCGTCAACCACGGTAGGGAGCCATGGAACAAGACCGTAACCATCCCGATCAGCGTCCCCGAGAAAGCCCCTGCGGTTGTGGCGCGGCGCCAGTACAGACCGAGGAGGATCGGCACCGCAACCTGTGCGATGCAGTCGTACACATACAGGATGAGCGCTACAAGCCGCGAGATTTCCATGGTCGACACGAGGATCGCGATCACCCCGACGACCAGCGTCAGCATACGGGAATATTTGAAAATCCTCTCCTCCGGCAGCTTGAAGAGTCCGAGGAAATTGCGCCCGATCATCACCGCGGCCGTCATCGTCGCAGCGCTGATCGTCGACATGCTGGCCGCCAGCGCAAAAATCCCCATCAACCCGACAGCGACCGGCCCGCCAAAATGATCGGCAATCCAGAACGCTCCCGCTTGCGCATCTTGCGGAAATCCGTTGACCAGCTTCGCCCCGAGGCCGAGCCACAGCAGCAAAATCGTAAACAATGCGCCGATCAGCGGCACGAACAGCACGGACTTTTTCGACTCCTTCACGCCTTTTGACATGTACAGCCGAATAAAGATACCGGGCATCATCATGCCGCCGAGCGCTCCCGTGATGATCGCCGAGCTCCAACCGCCATAGCCGACCTGCTCATTGATGACCAAAAGCTGTGGCGCCTGCTCGGCCAGCTGCGTGAACATCGCGCCGATGCCGCCATACGCTTTGTTCAGCAAATAAATCATCGTGATGCTGCCGACCACCGTGAAAAACAAGCCTTGGACCAAATCCCCGATGATCGTGGCGCGGGAGCCGCCCAGCCAGCAATAGACGATGACGAACAAGCTGATCACCGTCATGCCGAGATTGAATGGCAGCGTATTGTAAGTCGCCGCATTGAACAAGTACCCCAGCGTTTTGATTTCGACGACCAGCCACGGGCTCCAGAACACGAACGTCGTGATCGCGATGAACAATCCCAGCCATTTGCTGTTGTAACGCAAGGCGACGAGGTCTGCATTTGTCTGCAAATTGTGCAGCTTGCCCCATATCCACACCGGCCGCACCATGATGTACATCGTCACCATTGTCCCGACCGAGTAGACCGCCAAATACTGCGCGAACATCCCGATCGTCGCCGAATCGCCGAAAAAACCGGTGTACATCGAGCCGACATACCAGGAACCGATGAAGCCGAATACGCTGAGAAACCAAGGGAACGACCGCCCCCCAACCGCGAACTCCTCCATGTTTCCCTGTTTTTTGTGAAAAATTTTAATGATGATGGCATTCAATAAAATAAATCCCGCGATAATCCCAATCGCAATGGCAGCATTCATCTTACAGCTCCCCCCTCTTTTCTTCCGTTTTGTACCACACGATGAGAGCAAGCGAGATGGCCACGATCACGAGGATGATCCAAAACTGGACGAACGGCATCCCCAGCACCCATGGCTCAATCCGATTGATAAGGCGAAACACAGGCGGGAAGACCAATGTCCCCAGCATGACCCAGCAAAAAG
The DNA here is from genome assembly GCF_003710825.1 of Brevibacillus fluminis. GTDB lineage: Bacteria > Bacillota > Bacilli > Brevibacillales > Brevibacillaceae > Brevibacillus_D > Brevibacillus_D fluminis. The sequence continues at coordinate 104,359 of NZ_RHHQ01000028.1, read as the reverse complement.
CAAAGAAGAGCAGCGTTACGGTCCCTCTTTTCATGATTGCACCCCCTGTAAAATCATTTCACTACCCTTACATAGCAATCGACATGCCAAAAAAACGGATTGAAAATAGCGGTAATTTTCAGATAAAATGAACAAAAACAGGAATTTTATCATCGCTTCATTTCCAACCAACAAAAGACGGTGCAAGCCACACCCTCAAAATATCAAAATGATGACCGAGATCATCATGATGATTTTCATCCTCTTTTTTCTTGATTTTTTCAATGGGAGGCAGGTACATGCTCGAACACATCCGCTTGAATCATGATTGGCTACTTCACCCGTTGAAACAGCATGGCCCACTCCTCTTCAGCCATCCGCAGCTGCGCTTGATCGAGGCGGTCCTGGAACCCGATGCTGTCGATTCTCTCACCAAGCTGATCCGGGAGCAGCTCGACACCCTTACGTCCAAAGGCGTGATTGAACTGGATGCCCCTCCCCTTCGCTTCCTCCTCATCAAAGACAAGACAAAATCGCTCCTTGCCGTATCCATGCGCGATCAGGCCGCCCAGGCTCCACCTCCCCCAGAGCCGGTGCAGACGTTTGACTTTGCGGAGGAAACCCTGGCGGACAATACGCAGTTCGTCGCCAATTCACAGGCGATGATCAACATTCTCGACATCATCAAGAAAGTATCTTACGTCAACTCCACGATCCTGCTGCTCGGCGAATCAGGCGTGGGCAAAGGCGCGATCGCCAAGCTGATTCACAGCTACAGCAGCCGTGCCGATGAACGTTTCGTCTCGATCAATTGCGGCGCCATCCCCGAGGCGCTGATGGAAGCTGAGCTGTTCGGCTATGCCCACGGCAGCTTTACCGGCGGACAAAAGGGCGGCAAAGCAGGGCTGTTCGAAGCGGCAAACTGCGGTACGATTTTTCTGGATGAGATCGGGGAGCTGCCGCCCAATCTGCAGGTGAAACTGCTGCATGTCTTACAGGAGAGCCAAATCCGCCGCATCGGTTCAGCCGCCGACACGTCGATCAATGTGCGGGTCATCGCCGCGACCAATCAAAACTTGAAGGAGCTCGTCGCGCAAAAGAAATTCCGCAACGACTTGTACTATCGACTGAATGTCGTGCCGATCGAAATTCCCTCGCTCTGTGAGCGGCGGGAAGACATCGAAGGGTTGGCCCGCTATTTCTTGAAAAAGTACAACAACAAGCACCGCGCCAGCAAAACGATCCACCCCGACGTCATCCAGGCATTCCTCAACTACCACTGGCCGGGCAATGTCCGCGAGCTGGAAAACATGCTGGAACGGCTTGTGGTGACGGTTGAGCGCACAGAGATTCAGCTTGCGCACTTGCCTGCGGCATTCCAGTCTATTGCAGCCGTCCCGAGCGAGCTACAGTCGCCAGGCGATGAGCTTATCCCTTTGAAGGAAGCCATTTGGCAGCTGGAAAAAAAGCTGATCACCCAGGCCTATCTCAAGCATAAAAGCACATACAAGGCCGCGCTGGCCTTAGGCATCGACCAATCAACCGTAGCCAAGAAGCTGAAGCAATTCCGTCAAAGAAAAGGTGATTTATGATGAGTACGCTCACGCTGGCGCTTGCCCAACTGCGCGTCACACCAGGCGACAAAGAGTCCAACCTCGAGCGGGCGCTTGAGACCATCCATTCCTGCATCGACAAAGAGGTCGACTACGTGCTTTTTCCCGAGCAATTCCTGACCGGCTATTTCGTGGATAACCGCATCCGCGAGCTGGCGGAGCCTGTCGACGGGCCTAGCATCCACACGATCTCGCAAGCGGCGAAAAAAGCTGGCATTGGTGTCATTTTTGGCTTTCCCGAGCGGGAGGGCGAGCGGATCTACAATTCCGCCGCCTTTATCGAGAAAACCGGCGAATGCCTTGGCGTGTACCGCAAAACCCACCTGTTCGGCCCCGAGGTTGAGGTATTTACGCAAGGCGAAGCCTGTCCCATCTTTCCGATCGCTCAGGGCAATATCGGGTTAATGATGACGTTCGATATGGCGTTTCCGGAGGTTTCGCGTCTGTATGCCTTGCAAGGCGCCCACGTCGTCATGGTGCTCAACGCCCATATCGTCCCCTACCAGCCGTATCAAGAAATATTCCTGCGCGCCCGCGCATTGGAAAACCAGTTCTTCATCGCTGCCGTCAACAAAGTCGGACTCGAGAAAAACACCCTCTTCTTTGGCGAAAGCACGATCGTCTCCCCCGACGGTGTACATTTGTACAAGGCGGGCAATGACGAAGAAATCGGCGTGATCACGATCGATCTGGGCGATGTCAGAGCGTTCCGCGAAACCAAGCCGATGAAATACATGGAAAAGCGGCGGCAAGAATTTTATCAGCGGTTTTCGCAGTTTTGAGCCATGCGGGAAAAGCCTCTCCCTCACCTGGACTTTAGGTGAATGGAGAGGCTTTTTTGCGAACGGAGGACATTTTCACTTAATACCCTATTATTCAGTGCTGACTTATCGGAATTGTATGTTTAGAATGTGACCTAGAAAATAGTACCATCCCGTTCATTTCCTGAACAGTATCAAAAAAAGATGGCATTCGGAATGGGTCGCGGTAAGAAAAATACGGAAAAGGATGAAGAACGATGAGAACACTCAACATTTTAACAGTTTGTGGTTCCGGCACCGTCAGCTCGACCATGGTCGCACAAAAACTGAAGGAAGCGCTGGCCGCTGACGGAATCACCATCACAACAACGGAAGTAAAACCGACACAGGTACTCGGACATGTAGAGCAAGGCAGCTATGATTTCGTCGTCAATACGACACCTGTCCCTGACAACATCCCGATTCCCGTGATCAATGGCGTCGGTTTCTTAACGGGATTGGAGGAGGAAGAGTTCCTAGAAGAAGTTCACCAGCTGATTTCCCGGATTCGCGCAGCCGAAGCCAACTAAGACATTTCGCTGAGAGGAGTTTATCTCGATGTTTTTGCAAACGTTAAAGGATGTTTTTGATACGTTTGGCGTTCCCATATTCGTCCCTGTCGTCATTATCATCATTTCGCTCGTTATGAAAGTGGAAGTGAAAAAAGCGCTGTATTCCGCTCTGTACGCAGGTATCGGGCTATTTGGTTTCAATCTTTTGACAAATGCCTTCATTCCGATCATCATGCCTGTCGTACAAAACATGGTGAAAAGCACGGGTGTCAGTCTCCCCGTCTTCGACATCGGCTGGCAAGCGACCGCTATCGTGGCCTACTCCACCAAAGTGGGGATGATTTTCCTCGGCCTGGCGCTTGTCCTGCAAATCTTCCTGTTTGCCGTTCGCTGGACGAACATTTTCCAGCCGGGCGACCTGTGGAACAACTACTCGTACATGGTCTGGGGATCGATGGTGTATCTGATTACGAACAACATGTTCCTCGCAATCGCGTGCATGATCGTGCTCAACCTCTACATCCTACTCTTTTCTGAATTGTTTGCCAAAAGATGGTCCACCTATCCCGCGTGTCACGATCGTCCAGCTTCACCATGTTGGCAGCGTGCCCTTTGCCATCGGTGTCAACTGGGTGCTGAACAAGCTTGGTGCAGGCAAAATCAATCTGAGTCCGGAAGCACCGCAAAAACGGCTGGGCATCTTCGGAGAACCGATCTCTCTTGGCCTGATTCTCGGACTCTTGCTCGGTTTGCTTGGCAATCTAAAAAACTTGGGTACGCTCGCAGCTTGGGGCCAAATCGCGACCGTCGGGATTGCGACGAGCGCCATCATGGTGATCTTCCCGAAAGTGTCCAGCATTTTTGCTCAAGCGTTCTTGCCATTGACGGAAACAGCAAAGAAAAATCTGAAAAAGTCGAATAGCAAGTCGGGAGACAAAACGCGCGAATGGTATTTGGGCGTTAACGACGCAATGGGCTATGGCGAAACGGCGACGCTGACTTCCGGCATTTTGCTGATTCCGATCATGGTGATTTTGGCGCTGATTTTGCCTGGCAACCAGGCTCTGCCGCTCGTCGACCTGATCGCGCTGCCGTTTATGATCCAGGCGACAGTCGCCATCACCAACGGGAACATTTTCAAATCTGTCATCATCGGTGCGATTTGGTTCAGCCTTGTCCTGTATGCGGCCACGTACACCGCTCCGATTTTCACAGAGGTGGCAAAAGGCGTCGGCGTTACGATTCCGGCCGAAACCTTGCTGATCACTAGCTTCGGGATTTTGACGTCCCCGGTGACCGCGCTTATTTTCTTGGCGTTCCTTTCCCAGTCGTGGATTTGGATCGGACTCGTCCTGGCGATTTATGCGGTCTCCTACTTCCTGTTCAAGCGCAACAAAGAAACGATCGTCAATTATTTGGAGACGAGCGCAACAGCAGCAGATGGTACCGCGCAAGCAAGCACGCCGGATAAGCAGGTCGGGTAAAAGGAGGAAAACGGATGAGCGTACTTTTGATCGCCCCCTATCCCGAGCAGCGCCGTCGCGAATTGGAACAGCTGCTGGGCCCGGTTCACTATTACCCGTGGACTGAGCTCGGCCGCGCCCGCACTGGTACTGAACTGCTCGAACTGCTGCAGCGTATCGACGCACGCGCCGTCATTGTGGAGCTCGATGAGGTGACAGAGGAGGTCATTGCTGACCATCCTCTCGACTTCATCGGCGTGTGCCGCGCAACTCCTGTCAATGTAGCCGTACAGGCTGCATCCAAACGCGCGATCCCCGTCTTCCGCACGATCGGTCGCAACGTGCAGGCTGTCGTCGAGTTGGTCATTGGCACGATCATCACCATGCTGCGCCATGTCCGCCAATCGGAAACGTGGCTAAAGGGCGAAAACTGGATCGACCAGTTCGGACCGTATCTACAGTTTCAAGGAAGCGAGTTGCATGGCAAAAAAGTCGGTGTCATCGGCCTTGGCGCTGTTGGCAAACGCATCGCCAAGCTGCTCGAAGCCTTCTCCTGCGAGATTGTTTACTATGACCCTTATGTGGAGCAAAGCGAGGTTCCAGCGTATCAAGCTCTCCCGCTGGAAGACTTGCTTGCCAAGAGCGATATCGTCACCGTTCACCTGCCATCACTCCCCGAAACGCATGGCCTGCTGTCCCTCACGCTCCTCGCACACCTGCAGCCGCATGCGCTGTTCGTTAATACATCGCGCTCGTCTGTCGTCGACAACGACGCACTGTACGAGCTGCTCAGCAACAAGCAGATCGCGGGCGCGATTCTCGACGTGTTCGATGCTGAGCCGCCCGGTCCGCGCGAACACGCCTTGATCCAGCTCGACAACGTGCTAGCGACCCCGCACATCGCAGGCGCCTCCCACGATGTCTATCATCATCATGCAGCGATCATGAACGAGCAGATTATAGCGTGGCTCAAGCAAAGCCAGGTAGAGACAGCCGAGCCTATTTCATAAAGCATGTACATGATCAAGTCAGGAGGTTGATTCCCATTTTCCGGCCAGAATTTGTCGTCTTGCAAGCGTTGTTGAGCGGGAGCATCGCTTAATCGATAACTGAAAAAGGAAAACCAGCCCGTTCCGTGATTCATGGGCTGGTTTTTTTGGCTTTTGTGCAGGTACCGGGATTTTCGAAAAAAAGTTACACGCCGCTGTTGACCGGACCCTCTGGGGGATTGACTGCACGGCTCCGCAGAAAAACGGAACCGCGCCCAAAAGCCACACGCTGCGCGGCGGGTGTATCTCATGGATGATGTTGGGCGCGAAAGACGTTCCGTTTTTCTGCTCCGCCTCGGTTGGCCCTGTCAAAGGCTTGCGTTTCACTTTTTTTCGAAAATCCCTTGGCTGCAGTGGTAACTATACTCGAATCCTTCTTTACATATCACGCAAAACAGGTGGCACTTCTTTATATCCTTTCGATTTGACAGCGCCGAGAATGACGCCGATGATCAGCCAACTGGTCCCGACAGCAAACGTCATCCAATCGAAGCCGGACCAGACGTAGAAGATGATCAAGAAGCCGATCATTGGAAGTAGCAAATAATTCACGAAGCCTTTGGCGTCGCGGCGGCCTTTTTTCAGGTAGAAGTGCACGAATACGGTCAGGTTCAGCACCATGAAGGATGTGAGTGCACCAAAATTGATCAGCTGCACGATGTTTTCGATCGAGACTAGCAACGCGACGACAAACGAGACGAGGCCGACAAAGATTGTTGCGTTAAAAGGTGTTTTGTAAACTGGATGGATTTTGCCCAAGATGCCGGAGAACGGAAGCAGCTTGTCGCGGCTCATCGAGTAGATGATCCGGGAGATCGCCGATTGGATCGCGAGCGCATTGGCGATACCGACTGCCGCTACGCCGATCAGAATGAACGCGTAATAAAGGAAATCGCCGCCCACTTCGCGGGCGATGTCGAAAAAGGCCATATCCGGGTCGAGTCCTGCGTAATCCGGATGCGCCAGCGCAGCGAGGTATGTTTGCACCATGAAGATCGTGCCGATGATCACCAATGCGCCGACGGTGGCTTTTCCGACGGTTTTTTGCGGATTTTTCACTTCCTCCGACAAAGTGCTGATTACATCGAAGCCAAGGAAGCCGAGCACAGCGATGGATGCGGCGCTTGCGATGAAATGGAAATCGATTTTGTCAGGCTGGAAGATTGGTGCCAGCGAGAAACCGCCGGCTCCGTGCCCGTCGATGAAAACGTACTTGAAGGCAAAGCCGAGGAAGATCACGAGGATCGCCAGTTCCAGGATGAGGAAGATCGTGTTAGCTCTTGCGGTTAGACTGACGCCCCGGGCGGTTATGAACGTATTGATGGCAAGAAAGATGAAAATGATGACAAAGGTCGGGACACCCGGCAAAATGCTGCCCAGCCACATTGCCGAAAAAGCGGTCAGCAACGCTGGCGCCATAATGTAATCCACCGCAATAAGCCATCCGGTCACGAATCCGATGTGCGGATTGAGCCCTCGCTGCACATACGAATAAACCGAGCCTGCGATGGGAAACTCCTTACTCATCTGGCTGTAGCTCATGGCGGTGAACACCATCGCGAAGACCCCGACCAAATAAACCAGCGGAGCCATCCCGAAGCTTTCCTGCGCGATCAAGCCGTACACCTGAATTGGCGCAATCGGCAGCATGGTGATCAGGCCGTAAATGATCAGGTCCTTCAAAGTGAGGCTGCGCTTCAGTTCTTGCTTGTAGCCCAGATTGGTGCCTTGCTCATTTTCCGTCGTTTGAATCGCCACATCAGACATGAACATCCCCCGTTCCTTCATTTTTTAGACAAAAGCCCCCCAAGGAGGAGTGGCGCTCACTCCAGTGTAAGCGCCACGTATTTCAATTCCATATACTCTTCAAGCCCTTGATGCCCGCCCACACGGCCGATCCCGCTTTCCTTCACGCCGCCAAACGGTGTCTGCGGATTGGCAAGCGAGGTGCCGTTGATCGCCAAATTTCCTACCTGAAGCCCTGCGATCATGCGGAACATCCGCGCCGCATCTCGCGTGTAGACATAACCCGCCAAGCCGTATGGCGTGTCGTTGCAGCGCCGCAGCACATCCGCTTCATCGGTGAATGTGAGGACGGGTGCAACCGGTCCAAAAATCTCGCGCCGGGTCAGCTCCATGTCGGCATGCACGCCGTCAAGCAAGGTCGGTGCGTAAAAATAACCGTCCTGATAACCGTCCTCCATGATCCGGTAGCCTCCGGTCACGACCTTGGCTCCTTTTTCCACCGCATCGTTAACCAGCGTCTCCACTTTATCCAGATAGGACGGATCGATCATCGGGCCGATGTGACAGCCCGGCTCAGTTCCGTGTGCCACCTTCAGCGCCTTGATTCGCTCCGCCAGCTTTTCGACCAATGCCTGATGAATATCCTCGTGGGCATAGATCAAGTTGATGCCGTTGCAGACCTGCCCGCAGTTTTCAAACTTGTTACCCATGATGCCATCCACGGCTTTGTCGAGATCGGCATCGGGAAATACGACCACCGGGGCGTTGCCACCTAGCTCCAGCGTCAAGCGCTGCACGTTTTCAGCCGCCTGCCGCATCAAAATCTTGCCGACAGCCGTAGAGCCCGTGAAGGCGATTTTTCGCACGCGCGGGTCAGCCTGCAGCGTGCTGCCGATCTCTGCCGGATCGCCAGTGACCAGATTGGCGACGCCTGCTGGCAGTCCTGTCGCCAAGAGATGGCTCACCAGCGCAACCGCGATCATCGGTGTCTGCTCAGCGGGCTTCAACACAAAGCTGCAGCCTGCGGCGAGCGCGGGCGCCACCTTCATCGCGAGGATCGCAGCCGGAAAGTTGGCTGGCGTAATCAAGCCGACAACCCCGATCGCCTCGCGGAACACCAGCAGCTGCTGCCCTGGTCGCGATGCCGGAATGATTTCGCCGTAGGCACGTTTGCCCTCCTCCGCATACCAGCGGATATAAACGGCAACGCCCTCGATCTCGCCGCGCGCTTCATCAAGCGGCTTCCCCTGCTCCAGCGAAAGCAGCTGCGCGAGCGCCTCCTTATCGGCGAGCACACGCTCCGCCCAATCGAGCAGATAGCTTGCGCGCTGCCCGGCCGTCCGTTTAGACCACGCCGGAAACGCCTGTGCCGCTGCATCGATCGCCCGGCGGGTCAGCTCCTCACCGCCATCCGGGACGATCCCGATCACCTCGCCTGTCGCCGGGTTGATTACCTCGCTAGTTGCCGCCAGCTGAACTTTTTCGCCATTGATGAATGAAAAATTGTACTTGTCCCCGTACATCCGCTTCCCCTCGCCTCTCATTCCTTTCTATGAATCCGCTTACTAGATAAACTCGAAGTATTTCTTTCTCTCCCAATCGGTGACTTCCAGGAAGTAGTCGTTCAGTTCATTTTTCGCTGCCGTCAAATAATGCTCGACCACCTCGGTCCCTAAAAGCTGACGGGCAATTTCGCTTTGTTCCAGCTGGTTGATCGCTTCCGCCAGATTGGCTGGGAGACGTTTGACACCGGGTGCGCGCGAAGCATCCCCTGTCGTTGGCGCAGCGATGTCGATCTGGTGCTCGATGCCGTACAGTCCGGAAGCCAGCATTGCGGTCAGCACCAAGTAATGGTTCACGTCAGAGCCAGGGATTCGGTTTTCGATCCGGCACGACTTGCCTTTTCCATCCACGCGGAAGGAGGTCGTCCGGTTGTCCTCGCCCCATGTCAGCGTGTTCGGAGCGCCGCCTGTGTTGGCCAGCCGCTTGTACGAATTGATGTAAGGGGCATAAAACAGCATCAGCTCTGGAGCGAGCGCCATCATGCCGCCGAGAAAATAGCGGCCGGTATCTGACAAACGGTACGGATGGTCTGCATCGTAAAACAAGTTGGTGCCGTGTTCGTTCCACAGGCTGATATGGGTATGTCCGCTACTACCGGAATCGTTCGTGTCATGCTTTGCCATGAAGGTGACCATCAGGTTGTTTTGCGCGGCAATCTCTTTGATCGCGTTTTTGTAAAGGGCGGTGCGGTCAGCCATTTCCAGTGCCTCGGCATATTTCACGTTGATCTCGATCTGCCCGTTACCCCACTCGCCTTTGACCGCTTCCAGTGGAATCCCGATCGCCTCCAGATGACGTGCCACCTGCCCCAGAAACCAATCGTCAACATTCAACCGATAGATGGAATAATCGATCGGGTACGAGAACAGCGGCTGCAGATTGCTGAACTGTTTCGCCCGCGCCGAATCTACCGTCTCTTTGAAAATGTAAAACTCCATTTCCGATGCTGCGAACGCCCTATAGCCCAGTGCCTCTGCTTTTTTCAGCTGCTTTTTGAGCATGTGGCGCGGAGCGATGCTCACTTCAGTGCCGTCCTTGTTGTAAATGTCGCCGAGCACAATCGCATTTTTGGGAATCCACGGATAATCGCGCAGCGTGCCAAGGTCAGGAACCACCTTGATGTCATGCAGTCCCGTATCGAAATTACAAAACGCGTAATTTTCTGCAAATTTTAAGCTAACATCCCAAATGAAGTTGATTGCGCACGTATGGATGCCGTCCTGCCCGTCTTCCAAAAAGAACCGCGCTGGCATCTTTTTGCCGAACAGCTTCCCCTGCATGTCGACGCCGGCCACGGTGATCATGTCGATCTCGCCGTTTTGGACCCGGTCTTTCAGTTGCTCTACGTCAATTTTCCCCATCCCGTTCATTCCCTCCGTTCTGCCAAGGATTGCAGGCTTAGTGAATGGTCCAGCCGCCGTCGACAACCAGCGTGGTACCCGTAATGTAATCGGCATCGTCCGTTGCGAGGAACACAACCGCATTGGCGACATCCTGCGGCTTGCCTACGCGCTTGGCAGGTACCCGATCGAGAATCCACTGCTTGACTTCCGGGATCGCCAGCCCTTTTTCTGTAAACGGCGTCTGCACCACGCCGGGAGCTACGGCATTTACGGTGATGCCGTGGGAGGAGAGCTCCAATGCAGTCGCTTTGGTCAGCATGTGCAGGCCGCCTTTGGACGAGTTGTAATGCGGCTGGCAGCTGCCGCTGCTGGAGACGACCCGATGCGCTTCCACCGACGTGATGTTGATGATTCGCCCGCCTTGGCCAGCCTTGATCATTTCTTTGGCAACCGCCTGCGAGCAGAGGAACGGCGCTTTTAAATTCACATTGTGCACCCGATCCCATTCCTCTTCGCCCAGCTCAAGAAACGGCGTGAAGGCAACGATTCCCGCGTTGTTGACCAAAATGTCGATTTTGCCCAGCTCACGGATCGTTTGCGCGACCATGTTTTCCACTTCTTCCTTCTTGGTTACATCCACCTTGACGACCATCGCCTTGCTGCCTTCTGACGCGAGTGCGATCGTCTCGTGTGCGCCTGCTTCGTTCATGTCCGCCACGACGACGGTCGCGCCCTCCTCAAACATGCGCAGTGCAATCGCGCGCCCATTCCCCGAACCTGCTCCTGTTACAATCGCCACTTTATTTTTCAGTTTCATGCAAAATCATCCTTTCGTCGATGTTGGTGATAAACCGATTCAAAATCCGTTGGTACAAATAAAGCGAATCAATGTCGACAAATTCGTCGGGGCCATGATGATTGGCGCCGATCGGACCGAATTCGATGGCAGGTATCGCATGACGGGCATAGTAGCGCGTGTCGGCTGAACCATCCTGACCGAACAACCGGACCGATGATCCTGTAAACTCGCTCGTCGTCTGCTGAAGCAGCCGCACAAATCGATCGTTCTCATCCGTCTGCACCGGTGCGCCCTGCTGCAGCACCGTTACCGACGCATCGGATGCAGTCTGGCGGATTTGGTCGAGGATACGGTCGGCATCCTGATTGGGCAAATAACGGATATCCAGATAAAAAGCGCAATGATCGGGCACCTGATTGATCGCCCCGCCGCCTGCCACTTTGGCTAAGTTGAAGGAAGGATTTGGAAAAAACGTGCTGCTCGCCTGCAAAAACTCCAGCTGCTCAATCCGCTTGTATGTCTCAAACGCGTGTGTGATCGCGTTTTTGCCCAGCCACGGACGGCTTCCATGTGCGGCAATGCCGCTCGTCTCTAGCAAGAGCTGCAAGACGCCTTTTGCCTGCACAGCGATTTGGAGATTGGTCGGTTCGCCGCAGATGACGAAATCGCCGCGCGCTCCCTCCTCCACCAAAAAGCCTGTGCCATGCGCGCCGCCGGTCTCTTCATCGGGGACAAGCTGCAGTATGATCTGGCAGGATGCATTCTGTTTGGCCGCCTCCGCGGTAGCGACCATCATTGCCGCGACTGCTCCCAGCATGTCGTAGCTGCCACGACCGAACAGCTTGCCCGCTTCTACGCGCGGGATGAAGTCGGACTCTTCTCCCGGCACCACATCCAGATGCCCATTGAGGATCAGTGTTTTGCCGCTGTCAGGCTGCCCCGCGGTCGCAACGACGCTTTTCAGCCCCTTGTTTTCCACGACCTTGACGCTAAGACCTTGCTTCAGCAACCAGTTCGCGCAATATTCTGCCGATTTGTTGATCGCTTCCCGGCTCGTGTTTTTCATGCGAATGAGATCGCTGGCTAGCGGGATGAGGAATTTCTCCATCACACCCACCTCCTTTGCTTTCTTGTCGTCCCAAAAACGACATCCTCTCCTTTGGGAGACGTTGCGGAGATGTTTGTGCAAAAGTTGTGCCAAGTTTAGCAGCACGTCGAATTACCGCAATAGAGCCGGATGCCGCTGTATTCTTTTCGGGATGGCAAATGGGAAAAGACCCCAAAAGAAAATGGGATAAACAGGTCAAAATTATCCCATTCATCCCGTTTATCCAGTTCCATTCCGTACTTGTTGGAACCCGCTTGGGGTTAATCGGCACCCCGCTCGTCCCGCCGCGACTTCCACATAACCGGCGTCGCGCAATTTATCGATCGTTTTTCTCACTTCATTCTCGGAAATCATCAGCCCTTTTTCTTTGACTGCCGTCACGATCGCCCGCCTACCGGCATTTTTGCCCGCCGCCTTTGCATGATGAATGATTTCTAAAACCAGCTGCTCGACGCGGATTCCGGCCGCCTGAACGGGCACTATCTGCTCGATCGCCCATTCATGAGGTACATCGACTGCCGCCGATTCGTTCGTATACATTGGTAAATCCTCAACCGTCAGATGGCCATCATTCATGAAGGCGATGTATTCCATCGTGTTCTCCAGCTCCCGCACATTGCCTGGCCAATCGTAGCGCCGCAGCGCTTCGTGGATTGGTTCCAGTCCCTCCTGATTGGCCCCGCGCCGTTCAAGAAAATAGGCGGCAAGCAGCGGGATGTCCTCACGACGCTCCCGCAGCGGCGGCACCTCGAGCTGCAAAATTTTCAAGCGGTAATACAAATCGTCGCGGAATTTGCCTTCAGCGACCATGCGCGCCAGATTGCGGTTGGTCGCTGCGATGATTCGGACATCGACCGGCAACAGCCGCGTCCCCCCTACCTTGAGCACCTCCTTTTGCTGCAGCACGCGCAGGAGCCTGCTCTGCATGTTGGGCGATATGTCGCCGATTTCGTCCAAAAAAATCGTGCCCTTGTGCGCCTGCTCGAACAAGCCTGGCTTGCCGCCCTTTTTCGCTCCCGTAAAGGCGCCTTCCTCATAGCCAAACAGCTCGCTTTCGAGTAAATTGTCCGGCAATGCACTGCAATTGACCGCCACGAACGGATAGTCGGCACGCTGTGAGACACGATGGATCGCATGAGCGAACAGCTCCTTGCCTGTCCCGCTTTCGCCCAAAATCAGCACGCTCAAGTCGCTCTTCGCCATTTTTTCGGCGCGCGCAACCACCTTTATCATGTTTTGCGAGACGGTGATCAAGTCGCCAAAGGAATGGCGTGCTTCATAGCCTTTGGCCTGAAGCCGCAGCTTGAGTTCCAGCTCCTCCACCTTTTTCGCTGCCCGCAGTGTCAGCACGCCGCCGGTCACATGACCGTTTTCGATGATGTGCTGGCGATTCATCAAAATTTTCTGCTTTTTGATGTGAACGAGGCAGTCTTTCCACTCCTCCACAAACGTCATCGGGTCTACACCCTCCCGATGCAGAAGTCCTTCGACCGTGAATTTTTGCGCGTCCTCGGATGTGCAGCCGAAAATCGTTTCTGCCGTCCGGTTGAATAAAGTAATCGTGCCGTCATGATCGTAGGCGATCACGCCGTCCTGCACCATGTTGAGCGTCCGCTGCAAAATCGTTTTCATGTGCAAAAGACCCTGAAGCGTAAACTGGATGCCTTGGCTGCGGGTCACGATCTTGTCGGCGTAGCGTGAGAGCATCGTGCGGGTTTCATTGTTCAGCAGCTGGAACTGGGTCAAAATGTCGACCAAGGTGCTGACATCCACGACCCGTTCATCGATGTCGATCACCTGCTGTATGAATGGCGGCACGAGCTCTGGCTCTCCTGGTGTGATCGCCACCGTTGACTCTTCCCATGTAGCTGCTCCCGGAAAATAGGGAAACAGCTCGATGTGACCGGCCCCTAATTCGCGCAGCAAGGCAATGGTTTCTTCCGCCGAGTCCCTTTCATCATTGACCACAAGCAACTTGCTTCCCGATGGGATCGCCATCACCTTTTCCAGGCTTTTGCGCAAAAGCGTCCGCCTGATGACAAATATGACCGTGCCCGTCTTGATGCGCGGTGCGATGTGGCGCGTGAAGATTGTATGCGTGCTGATCAGCACCATATGGAAGTCATCCCTGTTTTCCATCCATTCATGCATGGAAAAACCGATGAACGTAATCAATTCGCCCAAAATCGCATTCAATTGGCCTGCGATGGCGCCCGCGGTCTTCTTGGAGCCCGCTATGATCGCCACTTTTCTCATACAGTCGCCGATGGGAATCACCTCCCTGTCCAAAAGTTAACCTCCTTACATTATCGTTCTTTTTCAGACTTTTCGAAAGTATTTTTCGACATCTCCGTCTTATGACAACCCCAGCGCATGACAATTATTGGCATTATTCTTGCTTTTCTTTACCAACATCATGATTTTGTAAAAGGGGTGTCGAGCATGTCACGCAAGCAGCTGTTTCGTTTTTCTTTTTTCGGCAAAAATCTGACTTTGTCGAGTGTCACTATTTTGCTGATGGGCATCGTCCTCAGTCTGACCAGCTATTATGTGCAGCAATCGTTTTTGATGCGAAACCTGGATGGACAAGCCAAAGGATTCGCCTCTTATGCCAAAGGGGAATTGGCTGCGGCTGATGTCAAAGCCGCGCTCACCGACCATGACCCCACGTCTCCCCTTCAGGCAAAACTGACGTCTCAGTTGGACCGGATGTCCAAGGATAACCCCAACATCGCCCAAGGCTATCTGTTTGGCGCCGAGATGACCGACGACAACAAAAACTTGACCGTTGCCATCCCGACCCATGTGCAGGAAGCCGGTTACAAGCTCGGCGTGATGTTCGAGCAGGTGCCGCAGTGGGTGAGTGCCTACAAGCAAATGATGGTGACGAAGGAAGCCGTGAACACCGGGACGTACACCGACTCATACGGGACCTGGATCTCGATCCTCCAACCCGTCATGGATGAAAACAATCAGGTCATCGCCGTTTTCGGCATCGACATCGACGCCAGCATCATGACGCACAGTCGCAACGATCTGCTGTTCTGGCTGACTGGCATCTTTCTGCTGTCGTTCGGCTGCGTCTTCCTTTTGCAATTTTCGTTTTTGCGCCGCTTCCTGCGTCCGCTGCGGGCGATTTTTGCAGCCGTCGGAAAAATGAACGACGGTCACCTGGACGTAGAGGTGGAGGTTTTCTCCAAAGATGAGCTTGGGCAACTGGCGACCCGGTTGAACAATGTCATCGTTCAGTGGCGCACGATCATTAAAAGCGTGCAGCAGCACGCGTTTCAGGCAGCAGCATCGGCCAGCGAGCTTGCCGCCAGCGTAGAAGAGAGCTCTGGCGCGATCCACAAAATGTCGGGCACCATTCAGGAGCTGGCTGGCAGCACAGATACGCAGTCGCAATCAGCGAATGAAAACGCCCGCGCCATGACCGAAATGTCGATCGGCATCCAGCGAATTGCGGAAAGCTCTGCGCAGGTGGCGGAATCGTCGCAGGAGATGGCAGATGAAGCGGAGCAAGGCAACGGCTCGATTCATAGGGTCATGGAGCAAATGAATGCGATCAGCCAGTCGGTAACGCTCTCCCGTTCTGTCGTCGCCTCGCTATCCGGCAGGTCACAGGAAATTGGCAGCATCGTCAATGTCATTACAGACATCGCCGCCCAAACCAACCTGCTCGCTCTCAATGCTGCCATCGAAGCGGCGCGAGCTGGCGAGCAAGGCAAAGGCTTCGCGGTTGTCGCCGATGAAGTGCGTAAGCTGGCGGAGCAATCGGCCCGCTCTACGGCGCAAATCACCAGCCTGATTCAGGAAATCCAGACGGATACCAGTAAAGCCGTGCTGGCGATGGCTGCTGGCGCCGAGGTGGTTGAAACGGGCATGCACGTCGCGCGCGAGGCTGGTGATGCATTCCGGCACATTCTGGAGACGACCCAGCATGTCGCCTGGCAGGTACAGGATGTATCGGCGGTCTCCGAGCAGATGTCGGCCAGCTCGGAGCAAGTTTCTGCCACAGTCACCCAGCTGGCGACGATTTCCAAAGAGTCGGCTGACCGCCTGTCGCTCGTGGCTCGTTCGACCCGGGAGCAGCTGGATTCACTGGAGAAAATGTCGGATTCCGCGCGGTTGCTTGATGAGATGGCGGCGGAGTTGCGGGTGATTGTGATGCGGTTTACGGTTTGATTTTTTGGCTGTTGTGGAGGGAACGGGATTTTTGGAAAAAGCTCCACGGCCGCTGTTGACCGGACCCGCAAGGGGATTCACTGCACGGCACCGCAGAAAAACAGAACCGCGCCCCAAAGCCACACGCTGCGCGGCGGGTGTATCTCAATGATGATATGTGGCGCGAAAGACGTTCTGTTTTTCTGCTGCGCCTCGGTTGGCCCTGTCAAAGGCTTGCGTTCCGCTTTTTCCAAAAATCCCTTGGCTGCAGCATGTAAAAAAAGCATCCCATCCACAAAAAATAAGTGGATTGGGATGCTTTTTTGCTTGCTCTTCTAATTCCCCTTTGGCCTTACGCTATCGATCACTTCTTTGCTGTCAAATAGGCCTTTCAGTTTGTCTCCTTGCGTTTTTAGCGCGATTCCGTCGATGTGACGGCGGTCCATCATCATGGAGTCGGATTTGTATTTGAGGTACGGTTGCGGTCCGACGCCGCACAGGACGGGGAAGCCTGCTTTGACCAAGTATTTGTATTTGTCGCTGTCGGTGTCGACACGGCTGCCGTATGGGTAAATATAAATCAGGGTATCGCCTACAAGCGGTTTGACTTCTTTTTTCCACCGCTCCGTGTCCTCGACAAGGCTTTTGTAGCTGATCTTATGGGCGTCGCGGTGGCCGTATCCGTGGGAGGCGAAGCTCCAGCCGGTCTCCTTCATTCGGTTGATTACCTTGATCGCGTCGGCTTTTTCGGCTTCGTAGGCAGGGGATGTCAGCTCGTTCGTGCGGTAGCCAAGCACGCCCTGATAGCCGGTCAGCGCGATCGTCCCTTTGGCGCCATCAATGGAAAAGTCGGGATGCTCGCTTACGAACGTGTCCAAGATCGGCACGATTTCGTTGTCGTATGCGATGTGTTTTTCCCCTTTCGGTGTAAGCGAATAGGTCGCTACCCTCCCTTTATCATCGAGGATCAGCTTATAGACATTGCCATTTTGCAGCATGTAGTCGTAATAGTTCATATCATCCACGGACAGCACCAGCGGCTTTTTGTTTTTTGGCAGCATGAGCTGTTTTTTGACCAGCTCCTTTTGCCCGTTCACCGTTTTTAGCTCATACAGCTGATCCATACTGATCAGTACGTACTGGTTTTTGTACAGGTCCGCTAAAATATGGTCGAACTCTTTCACTGTGACGAACCAATCGTCATAGCCTTTTGTCATGCTGTCATTGTCGAAGGCGAGCTCGGGATAGGCGATCAGCGGGTGAAAAAAGATGTGCTCCACCGGCCCTTTATACGCGACCCAATCGCCCTTTTGTGCCTCTGTTTGCGTAGGCTTCGCCTCTTTTTCCGTTTCTTGTTTCGGCTCTGTGATCTGTGCTGCAGGATTTTTTACTTGTGCCGCAACAGCCGGCTGTACAGTGTTTGCAGTCCCGCTGGTCCCCTCTTGGTTCAATCCGACACATCCTGCAAGCAATGCGGGCAGCAGCAACAATCCGCCGACGTGTTTCACCATTTTCTTCATTTCGAATTCCTTCCCTCTGCCTCATAATGACAACTCTCACTATTTGACGAACGATTGGGAAGGTTATTACAGATTGTCGAATGATATTTTTATGTGAATAATTTCCCATAAAGGTAAAACACTACCTTCATCTACAAGCGAGGAGGTATGTGAAGAAATGAATGGGGTGGAAGAGCTGCAAGCCGCATTTCGGGACACTTCCGATTTCGTCTCGCACCCGATTCAGATTGGCGATGACTGTGTCACATTGCTATATCTCAACAGCTTGGTCGACCAAACCTTTGCAAATGAACATATCGGTCAAAACATACATCCACTACCCGGGGAAGGCGGTCCGATTCTTACGCCCCTGCCCGATCTGCAAGAGGCGATCACGGCGATTCTGTCCGGGAATATCGTCGTGTTTTTCGAGAATTCTTCCGCCGCTTACGTGTCAAATGGGGGCGGAAGCGAGAACCGCACCATCCAGGCAGCCGAAAACGAGAGCATCATCCGCGGCCCGCGCGACAGCTTTGTCGAATCCCTCCACGTCAACCTGTCGCTCATTCGGCGCAGATTTCCGGACATCGGCTTAAAAGTCCAGACGAGCATACTCGGCAGGCGAAGCAAAACAAAAGTGGCGCTGGTGTTCGTCGACGACATCGTCAATCCGACGATTCTTCAGGAGGTGCAATCACGACTCGCCACCGTCGATATCGACGAGGTGCTGGACTGCGGAACGATCGAGCAATGGATCCAGGACAGCTGGTACTCCCCATTCCCGCAGGCGCAATATACGGAGCTGCCTGTGCGCGTTGTGAGCGCCATCGGCGAGGGTCGAGTCGCGATTTTCGTGGACGGCAGCCCCAGCGTGCTGATCGTCCCCATGACATTTTCGATGCTGTTTCAAGCTCCTGACGACTATTTTGAGCGCTGGCTGATCGGTTCAGCAATCCGCACAATCCGTTTTCTCGGGGCTGTTATCGCGTTGATCCTTCCTTCACTCTACATCGCACTCGTCTCCTTCCACCCCGGCATGATCCCAACGCAGCTGACGCTAAGCATTGCGGCGACCAGAGCCCAAGTGCCTTTTCCAAGCATTTTAGAAGCGCTCATGATGGAAACCACGCTGGAAATGCTGCGCGAGGCAGGCATGCGTCTCCCCAAGGTGATGGGACAGACCATCGGCATCGTTGGCGGTTTAGTAATTGGCCAATCAGCGGTTGAAGCGGGCATCGTCAGTCCCGTCATGGTCATTGTCGTCGGCATCACCGCCATCTCTTCCTTTTTGGTTCCAGCCTATAACGGTGCGATCGCCTTGCGTCTCCTCCGCTTTCCGCTGATGATCCTCGCCGGCACACTGGGGTTATTTGGGGTGATTCTGGGCATTCTCACGGTCGCTGCCCATCTGATCTCGCTCAAATCTTTTGGCATCAATTATTTCTCGCCGTTCGCCCCTTACCGGCCGAGCGATTGGAAGGACATCATCATCCGGGCGCCGCTCACCAACCAAAAGGAACGACCTGAGATTTTGCATCCGCTCGACCGCGTACGGATGAATCTCCGTAAACGTAAGAAAGGATGGTAACAAGTGATTAAAGACAGGCTTACCGCTCCACAAGTGACCGTCGTGCTGTTCGGCGCGGTGGTCGGCGTCGGGGTGCTCTCGCTCCCGCGGCTCGTCGCCAGCAAGGCAGGCGTCGACAGCTGGATCGATATTTTGCTGGCAGGCTTGATCGCAATCTTGATCGTCAGCGTGATTAGCTTCATCGGGACGCGCTATCCTGAGCAAAGCTTGATCTACTATGGCCCCCTTCTATTCGGGAAGTGGCTGGGAACGTTGGTACTGGTCATTTTTCTCTTATATTTCCTGCTGTTCGTCGGAATGGTTGTCCGTGTCTCGGCAGATGTGACCAAGCTGTTCCTCCTTGATTTGACACCGATGGAGGTCATCGTCATCGGGCTTTTGTCGCTCAGCACCTATGTGGTGCAGCATGGGATCAACGCGATCGCGCGATTTAACGAGCTGTTTCAGCCGCTCTCCCTATTTCTGTTGCTGCTTGTGCTGACGCAAACGCTGCGCGACGCCGATTTCGGACGTCTAATGCCCGTGCTGGGAGATGGCTTAGGACCTGTGCTGAGCGGCTTGCCCACGACGTCATTCTCGTTTCTTGGCTTTGAGATGCTGCTGTTCATTTTGCCATTCATGGAAAAGCCGAAGCGATCCCGCACCGCAGCCATCGTCTCCCTGCTGTTCGTCACTGGTCTTTACACAATCGTTACAGTCATTTGCATCGCCGTCATGGGAGCTCCAGAGGTGACGCTGCTGCTGTACCCAACCTTGACCGTGATCAAAAACATCGAGGTGCCAGGCGCCTTCATCGAACGCCTCGATTCCATCATGATGCTGGTCTGGATTCCGTTCACCGTCACGACCATCATGCTGTACCATTACTGCGCCAGCCTGATTGCCTCGCAGATGTTCAAGCTGCAGGAACAGCGCGTGATCAGCATGCTGTTTTTCCCTGTCGTTTTTTTGATCGCAGTTTTGCCGCGCAATGACTTTGAGGTGAGCAGCCTCAGTGATGTCATCAGCTGGGTTGGGATGGCGATGACCATCTTCACACCGCTAGCCATGTCGGTTGTCTACCTTTTGAAAAACAGGAGGGCCAAATCATGAAGCTGTGGTCGCTGCCTTGTCTGTGCATCATCATCGCCTCCCTTCTGCTCGCAGGCTGCTGGGATCGTGTTGAGATACAAGACCGACTCTTTGTCATGGGCGTCGGAATCGACAAGCTGCCGAGTAAGGAAAAAAAGAAGCCCCGATACCGGCTAACCGTTCAATTGACGGAAGCACAGGCTCTTTCAGGAAAGGTGAAGAACCCAAACATTGCACCGAACTGGAACATCAGCACGGCTGGGGAGTCGATTTTTGAATGCATCCGGTTAATGACCACCCGAATTGCGCGCAAGCCGTTTTATGAGCACCTCCAGGTGGTTGTAATCGGCGAAGAATTGGCCCGGGAAGGCATCGAAAAGCCACTCGACGTCTTCTTACGGGATCAGGAAATGCGGCGCAAGATCAAGCTGGTAATCGCCAAAGGGGAAGCAAAGGATGTGATAGAGGTAAAGCCGCGGCTCATGCCCGTCCCCGCCCGCTACATCAGCATCATGACAGAGGAAGCGCAGGTGAAGTCGACACGCATCCCCCTTATGTCCACAGTCGGCGAGTTCGCAAGCAACCTCCACGCCGGCTCAGACAGTATGATACCTCGCATCGAACCTCACACTCGGGAAGTAAAATTGGACGGAGGTGCCTTATTCAAACAAGATAAAATGGTCGGATGGCTCAGCGGTGAGGAAGTTAAATCACATCGATGGATCGTAGGCACGAAAAGCGCAGGAAACGAAGTGATCTTTCTCCAAAACCAGAAGTATTCCACTTTCGAGGTCAAATCAAGCAGAGCCACCATCCACGCCGTGATTCGGAATAACCGGCCTGTCTTTCACATCCGCATCCAGATCGAGGGGCATATCGCAGAGGACGGATTCGACCATAACCCTACTTTGCAGAAAATCAGAGAAAAGGAACAATTGCTCAGCAAAAAGATTAAACAAGATGTGGAGATCGTCATCCACAAGGTTCAACGGGAGTTCCAAACTGATATATTCAAATTCGGGGAGCAACTTCGCCGGCACCACTACAAATACTGGAAGGCGCATCAGAAAGATTGGCCGCAAGTTTTCAAAGAGGCGGAGGTAGAGGTGCAAGTCGATACGTCAATTCGCCGCATCGGGCAAACTAAATAAACAGAAAATGGGACACCAGCACAATCCCCGACGCGATCATGCAGACGTTCCCGCCGCTTCTCGCCCATGCCGCATCCGTTGTCAGCTGTCTGCTCTTGTAAGCCGGATACGTGCGAAAGCGCAGCAGCAGTCCCATTATGAGTAATAGGAGTGTGAGATAATAGGATGTGAGCGACTCTACGAATCCGATGATGAGAGAAAAGTTCAAGTGGTCCACCTCACTTTTTTCCCTAGTATGAACGGATTCGGGTTCACTATTCCAACATCATCCAGATTGCCGATAAGCCCTGGTCCTCTACATCCCGGAATAGCTGACGCGAGATCGGTCATGTGGGAATCCCTCGGAAGTGACAAAACCGTCAGGAACCTTCCTGACGGCTGCATACCTCGATTAGAGGCCCTTTACTTCCCCGCTGTTTGCACAGCTGCACGGCAGTCGCATGTTGCAATGTGATCGTTGACCATGCCTACCGCTTGCATGAATGCGTAGCAGATGGTGGAGCCGACGAATTTGAAGCCGCGCTTCTTCAAATCTTTACTCATTTTGTCGCTGATCGGGGTGGAGGCAGGCACCTCGCTCATGCTTTGAAAATCATTGATAAGCGGGCTTCCTCCCACAAACGACCAGATGTAGTCGCGAAACGAACCGAACTCCTCCTGCACCCGCAAATAAGCGCGAGCGTTTTCGATCACTGCATTGACCTTGAGGCGGTTGCGAACGATCCCTTCGTTTTGCAGCAGCTCCTCAACTTTCCGCTCGTCATAGGCGACGATCGTCTCGGCATCGAAATTGTCAAACGCTTTGCGGTAGTTCTCCCGTTTTTTGAGGATCGTATACCAGCTGAGCCCTGCCTGGGCACCTTCCAGATTCAAATATTCGAACAGCAGCCGGTCATCGTAAACAGGCACCCCCCACTCCTTATCGTGGTAATCCATATACAGCGGGTCCTGCGTCACCCATCCGCATCGGTTCATTTCGATTCCCCCTATAACGAAAAATAACGAACGTACATTCCCTTTCATCATATCGTTTTTTTCCAGCTTGTTCAAGATCTTCCCCTCGCAACTGGGACAAAATTGAAACGGATCAGCCCCGTACGAGCCGATCCGCTTTCCCAAAAACGATGGTTTCTCCCTTTATGAAGACAGCTTCTGCTGCCTGTTTCGGTTGAGTCTGTGAATGACCTGAAAAAACAACAATATGCTGGTCAGACCGATCGTGCCGAAAAAGATGCCCATTATGACCGACGATACGACCGTTCCAGCCGTGATACAAACAGATGCGATGATTCGCGCCCCCTGGAAAACCAGTGAATTGACCGCCATGTACGAACTCCTGGCATCATCGGGAATGAGCTGGGCGAGGTACGCTTGCCGTACCGGCCAAAACATGATCTCCCCTGTCGTCGCAAAAAACATCGCTACCAACAAAACGAGCGGCGCACTGCTCCATCCCATAAAAACATAGGCGATCGTATACATAATGAGTCCGGCAAAAAGTACATTCGTATCGCGAAACCGCCTCATCAGCGCGCCGATCAGCAGCGTGGCGGAAACGACCAGAAAGGTGTTTTCCGCCTGTAGGAAACCGAGCATTTTCACGCCGTCCAGCGAGAACCCAAGACCGTCCCACAGCTGAATCTGCTGGTCGGGTAGCTCTCGCTCCAGACGGATACCGATATAATTCGTCAGCTGGAATTCCAACGAAAAAAACAAGAGCGTGGCGAGCGTAAAGATCATGAAGGTTGTGTCGCTGCTGACACGCTTGTAGCGGGCAAACAAGTCTTTCAACACGTTGACTCCCCCGCCGCCTTTTTCCGGCCGGACGTACGTATCGGTGATCCAGCACGCAATAAGTATGAATGATGCCAGTGATAGCGCCGCCGACAGCAGCAAAAGCAGCGTAAAATGCTCCTTGAATAAAAAGCCGCCGACCACTCCGCCGATGACCTGCGACAGGTTGCGAAACCAATACAAAAAGTTGTAGACCGATTTACGGTTTTCGACTGTGGTGACATCGATTACCATGGCCTCGGAGACAGGTTCGCTCACGCCGCTGCATGCAGACAAAATAATGACAGCAATAAGCGTGATCAAGCTGGATTGAAACCACGGGGTATTTACGAGAAGCACGGCTGCCACCGCAGCCAAGCGGACTGCGGCGCTTAAGACCATAATCGTTTTCCGCCCGATCAAATCCGCATAGTAGCTGCCGTACAGCCCTGTCCCGAACCCTGCTATGACCGTAGCAATCATGACGATCCCCGTCACCTGCGCGCCGAAATGATCGGCAAAATAAATGCCCATAAACGGAAGATAAAGCATACTGCACAGACTGTTGATGAAGACATCGTACATGCGTATTTTTACGTTTCGATGATAATGTTTAAAGGCCATGAATACGTTCCCTTCGTGAGCGGGTATTGCCTTCCGCAATGTGTGATGACGCGTTTGCAAATAGCGACAGACAATGTATGATCGGTTGTATGTTCACCAGAAAGAGGTCTTTGATATGGATACCGACTATTTTGACAGCTTTCTCGAAACTGCGCGGCAAAAAAGCATTTCGAAAGCGAGTGAAAAGCTGAATCTTTCCCCTCCTGCCCTGAGTAAACAAATCAAGCGGCTGGAGAGCTACTATGGCACTGCATTGTTTTACCGGTCTACATCCGGCGTCGAGTTGACTCCTAGCGGTGAGCTCTTAGCGGAGCGGATTCAGCCGTTACTGCATGAACTCGCACAGATTCAACGCGAGATGCAAGCATGCCGACAAAAGCGGCGCATCCGGCTCGGCACCTTGCCCAGCTTGGCCGCCCATTACTTGCCGAAGCGAATATTGGCATTGGAATCTGCCGCGATTGAGATTGAACTTACCGTTCGCCCCACATCAACTGAAATTTTCGCCCTGTTAAAAGAAGAAAAACTGGATGCGGCGGTGATTGAGCGCATCCCCGTCCACAAATCGCTGCGGGTTGTCGATCTATTCGAGGAACACTTTTACGCCGTCACTCGAACGTCCGACCCGCTGGTAAAAGCCACCACCGTGTCTCTAAGTCAACTTGCCGAGGTGCCGCTGGTGATGTATCCCCCCAATTGCAGTGTGCGAAAAACGGTTGGCTTGATCATGGCAGCACACGGTCATGTCCCTGCCATCAAAATGGAAGTCGGCTTTGGTGATTTTTTGCTCGGCTTTGTGGCCGCTGGCGCAGGGATGGCGATCGTGCCCGAACTCGTCGCCTTGCACCTGCCCCACGCCGATTTGCAGGCCATACCGATCAAGGAAGAAGCGGCAAAGCGGACGATTTCACTGATCTCGCATTCCGCTTCCAATGAAAAAGCCCTGCTTCGCTATTTTGCCTGAGCAGGGCCTTTTCTCTCGTCATTCGTCATTCGGCAGACGCTTCACGCTCCTCACGCGGCTGTTCATCGATGCCGAACAGTCGCAATGACACATACGGATACGACTTGTACCGCAAAGCGATTTCGCGTTCAAACAACGTCATCCGCTCGATCGTGCGGTTATTCGCCAAGGCGCCGCCATCAAGCAGTCGAAACGGCAACCTCGCGAACAAAGACAGTACCTGCCGCTTCGCATCTTCCACATCGCTCGTCACAAAGCAATCGCTCACCATCCCTTGGTGCACGGGCTGGTCAAACACTTGAAAGTACGTGTTTTTGAACGCCCCTACGACAGATGTTTGCGGCAGCGCCTGCTGAATTTGCTCCGCCGCCGATGTGCCCCACGGGAGGATGAAATCGGTGAAATCCTCTGTGAATGGATTGGTCACATCGACCAGGATTTTTTCCGCCAGCTGCTCGCGGTTGGCTTCCGCCAGTGGCAGCAAATGCCTCAGCCACAACGTGTGGATGATGATCCTGTTATCTAGCGCTTTTTCATAGGAGCAAGCCTCGACATGTGACAAACCCTCTTCTTTTTCAATCAATGCGGCCAGCTTTTGCGGATCGCGCGTTCCCCAGCGCAAACGGCCGACATGAGGCGCAAGTGTCTTTACCAGCGCCTTGCCCATCCTTCCTGTTCCCAAAACACTTACAAGATTCTCCATCACTGCTTCCCCCTCTCGGTACATCGAGTATAGTACGGGGGTCCGCACGGGAGAATGTCGACTATGTTCTATGCTTTAAACCATTGGTTCAGGCTAGGGCTCAAGCCGGGTGAGCGCACCAAACATTTGCGAGGCGGTCGTGAAGCAAATATAGGCGAGCAGCTCAGCGATCTCCTGCTCATCGAAAGCCTCGCGCAGCACATCGAATACGGCATCATCGATTCGCTGATGACCTTCTAGCACGATGCCAGCAAATGCGACGGCGAGTGATTCCCGCGGATCGATGTGCACATCCGCAGGCTTCCCTTTTGCCATGCAGTATTCGCAGCCATTGCCGAAAGCCAGCGTCCGGCGCACCTGCTCCTTCAGCTCTGCCGACAGCCTGCCGCCAGAAAACGTAACCCCCAATGCGTTCCACCCTGCCAAAATCGCTTCGTTATGACCCAAAAGACGTTGGAAGGGCGTCGCTCCATTTGCGGAAAATGAAATGCGTGCCATAAGAATACCTCCGTAAAAAAGAGTGTAGAAAAAGCTGTATATCTATGATATTTGTAAAACAAGAGCGTTCACACTCCGTTCGAAACGTAATTTACACATCTGCATTCCGTTTGAAACGAAATCAACTCACGGAGGTTTACATATGGATCAAACCGACATCAAGATTTTATCTGAGCTGCAATTGGACAGCAGGATGTCCATCCGCGAGCTGGCCAAGCGGATTAACCTGTCCGCTCCATCCGTGGCGGAGCGGGTGCGGAAGCTGGAGGACCAGGGAATCATCGAAGGCTACACAATCAAGGTCAACCGCAAGAAAATGGGCTTCCCGATCGAATGCTTCGTCATGCTCACGATGAAAAACGGCGAATACGAGCGCTTCAGCCGCTTCATCGCCAGCTATCCTGACAGCGAGTTTTGCTACCGGATTGCGGGGGACGCCTGCTTTATCGTGAAGCTTTCCGCCCGTTCCATGGAACAGATTGAAGCCTTCATCAACACCGTGACTCCCTTCGCCGCCACCAAAACGCAATTTGTTTTTTCGCAGGTCGATGTCGATAACAGCGTGATGAAAGCAGTAAGCGAGCTTGAATAACGTTTTATATACTTTTTCATTTACAATGTATAACTAATTGGATATGATTGGAAAAAACGCCTTTCAAGGAGGCTCTATCCAATGAAAAACTACCTCATTTTCGGTGCAAGCAAAGGCTTGGGCGACGCTTTCGTGAAGGGACTGCCGGAAGCGGGCGACAACGTGTGGATCGTATCGCGCAGCCGCCCAAAAAGCTTGGAGATTCTTGACGGCGTCAACCGCTTCTGGATCGAGGCCGACCTGTCCCTGCCTTCCTCCCCCAAATTGATCGCTGACGCGCTCGCAGGCCGAACGATCGATGTGTTTCTGTACAATGTAGGCATCTGGGAAAGCAGCGGATTTGCAGCCGGATACGATTTCGAGCAGGATGACCCCGAAGAGATTGCCCGCATCATTCACGTGAACATGACTTCAACCATCACCTGCATCCAAAAGGTCTTGCCCAACCTGAAGCAATCGACCAATCCAAAAATCATCCTGATCGGCTCGACCGCCGGACTGGACAACACGAACAATCCGCAGGTATCATTCGTCGCATCCAAGTTCGGCCTACGAGGAATCGGCCATTCCGTTCGTGAGCATGTCCGGCCGTTTGGCATCGGCGTCACGTGCATCCATCCCGGCGAGCTCGCCGCTACCATCCCTTATGAGGAAGGTGCTCAAAAAGCGATCGACACGTACGGAGGCACGCGCATTCCTGTTCAAGATATCGTTGCGCTGGTCAAGTGTGTCACGACCCTTTCGCGCGTCTCTTGCGTGAAAGAAATCTCGATCCCGGCGATGACCGATTTGAACGCTTGATGATTCACTAAGAAAAAAGAACCAGCCATCCTGCCTTGTTGCAGGTGACTGGTTCTTGCCCGTTTAGTGCACATGAAGCAGCTTATCCGGGTTCACGACAATATAAATCGCTGCAATGCTGCCTTCCTCAACAAGAAATGAAACGACAGAAGACGGTTTGCCATCCTCATAGGTGACGATTCCCGGCTGATTGTTAACAACCGCCACTTTGAAGGAAAAACCGGACGTGGCTTTCGCCATAATTCCAGCCAAAAAGAGGGCGATCCGTTCCGCACCCACGATGGGGCGAACGGCTGCCGTGACCTTGCCGCCGCCATCCGAGAACAGCGTTGAATCAGCCGCCAAAACGCTCATTAGCTTCCCGATATTCCCGCTTTGCAACGCCTCAACGAACTGATCGATCACGCGGCTGGCTTCCCCAGCAAGCCGTTTCCCGTCTGACTGCTCCGCACCTTCACCCTGTGCCAACATCGCATGCTTACCGCCGATGCTCCGCTTGGCCCGATGAAAAATCTGGCGGCAATTGGTGCTCGTTTTTCCCACGATCTCCGCGATCTCATCGTAGTCATACTGCAATACCTCGCGCAGCAAAAAGACCGCGCGCTCCACCCACGACAGCTGCTGGAGCAACAGTAGATAAGCAGTCGTGATCGACTCCTTCGCCAAATAGCTTTGCATCGGGTCCCCAGCATCTCGCCCGTCGGTCACGATCGGTTCGGGCAGCCACGGCCCGACATACACCTCGCGCTTCTTGCTCGACGAACGCAGCCGGTCGATGCAACGGTTCGTGACTATTTTGCAAAGGTATGCCCGCATGTTGCTGATCGGTTCGGTCTCGATGTTTCTAAGCGTAAGGAACACCTCATGCACGATATCTTCCGCATCCATCGCGCTCCCTAGCATTCGATACGCAAGCGAGAACAACAGCGGCTTAAACTCGTTATAAAATTGCTCAGTCGTTTCCATTGGTCTCCCCTCTTTTGCATGATTGCTCGAATCGCTACTCCGAGGTCAAAAAACCCGCGCCCGCCCTGGCTTGCCCGCGTTCTCGAATAATCGCCTGGGCCGCCCGTCTGATGCTGGCTGCTGCGGCATCAGCGAGCATTTCGCCATTGGGAACCCAGTCCCCTGCTACGTAGAGACCATCGATTTCCGGAACGCAGGACTAACGATCAAGATAAGTTCCAAGAATGGATAAAAAGCAGACCCATGATTGTTGTTGATCCGTCCACTGGGAAAAACTTCATAATGATCCTTGACCATTACGTCACGTAACGGTTTATAGTGAAGGTACCGGTGAAAAGCTAGCGACCCAGAAAGGGGCTGATTATGAAGCAACAGTGGAAAGTCGGAGAACTTGCGAAAATGGCGGGAATTACGATACGAACTTTGCGTTTTTACGATCAGATCGGCTTGTTTTCGCCATCCGGCTATTCGCAATCCGGATACAGACTCTACACGGAAAAGGACATTTCACGACTTCAGCAAATCTTGTCCTTGAAGGAATTGGGGCTATCGCTGGAGCAGATTAAAGCCGTATTGGACGGAGATCAACTCAGCCTGTCAGACATTGTTACCATCCAAATCGACAGCCTGAAAGAAAGTATCCGCATGCAACAGAAACTCTTGCACGAGCTTGAGAATGTATCGAGTCGGATGCAAAGGAACGAACCGTTTACCGTAGAGCAGTTCATGAACATCATACGGACGATGAGAATGAAACATGAGAAATTTTTCGCCGAGAGAAAATCGAGTATGGATCTCCACCTCGACCGACTTGGTGAATATTTAGACGAGCATCCGGAAGAACCCGGACAAGGAGGTTTTGACTGTGAGTGAAAGATCTGCCAAGCATTCCACGTTTGTCATCGAAAAGAACTATAAGCATTCCCCTGCCCGTGTTTTCGCTGCATGGGCGGGTCAAGCAGCGAAAGCCAGCTGGTTTCCGAAAGCCGACGAGTTTGACTTCCGCGTCGGTGGACGGGAGTTCAATCGCGGTGGCCCGCCTGGAGGACCCGTTTACATATTCGATGCCTGCTATCAGGAGATCGTTCAGAATAGCCGAATTGTATACTCATACACACTGGACGTGGAAGACAAGCGGATGTCTGTCTCAGTGACGACGGTAGAATTCGAGTCTGTGGAAGACGGCACGCGCTTGATCTATACCGAGCAGGGTGTTTTTCTGGACGGTCTCGATACGCCGGAACAGCGTGAGCACGGAACAAATGTGATGTTGGATCGACTCGGAGAGGTTCTGGACAGCCAATGACAGATGCTGCGTTTGAATCGAATACCCGGGCCGATTTGAAGGAATGGATTGGGCTTGCCGTGCTTTCATTGCCTGCCTTGCTCGTTTCGATAGACTTGTCCGTCATGATTCTCGCGCTTCCTCACATAAGCGTCTCTCTCGGCGCTGACAGTACAGAGCAACTCTGGATCATGGACATATACGGCTTCATGCTTTCGGGGTTTCTGATCACGATGGGCTCGCTCGGAGATCGGCTAGGCCGCCGTAAGCTGCTGATGATTGGCGCGGCGGCATTCGGTTTGGCTTCATTGTTGGCCGCTTATTCCAACACCTCCGGAATGCTGATTGCAGCACGGGCTTTGCTCGGCATTGCCGGGGCGACGGTATCGCCTTCATCCCTGGCGTTAATCAGCAACATGTTCCGCAATCACAAGCAGCGTTCCCTCGCCATAGGCATATGGTTCATGTGCTCCATGGGAGGCATGGCGATTGGCCCTGTGGTTGGCGGGACGATGCTGGAGCATTTTTCATGGGGGTCGATTTTTTTACTCGGCGTTCCCGTCATGGCGCTGCTGTTGTTGACTGCGCCCCATCTTCTGCCCGAATATCGGGATCCCGCACCCGGTCGTTTGGATATGACTAGCGTCATGCTGTCGATGTGCACCATTCTAGCGACAATTTACGGGCTTAAGGAAATCGCAAAGCAAGGTCTACAAACCTTGCCGCTCATTGCCATCGCCGCTGGAGTTGCTTTCGGGACGTTATTCGTAAGGCGGCAGAAACGGTTGGACAGTCCGCTAATGGACTTGCGCCTATTCGCCAATCCCGCCTTCAGCACGGCGCTGGGCGGCTTGTTCGGCATAACGTTGACAGGCGCCTCCATGATTTTTATCGCACAGCATCTTCAATTCGTGGAAGGACTATCGCCGCTCGGGGCAGCAATATGCATGCTTCCGGGAGTGATAGCGTCGATGGCGGGCATGTTTTTGTCGCCGATCATTGCGCGGCGGATCCGACCGTCGCTCCTTATCGGGGCAGGCCTTACCGTCTCAGCCATTGGTTGTATTCTACTGTCCCAAGTAGAGGGGGGATCCGGACTCTCTACCCTGATCGTCGGTTATATCTTTTTTAATGTGGGAGCAGCCCCGTTTGCGAGCTTGTCCAGCGATCTCATTATCGGCTCGGCTCCGCCAACGAAAGCGGGTTCGGCGGCGTCATTGCTGCAGACGAGTGGTGAATTCGCATTCGCACTTGGTATCGCCGTATTAGGCAGCATCGGGACGTACGTGTACCGCACGCAAATTGCCAGCTTCATACCAAGCGATGTTACGACGTTAACAGCAGGAGCCTCCCGCGAAAGTCTGGCTGGGGCTGTCTCGGCAGCAAAAGCTTTGCCCGATCCAATTGGTGCAACACTTCTTCATGGCGCCCAAATCGCATTTACCGACGGCATGCATGCTGTTGTGACCGTTAGCGGCGGGCTCATGCTCGCTATCGCCATACTTACCATGATTAAGCTTCGGCATATCCCCCCTATTGGGCAGAAAACACCAGGTGAGTTGTAATTAGGGTTTGTCTCCAAAAAACCAATTGCCGCTACTTTTCATTTGGTATAGAATTTTCTGCAACATACACAATGGGTGGGATCATCAATGGTACATTTTTCGCTTTTTGTCCTGATGGCGACGATTCTCGTCATCTTGCCTGGCCCAGATACCGGCTTGACGACCCAAAACACGATCATGCACGGTAAAAAAGGCGGGTTCCAGACGATGCTGGGAATTTCGTGCGGGCTTGTCATTCATACGGCAGCTGCCGTTCTCGGCTTATCTGCCATCCTTGTAAAATCCGCTGTCCTGTTCTCCATCTTCAAATACGCGGGCGCCGTCTATTTACTGTACCTCGGCATTAAATCGCTCTGGGCACTGAAAAACAAAGCCGCCCAGGAGCCGGACGAAACCGGCGTGCACAAGCACCAGGGCAAATCGAGCTTCCGCCAAGGATTTCTCACGAATTTGCTCAATCCCAAAGTTGCTGTTTTCTTCCTGACATTCCTTCCCCAATTCGTCGACACTCATAGCAACACGCTATGGCAATTCCTGCTGATGGGCGTGACGTATACCGCCATCACGATCGCATGGTTTGTGTTCTACGTGCTCTTGATTAATACGCTGAGCGTTTGGATGAAAAAGCCGGCCGTTCAGCGTGCGATCCAGGGTATAAGCGGTTTGGTGCTGGTCGGCTTCGGCATTCGACTTGCGTTGGAAAAACGGCCGTAAGACTGTCAAAAACCACCAAACAATCGGTGGTTTTTTTCTTTTTCGGAAGGTTGCTACAGCAACATTCATACGTTCTATAACTTGATCATCAATGACCTGCTTGGCGTAAGCTCCCTCTCGTCATCCTCGCCACGTCAACATGCATGGTGCTCGGAATGGTGTTCTTTATGTCGTTTTACGGAATGGTCACCGCATACATGAATCACGGACTTCCCACGGAGTCGCTTGTACGAAGCTATGGATTGACCTTTCTCAAAAATTTCGTATTTGCCTTCCCTCTGCAATTGATCGTCATGGGGTCGATCATTCGTTTCGTATTCGTGAAGTTCGTCAAACCAAGCTTGTCCCTGAAAACAGCATAAGGGAAAGCCGGTCACTTCTTTCGGCTTTCCCTCTATCTTATTTATGTCTCTGGGTGCGTACCAATTGGCAGTACGACCGTAAACACGGTGCCTTCCCCCGGCGTGCTCGCTACCTCGATCCGTCCCTGATGCATCTCGACGATTTTTTTCACGATTGACAGGCCGAGCCCGCTGCCCCCCAGGCGATGGTTCCGGGATTTGTCCACTTTGTAAAACCGTTCGAAAATATGCTCGAGTTCCTCCGCCGCAATCCCGATGCCGCTATCGGAGATGCGGACGACGGCTTCGTCATCTCGCCGATGAAGCTGGACGCCGATCGTGCCTGCGTGTGGCGTGAACTTGATGCTGTTGTGCAAAAGATTGACCCACACTTGGCTCAGTAAATCTTCATCCGCCACGATCGTGAAGTCCGCAAGCGAAGCGGCCATTTCAAGGTCTTTTTCCAGCCATTGCGGTTCACACGTCAGTACGATACTACGCAGCTGCTTGTCGAGCCGGAACGCTTTCTTTTCAAACGGATGATGCTCCGATTCGAGCGAGGTCAGCTTTAGCAAGTTATCGCTCAGCTTTGACAGGCGCATGCTCTCCGCCTCGATGATGCCAAGATAGTGAGCGCGTTCTTCCGGGCCGAGCCGGTCGTTTTGCAGCGCCCGCGCGAATCCGCTGATCGAGGTGAGCGGCGATTGGATCTCGTGCGAGACGTTGGAGATGAACTCCTGGCGCATTTGCTCCATCTGCCCCAGCTCGACAGCCATGTTGTTGATGCTGTGGGCGAGCGCATTGATCGGGTGATCTTCATTGCCCTGAATGTTCAGGTTGATATTGTAGTCCCCTTTGGAAATGCGCCGGATCGCATCAAGCAGCATGTGGATGCCGCGCATCCGTTTGGGATGAAACAAGCGGCCGATGATACCTGCCACCGCACCAAGCAGAAAAATGCCGACCAAACCGGTAAGAACTTGCCGGAAATATTCCGCCATTTGAATATCGAACTTGCGGTACACATAATCGGTCAAATAATAAGCGGCCCACCAGCTGGCGCATAAGGCGGCGATGGTGCCGATGAACCCGAGCACATGGCGGACGATATGCCAAAACTTTTTCAAGCGAGCACCTCCAGGCGATACCCCAGCCCGCGGATCGTTTTGATCCGAAACGAATGGCGTTCCTCGGGAAATCGTTCGCGCAACCGCTTGATGTGCACATCCACGGTGCGCTCGTCGCCTTCGTAATCATAGCCCCAAATTTGCTCAATCAGCAGCTCGCGGGACAACGTCTTGCCAGGATAGCTGGCTAGCTTGAACAGCAGATCGAATTCTTTTAACGGTAGCGTCATGCTTTTGCCCTCGCAAAAGACTTCGTATGTTTTGCGGTCCAAGGTCAGCTGGCCGATCTGCACCGTCTGGGAGATTGAGATACGGTAGCGTTTGAGCAGCGCCTTCACTCGCACCACTAGCTCCGCCGGCTCAAACGGCTTTACAAGGTAGTCGTCGGTGCCCAGCTCGAAGCCTTTCACCTTTTGGGTTGTCTCCCCTTTTGCCGTCAGCATGAGCAGCGGCAAATCGTAAAACTCGCGCAGCTCCCGGCACAGCGTCCAACCATCCATATTCGGCATCATGATATCGAAAATCACCATGTCGACCTTGACCGATTCCAGCAGGGCGAGCGCCTCGACGCCATCGCCCGCTTCATATACGTCAAAGCCTTCATTGCGCAAAAATAACGCGACCAACTCGCGGATATTGATGTCATCATCCACTACCAACAGTTTCGTCATAGCCTCTCGCCTCCTTTACGCATGCTCCTTCATCCGCAGCTGCTGCGTTGCGAACTCATGGTACATCGCATGGGTGGAAAACAGCTCTTCATGCGTGCCGCTCCCTGTAATTTTCCCTTTTTCCATAAACAAAATTTGGTCGGCATCTACGATGGTCGAAAGCCGGTGAGCAATGACCAGCGTCGTGCGCCCTTTCATCAAATTCTTCAATGCTTTCTGCACGACAATCTCCGATTTGCTGTCCAGGCTGGAGGTGGCTTCATCAAGCATCAAGATTTTCGGGTCGCGCAGCAATGCCCGCGCGATGGCAATCCGTTGGCGCTGTCCGCCCGACAGCTTGATTCCCCGTTCGCCCACTTCTGTCTCGTATTTATTCGGAAGATCCTCGATAAATCCTTTGGCATACGCCATCTCGACCGCGCGCTCCAGCTCGTAATCGGTAATCGGACGGTCAACGCCGTAGCAGATGTTTTCACGGATGGTTCCTGCGATGATCGGGCTCTCCTGTGAGACATAGCCGATCTGCCTGCGCCAAGATTCCAGCGAAAAGTCGCTAATCTCATCCGCACCCAGCCTGATTGCACCGCCGCTTGGCTGATAATACCGCTCTAAGAGGGAAAACAGCGTCGTCTTGCCGCTGCCGCTCGGTCCCACGACCGCCGTCACTTTCCCTGGCTGGGCGGTGAAGCTGACATCGCGCAAAATCGGCTCGCCATTTTCATAGGCAAATGTGGCATGCTCGACATGGATCGGCTGCTTGGCTTGTTGCACCTCATGTCCTTTTGTGTAATCTTCTGCCTCGACCGCGAGAATGTCGACGATGCGCTCCGTCGCACCCAACGTTTTTTGCAGCTGTGTGAAAAACATCGTCAGCTGGCCCATCGGCATGATGATTTGGATCAGGTACAAAATGAACGCCACCAACCCTCCAGCTGTCAGCGCGCCGCTTGATACGCGCATCCCGCCGTAGCCGATGATCACCACGAGCAGCATCATCAGCACAAATGAAACGATCGGCGCGATCATCGCCTGGATTTTGGACTCTTTCAGCCCGAAGTGCAGGAGTGCTGCAATCCCTTTTTTCCCGTTGCCATATTCCCGTTCTTCGGCATTCGATGACTTGACCAAGCGGATTTCGGAAAGCACCTGTGTCAGCACAGCGGAGAGCTTGGCCGTTTCATCCTGAAGTCCCCGCGCGATTAGGCGCATCCGCCGTCCCAGCGGGAACAAGATGCCGAGAGCCACTGGCACTGCCGTCAGCATGATTAAGGTCATACGCCAGTCAAGGTAAAACAGCACCACGATCGATCCCGTGATTGAAATGACACCGCTGAGAAAGTTGGACAAATGCTCAGTGATCAGCTGTTTGACCAGCCCTGTGTCATTGGTCATCCGGCTGATCGTCTCGCCTGTTTGGTGGTTGTCATAGTAGCTCACCGGCAAGGACAGCAGCTTTTTCCACAGCCGGTCCCGCAGCCTTGCCACGATGTTTTGGCCGACATGGTTGAGCATGTAGGTCGATAGCCCAAGCGCGATCGCCTGTGCGAGAAAAGCCGCTGCTAACAGGACAATTTGCGAGGCACTGATTGTAGAGATGGAAAAGCTGTCGACCAATCTGCTGGTACCAAGCGGAATCGCTAGGCCAACCAGCGTCGTCGCCACGCTCATGAACAACGCGATGCCTAGCAGCAGCTTGGAAGGGCGCGTTTCTTTGATCAGATGGTAAAAAGCTTGCCAGCCTCCTGCTTGTCTCGTTTCGGTTTGCTTCATCTGTCGTATCTCTCCTTTTCGTTTTGTATCGTTGGCCCGAGGGCTCATTGCTGTTTTTTGTTTGCATGGAAAAGATACGATAGTTTTATGAACTGAATATGAATTTTGGGGGTGAGTGCAGAAGCCGGGATTTTTGCCAAAAAGCTGCGTGAAAGGCATGTCGATGCCTGCTGGGGGATTGACTGGACGGCTCCGCGGAAAAAAAGGGAAACCGCGCCCAAAAGCCACACGCTGCGCGGCGGGTGTATCTCAAGGATGCTGTTGGACGCGAATAGCGTTTCCCTTTTTTTCCGCTCCGCCTGGTAGGCATCGCCAAAGCTTTCACTCCGCTTTCTGGTAAAAATCCCTCCGCTGCAGTGGTAGGTGAGAATGGGTAAAACTTTAAAAACAAAAAACAGTGCCTCGTTTATACTTTGGCACTGTCTTTTTGATCTTGGGCGTAGCGTGGAAGCTTGATTGTGAAGACCGTGCCTTTTCCCGGTTCGCTCTGCACTTCGATTTCGCCGCCTGAGCGTTTGATGATTTTATGGCTGATGGCGAGGCCGAGGCCGCTGCCGGAAGCGGTGCGGTTTCTTGATTTGTCGCCTTTGTAAAAGCGATCGAAAATGTGTGGTACATCTTCGGGAGCGATCCCGCTGCCTGTGTCGGCGACTGTCACGATGATCATTTTGTCGGCGCGTATGGATACGGTGATGGTGCCGTGCGGCTCGGTGAATTTGATGCTGTTGGCGATCAGGTTGATCCAGACAAGATTGAGCAAAGACGGGTCGGCGACGATCTGGATTTCTGGCAAATGGAGCTCTACATTCAACTGCTTCTCGCGCCATTGCTGTTCCAGCAGCAGCACGACCTGCCGGATTTGCTCGTCAAGGCGGTACTGCTTCGGCTCGAACAAGCCTGTCTCCTTCTCAAGAGAAGCAAGGACAAGCAGCTGCTTGCTGAGTGAGGCTAAGCGTCTGCTCTCCTCCTCGATAATGCCGAGGTAGACCTCCTGCTGCGCCGCGTCGACTTCACCCGTTCGAATCGCTTGGGTGAAACCTTGGATGGACGTAAGCGGCGACTGGATTTCGTGCGAAACGTTGGAGACGAACTCCTGCCGCATCTCATCCAGCTGCTTGAGAGCTGTCGTCATCTTCTCGAAATGCGTGGCCAGCGTGCCAATCTCATCCTTGCGTGAAATATCCAACCCGATCGCATAATCGCCGCCTGCGATTTTTTCCGTCGCCCGCGTCAGCTTTTTGATCGGCCAAACAAGGTAGCGGGTAAACACGAGAATGAAGAGGATGCTCAGCACGAAAGTGGCGATCAAAAGCACGGTCAGCATGATCTGCACCTCACCGAACTGCCCTTCCGTATTCGGACGCAAAAACATCGCATACGTCTTGTGATCGGCCCGGATCGGCAGGCCGATGCTGTTCGTCAGCGTGTTTTCAAAAAAGCCGGTCACCATCAGCCCATGCTTTTCCTCTGTAATCCCGCGATACATCCCCCCGGCCAATACGCGCTGTACATGCTCCGGTGCAATCGTCTTATCACGGAATGGCGCGCCGAAAAAAGTGCCTTTTCCATTCTCATCGACCAGATAAATCTGATAGTTGATGCCGCCGATCCGTTGAAAAAATTCGTTCAGCCCAAGCGTGCCTTTCTCCTGATACAAATCTACGATGTCCTCGCCGATTCGCGTCAGCTTCTGTTCATTGAAGGCTTTCAAGTTTTGCTGATAATACGCATTGGCGATGAAAAACCCAAGCAGGCTGCTAAGAAACACAATCCCGACAAATGTTATGACAAGCCGGACATAGAGTGATTTCATGGCGAGACGACCTCGAGCTTGTAGCCAAGGCCCCGCACCGTCGCGATGGTGAAGTCGCCATACGGATCAAAGCGCTCTCGCAGCCGCTTGATGTGGACATCGATCGTGCGGCTGCCCCCGGCATAATCTGCGCCCCAAATCTGCTCCAAAAGCTGCTCCCGCGTAAAAATCCGGTCGGGGAAGCTGGCGAGCTGCGCTAACAGTTCGAACTCTTTCAAAGGCAGATGCATCTGCTCTTCCCCCACACGCACGACATAGCTGTTGCGGTCGATCACCGTCCCATTGATCGATATGACGTTGCGGCTGACCATCTGGTAGCGACGCAGCAGCGCCTTGATCCGAAACAGCAGCTCGGCTGGCTCGAACGGCTTTGTCACATAATCGTCCGTACCTGCCAGAAAGCCTTTTTCTTTATCCTTCACGGTTCCTTTCGCCGTCAGCAAAATAACCGGAATGTCGTAATACTCGCGAATCTCCTGGCACAGCTCCCAGCCGCCCTTGCCAGGCAGCATGACGTCGACGACTGCCAGATGAATCTGTTCCTCCATCAGCAAACGCGTCGCCTCCTCTCCATCAGCAGCTGCCTGCACCCGATACCCTTCCTTTGTCAGGAAAAAACGGAGCAGTTCACGGATGTGGGGATCATCGTCCACCACTAGGATGCTGATTCTCATCGAATACCCTCCCTCGATCGCACATCTCATGCTGACACGTGTTTTCGTAAAATGGCGTTAAGCCGCTTCTGTCTTCTTCCTTTCAAGGTTACCAAATGAATGAAGGCCAAGGCAATCTTGCCCGCACGCGGGTTGCGGCGCTTCTGCTACAGAAGGATAAGGCCCGAATATGAACGGACGATGAACAGGAGATGACAACCTTGCCGATATGCGGGATTTCATACACCGGAAATCATGTCCAGGCTTCGACTGTTCGAGCGGATACGGAATAAACACTTTTCGGTACTTCATCACGATTTCGCCCTCGGGAGAAATCAAAACCGCCGTGTTGCTGTAAAGCAAAACATGGGGATGTCCCAAAAGTCTGAAAAAGACTGAGGGACATCCTTCTTTTACGATGGAGTATCGGAAAAACTTTTTCCGTTCTAAATCCCTTGATCTTTCCATTTCCCCACATCATTTTGAACCTTATGGTAAGATATAGAAAAATAAACCAAGCATCCCTACTAAAGTCCTACTTCGATACCGGAAAATGTAGATCATCTCGGAAAGGTTGTGTTTTATGTTTAAACGTACGCCAAAACGGATGGCAGCAGGAGCACTAATCGTTTGCATGCTCCTGAGCGGCTTGCCTGTCCATGCTTCCGACAGCTTGCAAAAACGGGAAACAGAGTCTGCCAAAATTCAATCAGTCAACCGCTCCATGTTCGCAACCGAAGCCTCCCATCGCAAATTATCCAGCCTTCCCGCTTCTGCCCACTTAGTCATTATCAAGTGCTCGGGCCCGATTCAAGAGGAATGGAAGGAGTCACTTGAACAAGCAGGGGCAACACTCGGAGATTACCTGCCTGAATATTCCTATCTGGCAAAAGTAAAAGATTCTTCCGATTTGGACAAACTGACGGAATTATCATTTGTTGAGAGCGTACGTCCTTTCCATCCCGCCTACAAGCTCTCCCCGGAACTCCTCCAAGCGCTCGACCAAAATGAAAAAGTGGAAGTCACTGCGGTAGGATTTGACCGCAAAAAAGACCTGACTCGCTCAGTGAAACGATTTTCCCCTGCCCAAGCAACGAAAGGGTTTGCGCAATTATCGGTAAAAGGCACTGATTTGGAGGATCTGCTTCTTTCTGATGATATCGTCGCTGTCCTTCCCAAAGAGCACTGGGTATTTTCCAATGACCGTGCTGCAGGTATTATTCAATCTAATACCCTTGCCTCAACGGGCTATACGGGAAAAAATCAAATCATCGGTATTGCCGACTCCGGTTTAGATCGAGGAAGTACGACGAACATTCATCCTGATTTTGTTGGCCAAGTGAAAAAGCTCATCCCGGTTGGGCGGGCCAATAACGCAAGCGATCCGGATGGCCACGGTACCCACGTCGCAGGCTCTGTGGTGGGAACGGGCAAAGCTTCCAATGGCAAAGTAAAAGGAATGGCACCGGATGCCAAGCTAGTCTTCCATTCGATGAGTGACAGCGAAGGTGAATTGACTGGTGATTTCAATCAATTTTTAACAGAAGCTTATAACGCAGGGGCGCGTATCCACTCCGACTCATGGGGGACTGATGACAGAGGAGTGTATGGATACAGCTCCGCCATCGTTGATCAGTTTATCTGGGATCATAAAGACATGTCGGTTCTGGTTGCGGGAGGAAATAGCGGAAGAAATGGCAAACGGACGATAGGAAGTCCCGCTACTGCCAAAAACGTGATCTCGGTCGGAGCATCCGAAAATAATCGTCCCGATTTGGTATCATACGGGATTACCGATGCTGACAACCCGAACGAAATCGCTGAATTCAGCAGTCGCGGCCCAACCGCTGATGGACGTATCAAGCCTGATGTCGTAGCGCCGGGAACATGGATTTTATCTACGCGCTCCGCTCTCGCCCCTGATGATTCATTTTGGTCTCCCATGAACCAATATTACGCCTATATGGGCGGAACCAGCATGGCAACACCGATTCTGGCAGGCGGAGTCGCGCAAGTCCGACAGTTTTTAAATGAACAGGGCGTCAGCTCGCCGAGTTCAGCATTGATCAAGTCGATGATTGTGAATGGCTCAGACGATCTGGGATTAGATTTGATTGTTCAAGGTTTTGGGCGCGCGAATCTAGCAGCGGCCATCGGTTCTGATTATAAAGATGAGACATCTGGCCTTAAAACCGGTCAAAGTACATCCTATACCATTACTGTTAACAATCCATCCAAGCCATTTTCCACAACGCTGGTTTGGACAGATTACCCGAGCTACCCGAACGCAGGGAAAACTCTTGTCAACGATTTGGATTTGACGCTTACCAGCCCAAGCGGCAAAACATACGCAGCTGGAGATCACCTGAACAACGTAGAGAATCTTTACTTTTCGGCACCCGAAAAAGGTACCTATACCGTTAAGGTCACCGGGTATAACGTTCCAAAAGGTTCACAACCGTACGCGATCACAACGAACGGCAAACTCTCTTCTTCTGATAGTGAAGTTCGTGTGACAGGCATCAGCCTTGACAAATCTACACTCGAACTGACAAAAGGCGGGTCTACCGGCAAGCTGACTGCCACCGTCAAGCCTTCCAGTGCAACAAATAAAACGGTTACTTGGAGCTCCAGCAAAACATCTGTTGCGACCGTTAACGCTACTGGAACCGTTACACCTGTCGGAGAAGGTCAAGCGACGATTACGGCCACAACCGTGGATGGCGGCTTTACCGCCAGCGCTAAAGTGAAAGTATCGGCTGGCTCAACAAACGACAATCAAATCGCATGGGGCGAGGTGCAAACCGCGAAATACTCCCCTTTGCTGGATACCATTCTGGCTTTCCAAGATGAGCTGAGCCAAGGCGGTTTCAATCTTACCAGCAAGCAAGTGACAACTAAAAGAGATGATGCTGACTTTGTCATCAACCAATATGGCGCTATCGGAGCACGAGCGATTCTTGAATTGCCGAACCAGGACTTGCAAGAACCGACCGTTAAAAATCTCACCGGATTCGATACGTCTCTACGCGGCGTAGCGGACGGGAAAATGTACTTGATGAAAATTCGTGATAACGTCTATGCCAAAGTAAGAGTTGATCGAATCTCTTCTTCCCTAGCCACTCTCTCTTATGTTCTGGAAAAAGACGGTGGAAGCGGTGGCGATCCCGACCAGCTTGTTTCACTGGAGCCCTCCCAAAGCACCTTGTTTTTAGCTCCTGATCAAACGGCTACCCTTACGATTCAAGCCGTTTATGCTGATGGCTCGAAAGAAGACATTGGTGACAAGGCAACATGGTCTGTAGAAGACGATACAATTGCAAGTGTGGAAAATGGAGAAGTGACAGCAACTTCTTTGGGTACGACGACCATTACGGTTGAGTATGAGGGTTTGTCAGTGGATATCCCAGTAAAAGTTACAGATATGATCGTTTCCAAATTGAAGCCGAGTAAAACCTCGGCTACCCTCCCCAACGGAAAAAGTACAAAAATAATCGTAAAGGCTGTCTACACAGACAATACCACCGAGGATATCACGGATCTGGCAGATTGGGTTTCCAGCAACACCAAGGTTGCCGAGGTTTCCAAAGGGGTAGTCAAGGCCATATCGAAAGGGAAAACAACAATAACTGTGACCTATGGCGGAAAAACGATTAACATCAAGGTGACCGTTAAATAAATTGTATGAAAAAACAGTCAGGGGGAAATCGCCCTGACTGTTCTTTTTTTCTGCTGACCTTGCCTCGCTTATTCAGCCTTCGCCCGTTTCTTTTCCATGTTCACCCGCCCCGAAAAAAACGTCGCGCCGCCGCCCATGTCCGAAATCCGGTCTGGCGTTAACGAGTTGACCAACTGTTTGGTCCCTGGCAGATCCGCCCATAACCCTTGGCTCACGACCACGCCAGGCAGCACATTGTCGCCTACGGCCGCGACGAGCTCGCTTTCGCCCCGCTGGTTCCAGATCCTCACGACGTCGCCGGTGGCAATGCCCGCCCGTTCGGCATCCTCGCTGTTCATGTGCAAGCGTGCTACTTTTTCCAGCTGAATATGCTTGGCGTTATTGGAAAACGTCGAGTTCAAGAAGTTGTGGTTCGGCGCCGGAATAAACAGGAACGGATAATTCCCTTCCTCCACCAATGGCGTGTAGGTCGGCAGCGGCGGGTGGCCGTCCCGTTCCATCGCAGCGGAGTATAGCTCGATTTTGCCACTCGGCGTTTCCAGCGCATTGAGGAAAAAGGACTCACGCTGCGCCTTGATGTACGGCTGTTGCTTGAGCGCTTCATACGTAACGTCCGTTATATAGCTGTTGCCGTGACCGCTCAGCGCCTGCGTAATCAATTCCTCGTCGCTGTCGCGGAACGCATGCTCCTCAAAGCCCAACGCCTGCGCCAACAGGCGGAACACCTCGGAGTTCGACTTGCTCTCACCGTACGCTTCGACGACTGGCTGGTGCAGCTGGATGTAGTGGTGCCAATAAGATGTGTAAAAATCAAGGTTTTCGAACGCCGATGTGGCAGGCAAAACAATATCGGCGTAAGCTGCCGTCTCCGTCAAAAACAGATCATGGACGACCGTAAACAAATCGTCCCGCATCAGCCCGCGTCGGACCTTATTGCCCTCCGGCGCGATGACCGCCGGATTGCAGCTGTAGACGAACATCGAGCGAATCGGCGGGTCGAGGGTTAACAGCGCTTCCCCAATCTGGTTCATGTTGATCAGGCGCGTTCCTTTGTTTTCAAGCAGTTCCGGCCGCTGCAGCGCTGCCGAATTGAATGCGAGAAACCGGCTGTTCCCTTTAATCGCGCCACCGCCCTTGACGAGCCACTGCCCTGTCAATGCTGGCAAACAGGCGATCGTGCGTACGATCATCCCGCCGTTGTCGTGATGCTGCAGACCGTTGCCGATGCGGATGAACGCCGGTGATGTCTGCCCATACATGCGAGCCAACCGGTAAATGTCCTCGACCGGCACACCTGTGATGGCTGAGACTTTGTGAGGATCGTACTGCTTCACATGCTCGCGCAGCTCCTTGTGGCCGACCGTGTATTGCACAAGGAACTCGTTGTCGACCATCCCTTCCGCGAACAAAATGTGCATCAGCCCGAGCGCCAGCGCTGCATCGGTCCCCGGCAAAATCGGGATGAACCAATCTGCCCATCGCCCCGTCTGGTTTTTGTGCACATCGATGACCACGATTTGCGCGCCGTTCTTGCGCGCCTTTTCAGCCAGCGCCACCTGGTGCATGTTGGTGCTGACCGCATTGACGCCCCACATCACAAAGAGCTTGGCGTGCACCGTATCCTCTGGGTCTGTGCCGATGGAGGCGCCCATCGTGTAGCTGTACCCTTTCGTTCCGGCCGATTGGCACACCGTCCGATCCAGCCTACTGGCACCGAGCCGGTTGAAAAAGCGGCGATCCATGCCTTCCGCCGTCAGTCTGCCCATATTCCCGTAAAAGCTGTACGGAATAATGCTTTCCGGTCCATGCAGAGCGATCAGTTCCTTCCAACGATTGGAAATCGTCTGAATCGCTTCCTCCCAGCTGATCCGCTCGAACTTGCCTTCCCCTTTGGCGCCGACGCGCTTCAACGGATGTGTCAGACGTTTTTCATCGTAAATGCGGGCGGTCATATTGCGCACCTTGTTGCAGATTGCGCCTTGTGTCACCGGGTGATCCGGGTCCCCCTCGATACGGACGATTTTGCCATCCTGCTTGTGTACCAACAGCCCGCATTGGTCCGGACAATCAAGCGAGCATACAGAGCGAAAAATTCCATCGGTTTGATTGACTGCTGAAAGTGACATGCGTTTTCCTCTCCCTCCTGCCAGTCCCGTTCTCTTCTGTCTGAAAATCTATACATTTTATGCTACACTGCCGCCATCAAAAAATCCATCTTCCAAGATGTCCTCCGCTATAAGCCTTGCTCATTTTTCCAGATGATTTTTCATGTGAATTTCAGAAACGATTACTACCATGAGACTATCTTCACGACTGGAGGTATGCACGATGAAAAAGCAAAAACGATCCAAATGGTTTAAGTGGAAAGTCGGAGGAGGCGTCGTCTTTTCATTGGCTCTTCTGATGCAAACGGCCAAGGCTGATCCTGCTTTTGAAAAAGCCCATGAAGCCGCCTTGCAAGCTGCCGACCAAGGGGATGAGCCAGAAGAAACCGCTTCGGCTGACCCAGTCATCGACGAATGGAAAGCAGAAGGCGAGGCCGCTCCAGAGCATAAGGGGAATGAAGGAACCATCGCCAACGCATTGCCGAGCGAACAGCCCAGCGTTGCCGCCCCTTCATCCGAAACTGCAAAAACGAGCGTGGAGAATTCGGCTCAAACGGAGGCTTCGCCTTTACCCAATAAAACGCATTCGACAGAGATACATAGTAGCGCTCAGCCGAAAGCAAACGTCGCATCCAAAACAGCTTCCGCTCCAAAAACCGCTTCTGCACAAAGTACGTCAAAAGCCGCTGCACCTTCGCAACCTAAAAATGAGACGCCTGTTCCTAGCCAACACCAGTCTACACCTACTGCCGCACAACAACCTTCGGCACCCCCCGTTGAATCGGTTCCAGCCACACCGGAGCCTGCCGTCGAAAACAA
Source organism: Brevibacillus fluminis (assembly GCF_003710825.1). Lineage (GTDB taxonomy): Bacteria > Bacillota > Bacilli > Brevibacillales > Brevibacillaceae > Brevibacillus_D > Brevibacillus_D fluminis. Next base: position 59,448 of record NZ_RHHQ01000028.1, on the reverse strand, counting down.
CAGCCTGGCAAATGCGCCATCATCCGAAAGCGTGGAACAGCCAGTGGTGCCTGACAGCAGCAATACGGACAGCCAAAGCGATGTGGAAGAACAGCCCAAGAAGTCTCATACCAAATCCCATCATTCGTGATTCCTGCATACTGGAGGGATAAACGATGGCACCGTTTCGCGAATGTTTCTTCCGTGCGATGAACACGGATATACAGGTCAGCTTAGGCACCGACGTATCGCTGCAAGAAGACGTAACGAACTGGTTTTCTCGGATAGAAAGACGGTTCAGCCGTTTCCTGCCTGACAGCGAACTCTCTCGGATCAACAAGCTGTCTGGAAAGACAACACTTATTTCGGCTGCGATGGCAGAGGTTCTGGCGCTCGCAGAGATGTACCGGCACAAGACGGACGGAATCTTCCATTTCATGCTCCTCGACGCATTGCAGCATGCAGGGTATTCACGTTCCTTTGAGCAGCTTGCTCCTATGCGGGACATCCTGGCAGAGCCCCCGGTTCCGCATGACTCCCAGATTTACCTGAATGCAGCTATGCGGTCAGTAAAGCTCAGTCCCGGGACGCACATCGATTTGGGGGGAATCGTAAAAGGCTGGTCGGTTGACCGTTTGAGCGATTGGTTGAAGCGTGAGATGCACGTGACAAGAGGACTTCTCAACGCAGGCGGGGATCTGTTCGTATGGGGCGGATTCGATGAGGATGAGCCATGGCTCGTGGGAATCGCTGATCCCTACAACAAAGAGGTAGAAATCGCCCAAATCGCGCTAGCCGACGGAGCGGTCGCCACCTCAAGTGTGTTGGGAAGACGTTGGCAGACAAAACACGGGGATATGCACCACCTGATTGATCCGCGCACACTACGCCCGAGCAAAAGCGAGATCGTGCAGTGCACAATTGTCGGAAGCCATGTTACCGAATGCGAGGTCTGGGCAAAGGTTGCCTGTATCGTTGGTCTCTCAGCCTTTCTCCCCTTGTTGAGACGCCATCTCCCCCACTGTGACGCCTTGCTGGTCACTCAAACAGGCGAGCTGCACTTCGCAGGCGACCGCAATCGTTTTGAAGAGCGCTGGCATGGGGCAGCAGTTGATTTCATTCACGACACCATTGTACAGGAAGGATGGATACACCATGGTTGAGATCATTACCAATTTGCCGGTCTGGCAATCGATCCGCATATTGGGCATCACCGCTTACATTTTGCTGTTTTTCGGCGTTAGCCTGGGGATGCTGTACAGCATGCCGATTTGGAAAGGAAAAGCGAAAGCCACGCTCTACAAGGTTCACTCCTACGCCACCATTACAGGGACGTTCAGCGCGATTCTTCACGCCATGCTCTTAATTGTGGACACGTACATGCCGTTTTCTTGGAAGGAAGTTTTGGTTCCTTTTGCCGCTGAAAACGATCCGCTCTGGAACGGCTTAGGTTCACTCGCATTGTATGGCACGCTTGTGATCATCCTGACAACAGACCTACGCGCCAAATTGAACAAAACGCTGTGGCGCATCATCCACATCGGCTCGTACCCTACTTTTGTCATGGCCATGATCCATGGGATCGAAGTGGGATCGGATTCCCAATCCCCCCTTATGTATTTGCTGTATGTCAGCACGTTTGGCATACTGTTGGTATTACTCATCGTTCGGATGGTGATCGGGAGGAAAAAAGCCGGTGCATATCTTGCTGATCGAGGATGATTTGAAGCTAGGTCCGCTCCTGCACTATAAGCTTAGCCAGGAATATCATACGGTCGATTGGGTCAGCGACACGGATCTGGTAGAGGACTATTTGCAAAAAAGCAGCTACGATCTCTACATTCTAGATTGGATGATGCCGAAGAAAAGCGGGCTGGAAATCTGCGAAGAGCTTCGCAAACGGAAAGACACCACGCCCGTTCTGATGCTGACAGCGCGAGACTCTGTATCCGATCGGGTGAAGGGCTTAAACACGGGGGCTGACGATTATTTGGTCAAGCCCTTTGCGTTTGAAGAGCTGTTCGCCCGCGTTAACGCGTTAGGCCGCCGAACCAATCTCGCTGTTTTTCAGGATGAAATTTACACCTTCGGCGATTTGACGGTCAACACGCAAACACATGAAGTGAGGCGCGGCGATGTGCCCCTCTCCCTCACCAAGAAGGAATTCCAGCTCATCCTGCTTTTTATCCGTCACGCCGAGCAGACCCTCTCCCGCGACCAAATCCTCGATCAAGTGTGGGGAGTCGATTCCGCCATCACACCGAATGCGATCGATGCCGCCATCAAGCTGCTCCGTAAAAAAGTGGACCATGGGTTCGAGCATAAACTGATCCACAGCATCCGTGGGATTGGCTATCGTCTGTCCAACAGCCAGGAAAACAGCCATGTTTGAAAAGACGCGAAGGAAGCTGACGCTATTTTACGGGGGAATCGCAGCTCTACTGCTCCTCGTCATGGTCTTTTTCTTTTACTTTTCCCTCTCATTCGTCATCACGGCAAACGTGAAAGCCAGCTTGCAATCCTTGACGGCCAAAATCGGGCATGAATCGCGGGAGCATCACTTCTTTGACTGGGAGCCGGACAAACCGCCTCCGCCTCCGGACAAAGGAAAAGGCCGTAAAGGGCGGGTGGACTGGGACTTTTTGCAACCGACTCAGTTCGCTTTCGTACGGGGACCCGCGGGAGGACCACCCATTACTTCATTGGGAGAGTCCCAGGTTCAGTTGGCGCAAAAAGTCAATGATTTCGTCAGCCAGCAACCACTTGAGCCAGGCGAAATGGAACAAATCCAGATTACAGTAGACAGCACGACCAAGACGTACGCCATTTTCCGAGCGCAGATTGACGGGATGGACCCCTCCGACGCGATCGTTTATTTCGGTGCTGATATCACCTCTATGGATCAGCTGCTCGACCAAATGCAGTTGCTGCTCACCATCACGGCCGTTCTTCTGCTCGGATTGGGAACAGCCGCCGGTTATTTTTTTGCCGGCCGCGCCATGGTTCCCATCACCCAAGCCTACAAGCGCCAGAAGGAATTTACGGCGGACGCTTCACATGAGCTGCGGACCCCACTGAGCGTCATGCTCTCCTCTACGGAAATTTTGGCGGAGAAAAAGGAGAGCTTGCCACCCTTTCACCAAACGGTATTAACCGGCATGATGGACGAAATCACCCGCATGATCCGCATGGTAGAAAATTTACTTTCCTTAGCGCGTAGCGAAACCGATGCAGCAGAGCTTCCCCATGACGAGCAGGAGCACTTTGACGTGGGCCAAATGGCGTGGGAAGTCTGTACGCAAATGCACGGCAGCGCCGCCCAAAAAGGCGTGCAGCTCACGCTCGCGGATGAGAAGACGACGCTTGTCCCTTTGCCTTTTCACGGAAACAAGGACCAGATCCGCCAGCTGCTCTATATCCTAATCGATAACGCAATCAAGTACACCGATTCAGGCGGATTCATCACCGTTTCAGTCACCGCGGTGAAATACAAAAAAATCAAAATCGTGGTCAAAGATACCGGCTGTGGCATCCCGGAAGAAGATCTCCCTTTTATTTTCGAACGGTTTTATCGAATCGACAAAGGACGGTCGCGCGCAACCGGCGGAACCGGTCTCGGCTTGTCCATCGCGGCGCAAATCGTCGCGAAGCATAAAGGAAAAATTTCCGTGGAAAGCAAGCTCCAAAAAGGGACGACCTTTACCGTCTTATTGAAAGATCATTGAAACCCATATAAAAGGAGAAGGCAGCGTAATCCACACGCTTCCCGCTCCTTTTATACTGCATGCCACGTCATGACTCCACCATCGTCCCCCCATTTACATGCAAAACCTGTCCGGTTACATAGCTCGAATCATCCGAGGCCAAATACACGTACGTCGGCGCCAGCTCAAACGGCTGTCCGGCTCGTTTCATCGGCGTGTCAGTTCCGAATGTGCTGACGCGTTCCGCCGAAAAGCTGGATACGATCAGTGGCGTCCAGATCGGACCGGGCGCGACGGCGTTTACCCTGATCCCCTGCTCGACCAGGTTAAGTGACAACGAGCGCGTAAACGAGACGATCGCGCCTTTCGTCGAAGAATAGTCGATCAGCGTTTTTTCTCCAGCATAGGCGGTGACTGACGCCGTATTGATGATGGAACTGCCTTGGCATAAATGCGGGAGCGCCGCTTTGGTCATATAGAAGAACGAAAAAATATTGGTCCGGTACGTATCTTCCAGCTGCTGCGCCGAGATGTCGAGAATGCTTTGCTGCGGAAATTGTACGCCAATGTTATTGACCAGCACATCCAGCTTCCCAAACGTCCCGATCGTCTGGCTGACGACATCGGCCGATGTCCGCTCGATGCGCAGATCGCATTTGATCGGCAGACACTCGCGCCCCAGCTGCTGCACGCGCTGCCTTGTCTCCTCCGCATCCTCCGTCTCGTACAAATAAGGGATGACGACATTCGCCCCTTCCTTTGCGAATGCGATTGCCACCGCACGCCCGATGCCGCTGTCCCCCCCGGTGATGATCGCCACTTTATCCTTCAGCTTTTGTGAGCCGAGATATGACGGATTTTCCGAAATCGGCCTCGGGACCATCAAATATTCAAGCCCCGGTTGCCGATCCTGATGCTGCGGCGGGAAGGAGATAGGGACCACGTCACACTCGGTTTTATAGGAATAGTAAGGGTACCCAGGAATCATGTGAACCTCCTACAAATGGATTCTTGCCTACCTGCCCAATTTATGCCGCTGTTCTCTGTCCGGTTACTGCGACACCATCACTCCCATGCCTTTTCTGCTATAATGTTTCGATAGAAGTCCCCCTATCACAGCAAAGGGAAAAGGTGAACGAAAAATGCACGCATTTTCCAGATTGATCAAATGCAAACCCCCGATTCCGTAATTAGCATGTTCCGCTGATTGAGATTTTCCATTGATAGGGGGACTTGCTGTGAACCAAAAAATCTCAACACCATCCTTGTTCTTACTCATGATCCTCGTTGGTTTCCCGCAAATCAGCGAAACGATTTATACACCGTCCTTACCGGATATTGCCGGGCATCTGCATGCCAGCAATCGTGCGCTACAATTGACGCTTAGCATCTACTTCCTTGGTTTCGCCGCAGGCGTTTTTTGCTGGGGACGGCTATCCGACTCGATCGGGCGGCGCCCTGCCATGCTTTGGGGAATTTTCACGTACGGGATCGGATGCCTTGGCTGCTTCCTCTCCCCTTCGGTGGAATGGCTTTTCGTGAGCCGATTCATCCAAGCCTTCGGCGCCAGCACCGGTTCTGTCGTGACGCAAACCATCTTGCGGGAAAGCCTTGAGCCTGCCAAGCGCCACGGCGTGTTTGCACAAATTTCAGCCGCTCTGGCCTTCACTCCCGCAATCGGCCCCTTGCTCGGGGGCTGGGTCGATCAATGGTTTGGCTACAGAGCTGTTTTCTTCACGCTCGTTGTGATGAGCGTGGCTATTTTCATCGGCACCTATGCTTCCTTGCCTGAAACGCGCGTATCCGCAGATGCAAGGATTAGCACCCTCCCTGTCGCGAGACGTATGATAGCGGACAGGCGGATCTGGGCGTTCGCTCTTTTAATCGGGACAACAAACGGCATGTTGTTCAGCTACTATGCCGAAGCCCCGTTCATTTTCATTGAATTTTTCCAGATGACACCGGGGCTGTTTGGTTTTACGGGCATTTTCGTCGCACTGTCTACTGTGTGCGGGGCCATGCTTTCGAAAAAGCTCGTCAACAAGTTCAACGCAGAAAAAATCATCCTGATCGGCTCGTTGGTAACCACATTCGGAGCGGCATTCCTGACGGTTGTTTCGCTGTTTGGCAAAAGCCCATCCATCCTCTGCCTGTCGTTCTTGATTGTTGCGATTTTCTCGCTTCTGTTGGGAATTGGCATTGCGCTCCCCCACTGCCTGAGTCTGGCACTCGCAAGCTACAGCGATGTGCTCGGAACGGCAGGCGCGATTTTCGGATTGGGCTACTACGTTATCATCAGCCTGATCACTAGCGGCATGAGCTACCTTCATAATGGTTCACTTGTCACAATGCCCGCCTATTTCCTTGTTTTGGCGATCCTTCTGTCATGGATCAGCCAAACCATGGTCGCGGGACGCAGCGTTAACAAAGCTTCTTCTCAATAACGTATCACCTACAAAAAAACAGGCAGTCCCACATGCAGGGGCTGCCTGTTTTCCTATTGTGCTGCTACGGGAGCTCGACTTCTGCTTCCTGTTCAAAGCCAGAGTACAAGACGACCCGCACGGTTACGGTTTGCTCTTTGATATTTTTCAGTGAGATCACAAATTGCTGATCATCCACCTTGCCGGCAAACTGCTCGCCATCCTTGGTGACGGCCTCCACTTTTGCCACAAGCGACGGGTCGAGCAAATCACCTGAGATGGTGTACTCGCCCTTTCGCTTTTCCGTCACCTCGATCGATTCCGGATCAAACGTCTTCAGCGGAATTGTGACGATCTGTGTTTTGCCCCCCGCCTTTCTCGACTTGATGACGACGTCAATCTGATCAGGGATCTCGCCCTTCCAAGTCATCGCGCGATCCAGACTAAAGCTGCGGTCTTTCCCGATCGTCGCGCTGTATGTTTTGGTGCCCAGCTTCACCTGAACGGTGACGCTCTCCTTGGTCAAAAGCGTTCCTGCCGCCGTCAGCCTGTAACGCGTGCTTCCTTTGGCAGGTGGCGTGAATGCAGCCTTCACTGCCGCTTCATCCACGAACTTGACCGGAATCACCTTGACCAAAATGTTAACTTTCTTGCCTTTGTAGGACGCAGTGACAATTGTGTTGCCTTCTGCTTCCGCTTTGATTTCGCCATCTGTTACGGTGGCGATTTCTTCATCATCACTGGACCAGACGATTCCATCCTTGATTTCTTTCACCGTCTCGTAGCCATAGAACGCCTTGATAGCGACGCTCTCTGACTCTCCTTCACCTAGTACAAGCATTTGCGGCTCTGCGAGCAATTCTTGAATCTTGCCAGCTTTTACCGTCACTCTGCTGGTCGCACTGATTTTGCCGTCAGGCGTGGAGACGGTGATGGTGGTCGTTCCAACGGACAGCGGCACGATTGTGCCAGTGTCGTCAACCGTAGCGACCTCTTGTTTGGAGGACGTCCAGACAAGACCTTTCGTTGAAGCATGGGCTGGCTCGACGCTCACATTCAGCTGAACTGGACGATCTCCTTCTTTCAGGGAGATGCTACGCTTATCGAGCTGGATGTCCGTAATCGGCGCATCGCCTTGACTGATGCTGATCGAATACGTTTTTGTCGTGCCGTCTTGTGCGGTTACGACGATCTGCACGTCTGCACCGCCATCTTTAATCGCTATCGTCGCGCTCGTTCCGCTTGCCACCGATTTGCCATTCACCGTAATCGCTGCTGCCCAATGAGAGGCGATCGGTGTTACGATAATTCGATTCACATCGCTGTCCACCTCGACACTGTACGATGTTTGGTCTGCGTGGAAATCAGGTTTGAGCGTGCCGCCCGAGATGGACAAGCCGCGCAAATCGGCATCGTTGCTGCCCGGCGGGATTACAATGACCGGTGCGATTTTCAGGGTCAGGGTAGCCGCATCGTTCGAATAGCCGCTGTCGTCGCTTCCCTTCCATGTAAAGCTGGTCGTTCCACTCGTCCTAGGCGTGAAGGTCAGCTTGCGCAAGTCGGTCGCATCGATCTCGTCGTGAACGCTTACTGCCGTTCCATCCAGCTTCAGCGTTCCGCCTGTCGGCAGCGAGTCGATTTGGACTTTTTGCAAAGCGTCTCCGTCCACATCTTTGAAATGGGTCGTGAAGTCATTAGCCGCAAACGTCATGACATTGCCTTCCGAGCCGTTTTTGCTGCTATCGCTCACCGTCGGCAGGTCGTTGACAGTGGCAATTTCAATAGACATCTCTGCCGCTTTCGTGGCGTAATCGGCGCCGTCATACCCTTTCCACGTGAAGCCGGTCGTTCCATTCCAGTCCGCATCTGGAGCGAACGTCAACTCATCCAGCTCATTCACATCGATTTGCTGGTCCACAGTGACAGGCGCATGGTTCAACATCAATGTGCCGTGGTTTGGCAGAGAAACGATTTTTACCTTTTGCAGGCTGTCATTTTCCGCGTCATGATAAACGCCGGTAAAATCAGCTTGCGCAAAAGCAACCGCTGTGTCTTCTACACCATGTTTGCTGCTGTCATCCATTGTTGGCGGATCGTTGACCGCAGCAATGTTCACGAACACATTTGCCGTCGATACGGAGTAGTCATTGCCGTCGTGCGCTTTCCACGCAAAGCTCGTGCTGCCGCTCCATTCGGCACCTGGCACAAAGTGCAGCTTGCTGATCTCCGCCGCCGCAATGTCCTGATTCTCACTCACAGCCACTCCGTCGAGTGTCAATGTGCCGTGTGCAGGCAGCGTGACGATCTGGATTTTGCTCAGATGATCGCCGTCATCGTCTGTAAAGTGAGCGGTGAAGTCGTTTGGCGCAAACGCCATTTCCTCATCTTCATTGCCATTCATAGTAACGTCACTCACTGCCGGAGGATCGTTTTCCGGCGCAATGGTTAAGTCCATCGTCGCTGCATCGGTCGAATACCCTTTGCCGTCCGAGGCCTTCCATGTGAAGCTGTCCGCTCCGTTCCAATTGGCCTGCGGCGTATAGCCGAGTGCCCCCAGGTCGATTGCCGCGATAACCTGCCCTGCTGAAACCGGGTTGCCGTTCAGGTTCAGAACACCATAGGCCGGCAAGCTTTCAATTTTCACTTGGCTCAAACCATCGCCATCGACATCTGTGAAATTGTCACTGAAATCGGTAGCAGCAAACGCTAAAACATGATCTTCCTGTCCAGCTACACTGCTGTTTTTCACAGTCGGCATATCCTCAACCGGCGCGAAGACAAACGTGAATGTCGCCAGCGCAGAATACGAGTTGCCGTCGTAGCCTTTCCACGTAAAGCTGGTGCTGCCGTTCCAGTCGGCGTCTGGCACAAAGCTGAGCTTATCCAAGTCGGCCACTGTCAGTTCATCGTTCGCATTGATTGCATGTCCATCGACTTTCAACGCACCATGCACTGGCAAGCTTACGATCTGCACTTTCGCCAACGGTTCGTTCTCGACATCATGATACTGTAGCGTAAAGTCGGAAGACCCTAACGCCAGTGCCGTATCTTCCGTGCCATTTTTGCTGCTGTCCGTCACGGTCGGTGCATCGTTGACATCGGAAATGGTCAGCTTGAGCACAGCCTCATTGAGAGAATACCCTGTGCCGTCATGGCCTTTCCACGTAAAGATTGTGCTTCCGCTCCAGTTGGCATCGGGCACAAAGACTAGCGTGTCCAGATCCGCTGCGGCAATCTCTTGTCCGGCTGTCACCGGAGTCGCTCCGAGCTGCAAGCGGCCGTTTGACGGCAACGTGACAATCTGGATTTTGCTCAAGCTGTCTTGATCGATGTCGCTGAAGTGCCCGCTGAAATCGGTCAGGGCAAAGGTGACATTCGTATCCTCATCGCCTGTCTTGCTGCTGTTGGTCACAGTCGGCAAGTCGTTCGCAGGCGAGAGCACGATGGTAAGCTTCGCTGCTGTAGCTGACTCTCCTTTTCCATCGTTCGCTTTCCAAGTGAAGCTGGTCTCACCGTTCCAGTCTTTATCCGGTACAAAGTACAGATTCACGAGATCGGAGTCTGCCAGCACCTGATCCACGGCGACATCCGTTCCATTCAGCTGCAGCGTTCCGTGATCCGGTAAGCTAATGACCTGGATGGCCTGCAGGCTGTCTCCGTCCGCATCGGCAAAATGAGGAGCAAGCACGGAGTGTGACAATGCCAACGGTTGGTCTTCCACACCATTGACGATGCCATTTGTCACCGTAGGCAAATCCTCCACCGCACCGATCGTCAGTGTAAACGTCGCTGCCGCTGCCGAATACGCCTGGCCGTCATAGCCTTTCCATGTGAAGCCGGTGCTGCCATTCCAGTCCGCATCCGGGACAAAGGCGAGCTGCCCCAGCTGATTGGCCGCGATGCTCTGGTTGGCGCTAACCACTACCCCATTCAAATTCAGCGTGCCATGTGCTGGCAAACTGACGATTTGAATGCTAGCCAGCGCTTCCTTCTCCACATCAAGGTACTGTTGTTCAAAATCGTCTTTTGTAAATGGCAATTCCGTATCTTCCGTGCCGTTTTTCGCGCTGTTGCTTACCGTCGGCGGGTCATTGACCGCACCGATTTCCAGCTTGAGTGTTGCGGCAGCTTGTGAATAGTCGGTGCCATCAAAGCCTTTCCACGTAAAGCTTGCCGTTCCAAACCAATTCGCAACAGGGACAAATTGCAGCTTGTCCAGTGCGTTTGCCGCAATATCCTGGTTTGCTGAAACCGCTGAGCCATTCAGCATCAATGTGCCCGCCTCAACATCAGGCAAACTCACGATTTTGATGCCTGCCAACGCATTCCCGTCGACATCCGCAAACTGCGGCGCAAAGTCTGTCACATCAAACGCCACAGCGGTATCTTCCGTACCGTTCTTCGTGCTGTCCGTCACGGTTGGAAGATCATTGACGGCGACAATCGTCAGTGTAAACGTCGCTGCATTGGCGGAGTAAAACGTCCCGTCGTTCCCTTTCCACGTAAAGGTCGCTGTCCCGTTCCAGTTAGCCACAGGCTCGAAAACGAGTTGGCCCAAGTCCGCTGCATCGATTTCCTGATTGGCCGCAACTGCCGTACCGTTCAGCTTCAACACGCCTGCTGACGCATTGGGCAAGCTCGTCACCTGCACCTTTTTCAGGCTGTCGTTTTCTGGATCAGCATAGGCGGCAGTGAAATCAGCTGCCCCGATTGACAACGGATTGTCCTCTGAGCCACTTTTGCTGCTGTTGCTGACCGTAGGCGCTTCCGCTACATTTGTCACCTGAATGGTGAAAATCTTGTCATAGCTTGCTCCGCCGGAATCGGTCACGCGAATTTGAATGCTGTAGCTGTTCTTTGTTTCATAATCAAAAACGGCATTCGATTTCAGCTGATTTCCTGCGATCGTAAAGCTTGCATTGTCGCCAAAACCGCTCACCAGCGAATACGTGAATACCGTAGAATCCGCATCTGTCGCTGAAAGCGTTCCGATCAAAGTGCCGACGCCCGCATTTTCGGGGAGGCTGGTCTTGTCGAGCCCGATATCCGTCGGAGGCGCATTCGGAATGGCTCTCGTCACGGTCAGCGTATAGTCTGTTTGCTTAGAACCGTCCTGTGACGTCACCCTTATCTGGATGTTGTTTGCTCCAGGATTCAGGGGCACATTGCTGCTCGCCGTTCCACCCGTCACAGCCGCATTGTTGCCGTTGACTGTGATCGTAGCATCCGAATCGGCTGGCGTCAGCGTCACCGTGATTTGATCAACCGCTGTATCGACGCTTGCCGTATAGGTTTTCGTCGCCTGAGCGAATGCAGGTGTCAATGTTCCGGCGCTAAGCGTCAAATTGGACAAGTCGCTCATGCTCGACTGCGTTCGGATCACGCCGCCGTCGCCGACGACGACAAAGCGGCTTTGCTCCGGCGCGTATCGCACTGCGTACAGGTCTTGAGCGGTGTTGGATTGCTCGGTCGGTGCCCATGATACACCATCTGCCGAGGTGATCAGGGTGCCCCCTGCGCCGACCGCAGCGAATTTGTTGTTGCCATAATCGACTGAATACAGCATTGAGCTATTCGTCGTCGTTGATGACCACGCGTTGCCATCCATCGATGTGTACGCTTTTCCATCTCCTACGGCGACGAACTTTCCATTGCCGAAGGTCACGCTATTGATAGTAGAGCTGCCGGAATATGCCTTGGACCACGACTGCCCATCCGTCGACGTGTAAATGCAGCCGGACGAGCTGACCGTCACGAATTTTCCATTTGCATAAACCACTGCCGTAAAGAAATTGCCGATTTCCCCGCTTAATTGCTGAGTGCTCCATGAAAATTTATTGCTTGAGGTGAGGATTGTGCCTTTATCCCCGACAGCGACGTATTTACCGCCCCCGTACGCGATCCCCCACAGGTAATTGTCAAAATCGGTTTTCAATGCGGTCCAGCCGGTGTCAGACGCTGCTGTTCCTGCTGGGGATTGGTAAATTTTGCCGCTTCCGACCAGAATCCAGTTTCCCCCGTCGTAGACGGCATCGGCCCATTCATTAAAGCCACCAGTATGGTAGAGGGTCCAATGCTTTCCGTCCCCGGAAGAGGCGATTGTATCGGAAACACCGAGCGCAAGCCATTCGCCTGCTCCGTAGCGGACGCCTTGCAGCATATTGCTCGTAGTGGAGGACGGACTCAACCATGTCGGAGCAGCAGACGCCGCTTGAGCCTTTTGGCCCACGAAGCCCGGTTGAAAAAGAAATGTAATCAAAGAAAAAATCAAAAAATAGCGATACAACAGGGGAAGGTTACTCGACCTTCGCAAATGAAATCCCTCCATTTTGTTAACAGCCTTCATCGATATCGGTGTAAATCAAACATCGGTAAAATCGCTACCCTCTCGACGGAAAAATCCCCTGTGTGGCAATGATGAAGGAAAGGCCCAAATACGGCTGCATGTTGTTGTGCGGTTGGCTTCCTCCTACGGTCGGCAGCGCCGAATAATTCATCTGCGCATTGCTGGAAGAAGCGTACAACGGCGTTTGCGTCTTGTTGAATTTCCCCTGTACCGGCGGTTGTGCCCACACCGCCCCCTGCGGATTGTTGGTGTTCCCGATCTGTCCAGATCCATTCGCGATATGGGTATGCGCAGGCATCTGTGTGCTTGTCAGCGTAACCGTTCTCGTCCCGCCTTGTTCCCCTTGCGTATAGTCACTCAATCCCGGGCCTTGCCCATGATGAATCGGAGCTCGTCCTATCAAGTTCGGCAAAGCGAATGTCGTTCTCCCATCGCCACCATACATGGTCCCGAGAAGGGAAAATAGCGCGGTATTTTGTGCAATGGACATCAGTTGTCCATTGCAGAACGCCCAGCCAGTCGGAGCAAAGCTTCCTCCAAAGATGCGAATTTCACCGATAAATGGATCCATTAGACTGACTCCTCCTTAAGGACGACTTGGAAAAGCGCCTTGCAAGGCGATGATAAAATTGATCGTCAAAAACGGCTGCATGTTGAGATGGGCTTGACTCCCCCCAACGGTCGAAACGGCAGCTGAATGCATTTGTGCAAGTGGATACGGCAACGGATTCGTAGCGGGGCTGTAGCAATTTTCCTGAGCGGCCCAGACATTGTTCGAAGGCGTTATTCCATTCGCGGAAGCAGATGATGCCTTCACTTGGTGAGTATGAACCGGCATTTCTTGCGTGGTAAGCGTGTGAGCTACCTCTCCCCCCGCTTCGCCCAAGATGATCTGCCCAGCGCTTCCCGATCCCCAATGCATGGGTACCCGTCCGCGTAGATCCGGTAAGGCAAACGTGGTCATCCCATTTCCTCCATAAGTGGTGCCTAAGAGAGAAAACAGCGCCTGATTCTGGTTGATTGACAGTAGCTGGCCGTTGCACAAAGCCCAGCCTTTTTGCACAACATTTGAAGAAAACATGCGAATCTCGCCTATAAAAGGTTCTCCCATTTGATTCACTCCTTTCTGTTAGTCATCGAACCAATTGCTCGATCAGGTACTACTCGGGTACACCCCGTAAAGCGAGATAATGAAATTAACCGAAAGATACGGCATCATATTCTCATGTGGCTGGCTGCCCCCCACCGGATCGATCGCTGACGTGTTCATTGGTTGCAGATTCGTTGTATCCGTTTGGTAGGCAGAGAGCGGCAGTGTCGCCCATAAGCTGCCGGCTGGCGTATTTTGCCCGGCTTTCGTCGAGGCGATCGGCATATGCGTGTGCGCCGGAATCTGGTTTACCGTCAGCGTAACGGTTTCTACTCCTCCAGTTTCCCCGAGCGTATAGTTGCCGCCGGCGCCATTACCACTATGAATCGGCACTCTCCCCCGCAAGTCAGGCAGGGCGAACGTGCTTTGCCCATCCCCACCATACGTGGTTCCAATCAGGCTGTATAACGTCTGGTACTGCGAAATCGGCAGAAGCTGCCCTTCGCACATCATCCAATCAACAGGAGCAAAATTCCCCCCAAACATGCGAATTTCACCAACATACGGTTGACTCATCTTTTTTCCCCTCCGTTTGCTAGAATGTCAACATCATGTCTCGAAATCTACTTTCATTCGCTGCTAGAAATCCGCTTACCCCCTACCACACCATCCAGGCATAGACCTCATCCCCGCCCGTGACGACAAAGCCAAGCCTTTCATAGAGCCGTTTGGCCGGATTGATTTGCAGCACGCTCAAAAACAGGGGCTTGTCCTCCCGCATTGCCTCCTGTTGCAGCTCTTGCAGCAATCGCGTTCCAATCCCCCTTTTTTGAAAGGCCGGCAAAATGATGAGATCAACCAGCCGAATCTGTTGTTCGTTTCGATAAGTCGTAATTTTCCCAATTTTGTTATCGTCTTCCAAAACGATCTGATGATCGGCACCTGGGAATTGCTGCTCGTACGATTGCCGCTGCGCATTCCACTGCATGCGCAAAAACATGTCGCGAGTCGCTTCATCCATTCCCCACGCTGCCAATTCCTCGGCGCGTGACCCCTCATAAAGTTGGTACAGAAAGGCTTCATCCGCTTGGCTGACAGGTTTTGTATGTATCATTTCGATCCCTTCTCAATTGGACATGCAATACATGCGTACTGGTATGTATTGCTAGTTTAGAGAGTCTGCCGTAATACGTCAATCATCCAAATGGGGTATATCGTCACTTCAGAAAAATATGGTATAACATATTGTAGGTTTATTGAACGATCACTTGACGTTCCATTCGAAAGGAGTTTACAAAATGTTCCAAAAAGTTAGTAGACGCTCATTCCTGAAAACGAGTATGTTTGCTACGTTAACAGGTTTGCTCTGGGGAGATGTGACGGATACGCTCATCGGTACCGGTCACGCCCAAGCTGCCACCACCCCAACTCCTGTCAATCGGACGGATGTCATCGTGATCGGCGCTGGCATTGCCGGTTTGGCAGCGGCGCACGCGCTGCAGGCAGCAGGACATAAAGTCGTCGTCTTGGAGGCACGCGACCGAATCGGCGGCCGCATCTGGACAAACCATGATCTCGGTGTCCCTCTCGAACTGGGCGCATCATGGATACACGGAATCGATTACCGCAGTCCGATTCGCTTTTTGGCGCAAAAATATGAGATGCTGCATACAGACGGAGCAAGCACCCTCTCCGGTTTTGAACAAGTGTACGCGGACATCGCCAAAGGTTTGGACATCCACCTCAACCAGGTTGTCTATCAAATCCATTACAACGATAGAGGCGTCGCCATCGGTACACACAATGGCATTTATCAGGCACAACACGCTGTCGTCACGCTTCCTCTCGGTGTTCTGCAAAGCGGCCAAGTTGCCTTTCATCCCGAGTTGCCGGAGCGAAAGCAGCAAGCGATCAGCCGATTGGATGCAGGCAACCTCAATAAAGTCTACCTGCGCTTCCCGCATGTTTTTTGGGACCAATCGCAAAGCGCCATCTCCCTGGACAGCTCTGCTCAGCATCTCAGCGAGTTTCTGAGCTTGTACAAATATACGAAGCAGCCGGTTCTGCTTGGCTCTTACTCGTCCGCTCCAGGCGATGAGATCGAAGCATGGACCGATCAACAGATCGTTGACCACGCGATGCAGTCGCTCCGCAAGCAATACGGGGCACAAATCCCTCAACCCATAGACGCAAAAATCACTCGCTGGGCATCCGATCCTTATTCTCGCGGCTCCTACACGGCATACACCGGTGCCTCGACGCCGGATGACATGGATATCGTTGCGGAAACGGTGGCGAATCGCCTCTTCTTTGCGGGGGAAGCCACCAACCGAGCGGACTATGCGAGCGTCCACGGCGCCTATCTGTCAGGCGTGCGTGAAGCAGAAAAAATCATGAGTCTGGCATAACGAAAGCCCCTTTCGTCCCATTTGGGATGAGGGGCTTTTTGTTTTTCTCAGCAATCATGATTGACAAAGTGCAAGTGAGCCCATAATATTGAGATCGATAATTATTATCAATGATAATGATTATCAAAATCGTTAATGGGGGTAATTAAAAATCATGAAACTCAAAAAGACGATGGGGAAGCTTCACCTATGGCTGAGCCTCATTGCCGGCACATTCATTTGCTTGATCGCTTTGAGCGGCAGCGCACTTGTGTTTAAAGACGAGATTAACCGGATGCTGAACGCCGATTTGTACAAGGCGACGCCAGGCCCTGCCGTTTCCTATCAGGCTGCCTTGCAAAGCGTGCTTGCTGCCTATCCGAAGGCGGAAATCTCGCGCATCTACAGTCCAAACGAAATGAGCTCGGAAGGCATCTACACGTTTTCCATCAAAGCTGACAAGAAATCGCTGATGGTCTACGTCGATCCTGGCACAAGCAACATCCTCGGGACTCAATCGTCCGCTGATACGCTGACCGGTTGGCTGTCTGATTTCCATGAAAACCTACTGCTGAAAGATTACAACGGGAGAACGATTGTCGGGATTATCGCCATTTTCTTCTTTCTTATTTTACTGACCGGCATGTTCATCTGGTTCCCGGGCCTCAAAAACTGGGTGCGCGGCTTCGTCATCCGCCGTACGACCAATCAATACGTGCGTCATTTTGACTTGCACCGCGTCTTCGGTATCTCTTGGGTACCGTTTCTGCTGGTTGTCTCGCTGACTGGCTTCCTATTCCCGTTTGGCAAAGACATTTTGGGCGCCTTCAATCTGAAGACGAGTACATCGCCGTCTGACAAGGTTCTCGTCGCCAAACCACTCCCTGCCGGCTACATACCGCTCGACGACATGATTGCGTCGATCAAAAAAGAAATGCCTGACGCGACGATCACCCAAATCCGGATGCCGAAAAAGGCCGAAGAAGGCAAAAAAGAAGGCGTCATCGAGTTCCGCCTTTCTCATCAGTACGATCCTTCCGCTTCCAGTATCGGTAACGCACGGGCATGGGTCGAACCGTATAGCGGAAAGGTGCTCGCTATCACCGACTCCGTGAAAGATACGAGCTTTGCTTCCATCTACCAAACATGGCTCTTCCCACTGCACACCGGACGAATTGGAGGACTTGTAACGCAAATTCTATACGCTATCGGCGGACTCGTTCCGACTTTGCTGATGGTTACCGGCCTGGTCATGATGCGTCTTAAGCAGGCCAAGAAAAAGAAAAGCGCAGCTTCACCTGCCGCTCGCAAAACAGCGCAGCCTGAAAGTCTGCCGCAAGCTCAATAACACGCGCAAAGCCCCCCTCTGTCACCGAAACGCTCGTGACATGACGGAGGCTTTTTTCATTGCGGAACAGGCTCGTCTACCGATCGCTGTACAACCTGCAACGGCAAAAACCAATTTCCGCTGATCACCAGACGAATCGTTTGAGCGACACTGCTCGGCCGCAGCGACGTGACGACCACCCCTCGCATTTTCACCGAGAGCCTGCGGTAGCTGAGCGCAAGAAACGGTGAGAGGACAATGATTTTCGCCTGCTGCCACCGCTGCATCACCGCTTCTAGCACATTCGTATCCTCACAACCTGCGCCGTCGAACAAAACGACACTGGGCTCGTTCTCTTCCAGATCCAGACTTCGTTGCAACAGCTGCTCATAGGAAGCTTGTTTCATGATGATGTCTGTCTCTCTTTGCAACAAGGCGCGCATTCCATCGATGAAAAGTTTTTGATCGCTTACGACCAGCACTATGACCGTTTCCAGACAAGCAATCTCCTTGTAGCGCACCGCGGAAACAAGATAAGAGCGTGCGCGAGATACCGAACGTTCCATGGACACCATCATCTCCCTTGCTTCCTATTGACCCGGTTGCCCCTCCTTCACCAATGCGGACAAATTCACCATCAGCCGCTCCAGCACGCGGAATTGCGTCACAATCTCGTCGATTTGCTTCTGCTGCTCCTCGGCGCTGGCGACGACCTCTTCCACCGATGCCGCAGCCTCTTCCGTAATACCCGCCACAGAAGTGATGTCTTTTAGAATCGCGTGGGAGTTGCCTTGAATGGTTTTTACCAGCTCTTCTACTTCCACGCTTTGCTTCCGGACGCTTTCCGTTGTCTCCGAGATCAGCCCGAAAATCGATTCCGTCTTCGTCGCAACCTGCAGTCCTTCGCGGATTTCCGATTGCCCGTCGATGATTTTGTCTGAGACGATGTTGGTTTTGACCTGGATTTCTTCCAATATGTTTGTGATTTCCTTCGTCGACTTCCGCGAATGATCCGCCAGACTGCGGATTTCTTCCGCGACGACGGCAAAGCTTTTGCCATGCACACCTGCGCGCGCTGATTCAATTGCGGCGTTTAAAGCCAGCAGATTGGTTTGCTGGCTGATGGTGGTGATCGTTTGCAAAATATCATTGATCGAGCGGTTTTTCTCGCGTAGCTCATTCATGAGCAAAACGGTTTCATGTACCAGCACATCCACCTTAGTCATTTGTTGGGACAGAGTCGCGACATGCTGGCTCCCTTCCACCGTCATGTTCGCGGTGCTTTGCGAGAGCCGTTTGGTATTTTCGGAAGCCTGGGAGACGACCTGGATCCCTTCATCGATCGCTTCAATCGAATCGCGCACCTCATTGACATTGTTCGATTGCGCCTCAATCCCGGCGGCGATTTCCTGGAACGCTTGGAAAAGCTCCTTGGAAATGTGTCCCGTCGTCGTGACATTTTGCTTCAAGGCACCGCGGAACTGGTCAAGCTCAGCCGCCGTAAGATTCACATTTTGCAGAACACTCTCGGTCTGTCGCTTGGCCGCTTGGGCATTGTCCGCCGATTGCTCCGACTCTTTCCGAAGCCTTTCGCCGATCTTGTTTTGCACGAGCAAAAGCACGATGACGAGCACCAGCATTTCATTGTAAATGAACAGCTCTTTCGGATCATGCGGCTGGAACATTCCCGGAAGCGTCACATAGTCGACGTTCACCAAACCGAGATTGATCAAGCCTGACACGATGATAAGACGTGAATCCAGATAAAGGGACAATAAGGCCAAACTGTAATAAATCATGGTGTGGGCAGAAGGCTCCGGGTGCGTGATGCCCACCAAATAAGTCAGCGCGCCCAGCGCGAGCGCGAAAATGTATTTGGTCTGGGAAACAAGCCACCTTTTGAACACCAGCAGGGCCAAAAGCAGGATCGTGCCGCCACCGATCGAGGCAACCAGCAGATTGAGCGACGCTTCCAAACCTGAGAAATAATTGCCGACGATCCCTGACAAAACGGTGGCAGCATACAGCGTCAACAAAAGCTTGTTTCTTTCATACAACGTATGCTTCATGTGCATCTCCTCTCGGATGGTGGGTATCGAATCAATTTCTATTGTATTTCGCGCGGTTTACAGCATCCTTACACTTTCAGACCATTTTCTTACACGCTATAATGACACTACAATCCTTCTTCATGATGCGTGGTGACCCTCAAGCGATGAACATCCTGGAATCCAAACTGAACATCCCTGAATTACCGCCTGTCCTGAATCGGGACAGCCTGTTCGCGCAGCTCGATCGTTCGTTGGGGCGCTCGCTGATCTGTATCACTGGCGGTAGCGGATACGGCAAAACAACGCTGCTCGCCAGCTATGTCCGCACAAAAGAATTGCCCACCTTGTGGTATCAGCTCACATCTGAAGACAATGAGTCCGGGCCTTTTCTCCAATACGTTTTGGCAGGATTGCAGAAGGTTGCAGCTCATGCCGAGATTGCAACTCAGCCGACGAATGACCGTCCGGACGCGATGCTCGATGATCTACTAAAGGCGCTTGCGTCGTGGGCTTCTCCCCTGGCGATCGTGCTCGATGACTACCATTTCATCGATTCGTGCGACGAAATCAAAGATATCATCATGAAGCTGATTCGCTTCTCCTCTCCACACGTCACAATCATGATCAGCAGCAGAGTCCGGCCCTCTCTTCCCCTTTTGAAATTGAAAGTGCAAAACCGGCTGCTGGAAATCTCGATGGATCAACTTGCGTTTTCCCGCGAAGAGGTCGGTGCCTATTTCACAACGGTGTGCGGCATGAGCCTAATGGAGCACGAGCTCGATCTGCTTCTGCAAAAAACAAGCGGGTGGGCTGTCTTGCTGCCGTTGATCCATGAAGTGATTCGCGAAAAAAGCTACGAGGAACGCAAACAGCTTTGGCGCGGAATCTCTCCGCCCGAAGAAGTGTTTGAATATGTCGGTGGAGAAGTCATCCGTTCACTCCCGAATGCCACGCAGGAATTTTTGCTCAAGGCAAGTCTGCTGCAGGAGCTTGACCCCGAGGTGCTGCTCCACTACATCGAGAGCGCCAATACCGGCCCGATCATCGGCACGCTTTTGAAAGACCATCTGTTCGTCTATAAAACACCGGCGGGAACCTACCAGTTCTATCCCATCGTCCGTGCCTATCTCTATGAGAGGCTGCTCAAGCAATACGGGAAAAAGGCCGTCTGCGACCTTCACGCTCAAGTGGCGCAAGTGTATGAGAAGAAGAATCAGTATTTTCATGCATTTTCCCACTATATCTCCGGCCGATGTTTCGCGCTCGCGGCACAGCTTTTACGGAAAATGACCGAGCTGTATACCCCGGAGCGATTTTTACTGCTCCTTAACGGCTCGATCGATACGCTCTGCCCGACATTTCCAACCGTCACGTTCAATCTCTTTTTTTGCCGCTGCATCCCGATCCCCATCTTGCGTACGTTCATCGGGCCACTCGAGGATAGCATCACGGCGCTTTCACAAGGCAGCCTGTCCGCCCCGCTGACCTATTTGCAAAACCGTCTTGGACTGATCTTGTTTTACAGCGGAGAGATGGAGAAAGCAAAGCGGCATTTTCGCGATTCGCTGGATGGCAGCGAGAAGCTGCATGACCAGGACCTGGTGTCTCTCAATTACTCCTGTTTGGCACAGTGCTGCCGGTTCACCGGCGATTTCGCCCATGGCCTGAAGTATGCGCGACTGGCGCTGACCAACTCGGAAGAATACGGGGCCTTCAACAATTTGACGCACACGTTTTGGGTGATGGCCGAGCTGTTTTTGGAACAACAGGAATTTGACAAAGCCGAACGCCTCTTGGAAGAAATGGTGCGGTTTTCGGAGGAATACGAGGATGTAGGCGCACGGGTCTACCCGTTGATCTCCATCGGCAAATTATACCGGCTGCAAGGAAACTACGAGCACGCCCGTGCATGGATGATGCAAGGCTTGGAGCAGGCGCAGAAATCAAGCCTCGACACTGATTTGGGCTGGGCGCTAATGGAGCTCGGCCTCACCCATCTGGCGGAAGCCGATTACCCCGAAGCGGAAGCTTGCATGCAAAAAGCAGCTGCACATTTCCGCAATTACGGCCACTTTCAGCAAATCACGGCCGACCATCTGGCAGAGATCACCGCGCTTAGGCGAAAAGCCGAACGACCTGCTGAGCCATTTCTGCCGGGAGCGGGAGTGATAGCGAGCGACGCCCTTACCGTGCACGTCCTTGGCAGCTTCCAGATGAAGCTCGGAGACAAACCAATTTCGTTACAGCGGAAAGCAAGCTTGCGGCTGTTTCAATATTTGCTCATCCATTACGGCAAAAAGGTTCCCCAGGATCTCCTGCTGGAGGAGCTGTTCACGGACGGTGATTACCAATCGAAAAAAAACCGCTTTTTCGTGTCGCTCTCGACACTGCGAAAAGCGCTGGAGCCGAACTCGCAATCGGGCAGAGAATCACGGTATATCCTGCAGGCCAAGGACTCCTATTATTTGAATATGGAGGAGATCGACCTTGACCTGGCTCGCTTTTCCCAGCTGATCACACAGCACGGGGCGACCGGTGAAGAGCGTCTACAAAAGCTGCAGCAGGCAGCGGCCTTGTACCACGGCGATCTGCTCGCCGAATTTCCATACGAATCGTTTATCGAACCCGCGCGCGAACGGCTCAAGCACAGCTACCTGCAAGTCCTGCTGGAACTAGCCGAGCACCACTGGAAGCAGATGCAGTTTACCGCGGGTATCGATTATTTTGAGCGAATGCTGGCGTGCGATCCGTATGCGGAGCAGATTCACTATCGCTATATCTCCCTGCTGCTGCACGCAGGGTTCGTCAAAAATGCGCGGAGCGCTGCACGTAAGCTGGAAAAAAACCTTGGCGAAGATTGGTCACTCGCGGCCAAAGCTAAGGTAGAAGCGATCTTTCGGGAGCATAGCGGATGAAAGAAAAAATAATGGCAGGCAACACGCTAGAACGATGACCTAGCTTGTTGCCTGCCGTTTTTGATTGAATGATGAAGACTACCTGCAGACCGCGCCGAACGGATACGACTTCAGCTCTTCCATTAAGGCGAGGCGGGATGTGTGCGTTATGGGGTTTGGAAAAGCAAGTACTTATAATAGGCAAAAAACTCGCGGAACAGTGAGTACAAGTCTCTCCATTCGAAATAGTCGGCATGCGCGGAATAAACCGGATCGATTCCTGCCTGATGAAAGGCAAGCTTCGTACGACTGATATGATAGAACTGGGTAATCACCGTGGCAGATTGGAGATGCAAGTCTTTCATGATGGCGTGCGTGTTCTGTGCCGTCATGAACGTATTCAATCCCTGGCTGTCCACAATGATGGCCTCCTCCGGCAAGCCTTTCTGCACCAAATACTGCTTCATGACCTTCGCCTCATCAAACCCCTCCACCCCGACTCCTCCACTAACAATCACGCGCGCGAAGTATCCTTCCTTGTACAGCTCTACTGCTTTTTCCAAGCGGGATCGCAATCGATCCGACGGTCTGCCGTCCGTCTCCACTTTGTTTCCTAAAACGACGCCCACGTCAGCTACCTGCTTCTTATCAAGCAAGCCGTCGATCGTGATGATGACCAGATGGAGAGAAAACCACAGCAGCAATCCCAATATAATTCGTTTCATCAAACGTTTCATTGCACTCTCCTACCAGTGGCGTTTATTACGTATTCTACTATTTTTTTACTCTATTGGAGCAATGCGATACTTACGTTCAATATACTCTCAACGTTTTTAATAAAAATACATTTGCCGATAACTAAACTTTTTTACACACAGTTAAAAATTGTTTGTTAATTTTCTTTTTCATTCGCGCTATAATGGCAAACGTATCACTATGAGAGACATCATTGGGGGTTGTCAAAAAATATGAGTTTTTTCAGAAAAAAGTCTATTGAGACGATGTTGGCGCAGGCTACCAACCACGATACCTCCTTACGTAAAAGCATGGGTGCATTTGATTTGACCATGCTGGGGATCGGGGCGATCGTGGGAACCGGGATCTTTGTTCTCACCGGTGTTGCGGCTGCTGAGCATGCCGGACCTGCATTGGTCATTTCCTTCATCCTCGCTGCTCTTGCATGCGTTTTCGCAGCGCTTTGCTACGCCGAGTTCGCTTCTACCGTTCCGGTGTCGGGTAGCGCATATACGTACAGCTATGCTGCTTTTGGCGAAATCTTTGCGTGGATTCTAGGCTGGGATTTGATTCTAGAGTATGGGCTTGCCTCCGCAGCGGTTGCGAGCGGGTGGTCCGGTTACGCGCAAGGGCTTTTGGCCGGATTCGGCATCCACTTGCCCGTCGCTTTGACTGGCGCCTACGATGCGGCAAAAGGAACGTTCGTCGACTTGCCTGCTGTGCTGATCGTTTTCGTTATGACGATCTTGCTGTCCAAAGGGATTCGTGAGTCAACGCGCTTCAATAATATAATGGTTATCATCAAAATTATTGTCGTTCTGCTTTTCCTGGCTGTCGGCGTTTGGTACGTCAAGCCGTCCAACTGGACTCCGTTCATGCCATTCGGCTTCTCCGGTGTCGTTACCGGCGCTGCCACCGTCTTTTTCGCTTTCATCGGTTTCGATGCCGTGTCTACTGCTGCAGAGGAAGTGAAGAATCCGCAGCGCGACATGCCGATCGGAATCATTTCTTCTCTGGCGATTTGCACCATCCTGTATATTGCGGTTTCTCTGGTCTTGACCGGAATTGTCCCTTACACGCATTTGAGCGTATCGAATCCGGTCGCTTTTGCCCTCTCCTTTGTTCATCAAGACTGGGCAGCCGGTTTGATTTCACTTGGCGCGATCTGCGGGATTACCACCGTACTGCTCGTCATGATGTTTGGTCAAACTCGTTTGTTCTTTGCGATCAGCCGTGACGGTTTGCTGCCTTCACGCTTTGCACGCGTCAACAGCAAAACAAAGACACCGATGCACAGCACGATTACGGTCGGGATTTTCGTTGCCCTGTTCAGTGGCTTTGTTCCGCTAGACAAGCTGGCGAACCTGACTAACATCGGTACACTGTTCGCCTTTATCGTCGTTTCGATCGGCGTGGTGGTGCTGCGCAAAACAAATCCGGACTTGCCGCGCTCCTTCCGCGTACCACTGGTGCCGCTGCTGCCGATTTTGTCCGTGCTGTTCTGCGGTTATCTGATTTTGAATCTCCCGGCATTCACGTGGGTTGGCTTTTTTGTCTGGCTGGTGATCGGCATCGTGATCTACTTTGCGTACAGCTCCCGCCACAGCCATCTGCGGGCGAATCAAAACGTCAAGCTTGACCAATAATCGTTGTAAAGAAGGACCGTCAGCATCTCGCTGTCGGTCCTTCTTTTTTCATCTTACACGCTGAATCTACCAATTGCGATTTGGAGAATTTTCGCTTGTGCGCCAACGATAGGTTGCGCCGTATTGTTCGTGTACGCCTTCCTGATTGGCCCCGACTACCTCCAACTCAAAAATACCTTCCCCTTGCGCCGCGATGATATCTGCCACCAACCCACTGCCAGTCGGACTACAAAACAAGAGGTTTCCCCCCGGCAGGTGCACAGTCTGGCAAACCGCCTGCATGCTCTCGTCGATGAACGGTTCGCCACAAGTCAAGCCAAACCAACCGCTCCACTGCTGTACATGGGAAGCGAGTTCAGCTACGGCGATTTTGACCGCGCCAAGCGCAAGCGGTCCCAGCTCGTGCGGGGCAATTGCCCCACGCTCCGTCAGATCAGCACGCCGCTCCTCGTCCCCTTCCCCCCACTGGATGAAAAAAGGCAGGCGCAACGACGATTCGTGGTGACTGACAAACAGCATCGACCACGACAGCCGCTTGCCATCCGGGCGCACGCGGCTACCAGGAAAAGGGCCTGATACGTTGAGGCCGCGCTTTTGCAGCATGTCGGCTGTCTGGACGATATCGTCCGTCCGGATTGCCACGCGGACGAATCCTTCCTGCTGAGGCAGACGCAGGGCGCAATCATGGACAAGCAGATTTTCGCGTTCCGCCTCGGTCAGCGTCCGGTCATACACGCCCAAAAACTCAATGTAACTTAGATCGAAATAGCAAAGCGAATTGTACGTCCCCCAATGGGTATGACGCCCGCCTTCAATTGCGTGAAACCCTTTCTCCCGCAAATCTGCCGCCGCTTGCAGCGGGTCGTTGACAAGATGAACGATATGATCAAAGGTGAATCCCATTCAGCCACCTCCATCAGTGATGGGCAGCAAAGCCGCCGGTTTCCTACTAGTTTCCTTTTTACTAGCCAAAACCCTCTATCGATTTGCAGCTTCGCTGGTTGCTTTGGTTTCATAGGACCGGGGCAGCTCTTCTTTACGACGGTCGGCGATCGTGCAGCCAGTCGATCCCTTCAACTTTTCCTACCGAAGCCATCTGAACCGAGAGATGCTCACTGCCATCGATTCCGAGATACTCGTTCATCTCTTTATCAAACCAATGACCGATCGAGCAGACGCCAAGTCCCAAGCCGTTTGCCGCGACATGGAGATTTTGCGCGACATAGCCTGCCTCCCACAAAATATAGCGATACGCGCGTTCCTTGTATTTTTGTCTCGTCCGTTCGACGACTGCTGTCCAGACAAAATTGACGGCAGCCCGACGAGCCATTTCCTGTTTTTCCGTAAACAAATACGCGATTTCGGACACATCCTCCAGCTTCAGCCCCTCCAGGCACCATTCCTCAACATCAAGATGGTACAGCCCTTTTTCCACGCCCTCCACATTGTTGATGAACAGATACGTTTCGATCGGATACAAGGCTCCGGCCGAAGAAGTCGTGCGAAGCTGGTAGTCGCCCATGTCAGCCGTGATGCCCTGGGTGCCCCACAGCAAAATGTTCAGCTCATTTAACGTGAGCGGTTGATTGAGAAAGTTGCGTCGCACCCGGCGGTTTTGTACTAGCTCCCACATATCAGGTGATGCTGGAAAGTCAGGTTTGCCAAGTGGAATGCGCAGCTTGGCCTCCGGGTACCGCAAATAAGTCGGAACGCGCTTGGAAAAGTCAAACTTGGCTGCCCAGCCCTCCTCCAAATCGCCGATCGCATAGGATGTTGCCTGCAGATAATCGTTGCAAATTTTTTGCCAATCCGGATGCATGTTCTCTCTCCTCCTGTTTTCACGGTTTGAAGCCGTTGACAGAACCAAGTATACGAACTGTGATATAATCAGTAAAACGACGTTTCGTGATACTATTGATTAGTTTTTACTAATGCAAGGAGGGGAAGGATGACACACACCCAGCTGCATGTGTTTATTACGGTGGCGGAAACGCGGAATTTCACGAGGGCCGCGGAAGCTTTGGGATTCACCCAATCGGCCGTTTCCCAGATGATTCGCTCGCTGGAGGATGAGCTTGGTATTACACTGTTCAGTCGGAGTCGGAGCGGCATTGCCATCACCAGCATCGGCGAGCGGATGCTGCAGCATGCGCGGGAAATTTTGCGCATCACCAGCTGCATGAAGGAAGAAGCCGACGCTTATCAAGGTATCGAAACAGGCACCTTGCGCATCGGCTCCATTCATAGCGTATCGAATCGGATCTTGCCCGGATTGATCGGCTCTTTCCGCAAACGGTACCCGCAGGTGGAGATCGTCCTGTTTGAGGGCGAGCATGCCGAGGTGAACCATTGGCTCGCCGGTTCGGTCGTGGATGTCGGCTTTACGATCCATCCGGAAAAAGACGTGCACGTCTTTCCACTCGTCCGCGATGAAATGTTGGTTGTCGTTCCCGACGATCATCCGCTTCGCACGGAAGCTGCCCTTTCTTTCGAGCAGATTGCCGACAAATGCTTCATCATGCTGAAAGATGATTGCATGAAAAAGCTGCTCCATGAGAACGGGATCGTCCCTGTCAGCACCTTTGAAGTACGCGATGCGGGCACCATCCTCGCCATGGTGCAGGAATGGGTGGGCGTGACGATTTTGCCGGAGCTGTACATGCCGGATCGTTTGCCAAAAGTCGCCCCGATTCCGCTCCGCCCCGCAATCTCCCGAGAGCTGGTCATGGCCGTCCGCGATTTGCAGACCGTCTCCCCCATGACCGCCGAATTTATTTTGCATGCGCAAAGCGTATTTGCCGCCAAAGAGAAAAGTAACCACGCGACTGTCGCCCGATCGACCGCAGACTGATCGGGCGATTTTTCATGTGCGCAGCATGACGATCAAAGCCAAGCTGGCCATCGTGAAGCACAGCGGGACGTAGATCATTGAATCGTATTTGGCAAAAAGCGAGGTCTTGTATCGTTTTGAAATGCCGATAAAGCGAAAGTCGCCGATTACCCGGATATAGAGCGCAACCACCATCGCCCAGCAAATCCAGGTTGGAATCCAAGCTGGAAGGGCCACCTCGAGCACATGAGCCTGGACAAGCAGCAAAAACGCGCCAACCCATGCCAAAAGCGCAACGATCGCCGTGCCGATTTTACCCGGCTTGAACAGCGGTTGGCCGTTCTTGGTCGGGATCACCTGCTTTGTCCCGGTCTTGCCGCCAAAACACCAATACACATGCATGATTCCAATCACCGTCAACAGACCGCTGACGATCCACGCGAAAAACAGCGTCATCCGGTTCATCCCCTCTCCGCGTTTAGAAGCTGCGCATAAATCAGCTCCACTTGCTGCATCGTCTCCAACTCCGTCACCTCCGTGTATTTGTTGCGTTCCAGCCAGCCCAAATAGCAGTGGTAGATGAGCTCCGCCTTCTCGCGGGAAGTGCGTTCGCAGTATCCTTTCGCCTGCAGCAAGGCCGCCATGTAATCCATCCGCTTCTGCTCGATCGCTTGCAGAACACGTCCATAAGCCGCTTCCCGCTGACCCAATCGCCTGATGTAAAACATGAAGTCGTTTCCCGACTTATCGGCGAACATGGCCGCAAGCAGCGCGCGGATTTTTTGCTCGGCGTTCGCGTTGTTCTCCACGCTTTCAATCACGAGCTCTGTCGCCTGCCGCTGCCAGTAGCCGATGATCTTCCCAATGAAGCTCTCCCGATTTTTGAAATACCAGTAAAAGCTGCTCTTGCTGCAGGCAAGCTGCTTGGCCATTTTTTCGATCACGAGCGCTTCTTCCCCGCCTGTCGAGAAGTACGCAACGCCAAGCCGGACCCATTCTTCTTCAGTTGCAATAATTTTGGGCATGCTTGTTCCTTTCCCCTTACTTAATTCTTTTGTACGCTTACGTACAGAAAATAACACAGGTATCCATATTTTGTAAAGAAAAAGCCAGCCATCTCCATCAAGAAGATTGACTGGCTTTTTCGATTCCCTTCCACCTTGCTGCCCACTTTTCCATTTCGCGCAATGCTGTCTGAAAATCCATGCCTTTGTCCGTCAAGGAATACTCCACCGTCACCGGCACGGTCGGAAACACTTCGCGGCGGACGATGCCTGTTTTCTCCAAATGGCGCAATGTATCCGTCAGCGATTGCGTCTTGACGATCGCGACATTACGGAGAAGCTGCTTGAATCGCTGCGGCCCTTTTGACAGCTCAGCGATGACCATGAAGCTCCACTTAGCCCCAAGTATTTGCAGCACCTCGCAAATGTTCGAGTGGTTCTCGCCGTCTTTTTCCCATTCCACTTCATTTTCCATCCTCTTCACTCCTTTACTTACTTTTTGTTAGTTAGTCAAAATAAACGGATAATATCAAAATGAATTGTCTTCTTACTTAAATATAGCAGCTTTATTATAATCCAAATTACAGCAGGTGTCCTCTCGGTTCGCCACCGTGGGAGGCCGCCACTCCACTCGAAAGGGATGACCATTGTGAATCGTCTTTTCATTTACCTCCTGACCACTGGCGTTTTTTTAACGGCAACCTCGGAGCTGATCATCGCCGGGATCCTCACCGCTATTGCGGATGACTTGCACATTTCACTCGGCGCTGCTGGCCAGCTGATCACTTCTTACTCGCTCGCGTTCGCCATCGGCACTCCGATCGTCGTCACGCTTACTTCCCGCATCGGGCAAAAACGCGTTCTCACGGGGGCACTGATCGTGTTCATCGCAGGAAGCCTCGTCGCCTTTGCAAGTGCGCACTATTGGCTTTTGCTGCTTTCGCGTCTCATTCTCGGCGTGAGCTCAGGAGTGTTCCTCGTCGTTACCTTTAGCTCTGTGGCCAAACTGGTCCCCACAGAAAAAACCGGAAGCGCCATCGGGACCGTTATCCTTGGATTCAGCAGCGCCATGATTGTCGGCGTGCCGATCGGCATCGCGATTACGGCATCTTTCTCCTGGCAGACGATCTTTCTGCTCCTCGCGCTGTTTAGCCTGTTGATTTTGTTCACCTTGATTCGCTATTTGCCTGACATTGAAGGGGATGCTCCCGTTTCATTCCGCCAGCAAATCCGGCTGCTTGGCAATCCCATCATCATCGGCGGCCTCTTTCTCACCTTTTTCCGTGAGACCGGTACCTCGATCATGTATACGTATCTGACTCCATTTTTGCAGACGATTCTGCATTTGAAAACAGCGGAAATCGGAATGACGATTCTTGCGCTCGGTGTCTTTGGAGTCATCGGTTCCCGGTTGGGCGGATCGCTGGTCGATAAATGGGGGGCAAGCCGCTTGATTTTTGCCGGTTTGGCTGTTCATGCCGCCTCGGTCTCGCTGCTCCCCGCCTTTACCGCTTCTGTCGCCATTGATCTCGCATTGATCGCCGTTATGGTGTTTGCCATGTTTGCGACCGCACCTGCGATTCAGACGTTTTACATTCAGCTGGCCCCGCAGTCAGCCAATCTCCTCCTCGGCATCAACACCTCCGTCGTGCATGTAGGATTGGCGGTTGGCGCGGGGATGGGCGGACTCTTGGCGAATGAGACCTCGACCGTGCTGTATAATCCGTGGCTGGCCGGAATGTTAGTGGCACTTGGCTTTGCAGCGGCTGTCGGGACGGTATCCATCCGTAAAAAAGCGGCATTGGCCTCACAAGCAAGGAGTTGATCGGGGAAAACATCGGCACACAGCAAAAAAAGCCACCGTTGCGTGGCTTTTCTCATCTATCAACCATTCGAATACCGCTGAAACCAAATCTTATAGAAATCCAACCATCCGAACGCGTTCAAGGTAACCCCGCGAACCGATTTATGGAAACATGTATTGCTCTTTTTATGGAGCAAAATCAGAATCGAGTTCGACTCCTTGATCTGCTCCTCCAGCATGTCGAACTTGCGCTGGCGTTCGCTCGCATCCGGTTCCCGCCTGATCGCTTGCACCGTCTCCTTGACGAAAGCGGCAAAATACTCATCAAATGCCGCCAGCAAATAATTCGGCTGTACGTACAGCTCCAGCTCCGTGATTTCATCATGGTTGAAAATGTAGCCGAACAGCCGACAGTCAAACTGCATTTCCACGGATTGGTCGTTCACGCCGGGAATGATATTTTCAATGACGACCTCCAGATTCACTCCGTACGAAGCGCATCGGTCCTTGATCCACGCGGCTTCCGCTTCATGAAATGAATTGGAGGTCATGTGCACGATTTCTCCGCCGTACCCACTCTCCTCAAGCAGTGCTTTGATCTCCTCTGGACTCGCCTTTGCCTGATCCACCTGATTCGGCAATTGAGAATGGAAGCCACTCGCGGGAATGCGCATGTCTGACCGCAAATCTGCAACCAGTTGCTGCCGATCCAGCATCAGATTGAGCGCCTGCCGGAACTTAGGATGGTTTTGCGGGCCGGTTTTCCACTGGTTGAAAACCAGCAAACTGCAGCAAGAGTACAGCGTCTCGATGTCACACCAATCCGTTTCCGCGCTTATATCAGGCTCCTGCTGCTGACCGGTTGTATCGCCGTCTGATGCCATGACGGATGTCCAATCCGGCTCTTTTAAGCAGCCTTCCTCCATGTCGGGGAAAATGAGGATTTCCACACGGTCGAGATGCGGCCTCCCCCGAAAGTGAAGCGGAAAAGCTTCGAGAATGCAGACCCCCTCGTTGAATCGCACCAGCCGAAACGGTCCTGTCCCCACCGGATTACTGGCAAACTCATCAGCCTGCTGCCGAACAACCTCCTCGGGGAGAATGCTGGCATACACCGTGCTCAACGCATGGAGAAACAAATAATCGGACTCACGCAGCCGAATGCGCACCGTCACATGGTCGATCGCCTCAAGCTCTTCGATCCCTTGAAACAGCCACCCGGATTGCGACAAAGCAGGATTTTGCCGAAACCGATCGAGCGAAAAGACAACATCGCGGGCCGTGAGCTCCCTGCCGTGGTGAAACATGATGCCTTTGCGCAAATGAAAGATCCACTCCCTGGCCTGTTGCTGACTCTCCCAGGCATGGGCGAGGCACGGGGTGATTGTCCGCGTCGCTTTGTCATATTCGACCAAGGTATTAAAAATTTGTGCGGCGATATGGGAATCAAACGAGTAATAAAGCTGTGCGGGGTCGAGGGTCAAAATCGTGCGGTACACCGGGAGCCGCAACGTATCTTGCAGTCGATCCGAGACCGTTTTGGTGGTAAAGCCCATCCCTTCCGATAGCCAGCTCATCACATGTTCCTTGACGCTCGCCCCTCCGAAACGGCTCATCAGCTCCATCGCATCTTTGACATCGCCCCGCTCCATCCGTTCCTTCACCTCGTCCTGAAGGATGCCGTCGGAGTCGATGCATAGCGTCAGTACCGAATGATTGCCGCGGCCCACTCCTGCCTGCCATTCGATCCAGCCCAGCTCGCACAGCTTGCGAATCATCGCTTTCACATAGCGGGGCGTACAGTGCCAGACTCCGGCAAGCTTCTCAACCGTTATCTTGATGGGCGTGTTGATCTCATGATGCCTCAAACAGTGATGCAGCTCCAAAAAATGCAAAACCGTCTGCACAGCGACTCCCCCTTCCTTCCCGTAAAAGGTGAACAATTGTAATCGAATCATACACTTTTTGTCCCTTTTTGGATAGCTATAATGAAACCATAGTTCCCTTGAGGGAGGTTGATCGTTGATGAGCATAAATCTTGCACGTTTACGCGAATTTTTTCAATTTCATCCGGTCGCGTGGGGTGTTATTCTCGGCACGTTTTTGTCGCGCACTGGCTTTTTCATGACGATTCCTTTTCTGGGTATTTATTTGGGAAAGGTGAAAGGAATTGATCCCGCCACAATCGGCGCGATACTGGCTGTCAGCTTCTTCGTCGGGACGTTGAGCAGCTTCTTTGGCGGCCTGTCCGATCGACTGGGGCGATATCCGGTCATGATCGGCTCAATGGCGGTTTGGAGCCTTGCCTTCGCCGGATTCGCACTCGCAGACGAAACCTGGCTGTTTTTTGTGCTAAGTGCAATAAACGGGTTGTGCCGCAGCATATTCGAGCCGGCAGCGCGAGCGCTGCTCACGGATGTCACACCGCCGGAACGACGCGCGAACGCCTTCCATGCACGCTATTTCGCGATTAATATCGGCGGTGCGATCGGCCCGCTTTTAGGCTTGAAGCTAGGTGCCGGAGGGTCCGCCTCATTTTTGCCGTTTTTGGTCAGCAGCGCGATCTCTGTCGTCTACGTGGCGGTCATCGTTTGTTTCATGCTGACGTATCGCCAGCAGCTCCGGGAAAAAACGACCACCATTCCGATCCGGCAGATGGTCAAAACCGTCTTCACCGATAAAGTCTTTCGCTATTTCCTGCTTGGCAATGTGTTTGTCGCAGGTGCCTACTCGCATCTGGATACGACGCTGTCGCAATACATCGGCAACGATCGCGTCGAGGCTTACTCATTTCTGTTTATCGTCAACACCTTGTCCGTGCTGGTGTTTCAATTCCCCCTGGCTAAACTGATGAAACGCTTCTCCTCGTTAACTTCGCTGAAAGCGGGCTGTCTCTTGTTCGGCATCGGCTTGTTTGGATTCGGGATGTTTGACAACATGGTTTTGCTCGCTTTTTCGATGGTGTTGTTTACGATCGGCGAAATCCTCTGCTTTGTCATCGGCGATGTGCTGATCGGCGAAATCGCCCCTGAGCACTTGCGCGGCGCGTATTATGGCGCGAGTGGCTTCGCCTTTATCGGCCAGAGCGCTGGGGCGTGGCTCGGCGGCATTTTGCTCAACGCGTTCGGGTTCGGGCAAGGACCGGTCATATTCGGGGTGCTGATGCTGCTTGCCTTTCTCGCCTTTCCGTTCTTTCACCGCGGACAGCACTTATGGGAAAAGCGCCAAGGGAAAGAATCATGTCCGGCGCAGCCCATTGCTGCGGAATAAATGCCAAAAAGCCACCCGAAAAGGTGGCTTTTTGCTGATGAGCATGGAATCCGCGCCATTAGTAGTGGCAGGTAAACGCTTCGATCCGGTTGAGATCGATCCCAAAATACATCCACGAATGGCCCCGCCAACGGAATCCGGAAACGGAGGTGCGACCCACAAACGTTGGATAAAACCAGAAATGGCTCCCGTTATCGAGCCAAACATACGTGTAACGGTGCAAGCAGCCGGCAATGGCTCCGGGATCGACGCGATACAGCTGATTCTGCGGACGTTGTGGCGTTCGATGAGGAGGCGGACCTGCTGGCCCTCCGTGCTGATGCTGCCCGCCCTGCGATGACGGCGGGAACATCTGGCTGCCTCCCGGCGGGTACATTTGGCTACCTCCTGGGGGGTACATTTGACTTCCTCCTGGGGGGTACATCTGACTTCCTCCCGGTGGAAACATTTGACTTCCTCCCGGCGGAAACATCTGGCTCCCGCCTCCCCCACCACCAGGTGGAAACGGTGGTCGATTATATGTCATAGCAATCCACTCCTTCGTCTATGGTCATGATAAGTGTATGACGGGACAAATGCTGTGGATTGGACGAATACCGGGGGTACACAAAAACAGTTCGAGCCCGCTTTTCCCTTGACAACCTAGACATATTTGCTACCATAAATATGTAAAATTGAATATGCGGGAGCTTGGGGAACCAGGCTGAGAGGACAGCTATGCGCTGCTGTCGACCGTTTGACCTGATCTGGATAATGCCGGCGGAGGGAATAATATGGAGTCACTCTTGTGTGATGTTCATCTGTATAGTAAAACCGTTGCTTGCACAGCGGTTTTTTTGCTGTCTAAACGCACGATGGACGCTTGCTACCGTACGCACTCATTTTTGTTTTCCCACCGCTTCCGCCGTCAGTCCGATGCTGAAAGGGGGAAGTATGTTTTCGTTGTCAGTTGTTTTTGTAAATCGATGAATTCATAAAACGGAGGGAACAAAATGAACACGAAACGCCTCACCATTATGACGGAAATTGCCATCATGGCTGCTCTTGCCTATATTCTCGGAATGATCAAGCTGTTTCAAATGCCACAGGGCGGCTCCATCTCGCTCATCATGCTGCCGATCGCCATCATCGCCCTACGCCGAGGCGTGGTGCCGGGACTGATCACCGGCTTTCTCGTCGGCGAGCTCGATCACCTGATCGGCGGCTATGTTGTGCATCCAGTCCAGCTGCTGCTCGATTATCCGATCGCCTACACTGCCATCGGACTCGTCGGATTCGCACGTCCTGCTACGGGCGTGCCGCAATTAGGAAAAGTCTGGTCGTTTCTGTTTGCCGGAATCGCCATCCGCTTCCTCTGCCACTTCACTTCAGGGATTGTCTGGTTCGGCTCCTACGCACCGGAAGGAATGCCGGTCGCCACGTATTCCGCGCTGTACAATTTGTCGTACCTGGTTCCAGAGTTCATCATTACCGGAATCGTGCTTACACTGCTTGCCAAAAAAGCACCGCAGCAAATTTTGTTGGCCCGCTCCTACACCTCATAAGCGTAAAGCCACCAGTGAAAAAAGCTGGTGGTTTTTTCTATTCGCAAAAACCGGATGAAGAACATGTGTCGAAAAAATGGATGGATCAGGAAAAAGAGACGCACGCTAGTAATGCATCACGCATGATGCGTCATGACAACCAACACGAACAAAAAGTGAGGTAATCGCCCGTTGAGAAACCGCCCATTCGCAGTGATCGCGCTGTTCGCCGCATTTCTGCTGCTCATCCCCTCTCCGCTGCTCGCGGCACATGCTCCTCATGCCAGGGTTCCAGCCCGCCCGGACCCTTCCGACGAACTGATGAACCAATCGGTCATGGCCTACACCTGGTTCCAAACTTCCGCTGAAGCACGCGCGCTTTACTACCAGGCATTCGCCCTTGCAGACATGATGCTGGAGAAAGACTTGGCCGACCGATCCGTCACGAAAAAGCGGGCAGTGATCGTCGATATCGATGAAACGCTGCTGGATAACAGCCCGTATAACGTCGCACAGCTTGAAAACGGCAGCGGCACAGAGGCGCTCTCTTGGGACGAGTGGGTCAAGCTTGCCCAAGCAAGAGCGCTTCCCGGCGCCGTCGATTTTTTAACCAAAGCGCACAAGCGCGGTGTGGACATCTACTACGTATCCAATCGATCGGTCGATCAGACCGACAGCACCATCCGCAATCTGCAAGCTGCCGGCTTCCCGCAGGCGAGGGCATCCCACCTGCTCCTCTCCAATGGGGAGAGCTCCAAAGAATTACGACGCCAGCAGATCGAGCGCGATCATCACATCGTGCTCTTGATGGGCGACAATCTAAGCGATTTCGCGCAAATCTTCGATAGGCGCAGCATGGCAGACCGCAGCAAGGCCGTAGACATGTTGAAAGAAAAATTCGGCCACTCCTTCATCGTGCTGCCCAATCCGATGTACGGCGACTGGGAGTACGCCTTGTACAATTACCGGCAGCTGTCCCCGGAGCAGAAGCTGGAAGCGCGAAAAAAGGCGCTCTCCCCTTCGCCTTCACCCGTGCGGCAGCTAGCTCAGTAAGAAAAACCCTGCTCGCTTCAGCAGGGTTTGCCTATTCCTTGACCGCGCCCGATGTCAGCCCTGAGATGATGCGCCGCTGGAAAATCAGCACCATGATCACAAGCGGAATCGTGACGATGATGGACGCAGCTGAAATTTCGCCCCATGGGATCGTGTAAAGTCCCTGAAACATGACGATACCGACTGGAACCGTCTTCATCGCTTCCTGCGTATTGATCGTCAGCGCAAACAAAAATTCGTTCCATGCCGCGATGAATACCAGAATCGTGGTTGTGAAAACGCCTGGCATGGCGAGCGGAAAAAACACCTTAGTCATCGTTTGCCAAATTGTCGCGCCATCGACCTTTGCCGCTTCCCCCAAGTCGCTCGGGATTTTGCGGAAAAAAATCGTCAAATTCCAGATCGCAAGCGGCAGCGCGAATGTCGTATACGGCAGGATCAAACCGAGATAGCTGTTTGTGAGGCCCATCGACTGCATGAACATGAAGATCGGCGAGATGGTCGCGATTTGCGGGAACATAGAGACGGCCAGGACGATCCCCAAAATGATCGTTTTCCCACGAAAGTTGAGCCAGGCGATCGCATAAGCGGCAGCGGACGCGATGACGATGGAGTACAGCGTGGTAAGTGTCGCCACCACCGTGGAGTTCCACAAATAACGGGCAAACGGACGCTCCGTAAAGACACGGACAAAATTGTCAAAGGAAGGAGATTGCACGAGGCGGAAGGCATGGTCCCCAAACAGCTCGCTCGGTGGCTTGAGAGCCGCCTGGAGAATCCAAACAAACGGAAACATGACAATGAAAATGAACAGTGCCAAAAAGACATAGAACAGCGGTCCGGCTTTTTTCTGCATGCTCTCCCCCCTATCTTCCGCCTTCACCGAGCAGGTCGGCGCCCAGGATTTTGATATATCCGATCGAAATCAAGGCTACGCACAAAAAGACGATGACGGCGAGCGCAGACCCTTCGCCGAAGCTCATTTGCGCAAACATGGTCTTGTACGCGTAAATCGAAATCGTCTCAGTCGAGTTCGCCGGTCCGCCTCCCGTCAGCGCATAGATCAAGTCGAACACGCGAAATGCATCCAGTGTGCGGAACAAGAGGGAGACCAGGAGTGTCGACTTCAGCATCGGCAGCGTGATCCGGAAAAACTGCTGCACCTTGCCTGCCCCATCGACTTCAGCCGCTTCGTACAGGCTGTGCGGTATCGTCTGCAATCCGGCGAACAGCAGCAGGGCCATGAACGGCGTCGTTTTCCACACGTCCGCCAGAATCACGGAGAACATCGCTCCCGCTTTTGTTGTCAGCAGCATTCCCATATCTGCAACCAAGCCAGTCTGTTCAAACAGATACGCCACAATGCCATTCTGTCCGTCATACAAAAATTTCCACATCATGGCGGAAATGACGGTCGGGATTGCCCAAGGAATGAGAACGGTCGCACGTACCAAACCGCGCCCGTAAAACTGCTTGTTGATCAAAAGCGCGATCCAAAGGCCCAGCACCAGCTCGATGGCGACGGATACGACCGTGAAAAAAAGCGTGTTGTACAATGCCGCCCACATACGGCTGTCCGCTAGAAACTGTTGATAGTAAGCAAAACCAACATAGTTGGGCGAAATGACCGAAGCTGCGATCCCTTTGACGACCGCGATGACTCCCTCCGGCTTTTCCAGCTGCTTCTGCTTGCCCATCTCCGTAAGCTTCGTTTCCATGTCTTGCAGTGTCGCACGGAGCGCCTGCGTCTGGGCATCGGACAGCGCGACATACTTGAGCTCATTGGGCACCGGCTTGAAATCGAGCAACAGCTTGTCAATCTCTTGGTAACGCTGGGCGATTTCGCCCGATTGCGCAAGCAACGCCTTCATTTGCTCGGCCTGTTGTTTAAGTCCCAGCAGCTCTTCTTTGACGCTGCCATCGGCGGCATTCGCTTCCTTGTTCAGATTGCGCAGCAAAATCGGCAGCGAATTCACGTACCGCTCCATGTCCAGACCGTAAGCATTGTGCACCTCGGTTTTGGTCGGATCGTTGAGCCTGATGTCATGTAGACTGATCCAAAATGAACGTACGACAGGCCAAATCGCGATGATGAGAATGATCAGCAAGGCCGGGGCAATCAGAAGATAGCCCATCTGCTTCTCCGACAGTGATCCTTTTTTCACACGGGTCATCCATCACCAGCTTCCTTTCCTGCATTCGAAAAGTGAGCAGCCCCCAAGGATGTTAGCGTCGCTTTCCTTGAGGGCTTTTTTTGGCTACACCTTTCTGCCCTGCCTTATTTTTTCATCAGCTCGTTCATTTTGGTTTCCATGTTTTTCGCCGCTTGCTCGGCCGTTTGCTGGCCAGCTAGCGCTTTGGACACCTCGATTTGGATCACCTCGGAAATTTTCGGGTAAATCGGGCTGGTCGGGCGGGAAACTGCAGCGCTGACGCCATTGACGAAATCTTGGTTGGCAAACAGCGGGCTCGCTTTCTGCACATCCGTATCACTGTACACAGGCAGCAGTGTCGGTGCCAGACCGCCAGACACCGCGGAGATTTTTTGCCCTTCGGCACCTGTCATGAATTTGAGGAATTCCCATGCCTCTTTCGGATGCTTGGTGTATTTGTTGATGCCACCCATCCAGCCGCCGAGCGCCGCCGCTGAGCGTACATCGCCTGAAGGCAACGGAGCGATCGCGACCTTGTCGACGATTTTGGATTGGGTTTGATCCTGCGCCAATGCGAACTGGTACGGCCAGTTTCGGATGAATGGCGATTGTCCCTCAATAAAAGCAGTATGGGATTCGGTCTCTGTAAATGTCGTAATATTTTTCGGCACGATATCGGACTTCACGATCTCCATCATTTTTTTCAAGCCTTTGATCGTGCCAGGGTTGTTCACCGCCACATTGCCTTGCTCATCCAAAATTTTGCCGCCGTAGGCAGCGGCGAACTCGACAAAGTTGCAGACAAGCCCTTCGTATTGCTTAGCTTGCATCAAATAGCCGAACTTGGTGCCGTCTTTACCTTTTGTCGCCTTGGCTTGAGCGATGAGGTCATCCCACGTTTTCGGCGCTTCCTTGACCAAATCTTTGCGATAAAACAGCAGCCCGGCATCGATGAATTTGGGCATGGTCCACTGCTGGCCACCGAAATTGCCCGCATCCAAAGCGCCTTTGATGTACTTGCCGGTGTCGATCCCGTCCTGTTCGATCAGGCGGTCGAGCGGGAGCAAATATCCCGCTTGGGCAAACTCCGCGGGCCAGATAACATCGAGGTCGAACACATCGATTTCGGATGATTGCGCGCTGAACATGGTGACGTACTGGTCGTGGCTTTGGCCGGTGTCGGAAGGCGTTTCGCGGATTTCGACTTCAATGTCGGGATGGGCATTCTGGAAAGCTTCGACAAGCTTTTTCGTTGATTCGGTGACGTCTTTGCCACGGGCATAGACGAGCTTCACTTTTTCCGCCGCAGGCTGCGGCTGTGCGGGTTCTGGTTTCGGTGCCTCTGTTGTGGGAGCTGCCGGCTGCTGCGGAGTGGATGCGGGTGCGGATTGCTGTGGAGTGGATGAACATGCTGCCAAGGAGATTGCCATCGACAAGCTGAGCCCGACCGATGTAAGCCCTTTCAATACTTTCATTCCATTTCCCCCTTATGTTTTCTTTCCCTGAAACCATACTCACAATCGGACCGCTTCTCCCGTCTGCGCCGAAAGGTAGATCGCCTCGATCAGCCGATTGATGTACAACGCCTGCTCCGGTGTGCACAGCGGCGTCGCCGTCCCTTCCACGGAATCGATGAAATTGCGGAACAGCTGCACCCGCTCCTTCACTGGATTGGGCAGGATCTCAGTGGTGGCGGTAGCGCCGTTTAACTCGTGGTGGTACGCGAATTGCTGATCCATCAGCCGAAGCGAGGTACCGCCCTCTTTTCCGTACAGGTCAAGGAAAACGTTTTCCTCTTTGATGTGAGAAGCCCAGCTTGCGTCCAGCGTAAGTGTGAAGCCATTTTCAAACGTGATCATGGCCACCGCCATATCTTCTACATCAAAATAGCCGCTCTCATCCTTTCGGCCCCACTCCGACAAGCCGCGCTTGTGAGGCCCGAATTGGGCATAGGTCTGGCCGAGCACTGAAACCGGCTTCGGATGTCCGACGAGCCACAAGGCGACATCGAGCATATGCACGCCGATATCGATCAAAGGACCTCCACCCGCCAAGTCCTTGCGCGTAAACCAGCTGCCCCAGCCGGGAATCCCATTGCGCCTGACCCAGCCCGCCTTGGCATGGTATACATCGCCCAGCTTGCCTTCTTCAAGCATTTGCTTCACGTATTGGGTATCGCTGCGGAACCGGTTGTTTTGTGCCACCATGAGGATTTTGTCCGCCTGCTTGGCAGCCGCAATCATTTCCTCGGCTTGCGCGACGTTCATCGCCATCGGCTTTTCGCACAGCACATGCTTGCCGGCCGCAAGCGCGCTTTTGGTCGCTTCAATATGCAGGTAGTTGGGGACGCAGACGATGACCGCATCGATGTCCGCAAGCTTGAGCATATCCCCGTAATCGGTGAACACCTGCGGAATCCGATACTGCTCCGCTCGACTTGCCCCTTGCTCCTCCGAGATGTCGGCGATCGCCATCACTTCTGCCCGCGGTTCTCCTTTCATCGCCTCCAAATGTGCTTCGGAAATACTTCCCGCACCGATGATGCCGATTTTCCATTTCCGCTTCTCGGTCATGCTCTCCCTCCTACACCCACCACAGATTTTTGATTGGCTCGCGCAAAATCACCTGCTGTAGGTTGGCCACCGCGCGCGTGAATCCTTCCTCAATCGACATGAGCGCATCTTCATGCTCGATGCTGATCGCCCCGTCATAGCCGTACATGCGCAGCGCGCTCATCATGTCAGCCCAGTCTTTCGCATCGTGCCCGTATCCGACCGTACGGAAGTACCAGGCGCGCTCCTGCAGATTCGCATACGAATTCATGTCGGTCAGTCCGTACATGTTCACCTTTTCCTGGTCGATATACGTGTCTTTGGCATGGAAATGGAACAGCGCCTTCTCCTTACCCAAAATCTTGATCGCTGCCACCGGGTCGATCCCCTGCCACCACATGTGGCTCGGATCAAAGTTGGCCCCGATGTTTTCGCCTACTGCCTCGCGCAGCTTGAGCAGCGTGCCCGGGGTGTGAACCAGGAACCCACCATGCATCTCCAGCGCCACCTTGACCTGATGGGACGCCGCGTAATCCACCCATTCTTTCCAATACGGGATCAGCTTGTTCTCCCACTGCCAGGTCAGCACATCGCGATATTCGTTGGGCCAGGGCGCCACCGGCCAGCTAGGGTATTTGGCACCATCGTGGTCGCCCGCCGTGCCGGAGAAGCAGTTGATCACGGAAACCTCCAGCCGCTGTGCCAATTGAACCGTTTTGACAAAGGTCTCATGGGAACACTGGGCAAACTCTTTGTCCGGTGTGAGTGGATTGCCGTGGCAGCTGAGCGCACTGATCGTCAGACCACGGTCCTCCACCGCCTTTTTGAACGAGCGCAGCTTTTCGGGATGATCCAATAGCTCGTCGGGCTTGCAATGCGCATCGCCAGGATAGCCTCCCGTGCCGATTTCTACCGCTTCCAGCTCGGCCGCCTTTACATAGTCAAGCATCTCCTCGAACGGCTTTTCCGCAAACAGGACGGTGAATACGCCAAGTTTCAAAACGCTTCCCCCTCTCACATTCGATCTGCTTTTATGAAAATGGATGCTTACTTCCCGATCACACACACGCTTTGCCGAATCACAAGATCATGCGGGACAATACTCATCCTTTCCACCGGTTCGTTGCGCAGCTGCTTTAAAATCTGCTCCGCCGCCGCCCGCCCGTACATGTACGGATCATTGTGCACAGTGGACAGCATCGGACGCGTCAGCGATGCCATTTCCAAATCGTCAAAGCCCATGACCGAGACATCTTCTGGCACCCTGACTCCTTGATCATGGAGAAAATTGAGGACGCCGACAGCCATAAGGTCGGTCGCCACGAAGACCGCTGTCGGCCGGATGCTCTCCTCCCAAATTTTCCGCATCGCTTCATAGCCGCTTTTGGCCGTGAACTCGCCTTCCTGCATGAAGCCGTCATGAATGTCGAGGCCGTGTGCCCGCATCGCCTTGCGATACCCACCCAAGCGATCGAGGCCGCACGGCGGGTCCCACAACGGGCCGGAAATGCAGGCGATCTTTTGATGCCCCTGCGCAATCAGATAGGCGGTGGCATCGTAGGAAGCCTGGACATTGTTGATGTTGACTGTAGGAATGTTGTAGCCAGGTAGATCATGGCCCGTCACGACCAGCGGCACCTGAATTTCCTGTAGCTGCTGAAAATGCCCTTCAAGAAAATGAATGCTCGCCATGATCACGCCATCCAGCTGCTTTTCCTTGAACAGCCGCAAAAATTTCAGCTCTTTTTCCACCACTTCATCCGAGATGGCCAAAAATAAGCTGTAATCATACTCACTGATGACGCTGTCGATCCCATAGATCAGGTTGGAGTAAAAGTTGTTGGAAATGTCGGGGATCATCACCCCGATGATCCGGGTTTCCTTATTGACCAAACTTCTGGCGACAGCATTAGGCTGAAAGCCCGTCTCTTCCACAACCTTCATGACTCGCTCCCGCAATTCCGGACGAACGGGTTTGGAATTGTTCAAGACTCGGGAGACTGTTGCGATGGATACGTTGGCTAGTTGTGCGATGTCCTTAATAGTTACTGTAATGGTCGGTCACTTCTTTCCGTTTTATGGGAAAACGTTTTCCTGTTACAAAAAATACCATTTACTGGGCGTAATTGTCAATTAGTATTCTGAAAATTTAAAACAATATTATTTCCGCGACTTTTGACTTAGGGCTTAAGCAATGAACGAAAAACGACGATATGAATAATGAAATGAAAAATTTGGCAAGCTTTCCGTTGTGTCTATGACTTTGGAAACACGCTGGCTCCGCCATCTCAGCAAGACTGACTTCTGGAGGAACACAAGATGTTGCACACACAGCGATTTATTATCATCTTTTCGCTTATTTCTGCACTCTTTTTCTTAACCGGCTTCTCATCTGTGCCAAAGGAACCAAAAGCTACCTGGCTGTGGCAATCCCAGCTCATCTCCTCTGAGCCGGAGCAAATAATAGCGTTCGCCAAGGAACACGGCGTCACGCTGCTTTATGTTAACTTCTCGCCTACGCGCAAAGCCGTCGAGTACCAGGCTTTCATCAAAAAAGCGACCGCGTCCGGAATCGCCGTCCACGCTTTGGGTGGAGAGCGCAGCTGGGGCTTGGAGCAAAACCGCCCCCAACTGCTGGCATGGGTCGACCTGGTACTCGCCTACAATGCCGGCGTGAGCAAAGAGGAGCGCTTCACAGGCATCCACCTCGACATTGAGCCTTACCTTTTGCCCGAATGGAAGACCAAGCAGTCCGCCGTCATCGGGCAATGGATGGGAAACATCAAGGCGTATACAGCCAAAGTTCGCAAGACACCGGCGCTCGAAATTGGCTGCGACATTCCTTTTTGGCTGGACAGCATCGCACTGCCCAATGATGCTGCAGCATCATTGGGCAAATGGCTGATCGCGCAGCATGATCATACAGCTGTAATGGCTTATCGCGATCGGGCTGTAGGGTCCAACAGCATTTCCGCACTCTCGGTGCAAGAGTTGGCCTTCGCTGATGAGCTAGGCAAGCGCATCTTCGTTGCGGTGGAAGCGAAGAAGAGCGGCGAAGGGAACTTCGTAAGCTTTGCGGAAGAAGGAAAAACGTACATGAATGCACAGCTAGCCAAGCTGTCTCTCCTGCTATCAGAACACCCTTCCTTTGCCGGGAATGCGGTTCATTCGTATGAATATTGGAAGACGATGAAGGAATAAACGAAGAAGAAACAGGCCCCTGCACAACGCAGGAGCCTGTTTTTTTGCCGTACCTATTTATTTTTTCTGCAAAAACCGTCCGAGCGAAAACGGCGCGATGTCGAAATCCGTTTTGCCTGCAAGCGTCAGATGCATCGCCATTTCGCCGATCGCGCTGGCGAATTTGAAGCCGTGCGCCGAGCAAGCGGAGATGATCAGCACATGCTTGTGCACCGGGTGGTGGTCAATGATGAAATCATGATCAGGTGTCCAGGTGATCATGCATACCTGGCCATTTTTGAGCTGGCCCGTCACACCGGGGAAGAAGCGCTGGCTCACCGCCGCCAAACTGCCTTCATCGCTTTCCAAATCGCCGAACGTCCGATTCACACGGTCCGGATCAACCGGAGTACCCGCATCATGGCTGCCGATCTTCAAGCCTGAGCCTTGCATGCTCGGGAAGCCGTAAAAACGCTCCTCCGGCAAATCGATGAAATAGGAAGGAAACCGGCCGGCACCATAAAGCGATTCGTCCGCTTCATACCAGACTACGGTCTTGCGAATCGGCTGCAATGGAATAGACAATTCGGCGAGCAACGATCCAGTCCATGCGCCTGCCGTCACGATCAGCTTGTCGGCATGGTAATCGCCTCGCTCGGTCCGCACTGTCACGCCATCCGCGTGGTACTCGATCGCCTGCGCCCGGGTATTCATGAGCAGTTTCGCACCATGCGTTACTGCCTGTTCACGGTAAGCACGAATGCACTCCTCGCTGTACAAGAGACCGGAAGCCGGTTCGAAAGCGCCGATGAACGATTCCGGCACCCGGATGCCCGGCCACCTTTTCTCAATCTCATCGGCCTGCAAAACCTCCAGAGGCAAGGAAAATTCTCGGGCGCTCCGGATTTCCTCCTCC
The DNA here is from genome assembly GCF_003710825.1 of Brevibacillus fluminis. GTDB lineage: Bacteria > Bacillota > Bacilli > Brevibacillales > Brevibacillaceae > Brevibacillus_D > Brevibacillus_D fluminis. The sequence goes on along the minus strand of NZ_RHHQ01000028.1, from coordinate 14,581 downwards.
AAAAACTGCGAGTCCGATGCGCCGAGTCCCAGCACGCCGGTCTTTTCAAACAGACGCTTCCCCGTTTCTCGCTCCAGCTCGCCCCACAGCTCCTGTGCCCGCAGCACCAGCGGAACGTATTTGCTGCCTTCCCCGTACGCATGGCGAATCATGCGGGTATCTCCGTGATGGCTTCCATTGGCATGGGGTGGATCGAACGCGTCGATCAGCAGCACCTTGACACCCTGCTTGGCCAAAAAAGCGCCCGCTGCCATCCCCATCGAACCTGCACCCAGTATGATTACCTCATGTGTGCCTGTCATCTGTCTGTCACCTGATTTCTGTCAGCTTCGTTAGATCGATAGCACAGCTTTTAGCGTCTGCGCAGTCGCTTGGCAATCAGCTCGCCCAGCGATTGGATCACTTGCACGATCACGATCAGGAAAATTACGCACGTTAGCATGACAGCCGGGTCCCAACGCTGGTAACCGAAACGAATTGCCACGTCACCCAAACCGCCCGCTCCAACAACACCCGCCATTGCGGTAGCCCCGATCAAGCCGATCGCCCCGATCGTCAAGCTGAGGATAAGGCCCGGTCTCGCTTCCTTCAGCAAGACGCGCGTAATGATCTGCTGACGGGTCGCTCCCATCGCCTGAAACGCTTCAATGACGCCTTTATCCACTTCCAGCAGCGCCGACTCCATCAAGCGCGCAATGTACGGCGCCGTGTACACAATCAATGGCACGATCGCACCTTTCACCCCGATTGTCGTTCCGACGACCAATTTGGTGAACGGGATGATGGCCACCATCAAAATGATGAACGGCAGCGACCGCAAGATGTTGATGATTACATTGAGAATTTGAAAGACAACCTTGTTTTCATAAATATGGTTCTTACGGGTCACGACCAGCACGACGCCGACAATCAGCCCGATAATCGTGGAGATGACCAATGCATAGCCGACCATAATCGCCGTTTCTTCAATCGACTGTGCGTACAGGTCGCTGTTTTCCAGAAAGCTTTGAAAAAAATTAGTCAGCATGTTCAATCACCTCAATCTGCAGCCGTTCCCCTGCCAAATAATCGATGCCTGCCTGAATCGCCTCGGCTTCACCCGTCACGCGGATGATCAGGCAGCCAAACGTCGTATCTTTGATTTGTGTAATGTTTCCGTACAAAATGTTGGGCCGCAGCGTAAATTTGGTCGCCAAATCAGCCAAAATCGGTTCTGCGGCATTGTCTCCGATGAAGGAGATGCGCAAAATTTTCCCCGGCACCTGCTCTTCCTGAATCTTGTTGACCAGATTCTGTGGCAGGTTGACGTCAAAAATGCTCTTGATGAAGTTTTTCGTAATCGGCTTTTGCGGATTGGAGAAGACATCCAGCACTTTCCCCTGCTCGACAACCTCGCCGTTCTCCATCACCGCCACACGGTCGCAAATTTTCTTGATCACATGCATTTCGTGGGTGATCAGCGCGATGGTGATGTTATACTTCCGGTTGATTTCCAGCAACAGGTCGAGAATCGATTCCGTCGTTTGCGGGTCGAGCGCCGATGTCGCCTCGTCGCACAGCAAAATTTCAGGATCGCTTGCCAATGCGCGCGCGATCGCGACGCGCTGCTTTTGACCGCCGGACAATTGCGACGGATACATTGTCTCTTTCTCTTTCAAGCCGACCAGTTCCAACAGCTCACGAACCTTTTTCGTAAGCTCCTGTTTCGGTGCATTGACCAGGCGAAGCGGCGCAGCCACATTTTCAAAGACGGTAGCGGAGGATAACAAATTGAAGTTTTGAAAAATCATGCCGATTTTGCGACGAACACCGCGAAGCTGCCCTTCATTCAAGCTACCAAGATCGACGCCACCGATCAGCACTTTGCCCGATGTCGGCTTCTCCAAAAAATTAATGCAGCGAATCAGCGTGCTTTTTCCCGCACCGCTGAAGCCGATAATTCCAAAAATCTCGCCTTTTTCGATGTGCAGCGTCGCTTCTTTGACCGCTGTGATCTGCCGCTTGTTTTGATAAAATACCTTCGAGATTGCTTCTAGCTGTATCAAGGTATCCACCTACCCCCATCATGAAAAATAGTACTGCTGCCGCAACTGGCCAAAAAAGCAAACCACAGGTCCCCTCATGTATCGAGGAGACCTGTGTACAAAAGTGATGAATCGTTTACCAAGCAGTAACCATGGAATCGCCGTATTTCTCGGTTACAAACTTTTTCACTTCTTCAGACTGGAATGCTTTCACCAATTTTTGGAAGACCGGTTTGTCTTTGTCTGCTTCACGAACCGCAATGATGTTCACCCATGGGGAATCTTTCGGCTCGCGGTAAATCGCGTCTTTGCTTGGGGACAAACCGTTTTCAATCGCATAGTTGGTGTTGATCACCGCTGCTGTCAAATCGCCCAGCGCTTTTGGAATGAACGCCGCATCCAGCTCTTTGAACTGCAGATGCTTAGGGTTGTCTACAATATCTTTAACCGTTGCAGTTGTGGTAACGCCGTCTTTCAATTTGATCAAACCTGCGCTTTGGAACAGAACCAGCGCGCGTCCGCCGTTTGTCGGATCGTTTGGCAGACCGAGCACGTCGCCGTCTTTCAGCTCGGACAGGTTTTTGATTTTTTGCGAGTAAACACCGATTGGATAGTTGATGGTGTCTGCCAGCTTCACGATATGCGTACCGTTGGTTTTGTTGAATTCATCGAGGTATGGCTGATGTTGGAACGCGTTGGCATCCAGTTGGCCGTCTTCGAGAACTTTGTTCGGTTGAACGTAATCGCTGAACGTTACCAGTTCGATGTCCAAGCCGTCTTTCTTAGCGACGTCTTTCGCCACTTTCCAGATCTCTTCTTCTGCACCGGCCATAACGCCCAGTTTCAATTTTTCTTCAGCGGCAGGTTTCGCAGCATTTGCATCGCCGCCAGCTTGTGGAGCAGCTTGTTGTCCAGCTCCGCAACCGGTCACTACCAGAGCTACAGCCATCGCCAGGAAAATGGATAAGTACGATTTTTTCATATTGCCCTCCTATTAACCGGATATCCGATTGGTTTACTATGGAATTGAATATACTAGCTATCGAATGATCCGTCAAGTTTTTTTACAAATATAAAAAATGATTGATTTCTTCCAACACTCCGATTCACCCAAAAACCGGTGAAAGAATCAAAAGAACACCGCGGTTTCGCGTTACCAAATCGAAGGACACTTGCTATTATCTCTATACTGGGCACAATGATCAAGAGAAAAATATAGGATGGCAGACAAGTGCCATCTTTTTGCCAAAATCTTTATTTTTCAAGTATTTTCACAATATTCCTAATATATCTCATCGTTTTTTCTACCGCTTCTTGCGGATCGGTATTCCTCCGTTTGTTCACGAGAGCCGTCATCATTCCTTCCCAAATGAGCACCGCCATTTCGTTGACTTCCTCAATCGCTTCGTCGGTGATCTCTCGCTCCCGCTTGGCCATATCGAGCAACGCCTTGCTTCGCGTTGTTAAGTCAGACTCAAAAAGCAGCGGACGGATCTCATCGGAAAACCCTACTAAATCGCTGGAATAAATGGAAAAATAATGGGCCAGCATTTCCTCCGGCTTTTCTCCCAAATCGGCGATATAGACCGCATGGTAAATTTGTGGATTGGCAAAGGAATGTTTGCAAAAGCATTCCCAGCTCAGCAAATATTTCTCCGTGTAGGTTTCTCCCCGTTCCAAATAGGAAGGCAGCTCCAGCAAGTAGTCTTTCACAAAGCGCATGGAGGCGAAATATAGCAGATGGGACAGCTCTCCGAAATAGTTGTAGATCGTCGAACTCGTATATCCAGCAATATCTGCGATTTTGCGCGCGCTAACATTTTCAATGCCTTCTTCTTTCATAATCTGTACGGTGGCATCGACAAAATATTGGAGCATGCGCTTTATTTTGATGTCTTTTCTGTTCATCATTCCACTCATTCCCCTACTTATCTTGGCTACAGGCACGTTGCCTTTCTTATTATACACAACTTGGCCCGCACGCCTTTAGAAAACCTGACTACGCCAAGCTTTTGGCTTAAGCCGCGGTTGCCCTTATAAAAACCCTCACCTCGCTACCACGAGCATAAAGCTGCATGATGCGCGGGAGGGTTTTGCCCAGGAATGACTAGAGTGCGCAGAAAAATTGCTTGCGGGTCACCTGCAAAGGCTCACGGTCCACATACAGGACGATCTCCCCTGCTTCTTCCTCTGCCTGATAGATTTTGAGCGAGACGCCGGGTGAAAACAGCGCCTTTCCTGTTTTCAAATTGAACTCCCATCCGTGCAGCGGACAGCGGATGATTTCATTGTGGTGTCCATAGACGTATTCTTGCGGCCGGGAAGGGACCATTGTGCCGACAACCGAACCGTAGATCATCGGCACGCCTTGGTGCGGACAGCTGTTACGAAAGGCGTGGCACTTTCCTTCCACGCGGATCAAGCCGATTTCGACGCCGTCGATGTCAAAAAGCTGACGCTGGCCCTCGGCCAATTCTGCAGAGGAACAGACTGCTACGCGATGCTTGCCGTTATTGCTCATGATCATGCTCCCCCTGCTTACAGCCTGAATGAATCCAGCGGATTTTGATAAAAGATTTTGTGCTTCAGCTCTTTGGGAAAGTGCAGGAATGCCCGTTCCACCTCATCGCCATCCCAATGCGGATAATCGCTGCAAAACAGGAGCATGTGCTCCGCATCGATCATTTGGATCAGCTCAACCAAATCCTTCGGGCGAGCAGGCTCTTCGATCGGCTGCGTGCCGAAGCGGATATTGCGGCGAATGTATTCACTCGGCAGCATTTTGACCCATGGCACCTCATGGCGGAGAGCCTTCCAGTTTTTATCCATTCGCCACATGGTCGGTGCGATCCAGGAAAATCCGTATTCGATGAAATTCACCGTCAAGTTCGGGAAACGCTCGAATACGCCTTCGCATACTAGGCTGATCACGTTCCGCTGGCCGATCAAGCCGAGGGATGTATGCCATTCCATATACGTGGACGCTGGCCCTACACCGAAGCCAGCCGCGTACTCGCCCGTCCCCTCGGTGTCAGGGTGCAGCACGATCGGCAGGTTGTACGCTTCCGCGATTTCATAGATCGGCCAGTAATGTCGCTTGCCGAGCGGGATATTGACGCAGTGCATGTTGATGCCGACGATTTCCGGGCGTTTGCCGATGCGCTCGATCTCTTTGACAGCCAGCGCAGGATCAAGCGGTGTGATTTCCATCGTCATTTTGTAACGCGGGTCGCTTTTCACCCATTTGTGGTACAGCCAGTCGTTGGCGGCTGACGTGTACTTGGCAGCAACCTCCACGTTGTGGAAAGCGGCCATCGTCCCGTGCCCGATATTCAAGATGCCGGTTGTCGTCCGGCAGCGGTCAAACAAGTCTTTGGCTAAAAAAGTAGGATCGCTCCCCGGAATATCCCCCGACGGCGGAAACGCATCGGCACGCAGCGGGACAGGCAGCGGATTGGCGTAAGCCGACGCAGGAAACTTAAACGACCCGCTGTTTTGCTTGGAGAGCGCCCCCTTGGCGAATTTGCCGATATTCATATACTGCTGAATCGATTCATCCAAATACGGGATCAATTCATTGAAATCGCTTAAAACCGGATGCACGTCACAGTCAATCAATCCATTGTGCTCAAATGTAGCTCCCATGCTAGATTCACCCCGTTAAACATACGTTGATAGAATCGCATTCAAAATATGAACGCGTTCATAAAATAACTTTAGCCTATTATCGCGCGGTAAAATCGTACGGTCAAGCGAAAGATCGGACCGTTACTTTCACTTCCACTTAAAAACATCATAATCATGTTTTGCGCGCCTCTTTTGTGGATACAGTTCCACTCACGTTTTTTACGCACGCAAAAACCCGCGCCCCTCTTTTCGGGACGCGGGTTCTCTACCGATCGCATATTACATCTCATCGATATTCTCTATCATTTTGCGCAGCATTTTGGTGATTGCTTTCTGTTCCTCCATACTCAAGCCTTTGACGACTTGGGATTCGCCTTGGTTAAACTTAGGGTACAGCTCTTCAATGATCTGTCTTCCCTTTTCCGTGATCCGCAAGCGAACCATCCTGCGGTCATTCGGATCGATTTCCCGCCTGCACAGCTCTTTGCGCTCAAGCGTATTGGCGATGCTGCTGATCGTCGCAACCGTCACGCCTTCCGATACAGCCAGCTTCCGCGTCTCCATCGATTCCCAGATCCACAGGTCGTACAGGATGGAAAATGCGGTCCAGGACAAATTGTACTCAGACAGCACTTTTTGCTCTATTTTGTTGCGCATGCGCTGTGTCGCCCAATACAGGTGTGTGCACACTTTCATGGCGCTATAGTCGGTTTTGTAGTCGGTCAGGCGATTCAAAACATCCAATTCATTAGGCAATAATTCCTCGTCAATCGGGGGCATGATTTCCTCCTAAAGCACTGCTCGTTTGATTTGCCGAAATATTGAGTACCGTTAGATATGATATGATTATAGCATTAAGTTGGGGACAAACCAATGATTTGGCTATGGTGGAAGAACGGGGATTTTCGGAAAAAAGTTACGCAACGCTGTTACGATGCCTGCTGGGGGTCGGGGAGAACGGCTCCGCGAATCAAAGGGAAACTGCGCCCCAAAGCCACACGCTGCGCGGCGGAAGTATCTCAGGGACGTAGATGTGGCGCAAAGCGTTTCCCTTTGATTCGCTCCGCCTGGATGGCATCGTAAAGGCGTCGCTCCACTTTTTTCCGAAAATCCCTTTGCTGCTGTGAAATAGAAAAGACTGTTTTCTCAAGGATTGTTGCTAAAGGCAATGATTAGTCCCCCTAATCAGTGTCAGTTATACAAATTAACCACAGTCTTTTCATTGTGGTATCAAAGATTAACCATGTATTATCCCATGCAACATCACAAAACCAAGGACTCCACGGGAGATAAGATTTCTGCCCTTTCCTGCCCTTGTCCTGTATAAACCGTGCCTCACTACTTCACACGATCGCATTCCACGATATCCGGATACGTTTTGCAAAACTGGACGAACATTTATACGCTGCTCCGTATCAAACAACTGTCGCCCCTCCATGCCGCACCATTCCTTTTTTGCAGATAAAAAAACACCCGTACATGGGTGTTTTCGAGCAAAACATCTGAATTACGAATGACTATACAGGTGGCAAGACACGAAATGCTGCGGCGCTGCCTCCTGCTTCACCGGCGCCTCCTTCTTCCAACGGTCCATCACGAACGGGCATCTCGTATGGAAAATACACCCGGATGGCGGGTCCATCGGCGACGGTATCTCCCCCCGCAGCATGATCCGCTCCCGTTTTTGCAGCGGATTGGGCAACGGCACCGCAGACAGTAGCGCTTGCGTGTACGGGTGAAGCGGAGTTGCGAACAAGCTGTCCGTCGGCGCATGCTCCACCATTTGACCCAAATTCATCACACCGATGCGGTCGGAGATGTGGCGCACGACGCTGATGTCATGGGCGATGAACAGATAGGTCAGTTTATATTCATCTTGCGCCTCATAAATGTGTTTAAGCATCAGGCAATCTTTCTCGTTCATCCCAGTCCCCCGTCAACCGAATCGTGGCGATGTCTTGCTGTTTATGTTATTCGCCTCGGGCAGACCTACTCCTGTCGGTCACAGTTTCGGCAGGGTCAAAACAATCTTGCCAAATTGTGAGCGTGCTTTTTGCTTATACTCAATGGATCACAGCTTTTCCCGTAATCGCATCGATAGTGATGTTACGGTCGGCATACTTGCTGTCGCTCATTGGAACGTAGACCAGCTTTGGTGATGCCAGCCTCTCCCCCATCGCGCCTTTGACGGTGTATGCCAGTTGCAACGGCATGTACGCCAAATATTCGCGAACCGCCTGCTCGACGGGAACCGCCTTACTTTTATCTGGAAGGGCAACGGCTTCCTGCATGTGCGTCCGGTTCACAAACCCGTGCACCTTGCCTGTGGATGGATCGACCGAAATGATGTACGCCTCGCCAGGGTATTGCTCCAGCACCGGTACCCCTTCGTGGCTTTTGATGAATTCGAACTCCCAGCTACCCGACGATACGGGATTCGGTTCGCCCGGTTCGATCACCTGAGAGAGCTGCACTTCCGTCACACCGCGATCCACGAACTTTTCGAGGAATCCGATCGCTTCCTTGAATGCCACTTGCTCGGAAACAGTTATGTTGTGATCGACCCGCGGAATGGTGATATCGACGACACGCCCGGTCTGCGCATCGATCGTCACGTCGATTTGTCTTCCCTCTTTTGTCTCCCAAAAAAAGTGCTTCTTCTTGCCGGATGGGCTATCGTCATCTTTACCCTCACCGGACTTGAGCCCTTTTACATCCACTCCCATATCCTTAGCCAGCAAGCTTGCCGCCTCTTCTTTCGTTTTAACCATGACCGGCTGATTGTTTTTTCCAGCGTTAAGGGTAATCGGCTCATTCGTACCACGGCGGTCATAATCTATTCCGTTGTTGCCCGCTCCATACTGGATTTTGCCAGTGACGGCATCGATGTACCAATAGAGAGAACGGCTTATCCCCATTTGCAAGTCAGCAACTGCGGGCGTGTAGTCAAGCATCGGCCTTACTTCTGGCTTCCCGCCTGCTTGCGGATCGCGCTTGATGACCACTTGCTCAATATAGCGCAGCTTCATGTTTTTCGCCAAAACGCCTTCTGCGCTTTGTCTGGGAACCGCGCTGGACGGATCCGGCAGCGCAACGGGATCATACACCACGTCGCTGCGAGTGTATTGACGAATACGCCCGCTTTTATCTACGGCCACATACAGACTATCTTCCAGCACAGGGATGTCGTTGTAATAGCGCATGTACGTGGGATTATCATAATTTCCTGTTTCCCGATACTGTTTACGTTCTTCGCCAAGCATGCTTTGCAGGAATTGGTCCGCTTTTCCGACGGCTACCGTTTTTGGAGCCCATTCCACGGGTTCCTGCCGGTTGCCTACACTCTCCACCGCGTAATCGGTCAGCGCATCGCCTTGGCCCGTCATGCTGATCAATGCCTGATTCCCTTCCTTGTCTGCATTCATCAGGAGAAACGAATAGCCTGACGAATGAACCCCCTTGTTTGACAGCACTGCATCTGGATTCAACTCGGGCAGAGCCTCTCTCAGCCTGGTAAAAGTCGCTTGCTCGGCATCACTCACTTGGCCGTACGAAACGACTTTGCCGGCGCCATCCACCCAAACCACCACATCGGAGAACGGTACGGTCTTCCCGTTTTTCATCTTTTTGTACGTGACCGCAATCGCCGGCACATCCAAATCGAGATATCCGCTGCGCGGCCGGGCGATTTCACCTGCGGCAACCTGCTGGTACTGTGCGCTGATTTCGCCGAGCATCGCCTGCAGGAACTGCTCCGCCTTCTCCTTCGCCACCTGTGCCGACGGCTGCTTCTGGGCTCCGTTCCCTGTCGACCACTTGAACACCTCGAGCTTGCCCGTCTGTTTGTTGACGGCAATGTTAGCGTACACGCCGTCTTTTTCCCGCAAAAATGCCGTGATCATTCCGGCCGTGCTTCCCGTCATCTCCAACTTGTAGCCGCTTAGCTCGGGTATCGCCTTTTGCAGCGGCTGCAAGGCTGCTTGCATGATCGCCTTGCTCTTTTGATCCGACAGCGCCGCTGCCGATTGCTTGACTTGATTCTGGAGCTCGGACATATCGGGATTCCAGACCGCAAGCGCAGCCGCCAGGCAAGCGACCGCGGTTGCTGCCGTGTACAGCTTCCGGTAGCCGCTCCTTCTTCCTTCGCCAGCCCGATCGCGGATTTTTTGCGCCAATTCTGGCGTGAACCGCACATCTTGCGCCACAGGCTGGCTGATGTCCTGCACCGCTTGGCGAAATTCTTTGTCTATATCCATTCCAAGCCCTCCTTCTCAAGCAGTCGCTTGAATTGCTTACGCGCCCGGTGCAGCTTGGTCCGCACCAGCTCTTCTGTGATGTCCAGCACATGCGCAATTTCCTTGACGGTCAAATCCTCGTAGTAATGCAGCACAATGACCTGGCGGTACTGCGGCGACAGCGCCATTACCCGTTCCGCCATCTCGGCCTTGGTCATGTTTCCAATGACCGTTGCTTCCACATGCTCATGCTCGGGCTCCTCCGGCATGTCATCTTTTTTGAACGTCGAGAAGATTTGCCGAAATGACCACGAGCGCAAATATTTCTTCGATTCGTTGATGGCAATGCGATACAACCATGTTTTCATGCTGCTTTCCCCGCGAAATGCATGCAAATCGCGAAACGCCTTCAGAAACACTTCCTGTGTAATGTCCTCCGCCATCGTGCGGTCTTTCACGATCAGGTAGACCAACTGAATGATCTTGTCTCCGTACTCGCACATCAGCTGCTCCAGAACTGCTTCTTTGGTCAAATGCAGCGCCTTGTCTGCTCGCTTTATATCTTGATACACAATGAACAGTCTCCTCCCTGCCACGCTTTTACATGACGATTTGATCCAACTGACCGCAAAACATGACAGGATGTTATGGTGAAAATTCGGTTTGCCCGCACATGTCTATTTGCTCATGCCGTTTTCCGGCACAACCGAAACGCTATAGAAAACGCCCGCATTGTTCACAGACGCAATGACCGTCGGCTTGCCTTTTTTCGTAAATGTGTACGTATCATATTTACTGGCAACGACATACCCCGTCAAATCCAGATGAAAGATCTTTTTCATCACCGGATTGATGACGGCGATCGCTTTTTCCTTCGTATACATCGGTTTGGCGAACACCTTTGGGATATCCTCTTGTGCGACGTAATTTTTATTCTCCACCACGCTGTAGTTGGCCACACCAACAAGGGTGCCGGTATTCGCCCCAATCATGACGCTAAACTTCCCAGTCTTATCCTGAAAACTCCAGACGCGATCCAAGTTGCGCTGTGGATGCTTGAGCAGCGTTGCGGAAGGCTCCAATGCAGTCGTTTGGCTGCCGGAAAGCTGTATCAATGATTGTTTGGCTGTGGTGACAATTTTGGGGGCAATCTGCTCTTGCCGGTAATGGATGGATGCATAGTCCACCTGGCCCGATGCCGCTTCTATGACGACTTCTGCACGCTCACCCCTGAAATGCCAGACGTTCTCCTTGCTCGATTTGATGCGCTCGATTCGGTCAATCGGGTTTGCAAGTTTGGCATCCAAGCTTTTCAATGTGTTGTTAACCGCATTTTGCAGTGCCGTACTCACTTCCTTGAAGCCGAATTTGACATGAACGGAAACGACCGCTCCGCCTTGCTTTTGAACCAGAACCTCTCCTCTGCCGTTTTTCGCCGAAATAACCCAGCATTCCGAATTTTCCCCAATGATCTGATCCAGCTCGATCGGTGCCCCTTCCGCCAGCTTTTGCATTTCTTTCCGTGCCGCCTCCAGAGCTTTCTGATCCAGTTCGGCGAGCGTCGTTTTTTTCACAGTTTCCACTGGTGCAGACTGGGCAATGCCCGGGAATGGAGCTTGCGCCGACAGCAACAAGGCCATCAAGCTTGCGGATACGATAGCGTGTTTTTTCATCAGTCCGACTTCCTTTCGATTGGCTTTCACTCATTTGATCCAGCAAATCGATTTTCATGACACCGTTATGAAAAATCCCCCTCGCTCGATCCGACTCCCTCTTCTTGCAAAAGAGAGTGTCTGATCGGCTCGGGGGATTTTATGAATCCCGAGAATTCCGAATAACCTCTGATTACATCGCGATACCGCCGCCTGCCTGTTTCTGCTCTTTTTTCTCCAGCTTGGTGAACAATCCGGAAAAAAGCACGATCGCGATTACCCCGGACAGGAAAAACAGGCCGCTCATCACATAGGAGGATACAAAGGAACCGAGTGTGACGGATAGGGACGCCATGACCATCTTCAGCTTGAACGACGTGCCAAAAACCGCCATGTACGTGCTGCGCTTATCATCCGGTATCAGCTTAGGCGTTGTGCTCTGCATCACCGGCACCCAAATCAGTTCGCCGATGGTCGCCACTGCGGTGAACAGAATCAACAGCCACGGCTGGTTCGAGAATGAAACGATCGCATACCCAGCGGCATAGAGCAAGATTCCGGCCACCAGCGCGAAACGCTGCGAGATCTTCTTAATCACATGGACGGCGACTAGCCCCAGCAGAACGACGATGAACGTATTGGTAGCCGTGAGCAGCCCGTACATCCTCACCCCGTCCGCTTGTAGACTAAAGCCGCCGAATGAAAATAACTGCTGCGGCTGAAACTCCTGGATCAGTCGTACGCTCGTATACTGTCCGGCCATGTTCTCAATCGCTCCGTTTAAGAGACCTGCCAGCAAAAACAGCATAAACAGCTTGTCGGTAACCACCGACTTGTAAGCGGAAATGATGGATAAAAGCGGATTTTTTTCGAGCTGCTCCCGCTTTTCGGGAACGTACGTCTCCTGGATGAAAAAATAAATGAGGGCAATCGAGAGCAAAGACGCACAGGTAGCGCCCAAAAAGATTTCGAAACGATGGGTCTGGAAAAAGAACCCGCCAATCAAGCTGCCGACCAATACGGAAACGTTCCATGCCCAGTAGCCAAAGCCGTAAATCAGCGGACGGTTCGCTTCTGTGGAACAGTCGATCAGCATCGCCTCCTGCGCCGGTGATGATAGCCCCCAGAAGATGCTGAGCAGCATCGCCATCGCAAACGTGACCCATGTGGAATCAAACCACGGCGAATTGGCAAAGGCGGTGACACCGAATGCACCAAATCGCAAAAACTCCGAGAACAAAATTACCTTCCGCCGCCCGATCTTGTCAGCCAGCGTCCCCCCATAAAATTCAGCGACGACCCCGACAAGCACATTCACCATCAAAAGGATCCCGGTAAGCGCAGCCCCCATCCGTTGGGCAAAATAAATCGTCATGAACGGATAAATCATATTCCCGAGAATGTTGGCGACAAACATCTCCACAAACCGAATTTTTATATTCGGATGCAAATCCCTAAAGCGCATATATCTGCTCCTTCTCAGTAGTGATAAGAACCAATATATGACAAAAATAAAATGAATTCAATCAATAAATAAAATTTTAAAAAATTAGAATGTGCTGCTTTCCCCTTTCATAGAGTCATTGGTTTGAGCCTGTAATAATGTTCGATTGTTGACAGCGCTTTCTTCCCTCAATAACATAGAATGATAGGACCAAATCGTAACAGCTCACCCACTACCAACTGCCGGACTCTGCACAGAGATTGAGCAAAGGCAGCAAAGGAGAATGCACATGCTAGCCACAACCATCGGTTTTTCCAAAAAATCGCTGCGCACCTTTGCGTCAGCCCTGCAAGAGAATAACGTAGGACGACTGATCGACATACGTTTGCAAAACACCTCCCAATTGGCCGGCTTCTCCAAAAAGGACGACCTCGAATACATACTGGAACTGCTGAATATCGAATACCTCCACGAGCTGTCGTTAGCACCAACAGAAAGCCTGATGAAAGCCGTGAAGCAAAAAGAGATTGCGTGGGGTGAGTTTGAGAAGACATTCCTGGATTTGCTGCAGGAGCGAAAAGTCGAGACGCACATGTCCGAGTGGCTGGGTGATAAGGTTCCTTGCTTTTTATGCAGCGAAGAAAAACCGCACCATTGCCACCGCAAGCTGGTTGTGGAGTATTTGCGGGAGTTCGATCCGCGGATTGAGATTGTTCATTTATAGACGAGGGTTTGTTCATTACTAGACACGAGCAACTGCCACTTCCCGTGCAGTTGCTTTTTTGATTGTTTTGGACGTAACCTGTTGCTCTTCCATTCTAGTAGACAGCGACACCTTGTGCATCTGTACATTTTCTCTTATGCAGCCCGTTGTCCAACACCCCTCTGCGTTTTCTCGCATTACTAATAGAAGACAACCATGCAAAGGAGTGAGTAACGGATTGGATAAAGCGAAACAACACGTGACAGTCATCTATCATGACGGAAAAAAACAAACCGTGGTCAGTTCGCCAGCGCCGAAGAATGGCCGAATCGTCGTCATCATCAACAACCAGTATACGAATGCGCCAAACACCACACAGATCGCGAGCGGCGCCGGCAAAAGCAGCGCAGCTGGGAACAATGCAGCAATCGAAGCGTCAAATACCGTGCAACAACAGAGTGTCGGGGCACAAGGGAAAGCAAGAAACGTTGGGTTGAACGGGAAACAGTCGCAACCCCAGACAAAATCTACGCGATTGCCAAACAAAAACGACCTGGTGATCGTCATGAACAACCAGACTGTAAAACGCGCAAACCGGAGCACGGCCTCCTCCGCTACCCAAGTAGCCAGTGGCGCTGGTCGCCTGAGCGCAGGTGGCACCAATGCCGCGATCGACAGTGCGAATACGAAGCAGCAGCATGCTGTCGGGGGTAGCAAAGGCGCGAGTGCGATTAATCGCGGCGGGAATAATCGGCAGAAGGAAGAAAAGCTGCGGAGTATGGCTCGTGGGGGGACGAAAAAGCGGGCGACGTTGCGTCGCGGTGGGAAGAAGCATAAATAAGAGTTGGGCCCCAGAAGAGCTGGTGAATAACCAGTTCAGGCTGTCGATAAAGTCG
>NZ_RHHQ01000027.1 GCF_003710825.1 Brevibacillus fluminis | reverse complement strand
GTAAGACCCCTCATAGACGATGAGGTTGATAGGTTCGGTGTGGAAGCGCGGTAACGCGTGGAGCTGACGAATACTAATCGGTCGAGGGCTTATCCACAACAATCCATAGCAATGACTTGCGTGTCCAGTTTTGAAGGAACAAGCTACATAAGCATTCTTTCAACTTGATGCATTCCTCAGTAGCTCAATGGTGGAGCAACCGGCTGTTAACCGGTAGGCTGGCGGTTCGAGTCCGTCCTGAGGAGCCATGCTCCTGTAGCTCAGTCGGTAGAGCGTTTCCATGGTAAGGAAGAGGTCGCAGGTTCGATTCCTGTCGGGAGCACCATCTAGTAAGGCCCGTTGGTGAAGCGGTTTAACACAGCAGCCTTTCACGCTGTCATACAGGGGTTCGAATCCCCTACGGGTCACCATTTATTTCGGAGGCTTAGCTCAGCTGGGAGAGCATCTGCCTTACAAGCAGAGGGTCGGCGGTTCGATCCCGTCAGCCTCCACCATTTGTATTACTATATGTTTCGGGGAGATAGCGAAGTGGCTAAACGCGGCAGACTGTAAATCTGCTCCCTCTGGGTTCGGCGGTTCGAATCCGTCTCTCCCCACCAGTTTTTGTTTGATGGGGTATAGCCAAGCGGTAAGGCAACGGACTTTGACTCCGTCATTCCTAGGTTCGAATCCTAGTACCCCAGCCATTTTCTCATATTGAGAGCCATTAGCTCAGTTGGTAGAGCATCTGACTTTTAATCAGAGGGTCGAAGGTTCGAGTCCTTCATGGCTCACCATGTATTTTAAAAATGTGCGGACGTAGCTCAATTGGTAGAGCGTCGCCTTGCCAAGGCGAAGGTCGAGGGTTCGAGACCCTTCGTCCGCTCCATATGTGCCCTTAGCTCAGCCGGATAGAGCGTTTGACTACGAATCAAAAGGTCGGGAGTTCGAATCTCTCAGGGCACGCCATTATATGTCGGGAAGTAGCTCAGCTTGGTAGAGTACTTGGCTTGGGACCAAGGGGTCGCAGGTTCGAATCCTGTCTTCCCGACCATTTTCATGCGGGTGTAGTTCAATGGTAGAACTCCAGCCTTCCAAGCTGGTCGCGTGGGTTCGATTCCCATCACCCGCTCCATACATAAAAGAAACAGCAGCTGAATTCAGCTGCTTTTTTGTTTTGGAAAAACAGGGATCATATATGGTTAAAGTTGGTTGCGAAAACCGTGTGCATTTCAGGAAAACGGCATGCATTTTTTGTTGGTTTTCCCTGATTTATTGCGGATTATGCTTATATTCATGCAAAATTGTGTCGAGTTGAGTCATTTGCCCAATCAAGGCTACAATAACAAGGTAGCTTAGGAAGGGATGGGTGACAGAATGAATAAAAACGTTTCCATTATTGGAGTTGGAATGGACTTAGGAGCGGATCGCCGCGGTGTTGATATGGGGCCAAGCGCCATTCGCTATGCTGGTGTTGTAAAGCGTTTGGAGGGAATGGGTTTCTCCATTAAAGACATTGGCGATATCGTCGTCAACCGTCCGAACCAACTGGTTAGCACAGACCACCACAAATACCTTGACCAAGTGGTTGAGGCGAACACGACTTTGGCAGCTGCAGTTAGCAAAGAAATGGCAGAGGGGCGTTTTCCTCTGGTGCTGGGCGGTGACCATAGCATTGCGATGGGTACGATTGCCGGCGTTACACAGCATGTGAAAAACCTCGGCGTAATCTGGTTTGACGCTCACGGCGACCTAAACACAGGTGATACGACACCTTCTGGCAATATTCACGGTATGCCGCTCGCAGCAAGCCTTGGCCTCGGCCATGAGCGCCTGGTGAACATCGGCGGTTTTGCGCCGAAGATCAAGGCAGAGAACGTTGTTGTTCTGGGAGCGCGTGACCTGGATGCAGGTGAGCGCGCCTTGATCAAGGAACGCGGCATCAAAGTGTTCACCATGCACGAGATCGACCGTTTGGGCATGGCTCGCGTGATGGAAGAAGCGATCGCACATG
The DNA here is from genome assembly GCF_003710825.1 of Brevibacillus fluminis. GTDB lineage: Bacteria > Bacillota > Bacilli > Brevibacillales > Brevibacillaceae > Brevibacillus_D > Brevibacillus_D fluminis. The sequence continues at coordinate 70,082 of NZ_RHHQ01000027.1, read as the reverse complement.
TAAGCAAAAATACAGACGGCGTTCACCTGAGCTTTGACTTGGACGGTCTGGATCCTCACGAAGTACCGGGTGTTGGCACTCCTGTTCTCGGCGGAATTTCCTATCGGGAAGGCCATCTGGCCATGGAAATGTTGGCTGAATCTGATGTTCTGGTATCCGCTGAATTTGTAGAAGTCAATCCGATTCTGGATCGTGAAAATGTAACAGCGCGCGTCGCAGTGGCAATGATGAGCTCTGCTTTTGGCGATAAGCTGCTGTAAGCGTATAATCAAACGAAAGCGTGAGAAATAAAAAAAGAGGGGACGATTCCTCTCTTTTTTCTTTTTATGTTAGTGTGTTTTGCGCACTGATGAAGGGAGTTGATTGAGCAGTTGGTCCAGCTTTACGCTGAGGTCAAGCAGCTCTGGCGTAATGGCCGAATGCTTTTTGTACTGGTCATTCATTTTCTTGCGGAGCGCTTCTATTTCGTCAAATACCATGTGCTTGGACATTATGACAACTCCCCTTTTTATGGTATTGTATAAAGAAGTTACCACACTTAGTATATAAATAAACCTTGTTTTTATTCCGAAAATTGGGCCGTAGCCGTTTGCCCATATTTTACTATATAAATTGGGACGAAAAAATTGAAACCGGACGTGAAATGCATCGTATAGTAAAGGTACGGTAATGCCGGGGAGGATCACATGGATTTTGTAGAGAAACGATTGACGGCAAGAGCCAAACGGGGCGACCGCGATGCCTTTGTCGAATTGATCGAGATATACAAGGATAAGATTTTTCAATTGGCTTACCGCATGGTGGGCAATCGTCAAGAGGCGGAGGACATAGCACAAGAGACTTTTTTACGTGTGTATGCAAACCTTCATACGTATGACGATAGTTACAAATTTTCAACATGGATTTATCGCATAGCCACAAACCTGTGTATCGACCGTGGGCGCAAAAAACGACCGGATTTCTCCATCGACGAGGAAGCGGAAGGCACCGAAGGCCTCGATTGGCACTCCCGCCTTTCTTCAAAGGAGCAAACGCCGGAGGAAAAAGTGGTCACGCAAGAATTGCAGGAAACTGTGCAGGATGCATTGTCGAAACTGGCGCCTAAATATCGTTCCGTCATGGTATTGCGCTATATCGAAGACCTGTCGCTGCAAGAAATCAGTGAGGTATTAAAGTTGCCGATTACCACGATCAAAACGCGTATACACCGTGGGCGAGAGGCGCTTCGCTCAAAGCTTCGTTTTATGTAACAGAAAGGAGAGTCATCCGAGATGGATTGCAGAGATTCGATTGTCATGATTCATGAATGTTTAGATGGCGATATGGATGAATACGCCAATCTGCAGTTGCAAACGCATCTCAAGGAATGTCCGCGGTGCCACACACATATGCACGATCTGCAAAAGGCGATTGTTTTTGTGCAGAGTGCTACCCATATACAAGTGTCGGCTGATTTTACCGCACGAGTCTTGGCTCAATTACCCGCACCGAGAAAAGGGCATCGTTTGTCAAATTGGCTCAGGCAGCATCCATTCCTCACCGCTGCAGCTGTGTTCTTAGTCATGATGATGGGAAGTGTGACGGCAACGTGGTTTGAACCTGATGATACGCTTCAGGTATCAGCTAACAATATCGATAAGCTCAAAATTGACCACGAGCGCAACATTGTCGTGGTGCCGGCCGGAACCACGGTAGACGGTGACCTTATCGTCCGCAACGGAAGTGTGGAAGTGCAAGGAGAGGTGCGCGGCGACGTCGTTGCCATTGAGGGGAAAGTGTTCCTTGCCTCGACAGCCCAGGTCGCCGGTGATACGGAATCGGTCGAAGCGATATTCGATTGGGTATGGTATCAGCTGAAAAATATCGGAAATGACTTGCTTCCGGCCTTCCCTTAAGCGAAAATAAGAAATAGCAGTTACATGAGCGCGGCACGTACTTGCCGTGCTTTTTTCAGCGAGATACCGCTACCTATGAAATATAGAAGAGATATTGAGTTGGAGCGAGAATGTGGGGGCATCGCTATGATTTCTCTTAATTACGGTGATGTAATCCGGTATGCGATCGACATATTGTTGGTTACATACGTCATTTATAAATTAATCATGTTGATTCGCGGCACCCGGGCGGTTCAATTGCTGAAAGGGATCATGGTGATCATCATCACTTGGCTTTTGAGCAAGTATTTCCAGCTGACGACTCTTCACTGGCTGATGTCGCAGGCGTTTACCTTCGGGGTATTGGCGCTTGTAATCATTTTTCAGCCGGAGCTGCGGCGCGCACTGGAACAGCTGGGACGGGGGAAGCTCTTTTCACGAACCAGTACCGTTGACGAGGAAGTCGTTAGCCGCATGGTGCAAGAGGTATGCAAATCAACAACATATATGGCGAAACGTCGGATTGGCGCACTGCTTGTAATTGAAAAGGATACAGGACTGAATGACTACGTAGAGACAGGCATCTTGATTAACGGCAAGGTTTCTTCAGAACTGTTAATCAATATTTTTATACCGAATACGCCGCTGCATGACGGCGCCGTTATCCTACGCAAGGATACGGTGATGGCAGCGGGGTGTTATCTCCCTTTGACCGAAAATCCTACGATTTCCAAGGAATTGGGGACGCGGCACAGAGCCGCGATCGGGATGAGTGAGGTATCCGACGGCTTATCCATCGTTGTTTCCGAGGAGACAGGACAGGTGTCGTTTGCCTGTAACGGCCAAGTCCATCGCAATTTGACGGAGGAGCAGCTATCGGAAATTTTGTTGGAACAGCTGGATTCGCAAATTAGCAAATCCATGGCAGGTCGTTGGCAATGGAGGCGAAAGCATGGATAAATGGTTGAACAGCCGTTGGTTTGCGCGTGCCATCGCTTTGTTGCTCGCAACGATGATGTGGATGGTCGTAAACCTGGAGTCGGATGGTGTGGCGCCAACCGATGCAACGCAACCGCTATTCATCGATGGCGTCAACCTGAAGGTGCTTTATGACACGGATAACGTGGAAGTGGTAAAACAGCCGAAAACGGTCAAAATTGCCATCGAGAGCAGCAATCCGTTTTATAAGCACAATTTCATCCCACCTGATTCGTATGAGGTCTTTGTAGATCTTAGGGGGCAGGGAAAAGGAACACATCGCGTTCCGGTTTTGTACAAGGGTTTTCCAGAAGGGACGAAAGTAGGAATTATTCCGAGCACGGTTGACATCACCTTGGAAGAGAAACAGACCGTGGAGAAGGAAGTCAGTGTAGAATTATTGGGTCAGGCTGCGCCGGGCTACAAAGCGGGTGAGCCGATCGTCAAACCGTTCAAAGCGCATGTCAGGGTTCCAGCCAGCCAAGCGAACAGCATCGCAGGCGTGCGGGCCTCCGTCAACCTGGATGGAGCGACGGAACCGATCAATACGACCGTGCCACTCAAGGTGGTGGACAAGTACGGGAACGTCCTTCAGCATGTGGAGGTCAATCCGCTTACGGTCGAGGTTAATGTTCCGGTGACAAGCCCATTTGCCAAAGTACCAATAAAATTGAACTTGACGAATGACTTGCCGGATGGCTATAGTTTGGCTAGTGTGGAAAAGAATGTGGAAGAAGTGACCGTGTACGGACCGAAAGAAGTGATCGATACGATGAAGCAAAGCACGTATCCAGGTCCGGAGATTGATTTGAGTAAAATAAACTCAGATCGTCTGGTGCAGCTGAAAATGCCGCTTCTCGATAAAGTAGTAAAAGTGGAGCCGGAATATTTGGAGGTCTCTTTCAAGGTTGCACCATCCAAAACGAAGCGACTGGAAAAGGTACCGTTGCGGATTACCGGTTTGTCCGAAAATCTGCAGGCCAAAGGATTCTCCGCTGCCGGTCAGGAAATTACGACGATTGATTTTGATATAGTGGGTGCTGAGCAAAATCTGGACCATGTGTCGCCAGAAGACGTGCAGGTAGTTGCGGATGTCAGCAACTTGCCGGTTGGCGTACATGAAATCCCGATTGTCTACAATCTGCCGCCGTATTTGAAAGCAGCAAGCACGGCGTTGAAGCAAGTAACCGTGGAAATCACAAGCAAGTAATGGGCGACATAAGCTACTGTGTGTAAAAGGATAGAAATGAGGGACAAGGATGGGGAAGTATTTCGGAACAGATGGCGTACGTGGTGTGGCGAATGCTCAACTGACGCCTGAATTGGCGTTCAAAGTGGGCAGAATCGGTGGCTACGTATTGACACGCAACAAGCAAGAGGGCAAGCCAAAGGTAGTCATCGGAAGAGATACTCGCATGTCTGGACAAATGCTGGAAAATGCTTTGCTTGCGGGTTTATTGTCAGTAGGTGCTGAAGTGGTTCGCTTGGGCGTCATTTCTACCCCGGGTGTGGCTTATCTAACCCGTGCGTTGGGAGCTGATGCAGGCGTGATGATTTCTGCATCACACAATCCGTTCCCTGATAATGGAATCAAGTTCTTTGGCAGCAATGGGTTCAAGCTGTCCGATGAAATGGAAGGCGAAATCGAGCAATACCTGGACGCAGCGGAAGACAACTTGCCGCGCCCGACAGGAGAGCAGATTGGGACTGTCCTTGAATTCCTGGAGGGTGGTCAAAAATATCTTTCTCATTTGAAAAACTCCGTTACCGAACGATTCGATGGCTTGAAGGTTGTGCTGGACTGCTCCAATGGCGCGGTATCGTCGTTGGCTGCGCGTCTGTTTGCTGACGTTGAGGCAGAAGTGATCACGATGGGCGCTAATCCGAACGGTGTCAACATCAACGAGCAATGCGGTTCCACGCATCCTGAGCGTTTGCAGGAGGAAGTCATTAAACATAAAGCGGATCTCGGCCTCGCTTTTGACGGTGATGCTGACCGTTGTATTGCTGTCGATGAAAATGGCGAGCTGGTGGATGGCGACTATATCATGGCGATTTGCGCACGTGCGCTGAAAGCCAAAGGCAAGCTGAACAACAACACGATCGTGACAACCGTCATGGCGAATCTGGGCTTTTTCAAAGCGATGGACGAGTGCTCGATCAATACGACGAAAACGGCTGTCGGTGACCGTTATGTCGTGGAAGAAATGGTCCGCGGCGGTTATAACCTGGGCGGTGAGCAGTCTGGTCACATCATCTTCCTCGATTACAACACGACGGGAGACGGTCTGCTGACAGGGTTGCAGCTGTTGAATATCATCAAGGAGACCGGGAAGCCACTGTCTGAGCTGAAGCAAGTGATGACCAAATTCCCGCAAATTCTGGTGAACGTGCCTGTTGCTGATAAGAGCAAACTTACTGGCAACGAGGCGATTGAGGAAAAAATCAAGGAAGTGGAAGCAGAGCTGGCTGGCAATGGCCGCGTGCTTGTGCGTCCATCCGGTACGGAGCCGATCGTCCGCGTCATGGCGGAAGGTCCGGATGCAGGTGAATTGAACCTGCTGGTATACCGTATCGTTGAAGTCGTGAAACAAGAACTGGCGTAATGACATAGACAAAGGGAGTGGCACGTTGCCGCTCCTTTTTGCATATTTTTTTGTATAGAGAAAAAAAGCATTTTGTGTTAAGGTAGGAGGGGACGAAATCGGTGGGGGAAAGGAGGAGAAAGAAAAGACGGGCCACTTTCAGATCCACATAAGCGCCAGCACTGTGGCTGCCCGACATGGAGCACAGTGGACGAGGTGGAGGTTTATCGAACATTCGGCGGATGCCTCCCGGTAGCATAGGATCACTACCGACAAACGCAGGGACAAAACAGCGGGGTAACCTGCTGCACAATACCGGCGTATGATACCTAGGAACGTTGATTTGATTACGATAAAAAGCAAATGAGATGGCGGGGGCACACCCCGTTGGATAACAAGAGCCTCTGGGCTGTGTCCCCGTTAAATTGGGAAGGGGACTATTACACATGTGCGGAATTGTTGGATATATTGGAGATAAAAATGCGCAGGAGATTATTGTTGGCGGTTTGAGCAAGCTGGAATACCGCGGATATGATTCAGCTGGGATTGCTGCCCTGACGGCAAACGGACTCACATACGAAAAGGCGAAAGGCCGCCTGGCTGTGCTGGAAGAGCGTCTGAAAGATCACCCGCTTACGGGGACGGTAGGAATTGGACATACCCGTTGGGCTACACACGGTAAGCCATCGGATGAGAACTCTCACCCGCATACGGATGAAAAGCTACAGTTCGCTGTTGTGCATAACGGCATCATCGAGAATTTCCTTTCGATCAAGGAAGAGTTGATTTCCAAAGGGTACAACTTCACATCTGAGACGGATACGGAAGTAATCGCTCACCTGTTGGCCGACATGTATGACGGCGATCTGGTTGGGACGGTTCGCCGTGCTGTGGCGAAAATGCGAGGTGCTTATGCCCTGGGGATCATGTCTTCGCACGAACCTGATAAGCTGATTGCTGTGCGTCTGGCAAGCCCATTGATCGTAGGTGTGGGCAACGGGGAGAGCTTTATCGGTTCGGACATTCCTGCGATGCTGGAGCATACGCGTGACGTGCATATCTTGAACGAGGGCGAGATGGCTGTACTGACTCGCGACGGTGTCGAACTGTTCTCTGCAGAGACAGGTGAAAAAGTGGAGCGCGCGTTGTTCCATGTCGATTGGGATTTGGTGCAAGCGGAAAAAGGCGGCTTCGATTCCTTTATGTTGAAAGAGATCAGTGAGCAGCCTCAATCGGTACGCGACACAATGGGTGCGCGCATCGACAGCGAAACCAAGCAGATCGTTATGCCTGAGCTGAAAATGAGCAATGAGCAGCTGTCAGCATATGACCGTATTTATATCGTTGCGTGCGGAACGTCGATGCACGCAGGACTCGTCGGGAAGGATGTCATCGAGAAGCTGACTCGCGTGCCGGTTGAAGTCGCAGTCGCTTCCGAATTCCGTTACCGCGACCCGATCTATACGGACAACACGTTGATGATCGTCATCAGCCAATCCGGTGAAACGGCGGACACGTTGGCAGCGCTGCGTGAAGCGAAGAAGAGCGGTGTAACCGTAATGGCCGTCACCAACGTCGTGGGCAGCTCGGTATCCCGCGAGGCAGATGAAGTGATCTTTACATGGGCTGGCCCAGAAATCGCCGTAGCGTCGACCAAAGCGTATACGAGCCAAGTGGTTGCGCTCTACCTGTTTGCACTCTATTTTGCACAGGTGAAAGGCACACAAACCGCCGAGCAAGTAGCGGAAATCGTCGATCATATGCTGGATTTGCCAGAGGCTATCTCGGAAATTTTGGCCGATTCGGCGAAAATCCGTGACTTCGCGAACAGCATCAAAGACGTGAACAGCCTGTTCTTCATCGGACGCAGTCTCGACTATGCGGCTTCTCTTGAAGGTTCGCTGAAGCTGAAAGAGATCTCGTACATTCACTCCGAGGCGTATGCAGCGGGTGAGCTGAAGCATGGTACACTCGCACTGATCGAAGAAGGCGTGCCGGTCATTGCGCTGGCAACTCAGCCGGATATTTATGAGAAAATGGTCAGCAACATCGTTGAGGTAAAAGCGCGCGGTGCTCGCGTTCTGGGCTTTGCCGTCGAATCCGATAACGAGCTGATCAAATCGGTTGATGAAGTAATTCACATTCCAGCAACCCTGCCTATCCTGACTCCAGTATTAACCGCCATCCCATTGCAGCTGCTCGCTTACCACGCATCTGTGGCAAGAGGGCTGGATGTCGATAAGCCGCGGAACTTGGCGAAGAGCGTTACGGTGGAGTAAGTCGGGGAAATAGAAAAAGTTTAGTGTAGAATACAAACAAAGTTGTGAACTTGACAACAAAGTTGTAAACCTGACAACAAAGTTGTAAACTCGACAACAAAGTTGTAAACCGAAAATAAATGTTATAAAAAAAGGTATGGTGTATACGCCATACCTTTTTTGAATTATTATTGTCTACTTACTGTTAGATTTGCTTTTGGAGAGTAATTCTCCAAAAGTAGATATCAATTCTTTAGTAGTTGACCAATCAATTCCACATTTTTTGATTTCTTCGTATGTTCCACGTAACTCATAACAATTCCAAAGTAAAATTCGCATTCGTTGAAGAATAATGTATGGCAGTAGTTCGGTATTGCAAAAATCCTCAGGTGAAACATTATTGTTACTGTTTATAAAATATATTATTTCTTTTAATTCCCCTTCTTTCTCTAAATCTACGATGACTCCCCAACTATTAGTATCTTCAATGTTGTTTATTGATTTACCCCATAAAACCACAATATGCTCATGAAACTTTAACAATCCTTCAATGGAATGGTCATACTTGATTGTCTTTTGGGAAGTAACCAATAGCGAGACTTCCATATCCAGAGCTTTGGCAATGCTTTCAATTAATTTGAATGTAACATCTCGCTTTCCGGTTTCTATTTGACTAATGCTTGATGGGCTAGATTTGCTTAGTGCAGCGAGTTCGTGTATAGATAAACCTTTTAATTTTCTGTATCTTCGAATGTTTTCTCCGAGATAACTCACTAAGATTCCTCCTTAATGCTTAATAACTCTATCTTAACCATATATGAGGGAGAATAGTGTTCACTAATCGAAAAATAAATATTTTCGTATAGTGAATATTAGTGATAATATATGATAATAATAATGATACTATTCCCAGTGAGATAGGGGCTAGTTAATAGCTATGAAAAATAAGATTGTAAGCAATAGTAATCAAGCTAAAGATAAATTTGGTCAATTAACTGGTAAGAACTATAAACCGTCGCTTACAGTTAGGAGCTTCTCTTCAGAAGGAAATGCGATTAGAGCATTTGGATATACATCGGGTAGAGAACACCATCTCTTATCTAATTTAGAATACTACTACTTCTTACTATTAGATTGGAACGAAAGTGTCGTTGACATGAGGGAGCAATATCCGCTAAGTATCGAAGAAACGATAAGAATAGCGGAAAGTAAAGGAATACCGCATCCAAAACAAAAAAATAAGAACCCTGTTGTAATGACTAGTGATTTCAATATTACGGTTATCCGTGATGGAAGAAAACAATCAATCGTAAGAACGGTAAAACCTTCAATTAAATTAGAGGACAAAAGAACAATTGAAAAATTTGAGATAGAAAGAGCGTATTGGCAAGAACACGGTATTTCGTGGGGAATTGTCACGGAGAAGGAACTACATTTACCTCTAATTAAAAATATTGAGTGGGTACGGTCGGCAACTGAGTTAGATGTATTAGACACAGATGCTGATAATGAAGTTGATATAATGCTTGAGGTCTTAAAGGAAAGACTAATGCGTCACAATAGCTCTATTTTGAGAATAACCTCTAGTCTTGATGATGATTTCAAGGTCTCAAAAGGGGTGTTTTTAACACTCTTTAGACATCTCATTGCGAGAAGAATTATCAAAATAGATATGTTAAACGAAATCAATTTAAACCATAGTTACTTTGGTAATTTAGAATTTATCACCGGAACTGGGGGGAGTAATAATGCATCCCAAATTAGCAGTTAATATGATTATCGTTAGAAGAACGCATGAGGATGTTCTTTGCAAAGAGAGAATCCTATATATAGATACTAATACTGACACTATGTACTTAATAGATATCGATATGCGACTTGCGTTTCCTTACCAACGAAAAGTTTCAGATGTACTTAACGAATTGCAATGTGGAATATGTGTAGTTCAGGATAACGACCCTAAAGCGATTGTAATTTCAGAAGCTGACATACCCCAGCTTTATAAAGATAAACGTGATAATGCATGGGGACTTATCAAAGCTGCGGTAAAAGATGAGCCAGATATTTATATAGAAGATAGCAGAGGAAAAATCATAAAAATTTTGATGAAGCAAAATAAGATAAGTAAGGTTACATTGTACAAGTATTTTCGGAAGTATTGGCAAAGAGGAAAATCTCCCAACTCATTGTTACCCAATTATCAAAATTGCGGTGTTCGGGAGAGGACATTAGTTGGGAAAAAGACAGGTAGACCATCTCGTTTTCGAGAAAAAATCGGTGATGGTGCTAATGTAACAGAAGAAATGAAAAAAATTTTTCGGATTGCTGTCGCTAGATTTTATATGAATAAAACAAAAAACTCATTGAGCTATACATATACTCAAATGTTAAAGGAGTATTTTTATGACGAGGAAACAATTCCAACTCTACGACAATTTAGATATTGGTTTAATAAGGAAATTAAACGCAAAGACAAAATTATCGCTAGGGAAGGTAAGAAAAAATACAACCTAGGAAGTAGACCTGTTTTGAGCAATTCACATGAACAGTTGATAGGACCAGGCTCTGTTTATCAAATCGATGCGACAATTGCGGATGTTTATATCGTCAGTCGATATAATAGAACGCAAACAATTGGACGTCCAACTTTATATTTTGTAGTGGATGTATTTTCGCGAATGATTACAGGAGTGTATGTGGGACTTGAAAATCCTTCGTGGAATGCCGCGATGATGGCTCTAGCAAATGCTTTTTCAAATAAAGTAGAGTTTTGTAAACAGCTTGGAATTGATATTACGGAAGATATGTGGAATGCACAATACCTTCCAGATACGATAGTTGCTGACAGAGGTGAGATGTTAAGTGGTTTTGCTGATACATTGGCAAACTCCTTACAAATACGCGTCGTTAATACTCCAGCATATCGCCCTGATTTAAAAGGTATTGTTGAAAGGACCATTAGAACTGTTCAAGAGTTGCTAAAGCCATTTTTGGCTGGCTATGTTCATAAAGATGCAGGTGAGAGAGGTGTAACTGACTACAGGAAGGAAGCTAAGCTTGACCTTTATCAGTTTACAAGAATGGTCATTTACGCTGTGCTCTACTTAAATAATGACAAAGAAATGAAGAAATACCCACTTAGCAAAGAAATGATAGCAGATGGTGTAGAACCATTGCCTAGGCAAATATGGGAATGGGGATTACAAAATCGCTCTGGTAGTTTACGAGCCTGTTCTGAAGAACTTGTGAAGCTTAATTTAATGCCGAGGGGAAAAGCGACGATTACTTTTCAAGGGATAATTTTTAAAGGGAAAAGTTATAGTTGTCAAGAGGGAATAGAAGAAGGATGGTTTGAGAGAGCTAACAAGAACTCTTGGCGTGAAGAGGTGGCATATGACCCGCGTAATGCAAAGAATATCTATCTAATTAGAAATAATGGGAGGGATTTTATTACTTGTAGCCTTCTTCCAAAAGAAAAGGAGCATTTTGAGATGACATTTGATGAGATTCTACATCTCAATGAATGCTTAGAGTTAAACTCTCAGCTTAGAAAGAATGCGCAGCTCCAGCATAAAATTGATTTTTTCAAAAGAATGGAGGAAATTCGGGATGAAGCAGAAAGCGAATCACCTAAAGAAAAAGTCAAAACAAAAAATATCAAAGCGTTTAGGAAAGTAGACAAAGAAAAAAATCGTGAGAAAGAAGCACTCCACTTAAATCGGCAGAAGACTGAATCCGAAAAAAAAGGGGGGGTACTAAAAGCAGATAATGTAACAAGCATAAAGGATGAGACGGAAGTGTCCGTGATGGATTTAATTCGGAGCAAACAAAAGGAGAATTGGAGTTTTGACTAATGGTGGGTTTGTACAAATTCCGAATGGTTGTGTTGCCGAATTAGCTACTTATAAAGAACAAGGGGTACTTGATTACGAGGACAATCCAATCATTGAAGCATTGCCTCCAATTCTTGATATGGGAGAAGTAATTGATGCTCTTACTTTATATCCCAAATATCATCCTAATGAGCGAAAATCAGATGATAAGTATAAGCTACATCTAGTTCGTAGATTAGGTAGATATTTTCAACCGACTACGAAGCATATTGAATTAGAGCAGCGAATATCGGTATGTATTCGACAGGGATATATAAGTCGAAATCCGCTTGGTAAATTACATGCACTCAGATTGCAAAAAGGGAACAAAGCACTTAAAGAAAAAGAAGGGATAACTAGTGTTTTTGGTGATATAAGAAACACAGGAAATGGATTTGCGATTATTGGGACGTCAGGTATGGGAAAAACAACATCAGTTGAACGGGTTCTCTCTATGTATCCAAAGGTTATCATTCATCATGAATATAAAGGAACCCCACTTTCTTTATATCAGGTTACTTATCTTAAATTGGATTGCCCCTACGATGGAGCGTCGCTCAAAGGATTGTGCATTTCGTTTTTTCTGAAAATGGACGAGTTGCTTGGAACCAATTATTCCCATAAAGTTGTAGCTAGGCGAATTTCTGTAGAAGAAATGCTTAAATATATGGTTCAAATAGCTTCAAATCACTGCCTAGGTGTATTAATTATTGATGAAGTTCAACATTTACATTCAGCTGCCCAAGGTGGGGCAGATAAAATGCTTAATTTCTTTGTTACTTTAGTAAATACGATTGGAATTCCAGTTATTTTAATTGGAACACAAAGAGCATTGGGAAGTCTACAGAGTCAATTTCGTCAGGCAAGAAGAAGTGCGGGTCAGGGAGATATGGTATGGGACCGTATGAATAAGGATGAAGAATGGGATACCATCATGGAACTTATGTGGGAATATCAGTGGACAAAAGCGGTCACGCCATATACAGACCAAATAAGCAGTGTCCTCTACGAGGAAAGCCAGGGGATTACAGATATAGCTGTTAAGCTTTATATGCTTGCACAGATACGGGTAATTTCGTCAAGCCTAGAGAAAATAACCCCAGACCTTATTCGAAAGGTTGGGAGGGAGAATTTGAGGCTTGTACAACCATTTCTTCAAGCATTGAGAAATGGCGATATCGAATCACTTACGAAGTTTGATGATATTCGACCAGTGGATATAGAGTCATACATTCAAAATAAACTTAGCGAGTTAGATAAAAAGTCGGTAATACGTCTCCATAAGGAAGCTCTCAAAAAGAAACAAGAGTCTGAAAGGGAGAATATACTAGAGGAATTGATTATAAGACTGATATCGATGGGTGTTTCGGATTCGGATGCAAAAAAAGCTGCAAAAGAAGCTATTAGTGAATTGGGAATTGAGGTGTCAATAAATGAACTAGCTCGAAAAGCGGGGGAAAATGCTTTTACGAATTCAAGACAGAAATCCGCGGAAATTAAAAAAAAGAAATTAAATCAAAAGGAGACCATAAAAGATGAGAACGATTTAAGATATGTGATTCTAAAAAAGAACCAAGAAATTACTGCCTACGATGCTTTGAAGGAAGCAGGTTACATTCTAGACCCGTTCCAGGAGCTGGCATAGAGGAGATTTGACTGTGCTCACCTATTTTCCAACACCGTATAGAGATGAGTTGTTATATAGCGTACTAGCTAGGTATCACGTTAGAGCTGGAAATATTTCACCCAAAGTAACAATGAGTGAGCTTTTTGGGAAGTCCAGTACGAGGTCTAGCGTTGATTTTCAAGCAAATTTAACAGCGCTTGTTAAGAGATTACCGATAGGCTCGGTCTATACGGAAGATGAATTCATTAGGAACCACTCTTTACTTCCTTTGTACCTGCCCTTTTTAGACCAAAAGAAATCACAAAAAGCTATAAGCTTAGTAATGGGCGAGGATGGAAGGGGAATTCGTGCACTAGTAGGTGTAACAGCTAGTTCGGTATCTGCTATTACGAGTTTACAATTCTGTGGTGATTGTTTCATACAAGACCGAGAACAATATGGAGAAGCTTATTGGCATCGTATACACCAGGTGTCGGGAGTGCTTGTATGTCCTGAGCATGGGAGTAGGTTGCTCAAAAGTAATCGGCTCCTCCAAGATGTCAATCAACATGAATTTATTCAAGCTGACGATGAGAATATAGAAATGTGTACTTATGTAATAGATGATTCTATCGATACTCGTGTATTACAACGAGTTGCTAATGAGATGCGTTGGTTGTTGAATGCTTCTTTAACGCCATTTCATGAAAACTATCTGCGACAACAATATACTAAAGTTCTCCAAAGTAAAGGACTTGCTTTACCATCAGGAAGAGTTCGTAAAAAGGAGCTAATAAAGGCTTTTTGTGATATTTTTCCGCAGGACATACTTCAATTGTTACAGTCAGAAATTGACGAGACGTCAGACCAAACCTGGTTAAGTGCGATTGTTCGAAAACATCGGAGAGCCTTTCACCCTATTCGTCATGTCCTCATGATGAGCTTTTTATGCGGTTCAACAGAAGACTTTTTTACTGGGAAAGGAATTAAAGAGCCCTTTGGAAACGGGCCATGGAAATGCTTTAACCCTGTAGTCAATCATTTTGAACAAGAAGTAGTCCACGCTAAAGAAATCACCTATTGCTATGACTCTAAGAAAGTAGTGGGTCAATTTACATGTTCTTGTGGCTTCAGTTACTCAGTAAGAGAGAAGATTGGGAAGGAAATTCAACGAAAAGACATCAAGATATTGTGCTATGGGGAAGTGTGGGAGCAAAAACTAAAAACGCTTATACAGGAGAGGGCAACATTAGAGGTCATGTCGACTGCTCTAAGAGCAGATACAGAAACCTTAAAAAAACAGGCAATAAAATTGGGTATAGCAGGGAAATGGAAATTGTTAAAGGGAAGAAAAAATCAACTAATAGAAAATTTCCCTAAGGAAGAAAGCGGTACTGAATACCAAGACAAATGGTTGCAACTATTAATTGATTTCCCTGACGATGGAATTAATAAATTACGTTTGAGGGCTCCGCACATATATGCATGGTTGTATCGATGTCGCAAGGAATGGTTAAAAGAAAACTCCCCTAAAGAAAAAGGAAAAATTCAGCTGAGGGCAAGAGTTGATTGGAATCAAAGAGACGAAATGTTACTATCTCTTCTTCATGAGATTCTTACAAAGTGGGATGAATCGGAAGCTGACAAGCTTTTGCAAAAGACATTTAAATCAATCACAAGAAAAACGGGTAAACAAAGTTGGTTTGAAAAAGTACCTCAGAAAATCCCACGAAGTGTAGAGTACGTGAGCACTGTTGTCGAAAGCAAAGATGAATTTCAAATAAGAAGGGTAAAAAGGGTAATAAGTAGATTAGGAACAGAATTTGATGTTGTCAGGGAATGGCAAGTATATCGTTTATCAGGTATAAACTCTAAATTAGCGTCCTCCAGAGTGAAAAAATTTATCGAAATAGCTCTTGAAAATCAAACTATGATATAGCAGAGGCGAACGGACTTAAACCGCAATGGTTTAAGTCTGTTTTAATCTATGACCTATTAAATACAATGTATTGGGAAAAAGGAATACGTGGTAAAATATGTCGAAAGAAAGCTATTTGAAAAACATAGAATAAATAGGAGTAATATCATGGTAAATAATGAATTATCCATTTTCCAAAAAACTACTGATGCTATTGCTACTAATAGAGGGTTTCTTTATCAATATTTGGTGACTCTTAATACTTGGGTCAATGCATATATTAAAAGCATTGATACTAAGATTTATTGTGAGACGGAAGATGATATTAAGGAATTAAACACTTCCACTAACACTGTGAATTTCACACAAATCAAATGTTATTCAAGTGATTTTAGTTTAAAGAGTGATGATATTCAAAAGGCATTGTTTAATTTTTTTATATTGTATTCTAAGTATGACTTCGAATATGTAGGAGAATTCTTTTTTGTTACAAATAGCTCTGTGAAGAAAAGGTCCGACCTTTTATTAGAATGGGTAGATGCATCAAATCCAATTTCAGATGATTTAATGTCAAAGATAATCCCAGTCGTACAAGAATTACTTAGTTCTGTTTTGTGTTCAGAAAAAGATTCTATTATCGCCAAATACACTAAGATGATAAAGACGAGGGAAGGCAAAAAGTCTGGGGATAAGTCGAATGATGAAGTGTTGGAAAAAGAGATTGCTGAGTTAGTAGAAAAGATGGAATTTATCGAAAGTGAATACAGTAAATCACAATCCGCAATCGTAGATGAAGAGAATATAAAAGCTTTTATTCAAAAAATTAGGTTCTCATTTGAAAATGAAGAACCTGAGGATTCTATTGAAAGTATTAGAAAAAGGAATTTAGAGTTAATAATAACGATTCCAAAGTTGAAGTGTCTCCCAAATGTAATGCAGGCACGATTATTAACAGAAGTTTATAATAAATCATCTCAATCAGACATTGAGAACAGAGTTCTCACAATTGGCTTGTTAAATCAAATTATAGATGAATCTCTTGAGGAGATTTCAAATAATGTTGATAGCACTTTAACGAATTTTTTAAATAGCCGATTTGATACCTTAGAGGGTATGGTTGCTACCCTTTTGAGTCGAGAAGTAACGGGAGATGAGAGGAAAACAGTATATGAGCTCCCTATTATTATAGATGAAGTCAGAATTAATGAGGTAACAGAACAGGATACTGAAAAGCAAAGTAACCTTGAAAGGAAGATTAGAGCTATGGGGATTGAAGATGCGGATGAGTCAGATTCTATCTTAGAGCTTGCTACTCAATCTCGATGCTCGTACTTGATACATTTAGACAAGTTACAAATAGCTGGTCTTAATCAAGAGTATCAAGATTTAAAACAGCTTGAATATAAGGTAAGAAGGTTATGCCTTACTGCTGTACAGGAAAATAAAAGGAAAAATAATTTCGACCCAGTCGATTTTTGGGTGAAGTTTCAGGATACGTTAAGTGATGCTGCAATAGACTTTGGCAAGTTAAAGTCAGTGGACATTGATGAAGAGGTTGTATATGCACAAATGTATCAGATTGCAGCTGAGTGTCCGTTAAGATGGACAAAGGAGAAAGTATAATGGAACACAAAATAAACAACAAATTTATACAAGCTTTAATGAATAGTAAAGTTCAAATGGAAGTAGAGCCTATTGAAAATCAAATATTATATGTTAAACCTGATGATGATTATGACTTTCATACGTACAGATTATTACTTTTAATAAATGTTTGTGGATTGGTTGTTGAGTCTGTTTCAACAACACCACTACTATATGGAAGAAGTAAATTTGCGTTTTATGACTTCCTAATAAGATATCCATTTTATTTAGAAAAGGTAATTAATAATAGTAAAAAGAAAAAACTAAGCGATAAACTTAATTTAAATGATTATGAAAAAGTAGACGCTTTTTCTCCAATGATAAATTATTTACGAGGTCCTTGGGACCCTCGTTACGATAGTATTTTTAATTATATGGTAAGTAAAAATTTAATCCAAATAAAGTATACGAAAATCACTCCATCAGGTGATAAACAATTTTGCATTATTCTTACTGACCTTGGCATGGAAATCTCTAATGAAGTCCATGAAATTGAAGGGAAATGGGTACATAGAATGGAGATAATAAATGAAATATTCCCTAAAAAATCAACAAATGCAAGGATAGATAAATATATTGCTGAGTTCTTTCCAGAGTTAATATTGGGTGGTGGTAATGATGTATATTGAAGCGATAAAAATAGATATCACAACCGAAAGTAAGAAAAAGTATGGATGTTATGTTAGTTTCGTAAAAGAGGACGGGGAAAAACGGCAGGTTAATCTCATTTATGGCAAAAATAATCTGGGGAAGAGTACACTTATTAAAAGTATTATTTATGCCTTAAATGGAGAAGATTTATACGGGAAGAGTACATGGAGTGATACAAATTTCCCTCCGATAATGAAAGTAATAGATGGTGAAGCAGTTATTGAAAACTTTATATACTTACAAATAATAAACCCTGAGTCTAAAAGGGTTGTTATAAGGCGTGATGCTTTAGGTAGGGAAGAAACAGTTGTTGTATTTCAAGATGTCGACATTGCAGATATTCATAAGGCAACTAAAATAGATTATTACAAGGCTAAGAAGGATACTGGAATTGAGGGTAATAAAACATTTCAAAATTTTTTATTTGAGTTTTTTAAAATACCGGAAATCCAATTTGAGGGTTCGAAGATATATTTTCAAAACATTATGCCTTTGTTTGTCGTACCTCAGACGGCATGGGATGATATTCAAGCTGCAAACCCTAACTATAATATACCCGATGTAAAACATAAGGCTTTTGAGATAATACTAAATTTGAGTAGCGTTCAAAATATCACGGAAAAATTACGACTGAAGTTATTAAAAAATGAATTGAAAGAGAAGAGGACTTCACGAGATGATGTACATGAAATTATAAGTCTTTTTAAATACAAGAGTACTGAGGAAATAAAGAGTGCCGTAAAAGTAATTGAGCAGGAGGTTGAAGAGTATCATACAAGACTTAAAGAGCTGGAGTCCGGTAATATCCAGCTGGATGGTTCAGTACAACCTTATAGGGAAGACTATCGGAAATTAAAAAATGTGATAAGACGCTATAAAGAGCAGATTAATGGGTTAAGTCGAGAAATTAATGAATATTACTATCGAATAAATAAAATTAAACTTGATATTGAAAAGATTGATAAATTAAAGACAGCGAAAAAGCTCATATCTTCTCTTCCAATAGAAAACTGTCCGCATTGCTTAAATCAAGTATTGATTGACGAAGTGTATGAAATAGATACAAATAACTGTAGCTTATGTGGTAATCAATTCAAATTAGCGAATATATCTAAAAGTGAACAACTATACGGATATTTGTTAGATGAGATGAGGGATTTTGAAAGAATAAAGAATAGAAAGGAACTGGAGAAACATGAGGTTGAAAGCAAGCTATTTTTGTTAGAACTTGATATAGAAGAAATAGAAAAAACCATTAATGAAATTAATTTTGACCTAAAGCCCAATTATCTCAAACAGTACCAAGGATATTCGAGTGAGATTGGACGATTAAATAATACCCTGATAAATCTTAAAAGGGAGAATGAAATAATAACTAAATATGAAGCGATTGAAAATCAGATAATTACTTTATCTGAAGAAATAGCAGAGTTAGACAAAAAGCTTAAAGAGACCGAAAATGATACAGTGGATTCAGAAAAGCTACAATTGTTCGAGGATACTTTTAAGGAAATTTTAAGAGGGTTTGATTTCCTTAAAGAAGGTTTTGATAATAAAAAATTAGAAGAGATAAATGAAAAAATTTTTAGGGCAATAAAAATTGATAGAGATGATTTCAAGCCTAAGATAGAGGGGAAAAACTTATACAATATTACATCTAGTAGTGGTCTTATTCGAATTCTGATTTCATATTACTTGGGCTTACTAGTTACTTGTTTAAAAAGTAAGCATCGAACTAACCATCCATTAATCCTTATTCTTGATGAACCTCGGCAACAAAATCTTGATGAAGAAACCTTTGTAAAATTTACTGAATTAGTAATGGAGCTGGTTAAAGACAAAAAATTAAACAACAATTTTCAAATAATTTTCACTTGTGGTGATAAAGGTGTACTTACTTCAAGTGAGACGGCATTAGACTTAGGTGTCGATAGACATTTGATTCAACTTATAGAAGTGGGGAAGAAGAGTAATGACCCATCTAATCCTTAGTCGACATAAAGGGGAGTTGAATTTTAGTTCAAATTAAAATGGAACGTAGTTAAGTAGTAGGTGAAGAAGGATTATTGAAAACAAACTGCAATAAGAATGTAAAGTGCAAACATAACCGTTCTTTACCGCTAGTTTACAACTTTGTTTGTACTATTCGATTTCGGAGCAAGCGAAACTCAGTTTACAACTTTGTTTGTCGTAATTTCTACGTTCCTTATAAGATGCGGGTTTTTAATGATGTTTTAGTTTACAACTTTGTTTGTTCTCTACATTTAGTTGTTGTGTTCAGTGACATTAGAGTTACTAAATTGACATTAGAGTCGTTAAATTTACATTAGAGTCGTTAAATTTCCGAAATCTAATGATCAAGGCTGTCCGGGTAATAATGCATGAACATAAATTATCACCGACTGTAATTTATGTTGGCCCTGCCTTGCTACAGTTCACTTTACTGTAGCAAGGTTTCTTTGTGTTTAAAAATGACTGAAATTTAGCTTTAAATTTATTATGGAAAATCCGTACATGTGATTATGCTATGACCACTGTTGTTCGAAACCGCTTCACGGCATCCCGATCTTGCTCAAGGACAATATTGATACAGGTGACCGCATGCATACTAGTGCCGGTTCGGTTGCTCTTGCTGAACATTTCGCTCCAAAGGATTCGGCCGTGGCCGCACAATTAAGGGCTGCGGGATGTGTATTCCTTGGTAAGGCAAACATGACGGAATGGGCTAACTTTATGTCGGGCACGATGTGGGCGGGGTATAGCTCCAGGGGCGGTCTGACGCTTAATCCTTATGGGCCCGGCGAGTTGTTTGTAGGAGGCTCCAGTTCGGGCTCTGGCGCGGCGGTTGCCGCGAATCTGTGTGCCGCTGCCATTGGCACAGAAACTTCGGGCTCGATCATCAGCCCGTCCTCACAAAACGGCATCGTCGGTATAAAACCGACTATCGGGCTCGTTAGTCGTACAGGAATCATTCCGATTACACATAGCCAAGATTCGGCCGGTCCGATGACGCGTGCGGTCAGGGACGCCGCGATCTTACTCGCGGCCATGACGGCGGCAGATCCGGAAGATGCGGCTATGCTAGAGAATAGGCGAATAGCCTATACGGATTATACGCCTTTCTTGGACGCGAACGGTTTGCAAGGCGCGAGAATTGGCGTTCCACAATATTATTATCGAGGATTGGACAAAGCCCGGGTGGTGATTATCGAGCGGGCGATCACCTTGTGCAAGGAACGCGGGGCGATCGTCGTAGACCCGGTATCGTTGCCATGCGAGAGTGCGAAGTGGGACTGGGACGTGATGCAGTTCGAATTCAAAAAAGGACTGAACGACTATCTCTCTAAAGCTGGCCCCGGCGCATTCGTTCGGTCGTTAGATGAACTCATAGCCTATAACGAAGAGAATCGCGACGTCGCGCTTAAATATGGGCAGACACGCTGATCTGGTCGAATGAAACAAGCGGCACATTGTCTGAAAAGGTGTACGCCGAGAGTTTACGCCTTAACCATGAGTTATCCCGTGACCAAGGCATCGACCACGTGATACGCGAACATCGGCTGGACGCGCTGCTGTTCCTAGGCAACGAGGAAGGGATTGAATTATCCGCGCGTGCGGGGTATCCTGCCATTACCGTACCGGGCGGGTACGCAGAGACAGGCATCATCACCGAAGGCGGCTATACGACCAAAGGGCCACAGGGAATGACTTTCGTCGGAACCGCCTACAGCGAGCCTTCGCTTTTCCGTCTCGCTTACGCCTACGAACAAGCAAGCCAATACCGTTTTGCGCCGACAGATCCGGTTTAGTCTCCAATTCCGTCCGTTAAGGAACAGTAGGCTTACATCACAATAACCTGAAGGGTACGTTTGTTGAATGACACCAGCGGCAAAATCGAAGACTTTATTTTTCAAGTCTTGGTCCGCCGCTGTTTCTTTTAATGGATCAGTCTACAACTCATTTTTCAAAAGCTAACGATTTTTATCGATCGATCTGAAAAAAATAAATATTGCGAATTTATCGAACGATTGATAAAATAATTGTAAACTTCCTAACATTTATGGACTGAAAGGTGATAGGCATGGAGATAACAGAGGATATTATTATCAAAGTCGCATTGCGTCTATTTTCAAAAAAAGGATATGCTGCCACAAGTATTCGCGATATTGCGTCTGAAACGAATTTAACTTCATCGGCTTTGTATTATTATGTCGAAAGTAAAAAACACCTGTTGCTTAAAATCATTGAAAAAGGTTTGAACAAACTGATTATGGATGCGAAAAATGGACTGATCCATTTACGTGATCCTAAAGACCAATTAAAGGAACTCATTCGGATCCATGTGATTAACCATGGCCAGGAACAGCTTGCTGCATTGGTTATTGATACAGAATATCGTTCGCTTGATGGAGAAGATCGACAAAAAATCCGGGATATGAGAAGGGAATACGAAGAGATTTGGCTGGAGGTATTACGGCAAGGGAAGAACGAAGGGGTTTTTACCTACGAGGATGTAAGGCTCGCTACCTATGCTCTTATGGAAATGTGCACAGGTGTTGCACATTGGTATGTCGAGGGTGGTCGATTTACGATTGAAGAAATTGCCAATCAGTATAAGGAATTAGGTTATCGAATGGTTGCATCACTTAAATGATAATAAGAACGTAGGGGGATAAGAATGGGGATCATTGATGTGCGTGTCCGACTGCCTGAGAATTTACGTCCAAAACTATCGTCCCACCAGGAAGTGTACGGAAGATATGATGAGGTGCTGCAAGTAATCAGCAAAGGGGCAAAGACGTTAGACGAATTAATGATGGAGATGAAAGACAATGCTGTAGAATTTGCTGTCATTCATCCAGAATACGAATATGGCGAAATGGCAGATGCCTTGAATGAAGCTGTTTATGAAGTTGTATCCACACATCCTCAGACATTTGCTGGATTCGGAACAACGTCGATGAATGATTTACGGCCGATGAAATTAGTGAAACAAGTTGAAACCATTCATCAGTTTCATTTGAAAGGAGTTAATTTACAGCCTGTATTTTTTGGTGTAGATCCACTTGATCCAAGGCTATATCCTCTTTATGCGACTGCCTCAGAGCTGAATTTGATTGTATCGTTTCATACGGGGGTGCACTATTCCAAACAACATCCAATAAGCAAGAACTCGCCGTTATTTATTGACCAAATTGCTTGCGATTTCCCTGATCTGAAAATCATAGCCTGCCATGGAGGGTGGCCGTGGATAAATGAGATGGTAGCAGTAGCTAGAAGGCATTCGAATGTTTTTATCGAATTTGGCGGCATTGCTCCTAAATATGTAGGTCGCCCTGGAACCGGGTGGGACCCATTATATCAATTAATGAATAATGTACTTGCAGATCAAATTTTGTTTGGTACAGATTGGCCCGTGATGTCTTATGAAAGGGTTTTAAAAGAATGGAATGAAATCGGTTTAAAGCAAGATGTGCTTGCAAAATTAGCGTCATTAAATGCCAGAAACCTGCTGGGAATAGGATCATGATAAAGAATGGGGATGGTGTATAACATGGCAGTTTCACAGGATGTATCAACAATGAATTTTCGTGCGTTGCTGGAGAATGCTGCTCAAAAGTGGGGTGATCGCTACGCTCTGATTTTTGATAATACAGGTGAAAAAATCACTTTCAAGGAAATGTATGAACAGACAGGTAAGATTTCTTCCGTTTTCCATCATCTTGGAATCCAGAAAAATGACAAGATTGGATTAATGCTCCCGAATATCCCAAAGTTCCCCTTAACCTGGTTATCGATTGGATCCATTGGAGCTGTTATGGTTCCCATTAACTTTACCTACCAATCGTATGATGCTGGATATATATTGGACCACTCGGAGGCCAGGTTGGTTGTAACGACTTCAGAAAAAGTTGACATGTTATACAACATTCGTCAGGAAAACCGACTTTCGTACAAAATCATGACAGTTGATGCTCCAAATGATCTGGGAGATTATTATTTTCTCGATGTTATGCAATCGCTTTCAACATACCAGTTTCCAAAGACACCTGTCTTTTCTGATTCAGTAGTTAACATTCAATATACTTCCGGAACCACAGGTCGTCCAAAGGGATGTATGCTTTCTCACTATTATTGGATGAATATCGGGATAAAGGCATCGCAAGCGTCATTTTTTGGATTAGATGAAAACGACATTTTATTAACGGCTCAGCCTTATTACTATATTGATCCTCAGTGGAATACCATTGTGTCGCTTGTTACCGGAGCTACTTTGGTTGTCTTGGAAAGATTTCGACCGTCGTTGTTTTGGGAGAAGGTCCGTGAATATCATGTAACATTTTTCTATTGTCTTGGCAGTATGCCAGCCTTGTTGCTTAAAATGCCGGAATCAGAAGTTGAGCGTAATCATAGTGTTAGATTTGTTGGGTGTTCAGCAATTCCACCAACCCTCCACCATCAATTAGAAACGAGATGGGGTGTAAAATGGTTTGAGATATTCGGAATGACGGAAACAGGCTATGATCTAACGATGACAACAGAAGAGCATGACCAGTATATTGGGACAGGGGCACTCGGAAGGCCTGCATTTGGCCGTGAAGCGCGGGTAGTTGACGATCATGATCTTTCCGTAGACAGAGGAAAAGTTGGTGAGCTCGTTATTAGAGGGATCGGAATGATGGATGGTTATTATAAAAATGAGGAAGCTACGAAGGAGGTGTTTCGAAATGGATGGTTCCATACGGGAGACCTTGTCAGGGTGGACGAGAACGGCATGTTCTATTACGTGGGACGAAAAAAAGACATGATCCGCCGCGGTGGTGAAAATATCTCCGCTGTTGAAGTGGAAGAAGCTATTATGACTCACGAATGTGTGAACCTGGCAGCATGTATTTCGGTAGACGACGAATTAAGAGGGGAAGAGGTGAAAGTATATATCGTTTCCTCTGAACCAGTACCTGATAAAGATGAGTATGTACAAAATATCATTCAGTATTGCGAACAAAAGCTCGCTTCATTCAAAATTCCAAGATACTGGGAACTGAAGGATTCATTACCGCTTACACCGTCTGAAAGAATTGCAAAACATGTATTGAAACAAGAAAAAGAAGACTTGCGGATGGAATCCTATGATCGTATTGATCAGATGTGGCGTTACTAAATGTATGGAGGAGTACTCATGGAGGAAAAGATCGACAAACTTTTTACACGATGGAAAGAAGATACAGCAGGGGGCTATGTGGCTATACGATCGAAGGGTGAATTGGTGTTCGAAAAAGCATACGGATTAGCCGACATGGAAAACAAAATTCCCGTTACGAAATCGACGCTCTTTCACATTGCCTCAACATCAAAGCAATTCACATGTTTTTGCATCCTTCTATTGGAAGAGAGTGGGCTTCTTGACATCGATGATGACGTGAAAAAATACATTCCTGGGCTAATGCCATATGAGTGTTCGATAACCATCCGGCAGCTTATGAACCACACTTCAGGCATTCGTGAATTGTACAACTTATACTCTTTCGGCGGGTTGCTTTTTGATGATATTTCCACGAATGAACACATACGGAATTACACAAAACGCCTAAGGACGTTAAGCTTTAAGCCAGGCAGCGACTTCTCCTATTGCAACACAGGGTATTTCCTGCTTAGTGAAATCGTTACAGCCGTGACGAAAGAAAGTATTCGAGAGTTCGCACGGAAGAATATCTTTGATCCTCTTGATATGAAGGACACTTTTTGGCTGGATGATTATACCGAAATAGTCCCCAATATGTCCCAATGCTATTATGACGATGGCCAGGGGAAGTGGAAAAAGGCCTTTGTCAGCAGCGAAGTGGTGGGCAGCAGTGGTATCATCAGCAACCCTGCGGACTTGCTCAAATGGACAGCACATTATCTTGCTCCTATTATATGCAAGCCGGAAACGCTGAGAAAAATGCAGGAAAGCGGAGTGCTCGACAACCGCACTGAGACTGGTTACGGCATGGGGCTTTATGTTTCAAAAACCCATAGTGGACTCCGATATTTTGAGCATAGCGGATCTACCGGAGCTTACCGGGCGGCGTTAATGGTTTTCCCTGAGGCTGAGCTTGAGCTTATTATCACGGCAAATAACGCAGCGGTTGACCTAAACCAGGCATGCTTTACAATTGCCAGCATCATTTCGGGACAAAACTGTACTCCAACAAATTATGGAGGCAATATCCCATCCCTGCCTGAGCCGAAGCTTTTGGACTATTCCGGCAATGCGGAGGGACGATATGTCATATTGGACAGCTATGTAGTTGAGCTGAAAAAGCAGGGTGACGGCTACCAGTTACTCACGCCAAGGGAGACCTTCCCGATGGAGCATGTTGAGAAAAACAAATACGTCGCTCCTCAAATGGGATACCATTTCTTTCTTTTTGACGGATATATTCTGATCAACGCCTTAGGCAAGACGATACGCAGTGATAAATTGAATACGATTACACTTGAACCTGAACGGATTCATGAACTTTGCGGCCTATATTATTGTCATGAAACAAACGGTGTGTTCGAAGTCGAGGCTACAATGGGTGGAATCCTGTTGCGTCACGCTAGATTAGGAGTTTTTACATGCATAGCAAAATCAGACAGCGAGTTCATCTGCCTTTTTGAATCTCTTTGCACGCTATCTTTCCGTAATAATAGCTTTGAACTTAGTGCTGCTCGCACCCGAGGGTTGTTATTCAGAAAAATAGGGAGCGAAAGGAATGGTAATAAAAGTGAATACCTTGAGTGTAATCCATGAAGCTCCAGAGGAGCCGACCTCCAGCTTGAAAAGTAAAATATCCTTTTCATTTTACGGTTTTGGTTATAACGCAGTGACGGTCATGCAGGGATCCTATTTCTATTTCTTTTATGAAACGGAGCTGGGACTCAGATCGGCATGGGTGTCTCTTTCAATGACCATTTTCGGCATCATCATGATATTTGGGAATTTACTGACTGGCTACATTATCAATAAATTCCGGAGAGTTACAAAATATGGGTGGGGAGGCCCCTTTTTGTTTGGCGGAATGATCATCTTTATCGTATCTTACATCCTGATGTTCACAGACTCCTTTGGACTAAGCGAGCCCATGCTATTCGCGAAACTTTTGATCGTTTCTACCCTTTATCACTTTGCGATGAGCTTTATGAACATGACGATGTCATCTGTGTTTGTAGATATTTTTCGAGGCGATAAGGATCGCCGGGCCTGTCAGTTTTTTAAGGTCATGATTGGCACTGTCGGAGTACTGATAAGTGTTGTTTTACCTCCACTCATTATTAAAACCGGGCAAGTGGGAACATACACGGAGGCTGCTATTCTTATGGCACTGATCGGGCTAATCGCCATTTTGGCTACTTTCCCTTCTCTAAGGGAATCACCTGAAAAACTCGAACGTGACAAGAGGCTCAAAGAAAATACCCATTCCTATAATATTTTTGAGTCTATTCGCTTTATGGTGGCGCAGAAGGACCTGATGCTTTATGCATTCGCATCAATTGGGCGAGCTGTCGGCGATACAATCGTACCAGCTTCCACAGTGTATTTAGTCATTTATGTATTGAAATCTGATATGGCCCTAAACTCCATGGTCGGAACGGTCTTCTTCTTAGCCACCGTTGCATTCACTCCTCTGTTCACATGGGTGGGAAACAAAATAGGTGATAATTATAAAATTACCGTCCTATCCGTTTCTGGATTGGCATTCAGTACGATGTTACTTTTCTTTGCTACCAACATCATTTCCCTTTTCGCGCTGATCATCGTTTATTCGGCAGCTCAGGCTTTTTATGACGCTAACTCGAGCAACTTCCAATCTGATGTATATGAGCAAGTAATAGCACGTACTGGCAGGCGCGATGAGCCACTTTATAGTGCGGCACTTTTTACCATAAGCGGTACCGTGCGTATTTTTGAGGCACTTATATTCTTTGTGGTGCATACGGCATTCGGTTTTGTGGCAGGCTCGGCTGCGCAATCTGAAACCGCGATATTGGGGATTCGTTTGCAAATCAGCGTATTCCCGGCCATATTTGTGATAACCTCGGTCTTGATTATCATATGGAAGCTAAGGATAACCAAAGAGAAAGCGGAACGAAACCGCGCGAAGATTCGGGAATTACAACTATAATCGGATAATTAAAAGGAGGAAGTAACATGGATGACCTGCGTTATAGCGGTCAGTATGCCGATGTATTGGTAAATGCTGCGTTAAAGATTAAAAAAGGTGACGAACTGGTTGTTATATTACCTGAATATTACAAAAGTTTTGGGGAGCTTTTGCGTTGGACTGCTCAGGATGCAGGGGCAAAAGCAGTCAATATTTTTTATGAGGATCAAGAAAAAGAAAGAGACCACTATCTTTCCGGCAGAACCGACAAGTATAGATGGTTATTTGACGAGCAATTCGATGAAATCGAAAAAAAAATTCAAAACGATGCCAGGCTTTTAGTATTGCGCTCTACCCGCTTCGGGATATTCTCCCAGCTCTCACCTGAACAGTTAAAGCTTCGCAACCAGTATTACCGGCAAGACTTCGGCAGGATATTTTATTATGTCCAGGGTAACAAGGTTGCCTATTGTTTAGGAGCACTGCCTAATTCCGAATGGGCTAGTCTTGTTTTTCCTGATGAAATGGAGGAAGTACGGATAAAACGGTTGTGGGACAAAATGAGCCGTGCTATTTATCTAGACCGGGAAAACCCCGTTCAGTTCTGGAACGACCGAATGTCGATACTGAATAAACGGAAACAGGCTCTTGACCTGGCAGGTTTTGAGAAGATCGTTGTGAGCGGCCCAGATACTTGGCTGGAGATTGAGTTGCCAGTCAATCACCTCTGGCAGGGCGGTACTCATTCCCGACCAAACGGGCGCGATTTTATCCCCAATATTCCCACAGAGGAGGTTTATACCATACCCAAACGGGACGGGGTTAACGGCCGATTAACCAACCGGCACCGGACTTATTTCATTAACCGAACAGTGGATGAGCATACTCTGTTTTTCCATAATGGAGAGTTGACAAAGGTTGAAAGTCCCGATGAAGACTTTGCTGCCGAGTTCGTAGATTGGCTGAGTTCAATGCCAGGTGCCAAAAATCTTGGGGAATTTGCACTGGTTTCCAATTCGGGAGTAAAGGACCAAGGTGTATATTTTTACGAACCTGTTTATGACGAAAATGCTTCCTGCCATTTTGCCTTCGGCTCTGGCTATCGAAGCAATATAAAAGGCGGTGAGGAAATGACCGACGAGGAGTTTTTGGCTCATGGCGGCAATCTTTCCCCCCTGCACATGGATTTTATGTACGATTCATGCAATATGGTGATATCGGGTGTCAAACATGGGGAACTCACACGCATAATCGATCAGGGGCAATGGGTTTATCAATATGATGAGGGGGAAGTATGCAATGAAGAACAAACTATATGAGCATGTACTCAATATCCAGGGGGTCAAGCACCCAATAACAAATTACGATGGGCTTACTCGTGCAAGGGACTATATCCTCGCCCAGCTTGACAACTTGTGTGATGAAGTAAATTGCGAGGAGTTTACTATAGATGGCTTTGACAAGCCTTTTTACAATATCGACGCCCGGATCGGTACTGACGAACATGGCCCCGTACTTTTGCTCGGCAGCCATTATGACACGGTCTACAACTCGCCGGGAGCGAATGACAATGGCTCAGCGGTAGCGGCGTTGCTCTGCCTTGCAGAGATTTTTGCAAAACATCGGGGTAAGGTTAACCTTCGATTGCTATTTTTCTCATTGGAGGAAGGGAATCCCGTTTTTGATGATATCCTCATAAATACATCCCAAACAATGGGAGTAAAGGACAGTAAAGGGTTTTATACTACTTTAGCCTATCAAAATGACAGCAGACTTTTTCAGGAGGCTTTTGCCAATGCAAGGAAGAAGGCCGTTTCCTTCGGTGAGAAGTTTAAAACAGCTTACGAATCTGTCAAAGAGCAAATTTCACCACAGATGCGCAGATTTTATGAGGTTTGCCTATCGGAATGCATAAAATACAAAGACCCCATGGGTTATGGAGAACGTGCTCTCAACGGTTCCAGCAGATGGGTGGAAAGGCATCGTGACGAGCTTACAGAATGCCTGGGGATTATTAACTTCGATCCGGTAGCGTATGCTTCAAGCAGGCCACACTCGCACCCGATGCCCCCTGAAATGATGTCCGGAGTCGAAACCTTTAACATTGACATGGAAAAAGAGTCAGGCAACTTTATTGTGGCGATTGGCAGTCCCGGCTCGAATCTGCTTTCTCAGTCTTATCTACATGGAGCTAAAAAGGTTGAGTTGCCCTATGCTTTTGTTAATGCTCCTTTCAACTATGAGGAAACAGCTTATGCAGCACCATACCTTTTACTATCCGACCATGCAGCTTTCTGGAAGCAGGGCATACCAGCTTTATTTTTAACGGACACAGGTGGTGAAATGCGTTACTTTTTTGAACATACACCCGCCGACACAATCGACAAGCTCGATTTTGACTTTTTTGAAAAGGTTGTTTTGTCAGCGGAGTTTGCCATTTCCCAATTATTCGGTTTAGAACGGTGAAAGGGAAATCTATGATGGATAACCGCCTTCTTGGAATAGAACCATTCATTCATAAAGAGCTTACTAAATATCATGTGCCTAGTTTAAGTTTAGCTGTGGTCAAAGAGGAGAACATCATCTACCAAGGCTGCTTCGGCTTCAGGAATTTACATCGCAGATTACCTCCAGACCCTCAGACACGCTATCCAATCGCATCACTTTCCAAATCGATGACGGCTTTATGCCTTGGCCTATTAAAAGATGAGGGTAAAATTGATTGGAATATACCGGTAGTAAATTATGTCCCCGAGTTTAACATGTATGATCCATATGCTACGTGGAATGTCACGTTAGAAGATATGTTATCTCACAGAACAGGGGTTCCATGCCATGATGCCGCTCTGATTGAAAGGCCGATCATTCGAAAGACGACAAAAGAGCTTGTTGAATGTATAGCTCATCTAAAACCGAATAAAGGGTTTCGAACGATGTATGAATACAATAATTTCATGTATATTGCAGCGAGTTATATAATCGAGCGTGTAACAGGAATGCCTTGGGCGACTTTTATCAAAAAACGTGTATTTGAGCCTTTAGGAATGGATCACACATCAGCTGTTTTGGCAGATCTTATTCAGGATGAAAATAAGGCTCTGCCATATAAAGAAATAGATGGTCAAATCGAACAGATCAGCTATGCAAATAATGATCATGCAGTTGGTGCCGGATCAGTCCATTCATCGGTGCAAGATATGGCAAAATGGCTTTCCTTTACGATTGGAAAAGGGGAATACATGGGAAGAAGGTTGGTTTCCGAACAAATCATGAAAGAGATTCATAAACCCAGGACGTTAATCCCAACACCTCTGGAAAACGCATTTAGAGAAATGCCCTTGTCTGCATACTGCTTCGGTTGGGTACTGCAACCTTACCGTGGACACCTTTGTTTTCAACACTCAGGGGGTATTGATGGCTTTTCCTCATTCCAGACGATTATGCCAAATGAAAAACTTGGGATCGTTCTATTATCAAATCTAGAAAACACATCACTGCATATCGCCATGGCGGATATGATTTATGATTTGATTCTCGGATACCCTGAAACTGACTGGCCAGCCCGATATCTAGCAAGGAAAAAAGTAATGCATGCCAATAAGAGTAATCATAATAAGCCTCTAGAAGAAAAGCGAGAGCTTGAAACCAATTCATCACGGCATCTGGAGGACTATGTAGGACAATATGAAAATAAGGGCTATGGTACATTGGAGATTGAAAGCTGTAAGGATAGGTTAATAATGAGTTTTAAAGGCGTAAGGTCAGAATTGAAACGCAATAATTGTGAAAGTTTCGAAATAACCCACTCTGGCAATCCAATAACAGTATTTTTTAAGACAACTAGTAAAGGTGAAATATCAGCTGTTTGTGTTGACTTTGAGCCTTCTGGCCAGGCTATAGAATTTAGCAGAAGGGAGATTAGTTGGCATTAAAGAGTTTTGGGTTTATATGGAATTTATCGATCGTTCGATGAAAGGGGGTGGTATGTTCGAGAAACTATATCGTTATTGAGGTAAGGAAGTGGTCAAATCTTGTGAAGAGGTGATTATTCTTGAAAAAGAAAACAGCCTTGATAGCTTCAATCATGACCGTAATGCTTGTTTGTAGTCAAGCAAAAGGAATTGCTTTGGCCAAACCTGAGCCAGAGTTACTGACTGTTAGGAAAGCACAAGAAATGGCAATAGCAAACAGTGAGGATGTAAAAATTGAAAAGCTTAATGGATCAAATGTAGCCTTAAAAAATCAACTTGCAGTTTGGAATTCTCGGTTAATAAAAGAAGAAAATGTGGAATCATTAAATATGGCTCTAGCCAAATCGGGACCAAAGAGTGCTGCTCCTATGACAGAGCAACAACAAACTCAAATGATTAATAAGGTAATCTCTTCAAAAAAAGAAGAAGTTGCAAAACGCTATTATGAGCTCTGGAATTCAGCCAAAAAATTGGAGATCGCCGAAGAAAGCGAAAACAGGCTTACGGATTTAAAAGAACTTTCTAGCCGTTTAGGGAAACGTGAGGACCAGCTTCAAGTGGAAAATCAAATCGCGCAGCAAGAGGCAAGCAAGCAAGTTTTATTGATGGAATATTCGAATAGTATTACTTTGTTTAACACCCTTATTGGGGCAGAAGTTGACAATGAATGGACGTTGACTGGAGATTTACCAGAGGATGCGAAACTTCCGGTTACCCTTGAAGAATTTATCAGGAATACGTTAGATCATACGGATGAATATGTTACGCAGAAAATTACAAACGAATATCTAAAAAAAATCCGTGATATTCATGATAAATACTCTGCTCTGTCTACCAATCAAGGAAGGATAAGTGTGAACAATGAAAAAATTGGGCAACTATATTTGGAGAAAATAAGAAAAAAAGTAAGAAATGACATCGTGATTGAATACAGAAAATACGTGGAGTTAAAAGAAGTCATAGCTAAATATAAAGAATCCGTTGCAACTTCAGAGAAGTATTATATTCATCTCAAGAAATTATACATGGACAGAGAAGTGCCGATGAATGATGTACTGTCGGCAGAAAATACTTTGACAAATTTGGAATTCCAACTAAGAAAAGGCATGAATGAATATAACCTTATCGTATCAAAATTGTATTAAGCAATGAACTTTCTATTTCATAAAGTAAGCAAGGCTTTATACATTCATTTTGCGAATCTGTAAAATATTGTGTGTAAACTCTCAACCTCTAAACTACACGTAGTCTTAGAGAGGTTGGGAGTTTTTTATGATGTCAAAAGAGTAGACTTCAATGTCCACTCCATCCTTGTTGGAGGTAAACCGCACAGTTAGTTAATAGGTTAGGTGCGAATGCCCGTCATAAACTTTCGTGATATAACCAAGCATTTCATAACGATAGGCGGGATGTTAGCATCCAGATGCTCGATCCGCTGCTTCGTTTTTGGAGCCAGTTGTACAGAGGCAATTTGGTCGGGCCATATGCAAAACCATAGTTCCACACCCGATCAATGTATTCTTTCATAATGGCAGGTGTACAGAGATAATAAAGTTTTAGACTGATTAATAAAGTATTGGACTGGATAATAAAGTTCTAGACTGGGGCCTCGTTAAAATAGCTGGCAGGATAGTATGAACAACTCACGAATTACTAGGATTGGAACCATGTCCCAAAAGAGGAGGAGCATGAATGTTTGGGTTTGAAAAAAAGAAAAATATAAAATTTCTGGAAATAAGATACGAAAATTGATTGATTATAATGAGGGCTGTATTGCTACCGACAGGATTACAGTTGATGGTTGTAAAGTTGGATTCATGTATAGAGAAAAACCTTACCAAAATAATACCACTGATAGTGGTTGGCGCTTTATTGCGGGAGATGAGGATGATGAATACATGAATAACCCAGAGAATCATGCGGTTTACCAGGTCAACACGATATGTAATTATGATTCGGAAATTATTCAATATCTTGATGCTCCACCTGGTACTGCTTTTATAAGAGATAAATCGGGGAAGTTTGTTTTAGACCATGATTGGGAAAATCCAGAGGATTAACCTAACGGGATCGTTAGGTCAATAAAACAGAGGCAGTCTAGGACTTTATTATCGTGTCCTGGACTGCCTCTAGCTCTTTTAACAAGGTTAGTCTAAAACTAATTTTACGAAGTCAGCTGATTTAGCACCGCAAGAAACTGATTAAATAAACAATGTCAGTCTAAAACTTTATTATTCAGTTTAGATCCGTGAATTGCTTCATTTTGACGTTGAGTCTAAAACTAATTTTCAAATATCTAGCGATATAGAAGACCGGAAATCCTTGCACCATAAGGGGTTCCGGTCTAATACTTTATTTCGTATTATCAGGTCAGCAAGTGATTTCTGGTTGGCCTTTTTTCTTAGGCACTATAAGATGGCGGTAGCCGGGAGAACGTATACTTTATTGGGGTCAACCCCGTAGTGAAAACAGTTCTCCCACTGCCCCCAATGACCATGTTTGGGCTGGTTGAGACAGGGATCTCGCATCACAAGCGAAGCTATGGCTTTGGAACCATCGTGGGAGTGCCGGCAATATTTTGAGTGAGGGAGAGTGTTATGGAACCAGTCGTAGGAGTAGATGTATCAAAAGGATCTAGCATCGTTCAGGGTTTTGTAGGAAGAAATGAACCCTACGGGAAGTTGGAGAGCATTTCGCACGAGGAGAGCGGTTTTGAACGATTGGGAGAATTACTTGATGAATTGAAAGTACTTTCGGGAATGGAACCAGTCGTTATTTTGGAAGCTACCGGCCATTACCATAGAGGGGTGGTCGCCTATCTTATGCGTGGGGAGTACAAACATTTTGTTATAAATCCTCTTCAATCTAAACGCGCGAGGAGCACGCAACTGCGAAAAGTAAAAACAGACGCGGCAGATGCATGGCACTTAGCCGACATGTATTATCGGGGCGATGTTACGCCACATCGTACTTGGGATGAATTGTATACCGAGCTGCAACATGTGACGAGACAACATGAATTTATAACCTCGATGTATGTTCAGGCAAAGCTAAATTCGAGAGCCCTACTGGATCAGGTATTTCCCGCGTTTGAGAAGGTATTTAGCAACTCTTTTTCCACTACGGCGCTTAAGGTTCTGAAGTGTTGTCTGAGCGACAGAGCGGAAGAGATAGAAGCGATCATTCAGGAACAAGCCGGGAAATCTCATTCGAAAGAATGGATCGAAGAGAAGACCGATCAGTTGAGACAAGCAATGCTTGAATGGTCCAACACAAAAAGAAGCAAATCGCAAAGCTTAGCCCTGGAAGAGATGGTATCCCTCTTACTTGAGTTTCAAAACCAATTAAGTAGGTTGGAAAAGCACATGGAGGAAATCTCGGCGACATTACCGGAGGTAGAACTACTGAAGACCATTCCAGGAATAGGTGACAAACTTGCGGCGACGATCATAGCGGAGATCGGGGATGCTCGTCAATTTACGAGTGCTAAGCAACTTGTTGCCTACGCAGGTCTTGATACTGGTGTCTACAGTTCGGGTAAGTTTACAGCTACTAGTAACCGGATAATGAAACGAGGATCAAAAAGACTTCGAAGAGCTCTATATTTAGCGGTTCAATGTGGACTTCGGCGCGGTATAAATAGCAGAATAAAGCATTACTACGATAAGAAAAGAAAAGAGGGCAAGTCCTACAAGGTGGTTGTGATCGCTTGCGCCAACAAGCTTCTCCATCACATCTACTCTATCCTTAATAAAGACCAACCCTACCAAGTCTAATACTAAAATTATCCATAATCCTTCACGCCAATGAAGGATTATTCGTCATGCTCAAAAAACAGTATACCAGTGTTTAAAACTTTGTCTACACTGAAAAGCTTGACAAACATTAGCTGGTTTTCATTGAACATTATAGGGTTTTTTTGTGCTCAAAAGATATTATGTTCGTATTTGAATAAAATCAAACACATTGGAGAAGGATGATGGTAATATAAAGAAACATTTTATTGTATTTTGTCATTTTCGAGAAGGGATGCCGACAAGCTGATGGCGTTCCAAGAGAAGACATATTTATTACGACAAAACTTTGGATTCAGGATGCTGGTTATGAGCGTGCAAAGATAGCATTCGCAAAAACGCTAGTTACAAGTGGAATACTTCGATTTGTATTTAATCCACCAGCCATTTGGTGACACTGTTTGGGGAGAAATAGATTTTTTAACAACTCTAATGTAATCGTATAAAAGTTGAGCTTATAAATGAAATTTATTTAATAACTCTAATGTAATCATTACTAACCTATAAGCTTAGGAAACCCTTGATGTTATGACATTTCTCATTTAGTAACTCTAATGTCATTGAACAGTTGTACATTTAAATACAACTTTTAAAAAAAGAAACGAGCTGCTGAAGCAGCTCGTTTTTTATATACATTGAATGAATCACTACGAGAAAGTTATTGATTCAATAGGTATATCAATCTAATATATTATGCATTGGGAAACTAAACCATCTTCACTTACATTGAACGGAGGATGAATCATGTCAAACGGAATTGTCGCCTTTCAAGAAAAAGATCACGATCGATTAGTGGATATTTGGTATAACGCTGTTGTCCATACCCATACATTTCTGACGGAAAAGGATATTCAGTTTTATCATGACCTTGTTAAAAATGGGGCGCTAAAAGAAGTAGAGATTTGGGTGGAATACAATGAACATGGAGAGCCGACAGGGTTTATCGGCCTTAACGAATCCAAGATCGAGATGCTGTTCGTAGACCCCGCACACCACGGAAAGGGTATCGGCAGTCGATTGATTTATCATGCGATCAAAATAAAAGGTACGAATCTTCAAGTTGATGTGAATGAGCAAAATGATGGTGCTTACGTATTTTACAAAAGGCTTGGATTTGTACAGGTTGGACGATCAGAATTAGATGGCTCGGGTCAGCCATTTCCTCTGCTCCATTTGGAGTTAAAAGGGGAAGTGAACGCTGACTACTAGTGGTAAAAAGTCCATGGGAGGATGGGCTCGGGTTAACATGAAGGGAGAATCAAGTAAAAGCGTTCGCGAGTGGATTGATCGAAATATACTAAAAAAAAAGGAGGCTGCCGCTTATTACAAGCGGGCAGCCTTTGTTTGGTTAACTGACTAGTCAGACAGGCAGGTGGGAGCGCACACGATGAGCATCGTTTGCTTTGCACCCTACATGGTCTGACCGCTATCTACCGTAATAATCTGCCCCGTCATCGCTTCTTGTTCCAACGCTGTACAGATGAGCTGTGCGATATCATCAGGAGCTGCGATACGCTGCAGCAGTAGATTTGGAGCCAGCTTTTTCATTTGTTCCTCATACCCTGCCCACCATCTCGTTGCGACGGCTCCTGGGACCACGCAGTTGACTCTGATCGTTGGAGCGAGGGCATGGGCGAGCGATTTTGTCAGGCCGTGGACAGCAGCCTTGGAAACAGCGTACGGCAGTGAAGAGCCGAGTCCGGTTTGTCCCGCGATGCTACCGAGGTTGACGATTGCGCCCTCTTTCTTTTGTTTCATGAAGGGTGCGACGGCTCGTGCGCAGTAAAACATCCCTTTGACATTCACATCATAAAGCTCATTCCATACTTCCTCGTCTGCCGCCTCCAAATCCCCAAACGGGATGTGTCGTGTCGTGCTGGCGTTATTGACAAGCAAGTCAACGCTCCCGTACTGCCGCACAATCTCATAGACCATGTCCCGCACCTCTGAGTCGCGGGAAACATCGGCCCGGATGGCGATCGCCTGCCCGCCTCTGTCCTGAATGAGTTGCACAGTTTCCTCCGCGTCGGTTTGTGAACGAGAATAGTTTACGGCAACGATGGCTCCCCGTTCTGCCAGCGCAAGGCTCGTCGCTCTGCCGATCCCTGTGCCGCCACCGGTGACGAGCGCAACTTTGTTTTTTACATCCATTTCGGTCATCTCCTTTTGTCGAACGATGGTATGGAAAAATTGTACGCCGAGAAATGAATTTTGTATAATTGAATTAAGAGAAGATCAGATTCAAAAATTTTGAATCATAGAACGGGGACGTCACGATGGATGTAAAGGTAGTTAAGACATTTCACCTGTTAGCGAAATACGGGAGTTTTATTCGGGTAGCGGAAGAAACGAATTATGCGCAGTCCACCATCACGATGCAGATCCAAAAGCTTGAGGCTGACTTGGGCGTTCAGTTGATCGAGCGCGGGAAAAAGATCCGGTTGACCGAAGCTGGGAGATTGTTTTACGAGCAAAGCTTGCATGTTATCCAGAGCATGGAGCAATTGCAGGCAAACTTGTCCGATTTTCGCTTGGGGGAGGCGGGCCATGTTCGTTTGGGGGTGACGGAGCCGACGGCCAGTTACCGGTTGCCAACAATTTTGAAGCGGTTCATCTCCCGTTATCCCAAAATTTGCGTCTCCTTAGACATTGCGAATACGCCAGCGCTCAGCGAGCGGCTTCTTAGAGGGGACATTGACGTTGCGCTTTGTTCCGCTCCGGATCTGGGAACCGAGCTTTATTTTGAACCTTTATTCAAGGAGGAGTTTGCGGTATTGCTGCCGGAGGATCATCCGCTTGCTGGAAAAGCGGCGATTTCACCGGAGGAGATTCGGGGGTACCGTCTGCTCATTACATCGGCAACTTGTCCGTACCGCAGAAAGCTGGAGGTGGTGCTGCAGGGCACCGGGGGCATTCCGATCGATACGATGGAGATCGGGAGCATGACTGCCCTGAAGTACTATGTCGCGTGTGGATTCGGGATCGCGCTCGTGCCCAAAATCGTGTTGGACCCCGCTCCCCAAGGAACGACGGTACGTGCGGTGGACGGTAATCCAATTGATATGACGTTTGGCATGTTAAGCAAAACACCCGAGTATCCGCAATCACTCGCAGCCGCGAAGCTCATGTCATTTCTCAAGGAGGAGCTGCATGCACCATCCTCGATGTTTATGTAAAGGGGAAGGGGCTAAGCTTTTGCACATAAATTCCATTGTTAGCCCTATGCAGTGATTCAATCTACATATATAATAAAAACAAACCGATCGGTCTTAAAACTAACAACGAGCGATCTTTTTCAACGGAGGCAAACAAATTCATGTCTACTCGCAAAGGAGAACAAACCAAAGCGCTGATCGTGCAAAAGGCGTCGAAGCTGTTTAACAGCCAAGGATACATGGCATCGTCCATATCCGGGATCATGCACGAAACCGGCCTGAAAAAAGGGGGGATTTACAATCATTTCGAAAGCAAGGAGGAGCTGATGCTGAGCGCTTTTTCCTACTCCATCGAGATGATGAGCCACTCTTTTTCTGAAGCGCTGGCGGGCAAAAAAGGATGCATGGAACGTCTGCTTGCGATCGCCTCGATCTTTGAACGACACGCCAAAAATGAGCTTCTGCCAGGCGGATGTCCACTGCTAAACGCGGCGATTGAGGCAGATGATGCCGATCCGGTCCTGCGGGAAAAAGTCTGTGCAGCGATGCGGGAACTTCTCGAGCTGATCGCTAGGTATGTACGCATGGGGATCGAGATGGGGGAGGTTCGGGAAGGCGCTGATCCGGAGTTCGTCGCGACCATCATGATCTCTACGCTGGAAGGAGCGCTGATGCTGAGTAAGCTTTACGGCAATCAGGTACACATGGAAAGGGCCATGCAGCATATGCAATCCTTTTTGACAGCAGAGTTAGGTTTGCCTAGTCAAGAATAGAAGGAGCCGTACACGGCTTTTTTTAAACCCAAAAAAAGACCGATCGGTCTTAAATATCTTCTTCTGGAGGGGTTACGATGAAATCTGGTAAGGATGCAGTCATTGTGGACGCTGTTCGTTCACCGATGGGGAAAAAGAATGGGACGTTGAGCCATATCCGTCCTGATGAGCTTGCCGCACAAGTGTTGCAGCGATTGGTTGAGCGCAATCGAGTGAACCCGGCGCTGGTGGAAGACGTGAAGATGGGATGTGTAACACAGGTCGAGGAACAGGGCGGAAACATAGCGCGATTGGCATTGCTGCTCGCAGGTTTTCCGGTTGAGGTTTGCGGCGTCACGTCCAACCGGGCATGTGGCTCCAGCCTGGAAACGCTCAATCAGGCTGCACATGAAATCATGGCGGGAATGAGCGATGTGGTGATTGCAGCGGGCGTTGAGAGCATGAACCGGGTCAAAATGGGCAGCGATGTCAAGGCTTGGAACCCGAAGCTTTCCGATCGATATGAGATGATCCCCCAAGGCATTTCGGCTGAACGTATTGCGCAGAGATGGGGATTGTCTCGTCTGGACTTGGATGCCTACTCCTTGAGAAGTCATGAAAAGGCGTTGAAAGCCCAGGCTGCCAACCGATTCGTCGATGAGATCGTACCCGTGCGCGTTCCATCGCCGGACGGGACGATGATTGATTTTCAGGCAGATGAAACCCCGCGCGTTACATCGCTTGAAAAAATGGCAGCGCTGCAGCCGGCTTTTCTTTCAGACGGCATCATCACAGCAGCAAATGCAAGCCCGATTAACGACGGTGCATCAGCGGTGCTCCTAATGTCCCGGCAGAAGGCGGAGCAGTTGGGTTACAAACCGCGGGCACGGGTTGTGGCCACTGCGGTTGCTGGCGTCGATCCGACCATCATGTTGACAGGCATCATTCCCGCCACGCAAAAGGTGCTACAAAAGGCAAATCTGGCGCTGCACGATATCGACCTATTTGAAGTGAATGAGGCGTTTGCGTCCGTCGTCTTGGCTTGGGAACGCGAGATCAAGCCTGATCCAGACAAGGTGAACGTCAATGGCGGGGCCATCGCGCTCGGCCATCCGTTGGGCGCGAGCGGTGCGCGTCTGATCACGACGATGCTGCATGAGCTGGAGAAACGTGAAGCGCGGTACGGTTTGGCCACTCTCTGCATCATGCACGGAATGGCCGTCGCGACGATTATTGAACGGGAAGCGTGAAACAGGAAGAAAAAGCTGGGCGAATCGCTTTAACGAATGACGATTAACAGGCCCGAAACGAACATCATCAGGCCGGCTAAACGGTCGATGAGCGTCTTGGCAGAGGAAGACGTGAATGCTTTTCGCGCCACTTCTGCCACGATGCCATAGCCGATGACGACGGCAACCATCACACCAATGATAATCGCGCACAAAAAGGAATAGCTGACCAATGTTACGCCTGCCATATCAATTGAGCTTGGAAGCAGTGCGACGTAAAAAAAGATTGCGAGTGGATTGGACAGTGTCATTGCTAGCCCGAGGCCGATCTCAGCCTTGACGCTGACGGGTTTGGCGCTCTCACCGGCCGCAATTGGCCGCCCTGCTTGCTTCCATTTTTTGAAGCCCAGCCAAAACAAATATCCGGCGCCACCATATTTCAATGCTACAAAAATTGGGCCAAGTCCATCCGCGATTGCCGAGAGACCGACGACTGCGGCAGAGAGCATGAGCAATTTGCCCAGAACGATTCCGAAGGCGAGCGGGAGGCTGGCGAGTATGCCACCTGACAACGATCTGGACAGAAGTCCCGCTATTTCGGGGCCGGGCGAAGCTGCTGAGGCGGCAAAGGCTAGAAGAAAAACGGTGTATCCAGACATGGGGTTCCTCCGATGCAGTAAAACGTAATAGTGATCTAACTTTCCCCATCATAAGCGAATGCGGATAGAACAGATGAAGAAAGGCAGAACAGCCGGAGAAAAAGACGTGCAGCATAATCACTCCCAAGCAGGCATACCCTCTGCGTGATGAGAATGTAGTAAGGGAGAACGAGGATGGGGGAGTATACCATGAGCGAGCTGAACGTGTTATTTCGCAGAAGGATCGGGTGGCCGGAAAGCGGAGAGATTGCCTTTGAACAATTGGGGGATGTATTGGAGAGGACATCCAGAAGCATTCCGTTTGAAAACATGTGCATCATCGAACAAAGAACAAATGACATCACGAAGGAAAACTTGATCCGCAAAATGCTGGAAAAGCAGGAAGGCGGGCTTTGCTACGAGTTAAACGCACTGTTTTATTTCTTTCTGCTCGAAAATGGATTCGATGCAGTTCTGACACGAGGCGTGGTGTACGAACACGCTGCTCAGCGGTTTCTTACACTGGGGCGAACGCATGTGACGATTTTGCTCACGCGTCAGAATCAAACTTATGTTATCGATACCGGTTTCGGAGGAAATCTACCGCTCAAGCCTGTTCCATTGAGCGGGGAGGAAGTCAGCTCGGCGAATGGCGCGTTTCGGATTAAGCGAGCGGACAGTGAGTTGGGCGATTATGTGTTTGAAATGAAGCTCAAGCATAAGGATATGGATTGGCGGATCGGCTATACGTTCGATTCCAAAAAGCCGATTCGCGATGTGTCCGAATTGGAGGAAGTGCGGGAGATCATCGAGCATCACGCGGGATCGCCTTTCAACAAAAATCCATTGATCACAAAGCTCACAAACAAGGGCAACGTCACACTGACCGACACGACCTTCACACAATGGGTTGACGGCGTTGTGTCGAAAGAGGCGATCGATAAAGAGAGGTTCACCGAGCTGTTGAAGAAGCATTTCGGATGATGGGGTGCCTATGGGGGGCTGCGGGCATGGCAGGCGACAGGATGGTTCGGTGGGGTAAAGCCGAATCAGTTTCTGCATTCAAGCTCCGGCTATCGGTCAGCCCCCTTGAAAATGTTTTCGCGCATCCCGTATAGTAGGACTATGTTGAAATATAATGCAGCGTCCATGATCAGTAAAATTAGAGATTCCGTCAATAAAATGATTGTGTCAGAGCTTGAAAAAAATGGCGTGGAGGGGATCGTGTCTTCACATGGCGATATTTTGTCGCTGCTTTACCGGGTAGATGGCATCTCCGTAAAAGTGCTGGCTGAAAAAATTCACCGGACTCAGCCGACCGTTTCCGTATTAGTAGACAAGCTGGAAAAGCTGGGCTATGTGGAACGACGTAAAAGCGAGGAGGACAGCAGAGTCACGCTGGTTGCACTCACAAAGAAAGGGCAGACGCTCGAGCCGATTTTCGCGAAGGTTTCGGAGGAATTGAATGAGCTTCTCTACGGCGGATTGACCGATGACGAGAAGGAGCTATTCGAATCTTTGCTAGAGCGCGTTTTCCAGCGATTTTAATTTTTTTTTGCAAGAAATACATAGACATCTATGTTAATGGAAGTTACAATCTAATCAATAGATATCTATACAAAAATATCGGAGAAAATGGAGGCTTATAAAATGGAATGCAAATTGGATTCGATTACCGTGCAATACGAGGTGTGGGGTACAGGAACGCCGATTCTCATGCTGCACGGCTTTTCCTGCGATCGGCACCTGATGATGGGTGGTATGGAGCCGGTTTTTGCAGAACGCTCGGGCTGGAAGCGGATTTACATCGATTTGCCGGGGATGGGCGCGACTAAAACGGCGGAATGGATTCAAAGCACGAACGATATGCTTACCGTAGTGGAGCAATTTGTCGATGCGGTGCTGCCGGACACTCGATTCGTTGTGGCGGGACAGTCGTATGGCGGTTATTTGGCGCAGGCGCTGCTGGCAAAACGTCCTGAGCAGATCGCGGGCATGCTGATGATCTGCCCGACAGCGGGAATGGCAAAACGGGATGTCCCTCCGTTCACTGTCCTTGCGAAGGATGAGGCGTTTTTGCGCTCATTCGATCATGAGGATGCGGAGGAGTTCACCAGCATGCATGTCGTGCAGGATCGGTATAACTGGGAGCGGTTCAGGGACGAAATTTTGGTCGGCATCAAAGCGGCGGACCAGGAGCATTTGGAGCGTCTCAGACAGCAGTACGACCTGGCG
Source organism: Brevibacillus fluminis (assembly GCF_003710825.1). Classification (GTDB taxonomy): domain Bacteria; phylum Bacillota; class Bacilli; order Brevibacillales; family Brevibacillaceae; genus Brevibacillus_D; species Brevibacillus_D fluminis. Next base: position 26,792 of record NZ_RHHQ01000027.1, on the reverse strand, counting down.
CCTGATGCCGGAGTAACGGAGCAGCCTTATGAAAAGCCGGTGCTGGTTGTGGCAGGCAGGCAGGATCATGCGGTCGGCTACCGAAATCAATGGGAGATGGCGCAGCGATATCCGCGAGCGAGCTTTGCCATGCTGGATCGGGCTGGGCATAATCTGCACATTGAGCAAAAGACACTGTTCGATGCGCTTGTCAGCGAGTGGCTGGATCGGGTGGCGGAGGAGCAAGGTCGCGCATAACTGAATGGCTCGAATGTCGGGGGGCATGTTTTGCGATACAGAACGCGGACTGAGCAATTCGTATCATGCCGATCGGGCTCAAGTCTCCCGCAACAGGAGGAGGTTATTGCGATGAATCATCTTGTCGTTTATGCGCATCCCAACGCGGAAAGCTTCAATCATGCGATTTTGGAGACGGTAGTCCGTTCGCTGCAAGCAAACGGTCATCGTGTTGTTGTGCGGGATTTGTATGCGCTTCGGTTCCAACCTGTACTCGGCCAGGACGATTTGGCTGCCCTCGATGCTGGGGATGTGCCGGCAGACATCCTAGCGGAACAGGAGCTGATCGCTCAGGCGGATGCCATCACTTTGATCTATCCGATCTGGTGGGGTGGTCAGCCTGCCATGTTGAAAGGATATATCGATCGCGTTTTCTCCCATGGTTTCGCCTATGTCGCAAACGCGCAAGGAATTGAGAGGCTTTTGGAAGGGAAAAAGGGACTGATCATTAATACACACGGTACCCCCAAAGACATCTATGATCAAACGGGGATGACTGAAGGGTTGAAGCTCACTACAGATACAGCTATTTTTTCGTTCGTCGGAATCGAGACGGTCGGGCATCTGTTATTCGGTGGGATCGGCTACGGTGAAGAAGAGACGTACAATGGAATGCTGAAGGAAGTGGAGGAAGCGGTGGTTTCCTTATTTCCGGCAAGATGATGTGAATGGATGGCGCGCTGCTGACTAGTGTTGGCGGCTTTTTATTTTTTGTGCTGGTAAAGTTTGTATTGTAATTTTACCTACCGGTAAGTAAAATACAAATAAAGCCAATTCACCAAAGGGAGCAGTCATGAGCCAAAAAGGAAAAACGCAGGAAACCATCGTGGAGGCGGCCTTTAAGCTATTTGCCGAGCATGGAATGGAGAAAACGAGCCTCTCCATGATCGCGGCTGAAGTCGGAATCACCAAGCCAGCTATCTATTATTACTTTCCTTCAAAAGAGGCGCTGATTGATTTTTTGTTTGAAGAGACGTTCCGCGAGTACCAATTTGCGCATTATTTCACGCTAAGCGCGTACACGGCTGATAATTTTGCAGAGCTTTTGATCGCCAATGGGCTGCAGATGCTGCCGGACGAGGAGGAGGAGGAGCCGGTTGTGTTGCGGGTGTTCCATGAGTTTTTGCTCAATGTGAGCCGGAATGAAAAGTACCAGCAGCGGATCAATTCCATGCAGGAGGAGTTTTTGGACGGGTTCGCAGCCCTGGTCGCGCGTGGCATCGAACTCGGCGTCATTTCGCCGGAGGGAAGCGAGTCCAAGGCTCACATGCTGGCTCTCGTGATCGATAACATCAGCAATTACATGCTGATGGGCATCAAGCGCAATTACAAAAGCGTCTGGGTTACCGCCGTTCAAAGCGTTCTCCTGCCACGATAAAAGCAGAAGGCTTTTTCCACCACCACGCGTCTCCGTTTTATACAAGCAAAAAGAAATGGTAGAGGTGATTGTAATGTCAGCATCACAGGGAGCGGGCAGCCGCCAGACGATCGTTGGGCTATCCGCGTTAATTCGTATCTTGTTGCACGTAGGTTCGCCTGTTTTGGGACTCGGTGTCGGATATGTAATTCCACATGTCGCAAAGTGGGCTTTGAAACTGCCATGGGTGCCGTTCCAAGGGCCATTGCAGCTGATTGCCTCCTTTCATGGCGCCTGGGTAGGCATTGTTTTCGGCTTGCTTGGTGTCGTTGCGGGAATTTGGTTTGCCCATGAGGCGATTAAAGAGAGTTTGTGCGTGACTGTCACTGATCACGATGTGCAGCTGGACAAAGACGGTACGCGCCAATCGATCGCAAAGCAGGACATTCGACTTGCCTTCATCGATGGCAAGCAGCTGGTGCTTCTTGCCACATCCGGACAAGAGCTGGTGCGGGAAACACATGAGTCAACGGCTGCCGTAATAGCACAAGCGTTCAATCAGCACGGGTATCAGTGGTCGGATGTGGGAGATCCGTATAAAACGCAATACCGCCGCTGGGTTCCAGACACGCCTGATTTACCGCAAGCGGTGAACGCTTTGCTGATGGCACGCGAAAAGGCGCTCTCGAAAAACGAGAAGGCTGACGCCAAAGATTTGCACAATGAGGTAGGACGGTTCGGGTATATCGTTCGCGATGAAGGAGTGCGGCAATATTGGCGAGCGGTTGAGTCAGTTTAACATACCTTCTAAAATAGCCCCGCACACAGGAACTGCCTGTAGTGTGGGGCTTTTTCGTACAGATAAGAATTAAAAACATTCTTATCCAGTATAAGTGCAACCGCGACTCCGCCAAAAAGCATGGCGTAGCCAGGTTTTCTAATATGCGGTTCACATCCAAACGCGGTTCATTGCGTTACCGGTGTTGGTTCTTCCGCGCCTTTGGTTGTCGCAGGGGCAATTGCTTTCGCTACAAACGCCGCATAGAAAGCGGATCCGTCCGGTCGCAAATGAACCCCATCGTTGTAGAAGAACGAGTCTTTGCCGGTGCTTGCGGAATACCAGTCGACGAGCGTGGCGTTGGGGTATGCGGCTGCGACTTCTGCCAACGTTTCGTTCACGACATTTTCCCATGGGCGCGGCACGCGGGTGTTCACTAGCACGATTTGCTGTACATCTCCCAGGGAATTCAGAAGTGATTCGAGCTGCTTTTTGGTGAATGCGCCATTGGTGCCGAGCTCGATGATGATGCGGCTTCCCAATTTCCCTTCCGCTTTAAGCTGGTTGACGACCTCTTGTGCCTGCGAGAGCTGACGGCCGATTTTGCCGTCGACGACGATGCCGGGCAAGATCTTCTCCAAGTATGGCTGGATGTCGACCATCACGGAATCACCGATCGCCGTGATGCCTTTGCCGGATTGCGGTTTGACGGCCACATTTGTATCACTTGGGGTCGTGCTGCTGCCGCCTTTGCCCGGTTTGGTTTTGTCGGCCGAATTGTTAGTGGGGTGCGAGTCTTTTTTATCGCCTGAACCACCGGATGGTTGCGAATTTTTGCCGCTGCCTGTATTGGCTGTATTTCCTTTTTTGTCTGTTGCATTGTTCGGTGTGCCCGTTTTTTTACCTGTCGATCCTTTGTCGGCTGAATGGGCGTCTTTGCCAGAAGCAGCGTCGGTTTTGGGAGGCGTTGCTTTGTCAGGGCTGTTCGACCCTTTTTTGGAGGATGCGCCTGTTTTGCCGGTATCAGGGGCAGGGTTTGTTGTAGTTGTGCCAGCGATCACACCGCTGCTGCCAGCACCATTGGCTGCGTCTGTACCTTCCGAACCGCCGCCTGTGACCGTTCCTCCTTGGTGTTTGGTGCCGGTGAAGCTGTCGTGCGGAGCAGGGCTCGCGGTCGCGACGAGTGCGAACAGACTGAAAACCAGGAGTGCGCTGGTGGACGTGATCAGCAGGTTGACCCGCACGCGGCCGTGCGCAAATTCCCTGTTGCGCAGCTGCGCCCACAGCTTCTCGATCGCGCCATGGCGGATGGGCTCCTCAAGGAAGCGCCAGGACAGTGCTGCAAGGATGATGCTTGCTGCCAGTTGGAGCACGGCGCGGGTAAGATCGACTCCGTCGGTGTTGACGGCCGGACTAGTAAACACGATGACCGGATAGTGCCATAAGTAAATGCCGTAAGAGCGTACGCCAAGCCAGCGCAAAGGCTTGCAGCCAAGCCATTTGCCGATGCGGCTTGCCGGATGCGCCAAGGACGCAACCAAGAGCGCTGTCGCCACACTGAGAACGACCATTCCACCTCTATAGAGAAATTCGTCATATTCATTCGTGAAGGCGATCATGAGCAAGACGGCGAGTAGGCTGACACCGCCGACTAGATCCAGCGTGAAACGTGCTTTCGGCGATGTTTTTTCCGATGAAAGCTTGGCGCTGGGCCAAATGAGCGCTAGCGCTGCGCCAATCAGCAATGCGAATGAACGGGTATCCGTGCCATAATAGATGCGGCTCGGGTCAATTCCGGGTTCAAACAGGAGTGCCATCGCAATAGCGGAAATGGCTGCACCACCGAGGGTGAGAAGGGCCATTTTCCCGCGTTGTGGGACATAGCGGAATCCGAGTGCCAATAGCAATGGCCAGAGCAAGTAGAATTGTTCCTCTACTGCAAGCGACCAGAGGTGGCCAAGCGGAGAAGGCGGTCCGAAGCTTTCAAAATACGAGACTTGGTGGAAAATCAGCCACCAGTTGCTAACGTAAAAAATGGCTGCGAACGAGTCGCTGCGCAATGTGGGGAGCTGGGAGCGATCGGTAGCGATCGTCCAACAAACGACGACGGCGAGCATCAGGAGCATGGCCGGCAACAGCCGTCTGGCACGCCGAATCCAGAAATCCTTCAGATCAAGCTGACCGTACTTTTTCCATTGGGTAGCTAGTATGTCGGTAATGAGATAACCAGATAGAACGAAAAACACGCCGACACCCAGAAGCCCTCCGGATGCCCAGCTAAAATTGAGGTGGTAGGCGATGACTGCCAATACCGCTAGGGCACGCAGTCCATCCAAACCTGCTATGTAACGCCCGCTGCCATTGAGTGGTTTAGGCATGCCCATTTCCCCCTCTGTTAAATTGAACGAATACCTGTGATGTGTGTTTCATGTCTGCACTGCCCTTTCGCTTTTCGCTCACGACGATCCAAAAAATCTACCTGTAAAGACGAAGCACCGACTTGTTACGTTACATATTTCGACAGCCCCTATTTGATGGAAAACTTGCGTTGTTCTGCTGCAAAAAAATGGCGAATCCACGTAAATTATCCACATAATCAGTAAGATCCAAGGACAACCGTGCCCTTGGAATTCCATTGCACTTTGCCATTATAAAACGCTTTGGCACAAAGAGTGTTACAAATTAATTACGAAAATCGATATTTGTCTGTTTGTGAATGAAAAGCACGATATGAATGTCGATATGAATAAAATTGACGATGATTATTATTATCAATTAACATGGGAAGGAGATTGTATAAAGGGAGTGGTTTTGTGTTTATCGAGACGAAAACCATCATCGTGAAAGAGGGCAACTCTGACCATATCGTAAACCGATTCAGCCAAAATGGGGCGATTGAAACGATGGAAGGCCTGAATATGTAATCAGCTCCTCCCATGTCAACTATGTGGTAAAAGCAATGAAAGAACCGAGAAGTGAATAATCGATAGAGCCGTTCCCTTTCTGTAAGGGGGCGGCTTTTTTCATGCTCTTTGCAAGAAGTTTATGGAGGGGTTGGAATGAAAATGCATTTATTCAGCGTAATTGAAAACAATACCAATAGGCATGGTTGTGAGGATGGTGATTATGCTTAAAGAATTTTTGCAAAAGCGGCAAGCCCGCGTTGCGGTGAAGCTGAAGGACATGCTTTTTCACCATATCGAAGACAAAATGCAGCCATTGAATCATATCGTCGTCTCGAGAAACCTGGAAGATAATACCGAGAAGGTCCGGGAGATTCTGGGCGCCAGCGATGACCTTGTCGTGCGGGAGTTTTGCGTAGGGGCGCATGAGCAAGTGAGAGCAGCCGTTATTTATATCGATGGATTGACGAACAGCGAGGTCATCAACAACTTCATCATCAAAAGCTTGATGTTTGAAACGAGGGACTATGAACCAAATGAGCTGTTCACCGAGGAAACTTTGAATGAAAAATTCGCGCGCTTCGCCTTGACCATCGGCGAAATCGAGACCGTGGACAATCTCAGTAAAGCCATCAAAGGCTTGCTTGCGGGTGATGGCATCGTTTTGATGGATGGATCGGACAAAGCGATCATCCCCAATGTGAAAGGGTGGGAAAAGCGTGGCGTCGAGGAGCCGGAGTCCGAGCATGTTGTGCGAGGGCCGCGGGACGGCTTTTCCGAGACCCTTCGCGTCAACACCGCGCAAATTCGCCGGAGGCTCCAGGATCCTGACCTACGGGTGAAAAATTTGACGGTCGGACGGCGCACGAATACGAACGTCGCCTTGGTTTATATCGAAAGTGTGGCTGACCCGGATTTGGTCAAGGAAGTGGAACGAAGGATCAGGGAGATTGAAATCGATGGGGCGCTGGAGAGCGGCTATATCGAGCAGTTCATCGAGGACAGCCATTGGTCGCCGTTTCCCCAGCTGCAAAACACCGAGCGGCCTGACAAAGCAACCTCCAACATTTTGGAAGGGAAAGTCGTGATCATCGTCGACGGTACGCCTTTTGTCTTGATCGCACCGGCGGTGTTCACCCAGTTTTACCAAAGCCCTGAAGATTACTATGAGCGCTTCCTGATCGCAACGCTCATCCGTTTCATTCGCATCGCATCCATGATAATCGCCTTGCTGCTGCCGTCGCTCTATATCGCCTTCACGGCCTTTCATCCCGAGATGATTCCGTCGAAATTGGTCATCGCAATGGCGGCGGGGCGCGCGACAGTGCCCTTTCCTTCGATTGTCGAGGCGCTTTTGATGGAGATCACGATGGAAATTTTACGAGAGGCGAGCGTACGGCTGCCAGGGCCGATCGGTCCCACCATCGGTATCGTCGGTGCGCTGGTGGTTGGCGAGGCGGCTGTACAGGCAGGGATCGTGAGCCCGATCATGGTGATCATCGTGGCGCTCACGACCATCGGGTCGTTCGCCTCTCCGTCGTATAGCGCCGCGATTGCATTGCGTATGCTGCGATTTCCGATCATGTTCATCGCCTCGATTTTTGGTCTCTATGGGATCATGCTCGTGGTCATTTTGATTGTGATCCATCTGTGCTCGCTGAAATCGTTTGGCGTGCCGTACATCACTCCTTTTTCCCCGCGCAAATTCCTTGACATGAGAGACTCGATTATCCGTGTGCCGCTTTATTGGATGAACAGGCGCCCCAGCTTCATGAGCACGGGCGATACGATCCGCACGACCAATACGGCGGGGACGGAAAACAAGATTCCACCCAAGCTTTGAGTGAAAGGAGAAGAGGTGAGAGCGTATGAACCAAACCAGCAAAGGTACATACATCATGTCTCCGTCCCAAGTCATGTCGATGATCACCAGCACGACGATCGGCGTCGGGGTGCTGACGCTGCCGCGCACGGTCACCCAATCAGCGCATCAAGCCGGGTGGATTTCGGTATTCGTAGGAGGCCTGCTCTCGATGGCCGTGCTTTGGCTCATTGTGAAAGTGGGGCAAAAATATCCGCATGCGACCCGCATTCATAGCGGTCCCAACACCTTGCTGGCGAAAGTGATCGCGATGCCCAGTGCGGTCGTTTTCATCATGTTTTGGATTTTGACAACGGCTGGAACGGCACGAACGTTCGGTGAGGTGGTCGTGACCGCCGTTTTGGTGAAAACACCATTGGAAGTAATCGTGTGGAGCATGCTGATTGCAGGCTTCATTTTAGTGATGTACGACATCGAGGTGATGGTGCGCGTCCACGAAACGCTTCTTCCCATCCTCGTCATCCCCTTGCTGGTAATCGCGATCCTTGCCTTTCAAAGCGCCGAGTTCATCCGTTTGATGCCGCTATTTTCGTTTGACTGGAAAGGGCTTTTCATTGGAGTGATGGCTTCGTCATTTGCCTATCAGGGCTATGAACATGCTGGTTTGTATTTGGAACATATCAATTTCAGGCACAAAGAATCGAGAAGAGCCGCGATTTTGGGCTTGATCTACCCGATGATGACCTATGTGCTTATCGTCATTGCCGGGATCGCTTCTTTCGGCTATGAAGAGCTGCAGCGGCTGATGTGGCCGACCCTTGAGCTGGTAAAAACGACGGAGGTGCCGGGGCTTATTTTGGAACGGTTGGAGTCGGCTTTCCTGGGGGTATGGGTAGCAGCCGTATTCACGACGGTGGGTAGTGGCTTCTTTTCCTCATGCTACGCGTTGAAAAAATTGATGAACATACGGTCGCACCGTTATATCGCCATTGGCTTATTGCCAGTGCTTTACTTTTTAGCGATGTGGCCGGACAATGTCCACCAGTTGTTTCAGTACTTGAAGTGGGTCGCATTGCTCGGCATGATTTTAAATCTGTTGACCCCGGTGATCCTGTGGGTCCTCGGCATGGTGCAACAAGAAAGGGCGGTCAGCCAGCAAGGTGATGGCCAGCCATGAAAATGATGCGTTTGTCATGCTTGCTCGCGGCTGCTAGCCTTTTGCTCCTGTTGGCGGGCTGCTGGGACCGCGAAGAAATTGATGAGCGGACGTCCGTGGTGGCGATGGCGATCGATAAGGCTAAAGATCTGCCAGGTAGGCTACGGTTATCTATCCAGATTCCGATCTCGAAACGAATTGCCGGTGCAGGCGCGGCCAAATCATCGGGAGGTGGAAAAGAAGCGGTGATTGTGATGAGCTCCACGGGCTATACGATGGCGGAAGCGACGCGCAATTTACAAAAGCGGCTAAACCAGGAGCTTTTTTTAGGCCATACGAGGGTCGTGGCAATCAGTGAGGAAGTCGCCAGGGAAGAAGGGCTTGATACCGTAATCGATGCGCTGCGGCGAACACCACAGATTCGCCGCCTGCTCTGGCCGGTCATTGTAAAGGGCGAGGCTTTAAGTGTGCTTACCTCCAATCCGAAGCTTGAGCAAATCCCCATCATGTTTCTCATGGATCTGTTGACCAACAACTCAAAAACAGAAACGATCCCCGATGTGACGCTCGGGACGTTCTTCATCAATCTTTCCGACTCGTCGCGGGAGCCCGGAATGAACATCGTGCAGGCCACAAAGGACGAGATCAAATGGATCGGCCTTGCGGTATTCAAAGAGAGCAAGATGGTTGCGGCGCTTTCACCGCAGGAGGTCGTACCTCTTTTGCAGATCCGGGATGAAAAAAGGGGGGGCATCATATCGGTTCCCTGCGAAAAAAATTCCAAGCTCCAAGTGTCGTATCAGCCGAAATCGATCAAGACCAAAAAACAGATTGTGAACAGTCGAGGGAAGAAAACGGTGCAGGTGCAAGTGGCACTGGAAGGAGATATTACCGAATCGCAATGCCGGATCGATTTCACCAAACAGGAAAACATTAAAAAATTTCAGCAGTTGTTTGAAAAAAGCATGGAAGAGCGTGCGGTGAAGCTACTGACAAAGGTACAGAAGGAGTTCAAGCAGGATGTATTCGGTTTTGGGACGCTGGACCGGGCGCATTCTAGGCATTGGAGCCATGAAAAGTGGAAAAAGGAATTTCCATCATTGAAAACAACCGTACGCTATGAGGTTTTGATACGCCGAACCGGAATGGAAGTGTGGACCAAATGATGGAGAAGCACAGAATTACATGCATGGTTCTGCTGCTGGCCATGACCCTCCTCAGCGGCTGCTGGGACAGTCAGGAGCTAGAGCATCGGACATCTGTCGTGGCATTTGGCATTGAACGCTCACAGACCAATGGGCAGCTCATGCTCACGATCCAGGTCCCCATCGCACAAAAAATCATGGGTGGCACAGGCGGAATCAAAGGACAGGAGGCCATCCGGGTGATGAGCGCGACGGGGAAAGACTTGCGAGAGGCGACTGCCCATTTGCAGATGCGGCTAAACCAGGAGCTTTTTTTCGGCCATGCCCGTATCCTGGTGATCAGTGAGGAGATGGCGAGAGAAGGGATCGACAAAATTCTCGATCCGTACCGTCGGTCGCCACAGATCAGGCGCTTGATGTGGCCGATGGTCGTCAAAGGCTCGTCCCGCGAGTTGCTGCTGGCCAATCCCAAGATCGAACAAATTCCGACGATTTTTATCATTGACCTGCTTCGCAACGGGGCGCGCCGCGGCTTGATTCCCGATATAACGCTGGGGAAGGTATTCAACGATTATTCGGATCAAAGCATTGAAATGACTATGAATTACGTGTTGGCAAAAGACAAGGAATTCAAATGGCATGGCCTTGCGGTTTTTCGAGACGACAAGCTGAGGGGAAGATTAATAGACGACGAGGTTTGGTCGCTGCTTCAGTTGCGGGACGATAAAATCGCCGGCCAGATGGATGTTTCTTGTGAACAAAACCAAAAGGGTCCTAAAAAGCTGGCGACCTTCCGTCCGAAAGAGATTCAGGTCAAAAAGTCGATCACGCCGAAAGGAAATTCGTACCGTGCGCAGTATCATGTGAGGCTGGAGGGTGACATTATCGAATCGCGCTGCCAGGTGGATTTCAGTCAGTCCAAAAATATCGAGCGCCTGCAAAAAGAATTGAACAAAGAAGGCGAAAGGCGGGCGAAGCGCTTGTTTGCCAAGCTTCAAAACGAGTACCATTCCGATGTATTGGGGCTGGGCAAGCTGGCGAGGGCGACACAGCCGAATTGGTGGAACGCGAAAATGTGGAAGAAGACGTTTTCGGAGGGGTACATTCAGGCAACCTATGACGTGCGCATTCGTAGGACGGGCATGGAGATGCATTGATCACAGAGTGAAGGTTAAAAAAAGGCAAGCGCAAGCACTTCGACGCAGACGGCATTCTTGTTTATTGCAATAAGAGTAACTATAATTGTTACAGTAAAGATAAAGAGACCGATCAGGGAGGACGTTTGCAATGAATCCAAAATATAGCCCGTTTTTTGAATCGCTTACGCTAAAAAGCGGAATCCCGTTAAAAAACCGCATCGTGTTGGCGCCGATGACGACGCTTTCTGGGAACGAGGATGGCACGGTATCCGATGCTGAGCTGCGGTATTATGCCCGCAGATCGAAAGGCGTGGGCATAGCTGTGACAGCGTGCACGTATGTTACGCCAAATGGCAAAGGGTTTTCGGGGGAATTCGCTGCGTACAGCGATGCGTTCATCCCGAGCCTACAGCGTCTCGCTACCACGATTAAAGAGCAGGGGGCAAAAGCGATTCTGCAAATTTTTCACGGAGGCAGAGAATGTCCACCTGATTTCGTACCAAATGGCGTAGTCGTGAGCGCCAGCGCAGTGCCGAGCGAGCGGAACGCTGCAGTCGTCCCGCAAGCGCTGACGGATGATGAAGTGGCTGGAATCGTCAAAGATTTTGGCGAGACGACGCGCCGAGCAATCGAGGCAGGCTTTGATGGCGTCGAGATTCACGGTGCCAACGGCTACCTGATCCAGCAGTTCTTCTCCCCACATTCCAACCGTCGCGAGGACCGTTGGGGCGGAAGTGTCGAAGGACGCCTGGCATTCCCGCTTGCGGTCGTCGATGAAGTGAAGCGTGTGGTAGCAGAGCATGCGAAAGCGCCGTTTGCTGTCGGCTACCGCTTTTCGCCGGAGGAAGCAGAAGAGCCAGGGATCACGATGGCGGAAACGTTCGTTCTCGTTGATGCGCTAGTTGAAAAAAATCTCGATTATCTCCATGTGTCGCTCAATGACTTCTGGTCCAAGCCGCGCCGCGGGGTCGAGGACACGTCGCGCTCTCGGATCGAGTTGATTTTGGAACGGGTGGGCAACAAGGTGCCGGTGATCGGTGTCGGCTCTCTGTACACACCTGACGATGTCGCCAAAGCGATGCAAACCGGCGTACCGCTGATCGCCTTGGGACGAGAGCTTGTGGTGGAGCCTGAGTGGGTGGAAAAAGTGGCGGAAGGGCGCGAAGCAAACATAGCCACGACTTTGACGCGCGATGATCAGGAGAAGCTGTCGATTCCTGACCAAATGTGGGGGATGATCGTCCATACACCAGGTTGGTTTCCGTTGGTGTAGGGACTAAAGAAAACGAGGGCCGTCGGTTGATGCTGACGGCCCTCGTTCATTTTGTAGCCGATCGATTAATAGCGACCGGCGTCGTGTCCCATATTTTCTGCATCGCGGACGGCCTTGTCTGCAGCGGTGCTGCTTGTATGATCCTTGCCTTCCCGAGCGGCGTTGGCAAGTCCCTCCGAAACGCGGCGGCCGTAGTCGGGATCAGCCTGGGTGAAATACTCGATCATTTTTTCCTGAATGTGCGGTTTGCAGATTTTGAGGTTTCCTATGAGGTTGCTGATCAATTCCTCGCGCTCCCACTCGTCGAATTCGCGATACGTACGGCCCGCTTGGGCAAAATCGTTCGAGCGGCTGATTTTTTCGTGCACCAGTCGATCATTGTAGGCAGGCTGGTGTTCTTTGGCCGTCTGGGTCGCCTCCTGGAGTCCGCCGAGCGAAGATGGCTCGTAATTCACATGAGGGTTTTGATGCTCGCCGGCATCGACACGGTACGTCATCTGACCGTCGCGCTGGTTGGTGGCGACATGCTTTTTCGGCGAGTTGATCGGCAGCTGCAAGTAGTTGGTGCCCACCCGATAGCGCTGCGTATCCGAATAAGAGAAGGTCCGTCCTTGAAGCAGCTTGTCATCGGAGAAATCAAGTCCATCGACCAGGACGCCCGTACCGAAAGATGCTTGTTCAACCTCGGCGAAATAGTTTTCCGGGTTCCGGTTCAGCACCATTTTACCGACGCGCAGAAACGGGAATTGATCGACCGGCCACAATTTCGTCGGGTCGAGCGGATCGAATTCAAGCTCGTCGTGCGGGCCATCACTCATGATTTGCACGCACAGCTCCCATTCCGGATAGTCTCCACGCTCGATGGCTTCATAAAGGTCCTGGGTGGCATGGCTGTAATTGTTCGCCTGAATCGTGCTGGCTTCGGCCTGCTTCAAGTTTTTGATGCCTTGGGTGAGCGGTTCCCAATGGTATTTGACCAAAACCGCCTGCCCATCCTGATTGACCCATTTGTATGTATTCACGCCAGATCCCTGCATCTGCCGATAGTTAGCAGGAATGCCCCACGGGGAGAACAGGAAGGTCACCATGTGTGTCGCTTCCGGCGTTTGGGAGAGGAAGTCAAACATGCGCTCCATATTGTTCACATTGGTGACAGGATCTGGTCGAAAAGCATGAACCATGTCCGGAAACTTAAGAGGGTCGCGGATAAAAAAGATTTTCAGGTTGTTGCCGACGAGATCCCAGTTCCCGTCCTCTGTGTAAAACTTGATTGCAAACCCGCGCGGATCGCGCAATGTCTCAGGGGAGTGCGTGCCGTGTACAACCGTGGAGAAACGGACGAAAACAGGGGTTTGCTTGCCTGCCTGCTGAAACAGCTTGGCGCGTGTGTACTTGGACACCGGCTCATCGCCGACTTTTCCATACGATTCAAAATAGCCGTGCGCACCAGCGCCGCGGGCATGAACCACACGCTCCGGAATTCGCTCTCGGTCAAAATGCGTAATTTTCTCCAAAAAATGATAGTTTTCCAGAGTTGTTGGACCGCGGTTACCGACGGTTCTCACATTTTGGTTGTCCGAGATCGGGTGTCCCTGTCGGTTGGTCAGCGTGTTGTCGTTTTCCAGTTCACCCGTGGCGGAGGAAGGTTTGTTTTGATCACTCATGAATGTTGGCTCCTTTTCCTTTGGTTTCGCTCCATGGGTATTATTTCCGGGCGGGCAAACCACTATTAGTTTTTTTTGCCAACGAATGTATGCGTGTAATTTTATATACATTTTTATTGGATTAGTATATTTTATTGCGATATACTAATCCTACAGCTAGGTTTGGATGAAATTGTTACAGGTTGTTTCAAGCAAGGTCGAGCGGTTCACACGCAAGGGGTACGTCCATCTCATCTATGTGAAGGCAGATCAACACGCTTGGAACGCCTTTTTCATTTTTCTCCCATTCCTAGCACCAAAAAGGACTGGCTTCTTCGAGAAGGCGGTCCTTTTTATGCTGGAGACAAGATTTTTGATCCAACTCGATTCAAAGAGAAAACAAATCTTCAGATTAAATAATAAGCATAATTGATCGTCATAGGAGGAATGAGGATGCGTTTGCCCTTTTCAAATAAAGCTTGGTTTGCCCTTTCGATAGCAGCAACCTGCATGTTGGCCGCCACGCCCGGTTGGGCTGACAATAGTGTTGCCGTCGCGACGACATCCGGTACAACCGCTGCGGCTACGACAACCAACACGACGGCCGCCTCTGGCACTTCGGCAACCGATACGGTAAGTGACAACACCTTGACATTGGCCAAAGCGATCGAGATCGGCCTGCAATCGAACTCTAGCTTGCGTTCGCTTCGCCTGCAGATCGATTCAGCGGATACCAACGCGATTTTGGTCAATTCGCAAATCAAAAAGATTTCCGCAGACGATATCGATTCCCTCGATGCTGCCAAATCGAAATACTACAAAGACCAGCAAAACAAAATGTCTCAGCAAATTAATGATCTGTCCTATAAAGCGACGGAGAGAAAAACAAAGCTGCAAATCCAGAAGCTCTTTTACGACTGCCTGAACGCACAGGCCGAGCTGGAGCAGCAGCAGCGCAGTGCGGAGCGCATTCAGAAAAACCTGGATATGGTCAACACCAAGCTGAAAGCGGGCACGGTGCCAAAAACCGACTTGCTATCCGCACAGGTGAGCGTGACGAATGCGAAGGCGTCCTTACTCAGCGCGCAAAATGCGGTAACCGTCGCATTCCTGAACTTGAACAACTATCTGGGTGTCGATTTGGACAAAAAGTGGACATTGATCAAAGACACGCAGCTAACGAAGCCGGCAATTGGCAACTTGGATGAGGCGTTGAAGCAAGCTGCCGAAAAGCGTTACGAAATTCAGCAAAAGCAAAACGAAATCCAGCTCGCTGAATTGAACGTCGAGCTGTTCCAAAAGTATTCGGCCTTGTCGACCTACCAAGGCTCCATGGCAAAAAATGATTTGGAATCGACGAAAATCGATCTGGAGGATACGAAACGCAGCATTGAAGTAGAAGTAAAACAGGCCTATTTGAATATGGAGGCCTCTCTGTCCAGCGTCGACATGTACAAGGAGTCGCAGGCCATGGCGGAAGAGAATTTCCGCGCAGCACAGATTCGCTATGAAAACGGATTGTCCACTTCTCTGGATGTCGTGCAGGCGGAGGAAGAGCTGACCAAAACGGAAAACCAGTACAACAAGGCAGTCAACAGCGCTAACATTTCCGTTGTGACATTCCAGAATGCGATCGGGGAGTAAGAGGCAGCTTTCCTCATGGTTTCGGTCGAGCGCAGACTTCGATCGGTGAATAGAAGAATCGGATAGCGTTCTTGTTACATAATTGCCAGGGATGCAGGTGAATACTAAATCAGGTTCAATTCACCGACAGGAGGGATTATCATGGCTGCACAAATGGGTGCACATGAGGTAATGGAGTTGCATGAGGTTTTAAGTGGGACGATCAATGCGATCAATCATTTTGAGCTGTATCGTCCGTATGTGAAGGACCCGCAATTGATGGCGCTTTTGGATCGGCATCTGCAATTCATGACACAGGAGTACAATAACCTGGCTCAAGCCGTCAATCAGCAAGGGATGGGCGCCGCGATGGGCGTGCCGTATCGCGCTCCCAAAATGATGAATCCCGTCATGGGGCTGCATCAGCCAAAGCCGCAGCATCCCAATGCCTCCGCCCATGAAATGAATGATGAGGACGTGTCCTGCGCCATGCTCGGGTGCCACAAAGCATCGGCAAGCATGCAAATTGTAGCGACCCAGGAGATCGTGCATCCCCAATTGCGCCGTATGGTGCAGCAAGGAGCAGTCAACTGCTCGGAAATGTCGTATGAAGTATTCCAGTACATGAACCAAAAAGGATACTACCAGGTTCCGACTTTGGCCGATGTGACAACCAACACCGCGACCGCCATGTATCAGCCGACGACGATGGTACCGACCGGCATGCAGCCAGCCCCAATGCAGCAAATGATGCAGGCGCCAATGATGCAGCAGCCGCTCATGCAAAACCTGCAGCAGCCGTATCAAACACATATGTAAGCGTAATTGAAAAAAACGGATAATTGCCCCCGCCTCACGATGAGGCGGGGTTTTTCCTGTACAGATAAGAATTTATAAAATTCTTATCCAGTATAAGTGCAACCGCGGCTCCGCCAAAAAGCATGGCGTAGCCAGGTTTTCTAATTGTCCCTCCAAAATTATGGGTATCTGCCCTTGCACCGCCTACTGGGTGTTTGACATATAGTAAAGGGTCTAGTCGATTTCTTTGTCGAGGAGGTAATGTACGTTGCAATCGCAGGAAAGAGTCTCGCAGGAACGAGTCTGGTTCCCTTTTGTCGGCCCCTACGATCCATGCCCGCCGGAGCGCATCAAAAGCTATGTGATTCCACCCAACCTGACGATGGGATTTCAGCCGTGTGGTCTCCCCCAGTATTCGACGATGGAGGCGCTGAGCGTCGGGACGTTGTGGCCGGCCTTTTATAGTCCGTATCGAAGCAATCGGGGAAGAGGGAGGGTGACGACGTAATGTCAGACCGAATCGAGGTAGATGAGCAGTACTACCGAATGCTGGAGCAACTCCAAGCAGTCGATTTCGTATTGTGTGAATTGAATCTGTATTTGGATACGCATCCGGACGACGCAGGTGCCGTGCAGCAATATAACCAAAACGTCCAGGAGCGCTGGCGGCTCGCTCATGAGTTCGAGTCCCAATACGGCCCATTGATGAACCTGGGACACAGCTATTCTGCATGCCCATGGCAATGGGTGGATTTACCTTGGCCTTGGCAGGTATAAAGATAGAGCAGTAGGAGGAGTATATCGCGATGTGGATTTATGAGAAAAAATTACAATATCCCGTTCGAGTCAGCAAGTGCGATCCGAGAATGGCCAAATTCCTCACTGAGCAATATGGGGGCGCAGACGGAGAATTGGCCGCCGCTTTGCGTTATTTGAATCAACGCTATACCATTCCCAACAAGGTTATCGGCCTGTTGACCGATATTGGCACTGAGGAATTTGCCCACCTTGAAATGATCGCGACCATGGTTTACAAGCTCACCAAAGACGCGACGCCGGAAGACATGGAAGCAGCGGGATTGGGCGCACACTACGCCAATCATGACAAGGCGCTGTATTATGAAAATGCCGCAGGGGTGCCATGGACGGCAGCCTATATTGCGTCAAAAGGCGATCCGATCGCCGATTTGTATGAAGACATCGCCGCCGAGGAAAAAGCTCGGGCGACCTATCAATGGCTGATCGATATGACCGATGATGTCGATTTGCAGGATAGTTTGAAGTTTTTGCGCCAGCGGGAGATTATTCATGCGCAGCGGTTTAGTGAAGCTGTAGAGATTTTGAAGGAAGAGCAGGGGAGACAGAAATTTTTCTAGGAAACAAGGGGGAGCAGAAGTGCTCCCCTTCTGCGTTTTTAGTGTTTTTCCTTTCAGTTCAGAATTCGAGTAACACTTCTTCAAAGGAACGCGAGGACGTGTGTCCCCTGAGCCCATCCCCCTGGATGATCGTGTTTCGCACCTGCAGCACTTCCCCGTATCACAAGGATTTCTCTTGTCTTTTTGTCTTCTATCGAATACTCTCATTTCTCGCCAGTTCAATCGCTTCTTCCCGGTTGCTGACACCGAGCTTCGAGTAAAGGGTGGAACAGTAATTCCGAACCGTTCCCTCCGATAAATATAGTTTGGTGGCGATCGATTTGTAACGAAGCCCATCCGATAAAAGCTGTAAAATTTCCCTTTCCCGTTTCGTCAATCCATACGGATCATTCGGGCTGTACTTCTCTAACTGCTCTCGTTGGCGCTTCATCTCTTCGAATACGCGTGTGGCGATCGACTGATCAAGCCACGTTCCCCCGCTATAGATGAGCTTCATCGCTTCCATCATCTCTTTTGGACGAGTAGACTTCAGCATATATCCTTCCGCCCCATGCTCCAGTGCTGTTGCTGCCTGTACCGAATCCTCAAACGTTGTCATGATCACAATCTTCATGTTCGGCCAGCGTTCTTTCATTTGAAGGAAGGTCTTCAGTCCGTGCATCCCTTGCATGTGCACGTCCATTAACACGATATCCGGTTGGTGTCGCTCACATTGTTCTAATGCTTCTTGGCCGTCACTAGCTGTACCAACCACGATAAAGTTGTCCTGCTGGCTTAAGATTTGCTGTAAGCTGTCGGCAATCATCACCTGATCGTCAACAATAAGTAGGCGGATACTTCCCTGTCCAGCTTCTACCTGTATGGGAACATTACAAATGACAACGGTTCCTTGCCCTGATTGTGAATGAACGGACAACGTACCTTGCAGTTGCTCAAGCCGTTCCTTCATTCCCTCTAGTGCTAAGCCGAATTCGATGGATTCTATTCCGTTGCCATTATCTTCGATTTGTAAACGGAGTTGCTGACTTTCGAAATACAGATCTACAGATATCACACTTGCTTGGCCGTGACGAACCGCATTTGTGAGCGATTCTTGCAGGCAACGATATAGACAAAGGCTCATTTTTTGCATAACGAGCGTCTCACTGCCGATCACACGGAAGTTGACCGTTACACCTGTTGACTTCATAAATTCTTCTGTCAGTTCCAGTAGTGCCTCACTTAACGATTGGTTCAACCGCGCATCAGAGAGCTGATGAAAATGCTTTCTGATATCATCCAAGCTGCCTTGTGCTATTGAGACAAGTTTGTCGACTCGTTCGATTTGTGAATCAGGAACCGAGGATCGGAGTGATTCAACGCCCACAATCAGCGAGGTTAGCGAATGCCCAATTGTGTCATGCAACTCATGTGACAGCCGATTACGTTCCTCGATCAGTGTAAGCTCCTCGATTTGCTTAATATGCTGCTCCAATAATTGCTTCTGTTCTTGAATGATGCGGCCTTGCTTATGAGACTCAATTAATATGCTAAAAGCTATACCGATCGCAAAACCAAAGCTGCAACTAAACATGAACTCGTAAGGGAGACGATTGGTAATCAACCCGTTCAAAGCCGGAAAAATAATCCCACTAGAGATTCCCGTCCACATAAATGTTCTGCGACTGCTGGCCACACCAATAATGATCACCAATAAAACGAAACACCAAGTCAATGCAGGCGCTATATAGGCCACAAATAGATAAAAAAAGCCTGTCAGTAAGACTTCGACTGCCAGATACCAATTTTCTTTTCGATATTGAACGATCAATGGAATGGCATAAACCAAAAAGGCAATAAGGATGATGACTCCGAACGGAACTGCTATCATTGCTTGATACATAACATCTGCTATGACGATGATGCCTAGCCAAATCGTTCGTAAGGCAAAAATCACCCAATTGTACCAAAACCATTTTTTTATCATGGATAACATTTGTCATGTACTCCTGCTCATTTGAGTGGTAAGGAAATTCCCGAATGTTTCTGACTCATCATGCCTCACAAATTCCCGATTCGTCAAGCAGAATGCGCCATGTCATACAGCCTCTATGACATTCTATCATGTCGCAAACATGATGGTTGGCATGATGTCATCTATAGATAGAACGGTTTCGTCACTATGTGATTTTACAGCCCTGAGAATAAGGTGGATGTGTGAGACAACACATTTCAACTTACAGGAGCGATGAGAAATGAAACCATTCCACATGCAAAAAGGAGCGTCCCTTACGTTATCTGCATTATTGATAGGAACGCTGATACTACCTACTTACGGTTGTGCGGAAGCAGGTGTGGACCAGGCAATCATGCAACAACAGAAAACGGATCATGCCAAAATAAAAGAAGCGATTGATAAAGCTGCTGCCAGCGAAAACATTCCAGGTGTCCTCTTTGCAGTTAAGAAGGGAAATGATTTCTGGTCGTATGCTTCCGGCGAAGCGAATATAGAAAGTAAGAAACCGATGGAAGCTGACTTTTCATTTCGAATCGGGAGTATAACGAAATCGTTCGTCGGTGTAGTGACCCTGCAACTAGCTGAGGAAAAGAAGCTAAGCCTCGATGACTCGTTGGAAAAATGGCTGCCGGGTGTCGTCCAAGGAAACGGATATGACGGTAACAAAATTACGATTCGTCAGTTATTAAATCATTCGAGTGGAGTGGCAGACTACTTAGATGATGAGCTCAAGGAAAGTTTACTCAAGAACTCCACTCAAACGTTTACAGCAGAACAACTCATTTCTCGCGCATTAAAGCACACACCGACCACGGGTGACTATTCGAATACGAATACAGTGCTGATGAAACTCGTTATCCAAAAGGTCACAGGAGAAACGGTTGCCGAACAAATCAAGAAACGAGTGATTGAGCCGCTTCAACTAACAGAAACGTTTTTCCCGGAAAACTCTCAATCCATTCCGAAAAACAGTCCGAATGGATACTTTAACAATGCCGGTACATTAATGGATATAACTGACCTTAACCCTTCGTTTGCAGACGCAGCAGGGGCTATGATCTCGACTACGAAAGATTTAACAACGTTCTTTAGCGCTTTATTGGGCGGAAAATTGTTAACACCTGAGAAGCAGAAAGAAATGTTAACCACTGTTTCTAATCCACACGGGAAATTCGGACTCGGTATTCAGGAAGTAACATTGCCGGATGGCACTACCATATGGGGTCATCAAGGCGGCATTCCTGGATTCACCAACTTCGCAGGTGGAACAAAAGACGGCGAGCACGTGATCGCGATGAGTATCAATGCATTAGGAGATACTGTTTCTCATATGGAGAACATCCAGATGACTGAATTCTCGGGACTAGCGAAGCAACCATCTACCCCAGATCAAGCGGCTCAGAAACATGGGAAAGAAATGAAGGATTTCATTGATCAGAAAGCAAAAGTTGAGGGAGTCCCTGGAATAATTGCCGCTGGGTTAAGAGACGGAGAATACTTGTCTTATGCAGCCGGTGTAGCCAACCTCGATCATAAAAATCCGATGGAGCCAGACTTTACTTTCCGTATTGGCAGTGTCACAAAGGCGTTTGTTGCTACCCTTGTCTTACAGTTGGCTCAGGAGAAAAGGCTGAATCTGGAAGACTCGGTAGAAAAATGGCTCCCAGGTGTGGTAAAGGGCAATGGGTATGATGGCAACAAAATCACGATTCGTATGTTATTGAACCAAACGAGCGGGATTGCAAGCTATACGAATACAGACATGCGATACGCTACCTCATTCCCTCAATATACCGTTGATGACCTTGTACGTATGGGACTGGCAAAGCCGCCAGTGTTTCAACCAGGAGCAGGTTGGGACTATTCGAATACAAATACCGTACTAGCTGGGCTTGTTATTCAAAAGGTGACAGGAGAAACGTACGATGTGCAGATGAAGAAACGGATCCTCGACCCGCTTCAGATGACAAATACATCCTTTAGTGGTAGTAATCCAAAAATCCCGGGCCAGCATGCCACAGGCTATAGCATGAATCGGGCAGGGAAACTGTTTGATTTCACAGAGTTTAATCCTTCATGGGCGAATGCCGCGGGGGAAATGATTTCAACAGGGAAAGATTTGACCACCTTTTTTAGTGCGCTTTTGGGTGGGAAATTATTAAATGACGAGATGATGAAGCAGATGACAACAGGTGTGGAATCGCCTTATGGCAAATATGGACTGGGAATTTATGGGGTGACACTGCCGAACGGAAAGACCTATTGGGCTCATGGAGGCGGCATTCATGGGTTTGAAACGTTAGCGGGTGGTACCTTAGGCGGGAAGGATATTTTGGTGACGAACATCAATGCGGTCGGTCAAGAACCTGTCATCGCTAATCAAGCCATGTTCGAAAAGGAATTTAGCCGTTGAGTTAAAAAGGAAAAATGATAGAAGGCTTTTGCTTTGGGAAATCCAAGAGCAATAAGCCTTTTTCCTTTTCAGCTCTTATCCATAAACCCCTTTTTCTAAAAGTTTGTACACTTTATGCAAACTCTTATAAGTCGGGAAGGTACAACAATACACGTGGTCGCCAATTGCTATAATGGTTGTCTCGGTTTTTGTAATTTGAGCCCAATTGCATGCCCAATAGCAAAAAAGGATTGTCTCATTATCAGCTAGTTAATAATTATCACAGTCAAAAAATGGCCAGCAGAAAACTCTGTAGGAATCATTGTTTTTGGTTAGTCTCCTTTTATCCTTAGGAGGTTAGTCCTCAGCCGTCCCTTTTAATCTTGCCTTTAAATTTGTACGTTTTTACCCAATTAATTTGTCTATGCGCAGATGTAAACATCCTCATAAGTTGATAAAAATGGATAACCAAGGGGATGTGGAAATGAGTGAATTTCTTCAAGAACTAAACTTCATTACCGACATCAGCGTATTAGAGTCAATGAGAGCAAATTTAGCAGGGCAGGCCCACTCAGCTGAATTGACTTGGGAAGCACGTAATCTAATCTATAAGAAAATCCAAGCCATTGTTAATCGATTAATTCGTTTAGAACATATTTAAAGCATTTGACCCAATCCTTTGCCTAAAAGGCAAGGGATTTTGCTTTTAACTTTGTGTAACGTTTCTTTCTCAAGAATTACTTTTCATTTTCACAATTATTCCGAATCTGTTTATTAAGCTTAATTGTGAAAAACTACATTTTACAAGGAGGGTTCATCGTGAAAAAAGGAATTGCACTTTTGTCAACCTGCTTGGTGATTACTGGAATCATTTCTGCCTGTAGTGCACAAAGTACAAGCTCTTCTTCACAAGCATCATCGCCCACTACTCAAGCAGCAACTTCAAACTCCCAAACATCAACTTCTGATCAACCAACTGAGGTCAAAATTGATATGAACGAATTCTCATACTCAACGGGTGATATTAAAGTAAAAGCAGGAGAAAAAATTCACTTTGTTTTGACCAACTCCGGTAAAGTAGAACATGACATTAACAATGATGAACTAAAGCTAGATAAAGATGTTCAACCTGGTAAAACCGAAACATTAGACTGGACTGCCCCTTCGAAAACAGGTACCTATCAAATCATTTGTGACAAGCCGGGTCATAAAGAAAAAGGAATGACATTAAATTTAATCGTTGAATAACGAATTTTCTTCCTGGCAGTCTTAATAGACTGCTTTATTTATTTTCTCTTTTTTAAAATCATATATTTTGTAAGCTATGCCTCTTATGGTTGTTAACTAAAACTCCAAACATTCCCACTGTTCCAATATCGTTTTCCCATTAATTTTGGCTTTCTGAAATAGTTCTTTTGCTGCTAGAGACTTTATTTTCAGTGAACACCCCCGAGTGAAGCAGTGGATCGGGTAGGGGATACCCGTTTCACAATATAACCAAAGTAAGGTATAGCCAACAAAATGCGGATGATTTTGTGCTCTAAGCCCAGTTCGACTGAAAAACGCCGGTATCCATTACCCTAAAGGATACCGCTATTCCTGTTATCGCTACTTCATTTGTCTTCCCACTGTAGTTTGATTTAGTGCAAGTCGGAGGTCATGTGCCAAGTGGGCATTTTATCGAGATTAATTCTCATGGATACAATATTGGCGCAAAAGAATTTGCCCACCTTGAAATGATCGCGACCATGGTTTACAAGCTCACCAAAGACGCGACGCCGGAGGACATGGAAGCGGCGGGCTTGGGCGCGCACTACGCCAATCATGACAAGTCGCTGTATTATGAAAATGCCGCAGGGGTGCCATGGACGGCTGCCTACATTGCGTCAAAAGGCGATCCGATCGCCGATTTGTATGAAGACATCGCCGCCGAGGAAAAAGCGCGGGCGACCTATCAATGGCTGATCGATATGACCGATGATGTCGATTTGCAGGATAGTTTGAAGTTTTTGCGCCAGCGGGAGATTATTCATGCGCAGCGGTTTAGTGAAGCTGTTGAGATTTTGAAGGAAGAGCAGGGGAGACAGAAGTTTTTTTAACGAACATGGAAAGGGGAGCCGATGGAGACTGCTGCAAAAGTCGTCTTTTAGGTAAAACCAAAGGGGTACAACTATGTCTCCCTAAACGCGAAACGAGCCTTAGAAGCGATTCTAGAGGCTCGTTTTTCTTTGACTGTTTTGTTGTTCTGAAAAATGTCGACTTTTGTAGTGCTCTCCCGAAGGGCTCTCTTTTTTTGTTTTAGGTGTTTTTCCTCTAAGTTCAAAAGGGGGGGTCTTACCAAATAATTTTTCAACATGATATTGTGGATTTGAACGATCTTTTTGGAGTGTATCCCAATTGGCCGTTAGAGGCATATTTTTTCATCAGAGGAAAGGGGATGTATCATATAAAAATTAATATCTCATTTATTCTAGCCCTTTTTGTGAATTTTGGATTTTCACTTTTTTTACTAATCGAAAAAGAAATGAATTGGCTTTTTCACGGATTGCTTTTGAATTTCTTGCTATTTCTCTATTTTTTGTCTATTTTGTTTACGTTAATTGAATACATCAGAAGTGCTAACAAACGCTATTTATACGCGGGGCTGTTGTTAAATCTTATTGGATTAATCATGTATGTTAATTATTGGTTCAGTCTATAGGATAGAGACAGTGGACATAAAAGTTGAAAAGTAATCTTGAAATACAGGGTGTAGGCCTTTAGAAGGCTGTTTTTTTGTTAATGGGTGTTGCGCAGGTAAGCTGCTCACACCGACGCCGGAGAAGGGGAATTGCCCGATATCCAGTGGCCCTAACCGGTCCTGATTCTTCAGTGTGAAGTTGAAAGTGAAAAGGGCTTAAGTGCACCCATCTGTACTAAGATATACAAGTACCCAAATTATTGTCTGTCTCCTTCGACACAGCAGCCGATTTTAAAGTTTGTGCGTGAACGTGGTTAGAAAAAGCAAAGAGTGACGATCTTTGGCCCATGTACAATACTAACCTTTTCTGGAGGGCACTTCACATGGGCATTTAAATAGATAAGAAAGGGAGCCATTTGCTGAGACTATTTATCACCTACACAATGGTGCAACAGAAGAATTTGCCCACCTTGAAATGATCGCGACGATGGTTTACAAGCTTACTAAAGACGCGACGCCGGAAGACATGGAAGCCGGAAGACATGGAAGCCGCGGGCCTGGGTGCACACTACGCCAACCATGACAAGGCGCTGTTTTATGAAAATGCCGCAGGGGTGCCGTGAACGGCAGCCTATATTGCGGCAAAAGGCGATCCGATCTCCGATCTGTACGAAGACATCGCCGCCGAGGAAAAAGCGCGGGCTACCTATCAATGGCTGATCGACATGACGGATGACGTCGATTTGCAGGATAGTTTGAAGTTTTTGTGCGAGCGGGAGATTATTCATGCGCAGCGTTTCCACGAGGCCGTGGAGATTTTGAAGGAAGAGCAGGGGAGACAGAAGTTTTTTTAACTAACAGATACGCAAAAGGGAGCCAATGGCTCTCTTTTTCTTTGTAATATCTTCCGGTTCGGGTGCTCTCTTGTAATAGACCGCTTCATTCTAGGTTTTACGTAGTCATGTGTGAAGTATGAACAAAGGCCCCAACATATACACTCTCAAGATTGAGAGAGGAAGTAGGCATATTCCAATGGTCTACGATAAATTAGTTTTTTGTGTTTAAAACCTATAAGGTCTTTGTATATATTTTTTTGGGGATTCCCGTTAAGTTCAACAATCCAAAGTTTTCTTTGCTCGTCTAATGCAAAATCTACACTTAATTCTCCTAACGAACCCATAAGCGTTTCCGCTTCTTGCGCGGCCTTTACACTTACCTCATACAGAGAGTGGAGAATTTCATTCGCTTTTTCCTGCGAAAATAGCCTCTGAAGAATATCTGCAGCATCATAAACGGTTTCACAAATACTCGTGTTAAAGTGATTTTTATAAGCCACTCTACATGCTAGGGTGGATACTGTCCATTCCCCAAGAATACCTTTTTGAACCAGTACGCGGATATCAAAATATTGTTGATCAATTAGGCACATACGAATCCCTTGCTGAACAACGTATTTCTTTCGTCCGAGAAGTTTATCCAATTTTTTTTGAATGTCTTCATCTTTTCTGCAAATATATCTTGGAGCCAAGCTATGCAAAGAGATGTGAAAATCTCCATGCTCCGTTTTCTCAACCCGATAAACAGACCTCCCCTTGGATCCGTAAGAAGGCTTAATGTATATAAGTTTATATTCATCAAATAATTGAGATAAATTTACTTCGTTATATAAAAAGGTGTCTGGAACATAAGATTTAAGTTTTGACTGCTTTAGCCGATTATAGAGATCCCATTTATTGAAAAAATTGATATTGTTGAAACATTTTTTCTTACCAATGACCTTCTCCAGTCGTTGAATTGTTATATTTTTTTTATTAAAACACCGATTATAGACGGCATGAGGAAAAGGAAACGAACTTTGTTTCCAGATGCCATTTTTTAGGCATAGTCCAATAATACGTTGTTCCTTCCAAAGAATATCTGCTGGGGTAAAGGAATATAGTCTCAGGTTTAGATCGAGATAACGGTGATAAAGCTTCAGTATTCTTTTTCTACTACTCCTTTTCTGCACCAGAATACCAATCAATGGACGTGTATCCAATCTGATCCCCCCATGCTTCAATCTCCTTTATTATCAAATGCTAATTTAGTCGTAATGGTATGGGACAATAACATTGCTGAACTGAAATTCAGCGACTGTTTTGCTCTATCTACCTATTTTGAGCTAGATAGGTAGTTGCTGTGTGTATCTTTTTATTCTTTTAATATGATGTAGTACGTTTGATAACCGGGAGATGAGAATTATGGGAAAATTTCAGTGTCCCCCAGGCCCTCCGGGACCTGAAGGACCACGAGGGCCGCGAGGTTTTCAAGGACCACAAGGCCTCCCAGGGCCAGCAGGAGCAGCAGGAGCAACGGGTCCGACCGGCCCAGCAGGAGCAGCAGGAGCAGCCGGGGCAACGGGTTCGACCGGTCCAGCGGGAGCAGCCGGGGCAGCA
>NZ_RHHQ01000026.1 GCF_003710825.1 Brevibacillus fluminis | reverse complement strand
GCGCCATCATTTTGACGGCAGCCTCGCTCAGCTTTTTGGGCCTTGGTGCGCAGGCGCCAACACCGGAATGGGGATTGATGATCAGCACCGGGCGGAATTTTTTCCTGACCAGCTGGTGGTATGTCACCTTCCCGGGCTTGTTCATTTTGGTGACGGTCATGGCATTTAACTTTTTAGGTGACGGATTGCGGGATTATCTCGATCCGAAAACCAGAGACCAGTGAGAAGGGGGAGGACGAAATGAAGCAATTGCTGAACATGGAAGACGTCCAGGTGCGCATCAAGACGCACACCCAGGAGATCACGGCTCTGGAGTTGGAGCATTTGACGCTTCATGAGGGTGAGTTGGTTGCGCTGGTCGGGGAAACCGGCTCTGGCAAATCGATGACAGCCTCGTCGATTATGCAGCTGTTTCCGACGCAAAAGGCGTACATCGGCAGCGGGCGTATTGTGTTTGAAGGAACTGATCTGTTGACATGCTCGCGCAAGCAGCTTGACCACATTCGCGGCAAAGAGATCACGATGATTTTCCAAGACCCGATGAGCTCGCTCAACCCGGTGTTCCGTATCGGCGACCCGATTATCGATGTCATCCGCACGCATACCGGCGTTTCGACCAAAGAAGCGCGTGAACGCGCAATTCAGGCGCTGAAATTCGTTGGGCTGCCCGATCCAGCCCGGATGCTGAACCGCTATCCGCACGAGCTGAGCGGTGGGCAGCGGCAGCGCGTCATGATTGCGATGGCAATGGTCTGTGAGCCGAAGCTGCTGATCGCCGATGAGCCAACGACCGCCTTGGATGTAACGATTCAATCACAAATCCTTTATCTAATCGATAAGCTTAAGAAGGAAAAAGGCACATCCGTGCTGTTCATCACGCACAATCTGGGTGTTGTCGCCAAGATGGCAGACCGCATCGCCGTCATGTATGCGGGGCGGATCGTGGAGACGGGTCGGACGCAGGCCGTATTCCGCTCGCCGCGCCATCCGTACACGCGCATGCTGTTGGACGCGATTCCGCGCATCAGCGAAGAGCGCGACCGACTGCCGGTAATCAGCGGACGGGTGCTGAGCCCTGCAGAGGTAGGGGGCGGGTGCCGCTTTGCCAACCGTTGTCCGCGCGTGACCGACCAATGCCGTCAAGCGGTGCCGCCGCTTGCCACCGTTGGCGATTGGCATGAAGCAGCTTGTTTTGAACCGCTGGAAGAAGCGAGGTGAAAGGAAACCGATGACGACACCGATTTTGGAAGTGGAGCAACTGAGCAAGTTTTTTACCGTTCGCACAGGCTGGCTAGGCGATAAGCAGACGGTGCATGCCGTCGATGATGTCAGCTTCTCCTTGCAACCCGGCGAATGCTTTGGTCTGGTCGGCGAGTCGGGCTGTGGCAAGAGCACCTTGTCCCGCACGCTGCTGCAGCTGTATCGCCCCACCGCGGGGACGGTTCGCTTTGAAGGACAAGACCTGTTTTCGATGGGCAAGCGGGAGGCGCGTGAAAATAGCAAGCATATCCAGATGGTGTTTCAGGACCCATTCTGGTCCATCAACCCGAAGATGAAGATCGGCGCCATCGTAGAGGAACCGCTCGTCACCCATACCAAGCTGTCCAAAGCGGAGCGTGAGGCGAAGGTCCGCGAGCTGCTTGAGCAGGTGGGGCTGCCGGCCGATTTCGCCAAACGGTTCCCACACCAGCTAAGTGGTGGGCAACGGCAGCGCGTTGGGATCGCGCGGGCAATCGCGCTTGATCCACGCATGGTCATCCTTGATGAGCCGACCTCAGCGCTCGACATGTCCGTGCAGGCGCAGATTCTCAATCTGCTGAAAGACCTGCAGGAGCAAAAAAAACTGACCTATTTGCTTGTCTCCCATGATTTAAGCGTGATTAAACACATGTGCACCCGGATGGCGGTCATGTATCTGGGGCAAATCGTTGAAATGGGCGATGCGGCATCGATTTTCAATAATCCGCTGCACCCATATACGCAGCTGCTGTTACAGTCGCTGCCGAGCATTGATGAAACCGAGTTTGCGCTCTCCTTTTTCGAAGGGGAGATGCCCAAGGCGGTGAATCCGCCAGCAGGCTGCCGTTTTGCCACGCGTTGTCCACATAAGATGGACACTTGTCAAACGACACCGCAGCAGCTGCTGGAAGTGAAGCCGGGACATTGGGTTCGCTGTCAGGTCGCCTGCGGATAAAAGGGGGACCACATAACGATGAGAACAATTACTCTGCAAGAGTTGGAAGATATGCTGCACGGCGCGTGCATTTACGGCACAGGTGGTGGCGGAAGCCTCACGGAAGCGCTTGAAGTCGTTCGCAACATGTACGCGCAAGGGAAAAAAGTCGAGCTGGTTTCGCTTGATGAGGTCGGCGACGACTGGATGGTCGCGTCACCGTATTACGTCGGATCGGTATCGCCGCCGGCGGAGGAGATCGTCAAGCGCTTCGCCCATTTGCCGGTTATGCCGGAGGAAGTGCCGACATTGGCTTATCGGGCCTTGGAAAAGTACCTCGGGAAACCGATCCAAGCTGTGATGGCGACAGAACTGGGAGGCAATACAGCCTGCGCGATGGAAACGGCGGCAAGCATCGGCATTCCGCTGGTGGATGCCGATCCAGCCGGTCGCGCTGTGCCTGATCTGGCACATACGACGTTCAATGTGTTCGGCGTATCGATTGCGCCGTTTGCCTTGTCCAACCGCTATGGCGACACGATGATCGTCACCAATGTCGTGGATCACTCTCACGCCGAAATGATCGCGCGCGGATTCGCCATCCAGTGCGGCAATCTCGCAGGCGTCTGCGATCATCCGGTCGACGGAAAACGATTGAAGCAATCCGTCATCAAAGGCACGCTGACCCAAGCCGAACGGGTCGGACGCGCGATGCGCCTCGCCAATGAAGAGGGGGGCGACCCAATCGAAGCGATCGTCGCGGCTGGGGGCGGACAGCTTTTGATGAAAGGGATCGTCCGTGAAGCGGATTGGCAGGACGTGAAGGGCTTTACCGAAGGGAACGTACTGATCGATCCGCTAGCTGGGGTGGATGACCAGGAGCCTCTTGCGCTCTGGTACCGCAACGAGCATATGACCGCCAAGCGCGGCGGCAAGCTGCTCTCGATCATCCCCGAGCTGATTACGATCGTCGATGGCAAAACCGGCATGCCAATCCTGAATCCTGATTGCCAGCCCGGCATGGATGTGGCGGTCATTACCTTCAGAGCGCCTGCCGCATGGGAGAGCGACCGCGGCCTGTCCATCTTTGGTCCGGAATACATCGGGATGCCACGTCACACGTACGCAGACGTGAAGGGGAGGTAATCGGATATGAGAGTAGCAGTAGATATCGGCGGAACGTTTACCGATCTTGTCTATTTAGATGAAAAAACCGGCCAGGTCGGTATGGTCAAATCAGACACGACCCCGCCCCATTTTGAGAAAGGCGTGCTCAATGTCATCAAAAAAGCGGGCATCAGCGGCGAGGAAATCGACTTTTTCGTGCATGGTTCCACTGTGGTGATCAACGCGTTGACCGAACGCAAAGGCGCGGTAACCGGCCTGATTACGACCAAAGGCTTCCGCGACGTGCTGGAGATCGGCCGCGGCAATCGCCCGGACTTGTTCAACCTTTCCTTCAAAAAGCCGGTGCCATTCGTACCGCGCCATCTGCGTCTGGAAGTCAATGAACGATTGAACCATAAGGGAGAAGTGCTGCAAGAGCTAAATGTCGCGGAGCTGGATGCAATCATCGCACATTTCCGTGCGCAAAACGTGACGGCGATTGCGATCTGCCTGATTCATGCGTACAAAAACCCCGTCCATGAGCAAGCGATCGCAAGCTACATCAAACAGGTCTGGCCGGAAGCGGCCGTGACGGCTTCGCACGAAATCACCAAGGAGTGGCGCGAGTACGAGCGGACCAACACCGCCATTTTGAACAGCTACGTGATGCCGCTCACCGCCAACTATTTGGACAAGCTCGAAAAGCACCTGATTGAAAACGGGGCGACCGGACTCAAAACGATCATGCAGTCAAACGGCGGGATCACCACGTTTGCACATGCCAAGCAAGCCCCGATCAACCTGGTCGAATCCGGCCCGGTTGCTGGGATGTACGGAGCGGCGGTATTGGGCAACCTGTTGGGCTATGAAAACGTCATTGCGCTCGACATCGGCGGCACGACGGCGAAATGCTCGCTGATTCAATCGGGCGAAATCTCAATTACGACCGACTACAAAATCGAGTGGGACCATCGCTCCGCAGGCTATCCGATCAAAGTGCCGGTCGTCGATATCGTCGAAATCGGCAACGGCGGCGGTTCCATTGCCTGGCTCGATGAAGGCGGCGCACTGCACGTCGGACCGAAAAGCGCAGGCTCGATGCCGGGACCGGCTTGCTACGGACGCGGGGGCACCAATGCGACAACAACTGACGCTAATCTTGTCATTGGTCGCCTGAATGCGGCGAATTTCCTCGGGGGCGAAATCAAAGCCGACATCGAAGCGGCACGACAAGCTGTGAAGCCAGTTGCGGACGCGTATGGCACCAGCATCGAAGAGGCAGCGCTCGGCATCGTACGCAAGGCAAACGCCAACATGGTCAATGCGCTCAAGCTAATTTCCATCCGTCGTGGTCATGATCCGCGCGAGTATACGATGGTGGCGATGGGGGGCGGCGGACCAATGCACGCGATGGCGCTGGCCCGCGAGCTGCAAATCAGCCGCATCATCGTGCCGGTAGCATCCGCTGTATTTTCCGCCTGGGGCATGCTGCTGTCCGATTTGCGCAAAGACTGGCTGCGCACGTACAACTGCCGTTTGGGTGAACTGTCCCCGGATGCGTGGAATTCCGAATGGGCGCAAATGAAGCGGGAGGCACACGCAATTTTTACCGAGCAGGGCATCGCGGAAGAGCAAATCGCGCTCTCGCTGTACGTCGACATGCGCTATTCCGGCCAGGAGCATACTGTAAAAGTTTCCGTACCGGACAACGTCGATTGGGACGAGCTGCTGAGTCAAATGCGCGAACGTTTCCACTTGCTGCATGAGCAGCACTATTCCTACCGTTTGCCGGATTCCGAAATGGAAATCGTCAATCTGCACATGACCGGATTCGGCCGCTTGGAAAAACCGCAGATCGCCGAATGGACGGGCGGAGGTGCAGCCGAGCAGGCGATCGTCGAGAACAGACGCGTGCATTTGGACGAGTTCGGCTGGCAGCAAATTCCGGTGTATCAGCGTGACCTGCTGGCAGCGGGCGAGCGTTTTGATGGTCCGGCGATCGTCGAGGAGCCTTCCTCATCATCTGTCATTTACCCGGATCAACGCTGCTGGGTAGATCAGTATGGCAATCTGATTGTGGAAGGAGCGGAATAGACATGACGCGTACGGTGACCGACCCGTTTACACTGGAAATTGTCAAAGACAAGCTGATCGCGATCAGCGATGAAATGTTTTATGCGCTGCAGCGCACGAGCAAAAGCCCGATCATTTATGAGGTGCTCGATTACGCGACAGGGCTGACCAATGCGGAAGGCGATCTGCTGACGCAAGGCAACGGTATCACCGGCTTTTTGGGCAACCTGACTTTCGCGGTGAAGGATACGTTGGAAAAGTTCCGGGATAATCTGCACCCCGGCGATTTGATCATGACGAATACGCCGTACAGCGGCGGTGGCTCCCATCTAAGCGACGTCGCGCTGGTAATGCCGATTTTTTACGAAGGCCAACTGGTTGCCTTCTCGGCGAACAAAGCCCACTGGACTGAGATCGGTGGGATGGCGCCGGGCAGCTGGACCCCGCTTGCGACGGAGATTTATCAGGAAGGGCTGCAGCTGCCTTGCATCAAGCTCTTTGATCGTGGCGTGCTCAATCAGGCGTTGGTCGACATCATCGAGGTGAACGTGCGGACGCCGGATCTTTCCATCGGCGATATGTGGGCACAGGTGTCGGCACTGCGCACCGGGGAAAAACGGATCAAGGAAGTTTGCCAAAAGTACGGCGCGCAAACCGTGCTGGACAGCATGAACCGCCTGCTTGATCAAGGGGAGGCCATCGCCCGCGCCGCTCTGCGCAAAATGCCAAACGGCGTCTATGAAGCGGAAGACTGGATCGATGATGACGGGATGGGCAGCGGACCACTTCGGGTACACGTCAAGGTGGAGATCACGGACGATGAATTTATTTGCGACTTCCGCGGAAATCCGCCACAGGTGCAGGGACCGATCAACAGCACCTATACCGGGCTGGTATCGGCGATCCGGACGGTATTTGTCGCCGTCACCAATCCGGCCCAATCGATCAACGACGGCGCATTCCGGCCGATCCGCGTGCTGACCGATCGCAAGACGATTTTCACCGCCGAGCGACCAGCGCCTGTCTCGATCTACTGGGAAAGCAATGAGTACGTCAGCGAGCTGATTTGGAAAGCGCTGATGCCGATTGCAGCGGACAAGCTGACGGCAGGCCATTTCCTCAGCGTCTGCTCGCTGATCATCAGCGGGAGCCATCCGGAGACCGACGAGCTGTTCCTGCTGGTTGAGCCAAGCGCGGGCGGATGGGGAGCCGGCATGACGCAGGACGGGCAATCCGGCCAGTTTTGCATCGGTGACGGGGAAACGTATGTAATCCCGATCGAGGTGGCGGAAGCCCGCTACGGCATCATCGTCGACCAGTTCGCATTGAATACGGACGGCGGCGGTGCTGGTGAACGCCGCGGAGGAAGCGGCTTGATCCGCGATTACCGCATCGTCGGTGACGAGGTGCAGGTGAGCGCATCCTTTGGCCGCCATCAGTTCGTCCCTTGGGGAGCAAACGGCGGGCACAGCGGTACACGCAACGCGATTCAGCTGTTTAAGGATGGCGTATGGCACGAACCTACCGGAAAAGTCGGCGGGGTCACCTTGAAAAAAGGCGATATCGCCCGATTCATCACCGGCTCGGGCGGCGGCTACGGCAGTCCGCTGCAACGCGAACCGCAGCGCGTGGCAGATGATGTGAAAAACGGCTACATCACGCGCGAGGAAGCGGAGCGGACGTACGGCGTTCGGGTAACGAACGATTACGGATATGAACTGACTGCAGTGCGCCTGGCATGACTTTAAATTAATGCGAAAAGCCAACGAATTGACAGAGGCTTGTGACTCTGATTCGTTGGCTTTTTGCGTTGGAAGAAGCGCGATTCGGTCTTACAGGTGAACCTACGGACTCAAACTGTAACCGGTGATTTGGGACGGTTTCACTTTTTTGCCGTCTGCTAGGACGAATTCGACCAACCCGTTTTTCATGCTGACCGCTTTGATCGTGGAGGTAGCTTCGT
This sequence comes from Brevibacillus fluminis, assembly GCF_003710825.1. Classification (GTDB taxonomy): domain Bacteria; phylum Bacillota; class Bacilli; order Brevibacillales; family Brevibacillaceae; genus Brevibacillus_D; species Brevibacillus_D fluminis. The sequence continues at coordinate 17,349 of NZ_RHHQ01000026.1, read as the reverse complement.
TGGTGGAGGTGGAGCCGTCCGTATTCGTGATGACGTCTTGATAGGTGATACCGTAACCGATCATCTGCGCATACTTCAAATTGTTGTCGATGGCATTCTCGTCGCCTTGAACATTCATTCCCGTCACTTGGTCCATGGTCAGCTTTTTGTTGTCGTCCAACGTCAGCTCGACTTGGTTGTCCTTCAGGGAAATCCCGCTTACGACGCCTGTTTTCTCCACATCGGTGGTCGTGGTTTGGCCGTTCACGGTCGTTGATTGCGACTCCTTATACGTCACCTGTTTGCCGATCAGCTGGGAGTACTTCAGCGTGTTGTCCAGCAAGCTGCCGCTTGTCACCGATTTCGATTCGATGCCCGTGATTTTGTCGCGTGTCACCCAGTTTCCGTTGATCTGGAACTGCACTTTGCCATCGACCATTTTGACAGCGGAGATGGCGCCCGTTTGGGTCTGCTTGGTCACCTCGCCATCGACCTCCTGCTGCCAGGTATAGGTCGCATCCTTGCCGATCAAGCCCTCGTATTCCTTGACGTTCAGCAAGCTGCTGTTGGACTCTTCCATCAGCTCTTCCATTTTCGTCAACCGCTCTACCATCGCCATCAGTGATGTTTGCTGCACGAACTGCTGGTTATCCATCGGTGAGAGAGGGTCCTGGTTTTTCAACTGTTCGATCAACAGCTTCATGAAAGAGTTGGAGTCAAAATTCAAGCCGCTCGCATCGGCTTCTTTTTGGTTTTTATAGCTATATTGTTCAGGTACATATACTTTATTAGTAACGGAATCCGCCATGGATGCTCCCCTTTTCATAGACACTAGCTCATGTTTGTATTATCGGAAGAACCCTATTGCACACTTAGACAAACGTTTGTTCGAATAAATGGCTTAAATTTGTATTTTTTGTGCTATAATGGTGAATGAGACGATACAAGGAGAGGAACGGAACATGGAACGTTTTCAATTGGTTTCCGAGTATCAGCCGTCCGGTGACCAACCGACGGCGATTGCCGAACTGGTTGCCGGCGTGAATGCTGGCAAGCGCCATCAGACGCTGCTGGGCGCAACGGGGACGGGTAAAACCTTTACGGCCGCACAGGTGATCGCGCAGGTGAACAAGCCGACGCTGGTCATCGCCCACAACAAGACGCTGGCCGCTCAGCTATGCGCAGAGTTCAAGGAGTTTTTCCCCAACAATGCGGTGGAATACTTTGTCAGCTACTACGACTACTATCAACCTGAAGCATATATTCCCCAGTCAGACACCTTTATTGAAAAAGATTCGAGCGTCAATGACGAGATCGACAAGCTGCGTCATGCGGCAACAAGCTCATTGTTTGACCGCAGGGATGTCATCATCGTCGCATCAGTCTCCTGCATCTATGGCTTGGGTTCGCCGGAAGAGTACCGCAATTTGCTTTTGTCACTCCGTGTCGGCATGGAAAAAAGCCGTGAAGAAGTGCTTCACCGGCTGATCGACATCCAATATGACCGCAACGACATCAATTTCGTTCGCGGTACATTTCGCGTGCGCGGCGATGTGGTAGAAATTTTCCCAGCCTCACATGGCGATCAGGCGATCCGCGTCGAGTTTTTCGGCGATGAGATCGAACGGATTACCGAGATCGATGTGCTGACAGGCGAGCTGCTGGGGCAGCGCGAGCATGTGGCGATCTTTCCGGCTTCCCACTATGTCACTGGCGAGGAAAAAATGAAGCGCGCCATCGAAAACATCCAGGCCGAGCTGGAGGAGCGGCTCGCGGAGTTCCGCGCAGCAGGCAAGCTGCTGGAAGCGCAGCGTTTGGAGCAGCGCACCCGCTATGACCTTGAGATGATGATGGAGATGGGCTTCTGCTCTGGAATCGAAAACTATTCCCGCCATCTGACCGGCTTGCCAGCAGGGCATGCGCCTTATACGCTGCTCGATTACTTCCCGAAAGATTTCCTCATTATGATCGACGAGTCGCATATGACGCTGCCGCAGATCAGGGGAATGTATAACGGGGACCGCGCGCGCAAGGACGTGCTGGTTGAGCACGGCTTCCGTCTGCCATCCGCGAAGGACAACCGCCCGCTGCAGTTCCAGGAGTTTGAAGAAAAGACAAGCCAGCTGATTTACATTTCCGCGACCCCGGGACCATACGAGCAAGAGCATTCTCCGGAAATGGTCCAACAAGTGATTCGGCCGACTGGTTTGGTCGATCCGACGATCACGGTTCGCCCAATCAAGGGACAGATCGACGATTTGATCGGGGAAATTCAGGCGAACATTGCCAAAAACGAGCGCGTTCTCGTCACCACGCTGACCAAGAAGATGTCGGAGGACCTGACGGATTACTTGAAGGAAATCGGCATCAAGGTGCGCTATTTGCACTCGGACATCAAAACGATCGAGCGGATGCAGATTTTGCGTTCGCTGCGATTGGGCGAATTCGATGTGCTGATCGGGATCAACCTGCTGAGGGAAGGCTTGGACTTGCCGGAAGTATCGTTGGTCGCGATTCTCGATGCGGATAAAGAAGGCTTTTTGCGCAACGAGCGGTCGCTGATCCAGACGATCGGCCGCGCCGCGCGCAACTCCGAGGGCCGCGTCGTCATGTACGCTGACAAAATGACCGATTCGATGGCGGCTGCCATACGCGAGACAGAGCGTCGCCGCGCCATCCAGACCGCATATAACGAGCAGCACGGCATCACGCCGCAGACTGTCAAGAAAGCGGTGCGCGAGGTGATCGAGGCGACCCGCGTCGCCGAGGAAAAGGCCGATTACCTGCCGCATGCTGAATTTAAAAAGATGCCGAAAAAAGATCGCCTAGAGGTGATCGCGCGAATGGAAGAAGAGATGAAGGAAGCAGCGCGCAGCCTGTTGTTCGAACGGGCGGCCGAGCTTCGTGACTTGATATTGGAACTAAAAGCTGATCTTTAAGGAGTGAGAACTACTTCATGCCGCTAGAGCATATCGTCGTAAAAGGAGCACGTGCACACAATCTGAAAAATGTAGATGTGGTGATACCACGCGACAAGTTTGTCGTTTTAACCGGCTTGTCCGGTTCCGGTAAATCATCGCTCGCTTTCGATACCATTTATGCCGAGGGGCAACGGCGGTACGTAGAGTCTCTCTCCGCTTATGCGAGGCAATTCCTTGGTCAAATGGATAAGCCGGATGTGGATTCGATCGAGGGGCTGTCTCCGGCGATCTCCATCGACCAAAAAACGACAAGCCGCAATCCGCGCTCGACCGTAGGTACCGTCACGGAGATTTATGACTACCTTCGTCTGATGTATGCGCGGATTGGAAAAGCGGTTTGTCCGGAGCACGGCATCGAAATCCAGTCGCAAACCGTCGAGCAGATGGTTGACCGAATCATGGAATTCCCTGAAAAGACCCGCATGCAAATCCTCGCGCCGCTTGTCCAAGGGCGCAAGGGGGAGCATGTCAAACTGCTGGAAGACATCCGCAAGCAAGGGTTCGTGCGCGTGCGCGTGGATGGTGAAGTGAGGGACTTGTCAGAGGAAATCAAGCTGGAGAAAAACAAAAAGCACAGCATCGAGGTTGTAATTGACCGGATCGTGGTAAAGCCGGATGCACATTCGCGGGTGGCTGACTCCCTGGAAACGGCGCTTCGACTGGCTGATGGTAAAGTTATCGTGGACGTGATCGATCAGGAGGAGCTATTGTTCAGCGAAAAGCACGCTTGCCCGGTCTGCGGCTTCTCGATCGGCGATCTGGAGCCGCGTATTTTCTCCTTCAACAGCCCGTATGGCGCCTGTTCGGAATGCGACGGGCTGGGTGTGAAGCTGGAGGTTGACCCCGACATGGTCGTACCTGATATGACCAAATCGATGGAAGAAGGGGCGATCGAGGCTTGGGAACCTAAGTCATCGACGTATTATCAACAGCTGCTGGAGTCGGCTTGCCGTCATTTCAACATTCGCATGGATGTTCCGATGGAGGAGCTTCCGCCTGAGCATGTGCAGATTGTTATGTATGGTTCCGAAGGAGAAAAGATTCATTTCCGTTATGAAAATGAATTCGGCCAAGTGCGGGAAGCGGTTGTTCCGTTCGAAGGGGTCATCCCCAACCTGCAGCGCCGCCATTTGGAAACCAGCTCAGATTTCATCCGCGAACAGATCGAAGGCTTCATGAGCCAAAAGCCGTGCCCGGTGTGCAAAGGGCAGCGTTTGCGGCAGGAAAGCCTCGCTGTGAAAGTAGGGGAGCGCACCATTTCCGAGCTGACAGATTTGTCGATCGCGGATGCCCATCGGTTTGCGAGCGGCCTTGATCTGAATGAGAAGGACGCCAAAATCGCGAATTTGATCATCAGGGAAATCAAAGCGCGCTTGCAGTTTCTGATCGATGTCGGCTTGGATTACCTGACATTGAGCCGAGCAGCTGGCACGCTGTCCGGGGGAGAGGCGCAGCGCATCCGCTTGGCAACCCAAATCGGGTCCAGCTTGATGGGAGTACTTTACATTCTAGATGAGCCGAGCATCGGTCTTCATCAGCGGGACAACGCACGTCTGATCAAGACGCTCGAACACATGACCAGCCTCGGTAATACGCTCATCGTCGTCGAGCATGACGAGGATACGATGATGGCGTGCGATTATATCATCGACATCGGACCGGGAGCGGGCATCCATGGCGGGCAGGTAATTGCAGAAGGAACACCGCAAGAAGTGATGGAAAACCCGAATTCGCTGACCGGTGCCTATTTGAGCGGTCGCAAGTTCATCGCCGTACCTCCGGAGCGTCGCAAGCCAAACGGCAAAAAGCTGCGCATCGAAGGGGCGAAGGAGAACAACCTGAGCAACGTCAGCGTCGATATTCCGTTGGGTATTTTCGTCGCTGTCACCGGCGTATCCGGTTCCGGGAAAAGTACGCTCATTAATGAGATTTTGCATAAAGCACTAGCGCGCGAGCTGAACAAGGCCAAAGCCAAGCCGGGTGAATACCGTAAGCTGACCGGACTTGAGCATCTCGACAAGGTGATCGATATCGACCAGTCGCCAATCGGCCGCACGCCGCGTTCCAATCCGGCTACCTACACCGGCGTATTCGATGATATCCGCGACCTGTTCGCTTCCACGAATGAGGCAAAGGTGCGCGGCTACAAAAAAGGCAGATTCAGCTTTAACGTCAAAGGTGGGCGCTGCGAGGCTTGCAGCGGCGATGGCATCATCAAAATCGAGATGCACTTCCTACCTGACGTCTACGTACCGTGCGAGGTTTGCCACGGCAAGCGCTACAATCGGGAAACACTCGATGTGAAATACAAAGGCAAGAGCATTGCCGACGTCTTGGAGATGACGGTGGAGGATTCCTTGGAGTACTTCAAGAACTTGCCGCGCATCGAGCGCAAAATTCAGACACTGTTGGATGTTGGGTTGGGCTACATGAAACTGGGGCAGCCGGCTACTACACTGTCCGGCGGGGAGGCGCAGCGGGTTAAGCTCGCTTCCGAGCTGTACCGCAGAAGCACAGGGCGTACCCTGTATATTTTGGATGAACCGACGACAGGGCTTCATACTGACGACATCGATCGTTTACTCAAAGTGCTGCAACGACTTGTCGAAAACGGCGATACCGTGTTGGTCATCGAACACAATCTCGACGTGATCAAGACAGTCGACCATATTATTGACCTGGGACCAGAAGGCGGTACCCGCGGCGGACACATTGTTGCGACGGGTACGCCGGAAGACGTGGTTAAGGTGAAGGGCTCTTACACTGGTCAATATTTGGAACCGATACTCGAGCGTGACCGCAAGCGGACGCAACAACGAATCGAGCAGCTTGTCACGGGGTGATAACGAATGTTTCGCTGGATCATCCGCCTGCTCCTGAATGGAGCAGCGCTTCTTTTCATTAGCTGGCTTTTCCAAAGCATTCAGGTGACAGGCTACGGCGTAGCCGTCCTGGCCGCGTTTATCTTAGGCATCGTAAACACGCTGATTCGCCCGATCTTAAACTTCTTCACCACGCCATTCCGTTGGCTGACGCTCGGCCTATTCTGGTTCGTCGTCAATGCGATTACGTTCGCATTGACGGCCTACCTGATCGAAGGCTTCGAAGTCGGCCCATGGCCAGACTCCTTCATCACAACCGTCTTGGCCGCAGCACTGATGAGTTTATTCGGCTGGTGCATTGAGCAGATTACGAGCAAGTCTGACTAATAAAAAATGCGAGGAAAAATAGAAAAAGCGTTCTGCCGATGGGGCAGGACGCTTTTTTTAAAAGACTGTTATTCGCCTCTGAGATGAGGTGGCTTAGGTTCGTGTAAAAACCCAGTGCACATAATTCCAGCAAAACTAATTGAGGATAACATTGCGAAAAAACTGCATGAGAGTACCGCTAACCGCTTAAACATTTCCCTTCATCCCTTTCTCGTAAATAAATTTTCGAGACGTTTAACCAACCTAAACGCAAACGGGTGTAAGAGTAAAGCTTGAAGAGTTACGGAGAAGCTGATAGATAATGCAAATTGTTTATATTCAGAATATATCAAAATTTGGGAGAGGGCGCAACCGAAAAATAGTAAAAATATTACAATTTTCTTGTTTCTTCGTTTAATCTTATCGGAAACACGGTTGTATGTATGCTCAGCAGGTGCGTATCGCAGATTAATTAAGAAAGAAAACAGAAAGAGAAGGAAAACGACTAAAGCTGTGTTATGCCCGAATGAAAGGATGGAAGCGAAATAAGAAATAAGCAAGACTAGCAAATTACCTACAATGAAACATGATAAAGAATTTTGTAAATGCACCCCACCGGTAAAGTTACGGTAAAGAAAATAAGAGAGTGACAAGATGAGAGCCTCGTTTAGGAAGCCAAAAATGAAGGAACATATTATGATTGATGTAATCGTTAGAATATACAGCAAAAAAAGCTCAATACCATGCGATACTTGACCAACCGTAAATGTAGACTCTGCAGGAATTAGTTTTCTTGCGATTCGAATGGATACTTTTTCACTCCAACTCATTCGGACTCCCCCTTTACTTAGATAGGACGACTCGAAATCTCGTGATACCATTCTCTGAGTATGAGGTGATTGCGCCATCGTACTGGTTAACTACATTTTTTACAACTGCTAGCCCAACTCCTCCAATTCCGTTAGATTTTGTCGTGTAATTAAGATTGAAAATTTGTTCTAGTTTATCAGGAGGAATAGTTGGACCACTGTTTTCAATTAATAAGTAATACTCCGTTTCAGTTTCTCCCCACTCTAGCAAGATATAACGATTAGAATCTGGTTCCTCAAGGCTAGCGCGAATTGAATTATCCAGCATGTTCCCCAAGAGAGCGGTTAGATCCTTCGACTTCATCTGATCGAATTGTTTAGAAGTATGAATTCGAATCGTAAAGGTTATATGGTTGGCAACACAAATGGCCATCTTGGAATGTAGCAGGGACGAGATTGCTGGACTTTTGACGCCTTCGACTACTTGTACTAAATCAGTTGCCTCCCGGAGCAAATGTTGGATATAATCAGAGGCCATATCATGCATTCCGACTTTCAAAAAACCATCCAAAGCTGTATAGTGATTGACCGCATCATGTTTGATCGAACGGATAGCTGTTACGAGATCCTGGATGTTTTGTAGATAGGGTTTCTCCGTTTCTACTTCAACTCGATTTAGAGCTAATGACAAGTACTTCCAAAATAAAATGACTAGCAAGATAAAGAGGGCTAAGCTTAAGGCGTGATAAAACTCTAAGTTGGTGTAAACCGCATTGTATAGAAAAGTAGGATTATACTTCTGAATGACAAAAGCAGTATTGAGTGTAAGAATCAATAAAAATTCAACACAGCCAACGAGCAATAAAAGTACTAAAATTCTACTCAGATTAGTTTTAGGTATTAACCTTCTAATATCAAAACTAAATTTTCTCATAACAAAAATCATGGTCAGCAGAAGAAGCAAATACAGCCAAACAGCCGAAAATAGTAAAATAGGAGTATCCAGCAGTGTTTCTAGGTTAATATTTATAATTTGGAACAGAAGTATTATAAAAAATTCTGACGAAATGAGAAAAATGAATGAGCAGGTGGTAATACTGACCGTAATTCCTAGGGGGAACTGAAAAAAGAAGTAGATAAGTAGACTCATCCAAAAGAACAAAAGTAATACTTTTAATTGGTATGGTGAGTCTAGTGCTGTCATCAAAGTTGTTGCTGCGGAGTATAGCAATGATACCCAAACATACTTTTTTACATTAGAGCGATAGACAAATAAATTAAAAACAGCCATTCCCGCCATGAGTGCAATAACCGCCTCTGGCAAGTCAATGAATAAGTAGTTATAAAGTATGTCCACTTTCTTGCCCCCGTTCTTTCTATCTGGTGCAAATTATCTTTATGTATAGTAATGGATGGAGTGCCAGATGGCCGTCTTTTTAATCTTAGGCGAAAAGTCGGGTTATGTAAACGATATCCATTTCCGCTGAAAATCAAGTAGTTGTAGCTAGGGCTACCATTTCGCTACAATATACATAATAAAAAGTGGAGCCTGAAACACATGTGATACTGACAGAAGAGGAAACGCATGCTGCAGGCAATGGTCTTATCCACGTGAACGAAAAACGTCGAGTCGTTTTTCTCGAAAGAAGGGGAAAAAGAGATGCGCAAAACTAAGGTAAGTAATGTGGTCGAACATTTTCATATGAAAGTTTTGAGTGGAGAGGAAGGCCTAGGTCGCGAAATTACCGTGACCGACCTTAGCCGTCCGGGCCTGCAATTGGCCGGTTACTTTCCGCACTATGCTTCTGAGCGAATCCAGCTGATGGGAATCTCGGAGATTGAGTTTTTCTCCACGTTGAGCAGGGAGGTACGCTTGGAACGGATGCGCTTGCTAATGCAGGACAATACGCCTTGTCTTTGCGTATCCCGCAATCAAGATGTAGCGCCCGAGATGATTGAAGTTTCCAACGAGAAGAACATCCCGATTCTCCAATCGCCTTTGGCGACGACCAGTTTGGTCAGTAAGTTAACGAACTTTTTAGAGAATAAGCTTGCGCCGACATCCACGGTTCATGGCGTATTGACGGACATTTACGGTGTCGGCGTCTTGATCATGGGCTCAAGCGGTATCGGGAAAAGTGAGACGGCACTCGAGCTGGTCAAGCGCGGGCACAGGCTGGTGGCGGACGATGCGGTCGAGATCAGGCAGACCCAACAGGGGCAGCTCATCGGCAGTGCGCCCGAGCTGATTCAGCATTTGCTGGAGATTCGCGGCGTCGGCATCATCAACGTCATGACAATGTTCGGGGCGGGGGCCGTGCGCAACGCCAAAAACATCGCGATGGTCGTGCGCCTGGAGCTGTGGGAAGAGCACAAAATGTACGAGCGGCTGGGGCTGGATGAAGAGCGCTTCAAGCTGATCGATACCGAGATTCCGATTCTTACCGTGCCGGTTCGCCCGGGCCGTAACTTGGCGGTTATCATTGAGGTGGCTGCAATGAACTTCAGGTTGAAACGGATGGGCTACAACGCAGCGATGACGTTCTCCAGACGGCTGACCGATACCATCGAGGATGTGGATTCCGACATCTATTGAGAGTGAAGGAGCGTAAGTAACCTATGCCTCGTAACACGGAACGCTACACGGTGAACGGTGCTAACCCGCTGTGGCAGCTATACAAGACAGTGAGCTTTTGGAAAGTGATGAAAAACTTTACCGTCATACAGATGGCCCGCTATTGTCCCATTCTTTCTTGGAAAAATTGGCTGTATCGTACCTTTCTGCGCATGGAGATCGGGAGCCAATCGGCGGTCGCACTGATGGTCATGATGGACATTATGTTTCCGGAGCGGATCAAGATTGGCGACGATTGCGTGATCGGCTACAATACGACGATTCTGGCCCATGAATACTTGGTCGACGAGTATCGATTAGGGGATGTCTGGATTGGGAGCAAGGTGCTGGTCGGAGCGAACTGCACGATTCTCCCAGGGGTAACCATTGGCGACGAAGCGATTGTGGCAGCGGGAACCGTTGTGCATAAAGATGTCCCGGCTCGTACGTTTGTCGGGGGCAATCCGATGCAAATCATCAAAGAACTGTAGTTTTGTAAAAAGGAGGGAACTGATTCTCTCCTTTTTTTTCATCGTATAAGAATTTATAAGTGCATGCGCTTATAAATTCTGGAGCGGAAGGAAAACTTCCACAGATCGAAGGATCTGCTTCTTGAAAAAACTTCTGAAAGAAGTTTTTCTTATGCAAGCAAAAGCCGTGTTTTTCCGTATCATGTTGACTGTATTCTGATAACGTGATAAAGTGTGTCTAACACAAAACGCTTTATCTTGTTAGAGAAGTAAAGCATTCGGAGGGGAAATTTTCAATGTCTAAGCCGTTGGTATTCGAAAAACCGCTGGGCATGCGGGACATATTGCCTGAGTCGTTGGCGAAACAACGGCATCTGGAAGCGGCATTGAAGCATTGTATCGAGCGCTGGGGCTATGAAGAAATCGCCACTCCATCGTTGGAATATTACGACACCGTCGGGTTGGCAAGCGCGACATTGGCTGACCGGATGTTTAAATTGTTGGATAAACAAGGGCATACCGTCGTTCTCCGGCCGGATATGACGACACCGATCGCGCGTGTCGTATCCTCCTTATATAAAGATGTATCGCTGCCGATCCGTTTGTTCTATCAGGCGAATGTGTTCCGTGCGCAGGAAAAAGAAGCGGGGCGCAATGCGGAATTTTTCCAGACCGGCGTGGAGCTGATTGGTGACGCTTCGGTGGATGCTGATGCGGAAGCGATTGCGATCGCCATCTATTGCCTGCAAGCTGCGAACGTCTCGCCGATCAAGATCGCAATCGGCCATGTCGATTTTCTCGACGGGCTTTTGGACGAAATCATTACCGATCCGATCATCCATGAGAAGTTCCGCCGCTTTTTACATGACAACGACTATGTCAGCTATCGCCATTTGGCAGACACGGTGGATATTGGCGACCAGGATCGCAAGCGGCTGCATGCCATCTTGAACTTGCGCGGCGGCAAGGCAAAAATCGCGGAGGCGCGTGAGCTGACGATCAACGGCAAGGCGCGCAAGGCGGTCCAAACGATCGAATCGCTCTGGCAGGCGCTTGAAGCCTACGGTGTCACCGAGCACGTTTTACTGGATTTCAACTTGATCAGCAATCTCAACTATTACACCGGCGTTGTGTTCGAAGGATATGCGGCAGACCTTGGTTCTCCGTTGGTTACTGGAGGACGCTATGACAAATTGCTCGACCAGTTTGGGCGACCAGCTCCGGCAACAGGTTTTGCCATCAAAATGGATCGGCTGATGCAGGTGACAGCCTTTGAACAAGGCGTGGAAAAAAAGACAACCGTCATTGGATACGCGGCTGACAACCGTGAGCGGGCTGTGACGATGGCACAGCAGCTGCGCAAGGAAGGAAATGTGGTCATCACCCATTTGCTGGTCGATGGCGAAACGCTTGCTCCATTCGAACAGCGCGGAAATTGCGAGACGATCTACTTGGTGGCGCAGGAGGGGAATTCATGACACGGGGAATCAATGACCAGAAGCTGACGATTGCGATGCCGAAAGGTCGTATTTTCGAGGAGTCACTCGTCTTTTTACAGCAATCGGGGTTGAATGTGACCGCTGATTTGAAGGAATCCCGCAAACTGATCATCCCTGTAGAGGGGGCGCAGCTCGAATTTATTTTAGCCAAGCCGACAGACGTTCCGACGTATGTGGAATACGGCGTCGCAGACGTTGGGGTGGTCGGTAAGGACGTGCTGTTGGAAGAGGAGCGGGACGTATACGAGTTGCTTGATTTGCAGATCGGCTACTGTCGGATGATGGTTGCTGGCTTGCCTGACTGGAAGCCAGTTGAGGCCCCGCGCGTTGCGACGAAATATCCGCGCATCGCCAGCCGCTATTTCCGTGAGCAGGGCCAACAAGTGGAAGTCATCAAGCTGAATGGCTCGGTTGAGCTCGCGCCGCTGATCGGATTGGCTGACCGGATTGTGGACATTGTTTCCACAGGCCAAACGTTGCGGGAGAACGGACTTACTGAGATGGAGCATATTTGCGAAATCACCACACGCTTTATCGCAAACCGCGCCAGCTACCGGATGAAAAGCGAAGCGGTCGATGACATTGCCAACAAATTTTTGCAAGTAATTCCAAAGCGGAAGTAGGAGTGGGGACGACGTGATTAAAATTGTCAGCTCAACCAATTTCGATACGAGACGCAGCATCGATAGCGGCACGGAAACGCAGGTAAGTGCTGTGCAAGAGATTCTGTTGCGCGTAAAGGAAGAAGGGGACGAGGCGGTACGGGTATACACGGAGCGTTTTGACCGGGTCAGGCTGGAACAGTTCAGGGTAACCGAAGAGGAAATCGCGCAAGCGGCAGGGCAGCTTGATCCGTTGGTGCTGGAAGCGCTCAACGAGGCGGCGCAAAACATCCGTGATTTCCACGCCAGACAGGTTCGGCAATCATGGTTCACGACCAAAGAGAGCGGCACGTTGCTAGGTCAGATCATCCGGCCGCTGAAGCGAGTCGGGCTGTACGTTCCAGGCGGCTCTGCTGCGTATCCTTCTTCCGTTTTGATGAATGCCATTCCGGCCCAAATCGCAGGTGTAGCAGAAATCATTATCGTGACACCGCCTAGCCAAGACGGAACGATCAATCCTGCGATCCTGGCGGCAGCGCAAATTGCGGGTGTGAAGCAGATTTACAAAATGGGTGGGGCGCAGGCAATCGGAGCGCTCACATATGGGACAAAGCAAGTTCCTGCCGTCGACAAAATCGTTGGACCGGGTAACATTTATGTAGCGTTGGCCAAACGGGAAGTGTATGGACTGGTCGATATCGACATGGTTGCAGGGCCAAGCGAGATCGTCGTGTTGGCCGACGAAACAGCAAAGCCACGCTATGTGGCTGCCGATATGCTGTCGCAAGCCGAGCATGATCCACTGGCTTCGGCTGTATTGGTCACGAACTCGAAAAAGCTAGCAGAGCAAGTGGCGATCGAGATTGAGCGGCAGGTTGCACTGCTGCCAAGACGTGAAATTGCCGAGGCCTCCATACGGAATCACGGAGCGATTTGTCTGGTTGACGATCTGGACGCCGGCTTTAATGTCGTAAATCGACTGGCACCTGAACATTTGGAATTGTTGATCGAAAATCCATTTGAACAAATGGGCAAAGTGGAGAATGCAGGAGCCATTTTCCTCGGAGAATACAGTTCAGAACCTGTAGGCGACTATTTTGCCGGAACGAATCACGTGCTTCCGACCAATGGTGCAGCGCGGTTCGCATCTGGCTTGTCTGTGGACGAATTTGTCAAAAAATCGAGCGTCGTATCTTACAGCAAACAAGATTTGGCGCGCAACGGCAAAAAAATCATGGCGCTGGCCGAGCAGGAAGGTTTGTCGGCCCATGCGCGTGCGATAGAAGAACGATTAAAAGACCTATAGAAAAAACAGGAGTGAGAACAATCATGGAAGCAGTCAATCGATCCGCCCGCATCAGCCGCAAAACAAATGAAACGGACATCACGCTTGGCTTTGGCATTGATGGCGAAGGGAAAAACCGCTTGGAGACGGATGTTCCGTTTCTCAATCACATGCTGGATTTGTTCGCCAAGCACGGGCAGTTCAATTTGGATATTGTGGCAAAAGGGGACATCGAAATCGACTACCACCACACGGTCGAGGATATTGGTATTTGCTTGGGGCAGGCGCTGCGGGAAGCGCTTGGCGACAAAAAAGGAATCAAGCGGTATGGCAACGCGTTTGTCCCTATGGATGAGTCGCTGGCACAGGTGGTCATCGATTTGAGCAACCGTCCGCATCTGGAATACCGCGCAGCCTATCCATCCACGCAGGTTGGCCAATTTCCGACCGAGCTGGTCCATGAATTTCTGTGGAAGCTCGCGCTGGAAGCGAGAATGAATTTGCATGTGATCCTGCACTACGGTCAAAATACGCACCACATGATTGAAGCGATCTTTAAAGCGTTGGGCCGCGCATTGGATGAGGCCACTTCCATTGATCCGCGCGTCAAGGGCGTGCCGTCAACCAAAGGGGTATTGTAACATGATCGGGATCGTTGACTATGGAATGGGCAATCTGTTCAGCATCAGCAAGGCGCTAGAACGTCTTAGCTATGACTACGAATTTGTCACCGATGCTGGAAAGCTGTCCGCCTACGACGGACTTTTGCTTCCTGGAGTAGGTGCATTTGGAGATGCGATGCGCAACATTCGTGAGCTTTCCTTGGATCGGGCACTACGAGACTACGCGGCGAGCGGCAAGCCTATACTGGGCATTTGTTTGGGCATGCAGCTCTTGTTCTCGCGCAGCGAAGAGCATGGCTCGAATGAAGGTCTTGGCCTGCTTTCCGGGGAAGTGGTCCGTTTTCAAGGTGATTATAAAATCCCACACATGGGATGGAACCGGCTGTCGTTGAAAAAAGACGCGAATCCGCTTCTTGATGGAGTGAAGGATGGCGATTATGTCTATTTTGTTCACTCATTCCATGTGCGTGTTAACAGTGACGACGTTCTGCTGGCAACAGCTGATTATTTTCAGGATGTGACGGCCATCGTAGGTCGCGGAAATGTATATGGCATGCAGTTCCACCCGGAGAAGAGCGGTGATACGGGAATGCGGCTGCTGGACAACTTTGCGAAACAATGTGAGGGGGTTACAACGTGAGTTTTACCATCTATCCAGCCATCGATATTCGTGGCGGAAAATGCGTGCGGCTGTTCCAGGGAGACTATGCACAGGAAACGGTATATGGGGAGTCGCCACTCGATGTGGCCAAGCAGTGGGTTGAGCAAGGAGCGAATTGGCTCCACCTCGTCGATCTGGACGGTGCGAAAGCAGGGCAGCCTGTGCATGCAGAACTGGTGCTTTCGATCGCTCGTTCTGTCGATGTGCCGGTGCAGATCGGCGGAGGCATCCGGACGCTTGATGATGTTGCCGCTTATTTGGAAGGTGGCGTCGCTCGCGTCATTATCGGCACCGCTGCATTGGAGAACCGGGCCTTCATGGAACAAGCGTTGTCCCGATACGGCAATAAGATCGCCATTGGCCTGGATTGCCGCAAAGGCTTTGTCGCCACGCGCGGATGGCTGGAAACAAGCGATGTAAAAGCAGAGGATCTTGCACGAGAATTGGTGCAGCTGGGAGCAGAAACTTTTATTTATACAGACATTTCTCGCGACGGAACGCTAACCGGGCCGAATATCGAGGAGATCGTCAGCCTCGCGCGTGCGACCAGCAAACAGGTCATCGCTTCCGGCGGTGTGAGCGTTGAGCAGGATTTATTTGCGTTGGCAAACTATGCAGCGGATGGCGTGGGCGGAGCAATCGTAGGCAAAGCCCTCTACACCGATGCGATCAACCTGGCTGAGACGCTTGTCCGGATGAATGGGAGTGTGTAGCATGCTGACCAAACGCATCATTCCTTGTTTAGATGTGAAAGATGGGCGCGTCGTCAAAGGCGTGCAATTTTTAGGCTTGCGCGATGCCGGGGATCCGGTTGAGCTTGCCGAAAAATATAGCCAAGAGGGTGCCGATGAACTGGTTTTCCTTGATATTTCCGCTTCCCATGAGGGGCGCAAAACGATGGTGGACGTGATCGAACGAACGGCAGCCAACATCACGATTCCGTTTACTGTCGGAGGCGGAATCAATAGTGTAGAAGATATGAAGCGAATTCTTCGTGCAGGTGCAGATAAAATATCGCTGAACACGGCGGCAGTCTTGCGGCCGGAGCTCATTTCCGAGGGCTCAGCTGTGTTCGGTGCGCAGTGCATTGTGGTAGCCATTGACGCCCGCCGCATCGCGGAAGGGAAATGGGAAGTGTTCACCCACGGCGGCCGCAATGGGACGGGCCGCGATGTCATTGAGTGGGCGAAGGAAGCGGAACGTCTGGGCGCTGGCGAGATTCTCCTGACCAGCATGGATGATGACGGGGAAAAGAAAGGCTTTGGCATCGAGTTGACTCGAGCGGTTTCAGAGGCGGTGGGCATACCGGTAATTGCTTCCGGTGGGGCAGGAGCAGCGGAAGATTTCGCGGCTGTCCTGACGGAGGGAAAAGCGGATGCTGCACTCGCTGCGTCCATCTTCCACTATGAAGAAACATCAATTGCAGCTGTGAAAAGTCATCTGATAGAGAAGGGAGTCGTGGTGCGGCCATGACAGTGACTATACCGTGGGAGAGCCTGCGTTTTGACGAGCAAGGACTGCTTGCAGCGATCGTGCAAGATGCATTGAGCAAAGAAGTCCTTACGCTGGCTTACGTGAATAAAGAATCGTTGCAGAAAACAATCGAGACCGGTGAAACCTGGTTTTGGAGTCGTTCACGCCAAGAGCTCTGGCATAAGGGAGCTACTTCGGGGAATACGCAGAAAGTCACCTCTATCAGCTACGATTGTGATGGCGATGCGCTTGTGATTAAGGTGGTGCCAAATGGACCGGCTTGTCACACGGGAAGCTACTCCTGCTTTACAGAGATCGCTGAAAGAGAGGAGTCCGCTGAAGCGATCAACGATAAGCAATCGGACCGATTTGCGATTTTTGGCGAATTGGAAAGCTTGATTGCTTCGAGGGAAGCTGAGCGCCCAGAAGGCTCCTATACAACCTACCTGTTCGAAAAAGGAGTCGACAAGATCCTCAAAAAAGTGGGCGAAGAAGCTGCTGAGGTAATCATTGCAGCGAAAAACCGCAGCCATGAAGAATTGCGATATGAAGCCGCAGACTTGCTGTTCCATCTGCTGGTGCTGCTCCGCGAGCAAAAACTGCCGTTGGACAGCGTCTTAGAAGAGCTCCAGAAGCGTCGATAGTCGGTAAATGCGACGAACGGGTCACCTTCCAACGTAAGGTGACCCGTTGTATTCGGAGACCGTTGTTTGTTTTGAAAAAGAATGAAATAGAAGTTTTCTTAAAAAGGTATTGACTCTAGCTATTCGGATATGATAGATTAATTCATGTCGCCACGATGCGACACGAAATGAATAAAAGAGTTGAGAAAAAAGCTTGACTCTGTCGAATCAAATGTGATAAAGTAACATCTGTTCGACAAAAATGCTCTTTGAAAACTGAACAGCGAAAGCGAAAAGATAACGTGATTGTCCAAGTGACATCACATAATGTAACAAGCCAAGCAAGTCTTGGAATCAGCTTCAACTCAACTTTAATGGAGAGTTTGATCCTGGCTCAGGACGAACGCTGGCGGCGTGCCTAATACATGCAAGTCGAGCGAGTCCCTTCGGGGGCTAGCGGCGGACGGGTGAGTAACACGTAGGCAACCTGCCTGTAAGACTGGGATAACATAGGGAAACTTATGCTAATACCAGATAGGGTT
>NZ_RHHQ01000025.1 GCF_003710825.1 Brevibacillus fluminis | reverse complement strand
TAAAAAATGATTGGCATCATCCCCCCAAAAAAATACTCTTCCTCTGTACCAATAGAGTCAAGGGTTCGCTTTGCCTTACGCCCTTGACTCTATTGGCTGGAGAAAGATTTTTCGAATAGGGGATGAAACCTTCTCATACAACTGGTTGAGTTGGTTTACACAAAATTCTTGACAGACCCAATCGCAGGTTCATTACAATTACGGGCAGAACAGCTTAATCAAACGATAATAATATAAACGAAATAAGGAGCAGCTTGTTTACGGCAACTGCTCCTAGTTTTTTAGTAATATATCCGGTTTTCTAGTAAGATTAATTATTTTTCTGCTAACCATGACCAAGCTTCGTCTTGCTGAGCTGGTTCGAAGTGCTTGACATTAGCTTTGATAAAATGCTTTTCGATATCAACGATATTCGCTAACCAATTACGATTACTTACAAACGCAATTCGATCACAATATCGATAGAATTTTTTAATAAAATCGAGTTTAGCTAAAAATACATCCATAGAAAAACCGGTATAATCGCCTAAAGTGAGTAGCACTTTTATTTTTCCATGTCGATCAACTAATTTTTGAAAAGCACCTTCAATTTCTTGATAATCTTTCCTTGTTACCTTTTCGCTAATCTCTACTGCTATAACATCGTCGTTACGGCTTTCAATTAATCTTAGCATGTAGACCATTCCCTTTCTTTATCTACTTCTTATTATATTGTAAGTGAATATTAATATATATGTTAAATGGCTTAACCTATGGGCGATTTTCTCCAAACACCATCAGGACCTTCTCTTTCGGCGATCCATCCGATGGGAAGATCAATAATGTCGGATACCGAATGGTCCAATTCAAGAATTTCACCGAAAGAAACCAGCATCGAACCCTCAATGTCAACATCTGAACCATCATGGAATTGCCAGGCGCCATCATCTTCATCGTGTGAAACATATAGAATTGGATTTTTATCTATAACAACGCCTTTTGTTGTAAAAACAGCTTCATTTAAATTAACCATGATATTCACCTCAGGAAAAACTGCTTTAAAAAGATTCTAACGTTTCCGGTTACAAAAAATTCAAATTGTTAGGCAAGGTCATCATCATTCAAAAACTCGATGAAATCAATTTCAACTGAAATCATAACTCCGAAACTGTCCCCAAAAGCCAAAACAAAAGATTTAAATCGAGGAGAAAGAGGGCCAGCTTGTAGTGTTGTTATTTCTTTGTCGACTAAACAAAAATATCGAATAGGATGGGGGATTTGGAACTACTCTTTCACCGAGGTTATTCTGCTATCAATAAGGCGAGAAACTCTGTAAGAAACAGGAAGGAAACCTTGACGAGGCCAATAACGTGAAGATTGTAAATTCGTTTCTCTCCAATCTGTCATGCAATAGACATATCCCTTTTCCTTTGCATGGGCAAGTCCATGTAGAGTAAGTGCATAATTAAGACCCTGCCCCCGGCATTGATCTAGGGTCCCAGCAACTCCTAATTCAACACAACGATCCGGCACATTCAAATTTACTTTACTTTTATCTAAGGGGAAATATCCTTGAAAAGAAACAATTCTTCCATCTTTTAGGGCGATCCAGAAATCGACATCATGATCATCAAGGAGTCCTGCATAACCTTTCCGTAAATCTTGAGGATCATCACGTAAAGAGTAACCAAAAACGGGTGCCTTATTTTGATGAGTTCTTATAATATTTGCAATATCCTCTACCAAACTACGATCTTCTGGCGATGCCAAGCGAATTTCAACATCTGGAATGCTCAGGGGAAGGGGAAATTCCCGATCAAGTAGTGAGAGTAATGCATGAGTTTGTTCAAAGCCAAAACCTAAACGAAACCAAGAATGAAGAATTTCTGGTTGACTGGCAGGAATGAGTGCAAAATGATTGAAATATCCCTCATCTACCCATTGTTGAGATGCCTCTGAATAAAGGTCTCTATATAATTCAACGGAGCTCTTGCAAGAAATTGCATGACCTCCTAAATTAATCCAGACATGTCGATCCCGAAGAGGATTCTCGATTTTTTGTCCAATTAGGTAACCGATTAGTTTACCATCTTCAATTGCTGCGATTCCGCCACTGTTTGGTTTTGACCATATCGTTTTAACAGCGGTCGTTGCATAATTTTCATTTTCACATTCAATTGGTAGTACCGGAAGGATTTCTCGATCTAGTAAATGACGTTTGGACAATAGTTGCCCAGCCTCCGAGATTAACTCGTCAGTAAATGGTATGTAATACATTAAATGAACACCTCTCTTATTTATCATCATCAGGCTGTTCTTAATCTGCAATTAACATCCTTAATCCAACTTGTTCTTTTAGATGTTAAATAGTTTTCAAAGATTATCCTAAATCAATTAACCAATTCGCGATTCCTATCAATGCAAGCATTATATAGATTATTAGTACTGCTTTTGCAGTATTGCCGTTCATCTAAACCTACCTCCATCGCCAGGGAGTTTTGCGGCAACTGTTTCACTAAATATTACCATAAAAAATGAAGGGGGCAGAAATGCATGTAATTTCGATTTGCAAAACATTACTTGTGAGAAGGGGAGGTCGCCGCTGTTTCATTTATTGTAATCAGTCTAAAACCTATTTTTCTGAGGCTTAACTCTTTCTGATCCAAGAACTGCATAGGATCAACAACTACATCTACACGCAGGGATGCCATGGCGTGTTTCATTTGGTTTGAAGGATAAAGCGCTTAACCTTAAGTTACCTACTGTGCTCCATTGATATTGGTCAATTATCTGTATATATGATTGTACAGAAGCCAGATGTTTAATTAAGTGGCGGATTTACTTTTCGATTATTTCTTTTTTATTGTTGAAATGACAGAAAATTTGGGATAGAATGTTCTCATTAGGGTAAGCGGTTACCTTGATTTGAAAACGAACCGTATGAGCGATCACTGAACAGGAAAACAGGGGGGCTTTACATGACGCAGCATGTCACGCAAAACGGTGTGGACATTGATGAATTGATTCGTTTGGATAAGCAGCACTATTTGCATCCGACTTCTTCAATCCAGCAGCATCAAAAAAATGGACCGACGCTTATCATCAAAGAGGGAAAAGGCATTTATTTGACTGATGTGAACGGTAAGCGCTTCATTGACGGGATGGCTTCCTTGTGGAATGTGAACATCGGGCACGGACGCAAAGAAATGGGAGAAGCAGCAATGGCTCAAATGGAGAAGCTGGCGTACAGCTCATCCTTTGCCAATCTGTCCCATGAGCCGGTCATTCGCCTGGCGCAAAAAATCGCATCGCTGACGCCGGGGGATCTCAACGTGAGTTTTTTTACCTCGGGTGGTTCCGAGTCAAACGATACGGCTTTCAAGCTGGTCAGGCACTACTGGAAATTAAAAAATCAGCCTGAACGTAAGAAGATCATTGGAATGGACCTCGGCTTTCATGGGATTACCATTGGGGCTACCAGCGCGACGGGGATCACGCAATTCCACGACGTATCAACTTCCAACGCCCCTGACTTTCTTCACGCCAAACCGTTCCTGACCAACTGTGAACGTGGGGACACGACGGACCCGGATTACCCTCGGAGCTTTCGCGGTATCATTGAGCGGGAAGGGCCGGAAACAGTCGCTGCCGTCATTTTGGAGACGGTCCAAGGAGCAGGGGGAGTCAACATTCCGCCAGATGGGTACTTGCAGGCTGTTCGTCAGCTATGTGATGAGTTCGGCATCATGATGATCATGGATGAAATCATTTGCGGTTTCGGACGAACCGGAAAATGGTTCGGTGTAGATAACTGGAATGTCGTGCCCGATCTGATGACGGTCGCCAAAGGAATCACGAGCGGGTACATACAGCTGGGGGCCGTCGTCATGAGAGAGTATATTCGAGACGAACTCGCTGAACGTTCGGAAGGAACTCTTTTCCACGGATTTACGTACAGCGGTCATCCAACTGCATGTGCGATTGCCTTGAAAAACATCGAAATCGTCGAGAACGAGCAGCTGATGGAAAATGCGAAGAATATGGAACGGGAACTGGCAAAAGGCTTCGCTTATTTGGAAGAAAAACAAATGATTGCCGCAAACGGTAGGTCTTTGGGATTGCTTGGTGGCTTCGACCTGCTGGCAGACAGGGAGAGCGCAAAAGGCTTTGAGCCTTCGCTGAATGTAGCGCCCAAAGTCATCGAGGAGTGCTATCGCCGCGGTTTGATCGTTCGCCCGATTACGTACGGGGGGAAAAATTCGATTGTCATGGCGCCACCGCTCATTATTACAAAAGAAGAGATCGGAAAGATGATCGATATTTTCTCCGATGCGATTGACGCAGTTGAGACATCGCTCGGCTACTAAACGCTCGATTGATCATGATCACTAATGAGGTGAAAGATGTGAGTGAATCCAAGCATAATCCTGCTGCCGACAGCGAACGAAGAGGTGCGATCTGGTGCTACACGGACAATCTCAGCTACGCACCCGGCGAGACTGTGGCCTTCCACATTTCATGCAAGCAATCGAATTATTCCATCGAAATTGCGAGGCTCGGGGCAAAACGTGAGGTCGTTTGGGAGAGACGAGAATCATCGGGAGAATGGCACTCGATCCCGGAAAAGGCGAATGAAACCGGCTGTGACTGGCCTGTAGCTTTCACGATGGACATACCGGTAGACTGGCGTTCGGGCTATTACCAGATCACTGTTCGCGCGGATGGAGTAGAGGGCCGATGGGGGGAATCCGAGCACTTTTTCGTCTTGCGCTCGGCGAACCCGGGGCGTGACGCCAAGATGCTGTTCGTCTTGAGCACTAACACGTACTTAGCCTACAACAGCTGGGGCGGCGGCAGTTTGTACTCAAGCAAGGCGGTATTCGACTTTCATGCGCAAAAAGCGAATCGTGCATCGATTTTGCGCCCGTTTGAACCTGGTCTGCTAAGCAAGCTCCCAGGGGCTCCGCGCACAGCTTTCGCTCCGGGACAAAAGCCTGGAATGATGGAGCAGCAGGGCAGACCATATCGCCCGTTTTCCGTTGAGGCGCAAGTTGATTATTGGACAGTTGCGAGCGGATTTGCAGGACGTTGGGAAGAAATCTTCGTCAAATGGTTGGAGGAGAACGGCTACAACGTCGACTACGCGATCCAGTATGATCTCGATCGTGATCCGAAATTGTTGGAGCCATACCAGCTATATCTAAGCGTCGGTCACGATGAGTACTGGTCGTGGCAGGAAAGAGATGTCTTGGAGGATTGGATCGATCGCGGCGGCAGTTTGGCGATGTTCTCGGGCAACAGCGTGTTTTGGCAGGTGCGTTATGAGGACGACGGTAAGACGATGGTTTGCTACAAGTATGATGCACCACAGCAGGACCCGGTCATGGGTACAGCGGAGGAAAAATATGCGACGACGCTATGGTCATCACGGACGATCAACCGTCCAGAGAATCGTTTGACAGGCGTCTCGATGACGCGCGGCGGCTATGCGCGAACAGGCATGACAGTCCCGCGCGGAGCAGGTGGCTATACGATATATCGACCAGACCATTGGGCATTTGATGGAACCGGGCTGGAATATGGGGATGTATTGGGCAGTGAGGAAGGAATCGTCGGGTACGAAAACGATGGCTGTGCATTTACGTTCCGCGATGGTCTGCCTTATCCGACTGGAGAGGATGGCTCTCCGATCGATATGGATATTCTGGCGATGGCTCCTGCTAGCCTCGGCGAACGGTTGGATCGTGGCTATACGAATCTGTTGCTTGGGGAGAGTGACCTCGCACTGGCAGCGCGTGAAGTGCTCGGCGAGGACACGCCGGAAAATCGCAATCGGCTGCGCCACGGAAATGCGACGATGGTTTCGTTTTGTAGAGGGTTGGGTAAGGTATTCAACAGCGGTGGCACGGAGTGGGCATACGGGATCAAAGGCGTCAATCCATTCGTCGAGAAAATTACCCATAATGTGCTTCGCAAGTTTCTCCAATAAAATCGGGTAACGATTGCATCAAAAAGCTGTCGAAATGGAAGAAGAGCGACAGCTTCTCTTGGGCATTTGGGGTAAGCGCTTACCTAGTGTGATCATGAACAAACCTTAATAGGAGGGAAACGATATGAACAAAAAAATGGGGAGCAAGGTAGCAGGTCTGCTGCTATCGATGGGAATGGTATTGTCGGCATGTAGCGGACATGCAACATCAGGTGCTGGCTCCACGGGAAGCTCAGATGCGGCAAACGGAGATGTGATTAAAATCGGAGCGGTTCTCCCGCTGACCGGAGTTACCGCGTATTACGGTACGACGATCAAACAGGGGATCGATCTGGTTCTGGATGAGATTGCGGCACAGGGAGGAATCAACGGGAAGAAAATCGAGGTCATTTACGAAGATGACAAAGGCACTCCGGCCGAGGCCGTAAATGCCGCGCAAAAGCTGATTACTCAAGACCACGTTTCGGCGATCATCGGTGCCCACAGTTCATCCAATACGCTAGCGATGCGTGATGTTACCGAGCGCGAAAAGGTCGTTCATATGACACCTGCCTCGGGAGCTGACAGCATTACCGAACCGGGGCATCCGTACATGTTCCGTTACACCCTGTACAACGGACAACAAGGACCAGCTTTGGCCAGGTACGTCACAGGAAAACTGAACCTGAAAGACGTCGCGATCATCGCGGAAAACTCCGATTTTGGACGGACAGGTGCCGAAGCGTTCAAGAAAACGATGGAGAACGAGGGACTCGGCAACGTATTGTCTCTTGAATTTTACAAGCAAGGTGATAAAGATTTTTATCCGCAGCTGACCAAAATCAAAAACTTGAATCCGAGCGCGATCCTCATATCGGGAAATATCACTGAAGGGGCACAGCTCATCAAGCAGATACGCGATTTGGGAATGAACACCCAGCTGTTTGGCTTCGCGTCACTGGCTAATGATAAATTCATCGAGTTGGCTGGCAAATCAGCAGAAGGTATCATCAGCATCGGTACGTTTGAGCCGGGAGACTACAACTATTTCCCCAATTCAAAAAAGATGGTTGAGACCTATAAGCAAAAGTATGGGAAAAATCCCGACATGCAGGTAGCCAACGGTTATGGCTCGATGCAGATTTTCGCTGAGGCGATCCGCCTGGCAGGAAGCGGTGATCGTGAAAAGATTCGGGAAGCGATGAAGCAGCTAAAAGATTTTCAGGGAGTAACCGGCCCCGTAACGTTCAATGAAAACAACCAATCCTACCAGATGCTGATTTTTGAAAAGCTCGAGAACGGCAAGTATGTGGTGATGGGTTCCGACAAAGATATGAAATAGCAGAAGGGAGAGTCACACGAAATGATCGAGTTTCTGCAGCAAACGATCAATGGTCTCGTCATGGGAAGCACCTATGTTCTAATCGCACTTGGACTCACACTGGTGCTTGGCATGCTGGATATGGCCAACTTTGCTCACGGGGAGCTTTTTATGGCCGGGGCGTTTGTGTCGGTGTCAGTTGTCCAGAGCTTTGATCTGCCGTATTTGGCAGTGATACCGATCTCGATGGTGGTCGTAGCGCTCCTGGGCATCATCATGGAACGGCTCGCGTTCCATCCGCTGCGCCATTCCGCACGGATCAACCTCATGGTCAGTTCGCTTGGCGTATCCATTCTTTTGCAAAATGGCGTACAGCTTATCTGGGGTCCAGACCCGCGCAACATGCAATCTCCTTTTGCCGACATTCAATTGAATCTCGGGGGTGTCTTCATCAACGGGCAGCGGCTATTCGTCGTCGTGGTCGCCGTCGTCATGATTGCGCTCATCTATTACGGTATTCAAAAGACGAAGATCGGGGTGGCCATGCGGGCCTGCGCTTTTGACATGGAGACAGCAAAGCTGATGGGAATCAAAGCCAACACGGTTCTGTTCATCACCTTTTCCGTAGGGGCAGCGCTAGCAGCATTGGCAGGGACATTGATGGCTCCCATATTCAGCGTATATCCGACGATGGGCGTGTCGGCTACTTTGAAAGCATTCGTTGTTGTACTGTTGGGCGGCATCGGCAATGTGACGGGTGCCATCGCCGGCGGGTTTATCCTCGGACTAGTAGAGACGTATGCCGCTGGATACCTATCCTCTGAATACAAGGATGTGTTTGCGTTTGTCATCATGATCTTGGTGTTGCTGTTTAAACCGGCGGGCTTATTCGGCAAACACGTACAGGAGAAGGTGTAGATGAAAAAGAAAGCGCTCCTGCTGCTCCTTGCCGCGTTCGTCGTGTTCCCCTTTGTCTGGAACAACGACTACTTCCTTCACATCATGGTGATGGCTGCGATCAATATCATTCTCGTGCTCAGTTTGAACATCATTACCGGTTTTGCGGGCCAGGTCTCGCTCGGGCATGCTGCATTTTTCGGAATCGGCGCTTACGGTTCCGCCATCCTATCTTTGTCAGGCATACCCGTTTGGCTCTCAATGCTGATGGCTATTTTGATGGCGGCTGTATTTGGATTTTTGATCGGCTATCCAGTTCTTCGGCTGAAAGGCCACTATTTTGCGATCGCTTCTTTGGGGTTTGGCGAGATCGTCCATCTGATCTTCAACAACTGGGTGGATTTGACGCGAGGACCGATGGGATTGGGCGGTATTCCTCGTCCTGAGCCAATCTTCGGTATGGATTTCAGCGCCAAAATAGACTACTACTTTTTGCTGCTAGGCCTTGTCCTCCTTGTCATCTACTTGTCAACGAGGATCAAGGCTTCCAAGATGGGGCGCGCGTTGCTTGCTATTCAGACGGACGAGATCACGGCGAGGTCGATGGGGGTCAACGTTACCTATTACAAGGTGTGGGCGTTTGTTTGGAGCGCAGCAATCGCAGGTCTGGCCGGGGTATGTTATGGACACTTTATCCTGTTTTTAAGTCCGGAAACGTTTCAATCTTCCATGTCGGTCAACATTTTGCTCATGCTGTTGATCGGTGGTGTCGGCAGCATCGCTGGCTCGGTTATCGGGGGCATGTTCATCACCATGTTGTCAGAATATCTGCGGGAGTTCACGCAGTATCAGATGGTTATCTACGGTCTACTTATCGTCATCATTGTGATTTTCGCACCGAAGGGAATCAGCGGTCTATTGGGCAAAAGCAGAGGGTGGTTCGCGATGCCTACAGCCAAAGGTAGGAAGGTACCCGCACAAAAGGAGGTGTGACGCCATGAATCAATCCATACTACTAGAGACCCGAGAACTGACGATCCGCTTCGGCGGGGTGACAGCGGTAGATAACGTCTCGATTTCGATCAAAGCAGGGCAGATATTCGGGCTAATTGGACCGAACGGCGCAGGAAAAACGACCATGTTCAATTTATTGACAGGGATCTATCGCCCGACCAGTGGCGAGGTGTTTTATAAAGGCAACGAGATCACATCCCTGCAGGCTCATGAGATCGCACCACTCGGTATATCCAGAACATTTCAAAACATCCGTCTATTGCAGGGGCAATCCGTTTTTGACAATATCCTGCTGGCAACTCATCATCGCGTCACGTACAAATTTGCCGAGGCTTTCTTCCGCCTGAAGCGCTACCGGCAGCAGGAGCAGGAAGCGCAGCAAAGAGTCGATTTTTTGTTGCAAAAATATCAGATGGATCATCTCCGCGATGAAATCGCCTCGGAACTGCCCCAAGGGTTGCAGCGCAAAATCGAGATCATGCGTGCATTGGCGACAGGAGCGGAATTGATTTTTTTGGATGAACCCGCAGCGGGCTTGAATCCGGTTGAAACCGATGAGCTGATGGAGCTGATCCGGCAGCTGCAAATAGAAGGGCACACCATTTTTTTGATTGAGCACGACATGAAGCTGGTGAAAGGCATCTGCGACGAGATTGCCGTCCTGCATTTTGGTAAATTGCTCGACCAGGGGCGTTATGAAAAAGTGACGAACAATCCGCAAGTCGTTCAAGCTTACTTGGGAAGAAGGTATGAAAATGCTCAAAGTAGCTGATCTGCACGTGTATTACGGAAATGTTCACGCGCTCAAAGGCATCTCGATGGAAGTCAGGCAAGGTGAAGTCGTCACGCTGATTGGCGCGAACGGCGCGGGGAAATCGAGTCTACTCAAAGCGATTTCCGGTCTTGTCCGGCCAAAGGAAGGGTCGATCACGTATGAAGGAGAGGATTTGACGAGACTGGCACCCGATAAGATCGTGAGCCGCGGAATTGCCCACGTACCAGAAGGCAGACGAATTTTTACGAACTTGTCGGTCATGGAAAATCTGATGGTCGGTGCCTACCAACGCAAAGACAAGCGCCAGCTGAAGCACGATTATGAGGAAGTGTTCACCCTATTTCCGATTTTACAGGCACGTGCCGAGCAAATGGCAGGGACGTTGTCTGGCGGCGAGCAGCAAATGCTGGCGCTGAGCCGTGCGATCTTGTCCAAACCGAAGCTGATCATTCTCGACGAGCCTTCACTTGGATTGGCCCCGGTTATGGTAGACACGGTGTTCGATGTCATCGAAAAAATTCGCAAAAACGGCATCACAATTCTACTGGTGGAGCAGAATGCACATCTCGCGCTGGAAGCTTCAGAGCGTGCGTACGTGATGGAGACAGGAGAAATCAAAATCTCTGGAAGTTCTCGAACGCTTTTGCAGGATAACAAAGTCGTGGAAGCTTACCTTGGCTAATGGGAGTCGATAGGAAAGGAGCAAAAGTATGAAGCAAAAAGTGGCAATCATTACAGGTGCAAGCAGCGGTATCGGTGCGGCCACTGCCAAAGAATTGGCAACAGCAGGCGTGAAAGTGATGATGTCGGCACGCCGCGTTGAGCGAATGCTGGAACTACAAAAAGAGATTGAATCGCTTGGCGGGGAGGCATGCTGCCAGGTAGCCGATGTGACGTCATTATCCGACATGGAGGTACTTGCGCAAAGGACGATCGAGTGTTTCGGCAAAATCGATATTCTCATTAACAACGCGGGAATCAGTCCTTTTTCCTATCTCCAAAAGCGGCGGGTACAAGAGTGGGATCAGATGATCGACGTGAATATAAAAGGCGTTCTGAATGGAATCGCCGCGGTGCTGCCCCATATGGAAGAGCGAAATGAAGGGCACATTATCAATTTGTCTTCAGTGGCGGGGCATGAAATCACGCCGGTACGGGTGGTCTACAGTGCGACGAAGTTTTCGGTACGGGTTATTACGGAAGGCTTGCGCAGGGAGCTCCGCCCTGATCAACAAATCCGAACGACGCTCATCTCACCTGGAGCAGTCGAGACGGAAATTTCCGCAGGAATTACGGACCAGGAGGCGATTGAGCTTCTTGGGCGTCAAGCGAGCGAGCAGCAAGCGTTACAGGCGGAAGATATCGCCCGTGTCATCCGGTTCGCAGTCGAACAGCCTGCTTCTGTCGCCATTAATGAAATCGTGGTCAGGCCGACGTCGCAGCGCCGCTAAGGATTTGAGAAAAAGAAAGGGGAGATTGTCAGAATGACTACTGAACACATCGAGACGCACCATAAAAATAGCTTGTTTGCGTACGCAGTCACTGGTGGCACGTCAGAGCTCTCCCCATCGGCTCCCGTACTTTTTCGGGGAGATATATACGACAGCATCGACCAAGCCGTACAGATCGGATTTGATTCGTTAGAATGGCACGTGCGTGCAGCAGAAGATATCGATGCAGCAAAATTGAAGGAATATTGCGATAGACATAACTTTCGTATCGCAGCTCTCGCGACGGGAATGGCCAATACGATGGATCAGCTTTCGTTAATTGATGAGGAGCCGACACGAAGACAATGCGCGATCAACAGACTGATTGAGATTATAGACGCAGCAAGTCAGCTGAATTGCGTTGTCATCATCGGGTACATGCGCGGCAATATTCCCGACTTCAACGAGTACGAAAAATACGAGAGTCTGCTTATGGATAGTTTGCGACAGGTTGCCTGTCATGCCGAAAGCAAAAACGTCATGCTGGTGTTAGAAGCAATCAATAAAGAAGAAGTCAATTATTTGAACGGTGTGAAGGAAACGACCGATCTTGTAAAGCGGCTGGATCATCCTAATCTAAAAGTCCACATTGATACGTTCCATATGGATCAGGAAGAGACGGATATGCTGGAAAGCATCGTCTATTGCGGCGAACACATTGGCTATGTTCATTACGTCGATCGTCACAGAAGGATACCAGGGGAAGCGTGCATTGACTTTACACAGATCACGCAGGCCCTCATTCAAGCTGGCTATCGCGGAACGATCTCACTCGAATACCCTCCCTATGGTGATGCCTACCAATCAGCTGAGAGAGGCTTATCTTATGTGAAAACGATAGAGCAACAGTGCAGACGTGATCAGCAGCTAGAGCGAGAATAAGAGGCATAGAAAGACTTTCTAAAAGGAGTGAATGAAACCAGTGAAACAAATGTTACCTGAAACGCGAGATGCCGAACTGCGCCAAATCGCGAAAGAAATACGCAGGAATGTCATAAAAACGGTGTATCACGCTCGTGCAGGCCATATTGGTGGACCTTTGTCAGCGGCGGATGTATTGACTGCCCTGTACTTTGAGGTAATGAGCATCCGGCCGCAAGATCCCTCTTGGGAGGGGCGGGACCGCTTTGTCTTGTCCAAAGGCCATTCCGCTATCGCACTTTATTGTGTCCTTGCCGAGAGAGGGTACTTTTCTAAAGATGAATTGCACACCTTCGACGAAATCAACTCCCGGCTCCAAGCACATCCGGATATGACCGTCCTTCCAGGCCTGGATATGTCTACAGGATCGCTTGGCCAAGGGATTTCTTCCGCGGTGGGAATTGCGCTGGGAGCTAAGATGAAGCAAGCGTCATTCCATACGTTTTGCATGATCGGCGATGGGGAGTCGCAAGAGGGGCAAGTGTGGGAAGCCGCCGATATCGCTTCCAAATACGAACTAGATAACTTGACGATCATCATGGACTACAACCAGCTTCAACAATATGGGTGGGCAGGAAGCAACGGAAGAGTGAGGCAAATCCCTGTTCAGCATCCAGCGGCGAGATGGCAAGCATTCGGCTTTCATGTCATCGAGATCGATGGTCATGATATGCGGCAAATTGTGCAGGCATGCCAGGACGCAAAGCAAACGCAAGGAAAACCGACGATCATCATCGCCCATACGAAAAAAGGAAAAGGTGTGAGCTTCATGGAAGGGGACTATTTGTGGCACTCTCGGGTTCCCACCGATCAGGAGTTAGCCCTCGCGATGGGAGAATTAGAGGAAGGAGTGGTGTAGAGATGGCTGAAGTAAAGCTTGCACAACACAAATCGATGCGCGATGTTTTCGGGGAAAAGCTGCTCGCCCTGTCACGCAAGGATGAGCGTGTCTTGGCTCTGGACGGAGATTTGGCGAACTCGACCAAGCTAGATAAGATAGCGGAAAATAAACCGGAAAAGTTCTTGCAGATGGGGATCGCAGAGCAAAACATGCTGGGGGTCGCTGCAGGATTGGCTACAGTCGGATTTCAGCCTTGGGTCTGCTCGTTTGCTGCCTTTGTCGTAAAGCGGGCACTCGACCAAATCGCCGTCTCCATCGCTCAGCCAAAGCTAAATGTCAAAATGGTCGGAGCGTATAGCGGGTTACTCAACGGCTGCACGGGCAAGAGCCATCAGTCTTTGGAGGATATCGCCATCATGCGGAGTCTCGCTAACATGATCGTGTTGGCACCAGCAGATGCAGTAGAGCTGGAACGGATGATGGAATTTGCCTACGAGTATGACGGTCCTATCTACATCCGATTGGCACGTGACCCGCTCCCTGTTATTTTTGACTCAGCCAGTTATCGATTTGAACTCGGAAAAGGCATCCAAGTGCGCAATGGCAACGATGTTACACTGATCTCCACAGGGACACAAACACATCGTGCCATCGAGGCAGCGGAGATGCTGGAAAAGGAAGGACTATCCGCTGGTATCCTGCACATCCCTTCGATCAAGCCGATCGATGTGGAAGCCATCGTTGCTGCCGCAGAAAAGACGAACGCGATCGTGACCATAGAAGAGCATACGATTTACGGGGGATTGGGAGGAGCAGTCGCGGAAGTGCTCGGTGAATATGCCCCTGTCCCTTTAGAACGTATTGGTGTCCGAGACAGGAACGGAGAGTCCGGCTCCAATGACGCGCTGCTGCAAAAATATGGGTTGACGCCGGGGCATATTGTGGATGGGGTGCGCCGGGTGTTGGAGCGGAAAAAGAAAGTAAAGAACTGAGTCCCTAATCAAACGGAAAAACCTCGCATGGTGTTCGAAGGAACGCTAGCGAGGTTTTTGTTATTCCCCCCGTTCCAACCGTTTTGATATTTCCTTCCCAGTCTGTACCACCATTTTGATCAGTCCAGGAATCGTATTATGATTCATCCGCTGAATCGGACCGGCAATGGTCACCGCAGCAACAATCTTTCCTTTAGAATCCGTAATAGGGGCAGCGATCGACGTTACACCTGTGTGGAGCTCTTCCACACTTAAGGCGTACCCTTGTTGCTTAATTTTATGAAATAAACGTCGGAGAGCTTCTGGGTCTGTAATGGTTTTACTGGAATAAGCCGTAAATGACTTTTGCAAATACTCTTCAACCTTCTGGGGCGATTGATACGCCATCAGCACTTGTCCAGAGCTTGTGCAATGACAGGGATTGCGCTTGCCAACATGTGATAACAGACGAACGGGGTGGGAACATTCCACCTTGCTTATATAGATGATATCGTCGCCTTTCAAAATTCCAATATGGGCGGTTTCGTTCGTTTGCTGGACGAGGGATGTTAATCCCGATTGCGCTGCTTTGCAGAGAGGTAAATTCGATTGAACGTAGTGCCCCAGCGCAAGCACGGACGTCCCTAAACGATACAGATTGGTTTGCCGATCCTTCGCAATAAATCCTTCACTCATCATGCTACTGACGATGCGGTATACCGTACTATTCGCAATCCCTAATTTATCCGCCATTTCCGAGATCCCTAACTCAGGTTCGTCCATCGAAAAAACATTTAACAGACGCAAGGCGTTTTCCAGCGAAGAGTATCGATTCGCTTCCTTCATTTTTTCGATCATGTTTACTCTCCGTTCACGCGTTCGATTTGAAATACCCCATCTGTTCCGAAAGCCTTCTGCCGGCATGTTGCAGACAATCTAGTAAATAGGGCAATTGCTCTTCTTGAATCCTCTGTTTCGGTCCAACGATACTGATGGCAGCAACAACGTCACCTGTGTAATCACGGACGGGGACGGCCAGACTCACCGCTCCTTCATGCAATTCATCTACTGCAATGTCATATCCCTTGCTTTTGATTTGTTCGAGAGTTTGCCGAAAAAGCTGCTTGTCTACTATCGTATTGGGGCCGTGCGGATGGAAATCTGTTTCTAATGCGGTGGTGATTACATCATCATGCTGAAAAGCGAGTAGGACTTTTCCAGAGCTGGTACAGTAAGCCGGATTTCGTTTCCCGATGTGTGAAAGCAAGCGTACCGGATGTTTGGATTCAACCTTATGCAGATACACGATGTCATTTCCTTCTAAAACAGATATATGGGACGCTTCCCCAAGCTGGTTTGTCAACTTGTCTAAAATCGGAACAGATTCTCTCTGGATTTCGGTGTTTGTGGTCATGACCCCGCTTAGCGCGAGCAGAGATAAACCAGGCGTGTAGCGATTAGACGCAGAGGTTTTCTCTAAAAAACCTTCCTTCGCCATCGTGGACACCAAGCGGTGAGTCGTCGTTTTGCTCAATCCTAATTGAACAGCGATTTCCGTTACCCCCAGCTCGGTACGCTCTAACGAGAATAGCCGTAAAATCTTCATCGCATTTTTAACCGAATGCAAAAGGTAATCACGCTTTGCCATATATTCACTCCTAAATTCTTTCATTGTTCCACATAGAAGAAAATTGAGCTTATATTCAGAATATATCCATTGTACTATAACAATCGAATCAGTTAAATATTGTCTATGCAACACTCGGATGAGCAGTGTTGACAGTACAGGAGGGGATGAACATGCAAAATCATCGAAAGGTCATCGTCGTTGGGGCGGGACCGGTCGGGTTGACGGCGGCTCTCGCGTTACGTCGATTCGGACTACCTGCCACGATTCTGGAAGCTGAGCGCGAGGGGCGCCCGCGTCCAGGAAGTAGAGCGATCTATATACACAAAGCGACACTCACCCATTTGGAAGACATCTCACCTGGTTTAGGGTTCGCTTTTGCGAAGCACGGTTTGGTATGGCCCATAAAGCGGACGCTGTTTCAAGGAAAAGAAGTCTATATGAAAAAGTATGACACGCCGAAACCGGGTGAAATTCCGCCGTTCTCCAGCTTACCGCAGGATGTCATCGAACGCTTGTTGTATCAGGCTTGTTTGGAGGCGGGTGTCGAATTCGTTTGGAATGCGCCGATTCAAGACGTGATAACGAATGAGAGCGGAGCGACATTGACCAGCGAATCGGGGGTGGTTTGGACAGCCGATTATGTGATTGCAGCTGATGGTGCCCGTTCTGCCGTTCGCAAAGCGGTTGGAATTGAGATGGAAGGCCCGCATACCAATGACTTTTTCCTTGTCGTTGATGTCAAGGAAGACGAAGAAAATCCGTTGCCGGTTGAGCGCATTTTCCATTATCAACATCCGGATATGGGAGGAAGAAATGTGATGTTCGTTCCTTTTGCCGGTCATTGGCGAGTGGACTTGCAGCTGCTAGAAGGGGATGATCCAGAAGAGTACGGCGGGATTGAAGGCGTGAAAAACTGGCTGCCTCGCGTGATGGATGCCAAGTACGCGGACCGAATTACATGGGTATCGACCTATCAGTTCTACCAAGTCGTTGCGAAATCTTTTACAGATGCGCATAAACGAGTCTTGCTCGCTGGCGAAGCGGCCCACCTGTTTGCACCGTTTGGGGCGCGGGGAATGAACTCAGGGGTACCGGACGCAATCGTCGCGGCTAGGGCAATTCACGTTGCCAGTCAGGCGAAAGATACGGTCGCTGCGAGCGAGTTCATCCGGGCAGGTGCAGAAGAGCGTAGAATGGCCTCTCTATATAATCGGGATGCGTCCAGCACCGCGCTTGAACATATTCAGGGAAGCTCTCCGTACATGAACATGAAGCGGGAAATCGCAGCTTCTTTATCGCCGATTATCCCTCGCCTTGGAAGATGGCTGGATGAAGGGCCTTATGGACCGAAATCAGGACCCCCTCAGCTTTCCACGAAGTATTAGGGGGGTGGCCAATAAATGATGACTGAAACCGTCTATGGCCCGAATCATCAACAAGTCCATCAACTCATGACTCGATTATCCGAGGTTCCATGGTTTTCCGTTCTCGGGAATGAGAGCGGTCGGTTGGACGCAGAAAAAGCATTGAAGGAATGTACCCATCATCTCAATCTCGAAGAGTTCGAAATCGTCTGGATGACTAGAGAGCAGATCCCGTCGTTTATCGAGAACATGAACTTGAGTGATAGCCATGTATGGTCACGAATACAAGATATCCCGAAAAAACTGAGCGAAAAAGCAATTGCAACGAGGAGACAATCAGTTCTGGACGAAATGCTGGACCTTGTCCCTGAAATGTTGTTTCACAAAGCGTATGATGGCGCATTTCCGGCACTTCATGAATATGGCGAGCGCGTAGTTAAAGTGGCTGTCGTCTCTGTATTGTATCTGTTTAGCAATGCATGTCTTTGGGAAGCCCTCAGCGATAAAAAAGATTCGGAACCCAATCCTTTTCTGCCGCTTTTGAAAGTCTATGAAGCGGGCCATTGGCCGATTGGAATGGTAGGGAATCAATTCTATTTGATCTAGTCCTCAAAGGAGAGAGAAAACATGCGTTTTGTAACGTACAGCTATGAAGGAAGCAAGCGAATCGGTGCACTCATTGACGATCAGGTGATCGATCTGCACAACGCAACGATCGAATTGCTGAATGTCCAAGGGCATATTCGAGCGAAGCAAATTGCCGAAGCTTTTGTGCCTGCCAACATGGTGGAATTTCTCCAGGGTGGGGATCAAAGCATCGAAATGGCTCGCGAAGCAGTCGATTTCGCAATTCATAACAGAAAAGCGCTCTCCCGTAAAGTCGTGTTTCCGATTTCGGAAGTACGGTTGGAGGCACCTGTGCAAAATCCGTCCAAAATCATTTGCGTGGGCCATAATTATCGGGAGCACATTTTGGAAATGGGGCGTGATCTCCCTCCTTTCCCAGTCGTATTTGCGAAGTTTTCCAACACGATTATCGGACCCGAAGACAATATTCCATTCTTCCCAATCTCTGAACAATTGGACTATGAGGCAGAATTCGCCTTCGTCATCGGCAAGCGTGCACGAAATGTGACACAAGAAAAAGCGTTGGAATATGTCGCGGGCTATACGATTGCCAATGATGTGACATATCGCGATATCCAACGAAGAACGATTCAGTGGCTGCAAGGGAAAACGGTGGAAGGTAGCGCACCTATGGGGCCATGGCTCGTGTCAGCAGATGAAATTGGCGATCCTACTGGATTGGAGGTCGTTCTAACCGTAAACGGAAAAGAACGACAACGCTCGAACACGGCCAATTTAGTGTTTACCGTACCGTATTTGGTGGAGTTTCTTTCCGGTCTGATGACGCTGGAGCCTGGAGATATTGTTTTGACAGGTACACCGGGTGGTGTTGGAGTCGCACGCAATCCACAAGAGTTCCTTACGCATGATGATGTTGTACGAATCGAGATTGAACGAATCGGTGCATTGGAAAATCGGGTAAAAAAAATCGAACAGGAGTAGGAAAATGAGCCAAACGCAACAAGCGCGTAACGATATTTTTCAACTGATTGATGACATTGTACAGGTGGTACAGCCTTTGACCGAGACAGAGCTGCACTGGAAAGCGACTGATGATGTTTGGTCCGTCATGGAGATTTTGTGCCATGTCGAAGAAATCATCCCGTACTGGCTCCTCGAAATCCAAAGCGTTCTCCAATCACCGCAATCGGAATGGGGACGCAACCATCTTCATGAGGGCCGGCTTACTGCCGTTGCGAAAGCAAAACAGCGAACGAAAGCGGATATTCTGCAAGGAATAGAAGGAACCAAAAACGTGGTTCACGCCATCATGGGAGCCTTGACTGACGAAGCGCTCGCCATTGAAGCGCCAAGCAGAAACCCCCGATGGGGAACGAAGACGATGTCGTTTGTATTGAATCATTTAGTCGTCGAGCATTTGCAAAGTCATCTTGGTCAAATCAATCGCACCGTTGCCAGTGCGAATGCCATAAATCCAAATCAATAAGAAAGGCGAATGATACTATGGCCGAAAAATCTGATTATTTACAGAGCTCTGATGTCCAAGATTTTACAAAGGACATCGAGCGTTACAACCTTGGCCCACTCTGGCACGCCATTCCTGACTTAATGCATAAACAGCCTACTCCTCAAGCGGTCCCTTATTTATGGAAAGCGGAAACCCTTCATCAGAAGCTGATGGAAGCTCGTGAGATTTTCACTCCAGAACGCGGTGGGGAAAGAAGAGCGATCTACTTGCAAAATCCAGGCTTGAAACACCGTGAGCCTTGGGGATGGGCCTCGACTACGCAAACCCTATATGCAGCAGTGCAACTTATTTTACCGGGGGAAACGGCACCGTCCCACCGCCACACCCAAAGCGCTCTGCGTTTTATTACAAACGGTTCGGGAGCTTATACGATTGTGCAAGGCGAACGTATCTTTATGGAG
Source organism: Brevibacillus fluminis (assembly GCF_003710825.1). Lineage (GTDB taxonomy): Bacteria > Bacillota > Bacilli > Brevibacillales > Brevibacillaceae > Brevibacillus_D > Brevibacillus_D fluminis. The sequence goes on along the minus strand of NZ_RHHQ01000025.1, from coordinate 198,717 downwards.
GAAGGGGACTATTTGATCACTCCAGGGGGCTTATGGCATGGTCACTCGCATCCGGGTGACGAACCGATGATTTGGATGGACGCTCTTGATATTCCAACGATTTATGCGATCGGCGGAACGTTTTTTGAGTCTTATCCGGATCGAATCGAGCAGCCATCCGTTCCAGATAACTACTCGGCACAGCGGTATGCCGGCGGTATGGTACGCCCGATTGCGGACCGCTATCCGAAGGTGGCGCCACTTGGAGCTTACAAATGGTCGCAAACCTTTGCTGCGATCGAGGGGGTAAGTCAATTCGAACCGGATCGATTCGATGGCTATGCAGTTGAATATATCAATCCATCCAACGGTAAAACAGCGAATCCAAACATGGCTTCCTGGATGCAAAAGCTTCCGCAAGGCTTCCATGGCAAAGCGCACCGTCATACCAGTTCAACGATTTATCAAGTGTTCCAGGGATCTGGATATACCGTCATCAACGGTGTCCGTTTCGATTGGTCTAAAGGCGATTACTTTGTGGTACCGAACTGGGCCTTACACGAGCATGTCGCGCTGGAGGATTCCTATTTATTCTCCGTCAGTGACTTGCCGATCATGGAAAAATTTGATGTGCAACGAGAAGAAAACTATACGAACAATAACGGTCACCAGGAAATCCGTGATCAGTTTGTGCCTTTATTACCGAAAAAGTAGATATCGAATGGAGGAGGAAGTCGTACTTGGCACGCGAATCAAGCTATCGGATCCACGAAAATGAAGTCGACCTGCAAGCCTATCAGTTGCAAAAATTAAATCAGCTTTTGGTTTTTGCATCGCAATGCAATGAGTTTTACAAGGAAAAGCTACACGATGTATCGTTACCAATTCGATCGTTGGCTGACATCGCTAGCATCCCTTTCACGGTAAAAAAAGAACTGGCAGACGATCAAATCCGCAACGCACCGTTTGGACGCAATCATTCGTACCCGGAATCCAGCTATATTCGGTATCACCAGACCTCAGGAACATCCGGTAGACCCCTGAAAGTTTTAGATACCAAGGAAAGCTGGGACTGGTGGCAGGATTGCTGGTTGGAGGTATTTAAATCGGCTGGCGTCACGAGTCACGATCGGTTGTTTCTGGCTTTTGGGTTCGGCCCATTCATCGGATTCTGGGCTGCCTATGAAGCAGCGAAAAAAGCGGGCACGTTGGTGATTCCGGGCGGAGCCCAATCGTCTTCCGAAAGACTGTACAGCATTTTAGAAAATAAGGCGAATGTTTTACTATGTACGCCAAGCTATGCCCTTCATCTCGCGGAGGTAGCCGAGCAGAACGGTTTTGACATACGCAACTCCCACATTCACACGATTATCACAGCCGGCGAACCCGGAGGATCGATCCCCTCCGTACGCAGTTTGATAGAAAACTTATGGAACGCCAAGCTTTATGATCATGTTGGAATGACGGAAATAGGTGCATACGCCTATTCATGCTTACAACAAAACGGAATTCATATCAATGAATCACAATTTTTAGCAGAGGTAATCGATCCCCAGACATTGGAACCGGTAGCAGAAGGAGAGCGCGGTGAACTGGTATTAACGAATCTTGGCCGCTTTGGTTTCCCGCTGATTCGATATCGGACGGGTGATATGGTTCAAAGGAATGATCAGCCCTGCGCTTGCGGTAATCCTTACCGTTTCTTTGAAGGAGGGATCATCGGTCGTGCAGATGACATGGTCATCGTGCGCGGTGTAAATATTTTCCCGCAATCAATCGAGGCGATCGTACGTGAGTTCGCGCAGATCCATGAATTCAGAATTGTGTATTATACCGTGGATGAGATGAACCAGGTGAAGGTACAGATTGAAGCTTTGGATGATGTGACAGGTGAATTAAAGATTCGTTTACGCGAGAGAATCGGTTTGCGGATCGAGGTAGAGCTGGTCGAAAACGGATCGCTGCCCCGTTTTGAATTGAAAGCAAGACGCGTCTTGGACCAAAGGGAGAGCAAAGCAAGCAAATAACCGTAGGGCAACGTGAATAGAAAGTCGGTCATAGACGTGTATGAGTAGCCCTGAACCCAATGGAGAAAGGCCTCTTGCACGTCTTTGTCATACGCTGTTGTCTTATCGATCGTTTGATGCGGATCACCATCACATACCTCGATCGAAGATGGCATCAAAAAAGAGAAACCGAACGGTAAGTCAGCGATTTTTCGCGAATTCTGATTGGCATAATAGTTGCTATTCAAGAGAGTGTATTCATGCCGGGAATCGTGTAAGCGCTACTAACGGTGTGGGGATACAAACGATAGCGGAGGGATTCTCTTGGACAGAGTCATTGTATTAGGTGCGACAGGCACCATCGGCAAAGTGATTGTGAAAGATTTGGTAGAAAGCGGAATCGATGTCGTTGCAGCTGACCTGGATCAGGCCAAACTGAATGAACTGAAGACATGGATCGGCAAAAAAATCACGACCACGACGCTGAATATCAGAGATTTGGAAGCGACAAAAGAGGTTTTGCGGCAAGGAAGAGTCTGTGTTAATGCAACAAACTACATTTTCAATCTGGATGCGATGAATGCGGCGTCTGCCGTCGGCGTCGACGTGCTTGATTTGGGTGGGCTGTTCAAAGTCACGAATGAACAATTGAAGCTGGATGCCCAAATGAAGGATGCGAATATTCTTGCGATTACAGGTATGGGGTCCGACCCGGGCTCTTCCAACGTTTTTTGCCGCTATGGCGTTAACATGCTTGATTCGGCGAAAGAAATTCATATCCGCTACGGATCGACAACCTCTGGAGCGACATTTGCCTTCGCGGCGGATACGGTCATCGATGAAGCGGTTAAAAACGCCATCGCGGTCAAAAACGGTGTTCTGGTCGAAATTCCGCCGTTGGCCGATGAAGAATTTACGCATTTTCATAACGATTTGGGCATCCAAAAAACGTATTCCATCATTCATTCCGAACTGGCTACTTTGCCTACCAGCTTCCCGGGCGTGAAAGAAATCACGTACAAAGATACCTGGGACCCAGCAACCATCGAAAAAATCAGAATGCTCCAAGAACTTGGGCTAGTGGACACTGCGGAATTGGAGGACGGGACGGTCCCTCGCAGACAGCTGGTTTCCTTGCTTAGTAAGGTACTTTCCAAAAGGGAAAAGCCCGTATGGGGCAAAGATTCGCTGTTAGTTGAAGTGGTTGGAAAGAAAAATGGCAACGATGCACGCGTTCGCTTGGAGCTGTTGACCGGCTATCACGAAGAATGGGGCGCAAGTCCGACCCAGTATGCTACTGCAATTCCTGCTTCCATTGTTGCCCAGATGCTGTTAAAAGGTGAAATTACAGAAAAAGGTGTAAAACCGCCAGAGTTGTGCGTTGATCCCGAAACATACATTTCATACTTGAAAAAGAAAAACGTCGAGCTTTTTCTGACCTACAGCGAGACGAAAAAACAGTAATCGTTTGGCAAAGTCGGACCCCGAATCCGGACCATCGGCAAGGGGTCTACAGGTTTCACATCAAGACCTCTGATGCAAAATGCCATCGATGCAGGATGGCATTCCAGATCGGCAATTATCGAAAGACAACCCGATCATTCTCGCATAAACCGAGTGCTTTTCCGAACGCTGTAACGACTGGAATCATTTGGGCATATCCTGCTGCCATTGGTATGAATATTGCTTTTACCTAATTTAAATTTTGATAAAGGGGGCACAGAAAATGCAGCATACGAATCAGCTCGATATGATCATTTCGAGCAACACAGTATTTACAGGGCTTGAAAATGCCCCGAGACCTGCTGCCGTTGCCATCAAGGGAAACAGAATTGTTGGCATTGGCACCGAGCAAGAATGGGAAGATCGAATTGGGCCAGACACAAAGATTTTTCGGTATGAAGACAAACTTGTGATGCCCGGGTTTAATGATATGCATCTTCATGTGGTACCCGCTTGTCTAATGGAGGATCATGTAAGCCTCCTTGGGGCACGTTCCGAGATTGAAGTAGCAGAGATGGTCGCGGCGTTTGCCACATCAAGGCCGGATGACGAGTGGGTGCAAGGCTACAATTGGTATCATCCGTACTGGGATGAACCGAAACTGCCGCATCGCCGGACATTGGATGCGGTCATGCCGGATCGTCCAGTCTTTTTGTTCCATGCGTCAGGCCATACAGGTTGGGTGAATACAAAGGCGCTGGAGATACTCGGCATTGACCGGAATACACCGGACCCACCGCATGGAGAGATTGTGAGAGATGAGCACGGTGAGCCGACAGGAATACTTTATGAGTCGGCGGTCAGTATCGCTTCCAAACAGGCGATGAAGCTGCCTGTAGACAGAAAGAGTCAAGTGTTCGAGACGTTTCTCGGCCATGCTGCATCGTTTGGTGTAACCTCGATCACCGATATTTTCAAAGTGACCGACCTGGAATTCAATGAGCTTCCGCTTTACGAGGAGTTCGAGAAAGAAGGCAGGTTGACCACCCGGATCCACTTTTTAATAGGGCTAGACGACAATATCGAGCGTGCGAGGCACCATCGGGACACGTACACTTCCGGGACGTTGCGATTTTCCGGTCTGAAAGAATTTTTGGATGGGGTAGTAACAACACATACCGCCTTGCTTGTGGAACCGTACACAGATATGCCCGGATCATCTGGCCCGAATCCACACGTGGAAATGAGGGATTACGTTCTTGCTGCCGATAAGGAAGGATTCCGCATTCGCTTCCATGCGGTAGGAGACGGCGCCGTCCGCCATGCGCTCGATTTGTTTGAGGAAGCGCAGCGAGTCAACGGAACACGCGATGCCAGACATACGATCGAGCATATCGAAGTCGTGCATCCCGATGATCTTGCACGTTTTCAAAAACTGGACGTGATTGCTTCCATGCAGCCGGACCACATGGGCCTGATTAACAAGAGCCACTATTTTTCGTGTATCGGTGAACGACAACAGTACACATTTGCCGTCCGATCACTGCTGGATGCAGGTGCAAAAGTCGTGCTCAACACTGACTATCCGATTGTTACGTTAAATCCGATGATGGAAATCTATCGTACGGTAACGAGAATCGGAAACGACGGCGAGTTGTTTAACGGGAAAGAAGCGATCACACTTGCAGAAGCATTGAAAGCGTATACGGCAACTGCCGCTTACGGCGTTTTTCGGGAGGACGAATTGGGGACGCTGGAAGCGGGCAAGCTGGCTGATCTGATCGTTCTTGACCGTGATTTGTTCAACATCCCTACGGAGCAATTAAAAGATGCGAAGGTTGAGTTGACTCTCATGGATGGCAAAGTGGTCTACGAAAAATAGTTTGCATGCATTTGAAACGGGAGAGTGTGTTGATGACAGCCCATTTGGACATAAAAAGCGCACAGAAATTTTATAAAAAATACAAAGCGGTAGACAACGTCAATCTATCGATCAAAAAAGGAGAATTTGTCACCATTTTGGGGCCGAGCGGTTCTGGAAAGACGACGTTGTTGAAGCTGATTGCGGGGTTTGAAGAGCTGAACGACGGCGCGATCTTTTTGGATGGTCAAGATATTACGAAAAAGAAAGCGTATGACCGCAATATCGGCATGGTTTTCCAAAATTACGCCCTGTTTCCGCACATGACGGTGTTCGATAATATCGCCTATCCGCTGCGCTTGCGTAACGTTATGAAGGCGAACATCAAAGAGCATGTCATTAGGGCACTTCAGACCGTCAGACTCGAGGAATTTGCTTCTCGGTATCCGAATCAGCTCAGCGGCGGCCAGCAGCAGCGCGTTGCGCTCGCCAGGGCAATTGTGTTCAATCCTCCGCTTCTGTTGCTTGACGAACCGCTTGGGGCGCTGGATAAAAACCTGCGTCATCAGATGCAGTATGAAATTAAGCATATCCAGCAAAGCCTCGGAATTACCACGGTGAATGTGACACATGATCAAGAAGAGGCACTGACCATGTCAGATCGAATCTGCGTCATGAACAAAGGTCGCATCGAGCAAATCGATACGCCGGAACGATTGTACAACTTCCCCAAGAGCAAATTCGTTTCCGCTTTTATCGGGGAGATCAATCTGCTGCAATGCGAGCTCATTCATTTGGAAGCGGGTATGGCCGTGGTCAAGCTGAATGATGGGCAGGTTGCCAAAGTAAGGGTAGAGCAGTCGGACGTAGCTGTGCAGACAGCAGCATTGATTGCGATTCGGCCCGAAAATATTCATGTCGTCCGGGATGGTGCCGTATTTACGAACATGCACGAATTGACCGTGCTGGAAAAAACGTATGTCGGGGAGTCGTTTCGAATCGAAGGAACGACCAAAACGCGGGAAAGGCTGACCATCAAGCTGCCGTACGCTTCCTCAAGAGAGATTGCCGTCGGTGACGAAATCCGGATCGGCTGGAATGCTCATGAGGCATCGCTTGTACCCGATGAGGTAACGGTACAAAACGATACTGCCGACATCAGAGGCGCAGCCAAAATATCCTAAGGGGCGCAAGATCATGAATAACGCTGACGTACACATGACGACAATGCCGTTGCGAAGAAAAATTACCTTTTCAACCTTACCGGGCTTGCATTGGCTTCTCGTGATGATCCCGGCATTGTACATGTTGCTACTTACATTTTTCCCAATTCTCAAAATAATGAAATTGGGAGTGCATGACGGAGAGTCCTATACCTTGCAGTATATCCTTCAGGTGTTCACCACTCCGGTTTATATGAAGGTCGTGCTGTACACGTTTAACGTTTCCTTGATTGCAACAATTGCCAGCTTGCTTTTCGGCTATCCGATTGCCTACACGCTTTACCGGATGAAATCGGAGAAAGGGAAACGAGTGATGCTGGCTTTTATTATGATTCCATTCTGGATCAGCGTCCTCATCCGGACGTTTACGTGGGTGATAATGCTGCAAGACACAGGGCCGATTAATTCCATCCTGATGGCTCTTGGATTGATCGATGAACCGTTGCACCTCCTTTATTCTATGACCGGAAACGTTGTCGGGATGGTTCATTACTTGTTTCCGTACATGGTGCTATGCATTTATTCGGTCATGCAAGGAATCGACCAGCGATTGCTTCAGGCGGCAGAGGGTATGGGAGCACGTCCTTGGAAAGTGTTTCGGGACGTTTTGTTCCCGCTGTCGATCCCAGGCGTAGTGGCAGGTGTGCTGATTTGTTTTGTATTCAGTCTCGGCTTTTTCATTACATCAGTCATCCTGGGCGGCCCGAAGGATATGATGATTTCCAACCTGATTGCGAATTTTATCAATGTGACATTGAACTGGCATTTGGCAGCTGCGCTTTCCATCATTCTTTTGGCATCGACGCTCATTCTGATCCTTGTGCCTGTTCTTTTGTTTCGAAATCATTCCGCCATAAAGGGAGTGATGTAAATGTGGCTTAGACTTCTTTCGGTCATCATTCTGATCCTGTTTTTGACTCCGATCCTACTGGTGATTCCGTTATCGTTTACATCGGTATCATACTTCCAATTACCGCCGCCTGGCTACTCGCTGGATTGGTATGAAAAGGTGATGAATAGTCCAGTCTGGATCGAGGTATTTTCGCGGAGTCTGTTCATCGGGGGCACGACGGCGATTGTATCGGTGATTTTAGGCACCATGGCCGCACTGGCTTTTGTTCGGCTGCAATTTTGGGGCAAGAAGCTATTTGTTCCCTTGATTCTTTCGCCGATGGTCGTTCCGGCGGTTGTGGTGGCGATCGGCTTGTATCGTTTTTTCGCTCCGTTCAAGCTCACGGATACATATACGGGGATGATTTTGTCTAACGCTGTCATTGCGATTCCGGTCGTATTTACGACGGTTGCCTCCAGCTTGAAGGGTGTCGATCGCAATTTGGAATTGGCTGCCATGGGACTGGGCTCCACGCCCGTTGGTGCCTTTTTCAAGGTTACGCTTCCGTTGATAAAACCCGGAATGATCTCAGGAGCGTTGTTTGCCTTTTCGATCGTGTTTGATGAGCCGATCATTTCGCTTTTTATGGCGGGGGCCAATACAAAAACATTGCCGGTCAAATACTGGGAAAGCTTGCGAACAAGCATCGATCCAAGCATAGCCGTTGTGTCGACCGTGTTGATCGTAATGACCGTGGCGCTATTCTTCATCCAAGGATGGATCTCGTCCCGAACTGCAAAAATGAGTGTCCAGAAAGAGTAGCATCTTTTGCCTAGATAAAATTAAGGGGGAGTTATCGTGTTGAAGAAGATCGGCAGCATTGCATTGATTACCGTGTTAAGCAGTTCGTTATTCGCTTGCAGCAAAGACGAAACGACAGCCAATTCCGGTCAAGGTTCAGCAGCAGCGGTACAGAAGCTGACTATCGTCGACTGGGATTCGGAATTGATCGAGATGCGCAAAAAAACAATCATCGAGCCATTTGAACAAAAATACAACGTGAAGATTGAGATCGAAACACCACCGGATTACGGGAAATTGAAAGCGATGGTCGACGGTGGAAACGTCACGTGGGATGTCGTGAACGTCGATTCGTTCTTCGGCACATTGGCTGGCAGCCAAGGGCTGTTCGAACCGCTGGATTACAATATCGTCAAAAAAGACGGGTACACAGACAAAACAGCGGGCGAACATTTTATCGCTTCCGAATCGTTTGCGACGGTGATCAGCTGGAATACGACCAAGATCGATGCGGCACATGCACCGAAGACGTGGTCCGATTTCTGGGATGTGAACAAATACCCTGGGGGGCGTTCCGCCTATAAATTCCCGGCGCCGATCATGGAAATGGCTTTACTTGCAGACGGCGTACCTGCTGACAAGCTGTATCCATTGGACATTGATCGTGCATTTAAGAAAATGAACGAAATCAAGAAAAATTTTAAAACATGGTGGACGAACGGGGCACAAGTACCGGATCTGTTAGTCAACGGAACAGCAACCATTTCAACCGCCTACGACGGCACGATCACGTTGCAGAAGCAAAAAGGAACGCCAGTTGATTTTACGTACGAAAACGCGATCCGCAGCTATGAAGGCTGGGTCATTCCGAAAGGCACCAAAAACAAAGAATTGGCCATGAAATTCATCGCTTTCGCCACTTCTCCTGAGGTTCAAGCCGAATTTGGGAAAACCGCGCGCTACGCACCTGCGAATCAAAAGGCGATCGACCTATTGTCGGAGAAAGACAAAGAGCGCCTCGGCGTAACTCCCGAGCTGCAGAAACAGCAAATTATGGCGGACGATTCGTACTGGATCAAAAACTTCGACCAAGTACAAGTGCGGTATGAACAATGGCTGTTGGAGTAGGAGAGAGGAAGTAGCTGTATCAAAAAAACCAGAAGTAGTTTCCAAACGTCGACAGAAAACGGTCGGCGTTTTTTGTTCGTTTAAATTTGTGCAATGGAGATGAATGGAAACAAAAACGATTGTCATGCTTACGATATGTTCCCAATGTCGTCGAAAAGATTTCGTGATGAACACAGAATATTCTGTTGACTTAACAATTGTTTTATGAGAAAAATAGGATAAATATGGTTGTTCACCTTCTACACCAACAATCAACACATCTACGGCCGTTGTAACGATTATCATGCCGAAGGTGAAAACAATGCTGGGAGGAGAGAGACGAATCGTTTGCGATGTTCGGATTCATGATCGGAATGGTAGTTGATGAGAAGACACTCTATCGTTTGAGGTGATTACGATGACTAAGGCAAACATATTGATACAAGATGAACTGGATGTCGCTACATCTGAAATGGAGCTGGCCTTCCCCATTTTAGAGTACAAAAATCGATTAAACAAAATCCGAAAGGCAATGGCGGAACAAAATATCGACTTGCTTTACATCACGAATCCAGAAAATTTGTACTATGTAAGCGGGTACAGCGCAGCGTGGTACCGGGGTAACCCACCTATAGCTTGGTCCGAATCCGCTGCATCAGGAATTGCGATTCACGTTGATCACGACAAGTTCATCCTGTTTGATGTCGTTGATGAATTGGGGATTACCATGTGGTCGACCGTCTCGACGGATTCGCGTATTTACCATGACAGTCCGCACGGTAAATATCTGGGGAAACACTTCGAAGCCGTGGCCGACGGGATGAGTTTTATCGACATGATCGTACGAGATTTGAAAAATGAGGGCTGGACTGGCGGTAGAACAGCGATTGAGATGGGTAGTTATCGCCCGGTTCGTCTGATTAGCGAAAAGTTGCAGGCAACGTTGGAAGCAGCAAATTGTGAAGTGGTAGATGGAACAAAAATTGTCCGAGATGTGCGTTTTATCAAGTCTCCCATGGAACTACGCTATATCGAAACCGCGTCGAAAATAGCGGATATCGGTATGCAAGCAGCACTAAGTGTGATGAAACCGGGTATTACGGAGCTGGATATCGTCGCGGAGTACACCTATGCGATGCACAAAGCTGGCGGAGAAAACATGGCCATTGTTGGTTTGGTTCATGCCGGGCCAGAAAGAGTATGGTGTAGACACCCCAACGCCTCTAGACGGCTGATCATGCCGGGCGACCCGATTGAAGTTGATCTGTCAGGTGTATATTACCGCTATCATTCCAACCTCTCCAGATGCTTCTCGATCGGGGAGCCGGATCCGAAATTTGCCGCAACCTATGCACAGAGCAAAAAATCGATGATGAAGGTAAAAGAGATCATCAAGCCCAATATGTATGTAAATGACTTTATGAGCCAAATGAGCGCGTTTTACAAAGAGGAAGGGATGGAACCACCACTCTGGTTTGGCGGGTACGAGGTTGGTATCTCTTATCCACCGGACTGGGTAGGCGAATTCGTATACGATACGTCGACCGATCACGAAGGTGTTCAATTCGCACCTGGTGCCGTTGTCAATTTTGAAACCGGTTTCGGGATTAACGATACGTTGATTTTTACCAAAGATGAAGCCAAAATACTGGGCACGACTCCGTGGGATTTACTCATTGTCTAACGTTTTCCTCGAATTGAACGGGAGGTAAATAATATGGCTGCATCCCGAAAAGCATCGAGTATTCTTGCTTTGACCGTTTTGCTGTCAACATTACTGTTTGCGGCATGTGGGAATTCGAGTACGGGTGAAGGGAAGTCGGAGGAGAAGATTGTCAACATTATGGGGTGGGCCAACTACTTGCCCCCTAAGGTCGTCGACAAGTTTAAGGAAGAGACGGGAATTAAAATCAACTATTCAACGATTACGTCCAACGCCGAGCTAATGGCAAAATTAAGCGTGGGCAATCATGGTTTTGACATTGCAATTGCAGGTGCAGACTTTGTTGAAACGTTAATGAAGACAGATAAACTGGAAAAAATCAACAAAGCGAACATCCCCAATATGAAGTATATCGGAAAAGACTTCTCCGGCTTTCCTTTTGATCCGAATGGCGATTATTTTGTCCCTGCTTATTGGGGTGGAGAAATCATCGCCGTCAACGAGAAGTTGGTCGATAAGCCAATCACGGGTTACAAAGATTTGTTTGATCCGATGTTTCAGAACAGTTTGGTCGCTGTTGACGACCCGCATGTCATGCTTGGCATCATGCTCGGGATCCTTGGTTACTCACCGAACAGCACGAGCGAAAAAGAAATTAAGGAAGCGGGGGAGCTGCTGAAAAAACTGGCTCCCAACATAAAATCGTACGAGGCAAGCGATGCAGATCGCCTGCTTGCCAGCGGTGAAGTGAAAGCCGGCATCGTTTACAACGGAAAAGTGCCGATGGCAAGGCTGGAAAATCCGGCGATAAAAGCAGTGATCCCGAAAGAAGTTCTGACACTTTGGCAAGATAACTTTGTCATTCCGAAGGGAGCAGAACATATCGGGAATGCAGAAAAATTTATCGATTTTCTTAATCGCCCGGAAATTAGCAGGGATATCACGTTGGAGCAGCCATACCCAAGCGCCAATGTCGAAGCGATGAAATTGCTTCCGGACAATGTCAGACAAGCGATGGAAGTCATCCCACCAGCAGAAATAAAACGCGGCACGTATCTCACCGATGTCGAGGAGGCCTTGCAGTATTACGATCGTGTATGGACAGAAGTAAAGCAATAAGACCAGGGAGGAAATCGTAGCATGAGGAAAGTCACGGTTGCAGCCACACAAATGTCATGCAGTGCGAATCAGGAAGAAAACATCTTGAAGGCCGAAAAGTTGGTCAGAGAAGCTGCAGGAAAAGGAGCAAATGTCATCCTGCTGCAAGAGCTCTTTGAAAATCTTTACTTTTGCCAATCGTATGATAATCGGAACTTTGAACAGGCACACGAAGCGAAAGACCATCCGACCCTGAGCAGGATGTCAGAGCTAGCAAAAGAGCTAGGCGTCGTGCTGCCGATCAGCTTTTTCGAAAAATCAAACAACGTCTTTTTTAATTCCATCATGATGATTGATGCGGATGGCACCCAACTGGGTGTCTATCGAAAAACGCATATACCTGATGATCCCGGCTACTTCGAAAAATTTTATTTTAGTCCGGGAAATACAGGGTTTAAAGTATGGCAGACAAAGTTCGGAAAGATCGGCATCGGGATTTGCTGGGATCAATGGTTCCCAGAAACCGCGCGATCCATGGCGCTGCAAGGTGCCGAGATGATTTTTTACCCGACCGCCATCGGCAGACATACCAATGGCTTGACCGACGATTGTTCCGATCATTGGCAGTTAACGATGAGAGGACATGCCGCGGCTAATATGGTCCCGGTCATCGCGTCCAATCGTATCGGCTTGGAAGAAGGACAATGGACCAAAATCGAATTTTTCGGCCGATCGTTTATTACCGGCTGCAGAGGGGAACTGATCCAAGAAGCAGGGGATCGGGAGGAAACCATTTTGACAGCAGAATTCGATTTGGATGAAATCGAAAAAACAAGGAGACATTTTGTTTTGTTCCGTGACAGGCGGCCGGAGTGCTATCAGACGCTACTTACTTTGGAAGGAAAGAAGTAAAGCCTTCTTACTATTTTAGATAAATTGCCAGGAACAATAGTTGCTTTGACCATGAACAATAGCTAACATTTCTTCTTTGATTATCATAACTAACTTACATGTCGGGCAGGATCTTCCATTCATTCGGAGGATCCTGTCCATTTCTTTCTACTGGAACCCGGCTTCCAGATCCGACAACGATTACGGATGGCGATGCCAGCTTTACGGATGTTCCATTGAGCCGCAATGAAAAAACCACAGCATTCCTCGGTATCAATCCCGAACGGAGAGGCTGTGGTTTCTTGTCTACCGCACGCTAGTGAATGGGGTACAAGCAATCGCTTTGAGGTTTGCGTACTTACAAATGTGGCATTGAAAAGTTTCCTGTCTGCATCGTGAACAGCGGACTACTTTTCCCTACTTTTCAGACATTCAGAAAATTTGCAAAAGAGTATTCCTTTGCTTCTGTATTTATGGTATAAAGAAGTCGGAGCGAATAATTCTTCGTTTGTAATATATGAAGTATTTAGTTCTTCATAAATTTATTCAATGTAATTGTAAGGGCTTACATGTTCAGGGGGAGGTTCTTTCACAAAAAAAGAGAGAAATGCATTCTAGCTTGGGTTCTTACAAGTGCTACCATGTTTTACGGATAAAGAAGGAGGGTTTTGGATTGAAAAAGAATCATCGAACACGATTTCTCAAAGCAGGCGCACTCGCTTTGGCTACAACGCTGATGGTGAGTGCATGCTCAAGTGGCGGTGATGCGCCTCAGCAAAACAAGGGAGATTCCGCCGAAAAACAGGGAAGCGGCCAGCCAAGCACGGGTGGCACTATCACCGTGGCATTCGACCGAGAGCCGGATACGTTTGACGTGCACAAGTCAACAGGGGCGAGCGTTGTGGATGAGATTGCCCAGTTTATGGGCGGCTCGCTTCTTTATATGGACCCGGTTTCTCATGATGTTAAACCGTATTTGGCAGAGAGCTACACCATTTCCAAAGACGGAAAAACGTGGACTTTTACCATTCGTTCCGGAATTACGTTTCAGGATGGGACACCGTTTACGGCAGGCGCTTACAAGGCGACGCTCGACCGTATTCTGGATCCGAAAACAGAAGCTAAGAGCACGATCGCTTTGGTCGATACCATCAAAGATGTGAAGGCACCGGATGACAAAACGCTGATTCTGGAATTGAAAGAGCCGTTCGCGCCTTTACTGGGCAACTTGACGGTCAATGGTTGGCTGCAGCCATTGTCCATGCAAGCGATTGAAAAGGGCGGCGCTAATTACGGTCGTAATCCAGTAGGCCTTGGTCCGTGGAAGTTCGAAAGCTGGCAGCCGGGCGAATCGATCACGTTTACACGCAACGATCAGTTCAAATGGCCAGAAGAATTCTATACGAACAAAGGGGCTGTCTATCCGGACAAGCTGGTTGCCAAGTTCATCAAAAACCGACAGACGATGATGGCTGCTCTTGATAGCGGCTCCATCGATGTAGCGACGCTCGTACCCGCCAAGGATGCGAAAAAGTATAAAAACGACGACAATTTCGAAGTGCTGGACCAGATGAAGTCCGGCATGGGCATGTATTTGTCCATGAATCAGAAAAATGAAATGCTACATGACCTGCAAGTTCGCAGAGCACTCAACATGGCGATCAACAAGGAGGCGATCATTCAGTCGGCGCTGCAGGGAGAAGGCGTACCCGCTTATGGTCCGCTACCGCCAACCATTATAGGTTATGACAAAGCCGTCGAATCTTATGGCTACAAGTACAATTTAGACGAAGCGAAAAAGCTGCTCGATGCAGCAGGCTATGTGCCGAATGCATCGGGAGTGAGGGAAAAAAACGGCAAAGAAATGCAGTTCACGATGCTATCGGTAGAAGCAAAGTCAAAAGAATCGCAGCTTGTGCAGGCGATGCTTGGTGAGCTCGGCATCAAGGTGAAGATCACCACGATGGAGCCGGGCGCAATGATGGAAGCAGAGCTGAAAGGCGATTTCGATGTGGCAGTAGGCGGTTATTCTTACTTTGATCCTGACATTTTGTACCTGTTTTTCCACTCCAGTCAAATCGGCAGCTTCAATTATGCGTCCATCAAAGACGAGACCCTTGATCAACTGGTCGTGTACGGACGCACCACAATTGATCCCGAAGAGCGCAAAAAGATTTACGCAGAAGCGCAAAAACGGATGATCGATCAAGCGTATCTTGTGCCAATCTACGTGGACAAACAATTTACGGTTGTGAACAAGCGAGTAAAAGGCGTGAAATACAGTATCGACCGTTTGCAATTAAACGATAGCTGGGTGAGCCAATAATGAAGCAATACCTCTTGAAGCGATTGATGTCCGGACTCATCGTTCTGGTCGGTGTTTCCCTCTTCTCGTTCGCCTTGATTCACTTGATTCCCGGCGATCCGGTGCGGATTATGCTGGGTGAAAAGGCGACGAAAGAGCGGGTTGAGCAATTGCGGGAGCAGATGGGGCTAAACAAGCCTCTCGTGGTTCAATATGTCAATTATGCGACTGGTGTACTAAAAGGCGACCTGGGTACATCGCTGAAAACAAGCCGACCTGTCAGTATGGAAATCGCCCAGCGGTTTCCGGCGACGGTGAAAATGGCGGTATCCGGCATCGTCGTCGCAATCGTAGCAGGGGTCATCATGGGCATTTTGGCGGCTAAATACAAAGATACCTTCCTTGATTATGCCATCATGAGCATGGCGACGCTGGGTATGTCGCTGCCGAGTTTTTGGCTGGGCCTCCTTGTGATTATGGTGTTCGCTGTGAAGCTGGGGTGGTTTCCGGTCGCGGGCGGCACAGGCTTTATCGATCTTGTCATGCCAGCCCTTACCCTTGGGGTGCTGCTGTCCACGACGATCAGCCGCCTGACTCGCTCCGGCATGGTCGAGGTGCTGTCCAACGATTATATCCGTACGGCACGGGCCAAAGGGATGAGCGAGGGAATCGTGCTGTTTCGCCACGCCTTTCGCAATGTAATGATTCCCGTAGTTGCCGTGGTTGGCTTGCAGATCGCTGCATTGCTCGGCGGCGCGGTCATCGTGGAGCAGGTTTTTAACTGGCCGGGGATCGGCACGCTCGCGATCGAGGCGATTAGCTCAAGGGACTTTCCGATGATTCAGGGGATCGTCCTGTTCATGGGCGTGATCTATGTGATTGTCAACATCTGTGTCGATCTGCTGTATGCCGTTTTGGACCCGCGCATCGACTACAGTACATCGAAAGGGGGCATGTAGCGTGAGCGGGCTCAGCCGTAATGCACAGATTCAAGCGTTGCAGCAACAGGAGTGGCAAGCGCCGCGCTTTCAGCTGCTCCGAAAACTATGGCAAAAGCGAACGGCCCGATACAGTCTGATGATTCTGTTTGCGATCGTCATTCTGGGCATCATCGGGCCGTGGATCGCCCCATACGATCCAACCAAAACCTATTACGATGCCTTTTTGGAGGGACCGTCTAAAGACCATCTGCTCGGGACGGATGCGATCGGCAGGGATTTGCTCTCCCGCATGCTGTATGGCACGCGGGTGACCTTAATGGTAGCGGTCATGGCCGTCGGCATCACGTTTGTGCTGGGGACCTTGATCGGTGTCGTCAGCGCGTATGTGGGCGGAATCGTTGACAACATTCTGATGCGGATCATGGAGGTGCTGCTCGCTTTGCCGGGCATCATCCTGGCGCTCGCTATCGTGGCGGTGCTCGGGCCGAGCCAGACGAATGCGATGATTGCGATCGGGATCTCCTCGATACCCGCTTTTGCGATTCTCATCAGGAGTGCAGCCCTGACGATCAAGTCGTCCGGCTATGTCGAGGCCAGCAGATCGATCGGCAGCTCTAACTGGTGGATTATGACAAATCAGGTCATTCCGAATATTTTCAACGTTCTGATCGTCTACACCACCCTGTTCGTCGGCGGCGCCATTTTGGATACATCCGCCTTGGGCTTTATCGGATTGGGAGCCCAGCCGCCAACACCGGAATGGGGCACCATGCTCAACGAAGGCAAGGATTACCTGTCGGACGCATGGTGGCTGGCGACCTTCCCGGGGCTTGCGATTACGATCATCGTGTTTACGGTAAATATTTTGGGTGATGCCCTGCGCGACATATTTGATCCCAAATCACAAGGAAAGTAAACGGCGTGAATGAAAGGAGGGAGCTTCTGATGACAAATGTGCTGGATGTCACAGGGTTGACAACACAGTTTACCAAAAAAGGCGCGGCTTTCACGGTCGTCGACGAGCTGAGCCTTCATGTGAAAAAAGGGGAGGCGCTGGGAATCGTCGGCGAATCGGGCTGCGGCAAAAGCGTAGCTTCGCTCTCCATCATGCAGCTGTTGGGGGCAAACGGCAAAATCCGGCAGGGAAGCGTCCGGCTGAACGGCCGTGACCTTCTCGCCCTTCCCCAAAAGGAAATGCAGCGCATCCGGGGCAAGGAGATGGCGATGATTTTTCAGGAACCGATGACCTCCCTAAACCCGGTGCTCACAATCGGAAAGCAGATGAGCGAAGTGTTGGAGAAGCATGAGGGATTCAACAAGCAACAAGCGCGGGAGCGGGTGATTGAGCTTCTCACACTCGTCGGGATACCACGCGCGAATGAAATTTTTGCCGAGTATCCCCATCGACTGTCCGGCGGGATGCGCCAGCGGGTGATGATCGCCATGGCGATCGCGTGCAACCCCGCGCTCTTGATCGCAGACGAGCCGACAACCGCGCTGGATGTGACGATTCAGGCGCAAATTCTGGATCTGATCACAAACATTCGCAAGGAGCTGGGGATGGCCATGATCATGATCACGCACGATCTGGGCGTTGTCGCCGAAACATGTGACAGGGTGATGGTGATGTATGCCGGACAGGTGATCGAGCACGCTGATGTCCGCACCTTGCTCCGCAGTCCCAAGCATCCTTATACAATCGGCCTGATCAATTCCACGCCGCACAAGTCAAAAGGCGCAAGACGGCTTTTCAGCATCGCGGGGAGCGTGCCGTCCCCCGATGAATATCCGGTGGGCTGCCGTTTTGCCCCGCGCTGTGACAAGGCAATGCCGATCTGTTCAATACAGCGTCCCCCGCTGCTTGAGCTGGATCAACAATCCTCCTGCCGCTGCTGGCTGTATGAGGAAAAGGCGGAACCATCGGCGGTGATCCTATGAATCCGGTGCTTTTGGAAGTAAAAGGACTGCAAAAACGCTTTCCTGTGAAAAAAGGACTGTTCAAAGAAGCGACCTATGTGCATGCCGTCAACGGCATCGATCTGACGATCCACATGGGAGAAACGCTGGGGATCGTCGGCGAATCCGGCTGTGGCAAATCGACCCTTGGCCGCTGCATTCTCAGGCTTGTGGAGCCTTCAGGCGGGGAAATCGAGTTTCAGGGAGAACCGCTGCATCGCTTTGGTAAAAAGGAAATGAAGGCGGCCAGACGGAACATGCAGATGGTTTTCCAAAACCCGTTCGATACGCTGAATCCGAAACTGACGATCAAGCAAATCCTCATGGAGCCGCTGATTGCCCATCGTGTGCCACATGAAGAGCGGGAGCGTTTGATCGAGGAGACCATCGAGATTGTGGGCCTCAGCAAACGCTATCTGCTCCGTTATCCGCATGAGTTTTCCGGCGGCCAACGGCAGCGCATTGGCATTGCGCGCGCACTGATGCTGCGTCCCAAGCTGATCATCGCAGATGAACCGGTTTCGGCTCTCGATGTCTCCATTCAGTCGCAGATCCTCAATCTGATGCAGGATTTGCAAGAACAGTTCGCGCTTACCTATATTTTCATCTCACACGATCTCGGTGTCGTCGAGCACATTGCTGACAGGGTGGCCGTCATGTATCTCGGTGAGATCGTTGAGCTGGCAACGAAGGAAGCGTTATTCCAGCGAGCGCTGCACCCATATTCGCAAGCGCTCTTGTCGGCCGTGCCGGTGCAGGATCCCGATGATCGCCGTGAGCGGATCATTTTGAAAGGTGACCTTCCATCGCCGTCCAATCCACCGACTGGTTGCAAGTTTCATCCGCGCTGTCATGCTTGCATGGACATTTGCAAGACGCAGGCACCGCGCCCTCAAGAGGTCGAGGGCAGGATTGTTACGTGTCATCTCTATGAGTAAGCAGGAACCGTAACGTTTGACAACAGGACGGCAACAGATGGTGTGTGAAAATGATCAAATTGGAGGCGGGCGTGATGAATGTGAATCAAAGGCTGGTTACAGCAGAAGACATTGTCAAGTTCCAATGGCCGAGCAATCCGACGATTTCACCTGATGGCAAACTGGTTGTCTATGAAAAAACAGTGGTTCGTGAGCGTGAAGATGATTATGACACACAATTGCATCTAACAGACATTCGCGGCACAAAGAGTCGCGTCCTGACGACTGCGGGGAGCCGCAATCTCGCGCCGGCCTGGTCGCCCAACAGCAGAGCCATCGCTTTTTTGTCCAATCGCGAAAACGGTATGCAGGCTTGGCTGCTCCCGCTTGACGGCGGCGAGGCTGTGCAGCTCACACGGTTTCGGCATGGGATTAGCTCGCTCCTCTGGTCGCCGGATGGGAAGTACCTCTATGGGCTTGTCCCCGTGCATACCAAGACGAGAAGCATCGAGGTATTGGCTGCGGACAAAACAGCAAAAGAGCTCGATGACCAGATCGCGCGGGAGAACAAGGCGTGGATCGCTAGTCCGAAGCGATATGATCAGCCTTATTACAAGCTGGATGGTGCCGGGCTGCATCAGGACTTGACGCGGCAGCTGGTCGCGATCCATGTGGAGACGGGCGAGTGGAAGCAGTTGACAAGCGAACCGTACGACATCTGCGATCCGACCATTTCTCCGAATGGATCATACATCGCCTTTACCGCGAATCGTGATGAGCCGCCTATTTTTGGCGGACAGATTTTGCGTGTTCCGTCAGCAGGCGGTGAAGTGGAAACGCTCTACACCAATCGTGATGCGCGTGTTCCGGTCTACTCTCCGGATGGCAGCCAAATCGCCTTTTCGGGAAACACCGAGCACTGCCAGTTGTATGTGATGGATTGTGACGGCGGCAATGTGATCCTGCTTTCAGGCGAGTATCCGTATTCGCTGGGCGATTATTCTTTTACCGATATGTACCATCTTCGCTATCCGCTAAGTCCGCAATGGTCGCGTGACGGTGCTTGGATCTATGCGCTTTGCACGCGGGAAGGGAAGAACGAGATTGTCCGATTCTCCCGGGAACAAAATGGTGCATCTCCTGAGGTTGTAGCGGGCGGTCAGAGGACGATCTTTCATTTCTCTTATGATGGGCAGGACTCGCTTACCATTGCCTGCTCTACATCGTACCATCCTGGCCAAATTGCGTTCATCGACCGAACGGGCGAGGAGCTGAGGTTGGATGATTGCAACGACGCGCTGATGCAAGAGCTGATTGTCTCCTTGCCGGAGGAGTTCACCTATACGTCTGTCGACGATTGGCAGATCCAGGGCTTTTTGCTGAAACCGGCCCAGTTCACGCCGGGGAAAAAATATCCGGTTTTGCTCGATATTCACGGTGGCCCGCACTCCATGTTCAGCTTTGCCTATTTTCACCAGATGCAGTTGTTTGCTGCCCAAGGCTTTGCGGTTCTGTACCTCAATCCGCGCGGCAGCTCAGGATTTGGCAAGGAATTTTCCGAGGCAGTGCATGGCGATTACGGCGGGAAGGACCATCTGGATCTTTTGAATGGCTTGGCAGAGGCGCTGCGTCGCTACGATTTTCTTGACGAAAGCCGCGTAGCGGTCAATGGCATTAGCTATGGCGGCTTCATGGTGAACTGGCTTTTGACCAAAACCGATCGGTTCTTTGCAGCGATTTCGGAAGGCTGCATCTCCAACTGGATTTCCATGTACGGCACAAGCGATATTTCCCCGACCTTTGTCAATCGCGAGTTCTTGGGTAAGACGGATCTTGAGACGCTCTGGAAACACTCGCCGCTCGCCTATGTCGACAAGGTGAAAACACCACTTTTGCTCATGCATGCGGAGCAAGACCTGCGCTGCCCGATGGAGCAAGCGGAGCAGTTTTATACCCATCTGAAGCGACAAGGCAGCGAGGTGGAATTGCTGCGAATGCCGGATTCAAGCCACGGGCTGCTCCAAATCGGCAAGCCGTCCCTGCGCAAGGCACGGTTGCAGGCAATGGTTGATTTCGTCACGGTACGGCTGCCGCAGGGCTAATCCGAGAGGAGAGAGGTGTAAACGATGCGTCTGATTCGTGCGTTGCTTGTTGCTACACTCGGTCTGACGGCAGGATGCAGTCAGGCTGCTGTTACCAAGCCCCAACCGGGGCAAACCGCATCCGCTCCGAAAACGGGCGGGACGATTACCCTTGCGATGACCGAGGAGCCGGATACATTGGATATGCATGCGAGCTCGATGCTCGCGGCGGAATATGTCGGTGGCTATATGGGGGGAGCCTTGCTTGCTGTTGATGAAAAAACCAAACAGATCATCCCGTCCCTTGCCACGTCATATTCTGTCTCAGAGGACGGGAAAACATGGACCTTTACCTTGCGTTCTGGCGTCGTGTTTCATGACGGGACCCCTCTAACCGCCCAAAGCTACAAAGAGACGTTCGAACGGGCGCGGTCGACAGAATTCGTCCAGCAAGGCGCGGGAGCGGCGCTCTCCGCAATCGAGTCGATCACGGTGCCAGATGATCAGACACTCGTGCTTCATTTAAAAGAACCCTCAGCGCCACTTCTCTCCGATCTCACCGTCACTGGCTGGTCACAGCCGCTGTCACGTAAGGCGATCGAGACGGCGGGCAAGCAATACGGGCGGAATCCGGTTGGTGTCGGCGCTTGGAAATTCGAAAGCTGGAGGCCAAGCGAATCCGTTACGCTGATCCGTAACCCTGATTTTCACTGGGCCGACGCATCTGCACAGAATCAGGGACCGGTCAGACCGGACAAATTCGTGATCCGCTTCATTAAAAATAGCCAAACCATGCTCGCTGCATTGGACAGCGGCTCTCTTGATATCGCGACAAACGTTCCGGCCAAGGACGCGAAAAAGTATAAAAATAGTGAAAAATTCACCGTACTTGAGCAATTGAAAAGCGGGATTGGCCTGTTTATCGAGATGAATCTAAAAAACGAGATCTTCCAGGATATCCGTGTGCGCAAGGCGTTCAATCTGGCCGTGAATAAAGAAGCCATCGTGCAAGCCTCGCTTCAGGGGGAAGGCGTCCCTGCGTACGGACCGATAGGCGAGGCCATGTTTGGCTATGATCCGGCGATCAAGGAGTACGCCTATTCATTTAATCCTGAGGAAGCGGGCAAGCTGCTTGACGAGGCGGGCTGGAAGCTGAACGGGAAAGGCGTGCGCGAGCGTGATGGCGCCCCGCTCAAAATTCACCTGCTCAGCATAGAACGCTTTTCACATCCAGCCCAACTGGTTCAAGGGATGCTCAAAGAGATCGGCGTCGAGGTGGTAATCGATACGCTGGAGCCAGCGGCCATGATCCAGACGGCAATGTCAGGGAATTTTGACATGACGGTGATGGGATTCGGTGCTACCGATCCAGATACGCTGTTTCAATACATGCACTCCAGCCAACGCAATGGCGGCTCTAACTTTTCCAATATTGACGACAAGCAGATTGATACATTGTTGGAAAAGGGCCGTGTCACCGTTAACACCGACCAGCGCAGGCAGATTTACATCGATCTGCAGAAACGGGTAGTGGACCAGGCGTACTGGATTCCGATCTTTACCGAGAAAAAATTCACCATCATCAACCAGCGTGTCCACGATGTGAGGCTTCATCCATTCGGCTATCCCATCTTGCAAGATAGCTGGGTTGAAGAGTAAGTGTGAAAATGGTTCATAGTCAAAGTAATGTAGAACACAACTTGAAGCTGACTGAAAAGTTGGAGAAGGGATATTATTCAGATGAAAATTGAACAAGTGAAACTGCAGCAGTTGCAAGTTCCTTTAAAAGCGCCGTTCGAAACCAGCTTTCGGCGGATGGTAGATAAGGATTTTATTCTGGTCAGTGTCCATGGCGGCGGGGAAGTCGGCTACGCGGAGAGCGTGGCGATGACGATTCCGGTCTATAACGAGGAAACGACCGAAACGATCTGGTATATGCTGGAGACGTTTCTCATTCCTCAGCTTTTTGCGAGCAAGATTACGCACCCTGACAACGTATCCGAGCTGTTTGCGCCGCTGCGCCGCAACCATATGGCAAAGGCAGCGCTCGAGATGGCGGTCTGGGATTTGTACGCGAAGCAGCAGGGCATGTCGCTTGCGCATGCGCTGGGCGGCCAAAAGAAAACGATCGACGTAGGGGTCAGCATCGGGATCGAGCCGTCTGTAGACCATGTACTGCAAAACGTCGAGCGCTTCTTGGCAGAAGGGTATAAAAAAATCAAAGTCAAAATCAAGCCGGGCTTTGATCTCGAGGTAATCAAGGCGATTCGCGAGCGCTTTGGCGCAGATGTGCCACTGATGGCGGATGCCAATTCCGCTTACTCGCTAAGCGATCTTCCTCTGCTGAAGGAGCTGGATCAGTACGATCTCATCATGATCGAACAACCGCTCGCGCATGACGATATCATCGACCATGCGAAGCTGCAGCGTGAACTGAAAACCCCGATCTGCCTCGACGAGAGTATCCACACCATCGTGGACGTCGAGAAGGCGATTGAGCTGGGCAGCTGCAAAATCATTAACATCAAGGTGGGTCGCGTTGGGGGACTGACCGAAGCGAAAAAAATGCATGATCTCTGCCAAAAGCACGGCATTCCGGTCTGGTGCGGCGGTATGCTCGAAATGGGAGTAGGGCGCGCCCACAACATCGCGCTTACCTCGCTTGACAATTTTACGATACCGGGCGATACGTCCGCATCGGATCGTTACTGGCTTGAAGAAATTGTCGAGCCTGAGGTGAAGCTGGCTGCCCCAGGTATGCTCGCTGTACCGACAGGGCTTGGGATTGGCTATTCAGTCAATGAAGAGAAGGTAAAAAAATTCCAAGTGCGTGAAGCCAGCTTTCACCCGGCAACCCTGTTTGCATAATTGAGAGACAGCCTGGTAGCAAATTAGCTCGCTTCATATGGAAGCTGCCGAACCTGCAGCCCTTCTAGAAGCGCAGCAGGCTTAAAAGGTTGGTTTGTGCGAACACAGAGAGGAGACGGGAAGAGCGATGGAATCGATAAAACCGAATAGACAAAAATACAAGCTTTATGAATCGGGCATTCATCTCGCCGATTTGTATGCGTCGGACGAAGGATGGCTTCACCGGAGAAGAACACTGGAGTGTGACGGGTGGACCCAACTTGAAGCGCTACCAGCCGACAATCACGAGTATGGACTACCGTTGCAGTTGATCGCTGAGCGGCTGCAAGAGTGGAATGAGACGGATTGGGAAGCAGCCGATGTTGTTGTGACGAGCTGGGGCGGACATTATCAGCGGTATTTCCAAGTAGCGGGACATGTCGACGGCGAGCGGAAATCAGCTTGGGTATGGGCGCTGCGCGACGAGAAGATGCCGATCGATCTGGTTGTAATGGATCGGCAGATCATCGCTTTTTTGCTCAGTGGACGCGGAGAGAGTACGATACTGGTTCAGCCTGGATATGAAGCGTTCACGCCAATGTCGGACTGGAATGATCCGCTCCTTTCCAAAGCAGCGTATGGCGTCACCCAATTAGGCAGACATGATGTGGTCATGCGTGACGGAATCAAGCTAGCGACAGAAGTCTGGCTGCCGAGCGGACTGCCAGAGGGAAGCCGTGTTCCGACTATTCTGATTCGTACGCCGTATGGCAGAATAGCGGAACATTTCGGCGGCTCTCACTGGCTGCGATTTGTGAGAAAAGGCTATGCCCTTGTTTCGCAGGATACGCGCGGGCGTGAAGATTCCGAGGGCGAATGGTTACCTTGCGCCAATGAAATGGAGGATGGCGACGACACACTGAACTGGATCGCCGCCCAATCATGGTCCGATGGCAAAGTGGGGATGATCGGTGGCTCGTACGGCGGTTACGTTCAATGGGCGGCAGCCGCATCGGGTAACCCTCATTTGAAAGCGATTGTCAGCTACGTGACCGCCGGGACCCCGTTTGGCGATCTGCCGCGAAAAGGCGGGACCATTCTATCCGGCACTTTGGCCTGGGCTTTCGCCATGGCAGATCGCAAGAAAAATTTGGCCGGAGCAGTCCGCGACGACTGGGACGAGGTGCTTGCGATCCGTCCGCTAACCGATATTCCGGCAAAAGCATTGGGCAAAGACGTCCATTTCTGGAATGAGTGGATGAGCCATCCGGACAACGATGAATTCTGGGCGAGAGCAGATTGGGCACAGTACGGGGATAAGGTGAACGTACCCGCGCTGCTTGTCTCCGGCTGGTACGATGACAACGGAGCAGGA
This sequence comes from Brevibacillus fluminis, assembly GCF_003710825.1. GTDB lineage: Bacteria > Bacillota > Bacilli > Brevibacillales > Brevibacillaceae > Brevibacillus_D > Brevibacillus_D fluminis. The sequence continues at coordinate 173,391 of NZ_RHHQ01000025.1, read as the reverse complement.
ACGACGGAAGCGTGGGAAATGTGCGAAAGGCATGGGCGTGAAAACCTGAAGATGATCCTTGGCCCATGGTACCATCATGCGAATACGACCCGTTCGATTCACAACGTACAATTTGGCAACAATGCCATCCGCTATGATCTGGATGTTTTGCAGCAGCGCTGGTTTGACCGGTTTTTGAAGGGAATCGGCAACGGTGTTGAAGAAGGGGAGCGCGTCCAATATTACATGGTGGGCGAGGATGAATGGAAAACAAGCGAGAATTGGCCCCCGCAAGAGGTTGTGTATACACCTTACTATTTGCACAGCGCCGGGCACGCCAAAACAAGCAACGGCGATGGTACACTTTCGACACGAGCGCAAGATGATCAGGAGCCTGACAGCTACCGGTTTGACCCGCAGGATGCTGCTCCCTTTCTCATCGACATGTCGGAAAACGAGTGCAGCGTGCCGGAGAATTACCGCGATGTGGAGCTGCGCGAAGATGTTTTGGTCTATACGTCCCCACCGCTCGAGGAGGAGCTTGCGATCGCCGGGGATGTGTATGCGGTACTCTACGCATCCAGCTCGGCGCGGGATACAGATTGGCTAGTCCGGCTCACCGATGTGGATGAAGAGGGGAATTCCATCCGCCTCTCGGACGGGCTGATTCGCGCCCGCTACCGCCATTCCACAGAGCGTCCTGAATTGCTCGATCCTGACAAGATTGAACGCTACGAAATCAAAATGAGCAAAATAGCCAATCTGTTCAAAAAGGGCCACCGTATCCGTGTATCGGTCACCTCGGGAGCAAAAAACCTGGCCTTCCCCAACCATAATACAGGCAATGATCCGGCAACCGATACAACGTTTATCATCGCAGTGCAACAGGTTTATCATGATGCACAGCATCCAAGCCATGTGAAGCTTCCTGTGCTTGCGTCCAAGCAAACCGGCTAGTGCCGACCAAGCGGATAAGTCATGTGCGCTGAGTCGGGAAACGGGATCAGCCCACAGCTGCTCCCGTTTCTTTTTTCACAGCTAGATGTTCATTTTAGCCTTGACAGACTATGCGGTATGTTCCATGTTCCAGGCGGCTCATCCGATAATCGGCACGATTCCAGGAAACGATGAAAGAGACTTGAAAAAAAGCAGCTTGACACGACCGGAGCGCAAACCCAATAGTAAAAGCATACTGGATAGGAAGCTGAAACCGATGGCGGGCAACACCAATCGCAAGCAACCGGAATTCATGAATCGACGGGGGACATATATGCAGGAACAGTCATCATTCGAAAATCTGGTAAAAGAAAAATTTAACGGGCTATCCGCCGCCCAGAGAAAAGTAGCCGCTCATCTGCTGCAGCATCTGGATCAAGCCGCATTCAACACGGTCGTCCAGATCGCGCGCGAAGCGGAGGTAAGTGAAACAACCGTGATTCGTTTGTCCTATGCGCTCGGCTTTAGCGGCTTTACCGAGATGCAAGGGAAAATTCAGCAGCAAATCGTACTCGGGAACGCGTCCGCACAACCTATCAATCGTCTGCAAAACCCGATTGAATCGGGCGAGGAGAATCTGTTCAGACGGACGATGGAAAACGAAATCGCGATCATGCAGCATAATTTGGCCCAGTTGAATGAAGCGGAAATGTGGAAGGCCGTCGATGTTTTGGCGCAGGCGGACCACATTCTCGTCATCGGTCATCGCGGATCTCACGCTGCGGCGAACTGGATTTCCTTCATGCTCGGTATGATGCGGGAAAATGTGCATTTGTGTCCGACAGGAGGCAATTCCTACGAGAAGCTGTTTAGCATGAATGAAAAATCAGCCGTCATCGTCATCTCTTTTCCGCGTTACTCCAAAGAGTCGTACAAAATTGCGGAGGCAGCCAAAATGCTGGGCAGCAAGCTGATCGCCATAACCGATCGCGTTCTGTCGCCGGTCGGCCGCATCAGCGACATCACGTTTTTATCAGAAGTAAATGTAGACATCAATACGGGAAACAGCTCCATGGCGGGCGCCCACAGCATTTTGCATCTGCTCAGCATGGGGCTTCTGGTGAGGAACCGGGAGACGATGCAAGCGCGTCAGGAGCGTATGGAACAGATCTACAGCAGCCAGGATGTCTTTATCGAATAATCATGTGCAGGTAGCGGCTAACACAAACTCCCTATGCTTTTGAAGTAACAAATTGTCGAAAACAATCAATTGAATCTCCTCTTACTGGAGGTTTTATAATCTGGACAAGGGGGGCTGATGTTGTTGGATTCACATGCTAAATCGATAGAGGGAAGGTTTTCGATCGGGGAAGTGGCAAAAAGCACGGGAACAACGGTCAAAACCGTTCGTTACTATGATGAAATTGGCCTGCTCAAACCGACCATGCATACCGAAGGAAGACATCGGCTCTATACAACAGCGGAAGTATGGCGGCTTGAGCTAATTCTGACTCTTCGCTACCTGAACTTTGGCATTGATGAAATTCGCAAGATTATCTCAGGAGAAATCTCCGTTTCCAAGGCGCTTGATTGGCAAATCGAGGCTTTGAGCACACAACAGCGCACGCTCAGCAATATGATCACGATTTTGCAAAGGGCCAAGGAGAACGGTATTGGCGAAGATTCACTGCATCATATCCACGATCTTGTAGCATCTATCAGTGCGAATACGGAAGATCGAAAGAAATTTATTTTTAAAAAAATCAAAGAGTCGATGATCATCGATCAGTTTCCTTACGATTGGAAGGAGCCCTTGATTCAAAGCATCGATGGAATTTTCCCAAAAAACAAAAAGATAACTGCACTGCAATCTTCCGCATGGAACGAAATGGAAGAGCTGTTGAAAGACTCTCAGTTTCACACAGAGTTTCGCCAGAGTATGGAGGATTGCGTGAATGCGGTCCAGCAGTATTCCGTAAATCAGGATTTGTGGGACAAAAAGACAGTCGAAATCTATAGTCGGGTGATCGACGCAGTAAAGGCACAACACCCCCCGGAAAGTACTGCCGTACAAGAAATTGTTGAGTATTATGCATCGAAGTTTGCGCAAATGCTGCAGGTTCCCGTCACACCCGATCTACTTCGCTACTTTATGAAAGTGGCTAGAATATCGGGAACCGATCGTGTCCTGCGATTCTGGGAATTGCGAGCGATCCTGAATCCTGACATGGAATGCGCGTTAAAAGCCAAAAAGCTGCTCTATCAAGGAATCATGTGGAAGATCGCGCAGTTGGAAGAAGTCCAAATCAAGAAGAAACAGGCAATCTCGAAATAAAAAGGGAGATCGACCGATGAAACTTTTATTTGCGGATCGCGTGATTATCGGAGATGGCGAACAGGTTATGCAAGAGGCTGCGGTCGCGATTGACGAATCTGGCCGCATTGTGGCAGTGGATACGCAAGAGGAAGCACGAAGGAAATATTCGCAAGCAGATGTGACTCGCTACAACGGATGTACCATTTTACCAGGCTTGATCGATTTGCATGTACATATCGGTTACTGGTGGAGCAAACCGGATGCCGCACAATACACAGACGGAATGATCGCTCTCTTGGCGTCAAGCAATTTGCGAGAGGCGCTTTCACTTGGTGTGACCACTATAAGGGATGTTGCGGCGCCGGATGGTCTTTGCGGCACATTGAAGCGTGCGATAAAAAAGAACATGATCGTCTCACCCCGGCTTTTTGAGGTGAACCAGGGGATTATCATGACAGGCGGGCATGGCTGGCCGCTGAAAGGAGGCTTGCGGGAGGCAAATGGGCCATGGGAGGTGCGAACTGCCGTACGTGAACAGGTGAGAGCGGGCGCCGACTGGATCAAGCTGATGACCAGCGATCGGACACCGACTCCGGAGTTCACGCAGGAAGAACTGGATGCCGCCGTGGACGAAGCTCATCGGCTAGGTCGAAAATGTTGTGTACACGCCTCGCTGCAGCCTGCAATCCAGATGGCGATCGATGCAGGATTCGATACCATCGAGCACGCAACATTCCTGACGGTGGAGCAAGCAAGACAAATGGCGGAAAAAGGACAAGTATGGGTGCCGACGATGGTCACGTTCTTTCAAATCGCCGATCATTTCAAAAAAGCCGCAGAAGAACAAGCAGCCGTCAAAGGGCTTGTGAATGAACAATTCATGAAGCAGGCTGAGTTTTTTCTTGAATCGCAAAAAGCGTACCGCGAAAATTTCGCCAAATTGATGGAAACAAGGGTTACGATCGCTACGGGCACAGATATTGTGCTGGATGGCTATCCAATTACACCAGTTGCAGAAGAAATCCGGTTGATGGTCGAATTAGGCATGCACCCTCTTAAAGCGATACAGGCAGCTACACAAAACGCCGCTGAAGTCCTCGACCAAGGCGATACATTCGGTACAGTTAAAACTGGCAATCTCGCAGACTTGCTGGTGGTGAAGGGCGATCCTTTGGCTGATTGTACAGCGTTATCGCAGGTACGGGAAGTTTTTCTGGAAGGGGTCTCTGTATTTGCAAGAACGTAGGGGGAGGTGTAGCCATGAAACAAGCAATAAGCCGAGAGCAGTATCAACGGGCAGAGAAGCTTATGGCAACGAATACGGGAAATTACGTCTTTAATAGTCTGATCAAGGCTCACTGGCTAGGGCAAACAGAGCGTTTTTGGTATAAAAGAGAGCTGCGGATGGCAAGCGGCCGCGGCAAGCAGTTCATCCTCGTCGATCCACGACAAAGCACGAGTCGGTTGGCATTTGATCATCAAAAATTGGCGGAAACCCTTTCACTTGGGTTGGGGAAAGTGTGTGATCCCGACAAATTGCCGTTCGAGCAATTTGCGTTCGAACACGATGAGCAAGCGATTGTCTTTCACGTTGAAAAGCAGCCGTGGATTTGCCAGCTGGACGATTACACATGTGCACCTCTTGCAATAGAAGATGCAAAAACCGCAGAGTCCCACCAGTCAGTAAGAAAGGACGAGCTTCCTTCTCCAGATGGTCGTTGGGCTGCATTTCTGACAGAATACAATCTGTACGTGCGTTCCCTTGAGACGGGTGAAATTGTCCAGCTTACATACGATGGACAAGCTTATTACGATTACGCAACCCAGCCCGAGTCCAGAACAACGGCGGTTACCGAGCGATTGCATGGTATCAAGCATCCGCCGACCGCGCTCTGGTCTCCAGACTCAAAAAAACTGATAACCTATCGGCTAGATCAACGATTCGTCCGCGACCTTCATCTGGTCCAGTCTGTACCATCAGGAGAAGATGTGCGTCCTGTCCTGCATTCCTACCGCTATCCGTTTCCGGGTGATGAGCACATCGCACAGATGGAACTGCTCTGTATCGATATCGAAAAAGGAACCATTGTGCCACTGGATTCGCAGCCCCAGCCCGTTCCTTTTCTCTTTACATCGCTGAGAAAGGGCATTCGACTCGCCGGTTGGTCGAGCGATAGTGAGAAAGCCTACTATGTGCGCCTGTCGCGCGATTGCAAAACAGCTGAATTCGTCATTACAGACCCGCAAACGGGTTCACATCACACTCTTTTGAAAGAACATTCTGAAACTTTCTTGAACATCGATATTGGCCATCTAAGTGAAGTGGCTGACCACTCCGTTGTGTATGAGCCAAACATTCGTCTGATAGGGGATGGTAGGTCGTTCATCTGGCAATCGGAGCGAGATGGTTGGGCCCATCTTTATCTGTATGACGCACGGTCAGGTGAACTGAGACACCGCTTGACACAAGGGCCATGGGCAGTCCGCAACATTGAAGCGATCGACGTGGAAAGAGGCTGGCTCTATTTTACCGCTGGAGGGCGCGAGGAAGGGCGTGACCCTTATTACCTGCATCTCTACCGCGTTCGCTTAGACGGTTCTGATTTGACTTTACTCACACCAGAAGATGCCATGCACATGGTCACCTTTTCGCCTGGCCTCGAGTATTTCGTCGATGTTTTCTCGCGGGTAGACTTACCGCCTGTGTCTATTCTGCGAGCAGCAGACGGTCGACTCATCCGCGAGCTGGAAAAGGCAGATATTGAGCTCCTTTTGGCCCAAGGGTATCAGATGCCGCAGAGAATCACCGTCAAGGCACACGATGGCATGACCGATCTGTATGGTGTCTTGGTCCGGCCGGCCGATTTTGATCCAGCGCGGAAATACCCGGTGATCGACTATTTTTACGGAGGCGTCCAGCGGATCAATACGCCGAAGTTTTTTTGCGCAGAGGCGTATGCGGGGATCTTGGACCTGCTTGGCGACGCTCAGCCCTTTTCCCAGTTGGGTTTCGCAACCGTCATCCTAGACGGGATGGGGACTCCTTTTCGCTCCAAAGCGTTCCACGACGTTTCCTACGGTAACCTCCAGGGTGCGGCTGGCTTGATTGACCATGTAGCTGGAATAAAGCAACTGGCCGAGCACTATCTTTTTCTAGACTTGGATCGGGTCGGTATTTGGGGCGCATCGGGCGGTGGGTACGGTTCTGTAAGGGCAATGCTCACGTATCCGGATGTCTATAAAGTTGCCGTAGCAGGTTGCGGTAACCATGATCAGCGCCTGTATGTGCACGCCTGGGGTGAACGATATCATGGAGCTTATGACGCAGAATTGTATCGGGAGCAGGACAATGCCACTCTCGCCCATAATCTGCGCGGTCATTTGCTGCTCGCTCACGGCGATCTCGATGATAACGTGCATCCGGCTCACACCTTGAGATTGGTCGATGCTCTCATCAAAGCGAACAAAGATTTCGATCTGCTGATCATGCCGAACAAAGATCATCGCTTTTACACCGATCGCTATTTTATCCGAAGGAAATGGGACTATTTCGTTACATATTTGCTGGGCGCAGAGCCACCAAAAGGCTACATAATTAGAGAAGAGGATTCACAGTAAGGGGGATAATCATGCACAAAAGTAGGTTGGGAACCAAATTTTTTCGTGGGTCTTTATGCACGGTTATGGGGATGATGCTTGTCATCAGCGGGTGCAGCGGAGGCGGCACCGAGGTGAACTCTGCAATTCCAGGGCCCGAAAAATCCGGTCCGCCAAAGCAGGGCGGCACGATCACGATCGCCTACAAGCAAGAGCCGGATACGCTGGACGTTCACAAGTCAAACGGGGCGAGTGTGACAGACGAGCTTGCGGGTCTTATGGGCGGAACGCTTGTCTATGTGGACCCTGACACGCGCGAAATCAAGCCTTATTTGGCTGATAGCTACAAAATTTCTCCGGATGGAAAAGTGTGGACATTCACCATACGCTCAGGCGTTACGTTTAGCGACGGGACGCCACTGAACGCCAAAACGTTCAAGGAGACGTTCGATCGTATTCTCGATCCGAAAACCCAGGCAAAAGCTACGCAGGCAATGCTGGAATCGCTGAAGGAAGTAAAAGCGCCCGATGATCAGACACTCATTTTGGAATTGAAGGAACCGTTTGCCCCATTGCTTCTCAACCTTTCCGTACCGGGCTGGTTACAGCCACTTTCTTTGCAAGCAATCGAGAAAGCGGGTCCCGACTATGGAAGGCATCCACTGGGGGTAGGACCATGGAAATTGGAAAGCTGGCAGCCTGGTCAATCCATTACTTTTGCACGTAATGACAAATTCAAATGGCCTGAGCCGTATTATGAAAATCAAGGCCCGGTTCGACCGGATAAGCTTGTTGCCAAATTCATTATCGATTATCAAACGACGATGGCAGCATTGGACAGCGGTACGATCGATGTCGCATTAAACGTTCAAGCAAAAGACGCGAAAAAATATCGGAATAGCGACAAATTTGTGGTTCTGGAGAAAATGAGGAGCGGGATCGGTCTGTTTCTGGAGATGAACATGAAGACGGAAGCACTTCGGGATGTCCAGGTACGCAAAGCTTTGAACATGGCGATCAACAAGCAAGCGATCATCCAGGCTGCTCTGCAGGGGGAGGGAGAAGTCGCCCACAGCTTGCTTCCGCCAACTTTCTTTGGCTACGACAAAGCGGTTGAAGAGCTGGATTATAAGTTCGACCAGGAGCAAGCGAAAAAGCTGCTGGATGATGCGGGCTGGAAGACGAATGCAGAAGGAATACGAGAAAAGAACGGAAAAACACTCAGCCTAACCTTGCTCTCCAGAGAAAGACAAGCCAAAGAATCGCAGCTCGTGCAATCGATGCTTGACGAACTCGGGATCAAAGTCAAGATCAACAGTATGGAACCCGGGGCCATGCTCGATACAGCGATCAAAGGGGAATTCGATCTCACTGTGATGGCATATGACCATATCGATCCGGATATTTTCTATATGTTCTTCCATTCGAGCCAAATCGGCGGCTTCAATTTCTCGTCGATCAAAGACGAGAAACTGGATGAATTGGCTGCGCTTGGCCGCCGAACGGTTGATCCGGAGGCGAGAAAACAGGTTTACTCGGAAGTGCAGCGATATATGATTGAGCAAGCGTACATCATTCCGATCTACATCGATAAGCAGTTTTTTGTGGTAAATAAGCGCGTGAAGGGAATTAAGGTAAGTCAAGATCGCCTGCTATTTAACGACGCCTGGGTTGATCAGTAAGACGGATCGTAGAAACGAAGGTTCACAACCCTATAACAAGAAAAAATCACGATTTTCACCTGATGCTCTTCGCACTAGGGGAAGACCGTGATTTTTTTATGTGGCTCTACCTCAATACCATAAAAGACTTATATAATAACGAAATGGTAGCATACCCGAACCTGTAGAGGGAGGTATCGTAATGCAAAGTGATAGAAAAATCATTCATGATATTCAACAAATCAATTCGATTGGAATCGTTATTACCGATCAAGAACACAATATTCAATTCGTAAACAAGAAAGCAGAACAATACTGTACGGAAAAAGATCGAAATGACCTTCTTCACGTTTCTAAACAAGGTGCGCGGCATTTTTGTGTGCTGCATCTCAAATGCGAAATTGAGGTAATTACCATTCTGGATGCATTTCTCTTCTTCATTCAGTCTACAAATGTACAGCACTTTTGGAATGGCGACCTATCCCACATCTTTCTTTTCAAGGATGAGATAAAACAAATTCTTGACTCTTCCTTTGATGGAGTTACGATTTGTGACGATAACGGCGTGTTCCTTTTTCAAAATCAGGCGGATCAAGAAATCTTGGAGAAGAATTGCATTGGCAAAAATGTTCGAGATCTAGTAAATGAAGGTGTTTTTAATAAGTCAGCGACTTTGCATGTTTTAGAAACAGGAGAATCGGTAAGTATCATCCAAAAGTATGAAAACGGAAAAAAAGTTTTGGTTTCCGCCACTCCGATAAGAGATAAGGAAGGAACTATTAGACTGGTTTTAAACAATACGCGAGATCTAAATAAATTGAATCGCTTAGAGAGAGAGATCGCAGAGTTGGAAGAACAAAATAAAAAAATAAAGAAAGAATTACAGGAACTGAAAGTTAAGACAGGTACCCAAAATTCCATCCAAGCCCACGATCCAAAGATGCTGCAGGTTGTAGAACGTGCGCTTCGCGTTGCGAAAGTTGATTCGTTAGTCTTGATTCAGGGTGAATCAGGCGTAGGAAAAGAAGGGATTGCCAATCTCATTCACCAGCACAGCAATCGCAAAGACCAGCGGCTTATCGTCATTAACTGCGGTGCGATTCCAGAAAAATTATTAGAATCAGAGCTGTTTGGCTATGAACCAGGAGCGTTTACAGGTGCAAACCCAAAGGGGAAGGCAGGTTTGTTTGAAATCGCTTCTGACGGAACGATTTTCCTTGATGAGATTGCGGAGATGCCTTTACTGCTTCAAGCGAAACTCCTTCGCGTGCTTCAAGAATACCAAGTCACACGAATTGGTGGTAATAAACCGATTAAGGTAAATGTTCGGGTGATCGCTGCGACCAATCGCGATTTGTTTGAGATGGTCAACGAAGGGAAATTTAGAGAAGATCTATATTATCGCTTGCATATTATTCCCATTTTCATCCCTCCTCTCCGCGAGAGAAAAGCAGATATTATTCCGCTAGTTTATTTTTTCTTGAAAGAAATCCAAGAAAGATATGGAATAAGCAGAACATTCTCTCAGGAGGTGCTGGAAACGTTCTTGCAATATGATTGGCCAGGAAATGTTAGAGAACTGAAAAATAAAGTGGAACGAATCAGTTTGATGATAAATAAGAATGAAATATTGATTACTGATATCGAAAATGAGATGGATGAAGGAGGAACCGGAACTGGCAATGGAAAAACGAATTTTGATACCGGTGCCTGGCAACGTGAAAAAGTTTCTGACACGAAAGATAAAGATAAGGATCACGTTTTTCAACCATTGAAGGAGCAAATAGAAGAGTTCGAACGAAATATCATCATGGAGACACTTGATCAGTTTTCTAGTATCCGAAAAGCAGCTATAGCTTTATCCATTGATCAATCGGCTTTAGTCAGGAAAATGCAAAAGCACCAAATTAAACGGGAAATCGTTTATAAAAAAAACAATTCGCCAAAAAGCAAATGATGTAGAAAAATACATCCTTTGCTTTTTTGTTTTAACGAACGTATCCAAAAATACGAATGATGCGAAATAACATCAATGCTGTAATTATTTCGAATCGATGCTATGTAACATCGGAATTTCGCTTCTATTTTGTTATGAACGCTTATTTTTCTGTGTTTTTTAGATTGGCATGTCGATTGCAAATTGACGATTCATGTGAAGGGGGATGAGCCAATGACATCGATCTGACTCACGTAATGACCTCAATTTAAACAGAAGGAGTGCTTACCATGACTTTACAGACTGCTTACTCAGAAGCGAACCAAAGATATCTTAATCGGACCAAAAACTCGGAAGTCAGGCACAAGGCTGCACAACAGTTCATGCCAGGAGGAGTGACGAGGTTCACCACTTTTCATCGTCCATATCCGGTAACCATTATTCGCGCAGAAGGACCCGAACTACACGATGCTGACGGCAATCGCTACCTAGATTTCATCAATAATTACGGTTCCTTGATTCATGGTCATGCTCACCCTACAATCGTCCGTCTGGTGCAGCGAGCCGTAGAATCCGCAAGTGCGGTTTCCGCATCAATCCCTGAGCAAATGGAATTGGCTCAACTCCTTTGTAAAAGAGTCGCCTCGGTCGAGCAAATTCGCTTTTGCAATTCAGGAACAGAAGCCACGATGTTTGCGATCCGTGCTGCCCGTGCTTTTACAGGAAAATCAGGTTTCATCAAAATGGAAGGTGGCTATCATGGGTTGCATGACGCAGTGGAGTTTTCTATCAGTCCACCCCTGGTAACCGGTGAACGAAAAAACACGTTGGAACCGATTCCTACCTCGTCTGGAATCTCCCATAACTTAGCACGGGATATTTATATTGCACCATTCAACGATACTCATGCAATTGAAAACATATTGCTTGAAAAAGCTCAAGAAATCGCGGCCATTATCGTGGAGCCCGTAATGGGGGTAGCGGGTATCATCCCACCTCTTCCAGGATATCTTGCTGAATTACGACGACTGGCGGACAAATATGGCGTGCTTCTGATCTTTGATGAAGTGCAGACACTGCGATTGCATCCTGGAGGAGCGCAAGGCTTGTATCATGTGGAAGCCGATCTGACCGCAATGGCGAAAATAATCGGTGGGGGCTTTCCGGTAGGTGCATTTGGTGGCCGTGCTGACATCATGTCTGTATTTGATCCAAATCAACCCGGCCATGTTTCACATGGTGGTACGTTTAGTGGAAATAATATCACGATGACTGCCGGAATCGCTTCCATGCAACTCCTGGATAAAGAAGCGATTGATCGATTGGAGGCGCTTTCATCTCGTTTGGAAAAAGGGTTGAGTCATGTAATTCAAAAATATAACATTCCTGCCGCAATAACACGTGTGGGCTCTATGCTGAATGTGCATTTTACCAAACTACCGCCTATCGATTATACGACAGCCCACGCAACATCGAAAGAATTGGGTACCCTCGTTCATCTCGAATTGATGAATTACGGGATATTTGCTTCTCCCCGTGGAACATGGTACTTATCAACGGCAATGGCAGATTCGCATATCGACGAAACGATCAGCGGCTTTTCAGAAGTCATGCAAAAAATTTCTCGTGTGATATAGATAATGTTACTGTTAAATAATTGCTGGTAGGGAGGGTGAATTCATGGGGACGCAAAAAAACGAGTTGCGCAAAGTCTTAAAAACCAGGCATATTACGATGATTTCAATCGGTGGGGTAATCGGTGCCGGATTATTCGTGGGGACCGGTGGACTCATTCAATCAGCGGGTCCAGGCGCCGTTTTGTCTTATTTGATTGGGGGAATCATCGTCGTCCTCGTTATGCGCATGCTTGGAGAAATGGCTGCTGTGAATACGGACAGCGGTTCTTTTTCCACCTACGCTGAACAAGCATTCGGTCCGTGGGCAGGTTATACGATTGGTTGGTTGTACTGGTTTAACTGGATCATTATTATCGCATTCGAAGCCACGTTAGCTGGTGCCATCATTCATGATTGGCTCCCATCCATTCCTATATGGATTGGAAGTTTTCTATTGACCATTTTGATGACCATAAGCAACATCTATTCCGTCAAAATATTCGGGGAGTTCGAGTATTGGTTGGCTTGCATAAAAGTTGCCACGATCATTATCTTTATTTGCTTAGGCACAGCGATGATAGTAGGGATTGTACCGGGGATCGAATCGCCGGGCACTGCCAACCTCACCCAAATTGGCGGCTTCTTCCCGAATGGATTTCTCCCTGTCTTGCTTGGTGTTGTGTTTGTTGCATTCTTGATCTCGGGAAGTGAGGTTGCAGCCATTGCCGCAGGAGAATCCGAGAATCCAGAAAAAAATGTGGTGAAAGCCATAAACAGTGTCGTATGGCGTCTGCTTCTATTCTTTGTCGGTTCAGTAGCCATACTGGTTACCATTCTGCCTTGGAATGACTCAAACCTACTAAAAACACCGTACGCGAGTGTTTTTAATCTGGCTGGTATGCCTGCAGCTGCTCAGATTATGAATATCGTCGTCTTAACATCCTTGCTTTCTGTTTTAAATTCGGGTATTTATACGGGCTCGCGCATGTTGTATTCGTTAGCGCAAAAAGGGGACGCACCCCGCATGTTTTTGCGGGTAAACAAGAGAGGAGTACCAGTCGGGGCCATCTGGGCTTGCGTATTCTTTGCCATCGTTTGTACCGTATTAAAATTTGTGTCCCCTGATAAAATGTTTGCATTTTTGGCAAATAGCTCTGGTGGAATCACAATCGTTATGTATATCTTCATCGCTTTCTCGCATCTGAAAACGAGAAGAAATCGTGAAAAAGAAAATCCTCATTTGCTGAAGGTAAAAATGTGGTTGTTTCCTTATTTGACGTATATCACGATCGCGATATTATTTGCTATTTTTATTGCACAAGCATTTATTGACGGTATGCGTTCTCAGTTTCTGTTAACGTCGCTAATCGTCGTCCTTGTTGTTGCCTCGTATTTCTTTTTATATAAGAAACAGAGGGCTTTACCCGCCAAGGAGGAAAGCGACAAAGCGAGGGCTTGATGTTTCGCGACAGCCAAGTAAAAAAATCGCTATATTCTGGAGTTTCCATTGTATGAAAATGACAAGGAGGATGAAACATGTTTGATTTGTCTGCGATAAACATCTTTACGGAAAAAGTAGGATTGCCAGACCGAGCAATTGATGTGGAAGAAATTCCATGGGTCCCGGTTAAGACGGGGCATTGGTTTAAGCCCTTGCGCTTTGATTTAGCGACTGGCACATGGACGATCATGACCAAAATCAGCTCTTCGGCAGCAATTAGCCGCCACAGACATACAGGGTCAGTGTTTGCCTATACCATACAAGGGGAATGGCGATACCTGGAAAGGACATGGGTCGCAAAAGCAGGGACCGTCGCGTATGAACCGCCTGGCGACGTTCATACCCTTGTCGTCAACGGAGAAGAGGACATGATTACGCTGTTCATCATCGTCGGATGCAATCAATATCTGGATGAAAACGATCAAATCATTGGACAGGATGATGTATTTACAAGGCTAAAGCTTTATCAAGATTACTGCTCTGCACAACATATCCCTCTCCAAAACTTGTGTTATTAACGATTTCGGACTAGACGTTATTCATCATTCAAAAAAGCATTGATAAATCAAATGCAAGATCTGATTTATCAATGCTTATTCCTCTGTCCAAAAATCGTGGAAACTAGTTTTATTTTGCGTGAAGCGTAGAGTGTTGAATGCCTCCCCAGTAAAGGGTCCAAATGCTCGTGACCTTTTCATCAAACCCTACATTTCCGTAATAAACCATATGCGAAAAAAGGCCATCTAACACACAGGAATAGGCATTCAACCAGCCTTTTACTACTTCGTGATTGAATTCCGTTTCTGGCGTTCTTTCTTTAAAAATCGAAAACAGCATTTGAACAAGCGATTCATCGAAAGAAGCGAACCTGCTTTTTAAATCATCTTGTAAAAAAATCGGCGGAAAGAGGAGAAACCTTTTTTGAAAGACGACTTTATCAGCGCTGTGATTGTAGTACTGACCAACGTCGCGCAAGATTTTATAAAGGCTGTCTTCGATGGAGTCATGCTGGATCGTGGTGAGCAATTGTTTTAGATGCTCACGATAGTCTGCCATTGCATACTCAAATACCGCTAGGAAAATATCTTCTTTTTTCTTAAAGTGCGTATAAATGGAGGACTTATGGATGCCCACTTCATTGGCGATATCTGCCAATGATGCACCTTCATAACCGTGTTGGGTAAATAATTTTAAAGCTGCTTCTATGATTAAGTTCGCTGTCATGACGACCCCCGAAAAGTTTATCATCTTGTAACCCTTTTACAAAAGTTTTAGACAAAAGTCAATATGAGAATGATTCGGTATGGAAACGATATTATTTTCTTGCAATTAAAAAAATATCGTTGTATCATCATCCATACAGCCGTTCGTATGGATAGAAAAATGAACGATTCGGCATTGATTGCATCATAGTCATGTGAAGGAGGTAGGTAATGCATGAACGGGGGACAGGGGAAAGGTACTTCTTTACAAGGTTCACTCAGTTTAGGACAGGTGATATTTTTCGGATTGGCTTTCTTGGCTCCAATCTCCATCTTTTCGATTTATGGGGTTGCAATTCAGTCTTCAAAAGGGATGATTGCTACTGCTTATGTGATCGCGTCTGTGGTCATGTTATTTACTGCTTATAGTTATGGCATGTTAGTGAAAGCGTTTCCAACTGCTGGAGCAGCTTACTCGTTTGCGCAAAAGTCCATTCATTCCAACGTTGGCTTCATCGTGGGGTGGACGATCATATTGGACTACATGTTTTGTCCGTTAATTAGCGCGTTATTCTTTGGAATCTTTATTACCTCCTATTTTCCCGCAATTCCTTTTTACGTAGTTATCATTTTTTTCGTAACGGTCATCACCGTCGTCAATGTGCTAGGGATAAAAATCGCTGCGAATTTTAATGCGTTACTGCTGACGCTGCAGATCATTTTTTGCATAAGTTTTATCGCCTTATCCGTGAAAGGATTACTAGATGGAAAAGGAATGGGCACGTTGGTTTCCACCATACCATTTTTTGACCCGAACGTAAAAATGGCATCCTTGCTTTCCATTGTGCCGCTTCTCTCCTTTACCTATTTGGGATTTGACGCAGTAACCACATTGGCAGAGGAGACCAAAAATCCAAGAAAAACACTGCCGAAAGCGATGTTCCTCATCACGCTTATCGCAAGCTTACTGTTTATCGCCATCTCGTATTTTGCCCAATTGGTTTATACCGATATTGATTCGTTTATTGATCCTGAATCAGCGTCCATGCAAATCTTTGCCTATATTGGCGGAAACATTTTCGTCTCGATCTTTGTTGCGATTTGGGCGACAGCGGGATTGGCTTCTGCAGTGGCATCCAGTTCAAGTGCAGCCAGGGTTTTGTACGTGATGGGGAGGGAACATGTGCTGCCTTATAAGTTTTTCGGTTATCTATCTCCAAAATATCATACTCCCGTTTTCAATTTGCTGTTGGTTGCCGTAGTGGCAATGGGGGCTTTAGTACTCGATGTCTTGACCGTCACTTCATTTATCAACTTTGGCGCATTGTTTGCCTTTACGATGGTCAATCTTTCCGTCATCTCACACTATTTCATCAAGCAAAAAAAGAGATCGGGCAAGGATATCATCTTATACCTGATTCTTCCACTCATCGGTGCTTTTTTTACCGGATTATTCTTGATCAAACTGGATTTTCATTCATTGCTGTTGGGTGGCTTATGGCTTGCCTGCGGCTTGATATATCTTATCTTTTTAACAAAAAGGTTCCGTCAGCCACTGCCTGATTTTTCTGATTCCGGCAAAGACTCGGGACAGGAATGGCAAGCCACATCAGAATGAATGAACAATTTCATCGATAAGGAGAGAAGTGAATCATGAAGAAAGTACGCATTGGTATTGTTGGGACTGGATTGATTGGCGAGGTGCATATACAGGCATTTCAAAAGCATCCACTTTGTGAAGTGGTCGCCATATGCGACATGAATGAAAGCAGAGCAAGAGAGATACAAGCTACCTACGGAATCACAGAAGTGTACACCAGTCAGGCGGAAATGCATCAAATGTGTCCTTTGGATGGGGTTGTCATCGCAACTCCAGATCAATTTCACCGTGACCCAGCCGTACTTGCTGCTGCTGCAGGCGTTCCTATTTTATTGGAGAAACCGATTGCCACTATTATTGAAGATGCGGAGGCTATCATACAGGCGGCGACTACTGCGAACGTGAAATTGATGCTGGGGATGACATTGCGCTATATCCCGGAATATGTGCATATTCAGCAGCAATTCCAAAAAGGCGATTTAGGGCTTCCAATCAATGCCTATTCAAGACGAGCAGTAAGAAAATCAGAAGGCTACCGGATCAACGGGCGCTGCAGTGTGAATGAGTATTTGGGAGTTCATGACATTGATTTTCTGCTATCGATTTTTGGACGCGAAGTAGACAACGTGTATTCCACAAGTGGTAAATTCGAATTCTTCGATAAATTTGGTGTAGCCGACTATTACTGGAACATCATCAAGTGGAAAAACGGGGCGACAGCAGCTCTGCAGGTAACATGGAATGAACCGGAAGGAAACAAGAATTTGCTGGAGATGGAGTGCTACGTGAACGGAACCAAGGGTAGCGCTCATGTGAACCTGGGAGGACAACAACTTAACGTGGCGACGAATACGTCTTGCGACTATCCCGAGCTTACCCTCGATAACGGCTATCACATTGAGGCTGACCACTTTATCAAATGCATCTTGAGTGATGAGCAGCCCTATACAGGAGGACAAGCAGGACTCGACGCATTGAAAATCATGATCGCTTTAGAACAGTCTAGCAAGGAAGGACTTCCAGTCCAGGTCAATCTGTAGGAGGTGCCAATGATGAAAACGGAAAAAATGTTTATCGGCGGAAAATGGGTAGATTCCGTATCCGGCACATATATGATCAGTGTCAATCCGGCGACAGGGCAACAGATTGCCAGTATTCCGGAGGGGGGCCGGGAAGATGCTCAATTGGCAATTCGAGCCGCACGACAAGGGTTTGAACAAATATCACGAATGTCGATATGGGACCGCTCCAAATTGCTTGTATCCATTGGGCAGGTTATCACACGCAGGCGAGAGGAATTGGCACGCGTTTTAACAATGGAACAGGGAAAGCCGTATTATTCCGAAGCGCTCGATGAAATTGATGGCACGGCTATAGCATTCGCAGATGCAGCAGAACAAATCAAGTGGATGGAGACTTCTGTAATTCCCGTACAAGATCCAAATAAAAGGGTTTTGACGATTCACCAACCAAAGGGAGTATACGCCGTCATCACTCCATGGAACTTTCCTTTCATGGTCGCGGCTGAGTATCTGGCTCCTGGCTTGGCCGCAGGAAATGCCATCGTCTGGGTTCCGGCACCGACAACCTCCTTATGTGCGATCCGACTGGCAGAATGCTTAGAGGAAGCTGGCGTCCCCGACGGCGTTCTTAATCTCGTAACGGGAAAAGGATCCGTGGTTGGGGACGAAATTGTGGCGAATCCAGGTACGGATGCCATCGGGTTTACGGGCAGCACGGCAACCGGTCACCAAATTGCGGTTCGAGGTGTAGGTAAGCCGATGCTGCTGGAATTGGGCGGAAATGGGCCCACGATCGTGCTGAAAGATGCCGATTTGGATCACGCAGCACGCATGATTGCAAGCGGTTGCTTTTATAATGCCGGTCAGGTTTGTTCTGCGACGGAACGAATTTTGGCTCACCGTGATGTCCATGATGAACTGGTTGCCAAGCTGGTCAATCATGCAAAGGAGTTGATCCTTGGGGATCCATTTGATCCTCGTACGAGAATGGGGCCGTTGAATAATGAACCCGTTACGATGAAAAATGAGCTGCATGCGAAAGACTGCCTGGAGAAAGGAGCAAAAATTCTCATCGGTGGAAAACGCGCATCAAATCAGTCTAGCGATCTGTTCTTTGAGCCAACTGTTATTGTCGGAGTAACGGAGGATTGCTTGTACAACAAGGAAGAAACCTTTGGTCCGGTCGCGCCTGTAATGTCATTTTCCACACACGCAGAAGCACTGGAAATTGCTGCTCGTAATGAGTGGGGGCTGGTTTCCTCTGTTTTCACCAGTAATGTAAAAGATGCGATGTATTTCGCAGAAAACATAAAGACTGGAATCGTAAACATCAACGATAGCAGTAATTACTGGGAGTCACATGTTCCGTTTGGAGGAGTTGCTGGAAAAGCCAGTGGAGTGGGAAGAATCGGCGGAAAATACTCCATTCGTGAAATGTCAGATTTAAAAACCATTGCGTTAGATCTGCGCTAGATAAAAGAGAACGCGTAACGCAGCACCATATGAAAAAAGCTGAATGAAGCAGATCAGGCAAATCTCGCTATATTCAGCTTTTTTTATATCGGAGCCACCTAAAAGAGTAACAATTCCAAGTTTTCTACGATTCAAGGGGGGAAAAACATGAAGGAAAGCCTAGGATTAAAACGATCGTTGGGGCTGTGGCAGATTGTAATGCTGGGTATGGGATGGATGACGCCGATGATTGTATTTGATACGTTCGGGATCGCGTCTGGGTTATCAGATGGGCTTGTTCCACTTTCCTATATCGTTGCTTTGGTTGCGATGTTATTTACTGCGATTAGCTATGGAAAAATGGTTCAGGTGTTTCCAAGCGCAGGGTCATCTTATACATATACGCAGAAGACAATGGGGTCACATCTTGCTTTTCTTGTCGGCTGGTCCTCCTTGCTTGATTATTTGCTTATTCCGATGATCAGCGCCTTGCTCATACAAATTTACTGTACGGCTATATTTCCAGACGTGCCCCATTGGGTATGGATCGTGGGATATGTCGTGATTGCGACAGCGATCAACATATGGAGCGTCAATGTTACAGCGAATGTGAATACCATCTTAGTTGTGTATCAAATCGTTGTAATCGTCTGCTTTATTTTTTTGGCTGTTAGGGAACTTGATCATGGAATGGGCTCTGGAACGTTACTCACGATACAACCGTTTTATCATTCCGATTTTCATTTATCGGGTGTCACTGCAGCGGCAACTGTTTTATGTTTTTCCTTTTTAGGGTTCGATGCCGTAACGAATTACACCGAGGAAGCCCTTCATCCATCAAAAGACATTCCGCGGGCGATTTTTATAACCGCATTTGCCGGTGGGGTAGTATTTATCGCAGGCAGCTACTTCACTCAAGCGCTATTTCCAGATCTATCACAATTTAAAGATCCCGGTGCCACTGCGCCTGAGATTTCTCTCTATGTAGGTGGAAAACTATTTCAATTATTTTTTCTATCGGCATCTTTTGCAGGATCTTTTGCGTCAGGGCTTGCTTCACATGCAAGTGTTTCTAGACTTTTGTATGTGATGGGGCGAGATAATGTATTGCCCATAAAACTATTCGGGCATTTGCATCCACGTTGGAGGACACCGGTTTTTAATGTTGTGTTCGTTGGCGTGGTTTGCCTGACAGCGATGTTTTTTACTTTGGAAACAGCTTCTGCGTTTGTTAATTTTGGTGCCTTGATCGCTTTCACTTTTGTGAACCTATCGGTGATTGCGCACTATACCATCAAACTGAAACGATATAAAACGCCTCGAGATTTTTTGTTTCATGTTATACTGCCGGTTATTGGAGCCACATTCGTTGCTGTTCTTTGGTTTCATTTAGAATTTGACTCCTTTATGCTAGGGATCTGCTGGGTTATAGTAGGGATAATCTATCTTGCATTTTGCACGAAGTTGTTTAAGAGGAAGCCTGGCAGTAGCGAACTATATGAAGAGATCGAAGCGCATTCATGATCTTGAAATCCAAAATGATAGATTGTAAAATAATCCATACAACCGTTCGTATGGAAAGTAACGAAAATAAAGGCGGTGTTTGTAACCATGCGGGTAATCCGTACATTAACCGATGAAGATTTTGAACAATACGTCCCTCTCATTAAAGGCGCTTTCCCTGGAACTCGCTTTGATCTGCCGGAAACCGGCGGTAATTTGCGTGAACGCTTTGTTTCGGCACAACATCAAGACACGAGCACTGCGTTTTACGGCTTGTTTGAAGATGAAACGCTCCTGGGGAGCATGAGGCTTCATCACTACACCATGAATGTTTTCTCCCACTTATTGCCGGTAGGAGGAGTCGGACTGGTTGCCGTTGATATGATGCGCAAAAAAGAAAAAGTGGGCCGCGACTTGCTTTCCTATTTCTTGCGTTATTATCGGGAGCGCGGAGTAAGCATCACGTTGTTGAATCCGTTTCGCGTTGATTTTTACAAACAATTAGGTTTTGGCGTCGGCACGAAGATCAATCAATATCGTGTTACTCCTGGTCAATTCCAAAATACAGGGAGCAAAAAACACATCATACGCGTCACGGAAGATAACCACGAATTGATGTTGGCTTGTTATCGACGATACATGGAGCGAACGCATGGCATGATTGCAAAAACCGATATGGAAGCGAGATTGTTGTGTAGCAATTCGGAATATCACACGGTTGCTTACAAAAAAGACGGAAAGATTGAAGGATATCTGGTTTTCACGTTCAAAAGACTCTGCCCTGAAGATAACTTTTCCGCCTGTGATTTGATGATCAAGGAATTCATCTATGAAACGCCTGAAGCATTCTCCGAATTGTGCACGTTCCTTTCCAGTCAGGCTGATCAAGTTCAACGGGTAATCATAAACACGCAGGATGACGATTTTCACCATCTGCTGGCTGATCCGAGCAACGGATACGATAGCTTGCTTCCGGACTCCAACATTCAAATGCATACAACAGGTGTGGGCGCCATGTATCGAGTCATTCATGTTGCCAAATTATTTGCTGTTCTCCCGAATCGCAATTTTGGTGGAAAAACACTTACACTCGAGATTCAGGTTCAGGACAAATTGCTCCCAGAAAACCAGGGAAGCACAATCGTTCATTTTCAGGAGGGAAGGGCATCCGTGTTGGAGGATGGTACACCGGATGTGACCATCGAATTGGACATTGCCAATTTTTCCTCCCTTATCATGGGTGCTGTTCCTTTTCGCAAGCTGCTTGACTATCGTCTTGTAAAAGTGTCGAATAGTCAATTTGAAGAAGAGCTAGATCAGTTGTTTCATACAGCACAAAAACCAATTTGCACGACTTCCTTTTAGACCGCACTCGAATCGAAATCGGTCTATTTCCATGATGGCGCTGGTAGCAGCACCATCTTTTTTTATGATCGGAAAGACCAGCTGTTTTTTAACCAGAACTTTTCTTAGCAGCTTTTGCGGTTATACTAGGAATAATAGACAGTGTCGAAGTTTGCACAAGGAGAGGCAGTGAAGAGATGATAACGAAGTACCTTGAACAATTCTCCAAGCTGTATGAGCAGCTAGATGGCTTGATTATCGTCAATCGCGACGGGATTATTGAATTTTCTGCTATGTTTAACATAGAAACGAAATACATAGAAAATGAAGGCTTTACGGGAAAATATATATTAGATGTTTTCCCAACGCTAAACGAGAAAACAAGCAGCCATTTTCGGGTCATGAACAGCGGTAATCCGATCATTAATGAACGACAACTTTTAACGGATATTACGGGTGATACCTTTGAGTTTTTGAATTCGACGTTTCCGATTGAGATCCAGAATGAGATTATTGGAACAATTGAAGGAAGCGTCATCCTGTCTATAAATGGAGAACCCATAGTAAGAGTACAGAAAGAATCTACACATAAACAGTCTGGCAGTAATTTTTATCATCTGGATGACATCGTAACTGCAGATCCGGCAATGATGGAAATGAAAGAAAAAATCAGAAAAATTGCTGTGGAAAACTCACCTGTCCTGATCTATGGAGAAACAGGGACAGGAAAAGAATTGGTCGCGCAAGCCGTCCATAGCCACAGCCTGAGAAGTGCTGGGCCGTTTATTTCGCAAAATTGTTCGGCGATACCCAACGCTCTCCTTGAAAGTACACTTTTTGGAACCGTAAAAGGAAGCTTTACAGGGGCAGAAAACCGAAAAGGCCTTTTTGAACTAGCCGATAAAGGAACGCTGTTCCTCGATGAAATCAATTCAATGGATATCTCCATCCAAGCAAAAATACTGAAAGCGATTGAAGAAAAGAAAATTAGGCGGATTGGCGATGAGAAAGAAAAAGAAATTGATGTACGAATCGTCTCAGCCATGAATGAAAACCCTAATAAAGCGATGGAAGAAGGAGCAATACGCAAAGATCTTTATTATCGTCTAGGTGTAATTCAGATAAATCTGCCTCCATTGCGAGAAAGACATGAAGATATCGTACTGCTGACAAATCAGTTCATACAGAAATATAATCAAAAGATGGGTAAGAGAATTGAGGGAGTAAGTGAAATTGTCAAAAATACCTTCAATAATTATGCTTGGCCAGGAAATGTGAGAGAGCTAAAAAATGCATTGGAGCATGCGATGATCGTAGCAACTGGCAATACGATTGCCCTTCATGATATTCCGGAACATGTTTTATATACGAACAAGGAAAAGCAAAAGTATTTTACGAAGGATACGCATGAGAACCAATCGCTTACCCAAAAAGTCGAGGAATACGAAAAAGAAATCATTTTAGAAGCATTGGCTGCTTCCAAGAATATAACGGAAGCTGCGAACATGCTGCAGATAACCAGGCAATCCCTTCAGTACAAGATCGATAAATATAGACTGAAATAGATGGTAGCTGAAACAAAAAAACTTGCGTGACATTCGCAAGTTTTTTTGTTTTATTCGCACATTTGACCCCATTCAGGGTTGATTTTGCTGGTCGGCATCTTTCTTGCTTTAAGGATTCATCGTTTAGAGATTTGCAGAGAGGAGGAACAACTTTGAAGAATGTCTGATAGATGGGCACCTTTAATTACCTGAATATTTAATCAAAGTGCAGGGGGACAAAATGGAAATCGAGACAAAAACAACTTACTCCGGTGAATTAAAAAAAGAATTAGAGACTCGTCATATTAATATGATTGCCATTGGGGGTACGATTGGAACAGGCTTGTTTTTGGCAAGTGGCGCAACCGTCAGTGAAGCGGGTCCGGGTGGAGCGCTGCTAGCATACGTTGTGCTAGGTATAATGGTGTACTTTCTCATGACGAGCTTGGGGGAAATGTCGGCCTTTAAAGCGGTTTCAGGTGCATTTGACTATTTTCCTAGCAAATTTATTGACCCTGCGTTGGGGTTTGCAATGGGATGGGTGTATTGGCTTGGCTATGCGATTACCTTGGCACTTGAGATTTCAGCCAGTGCGATCATTATGAAATACTGGTTTCCTGATATACCCGGAGTCGTCTGGAGCTGCTTGTTTTTAGCCGTGATTTTCTGCATAAACGTTTTATCTACCCGCGCATATGGAGAATCAGAATATTGGTTTTCCATGATTAAAGTTGCGACTGTGGTCATTTTCATTGTAGTGGGTATTTTAACGGTTTTTGGCGTCATTGGTGGTGAATTCGTTGGGTTTAAAAACTTCACGGTTGGTGAAGCACCCTTTGTAGGCGGGTTGCCCGCAATGGTGGGGGTATTTTTTATTGCTGGATTTTCCTATATGGGGACGGAATTTGTAGCGATAGCAGCAGCTGAGAGCAAAAACCCGGAAAAAAGTGTTCCTCAAGCTACCCGTAATGTTTTCTGGCGAATTACGCTGTTCTTTATAGGGGTTATCTTTGTCATCGGTTTACTGATTCCCTATAACGATCCCAACTTACTAAATTCCGATCTAGAAACGATCGCAATGAGCCCATTTACTTTGTTGTTCAAAAATGCAGGTATGACAGTAGCTGCGGGGGTAATGAACGCGGTCATCCTCACATCCATTCTTTCAGCCGGAATTTCTAGCATGTACGCCGCGACGCGTATGCTTTATTCCTTGGGAAAAAGCGATAAAGCGCCAAAATTTTTAGGAAAAGTAAATTCGCGAGGCGTACCGGCTAATGCCCTAATCGCAACGACCATCGTAGGGGCACTCTGTTTTTTAAGCTCTTTGGTTGGTGATGGTACCATCTATTATTGGCTATTGGATGGCAGTTCACTATTAGGCTATATCGCTTGGCTGGTCATTGCCGCAAGCCATTATCGTTTTCGTAAAGCTTTTGTCCTGCAAGGTCGCAATCTGAACGAACTCACATACCGCGCAAAATGGTACCCATTTGGTCCTATTTTTGCCTTTGTTCTCTGTTCCATCATTATACTGATCTTTAACTTTCAAGATGTTCTAAAAGGAACAATCGAATGGGGCAAATTTTTCGTGACATATTCAGGGGCACTCGTATTTTTAGGTTGCTACGTTGGCTATAAATTTGTCAAAAAGACGAAGGTCGTGCCGTTAGAAGAGATTGATTTTGATCGTTTATAAATAAAATCAAATAGGAGACAGGCAAAAAAACTTGCATAAATTCCGCAAGTTTTTTTGTATTTTTAGCTACTCTAAACATTATACCGTTGACTCTGTAGTTCGGCATGGTTATTGCTAATTTCTTGTTGCGTATCATTGAAATGCATCTAGAGAGGGGGGATCGAATTGAAGAAAGGTTGTCGTCTGGGAAAGATGCCATAAGTATGAATCAGATTTACCAAACATATAGAAACGGGAGGAATGTCATCCATGGATAAAATGAAAGACGCTGTTGTTGGATCAAATTGGGCTTCTGCTCTCCCAAGAAAGAGCTATGAAAAGTTAGAGCGGATTGAAACCACGAATGAATGGTTCGAGGTCTATCAATTGCCAAAGGATGTTTATGCCATTTATGAGCCTGGACATTTCCAGGAGGTCATTTCCTATTTAATCATTGGCGAGAAGAAAGCCATTCTTCTTGATACGGGAATGGGCATCGGGAACATCTATGAGCTGGTCCATTCGTTGACAGACAAGGAGATCGAGGTCGTGAACAGTCACTCTCATTTCGATCACATCGGGGAGAATTACAAGTTTTCGAAAATCTCGATCTTTGAAGATTCCAATGCCATTAACACGCTTACAAAAGGGTATACCGTGGAGGAACTAAAGGAGCATGCAACAAACCTGATGTTTGCAAAAGTGCCCCCCAAAGACTTTCTTGCCGAAACGTATATGATGCCTCCGTGCGAATTTGATTTGTTGCATGATGGTGACATCGTAGACCTTGGAAATCGAAAGCTGAAGGTTATCCATACGCCTGGTCATTCTTCCGACAGCATTATGCTGCATGATGAAGAAAACCGAATTCTATTTACCGGGGACACATTTTATCCAGGTGCTCTTTATGCCCATTTTGATGAGCCGTTTTACGGAAAGTCTAATTTGGAAATCTACTTGAATAGCTTGCGGAATATTGCAAATGACGTGGTTCCGCATATTGATTACCTTTATTGTTCGCATAACGAACCAGTGAATGAACCAAGGTTAGTGGAAGAAGCAATGAAAGCACTCCAAGCCATTCTCGATCAGAAAGCTTCTTATCAAGTGGATGAAAGCGGGTTGCGCCGATATGATTTCGATGGGTTTGCAGTCATAACAAAAGATTAAGATAACCTTTTCGCACCTGTGATTAACGTAATGGAAGCAAAAGGCGGGGGAGCAAAAATGGAGAACAAGACACAGACAACTCACTCTGGTGAATTGAAAAAAGAATTAGAGACTCGCCATGTTAACATGATTGCCATCGGGGGAACGATTGGAACCGGCTTGTTTCTGGCAAGTGGCGCTACTATCAGTGAAGCCGGTCCCGGTGGGGCGTTGCTTACTTATGTGGTACTAGGGATTATGGTGTACTTTCTCATGACGAGCTTGGGAGAAATGGCTGCCTTTAAAGCGGTTTCCGGCGCATTTGACGTTTATCCGAGCAAATTTATCGATCCTGCATTAGGGTTTGCCCAAGGATGGGTGTATTGGCTTGGCTATGCGATTACATTGGCACTTGAGCTTTCTGCCAGTGCGATTATCATGAAATACTGGTTTCCTGATATACCCGGAATCATCTGGAGCAGCTTGTTTTTAGCCGTGATTTTCGGAATAAACTTTTTATCTACCAAGGCTTATGGGGAATCTGAATATTGGTTTTCCATGATTAAAGTTGTCACTGTGGTCATTTTCATTGTAGTAGGTTTTTTAACGGTTTTTGGCGTCATGGGAGGTGAATTCGTTGGGTTTAAAAACTTCACGGTTGGTGAAGCACCTTTTGTAGGTGGATTGCCAGCAATGTAGGGGTATTCTTTATTGCTGGATTTTCGTTTATGGGCACTGAATTTGTTGCGATTGCGGCAGCCGAGAGCAAGAATCCGGAAAAAAGTGTTCCTCAAGCTACCCGTAATGTTTTCTGGCGAATTACGCTGTTCTTTATTGGGGTTATTTTCGTAATCGGTTTAATGATTCCCTATAATGATCCCAACTTGCTGAATTCGGATCTAGAAGCGATCGCGATGAGTCCATTTACGTTGTTGTTCAAAAATGCTGGGATGACAGTAGCTGCGGGGGTAATGAACGCGGTCATTCTCACCTCCATTCTTTCAGCCGGGATTTCAAGCATGTACGTCTCGACACGGATGCTGTACTCCTTATCCAAAAGCGAGAAGGCGCCAAAATTTTTAGGCAAAGTAAATTCCCGAGGAGTACCAACTAACGCTCTTGTCGTGACTTCCATCGTGGGAGCACTCTGTTTTTTAAGCTCTTTGGTTGGTGAGGGAACCATTTATTATTGGCTATTGGATGGCAGCTCTTTGCTAGGGTTTATTGCATGGCTGGTGATCGCGGCAAGCCATTATCGTTTTCGAAAAGCGTATGTCAAACAAGGTCGCAATTTGAACGATCTGAAATACCGTGCAAAATGGTTCCCGTTTGGTCCCATCTTTGCTTTTGTTCTCTGCTCCATCATCGTGTTGGGCTTTAACTATCAAGATTTTGTAAGCGGTACGATTGATTGGGGCAAATTTATCGTCACCTATTCTGGTGGTTTCGTATTTTTGATTTGCTATTTCGGCTATAAATTTGTGAAAAAGACCAAGATTGTGCCGTTGGAAGAGATTGATTTTGATCATTTGTAAGTAGGGAGCGACCAGAAACCGATTGTGATTCATACAAAAAATCTTGCGCATATTGCGCGGTGATTTGCCCTCTCCATCCAACCCGCCGCAGGGCTGCAAATTTCATCCGTTGCTGCCATGCCTGCATGGAGATTTGCCGGACAGAAGCGCCGCCGTTACGTGAAGTAGATGGCAGGCAGGTTGCGTGTCACCTGTATCGATATTGATCCACAGAGTCATCTGAAAAAACGAGAATCGCTTGGATTTCCAAGCGATTTTTGCTTTTTCATGAGGGGTAACTTTGGTGGCTTGGTATGCTTCTTGCTATGTTGACAAGGCACAGAGATTTTCGTGAAAATGACTGTAGCCAGAAGGAGGTAGCCTCATGTTAACAAAATACCTA
Organism: Brevibacillus fluminis; assembly: GCF_003710825.1. Lineage (GTDB taxonomy): Bacteria > Bacillota > Bacilli > Brevibacillales > Brevibacillaceae > Brevibacillus_D > Brevibacillus_D fluminis. The sequence goes on along the minus strand of NZ_RHHQ01000025.1, from coordinate 145,437 downwards.
CAATCCATCTCAGATTTGTATGACCACATAGATGCGCTGCTAATCACGAATAAAGAGGGAATCGTCGAATATTCGATTATCTATTGCCCTGAGACGAACAGCTTTGAAAATGAAGGCTTCACCGGCAAACACATTTTTGATATCTACCCTTCCATAACGAAAGAGACAAGCAGTCATCACCGCGTCATGAGAAGTGGCAAACCGATCATTGGTGAAAGGCAGGAGCTAACCGATCTGAATGGGAAGTCTTCGTTTTTTATCAACTCTACTTTTCCTATCGAATTCAATCATGAAGTGATCGGTACCATTGAGGCGTCTATTCTGGCCTCCAAAGACGGGAAGCCACTCTATCGAACTTCCTATAGCAAAAAACAAGCAGCCGATTCCTTCTATACGCTAGATGACTTCATCACGGTCAATCCTCGCATGCTTGAACTGAAAGAGAAAATCAGGAGGATCTCGCCTGGAGATTCTCCTATCATGATATGCGGTGAAACAGGTACAGGCAAAGAACTCGTTGCACAAGCAATCCATAGCCACAGTCTTCGGGCAGGTGAAGTTTTCATTTCACAAAACTGTTCCGCAATTCCGACCACACTGCTTGAAAGCACACTATTCGGAACGGTGAAAGGAAGCTTCACCGGTGCAGAGGATCGAAAGGGATTATTTGAACTGGCGCACAATGGAACCTTATTTTTAGATGAGTTGAACTCGATGGATATTGGGGTTCAGGCAAAACTGCTAAAAGCGATTGAGGAGAAAAAAATCAGGCGAATCGGCGGTGAACGAGAAATCGCCATTAACGTCCGTATCCTTTCAGCGATGAATGAAGATCCATTTCAAGCGATTCGAGACGGTGTTATACGCAGTGACCTTTATTATCGCGTTGGCGTAATCCAGTTAAACCTATTGCCATTGCGAGAGCGAAAAGAGGATATCCTTCTATTGGCGGACTGGTTTCTTCAAAAGTACAATACACAGATGAACAAGACGCTGAAAGGCTTTAATGACATGACGAAAAATATATTTTCCGATTATCATTGGCCAGGAAACATCAGGGAACTCAGGAATGCGATTGAATATGCCTTTAATGTGTCCGCAGGGGAAATGGTTACGTTAAAGGACATTCCCGAACATCTCTTATTTACGAACAACCAGCAAACACGAGACTTCAACCAGGATCTGACACATGCGAAATCATTGTTCAAGCAGGTGGATGAATATGAAAAAGATATCATTCTCAATACATTGAGTCATTCCAGAAATATCTCAGATGCAGCAAAAAAACTCGGTATCACCAGGCAGGCGCTTCAATATAAAATTGATAAATACCGCTTATAAAAAACAAAAAATCTTGCGCGTTTGTGGCAAAATTTTTTGTTTTCTTGATGGGAACGCCCTAAAAAACCACGCAACCATGTGGCAATACTTCATGATTAGCCTTGGCACATGAATTGCTAGTTAAGACATTTTATTCCGTTTACGATCACATTCGTAAAAATTTCAAAAAAAGGAGCAATTACGATGTCAAATCCATTTGAAGATTTTCAACCCGATTTTTGTACGTCAAGCACGTTTATGAGATTGCCCTCGAAAAGTGAACATACGAAACTAGCGATATTAGGTATGCCTTTTGATACAGCTGCTTCTTACCGAGTGGGGGCAAGATTTGGACCACAATCCATACGTCAAATGTCGATGACGTTATCCTCTTACCATGCACTGCTTGACGTTTCACCGTTTGAAGATACAAATGCCATCGATATCGGAGACCTTCCTGTCGTTACACAAAATATCCATTAAAGCTATGAGGTTATGGAAAATGCAATGCTTAATCTAATGAACAAGGGAATCATCCCAATTGGATTGGGAGGCGACCATTCGATCACCTTAGCGAGTCTGCGTGCAGCCGCTAAAGTATACGGACCTGTAGCCTTACTCCATTTTGATTCCCATACAGATACGTGGGATACGTATATGAATGAGAAATACTGGCACGGTTCTCCTTTTATTCGCGCACATGAAGAAGGTCTTGTCCAGCCGGATAAAGTGTTTCAGATTGGCATGCGCGGTTGGGACGTAACGTCTAGTCTTGAACTCGGGTACAACGTGGTTACGCAAGACGAGCTGTTTACACGTGGCTTCCAAGATGTTGTCGCGCAAGCAAAAAGCACGATTGGTGATACTCCTTGCTTTTTAACCTTTGACATCGATTTCGTTGATCCAGCATTTGCACCTGGAACCGGTACGCCTGAGGTCGGTGGATTTAGCAGTCATGAAACATTAAAAATGGTCCGTTCTTTAAACGGCTTCAACTTTGTAGGTTTTGATCTAGTTGAAGTGCTGCCTTCTTTTGATCCAACACAAACGACAGCTTTGTTAGCCGCTACAATCGTGCATAACTTTGCGGGTTTGGTAGCTTTACGATTAAAACAGAATAAGGATAAGTAGAAACAGCTCAAGGGGATTACACATATGGATAAAAGAATCATAAAAATAGAACCGCCAAAAATTCCAAGTGAGCCACCAGAACTCAAACTACTTGATATCCATTCTAATGATTTATTTGAAATGGGAATGATTCAAGACTGTTTGATTGACAATCAAAAGGCTTCTAAAGTTACGTTTGAAAAAATCATTTTTAAAAATGTAACGTTTACAGAAACAACGTTAACTGGAGTTGAATTTACAGACGTACTATTTGAAAAATAAGTGATTGTGAATTTGATTGATTAGGCGTAGCGGTGGAGGATTTGAAAGGTTGCATGATTTCACGTGAACAAACCTACCAATTTGCAAAATTGTTTGGACTTGTTGTTAACGAGTGATCTTACAATCAAATGACGATTGTGACGGGGGTACAAAAACAAAAAAATCTTGCTCAATTGTGGCAAGATTTTTTGTTTTCAGGATGGGAACACGCTGAAAAACTACGAAACGATGCGGTAACACTTCATCGATTGCCTTGGCACATGAATTGCTTCTTATGGATTGAAGGAAAAAAAGGAGGAACTATACATGAAATCTGTTAAGGATATGATCAATGAAAAGAGCATTTGGGCTGGGTTGAATCAACCAGGCATAAAAATGGCAGAGGCCGACATCGTAGTTTTCGGTGTTCCTTTTGATGGTGGCGTAAGCTTTCGCTCCGGGGCAAAAGATGCACCACGCGCGATTCGGGAAATCACCTATACCATTCCCCCAACGACGGAACACTGGGAGGATTTATCCGAGCTGCGCATTCTCGATTTGGGGGATATTGGTGGAGAAAGTCGGGATGTGCAGTTCCATAAGGTCGAGGAAACCGTGTATGAGAGTGTAAAGGCGGGCAAATTATTCACGATGATCGGCGGCGATCACTCCACAACCATTCCGGTCTTACGCGGGGTAGATAAAGCGTTAGACAAGCCATTTGGAATTATCCATATCGATGCGCATTTTGATCTGTGCCATGAAATGGGGGGCGATCTTTTATCTCACGGATCTGTCGAGAGACGCGCATTGGAATTGAAAAACGTCCTTGATACCGAGAGCATTTTCTTTGTGGGTATTCGTTCGGTTGAGTCGGAGGAGCTAACGTTTATCAATTCGAACAAAATGAACATTGTAAAAGCCAAGGAAGTACGCAACTGCGGTGTAGCTGAAACGGTTAAGAAGATCAAGGAGACAATGAGCCGGTTCGAGAGAATCTACGTTACGATCGATATCGATTCACTTGATCCTGCTTATGCACCAGGCACGGGGACACCACAATTTGGTGGCTTAAATAGCAGGGAGCTCCTTGATTTGCTTTATGGATTGTTCGAACTCCCCATCATCGGTTTTGACGTTGTGGAAGTGTCTCCTTCATTGGATCAATCCTCAGTAGCTGTTTTTGCCGCCCGGAAAATACTGGCGGAATGTTGGGGGCATTATCTGCGCAAGAACAAGCAGATGAATGGGTCGTACGAAGCAAAAACCCTCCGCTAAAATCTCTTTAAAAATGGCGAGAAACGGAGGTACTATCGTGCCTGTTATCAAGTCATTGCGAATGCTTCTGTCAATAAAATGGTTGTGATAGTCAATGGTAAGGAGTATCAGGCACTTCAATTGGGAACGGTGATGACGCATCCAGCATATCGTCATCAAGGGTTGGCGGCTAAGCTTATCAACTATATCCTGAATAAATATGGAAACGAGTATGATTTTACCTATTTGTTTGCGAATGATAAGGTGCTTAATTTTTATCCGAAGTTTGGTTTTGAGCGGGTTCAGGAAAGCAGTTTTAAAGTAAAAGCTTCCGATTTAAAAAAGCAAGTGACTCCAAAATCCACTTTGCGCAAGCTCGATGTGAACATACAGGCTAATTTAGAGGGAATCGTCCATCATTTGATTTCTGACGAGACAAAGATGATTCATTTTTCCTTTATGCCTGAGCGTGATTATGAAAACATCCAATCTGAGCCACGAACAGAGTCGGATGATATCTTGTTTGTTCGTCCCAATCTCATAGAGAGAGAAAAAGAGATCTTATTTCCATTAACAGCACATGCGTAACCTACTCAAAAACTGATGAAGCTTGTCGATGAGGTGATTTAAGTATGCATGCATTATCCCTATCATTCCGTTTGCTTAACACAGTCGATGAACTTGCGAAGCGCCGTGTTTCGTTATTATTTTTCACATGGTTTGAAGGTTAGCCACTGTATGAAGCATGAAGGCCCAGAGCCTGTCCATTATTATGTTCTAGAAAAATAAGATAACATCTCTAACAGAAAAGGATCACGATTTCTTTCTGAGTGCTCAAGCATTCGGTGAAATCGTGATTTTTCTGCTTCGTTCTTGGGAAGTTTGTTTTTAGAAAAACAAAGAATGTAATCTCTTTTACAAAAGAATTCGTCTGGCTATCTAGTTCTGGAGAGAGTCTGGGAATACTGGAATGCTCGCTGACCACACGGATGGAACCATCACTATCGCTTTCACCAGCCTGTTCTTGAAGGCTTGTTTTCGTTGGCATGGAAAACGGGCTCAATGATCTCTGGATAAAATTGTAACGAGAACGCAATAATAATCGAAAATGGTTTGAAAAAGGAGGGATAATCTTGCCCTATTGGTTGCAGGCTGTCATCTTGTTTTTGGCGGCAAACGTTTTGTTTAGAATCAGTGGAAAAAATTCAATTTCATCCATGAGGGTGGATGAGGTGGTCATTATGATCGGGCTTGCTTCCGTATTAGTTGAGCCACTTAAATCAAAAAATTTGTGGATCTGTATCTATGTTGGAGCCATTCTGATTTTGCTCATGTTAAGCATGACTTATTTGGAGATCTTTTTTCCTAGGTTGAAACGGTGGGTGATGGGAGAGCCTATCGTTCTTATAAAGAATGGGGAAATTAATCACCAAAATTTAAAGCGCGCTCGAATGACAGTGGATGAGCTTAAAATGCGCATACGTGCTGAAAAGATCATTGATATATCCCAAATACGGTTTGCCACACTTGAAGCAAGTGGTAGACTCGGCTTAGACATGGACCCTGAATACGCTGCCGCTACAAAAAAAGATATTGAAGATCTAAAACAAGCAATTCAATTAATCGGCAGCCGATTAAACGCTGCTGTACAGTATACCATCCCTTCAACGAATCCAGAAAAGAATCTCTTTATCCAAGCAGATGAGATGCAAGAACAAGATCCCCTGCAATAAATGCCGGATGGAACGTATGGGAGTGTACATTGTATCGGAATGAAAGAAATTACCATTCAAGCCATCTATGGTTCTGGCGTTGGGCATTACGAAACAATTGTGGGGTGAACCTCCATTAGACGGGATTATCACCTATGTAGGAGAAAGCTTGCGGGGCGGTTGCTTATGTTTTTTTCAAGAGAAACACTCCTTACTAGGTAGGTATTGCAATAGTAGGAATTATGAGAAATGAATAGCAATGCGTTGTCGACTGAATTCTATTATTAAAAACTTTACTTCAGAGCATACTTGATTTTTTAAGTACAATGAATAGACATTGCTTTTGAATCGTAGAGACGCCGTGGGCGTCTTTTTTATAATTCATTACATAACAGCTCATCAACGGTCAAAAGGTATTTATCACAAACGGATGGGACTGTGACTTAGCGATTGTGGTCTGCAAGACTGGAAACAGCCCAAGGATGCATCACAACTTAAGTATAATTGTTATAGAAGAAGGTACCCCTGGTTTTATAAAAGCCAAGAAGATGGAGAAGATGGGGCGTCATGCCGAAGGAACGGGTGAACTTGTATTCGAAGATTGCCGTGTCCCTCAGCGTAATCTATTAGGCGAAGAGGGGAAAGGATTCTATTATATGATGGAAAAACTGCAGCAGGAAAGATTGATTGCTGCATTAGGGTCGCTTACCGCAGCAGAAAAAATGTTTGAAGAGGGTCTCGAGTATGCTAAGACGCGGAAAGCATTTGGTCAACCCATCGGAAAGTTTCAACATAACAGCTTCAAACTGGCCGAAATGGCTACTGAAATCGAAATAGCACGTTGCTTTGTCCATGAGCTGGTAAGCGAGCATGTTGCAGGTAAAGATATTGTAAATAAAGTATCAATGGCTAAATGGTGGGTATCTGAAATGGCTAATCGCGTTGCGTACGACTCACTGCAGCTCCATGGTGGCTATGGTTATATGGAAGAGTATCCTATTTCGCGTCACTATCAAAATGTTCGTGTCGATACAATCTTTGCAGGAACTACAGAAATTATGAAAAGCATCATAGCCAAAAATCTCGGGCTATAATGTGTTGTCGCAAATCAAATCCAGCGTATGTGAAGCGAATAATCAACCGGACGACTACGCTTATGACTTACTCAGTTGATTTCGGTGTAAGGAAAGCGGATTCATTTGTTTTTAATATGAATGTAGGAGGTGCTTTATGCGCTGGTTTATACTATCCTAGTGTATATTGGACTCGTAATTTACTTCGCAGACAAATCTATCATAGGATTTGCCGCTGTACCGATGATGAAAGAGTTTACTCTTTCCCCTAGTGAATGGGGCTTGATCGATCCTGGCTGACGGCTTTTCGAATGGATGCAGGGCCCAGATGGTCAAAAGCTCCACAGCAGTTCAAGCAATAGAGTTTGAAGCAATAGGTATTAATAATATAGAACATAGGAGGATGGAATGTCCTGGAGCAAATTGAAGCAACATCTGGAGAGTTTTCTCTGTCCTGCGTTAAATGGAAGGGTTGAATACCGTGCTACCGGCTATCGTTATTTGCCAGATAAAGCAGGACTTTGTTATATTGCGGTAGATAAAAAGAATGTACTCAATATGAGTGATAAGACTACCTTAATCAAATGGTATCAGACGGAGCTGGAAATTAAGAATGATCCAGATATCCAAATTCCTATCAGCAATGAAGAAATTGAAGCTGTCAGAAAAGATACCAAGGGAATGGTTCCGGAAGATCGACTAAAAGTAATTGCTAGAAGTAGAAAAATATCAGAATATGCAAAGGAGCTTTTGTTAGCACAGGTAACATTAAGTAAATCAAATTTTAGCGATGTAGCTACTAAATTTTTATCCATTTCTATAGAGGAAAGTATGGAGAGCAATGATATATTATTGAATATTCTAGCTTTGGTGGACAGACGCGTTGGAAAAAAGCGAATTTTAAACATGGCAGAGAAAATGAAGTTAAAGCATCCAATCGTGCAATATTTTTATGAACTACGTCTTAGTACCTTATGAGAACAAATAAATGATTCACATCCAATCGAGGGCCCTGCAAAACGAATACAGTATCTGTAAAATGTCATCCAGTGCCTTGATGGTACTGGGTTTGTTGTATTATGGGAACATGTTCCGAGCAAGAGTTGTTTTTCAGATGAATTCCAAGAACTCGTGAAGTCGGGGTTTTGGGGCAAAAGAAAAAAGGAATTCTTACCCTCAAAATGGAATTGTTATTCTCCAGATAACAAGTTTCGCACCGATAAAACGTCATAGAATCCGATATCCATCATTCGACAGATGTAACGATCCTGCTGGATGATGTGAACGTTACGACCCAGTTGATTCGTAAAAGCCGAAAAGTCATGTCACTTCCCAGTTACCGTGCAGCCGGAGAATCAAAAATTAGTCTTATCAAGCGCAAGTACGGTTTGAACCGTAGCAAGTACAGGAGCTATGGCGGCTTCGGAATACTGACCCAAACAACTCACTCCCCGAAACCATTTGTAGAATTGACTTATTCAGGAGCAACTAGTTACGAGCAGAAGGGGGAATTTTTGTGAAGCACAAATTTTCGAGCATTGAAAAATTAATCAAAACTAACTTTAAAGTTTTTGAATCCCCTCTAACAGATAAGCTTCTTGCAGAAAACGGGACCGTTGACTTAGTCATTTTCGTTAAAAATAATGTAGGCGAGTTCTTTTATATCGATTCACCCCCGCCTCATCCTTCTACGAATTTATCCGTTCATTCCCTTCCCTTTAAAAAAACAGTAACCGTTTGTAAGAACGAAGAGATATCGAAATTGATTGCATTGCTAAGCCAATATGGATTACTAGTGCTTCTGAATGAATCAGGAGATCCTATCGGTTATTTACATTTCTCGAATGTATTGAAGGAATTGTACGACTCCTATCAATATCTGGAAACCTATTTTGATACGATTTTAGATACGATTGACACATCAGTCTGTGTGATCGACGAGCAAGAGACTGTTGAAATTTGGACCAAAGAGGCTGAGAAAATATTCTCCATAGGACATCAAGAAATTATCGGAAAAAAAATTACGGATTACTTTGAAGCAAAAAATCTAGAGATGCTAAAAACACTAAAGACCGGTAAGCCATTTTATAGACATCAACATCACCCACGCTCTGATCTATTCGTTATAGTAAATAACAATCCGATTCGCTTGAATCAGAAGATCATTGGAGTTGTGTCCGTTGACACTGACATTACCAGCCAGATTCGATTAAATCAGGAATTATTTAACTCGTTCCGTAAGGTCCAGCATTTGGAGCAGGAAGTAACTAAATTAAAGCCGGACAACGACCCTTTTCATGGGATTAAAGGGAGTAGTCAAGAAATAGCAAGAACAATCGAAATGAGTAAGAAAGCTGCTGCTACGAACGCAACCATTCTTATTCTTGGAGAAAGCGGAGTAGGAAAAGAGTTATTTGCCAAAGCAATCCACGATTCCAGAGAATTATCTGGTGCTCCGTATATCCCAATTAATTGCGGAGCGATCCCTCCTTCATTATTTGAAAGTGAGTTATTTGGATATGAAAAAGGGGCATTTTCCGGGGCCATCAACACCGGGAAAAAGGGGAAGCTTGAACTAGCTCAAGGGGGAACGCTATTTCTAGACGAGATCGGAGATATGCCCTTGGATTTGCAAGTCAAATTATTACGAGTTTTACAAGATAAGAGATTCTATCCAGTTGGAGGCACAAAGCAAATAGAGGCTGATTTTCGTGTAATTGCAGCAACCAATCGAGAATTAATCGACCTCGTTAAACAAGGAAAATTTAGAGAAGACCTTTATTATCGTCTAAATGTTATCACTATTAAATTGCCGCCTTTACGTGAACGTAAAAATGATGTTATCGAATTAGTCCACCATTTTTTATACGAATTTTCGATACGGTATAATAAGCCGATTCAAGGCATTTCCCAAAAATTAATCCAAGACTTTTTACATTATGATTGGCCCGGAAACATTCGAGAGCTTAGAAATAGTATTGAAAGACTAGTCGTTTTTTCGACAGACGAAATGATTAGCAACAACGAGCATGTTAATCTTACTGACGACTCAGACCCATCGGTAGTTACTGACAACAGTACCTTTACGGATACACTTTCTACACTGCAAGATGAATTAGAAAAATACGAACAAAAAGTTATATGTCAAATGTTACTGAATGAAAATGGTAATCGATTATCCACTGCCAAACGCCTAGGCATTTCTCGAACGACGTTATACAACAGAATGAAGAAGCTAGGAATTATATAATCAGCCTTACCTCAAACAGTATCTGATATAGCTGCAAAAAGCTGGCGTCTTAACTCGAAGGCGTCAGTTTTCTTCTTTTTATTGCGCCATTTTTTACTTTACACAAGGAGGTCAAACCCCTTCATGAATCTCTATTCTTCAGGTAACAGGAAGTGTAACGATATTTGAACAGTGTGCCGATTTCTTAACGCGAATTGATATGAAGTGTTCATAAATTTGAACGCATTCAAAAGAAAGAGTAACGAACAGTTGCGATTTATCCGTAAATAAACGTTGGCACATGAATTGCTACTTTTGCAAAGTGACAGTTCATTCGCGGTTAGTGAAACCTGTCCATTACTAACTGACTGAAAAAACTGGTGAAGAACAGCAGATAGCCAAACAAGAAGGAGTGAGAAAAATGGATAACAATTACATTTGGAATTTCGCCAATAGTTATGATTGGATGGAACGAATTGGCAAATTACCCCCGTTAGTTGTTACTTGCGCTGTAAATGGTGGCATTCAAGGGAAGGAAGTGAATGAAGCTCTTCCCGAAACTCCGGCAGAAATCGCCCAATCAGCGTATGAGGCTTATAATGCTGGGGCCAGTATTGTCCATATTCACGCAAGAGACCGAAATTGTATTTGGAAAAATGCCGAAAACCCGGAAGAGATACTGGAGGTTAATGGCGCTGTCCGGAGCAAATGTAAAGAGATTATCATCAACAATTCTACCGGCTTGGGGTTTCAGTCTACTATGGACGGCAGATTAAACGTCCTGGAGGCTAATCCGGAAATCGCTACTTTAAATATGGGGCCGTTTATGGAAAGAGTAAAGTTTATTGAAAGAAAGTCGCCTCTGCAACATGCTCGTGAGTCATTAGAAATCGATGGTGTTATTCCTTTTACTTATGGAGTTATTGAAAATTTTGCCTCTCGTATGGCAGAAAAATCGATTAAACCAGAGATGGAAGTGTATCAACCAGGGCATTATTGGGCTGTCAAAGCATTGATTACGAAAGGACTGGTCAAACCTCCTTACTTTGTTCAATTTGTCATGGGAACGCAAACGGGGATTTATCCTACGCCTCAAAACCTGCTTAATCTGATAAGTGAGTTACCTCATGATACCGTGTTTAGCACGATTGGAATCGGGAAATATCAATGGGCCTTGACTACCTTAAGTATAATGATGGGTGGGCATGTAAGGGTAGGGATGGAGGATAACATCTATGTAAAACGTGGCCAAAAGCTGAAAAGTAACGCAGAGGCTGTTGAAAAAATCGTCCGCATTGCCAAAGAGTTTAATCGTGAAATAGCTACGCCTGCCCAAGCAAGGGAAATGTTAGGTATCTCTGCTATTCCTAAAACGTACTAAGCGTTAGTTGTCTGTATGAATGAAAAGTTCGCGGCAAAAATGGTGAAAGGTTGCAAGACGGTGTAAAAGCGAGATGAAGAGTGTAACTACATGTATAGAGGGGAGAAAATTATGCACGAGGGTTTAGTAGAGAAAGTGGGAGTAGTCGGGCTGGGAGCCCAAGGGTGGCTGATAGCTTTTCGCTGTGCATCGGCTCATAAAGTTACATATGTCTACGATGTATCAAATGATAGTCTGAAAAAAGCAATCAACAATATTCAGAATGTTTTTACGACCTATGTAAATAAAGGTTTGTTGACAAGAGAGCAGGCAGAGGAAAAGTATCAAAAAATTCACGTGTGCAGCACTCTGGCTGAATGCGTGGGCGATGCAGATATTGTGATTGAAGCTGTTCCGGAAAATCTCGCATTAAAACAAAAGATTTGGCAGGAAATAGACGTATTGGCCCCTCAGAGAACGTTGTTGGCAACGAATAGTTCATCAATGTGCAGTTCGAAAATTGGAGCCGATGTCAGCCGAAAGGATCGCATGTTTAATATCAATTTGGGAGCGCCTGATGATATGGGCCCACCTAAACTCGATCCTGTTGAATTTATGTATAATAGTGAAACGTCTGAAAACACCAAATTCATTGCCAAGCAATTTTTGAATTCATTGCAGTGTATTATTTTTGAGACGCATAAAGAGATTCAAGGCTTTTCCTTTAACCGTGTCTGGCGGGCAGTCAAAAAAGAGTGCTTGTTCCTGTGGGCGAATGGGTATAGCAGCCCTGAAATGATTGATCGAGCCTGGATGCTGGAATTTCATACAACATTTGGCCCTTTTGCGTTGATGGATCAAGTTGGGCTTGATGTTGTAAGAGATATTGAACTAAATTACTACTTCGAGACTGGTGATGAATCAGATAAGCCTCCGATGGAACTGGAACAAATGGTTGCAAAAGGACACCTTGGAGTGAAAACCGGGAAGGGTTTTTATCAGTATCCAAATCCAGTATATAAAGAAGCTGAGTGGCTTTCGAAAAAGTGTTATTGAAAGGAGCTGCATAAATGGCTGCCATTATTTTGTCTTTTCTCATTGGTGGATGGACAATTATTCTCGGCCTGAACTTTTATTATCAAGCCAAAAAAGACTTTCAGAAATATTTGGAAGGGGAACAAAAACGAACAGGAGATGAGTTTCAACAGGGAGGTTGATTAGCCACCAAAAGGTGAGGGGGTTTGAAAATGAACGCATACAGCATCGTGGTATTTCTGAGCTTTATTCTCTATATTATCATTGGAAATTTCGCTGGAAGAAAAGTTCACAATTTGGAAGATTACTATGTTAGTGGCCGGAATGCACCGACAATGCTGATCGTAGGGACCCTGATTTCTTCCTTTGCAAGTACAGAGTTATTTTATGGAGATACTGCTTTTAGTTACGACGGCTATGTGATGCTTCTGGTCATTTTGGCTACAATCATGATTGCAGGCTATTCAGCGGGTACGTTATATTTCGGGCGTTATGTAAGAAGAAGCAAGGCGCTTACAGTTCCTGAATACTTCGGTAAGCGGTTTCAATCGCGAAAAATTCAATCATTAGCAGGTGTTATTACGATATTTGCTGTAACGGCTTATCTCTTGGCTGCAACCCAAGGGACGAACTTGCTGATGTCTGAGCTTACGGGTCTAGAGTACAAGGAATGTTTAATTCTGACCTGGTTCGTGTACACCGCATTTACTTTATATTCAGGTTCCAGAGGGATCATACTTACCGAGACAATCATGTTCATCATCATACTGCTGGGTATTGTTATTGCAGCCCCGTTTATTTTCCACAATACCGGTGGAGGCTTTGCAGCTGTTATCGAGAAATTGGCTACATTTGAAGGGAAGCCTGGAATTGTTTCTTATCACGGTTTGCTGGGACCATGGAAGATCAATGCTACCGATTCTGTTATCTGGGCAATAACATTTGGGATCTCCTGGGGGATCGCAATCGCTGTAAGTCCTTGGCAGGCAAGTCGATATCTAATGGCAAAAAGTGAGCACGTTGTGTTACGGGCTGGTGCCGTTGCAACAATGATCACGATTCTTTATCAAACGTTGGTCTTCTTTATGGCAGGTTCGATTAATCTCGTCAATCCTGGCATTCAGCCAAGTGAAAAAGCATTCATTTGGGCAGTGTATCATTTGCTCCCTTCATCTTTAAGTGTTTTGCTTCTGGTAGGCATAATGGCTGCCGGCTTATCTTCCGCTTCCACATTCTTATCGCTGATCGGATTCAGTGCAACAAAAGATATCATCGAAATAAAGAAAAATGAAAAAACAATGTTGAGAATAAGCAGAGGGGTTATGCTTGTCTCTAGTCTCGTGGCGTTAGGCCTTGCTTACTACCAGCCCCCTGCTGTTCTGTGGATTACCTATTTTGCGGGTACAGCGATTGCTGCGGCCTGGGGACCCGTTGCACTGATGAGCGTTTGGAGCAAACGGCTCACTTCAGCAGGAGCCTTCTGGGGAATGCTGGCAGGCTTTGTCGGGAATGTTGGAGCCAAGTTGATTGAAAAGATGTCAGCATTTACGTTTCCTATGTTGCTGAGTCCATTCTTCATCGGCTTGCTGGCTAGTATCATGACGATTTTGGTTGTTTCATCATTGACAAAAGTTACGGACAAAGAGAAAGAGTACAGAGAAACATTGTTAATCATGCCTAAAGAGGAACTGGATCCAAAAGAGATTAAGCGGACGCTGCTCTATGGAAAGGTGATGATCGGGGCTGGTATTCTCACCCTTGTGATCTTCTTGTTTGCATATGGAATACCGTACTTCAAAGCGACGTCAATTTAACCTGATTGGACGATGAAAGGGCGATGTGGGCATGCAAGTAACAACGGAAGTAAAGGTGAGAGTCACTGATCTGGATTTCCTTGGACATGTAAACAATGCTGTGTATGTGCAGTATTTGGAGTGTGGCAGAGAAGAGTGGTACAGAGAAGCCGGGCTCACTTACAAACAGCAAGCAGAGAGAGGGATAAGCACTGTAGTCGTTCATGCAGGCATCAATTATCGCAAAGAAGCAATACAAGGCGAGAGGTTATCAATCAAGACGAAACCACTGCGGAGGGGAAAGAAAAGTTTCAGCTTTTATCAAGAAATTCTAAATGAACACGGAGAAATTGTTATTGATGCAACTGTCACAGAAGTTTGCTTTGACCTGAGAAACAGAATAAGCGTCCCCATTCTGGGTGAGATAGCTGTCCATTTCGAGGGATTGGAAGAATGAGAGAAACAAATAATGTTTCCTATCGGAGGGATCGTGTATGAGAAAGAGTCTATTTGTATTGGTCTGCTTAACTCTCGTACTTGGCGCGTCACTAACTGGATGTGGGAATCAAAAGGAAGAAGCGACACCGACAGCAAATACTGAAAATAAAAATTCAACAGAACCTAAGGTTTTAAATTGGAATTTGCATGCCGAGCCTCCCACGGCTGACCCTGGTTTAGCATTCGATACGACTGCTATGGCCATTGCAAAAGCTCTTTTTGATGGTTTGACCCGCACAGGAGAAGATGGCAAGCCACATGAATCAGTGGCTGAAAAAATCGATATTTCTCCAGATTTGAAAACCTATACGTTTACACTTCGCGACACCAAGTGGAGTAATGGCGATCCTTTAACTGCTCACGATTTTGAATTTGCATGGAAGCGTGTACTTGATCCCAAGACTGCTGCTCAAGCGGCATTCCTCATGTACTACATCAAAAATGCAGAAAAGGCGAACAAGGGTCAGGCCAGCCTGGATGAAATCGGTGTAAAAGCGATTGACGATCGCACACTGCAAGTCACACTGGAAAACCCGACCCCGTTCTTTATTGAACTGACTGCTCACACGGTATACCTCCCCGTTCACAAAAAGACCGTCGAAAGCGATCAGAACTGGGCTGCCGAAGCAAAAACGCTCATCGGAAACGGACCGTTCAAGATAGAAGGATGGGAACATAAAAACAAAATGATTTTGGCGAAGAACGAGAATTATTGGGATAAAAGCACTGTAAAACTAGATAAAATCAATTTTTCCATGGTTGAGGATGAAACCTCCGAGCTGTCGATGTATGAAAATGGCGATATTGATTGGGCCGGCTCTCCCATGAGCTTCTTGCCAACTGATGCCATGCCTGCACTGAAGGAGTCAGGCAAGCTAACGAGTCAGCCGTTTGCTGCAACCTATTGGTTTGCCTTTAATGTGGAGAAAGCCCCATTTACCAATGCAAAGATCCGTAAAGCATTTGCGTATGCAATCAATCGGCAAACGATTGTCGACAACGTATTGCAAGGAGGTCAACAACCGGCATTGGGAGTATTACCGCCAACCATGGCGCTAAAAGCAGACGGTTACTTTGCAGATAATGATACAGAAACAGCAAAAACACTCTTGGCCGAGGGGATGAAAGAACTGGGGATTTCATCCTTGCCACCGATAACACTTTCCTTCAATACCGCGGAAATTCAGAAGAAGGTGGCTGAGGCCGTCCAAGATCAGTGGAGAAAAAATCTTGGTGTGGAAGTGAAATTGGAAAATCAAGAGTTAAAAGTATACCTGCAGAATATGGCACAAGGGAAATTTCTGGTTGGGCGTTTGGGGTGGTCAGGAGCTTTCAACGATCCGATCAACTTCTTGGAATTGTTCAAAGAAAAAAATGCGCCTAACAATGCTCCACAATGGGAAAATCCAGAATATATCGAACTCTTGAATCAGTCGGGGGTAGAACCTGATCCGGCAAAAAGGAAGCAACTCTTGACTCAAGCAGAACAAATTCTTATGAATGAAATGCCAGTCGCGCCAGTCTTTTACTACACGTATTCCTTTGTGCATAACCCCAAAGTAAAAGGGGTATTAATCGATGGATTGGGAAAAGTCGATTGGAAGTGGGCGGACAAAGAGTAAGTCAATGATTTAAATCATACATGTTGTGTGTTACACCATCTAAAGACGAGAGGATATGAGAATAATGATGAACCCACGTGAAATTAATTTATCAGACCCCAAATGGCTTCCAGGTGAAAAGGCGGTCATTAAAGGAGTGAAAGCATCAGCAAGCTCGGATAATGCGGTCGTCACTCACACGATGTTAAAAGTGATGGCGGAAGGAGGCAATGCTGTTGATGCCGCAATTGCCGGATGTATGGTTCAGGCAGCGGTCGAACCTTATATGACGAATCATACTGGTACGGTTACCTTTCTCTGCTATAACGCAAAAGAAGACAAATATTATCAACTTGATTCTATGGGGACGTTTCCATCAGATCTGCCGGCACATATGCCTGTACCTCAAGGAATGGGTGTATATGCGACGATCCCACCGCGATCGGTTATTCCTGGTTTTATGCCTGGCTTAAAAGCACTATATGAAAAGTTTGCGACGAAACCATGGGCAGAGCTTTGTGAAGAGGCGATTTGGTGGGCGGAAAACGGGCATCATGTCTCATGCTTTGAATTTGAACTGAATGTTTTCGAAGAAGATTTTGTTACCTTCTTTCCGGAGGGTAGAGCGTTTTATATGCCCAATGGCCGCTTTCCTCATGTAGGAGAGAAATTCGGTTCAAAAGAAATGGCTGAAACGTTAGGAAAAGTAGCGGAAGAAGGCCCTGATTATATGATAACAGGTGGATGGGCAGAGGCCTTTATTGAGAAGGCAAATGACATGGGCTGGATGATCACAAAAGAGCATATGACAGAAACACCGGCCAGATGGATAGAGCCGCTCAGATTTAAAATCGGTGAGTATGAAATCGTCTCGTTAGCACCGCCACAGCAGCAAGGGATTTTTTTAGCGTTAGTACTGGGAATTCTGGAAAAACTGGGTATCAAAAAAGTAAAACCGTATTCGGCGGACCACATCTTCTACATGGCCCATACGCTAAAATTAGCACAAACCATATGTGGATATAGCAGTGATCCAGAGGTTCTAAGCTTTGAAGTGAACACATTTTTAGACGGACACTTTCACGAAAGTCTTGCAAGGCTTATAGAAGGGATGAAACCCAAAGTAGATTTGACGAATCACACCAGATTTACTACAGGATTTGGTGGTGGCGTATCATTCTTGGATCGATTCTCAGGTGCAGGGAAAATGCCAACTCCTAGACAAAACAGTCATCAAGATCAACCTACGGGAAGTTGTGAACTAAGTATTGTCGACAGCGAAGGAAACTGGGTACAGATGATGAACACGTTGCAATCTGGCGGGATACCTGGACAGGTAGTAAAAGGAATTCCAATGGTGGGCTCACACGCCGTGCCTAATGTACAATCAAGCCACATGCAGTACTACCAGACTAAAGGAGCCAGAATTAGATGCGTCATCGGCAACACAATGGTGTTAAAGGACGGAAAGCCAGTCATGCAGCTTGGTACACCAGGCAATGTTCACGTATCAGTAGCTCAGGTACTATGCAACTACCTGTTCTTTGGAATGGAGCCTTATGAGGCGGTAGAAGCCCCACGAATGCTCGGTCTTCAAGAAGGTGGATCAATCGTCATCGAAGACAGGATTCCGGAAGAAGTGCAAAAAGAGCTCATGGCATTGGGATTGCAAATGAAAGTATCTGGCATATGGGATTATCACATGGGGTCGTTCCAGATATGCTATCTCGACAAAGATACTGGTGAGTTGTGTACGCTGGCTGATCCGAGAAGATGTGGAGTTGCTGATGGGATAAAATAATCTGTTAAGAGAACGGTGATCCTCGGCAATAGGAAGTGGAAATCATGACAATGATTGAGACGAAAGGACGTATCCTCACAGAAGGAAAGGCAGAAGGAACGATTATCGGAACAAATGTACCGTTAAGCTTCTGGGGTGGATTCAATCCGGCTACCGGAGTGGTTGTGGATCGTCATCATCCTCTTTGCGGTGTTTCGCTTGCAAATCACATCCTTGTTTTGCCAAAGGGACGCGGATCTTGCAGCGGAAGCGGCGTTCTATTGGATGCGATTGTTTCGGGGCATGCTCCTTCAGCAATTTTGTTAGCGGAAGCGGATGAAATCGTAGCGCTAGGCGGTATCGTCGCTGAGGAGATTTTCTCCGTGAAATTGCCCATTATCGTACTAGATGAAGGTTCATTCGAGCAGGCATTGCTTGCATCAACCGCCTGCATAGAAGATGACGGGATTGTCGTGCTTCGTTATTGAGTATTATGTTGGATACGGAGGTTTCATCTATGGGGGAAATTGAACTTTCACAGCGAGATAAGGAACTGCTTGCTGGAGCAGAAGGCACTGCCCCACAAATGGCAATGAGAATCCTGTTGCGAATGGCGAAGGTTCAAGGGGCAAAACAGCTCATTGATGTTACGCGGGCACACATCGATGGGTGTATCTATACAGGAGAAGCAAGTTTGCAATTTGCCGAGACGCTGGCAGACGCTGGGGGCCAGGTGCATGTGCCAACAAGTATGAACGCCATCTCAATTGACCGGAAAGGTTGGAGAACACAAGGTGTGGACCCAGCATTCGCACACCTTGCAGATCGGCTGGCGACTGCTTATGAGCGCATGGGTGCGAAACCGACTTTTACGTGTTCGCCTTATCAATTGCCAGAGGCCCCTGTTTTTGGGGAGCATATCGCCTGGGCTGAATCAAACGCGGTTGTCTATGCGAATAGCGTGATCGGTGCGCGTACAAATCGTTATGGAGATTTTATGGACATTTGTGCGGCTCTTACCGGAAGAGCTCCGTTAGCAGGGTTTCACCTTGACAAAGCCCGTCTTGGCACCGTACTGATTGATATGCCGGAATACGAGAAGATCGATTCCACCTTTTATCCAGTAGTGGGTTATCTGGTCGGAAGTCGTGTCGGGAGTGGTGTTCCTGTAATCCGCGGAATAAAGGAGAAACCATCAGCCGATCAATTAAAAGCATTTGGTGCCGCAGTTGCCACCGCTGGGGCAGTGGGCATGTTTCATATGATCGGGATCACACCGGAAGCTTCAACGGTGGAAGAAGCATTTGGTGGTTACCCGCCATTGAACCATTGGAAAATTTCTCGAGACGAGATCGCGGATGTTTGGCGGACACTATCCACCGCTTCGGAACAAAAAGTTGATCTCATCTTGATGGGCAGCCCTCATTTTTCATTTGAAGAATGTGTGGAATTGGCGCAACTGGTGGAGGGCAAACAGTGCCATCCCGATGTGAGATTTTTCATTACGACAAGTCGCTATGTGTATGAAAAAGCAAAAGCAGCGGGAGTTGCAAAAAAAATTGAAGCGTTTGGCGCGACCTTCCTGATGGACATTTGCCTTTGCATGATTTCTACCACTGTTCCCCATGATTGCAAAACAATCATGACGAATTCGGGAAAATTCGCGCATTACGGCCCAGGATTGGTCGATCGAGAGATTTATTTTGGGGGCATGAACGATTGTGTACAAACAGCGATCACAAGCAGCCCGAAGATCTCCATTCCTGATTGGCTTACATTACAATAAACTCGTTTCAGGTTGGAAAAGTGGAGATACCAACCCATGTCTTTGTAAGCGTGGACAAAATCACACCATTTCGTATCTGCTCAGGCAGGGTATGTCTAGGTACCACCAAAAAAGCCGTTTTTCCGACGCTAAGGGAAAAACGGCTTCTTTTTATTTGTAGACCATAACCAATACTTTTCTCCGGGGTTGCTTCATCAGCGGCTTTTTTCCAACGCTGAACCGGCAGTATCTATAAAGTTCCAGGAACCTACTGCGGCGGCAGGTACGCCTAGGGGTGAGTAGGCAGCAAAAGCTCGCCAAAGCGAGCAAAATTACCTGTCACGAGAGGCAACAGAAGAGAGTAGGATAGACATAAAGACACATATACTTCCAAGTAGGCTTGAGAGAGGACAGATGAAAAAAGAGGCCGACAGAGGTTGGAATAATTAAATCAAATTTTTCCATCATAGATAAATCAAATTGAATAACGAATTAAATTTCATTCAATTAATTTAACAATAATCAATTTTAGTACATAAAATATCCATTTCATGAACTGAATTGAAAGAAACGAAAAATCACGATTTTCACCTGATGCCAGTCTGTTAGGTGGAAGATCGTGGTTTTTTATTTTGCTCAGCACATACGGATTGTTTAATCGATTTTTAATAAATGCGACCTAATTGCGAATTGATTCATTTTCAAGGATTCTTTATTAGAATGTGCGCATTATACGGATTAACTGCTTAAAGACTTGTTTTTACGATTACATGTATTCATTAACGGTATTGTTACATTAGATTTGATGCAAATATCCGCTAATCGTTCAACTGATGGCTGCTATAACAATTATTGCAATTTCTTTCTGTCAGCGTCAGCGTTACAAGCAAAAATGATGTGTTTTATCCGCACATCACGTTATGTAACGATCGGCAGCTGATATGCAGCTCCAAGCATTTGCATACATTGAACCACAAGCTTTTCAGTTTTATTTGTTTACATAATATATATTATCGGACACAACAGAAAAATCGACCTGTTAAGCAGAGGTAAACCTACCCTGCCCTTATCTTGCTAAAAAAATGCTCGGCCGTTGATGATTGATGCGAATATGTGATTGCGCCACCGAATCGGCAGTCGGAATAATGCGTTAGCGGCCATCATAAATGATACTGCAGCGATCTGACAGCTGGATTAGCTGCATGAATTGTGTTGCGGTAACCCCATATGCGTACGATTAAAAGAAACGAACAGAAATGAACATCATCGATTGATAAACAATCGAATTCCACATCGTTTGCAGCTATTGTCGAATCTACAAACATAACGCCAGGTATCACACGAAGGCGCCAATGCTCCAGTATTAATTGATTAATCAATCCGAACGCGCCAATTTGGCCGGTTTTCATCGCGTTTTAACATGTTGTCGACGACATTCCATATTTCTACGGATATTTGCGATCTTGTCTCGATACACATAAAACGATCGTCATACTCGTTTTCTCCATCTTCCATCTCAATTTCAACGCCGGCAGCTATCCTGGCTTTCGCAAATACATACCCCATCAAATAAGCCTTCTATTTAGCTTTTTAAATAAAATTAAAAAAATTCAAAAATATATATTTACAACAAGCATATTTATGTTTATTATAAAATTAAGAAATTCACTGTATATAAAAATCCGGAGGTAAAAGATGACAAAATTGAAACCGATCCCTTCTAAATCACCGGCTACTTCCTCTCACAAACGCAGACATCACGACACACTGAATAACCTGGCCAAGTATCTGGCGACACAATCCAAAAAGAAATAAATGCATATAAAAAGAGTGCCCCAGACCCGGCACTCTCATTTGCATGTGATTCATCTTCCTATTCACTATCCTGCAATCACAAGATCTCTACCCGCTTTCCCCCTACGTTCCCATCCACTTATCCCGCTACAATGTCCATCAGCTGCTCGTACGCATGGATTTCATACGTTGGCTTGATTTCTGTACCATTACTCTTTTGATGAGGATTGAACCAGCACGTATCAATACCGAAGTTGTTTCCCCCCTGGATATCCGATGTCAACGAGTCACCCACGATCATCACGTTCTTTTTCTCGGTGATCTGTAGCTTGGAAAACACGTATTCGAAAATGCCTGCCCCAGGTTTCTGACAGCCTGCCTCTTCTGATGTGACAATATGTTCAAACGCGTCGCTCAGCAATGACCCTGCGATCCTTGCTTTTTGCACTTCCGCGAAACCATTCGTGATGATGGCCAGCCGATGACCTGTCAGCTTCCGACACAAATCCAAAGCACCTGGCATCAAGTGTGTTCCCTTGCTCAAATAACGTAAATAAACGCGGTTGAATTCGGTCGCATCGAGCCCAAGCCCATTTGCTAGGAACAACTGATTGAATCTTTCTACTCCCAATTCAGCCAAAGTAATGCTCCCCTGTTCCAAACTCCGCCATAGCCCTGCGCTGATCTCTTTGTAGCTGGTTTCATAATCTGTCAATCCGGTTGGCAAGTTAAATTCCATAAATGTGTGCTGTAAAGCCGTTTTTTCGGACATACGAAAGTCAAACAATGTATCGTCTACATCGAAAAGGATGATTTCATATTTCATTGCGGCTGCCTCCATTGCTCTGTTCATTTGTTAAAAGGAACAAGTGTGCTAATTGGTGATTTTAAATATCCAACGTTCCCTTCAAAACATATTCCTCCATCATTTCGTAAAAGTCAAAGCATTTCACCTATTTTCCGTCTATTGACTCATCGCTGTTGAATCGTTCCGATCCGATTAAGCTTACATTTCTTTTTCATGTGCCCTCTCCTACCATTCAGGACTTTTATAGTACAAATCACTTGACATTTGGACATGCACGGGCGTACAATTCCCTCTAATTGGAAGTATTCAGAAATTTCGATGCAAGGAGATGATAAAGAGACGGTCGTTGGGGCAGGAAATGTTTTTGCGGAGATTTTGAGCTTCCGATTGTAGATATAGAACATGGGGGGGATGAGGATATGAGCAAGCATGCGCATACCAGACCGTTTGCTAATTTGCTGTCGTTGAACGAAATGATTGCGTATATTATGGCGCACGCTTTCACACTGGGGCAAAAATGGATGGCCAAGGACATTTATGAAATTGCCAAAGAGATGGATGCTTTTCCGATGAGCGACAATCAGACGTATGTCTACCGCATCATGAAGAATCTCGCGCAAAAAGAAATCTTGTTCATGAATCAGGCTTGGTCGACTACTGAGCGGCCTACCCTCCATTACTCTTTATCGGCAAAAGGCCAAGTGTTCTTTTACTCAGGGCAAATGTCTGTAATGAAAACCACTCCGGAAAAGCTGAAAGCGTTGCAGCTTTTTCTGGCCGATCTCGAAAGCAATCTACAGGCTGCCTCTGCTCCTCCTCCTTCCGCAGACGAACACGTCACGACGGTCGTAGGAGTTGGCGATTATTACGATTGGCTTCTGCTGCGTGCTGCAGAAGTCGGCCGCTCGCCGCATGCCTACAAAGATTTCGGCGCTGAATTCGGGAAACCGGTGAATCTCTCCTACTTGTACAAGTTGCATGGAGAGCTCCAGGAGCAAGGCTATCTCGCCGGCGATTGGATCACCACTTCTGGCAGATTGCGTCAAACGGAGCTGGAGCGCGCACTCTCTCGTGAAGTGCAATCTGCGAAAAATCGCTTGATGCGGATCGAGAAAACCGGTGTACATGTGCAAGCATGGCTAAAGAGCAAACGTGCCTCGTCCGATCCTTCCGTCGGGTCTTAAAAACTGGACTCAGATTCGAGTTGACATCGATCTATTCGTTGTTTTTTAAATTATAAAATTTTGGGGATTCCAAGTGTACTATGTTATACTGACTCTACCATTTACTGTACCTGTACCACTTCCCTACTCATTTGCTTGGGTAGGGTTTTACATTTGTTTTTCCGAACAAAAAAAAACAGACCCTTAAAAAAGAGTCTGTTTTTTTGTTCGGATTTTTAAGCTTTGCGAACGTTAGTAGCTTGTGGTCCACGTTGACCTTTTTCTACGTCAAAAGTCACTCTTTGACCTTCGTCAAGAGATTTGAAGCCTTCGCCTTGAATAGCTGAGAAATGAACGAATACATCTTCTCCGCCTTCGCGTTCGATAAATCCAAAACCTTTTTCTGCGTTAAACCATTTTACTGTACCTTGTTCCATTGTTATTGCCTCCTAGTGTGCTAACCACACAATTATTACTATCCTTGCTCTCAGGATCATCAAGACGAAAAGTTTTACCTATGCTATCCTTCACTCCGAACAAAAATAATTCTTTATTAGAATAACAGGAAATTGAACGGATAGCAATTTATTTGAGTTGTTTGTTAAACAGAGCTACTCTACGACTTTTTCATACGAACTGAGTCCTTCCGGCAATCACCGTTCCGCTCCGTCCAATTTCGGCGGAAACCGATGATGGGTCGCCTGTTCATACCCGTATGCGATCTTAATCAATGTCGGTTCGCTAAACGCCCTTCCCACCAACGTAATCCCTTGTGGCCCTTTTGTTGCATATTCTTTCGTCCAAGTGCCGCGCTTTGCATACCCTGCTGGAACCGTCAACGAAGGGTAACCAGCTCGTGCAGCTAGGTCGGATCCCCACTCGAACCCAAGGAACAAAAGCGCATCCAGCTGATGGGCATCGAGCGTATAATCAATTCCATTCGTCGCGGCCATATCGCGATTTTTTTGCTTACTGGCCAAATACGCCTCTTCAGTCAAGGTACCGCTCGTTTGCTCCGAGGCGATTAGGATATCTTGGCCGTATTTCAGAGCGCTCTCGGCATGCTGCTCATTAAATGCGATGACTTCCTTAAGCGAATGCACCGGAACCGTGTCCGCCACATTGGCCAGGTAACGATTGAGGTCATGCTTGAACTCATACCGCAGCACGTTCCAATCCCACTCGGTCTGTTCGCACGGAAGCGAGACGGGATCGATGATCGTTACCCCTTTGCTTTTGAGCAGAGCGATCGCCTCTTCTAAAATCGCCAGGCGCTCTTCGTCCAGATCACGATAATAATAGCGAGGAATTCCGATGCGTGCGTGTGGCAAATACTCCGCATCTAAATACGGCGTGTAGTCCGTGAGCGCATGCAAGCTTCCGGCAAGAGTCACCTCATCGTCCTCATCCGCCCCTGTAAGTGCTCCCAGCAGAATAGCTGCGTCAGAAACCGTACGTGCGATTGGTCCGGCGGTATCTTGACTGTGAGCGATGGGAATGATGCCTGAGCGGCTGATCAGGCCAATGGTTGGTTTAATGCCAACCGCGAAATTTTGGCTAGCAGGGCTGATGATCGATCCCGAGGTTTCGGTACCGATTGCGGCCGCACAAAAATTCGCGGCAACCGCGGCGCCTGACCCTGAACTGGAGCCACCGACAAACATTTCGGATGTTCCGTATGGGTTGACCACTTGTCCGCCTCTCGAACTGTAACCGGTCAGCATGGTGCTTGACATGTAATTCGCCCATTCCGTCATGTTCGTTTTACCCAACAATACGGCGCCTGCCTGACGCAGCTTTGACGCGACAAACGAATCCTTTTTCGCGATGGAGCCGCTCAGCGCAATGGAGCCTGCGCTCGTGTGCATGTGATCATGCGTATCGATGTTGTCCTTCAAGAGAATCGGGATGCCGTGCAACAGCCCTCTGCGTCCCTTTACCGCCCGCTCTTGATCCAACTCTCTTGCGATGGCAATGGCGTCGGGGTTGATTTCGAGCACAGCATTCACTTTCGCGTCATAACGCCGAATTCGCTCAAGATATGCCTGAACAAGTTCTTCTGCCGTAATCGCACCTGACTCCATCGCACTTTGCAGCTTTCTGATATCCGCTTCTACAATCCACTCTTGCAAAAACCTGCCCTCCATCCAAACAACCCCTTTGAATTTGTAAATGACAGTCAGATAAGCGATGTATTTCTTCCCCAATCGTAAGTGATTCCTAATTTTGGTACAAGTAATGCTTATGTAAAGTGACAAGAAAAAAGAGAGCCTGTACTAGCGCTCTCTTTTGCCCCTTACCTGATAGTCTCTCTTCTTTATCGTTGCAGCACGTCCAAAACATGCTCCTTCACATACGCTTTGATCTCAGCCCCGCTCTCCAATGTCAGCACATGCATTGCTAGCTCACGCAATTGCCCTGCATCCAATTGTGCCAGCAGATGGCGCGCTTGTAGAATAGAGGTCGCACTCATGCTGAACTCCTGAAGGCCGAGTCCGAGCAGAATGGGAATCGCGTGAGGTTCGCCTGCCATTTCACCGCACATGCCCACCCATTTGCCCTCTTGAGCGGCCGCTTTGATCACATGATGGATCATGCGCAAAACAGCAGGATGGAATGGATCATACAAATGCGAGACATGCTCATTCATCCGATCAGCTGCCATTGTATACTGGATGAGATCATTTGTTCCGATGCTGAAGAAATCGACTTCCCGTGCCAGTTGGTCGGCAATCATGACGGCAGCAGGCACTTCAATCATGATTCCAACTTCCAGCTCCTGGCGATACGAAATCCCTTCACGTTGCAGTTCTTCTTTGCATTCTGCCAGGAACTCGTTTGCTTTTCGCAGTTCGCCGATCGTGGCGATCATCGGGTACATGATCTTGATATCGCCATACTCACTTGCCCGCAAAATCGCACGCAGCTGCGTCTTGAACAAATCTGCCCGATCCAGACACATGCGGATGGCGCGGTAGCCGAGGAACGGGTTCTGCTCCTTGGGCAGAGGCAGATATGGAAGCTCCTTGTCACCGCCGATATCCAGCGTACGGATAATGACAGGGCGCTCGCTGCCCATCGTCTGCGCAATCGCTTTATAGGCAGCGAACTGCTCCTCCTCTGTCGGGAATCGGTCTTTGCCCATGTACAAAAACTCTGTACGAAATAATCCGATTCCTTCCGCTCCGTTTTCCATCGCCTGCGATGCATCATGCGGGCTGCCGATATTGGCAACCAACTCAACATGATAGCCGTCACGAGTCACCGTTTTTTCATGTACAAGCTTTGCCCAGAGGGCTTTTTGCTGTTCATAGGCTTGTTTTTTGGCTTCGTAAGTAGCAATCACCGCTTCATCAGGATCGATGTGTACCGTCCCTTCGAGCCCATCAACGATAACCAGCGTTCCCGAGGTGACTCGTTCCGTAATGTCAGACAGACCAACCACCGCTGGAATTTCTAGTGAACGCGCCATGATCGCCGAATGGGAGGTGCGTCCGCCCACATTCGTCACAAACGCTTTGATGCGCGCCGGGTCCAGCTGTGCCGTATCGGAAGGCGTCAGATCATGGACGACCAGGACGACAGGCTCACCGTCTTCCATTGCTGAATCGTCTTTTACACCCAACAGCTTTTTCAACAATCGATTACTGACATCTTGCAAATCGCTTGCCCGCTCCCGCATGTATTCATTATCCATGCTGGCAAAAAGCTGCACGTATTGATCGCGCACATCGGTCAGCGCCGCCTCCGCGTTAAGCAGCTCCTGATTGATCAAGAATTCGATTGCACCAACGAATTCCGGGTCTTGCAAAACGAGGAGGTGCGCTTCGAAAATACGCGCCTCTTCCTCGGAAAGCTCTTGCCTTACCTTTTCTTTGATTCCCACAAGCTCGCTTGCCGCTAGCCCAACGGCATGTCGAAATCGGTCCGTTTCCCGAGCGGTTTCGCCTGAATCAATTTTCTTTCGTTCTACCACTAGTTGTTTCTCTTGTCTAACGACAGCTTTGCCGATAACTATACCAGGCGCTGCCGCGATCCCTGTTTGCACCATGCTGATCGCTCCCCACCGCCGTTATTCGTGAACCATTTCCAGAATTTTGCCGAGTTCGGCCAATGCTTGCTCCTCATCCTCACCGGTTACTTCCAGCGAAATGGCGTCGCCCTTGGCAGCGCCGAGCGTCATCAAGCCCATGATGCTTTTGCCATTCATCCGCTTCTCTCCTTTGATGACGAATGTCTCGCTTTTGAAAGACGTTGCCGCTTGCACGAACAAGGAAGCCGGACGAGCGTGCAGACCGGTTGGGTTTTGAATGGTGAATGTTTGACTTACCATGTTAGATGTTCACTCCAATTGTATGTTTTAATTCGCAATATTCTTTTTCAACAGGTTTACCATCAACGCGGTGATAACGGTACCGACGAGGATGGAGACGATATACATCCCGACATTACCGACCACTGGCAGGACGAATAACCCGCCGTGCGGAGCCGGAAGCGTGCACCCGAACAGTGCGGACAACCCGCCGGTTACAGCCGAGCCTACCATGATGGAAGGAATCACACGCGTTGGATCGGCCGCCGCGAATGGAATGGCACCTTCGGTTATGAACGATGCGCCGAGCACATAAGCGGTTTTGCCCGCTTGGCGTTCTTCTTCGGTAAATTTTTTCTTGAATAACGTCGTTGCTAGTGCTAGACCGAGTGGAGGTGTCATACCAGCCGCCATAATCGCGGCATGCGGCAAATAGTTGCCATCGGCGATCATCGCGATCCCGAACGTAAACGCTGCTTTGTTGAGCGGTCCGCCCATATCAAACGCCATCATCGCGCCCAAGACCACGCCCAACAGCACCATATTGCCTTGTCCCATGTTTTTCAGCCAGCTGCTGAGTCCTGCATTGATTGCCGCAACCGGATCAGAAATGACGTACACCATAATAAAACCAGTGATCAATGTGCCGAGCAGCGGGTAAATCAGCATCGGCTTGATACCTTCAAGCGTTTCCGGCAAGTTGGCGAATAGCTTTTTCAGTCCAACCACGATATACCCTGCGAGGAAACCGGCGATAATACCACCGAGAAAGCCTGCGCCTGAGTTTGCTGCCAGCAAGCCACCGACCATACCAGGTGCGAAACCAGGGCGATCGGCAATGCTTTTCGCGATAAAGCCGGCGAGCACCGGGATCATCAGCTTGAATGCAGCTCCTCCACCAATGTCCATCAAAACTTTTGCCAACGGATGAAAGCTCGGATCGTTCGGGTCGCTTGCCTTGATGCCGAACATGAAGCTGAGCGCGATGATGATCCCGCCACCTACAACAAACGGAAGCATGTTGGACACGCCGTTCATCAAATGCTTGTAAAAGCCGGACTGTTTGCCTTTCTTTTCCGCTTTCGCTGCTTGAATCTGCTCTTGATAACCAGCAGAGCCGCTGGTCCCTTTGGCTCCAGATCTATAAACCGGACCATCTTGTTTTGCTGCGCGCTCCAGAAGCTCCTGCGGGTTGCGAATCCCTTCTGCCACACGTGTCTCGATCACCACTTTTCCGGCAAAACGCTCCATTTCCACTTGTTTGTCAGCCGCCACGATCACCGCCGTAGCCTCATCAATCTCCGCCTTGGTCAGTTTGTTTTTGACACCGCCCGAGCCGTTGGTCTCGACCTTGATGGTAATGCCCAGTTCAGCGGCTTTCTTTTTCAACGAGTCTGCGGCCATGTACGTATGTGCAATGCCGGTCGGGCAAGCCGTGACCGCAACCACTTTCACCGTTTTTGTGACAGGTGGCACACTTGGTTCCGCTTGCTCGGGAACGCTTTCATTCTCACCATTGATTTCCCGTTCCTTGGAGGTTACGAGCGTAAGAATCTCATCAGCGCTCTGCGCTTTTTGCAGCGCTTGTCGGAATGATTCGTCCATGAGCATCTGTGCGAGCAGAGCAAGTGTTTCCAGGTGCGCCTGATTCGCGTCCTCTGTGGCAGCGATCATGAAGAACAGATGTGCTTTTTGATTGTCAAGCGATTCGAAATCGATCCCTTGCTTGGAAAAGCCATAGGCGATGGATGGCACCTTGACTGCGGCTGTTTTGGCATGGGGGATGGCGATCCCTTCACCAATCCCTGTGGAGCCTTGTGCTTCCCGCGCCAAAATCGCTTTTTTCATTTCCGCTTTATCGGTAAGGCGCCCTGCCGCATCGAGCTTGTCGATCAATTCGTCGAGCGCGTCGTCTTTGGTCGTACTGGAAAGGTCAAGCAGGATCGTGTCTTCTTTTAGCAGATCAACGATGCGAATCTTTTGTTGCATAGATGTTGTCCCCCTCTCACTTCAAACGAGTGATTGTTATCTCTGGCAAATAAGCAGCGATTTTTTCACGGGTGCAAAACCCTTCGGATAAAGCGGTCGCACTCCCCGCCGCAACGGCAAACCGGAACGCTTCCTGTTCATCCATTCCTTGTGTATGTGCGTACAAAAAGCCGGCGACCATTGAGTCTCCCGCACCGATCGAATTGACCGGTTTTTGCTGCGGAATCGACGCGGCGTATGCTGCGTCTTTACTGACATATACTGCTCCTTTTGCCGCCATGGAGACGATTACGTGACGAGCGCCCAACGAGAGCGCTTGTTGACCGTACACGCACGCTTCCTCTGCGTTTGCAATCGTCACGCCATACAGCTCTCCCAATTCATGATGATTCGGTTTGATCAAAAATGGCTGTTCGGCTAGGCCGCTTCGCAGCGCATCTCCTTTGGCATCGAGCATCACACGAACGCCTTTGTCTCGCAGGCGCTTCATGATCTGCTGGTAAATGTCAGCAGGAACACTGTGGGGTACGCTGCCTGCCAGCACCAGATAATCCGCAGCCGTAAGCTTATCGAGCTGCTCGATCAGAAGTTGTAGGGCAGCAGTTGGAATCTCTGGAGAGACGCCGCTGATATCGGTTTCGGTTTTGGCCTTCATCTTGATGTTGATCCGTGAGTTTTGCTCGATGGAGATGAACCGATGGGCAATGCCCGTCCGCTCCACCTGCTGCTGGATAAAGGCACCGGAAAAACCACCGACAAAGCCTAATGCCGTGCTGTCTGCTCCAAGCGCCTTGAGTACTTTGGAAACGTTGATGCCTTTTCCCCCTGCATCCGTCCGTTCTTTCTGCGCTTCGTGAATCGTTCCTTCCACAAAGGACGAAACCCACACATGGTAGTCTATCGAAGGATTCAAGGTTACTGTGTAAATCATACTTTCACCACTTTTAGTTGAGTTACTCGGTTGAATTCGCGTTCCGTTTCCTCGCCGATACCATCGTCGGTAATGAGCGTGATCCCACGCAAATCCGCCACCTTGGCAAACGTGACGCGGCCGAATTTATCCGCATCCGCTAAAACGTACCGTTCGTCGGAAAGCTCTAGGGCAAGCTGCTTCACATACGCTTCATCCGGGTCCGGCGTCGTCAGTCCATGGACGGTGTCAACTCCGTTCATACCGAGAAAGCATTTGTCGAATCGGAACTGACTGATCGTTTTGATCGCTTCGCGTCCGACCAACGATAATGTTGCCGCTTTCAATTCACCACCGAGCAGAATCGTTTTAATGTTGCGTTTGATTAGCTGCAGCGCCAGTTCCGGCCCGTTCGTCACGACCACGATGCTGGCTGCGGGAAGATGCGGAAGCATGTGAAACGTCGTCGTGCCCGCATCAATATAAATGGAGTCGCGTTCCCCGACCAGACTTGCGGCATAGTGCGCAATCGCTACTTTTTCCCTCTCATGCTTGACCGCCTTTTCGAGTACGGACGGTTCTTCCAGTTTATTTCGGATCAGTGAAGCGCCACCATGGATACGCTTTAGCAGCCGCTGCTCCTCCAACTCACTCAAATCGCGACGGACCGTCGAGTCGGATGCGCCTGTCAGCTCCACCAATTCATTCAGATGAACCGTTTCCTTTTCCTTAAGCAAGCTCAAGATTAGTTGATGCCGTTCAGGGGTTAGCATAGTACCCTCCTTTGCAAACCGATTGTGGTTATGATTATAGCTCATTAATCAATCGTAAACAATCATAAACTTTCAAACTCATTCAGATTTTCATTCAAATTCAGTCATTTAAATCGTTTCGTTCATTCAAAACCTTTCATCGTTTACGAACCGACTGACGGTTTGTATAATGAAAGGACTGATCTTAAGCAGGAGGTATGCAAATGGCTCCTTTTCTCGCGCTCATCATTTCGTTTCTCGTTTTTCGCTTACTTGGCTTCTTCGGCTGGGCGTATGTGGCTGATTGGCAAGGTGCGTTGCGTTTAGCCGTAGCGGTCATGTTTTTACTTACTTCATCAGCTCATTGGGGCAAACGTCGTCCAGACCTAGTCCGCATGGTCCCGCCTATTTTTCCTCAAGCTGAAATGCTGGTCACTTTTACTGGCTGGCTTGAAATCCTCGGTGCGCTGGCCATTATCTTCCCAGGCACTTCTCGCTACGCGTCCACTGGGCTTGCGATTTTGCTGCTTATGCTTTTCCCCGCCAATGTGTACGCTGCACAAAAAAAGCTCACCCTCGGGGGCAAGCCGGTAACTCCTTTAGGATTACGCACCATTTTGCAGGTTGTCTTTTTCGCTGCGGTTGTACTTGCAGGCATGTGAATCTACAATTCTTCGCCCGAGATAGAAAAAAGCAGGCCTACCAATCGGCACGCCTGCGCATAGTTTGCTGATAAGCTGCTTTTCGCTTCCGCATCGTGCGTCGCACCGTATAGGCGAGCATGAAAACGTTCAAAAACAGCCACGCGAAAAACAGTAAAATATGTGGTAATGTATTGGCCGCCTTCGCCGTCAGCTGGGCGGCTTGTTCTTTTTCTTTTTGTCGTTCCGCTTGGGCTACCAACAGCTCCTGTTGGCTCGGTTCACGTGAGAAGTAGTACTCTTCTCCGGTGGAAACCTGCACCTCGAGCATGCTTGTCCCTTTCATTTGACGATGAATGGTGGCGCCGATCGGAACGGTGAGGTACAAATCTTTGTTAGCAAAGGCATCGCCTTTTGCGCTGACCTGCTTTGTTTCATAATGGGCAAAGCCGTAGTCAAGCATCGTGGTGACATCCTTGTAGGTGGCCGCGCTGGTATCCGCCATCATCGTAACTGCAATCAGTTCCGTATTACCTCGTTTCGCCGATGCTACCAGTGTGCTGTGCGCCTGGTCGGTGAATCCGTTTTTGATCCCCGTGGCGCCTTCATAGTTCGTGAGCATTTTGTTGTGGTTGACGATGACCGTTTTCCATTCGGCCCCATCCCATTTCAATCGTTTCGTACCGACGATCTTTCGGAAGGTGGGGTTTTTCATCGCATATTGTGCAATCTTGGCCATGTCAGCTGCCGTCGTGTAGTGATTGTCATCATGCAGACCATGGGGATTGGTAAAATTCGTATGTTGCACACCTGTTTTTTCTTTTATATATGCGGTCAACTTTTCGCCGAAATTCTCTGTGCTGCCCTCCATATGCTCCGCGATCGCAATCGCAGCATCATTTCCGGAGTTCATCAACAATCCATACTCCAGTTTTTCCAAGGGAACTTTTTCTCCCTCTGCCAGATAGACACGCGTTCCTTCTACCTCGCGGGCTTTTTTCGAAACCGTAACAATATCACTCGGATTCCCGTTTTCGATGGCATAGATGCCTGTGGCGATTTTGGTGATGCTGGCGGGGAAATGGCGGTCGTCCGGATTTTTCGCGTATAGAACCGTTCCGGTCGTACCGTCGATCAGGATCGCTGATCTCCCGTTGATCATCTCGTCGTTTAGATGGACATCCTCTGCAGCTTGGATATGCAGCTGCGGGAGGCACAGGGTCAAGAATGCACCTAGAAGCAAGTATCGTCGCAGTTTCTTCATTCGTTGTTTTTATCCTCCAAAACGTTTTCCAAGCAGGTCTGATATCATTTTAAATTTTGGGTTGTCCTGAAACGCACTTTCAAACCCGCTGACATGCTCCCGGTATAGCACGCCTGCCGATTCGAAATCTTGTTTGACATAAAGCGAAAAGATCTCCTCCAGGCGCTCCTCAAGGGAATTATCGAGCGGAGCCGGCGTCAAAATTTCCTGCCTAAGGCTATTCATCAGCACATCGAGCTGATTCGTGATGGTCGACGCTTCATTCAACTGCTGCAAGACATCCTGCGGAATGTTTCCCGCATACTTGTAGCGCAGCTCATGCTCATTGGTCGCCCAAAAATTCATTCCGAGCGTGCGAATCTGAATCTCACAAAACAGCGTTCGTTTTACACTACCATGATAGACGGTATACGAGCAAATCATATGGATGCTGCGATAACCTGAATCCTTTGGACTGGACAGGTAATCCTTGATGTCATGAACGGTAATGTCCTCACGCTCCAGGAGCAGCTGCTTAACCTCCAACACATCATCGATGTAACGGCAGACAACCCGCAGGCCGGCAATATCCGTAATTTCTTTATCGAGCCGTTCTGCCCACGTATCCTGGGTAAAATCAATTTCTTTTTCTACTGCCTTCTTCAATAGGCTGTCCAATTTTTTGACGCGCCCCACCACAAATTCAATCGGCGAATAGCGCCCGCTCTTCTGAAATCCGTACTTGATGCCCTTGAGCTTCAATTTCAGTTCGTCCACCGCTTGTTCGTACGGCGCCATGAAGGTAATCAATTGGTTAAGGACCTTTTTGGGAACTGTGTTTTTACTCATTGCAAAAAACCTCCGTTAAGCACACGAACTCTTGTATTATATAGAAATCTTTGTTCCCAGTTCAACACGGAGGTATGATTTTCCTGCCAGACGGAGAAGAAAACGCTTACACAGTTATTTCCAGTCAAACGGATTCGCTTGGAAAAATGGGTTCGGATTGATAAATGTGTTGCCGATGAGCATCGCGTAATGGAGGTGCGGCCCTGTAGAAAATCCGGTCGTTCCCACTTTGCCGATCACCTGCCCTTTTTTGACGATCTGCCCCGCTTTCACGTCGAGCTTGGACATGTGGCCATAGGAGGAGAAAACATTGAGGCCATGATCGATCATGACGGTATAGCCGGTCAAATACAGGTATTCCGCGAGCACTACTTTTCCGTTCTGGCTGGCCGCAACCGGCGTTCCTTCCTTATTGGCGATGTCGATGGCCAAGTGACGGCTTGAAATTTTGCCGTTCACAACACGTTGATAGCCGTACGGCGTACTAAGCCTGCCTTGGACGGGCATTTGGAACTTGTCGGTAAAATACGGCACGGCAGCTGATTGGGAGCGTGCTTTGTTAATTCGCTTCTGATCAGCTTCGATGCGCTTCGTATTTTGCTGCATCCCTTCCATTTGCTTACTCACGGTGATGCTGTCTTGGGCAAACGCCTTTTTTTGAATCGTGAAAACAGCTTTCGCCTTTTTGTCAGCCGTCACGATGCTATAAGTCGCCGGCTTAGCATCGATGGGAATCGGGATAAAGCGAACGAATTGATCACCTGATTTTTGCAGTGAATACGTTTTGTTCATCACGACGACTGAACCAGCCTGCTTACCTGTCACGAGCAACACATCCCCCGGCCCGATTGTCGACGGCTGGATGTGTATCGCAGGTGCGGTTGCAGTCGCAGTCGGAGCGATCGCAGGAAGCTGTGCCGCATTGGTGCTGCTAAGGCTTCCCGCCGCCAAAGCCAGGCTTGTACAAAAAGCAAACATCGCATTGCGCATTTTCATGTTATTACCACCTCACCCCTATTGTAACAAATCATATGTACGTTGGAGAATAAAACGTCGATCACAAAATCGGCTCCGCCAGGTCGATTGACGGAGCCTTTATCGCGCCACTGCCGCAGCACGACTTGAGGAACGCTTATTACGCCTGAGCAGGAGGCAGTATCCTGCCCCCTTAATCCGGCTTTTTCCCCTTTTGCTCCGCTACCATCATTTCCATGATCGCCTGAACATCATTTAGCATGCTGCTCGCGCGTTTGGATTGTTCCGTTATGTTCGCCAGGTTTAATGCCTTGATTCTGCTTTCCTGCTTCCATTTTTTATAAAGATCTTTCGTTTTTCCCGGGTCCGTCCGTACCTCGATCGCCCTCATGCTGTCTTTTAACAGCCAAGACTTGAATTCCGGAGTGAGGCGCAACAATCGTCTCAAGTCACTTCTGCGCATACGGTGAATCTCCTTTCAAAAGATGATCAGCAAATCGCTGCCAGCACGATTACAAGCAGGATGAACAGTACAAGCACCAAGATGAATTGATCATTGCCTCCGCATGACATTGACTCACACCCCCCCTGTTCGCGATCACACTATACCATATTACTAGTCCGCGAATGTGCTTGTGCGTTCGCACACCTCTACAAAGAAAGGCGGAAAAAACGGGCGTTCTTTACCTGCACTTCATAAATTTTCATTTTTTCTTCATTGCCTTTACAGTTTTCTCCTTTATAAATGTTGATGTAGAAACAATATGAATAGGAGAGATTCACATGAATAAAAAAATCGCCCTGCTCTGTTCCGTAGCGCTTGGTACTTCTTTGATGGCAGCTCCAGCTTTCGCTGCTGAAAAAGAAAAAGAAGCGGCGCCAGCGTTAAGCGTTTTTGTTGTCGGGACTGAAACTGTTACAAACAACACTGCTACTGACTCATCGATTCCAGTTGTTGACCATACAACGACAACTCCAGTGACGACCGAGAATCAAGCGACTACAACAGATACAACGACAACCGAAACAACGGAAACAAAATCACCGAACGTCATCGTAACTGATCCAACACCAAGCATTGCCCCTGTAAATCCGATGGACCCTTGGTTCCTTGTTCCTGTATACGAAAAAGATAGTGACAATCGCGAGTAATTCTCAAAAAGGAACCCTCTCTCGCAAGGGTTCCTTTTTTTGGTTTCTGTAGAAACGATAGTAGGATTACAAACCGAGTGAGAACAGCTATAATGTAAGCAATAAGATTGGGGGATTCACGATGGTAGGTACCAAAATCCTGATCGCTGACGATGATCACGATATCGTTGGCCTCATTGCCGAAAGTTTGGAAGATGAAGGCTTTCAAACCGTTGCCGCTTACAATGGACTGGAAGCGCTGGAAAAAGCAACTGACCCTTCCCTGTCGCTCATCCTTTTGGATATCATGATGCCGGGGATGGATGGTCTGGAAGTTTGCCGTAAAATTCGCAATGTCGTGTCGATCCCTATTCTGTTTCTCACCGCTAAGGACCGGGAACTCGATCGGATCATCGGACTCGAAATCGGCGCTGATGATTACATACCCAAGCCATTTAGCGTCAATGAACTGATCGCGCGCATCAAAGCGCACCTGCGGCGCGAAAACCGCCACATCGCTGGAAACCGGCTCATGACAATATCCAATTTGACTATCAATAAAGATACGTTTGAAGTGTTCAAAAATGGGGAAAAGGTTGACCTGTCGACAAAGGAATTCCAAATCCTCGTCTATTTGGCAGAGAACCGCAACCGTGTTCTTAGCCGAGAGCAAATCTACAACGCCATTTGGGGTGAAGCGTTTTACGGCGACATCAACACCGTAACGGCGCACATCAAAAACTTGCGGGCCAAGATCGACAAAGAAAACGAGCTGATCAAGACCGTTTGGGGCATGGGCTACAAATTCATCGAGGTACAAGCATGAAACTAAAAGCAAAAGGAAAGCTGATTCTTACCGTTTTCCTCGTGTTGTTCGCGTGCTTTACCGTCTTACTCGGTTATTATCGCTATTTTTACTTACACCGTGTCGCACAGGAGCTCAACAACCTGATCCAGCAAGGCACCCCTATCACACGTGAGCAGCTCAGTTCACTGAAAACAGAAAACGAAATGCTTTTCTTGTCCGGCGTCATTCTCGGTTCGGCGCTCTTAATCTTTTTATTTTTTGTATGGCGGCTTTTGCTCAATCCCCTGCTTTTCTTAAACCGCAATCTCAAGTACGGGAAAATCAAGGAATGGAATTCGATACCGGTAAACAAGCGCAAAGACGAATGGGACGAAATTTACCAGCAGGTCAAAGAGATGAACTACCGGCTGGAAGATACGAACCGGATCAAAACGCAAATGCTGTCCGCCGTTTCCCACGATTTGCGTACTCCGCTCACCTCGATTTGCGGATACATGGAGCGACTGATCGATGGAAAAGTGAAATCAGAGGAAAAGAAAGCGGAATATTACCACATCGTTTATAAGAAAGCGAAAGTGATCGAAAAGATCGTTTCCGATTACACCGAATATTTGAAGCATGAGGACAATCTCGTCTTCAACCGGGAAAAGGTGCACCTCAAACGTTTTCTGGAATCGATTTTGGAGGAATACAAGGAAGACTTTCACTTTGTCAACTCAACGCTGCGGATCACTTGCGAGGTGAAGGATGACTTTATACTTCCGCTGAATGAAAATCTGATGCGCCGTGTGTTTTCCAACCTGCTGGGGAACGCACTGGAGCATAATGACCGTCCGATCGTTGTCAGTTGCACCTGCTATACCAACCGCGATTACGTCACGATTCATCTGGAAGACAACGGCAAAGGCGTCCCTCCGGAAGATTTGGCACGGATCTTTGATAAATTTTATTGTGTCGACAAAGCTCGTTCGAACGAGCGGCGCGGCAGTGGTCTCGGATTGACCATCTGCAAACGGATTGTCGAGCTTCATGATGGGAAAATCGAAGCGTATCGCGCTCCTTATGGCGGGCTTGGCTTCACCATTCAACTGAAGCGTCCTGCAGCCAAATAAGCATGAAGGAAAGGGTCCCCTGTGGGACCCTTTCGCATCCAGATATGCAATTGAGGTTGCCTATCCGTTAACGGTAGAGACCGTTAGCGAGACAGTTGTTGCTCAGCAAAGCTTACCAGACGCTTGGTGATCTCTCCACCAACAGATCCGTTTTGACGGGATGTGGTGTCTGGACCGAGTTGTACGCCGAACTCAGATGCGATCTCGTACTTCAGTTGGTCCAAAGCTTGGTTTGCTTGAGGAACTAACAGATTGTTGCTACCACTGTTGTTGTTAGCCATTATGTTATGCCTCCTTAAGCGTTTTCTCCCGGGACGGGCTTGCACCGTCCAGCAGTTTGCTTTCCTCAACCGGAACCGGGAGTCGATATGAGTGTGTGGTGGGTGGTTCGTGTTACTATGATGCCTCTTATGCGCCGTTCCATTCATCCAATTCTTCTTGTAAAATCTGTCAGTGGATGCGATGTGTTATAATGGACAAGACTGTTTTGTGAACAAAGGAGAGTGAATGAGTTTCATGGCTGATCGATTCTTAATGATAGATGGAATGAGCTTTCTGTTCCGTGCTTATTATGCCTCATCATGGGGCGGCAGTATCCGACAGACCACGTCGGGTCTTTATACCAATGCCGTCTATGGCTTTACAAAAATGATGCTCGATTACGTGGATCTAGTGAAACCGACGCACGTGGTAGCTGCATGGGATGTCGCTTCCCGTGAGACATTGCTGCGCACCCAGTGGTATGATGGCTACAAATCAAACCGTGTGGAGCCACCGCTTGAGCTGATTCCGCAGTTTGATCTCGTGAAAGATGTGACAGCTGCATTCGCGGTGCCCAATATCGGCTTGCCTGGCTATGAAGGCGACGATATTTTGGGGACGTTGAGCACGCGGATCGCGGACGCCGGTCATGAGGTGATCATCGCCTCCGGAGATTATGACAGCTTGCAGCTCGTCTCGGACAAGGTGCACGTCAAAATTCTCAAAAACGGCGGCAAGCATGAGCACTACACCCCAGAAAACATGCATGAGCTGCGCGGGATCCACCCGCATCAAGTGGTTGATTTCAAAGCCTTGCAGGGCGATGCGTCCGACTGCATCCCGGGCTGCCCGGGGATCGGCGAAAAAACCGCGATCAAGCTGATCGGCGAGCACGGCAGTCTAGCGGGTATTTACGAAAATCTTACAGCGCTTACGCCAAAAATGCGCGCCAAGCTCGAAGAGCACCGCGAGCAAGTCTTTATCAGCCAAAAGCTGGCAACCATTTTGCGCGATGTGCCTGTTGAGCTCAATCTCGATGAGGCGCGCTGGCAGTACGATGAAAACACTGCGATTGCCAAATGCGAAGAGCTCGAATTCGGTCCGACCTTAATCCGTCGCGTCGGTTAATTCAAAAAAGAAGCCCTGTAGACCGAAGTCTGCAGGGCTATTTTTGTTTGAGCCACTCAATTGGATACAAGGTGCCGCGCCACATGATCCCTCCCCTCCGCCACGTCAGCCACGCTGCCCGAGCCAAAGCGTACAGCAAAAGCGGCACGGTGATTGGAAACAGAGCATAATAGCCTACCATCCGCCAACTCATCCGTCCGTGCAAACAGAAGTAAAGGAACGATGCGATGAGCATGACCGCGTAAATCGCACGTCCCCACCCTTCCGCCACCACAATCCCGATAAAAGGCAGCAAATAAAATGCGCCGAGCGGCAATAAGCCTGTCATGAGTATCGGGATACGGTACTCAAAGGGGGCAAGCGTGTTTTTTTCCAACCCACGCATCATCTCACGGATCGACGGATACCATTCCACTTCTAGAAGTTCTTCAGCAAACGCAAAGTCTTGGCGATATCCTTTGTGCTTGATCATGCGACCTAGCTTGAGATCGTCGTCGGGCCTCATACGGATCGGCTTGTGACCGCCTACGGCTTGATAGACCGATTTTTTCAACAGATTGAACGCACCAACACCCATATGGGCGTGGGAATGGGGGGATTTGGCATACTGCGGGCGAAAGAAGATCATCAAATTGAACATAAATAAAAAGACAAGCCCTTGCAAAAGTACGCCTTTCGCCTTCATCAGTGGAGCTGCGGCCAAATGATCAAGCTGCTGACAGACCGTATGGTTAATCGCGGTTTTTAGCGCGAGTGGATGAAACACAACATCCGCATCGGTAAACAACAGCCATTCCCCGGTCGCATTCGCCGCCCCTTTTGCCAACGCATGATTTTTCCCCAGCCATCCGGGAGGCAGGTCGGTGATTTCCATGATGGTAAGCGTTGGATGATCCCGAGCCGTCTCTTTCATCACAGCGCCGGTCTGATCTGTCGAGCGGTCATTGATCGCAATGATTTCCAAGTGAGGGTAATCGATGGCGAGAAGCGATCGCAAGCCCATGGCGATTGTTCGCTCTTCATTGCAGGCCGTTACGATAATCGAAACACGCGGCCAGCCTCCCGCTGGTGCTTCTGTCAGCCGACGCTCTACAGGGAGCGAAAGCCGCGTCATGCGCATTAACCCTGGTAGACCGATGGCAATTAAGCCGAGCCAAATGATGAGGAAGAGGATGCCGAGCAGGTTCACGGCTTCACCTGCCGCCTGTCCGCTTCAAACACATCGAGAAGCAAGCCCGTATTCTCTTCCGCTTCCGTCTCCCATGTCGTTGCAAATCGGACGCGGTGGGAAACGCCCAATATATCATAGGTTTGGACCAGATGCTGCCGCGCCGCGCCGACAATCAGGCTGTGCAGCTTGACCTGCTTCGTTTTGCCCAACTCCGCAAGCATCGCCTGCACATAGGGCGACACCGTTCCGATTCCATCGGTTACCATGACAAAATCGGCTCCTTGAAACTGCTTGTTCTCCTGCACGATATCAATGCCTCGTTTGAGTGGGGCATCAAAATGCGTTCCGCCGCCAAACGCCATTTGGCTGATCTGGTAAAAGGCCGGCCAGTTCGGTCTCCGATAATACAGCGGCTGCTCAAGCAGCTCCCCTTTTGTCCCGAACAAAAGCAGAACAAAATCGCGCTTCTCCATCAGACTGATCGCCGCAAACGTCATCACAAAAATTTGTGCCAGTCGCAGCTTGCCTCCGCGCATGGAGTGGGACGTATCGAGCATGCAGATGACCGGGCCTTTCGGCGGCTCCTCGACCCAGCCTTGCGTATCGTATGTCAGCAGCTTTTGCTCTACCCATTTGAGCAAAAAGTAGTTTTCCAGATCCGGGTCAGCAAGCAGCACCGCTTCGCTTGGCAGCAAATGAGCGATGTCTCCGGACTGGCGCAGATTGTCGTATTCCTCAGGCACAGCGCGGGCGCGGATTTCCTTGCGCCGGATGCGAAAATGCTGCACATTGCGCCCCACCTCTTCCAAAAAGCGAAGCAGGTCGGGATGCCGTTTGAGCTTTTCTACCCATCGCAAATATTGCTCATGCGTCTGTCTGCGCAGTTTGCCCAAATCGCTGCCCCAACGGCGGTTGGCAAAACGCTGGCTTGCTTCCAGAAGCTCATGCAAAAAACGGCTTTCCTCTTCTTCCGTGCCAAGTGTTTGTCTAAGCGAGTTTTCCAACCATTGCCCGAGCTCCTCTTCGTACGCCTCAATCGTTTTCTTCTCCTGGCGCACCAGCCGATCCCGCTGTTTTTCCCGCTGCGACAACTCTTCTTCCGTTTTTTTCAGCTTTTGCATCAGCTTGTTGCGCTTGTTAAAGTCGCGAGCCATTTCCTGCTGCAGGTTCTCGATCCGGTCCTTGAGCCCACGTATCTCTGCCTCCACCAATGGGCGGCTGTCGCTCGCTTCTTGTTTTTCTTCCACGACTCGTTTGCCCTGCTGCAGCGTATAGCCGACTAGCTGAAGCTGAGCAAGCTGCTTTTGCGTGAGCCGTTCCACCATCGATGTCGCCGGTTCTTCGCCCTGCTGGCCTTTTTTCTGCGACAGCCCTTGCATGAACGGACTTTGCTCCCCCTCGCGCTTTTTTACTTCCGCTGCAAAGCTCTCAAT
Source organism: Brevibacillus fluminis (assembly GCF_003710825.1). Lineage (GTDB taxonomy): Bacteria > Bacillota > Bacilli > Brevibacillales > Brevibacillaceae > Brevibacillus_D > Brevibacillus_D fluminis. Next base: position 103,163 of record NZ_RHHQ01000025.1, on the reverse strand, counting down.
CAGCCACATCAGAGCTTTCAATGCGGTTTTGAACGCGGCACTCACTTGATTGATCGTCCGGGGGTGGATCGTCAAATAAAAATATTGCTTCCGCAACGTCCGCAACATCCATTTGTGAAACGGCGGCGCTTCTTTTGTCTCATCGACTTCCGGCTCCGCCAAATAAAAGCAGAGGAAAAAATCGGCGAACAGCTCGGTATCAAACCAGGGGGCCCGCAGCTTGGCTTCCGCCATCCATTCATGCGCAGTCTGCGATGAAAAAAGGTAGGCGTCAAACACATAGCGGTCCACCCGTGTCGATCGAATCATCATAAGACTCCCACCTGACTACAGCGTATAATCGTACTCGGCACCAGCAATATCTCGATCGAAGATGGTCCGGTACAAACCTTGCAAAATTTGTAGCAAACGCTCCCCTTCAATCCGCAGATGGGCGTATTTCACCGTATATTTTTCCGGCTGATAGATCAGATAATTTTTTTCACGGATAAAGGCCACCAAATCCCTTTCCGTCTGCTGCCAACTGATGAGCTTCGCTTTCAAGCTGCGCGCTGCTTCCTCAACCTCGGTGCGGCATGTTTCCAGCATCAGGCGGAATTGCTCCGCTTGCTCTTTGCCCATTTTGGCGCCGACCTCTTTTTTAAACTGAAACGCATGCAGGTCGCTTTCCTTGTCGAGCCATTTTTGCGCCAGCTGCTCATAATGGCGAAGCGGCAGTTCGCTTTGCGTTTCCGTTTTCAGCAGCTCCGTAAAACGCTTTTCAAACACCTGGCGAAGCACAGGCAAATCCTCCGGTACGTCCCACAAAAGATGCGGCGTATAGACCGTATCCCAAACGGTCACCATGTCGCGACCATTGATTGTAGCCGATGTCCGCCACACATGGCCAATCTTGCTCCAGCGGCGGTCGGAGAGGACGAATTCCCTCTCTTCCATGTCTTGTTTGAGCTGGTACAGGAAATAAACCAGCGTCTCAGGCACGGTCACCTGCTTGGCAGCAGCTTGCACATCTTTCACGTCATAGAGTGAGAACAGCGCTGGCAGCGGTTCAGACGGCAAGTTAAACATCGATTCGTAGCTTGAAGCCGTGTTCAAATAGCTTACTTCATAGCGGATCAGGAAGCGGTCGTACAATGCGGCCAACTGCTCGTTTTCGTCAGGCAGCTCATTGGATGCGGCGATAAGAAACAGAAGTGGCACTTGCTCTTTTTCTCTCCCGTTGAAATAGACACGCTCGTTCAATATGGATAAAAGCGCATTGAGAATCGCGCTGTTTGCTTTGAAAATCTCGTCAAGAAATGCGAATTGCGCGGCTGGCAAGTAGCCCGCCGTTTTGCGCACATACTGATCCTGCTTCAATTGCTGCAAGGAGACGGGACCAAAAATCTCATCGGGAGTGGTAAATCGCGTCAGCAAATAGTCGAACCAATGCGCAGAACCGAACAAATCCGAAATCGCGCGGGCAAGCTGTGACTTTGCCGTGCCCGGCGGACCGATCAGTAAAGCGTTTTCGCCGCTCAAAATGCCTAAGAACAAGAGACGGATCAATTCGCTCCGTTCCAGGAAGCGGCGCTCCAACTGGTGAATGGCGCTTTCGATATTGCGTTGCATCTGTGTCGTTTTGGGCTTCATCTCGTTCTTCTCCTCCACCATCTGAATATTGTTATAGTGACATATCCGGGGGCAAAAAGCCAGTCGCCGGGCTTTCACCCATGGGTTCTCCCATGCATATCCTGCTTAGTGACAACCAGATTTTCACGCTATGCAAAGGAGGGATTGAGATGGGTGTTGAATTATATTTTCTCCACTGGGTTTACGTGCTGTTCGTTCTACTGATTATCGCGATGATGATTATGAAACGAGACACCAGCCTCGTCAGCATCATCGGGATTGCTGTTCTCGGCTTGACGGCAACCGGCTCCATTTCCACATCGATCGGCGGGATTTTCGGCAGCTTTATATACGCCATCACTGAACTTTTACCTACTATCCTGGTCATCTGCATTATCGTCGCGATGAGTCAGGTCCTGACCGAAACCGGCATCAACGAATCGATGATCCGCCCGATGACCGCTCTGATCCGCAACCCCGCACTCGCCTATTGGGTAATCGGGATCGTTATGATGGTAATCTCTTGGTTTTTCTGGCCATCTCCTGCTGTAGCGCTCATCGGCGCTGTCATGCTGCCTGTTGCCCTACGGGTCGGCCTGCCCGCGCTCGGCGTCGCGATGTCGATGAACTTGTTCGGGCACGGCATCGCGCTGTCCGGCGATTTCATCATTCAAGGCGCTCCGACCTTGACGGCAAAGGCTGCCGGAATACCGGTGACCGACGTCATCGAAGCAAGCGTTCCACTCGTCATTGTCATGGGCGTCGTAACGACTGTGACTGCTTTTTGGCTCTTGTGGCGCGATTTAAAAAGTGGCAAATTGGTCGTTGATCAAAAAGCAGCTGTGGAGCAACCGCGCGGCAACGACAAAAAAAGAGTTGCACTACCGACCAGTATTCGCCGTACACTTTCGATTCTTGTGCCGATTTTGTTTCTTCTCGACGTCCTTGCGATGTTTCTGTTTGACTTGAAAGGCGGTGACGCAACCGCACTCGTCGGAGGCACTGCTCTCGTGATTTTGCTGATCGTCGCATTATTTGCACACAAAGGGGCCGGTCTGGAGAAAACGACCGAATTTTTGATTCAAGGCTTCCAATTTGGTTTCAAAGTGTTTGGGCCGGTTATACCCATTGCAGCGTTTTTCTATATGGGGGACAGCGGATTCGTAAAAGTTTTCGGTGAAGTGCTGCCACAAGGCTCACAAGGCATCGTCAACGACCTGGGCATCGCGCTCGCACATACGATTCCGCTTTCAAAGGAAGTAGCAGCCGTCACGCTCACCGCTGTAGGCGTGATCACCGGTCTGGATGGGTCCGGCTTTTCCGGCATCACCTTGGCTGGCTCGATCGCGCAACTATTCTCCCACGCACTTGGGACCGGCATCGCCACCCTCACTGCTTTGGGCCAAATCGCCGCCATTTGGGTCGGCGGTGGCACAATCATTCCGTGGGCACTCATTCCTGCGGCCGCCATTTGCGGTGTCGATCCATTTGAACTTGCCCGCCGCAATCTGTATCCGGTCATCGTAGGTTTGGTGATTACGACCATAGTCGCGATGTTTTTACTTTAAGTTTCTTGTAACGAATATTTAATTTATATATAAAAACCCCCTCACTTCATCAAAGGAGGGGGTTTTGTGGTTATTGCTCTTCCTTCGATTCCTCTAGTGCTTGGTCAATCGTGCCTTCGTTGTACACATCGCCGATTTGCTCCTGCGTGATTTCTTGCAGCCCCAATGACGGCTGTGTGCCGCCCCAATCCATCAGCATGTAGTCGGATTGCACCGTATCCTTCTGTTTGTGTTCTTGTTCATTTGCCATTTCATCTGCCTCCTTTATTGGGGAATCTTCCCGGTAGTTTGAGGAAAGGAGGCGTTTTTTATGTGTGGCATCTGACAAATTTACACAATGTGTCGATGAAAAGAATCGAATTTGTCACATTTTCGATTAAACAAATGTTTAATTTTGTCGATTACCGATGTCGCGATTTGACAGGGAACATCTTTGCCAAGTCGCCGCTACCCTATACATAACGTTGTACCCGAAATCGAAACATCCGTACATGTTCCTGCTCAGGATGAATGCCAGCCTTTTCTTTTGCATAATACAGCTGCTCCTCGACCGTATGAATCCCTTCCAAATTCGGCAAAAGCAGTCCGCTTCTTTGGCCATCCGACACAATCACCCCATAGACGCTCGGATCTAGCTCGCTTATGTCTTTCACTTCCTCCTCCGGTTCCAGTACATCGACACTATACGTAAGCTGGGACAACTCGTCCTCTTCGACCGGAAAAAACCGATCATCCTCTGAGCAAGCCGCAATGGCGTTCCGGACGATTTCGTCGGCGAGATGGTCTGCGGTCGGGCGAATTGTCCCAATGCAGCCGCGCAATTTGCCGTTTTGCTTGATGGACACGAAACAGCCGGCTTGCTGCTCGAATTCTGTAGGAACGGATGCAAGCTGGATCAACCGTTCCTCTCTCACGTACGTTTCGACAGCCATCCGGGCAAGCCGAACATGTTCCGATTCGCGCGCTCGTAAGCGGGCTATCGTTTCCTCCCGGCTTGCAATCATGCTCGGGAGTAGCGAGGGGGCTGAACCATGCTGGGGCTTCAAGGTTGCTACCGTATAACCAACTCCAAAGGGAGCTTCATATGACAATACGGAGCCTTTGAGCTCGTCTGTATCAAAAGCCCCGATAAGCAAAAACAACGAGCCGAGTGTGTCTTCTGCAGCACGTTCCAAAAAGTCAGGTGCCAACGTAAATAGGCTCATCCAATCCTCAAGCGAAAGGGCTTTTTGGAGGGCGGCATCAAATCGTTTACCTTCCTCGGTTGCGCCTGCTGGCGACTGTTCAACGAGCGCATGCGAGTTATCGCCGCTCGCGATGATCACCACTTTACGCCCAAGCAGCTCAATAGCTTTTCGTACGCACATCCCTGCCTGGTATACCCGTTCAAGCGGGAGAAATCCCGGGGCTAGCAGCACAATCTTTCCTGCATACCCGGCCTGTTGCAGGTAATGCAAGGGAACGATTGTCCCATAATCCAATTCGTGATGAATCTGGAATTTCCGTTTCAGGTGATCTTCCAACAGGATAAGCGGGACCCCTTCTTGCTTCCCTTGCTCTGCGATGGATGACGCAAGGGGACGGTCGTTTTGCGCCTGATACGACTCATCGACACCGAATGGTTTCAAGTCACCACGCAGGTCGTCACCGTCCATGATCACGATGGCATCCTCAAACATGGGGCCATGCGGCGAAACGATAATCACGACATCGGGACTGGCTTTGACAATATCCGCACACGTTTGCTGCATGGCAACCTGCGTATAATGCACATGTGACAATTCTTCTTTGCCAATCGATGGAATCAAAAGGGGCGGGTGAGGCATTAAGGCTCCAAACTCAATTGAAGGTGGCATGACTTCTCCTCCCGTACTACGTGCGTCTGCTTTTATTATCGTTTCAGGTGAGCGAAACATTTCAAGACGATGGATGAAATTTTCTTCCTCCTTCAATACTAAACGGGAGCAAAAGAAGGAACGGCATTGGCAGACATTCTAATGAGCCCTGAATTAAGAAAACAAGCGGATGAACTGATCAGCAGTTTGTCATTCACGAAAAATTTCCGTTCGGCGACAGCCGAGGAATGGTACGTATTTATACCCGGCTACCAAGATCCCCAAACCGGAGGGGCTTGTGGGAAAGTGATGATTCATTATAATCTGTATGGAAATAGCGATGTGTTCATCAACACGACCGTGATATTGGATGATCCCAATCTTTGCGACCCGAAGCTGCATCCGATAGTTTACGCGGTTGTGGATGAGATAGTCAATCGGCTCGTCGGTTATGCCGATACACTGCTTTCCGTTCACGCAGGCGCGAATTCGTATACAGCCGAGTACGTCAAGTTCATAATTAGAAAACCTGGCTACGCCATTCTTTTTGGAGGAGCCGCGGTTGCACAAAAAAACCGCTCGGATGAGCGGCTTTTTCATGTTACGAATGACTGCTGTCGTCTCTTACAACCTCTGTGTTATTGGACCATCCCCAGCTTTCTACCCCTGCTTCATTCCTACCCGCTTCTTCCTTGCGAGTGTTTTGTGCCGCTCTTTCAGCTAGAATGCTTGCTTCTGTGCTGATTTCTTTTTCCATGTCCCTCACCTCTCTTTCACTCTGCTTATTGATTGCCCTCGCTACGTCGATTACTGTGCCCTCATAACGGAAGAAATACGCAGTCGTATCTTACCTTTCACTCGCTTTTCCCTCAGGAGAATCGGGACATGAAAGTGAGGGGAACCTATGAAAGTCGAGCTTAGCCAAAGGCAACAGCAAGGAGGTGTTGGCTTGTTTTTTATTCTCACAGCTGTTTCTCTTTTGCTTAAAAGCATCATGCTTTACGGCTTTATTTTTGATCCCACACATACATCATTCCATTGGCTCACGGCCTATCGCGCGGTGAAACCCCAATTGCCTATATACACCTCATTTGTACTGTTTTTGCTCTCATTTGCCTTTTTGTGCAAACGAACGCTGCGGTTCTGGTATCTCATTGGTGTTAACGCATTGGTTTCACTGTTTTTTCTGATCGATTTATGGTATGTCCGCGCCTTTCAGACGCTCCCTTCATTCCATCAGCTCAGCCAATTGGGAAACTTGAGCAATTTATGGGGAAGCGTTCTCCTTTTGGTCCGGTGGATTGATGTGCTCTTCGTCGTGGACCTCGCAGCGTTTGGACTTTTGGCTTGGGGGCTATGGAGGGCGTATCGCACAACGCCCGTTCGGTGGCGGCTGTTTTGTTTCATAGCCGTTCCTACTCTTCTTGTTTTGCTTTACGTCCCGATCGGTTACAAGCTCCTTGGCAAAAAGGACGAAAAGGCGCTTTTTCAATTGTACGATCCGCTGATCACCTGCTATAATCTCTCACCCATTGGGTATCATGTCCTGGATAGCTGGCTGTTCCTAAAAGAAGGCAGGCCGCTCAAGCTAACACAACAGCGTCGACAGGAAATTCGGGAATGGTACGGCCGCAAACATGAACCGCTACCTGATACCCCGTACAAAGCGGCTGCGCGTAATCAAAATCTGATTGTGATCCAAGTGGAAAGTTTGGAGAACTTCGTACTAATGCGCACCATCGCCGGGCAAGAAATCACCCCGACACTTAACCGACTGATTGCCAACGGATTGTATTTCCCGAACCTGTATGAGCAAGTCAATCAAGGGGCTACCTCAGATGCCGAATTCATGACAAACACGTCTGTATATCCCCTTCGCAAAGGAAGCACTTTTTTTCGCTATCCAGGGAATTTTTACAAATCTCTTCCCTATTTACTGCGACAGCATGGTTATACCAGTCTCGCGCTGCATGGCGACAAAGGGTCGTACTGGAATTGGGCACAAGCGCTAAAGGCGATCGGCTTCGACCGAACAATTGATAGCAGCATGCTCAAAAACGAAGAGTCGATCGGGATGGGACTCAGCGATGCGTCTTTTTTCCGGCAAGCCGCACACATCCTGTCTGGCACGCGCCCTCCTTTCTACGCCTTTCTTGTGACAATGTCTAGTCATTCCCCTTACGACCTCCCCTCCAAATATCGGGGGTTGCGTCTGGACAAAGCGTTGGATCGGACGACGCTTGGCGGTTATTTGCAAAGCATTCATTACGCGGACGAACAGATCGGTCAATTTCTTGATCGACTTAAGCGTGATGGCATCCTTGCCAATAGCATGGTAGCGATTTATGGCGATCATGAAGGCGTACATAAATACGTGAACGAGCAGACCCGTGATTATCCTGAGTTCGCTAATGGCAAGCGGGTTCCCTTGATCATTAACGGATCCGGTGTGAAGCCCGCGACAATCGCGACCATCGGGGGGCAGGTTGATATTTTGCCTTCGCTTGCGTATTTATTGGGGATTGATGAGGAGGCATATCGGGATTCGGCAATGGGGCGAAATTTGTTGAAGACAAAAAGAAGCTATGCGTTTCTTGCTGATGGAACGTACATCGGGGAAGATTTAGAGCGGGAAAAACGGATGCTCGGTACTACTACACTGCGTATGGCGGATGAGATCATTAAGGGGGATTATTTTCGCGGGGATCAAGAGCGTACATGGGAAAAGAAGAATGTGCGAACTAAGTAATAGACCTGATTTCCCTATCTAGTAAGGAATTATTGCGGGGAGCACGCAAAAGTTTGCGGGTGGTGAGAGATTTCTTGCGCGATAGGCAGATTGTCGCCATCGTATGATGATGACATCCCGCTCATGTCGGCACTTACCATACCCTCTGTGGTGCGGGTTCCACACCCCAATATAATTTTAAAAAGAAAGGTGATGAACCAACATGCATCACTCGAGCCATGCTCACTCCCCACATTCGGCACATGCCAATAAGGCTAAAGAAGCTTCCTTGCGATCGTTTTTTGCCAACCGTTACGTCCAATCGATCCTGCTTTCGGCGGTATTCCTGCAACTCGGCATCTGGATCCGCAACTTTGCCATCCTGCTCTTCGTGACGGAGCAAACGAACAAGGATCCCGTTGCAATTTCCATGATCTCACTCGCCGAATTCGCACCCATTTTCATCTTCTCCTTCATCGGAGGAGCCTTTGCTGATCGCTGGCGGCCGAAGCGTACGATGGTGATATGCGATCTGCTCAGCGCGATTTCGGTATTTGGCGTACTAGCTGCGATGATGTTTAGCGGATGGCAAGTGATCTTCTTCGCAACACTGGTGTCCTCAATCTTATCTCAATTCTCCCAGCCTGCCGGAATGAAGCTCTTTAAGCAGCATGTGCAAGAATCCCAGTTGCAAATGAGCATGTCCATGTATCAGACGATTCAGGCAATTTTCATGATCCTTGGCCCGATGCTCGGAACGTTGATTTACTACCGATTCGGTATCCAAGCCGCCATTGGCATTATGGGCATCTGCTTCCTGCTGTCCGCTTGTGCGCTCTTGTTCCTGCCTGCGGACCAGAAAGTGGAGAAGGCGGCTCATCGAAGACAGTTGACACAGGATTTGAAACTAGGTCTTACATATGTCATTGCGAACAAACTGTTTCTCTTCATGGGCGGATTTTCTCTGGCTGCCGGTCTGGCCCTTGGCCTAATGAATCCCATGGCGATTTTCCTGGTTACGGAACATCTCAACATGTCGGCACAATCGCTTCAATGGTTCACAGCGGTCAACGGCGTTGGCATGATTCTCGGCGGGATGCTGGTGATGGGACTTTCACGTAAGATGACCCCTCAGACCATGCTGCTCGTCGGATTCTCTGCCAACAGCTTGGCTGTAGCGGCGATGGGCACGACTGAAATCGTTTGGCTGGTGATTGCCACCCAATTCCTGTCAGGTCTCATGGTGCCATTCATCCACGTTGCCTGCCAGACGATCATTCTGACTAGGGCCGATGAAGCATTTGTCGGAAGGGTAAGCGGCATCATCAGCCCACTCTTCATCGGCGGAATGGTGGTAACCATGAGTTTAGTCGGCCCGCTGAAGGCTGTGCTTCCGCTCAGCGGAATTTACGTAATGGCGGCTGGCTTGTTTGTAATCGGGGCGCTGGCATCTGTCCCACTTTTCCTGCACCGACACAGTCGCAATCACGTAACACACGGACGACAATAAGGAACGACTACGAAATCGTCGTTTTATTTTGCAAAAAAAGCGTTCGTCCCAAAAAAACAGTCGCAGTGTACCGGCGGTCATGCCGATGCCCTGCGACTTTTCGGCGCGTATTCGTTTATTTGCCTTCCTCGTCAGCCGAGGGACCGTAGAGGCCCGGCACTGGAATATCGAGAAGCCACAAATAAACTCCGAGCTGTGCCCGGTGGTGGACCATGTGGCTCAATCCGAAAGTGCGAAGCGCAATCGCCCGCGGTTGGCGCAGGATGATATGGTCGCCGTTCCGCAACGTCCATTCCTCGCCGAGCGTTTTCTCGTCGGATTCAGCTAACAGCTTTTCAAGCTTGACGACATTCGCGTCGAATTCCTCCAGAATGTCTGCGCGTCTTTCCAAAGCTTCCCGCCGAAGCGGCACAGTCGAAAGATCGAATTCCGGGGAAAGAAAAATCGCGACTTGCCAGTTCAATAGGTTGATCAAGTGCGTTGCCAGCCCGCCCAATGCCATCGATTTCACATGCGGCCTCCACGTCATATGCTCCTCGGGCAAGCACTCCAGGATGCGACGTGTAGCAGCGAACTCATGCATGGCGTCTCCGACAATAAGTTGCTTCACCATAGATTCCCTCCTCTCCCTCATATTGCTATCATACAATAAACTCGGTTGAGCGGAAAAGCTTGTCCCAGTCGTTCGGCATCGGAAGATGGAGCTTTAAGGTTGCGGACAACTAGTTGGTCCATAACTGTACCCGACAAAAGTGTAAAAATTGTATATTTTACAATGACTGATTTTCTCGTACCATGTGTCCATAACGAAAGAATATAGACAAGGTTGTGATACCAATGCTTACGCCAATTACCATTCGCGGAAATCTCGTCTGTTTGGAACCCATGACAATGGACCATGTACATGATCTTTGTGCCGCCGCTTCCGAGGACCGATCGACATACCATTTAACGAAGGTGCCCGATGGAGTGGATGATACGAAACGTTATATTGAAGGTGCTCTGGTTGCCTATTCGCAAGGACAAGAGCTGCCATTCGTCGTACGACACCTCGAAACGGGGCGTATCGTTGGCACGACACGCTTTCTCGATCTTGATGTGTTTTCGTCTTTGCCAACAGGAGCTTCCACTGGTCCTACCCCATCTGATGCGACTCCGCCAACCGTAGCCGAAATTGGCAGCACGTGGTACGCGGCTTCTGCTCAACGAACCGGCGTGAACACCGAGTGCAAGCTTTTACTTCTTACCCATGCGTTTGAGAAATGGGGCTCGATCCGGGTTACGCTGAAAACTGACGCGCGAAACAACCGCTCTCGCACGGCGATCGAACGGCTTGGTGCCAAGTTTGAGGGCATCCGCAGGGCGCACGTCCCCGCAAGTGATGGTGGTATTCGCGATTCGGCTTATTACTCCATCCTCGCTGCGGAATGGCCAGTGGTTCGGGCAAACCTGGAAGAGAAACTCGAGCGAGACTAAACCGCTTCTCTCTTTTCGGTTTATTTCGATAAAAATCCAAATAACCTAGGTTTCTTGTCACACGATTATCATCTGTTGTTCATCTCATGTTCATCTTTCTTTTCTAAACTGCTAAGCGTAGGCAAATGAAAAGGGAGATGAATTACATGTTAGCTATAGCCGTTATTTGCATCAATCTTGCGCTGATTGCGTATTCAATTGGAGTATGGAGTGAAAAACGTTCGGGGCAGCTCAAAGCAAAACACCTCGTTTACTTTGCGTTCGGGTTGCTTTTTGATACGGTCGGGACCACCTTCATGAAAATGCTCGCGGAAGGACCAGGCTTGAACCTGCACGGGATTACCGGTTTGGTGGCTCTGCTTCTGATGTTTTTCCACACGGTATGGGCTTGTTTCGTTTTATTCAAAAAGCAAGAAAAGCAAATCAAGCAATTCCATAAATTCAGTCTGTTTGTGTGGTGCGTATGGCTGATTCCGTATTTCATCGGGGTTGCCTTAAGCTTTATCAAATAAGAAACGTCACTTCTAGGGTGAACACCGGCGTAGACATGATTGTCTACGCTTTTTTACCTGGTGCCAACTTTGCCCGAGTCAATTTTCCGGAACATGCAAAAAAGAGCTGAATCATCACGACCCAGCTCCCCTCACTATAAAGAAAACTTACTGTTCTCCTAACCCGTTCCCATACAAGTGCTGATACAGTTCTTCAATCTCCTCGCCCGTCAAATCGCCACGCTTCAACAGTTCTTCCGCGATGGAGTGGACGAAATCGGCGTATTGCTGTACCAACTGTTTCACCTCAATCATCTGTTCATCCAGCAACTTGTTGATTTTGGGACGGAGCGCCTTAAGCCCGTCGATGCGCGACCCGGAGGCAAGCCAGCTGAACAGTTCATCTCCCATTCCAACGATGCCGAGATACACTCCTGCCAGTTCTGTCGCATGCTGCAGGTCGGACGTGACGCCGTTCAACTTTTTCCCTAAAAAGATTTCTTCCACCGCGCGGGCAGCCAGACACACCTGGATTTCCGCCAAGATTTCACTGTCGCTGCGGTTATATCGTTCATGCGTCGGCTTGGTCGCGGCGAGTCCGAGTGCTCCGCCCCGCCGGATGATAGTGACCTTCCAGACGCGTTCATGTGGCTTTAATAAAAACTGCGCGACAGCGTGGCCAGCTTCATGGTACGCTACGTTGCGCTTCTCGTCATCGCTCATCGATCTGAGCGGTTGCTTGATACCCCATTCATACGTCTCCATGGCGGAGCGAAAGTCTTCGTAATTCGCGACCTGTGCTCCCCGTTGATGGGCGATGACGACCGATTCGTTGACGATGTGCTTGATTTGCGCCGGACTGTACCCAATGGTATCGAGTGCGGCTTTTTCCGGCGTGAGCGACTCGTCGTGCTTCACTTTTTTGAGATAATACTGGAATACGTCGACCCGCCCGTCATAGTCAGGCGCATCCACCCAAAGCTGACGATCGAAACGTCCAGGGCGCAAAAGCGCGGAGTCGAGCACATCCGGTAGGTTCGTCGCGGCGATCGTCATAACGGCGGGACGCTCCGCTTTTTTGCGGCGCAGACCCAATGTCCGCAGTAGCTTGGCGATTTTGGTGTTGTCGATGTTCGGTGGATCCATCTGCAGCAGCAGCTCGTTGAGCAAACCGGCACCGCCCATTCCAAGCATCCCGCCCCCCATACCGCCTCCACCTTGCCGTTTCATCCCAATTGCATCGATCTCATCGATGAAAATAATGCAGGCGCCATACTCACTTGCCCGCTTTCTCGCTTTACGATACAATCCCATGACCTTGAGGTTGCCGACGCCGAAAAACATGTTTTGAAAGCTCGGTGCGGACGCGTAAGCAAATGGGACTTGTGCTTCATTGGCGATTACCTGGGCCAAGTACGATTTCCCTGTGCCCGGCGGACCACAGAGGAGCAAGCCGCGAATCGCTTCGCCCCCCATCTCCTTGAATCCTTTTACGCCTTTCAGCAGGGTGACGATCCGTTTGGCATTTTCGACGATTTCCGGGTTTCCCCGATAATCCTCCCACGTGGAACCTGTCTCCCCAGGCAAAATCCAATACGTTCGGCCGCGGGCCAAAAACCAGAAGAGCGCGACAAACTGGATAATGACAAACAGAATAGCGAAAAGCAATTGAAACAAGAGGCTGACAATGCTTAATGCGATAGCCCAGTAGGTCGGTCCACCTGTCACTAATATGATGCCGAGTGTGAGCAGGATTACGAGCCAGAGGATAACCTTACGCCACTTGATCCACTGATAGCTCCTCATGGCACCACTCCCTTTTTGCGGAATATTTAGATTATTATGATATGAAATTTCAACTCCCGTGGTGCTTTGGACATGTATGACAAGTTTCGGGTAGACAAGGGAGAACTGGCAGTGACTCCTTTCCAGTTTATTCAAAAAGACAAGCCGTTCATGTCAGAAAAGGTTTGCAAGGTGAAGGGCTACGTGTTCCCTAAAATGGCATGAAAAATGCCCACAATCCCTTGATGAAAAAGGAAATGTGGACATCAATCTTAAAAACCTTGTGCGATCAGGCTTTTTCTTTTGGAGTCATGGTCGAGGCTGTGCCAATGTCATGCAGTGAATGTTTCCGCCGCTGAGCGACCACTCTTTTGTCGGGAGACCGATAATTTTTCGATCCGGCATAATTTCTTGATATTTCTGAATGGCTTCTTGATCACGGGGGTCATTGAATAAAGGAACAAGGTACCCGCCGTTAACGAAATATCCATTGATATACGTGACCGCCAATGGCTGATCGGCTTCACGAGGGGCTGCATCCGCAACAACATCAAAACCTTTGTTCTCTGCTTCCGTGATATGAATGACCTCGGGGATATGAATTTTGTGAATCTCAAACGTTCTTCCTTTCGCATCTGTTTCATTGCTTAAGGTTTCATACGCTTCTTTGAATACAGGATACTGCGGATGATTTACATCATCGACCCAAGAAAGAGCGATGACTCCAGGTCGGACAAAAAAACAAATATCGTCAATGTGACCATCCGTTTCATCATATAGCATGCCTCTTTTAATCCAGATTACTTTTTCCACACCAAGATAGTCTTTACAATTTCTTTCGACTTCTTCCTTTGACATATCTCCATTTCTGTTTGGATTGAGATTGCATTGCTCTGTCAAAATGATGGTGCCTTCTCCATCTACTTGCGTCGCACCACCCTCAAGAATAAAATGGCGTGCGTCATAAGAATCCATATTTTCAAGTTCGAAAAGTTTTTGGGCAAATTGCTTATCTAAGTCCCAAGGAAAGTAAAGCCCTTCACCTACTCCTCCGTACGCATTAAACCCAAAATGGACCCCTCTCATGTCACCTTTATCGTTGATCACGTAAAAAGCACCTTTGTCTTGCGCCCACGATTCGTTTGTTGACATTTCAATGACTCGCACTTTTTCGGATAAACGTGCTCTTGCATTTTCATATTGCGCTGCTGAGCATATGACCGTCATTTCCTCATACTCGGCAATCGCATTTGCAACAATCACACATACTTCTTGTGCGGGTTTACCGCCATTTCGGAAGGCAAATCCTTTTTCGGGCCAAATGATGAAGGACCCCTTGTGCGGTTCAAATTCTCCCGGAATTCGAAAACCATCTTTTTTTGGTGTGGAATCTTTGATTACTCTTGCCATGGTATCTCTCCTCTTTTCCCTGTACATGATAAATGCATAATGATTTACGTTGTGGCGCCACGATAATAGTGCCGCAATATGTAACGTTTTCGAATGCGTGCTTCACAGTTCTGGCGTTTTATTCATTTAATATCGAAAGACAGACCGGCCGGTTTGTTCATATTAATATGTTTCTTACGATAATGTCAATAATTTTTTGATAATTTGCAGAAATGAAGGGAGAACAAAAGAAACCGTCAAGGGCAGTTCCATGCACCCCTAACGGTTTTTTCCAGCAGACGAATCGTCGCCTTACTTTCTTTTTATGCCTTCTAAAAAGATATCGATCCCTTTTTCGAAATAAGCTACCAATTCATCCTTTTTTTCCGATCGAAGGGACAACTCCGCAAAAAGCCCTTCCAGCATGGAAATATAAATCCAGGTCAACGCTTTTGCATCGGTTATCCGGAGTTGGTTGTTGGCAATCGCTTCTGTAAAAACAGCGTAAATTAATTCATCGTCTTTCGAATAGCATTGATTCAATCTGTCTCGGTACTGTTCACCAACTTCTCCCCAATACGACTCTGGCATTAATTTAAAAACGGGGAGATCAATTTGGGAGTAAAACAGCTCTCCGTATTTTTTCAATTTTTCGAGGGGGTCAGATAATATTGACAATGCAGAATGAATCGTATTCAGCCATGGTTCATACTCTTCTTCTATCATTTGCACAAACATTTCTTCTTTGCTTTTAAAATGCCAGTAAATTCCGCCTTTGCTGATGCCAGAGATTTTGACAATATCGTTCAGAGAAGTGTTTACGTATCCATTCTTACTAAAGCATTCAAGGGCGGCTTTCAGTATCAATTGCCTCGTTATCTGATCTCTTTTCATGTTACCCTCTAATTTCTGTCATATATTTAGAAAACAAGTGCATTAAATCATATTATTTTGTTAGTGTCAATTGGGAATGGTAAGTGATGCCGTTCGACTGGAGACTTATCTGGCAAAGAACATGATGAGATTCTGAACGAAAGAAACAGTATTGACTTTATATTTCGAAAAGTATTACTATAAACAAACCGGCCGGTCTGTCTTTTGTTACGAAAAGAAATCGCTTTCAATTCATAGGGGGAATTTTTTTGGAAGCAACGAACGGAAAACTGAAACGATCCTTAAAATTGAGACACCTTGTCTTTTTCGGACTTGCTTACATGGCGCCTTTTACCGTGTTTGATACATTTGGCATCGTTTCCGAAGAAACAAGTGGACATGTCCCTGCTGCTTATATCCTCACCACTATTGCCATTTTGTTTACGGCATTTAGTTACAGCAAGATGGTTACGATATTTCCTTCTGCCGGTTCAGCGTATACGTACACGAAACAGACACTGAACTCGAAGCTTGGATTTCTCGTAGGATGGACAGCTTTTCTCGACTACTTGTTTCTCCCCATGATAAATGCGCTGCTTACGGTCATTTATTGTTCTTCCGTATTTCCTGACGTTCCACCCTGGATTTGGTGTGTCGGCATTCTCCTCCTGACTACCGTGATGAATATTGCGGGCATGAAGATATCCGTTTCCGCCAATTCTGTGATGGTTCTTTTTCAACTGTTGGTCGCAGCCATTTTTGTTGTGCTGACCATCAGGGCTATCATTCATACGGATACAGCGAATTTGTTTACGTTTAACCCTTTTTATTCAGAACAGATGTCATGGTCTACAGCATTCACAGGCGCGTCTATTTTGGCGTTATCTTTTCTTGGCTTTGACGCCGTAACAACGCTATCGGAAGAAACCATCGAGCCGAAGAAAAACGTTCCGCGCGGGATCATCCTCATTGCTTTGGTAGGGGGACTATACTTCATTACGGTGTCTTATTTCATGCAAGCGTTGTTTCCGAGCACGGAAACGTTACAAAACATTGAAGGCGCCTCTCCAGAAATCGCTTTACATATTGGCGGAATGCTTTTCCAGTCCGTTTTCCTCGCAGGAGCCATTGCCGCTTGTATTTCTAATGGATTAGCTACGCAAGCCAGCGCTGCCCGTCTTTTATACGCAATGGGACGTGATGGCGTGTTGCCAAAGAAGTTATTTGGAAATGTCCATCCGCGATATGGTACACCGATTTTCAACATCGTTTTTATCGGAATTTTAGCGATGTTAGCGCTGTTCCTCGATTTGGAGACGGCTGCTTCTTTCATTAATTTTGGAGCATTTACGGCTTTTACGTTTGTCAATCTTTGCGTGATCGTCTACTACTTCAAACAAAAAAATACACATACTGTCAAATCAATTCTGGTAAACGTAATCAGTCCGCTTCTTGGAATCAGTTTTAACGCATACTTGTGGTATAATTTGGAGGTTGGCGCCCTCATAATCGGGCTGATTTGGGTAGCGATTGGAATTGCCTACCTGATCTATGTAACGAAATGGGCCAAGGTTACACTTCCAGATCTTGAATTTGAAGAAACGTTTAGCGGTTCGTGAATTTAAATGACACATATCTTTTCTCCATTAGAAAACCTGGCTACGTCAAGCTTTTGGTTTAAGCCGCGGTTGCACTCTGTACAAAAAAGCCTTCCGCACCGGAAGGCTTTTCACCATTACGTTTGAAATCGTTTGAGAATGTCCATCACGTACTTGACGATTACGGCGATGCCTCCAATAAAGTAGAAGATCATCAAAACATACCCGGTGGGATCAATCGAGCTCATCGAAATGATCATATTCAGGGGCAAGATATAATAGAGGATATCTTTTAAATAGCCCAAAACAAATCCCGGGTTAAATGAGCCTCGCCAAAACTTCTGAAACAGGACAATCAAAAAATCAACAATCATGAGTCCAAAAATCGCCCAAATCGTATAGATCATCCAGTCTGCCAATGAGTAACCCATTGCTCATCACCACCTTTTTACATTTTATGCAGAGTGAACTTTGCTGGTGAGGATAAGCACGGTGGATTTTTACGCAACAACCTGTCAAATCAGGCCGCGTAACATTGAACCTGACAAAAAGGGGATATCGGCATGAACGCAGTATTTTTTAACATGTAAGAAAACACTCACAATAGCACGGACGCTTTACCTTGAGAAGTCCTCGATCAACGTTTTCTTATCAATGTATGAATTAGGAGAGGTGAACCGTTTGTCTACGAATGCGAATTCAAAAGTGACCATTCGCCCTGCTCGCTTGAATGATGCGGAGCCTGTGCTGACACTGGAGCGTGAGGTTGTTGGTGAGGGTGAGTTTTTTATTGCGGTTGCCGAGGAATACCAGAAGACGCACGATGAGCATCAGAAATGGATGCAGAATATCATGGAAAACGATCGAAACGCCATGTTTGTTGCTGACGTCGATGACACCGTGGTCGGCTTGATCGTCTTTACTTCGCATAAACGCAAACGATTGGCGCATACCGGTTCCATATCGATAATGATAAGGAAAGAACACCGAAATCGTGGGCTGGGCAGGTTGCTGCTGCAGGAGCTGCTCAATTGGGCGGAGCGACATCCGGATATCGAGAAGGTTAGCCTGGGTGTGTTCTCCACCAACCATCGTGCGATCGCCTTATACAAAAGCATGGGCTTCGTGGAAGAAGGGCGGAAAATTAACGAATTCAAATTAGATGACGGTGAATATAGCGATGATATACTCATGTACAAATTTGTATAATGGATTGAAAAAAGGACCCGAAACAGGTCCTTTTCTTTCGCTACAGCACGTTTGCCAGCTATGAAGTTCTTACAGCTTTCTCTGGTTCTTTTTCCTTCTCCTTTTCCTCGCGCAATTTCGCGAGCAACACCATGATGGTATCGAGATCTGCTGCCGAAAGCTCCTCATAGCGATGAAGTTCTTTTTGAATGAACTCGACCGCAGACGGATGATGCTTTTTCTCCTTCTGGAAAAAATAAGTGGCGATGGAGCTTGTCAGCATGCCGATCAATCCAATGCCGACAAGCATCAGCACAACAGCGACAGCTCGACCGGTAAACGTCACGGGCGACATGTCGCCATAGCCGACCGTCGTCGTTGTCACGATACTCCACCACAAAGCGTCCTCGTACGTCGTGATTTTGGGCTCCACCAAATAGATCGGGATAGCAGAAAGAAAAATAAGGGCAAACGTAAACGTAACGACTTTGTTCAACCCATTCGTGTGCAAAATGTTGAACAACGGCTTAATAAAATGAGATGACATACTGATGATCCGTAAGATTCGGATCACCCTTGCCAGTCTGGCGAAGCGGAACACCGCATCCAACGGAATGATGGCAATGATATCGAGCGGGTTGTTTTTGATATAGGCCCACTTGTCATCCGCTCGAAAAAAACGATAACCGACATCGAGAGTAAAAATCGCCCAAATCACCCAATCGACGATGTGAAGCGTGCTCTCTTCCATCCAAATCGACGCGACCGAAACGACAGCCAACACAAACATGCCCAATTCATAAAGCAGCGTATACTTTGATTTTTTCATCATTCACTCACCCGTGTGCTACCCATTCGTTGTGGTTTCCTCCTGGCATGTTGCCGCTGTGATCGTAGCAGCAAACTGCCACATTTTGACACGCTATGTCCCAATTTTATAGATAGTCTGAACCCAGTGCAATTCATTTTCATCCGATCCGAGTTGCTATCGTTCTCTTGCCTATCCAAGCAAACAAAACCCCCTTTCTGCTGATAATTGGTTACCAAAACATAGATGCAGCGGCGGACCCGTCTTTTTCAACGGGTCCTATCTCTGTATTGCAATTCCAACGACTCTGCACTTGTAACAAGATTGAGATCATTTGTTCGTGTTTAAGTGAGTGGTCTTGAAAACCTGAAAGTATTAGCCCCGAGATTTTTTTCACTTTCAGGTATTTTATCAATACAAATCCGAACATTGATAGAGGATCATAGATAAATGTTCGTACTTATCGATTTCCCCCGTCCTCTTACTTCCTTGATGCCTTCAATGATCCCACTATTCCTTTTGCAAGGCAAATGTCGCCTTTATTCCTTCTAGTTCGCTTGCCATATTCGCGTATTCCGCCTTTTTCTGCTCGTCATCTGGTAAGTACTGTACATCCGTCGGCGTTGCGAACGTGAAGACTTTCGTCTGGTCTTCACCGATTTTGGCGAGATGGATGATTGCAGCCAGCTCTTCGCCTTCCGTTGCCCATTTTTCTTTCGTCCAAATGCTGATGGAAAACAATTCGCCGCCCGCCTGTATGTTTGCTTTGCTTACGAAACTGACCTTGCTTTCGGATTCAACGATGTCATATTTCCCCTCCCAGCTTAACGGGAGCGACAATGTAAAATGGTGCGTCGGATTGTCATAAGCGATCGATTTCGTCTCATCTTTTTGGATTGCACATGCAGCGAGCACAGCTAGTGAAAACATGAGCAGCACACAAGCATACACAAATGGTTTTTTCATTTTTCCATCCTTTCTGGGTTAGAGCGATTTTGGCCATCTTTTGGCTACACCCACCTACTTGCATACTCCTGCTTGGTAAGACGTTGACATTCGGCGAGTCGTTACCATCCATTTCCAAAATGTAAGTCTGCCCCACGTGAAAGATGGTCTGCGCTTGCAATCGTTGGTAAGCGATCCATATCGATGAAAACAAGGAAAGAGGCACTAGCTTTACAGCTAATGCCTCGGAGTATATGGAAGGAATTAAAGGCCCAAGCAGTCACTCTAATTTGGTACTAATAGAACCGTTCTAACCATATTTTTTATAAAAGAAAACAATGATGAAAGAGGGTTCTGTTATTTGAAAAAAGTTAAGGTTCGTTTACGGCCCATTGTAAGTAAGATAAACTTACCCACTATTTTAAAGACAACGATACTTCCGGGTGACTCAGTTGAAAGATTATTTATTGCAACCCAAGTAGGAGAGATCTTTTTCGTAGGGGACGGGGTGATAAGGACGTTTTTAGATATTCGTCCACGAATCTTAAAACTAGGTGCCTCTACTGGTGGATATGATGAACGTGGTTTAGTAGGGCTAGCCTTTCATCCCGAATTTTATTATAACGGTCTTTTTTATCTTCATTATTCTGTAGCGGGATCACAGGGTCCAGGTGCTCTTACAGGTGCTTTTGAAGCCTTTAAGCCTAACCCGTGTGATTCAAGAACCTTACAACTAAAGTGGACAAATAGAGAAGTTCATTTTGACCATATCGATACGGTTGAAGAATGGATACTTCAATCGAATGGTCAACCTCAAAAACGGCGGACATTACTTACGATAAGACGACCTTTTCTAAATCATAATGGTGTCAATAGCTTAAACTTTTCACCTGAAAC
Organism: Brevibacillus fluminis; assembly: GCF_003710825.1. Lineage (GTDB taxonomy): Bacteria > Bacillota > Bacilli > Brevibacillales > Brevibacillaceae > Brevibacillus_D > Brevibacillus_D fluminis. The sequence continues at coordinate 82,461 of NZ_RHHQ01000025.1, read as the reverse complement.
CGGAAAACTTGTTTTGACAACCGGAGATGGCGGATCAGGCTTTGATCCATTTAATTTGAGCCAAGATGATATTGAAATCGCAGGAAAAATCATTGAAATTGATGTCACTAAGAATACACGTATTTCTAATCCGCCCGTCGTTACACGTTTTCATGAGCTACCTGTACCGATTCAGGAGACGCTTACGGTAATAGCCAAAGGAGTTCGCAACATACCAGGCATTTCATTTCAACGATTCAATAATCAGTATATCAAATACGTAGGAATTGTCGGGCAGGATCTCGTAGAATCGATTTTTTCTTTCATTCAGTATAAACCAATACCGGTTACGCAGCTTGTTCAAGCATTTTTAATAAACTCCGCACCTGATCAAGAAGGATTTATTAACTTTGGCTGGCGCGGGTGGGAAGGCGCTTTTCCCACAACGGTCATAACTGCCTGTTCTGCAAATCCGGCTTTGATTCAGCAAACGATTGCCTATTACGATGATGCAGTAAAAACTTCAGTACTGCGTCTTCAGCCTCTCACTAGCTATTTTCATAAAGATCCTCGAACCGATAAGTTTGAAGCAACTGCACTTACGGGAGTCCAGCCCTATATGGGAAGTGCAATTCCCGATTTAACGGGGAACGTTGTGTTTACAGATCTAGCTCGGGCTAGAGAATCTCAACAGCCGGCTAGAGGAGTTTTAGCTTATACCAGCGTAAGAACGGATTGTAAACGTAGTGATTTTAGCGTTATTGAAACCGATTATACTTTTGGTTCGCAATCAGCTTATTATGTTAGTTTGGGAACGAATCTGAATCAATCCAGACTTTATTTAGGGGTTTATGGCTCTACGAAAGTGGCTGATTCTAACAATGGTACTGTTTTTGAAATTGTTCCATGATTCATTTCGATAAAATTCGATGTAATACTTCGGATTCGTGCGGCGGTGGATTATGTACCATATTCGAACCAATTTCGGCTAAGATGGCTTCTGCTTTCCGCCGCTCTTCTCTTAAAACTCCATCCGATCCAGCAATGCGGAGATTTTGTCCGCAAGCCCGCGATTTTCACGGCTGATCCGTTCAAATGTAGGGACCGCCGCCTTCAGCAGCTGATGACTGTGATAATAATAGCTGGAGAACGCCACCTCTTCGTACCCGCGAGGCTCCCCCTCTTCCCACTGTTCCTCATCTTCTTCCTCAGATACTGGCCACAGGTACCGTTCGGCTAACAGTGCAGCCATCTCCTCTACGTGCGCAGCCTGTTCGCACCCATGGTCTGCCAGTGCGTCTGCCACCGCCCCGTACAAGACGATTTCCTCCGGCTGCACGATTTGGGCATCCTTTTGCTTGAGCTTTTTCAGCAAAAACAGCAATGCCCAAGGTGTTACCTGCCAAAGCGTACCCTGATGCTCTATCAGGTTGGCGATCTCCCTATACTCTTCTTCATTGATCAGACGTGGCAATTCTTTTCCTCTGCCATATGCGGTTGTCAGACGCTGCCATGGGATGCTCTCCACGTTCATCTCCTCACTTGCATGCACAACCTTCACTCCTCCCTTGCTTATCCTCATTCTTTTCCTTTATTTTACTTATCGGAGGTGCATGAAGAAAAAAACAGTCTTGCAATATATTGCCGCGATATGGCAACTGTTCCTTGCTGAAAAGACGAGCTATCTTTGTTATGAAGCTATGATGGATAAATGCCCGAGAATGCAGGAATAAAAAAAGCAACGATGATAAAACTTCTGATTGTAGATAAAGTACTAGTGAAGTAAGTCAGATTTGAAGGTCGTACAAAGGAAGGTCTGTTAATTTGTTTCACACTATCGGGGGAAAGAAGGCGCTGATCGCCTATCAATTCCCCCGCACAGAAGGTTTCCAGTTACTTCAATTGATCTCTCACGGTTGAATTCAGAAACCCGGTGAATCGTCAATTTGGAAATTTTGTTTCCTGATCAAGCGGATAAATAGGTCGTTGAAGTCGTTTGTAATCGAAGTGGGTAAATTGCAGGCAGGTCAGTCCAGGTGAGTCTACCGTAATGATCCGGGCTGCGATCGGTTCAAAGGAAGCTCGAAAGTGTTGGCTGGATTTTAGCGCGACAATCTTATACTCCAAAACGTTAATTCCATGCAACAGGAAAATCTGTTCATCGAACACCTGCGATCGCACAGAACAAACGAGTATATCGATCCCGCCAACCTGCAGTCTTGCTGACTTCCCATAATTGACTTGGCTTCCTTTTCCCATTGGCGTAGAAGCGATAAATTTTCCGTCCGACAAGCTTTTTACATAGGCTGTGACAGATAGTGATGCCCCGTGCAACGTATCCGTTTTACCGCCCAGCTTTATCTCGAGTGTTGAACCGACGCCAGCTTCATGAGCGATTTGCGCAACATCTGGATCGTAGATAAAACCAAAGCAGGCATTCTCCAGCTTTGCTTCGATCATCGCTCCAAGTAAGTGCGTCCCATCTCCAGGTGTACCACCACCAGGATTGTCAGAGGTTTCATTAATGATAATTGGCAAACCCTCTGACCCAAGTGCCTCCTGTATGCCTTCTGCAGAAGTAAGGACATGCGGTGCAAACTCATCCCGCTTTTCCCACACTATTCTCGCAACTTCCTCTGTCACTCGCTTTGCCAGTTCCTTGTCGCCATCTACGACACTGATAATGGAGACGCCCACATCCGGTGTATCGGTATAGGAGAAACCGTGAAAGAACGCGCAGTCGATGACTCCTGGCTCCTTTTCCCACCTGTAGCACGCTTCATTAATGTCTTTTGCAGGTGAGAGATTGGTCGTCGAGGGTGGGATAATCAACGGCAGCTTTGTAAGATGCATCACCGGTTTGCACTCGCCTTTTACCATACGATGGGCAACGTCAAGTGCTTCGGCAGCTCGTTCATACATGTCCACATGCGGATATAAATGAACGCCAAACAAGGCATCTGCTTCCGCTATCATTTTCTGTGTCAGATTTCCGTGCAGGTCAAGGGCTGCGGTAAGTGGAATGGAGTAGCCGATAACCGTGCGAACGGCTTGTAAAATCTCTCCTTCCAGATCATCAATCCCCTCTACTACTCCTGCTCCATGCAGACCTAGACAAACGGCATCGATCTCTCCTGCTTGTTTGATACCATCAAGTAACTCATTTAGTACGATTTCATACGTTTCCTTTGTGATGATTCCTGATGGTTTGGCAAATGCAGAGAAAGTGGGTACCAATTCAATCCCCAACTCTTCAGCCTTATCAATCATCCCTCCTGCAAAGTTACGCACATTTCTACTCTTTTCCAAAATTGCTTGTCCATGCTCCCACTCGTGTTGCTTAAAGGACTCCACTGTTGTAGGTACACTGGAAAATGTGTTCGTCTCATGAACTAGTAAACCGATTGCTACTCTCATTTGTCTATTACCTCCTTCAAAGTCAGAATTAAAACGCTTACATGCAAAAGAACTAGAAGTTTTTACTTCAGATTCTATTAAAAAATGAAGTGCATACTCCTGAAAATGATTGTACTGTTTACTTCCATCTTCTACAATACTATTTTTCAAAATGTTTCCATTTTTTCGAAATTACCCAAAGAATGGAGGTCTATCCATGAAAAAAACAGGTCCCTTTTTTAGGGCCCCGCCAACATGATCAAATGTATTCGATTGACTTTTAAAAAAAGCAGTGACGGACTAGGGACATAAAACTCCTAGACTGCCACTGCTTTTACTGTGCTATCTTTCATCAAGGAAAATTAATTAAACGAGACCATTGAGGATGGCAAAAATCACCGCTTACGTACGATCCCGAACCTCCATTTTAGCAAATATACTGGAGAGGTGGTTCTTTATCGTAGACTCGCTTACATACATTCTTCCTGCCATTTCTTTATTGCTGCAGCCTTCCATTAACGGGTGCAACACCTCGCGTTCCCGTTCGGTTAAATCGACGTCAGCTTTGCCTTTTCTGTGTTGTACCGGTTCCGATCCAATTTTCCTGCCCCAGCTCTTCACATATGAAGTGGGCATGATCGACCCACCGGCACGAATCAAGCGAACAGAGCTTATCAATTCTTCTGATGTCAAATCTTTGAGTAAATAGCCGACAGCTCCAGCAGACATGCAGCTTTCGATCAATTCATCCTCTTCAAAGGTTGTCAAAACGACAATTTTGATGTCAGGAAACTCTGAAAGGATCCTCCGGGTAGCTTCGATTCCGTCCATCACTGGCATTCGGATGTCCATTAAAATCAGATTCGGTTGAGTCTCTGCGGCGAGTTCAATCGCCTCATGTCCATTGACAGCTTGACCTGCGATCTCGAAATTGTGTTGATTTTCCAACACGATGACCAAGCTGCTGCGAATCAGCGTTTGATCATCTGCACCACAATACGATACTTTTCACTCACCCTGTACTTACCTCCCTTACCCCTTTTGGCCATGATAGCGCGATTTGAAACGTATTGTTATTCACTGTGTAATCAACTTTACCGCCTGTATTCTGCATACGGGTGCTCACCTGAGATAGACCAACACCATGGGTTAGAGGCAGGTGGGGCACCAGACCAAATATCATTGTCTACGCTGGGACGATTACGACGCTACTTATTAACACTTATATCATCATTTCTTATTTATTCTGTACAACGTTGAGCTTCAATGCGATGTGGATGCTCATACTCTTCGGAATTGTAGGCGTTCTGCAGATAGGATTTCATAAGGATGTTTTCACGCGGAGATCCTTGCTGCTGATTAGTATGGAAGCGATCGTAATTGTAGTGTTGTACGCATTCGTCGTCATCCAAGTTCCCCAAGTAGTGCTGTTATTTTTACCGCTTATTTTTTGGTGCGGACGAATCCTACCGCTAATCTGTCCGCTACTATTTCAGAAAAAACAAGGGTACAACGCCTACTAAAGTATGTAAATGCTTGGAAGCGAAGCAAAAAGCATGAAAAAAAGCCAAACCCGACACTATGGAGGGCTTAGCATTTATTTCGCATGCTGAATGGGTTGCTATACTTATCACCTGCTGGCTCCTCCACCGCCAGATGACCCGCCACCACCACGACCGCCACCGAATCCTCCTCCACCCGAGGAACCGCCGCGCCGTACCATGGAGAGCAAAGCGTATGTCAGGGCTCCTCCGGTAAACTTGAAATCGAGGAAAATCAGCAGGATGATCCCTATCACGATGAGAATTTTGGCAAATCCGGGTACATTGGCTAGAAAATTGGTTGGTTCTTGGCCGTTCCGGGTATCAGGCGGCTGTGGAAGCTCGCCGTTTCCGGTTTTTTCCGATGTGTCGACACCGTATTCTGCAGCAACCTGTTGAATTAGCGCGCCTTGGGTCTGTATGAAAGCTCGATTGAGGTCACCGGCCTGCATGTTCGGCACAAAATATTGATCCAAAATCGCACCGGCCAATCCGTCTGGAATTCGGCCTTCGAGACCATAGCCCACTTCGATGCGGACATGATTTTCTTTCGCCGTGTACAATAGCATCACACCGTCATTGCGTTCCTTGCTTCCCAATCCGAGCTCGCGGAATTTGGTGACCGCGAATTCTTCCAACGATGTATTACCGATAGTGGGCACGATGACTACGCCGATCTGGGCTGTGCCGGTTTGCTGGTGAATCCATATCGCATTGCGGTACAAGAGCTGTGCGGTTTGGGGTTGCAAAAGTCCGGCCCCGTCTTCCACATAGACGCCATAGGGCGAAGACGACTGTGCTATAGCGTTGCTGGCTAGGACGAATGTCGCCAGCCACAAAATTACGGCAGCCAAGCATAAACGGAGCCTGCTCATCATTAGAATTTCACTTCAGGGGCCGTTTCCGCTCCTGGCGCCGCCTTGAAGAAATCTTTTTTCTCAAATCCGAGCATCGATGCATAAATCGATGTGGGAAAACGGCGTATTTTCACGTTATAGACCGAAACCGCATCATTGTAATCTTTGCGCGCCACTGATATCCGGTTTTCCGTTCCAGCCAACTCGTCCATCAGACGGGCAAACTGCGCGTCCGCCTTCAAATTGGGGTAGTTTTCGACAATTACCAAGAGTCGGGACAACGCACCGGAAAGTTGGGCGTCCGCCTGCGCTTTTTCCGAAGGGGTCCTGGCGCCGACGAGATTGCTGCGCGCATTGGCGATCGCGGTGATCACTTCTTTTTCATGGGCAGCGTACCCTTTCACCGTATTGACCAGATTCGGAATGAGGTCCGCACGACGCTGCAAATTGACATCAATCTGCGAAAATTTATTATCCACGTTTGTGTCCAGCGTGATCAAACCATTGTACGAGCTGATTGCCGAGAAAATCGCGATGAGCACCAACGCCGCGATGACGATCCAGACGATCGTTGAACGTTTCATGATCTGGCTGCCCTCCTTTTTACCTTACTAGTGTAACCTTCTCCTTCCGAAATAGCCGTTTGCCCTTCGTTTCGCTGATCTGATTGTATGCAACAGCCTCCAAAAGAAGGACAATCTCAAAAAAGGGAATTTTCAATCAAGTCACGAAAATAATTGGTCAGAGCATGCACCACAGAGGAGGAAATCCGTTGATCTTTAGAAGAAAAACGTACAAAATCAAGCCGGAGCTAGCTGGCCGATTCCATGATTTTTTTCATACGTATTTGTACCCCAATCAGGTCATGCATGGTGCCAAACTGGTAGGACGCTGGGTCAATGAGGCACAGGACGAGGTTGTGGCCATCTGGGAATACAGGGATAAGGCGCATTATGAAGCGATTGAACATGCAATCCGCAACTCCGCTCTGCACCAAGAGGCACAGCAAAAACGCCATGAGCTTCCTGACTTGTATGTGGAAGCCAAACAAGATTTTTTGCTTTCAACGGCGGCAAGCGGTTCCTATCAAGCTCCACAGCATACCATAGCCGTGAGCGGCTACATTACGAATGAACAGGGTGAGGTGCTGCTCGTCCGCAGTGCGCACCGGCCCGACACATTCGAGTTGCCAGGCGGACAGCTGGAGGAAAGCGAAACATTGGAGGATGCGATCCTGCGCGAAATCATGGAGGAAACCGGCATTCGAATTCGGCTGTATGGGATTACGGGGATTTATCAGAACATGACCACTGGCACCATCAGCGTCGTTTTTCGCGGTGATTATTTGTCTGGCGATCTGCGGGTCCAAACCGGTGAAATCACGGAGGCGATGTTTACCAAGCTCACCAAGAAAACGACCGGCGAGCTCGTGACGCGACCGCATCTTCAAACAAGAATACTCGATGCAATGGAGCCCAGCTACATTCCGTATGAAGCGTTTGCTGTAACGCCATACCAGCTCCTGCAGCGTGTGGAAATCAAGCACGAGTTTCAATGAATTTGCCCCGATTCGGGGCTTTTTTCATTTCGAAACGACGTAACACAGAAGCAGTGTCTCTCCTTAGGAATCGAAACGTCTGCCCTCGCGAACGTGTTCGGGCGTGCGCCCCTATTTTAGCCGAATACATCCCGAAGTGGCCTCGTATAAACATAGTGAATGACTATGATTCGACGACCCGTTGGAGGGATCTTATGCGCTTTCCACGTTTGAAAACAACGCGGCTTTTGCTGCGCGAGGTTATGCAAAGCGACGCCGATGACTTGTATGCTATTCTTTCCGACCCTGAGGTTACGAAATACTATGGCATGGAGCCTTTACCAAGCAAGGAGGGCGCTCAACGCGAGATCGACTGGTATCAGAAGCAATATCGGACCCGATCAGGAATTCGATGGGCGATCGCCTTGCATCGAAACCGTCAACTCATTGGTACGTGCGGGTTTCAAAATTGGAGTGCCGAGCATAATCGAGTGGAGATCGGCTATGAGCTTTCCCGACAATTTTGGGGCACAGGCATCATGACCGAGGCGCTTACAAAAATGATTCAATACGGCTTCACCGTCTGTAAATTCAATCGGATTCAAGCGGTTGTCGACCCGCGCAACAACGGCTCATTGGCCGTGCTGCGCAAATTGGGCTTCGTGAAGGAAGGGTTATTGGCGGAATATGAATACACTGCCGGCGGGTATGATGATTTGTTAATGTTCGCCTTGTTGCGAAAAAATTACAGACGCAATGGCTAATACGGAAAAAATACTTGCTTTCCAGCAAAAAAGATAGGGACATCGTCGAGACGTGTCCCTATCTTTTAAATCAGACTTATTTGCGAGCCGAATGATCCGTTTTTCCTCCATCGGGATTCGACTTGCCAACCCCTAACGCATAAAAACTGATCACAACAATAGCCAAGAAAACGATTCCGGCAATCAAGGAAATACGCGTATCATCATTGATCCACATCCCGACCAGAACCATCAGCAAAAAGGCGATCGTGACATAGTTGGTCACAGGCGTTAATGGCATTTTGAATGGATGACTCGCCATTTCGGCTGCTTTTTCTTTGCGGAATCGGATCTGACTGATCAAAATGACAAACCATGGTACCATCCCTGGCAGCACGCTTGCACTGTATACATACACAAACAGATTTTCCGGCGCCAGATAACTCAAAATTACACCGATACCTAATCCCACAATTACGCCGATCGTCCCAAGCAATGGCACGCCGTTGTGCGACAGCTTAGTAAAGATTTTCGGCGCCTGTCCATTCACGCCCAAAGTATAAAGCATGCGACCCGCGCTGTAAATACCGCTGTTACACCCGGACATCGCAGCAGTGATGACCACAAAGTTAATGATCCCTGCAGCTGCGGTAATCCCGATTTTCGCAAAGGTAGCGACAAACGGGCTGCCGATCGCGTGCAGCTGGTTCCATGGGTAAACGGTTACAATGACGAAAATAGCGCCGATGTAGAAAATCAAAATGCGCCAAATGATGCTTTGAATCGCATTGGTCAACGTTTTCCGCGGGTCCTTCGCTTCACCGGCCGTAATACCGATCAGTTCAACGCCCTGGTAAGCCCCGATGACGAGTGACAGTGCAAAGAAAAAGCCTTTCCAGCCACCTGTAAAGAAGCCCCCATTCGCCCACAGGTTGGAGATTCCGATCGCTTGCCCCCCATTGCCAATTCCGAAGAAAATCAGTCCAAGTCCGGCGATGATCATTAAGACGATCGTGACGATTTTTACCATAGCAAACCAAAATTCAAATTCACCGAATGATTTTACCGAAAATAAGTTCGCTGCACCGAGAATCACCATCGCAATGATGCCGGGTATCCAGGCTGGCAAATCCGGAAACCAGTACTTCATGTAAGAGCCGACGGCGATAATTTCGGACATACCGACGACTACCCACTGGAACCAGTTGCTCCAGGCTGTGACATATCCTGCTAAAGGATGGATATACTTATGGCCAAAAGTGGCAAATGAACCCGTGCTCGGTTCGAGGTACAACATTTCCCCCATCGCGCGCATGATGAGAAAGATAAAAATCCCGACGATTGCGTACGCAAGCATGACTGATGGACCTGTCCATTTGATCGTGCTCGCAGACCCCATAAACAACCCAACACCGATTGTGCCGCCCAAAGCGATCATTTGAATATGACGCGCTTTCAGACCCCTTTTCAATTCATTGTTTTCCACTCCAGTACCCCTTCCTCTCAGGTCCTTTGTTTGCCTGTAATTCGGACAGCTACGCAAACGGTTACACAAGTTGGTTTGCACCGATTCACGTCTTCTACCTAGCTTTTCTCCTGAATTACTCGTTTATTGTAATATTTTTTAGTGAGGATAACAAATGTATAAAATAATTAAACAATAGTCAATTTTCCCCCAAATCTGACACCCATAAAAAAACCAGCCAAAACACGCTTGATTGTGCGTGTGCTGACTGGTTTTGCTTTCATTTGCCTCGTTTTTGGTCACAACCCTAATCTCTGTTCCAATTCCTGCTTCTGCCTTCCATGATGACGAAAATGCATCTCGACCAAATCGAACCATTCCCGCGCATTCAACCAGCCAAACCCGCCGTGTTCGACTTTTGCACGCGGATTCACTTCGCCGACTTTTTCGCACCATTCCATCAACCTTTGCTGTACTCGATCAAGGCCGGCAGCGAGGTCTTCTTTACTTTCCGTATTGCTTGGCGTGTTTTCTGGTACGTCCGGCAGCTTGATTTTGATCGGCGGAAAACCTCCACGCGCAAACAACTGCTCGCCACCCTTGGTTTTGCCTAATGGTTGTTCCTCCTTTGCTTGTGAGCAAGCTTCCACATTGTCGAGATACTCCATCCCCACGAGGATCACATGGCTGTACATTTGGCCGAGGGACCAGCTTCCGGGCTCGGGTATATACCTCATCTGTTCAAGCGAATACGTTTGCAAATCGTGTTTGTATCTTTCTATTACGCCCATGTCGTTCATGTAAAATCACTCCTTTTTCGTAGCATTTGTGATCCATGTTACCATCAAATGAAACGATTCGTTTCTCATCCCTTGCGATATTGCTTTGAAGACGTACAAATAAAAAACGCAATCGCTGTTGTGCGACTGCGTTTTTTTCGTGGGTTCCGCTTAATTCGGTAGGCCGAAAACCGACCAGATCGATGGTTTTTCCAGCCCGACTGCCCAAACGGCGACACCTTTTAGCCCATACTTGTCGACCAGTCCAAGTCTCTGTTTCATCGACACTTCGTCTTCTACCCACATTTGATGCTTTAGCCCTTTTTCCATGTATTCCACATAGTTTTGCTTGGCCCGGTCGTCCCATTTTTTTTGCAAGCCTTTTTCCTTGATGATCTGCTCCATCTCCACCATGGTTCGATCGAACTTGTTGGTCCCGTTAGTGGTTGGATCGGTTACCCACTCACGCGTATAGAACGGGGTGGCGAGAATGACCTTTTTGGCGGGAACATCTTTAATCAGCAACTGCACGCCTTCTTCCACCCAAGGCAAGGAAGCGACAGAGCCAACTTTTCCGCCCCCGCCCAAATCCTCGTCATAGCCCATCATTACGATGTAATCTGCCACCTTCCCCAATCCACGGCGGTCAAAGCTGCCCGACCATACTGGGTCTGGATTGGTCCGTGTCACGTCGACGGTCACGACGATGTTGTGCGGTGCCAGCGCTCGCTTGATGGTTGCTACGAATCCGACATAATCATCCCGGTTTTTTTCTTTGATGTTCTCAAAATCAATATTAAGCCCGTCGACCTGGTTGTCGACTAGCGCATTTTTCAGCTTGTTGGCGATCTCTATCTGATTTTTTTTGTTACTGATAATGTCATCGGTGAGATCGGCATCGAATTTGTTGCCAAAAAACGCCCACACTTGCTTTCCTGCTTTGTGTGCCCATTCGACATAGCTCGGATCGACCTCTCCTGCGACCAAGTTGTCTTTGTTCAGCGTAAACCAGCGGGGAGAAACAACATTCATATTCCAGGCGATGCTGCCCTGTTCAATATAGGTAGACGTTGTACCGAACGCATTCCAGCCCAGCACAATCATCCCGGGTTTTCGCGCTGGCTCGCTTTGGCTGATGTGCAGCTCTTGTGTATGCGATTGCTGATTTGCGGGTTGCTGCGCATTCGGACTGCAGCCAAGCAAGAGCGCGATGCAGACGAGCTGAAAACGGTAAAAAAGAGACCTCATACGCAGGCAACAATCCTTTCGCAACGTTTTATGGATCTCTCAAATTATTAGCGTTGCGCAGGAGAATCATGCAGACATGGTTCCTGCCAGTAATTGATCCAAAGTCTGCTGGAAGGTCCGTTCCACTTCCTCAGTTTGCCTGGCTGCTCCTCAATTCCTCTGCTATGACAGCACGTTCGGATTCCTTCATCCGTGGGCATGTGTAGCAATAATGAGCGCCCTCCGTCAAATAATACAGGCAGCAAACGTTTTTTTGCCTGACCTGCTTACTTTCATCGCGCCAGTCCGGGATGTAGCGAATTTTCACATCAAACGGATTTTTTTTGCGACCAAACACATCTGGTGAAAGCTCGCTTTTCAAATAATCGTAATCAGCGGAGATTCTTTGCCTGATCGCACAGGAAGGCGCCGCATCACTGAAATGCTCTAGATAATAGTTGAACTTGGTCGGTAGTTGTCCCCATAATTGACCAACATCGTGCCCGCCTGCTTGCGCTGCTGCTTCCAACAGCGGTCTCATCGTTTCGGCATAGAACCGGCTCAGCGTCTCCTTTCTCCAGCTTGCCCGTTCTGCTTCCTCCGATGGCCCGTCCACTTCCTTCCAGTTCTCGACGACAAAGGCAAATGATGAGTAATCCTGCCCGTCTTCACGGTAAAGCTGGATCGCAAGTTTGGAAAGTGACAGGTCTGGCGCTTTATTTTCCATGGAAAGGGCGTATTGCAAGCATAATGCCAGACTGCTGAGCCAGCTGCCAAAATAAGCGACTGCCGCTTTTGGCTCCTGCGCCTTGATCAGCGGGGCATACGCCTCGAGCAATGCGTTCATGTTACCTGTATGTTGTGCTTCTTTTCCAGAGAGCGAGACGATCGCGTTTTCTTTTTTTTGGAGATGGATCGAAAAATGTTCGGCCAATTGATTGACTTCCATTCAGAATCACCTTGCTCCTCTCACCTATTCAACTGAGAATGATAATCATTTTATGTATTAGCGTCATTGTAATCCAAACTGGTGCGACTTTGCAATGCCAGGAATGGAAAACGTGCGGGTATAAAGCGTTAACCTTGTACGGTTGCCCGATACCTGGACCTATGGTATCTTACTTCCAGAGCTTGTGCTCTGCCTTCATGATTGACGCAGGCATGAAAAAACAAATGCAAGGAGAAAGAACATGGAACATCAACCGCTATCTGTCGACAACCTGGTACAAAAAACAAAGGATAAAGCACCATTGGTGCTCCTCGATGTGCGCGATGCAGAAAAGTTCCGCACAGGAAGCCTGCAGCTAGATGGCGTGCCGCTTTTGCATCTTCCCTATGCTGCGATGCAAGAAAAAAACGGTTTGTCTGAACTGATTGCGAATCTACCTCCAGAAGCACAGATCGTAACGGTCTGCACTTCGGGCAACAAAGCAGAAAAAGCTGCCGCATTGCTGCGGGAACAAGGGCTTACTGCGCTTTCCTTGAATGGTGGACTTACGGCGTGGCGCAAACAGAACGGCGAAAAATAGCGTACTTCTCCTTTTTTTCCAACAATCCTTACCTATTCAAGCCCCTTTCCATCACTTACAATAAATCCCGTCGTTTAGTTTCGTGGGAAAGGGGTTCTTTGACCCTTGAAAAAACTTGTCATACGTATCACATTGCTGCTTCTCGTTTTCTTGCTTCCATTCCCTATACATAGCTCAGCAGCCACCCCTTCGATTACGGTCGTAAAAATCATGGTTCCGAAGGCGTACACGTTCACAGCGGCAACCGTTCAGTCGCACATGGCGGGCACCCTGTCATATGGGGAAGAGTATCCGATTGTTTCAACGGTTCCTACTTTTTATGAAATCCAGATTTTAGGTGGCAAGCAGGTTTGGATCGGGAAAACAAACGTGACAACGAAAACCTATCCGCGCATTGTGCTCGGCTGGAATTCGTTCGGCACGACAGATGATTACATTCGGCAAAGCACGGCTGCCCCCGGGATCAACGTCGTTTCACCGCGCTGGCTTTTTTTGAACAAAAGCACGCTGGTTGATGGAACTGGCGACATCCGCTACGTCAAATGGGCCCATGCGTCCGGCAAAAAAGTTTGGGTATTGCTTGGCAACCACTTTGACGACGTGTTGACCAAAAGCCTGATTGCTGACCCGAAAAAAAGACAAACGCTCGTCACACTTGTCACCAAAAAGCTGGTCGACTTGCAGGCGGATGGGATCAATGTTGATTTCGAAAACATTGCGCCCGAAGACAAGCAGGCATTCGTATCTTTTGTGAAAGAGCTTGCCAGTGCACTGCATCCTTATAAGATGACAGTCTCTGTCGATGTGACGCGCGATAACCCCGATCCTTATTGGTCCGGTTCCTTTGACCGTGCGGCATTGGGAAAAGTGGCGGATTACGTTATCATGATGGGCTATGAGGAGCATTGGGAAACGAGCGATTCTGCCGGTTCCGTCGCGTCCCTCCCTTGGGTAAAGGATGGTCTTCGGCTGCTCCTTCAAGACGTTCCTTCGCAAAAAGTACTGCTCGGAGTGCCGCTTTTCAACCGAGAATGGGTCACGAATGTTTCTACAGGCAAAGTGACGGCGACTGAGCGCACGATGGCACAAGTGGAGCAGCTAATCGCGAGCAAAAAACTGCAAAAACGCTGGGACAGCACGCTTGCCCAAAACTATGTGGAATTCACGGAAAACGGACAGAAGCATCAGATTTGGTTGGAAGACCGTGCTGCAATGGTTTATCGCAAACAGCTGGCCACGACCAACATGCTCGGTGGCATTGCCGCTTGGTATCTAGGAGAAGAGGCGAAAGATGTTTGGCCCGTTCTGGCCACACCTTAATTGGATCACAAAAAGCCCGATGTGTTTCGGAGCATTCCGACACATCGGGCTTTTTGTGATCCAGCAATATCAATCCTCTCGCGGATCAGCAATGGGCGCTTTCGGCGTATCCTTGGTCTCCTCTAACAACGCCACTTCTTCCTGATACATCTCGTGCTTTGTGGCATACGCGCTCACCTGCTGCATCTCTACATTGACTTCCTTTTTATCCATCACGATTCACCCCTCCGTATTGTCTTCGCATCTAGTATTCAGCAGTGCGCCCTTCCTATTCAGCCTATATTTTGTAGTGGCGTTTCCCGAAAAATTTGATTTTACCGATCAACTTTTCACCACCATTTACGTACATTTTTATAATCGTGCGAATTATTATTCGCATTTACACTCGCCCCTTTCCTTGGAAAGAGGTATAATACGATAGAAACCACTTTGATGAATTGAATTGTTGGAAGGAAGGTCATTATGCAGCCATTAGCGCAAAAACTAAACGAAACACTTCAAGCTGAAAATCAGCACGTCTATGACATGCTGTCCGATCTTGGCAAACAGATTTACTTTCCAAAAGAAGGCATTTTGAGTCAATCCGCTGAAGCGAAAGCAAAAGCCAAGAAATATAACGCGACGATCGGGATCGCACTGGAAAACCGCGAGCCGATGCACCTCAAAGTGATTCAAGATACATTGTCCGCGTATGCGCCAAAAGATATTTATGAATATGCGCCGCCTGCCGGCAAACCGGAGCTCCGCACGGCATGGCGCAAAAAAATGATCGAAGAAAATCCTTCGCTTGAAGGAAAAACATTTGGCAACCCTCTCGTAACCAACGCTTTGACACACGGCTTGAGCATCGTTGCTGACCTGTTTGCCGGCCCTGGTGACAGCGTCATCATTCCGGACAAAAACTGGGAAAACTACGAGCTCACTTTCACGATTCGCCGTGGCGCAGAAATCGTAAACTACCCGCTTTACAACGAGCAAGGCACCTTCAACGCAGCTGGTTTGCGCGAATCGATCCTGGCTCAAAAAGAAAAAGGCAAAGCGATTGTTGTCCTCAACTTCCCGAACAACCCAACCGGCTATACGCCAAATGCGACAGAAGGCAAGGAAATCGTTGCTGCAATTCTGGCGGGTGCGGAAGCGGGTATCAATGTGGTCGCTGTAACCGATGATGCATATTTCGGCCTGTTCTTTGAAAACTCGCTGACTGAATCACTGTTTGGTGCGCTCTCCAACCTGCATCCGCGCATTTTGCCGATCAAAGTGGACGGCGCGACAAAAGAAGAATATGTTTGGGGATTCCGTGTAGGCTTCATCACCTACTCCGGCAATAGCGATGCTCTGCTCAGCGCTCTGGAGCAAAAAACGATGGGCATTATCCGTGGAACCATCTCCAGCGGTCCACATCCGTCCCAAACGTTCGTGCTGCATGCGTTGAACTCCCCAGAGTTCCATGCGCAAAAAGAAGAAAAATTCGCGATCATGAAAGGCCGCGCGAACCGCACGAAAGCGGTATTGGACAGCGGCAAGTTCGACGCGGTTTGGGACTACTACCCATTCAACTCCGGCTACTTCATGTGCCTGAAATTGAAGACCGTCGACGCGGAAACGTTGCGGAATCATTTGCTTGAGCAATATGGCGTCGGAACGATTGCACTCGGGGAAACCGACTTGCGCGTGGCGTTCTCTTGCATCGAAGAATCCGATATCGAGGACTTGTTCAACCTGATTCATCAAGGTGTGCTCGATTTGGAAAAAGCCACAGTAAAATAATCGCATAGAAAAAAGGCTGTCCTTTACTCCAAAGGACAGCCTTTTTTCATGGCGTTGCAGAACAAAGATTCACTCACTCTATTCTTTCAGCAAAAACTCGTTTCCATCCGGGTCAACAAATCGCGCATAGGTCCCCCATGGCATTTGATTTAGTTCCTCTAAAAAATCGACGCCGTTTTCTTTCATTTTGGCATAGGTTTCCTGGATATTTGCTGTCTCGAACACGATGGAAGGCTTTCGTTCCTCAGCATCCGGCATCATGGATTTTGGATAAATGACCAGACACGTTTGCGCCTGCGGCGGAGCCAGCTCGATCCAGCTGGCGTCCGGACCCATCGGCTGGTTGCGCTTGACTTCAAAGCCTACCTTTTCCGTCCAAAATGTGAGAGCCTCCTGTTGATTGGAAACATAAACCGCGATTGTTGCCATTTTTGTAATCAAGTCGTTTTCCTCCCTTTTTCGCTTGTCTACTGTATTATTACGCATGTGTTACGTCATTTTCAACGCTCCATGCATGTTTCCGGACAGAGATGGGCATAGTGTGAATACTCGCTCAACTTCTTGAACCCTTCCCTTCTGCGCTATGATCATCTATACTATTTTTTATCGTTTTTTTCAGCCATTCCATTTTGTTAGGAGCACACAACATGAAAGCATTATCGAACAAAGAAATCCTCTCGATCGGCCTCATGCTCTTTGCGCTTTTTTTCGGCGCAGGGAATATGATTTTTCCTCCTTCGATGGGCCTTGCCGCTGGCACTAGCTATACGTCAGCAATTATTGGTTTTATTGTAACGGGTGTCGGCCTGCCACTCTTAGGTGTAGCAGCTATCGCTTTTTCCGGAGGGAATTTGCAGACGATTGCCTCCCGTGTTCACCCGATATTTGGGTTGGTATTCACCGTTGTCATCTATTTGGCCATCGGGCCATTTTTTGGTATCCCGCGTACCGGCAGCGTTGCCTTTGAAATGGGCATGGCTCCCTTTTTGTCACAAGCGGAAGGTGCCAGCAACCTCTCGTTGCTGCTGTATACCGTCATTTATTTTTCCGTGACGTATTGGCTATGCCTGAATCCTTCCAAGTTGGTGGACCGGATCGGCAACCTGCTGACCCCGCTGTTGCTTTTGATTATCGCGATCATTTCAATCCGCAGCCTTGTTGCCCCGATCGGCGATTTCGCTGCGCCTTCCGTTGCCTATCAAAAGGCTCCGTTCATCAAAGGCTTTATTGAAGGCTACCTTACGATGGACACGATCGGCGCGCTTGTTTTTGGCATTGTCGTGTTACAAGCGGTGAAGGAACGTGGTATTACCGACCGACGCCAGCTCGTCAAGACTACACTCACCGCTGGTGTCATTGCAGGCGCCGCCCTGGCGCTCGTCTATGTTGCGCTTGGCTACCTGGGTGCAACCAGCCAATCGATCGCCCATGATGCCCAGAACGGTGGGCAAATCTTGACGATGGTGGTCAACCATCTTTTCGGCTCCTTCGGGAATGTCCTGCTCGGCCTCGCCATCACACTAGCATGTTTGACGACATCTGTCGGGTTGATCACCGCTAGCGGGCAATATTTTGCCAGCTTGTTTCCAAGCTTCTCTTACCGGAAACTGATCGGGATTTTGACATTGTTCAGTACGGTTGTTGCCAATCTCGGTCTCAGCCAAATCATCGCGCTGTCCGTTCCGGTTCTGATCGGCATTTATCCGCTGGCGATTGTGCTCATCATTCTCTCGTTTTTCCATCGGTATTTCCGCGGCTACCGCGCTGTCTATGTCGGCGCGCTCATCGGCACCGCGATCGTCAGCTTGGTCGATGCATTCGTCCAGCTTGGCGTACCTCTCGATGTGATCACCGCATTCTATAACCGCTTGCCGCTTTATCCGGAAGGGATCGGTTGGATTGCACCTGCGCTCGTCGGCGCGCTACTCGGCTATTTGATCGGCAACATGCGAAAGCCACAGCCACGAGTGCAACAGCAACCGCGAATGGATAAAGTTTAACGGTTCGGATCGTTGTTCGTTCATGAAAACAGCCTGGCGTACCACATACGCCAGGCTGTTTTCTTTTCACGTCGATCAAATGCACGTGATCCAAGGTGTAATAGAGCTGCTCTCCGTTATCCGCAAAACCTTACTAAAAAACGCGGTCGATGTAGCCCTTTAGCATAGCTGGCATATTGACACACCACACCGGATAAAAAAACAGTTTTTATCTCAGCATGAGGAGTATGCCAAGTTATTCGATCTGCGGTTAATTCCTAATCAACCTCTAATTACAGATGTTTCCAGGGTTTTATCTCCCTCAGATCTTCATATGTGTTTGAAACGTCAGCTTGATTTCCCTGAGATTTACAGTATGAATTGAAGTGCATTCTGGGACTCAATTACCGGTTTGTGAAATTACCTAGAAATATACCTTGAACGCGTCGGCCAAGATCCGGGCCAATTGATCGACGTTACCTTGTTCAAGGGATGCGAGGAACCGGCTAACCCATTTTCAATTTTATCGCATCGGCGTTACCATTTTGCACAAATACGCCTTCGGCTCCTCCAAACGTTCGGGATGTACGTCGCACGCCTTAAAAAACACGTCCTACACCGTGTCTGCCGCAGAGCCTGTCAACTGATAAGCCAGCGTGAACAGCAGCGCTCTATATTGATCGTACAATTCCTCCACTCGACGCCTCGACTTTTTCGGGCTATTATAAATATTACAATCCTAGTCTCGTTGTTTCTATCGAAGCATACTTGCCCAATCCCATGCCAGCTTCTTGATTTTCCACGCAAGCTTTCCGGTTATGATCATATCAAGTCCCCATTTGCGTACCCACAGCAACCCGCGATTTTCCCCCAAGCCGATGCCGAAACCTTCCATCACCGATTTGTGAACCGGCGCGGGACGACCCTCCAGATCGGCTATCACGATTTTCCCCAGTCGTAACGCTTGCGGCCCAGCTTCTTTGCACGTCATTTGATCCGCCTTGCCGGTTGTCGGATCGACGATTTTCGCACAGTCGCCAATGCTGTATACGCCCGGCACCCCTTGGACGCGATAACATTCATCCACCAGTACCCGGCCATCAGGAGTAAGCGGCAGGCCCATTCCCCGAAGGACCGGATTCGGTATTAGACCAATCGTCCATATACAAAGGGAAGCCGCCAGACAATCGCCATTGTTCAACGTTACCACCCCTGCTTCGTCTCGCATCGCCTTGCGATTGTGAAGCACCGTCACTCCACAATCGTTGAGCGTCTGCTCCAACTTCTGTCCAACTTTCTCAGGCCCTTCCGGGAACACCCGTTCTTGTGCATTTAGCAAATAGATGGAGGTATCGGACGAATTCAGCCCTAGCGCCTCAGCTTCCTTCCGCATCGCGAGCGCCAGCTCGGCGGCCGTCTCGATTCCGCTGATTCCCGCTCCTGCAACCGCGATTGTCATCAGCCGCTTTCGTTCCTCGGGGTTCGTCTCGCCAGTAGCCTTCCGCAGATTGGCACGCCAGTTCATCTGGATGTCTGCAGCGGCTTGCGGGTCGGTCAAGGCGATGCCGCCCTGCTCTGGATCCGGTCGCCGAACGATGCTACCAACCGCCACGACTACAAGGTCATAACGAATTCGGGCATCATTTCCTTGTGCATCCGTATATCGAATTCGTTTTTCCCCACTATCCACGGATGTTACCGTACCTTGCACGAATTCGACTCCATCTGAACAATAATGCGTCCAGGGAACCATAATCTCTTCCCCTGCTGCGGCAGGTCTGAACAACATCACTTTGCGCACATGACTGGGCTGCTTGTCGATCAGTACAAACCGAAACCGCCGTCCGTTCGCCATGCCCCGGGTCGTTTCCTTTATTGCTTTGAGCGCGGCAAGTCCTGCATGGCCACCTCCGATGATTATGCATGTCAGCTCGTTCATCGTTTCTCAGCTCCTTTTACGTTTTGCACATAAAACGATGTAAGGCTCTGATTTGTGACATCTGAAACGAACGAAAAAAATTTTATGAGCCAGTATATTCAGCCGTTCTTTCGTGCCAGTTTGTTGAGTTAATCTGCCAGTTAGCGTAGAAAAGGCAGCCGGTTGTGGAGGCTGCCTTTATGTTTGGATTTTTGAACTATCGATCGCCGTTAGCGGAATCAATTAACACAGAACCTCGACAGTAAATCCACCAGGCGCTCGGACATAGAACGTCCATGCGTGAGATCGTTGTGGGGGTTCCACATCAAACCCATCATCCTTCATGCGTTGATTGATTTCGTTCACCCGATCCTCGCTTTCTTGAATGAAGCCGATATGAAAGGTGTTGGGATAGCTGACTTGCTTACCTTTCATCAAGGTTAGCACTAACCCTCCGTCGTCAAAAAATACAGCGAATGTATTGCCGCGTGTGTTCCCATTTTGCAATCCGAAATATTTCACCAAGAAATCAATTGTAGCTGTAACGTCACTGACTGTTAGATTGAGATGGTTTAATTTCACAAGAACACTTCATCTTCTATAAGGAATTTATTCGTGCAATAACCACACTTTAACACAATATTTGCTAATCTGACCGTTCGTATTATGAGGTTTAGTTACAGCGAGACAGCATGATTCTGTAACTGACCTATACATTCAGATCAAACTACAGTTTCAAGCAGTTTTGGACCAAGTATTTCCGGAATACATGGTGTGTTTGGAGGCTAGTACTCAGCAATTTCACTGAACCCCTTAAAGGCCATCCAATCGTCTTCAAGCACACTTGAGGTCAAGAGCCCCGAAAAAGAAAAAACCCCAATCCCGGTCACACGCCTATGAATGCGTGAGTAGGGATTGGGACGGTGGCGAAAAAAGAGGAAAACCGTAGTTGGAGCTGTTCCTTTCCTTTTGCCGAATCCAGAAAATTCTACTATACTTAACATCATTCCGATACAAGATTAGAGGGGGGCTTTTCATATGAATACTGCAAAAACGTATTTTCTAGCCGGCCATGCGCGACTTCCACAGGGGATGGCTGCGCAAAACGTTTATGAATCCTTGACCATCACAGTCGAAATCGACCGAAAATACGCGGTAATCGTTGAGGCTTCCTGCACGTTGGCCACTCAGCACGGTCGCGATTTCGTCGGCAGCCTACTGAAAGGATTCAGCTTGCGTGATGGCATTGAAGAGATCGTCACGGTCATCCAAAATCATTACCGTGGACGAGCTGCCAACGCTTTAGTCGCTGCCGTACGCGATCTATACAGCCAGTTTGAACAGCTGCACGCAAAATAAGCGGTTTAGTAAAACTTTTTACCCAAGATATGATCGATCGGCACTGCGCCGATGAAGCGGCTATCTTTACTGTTATTGCGGTTGTCACCCATGACGAAAACATGTCCTTCAGGAACGGTGATGGTTTCGGTCTGCGGAATCATCATCTGTTCTTTGATGTAAGGCTCGTTCAATTTCTCCCCATTGCGGTATACCCCGCCATCTTTGAATTCCAATACATCTCCCGGCTTCCCAATAACGCGTTTCACCCAAATGTTGTGGTCGTCCTGATCATTTTCAGACGCTGCTGCGAACAAATGAAGCAGTGGACTTTCCAAAAAATCGTCCTTCAGAGTACGTTCGCGGTCTACACGGCTATCGAGAATAACGATGTCGTTATAATCGGGCGCTTCTTTAAATGTGTGAGGCAATTTGGAAATAAAGATCGTCTGATCATTTTGCAAGGTCGGGAACATCGAGCTTCCCTGCACCTTTGTCGGTTGAACGACGAATACGTTCAACAAAACGGCAACACACAAGGCGAATACGATTGACTTTGTCCAGCTGAAGACTTCCTTCCATACTTTCATCTGCGTTCACTCCTGCCTATATTTGTCGTTATCGTTCCTGCATTGTCACCTGATTCGATACGCACTTATACGTTCTACGAAATACCGGGGCAAATGGTTGCAAAATTTTTTTTTCGATGTCCGTTCGATTTCGTCCTAATTATCGCTAGATCACGTGAAAAAAGCAACCGTTTCGCTCGGATTTCCACTTGTTGCCACAGGTTCGTCCGATCAACCTAGGACTCTCACTATGCTATCGATAGGAGATCAGCAGCAGAACTGCGACAAACAAACCAACCCCAATCAACGCGCCTGTGTGCATGATGGCGACGGTCCGTGGAATATCTTCCGCCTCCAGTGGACGGGTCGGCTCGCCGAGCAGCGCGCGGTGGGATGCCACCCCGCGATATGTATTCAGCCCCCCGAGCTGAATGCCGAGCGCTCCGGCTACACCAGCTTCGGCAAATCCACTGTTTGGACTCGGGTGTTTGCGTGCGTCACGCCGCATCATCCTCCAGGCACCTGTCGCACTTTGTCCGTGCAGCCAAGCCGCTACTACGATGAAAAGCGCGCACAACCTGGCGGGTATGTAGTTGGTCAAATCGTCAAAGCGAGCTGACGCCCACCCGAGATTCAAATAACGCTCATCTTTGTAGCCAACCATCGAGTCGAGCGTATTCGCCGCCCGATAGGCCATCGCCAAGGGTGCTCCACCGATCGCTGCGAAAAAAAGCGGCGAGATAATCGCGTCCACCATGTTTTCCGCGACGGTTTCGACGGCTCCCCGTACGATCTGCGGCTCATCCAGCTTGTCCGTGTCCCTGCCAACAACCATCGATAAAGCTGTACGGGCAGACGACAAATCGCTCTTCTTTAGATGATGAAAAATGTCCATGCCTGCGTCAGCCAACCCTTTGGAAGCGATGGTAGTCGAGATCAGCCAGATTTCCGCAGCCCACGCGAGCCACGGTGAGAGCCGTGACAACGCATAAATCAGCACCCAAATGGCCATATATGAACCACCGACCAGGACAAGCGGAAAAAGCAGCCCCGCCCATTTGAGCGAACGGTCTGAACGGCAGCCTCTGCGGATTTGCTTCTCCAGCCACGAAATGACCCGTCCCATGATCACGACGGGATGAGTCAAAAATCGCGGGTCCCCCACGATGCGGTCTACGATATAGGCAAGCAGAAGGGTTATCGTTGCATGCATCCTACTCCTCCTTTTGTGTTCGAACTGCTTCGAATACGGTCTGATACACATGGCGCGCGATCGCATCGCCTATGGTCGTTGCAGTTCCTGCGAACATGTGGGTTTCCGCGAACCCTTGCTGACTTACGGCCAGCACGATCGCATCGCTCGTCGTACCCGTTGCCAGCTCACCTGTTGCGCTGTAAACCTCCGCATCCTGCATGGCAGCAGCTTTTGCCTCTACGGCTGTCATCAGCGCGTTGACCATCGCTGCATGGCTCATACAACCCTCTATCATCAACACCGTATTAATCGTCCCGCATTGATAGGCTGGATAGGTACGGGCCACTTTTCCCGCGCGCGCGGCATTGCCCGTTCCCGCTGTCGTACATGCTAGCAGGCGAAAGGCATCTCCCTCATCCTCGCTAAATGCGGCATGCGTCAGTTTAGCGGCAGTCATGAGCCCGATCGTACGCTCGGGTGTATACCCCCATGTTAGGAGCTGATCGCGCATCATTGATTGCGGATCTGCTGCCCGATATGTAAGTGGAACTTTCCAATTGACGATCGCGTCGGCATAGCCAAAACCGCCTCCCCAGACCGCACTGCTGATTGTCTCCAGCTTTTTGGTGGAGCAAAAGTGCAGATGATCGGGCTGGTAGGTGACGGTGATCCAATCAAGCGCAGTCGAGCGATAGATATCCTCGTTTCGGAATGGCTGCGTCATTCCCGCCTCCACTCCCTTCCATCCCAGTTTGCGATGACAAAATCGCTGCATGATATGCCTGGCACTGTCCAATAGCTTGATTCGTCGCCTGCAAGCCATTTGCTGAGAAACCAGCGTAACGGTCCACCATGTGTTACGCAAACGATCGTCTTCTGCTCTTGACACTCCAGTTGTCCGAGCAGCCATGCATCGAACCGTTCGCCCAAGCTACGCAGCGTCTCGCCAGCCGGCGGCGACAGCGTAAACGGATCGTCATACCAGTGGTACAGCTGCTTCGGATCTTTTTGCATTACTTCATTATATGTATGTAAATCCCAATCACCGAAATCGAGCTCGCGCAACGAAGGGACTGGTTCCGGCACCAATCCGTGGATATCACCGATCGCTCGCGCCGTCTCCATCGCGCGCGTGAGATCGCTTGCGTACAGCTGTCCGATCGATTCGAGCGCCAATCGCTTGGCCGTATGTGCCGCCTGCTCCCGCCCTTTTTCACTGAGCGGCACATCGGTATGCCCGACATAGCGCCCTGCTAGGTTCGCTTCTGTCTCTGCATGCCTCACCCATATCCATCTCATAAGCCAATCCTCTCCACAATCAACAAAAATGCGAGCAACATCGCTTCCGTCCCTTCCACGATCGTGCCATAGCAGTCGCCTGTCATCCCGCCAAGCTTGCTCACCAAAGAACGCGCAACCAGCCATGCCCCTAAAAGCGCTGCGCCAAAAGCGAGGAGTCCGCCTACCCCGACCAACCAAGCGATCACGCCTAGCGTGACAATGCCACCAGCGATCAGCTTCCAAGGAGATAGTCCGTCCCTCAGTCCACTCCCTAATCCGCGTTCTGATAAGTACGGGAAAAACCAGATGACGCCCGTCAATGCAAAGCGCGCGCCCGCAGTCGCAGCGACAAGCCATGCCGCGGAATGAGACAGCTCCAAAATCGCCGCCCCTTTGAACAGCAAAAGCAGCACGCAGGCGATCACACCCATCGCGCCGACTCGGCTGTCTTTCATGATGGCAAGCATACGCTCCCGGTCACGATTGCTGCCGAGCCCGTCCGCCACATCCATCCAGCCATCCAGATGCAACCCGCCTGTCAAATAGACCCAGCTTCCCAGCACGAGGATGCTGGCAACCACGGGCGGAAACAAAGCGGACGCAAGCCATGTGATCCCCCACAAAATAAATCCGAGAATCACACCCACCACCGGATAATACGCTACGCTGTTTGTCCAATCGCGCGTCTCTGTAGAAAGCCGCGGTACCGGCAAACGTGTCAAAAATGCGACTGCATGAAAAAACGCCTTCATCCTTTAATCCTCACAGGGATGCCGGACATAACAGCAACGACTTCATCAGCAGCTGAGGCGACAAGTTGGTTGGCTTCACCTAGCACATCTTGAAACCATCTCCCCAACCTCGACA
Source organism: Brevibacillus fluminis (assembly GCF_003710825.1). Classification (GTDB taxonomy): domain Bacteria; phylum Bacillota; class Bacilli; order Brevibacillales; family Brevibacillaceae; genus Brevibacillus_D; species Brevibacillus_D fluminis. The sequence goes on along the minus strand of NZ_RHHQ01000025.1, from coordinate 57,171 downwards.
TCGCAATCCCTCCGTACCCTACTTCATCTGTGATCACAATGACTCGCTGCCGACGCGCTTTCATCTGCTCCAACCACGCTCCGAGCTCGCTCAATATCGCATCGTTCACGCCCTGATCACGCATTTGCTCCTCTGGAACCTTCACCAGCTGATTGCTGACCCATGTGGTCAAGCTGTCAAGCAAAACCGTTTCCTCCGCCTCAAAGTGCCCGATCGTGCCAACCAAAGATTCCGGCGCTTCCAGCGTCCGCCAATGCGAGGGACGTTGAATTTGATGCTGTGTAATCCGGTCGCGCATCTCCGCATCCGTGACCATCCCGGTCGCTACGTAGATCACTTTGTCTGATTCAGCCGCTCGTTCCTCGCCGATGCGGCTTTTGCCGGAACGCACGCCGCCTGTGATAAGAATCACACTCATGACGATCGCTCCTCCTGTTCAATCACATCGGCAAACCCCATGAGCAGACGATCATTTTCCACTCTCGTGCGCACAGCGACGCGAATGTGCTCGGGAGCCAGGCCCGGATACATCGAGCAGCTGCGAATCAGAATGCCGCGCCTGCCCAGCTTTTCCTGCATCCACTCCGCAGACATACCCTTCGGCAGCCGAATCAGCAAGAAGTTCGCTTCACCGGCCGTTACGTCCCACCCTAATCGGTCGGCAATAAATTGCGACATATGCTGGCGCTCCCGTTTGATCAGCTCGCGTGTACATACCACGTATTCATCTTCTGCAAGGCACGCCTCACCCGCAATCAATGCCAGTTGGTTGACGCTCCAGGTGATCTGCTTTGTCCGCATCCCTTCGATGACGTCGGGATGGGCGAGCGTATAGCCGAGCCTGAGCCCGGGGATCGCATACATTTTCGTCATGGAGCGAATCAAGAGCACGCGCGAAAACCGCGCCAACGCAGGCAATAGCGTGAACTGCCTGTGCGGCTCGGCAAAATCGAGAAACGCTTCGTCCACTACCAGCCATGTGCCCGCTGCTTGCGCGGCTTCCGCGAATGCGAGCAATTCCTCTTGGCTGTAGATGACGCCGGTCGGATTATTCGGAGTCCCGATGAAAACAAGCTCCGACGAGCGAATCAACGCTTCCACTTCTTCTCGTTTCGGCTTGTACGAAGGAGCTGCACCATAAATCCCGCTCACGTCTGCCCCATATTTGCCCGACAGCTCCGTATATTCGGAAAAGCATGGATAGAGCACGCCAACCTTCTTTACGGCGAGATGCTGCAAGGCGAGCGCCATACATTCAGCAGCTCCGTTGCCGATCAACAGCCATTCAGCCGGCACGCCGAGCTTTTGTGCCAAAGCGTGGCGAAAGCGGCGATGTCCGGGATCAGGATAGTGGATCATTCGTCCAAGCTCCTGATGCAGCTTGGCGACAACCGTTTCCGGCGGGCCGAGCGGATTGATGTTTGCGGAGAAATCAAGCCACTCCTGCTTGCCGAATTCTTGCTCGGCTGTCTGCAAATCTCCGCCATGCCCGTATTTTTCGATTTGAACCATGTCGTTTTCTCCTTTTTCAAAAACAGGCTCCCCAACAAGTGAACGGAACCTGCGACCGTGTTAATTACCATTGTTGTCCAAGATTTTACCACACCTCATGCTCGAATTGAACGGACCGTCCCTCATTGCTCGTATAATTCGTTGTTTTCCCCGCAAAATATGGGGAGAATAACAAGGATTAGGAAGCGAGGTCTCCGTCATGAATCGAAACCGGCTTATCGTTGCCATCACCACTGTCTTGCTTCTTTGCAGCCAAACATTTCTTCCTACTATTTACGCTGATCCACAGCCGCACGGACCTGCACCTGTCGTCGGTTTTGTGCTTTCCGAGCAGCAGGCAGATGTAACCGGTGATCAGACAGCCGATACCGTTACCTTGATCGGCAACAAGAAAAACCCGCAAGATGTGTACAACCCGTCGTTTACCATTATGGTGTACAATCCACCTGTCAAAGGCTATACCTTTTTCACTACGACAGACGGCGGTTACAATCCACGCATGCAGTTCTACGACTTTACCGGCGATAAAGTAGCGGAGATTTTTCTCTCGGCCTCCACAGGCGGCAGCAGTGGTGTCTCCACCTTCCATTTGTACTCGGCGCGGGCCAACCAACCAAAAGAGCTTCCAACACCGCCGCCCCTCACGCTCTCCGGACAATTTCTCGATAACTACAAAGTAAAAATCAACGTAGCGGAACAAAACAAGGCGTATACGATCGACGTATCCAACCGCAAACAGCAGTACGACAACTTGGGCATCTACCAAAACGGCCGGTTGGTCAAGCCAACACCGATCATGACGAATGACTATGCCGAACTGCGACCTGTCGACATCAATAATGACGGCATTTACGATTTGCAAGGGTTCCAACGCGTCAGCGGTGCTTTTAATGCAGATACGTTGGGCTACGTCATCTCGATCTGGAAATGGGACCGCGCCCAAAACAAGTGGGCATTGATGAACACGACGTTCCAACCTCAACAGCCGTAACGCACATCACTACAGCCTAGCCGTTCTCCAGCCAAAAAAGGAGCATCGGCTTTTTGCCTGTTTGCTGTTATAATGGGGGGCATGCCTTACATTCATAAAGGAGTTATCCATGACCAAATCTTTTTACAACAGTGCCAACTACATGAAAGACTTTCAATGCCTCGGTGACACGTGCGAGGATACGTGCTGCCAAGGCTGGTATGTCGACATCGATAAAAAAACGTTCGTCAAATACAAGCGGATTCCGGACAAAAAGCTGAAAAGACGGCTCCATATGCACATCCGCCGCAATAAGATGAAAACCTCTTTTTCCGATTATGCGACGATCAAATTCCCAAAAGGTGGATTTTGTCCATTTCTCAATACGGAAAAGCTTTGCTCCATTCAACTGGAGCTGGGGCCGACGTACCTGTCCCGCACCTGTGCAACCTATCCGCGCCAATACAACATGGTTTTTGATCGACATGAGCTGACCGGTGCCTGTTCCTGCCCGGAGGTAGCACGTCTCGTCCTGCTGAACCGCGACGGCATCCGCATAACTGAGGAACGCGAGCTGCTGCCTGCTGACCCCGTTATCGACAACTTGCTCGACGACCCTGACCTGGAGCCGTCCTTTGAGTATATCCGCCACTTTGTATTGGACGTTCTGCAGCACCGCACAATCAGCATCGAAGACCGCCTGCTCGTCCTCGGCAGCTTTTTCGCCGATTTTTCTTATGAAAAGCTGTCCCGTATCAAAAAGCGGATCAAGGATTACCGCGACATACTCGACAGAGACGCGGTGGCAGAGTTGGTTGCGGAATTGCCAATTGAACCCGATGTCCAGTTCGCCTATTTCCGCCAGACGATCGAAACGCATGTGCAAAGCTACGTATCAAATCAACGCTATCTTGAACTGGTGGATTTGTGTCGCCAAGGCTGGGAAACGCACGATCGGTTTACTACCGCCTATCACAGCTATTATCGACCATTCATGATAGAGCATGAATATATGATGGAAAACTATTTGGTCAATCATGTGCTCTCTCAACTGTTCCCGATAGCTGGCATCGAAAAAGGAAAAGAACCGTTTAACGAGTGGATGCTTATGGTACTTCATTATACAACGGCTAAGTATCATTTGATCGCACTCTCCGCTTCGCAGCAAGGGTTGACACCCGATTTGGTTGTCCGCATGATGCAGTCGTACGCTCGGACGTATGAGCACGACATCAGCTATTTTTCGAACGAAATCAAGCATTTGCAGGAAGACGGGCTTACGACGCTTCCGTTCATGTCGATCCTACTGAAAAACGAATAGCCCTTAACTTTCCAATGACGCACGCTGCATAACTGCTCGTCCGAACATCCACAGTAGAGTATGAATGAAATTGGATGGTGAGGAGGCTTTTTGGATGCGTGTGCTAGGCTATTTTGGATTCGCCTGTTTGCTTTTGATCAGTTTGCTGCAGTGTCAGGTAGCTTTGGCACAGCGACCGGATATCGCTAAGCTTGAATTGGACACAACACCGGCGGCAAATGCCCGTCAGCTGGCGCAAAAGTCCACACTGATTGTGTCGGCATGGGCAAACAGCAGCTTTCATTCGTTTCCCACCGGGAAAAAAATCGGTACGCACCAGATTGTGAACTATATCCAGACACTGCAGGTCAACGATGTGATCAAAGGCGCATCGCCAAGGCTCATTCGACTCGTTTCGGTCGGCATCGAGCCGCTTCCCGACGCGAAAGATCCCTTGAACGAAAAATATCCCGGACCATTGGCGGAGGGAAACTATGTATTTTTTCTGCATCCGGTCAAAGGGACGAGCTATTATTCGCTCACTGGCATATGGCAAGGGGTATATCCGTTGTTTGACGGGAAAACAGTTTCGCTGACTAAGACAGGGTTTGCTGAATACAATGGGTTGAATGTGGAGCAGATGAAACAAAGGGTCCGGTAGCGAGGTTTTTTGTTCGAATGGGTCTGTAAATACGCGGGCCGAATCGTCTGTGAAGTAAACGAGTGAATGATCGAAATCATGGAAACAGCGGCTCCCGACCGGCTTAGTACGGTACGGGAATGCCGCTGTTTTATTCGCCGCTCGATAAACGAATTGCATGAACTCAATCCAACTCTGCGCGCGAGAACAAATCCACTATGGTAGCGGCATCCTCACACGCATCCTTGAAGCCAAGCGTAAAAAGTTCCAGCGCCTCCCGATCATCAGAATACGCGCAGAACATATCCCCTTCTGGATCAAAATGAATGCGGTCAATCAGTTGAGGCATTTTCTCAGTGAGAAAGACAGCCGCCAGCGACCCCCAGTCATAACCATTCCCTTCAAATCCTTCATCAGCGCGTGTTTCAAAAATTTCATGTTTATAGGCACCGACAGTCAAGATCAACGACATGCTGCCTGAATCATGTTCAACAAGCAAAAACGGCTTAATTTTATCTACAATCTCCATAATCCTCTCACCCATCTTCTTGAATTTTTACGTATTATTCGATTTCCAAGATGATCCCCCTTCCTTCCATAATTAGCTAACTTTTGCAAAAAAACAAGTCTTCCTACATTCTTTATCCTAGAAAAAGAGCCACAGATCCGCCAAATGGGATCAGTAACTCTTATTGAACGAAGATTCTCGTTGTGATAAGGATGGAAACCAACGATTGAACGGGCGAACGGGTTTGACCGTTTTATCTTGGGTCGATCGGCGTACGAATGGTTGCATGCGCTTCAATGATTTCAGCTGCATCAAATACTGTGTCTTCCCGGAATTTCCTACCGATAATCTGAACTCCTACAGGGAGTCCACCAACAACCGACATGGGAACCGAAAGTGCCGGAACACCAAACACTGCGACTGACATCATCGACCACTGAGCTGCCACTACGCGACGCATATTCTCCACACTCGTAATGTCCGCGTCCTGTTCGAATGCTTGCTCAGCTGAGCTAGGAAGCAGCAATAATGGATAATCCTCCATAATTTGTTGCAGTTGAACAATGAGCGCACCACGACGCGCGTATCCACGGAGTACATCAGAAAGCTGTGGCGCTGCCCCCCACCACTCCTCTCCAATAGCAAAGAAGTTTTTCGCCGACTGTTTAATTTCCTCATCCCCAAATTGTTCAACCAACGGCATCGCAGTTCGGAAATCTTCCATACACAGCAAATGCCAAAGTTTATATGCCTCAGCGAATTGAGGCATTTCAACCTCCTCCACCATATAACCAGCAGCGGTTAACCTGGCAGCTGCTTCATCCAATGTTTGGTTAACTGCGGTACTTGGCGGGGCGATGCCAACATCTTTTACTAATCCTACACGGATCGGACGCTTCAGCGGCTCACCAATTAAAGGAACCGGAACAAAAGTCGGATCATCCGGGGAAAACTGACTCATGCTTGCAAGGGCTAGTCGAAGATCCCCTACTGTGCGAGCTAGCGGTCCCTGTACACCCATCGTCTGGATGGAGAGCGAGTACCCCATTTTGGACCAACTGGGTATCCGGCCCACCGTAGGACGTAGACCTGCCACGCCGCATGCATAGGCTGGATAACGGATGGAACCTGCTAAATCATTCCCGTGGGCAATGGGCACCATGCCAGTTGCTACAGCGACGGCAGCACCTCCACTGGAACCTCCAGGTGTTCGGGAGCCATCCCAAGGATTGAGGGTCTTGCCATGCAGTTGGTTATTTGTAAACCAGCGAAACGAAAATGCAGGAGTATTGCTCCGACCAACCAAGACTGCCCCAGCTTTTCGTAAGTTAGCAACCTGCGGACTATCGTTCGCGGAAATATTATCACGAAATGCGGGAGCCCCTTCCGTAGTCGCAAGACCCGCTTGATCCGTATTCACTTTAATCGAAACCGGTACTCCATGTAGCGGACCAAGAGGTTCCCCCGATTTGAGTGCCCGATCTGCCGCTTCCGCACTTGCAATGGCTTCGTCTCGAGAGACTTCTACTATCGCGTTCACTTTCGGATTCACTGCTTCAATACGTTGTAAGCAACTTTCTACCGCCTCACGGGAGGATACTTTCTTTGTTCGAATTGCCTGCGCTAATTCCCCTGCCGTCCATTTCCAAATTTCCTCTGTCTTCATTAAATAATTTCCTCCCATCGTCATCATTTAATCGAATTTATGATTTTGCATTATGACTCTGTGTCTTCATACTCGCATCGGCTCTAAGCGGTCAACCTCCTCGTCCAAAACGCCGGCCCCAAGCGAAGAACGAGCGTTTCTGCTTTTACTTGTACTAATAAGCAAATATTCTGCCAATACAAATAAAAGCAAAATACGGTAAGCGTAACCGTATATTTGGATGCAACGAGGCACAAAAAACGGGAACATCTGGCGTATTTTCACCCATTTATCCCATTCACCCCATTTCTCAGGAACTACCAAGGCAAAAAAGGCTCACTTTCTCAGAAAAAGAACCACAGATCCGCCAAGTCGGATTTGTGGCTCTTCTCTCTTGCTCTATTACCTGCTTCACAACTTGAGGCATTAACGACTGATACACAAGAGCAAATCGCTTATTATACATGTCGTAGTTTATCCGGATTTGCTACGACATAGATCGTTTGGATTTGATTATTTTTAAAAGTAAATGAGTATATATATTGAATATTTTCATCTATTTTGATTCGAATCCCCGGCAACCCGTTTACTGTAAGGAACGAATAAGAATATCTCCCTTCATACATGCTAAGCAGATTTTGATGAAAATTGATGACTTTATCAAAGCCAAAGATGGGAATTTGCGCAGCTCTTACTTTGCCGCCGCCGTCTGAATAGAAAACGACATTTTCACTGACTAGCTCAAGCAGTTTGTTCCTATTTCCTTGTAGTAGCGAATTCACAAACTCGTTTATTTGCCCCTCTGCCATCGAGATCGAAGGAGGCTGATCAGGATCGAAATGAATGCTTTTTTTGGCTCGATGATAGATTTGTCGGCAATTTGTACTGCTTTTTCCAATCATTTCAGCTACTTCATCATACGAATAACGAAAGATCTCACGGAGCAAGAATACTGCTCTTTCTACAGCGTTTAGTTGTTGCAAAAGCAAAAGGTACGCCGTGGAAATTGATTCGTGTTGTAAATACGCATCTGATGGATCTCCTCCCAGAGCATTTTTCTCGATCAGGGGCTCTGGCAGCCAAGGCCCAACGTACAGTTCTCGTTTCCTTGCCGACGAGCGGAGAAGGTCTAGACACCGGTTCGTGACGATCTTGTATAAAAATGCTCTCTCATTGTGAATTGCGGCGGAATCGTGCAACTGATCATATGCGAGAAAGGCTTCTTGAACAATGTCTTCTGCATCCATAACACTCCCGAGCATCCGATACGCTAACGAAAAAAGAGGAGTTTTATACAAATTATACAATGTCTCTATGCTCATAGTTGGGGGTTCTCTCCATTTCCTCAAGCAAGAGTATATGTTCTATAGCTCGTTTGGCGCTTGCAGTTGAAGCATCGGCCAGTAGCTCGCCGTGTGATGCCCACTCTCCTGCTACGTATAGCCCATTAATTTCCGGGACAGCGGGCCCTGGATTCTCTTGACGTTTTATATGCATAAAATCATGGCAGACCGTGATCTTTGGTAGGTATTGTTTGACAACTAATTCGCTCTGCCAACCCGGTTGAACCAAATCCAAGGTTTGTTCCAGTTCTTGTAAATCTTTTTCTGGATTTGTCTCCATTCCTTGATACTTGAACATGGATATGACTTGTGCACCATCTTCGCTTAGGTAAGCTGCCCGCGATTGATTGGAGAGAAAAACAGTTTGATCGATTCCATATACAAATTGTTGTTTCGGTTTTGGAAGTCGGCGCAAAGCTACATCTAAACAAGCGGCTGTGACTTCAATCGCCTGTTCCTTCCAAGTATGAAGAGCGGTTGCTTCTGCATGAGGGACCAGCTGGTAAGCGATCGCAGGCGAAGTTGTGACGATGATATTTCTCGCCCTTACTTTCGTTCCGTCTTCACACAGGACATGCTGTACAATTCCTTTCTGATGTTCGATACACTTGACCTTGTTATTGGTTAAAAAGTGCACGCCGTATTCGGATGCTTTTTTCCTTAATTCATCGACCAATGCCCCCCAGCCACGATCTAGATACATCACGCCTTGCAGGGAATTTTGAAGCTGTTTTAAAACTGGGCCGGCAGCTTGTAAGTCAGGTGCCACCACATAACTTGCCGTACGGAACAGGGCGTAAAATAAATTTCGAACCATTGGATCATGTAAATTTGCTTCAATCCATTCGCGCAGACTAATTTGATCATAATGATGAGTATCGAGTTTTCCTAATTTCCCAAGCCAAACGGCAACCTCCATTTTACCTTTCCAGGATAAGAGTGGGGTGGTGAATAAGGATTTAACTCCCGTAGGTACAGTACTTAATTCTCCTTTCCAAATCCCATAGCCATCGATGGAAGGTTGATTTCCTTGCATATGCAATCCTAATTCACGGAACGTAGCAAGAGCATCTCCATGATACAAGGCATGCCCCCCTAAGTTGAAGTAAGCTCCTTTTTTCTTATTCGTAATAGCTCGACCGCCTAAGCGATCCTGTTTTTCAATTACAATCGTTTGTTTGCCTGCTTTTGCTGCATAGATCGCAGCTGTTAATCCAGCGACTCCCCCACCGACAATGGCCACATCGTATTTTTCCATTTGAATCATCCCTTTCGATTTTTGTACCAGTATGACGGGGGAAGGGAGTTGAGTGTGACAAGAAAGAAAAAGGAATTTTTTTAAGTGTCCGTTTTTTTGCCTTGTTTTTTTCAATTAAAGGAAAAAGAGCCACAGATCCGCAAGTGGGGTCTGTGACTCTTCTCTCTTACTCTTATCTACTTCACAACTTGTGTCATATACGCCTGATACGCATTAGCAAATCGCTCGACACCCAACTTAGTCCGTTCTTCATTATTATGGGTGAAGTTAAGACGCAGCGTATTTTTCATCGGTGCACCTGCACAGAATGGAGCGCCTGGAACGAATGCGACTCCTTCTTGTACCGCGATCTTCAACAGCTCGGAAGCGTCCATCCCTTCCGCCAGCTCGCCCCAGAAGAACATGCCACCCGCTGGCTTGTTGATCGTAAAGCCCGACAGGTTTTGCGCGACGAACAGGTCGTGCATGTTTTCCATGCGCTTTTTGTATTGGGCACAGGTTACGGCGAGATGCTCGTCCAACGCGAAATGGACGAACAGCTGATACAGCGCCTGCTGGTCGATTGAGCTCGATTGCAGGTCGGAGGCTTGCTTCACCTTCGCCATCGCTTGGATGACGCGCTTGTCGCCCATCGCCCAACCCGTGCGCAAGCCAGGTGCGACCGTCTTGGAGAAGCTGCCCAAGTAAACGACTGCGGAATCATGCGGATGCTGATCGAGCGACAGGATCGTGGGATAATCAGCCTCTGGATCGAACTTGATTTCACCATACGGATCATCTTCCAGGATCAGCACGTTGTTTGCCCGACACGCAGCCAGAAGACCCAATCTGCGTTCCGTGCTCCACACACGTCCAGCTGGATTGGAGAATGTCGGTACGACATAGACGAGCTTTGGCTTGTGTGCCTTGATTTTTGCGTGCAAATCGTCGATATTCATTCCAAGCGAATCGCTTTCCACCGCAACCACTGTTACCCCGTGGGAGCGGAACGACTGAAGCGCCGCCAAATAAGTGGGGTCTTCCACGAGTACGATGTCGCCTTCATCAAGATAGACGCGAGCCAAAAGGTCGAGCGCCTGCTGTGAGCCTGTCGTCAAAATCATGTTGTCCGGCTCGACGTGCATGTTTTTCTTCACACGCATCCGCTCGCACATTTTTTCGCGCAGCGGCAAAAATCCTTCAGTCAGGCCGTATTGCAGCGCCTTGGTTCCGCTATCAAGCACGCGGTCATACGCATCCTTCACCGCCTCAACCGGAAAATACTCTTCCGCCGGGAGTCCTCCTGCAAACGAAATGATCTCGTTGCCCTGCGTCAGCTTCAGAATGTCGCGAACGACCGATGATTCCAGATGTACGATACTTTTCGCAAATTGATAATCCATCGCAAATGTCCCCTTTTTTCCTTGCCTCTGGTACCTGAAGGTAATTTCCCTATTTTAGCACTTCTCCGTTGAAAAGCAACGGGAAATTTCCAGTGGTCAGTTAAGGCATGACGACAATATTGCTTGTGACCGGACGCTCCCGGCCATCTGACGGATGGTTCAAAATCTTGCCTTTGTAGTAAAATGCGCTGGAGCCACCACCGTCCAAGTTATACGCATCGCGTACGTGGAATTCGAGCAGCTTGTTCTGCGCTTCCTCTAATGTAACACCATTGCTTCCGCCGCCACCGCGCCCGTCGATGACGATGATCAAAATGTCGCCATTGGTAAAGTGGCCGATCAAGGTGCGCGGGTGTTTGGTATTGGCCCAATCGCGCGGGATCGGTTGCTTTTTGCCGCCTTGCAGCAAAGTCGGCAGGAAGCTCGCCCCTTGCAGGATGCCCTTTTGCTTAACCTCGCTTTGCGACTTCAGCTTGCCGCCTACGAGATGACCCTGGTTGTTGAACCCGACGAAGCTCAATTTTGTGTTGGTCGAAAACGTTTTGATCTGACCGTCGACGACCGTAACGCCCAGCGGACTTAATGTACCGTTTTTGTTTGTGTTGAAGCCGCCCGCATTGATAGCGAGCAGTGCGCCTTTGCGCTTGGCCGCGTGGCTGGTCGTTTCCCCTTTGCTGACAACCTTGTCGTTGGCAAGCACCATTTTCAGCGCATTCGGATTCGTCAGCCGCACTTTTGCCATGTAACCGCTATAACCGGACTCAGCGAGAGAATATACTTTCACAGTTGCGTTCTTGCCGAAGGTTTGTCCAATCGGATTGCCCAAAAGCCCGGACAGCACGGTATCAAGCACGTCGCCTGACTGCTTAAGATGATCTTTGCTGGTCGAAATCAGATTATCGAGCTGCTTGTTCTGCTCATCGTACTCTTTCTTTTCCTTGCTGGCCAACGAATGGATTTTCTCCAACTCGTCGGTTGTTTTGTCTACGCTTTCCTGCGTCTCTTCCGTCGTCTTGGCGAAATCTCCGAGCTTTTCTGTCACCTTATCAAGCGGCAGCTGCAAGGAGGTTGCCTCGATATTATGTACCGGATTAGTTTGTGCGAACGCGGTGTAAAAACCGATGACAGGCGCGCACAAAAGGCACAGGTGAATCGCCCATTTACCACGCACGCGCAGCGTCCTCCAGTTTTTTCAGCGAGGTGCGCAGCTCAGTCAGCTGCTTGTTGAGCTGGTCGATTCGCGTCGTCAGCGCTTGTTTGGTTTTATCTGTTCCACCCAGCGTTTCGCCTGTCATCTGCAATCCTTCCTGGATGGAGCCCAGTCCAGCCTGCACCGTGGAAAGCTCCGTGCTGAGCTTGCCCACCTGCTCCTCAATTTTGGCCATTTGCTTGAGGTTGGCTGCCTGTGATTCTTGCAGACGCGCATCGATGTAGGCACGGCTATTTTCAATATAGTGGTTGGCGAGTAAATAGCCTCCACCCATGAGAATGATCCAAATCGCGCTGAGCAAAATCACTTGCTGTTTGTTGTTTTTCAACCCTCTTGCCATGTTGCGTTCTTGCCGTCTTTTTTGTTTCGCATCTTCTTGTTCCGAAAACGGCATCGCCTGATTCGCTGTGGATGATGAGTACATCTGATTCTTCATCCTTGCGTCCCCTCCTCACTACGACGTTTGTTGTCGGATTTTGCTATATTATATCATCGAAATAGTAGGCGAACCGTAATAAAAAGATTTGCAAAATTCGTTTGTTCAAAAAAGAAAACCGCCCGAAAGCGGCAAGGGGCATTAACGCGTTGCCCCTTGTTCCGTAGTTTCAGCCGGTTTTTTTCGTTTCACAAAAAAGATTAAAAGTGGGATGGAGATAAAGATAGGTATAGCCGAAACAAGGAATGTGTCAGCGATCGCGCGGACCGCTGCTTCCTTCTGGATCAGCCCGCCCAACATGGTCATTGCACCCGCTTTTGCGGTAGCTGCATCAACGCCCGACTGCTGGTAAACAGCCGACATGGTCGTGATGAAGGAAGACGCCGTATCGTTGGTGACCGAAACCGAATCATTGATGCTCGCGCCTACACTCGTTTGGCGAGATTGCATGACAGCGGTCAAGAGCGCGATCCCGAAGGAAGCGAACACCTGCCGGATAACGTTGGACAATGGCGAGGCGAGGCCGACCATATGCTTCGGCACGCTATTCATCCCTACCGTCGAGAGTGGCATCATACACAAGCCGATACCGATCCCGCGGATCGTCAGCACCACATCGAGCCAATGGTTCGGCGTGTCCTGCGCCAGATTGTGCAGTTCAACCGTCGTCACACCCATTACGGTCAATCCGACCAGACCGAGCGGGATGACGCCGAATTTATCAAACAGCCGCCCGCTGATCGGCATCATCAGCGCCATAGCGATGGATTGCGGCATCAGCAACAGACCGGACTGCATCGGCGTCAAGCCTTGGATGTTTTGCAAATACAGCGGCATCAGGAACGTACCGCCCATCATCCCCATCATGACCATACTCGCCGTAATGACGCTGACGGTGAACGGCGTGATTTTGAACAGGCGCAAATCAAGCAGTGGGGATTCCACATGCAATTCCACCCAGATGAACAAAATCAGCGAGAAGACGGCTACGAGCAGAAAGCTGACGATATAAAACGATGTCCAGCCCTCCGACTGCCCTTTACTCAAGGCAAACAACAGTGACCCGCAGGCGATGACCGATAGGATCGCGCCCGCTTTGTCGAGCTTCAGGGACGTATTTTTCGGCGTCTCGCGCAAAAGCGAGGAACACATGACGATCGCGAACAAAGCGACCGGCACACAAATTAAAAACAGCAGTCGCCAGCTGAAAATATCGATCAAATAACCGCCGAGCGTCGGACCGATGGCAGGGGCGGCCATCGCGGCTACCCCCCACAATCCGAGCGCCATCCCGATTTTTTCACGCGGAACCGACGCATAAATGAACGTCATCCCGATCGGCATGATCAAGCCGCCGCCCAATCCTTGCAAAACCCGGAAAAAGATCAGGCTGGAGTCGCTCCACGCCAATCCGCAAAGCAAAGAACCAATCATAAAAGCAATTAAGGAACCGACAAACATAAACTTGTTGCCGAACCGTCCTCCGAGAAACCCGCTCATCGGGATGACGACGGCGGACGACAGCATATATCCTGTCAATACCCATTGGATCGTCTGGGTATCGGACCCAAACACGTTGACTAATTGCGGCAGTGCAACGTTGATCAAGCTGTTATTCAAAACCGCTACAAACGTACCGAGGATAATTGCGATCAGTACGAGCCACATTGACTGCTTTTGTTCTGCCATCGCACGATCCCCCTTACTTCACTGTAACCTTGTCTCCATCCTTCAGTTGGCTGCCAGGGTTGACGATGACTTGGCTGGCTTGATCCAATCCGTTCGTTACATACGACCAGTTGGCATCCTTGTCTTCGGTTTTCACTTCAACCCGATGAGCAACGCCATCTGTCACGGTATAGAGATAGGTTTTATCGGAATCCTTCACGAGCGAGGAAGTTGGAACCTCGATGCGCGTTGCGTTTGCGGACGTGCCGATGGTCGCATCCATGATCATGCCGGAGCGGAGCAGTCCTTGCGCATTGTCTACCTTGACTTTTACAGGGAACGTATTAGTGCCCGCGTCAGAGATCGGGCTGATGAAAATAACCGTCCCTTTGAACGTTTTGTCCGGAATCGAATTGGTTTTCATCTCAACGGTCGCGCCTGGTTGAATCAGGTTGATCTGATCTTGGTTGACGGAGAACTGCACTTGCACGGTTTTCATGTCAACTACAGTGAACAACGGTGCACCCGGTGTTGCCAGTTCGCCCGGATCGATCGAACGTTTGGCAACAATCCCTGCGATCGGCGATTTCACCGTTGTATTGTTCACTGAAATTTCAGCCAGCTGGACAGACGAATTCAAGCGATCCACTTCCGCCTGCAACGCTTGGATTGTATTGCCTGTCGGACCGTTCTCGGAAAGCTGCAGCTGGGCTTGCAGCTGCTCGTAACCCGATTTGGCTTGCTCCAGCGCCAATTGCGCTTTTTCCAAATCCGTTTGGGACACCGCACCGCTCGTAAACAGCGATTTCGTGCGTTCAAGTGTTTTTTGCGCATTGTCATACGCGGCTTTCGAGCTTTCGAGACCGCTCTTTTGACGTTGAATTTCCTCGGAACGAGTACCTGCCTTGGTGTCAGCCAGCTTTGCACGCGCGCTTGCCAGCGCCGCTCTCGCCTGGATCACCTGCTGGTTGTAGTCGTCCGCTTCCAGCTTCACTAATGCATCGCCCGCTTTGACGATGCTTCCTTCGTCGACACTGACCGTTGAAACGCGGCCGGCGACTTTGGACACGACTTGCACTTCTTGGTTCGGCGTTACTTTCCCGCTGATCATCAGCTGGTTGCCGGTCAGATTGCCTGCTTTGATGACTTGAACGACAGGATTGCCAACGGCCTGACCTACAGTACCGTTATCAGCGCTACACCCGGCGAACAAAACCGAAAGCGAAAGAACCGCTGCATACATCGCTATATTTTGATGTTTTTTCATTGTGATCTTTTTCATAATGGTTTCACCTTAGTTTCCCTTCACATGAATTTTGATAACGGCACTCATACCGGGCGACAGCTCGATGCCATTTGTACTGTCAATGGCAATTTTGATCGGAATGCGTTGTGTTACCTTTGTGAAGTTTCCGCTTGTGCTTGTTGCAGGCAGCAGGGAAAACGTGGAGTTCGTCGCCTCACCGATCTCAGATAATTTCCCTGTAAAGTGGTTGCCAGGGAACGCATCTACGGTAAAATCAACAACTTCCCCTACATGAAGCCGGCTCAGATTCGTCTCTTCAATATTAGCGGACAAATACAGCGAATTTTTATCGACAACCATGGCGATCGGTTGTCCTGCCGCCACGACTTCACCGACTTTTGCCTGCGTTTTGATCACTTTTCCCGTGATCGGAGCGCGCAGAACCGCGTTATCGAGCAAGTTGGTAGCGAGATTGGAGCTGTCGACTTGACCGACAGGCTGGTCAGCGATAACCGAGTCGCCTTCCTGTACATTCAATTGCATCAGTTTTCCGGACATTTTCGGCATGACGCGATAAATATCTCCGGTCAGTCGCGCGTCTTCCGTCGAGATATAGTTAGCGCCTTGGTACCAGTAATAGCCACCGACACCGCCGCAGACCAGCACCATCAAAATCAAAATGACGTATAGGCTTCCCTTTTTCTTCATGATTTCTCCTCTGCTTTCTTCTCCATATGATTAATTAAGATTTGAAGAGTTCGAATAAACGAGTCAATTTCTTCTTCCGTGACACCACTCAGCATTTCTGCGTAAAAGGTCTCCTGATAAACGTTCAGTCGATCGGAGTTCTCCTCGAGCTTGCACGTGCGTTCGATCCAAATGACCCGTCTGTCTTGCTGGTCTTTTACCCTTGCTACAAAACCACCCCTCTCCAAACGGTCAATGATCCCGGAAACCGTACTGTACGACAAGTCCAGCGCTTTGCTGATCTGACCGATCGTTTTACGCTCCTGTATGATCTCCTTGATGACCATCATCTGCGGCATTGTGAAGCCGAGCTCAGATAATTCCTTGGATACGGCGATATTGTAGAGTTTGGTCAGCTTACGTATCGAGTTACGTATGGTCGCCGGTTTACTCACAATATAAATCCCCCGTTATATATTTCGTGCACGAAATATTATTTTCACATTTGGTATCTTACTCCTTCGGAATATGGTTTGGCAAGTAAAAAGTTTTCTTAATTAACATTTCGTTCGAGAAATTATTGTGTACTAGGTATTTGAGTGGAAAAAACGGGCTCCGCCGCGGCTTTTTGGGAGAACGGCAAAAAACCCGAGGCTTCTGCCCCGGGCCAATCTAACCTTTAATAAAATAAATATACTTCTTCCTTTTAAGCCATACTTGCCAAATGCTCCTCCAGACGATCCATGGTCTGTTCGGCACCCGGGACGGCATAAGTTTTCACCTTATCGAATACAGCGTCATTCTCTTCAAAAACCGTGCGATACGTGAGCTTGGTCTTTCCATCCAGATCTTCTAAGGTTGCTGTCGCCATAAAATGGGGAAACACAGCATGTTTGATGACGATTCGTTCGGGTTTCACAATCTCAACAAAGACGTTGGTGTTGGGATAATCTACGCCATCAGGACCGTGCATGATAAACTGCCATGTACCACCAGGTTTCATCTCAAACTTCTGAAACGTCGTCGTAAAACCTTGAGGGCCCCACCACTTCGACAGGTGCTCCTCTTTCGTCCAAGCATCAAACACAAGCTCACGTGGTGCATTAAATACGCGGGTGATCACAATTTCGCGTTCACCTACTTGCGCTACGCTTTTGTTTGTTGCATTGTTTTGGCTCATGTCCATCCCTCCACAATGAAGTTATCTTTGAATTGTTGAAACCTTTATCACTATGTAGCTTCCCTTACGTTCCTCTTCATAATCTTAGCATATTAACCATGCATTGGTTTCTTTCAGATTGCTCACTTGAACATCCATCCGTAATGTTACAAAGCACAATTCTCGATCTCGAAGCCCAAATCCTCTATCATACCCCAGTCTTCCGTCGGCTCCTGCCCCTCCGTTGTCAAATAATCGCCTACAAAAATCGAATTCGCCGCGTACAGACCCAGTGGCTGCAACGAACGCAAATTCACCTCGCGCCCTCCTGAGATCCGAATCTCCTTAGTTGGATTGACGAACCGCATCATAGCCAAAAGTCGCAAGCACTGACGCGGATTCAGTTCCTTGCGCCCCGCCAACAACGTCCCCTCGATTGCATGCAAAAAGTTGCACGGGATCGAATCGACATCCAGCTCTTTCAGCGAAAATGCGATATCTACCGCTTCTAGGTCGCTTTCACCCATGCCAAAAATCGCCCCGGAACAAGGCGAAATCCCCGCTTGCTTCACCTGCATGACGGTATCCTCGCGATCCTCATAGGTATGTGTGGAAGTAATCTTCGGGTACTGCTCCCGGCTTGTATTCAAGTTATGGTTATAGCGATGTACGCCAGCGACTGCAAGCTTTGTTGCGTGCTTCTCATCCAGAAAACCGAGGCAGCAGCAAATTTTCAAATCGGTGGTCGCTCGGATCTCCTCAACTGCCCCGACCACCTGGTCGATCTCGTTATCCGTTGGCCTTCTGCCGGAAGCGACAATACAGTATGTACCGGCCTTGCGTCGAATCGCTTCCGAAGCGCCTTTTAGAATCGTCTCCTTGCTAAGCAACGGATACTTGCTGACCGGTGCTTTCGAGTCAATGGACTGCGAGCAATAGCCGCAATCCTCTGGACATAACCCTGATTTTGCGTTGATGATCATGTTCAGTTTTACTTTTTTCCCATAATAGGTGCTACGAATCAAAAAAGCCGCCTGTAAGACCTCAAGCAGTTCTTCGTCGGATGAGTGAAGGATCGCCAGAGCTTCCTCCCGTGAAATCGGCCGCCCACCCAACACTTCTTTTGCCAAGCCACTCCAATCACGCACACGTACCATTCGATCCACAACGTCGCCCCCTATTTGTTAACCATTCGTAAAATTAAGTTGACAATTCATGGTTATTCTACCATTCTATCAATATGTGTCAACCGTTTTAATAAATCAGTTAACAAAAGGAGGGTAACATGTCTAAAAATCGCATCAAAATGATCAATCTTGCCGCTCTCTTTGCTGCTATTATCGCCGTTTGTGCCCAGCTATCCTTTACGGTCGGGCCGGTACCTTTCACGTTGCAAGTATTTGCGATTTGCTTAACTGGCCTTTTGCTCGGCAGTCGTTGGGGAAGCGTATCGGTCCTTGTTTATCTCATTTTAGGAGCGATTGGCGTTCCCGTGTTTGCCGGATTTCAGAGCGGCCTTCAGACGATTTTCGGAAAAACAGGGGGCTATCTACTCGCCTTTCTGCCAGCCGTCTTCGTGATCGGACTGATTGTAGAGAAAGGCCGGATTGCCGTCTGGAAAGCGTTCCTTGCCAACCTGCTCGGGTTAGTGATCATTTACGCGCTTGGAACAATCCAGCTCAAATTCATGCTGAATCTACCTTGGTCGAAAGCCATCGCATTCGGCATCATTCCGTTTCTCATTCCTGATGTCATCAAGATCGCCATCGCTTCCTCACTTGGGGTCATCCTTTTAAACCGACTTGCTTCCGCCGGTTTTCTTCCTGAACGGAACCTACAAAAAAAACCATCAGGATTGGCGTTTCCCGATGGTTCCGATCAAACTTCGACCGTTGCAAGCAAGCTCTAGCTTGTTATACATGTCGATTGCGCCCTGCCCCCAAGCCAGCGGCGATCAGAGCAACGCTTACGACGAGCAGCATCGTAAGCGGCGTGCTCCATTCATGGGTCTGGTCAAACAGGAATCCGACCAGTGTCGGCCCGAGCGCCGCGAGCAAGTACCCAACCGACTGCGACATGCCGGAGAGCTTGGCCGCCTGACTGGCATTGGCCGCACGTAGACCGATTAGCACCAATGCAAGGCTGATGCTCGCCCCTTGCCCCAACCCGAGCAAAACGATGGAGACGATCAGCATAGTCTCACCGCTACCAATCAACAGTCCAGCGATCCCGAACAAATAAAAGAGTCCGACGATGACGACCAGCACCTTTTGATTTGACAGCCGATCAGCAATGACTGGAATCGCGAAATTGACGGGCAAAGCGGCAAACTGCAAGAGTGAGAGCATCCACCCTGCCATCGACACACTCATGCCGTGTGCTTGCAAGATCGCTGGAAGCCATGCCACCGTGCAATAAAACAGAAACGATTGCAATCCCATGAAAAACGTGACCTGCCAGGCAAGGCCCGATTTCCATAGTGAACGTTCTTGGCCTTGAACCGCCATAGTTTGTCGGCCTGACGAGCGTCTTCGCAGCTGCGGCAGCCAGAAAACAGTCGCTACTACCGCGGGCAGCGCCCAATAGCCGAGTGCGCTTTCCCAACCGAGCTGCAGACCGACTGCCAGCGGAATGCTGAGTCCGGAGGCGAGCGCGGCGAAGACAGACATCGCCATGGAGTAAAGACCCGTCATGAGCCCGACACGATCAGAAAACGTCTGCTTTACGATGCTTGGCAAAAGTACATTGAAGATTGCGATTCCGCTCCCGATCAGCGCAGTGCCGACAAACAGCGAGATGATTTCCCCGGTTGAACGGAGTAACGTTCCG
Source organism: Brevibacillus fluminis (assembly GCF_003710825.1). Taxonomy (GTDB): domain Bacteria; phylum Bacillota; class Bacilli; order Brevibacillales; family Brevibacillaceae; genus Brevibacillus_D; species Brevibacillus_D fluminis. Next base: position 37,378 of record NZ_RHHQ01000025.1, on the reverse strand, counting down.
GCAATGAGTACGATCAGGCCGGAAAAAATCGTCCATTCGTTGCCGAACCGATGTGCAAGTTTGGGTGCTAAAGGGGATAGGAAGGCAAAGGAGAGCAGCGGCAGCGTCGTGATGAAGCCTACCAGGCCGTTGCTGATGCTGGTGTCCGTCCGAATGAGTCCCACCAGCGGTCCTACCGAGGTGATGGTCGGCCGCAAGTTGCAGGCAACCAGCAGGATCGCGGCCAATAGCATAGCCCGATTCAACGGCTTCACTTGTGCGACGGTAATGGTTTGATTTTGCATGGTTTCACTCCTCTCTCTGCTCGTTCATGGCAGCCCATCCCTCCTGCAGCGCTTCGATGAAGCTGCATGCCGCTTTTTCAGCTGCGATAGGGTCTTGCTGTTCGATCGCCACGAGCAAGTCGGCATGGATCGCTTTTTGATCCTTGACATTCGCGAGCTCAAGGGACCCGACGTGGGCAATCGTCTTCTGCACATGTTCGGACATGTACTTGTACAAATCGAGCAAGAGCGGGTTATGCGTTGCCGTCGCCAGCGCGATGTGAAAAGCGAAATCAGCCTCCACAAAAGCTTCGTTATCACCCACCCGTTCATTGCGCAGCGAAAGGGCATCGCGGATCAGAGTCAAATCTTCGTCTGTGCGACGAACGGCGGCAAGCCTGGCTATATCGCGCTCCAAACTATAGCGCACTTCCAAAATATCGCCGATCTCAGAGCCACGGAGTCGACGCAGCAGCGCCGCTTCAAAATGGGTCGATGCCCGCACGTACGTCCCATCCCCCTGCCTTGCTTCCAACAAACCGTTATGAATCAGGGCATGCAACGCTTCGCGAACCGTATTGCGGCTCACACCCAACTGCTCAACCAGTTCCGGCTCTGCAGGAATTTTCATCCCTACGGCCCATTTTCCCGATTCGATCAGCTGCTCCAATTGGGTCACAACCTGCTTTGCCAATGAGGAGCGCACCGGTTTTTCAAATTCCATTCCGTAAACCTCCAAACGTAGGATGTTTGAACAAAGTGATTGTAGCATGTTCATTGCTAAGAAACAATCTACTTTTTATCGAATGAAAAAAGCCGCCTTCCCTTGGCGGCTAATTCGTTTATTCACTTTGTAAGCGCTGTTTGATGAACCCAAGCGTTTCTTGGATGATCGAACGCGATGTTTCATCATCATCCCGCACATCGAAGGCATGCTGGCCATTCGGATGGATAAGCAATTGATGCGGAACCGCTGCCTCTTCGGCGTGTTTGACGAAACGGTCGATCGATTCGTTGAAGAAAGGGCTGTCGAGCATCGCTTTCACGATCAGTATTGGCGGAATCTTATTCGGCTCGCTCGCAAGATAGGTTGCGGCTCGGAAGCGAGAATACCACTCTTCCGGCGCGTCCGGCACGTGTTCGCGCAAGCCTTCGATGTCCATCAAAGCATAGTAGGACACGATTCCTCTCAGCCATTCGGGCTTTTGTTGCAAGACTGCAGAAAAGGCAGTTGGGCCACCGGCGGAGAAAGCTACGATCACCATTCGTCGAGCGTCAATCGAAAACGCTTCCGCTTGCTCTTGCACAAAGGTAAACAGGTCCACAATATCCTCCTTCGGTCCGGCCAAATCTTGAAAACGTTCCGAAGCACGATGTGTGAACGTAATGCCGATCAACCCATTTGCCGCGGCTAGCTGTCCCCAAGAGACGAATTGTCCGCCATCTTTGATCGTCTTTAGCATCTCCCACGGGGCATCGCCATGAATTAAGATGACAGCGGGCAGCGGAACATCCTTTTGGCGATCAGCCGGGTAATACACATCCAGCGTCAGTTTATCGTCTCCTGCTGTTTTGTACAAAACATCCTTAATCACGTCGGCTTGCTCCATGCCAGGAATCTGGTACACGACCCGTTTTTTCAGCTTTTCTTGCCAATCCATAAGCGACGCCCCCTTTGACGCTGTTATACTCTTCCATTTTATAACAATGGGAGTTGCTCCGTTGTGAACATTCTGACACAAACGTCACAACCGTTTCACAAACAGGACGCGATCATTTCCGTTCCCGTCATAATTGGGGGTCACCGCGATCCCGTCGATTTCCTTCGCGCCCTGCTCGATCTCGAATCCCATTTTACGATGAAACTGAATCGAGGTACGGTTGACAGGCGATGTGACACAACGAACGGTATGACAGCCTTTTTCCTTCACCGCTGCGAAAAACGTCTCGTACAAGCGCCGCGCGATCCCGCTTGTCCGATACTCCGGATGCACGCCGACAAAATGAATGTACGCCTCTCCTACTATTGACTGAGAGCGAAACCCGATAAGAAACCCGACGGCGGAACCGTTTTCTTCCATCAGAAAGCTCGTCGATTGAAAATGAATGAAAAACAGCTTGGGCAGCATGTCCGCCATTTGTCTGCCGCCCCACCAATCATTGATGACAGGGATGATCTCATAAAAGTCTTTTTCCTCGATATTTCGTAGAATCATCGTAGCACCGTTCCTTTTTTTGATTTATTGAAACATTCCCATCAATCATCGCTATCCAAAATCTGCGGCGTAGCATTTGGCTATCTTTTGCTTATCAGTTTCACGAAATTAACGTTATTGGAAAATGATAGCACGTCCACAAAGTAAAAAACAGCCGCTCGCCTTTTTCTAACTGGCGCTCACGGCTGTTTAATTTCTGAGAAGCAAATGCCTTTTCACTAGATTTGATGCTAAATTGCTCGCATCTTCTCTTTCTCGCGTGTCGCAGCCAAGTGCAGCGCATACTGCAACGGACGCTGGATCGCTTGCTTGTAAGTATCCATCGCGCCCAGCTCACGGAAAATTTCCCGCCCTGGCTTCGGATTCACCTCGATCAGCCATACGTTACCCTTCACATCAATACCGATATCAAGCCCAAGCTCCATCATTCGACCGAAATGCTGCTCGATTGTGTTCGCCGTCTGTTTGGCCAGATGCGCGCATTCCTGCATGATGTAATCCGTCTGTCCTGCCGAAAAATGACCTTCCAGAAACGGTCTGACCCGCATCGCTTTACCGCCACCATGCAGATTGGCTGTCGCACTCTTCGCCCCGCCAATACGCATGCCTTGACCGGTAATGCTCCATTCACCATGCTCATTTTTTTGAATCAAAAGCCTCATGTCGATAGAACGGCCTGGGATGAGATCGAGATTCAATCCTTGCTGGATCACAAACAAACCGTTGTTCACCCAGCTCGACACCTTTCCGGCAGCTAGCTGCCAATTCGGTTGAACGCTCTCGACCTTTGTTCGTTTGCTATCCCGGCCAAGCAGACGGTACCCTTGCTTCGTCCGCTTCATGCAGAGAATGCCGCGACCGCCTGTACCGTTGCTCGGCTTGATGTAGAGCTGCGGATGACGGCCGATCATCTCCTTCAGTCCAGCACGGGAATAGTTGACCGTCTCCGGAAGCCAACGGTGCATCGCAGGATCGCGCCATAAGACCTGATGCACCTTCCATTTGTTTGCGAGCCGGTTGTTGGCGTACAGAAACGACTGCTTTTTTCGAAAAGCCACATAGTCTTTGAACGCCTGCGTTGGCGTATAGCGAAACCGGTCGATCACCACGTCTGGCCAGCCAAACTGCCGTGCCTCCCAGCCTTTTGCGGTGCGGGTGTAGCCTTTTACTTCCTTGCTCGCAAAAGAGACATCCTGCGGCGAAAATAAATAGACAGTCGCGCCCAATTGCTCACCAGCTGCCAGCAGGCGCCTGAAATAAGCGGGCTCTGCAAACCGCACGCCTTGCCGCCATGTCAGAATGCCGATTCGGGGTTTTCTCATCGCTGTACCCACTCTTTCGAAACGATTTTTCATTCCATGGCAGTCTATTCACGCGCCCCACGGCATCGTGCGTTAGGCGCGCGAGTTTTGCAGAACTTTTTCCAGCTCAATCAGCTCTTCCGGCAACGGCGCATCGGCTTGTACCGTAGCTCCTCCGAACGGATGGATGAGAGACAGCGAGGCCGCGTGCAGCGCTTGTCGGTCCAAGCCAGCTGCTTTGCCGCCATAAAGTGTGTCACCGATCAGCGGATGACCGAGGTCGCTTAGGTGCACGCGAATTTGGTGCGTTCGCCCTGTATCCAGCTGGCAGGTAAGTTTGGCCGCTGCCGTATACTGTTCGACCAGACGATAATGCGTGATGGCCGTCTCGCCGCCCGGTGTCACGCGCCTGCGCGCCGGGTTGTGCCTGTCTTTGCCGAGCGGCTTGTCGATCGTGCCTGACTTTTGTTTCAGCTTGCCGTGGACATAAGCGAGATAGGTCCGTTTCACCTTGCGTACGCGCAGTGCTTCATCCAGATACGCACCCGCCAGCGCGTGCTTCGCATACAACACAGCACCAGACGTGTCTTGGTCGAGCCGATGAATGTGGCGCACCTTGCTTTCGATCCCGTTCGCGGTAAAATAGCCAGCCACCAAATGATCAAGTGTCAGTCGGTGCCCGGGCTCTGTCGGATGCACCAGCAAAAATGCGGGTTTGTTGACGATCAACAGATGGTCATCTTCGTAGAGCACTGCCAGATCGCCATGCACCGGTTCGATGCCAAGCTCTTCCGGCGCAAGCAAGCGAGCAGCCAGCTTTTGGCCTGCCGCTCCCACCGCAAGCTGTGAGACGGGCTTTCCATCTAATAACAGCTCTTTATGTTGAAATAACAGATGGACGGTTTTCTTTGGCCATTTCCACTGCTCCCGCAAGAGCTGTCCCAATGGAATGCCCGCATACCGCTTATCCAGCGTACCTTCCAGCCATTCTCCTTTTTTGTGCAATGCAATCATCGCTCAAGCTCCCTCCCGTCACTTCAATCGAAAAACGTATTCGAATCACACGCAAAAGGAACCCGACAGCCAGATGCCAGGTTCCCTTCCGCTTTCTATGATTATGCTTGCTTCAGCGCTTCGCTCACTTGTATGGCGCGGTCGAGGAACTGCTCGATCTCCTCGCGGCTTTTGGCCAGCTTGCTAACGAAGCGGATCAGCTCCTTGCCGTTTTGAAAGGCAACGAAACTTGGGATTCCCATGATCTCGAGCGATTGCGAGAGCTCAGGCAGCGTATCGCGATTGACCTCAACAAACGTCAGCTTTTCTTTGTACGCTTCCTCGACATCCGGCATGAACGGATCGATACGGTGGCAATCCGGGCACCATGTCGTAAAAAATTTCACCACAACCACCTTGTCCTGGGCGATTGCCTGCTGGAACGCGTCTTCTGCTTTGATTTCTACCATCATTCCCACCCTTTCGTTTCGCTCGTTTCGGCGAACTGCCAATTTTCCTCAGTTTATCATACTTGCATTTCATTGTCGTACGCTTTTTCCTTTAAAAGCTGGATGAAGGCTTCTGTCGGGCGCGACAGCTGCCTGTCCTTGCGGTAAGCAACGACAAGCGTCCGCGTCGGCCTCGTTGTGAGCCGCGCATAGACAGGCGCATTGTTCGTCCAAGACGATTCGGTAATCATCGCTGGCGCAAAGGAAAAGCCCATCCCTGCGGCCACCAGCGACTGCACTGTCTGGATGTTTGAGCTCTCGAATACAATGCGCGGCTTGAAGCCCGCTTTCTCGCAAAGCCGCAAGGAAATTTGGCGGAATCCCTGCCCTTCCTTTAATAGAACAAACGGCTGGCTTTCCAACTCAGCCAGATCGATTTCTTTTTTTCCCGCCAACGGATGCGCCGGCGGCACGGCGAGATAAATCTCTTCGATGATGGCCGTCTCATGTACGATCGTCGGTGCCTCGATCGGCATCGTCAACAAGCTGACATCCAGTTTACCCACGGCGAGCAGATGCTCGAGCATGCTGGATGTCTCCTCCACCAAGTGCAGCTCGACGCCTGGATAGCGGCTGGCGAATTCCGAGATGACCTGTGGCAGCACGTACGCACCTGTGATCGGCAGACTACCCACAAACAGCTTGCCGATCTCACCGCTAGCATAGCCGCGCATCTCCCGCTCCAATCCTTCCGCCTGATCCAAGAGCGGCCGCGCCACTTGCACAAAGCGCTCTCCTGCATCCGTCAGCTCGACATGGTGGGGGAGGCGGTGGAACAGTTGCACGCCCCACTCCTTTTCCAGCTTAGCAATCTGCTGGCTTAGTGAAGGCTGAGCCAAATGAAGGTTGGCAGCAGCGCGGGAAAAGCTCTGCTCTTCCGCCACCGCCAAAACATAGCGAATTTGTCGTAATTCCATAGACGTACTCCTTTATAGCCAATACCTATACGGCTTATAACTATTATATCTTTGATCTATCTTCCATACTCAAGTAAAATTTGATCTATCACAAGTGAACGACGGAAAAGTCAAACTTTTCAAACGTTCATGTCAATTGTTAGGAGGAACCATCGATGTCGAAACCTCGCACATTATTTGAAAAAATTTGGGATCGCCACGCTATCCATGAAGAACAAGGCAAACCTTCGCTTCTCTATATCGACCTGCACCTCGTGCATGAAGTAACATCTCCTCAAGCATTCGAAGGTCTTCGTCTCGCCGGCCGCAAAGTGCGCAGACCTGATCTGACATTCGCGACGATGGACCACAACGTCCCGACCGCTGATCGCTTCAACGTAAAAGACCCAATCTCCCGTCAGCAAATGGAGACACTGACTGCCAACTGTAAAGAATTCGACGTGCCGCTGGCTGACTTGAACAGCCCGGATCAAGGGATCGTTCACGTTATCGGACCAGAGCTCGGCCTGACTCATCCAGGCAAAACGATCGTTTGCGGTGATAGCCATACGTCCACACACGGCGCATTCGGCGCACTCGCCTTCGGGATTGGTACCAGTGAGGTTGAACACGTACTGGCAACGCAGTGCTTGCAGCAATCCAAACCGAAAACACTGGAAGTTCATGTCGATGGCGACCTGCTCCCAGGTGTAACCGCAAAAGACTTGATCCTCGCGATCATCGCCAAATGGGGAACCGATTTCGCAACCGGCTATGTAATCGAGTATACAGGCGACGCGATCAAAAAGCTCACAATGGAAGAGCGCATGACCGTTTGCAACATGTCCATCGAGGCAGGCGCACGCGCTGGTCTGATCGCACCGGATGAAACGACCTTCAACTATTTGAAAGGCCGCCGTAACGCGCCACAAGGCGAAGCTTTCGACGCAGCTGTAGAAGATTGGAAAACACTTGTAACCGATCCAGGCGCACAGTATGATACCCGCGTTGTCATCGAAGCCGCTTCCATCGAACCGCAAGTAACTTGGGGCACCAGCCCAGGCATGGGAACGAACGTCAACAACACTGTGCCAAATCCAGAAGATTTCACTACTGTCGCTGAGCGTAAAGCTGCGCAAGACGCACTGAAATACATGGGTCTTACACCGGGCACGAAAATGACCGACATTGCGATCAACCGTGTGTTCATCGGCTCCTGTACAAATGGACGGATCGAAGACTTGCGCCGTGCTGCTGCCGTAGCAAAAGGACGCAAAGTCTCCCCTTCCGTCAACGCGATCGTCGTCCCTGGCTCCCAAGCTGTAAAAGAGCGCGCTGAGCAAGAAGGTCTCGACAAAATCTTTATCGAAGCAGGTTTTGAATGGCGCGAGTCCGGCTGCTCGATGTGCCTGGCGATGAACCCAGACATTTTGGAACCAGGTGACCGTTGCGCCTCCACTTCCAACCGCAACTTCGAAGGACGCCAAGGTCGCGATGGCCGCACACATCTGGTTGGGCCGGAAATGGCCGCTGCCGCTGCAATCGCCGGACATTTCGTCGATGTGCGTGAATGGTTGAAAGAAACAGTGACTGCATAATCCACGGATACGTGAAAGGAGATAGTACCAATGGAAGCTTTTGTAACCCTCACAGGCATCGCCGCACCACTCGATCGCGTAAACGTGGATACGGACGCAATCATCCCGAAACAATTTCTGAAGCGCATCGAGCGCACCGGATTCGGTCAATATTTGTTCTACGAATGGCGCTTCACGCCTGAAGGCGAAGAAATCAAAGATTTCGTCCTGAACACGGCGGAATACCGCAACTCCACCATTTTGCTCGGACGCAATAACTTTGGCTGCGGCTCCTCCCGTGAGCATGCGCCATGGGCATTGAACGATTTCGGCTTCCGCGCAGTCATCGCGCCGTCCTTTGCCGACATCTTCTACAACAACTGCTTTAAAAACGGTATGCTGCCAATCAAGCTGTCCGAAGAGCAAGTAGATGAGCTGTTCAACCGTGCCAATCAACATGCGAAGTATGAGCTGACCATCGATCTGCAAGCGAAAACCATCACTGACAACCACGGCTTGTCCTACGACTTTGAAGTCGATGAATATCGCCGTTACTGCCTGCTCAACGGTCTCGATGACATCGGGATCACCTTGCAGCAGGAAGATAAAATCGCTGCATTTGAAGCGAGCCATCGATATTAGAAAACCTGGCTCCGCCAAGCTTTTGGCTTAAGCCGCGGTTGCACTTATACTGGATAAAAATTTTATAAATTCTTATCTGTATTAGCATGACCAAACCTAGCAGGGGATCTCTCCCCTGCTATTTTTTTTGCTGTTTTCTTTGTAACCGCAAAAACAAAGCGCCCGCCGCAGACGGAACGCTTCACGCCAATCGTTTATTTAACCACCAGCTTCTGTGACGCTTCTACATGGTAAGGCGTGTGGTTACCGTAGGCAAGCTCAACGCGCAGGTCATGCTCCCCTTTTGGCAGCTTGGATAAAATGAATTCGGAATCGAACACCTGGGCGATCATCTTCCCATCCAAATAAATGTGGGCGTGGCCTTTTCCGTGAACGATGCCGTTCAGTTCGTCTTTCCCGTCACCGACAAACTCAAAGTTTTCGGTAATGAGCTTGACGTCTGCCTTGTCGCTGTCTTGCATGGTGACATCCATAGCAAGCTTCGGCAAATCAAACCCCATTGGCTGCTCAGCCGCCTCGCTCGTCGATGTCGTACTGGTCGGTTCACTTAGTGAAGAACTTGAAGAATCAAGAGGCTCTCTTAGCAAAAGTACGATTCCCGCAATAAGTACGGCGAAGAGAACGGCAGCACCGATCATCAGTTGTCTGGCATTGATAATGAATACTTTCATTCTTCCTTCTCCCTTTCCAAAGCCATTTAGTACATGCATACGCGGAAAGGGAGAAAGATAGAATCACAATTTGTCCTAGCGATAATTGATGAATTGCACCTCAATTGGTAAATCGGCCTTGCGGATCGCAGCAATGATCAGCTGCAAGTCGTCTCTGTTTTTGCCTGTCACACGGATTTGGTCGTCCTGGATCTGCGCTTTTACCTTGACACCCGAATCTTTGATGATCGTGTTGATTAGCTTCGCATTATCTTTATCGATCCCCTGAATCAGCTTCACTCGTTGACGCACGGTGCCACCGGATGCAGGCTCAATTTTGCCGTATTCAAGGTTTTTTACCGATACCTCGCGTTTGATCAGCTTGCTAAGCAGAACATCCTTCACTTGACCCAGTTTATACTCGTCATCCGATTGCACGACGATCTCTTCTTTCTCCAGCGAGATGTTGCTTTTGCTTCCTTTGAAGTCAAAGCGGTTCTCGATTTCCTTTAACGCGATGTTGATCGCATTCGTCACCTCTGACAGCTCGATCTTGGAGACGATGTCAAACGAACTTTCTTTACTCATGCGAGTTGGCTCCTTCCTATCGAAACGTGTATGTATGATGATGCTTGCGTTAAATCGATTTGACCATGCCACCGTCGATCAGCAGCGACTGACCGGTCACATAGCTGTTGGCGGGGGATGCAAGGAAAGTCACGACTCGTGCGAACTCTTCTGGTTCACCGTAGCGGCCGAGCGGGATTTTTTCTTCCATCTGCTTACGAATCGCCTCTCTGTCGGTTTGCAGCCGCTCCGCCGCCAGTTCGTCGAGCGAAGCGACGCGGTCTGTCGCAATCCGTCCAGGGCCGACCGTATTGATCAAGATGCCATCGCCCCCAAGCTCGGAAGCGAGCGTTTTGGCTAGCCCCACAATGCCGGTACGGAACGTATTTGACAAAATCAGGCTGGGGATCGGCTCCTTAATCGAAGATGAGGTGAAATTTACGATGCGGCCGAATTGCTGTTTGCGCATGTGCGGCAGCACGGCACGGATGGCGCGTACATAGCTGAGCAAATTTTGCTCAAATGCGAGCTGCCAGTGTTCATCGGCCATTTGGTCGAATGAGCCAGCTGGAGGGCCGCCCGCATTGGCGATCAAAATATCAACCGTCCCGAACCGTTCGACAGTCGCTTGAACAAGCTGATCTATCTCTTCAGGTTTGCGCACATCTACTTTCATCGAAAGTGGAGCGCGGCCAGTGGCCTGCTCAATCTCCTGGCTTGTCACGGCGAGCGCAATCTCGTCACGTCCGCAGATGGCAACGTTAGCTCCTTCCACCGCCAATGTCTTGGCCGTCGCTTTGCCCAACCCTTTTGTGGAAGCCAGGACAATCGCCGTTTTTCCGGTAAGCTGCAAATCCATGGGGAAACCTCCTTTTGCTCCTCCCTTTACAGGGTTTTCCTTTATTTTAGTAGAAAAAGACCCATGAGCCAAGGAGAAACAAGCAATCGAACTCAACCGCGCAGCCTAAAGCAAAGAGGCCTGCTCACAGCAAGCCTCTTTTGCCTCTCACATTATGATTCGATCATCGGAATCGTGGCGCGCGCTTTGCGTTTCTCCAGCCGTGCAGCGCGGCGGGCACGAATGCGTGCGAATGTTCCTTCAAAGAGTGAATACAGCACAGGCACCAAAATCAAGGTAATGATTGTGTGGAACACCAGTCCGAAAATGACGACGGTCGCAAGCGGCGCATGGAAATCTGAGCCTTCTGAGAACGCCAGCGCCATCGGCAGCATGCCGAGAATCGCCGTCAATTTGGTCATGAGTACCGGACGGACGCGGTCTTTCACGCCTTCCAAAATCGCTTCCTGCAAATCCATGCCGCGCTCGCGGAGCGTATTGATCCGATCGATCAGCAAGATCGCATTGGAAACGACGATCCCGATCAGCATGGTGACCCCGACGATCGCCATTAGGCTGAATACGCGCTGGGTCAAAACCAGTCCGACCACGACGCCGATAAATGCCATAGGCAGTGTCAGCATGATGATGAACGGATGCGACAGGCGGCCAAATTGTCCGACCATGATGACATAAATCAACGCAATCGCACCTGCGAATACGATCAGCCCGCTAGTCATGTTCTGGCTTTGCTGCTTCAGATCGCCTGCCAGCTCCACTTTGTAGCCTGCAGGCACCGTCAAGGTCGGCAGTTTTTCATTAATTGCCCTGCCCACGGTACCGAGATCTGTGCCTACCATTTCCGCGGAAACGGTGATAACGCGATCCCCTTTTACATGTTTGAGCGAGGAAGGCGATTTGGCGTAACGCCAGTCAACCAAATCAAACAGCGGGACTTGTGCACCGGTCTTCGTCGTAATCGTCACTTGCTTCAATTGATCCGGATGCTTCATCCATTCCTCTGGATAGGTGGCGTTCACATCGATGTCAATGCCATCCATCGTAATTGTCGTGATCGTTTGTTCACCGATGAAGCCGCTAAGCTGCGACAAGAGGTCGCGCTCATCCACCTGCATACGCTCCATCATATCTTGTTTTGGCACGAGCGTTAGTTTCTCGTAGCCATCGGAAAAGTCGTTGCGCGTGTTCACGACGCCTGGGATCGAAACCAACATTTTTTCCACGTCAGCCGTAACTTTTGCAGCCGGCTCAAGCTCCTTGCCCACGACTTGCAGCTGGATGGCAGCTGCCCCGCCCGCCCCGCCAAAATTCGTCTCGATGCGGTCGACATCCTTGATTGCTTTTAAACGATTGTTTAATTCCAGACTAAGCTCATCTTTGCTGTGCGCACGCTCGGCTTTGGATTTCAAGGAAAGCACCAGCGTGATGTTTTTCTTGTTCACATCCACGAACACATCACGGACATCGTTCATTTTCAGCACATTTTGCTCCGCCTCGTTGGCGGTATTGCGCGCCGCTTCGATGCTGGTCCCTTTTGGCAGCACGAGCTGGGCAAAAATGAAGTTTTCATTGACATCCATAAAGTTGCCTTGCTTGATGAACGGCGTCAAAAAGAAGCAGCCGACAAACAACGCCATGGCGATGACCAGCGTCTTGATCCGATGGCGCAGCGCGGCACCGAGAAAACGTTGGAAAAGTCGAAGCATGCGGGCACTGACGCTCTTCTCATTCGTTTTGACACTAACGTTTTTGTCTCTGCCCAAAAAGCTTTCCGCCAAAATCGGCACGAAGAAGATTGCGGCGATGGTGGAAGCAGTAATCGCGGCTGTTACCGTAAAGGCGATCGTCGTAAAGATCGGACGGAATTCCTCGCCAAAGTCGGCGAGCACAAGCGGCAAAAATACGACAACCATCGTCAATTGCGAGGAAAGAACTGGCGTCAACACTTCTTTTGTTCCCAGAATAATCGCTCGGGTCAGCTCCTCACCCTTTTCGCGGAAATGGTAGATGCTCTCGAGAACGACGATTGCGGCATCGACGATCAAGCCGACCGACAAGCTTAAAGAAATCAGCGAAACGGCATCGATGTTGTAGCCGAAAATTTTCATGGCGATGAAGGTCATCAGTGCGGAGAGCGGCAGTGTTGCCGCAATGACCAGGGTAACGCGCAAATTGCGCATGAACAGGTACAAAATCACAATCGCCAGCAAACCGCCCACCATCACTTCGCGACTCAGGTTATGGATGGAGGTCTCGACAAAGGAGGCGGCTTCAAACAAGGTAATGATTTTATACGAGCCGTTCGCTTCCTTGTTTATTTCATTGATCACGGTATCAACATTTCGTTGTGTCGTGATCAGGTCGCTTTCACTGCTGCGGTTCACTATGATGTGCACATAAGGCTGACCGTGGTAGAGCGACAATGAATCGACAGATTTTCCGCGCAAGTCTTCTACGGTCGCCAGCTGTTTGAGCTCGACCGTTCCGTGCGGGGTCTGGATTGCCATCTGTTCAATTTCGGGTATGGAGGCAACCGAATGATCGATTTCAATAACCGTATGATAGCCGTTGTTTTCGAGTGTACCGATCGATTGCTTCCAGTTGGCCTGACGGAGCTGATCCATCACGCTTTGCGGGGTCATGCCATACGCCATCAAGCGTTCCGGTTCTAGGCGGATCGAGACTTCGTTTTTGAAGCCGCCTTTGTCCACCTCGACCGTTTTGACGCCGTCTGCCGCCTCCAACCGGTCTTTGATGCTTGTTTCAGCTAGATTCAGCATGACTTGCGGAGAAGCGCCGACGATCGCTAACTCGCCCAACATCTCATCCCCATAGCTGTCTTGCTGGACGAGTACATTGGTCACTTCTTTTGGAAAATCGTTGCGCAGACGGTTGACGATGCTGTCGACTTTTTGCTTGACCTCAGCTCCCTCGCCCTGCTTCGCTTTGATGCTGATGCGGACCGAACCGCTGCTGGAGGTCGATGTGTAATCGATGATTTCGCTGACCGACTTCAGCTCTTTCTCAATTTTTTTCGTAATTTTTTCTTCCATTTCCTCCGGCGGAAGCGCCCCGCCTGACAGGTTGACTGAGATATACGGAAGATTGGTTTTCGGCACGAATGCAACGGTAAAGGACAGCAGTGCGCCGACTCCGCCGAGAACGAGCAGGAATGTACATAAGTAGACGATTAATTTTCGCTTAAGTAAAAAATGAATCAGCTTCTCCATTACTTGGCTCCTCTCGCGACAACCTTCTCGCCTTCCACAATGTACGTAATGCCGCTTGTAATCACCTGTTCATTTTCTTTCAAACCGGAGAGCACCTCGATCTTGTCGCCGACGATTTGCCCGACCGTGACAACGTGTCGCGTGGCAACACCGTTTTCAGCTGTCATCACGTAACGCTCCGCCTGGGTGATTCCGACGCTTTCCAACGGCACGATGACGCCCTTAACGCTGCGGGGCACTTCAATGGTTGCCAGCATCCCGCCTCGCCATGATTCTTTCGGATTGGCGAACGTGATCTCCACTTGATACTTGCCCGTTTTCTGATCGATGACTGGTGCAACGAACGATACCGTACCTGCTGTTTTTTCACCGTTCTGGTTTACGACCGATACTTTCGTTCCGACTTTGTACTGGTCTATCGTGTCGTTGGCAACATCAAGCGCTACCTTCATCTCCGACAAGTCCACTAGGTGGATGACATCCTGCCCTGGATTCGACAGCTCGCCTGCCTCTTGGCTCACCGTAACGACGGTACCGCCGAATGGAGCCACCAGCTTCGTGTCTTGCAGCGTCTTTGTAGCCTGCGCGACTTGGCTAGCGGCCTGCGTGATCGATGCATTTACGCTTGCGATCTCATCCGCCTCCGCGCCCTTCATCAGCTTCTCCAGTGAAATTTGCGAGTCTTTGGCGTCTAGCTCCGCTTTCGTTTTCTCGATCTTCAAATTATCCAACTCACTTTGCGCCATCGCGCCGCCTTGTACCAATCGCTCGCCTTGCGCAACATCTGTGATCGCTTTTTCCAAACGGACTTTGGATCGTTCCACCGACAATTTTGCGGCAGCGATTTCTTCTGGTGTAGCTCCCTGCAATTTTCGCGTTTTGCGTGCCGACGCTTCCTTCACTTGCCCGGCTGCCGCCTCCACCGCTTTTTGGTAATACCCCGTATCCAGCGAGGCGAGCACGCTTCCCTGTGCCACTTGCGAACCTTTTGCAACATTGATTTTGGCAATTTTTCCCGACGCCCCGAACGAGAGGATTACGTCGCGTTTGGCTTCCACAATCCCGGTAGCCGATAAGAACAGCGGAGCGGTTGGCTTCGTTGCCGCCGCCAGCTCCACGACTTTTCCTGCTGGTCCCGCTGCCGCTTCCGGTGCCGCCGGAGCTGGCCCACACCCCGCGCTCAGCAATAGCAAAGCGGATAACCCAATAAGTGCTTTCTTCTTCATCATCATTCCTCCACATCGATTCCGAGTGCTGCAGTTACAAGTTTGCCAGTTTTTCACATCAACGTGAACGGCCGCTTGACTGAATGCCTCTCCTACCTAAGACGGAGAAGAAGGAAAATGATTACAGTAAATTTTGGAGAAAAATGCCATGAAGTGTACGCAAAACAAAAAAGCAGATCGGGAGGAGAATTCTCTCTCCACTCGACCTGCATGCAACAAGGCAATTAGCTTATGCGTTCTTCTTGATGTCCGGATTCGTCTGCCGGCTCGGTTCGTTTTTTCTTGGTGATAAAGTATACCCCAATGGTCACCGCAGTGATTAAAAGCGTCAGTAAAATCTGCGAACGCATGGAATCGATGAACAGCATCGCGATCAGGATCACGAACATCGCCGCAATGGTCACATACGTCAAATACGGGAAGCCCCACATTTTCAGTGTCATCTCTTGTTGAGCCGATTTTTGCAAACGCTTGCGAAGGATGATATGCGAGACGGCAATCGCCAAGTAAACTAGCAGCGCAATCGCACCGGAAGCGTTTACGAGAAACAGAAAGATTTTATCCGGAGACACGAAATTGAAGATCGCGCAAAAATAAGCGAACGCGGTGCTCAGCAATACCGCCCGGACAGGCACACCGTTTTTGCTCACCTTGAGCAGGGCGCGTGGCGCATTTCCTTTTTGGGCCAAGGAGTACAGCATCCGTGAATTCGTGTACAGCGCCGAATTCAGGCAGGAAAGAACAGAAGTCAACACAACCATGTTCATAATTTGGGCAGCAGCCGGAATTTTCAGCATGTCGAGCATGGTGACATACGGGCTTTTGAGCAAATCCGTCGCATTCCATGGGAGCAATGTGACCAGAATCGTCACCGACCCAATGTAAAACAGCAGGATGCGCCAAACGACGCTTTTAATCGCGATAACTACATTTTTCTTTGGATTCTCGGTCTCGCCTGCTGCAATGGCCGCGATTTCCGCTCCGAAAAAGGAGAAGATACATACCACGATTCCGACGAACACGGCGGAGAAGCCGTTTGGCATGAAGCCGCCTTTGCCAATCAGGTTTTCCAGTCCTGGCGATGGAATGCTCGGAATGAAGCCAAAGATGATGGCAGCGCCCAACAGCATGAACAGCGAGATGGCGACTACCTTAATCAGTGAAAACCAATATTCGAATTCACCGAACGATTTGACGGAAAAAATGTTGGTCAGTGTCAGTAAGAACGTCAAGATCAAGCTGATTGCCCATACCGGCAGCCCCGGGATCCAACCGTGAACGATTGCACCGCCTGCCGTCGCTTCGATGGCGATTACGATGGCCCAGTAAAACCAGTACAGCCACCCGATCGTGTAGCTGGCGAGCGGACCCATTGCCTGATGGGCATAGGTAGCGAATGAACCTGAGTCAGGATTCACCACTGCCATTTCGCCGAGCATGCGCATAACCAGTACAACCAGCAAGCCTGCGATGGCATAGGAAACGGCTGCTCCCGGACCTGTCGCATTGATGACAGCACCGCTTCCGACGAACAAGCCCGCTCCGATTACCCCACCGATCGAAATCATTGTCAAATGCCGTGTTTTGAGTTGTTTATGCAATTTTGTCTCTGTCGCCATTGGCATTCTTCCTCCTTCTATTCCCCCACATTTTTAAGGTATGTTAAAAAAGAATTCTTAACAATCATAAAGTTCAATACAACTAAAGTCATCTACTCTGAAAGAGGAATGTTTGTCCCCCTCATTATCTGTGAGAGATAGAAAAAAGATACCGATCTTTGCATAAACACCGGCAACTGATCGAATTTTATAGTCAATAGAATTTTTTATTTACACCGGACACTTCAATCCATTAAAATACAAAAGCTCCTACTTATCCGATCGGTACACATGCTTCCATTCTCTTCCTTCCAACAACCATGAAAGGTATACATCTTGACAGGGAGGATATTTCCGATGAAAGTTTTTGATGCCCTGCAGCTTCCTTCACTGAAACACGCCAAGGTCGTCGCAGGTTCGAAAGGGCTTCAGCGGCTTGTCCGCTGGGTGCACATCGTGGACTTGCCTGATCCATTGCCTTGGGTGCGATCCGGTGAACTACTGCTGACGACGGGGTATTCTTGGCCCCATGAACCCGCGGCACAGCAAGCATTGATTCGCGATCTGTCCGTGCGCGGCCTGGCCGGATTAGGATTGGCAGTGCCGCACTATTTCGAGCAGATGCCGGATGCCGCCATCGCCATGGCCGAAGAGCTTCAGTTTCCGCTCATTGAGATTCCGTGGGAGGTCCCTTTTGCCACGATTACCGAAGAAATTTTGAACATGCTGCTCACGTTCCATTACAAAATACAAGAGCAAGCGGAATTGATCCATCAGGAGCTGAGCCAGCTTGCATTGGATGCCAAAAGCCTCCAGGATATCGCCCGCAAACTGGGCGTGCTGTTGAAGCGCAGCATTTATATTCAGCATGCTGACGGTTCCATTCTAGCGTCACATACTCAACAGGGATCAGGCGAAACTGACCGCTTTGATCTTGAAAAGCTGTTTCAAGAGAAGGACAGCTTGCTCGCCTCACACTCGACACTGCGTTTAAAACGGCTTCCGGCTGACCCGCAAGCCCATTTGCCCGCCCGGATTGTTTGCCCGATTTCGATCAAATGGGAGATCGTCGGGTTTTTGTGGATATTGGAAGGTCAGGAACCACTTAGCGATCTCGACCAGCATGCCGCGCAATACGCCGCCATTTTGATGGCTATGCACATCTCCCACCAGCGCGAGCTCGCATCGCTTGAGGCACAGCTCGGGCACTCGTTTCTCGATTCGCTCTTGGAAGGTCAATTCATCTTGACCGATCAAGTACACAGGCGCGCCCGTTTACTCGGCTTTGATCCGGAAGGGATGTATGCGGTCGGCATGCTTGTGTTCGATTCGCCCATTCCGCTCTCCCACGAAGGTATCGTGAAGCGGGATCGTCTTATCGAAAAAACAAAGCGAAGGCTGCAGGATTTGAAAATGCCAACCGTGCTGTCCTTCATGCAAAATCAAATCTTCCTGCTGATCCCAAGCGAGGTCAATCCCCAGCATTTTTGGCAAGCGATGAAAGGACCGGACCTCTCTTTCGCCGTCAGTTTGCCACAACAGGGCTTTGCGGACATCCAACAAGGCTACAAGGAAGTTTGCTCGATTTTGCCGAATATGACGTTCGGTCATTTTCACCGGTTCCAGGATCTACTGGTGCCACGGGTGCTTCAGGGCGACGCAAATGCACGCGCCACTTTTTTGCACAAGCTGTTCGGACCATTGTCCACGGTCAAAAACGGGGATGTGCTGATTCAGTCGCTGCTTACGTACGCTCGCTTGGGCTTTCACTTAAAAAATACAGCCGAGGAGCTAAACATCCACCCGAAAACGTTGCGCTATCGGCTGGACCGCGCCATATCATTGGGCGAATTCGACTTGACCGATGCAGAGACGCAGTTCCAGCTCCAGTTAGCCGTACGCATCTTCTGCCTTCATGAGCCTTGGACAGGCTTTTGACTTTTGAATCACAGAAAAAAAGCCGGTCCGATCAGGCTTTCCTGTATCGAACCGGCCTTTTTTTTTATTCGAACTCCCACAGCAGCGGTGGTGTTTTCATACTGAGCACCAAGCCAAGGGCCATCATGTTCGTGATGAACGAACTGCCGCCATAGCTGATGAACGGTAGCGTCAACCCGGTAATCGGCGATAAGCCAATGTTCATCCCGATGTTGACGAATATTTGGAAAAACCACATGATCACCATCCCGCTAATAAAAAACGACGCGAACGGATCGGGCGTTCCCATCGCCCATTGCACCATGATGTAAAACAGCAAAAAATAGAGCAGCAGAAGCACGCTCGCGCCAATAAAGCCCCATTGCTGCGCAATCACCGCAAAGATGAAATCGGTATGCTGCTCCGGCAGCTTCCCCCCGTTCGACGTCACGACATACAGCAAGCCTGTACCCCCCAATTGTCCGCTCCCCACAACAGACCGGGCCTGAATGTATTGATAGCCGGTTCCGAGCGGATCGGTTTCGGGATGCAAAAATGACGTCAATCGTTCGAGCTGATGTGGTCGCAGAAGCTGATCAGGCAATTCCGGCACCACCTGCACGATAGCTGTAAAGAGGATGCCCACAACACAGCCGAAAAATAGCAACAGCCTGATTAGATCCCCAGAAAATCTCGTCAGCAACACAAAACAGCCGCACATCGAAAAATAGATGATGGCCATGCCCAAATCGGGCTGAAGCAAGACGAAAAAGGTTGGTACAGCCAGAACTGTCAAACAGAGCAGCACTTGTCGTGCCTGTCTGCATTCACCCTTGCACGTTTCATAGACTTTGGCGAGCAAAAGCAACGTGGTCAACCGGGTGATTTCCGACGGCTGCATGCGAAAAAAGCCGAGGTCAATCCAGCTGATGGCTCCATTCACTTTTCGACCGAGGACAAAGACGGACAGCAAAAAGAGGAGCCCGAACCCATAGAGCCAGGCTGCGTTTTTAACAAAAATCCGGTAATTTTGCCGCTGCAAAAAGAAAAGCATGCCCGCGCCTACTACAACCCACGCTGCTTGCCGTTTTAAAAACGGATATCCAGGAAGCTCGCGCGTTGCAATGAATATCGTCAGCAAGCTGATTGCAATTAAGCCAGACAACGTAAAAAGAAGGAGAGACTGTTGCTTGTTCGCGGAAGTTTGCATCCCAACCGCTCCTTATTTGCCGCAAATAGTCCTCTTAGTATTTGCTGCCTGGCTAGCTGTTACTCATTTTTGGAAGAGCTTATGGCATGATCGTCTTTGACAGCAACGCAAGCTCTTGCTCGTTTAGCACACGAAAGCCTTCGCGACGCAGAAGAGCAGCGGTTACGCCCTCACCGCTTTTTCTCCGATTGGCAAATTGCCCGTCATAAATGAAGCTGCTGCCGCACGATGGGCTGTTTTCTTTTAGCACCACACTGCTGGCACCGATTTGCCGCGCCATTTCCAATGTTTTGTATGCTCCTTCGAGGTACAGCTCGGTTACATCTCTGCCTGATCGCTCAAGGATACGCGCTTTACCATCCAAGACGTCTTCTCCGTTTCCTCCCTGGATCTCGGCTGGCTCCCGCGGTGTAGAAAAGCCTCCGAGCAATTCGGGACAGGCCATCACCGCTTGTTTGGCAGCGACGAGCGCCTCTATTTTTTCTTGCAGGCTGTGTGAGCCGTTGTACCGGCATTCCACCCCAGCTAAACAGGAGCTGACTAGTATCATCTGAATCATCCTTTCTGTTCCCGCTGCGAGTGGTATTCCCATCCGCGCGGGTCATTCCTGTGACAAAAACAAAGGCGCCCCTTTGATACAGGAGCACCCAGCCCTTTTTCTCTTACATGTCCTTGCTCAACGCTTCCATCTCATCCAGCAGCTCTTTGAACACCGTCAGCGCTTCTTTGATCGGTTCTGGTGATGTCATATCCACGCCCGCTTTTTTCAGCAGCTCAAGAGGATAATCGGAGCCTCCGCTCTTGAGGAAGGTGAGGTAGCGATCAACCGCAGGCGCTCCTTCGCTCAAAATTTGCTTGGCGAGTGAAATCGCCGCCGAGAAGCCTGTCGCATATTTATACACATAAAAATTGTTGTAGAAGTGAGGAATGCGCGCCCACTCCAAGTCGATCTGGCTGTCGACCACCATTTGCTGACCGTGATATTGCTCGTTAAGCTCACGGTACATGGCAGAAAGGCTATCGGCGGTCAACGCTTCCTCCGCCTCTGTTTTGGCATGGATCATCTTCTCGAATTCCGCAAACATGGTTTGCCGGAACAGCGTACCGCGGAATTGCTCCATGTAATAATTGAGCAAATACATGCGCTCTGCCTTATCGGTTGTCGTCGCCAGCAGATGCTGCATCAGAAGCGCTTCGTTCAGCGTCGATGCCACCTCAGCAACAAAAATCCGGTAGCCTGCATACGTGTACGGCTGATTGCTGTTGGAATAGTAGCTGTGAAGGGCATGCCCCATTTCATGGGCCAGCGTGAACATGTTATTGACGTTATCCTGATAATTCATCAGGACGTACGGATGCGTCGTATAGGAGCCCCATGAATACGCGCCGCTCGTCTTGCCCTCATTCTCATGCACATCAATCCAGCCGGATGTGAAGCCTTCGCGCAAGACTTTGCCGTAATCCTCACCAAGTGGCTTCAAAGCGACTTGGATGGTCTCGACAGCTTGGTCGTACGGAATGTCCATCTTAACTTCTGGGACGATCGGCACATACAGATCATACATATGTAGCTCCTCGAGGCCGAGCATACGCTTGCGCAGCTCTACATAGCGATGCATCAACGGCAAATTCTCATGGACGGTCGCGATCAGATTATCGTAAACGGACTGATCGATGTTGTCCGAGAAAAGCGATGCTTTCAGCGCGGACTCATACTTGCGCACTTTTGCGTAAATGACGTCCCGCTTGACGGCAGAGGTGAGTGTGGCAGCAATCGTATTGCGGTGCTTGCCATAGGTCGCGTACAGCGCATCAAACGCTTCTTTGCGCACTTCGCGGTCTTTGCTTTCCATAAATTGCGTATAACGCCCTTTCGTCAGCTCGACCTCTTCGCCCTGCTCATCCTTGATCATCGGGAAGCGCAAATCAGCATTGTTCAGCATTCCGAAAATTTTGGAAGGCGCTCCGGAAAGCTCGCCCATCTCCGCCAGCAGCGCTTCCTCCGCTGCCGACAAGGTATGCGGCTTAAACCGCACGATCTCATCAATATGCTGCCGGTAATGCGCTAACCCCGTCTCTTCCTGCAGGAATGCGCGCAGGCGATCGTCCGGGATTGCCAAAATTTCCGGCTCTATGTAAGAAAGCGAACTGTAAACTTGCACAGACAGGGTAGTCGCACGGTCTGTGAGCGCTTGGTACGTGGCATTCGCATTATCCTCGTCACGGCGCATCCGCGCATAGACGTACAGCTGATCCATCGTACGGGTTAGCTCATCTTGAAGCGTGAGCGCTTCGAGCAAACGGGCCCCGTTTTCACCGAGCGTTCCTTGATAGGAGCTGATTTTCGCCGCCATTTCCTTCACTTTGACCGCATCTTGCTCCCAAAGGTCGTTCGACGCGTAAATGTCCTCCAGCTTCCATTTCTGCTCTGCAGGAATTTCATGGCGCTTCGGCAATGTTTTCGACTTGTTCACAACGATCACTCCTTTCAATTTCCCATATCTTCCATGGTACCCTAAAACATAGCTTCACTTCAAATAGAAGTGTTCCCTACAAAACGTAATGGAATCGAAAAAGCCGTCCCTTTCACAAAAGAAAGAGACGGCTCCTCGCCATGAGGTGCACATCGGTCATGAGCGCCCCACACCCATGTAGGTCAACCCTGCGTCTATGGCAGCCCGTTTGTCCCAGGCATTCCGCCCGTCGAACAGGAACGGCTGCCGCAAGGTGCTTTTCACACGGGTAAAATCAAGCTTTACGCACTGCTCCCATTCCGTCACGAGCACGCCAGCATCTGCGCCGGCAAGAGCTTGGTACGGATTGTCGGCAAAATCCAAGTCCGGATATAGTTTTCGGACCTTCTCGTTGCAAAGCGGGTCATAAGCACTCAAAACCGCCCCTTCCCGCAGTAGAAGCGGAATCAGGCGCAAGGAAGCGGCTTCGCGCATATCGTCGGTTTGCGGTTTGAACGAAAGCCCCAGTAACGCGATTTTGAGCCCAGCGAGCGTAGGCAGCAGCTTTTTCAACTGCTCGACAAACCAGACAGGCTGCAGCTCATTGACCTGCTGCACTTGCTTCAGCAACGGCATATCGACACCATGCTGCGCACCTAGCTCGGACAATGCAGACGTATCTTTCGGAAAACACGAACCGCCATAACCTAATCCTGCTCCTAAAAAGTAAGGCCCGATTCGTGAGTCCAAGCCCATGCCGCGCGCAACCTCAGTGATATCTGCTCCAAGCTCTGCACTCAAGCGCGCCAGTTCGTTCATAAACGAAATTTTGGTAGCTAAAAACGCATTCGACCCGTATTTGATCATCTCGGCATTGGCTCGTGTAGTCCTCACCCGCTCGCAAACAAGCGAAGCATACAGCTCTTCCAAAATCGCGAGCGCCTGCGGCTCTTCCGTTCCGAGCACAATCCTTGACGGGTGTAGGGAATCATGAAGTGCCGACCCTTCCCGCAAAAATTCGGGATTCGATGCCACGAGCAGCTCGGGTACGTCAGCGAACTGGCGCGCGATGTGGTCGTTTGTACCGACGGGCACGGTGCTTTTGATGACGACTACGCGGGTGACATTGGACGCACCTGCGGTAGCCTTCACCCGCTCCTTGATGGACGACAGCACCTGGTTCAAGGCGCTCAAATCCGCAGAGCCATCCGGTAGCGGCGGTGTTCCTACGCATACAAAAATAGCCCTGGACGAAAGGATCCCCGCTTCCAAAGAAGAAGAGAACGAAACCTTGCCCAATGCCAGCATGTTTTGCAATTCTTTCTCCAGATTTGGTTCGTAGATTCCGGCCTCACCCTTTTGCAGGCGCGCCACTTTGGTCTGGTCGATATCGATGCCGATCACATCGTGGCCCATTAATGCAAATGATACGGCTGTGGTCAAGCCGACATAGCCGGTTCCGATAACGGAAATTTTCATCGTTTCCCCCCTCCAGCTCGATGTTTCTCTATCAAACTGACGTACAAATCTTCCAGCTTGCGTCGTTGTTTCGTAATATCGTGCTGTTCCGCCACTTTAAGTCTCGCCTGTGCGACGATCGCTGGCCATGTTTCCCTTTCCGCCAGTACACGCGTAATCATTCGACCCAGCTTGGCGGGTGACTTCTCCGGCACGAGAAAGCCGGTTCGCGAATGCTTTATCAGCTCTGGAATTCCGGCGTGACGGGTGGAAATGACAGGCCGACCCGTGGCCATCGCCTCCATCAGCACATTCGGAATGCCCTCCTGGTCGCCATTTTTTGCCGTCTTACAGCCGATGACGAACAAGTGGCAGTGTCTCAGCTCTTGTTGGACTTGCGCGTGTGGAAGTGCTCCCGCTAGCTTCACAAATCCTTTCAATTTCTCTTTCCGGATAATCCGCTTCAGCTTGGCTTTTTCCTCTCCCTCGCCGACGATCAAGAGCCGTGCATTCGGGTATTTCTTCCGCACATAGGCAAACGCGCGAATCAACGTATCCATACCTTTTTTCTCCGTCAGGCGTCCTACTGACAGGATACGGATTTGGTCGTTATAAATCAAATGTGGCGGTGCGAACGGGAATTTTTGCAAATCGATCCCGGAACGGACCAGGGTGATTTTTTTCGCTGGGCAGCCCAGCTTGATCAGACGTCGTTTCATATGGTCGCTCACAGCCGTAAATGCGCTGCCCTTTTTGAAAAGGAAACCCAGTTTGCTACGATATGCTTTGCTCGCCTTCACCTGTTTTGTCGCGTCGAAGCCGTGGAATGACGTGAGCAGCGGCACCTTGGACTTTCGGGCGATTCCGATCATTTCGACCCCCGCGGTACCGAAGCGTGCGTGGATCAGCTTGATGTGCTTTTTCTTGAGCCAGTGCTTCATGCCGCCAAGACGCTTCTTCACATGGATCGGCGAGTACGGGAATTGCCTGACATTCACCGGACGGGAGCGCGTCAGCACGACCGGCTGGACGCGCTTGTGACCGATGAGCTGCTCGTAGATGAACGTCTCGCTCCGCTGCAGATACTTCCGGCGATAAACCAAGACACGATCCATAGAGCTCAATCCCTTCTACGAAAATGTGCTTTGTGAAAAGGCATGGCGAATCTGCTCGGTCAACCCCGTCTTGAGCGGCACGGCAGGCTGATAGCCTAGCTTCTGGCGGGCAAACGTAATATCTGCACAAGTACGCCTCGAATCGCCGAGCTGCTCGGGCAAAAATTGCAGCTGCGGCTTCACGCGAAGCAGTTGCCCGATGATGCGAACCACTTCCAGCAAGCTAATTTCCTGATCGCCGCCAATATTGAAAATATCCCCCGCTCCGCCGTGTGTCGCCGCCAAAATATTGGCCTCTACGATGTCACTGACATACGTAAAATCCCGCGTTTGTTGTCCATCGCCGTAGAGCTGGATGGGCTCGCCCGCTGCCAGCTTGTGGATGAACCGATGAAAGGCCATATCCGGGCGCTGCCGGGGTCCGTAGACCGTGAAGTAGCGCAGCATCACGATGGGCAGTTGATGCGCTTTGACATACACTTTGCAAATTTGTTCCATCGCCGCTTTCGTCACGCCATAGGGAGAGGTCGGGTTGATATCCGCCGATTCGTTCGTCAATCCTTGCTGCATGGTTCCGTATACAGAAGAAGAGGAAGCGACAACGACTTTTTTTACTTGACCATGTGCAAGGCACGCTTCAAGAAGCTGTTGTGTCGCCGTGATGTTTTGTTCCGCATAGGAGGCAAACGAGTTGCCCCAGCTGTTGCGAACACCGGGAAGCGCCGCTTGATGGTACAGTTCCTCGACACCTACGAGAATGGCCGGCCAATCCACCTGCTGAAGAGAAACAGGGAGGAAGGTGAATGCTGGATGCGCCAGTAGCGACTTGAGGTTCCGCTCCTTTAAAGCAGCATCATAGTTCGTATAAAAGCAGTCAATGCCGATGACCCGATAGCCCAGCGTGAGCAGCCGCCCTACTAGGTGGGACCCAATGAACCCGGCGCATCCCGTAACAAGCGCAGTTTTCATCACCGCTTCCTCCTCCTCTTCAGTTTGCGGATGACCAAATAGCCATTGTTATAGCCGAATTTTGCTTTGTATTTATTGCCCCACTTTTCGAGATAAAAGTTGAACGTTTTACGTCGCAAATAATTTCGTTTGCGGATGGTCTTCCTGTCCGTCAGCTGCCCGATATGCTTCGTCCGATTATAGAGGGTACGGTCGATCCATTTGATCGGATAACGTTCGATCAAGCGCAAAATGATCCGTCGATCCTCCATAATCCGCCCATGGTACTTGTCAGAAGTATCCCACCCTCCAACCTCCCGCAGAGCATCCACCCGATAGCATCGCGGCGCCACCATCCAACGATTGTATTTCAAAAAGCTATACTTGTTGGGGAAGCTTTTGTGTCGCACATGGAAATACGTCTTCGCTCCTGGCTTACTGCTTTTTTTCTGCTTGCCGATCCGCCAAACCCGCAGATTGCCGTAAAACATGGCTGTATTCCCGCTGTCCCTGTATATTCGGCGGGCGATGGCAGACAACGCCGTACGGGGCAGCCAATCATCGGAATCTAACTGTACTAAATACGGCGTGTCGACCATCATCAACGCAGTATTCATGACGCGCGAAATACCGCCGTTTTTCTCCATACAATGATAGTGAACATGCGGGATCATTAAATATGGTGAGACGACCTTTTTGGTTTTGTCCGTCGAGACATCGTCGATGATCAGCAGCTTCCAGCCTTTGTATGTTTGGTTCATCACGCTATCGATCGCTTTTTTCACCATATTGGCCCGATTGTAGGTAGGGATGACAACGGTAAACAAAGGTGTATTCATGGCTCCGACCTCTTTTTGGTTTGCGGAAACAAAATGTACGAACGGTCGCTGACGATGAAAATACCGTTTTGCTCCTGTGGCTTGCCTACCATTTGAGATGAGCGTCCGAATACGCTCCGCTGCACCTCCCAATCAATGTCGACCATGGATGTTTTCTCCAATAAAATGCTGTCGCGTATCTCATAGCAATTGATCAGTTCCGCTCCGTCCTGAATGGACACATAGGGTCCGATTTTGCTATTCCGGATCACACATCCCTCTCCGATGACAACCGGCCCAATCAACTCGCAGTTTTCCACGATGCTGGTGTCTCCCACGCTGATTTCCTTACCGAAGCGCTTATCTAGCATCCAGCGATTGGCGGACAGCCACCGTTCAATCGTCCCTACGTCGGAATAATCGCCTTGCGTAATGGCATAGGTGATTTTGCGATTTTGTAGAAGCAGCCCTTGGATCGCGTCGGTGATTTCGTATTCGCCACGCGCGGACGGCTGCAAGGTATCGATGATCGTGAATATGTCGGGTGTAAACAAATAAGCGCCGATTACAGCCAAATTGCTCTTCGGCTGCTTGGGCTTCTCCGTAATCGATATGATCTGCCCATCTTTCAGTTCGGCAATTCCGTAATCCTGCGGCCGGTCCACTTGACGCAGAAGGATCGAGCAATCTGCCTGCGCCGCTTCAAACGTGGCGCGCAGCTGCGCTAACGAGTCCATGAGCAAATTATCACCCAACAAAAGGAAAAACGGGCTGTCTTGTAAAAAGTCCCGTGCTTGCTTTACCGCGTGGGCGATTCCCAATGGCTGCGCCTGCTCGAAAAAGTGCAGTTTCGCAGAAAAGCGGCTGCCGTCCCCAACAAATTCTTTGATTTGCGATTGGGAGGGATGTATCACGATACCGATCTCGTGAATGCCGCTCTCAACCAGCTTTTGGATGCAATAATATAAAACAGGATGATTTGCTACGGGGAGGAGTGTTTTGGGTTGGGAATAGGAGAGGGGGTACAATCGAGTGCCGCGACCAGCACATAAAATTAACCCTTTCATGTTCTATCACTCCTAATACTGCTGCGATATCTACAAGATATGCTTTCATCCTGTTAGAGACTGTACGCTTGACTATTACCCGATAAGAAAATGCTTTTGCCTATCAATGGCCGGTTTTTCCTGCTGCATGACCTGGTGGAACACATTCAGGTATCCGTAGGCGGTCGCCTGCCAACTGAATTCCGCAGCACGGTGGAGGGCCTGTTTGGACATTTGTGTGCGTAGGAGCGTCGATTTCCACATCTGTTCCCAGATCGACGGTAAATCTCGCTTCCAATCGCTCGGCGCAATCAGAAACCCGGAATGCCCTTCCTTCACCACCTCGCTGACGCCGCCATTTGTCGTCGTGATGACAGGCTTCCCCGCCGCCATCGCTTCCAGATTGACGCGGCAGAACGGCTCCTCCCAGGTGGACGGTGTCGCGACGACATGTCCGAGTTGGAAATAGAGCGGCATGTCGTGCGACGGTACGAAATTTTGAAAGATCACCTGCTTTGCGATCGGCTTCGCCAGCGCATGCAGCTTCTTCACATAATCGTTGAGGCGGTTGCTGCCATAGCCGGTTCCCCCCACGATTAAAAGAATCGCTTTTGGGTCCTCGCGGGCAATTTTTTGGAACGATTCAAGCAAAACGTGTACGCCTTTTGCCGGTATCAACCTGCCCGCGAAAAACAAAACGCGGTGATTGGCGGTGATGCCGAGCTTTTTGCGCAGCTTATTTAGTTCAGGTGAATCCGCCTGCTTCAGATACGGTTCCATATCAACGCCAAGATGCACCGCATGCGCCTTATGTTCGGGAATGCGGTGCTCTTTTATCAAGCGCAGTCGTAAAAAGTTGCTATTCGTAATAAGGCCATCCATCTGCTTCACAACTTTTTTCATCTTCGCTTTACTGATCAACGGCGTTGTAGCATACACATGCGAATGCATATTCAGCACGATCAGGGTGCGGTGAAACACTTTGCGCAGCGCTAGCACAAAGTGTGGCCGGTTCTCGACCATGATGATGTCGGGCGGCGCCTCTTTTTTTAATTGCTTGATGACGCTCTTGATGTAATCTTGTTGTCCTTCGTATCGCAGCCGACGGTAAAAGATGTTGTTTTTACGCTCGGATTTCGGATATGCGGAGCATTTGCGTGTGTAAATGGTAATGTTGTGCTGACTGGGCATCGCTTTCGTCACTTCATCGATGTCATGCTCGACCGAGCTTCCTTTCACCGGAGGTACGGTAAAAGGGCCAGGGCTAACGATAGCGATGTTCATCTCGCGCTCGCTCCCATTCCTGCTTCAACAACAGCACCATTTGGTAGAGACGCTCCCGCTCGCGTTTATGCTCCAGCTGCACCACTTTCAAACGATCCTCCAACTGCTTCAGCGTGCCTTTCAATAGCGCGACCTCTTCCACAAGCGCAGTCATTTCCTCTGATTTTTCCGGTTCCATGACGGGATGAGCGGCACGTCCCGTCCACTCTTCCTGCTGCTGTACGACGGCTGGTACGCGCTGGACGGCATCCATTGCCTCCACCTCGCCGTAAAAGACACCGGGGATCGTCCATTGTGAGCTTTCCTGTTTTCTTTTCTTTTCCATGCGAATCCCTCCTTACAAACCTCAGGCCTACAGCCTTCAGATTCTTCTATATCGTATGTAGGGAGGTTTTAATGGGTACATGTGCACGTAAGAAAAACCGTTATGCATGTGCATAACGGTTTTTTACTATGATTATCGCTGCATGGAGGGACGACGAAACCGCAAACTGTAGTTGCGTGCTTCCTCCACAGTCGTGATTTTTTGCCTTGTCCATTCCAGCAAAATCCGGTCGATATAGCGGATGTACAGCTTCCCGACCGACTGAGCTTCACGCAGGGCCGTCATGATCAGCTCTTCCGAATACCGGTCCTGCTCCACCCAGCATTGCATCGTCTCGATCTCAATCGAAGAGAGTGGCCGACCGAACGATTGCTCGAACTGTGAATAGAGGCTCTCTGGATGTTCGCCTCCGTCTGTATCCAATCGCGGAGACGGAAATGATTCAGAAACCGGCACCACGAATGATTGCTCTTCCAACAGCAAGCGATTCAGCTTGTAATACAAGGGCTGCAAATTATATTGCTCGTATCGTTTTCCATTTTCAGGGTCAACGATTTCATCGATCGCAATCCAATCTTCCTTGGTCAACTTTTGTAAGGATTGAATAAGGCGAATACCCGGCATCGACAGCCGCTCCTCTAACTGGGAAAGGGTTGGAAACCGATTTCCTTCCTGTTGAAAGGAAAGCAGATGAATGATCAGCATCATTTCCTCGTCAGAAAGAGACAAGCGCTTGTATCGTTTCAAGAGCAGGTTGGTTATGGTGGTGGCCCCTTCCTGCAATAACTGTAATATTTGTCGATCCATGTCGTTTTTTCACCTCATCCTTCATTATACCAATCGTGCATGTCCACGCCTAGATGCTAATGTGCCCACATTTTGCAGGTTTTCGCCAACCGGGTTGGCAGTCCCCTGTCGATTGAGAAGGCATGGTTTTTCCGATAAAAAAACGCATCCCCCTTGCAAACCGGGAATGCGCTTGTCGTTGCTCTTCTTATGGATAGAGGCGATACAGCAAACGTGGGAATGGAATGGTTTCGCGTACGTGATCCAATCCGCAAATCCAAGCGACGGTGCGCTCCAAGCCCAGGCCAAAGCCGGAGTGAGGCACTGTGCCATATTTGCGCAGGTCCAGGTACCATTTGTATGCATCCTCGGAAAGCTCGTGCTCTTTGAAGCGAGCTTCCAGCAGTTCTGGATCATCAATCCGCTGCGAACCGCCGATGATTTCGCCGTAGCCTTCCGGTGCGATCAAATCGGCACACAGCACGACTTCAGGACGATCTGGATGCGGTTTC
This sequence comes from Brevibacillus fluminis, assembly GCF_003710825.1. Taxonomy (GTDB): domain Bacteria; phylum Bacillota; class Bacilli; order Brevibacillales; family Brevibacillaceae; genus Brevibacillus_D; species Brevibacillus_D fluminis. The sequence continues at coordinate 6,979 of NZ_RHHQ01000025.1, read as the reverse complement.
ATGTAGAACGCCTTGATTTCGGTTGGATAGTGTGTAATGAATACCGGCTTGTCATAATGCTCGGCAATCATCGTCTCATCCGGCGCTCCGAAATCGTCGCCCCATTTGATTTCGCTGCCTTTTTCTTGCAAAAGCTTGATCGCATCATCATACGTGATGCGTGGGAACGGCCCTTGCACGTTCTGCAGCTTGGTCACGTCGCGCTCCAGCGCTTTCAATTCGCGTTGGCAATTTTTCAGTACGGATTGCACGATATGGCTGACGAAGTTTTCCTGAACACGCAGGTTTTCTTCGTGATCCACAAACGCCATCTCCGGCTCGATCATCCAAAACTCGATCAAGTGGCGGCGTGTCTTCGATTTCTCCGCACGGAACGTTGGTCCAAACGAATAAACGCGGCCCAATGCCATCGCAGCAGCTTCCATATACAGCTGACCGCTTTGGGAAAGATAAGCGTCTTCTTCAAAATATTTGGTGTGGAACAAGTTGGTCGTTCCTTCCGCAGACGTAGGTGTCAAAATCGGCGGATCGACTTTGTAAAACCCGTTTTCTTGGAAAAATTCGTATACGGCCCGAATGATCTCGGAACGGATCGCCATTGCAGCGCGCTGACGTGGCGAACGGAGCCAGAGATGGCGGTGGTCCATCAAAAAGTCGACACCGTGCTCTTTCAGCGAGATCGGGTAATTTTCCACCAATTGAATAATTTCAACACCAGTAACGGTCAATTCATAGCCGCTTTGCGAGCGCTCTTCTTCGCGCACCACACCGGTTATGTACAGGGAGCTTTCTTGGGTCAGCTGCTTCGCAGCTTCCCACACATCTTCACTAACTTCCGCTTTGACGACAACACCTTGAATGAAGCCAGAACCATCGCGGAGCTGGAGGAATTGAATTTTACCGCTGCTGCGTTTGTTGTACAGCCAGCAGCCCAGTTTTACTTCTTGTCCTACATGCTGCCCGATTCGAGCGATTGTTGTTAACATCAACAATTTCCCTCCATTTACCATGACAATGAAACCGTTTCAATTATACTATTGCCGTGATTCAATTTCAACGAGCGGCAAAAAACTTTTGAATGAACGGCCTGAAAGTTGTCATAATATATGTTATGTAAACTATAATCTTCCCCTTCCCTTTCTATCACCCGCATAAGAATTCGCTCAATATCTGATGTTAGTAATGCGATTATCATTTTCCACGCTACCAGCCCGTACACTCTTTTTGAAGGAAGAGGAGATGAAATGATGAACAGTTCACACCAATCGAGAATCGACGAAGCGTTTGCGAGAATGATGTCCTGGGTTGAAGCCCGTTATGATTGTGAAGTTTATTTTGTAGAGAATTCCAAGCAAACGAATGGCTTTGTTGAATATCGAAACGGAAAAAACATTATATACATATTGGCGGACAAAGAGGACATCAGCCTCGATACGTTCTCTGACATTCTAGCGCATGAGGTTGGCCATGTTATCTATAATCAGCGCATGATGTGGAACGGGTTGTCCTATGAGGAGATTGTAAAGCGGACGCAGGACAAACTGGTTTGTTTTGATCAGTTGTTGGAGAAAAACGTTATTACCGATGAAGAGTATAAACGGCTTTATAGCGCTATTGAAGAGGAATGGGTTAGCAATCAAGAAAAGGAACGAATTATCCCTGCGTTACGCAAATTGATTGATGCTGACAAACAGCTGGTCACATAAGCGCGGGTTTATTTCGCAAAAATAAATACCCAGTCTTATTCGGACTGGGTTTGTTTTATTCCTTGAAAAGCGGATAAGCAAGCAAATTTAGTTTCTTTGTTCATACAGCTTCACGATTTCGATGATCGTGTTCACTGCCTTCTCCATGTTGTCTACGGAAACATACTCGAACCGTCCGTGGTAATTTTCCCCGCCCGTAAATATATTCGGCGTTGGCAACCCCATGTAGGAAAGCTGGGAGCCATCCGTTCCACCGCGAATCGGCTGAATAATCGGCACGATTCCGAGGTTTTCTAGTGCTTGTCTAGCGATGTCGACTACTTCCATTACAGGCTCAATCTTTTCCCTCATGTTGAAGTATTCGTCTTTGATTTCGAGCTCAATTCGCTTCTCTCCGTATTTTTTCTGTAATTCTTTTACGATGCGAGCCAGCTCGGACTTTCTCTCCTGAAACCGATTCTTATCGTGATCCCGGATCAAATAACGAAGCTGTGTTTGCTCGACGTCACCCTGAATGGAAGACAAATGATAGAAGCCTTCATAGCCTTCCGTCTTCTCAGGTGTTTCATCAGCTGGCAGCCTTCCCTGCAGCTCCATGGCTATTTTTACTGAGTTGACCATTTTACCTTTGGCCGATCCGGGATGAACGTTCTTCCCTTTGCAAGTAATGATAGCTGTTGCAGCGTTAAAGCTCTCATACTCGAGCTGGCCAAGAGGACCGCCGTCCATCGTATAAGCATATACTGCGCCGAAAGCGGATACATCAAACTTATGCGGACCTCTTCCGATTTCTTCATCCGGGGTGAATGCCACTCTTACTTTCCCGTGCTTCAGTTCTGGATGTTGAATCAGATAAGCCATAGCAGTCATAATTTCGGCAATACCAGCTTTATCGTCAGCGCCAAGTAATGTGGTACCGTCTGTCGTTAGTAACGTGTGGCCTTTGTAGCCAGCCAACTCTGGAAAATCGGTCGGTGAAAGGACAACATTCTGTGCTTCATTCAAGATAATGTCTTGTCCGTTATAATTTTCTACGATTTGTGGCTTCACGCCAGCCCCGGTAAAATCGGTGGCCGTATCCATATGGGCAAGAAAACCAATTGTTGGAATCTCTTTGTCTGTATTGGCAGGAAGGGATGCCATTACATAACCGTTCGAATCCATCGTAACTTCCTGCATCCCTATGGCTGTAAGCTCGTTTACGAGCATTTTGGCCAGCACGAGCTGCCCTGGTGTTGAGGGGCAGGTTTCGCTGCCTTCATCGGACTGTGTATCAACTTTTGCGTAAGAGATGAATCTATTCATGATCTCCGTTTTCATCGTCTTATCTCAACTCCAATACAATTCGTTATCGTTACGAAACACGATTGAACCATCAACCTTATTCACAAAAAAGACGATCGCATGACAAATTCTACCACGATCGTCATCGTCCCTTCAAGCATTGCGCAGCTTATGAGGGTTAATTGGAAAATGGAGCATTTCCAAGAAATCCAGAGGAATTCTTATATAGGTTTCCGCTTGCTTTCATACCAGATTGTTAAAAATAGGAACTCAGCCTATTCATTACACAAAAATTCCATGGCTACGCGTTCTTTATCCGCAATCTCGAGCAAAAGCTTGGAAACCTGGTTTAACTCCTGCTGGTTTCCCGTTCTTCCTGCAAGGTCGATCAAAGAAGAAACGTTAACCCACATTGGAGCGATTTCAGTAAACCCCAAGTATGCCTGTTCTACTTTTGGGTCTCCAAACAGATCCACACATTCTTTTAGAAAATCTCGATATAGATTTCGAAACAATGCGCCACCGGTTCCCGCTCTTTCCATTAATAACGCAGTCAAGCATAGATCATGCTCAAAATTCTTGCTGCGAGAAGGCCACTTCAGGATCTCATTGCTCATTTTCATAATGCCTTTATTCCCCATATTGCGAATGGGTGGATTCAAATAGTCATGTGCATTCTTGGTTAAGGATGATCGTACAGCGGGCATAAGCGGCGGATGGGTGCCGATCGGCTCGATCGTAAAGGAACGATTCCTAGAGCTCATAGGCCCCTTTGCGTTTCTAGCCATAGCCAAATGGGCCAAACTCGTCTTCACAAGTCCTCCCTGTTGTCTAGTATCCGCCATGTAGGCGTATTCGTCATCCATGCCATATATTACAGCATAGTGGGCGGCAAAGTGCACTTTGTTCGTGAAATAATCCAAATAATAGGAATCCAACTTAAGCCCCACCGGAATTCCGCATTCGATGAAGCTCCGTACGTTCTGCCACGCTTTTTCAATGGACGAGGTTTCTTGCGCCTTGATGATTAAGTTGAGCCGGGATGCTATGCAAGCAGCTAATTCATCCGGCTTCACTCTTCCCCCAATAAAAGGAAAGTCCATCCCCTTTGAATCCCAATAAATGAATCCCAACCCTTGCCCAAGACCGAATAACATCGGCTCCGATAGTCGGACTCCCGCAAATTGAAGTAAATTGCCCATTGCTGTCGTCTCGCAATGTTCCCCTTGAAAAGGACTGAAACCTTCAATGATTTTAGACATGATCTTTCGTCTCCCCCAACAATTCGTTGATTATTTTCGCAACGAACGCTTGCTTACTCTCGATAAGACGCATCGGATGAAGGAAAAGTACACTTACGTACAGCGGCAATCGAATGTAGCCTTGCGATTCGTACTTCTGTCTTATCTTTTTTAAAGCCTCCCCAAGAAAATCTGGCCGTTTCCGCAAAGCTTTAATAATGTTACCGGGGAACTGGAAATATCAGTTCATAGACTCTGTCGAAATCGTCTCGCATCCGTTGAATAATGCAAAATTTTGAAAACAATTGTTCAAGGCTGTTCGCAATTGCTTTGTTGGCTTTATGTCGTTCTCGTACCAGATGTTTTTAACAACCAGCGTCCCGGATTTTCGCTCCGCGATTACCTCGGCTCGTCCGATGAGGCTTTCTCCGTATAGTAGAGGCAAAACATAATAGCCAAATTTCCGTTTGATTGCAGGCGTGTAAATCTCCCAGGTGTAATCGAATCCAAACAATTCGTAGATCAGTTTTCTGTCCCATATGAAATTATCTAGTGGGGCAATCAGCTCGCAGCGCCATTTCGGCTCTGGATTTTGCAGAACGGCTTCAATAAGCGGCAAGTCCTCCGCGCGGCAATAAAGTAACTCCTTCATTTGTTCCACGGCAATTGCAACAATGCGAGCTTCGTGCAACAGTTGGCGGAAAACCTCGTTGCGCTGCTCCGCTTTCAATCCCCATATGTTCAGCCAGGCGTCGGATGCGCGATTCCATAAAAGGCCAACAGCGCCGATTCGACGCAGTACCCGCCACTTGTGATGCTCCAGTTCGCACTCCAGCGGCTCCGGCGCATTCAGCAGATCTGGCTGTATGTACTTCCCCGCGATATCGTAATATTTACGCGTTCCTTTTTTGTGATGTATAATCAACTCGCCTGTCGAATACATCTGCTCCAGCACCGACCGGGATGAATTGTTTCCGCTGCTCCAGTGGATGGCCGATCGCCAAACGAAATTTCCATCCAATTTTAGATCATCCGAACTTAGCGCACCGTAATTTTGGATGTGAGCTCGTACTTGTTCTATCAACGCTTCCATTTCGGGATAGCGCTTGGCATGTTGTCGGGCGGCCTGCCTGTACCGCTCAAAATAAGGCCAGTCCTCGACGGGGATAATGGCCAGATTCTTGTCAGGATAATCGACAAGGATTCTATCTTGATACAGCAACTCGGCGAGCATGTTCTTGCTAAATCCTTTGATTCGCGACTGCAACACCAGTTCAGCATTTTTTCCGCAGACATCGATGGGATCGTATTGAATACAGCCGACCTGCCGCACAAAATCCATTACTCCCTGCTTTCCGGTAAAATGATATTCGCCCAGCAACCCGTGCTTCAATAGCAGAAATTGCCGTGCCTGGCGGTTCGTCAATTGCATCATGTACACATCGGCTCCTTAACGAAACAGACGGGAGCCGTTTGCACGTGATGATGGATGGCGAGATTGCTTATCTCAATAAAGTTACTGTTTATTTCTTTTCTTAATGATGGTATCCATTTGGGAGCTTCATTAGCACCCCCCTTTCCTAATTTTCCAACAACCGAAAATTGCTCCTTTTCAATGATTTCAACCACGCCTATTCCCCCTTATCCGATTAAAAACGCAAAAAACAAACACATGTTCTTGTAAAATGTTACCACTATCTCGAGCATAAAAACAAGAGCTATTGAATGCTGCCCGTTAACGCAATGAAGCTGCCGATCGCCGCGGCAGCTTCATCTAATTTGTGTATTGAGCTAAAGTCTCCCGTGATTTTTCTTTAAATAATAGATTATTAATCGTTTTGCAAACTTTGGCATTAGGGATGTGCTCTGCAAAGCCTTCTGATATGGCAAGTTTAATATTTCGTGGTGATGTTACGCCACATCGTACATGGGATGAGTTGTATACCGAGCTGCAGCATATCACAAGGAAACATGAGTTTGTAACCGCGATGTACGTTCAGGCAAAGTTAAACACGAGAGCCCTACTGGATCAGGTCTTTCCCGCGTTTGAGAAGGTATTTAGCAACCTTTTTTCCACTACGGCGCTTAAAGTACTGAAGTGTTGTCTGGGCGCCAAGACAGAAGAGATAGAAACGATCATTCAGGAACAAGCCGGGAAATCTCATTCGAAATAATGGATCGAAGAGAAGACCGATCAATTGAGACAAGTTTTTGCTTGAATGGTCCAACCAAAAAAGGAGCATATCGCAACGCATAGCCCTGGCAGGGATGGTATCCCTCTGACTTGAGTTTCAAAGCCAATTAAGTAGATTGGAAAAACATCTGGAGGAAGTCTCGGCGACATTAGCGGAAGTGGAACTACTGAGGAAAATTCCAGGAATAGGTGACCAACTTGCGGCGGGGATCGGAGATGCTCGTCAATTTACGAGTGCTAAGCAGCTTGTTGCCTACGTAGGTCTTGATCCTGGTGTCTACAGTTCGGGTAAGTTTACAGCTACTAGTAACCGGATAACAAAACGAGGATCAAAAAGACTTCGAAGAGCTCTATATTTAGCCGTTCAATGTGGACTACGACGCGGAATAAATAGCAGAATAAAGCATTACTACGATAAGAAAAGAGGGCACATCCTACAAGGTGGTTGTGATCGCTTGCGCGGGTCTGTCAAGAATTTTGTGTAAACCAACTCAACCAGTTGTATGAGAAGGTTTCATCCCCTATTCGAAATATCTTTCTCCAGCCAATAGAGT
>NZ_RHHQ01000024.1 GCF_003710825.1 Brevibacillus fluminis | reverse complement strand
CTAACTTTTTGGGGTCACTTCAAAAACGGAAGCGTTTTGTTATAGGCACTCTTTTACGAAAGCACAGCGCCATACTTCTGCTTGAACTGCGCCAGCGAAAATCCTTCGAACAGCTTGAGAAATGCGGCCGTTTCGTTGTAATACTGGCGTCCTTCTTTGGTGTCGGGGTTCTGCTCCAAAAACAAAATCGCGGCAATGCGATTGACCGGAACACCTTCCTGCTCCTGGTCATAAATTCCTTGCTCGGCCAGCGCTTTGCCGAAATAACGGCAATAGGTGACCGTCAGGCTTTTCGTCGCTTCCCCCGCCTGATAGGTGGCGATGGAGCGATCGAACGTGTCGGACGGCGAGCCGCCTTTGCCGGCAGGAACTTGTTCGCCTGTTACGGACAGAATGTTCATCGTTAAGCTCCCCTTCAAAACGATTTATTTCGCGTTCAAAAAGGAGGATAAACATAGCCGAGAAGTTCAAGGCGCGGCAGCCCCGAGCAGCGGAACGTAGGTAAGTCTACGTGAGCAGCGGAGGGGCAACGCAACGCAGAAATTCGACAGCTAGGTTTACCGGACTTTTTGAACTTCCTCTATAAGGATTCAAGCACTTCGGTCAACAACTGGTTAACCATCGGCGGGTTGGCTTTCCCTTTTGTCTGTTTCATCACTTGGCCGACCAGGAAGCCGATCGACTGCTTCTTGCCTGCCTTGTAGTCTTCAACCGATTGCGGGTTGGCAGCGATTACGTCGCTTACGATGCGCTTCAGCTCGCCTTCATCGCTGATTTGCACCAAGCCTTGCTCTTCGACGATCTTGGCTGGCTCTTTGCCGGTCTCGACCATTTCCTTGAACACGGTTTTGGCGATCTTCGTGGAGATCGTGCCTTTTTCAATCAGGTTGATCATTTCGCCCAAGCCATGCGGCGTGATTTTGACGTCTTTCAGCTCCAGGTTGTTGGCGTTCAGGTAGCCGAACAGATCGCCCATCAGCCAGTTGGCCACGCTCTTCGGATCGGCGCCGGTTTTGGTCGCCGCATCGTAGAAATCAGCGGAATCCTTGGTCAGCGTGATGACATACGCATCGTCGCCGGACAGACCGAAATCTTTCATGTAGCGCTCGCGGCGTGCATCCGGCAGCTCCGGAATCGTCGCGCGAACCGCTTCAATCCATTCTTCGGAAATCTGCATTCTGACCAGATCCGGGTCTGGGAAGTAGCGATAGTCGTGCGCTTCCTCTTTGGAACGCATGGAAATCGTCTTCTTGCCCGCTTCATCCCAGCGTCTGGTTTCCTGCGTGATTTTGCCGCCTGCGGAAACGACCTCGATTTGGCGCTCCACTTCGAATTCCAGCCCCACTTGTACGTTGCGGAAGCTGTTCATGTTTTTCAACTCGGTTTTGGTACCCAATTCTTCTTGGCCATACGGTCGAATTGAAACGTTGGCGTCACAGCGCAGCGAGCCTTGCTCCATGCGCACATCGGAAACCTCGGTGTATTGGATAATCGCTTTGAGCTTTTCCAAATACGCTTTCGCTTCTTCTGGCGAGCGCAGGTCCGGCTCGGAGACGATCTCCACCAGCGGTACGCCGACACGGTTGAAGTCAACCAGCGAGCCTCCGCCGAAATCGGTGTGCGTCAACTTGCCCGCATCTTCCTCCAAATGCAGACGGGTGATCCCGATGCGTTTGGTCTCGCCGTTCACCTCGATGTCGATCCAGCCGTTCAGGCCGATCGGCTGATCGAATTGGGAGATTTGGTACGCTTTCGGCGAATCCGGGTAAAAATAGTTTTTGCGGTCAAACTTGGTTTCGCGGGAAATTTCGCAATTCAGCGCAAGAGCTGCCTTCATCGCGAATTCTACCGCCTGCTTGTTGGTCACCGGCAATACGCCTGGATGGCCCAAGCAGATCGGGCATGTATGGGTATTCGGCGGCGCTCCGAATTCGGTTTTGCAGCCGCAGAAAATTTTACTGTTGGTCGAAAGCTCGGCATGGACCTCCAAGCCGATGACGGTTTCGTACTTACTCATCTCGCTTACCCCCTCACCAATTCCGGCTTGCGCAAATGATGGCTCGTGGCCTGTTCATAAGCATGCGCAACGCGCAAAATGGTTGCTTCATCAAACGTTTTACCGACGATTTGCAGACCGATCGGCATTCCATTTGAAGCCAGTCCGCACGGCACGCTGATCGCCGGCAGGCCTGCGAGGTTGACGGGAACGGTACAAATGTCTTCGAGATACATTTTGACTGGATCATCGACTTTGTCCCCGATTTTGAACGCGGTCGTCGGCGTGGTCGGGTGCAAAATGACGTCAAATTGGTTGAACACTTCTTTGAAGTCGTTGATGATCAGCGTGCGCACTTGCTGCGCTTTTTTGTAGTATGCATCATAGTAGCCGGACGACAGCGCGTACGTACCGAGCATGATGCGGCGTTTTACTTCCGGTCCGAAGCCTTGGCTGCGGGACTCCTTGTACAGCTCGATCAGGTTTTCCGCATTGTCTGCTCTTACGCCGTAGCGCACGCCGTCAAAGCGCGCGAGGTTGGACGACGCCTCGGAAGAAGACAGGAGGTAATATGCAGGCACCGCGTACTCGGTATGCGGCATTGACACTTCCGCCCAAGTAGCACCCATGCTCTCCAGCTGCTTCAATGCCGCCAGCACCGCTTCGCGCACCTCCGGATCGATACCTTCGCCGATCAGCTCTTTCGGTACGCCGATGCGTAGTCCTTTTACATCGCCGGTCAAAGCGGACAGGTAGTCAGGCACGTCCACATTAGCGGAAGTCGAGTCGAATGGATCGTGACCCGCGATCGCTTGCAGTACATATGCGGAATCCTCGACGTTTTTGGTGATCGGCCCGATTTGGTCAAGTGAGGACGCGAATGCGACCAGACCGAAGCGGGAGACGCGACCGTACGTTGGCTTCAAGCCAACAACGCCGCAAAATGCAGCCGGCTGGCGGATCGATCCACCTGTATCAGAGCCCAGTGTAAAGAAGAACTGACGCGCAGCCATCGCTGCCGCAGAACCACCGCTGGAGCCACCTGGGACATAATCGGTGTTCCACGGGTTTTTCGCCGGATAGAAGCCGGAGTTTTCGTTGGAGCCGCCCATGGCGAATTCGTCCATGTTCAGCTTGGACACGATCACAGCATCAGCCGCTTTCAGCTTTTTGCTGACCGTCCCATCATAAATTGGATCATAGTTCGCCAAAAATTTGCTCGCACATGTGGTGCGCAGACCTTCCGTGACGATATTGTCCTTCACGCCCGCTGGCAAACCAAACAAAAGCCCCAGCTCCTCGCCCGGGTTTGCCAGGCGCTCGTCCAGCGCTTTCGCCTGCTTGCGCGCATATTCCTCATCGACGGAAATCGTCGCTTTGATCTCGCCATCCGTTTCGCTGATCTGCTTCAACGACGCTTCCACCAGATCGCTTACGGAGATGGTTTTGCTCCGCAGATCGCTATGTATTTCTGACAATCGCTTATCAAACAAAGACACGCTCATATCCTCCTTCCTTATTCAAACACAGCCGGCACTTTAAATTGGCCTTCATCTTGCTCTGGCGCATTTTTAAGCGCCGTCTCCGGTGAAACGGAAGGACGGTTCACATCTTCACGCATCACATTTTTCACATCGGTCGCATGGCTGGTTGCCTCTACGTTGGATGTGTCCAGTTCGTTCAATTTTGCTGCAAAATCCAAAATGGCGTTCAAATCTTTCGTGTAACGCTCCGCCTCTTCCTCTGTCAGCTGCAGGCGCGCCAGATTGGCTACATGCTCCACTTGCTCACGCGTAATCGCGCTCATTTTTCTCCACCTCCGAAACTTGCCACATATCTTTGATGATACCTGAATCTCTTCTTACTCGTCAATTTGACCCAGCTGCTGCCCCATCTGCAGGACGCTGCCTTCGCGTAGGCCGGGAACCCAGTCCATACGCCCTTTTTCAAACAGCAAAATGACCGTGGAGCCGAACTCGAACCAGCCCAGCTCCTGCCCTTTGTCGAGGCTCGGGTGTCCGGCGATTTGTTCATTGTGAACGCGCCCATGCTTCACATTGGTCGTCGCTCGATTATATGTTACTTTAACGCTTCCCACAAACAGAGCGCCTACCTTGACGACAGCTACACAGCCAGCTTCCTCGCTTTTCACGAACGTGATCAGACGTTCATTGCGGGCAAACAGGCAGTCCACTTGCTGCACCCCGATGTCATTGACCGGATACAGCCTTCCTGGCAAATACGTATATTGCTCAAGCGTGCCGTCCACCGGCATATGGATGCGGTGATAGTCGCGCGGACTCAAATAGATCGTGATGAACTTGCCGCCATAAAAACGGCTCGCCAGCTCCTCATGATCGCCCAAGAGCTCGGCAACACTATACTCCTTACCCTTGGCTTGTATCAAAGTCCCGTGCATGATGTCGCCAAGCTGCGACACTTTGCCATCCACCGGACTGACAATCGCTCCCGGGGCTGTCGCGATCGGACGAGCCGATGGCTTGAGCCGGCGAGCAAAAAATTCCTTCAACGTCCGGTACTCGCCAACCGGCTTTTCCACTACGTCAAGATCGATCTTGTAATGATGGACATAGCGACGGATCGCCACTCGGCTAAAGCGGGAAGCAGTGATTTTGCCCATCGTCCTCGACATCGCGTTTTGAGGCAGGCGATGAATGATCTTTCCAATCAAACCTTTACGCATTTTGTAACTCCTTATCGTAGAACTCCGGGTTGATTTCCAGTGTACACATATCCCTTACTCTATCACTATCCACGAAACGGAGCAATTCAGACATGCAAAAAACAGTTATAGATAGCGACTTTATAAAAACAAAAACAGGCATACCGATGTGAGGGAAAACAAGAAGCTGACCACATACAGCACAACGACCGTTTGACGCGTCGTCAGCCCTTTTGACAGCAAACGGTGGTGAACGTGGCGGCGGTCTGCCTTGTAGACGGGCAGGCCCGCTCGCAGCCTGCTGACCATCACCTGCAGCGTATCGACGACGGGCAGCCCAAGCGCCAGCACCGTCACAGTGAGCGAGACCAGCGTCGCTCCTTTCATCGCACCTTCCAGGCCAAGCAGGGCAAGCGTATAGCCGAGAAAAGCCGAGCCCGCATCACCCATGAACAGCTGTGCCGGATGAAAATTAAAGCGCAAAAACGCCAGCGTCGCCCCTACCAAAATTGCTGCCATCAACGCCGTCTGGCTTTGTCCGGTCAGCCAGGCGATGAAAAACAGCGTGGTCGCCGAGATCGTCGTCACCCCTCCGGCCAAACCATCCGCTCCGTCGAGGAAATTCATCATATTGGTCAATCCCAAAATCCACAGGACCGTCGCGATAAATGACAGCCACAGCGGAAACAGCACCATCTGCCCTTCATCCCCGCCCAACCAGCCCGTGCTAATGCCGCGAAAGCGGATATCCAAGGCGAAAGCGATTATTGTGGCAAGTCCTTGCACGATAAGCCGAGGCGAAACCGGAAATTCGCGGCGCTGCGCCTTGAACCAGTCATCCACGGCTCCTACTCCGACAAGCAAAACCCCGCCGCTAATGACCGCCACTACAAGCGAGTCCCACTCCGCATACATCATTGATACAATCAGCACGCCGCCAAACATCGCGATGCCGCCCGAAAGTGGCATGGGCTTGGCATGCGCCTTACGCCCAATGGGCAAATCGATCAACCTCAATTTCCACGCGAACCGCACGGAAAGCGGAATCAGAAGATACACGAGGAAAAATGCAGACAAACACACGACGAGGTACGTAATGAGAACCGTAACCTTCCACCTGCCTTTTACACCTGCTTTTTTCCTTAGTGTGGGTGAAAAGAAAAGAAGCCATCCCCCGCTTGCGCGGAAAAGATGGCTTCGGCTTGAAAAAATGTGGCTTACAGCAATTCGGAAACAGATTTCGCTTGCGTGAACAGCAAGAGGTAGTCTGGTCCACCTGCTTTGGAATCCGTACCGGACATGTTGAAGCCGCCGAACGGATGCACGCCAACCAGTGCGCCTGTGCACTTACGGTTGAAGTAGAGGTTACCAACATGGAACTCGGAGCGTGCTTTTTCCAAGTGAGCGCGGTTGCGGCTGTATACGGAGCCAGTCAAACCGTACTCGGTGTTGTTGCCGATTTCCAATGCATGATCGAAATCTCTTGCTTTGGTGAAACCAACAACTGGTCCAAAGATTTCTTCTTGCATCAGGCGCGCATCAGGAGCAAGGTCAGCGATAACGGTTGGCTTGATGAAGTATCCGCCTTCTGGACCTTTCTCGCCGCCAGCCATCAGCTTGCCTTCTTGTTTGCCGATCTCGATATATTCCAGGATTTTGTTGTATGCTTTGTCGTCAACAACAGGACCTGTGTAGAATTCAGTGTTAACCACATCACCGACAGTCAGAGCTTTGGTCAGTTCGGTTACGCGGTTCAGCACTTGGTCGTAAACGTCTTGATGCACGATTGCACGGGAGCAAGCGGAGCATTTTTGACCGGAGAAACCGAATGCGGAAGCCACGATCGCTTGGGAAGCCGCTTCCAGATCACAGTCGTTGTCAACGATGATGGAGTCTTTACCGCCCATTTCAGCTACGAGGCGCTTAATCCATTTTTGGCCTTTGCGAGGTTTCGCAGCCAGTTCGTTGATGCGCAGACCTACGTCGCGGGAACCGGTGAAGCTGATGAAGCGAGTCAACGGATGCTCAACCAGATAATCCCCGATTTCTCCGCCGCTTCCTGGAACAAAGTTCACTACGCCAGCTGGTACGCCTGCGTCTTCCAGGATTTCCATGAATTTCGCTGCGATTACCGGAGTAGTGGAAGCTGGCTTCATAACTACTGTGTTACCAGAAACCAATGCCGCAGTCGTCATACCAACCATGATCGCCAGAGGGAAGTTCCAAGGTGGGATCACGATGCCTACGCCCAATGGGATGTAGTACAATTCGTTGTCTTCGCCTGGGATGCGAGTCAATGGGTGGCGTTGTGCCAATTTGTCCATTTGATGCGCATAGTACTCCATGAAGTCGATTGCTTCTGCTGTGTCAGCATCAGCTTCTGGCCAGCTTTTACCTGCTTCTTTTACGAGCCAAGCAGAGAACTCATGCTTGCGGCGGCGCAGGATTGCAGCAGCTTTGAACAGGTAGCGGGAACGAGCTTGTGGCTCTACTTTTCTCCAGCTGTCAAAAGTCTCATATGCGACCTGGATTGCTTTTTCAGCAAGCGCTTGGTCTGCTTGGGAAACAACACCTACGATTTGCGTAGTGTTGGATGGGTTGATGGATTTAGATTTTTTGTCGGTTTTGATGCGCTCGCCACCGATGATCAGGTCGTACTCGCGACCCATTTCGCTTTCCACTTTGTCTAACGCTTTTTGGAACGCTTCTTTATTCTCAGGCAGTCGAAAATTGGTAAACGGTTCGTTTTTGAACTCAAGTTGCACTTGTTGTTCGCCTCCTCAATTCTTTCGTAATGCACGCTTGCCTAAATACTAATGCAAGGATCATACCAACTATTTCGCAGCCATAGTGTATGCTATTGTGCCCGATTCAAAACCAAGGAAGACTGTATTTACAAGTGACACTTTTGTATAAGCGTGTGCAAAATTTAAGCACATGTGTGCAAAATAATTTTGCTTTACTTGCGGTAAATGTGCATATAGGGTTTGCCCTCCGCCGGGCGAACATAGATGGCCAGCGGCTGGTTCATCGACTGCACATACAAGTTCACATGAACATTTTTATCAAACAATTGATCGATCAAGCCGCCGGCATATTGAGTGAATTGGAGCACGACCGTACGGGAATCGTACTCGGCAGTCGCCGTGATCGTCAGTTCGTTCAATTCACCGCCACTGAACCGGCCAAGTCCGGTCAGACCGATGTATTCGCCAATATAAGACTGAATGCTTTTGCGCAGTTTGTCGTACTGCAGCGACACTTGTGGCTGCGCCTTTTCGGCGGCATCGCTCGGGAACAGGTAATACTCCTCGTTGATCGGCACCCATTTGGACACCGAGCTATCCGTCGCCCCGACTGTGCCCGACATGATGAAATGACCAGGAACCAGCGATGAGTTTTTCTCCGGCACTTGGAACAAGGCCACCACCATCGGAATGTTGGGGTTATTGGCTCTCACCTTGGGCAAAATCTGCGCGGCCAGCTGCTGGCCTTTTGTCCGCAGCTCCTCGCTGCTGTAGGACTTCTCGGCACCGGATGTGTCCTGATAGAGCGGAGACAACGAGATGCCGAGCACAATGCCCGCGAGCTTGCGTGAGTCCTTTTCCAAATAGTCGTGCTCCAAAATATGCACCAACGTACGCGGCCCTTTTTCAGGATTCAGTGCTTCCGGATTTTGTTTTTTACGTGAGATCCAAGCATTTACCTGCTCGCGCTTTAACTGCTGCCCTTCCTGAAACAAGTATTTGTCAGGTGCAAACGTTTCGCGGGCGATCTCGGTCAACCCCAGCTCCAGATGGCTGAAATCGATCCGATACCCATAGTTCGCCAGCATGCCGCGCGTCTGATTGGGCTGGAAAGGCGCGACGCTCGCATAATAATCCTCTGACGCCGCCACGATCGGCGAAATGGATGGCTGCGCCGGTTGTGGCGTATCTTTTGTTTTCCCTGGCAAAAAAGAGCAAGCCGTACCAGTCAGCGTCAAAAGTAATACGGCACCTAATGCCGCGGCCTGCTTCCATGCAGCATGCATGATGCAAAACTCCTTTTTTTCCATACTTGGCGTTGAGCAACAAAACGCGTTTATCTAGCCTATTGTTTTCGGTCCGTCGTCAATTTCGTCTTCAAGCTGTATTCACAGCCGAATGCCTTCACGAATTTTTGCTGCAGCTCACCAGCTTCCTTCAATTCCAGGCGGATATCCGGGTCTACGCTGTACACGACGATCTTAACCTTACCTTCCTTCTGCTCACAGCTCACGTCCTGAATATGGCTGGACAGCGAGCGGTCCATCGCCCGCGCCATCATCAAAAAAACGCTTAGCTTGGCAATCACGTCTTCATCCTCAGGACGAAGCAGCTGCTGATAGGGCAAAGACATTTCCCGCATTTTCTTTTTGCTCCGGTGGGCGGCAACCAATGCCACCATCAACCGTTCCCGATGTGTAAGTCCGACGATTTTGGTATGTAGCAGCACATAATACGTATGCTTCTGCCATTCGTAAAAGCTGACCGCAACGCCGACATTGTGCAGTTGCGCCGCGATTCTGAGAAGGAGTCGCTCCCGCTCTCCGAGGCTATGGATAGCCGCCAGCTCATCGTACAGCCGGACGCTGAGATGCGCCACGTGCTTCGCATGCTCGATCTGTACGCCGTAATAGCGCATCGTGTTTTGCACGTCCAGCTCCAGTGGATTGCCGAATGCTTCTGATCCATGCACCTGGTAGTAATGCTCGAAAAACAGCCCCTCGCGCAAACCGTTTCCGCTGATGATCAATTCGGGTGCACCGCTCACTTCCATAAGCGTCTGAATGATCAAGCCGCCAGCCACGATAATGTCCGCTCTGTCTTTGGACAACCCCGGCAGCGCCTGCAGCTCTTTTACGGAAAGCTGAGTGATGAACGCCATCGTCTCGTCCACCTGCGCTTTTGTCATCACATATTGATGGGCGCTTTCAAGCGGGTATTGAATCAATTCGCGGTGGATACGGGCAATGTTGCGCACGGTTCCACCCAAGCCGATCAACGGAACGCCCGTCTTGCCGCCTATCCATTCATTGGACGAAATCGCCCCGTATAAATAGTGACGTATATCTGCGAGCAAAAGTTTCCCTTCTCCTGTAGGAGCCGGGTCGCGGAACTGTTCAGTAAGCGTCAATGCCCCGAATGGCATGCTGACGGAGTTCGCCAATTCCCGCTCCGCAAAATAGGTGACCTCGCTGCTGCCTCCGCCGATATCCAGCGTGAAGCCCGTAGGTTGTGTCAGCCCATTGATGACGCCGAGAAAGCCGTAATATCCTTCTTCATGGCCGCTCAGCACGCGAAACGTAAGCTGCGTCTCCTGTTTTACACGTTCGAGGTACTCAGCTTGATTTTTCGCTTGCCGGACAGCAGCAGTTGCCACCGGAATAATGGTCTCCACTTGTCGCGAACGGCAAATTTTCATGAAACGGGCCAGAGCAGATAACGCCCGCTCCATTGCCGCAGGTTTAATCGTCTGCTCTAGCCCCATATTTTCGCTCAGTCTTACAGTCTCTTTCGTATCGTCAATCAAATGGTACGTAAGCTCGTTCATTTGAAAGATAACCATGCGGATCGTATTGGACCCCATGTCTATAACCGCTACTTTTTGATTTACTCCCATTTTTTCCACCCCTCTTGCTGCAAAACATAGAGAAGTGCCGATTCGCCTACTCCAATCAAGGAGTTTTTATCGGAGCCAGCGGCGATCACAACCAGTCTTTCCGGGGCATTGGCAGACATCAGTTTCCATGCGCCGTTCCGTTTCTGGAAGATGCCTTGGGAAGTTGACGCATACAGGTCACCTTTCGTGTTGTCAGCTGCTACCGAGTACACCTGCGAAGCACCAGGCAAATCCTCCTTCACCCAGTTCATCCCGTCATTCACCAGCACGCCATCCTGCGTCACAACGTACAGATGTCCATCCGCTGCGTTGTATTCCATTGAATTGACGGGCTGCTCAAGCGCCATGTACTTTTTCCAGTGCAAGCCGCCATCCACCGTACGGAAGACGCCTTCCGTCGCAACGAGTGCATAAATCACGCGCTGATTCCCTTCCATCGCTTCGACTACGCTGCGGATATCAGGAGAAGGAGGGAGGCCATCGCCGACCTGCTCCCAGCTTTTCCCGCCATCTGTCGACCGGAACGAGACACTCTCGCCAGCGACAAAAACTTCGTTTGGATTATTGGCGTTGACAACCCATCCGGCAATATCTTCTCCACCCAAATCAGGCGAAAGCAGTGCCCATGTTTTGTTCTGTGCCGAGACATACAGGCCACGGTGCGTTCCCACCCAAACTTGGCCAGCTTGTCCCGGCATGCCGACAGCATGAACCAACTCGCCGTTTTGGAGGACATCCTGATAGGTCAGGTCCCCTTGAATATGTGCTGCCACTACCGGTAGCTGCTGATTTTTTCGTGGTTGCACCGTCGCTTGACCGTCATCTTGACAGCCGGTAACGAACCATGTCGCCAAAAGGATCCCGATGCCCAAGGCTTTCATCGCACACTTCATGGTTTTCACATCCTAATTAGTTGGCCGCTACAAATCACTCATTTTTTGGAAGCATTGCCAAAAATGTTTGTTCATCTATGATAGGTATGCCCAGATCTCTCGCTTTTTCCAACTTCGAGCCGGCTTTTTCCCCGGCGATCACCATGTCCGTCTTTTTGCTCACGCTACCTGTCGCCTTCCCGCCCAAAAGCGTAATCTTCTCTTCCGCTTCCGGACGCGACATCGCGACCAATGTGCCGGTGATTACGACCGTTTTTCCTTGGAACGGAGAATCAGCGGCGGCTTCCATTGCCCGCACGCCTGTATACTCCGTATTGACACCAGCTGCCTTCAGCCGTTCGATCAGGTGATGCACCTGTGGCATAGCACAATACGTCAAGATGCTTGCCGCCATTTTGGGCCCGATCTCGTCGATTGCCACCAGCTCATCTTCCGTTGCAGTCATCAGAGCGTCAATTTGGCCAAAATGCTCGGCGAGCTGACGCGCCGCTTTCGCTCCGACGTGCCGGATGCCCAGGCCGAACAGCAGACGCTCCAACGAGTTGCGCTTGCTCGCCTCGATTGCCGCAAGCAGGTTATCGACCGATTTCTCGCCCATTCGCTCGCGGGAAAGCAGCTCGTCGCGGCGCTCGTGCAGGTAATATAGATCAGCCACGCTTTTCAAAAGACCGTCGTGGAACAGCTGCCCGACCAGCTTTTCGCCAAGGCCGTCGATGTTCATCGCCAGTCGCGACACAAAATGGATCATCCCTTCGCGAATGAGGGCCGGACATTCCGGATTAATGCAGCGCAGCGCCACTTCCTCATCCAGGCGGACCAGCTCACTTCCGCATTCCGGACAGTGAGTCGGCATGTTAAACGGAACCTCGCTGCCTGTTCTGCGTTCTGGCAGCACCGCGACGATTTCCGGAATGATGTCGCCCGCTTTTTTGACGACGACATGGTCGCCTAAAAGCAAGCCTTTTCCGCGAATGATGTCCTCGTTGTGCAGCGATGCGCGCTTGACTGTCGTCCCTGCAAGGCTGACCGGCTTCAGCAGAGCAGTCGGCGTGACGGCTCCTGTCCGGCCCACCGTTACCTCGATGTCTTCGAGGATCGTCACCGCTTCCTCGGCTGGGAACTTGTACGCGATCGCCCAGCGCGGGCTTTTAGCGGTAAAGCCCAGCTCCTGCTGTTGTCCGTAGCTGTCTACCTTGATCACCATTCCGTCGATTTCATACGGCAATGTCGGCCGCTTTTCCGTCCAGCCGTTGATAAACGTAATGACATCCTCGATATCGTCAAAAACGCGAAGCTC
Source organism: Brevibacillus fluminis (assembly GCF_003710825.1). GTDB lineage: Bacteria > Bacillota > Bacilli > Brevibacillales > Brevibacillaceae > Brevibacillus_D > Brevibacillus_D fluminis. Next base: position 72,163 of record NZ_RHHQ01000024.1, on the reverse strand, counting down.
CTGGTTCACCTTGAAGCCGAGCGACTCCAGCAGCTGAAGACCCTCGCTGTGCGCTTGCGGCGGCTGCACATCACCTTGCAGATCGCTTAACCCATAGATGAAAATATCGAGCGCCCGCGATGCCGTGATTTTGGAGTCAAGCTGGCGCAAGCTGCCTGCCGCAGAGTTGCGTGGGTTGGCAAATAGCGGCTCGCCTTGCTCCTCACGCTCTTTGTTCAGCTTTTCAAAGGAGCGTTTCGACATGAATGCCTCGCCGCGCGCCTCCAGCGTCAACGGCTGTGACAAGCGGAGCGGGATGGTTTTGATCGTCTTCAAGTTTTGCGTAATATCCTCGCCGATCGTTCCGTCGCCGCGCGTCGCGCCTCTTACGAACATGCCGTTTTCATAGTGGAGCGAGACCGCCAAGCCGTCGATTTTCAGCTCGCACACATAACGGACGGTATCGTTTCCGACGATTTGCCGCACGCGCCGATCAAAATCGCGCAGATCAGTATCATTGAAAGCATTCCCGAGGCTGAGCATCGGTGTTTTATGCTCCACTTTTTCAAAGAAAGGCAACGGCTCCGCGCCGACGCGCTGCGTGGGCGAATCCGAGGTGAGCAGATCGGGATGCTCCGTTTCCAATGCTTGCAGCTCGCGCATGAGCTGGTCGTACTCGGCATCCGAAATCTCCGGTTTGTCCTCCGTATGATAAAGTCGATTATGTCGTTCAATCTCTTCCCGTAATTGCTGAATGCGTGCCTGGGCGGCTGTTCGATCCATGTATAAATCCCTCCACCAAAAATGGGGTTATGCTTTTTCAATCGGCGCAAAATTGGCCAACAGCTTTTTGATTCCGACCGGGCTCGGGAAGGCAATGTCCAGCTCGATATCGTCGCCTTTCCCTTTCACGCTGACTACCGTTCCGATGCCCCATTTACCGTGCTTCACTTTTTCGCCCACTTTCCAGTCAATTCCTGCTGCTTTGCCGTGGTGCGTAAGTTTTGCCGGCGAAATGATGCTGCTGGATGCCGGCTTCTGCCCGAATGCGGCTGTCGTGCGCGGCTGCAGCGGCTTGACGCCAAAGCGGCTTTCCCCACTTTGCGGACGTGCTGTCGCGCCAAAGCCGGTACGGCCGAAGCCGCCAGAACGCTCCTGCTGTTCCCGTCCTTCTAGCGCCTCTGACGGAATCTCGTCGATGAAGCGCGATGTCGCATTGTAGCTGGTCCGTCCAAACAACGTGCGCATCCGCGCGCACGTCAAATAAAGACGCTCTTCCGCGCGAGTGATCCCCACATATGCGAGCCTGCGTTCCTCCTCCAGCTCACTGTCATCGAACAACGCGCGGCTGTGCGGGAATACGCCTTCTTCCATCCCGACCAGAAAGACGACCGGAAACTCCAGCCCCTTCGCACTGTGCAGCGTCATCAAGACTACCTGGCCTTCGGCTGGGGCATCGTCTTGCTGGCCGTCGTCGCCAAGCGTATCGATGTCGGCAACCAGCGCCAAGTCTGTCAAAAATGCGATCAAGCTTCTATCTTCACTCTTTTTCTCGAATTCCTGGGTAACGGATAAAAACTCCTCGATATTCTCCAGGCGTGCCGCCGCTTCCAGCGATTTGTCCTCGCGCAGCGTTTGGCGGTAGCCCGACTTTTCCAGCACCTCTTCAACCAGCTCGGTCACAGACAGGAAGTCGGTCATCTGCGTAAAGCCATTGACCAGATCGCTAAAGGACAGGATCGCATTGGTCGTGCGCGCTGGCAGCCCCATGTAGCCTGCGTCCTGAATCGCGCGGAACATGGATACGCCTTGGCGGGAAGCGAACTCGCGGATTTTGTCCACGGTTGTATCCCCGATGTTACGCTTCGGCACGTTGATGATCCGCTCGAGGCTGATGTCATCATCCGGATTGGAAATGAGACGCAGATAGGCGAGGACGTCTTTGATCTCTTTGCGATCGTAGAACTTCGTGCCGCCCACGATGGTATACGGGATGTTCGACTTGATGAACACTTCCTCCACCACACGGGACTGGGCATTCGTCCGATACAGCACGGCGAATCGGTCAAAGCTTTTGTATTTGGACAAGTGCTGACGGATTGTATCGACGATGAAATACGCTTCCTCGTGCTCGGAGCCGCCTTCGTAAAAATGGATTTTCTCCCCATCCTCGTTTTCCGTCCAAAGATTCTTGTCTTTGCGCGCCACGTTTTTTTCGATCACCCTGTTAGCCGCCTGCAAAATCGTCTTTGTTGAACGGTAGTTTTGTTCCAGTTTGATCAATTTCGCATTCGGATAATCCTTTTCAAAGTTCAGGATGATCGAAATATCGGCACCACGCCATTTATAAATACTCTGGTCCGCATCGCCCACGCAGCAAATGTTTTGATAGCCGCTGGCCAACAGCTTGATCAGCTGGTATTGCGCACGGTTCGTATCCTGATACTCGTCGACGTGGACGTACTGGAACTTCTTCTGGTAAAACTCAAGTACCTCCGGCTCCTCTTTGAACAGCCGGACGGTCGTCATGATCAAATCGTCAAAGTCGAGCGATTGGTTGTTTTTCAGCTTTTTCTGGTACAGCTCAAATACGCGTGCCACTGTGCGCTGGAATGGGTCCCCGGCCGTTTGTGCGTACGCGGCTGCGTCAATCAGTTCGTTTTTCGCCGTGCTGATCGCGCCTAGCACATTGCGCGGCTCATACTGCTTCGGATCGAGATTCAGCTCCTTCAAGCATTGCTTGATTACGGTCAGCTGGTCTCCTGCATCCAAAATCGTAAAGCTGCGGTTGATCCCCATCCGATCGATATCGCGGCGCAAAATACGGACGCACAGCGAGTGGAAGGTCGAGATCCAGATGTCCTCAGCACCGCTGCCGACCAGACTGGCCACACGGTTTTTCATCTCGCGGGCCGCTTTGTTGGTAAATGTAATGGCTAGGATGCTCCACGGCGCCCGTCTGTGCACCCCGATCAAATAAGCGATGCGCTGGGTTAGCACGCGCGTCTTACCGCTCCCTGCGCCAGCCATGATCAGCACGGGCCCTTCAGTTGTTGCGACAGCTTCCCGCTGCTGCGGATTGAGACCAGAGAGGAATTTATCTTGAAACGACATCGACATTCGTTTGCCACCTTTCACTTATTACAAACCGAATAAAAGCATATGTTCTTATTTTGGCATAAGTCAGCCGCTGCCGCCACTTTTTTGCTGCATCTGTGACGGAGAAAACCGGAGCAGATTTTTCATTCACAAACGCTCCCGATATTGCCCCACCCATTCCAGCGCCGACTGCCTAAACGCCTTAACGGCAGGCGCCGCATCATCGAGTACTGGGACGGCGAGACCGATGCTTCTTGCCGCCTCCATAGCTAGCGGAACCGCCACTACCCGGTCCAGGGACGTAGGCAGTGTCAGCCGCGGCACGATCGACAGCCCGAGTCCTTCTTTGACCATCGCCAAAATGGTTGGATTGTCAGCAACCTCGAAACGGATTTGTGGGGTTGCACCTGCTCGCTGGAACGATTCCAGCACCAGCTTTTCACAGCCAGCGAGTGGCAATATGAACGGTTCGGCGGCGATTTCTTCATGCGTTACAACATTCTTGCCGACCAACGAGTGATCGTGGGGCAATACCGCCACCAACGGATCCTCAATCAATGCGATGCTATCAAAGCCCGGTGTCGGCAGTGTGACAAAAGCGGCATCGACCTCACCGACATGCAGCCACTGCACAATTTGCCCGTACGTGCCTTCGCAAAAAACGAGCTCGATCTGCGGAAACTGCTCCTGAAACGAGCGGATGATGCCTGGTAAAAGCTTGGCGGAGGCGCTTGGAAAACTCCCGATGCGAATCGTCCCGATCGACATGCCGATCGTATCGGCGGCGATCTGCCTGATTTGCTCGGCCCGGTTGACCATTTCCCTGACGTGGGCCAAAATTCGCTCCCCCGCTTGCGTTAGCTTGATGCCGTGCCGGTTTCGCACGAGCAGCTGGATACCGAGCTCTGTCTCCAGGCCTGAGATAGTGTGGCTCACGCCCGATTGGCTCAGGTTGAGCCGCTCTCCCGCCTTGGTGAACGTTCCAGTTTCCACGACAGCCAAAAACACCTGCGCTTGCATCAACGTCATAATGGTATCACGCTCCTTGCATGAAAATCACTCATTCATCCCATGAGGAACATTCATTTGTCTGATGGTAGTACCATCATTATACTGAAAGCAAGATAGAGCGAAAAGGAGCGAATGACAAATGAAAGAAATTGACATTTATTTAATTGACGCGTTTACTTCGCAATCGTTCGGCGGGAATGCAGCTGGGGTTGTGCCCCATGCGGAAGGGCTATCCGATGAGCAAATGCAGCGAATTGCCCGCGAGCTGAACCAATCGGAAACGGCTTTCTTGTTCCCCAGTGAAAAAGCAGGAGCGGACTTTCGCGTACGTTTCTTTACGCCAACGGTCGAAATTGATTTTTGCGGGCACGCTACGGTAGGCTCTGCATGGCTGCTGGCTACCCGCCTCGGCTGGGCCGACCGAGCTGAAAAAGTTGTGTTCGATACGAATATCGGGCTGGTGCCGATTGCCTGGGAAAAGGAGAACGGCGAGCTAACCCGTGTCACCATGACCCAAGCGGCTCCAAAGGTAAAACCACTGGAATATCCGCTGCCTGAGCTGGCCCGCTTGCTCGGAATCCGCACTGACGATGTTGATGAGCGCTATCCGATCCGCATCGCCAGCACCGCCAACTGGCATTTGCTTGTGCCCGTCAAAACGCAGGCAGCCATCGATGCCGCCGCTCCCCTGTTGGCTGAACTGGGTAAAATGAATGAAGAAATCGGCGTTGTGACGACGCATTTGTTCACGTTTGCCACAAACCGCCCCGGCTATGATCTATATACGCGCGATTTTTGCCCGGCGATCGGGATACCGGAAGATCCGGTGACAGGCTCCGCAAACGGTGCGCTTTCCGGTTACCTAGCGCTCGAAGGCTTGGTTCCTGCGGATGCTCTCACTCGCCTGGTGATCGGCCAGGGCGATGCGGTCGGCCGCCCCGGCACGCTGCATGCGATGATTGAGCCTGCTGCACCGTTGCCGCTCATCAAAATTTCAGGGGCAGCCGTCATTACGGTCGCTGGACGCTTGGCATACTGATTTCCAATCGCATTGCAAAAAGGCGACGCCGGAGAAAATCGCTTTTCTCGGACGTCGCCTTCTTTTTGCAATACGATTAAGGCCGGTTGACCTCTTTCACCGCTTGCACGGTCATAAGCGCCGCTTCCACATCATCGTAAACGATATTGCCTACAACCACGACATCGGCAATCGCCGCCATCTCCCGCGCTTGTTCGACACCGGTGATGCCGCCGCCGTAAAACAGCGTTCCACCCTCGTAGCCGGACTTGCACGCGCGAACGATCTCAGGATCGCCATACATGCCGCTGTATTCCACGTAAAAAATCGGCGTTTTGCAAATATGCGCAGCCACCCGTGCATACGCTTTGGCTTCTTCCTTGCCTGTCACGGGACGAGCCTTGGTCAGCTTGGCTGCAGCCGCATCAGGGTTAAGGATCAAGTACCCTTCCGCGAAAATCTCCTCCCAATGGATGTAAGAGCCATAGGCGGTCAGACCAGCCACATGGGGAGCGATTAGCCAATCCGGATCGCCCGCATTCAGGACTAACGGCAGAAAATACGCATCAAAGCCCGGCACGACCGCTTCCAGATTGGACACTTCCAAAACAGTGGGAACCGCATAGCGGCGAATCCGCGCCATCAGCTCCAACGTATTGTCATACGTAATCCCCAGCGTCCCGCCGACAATGATCCCATCTGTACCGGAATCGCATATCGCTTCCAGCGCATCGTCATCGATCGGCTTATCCGGGTCCAATTTGAATACATGTCGCCAATTATGAAAATCGATCACAGCAAGCCTCCTAGTTTACCTTCCAATTCGCTCCAGGGCAAGCTGATAGCCATCGTTTCCGTAATTCAGGCAGCGCTTTACACGGGAGATGGTAGCTGTACTCGCGCCGGTTTCCGCTTCGATCTGATTGTACGTGAACCCTTTACGCAGCATCCGGGCTACTTCCAACCGCTGTGCAAGCGATTGCATTTCATTAATAGTGCAGAGATCGTCAAAAAACTGATAGCACTCTTCCATGGTCTCAAGCGACAAAACCGCTTCGAAAAGCTGCTCGATTCCCTTCCCCTTCAGTTTCTCCAATTGCATACACTCACCTCATCTATATGGTGAAAAATAAGCTCTTTAAATCTTTACAATTTTAAAGCCCTACAGTCACTTTATTTATCTTAGGTCAAAAACGAGACCAATTCAAGCGAATCTTAGGCTTTGGTACCCACTTATTATAAAAAAATTTTTATTGGAAAGAAAGTTCTTTCGCAAGCCCCGGTTTGTCAGGTAGAATGTTCACCCATGTATTTCCAGGTAGCAGCGGCAGTTCCTTTTGGTCGGTTACGGAATATGCCCGGATCACGCCGTTCACACGTTTCCAGATTACCGGTTGTACCTTTCCTTGCTGAAACAGGTACCCATCTCCCGGACCGTTGATATCTACCTCGCGACGTCCCTCGCTGTCCAAAATTTTGTGGCGGGCAGCGATCACCAGCAGATTGGTCACAGACAGCTGTTGTTTGGTGACGAGATCGGTATGAGGCTTTCCAGCCGTGAAGCGCAAATATTTTTTGCTCTCCGGATCATACGTGTAGCTGGCTTTGTTCAGCGAATGATAGGTTACCTGGATCGTCTCTGCCTTTGCGCCATCCGTAATCACAGTATCGGCCGGTAGAAACGGCAGAAACGGCAATTCTGATCGGTCGCGCATCCCTTTGTCAGCGATCGCTTTATCGATACGGTCGAGATCGGTGTACAGATTGTGCGGCATTTTGCGGAATTTTTCCCGCCAAAAGTATTTTCCGTTGGAGATTTCGTTAACGGAATTGTAAGTGGTGGAGTGAGCTAATGTCTCCAGCGCCTCGGGGCTGCCTCCTGCGTGGATCATGACCGCATCAAAGCCCGCACCCAATTGGATGAAATAAGGGCGGATGCTGCGGACAGGTCCGATCACCTTTGGCTTTTGGCTTTGATAAATCGCGACGAAGCGCGTCATCTCGCCCTCTGCCAGCAATTCGTAAACGATGTCCGCCTTGTCCAGTCCCGACTGCGGGCGAGCTGGGGGAGCGTTGTTGACCATCACCATGATCGGACGATGATCCACGGGTTCGTTGGTGCCCATGCCAGTCAAAGGAGCGGTATACGAATAAGTAGGCTGTTCGGGGGAAGGCTGCTGCGTCACCGGCTGAGGAGTTGGCGTGGGTGCGGGCGGTTCAGTTTGGGCAGGCGGAACCGTTGTTTCTTGTGCACATGCGGTTAAGAGAATCAACATCATGATTGAGAGGGCGGTTCGGTTCAAGCGCTTGCTCATATCTGACCACTTCCTTCTTTGGCGTTTTTACTCTGGGCATGTTCGTGCCGTTTTGTTTTCTCTACGAATGTTTGGGAATCCTTCCCTTTTTGCAGCCAATCTCTATCCTTTAAACTTTCCTAGACGAAAAAAAAGAATCCCCATACAAGGAACTACTCTGCAACGGCGGGCTTTCACAAGTTTTACACAGTCCTCCTATATCGCTCCCATACATCCATTTTTGCGCTATGCTACAATATAAAAAGAAATCCTGATAGGGAGGGAACAGACCCTATGTCTTCACCTTACGTAATCTATTTGGTCGATGATGAAACGAATCTTTTACAGTTATTAAACTCGTACCTGCTGAATGCCGGTTTCCAGGTCAAGACCTTCCAATCCGGCTCTGAGGTGCTTGCCATTTTGGATAAAGAGCAACCGCATCTCTGGATTCTCGATATCATGCTGCCGGATATCGACGGCTATGAGCTGCTCCGTTTGATCCGCAAACAATCGAATGTACCGATCATCTTCATTTCCGCTCGCGATCAAGATATGGATAAAGTGCTTGGTTTGGAGCTGGGCAGCGACGATTACTTGGCCAAACCGTTTTTGCCGCGCGAGCTCGTCATCCGCGTCCAGAAGCTGCTCCAGCGTACTTATGAAAAAGCAGCGGTTCCAACGGTCGCGTCGCCTCAGCAGCAATACCAGGACTGGTTGGCGGTCGGGCCTTACTTGATCTCTGAAAAAGGGCGGCTGATCAAAGAAAACGAAACGCCGATTGATTTGACGACGAAAGAGTTCGACCTGATCTCCTTCTTTTTGCGCAATCCGAACCAAGCGCTCCACCGCGAGCAAATATTGACCGCCATCTGGGGAGACGATTACATCGGGTCTGACCGTGCCGTCGATGATCTGGTCAAGCGGATTCGCCGGAAGCTGCCGGAATTCCCATTGGAGACCGTCTACGGATTCGGGTACAGGATGACCAATCTATGAAGCTCTTGCGCTTGAAAAACTGGCCGCTCTCCCGCCAAATCCTCATTCTGTTCATGCTGCTGACCATCTTGCTGGGAAGCAGCGTGGGCGTTCTGTATCCGATGGCGATCAAACAGTATTTGGTCAGCAATACGTTTTCGCTGCTGGAAGACGAGTTCAATGAACTATCGAGCCACATCTCGTTTACCGAGCATAATGAATTGCTACCTTTCCCTGCTTCCGCCCCACTCTTCTTGCAATTGCTTTTGTCCAAGTACGAATACTCCTTTGACGTGCTCGTATACGGGCCGAACGGAGAGCTCTTGGGGCAGCGAAGCACCGAACAGGTGCCGCAAAGCGATCTGGTACAGCTGTATCATATGGCCGCCACCTACAAAAAAGATGAACTGCAGCGCGGGACACTCGACCGCAGCCATGAAACGTATCTGTTCGTTAGCAAGCAGCTCAATTACCACTCGTTCCCCTACTACCTTGTGCTGTTTTCCAAAGAGCGCGATTTAAATAACATCAACGCCGTGCTGACCCAGCAGTTTTTCATCGTTTTCGCGATCATTTTGGTGATGAGCTGGCTCCTTGCCATGTGGTTCAGCCGCTATTTGAGTGCGCCGATCCGCAGGCTGGATGAGTCGTGCCAAAAAATCGCCCTGCGCCAATTCGACGTGCCCCTTAAGGTCGACCGGCAGGATGAAATCGGCCAGCTCGCCCGCTCTTTTGACAAAATGAAAAATCAGCTGAAGGAATACGACGAGTCGCAGCGCCACTTCATCCAGAACATCTCGCATGAGCTAAAGACACCGATCATGGCGATTCAAGGCTATACGCAAGGACTTGCAGAAGGCGTCTTTCAAGGTGAGCAAGCCGACCACGGGCTCGCAATCATCATGGAGGAAAGCAAACGTCTAGAAAAAGTCGTGGAACAGCTCCTCTATTTGACGAAAATCGAATCGGTAGCGCAGATGACCCAGTTCAAACGCGTCGATTTGGTCGAGCTGTTCACGTTGATCCATCAGCGCCTGTCCGTCCTGAACCCGGCAATAGAGTGGGACGTGCATCTTCCTCATTCGTTGTACTGTTACGGAGATGGCGAGCAGCTCAGCACCGCATTCGTCAACATTTTGGAAAACCAGCTTCGCTATGCCAAATCGAAGCTCAGCATCCGCAGCTCCTCGTTTTCAGATAGGTTGGAGTTGATATTGTCTAATGACGGGCCGCCGATTGAGGAAAATTTGCTTCCGCAGCTGTTCCAGCGCTTCCGCAAAGGCAAATCCGGTAAGCATGGGCTGGGGCTGGCAATCGCACGCGCTGTCATCGAGTCGCATGGCGGTAGCATTCGTGTGGATAATGGCGAAGAAGGAGTGTATTTTACGGTGATTTTGCCGACGGAGGCTGAGGGGGTAGCATCTTAAATACTTGCTGCGGTGGTTGTTCGGGGATTCGGGCGAAAAAGTGGGGCTGCCGCGGGTGGCTTGGCCTGCGAAGAAGTATGAAAGACCGGCTCAGGCACAAAAATGGAACCGCGCCCCAAAGCCACACGCTGCGCGGCGGGTGTATCTCAAGGACGCTCATGTGGCGCGAAAGATGTTCCATTTTTGTACCTGAGCCTCTGCTGGCCAAGCCAAAGCTTTCGCCTCACTTTTTTGCCCGAATCCCTTTGCTGCTCAGTAAATATTTTAAGACAGAAGAAAAAGCACCTAAATTGCAGGTGCTTTTTTCATTGCGGATTCGTCACGCAAGACGGCATGTTCAATTCTTAGCGCTACATCCGTCAGCGCAGCGGCTTCTTCCGGCTTTAGCCTCACGAAATAATGGATCGGCGGAATCAAGGTCCAAATGAAGCAGCCGGGAATGGCGATAAGTGTGAGGGTGACTTCATTCCCATTTTGGGTCAGCTCCACCTTTTCCATGTCGACACTGGCGAGAAGCTGAGTGATGTCCCGGTGCTCATTGAGTCTGCTAACCTGGCGGCTTGCCTGATCATCTGCTCTCTTCCATTGTTTTTTGCCCGGATTCCAGCTGAGTCGGTACGTTTCATCAGCTGTATCCGGCAGCGCAAACATGTATGTGATCTCCGGTTTATACACCCTGCTGATCCATTTTTTCGCCCGCGTATAGCGGATTCCCCAACGGCTGCCGGTTTGATCGCCGGATTGGTAGGCCAGCCGGTCTTGCTGGGTAAGCGGAAAAGAAAACTGGCGGACAAGCAGCGAAAGCGCGTGGGCAGCTCGTTTCTCAACATTTTCGTGAATGTTCATCGGCTGCCTTACTTGCCGCTCACTTTGAGCTCTTCATCCGTCTCCAAGTCGATCTCGCCACGGATATGCTCGATCGGCAACGGGGTGAAGAGCGGCAGTTTTTTAAATTTGAGCCAGAAGAACGCATACAGCACAATTACTAGCAGACACGCGCCCGAGATGCTATAGATTTTGATCTTCATGTCCGTTTCCGGATGGATGGTGATGATCGCGTACAGTGTACCCAAAATCCCGAGGATTTGCGGCAGCGGATACAGGGGCGTCTTGAACGGACGCGGCATGTTCGGATATTTTTTGCGCAAAATGATCACGTTCGCCTGAGCGATTAAGTATGACAGCAGCCATGTCACGCAAGAGGAGAGAATCAGCGTCGCAATCAGATCCATGCTGATGCTGAGCAAAAACGGGATGCACAGTAAGAGGAAAACCGCAATGATCCCAACCCATGGTGTGCGGAAACGCGGATGGATGTACGCAAAAACTTTCGGCAGCATCCCTTCGCGCGCCAGACCATACAGCATCCGTGGTACTGCTGCCAGATGCGAGCTGATGGAGCTTGAGCTGGCCAGAATGGTGATGATGATGATAAAGATCATACCTGGTTTGCCAAACATCGCGAGTCCACCGTCAACCTGCGGCGTAGCTGATGTCGTCAGCTGATCAAGCGGAACGAATTGCGTCAATGCTTGTCCAAATAGCATATCGGCGATAAAAATCGTCACAAGGCCCCAAATCATCGCCCGCGGAATCGTCTTCGACGGATTTTTGACCTCTTCCGCCATCGGGCAAATGTACTCAATCCCGATGTACAGCCAAATCCCCAAAGCAAGCGACTGGAACACAGTTCCCCAGCCTGCCGGATTGAACGCCGCGGAATGCGGTTCCGCAACGGTGCCGATCCCCAGCAAAGCGAACAGCCCCATCAAACCGGTCGACGCCATCATGGTGACGGTCAAAAGCACTTGCACCGAACCGAACACATCAACGCCGATCAAGTTGACGATCAGGAAAAAGACGAGAAGGATAATAGCGACTGTCGTGCTGTCCACGGCCGGTGATAGCATTTCGGCAGCGAGTCCTGCCGTAATCGATTCCATTGCCCCGGCTGCCGATACCAGTACGATATAGCCCCCGAGCACGGCAACGATCGCCATGAACCGCCCCATTGCGGCAAGCGTATAGTCCCCGATCATGCCCGCTCCCGGGAGAATCGAGCTAAGCTCTGCATACGAAAAAGAAACCAGGATACTGATCAGCATCGCCAAAAATGCCGGAATGATAAATGCTGGACCCGTCAAGCCCATGCTGTAGCCAAGCGATACCATTGTGGTGCCTGCTACGACGAGTCCCGTCGCCGTAGCATATGATGTCCAAAAACCTAATGTTCGTTTCAGTGTAGCCATACGTGTTCACCTCTCGTTGGAAAGTTATTCTGTGGCATACGCTTCTTCCAAAATGTGCAAATAATCGTTGACTGTCATCTCTTTTGCATTGTTTGGATCGGAAATATTGTTTTTTGAGTTTTGCGCCAATACCGCAAAGTCGGCGGGGTTGACGCCTTTCACATGGCGGAATTTCGGAATGTTGACCTTTTCGCTGAACGCAAACAGGATCTCCACAGCTGCCTGCGCCGCCGCTTCATGCGACAGGCTGCGGTCCGCGCCGAGCGCATAGCCGATTTCCGCATGCCGCTGCACATTTGCTGCGATGTTGTGCTTGAACACGTATGGCAAGAAGATCGCGTTGGCGACTCCGTGCGGTGTGTCGTACATGCCGCCGATCGCCTCGGAAATGCAGTGAACGCTTCCAATGTCTGAGTTGCCAAAAGCCGCTCCGGCGATCAGGCTGCCGATCAGCATGCTTTCACGCGCTTGCTCGTTTACCGTGCCATGCACTGCCTCGAGCAAGTTTTCGCTAATCAGCTTGATCGCATGCAGCGCAAGCGCGTCACTGATCGGGTTAGCCACCCTCGCCGTATACGCTTCAATCGCATGTGTCAATGCATCCATCCCTGTGCTTGAAGCGATCGACGCCGGCAAAGTGGCGGTCAAATCTGCGTCCAGCAGCGCCAGCTTCGGTCCGATTTGGTAATCGAGGATACTCATTTTGTACTTGCGCTTCGTGTCGGTGATGACGGAGAAGAAGGTCACCTCGCTGCCGGTACCAGCTGTCGTCGGAATGCAGACGATCGGCACAGGCTCGGCTTTCACCGTAAAAGCGCCTTCATAATCGTTCACAGAGCCGCCGTTCGTGTGCAAAATGCTGACCGCCTTGGCCGTATCGATGACGCTGCCGCCCCCGATGGCGAGAATCCCGTCGATGCGCTTTCCTTTCACCTGTTCCGCGATCTGGTCACAGTCGGTATCGCGCGGATTCGGCTTCACATCGCTGTACTCATCGTGTGTGATGCCACTTTTCTCCAGGCTGGCATAAATGTCTGTAAGCAAGCCGGCGTTTTTGATCCCGTTGTCGGTGATCACCAGCACATGCGCCATCGCCTGCTCGCGCAAATGCGTACCCGTATCGAACCGGATCCCTTTTTTCATGACAATTTTGGTCGGTAACAAAAATTCAAAATTCATCAGTCTCGTCTCCAATCTCCTGTGTCTTTATCTGCTAGTTCTCAAGCCAACCGGAGCCTGATGATTTCTCTCTACCTGCCTAGCAAAGCTCTTTGAATAAATGCGGCTGGTTGTTCAAGATGTAATCCAGCTTGGAATCCGCACTCTTGAACAGCAATACGGGAATGGTATGCAGCTCTTCCTGGTTCGACAGCAGCAAATGAGTCACGCCCTGCGCATCAACGAAACTACTGCAGCCGATGAATTCGATGTCGCCCTCCTTGCCGATCCGGTTGCACAAGGCCAGCGGCACCTCATTTTCCATTGCACGGCATTGCGTAAACGCGAGCTGGTGGGTTTTATACGGCGCCATGTTGGTGCTCGGAATCAAAATCAAATCGGCACCTTTTTTACTCAAGATGCGTGCGATTTCCGGAAATTCCAGGTCATAGCTGGACATGATCCCGATCACGCCAAACTTGGACTGAAACACCTGAACCTCGTCGCCGCACGTAAAATGCACCTGCTCCTCACCATACAAATGCGTTTTGCGGTGCAACGCCACAACCTCGCCCTGATCATTGATAAAAACAGTTGCAACATAGTAGTTGCCGTCCTGCCCCCGTTCAGGAAACGAAAATATCGTGTGGATGGCCAGCTTTTTGCAGAGGCTTTGGACATGCTGCACGCTTTCGCCATCCGGCGTCTCCGCTGCCTCGTCCAGCCACGGCCCGATCGAATAGCCGGTCAAGCCCAGCTCGGGAAACAGCACGAGATCCGATTTATGCTCCTTAGCCTCGTGCAGGAAGCGCTCGATTTTCGCGAGGTTGTATGCTTTGTCGTTCAATTTGGTTTCGATTTGCGCAATGGATAACCGCAAGTAGATACCCTCCCTTTGCCTACATAAAATCTTTATCGCAATAACTGTGCCAGTATCAAACTTGGCCAAAACCAAGTATAATTGACCTAATTATTTGGTTAGTGATGATTTTTATCATCGGTTATTCTTATCTTAACTTTTTAAAAAACCAATGAAAACAAGTATTTGTTTCACTAGGATTTTTATCATCATGATGATTTTTTTCATCGGTTTTTGGTAAGCAGCAATTACGGCAGAACAGAGGGATTGGTAACGATGACGACCAGCATGCCTGCGGTCCCAGAAGTAAGTCTCATGCTTTTCATCTCTTCCACCTACAAAATCGAAATGGTTCTTGGTAGTGCTAGCGACCTTACGCAGCGTCCGATCACAGAGATTTTTGGCCTGCAGCAGGATGTGACGACGCTCCGCTGGACAGAGCTGTTCGTCAATGAGCCTGATTTCAATGTAAATGAACAGTTTCTGTACACGCATGATCAGCAAAAGGTACTGTTTACGATTTCCAAAGTCAGCACCAGCGAGTTCGAATTCATTTTGTCGCTGATTAATGTAACCAAAGGCATCGAGCTCAAAGCACAGCAGGAGGCACAGAGCCAAGGCGTCCCGCGGCGCTTTGTCGGGGTATCGGACAAGATGACCAAAATCATGGATGTCGTTCACAAAATTTCCCGGGTGAACTCCACCGTTCTGCTGCTCGGCGAATCCGGTGTGGGCAAAAGCTTTTTAGCCAGAGAAATCCATGCGATGAGCGACCGCGCGGACCAGCCGTTCGTCTCGCTGAATTGCGGGTCGCTGCCAAAAGACCTGATCGAATCCGAACTGTTCGGCTATGAGCCCGGCACCTTTACCGGCGGAAAAAAGGGCGGCAAAATCGGCTTGTTCGAAGCGGCAGACAAAGGCACCATCTTCCTCGACGAAATCGCCGAGCTGCCCTATGATGTGCAGTCAAAGCTGCTGGAGGTTTTGCAGGAAGGCACAATCCGCAAAATTGGCGGTGTGGTCGCCAAGCAGATCGATGTCCGCATCATCGCCGCCACCAACCGTGACCTGGCTGTCCAGGTCAGCAAGCAACTGTTCCGCAAAGATTTGTTTTACCGCTTGAACGTTGTCCCGCTGCGGATTCCGCCGCTCAAGGAACGAAAAGATGAGATCCCAATGCTGATCGAGCATTTTTTGGATGTGTTCAACCGCAAGTACAATCAGAGCAAAAACATCAGCAAACCGTTCAAGCGAAAGCTGGTCGAGTATGAGTGGCCGGGCAACATTCGCGAGCTTGAGAACATCATCGAGCGGATCGTTGTAACGAATTCGGAGGATGTCTTTGAATTTTTGCTGAAAGAAGGAGACGTTCAGCTCTTCGAAGAGAATACCGTTTCGATCCAAGGGCTAATCCCCCTGAAGGATGCGAAAAAGATGGTGGAAAAGGAACTGATCCTGCGCGCACACCAGATGTACGGAAGCACCTACAAGGCGGCAAAAGCGCTCCATGTAGACCAATCCACGATCGTCAAAAAGCTGAAGCAGTACAATACCGGAGAAATTAATGAGGGATAAGCCATGAGGATTATTAACATAGCGTTAGGCCAATTGGGCTGCAGCCATCTCGGGATGGAAGATACGATAAGGCAAATCGCGGAGGCAGTTGAACAGGTCGGCCAAAAGAAGGCAGACTACCTGCTTTTCCCTGAGCTTTATCTCGAGCAAGAGCCCGATCAGACAAGCCTCGAGATGATCGCTGCAACGGCCCAAAAACACCGTGTCGGCGTCGTTCTCGGCTACTGCGAGACAGAGCAGGATACGCGCTACAACACCGCGCTGTTCATCGGCAAAAACGGAGAAATTCTCGGTCAGTACCGCAAAATCCACCTGCTCGATTTCGAGCGAAACGTTTTTACACCAGGGGATCAATGTCCTGTGTTCGACCTGCCGGAAGGAAAAATCGGTCTGATGATTTCCTATGATCTGATGTTTCCAGAAGTGTCGCGTATTTTGGCGATCAAAGGAGCGCAGCTTCTGCTGGTGCTCGCCGCCAACAAGTTCCCGCCGCACCCTCACCAACACGTGTACTTAAGCTCTCGCGCCCTAGAAAATCACGTTTTCGTAGCCATGGCAAACAAGGTCGGGCTTGATGGAAACCACCTGTATCTCGGCGAGAGCACGGTCGTGCATCCGAACGGCAGCACGATTTACAAGTGCAGCAACAATGTAGAGCTGCCCGTTATCTCCATCAATCTCGACGAGATCGAGGAAGCGCGCGGACGTCTGGATTATCTCAAAAACCGTCGGCCCGCCGTCTATGCCAAAGAGGGATTCGGCTTCACTCCCACCGAATCCCTCTAGCTTCACCGCTTACTTGCGTTTCCTACCCAACCAGCAGTCGCCACAATGCGGTAGCGGCCACTCCAGCTAGCAGAGCGAGGAAAATTTGCTTGCGCCACAGGCCGACTGCGATCGCTACCGCTCCTGCCACCAAATACTCGGGATTCCACTGTCCATTCTGTGCATGAAACAGAATGGGTGGAATCGTCAGAGAGCTGAATACTCCCACCGGAACCATCCGCAGTCCACGGCCGACCCATGCGGGAAAACTGACGCGCGAGCTTAAAAGCAGCATGGGAAAGCGCGTCAAATATGTCACGACCGCCATTAGTAAAATGTACAGAACCAAATTATCGTTCACGCGAAAACACCCCCATCAGCATCGCCGCCACCGTTCCCATGACGACTGACGATGTCAGGCCAAACATCCAGTAGCCGAGACTGGCTGCACCCGCCGCGACCACCGCTGTTTTGACATAGACGCTTGAGGTCAGATTCAACGCCAAAAATCCGAGAAACGTCGCAATGAAGGCGAAATCCAGCCCATACTGCTCGGTACCGGTAAACGCCGTGCCGATTATCGCCCCTACGAACACACAGGAATGCCAGATCGCATAATCGCCAAAACCCGCTCCCATGAAGTACGTCATGCTCGGCTTGCCGCCTTGCGCCAAATAGGTCGACTTCAGCGCATAGGTTTCATCATTTAGCTGACCCGCCATAATCGAAAGCTTCCACACAGGCAAATTGCGAAAAGACGGGCCGAGTGACAATCCATACAGCAGCTGGCGCGCATTGATCAACAACGTCGAGACCAACAACGGCCAACCCACGATGCCTTGTGAAATCAAGCCCACCGCAGCAAATTGGGAGGAGCCCGCATTAACTAGGAGCGTCAAGAGCATCGTCTCAAACATGCTCAACCCGGCATGACGCGCAAGAATCCCGAAAACCAAGCCATCGAGAATACCCGCCGCAGCGATCGGCATCATCTGCCGCATGCCATGCCAAAACAAGCGCTCCTGCGATAGCTCTTGTCCTCCCCCTTTGTTCTCTCTCGAATCAACCGCATCAACAGTACTTACTCCATGCGCCATGTAAACGTCGTACTCCTTCCTGTAAGTCTTCAATGGACAGTCCGCCGAACCCGAGCATGATTTTCGGCGACTGCTCCCGGTTTTCTCCCATCCACATCGGTGCCGTCGAATAGACGCGCACGCCAGCTTCCTCCGCTTTTTCCAGCAGCTCCGCTGTTGTCAGGCGGCTTTTTACATCTAGCAAAATGTGTAAACCCGCGTCCTGTCCGCTCACTTTGACATAATCACCCATCGAGCTGTGGATCGCGTCTAGCGTCGCCCTGTGCTTTTTCTGATAGACCATGCGCATTTTGCGGATATGCCGCTCCCATTCGCCGCTTTCAATCAAGAGCTGCAGCGTTTTTTGATGCAGGCGAGAGACTGTCTGCTCCATGTACGGCAATTTCTCCTCATAGAGTGCACTTAATCGCTCTGGCAGCACGACATACCCCGTCCGGATTGACGGCATCAGCGACTTGGAAAAGGTGCCGAGATAAATCACGTTGCCTTGGGTATCCAGCCCTTGCAAGCTGGGAATCGGCTTGCCCCGGTAACGGAACTCCCCATCATAGTCATCCTCGATGATGATTCCGCCCGTCTCCTGTGCCCATTGCAGCAGACGCTGCCGCTTGGCGTACGGCATGACCATCCCGTACGGATATTGGTGCGACGGCGTAATATAGACGACCTGCGCCTTGCTTTCGATCAGCTGTTGAATGTCCAAACCGTCCTCCTGAAGTGGAATCGGCTTTAATTCATAGCCCAACTGCCGAAATACTTTCCCCACATCCTGATAGCCGGGCTCCTCAATCGCAATCGCCCTGCCGTCCACACCGAACAGCTGGCATAAAAGCATAATCAAATACTGTGTGCCTGCTCCAATGATCATTTGCTCCGGTTTGCAGTTAACGCCGCGCGAGCGATGCAAGTAAGCGGCAAGCGCCTTACATAACCCCGCTTCCCCGCGCCGTCCCCCATAACGGAGAAAATCGTGCTCCACCTCATGTGTCGCCTGGTTGGACAACCGCCGCCACAGCTTGTAGGGAAACGAATGCGGATCGACGCTCGCCGAATGAAAATCGTACTCGATCCGCGCAGCATCCTTTTTCCGACCGTCCGCCTTCGCCGGGACCGGATTGTAGCCGCGTGAATGTACGATGACGCTCGCCTCCAGCTGTGCCACGTAATAGCCGCTGCGCTGGCGGCTCTCGATGTAGCCTTCCGCCAATAGCTGCGCAAACGCCAGCTCCACTGTGGTTTTGCTCACCTTTAGTTCTTCTGCAAGCGTGCGAATCGAAGGTAGCTTGCTGCCCGACTCCTGCTTTCCTTCTTGAATTTCCGTCCGAAAATGCTGATACAGCTGCATATAAATCGGCTGCTGCCGGTCTGTTTCCACGTGAAGGCGAATCACTGGCATCACTCCAACATTGAATTACATCCTTCAATCTTATCAGATTATTTCAACTGGATATAGATCGCAACATAAAACGACCGCCCTCTCACAATTGCATGCTGGGCGGTCGCTTCTATTTGTTTATGTTCTACACGGCAATCAAACAGTCTTCTCAAACAACGTGATGCAAACCCCTGGTGCAACCTCCTGATCCTGCAGCACCTCAAAGCCGTGTCGCAGGTACAACGTTTTGGCCGGCTCGTTTTTTGCGCCGGTGGCGACGATCGCCTTTTCCAGCCCTTGCTCTTGTCCTAATACGTATTGAACCAGCTGGCTCGCGATCCCTTTGCGAAAATGCGCAGGATGCACGATCATCCGATGAATATCGAGCACGTCTTCCTCGCGCTTATACGAGATCGCACCCGCTAGCTCGCCATCCACCCAATAGCCATAAAAGGTTTCGCCACACGCTTGCAGGCTCGCCACCGTATCTTTTAGCGGGGGTAAATCGGCAAACCCGATCAGCTCCGCCTCTACTTGGTACGACGGAATTTGGATGCGCAACACCTCTGCTGCCTCCGCCTCGTTTTGAATCTCCATTCGTCTGATCATACTTTTCCTCCATGTCCCAAAACGCATGAAGAGCCGATGGATCATAGATGCCATCGACTCTCGTGTGTTGAATTTTATGCCAGATACGCTTCGCGCACCTGCGGATTGGTCAGCAGTCGCTCAGCGCTGTCTTTCAAGATGATTTCGCCCGTCTGGATAACGTAACCGCGATGCGCGACCGAAAGCGCTTGGTTGGCATTTTGTTCGACCAGCAAAATGGTCATGCCTTCGCGGTTCAGCTCGGTCACGATATCGAAGATTTGTTCCACCAGAATCGGCGCCAGCCCCATCGACGGCTCATCGAGCATTAAGATTTTGGGTTTCATCATCAGACCCCGGGCGATCGCCAGCATCTGCTGCTCACCACCGGACATCGTTCCGCCTTTTTGGGCGATCCGCTCTTTCAGCCGCGGGAAATAGTGAAATGCCCGCTCGATGCCCTCATCGATGACTGCTTTGTCCGTGACCGAAAAAGCACCCATCTCCAAGTTTTCACGCACCGTCAGCTTGGGGAAAATCCGCCGCCCCTCCGGTACATGGGCAATACCCGCCAGCGCAATGTCGTGCGTGCGCATGGTCGTGATGTCTTTGCCTTCAAAGTACACTTTGCCTTCTTTCGCCTTCGTCTGGGCGCAAATCGTCTTCAGCGTTGTCGATTTGCCCGCGCCGTTCGAGCCGATCAAGGTGACGATTTCGCCTTGGTCGACGTGAATGCTGAGGCCCTTCAACGCGTGAATCCCGCCATAGTAGGTATGAATATTTTTCAGTTCCAGTAGTGCCATGATCTTTTCCTCCCCCTCTATGACGCTTCCGTGGCGCTCTTGCCAAGGTAGGCTTCGATCACGCGAGGATTGCTGCGAATCTCTTCCGGAGTGCCTTCCGCGATTTTTTTGCCATAATCCAGTACGTGAATGTATTCGCTCAAGCCCATGACCAGCTTCATATCATGCTCGATCAGAATGATGGTCAAATCCAGCTCGTTTTTCAGCTTGCGGATGAAATCAGTGATTTCAATCGTCTCGCGCGGGTTCATCCCTGCCGCCGGTTCGTCCAGCAAAATGATGTGCGGATTCGTAGCCAATGCGCGAGCGATTTCCAAACGGCGCTGCAGCCCGTATGGCAGACTGCCTGCCGCTTCGTTGGCGATGTGTTCGATCCCTACATACTCCAACAGCTTGTAAGCTTCGACTCGAGCGCGCTCTTCCTCCTCACGCACTCGTTTCGTATTGAACAAAATCCCGAGAATGCCCGCCTTCAAGCGGCTGTGAACGCCTACCATGACGTTTTCCAGCGCTGTCATTTCTTTAAACAGGCGGATGTTTTGGAACGTACGAGTAATTCCGTTGCCCGCGATTTGGTCAGGGCGCAGACCTTTGATGCTTTTGCCGTTGAGGAGAATCTCCCCCTCATCCGGCACATAGAAACCGGTGATCATATTGAAGAACGTCGTTTTGCCCGCACCGTTTGGCCCGATGACAGCCGTGATCGTTCCTTTTTCAATTTTTATCGTGACATTCTCATTGGCGACCAGACCGCCGAATCGCTTGGTCAGCCCATTTGCTTCCAATAACGCCATCTCTCATATCCCCCTTGTCGCAGGCTTTATTTGCTTCCTGTCAGCTTGCTCAAGATACCCGTCTTTTCTGTACTGTAGCCGCTGTTTTTGATCGCATTGATGTCATCCTTTTTCCGCTTGGCCGGTATTAATCCGTGCGGCCTGAACAGCGCGACTAAGATCAACAGAAGCCCGAAGATGAGCCGCTGGAATTTGGATGGGTCAAGCTGTGTCGGCAAATTGATCAAGCCCGACGATTGCATCGAGTGCAAGAAATTGGAGAACTCTTTCAGCAACTGCACTTGCAGAATGGTAACGAAAGCCGCGCCCAAAATAACACCCGGAATGCTGCCGCTTCCGCCCAGAATGACCATGACGAGAATCCCGAACGATTCCATCAGCGTAAACGAGGTCGGATCGATAAACGTTTGCTTGGCCGCAAAGATAACGCCGACTACCCCTGCAAACGAGGCGCCCGTCGCAAAAGCGGCAAGCTTCGTATGGAGAAGCGAGATACCCATCGATTGAGCTGCCAGTTCATCCTCGCGCACCGCAATCCATGCGCGACCCAAGCGGGAATGCTCGAAGCGGATGTTAGCAAGCACGATAAACGCGATCACGACAAGGATGATGAAGTAAAAATAAAACGGCGTGCTCATCTTTATTCCGAACAGCTCAGGGGTGGCAATTGGCGTCAAACCCTGCGGCCCGTTGGTGATGTTGATCGGCTTGTCTAAGTTGTTGAAGATGATGCGGACGATTTCCCCGAAGCCAAGCGTTACGATTGCGAGGTAGTCACCTTTTACCCGTAATACTGGCAATCCTAATAATATTCCAAATATAGCGGCGACGATCAGACCGACGATCAAGAATGGCCAGAACCAGTTTCCTGTGAGCGGAAACAGGTGTCCTGGAATGAACTCATTCGCTTGTGCTGTTGCAAAAATTGCATACGCATACGCACCGGAAGCAAAAAACGCTACATAGCCCAAATCAAGAAGTCCGGCAAAGCCCACCACGATGTTCAACCCGAGGGCCATCGCGACATAAATCCCTACCTGTGACGCAACCTCCATGTAGTAGCGGTTGTCCCCGGCTACCAGCGGGATGATTACTAGCAGGATGATGGCTCCGACCAGCATTCGTACCGCTTTGGAAGCCTTCGTGTAATACACCAGAATGATGGAAAACAAAATTCCGACAAACGCAATGACCGATTTATCCAATAAATAAAGCGCGCTGGCGAATACTACAACCCACAAAACGGTAAAGAGAAGAGGGATTTCTTTCAGCGAAAATTTCAATTTATTTGCCACTCACTCTCACCTACACTTTCTCTTTCACGGCTTCACCGAACAGCCCTTCCGGCTTGAACAGGAGAACCAGGATTAAAATGCTGAATGCGAATACATCTTTATACTCGGCACCAAACGCGCCTCCGGTCAGTGGGCCCATGTACGCCCCTGCCAGCATTTCCAATAGCCCTAACAATACGCCGCCAATCATCGCACCGCGCAGATTGCCGATCCCGCCGAGTACAGCTGCGGTAAAAGCTTTCAACCCAAGAATGAAGCCGATGTATGGATCGATGGTTCCGTAGTTTTGCGCAAACAGGACACCTGTCGCGCCACCCAAGCTAGAACCGATCATAAAGGTGAGCATAATGACTTTGTCTACATTTATAGTCATCAGCGATGCCGTCTTTTGGTCTTGCGCAACGGCACGCATGGCGATTCCCCACTTTGTTTTGTTGATGAAAAGCGTAAGTGAAACCATCATGATGATCGCAAGAACAATGACGATGAGACCTTTAATTGGAATGGAAGCAAATCCGATATTGAGTTGTCCGCTAAAAAGAATCGGTGAATTCAGGTAAAACTCATCACGTGCAATTGCCTCTGTAAAACGAACCAAGTCTTGCAGTAAGAATGACACACCTACAGCTGAAATCAATGGAACCAGACGCGGTGCGCCTCGCAATGGGCGATACGCGACCCTTTCGATCGTGACCCCTAATGCTCCTGTGAAAACCATTGCTACCACTAACATCAAGAAAAAGGTAACGTATGGATTCATTCCTGTCGTGACACCCAGCGAGTTGCCGATTAATAGAACTTCTGTTCCAACAAACGCACCCACCATGAAAATTTCGCCGTGGGCGAAGTTGATGAACTCCAGTATCCCATAAACCATTGTATAGCCGAGTGCGACGACTGCGTACATGAATCCAAGCGTCAGTCCATCCACTAGAACTTGAGGTAAAATTGAGAGCATGGCGTGGAATCCCTTCTTTCTTTAATAATCTATTTCATCCCTAAAGTGGGCCAAAAGGCAAAGGGCGCACACTCGCGTGCCGCCCTTTTTGACCGGTTGGGCTGAATGCTGCTACTTAAAAACGGGGAATATTGCGAATTATTCAGCTTTGCCGATGAATACCGATTTTCCACCCGAATACTTGTAGATGAATACATCGGCAAACTGGTTGTCACCCTTATCATCAAATGATACCTTCGTAAACTGACCTTGGTAATCCTTGGTCTTGTGAACGGCATCAAGAACTTGCTCGCGGGTCGGCTTTTTGCCGCCATTCGCTTTGATGGCTTCTTTCAGTCCATTCAGAATAACACTCATGGAGTCATAGCCATAGACGGAGAACGTTTCCAACGGTTTGTTCATCGTTTTCTTGTATTCTTCCGCCCACTTCTTGCCTTCCTCGGTTTGCGTTACGTCCCCAGCGATGGAGGTAAAGTAAACGCCTTCGGCCGCATCGCCTGCGATTTTGACCATGTCGGACGAATCCAGACCGTCGCCGCCCATGAAAGCGCCTTTGTACCCTTTTTCGCGAGCCTGTTTAATAATAATACCTCCATCCGGATAAAGTCCACCAAAGAAAATCATATCCGGATTTTTCGCGATTACCTGATTGACGACCGCGCTGAAGTCCTTTTCGCCCGAGGTGATTCCCTCATAACCCAGAACTTGCACGCCATCTTTTTCAAACTGCCCTTTCACCTGGTCTGCCAAGCCTTGACCGTACGCAGTTTTATCGTGGATCAGGAATGCGTTTTTGACATTCAGCTTGCTTTTGGCGTAAATCGCCGCTTTCGGCCCTTGCGCATCATCGCGTGCGCAAATGCGGTGAACCGTCTTCTTGCCTTCCTCTGTCAGCTTCACACCTGTATTCGCGGGTGAAACCATGACCAGCTTGCCTTCCTCGTACTTAACAGAAGACGGGATGGCAACACCGGTATTCAGGTGGCCGACGACCCCAAGCACATCCGGATTGGAAACGAGCATCTCCGCATTGGATACGCCCATTTTCGGGTCTGCCTGGTCATCTTGCGGAAACAATTGCAGATCGAAGCCCATTTTTTTGAACTCTTCCTGTTGCTGTTTCAAAGCGTATTCCGCCCCGGATTTAATCGCATCGCCGAGCGAGGATTGGGAACCGGACAACGGGCTTTGCGTTGCGATCAGGATTTTGCCGCCTGCCTGTGCTTCACCGCTTGTCCCACTGCTTTGCGTCGAGCCGCTTGAGCCCGACGTGGAGTTGCCGCTGCTGGCGGTATTGCCGCCTGCACAACCGGAAAGCGCCATGCTTGCAAGGAACGCTGCGGATAAAACACCCAATTGAGTCCGCTTTTTCATAATGATTGAATCCCCCTTTAGAAATTAACAATCAATAAAGATGGAACCAATTTACCTTTCGACCTAGGCTGCGATTTCTGTTTTTTGTGTTCGCTCTCTACCGGGACAAAAGTTCCGAATGCGTTGGTTCTTCACTAATTTTAAGATAAATAAGAAAATTTACAAGAGATAAAAATATTTTTATTATCCCCAATCAAATCGAATTTACAGATCAAAAATCAATATATGGTCGTTACATTTTTCAAAATGATTATATCAATGCTTTCAAGTGATAAAGCGAAATATGCAGATTGATTTATAATCTGACAATTCAATCTACTGAATTCTACCGAAATCTACCTAAAAAGACACCAATCTACAAGAATCTACTCGAATAAAGGAGCCGATTTTTTTATGACTACCGATTTTTTTACATCATAAAGGCCTTCAGCCGTCATTCTGACATAGGGCAAATGGGTCGCCTGGAAAAAGAATAAGGAATAAATTGGGTCTAAATACCTATACCCCTTCGCCCTCATGAATCGGACAAACGCCTCGCCGCTTTCAATCAATTCCGCCATTGATTCATCGCTCATTTTCCCTGCCAGTGCCAGTTCCTGCTCAAAGCAGATCTGGCCCTCCTCCATCGCCACGATTCCGCCCCCCAGCTCCAACACCCGCTCGAGCGCTTGTTTCATCGCTTTCGGTTCACGCCCGATGACGATCATATCGGTGGATACGGTATAACTGCTTGCCAACGCCTGCAAATTCACTGCGAATCCCCTGACAATCGCCTGCGAGCGTTTGCCTGATTCGGGATCGATCGTGACGATCTGTGCTAGGTCGGGATGAGCATCAAAGTTGATGCGCCCTGTCTCATCGCATTCAAGTCGCTCGTAAACGACACGGGTAATCACGGCATTCTCCATTTGAATCAGCGGGTAAGGTTCATCCGGGCTTATCTCAGGAAACTGAAACCATTCCTCATTCACCAATGGCAGCCTTTCCTTCGGCTGTGGAAAGCGATAGTCCGACCAATTGATTTTTGGAGTCTGGCGAAGCAGCTTCTTTCCTTCCGCCCATAGCTCGCCATTGGCGATCACTTTCTCAGGCGTGGGTTCATGCGGCGAGCGCAAAAACAAAATATCTGCAATCCGGCCAGGTGCAATCCCTCCGATCTCAGCATCCAAACCGTAATATTGTGCTGGATTGACCGTCGCCATCGCATAAGCATCGACATCGGGCACGCCTGCGTCTATCGCCAGCTTAATTAAGTAATCCGTAAAACCGTGGCGCAGCATAGGTGGTGTGCTACCATCAGAGGTCAACATCAGACGCGATGAATGAAAGGGAATGCCAAGACGCTTCATTCCGGCGAGCAGTTCAGGCAAATCCGGGCGTATAGAGGAATGGCGAAGGGTGGCGTACATGCCGAGTCTGAGTCTGTTTTGCACCTCTTCTGCCGTAATGCTTTCGTGGCATGCCGTAATTCCTGCAGCTGCCGCCACGGCCAGCGTCGATGCGGATGCACCGGGATGATGTCCTTCGATTCGTTTGCCCACATCGCGGGCATGCTTCATGCCAAACAAAATCTCCTCATTCTCCGCCAAAAAGCCTGTCCAATCCGTAATCTCTCCTCCTTGTAAGACGAGAGGATGTGCCAAAAGGCGGGCTAGCCCGTCTTTTTGAAACGCTTCGCTTTGTTTTGCCAGACGGATTTGCGGATCGAGCCGCGCCCAGAAAAATTGCTTAACCGGATGGTTTGTGAGCTGCTGCAGGATCGCTTCGACCTGTTCAAGCGAAAGCGAAGTAGTTAAATGGAGTGTGTCGGAGACGAGCGTCGTAGTTCCGGTGGCCAAGGCGAAATCGGTCAACGAATCAAAGGTATACCATTGGAACGGGTGTGCGTGAGGTTCGATGTAGCCAGGCACGAGCCAGTAGCCTTCACCCTCAATGATCTGCGTCCGTTCATCTACTATTGGTTCGGCATCTCCTACGTAAGCAATTCGCTCGCCAGCGAGAACCACATGTGCCGTAAGCCATTCCCGTGTATATACGTTCAATACGTTGGCACCTTTGATCCAGCATGTGGCCGGTTCCATTCGTCGTGCTGTCCGGATTAGGCGAAGGTACGAGTCTTCTGCAATTGGTCTGATACGCAAATGTTCCACCTTCCTTATCAAGTTTTATCATCACCAAAAAGTGTATAGCCGTTTCAAAAGTTTGAAAAGCGAAAAATCCGCTAAAACCTTCCTGAGTTCTTTTTGGGCAAGAGGTGCATCCTAAGTCTGAAAGAAAGGGGATGCTTCTCTTGCAAAAAAACGTAGGTACGATTGATGCCGTTATTCGCATTACCTTTGGGTTGCTGGGATTAGCGTATGGTGCGGGCAAGATGAGCCGCCGTCCCTACAGGACACCGGGATGGTTGATGTTTTTGTCAGCCATGAAAGTGGCGGAAGGCGTAACCGGCTTTTGCCCGATGCTAAAAATGATGGGGGCGAGCACGCGCAAGGAAGACGTGCTGCGAATGATGGTGGATAAGACGCTGCATTCCATGACAAAAGGCTCCTCCAGCAATCAGGCTGCGGGCGCAAACGCCACAAGCATGAATAGCATGAGCCAAACCAACACTGCTCAACCGCAAGCAACCGCCAAACCGCCGATCAGCGCGCAAAGCAGCAGCACTGCGAAAACAGAAATGACAGATGAAATGATGATGAATATGGCGGATGAAATCACCAATGCGGTCGTGCATTCGCACCATCAAGCCGGTAGCACAACATGACGTATTTCATGAACTGGGTTGGTACGCCCGCTTACGAATGGATCACACACAACCTGTTCGTTGCCGTCTTGGTAATTGGCTCTTTGGCGGTTATCGGGTATTTTGTTTACCAAAGCCAGAAAGACCGCGAGCGTAGCCGTTAACCGTAACTTCCCCCAATGCAAAGAGGAAGAGCCAGGCGGCTCCTCCTCTTACTGTTTTTCGTTTTATTTAACGTGCTGCTTTAACGCTTTGTCTGCGATGTCCGTACGGTAATGCGCGCCTTCAAAGTGCGTTTTCCCCACTGTCTGGTATGCGATTTCACGCGCTTTGGCCAATGTGGCACCCACGCCGGTAACCCCGAGCACACGGCCTCCATTTGTAACCAGAACTCCATCAGCCAATTTCGTACCCGCATGGAAAATGACCGTTTCGCCGTTATTTGCAGGCAATTCGATGGAAGCGCCCTTCGGATAGTCACCTGGGTAACCAGGCGCAGCCATTACGACACAGCATGCGCTATCCGATTTCCATGCCACGTCTTGATCTGCCAGCGTGCCATTGATTGTCGCCTCGAACACGTCGAGCAGGTCGCTGTCGAGCAACGGAAGCACCACTTGTGTCTCCGGATCGCCAAAACGCGCGTTGAATTCGATCACTTTCGGTCCTTGTGCTGTAATCATCAAGCCGGTGTAAAGCACACCTTTGAACGGATAGCCTTCGGCTACCATCGCTTTGGCTACAGGCTCCACAATTGTGCTTACGATTTGCGCAACAAGCTCATTAGACATTTGCGGCACAGGAGCGTACGTCCCCATTCCGCCGGTGTTCGGCCCTTTGTCTCCATCATAAGCCGGCTTATGGTCTTGGGATGTGATCATCGGCTTCACGGTTTCTCCATCCACAAACGAGAGCAGAGTCAATTCTTCTCCACGCAGGCATTCTTCGATCACGACGCGTGCGCCCGCATTGCCGAATACACCGTCTTGCATGATTTGCGCCAAGGCTTGCTCCGCCTCTTCCAAGCTTTCTGCAACGACAACGCCTTTACCCGCTGCGAGTCCGTCCGCCTTGATGACGATCGGCGCGCCTTGCGCACGCAAATAAGCAAGAGCTGCTTCATAATCGGTAAATGATTCATACGCAGCCGTAGGAATCTGATGACGTTTCATCAAATCTTTGGCGAACGTCTTGCTCCCCTCGATCTGTGCCGCCTGGGACGACGGTCCAAAAATCGGCAGGCCACGCTCGCTGAAAAAGTCCACGATTCCCGCCAGCAGCGGATCTTCTGGTCCCACGACCGTCAGGCTGATTCCTTCGTCCTTGACGAATTGGGACAGCGCTGCAAAGTCATGGGCGCCGATTGGCACATTTTGCGCCACCTCTTCTGTCCCCCCGTTACCCGGAGCGCAGTACAGCTTGGTTACTCTCGTGCTTTGCGCCAATTTCCATAGGATAGCGTGCTCGCGGCCGCCTCCACCGATGACTAATACTTTCATCCGTTTTCCCTCCTCTGCCTAGTGTTTGAAGTGACGAACAGACGTGAACACCATCGCGATTCCGTGGCGGTTGCACGCATCGATTGATTCTTGGTCGCGCACCGAGCCGCCTGGCTGGATGATCGCCGTAATGCCGGCTTTTGCAGCGGCTTCCACCGTATCCGGCATCGGGAAAAATGCGTCAGATGCGAGCGCTGCGCCTTTTGCCAGATCACCCGCTTGCTCAATCGCGATTTTAGCAGATCCAACGCGGTTCATTTGACCCGCACCAACGCCAACCGTCATGTTGTTGTTTGCCAACACGATCGCATTGGACTTCACATGTTTCACCACTTTCCAGGCGAACAGCAGCTGTTTCAGCTCTTCTTCGCTTGGTTGGCGCTCCGTCGCGACTTTCAAGTCTGTCGCTTCGATTTGTTTCGTATCAAAATCTTGTACCAGCGCTCCGCCAGCCACTGTTGTCAGCTTGAACGAAGTTGGTGCTGCCGCGCTGCCTTGGGTAGAGAGGCGCAGCAAACGAAGGTTTTTCTTCTCTTGCAGCACTGCCAGAGCTTCCGGTGTGAAATCCGGCGCCACGATAATTTCCAGGAACGTTTCTTTCAGAAGAAGTGCCGTCGCCTCGTCAATCGGACGGTTGGCCGCCACGATACCGCCGAAAATGGAGACAGGGTCTGCTGCATACGCTTTTTCGTACGCTTCCTTGATGGTCGCACCGATCCCGACGCCACAAGGATTCATATGTTTCACGGCCACAACAGCAGGCTCCGTGAATTCGTTTACGATTGCCAACGCCGCGTCCGCATCATTGATGTTGTTGTAGGAAAGCTCTTTGCCGTGCAATTGCTCAGCACTGCTGATCGTGCCCTCATTGCCGAGTGGCTGACGATAAAAAGCAGCGCGTTGATGAGGATTTTCCCCATAGCGCAGATCTTGCGCTTTTTCATACGTAACCGTGTAGCTCTCCGGCATCAATTCGCCCACTTGTTCGCTCAAATAACGGGAAATGATCGCATCGTAAGCGGCTGTGTGGCGGAATACTTTGGCTGCAAGGCGGCGGCGGGTTTCCAATGTCGTATCGCCCGCATCCTTGATTTCAGCGATGATGGTGGCATAATCGGCTGCGTCTACCACGACGGTAACGTCTTGGTGGTTTTTCGCGGCGGAACGAAGCATGGTCGGACCGCCAATATCAATATTTTCAATTGCATCCGCATACGTAACATCCGGTTTGGAAATCGTTTGTTTGAATGGGTACAGGTTCACAATCACGAGATCGATTGGTTGGATATTCAGCTCTTCCAGCTGTTTGCGGTGAGCTTCGTCCGCACGTACGGCCAACAATCCGCTGTGGATGTTGGGGTGAAGCGTTTTGACGCGTCCATCCAGGATTTCAGGGAATCCGGTTACCTCGGAAATACCGATGACCGGTACGCCTTCCTGTTTCAGAAGCGATGCGGTACCGCCTGTTGAAATGATTTCGACCCCCAACTCGTTCAGCTGACGGGCCAGCTCTACCACACCGGTCTTATCGGAAACGCTAATCAACGCTTTTTTTACACTCACGGTGGAATCCTCCTGACTTTTTATGAAAAAGTAGTCAAATCACGAACATTATATAATGATTAAAACACAAATGTACGTGTTAATCAACCGCTGCAGACGATTTTCCGAACAAATGAAAACAGGAAAAAGCTGCCCGAAAAGAGTGTTCCCTCCTTTTGGGCAGCCCATGAATTTGTTAGTTCTTTTGTTGCTTTGCTTCGAAAACGATCTTACCGTCTACGATCGTGTACAAGATCGGTGTCTCGGAAATGTTTTTTGGTGCAATTTTGGTGATATCTTGTCCCAAAACCACGAGATCCGCCTTGTTGCCGACCTTGATCGTTCCCAGGTCGCTGCGGTTCATCTCGAATGCGACGTTTTTAGTGAACGCTTGCAGCATTTCCTGTACCTTCAACCCTTGCGCTGCATTGCGCACCATGTCCGTATCCTGTTCGGTTGGATAAGGGCTGTTGCGGGTGACGCCTGTCTCGATTCCATTCAGCGGTCGATAATCCGGTGTCGGCGGAAAGTCGCTGCCGCCGGTGATGACGACGCCCGCATCCCACATTTTCCGTGTCGGATACATGTCCAGTGCGCGTTTTTCGCCGATCATCGCTTTTTCCAGGTCAAAATACTGGTCTTTATAGAACCAGAACGGTTGCAGGCTGGCAACTACGCCAAGCTTGGCCATCCGCGTGATGTCACTGTCCAATATCGAGCATACGTGCGTGATGGTATGTCGCAGGTTATGTGTACCGTTCGTTTTGCCGGCATTCTCAAACGCATTGATCGCAGCGTTGACGGCACCATCGCCAATCGCGTGGATATGGAGCTGAACGCCTGCCTTGTCCAGCGCGAGGACCATCCGGTTAAAATCGTCCACCTGCCAGATCGGTTCGCCGTGATAATGCTCGCCCATCCCAGCATGGCGATCGTACGGCTCTACGAAATATGCGGTTTTCCCTTCTGTCACACCATCGGCGAACAGCTTGACCGTATTGACCCGCAGCCAGTCGGAGTTGTATTTGCTCCGCGCTTCCTGCATCGTTTTGACTGCATCCTCCGGCTTGTCGCCAGGCTTGAAATTGATTGCGTTGGCGACCCGCATGGTGAGCTTTCCTTCCTTCTCCAGCTCGGCCATCGCCTCGATGATCATCCCTTTGTCATCACTCAAATTCAGCACACCTGTCATACCGAAGCTGTGCATCTCTTCCTGATACTTGAGGATTGCTTCTTTGTACTGCTCCTTGGTCAAATTCCCCAAAGCCTGTACGTCAGCGATCAAATTCCTCGCGCTGTCCCGCAACGTGCCGCGCACGGAACCATCCGGGTTATGCTCAATGAGTCCGCCCTGTGGTGATTTCGTATCTTTGGTGACGCCTGCCATTTCCAGCACTTTGGAATTGACCCATGTCGAATGGCCATCAACCGATCTTAGCAGGACAGGAATGTCGGAAACGACTTTATCGAGGTCTTCTTTTTTCGGTCCTGGATTCGTGCCATCTTTTAATTCGTAAGGTCCATTCACCCAGCCGGTACCCGTGATGATTTTTGCCTCCGGATGGTTTTTCCGGTAAGCAGCAACCGCCTGGACAAACTCTTCATTTGTTTTCATCGCCGTCAAATCAACGGCAAACAGCTTGGACGTCCACAAGCCCGGTACATGGGTGTGTCCATCGAGAAAACCGGGGGAAACCATTTTTCCCTGTAGGTCAATCACCTTTGTTGTGGCTCCGACAAACGCATTGGCCTGAGTGGAGGTCCCGACGAAGATGATCTTGCCATCCTGAATCGCCACCGCCTCTGCTGTAGGTTTTTCTGCATCCATCGTATAAATAATGCCATTTTTCAGGACGAGCGTGGCTTGTGCACCGGCGGCTTTTGCAGTCAGGCTAGTCATCCCTCCCATCACAATCAGCAATGATAATGTAAGCGCTAACAAAACAGTCAACTTTTTATGCCCAATAATATGATTCACTTTGATATCACTCCTTTTTGCGTTTTTAGTTTCCTCTCACGTTCATTCATCAGCAAAAGCCTTCCATTCACCTTACCTCCCCCTTTCAAAAGTTGGCATCCATCTATTCCATCGGGTTGAGAATATCCAACCTATTCCATTCCTTTAGCACTTTTCATTCCAACTTTAAAAGTTAACTAATATTCGTTAGGTCCACATTTTTTATTATTTTTTGAATAATCTATGCAATTTTGCTGCATACATTTGGAAAACGCGATGAAAAGGGCCCCCTTTAACAGGGAGCCCCTCGCCTATTCCTTACGTTTTTTGTTGATCGGCGTGACGTTTTTCCTCAGTGTACGCCTGCTGCTTACCATCTTGGCTGCTTCGCTGGTCAACTCATCCATCTGTGTCGCGGTGAACTCGTCTTGGTCCGCGAGTTTCCCTTTCAGCTTTTCCTTGGTTTCATCCGTCACATCCAGCCCCATACCCGAAAGCTCTTCGAGCACAGCATCCACGTTTTTATCATTCAACTCAGGCAGTTTTTGCGCTAAACGAAGCAGATCACTCATGTCCCACTGCCGTCCAGTTCGTTTACTCAACTGATCCAGCAAATTGCTGATTACATCTCCAGCCATTTATTAATCCCCTCCCCCAATACTTCTTTGCTAGGGTATGCCGGTGGATGGTCATGGGTTCCTGCCCTGTTTCGCTGGCTCAGCCCGCTTTATCGATAGATCTCGCTACCGCCCTCGACGAATTCGCGCGATTTCTGCTTGTAGCCTTCTTCGATCTCCCGCATCTCCGCTTCGCTGACGCGCTCGCGAATCTCCTGGGTAATTTTCATGCTGCAAAATTTCGGGCCGCACATCGAGCAGAAGTGTGCGGTTTTGGCCCCTTCAGCCGGCAACGTTTCATCGTGGTATTCGACAGCGCGAGCCGGGTCGAGCGACAGATTGAACTGGTCGCGCCAGCGGAATTCGAAGCGCGCTTTGGACAACGCATCGTCCCGCTGCTGTGCTTGCGGATGGCCTTTCGCAAGGTCGGCAGCATGTGCGGCAATCTTGTAGGCAATGATCCCTTCTCGCACATCGTTCTTGTTCGGGAGCCCCAAATGCTCCTTCGGCGTCACATAGCAGAGCATCGCCGTACCGAACCAGCCGATCATGGCCGCGCCGATTGCGGATGTGATATGGTCGTAGCCCGGTGCGATATCGGTCGTCAGTGGGCCGAGCGTGTAGAACGGCGCCTCTTGGCAAATCTCCATCTGCTTATCCACGTTTTCTTTGATTTTGTGCATCGGCACATGCCCAGGACCCTCGATCATGACCTGTACATCGTGCTTCCAGGCGATTTTAGTCAGCTCGCCCAGCGCCTCCAGCTCAGCAAACTGCGCTTCGTCATTAGCATCGGCGATCGAGCCGGGACGCAAGCCGTCACCAAGCGAGAAGGCCACATCATACGCCTTCATGATCTCGCAAATTTCTTCAAAATGCGTGTACAGGAAGTTCTCCTCATGATGTGCGAGACACCATGCCGCGAGGATCGAACCGCCGCGGGACACGATCCCTGTCACACGCTTTGCCGTCAAATGAATGTGGCGCAACAGCACGCCCGCATGAATCGTGAAGTAATCGACGCCTTGCTCCGCCTGCTCGATCAGCGTGTCGCGGTAAATCTCCCAAGTCAGATCTTCGACGACGCCGTTAACCTTTTCGAGCGCCTGATAAATCGGCACAGTCCCGATCGGCACAGGCGAATTGCGCATGATCCATTCGCGGGTTTCGTGGATGTTTTTGCCCGTGGACAAATCCATGATCGTGTCGGCACCCCAGTAGGTTGCCCACACCATTTTCTCGACCTCTTCCTCAATCGAGGAGGTGACGGCGGAATTGCCGATGTTCGCGTTGATTTTCACATGGAAATTACGGCCGATGATCATCGGTTCGCTCTCAAGGTGGTTGATGTTGGACGGGATAATGGCACGGCCCTCCGCTACTTCCTTGCGTACGAATTCCGCCTCAACCCCTTCGCGGATCGCGATGAATTCCATTTCCGGCGTGATGATGCCTCGACGCGCATAGTGCATCTGCGTCACGTTTTTGCCCGGCTTGGCCCGTAGCGCTTTGCCACGCTGTCCCTCGTATTCCTCCACATCATTTCGCTCGAGAATCCACGGCTTGCGCAGCGGCGCTAACCCTTTGTGAATATCCACTGCAACTGCCTCATCGGTATAGACCCCACTCGTGTCATAAAGGCGGACCGGCTTATTCGGCACTTCCTCGCCAGATATGGTCTTGGTCGGATGCAGCGACACCTCACGCGCAGGAACGCGCAGATCGGCTCTTGAGCCTTGCACATATACCTTTTTGCTGGCGGGATAACTGCGCGGCGTGGTTACTTGCAGCTGTGATTGTTGGTTTTCGGACATTAAAAATGCCTCCTCTGCAATTTTTTAGCGGATAAATGCAGGCGGAGGCACGACAAAGAAAAGCAAAGACCGCTTGCTTTGATAAGCAAAAGGCGGCCTGTGAGAACATACGTCAAGTATGTAGTGCGTGTACGTTCCTCCGCTGGCATTATCCAGTTCAGGTTTGACGGTCGACGGCAGCATAGCCATCCTCTCAGCCTGGTTCCCCAAGCTCCCGTGTTGGTAAGCGTATGAAATTGAGTAGCTTTACGTTATCACACCGTCCCCAAAATTTGCAACACTCAATTTTGATGTGCAAAAACTTCTTTACACCGTCTTTGCTCGTGTTATAATGATCACAATTTCATGACGAATCAATCGCTAGGGGGGCCTCTTGGAGGCTGAGATGGAACCACAACGTTCTGGACCCTTACCACCTGATCTGGATCATGCCAGCGTAGGGAAGCAAAAGAGTGCCACATACTCCGGTTTATCGGAATGTCTGTGCATGCTATGCCGCTCCCTGGTTGGGGAGCGGTTTTTTTGTATGTCCGCGACGTGTCGTGATTCACATGAGCGCGCGTTACACATAAGTGAAAATCGGATTCGGGAGGCGAATCAAGATGCATGTACATAAAGCATTGACCATAGCTGGTTCGGACAGCGGCGGCGGTGCGGGCATTCAGGCCGATCTCAAAACGTTTCAGGAGCTGTCCGTCTTCGGTATGTCCGCCCTGACTGCCATCACGGCGCAAAACACGTTGGGCGTAAGCGGGATTTTTCCACTTAGCGTGGAGGCGGTCGCCGCTCAGATCGACGCGGTCGCAAGCGATCTGGCTCCCGACGCCGTCAAGACAGGCATGTTGTTCGACCGTGGTATCATCGCCTGCGTGAGCGAGAAAGCTTGCCTTTACGGCTGGGAAAAGCTCGTCGTCGATCCTGTGATGATTGCTAAGGGAGGCGCACCACTGTTGAAAGCCGAGAGCATCGATGCGGTGAAAACCTTACTTTTGCCTGTTACCTATATGCTGACCCCCAATATCCCGGAAGCCGAGGTGCTGACCGGATTGTCGCTTACCACCATCGAGGCGCGGAAGGAAGCGACGCGGATGCTCAGTTCTTTTGGCTGCCGCTACGTCCTGCTGAAGGGCGGTCACGACGATTGCAACGAGTACTCGACCGATCTGCTGTTTGACGGCACAAGCTTTACCGAATATGTCGGCAAACGCGTCCATACGCAGCACACGCACGGCACAGGCTGCACATTTTCCGCGGCAATCACGGCTGAGCTGGCATGGGGTAAGACGCCTTGGGCAGCCGTCGACACAGCAAAGCAATTCATCCAGGCAGCCATCGAACAGCCGCTTGGCATCGGAGCGGGACACGGCCCGACCAATCATTGGGCATACCGGGGTGGCGTGCGATGCTGACACCCGGAGATGCATTGGCACTGGTACGCCAAAAACGTCCGGTGCTCCACCACATCATGAATCA
Organism: Brevibacillus fluminis; assembly: GCF_003710825.1. GTDB lineage: Bacteria > Bacillota > Bacilli > Brevibacillales > Brevibacillaceae > Brevibacillus_D > Brevibacillus_D fluminis. The sequence goes on along the minus strand of NZ_RHHQ01000024.1, from coordinate 35,822 downwards.
GGTGACGATGTCGTTCGTCGCCAATGGCGTATTGGCACTCGGGGGACGGCCCATGATGGCGCGCCATCCGGATGAGGCTGCGGAGGCTGCTAGCAAGGCGGATGGACTTGTGCTCAATCTCGGCACACCTACGCCTGAAACGATCGAGGCGATGCTGCTCGCTGGCAAGTCTGCGCGCGCAAAAGGCATTCCCATCGTATTCGATCCGGTTGGCGTCGGACTTTCGGCCATGCGTGGCGATGCTGCCACACGCATTTTGGAGGAGCTTCACCCCACCGCCATTTGCGGGAATGCAGCCGAGCTCTCCTATTTGCTCACCCGTGAGTGGCACGGGAAAGGAATTGATGCAGCAGCCCCCGTGTCCGACCCTGTCGAGATCGCGGTCCAGGTAGCCCGTCGCTACCGCTGCCTGGCGGTCCTGACCGGCAAAACGGATGTCATCTGCGGTGGTCGTTTGATCGCCACCAGCGGGCATGGCGACGAATGGCTTACGCTTGTTACCGGCACTGGCTGTCTTGCCACCTCTATCGTTGCCTTGTTTCTCGCAGCGGTTCATTCAGCAGAGGCAGGCTCCAAACCACACGCAAGCTGGGAGGCGAGCATCGCTGCTGTATGTACGCTTGGGATTGCAGCTGAGGAGGCCCGCTTAGCCGCAGCGGGGCCGGGAACGTTTCAGCAGGAATTGCTGGATCGACTTTACACCTTACAGCCAGCCTTTATCAACAACCGGGCAGAGATTCGGCTTCATTCACGGTAGCAGATTATCTTCATGCAGTCCAAAAAGGACGGAGGAACCAAACGTGCACAAACAACTAGCTCTCTATTTGGTGATGGGGAGTGTGAATTGCGAGAACAGCAGCCCGGAAGATGTCCTGCGCGATGCGATCGCGGGCGGCATCACCTTGTTTCAATTCCGCGAGAAAGGACCAAGAGCGCTGGAAGGCACAGCCAAGCTGGAGCTGGGTAGACGGCTTTTCAGGATCTGCCACGAACACGGCATCCCTTTCATCGTCAATGACGATGTCGAGCTGATGCTGGCACTTAATGCGGATGGATTACATATCGGTCAGGAAGACGGCTCGGCTCGAGCCATGCGAAACCGCATCGGTGACAAAATCCTCGGCATTTCCGCCCACAATTTGTCCGAGGCGCGGGCCGCTCTCGCCGATGGCGCCGACTATTTAGGCGTCGGTCCGATGTATGAGACGCAGACAAAACCAGACATACGCGAGGTGCGCGGACCTGAAGTGATTCGTGAGATACGCGGAGCCGGCATCGCTTGCCCGATTGTCGGGATCGGCGGAATCACGCACGGAAAGGCTGCTCCCGTCATAGATGCTGGCGCAGATGGCGTCGCAGTCATTACGGCGATCACGCAAGCCTCCGCTCCGCTTGAAGCAGCGCGAAATCTACGAAATGAGGTACGTAGCAGATGAAAACAACCACAAGCTTGCTCACGAAAATGGCCGTGCTGGTCGCCATCGGGACGCTCAGCTCCCATCTGCTCGCGATTCCGACCGGATTGGCCAAAGCGTTCCCGATTCAGCATGCAATCAACGTGATCGCTGCCGTCCTGCTGGGGCCGATCCCTGCCGTACTGGTCGCATTCATGATTGCGCTCTTGCGCAATCTGCTTGGCGTCGGCACACTTCTGGCGTTTCCCGGTGGGATGATCGGTGCCCTACTGGCCGGGCTGCTGTACCAGCGAATCCGGCAGCATTGGAGCGCGGCTGTCGGTGAAGTCGTCGGGACCGGGATTATTGGATCGCTCGCGGCGGTTCCGTTTGCCATGCTGTTTATGGGTCAGGCAGTCGGGATGTTTGCGTTTTTGCCGGCGTTTTTAGTCAGTACGCTGTTTGGGGCTGCGATTGGCTGGGTGGTGGTCGGGTTGCTTAAAAAAGGCGGGCTTGGCGAATCACGACCGGACCATTCGCCTACGCTTCATAAAAACCGATAACTACAAAAAAACCTGCCGTTATCGACAGGTTTTTTCTTATTTCTATGATTGTGCTCAAACAGTGCACGCTATGAAAAAAGAACCCGTCTCTACCAGACAGGTTCCTTATCAATATCCGCTCTATTAACCCAACTCCCGGACCAATCGTCCGGTAGCCCCAATTTTTCCATCTACAATCTTCTGAATAACCCCGATCAACAGCTCATGCTCGACGCGATGAATTCGCTCCGCTAACGAGTCATGCGTATCCCCCTGCTCGACTATCACTGGCAGCTGCGCGATGATCGGCCCGGTATCGAGCCCCGCGTCGACGAAATGCACGGTCACACCCGTTACCTTCACACCGTATTCCAGCGCTTGTCCAATTGCATCTTTCCCTGTAAAAGCTGGCAGAAGCGACGGATGCAGGTTGATGATCCGGCCTTCGTAAGCCGACAGCAAAACCTCTCCCACAAGGCGCATGTAGCCTGCGAGCACCACAAGCGAAATATCTAACGCCTGCAGCTTTTCAACAATCACTGCCTCAAAAGCGGCCTTGCCGTCATACGCCTTCGGATCAAAAGCAAAGGCAGGCACGCCGAGGCGCGCCGCCCGCTCCAGCACATAGGCAGATGGCTTGTCGCAGATTAAGAGGGCAATTTCGGCGCCCTGCAGTCGTCCGTCTGCAATCGCAGTCGCGATGGCTTCGAAGTTGGAGCCGTTACCAGAGGCAAAGACAGCCAGCTTTTTCACCATTCCACCCCGCTGTAACGCACCTCGCGCTCGCCCGCTTCGATCGAACCGAGGCGGTATGCGTCCTCGCCCAGCTCTTTCAAAGCGCCAAGAACCGCGTCCGCTTCATCGCCGCGCACAACCAGCACCATCCCGATCCCCATATTGAAAGTACGGAACATGTCTGGCTGCGAAACAGCACCCAAACGTTGCACCAGATTGAAAATCGGCAAAATCGGCCATGAGCCGTATTCGATCACGGCTTGCGTGCCTTCTGGCAGAACGCGCGGGATGTTTTCCGTGAAGCCGCCGCCAGTGATGTGTGCAAGCGCCTTGATCTCGAAACGCTCCAACAGTGCCAACACGGATTTCACATAGATGCGAGTCGGCGTTAGCAGCTCTTCGCCCAGCGTTTTGCCCAGCTCGTCTACATGCTGCTCCAGTGTGAGGCCATTATCTGCCAACAGCACCTTGCGGACCAGGGAGAAGCCGTTGCTGTGCACGCCGCTCGACGGAATGCCAATCAGCACGTCGCCAGCCGCCACTGTTTTGCCAGTGATCAGTTTGTCTTCGTCCACAGCACCGACCGTAAAACCAGCGATGTCGTACTCGCCTTCAGCGTACATACCCGGCATCTCTGCGGTTTCGCCGCCGATCAGCGAGCAGCCCGCTTGCGCACAGCCGTCCGCGATCCCTTTGACAATCGCTTCGATTTTTTCCGGCACGACTTTGTCGCAAGCCAGATAGTCCAGGAAAAAGAGCGGTTCCGCCCCTTGCACCACGACGTCGTTCACGCACATCGCGACCGCGTCGATCCCGATCGTGTCGTGCTTATCCATCATGAACGCGATTTTGAGCTTGGTGCCAACACCATCCGTACCTGAGACGAGCACCGGATTTTTGTATTTGCCTGTATTCAGCTTGAACAGTGCGCCGAATCCGCCCAGATCGGTCATGACCTCAGGACGGAACGTGCGCTTCACATGCTTTTTCATGCGCTCGACCGCTTCGTTCCCCGCCGCAATGTCGACGCCAGCCTGTTTGTATGCGTCACTCATCTCTACCGTTCTCCCCTCTTAACACTTCGTGATCGGCAGAGCCGCTTCGAATTCGATTTCAGTCGGGTAGTCGCCTGTGAAGCATGCAAGGCAATGTCCGCGATGCGGTCCGTCTTCTGCGCGACCGACAGCCTCGACCATTCCTTCTACCGACAAATAGGCAAGTGAATCAGCACCGATGTACTGACGGATTTCTTCCAATGAATGCGTGGTGGCAATCAGCTCTTCACGCGTCGATGTATCGATTCCGTAGAAGCATGGATTCATGATTGGCGGCGAGCTTACGCGAACATGGACTTCCTTCGCGCCAGCCTCGCGCAGCATTTTCACGATCCGGCCGCTTGTCGTACCGCGCACAAGCGAGTCATCGATCATGACAACGCGCTTGCCTTCCACCACTTTGCGTACGGCGGACAGCTTCATGTGCACGCCACGCTCGCGCATTTCCTGCGATGGCTGGATAAACGTACGTCCGACATAGCGGTTTTTGATCAAACCAAGCTCATACGGGATACCGGATGCTTCCGCGTAGCCGATCGCTGCAGATATGCCGGAATCCGGCACCCCTGTCACGACGTCCGCCTCAACCGGAGATTCCTGCGCCAGTTGTTTGCCCAGACGTTTGCGCGCCATGTGGACATTGATACCGTCGATATCGCTGTCAGGTCGCGCGAAATAAATATATTCAAACGTGCAGATCGACCGTTTGGTTTTTTCCGCAAAAGTGCTGGTTTGCACGCCGTTCTCATCGACTACGATCAGCTCGCCCGGCTGCACTTCACGCCAGTACTCGGCGCCGATGATGTCAAACGCACAGGTTTCCGATGCTACGCAAATCGCATCGCCCATCCGTCCCAAGGACAGCGGACGCAAGCCATTTGGATCGAGCGCAATCACCAGCTGCTTTTCGTTCATGACCAAGAGCGCATAAGCGCCTTTGATATGCTGCAAAGCGTCGCGCACTGCATTCGGCAAATCTTTGTTTTGCGAACGTGCGATCAGGTGGGCAATAACCTCCGTATCGCTCGTCGATTGAAAAATCGAGCCTTTCTCCTCCAGCTCTTTGCGCAAAACCGACGCATTCACTAGGTTGCCGTTATGCGCGACAGCCATGCTGCCTTGCGCGTAGCGGAAAAAGAGCGGCTGCGCATTTTCGATCTTGCTGGAGCCTGCCGTCGTGTAACGGGTGTGCCCGATGGCAATATGGCCGCTGAATTTCTCCAGGTCGCCTTTGCCAAACGCTTCGGAAACAAGGCCCATGCCGCGGTGTTTGTACCACTTTTCCCCGTCAGAAGAGCACATACCGGCACTCTCCTGCCCGCGGTGTTGCAGGGCGTGAAGGCCCAGGTATGTTAACTGGGCCGCCGAATTATGATCATAGATACCAAAAACGCCGCATTCTTCGTTTAACTTATCCCAAATCAGCTTATCAAACATGGAATCGCATCCCTCCAAGCTGCTTTCAGCTCAGCGAGCGAGGCATCGACAGCTGCCCGATCGTTGATCGTAATCTTGAACTCGTTGCCACCTGTAGAACCGATTGCCGCAGCCGAAACGCCGCGATCTTTCGCCAGAGCGAGAACCGCTTCCGCTTGGTCAGCTTTCACACTGATCAGAATGCGGGATTGCGACTCGCTGAAGAGCAAGACATCATCGCGCAAATCAGTCGTGAGGGAGACGGTTGCACCGATCTCCTTGCCAAAGCTGGACTCTGCCAACGCCACAGCCAAACCGCCCTCAGACAGGTCATGCGCTGATTGTACCAAACCTTGACGGATCGCGTCCAAAACCAGTTTTTGCAGTGTCGCTTCTTTTTTCAGATCGATTTGCGGAGGACGGCCTGCGATTTTGCCGAGTGCGAGCTTTTGGTATTCGCTGCCGCCCAGCTCGCCATACGTATCGCCCAAGAGGATGATGGTGTCGCCCGCTTGTTTGAATTCTTGTGTCGTTATATCATCAACGTCTGCGATCAGACCAACCATACCGACAGTCGGAGTTGGGTAGATCGCATCGCCGCTGCGTTCATTGTAGAAAGAAACGTTACCGCCGATAACAGGCGTTTCCAAGGCGAGGCACGCTTCGCTCATGCCTTCTGCCGATTTTTCAAACTGCCAGAATACCTCAGGCTTTTCCGGGCTGCCAAAGTTGAGGCAGTCGGTGATCGCGAGTGGCTCGGCACCGGAGCACACCACGTTGCGCGCCGCTTCCGCTACAGCAATCGCTCCGCCCACTTGCGGATCGAGGTAAACGTAGCGCGCATTGCAGTCAGTCGTCATCGCAAGCGCTTTGCGTGTGCCGCGGATAACAACTACAGCTGCGTCAGAACCTGGCTTTACAGCCGTGCCCGCACGCACGATATGGTCATATTGCTCATAAACCCAGCGTTTGCTGGCAACGGTCGGCTGTTTCAGCACATCGACCAATGTTTTGTTCAAATCTGCCGGCTGCGGCAAATCGGTTGTATCGACATTTGCGTTAGCTTCATAGTAAGCTGGCACAGCAGATGGCTTGTGGTACACAGGCGCATCTTCCGCGAGCGTGTCTACAGGCACATCGCATACGACTTCTCCTTTATGGAGCAGACGCAGGCGGCCATCTTCAGTTACGCGGCCAACTACAGCGGAGTGCAGGCCCCACTTGTCAAAAATCGCTTTTACTTCCTCTTCGCGTCCTTTTTCCACAACAACGAGCATGCGCTCTTGGGACTCGGAAAGCATCATTTCATAGGCGCTCATGCCCGCTTCACGCTGTGGCACGAGGTCGAGGTTCATTTCGATTCCGTTTCCTGCTTTGGATGCCATCTCTGCGCTGGAAGAAGTCAGACCGGCAGCACCCATGTCCTGGATACCTACAACCGCTCCGGACTTGATCAGCTCCAGGCATGCTTCCAGCAGCAATTTTTCCATGAACGGGTCGCCGACTTGTACCGCCGGACGCTTTTTCTCCGATTCCTCAGTCAACTCTTCGGAAGCGAAGGTCGCGCCATGGATACCGTCGCGGCCCGTGCTGGCTCCGACATAGATCACTGGGTTGCCGATACCTTTGGCCACGCCTTTTTGGATTTCATCGTGATTGATCAAGCCGACGCACATTGCGTTGACCAACGGGTTGCCTTCATACGTCGGGTCGAAGCAGACCTCGCCGCCCACTGTCGGAATCCCGATGCAGTTGCCATAGCCTGCGATACCGGCTACGACGTTTTCGAACAAGTATTTGACACGCGGCGACTGCAGTTCGCCGAATCGCAGCGAGTTGAGCATAGCGACAGGACGAGCGCCCATGGAGAACACGTCGCGGATGATCCCGCCGACGCCGGTTGCTGCGCCTTGGTACGGCTCGATCGCCGATGGGTGGTTATGGCTCTCGATTTTGAACACGACGGCTTGGTTATCGCCGATATCGACGATACCCGCACCTTCACCAGGTCCTTGCAGTACGCGCGGCCCTTTGGTCGGGAAGCGGCGCAGCACAGGCTTGGAATTTTTATAGGAACAGTGTTCGGACCACATAACGCTGTAAAGGCCAGTCTCTGTCCAGTTCGGTTGGCGACCCAGCAGGTCAACCACGCGTTGATATTCTTCATCGGTCAGACCGATTTCGCGATAGAGGCGCTGTTCAGCGATTTGTGCTGACGTAGGTTCTTTATGCTGTGACACCGTTTCGTTCCCTCCAAGTCTTCAAGATCGAGGTAAAGATGCGTTTGCCGTCATCGGACGTCATCCATTCATGGACAGCGCGCTCCGGATGCGGCATCATGCCCAATACATTTCCCCGCTCATTAATGATTCCTGCAATATCGTCCATCGACCCGTTTGGATTTTCACCCTCGTAACGGAAGACGATCTGATTGTTCGCTTTCAATTTGTTCAATGTTTCTTCGTCGCAGTAGTAGTTGCCCTCACCGTGAGCGATCGGAACGTCGATCACTTCATCCAGCCCATAATCCTTGGTGAAAGCCGTGTCGTTGCTACTTACGCGCAGCTTGGACAAGGTGCAGCGGAACTTCAGGGAACGGTTACGCAGCAAGACACCTGGCAAGAGACCCGCTTCGGTCAAAATCTGGAATCCGTTGCACACGCCCATCACCAGCTTGCCCTCGTTAGCTGCCTTGATCACTTCCTCCATGACCGGAGAAAAGCGTGCGACAGCGCCGCAGCGCAGGTAGTCACCGAAGGAGAAGCCGCCGGGCAACAAAATCACATCATAGTTGGATAGATCGTTCTCCGAGTGGAAGACGTAATCGACAGGAACGCCCATGATGTCTTCGACGGCATTGTACATGTCGACGTCCGCGTTCGACCCCGGAAAAACAATGACTGCTACACGCATGCTCAGCCCTCCACAATCTCGAAGCGGTAATCTTCGATGACGGTATTTGCCAAAAGCTTCTCGCACATCTCCTTCACGCGCTCTTCAGCCTGCGCGCGATCTGCGGAGTCGAGCATCACTTCCATATATTTGCCGATACGCACTTCATTCACTTCATCGAAACCAAGAGTGTGGAGCGCACCTTTTACAGCCTGTCCTTGTGGGTCCAATACGCTTTCACGCAGAGTTACATATACGATCGCTTTACACATGTTCTTTTCCTCCTATACGTCGCAACATTTCTTGGTAAGCTTCTTCTACATTTCCCAAATCGCGGCGGAAACGGTCTTTATCCAGCTTTTCTTTTGTTTCGGCATCCCAGAAGCGGCATGTGTCCGGCGAAATCTCATCAGCCAAAATGATTTTGCCATCCCGCGTGCGGCCGAATTCCAGTTTGAAGTCAATCAACATAACTTTGCGCTCTGCCAAATAAGGGCGCAGCACTTCATTTACTTTCAAGCCCAGCTCCTCGAGGTAGCGTACATCTTCTTCGCTGGCGATGCCGAGCAGTTTGATGTGCGCATCGTTCACCAGCGGATCGCCAAGCGCGTCGTCTTTATAGTAAAACTCAACAATCGGATGAGCCAAAACCGTTCCTTCTTCAAAGCCCAATCGCTTCGCCAGCGAGCCGGCCGCCACGTTGCGGACAACGACTTCCAATGGAATGATCTCCACAACGCGCACCAGCTGCTCATGATTGGACAGCTGCTCGACGAAATGGTTCTCGATCCCCTTCTCCTTCAGCATCGTGAAAAAGATGGAGCTGATCCGGTTGTTCAATTCACCTTTTCCTGTGATGGTTCCTTTTTTCTCGCCATTAAACGCCGTAGCGTCGTCTTTATACTCGATCCAGTACACGTCCGGGTTGGAAGTCCGATAGACCCTCTTTGCCTTTCCTTCATACAGCTGTTCTTGTTTTTCCACTGTGAAGTCTCCTTCCCGCGAATATAGTTCGGGTTTTTACGTCATTTCACGAACATTACATTCTGATTAAACCATAAACATACGCATTTTTCAACGAAAAATCTTGTTAATAGACTCGACAAATGTTCGGGTTTTACGTTAATCACCTTCACAAGTCGTAGCTTTAAAGCATCTTGTGTTACACTAACCACGTACATACATGCTTCAAAAGGAGGATACCATGATTCCGTATGAAGTTTCTTTTCCTACCCACGTCCTGTTTGGATGCGGTGAATTAACGAAAATTGGCAGCGAAGCAGCCAAGCTGGGACACAAGGCGCTGCTCGTCACAGGTGGAAAAGCCGTCCGGGCTGCAGGCATATTGCAGCGGGCCATCCAATACTTGACCGAATCGAATGTTACTCCTATTTTATATGACCGTATCGAACCCAATCCCCGCACTTCTTCCGTCGATGCGGGTGCCGCCTTGGCTCGGGAGCATGCTTGCGATCTGGTCATCGCCATCGGCGGCGGCTCCGTAATGGATGCCGCGAAAATGATCGCACTGACCGCCAAATCGCAGCGACCCGCCTATGATTATATGAGAGGAAATCCGGACGGCCTATTCGCACAGCTTGCCACTATCACCGATGCGCTGCCGATCATCACCGTCCCGACCGTCGCTGCGACTGGTTCGGAAGCGAATGAAAAAAGCGTGCTGACGCATTGGGACACACATGAAAAATCTTCGATGAGCATGCCCGCTCTCTTCCCGAGAACGGCATTGCTTGATCCGACGCTGACCTATAGTGTTCCGTCGCGTGTAACCGCTGAGTCATCTGCCGATATTTTCTCCCATCTTTTCGAAGCTTATCTCATCAGTGCACCCAGCACGCACGTCCAGGACGGGATCACCGAGTCTTTGATTCGCCAGGTCGTCCACTTTGCGCCTATCGCCGTTGCGGAGCCTCGGCATGAAGAAGCACGCTCGACGCTCTTATGGGCAAGCACGCTTGCGATCAGCCCCTTCACATTAGCCGGACGTGGAGCAGGCTATCCACTTCACCAGCTAGAGCATCCGTTGAGCGGGCATTACGATATTTCGCACGGACGCGGGCTGTCGATTTTGGCCCTGCCGTATTTCCGCCAAATCATTGCTCATGACAGGCCGGATCGGCTGGCGCGAATGGGACGTCAGTGCTTTGGTGTCACGCATCCTGATGATCAGCAAGCCGCTTTCGATACGATTGATGCCGTCGCTGCCTGGTTTGCCCGTCTCGGGATCACCGAACGACTCGCAGATTTCGGCATCCCGCACGCTGCGCTGGAGACGCTGGCGGAAGACGCGATCCGCATCGGCGGCAGAGGCAGTGGCAGCATAGCCGGTTCACGGCCCATTTCGCTCCGTGATGTGCTTGCAATCTATGAAGCCTGCTATTAAACTTCAAATTGAAGAGAATTTTTCAATAAAATATTTTTTAATATAGGGAGATGACTGAAATGGACCTACGCATTAATGAATTGGCTAGCCGTCTGGTTCGCTACTCACTCAACCTGCAACCTGGTGAAAAAGTGTTGATCGAAAACATCGGCTTGCAGCCTGAAATGGTTCGCGCCCTTGTCCGCGAATCGTTTGCTGTCGGCGCCTTGCCATTGGTTACGATCAAAGATCAGCAAGTCATGCGCGCCATGATCCAAGGCACCAGTGAAGAGCACATGGAGCTGATGGCCAAGCACGAGCTGTCCCGCATGCAAGATGTAGACGCTTACATAGCTGTACGAGCTTATGAGAACATCAATGAGTACTCCGATATTTCTGAAGAGAAAATGGGCTTGTATTCCCGCATTTTCTATAAAAAAGTTCACTTTGGCGATCGCATCCCTAACAAACGCTGGGTCGTTCTCCGCTATCCGAACCAATCGATGGCACAGCTCTCCAACATGAGCCTCGAATCGTTCGAAACGTTCTATTTCAACGTATGCAACCTCGACTATGCGAAAATGTCAAAAGCGATGGATCCGCTCGTCGAATTGATGGAGAAAACCGACCGCGTCCATATCAAAGCGCCGGGCACCGATCTGCGCTTCTCGATCAAAGGTATCCCTGCGATCAAGTGCGATGGCCACCGCAACATCCCGGACGGCGAGGTTTACACGTCCCCAGTACTGGATTCCGTTGAGGGCACCATCTCCTACAACGCTGCGTCCAACTACCACAGCACATCGTTCACTGATATCAAGTTCACCTTCTCCAAAGGAAAAATCGTCGAAGCGACTAGCAGCAACACCAAGCTCATCAACGAAATTCTCGATACCGATGAAGGTGCGCGCTACATCGGCGAATTCGCGATCGGCATCAACCCACACATCCTGCATCCGATGCAAGATATTTTGTTCGATGAAAAAATCGCCGGAAGCTTCCACTTCACACCAGGCAATGCGTACGATGTAGCCGACAACGGCAACCGCTCCTCCATCCACTGGGATCTGGTGCAAATTCAGCGCCCTGAGTACGGCGGCGGCGAAATCTGGTTCGACGATGTGCTGATCCGCAAAGACGGCCGCTTCGTCATCCCGGCTCTCGAAGGCTTGAATCCGGAAAACCTGGTATAACGCATAAAAAGCCTGCCTCCATTACGGGGCAGGCTTTTTTTCATCTGATGAAACCTAGGCGCGACGCTCTCGGTGCCGGTTCTTCTCCTGATGCAGATTGCCCTGCTTGTCCAGCGAGAAGTACAGATCGTGCCGCTCATCAGGGATTTGTACGACGCGATCGCCTACTTTGATGATGACGCCTTCGGCCTTGTTCAATTTGACGGATTCTCCTACCTCTAGATAGGTGTTCCGCCCAAACGGCGTTCCCGCTTCGAACGCATGAATGCGCCCTTTGGCGACAATCCGCCCTCCTTTGATACTGCTGTCCGGGTTTTTGAATAAGCAGTTTTTGTTCACAGTTACTTGGCAGTTGAGCAATCCTTGTCCCGTGACGACAAGCGAACCATTCGTCTCAAGCTGGGACAGATTGGCAAAGCTGAGCACAATGTCACTTTCCTCGAAAACACTATTTTCAATTTGCACCTTGCTCAGCAGCAAATAATCGTGAATCTTCTGGACGTCGTTCCAGTTGTTAATGCGGTCAAGCAGCTCCTTGTTGCCAAAAAGCCGCAGCATACGAACAAGCAGCTTGAACTCCAACGGGATCATCGCACCTGCGCTTGCGATCAGTTCGGAAAACTCGCCGATCACCCCATGCAGGCCTGGATGGCGATTCTGGATCAGCAGCGAAGCAATCTGTCCGATCGTCACATGGAGGCCCTTTTTCTCCGCCATCTCATGTGCCGCATTCGTTTCCTTTTCCAACGCATCGTACTGCGCCATGATTTTTCCGATCAGCTCGTACGCCTTGCTGTACAAAAGCCCGAGTCTGCCGCCATACACCTGGCTCTTGGTAGCATGACCGTGAATATAGACATGCTGGCACGAAACCAATACGGCGGAAAAGGCATTGCCGAGCACCGTAATGTTGCCGGTTGCCTCTACGCGCATCCCCTCCTGCACATCTCCTTGGATCAGCACATCCCCGTTGAACAGCACATTGCCAACTGTCAGATCCACGTCACCTTCCACAATGTGCACCGTCTGAATGTCAAAAATCTTGACCGTATCACCCGTCAGCGATGGTCGACCCGCTTTCAGCGCGATGACCCGCCCCGTATCGTCCATCCGAACATTGCGCCTCAGCCCCACCTTCACGTCCGATACCGGAGTCGGTGGCACTTCGCGGCCAAACAGATCCACCCCCGACTCCCCAGGCACCGCCCTGTGAATGATGGCGATCGTATCACCACCGGCTACTGACGGAATCAAGCCATGGTTGCGGTAATCGACCTTGCGCTGCCAATCGGCGATCACCTGCTCCGTTGCATGAGGAAACATCGTCTCGATATATCCATCCCGTCCTAATTTGGCCGGTTTGCCCGATGCGACCACGACGGCTGTACGAAACGGAGCATGCAGCGCCTCCTGCAGTGCCTCTTCCTCGATCGGGCTTATGATCTCCATCTCCTGCAGCTCTTGCCGAACTTGTGCCACGATCGTAGCTTTGTCGGCTAACGGCACAAGCTCACTCTGGGGCACATAAAAAAACGTTGGTCCACAATCTGCAAGGCGCCGCTCATACATGTTTTCGGTAAACACATGCAAATACACTCGCATCGCATCATCGGCGACTGTCAGTTCATATGCTTTATCGTGAAAAATGCGGACCTCAAGCCGATCCGCCTGCCGCACCTCTGCAGGCTGAACAGCTTCCTGTCCATTCACGACAATCCTGACCTGCGCTGTCGAGACGACGGACGCATGTCGACCGCCCGCTTTCGGATCGGTGACACGTAGAATGCCGCTCTCACACACAACAGAACCATTCAGCAACTCTGCACGCCCGTCCTCCAGATTCGGCGACTCCAAATGCGCCAGCAACCGCTGCAGCTCTGCCTTTATCGACGCGTTCAAACGAGCCCCTCCCCTCTGTTTTCATCTTATTACTACTATCGAATGTTTTCGTCCGCACGATAAGCGAATCTTTTTTCCGCCATTCCTCGCTTGGCCGTTCCGTCTCAAGACGGAGACGAATTCCCTCTACAGACCATTCTCGCTGCATCCGGAGTCCGGTACAATTTTTGTAGAGATCTATAAAAGAAGGTGATTTATGATGATTGCTTTACCCCCGAGCGCACGCTCCAAGGAGAAAGCAAGCTTTTTCACGATCATGCTGGACTCGAATGCGTATCGAAGCCTGGCCTATTTGCTGCTGTCGTTTCCATTGGGTATTTTTTATTTTGTCTTCGCCATCACATGCCTTGCCTTATCGATCGGGCTCACGCCTGTATTTTTGATCGGACTTCCCCTCCTGCTTTTATTCTTGCTTTCCGCCAATCTGATCATGGACTTTGAAATCGGTCTGATCCGTTATGTCCTGGGCGTCCGTGTAGACTACTCGCGTTACCAAGCGTCCGGCCATATCGGTTTGGTCAAAAGATGCTGGGCATACGCCACACATCCGCGCACCATGAAAAGCGTGCTTCTCTTGCTGATCAAATTTCCTATCGGCATTCTATCGTTTGTCATCTCTATTACGTTCATTGCCGTCAGCTTGAGCCTGCTGTTTTCCCCGCTTCTCTATTTCATTGACCAACCGACAGATCAGTCGACCATGCGAATCATCCTGTTTGATGAAAACCTGCTGAACGTTTTGCATGTGGATAGAGATCCTTTCTTCCAAACGTGGATCTATTCCATCGTCGGCTTTTTTCTCACCTTCATCTCACTGCATCTGTTCACCTACCTCGCGCAGTTTTTCAGCAAGATCGTGATGCTGTTTGCTGAAGAATAGAAAGAAAGCGCTTTTGCTTTTCAGTCACTTTCGGCAAACAGGGGTGTAGCTCATGCTGTGGAAAAATCGTTCGTTTCTAAAAATGTTCACCGCCTATGGCCTTTCCGCCTTCGGTGATTATTTTGACTTCATCGCCATCTCCATCCTGCTCGGATTCGTTTGGAAAGCGGATGCCATGATGGTCTCACTGGTTCCGCTTGCTTTCGCGATTCCCAGCATCTTGTTTAGCCAATTGGCCGGAATCATGGCAGATCGGTGGAACAAGCGCAATCTGATGATCGTAACCGACCTGATTCGCTCCGCCTTCACGATCGGCCTGATTTTTGCGCCAAATGTATGGGTCTTGTTGGGGCTCATCACGTTGCGCGCAGCTGCACGCGTCTTTCATTATCCAGCCCAACAGGCGATGACCCGCCACATCGTCGGCACCGATCAGCTGTTGCAAGCGACCTCCCTGAACGGCGCTGTTTTTCAGCTGTCAAAGGTGCTGGGGCCGCTTTTCGGCGCCTCGATTGCCACCGCCTTTTCTCCCGCCATCTGTATGGCGGTCAATGCCGTCTGCTTCATCGTTTCCGCGCTGTTGTTGATGATGATTCCCGCTTCAGAGGGACTGGTCGAATCGAGCGAACTGCCTTCTGAAAGCATCAAGCTGCGAACGGCTTGGAAGGAAGGATGGAACATTTTGCTGCAAAGCAGAACCTTACTGGTCAGCCTGTTCTTCTCCTTGCTCGGCATGGCAGGCATCCTGATGATCGATGCGCAAGTTACGATCCTGCTGCGCGATGTTGCCCCCGATCGTCCCGAACTAATCGGCTGGATCGTGACCGCAGTCGGTGCGGGCGGATTGATCAGTGTAATGTGGCTGCGGCGTTTCCAGCAGTTGTCCGCCTATGGCTGGCTTTTGGGCGGCGGCCTTCTCCTGATCGGGCTGATGTTTGCCGGAGCGGGCACCTTTGTGGCAAGTACGCCTCTCCTGTGGATTCTCATCGTTTCCTTTATCGGCGGCCTCGGCACAGGCTTCACTTCCACTGGCATGAACTATATCATGCAAAAGGAGACGCCAAGCACCGCGATTGGTCGTATCAGCGGCATTTACGATTCCTTGATGAGCACGGTCTCGATCATCGCTCCGCTTACGGGCGGCGTACTGATCGGCCTGTGGGGCGCTTCCCTCATGTTTGTATGGGTTGGGCTCGCGATCGGGGCAGTCGGATTGCTTGGCGTGTTGTTTCAGCGTTATTTATGGAAAAAGCAGGTGATCTCCACGTCTTCTTCGATGGCTGTTTGATGTTCACTTCTGTCATACAAAAAAGCGCTTGTTGCCCACAATCATCGGGGCGACAAGCGCTTTTTCTATCAAAACATCAGGTCATTACAGGCCTAGACGTTGGAAAATCGTATCGACATGCTTCAAATGGTAGCGATAATCGAAGCAATCATCCAGCTCTTCTTTGGTCAACAGTTCTTTCACCGTTTCATCGGCGCTGATGATGTCGCGGAAGGAGCGCTGCTCTTCCCACGCTTGCATCGCGCGCGGCTGTACAGTATCGTACGCTTTTTCACGGCTCAGCCCTTTGTCGATCAGCTTCAGCAAAACTTGCTGCGAGTAGATCAGACCAAACGTGCGATCCATGTTGCGCTTCATGTTTTCTGGGAACACCTGCAAGTTTTTCACGATGTTCATGAAACGGCGCAGCATGTAGTTGAGCAGCATGGTCGCGTCAGGCAAAATCACGCGCTCCACAGAGGAGTGAGAAATGTCGCGCTCATGCCAGAGCGGCACGTTTTCATAAGCGGACAGCATATGGCCGCGAATGACGCGGGACAGGCCGGAAATATTTTCGCAGCCGATCGGGTTGCGCTTGTGCGGCATCGCCGAAGAGCCTTTTTGGCCTTTCGCGAATGGCTCTTCCACCTCGCGCATTTCGCTTTTTTGCAGGCCGCGGATTTCGGTCGCGAACTTGTCCAAGGACGTCGCGATCAGTGCAAGCGTCGCCATGTACTCGGCATGACGGTCACGCTGTAGCGTTTGTGTGGAAATCGGCGCAGCTTGCAGACCGAGCTTCTCGCACACATATGCTTCAACGAACGGGTCGATGTTGGCATATGTTCCGACTGCGCCGGAAATTTTGCCGAATGCCACCTCTGCCTTGGCGTTGCGGAAACGAGCCAGGTTGCGATTCATCTCTTCACGCCACAGCGCCAGCTTCAAGCCAAAGGTCGTTGGCTCGGCATGTACGCCATGTGTACGGCCCATGCAGACGGTATCTTTGTATTTACGCGCTTGCTCGGTCAGAATGTCGATGAACTCGACGATGTCTTTCTCGAGAATGTCATTCGCTTGCAGGAGCAAGTAAGACAGAGCCGTGTCCACTACGTCTGTCGAAGTGAGGCCGTAATGTACCCACTTTTTCTCGTCGCCGCTCAACGTTTCCGATACGGCGCGCGTGAAAGCTACGACGTCATGGCGCGTTTCCTGCTCGATTTCATAAATGCGTTCTACGTTGAAGGTAGCATTCGCACGCAGCTTCTCTACATCTTCGGCAGGGATAACACCCAGCTTGGACCATGCTTCACAAGCGAGAATTTCTACTTCCAGCCATGCTTTGAATTTGTTCTCTTCCGTCCAAATCGCTCTCATTTCCGGGCGCGAATAGCGTTCGATCATTGTTTTAGTCCTCCACTCTATCCCAAATTCCTAATTCGTTTACAATCGTCAATGCTTCTTCCACATTATCGGCGAGTACGTTCAGATGGCCCATTTTCCGTTTGACAATGCTTTCGCTTTTCCCGTACAAATGCAGCTTGCACGTCGGCGGCAGCTCTTCCAGCTTGTCCAAAACCGGCTGAACATGCTCTCCCAAAATATTAACCATGACCACCGGGCTCAAAAGCGCAGTGGAGCCGAGCGGCAGGTTGCAGATGGCACGCACATGCTGTTCGAACTGCGAGGTGATGCAGGCATCCATCGAATAATGACCGGAATTGTGCGGACGCGGTGCCAGTTCATTCACGTATACGTCCCCGTCTGCCGTGACGAACATTTCGACCGCGATCAAACCAACAACGCCCAGCTGTTCGGCAATCGTCCGTGCGATCGCTTCCGCCTTCTGCTGAACGTCATCCGACACGCGGGCTGGAACGATCGAAGCGTGCAAGATGTTGTCGCGATGAATGTTTTCCGCCATCGGGAACGTCGCCAGCTCACCAGACAAGCTGCGAGCAGCAATGACCGACACTTCCTTTTCAAACTTGACGAACTGCTCCACGATCAGCTCTGCGCCCGTTTGGGAAAGAAGATCATAGGCCTTCTCAAGATCATCCGGCGTTCGGAGCACATACTGCCCTTTTCCATCATAACCGCCGGTTGATGTTTTCATCACGGCAGGGAGCCCAAGCTCTTCGACTGCAGCCTGCAGATCCGCAAGTGATGTAATGACGCGAAACGGCGCGACAGGAATGCCCAGCGCCTGGATCATCGATTTCTCCCGGACGCGGTGCTGGGTTGTCCGCAAAAGCTCGCTGCCCTGTGGCACGAACGACGTCGTCTCCAGCGCTTCAGCCACCGACACATTCACATTTTCAAACTCATAGGTGATCACGTCGCTTTGCGCTGCCAGATGGCGCGCACCCTCGACGTCATCAAACTTGGCGACAACCTGCTCGTCGCAAACCTGACCGCATGGCGAATCGACGGTCGGGTCCATCGTGACAAACCGATAGCCCATCGCACGACCCGCCAGCGCAATCATACGCCCGAGCTGACCGCCGCCAAGTATACCGATCGTAGCTCCTGGCTTCACCACTTTGTGTAACGCGTTCCGATTGAGAGTTTGGCTCATTCCAGTTCACTGTCCTTCAATACTTTATCACGAGTGGCCTCACGGCGCACTACAAAACGCTCTTGAATTTCTGGATATTTAATCCCCAAAATCTGTGCGGCCAGCAAGCCCGCATTGATTGCCCCCGCTTTACCGATCGCAACGGTAGCCACCGGCACGCCGCCTGGCATTTGCACGATCGAAAGAAGAGAATCCAATCCGTTCAGATTCGATGATTTAACCGGGACGCCGATGACCGGCAGCTCCGTTTTGGCTGCCACCATGCCTGGCAAATGAGCGGCCCCGCCTGCTCCGGCAATGATGCATTCGATGCCGCGCGATTTGGCCGTCTCCGCATACGCAAACATGAGATCCGGCGTGCGGTGCGCTGACACCACTTTCTTCTCGTATGGTACATGAAGCTCATCTAGGATTTGGCAAGCTTCCTTCATTGTTTCCCAATCCGAGGTACTTCCCATGATTACGCCAACCAATGGACCGTTTATCATGCTGTTGCCCCTCTCCTCATGAAGTGTACTGATAGAAAACCCAATCGTAAGTGTAACAAGGAGCAGCAGCGGCTGTCAACACGTTTTCCGAACGTTCAAAAGGATAGTATTATCAATATTCGTTTTTTACTTTATCGCCAGCTTGTTTTTCCCACGTTCCAGCCAAAATGCGGCCTGTTTCTGCTGATCGAGGTCAAATCGCAGCCAATAGGCAAAATACGGAGTAGCGTCGATGCCCGCCTCGCGAGTAAAAGCCGCGATGATGTCTTCCCCGCTCGCCTGTGAAAAACGGTACTCCGCCACATACTCCTTTAGCGCATGATTCACCCGCGAGCCGCCCCACTGCTCCCGCAAATTCCACAGCATCATAGCCCCCCGGGAATAAACCAGATCAGCGTAGCTATCCCAGTTGGGAAAGCCGTTTACCGGCTGCCACACCGTAAGACCCTCGGAACGATATTGCACGGACTGATCGCTCCGCTGCTTGCGGTATGCGATGTAGGAGCCTGCCTCTCGTGGCTCCCGCTCCTTCAGATAAGACATTGCCGCATAGTCGGTCAAGCTTTCATCGACCCATGCTTCCTGTACCTCATCATTCCCAACCAAACCGTAAAACCATTGATGCGCCGTCTCATGCGCGATGACAGCGGCCGCATTAGGCAAAGGGTCGCAATAATATTCCCCCTGGATAAACACGATTCCCGGATATTCCATACCCCCAAAAAAACCGCCCGTCTTTACGACATCAAACTCGGGATACGGATAAGTCCCAAATTGCTCGCTGTAGTATCGAAAGGATTCGACAGCGGTTTGGTGCAGCTTTTTCACCAGCACCTCGTTGTCGCCTACTTCATGCCACGTCGTGACCCGCGTATTCCCGACCGTGGTCACAAGCGGTTCATACATGTCACTCATAACCACCATAGCAAAATCCCGCATTCGCGGCGCCTGAATCTGATAGGTGATCGATTTCGCCGGCCGCGTCTGGGTGATGATCGCGCTGGAATCATCCCCGCTCGTTGCGACCCGATAGCCAACAGGCAGCTTTACGCTGACTTGATAATCGGCTACATCGCTGTAGAACGGGTCCCCCATCGGATAATAAGGATCAAGATGCCAGCCGCGCTGATCGTGCACAGCCAAGATCGGCAGCCAATTTCCCAGCCAGATCGCATCGTCGTTATAGGAGAAACGCCCGTTATTGAAAGGGACTTTTTCGCTGAATTGAAGAGCAAGCTCGATCGGCTGCCCCAGTTTGAGCTTTTGTGACCCGAGCGCAACTGCCAAAACCGTGACGTCTTTTTTATAAAATGAAGAAGAGACAGGCTTGCCGTTTACAAGCACCTTCTGGACCGTTATGCTGCCCGGTTTCATTTCTTTTCCGAGCATATAGGACCAATTGGGATCAGCGAGGCTCCTGATGTCGGAAAACGCATTGGGATACAGGTGAAAATAGGCGTTTTCACGATCGTCCGGGACAAAGCGGACCTTCAGTGTTCCCGTGATTAGCTGCCGGTCATGCTGGATATCAACGTCGACCTGATAGCTTATGCCCGCAGACTTTTCTGCTGCTCGCGAGCTTTTGACGGATCTGCTCTCGTTCGTAATGTGCAAATTGGTAACCGAAAAAAGAAACAACACCGCCATCATTGCTTTCACTGCCGCTGCCACTGCGCCTCGTTTCATCCGCCGTCTCTCCCTTTGCCTAGATTCGCTGTCCAGACTTGTCCGTTGTTACAATATACTCCCCGTTATTGGCTCATTTGACTAATCCAGCAAAAGAAAAAATCAGCACTTATTATTTGACTGATCGATACAAAACTACTACCATAATGCATACCGAAAACAACGTACTAAGGAAAGGAATGGAAACAGTGAGCACAAGCGGCAGACCACGCGAATTCAAGGATACAGCGGTGATCGATGCGGCGATGGACGTATTTTGGTCCAATGGATACGAAGCCTGCTCGACTCAGGAGCTGTGCGAGCGTACGGGGCTTGGCCGAGGAAGCTTGTACAACGCTTTCGGAAGCAAGCACGATCTGTACGAACAAGCGCTGCAGCGATACCATGAGCAGGGCATTGCCGCCCAGCTAGACATACTGAATCGACCGATCGCGGTGAAAAATCGCCTTCGTCGGCTGCTTGAATGGGCCGTTGCTGCGGATTTTACCAGCCCTGACCGCAGAGGCTGCTTTGCAATCAATGCGGCATTGGAGCGGGCATGCAAGGACCCGATGGTGGAGAAAGTCTTCACTCGTCATGTTGAACGGCTTGAAGAAGCAATATGCGGGGTTATAAAGTCAGGCCAGGAATCAGGAGAAATTGCGGCAGATCGTTCTGCCGAGCAGCTGGCCGCGCTTTTTTTGAGCAGCTATTACGGATTGCGCGTCCTCAACACCGGGACCCAAAATCGCCTGCTCGCGGAACAAATTATCGCGGGCGCACTGGATGCCATTTTTTAGCAGCGCGATCTGCGCTTTTCTTTTTCACGCAATTTTGTACTGATCAATAAAGAATACGAGATAAAAAAAGGAGTGGTTTCCCATGCCATTTGCGATCTATATATTAGGCCTTGCCATCTTCGCTATGACGACGTCCGAATTCATGGTGGCTGGCATGATGAACACGCTGGCTGCGGATTTCGGCGTGTCCGTGTCTGCCATCGGTTATTTGATCTCCGCCTATGCCGCAGCGATGGTGGTCGGCGGCCCGTTGTTGACCGTTGGGCTCTTGCGCATCTCCAGCAAACGTGCGCTCCTCGCGCTCGTCTTCCTCTTCCTGCTTGGGCAAACGCTGGGTGCCTTGGCTTGGAACTATGAATCGATGATGGCCGCACGCATCATCACCGGAATCGCGTCTTCCGCCGCTTTCGGCGTTTCCCTCTCGATTTGCGCGGCGTTGGTCAGCCCGGACTCTCTTGGACGTGCTGCATCGATTGTCCTCGGCGGTCTGATGTTCGCCACAGTCATTGGGTTACCGGCAACAACGGTTGTCGCGCAGTCTTTTGGCTGGCGCAGCAGCTTCTGGGCCGTTGACTTGCTAGTTCTCGCAGCAGGAATCGCTGCACAATGGATCATTCCCGCTTCGCCTCCGGCTAAGTCGATCAACCTTCTTCGCGAGCTTGCTGCCTTTCGCAACCGCAGCCTTTGGGCCGCTTATGCCACCAGCGCGCTGATTATCGGGGCGACGTTTGCCGCATTCAGTTATTTTTCGCCGATTTTCACGTACCTCACGGGGTTCGCTGCTGAAGCGGTTCCTTGGCTTCTCGCCCTCTATGGTTCCGCAACCGTAGTTGGCAATCTCATCACAGGGAGACTTGCAGACCGTTTTATGATGCCGATTTTGACCGTTGGACTCTGCCTGCTGACTGCATCGCTTATCACGCTCGCATTCGGAGCTACCGACCCGACAATCACCATCATCACGGTCATCGTGATCGGCTTGGTCGGTGTCCCGATGAATCCCGCGATGGTCACCCGTGTGATGCGAGCAGGCGGCAGCAGCGCACTCGTTAATACCGTTCATACTGCAGTCATCACTTTCGGGTTGGCTGTCGGATCGTCCGTTGGCGGAATGGCGATCAGCGCCGGATACGGACTCACCTCCCCACTATGGGTTGGCATACTGCTTGCCGCGCTTGGCTTGCTGTCTTTACTCCCCTATTTACGCCCATCTTCTGTGCATCAATCGCGTCGTCCCAAACAGACGAGAGCTTGCTAACCTCGCACTAAAAAAACTGCCCTCCGTTACCAGAGGGCAGTAGTTTTTTTCTCCTATTCGCGCAACCAGATGAAGTACACCAGGAACACAAAGAACAGCACGTACATGATCGGATGAACTTCTTTTGCTTGTCCTTTGAAAATCTTGGTGATCGGGTAAACGATAAAGCCAGCTGCGATACCGGACGCGATGCTGAACGTGAGCGGCATCATGATGATGGTGAGGAACGCAGGCAATGCTTCTTCCATCTGATCCCATGCGATTTTGGTCATGTGGGAAACCATCAACACGCCGACGATGATCAGCGCAGGAGCGGTTACTGCAGACGTAACGACAGCCAGTACAGGCGAGAAGAACAGGGACAGCAGGAAGCAAATCCCGATGACAATCGCGGTGAATCCGCTTCGTCCGCCCGCTGCGACACCCGCTGTGGACTCGACATAGCTCGTAGTCGTGGACGTGCCGAGGATAGCGCCCGCCATACCGGCGATTGCATCGGATGCCAACGCTTTACCAGCGCGCGGCAGCTTGCCATCTTTGAGCAAGCCTGCCTGGCTCGCAACGCCGAGCAAAGTACCAGTCGCATCGAAGAAATCGACGAACAGGAATGTGAAGATGACGATTAGCATATGACCGCTGAACATGACAGACGGATCACTCAAAAACTGGAATGCTGCACCAAATGTAGGAGCGATGCTCGGTGGAGCCGATACGATGCTGGTTGGCACATTGACCAGTCCGAAGATCATACCGACGACGGCTGTAACCACCATCCCGATAAAGATCGCGGCATTGAACTTGCGTGCCATCAAGATCGCAGTAACTACTAGGCCAAATATAGCCAAAAGCGCTTGTTTCGCTGCCAGAATCTCTTCCGGCTTCATGCCTTCGTGCCAGCTAAGATGGCTGAGCGAAACGATGGTTGCCGGATTGGGGACGATGATCCCGGCGTTTTTCAAGCCGAGGAATGCGACGAACAAGCCAATCCCTGCGGATGTTGCATATTTCAAACCAGATGGAATCGAATTTATGATTGCTTCACGAACACCAGTCAACGTTAAAATCAGGAAAATCGTACAAGAAACGAAAACACCAGCCAATGCTTGTTGCCAAGGTACCCCCATGGTCAGAACAGCGGTATACGTGAAAAAGGCATTCAAGCCCATACCTGGCGCTTGGCCGATCGGGAGACGACCGACAAAAGCCATGACCAGCGTACCGATCGCTGCTGCCAAAGCTGTTGCGGTAAAGACGGATTCAAAAGGTGGGTAGTGCATTTTTACATCTGCCGGCAAATCCGCGCCGCTCAAAATAAACGGGTTGACTGCGAGCACATACGCCATTGCCAAGAAAGTGGTGATACCGGCGATAATCTCGCGGCGGTAATTTGTGCCCAGTTTCTCAAATTCAAAGAAATTACGCACGATAAGGCCTCCCTAGAGTTGTTTGAACCAAAAAGAAGAAAAAAAGCCGAGCGCACGTGAATGCCTCGACTTCCGAAGGAACGCTGGCGAAAACGTGGCTGCGCCAATGCATTGGCACAGCTACCGTTTTCCTCATACAGGGCGAAAACCGTACCCGCATGAGAATATCATAACGTTCCGTTCGTAGTCAGATCATTTCTGGTGACCTAGTAGAGACTCCTGAGCCATATTCTCAGGAATATACGAACTTTCCCCTTTTGTTTCCGATAGGGAAAAGTTTATCAACCAAAATAGAATTTGTCAACGAAAAACCGAACGTTAATAACATTTACCTTTTCTATTATACGTGCTGCTATTCCCACTCGATGGTTGCAGGCGGTTTGGAGGTAACATCATACACGATGCGGTTTACATTTTCCACTTCGTTAACAATTCTTGTCGATATTTTCTCCAAAACATCCCACGGTATACGCGCCCAGTCAGCAGTCATGCCATCGATGGAGGTTACGGCACGGATGCCCACTGTGTAGGAGTACGTGCGAACGTCACCCATTACGCCGACGCTCTTCATGTCTGGCAAAGCAGTGAAATATTGCCAAATCTCGCGGTCCAATCCGGCTTTCGCGATTTCCTCGCGCAAGATCGCATCAGATTCCCGAACAATTTTCAGCTTATCTTCCGTAACTTCGCCCAAAACCCGAATACCCAAGCCCGGACCCGGGAATGGCTGACGCCATACGATTTCGTCTGGGAGGCCGAGCTCCGTACCCAATTTGCGCACCTCGTCTTTGAACAGTGCTTTCAACGGTTCGATCAACGTGAAGCTCATGTCCTCTGGCAAACCGCCCACGTTATGGTGCGATTTGATGGTTTGCGCTGTTGCGGTTCCGCTCTCAACGATATCAGTATACAGCGTGCCTTGTGCAAGGAAATCCATATCTTTCAGCTTTTGCGCTTCTTCATCGAATACATAGATGAATTCGTTACCGATGATTTTACGCTTTTGCTCTGGATCGGTTACGCCAGCCAGCTTGTCCAGGAAACGTTTGCGCGCATCGATTTTGATCACTTTCATATCGAATTTGCCGACGAATGTTTCCATGACGCTTTCCGCTTCGCCTTTGCGCAGCAGGCCATGGTCAACGAACATGCAGGTCAATTGATCCCCAATCGCACGGTGAATCAACGCTGCTACAACGGAAGAATCCACGCCACCGCTCAACGCGCACAGCACTTGCTTGTTGCCAACAGTTTCGCGAATATGCGCGATTTCTTCATCGATGAAGTTGGTCATGCTCCAATCGCCTTTGCAGCCGCAAATGCGGAACAGGAAGTTGGAGATGAATTCGTTCCCTTTGACGGAGTGACGCACTTCCGGATGGAATTGCACACCGTACATTTTGCGCTCAGGGTTGCTAATTGCAGCCACTGGGCAAGAGTCGCTCACCGCGTCGATACGGAAGCCTTCCGGCAATTCGATAACCTTGTCGCTATGGCTCATCCACACGATTTCATTGTCCGTCCAATCATGGTACAGCTCATGGCGTTGTTCAAGGCGAACTTCCGCTTTACCGTATTCGCGTTTACCCGCACGCTCTACTTTCCCTTTCAGCAAATGGCTCATCAGCTGCATGCCATAGCAGATTCCCAATACAGGAACACCCAGGTCAAAAATCGCTGGATCTACCTTAGGAGCGCCTTCTTCGTACACACTTGCCGGTCCACCAGAGAATATAATCCCCTTTGGCTGCAATGCCTTCAGTTTTTCCACAGGTGTGTTGAACGGCAACAGCTCGCTGTAAACACCCAAATCACGCACACGACGTGCAATCAACTGATTGTACTGCCCGCCGAAATCCAACACGACTACCATTTCCATCGCCTTGTCCACGAAAATCCTCCTCATCACAAATCATTACTCATAGGATGTGCAAAAAACAGGCAAAACCATTATTCCGCACAAAGCCTTATCCAAAACGGCCATGCCTGATTGGTTGGCCGTAATCGGCCGCTTTTTCCCACGATGCTTTCACGGCTTTCGCCCTTGCAGCATGTAAGAAAAAAACCGGGACACCTCCGTCTATCATACCGGAGGCAGAGTCCCAGTTCTCATACGCAATCCAATACGTATCCCGAATGTAAAGTCCTCTCCTCGTAGTCGTCCAATTTACGGTCAGACGGTAGAAACGTTCAGGCCCTATCCCTGATTTTATACGAGAATTGCTCTATCGTAGGACATTCTAGCAGACTGCGTCAAAATGTTCAAGGCTTCAATTGATTCGTCAACCGTTCCATGATTTTGTCTCCGGTTTCCTTCGCTTTGCCCTCAAGCTCCTTGAAGCCATACAAAACACGCTCAAACAACTGTGTCACGTACAGCAAGTCCTGGCGCCGGTCTCCGGAAACTTCCAATCGCTTCACATATTCGCGCAGCGTTTCGCCCTCCTTGCGACGAGTGAAAATGCGCTCATACAGCCGGATCAGCGCATTGTACTTGTCAGGAAAGCGCTGTGTAGCAGAGCTTGTCATCCGGCGGTGCAGCCACCAAATATAGAGCGCGTCTCGTTTTTTCCAAAATACAAAACCTGCGATGGCGACGACAACCACGATGCCCAGCAATGCTCCCCACGATAAGCCGCTGTTCTTTTTCGCACCGCCTGTTTGCGCATCCCGCTCATCCAAGCGATCCGGATTGAGATCGCGCGGCTTTTGTGGCGTGATGCCCGGAACGATCGGCTGTGCAGCGGGCTGATTCGACAAATCGTACTGAACGCGCAGCGGAGAGATGAAGGAGCTGGTAGCCTCAAACGGAATCCAGCCGTAATCCGGAAAATACACCTCAACCCACGAGTGAGCATCTTTATTGCGGATTTGCATGACTTTCTGGTCTCCGCGAGTCTGTGTCTCCGTTCCCGGCGCGAAACCTTTCACCCATCGTGTCGGGATTCCCACCGTACGCAGCATGACGGCCATAGATGAAGAGAAATGGTCGCAGTAGCCGCGCTTCGTCACAAACAGGAATTGGTCAACGAAATCTTGCCCCTGCTGCAAGATCGGGACATCCGTCGTTTCATACGAATACTCCCCACCCGTGCGCAAAAAGTTTTCAACCGCCCGTACCTTCTCATATGGCGTTTTTGCATTGGCTGTCACCTTTTCCGCCAGTTCCTTGACGCGCTGCGGCAATTCTTTCGGCAGCTGCAAATATTTCTCCTTGATGGCCGCAGGGTAATTCGAGCCGGAAGCAAGGATCTTCTTCTCGCTAATAATCGGCACTTCAGCGGTCAGATCGTAGTGGTTCATCTTCATCAAAATCGTATTCGGGACGATCTTTGGATCGCCCACCCCCGGAGGCTGCCCTTCTTTTTGCGTCACCACATTGATTTGGCCGGCCCGTACCTCAACCTGCTCATTATCTTTGTCATAGACGAAGGTCGCATTGGCAGGCTTGTAATTTTTCACGCCTGTCAGCTGACCCGGGTAAAAAATCGTTGGATATCGCGTCTCCGGGCTAAATTGCAGCGATGCTTCCACCTTTTTGGTTTCAAACCCTTTAAACAGCTGATCTTTCCATGTATGCGTAGCTGGGTTCAAAATATCTTCATAGGTGCGCTCGCCTTTTTGCCATCCCACACCCGAATAGACATCTTTGGAATCGGCGCGCCAATACGTTTTTTCATTTGTTGTGGCAGTAAACACCAAGCCATTGTCCTGAACGAACGGTCCTCCCAGCAATTCGTCGCTGTTATCAAATCCGACTCGTTTGACATAGCCTGTACCTACCTCGCTGCCGTTTCCGGTGAAATACGAGATTGGATCGGGCCACTCGGGATCGTGCTTTGGCCCGGCGTAGGCCACTCCCACCGCGAGCGCGATGATCATGATCGGCGCGATCAGCGTTTTCCAAAACCGCAACGACTTTCCTTTTGCAGGCGCCAACTGCTGCATCGAGGAAAAGTGAGTCACAGCCAGCAGCAAAAATCCCGCGATGAGCGCCCGGATAATCGCCCCGTCCGCTTCATATGGCAAAAATGTATCCAGCGTCGCCAAATACGTTTCCGTCATAATCACGAACCAAAGCGCCTGTCTTTGCTCAATCACCAAATAGCTCAAAAGCGACACAATGGCCGCGATCATCAAATAAAACAGCAAGTTGCGTGTAATTAGCGACATCTCTGTCCAATGCTGCATCATGGCCAAAGGAATGTCCCGCTGCAATCGGACAAAAATTTCAAGCAGCCAATCTTTTGAGAAAAGCGGCGTCTGGATATAGTTGAAATGCAATAAATACAAGGCCCCCACCAGCTTGAGAAACGCTCCGAGCCATCTAGACCGAAGCGCGAGATCCAAAAGCAGCACGCCTCCAATCAAATAATAGAAGGCAAGCAGGTCACCCGTATCAGTCAACCGTAAAAGCGGCAGCAGCCACTCGCGAATCAAGAAAAACAAAAAGGCTGCCCCTAACCAATCCAACCATTTAAACGGCCGCAGCAGTCGACCATGCATGTCATGCACCTCCTATCCGTTGCAAGTCATCGTATTCAGCCAGATGAATGGCACGGCATGTGACTTTACCCGCGTTTAAAAATTGCAGCATTGCTTTTTCGGCCGGCGTAATGACACTGTTTTCGTGCAGCCAAAACAGCTGCACATTGCGCCCTGATGCCGCGAGCTGAATCAACCGAGTCATCAGCGGTTTCTCCAGGCCAGCGGTCACGATCGCCAGTGTCACCCCTTGGGCAAACTCAAGCGCATGCTTCCCGACGACCTGGCTGAAGCTCTCGTTTCCTTCCGGCATCACGCGTGCCAGTTGGTCGAAAATCCGGAAAAAATGCGACTGGCTATTTGCTGGCGGAATGGCCACACGATCGTTTTGATGACAAACGAATCCATACGGGTACATTTTTCTGCTCGTGTAGTAAACCAGGCTTGCGGTCAGTTTGACCGCCGTCTCGAACAAAGCCGGAGCGCTCGATGCATAGCTCGCTTTTGACACGTCGAGAAAGAAAACGATCTGGTTCATGGCTTGATGCTCAAATTCCTTCGTTTTGAGCCCAAGCCCTCGTGCAGAAGCGCGCCAGTGAATCTGGCTTAGTCGATCCCCTCGCTGATAGTCGCGCACCCCGCGCACCGCGGTCACGTCGTTGGAGAGCAGATGCGACACCTGCGCATTCCCACTCATTTTTCCATCCCCGGACGGCCAGTGGGATATCAGCTTGCAAGTCGGGTAAACCAAAAATTCGTTACGCAAGTCAAATGACTTTCGCTTTTGGAAAAAGCCAAAAAAGTCGCCGCCTGTCAATACAGAAGACTTCAATTGGTAGTGGCCCCTCGGTATGGACGGGATCACATAAGAAAAGGAAAGCTCGCGCTGAAACCAAGGAAAATGCAGCTGCCGATGCGGCTCATACAGCCCCGCAAGCTTATCTGGCAACGATTCGATCAATAGGTTCCAGCCAAGAGGAAACCAAATTTTACGCCGCAAATGAACCGTGACGACGAGATCCTCACCGTCCTGCAGACGGTCCTTGCTGATCTCCCGCGTCATCTGCAGCGTAGCGAACATCAGCACATAGGCGATGATTTCATAACCGACAAAGGTAAGGCTACTATAAAACAAGAACCAGCTGGCAAAGCCACCCTGAAACATCGCGAACGAATACGTAACGGCCAAAAGGCCAATGATTTTTACCAGACCATATTTGCGTTGAACCACACAGATCACCTCTTTTCTTTTTAGGTGATGGGAACACGTGTGGATTGCAAAACCGTAGAAAGCAAGCGATCCACCGTCTCTCCTTCCAGCCGCGCCTCCGGTTTAAGAATGATACGATGGCGGAACGTATGCGGCACCAGCTCCTTCACATCATCCGGGATAACGAAATCACGACCGCGGATGAACGCGAGCGCCTGCGCTGCCCGATACAAGGCCAGAGAACCGCGCGGACTCACGCCCAGATATACGTTTGCATGCTCGCGCGTGTTTTGCCCCAAGCGCACGATATATTCTTTGATGCTTTCGCTCACTTTGATCTTCGTCGCTTCTATCTGCAAGCTGCGCAGCTCGTCGGCCGAAACTACTGCATCAATCATCTCAATCGGCTGCTCGCTCGAAAAACGCGTCAAAATCGACATCTCTTCCTGTATCGACGGGTATCCCAGACGCAGCTGAAGGAGGAAACGATCCAATTGGGCTTCAGGCAACGGGAATGTCCCCTCATATTCCAACGGGTTTTGCGTGGCCATCACGAAAAATGGCTGCGGCAGTTGGTAGGTCACCCCATCCACGGTAACCGAATGCTCCTCCATCGCCTCAAGCATCGCGGATTGCGTCTTGGGCGACGTACGGTTAATCTCATCCGCAAGAACCACGTGCGCAAAAATCGGCCCCTGCCGGAATTCAAACTCCATCGTACGTTGATTGAAGATGGAAACACCCGTCACATCGGTCGGGAGTAAGTCGGGAGTGAACTGTATACGCTTAAAATCGCCCCCAATTGAACGAGCGATTGCACGAACCAACATCGTTTTACCGACACCCG
This sequence comes from Brevibacillus fluminis, assembly GCF_003710825.1. GTDB lineage: Bacteria > Bacillota > Bacilli > Brevibacillales > Brevibacillaceae > Brevibacillus_D > Brevibacillus_D fluminis. Next base: position 5,414 of record NZ_RHHQ01000024.1, on the reverse strand, counting down.
GCACGTCCTCCAATAAGACATGCCCTTTTGCCAGCAAAGCCACAAGGCTGAGCTCAATGGTTTGCTTTTTTCCGATCAGTACTTTTTCAATATTTGCGATGAGTTTTTCGATTGCTTGATGCGGTTGGTCCACTTTTAGTACGTTCATGAGCAGGCCTCCAATTTCAACGGTCATAGTAACAAAATAAAGGATAAAACAAGGAATCTACAAGAAAAGAATAATAAATATTTGTAAAATTAAAACAAATGACAAATATTCTCTCTTGTATGTAAAAAAGAGCAGGAACACTACTTCTCCTACTCTCCTTCTATATGACGTCTTCCAGCTAATTTTTGTTTCTGATTGGGTCTTGCTGTGACAACGAGTCTTGGGAGATACAGGCACGTTCAATGTGCTCCTGTTAATCTCCACCAAATCCTAAATCTGGTTTTTTTAACACTGTTACTAGATTACCACGGATTGTGGAAAACCTCAACACATCAATAATTTCCGCGCCAAGCTCTCCCTGGCAGCATTCTCTAGCTTTGACATGGTGCCTATCTACCAGCCTACAGCCTCTATTCCTATGATATAATAGTGAGAATGCAGTCATGCGTCTCAACACTCGCCAGGATGAAAGGAGCCGAAAATGAAGTCACTATCACGCAATCATTTTCATACGTGCCTCCTTGCACTCCTTTTGTTTTGCTTGTGCTTCCTTCCAACGCATACGTTCATTGATGAGCAATCCGATCCAGGGGCGACATCCAAGTATGTAACCTCCCATCACGGGTCAGCACACCTAGCCAACTATCGCCATCAGTCACTGAACAAATATATCGGGCACACCGTCCTTTTTTCCCGCTTCATCAGCTACCCTAAGCTAGCGGCATTTGCATCGCCGCCCGTAATCGTTACCTTTTTGTTCTTAATTCAGATTCGCTTAAAATGGCAAAAGCTCATGCCGATCAAATATGAATCAAGGTTCGTGGTCTCCTCCTCTCCCGGAACGAAAACTATTCCAGAGAGGGGACTCACTCATGACAAGATACACACAGGAAGAAGTAAACATGATTCGCCGAACCGTAAAAGAGCTCAAAGTTTTCTCGCTATGCATCCTAGTAGTTCTGGCCGCGATGTTAATCGCGCAGTATTTTTTAGATTAGGAGCAAGCGTTCCTTCCGACATGGGAGGAACGCTTTTTAATTAATCCAATATCCCATGCCCCACAATCTTCACATTCAGTTTGGTATCAAATATGCTTCCGACCAATTCAACCGCTTCCAAGTATCCGGGTAATAAGCAATAAGGTGCCGTCCCACGCCAAAACTATCATGATTGACCATCTGAATTTTTGTATGACCATTTTCGCTCTTTGGGTCAATTCATTTGATAGTTTTTCATTCAACTGATCCACTACTCTTTTGTCCTTTAGATGATCCAGAGGATATTCACTGGCTATCACAGGCAATTGTAAAGCGAGATGAACTGTGATTTTTTGATCTTCATCTACCATTACCTTGAACGTGCGCTTCACCCTCTTGATATCAATCGATATGTAATCCGCGATGTTCGGTTTGTTTGTATCGTGTGCGTTTAACGTAAACCTTGCAGTTTTCGCTTTCTTGCCTTGAAGCAGCAAATATAAGATGGATTCATTCTTGTTCAGCTCACCAATCATGCGGTCGCCATCAAAAAGCGCCAAACCTCGAACAAACACCTTGTCCTCTTTTTTTTGTACGTAGGGAAGAGCCATGTCTTGGCCGGGGTCGAGCATCACCGGAAAAAATGTTTGGATGAACTCCTTAGGCACGATCGTGACATCTTCAAGCGCGTTTAGCTGCTGGTAGATATGCTCCCCAACCAGTTTGGTGCCGACCTTATTCATTTCAACGACTTCTTGTGCCGTGCCCCTGACGATGCAGGTTCGGGCATTAATCGCTGTTCGGGTATCACGGTAATAGATATTCATCGCTGGGTAAATCCCTTGTCTTGCTAATTTTTCCCCGAGTAACAGCACATTCAATTTGTTTGGTGCGAGAATGCCAGATGTCTCCTGATTGAGAATATCACGACCATCCCGAAGTGTTTTGGAGACCACAGAGTGCGTTTCACTCTCTTCCTTGGTCCCTGATTCGGTCTTTTTCACGTCCAAAACCGATACGATGCCTCTCGATTCCCCTTTGTTGGATACGTCAATACCGAGTGCGAAAATAATTCGCACGTCTTTTAAGAGCTGCTGATCCCAGCAGCCCGAAAGAATGGCTGCCGAAAGAGAGAGTACGAGGAAAAGAACAACCTTGTTCAAGGCTCGACACCTCCCGTTTTTCTCATGCCACGCACTGAGGAGACAACGAGAATCAAAAGTGGAATTGTCAGGATAAAAAGGTAGCTGATTTTGATATTGAACCTGCTAAACGCGTCAATCGCAAACGGATCCTGCGGCCAAAGCGCAATCAAGAAAAAAAGACTACCGATCCACAGCACCGTTTTACGATGATTGGTTCCGCCAAACAGCCGTATCGCTCCGGTTGCAGCCATATATAAGTTACTCATGAGAGCAGTGGTTACCACGACCATCCAAATGGTGAGAAAATAAAGGTCCGGTCGCTCAATCAATTCAAAGGTAAGCGCTCTTAACATATAGAGAACTGGCTCAGGTACAAGCTCCATCACCGGCGGGCTGAAGAAGGCGAGGCTGGTGAACACCATGAACGTATACAGCAACACTGACATCGCATTGCCAATGGAAGCAGCCTTCAGTATCGCTTTGCTCCCTCCCTCCACGAATGGGTAGACCACCAGCAGTATTTCAAACCCGAGCATCGCATCTGTTGCCTGGTAGACGCCCTTGATGATGTTTTGCCATCCCGCTTGACCGATCGGAAGAATATAGAGCAGATTGGCTTTCGTATAGGCGTAGGCTGCCATGGCGATCATGATGACGACCAGTATGTTTATAAGCACAAAGAAACGGGCAATTGTCCGCAAGCGTTCTTGTACCAAATACATGCATAGCGCAATCATTAGGATATAGATTGCCCAGCTTGGCGTCTTATAGAAGGCCCATTTCCCAAGAATACTCCCAAATCGTACAACAATTAAAACCCCCGTAGTGATGAAATAAGCCGTGTATGCCACTTTCAGCAAGGTTCCGATCGACTTCCCGAAAACTTGGGGCAATATTTCATACAAGGTAGCGGTGGGAAATCGTTTCCCCACTGCCCACATGATTCAAATAAGGATCCGGACAAGTGCGTCCTTGAAATCTTTCCAGCGAAAGGGAGCAGCGGTGCAAAATACGGGGCACCGAAGGATTGCAGCTTGCACAGATGAATGAAAATAGCCATTAAGCTGACGGCGATTCCGAGAAAACCAAACAAAGCTGCCGATAGCATAACCGGGAATCGCAAAATGCGAAGTGCTCCGCTCATCTCATGGCTAGGCACGACGAACGAAGCGAGTGCAGTCAGTGCAACTACGACTATCATCGCATTGGAAACCAGTCCCGCTTTCACAACCGCATCCCCGATTACAAGGCCGCCGACAATCCCGATCGTCTGTCCTACACGCCCCGGCAGCCGAATGCTTGCTTCACGTAAAAGCTCGATGGTCAGCTCCATAAACATAGCCTCAAATATAGGGGAAAACGGAATTTTTTCCACGCCGCTTTTTAACGTGAGAAATAAATCGGTAGGAATGACTTCAAAGTGAAAGGTAAGGACGGCAATATAGTAAGCAGGCAGCAAAATGGCAATGAAGAAGCTGAACAACCGTATGGCTGCTGCTTTCAACATGACTAAAACCCTTGCCTTCGACGGCAAGGGTAACGGTAATATATGTTTCGTTCAAAACGTTCGATGAATGTAAGATAGTGCGTTTCAAATTGAGGGATCTGCATTGATCATTTACCAAAAGCCACTCATTTCAACTGTATCCGCATCGTTCAGATGAAACGTAGTGCCTAAACCACAAAAACCACCTTCATCAAGGTGGTTCTACTTGTACGTCTGAGCCCATTTTTCCAACTTACAAAATGTCTCTAAAAATAAAAAAAGCCTTGATTCCTCAAGGGTTTTGTAAAAGTGGTGCGGATGAAGGGACTTGAACCCCCACGGTTGCCCGCCAGAACCTAAATCTGGTGCGTCTGCCATTCCGCCACATCCGCATTGCATTTTGGTGAAAATGGTGAGCCATGAAGGACTCGAACCTTCGACCCTCTGATTAAAAGTCAGATGCTCTACCAACTGAGCTAATGGCTCGAAATGGCTGGGGTACTAGGATTCGAACCTAGGAATGACGGAGTCAAAGTCCGTTGCCTTACCGCTTGGCTATACCCCAAAAAATGGTGCCGGCGATAGGACTTGAACCCACAACCCCCTGATTACAAGTCAGGTGCTCTACCAATTGAGCTACACCGGCACATTAATCATATGGTGGCTCGGGACGGAATCGAACCGCCGACACGAGGATTTTCAGTCCTCTGCTCTACCGACTGAGCTACCGAGCCATATTATATATTCGCCATAAATGGCGGAGCTGACGGGACTCGAACCCGCGACCTCCGGTGTGACAGACCGGCGTGAACTCCAACTTCACCACAGCTCCATATTTGGTGCACCCTACGGGCACTACGATTCTACTTGAGCAAGATGTTACTCCCAGATCATGCAAGTAGAAAATTTGGTTGCGGGGACAGGATTTGAACCTGTGACCTTCGGGTTATGAGCCCGACGAGCTACCGAGCTGCTCCACCCCGCGACGGTAAGAAAACTATATGGTGGAGGCTGACGGGATCGAACCGCCGACCCTCTGCTTGTAAGGCAGATGCTCTCCCAGCTGAGCTAAGCCTCCGAAAAAATGGTGACCCGTAGGGGATTCGAACCCCTGTATGACAGCGTGAAAGGCTGCTGTGTTAAACCGCTTCACCAACGGGCCATGCTTGTACAATTATGGTGCGGTCGGCGAGACTCGAACTCGCACGGGTCGCCCCGCCACCCCCTCAAGATGGTGTGTCTGCCAATTCCACCACGACCGCGCATTACTAGTAATCAAAAAATTTGGTAGCGGCGGAGGGGGTCGAACCCCCGACCTTTCGGGTATGAACCGAACGCTCTAGCCATCTGAGCTACACCGCCATAAAGCGTAAATATGGCGGAGAGTGAGGGATTCGAACCCTCGCTACGCTTGCGCATACTAACGGTTTAGCAAACCGTCCCCTTCGGCCTCTTGGGTAACTCTCCGCATATGGCTCCTCAGGACGGACTCGAACCGCCAGCCTACCGGTTAACAGCCGGTTGCTCCACCATTGAGCTACTGAGGAATATAAAGTTGAAGGTTGTTCCTTCAAAACTGGATACGCAAGTCATTGCTATGGATTGTTGTGGATAAGCCCTCGACCGATTAGTATTCGTCAGCTCCACGCGTTACCGCG
>NZ_RHHQ01000023.1 GCF_003710825.1 Brevibacillus fluminis | reverse complement strand
CGACATGAGACTCATAAAAAATCCCAACCTTTCTAATTTAATTGTAAATTAGGAGGTTGAGAGTTTACACAGAATATTTTACAGACTCGTTTCTTCCCTTGTATTTTGCTTATCACTTGCAATCATTAGCTATGTCCCGTTAACAGCACGTGACCCGAATTCGTTCTATTCATCCTTTTTTGACTTAATGATGGGCTTTCTAATATATACTGGTCCTGTTTACCTACTGGGTGGAATACCGAGCGCCATTCTGATTGAGGCGCTCCAGAAAACACTCGCCCTGACAAGCAGAGTAGGGGTGTATGTATGTAATGTCTGCGCCTACTTGGTCGCTGGAGTTCTGGTCACGTTTCCTTTTATATTATTCATCAACAAAGGCAGGATGTTTGCTGTAGCGATTAGCGAAAATCTGTTCATTTTTGTTTTGGGGGCAAGTGCAGCTGTTTTGTACTATCATGTTTTGATACTGGTAGCATTTTTGTACGGTCGTTATCGAAATACTGTGTAGGCAATTAGATAATAAGGAGTTTATCGTACTAATTGATATTGTACTTACACATTATTTAACGTTTTACATTAAACTGCTAACTGCTTCTTTACGTATTAGCCCAGTTGCGAATCAGTTTATGCATGATAACGAAATTCAGCAGCGATTCATCAAATGGGAACTTATCATTTGGGATGAATGGTCATTATAGATAAGAGACTATGAGTATACATCAAAGTAGATAGATGTACCTTAATAGAGACAACTGAAGCTCAATGATGAGTGTGTTTTAAACAACCAATCCAATGAAGCTTGTAGTGTAGAAGCATCATAATTTACAAATAAGCCAATACGACAGTTATTAATCGTGTTGGCTTTTAATATGGGATTTAAAAAAGAGAACATAATAAATGTTATGTAAGTTTTAATGTGAAAATGGAAAATGGGCCTCCTTAATCACTGCCGCCAAAGAAGAGCTAATTAAAATGGCGGTAAGCCTTCAACAAGCCGGGTATTACGCCTACTGCCATTGCGTGTGATTTGATGGAGCTATTTGGAAGTTCATCACGAATTCGGTGAAGCAAAAAGAAACCAGGATTTCGTGACAAGCTGCCTTTTTCTTGGTCATGACCGGGAGCGGCCACTTTTTTTCGATAAAATTGTTGTTGCAATTTTATGGTCAATAGCGAAAATCGATAGGATTAAATCATACTCTTCAGTTCTGGGCGTCTATGTCCTGTTCCAACTCTGCAAGATGCTCATCGTACTGAAGAATGGGTGGTAAGGATTTTTAGATAAATCAAGTGACTTGAATACATGGTTTGTTGAATGGGATTTTGTTTTGCCACATTCTGCAGTCGTAGAGCTCGTTGATGATTGCAAACCTTAATGGAGGAATTCATTCGTTCGTACCCTTCACAATTTCTTTTAAACGCGGGCGTTCAGAGAATTATATGTTAACTAATTTGAACCCGAATGAATGTGCAATATTTTACATGAGTATCAACAAACAGGAGGAAATAAATGGAATTAACAGGCAGCAAAGTAGTAACGATTTTACTGAGTTTATTCTTATTATTGACATTATTTGTTAACATCAACAGCATTTACTATGTGATATTATCCTTCTTTGGGTTTGGAAAAGCTAAGCGAGATTATGAACTAGTTGAAGACAAGACGAGATTTTTAATCTTGGTAGCGGCGCATAATGAAGAGATGGTACTTAGTTCAACAATCGATAATTTGAAACAAATACGATACCGTCAGGATTTGTATGATATTTATGTAGTAAACGATAATAGTGTCGATAGAACAGGAGACATTTGTGTAGAGAAGGGAATTAAATGCATTAACACAAGCGAACAATTATTCCCGCGTGAAGGGGTTGGTAAGCCTGCTGGCCTGCAGTATGCACTGCGCTATATAGGTTTTGATGAATTAACAAAAAGGTATGACTGCTTAATGGTCTTGGATGCGGATAACCACGTTGATTCGAACGTTTTACAGGAGTTGAACTCTCAATACATTGCAAAAAATGAACCGGAAGCCATTCAGATATATTTAGATTCTAAGAATTTTACAACAAACTTATCCCTTGGATACGCGATGAGCTACTATCTGACAAATCGTTTCTTCCAATTTGCAAAATATCGTGTGGGACTGCCAAACGCTATAGGCGGAACTGGATTTATCGTTAAATTGAGCTATCTAATGAAACATGGTGGCTTCCGTTTTCATTCTCTAACAGAAGATTTAGAGTTGGAAATAGAAATTGTCAAAGATAATGGACGTGTATTATGGAATCACTTTGTCCGTGTATATGACGAAAAGCCAGATAATTTTAAAGTAAGTATAAAACAGCGTACACGATGGTCACAAGGTCACTGGTATGTTGCTTTCACTAACTTTAAGCCAATGATGAAAAAACTGATTACTGAAAAAGGCAACATCAATATTATTGACCAGTTATTCTATTTATTTGGTATGACGCGCGCGTTGCAAATGACCATTACTTTAACTGGCATTTTCTTTGCTACTATGTACATCCTTGTTACGAAAAGCTATCAAGAAATACCGGATCTTGGAAAACAATTGGCAACAGCGATTTTTGGATCTACTATTCTTTCTATGATGCTATTCACTTATCAATTTCTGGTATGTATGTACTACGCGGTGAGGGTAGATACAACTCGAAAATACTTATTCCTTCGAATGAGCTTCTCGATTTTTTACTATGCTTACACGTTTATGTATGCCCAAATCGTGGGACTCATTAAGTGGAAACAACAACATACATGGGTGAAAACGGAGCACACTAAAACATCTGTAAATCATAGACAAAACCCTAGGATTTCAAAGTCTTATACATTCTTCACGTTCATAAAAAGGGATTGAAACCATTCTCATAAACACTGGGTAGCCCCTGAAATTACGCCCTATTTACTCTTATGGCTCTAACTGGTATTCGATTTGGGGAAGCACTAGCGTTAACCAGCGATGACAAAGAAGGTGACCGACTGACCATGTGGATTGCGTATACGTCAAAAAAAACCCGAAAGTATTCAATGGCCCTTTATTTATTTCATTACGTGAATCACAACTATTCCGAAAAGGAAGGTTTTCGGAATAAATATCTATGTAGGTATTAAAAGATACATAATTGTCGAAACTGATTATTAAAGCAGATGTAAGTTCCTATTGACCGAGGGCTGGTTAAGCCTATAAACTTTTAGAATGTTGTAGAAACTATCATTTGATATCAACAAAACCTACGATCGAATCTTGATAAGGATCGTAGGTTTTTATATTTGCAAACCGGTGTTCAAGGATATAAATTTGTAGAGGTTACCGACCGTTATGTGTAGTGTCACACAAACAAGTACACCAAACTAGAGCAAAATACGTCATCGTAAATAAAGCACGCCATATTACCTGTGTCGCTGCTCAGGACATTTGTCGCACTTGACTTGACAAACCATCACATATAAAAAACTAAAAATACCTGTTACCGGTAAATTACTGGAAGACAAGTGTTATGTTTATAAGAGATATCCCTTACCTAAAAGAACTAGTTTGTACGTTCCCATGTTTTCCGAAAAGATTGATCTATCAAAACGTTAATGACTTTTTGGAAGTAGATAGTGATAACTATGCTTGCTCTTGTTTTGTTAATATTTTATGGTCATCTTTGATAAAGCAAGTAATTATAGCAGAATGAATGGGAAAAAACACGAAACATTTCATAATGGCATCCACACTATATACGTCTGCTAACTTGCCAAGGAAAAATGCACCAATCCCCCCTGCGCCAACACTGAAACCATTCATTAAACCAGAAGCCAAAGCAACTTTCCCTGGATCTGATAAACGTGGGGATTTTTTCCTCACTGCCGATGGTTGCTGCCGGAATTTCAATGAATATTAGTGGTTGGATGAGTGACAGATTTTTTTAAACCGGGAGCGATATCAAGCAATTGTGGCCCAATTGTTAGGGGCTGTCTTTCTCTTTCTCATGTTCAACACAGATTCATTGCGCATGGCGATGATCTATCAGGTACTAACCATGTTTCTTTTATTCGCTGGACAAGCAGCGATTTGGTCATTGTCGCTGAAAACACACTGCCAACTGAAGTGATGGGGTCCGTCGCCAGGATGATTAATTTCGGCTGTCAACTGGCTGGCTTTATTGCTCCCATGGTTATGGGATTGTTGATCACTGCGTTTAACGGCTCCTTTGAGGTTGCTTTTTGGTTTTTACTGATCGCAAATGCTGTTTCCATTATGGCTTGTTCCACATTAGGCAACGCCGCAAAGACATTGGATATGAAAGGCGTGAATGCTCATTAAAATGATTGGAAAAGAAACCGAAGAATAGATGTGAAATTGAGCGAAAAGCTTTTTCATCATGTTCGAGAGGCTGCAAATCAGCTGAACAATCTCGGCTTCTCTCTTTATTTTTTGAAACAGTCCTTACGGAAATTTCTCAACACAATTCCTAGTAATATCCAAACGAAGCGCATCGGTAACGATGGCGGCAGAGTCTACCACTTCTAGGTCTGACAGCTCGGTGCCAGGCGCGATCGAACCTCTATATGCGGCCCGGAAAACGGTCTGTGCATTTTGATATGGGAGGTCCTATGAAATATCATAAAGTTTTGAAATTACACTGGAAAGAGCATTTAACTACGGGTTGCCGCGTGCCGTTTTTTTGATTGAGCATGGTGTAGTGTTGGCTATTGATGTCAGGAAGCACGGAGTATTATATTGGGAGACGTTACGTAAAAGGCCTCGGGCCGTTTCCTTTAGAAAGACCGATACCCACACCTTGAGGATCCGCTTTTTATTGTTATACCAATGATACGTGTTGATTCTTTGAAAAAGCAAATATTGAATCGTCAGCAGGTTGGTATTTTATTGTTTTTTGTATTTTCTTTAATTTTAGTATTTACTAAAATGTATAAACGTATTACTATTAGTAACACAGAAATAAAAAGCCCAAACATATGGAAGTGTTGATGCAGTTGTGAGGAGAGTGAGCTAGTAAGTAATTCAAGGATCTAGTTATCCATAATCATTAGTCAATTCATGTGTTCAGAATGGGGTAGTATGGTCAAGCTTACATTTAACCGACGCTTTTTATCTTAAGTAAACTCAGGTGATTGAGGTACAGTTTAAGCTGTTTATGGACGAATCAATCTTGAAAGGGTTCGGAAAAGAATTGCGGTTTCACCCCAATATCTATTGTTTTTGGAAGAAGAGCTAGACCAAATAATGTCTCTACGCGCATTGTGGAAAACCTCTTTTGGTTTCATCCTTACGCTTTAGCCGAAAGAGTCGATATAAAAAAGTGGTTGTACAAACAGCTGGAAAGTGAGGAATACACCATGAAAATATCTACTCCGCTCAGTGCCATTATCTTATTTTTTTCGGTGTTCGTAGGGGTCATTGGTTCATTTGGAATTTTATTGGCTCTTCCACTAATCGCAGAGCAACTCCAACTGAACGCTGTGGAGCAGGGAACGATTGTAAGCGCATACTTCCTTGGTAATGCTATCTTCACTATCCCTGGGGGCATTATAGCTGATAAGTTTGGTTCAAAGCGTATCATTGCAATTGGCTTAGTGTTGTGGGTTATTTTAACTGCATTGACCGGAATGGTAACCGGGTTAGCCATTCTGCTCATCATACGGTGTTTGCTTGGGGTTATAGAGGCCCCGTTAACACCGGCTACCATGAAAGCTGTTGCGGAACGAACTTCAGTAGACGTTCGTACGACAACAAATGCATTTGTCTCTTCAGCTGAATTGTTCGGTGCAGCGATCGCTCCGTTGATTGTTGGCTCGATGATAACTAGGATGGGTTGGAACAAGGCAACCTACTTATGTGCTGGTTTTGGACTAATCATGGCACTTGTCATCTCATATTTCTTGCCTAGACCGCTGAATGCTGATACATCATCGCAACCAAAAATAAAAACGGCAAAAGAAATGGGACAATTAAGTAGTGTAGATACTGAAATGAGAATTGTTGATGTCCTGAGAAATACACACATATGGAAATTAACAGGGATAATGTTTGGACTTAATATCGTAAACATTGGAGTTTTCACCTGGGTACCTACCTTCTTATCAACAGAGAAAGGCCTCGACTTTACTGAGGTGGGTATAGCTACGTCGCTACCACTTTTAATTGGGGCAATCGGCAGCCTTGTAGGCGGATGGTTATTTGATCGTTACTATAGAAAGAAATTTCGCAGTATAGTAATACCTTCTTTGCTTGTTTCAACTATTTTTCTTTTATTGATGGTAACGGCATCCAATGTAAGCGAATTTGTATTATTCGAGTCCATTGCCCTTTTTTTCCTCTCCCTTACTACTCAACCGGTGATAGGATTAACAATGCAAGTTATTCCCTCGAATGTTTTAGGTATTGGAAGCGGTGTGCTTTTATTTGGAGGCAAATTAGCCAATATGGTTACACCGATCGCTATGGGGTGGATTATCAATAGGTTTTCTTTTCAATTCGGATTTGGTTTTTTGGTTTTAGGTGCAATGCTAGCGGTAATCATTTCGCTGTGGGTTAGGGAAAAACCAAACGAGATGAACGCGGAATACTTGCTGAGTATAGAAAATTCTCCCTATGGGCAACGATGAAATCGTTACTTGTATGAGTGATTTTTTGCCACTGCCTGTCACATATTTACCACCTTTTAGTGAATACCGTGTCGAACAAGTAGAACTCGGAAAATTGTTAGTGAGGGCATTACTATGTTTGTTTTCCGCTTTCAGTAGCTATAGGATTCCTTTATTTTTCTAAACTAGGAAAAGTATAATTCTAGAATCCCGTAAATAGAAGGAGCAACTACATTGAGTAATATTACCGCTGAAGTTCTATCATTTATTGAAGAAATTGGTTTAGATTATGAGTGTCTTAATCTGCCCAGAATCGCTGGGCGCATCATGGGACTTCTCTTAGTTACAACCGATCCGTTGTCTTCTCAACAAATAGCGTCGACACTCCAAATAAGCCTTGGAAGTGTTTCTACGAATATAAACTTGTTACTTCAAATGGGGGTTGTAGAAAAGAAAAGTCTGATTGGTGATCGCATCAATTACTACATCCTGGCTTCTAATTCTAATGAAAAACAAGTGATGGATATGTTATCAACCACAATCTCCAGACAAGCAATATTCATAAAATACTGGGATGTAGTTAAGGATGATGAGATCGTTAAACTAAGATTCAAAGATTCGATTGAATCATTAGACATTTTGAGGAAATTTTATGAACATAATTTATCGAGTTCGGAAAAAATTTAATACAGCATTGCAATGTTTGTTTTCCGACTTCAATAGATACATCGTTTTTTTGAAATTAGGAAATTATAATTCGATATCCCGTAAGTGGAAGGAGCAATTACATTGAGTAATATAACCCCTGAAGTTCTCTCATTTATTGAAGAAATTGGTTTAGATTATGAGCGGCTTAATCTGCCCAGAATCGCTGGGCGCATCATGGGACTTCTCTTAGTTACAACCGATCCGTTGTCTTCTCAACAAATAGCGTCGACACTCCAAATAAGCCTTGGAAGTGTTTCTACGAATATGAATTTGTTACTGCAAATGGGGGTTGTAGAAAAGAAGAGTCTGATTGGTGATCGCATCAACTACTACATTTTGGCTTCTGATTCCATTGAAAAAGAAGTGATGGATATGTTATCAACTACAATTTCTAGACAAGCAATATTCACAAAATACTTGGAAGCAATTAAAGATGATGAAACCGTTAAACAAAGATTCCAAGAGTCGATTGAAACATTAGAAGTATTCAGGAAATTTTATGTGAAATATCTATCGGACCTTCGTTCTAGCAACAGTGAAAACAAGAGTAATTAATGATAGTAAACGCAAGGATAGCCTCGAATGAATGCTTCTTTCTCCGAGATACTTAGGGAATATAAGGATACTGTTCAGTATCTGTGAATGGTAGTGAGTATTTACAAACGAATATCTATCCAAATCCAAATATATATGGAGGAGGGTTTTTCATGAACACAGATTCTATAACAGTAAATGATGTCCTGCAACGGACGCTCTTCCGAAATGCTCGTGTGGTGGGAGGTAAAAATGGCATAAATCGCCGTTTACGTTGGGTTCATGTCCTTGAAAATCTCAACATCGATAAAACGATGTTTCGTGGAGGAGAGATGATTCTAACCTCCGGAGTAGGTTTTCAATCAGAGGCGACTTTGTTAGTAGCCTATTTACAAAAATTAATGGAATTTAACGTTGTCTGTTTGTGTATCGAACTTGGGCAATATATTCAGACAATTCCTGATGAGATGATTGAGTGGGCCAATCGGTATCACTTTCCCCTGATTGTATTTACTGAAAAAGTGAGATTTGTAGATATTTCGCATGACATCAATTCCTTACTAATTAACCGACACTATGAGAAGCTACAAGATCTTGAACGAGTATCAAGAGAATTTCATAGAATGACACTAACTTCTCAAGGCATCAACAAAGTTTTGAAATTACTTTACAACTTTACAAATGTTCAAGTCTTATATCTTCCCATTCATGGTCATCCCATTTTTGTACCAAGCCTACAAGCAAATAACCAGCAAGAATTGCTTGATTTTTGTAGAGAGCGTCTGAATGACCTAACAGCGTTGATACCAGATCAACCAACGTATCAATGTAAATTTAAGGATAAAACCCTTCTTTTTCAGCCAGTGGGAGCTATGGGTCAAACATGGGCCTACATTGTTTTGATAAGCGATCATGAACCCAATCAATACGAATATAAGGTCGTAGATTCTGCTTCCATTTCGATTTCACAGGATTTGCTCAGAAAACAGTATATAGAGGAACGAAAACTTCTTGCCGAAAATGTATGGGTGGACGACCTGGTGCATAATCGAATAAAAAATGAGGATGAGTTTCGATCTATCTTAGGTTCTTCTTATCTCAAACATAGGAAAACTCCCTATCACGTTTGTGTGATTGAAATTGATCATAAAGACGACCTAGATCATAAAACATCTGCAGAGGCAATTGAAACGAGTCAATTTCACTTTTCTTTACTATTGCGTTTTACTTTTGAAAAAAACGATTTTCTTCCGTTAATCACTATGAAAAAGAACCGAATCGTAGTTGTTGCGCTTAGTTTAATATCCCCTCTCCCTTTAAAAGAAAGATTGCAACGCGTATTCGATTCGATTCAAAAGATAAATGAAGTGGATCTAAAAACGGGTGCTCTCCAATATCGTATGGGGGTGGGACAGTCATATATCGATCTGAAAAAGGCTTATTTGAGCTATCAAGAAGCAATTAATGCTGTATCCTTATACTCTTTTTATAAGAAACCAATCATTTATTATGATGAAATCGGGGTTTTGCAACTTCTCACCAACCTTCGCGAGAGAAAAGCCCTTGAGTCTTTTATAAACAGTTATCTGGGACCGCTCATTGAAGAAGATCAATCAAAGGGCAGTAAGCTTCTTTACACGCTTAAATTCTATCTAGATTTTAACGGTTCCAAACAACTGGCTGCTCAGCATCTTTTTATTGTGAGACAATCCCTCTACTATCGACTGGAAAAAATAAGAGAATTGATTGGCGAGGACTTCATGTCCTCTGAAAAACGTCTGGCTCTTCAAGTTGCATTGTTGGGATACCAATTGCTACATCCGGATATATTCAGTGCCACCCCCGGTGGAAGTGAATCATTCTAGAGATTACAAGAACTACTGACCTAACTCGATACCTGTTGCCTGTATTCGACTGGCGACAGGTATTTTCATTTTCACTGATTACGATCAATACTCTTTTCGCAATTTTACGTACTGTAGTACAAATCCGTATATTTTTTGATGATGTGCCTAATGGAACCAGGATCTATTATCGGTATATTTAATGGAGAGTTCGAATCGAGTACAAGATTTGAAAATGTTTTTGGGATTCTAGTGATTTTGCCGGCGTCTTTATAGGATGGCTAAAGATCGTGAATTTTGCTTTTCTTCGGATTCACTTACAATGCCGTCGTTCTGAATGGGAAGGAGGTGAGGAAACTCCAAGGATTGTGTAGGATAGGAGCGTTTTTCAAACGAAACGGAGAAAAGAGGGATGATGAATTAATGAAGAATAACAAGCGTCCATTGCATGGATTCATTGTATGTTTACTTGTAACGGTGTGCATGTCGATGGTGGTTGGTTGTGGTACGCAATCAGCTACACCTTCACCAAATCAACAAGTGACGGACAAACCAAAGACGGGTGGAACCATTACTGTAGCTTCCCCATATGAAGTAGATACATTGGATGTTCATAAGACGACGGGTGGCAATGAAAGCGTTACTTGGAATCTGGGTGCTTCCCTGCTTTCCAAGGATCCGGTCACGAAGGAATACAAACCTTATCTAGCTAGCTCATACAAGATCTCAGAGGATAAAAAAACGTTGATATTTTTCCTTCGCTCTGGTATCACGTTTCACGATGGAACACCTTTAACCGCCCAGAGTTTTAAGGATAACTTTGATCGCATTATGGATCCGAAAACAAAAGCAACAGCTGCACTAGCTAACTTGTCGCCGGTGAAAAACATCAAAGTACTAAATGATCGATCCTTCATGATTGAATTACATGAGCCAAATGCAGCGTTTTTGGATACGCTTAGTACCGGTGACTTTCAGCCTTTATCCATGAAGGCCATTGAAAAATATGGAGAGGATTACGGGAGAAATCCTGTTGGTGTTGGTCCCTGGAAGTTTGAGAGCTGGAAGCCCGGCGAGGGCGTTACATTAGTCCGAAATGAAGACTATCAGTGGGGCGACCCCAACTTTGAAAATCAGGGTCCTCCAAGAGTGGACAAGCTGGTGGTTAAAACGATTCCGGACTTTCAAGTGATGACGTCCGCTCTGGAAAGCGGCTCCATCGATATTGCATTCGATGTACCTGCAAAAGATATCAAAAAGTATCGAAATAATCCGAAGTACCAGGTTCTGGAACGTATGCGTCCTGGTGTCCCTCTCAGTTTGTGGATGAACTTGACAAAACCGGAGTTCCAGGATATTCAAGTCCGAAAAGCATTCAATATGTTGGTGAATAAACAAGCGATGATCCAGGCAGCTTTGATGGGAGAAGGAGAGGTTGCTCAAACGTTGTTATCCCCAGCTACATTGGGGTATGATAAGTCGCTGGAAAAATACGGGTATGAAAATAATGCGGACGAAGCGAAGAAGCTCTTGGACGCTGCTGGCTGGAAAGTAAATAGCAATGGCTTTAGAGAAAAGAATGGGAAAACACTTACCCTTACCATGCTGACTATGCCAAAGTATGAGAAAACAGCCCAGTTGACACAAGCAATGCTGGGAGAGGTGGGTATCAAAATTAACATCCAAAATTTGGAGTCAGCAGCGTGGGAAGAGGAACTCTTAAAAGGAAATTTTGATGTGACTCTGATGGCTTATACAGCTGAAGACCCTGATGTTTTATATCAAATGTTCCACTCCAGCCAAATTGGTGCCTTTAACATCATTGGTCTAAAAGACGGCATTCTGGATTCATTATTGACAAAAGGCCGTATCACCTTTGAATTGAATGCCAGGAAGCAAGCATATGTAGAAGCCCAAAAACGACTCCTTAAGCAAGCTTATATTGTTCCTCTCTATGCTGAAAGATACTTTACAGTGGTGAATTCGCGAGTAAAAGGTGTGAAATGGACATCGCTTATGCCCGCATTTAACGATAGTTGGGTTGGCAATTAAGCCAAAACCAATGTAGGGAAAAGTACGAAAACATCCCCAACTCTAGCGAGTACGACGACGATAGAATTGCATGTAATCGAATGTGAAACATATTCGATAGACAGGAGAGTTGAAGCATGAACAAACATATACAAAGACTGCTTGATGAGATTCCCAATTTTTCACGCTTTTTAACATTAGACGAGCTGGATGCTTCGACCCAAGCACTTGCTGCCGAATACCCAGACATCGTTACACTTAGCACGGTGGGTTACTCTACTGACGGTCACCCGATTCAGATGCTCCGTATCGGTAATGGTCCTCATCGGGCGCTGTTCGTGGGTTGCCCTCATCCCAACGAACCGATTGGCGCCATGACGGTGGAGTACCTCAGCAGAAAACTGTGCGAGGAGCCTACACTGTTGAAGGAGCTTGATTATACCTTTTACTTTATCAAGGCGATCGATGTAGACGGCTTACGCCTAAATGAAGGTTGGCTGAAAGGACCCTATTCGCTCGAAGAATATATTCGCTGGTACTATCGCCCAGCTTTGGTTGAACAAGTGGAATGGACGTTCCCTTACGAGTACAAGTCCTTCAAATTTAATACAC
The DNA here is from genome assembly GCF_003710825.1 of Brevibacillus fluminis. Classification (GTDB taxonomy): domain Bacteria; phylum Bacillota; class Bacilli; order Brevibacillales; family Brevibacillaceae; genus Brevibacillus_D; species Brevibacillus_D fluminis. The sequence goes on along the minus strand of NZ_RHHQ01000023.1, from coordinate 200,990 downwards.
CAATGCCTGAGACTCTCGCTTTTATGAATGCGATTGACGAAGCCCAGCCGCACTTTCTCAACAGCTTGCACAATGCCGACAAGATAGGTACCTTCTTTTATTTGTCAGAGCGGTTGAATGAAGATCTGTATCAGCAATTGTGTACGCTCGTCACCGATAGTGGTTTACCTTTAATGAAAGGAGAACCTGAAGCTCCTTACATTTCTCTGTTGACTGAAGGATTTTATCAGATGCCCGTAATGTCACAGGTCTATGATTTCTATGAGTCCAAGTTGCCAAAGGGGGAAGACCCGGCCAACTCGTTGCAAAGTGGTGCAACCTCGTTTGAGTACTCACATTCACGTTACGGCACTTATAATCTGATATCGGAAGTCACAATCTTTGCCGACGCGCGCATGGGGGACAGATCCCCGACTCAACAACTGCGTCGGGATGCTGTAATGGAAAGTGAAGCTGTAGTTAAGGAGTGCTGTGCTTATCTCCAGCAGCAATACCAGAGAGTGTTACCCTTCATAATAACAGAGTCCCGTCTAAATAACGCAGTGAAAGACTTTTTGAAAGGATATGATCATCAGGTAGACCACGATAGTACTTGGACTGATAATGAGCCCGTATTGGATCGCCCGGCTACAGTTGCTGAACTTTTAGATATCCGTTTACAATACTGGGGTACGGTACTATGTGTTGCAAGCATGTTTATAAGAGTCATCGAGGGACTGCCAGATAACCCAGAGTTGGAACAAATCCATTCAGAAACGAAAGCATGGTTGGATAAAGAGTTGAAAAATTACCTCTCCCATTGGAACTGGAGCATGCCCCCCATCCGTGAACTATGCCGCGTTCAACTCGGATCAGCCCTGCTAATTATGGAGCATCTGCAGAAAGCGTAAGGTATCGGGAGCGAAGGAACAATTCTTGATATCGCGTTCCCGAAAAACCCCCATCAAATAGTAACGCTAAAAGATTTGGATATTAAGGTCAGTTGGTTAAAAACCAATTGCCCTTTTTTTATAGGATCAGGGTATATTTGAGCAATTCTTCTTTAGTCGGCCTTAAAGCATGCTTTAAAATGAACACCAAATTTTTGGGACAAACCAAGCATAATAAAAACAAAGTAGATTCGTTAGGCAATCTGTTGAGTCGTAGATCAATAACCTAATTGCAGCGAAACGGAAAAATGCTCATTATTTTTATTACTTTTAATCATTAGTGGTTTACTGAATGAGGTAAAAGAATATGATACGAAATCATTTTTACAGATCGTCGTATGAATGCGTACTTTTTTCTGTGTTTTGTCTAATGTAACCGTTTCCTACTTTCTGTATATTCTTACTAGAGTTCATTTTGACAGATTGAAAAAATATCATCGAGGAGGACGCAAAAATCGCACTGCTTTGTGGCAAATAAGATTATATATTAAATTCCTGTCTTACCCAATGGTAGAGGGATATGAGTATTGAAGGTTGGGTGTTCAAGTATTCATTAGGAGGGACTTTAAGCGTGTCTAAGAGGAAGAGCAAGCCTTGTGATCCGTTGGGCAACTTACAAGAAAGATCGGTGATAACATCATGAAGCAGTATATTCTGAACCGTCTTTTTTCCGGAGTAATCGTTCTTATTGGTTTATCTATTTTTACGTTTATGCTGATCCATTTCATTCCAGGTGATCCTGTACGCATCATTCTTGGGCAACGTGCAACGGTTGAGCAAATCGAAACATTGCGTGAACAGATGGGCCTTAACAAGCCTCTAGTCGAGCAATACGTTACCTATGCGACTGGTGTGCTGAAAGGAGATCTGGGAATCTCCCTCAAAACTGGTAGACCTGTAAGTGCGGAGATTGCAGAACGCTTTCCATCAACTGTGAAGATGGCTGCAGCTAGTTTGGTGGTAGCTGTTTCGCTTGGAGTTATTCTGGGGATTATCGCTGCCAAATATAAGCACACTTGGGTCGATATAGGGATCATGTCGCTGGCGACCCTGGGTATGTCGTTACCATCGTTTTGGCTAGGATTGCTCTTCATTATGGTATTCTCGGTTACATTGGGTTGGTTCCCGATAGCAGGTGGCACCGGCTTTGTGGATCTGGTTTTGCCCGCACTGACGCTTGGCGTCTTGATGTCTACTACACTGATTCGATTGATTCGCGCTGGAATGGTGGATGTTCTTTCAAACGACTATATCCGGACTGCTCGTTCGAAAGGGATGAACGAACGAATTATCTTATTCCGGCACGCTTTCCGTAACATGATGATCCCTGTAGTAGCAGTTATTGGTCTACAAATGGCCTCGTTGCTTGGCGGAGCGGTTATTGTTGAACAGGTGTTCAGTTGGCCGGGAATTGGAACTTTATCCATTCAAGCGATCAGTTCTCGTGACTTCCCCATGATTCAAGGAACCGTTTTATTTATTGGTGCAATTTACGTACTTGTCAGTATTCTTGTGGATATTATGTACGCTGCTCTTGATCCACGAATTGACTACACGACAAAAAGAGAGGGTGCGTAAACATGAGTGGAACAAACAATAGCATTACTATTAAAAAATCGATGCAACCTAAGGAAAGAACAGAACCCCGTTTTGAACTAATGCATAAAATCATGCAAAGAAAGATGGCCAGACTCAGCTTCATCGTTCTGCTCTTTATTATCATTTTGGGGATTATCGGGCCGTGGATAGCTCCGCATGATCCGACCAAAACGTACTACGAGGCGTTTATGCAAGGTCCTTCGAAAGAGTTTCTTCTTGGTACGGATTCGATTGGCCGCGATATCCTGTCCCGTATGCTGTACGGTACGAGGGTAACGTTAACGGTAGCTGTTATGGCAGTCGCGATCACATTTGTAGCGGGTACCCTTTTGGGAGTAACCAGCGCTTACTTTGGCGGAATGGTTGACAACATTCTTATGAGAATTATGGATATCTTGCTTGCCTTGCCTGGTATCGTTTTGGCGCTAGCCATAGTCGCCGTCCTTGGGCCCAGCCAGGAGAACGCGATGATTGCCATAGGGATATCGTCGATTCCCGCTTTTGCTATTTTAATTCGGAGTGCAGCTTTATCCATCAAGTCGTCTGGATATGTAGAAGCAAGTAGATCGATCGGAAGCTCGAACTGGTGGATCATCCTGAATCAAATCATTCCAAACATCACAAATGTACTGATCGTTTATACAACGTTGTTTGTAGGTAGTGCGATTTTGGAAACGTCAGCGCTTGGCTTTATCGGACTTGGCGCCCAACCACCTACACCTGAGTGGGGAACTATGCTGAATGAAGGAAAAGATTATCTGTCAGAAGCATGGTGGCTGGCTACGTTCCCAGGCGTGGCGATTACGATCGTGGTATTTACCGTCAATATGTTAGGTGATGCGCTACAAGACATTTTTAATCCCAGAGGCGGTAGGTAATCTGCAATTTGAAGGAAACGCAGTCTTTTAGAAAAGGAGCTATCAGGAATGACAGACGTGTTGGAAGTAAAAGGGCTGACAATCAAGTTTTCAAATGGCGCACATTCTTTCACTGTTGTTGAAGACCTTTCTCTGTATGTTAAAAAAGGGGAAGCTTTGGGAATCGTGGGTGAGTCGGGCTGTGGAAAGAGCGTCACTTCTCTGGCAATCATGCGTTTGCTAGGGAGCAACGGAAAAATAAATGGGGAAGTGAACCTGAACGGAACCAATATCCTCAAAAAAGAGGAAAAAGAAATGCAGAACATCAGAGGAAAAGAGATGGCCATGATCTTTCAGGAGCCGATGACCTCGCTCAACCCCGTTCTGACGATTGGCAAACAGATGAGTGAAGGCTTAGAAAAGCACGAAGGAATGAGTAAAGCACAAGCCAAGCAAAAAGGTATTGAGTTGCTAACACAAGTAGGGATCTCACGAGCAAACGAGATCTTTCATGACTATCCGCATCGTTTGTCAGGCGGGATGAGGCAGCGTGTCATGATCGCCATGGCGATTGCATGCAATCCTACCCTGCTGATTGCCGATGAACCGACGACCGCGTTGGATGTTACGATTCAGGCGCAGATTCTTGATCTGATCAAAAAAGTTCGAACTGAAATGGGGATGTCCTTGATCATGATTACGCATGATTTGGGTGTGATCGCGGAGACCTGTGACCGAGTAATTGTGATGTACGCTGGACAGGTTATTGAATCGTCAGATGTAAGAACATTGCTGCGCAATCCGAAGCATCCATACACCATTGGGTTGATTAAATCGACGCCGCACAATTCCAAGGGGCAGAAGCGCCTTTACAGTATTGCGGGAAGCGTGCCGACACCTGACGAATACCCGAAAGGATGCCGTTTTGCTCCTCGTTGCGATAAAGTAATGCCCGTTTGTCTCGAACGAAGCCCACAACTGTTGGACGTGGACCAACAATCCCAATGTCGCTGCTGGCTGTTTCAAGAGAAAACGGAAAGATCGGCGGTGAGTGTATGACAACTCCACTATTAGAAGTTAAGGGACTAAAAAAGTTGTTCCCCATCAAAAAGGGGATGTTCCAGCAACCATCCTTCGTTCACGCTGTTAACGGTGTAGATATTACCATCCATAAAGGTGAAACGCTTGGTGTAGTTGGGGAGTCTGGCTGTGGAAAATCAACGCTTGGCAGATGCATGATGCGCCTGATCGAGCCTACGTCAGGGGAGATCATCTTTGAAGGACAGGATATCCGCACTTTCAGTAAGAGGGATATGCACAGGACAAGACGCAACATCCAAATGGTGTTCCAAAACCCGTTTGACACGCTGAATCCCAAGCTGACAATTCAACGTATCCTGTCCGAACCGTTGATCGCTCATCAAATTCCTTCATGGGAAAGACAGAAGCTTATTGAAGAAACAATCGAAATTGTTGGTCTGAATAAACGTCACCTCTCTCGGTATGCCCATGAGTTTTCGGGCGGACAAAGACAACGTATCGGGATTGCTCGCGCTTTGATACTCAGACCAAAGCTGATCATTGCAGACGAGCCCGTATCCGCTCTTGACGTGTCAATTCAATCGCAAATTCTCAATTTGCTTCAGGACTTGCAGGAGCAATTTGCTCTCACCTACATCTTTATTTCTCACGATTTAAGCGTTGTTGAGCACATCGCTGATCGAGTAGCCGTTATGTATTTAGGTGAAGTCATTGAACTTGCTAAGAAGGAAGATTTGTTTCGAAACCCTATGCATCCTTATGCGCAAGCGCTTCTTTCTGCCGTTCCACTATCGGATCCTGACGAAAAAAAGGAACGCATTATTCTAAAGGGAGATTTGCCGTCGCCGTCTAACCCACCGGCAGGCTGCAAATTCAATCCGCGTTGTCATGCTTGCATGGACATTTGTAAAACGACGGTTCCCGAATTGAAAGAAGTAGACGGTAATCTGGTGGCTTGCCATCTGTATTCATAAAAAAGCTTAGCATTGTTGTTCAATAAGAAATGAAATAAGAATACTGCGAAAGAAGGAGAAGATTGTAAAAATCCATCTACTCATTCCTTTTGCAAAAAAACAACAGGAGAGGTGTTATTGTTATGCTAGATCCGCGAATTACGAAGTTGGCTGACGTCCTTGTAAACTACTCCACGAAAGTGCAAAAAGGTGAGCATGTGTTAATCGATGCAATTGAGATTGATACGCCTTTGGTGAATGAGCTTGTAAAAGCCGTATACAAGGCTGGAGGATATCCTCATGTGAAGCAAAGCGAAATGCCTGTCCGTCGCCAGCTTTTGATGGAAGGAGCGGAGGAGCAATTTAAAGTCTGGGCTGATGTAGATAAGTATCAAATGGAAAAAATGCATGCCTACATTATCATTGATGGAATGGCGAATATCAGCGAAATGTCAGATGTACCCGCAGAAAAGTTGCAGTTGTATCACTCCCTTTACAAACCTGTAACACGCGTTCGCCTACAAAGAAAATGGGTCTATCTGGGGTACCCCAATCCTTCAGCAGCGCAAAAGGCGAATATGAGTACAGAGGGATTTGAGAACTTCTATTTTGACGTTTGTACGATGGATTATGCCAAAATGGCAGAGGCAATGGAATCCTTGAAAGAGCTTATGGAGAAAACAGATCGTGTAAGGATTACAGGCCCAGGTACCGAGCTTACTTTCTCGATAAACGGAATACCAGCCGTACCATGTGCAGGCGAGTATAATATTCCAGATGGAGAAGTTTTTACCGCACCGGTCCGTGATTCTGTAAATGGAGTGATTACCTTCAACACTCCTTCACCTTATCAAGGATTTACGTTTGAAGACGTTCGATTGGAGTTTAAAGACGGTAAAATTGTAAACGCGACTGCTAACGATACAGAGAGAATCAATAAAATATTAGATACAGATGAAGGGGCTCGCTACATTGGAGAGTTCGCGATTGGGGTTCATCCAACCATTCGTGAACCCATGCAGGACATCTTGTTTGACGAGAAAATTGGTGGCAGCTTCCACTTCACGCCTGGTAGTTGCTATGAAGACGCCTCGAATGGAAATGATTCCTCCATTCACTGGGACATGGTTATGATTCAGCGTCCCGAGTATGGTGGCGGGGAGATTTGGTTTGATGATCGCTTGATTCGCAAGGATGGCCGCTTTGTCATTCCAGAATTAGAAGAGCTTAATCCGGAAAATTTGAAGTAGTAGAGACATATCGATTTGCTAGAATGTCAATGATATCCAGAAGCGAAGGATCAGAGTAACTGGGATCTGTTCAGTCACTTGAAGGGGCAGAGCCCATTTCAAACAAATTAAACCTAATTCACGTTTTCTACGAGTTGTGTGTTCGTATTATGGGACTTGTTTCGATCAAACGCAACTTTGTTGAGGACTTCAGCCTGTTTTATATAGTACATCCCTCAACGTAAAGTGAGTATAGTTTACGCTGGTTTTGAAAACGTTTCCAGAAGAAAAGGGGGTTGTAAAATGATGAAAGGTAACAAGCGAGGATTACGTAGTATCTTTTTAAGTTTAGTGGGAACGATGGTTATCCCATTGGTCGTTGGCTGCAGTTCAGGTTTATCCGGATCTCCATCGAATCAGCCACTTGATGTAGCCAAACCAAAGACAGGTGGAACCATAACGGTGGCATATCCGACTGAACCAGATACGTTGGATGCTCATGGCAGGACGGAGGCGGGTTTGCTCTTTGCGTATCATCTTGGTGGAACACTGCTTTACAAAGATTCCGCTACACAAGAAATAAAACCTTCTCTGGCTAAAGAATACAAGATTTCAGTGGATGGAAAAAAGATAACCTTTACCATTCGCTCAGGCATCACTATGCATGATGGTACACCAGTTACGGCCAAAACGTTTAAGGAAACATTTGATCGGGCATTAAATCCGGATACGCAAGCTATGACAGCAAGTTCTTTCCTGGATGGGGTTATAAGTGTAAAAGCGCCAGATGATCAAACCCTCATCCTTGAATTAAAAGCCCCGGCTCCTTATATGCTGTTTAATTTAACGAATCCTGTCCTGCAACCTCTTTCCTTGAAGGCCATTGAAAAATACGGAGCAGATTATGGCAGACATCCTGTGGGAGTGGGGCCCTGGAAGTTTGAAAGTTGGGTGCCTGGTCAGGGAGTCACATTGTCTCGAAATGATGCTTTCCAATGGGGCGAACCGTATTTTGAAAATCAAGGACCTCCAAGAGCGGATAAACTTGTTCTAAAAACAATTATCGATGTTCAATCAAGGTTGGCTGCCTTGGAAAGCGGTTCGATCGATGTGGCAACGGAAATACCCACGAGATATATTCAGAAGTATAGAAATAATCCAAAATATCAGGTTATTGAAAGAATGAAAGATGGTACGGGTACGTTTCTCTCTATTAATTTAAGGAATCCGATGTTCCAGGATGTACAAGTCCGCAAAGCTCTCAATATGTTAGTTAATAAAGAAGCGATAATCCAATCCGTACTGCAAGGAGAAGGCCAGGTTGCCAACGTTCCGCTATCTCCCACGGCACTGGGTTATGACAAATCGGTAGAAGAGTATGGGTACAAATACAATGTAGAAGAAGCGAAGAAACTCTTTGATGCCACGGGATGGAAGCTCAATGAGGAAGGTATCAGGGAGAAGGACGGAAAAACATTGACCCTTACCCTGTTAAGTTCGGATATTTACAACAAAGCAGCTCAATTGATCCAATCTATGTTAGGCGAAGCGGGTATCAAGGTTACAATTCAGAATTTAGAGCTTATGTCAGAGCTAGATGCTGGCATGAAAGGAAATTTTGATTTGATGTTTCTGGAGTCCTCATACGAAGATCCAGATAATTTGTACTACTCTTTCCATTCCAGCCAAATTGGTGGATATAACTTTGGTGCTGTAAACGATAGCAAACTGGATACGATGCTCGAGAAAGGTCATACCACTTATGATTTGGAAGCCAGAAAACAGGCATATGCAGAAGTTCAAAAGCAGATCATTGAACAAGCCTATACGATTCCTCTGTATTATGACAAGCAGTTTACGGTGGTGAACTCGCGAGTAAAAGGAGTAAAGCAAATCGATAATCTTAGACTGGAGTTTAACGATAGCTGGGTTGATAGATAAGTAATTCGAACAAGAACTATTATAGCAAAAACCATAAAAGATAAAATAGCGTGGAAGAGGACAAGTAGAATCAGGCTCTGATGTCAGAGAGCCGTCTCGTGAGCTGGAAGGACGGTCATTACCCTTATTCGAATATCACCTCTGAGCTTTGTCTGCGAACAGCACCATTGTGTGTCAGTAGTGGACAACGACATGGTTCTCGTTACTGAACTGAAGTCTGAACTGACGATCTGTCAGGGACGATCTTCTTAAGTCTGCCTTATGTAAAAAGGGCGGAGAAGCTGAGTGGTACCGCGAGACTCTCGCCTCAGCAACCAATCGGTCGAACATTGGATGAAATTCAATGTCACCACGTGGTTGTGTGAGGTGGGAGTTTTTTATTTTATAACAGACTGAGTATTTGAAAGGTGGCGTTTTGGATGGAAGCAAAACGAAAATCATTGGTGCACATGAATGGAAAATGGGTACCGAAGGGTGAAAGAACTTTCCAAGTGAACACTCGATTAAGGGGATGGTGAAAAAGTATGGAACAACAAAAAAACGATGCCACTGTGGAAATGACAGGTGCCAAGAAAGTAATTGAGACCTTGAAGCAATTAGGGGTAGATACCGTATTTGGCTACCCTGGTGGAGCGATTTTGCCGATTTATGATGCCTTGTATCAAAGCGGGATTCGGCACATTTTGACCAGGCACGAACAAGCAGCAATTCACGCTGCTGAAGGATACACAAAGGCAACCGGGAGAATCGGGACAGTCATTGCCACCTCAGGACCAGGAGCGACTAATCTGGTGACAGGTATTGCAGACGCCTATATGGACTCAGTTCCCATTGTTGTCATAACAGGCCAGGTTGCCTCCGCATTCATCGGTACCGATGCATTTCAAGAGGTGGATGTTATCGGTATCACGGCACCGGTGACAAAATACAGCTTTCAACCACGTAAACCGGAAGAACTGCCAAGCTTACTTGTGGAAGCGTACCAGATTGCCTCAACAGGCAGACCAGGTCCGGTCCTTATTGATATCCCGAAGGATATCGCGAGTACCCATTGCATGTACCAAACCTCCTTACCTGCTACGAATCGATTCAAGCAAACAATAGCTGAAATCGATAGGGCGCAAATGGAAGCGATCCGCCAGGCAATCTCACAAGCGCAACGACCTCTTCTTTACATCGGTGGTGGAATTGTAAGTGGGAACGCTTCCGAGGAATTGCGCCAACTTGCCAAGGAAACCGGTATTCCAGTCTGTTCGACATTGATGGGATTAGGAGCGTATCCTCCTGATGATCCCCTGTTTCTTGGGATGCTGGGTATGAATGGAACGTATGCCGCCAATATGGCTGTGTATCATTGTGATCTCTTGTTGGCATGTGGTGTCCGCTTTGATGATAGGGTTACAGGGAAACTTGAGCGATTTTCTCCACATTCCACAAAAATTCATATTGATACCGATCCGTCAGAACTGAGTAAAATCGTTCCTGTTGACCATTCGCTGGCATGTGATGTGAAAGTGGCCCTACAAGCCATGTTAATTTCTTCACCAACACCTGATTGTGAGAATTGGAGACTTCAAGTACAAAAGTGGGCGCAAGAGTATCCGCTTTCGTATAACCAGGATCAGGCTTGTGCAATTAAGCCACAATTCGTTATTGATTTGTTGAGCAAAATCACGGATGGAAATGCAATTGTCACCACGGAAGTAGGACAGCACCAGATGTGGGCTGCTCACTTTTACCGTGCAAAGAAGCCTCGAACGTTTCTCACATCTGGAGGACTTGGAACGATGGGATTTGGTTTTCCTGCCGCGATAGGCGCTCAAATCGCCATGCCTGAATCAACTGTTGTTTGTATCGCGGGAGACGCCTCTTTTCAGATGAACATCCAGGAGTTGCAGACAATTGCTGAACTAAACATCCCTGTGAAGGTGTTTATTATCAATAATCGATTCCTTGGAATGGTTAGGCAGTGGCAGGAGATGTTTTATGAAAATCGTTTGTCAGAGTCACAAATTGGTGGGCCAGATTTTGTCAAGGTAGCTGAGGCGTTTCGCGTGAAAGGTTTACGTGCCGAAACGGTGGCTGAAGCGGAGGCTGTCATTCGAGAAGCCTTGGCTCATCCGGGCCCTGTCGTCGTGGATTTTTTGGTTGAAGAGAGCGAGAATGTCTTTCCCATGGTACCGCCAGGCAAAGCAAATAGTGAATTAATCATGAAGGGGTGGGAAGAGTGAACGAACAAACGATCCAAATGATGGTGAACAATCACCCTGCAACTTTTCTACGAATACTTGGGGTATATTCTCGTCGAGGAATTCTTATTGATCGTATGTCCATAAATAGAGCGGATCAACAGCATTTATCCAACGTAAAGATTACCGTCCAATGCGATTCCAGCATGATCGATCACCTCATCAAACAGTTAGAAAAGCAAGTTGACGTGATCAATGTTTTCAAATGCTCTGACCATAACATTGCCTCTAAAAATAAAAACCAAACGAAAGAGTGAGCGGTAATGAACTCGTACTATGACAAAGATGTAAACATGGAACTCCTAAAAAATAAAGTATGATGAAGGTGGGCTACGGATCTCTCCAACCAGTTTACGGATAGTGGAGAGGCGTATGATGCAAAGCCGGGTCTGTATTATCTCCGAGCAACATATTATTATCCGAGTGTAGGCCGCTTTATTTCGGAGGATACGAATAAAGGGCAAGTGGAAAATCCGCTGAGTTTGAAACGGTACGCATAATAACCCCATTAACTTTGTGGACGCCACGGGGCATTGGAGGTAAGCGTCATAGAATGGGTGATCATTGATAATGATGTTGTTCAAATCTGGAGGCTCAAGAGCGGAAGTGTTGATAGAAGAGTACAGTCGCGGATAGGTGCTGGGGAAAGCCATCGAAGGATTACCGGAGGAGGAGCTTGATGAGCTCCGTTTCAAGTAGCGCAAATAAACATGCCACAAGGTTCCAGCCGGGGTGCAAATACAGGTATAACAACTCTTTTAATTTGCATGGTTAGTAACTCCTTTTGTTCATAAATTTATTCTTCAACTATCATTCTATGGCTCTCAAAATTATGCTCATATTCCAATAGCCTTTGCCTAACTTGTTCTGAATCAATTACAGACATTCCAGCTACTATTGCATGAAGCAACACAAATAGAGGTGGGGTAACATCGAGAGTGGAGGCTTCCGTACTAGGAACCTGCAGCACAATATCTGCGTTTTGACTTACTGGTGCTAGAACGTCATCAACAATAGCAATTACAAACACCCCCTTTTCTTTTGCTATCCTAACAATATCCAAGGTCTCTTTGCTGTATCTTTTGAACGAAAAGGCGACCATTACCCACTGTTTGTCCATCCGGGTGGAAATTTGCACAATATCATCCGTATTTGGGTTATACACTTGAGCGTCTTCACAGAGCATGCTTAAGCTGAAGGCTAGCCAATGAGCCGGTCCATACGACGAGCGTATGCCTACCGTAAGGACCTTTTTTGATCTGATAATGGTGTGAAGCACTTTTTCAAAGCCGGTGTCTGATATGGTTCCAAGCATCCCCTCGATTCGTCGCAAATTTTCCTTGACCACTTCCGTGAAGATATGTTGACTATTTTTGAAACGTTTTGCAGTTTCTTGATGATGAGTAAGCGCATGTTTTTCATTCCTAAGCAGAGTCGACGGATGCAGACCTCAACTACAATGGTGTTGTTTATAATGAGATGAAAGGGGCATTCTCCAATCTTGACAACATGATGCACAGGGAACTGATGAACTCACTGTTCCCGGATACCGTCTATTCCAACGAATCAGGGGGACTTCCACAAGCAATTCCCGACTTACAGTATACAGATCTACTGGCTTTTCACAAAAAATATTACCATCCTTCTAATAGTTATATCTATCTATATGGAAATATGGATATAGAAGAGAAACTGATCTGGTTGGACAAAGCGTATTTAAGCCGCTATGACAAACTTGAGATAGATTCGAAAATCACGCTGCAACCATCGTTCAAGCAGCGGGTGGAAGTAGAAAAAAAATACACCATAGGCGTTCACGAATCTGAGGAGAACCGTACATTTCTAACTTATAATGCGGTGATTGGCACCAATCCTGATCCGGAGTTAAACATTGCGTTCCAGGTTTTGAACTATGCACTCCTTGGGTTTCCGGGTGCGCCGCTTCGCCAGGCGTTGATCGATCGTGGGATCGCAAAGGATGTGTACGGCGCGTACAACAATGAGATATACCAACCGACCTTTAGCGTCGTTGCAAAAAACGGGAACGCTACCACGGAATCTTTTATGACTACTATCTCTGAAGTTCTGCAGCAGTTAGTACGTGAAGGGATAGACAAACAAACGTTACTTGCAGGCATTAATTCGCTTGAATTCAATTATCGTGAAGCAGCTTTCGAACCGAAAGGTGTTCATTTTTTCCTGAAAATGCTGGGCAGCTGGCTTTATGATCATCGTTTTCCATTTGTCCACCTGGAGACCAATCGCATATTCACCGCCCTAAAAACGAAAATGCACAATGGATTTTTTGAACAACTGTTGGATACGTATCTGTTGAAGAACACTCATACGTCGATTGTGGTTTTGGTTCCGGAGAAAGGTTTGAATGCTAAAAAAGATGCTGAGCTGAAGATGCGTCTGCAAAACTATCGGGACAGTCTGAACAGTGATGAAATTCAGCGAATTGTTGAGAGGACAGATGCATTAAAAGCATATCAGAATCAGTCTTCAACCTTACAACAGCGTGCCAGCATACCAATGCTCTCAAGGAAAGATATGAATTCCAAGGCTCCTGCACTTTACCAGGACCTGAAAAATGTGGACGGAACGACGATCTTACATCACAAGATGTTCACAAATGGAATCGGCTACTTGCGAATTTTATTTGACTTGAAGGCGGTGCCGGTAGAGCTGCTAGCTTACGCTGGAATTTTATGCCAAGTATTGGGAGCTTTAGATACAGAACACTACGACTTCAGACAGTTATCAAACGAGATCCATATCAATTCAGGTGGAATTTCCACAGATCTCGGTACTTATGCAGATACAAAACAGGCTAACAAATATAAGGCTACTTTTGAAATCAATGCAAAAATCTTATATGACAAACTAGACTTCGCCTTTGATATCATCCGGGAAATCATATTGACAACTAAGTTTGAAGACACCAAACGGATCTATGAAATTATCTCTGAGATGAAATCAAGAGAACAGAGTATTCTTATCTCCTCAGGCAGTAATACGGCAATAAAGAGAGCCCTTTCATATCATTCCGAAATGGCTGCTTTCAAGGACCTGGTAAGCGGTATTACGCATTATCAGTTGGTCGAGCGTATTGAAACGAACTTTGAGGAAGAGCAGGAGCGTCTCATTATTGCACTGAAGGAACTGGTACGTCACATTTTCAGACCAGAGAACATGCTGGTCAGCTATACTGCCGATGAACAGGGATACACCAGGTTGGAACCGCTAGTGGCCGAACTGAAATCAGGACTGTTCACTCATCAGGTGGAGAAGGATAAAGATAAAGTAGTTTTCCATACTTCCCTGCGGAATGAGGGGTTTAAAACCACTTCAGAGGTGCAATATGCAGCCCAAACCGGTAATTTTCTGGAAAAGGGTTTTACCTATACTGGCTCTTTACGCGTATTAAAAATGATTTTGTCGTTTGACTACTTATGGAACAACATAAGGGTTAAGGGAGGCGCTTATGGATGTATGAACGCTTTCCAACGGGACGGAGACAGCTATATGGTTTCTTACAGAGATCCGAACTTGGAAAAAACCTATAAAGTGTTCGAACAGACACCGAGTTTTATCAACGCATTTGAGGCAACAGAATCCGAAATGACTCGCTATATTATCGGAGCCATCAAGGAACTGGACACACCAATGACGCCAGCTATGGCAGGGTACCATTCCCTTTACCTGTATTTGTAAAATTTTACAATGGAAGATCTGCAATTAGAAAGAGACGAGGTCTTGATGACGAGCGTGGAAGACATCGCCGGTCTTGCTCCTCTTGTTGAAGCGGTGCTTGAATACGGAAGCAGATGCACCATCGGCAATGAACAGAAAATAGAGGAGGAACATAGCAGGTTTAATGAGGTACTGCCTTTATTTCAGAGTTAAGAGGTAGATGATTACCAGAAGCCGAGTAGAAATCATTGATTCTTTCAGATTTCTCTCGGCTTTTCTTTTTGCTCATTTTCTGAAAAAAATAATTAGCTACCTTTCAGATTGAGAGTAACAATAATGCGAATTGTTAAAGGGGGGACGACATGATTTGCAAGAGGTTCGGAGCATACAGGAATGCACCCGCTTACATGTTGGAGTCACTAAAGGAATTTATCGCTGTACCATAATCTGCGGGTATGCCTTTCATAGAGTGGGCGAGTTTAATTCCCTAGTAAACAGCTGTTGTCCAAAATAAAGAACGAAGTACTCCATTCAAAAATCATGAAGAAATAGAGTATGCAATTCGGCTGGCTATTTTGCTTTTGTGGATAAGGTATACTCGTGACAAAATGAGGAAGCCTGTTGGTAGAATGGTCTGCCAAAGGCAGGGGGCTCGACGATAATCATGCCGATTGAGGGCATATTGGAATGGGTCTCAAACAGTATTTTTTCATCCTCCATTTCTTCCACACGTGCATGCATGGCCAAGGTTCTTCCCCCATACGGTGCCAAGTTTCCACAATCATAATACATACGCCCATTGGCAGCAACATGGCCTGACAGGGTGAGGAGAGGAGCGCAAAAATGGCCCATTTGGGTAATTGGCAGCGTTTTCATCCTTTGTCATAATGAAGCTCAAGCAAGCACCCATACAAATAGGAGGCATGGAGATGCAATTATCGCAATATTCCGACTACGACGCAATCGGATTAGCTGAGTTGGTCAGACAAAGGGAAGTCACCCCAAAGGAACTGAAAAATGCTGCTATTGAAGGAATTGCCAAGGTAAACCCAAAACTAAACGCGATCGTCAATGTCCTCTCCGAACAAGCGGATCAGGAAATCGACACCGGTCTGCCGGATGGCCCGTTCAAGGGAGTCCCTTTCCTGATCAAGGAACTCGTTCTTCACGCCGCTGGAGTTCCGACCAGCATGGGCAGCCGTTTGGCCAGCGGGATCACCTTTCCTCACGACAGCGAATTGATGGCCAGATTTCGCAAGGCAGGTCTGGTCACGGTCGGAACGACGACGACCCCAGAATTGGGTTACGGCGCCACAACGGAATCGCTCCTGTACGGAGCCACTTACAATCCATGGAATCTCGCCCATAGTCCCGGAGGATCAAGCGGCGGATCCGGAGCAGCCGTAGCCGCTGGCATTGTCCCTTTTGCCCATGCCAACGACGGCGGAGGATCGATTCGCGTACCGGCTTCCTGCAACGGGCTGGTCGGTTTGAAGCCGACGCGAGGACGAGTCCCAACCGGCCCGGACTATGGTGAGCCGCTTAACGGTCTTGGTATCGAATTTGCCTTGACTCGTAGTGTCCGTGACGCTGCCGCACTGCTGGATGCCGTAGCCGGACCTGATCCCGGATGCTATGCGTGGGCAGAATCACCCAAGCGGCCTTATCGCGATGAGATCAGCAGTCCTCCTCAGCGCCTGCGAATCGCTTGGACCGCGAAACCGGCTTCAGGTGTCCCTGTCGATCAGGAGTGCCTGGATATCCTGTACGAAACCGTCAAGCTATGTGAAGAGCTGGGACACGAAATGGTCGAAGCCGCGCCGGTATTCGACAATGATCTGCATATGCTCGCTACACTGCGACTCTGGACGGCAAACTTAACGAATTGGGCCAACGGGGTCGCCCGTGCACTCAACCGGACTCCATCTGAAGAAAATCTTGAATCGGCAATTTTCGCTTGTTACCGGTATGGTCAGACGATTACAACAGCAGAATTTTTGGAGGCCCTTGACATTCAGAACATGGTTTCCCGATCAGTCGGAAGGTTTTTCACGGAATACGACGTCATGTTATCCCCGACAGCGGCCCGCACGCCATTGCCCTTGGGCGAGCTGAACGCGAATGCGCCAGGAATTGACGCAAAGCAATGGACGGAGCAGAATTTCACCTATGCGGCATTCACCAATTTGTTCAACACTACCGGTCAACCCGCCATCTCCCTGCCACTCGGCGAAAGCAGCGATGGCCTCCCGATCGGCATGCAGTTTGCCGGCCGCTTTGCTGACGAGGCCACCCTTTTGCGATTGGCTGCACAGCTTGAGCAAGCCCGGCCGTGGAAGGATAGACGCCCTGTGGTTCACGTAGCGTCGGATCGTCCGTAGGTTTGCAGGCTTTCAGCCAGAACCGTTGATCTTTGCCTGATCCATGGTACAATGAAGCCAACTTGGACTAGAAAAAATCCCCTAAATCAAAAATGACCCAATCCGAATGGGAAAGGGTCATTTTTATTACGAGCAATAGAAGGGGATCTGATGTTAGATAGATGAGAAACGACGCAGCAGTAGAACTCTCACCGCAAGAATGGGAAGACCTTTTGCAGGAAAAGACGAAAAGCTGATGCTGGTGCTGCTGGAGCTGGCCGATTTCTAAAAAGCGTTGGACAAATCCACGATCGTGGCTGTTACCGATCATCGGGGATCATCCTGAGCACGTACGACTAGTTTTGCCGAATCCTTTCCGCAAGATGGGGACGATAGTACAATAGTATTGCAATTGCTTGATTCGGACTATTCGGAAAGCGTGCAAGCTTTTTAGACATAGTTTCGCTAATAGGGAAAGGAAGGATACGACATGGCAGCAACAGAACAAACAAAGGAAAGCTTGCTTTTTACCCGGGTAAACAAAGATACGCAAGCATTGCCAATCTCGATCGAAGACTGGGAGCAAAAGGCGCGTGAGCTGTTGCCAGATGGGCCTTTTGATTACATCGCGGGAGGCTCGGGGGCAGAAGAGACGCTGGTTGCCAACCGGTCGGCCTTTTCAAAATGGTCGATTGTACCGCGGATGCTCCGTGATGTTTCCCAGCGCTCTCTTCGCATCGAGCTGTTTGGTCAGCAGCTGAAGACACCACTTTTTCTGGCACCTGTAGGGATGCAAGCTATCGCTCATCCGGATGGAGAGCTGGCGACGGCCAGAGCGGCAGCAGCGGCTGGCGTACCGATGGTGGTTAGCACCGTTTCGGCACATACGCTGGAGCAGATTGCGGAAACCATGGATGATGCTCCCCGTTGGTTCCAGCTGTACTGGTCCAATGATCGGGAAGTGTGTGCCAGTATGGTGAAACGAGCAGAGGCAGCGGGATATTCCGCGATTGTCCTGACAGTGGACACCGTCATGCTCGGGTGGAAACGTCGCGATTTCCGCAACGGTTATTCGCCCCTTCGAGAAGGCAAGGGATTGGCCAACTACCTCAGTGACCCAGTCTTCTGCTCCAGACTGTCCGAGGTAACCCCGGGGAATGCGGTGGAGGAGGTGCTCCGCAATATTTACCATCCGACCCTCAACTGGAGTGACATCGAATTTTTGCGTCAGCATACCAGCCTGCCGATTCTCGTCAAGGGTATCCTGCATCCAGACGATGCAAAAATTGCTGTGGAGCGCGGTGTAGACGGAATCATCGTGTCCAACCACGGAGGGCGTCAGCTCGATGGGGCCATTTCGACACTGGATTCATTGCCGGCAATTGCCGACGCAGTAGACGGTCGCATTCCGGTTCTGCTGGATAGCGGTATTCGCACAGGGGCGGATGTAGTCAAGGCGATCGCTTTGGGAGCCAGTGCGGTTCTGATCGGGCGGCCCTTCATGTTCGGTCTGGCGGTTGCGGGCGAAAAGGGCGTGGCGAGCGTACTCGATACGCTGATCAACGAGTTGGACGTATCAGTGGCATTGTCTGGAAGCAATTCAGTTGCGGACTTGAATCGCAGCATTTTGTTCCGCTCGTAATTACTGGGGGGGGGGGCATTCATCGAAAAGGAAGAGCTTATCTACGACCCGCAAACTTTAGGAGAATAACATCATGTAAGGTGAGGTGAACGATAAAGACCAGTCCCGTGAATGAAATGGAGACTGGTCTTTTGTTGTACAGATAGGAATTTATAATATTCCGATCCAGTACAAAGGTTTTGGCTGTCGGCAAAGGAATTGAAATCGAAACAACGACAGATTTGGACGAGAAAATAAAGTCCTAGACTGTCGCTGTATTTTGAACTATTTTTCCTGTTAGTTTAATCATATTCCACTTGTTACTCCTCAGTCAGCTCCGGCGCCTCAAATACTTGACGCAATTCAACCTGACCTTCCCCATTTCCTTGCGGGTCCGGCATCCGCATGGCCCACTCGAAGGCTTCTTCCCTCGACTTCACATCAATCAGAATGAACCCGGCAATCAATTCTTTCGATTCCGTAAAGGGGCCCTCCGTAACCACCGGCTTCTCTCCTGGTTTCGGATACGAAAGGCGAATCCCATTTGAACTTGGATGAAGTCCTTTAGCCGCAACTCGTACGCCTGCCTTTACTAATTCCTCATTGTACTTCGTCATAGCTTCAATGAGCTCAGAGCTTGGGAGATTTCCGGCTTCCGAATTCTTCGAGGCTTTGACAATCATCATGAATAGCATTAATCTACCTCCTTATTTTTGAACTTGCTGTCCTAAATATATCATTTAAAGCGACCTAAAATTTATTTTCAATTGCTCTTTTTCTTTTGCTTTCTCTTCGATAGAGATTCAAAATACATTCCATTCGCACTTTCAATTTTACATCCCCTCCCAACCTTGTTACTTTTGTAATAAGAAGAAAACGCTATCATGACCACTATAGGAAATGGGGGAAGAAGGTAAGTGGAGAGAAATCAAATGTACAACCTAGAGTGCCGGCTACTGGAAAGTTTTGATGTTGGCCTGAATGAGGCAGGGATAAGCGGACAACGTTTAGCAGGAAGATTATCGGCTATCTCGGAAATCGGTCTCACCGAGCAGCACGGCTCCTGCCGAATAGGTTTTTCACAAGAAGAAAAGCAGGCAAAAGAAGTGGTCGCTTCTTGGATGAAAGCAGTAGGACTTAAGGTAACTACAGATGCGGCGGGTAATGTGTTTGGCCGTTTGGAAGGCATCGACCCAACCCTCCCGGCGGTCTTATGTGGTTCTCATATAGATACCGTCCCGAATGGTGGCCATTTCGACGGCGTTCTGGGCATTTTGCTCGCGCTTGAAGTAGCTGAGGCCTGGAAGGAAACCGGGTACGTACCAAGGCGGTCTTTTGAAGTCGTCATTTTTTCCGACGAAGAAGGCACCCGGTTTAACTCCGGTCTAACGGGTAGCTCCGCCTTGGCAGGGACTATTAAAGTGAGTGATTTGCATGCACTCATTGATCATGACAACCGTACGTTCAAAGAGGTCGTAGAACAGGTTGGTTTATCAGCCGAGCGATTCACGGAAGCCAAGCGTGACTTAACACAAGTGGCCGCTTTTATTGAAGTACACATCGAACAAGGCGATACACTTGAACACGAGGATCTTCCGATTGGCATCGTCAGCGGTATTGCTGGTCTTGGCGGACTTGAAATGACTTTGAAAGGCCATGCCGGCCATGCCGGTAGCACCAGGATGAATAATCGGCGGGACGCGCTTGTAGCTGCAAGTAAAATTGTGCTTGCCATTGAAGAATTGCCTCGTAGGATAAGCCAGACGGCTGTGGCTACCGTAGGACAATTGAACGTGTATCCGAATGGCGCCAATGTCATCCCTGGTGAAGTTAAGCTTAGCGTTGACATACGCGATATCGACAAGATCTCCCTTGATCGCCTGATCGCCCAAATTGTAGAGACCGCCGGGAACATTGCGGCGGAATGTAACATTGAGTTTTCTTGCCGGGAAGTGTATTCAACGCCTCCAATACAGGTATCAGAGACACTGCGCGATTTGCAAATGGATATCGTCTCCAAGCTTGGTATGAGACCGATGCTAATTCCAAGCGGTGCCGGGCACGATGCGATGATTCTGGGGCAGTTCCTCCCGATGGCAATGTTTTTCGTCCGCAGCAGCATGGGGATCAGTCATAACCCTAGAGAGTGGACGTCGCTTGATGACTGCGTGATTGCGGCAAAAGCTCTGAACCGATTTCTGCAAAAATTGTGCACGTCATCATTACTAGAAAAGAAAGAAGGATGAAACTATGTTTTGAAATTACACTGGACGGAGCATTTAAAATTCAGTGTTATTGCAAAATAATCCGAGTTGAAAACAATAAAGGGGCTTGGTCCTTTGACAAGGATCAAGTTTTTTTGCTTACGATACCGGCTAAGCCTTAGATCGGAACACAACATTACACAAAACACACACGAGATACACAAGTGTGTTCGCGGTTGATATTAAACTGATTTGTAAGCGGTTAATTATCTGAAATAACAGAAAAAACAGAGGGAGTAATAAAATGGATAAAAAAACCTATTATGAATTGCTTGAAAGTAAACTTCCTACCTATAAAGAATTCACAAGGATTCCGGTACAAGATAATGGAGAATCATTGGTTCCAATCGAAGGGGAATTCGATGGGAAGATCGATATCCTTGAGGACTACAAGAAATACACGGGTAACCAAATATTTGTCCGTTCCAATGTTCTGAAAATGCTTATTCAAGCCCAAAAAGCTTTAAAGGATATCAATCAAGATTATAATCTTGAGATTTTATGTGGGTATCGTCATCCCGAAATTCAGGAAAAAACTCATAATGATATCAAGCAATTTCTAATTGACCGAGAGCCACAACTGAAGGGAGATGATCTAACAGAAGCTGCGCATCGTTTCAGTGCAGCCCCAGACGTTGCAGGACATCCGACAGGCGGTGCGGTTGACGTTCGAATCATCGGGTCTGATGGTGCGCCCATTGACATGGGTCCAGCTTTTGTGCCGGATAAAGACGTTCATGTATTTTCTCCGTTTGTCGAGAGAGTAGAGTGGAACAACCGGCAATTATTGCGGAATTGCATGGTGAAGGTCGGGTTTGCTCCATTTGACGGCGAATGGTGGCATTTTTCCTACGGAGACCGAGAATGGGCGAACTATTACGGTAAGGCAGAGGCAATTTATCAACAAATACGCTTTCAATTGTAATGGTAAGTATCATGTTCCGCTAAATAATGTTCCAAATGGGAGTGAAGCAGCATCATGCGATTGCAAGAGCAAGGTATTATCGATTATGCGGATAAAGTGGACGGTATTTTACCGGATTTCCCATACCTTGTCAGTAGAATGGGGGTTACGGAATGGGAGCTTATTCAATCAAACGCCTTACCCAAGGATTGCTGCTCATTATAACAGTGAGCTATCTGGCATTTGCATTATTGTTTATCATGCCGGGAGATCCGATCGATATTCTTACGGGGGATCGTGTACCGCCTGAGAAAAAGGCTGAATTACGAATCAGTTATGGCTTGGATAAACCAATGTATATTCAATATTATAACTGGCTGAATAAGGTGCTTTCTGGCGATTTTGGCAATTCGATAAAGACAAAACAGCCAGTAGCGGAAGCCTTGAGCCAGCGTATTCCATTGACATTAAAACTGGTCGGTATTGCAACGGTCATTCAAGTTCTACTATCAATACCGTTGGGTTTAATAGCCGCATATAAGAAAGACTCATGGGTCGATCGTCTGCTTATGACATTTGCAAGCGTAACTCAGGTTATTCCTAACTATTGGCTGGGGATACTACTTATTCTTTTGTTTTCAATAACACTAAAATGGCTGCCGATGAATGGCTATTCAAGTGCAAATCACTTTATCCTGCCTATTATATCCGTTGCATTCGGTGGGGCTGCAGGATTAATTCGATTAGCAAAAACAGAGGTCCTGGATGTTTTTCGTGAGAAATATGTACTGACAGCATATGCAAAAGGATTGTCTGACAAGGCTGTAATTCTTCGCCATGTACTCCGCAATTCATTGATTCTTATTGTTACATTGGTTTTTATGGATATACCGTGGATCATTTCGGGGGCTGTCATAATCGAGAATGTATTTGTCATTCCGGGTATGGGCAGTTATTTGACAAACGGAATTACAAATCAGGATTTCCCGGTGGTTCAGGCTTGTGTATTGATCATTACTGTATTGACTGTTTTGTGCAATCTTGCAAGTGATCTGATTAACGGGATGTTGGATCCACGAATTCGTATGGAAATTTCGAGAGGTAACTGATATGAATACGAAAAATTTCTTAAAAAATAAAGCGAAATATTCGAATTTAATTATCGGTAGTAGTATGATTTTATTGCTTTTACTTGTGGCTATCTTTGCTAATTTTATAGCACCGTATCGATACGATGATTCAATGATGAACGAAAGGCTTCAAGAGCCAAGTATACAACATTTATTAGGTACTGATTTCTATGGGCGGGACGTATTCAGTCGTATTTTGTATGGAGCACGCATCGCATTGCAGATTGCGGCTCAATCGGTCGGCATCCAGCTCGTAATAGGCGTTACAATCGGTTTGTTGTGCGGCTATTTTGGAGGATGGATCGATCGGATTTTATCCTTCATTATGGATATTACCTGGTCGATGCCGCCGCTTATTATAGCATTTGCGGTTGTTTCGGTACTTGGGCAAAGTCTTAACAATGCAATAATAGCTATCGCAGTAGTAAGCTGGGCTCAGTATGGTCGTATTGTACGTGCAAAGACAATGTCAATTAAAAACATGGCATTTTTGGAGACAGGCATTGCTTTTGGCGAAAGCACTCCAGCTTTACTTTTTCGCTATATATTGCCAAACGTTGTTCCATCTATGATAGTGATTGCGTCAATATCAATACCAAGCGCTATCATGTCAACAACTGCCCTTAGCTTTCTTGGCTTAGGGGCTCAATCACCGTCACCAGATTGGGGACTTGCTTTAAGTGATAGTGTCCGGCAATTGACCATGGCACCGTGGCTGGGCATAGCACCTGGTTTAGCACTTGTTTATACGACCCTTGGTTTTTCAATGCTTGGGGAAGGACTGCGCGATCTGATCGACCCGCGTTTACGGTCGCTATAAGGGGGCTTGCATACAAATGGAAACACTTCTGAAAATTAAAAATCTTAAAATAGACTATGCCGTACGTGGAGGTACGTTGTCTGCAGTAAATAATGTGAGTCTCGATATTAAACCAAAAGAAATTTTTGCGTTTCTCGGCGAATCTGGTTGCGGTAAATCGACTCTTTCATTAGCAATCATGCGTTTGCTTATGGATCGCAACACATCGGTTTCTGGAGAAATCGAATTCAAAGGAACAAACCTTTTAACACTTTCAAACCATGAGATGAATCGTGTGCGGGGACGAAAAATCGGCATGATCTTCCAAAACCCACTTGATTCACTTAATCCGGTTTACCGCTCAGGCACACAGGTATATGAAGCCTTAACGCTTGACAATGTTACTCGTCAGCAGGCATGGTCAAAAGTGCTTCAGCTCTACCAAGATGTTAAGATTCCCGATGCTGAGCGCCGCATGAAAAGCTTTCCGAATGAGATGTCAGGAGGCATGCGCCAGAGAGTGATGATAGCAATGATGCTGTCACGCAACCCGGAACTATTAATAGCCGATGAACCCACAACGGCACTCGATGTAACGACTGAGGCTCAGATACTCAATATTATGCTCTCGCTACGAGAGCAGTACGGTACAGCAATCCTTGTTATCACTCACAATTTAGGGATTGTCGCGGAAATCGCTGATCGTGTGGGAGTCATGTATGCAGGTGAGCTTGTTGAAATGGGGGATGTCAACACGATATTTGAAAATCCTTTGCATCCTTATACGAAGGCATTGATGCGAGCGCTACCACGTCATTCAAAGAACGTTGGCCGTATTTCAACGATTGAAGGTACTGTCCCACGAATAATCGGAGAATATATCGGTTGCCGGTTTGAAAACCGTTGTCCTTTTGCAATAGATATCTGCCGTTCAAAGACACCGACTATGCGTGAAATTACTACCGGGCACTTTGTCAGCTGCCATAGAGAGGAAATACTATGAGCGATGCAATGATTCAAATTACAAATATAAAAAAGCACTTTTATATTACAGAGGGTTTCTTGTTTAACAAACGTAAAATTGCTATGAAAGCAGTTGACGATGTTAGTCTGACCGTTCAAAAGGGCGAGATTGTCGGAATTGTAGGCGAATCAGGGTCAGGAAAAACTACACTTGCTCGGATCATCCTTGGACTAATCAAGCAAACAGATGGCTCTGTGACTATTAATGGTACGGATATGAATCGTATCGGCAGAAACGCATTAAAAAAAATGCGGCGTGATATTGCGGTAGTTTTTCAGGATCCAGCCTCTAATCTCAATCCGCGCATCACGGTTGAGGAATCTATTATGCGCCCCATGCGAATTTATGGTGTGCCGCTAAAGGAAGCGAAAATACGAGCCCGTGAAGTAATGGAGAAAGTAAAGCTGGATGCTTGTTATTTGGAAAGCTACCCGCACCAGCTTTCCGGCGGGCAACTTCAGCGCATTGCAGTAGCACGCGCGTTGGCGGTTCGTCCCAAAATCATGATATTGGACGAGCCAACCAGCGCACTTGATATATCTGTCCAGGCTCAGGTACTCAACCTGTTGCTTGATTTACAGGAGGAGTATGGCTTGACCTATTTGGTTATCAGCCATGACCTCAATGTTATTCGCTATGTAAGCGATAAAATTGCCGTAATGTATCTAGGCAAAATTGTTGAAAATGGGCCTGCCGAGGAAGTGTTTTTACAACCAAAACACCCTTATACTGTTGGACTCATGGCAGCAGTGCCCATCATGAATCCAAGGCTGCGGGGCACAAAAGTACCTTTGCTGGGGGGAGAGACTGGAAGTCTTATTGATGCCACGCCTGGATGCCGTTTGGTATCGCGATGCATTCATGTCACCGAGGCTTGCAGAAAAATCTCGCCTGAACTTATCGAAATCTCAAAGGGCCATTTAACTGCGTGCCATTTATACAATGAAAAATAAAAAGAAAGGTGGAAAACAAATAGCATTTATTAAATTCTTATAGATTCTAGTGAAATTTCAAGGAGGCATGACAATGAAAAGTAACCATATTTTTGGTATGGTTTTGGTCCTTATGTTAGCTTTTAGTTTCGTTACCGGTTGCAATAAAGATGATCAAGAAAAGACATCTGCAGCACCACGGTCAATCGTGATTTCTTCTGGTGAATGGCAAGGTGCAGATATAGCTCAAACAAATCAATCTTTTGCTACTCAATATTTAATTGCCGATTCACTGCTCAATTATGAAACGGATGGATCCCTGACCTCAAACATTGCAAAATCTTATAATGTCAGTCCGGACGGCCTAACTGTTACGATTGAAATGCCTGATGACCTCCGGTTTCATGATGGTACATCTGTTACACCGAATGATGTGAAATTTTCTATTGAACATGTACTAAAAGTAAGTCCATATGCTAGTGATATTGCAGCAGTCAAATCAGTCGAAGTCAGCGGTAATAATGTGATTGTTTCTCTGAGCACACCTTCGACAACTTTTTTGTTTAATCTCGGGTCGAACCTCGTTCCTATTTTAAAAGCAGCTGAAAGTAACAACAAGACAAAGGAACAATTACTGTGGGGCGCTACTGTTTATGGCGCATACTATGTTGATGAATATGTCGCCGGTGATCACGTAACGTTGAAGAAGAATCCTTATTATAAAACATACAATCAACATGTTATCAATAAAGGTGCAATGAATGTTGAAACAGTCACTGTGCGTTTTATTAAAGACACGTTTGCAAATGTGCAAGGTTTGTTATCCGGAGAAATCGCACATGTAGAAGGACTCTCGGCCGATGTAAAGACTCAGTTGGCAGATAATGCGGATATCGTTACGGAATGGGAATCACAACCTAATGTAGCGCGCTTCGAAATGAATAACGATTTTGAGCTTTTCAAAGATCCCGATATCAGACTGGCAATGATGCTTTTGATTGACCGCGAAAAAACAAAAGCTTATTCCAATGGAAACTACGAACCAGTATTTGCTTATAGTGTAGCTGGAATGTCAGATTATAGTTCTTCGGCTGAAGAGTATTTTAAGGCAAAATACGTGAATGACGCCAAACGTGGTTTGCAGATTCTTTCGGACAAAGGCTGGAAGGATAGTGATGGAGACGGTTTTTTGGATCGCAACGGCAAAAAGTTTGAATTTACTTTATCGTTCAATAGTGATGCTCTGAAAAATCTTGCTGAATGCCTCCAAATTCAATTTAAAGAACAAGGAATAAAGATGAATATCAACTATATTGATTTTGGGTCATTTAAAAATTTGTATAAAAGCGACAAGCATGAAGCAACGATCAGTGTGTTTTCATGGGGTGACACAGCAGGTACACTTCCTTATATTGTAAAGGACCAGAACATATTTGACTTTAACGCGTACGAAAAAATTCTTCAAGAGGCTATCAATACGGTAGATAAAGAAAAGCGTATAGCAGGTTATACAAAGGCTCAAGAGATGCTCATGGATTCAAGATGCAATCTTCCGCTTGTTCGTGTAAATTCGTTGCTTGTATACAATAAAAAGCTTTTACCTAATTTTAGAGTACTTAATAATATTCCGTATTTTAACGACGTACAATAGTGCTTGTCATACAAGGATTCTATCCACTAGCTTATGAGAGTTGCTACGTGTATGGCATCCACCCCCATTTTTACAATTCCACTCGTTGATGAGTGAATCATTCATAAGGAGGAATAAATCATGCAAAATTCAATTTCCAAAATGTTGAAAAGCTATACGAAGGAAGCGTATGAACGTGGCTTTTTCAACGGGTGCATATTGCTTGCGCACAAGAATGACATCCTTTTTGAAACAGCACTTGGACTTGCCAATATGGCAAAAAAAACAGAACTTAATCTGGATAGCGTATTTGAACTAGCATCTGTGAGCAAGCAGTTTACAGCTTCTGCAATCATATTGCTTCGCGATAAAGGGGTTCTTTCCCTAAACGATGACTTGGAAAAGTATTTTCCCGGGATCCCGTATAAAGGACGAACAATAAAGAATCTACTTAACCATACTGCAGGAATCCCTGATTACACGGAGTGGGTAAACAAGCAGGCTGAGCTAACGGGAACAATACCCAAAAATGATGTTATCGAAAAATTTCTTATTGAATCCAATCTTCCAGAAGAATTTGAAGTAGGTACCAAATGGAGTTATTCAAATACAGCCTATGCTGCTTTGGCTTTGATCATAGAAAAGGCATCAGGCATGACATTTGGTACTTTTTTAGAAAAAGAGATTTTTCAACCGGCGAATATGAGTAGCACCTGCGTCTATCACAGGCGTTTGAACGGAGATACCATTCCTAATTATGCGTACGGCTATATTTTTGAAAATGGAGAATATATACTGCCGGATGACTCACAGAGCAGCCAGTTTGTCATTCCCTTGGATGGGATTGAAGGAGATGGCATCGTCAACTCAAATCTCCATGACATGCTAAAGTGGAGTCTTGTATTGAAGGAAGGAAAGATTATCTCCCATGCCAGCCAGCAGGAGATGTATACTCCAACATATGTAAATGGGGAATCGGAGCCCTACGGGTACGGTTGGAGGATATTTAATAATGAAAAAGCTGGGTATGGTGTGCGTCATGCAGGCGGATGGCCCGGATATCACACTCAGTTTATACGGTATATTGATAAGGAAATGACTTTCGTTATGTTGACGAATCAGACAGGTGGGGATACGTGGGGGAGTCGTACATTCCTTGAAGGCATTGAGTCCATTATTGAAGGTCGGATGCCACAACCAATAACACCAACCGATGAACTTATTGATCAAGATTTTGATAAATCAAAATACCTGGCTCTGTGTGGGAACTATGAGGGTGACATTTCAGTAAATTTGAAGGATAACAGCTTATTTGCTTCTCTCAATATAAGGGAACGAACCATGACACTCGAAATGTTGCCTGCGAAAGACGGGCGGTTTATTACTCACATGGGCATCAGTTTTACATTCGAGGGATCAATGATTTCTCTAGACTATGGCTCGGGATTCGAGACCGTATATAAAAAGCTTGAGGATTAACGTGGAGGCCGTAAAAGCTTAATCAAAACACGGGAGGAATCACGAATGAAAGTGTTTATTTCCTTGGACATGGAAGGGATTTCCGGCATTACGGAGTGGGAGGATACCATTCCAGGTAATCGGCATTACGAAGCAGGACGTAGGCTTCTTACCCAAGATGTAAACGCCGCCATCGAAGGTGCACTGGAAGCAGGAGCTACACAGATTGTCGTCAATGAGTCACACGGCCCAATGAACAATTTGATCCTTGAGGATTTGCATCCACAGGCGGACGTCATCCGCGGGTCCTTCAAGCCGCTGAGTATGATGCAAGGAATTGACAGCACGTACGACGCCGCCTTTTTTGTCGGGTATCACGGAAAGGCAGGCGTGGGTGATGCTGTGCTCAATCATACGTATTCCAGCTTGTCAATCCACCGTTTAGTGCTGAATGGCAAAGAAGTGGGAGAGGCAGGATTAAATGCTACTATTGCTGGAGCCTTTGGCGTTCCAGTCGTACTGGTGACAGGCGACTCACAAACTGCGAAGGAAGTGGAGGAGGATATACCAGGGGTCTTTACAGTTGCTGTGAAGACGGGCATTACCGGACTCTCCTCCCAGGCGATTCACCCTGTCCGTGCACGCGAGATGATTCGTCAGAAAGCAAAAGAGGCGCTGATCAACCTCAGCAGAGTACAGCCGCTTGTCCAGAAGGCAGAAAATACACTCGAAGTGGAGTTCACCAAATCCCAGTTTGCCACGGCGGTCAGCTGGATGCCCGGAGTCGAGCTCATCGATGGACGTACGGTTCGTTTCCAATCTTCAGATGTGGTCACCATGATGCCTGTACTGTCATCGATGCTGTTGATTACAGGCCAAGTGAATCGGATGATCACAGGCTAATAGGCAACGAATCATGGAAAGGCGGTAGCAGAATCCAGACAAGGCTAGAAAGTCTTGGACTGCTACTGCCTTATTTGATTACTGTGAATTTTAATTGGATGCACTAACAAAGGTTTGCTTGAAAAGGGGAATGAAACTCTGTAATATATGAAAAATGAATTTATTGACTCTATTTGAAGAACACATGATTAGTCAGCAAGTTCAAATATAATAAAATAAAAAGGACATAGGGCAATGATGAAAAAAACTGTTCTTATTGTTGAAGATGAACAAAAATTACGTGAAGTTATTACCCTATTCCTGCACGGAGATGGATTGCAAGTGCTTGAGGCCGAAACCGGTGAACAAGCAATAAAAATCTTTTCTGAAAGCTCAGTCGATCTTGTTATTCTGGATATCATGTTGCCGAATATGAGCGGATTTGATGTTTGTGAGCGCATCCGGAAGAATTCCGACGTACCGATTCTTTTTCTAACAGCGCTTGGAGATGATGATTATTACACACTTGGATACCGTTTGGGTGCAGATGACTATATTGTCAAACCGTTTAAGGCCTCAATTCTCGCCCTGAAAGTTCGGCGTATTTTTGAAAGGCAGGCCAAAGCTGATCCTGCAAAGATAACAGCAAAAGGTATCGAACTGGACATAGATGGTTTTCGGTGTATTATTGATGGGATGAATATCGAATTAACGCAAAAGGAATTTCATTTGCTGCAAATTTTAATACGTAACGAGGGACGTACCATGTCACGCGATTATCTTCTCAATACGGTCTGGGGTTACGACTTTTATAACGAGAGCCGTGTTGTCGATAATCATATAAAAAATATACGACGTAAGCTTGGGACTTATTCGACTTATATCAAAACAGTCATTTCTGTCGGGTACAAATACGAGAAAAACATATGAAAATCAAGAAATCAATCATGCTTCAAATATTTTTTACAATCTTATCTATATTTTTACTTGTGTTTGTATTGCAATTTATATTCTTTGGTAAATATTTCACTTCTCTATATAGCAATTTTTTATTAAGAGATATCCGAGCAGAATTTCAAAGTGCGGTTGAACAATTCTCTCGCAGCAATAATGAGCAGGCCAATTCTGTTTTAAGTACCTATGCTGTGTCTTATGACGCACCTGTGCTTGCTTTTACCGAAGATTACAGCGTTATTGGGCAAGGGCTTTTCAACTACCTTAGCATTTTGACGGTTCGAGTACCAGGAGTTGGCATTTGTCGTATTCTTATTAGCGGTTTAAATGAAATGCCCAATATTAATTTAAATGATTTACTGACGGTTGAAGCGGTACGTGTGGGTGAAAGCAATTACTTTGAACCTTATTCGATCCGCTCTACGAACAAAATATATTTATATCGACAAGCAGAAAGAGCAAAGAGCACGAAAACAATGACGGCAACCAGTAACTGGTATACTAAAAATGAAGGAAGTCTTTTAAACGACCGTGCACGAATCATCTATGATCTAATGAAAGATTGCCTGATTAAAAGAAAAGATATTAAAACATATCTTGCAGCGATTACAAAAGAGCCGTTTACAGATAAGAGAGGAACATCGTACTATATCATTTCCGAAAGCAGGCGTATAAATGGAGTCGTGACTTATTTTGTAACGATCCGGCCTATTGTTGTATCCAATAGTGAAGTGCGATATTTTAGCAATTATTTTTATACCGTTTATTGTATTCTTGGCATCCTGTTAATAGCGGCGGTTTTTATTTTGTCCAGGAAGCTGAGTGCACCGATCGTACGTCTTTCAAATGTAACCGGTAAGCTTGCTTCCAAGGATTTTTCAGTCAGGGCAAATGTCAACCTACAGAACGAAGTTGGACAACTTTCGGCAAGCATAAACGTGATGGCAGACAATCTTCAAGCGGCAATGGAAGAATTGCAGCAATCGGCTGAGATAGCAAAAGTAAACGAAAAACGTATGAAGCTGTTGCTTGCTGACCTGGCACATGAGTTTAAAACACCGCTTGGGATCATTTCACTTTATAGCGAAGTCATTGAGAACGGAATGTTTGAAAAGGAGCCTTCATACTATTTTGGAATTATTGAGCAAGAAATTGAAAAACTGACCCAGATGATTGACGAGACTATTCAGCTGTCAAAGCTGGAGGCAGGATACTGGGAATACAAACCCGCAACGTTCTACATCAGTGACCTGATCGAGGGGGCACTTTCAAGGTTCTCTGAAAAGATTATGCGAGAAAACTTTACGTTGAAGGTTGATTTACTGGATGCGATGGTTTTTGCTGACGGACGGCGAATTGAGCAAGTATTAACGAATTTGATTTCAAATGCCTTAAAATATTCCAGTGAGAAAAAAATAATTGAGGTGCGCGTTACAAGAGAAAATGGAAATGTGAAGGTCCGCATTTGCAACGATGGATATATTTCCGAGCAAGACATTAACCATATATGGGAGCGTTATTACCGGGCATCCGAAAAAACGACAGCACGCTTGCCAAGCGAGGGTATTGGACTTGAAATTGTGAAGCATATTTTGATTATGCATAATAGCAATTTTGAGGTAAGGCAAGAAGCGGATATGGTTTGTTTTTATTTTACAATTCCACTCGTTGATGAATGAATAATTCATGCGATTCAGATGTCAACTGAGAGTGGCTGCAGTCACAATGATAGAGGCGGGAGGTAGGTCGTCGTGCACTATTTCGGACAATTTGAATCACGTGAACGAATCCCGGATATTTTATCGGGGAGATTGCATCCTTCTGAAGATCCATTATGGCAAATGTCTGGAGCAGCCGATAGGCAGGAATATTCGGAGTGGAGCTTTCATATTTGCGGGATGGCGTGTTTGAAAATGCTGCTGGCGCAGTGGAGGAATGTCATAATTCCCACAATCGAGCTCACAAAGCAATGCCGTGAATTCGGAGGATACACGATCAGCGAGGATGGCTCCATTAAAGGGTTAATTTATCGCCCTTTTGTTGCGTTTATCGCGGACAGGTTTGGTTTGGAAGCCGAGGTGAAGGAGCATGTACCGATCGAGGAAATATACCATTTGCTAGGCCAGGGGTATGTGTATATGGCATCCGTCCATCCGAGTATCCGTACTCCTGAAGTAACACCACCTAAACAAGGTGGGCATCTGGTGTACGTGTTTGATAAGGATGATCAGCACCAAGAAATCATTTTTCACAATCCTTCTGGAGATACCGCCCATAGCCAGGAAAATGTTCATGCGACTCTCGATGTCTTTTCGCGCTTCTACGCCAATCGGGGAATATTGATAAAAGTATCTTCATGATATTTTTGCTTATTAAGAGGATTCCGCTTGGAATTATCGCCTGTTCAGTAAGTAAACTGAATGGGCTTTTTTATTGTTTACATCGATATATGTGCATCAAGGAAAAATTTACGAGGGAATATCCCCGTAAAGTGCCGCATGAGAAATTAGATTACTCATCTTTCCACTTGAATCTCAAGTTACTTGAGGTTTTATAATTGCTTTGGAGGTGTTGCAACGTGCATGCAAATTCGAGAAACAGAGTAGACACCACACAAGATCAACAGACTGATCCGACAGCAAAAGACGTGAAGTTCTCCATCGGACAAGTAGCGAAAATCACAGGATCTACTGTACCCACTATCCGTTATTACGACGAGATCGGCCTGCTCTCACCTGCAGAGATAACGTCTGGCGGTCATCGTTTGTATGCGGCGGAGGAAATATGGCGATTAAAACTGATTCTTACTCTCCGATATCTGAATTTTGGCATTGATGAGATTCAAAAAATAATATCCGGGGATATAGCTGTTGATACGGCAATAGATTGGCAAATGGAAGCGTTGGACAACCAAATGCGTATGCTTGCCAGCATGAAATCCATTTTGGAACAGACCAAGCAGAGTAAGGGTGGCACTGATTCTCTCCGCTTTATGTACGAATTGGTTGAATCAATTTCAGCAAATACATTGGCACGTGAAAAGTTTATTTTGGAAAAAATGTTCTTGTCCGTTTTCCCTGAACAATTTCCGGTTGAATGGCGAGAGATTTTTTTACTTGGGGTTAAAGTCTCTACTTTGCTGGATGGTAAGCTTTCGGCAGCACAAACGGCTGCATTAGATGAGTTGGAGGAAATGTTTAATGATTCACAGATTGTTCGGGAGTTGAAGAAAGATTTTCTGTCCTACCTGGAAGTCGTTCATCTACCGAGAATCAGCGTTGAGATGTGGAGCGCCAAAATGATGAAAAACCATAAACAGTTGTTGAAGTTAGCGGAACAACATGCAACTCCTGACAGTCCTTTCGTACAGGCGAACGTTCAAGAGTATGTCTTGCTGTTTGCCGATGTTGACGAACCTCCTGTCTCGGAGTCATTTTTCCGGCGGTTTGCAGAAAAGATGCTTTCAATGCAGTCAGAAAATCTCGAACGTTTCAGAAGAATTGCCTTTATCTTGTACCCAAGTCTGCAATCGTATTTGAAAACAAATGAGTTATTCTACCAAGCATTACAGTGGAAGCTTCAGCAGCTGGATAAAGAGTAATTGTACTCTTTGTCTTACACTTTTATATGGAAGCGCTAACAAGAATGGCGTACCGAATGCGAAGGAGGTGAAATCATCAGTCATATATCGGAAGTACTTTAAGAGAGAAAAGTGAAGTAGGGGGGACTGTAGTCATATGAAGAAAAACAAGCGAAGAATCTTTTTGAGGGGATTTGTGACTCTTTGTATGTTCATGATGGTTGGCTGCAGCAGTCAAACAAATGAACCAGCTGAGCAACAAAAGAGTGCCAAACCAAAAATGGGCGGAACCATTACAGTAGCGTACCCTTATGAACCGGATACGTTAGATGGCCAGAAGTCTGCTGGAACAGCTGAGGTCTATACCTGGTTGCTGGGTGGATCTCTGCTCTATAAAGATCCTGCCACAAATGAATACAAGCCCTCTCTTGCAAGTGACTATAAAATTTCAGAGGATGGCAAAACGTTGACCTTTACCATTCGTTCCGGGATTACCTTTCACGATGGGACACCTCTGACCGCAAAAAGTTTTAAGGAAACCTTCGATCGCGCTCGCAATCCGGAGACGAAAGCAATGACAGTCGGTGAATTAATGGCTCCAGTAAAAAGTGTGAAAGCGCCAGACGATCATACTCTCGTTCTGGAACTATATGAACCCAATGCAGCCTTTCTCTATACGTTAGGGATTAATTCCTCGCAGCCGTTATCGTTGAAAGCGATTGAAAAGGCTGGAGAGGCTTACGGCCGGAATCCTGTAGGAGTAGGGCCGTGGAAGTTTGAGAGCTGGAAAACGGGCGAAGTCACCTTTGTTAGAAATGAAGCTTTTCACTGGGGAGAGCCCTATTATGAAAATCAAGGTCCTCCAAGAGCGGACAAACTTGTCATAAAATCGATTCCTGACACCAATCTGAGGTTGTCAGCGCTAGAGAGTGGTGCGATTGATGTAGCAACGGAGGTACCTGTTAAAGAAGCGAAAAAATTTCAAAACAATCCGAAATATCAAGTTATGGAGCGTTTACGGTCTGGAGTGGGTATGCTGCTGGAGATGAATCTGAGAAGACCGGAGTTTCAGGATATTAAGGTGCGTCAAGCATTAAATATGCTCGTCAATAAAAAAGCCATTATCCAAGCTGTTATGCAGGGAGATGCGGAAGTAGCCCAAACGCCATTATCTCCAGCAACGCTAGGGTATGACAAATCCTTAGAGAAGTATGGGTATCAGTATAATGTGGACGAAGCAAAGAAATTGTTGGACGACGCTGGTTGGAAAGTTAACGGAAGTGGTGTGAGAGAAAAGGACGGGAAAACACTTAGTCTGGATTTGCTTAGTAGTTCAGATATTGACAAAGAAGCCCAATTGATACAAGCAATGCTGGGGGAAGCTGGTATTAAAATTACGATTCAGAAGCTAGAACTAGCAACGTATTTGCAGGAAGCAGTCAAAGGGAATTTTGATCTAACGCTAATGTCCGGTGCGTATGATGATCCAGATATTTTATACTTTTATTTTTATTCCAACGGTGGCTACAACATGGCTGGTATAAAAGATGACATACTGGATGCTCTCCTTTTGAAAGGGCGTATAACCATACAGATTGATGCCAGAAACCAAGTGTATAAGGATGTACAAAAACGTATAGCTGAGCAAGCGTATGTTGTCCCAATCTATTTCGATAAGGTCTTTACTGTCATAAATTCGCGAGTAAAAGGAGTGAAGTGGACATCTATCATGCCCACCTATAATGACAGCTGGATCGAGAACTAACAAGCAATAAGACGATCTATATTTGAATGGAGGAGAGACGCTTATGCAAAATAACGGATGGGTTGAGTCTTTTGAAAAGTATGCTCAAAACTGGACGACAGAAGGTAATGTTCCCGGTGTTAGTATCGGATTGGCACAAGATGGTCAACTCTTCTATAAAAACGGATTTGGCTTCCGGGATGTGGAACGGCAGTTAGGCGTTACGATCGATACGGTATTTGGTATTGGATCCATAACGAAATCCTTTACTTGTGTGGCAATCATGCAATTACAGGAAGCTGGTAAGTTATCCGTACATGATCCTGTAGTGAAATACTTGCCGGAATTCCAATTGAAAAATAGTGATGTTGGGCAAATCACGATTCATCATTTTATGACGAATACGAGTGGCATTCCTCCCTTGCCAACATTTTTTGCAACGGTGATGCGAAGCATGGAAGCGAATGGGGCAGAAGACCATTCATTCCCGGACTGCAATAGAGCTGATACGGTGCCAATCGATACGTACGAAGAATTGATGCAGGTTATTTCTACGTTAGATGTAGAGCTTTTAGGGTCTCCAGGTACAGAGTTCAGTTATTCCAATGATTGCTTCGCCTTGCTGGGGGCGATCATCAATCGCGTCAGCGGCAAGTCGTATGAGTTGTATGTCAAAGAGCACATCCTTGAACCAATCGGGATGGAGCACACTGGCTTTTTCTTGGAAGAGCTGAATGGGTATGACAATATTACAAATCTGTATATCATGCGAGACAGCGGCGATCACAAGGAAGTAGTCTCATCTCCAAATTGGTGGGATTTCCCTGCTTCCCGGGGGGCAGGAGCATTGAAATCAACGGTGCGGGATATGCTGCGATATACGGACATGTTCTGCAAAGGTGGGCTTACATCCGGGGGAAGCCGTATCCTGACACCTGAAAGTGTAGAACAGATGATGACGCCTTATTTTCCGACTGATATGACACCTGGTCAGTTTTACGGGTACGGCTTGATTATCACTTCTGACTACTATGGAAAAAAGTTGGTTGAACATAGTGGTGGTATAAAAGGGGTTACCGCTCATATGTGCTTCTTTCCCGAAACAGGACTGGCCGGAGTGGCGCTGTCCAATATCGAATTGTCGCCGGTTCTGGCGATCATGTCGGGTGCACTAAATAGTCTGGAAAACCGTCCTCCTGAATCCTCTCATCTGGATAGCAAGAATTATTCCGTATCTGAGGAAGCGTTGCATCAAATCGTGGGGGATTATCACTCTAGTGAGTTTGGGACATTGCCGATCAGCTTGGATAATGGTCAACTGATGCTCTCCTTTTTAGGAGAAAACTACGTGTTGAGACCATTTGCTGAAGATCTTTTTGTCGTCCGGGCTTTTGGAACAGATTCCTCCGTACGGTTTATCAGAGCTGGGAAGAATGAGATTGTTCGGATGGCTTTTGCTGGGAGACAATTTTCGAAAGAGGTAGCTGCAAATACGTTTGAAAATAAGGCGAGTGGGGGAAACGAAAAATGACACAGCGAGCCAACGCAAGTGATGTGAGATGCCGCCAGCTTGACGAGCTTCTTTCAACAATTGCTGAACAAAACAATTGGAGCGGGAACCTATTGATTTTGGAAGAAGGGAACCCTTTCTATCAAAACTCCATAGGGTTGGCCAATCGGGAAACAGCTGAAAAATTGTCACCGGATTCGGTATTTGAACTCGCATCGGTTTCCAAGGCGTTTACAGCAATGGGCATCATGATCCTGCAAGAACAAGGGAAGCTCGATTATTCAGATAAAGTGGACAACTTCTTTCCGGATTTTCCCTATGCCAATATTACCGTAGAGAATCTACTGGTGCACACATCCGGTTTGCCTGATTACATGGAGCTATTTTCTCATTGCTGGGATAAAACGAAAATTGCTACGAATCAAGACATTCTCGATCAGCTACAAAAGCATCGACCAGACATCTTGTTTCAACCGAATGAAAAGTATGAGTACAGCAATACCGGCTATGCTTTATTGGCCTCCATTGTAGACCACGTAGCAGACACACCATTTGCAGATTTCTTGCAAAAGCATATTTTTCAACCACTTAATATGCACAACACGAGCGTGTACAACCGAAGATATTCTCCTCAGTTGATCCAGCATTACGCGTATGGTTATGTATATTCTGCCCCATCTGAAGCATTTGTGTTGCCCGATGAATCAAGTGAGCACGATTTTGTCATTCATCTGGATGGCATTCAGGGAGACGGCGCTGTCAGCTCAACTCTGGATGACTTACGCAAGTGGGACAGAGCGCTTTACACAGAAAAACTGGTCAAGAAAGAAACGCTAGAAAAAGCCTTTTCCCCAGTGCGGCTTTCTGACAACAGTATGTCTAATTATGGTTATGGCTGGCGACTGAAAGAAGATCAGGTGATAGGAAAAGTGGTCCAACACGGCGGAAGCTGGCCGGGGTATCGAAGCTGGTTACGACGATATATTGAGACAGATAAAACGATTATTTATCTTACAAACGTGGATCAGGAACATCAGTGGACGGAAAAGACTCTTGAAGCAGTCGAAAATATTATATTTGAACGACCGTACATCATTCCATAAGGATGGGTGTGAACACATCATGAAGCAATACATTTTCAAACGACTTATTTCGGGTGTCATTGTTCTCTTTGGACTCTCGATTTTTACCTTTATGCTCATTCATTTCATCCCTGGCGATCCGGTACGTATTATGCTCGGTCAGCGGGCAACGGTTGAACAAATCGAGGCGCTGCGAGAAGAGCTTGGGCTTAATAAGCCTCTCGTGACTCAGTATCTCAGCTATGCGTCTGGGGTAGTAAAAGGAGATTTGGGTACGTCACTCAAGACAGGAAGACCCGTAAGCACGGAAATTGCAGAGCGCTTTCCAGCAACGGCGAAAATGGCAGTGGCAAGTCTAGGTGTTGCTGTTGTTGTCGGAATAGGCATGGGAGTCCTTGCTGCAAGATGGAAAGATACGTTTATTGATAGCTTCATCATGACGTTGTCAACCTTTGGCATGGCGCTGCCAGGTTTC
Source organism: Brevibacillus fluminis (assembly GCF_003710825.1). Taxonomy (GTDB): domain Bacteria; phylum Bacillota; class Bacilli; order Brevibacillales; family Brevibacillaceae; genus Brevibacillus_D; species Brevibacillus_D fluminis. The sequence continues at coordinate 162,147 of NZ_RHHQ01000023.1, read as the reverse complement.
TGGTTAGGTCTTCTTGTGATTTTGGTGTTTTCTGTGCACTTGGGCTGGTTTCCGATCGCAGGAGGCACCGGATTCATGGATATCGTACTGCCTGCGTTCACGCTCGGTACTTTGATGGCGACATCGATCAGTCGATTGACACGTGCGGGCATGGTGGAAGTCTTATCCAATGACTACATCCGCACAGCTCGTGCAAAAGGCATGAGTGAGCGACTTGTGCTACTGCGGCACGCATTTCGCAACGTGATGATCCCGATTGTTGCGGTAATCGGACTAGAATTCGCGGGACTGTTAGGCGGGGCTGTCATTGTTGAGCAAGTATTCAACTGGCCGGGAATAGGGACATTGGCGATTCAAGCGATCAGCTCGCGGGATTTCCCCATGATACAGGGAACGACATTGTTTATCGGTGCGATTTACGTTCTTGTCGTGATCGTAATTGACGTGTTGTACGCCATCCTTGATCCACGTATCGACTACACGGTAAAACGAGAGGGAGTGTAGTATGGGCCAGGTCAACAAAATGATTTCCGTCGATTCGATAGGGCGTAAAAAAAGGTCTCTTCCCCGTTTTGAATTGCTAGGAAAGATTATGCAACAAAAGAAAGCACGATTTAGTTTCATGATGATGCTGGGTATTATTGTAATCGGTATCATCGGTCCTTGGATTGCTCCACACGATCCGACCAAAACGTATTACGAAGCTTTTATGCAAGGTCCATCGAAGGAATTTTGGCTTGGGACGGATGCGATTGGCCGCGATATATTATCGCGTTTGCTGTATGGAACTAGGGTGACGTTGACAGTAGCGGTGATGGCGTCTGCAATGACGTTTGTAACCGGAACGCTCATCGGTGTGACAAGCGCCTATTTGGGAGGATTATTTGATAACGTGATGATGCGGATCATGGATGTCTTGCTCGCGTTGCCAGGGATTGTATTGGCTTTGGCGATCGTAGCAGTCCTTGGGCCCAGTCAGGAAAATGCCTTGATTGCAATCGGCATCTCGTCCGTACCCGCTTTTTCTATCCTCGTCCGAGGGGCAGCTCTAACCGTCAAGGGAGCAGGGTATGTGGAAGCAAGTCGGTCAATCGGAAGCTCCAACTGGTGGATAATTATCAATCAGCTGATTCCAAATATTTCTAATATACTAATCGTGTATACGACTATGTTCATTGGAAGCGCAATTTTAAGTACATCCGCACTCGGGTTTATCGGCCTTGGAGCGCAACCGCCTACTCCTGAGTGGGGAACGATGCTGAGTGAAGGCAAGGATTATTTGGGGGAAGCATGGTGGCTGGCGACGTTTCCGGGAATCGCGATAACTGTCGTAGTTTTTACCGTATACATGCTAGGCGATGCCCTACGCGATATTTTTGACCCGAAAGCATAGACACGGTAAAAAATCAGCTTTCATTCAGTTGCAAGGAGGGGACAACATGACTAACGTACTGGAAGTGTACGGTTTGACAACTACGTTTACAAAAAATAATAAAGAATTCAAGGTAGTGGATGATCTTTCTCTGTACGTCGGGAAAGGAGAATCCCTGGGAATCGTTGGAGAGTCTGGGTGCGGGAAAAGCGTTACCTCCCTCTCTATCATGCGCTTGCTCGGGAAGAATGGAAAAATTGAAGGAAGCATTCAGTTAAACGGTACTGAACTATTGGCGTTTAACGAAAAAGTGATGCAAAAAATCAGAGGAAAAGAAATGGCGATGATCTTTCAGGAGCCGATGACCGCGCTTAATCCTGTTTTGACAATCGGCAAGCAAATGAGTGAAGGACTCGAAAAGCATGAAGGTATGAAGCGCGCGCAAGCAAAGCAAAAGTCGATTGAGCTACTTACACAGGTAGGGATTTCACGAGCGAATGAAATCTACAACGAATACCCTCATCGTTTATCTGGAGGGATGAGACAGCGTGTCATGATTGCGATGGCGATCGCTTGCAGCCCGAAGCTATTGATTGCGGATGAGCCGACAACAGCTCTCGATGTGACGATTCAGGCACAAATTCTGGATTTGATTCAAAAAGTCCGCGTGGAATTGGGCATGTCTCTGATCATGATCACACATGATTTGGGAGTTGTTGCCGAGACTTGTGACCGGGTGATGGTGATGTATGCGGGGCAGGTCATTGAATCAGCAGATGTCCGTACGCTGCTGCGAAACCCGAAGCATCCATACACCATCGGCTTGATCCATTCCACTCCGCATAAGGCAAAAGGACAGAAGCGTCTGAACAGCATCGCCGGAAGTGTACCGGCCCCAGACGAATATCCCAAAGGCTGCCGCTTTGCTCCGCGATGCGATAAAGCCATGCCCATTTGTGCCGAACAGAATCCCCAGTTGATGGCTGTGGATGAGCAGTCCCAATGTCGGTGCTGGCTGTATCAAGAATTAGATAAGAGATCGGCGGTGAATGTATGACGACGCCTCTCTTGGAAGTGAAAAATTTGCAGAAGCGGTTTCTCGCCAGCAAAGGGTGGTTCCAACAGCCAACCTATGTACACGCTGTCAACGGCGTGAATGTGACGGTAAACGAAGGAGAAACATTGGGCATCGTCGGGGAATCAGGATGCGGCAAATCGACTCTTGGAAGGTGCATTTTGCGCTTGGTTGAGCCGACTGATGGCGAGATCGTGTTCCAAGGCAACAACATCCGTACCTTTACCAAAGCCGACATGCACAACGTAAGGCGTAATATGCAAATGGTATTTCAAAATCCTTTTGATACGCTGAATCCTAAGCTGACGATTCAGCACATTTTAACAGAACCGCTGATTGCCCATCACATCCCAAAGGAAGATAGACAATCGCTGATCGAAGAGACGATCGAAATTGTCGGTTTGAGCAAAAGGCACCTCTCACGATACGCGCATGAATTTTCAGGCGGGCAACGGCAAAGGATCGGGATTGCGCGGGCTTTGATGCTCAGACCAAAGCTTATTATTGCCGACGAGCCGGTTTCCGCTCTGGATGTATCGATTCAATCTCAGATTCTCAATTTGCTGCAGGATTTGCAGGAGCAGTTTTCCCTCACAATCCTCTTTATTTCTCATGATTTACGAGTCGTCGAACATATTGCTGATCGAGTAGCAGTCATGTACTTGGGCGAAGTCATAGAGCTGGCGAAAAAAGAAGAGCTGTTTCAAAGACCGATGCATCCGTACGCACAATCGCTTCTCTCTTCCGTTCCCGTTTCTGATCCAGATGAAAAAAAAGAACGGATCCTGTTAACGGGGGACTTACCCTCACCATCCAATCCTCCCAAAGGATGTAAGTTTCATACGCGTTGCTGGGCATGTATGGATGTCTGCAAAACAGAAGCACCTTTGTTGAAAGAAGTGGAAGGAAGAATGGTCGCCTGCCATCTCTATTCGATGGCGGGAGAATAAAAAAAGATTGCGGAGGTGTCAGTGATCAATGTTGGACTCACGACTTACCAAATTGGCGGATGTGCTAGTGAACTACTCTACTCATGTACAGCCAGGGGACAATGTACTGATTGAAGCGATTGAAATCGACACGGCTCTGATCAAAGAGCTTGTGAAAGCTGTCCATAAAGCGGGAGGACATCCTTTTGTAAACTTGCGAGATACCAGCATAAATCGCCAGCTGTTGCTGGAAGGAACCACGGAACAGTTCCGGACTTTGGCTGAGATTGATCGCTATCAGATGGAGAAGATGCAAGCCTATATCATCATCGATGGCGGGAAAAATATCAATGAACTGTCCGATGTGCCAGATGAGCAGTTGAAGCTGTCCGCTTCCTTTACCAAATCGGTGCGAGAGGTTCGTCTCCAGAAAAAATGGGTCTATCTCCGTTATCCCAATCCATCTGTGGCTCAGCTGGCAAACAAGAGTACTGAAGCTTTTGAACAATTCTACTTTGATGTATGCACGATGGATTACGCTAGGATGGCAAAAGCCATGCTTCCACTGCAGGAGCTGATGGAAAGAACAGACAGAGTGAAAATAATCGGACCAGGCACCGAGCTTACCTTTTCGATCAAAGGCATCCCAGCAATTCCGTGTGCGGGAGAAAAGAACATACCCGACGGAGAAATATTTACTGCTCCGGTACGAGATTCGGTGAACGGTGTCATCACATTTAACACGCCATCTCCTTATCAAGGCTTTACGTTTGAAAATGTTCGTCTGGAGTTTGCAAACGGGAAGATCGTGAATGCGACAGCTAATGATACGAAGCGATTGACGGGCATTTTGGATACGGATGAAGGTGCTCGGTTTATTGGCGAGTTCGCACTGGGGGTACATCCTTTCATTCGGGAACCCATGAAGGATATCTTATTTGACGAAAAAATTGATGGCAGCTTCCACTTCACACCGGGACAATGCTATGACATTGCTCCAAATGGTAACAATTCCATGATTCACTGGGATATGGTCATGAACCAACGTCCGGAGTATGGTGGGGGAGAGATCTGGTTCGACGATCGGTTGATCCGAAAAGATGGACGGTTCGTTATCCCAGAATTAGAACAGTTGAATCCTGAAAACCTAGTCTAGTCGAAACGGTTGTTTTTCAAAGGAACGTATGGCAAGGCTGGGCAAAATAGACAGCCTTGCCTCTATCAAACATGGTGAGGGTGATAGATGAATGACAATAAGAGTAAAGTTTCCTTGGATTGTTTCCTTCATTTCTCTAGTGTCTTTCAGTTTCTCTACAGCAGTACCGAGCATAGCTGCCGAAACAACCCAGCCACAACAAAATGCAGAAATATTAACGATCGAAAAGGCTATCAAACTAGTAAACGCCGCTGATTCTGAAGTGGCATTGGCCAGCCTTGATGCTGAAAATGACGATGTAAATGCACGAATTGTAAAATCACAGCTGCGCAACATTGGTGCTGATTCAATTGATTCGTTGGAATTTGCTGAACAAAAATATGTGACAGAAGCACAAAGTGCAATGGATGCTCGGATCAGTAAACTTTACAAAGAATCTGTAGAGGCAGATTTAAGGGGAAAGGCCATACTCTCCTATTACGATTTATTACAGGCATATTCCGAACGGGAATCGAAAAAGCGCCGTTACAACAGAGTGAATGAATTGGTCCAAATGGCAAAAGAAAACGCAACTAGCAGTAAGAACACGACTGTGTCTAACGTAGATGTTATGCAGGCAGAAGCAATTGCATCGATTGCAAAAGTTGAATGGTTTGAGGCTCAAAGCACGTGGGGAGAGACAAAAATCAAGCAAAATGAAATATTGGGCGTAGATGCGCAGAAAGAATGGCTGTTCCCGACTGAAGATGAAGTGACAACTGAAGACCCTCCCATTTCATTTGAAGATGCGATCGCTTCATTACAAACCGATTCATTTGCTATCGCTCAAACAAAAGGAGATATGGAGATCGCACAGTTACGAGTAGCGTTGATCAACAAATATTCTGCTGTATCAACTTTTTATGGGAAAATCGCGACAAACAATTTGGAAAAATTAAAAGTCGAGCTGGAGCATTCAAAAAAAGAGGATGTATATGCGGTATACACCCTGTATCAAAAATATCGCGACGGATATCAATTACTGCAAACATGCAAACATGCAGTAAAGCTCGCAAGCGAGAACTATGACCAGAGGATCTCTCGATTTAAGCAGGGAACGGCTAGCATCGGTGATGTTCTACAGTCGGAGCAGGAGTTAGCAAAACTGGAGGATCATTACGTAGCAGCAAGGAATGATTTCAATCATATTAGAGCAAATTTTCAATGAGTGAGTTCAATAAGGTTACTGTTATTTATTGTTTTTATATTTTGAATATTCGCTGTGTTTAAAAACCCCTTTTTGCTGAAAATTTGAGATAAATGAGAAAGCCAAGGAAAAGGAGATGGAAAAGCGCATGACACACGTAATTGATGCTCATTTTGATCTGCTGATGGATGTGGCAATCCAACGGGAGCATGGCAAAAGAAACGTCATTGTATCGGACTATTTACCTGGTTTTGTGGCAGGCGGGGTACATACCATCGTCGCTGCAATTTATATCGAAAACAAATTTTTGCCAGAGATGGGCTTGCGAAAGGCGCTCCAGCAAATAAGTGCGTTGCATGCAGAGGCGGATGAATCACCTGACAAAATCATGGTATGTAAAAGTGTGGATGATATCGAAAATGCAAAAAAAGCGGGGAAAGTCGGCTTTGTCCTTTCTTTGGAAGGTGCAGAACCATTGTACAACGATTTGAGTATGCTCCGCATCTTCTATGAGCTTGGCGTACGTTTTATGGGACTTGTCTGGAGCCGACGCAACTTCGTTGGAGACGGCAGCCACTTTTCTCCTGTGCGTGAGGGGAAAAAAGGGGGACTAACCGAATTTGGCGTGCGACTGGTTGAAGAGGCAGAAGCGATGGGGATGATCATCGATGTGAGCCATCTAAACGATGAAGGCTTCTGGGATGTTGTGGAGATCGCCAAAAAGCCAATCATCGCCTCCCATTCCAACTGTCGGTCACTTGTGGACTCTATGCGCAATCTGACAGACGAACAAATCAAGGCGATCGCTTCTACCAATGGGGTGATCGGCATGAATGGTGTAAATATTTTTGTAGCAGATGATGATGACGATTCAAATCTCGAGGGCTTGCTGGACCATGTAGACCATATAGCTGCGCTTGTTGGAGTAGAGCATGTCGGAATCGGCCTGGATATAATCGAGCCATTCATGAAGTACGAATCGCCTGATGTGATCGCGCAGGCTTCGCGCAAAGATTTTGACGTAGTAAAAGGACACATCCAAGTACCGGGGATTTCCAAGGCACTTGCCAAAAGAGGGTATTCAGATGAAGCCATCGAGCTAATCATGGGCAAAAACTTTATCCGAGTGTATCAAGAAGTCTGGAAATAAATGATGCGCTACTAAAACTGGCAACGCATGAACTAGGAGGCACACAATGTTACGAAAGCGCTTGGATTTTCGCAAAGGATTTATGTTGTTTGCATGTTTACTCGCCATTTCTACAGTGGGATGTACTTCTGCACCCCCATCAGTAGAAACGGCCGATCAACAGTCAAATACGAATGTCAGCCTGACGCCAAAAACGGGAGGAACAATCACAATCGGGTACCAAGCGGAGCCGGATACGTTAGATCCGCAAAAAACAGCCATATCAGCCGGCAACTTCGTAGGCGGTTTTCTGGGAGGAGCCTTGATGGTTATGGACCCATACACCTTAGAGCTGAAGCCGAACCTGGCTGAATCGTACACGATTTCCAAGGATGGAAAGACCTGGTCGTTCAAGCTTCGCCCGGGGGTGAAGTTTCATGATGGAACACCGCTGACGGCATCATCCATCAAGCAAAGCATGGAGCGGGCAATGGACCCCAAAACTGCTTCACCGCTTACCGGACAAGAGTTAGCTTTGATCCAGTCCATTTCTGCACCCGATGATTCTACTCTGATTTTTCAATTGAAACAATCTTCTGCTCCGCTGCTTAGTGCCTTGACCTATGGAGGATACCATCAGCCTGTATCGATGGAGGCGGTAAAGAAATACGGAAATAATTATGGACGAAATCCAGTGGGAGTGGGACCGTGGAAGTTCGAGAGCTGGAAGACGGGGGAATCCATTACGCTGAAACGAAACGATGACTATCAATGGGCACCTCCGTTTGTTGAGAACAAAGGCCCTGTGCGGCCAGATCGGCTCGTTATCAAGTTTATCAAAGACAATCAGACGCTGATGGCTGCGCTTGACAGTGGAACGATTGATATCGCGAACGTACCTGCAAAAGACGTGAAGAAGTACAAGAATGATAAGAAATTCACCGTTATGGAAGGGACGCCGCCAGTTGAGAACTTTATCGGAATGAATATGGAAAATGAAATTTTGCAAGATCTCAACGTACGTAAAGCTCTGAATCTGGCAATCAACAAGGAAGCGCTGATCGCCGCGGACCTGAAGGGAGAAGGAGTGCCTGTCTACGGACCTATACCGCCAACCATGGTTGGTTACGATCCGGCAGTGGAGCAATACGGCTACAAGTATAACAAAGAGGAAGCCATGCGATTGCTAGAGGAGGCAGGTTGGAAAACCAACGAGCGAGGAATTAGGGAAAAGGATGGGAAAGAGCTCAGCCTCATGATGATGATCGACAATCCTAAGCCAGGAAATCAGCTTGTGCAAAGCATGCTGAAAGAAATTGGTGTCGATCTAAAAATCCAAAGCTATGAAATGGCCACGGCCTCAGCGCAAGCAGTAAAAGGCGCGTTTGATTTGCTGGCGACGGATCATGGAAGCAATGACCCCGATATTTTGAATCTGCTCATGAATTCCAATCAAATCGGCGGCTTGAATTTTTTCCGCATCCACAATAAGGAGCTGGACAGCCTGCTGGAAAAAGGCGCAACAACAATGGATAATACAGAACGAAAGCAAGCGTATGCAGACATCCAGAAGCTTGTAGTTGATGAAGCTTATTGGATTCCGCTATATTCTGCGAAAACGTTCCAGGTTATCAACAATCGCATTCAAGGGGTCAAGCCTAATCCGTTAGCGACTTTGGACATCCAGGATATGTGGGTGAACGAATGACATTCGTTCAGGTAGGATATTGAGTTCTCTGCCATGTATGAGGCGGGAGTCAATCTGGAAAATGAAGAGATTTGCGAGGGTGTATCTGGTACTGCCGGCAATGAATAGGGACCTTCGGGTCCTTTTTGCTTTCAGTAAATAATTATACATACAGTTGATTATTATTGATTTCATTGAATCACTTATAGCTGAAGAGGGGCCAAAATGGCCTTTATTTATTTCATGTCGCGAACCACAACTATACCGAAAAGGAGAGTTCTAAGGTACTGAACAGAGAACTCAGCGGGATCGAAGTTGGCCAGAGCGAATAGCGCTGCTGGAAGCTTATCTTAGCCGGACGGGGTAATCAGAATAAACGACGAGAACGAGACACCACAATAGGGTGTCTTTTTGTGTTTCTGAATTTGTGTTCCGATTGGATGGGGGAGTGGTACTAATGGTCGTTTGTATAAAAAGTTATTGATAAAAGGATTTTACATAGGACTTTTTATATAAAAACCGTGTTTTAGGACGAAAATTTCCACAAAATATAGAAAAAATTATATAAATGTCTTGATTTTTTTATGCGCCCAACTATAATTCAAAGTAACAGGTGTACATGGAATATCCAAAAGCGGAGTGTGAAACATGGGAAAATACAGTGAAGAGTTAAAACGCTATATACCGATTGCGGATGCGATCGCGCAGACGTTTGGACGAGTCTGCGAAGTAGTTCTACACGATTTAAGCACGCCACAGTCCTCCGTTATTTATACGGTAAACAATCATGTGACTGGGCGTGCCGTTGGGCAGCCGTTCAACCATTTGATTACCCAAGTGCTGCTTTCTCAAAAGCTGCAAAACGATGTCGTAGCGAATTATCGTACAGAAACCGAAGATAAACGAACAATTAAATCGACGACTGTTTTACTGCGCGATGCAAAAGGGGAAGCGATTGGGGCACTTTGCATCAACGTTGATATTGAACCGATGGTGGATATGAAAAATTTCATAGAAGATTTTATCCGCATGGATGAGGAGCCACTTGAAGAAGGGGAGGTAGACGTGGTTGGAAACGTCTGGGAGATTGTCGACAATCTGATCACCCGGATGATAACCGAAAAAGAAGTGGATGAGTTGGATAAAGATGCAAAGCTGCAGATTGTTCAGTTTATGGACAAAAAAGGGATATTCCTGATCAAAGGGGCAATGGAGAAGGTAGCTGCTGAATTAAAGATATCAAAGGTAACCCTCTACAGCTATCTGGATGAGATCCGAAGCCAAAAAGAGTAAGGAGGTTAGATAGAATGGGCGAGTTGTTGCTGGAAGAATTGGATACGCCGTCACTGTTAGTGGATTTGGACCGTCTGGAGCAAAATCTGCAACACATGCAGGAGAAAGCCAACGCTGCTGGGGTGAAGCTGAGGCCACATACCAAAACCCATAAGATGGCTGACATCGCCCGTTTGCAACTCGAGTATGGCGCCGCAGGAATTACAGTAGCAAAGCTCAGTGAAGCGGAAGCGATGGCAGCCGAGGGAATCGATAATATTTTCATCGCCACACAAATTGTCGGCAAAAAGAAACTGGAGCGTCTGCGAACGCTGGCCGGTAAGGCGACGATTCGGGTAGCGGTCGACTCGATTGAACAGGTGGAACAAATCGCATCCTTTTTTGGAGATCAAGTTCCCGTAAGTCTGATGATTGAGGTAGATACAGGACAACATCGCTGCGGATTGGAATCGCCGGAAGCGGTGAAACTTGCAGATTTTATTGTCGGAAGATTTACTCAAGTATCACTTGCAGGTCTATTTACGCATGAAGGTCATGCTTATCACGCAGTGGATCGTGAGGAATTGAAGCGAATTTCACTCCGTGCCCAACGGGATCTGATTGAAGCATCCAAGCGTGTTGAAGACAAATGGGGTATTCAGTGCGAAAAAAGCATTGGCTGCACGTTAAGTCAGCTTGGGGGCGAGATTTTACCGGATATTACCGAAATCAGACCGGGAACCTATGTGTTTTACGATGCGGCGCACGCGTATTTTCTTGGGCACAGCAATTTTTGTGCGGCGACCGTACTTGCCACCGTCACATCGAAAAGCGGAGTGGAGCGGATTGTTGCCGATGCCGGGGCGAAGTCGTTTACCATTGACCAGCGTTCAAGCGGCATAGTGAAAACGTCAGGCTTTGGTATCGTGAAGGGCCATCCCGATCTTTTGATCCGGCGGCTTTCCGATGAGCATGCGGTGATCGTACCTGGCACCAGCCTTGTCATTGGGGAACGCATTGAAGTGATTCCCAATCATGTATGCCCTACCATCAATCTCTATGATCAGGCGTATGCGATTAGGAATGGGAAGGTTGAAAAAATGTTCAAGGTCCATGCTAGAGGATGCAATCAATAGAGTAGATGCGGGAGTGTAATCATGGGGAATGTATTGGTGATTAACCAGGAAATATTCAAGGATCTCGTAACGCAGGAAGAGGCGATTCAGATTGTCGAGAGTGCGTTTACTCAGCTGCACGAAAACAAGAGTATCGTGTTTCCCGCTGTTCGTCAGTTGATTGAGGAGCATAACGGAATTTTTGGAATCAAATCTTCTTATTTAATCGACGAGAAATCAGTGGGTCTGAAGGCTGGTGGGTTCTGGAAAGCAAACGGAAGCAAAGGAAAGGCAAACCATCAATCCACCATGCTGCTTTTGGACCCGGAAACGGGTGAACCGATGTGCCTTTTGGATGCCAATCATCTAACCAGTTTGCGCACAGGAGCAGCGGGAGCGGTGGCGGCCAAATATTTAGCCCGCAGCGTCAGCAAAACCGTCACTTTGATCGGAGCTGGGTTACAGGCCAGAAGCCAATTGAGTGCTCTTCTGCAGATGTTTCCCATTGAAGAGGTGGTTGTTTTTTCTCAAACGGAGGAATCATCGCGCAAACTGGCCGAAGAGATTGGGCAAAAGGGGATTGCGGCACGATACACGGATTGTCCGCAAAAAGCGGTGGAGCAAGCTGATATTGTCGTGACCACCACTCCGTCTTTTTCTCCGGTTATCAAGTCATCCTGGTTGCGAGAAGGCACCCATGTTAACGCAATGGGCAGCGATACAAAAGGGAAACGAGAGCTGGAGATTGATCGGGCTTTCGATATCGTCGTATGCGATCTTTGGGAACAGTCGACAAGCATGGGCGAGCTGCAAAATGCTGAACCGGAAACACCCTATCTGGAGATCGGCCAATTAACCAGCAAAGAAAAGCCGGGGCGACAATCCGCGCATGAAATCACCCTGTTTGATTCAACTGGTGTTGCCGTTCAAGATCTCAGCGTGGCACTGCATGTATATCGACGTGCCAAAGAGCTGGGGGTCGGTGTCACTGTCGAGTTGTAACGGAATCACGGAAAACAGACAAAAGGAGGGGCTTTATGAAGATCATTGATTTGCATTGCGACGCACTATTTAGGATTTGGCTGGCAAATGGCAAGCTGGATTACAGCAGTGCAGACCAACTTGAAACAAACAAGGAGCGGCTGAAGAAAGGTGGGGTTAACGTACAATGCTTTGCTGTATATGCGCCGCCCCAATTGCCAATGGAGCAAAAGTTTCAGGCAGTGATGCAGCAGGTCCATTATTTCTATCACGAAGTCTTGGGAAAAAACCCGGACATGAAGCAGATCAGGGAATGGGGAGATTTCGACCGGCTTCAAACGGGTGAAATCGGGGTCATGTTGACAATGGAAGGGGTGGATGCCATCGGCAGTGATTTGTACAAGTTGAGCATTTTGCATCAGTTGGGCGTACGCTGTGTCGGCCTCACCTGGAATTATGCCAATTGGGCTGCTGACGGCGTGTTGGAACCGCGCAATGCAGGGCTATCCATTTTTGGTCAAGAGCTTGTCCGGTTTAACAATGAAAACAAGTTGCTCACGGATGTTTCCCATTTGGGCGAACGATCCTTTTGGGACACGCTGGAGCTGGCCCGCTACCCGATTGCGAGCCATTCCAATGCGAGGAGCGTGTTTGATCATCCGCGCAATCTGTCTGATGAGCAAGCAAAAGCATTGTTCGCCAAAGGAGGTACGGTCCATGTCTTTTTTGCTCCACAATTCGTGAAACAGGAAGGAAGCGTGACGATTGACGATCTGCTTAAACATATCGACCACTTTTGTTCCATTGGAGGGGTAAAGCAGCTAGGTATCGGTTCCGATTTTGACGGGATTTCGATTCCTGGACGGATTGAAGGCTTGGGTCATGCAGGAATGATGGACAACCTGATAAATGCACTGTTGCAACGCTACAAAGAAGAAGAAGTGAGAGGGTTCACGGCAGAAAACTTTTTGCGCTGCCGTCCTAAATAAAAAAGAGAAGATTGTTTTCCATTCATCCACGATAAGGGAGGTTTTTAAAATGCAGAATATTGGGAATATGAGAGGGGTTTTCACTGGGATAACCAGAAGCTGTGGCAAGCACGCGAGCAAGGCTTTCGTAATCCTCGCACTGGCAGCGGGAACTGCTTTGACAGGCTGTTCAACCGGTGAACAGGCGAAACCGGCAGAACCGCCAGCAGCTCCGCAACAGCCATCTGTCCCTGCTGAGCAAGCATCTGGCCAAAAAGTGCTGCACATGAATTTGCACTCCGAACCGCCGACGATGGACCCTGGGCTTGCAGAGGATGTCCCCTCGATGGCGATGAGCATGGCGACTTTTGACGGGTTGACACGTGTGTCCAAAGATACGGGCAAACCGGAACTTTCTGCAGCGGAGAGTTACACCGTTTCTGATGACAAGCTTACCTACACCTTCAAGATTCGCGAGGCAGAGTGGAGCAATGGTGATCCCGTGACAGCACATGATTTCGAATTTGCCTGGAAACGCGCCCTTGACCCGAAAACGGCATCCAACTATGCGGCGATTCTCTTTTATATCAAGAATGGAGAGAAATTTAACCGTGGCGAGGTTGGAGCGGATCAAGTGGGTGTAAAGGCGCTTGACGATAAAACGCTTGAGGTAAAGCTCGAAAAGCCGACTCCGTACTTTCTTGAGCTGACTGCCATCACCACGTATTTTCCGATAGATGAGAAAGTGGCATCCGCCAATCCGAAATGGGCGAACACCCCGCAAACCCACGTTGGCAACGGTCCATTCAAACTGGATACTTGGGATCAAAAGAAAGAAATCGTCTTTGTTAAAAACGATAAGTACTGGGATAAAGAAAAAGTGAAGCTGGATAAAATTGATTTTTCCCGAGTGGAGGATGAAAACACCGAGTTGTCCATGTTTGACCAAGGCGATCTGGATTGGGCTGGCGCGCCACTCAGCACTCTGCCATCCGATGCTGTCCAGTCGCTGCGGGATACCGGTAAGCTGGTCGTTCAGCCTGTAGCGGGAATTTACATGTACGAGTTTAATACCAGTCAGCCTCCGTTCAATAATGCCAATATCAGAAAGGCACTTTCCTACGCGATTGACCGGAAACTGATCATTGACAACATAACGCAAACCAGCCAGCCGCAAGCTTTGGGTTTCGTTCCGTCCACGATGACACTTAAACCGGACGGTTATTTCAAGGACAACGATGTGGAGACGGCCAAGAAGCTATTGGCAGAGGGGATGAAAGAGCTTGGCATCAGCAAGCTTCCTGATATCACACTCTCCTTCAACACGTATGAAGTCCATAAAAAGATCGCCGAAGCCATTCAGGATCAATGGAAAAAGAATCTCGGCGTGACTGTGAAACTGGAAAGCAAGGAATGGAAAGTGTATATCGAGGAGTTGCATCAGGGCAAGTATCAAATCGGGCGAATGGGACTGCTGGCTGACTTCAATGATCCGGTCACATTCCTGGAGAAGCTGAAGGAAAAAGACAGTCCAATGAATTCAACCTTATGGGAAAACCCTCGATATAAAGAGCTGCTGGACAAAGCGGCGTATGAATCAGATTCAGAAAAGCGCAAGCAAATTCTGGTTGATGCAGAGAATCTTCTGATGGACGAAATGCCGATTATGCCCATTTACTTTGATACGCAAGCATGGGTAAAAGCAGATAAAGTTCAGAACGTATTTGTTGACGGGATTGGGAACATCGATTTTAAATGGGCTACTGTTCAGTAATCCAGCTATCTGGACGCATCCTTATAAACATGGGAGGTTTGTTCATGAACGTTATAAATGTTTCAGCACTTGAAGCGCATGTGGCGGAAATTATGGAGAACGAACAAATTGCTGGAGTCGCCATCGCTGTCTCCCAAAATGGCAATACCCTCTACGAAAAGGGATTTGGTGTTCGCAATATTGCGACAGGTGATCCCGTTACACCTGATACGGTGTTTGGTATCGGTTCAGTAACCAAATCGTTTACCGCGTTGGCCATTATGAAGCTGGCCCAGGAAGGGAAGCTCTCTTTGCATGATCCTGTGCAGAAGCATCTTCCAGATTGGAAGCTGCAGGGGCTTGAGGACCAGAGAACCGTAACCATTCATCATTTGCTGACACATACAACCGGACTGCCGCCAATGCGGCGACGTGAGGACTTAAACCGGTTTGATGAGCATTTGACATATCTCGGAAGCGCAGAATATGCGCTTCTGGGGCAGCCGGGGGAGTATTTCAGCTATTGCAATGACACCTTCCTGCTACTCGGGGCGATCATCGAACGTTTAACTGGTCGGCTGTATCGCCGTTATGTGACGGAAGAGATTTTGGCTCGACTGCAGATGCACCGTTCCACATTCAGTCTGGAAGAGCTCGCGAAGCTATCGAATGTGACGATTCCTTATGTAAAGAATGCTGTAAATAATCAGTTGGAAGCAGTGAACTGGTCCAAGCTCGGCAACTATGAGGTAGGTGGCGGCATTCGTTCCACGGTGCGAGATCTCATCACATACGGACAGGCGCTTCTTGGACAGGGAACAACGGTTGTTGGTGCCGGTGTTGCAAATGAAATGTGGCGTCCGCATCATCAAATTGACCGTAACAGCTTTTATGGATATGCTCTCGAATCAGTTCCCGATCATGCAGGAATAACGCTGGTGGAGCATGGCGGATCCCAACCGGGAGTTTCTTCCCATTTCGGTCTTGTGCCAGAGAAGGGACTGGTTGTCGCTGTTTTAACGAATGTATCGGATGTGTCTGCCGATGCAATCTGGTTAGCGACCGTGAACGCCGCTCTGGGCTTGCCGCTTGAGCAAAAAAGCAGCGTGCAGCCAACTTACGAGGCATCCTTGGAGGAATTGCAGCGGCTGATGGGCACCTACCATTCGGCAGAGGGGGGACGCGTACGGTTTTTCCTCGACA
The DNA here is from genome assembly GCF_003710825.1 of Brevibacillus fluminis. Classification (GTDB taxonomy): domain Bacteria; phylum Bacillota; class Bacilli; order Brevibacillales; family Brevibacillaceae; genus Brevibacillus_D; species Brevibacillus_D fluminis. The sequence continues at coordinate 146,321 of NZ_RHHQ01000023.1, read as the reverse complement.
GGGAGCTGCCCAAAGCGATTTCTGGCAATGCGGAATTTTCGTTACGCGCAACCGACAGCCACACGCTGGTTGTGGAGGGCAAGAATTTTCCTATTCGCTTCTTTTTTAAAGAAGGAAAGCAGGCGTGGGCTGTTCGGATTGGTGTCCGTATGTGGACGAGAACGACTGATGAAGCATGAAAACGTCAAGAACAGGAGTTGAGAGTAATGCCGGTGGACATACAGGTACAGAAGGTTTTGCAAAAACAATCAGAACTTGGCTTCCCCTCGCTTGAGTCTGCAACGATCGAAGAGATTCGTCAAGCATTTGCTTATTCGCGCACACAACTGGTAGAAATTATCACACCTGTTGCGTCCATAGTTGATACACTCATTGCAAGTCCTGAGGGAGACATCCCGATCCGCATCTACACACCCGAAGCTGTGGGTGTTCTGCCCGTCATGGTTTTCTTTCACGGTGGCGGGTTCGTTCTGGGAGATTTGGAAACGACAGATAACATCTGCCGATTCTTAGCTCATCATGCCGGGTGCATCGTCGTTTCGGTCGCGTATCGGCTAGCGCCTGAGCATCCTTTTCCGTCGGCGGTGCACGATGCCTATTTTGCCACCAAGTGGGTATCGGAAAAAGCCTCGTCTTTTCATGGGGATGCTTCGCGAATTGCGGTTGGGGGCGAAAGCGCGGGCGGCAATCTGGCTGCAGTCGTATCTCTATTGGCAAGGGATAAGAGTGGGCCCGCAATCAACTTTCAACTGCTAATCTATCCCGCCGTTAGTTTTTCATTCGATTCTCCCTCCTGCATCGAATGTGGTAACAAGTACAATCTCACGTTAGATGAAATGATCTGGTTCCGCAGCAATTATCTCGCAAACGAGGAACTAGGCGCTCTGCCTGCTGTTTCTCCTATGCTTGCGGAAAGTCTCGCTGAGTTGCCGCCAGCATTGGTGATCACTGCTGAGTTTGATCCGATCCGCGACGACGGAGAAGCATATGCCGATCGCTTGAACAAATTTGGGACGAAAGCGAAAAAGAAACGATATGCCGGAATGGTTCACAGCTTTCTAAACTATTCCGGGTCCGTGGAGCAAAGTAAAATTGCGCTTGAAGAAATAGCGGCCGAACTGCGGCAAGTCTTCCAAGCGAAACGATAAAAATAGATTGGAGAAAAGATCCCATCATGTTTATTCCAAAACCGTATCGACAGAATGATCAGCAAAAGCTGCTTACCTTTATGAGGGCATATCCGTTTGCCACGATCGTCACCGGCGGCGGATCGAATCCGTTGGCAACCCACTTGCCGTTTATTGTGGAGCGAGAGAATGATGAGGTCAAACTGGTAAGCCACATGGCATTGGCAAACCCGCAGTGGAAGGCATTGCGTGATCAGGAGGAGGTGCTCGTGATCTTTCAGGGACCGCATGCCTATATTACCCCTGCATTTTATAATACGCCACTCGGTGTTCCTACGTGGAATTATGCATCAGTTCACGCATACGGCACCCCTGTTATCCGTTCGGGTACGGAAGGAGTCGTGCAAACGCTGCTCAAAACGATTTCAGCGTTCGAACCCGGCTATCAAACACAGTGGGAGAACATTCCATCCGAATATGCTGGCAAGCTGATGGGGGAATTGGTTGCCTTTGAGATACGCGTCACTTCATTGGAAGGGGCCTTCAAGCTGAGTCAGGATAAAACGGTTGCCGTTCAAGAGCGCATCGCTAGTTGGTTGGAGCAGGATTCCGATTCGGTGATTGCAGCAGTTGGCGGGATGATGAGAGAGAATTTGCAGCAAATGGATGAGGAGGCAGAGCAATGAGTAACTTGGAGCAGATGTTGGTAGAACTCGATGCGATCCACGGGGTGTCCGGTGATGAAGAACGGGTTGCAGCCTATTTGAAGGAACAGTTGACTGCACATGTGGACGAAACGTATGCAGATTCGCTCGGCAATCATTTTTTCGTCAAAAAAGGAAGCGACCCCGAGCTGAAACTAATGCTCTGCGCCCACATGGATGAGATTGGCTTCATTGTGAACTATATTGACGAGCGAGGGTTTGTCTCGTTTTTGCCGGTGGGAGACCATGACAGCAGAATGGTCATCAATCAGGTGCTTTCGATCCAGACTGAGCAGGGCGTGGTGCATGGGATTACAGGGGGCAAGCCCGCCCATATCGTGACGGAAGCGGAAGCGAGACAGTCGATTCCGTTGGAAGATCTGTTTTTAGATGTGGGCAGTCGCAGCAGAGAAGAGACACTTGCTCTTGGGGTAAGAGCTGGCGATTACATCACGTTTTCCCGCACAGGGCAGTTTCTTAACGGCAGCAAAGTGTATTCCGGCAAGTCGGTGGATAACCGCTCCGGCTGTGCGGTTTTGGCAGAAGTAATGAAACGGCTGGCGGACAGGGAGATTGTCCCCACTGTATATGCCGTAGCAGCGGTTCAGGAAGAGGTGGGACTGCGTGGAGCGGGAGTGGCCGCTTTTTCGATCCAACCGGATGTCGCTTTGGCGATTGATGTCGGGTTGGCAGGCGGGACCCCTCATATAGAGGAAAAAACACTGCCGATGGTGTTTGGCGGAGGCCCGGGGATCTTGCTGTTTGACTGGGTGCCTGGAACCAGCGCAGGGAACAACGTCCCCAAGCGGCTGACCCGCAGACTGGCACAGGTTGCAGAAAACAGTGGCATTCCCTACCAGCAGGGGGCAATCCTCAATGGTGTCACGGACGCGTATTCGATCAGCATTGCAGGTAAAGGAACATTAACCGGATGCGTCTGCATTCCTTCCCGCTATATCCATTCGGCAACCGGCTATGTGCATTTGGATGATATGGAGTATACCGTCCAACTCATTATCGCTTTCATCGAAGCGTTTCAGGAAAAACTGTAGAAAATTAATGGAAATAGGAGGGTTTAATGTCTAGACCGATTTTGCGGAATTTTCGGTGAAAATTTTACTCAAATAATTATAAGCGTTAGCTAAACCAGTAAGAATTGGGAGGGCATTATATGACCGTGCGAAAGATCATGCTGAAGGTGCACTTGTGGCTCAGCTTGCTGGTAGGCTTGTTTTTGGTCGCCATCTGCACCAGTGGAAGCATTTTGGTTTTTAAAGATGAGATTAATGTTGCTATTCATTCCAACTACTACAAACCGCTTCCGCCAACGGGAACTACCATTTCCGTAGAGGAACTCACCCAAATCGCCTCCAAAGCGTTCCCTGGCTATCATACGAATTTTATTGACACTCCGGAATACATTGGCGGAGTATACCGTTTATGGCTAAACAATGAGGAGAACAAAATTGAGACGTACAAACATGTATTGATCGATCCGGGAACGGGAAAAGTCCTGGGTGGTTACGATGTTTACGGTGGATTCATGGGCTTTCTAGATGACTTACACATCCATTTGCTGATGAAAAAGGACTTTGGCCTGGGCGAAGAATTCGGGATCTACAGTGTCGGTATTGTTGGTCTGGTGTTTTTGGTCATTCTGGTAACGGGCATTTACGTCTGGTGGCCGGGAATACGCAAATGGGTCTCGGGCTTTAAGGTAATTTACAATAAAGGGATTTACTTCCTGAATCGTGATCTTCATAAGAGCATAGGCATTATCTCCGTGCCTCTCCTGCTGATCCTTGCCTTAACAGGGGCAGCATTTGTATTCGACGAGACGATTTTTGGCTGGTTCGGCAGCCAACCCTATTCCACGCCACCGGTTGCTATCGAATCGACTCCAAACGGTCAAAATCGTATGCCGCTGGATGAATTCTTCAAGATCGCAAAAAAAGAGTATCCTGATTTTCAAGCCAACGAAATGTATGTACCTGGTGAGCCTAAAGAAGCGGTTCAGGTATATATGTCCTCGACCGGATACGACCCAACTTTGTTTGGCAATGTGCGTGTATATATCGACCAGTATACCGGTAAGGTAATCTGGAAGTCAGACCCAACCAACGAAACTACGGCAGGTATGTACGACACATGGAGGACTGCGTTACACTACGGCTTTTTTGGCGGCGAGATCGTCAAAGTGATTTACTTCATCTTTGGCATGATGCCGCTTGTTCTCATGATAACAGGCCTGGTTGTTTGGCGTTACAAGGCCAACCTTAAAAAGAAAAGCAAGAAAAAGGCTCAGGAAAAAGTTGCATGAAAAAACGGACAATCGCATGAGAAATAAAAGGTTAAAAACGAGAGCATATTTATAAAGTTGATTATATTGTCAACAAAAAGTTGGAACTGAAATTGTATTTAATTTGTAAGAGTTATAAAAATCTTGTTATCCAAAAGGAGAATTCAATGACTATTAATAAAGAAGTTGACCATATTTACTTTAATGGACGAATTTTTACATCCAATCCGGAACAACCATATGCGAGTGCAATGGTGGTACGTGATGACAGAATCGTTTGGATTGGAGAGCAAGACGATTTGAAAGATATGGATGGTGTATACGTAGATCTTCAAGACCGTAGAGTGCTTCCGGGTTTTATCGATGCTCATCTGCATCCCTTGTCTCTAGCGGATACAAAGAAGCAAATTGCGTGTACACCCCCGGAAGTCACCTCCATTGTAGATTTAATTGATGAAATCCGGAAACAGCGAGAACTTCAAGAAACGAATACATGGATTCGGGGGTGGGGTTACGACGAAGGGAAATTGACAGAAGGGCGCGCACCTACTCGTTGGGATTTAGATCAAGCTGCAGTGGATGTTCCTGTTATCGTAACCCGCACATGTGGTCATATCGCTGTTGTAAATAGTTTGGCTTTAGAGATTGCTGGAATTGATAAAAACACACCAAATCCACCAGGCGGTCAAATTGATAAAGATGCGAACGGAGAACCCACGGGTGTCTTACGAGAAAATGCTAAAAACCTAGTTCATAAAGTCATGCCGGTGCAAACGATGGAGGATAATGTTGCTTCTCTTGCAGAGTTAAGCCCAAAACTACTTGCACATGGGATCACAGCTATAACAGATCTCATGGCGAGTAGCGAACCATTTGACTACTTGGACATGTATAAGGAAGCCCGTGAAATGGGGCTCAAGCAACGTACAGTTTTATACTATATGTGGGAGGATTTGAAGAAACAACCTGGCTTGGACAAGAATAAAACATGCAACGAAAACCCCATTCACATTGGTGGTGTGAAGCTATTCGCAGATGGCAGTGTGTCCGGACAAACAGCATGGGTGGACCCACCGTATTTGGGTGACAAAGAAAATTATGGAATTTGCACAACTTCTCGACAGGAATTATTAGATGCTGCTAAATTAGCCAAACGTTACAAAATTCAATTGGTCGTGCATGCGATGGGAGAACAAGCGATTGATTTGATTGTGAATACGTTTTATGACCAAAAAGGTTGGCTCACAGATGCACCATCAATCAGAATTGAACATGCGGCAATGCCTACTACACATGCTATACAGCGGGCAGCAGAAATGGGAATCGGCTTTGTTCCCCAACCGATCTTCCTGTATGCGGAAATCGAGAGCTACCTTAGGAACTTGGGTTCGGAGAGAACCAAACAAACGTATCCGGTTAAAACGATGTTGGAGGCAGGGATCAAGGTTGCGTTCTCATCCGATTCACCTGCTACAGCATGGGCAGATCCAGTAAACCCTTTTGTCGGGATTAAGTCGGCTGTAATGCGAGTGGCGTATGATGGGACTGACACAGGTCAAGAACAACGTGTAGAATTGCCTACCGCTATTATGCTCTACACCCGATTTGCCCAGGAAATCACGAGAATTCCCGATGTTGGGCAACTTAAACCAGGTTACTATGCTGACTTTGTTGTGCTTGACAGAGATATTCTGGAGATTTCTCCGGAGAAGATTGATGAGGTCCGTGTGGCAGAGACCTATATGAGTGGGAATTCAGTGTATCGGAAAAGCAGTTGATAGATAAAAGGGGGGCATCCCCCTTGCCCATTAACCGAGGGCTGGGTAAGCTAATATAACTTGTAGAATGTTGTAGAAACTATCATTTGATTTCACAAAAACCTACGATCTAATCTTAAATATGGATCGTAGGTTTTTTATATTAAAAAACGGTGTTCAACAATATATTGATTCGAGCTGAGAAACAGGGTTTATCCGACGTTGATGAGTGAATATTGGACCGCTTTTTCTAGGCGATAAAACGAAAAGATCTACTCAAAGGTATCCAAAAATAGGAGCACTGTAAACAGAGATTTAACTACATGGTAAGGCGAAGAGGACCGACAATGTCGGCGAAAGCGCCGCCCGGAATGGTAAGTAACAGGGCAGTTTAGTGTAACAAGAGAAGGTAAAAAAGGTTAACCTATCCAATGTAAATTGTGAGATAATTTGAATGCAATCATTATAAAGAGGTGAGTTTAGTTGAGTAGAGAAGACGATGTAAAGGAGCTAATTGAGAGGTTTAGTGCAAGTTCAAACAATCGTTAACAACTTAAGGAGGAATAAAAGATGAGTAATTTCAAGAGTTTTGCAAGTGACAACTACGCAGGAATACATCCCGAAATCGTACAAGCAATCATCGACGCAAATGTCGGACATGCAAGCTCTTACGGAAATGATTCCTATTCAGAAAAAGCGGTAGCGACCTTTAAAAAACACTTTGGAGATGACATTGACGTATTCTTCGTTTTCAATGGAACAGCTGCTAATGTTTTAAGCTTTAAAGCGATTACAAAATCATACCAATCTATCATTTGTGCGGAAACAGCGCATCTTCATGTAGATGAGTGTGGGGCTCCAGAGTTGTTGACCGGATGCAAAACGCTTACGTTGCCTACTTTAGACGGAAAGTTGACCCCTGAGATCATCAAGAAGCAGTTATACGGATTTGGTGACCAACACCACAGTCAACCAAAGGTCATTTCCATTACCCAATCTACGGAACTGGGGACGGTTTATTCAACTGCAGAAATTACAGCGATCGCGGATCTGGCGCATCAACACGGAATGCTTCTGCATATGGACGGGTCTAGAATATCCAATGCGGCGGCTAGTCTAGGGTTATCTTTTAAGGAATTTACTGCAGATGCAGGAGTAGATGTGCTCTCATTCGGTGGTACCAAGAATGGATTGATGATGGGCGAAGCGATCGTCTTTTTCAATAGGGGACTGGCGGAAGACTTTAAATATATACGAAAGCAAACCATGCAATTGGGATCGAAAATGCGCTATATCGCCGCCCAATTTGAAGCATTATTATCGAATGATTTATGGTTTCGAAACGCAAATAATGCAAATGAAATGGCCAAGCTCTTAGCCAGCAAAATCGAACGAATCCCTCAAATCACAATTACTCAGAAGGTAGATGCTAACGCTGTTTTTGCCATTATTCCTCGGGAGTATATCCCCCTGCTACAACAGGTGAGTTTCTTTTATGTGTGGTCGGAGGAGAAGTCTGAAGTTCGTTGGATGACTTCGTTTGATACCACACGAGAAGATATTGATCGATTTGTAGAGCAAATCGAAAAAATTTGTTCGGAATCATGGAAATCGATTTGCGTTTAACCTAAAAAGGGTGGATTCGATCAGGGTTTTAAGATCGCCTAGCAGGAGCGGTCTTCATGACAGATGTCGCCGGTGACGCTGTTCAGGATTATGTATGTCAGCAGCGGGAATCCTTCTTTCAAATTTGTCCCCTTGAATTAGTAGGACAAATCTGATATATTTAACATTAATTAAATATTTTCTTACTTCAAACCTTTTGAAGTGAGGATAGAGGCGCAAAGGCCATTAGTACACAGTTGGAGGATAATGAGGTCCTGGGATGATTGTGGAAAGGGGAATTTGCCGAAGCTTTTAAGATTCTCATTTGTCTTAGAGCTGGTTCTGCTATTGAATAAATACAGAACTGTCATATAGGGGACTATATGGAGGGCTATCTCACGCACGGGAACTTGATTTTGTTAATGTTTCTATTGCAGCAGCGAGCCTTCGTTGCTGCTTTTTTGCGTTGACTTGGAAAGCCCTTAGCCACCTCTAATTTATAAAATATAATTGTAAGGGTGAGGAAAATGTATTTTGGCCAAGTTTTAACCGCTATGGTTACACCGTTTGATCATAATGGTGATGTTGATTTTAACGCGACGAGAACGTTAGTAAATTATTTAATTGAGAATGGCACTGATGGATTGGTAGTCGTAGGTACAACAGGTGAATCTCCTACCTTATCAACAGAGGAAAAGGTAGAGTTAATTAAATTTGTAGTAGACGTTGTAGACGGCAGAGTACCCGTTATTGCCGGGACAGGTTCGAATAATACCAGGGCTTCAATCAGTTTAACAAGACAGGCTGAAGCAACTGGTGTTGATGGAATTATGCTTGTCGCCCCATACTATAACAAGCCATCCCAAGAAGGTATGTATCAGCACTTTAAAGCAATTGCTGAGTCAACATCTTTACCAGTTATGCTTTATAATATCCCTGGGCGCAGCGTGGTTACTATGTCCGTTGAGACAATTGTTCGCCTATCCCAGATTCCAAATATTGTAGCGATAAAAGAAGCAAGCGGCAATTTAGATGCCATGACAGAAGTGATCAGCCAAACACCTAGTGATTTCACTTTATACAGCGGTGATGATGGTTTAACATTGCCTGTTTTAAGCATCGGCGGTGCAGGAATTGTTTCCGTTGCCTCCCATATCATTGGAAATGAGATGCAGGAAATGATCAACCTCTTTAAAAAAGGAAATACCCAAGAGGCAGCTGAAGCCCATCGCAAACTGCTTCCACTCATGAAAGCACTATTTGCTGCCCCAAGCCCATCACCTGTGAAAGCAGCCCTAAATCTGAAAGGAATCAATGTCGGCGGCGTCCGCCTTCCAATGGTTCCACTAACTGCTGAAGAAACAAACACATTACAAAGCGTATTGCAACAGCTTGTATAATTGTTTCACAAAGAGAGGCACCTCCCAAAGAATGGGACAAAGCGTTCTATGAACGTATTCTCCAGGTTGAAATGCAGTCAATGCTCATAGGGGATTCCGAATAGTCGTTTTTTCCGGTTCAGGAACAGCACAACGGAGGGGCATTACTGAAAGGCATCCAACATTTATAAGGAAATCAATTTCCGGAATGCCGGAACATCGCACAAGAAAGGCCATCCAACCAAGGATGGCCTTATATTTTGCAGTTGGTACCTAAATACCTCATCTTGTAATTGGTTTTCGCCGATCCATTCCTTTTATTTGATTGACGTTATCCTCATCCAGCCTCTTTATCAGTTCTACGAGTAACTTCACTGTATGATCTAGATCGTCACGGTTAACCATGGAGACGTGACTATGAATATAGCGAGCTGCAACACCTATTACCATTGACGGTACTCCGTTATGAGCCATATGGATTTTACCTGCGTCTGTTCCACCACCAGGCATGACATCCGCCTGATACGGAATGCCGTGTTCCTTTGCTGTATCGATAACAAAATCACGCAGGTTCAAATGAGGAATCATGCTGCTATCATAAAAACTAAGAAGGGGACCTGCCCCTAGTTTAGTATGACCCTCCTTATGGTTCATTCCTGGAGTATCTCCTGCGACCCCAACGTCGAGGGCAAATGCAATATCTGGCGAAATTTTGTGAGCTAAAGTAACTGCCCCCCGTAAGCCCACTTCTTCTTGAACAATAGCTCCGCAAAAGACAGTATTGGGATGTGACTCACGTTGAATCTGTTCCAATACCTTTAGAGCAATATAGCATCCAGCCCGATTGTCCCAAGCTTTTGCCATGAGCATTTTGGGATTGGGCATTACCTCAAATGGACATATCGGTACAATCGGATCACCCACCTCTATGCCGAAACTCTTGGCTTCTTCTTCGCTGGAAGCACCAATATCTACAAACATATTACTGATTTCCAGTACGTTTTTTCTCTCTTCAATGGAAAGTACATGTGGAGCTTTTGATCCGATCCATGCTCATCCCTCCATTTGGTAGGATGACCATTCAAAGTAAAGTTAATGTGGAAAACATACAGTAAAAGAAAACGCGCTGAACCTACGGAACAGTTGACAGAACTTATGACGACACTCAACAAAATGATGAAAATAGGGTACAAGGGTATAGTAAAAAACCATTGACGCTATATAGGGTCGGGGGGTATATTGGATTCGAAGGGGTTGATGGTAATGAATCCCAGACAATCAATACAAAATTGAAACAGTCAGCTGTCATCGTAAGAAAAACGGCTAAATACCTGGTCGCAATATTTATACTGTTCCATCTGTATTTGCACACCGCGAATTTGGTCTTCGATGTGATTCTTCGAGCATTCCGGATGCGATTGTCATGCGTCGGAAAACCATGAGCAACATCAAGCAGAATCTGTTCTTGGCGCTCGGCTATAAGACACTCGGCATTCCAATCGCGGCCACTGGCTTGTTGGCACCATGGGTAGCAGGAGCAGCAATGGCATTAAGTTTGGTATCTGTTGTTCTAAACGCTCTTCGATTGCGAAAGTTAAAGTGCGCTAAACCTAGCGAACATCCAAAAAATGATGTGTTTGTAGAGAGGAGTATGCTTATGGGAGAAACAATAAAAATAGCCGTGACACCAGTCATTCAGGGCGGAGGAAGTCTTTTTACTCCAGAGCAGTTTGCCACTATTGGAAAAGTAGTGGGTACCGATGCTAAGATTGAAATGACGTCATTCAAACAACTTTATGTTGAGATCCCTTTGGAAAGACGAGAGGAAATAGTTGCATCGCTTCAACAATCAGGTCTTGAAGTTTACCCGGCCGGTTTTGTAACCAAGAGTTTGATCGCCTGCAACTTTTGCAAGGGAGCAGAAGAGGCCGGTCTAGAAACAGCTAGAATAGTAAACAAGGCCATTGCGGGAATTGAAACTCCTACACCAATCAAAGTGGGGTACGCTGGATGTGCTCTTGGTACAAGTGAACCATTATTAAAAGATATTGGAATTGTCAAGATGCGGAATACCTTCGACGTTTATATTGGGGGAGAAGCAAAAGGTTTAAAGGCTGTCCCTGCAAAGCTGCTTGTTTCGGGGGTATCGGAAGAAGAACTGCCCCAAGTAATTACAAAAATTATCAGCTTTTATAAAGAGAATGCAAAAGGTAAAGAAAAGTTCAATAGGTTTGTGGATAGAATCACACTTGAGAAGATAAGTGCAAATTGCCTTTGAACCGTGGCTGGTTAAGCCTATTGAGACCTATACTCCTTAGATGGATTATAGGTTTATTCATTTTTTTCTCAAAACATTATTTAGATCTGTCTAAAACAATATTTTCTTTGCACATGAGGGATACTTCGCTTTGAATGAGGGTGTCGAGTTTTGTAGTCCGTGAGTCCGTTCAATGATTCGGTCCGTTTTAGCTGTACCCCACATAATCGAAAAAGGGTATGGAAGGATTGTAAGAAGTTTTTACTCGTAGGAGTTACCAGCAAAAGGTACGGCATCGGAGAGTTTTAGATGATTTCACGATGAAAAAGCTTTATGATGATAGGACATATATGAAGGTTCTTATCTGTATGTTCACCAAACAAATTCACAGGTCATGTCGCATTCAGGGTGGGATCGCATGAGTTTGCAAAAGCCATTGCTGAAGTCAGTCGTCTCGAGTATTACAATAAAGTATATTCTGATTTATTGCATTATTCTGGTTATTCCTGTTATTCTTCTCTATCAAGTCATCATGAGTAACTCCCATCAAATACTCGAAACAAATATTATCACGAACAATGCCTTTGGTGCAGATGCCGTGGCGAAGCGGTTCAACACGGAATTGAGCGATGTTGTGCTTCAGCTGCAGCTTGTAAGCAATCATGCACAAGGTGAACTGGATCTCAACTCCATGTATACGAACAGTCGTGAAATTATAGCAAGGAGTTCATTTGTCCACGCAATCTATTACCTGGATGAAAAGAGCCGGATCGGCTTTGAATTACCTTTTATGGAAAGCCCCAACGAACAGATATTTCCCTATCCGATGTTTGAGGAAGCGCGATGGACACAAAACTACACAGTATCCGATATACACAAAAATGTTCGCAGCGAGTCGGTCATCACGGTTGCCGTACCTGTTCTACTTGAAAGTAACCGTTTCGCCGGGGTGCTTGTTGCCGAATTAAGCCGCGAGTACTTGTCAGAAGTATTAAAAATACACAGCATGTCAAGCGGTGGGTTCGGTTATATTGTTGATCGCCATGGAAAGGTAATCGCATCTACTGACTCCAATGAGTGGGATCGGGATTATGCCGGTTTTCATCATGTGAGGAACCTTTTGATTGAATCTTATGGAACCGCAAGAGAAGCATACCAAGGGGAGGCGAGTATTTTATCCTACAAGCTGTTGAAGGATGGCTGGGGGGTAGTGATTGGTGTCCCGGAGCGAATTGCCTTTGAACCTGTATTACGCCAGTCGATGTTACTGACGCTCAGTTTCATCGGAATTCTACTATTTTCACTTTGTCTCATTGGCTTGGGAATGCGTTACCTACTTTCCCCTGTCGTCCGACTTACTCATCTTGCTCAGAATTATACGGTAGAGGCGTCTTTACGAGAAATTTCTCGTCTCAAGCGGTACCACTCGTCGGATGAGTTGGGATTGCTGATGAGGACCTTTATTCGGGTGGGGGTAAGCAATTTAGAGAAGCAGCGGATGCTGATAGAAAAGGAGCAGTATTTACGAAATATCATCGAAGGGATCCCTTTTGCGATTGTTACGTTAGATAATAATGGCGTCGTTACTTATTTCAATCGTCAATTTGAAAATTTGACGGGTATACCTGCCCAACAGGGGATCGGTATAAATTGGGCCGATTTAACAATAAATCAAACGCAGGACGAACGCATTGTGATTGATTTCAATTCTACGGACTCGTCGCACGAAACGGAGAGCACTCTTGTTGACGTGCAGGGGAATAAGCATATTATCAAGGTGATCATGACCCGGTTTATTAATGAGCAGGGGGACATTGCAGGTATTCTTGTCGTTATAAATGATGTTTCCCAACAAAAATTGCTAGAAGCTTACGCGAAACAAAGGGAAAAACTCGCATCAATCGGACAAATCACCGCAGGCATTGCACATGAGATAAAAAACCCTTTAGCGATTCTTTCAGGTGCATCCGAACTGCTAAAGGAAGAAGTACAAGAAAAACAGTTTGTTGATCAGATGATACGTGAGCTAACTGACGACATTTTTCAGGTCGTGGGTCGAATGAACGGAATCGCGAATGATTTCCTTCAATTTGCGAAAAGCAGTAATGATGAGTGGGAAACGGTTAGCCTTGATGAATTGTTGGATAAAGTTCTTCATCTACTACGAATAAAATTGAAGGAATGTAATATTCGTGTCTGCAAGGAGGAGCAGATTGAATATCCGATAATAATGGGGAAGAAAGACAAGCTTATGCAGGTTTTTCTGAACATTGTACTTAACAGCATCGACGCGATGCCAAATGGAGGTACTTTAACGATACAATGGCAACGAGAACTGCAAGAGAATGGAGAATGGATCGTCGTAGTAATCCGTGATACTGGGGAAGGTATTTCGGCGAACCAGCTTGAATGGTTGTTCAATCCGTTCTTTACAACGAAAGAGAATGGCTCCGGTCTTGGTTTGACCATCGCTCGAGACATTGTCATTGAGCACGAAGGATGCATGTCAATCGAAAGTCGGGAAGCAGAAGGTACCATTGTATGGTGCAAATTCCCAAAAGACAGTCATGGAGGTGGGAACGAGCATGTCAACACTACATACGGTCTTGATTATTGATGACGAGGAACAGCTGTGTCGGATCATTTCGCACAAGCTAAAAAAAGAAGGGTTTGGAACCATTCAGGTTCATAACGGACACGATGCCATTCAAGCTTTGACCAGCGAGACCATCGATTTGATACTGGTTGATTATATGTTGCCGGACATGACGGGAATCGAACTGCTACTCAAAATAAAAGAGATCAAGTCTGACATTCCCGCCATCATTCTGACCGCATATGGGAATGTGGAGAACGCTGTTCAAGCAATGAAAATAGGGGCTGTCGATTATCTCTGCAAACCGGTGGAGCTGAAGACTTTGGTCGATGCGGTCAAATTGGCGATCCCCAAAAGAGGAAGAAAGAATTTGCAAGACCCCACTGCTTTTTCTGATATTGTTTTCACGAGTTGCAAAATGAAAGAAATTTTCAATGTCTTGCAAAAAGTAATGGAGACCGATGCAAATATTTTACTATTAGGGGAAAGTGGAGTCGGGAAAACAGCAGTGGCCAGATGGATTCACCACCAAAGCAATCGGTCAGACAAGCCATTTGTTTCAATAAATTGTGCAGCGATACCGGAATCCCTGATGGAAAGTGAACTGTTCGGCTATCGAAAAGGGGCTTTTACCGGTGCATTGGAAACAAGAGGAGGCAAATTTGCCCTAGCGGATAAAGGGAGTATTTTCCTTGATGAAATTGGTGAAATTCCAATAAACACGCAAGCCAAACTACTTCACGTGATCGAGGAGAAACGCTTTATGAAGCTAGGTTCAACTTCTTATGAATCTGTCGATGTACGGATTATCGCCGCCACCAACAAGGAGATCCAGGAGCTTGTAAAGGAAAAGTCGTTTCGGGAAGACTTGTATTATCGCTTGAGTGTGGTTGAGGTAGTAATTCCGCCATTGCGTGAACATGTCGAAGACATTCCCTTGCTCGTGCAGCACTACTTACACAAACTAAACAACAAGTATCAAAAAGAGATTGCGATAGCTAAAGATGCCTGTGAAGCTCTCTCTTCTTATCCTTGGCCGGGAAATATCCGTGAGTTGATAAACGTATTGGAACGATTGCACATTCTGAAACGATCCGGTGTCATAGAGAAAACGGATCTGGTTGCACATCTTAACCTGAAAAAAAACAACAGCCCAGTGGAGCCACGGGAACAACAGTCACTTCCAATCATGCCTGAAGGAGAAGAAGGACTCCATCAGTTACTAGAAAAAGTAGAGGGAACAATAATTCAACAAGCCCTTGCCAAAGCTGGAGGAAACCAAACAAAAGCGGCGGAACAACTGGGAATCTCCCGCCATACGTTGATCTACAAGCTGAAAAAGCAAAAAGAGAGTGCAAGAAAGGACTCAGAATGATGAGTATCCATGATATTTCATGCACACATGCGAAAAAGAGCAGGTTGCTTTTGGTACTATTATGTATGCTGTTGATAGGGACCTTGGCTGGCTGTACCAATCGTCAATCGAATATCCAAGCAAGTAAGGAGCAACTAGAAATTGATCAACAACCCTTGATAACCATTGGATCAAAGTCCTTCACCACGGAACAAATCCTCTATGGAAAATTAACAGCGTTTTTATTGCGCAATCAAGGTTTTCAGGTAAAGGAAATGGTTTTTAAAGACAGTCAACCGATTCGGAAAGCATTGGAATCAGGCGTGATCAATTTGTATTGGGAGTACGCTAACACGGCACGAATATTTTATCAACAACAACCACCAATTATGGACGCTGGCGAGGCATACCGAACCGTAGCTACGGAAGATGAAAAAAAGGGACTCATCTGGCTAAATCCCAGCCAGTTTCTCAGCCCGTGGGTAGTACTCATTTCCAAGGAGTTAGCGGAAAAACGCAATATCAACACGATAAGCCAACTGGCTACCTACTCCAGACAACCGAGTGTCAAGTTAAAGGCAGCCGCCTATGCTGAATTTATTCAAAGAGATGATGGAAAGGCAAAGCTGGATGAGGTATACGGTCTTGCCATCCAACCTGAGGATTGGTTCCAATCAGAAAATGCACTGGTCTTTCAGGCCGTCAAAGATGCACGCGTTCAGGTGGGGGTTGGCATAGCATTTGACGGTCGAATCAGAGAATATCATTTGACAGTTCTGGAAGATGATCAGCATGCTTTTCCACCTTATCAGGCAGTGCCTGTGATACGAGCAAAAACACTTGCAGATTACCCAAGCCTCAAAGGTCTTCTAAATAAATTAAGCGATAGCCTCACGAAGGAAAAATTCGCAGAGCTTACTTATCAAGTTGACGCCCTGCATAGGGATGTGGCCCAAGTGGCAAATGCTTATTTAATCGACGAGGGATTGATTCAGCAAAACGAATAAGTGTGTCAAAATAATTGTGTGAAAATTCTACAATTTGTAGAATTTTTTCTCTTTTGCTGTTTGAATTTTTAAACAATTTATGGAAAGCGCTTCGTTTTTACCTGTTTTCAAGCAAGCTGACACCGGTTATCCGGTTGGTATCGAATTTGCAATGTATATAAAAATGAGTCCACTTTCAAGTTCTGACAGTGGAAAGCAAATAGGGGGGAGGCAAAAATGTTGTAAGGATAAAAAATGGAGCGAAGGGATGGGAAAAGGATGTTCACGATTGGTTCTTTAGACTGGATTGTGATTGCGGCGTACATGCTCGGGATGGTTGCAATTGGTTTGTTTGCTGGAAGAAAGCTGAAAGGCTATGAAGATCATATTTTATCCGGGAGGCAAGTACCCACGCACTACCTAGCCCCTGGCCTTTTGACAACACAAATCGGAGCTGGCTCCATCATCGGATTTGTTGGGCTTAGCTACTCGATCGGGTATTCGGGAGGCTGGTGGATTATCTCCAATATCGTAACCTTTATCGTTCTTGGATTAATCGGCGCTAAACCTTTACGGGAAGCGATCGGAAGTAAAACTCTCCCTGAATGGTTCGGAAACAGGTACAACGAAAAAAGCAGGCTGTTTACCTCGATAACAATAGCAATTGCGGAAATCGCATTTACGACTGGACAAATCGTAGGTGGAGGATTGCTCTTTTCTGTATTGCTGGGCTGGGATCCCAAGATTGGGATATTCGCTTTCTCAATCATTGTCGTAACCTATACCGTACTCGGTGGTTTATGGGCTGTTTTTATTACAGATTTTGTCCAAATGTTCGTGATGTTTGCAGGTGTAACCGCATTGATCGCCGTAGGTGTCATGGATACTGGAGGCATCACCAATTTAATCAAAACTTCACCAGAGGGATATTTCACATTGGTAAAAGACGGTCAAATTTCTACCGTGATTGCTCAAATTCTTTATGCGATTCCAGCTATATTCTGTTCATTTGATATCATTCAAAAAATAATGAGCGCGAAAAGTCCACAGGTCGCGAGAAATTCCTGTTACTGGGCAGCCGGTGGGGTTGTATTCTTCGCCATTACGATGCCATTAATCGGGATCTTGGGCTACCATATTCTCGGTCCAAATGTTGAAAACCCGGAAATGATAACACCGTTACTCATTGGAACCATTCTCCCAATCGGGTTAAAGGGTCTAGCGATATCTGCTGTATTGGCCACTTTGATGTCCTCCGCATCTGCTTGCCTGATCGCAGCATCTGCCGTTATTACGAACGACATTTGCAAGTACTTTGTAAACTTCGAAAAGCTGGAAGAAAAAAGAAAACTTTCAATCAATATATGGCTGACATTATTCCTTGGAGTGATAAGCTGGGCAATCGCGTCCTTCTATGACAAAGCGATGGGCAATATGGAATTGGCTTGGACTGCTCTCTCGTGTGGTGCATTTATTCCGTTGATTGCCGGGTTACTGTGGAAGAAGGCAAGCTCAGCCGGTGCAATTTCTAGTATGCTGACAGGGGCGTTAACTGGTATGATTTGGCTCTTTAATGACAATCCACTTGGCTGGAGGCCGATCATTCCTGCTTATATTGTGGGGATCTTGGTACTTGTCCTCGTCTCCGTCCTTTTCCCTAACAAGACGGGAAATTATGTTGGATCGCGTAATCAAGAGGATTTGGTCGGGTAACAGACCCGTTCAGGGATGAGGCAATTTAAGGAAAAGGGGAGTGGAGAAATGAAAGACGAACAGAATCATGACTACAAAGAACAGATTCATTACTCGACTAAGCAAGTGACATTTCGTTCTCCCGTACTGGAAGGCTGGAATTGGACCGTACATGAAATCACGTCCCCGGTTCCGGGCCCTCTGCTTTGTGTCATGGCCGGTATCCACGTTAATGAAGTTGATGGTATTGAAGCAACGTTCCAGCTTGTTGAACGATTTCGGAGGGAACTTCGCTGTGGTACCGTATCGATCATGCCGATTGTAAACCTACCAGCATTGGCCGATCGCTCGCAACACGTATGCCCCATCGACGGCAAAAATATCAATTTTTCTTTCCCAGGATCGAGCCAAGGCACCTTTAGTGAAGCGCTTGCCGATGCGCTTCTAAACGAATGGGCCGCAGATGCTGCCTGCTTGATTGATCTACACGGTGGAGACTTATGCGAGCGGGTCGCCCGATTTTCAGTGGCGCCAATGATTGGAGACAAATCGTTCGATGAGTTTAATTTTACTTTGGCAGCAGCCTTCGCGCCGGACATTATCGTACGAATCCCACCCGAGTTGCTGATGAAGCCGGGGCGAAGCTGCAGCGGCAGGGCGAGACAGCGCAAGTTCGCGGCGTTCGCTGAAGCAGGGGGGAACGGCCTTCTCGATGAGAACAGCGTATCTTTCCATAGGGATGGCGTGTTGCGTGTGGCAAGTCTTCTCGGAATGATCGAGGAACAGGCAAGGACAAACGAAAAACAACCGTTTATTGCAACGGAATATCATTGGTTGAAAGCTGAGATAAACGGTTGGTGCCGCTATGCTGTGGAGCCTGGTGAGCACGTGGTAAACGGGCAAACGATCGCATCCGTTTACGATTTCACCGGGTCAAAGATTCATGATGTCATCGCTCCTGTTACAGGAGTTGTACTTTGGCGGTGCACCCATGCAATCGTTACATCGGAAACAGATCTTTTCGGAATTGCAGCTGGTGAATTACGGCGGATAGAGTGATGCGTGAAGTGAAACGTCTGTCCAAGATAGAAAAATGAACAATGTCATGACCAAAACGGTAAAAAGCCATTTAAACACGATCTTCGTGGTTTAAATGGCTTTTTTGTTTGAAGGGGTTTCAAAGAGTAAGCAAAAACAGTTATGGAAGCGTTTGTAGTGCAAGCGCTTTGAGTCAATCCGTTACTACACGTAGGGGGAAAGTGGGACAAAAGTAATTCTTAATGGAACGCCTTCCTGTAAAAATAAGTAAAAAAGAGTACGTCTCTTGTATTTACGAAGAACTAACTTATTTAATTTTATACTAAACGGAGGAAAAATATGTAGCTACTCAGAGCATCCCGGTTACCTTCTTGCCAATTAAGTTTATGGTTGATGGGAAGATGAAGGAGACAAATGATGCTTTTCTCTATAAGGGAGTTCCTTATGCGCCGGTTAGCTTCGTCGGTCAGGCAGCAGGTAAAAGTGTTGGGTGGGACGCAAAGGCAAACACAGTAACTATGAACAGCAATGGGACAGGCGCAATCGGAGAGTCAACACGATTGACTGCACTGAAAATTGATACGGTACATGGCTTTAATAGCAATACCTTTCAAGACGGTTGGCCATCGGGTTCATTTGTAGCCGGTGGGGTAGTTTACGATCATGGGCTTGGATACAATTATTTAAAGTCTATCTACGACAGTCGTTTTACGTCCACTCAACAAAGCTTTACAATGAATTTAGACGGGAAATACACAAAGCTCTCAGGTGTGCTAGCTGTTGACGATCATTCCCCTAATAAGACTGACGAGGTTTTCTGGCTGTTCAAAGGCGATGGGAAAGTCCTGTTCAACAGTGCTCATCTAAAAGCGACGCAGACCCAGCAAATTGACATCAGTGTAAAAGGGGTTAAAAAATTGGAAGTAGAGATCAGAAAAGTATCTCGCAAAGAAAAGGATAACAATATGTGGTCTTTTTTTGGCAATGCATTGTTGCAGTGACGTTTCCGAGGGGTAAGAAGGGGTTGGCCCGATTAAAACATAACAGCGGTAGTCTAAGACTTGATTGACAAGGTCTTAAACTACCGCTATTTCTTTCATGGTCAAACTAGATGCTCCATACCCATTTTTGTGGAATATCGCTTATGATGTCTGGATCTTTCGAGCGACACGTTCCCCAAGCTCGGAGGACGCCTGGTACAAGTAGCCGAGCACGATGTTTTGCGTATCGGGGGATATGCTTGCAAGATCGACGGCTAGATTATCTACCAAGTGTTCTTGCTCCAATGGGGAAAGAGCACGATAATACTGACCGGCTTGCGCGAAGTCGTCTTGCTGGGGAATGTCGGACCGTACGAGTCGTCCTTCCACGAATCTTCCGTTGCCGCTTGTTACAAGGGAATCGGGCGTCCAGTTCTGCTGATGGTTAATCGGAATCTTGCGGAAATCCGGACCAAGCCGCCGTCGCTGCGAATCCCAATAAATATTTGCACGCCCCTGCAATATTTTATCGTCCGATAATTCTGCTCCTTCTAGCAGGTTGGAAGGGGAGAAAGCCAACTTTTCTACTTGCTCCATATAATCATCTGGATTCCGATTTAAAACCAATCTACCTACCGGGAGCAAGGGATATTGCCGCTCATCCCATACCTTTGTGCTATCCAACGGATCATAAGGGAGAAAAGACTCGTCTTGAGGGTTCATCAGTTGTACGTAAAGCCCATATTCAAACGTTTTGCCCTCGTTCAGCGTATCGAATAAGTCCTTGCCCGCATAATCCGGATTCTCGCAAGCGAGCCGAGCTGCTTCTTGACGGTCAATATACTGCACACCCGCAAAGGGCATCCAATGATATTTCATGTAAGTGCGGACACCTTGCGCGTTTTTCCAGACGTATGTATTGACGCTGTGCCCCGGGATGTGTCGAAAACTCTTGATCGTGCCAGCATCGGAGTATAGCCGGACGAGAAAGCTTGTAGATTCAGGTGCGCGGGCGACGAAGCGCCAAAATCGTTCCGGATCGATGAGGTTATTAGTGGGGGATGGCGAGAGGGCATTGATGAACTCGGGAAAGCGAATGGCGTCACGGACGGGAAACACGGGGTTATGGTTACAGACAAGATCGAACACACCCTGATCTGTGTAGAACTTGATGGCGACTCCGCACACGTTACGGGAAGTATCCGGAGTGCCTTTGTTACTGACGGCTAAGGAGAATCTTACCGCGACAGGGACCTGCTGACCCGGATTTTGCAAGAAACAAAGCTGCGTGTAAGCTGTCATGGCATGCACGGTCTGAAAGTAGCCGAATGCGCCATAACCTTTGGCATGCACGGGCCTTTCCAATATTTTCGAATGGATGAAAGTCTCCAGCTTTTCATGCAGCACGTTGTCCTGTTCCAAAACTGGGCCTCGTTCCCCCACCGTCTGCGAATGAAAAGCAGCCTGTGTATCTTCCGATCTTTTTTTAGGGCGAGCTCCATTGTTCTCGTTCATCTTGCAACCTCCCATGCCCGCATGCGAATTGTTTGGATATATTCAAAATGTATGAAGAGCTTCTCTGCGAATATGACAGTGTGGCGGTTTTTCGAGATGTTTCACGTAAGTAGAGGGCAAAGAGGTATTCGGAACGTAATTTCGTTTCTGGATACCTCTTTGCTTTCCCATTCGATTTCGAACTGACATAAAAAAACTCCATGCTGGTATGAGACATGGCTGGACAAAATTGTTTTTTAGGTACTGTTGGAGTATTTTAGCTCAGGTATTCGAGTTTTAAGGATTACTGTATTATAATAGGGATATACTACTATTTGAGGTGAATATTTGTGCAAAGTACGACTGTCGACAATAAGGTGCAACCAACATTTTCACGATTAAATCCATTTCAAGCGAAAGTTCTTAAAAATGTGAATTTAAATGGAGCTGGATCGAAAAAAGAAACAAGACATATTGAGTTATCCTTACAAGGATCAGGCCTCGCCTATGTTCCTGGTGATTGCCTTGGTATGATTCCTGAAAATGACCCTGAATTAGTTGCTGCTTTGCTTGAAGAAATGAAATGGGATCCAGAAGTTCCTGTTGCCATATCAAAACAGGGCGATACACTCCCGCTGAAGGAAGCCCTCACAACACACTTTGAAATTACGTTACTGACGAAAAAGATTGTCGCTCAGGCGGCGGAATTATCAGAAAACGCAGAGCTGCGCAAGCTTGCATCAGAAGAGAATGTAAATCAACTGAAAGAATATATCGATGGACGAGATTTGTTAGATTTATTGCGTGATTTTGGCCCGTGGAAAGCAACTGCACAAGAAATCGTCTCTTTATTAAGAAAAATGCCACCACGTCTCTATTCCATTGCAAGCAGCCTGGCTGCGCATCCTGAGGAAGTACATTTGACGATTGGTGCTGTTCGATACGAAGCGCACGGACGCGAACGCAAAGGTGTATGCTCCATTTTATGTGCGGAACGACTGGATGTAGGGGAAACGCTCCCGATCTTTATTCAACCAAATAAACACTTTAATTTACCAGAGTCGCAGGACAAAGATATCATCATGGTTGGTCCTGGGACAGGCATTGCACCGTTCCGTTCCTTCATCCAAGAGCGTGCAGCGAGCAAGGCAGCTGGTAGATCATGGCTCTTCTTTGGGGACCAGCATTCCGCTACTGATTTCCTTTATGAAGACGAATTCGAACAGTATCAAAAAGATGGGGGACTGAGCAGAGTAACGACGGCTTTCTCCCGAGATACGGCCGAAAAAGTATATGTACAACATAAAATGCTGGAAAACAGCAAAGAATTGTTTGAGTGGCTCGAAAATGGAGCGTACTTCTACGTTTGCGGAGACAAGCAATATATGGCGAAGGACGTCAATAACGCCTTGATTGACATTATTGAAAAAGAAGGCGGAATGACACGCGAAGCAGCCGAAGCCTACCTTAACGGCTTGCAGGAGCAAGGGCGTTACCAACGTGATGTATATTAATACGAATATCGAAAGGATGAGGGCGTAATAACGCTCTCATCTTTTTTTAGATGAAGATTCAGCCCAATGCTTCACGAATGGATTGAACATGAATAGATGGACGTTTGTTTTTCCATGGACGCGCTTCCAAGTACTCGGTGGCTGTCATGGATTTGCCGTATTGATAGCAAGCCCAACTCGAAGTTTCCAGGTTGTCTTTTGAAGGCGTCCGGTTCATATATTGTGCGATCCCATCCATCCAGTTCGATCGCTTGGATGGTTCCATTATTCCAGATGGTGCAGAATGCCGTAAATCACCCAATCGGGTCATTTTTTCATCATTCTATTGATGGTTTGCAGAGACCAAATATACTATAATCATGTCAAACCAAAAACATCGCCCGTGTGCAAGTGGAGGTGGAAACGATGTGTGCGCTTTCCCTCGCAGATTATCGGAATGTTCAACGATTTATTGCGGAAATTACCGCTACCACCGAATTCTCTCGTGACCGTGTATTACATTCACTGTCCAAAATTTTTGGCTACCACAAATGTGTTTTTTGGAAAGTCGATGAGTCCGGACGACTGCACCAGCCTGCCACATTGAATATCGATCATCGAGTAATTGAGCTCTATTTGCAGCATTTCAGCCAGCGTGACATCTTATCCCCCAATCGAATTCCACACCGTTGTTCCCACCATAAGGTACTTCGGACAAAAGACGTCATCGCCAGAAAAGAGTATGAGCAGACGGAATATTATAAATGCTTAATGCAGCCATTTGAAATGTATCATGAACTAGGCGTTTACATTACGGATGGAAACAAAACGGTGGGCGTAATCGGGTTAACCCGATCAAAAGGCGAAAAGGATTTCAACGCTGGCGATATGCTTCGCTTGGAAACCATTTCGAGATATATTTCCAACGCGTTCGTTCAATATTCTATTCATGAGGAAATGGTCAAAAAGCAAAGAATACTGGAATCATTCGTAGATCGTTCCACACATGGAATCGTATTTTTTGACAAGAGCCTTCATATCCATTACGCCAATCCAGTCGCAACACAACTTTCTGGGGAATGGCTGACAAATGCGACGGAAGATGGGGGTGATTCGGTTGGTCGTTTCATTCAAAGCATCATACAAGGAATGGATTTGGAGCGTGGAATTGACAAGACGATCGACCTTCCCTTTAACCGTGCTCTGTCTGTGCACATTGCACCGTACATCGGGATGGAACCGAATGCGCTCCATCCAAGCCTGTATATTGCACAAATGAAACCACACTTAGTGAAACTCGCTACGACTAAAGAGGTTTTAGAGGCAGAGTCATTAACCCAAAAGGAAAGGGAAGTTCTTGCGTGCGTCTCCAGAGGACTTACAAATCCAGAAATAGCAAATGAATTGTTTATCAGCGTGAATACTGTTAAACGGCACTTGCAGAGCATTTATCGGAAAATAGGGGTCACGAATCGAACGCAATTATGCTATCAAGTGAAAAGCCGTACTACCACATAAAAAAGAGCGGAATTTTCTCCGCTCTTTTTATCATTACTCTTTCAATGGTTTCCAGTACTCATAGGAATGGATTGCGGTTCCGACATAGGAAGGATGGGGGGACAGTAATGACGGAAGCTTGGATAACTCAGCATTCATGTACGTTTTTCCTTCTTCATAAAAGGTGACAAAATTACCTTCGGAGCTCTCTTTTGTTTCCACAGCAACCAGGGCTTTTTTACCCAGTTGATCAGCCCAATTCAATTCCTGCGGAACCAATGAGGATATGCTGTTCGAGCCATCCGCCCGGTCACGATAAGCCATCACTGTGATCTGATCGTGCTTGGAAATGAGCCATTCGCTGATTGTCGTTGTCGAATCATCGGGCAGATACGTCTTGTCCAACCAGAACGGAATGTCACACCCAATTTCAAGCGTTGGATCAAGCTGGGCTCGTTCGATGTAAGCATCTACATTGCCCATCCATTGCCGCATGATGGAGGCCTGCTCTGCTGTTTTCCATTCTGGCATTACGTAGGGTTCAATATCGAAGTGGATACCGCTGATTTTTTCTGTATCGGCAGCGCTTTTGTTGTAGGCAATCACCCAGTCCACGAATGCCATAATCTTGGGTCGATTTTGTTCCAATCCCCAGCTGGCCAGTCCTCCCAAAGCTTGAACTTTCACACCGGCCTCACTTGCTTTTTTGATGAAGGATTGATAATAAGAGGCTTTGCGGGTGATATCAATCTTCAGGTACACGAGGTTAACTCCTTGTTCCTTAGCAAACGTAAGAATCTGATCGGGTTCTGTAGCGATCAACGTCGTTTGCCAGAGATAGGTTGCTTTCAACTCTTTTTCTTCTGCTGAAAAGCCTGTCAAAAAACTAAACATCGATAAGAGCAGTATGAATCCAAACGTTCGTCGTGCCATCTTCATTGTGCGCTCCTCCAGGTGTGCAGTGACATGTAAAAAACTAGGAAAATCGTTTTCATTACTCATATCGGTTCCATTCCGCCTGTCAATAAGAGTGGGTTTGCGAGGAAATGGCATTTTCATCGAAATGAGCATAACTGCCCATGTGATCTTATTGAAAACTAAGCCTTTTGTAAGGGGGGACATGCCGCGATTCGATGCCGTGAGCCTCTTGCGGGTTAATGGGGAAAGTTTACGATAACCCCCTGACCGCAAGAGGTTTTTCCCGTCTCTTAAAACGGTTATTGACGCGATGAAAATCTCTCTGGTAAAATACAACTTGTACACACGAGTGAACAACCACATAACTGTATAACCAAACGAAAATGATTGAGGTGTTATGCGTTGCTCATGAAAGATGATTTTGCCCCGCTTTATATTCAATTGCAGAGAAAGCTGCGCGCACAAATCCTGAATGGCGAATTTAAGGAAGGCGAAGCGATTCCGTCTGAAACGGAGATTATGAAAACGTTTCAATCAACGCGTGGAACAGTCAGAAAGGCGATCGCGCTCCTGGTAAACGAGGGCTTGGTCCATCAAGTGCAGGGTAAAGGCACATTCGTCTTATTGCGCCCGCTGCAATACACGATGACCAATTTCGGCGGCTTCACCGACTATTTGAAAAGCCGAAAAGAGGTTGCTGTTTCCAAGGTGCTTGCCCAGCAAACTGTTACACTCGATGGCAAAGTGTATTACCAGCTTGTACGGGCGCGTGGAGTCAAAAAAGATGACAGCGTCAAATATCTCATGATTGATACCTCTTTGATACCGCTTGCCATATTTCCAGGGCTTGATCAATACGATTTTGAAAACCAGTCTCTTTATCAAATCTTCCGAGAGAAATACGGGATCGATCCAAAACGCGCAGAAGTCAATTTGTCTCCCGTGAAAATCGATGCGCAAATGAGAGAGATTCTGCAGGTGGACAAAAGTGAGGTGGCACTGCTGAAATCGGAAGGGAGCATCTACGATCAAAATGATGTCGAGATTGAAAAGATCAAAATCGTCTGTGCCCCAAATGTTGAAGTGAAAATCATGACCAACTTAAATAATAACGCCAATTTCGCGGAGTAACAGTATAGCGGCCAGCGTATGAAAACAACTGGTTTTACTGTTCTGTCTGATTTCAAAGCATATTGTCCAGCTTGTATGCTTATGGGATCAGCAGGGCTTAAAAATACTGAATATTCAGTCTTATTTGTCGTGCAAGTTGGAGGATGTATGCCCATTGGTGGTTAAGAGTGACCATCTGTTGGCAAAGGAGGGGAGAAAAACGGAAGTTGGCGAAGCGGTGTCAGCCTACTGGTATGAATTTTAGCAAGTATGCTAGTACGCACTTGAAAAAAAGAGACAAGGAGGGATTTTTTGTGAAAAATTCTCATAAGCTCACTGTTTTTTTGATCCCGATTGGTATTGCAGTTAACTTTATATGCGGCCAGATCGTTTTGCTGCTGAAGCTGCCTATGTATCTCGACTCGATCGGCACCATCACAATCGGCGCTTTGTGCGGTGGCGTTGCCGGGGCAATCGTTGGGGCAATCACGAATTTACTGATATCCATTTCCAATCCGACTACGATGGCATACATGATCCTCAATATTATCTTTGGTTTGCTTGCTGGTTTCCTGGCGAAAAGAGGGGTGCTGAACAGCCTTTGGAAAACCGTGATCGCCGGAATCGTCTTTGGGTTAATTGGCGGCGGCTTGGGCTCGCGCATTACGGTATGGTTGTTTGGCGGACTGGGTGCCGGAACAACGGGGGCGATTACTGGCGTACTGATGCAGATGGGCTTTTCAGCCAGCATGGGTGCACTTATTTCAGAACTGTTTGCAGATATCATTGATAAAGTACCGACGCTAATCATTGTTTACTTCATTCTGAAGAGCATCCCGGCCAGAACTTTGGTCAAGCTACCGCAGGGCAATATGTTTATCAAACGGAAGGGAGAGCCGAAAGAAGGTCAAAAGGTTGTCTAATCACCGTATGGTCAACTGATTCTTTCAGGCAGTATGAAGTTCTTGAAAGGGCGGTGGTCAAGCTGGTTGGCCACCGTCGCATTGAGCCCCACTTTCATCCGCAACCTTCCATTCAATTGTATCGACAGGGAAAAGGAGAATGGGTATGGATTATGAGTTTGCGTATTCGTTCAAAAATCCGCAGCTGACTGGCAACTGGCTGTTGGATTTGAACCCGCTCAGCAAGTTAAACATGATCGTCGTTTTTGCGATTCTTCCCATTATTGCACATACGTGGCAAGTAAACGTAACAATGATTCTCTGCTATTTTTTGCTGGCAGCTGCCGCAGGGCGGTTTGTCCAATTTGCCAAGACATATCTGCGATTCGGCTTGCTGATCGGCTCGCTGCTCTTTCTCATGCGAGCACTGTTTTTGCCCGGAGAGGTCACGCTGTTTCGCTTTTGGATTGTGAATATTACCCAAGAGGGTGTCCATACAGGGATTTGGTTTTCTTCATTGGTCGTGGCAATCTGCGGCGCAATCCTGTTGTATCAGTCGGTTACGCGGGCCAAAGATTTCATGTATGCCTTGGAGAAGCTAGGGGCGCCACGGGCTACTTCTTATGTCATTCTTTCCTCGCTCCAGTCCATCATTGATCTGGGGAAAATGGCGGGCGTAATTATGGAATCACAGAAAGCAAGAGGCATTGAGACGGATGGGACAATGTTTACGCGCATGAAAGCATTTGTGCCGATACTGGCGCCACTATTCTTGGGAGCCATATCCAATACGGAGGAAAAAGCGGTTTCGATGGACGCCAGAGCGTTTTCTCAGCCAATCAAAAATACGCATTTATGCCACCTCAGGCCTGTCCCGGTTTGGGAAAAGCTCATGGTGATTGTGGTGGATCTGTCTTTTATCGGATACATCGTTTGGAGGGTCGTGGCATGAACGTGATCAAGCTGCAAAACGTTTCGTACAAATATCCGCTGTCAGAGGAGTTTGCCCTAAAGGAGATCAGCTATGAATTCCAACAGGGAAAGCTCTATGGAATCATCGGTGCAAACGGAGGGGGAAAAACCACCCTATGCAATCTTGTGAGAGGATTGATTCCTCATTTTTATCAGGGGGAGCTTAGTGGAGAGGTTCTGGTCAACGGAAAAGATGTGCGTGATTGGGAAAGCCATGTATTGGCGACGACAATTGGCTTTATCTTTCAAAATCCTTTTTCCCAAATAAGCGGCGTGAAAGAGACGGTTTTTGAAGAGATCGCATTGGGGCTGGAGAATCTCGGAGTAGACAAGGAAGAGATGATCGAGCGGACCATCAAGGTTGTGAAGCTGCTGGGGCTCGAAGAGCTGATCAAGAGAAATCCCAACAATTTATCTGGGGGACAGCGCCAACGTGTGGCTTTTGCTTCAATCATCGTCATGAATAGCGACATTCTGGTCATCGACGAGCCTACGTCACAGCTCGATCCCGAAAGCACGGCAGAGGTATTTGCGATCATCCATGCGCTAAAGGAGCAGGGCAAAACGATAATGTTGGTTGAGCACAAAGTTGATCTGGTTGCCGAGTTCGCTGATGAGGTGTTGGTGATTGAAGAGGGACGGATTGTCATTGCGGGGCCGACTGCCGAAGTGTTCGCCAAAGAGGAGCTGCTGCAAAAAGGAGCTTCTTTGCCGCCAGTCGCGTTGCTGGGCCATGAGCTGGCGCGGGCTGGCCAGCCACTTGACGAGATTCCGGTCACGATTGCGTCGGCCAAAGAACAGATTGCAGGCAGGATGAGGTGGACAAATGGGGGCAATTGAATTTCGGAATGTCACGTATGCCTATCCCAACGGACATATCGCGAATGAAAATCTCAATCTCCTGATTGCGAGCGGTGAAAGGATTGCGATCGTTGGGCAAAATGGCGCCGGGAAAACAACAGCGGTGAAGCTGATGAATGGCTTGCATAAGCCAACCGCAGGCGATGTGTTCGTCGATGGCATCAACACGCGGGAGCGAACCACCGCGCAAATATCGGCGATTGTTGGTTACGTATTTCAGAATCCCGACGATCAAATTTTCAACGGTACCGTCAAGGCGGAAATTGAATACATGCTGCACTATCTGAAGCTGGATCAGTCAGAAATCGATCGGCGTGTAGCGCGTGCTGTTGAACTGACCGGAATCCAAAATTATTTGGAAGCAAACCCGTTCGACGTTCCTTATTCCATGCGGAAATTTGTGACGATTGCGGTTGTTTTGGCTATTGATACGCCTTATATCATTCTCGATGAACCGACTGCGGGCCAGGACATGAAAGGGATCAAAACGCTCGTAAGGCTGATGGATCGGTTGCAGGAGGAAGGGAAGAGCGTCATTACGATCACCCATGACATGGAATTCGTGGCCGACCATTTCAAGCGGGTGGTGGTCATGGCCAACAAGCGGATCATTGCGGACGATACGGCCAAAAGCATTTTTGGGAATGAACCGATCCTTACGGTAGCAAGAATCAAGAAGCCTCAGATTGGTGAGCTAGCAAAAGAACTAGGATTCGGAATAAACGGTACTATTTTATATCGAGAAGAGCTAATCGCCGCTCTCATAAAAGAAAAAATAAATCGATCATGAGGTGGAAAAATTGGGTTTTGACAAAGGGAAGTTCTTACAGTTGTTCAAGGTTAAAAAGCCGATCATGGCCATGGTGCATCTTAAAGGGGGGAGCGATGAGGAAAAGCTGGCGATTGCCAAGCGAGAAATCGACCAGTATGCAAAGAATGGTGTCGATGCGGTCATCATTGAAAATTATTTTGGCAACTCGGACCATGTTGAAGAGGTTCTGAAGTATATGCGCACAGAACGAAAAGAGATGATCTACGGGGTTAATGTGCTTAATGACGATGCGAGTGCATTCGAGCTCGCCAATAAATACGATGCTTGCTTCATTCAGCTCGATTCAGTGGCAGGGCACCTTACACCTGAAGACGATGTGGCGTTCCATGATTTTATCGTTCGGATGCGCAAAGAAACACAGGCGTTCGTGCTCGGTGGCGTTCGCTTCAAATATCAGCCATATTTGTCGGGCAGGTCTTTGGAAGAGGATTTGCAAATCGGAATGACTCGCTGCGATGCGATCGTCGTGACAGGCGAGGGTACAGGCATGGTCACGGACTTGGAAAAAATCGCAAAATTCCGCTCCATCATGGGCAATGACTTCCCGTTGATCGTCGGGGCCGGCGTCACAGCGGAAAATGCCAAGCTTCAGTTGGACGTTGCGGATGCAGCCATCGTCGGAAGCTACTTGAAGGATACGCATAAGGATGACGGCGATGTTTGCGAGGAGCACGTGCAAAAATTCATGTCTGAGATTGAAAAACTACGATAACAAGGTTCGCATGCTTCTAAGCTGGAGGTTCTGATGAGCAGAGACTATTCTTTTTTTGTCGGCGATGTTGCATTAGACGAATACTATCGGGCACCCTACTGGCCCAAAATCAGAGAAAAGGTGTTGGTTGAAACGCTCGAGCAGCATGTCGGTGGAATGATCGCGAATGCAGCCAGTGTCTATACCGCTTATAACGAATCCGTATATTTTTTGTCGCTGCTAAACAGTGGGCAGATCACCCAAAGACTATGCGAGGACCTGCGTCAAAGAGGGATCGACACCCGCTACATCACTTATGATGATAAGTTACCGGATGCCAAAAATATCATCATTTTAACCGAAGATGACCATACCCTTTTCATTCCTACCTTGGGGATCAAGCATTTTGAAATCACGCCCGAGATCATCGATGCGATGTGTGCAGCCAAATATGTCTACACGTCGGTTGTCGAAATGAAGCCATTGCGTTGCGGCACGATGGATGCGCTCGACATCATCCGAAAAATTAGAGCGTCCGGGGCGAAAATGGTCTACGACCTGGACGTTGCCCATCTTGAGCCGGGGGACGAGTGCTTTTTCGAGGAAATGGATATTCTTTTCTTCAACCGCAATGGATTCGATGTCTATCGAAAAGAATTGTCCTATGAAGCAGCAGTTGCGCAACTGCTCGGCTTCGGTGCCGAGATGGTCGTCATCACTTTTGCGGAAGAAGGCTGTCGCGTACATACCCGTGAGCAAGAAATCTCTGTACCCGGCATCCCTGTAGAGGTAGTGGACGTGACCGGTGCAGGAGATACGTTCTGCAGCTCGTTTATCCATGCACTGAACAAAACGGATGACTTGCGCTTGGTTGCGAATTTTGCCAATGCGGCCGCAGCCCGTGCAGTGACGATCTTGGGGCCTCGCGGCGGCGTCGCTTCAAGCGAAACGGTTCTTGCCTTTATGAACGAAAAAGGCGTAGCTATCGATGAGGAATATAACTGCTTTATCGCCCGATGAACGGCGTCACATGAGAGGAGAGATATGCATGAAAATAAAAGCAGTCCCGGTTTCAGCAATCGATTTCTCCAAATTTGGCACCTACTTCAGTATGAAGGAAGAGGCGGAAAATCTCCTGCTTTCCAAAGGCGATGGATGGGAAGATCGGCGGACAAACGCTCCTTTGCTCCGTACGTCTGGCAGTCTTGGGGTGACGCTTGGTTCTCCTGCACCATGTGAAGTTCGTGCGATGGAGCGGCATCTTCACACGGAAGAAGCGATCTTTTGCATGGCTGACCCGATCGTGGTTGCCTTAGCTCATTCTGCGGGCAGCAAGCCGCTTCTGTCTGACATTCAGGTGGTCGTTCTAACTCCGGGAGATGTAATCGTGCTCCGACACGGAGTCTGGCATGATGCGTGTCACGGCATTAACAAATCGGCTCATTATTATTGGATGGCGACTGAATCCGATGAGCAGACCGAGTGGATCGACATCGTGGGAGGCCCGCTTGAAGTAGCGTTATAGAAAGTCATCAACACGTAAAAATAGAAAAAAATAACCACTGCGAATGAACTTGTCGGGTTTCGCAGTGGTTATTTTTTTGTCTAAGGCACAATATTCCCTGCCGCCTTATAAAGCCGGTACCATTCCTCACGGGTCAACGACAGATCGGAACCTTTGCAAGCATCTTTTATTCGTTGCGGGTTAGTTGTGCCGAGCACCACATGGATATTGGCTGGATGGCGCGTGATCCATGCCGTCGCGATGGCCGTGTCCGTGACGGAATACGTTTCCGCGATGCTTCGAATCGTTTTGTTCAGCTCCGGGAATTTTTCGGTATTCCCGAGAAAAGGTCCCTCAAAGCTTCCATGCTGGAACGGCGACCATGCTTGCATTGAAATGTCATGCAGGCGACAGTAATCCAAAATGCTGCTGTCGCGGTTGATTGACTGGTCGATCCCCATGTTCAGCGCGATGCCGGAGTCGATGGCGGGCGTATGCGCGAGGCTGAATTGGATTTGGTTCGCCACGATTTTGTGAGGAGTGAATTTTTGTAGGAGCTCGATTTGCGCCGGATTGTGGTTGGATACGCCAAAATACCGCACTTTGCCGCTGCGATGGAGGGCATCGAACGCCTCTGCAACCTTGGTTGGCTCCACCAATGGATCCGGGCGATGGAGGAGGAGAATATCCAAATAGTCGGTTTTGAGTCGCTGCAAAATGCCATCGACCGATCCTACAATATGTTCCTTGGAAAAGTCGTAGTAGTTTTCTTTCGATCGAATCCCGCATTTGCTTTGCAAAATCATTTTTTCACGAATGCCCTGATTCATTTGGATCGCTTCTGCAAACCGCTCCTCACACCGACCTTGTCCATAAATGTCGGCATGATCAAAGAAATTGATCCCCTCGTCCATGGCGGTGCGAATTAGCGTTTCTGCTTCACGCAGTGAAAGCTGTGCGAGCCGCATGTTGCCCATAATTAAGTTGGAAACATCCAGCTCGGTATGTTTCAATCGGATGTATTTCAAACGGAATTCCTCCTCTGCACATCGTTATCAGTAGAATAACACCGGGCGCCTGCCAGTGTTAATAGGAATTAAACATTCGCGCATACGCGGAAAAGGAGAGGGAAAAATGAACCAAACTGAAGCCTGTTGACGATCGGGTGGGAGAGGTGGAAGAAGGATGAAAATCGGCAGTCATGTGAGCACGAGAAACGGGTATTTTGGCGCAGCCCAGCAGACGGTCCGCTTGGGGGGCAAGGCGTTTCAGTATTTTCCCAAAAACCCGCGCAGCTTGACGGTGAAGTCTTTTGATCACCAGGATGCGAACAATTGCGCTCGTTTATGCCAAGAGCATGGACTGGTCTCGATCGCACACACGGCTTACCCCACCAATTTATCGGAGGCAGACGATGCGATGCGGCGCGTTATGATGGCATCCATTGCGAACGATCTGGAGATTGCGGAAGCGTGCGGGTCGATCGGGGTTGTCGTTCATTTTGGCAAATACAAAGGGGCCGACCCGCTGATGGGGTATACGTTGATGATCAACATGTTGAATCAAATTTTACGCGACTGGGAAGGTTCAGCCCTCGTGTTGATTGAAAACAATGCCGGGCAAGGTGCAAAAATGGGGATCACTTTCGAAGAGCTTGTCCAAATCCGCAAGCTTTCAGCGTATCCGGAGAAGATCGGGTTTTGCCTC
Organism: Brevibacillus fluminis; assembly: GCF_003710825.1. Lineage (GTDB taxonomy): Bacteria > Bacillota > Bacilli > Brevibacillales > Brevibacillaceae > Brevibacillus_D > Brevibacillus_D fluminis. The sequence goes on along the minus strand of NZ_RHHQ01000023.1, from coordinate 112,566 downwards.
GATACGTGCCATGCATTTGCCAGTGGACTATGGAACGGAAGCAATTGGCCAGCGCTCGTGGAAAAAGGGACGGAGTTGGGCTACTTTCCCCACTTGAAGGCGGTGCATCTGAACGATTCCATGCATGAGTCAAGCTCCTATCGCGATCGCCACGCGAACGTAGGCAAAGGGTACATCGGAGAAACGAGCATGCGTGGGTTTCTGCAATCACCGGTGATCCGGGAGATGCCGGTGATTTTGGAGACGCCAAGCTCGGCATCGTATACGCATCAAGATGAGATTGCTTACGTCCATTCACTAGCAGAATCGAACGATGGGTAACCAGAAAAAGGGAAGGCAGCGGCCGGGGTTCGTTGAAAATATAGTATTAGACTGGTGCTGTGTCATTTTTTTAAAAAAAGCGGAATTTGCGAGAGAAAGTCAGATTTTTTTCGTTGTCTATGGTGTAAAGGCCTTTACCGAACATCTGGGAGGAATTATAGAAATGAGATGTGATGAACGGAATTACATCGAGCGATTAAAAAAGAAAAAAGAAGATGCTTTGGAGTATATCGTAGACAAATATTTGGGGCTGGTGAAAGGTACTGTGTGCAAAGTATTAGGCCCGAAATACCAGTCCGGGGAGATTGAGGAATGCATAAATGATGTATTCCTGGCGGTATGGAACCATGCCAATCAATTCGAAGGAGACGGAGAGGATTTTAAAAAATGGCTCTATAAAATAGCCAAATATCAAGCAATTGACTACTACCGGAAGATGGGGAAGCGCGACGAGGTCTCCTTGGCAGTCGAAAGTCTCGTACAGGGTTTATCGACGGAAGATCAGGTTGTACTGCAGGAGAATAAGCGGGAGCTCGCGACGTTCATCCATACATTGCAGCCGATTGATCAGAAAATATTCGCAATGAAATATTTCTTAGGTGTCAAATCAGACGAAATCGCCAAGCAGTTAGGGCTTACAAGGACGGCTGTGGATAATAGAGTTTTCCGCGGAAAGAAAAAGTTGGCCGAACAGGCGACAATGAACAGATAGGAGAGGGAGCCATGCGGGGTATTTACCGGTTATTGAAAGAAGTAAAGGTCGATGAGATGGAAATGAGAGAAATCGAGGAAGCGACGGAGGTTACCATGCTTGAAAAAGCAAAAGTGAAAAAACGATTGCTGGAGTCGGTTAGAAAGAAGAAGGGATGGGCCGGAACGAAAATAATCGCGGCAGCGTTCGCTGGTCTTCTGGTTGGAGGCACTGCTTATCTGGGAATCAACAATCCGGCCTACGCCGCTGGCATTCCGATTATCGGTGATATTTTCCGTTTTTTGGATACATCTCAGACAGGTGTGTATGATTTGTACCAGGTCAATGCCAATGAAGTGAATGTGAGCAAAGAGAGCAACGGGATTCAGATCACAGTGAAGGATGCCGTTTTTGATGGCAAAACAATTTCCTATACCTACGAAGTAAAGTCTCCTCAAGATCTCGGGGAATCGCCGTTAATCGGTTTGGGACCTTCCTTGCGTATCCATAACTATACCGGCGGACTGACGGGAAGCGATCATGTGGAGAAAGTAGCGTCGAACACTTACGTCGGGCAAGCAAACTACAGTATTGCTGGGGAGATGGAAGAGGTAGAGTGCCAGCTGACGATCAACGACATCCTAAAAATCGAGAACAATCAGCAAGAAGAGATCGACGGAAAATGGTCGTTTGCCTTTAAGCTGCAAACTGTGGAAAGCGATGTGAAGCTTGTTCACAAACGTACAGAGAAAGATGGCTTCGTCGTAACGATTGACAAAGTCAAGCTAACCCCGATGTCATTCGTAACGGACTATACACAGCAAGTACCCGATGAATATCGGGAGCGTTTGCAGGATGTAAGCGCCCATCTGATTGTCAAGGATGATTTGGGCAATGTGTATGAGGGAGAGGACAATGGGGGACATGGCGATGCCTCTACGGGGATCATGAAATGGAGCATGACCTTCAGAAAGTTGGAGGAGAAGGCCACGAAGCTGACGATTACGCCAATCATCTACATCTCTGAAAATAAAGGGGGGGTTTCTTTTGATGAGAACGGAAAAGAGAAAAAAGAAGCGCCTGTGGGCACCAGGGAACACAAAAAAGAGACCATGCCGGAGATTACGATAGATATAAAGTAGGAAAAGAATATCTGCCAACAAGTAAGCCGGCTTGACTCACCTGAGTCAGCCGGCCTTTCTCGATGGAATGGTTAACCCTTTTGGTAGTTCAATTCGTATGTTTCACATCGAACTGTCACAAGGTCATTATCGGGCAGGTTTAGGTGAGTCTTTTCCAATCAAAGAATTAGATAGGATTCATCACGAATCATTTGTGAATTTGTTACCCATAACTATCTTATTAAGACTAAGGAACAGGTCCAAAATATTGTAACCAGTACCCCCTTGGAGGAATAGGAAAAGGAAACCATTCTTAAATTGATAGACATGAAGCTCTCGGAATTTAGGTAGATATAGTAGGCGCAAATGCGGATTTTAACGTTACGAAGAAGGAGACTTAAAAATAGCTGGTATACCCTTAGCGTGGTGAAACCGGCTTTTTTTGAATTGCCTGGGGTGTTGGGGGATGCGTGAAATTAAGGAAGATGCTGATGGTTATGACCTATTAAATAAAATCAAAAAAGTAAATAATCTTCTGATTAATAATATTGACAACGGAGTATCAACTATGAGACATTACAAAAAACATTACTTTTAAGTAACGTTATTTTTAAGTAATGTAAAATACTGTTTTCTTGAGTATTTCAGGAGATGATATGGACATGACACTAGTAAAAGGGTTGAAAGGTAAGGAAAGCCGAATGCGTTTGCTTACCATTGCGGCGGATGAATTCGCAAACCGAGGGTTTCATGAGACAAAAGTTAGTACTATTGTTACACGGGCTGGATTGACTCAACCTGCTTTCTATCTCTACTTTTCTAACAAGGAAGCCATCTTTGATGAGTTAGTAAACGAGTTTCGTACCCGACTGCGAAAGTTAGTACAAACGAGTCGCTTTGCACCCACGGTAGAGGCACACGATGTTCCAAAGCAGTTGTTGATGACACTGGAGACGATTTTCCGTTTTCTAGCTGCAACTCCAAATATAACTCGTATCGGGCTTTTTCTAGCCCCAAATTCGGATCAAATCAAGGAAGAGCTAACCTCTCTGCTTATAGATAATTTACGAGCAGAACAACAAATGGGTCATTTTCGTTCTGAATTGGCGATGGAAACTGTAGCGGAGTGCATAGTTGGAATTGTGGAACGTCTAACACTTTCCCTTTTGTTACCTGGGATTAAGGGGCCAGAAAGTCTAGCGTTACAAGTAGTCAATCTTTTGTTGTATGGGATGCTTGCAAACGGAGATACCTCTATACAAGATAGTTGAAAGGAGTGGGGGTTAAATGATAACTACTGTCTTACAGGTAATTCTAGCTGTTTTTATTTTAACAGGCGGTATTATAAAACTCTTGCGCATACCATTCCAGGTTGAGCATTGGCAGCACTACCAATATCCATTATGGTTTATGTCTGTAATTGGATTTCTTGAACTCATTGGAGGTATAGCAATGATTTTGGGTGCCTCGAATAGATATTTGGCTGCTGGGGCAGGTGTACTGTTTGTAATTCTCATGTTAGGCGCTATTCACGCCCATATTTTTCGGGCAAACCAATCTGTTGTAACGATCATTCCTGCATTGGTTTGCTTCATTTTATCTATCTTCGTGATTCTAAGGAATCTAAAGGGGTTCTTCTAATTATAAAAAAGACGTGTTACGAGGTGATATTCATGATTAAAATTGAAGAAAGTTATAAACAGAGACCCATTCGATTTCTTGAACTTTGGGATCATTCAGATTGGACGTTAAAAATATATGGAATAACATATCAAGGTGAGTTTCCTAGATCAAACATAATTGAAAGAGCGAAATTACTTGCTTGTGAGTGTCTTCCCAAACCTGCAATCACTGAAAATCGTTATGGTGTTGGCTTTATAGGGGTTCATGATGGGCGCGGTGCAAGCTTTATATTTATTGATTGGTGGTCTGACGAAAATGAATTGCATCATCAAGTTTACGTTGCACCTCATGATAATCCGGAAGAGTTTACGTACGTAACACCTACAGGGTTAATTGCTTGTGTTTGGGATCTTCGCGTACTGTGCTTTGAGAGGGAAGCATGGATTCAAACAGTATTAGCTAATCCTAATGGGCCTAATGTACAAGAGTATTTAAACTTGCAGCTTAATGAAGACACATAATAATTTCCATTTCTTGTCAAGGGCAGTTAGGACAATGCCCTTGACAAACTACGTTAACGATTTCTTTGCAGAAGAAATGAAAACAAAAAATTTGTTTCGTATAAATATACGTTAGTTCAATTAAAACACCGGTAGTCTAAGACTTTATTTTTCAAGTTGTAGTCTGCCGCTGTTTAATTTTTTGTCCAGTCCAACACTTATTTTTAAAAGGGTGGCGATTTTCAATCTCATAAACCACGGTATATCAAGCACCCCAGTCTAAAACATTATTTTCACTGGACAGCCGGATGTGGCGTTACCAACAGCCATATGAGACTGCTGGTGGTTTTCTGTTTGAATTTTTCGTAAAATCACACATTGACACTACGTCAAGAGGAACCTAAAATACATAGAAAAGATATATATGCTCGATATAATGGTGCGCAAATGCCCAGGGAAAAGAAGCGATCGAAAAAAGGATTGGAAACTGTTGGAAGGCGAGCGAGCGCTCTGTCGACGGATGGGCATCCGCATTGGCCTCTATTGCAGCGAAGTGATTTTGACATAGAGTGTGGAGAGGATTATCGAGTTGAAACAGATGAAAAACGACCAGGCCGAATTTGGTTGCAAATGAACATGATATTCTGAATCTTCGAAATCAACTGAGTGATACAGCAAGATGCAGCCTTTCCAGAAAAATACACGATTGAATGAACAATGATTACATAGTTTGCACGGACGTTTGCCACACGCAAATCGTACCGAATGATGAGGAGGAATTGGTACATGGCTTGGATTTTGAATGAGAATCTCAAAAACGCCGCGAAACAATACCCGCAGCAGACAGCATGTCTGTTTGACGGGAAACGCACCTCGTATGAACAGCTTGATCTACTTGCCGATCAGTTCGCGTCTGCACTTGTCAAGCATGGTATTGGAAAAGGCGACAAAGTGGCGCTGCTCCTCGATAACTGTTTGCAATTCGTCATCGCCTACTATGGAATCCTCCGCACAGGCGCAGCGGTGGTTCCGATGAACCCGATCTATACGGCAAGGGAGATCGCGTATATCCTCACGAACAGCCAAGCAAAAACTGCAATTGCAGGCTCGGCCGCAAGCAAAATATTGGCTGATTCGAAGCAGCAGTACGGTACGCTGGAGCTGGTGATTTTTACGGAGGCCGTTGAAAGCGAATGGTCATTCGAGCAGTTCATGCAGGAAGGAAGCGAATTGTTTGAGAGCGCTTCGGTAACAGAGGACGATCTCGCCGTTATCTTGTATACGTCCGGCACGACGGGTGATCCAAAAGGTGCGATGCTGACGCACCGGAACTTGGCCTCAAATGCTGAAGCTACTTGCCAGCTGTTCGATTTGACCCAAAAGGATCGGGTTGTGGTGGTCCTTCCCGTTTTCCATGTATTCAGCATGACAACCTGCATGAACGCATCCATTGCATGCGGTGCCACGATGCTGATGCTGCCCAAGTTCAGCCCGGCGGCCGTCGTGGACATGATCCGAGATGAAAAGGCGACGGTCTTTTGCGGCGTTCCCACGATGTACAGCTTTATGCTGCAGCTCCCTCAAGCGACAGCTGACGATTTCTGTTCTCTGCGTCTTTGTGTGTCAGGCGGAGCGGCGATGCCGGTCGAGCTTCTGAAAAAATTCGAAGACAAATACAAAGCGCCGATTCTGGAAGGGTACGGATTGTCCGAGTCTTCACCGGTGGCAGCGTTCAATACGCTAAACCGGGTACGCAAGCCGGGTTCGATCGGAGTAGAAATACCCGGCGTCAAAATCCGCGTCGTCGATCCGGATGGCCATGACGTCCCGACGGGTGAGGTAGGCGAACTGATCATCTACGGCCCTGGCGTGATGAAAGGATACTTGGGGATGCCGGAAGCGACGGCAGCGGCGATAAAGGATGGCTGGTTGTACACAGGCGATATGGCGACAATGGATGAAGAAGGGTTCCTGTTCATCGTCGACCGGAAAAAAGACATCATTTTAGTCGGCGGCTATAACGTTTACCCTCGTGAGGTGGAAGAGGTTTTGTATCAGCATCCAGCTGTGATGGAAGCGGCTGTTATCGGTTTGCTAGATCAGGAGTATGGCGAGATAGTCAAGGCGTTCATCGTGAAGCAGGATGAACAGCTGACGGACAGCGAAATCATGAATTTTTGCCAAGACAAGCTGGCCAGATACAAGCTGCCGAGACAAATCGAGTTTTTGACCGAGCTGCCCAAAAATCGGACGGGGAAAATTTTGCGCAGAGCATTGCGGAGCTAACGCGGCAGCCTGTGAGTTTGACAAATCGACCACCCTCTTTCTGCGAAACGGATGTGTTTGCAGGGGGAGGTGGTCGATTTTTTTGTCAGGGCAAATCATTGACAGTCTGTGAGCGGAGGGCAGTGGGCGGGATGTGGATGAATCGGATCGACCGAATCGGGTCTTATTATCAGTCCTTACAGCAGCACATCGCTCGCTGGTCAGCTTGGCTCGCCTGTGCGATGATGGAGGAATCTGCCACACGACTGTGGAGACAAAACAGTGGACTCGGGCGAGGAGGTGTGCTGATGTACCAGGGCGTCCGTATGGGCATGAATGCCAAGGAACAGTGGCTAGAGGGGATGAAAAACTGGCAAGGTGACCTTTCGCAGCGGATGACGGACGATGTGGTGGAAGAAGCCTTCTGGCGTGAGCATATTCGCAAACATGTGATTCGCGAACAAGCAGCTCCACATGTGAAGAAGATTCAGACCGAGCTTTTGAGCCTCATCGAGCCTGGCGATCATGTGCTTGAAATCGGGCCAGGCATGGGCACCTATTCATTTGCTGCTGCCGAAAAAGCCGCTCGCTATACGGCTGTTGACAGCTCGCAGGGGATGATTGGCTTTTTGCGCGAGGAGATGGAACGACGCGGAATGGCAGCTGCAACATTCGTCCATGCCAAATGGGAGGAACATACGGTTAGTGAGCAGGCGGACATTGTCTTTGGCGTCAATTGCTACTACCGGATGCAACAGATCGATCGAGCGCTGGTTGAGATGAACAATGCTGCACGGCGGTTGGCGGTGATTGCGCTGACCAGCGGGCCGGAGCGTCCCCATCTTTTGGCGATCCATCAGGAGCTTGGCTGCAACATCCGGTTTCAGCGGCGCGATTACATCCATTTGACCAACATGCTTTATGAGCTTGGGATCGATGCGAACTGCCGCATCCTCGATCTGGAACGGACCTATCACTACGAAATTGAAGAACAGCTGGTGAAGGAAAACTTGAAGGCGATCATGGACGAGAGCTATGACCGACAGGCAGCTAAGGAGATTTTGCACCGATATGTGGAGCCGGTTGCCGACGGCGGATATCGCTATACGCATCGTTTCAAGGCAGCACTTCTTTATTGGCGTCCGGAACAGCTCCTGTAGGGTACACATACGTCGACTGAGTTGGCAGGCTTTGGCAAGAGGGGCTATAATGGGAACGGACATACCGCCATAAAGGAGAGGAAGTACATGAACTATCACCGCCTTGGGAATAGTGGCCTGAAAGTGTCGGCTTTGGGCCTTGGTACCAATTCGTTCGGCAAACGCGCGGACGAAGCCACCTCGACGCGCATTATCCATCATGCGCTGGACAATGGAATCAACTTCATCGATACCGCTAACATTTATGCAGGCACGAAATCGGAACGGATCATCGGACAAGCGCTAGAAGGACGACGACATGAAGTGGTGCTGGCGACAAAAGCCGGTTTGGTACGTGGGCAAGAACCGAATGCGAGAGGCTCTTCCCGCTATCATGTGATGCAAGAGCTGGAAAACAGCCTGCGCCGCCTGAAAACCGATTATGTCGATTTATTCCAGATCCATACGTTTGATCCGCATACACCGCTTGATGAGACGCTGCGAGCGCTCGATGATCTGGTGCGTGCAGGAAAGGTTCGCTATATCGGGGCGTCCAACTATGTGGCCTGGGAGATCATGAAAGCGTTAGGGATCAGCGACAACAAAGGATACGTCCGTTATGTTTCCACACAGATTAGCTATTCGCTCGCCGATCGTACGCCAGAGGCGGAGCTGGTGCCGATGTGCCTTGACCAAGGCGTGGGCATCATCCCGTATTTTCCACTTGCAGGCGGCATTTTGAGCGGGAAATACAGCATGAATCACGAAGCACCGACTGAGTCCAGAGCAAATACCGACCCAGGGTTCCAGCGGTTTCTCGGTGAGCGCAATGTGTCGCTCGGCGAAAAAGTCAGCAAAATCGCTGCGGAATGCGGCTATAGCCCAAGCGTGCTCTCACTCGCGTGGCTAATGGAGCGTCCGGCCGTTTCGACGGTCATTGTTGGGGCGACGCGTGTTGAGCAGCTGGAGGATAATTTGCGGAGCGCATCGATTACACTCGATGCGGATGTCAACAAAACATTGGATGAGATCAGTGATCCGTTCCGATACGGGGAGCCATTCGCTTTTTACCGGTTGCCGTAATTAGGTGGCTGTGCAGAGGAATACTTGCACAGCCGCTTTTTTCTTTTCCTTGCATTTTCCCACCATTGGTATTAATCAATCCGTTCTTTCGGCTTTCCTTAACTTATAAATCTTTATCGCAATCGAAATATCTTCAAGAATATCAACGTTTGTGCTTATGGATTCAAGCAACTCCTGCACTTTGCCTACACGGTATCGAATCGTGTTTTCATGGAGGAACAGAGCTGAAGCTGTTTTTTTATAATCCCTACCATTTTCAATATAGCTCATAATGGTTTCAAACAGGTTGGATTGATTCGTTTTTTTATCATACTCGAATATCGGACCAAGAATATCGTTATGAAATTTCTCCAGTTCTTTATGACCGCTAAACAACGTCAATAATCGAACCAACCCTAATTTATCGTAGTAGATGATATTCGAGTTTTTACTATCTCTTACATTGACGGCGGTCAGTGCTTGGTTTACTGCTTGCCCGCATTCGAGAATGTTATTGTTGCTGCTGATCCCGATTACAGATTCCTCATAATAATTGATGATTGTCTCGATGACATAATCGATTTTTTCTTGAATGGATTGAATCGTTGATTCCTTATAGCTTACTAGAATCAGCAGCCCGCTTTTGTATTCGAACGCCGAAATGAACATATTACGTTTGAGTATGCTTAAAATGGCAGAACTTGATTTGATGGATTTAATCGAGGGAGTACAATAAATAACAGTTAACTGGCTTTGAAAATGTGGATTCAATTCAGAAAGAATTTTAGCCGTTTGCGTATTGTCTAATTGACCACGGACAAGAGCGTCTATTTTATTTTCAATTAACGTATTTTGCTGATCGATGATAATCAATTCCATGATGCCGGAGATGATATCGGCATAAGGAACATAGTTATCGACCATAATGACGGGAAATTGATTTTGATCGCAATAATTTCGTATTTCATCGGGCAACACGCTGATATGCTCATTGGTCAGGCATAAGCCGCTAGCATTTGACTTTAGTTCCCTTTTAATAAATTCGTACATATCTGCAACGCTTTGCTTAGCGAAGTAAAAACTTGATATGCAGAATATTCCGTCTTTGAGAATGAAATCATCCGATTCATAATAAGGACTGTCTGAAAAAGAGACACGTTTGATCACGTTGTCCATGCCGTTTGCACCGGCAATAATCTGTGCTTTATGAAAGGGAGATAGGGCTAGAATATCTTTTACTGTAACACTCATTCAATATCTCCTTTCCATCATTTCGTTTCAAACACATGCAGATTACCATTCCCTCTTGACAAGTTATCAAAGATTCTACATGATTTGAATCCTTGCGTCTATAGCTTGAATCACTATTCGTTCCTCTCCAACGTAGACTTTACGATGTTGTTGTGAAAATTACAAAAATTCGGCTCGTATTTTTTTGATCCTATAAAGCTTTCAAATAAAAATGGCGCTAGAATTTGTAGTGTCACGAATATACAAGACAGGGAGGGTAGAGAGTTTGAAAAATAATGCGTATGGAGCCCATGCTTAGCATGTAGATCAAGTTATGGCTATCTGTATTTTTGACGGAATATTCTGTTTAGTATCGGCGGTTTAACCGTTATGCAAGAGATGCAGGTTCGAAAGAGAGGAGTGCTGGGCAACTTTCACTCCAATTATCAGCGAATAGACGAAACAGGAGGATTTGGTTGTGCGAATCATTGACACTCATAATTTGGAGAATATTGCGATGGGGGCGGCTGTACTCGGTACGGGCGGCGGTGGTGATCCCTTTGTAGGAAAAATGATGGCAAAGGCCGCAATCGAAAAATATGGTCCTGTAACGTTACTTTCACCGGACGAAATTGGCGACGAGGATTGGGTGGTATCGGCAGCATTGGGGGGAGCTCCATCGGTCTTGATTGAAAAAATCCCGAGCGGCTCTGAGGTGATCGGTGCGTTTGACGCAATCCGCGCATACAGCAAAAAGAATATTAAAGCGATTGTACCGAGTGAGGTAGGGGGCGTCAACTCCATTGTGCCACTAATGCTGGGGGCTATGACCGGAATCCCCGTGGTGGACATCGACGGCATGGGCCGCGCTTTCCCTGAAGCGCAAATGGTGACGTTTCATCTGGCAGGCCTGCAATCGGCACCAATGTCGATGGCGGATGAAAAAGGAAATACGTTGATTATAAACGGTTCGGATAGCATTTGGAACGAACGGATCAGTCGAGCCGCCCTGATCGCAATGGGAGGTTCAGTAATGTTCTGCGACTTTCTGATGCAAGGGCGGGATCTGAAAGCGGCGGGTATTCACCATACACTCACCCTTGCGGAAAAGATTGGGGAGACTGTGCACGGACTACGTCACCGTAACGAAAATCCTATAGCTGCTATGGTAGACGTACTCGGTGGCAAAATGTTGTTTGAAGGGAAAATCAATAACCTGCTACGTAGAACTTCCGGCGGTTTTACCCGCGGCGAAGTATATTTTGATGGCATCAATCTCTATCAGGGGAAACAGGCGAAGATCGCCTTCCAAAACGAATTTTTGTTGGCGGAAGTAGATGGCCAAGTAGCGGTAACGACACCTGATCTGATTGCGATTCTTGATTTGGAAACCGGTTTTCCGATCACAACAGAGGCCCTCCGGTACGGAAACCGTGTTGCAATCATCGCTATGCCATGCGACGCAAAATGGCGGACGGAAAAAGGTATTCAAACCGCGGGGCCGCGCTATTTTGGCTATGGCATCGACTATACCCCGCTGACGGTATAAGGAGGACTTTACTATGACATATCGGATTGGGATTGATGTCGGCGGAACACATACTGACGCCGTCATATTGAATCAAAAACAGGAATTGGTAGTGAAAGTCAAGACTGCTACTACGGAGGACATTGGTGCAGGCATCGGCAAAGCGATTGCAGCTTGTCTCGCAAAAAGCGGAATCGATTCGCAGCAGGTGACTCACGCGATGCTCGGTACCACGCATTGCACAAACGCCATCGTGGAACGCAACGGCTTGTCGAGGATCGGTGTGGTACGCATCGGTGCTCCTGCTACATTGGCGATTCCCCCTTTCACTGGATGGCCAAAGGAACTGCTGGATACGGTTTACGTTGGAAGCGTGATCGTAAGCGGTGGCCACGAGTTCGACGGACAGCGGATCGCAGACCTTGATGAAGAAGCCATTCGACAAGCAGGTGGCCAGTGGAAGGGGAACGTGGCAGCCGTTGCCATCACCTCCGTGAATTCGCCTGTGGATACAGCAGATGAGGTACGTGCACTGGAGATTTTGCGTGAGGTGCTTGATGACAGTGTTCATTTCTCACTCTCCCATGAGATCGGAAGCATTGGCCTTTTGGAAAGAGAAAACGCTACCATTCTCAACGCATCGTTGGTCGAAGCAGCTAAAAAAATGGTAGAAGGCTTCGAAAGATCATTGGTAGAAAACGGCATCTCACACGCACAAATCTTCCTTAGCCAAAACGACGGCACGCTGATGCGCTCATCCTACGCGCTCCGCTTTCCGGTGCTGACCATCGCGTCCGGTCCGACCAACAGCATTCGCGGGGCAGCATATCTTTCCAAAGAGCGAAATGCACTTGTCATCGACGTTGGCGGCACCACGACGGATATTGGAGTGCTCGTGCAAGGTTTTCCGCGTGAATCATCGCTAGTAGCCGAGATTGGCGATGTCCGCACCAATTTCCGTATGCCGGACCTCCTTTCGTTTGGTCTAGGTGGAGGGACGCTCATTCGCAGCTTGGGCGAAGACGTTCAGGTGGGACCGGATAGCGTTGGCTACCAGTTGCCGCAAAAAGGACTGATTTTCGGAGGGGATGTCCTTACTGCGACCGACATTGCTGTTGCTGTCGGGCAAACGGAACTGGGCAATCCGGCCAATGTGGCACATTACCCAAAAGAGCATGTAGAAGCAGCTTATCAGCGAATGGTTGAGTTGGTTGAAGAAGCGATTGATAAGATGAAGACCTCGGCAGATCCTGTCCCAGCCATTTTAGTGGGGGGCGGAAGTATCATTTTGCCGGACAAGCTGGCTGGTGTATCAGAAGTGATTCGCCCTGCAAACTTTGATGTGGCCAATGCCATCGGCGTTACCATCGCTCAAGTGAGCGGGCAAATTGAGAAAATCTACTCGCATGGCTGGCAGCGCGAGGAAGCGTTGCAAGACGCCAAAGGGCTGGCGACAAGTGAAGCGGTAGCCGCAGGAGCTAATAGAGAGACGGTGGAGATAGTCGATATAGAGGAAGTTCCGCTTGCTTATCTACCCGGTAACGCAATTCGTGTACGGGTGAAGGCTGTAGGGAACCTCTCCATATAGATCAGGAATACCATTGAAGAGGGGAGCATTCAGATGAAAAAGCTACTGAGAACCGGCTTGATGATTGGTTTTGTAGTGGCATTGGCAGCTTGCAGCAGTCAAAATGCGCCGGAAGCACAAAAAGGCCAAACGCTGCCTAAAGCATCGCAGTCTGCCAACGGTGAACCCAAAGGCGGCATCGCGACTTATGGGTACCATGTCGACACCATGACTTTCTGGGACCCAAGTGACAGCTTCTCTAACGAAAACATCGCGACTAACAACATGTATGAAACGCTCATGCGCTACAATTCGAAAACAAAAAAGTTTGATATGTTGCTAGCGGAAAACTATTCCGTTTCTCAAGATGGCCTCACTTGGACCTTCGCTTTACGGAAAGACGTCAAGTTCCACACTGGAACAGAGATGACGGCGGAAAGTGTCAAGAAATCGATCGAGCGAACAATCAAGCGAGGGAAAGGTGCAGCTTTCATCTGGGACTCCGTCGACAAAATTAATGTGGTTGATAGTAATACAGTAGAATTCAAACTTAAGTATGCGGCTCCATTTGACGCAGTCGTTTCTTCCGGCTATGGAGCCTTTATCTTCGATGTGGATGCGCTTACCAAAAACGGCGATGCCTGGATCAACACAGGCCATGATGTGGGAACCGGCCCTTACACCGTGCAAAAATGGACACAGGGCAGCGAGCTGATTCTGACATACTTCCCGAACTACTGGAAGGGCTGGAAGGAAAGGAACTTCCAAAAGGTTGTCTATAAAACGATGACCGAAGCAAACACCCGTCAACAAATGCTGCAAGCGCGGAAAATGGACTTTACCGATCAGTTGCCAATTGAAATGGTAGATGCCTTGAAGTTGAATCCGGACATTACCGTCCAACAAACAGACAGTTTCGAGCAGCTTGTCCTACAGCTTAACACCCAAAAGCCACCGTTCACCAATCCCAAGGTGCGCCAAGCGCTGGCTTATCTCATTCCATACGATAAAATCATCAAGGATATCCTCGTCGGAACGGGCGAACAATCGCACGGCACCATACCAAAAGGGCTGTGGGGCTATGATGAGACACTCAGTCAGTATACCTACGATCCACAGAAAGCAAAAGCTCTGTTGACCGAAGCGGGCATTACCGATGGCAAGCTGACTTTGACTTACATGGCTGGTGACGATTTTGAACGACGAATTGCGGAGATCCTTAAAGTGGAGCTGGCAAAATGCGGAATACAGTTAGATGTGAAAGGCATGTTGTGGGATGCGCAATGGGATCTGGCAAAAGCGCAGGACCCGGCAAAACGGCAGGACATCATGTTAATGTACTGGTACCCTGACTATACGGACCCGTATAGCTTTCTGAAAAATCTGTATGCTTCCGAAAAAGACATTGTGTTCAACCTAGCTTATTATCGTAACCCTGACTATGACAGGCTGATAGAAGAAGGAAAACATGTCTCTGGAATAAACCGAGAGAAAGCGATCGCCCTCTACAAACAAGCACAGGAAATTCTGATCAAAGACGTACCGGGTATTTCCCTCTATGATCTGAAATACGAGCGCGTTCTACTTCCGAATTTCAAAGGCTACGTGGACAATCCGGCTTATCCGAACGTCGTGTTCTTCTACGATACCTATCGAGAATAAAGGTGTGATTGTGGATGCTTCGATTCATTTCGCGGCGCCTCCTGCTTGGACTCATCGTACTGGCAGGGGTGTCTCTGATTACGTTTATCATCGCTAGGGTCATTCCTTCTGAGCCGGCCGCTCGTTGGGTAGGGGCCCATGCTACCGCAGAACAGATCGAGGCAGCAAAAATTGAACTAGGCCTAGATCAACCGCTTTCCATTCAATATGCAACCTATATGAAAGGTCTGCTGACAGGTGACTGGGGCCATTCCGTAAGCACACATCAACCGGTCCTAGATGAATTGCTGACGTATCTTCCCTCCAGTTTGGAACTAATCTTTGCCGGTATGTTGATTTCACTAGTCCTTGGAATTCCATTGGGCGTGATATCCGCCGTCAAAAAAGAAGCGTGGATCGACCATCTGAGCAGGGGTTTTTCCATCGGTGGGGTATCCATTCCGACGTTTTGGTTAGCACTGATTCTACAGATCGTCTTTTTCAAATGGTTAGGTTGGCTGCCACTGGGGGAACGTGTCAGCACAGATATCTCCTTGCTTTTTCCCATCGAGGAGAAAAGCGGTTCATACTTGCTCGATTCGCTTATGCAGGGCAACTGGGAATTTTTCACCGATGCCTTTCTGCACTTGATTTTACCGGCCATAGCGATGGCTGCATATCCGCTTGGACTGATTACTAGGATGATTCGCTCATCGATGGTGGAGGTGCTTGGGGAAGAATATATGCGCGTGATGCAGGCGTACGGCGTGCCCCGTCGCAAACGTGTTTTCCTATATGCATTGAAAAATGCTATGGCACCAACCGTGACCTCGCTTGGCCTAACAATTGCCTACTCGCTGACGTCCACTTTTCTGATAGAAGCGGTTTTCAACTGGCCGGGGCTCGGGATGTACGCCTCCAAGGCGATTCTCTCCTCCGACTATCCGGCGATTATGGGCATCACGCTAATGGTGACGATCGCCTACATTTTGATTAATTTGATCGTTGACATCCTGCTGGTATTGCTGGATCCGCGTATCAAGCTAGGAGAAACGGTGTAAGGAGGGGAGAAACATGGGTTATTTTCTCAAGACAAACAAACTGGCGCTGATAGGTGTTGTTCTCATTGTGATTCTCATCTTGTTCGCGCTGTTGGCGCCGCTCATCGCCACATATCCGCAGGATGTGTACGAACAAATGCATCTCGAAAACAAGCTGCTTCCGCCATCCTTCGATCATTACTTTGGAACGGATGAAATGGGGCGGGATATTTTTTCACGCGTTCTATTCGGGACACGAATTTCCTTTGAAATCGGTGTAATAGCGATCTCGTTGTCCATACTAATCGGCGTGCCGTTGGGCTTGATTGCCGGTTACTTTGGAGGGTGGATCGATGAAGTGATCATGCGCATCTGTGACATTTTTCTCAGCTTTCCATCGCTGCTGTTGGCCATTGCAATCGTGGCGCTATTGGGTCCTTCGATTAGCAACATGATGATCGCCATCGCGCTTTCATGGTGGCCGTGGTATACGCGATTGATCCGCAGCCAGGCGATTTCCGTAAAAGAGCGCGGATTTGTCGAAGCGGCTAAATCAATGGGGGTATCACCCTTTCGAATTATACTGCGTCATGTGTTTCCAAACAGCTTGTCGCCGGTGATCGTACAGGCTTCGATGGACTTTGGCTCCATCATATTGACTGCAGCATCGCTTAGTTTCCTCGGGCTCGGAGCACAGGCGCCTACGCCAGAGTGGGGTCTCATGATTAGCATCGGACGCAACTTTTTTCTGACGAGCTGGTGGTATGTCACGATCCCTGGCATGTTTATTCTCCTGACGGTCATGGCGTTCAACTTTTTGGGTGATGGTCTGAGAGACTATCTTGATCCCAAGATACGTGACCTGTAAGAAAGAGGTGGCGATATGAGCAATTTACTCCACATGGAAAATGTGCGTGTTCACATCAAGACGCGCGCGCTAGACATCACTGCACTGGAACTAGATCATCTTTCGCTTGCACGCGGTGAAATGCTTGCACTGGTCGGGGAGACCGGTTCCGGAAAATCCATGACTGCTTCGTCTATCATGCAGCTATTCCCCACACAAAAGGCCCGGGTCACCGCGGGGAAAATCATGTTTGACGGCCGCGACTTACTAGGTTGTAAGCAATCCGAGCTGGATCGTATTCGCGGCGAGGAAATCACGATGATCTTTCAGGACCCAATGAGCTCCCTCAATCCGGTGTTTCGCATCGGTGATCCGATCATCGATGTGATTCAGATGCATACCGGCGTCTCCAAGATTGAGGCACGCGATCAGGCAATCAGAGCGCTGCGGTACGTAGGTCTGCCTGATCCGGGGCGGCTGATGCAACGCTTTCCGCATGAACTTTCCGGGGGGCAACGACAACGCGTAATGATTGCAATGGCAATCGTCTGTGAGCCACGAATGCTGATTGCGGACGAGCCGACTACGGCGTTGGATGTAACGATTCAATCGCAAATCCTATTCCTTATCGATAAATTGAAGCGGGAAAAGGGAACGTCCGTCCTGTTCATCACGCACAATCTGGGCATCGTCTCTAAGATGGCTGATCGGATTGCGGTTTTGTACGGAGGGCGCATTGTTGAAACGGGACCAACTCGCGAAGTACTTAAGCACCCGCGCCATCCCTACACGCGAATGCTGTTGGAAGCGATCCCGCGTATCAAGGACAAACGCGACCGTTTGCCGGTAATCGGAGGGCGCGTGTCGAGCCCGGCAGAGCCGATTCGCGGTTGTCGATTTGCGAACCGCTGTCCCCGTGTAAGCGATCTTTGCCAAGCGGAGGTGCCGACTCTTGCTACGGCCAGCGACGAGCACGAGATCGCTTGCTTTCATCCGGTGGAAGAGAAGAGGTGAATGACACATATGGCTACACCTATTTTGGAAGTGGAGCAACTGAAAAAATTTTTTAGCGTACGAAATGGTTGGTTTGGCAAAATGCAGACCGTGCACGCTGTGGACGATGTCAGCTTTTCCCTCCAGGAAGGGGAGTGTTTCGGACTGGTAGGCGAATCTGGCTGCGGCAAAAGCACCCTTTCCCGAACGCTTCTGAAGTTATACGCACCGACCACCGGAACAATTCGGTTTAATGGTCAGGATTTATTCAGTCTCAATAAGCGGGACGCGCGCAAAAACAGCAAAAACATCCAAATGGTGTTTCAAGACCCGTTTTGGTCGATAAACCCGAAAATGAAAATCGGGGCAATTATCGAAGAGCCACTTTTAACACATATGCGTTTGTCATTTACAGAGCGTGAGCACAAGGTTCGTGAGCTGCTGGAGCAGGTTGGACTGCCTGCTGACTTTGCAGGACGCTTTCCCCACCAATTAAGCGGCGGACAGCGCCAGCGAGTCGGTATTGCCCGAGCTATAGCACTCGACCCGCGCCTTGTCATTCTGGATGAGCCGACATCGGCACTGGACATGTCGGTGCAGGCGCAGATTCTGAATCTACTGAAAGATTTGCAAGAGAAAAAAAATCTGACGTATCTGCTTGTGTCCCATGATCTTAGCGTGATTAAACATATGTGTTCCCGACTGGCAGTTATGTATCTTGGCCAGATCGTCGAGATGGGGTCGACAGAGGAGATATTCAACGACCCCCTGCATCCCTACACGAAACTGCTGCTTCAGTCACTTCCGGTGATCGACGAGACCGAGTTTGCCCTCACTTTTTATGAAGGCGAGATGCCAAAGGCGGTCAACCCTCCCCCTGGCTGTCGATTCGCAACCCGTTGTCCGTATCATATGGACATTTGTCAAACAGAGCCACAGGAGCTTCGGGAAGTGAGACCGGGGCATTGGCTGCGCTGCCAAATTGGCGCTGCTAACGAAATCAAAATGTAGGAAAAGAGAGGGAACCTACCGTCGATTTATGGACCCAAAACTATACTGAAAGTAAAGTTTTCCTTTTAACCGAGGGCTGGTTAAGCCAATGTATAGAATGTAAACTACGATCCAACTTGACCTGGATCGTAGTTTTTTTTCTTCATTCCAAGAACTGTGACGAGCTTTTTTTGTAACGGAAAAGAATTATGTTGAAATCATATATGATTGGATATACAATTTGAATATAGACAGAAATATCAGGAAAGGAAGTGAACAATCATTATGTACATCAATGGAGAGTGGTTAAAAACAACAGAAAAGATTAAAGTCGTCAACCCGGCTACCGGTGACATCATTGATGAAGTATTCGCTGTCGGCCAGAGTGAAACCGACCATGCAATCCAGGCGGCAAGTATCGCATTTTCCTTTTGGTCACGAACAACGGCTGATGAACGTGCGGTGTTTTTACACAAGATCACGGCAAAGCTGGAAGAGAAACGAGAGTACTTGGCCGAACTCATTACAAAAGAAATGGGCAAATCAATTCATAATTCACGTTATGAGGTTGCAAGCACCATCTCCTTTTTCAAATGGTTCGCGGAAGAAGCACGACGTGTATATGGAAAAACGGTTCCGGCTTCATTATCCAACAAACGCATCCGAGTGGATAAGCATCCTGTTGGAGTAGTTGCGGCGATCACGCCATGGAACTATCCGCTGTCGATGATCGCCAGAAAACTCGGTCCAGCCCTAGCTGCTGGTTGTACAGTCATCCTTAAGCCATCAAAGGAAGCACCATTATCTGCAGTTGAATTATTCAGAATATTCCATGAGGTTGGTCTGCCGAAAGGCGTCGTGAATTTAGTCATTGGCCAGTCCGGCCCGATTTCGCAGGCATTCATGAATAGTTCAATCGTACGCAAGATCTCTTTCACAGGATCTACTGAAGTTGGAAAACAATTAATTCGGCAATCAGCGGATACTGTAAAACGTGTTTCGATGGAATTAGGGGGACACGCTCCGTTTATTGTATTTGAAGATGCAGATATTCCACTTGCGATTGAAGGTGCCATCCAAAGCAAATTTGCTTCCGCGGGTCAGCAATGTGTTTGCGCAAACAGAATCTACGTGCATGACAAAATATATGAGGAATTCTCGAGAGGCTTTTTGGAGAAAGTGGAACGACTGAGGGTCGGAAATGGTCTTGATGAAAAAAATCAGTTAGGTGCCATGATCAATCAGGAAGGCGTCGAAAAAGTGCATGAGCAAGTCGTAGACGCGATAAGTAAGGGTGCAAAGGTACTATGTGGTGGAACTCGGTTGACCGAAGGGGCATATGAAAAAGGGCATTTTTATCCGCCAACGATTCTTACAGATGTTCATGAAAGCATGGTTATCGTCCACGAGGAAACATTTGGACCTGTCGCGCCACTTATTCGGTTTTTTACAGAAGAAGAGGTCATTCAGAAGGCAAATGCCATTGAATACGGATTAGCTTCTTATTTCTATACAAATGATTTGTCGAGAATGTACCGCGTGTCAGAAAGCTTAGAATATGGAATGGTTGGAGTCAATGATCCTTTTCCATTTTCCGTGCAAGCACCATTTGGCGGAATCAAGGAAAGTGGCTTGGGAAGAGAAGGTGGAAGCGAGGGAATTGAAGAGTATCTTTCGCTCAAAATGGTATCCGTGCAGATGTAAGTCTTACGAAAGAGAGGGGACAGTCAAGTGGATACAATATGCGTAGTTGGAGCAGGCACAATGGGAAGAGGGATCGCACTCGCGGGAGCGTTGGGAGGATTTCGCGTAAAAGTAAACGATGTCTCTGAAGAGTCATTAGGAAAAGCGAGCCATTACATTGAAACCACTATGCAGCATAGCGTGGCTAGAGGGTTCCTTGACAAAGAGAATGCAGAGGAGGCACTTCAGCGAATTACCTATACAACTGATATGGGGGAGGCGGTTCGGGACGTATCTCTTGTAATCGAGGCTGTGTTTGAATCCATGGAGCTGAAAGTAGAGATTTTTAAAAAACTAGATGAACGAACACATCCTGATACAATTTTGGCGACCAATACCTCAACGATGAGTCCGACAGAGATTGCCGCCTCCACCAGCCGACCAGATAAATGTATTGCCATGCACTTCTTCAATCCCGTCCATAAAATGAAACTCATTGAAATCGTCAGAGGGCTGCAAACTTCAGATGAAACGGTCGAGTTTGTCAAGAAAGTTGCAGTCAAAATGGGGAAGGAAACGGTTCAAGTCAATGAATTCCCTGGTTTCGTTACCAGCCGAATGAATTGCCTGATTGGGAATGAAGCGATGAACATTTTGATGGAGGGGGTCGCTTCAGCAGAAGATATCGATCGAGCAATGAAATTAGGTTTAAATCATCCAATGGGTCCTCTCGAATTAGCCGATTTGGTTGGGTTGGATACCAGGTTGAGAAATATGGAGTATTTGCATAAAACATTGGGCGAAAAGTACCGTCCCTGCCCCCTGCTTATCAAGTACGTGAAAGCAGGACGACTTGGGCGAAAATCAGGAGCTGGTTTTTATGACTATTCCTAACCGAAATGAGATCCCAAAGCTACTTTCGGCCAAAAAAGCCATCGAACTGATTAAAAGTGGGGATCGCGTTCTTGTTGGAGGCTTTGGTCTTTGTGGAACACCGCTTACTTGTATCGATGTGATAACCGAACAAAATCAGATAAGAGACTTAACCATCATCAGCAATAATTTGGGAGAAGCGGGGAAGGGACTTGGTAAATTACTTCTCTCGCGTCATATCAAAAAGGCGATCGGCTCATATTTCACTTCCAACCGTGATGCCGTTCTCGCTTGGAAGCAAGGACTACTCGAGATAGAAGTAATCCCTCAAGGTACTCTTGCAGAAGCCATCCGATGCGGAGGGGCGGGTATCGGCGGTTTTTATACGAAGACAGCAGTGGGGACGCTACTCAGTGAAGGAAAAGAAGAAAAAGTCATAAATGGTGAAAGATATATCCTGATCGAGAGCATACGAGCCAATGTAGCGCTGATTAAAGCTCATAAAGCGGATACCCTCGGAAATCTCATTTATACAAAATCAGCTCGAAACTTCAATCCAATCATGGCGACTGCAGCAGACTTGGTCATTGCTGAGGTAGACGAGATTGTCATGGCAGGTACGCTCGATCCCGAGCACATCGTCACACCCCATTCTTTTGTAGACATTCTAGTGTTGAATGAACGCTATGCCAAAGTCGGGGGGGACTATGTTGAAAAACCAACGAATCGATAACAAGGAAGTCAAGATGCGGGTAAACATAGCAAAGCGTGTTGCGTTGGAGCTGAAACGGGGAATGGTTGTTAATCTGGGCGTAGGGATTCCAACCTTGATCCAGGACTTTCTACCAATCAATCATGGGGTATATTTGCAATCGGAAAATGGAGTGCTCGGCATGGGAGCGACTCCAGCAAGAGAAGATGTGGATATGGATTTAATCAGTGCAAGCAAGCATCCCATTACTCTTGAAGAAGGAGCATCGATCTTTTCGAGTGCTGATTCCTTTGCGATGATCCGCGGTGGCCATATTGATATTGCGGTTCTCGGAGCATTGCAGGTAAGTGAAACAGGGGAAATTGCCAATTGGGCGATACCGGGAGCGGATATTCTCGGGGTAGGCGGTGCGATGGATTTAATCGCGAATACCAAAACGATTATTGTAGCAACGCTTCATCTCAGCAAAGAACACCGACCAAAGATTGTCAAACGTCTTACCTATCCGACTAGTGGTATTCGCCAGGCAAGCAAAATCGTGACCGAAAAAGCTGTATTTAAGATAGAAGATGACAAATTATACCTGCAGGAAATTGCGCCGGAGAGTTCGCTGGAAGACATCCGTTACAGTACTGAAGCGACGTTTGAGGTTTCTAGAGACGTGAAAGTAATGTCTTTGTAACCAAGAAATGAAATGAGGGGACGGCATGTATTACACAAATATTGTAACGAATGTAAGTGATGAGATCGGTTTGATTACGATTAACCGTCCGCACTTACGAAATGCATTGGATTTGGAAACATTACACGAGATTGAAAATGTCATGAGTGAGTGGCAGAACGATGCCCGCGTAAATGTCGTCATCATTACTGGTACTGGAGAAAAGTCGTTCGCTGCCGGTGCGGATATCGCCGAGTTACATAAAAGGACTATGATTCAAGCACTGAATCCAAACATGACTTCAACGTACAGAAAAATCGAAATGTTCGAAAAACCAACGATAGCGGCTATCAATGGACTTGCCCTCGGAGGCGGACTGGAATTAGCACTAGCGTGTGACATCCGGATTGCTGCTGAACATGTCAAATTAGGGTTACCTGAGTTAAACCTGGGGATAATGCCGGGAGCTGGAGGAACACAAAGGCTCTCCAGAATTGTGGGGAAAGGCAAGGCACTTGAAATGATTTTGACTGGGGATATTATTACAGCGGAAATTGCAGAAAAAATAGGTCTAATCAGCAAAAAGGTTTCCTTAGATGATTTAATACCGGTTGCCAGAGAATATGCCAAAAAAATTAGTTCAAAGGGGCCGCTTGCTGCACGGCTAGCGAAGGCGGTCATTCACCAGGGGTACGATTTGAATATGGAAACAGCTTTGTACCTCGAAAAAATAGCGCAAACGGTGCTGATGGGCTCGGAGGATAAAAAGGAAGGAACGCAGGCATTTTTAAACAAAACCATCCCGCATTTTACAGGAAAATAAAAAGGAGGAACACTTACCATGGATTTTCGTATGTCGGAAGACGTTCAAATGTTGGTCAAAGTAGTGGGGGACTTTGTGCAAAATGAAGTAGAAAGAGTGGCGATGGAAATCGAAGAAAAGGATGAGATACCAGAGAAAGTTATCAACATGTCCAAAGAGATGGGATTGTTCGGATTAAGCATCCCAGAAGAGTACGGTGGTCTTGGCTTGGATATGGTTGGAAAATGTGCGGTGTATGAGGAACTTGGAAAAACGCACAATGGATATACCACATTGATCGGAGCTCATACCGGCATCGGAACAGTTGGGATCGTTGATCTAGGAACCGAGGAGCAAAAGAAAAAGTATCTTCCTAAGATGGCATCGGGTGAATGGATTGGCGCCTTTGCATTAACAGAACCGAGCGCAGGCTCCAACGCAGCCAATTTAAAAACAACAGCTGTCAAGAAAGGCGATAAATACATTTTGAACGGTTCAAAGCACTACATCACGAATGCCGTTTGCGGACATGTTTTTACGGTCATGGCGGTAACGGATCCGAGTAAAGGGGCAAAAGGTATCACATCGTTTATTGTGGAGAAAGATTTTCCGGGATTCATGCTTGGTTCTGTTGAGAAGAAAATGGGACTTAGAGGTTCTCATTCGGCTGAATTGTTTTTTGAGGATTTGGAGGTCCCCGCGGAAAATGTCCTCGGTGCAGAAGGCACCGGATATGTCAACGCTCTCAAAATATTGGCGAATGGACGCGCTGGACTCGCTGCAAGAAATTTGGGTTCATGCGTGAAACTACTAGAGATGAGTATGGAATATGCAATGCAGCGTTCACAGTTCGGAAAACCGATTTTTGAGCAGCAGGCAGTTCAGCATATGCTTGCAGACATGTCGGTAGAGATTGAACTCCTCCGTTCGATGACCTATCGTGCCGCATGGATGAGCGACCAAGGAATGCGTGTTGTAAAAGAGGCTGCCATTGCCAAGCTATATGGCTCAGAAGTTTACAATCGCATCGCTGCAACCGCCATCCAAATCCATGGCGGAGTCGGTTACATGAAAGAATTCCCGATCGAGCGTTACTATCGAGATGCACGAATCACCACGATTTACGAAGGTACCTCACAAATCCAGAAAAACATCATAGCTGGAGAGTTGAAGCGGGAATATTTATAATCTTCTATTAAATCGGGGGAGTAACAATGAGAAGCGCAGTGATTATTGATGGAGTTCGGACAGCAATTGGAAAAATGGGTGGGACTCTTCGGGACGTTGAAGTTGATTTTTTATCTGAAAAAGTGATTCAGGAGGTTTTGCAACGGACTCGTATTGATGGAAAAGATATTGATCAGGTCGTATGGGGACATGCAAAGCAAAGCTCTGACCAACCAAATTTGGCGCGCTTGGCATCTTTGCGGGCTGGACTACCAATCGAGGTAGCGGGTTACACTGTCCATCGCCAGTGTGCTTCCGGTCTGCAAGCGATCAATAACGCGGTACAGGAAATCATGTGTGGGATTTCCGATATCGTCGTGGCAGGGGGCGCAGAAAGCATGAGCAATGCTCCCTATTATTTGCGAAAGGCACGCTATGGCTTTGGGGCAGGTAATGCGGAAATCATTGATCCCAATACGGAAAGTCAACCGCGAGCACAACCATTTGAAATCTACGGAAATCTCACGATGGGATTAACCGCTGAAAACCTGGCTGAACAATACAAAATCAGCAGAGAGGAACAGGATGAATTTGCACTCGACAGCCAGGAGAAGGCAGTTGCGGCTATTCGAGAGGGTAGATTCATGGAGCAAATCGTTCCCTATGAACAAAAAACAAGAAAGGAAACAATCTTGTTTGATACAGACGAGCACCCAAGGGTAACATCGCTCGAGAAATTGGCTGAACTGAAGGCGGTTTTTAAATCGGGAGGGACTGTTACTGCAGGGAATTCCAGCGGTAGAAACGACGGAGCGTCAGCTTTAGTTATCATGTCCGATGAAGAAGCATCAAAAAGAGAAATGCAGCCTCGACTACGTATTATCTCTCAAGCTTCAGCTGGTGTCGCACCGGAGATCATGGGGATCGGACCTGTTCCATCCACTTTAAAGGCGCTCAAACAGGCAGACCTTACACTAAATGATATTGATCTGATTGAACTAAATGAGGCTTTTGCGGCTCAAGCGTTGGCTGTTGTGAAAGAGCTTGGCATCGATAAGAAAAAGCTTAATGTTAACGGCGGGGCGATAGCCCTCGGCCATCCGATTGGAGGCACCGGGGCAATTTTGATGACGAAGCTGATGTATGAGATGGAACGCCGGGGAAACCGTTATGGACTTGTAACCTTGTGTATTGGTGGAGGTCAAGGTCTGACAACAATCGTGGAGAATCTGAGGGTCTAAGACATACCTAGGGGAGAAACCGAGATGAGAAATCATTCTATAGCTCTACTACCTGGAGATGGCATCGGAGTCGATGTAATTCAGGAAGGTAAGAAGGTTCTAGAAGTTGCCAGCCAACTTGACGGTGGATTTACCATTTCTTTCGAAAGTTTCGACTGGGGTTGTGAATATTATTCGAAGCACGGAAAAATGATGCCGGATGATGGCCTGGATCAACTAAAGCAGTTTGATTCCATCTACCTTGGCGCAGTCGGCTTCCCGGGGGTCCCTGACCATGTATCACTTTGGGGGTTGCTTCTGCCAATTCGCAGGCATTTCCAGCAATACATTAATATTCGCCCGGTTAAGCTTCTCCGTGGTATTCCCTCGCCATTGGCCAATCGAACGCAAACAGATTTGGACTTTATCGTTATCCGCGAAAATAACGAAGGGGAGTATTCGAACATCGGGGGACGCATGTACGAAGGTACCTCACAAGATATGGCCATTCAGGCAAGTGTATTCACACGGCAAGGAGTAGAGAAAGTACTTCGTTATGCGTATCAGGTGGCACAAAAGTCGGGCAAACGGAAACGAATCACAGCCGCGACAAAATCAAACGGAATTACATATACAATGCCGTTTTGGGATGAATATATTCAGAAGATTAACGCAGAATTTCCCGATATCGAAACCAGTATCATTCATATCGATGCACTTTGCTCTTTCTTCGTAACGAAGCCGGATTCTTTTGACGTTGTCGTTGCTTCCAATCTGTTCGGCGATATATTAACCGACCTAGGAGCAGGAATTATTGGAGGAATGGGAATCGCACCATCCGCCAATATCAATCCTGAAAAGAAGTTCCCATCCATGTTCGAACCCGTTCATGGCTCCGCTCCTGACATAGCGGGAAAAGGGATTGCCAACCCAATCGCTTCGATTTGGTGTGCGAGTATGATGCTCGAACATCTTGGAGAGCTCGATGCTGCTCATGCCATTATGGAGGCTATGCAGGACGTACTGGAAGAGCGAAAATTCGTTACCCCTGATCTAGGCGGTATTGCCTCAACTGAGGAAGTTGGCAATGCCATTTGCAAGAGACTGTACGAATCGATGAGATGACAAACGAACAGGGGATGATATTGTGGACATTGTTGTGTTGGTAAAACAAACGTTTGATACCGAAGAAAAAATTGTGATTCAGAACGACAGTGTAAGCGAGAACGGTGTGCAGTTTATTATGAATCCGTATGACGAGTATGCGGTAGAGGAAGCGATCAAGCTAAAAGAAGAGCATGGAGGCTCAGTTACCGTCCTATCCATTGGCCCCAAGCGCTTTGAAAGTTCATTGCGTACCGCTCTTGCTATGGGAGCAGACCACGCTGTGCTAATCGAAACCAGAGATATTGCCTTGGATGAATATAGTACCGGTATGATTATCGCAACTGCTTTAAAGAAACGTTCCTTTGATATGGTACTGGGCGGACACCTCTCAATTGACAATGGGTCTGGCCAAGTTTGCGCTAGATTGGCTGAATTGCTGCAAATTCCGTTAGCCACATCCATTACCAAGCTAGAAATCCAAAATGGTGCAGCTGTTGTCCAACGGGATATTGAAGGTGATTGTGAAGTTCTGGAAGTAAAATTGCCAGCCATTTTTACAGCTCAGCAAGGATTAAATGAACCCCGGTACCCATCATTACCCAACATCATGAAAGCGAAGAATAAGCCGCTGGAACGATTGGCGATCGAAGACTTAACAGTGGAAGAAGAGCAACTAAAAGCAAAAACGATGGTTATCGAAACCTTGCTTCCAAAGAAAAAAACCGCAGGACGCATCTTAGTTGGAACACTGAGTGATCAGGCCAGGGAATTAGGGTCGATTATTGGTAAGACAGCTGATCTTCATTAAGGAGGGTAACAACGTGGAAACGATTCTCGCCGTAGCAGAAGCAAAGGATGGAAATGTAAGAAAAATCTCCTATGAGGTGCTTACAGCAGCTAGAAGTATGTCATCAGGGGGACAAATTGTTGCCATACTGCTAGGCAGCGATAGTCATGAGCATGCCGATTCATTAGGGGAGTACGGTGCGAAAACGGTTTACTTGGTAAATACGCAGAATGAGGTCGGGGACACATCCGTTCTCTTTGCCGAAGCCTTACAGCAACTAATTGAGCAAATACGACCAAATGCTATTCTTATGCCGCACACAGCGCTTGGAAAGGATGTTGCCCCTCGTGTTGCAGCTAGGCATGGGCTTGGTCTGGTTTCAGATGTGATAGACATACAAATCGTGGATGGAGAAGTGGTCTTTACTCGTCCGATTTATGCAGGAAAAGCTTTTGAAAAAAGAAAAATGACTTCAGGCCTTCCATTTGCAACCATTCGTCCAAATAACATTCGTCCAGAAAGAACAACTCACACAGAAGTCAATAAAGTTGACCTGAAAGTGCATCGCAAAGATCTTCGGACGGTTGTGAAAGAAGTCGTCCGGAAAACTACCAGCACAGTCGATTTAACTGAAGCAAAAGTTGTTGTATCTGGCGGACGTGGTGTCAAATCGTCGGAAGGGTTCAAACTTTTGCAAGAATTGGCGGATCTACTTGGGGGGGCAGTAGGAGCGTCACGCGGGGCATGTGACGCCGAGTATTGTGATTATTCCTTGCAGATCGGACAAACAGGTAAAGTGATTACGCCAGATTTGTATATAGCAGCAGGCATTTCCGGAGCGATCCAGCATGTGGCGGGCATGTCCAATTCAAAAGTAATCATAGCCATTAACAAAGATCCGGAAGCTCCTATTTTTCAAATCGCCGATTACGGTATCGTTGGCGATTTGTTCGAAGTCATACCGATGTTGACCGAAGAGCTTAAGCAGACGCTTACAATATAAAATAGATAAATAGAGAGAAGTATGCTTGAGGAGGAGAGTGGAATGAATCCTTTGTTGATCGTACATTGGATTGCTTTTCTGTTGGTGAGTGCATACGGATTATATCGATTTGCTGTTTTGGTTATGGCCCGCTTGACTTATGTCCGGATAGGGAAAAAAGTTACGTTCGACCCTAAACTCAAACTCAGGTTTCAGAAAGTTTGGGTGAATGTGTTTGGGCAAAAAAAACTTTTAAAGGATAAAAAGAGTGGGATCATCCATATCATGATGTTTTACGGTTTTATTTTGGTTCAGGCGGGGACCCTCGATTTTTTTCACAAAGGATTGTTCCCGAATGAACGTCTAACAGTTGGAGGGTACTATCCCTCCTTCGCTTTTGTTCAAGAAGTGATATCGCTCGCGATTCTCATAGCTGTCGCTGGTGCTTTTTATCGCCGGTATATTGAAAAATTGAGTCGATTGAAGCGAGGGTTCAAATCTGGACTCGTTCTTATTTATATCGCTGGATTGATACTAACGGTCCTCCTTGGAAATGGGATGTATATGATCTGGCACGGTTATAGTGGGGGGTGGCATGAACCGGTTGCTTCAATGATTTTCTTCACTTTTACATGGATTGGCTCAACAACAGCTGGTGCGCTCTTTTACACGCTATGGTGGGTGCATCTCCTTATTTTGCTGTCGTTTTTACTCTATGTCCCGACGTCAAAGCATTTTCATCTACTGACTGCTCCAATCAATATCTTTTTAAACCGTACCTCTCCCCCTGGAAAACTGGAACCGATTGTATTTGATGATGAATCTCTAGTAGAGTTCGGTGTAAACAAAGTTGAAAATTTTACGCAAAAGCAATTGCTTGATTTGTATGCATGTGTAGAGTGTGGGCGTTGTACGAATGTTTGTCCAGCTGCCAATACGGGGAAAGTTTTATCTCCCATGCATTTAATTACAAAAATGCGTGACCATTTGTCGGAGAAGGCAGCTGAGTTAACGACACAACCACAATGGGCGTTATCGCATATATCGACGGCTCAAGAGGCTCACTCTGTCCAGTCAAACACGATAGAAGTCGGCAAGTTGGAAGTTGCTGCTACCTCTTTGTTTGAACAGCCCATTACAGACATTCATTCCACAATGAAATGGCACCAGGAGACGTGGGTTCGCTCTGACAAAAAGATAGAGGATATTCAATTAATAGGGGATGTAATTACGGAGGAGGAAATATGGGCATGCACCACTTGCCGAAATTGTGAGGATCAGTGTCCTGTAATGAACGAGCATGTCGATAAAATCGTTGATCTTCGGCGCTATTTAGTACTTACAGAAGGAAAGATGCATGCGGAGTCACAGCGGGCCATGATGAATATCGAAAAACAGGGCAATCCGTGGGGGATAAATCGAAAAGATCGTGATCAATGGCGTACTGAGATACAATCATTCACTGTACGTACAGTTGATGAAATACGTGAGAGTGGAGAAACGTTCGAGTATTTGTTTTGGGTCGGTTCGATGGGATCTTACGACAAGCGTAGCCAAAAAATCGCTCAGTCGTTTGCTCGCCTTATGAACATTGCTAACATTTCATTTGCAATCCTTGGGAATAAAGAAAGCAATTCTGGAGATACATCGCGACGTCTAGGAAATGAATTTTTATTTCAAGAGCTCGCCCAAAAGAACATTGCTGAGTTTCTCACACATAAGGTAACAAAAATTGTGACCATCGATCCTCACGCTTACCATACCTTAAAAAACGAATATCCGGACTTCGGGTTCAAAGTAGAGGTATACCATCATACCGAGGCATTAGCAGAATGGGTTCGAGAAGGCCGACTAAAACCAAAGTTTGCGGTCAATGAAACGATCACTTTTCATGACTCTTGCTATCTAGGGAGATATAATGAAGTGTACGATCCCCCACGTGACATATTGAGGGCAATCCCGGGGGTAAATCTAGTGGAGATGCATAGAAATCGCGAAAATGGGATGTGCTGTGGCGCAGGCGGAGGTATGATGTGGACGGAAGAAAAAGCCGGAAAGCGTGTAAATGTGGCTCGCACTGAGCAAGCGTTGGAAGTGGAACCTTCCATTATTAGCTCAGGCTGCCCATATTGTTTGACCATGCTAAGCGACGGTACGAAAGCTTTAAATGCAGAAGATGATGTCAGGACATATGACGTGGCGGAGCTATTGGAACTCTCGATCATAGGGAGAAAACAATGACTCTAGGAATGTTAAATTTAAATCGGTTGTTTCGAAGGGGGACATACAAGGGGATGAAATTTTAAAAAGTGGGAATATTTATACAAATCCTTCTTGAAACTTTATATTAAATCATATAAAATAATAAGCATGGATACGAAAAAAGATAATAAACAACAAATTGCATATGATTTCATTCGACGTGGGATTATTGATGGCACATTTTCCCCAGGGCAACGACTTGTTATTGACCAATTGGCGAAGGAATTATCGACAAGTCCCATTCCGGTTCGGGAAGCCATCCATCGGCTAGAAGCTGAAGGTTTGGTTAATATCAGACCGTATAGCGGAGCGGTTGTATTGTCTATGAACGAGGACGAATATAAGGAAATCCTCTCTACACTTGCTGTTTTGGATGGTTATGCAGCTTCGTTAAGTTTTCCTTTAATGGAAGAAAGTCATATAACAGCGTTACGAGAGATCAATGAACGGATGAAGCAATCACTAGAGCAATTTGATTTCTTCAGCTTTGTGAGCCTCAATAGAGAATTTCACAGTCTCTCTAGTAAATGCTGCGAAAACCAGTATTTGGTTAGTCAGGTTGAACTGCTTTGGGAAAAATTAGATACCATTCGTAGAATCAGCCTAAAATACTTTTCATTTCGTGCGCATGATGTGATCGAGGAACACGAAAAGATAATCAAGTTAATCGAAGGTAGAAGCCCCAAAGAAGAAGTTGAAGACTATATTCGCAAGCACCATATGAAGGCATTGCCAAAAGAACATTGATAGGAAGCCAATAAAGACCGTTATCCTGCTATTAAATGGAGAACGGTTTTTATTTGTTTAAAAAATCAAAAATAATATATTGAATCATATATGAAATGATGATAATATTAAGAAAATTCCGATCTCAGACCGTTTTTTGTGAAAAGTTAACTCAATTGATAACACAGGATGAATACATCACTGGAGGAGAAGGAATGTCATTTACTTACTTATTTACACCAGTAAAAATTGGTTCGGTTTGGATAAAAAACCGCATATTGAGTACAGGTCATATGACAACGTTCGTCGATAATTATTTGCCTACCGATCAATTTATCCGTTATCACAGGGAAAGAGCAAAAGGAGGAGCTGGGCTCATCGTCATTGAGGCGAATGCAGTGCATCCGAGTGCAATCATGACGCCTAAGACGATTTCGGCATTACAAGACGAGGTTATTCCCTATTATAGGAAGCTGGCCGAGGCTGTTCGTCCATATGATACGCGAGTATTTGCTCAGTTGTTTCATCCGGGTAGAGAAATCTCCCCTTCCGGAACAGCCATTCCATTGGCACCTTCTACGATTCCATCCGATCGGTTTCGGATAATGCCGAAAGAACTGGAAAAGCATGAAATCCAAGAAATTATAAACGGCTATGGAAACGCGGCTGCACGGGTCAAGCAAGGCGGATTGGATGGAGTTGAAATTGTTGCATCACACGGATATTTGATCAGTCAATTTTGGTCTCCGCGTATGAATTATCGTACAGATCAGTATGGCGGATCCTTTTCGAACCGGATGAGGTTTTTTAAAGAGGTTTTAGCAGCTGTACGATCAAGGGTTGGAGTTGATTACCCGGTTGGATTGCGAATTAGCGTAGATGATTTTGTGGAAGAGGGGCTTGGATTTCAAGATGTTCTGGAAATCACCACTTACATTGATCAGGAGCTTGGCGGAGTATCCTATCTCGGATTAACAGGAGGGAGTTCTTCTACCTATCTCAGCTCTGTATTTATCGCACCACCAGCACCGATTCCACCTGCTCATTTTGCCTCGTATGCAGGGCAGATAAAGGAACGCGTGTCGATTCCGATATTTGTGAACTCGCGCATTAATGATCCCGTGATTGCAGAAAAGGTACTAGCAAATGGTCAAGCCGATATGGTAGGGATGACGAGAGCATTGATTTGCGATCCCCATATGCCGAACAAGGCTTTACGTGGAGAATTCAATCGGATTCGCTTATGTATCGCTTGTAACCAGGCTTGCATTGGGCACATGCAAAACGATCAACCAATTAGTTGCATTCAAAATCCTGTGACGGGAAGGGAGCTGTCATATTCAGACATGGAAAAAGCGACGAATAGAAAAAACGTTGTCATTGTCGGTGGCGGTCCGGCAGGGATGAAAGCTGCTGTAACTGCGGCAGAAAGGGGACACAAAGTCACGCTTCTCGAAAAGAGCGGCGAATTGGGAGGACAAGTAAAATTGGCAAGGAGAATTCCAGGTCGTGAGGAATTTGGGGAACTGATTCCCAATCTGAAAAGCGAACTGGAACACTATCGAGTAGATGTTCATTTGAATACGGAAACGTCAAAAGAATTACTGGCAAATTTGAACCCTGATGAACTCATCATTGCAACTGGCTCCATTCCATACATACCCAAAGTGGGAGGAATTGATCTTCCCCATGTGATGACAACGTGGGACATTCTGGAAAAGAAAAAGTCCGTAGGAAATCGTGTGTTGATTGTGGATTGGAAGGGAGAAATGGCGGGAGTAGGCACTGCCCTCTATTTAAGAAACCAAGGGTACGATGTAGAGATTATTACGAATTGTCTTTATATCGGTTTTGGTCTACAGTCGTACGTTCGTTCTGCCATGCTTTCACAATTGTATACAAAAAATGTGGAAATGCTTTGTAACTATAAGCTCCATCACATCGAACCGACCGAGGTTACTTTTGAAAATATTTATAATGGTGAAAAAATCGTGAGAAAAAATGTGGATACCGTCGTGTTGGCGTGCGGTAATATGCAACAAATCGATCTTTATAAGGAAATAAAAGCTGAGTTCCCTAACGCTCGACTAATCGGTGACAGTCTGTTGCCACGTACTGTGGAAGAGGCGATATTAGAAGGATTTGAACTTGCTGCTCAAATCTGATCTGTTCTCCGATCCCTTACGATTGAAATTCTAGTCAAAAGAGTGGTGGTATCGATTGCAGCAACGAACCGTTGTATGTTATGTACCCGTTACAAAAGGGGTACGTTTGGATGTGGATGCATGGGGGATGGCAGAGATTGCAAATCACATGTATCAGGAACCTATAAGATTGATAGGAATTATTGTACATCATGGAGTGGAAAACGAGCTTTTTGATCAATTACCGTTTCATGAGGTGTACCACATAAAGGTACCACCGGAGAAGTGGAAGCTTACAGATTACCATATTCACTCTTTTCAAAAGGCAAACGAAAAGATTGCGATTTCAAATGGAACCTATTTATTCTCCTCAAGTCCCTTGTATCATGAAGTAGCTGTAAGGCTTTCCGTGCAAAACGATGCGGGTATCATTACAAACGCACAGGAAATCGGATGCAACAAGGAAAATAGCACCCTCTTGGTTAAACGTCAAATTTATGGCGAAAAGGCGAATGAATTCGTGTCATTTCAGGGTGAGCTACCGCAATATATCACGCTGGACAGAGCCATTCTGTATGGAAGTCCGTTTTCAGGCAAACCATCCATAGTCGAACAAATTGAGTTGGACACCGTTAGCAAGCACAACGTGAAATTCGTTTCGGAGACAGCCATTGGATTTCAAGACCTCAAAATCACAGAGGCTAGGTGCGTAATTGGGATTGGCAGGGGAGCTAGCGAATCCCAGGCGTGGGAATGTATCCTTCCGTTAGCAGAGCAATTGAATGCCCCAATTGGAGGAAGTAAAGTCGCAGACGAATTGGGGCTGATCCCGCGTGAAAAACGAATCGGTTCTAGCGGCAACTCCATCGATGCCGATATATACATCGCCATCGGTATATCAGGCTCCTCACAGCACTTGGAAGGGATTAAAGGAGTAAAGCATGTTATTGCCATCAACATTGATCCAGCAGCTCCCATTTTTCAACGCTGCGATGTTGGGATAGTTGGGGATTATCGCATTGTTGTTCCCAAAATTGTGGAGTCGCTTAAACAGGGAGAATAGGTGGTGAGTACATGAGAATTTGTGTTTTGATTAAGCCGGTGATTGATCCAACTTCTTTACAATGGAACTACAAGAGCCAGGCATTTGCATACGTAACACATAGCTTTCATCATACGGATTTATGTGCGCTTGAATGGGCATGTACATACAAGCGTGAATGTTCGGGGCATGTTACGGTATTAATCGCTATGGATGCAGACCAGGAAATGAAGGAGCACTTACTGAGGAAGTATGAGGTAGACGAATGCATTGTGATAAGGGTGAAAGATATAACCCATTACCGCAATGAGGTTGCGTATATGCTTGCAAAGGAATCAGAGGGGCGAGCTTTTGATTTGGTACTCAGCGGTTCCCAAAGTCAAGATACTCATTTGGGAGTTACCCCTATCGTTTATGCAGAATTACTAAATCTTCCGTACCTTTCTCAAATCCATCAGATTGAGCCAGACGAGGGGAAAGTTTGGAATGTCCATAGAAAAGAAGGGCGGGGGGTCATCGAAACGTTTCAAGTGGAACTACCCGCTGTTATCGGTGTTGTCAGTTCGATTTCACGTAGGCGGTATGTTGCAAGATTAGCTGACACAACGAGGGTAAGGAAGTTTTCTATCGTACAAGTGGATGGGAAAATCGAGCGTATTCCTAACGTTAAGGTAATTCGGGTCACCGAGCCAAAGCCTAGAATTCGTTATTTGGATGTTCCTTCCCCGGCGTTATCCGCTGAAAAGCGTCTCCTTGAAATCATGGGATTCGCCGAAGGATTAAGAATCGAGCACAAAGAAAAATCAATACAAACAATGTCTGGCCAAACCATTCATTACTTGAAGGAAAAGTTACAAAAATGGCTGGGAGAGGGATAGGCGATGATACAAAGGAACACATTCTGGATGATTTCTGAAGAAAATAGAATCGTTTTCTATCTGCTTGCAGCCATAGCGACACTTATCTTTATTTATGGTTTTTATCGCCGGTTCAAACTGTGGCAAAAAGGTCGAAGAGAAAAAATCAAATGGAGCGATGTGAAAACGAATGCTCACTTCTTCTGGAAGATGGTTGTACAGCAGAAAAAAATTCAAATTGACCGTTTATATGGGGTGATGCATCGATTTACCAGTTATGGATTTGTTGCGTTGTTCATAGGTACGGTTTTGGTCGTGATAGATTACGATTTTGGCGTGCCATTGCTGCGGGGAAATTTTTATCTGGTTTACAAAGTTGTTCTCGATATCTTTGGTGTTCTTTTTCTGGCTGGCGTGCTGATTGCAATCATCATTCGCATGAAAAAACAACGCCTACGACTTTGGTATAGCATCAGGGATAACATGCTGCTTTGGCTCCTTTTCATTATTGGAGTGGGCGGCTTTATTTTGGAAGGGATTCGAATCGCGTCTACAAAGGTCAGTTATGGCATCTGGTCTCCGATTGGATACACGCTTTCTCGTCTATTTCAGGATGTTTCTTTGTTCAGTGTGGACATGTATGTTTTTTGGTGGTTCGTACACAGCATTTTCGTATTTGTGTTGATTGCTGTGATTCCTTATACCAAATTGTTTCACATCCTTACAGCGCCGATTCAGATTTTGATGCACCCGGTGAAAAGAACGGGAACCATATTACTTCCATATGATCTTCAGACAATCACAGATGAAGCTTTGTTACAGTCGCCTTCCGTCTTGGGAGTGAACAAAATATCCGATTTTACAAACTGGCAATTGCTGAGTACAGACGCATGCACGGAGTGTGGACGCTGTGATAGTGTTTGCCCCGCATATCAAAGCGAGAAACCGCTATCTCCCCGTAATGTCGTGACAAAAATACGAAACCACATGCACCAAACCTACGAGATTTCAACTTTTATCTCACCGAGTGAGCTACAGTCATGTACGACATGCGGTGCTTGTGTGGAAGCTTGCCCCGTTTCCATCAACCACATTGACCTCATACTGGGTATGCGGAGAGGGCTAATCCAGAGAAACATTCTGGAACTGGAAGCGGAAAATACGCTAATGAAGGTCGAAGAGCAGTACAATATTTGGGGAAAGCCATGGTCTGAACGCGCGAATTGGAGCCGTGGACTTCAGGTTCCATCATTGGATCATGAGAACGTTAGCAAGAGTAAGGAGGCATAAAGGATGGAAGTCTTATTTTGGGTTGGTTGCGCAGCCGCATATGATCCCAGACTCCAAAGTATAGCCAGGGCTTTTGCCGAGATCATGCAAAAGGCAAAGATTGATTTTGCCATTCTGGGGACTGAAGAACGTTGTACCGGAGATATTGCACGACGACTGGGTGACGAAGCTCTTTTTCAAGAATTGGCGCAGCACAATATCAGCGTTCTCAAAGAAAAAAATGTGACCTCAATTGTAACCACGTGCCCACATTGCTTCAACATGTTTAAGAACGAGTACCTTCTGCTGGGTGGCTCTTTTGACGTCTCTCATTACACGACATATATCTACAACCTGATCAGAGATGGGCGATTAAAAATACCGGAGAAACAAAAACGGGAAATAATAACGTACCATGATCCGTGCTATCTAGGGAGGCAAAACGGGATCTTTGATGCTCCACGAGACATTCTGGAAATGCTGGGATACACAGTCGAGGAAATGGAGCGCAATCGGAAGCAGTCTTTTTGTTGTGGCGCGGGTGGTGGGATGATGTTTGAATCGGTACAGAGAGGGGAAAAAATTAATCTACTCCGCGCTGAAGAGGCATTGCAGACAAACGCTTCTACGGTCACGACAGCATGCCCTTTTTGTTTGGTGATGATGGAAGAAGCGATTGGGACACTCAGCCACTCGACGACGAACAAGGTCGTTTCTCGAGATATTGCTGAAGTTATTAACGAGATTGTAAAATAAATATTCATTATATTCCAAATCATATATTTACAAATATACGATTTGGAAATATACTTTCTGTATCATCGGCATGATGTCACACGTGGTTCAAAGTGACTCTGCAATCCAAACAAAATCTATGGGGGGAAAGAAACAATGTCCTTGCAAGAGCTTTTGGCACAATACACAAATGAAACGTATACCCTGCCGTATCCGTTTTACAGAGATGCAGTCGTGCTGCAGGAAGAAAGACTGAAAATTTTCTCGAAAGAGTGGCAGTTCGTCGGTCATGTCAATCAAGTGAAGAACCCTGGAGAGTTTTTGACTTGTGAAATGGCAGGAGAGCCAATCATCGTTGTTAGGGGAGATGATGATCAGCTCCGGGCTTTTTACAATGTATGTCCACATCGGGCAACACAGTTAGAACCTCAAGAACAAGGTAGACGCAAAATCCTGCAATGTAGCTATCACGGCTGGACCTTCAAACTCGATGGCCGCTTGCATCAAGCTCCTAATTTCAAGGATCATATGGATTCCCTTTGTGAAGAAGATACGTGCTTGCGTTCCATCCAAGTGGAGACAGTGGCGTCCCTCGTCTTCGTCAATTTGGACAATAAAGCGCAATCGTTGCAAGAAGCGCATGGAGATTTTTTTGAAGACCTTACACGATTTTCATTTTTGGATCGCTTGAAAAAGCACAGTTCGGAAAAGCGGTTGATTAAAGCAAATTGGAAGGCGTATATCGACAATTACTTGGAATGTGATCACTGCCCGATTGCACATCCTGCTTTTGCTAGCACCTTCGATATGAAGAGCTACACATTTGTTGATAAGCAGTCATGCATCATCCAGCAAGCCGACATCAAGCCAACTGCTAAAATGGGTGATGTAGAACTACAAGGTGTTGAAGTGAAAGAGGGAAGGTACTACTGGCTATGGCCCAATATGATATTCAGTATTTCTCCTGGCTCGGGTAACATAGCCGTTACCGTTTTGACAGCGGTTGACGAGAATACGACCATTGCCAACTATACGAATTACTTTGTGGATCAGGAACCTTCCCCTGAGCAAACCGAGAACATCAAATTCGTAAATCAGCTGCGTTTGGAAGACATCAAGTTAGTCGAGAAGGCCCAAATTGGATTCCGCTCAAGTGCTTTCCCTTATGGTAGATACTCACCTACGGAACATGCCCTCAGACGTTTTCATCAGATGATCAAACGCGCCTTAACAGAATAAATGGAATCTCTTTCAAAGGAGCCCTAGCATGCTGATTGTATTGCCCAATGCTGATGATCTATGTGAGAAATTATTGACAGATTACCATAAGGAACAGCTTTCTCAGTTCGGGAAATTCGAGCTTTATAGAGGAAGGCCGAACAGCACACAAGAATATGTAGACCGGGTTCGAGACGCGAACGTGTTGCTGTTGTGGGGGAGCATTTCAAATGAGGTGCTTGGGGAGTGTCACAATGTAAGCATGGTGTCATTCGCTGGGACGGGGTACAAAAACTACCTGGATGCGGACTTCGCTGCGAGTCGTGGGATAAAGGTAACGAATACGCCCAGCTATGGGGCCAATCCCGTTGCCGAGCATGCCGTGGCATTGATGATGTCCTTGGCAAAAAACATTCCCTCGAACCATTCGCTTGTAAGCGCAGGACACTGGGGTACACCAAGGTTGAGTTTTGAGCTTGAAGGAAAGGTTGTTGGTTTGATCGGATTGGGAGCAATAGGTACACGTATGGCTGCGCTCTGCAGCGCATTGGGGATGAAAGTACTTTGCTGGACTGCCCACCCAAGCGAAGAGCGAGCGAAAAAGGCAGGAGTTACCTTTGTTTCCCTCGAGAGCTTATTATCCCAATCGGATGTAGTCTCCATCCACCTTCCCTATACGGATGCCACCAAAGGCGTAATCGGTGAAGAACAGTTTGCCTCAATGAAGCGGGGAGCGATATTCATCAATACGGCGAGAGCGGAAGTGGTCGATACCTCATCGTTAGTCCGTTCCTTACAGTCAGGAAGGCTGGCTGGAGCCGGAATCGATGTGTTTGATGATGAACCAATACATTCTGACAATCCGTTGTTGAGATGCGAGAACGTCATTTTTTCCCCTCATGTGGGTTACAACACGCAGGAGTCCATTCAGCAGATTTTGGACATTTCGATTCAAAATATTGTGGCGTTTCTAAGAGGGAATCCAATCAATCTTGTAAATTAATGCGTTCATTCAGTTTAACGTTACTTGGAGGAGTTATCCATGAAAAGACCATACCTTGTTGTGGAATGGAATGATACAGAGACAGAAGCGAAAGGCTGGCTGGTTGTACAAAATTTTGTAAAAGGATATGCTGGCGGCGGTATCCGAATGCATCCAACCGTCACGAAGGAAGAAGTGGAAAGACTTGCCAATGCAATGGCTTACAAATACACTGCCTGCGAGTCAGAGACGACAGGTGGTTGCAAGGGAGGCATTTCTTATGACAACAAAGCGGCTGACGCGTATGAGGTCCTGAGAAGATTTATTATTGCAATGCTTCCTTATATCGAAGCTGGTGTGTCCCTCGGAAGCGATTTAGGTACGAGGTATGATAATGTGTTGAAAATTTTCGATGAATTTCATGTGGGAATTCCACTTACCAAATCCATGAAGAACGATCCGCTCGTACTCCGTGGGATCAAAGATTTCGACGAGCTGTTGACGACGAAAATCGACGGGTTTTATTTGAATGATGTGGTGACCGGATACGGCGTGGCTTTTGCTGCGGATGAAGCATGGAAGTTTACTAATAAACCCGTGGGAGCAAAGGTGGTAATTCAAGGATTCGGTTGTGTCGGCGCAAGCTGTGCTCTGAAAATGACGCAGCTTGGCTATCGCGTTGTAGGTATATCCGATGCGAATATTTTGGTGACATGTGAGGAAGGTTTGGATATCCAGAAACTGATTGATCACAAGAATTCTCATGGGGAGATGAACCCGGATTATTTTGAATCAAACTATGTGATCCAGTCCAATTCCGAATGGCTCGATGTTGAGTGTGATATTTTGATTCCGGCCGCACTCGAGGATGTGATTCATAAATCCAATGCGCATCTCGTAAAAGCGAGCCTGATTGTCGAAGGAGCGAACATCCCTATTTCGAGTGAGGGGGATTTGGTTCTGAAAGAAAGAGGAATTCAAGTAGTAAATGACTTCGTCGCGAATCTGGGTGCGGTTCGATTCTATGACGTCATTATTTTCGGACTGGTAAGGCCTGACCCACAGGCAGTCATTGATGATATCGAAAACATTTGCCGGAAAAATACGCGCAGTTTGTTTGCTGAAGCAACTAAACAAAAGAGATATCAAAGGGATGTAGCGATGGAGATGTTTGCACCGAAAGTCAGCGACCTCTTAGAAGTGTAAGTCTGGATTACTCTAGCCAATTATCTTCGATGTTGCCGGCAGCTGCTTGGCTACCGGCAACATTTCCCTTATTCGTCCCATTAAATGAAAACGCTTGAAAGTGATTACATATCGGGTGGGTAAATAGCAAAATGAAGGGGTGCAGAACGGAATGTTTATTCATACGGAAAGAGGCAA
Organism: Brevibacillus fluminis; assembly: GCF_003710825.1. Taxonomy (GTDB): domain Bacteria; phylum Bacillota; class Bacilli; order Brevibacillales; family Brevibacillaceae; genus Brevibacillus_D; species Brevibacillus_D fluminis. The sequence goes on along the minus strand of NZ_RHHQ01000023.1, from coordinate 71,396 downwards.
AGAGTACCCGCTTTGGAGATATGCCGTTCTTTATTCGGAACTCGAAGGAAAGCTCACGGAACTGAGGTTAGCCGTGTAGGCGCCGCAATCGGGACTTTCTTTCTTCCCGTTACATTCACTGCGTTTGGCCTACATGTAACCATGCTCGGGTTGGTGTACTAGTCGTCGGGTGGATTGTTTCGCTCACGTGGGCACCTGAAACGAAGGATTTGCCTCTCGACCAGACCTGTGCACTCGATACTTCATTAGACAGCACTTACCCTCCAACATTCATTAAGTACCTTTAGATGAGGTGCTTCAAAATAACCTTTTGAAAGAGAGGTGATCACCATGATATTTGTTAAAAAACTAACTGCTGAAGAAGCTCAAGAAGTAGCTGTTGATACTTGGGAGTCATGGGAAGGCGAATCGAAAAAAGTTACCTGGCACGTGGAAGAGCAGGAGGTTTTCTATGTGACAGACGGAGAAGTTTTTCTTACAGTCGATGGAGTGAAATATCACATTACAAAAAACTGTGTCGTATCGTTGGCGAAAGATGTTGTCTGTGAATGGGATTGTCCGGAATTTTTGAAAAAGAACTATAAGGTAAACCATGAGATTATTTGGAATAATATGCGCAGTTTTACGGAAGGCGTTACGAACACCCCAGCAACCAAATTGCGCCAAACCGGGGAGATATAAAACAACTTCCTTATATCCCCTTTTACCACCCCCACTGATTTCTGATTGCTAAATTAAACTCTTTACACATAAGTTTAATTAGACTATAAAAAAGAGGAGACTTACAGCAATAGATTGTCATCAGTCAGGTGGGAAAAACAGTGGGGTATATTTTACAGTTTATCATTGGTGGTACCATTTTGGTGTGCGCATCGCTTTTAAGCAAATCGAAATACTTATTCTTGTCGGGCGTCATTACATTACTCCCGATCATGACATTGATCAATGTTAGCCTGCAAAGCAAAAACATGAGCATTGGCGATTTTCGCATCACGCAAAAAAATGCGATTATGGGGGCCTTTGGGGCTGTGATTTTCATTAGCAGCATCTATCTGCTGACAAAATGGGTTAAGCCTACAGAAGCTGTGATCAGTGCAGTTGTTATCTATATTCTATATATGACCGGATGCAAGTATTTTTTTGCGTGAGATAAGGAGCACATCACGAGATGTCAGAAGCTGGCTGAACTTTGCAAAACCGCTGACAGCTTTTTGATCAGCACGCCGGAATACAATTATTTCGTTCCCGGCTTTATGAAAAATGCTTTTGACTGGCTGTCCCGTCAAGCCTTCCGCACGAAGTATTGCGGAAGGCTTTGCTTTTTTTGCAACGATCTCTTTTCTGGAACGTACTAAGGTTAAAGATTTCATTTTATTGGCTACAATGAGTGAGGAAGGAGTGTTGAAGATGGAGCAATTTTTGCAACTCGTAAAAGATTATTGGCCGATCGCGCTTGTCGGCTTGCTGGTCATAGTCGCGTTTCAATGGATCGTTCGCAGCCTGTTTCGCTTGGTAGCGATTCTGGCAGTAGTAGGCGTCATCCTGGTCGTGTTTTTCCAATTCAGTTCGGATCAAGTGATCAACATGGGGCGTACGGCGGTGAAAAATACCGAGAAAGTCGTACAACAGACGATAACGCCACTGTTAAATAACGAATTAAAGGACGCGGACATCACGTTTCAACCGGATGGCACCTATGAAATGAAGACAGCGAGCATCCGCATCACCGGTAAAAAAGGTGAGTCGAAGGCAACCGTGTACTACAAAGAGGAGAAGTGGGACGTAGACATCGGGCAGCTGGGGAACTTATTTCAGGAGCAGTTGAAAAAAGCGGAGGACGCTGCTGAATTAAAAGCACAATGACAAGGTGATATTGCGTGCGCAGCCGACCGTACATGACTTCACGATCAAGACACCCCTATTTCTCGCAGGGGTGTCTTGTATTATAATGGACCCACAATAAAAAAGCGCAACGGCAACGCGGCCGCAGCGTCAACCATGTACGAGAAGGTGAAACCATTGTACCATCTGTTGAACAGCCAGGTGAAAGACTTGCAAATCTCTGGCATCCGCAAAATCAGCAATCGCATCATGAACGACCCGACGATTATTAACCTGACGTTAGGACAGCCGGATTTTCCCACTCCAGATAAAATCAAGCGAGCGGCCCAGCAGGCGATCGTGGATAATAAATCGTCCTATACGCACAATGCGGGCATGCTCCCGCTGCGCGAAGCGATCAGCGCCTACATAGACAAGCTGTACGGGTTGTCCTATCGTGCGGAAGATGAAATCATCGTGACGAATGGTGCGAGCGAAGCGCTTGCGATCACGTTTCAAGCAATTTTAGAGCCGGGAGCCGAAGTAATTTTGCCCGCGCCGATTTATCCGGGGTATGAGCCATTGATCCGGTTGTGTGGTGGCGTGCCGGTCCTGATTGATACGCGTGCGACAGGCTTTAAAGTGAACGCAGCGATGATTGCGGCAGCTATCACGGAAAAAACCCGATGTGTCGTGCTGCCGTATCCATCCAACCCGATTGGTTGCACGTTAAACGAAAAAGAGGTTCGCGAAATCGCCGACTTGCTACTGGACAAGGAGATTTTTATTGTTTCCGATGAGATTTACAGCCGCCTGACCTTTGATGGCGACCATTTCTCCATCGCTACGATTCCTGGCATGAAAGAAAAAAGCATCGTAATCAACGGGCTGTCGAAATCGCATGCGATGACAGGCTGGCGTATCGGTTTCACGCTAGCACCCGCGCCCATTACCGCCGAAATGATCAAGCTGCATTTGTATCAAACGGTCTGTGCCAGCACGATCAGCCAGTACGCTGCATTAGAAGCTGTGACTTCTTGCATGGATGACGAGGAAGCGATGAAAGCGGAATACCGCAAACGCCGCGATTACGTATACGCGCGGCTCTCGGCCATGGGACTTGCTTGCACCAAGCCGGAAGGGGCTTTTTATGCGTTTGCCTCCATTGAGCATCTGGGCATGCCAGCGAGTGATTTCGTCATGAATCTGATCGACGATGAAAAAGTCGCGGTCGTACCTGGAGAAGCGTTTTCTCAGTTTGGGCAAGGCTATATCCGGCTGTCGTATGCAGCATCGATGGAGAAGCTGGAGGAAGGCCTGAACCGGCTCGAGCGGTTTGTGCAAAAATGCCAGCGATCTTAAAGTACCAAGCACCACCGGACATGTGAAGGTGGTGCTTTTTTGCATATGAAACCAGTTGGACGAGAGCTGGCTCAAGGGTTGCCTCATAACCAGAACCCGATTATAATTTTCAGAAAAAAGGGAAGTGTCAATCGACATGCGGCAACCGAAAATCATGATATATAGCCCGAACGATGCTACGGTATATGCGGATATGCTGTGCAATCAGATCGGCGTGGAATATGTGCAAGCTGCTTCCACCCCAGAGGAAGCGGCAGAAAAGCTGGATGGGACGGAGGTGATCCTCGGTTGGAAAATCCCGCTGGAACTGTTGGCTAGCCCTGCTGCGGCTTCTGTACGCTGGATTCAATCGATGGGAGCCGGTGTCGACGATCTGGTCCGATCCTCGCACATCGCCCCACATGTTCGTATTTCCCGAGTCGTCGGTCAATACAGCGCACCGATGGCCGAGTATGTGTTTGCCCACCTGCTGGCCGAGTATCAAAATCTGAACCAGATGAAGAGATCCCAGCAAAATAAAGAATGGCGCCCATTTGTGCCAGAGCTTTTGGCTGGCAAAACGATCGGCATCGCCGGACTCGGCTCGATCGGCAGCGAAATGGTTCGCAAGGCTCGTGCATTTGACATGACTGTGCATGGGCTCAGCTATTCGGGCAAGCAGGCACACCTGGTCGATCGCCATTTCGGACCGTCAGAATGGGACGCGTTTGTCCGTTCGCTGGATTGCCTGGTGCTAGTACTGCCGCTTACCGCCGAAACCGCACAGGTTATCAATCGTGAGCTGCTGCTTGCCATGAAGCCGGACGCCTGCCTTGTCAACGTTGGACGTGGCAAGCTGATCGTCGAGCACGATCTCATCGATGTGCTGCGCGAGGGCCATTTGCGGACGGCTATTCTCGATGTGTTCGAGCATGAACCGCTCTCAGCGGACAGCGCGCTCTGGGAGCTGCCGCAGGTGTGCGTGACACCGCATTTGTCCGGAATGAATACAGATGAGCGGATTTGCCGATATTTTTCCGAAAACCTCAAGCGGTATGTGCAAAACGAGCCGCTGATGGGTGCAGTTGACCGCCAGCTCGGTTATTAAGCGAACGCTTACGAGGCGTTATGCCAGCTGCCAAAATGCCAAAAGAGCGAGCCCACCATGTAGGGCTCGCTCTTTTACCACCATAGATCAAGACGAAATCGTTTTTTCTCCCGGCTTCCAATCCATCGGGCACAAGCCGCCGGATTGTAGGGCTTCGAGGACACGCAGTGTTTCGTCTACGCTGCGGCCAACCTTGGAATTGGAGACGACATAATATTGGACAATCCCTTGGGTGTCGATCAAAAAGCTGGCACGAAGTGGGGCTTTGGTCGCTTCATCCAGCACGCCATACAATGTCGTCACTTCTTTGCTGAAATCAGAAGCAAGCGGGAACGAAAGCGGGCCGATGCCGTCCCCTGTACGCAGCCATGCTTTGTGGGTATGTATGCTATCCGTGCTAATGCCGAGTATTTCCACGTTCAAGTCGGAAAATTCGCCGATCCGGCGATTCAGACTCACGAGCTCAGTCGGGCAGACGCGGGAAAAATCAAACGGGTAAAAGAACAGCAGCAGCCATTTCCCAAGGTAATCATCGAGGCTTTTAGAAACGGGAAAACCGCTGTCATACGTGATTGTATCAAGTGTGAATGAAGGTGCCGGAAGTCCGATCCGAGCTGTCATGGGTACCCCTCCTAGAACATTATGGTAATAAAATAGCATGCAAAGTTATTAAAATCAATATCTTTTTAAAATAATTATAAATTAGATAGAGTTATAGAAAAAAGCAACCGTCTGCAAAATTCGAGAACGGTTGCTTCCTGTTTCTTTATTGATAGGTTGCGAAAGCGACAATGCCTTCCTCGTCATCGAGTACCAATTCGATTGCCGCCGCATATGGATTACGCTGCATTTGGGACTCCAGCCAGAAACGGATCGCCTCGATCATGTTCGCTTCGATGAAGATTTGCTGGCGGGAGAGAGCTTCCACTTCAGCGGAAAAACCATGGTCTTCATCCCACATCAATTCGACGCTGACGTCGGTAGGCTGCAGCTCTTTTTTGTACGCGACATGCAGGCAGATCGCATTGATGACTTCCTGCTCGGAAAACTTTATTTTCTCCATGGGTTAACATCTCGCTTTACTTGCTTCGCTTTGAAGTACAGGAACGCTTTGCGGATCAGGAAGAGAACCGCCACAATCGCCATCATGTTAATCAAGAAGCCAAAGATGGCACCCATTGCACCCATGTTTCCAAACATGCTGCCGAACAGCATGCCTGCCAAACCACCAACTAACAAGCCTTTCATGAAGCCGCCTTTGCTTGGCTGTGCGACGGAAGGGGAATTCGTCGGTGTCGTGGTGTTGCTTTTGTTCACGGTCGAATTTTCATTGGTGACCGTTTTGTTCGGTGTCGTGGTTGTCGTGTTGGAGTTAAACGACTTTTTCCCCGATTTGTAGCCTTTTGCATCGACAGAATCGTAGCCGAGACCAGCTGGGGCGAGAACAAGGACGAACGCAATTACCAACATAATCAGTTTTTTCATAGTCGTCAGATCCTACCTTTATTTTTGATTATATAATCATATTCTAATATACGTGTGAATGAAAAGCAAATGACAGAAACGTCACATTTTCCCGCCATCATCCAGCATGTATTTTCCTATCCGGAAAATGCCCTGCCACAAGCCGCGTAGCGCGAGGGCGTGCGCATCAGATCGTATAAAATGTAAGCGCTTTTTTGGCAGTTTGCAACCGTTGCAGTTTTGGTAAAAGAGGAGTAGCGTATATTCGTTCTGATGTAGTTGTTAACGCTGAATCGTAAAGAGCGGGGGAACCAATTGATCGGGGTGAATCTCAGAAATGAGTAGGGCGACTCGTCCGTCCGAATCCGACAGCTAACCTCGTAAGCGTAGGTGAGGAGGTTTACCATGTGCTGTAATACGACTTGATCCTCTCATTCGTGCTCATGTCTCAATTTGCCTTGTAAAAAGACAACATGAAGATGAAGTGGGGAAAGATTCGAGTGGTAGCAAAATTAAAGCGCATTTTCATTGGACGACCAATGAAGTCGACAGAGCTGGCTGAAGAAAAGCTTACCAAATTAAAGGCGTTGGCTGTTCTATCGTCTGACGCGCTTTCATCCGTAGCATACGGTACTGAACAAATTTTGATTGTGCTGATGGCAGCAGGTTTTTCCGCGTTGTGGTATTCGATTCCGATTTCACTGGCGGTGTTGGGACTGCTGACCGTTCTCGTCTTGTCATACCGGCAAACGATCTATACGTATCCAACAGGGGGCGGCGCCTATATCGTCGCAAAAGAAAACCTCGGAACACCAGTCGGTCTCGTGGCTGGCGGTTCGCTGCTGGTCGATTACATTTTGACCGTTGCCGTCAGTTCGTCAGCTGGGACGGATGCGATCACATCTGCCTTTCCCGAGTTGCATGACGACCGCGTTCTCATCGCGCTATTGATGATCGCGGGGCTGACGCTGCTGAATTTGCGCGGGATTACGGAATCGGCTTCGATTTTGGCGCTGCCCGTCTATCTATTTGTATTTGCCATTTTCATTTTGATCATCGGCGGCACGTATCGGATTCTCACTGGTTCTGTCCCAGCGGCAGCCCCAACGTACGGCCTGTCCGTGCATGGCATCGGTCTGTTCATGCTGCTAAAGGCATTTAGTTCAGGCTGTTCCGCATTGACAGGGGTGGAAGCGGTTTCCAACGCGATCCCGAACTTCAAGGCGCCTGCTGAAAAAAATGCAGCGCGGACGCTGGTGATGATGGGCTTGATTCTGGGTGCGATGTTTATCGGAATCAGTTTGATGGCCTATTATTTTGGCATCGCCCCTGATCCAAAAGAGACGGTGGTATCCAAAATCGCCGAGGCCACGTTCGGTCGAGGGTTCGCCTACTATGCAATCCAGGGCGTGACGGCGCTGATTCTCTTTTTGGCGGCCAACACGGCGTTTGCTGCGTTCCCGCTTCTGGCGTTCATGCTGGCAAAAGACAAGTTTATGCCGCACATGTTCAAAGTGCGCGGGGACCGTCTTGGCTTTTCCAACGGCATCATCGTCTTGGGCATTTTCTCCGCAATCTTGATCATCCTGTTTGAAGGGGATACGGAGAATTTGATTCCGCTCTATGCTGTCGGCGTATTCATTCCGTTTACGCTGTCACAGGCCGGAATGATGAAACGCTGGTTTACGAAAAAAACAGCGGGCTGGGTGCTTCCATTCTGCATCAACACGTTGGGCATGCTGACGACGCTCACGATCACATTGATTTTCATCGTGACGAAGTTTTCACAGGTGTGGATGGTCTTTCTTTTCTTACCTGCTGTCATCTTCATTTTCCTTAAAATCAACCGGCATTACCAGGATATCGCGCAGCAGCTCAAGCTCGATATCGCGACGGAGAAGCCGGTCGTCAGCGGCAGTGTGATCGTGATTCCGGTGGCAGGGATCACGACGGTCGTGTCTGAAACAATCGGTTATGCCAAATCACTCACAAATAACGTCGTGGCCGTCTATGTCGGCTTTGATGATGAATCTGTCGAAAAGATGGAGCAACGATGGGAAGAGTGGAATCCGGGTGTGCGTCTGATCGTATTGCGCTCGCGCTACCGCAGCATCATCCGCCCACTAGTTAAGTTCATCGACACCGTCGAATGGAAACGGGCGGCAACCGATCATGTCACGATCATGATTCCGCAATTCATCGTGAAAAAATGGTGGCATCACTTCTTGCACAACCAAACCAGCTTGCAAATCCGGGCGTATTTGTTCGCTCGTCGCGACATCACCATCGCGACCGTTCCTTATCGACTGGAAAAATAAAAAATAGAAACAGGAGGCATTCGCGATGGGCGGATGCCTCTTTTTTTGACTGTGAAAGGCAGCGCATTTAGCAGGAGATTACTTGCAGATGTGTAAAAATGATGGAGAAGAAAGTGGACCCATTTGCGAAACGTGTGGAATTTTGAAAACGTCTATGTAATAGAGAAGCCATTTATTTGGTAAAGGCGGGAGTCCCATTGAAATTATCGCAAGTCCACCCCATTTTTTATCACACGCGCATCAAACAAAAGCAGCTTGCGCGCACATGCAGCGACCTGGTGTGCCGGACAAAATTTGCCGAAGACGTCTCCCAAGCGCTGCTTCCGCATTCCTGCAAAAAGCATCAATCGCTCTTACGCCGGAAGCTGGGCAATGCCGATCCACAATTGCAAGAAAATAAAATCGTCAACCTCAAGCTTGCGATCGAGCAGCTTGACGGGCTTCTCATCAGGCCGGGAGAGACGTTTTCCTTCTGGCGGCGCGTCGGGAAGCCGACCAAACGAAGAGGGTTTATTGAAGGGATGCTTTTGTCCCAAGGCAAGGTCATCACCGGAGTTGGCGGCGGGCTCTGCCAGATGGCCAATCTACTGTACTGGATGGCTTTGCATACGCCATTGCAGATCAGCGAGCGCCATCATCACAACTTTGACCCGTTTCCCGACGATCAGCGTGTGCTGCCATTCGGCAGTGGGGCTAGCGTCTTCTATAATTATGTGGACTTGCGCTTCTACAATCCGACCGATCAAACGTTCCAGCTTTTGGTCTGGATGACAGATCAGCATCTAAAAGGAAAAATTGTCTCCGATCGCGAGTGGCCGTATGCGTACCATATCGAAGAACGGAATCACCATTTTCTGAGGGAACAGGATAAAACATACCGGACAAATGAGCTATGGCGGCATATGGTGGAAAAACGGACGGGAAAAACCGTCAAGGTGGAGCATTTGATGAAAAACAAGGCGGAGGTCAAGTATCCGGTTCATTTTGAGGAAAATTCAAATCTGACAGAGGAAAGCGGACGTATGTGAGTGAAGAATGTGACAAAATCAAGGATAGGTAGATGAAAAGGGCCTGATTCGTGTATGATTACCTTGTTGCAAAAAGCTGGTAGGAAGCGGTTTCATTGTTGGTACAAGCAGGTTATGCTCGTGCTTGCCCACTATCGCCGCAATCGGAAAGGAGCAAGGAATCGTGGGAGAGGTTGACTTTAAGGTACTTCCCTGGGAGTTGTTTTTGTATGGCGTGTTCATTTTTCTGGGGCTTGGTTCTGTCTTTTGCTTAGGCTTCATGCGGATTTTCCAAGGGCGTGTGCGTGTCGGCGTGACGCTCATGAGCGTTTCGGTCGTCGTTTTTTTCGTTAGTTATTATTTCGTCAATCGCTGGTATTTCTAGGTTCATGGGCCGAGCGCTCTCCTCCTCAAGACGGAGCTTGCAATCAATCGATTGTCGGTATGCTCCATACATAATGGCATGCTATGATTGTACCAACAGATTGAGTTAGCCAAGGAGGAAGTTTTATGGATCATAACGGGGTAAAGGCGATCACGCATGCGAGTGCATTTTTTGCGCCAATCCTAGTTCCGCTGATCGTCTGGTTGTTAATGAGCGATCGAACGGTGAAAAGCATGGCGCTGCAAGCGCTGCTGTTCCACATTATCATGAGCGTATTGATTGGAATTTCGATCATGTTTTCCTATATCATCATCGGAATTCCGTTCTTGATCGTTTTCGGCTTGATGGGGATTTACTATCCAATCAAAGGTATCATTTATTCGTTGTCGGGACGACGTTTCCACTACCCGTTCCTCGGTGGAGTGTAAGGAATGGCAAGCATTAGCGACAAAAAGCCTGTCTGCATGAGCGGACGGGTTTTTTCCTTTTGTTGGATAATGGATTGACAAGATTCGGAAATAAACGGAAAATAGATCGTGCTTGGCATGAAGTTACATTTTTTTGAAGGCCTGTTACGAGAAAGGAGGTGTCAGTACCCAATGAATGGAGTGGAAAAGGAAAAACTGCTCTTGCACCGAAATGAAAAAAGTTATTTCACCATCTGTGCGATTGTGAGCGTCATCGGTTATCTGTATCTGATCATTTCTATCGTCGGGATCGCGGTGCTGGCGGTTCTGTTTTTGCTGCCATTGTTTTACCATGCGATCAGCATGGCAACGATCCGCAAAAATGGCGTCCGCCTCACAGCGCGCCAGTTCCCTGAGGTCTATGAGCGGACGAAAGATCTGGCGGTTCGCATGGGGCTTACAGTCATGCCCGATGTGTATGTGCTGGAGTCGGGCGGTCAGCTTAACGCATTCGCCACACGCTTTTTCGGTAGAAATATGGTCGTGCTCTATTCGGATATGTTCGACTTGATCAATTCTGGTGCAAACGATGAACTCGACTACGTGATCGCACACGAGCTGGCGCACATCAAACGAAACCATATTGGCAAGCACCTCTTCATTTTACCGGCAATGTGGATTCCGTTTGTCGGGGAGGCGTATTCTCGTGCATGCGAATATACGTGCGACCGGATGGCAGCCTATTATACAGGAAATCCTGAAGCTGCAATAAATGGTTTGACCATTTTGGCTATCGGCAAGGCACTCTACCGGCAGGTGGATCGGGAGGAGTATTTGCATCAAACTCAGCAAGAACGCGGCTTCTTTGTCTGGCTGGCGGAAAAGCTGTCCACGCATCCTGCTTTACCGAACCGGATGCAAGAAATTCATTTTTTATTCCGTGAACAAGTCATATCCAAAACCGCTTATCCATTAAATGGATAGTAGTGGGCTACAAATCAGATGAGTGGAGAGTGATCATCATATGGAAAGCTTGCCTCAGATTCCGAGCAACCCGGTTGGATTCTGGCGTCGACTCGGCGCGAATTTGTTAGACGGGATCATCATTGGCGTTCCACTTTCACTTATCTCGTACCTGATTACAGGCGATTGGGAGAAGGATGAACCGTTCACAAATGCGCTCTCGTACTTATATTCGTTGCTCGTCCCTGTTTTGTGGAGTGGATACACGATCGGTAAAAGGATTGCGGGCATCCGTATCGCGAAGATGAATGGTGAAAAGGTCGGGATCGGCACGATGCTGCTTCGCGGGCTTGTAGCCTCCCTCGTGTACGTGATTACGCTCGGGATCGGATTGATCGTCAGTGCGATCATGGTAGGCGTACGGCAGGATAAACGGTCGATCCATGATTTCATCGCAGGAACGTATGTGACGAGCGACAAACCATAATGTCATGGCTTGGAAAGGAAGAGCCCTGTGGGAACGTTCCCATCGGGGCTCTTCCTTCATTTATCGAAGTGATGGATGTAGAAACAGATTTGTAACTTTGTCAGATTATTCTAAAAAGAAGGGAGGGAACCCTTTCTGCAGAATCTGTTATCGTAACGTATTCAACCAGTGCATCCCGGTGAGAAATTCAAAGGTTTTCCCTAAGATCATGGTGACAGGAGGACGTGTATGGCAACGATTATTACCTCGACAATTGGCGATCTACTCGACGAAACCACCGGGATGTACCCGGAGAAAGAAGCGGTCGTTTATCCTGAGCGCAACCTACGGTATACGTACAAGCAATTTCAGGCCGAATGCGACCAAGCTGCAAAAGGGCTCATACAGTTGGGAATCCAAAAAGGCGAAAACATCGCGATTTGGGCGACCAACGTACCGGAATGGGTTATCGCTCAATTCGCATCCGCCAAAATGGGTGCCGTGCTTGTGACGGTCAATACCAATTACCGCACTCACGAGCTGGAGTATTTACTGCGTAATTCCGATGCAACCACGATCCTTTTGATTGAAGGGTATCGCGATGCCAACTATGTGGACATGCTGCAAGAGATTTGTCCGGAGCTTACGGAAGCTGAACCTGGCTCACTCCGTGCCGAGCGGCTGCCGCTTTTGAAAAATGTCATTTATATTGGTGATCAGCCGCGGGTGGGCATGTTCAGCTGGCAAGATTTGATTCGTTTGGGCGATGCCGTTTCCGATGAAAAGCTGCTGGAAAGACAGCGCAGCTTGACACCCGATGAGGTAATCAACATGCAGTACACATCTGGAACGACCGGTTTCCCGAAGGGCGTGATGCTCACTCATCAAAATCTTGTGAATAACGCCGTGAATGTAGCGGGTGCGCAAAACATCACGAATGACGATAAAATCTGCATCCCGGTACCGTTTTTCCATTGCTTCGGCTGCTCGATGGGGACATTGGCTGCGGTCGCCACTGGCGCTGCAATGGTGCCGCTGATTACATTTGACCCGCTGAAAGTGCTGGAGGCAGTGCAGCAAGAAAAATGTACCGCACTGTACGGAGTGCCAACGATGTTCATCTCCGAATTGAATCACCCGAGGTTTGCTGACTTTGACCTGACCTCGCTGCGGACAGGGATCATGGCTGGTTCCCCTTGCCCGATTGAAGTCATGAAAAAAGTGGTGGACAGCATGGGCATTCGCGAAATTACGATCGCGTATGGCCAAACGGAATCATCACCCGTTATTACCCAAACCCGCGTAGATGACAGCATTGAGCGGCGCGTGACGACAGTCGGCAGAGTGCTTGCCAATACAGAGGTAAAAATCATCGATCCTGTGACCGGCGATGAGGTTGGGCCAGATGTGCAGGGCGAATTGTGCTCGCGCGGCATCCATACGATGAAAGGATATTACAAAATGCCCGAGGCGACCGCTAAAGCGATCGACGCAGAAGGATGGCTGCACACCGGCGACCTCGCGACGATGGATGAAGAAGGCTATGTAAAAATTACCGGAAGACTCAAGGACATGATCATACGCGGCGGGGAGAACATTTACCCGCTGGAAGTCGAGCAATTCCTCTATACCCACCCGAATATTTTTGACGTGCAGGTCTTTGGCGTCCCGGATGAAAAATACGGCGAGCAGGTCGCAGCTTACGTGAAAGTGAAGGAAGGCCAAGCCATTACGCCGGAGGAAGTAAAGGCGTATTGCGAAGGGAAAATTGCCCGTTACAAAATCCCTCATTACGTCGCAATCGTTACCGAGTATCCCATGACCGCATCCGGCAAAATCCAGAAATACAAGCTGCGGGAAATGGCGGTCGCCCAGTACAGGCTGGCAAATGCCGATGCCGACGCGGACACGACCGCGTAATATTTCTTGAGAAAAAAGCATCCGTCGCGGATGCTTTTTCGCTGTGCAAATAAAAATAGAGGCTATGAGCCGCCCATTTATTTCCACAATTCAAGCAATTACTATTTACAATCAGAAGTGATCTTTGTATACTGAAGTCAGAAAGTTTCCCTGATGCAAAAAATGTTGCTGTCCACAACAAATCAATCACATAATTTTTTTTAGCGCATATGTTGCCTAGAGGCAAAAAAATTAGTCCATTCCACATAAATAGAGATGACATAAAGAGAGTGGTGAACAACATGGCAAAAGAATATGCAAAAGCAATGTCGATAGAAGAACGTTCGGACGGCTGGAAACAAGACCGGAAGCAGCCGTCATTGCAAGAAGTGCATCGTTCGCTGAAGGTGCCAACGACCGGCTCCTGGTTTCGCAAGTTTCTGGCATTTGTCGGTCCTGGCTACTTGGTAGCGGTCGGCTACATGGACCCGGGCAACTGGGCGACTGACATCGCGGGTGGGTCGCTGTTTGGCTACACGCTCTTGTCCGTCGTGATGCTGTCCAACCTGATGGCTATCCTGCTCCAAGCATTGGCTGGGAAATTGGGAATTGCCACCGGAAGAGACCTCGCTCAAGCGTGCCGGGATCACTACAGCAAGCCAGTCAATATGGGGCTTTGGTTTTTATGCGAGCTTGCCATCGCAGCTTGCGATTTGGCAGAAGTGATTGGTGCGGCGGTCGCGCTGAACCTGCTGTTTGGAATTCCGTTGTTGTACGGCGTGATTTTGACCGCGATTGATGTCGTGTTGATTTTGTTCTTGCAAAACAAAGGCTTCCGTTATATCGAAGCATTGGTCATCATTCTGATCGTGACGATCGGCGGCTGCTTTGCGGTGGAGATGTTCTTGTCCAAACCGGATATGCTCGGGATCGCCAAAGGGTTTGTTCCGAATGCGGAAATCTTGAGCAACCCAGAAATGCTCTATATCGCGATCGGGATATTGGGTGCAACCGTAATGCCGCACAATCTGTATTTGCATTCGTCGATCGTCCAAACCCGTCAATTCAGCTTGACCAGCCGTGGCAAACGTGAGGCCATCCGCTTTGCCACGTTGGATTCGACCATCGCGCTTTTGTTTGCGCTCTTCATCAATGCGGGGATTTTGATTCTCTCGGCAGCCACGTTTCACCGAGCTGGTATGACGGATGTCGCTGATATCAATGATGCATATCACCTGCTCACACCGCTTTTGGGCACGACGTTAGGCAGTATCCTTTTCGGGGTGGCGCTGCTTGCATCGGGGCAAAACTCCACGCTGACGGGTACGCTGGCAGGGCAGATCGTCATGGAAGGGTTCCTCAATATCCGCATGAAGCCGTGGATTCGCCGCTTGCTGACCCGATTGATTGCCATCATTCCAGCCGTGATCGTAACGGCGATGTACGGGGAAGGCGGAACCGCACAGCTGTTGATTTTGAGCCAGGTCATTTTGTCTCTGCAGCTTTCGTTCGCGGTCGTTCCACTCGTCAAATTTACGAACGACAAAAATAAAATGGGCGAGTTCGTCAACCCATTGTGGTTGAAAATCCTCGCATGGATCGTAGCCGGCATCATCATGGTGCTGAATGCGTACCTCTTGTTCCAGACCATTTTCGGTTAATCAAAAAAGCGGTGACCATATCTACAAATGGGGCCGCTTTTTTTTGTTGGGTGCGGTAACGAAATCGGCACAGGCAGCGTCTTACCAAATAAACACAAGACGAGGTAACGATGAAAAACGAATTGCCGAAATCAATTTCTCATATTGTGCATACATACGCGGAACAGCTGCGGATGTTCTTGCCACATAAGCTCGTTGGTGTCTATTTATACGGCTCCATTTCGCTAGGAGGGTATGAGGAGGGGAAGAGTGACATTGATTTTGTGACCATCTTAACAGAGGAGCTTACAACAGAGGAGAGTCTTGCGCTCGATGAGCTTCATCGCAAGTTGAAAGATAAGCTACCGCTTGCTGGGAAGCTTGACGGCGTTTATGTGACGGAAGCGGATGTCGGAAAAACAAATGCTGAGCTGCGACCATACCCATACTGTTCTGAAGGGGCGTTCCATGCCTCAGGTCATTGGGATCTCAATCATGTGACATGGTGGCTGCTTCATCATCACGGGTTTACCATCGCGGGGAAAGAATGCGCGGCGCTTGCAATCGGGGTAACCTGGGGTGATGTCATGGAGGCGATGCAGGACAACCTGACACAGTATTGGGAGAAAAAATCAAGCCAGCTACTGTTATTTCTCGCGGACGAATGGGTGGAATTCGCTGTGCTGACGATGTGCCGCATTTACGATACGGTCACCCATCAGCGTATCGTCACCAAAACGAAGGCGGCGGAGGAAGCTATTGCAGCACTCCCGCAGCGCTGGCATCCGTTGATCACAGAAGCGCTGAGACTGCGACAGTCGCATGAGGGAAGCCCAGCAACTATGAATCGGATGAAGCGCGCCGTCGAAACACGTGTTTTTATCCGTGAGCTGATTCCAATCTGCAAATCACGGCTCACATAATTCCAAAAGAAAATTGCAAAACGCCCGACGACCAAGTGGAGTGGTCATGGGCGTTTTGCAAATTTTTGTTGTATGAGCCGGACTAAGATGGTAAATCCGATCAGCCGCAGAAGGAGCTCGACGTACACGGAAAAATGCGGAACGATGCTTCCGCCAAAGGCGATCAGGACTACCAGTCCCAAAAAGAGCAGCTGGAGCGGTAACGGGCGTAGTTCAGAAGACTGTAGAAGCGGTTCGCAGACCGAACGGATGAGCATGGAAGCCACCAGACTCACTTGCCAAAGCGCCACAAGCAGGTACGGGTACAATAACAATGGGGAGCGGTTGGTCAAAATTTCGAGCAACGGATTTTCCAAGGAATGCGCGTCATGCCAATGAGCCAAAATAGCAAAGTGCCCGATCAGGCTGATGGTGAGGATGATTATTCCCCCGAACGCTGCCCCCAAATAAACGACGGGAGTGCTTACGCTAGTGTCCTCGGTCGAGTGGGTTGGAAGGAAAGCCGAGAAAAGGAGTAGAGCATGCAAGCAAACAAAGAAAATCGCATGCCACAGCCAGGAAATATTCAATTGATAGGTGAGCGGAGGAAGTGGTACATAGTGCTGTAAGGAAAAGACAAGACCGAGCAGGAGAGCGCTCATAGCAAGGGCAATGATGGAACCTGCAAACACAGTAGATCCTTTTGATCGAAGGAAAGCGAATGATAGTGCGGCACAGACCAACATTCCTGCCAGCATCGGAAGAGATAAGGTACCTTGCGCAGCTTTTGCGTATTCCTGCAAGAGCGATCCAACATAGATGAGAAGCAATAGCGCCAGCGTGGACGAAAGCGCCGGTGCCGCTCGTTCGCCAAACAGATGGAACAAAAATTGTCGGTGTGATTGCAAACCTGTATCGCGAATGAGCAGGACTATTTTGGCTGTCAACCAGACGAATCCGAGGGTGACAAGCACGATGCCGATCGTCCCCCACGATCCGAAATAGGAAAAAAATCGCAGCCACTCTCCGCCGAACAGGTAGGTTCCCCCTAGCGCAGAGGCAGCAGAAATGACGGCGATCTGCCAAGCCGTTCGGTTCATTTGGCATCATCCTTCATAAGAGCTAGTACCAATCTATGTGCAAGCTATAGCCTTTCAGAACCTATGCGATAAAGAAAAATTTGGAGGTTTTCCTTGCATCTTTTTCTTTTTTCACGGTATTATGGATTTGTCTGCATTTTGAAGGCTGAAACGAGGGATTTAATGTGCCAACTCCAAGCATGGAAGATTATTTAGAGAAAATATACAGTTTAATTGAAGAAAAAGGCTATGCTCGTGTTTCAGACATCGCGGAAGCCTTGGCCGTACACCCCTCATCGGTTACTAAAATGGTCCAAAAACTTGACAAAGATAAATATCTGGTTTATGAGAAATATCGTGGACTTGTACTTACACCAAAAGGGAAAAAGATCGGGAAGCGTCTGGTTCATCGACATACGCTCTTGGAAGAATTTTTGCGCCTGATCGGCGTTGATGAAGAGCACATCTATAAAGATGTCGAAGGAATCGAGCACCATCTCAGCTGGGAATCGATCACCTGCATTGAATATTTGATGGCGTATTTCGAGCAAGACCCGCAGCGATCGGTTGAACTGCTGCGCATTAAACAAGAGGATGAGCAAAAAGAAGAGGAATCCTAACATCGCGATGGAATTCCCCTCACGATGCTGTTCTCAGGTGCATTCATGGAAAACATGGATCACTTGATACAGCGGGCGGAGGGGATTTTGACTTCGATACGCCAATTTTCTCCTGAAATGTGGCGCTTTGATGACGAGGGAAGCGCGAGTAAATCCTCTGTAATTATTCATGAAAGCGTATATATGAAGCGGAGTTTGGGGCATTTTTACCGTTCGTTGTGGATGGGCAGTTTGGCCGACAAGTGGATGGTCTGGTGGATCGGGCCTGCTTATAAAATGGGGACATGAGCGGTGGTCATACTACGCTCTCGACTACCATGTAAGCAGGAGGAGATCATTCATGCGCAAAAAAACAATTGGATCATACGCAGCTGTGCTCTGCGCGACGTTTCTTCTCAGTGCGTGCAGTGTCGTTTCCGACGTTGCGCCCAAGCCAGCTCCGAGCTTGTCAGCCGTAACGGAGCCTCATGCAACAATTTTGACTGATCTGGACCCGGCCAAGTCAACAGGCATGCGGGTTGAGGGTTTGATTGGCGATACAAAAGGCAGATTGTACACTAGTGACATGGATTCACGGCATCTTATGCGGGTGCTGCCGGATAGCGGACGAGTGGAGGTATTGACGACACTGCCTCGGCCGGCCACCGGGATGGCTTTTGACCAAAGCGGCAATCTGTATTTGGCGAGCGGCGGCAGCCAAGGCGAGGCGGGCGTGATCTTCAAGGTGTCCGCGAAAGCACTGGAGCAAGGCGCATTCGACCCGAGCAAAGTAGAGACGTTCGCGACCGGAACGAATGGGGCGAACGGGCTTGCCTTTGATGCGAAAGGAAATCTGTATGTCAGCGGCGCCGCCACTGGGAACATCTATGTCGTGAGTCCCGATGGCAAGATGCGGACATGGGTGAGCGGAATACATGCTGAACGAAAAACGCAGCCAATTGTTGTCAATGGTCTTGCATTTGACCGTGAAGGAAGGCTCTATATGGCCAATACCAGCTCCGGTGAAATTAACCGCGTCGCGATCGGCGATGACGGGACATTTGGCCAAGTTAAGCGATTTGCCAAAGACCAGCGCCTGTACGGTGCAGATGGGATTGCGTTCGGTCCTGATGGCGACCTGTACGCATGCGCCAATGAACGCAACTCCGTTGTGAAAGTGGATGCACATGGGAAAGTAACACCGGTCTGGGAAAATGCCAATGCAGGGGTACTGGAATTCCCGGCGAGCCTCCATTTCATCGGAAATACGCTATATGTGAGCAACTATGACCAGCCCCGTGGCGTGAACAAAGCGAATGAAGCTGGGATCGGGGCATCCATAGCCAAAATCGAACTGCCTGCTCAATCATAATCTAGTAAGAAGTAAGGCCTCTGCTTGATGCGGGGCTTTTTTTTATGAGGGAAAACGAATGGTTCTTATGTGCGATGTGGCTTTCTCGGTGAAACGATGGCTGCGGATGAAATGGTTTTTGTTCTAAAACAAAATGTCCTCCTTCTATATATGTAGGAAAGGGAGGGGGCGCCGTCATGAAAGCCGATGGGGTTTTTGAAGGGGGAGGCATCAAGGCAATTGGGTTCCTCGGCGCGATCGCGGAGATGGAGGCAAGAGGGTACAGTTGGGAAAAGCTCGCCGGCACCTCTGCGGGTTCCGTAGTGGCCGCATTGCTTGCCGCAGGATACCGAAGCGAGGAAATGGTGCCGATATTCTTTAAGCTGAATTACTTGATGCTCGTCGCTAGAAGGGGATTGGCCAAAATTCCTGTGGTTGGAGCTGGTCTTCAGCTGCTTTTGGCAAAAGGGCTGCATCCGAGCAGCCGGATCGAAGCGTTCATCGGACAGCTGCTTAAGCAAAAAGGTATTCAATCATTTGGCGACCTGCCACGCGATAAGCTGCGAATTGTCGCTTCGGACGTCACTTCCGGCAAAATGCTGATGTTTCCAGACGATATTGCTCAGTTTGGCATCGATCCCCAGACGATGCCCATTGCTAAAGCCGTGCGGATGAGCTGCAGCATCCCTTATTATTTCGAGCCGGTGAAGCTGACTGCCGAAGGTGTGACGCACTATGTCGTAGACGGCGGCCTGCTTAGCAATTACCCAATCTGGCTGTTCGACGTGCCTGGTACGCCGCGCTGGCCCACGTTCGGTTTCCGGTTTGGCGATGAGCAGTCACTCGCTGACCCGCAATCGATCAGGGGGTTGATCAGCTATACGAAAGCGGTGGTGACCACCATGCTCGATGCCCAGGACCAAGTGTATGTAAAGCGGCCAGACGCGGTACGTACGATTTTTATCCCCACCTTCAAGATCAAAGCTACCCAGTTCCATATTAGCCAGGAACAGAAGGAAATGCTCTATGAGTCAGGAAAGGCCGCGACGAAAGCGTTTTTTCTGACATGGGATTTCGAAGAGTACTGCAAACAGTATCGCAACAATCAGTAAAAGGGCTACCCCGACATTGAGGTAGCCCTTTTTTTGTTTATTGAGGAAAGTTGCCATCTTTAACTTTCTCTTTGTTTTTCGCCTTGCCTTTTTGTCCTTCAATTACTTGGAACGGATATTGTTTTCTAGGGGTGTGCGAATGCCGTTTTGCTGTTTTCGATGCTGCTTTTTCAGTCGGTTTTTTAGGCGTACGTGCGTTCGGCATAAAACGACCTGTCTTGAGATACTGATTCACAAAGAACAGGACTATCGCGGCTAACCCGATGACGAGAAGCGTGTTGATCGGGTTTGTATACAGCCTGAAAGCAAATCCAAACGCTGCAAGCAACAACAGCACTACCATAAGAGAATATGGGAGAAAACGCTTCGGCATGGGCTTCACCTCAATGTGTAATATCGATTTAACCAGTCGTGGCTACATTTCCTGAAGAAGCAACTTGTAGGTCACGTTCACGCATCGCGTCAAAGGCGGCGATGGCCACCTCGACCTGGCTGTCATCCGGTTCGCGGGTTGTAATTTTTTGCAGCCATAGCCCCGGGTAACCAAGGAAACGCAAAACCGGAATGTCTCTCACCTTGTTGGTCAGCTGCAGCACTTCATAGGAAAGGCCGATCACTGCAGGCAAAAGGATGATCCGCTGAATCACGCGTTCCCAAAGTGTGGTGTAGTCGAATAGCGAGTAAACGACGACCCCAACCAACACTGTAAAGATGAGGAAGCTACTTCCGCAACGATAGTGCAAGGCGGAAAATTTTTGTACGTTTTTTACTGTTAATTCTACCCCGGCTTCAAACGCATTAATCACTTTATGCTCAGCACCGTGATATTGAAACAGTCGTTTGATCAAAGGAGCTTGCGCGATGGCGAGAATATAGCCAAGCAGCAGAACGATCTTGATGCCACCCTCCACGAGGTTCTGATAAAAACCGGAAGGCACCCACTTGCCGAACAAAAAATCGGCGATAATCGCAGGCAAGACCGTAAAGGCCAGTTTACCAAAAATAAACGATAGGACGCCGACGACCGCTACGCCAAGAATCAGAGTCAGTTTGGAAGGGCCTTTAGTATCCTGAGGTTCATCCGATTCCATGCTGTAGCGCTCTGAGGCAAAGTTCATATGCTTTGCACCGTTTGCGCTGGCTTCAATCAATCCGACGATGCCGCGGATAAACGGGATTTTTTTTAGAGGAGTTAGCCACGCTTTCGTTGTACGAGGTGCTTCAAAATACTCAATCTCCTGGTTCTTTTTACGGACAGCCGTGACCGTAATGCTTTTCCCGCCGAACATGACACCTTCGATGACGGCTTGGCCTCCGTAGCTGGGGACGTTTTGTTGGGACAAGAACATTCACCTTCCTTCTCTTCCTATTGTAGCGCAAATTTGCGCCGCCTGCTACCGACAGATGCCAGTGAACCCAGAAAGGCTGTTTCGTGGTTTTGAAAGGGAAAAGGAGGAACATACTACTAACGTAACAGCCCCTGATTCGTTACGGAGGTGGATAATTTGAGACAGCATATGGAAACAAAACCGATTGGTTGGCTGAAAATTGCCGAGATTGCCTTCTGGGGCGCCGTCATCTGGGGATTCGCTCGTATGATCGCCAGCTATTTTTCCTTCACTCCATATGGTGTACGGGCTTTTTCCCGCGCGATTGTCGGCATGGGGGCCGAAAATTCGTTACCAGGCATACTAGTCGGCTTTATCGTCTTGGTCGTGTTTTCACTGGTTGCCACACTGTTGTATGCGTTGGTGTTTTCCCGCGTGCATTTGTGGTGGGGTGGAATCTTGTACGGACTTCTCTGGTTCATTCTGTTCGGTTTTTTCTTTCACATAGCGCATTGGACGGTCAATACGCTCAGCACGGAGCTCACATGGTTTTTATCTCTCGGCATGTTCATTGGGATGAGCGTATCAGCAGAAAAACTAGATGTGGAATGAAGCCTGTTCAATGGTTTCCTGGCTATGGTAAAATAAACTCCAATAAAAACTTTTTATTGGAGGGGCATTATGGCATCCGTTCTGCTGATTAACGGGCCCAACTTGAACATGCTGGGCAAGCGTGAGCCGCATATTTACGGTAGTGAGACACTATCCGATATTGTGGGGCACGCGGAAAAGGTGATGGCTGAGCTGGGAGGGACGCTTACACATGTCCAGTCCAATCATGAAGGCGTTATCATTGACGCGATTCATTCCGCTTGGGGTGTCCATGACGGAATCATCATCAATCCGGGGGCGTTCACACATTATAGCTATGCGATTCGTGATGCGATCGCTACGGTGCAGCTTCCGACGATCGAGGTACATATTTCAAACGTTCATGCCAGAGAAGAGTTTCGCCATCATTCCGTTATTTCCGCTGTGACGGTTGGCCAAATCGTTGGACTGGGAAGCGACGGATACGAGTGGGCACTGCGCGCGATGGTCCGCCGATTAGAAAAAAATAAAAAGATGTAAGGGAGAGGACACAATGACACAGCGTCTTGAACAATTGCGTGAAGCGTTTTCGAAGCATCAAATCGATGGTTTCCTCACCGATAATACAGCGAACCGCCGCTATCTCAGCGGATTTACCGGATCGACCGGAACCGTGCTCGTTTCGGGCAAAGCAGCCAAATTCATCACCGATTTCCGTTACATCGACCAAGCGACAGAGCAGGCGGTAGGGTTTGATATCGTCAACAACGATCGTGCGATGCTAAAGGCGATTGCCGAGCAAGTCAAGGAGCTCGGCATCAAGCGGCTGGGCTTTGAAAAGCAGCTCGTATCGTACGGAACTTTTGATGACTGGTCCAAAGCGCTGGAAGGCGTCGAACTTGTGCCGACAACGGGGATTGTCGAAGAGCAGCGCATGATCAAATCCGAACAGGAAGTGTCTATGATCCGCACCGCTGCGTGCATTGCAGATGATGCCTACGCGCACATCGCCAAGTTCATCAAGCCGGGCATTAGCGAGCTTCAGGTTGCGATGGAGCTGGAGTTCTACATGCGTAAACAGGGTGCCACCTCCTCGTCCTTTGACATCATCGTCGCATCCGGCGTGCGCGGCGCTCTGCCGCATGGAGTCGCGAGCTCCAAAGTGATCGAGCAGGGAGATATGGTCACGCTCGATTTCGGCGCTTTGTACAAAGGCTATGTATCTGACATAACCCGCACGCTTGCCGTTGGCGAGCCTAGCAAAAAAATGAAGGAAATCTATGAGATTGTCCTGCGCGCACAGGTAAACGGCGTGCAGAACATTCGCGCAGGAATGACAGGAAAAGAAGCGGATGCACTTACCCGCGATATCATTGAAGCGGCTGGATACGGAGAAGCGTACGGGCACTCGACCGGCCATGGCATTGGTCTTGAGGTGCACGAGCAGCCTTCGCTTTCGAAAGCGAGCGACATGGTGCTGAAGCCGGGCATGATGGTGACCGTGGAGCCGGGTATCTATGTGTCCGATTTGGGCGGCGTTCGCATCGAAGACGATGTGCTGATTACGGAGACTGGTTGTGAAATCATCACCAAGTCCACGAAAGAGTTGCTCATTTTACCAGTGTAATTTATAATACTTGTGTTATAGATTGTTAGGGGGACTACTATGATTTCTGTAAACGACTTTCGCACCGGTTTGACAATTGAAGTGGATGGAAATATTTTCCAAGTCCTGGAATTCCAACACGTAAAACCTGGTAAGGGCGCAGCGTTCGTGCGTTCCAAACTGCGTAACATGCGTAACGGCAACGTGACGGAAATGACTTTCCGCGGCGGCGAAAAAGTTAGCCCGGCGCGTATTGAGAACGATAAGATGCAATACCTGTATGGTAGCGGCGACGAATATACGTTCATGAACACAGAAACGTATGAGCAAATCACGTTTACCCGCAAGCAAATCGAGCGTGAATTGCAGTTCCTGAAAGAAAACATGATCGTGCAAATCATGTCCTACAATGGCGAAGTAATTGGTATCCAATTGCCAAACAGCGTTGAGTTGAAAGTTGTTGAATGTGAGCCAGGCATCAAAGGCGATACAGCGACAGGCGCAACCAAAAAAGCGACTTTGGAAACAGGCTTCGTTGTTAACGTTCCGCTCTTCGTGGAAATGGACGACGTCCTGATCATCGATACCCGTACAGAAGCTTACGTTTCTCGCGCATAATTCAAATGGCAGCAAAAAAACCCTGGCGGTCAGCCGGGGTTTTTTACTTGAACAAATAAAACACCTTAAACAGAAAAGCAGTAATTCCAGCAGCCATCAGTGGACCCACCGGAATTCCCCGGAAAAAGACAATCCCGATGATCGAGCCGATCACCAATCCCACGATGAGGTGGGGCTCACTCCGCAGCATATCCAGCCCTTTGCCATTCATATAGGTGGCAAGTGCCCCTCCTGCCAATGCAAGAATCCCGACAACCGTAGTGAACAGTGGCGTAATGTCTTTCCAGCTGATCTTTTCTGAGGCGAATGGAACCAGTACAGCCACCGTCAGAAACAACAGACCCAACTCAAGTCCGCGCCGTTCCATAGTTGGAAAGAATCGTTCCAATGAGGTGAGCTTCATCACAAGCAGGATGCTGGCGGCCGTGGCGATAATGGGTGAACGTCCGATCAGTCCCACGATTATTAAGATCACGAGCATGATTTCACCCGACAACCACTGCATGTGCATCAAACCCCTGTCCCGTTTTTCTATCATTTTTATGAGACAAGGTACGGAAGTATGCGCCCCTCCTTCACAATGGGTACCAATTGATAATGGTCGACCTGCGCGCAGAAGTCGATGTCATTGGTAAAGTTGTGCTGCACCAGACGTTTGCCGGTCGTGGTGGTTCGCAGACACTTCGCCAGAGAGGGGGCGGTCTGCAAATAGGCGAGGTGCATCAATTCGGCGAGATCGTTTGTTTGCAGAGCAGGGGTGATGCGTTTTGCTAAATGCGCCATCAATCCTGCAGCCAGCCCGTCTTCTAACGCGAATTCCTGGCGAGTGCCGGCACAAAACAGCGTGATGTCTTGATGGAAGGATAGTGCGTGGCGAATGCAAGCCGTTGCATTGAGGAAGCATCCGATCAAAAGCGATTGGGCCCGTTCCGCTTTTTGGATAGCCCGCGTGCCGTTCGTGGTGGTCAGAATGACATCGGCGTCTTTTTTCTCCGCTTGGCAAAGGGCAGTAGGGGAGTTGTTATAATCGAAGTCCGCGATTTTTTTGCAATGGCGCTCGCCGACCAATATCGTCCGGCTGCCTTTCAGCAAATTCGCCTGACCGATCGTCTCGACAGGGATCACGGAGGGAAAACCGTTCGCCAACGCTGTGACGATTGTTGTGGATGCCCGCAAGACATCGATGACAATCACGGTTCGATTGTTAATCTGATCGCTGCGGATTTCTTCTACGGTGCTGACCACCTCAAGCTTCATGGAATTCATCTCCTCCCAGTCAATACGCAGACTGTCGTATCACCGCGCAGTCCGCGGCGCAGAGCCTCCAACGATAGGATTTCAGCAGGGGCGATGTTTCCCAGATTCACATCCAGGCCGAGCTCTAGCAGCATGGCGACTTGCTGATGCTTTTGCGGCGCTTCCCAAATGAGCCGCTTCGCTTGCTCTCCCGCAAGTCCTGTCACTTGGTGCAGAAAATCCGTATCCATTTCGCCCGATTCGGAAAAAACGCCGACATTGCCGCTTTCGCGCGCTTCGACGATCACGTAGGAGGCGCCTGCATACAGATCGGCCTCCAATGTCTCCAGCAGTTGATTAATGTCGGCTTTGTAATCGCTCGTTTTTTTGCCGAATTCGGAATATACGGTGAAGCCTGCCTCCGCGGCAAGCGAGATGGCGCGGTGGCGTTGGTCATTGGTTAAAGGAAGGGTACCGTCCGATATTTCCAGCGCGTTGAAGCCAATCGCTTTCATGCGGGCCAAGTAGCTTTCCAGCGGCGCCTGTGCGCAGCATATTTCAAAAAAAGTGCCGCCGGGCATGACGTGGAGCTGGTTTGCTTTCGCCAGCTCCACTTTTTGCTGAAGCTGTTCCATCGGATACAGCACCGCGGTGCCAAAGCCGATTTTATACACATCCATATAGGGACTTGCGGTTGCGATGCAGTCTTGCGCAGCCCGGAGCCCTAGTCCTTTGTCAATCACCATCGTAATACCGGTCGTGCGCGGCTTATCAGCGCGAATCCCCGAGGGGTCAAGCCAGCTGGCTGGCCAGAATGGCGTTTCGTTTCCTTTCATGCGGTCTCCCCATTTCTACTAGGCATTCGCTTTAGTCTATGCCGAACGAGCCTTGAGAGTGAAGAAAGGCAGGGTGGGCCTTTGCCCAGCAGCCGAAAGGACTATTACGTGATCCCGAGTCATAGAGTTGTCCTAAAGGAGGGACGCGCATGTGGGAAAAAGCCGTTCTCGGGATGGCGGCACTGCGGATTTTGTCAGGATCGATCGAAATCGTGGCAGCCTTGCTCATTTTAAAGGTAAACCAGGTAGAAAAAGCGCTGTTGATCAATTCCGGTTTGGCGATCGTCGGGCCGCTCATCCTGCTTTCGACGACGGCCATCGGCTTGCTTGGTATGGCTGATCGATTGAATATGTGGAAGATGGTTTGGATTTTTGCGGGAATTACCCTTATCTTCGTCGGCGTGCGAAAATGAGTGATACCCCGTCCGAAACGACACTTCGGCCTTGCTTCGACTTTGCAAATGCTCCTTTCCGTTAGGTAAGATGAAAGAAAAAGGATGGGGAGGCATTACGCATGAGCAAATTGTTTAGCCCAATCACACTTGGGTCGCTTACTCTGAAAAATCGCATAGTCATGTCACCGATGTGCCAGTATTCAGCGGATGAAGAAGGATTCGTCACCGACTGGCATCCCGTCCATTATGTCAGCAGAGCGGTCGGAGGCGTAGGCGCAATCGTTGTGGAAGCGAGCGCAGTCGAGCCGGACGGTCGCATCTCTTCCCATGATCTCGGTATTTGGCAGGATGCACATGTAGCTAAATTGGCCCAGATCGTCAAGCAAGTGCACCAGCACGATGTGAAAATCGGGATCCAGCTCGCTCATGCCGGGCGCAAATCAGAGTCAGCAAAAGCGCCTGTATCCAGCTCAGACATCGCGTTTTCGGAAAAATATGCCCAGCCACGGGCGCTATCGATTCCGGAGCTGCAGGTAATCGTGGATAAATTTCGGGAAGCAGGCGAGCGCGTCGCACAAGCCGGGTTCGACTTTATCGAAATCCATGCTGCTCACGGCTACTTGATCAACCAATTTTTATCTCCGCTCGTGAACAATCGTTCGGATGAGTACGGCGGGTCGATGGAAAACCGCTTCCGCTTTTTGCGGGAAATCGTGCTGGCGGTTCGCGAACGTTGGAGCGGTCGATTGTTCGTGCGCTTATCCGCGGAAGAGTATGCCGACGGAGGCAATCATATCGAAGAGTATGTCGTGTTCAGCAAATGGTTGAAGGAATTGGGCGTCACACTGGTTGACGCGTCTTCCGGAGCGGTCGTCCCCTTCCGGATTCGCGATTTCCCCGGCTACCAAGTTCCTTTGGCGGAGCGGATTCGCAAGGAGGCTGGTATCGCGACCGGCGCCGTCGGCAAAATCACCACGCCTGAGCTGGCGGAAGCGATCGTCAGCCTGGAGCAGGCGGATTTGGTCTTTCTCGGACGGGAACTGCTGCGCAATCCGTACTGGCCGCTTCATGCGGCCAAAACGCTAAGGACTGAACAACCGATTTCTGTGCAATATGCTCGTGCGTTTACCTGATTTGCGATGATATTCCTTCCTGAAACGGACACACTACTAGGGACAGCATGGAAGGAGGATTACGATGGAGTCGTTGGCAAAACGCATTGCGTATCTTCAAGGCTTGACTGATGGGCTGGAGGTTGGAGAGAAAAGCAAGGAGGGGCGAATCATTAGCGAGATGGTTACGCTTCTCGATGAGCTTCACGTCGAGTTGAAAACCTTGCAGCTGCGAATGGAAGAAGCGGAATCCTATGTCGAGGCTGTCGATTGCGATTTGGGCAATCTGGAATGGTTCGTCTACGATGATGAAGACTTATATGAAGATGTTGATGACGATGGTTTTGTCATAGAGGGACGAGACCAAGACTACTATGATCTCGATGATAGCGAGGATTCATACATATACGCAGAAAATATGCGTCAAGCTCCCGCAATCAACCCGTCCTAACGTAAAGCAGAACGTCTGGTTTCACCGGAATCATATCCGGTGGGGCCAGGCTTTTTTTCATTTCCTCCCTCTCTGTTCCCTAGCAAAATCGGCTGCATCCCTTCTCTTCTTTTTTGGCATAAAACAGAATAGGCCGAGCATAGGATTGTGGTAAGTCAAAGTGGACAAAGGGGTGAATCTATGAAAGAAATCGTAGGGCTCATGCCAGGTCCCATACGTACACTCTTGTCTTCTCTGCCCCCTGCCGTCCGTGATCACCTGGAAGAGATACGATTGCGACAGCAGCAGCCGCTGGAAATTCGCTATGGGCAGCAGGCCAGCTATATCACTCCGGCAGGTCAGCTAACAGCGAATTCGCGGCACGGGTTTCTCGTAACAGAGGAGCTGGTCGTGAAGCTGATGAACCAGCTAACCCAGCACTCGCTATATGCATTGGAAGAGGAGCTAAGACGCGGTTACATCACGGTTACGGGTGGACATCGGGTGGGCATCGCAGGAAAGGTGGTGCTGGACCACGGGGAAGTGAAGGCCATCAAGGAAATCACCAGCTTCAATATTCGGATTGCTCGAGAGAAGAAGGGGATCTCACAGAAGCTGCTGCCGTTTTTGTTTGAGGGAGGGCAAATCCAAAACACATTGATTCTATCGCCACCCCAATGCGGGAAGACCACGCTCTTGCGTGATTTGGCCCGAGCCTTCAGCTACGGGAGCGAATGGGCTTCGAGCCGCAAAGTCGGCATCGTGGACGAGCGTTCAGAGCTAGCCGGCTGCCTACAAGGGATTCCGCAGCGCGATGTCGGGCCACGAACCGATGTGCTGGATGCGTGTCCGAAGGCAATCGGCATGATGATGATGATCCGCTCGATGTCTCCGGATGTGCTGGTCGTCGACGAGATCGGTAGGGCGGAAGATGCGGAAGCCATTTGGGAAGCGGTTCATGCTGGTGTCGCTGTCGTCTGCTCCGCACATGGACATGACGTAGCCGAAGCGGCACAGAGGCCGACGATCGGAAAGCTGATCACACATCGTGCCTTCTCCCGCTACATCGTGCTCGATCGCTCGAATGGCGCCGGGACGGTCAAAGGCATCTACAACCGGGACCTGGAAAAAATCAGCAAGGAGAAACTGGTATGCTCAAGCTGATTGGAGCAGCTGTCATCCTCTTTTCCTGCTCAATGGTAGGTTGGCAGATGGGTCGCTATTACGCGTTTCGTCCGTTGGATATCCGTACCATGATTATTTCCTTGCAGATGCTCGAGACGGAGATTGTCTATGGTGCTACTCCGCTGCACCGCGCGATGGCCAAGATCGGCGAGCGGATGCGCTCGGGAATCGGCCGCATGTTCCTTACCGCATCCGAGCTGCTTACGCAAGAGGACGAGCCGCAAAGCACGAGTGAGTCGTGGCGTCAGGCCATCGAAAAAAACTGGAGCCAGACTGCTATGCGCAAGTCGGAAAAAGACATCCTGCTGACACTGGGCATGGTCCTTGGCAACTCGGACCGCGACGATCAGCAAAAGCATCTGCGATTGGCTATCACTCACTTGCAGGGGCTGGAAGAGGAGGCGCGTAGCGATAAGGAACGGTATGAAAAAATGTACAAAAGCCTTGGATTTTTGGGCGGACTCTTGGTAGTCATCTTGATGCTGTAAGCGAGGTGCGTAAGCGTGGATTTCGACTTGACTCCCGTCTTTCAAATTGCCGGAGTCGGATTTATCGCGGCGATCATCCATACGGTGCTCAAAGCGTCCGGTAAGGAAGAGATTGCCCACTGGGCGACGCTGGTCGGGTTCATCATTGTACTGTATATGGTCGCTCACTATCTGGGGGATCTGTTCTCTGAGGTCAAACGCGTATTCCTGTTCAATTAGCATAAGGAGGACGCCCGGATGGAAATCGTCCAAATTGTCGGACTGGGGCTTGTAGCAACGGTCCTGTCGCTGGTCATAAAAGAACAGAAGCCCATGTTTGCCTTTCTTCTCGCGGTTGCAAGCGGAGTCATCATCTTTTACTTCCTTATCGACAAGATTTCGGTGGTGATCCGCATTCTGGAACGGTTGGCCGTACAGGCCGATCTCAATATGGTATTCCTTGAAACGATTCTCAAAATCATTGGAATCGCCTATATCGCCGAATTCGGTGCCCAGATGACGCGCGATGCCGGACAAGGGGCGATCGCTTCCAAGATCGAGCTGGCTGGTAAAATTCTCATTCTGGTCATGGCAGTCCCGATCATCCAAATCATCATCGAAACCGTTGTCGGCCTCTTGCCTGCATAACTCGCGAAAGGAGGAATACGTGTGTCTCGTTGGGGGAGGCTTCTCATCTTCTTGTTGCTCTTCTTGCCCAGCAATCTCGCTCTTGCAGCTCCACTCACAGCCAATCCCGTCGAGAACCTCGTTCGCGAGCAGGTAGACCATCTTCAGACTGAGAAAATCGAGCAGTTTTGGCAAAAAACATTGCAGGAATATCAGGGCTATTTGCCAGACATCAAATCGCCAGGCTTGGTTCAACTGCTGATGCAGGATGGGCAAATCTCATTCTCCGGGATCGCCAAAGGGATGCTCAAGTTTGTCTTCCACGAAATTTTGATGAATGGCAAATTGCTCTCCTCGATCATCATCATTACGGTTTTCGCGATGATACTGGAGACAATGCAAAATGCCTTCGAGCGCAATACGGTCACCACCGTCGCCTATGCCATCGCCTATTTGGTGCTCATGGTGCTCGCCATCAACAGCTTCCATGTCGCGATCAGCTACGCAAAAGACGCCATTACCGACATGTCCGGCTTCATGCTGGCGATGATCCCGCTTGTGATCGCGCTGCTCGCGTCAATGGGAAACATCGCGTCTGCGGCGATGTTCCACCCGTTGATCATCTTCATGGTCAACATCAGCGGCACGATCATTTCGACGGTCATTTTTCCGCTCTTGTTCTTTTCCGCGCTCCTCTCGATCGCTAGCTTGTTTTCCGACAGGTACAAGGTCACACAGCTGGCGACGCTGCTGCGTAACATCGCGATGGGAGCGCTCGGTTCCTTTTTGACAATCTTTTTGGCCGTCATCAGCATCCAAGGGGCAACCTCCGCCATCACAGACGGTGTTACGATCCGGACGGCCAAGTATGTCACAGGCAACTTCATCCCTGTCGTCGGACGGATGTTCTCGGATGCCGCAGATACCGTCATCAGCGCATCGCTCCTGGTAAAAAATGCGGTTGGACTAGCCGGGGTCATCATCCTCTTGATCATCTGTGCGTTCCCCGCATTGAAAATACTGGTGCTGGCGATTATTTACAACATTTCGTCCGCGGTTTTGCAACCGTTGGGTAACAGTCCGATCATCACGGCACTCGGCACGATCGGCAAAAGCTTGCTATTTGTCTTTGCGGCATTGGCAACCGTCTGCCTAATGTTTTTCTTGGCAATCACGATCATGATAGCGGCAGGCAACATTTCCATGATGATACGGTAGGTGAATAAACGTGGAGTGGCTCTCACTTTGGTTGAAAAAAATCATTCTGCTCGTTTTGCTCGCCGCCTTCCTGGATTTGATCCTGCCGAATACCAACCTGCAGCGATACGTCAAAATGGTGATGGGCTTGATCATTTTGCTTACGATTATGTCTCCGCTGTTTACCATCTTCAATCTATCCCAAGACCAGCTCGCCCTCAAAATGAGCCGGTATCAGCAGGAGATGACCAACACGACGGATTCGGACATAAAAGGACTGACAAACCGGATCTTGTCTACGCAGGATGAACAAGCCCATCAGTACGTGCAAGAGCAGATGGAAGCCATGATCCGAGAACAAGTGAAAGAAAGCTACGGTGTCGAGCTGGCGCAAGTGAACGTCAATATCGAGAAAAAGGACCAGGCAGCGCGGATCGCAAGCATCGATCTCGTGGTGGCAGAACAAGGCGAAAAGCCGTCGGTCGAACGGGTGACGCCGGTCATCAAGCCGATCGAACCAGTGCGCATCGAGGTTGGACAAGAGCAAGCGGCTACAGCACAGGCGCCAAAAACAGAGGCAACCGCTACGCAAACCAATCC
The DNA here is from genome assembly GCF_003710825.1 of Brevibacillus fluminis. GTDB lineage: Bacteria > Bacillota > Bacilli > Brevibacillales > Brevibacillaceae > Brevibacillus_D > Brevibacillus_D fluminis. Next base: position 39,306 of record NZ_RHHQ01000023.1, on the reverse strand, counting down.
GCTTTACCTCCAAATTCGTGATACCGTTGCCCAGTCGTGGGCACTGGCACCTAAGCAGGTGGAGGTGACAGGAGAACAAGCCCGCGAGGAAAAGTAACGACTGGGTCCAACAAATAGGCGAAGCAGAAGAAGAAAGGGGGTGGAGCCGGATGTTTGCCAAATGGAAACCGTCGATGCGCTATCTGTTTATTCTGCTAGGCGTCGGTGCTGTTTTGATGATTCTCACCGATTTTCTCGGCTCGGATAAAGACAAACCGCTCGGGCTGGGGAGCATGCAGCAGCAAGAAACCCTTCCGGCTGCGGGCCAGGATCACGCGGCGGGGAGTGTTGCAGCAGGCAGTTCAGCCAGCAATGACTGGATCAAAGAATATGAGAACAACTACGAGACACAGCTCGCCGAAATTTTGGAAGCGGTGATCGGAGTTGGCCAGGTACAGGTCATGGTCAATTTGGATTCGACGCCAGAAATCGTCATCGAAAAAAACCGGGATTCCCGCACAACCTCAACCCAAGAAACGGACAAAGAGCGTGCGACACGTAACCAAAGCGAGCAAACGCTTCAAGAGCAGGCACTCGTTTTGAAGGATTCCAAGCAAGAGCAGCCAGTGGTGCTCAAAACATTGAAGCCTAAAGTAAGGGGGGTGCTGGTGGTTGCAAAAGGAGCAGAAAACGTCCAGATCAAGGCCTGGATTCTTGAAGCGGTCCAGAAGGTGCTAGATGTACCCGCATACAAAATTTCAATTTTGCCCAAAAAGGGATAGGGGGTCATGAAAAATGATGTTGCGCAAACAAACCGTATGGCTTTTGACGATGCTTGCAGTGATGGTGGTACTCTCCGGGTATTATTTGGTGAAAGGGCCAAACGAGCAGTTGCCTGCGCTTGGGAACGAGCAAAAAACGACGTCGCCTGATGCGATGCTCGGCGTAGATGTAAATACTCAAACGGCAGATCCTCAAACAACGCCTCCACAGCTCCCAACGACGATCGATGCATCGGGCACGGGCGCAGCCGTCCTGCCGACGCCGAATGGGACTGCACCTGACACGACAGCGACGCAAAATGGAAATACCGCACCGAATGCGCAAGTAACACCTGATGCTACACAGCCAGATTCTTCCTCCGCTCCGACAGCAGCACAGCAGCAAGGTGTAACGACCAGCGACTTCTTCCAAGGCTACAAAATGCAGCGCGATGCGATGCTGGCGAAACAGAAGGATGAACAGTTCAGCATCATGAGCAGCGACAAATCGTCCCCACAAGCGTATGCAGACGCGAAGAAAAAGCATGAGGAACTCTCCACGATGGAAAGCAATACCGCTGCATTGGAAGAATTGCTGAAAGGTAGCGGCTACAAAGATGCGGTCGTATTGCCGCAAAATGATAAAGTGCAAGTCATCGTCCAAGCGGACAAACTGACAAATAAAGAAGTGGTTGACATCATCGCGACGGTGAAGCAGCAAATGAATGTATCAGGCAACAATGTGATCGTTCAGTCCAAACCATAATCGGACAATTCGTAGTTGTGCGAATCCGGAACCTCGCATTTGAGGCAGTTCCGGCTGTTTCGCAAAACCACCCGCCAGGCATGGCAAAAGCTGATGCCGGGCGGGTTTTTTCTTGACGTTGTCCATGTGAAAAGCTACCATGATACATGTGACTGTACATACCCGCGAACTGGAAAAGCCAGCAGAATCATTGAGAATACGAAATAGTGTCTCATGGGATTGATATTGTAAAGGAGTGGTATGCGTGTTTAAAATGCATGAAATAAGAGAAATCATCAAGCTGGTGGATCAATCCACCATCCAGGAGTTTGAATTGGAAAGCGAAGGAACAAAGGTGAGCATCAAAAAAGCAGGTGCGGCCGTTCAAGCAGCACCTGTTGTGTTTGCACAGTCTGCGCAAGTGCCAGCAGCAGTCGCAGCACCTGTGGTTGAAGTGGCACCTGTCACAGCAGTACAAGCTGCACCGGTTGCTGTGGAAAAGCCAGCGGTATCCGCAGCGGCAGTTGACGAAGCTTCTTTGCTGAAAGTGGTTTCGCCAATGGTTGGTACGTTTTATCGCGCTTCTGAACCGGGCAAGCCTGCCTATGCCCAAGTGGGAGATCAAGTGACCCCGAGCAAAGTGGTGTGCATCGTGGAAGCGATGAAGCTGTTCAATGAAATTGAAGCGGAAGTGAGCGGCGAGATCGTGAAGGTTCTGGTGGAAGATGGCCAGCTCGTAGAATACGGACAACCGCTATTCTTGGTGAAACCGTAGGAAGGCTCAAAGGAGGAGTACCATGTTTCAAAAAATCGTTATTGCCAACCGCGGTGAAATCGCTGTCCGGATTATTCGCGCCTGCCATGAGATGGGCATCTCTACCGTTGCCGTTTATTCCGAGGCTGACCGCGAATCGCTGCATGTCAAGATGGCGGATGAGGCATACTGCATCGGTCCAACCGCCTCAAAGGACAGCTATCTGAACATGGCGAGCATCATGAGCGTGGCGACGAAAGTTGGGGCGGACGCGATTCACCCTGGCTATGGCTTTTTGGCGGAGAATGCGGACTTTGCGGAAATCTGTGCGGCCTGCAACATCACGTTCATCGGTCCAGATCCGGAAGCAATAACCAAAATGGGTGACAAGTCGACTGCGAAGGATACGATGAAAAAAGCGGGCGTACCGACAGTCCCAGGTACAGACGGTTTGATTGAAAGCATCGATGAGGCGCTTACGATTGCATCCCAAATTGGTTATCCGGTCATCGTCAAAGCGACGGCGGGCGGAGGCGGACGAGGCATGCGTGTAGCCAACAGCGCCGAAGAGCTGGAAAAGGCGATCGGTCTTGCACAAAATGAAGCCAAAACCGCGTTCGGCAACCCGGGCGTGTATTTGGAAAAATTCGTGGAAGGTCCACGACATGTCGAGATTCAGATCATGGCTGACAAACACGGCAACGTCGTGTACTTGGGCGAACGCGATTGTTCGATCCAACGTCGCCATCAAAAACTGATCGAGGAAGCGCCATCGCCAGCGCTCAGCAAAAAGCTGCGCCAGGAGATGGGAGAAGCTGCTGTTGCGGCTGCGCAAGCGGTGAATTACCACGGCGCCGGGACGGTCGAGTTTTTGCTCGACAAGCACGGAAAGTTTTATTTCATGGAAATGAACACGCGGATTCAGGTCGAACATCCGGTAACGGAGATGGTCACAGGCTTTGATCTGATTAAAGAGCAAATCCTGGTGGCAAGCGGCGAGGAGCTCTCCTTTACGCAAGCTGATGTGAAACTGAACGGTTGGTCGATAGAGTGCCGGATCAACGCAGAAAATCCGGTGAAAAACTTCATGCCGTCTCCAGGCCGCATCGTCAACTATCTGCCTCCAGGAGGCTATGGCGTACGTGTGGACAGCGCAGCTTACAGTGGCTATCAAATCCCGCCTTACTACGATTCGATGATCGCCAAGCTGATCGTCTGGGGAAAAACGCGGGAAGAAGCGATCGAGCGGATGAAACGTGCTCTTTCCGAGTTCATGGTGGAGGGGATTCATTCCACGATTCCGTTCCATCTGAAAATGATGGATCATGAAGTGTTCCGCAGCGGTAATTTCGATACGAAATTCCTGGAAACGTATGATCTGCACCTAGAAGAGCAGGAGTAATCAATTTGTAAATACTGGGCTTTGTTGCTATAATGAGATGTAAATTAGGGGAGGTGCGAAATATGGAAGAGTTTCTTACAGATACAGACAGAACTGAACTTGGAAAAATTCAGATCGCTCCCGAGGTTTTGGAAGTAATCGCAGGCATGGCAGCAGCGGAAGTCGAAGGCGTTGCCCAAATGAGCGGTGGCTTGGTTGGCGATATCGCTGAAAGACTGGGACGCAAAAACATTGCGCGCGGGGTGCGCGTCGAGGTTGGAACCAGAGAAGCTGCGGTAGATGTCTCCATTATCGTGAAGTACGGACACCGCATTCCGGAGGTTGCCCGCCTGATTCAAGACAGCGTCCGCAATGCGATCGAAACCATGACGGGGCTATCCGTAGTTGAGGTTAATGTACATATCGTGGATGTTGAATTGAAATCCGAAGAGAAAGCGCAGCCGGTTGCAACTCCGGGTGTAGCCGACGAATATCACAGGGTTCGATAACACGACTTATGCCTCCATTGCGGAGGCATTTTCTTCACCCAAGGAGGGAAGCTCGTGAACTTGTTTGATCGCTTTATTTTGACCATTTACAGCCTGGCGCTGATTGTCGTCTCAATATTCACCATCGGCTTGTTCTTCGGGCTGGTGCCGCTTCAGCTGGTACAGGAGCCGCTGGTTTCGCTGTATGGCAATCCGATGGGCGCGCTACCTTATATTATCGTAGCGCTGATCTTTTTGATCATCAGCGTCCGTTTTTTCATCGGCAGCTTTGTATTCGGTAAAACAACGAAGCAGGAGCGCGGCATTCGCCAGCGCGGCGAGTTCGGTGATGTGACGATCTCCATGGTAACGATCCAGACGATCGCGGAGCGTGCAGCGCGCAAGGTGAAAGGCGTGCGCGATCTGAAAACATATGTCAAATCGCTCGAAAGCGGCAACTTGATTGAGCTGCGCGTCTCGATTGACGGCGAAACGCCGATTCCCGACATCACCCAAAAGCTGCAAGCCGATGTGAAGACAACGGTGGAAGCGATCGCAGGTGTGGAGATCACGGAAGTACGGGTAACGGTAGCCGAGGTGCTGACGCAAGAAAACCTCCCGCTGCGCACAAGGCGGATAGAGTAGAGGGTGATTTTGATGTTATGGGAGCTGTTGTGGGAGCATAAGGGGAAAGCGCTTGGCGTTCTCGCGGGGTTACTGTTTGGCTGCATTTACTTGGTCGTTGGTTTTTGGAATACGCTTGTCTTCATCGTGTTTGTCGGTACGGGTTATTACATCGGCCGGAAGCTCGATCAAAAGGAAGACCTGCGCGACATTTTGGACAAGATTTTACCGGGGAAATTTAAATAGTAGGTGAACGAAAGTGATGAAACGTAGAACAGCAAGGGAAAAGGCAGTACAATGTTTGTTTCAAATCGATATGGCAGAAACAACTCTCGGCGATGCGTATGCATTTGTGCTGGAAAACACAGCGGAAGACCCGACATATCTCCGCCATTTGGTGGAAGCGACGCTATCCAACCAAGATGCGATTGACGAGGAAATTAAAAAGTATTTGCGAGGATGGCAACTGGATCGGATCGCCAATGTGGACCGTGCTGTTTTGCGACTGGCTTTTTATGAATTGATGTTTGAAACCGATACACCGCCAAGAGTCGTGCTGAACGAAGCGATTGAGCTGGCTAAAACGTTTAGCGATGAGCAATCGAGCAAATTCATTAACGGCGTTTTGTCCGCTTATTTGCAATCGCGCCAGTTAGCGTAATAAAGACAGGTGAAAACAATGAGCAAGCAGGTACTTCTTGGGATTGATACGAGCAATTACCGTACGTCACTTTGTCTGGTTGGTGAAGACGGCGAGATTGTTGCAGAAGCGAAGCGGCTCCTCAAAGTGAAAGCGGGGGAGCGCGGTCTGCAACAATCGGAAGCCGTCTTTCAGCATGTGATGAACCTGCCTGAATTAAGTGAGCAGCTAGGTCTCTCCGATCAGCAATTGATCGGAATTTGCGCAAGCTCACGGCCGCGTTCTGTAGAAGGTAGTTATATGCCTGTGTTTAAGGTCGGGGAAGGCTTGGCCAAATCCTTGGCGATATTTCACAGGGTGCCGATCTATATGACCAGTCACCAGGAAGGGCACATCGCTGCAGGAGAATACACCTCAGATGAGCGGCCGACACAGGAGCGGTTTCTTGCGGTGCATTTATCGGGCGGAACGAGCGAGCTGTTGGATTGCACGCGGACCACGACCGGCTATCAGATCGAGAAGCTTGGCGGTACGGTTGACCTTCACGCTGGGCAGCTGGTGGATCGTGTAGGAGTCGCGCTCGGATTGCCGTTTCCGGCAGGGCCGAGCCTTGAGCAGTTAGCTAAGCAAGCCGAAGGGACGTTTCGCGTGCCATCGACCGTGAATGGCTTCACGTTTCATTTTTCCGGAGCGGAGGCCGCTTTGCTGCGTGCGATTGAGCAAGGGGATGTCGCGCATGCCGAAATCGCCCGGGCGACCGAGCAGTGTGTCGCTAATACGCTGGAAAAAGTGCTGCGTGCTGCGGTTGAAGAAGGCTACCCCCGTGAAATCTTGATCGTTGGCGGCGTGGCTGCCAATCAATACGTACGCGAGCGTCTGATCAAACGGCTGGAGCATCCGTCTGTCAAAGCGAAGCTGTTTTTTTGTGATCCGGTTTATTCGGGTGATAACGCGTACGGTGTCGCACAAATCGGTTGGAAAATGCTAAAATCCGAACGATGAAGGTTTTGCTGTAATTTAAAATTCGCCTTTACATAACTTCCTTCTCTGGATAAACTATGAGTAGTTGAATTGGATGAGGAGGCTACACACATGACAGCTACGGTGATTGACGGAAAAGAAACAGCGAAGAAGATTCGTGAAGAACTGGCGATAGAAGCAAAAGCGTTAGCGGAAAAAGGGATTATTCCGGGTTTGACGGTTATTTTGGTCGGGAATGATCCGGCTTCCGAATCGTATGTAAAAGGGAAAATCAAAGGCTGTGCCGAGGTGGGCATCCATTCGGAGCTGATTCGCATGGAACCGACCGTCACGCAGGAAGAGCTTTTGGCTGAAATCGAAAAATTGAACCAAAATCCGAACGTTCACGGCATTTTGGTTCAACTTCCGCTGCCGAAGCATATTGCGGAGAGTGCAGTGATTGATGCGATCAGCCCTGAAAAAGACGTGGACGGCTTCCATCCGATTAGCGTCGGGAACATGCTGATCGGGAATGAAACGTTTTTGCCTTGCACTCCGCATGGCGTAATTGAGCTGATCAAACGGACCGGAACCGAGATTTCCGGTAAACATGCGGTTGTTGTAGGCCGGAGCAACATCGTCGGCAAGCCAGTCGCGATGCTGTTGTTGCAAGAAAACGCGACCGTGACGATTTGCCACTCGCGCACCCCTGACCTCGCTGCAATCACAAAGCAAGCGGACATTTTGGTCGTGGCGGTAGGTAAAGCCCATATGATCGGGGCAGAGCATGTGAAGCCGGGAACAGTCGTTATCGATGTTGGCGTGAACCGGATCGAGACAGGAAAACTGGTCGGCGACGTCAAATTTGATGAAGTGAAGGAAATCGCCAGCCACATTACACCTGTACCAGGCGGCGTTGGACCGATGACCATCACCATGCTGTTGAAAAATACCGTGCGTTCGGCAGAAAGAGGGCTGGAACGCCGTTAATGAAATGAAGGGATGCAAATGAGAGGACAGGAAATCTGGTCGGTCAGTGATGTGAATCGCTACATCAAGCAAAAGCTGGAGCGCGACGAGCATGTGTCCGACATCTGGATACGCGGAGAAATCTCCAATTTTACCCGCCACTCCAGTGGTCACATGTACTTCACCTTAAAAGATGGGGAAAGCCGCATCAAGGCTGTCATGTTTCAAGGCTATAACCGATTCCTCAAATTCGTCCCGAAGGATGGAACCAAGGCACTCGTCCGTGGTTCCATTTCTGTCTATGAACGGGACGGCGCCTATCAGCTGTATGCCCGCGAGATGCAGCCAGACGGTCTGGGGTCGCTTTATTTGGCGTTTGAGCAGCTTAAAGAGAAGTTGGCGCAAGAAGGCTTATTTGCAGCGGAACGGAAGCGCCCGCTGCCCGCCTTTCCGCGCACCGTCGGGGTTGTCACATCGCCTACGGGTGCGGCTGTTCGCGATATTTGCACAACCATTCGGCGCCGGTTTCCACAGACACAGATTTTGATCGTTCCCGCGACGGTTCAGGGGACGGAAGCGCCTGCCTCCATCGTGGCGGCAATCGCGCGAATCAATCGACGGGATGATGTCGATGTACTCATCGTCGGTCGTGGCGGCGGTTCGATCGAAGAGCTGTGGGCTTTTAATGATGAAGGGGTGGCGCGAGCAATCGTAGGTTCACGTATTCCTGTTATCTCGGCTGTTGGTCACGAGACCGATGTGACGATCGCTGATTTCGTCGCCGATATGCGGGCGGCAACGCCGACAGCGGCGGCAGAATTGGCTGTGCCGCACCATTTGGAGTGGCGGGAGCGTCTGCAAAAGCAGGAGCAGCGTCTGCATCGACTGCTGCGCATCAAGCTTGCTGATCACCGTAAACGGTTGGATCAGCTGCAGAATTCCTACGCACTGCGACGGCCGCAGCGTAGGCTTGATGATGCGAGACAGCGGCTCGCTGATGCGCAAATGCGTGCGACCACCGCGATGAAACAGCAGTTGAAGCGCGAGCAAAATCGATTGACACATCAAGAGCAGCTGCTCGCACGCAGTCCGATTACGCAGACCGTGCAAAAAGAACGGAAAACAGTCGCCCATTTGCAAAACCAGCTTGCTCAACTGATCGGTCGGAAGGTGGCCGAATCGCGGCTCGCCTGGTCCTCATCCGTGGCTCAGCTTGACGCGCTCAGTCCGCTGAAAGTAATGTCGCGCGGCTTTTCACTTCTGTACAAGGAAGAGCAGCTGGTGAAATCGGTACAGCAAATTGCAAGCGGGGACAAGCTCGTGGTACGATTAACGGATGGAACGATTTTGGCGGAAGCGCTGACAATCGAGGAGGGGAAAACGGATGGCTCGCAAGAAAGTTGAGCAGGAATTAGAATTACCGTACGAAGAAGCGATGAAACGGCTGGAGGATGTCGTTCGTCGATTGGAGGAAGGAGACGTCCCACTGGAAGAGGCGATCGGTCTTTATCAAGAGGGCGTTCAGCTGGCTCGCCTTTGCGGCAGAAAGCTTGATCTCATCGAAGCGCAAATCACGCTCTTGCTGGAAGAGAACGGGGAGCTGAAGGAAAAGCCGTTTATGCTGGAAGGTGAAGTATGATGACGGTGACGCTCACTTCTTACCTCGAAGAAAAAATCACCCTTGTCGAGCAACAGCTACCGCTGGCTTTGGAAGAAGCGGGCGTACCGGAACGTTTATATGAATCCATGAAATATTCATTAATGGCGGGCGGAAAACGGCTTCGCCCGATCTTGGTGTTGGCCGTGCTCGAAGCGTTGGGCAAACCAGCCGAGCGTGGGATTCCATATGCGGTTGCGTTGGAAATGATACATACGTATTCGCTGATTCACGACGATTTGCCGGCGATGGACGATGACGATTTACGCCGCGGCAAACCGACCAACCATAAGATGTTTGACGAAGCGACTGCCATTTTGGCGGGCGACGCTCTGCTGACGCGTGCATTTGCCCATATCGCGCAGTCGTACCTGTCCCACTCTGAGGTAAACACTGCCACTGCGGTCAAGCTGATCGCTGAGCTGGGCAAGCGCGCAGGGGCGACAGGAATGGTAGGCGGGCAAATGGCGGATATCCAAGGAGAAGGACGACAGCTGACGCTAGACGAGCTCGAGTACATTCATCACCACAAGACAGGTGATTTGCTCGTGGCGGCGTTGCTCGGCGGCGGTTATTTGGCGGAAGCGAATGATGAGCAGCTTGCATCCTTGCATACCTATGGCGTATCGATCGGACTCGCTTTCCAGATCCAGGACGACATTTTGAATGTAGAAGGCGATGCGGCTACGTTGGGCAAAGCTGTCGGCTCGGATGCGGAGAAGCAAAAAGCCACCTATCCTTCCTTGCTCGGCATGGATGCATCGCGCGATCGTCTGCACCGCTTGGTAGCTGACGCGAAGGACACGCTCACCCGTGCGGGGATTGCGAACTCGGCTTTGCATTTGCTCGCGGATTACGTTGTTTCGCGCAACAAATAAGGATGGCAGGAGAAGACCTTAGCACATCGTTAAGGTCTTTTTGCTTTTTGGGCGAGGTTTTCAGAAATGACAAAGATTCCTCGAAAACGAATATACGTTCGCGTGAAGGCGCTTCCGGGCGATTTTTCCTAACAAAGTGGAGTTTTCTCGACAAAACGATTATAATGAAGCAAGTATTTACCTGGTATTCATCTTGAAAGTGAGGGGTTATATGTTACTCGACAACATAAATAGCCCGAAGGACCTGAAAAAACTTACAATCCCGCAGTTATCAAGATTGGCTGAAGAAATCCGGACGTTTCTGATAGAAAATCTGGCGAAAACAGGCGGGCATCTTGCCCCGAATCTAGGCGTAGTGGAGTTAACGTTAGCGCTGCACTACCTGTTTAACAGTCCTACCGATAAACTGATTTGGGACGTAGGGCATCAAGCCTATGTGCATAAGATGTTGACGGGTCGTCGGGATCAATTTCCGACGCTGCGGCAGTACAAAGGTTTGTGCGGATTCCCGAAAATGGCGGAAAGCCCGCATGATGTTTGGGAGACAGGCCATAGCAGCACGTCTCTTTCCGGTGCAATGGGCATGGCTTGTGCTCGCGATCTCAAGGGCGAAAAAAACCATGTGGTTGCCGTCATCGGTGATGGCGCGCTGACCGGTGGCATGGCCTTCGAGGCGCTCAATCATATTGGCCATGAAAAGAAAAATGTGATTGTCGTGCTCAATGACAACGAAATGTCGATTGCTCCAAACGTGGGGGCGCTCCACAATTATTTGGGCAAGTTGCGCACCGACTCGAGCTACAGATGGGCAAAAGACGAGATGGAGCATTTGCTCAAATCGATTCCGGCTGTCGGCGGCAAGCTTGCACAGCTGGCCGAACGAGTCAAGGACAGCATGAAGTATTTGTTGGTCTCCGGCATTTTGTTTGAAGAGCTCGGCTTTACCTATATCGGACCGATCGACGGACATAATCTCGATTTGCTGCTGGAGACGCTGAAAACAGCAGCCAATACGAAAGGGCCGGTTTTGGTCCACGCGATTACGAAAAAAGGAAAAGGCTATGCACCGGCTGAAGCGGACTCCGTCACCTGGCACGGCGTCGGTACGTACAAAATCGAATCCGGCGAATCCGCATCGAAATCAGCAGCGACATACACATCTGTGTTCGCTGACACGATGATTGAGCTTGCCCGCGAGGAAAATCGGTTGGTAGCCGTAACACCAGCGATGCCAGCTGGCTCGGGGCTGCTCAAGTTCGCACAGGTTTTCCCGAAACGGATGTTTGATGTGGGAATCGCCGAGCAGCATGCGGCAACATTTTGTGCAGGGCTCGCGCTGCAAGGTTTGAAGCCAGTGTATGCTGTCTATTCGACATTTTTACAGCGTGCCTATGACCAGCTGATCCACGATATCGCACGCCAAAAGGCAAACGTGATTTTTGCCGTTGATCGTGCAGGTCTTGTCGGAGCAGACGGGGAAACCCACCAAGGCGTTTATGACATCGCCTTCATGCGTGCGATTCCCAACATGGTGATCATGGCACCGAAAGATGAAAACGAGCTGCGCCACATGATGAAAACTGCGGCCGTTTATGACGAAGGGCCGATTTCATATCGTTATCCACGCCTGAATGTGCGCGGCGTGAAAATGGATGAAGAGATGCATGCTCTGCCAATCGGTAAAGCAGAAATCGTGCAGGAAGGCAAGAACGTAGCGATTTTATCATTCGGTCATATTTTTGAAATTGCTGAGCAAGCCGTGGCACAGCTTGGACGCGACGGTATCGCGCCAATGCTCGTCAACGCACGCTTCTGTAAGCCGCTCGACGAAGATCTTCTGCGCCGTCTGGGCAACGAAGGGTATGATATCATCACGGTGGAAGAAGGATGTGCGATGGGCGGATTCGGCAGTGCGGTTCAGGAGTTTTATGCAGCAGAAGGCTACCATGACATGAATGTGACGATCATGGGCGTGCCTGATTATTTCGTGGAACATGGTACGGTAAAAGAGCAGCGTCAGGAAATCGGGTTGACGGCTGAAGCGATTGTTTCCCGTGTACGTTCACTTATTCCACTACACAAGCAAAGGGCATAACAACCATATGAAGAAAGAGCGTTTGGACATCCTGTTGGTCGAGCAAGGGTATTTTGCCACCCGGGAAAAAGCAAAAGCGGCGATTATGGCCGGACTGGTCCTGATCGGTCAGGAACGATGCGACAAGGCGGGAACCAAAGTGCCGGTCGATGCGGTCTTTACTGTGAAAGGGGAGCTGCATCCGTACGTCAGCCGAGGCGGCCTGAAGCTGGAAAAGGCGATTGAGGTTTTCGGTATCGATATGACGGACAGAGTGATGATGGACATCGGTGCCTCTACCGGTGGATTCACCGATTGTGCCTTGCAAAAAGGCGTGCGAAAAGTGTATGCCATCGACGTGGGCTATGGGCAGCTCGACTGGTCGCTGAGAAAGGACGAGCGTGTCGTGGTCATGGAGAGAACCAATTTCCGTCATTTGGACCCTGATACGTTTCCGCATGAAAAGCCGGATATCGCCTCAATCGATGTCTCCTTCATTTCGCTAAAAATCATCCTGCCCGTCCTGTACCGCTTCTTGAAGGAAGAGGGGGATGTGCTCGCGCTGGTCAAACCGCAGTTTGAGGCAGGGCGGGAGAATGTTGGAAAGAACGGCATTGTGCGCGACCCGGATATTCATCGCGAGGTGCTGCAGACGATCATCCAGTTTGCCCAGTCGATCGGATTTGCAGCGAAAGGCCTCCATTTCTCGCCGATCACAGGCGGAGAAGGCAATATCGAATTCTTGCTTCATCTGCGCAAAACCGCGCAAGCCGACGAGCTAACGCCATGGTTCACCGAGATCGAACGGATTGTGGAGCAGGCACACACTAGTTTGAAATAAGCACCAGGCGAAAGGGAGCTTGAGCGTTGCAGACGCCAAAAGCTCCTTTTCGATCATTTTCGTGCATAAGCACAAAGCAGAAGCATCCCGCATAAAGAAGCACCAGCGTTCAACATGGGCTTCTTCAACGGGAGTTTTTCTTTTTTGTCCCAATAAGCAGACGGCTTGCTGTCTTTTATGTATGAAACATTGTATAATTGTATAAGGATTTCAACCGTTTCGGGGTGGCAGATGAACACAATAGGGATCGTTGCTATCAAAGGAAAACCGGAAGCGCTCATCGTAGCGCGGGATTTGGTTTATTTACTTGAACAGAGGGGCATCCAAGTATTTTTGGAGGAAAGTATTGCCAAAAAGATGGGACGCCCGGAATCGGCATTACCTGTGAGCGCGTTTGCGGATCAGGTAGAGCTGGTTTGCGTTTTGGGCGGGGACGGTACTTTGCTCGGCATCGCGCGGATGCTGGCAGGCCATTCACTGCCGATTTTGGGGATCAACCTGGGAACGCTCGGCTTTTTGTCCGAAGCGGAGCCGGATGATCTTCCGCTTGCCGTGGATAACCTTTTATCCGGGAGATATGATATTGAAGAGAGAAGCATGCTGGAAGCGAAGCTAGTGCGCGATGGAGAGGTTTTAGCCACGTTCACTGCGATGAACGATATCGGCATCGCCAAAGGCGCTTTTTGCCGCATTATCCAATGCGGAGTCTTTGTGGACGAGCATTATGTCGTTACATTCAATGGTGACGGTCTGATCGTATCGAGTCCAACCGGCTCTACCGCCTATTCCCTCGCAGCAGGGGGGCCGATCGTTGCACCGAATGTCAACATGCTGCTTTTGACGCCGGTGGCACCGCACTCGCTGACTGCACGACCGATCGTTTGCTCGGGAGATCAGCTGATCCGTATCGAGGTGGACGCCAAGCACAAGGACATGGGGCTTTCAATCGATGGACAACTGGGCTATGAGCTCGAGGGCGGCGATCAGATTTTTGTCAAAAAATCACCGTATATCACGCCGCTAGTAAAGTGGAAGACAGGCAACTTTTTTGAGACAATTCGACGGAAATTACACGGTGAATGGGAGTAATTTATGAACAAAGGACAAAGGCACATTCGAATTCGCGAAATCATTACGAATTATGAAATAGAGACACAGGACGAATTGGTTGACCGTCTGTGCGATGCCGGCTTTAATGTGACGCAGGCGACTGTTTCCCGCGACATCAAAGAGCTGCATCTGGTAAAAGTACCGCTGATGGACGGACGGTACAAATACTCGCTGCCGGCGGATCAAAAGTTCAATCCACTGCAAAAGCTAAAGCGTGTATTGACGGAGTGCTTCATCAACATAGACCATGCGGACCATTTCGTCGTCATGAAGACGATGCCGGGCAATGCCAATGCGGTTGCAGTGTTGATTGACAACATCCAATGGCCTGAGGTGATGGGAACGATTTGCGGCGATGACACGATTTTGATCATCTGCCGTTCTAAACAATTCAGCCAAGACGTATCAGAGCGACTGCTGGAAATGCTCTAAAGTGAGGTTGTAACCATTATGCTGCTCGAACTCACCATTCGTAATTTTGCAATCATCAAACAGGTGGCCATTTCGTTTCGTAAAGGTTTGAACATCTTGACAGGCGAGACGGGTGCCGGTAAATCCATCATCATTGATTCACTCGGCTTGTTGCTGGGCGAGCGCGCTTCTGCTGATTTTGTCCGCTACGGCGAAAAACGGGCAGAGGTGGAAGGGCTGTTTGAACTGCCTGCAAACCATCCGGCTATCGCCATTTGCGAAAGCTTTGGCGTTTACATTGAAGCAGACGGCATGGTGGTAGTGCGCCGCGATATTTCCGCGCAGGGGAAAAGCATCATCCGCGTCAATGGACAGTTGATCACGCTTGCGATGCTGCGCGAGCTGGGACCGTGGCTGGTTACCGTTCACGGCCAGCACGATACGCATGATCTGATGCATGCAGAAAAGCATATCAATTGGCTAGATGCATACGGGGAGCAAGCGCTTTCCAGTGTAAAGCGGGAATACGGGACTCTCTATTCTTCCTATCGCAAGCTCAAGCAGGATATGGAGCGTATGGCCAAGAACGAACGCGAGCTGGTGCAGCGTATCGATTTACTGAGCTATCAGCTGAGCGAGATTGAGAACGCCTCCCTGCAGCCAGGAGAGGATGAAAAACTCGCTGCACAGCGCAAAAAATGGCTTCATGTCGAAAAGGTGTCCAAAGGCGTCCGGTCGGCGTATACAGCCCTCTCAGGTGATCAGAGAGGAATGGACTGGCTTGGTCATGCGATGGGCGAGCTGGAGCGGCTGCAGCAGTATGACGAGTCGCTCGGTCCAATCATAGAGGCGGTGCAAGCCGCTTATTACCAAGTGGAAGATGCTGTTGGACTCTTGCGGCAATTCGGGAATCATCTCGATTTTGATCCGCGTCAGCTCGAGGAATTGGAGCAGCGTTTGGACCTTTTGCAAATGCTGAAGCGCAAGTATGGCAAAAATGTCGATGACATTTTGGAATATGCCGCAAGTATTTCCGACGAATTAGATGAAATGCAGCATTACGAGGAGCGTCTGTCACAACTCGGCAAACGTCTGCAGGAGCTGGCGGCTGACCTATCGATCGAAGCGATGGAGCTGTCTATGGTCCGCCGTGAATGCGCCACCAAGCTGGCTTGTGAGATTGAACAGCAGCTCAAGGAGCTGTTCATGGATCGGGCGCGGTTCGCGATTGAGGTGCGTCAGATCGAAGATGAGGATGGCATTGAAATAGAAGGAATCAAACGGAGTGTGGACGCAAGCGGAATCGACCAAGTCGAATTCATGATTGCCCCGAATCCGGGAGAGCCGATGCGGCCTTTGGCCAAAATCGCTTCAGGCGGCGAACTTTCGCGAATTATGCTGGCAATCAAAACGATTTTGGCGGACAAGGAGCAGGTGGGCACGCTCATTTTTGACGAAGTCGACACAGGCGTGAGTGGACGCGCGGCGCAAGCAATTGCGGAAAAACTCGCACAGGTGGCGCAAAACAGGCAGGTGCTCTGCATCACCCACTTGCCGCAGGTTGCAGCACTGGCCGACGCGCACTTTTTGATCCGCAAAGAGATTAAAGAAGATGCGACGGAAACGATTGTCGACCGGTTGCCGGAGAGCGGTCGTGTGCAAGAACTCGCGCGTATGCTTGGTGGGGCGCAGATAACGGAAAAGGCAGAAGAGCATGCCAAGGAAATGATCCAGATGGGAAAACAGCGCAAAGCTGTCAATTACTCTTGACGGCTTTTTGTTATAAACCATGATCGGCTCGGTAACATTATAGATACACAAAGTGGAGGTGTAGAGGTGTAGGTAGGGAATGTAGGAGTGATTGCTGGTGATCCGACAAGAGAAAAGAAAGTGGATTGGAAGTTTGCTTCTGCTCGTCACAGCGCTCATCGTTTGTTCCACCCCGTTTCAAAAGCTTACATCCATGCCCAATGAATTGCGGTTATTCGCAGGCAGCAATGAAGAACTCCGCTTATCCGTGCCGGTCATGGGCACGTTAGTCAACAGCAATCCCGAGGTCCTTGCCGTCAATGGCGCAGGGGGACGTGAAGTACCCGTTGATTTTAGCAAGCCTGTATCAGTCGAACCCAGACAGGCAGGCAGTGCCGATTTGCAAGTAAAATGGGGCAATATGCCGATCAAGACCGTGAAAGTGAGCGTCTTGCCCGATCTGCGAGTCATTCCAGGTGGACAGTCGATCGGCGTCAAACTGCAAACGTCAGGCGTCCTTGTCGTTGGACATCATTTGGTGAACAACGGTACAGAGAAGTTTTCTCCAGGCGAACGCTCCGGCATTCATG
Source organism: Brevibacillus fluminis (assembly GCF_003710825.1). Classification (GTDB taxonomy): domain Bacteria; phylum Bacillota; class Bacilli; order Brevibacillales; family Brevibacillaceae; genus Brevibacillus_D; species Brevibacillus_D fluminis. The sequence goes on along the minus strand of NZ_RHHQ01000023.1, from coordinate 22,695 downwards.
TTGGTGATACCATTATCAAGATGAACGACATGTACATCAATGATATGAACGATGTGAAAAAGCTGGTTAATGAAGCGGGCGCGAAAAACGAACCGGTGCAAATGCTGGTGGTTCGTGGCAAGGAGAAGCTGACGGTCAATCTTATGCCAGCAAAAGACTTCAAAGACAACGAGTATCGCATGGGTCTTTATATCCGTGACTCGGCTGCGGGAGTTGGCACGCTAACGTTTTATGAACCAAAAACCGGCGCATACGGCGCACTGGGCCATGTCATCTCCGATGTAGATACGGGACAGGCAATCGTTGTGGGAGACGGCCAAATCGTGCAAGCGAGCGTCACGTCGATCGAAAAAGGCGAAAGCGGGAATCCGGGCGAAAAATTTGCACGGTTCTACAATGAGAGCCAAGTGCTCGGCAACATCACCAAAAATACTCCATTCGGCATTTTTGGCAAAATGAAGGAAACTCCAAAGAGAAGCTTTTATCAGGAAGCGATTCCTGTCGCTTTGGCGGAACAGGTGCAAGAAGGCCCAGCTAAAATTTTGACAGTGGTGGATGGACAGCGCGTCGAAGAATTTGACATCGAAATCGTGAATGTCGTCAAACAGCATTTTCCCGCTACGAAGGGCATGATTATCCGAGTGACTGATAAGCGCCTGCTCGACAAAACAGGTGGAATCGTTCAAGGGATGAGCGGCAGCCCAATCATCCAAAACGGGAAAATGGTCGGTGCGGTCACACATGTATTTGTGAATGATCCGACGTCCGGTTACGGGTGTTTTATCGAATGGATGCTGCAGGATGCGGGTTTGGGAAACCGCGATTCTTCCGAACTAAAGGCGAGCTGACGCTGCCTTTGGTTCTTTCTTTCCGCTTCTTTTGTCGAAAAATATTCAACCTTTCGCCATCGGCAGGAATGAGTTTTATGTCGTCGAATCGTAAGTAAGGGAAACAAAAAGGAAATTTTAATGAACAATTTTCGTCACACCAATGCTTGAAATGCTAATTCAGATAAACGAGGAGGAACGTTATTTTGAGTACCATTGACGTGTTATTGGCTGATGACAATCGCGAATTCGTAAGCTTGTTGGAGGAGTACATAAATACCCAAAACGATATGCAGGTGATCGGAGCAGCTTATAACGGGAACGATGTAATCCGTTTGATTCAGGAGAGGGTTCCTGATGTGCTGATCCTTGATATTATCATGCCACATCTGGACGGGCTTGCTGTACTGGAACAAATTCAGGAAATGCGGCTTCCGACACAACCGAAAATCATCATGCTGACGGCATTTGGCCAAGAAGAGATCACGAAAAAAGCGGTGGAGCTGGGCGCGGCCTATTACATCCTGAAGCCGTTCGACCTTGAAGTATTGGCGCAACGAATTCGTCAGATGATTTCCAACAAAGGTACGACACCGCTTTATACAAGCAAGCCAAAACCAGCCGTACTGCCTCCAAAAGGACGTAATCTGGATGCAAGCATCACCAGCATCATTCATGAGATTGGAGTGCCGGCTCACATTAAAGGCTACCTTTATTTACGGGAAGCGATCACGATGGTGTACAACGATGTCGAACTGCTCGGCTCGATCACCAAAGTGTTGTACCCGGACATTGCCAAGAAATTCAATACGACTGCAAGCCGTGTTGAACGCGCCATCCGCCATGCCATCGAGGTAGCATGGTCCCGCGGCAATCTAGACTCCATCTCAAGCCTGTTTGGCTACACGATCTCCAACACCAAAGCGAAACCGACCAACAGCGAATTCATCGCAATGGTGGCGGACAAGCTGCGGATAGAAGCGAAAATTTCCTAGCGAATACAATGCAATCGGCCCGGCACTCATACTAACATTCTCAGATATGCAAATAAAAAGCCATTCCATTGTCAAGCATACATGTAAAAAGGTCCCCCAATTCATGAACTGGGGGACTTTTTTACATTTGTTGCAAAAAAGGAATAAATGGTATAATTGGATATTCATTAGGGGTACAGACGTATAGATGGGAGGAGAATAGTGTGGCTGTGATCATAAAAAAAGGCGATTTGCTCCAAGCGAGCGAGCAGATCATTGGGCATCAAGTAAATTGCCAAGGCGTAATGGGCAGTGGAATCGCAAAAGCGATCCGGGCGCGATATCGATGAAAGAAAAATTCACATTCTTTTGGAAATCACACTCTCCGTTTTCCCAATGGCATAAACGTTCGTTTAATCTAAACGGTATGACGTTCACTTGTGCTGAGCAAGCGATGATGTACGGCAAAGCAATGTTGTTTGGCGATCACGGAATCGCGCAAAGGATTTTGCAAACAGCTGAGCCCCGCGAACAGAAGCAACTGGGTCGGCTCGTCAAAAACTTCGATAAAGCCATATGGGAGCAAAACTGCATGCAAATTGTAAAAGAGGCGAACCGGGCGAAATTCACCCAGCATGAAGATCTGCTAGAAGCGCTCTTGAAAACGGCGGGGACGACGATCGTGGAGGCGAGTCCGACCGACTCGATTTGGGGGATCGGCCTTGCAGAAGACGATCCAAGGGCGAGTAACCGCAGGCAGTGGAAGGGAACCAATTGGCTCGGTCAAGTCTTGACGGAACTGCGCGAAGAGCTGATGAATCTGGCAGAGTGAGGGGCGAGTAGGATTGCGGCAGATGAAAATTACGCTATGAACAAGACCGGTAAAGTTGCCTATTGCGTAAAGGAAACGTACTCCACTATAATAGGAACATACGTTCTTATTAATTTGGAGGTGCGCGAGTATGAACGATACCGAAGATGCTCATGGGTACGCGACCATGCAGCCGCTGCAAGGCGATTTTTTACATACGAATATGCCAGTCTATACTCGAGAGGTGCAGAGCAGACACGACTATGATCAAATTGCCAAAATCAACGAGAAGTTGGCGGACAGCAAGCGATACCAGTTTCCGCTGACTGTTCGCTACTGGAAACCCATTGCCGATGACCATGGAGCCGTGCTCGCTGTACATGGTGTTGTTGGTGATTTCGATCCAAGCCGCCATGAGGTGCGGATTAATCAAAAAAACGGTAGATGGACGTGGCTTCAACTTAGGCGGATTGTTGCAGTTGAATAACGAGCGGGAAGTAGACGACTTTGAGTACGATGAGATGATGTTCCGCATTTACGATTCCACTCAGTATGATTACGCGATTGCGGTCACATGGATGACGGATGCCGGCACGCTTGAGTCAGGGTGGGGCGTCATTCGGGAGATCGATGCCGACCGAATGCGCGTTAAGCTGGTGTGTGATTGGGAAACATGGTGGATCGATCTGATACGATTGTGCACCGTGAGTAAAGTTGTGTGATCGCGGTACGAATGGCGGCGAACCTGTTCCGGGGGATCGGTGTTCGCAGGAAGGAAGGCATGATATGTGGCGAAAGTTGCTGTACATGTATCTGATTTTGCTTGGATGCATCTTGATCTATGCCGAGAGCTTGCCGCAAATACCAGGCGTCCATATCCAAGCGACAATTGGTCCCATTACGGAAGAGGAGTATCGTCTTGTACAAGGGAAACAATTAAACCGCGCGGATTTGCAAAAATTGCTTGTACGGCTCAAGTTAAGCGATTCGAAAAGCATGACCGAGCGAACACTCAAGCTACCTGATCTGAGTGCTCCCCTCAAAAATCTCAGCAATTCCCGTGTGCTGCAGCAATTCGCAGCAGAGCGGAACCTGCCAGGGGTGGAAGAGGAGGCGACAGCGGAACAATTTGTCATTTTTGATGCAAGGGGATTGGATGACGAGGCGATTCGTGAGCTTTACAGCGATTCTGTTGGATATTTGATATACCATGACAGGGACGGCAAGCAATCCTCTGACACTTTTGTTATTTCGAGCATAATGCAACGAGTGAAATCGACTATGGCCCAATGAAGGCATTTCCGAAATCGTCCAATGGAATACATATACCTTTCTAGCAACACCCGTCCTCAGCTAAGGAGGGAATCATGAATTGAATTCGCCATTTTTACAGGCAATCATCGAAGGGCAACCTTTCCAACTGTTTTCGTTGTCGCACATCTGTGTGCTTCTTCTACTGCTTCTTGCGATCGCGCTGTTATATATTTTCCGTAACGATTTGCGCTTAGGTCGATCGAACCTTGTGTGTCGCTATGGCTTGGTCGTGCTTTTGCTAATGACAGAAATCGCCTATCAGCTGTGGCATCTTGGCGTAGGGACCTGGACGGTAACCGAGGTTTTGCCGCTACAGCTCTGCAGTGTATCCCTGCTCCTTTCATGCGTGATGCTGGTATCGAGGAGCTACCGTCTGTTTGAAGTAACCTATTTTTGGGGGATTGGAGGGGCGGGTCAGGCGATGCTGACGCCTGAGTTGTTTTACCCGTTTCCCCACTTCCGTTTTTTTCACTTTTTCCTTGCCCACGGTGCCATTATCCTGGCGTGCTTGCACATGGTTTGGGTCGAAGGATACCGACCGACGTTTCGCTCGATTGGAAAAGCGCTTCTCTGGTTGAACGCGCTTTTGCTTGTTGCACTTCTTGTGAATCAAGGGACTGGCGGCAACTACTTATTTGCGGCCCACAAACCGGAAAATCCCTCGTTGATCGACTATTTAGGACCATATCCCTGGTACCTTCTTTCGTTGGAAGGTGTGGCATTCTTGCTGTTTTATGTACTATTTCTCCCGTTTCGCGGTAAACAGAAAGCAATGGCGCCATCATCTGAGCTTACGTAAAGGAAGTGTGGTTATCCTCTGGGGCAATGAATCCGTCTTTAGACCGAAGGGAAAATCCTACTGGAGGATTTTCCCTTTTTGTAACGAGCGAATTAAGATGGATGATGGGATGGATGATTCGGTATGCGAGTAAAGCAGGAGGAAGGATTCATGAGCATCGTCATGATCAGCATTCTTTCACAGATTGTCCTGAGTTTGTACGTGACCGTCACGCACTTGGTCTCGTTGTTTCCGTGGAACGATCTGTCAGCAGAAAAGCATCCGCTTGAGAGGCCGCTACTCTTCGTCTGGAACGGCTGCCAAGCAATTGCCATCTGTGGATTTTGGGCCGACATTATCTGGATGAAACTGTTTGCGGTTGCGTTTTGGACGGTCTGGATGTGCGGGAATGTGGCGTCGTGGTGGCTTCCGTATTGGTTTGGTGCAACCTCATGGCAATGGGAGGAATACCGCAAAGAGTTCGGTAGAACGTATAAGTTTTCATTTCTCAGGGACCGCGGCACGCCAGTACCCGATGCCATGCATACGGTCATCACGTTCTTGTCGATGATGACACTGGTAACGACGTGGCTCGCCTACTTGTCGTGAGCAGTCGCACGCGGAAACGATGACGCTATCATTCATGCGTAGCATGTTTTTAAATCTTCGATGATTTTTGTCTGATCAAAGCCTTCGCCGATAAAGACAGCGACTTTTTCGGGATCGATGCCTTCGAGCGGATGAAGCATAACTTGGTTTTCCGTATGCTGAAAAGAGACCGCATGACCTTTATCAGCCAAATAGACGTACCCTTTTGCACGGTAGACGTGATTGGGGAGGCTAAGCAAAAAGGCGACGAACCGTTTCTCAATGACAGGCCCTGAAAACCGATAGGAAAACGAGTTGATGCTGGAATAAAGTGAGGCTGGTTGCGATCCGAGTCCAAGCGACTGTTTCAGCATCCGGCCAAGCGTTTTTTGCACGGGCGGACCAGAGTGAGTACGGTTTTCCCGCGCCAATTTAGCAGTCTGCTGGATTGTGAGCAGTGCGTCCAAATCGGTCTCGCTTTGGATGGTAGTGTGTAGCGGAGCAGCGACATTTTCTTCCCGCAATTTTTGCTTCACCTTTTCTAAGACGTCAGTTGAGATGAGATCCACTTTATTGACAAGCAGCAGATCGGCGTAGCGGACTTGACTGCGCAACGTTTTGATCAAAGTTCCGGACGCTTGAAAGCGAGAGATGAGCTGCAAATAGCGGGAGGCATCGACGATACTGATAATCCCTTTGATCTCAATCGCGCTGTACAAGTCGGGATGGGTCAGTGCGTCAACGACATCGATCGGGTCAGCGACGCCTGTCGTCTCGATGATGATTCTCCTCGGCTGCAAGACAGGGAGGATTTCCTTCATGCCATCGGTCAGCTCGCCCCGGATCGAACAGCAGATGCACCCGTTCATTAGTTTTTTCACCGGAAAATCCATGCCCTGCAATTGTTCGCCGTCGACATCCGTATCGCCCATTTCATTCATGATCACAACGGTATCGTTATTTTCTTGCGATTTGAGATGGGGCAGCCATTTTTGCAGGAGAGTAGTCTTTCCACTGCCCAAATATCCTGTCAGTATGTAAACCTCTACGTTCATCTGCTATGTCCCTCACTTTTCGCAAATCAGAATTGTTACAATTTATCTCCTGATGTTCATGATAATGTGCAAATGAAATCGTGTCAAAGGGGCGGTGCGTTGTGAGAGAAATGAAATTTGCCTGTAGCCAAGGAACATCAGGGTAAGAAGGCGAATGACTGTATGGAGCAAAACGAAGGGCGGGATCGAGAACCATGTTGAAAAAAGGCAAAGCGTTGAAAACCGGAGATACGATTGGGATCGTGGCAACGTCCACGCCGATGCAAGGGACTGAAGATCTGGAGCGCGGTGTAGCAGAGCTGGAGGCATTGGGCTACCATGTCATTGTGAGCGAGACTTGCTATGAGCGCTATGGCGGCTATCTCGCCGGGCCGGCGGAGCTGCGTGCCAGTGAACTCACGCGCATGTTTACCGATCCCGAAGTGGATGCGGTTTTCGCGATGCGTGGCGGCTATGGGGCATCGCAAATGTTACCGCTGCTCGATTACGATGCGATTGCAGCCAATCCAAAACTGTTTTTGGGCTATAGTGATATAACCGCTCTGCATCTCGCGCTTGGCAAAAAGGCGGGACTTGCGACGCTGCATGCCCCGACGATTTCCACCTCGTATGTCAGTGGGCTTAGCGCGTGGTCGAATGCCAGCCTGTTTCATACGATCACAACGACAGAGCCGCTTGGCGAAATTCGCAACCCAGAGGAAGAAAAGATCGAATGTATCGTGCCGGGGGAAGCAAGTGGTCCGATTGTCGGCGGCAATTTGGCGCTGGTCAGCGCGTTGATGGGAACGCCATACGAGATTGAAACAAAAGGGAAGCTGCTGTTTTTGGAGGATGTGAATGAAGAACCGTACAAAATCGATCGCATGCTGACACAATTGGCACTCGCGGGTAAGCTGGAGGAAGCGGCAGGCTTCATTCTCGGGACATTCACTCGCTGTACATCCACACGTTATGCTGACGGGTTCTCCGTACACGACGTAATCAATACTATTATCGCTCCTTTGGGCAAACCGACGATCTGGAATGTGCAGGTGGGACACGGGAAAACCAACCTATCATTGCCATTCGGCGTTCAGGCACACCTCCATGCAGAAGCTGGAAGCTTGCGTTTGGAAGAAAATTTTTTACTATAATAAAGTAAAGGAATAGTGCGGGGACCTTCGGTAAGGCTCCGGGTGCAATCCAACGGAATAAGAAGGGAACAAACGATGAAGCCAAACGATGTCACGGAATTGTTTGAGGAAAAGTACAGAGCAAACTGGCTCCTGCGACAGTGGGAGCATATGGTGGCATGAATAGGGTCTTCTTTTTTGCCGTTCGCGCATTGATCTTGGTCATTTTTGCCACGCTTGCGCTCATGCTCTATGTCAAATGGAGCCATGACTGGTCACTCGAAACGGAAGAGCGTCAAGCGAAACGTTCTCTGCTTCAACAAAAGCTGCTTCATGCGATGCCACAAAGCGGAAAAAATCCGCAAGCAACCGTGGTGAATCTCGCCGCGATCACTGATTTTTCCTGGGATCGCGTATACCTGTTTGGCCCTTATTCACCGCCGTCGTATATTTACCGGCAGATCGGCTACCACTGGTACAACGATGTCGTGAACCATATCCAGTACCTGGACGACCACTCGCTCCTTGTTTTTGTCCAAAAAGGCAAAGTTGTCGAGTATTTGGAAAATCCGTTGGGCATTGGCGGCATGTATTGGGATACAGACCGCTTTATGTTCGAACGCGATGATTCGAAATTTCTAGTGTCGAGGGAGCTTGTCGACCCAGATCAAGGCTCAGTTGATCCCAATGAGGCAATTGCTCCAGGCAAAAAGCCAGCCAGTACCGGCACGGATATTTTTTATCGACTTCATTACATGAAAAAAAATGAGAGGGGCGTGCAATGATGAATACGTTCCACATTCGGCTGCTGCAGCCGTCTGAAAGTCCACCGATGCCGTTGCTACTATTAGCCGACCCGTCGGAAAAGCAAGTGCTTTCCTATTTTGACCGAGGCGAGTGTTATGTCGCACTGCTCGATGGAGAGATCGTCGGTGTATCGGTTCTCTTGCAAACCGAAGAGCAAACCATTGAACTGATGAACGTTGCGGTAGCCGAACAATGCCAGGGTAGCGGCATCGGCAAGAAGCTGATTTTGCACGCGTTGGATACGGCAAAGCAAAAAGGGTTTGCCCGCATGGAAGTGGGTACGGGCAATTCCAGCATCGGACAGCTTGCGCTTTACCAAAAATGCGGGTTCCGTATCAGTGCCATCGATCACGATTTCTTTACCCGTCATTATTCGGAGCCGATCTGGGAAAATGGCATCCACTGTCGTGATATGATTCGGTTGACGGCTGAGCTGTGATGGTAACAGAATTTTCTTTTCTGTAACACAATAAAACAGGGTGACTTCCTGAGGCTGTTCCAAACTACAAAAGTAGTGAGGGACAGTTTTTTTATACGCATTTTCAACTGGAGAATAGAGTTGTCGAAAAAAAAGCAAACAAGAAATGTATAACAGATATTGATTTATAAAAACTGTTACAGTACAATGTGAGTAAGAAAAATCAGAAAAAGAAAGATAACATGTGGAGGGATCACGATGGGAACCGGATTTACACTGGTTGAGAAATGGATTGAAAAAAATGGCGGTACGTTATCACAAGACGAGGTGAATGGAATGGTGTTTGTTTACGGCGATGAAGCATATCGCATTGAGCAGAAAGCGGGCGGCGATCTCGATGTGGTTCAGACGGCAGAAAAAGTCGTTGTGTTCCGCAATAACAAGCATATTCAAGATGAATACACATGCAGAATTTGCGGGGAGCAATACAAAAACATGATTGATACAATTCGTTGCTGTATGCATCATGATGAATAAAAAGACAGAGAAAAAGCTGCCTAATTCATAAACGGCAGCTTTTTTGCATATTGAAAGGTGAAGTATGACAGAATCTGTTGTATACTTTCGCGTAAGGACATCCTTCGGTGATGAACGAATACAATGGGAAAACCCAGAAGGGATGACAGTTCATGCAAAATGTAACAGAGATTCTGGAGTTCAACAAAAAATTCGTCGAGAGTAAAGATTATGAAAAATATAAAACCACCAAGTACCCTGGGAAACAGCTCGTGGTCATTTCCTGTATGGATACGCGGCTTGTGGAATTGCTACCGAAAGCAATGGATCTGCATAACGGTGACTTCAAGCTGATCAAAAGCGCCGGCGCCGTCATTTCCCACCCGTTCGGCAGTGTCATGCGAAGTATTCTGGTGGCCATCTATGAATTAGGCGCAACAGAGGTTTTGGTGATCGGCCATTATGACTGCGGCATGAGCAACATTCAATCCGACAAGATGCTCGCCAAAATGGAGGAGAGAGGCATTTCGCAGGAGACGTTCGCGGTCCTGAAACACTCCGGCATCCATTTGGATAAATGGCTGCAAGGCTTCGACTGCGTGCAGGAAGCGGTGCGTGGTTCTGTTGAGATGGTCAAAAACCATCCGCTGCTGCCTCCTGGCATTAGTGTGCACGGACTGATTATCGATCCGGATACCGGCAAGCTCGATTTGGTCGTGGACGGATATGAAAACGACTAATAGTGACGGTATCTTTCAAAGGGGATGAGCAAAGTGTTGCCAGCTTCCCGATCAAGCCAGCTGAGCCGACGCCGTTTTTTAGGCAAAGGGCTTCGCTGGCTTCTTTTTGTTACCGGATTGGCTGCGATGACAGGAGGCTATTCGGTTTTTATCGAACGGTTTCGCTTTACGTTCCGAGAGGTGGAGATCAGAATCCCGCGGCTGCCTGCAGCTTTTGACGGGCTTCGAATTGCGCACCTGAGTGATCTGCATTTGGGCTATCATTTGGAAATCGGTGATCTATCACACGTGTTCGACCGGGTTGCAGAATGGCAGCCCGATCTGATTTGTTTTACCGGCGATTTGGTCGATTTAAGCACTGACCCGCTAGAATCGGCATTGCCTGTGTTAGCAAGGTTACAGGCACCTCTCGGCAAGTATGCTGTGCTCGGCAATCACGATTACCGCTCCGCAGAGGCAAAAATCACCGATTGCTTGCAACAAGCGGGGTTTCACGTACTGGTGAATCAAAATAAGCTGCTTGAGCGTGACGGGCAGACCCTGTGTGTCGCAGGAGTCGATGACATTCTTCATGGCCAACCGGATCTTCAGGCAGCGCTCACAGGAATAGATCCTGCGATTTGCAAACTTTTGCTTGCGCACGAGCCTGATTACGCGGACGACATTCCTGATGGACTGATCGATTTGCAGATGTCCGGACATAGCCATGGTGGTCAAGTGCGGCTTCCTTTCGCAGGAGCGCTGCTCTTGCCGCCGTATGGAAAAAAATATCCCGATGGCTTGCAACGGCGGTCGGGTGGGACGCAGCTTGTCTATACGACGCGCGGGATCGGTACGACTGTGTTGCCAATCCGCTTTCTTTGCCGACCGGAAGTCGGGCTGCTTACATTGAGGCAGCAAACATAACGGTTGAAGGGGTTTGCCGTAAACTGGCAAGCTCCTTTTTCGCATAATCTCCAGATTTTGATAGAAAACTACGAATGAAATTGTGAAATCATTTGTCACAAATAACCATACGACTTGTTTCGTGGGTGGGTAAACTATATAATGAATATGGTATTCTCTTCCTCGTTCGTATAGACAGGCTACCCGAACTTGATCCATTTTCGCTCAAAGGAGATGTCGCTTTCATGAATTTGTTTGATTTCCTTATGTTTATTCTTACCATTTTCATTGCGGCCGGAGTTGTTCGCTCTGCGCGTGTGAAGAACAGTTTCGCAGTAGGATTTGGGATCGTCGCCCTCTGTATTTTCTTGCTCGCCGACGTCCTGATCCTCACGTTGTAAACAAATGAATAGCGGAAAATTGACTCGTAATTCAAAAAAGAGATTGTGCCTGGCATAGTCTCTTTTTTCTTTTGCCCGAGCGCATGATCAGCACCAAGATTTCCCATACTAAAAGAAGGAGGTGGGAAGCTTGGTGCGTCGAATGGGGACATCCTCCGTTCTGCTCCGATCACAGCTTGTGATGGATCGCAGAACCAAACAAGTCAGCCGTAGGGCAAAGCCAGGTCAGATTGCGATCATCGATCATTCTGACGTGGATGAACTGGCTGCTGTAGAGCTGATTGAAGCGAAAGTGAGTGCGGTCATCAATTCTTCCGCGTTTTTGACAGGCTTGTATCCGGCTGCGGGGGCCAAACGGCTTTTGGAAGCAGGTATTTTGCTTTACCAAAACGTAGAGCCGTTGTTCGAGCGGTCAGAAGGGGAAGAAGTCTTATACGAAGGGTGCGAGGCGGCGATTGCGGGAACAAGGCTGTTCGTTCGCCCTGCAAAGGAATGGATACCATGTTCGCTGCTCATCCCTGTCACACATGAGCAGATCGAAAAACAAATGGAAGAGGCCGCCAAACAATCGAAAACGGTGCTGTCGAGCTTCTTGGACAACACGTTCGAATACGTGGCGAGGGAAAAAGCGCTTATTCTTGAACCTCTGTCAAAGGTGTCGCTGCGAACGCGCATGGCGGAACGACATGTGGTCGTCGTATCGCGCGGCAAATATTACAAGGAAGATGTCCAGCTTATTCGCGGTTATATCGACCGGAAGCAACCGGTGATCATCGCCGTAGATGGTGCCGCTGACGCGCTACTAGACCTTGGGATCATGCCAGACCTCATCATAGGGGATATGGACAGCTTGTCCGATCAGGCGCTGTGCTGCGGTGCGGAGCTGGTTGTGCATGCTTATCTCGACGGTCGCGCCCCCGGAGGCGAGCGCGTGGAAGCCCTCGGTCTGCCTTTTGTCCGGCTACCCGCACCTGGCACGAGCGAAGATGCGGCATTGCTTTTAGCAGATGACCAACAAGCTTCCTTGATTGTTTCAGTCGGGACGCATAGCAGCATGATTGATTTTCTGGAGAAAGGAAGAAAGGGCATGGGGAGCACCTTGCTGACAAGAGCCAAGCTCGGTTCCAAGCTAATCGATGCGAGAGGACTGAGCCAGCTTACGCAGATGGACGAGGTCGTTTCAACCCCCGTGCGTCAGCCCCGTTTGTTCGAGACGCTTTATACCATGGTAAAGGAGTGGCGTGCGCAGCGTGAACAAAGTGAGCATCGTGATTCCGGCATATAACGAGGAGCAGCATATCGCTTCCACGCTCGCTGCCATTCGCACGTGGGCGTACGATGTGGAATGCATTGTGGTCGACGATGGTAGCCGCGATAAGACGGCGATGCTGGCTGCGCTTCATGCCGATCGGGTGATTTCTTTGCCCGATAACAGAGGAAAAGGCTTTGCGCTGCAGACAGGGTGGGAACAAGCAAAAGGGGACGTGGTCCTTCTGCTCGATGCCGATTTGGAGGAGAGCGCGATACAAGCCGGGCAGCTGCTCGCACCAGTCATGGGCGGCGAATGCGATATGGCGATCGCTGTTTTGCCAGTACCGTCGCAAAAAATCGGCCTCGGCCTCGCCAAAGGTCTCGCACGCTATGGCATTCGGACGCTGACGGGTTTTGTACCACAAGCACCGCTCTCCGGTCAGCGGGCCGTGCGCAAGGAAGTTCTGCAAGCAATGAGGCGTTTGGATGATGGGTTCGGCATCGAGGTTGGACTGACGATCGATGCGCTGCGGGCAGGCTTTCGCGTGCAAGAAGTACCGATTCCTTTCACGCATCGGCAAACAGGCAACGATTGGCACGGCTATTGGCACCGCGGACGGGAATTTCTCGCAGTAGGACGAGCGCTGGGACGCAAATGGCAGGAAACCAAGGTGGTGTCGACATGGCTGAGATAGAGGCTCTGCTCTTTCTGATGCTGGCTTTTGCACTGCCGCTGTTTTTTCATCTTGTCTTATATCGGTACACACTAACATGGTTGTGCAAGACCAACATGGTTTGCCGCAATTACCGGGGCGAAAGGTTGCCGACAGGGGGCGGAGTCCTACTAGTTATGTCAGTGACCATCAGCATGCTGATCCTCTATCTCCTGACGTCACCTTGGGGAATCGACCGTGAATTTAGCCTTTTTTTATGCGGAACGGTGGCCATGACGTTTTGGGGCTGGCAAGATGATCGCTCGCCGGAAACAACGGTAAAGGGAATGCGCGGCCATTTCATGACACTATGGCGGGAACAGCGGATGACAAGTGGGTTTCTCAAAGCGTGGGGCATCGTCGGAACCTCCCTGTTGCTGTCGATCGCCCTTTCGCCACAGGGCTTGGAGGTGCTGGTCAACACACTTGTTCTTGCGCTTTTTGCGAATTTGATCAACCTGTTTGATTTACGACCGGGACGGGCGATCAAGGTGTTTTGGCTGTTTATGATCGTACTCTTCGTGGCAAGCGGAGAAGTGATCGCGGGCATGATCTGGCCTTGGTTGATCCCGATTGTCACGGCCACTATGCTGTTCTATATCGCGGATGCGCGGGGAAAGGTGCTGCTTGGTGACACCGGAGCCAATTACCTCGGCTTCATCCTCGGATTTTATACAGTGACCTTGGTTGATTCCGTTGTCAAAACAGCCCTGCTGGTTTTGTTGATCGGGCTTCATCTACTGGCGGAGCGGGTATCGTTTTCGCATATTATTGCGTCGAATGGCTGGTTGCAAAAATTAGACCGCCTCGGCACGGTGGCCGGGCGGTCAGACAAGCAAACATAATGGAGCGCGCTATTCTTCGTCGTCCGGCTCCGGTTTCATGAAGCGCGGTTGCACGCGGTTGCGCTTCCGGTCGTGGTGAAGGATGAACCCGCCAATGAAGATCACGGGCAAAACGAACAACACGAATCCACCCAACAGCTTGATCCAGGCGAAATCGGACATGGCGGGATTGAAAAACTCATAGAAGGCATCCCGCATCAACTTTATCCCTAAACCGGCGATGGCAGCCGGAATCACCATGATGAAAAGGGCAACGATTTTTTGACCCATATACGCACACATCCTTTGACTTGCAGTTAAGAACCATCATATCGGATGGACGGTGCTTGTTCAATGCGAAAAATGCGATAAAATAAGGTCGAATGCTGCATGGGTGGGGGGAAGATCGGGATGCAGTCACTAGTGGTAGTGGGACCTGCCGAAAAGCTTGCAAAGCTGCGGGAGCAAGCGGAGCAGCAGGGCGAAATCCGCATCATAGAGGAGCTGGATGGGAACACGGAAGAATGGATGCGTATCATCCGCAAACAAGAAGAAACACTTACGATGCTGTTGCACAGCAAGCGAGAATATGAGACAATGCTGAACTCCACGCATGACGCCATCATCGGGGTCAATCAGGAGGGAATCATCACCCTATTCAATAAAGCGGCGGAGCGACTGATTGGGATCGACGCGGTCCAAGTCTTGGGAACGCGTGCCGAAAACAGCATTGACAACACGCGACTACATATCGTTTTAGAAACGGGTCAGCCCGAATTGAATCAAGAGCAAATTTTACCCAATGGGACACGCATCATCACCAACCGGGTGCCGGTGCGCTCGGAAACCGGGGAAATCTGGGGTGCGGTTGCGATTTTTCGTGACATGACCGATGTGATGACACTGGTGGAAGAAATATCGGATTTGAAGGAATTAAAAAGCATGCTTCAGGCGATCATCCATTGTTCCGATGAAGCGATCTCGGTCGTCGATGCCGACGGGATCGGGCTGCTGATCAACCCGGCGTACACGCGCCTGACCGGGCTTGCTCCGGAGGACGTCATTGGCAAGCCAGCCAATGTCGACATTTTCGACCAGGAAAGCATGCACATGCGCGTGCTCCAAACGCAAAAACCCGTGCGTCGGAAACCGATGAAGGTGGGGCCGAAGCGCAAGGACGTCATCGTCAACATTACACCTGTCATGGTGGATGGCCATTTGCGCGGCAGCGTAGGCGTCATCCATGATGTGACAGAGCTGAAGGTGCTTGGTGAGGAGCTGGAAAAAGCACGGCAGATGATTCGAACGCTGGAGGCCAAATACACGTTCGAGGAAATCGTCGGCAAAAGCGAACCAATGCACATCGCGATCGAGCAAGCTAAAACAGCGGCGCTCACGCCAGCGACAGTACTATTGCGCGGGGAGTCCGGAACAGGCAAGGAACTGTTCGCACACGCGATACATAACGAAAGCGAACGCAAGTACAACCAGTTTATTCGCGTCAACTGCGCGGCGATCCCGGAATCACTGCTGGAAAGCGAGCTGTTCGGCTACGAGGCAGGAGCGTTCACTGGAGCGCTGCGAGGCGGGAAGCGCGGATTGTTTGAAGAGGCCTCGGGCGGCACGATCTTTTTGGATGAGATCGGCGATCTGCCTAACACCATGCAGGTGAAACTTCTGCGCGTTTTGCAAGAACGGGAGCTGGTGCGAGTAGGCGGGACGAAAGCGATCCCTGTGGATGTGCGCATCATCGCAGCCACGCATGTGAATCTGGAGTCGGCAATTCGTAACGGAAGCTTCCGGGAGGATTTGTACTATCGGTTGAATGTTGTTCCCATCCATATTCCACCGCTGCGGCAGCGGAGGGAGGACATTCATTCCTTGGTAGGCTTCCTGTTGAAAAAATTCAACGCGGAGTACGGGCGTAATGTGGAAGAGATCGATGCCCGGACGCTGACAATTCTGCAAGCGTACCATTGGCCAGGCAATGTGCGGGAGCTAGAGAACGTGATCGGCAGAGCGATGATCAACATGCACTATAACGAGACGATCATTTTGCCCAGCCATTTGCCGTCGTTATCACAGCAGGCAAAAACGAGTGCCGAGCTAACCCAGGAAACGCAAGCAAATGCAGAGGGGACGCTGAAAGAAGCGATGGATGAGGCGGAAAAATCCTTCATTATAAAGTCATTGGCTGCCTGCAAGGGCAATCGGACGCAAACGGCGAAACAGTTGGGGATCTCCTTGCGCAACCTGTACTACAAGCTTGAGAAGTACTGTATGGCAGAACTGGAAGAAGAATCGTAATGCAAAAAAATGCATGCAAACATTTGCATTACCGTGCAAAATTTTGCACGGTTTAACAAAGTGGTTTTTAGTCAAACGCAGGAAAATGAAGCGCTTTCAAACGCTTGTTTTGTTGGCATAACTTTTGCAATATACATAGCCGAACACTTCAAAGCGAAACCTAATAACGGTTTTGTGCCAATGCTAACGTGCAATCACAGGGAGGCTTCATCCATGCAAATTTTCGACTACCTACAACGTTACGATTACGAACAGCTTCTGTTCTGCCAAGACGAGGCATCTGGTTTGCGAGCTATCATTGCCATTCATGATACAACGTTAGGTCCTGCGCTTGGCGGAACACGCATGTGGACCTATCAAACAGAGGAAGACGCGATCATCGACGCACTGCGTCTGGCACGCGGCATGACGTACAAGGCAGCAGCAGCCGGCCTAAATCTGGGCGGGGGCAAAGCAGTGATTTTGGGCGATCCGCGCAAAGACAAAAGCGAAGAGATGTTCCGTGCGTTCGGCCGCTACATTCAAGGATTGAACGGCCGCTATATCACTGCAGAGGATGTCGGCACAACGGTTGCGGATATGGACATGATCCATCTGGAAACCAATTACGTAACGGGCGTTTCCCCAGCCTTCGGTTCAAGCGGCAATCCTTCCCCGGTGACAGCTTATGGCGTTTACCGCGGGATGAAGGCCGCAGCAAAAGTGGCGTATGGAACAGATAACTTGTCCGGTAAAGTCGTCGCGGTGCAAGGTGTCGGAAACGTCGCATATAATCTTTGTAGACATCTTCACGAGGAAGGCGCTCATCTGATCGTGACGGATATCAACGAAGAAAACGTCAATCGCGCTGTAAACGATTTCGGAGCGAAAGCAGTCGGCGTCCATGAAATTTTCTCCGTTGAATGCGACATTTTCGCACCGTGCGCGCTTGGTGCCATCATCAACGACGACACAATACCTGTCATCAAAGCGAAGGTAATTGCCGGCGCAGCGAACAATCAGCTGAAAGAAGAGCGTCACGGCGATGAGATTCATCAGAAGGGTTTGATTTACGCGCCTGATTACGTCATCAATGCAGGTGGCTTGATCAACGTGGCGGATGAACTGCATGTCTATAACCGCGAGCGCGCGATGAAAAAAGTAGAGACGATCTACGATAACATTACCAAAGTATTCGAGATTTCCGCACGCGACAACATCGCTTCTTACAAAGCGGCAGACCGGATGGCTGAAGAGCGGATCGCCCGCCTCGCAAAATCGCAGAGCACGTTCCTGCGCGACGGCAAATCGGTTTATAGCAAATAAACGCAGGTAAGGTAGCTATTAGACGGTGGGGCGGCCTTAGATGACCGGCCCCCCGGTTTCCTTCCTGTGTCGCGGCGTGTCCGAACTATTTGAATTAAAAGGAGATAACGCAGATGTCTCAAGAGTTCGATTTGGTTGTTTTGGGTGGCGGTCCCGGCGGTTATGTGGCTGCGATTCGCGCAGCACAGCTCGGGATGAAAGTTGCGATTGTAGAAAAGGAAAAACTGGGGGGCACATGCCTGAATCGTGGCTGCATACCTTCCAAAGCATTGCTGCGCAGTGCTGAAGTTTATGCGACAATGAAAGAAAGTGACAAGTACGGAATCGTAGCAGACAACATCGGGGTCCAATTCGATAAAGTACAGGCCCGTAAAGCGAGCATTATCGAATCCCAGCTCAAAGGATTGAACTACTTAATGAGCAAAGGGAAAATCCAGGTGTTTTCCGGTTTGGGCCGTGTCATGGGACCGTCTATCTTTTCACCGCAAGCAGGCGCTGTACGAATTGAAAAAGCAGATGGCGACCAGGAAATCATTGTGCCTAAGTTCTTGCTGCTGGCCACTGGTTCCCGACCGCGCACGCTGCCAGGCCTTGCCATTGATGGCGAATATGTGCTGACGAGCGATGAAGCGTTGGAAATGGCAGAGCTGCCAAAATCCATGCTGATTGTTGGCGGTGGCGTGATTGGGATTGAGTGGGCATCATTATTGAGCGATTTCGGCGTTGAGGTGACAGTGATCGAGGCAGCAGAGCGTATCCTGCCGCTAGAAGACGAAGAAATCAGCAAGGAAATGCAACGTTTGTTAAAGAAACGGAAGGTTAAACTGGTAACAGGTGCCAAGCTGCTGACAGACAGTGTGACAAAAGAAGCGGGCCAAATCACCGTCTCTGCCGAATTGGCGGGCGGGACGCAAAGCTTTACGGCCGACAAGCTGCTCGTATCCGTCGGAAGGGCTGCGAATGTGGAAAACATCGGGCTTGAGGCAACCGAGATCAAGGTCGAGCGCGGCGTCATCGTCGTGAACGAGCACTATCAAACAGCCGAGTCTCACATTTATGCGATAGGCGACTGCATTGGTGGCTTGCAGCTGGCGCATGTGGCATCGCATGAAGGCATCGCTGCAGTTGAGCATATTGCCGGGCTTACAACACACCAACTAGATGCGACAAAAGTTCCGAAATGTACATATAGCCGCCCGGAAGTGGCAAGCGTCGGCTTGACCGAGCAAGAAGCAAAAGATAAGGGCTATCAAGTGAAGGCTGGCAAATTTTCGTTCAAAGCGATCGGGAAAGCGTTGGTCTATGGTGAAACCGACGGCTTTGTCAAAGTCGTTGTGGATGAGAAAACAAACGATTTGCTTGGCGTTCATATGATCGGGCCGCATGTGACCGAATTGATCGCAGAAGCGAATCTGGCACGTGTTCTCGATGCGACACCTTGGGAAATCGCGCAGACGATTCATCCGCATCCGACATTGTCGGAAGCAATCGCTGAAGCAGCATTGGCTGTTGACGGCAAATCCATACACGCATAAAGAAATCGGAGGGAGTAGGATGGCGATTACGGCAAAACGTCATGAAGCAGTCGGTCTGACCGACGAACAGGTGCTGGAGATGTATCGATACATGCTTTTGGCGCGCAAAATTGATGAGCGTCAATGGCTGCTCAATCGGGCAGGCAAAGTGCCATTTGTCATTTCGTGCCAAGGTCAAGAGGCGGCACAGGTAGGTGCGGCGTTCGCATTCGATACGAAAAATGATTTCGCCTGCCCATATTACCGCGACTTAGGCCTCGTGCTCGCATTTGGGCAAACAGCTCGCGATTGCATGCTGTCGGCTTTTGCGAAAGCGGATGACCCGAACAGTGGTGGACGTCAGATGCCTGGCCATTTTGGCGGCAAAAAATATAACATTTTGACGGGTTCTAGCCCAGTGACGACGCAAGTTCCACACGCGGTAGGAATGGCGCTTGCCGGCAAACTGACGGGTAAAAATCCGGTGATCTTCACATCGTTTGGAGAAGGTTCCAGCAATCAGGGTGATTTCCACGAAGGTGCAAACTTCGCGGGCGTTCACAAGCTGCCGGTTATTTTCTTCTGCGAAAACAACAAATATGCGATTTCCGTACCGTTGAAAAAGCAACTCGCTTGCGATAGTGTAGCAGACCGTGCGATCGGATACGGCTTCCCGGGCGTGAGCGTTGACGGAAACGACCCAATCGAGGTGTACCGCGTCGTCAAAGAAGCTGTTGACCGGGCGCGCGCAGGCTATGGACCGACACTGATTGAGGCTGTAGCGTATCGTTTGGTGCCACACTCCAGCGATGACGATGACCGTGTGTATCGCAGTCGTGAAGAAGTAGAGGAAGCGAAGCAGAAGGATCCGCTCCTGAGCTTTGCCGCATACTTGACAGAAGTGGGCATTTTGAGTGAGGAGAAACAACGCGCGATAGCAGAAGAAGTGCAGAAAGAAGTGGATGAGGCAACCGAGTATGCGGAGAACGCACCATATCCCGCACCTGAATCTGCACTCCGTTTTGTCTACGAAGAATAGGGGGGACGAAAGAATGGCAGTCATGTCGTACATCGATGCCATTACGTTGGCAATGCGCGAAGAGATGCGCAACGATCCTAACGTATTTGTTTTGGGAGAGGATGTCGGCGTTCGCGGGGGTGTATTCCGTGCAACCGTCGGCCTCATCGAAGAGTTTGGCGAGCAGCGCGTGATGGATACGCCGCTTGCTGAGTCCGCAATCGTCGGCGTTGCGATTGGTGCGGCCGCTTATGGGATGCGTCCGATCGCGGAAATTCAGTTCGCTGATTTCATCATGCCAGCCGTTAACCAAATCGTCAGCGAAGCGGCAAAAATGCGCTATCGCTCCAATAATGACTGGAACTGCCCGCTCGTTGTGCGCGCTCCTTTTGGCGGCGGCGTGCATGGTGCACTGTACCATTCGCAATCGGTTGAAGCAATGTTCACGAACGTGCCAGGCTTGAAAGTCGTCGTACCATCGACGCCGTACGATGCAAAAGGGCTCTTGAAAGCGGCGATTCGCGACAACGACCCTGTGCTTTTCTTTGAACATAAACGCTGCTATCGCTTGATCAAAGGCGAGGTTCCTGATACGGATTATACCGTTCCGATCGGCAAAGCGGATGTTAAGCGCGAAGGCGAAGATATCACGGTCATTTCCTACGGGATGACGCTGCATTTCGCGCTGCAAGCGGCGGAAAAGCTTGCAGCTGAGGGCATCAGCGCGCATGTGCTTGATCTGCGCACGCTGTATCCGCTTGATAAGGAAGCGATTATCGAAGCTGCTTCCAAAACAGGCAAAGTGTTGATCATTCATGAAGATAACAAAGAAGGCGGTGTCGGCGGGGAAGTGTCCGCCATCATTGCGGAGCATTGCCTCTTTGATCTGGATGCGCCGATCAAGCGTCTGTGCGGTCCAGATGTTCCGGCGATGCCATACAGCCCGCCGTTGGAAAAGTTTTTCATGCTCACACCGGAAAAAGTGGAGCAAGCAATGCGTGAACTGGCGCACTTTTAGGAGCTGAGGAGGACGTACAATGGCTACAAAAGTCTTAATGCCCCAGCTGGGGGAAAGCGTCACGGAAGGAACGATTTCCAAATGGCTGGTCAAGGTTGGCGACTTTGTCAACAAGTATGATTCATTGGCAGAAGTGAATACGGATAAAGTAAACGCGGAAGTGCCGTCTACGGTATCCGGACGCATCAAAGAAATTTTGGTGGCGGAAGGGGAAACCGTCGCGGTCGGCACGCTAATCCTGTACATAGACGAAGCAGGCGTAGCGGTTGAAGCCGAAGCAGCGCCAGCACCGTCTGCTTCCCCAACCCTTGCGGCAACGCCAGCTCCAGCTCCCGCCACACCGGCTCCAGCAGCAGCGAAACCTGCTGTCGTATCCGGGCAGGATGCCGCGAAAGCGCGGTTCTCTCCGGCAGTGCTGAAGCTCGCACAGGAGCACGGCATTGACTTGTCGCAAGTCGTCGGCTCAGGCGCTGAAGGGCGCATTACCCGAAAAGACGTACAGGCGATCATCGACGCAGGCGGTCAAACGAATCAAGCGCCGCAAGCAGTTCCCGCGGCGAATCAAGAACCCGTTGTGCCAGCTGCGGCCCCAGCTCCTGTCCAGGCGGAAGCGCCAAAAGCAGCGCCGGCGGCAACTGTTGACGTGATGGTTGCAGCAGGCGATCAAGTGATTCCTGTCACACCGATCCGTAAAACGATCGCATCCCGGATGGTGCAGAGCAAACACGAAGCGCCACATGCGTGGACGATGGTGGAAGTGGACGTAACCAATCTGGTCAATTATCGTGCGCAAGTCAAAGATGAATTCAAGCGCAAGGAAGGCGTCAACCTGACCTTCTTGCCATTCTTCATCAAGGCGGTCGTCGAAGCGCTGAAAGAATTCCCGATGATCAACTCCACATGGGCGGGCGACAAGATCATCGTGCGTAAAAATATCAACATCTCGCTGGCCGTGGCGACAGAGGACGCGCTATTTGTGCCTGTCATCAAAGACGCGGACCAAAAATCGCTGCTTGGCATTTCCAAGTCAGTTGATGACTTAGCTGCACGTACGCGCGCAGGCAAACTGACGATGGATGACATGAGCGGCGGCACATTTACGGTCAACAATACCGGCTCGTTTGGCTCTGTCCTCTCTGCGCCGATTATCAATGCGCCGCAAGCAGCGATTCTGAGTATCGAATCGATCGTGAAGCGCCCGGTCGTCATCAACGACATGATCGCGGTACGCTCCATGGTCAATCTGTGCCTCTCGCTGGATCACCGTGTGCTCGATGGTTTGATTTGCGGCCGTTTCTTACAAAGCGTCAAACAGAAGCTCGAACAGATTGGGCCGGAAACCAAGCTATATTAATTGAAGCGATAGTCACAAATTGTTGTAATCACACAAGAAAAAAAGAGGCCGAAAGCCTCTTCAGATTGTCGAGAAACCCCATGTTATTTGGGGGTTTCTCTTCTTGTTAAGTGGATTTTTACACGAACCGCTTATCCATTTTGGACATTCTGTGCCCTCACCCTT
>NZ_RHHQ01000022.1 GCF_003710825.1 Brevibacillus fluminis | reverse complement strand
TAAAAAATCCCAACCTTTCTAATTTAATTGTAAATTAGGAGGTTGAGAGTTTACACAGAATATTTTACAGACTCGCTTGCGCCAACAAGCTTCTCCATCACATCTACTTTATCCTTAATAAAGACCAGCCCTACCAAGTCTAATACCATAATTATCCACTACCCTTCACGCCAATGAAGGATTATTCGTTTTGCTCAAAAAACAGTATACCAGCGCTTAAAACATTGTCTACACTGAAAAGCTTGACAAACATTAGCTGGTTTGGTTTTCACTGAACATTTAGCACAAGTGTTCTATAGTGTTTTCTAACTACTTCAACTACTGCATTCATTAACATTCGCCCAATTCCTATTCGGCGCACTTTTGATGAGAACTCAACAAATACATTAAGATCACTTTCCTCATTTACCTTTCCTTTAATTTGTGATCCAAAAATTCGTATATGATGAGCAAGTGACTCGTAGCTATCTGAAGGATTTGAGAGTCGTAATTGGATGAGCCGCTCTTGTTCTTCTCTATTTTTCCTCTTCAGTTCCGTTTATGATTTCAATTTTCCCCATCTCTCTATACTTTTCATATCGCTGTTGTGTAAGCTCTTCTGGAGACATTCGTACCAATTCTTTTAGAGATGATTCGATTACAAATTCAATCATTTCCGCCTGCCCTTTTATATCATTTTGTGCTCCACCTTTCACTTCAGGAATGATTTGATCAATAATTCCTAAGTGCTTCAAATCTTTTGCTGTAATTTTCATGTATTCAGCCGCTTTTGGAGCATACTTAGCATCTTTCCATAATATCGATGCCGCTCCTTCCGGAGAAATAACCGAGTACCACGAGTTATCTAGCATATGAATATGATTACCGATACTAATACCAAGGGCTCCACCACTTGATGCTTCTCCTATTACAATACAAACAATTGGTACTTTAAGTGTTGCCATTTCAAATAAATTACGAGCTATTGCCTCAGAAATTCCACGTTCTTCAGATTCTTCCCCAGGATAAGCACCTGATGTATCGATAAATGTAATAATTGGGCGAGAAAATTTTTCTGCTTGCTTCATAAGTCGTAAAGCTTTTCTATAACCTTCTGGGTGTGCCATTCCAAAATTTCTTTCTATACTTTCCTTTGTGTTTCTACCTCTTTGGTGACCAATAATTGTAACAGGCATGCCTTTAAATTTCGCAATTCCACCTATTATTGTTTTATCATCTCCATATAGTCGATCGCCATGAAGTTCGATAAAATCTGTAAACAATAATTGAATATAGTCCAATGTTGTAGGGCGGTTACGAAGCCTAGCAATTTGAACTCGCTGATATGGTGAAATGTTAGTATAAATTTCACCTTGCATTTTATTTAAACGTTCATTTAAGGCATGAATTTCTGAAGATAAATCAAGACCATTTTTTTCCATATACTTCTGTAATTCATCAATTTTTTCTTTTAATTCTATAATTGGGCCTTCAAAATCCAAACTCATTCATGGACTCCTTATATTACGATTTTCCATTCCTATTTATGGAGAATGATTTAGATATCGAATCGATTAATAGTTCAAATCCATTGACAACTATTTTTCGTTCTGATTCTGATAAATTATTGAGAATTCCTTGATAAAAACTTATCGA
Organism: Brevibacillus fluminis; assembly: GCF_003710825.1. GTDB lineage: Bacteria > Bacillota > Bacilli > Brevibacillales > Brevibacillaceae > Brevibacillus_D > Brevibacillus_D fluminis. Next base: position 158,104 of record NZ_RHHQ01000022.1, on the reverse strand, counting down.
TTGCTCCCGTAAAGAATTAACAGTTATTTGCCCTTTTTCTGTAAGATGCAGATAAAGCTCCCTTCTGTTATTTTCATTTACTTCACGGCAAATTAGCTCATTTTTTACCAACTTGTCTACTAATCTACTTACCGATGATTGTTCTAATTTAAGCTTGTTAGCTAATTCCCAAATAGTTAATTTCTCGAGCTCTAGTTCTTCTAACGCCATCATTTGAGAAACCGATAAAGGTTTTTCAAACAGATCTTTTGGAATTCTTTCTGGTTCGAGAATTCCAGTCAATCTTATAAATTTTTTAATATCTGTTCTTAGTTTCAAGGCATCTTCTCTATTCATAAGAAATTAATTTCTCCCCTAACTAATGTGTTATACATAATATGTACTATACATTAATTTCATTATACATGAAATTCAAATAATAACAAGTTACCGCCTTATTTCACATCCAAACATTTTGGATTACCAGTCGACCGTCATACTCCAAGCTAAAGAAATTAGTAGCCCTTTTTGGTCTTACCCCGTACTGACGGGCAGATTTCCACAATGCAATATATTAAAATATGGATGATGAAAGGCTGCTTAAAGGTAGATTCAATTTGGAGGTTACTATGCAAAAGTTAAGCAATTCCTTCAGTGGCGCACTTAGAGCTTTTTCCTTCTGGATAGCAAATGGTACTGTGGGACTGCCATTACTTGAAGGTATTGATTATTCTTGTATATTTAATGAACCGAGTGCATTAGAACAAGTTTATGCCATCTTTGCAAATGTGATCGAGATGGATGATCTAGGAATAGTTTGCAATGCCAAAGGGAATTATTTTGGAGTTAGCTGAGAAAATCAAACAATGACAACAGCCACTATTCCTTAGGAAAAAGTGGCTGTGAGGCACAAAGTGTCGGGTTCCGTGTTGCTTAGAGTATACGCTTATGGGAATGTCACCTATTTCTTTAACAAATCATACAGAGTTAACGCAACAATTTTCGTGGCCTTCACCAAGTCATCAATACGGACATGCTCATCGGCCCTGTGGCCGTTTGCTTCCAGCAAGGTTTTAGGCCCAGCTCCAAACATAACGGTCGGTACACCCGCTTCATAGAAATGTCTTGCATCGGCATAAAGTGGAATTCCATTTATCTCCAATCGCCCGTCCATGATTTCTTTCCAATTTGTTCCTAACGTCTGAATCAATTGTTCATCCTCGTGAACTGGTCCAAAGTTGTTTGCTAAAAGAATTCGCTCTACCTCTACTTCAATGCCTTCATAATCTCGAATCGCCTGCTCAACCACTTGCTGGATTTCCTGTTCCGCTTGCTCTCCGCTCTCCTCCGGAATCAGACGCCGATCCACACGAATCGTACACAAGTCAGGAACCACATTCGTATTAATTCCCCCAGAGATTAAACCTACTACCAACGTAGGTGATTCAATTCCCGGGACGGCTGATTTGATGTTGCCAAGTGACTCGCGATATACATACAAGGCGTGTAGCACCCCGCTCATTGCCTGTATGGCGTCAAAACCCGTATGCGGTGCCGCAGCATGAGCGGATTTCCCCTTCACTCGTATTTCTAGGTGCAAACATCCGTTATGGGCATTGACAATCGAATGTGTGAACCCTGCTACGATAGCCATATCAGGTTTGATATACCCCTTATCCATTAACCACTTTGGACCAATACCGCCACCTGTTTCTTCATCGAACGTAAACACCAACGATACTTTTCCATGCAATTGCTCCGACACGTTTCGAAGGGCCATCAGGGCATATGTATAGGTCGCGATATCAGACTTGGAAACAGCTGCTCCCCTTCCATACAGTTTCCCCTCTACAATTTCTCCCCCGTATGGATCATAGGTCCATCCCATTCCCGGGGCAACGACATCCCCATGAGCATTCAAGGAGATTTCCGGACCTTCCCCCTGCCCGAACGCGGTCGTTGAAAGGACATTCGCCACACGGATCATCCCGTTGGCCTTGACCTCCTGTTCATCCACTTCTAGCAATTGAATCGCTTCGAATTGAAAATCTTGCAACCGTTTATAAATATGTTCAGCTATCGCGTAACAATCTCCAGGTGGGTTATCGGACGGGATCGCAACAAGCTCTCGTAAAAATTGAATCAGTTGCTCCTGATTGTTTTCCACCCATTGCAAAATTTCTTTTTTGGCTTCGCTCATACTTGTTTCCCCTTTACATTCATTTTTCGTAACATCGTTGATTCAATTTTAAATAAACTGGATTTTTCTGAAATGGGATGAATTGTCCAATGGGCTGCCCGACAATCCCTTCATGTAAATCAAACACTACCTGCCCTCTCACGAATGTTTTTGTCACCCGGCAATGAATCGTTCTGTTTAGATACGGGCTATGCTTATGACGGTAATAGAGGTTTTCTTTTTTTACGACATAGGATTGATTCGGATCGATCAAGATCATATCCGCGTCTTTGTCGATCGCGATTTCACCTTTTGTTCGTAAGTGAAACCTTTCGGCCGGATTGGTTGAAATCATTTTGACAAATTCAGTCACCGGTACATTCCGCTTTTTCACTGCCTCATCAAACATGAGGTCAACATTGTTTTGGCAGCCTGTAATTCCGCCCCAAACTTCAAACATATTATTGGTTTCGCTTTGCTTCATTTCTGGCGGACAAGGGGAATGGTCCGAGGTTAACATATCAATTTGGCCTCGTTGTAATGCTTCCCATAGCTTCGCTTGCTCCCAATCATCCCGCAATGGGGGCGAACATTTGGCTGCTGAGCCTATTTCTTCAAACTGACTAGTCGTAATCGTAAAGTAGTGCGGACATGATTCCAGTGTTACATCCAGTCCTTCATTTCGTGCTTTCCAAATTACTTCTACCGAATCCGCACTGCTTATATGAACAAAGTGCAGCTTGCAACCCGTCTCTTTTGCGAAAAATAATGCGCGCTTGACGGCATCTACTTCGGTAAAAATAGGACGAGATGCCACATAATCGGAAGCCGTTACCTTTCCTTGTTTGATCTTTTCCTCGGCGAAACGGTCCGTGATCTCGGCATTTTCAGCATGAATCGATAAGAGATGGCCAAGCTCGGCTATTTTTTTCATTCCAGTATAAAGGGTATAGTCATTCACATTTTTAAAATCATCCGGCAAGTCGCTTCCGCATGTAGCCATGAAACATTTGTAAGCAACTACACCTGCATCAGATAACTCTTGCAAATGTTCAAGATTGCCCGGAACCAAACCACCATAAAAAGCATAATCGACGTAATTTTTCCCTTCGGCAGCTGCAAGCTTTGCATCAAATGCCTCTTTTGTCGTTGTTGCAGGCAATGCGTTCAAAGGCATATCCACGTAGGATGTGGTCCCTCCAGCCGCGAGTGCTTTTGTCCCGCTTTCAAACCCTTCCCATTCCGTGCGCCCTGGTTCACAGATATGAACATGCGTATCGATCATCCCCGGCATCACAAATTGACCTGCCGCATCAACCACTTGGTCTGCTGTTTCATCGATTCTGTCAGCAATCGCAACAATCTTACCGCTTTGAATGGCTAGATCCACCTTTTTGACTTCATCCCTGAAAACGACGTTACCATCCCTTATAAGTAAGTCATACTTCATGGCGGGCTCCCCTCTATCATTCTCATTTTGTAAGTGTCGTTACTTGCTTACCCGATTTTTCATTGTTTAGTTTTCAAATGGTGCTTTGCTCCACATGCAGTAACTCTTCGGCTCGGAAACATGAGCAGAAATGGCTATTTCCAAAATCCTTGAGATCTGGATCTTGCCCGACACATTTTGCCTGACTATACAAGCATCGTTTCGCAAATCGGCAACCAAGCTCAGGATCAATGGGGCTAGTAAGCTCTCCGATCAGTTTGACCCGCTGCATCTTTTGGCGAATGTTAGGGACGGGTATGGCAGAAAGCAATGCTTGTGCATAAGGGTGAATCGTCTTTTTAAACAATTCATCGGCCTCTGCGATTTCAACAAGCTGACCAAGATACATGACCGCGATCTTGTTAGAAAAATATTTGACGACAGATAAGTCATGGGTGATAAAAAGATAAGTCAGACCGTATTCAGCCTGCAGATCCTTAAGCAAATTCAAAACCTGGGCCTGAATCGAAACATCCAAAGAAGATACGGGTTCATCACAAACAATGAATTGTGGAGTCAAGGAAAGCGCTCTTGCGATTCCAACGCGCTGTCGCCGTCCCCCATCGAGTTCGTGGGGATAGGAATTGACAAGTCTTTCACTCAATCCAACCACATCCATTAAGCGCCTGACTTCGGCATCAAGCTCTGCTCGATGCTTTACTTTTTTATGGATCAAAAGCGGTTCGCCAATAATTTCACTAACGGACATCCGCGGATTCAGAGAGGAAAACGGATCTTGAAAAATGATTTGAAGATCTTTTCGCAAATCATGAATCTGCGCCTTATTCATCTTGCAGATGTCTTGCCCATTGAAGAGAATTTCCCCACTTGTCGCCTGATGAAGTCCTAATATTAATCGGCCTATCGTTGACTTGCCACAACCGGATTCTCCTACAAGTCCCAACGTTTCCCCCCGCTTAATACTGAAAGAGACATCATCAACAGCATGGAGAGTTCCGTTTTTCGATTTAAAATGTTTTTTAAGGTTTCGAACCTCTAAAATATTATCCGCCATGGTTGATTTCCTCCTTCATAAACGTAGGGGACTCAAACTTGCCCTCGTGAATCAGACATTTCACGAAATGAGTTCCTGCCACATTCGTCATCTCCGGTTTGAAAATCGAACAGGGTTCACTCCGATACGGGCAACGCGGATGGAATGAACAGCCTGACGGCAAGTTGGTAGGGTCTGGCATCTGCCCTGTGATCGGCTTTAGCTTATCAACTTTATCATCAAGCGTAGGAATGGATGTAAAAAGACCGATCGTATACGGGTGATGTGGATGTTCAAAAATCTCCTCGATCGTTCCGGTTTCCACAATCTCACCCGCATACATGATGGCAACCCTGTCACAAACTTGAGCAACAACACCAAGATCATGAGTAATGAGCAGTAGCGAAGTGTTGAATTTCACTTTCAAATCATTCATTAACTCTAGCACTTGGGCTTGAATCGTTACGTCAAGCGCTGTCGTTGGCTCATCTGCCAAGATCAGTTTTGGCGAACAGGCGATACTCATGGCGATGACAACACGCTGCTTCATTCCGCCTGAAAATTGATGGGGATACTCATCATACCGATCTTTCGGAATCCCGACCATTTCCAACATTTCTCCAGCCTTTTGTTCCGCCTCGGCTTTGCTGCAATTCTCATGGAGATGAATCACTTCCGCAATTTGGTCGCCAACTGAATAAACCGGATTAAGGCTCGTCATGGGATCTTGAAAAATCATCGATATTTTATTTCCTCGGATGTGACGCAGCATATCTGTTTTTGCTTGGAGAAGATCTTCCCCCTCATAAAAAATTTCGCCGCTCGTGATCTTGCCTGGAGGGTTTGCCACAAGCTGCAAAATGCTGAGCGCTGTTGTTGTTTTCCCTGCACCCGTCTCACCCACCAGCCCGAGGCTTTCTCCAGAACCCAAACTCAAATCAAGAGAGTTCACAGCATGAACGATTTCATCATCTGTTCGATACTCAACCGTAAGATTCTTAATTTCCAGCAGTTTTCTTCCAGTCATAGCTGCCTCCTAATTCTTCAATTTAGGGTCCAATGCATCACGCAGCCCATCCCCGAGCAGATTGAGTGAAAGAATGGTTAGCATAATCGCGATACCGGGGAAAGCGCACACCCACCATGCATATCGTATATACTGCCGCCCACCACTGAGCATGGCACCCCATTCAGGAGCTGGAGGCTGAATACCTAGACCGATGAAGCTTAAGCTGGCAATGGAAAGAATCGAACCGGCGATACATAACGTTGCCTGGACGATGACGGGAGCCATGGAATTGGGAATGATGTGGCGAAAAATAATTCTGAAATCACTGGCACCAATCGCTCGGGCCGCTTCAATATACTCTTCGTTGCGGATTGCCATAACGGATGCCCTTACGATGCGAGCAAATGGCGGAATATTCGAAATGCTAATCGCAAACAACAGATTACCCATGCTCGGTCCAAGCGCAGATACGATGGCAATGGATAACAAAATACTTGGGATGGCAAGAAAAATATCCATGATCCGCATAATCGCGTTGTCGACTGCTTTGGTTCCATAACCGGCAATTGCTCCAAGTACACCACCTACAACTGCAGCAATGAGAATGGTCACAAACGAGATCGGAAGTGAAACTCTGGCGCCATGAACAATTCGTGCAAGAATATCTCTTCCTAATTCATCCGTCCCAAGCCAATGGCTGACTGACGGTGGTTTCAGGCGTAATGCGGCACTTTGTTGAATGACCACTGTGTTGTAATCAAACAAGAAATTTGCAAAAATAGCCAAAAGACTGATGATCGTTACTATGGCTAAGCCAGCAATGGCCATTTTATTCTTTTTTAACCGTTTCCAGATCGAAACCCACTGCGACTTTTTTTTCTTTCGCAAGATGATTTCCGTATTTTTGTTCTTGCTCGGTATGATTGTTGTATTCATCCTCTACACCTTCTTCATCTTGTACTGTGCTCTTATACGCGGATCAAAATAGGCGTACATGATATCAGTGATAAGATTAATAACCGTAAACATGGTTGCCATGACGAGGACAATGGCTAATACAACAGGTGTATCTTTTAATTTGATGGTTTCAACAAGAAGCCTGCCGATGCCGGGCCACGAAAAAACGGTCTCGACAAGCACTGCACCGCCAATTGAAAATCCGAACTGCAAACCCGCCACGGTAATAATGGGGATCATCGCATTACGAAGCGCATGTTTTATAATGACTTTAAACTCCTTGACTCCTTTCGCTCGTGCTGTTCGGATGTAGTCTTGTCGTATGGTTTCTAGCATGGAAGAGCGTGTCATTCGCGTAATGATGGCAAGTGAGTTCGCACTTAACGTAATGGCAGGAAGGACTAACGACTTTGCTCCATCGAAGTTAGCCGATGGAAACCACCCTAAATTAGCCGCTAGTATGAGAATGAGCATGAGCCCTAACCAAAAGTTTGGCATGGAAACGCCGATTAGCGCTGCAAACATCGAAACCGAATCAATGGCGGAATATTGCTTTGCTGCTGAAATCGTCCCCAGCGGAATCCCTAGCACGATCGCAAAAATGAGCGCAGAGATGGCTAGAATGATGGTACTTGGAAATCTTGCTTCAATTTCCGCAGAAACGGCTTGTTTTGTTGAATAAGAAATCCCAAAATCGCCTTGAATCACATGTCCAATATAGTTGATATACCGAACAAAAAATGGCTTATCAAGACCAAGCTCCTTCGTCATAGTAGCATGTGCCTCAGCGGTGTAGTTATCACCTAGATACATTTCAACAGGATCACCAGGAGTAAGATCCATAATGGTAAAAACAATAAAGCTTACCCCCAATAATACGGGAATCAACATGGCCAACCTACGTAGTATAAATTTATACATCTGACAACCTCCAAACTTCTAATTGACTCTTCAATCGGTTTTTGCCAGACCATCGGTTTATTTTAAGTTACATGCCGATAAGAATCGGCATGTAACTTGGATCAAACACTATTTTTCAAAATACGTGCCGTAAATGAAATGCGTTTTTCCTGGATATAGGTTGAAGCCCTTGACCGTCGCCTGCATGCCGGCATTTAAATGCTCGATTCCGATTGGGACAAGCGGAAGTTGCTCAGCAACAATTTTTTGTACGTCTGCATAAAGTTTCTTCGCCTCATTAGGATCAGTTGTCTCGCTGGCTTTGTCTAATTTTTCATCTACTTCTTTCGTTGACCAGAACGAACGGTTGCCCGAAAGTCCAAATGCTTGCGTATGATACATGGCTCTTAGCATACTATCAGGGTCGATCGATGTTTTTGACATGAAGAACAGGTCATGTTCCCCTTTTCCGGTAGCTGAATAGTATTTTCCTTGCTCCATGGTCTTGACTTCAACATCAATCCCTATTGCTCTCAGTTGGCCCTGAATGACGACTGCAGCATCTCTTGGAATCTGGCTATCCGGAACCCAAAGCGTCGTCTTGAAGCCATTCGGGTGTCCAGCTTCTGCAAGCAAGCTCTTCGCCTTGTCAAGATTGAAATCATACGTAACGGAATCCGGCACAAAACCAACTACGTCTGGCGGAAGCATCGTGTTGTGAGCTGGCGTTGCTACACCGTTAAAGACGATATCGATAATGTCCTTCGTGTTAAGGGCATATGCGATGGCTTGCCTTACACGAACATCATCAAAGTACTGCTTTTTGGTGTTGAACCCGAGATACCAAACCGTTGTGCTCGTTACTTCTTCCAGTTTCAGTTTTTGATTGCTCTTCACTTTATCCAAATCCGTTCTGGCCAAATCATAAGCTAAGCCAATTTCGCCTGTTTCGAGACCAACAGTTCGGTTGAGCGCTTCAGGAATCTGTCTGAAAATCAATTTCTTGACTTTCGGTTCGCCCCGGTAATAATCAGGAAATGCTTCCAGAACGACATCGCCGCCGAGATCCCATGAAACGAACTTGTATGGACCAGCGCCGACGGGGTGTGCATTAAAATCTTTATCACTCGAAGCTGCTTTTTTGCTGAGGATTGATGCTGCATCAAGTGTAAGCCGATACAAGAGAGCATTAAATGGTTGTGATGTCACAATTTTCACTGTGTAATCATCGACAATAACGATGTCTTTAATGATGAGGTAGTTGTAATTGACGCCATCGTTTTTTATCGCTCGTTCAAGACTAAATTTCACATCTTCCGCTTTCATTTCTTCCCCATTGTGGAACTTGACACCCTTGCGAAGATGGAAAACGGTCGTCGTGTCATTTTCTACTTCCCACGATTCTGCAAGTGCAGGAACCAGCTTCATTTTGCTATCAAGTGCGACAAGCCTGTCAAAAATCTGCGTTGTCACTCGGTAGGATGCAACCGACGCCTGGATTTGAGGGTCCATATAAACTGGCGCGTCTGGAATCCCAACAATGAGAGTATCCTCTGTCCCACCACTCGTACCGTTTGCAGATTGACTTGAGCACCCGGCAATCACACTGCCAATCAGAAGAAATACGATGACGAAAACTGAAATTTTCCTCCCCATTTTGTCACACCCCTCACTTTTTATTCAGAATATTCAGTCTACAAATAGAGGACTTGTAGGCTAGTAACCTCATCCTTACACAACTTGTCGTGTAAGAAACGAGGTAACTTCCCGTATTCGTTCTTCTACATCTCCCACTAGTGGTTGCCGTGACTCCGAAAGTGGTTCTCCCATCGAGATCCATGTTGCCAACTCCGCAATACCGTTATCGGGATGCATCTCAAACCAACCTTCCGTCCGAAACGGTGTTTCAAGTTCAGCTCGGTGAATCTCTCCCCAATACCAAGCATCTGGATCACTTTCGCTAATTTTACTGATCAGGGCCGGCCAGTCGATGCATCCTTTCCCAACCGGGCAGAGCAATCGGGCATAGCCTTGACCGCTCCACAAGAGGCGTCCATCGTCAACCATGACTTGCCCAATGCGACCGGCAAGACGGTTTGCTGCTGCAATCGGATCCTCCATGCGTACGATTAGGTTCACAGGATCGAAGGCAACGCCGAAAAGATCGGGTTCGAGTACTTCGAGCAGTCGACGAACCTCCCAAGACGTGATCTCCTCGTGTGTCTTGATGAGCACCCGCGATCCGAGCGAACGAAGATCGGGTTCAAGTCGTTTCAAGAAAGAGGAAACCTCTTCCAACTGATCGGACCAACCCACCGAACGATCAAAGCGGTCCTCTTCCTTCCCAACAACTAGCATCACATCGGATTGTCCGAGCAAAAGAGCTGCCTCTGTCAGCTTACACACCCCTTTTGCCAGGTCTCCATTTCCGACTTTTAATGCTTCAGAGGAGCGCTCAGGCCGGTAAGGATTCAGCATCCCTATCCCGAGCCCAAGTGTAATGCCCGATTCCTGTGCGACTTGCCGAATGTCTTCCAATTCCCACTGATCCAACGTCGGGCTGGCATTGAGAGCGGTTCCAATAAAAGAGCCTTTTAGCCCATACTGTAGCGCCTTTTGAACCGAATCGCGCACATCAAAGGATGGACCGCACAGATCTTTTGCGAAAATTCCGATATTTACAGGCATCTTGTCAAGCATGAGCACCAGTTCCTCTCTTGATGCCAAGTTCCTTACAAATCCCTTCAATATGCTGTTTGGAGAACGCGATAGCTTGAATCGCTTCAGGGTACTCAAAGTTCTCTGCGTGTAGCTTCTGCCAGCTCTTGACCATTCCTTTGTGGATCCGATCCGTGTAGTCACGAGCGAGTTCAAAATAAGCTGCAAATTCTTCTCGTGAGAGATCGGGATGTCCCGCGATCCAATCCGGGTTATAAATTTCAAGAAAGTGTGGCTCACCTTTCAGAGCTCCCAGTCGGGGAGTATCACATTCAATTGTGATGGTAAGGTCAGGATTATACTTGTTCAATTCAGTAAACACCGCTTTAAAATCGACAACACCTGATCCGCACATACGTTGCTGGTAATAGGCACCCTCATCAATTAGTTCAACATAACCGTCCTTCAGGTGTGTTTGACGTACGTATGGAGCAATCCGCTTAGCGGCATAGACCGGATGCTCCCCTCGAATCAGTATGTTACCTGTATCAAAGACGATACCTACAACATCCTCACCGACAGCCTCGATCAGACGAAGAATTTCAAAAGTGGTAATCTCCTCGTGTGTTTCAAGATTCATATGAATCCCGAGGTCCAAAGCAATGGGCTTAAGCTTCATCATGAAGCGCCGTGTGGCCTCCAACTGGTCTTCCCAGGCAACATCGGTTCGGAAGCGGTCAGTCGTGAATCGTCCTCTGTACGGTTTGATTCCTGCCGTGGAAATCCACAGTTCTCGAATATCAAATTCTGCACAGGCTTCCATCATTTTTCGAAATCCAAGCAGCGTATCCCCATCACCAATTTGTCGGATCTCTGGTGTTTCAGGAAGTGCAAAAGGATTTACCTTTCCAAGACCTGCTTCAAGATAGAGCCCGAGCTCGTCGGCTCGCTGACGGACTTCACGGAGTACTGCTCTATCAAGGTTTGGACTTACATCGAGGATGGTTCGAAAAAACACACCTTCCATTCCAAGACTTTTTGCATGATCGAGAGTGCCTACCGGACCTCTCGCTTTAGCCTCCGGTATTTTTCTACCGTCAATTCCAATACGCATCGATACAACTTCCTTTCCAAGTTGATTTTTATTAAAATCATTCAGTATTGACTGAACAATTTATGTAGAACGTTGAGAACCTTTGCTCCATCTCCAACCGCTGCTACGTCAACTAGGGAAATTTGTCTTGAAATGACCTCCGGCACTTTCGTAAGAATGGCTCTTTGCGTGAAGGAACATTTGCAGCCCCTTACATTCTGAAACGAAAGCAGTAGGCAATGCTGTCCGATTTTATGTGGTCAGGTGAAGCGCGACATTCAGGAGCACCGATGCACCCTCTAGAATGTCTTCGGGCGAGGCATATTCATCCGGATGATGGCTCAATCCTTCTCTACACCTTACAAAGATCATCCCGATATTCGTAATTGGGGCTACAGCCATGGCGTCATGCCCCGCTCCACTTACCAGGCGTAACGGCTTCATTCCTAGCTCCACCAATGCCGCTTCAATGGTCTCTACGAACTGTGGTGTGCATATGACAGCCGGAGACTCCATTACACTTCGGAAGTGACAGACCAATCCGCGTCGTTTGGCGATTCGGTGGAATTCCTCGATCATGGCAAACAAAACCCTTTGCTTCGTACCATCATGGAGACTGCGTACATCCAACGTCCCCTCCACCATACCAGGGATTACATTGCTGGCTCCCGGATGAACCACCAGCTTCCCTACAGTGGCAACCACGATTTCATTCTCCAGAGAAATCCTTTCGACAGCTTGAATCATTTCAGCAGCCCCGACCAAGGGATCTCTTCTTATCCTCACAGGAACGGTTCCGGCATGGCCCGCTTGACCTTCTACCCTGAATTCATAACGCGACTGTCCAACTATCCCGGTTACTGCTCCGCAAGATTGATCGAATTCCTCCAGAACCGGTCCCTGTTCAATATGCAGTTCCAAATATCCAAGGATCGATTGCGGATTACGGGCCGCCTGCCGAAAGTGATCAGGTTCCATGCCCATCGCCTGCATGGCCTCCGCTACTGTTACGCCCTCTTGATCGCGAGCCTGTAAATCTTCTTCACGCAAAGCCCCAGCAATCGCCCTGCTACCCAGGAGTGTGGTATGGAAACGAGTTCCTTCCTCATCGCAAAACCCGATCACTTCAATAGGGTTTTTTGGGACGATCCCGCTCTCATGCATTGCATGTACCACTTCAATCCCTGCGATCACCCCAAGAATTCCATCATACTTTCCAGCTTCGGCAACCGAATCAAGATGTGATCCGATCAGGAGGACCCGAGCATCCGGGTCCGTTCCCTCATATCGTCCGATGATATTACTCAACGCATCCCATCGAACCTGCATTCCCGCTTCCTGCATCCAACCAGCAACCAAACGGTTAGCCTGTTCGCTTTCTTCTGTAAAGGAAAGGCGGGTCACGCCTCTCATCGATCGGCTGCATTTAGCCAATTTCTCGATACGTCCAATCATTCTTTCGACATTCATACATTTTTGCAAGGTCTTCAATCCTTCCTCACCTCCATCTGAATCAGAATTGTTTTCGTTTGATGTTATTATGATAAAATTTTGTTTATCGAAAGAATATTTAGGTGAGAATCACGCGCATGCTTTGTCACGATACTTTTGGCTACTTGTTCATTCTTCATTTCAATGGCTTCCACAATTTGCAAATGTTCCTCTACCATTGTTTTTAGGCTTGATTCCTTTAAGGCCTGGAACAATCCGCGCTGCAATTTATGAATGGTATTTTCGAGGATGGCTGCTAACTGCTTATTGCCGCTGACTTCCCCCAGATACGAATGAAACCCGATGTTTACCTTCATAAATTCTTTTCTAGCCTCCACGGAATCCACATCAAATTCCCGAAGAGCCAGCTCTTTAAACCGTTCCAGTTGAATTTTTGTGATGTTCTGAATCGCCAATTCGACGCAAGCCTTTTCGAGAATGATCCGAAGTTCAAATAAATCCTTTAGCTCTTGAAAGGAAAATTGCGAAACGATGTACCCTTTATACGGAATTACTTCAACCAATCCTTCAAACTTCAATCCATTTAAAGCTTCTCTTACTGGGGTTTTGCTGACCTCCAACTCGGCAGCCAATTCACCTTCGCGGAGAAAAGTTCCTGGAGAGAGTTCATCATAAATAATTTTTTGCTTTAAATACTGGTATACACTTTCTGCTCTTGATTTTTGCTTATCCTCTAAAATGGTAATCACTCCTATGGTTCAACAATCATATCTCCAAAATATACCAGTGATATATCTCTAATGTATCAGCCTGTTTTTCGTTTTGTCAATATTTAAATTTTTAGAAAAATTCGACATAAAAAAAGAGAGCTCCAACTTATAGCCCCCTATTCTTTTCCAGCTCTTATCCTTCATCCACCTTAACCGGATTAAGGATCATCTGCTGAGTAATTTCAATAAACTTACGGACGCAATACGGCACGTACTTCTCTTTCTTCCAAATCAGCCCCAGCTCCAGGCAAATGTCGGCATCATGCAAAGGACGTGCTACAACTGCGGGATGGGCCAGTTCGCTGCAGATTTTGCTCGGCAGAAAGGTAATCCCTAGCTTCGCTTCCACCAGCTCGACCAAAAAGTCTTTTTGGGAACTCTCACAGACGATTTTCGGAGCGAATCCGTGCCTGTCGAACTCTTCTAAAATACGGTCGTGCAGCGAAAAGTCTTTCCGATACAGGATCAGCGGCTCACCTACGATTTCCGACATGCGGATATACGGTTGGGCAGCCAGCCTGTTATCCTTGTGAACCACGAGCATCAACGGATCCTTTAATAATTTCATCCCTTCAAAATCGTCGTTCTGCAGTGGATAACTGCAGACCAATCCAACATCGAGCGAGCCCTCCTCAATTCCCTGTTTGATCATTTTCGTGCCTACTTCGGTCAAACGGATATCAATATCGGGATACATCGCTTTGAACTGGATGATGATTTTTGAATAAAAGGCCGCTCCTACGATGGGAGGGATTCCGATCCGAATTTCGCCCTTTTTGATTTCCATCACATCGTTTAATTCCGACGTAAGGTTATGAAACGATTCCAGGACGTTTTTGGCGTTCGTCAACACCGCTCTACCCGCGTCCGTTAGCTCCAGCTGTTTCGTCGAGCGATAAAACAGCGGGACACCTAGATCAGCTTCCAGACTCTTGATCGCTTTGCTGATGGAGGGCTGTGATACGTACAAGGCTGCAGCTGCTTTGGAAAAGCTCAAATGCTTGGCCACCTCTGAAAAATACGCCAGATGACGAATGTCCACGTTGAGTCACCCCACTCTTTATAACTAAAATGCATAAAGAATTTTCCGAATATATATTATTGCCATAATGACCATTATTGTACAATACATACAAGTCAGTTGCATGGGTTTTGTGAATCCCCCTTGCACGGTGTTACGTTTTTATGAGAATGAGGAGGAGATGTAGATGGAGCAATACATTGAGATCGGAAACCTGCGTGTTTCCAGCATTCTGCATACGTTCATCCAAAATGAGGCATTGCCAGGCACCGGGGTATCCAGTGAACAGTTCTGGTCCGGCTTTGACAAATTGATCCACGACTTCACACCCCAAAATAAGGCGCTTCTTGCCAAGCGCGACCACCTGCAGCAGCAAATTGACAACTGGCACAAGGAACATAAGAACTCGTTTTCTCCCCCAGCGTACAAGGCGTTTTTACAAAATATTGGCTATTTGGAGCCAGATGTAGAGGATTTCGAAATTGATACGTCGGGAATAGACGATACCATCACCTTACAGGCCGGCCCGCAGCTCGTAGTTCCAGTAAATAACGCCCGCTATGCGATAAATGCTGCAAACGCTCGCTGGGGAAGTCTTTATGACGCGCTGTATGGCACCGATGCGATCGAGGAGGATGGCGGTGCCGAGCGTGGCAGTAGTTACAACCCAGTGCGCGGTAAGAGAGTCATTGCCTTTGCCAAACAGTTCCTCGATCAATCCACGCCGTTGCAAGGGGCATCCCATACCGAAGCCGTACGGTATTCCATCATCGATGGGAAGCTTTCTGTTGAACTCAGCAACGGGCAGACGACAACCCTGGCTGATGCTTCTCAATTCGCCGGTTATTCAGGTGATCCAACGAACCCTACCGCTGTCCTGCTAAAAAATCACGGACTGCACTTGGAAATCCAAATCAACCGCGACAATCCGATCGGAAATACGGATGCCGCGGGAGTAAAAGACATCCTGATGGAGTCAGCCCTGACCACTATCGAGGACTGCGAAGACTCTGTTACTGCTGTTGATGCAGAAGATAAGGTGCTTGTGTACCGCAACTGGCTTGGTCTGATGAAAGGCGACTTGTCGGCTGACTTCCATAACGGTACGAAGACGATCACCAGAACCTTGAACCCAGACCGTTCTTACATGTCACCTACTGGAGAAGCGTTTACCCTGCCTGGCCGCTCTCTTCTCCTGGTTCGAAACGTCGGTCACCTAATGACAAACGGAGCCATTTTGGATAAAGACGGACAGGAAGTGCCGGAAGGAATCATGGATGCAGTCGTAACCAGTCTGATCGCCAAGCACGATCTGCTGCGTAACGGTTCCTTTGTCAATTCCACCAAAGGCTCTGTTTACATCGTTAAGCCAAAAATGCACGGTTCTGAAGAAGTAGCTTTTGCCAACGAACTGTTTAACCGGGTGGAAGACTTGCTGGGACTACAGCGTCATCAGCTTAAAATCGGTGTCATGGATGAAGAGCGCCGCACTTCCCTCAACTTGAAAGCTTGCCTCTATCATGTGAGAAACCGGATCGTATTTATCAACACCGGATTCCTTGATCGGACAGGTGACGAAATCCACACTTCCATGGAAGCCGGACCAATGATCCGCAAGAATGAGATGAAGAGCACACACTGGCTGCAAAGCTATGAGCGGTCTAATGTAAGTATCGGACTTGCTTGCGGCTTAAAAGGTCGCGCCCAGATCGGAAAAGGTATGTGGGCCATGCCTGATCTCATGAAAGAAATGTTGAAGCAAAAAAGCGGCCATCTGCTAGCAGGAGGGAATACCGCCTGGGTTCCTTCTCCGACGGCAGCGACACTTCACGCCATACACTATCATCAAATTAACGTCAACGAGGTGCAAAACACGTTGAAAGAAGACATCCGCGATTACCGAGATGACATCTTGGAAATCCCTGTGGCAACCAACTCAAAGTGGACGCAGGAAGAAATTCAACAGGAATTGAACAACAACATCCAAGGCATCCTCGGTTATGTCGTGCGTTGGGTAGAACAAGGCATAGGCTGCTCCAAAGTTCCGGACATCAACAACATCGGGCTGATGGAAGACCTCGCTACCCTGCGCATTTCCAGCCAGCATGTTGCCAACTGGCTTCGCCATGGCGTGGTCAGTGAAGAGCAGGTCCTCACCACGATGAAAATCATGGCGAAAGTCGTGGATCAGCAAAACGTTGACGACCCGGCGTATAAACCCATGGCTGACGACTTTGACAACTCTGTCGCCTTCCAGGCAGCAGTAGAGCTGGTCATAAAAGGGTGCGAGCAGCCAAACGGATACACCGATCCGATCCTGCATCGTAAGCGCTTGGAGTTTAAAGCCAAAATGGCAAGTAAGGTGTAACCAATTCAATCCGCTCTCACAAAAAAACCAGCGTATTTGCGAGTGATCGCAAGCACGTTGGTTTTTTGTCGATTGGACTCGGGGGACTTGTGAAAAACTGAAATTACGATTCGCCTAATTTAGTAGGAGTTGGATCGCTCGACTCGCCCCATTGGTCTAAACCGCCATCCTCTTCTTCAAGCAATCTCTCCAAGTCTCTTTCAAGTTCCGCCTCATCCAGTTCTTCCCCAATCAAATCATCTTCATCGAGTTCCTCATCCCAATACTGATCTTCCTGTTCGCTTGAAAACATAGCCGAGTCGATAGTTGTTGACTCTTCTTCCTGCATGATCACAATTCCCATCTCGGCTGTATGGGCAGTTTCTGCCGATTCCACTGATTCCGCTGATTCCACTGATTCCGCTGATTCCGCTGATTCCGCCGATTCGGCATCGGTTAACTCATTTTCAGCTTCCGCCTCTTTAGCTGCCGTTGATTCCTCCGGCTGGGGCTGTTCCATGCCTTCAATTACATTCTCATGCTCGCTCCAGTCTGCATCCGGTTCGATTACTTCCTGCTCATCCACAGGTTCGTGCCACTGTGTCTCGACAATCGCCTCCACCTCATCGGCTTGTGAGATTGGCTCAGCCTGGTCGTTTTGCAGTTCCGCCGTCTCTTCCTCAACCACTTGGACTTCCGTTTTTTCCACGACTTCTGCCGCACGTTCCGTCGGTTGCTCTGTTCCGATTGCGATCCAATACAACAAACCTTGCATGCTCCATCCTGAATCACGACGGACGACATACAATCTCGCTTCTCGATTGCTCACGATTTTCAGCGTTGTATAGCAGGTCGGTTGATTGGTCATTCCTACGATGACGACCTCGTCATTTTGATATTTCGTCGGAAAAGAAATCGTCACTTCTGCCATCACTTCGTCAGTATCCAGTGTAAACGGCACGATTCCGAACTGCTGGAATGTCACACCTTCCGCCTTATTCGTCTGTACCGGCTGGAAGGCGAGCTTTTCCGGTGTAACCGATTGATCCGCGATATGCTTTGTGGTTACAGCAGCCTGCGCAAGTTGCTCGCCAGTAACCGCCCCTGCTTGCAAGTGCTGTGTACCGACAGTCCCCATTCCGAGATGCCGGGACTCCACCGCGCCAAGACCCAAATGTCTGCTTGTAACCGCGTTTGCTGCGAGTTTATCGCTATTTACGGCGCCGTCACGGAGCTTCAGGCTGGTGACCGACCAATCTTGGAGCTTGTCGCTGGTTACCGCTTGCATCTGCAGCTTGTTTGTCGATATGCTGCCATCTTGCAATTTATCGCCACTGACCGCTTGGTTGGCCAGTTTCTCGGTCGTTACTGCCGAATCGAGCAGTTTTTTCGACGAAACAGACGCATCCCGCAGCTTTTCTTCCGTGATCGATTGATCATGCAGCTTCTCCGCGGTCACTGCCCGATCCTGGATGTTAGGCGTGGTGACTGCCTGCTCGGCGAGCTTGCTAGTCGTGATCGCTTGATCCTTCACCTTCTCCGTCGTCACTGCGTGGTCTTGCAGTTTACGCGTCGCAACGACCTTATCCTGCAATTTGTCAAGGGAGATGGCGCCATCGCGAATTTTCCAATTGCTCACTGCCCAATCCTGCAATTTTTCCGTCGTGACAACTTGGTTTTGCAGCTTGCTAGCCGAAACGCTGCCGTCCTGCAATTTATCAGCGCTGACCGCGTTGTCGGCCAATTTCTCCTTTGTCACCGCAAAATCTTGCAGCTTCTCCGTCCCAACTGCTTGATGCTGCAGCTTCTCCGTTGTCACGGCTTGATCCTGCAATTTTTCGGTACTGACCGTGTTATCAGCGAGCTTTTCCGTGGTCACCGCACGTTCTTTCAGCTTTTCCGTTCCTACCGCTTGATTCTGCAGCTTCGCCGTAGTCACAGCTTCATCCTGTAACTTTTCAGCCGTCACCGCCTGGTCTTTGATGGCAGAACCTGAGACAGCCTGCTCGCCGATCTTGCTTTCAGTGATGGCATAATCCTGAATTTTCGCGCTGGTCACCGCATCGTCTTGCAGTTTGCTTGTCGCCACACTTCTGTCTTGCAGCTTCTCCACGCTGACGGCCTGGTTGGCGAGCTTTTCGTTCGTCACCGCATGTTCTTGCAGTTTCTCCGTTCCAACCGCCTGATTCTGCAGTTTTTCGGCAGTCACGGCTTCATCCTGCAGCTTCTCCGTACTGATCACGTTATCCGCCAGCTTTTCCGTGGTGACTGCGTTTTGCTGCAGCTTTTCCGTTCCAACCGATTGGTTTTGCAGCTTATTGGCTGTGACCGCATCATTCTGCAATTTGTCGGCCGTCACAGATTGATCTTGGATGGCGGCTGCAGAAACGGCCATGGGACCGAGCTTGCTTGCCGTGATGGAATGATCTTGGATCTTCTCACTTGTCACCGCATAGTCTTTCAATTTGTTCGTGCCCACGCTACCGTCTTTGAGCTTCTCTGCTCCAACAGTGTGATCAGCGAGTTTTTCTGTCGTTACCGCCCGGTCTTGCAGTTTTGCTGTACCGACCGCCAAGTCTTGCAGCTTATCTGAACTCACCGCCTGATCCTGCAGCTTCTCTGCTGTCACCGCTTTTTTGCTGATATGCTTGGTGCCGATCAAGTACGGGTTCAAGTGGTTGGTATGGATCGACTCTGCCGCAATTTTCTCATGTGTGACGGCCCCATCCACGAGATGGTTGGTATCGACCGAGTGTGACATGATTTTGTTACTGTCGATGCTTTGTTCCGCTATTTTTGCGGATGTCACAGATCCATCAAGCAATTTCTCTGTCGTGACCGCTTGATTCGCCAGTTTATCACTCGTTACGGCATCGGTACGCAAATGCTCGGTCTCGACCGCACCCATTGTCAAATGCTCAGGCAAGATCGATTGGAAATCAATCTTCTCGGCAGTAATCGCCCCATTGATGACATGATCGGTATCGATCGAATGGGTTGCGATTTTGCTACTATCGATGCTTTGCTCGGCAAGTTTTTCCCGCGTTACGGCATGATCCTGCAATTTTTCCGTGCGCACCGCTTTATCGCGCAAATGCTCGGAGTTGATCTCATAAAACCCGATGTGTCCGCCCGTGATTGCCTGCCTCGCAATGTGCTCCGCTTTGATCAAGGCTTTCGCCAGGTGTTTGCTACTGATCGATTCGTCCGCAAGCTTTTGTCCTGTTACGGAATGATCCAGCAGTTTTTCTCCTGTCACGCTGCCATCTGCAATCTTATTGACCGTTATGGAATTGTTGGCGATTTTGTTCTCTGTCACGGAATGATCCGTCAGCTTGCTGGCTGTGACGGAATTGTCGACAAGATGCTGTGTTTCAATGATGCGATCACACAAATGGGAAGCAACGATCGAGCGCCCGCCGATTTTTTCCTTTGTGACCGACCCTTCCTGCAAATGCTCGGTTTGGATTGTTTCCGAATTGAGATGAAATCCATATATATTGCCAGGAGCAATTTTTTCGGCTGTGACCGCATGCTCCGCTAATTTTCTCGTCGTAACTTGCTGATCGCCCAGCTTTTTCTGGGTAACAGCCCCATCGACCAGATTGCGCGTCTGAATCGTATTGGATTGGATGTGGAACTCGCTCACAGCCTCTGGTGCAAGCTTGGCGCCGTTGACCGCATTGTCGGCAATCTGCAGGCCCGTGATGGCTTGTTTGGCGATTTTCTCCGTTGTAACCGATTCTTTCGCAAGCTGCTCCGAGTGGATGCTGTTGACCGCGATGTTCTCCTGCTGGACGACGTATTCACCCAAATGACGGTGGAGTACCGATTGCGCACGGAGATGGTAGCTGTCGATGCTGTCTTCCTCGAGTTTCTCCGAGGTAATGGCCCCATTAGCCAGCTTGTCGGCCGTTACTGCTCCATCTTCGAGCTTTGCACTGTCAACCGCCCCGTTCGCCAAGTTTGCCGTTTGGATCGAGCCGATTCTGATTTTGCTTGAGGTAATGGACTGATCCTGGATCAAATCCGTCGTGATCGCTTGTGGATGTAAATGCTTCGCTTCGATCGATTGTTCGGCGATTTTCATCGCGTCGATCGTTTTGTCAGCCAGCTTGTCGCTGGTAATGCTGTTATTCATCAATTTGTCGCCAGAAATGGAGCGATCCAGCAGTTTTTTCCCCGAAATCGCATTGTCTGCGACATGGAACTCCTCGATCACATGCGGACTCAGCTTACTGGACGTGACACTGTAGTTGGCCAGTTTTGAACTGTCCACCGCATAGTCCTTCAACAAATTGGTGCCAATGCTGCCCGGCTTGATCTTGCTTTCATCGATCGACCGGTTGGAAATTTTCTCCGTCGTGATGATGTTATCGGAGAGATCATCCGTATACACGACCGGATGCTGTTTTTCTGTTTTGCGCTCTTTCAAAACAGATGAAAATGTTTTCTGGTTGGAGGAAATCGTCCCTTTTGGCACCATTTGCAAAGGAGGGAAAGGGGCTACATTCTTCGCAACCGTCTTGTCCTCAGTTTTTGGGCGTGGCGGGGGCGTTTCCTTTCGTTCCACCGGTTTCTCTGGTTCAGGCAGTTCGCTCAACCAATCAAATTCCAGTTCATTATCCAATAAAAACAGGGGCTCCTGCTGTGGCTTTTTTGGTTTCGCGTTTTTTTTGGGAGGTTGTTTCGCCATTTTTGTCCCTTCCTTCATCGTTGTTGCTCTCGCCTATGTCATGCCTAGAATATGCAACGATCATGATGAAGGACACCGCCGGACAGACCAAATGGAAGAAAACGTTGAAAAAAACCTCCTCGGTCATATACATAGGCTTAGATGTAAAAAAAGCGGCCCTAACGAAGGACGGACCCGCTTTAAAATCGCTTGAAAAAACAAACCGCATTTTTTGCATAAAAAAAGATGGGCGTTTAGCCCACCAATTCTTGAACCGGTACCATTGACTCTAACATAACTCGGAACTGGTCACCATGCACGACTTCCTGATCCAGCAGCTGTTGTAAGCTTTGCTGGAAAACCTCGTCGTGCTTACCGAGCAGCTCACGTGTTTTGTCTACCAGACGGCTCAAAATGCTGTTTACCTCATCATGCACCTTGCTTTTGTCTACATACTGCGGATGGATGATGCCCATCGAGGACATTCCGCTATTGACAATCTCCTGGGCCATGCCCAGTGCTTGTTCAAAGTCGTTTTTCGAGCCTGTGCTGCGGCCGCCATAATAAATCTCTTCCGCGACGGCGCCGCCCAAGCAAACCATAATCTGTTGTTCAAGCGCATCTTTGGTATAGAGATAACGGTCTTCCATCGGATTTTGGCGCACATACCCAAGCGCCTGTCCGCGCGGGCTAAGCGTCACCTGAGACACAGAGCCAGGGCGCACACGTTCGCTGACGATCGCATGGCCGAGCTCATGCAGTGCGACCCGCTTTTTCTCTTCAGTAGACGCTTCGCGGTCCACTTTTTCACCCATCATAACTTTATCGACTGCGTACGAAAAATGGCGCATCTCAATTTTTTCGCATTCATCGCGCATCGCGTAAATAGCTGCTTCGTTCGCGACGCTTTCCAGCTGCGCTCCGGAAAACCCGAATGTTTCCTGTGCGACGCGTTCGAGATCAACATCGGACGCCAACGGCTTTTTCGCCGTATGAATGGTCATAATCTGTTCGCGCGCGCCTTTGTCCGGCAAGTCAACCGTAATGTGTCGGTCAAAACGACCTGGACGCAGAAGGGCAGAATCGAGCATGTCTTTGCGGTTGGTCGCAGCGATCACCAAAATACGCGGCTTATCCTTTGTCGCAATGCCGTCCATTTCGGTCAAGAGCTGGTTCAGCGTCTGATCGTATTCGCGCTGCTGCTGGCCATCGCGCTTTCCACCGATGACGTCGATCTCATCAATGAAGATGATCCCGCTATCTTGCCCGTTCTTCTCCGCAAGCTGGCGCACTTCTTTAAATAAATCGCGCAGGCGCTGCGCACCGACCCCGACGTACATCTCGACAAACGATGCACCGGACGCTGCTACGAACGCAGAATTGGTGTAGTTGGCAGCTGCTTTCGCCATCAACGTTTTCCCGGTTCCGGGCGGTCCAGTGAGCAGCACGCCTTTGATCGGACGAATGCCATACTGTTCAATTTTATCTTTGTAGATCAAAAAATCGAGCGCTTCCTTTAGCTCCGTTTTCGCCCGCTGCTGCCCGCCGATGTCGACAAACTGGATGCTCGACTTCGGCACTGCATGCGCGCCTGCCTTCGCTTTATTGCCAAAGCCCATGTTGCCTTGGCGCTTCATCACAAAGAACAACCCAGCTAATACGGCGCCAAACAATAAAAACGGTGTAATGTTAACACCAAGGAAAACCAGAAAAATCAACAGCGCCGGAATCACGCCATAGAGCATTTCTTTAGACATGAAGCGTCACCTCCCCAGTAGTTGCGGTGCGCGGCAGCATCGCGTAAAAGTCTTGCTTGCCGTTCTTCATGTAAATGTAAATCGTCGAATCATCCATTTTGGCAACCGCAGAATCAAGCTTGTACGTCTGCTTCCACTCTGCTACAAGCTGCGGGATCTTGCTGTATTCATGCAGCTCGATCGCCTCATTGATGGCAAACTGGCCATCCGTCCAAATCTTTTTCAACTGCTCGCCTTGGTTGGTCACCTCAACGTCGATCTCACGGCCATTGCTGTATGCTTGCAATTCTTTTTGCAATTGGCGATATTCTTGCGGAAACGTGTCCGGATTGGTCACGTGTAATTTAACAATCACTTGATCTTTTGCAACTTTCAGGTCTGTCAGCGTTGCGGAGGTCATCTGCTGCACTTCAGTTTTCAGCGGTTCTTTAACCTCCATTTGCTGATAAAGATACCAGCCGCCAAACAACAAGACCATTGTCACAAGAAAGGAAAGCATGATCGGTAATCTACGTAATGTCAACACTTACTCCCCCTTTGCTGCTACAGCTATTTGCTATCTGTCATGAGGAAAGTATAGCATGTCGACCTAGCAAAAATGAAAGGTAGTTGTTGACATGGAAAAGCTGGGTGGCACATCCTTAGAAAACCTGGCTACGCCATACTTTTTGGCGGAGCCGCAAAAAACTCGCAGGGTTTCCCCCACGAGTCTTTTCATTCGTGCCTCTAGTTTTCCATGTGAAGCGTGCATTCACCCAGCAGCTCATCGCCCCAGAACAGCTGCATCCGGTCGCCGTGTGCAGAAGCCCCGACGCCTGCCGGTGTTCCAGTATAGATGAGGTCGCCTTCACCAATACCATAATGAGTCGCTGCAAAATCCAAAATCGTCTGCAAATCAAAAATCATCTCGCGGATCGTTGCATGCTGAACGCGCTCGCCATTGATTAACAGAGAAAATTCAGTTCGCTCACATACGTCCATTCCAGGAAACGGCAGCATCCGCGTAATTACCGCTGAGTTAGGGAAGCCTTTGGCCAACAACCACGGATGTCCCTTCTTCTTCAATTCGCTTTGCACATCGCGCAACGTAAAATCAATGCCCAACCCGATCGCATCGATGACATCCTCTGCCTTCATCCCCACGGCATACGGCTTGCCAATACGGATCACGAATTCGGCTTCATAATGAACGTCGCCGCGATTGCCTGGCAGCGAGATGGCTTGTCCAGTCGCTTCGACGAGCGCATGCGTCGGCTTGGAAAAAAACATCGGTGACGTCGGTACGTCATTCCCCAATTCCGCTGCATGCTGAGAATAGTTTCGGCCTACGCAATAGATGTTTCGAATGATCGACAATCTGCTCTCCCCCTGTATTCTATGTTTTTGCTGGCGGATGGATGGTAAATGATTTAGTCACTTGGCCGGTCGAAAAATCATAGTACAGATAGGAGTAATCACCGTTCGGGTTTTTCAGGACAGCTTCCCAAAACGGCTTTTTGTCCTCAATGCCAGGCACAATGTGCACGACCTGGTCGTTTGGGAAATGCTTCGTCACTGCTTCCGCAACGCTTTCCTTCGTCAATTTGCCATCCATCGTATCAAAAAACGTGGAATCCTTCGTTTTCCAGGCGATCGCCTGGGTGCCTTGCTGATTTTTTCCGATCACGACGGTACATGTTGTCGTGCCTCTATATTCATACACTTCTTCTACTTGCGTAATCGATGTATTGGCTAATGCCCAATCGCGTGCTGCTTGCTCGAAATCGCGCTTTTCCGCCACCACGCTGTATAACAAGTGTGAAGAAAAACCGCCGATCAGCACAATCACGGCGACGACAATCAATAGGATGCGTACATACACGAGCTGCTACTCCTTTACATAAAATCATAAATCGGGCAAGAACAGGTAAGAGCACCCAATAAGTACTACCGATTCAGAAGCGGAATGTCACCTGCTCCTTTTTCGAATGGCTTCCTTGTTGTTCATTCGGACCAATGATCGCCATAGTAAACTGTTTCAGCTTCTTCTGCGTTGGTTCATACCACAGTTCATAGACGATCTTTGTCTGCTTGAGCGCGTCGGCAATTTCCGCCTCCGTAAAAGTCGGACCTAACCAAGCGGACATTTCTTTTTTCAGCTCGTCGGCAGACATCGCCAACTGATAGCCCTTCCAGCCTGAAGCTGCGTCTGAGAGCTGTTTGGGCACCAGGCCGTTTAACTCTTTATCCAGCAGCCGGGCATGCTCAAATGGCGTAAATAGCGAGTACGGCAGCGCTTGCGCATCCTGTGTCTGCCCATCTACCTGAAAATGAAACGCTCCGTCCGCCCGCAGCATCACCAGCTTTTTCCCATCCTGTTTGGTTGAAATCTCGATGCTGTCCTTCTGAAAATGGCCGGTCCACAACAGCCCGTCCGTTTCTACGGAAAGCGGTGACTGCTTGTCCGGCGTCAGTTGCGCCAACAGCTGTCTCGTCAACTCACGCTGCATATGTAAGTCACTCGGCGCAACCTCGCGCGCAGCGATCGTCGGCGTCGTCGATTTTTTACCTTCCTGGAGCTTGGCAATACTGCCGCCCAATAAGAAGAGGGCGATCAATATCGGCAATGTCCACCATAATTCTTCCCGCTTGATGTACATACTTGTCCCACCCCGCCGTTTTTCCTACATCGTATGTTATACGGGAAGGTTTTAGAACGGGGTGGAAAAGTTACTAAACATAGTGGATCAAGCCGTGGTCATACTACATGTACACCCCCCAAGGAGGTGAGCGCGTGAACCACGTAAGTACTCCGACTTCACCAGACGCTTTGGAGCTACTGATAAAGGAGTACCGCGTCTCCTGGGCTGGATTGTCTTCACCGCTTAGGCAGGTTTCCAGAGAGACCGCGTTCTCCTTCCGCCATACCCCACTCACGGAAATATGGCCCCAAGAAGAACTGTCTCACGTCGCTTGCGCTTGTGTATCTCAAAATACCTCTACCTAACCCTACACTCCAACCCTTGACGCTCCTGACGTTCTCGTAAAACGCCAGGAGTCTTTTTTTTCTTATCGCTTCAGCAGATTGAACATCCGGTTCGCTTCAAAAATCGCTCGCTCTTCGTCGATTGTCAAAAGCTCGCGGTTTCTCATCAAAAATTTACCCGCTACGACCGTATCAGTCACGTCGCGCCCATTGCCGGCATAGACGACGTGCGAAATCGGATTGTGTGCAGGATGATAATGCGCCTGATTGGCATCAAGCATGATGAAGTCAGCAGCCTTACCCACCTCAAGCGAGCCGAGCTGATCTTTTTGGAACACACCGTCCGCTCCATTGATGGTTGCCATGCGCAGCGCTACTTCTGCCGGTACGACGATCGGATCGAACGTCACTCCTTTGTGGAGAATGGCAGCCAGCTTCAGCTCCTCGAACAAATTCAGATTGTTATTGCTCGCTGTGCTGTCGGTTCCAAGCGAGACGCTTACCCCTTTTTCCAGCATTTTCGGGACCGGTGCGACACCGCTCGCCAGCTTCAGGTTGCTGACGATATTGTGCGATACCTTCACATCATATTTTGCCAAGATGTCGATCTCTTCATCCGTCAAATGAACCGCATGCGCCACCAATGTCGGACGGTTGAATACACCGAGGTTTTCCAGGTGGGCAACCGGGCGAACGCCATAATCTTGCACGTTTTGCGCCACTTCCCATTGGGTTTCGGACATGTGGATATGCATCGGCAAGTTCAGTTCTTCGGCTTTATCCAAAATTTGTTGAATGAATTCAGGCGAGCATGTATACGGTGCATGCGGAGCCATCATGACAGTGATGCGGCCATCCGCTTGATTGTGCCATTCACGCGAAAATGCGACGGAATCCGCCAGCTTTTGCTTGCGCTCTTCTTCCGAGCACAGACCGATCATCCCGCGGCAAAGAGCTGCACGCTGACCGGTCTCTACGACTAACTTCGCCACTTCATCCATATGGTCGTACATGTCCACGAATGTGGTTGTCCCTGTGCGAATCATTTCGATGATGGACAGGCTGGAGCCCCACTTCACGTGTTCCCCGGTAAACTGGCCTTCGAGCGGCCACATTTTTTCTTCCAGCCATTGCTGCAATGGAGTATCATCCGAATAACCGCGCAGAAGGGACATGCCCAAGTGACCGTGTGTATTCACCAAGCCCGGCATAATGTATTTACCTTTAGCATCGATGACTTCATCGTAGCTGCTTAGGTCAATAGGAGTCGGTCCTACATATGTCAGTTTGCCGTTTTCGTAGGCGATCGCCCCGTCGAAAATGACCTCGTTTTGTACATTAACCGTCAAAACGGTTCCATGGATGACAATTGTTTTCATAGCTGCAGCTCGCTCCTTCTATGTAATCTCTTTTTTTTCATTCAAATAAAAAGCCAGACTTTGCAGACTGGACGTTACGTCTGCATTGTAAATTTTGACATCGCGATCGGTGCGAATGCTGATCGGTGCAAAGTTAAGAATACCTTCGATTCCCGCGGCAATCAATTGGTCAGCGACTTTTTGTGCTGCAGGAGCGGGTACCGTAATAATGGCCAAGCGAATATTTCTGGTTGCGATCGTCTCACTCAATTCCTCCAGCGGTTGGATCGCAATCCCGGCGATCTGTGTGCCAAGCTTTGCCGGATCAGCATCAAAAATCGCGGCAATGCGCATATTATCTTTCAAATACGCGTTGTAATTGCTGATTGCATGCCCGAGATGGCCTGCCCCCACCAAAACAACGGCGATTTCTCGATCCAGCTTCAAAATATGGCGTATTTTCTCCACCAAATAATCTACATCATAGCCGATCCCTTTTTTTCCGAACTCACCAAAAGAGGCGAGATCTTTGCGTATTTGCGCCGGATTCAGGTCGAGCACCTTGCCGATATGCTGCGAGGAAACGGTATGAATCTGCATCTGCTGCATGTGGAGCAGATAACGCAAATAAATCGGGAGCCGTTTAACAACCGCTTCTGAGATTTTGGCTTGCTTCATGCCTACTCCCTCGTCCCCTTCCCTTTTTTGTCTCTCTTCACACGATAATCGTCTCCGCTAGAAAAGATCGTAATGGTCCCGTTTTGGCTTGTCAAATACGTTTCCGTCCATGACTCGTGCAAACGCTCGAGCGTCTCCGCTTCGTCATTTTTTATGTCAGACAGCGATTTACCCGTTTGGATCACCGCCACCTGCGGATCGACAGCCTGCAAAAACGGCTGTGAGGTACTTTGGTTGCTGCCCTGCTCCCCGACTTTTAAAATTTCGGAGGGCAGATGTTCCTTGTAACGGATGAGCAACTGTTCCTCCGCCGTTTGGCCGATGCCGCTTGTGAACAGAAAATGCATTTTTTTGTGCGTCAACTGGAACACCAGCGAGTTGTCCTGCGGGGCGAGATGCAAATTGTCGGTCGGATTGAGCACGAACAGGGATATCCCCTGATCCAGCGTCAGTGTATCGCCCGCCGCCAGCAAATGAATCTGCTTCACGTCCCCGAGCGGAACAGCGTGTTTGATCGTATAGGCGGTGAGCTTTGGCAGCAGCACGCTATCGATCTGGAGCGCCTTTGCAAGCTGCCCGTAGCCACCCGCATGGTTCGGCAAGTCATTTGTGATCACTACATAATCGATTCGGGTAATTTTGCGTGCAGCCAGTTCTTTGACGATTGTCGGCGCATCTTTTTCTGACCCCGTATCAATCAGCATGGTTTTGCCATTGGGGAGTCGGACGAGCGCGCTTTCGCCATCCGGCAGCTGAAAGAAATTGATGATGAGCCCGCGGAATTGCTCTTCGCTCTCACTCGCTTTCGGATCGTCAATTTTGATGGTTTTTTGCACGTGATGATCAATGTTGCAGCCTGTAGGGACAAGCAGCAGCAACAAGAGCACGGCCATTCGAAAGCCCGTCCTGTTAAACCACGCCATATATTGTATCACCTATTTCCATGCCAGACTATTACTTCATCTTATGTGTCCGGGATGGAATGAATGTCCAAACTTGTCACTCTAACTTTCGCCCGCGAGAAACGGCTCGATCCGCTCTCGCAATTGAATCCATGGACCCGATTCCTTCTGAAAAGGCGGGAGGGACTGCAGGAACGCACGCCCGTATCTCGCCTCGATCACGCGCGGATCAAACAGCACGATGACACCGCGGTCGCGATGATGGCGGATCAGCCTGCCTACGCCCTGCTTGAATCGAATGACTGCATGTGGCAAATGGAGCGACATGAACGCATTTTTTCCGGCATCTTTGAGCATTTCGGAACGCGCCTCGAGAATCGGGTGATTTGGCGGTACGAACGGGAGGCGGACAATGATCAGGCTGCTCAACGCATCTCCCGCAATATCGACTCCTTCCCAAAAGCTGCTTGTACCCAAAAGCACAGCTCGTTCGCTCTGCTTGAACTTTTTAATCAGCTTGCTGCGATTTGAGCTGTCGATGCCATGCCCAAGCAATGTAAATTGGTTTTCGTCGAGCAATTGCTTGAGTCCGTCGTACACTTGGCGCAGCATCGTATACGATGTGAACAAGATCATCGTCCGGCCTTGCGAGGCACGAATTACGTCTACACTTCCCTGGATGACCGCATCCAGATAAAGCGATTCCGTTTCCTTATTGAATGGGGGGAAGTCGGACGGGATCAGCACAAGCCCCTGATGTTCATAGTCGAACGGGGACGGTAGCGAAAGCGTACGCACTCGTTCCTTTGGCAGCTGTTGCAGGCCGTACCGTTCCTTCATGTAATCAAAGCTGTTTTTTACGGTCAGTGTTGCCGATGTGAGCGTCATACTACGTTTCCCGGCGAAAAGCTTTTCGCTAAGCGGAACGGACACGTCGAGCGGTGCCGCTGTGAAATACACATATTTGCGCGAAGTGCGTGATTCCAGCTCCATCCAGTAAACAAAGTCTTTGTCGTCGGCAAGAAACAGCGCGTGAATCAGCTCCGCCGCCTTTTTCAGATCATCCGACAGCCCTCGCGCGTCTGTCAGCAAGCTTTTAACCGCAAACGGAACTTGCTCCTCGCCCTGTATCATTTGCACTGCGGTTTCCTCAATCAGCTTCGCGTAATCGAGGGTTAGCGCAATGACTTTTTCAGCTGCAGGCAAAATTTTGGCTTGCTTGCCTTGAAACTTGCCTTTTTTGTAGCGGACGCTGATGCGCCCAATCTCGTTCATCTCTTTCGCCTGCTTTGCCGCGTAGTTATACGCATGCTGCGACCATTCTGTAACCGCTTCGCGCAGGTCAACCTGCAGTCGGTCAAATCGCCGTCCGAGCTCTACCGTGAGCGAGCGCTCCTCCTCTTTCCACTGGGCAAACTCGGTCAAGAGCTGTGACAACAGCCGTTCTGGTGCTTCGGCTCCCAGCCGATCGAGCAAAAATAGCATCTGCACGGTCGAATAATGAAACCCCATGTGTTGGGTCGCGGCATCTTCAAGCTGATGGGCCTCGTCAATGATCCCCACTTGATACGACGGTAAAATCCCGCTTTCGGTTTCAAGATCGCTTACGAGCAGCGCATGATTGACGATCACGATTTCCGCCTCACGGGCGCGCTCTTTGGCTTGAAAGTAATAGCAGCGGGAAAACCATGGGCATTTACGGTTCAAGCAGGAGTTGGTATCGCTTTTTACCTGCTGCCAAAATAGCTGCCCTGAAGGAGGCAGATGCAGCTCCTCCACATCGCCGGATTCCGTTTGCGTCAGCCACGTCACCATTTGCGCCTTGGCCAGCTGGATTTCATGCGAGTATTCCTGTGCGCCTTCATTAATATTTTGCTCGAATTTGCGCAGGCACAAATAGTTCCCACGGCCCTTCATCTGGGCAGCGGTAAACGAAAACGGAAGCGCCTTTTGCAAGGCGGGTATTTCCTTTTGAAATAGTTGCTCCTGCAGTGTGATCGTATGGGTGCTAACCAATACTTTTTCCTGGTTTTGCTTGGCCCAGACAATGCTTGGCAGCAAATACGCCAGCGATTTCCCTGTTCCGGTTCCAGCTTCCACCAACAGGTGGACACCATCTTCCATGGCAGACTGAATCGACTGAATCATCTCCTGCTGCGCATCACGCTGCTGATAATCCCCCAGCGAACCTGCCAGCACTTCCTCCAAGTTGTGAGTCATCCCAACTGCTCCGGAAGCAGGACTGGAAGTAAGTGGGAAACGCTTCTTCAATGCGAATTGTCGGTAAATGTCCCATTTCGGATCGGGAGCTTGCTCATCGGACAGATCTGCTAGCTTTTCCATCTCCACATATCGCAAAAGTGCCGTTATATCGCTGCGGAACGTGTGTACGAGCATTTGCAGGCGCTGGATGACCACCAGCGGCAGATCGTCAAGTATTTGCAGCAGATGCAAAAACAGCTGTGCCGTCGCCTGTGCATCGCTATCTGCCTGGTGCGGGTTATCGTGTGAAATTTCCAGATCGTCCGCGAGCTCTGTCAAACGGTAGCTTCCCTGAATCGGAAGCAGCATCCGTGCCAGCTCCACCGTATCGATCACGTTTCCGTCAAACGTATAATAGCCCTGACTCAGCAGGGCTTCTTGCAGAAATTGTAAATCAAATGAGGCATTATGTGCGACAAACACGCGCCCCTTCAATAACCGCAACAAACCGGGCAGCGCTTCATCCAGCGTCGGTGCATCGGCGACCATTTCATCCGTGATGCCGGTCAGCGATGTGATGAACGCAGGAATCGGCTGCTCCGGTTTGACGAACGTTGCATATCGGTTCGTAATTTGTCCGTGATCGATCGTCACGGCTCCAATTTGAATAATAGCGTCGCCCTGGCGCGGGCTTCCGCCGGTTGTCTCAAAATCAACAATACAAAACTGCTCCAATTCATCACCTTCTACAAAACCAATTCAGTGTATCGTCACATTCGGCATCGGAGCTTGATACTCCTGCTTGCTATTTGCCATGTCGCCTGCTTCCTGCATATTCCGGACGATTGTAAGGAACAGACTGGCTTCCGGTATTTCCAGAGCCTGGTCGAAATACGCTTCCGCATTGTTCCATTGCTCTTGAATGGCCGCGAGCCGCCCCAAGTGGTAATTGCCGAGAGCGCGCAAATACGCTTCATTGTGGCTGCGCAATGAGTCAGCGAGCATTTCAGCGAGCGGATAATCCCCGAGCCGTTCGCTCGCAACGATTAAGCCCGCTTTTGCCAGATGATTCGACACATCTTTTGTCAGCATGAACCGAAACGCACTTGCGGCCCGACTCTCTTCGCCATTAAACAGCAAGAGCCACCCATAGCTAAACAAATAGTCGAGCTTATGTGGGGCAAGCGAAATCACCTTTTTCAATAGCGGCAAGGCGCGTTCAGCCCCATGCAACAACCAAACGTTCCACGCCATCCCATGCCAGGCGACATCATCGGCGGGAAAACGCTCCGTCAAATGACGATAGCAATGATACGCACGCTGATTTTGCCCATTCGACTCAAAAAACAGTGCGATCTCATACAAAACGGAAGCATCAAGCTGACGGATCGGCAGCTGCAAGCCCGGCGGCGTCTCTTTGATCCACGCGGTTTCCTTGGCTGCGATACTCTTGGCAGCGTGCAACCATGCGACATGTGCCTCCCAGTCGTCCGGCATACTGCTCAAATACAGATCAAGGATTTCAATCGCTTCCTCCGGCTCATCGTCGCGCAAATGCGTAAGCGCCATGTTGTACATCGCCTGCGTATTTGCTGGCTGATGAGCCAATGTTTCACAAAACGCCTGGCGCGCTTCCAGCCACTTTTCCTCTTCAGCCAACATGCAGCCTATTGCATTGTAGCTGATCGCCGCCACGTTCTTTGATGCGGCCGTCTTGCCAATCAGCCTGAACTCACGCATTGCCTCCTCGCGATCTTCGCAAAACAACAGGCTATACGCGTAGTATAATCGACCCGTCTCCCAATCTGGCGCCTCTGCTACCAGTTCGCGAAAATATCCGCGCGCATTCTCATACAGGCGCAGGTGGAAAAACCCTTCTCCTTTGCGATAACGAATCATCGCATCTTCATCATCGGAACCGTCTTTGGCATTGCTGGCTGGGTCGGACTTGGCGCTTTTTTGGTTCAAGGCAAGCCCTGACGCGCCAGAAGCTTCTTTGCCCCCAGCCTTCAAGGTTCCTGTATAAGCGGACGTGGACTGTCCCCCCAACGAAGCCTGCAGCTGCTCAGCCGCAAGCTCCCCGGTGATATGCTTCATCACATGTGACAATTTTTCCTCATACTGCAGCCACAGGTCGACGACCGAATCGCTTGCGTTGCGCAGCTCCCACAGCTTGGACAGCAGCTCCTGCTTGCGGGTTTCCGTTGCTGTCTGCCACTCGTTCTCGATCGCCCTGATTCGCTGTGTCAAGGATTGAAACCACTCATCTATATACATAGGGAAACCACCCCCTCAAGAGCTACATGATACCATTCATTCTCTCTCAAGCAGGGTGGCTCTATTCATTTCACGTATTCCGGGCCCGTTTCCCGCTAGGAAATCCGCATAATCAGATTGTCCAGAAGGCGCGTTTTTCCGAATGCAACCGCAAGTGCGACGCAAATCCGCTGGCCGGATTCGAGCGTTTCGACCGTTTTCAACGCCGGGTATTCCATCACTTCCACGTAATCGATAACAGCTAGCGGCTTTGCTTCAATCATGCGGACAATCCCATCCCGTATCGTCGCTGCGCTCGTTTCGCCGATTTCGATCGCTTCCCGAGCCTTTTGCAGGCTTTGCGACAAAACAAGCGCTTGGTCCCGTTCTTCCGCCGACAAGTACACATTGCGCGAGCTCATGGCCAGTCCGTCCTGCTCCCGGACGATCGGACACGGCACAATCGTAACAGGCATGGACAAGTCCGTCACCATCTGCTCGATGACCGCCAGCTGCTGCGCGTCCTTCTCGCCGAAATAGGCAGCATCCGGGCCAACGATATGGAAGAGCTTGCTGACAACGGTCGCCACGCCATCAAAATGTCCAGGGCGGGACCTGCCGCACAATGGCTCCGTAACCTGTGCGACCGAGACGGTGGTCAATATTTTCTGAGGATACATTTCCTCCACCGATGGCGTAAACAAAACGGAAACGCCCGCTTGTGCCGCGATCTCTTTGTCACGCTGCAAATCCCGCGGATAGCGGCTGAAATCTTCATTGGGGCCGAATTGCAGCGGATTGACGAAAATGCTCAGGACCACGACATCGCACTCCTGTTTGGCCCGACTGACCAAGCTGGCATGTCCCGCATGCAAATAGCCCATCGTCGGTACAAACCCGATGCGCTTTCCCTCACGGCGCAAAGGCTGCAAATAATCGCGCAGCGATTGGATCGCATCACATTGGACAATTGTTTGATTCATGGCTTGGTCACCTCTCCGTAAAGTTGTGCGATGGTCTCTTCGCTCGCGTGAAATACATGTTCATCAGCAGGAAACGCCCTTGTCCTCACTTCGTTTACGTACTGGGCAACCGCTTGTTCGATCATGCTGCCGATGCTGGCATATTGCTTGACAAATTTGGGCGAAAGAGAAGATGCGAATTGCAGAATATCATGTAATACCAGCACCTGACCGTCACAGCCAGCACCTGCCCCGATACCGATCGTCGGTATTTCGATGCGATCGGTCACCATTTGGGCAACCTCCTGCGGCACGCACTCCAGTACAATTGCAAACGCCCCGGCATCTGCCAACGCTTGTGCATCGGTCAGCAATTTTTGTGCTTGCTCCCGATCCTTACCCTGTACCTTATATCCACCCAATTGATGGACCGACTGTGGTGTGAGGCCGATATGGCCCATCACAGGGATGCCTGCCTGTGTCAATCGTTGGACAAGCGGAGCAAGCTCCGCTCCCCCCTCCAGTTTCACCGCTTTTGCCAGCCCTTCCTGCATGAGTCGTCCTGCATTTTTCACCGCGTCATCAAGACTGCCGTGGTAGCTCAAGAACGGCATGTCCACTACAACCAATGCCCGTTTGGCAGCACGGGTGACCGCCTTGGCATGATGGAGCATGTCCTCCATTGTGACTGGAACGGTTGATTCGTACCCCAGCACCACCATGCCGAGAGAATCCCCTACCAAAATCACATCGACACCTGCCGCATCCACAATCTTCGCTGTCGGATAATCATACGCGGTCAAGACAGCGACCGGCTGCTTCTGCTGTTTACGTTTTTTCAGCTCTGTTGTGGTGATAGGTTGTGTTTGGGTTTGCAAACGAAAGCACCTCTTTCCCGTCTTGCCCAAAACCGCTCGTACGCGCCAAAACAAAAAGCCTTCCCACCCTAATAGGCATGAGAAGGCAGACTACACCCAGTGTAACTAACATTCAAATCGGGAGTCTCTCTGTCTCGGTCCTGATAGGCTCTGAGCAGAACTTTACTAGTATGTGAAATAAATAAAAAGAAAACCGAAGCGGAGTGCCGTTCACCTCAGTGATACAGCCTCGCTTGGGTTTGAGTATAACAGATGGTCCGTATTTGTGCACCAGATTTTCCACTGTTCTCATCCATCCATGAGCATAAGTGCTGTCAGGCGCGGTAATCGAGGTCTGCAGAATAGACCTGATGCTGATAGCCTTCGGCGTCTTCTACAAGCAGTGCCCCATCCAGACCAAGTCCGACCGCACGGCCTTCAATCTCGTTTTGCTGATTGTACACTTTTACGACCCGACCGAGCGTGTACGAATTGGCTTCCCATTCCTCGCGAATGCGCGCAAATCCGTTCTCCAGGTAAAACGCCAATTCCCGTTCAAAGGAGCGGCAGTATGCCTGTACTAATTCCGCACGCTGAATGGACGAGCCGCTTTCGATTCGCAGTGATGTCGCAATGCTGTGCAGTGATTCGGGAAAATCGGATAGCAGATGATTTACGTTGACTCCCGTCCCAATCACCAAGTAATTGACTCGATTTTCTTCTGCGTTCAATTCTGTCAAAATGCCGCAAATCTTTTTACCGTGTACGAAAAGGTCATTCGGCCATTTGATTTGCACCTTCACAGAGGGAACCACCATTTCAATCGCCTTGCTCATTGCGACTGCGGTCAACAATGTCAACTGAGGAGCATTGGCGAGCGGCATATCCGGGCGGATAATCAGACTCATAAAGATGCCTGCCCCTTTTGGCGAGTGCCAAGGGCGCCCCATTCGTCCCTTACCGCCGTTTTGCTGATCAGCGATAATAATCGTGCCTTCCTCGGCCCCTTGTGCAGCCGCTTCATGTGCAAGTCGCTGGGTCGTTTCGACCGTATCGTACGCGTAAATGTGCCGTCCGATTTTTTTTGTAGTTAAGCCCGATAAAATCTGTTCAGCGGAAATACTATCAGGGACGTTGAGCAGTCGATACCCCGACTTGCGCACCGCCTCGAACTGGTAGCCTTCTTCGCGCAGCTCTTCGATATGCTTCCAGACCGCGGTTCGGCTGCATCCGCAATTGCGACTTAGTTCTTCGCCTGAAATAAATTGGTCAGGATGTTCCCGAAACGCGTTCAGTATTGCCTGTTTGATGTTCATAGCGTTCTACCTCTTTCCGTCCTTCCGCAAGCAGCCATTCCGGCGTATTGGGCTTGTGGTAAAGTGCCACCTGCTCGAGCAAGTGCTGCAAGGTATGCGCAATCCACGGCCCTGCCGTCTTGTCCGTCGCCGTCAGCAAGTCCTTGCCTGTGACAGCCAGTTCTTTCAACGATTTCACTGGCAACCGTTCATATGTATCGATCACGCTTTGCGAATGCGAATCGGTCGCTTCATCTTGTTCCCACCAAATCGCTTGCAAAAGATGGTTTGCTTCCACACACGTCTCAGGCCCGTATCGCAGCAGCGCATGCTCCCAACCGATTGACTCAGATTCATCCCAACTCGGACGCATTTCCGTGACGATATGTAAAAGAAGCGCGATTTTGTCACGCTCTCGGTTCGACATGCGCAGCAATGCTACTAAAGACAAAGCGGCTTCATTCGTCGCCCCGGATGCATACAATAACAACGCCCACTTTTCCGCAAGAGAAGTCAACTTGCGTACCCTATGCATATAAGGTGCAGCCAGCTTGAACAACTGATCGAGCTCAGGATAAACGCGCAGCAGCTCAGCACGATTAATGATCGCAACGCCGTGCCATGGATAGTCGCTGCCAATCAGCTTGCACAGCTCCACACGCACGCGCTCAGGCGCAATATGACGCAACAGGTCCGCACAGTCTGCCAGAGCCTGCTCGGTTTTGCTATCCAGGTCAAACTGAAGCTGTGCCGCAAACCGGGCTGCTCGCAGCAGCCGCAGCGCGTCCTCTGTGAACCGCTCCTGCGCGCTGCCAACCGTTCGGACCAATCCGCTCAAAAGATCTGTTTGCCCGCTAAACGGGTCGCTCAGCCTTCCGTGCCGATCCATCGCCATCGCGTTGATCGTGAAATCCCTCCGCGCCAAATCTTCCCTAAGGTCGCTCACAAACCGCACTTCATCCGGGCGCCGATGATCGCTATACGCCGCTTCTGCGCGATAGGTCGTCACTTCAAAGATGGCTCCGTCATGCTTCACCGAAACCGTTCCATGCTGCAATCCCGTCGGAATATGATCGGGGAAAATCCGCATAATGTCGCAAGGCTGGGCGTTCGTGCATATATCAATATCATGAACGGGACGCTTGAGCAGCCAATCTCTGACACAGCCGCCGACAAAAAAGGCTTCATAGCCGTTCTCCTCCAGCTGTGCCAGCACGTAGAGTGCCTGTTCCTTCAACATCAGCATTCCACTCCTCTCCATTGCCGTTACTCGTCGAAACTACATCAGGAGGGTAATTATTATGACCAGAGCGCTGTTTGGTTTCATCATTTTCTTATCCAAGATCATGCAAACATTCAAAGCTCGTCATTAATGTTCGCCGAGCAGCTTTTCATAAAGCTCTTCGTACTGTGTCGTGATGGTTTCGTGGCAAAACGTTTTGCAAGACCGCTCTACGCCTGTGCGGGCAAAGCGTTCGTACAACGCTTCGTCCTTCAACAGCTTCACCGTTTTTTCTGCAAGTCCTTCGACATCGCCGAGCTCGCACAAAAAGCCGGTTTCCCCATCGACAATCACTTCCGGCAGACCGCCCACGTTTGTGGCAACCACTGGCACTCCGCACGCCATTGCTTCCAAGGCGACTAATCCGAAGCTTTCCTTTTCCGAAGGAAGCAGCATGACATCAGCCATGGACAGCACCTCAGCGACGTCCTCCTGTTTACCGAGAAAACAAGCCTCATTTTCAAGACCGTATTCTTTCAACATCTGCCGAGCAATTGCAGTATCCGGTCCTTCACCGATCAACAACAGCCTGGTTGGATGCTCGCGTTGCACAAGGCGGAACACATCAATCACATCGCGAATTCGTTTGACCGGCCGGAAATTAGAGATGTGCATGAGCAGCTTTTCGCCGTTTGGCGCGAACATTTTTTTGACCTCTGCCACATCTTTGCGAACATAACGCCGTTTGTCCACAAAATTGTAAATTCGCTCGATCGGCTTATCGACTTGCAGCGATTGGTACGTCTCATTGATCAAGTCTTGCGAGACAGCCGTTACCACATCACTTTTTTCGATACCAAAACGGATCAAGTCGCTGAGCGTCGGATCATAACCGAGCACGGTGATATCGGTTCCGTGCAACGTCGTGACAATCTTCAACTGATCTCCCACCATCTGTTTGGCCAAAAAAGCGCATAACGCATGGGGCACTGCGTAATGGACATGAAGAATGTCCAGTTTTTCCGTTTTCGCAACCTGTGCCATCCGATTGGCCAGCGTCAAATCATAGGGCGGATATTTGAACACGTCGTATTGGTTGACCTCCACCTCGTGGTAAAACACGTTCGGATGGAACTTGCCCATGCGAAAGGGCATGCTTGACGAGATGAAATGAACCTGATGGCCCCGTTCGGCAAGCAGCTTCCCTAGCTCTGTCGCCACCACCCCTGATCCGCCTAACGACGGGTAACAGGTTATGCCGATTTTCATTGGGTTTTCTCTCCTCTTTAACATAAAACGCCTCGGCGTTTTGCCTATATAGTATCGACGATAAAGCCTATTGTTCGTTTAAATCAATTCCGGAAGAACCACTGGCCCTCCGTTGATAAAGCCTTCTGCATACGTCACGCCTGCCTGCTGGCCGAACAATCGCTCACGATGCTCCACCAGTTCGATATAACCGTTGTTGAGCGGAGTCGGTACGCTGTTCTCTTCCGTTTCAAACTGGCTCCGGTACGAACGCAAAATCGCGAGTTTTTGTTCATAGACATCGCTGACATCGATGACAAATTGCGGCGCTGCCGTCGAATTGATCAAGTAATAATGAAACTTGGCCGGCCGATAGCCTGCCAAATCCTCATTGCCTCTGTAGCGATGAATGCCAGCGTTGAAAACAGCCTCTTTCACGATCCGGCTAACACTCTCGTGGTCCGGATGACGGTCCTGTCCATAGGGTGCGAGAACGAGCTTGGGACGAGTTGATCGAATCAAATCGACGATCCACTTGATCGCCTCATCTCGTATCGATTCTAGCCCCCGATCAGGGAATCCAAAATTGTAGCGTTCGGTTAGCTGTAGTAACTGAGATGCTTGCGCGGCTTCCTGTTGTCGGCGCTCGACCGTGCCGTTGGAGGAAAGCTCAGCGAAGGTAAGGTCGAGAATCCCCGTCTTCCATCCTTTTATAGCAGCCTTGTACAAGCTTGCGCCCGCGCCGATTTCCACATCGTCCGGATGTGCGCCAATCGCTAATATGTCAAGCTGTTTCATAGCTATCCTTACTCCTCGTGGACCAGATTGCGCCACGCGATCTGCCCATTTGCTAATGCCTTGAGCAACACTTCTGCCGTACCCAAGTTTGTCGCCAACGGAATTTTGTGTACATCACACAGACGGATCAGCGCGTTGATGTCCGGTTCATGCGGCTGTGCCGCTAATGGATCCCGCAGGAAGATGACCATGTCCATTTCGTTTTGCGCCACTTTTCCACCAATTTGCTGATCGCCCCCGAGAGGTCCGGAGAGGAACCGGGTAACTTCTAGCGATGTGTTTTCCATGATGCGTGTCCCGGTTGTGCCTGTTGCAAACAATTCATGCTGAGCCAAAATCGATTCGTAGGCTGTCGCCAATTGAACCATTTCTTCTTTTTTACGGTCGTGAGCTATGAGTGCAACTTTCATTTTATCTCTCCCTCTCCCCGATCTTAATCCAACAGGTTCTCCAATCCATACACAAGCGTATCCATGTTCATCGCAGCTTTGATCGCCATGTTGACGCCTGGCATGAACGATTCGCGGTTGATGCTGTCATGGCGGATCGAAAGCGTCTGGCCCGTAGCTCCGAACAACACTTCCTGATGCGCCACCATCCCCGGCAAGCGCACGCTGTGGATACGGAAGCCATGGTATTCAGCCCCACGCGCACCCGGGATGCTTTCTTCCTCCTGCGGATGACCTTGTGCGAGTTCTGCGCGGGATTTGGCGATCAGCTCTGCCGTTTTCAATGCGGTACCGCTCGGCGCATCCAGCTTGCGGTCATGATGCAGCTCGATAATTTCCACATGTGGCATATATTTGGCAGCCATCGCTGCGAATTTCATACACAGAATCGCCCCGATCGCAAAATTCGGCGCGATGATTCCGCCCAGCTTTGCTTCGGTATAACGGCGCGTCAAATCTTCCATTTGCTCTGTGGACAACCCGGTTGTGCCGATAACCGGCCGTACTTTATACTGTAGGGACAGCTCCATGTGCTGGAATACGGTTTGCGGCGTTGTGAAATCTACCAGCACGTCAGGCTGATACTTTTGGAACGCTTCTTCGACCGATTGGACGAACTGAACACCAAGCGTGCGTCCGCCGATCGCTTCGCCGACGTCTACACCGTGCAATTTCGAATCAACCGCAACTACGAATTCAAGCGTCGGGTCTTGGATCAGCATTTTGACGACTTCCTGCCCCATCCGCCCTTTCGCACCCGCTACAGCAACCTTAATGGTTTTCTCATTCCGCTCCAATGTTTCCATCTCTATCTACTCCTCTATTCTCGTCCAGCGATCTTTATCTCTGGTAGCAAATTTGTGCATAATACGATCAAAGGCTTCTTGCAAATCGATGCCAAGCGAATTGGCGAAACAAAGGACAATGAAAAATACGTCCCCCAGCTCGTCTTCGACAGTCTTCTGTTCTTCTTCCGCCTTTTTTGGTTTCTCGCCATAATAATGATTAATCTCCCTCGCAAGCTCGCCGACTTCCTCGGTCATGCGCGCCATCATGGCAAGTGGAGAAAAATAACCTTCTTTAAACTGCGATATGTATTTGTCCACTTCATCCTGAATGTCTTGTAAGGTTTTCCGCTCGGTCACACATAAGCTCCTTCCTTATCCATAAATGATTGCGTCTACTTCATCGTACCGCATGATAAAGGTTTTGCCAAATCTTTCGACTCGGATAGTGTATCATAGATGGACAATGGGAAAAAGCTCCGCTATAATGGCATACGAATTTGGTTATGTATGGGAGGAGGGCTGGTATATGAACATGCGTCTGAAAAGTCTTATTGCCATTGTCATCGGAACCGCCATCATCGGTTTCGGGATCAATACGTTCAACATTCCCAACGGTCTCGCCGAAGGCGGCGTGACGGGAATCAGCATCATCATCAAAATCTTGTTTCCAACAATTGACCAAGGTATCGTCTATTTCCTCTTAAACATTCCGCTCTTTATCATTGGTTGGAAAGTGTTAAGCCGTACGGAATTAGCCTATACGATCATCGGGACCATTCTCAGCTCAGCATTCTTTTCGTTGTTTGACTACGTGCTTACCCCTACGCCAATGAAAGATACGCTGCTTGCTGCTTTATTTGCAGGGGTTATGGTTGGGTTGGGTCTGGGTCTGATTTTCCGCTTTGGGGGCACCACCGGCGGCGTCGACATTATCGCAAGGATGTTTCAAAAGTATTTTGGCGTCAGCATGGGACGGACACTATTCATCTCCGATATCGTGGTCATCGGGATCTCTCTTGTGTACTTGAGCAAGGAAAGCGCCATGTACACGTTGGTCGCCGTCTTTATCGCAACGCGTGTCATCGATTTCATGCAGGAAGGTCTGAATGCAGGCAAAGCGCTGACGATCATTTCCGAGAATCCGCAAAAAATTGCCAAAGCAATTCTCGGTTTAGGACGTGGTGTAACCATCCTTACAGGCAGAGGCGCTTTTTCCGGTTCTGCAAAGGAAGTCATCTATGTCGTGGTTAGCCGCAATGAAGTCATCCGCTTCAAAAATGCGGTGCAGGAGATCGATCCTCACGCTTTCGTCATCGTTAATGATGTGCACGAAGTGCTGGGCGAAGGCTTTACCTTTGATGAGAATAAGCAACCTATTAATGACTAATGCGATC
Source organism: Brevibacillus fluminis (assembly GCF_003710825.1). GTDB lineage: Bacteria > Bacillota > Bacilli > Brevibacillales > Brevibacillaceae > Brevibacillus_D > Brevibacillus_D fluminis. The sequence goes on along the minus strand of NZ_RHHQ01000022.1, from coordinate 115,450 downwards.
ATGATATGCAAAACATCCCTCGTCGCTCCAAAGCGAGAGGGATGTTTTTTTCAGTCGTTCCAGGTATCTTGGTACGACATTTCTTTTTCACGTTATCAAACTTATCTAACCTACACGCTGGCAGCGTAATATTTACGCCATGCAACATAGGCGAGCGTAATGGATACGAGCGTTCCAATCGAAGTGCTAAGCATGACAAGAGAACGCGTGTCGAGCCAATCGCTGATCGCATGCCGGTCATCTCCTAAAAAAGCCGCCGAGATCGACGCATTTAAATCACGCAGTGTCTCGCGTACTACCTGCCAGTCAACCGTTTCATTGCGCACTTGCTTGACCAGCGCATCGTACGAAGCATTGATTTTTTCCATTTCCGGCTCAGACAGCTGAACGCTCATCGCCGGCTTGATCGCTAAAAACAGCCGATAATTTTCGGCGAACTGGTCGCGCAGCTCCTCTGCATCCCGCTCTACGGATGCCGACATCAAATTTTGCATTTGACTCGTAAAAGAAGTGTAATAATTGCGCCACATCGCCTGGTTTGGATGCGTGAGTGCGTCGATCGCAACACGCACCTGTGTCGCATGCCAAAGCAGTTTGTCATCGTCCGCTTTCCCTGCGGAAAACACATTGCGCGCGGCCAAAATGGATTGCGTGACCGCGTTCAAGCTTTCGATCTTTATCGATACGGGGAGCGTTTGGCTTGGAAAAATGTCGGCGAGGTTTTGAATTTTGATGCGCGCTTGCTCCATGTCCCCTTTTTTGGTCAACACAAGCAACTCTTCCGCCAATTTATCTACCCGTGAAAATTGCTGCTGCTCGTCTGACTTTTCCATGGAAGACAAGATGGTGTACATGGGCCAGGAAAGCGCTAATCCTGTAACGAGAAGCAGCAAAAGTATTTTTATGTTTTTTCGCAAAAGAAAAAACCTCCTTTCCCATACTACAGCCTATGGAAAGAAGGACAAGATTAGACCTCATTTTGTTGATTTTTTACGTTAATCGTCCAAATGACAGCGATTGAAATGATACTCAATGCTACGGTGCATAGCCCGACGATTCCGGAATAAGGATCGAGCACTTCAGGCAAGTACGGATGGAGATCCATGACATAGTCGACGAAATCGTTGTTCAGCGTCCAAAGGGAAGCGAAACCGACTACAAGCCAGCTCAATTTATAGAAACGGGCATAAAGCAAGGATTCGATTGCCATCCCCAAATGCGAGCAAACGAGCATGACTTGTTGCCATTGCAGCTCGTCTCCCAACGCCCATCCAGCAAAAATGACAGCTACGGCCCAGATCCCGTACTTAAAGTTGGTGATTCCGGCTAGTGCCTCTAACAATGGTACGTGTCGTCCAATGATGTAAGTAAGGATAACCAAAGTAAATAGACCGCTTCCTGTCGGGCTATCTGGCACAAATATCCGAAATATGGCCGGTTCCGTTGCTTCCAATTGGGCTTTATACCAAATAAAGCCGTAAATGGTTCCGCCTAGATTGATGAAAAAGAGAATCCACAGGAACCATGATTTCCCCAACGAATCCGAAAACCACTCCCACATCCATCTCATCTGAATCGTCTCCCATGTTGAAGATATGTATTCTTCTGAAAAAAGGCTATTAGAAAGACAGGAAAGCAAAAGCTGACCGATTTGATCAGGCCAGCTTTTGCTTGATGAGCCTATTTTAAAGAAGCAAGGTATTCGGCAAGTTTTTTGCGGTCTTCATCGCTACCTTTGAACATGCCTGGTGGCATTCCGCCCTTACCATTTTTAATTACTTCTTCAATTTGGGAAGCATCCAGTTGGGCACCGATCTTTTGCAAGTTCGGACCCATCATGCCTTCCATGTTTTGCCCATGGCAACCCTTACAACTTTGCTGAGCGGTCCACAGTTGATCCGGTTTGAAGCTTGGATCAGCTTTGGCAGCTGGCGCTGCAGCAGAGCCTCCGCCGGAATGGCTGGCTGCCGGTGCGTGTTTGTTGTGCTCATCCATCGCAGCCCATGTCAAGTAGAACAGGCCCACCAAGGAGACCAACATGATTCCTGTCGCAACCGGGCGACGGGAAGGACGGCGTTCTTTACCTCCATCCAACCAAGGAGCAAGCAACAAGCCACCGAAAGCAACGAGTGGTACACCGATGATACCGATCATTACCCAGTCACCGGAAGCCCACGGATATTTCAAAAGCTGGTACAGAAACAGGAAGTACCAGTCAGGCAACGGAACGAACGACGTATCGTTCGGATTCGCCTTATCCGTCAGCGGCGATGGATGAGATACGGTCAAGATCAGGTACGCGACCAGACCAACCGCAGCAACCATCCACTCTTTCAACAGGAAGTTCGGCATAAATGGTTCCGATTTTCCTGGGAAATCCGCATAAGACGGGGAAATGTTTGGGATGCGCTTCGCTCTCACACGTGAGTCTCCAACGAAGGTAGCATCTTTATCGACTTTTGCCATGCTATTTCCTCCTTAATGTCGAAGACACATTATAGCGGTCCGGAAATACCTTGTACCCGGATCATCACGAAGTGCGCACCTAGCAAACCAAGCAAAGCGCCTGGCAGGAAGAATACGTGAATCGCAAAGAAGCGAGCCAGCGTTTGCGCACCTACGATATCGCCGCCGGTGAGTAACACTTTAAGATAAGGACCAATTAGTGGTACCGTGTCAGCGATTTGCAGACCTACTTTGGTTGCAAAATACGCTGTGTTGTCCCAAGGCAAGAGATAGCCTGTGAAACCAAGGCCCAACATGATGAAGAAAATCAGCATACCGACAACCCAGTTCATTTCACGCGGACGTTTGAACGAACCGGTGAAGAACACGCGCAGCGTATGTAAGAACATCATAACAATGACCAAGCTCGCTCCCCAGTGATGCATGCCGCGCACGATTACACCGAAAGCAACCTCGTTTTGAAGATATTTGACGGATTCATAAGCATTAATAATGTCTGGAACATAATACATGGTCAAGAACATACCAGACAGGATTTGGATTACTGTGATGAAGAACGTCAATCCGCCAAAGCAGTATACGAACGCGGAGAAATGGTGCGCCGGGTTCACGTGCTCTGGTACTTCATGGTCAGCAATATCACGCCACATCGGGGTAATATTGAGCCGTTCATCCACCCAGTCATAAACTTTCTGGATCATGTTAGCCGTTCACCCCCGGTCGAGGATTTGGAATGATTTTACCTAAATAGAGCTTGCCGTCTTTCACTTCCGACTCGTATTCGTCTAGCGATTTCAGAGGCGGGGTGTTCAAAATGTGTTCGCCTTTCACGGAGTAACGACCCATATGGCATGGGCAGAAATACTCGTTTGGGTGCTCTGGGCTCGTATTCCAGTCTACGGTACAGCCCAAATGCTTACAGACTGGAGACAGAGCCAGAATTTGACCCTTTTCATCCTTGGTGACCCAAGCCGTCATTGTTGTTTCCGTTTCATACCAACCGTCCTTGGTGTGAACCTTGAATTCAACACGCTTCGGATCTGCTCCGAATTCATCAGGGCTTCCAACTGCCACTCTATCTCCACCAGCTGAATGCTTCAGCACTGGGTCGATCGCAAAACGGATCATTGGCGTAATCATGCCAGCAGCAAGAAAGCCGCCCGTTCCCATGAGAGCATAGTTCAAGAACGTGCGTCTTGAAATTTCGCGTTTTCCACTTCCACTCATCCTATTTTCCCTCCTTATCCTGTAAAGTTACGCAACGAAGGATTCCACATACACAAGCAAAATTCATATACTAGGTCAGTTCCAATAATAGCTAACGCCCTAGTCGTATGTCAAGAATATCAGGGAACAAGACCCTTCATATATATGGCTTAGATTAATTTTGTTGAGAAATTGTCAAAATTACCCTCACCATATAATGCTAGTTGGATTGATTTCTTTTGTAGTATGACCCAAAACTGAAAACGCTATCGATTTCCCTGCCAATTTTTTAAGATCGTTTGGCACAATACATCGACAGTGATGTCAAAACGCACGCTTGATTCAAGATCTTCGTCGCCCACCGTTAAGATCTCTACTTTTGCTTCTGCATCGGTCGCTTCTGGCAGCAGTGAATGCCCGGTGAATCGCAGGATAAAATAGTAACCGAACGAACCTGGCACCTTCCATGCGCCGCCCTTTTCCCCCGTTTGGTACGTAAGCGGATACAAGAGCACGCGGCCTTTTAAGCGTTGCTCGACCGCAACTGCAAGCTTCATTAAATACCCCATGCGTAGGACATGCTCTGGTATGTCCACATTCTCGTCGTAATAATAAGAAGGGAGCAGTGCGGTATCCACATATGGCCGCAACTCCTCCCACTTTTCTACATCATCCCATATCCATTGCATCAAGCTCTCCTCATTTCATGAAAATCTGCAGTTAGATTAACATGAATTGGAGTGGCAAGCAATCATCCTGAAACAGATTGTTCATACGCAAGAATCGTGCGCAGCTCGTTGGTGAGGGTAAGAAAATGCTCCCGATTCCGTTTTTCCAGAGCCAGATCGATTTCATCGTAGAGCGATCTCTTACGGAACTGTCTGACCTGCTCATCGATAATCATTTCCGATAACAATCCTGACACCAAATTACTTCTCAGGTAATGCGAGCTCTCCATTGCAATCCCTCATTTCAACAAAATAATCGTTTCAGTAAAGCCGTTATATGTCTGTAACCAAGTTAGTGACGATTCTGTGCTTGCATACACCCATTCCTCATCCGCGCGCTGCCCTACCTTCAGAAGCCCAAGGTGAACCATCATTTTAAGCACGCGCTGCACGAGAATGGCTTCTGGCTCGTCATAGTAAAACGGTTTGAGCCATGGCAGCAAGATTTGTTTCAAGCTCTCCTGTGATACCCACTTTCCACCTGACATCCACGGAATGAGCTGGATGAGCATCGGCAAGTTCGGCACCGCCCGCTTGTACACCCGCTGCCAGAAGCGGATGGCATCATCATAGAGTGTTGGCGACGGCGGCTGACCAAGCAGCGATGCGCCTTGCTCCGTGAGCTGTACGGTCCCAGCTTCTTCCTTGATCCAGCGGTGATAGTAGCAAAAGTCATAGAGTAAAGAAAAGCGATCGGGATACTGGTCAAAATGGAGTCCATAGCCAAAGCGCCATTTTTGCGGTGCCAACGGCTCCTCCTTGACGGATAAAAACGAGAGGAGCTGCGTCTGATAACGCTTGTACATGCCCCCGTCACCTGTCAACGGCACAGGCTCTTTACTGAGAAACGAAAGTAACCTGTAGCAATCATCGACCAGCGCATGGCCTTCATCTCGATACGCCAACACTTCCGGCTCCTCATCTGGCTGCGTCAGCTTCCATCTTGAAATCCACTCACGGATGTATGGCTCACGAATGTCTGTAGGCACTTGATACTGGCCGATCGGTTTGTTTTTCGCAGGAAAAATCCACCCGCGCCGTAACGCATTCGCAATCAACTTGCGTCCCTGCTCCTGTTTCTTCTCCTTCAGGTGATGGAGTACAACTCCCGTTTTCGCCATCAAGTCTTCCAGTGAAACGACAATTCTTTTGTCCAAAAAAAGCAGGAAGAGAAAATGCGCCTCATCTGGAGCCAATCGTTCCACCTCATCGGCGACTGTTTGCCTGCGCCGAAGGTTCTGAAGCAGCGAGGTGATCAATTCATTTTTGGAATGAGGGTTGCACTCGCAGCCGTAATGTACGGCCATCTGATGGAGCTGTCTGATATCCGTAAATACCAATATCTCAGCCAAATTCATCGCAAATCCCTTCCCTCCATTTCGGATATACTCCCATTCTTACCAGTTTTATACATCCTAAACAAAAAGAGAGCATGCATCCCGTAAGATGCACGCTCTCTATACTTGTTCCTCTTCCTCTGCCGCGTTCCAGGAATCGAACAACTGCTGATATTGTTTCGCCTCTTCATAGCGACCCGCTTGTGTCAAAAGAGCGACCAACCGCTTGACATGGTCCAGATCAAAGCCCGACAGCTCGACATATTGCTTCAACGCCTCGATCGCCGCTTCCGTTTTGCCAGCCGACAAATAAATGTCGCTCAACAGCGGATAAGCCGTCACATACTCTTCATCGAGCGCAAGCAGCTGCTCTACATGCTGGCGCGCTTCCTCAAGCCTACCGATATGAAACGACATCAGTCCCGCGCCATACAGCGCTTCTGCTGTCGGATCGAATGCAACCGCCTGTACGTATGCTTCATACGCCTGCTCAAACTGGCCCAATTGCGCCAAGGTTCTTCCGTGGAATAACAGCGAAGCTGCGTTCGGTTCATCAAGCTGCTGTAAGTATTGCCCCGCCAAACTGAATTGTCCGGCACGTATGTACATTTCGCTCAAAGCTGCTTTGATTTCTTGGTTATCCGGATCTTTGGACAATGCCGTCTCCAAGTGTTTGGCAGCGACTTCATCCAGATCCTGCATCGCATATAAGTCCGCGAGCAGCAAATACAGCTCGACACCATCGTAGCCTCCCTCGCGCAACGGGAACAGCATGTCTTCAGCCAGTTCAAAGTTCCCTTCATCCAACGCGATCTCTGCCTGCATCAGCGAAAATTCCGCTCTCATCTCGGCATTCAGCTTCGGGTGCTCCAGCATATTCCCTATCAGATCGCTTGCTTCCTGTAAATGGCCCAGCTGGTACCACACATCAGCCAAGTACAGCATGACCTCTGGAATTTCTTTGCCGTGCTCCTGTACTTTTTGCAAGACTTGGATTCCCAGCTCGATCTCGTCGCTCTCGATCTTTTTCACTGCCTCGTCAATGACTTGTAACCATTTTTTCGGCATTTGTCTCTCACCTCCGTCAGTTCGCCTTTGCAACATCTTCGCTGCTGGCGGAAAAGACCGTCAGTCGACGGTCTTTTCATCAATGTGTATATTCAGGCCCTGTTTAACCAGCTCATGGACAACACGGTAATCAGTATACCAAAAAAACTGAGGATTAGACCATGGTTTCCCTTTGACGATTCTGTGTCTTCGTTCGTTGATAACAGTTGCGGGGATGTTGTTTCAAAATCGTTTGGGTTGATCGCCTTCACTGCTTGTGCTTCTGGCTCTACCACATATGTACCATCATCCGTCTGCATGGAAGCTGAGACGACCGGTGCTTTTGCAGAAGCGACCATCGTCAGCGTATCGCCAACCGGCAGCAATGAGCCACTCGCCAAATCCCCCTGGTCACCAGACTGGTGAATGAGCGTGAACGAACAGATCATCAACAAAATAACGGCAGCGCTCGCACTAAGCCAACGCATTCTCGCTGTCAGGGTAAACACTTTTTTACCAATTGGGATCGCCCATTTTTCTTCCGATAAAATCCGCGCCATAACGGCGTCTACGATCGATGGGGCTGACACGGTGGCATAATGATCCTTTTCCACCTTGATCCAATCATTGCTTTCTTGCCAAATCGAATATTCCGCGCGACAAGCAGAGCATCTGCCCAAATGATTGTCAACGCGCCGACGTGTCACCTCTGGCAGTTGATCATCGAGGTATTCAGTTAGCAGCTCCTGTGCTTCATCGCATTTCATGTCTTGTTCATCCCTTCGGCTTCATCCAATCGGTTGTCTAAGAAATAAGATTCCAGCTCTCCCTTGATGCTCTGTCGCGCCCGGAACAAAAGTGACTTCACGGAGCTAACGGTCAGATCAAGGATCGTGGCGATCTCATTGTAATCCATTTGTTCATATTCACGTAAGATCAAAGCCGAACGCTGTTTTTCAGGAAGGCTGTTAATCGCTTGGCGAACCAAAACCTCCCGTTCGTTTTTCAAGATTTGCTGCTCTGGCAAGCGTTCATACGCAACTGCCGGGACTTGCAGCGTATCTTCCAGATACATATCGGAATTGCGGCTTTTGCGTAGCTCGCTCAAAACGGTATTGCGCGCAATGGTGTAAAGCCATGTGGAAAAGGTAGCCTCAACATCACGAAACGATTCAATGCTTTTGTAAGCTTTGTAGAACGTTTCCTGGCAAAGGTCTTCGGCAATATGCTCCAAATGGGCTTGCCGCAGCATATGACTGACGAACGCATGAATTTTTTTCTCGTAGCGGCGAATGATTTCCGCGTAGCTTTCAACGTTACCTTCTTTTATAACACGGATTAACTGGGAATCGGTCATTCTCAGGTATACCCCCTAGGCGATTCCAATCCCCTGTTCGATCTTACTTAATTAGACCAGCAGGGTTTAGAAAAGTTGCGCTTGGTTTAAAAGATTTTTCTAAAAAGCTATGACGATGCATGTAGGTGAAATGTTTCGACATAATACTTGGCAGATGCTAACTATTTTACTATGGCTGATGGGCGAAGAAAAAGCCCCAAATGGGGTTATAGCACGTAGGAAAATGGCTTCAAGCCGCGGAGTAGCTTTCCAGACCCTGGGGTCGCTTGGTGGACTCCATCCTGGTACACCCATCTTCCACGGGACATCACGCGCGCAGGAAGACAGTTTTCGCTAAAATTCAAGTTAGTTGATAAATCAAAATTTGTCAACCATTCATCTTTATGTAAAAAAAATAAATCTGCGTCTGCCCCAGGCAAGATCGCCCCTTTTTGCGGATAGCAGCCCGCCGCTTTCGCTGCATTGGCGCTCGCGAGCCGTGCAATGAGTGGCAGCACATCATCAGGATTCCACGCCCTTCGTTTCGGCGGAAGAACGATTTGTTCCGGACCGCACATGACGGGCAGATAATGATGCCAATGGGCGATCAAATAGGCGAACACCGCGTGGCACTGTTTGACGTCCAGATGGGTGTTTGCATAATAAGGTGCGTTTAAGGATAGATCAAACGGATTGGCATGTCCGATCAAGGAATGGATTCTTCCACGTTGTGTATGATGAAGCCAGCGCCCAATGATCTCTCGGCGCTGTTCGTGTGTGAGTTCCTCCCGGTTGATTATGTTAAGCTCCAGCGAGAGACGGTAAAAGTGCAAAACGGAAGCAAGCTTGTCCCAATTCAGCTTGTCCAGCTCTGCCGCATCTCTCACGCGAACCTGCACCAGCCGGACGCCACCCACACCTGCCAGCTCGCGAACGCGCTTTGGCGTGCATTGCCCGGCTTCCAGGGAGAACTGGCATGCATAATCTAACGGACTATTAAAATGTGTCGCCAGTTGATAGGCTGATTGCTTGTGATCCATCCATGGCTCGAGCGCTATCGTGTCGATCAGCATGGTAATTCCTTTTTGGATGAAGCCGAATATCGTTGCCATATAGTGATCCGCATCGCGAAGCTGGCGAGCTTGCATGCGTGTGAATGACACAAACCCAGGCATGATATAATAATTGCTCGCATCGATTGTTTCTACATACGAAGCATAACGTGGTACCACCGGCTCCGGCGTTTCACAAGAAATCCGCTTCACTTTGCCATCTTGTACCCAAAGGTCGGCCACACGCATTCCATAAGCGGAAACAATCGTTCCGCCTCGTATTTGCAAGATGTCTTGTCCCATTTTTATCCCTCCGCTATGCCTATCACACCTATCATGGTACAAGCATATGAAGGAGATAAAAAAAAAGAACCGCCGTTTATATGTAAGCGCATTCAAACGGCGGCAGCACACCCGTGCTAATTATATTGGATAGGAGTGGAGAGAAACCATACTGTACTTTTAATTATATTCAAATCTTATCAACTGTCAAATATTTTTTTAAAGGACAACCCCGAAAGGTTGTCCTTTATTTTAGGCAGCTTTTATGCCCGCTTCTTATTTGCTTGAAATCGAATCGAGCAAAGCCGCGAAACCAGGGAATGACACATTGATCGCCTCTGCGTTTGCGATCTGCGTCACCCCTTCTGCCGACAAACCGGCGATCGCCATCGCCATCCCGATCCGGTGGTCACCCATGCTATCGATTGAGGCGGCTTTCAGCGATGTTTTACCCTTGATGATCATGCCGTCATCCGTTGGCGTGATGTTCGCCCCGAACTTGGACAACTCGGATACAACCGTCGCAATGCGGTCTGTCTCCTTCACCTTCAATTCTTCGGCATCGCGGATCAGTGTCGTTCCGCTCGCTTGCGAAGCCAATACCGCAATCACTGGGATTTCGTCGATCAACCGCGGAATGATTTCTCCTTCAACGACCGTGCCTGTCAGCTCAGAATGGAATACGTGCAGGTCGGCAACCGGCTCTTCGTTGACCACTCGCTCGTTCACGAGATCGATGCGTCCACCCATCGCGCGAACGACATCGACGATGCCTGTGCGGGTCGGATTCATGCCCACGTTTTCAATGACTAGCGAGCTGCCTGGCACCATCATGACCGCAGCGATCAAGAACGCTGCAGAAGAAATATCCCCTGGGACAGAAATTTCGCGTCCTACCAAACGTTGTCCGCCTTCGACGGAAACCGTGAGCCCGTCGCGAACCACTTGGACGCCGAAAGCAGCGAGCATCCGCTCCGTATGGTCACGGGAAAGATGAGGCTCGTTCACGCTCGTCACACCTTTTGCCTGCAAGCCTGCAAGCAGGATCGCTGATTTGACCTGCGCACTCGCAACTGGAGAATCATACTGTATGCCGCTGAGCTCTGTGCCGCGAATCGCGAGCGGCGTAAACTCGCCGTTTTTGCGGCCGTCGATTTTCGCCCCCATTTGTCGCAGTGGACCTACTACTCGGCGCATCGGACGCTTGGCAATCGATTCATCGCCTTCGAGTACGACATGAAACGGCTGGGTCGACAGGATTCCAGAAATGAGGCGGATCGTGGTCCCTGAATTGCCTACATCCAGCTTCTCTTTCGGCTCCTCAAGCCCAAACCATCCTTTTCCGTGCACGACCACTTGATCGTCCTGCTGTTCAATTTGAATACCCATACGGCGGAAACAGCTGATCGTGCTCAAACAGTCTGCACCAGGCAAAAAGCCGCTGATGGTGGTTGTCCCCTCTGCCAATGCGCCAAACATGACGGCACGGTGTGAAATCGATTTATCCCCAGGGACACGCACGGTCCCTTGAATGCTCTTCACTTTTTGTATGCGTAACAAAAATTCCACGTCCCCTATCGTCTATTCTCTGCGGTACACATTGTACTCGAAGAAGCGCAGCATCGCTTCCCCTTTTTCCAGCTCGTTCTCGTTGCGGAAGGTGATGCGCAGGACGCCGAGCATATCCTCGCGCGCTTCAAGAATTTGCAGATTTGTGATGTTGATGTTTTTGGTCCCGAGCAACGTCGTGATTCTGCCGATCTCGCCCGGGTGGTCGGGAATATCGATGTACAAATCGTAGAGTGCTGGCAGCGCACCTTTTTGACGCTCAGGTAATCCCTCGCGGAAATTGCGCGCTTCGCGGAAAAATCGTTCAATCTCGTCCCCATTACCTTCTGCGACCAAATCGAGGATCTGATCCATCGATCGCTTCCAATCGTCACCCATCTTCAACATGTACTCCCGATTGTTCAGCAGTACATCGCGCCACATCCGCGGATTGCTCGATGCGATCCGGGTGATGTCGCGAAAGCCGCCTGCAGCCAGACGGCGGTGCCATTCGTTCTCCTCGTTGTATCCGCCGACCAAATTGACGAGCAGAGCGGCGATGATATGCGGGAAGTGGCTCACGGCGCCGACGACGCGGTCATGCTCGTGCGCATCCATGACGATTACTTTTGCATTGGTCAAGGAAACGAGCGCTGACAGGCGGGACAGCTTCTCTGCCGGTGTGTTGGGGCCAGGCGTCAATACATAGTAGGCATTTTCGAACAGCCGCTCAAGCGCCGCCTCGACGCCGGACTTATGAGAACCAGCCATCGGGTGCCCACCTATGAAAGTGATGTCAGATGAAAACAGCTCGCCGGCATACTCTACGATGCCGGCTTTGGTGCTGCCCACGTCGGATATTATCACCCCAGGTTTTAACATAAGCGTAGACAATTGATTCAACAAGGCATAAATCTGCTCGACAGGCGTTGCACAGATGATAATGTCGGCCTCGCGCACAGCTGTCTGCAGGTCAGTTGTCCCTGCATGGATCAATCCCTTGTTTAATCCTTTGTCGATAAAGTCCTCCCGAACATCAAAGCCGATAATCCGGTTGTCGGGATCATTGCGCAGTGACAATGCGAGCGAACCGCCGATCAGGCCGATTCCCAGCATTGCGATTGTCGTTTTCATCTCCACGGCCTCTTTCTCTCTTTAAAGTGTGTTAGTGCCCAGTGCGAAAAGATGCCGGTCACGATGCCGGCATCCCATTAGGCCTTACTTATTTACTGACAGTTTCCTGCAGCAGGTTTTCCAATACAGTGAGCAGCTTGGCGTTCTGCTCAGGCGTGCCAACCGTGATCCGTTGGTAGCCTGGGAAGCCCAGCGCTGCGCCGGATCGTACGATCAGTCCGTTTTTCAACAGCTTTTGGAACAGCTCTGTCGAATCTTGCTTGAAATCGACCAAAATGAAGTTGGTTTGCGATGGGTAGTAAGACAAGCCCCACTCATCGAATTTGTCAGTCAGCTGTTTCATGCCTTGGCGGTTCAGCTCGCGGCATTTCGCGACGAACTCCTGGTCGGTAAGCGCTGCGCGGGCAGCTACTTGTGACAAGGAGCCTGTATTGAATGGCTCGCGCACGTGATTCAAGTCGTTGATTACTTTTTCGGAAGCGATTCCGTATCCGATACGCATCGCTGCCAAGCCGTAAATTTTCGAGAACGTGCGGAGAATGATCAGATTCGGATATTTGTCCAAAAGCGGTACCGTTTGCGGATACTCGGCATCCACAACATATTCGTAATACGCTTCATCCAGCACGACCAAGACGTCGGAAGATACTTTGTCCAACAGTTGAAGCAGCTCCGCTTCGGTATTAATTGTACCAGAAGGGTTGTTCGGATTGCACACCCAGAGAACACGGGTTTTCTCGTTGACAGCAGCTGCCATCGCTTCGAGATCGTGCACACCGTTTTTCAAAGGAACTTCAATCAGCTCCGCTCCATCGATCGTTGCATTGGAACGGTATTGGGAAAACGTTTGCGTTGCCATTACCGTATTGACGCCTTCACCCAAATAGGTGCGGCAGATCATTTGCAAAATTTCGTCAGAGCCGTTACCGAAAATCAGCTGCTCCGGCTTGACTTGCAAAAATTTGGCCAAATCCCAGCGCAGCTCCATCGTGCCGCCATCCGGATACAACGCCAGATCGTTCAAATGATCGATGATCGCTTCTTTTGCTTTCAGGGAATAGCCATATGGGTTTTCGTTGGAGGCCAGCTTAATAACCTCTGTCAGCCCCAGTTCACGCTTCACTTCATCGATAGGCTTGCCTGGTTGATACACAGGTACACCTAAGATTCGTTCTTTTGGTAGCATGTATGTCACTCCAAACAGGTTTTTTGGTTATTGTAACGCACTTGCTAAATTTTGTACAAAGGTTTTTACGTTCCCAATTCCTTCTTGGAGGCTTTCTTCCGCTTTCAGCAGAGGTAAATTCCGCTCGATTTCCTGCACGATTGCACTGCCGACAATGACGGCGTCTGCGTACGTAGCGACATCTTTCACTTGCTCCGGTGTAGAGATGCCGAATCCGACCGCGATCGGCGCGTTCGTGCTTTCGCGCACTTTGCCGAGGAATTGGTCTAAGTCACCGCGCAGACTTGAGCGCGTGCCCGTCACGCCGAGCGATGATACGCAATAGAGGAAGCCTTCTGCCTTTTGCCCGATTTTGGCGATCCGCGAATCTGACGTCGGTGCGACCAACGATATTACGTGTAGGTCATGCTCCTTTGCAATCCGCACTGCCTCCTCATTCTCTTCGATTGGCAAGTCTGGAATGATGACGCCATCTGCTCCGTTTGCCGCCAAATCCGCGAAAAAACGCTCCAATCCGTATTGCAGCACGGGATTCACATACGTAAACAGGATTAGCGGAGCCTCGACGCCAGCCTGACGAAGCCGGGAGACGAGCATAATCACATCACGAATGGACACTTGACCAGCTAATGCGCGCTGGGAGGCGCGTTGGATCGTCGGTCCGTCTGCGAGCGGGTCTGAATACGGCACCCCTAGCTCGATGGCATCCGCGCCAGCAGCGATAATCTCTTTCACCAATGCAAAGCTCAGCTCAATCGAAGGATCACCGATAGTCAGAAACGGGATGAACCGTTTCTTCGACCGGTCGGCAAATAGTTGATCAATGCGGTTTGTCGCTTGACTCATCTTAGTGATCCCCCTTCATTTTCTTTTCCAGTGCTTCTTGGATCGTATTCACATCTTTATCGCCGCGGCCGGATAAGCATACAACGATTGCGTAATCTTTGCTTTTGGTCGGTGCAACCTTGATTGTTTCCGCCAATGCATGCGCGCTTTCCAATGCCGGAATGATGCCTTCCGTGCGGCACAACAGTTCCACGGCATGAAGCGCCTCGTCGTCAGTGACTGACGTGTAGTTGACCCGTTCCGTGTCTTTCAAATAGGCATGCTCAGGTCCAACCCCCGGATAATCGAGACCAGCCGAGATGGAATGAGCCTCTTGCACTTGCCCGAACTCATCCTGCAGCAAATAGGTCATCGCGCCGTGAATCACACCTGGGCGGCCTAATGTCAGTGTAACGGCATGCTTCGTCGTATCGATGCCATGTCCAGCAGCCTCTACACCGCGCAGCTTCACATCGTCCTGTAAAAACGGATAAAACATACCGATCGCATTGCTGCCGCCGCCGACGCAAGCAATGACCTCGTCTGGCAGACGTCCCAGCTGCTCCTGTACCTGGCGGCGCGTTTCTTCCCCGATAATCTTTTGGAACTCGCGAACCATGTAAGGGTATGGATGCGGACCCACGACGGACCCGATCACATAAAACGTCTCGTCCACTTGTGAAACCCAATACCGGATCGCCTCATTCGTCGCGTCTTTCAGTGTTCGCGTACCCGACAGAGCCGGCACAACCTCAGCTCCGAGCAGCTTCATCCGGAACACGTTGAGAGCTTGGCGACGAATGTCTTCTTCCCCCATAAACACTTTACAGGAAAGGCCGAGCCGCGCTGCCACCGTCGCGCTCGCCACGCCATGCTGGCCTGCGCCGGTTTCGGCGATGATTGATTTTTTCCCCATTCGCTTCGCCAGCAATCCTTGGCCGAGCGCGTTGTTGAGCTTATGTGCACCTGTATGGTTTAAATCCTCGCGCTTGAGGAAAATACGCGCTCCCCCGAGCGTTTCGCTCAGCTGCTCTGCGTAATAGAGTGGCGTTGGACGGCCGGAGTAGTAACGCAGCAATTGATTCAGCTCGTTCGTGAATGCCGGGTCTTTCTGCGCTTCTGCAAAAGCAGCCTCTAGTTCTTCCAGAGCCGTCATCAGCGTTTCCGGAACAAATTTGCCGCCGAACGATCCGAACCGACCGCTTGCGTCAGGTACGGTTGTTTTAGGAAATATGGTTTGGGACATTTTCTCTCACCCTTTTCATGAATTCTCGAAGCTTCTGTTCATCTTTCACGCCATCGGTTTCGACACCGCTCGAAACATCGATCGCCTGCGGCGCAAAGGAAGCGAGCAGCTCCCCGACATTTTGCCCATCGATACCACCGGCGAAAACGCTTGCCTGACCCGCGGTCTCTTCCATCAGTTGCGGAATCGCCGCCCAATCGAAGCGTTTGCCCGTGCCCCCTGCCATGTCGGCTGAATACGTATCAAACAAATAACCATCTACACTCGGGCGGTATTGCGCAAGCGAGGATGCGGAAAATCCGGGCTTACCCACGGAGATCGCCTTCCACACCTTTTTGCCAAACCGCTCTTTCACTTCCGCGCAAAAAGCCGGACTCTCCTGTCCATGTAGCTGGATCACATCGAGGTTCGCATATCTGAGCACCTCGTCAAGCTCTTCGACCGTCGGATTCACAAAAACTCCGACTGGAACCGGATGATTTTCGACCGCGGCGAGCAAACGTCCTGCTTCCAAGCCGCTGATCTGGCGTTTGCTCGGCGCAAACACGAAGCCGACATAGTCTACCTGCAATTCAACGAGCAGCTGCAACGTCTCTTGCGTGCGGATGCCGCAAATTTTCACATGCGTCATTACGCTTCCCCCGCTTTCGCAGCCGATCGTTCGCCCATCAGTCCAATCACCGCTTGAACGATGTCATCCTGCCGCATGAAATGCTCACCAATCAGCACAGAACGCACTCCTGCCTCTTGCACAAAACACAGATCATCCGGTCCAGCAATGCCACTTTCGCTGACCACCGGAATGCCGGGGATCTGTTTGATCAATTCTGCCGTCGTCGCCAAATCAGTCGTAAACGTGCGAAGATTCCGATTGTTGATACCAAGTAGTTTTGGAGTGACAGCACGATAAACTTTTTCGAGTTCCTCTTGATTGTGTACTTCTATCAATACATCAAGCGTCAGAGATGCCGCCGTTTGGTGCAAGTGGCGCAGCTGCTCTTCATCGAGAATCGCCGCAATCAACAGGATGCAGTCGGCTCCGTTCGCGCGCGCCTCCACAACCTGCAGCTCATCGATGAGAAAATCTTTGCGCAAAAGCGGAACCGATACGGCCTGGCGAATGTCTCGCAAGTAAGAAAGCGAGCCTTGAAAATAGTTCACATCGGTCAATACGGAAATGGCCTCCACTCGTGCCGCTTCATATGCTTTTGCAATTTCTACAGGATGAAAATCTGCACGAATGATCCCTTTAGATGGAGATGCCTTTTTCACCTCTGCGATTACACTCACATTGCGTTCACTTTGGGTCAACGAACGGATATAGCCCCGCGTCGCTCCCATCGCCTCTGCCTGTGTAAGCAGATCGTAGATTCCCGTTGTTTTTTTCAACACCGCGAGCTCTTCTTTTTTCGTTTCGACGATTTTATGAAGCATGCGTCATTCCTCCTGCAACCTCGCGAATCTCGTTCAATTTTGCGATGACGTCTCCACGGTCGATCAGCTCTGCCGCACGGATGACGCCGATTTCCAAGGATGGTACCCGATCAGCCAAATACAGGATCGCTCCGGCATTCAGCAGGACGATATCTCTAGCAGCCCCACGTTTCCCATAAAACACTTCGCGGATGATTGTGGCATTCAATGCGGCATCTCCGCCGCGGAGCGCTTCGAGCTGGTATGTGCCCAGCCCGAACTGCGTTGGTTCAATCGTATAGGTCGTGACCACGCCATCGCGCAGCTCCGCGATTTGGCTTGGCCCGGTTACGGTCAGCTCATCCAATCCGTCATCGCCCGCGACAACAAGAGCACGATCGACACCCAGCTCACCCAACACTTCGGCAATCACAGGCAATAGCTTGCGATCGTAGATGCCGAGCAGCTGCCGTTTGGCCCGTGCCGGGTTGCACAGTGGACCCAGCAAATTAAATACGGTGCGGATCGCCAGCTCCTTGCGCGCGCCTGCCGCGTGTTTCATCGCTTGATGATAGAGCGGGGCAAACAAGAACGCCAGGTTGGTTTGACGCAAGCAATCAGCAGCAGCTTCCGGAGAAAGCGAAATCGGAATTCCCATCGCCTCGAGCACATCGGCACTCCCGCTTTTGCTCGAAACAGCGCGATTGCCATGTTTTGCGATTTCAACACCAGCCGATGCTGCTACGATCGCAGCTGCTGTGGAAATGTTAAACGTGTCGGCACCATCCCCGCCCGTGCCGCACGTATCCACGAGCCGTTCACTGGCGATTGGAAACGAAAGCGCACGCTCACGCATCGCTTGGGCGAACCCGATGATCTCTTCCGTCTGCTCCCCTTTCAACCGCAGGGATGCTAGGAATGCGCCGATTTGCGCCTGTGTCGCAGCGCCGTCCATGATCTCTCCCATCGCCTGGCGTGCCATCTCACGGTTCAAATGAAGTCCTCTGATGATTTGGTTGATCGCTACTTGGAGCATACGTTTTCCCCCTCCCGACGAAACAGTTGCTCTGCCTTTTCCAAAGCCCGGAACATCGCGCTCGCCTTGTTCACCGACTCCTGGTATTCCATCTCGGGAATGGAGTCTGCGACAATTCCGCCGCCTGCCTGGATGTGCGCCTGGTTGTCTTTGAACAAAATGGTCCGAATCGTAATGCACGTATCCATATTGCCGGTAAAGCTGAGGTAGCCGATCGAGCCAGCATACGTATGACGCGCATCCGGCTCAAGCTCAGCGATGATTTCCATCGCACGCAGCTTAGGAGCGCCTGAAACCGTTCCTGCCGGGAAGGCGGACAGCACGGCGTCGAACGGATCGAGGTCGTCGCGCAATTGACCGGAGACGTGTGACACCATGTGCATGACGTGCGAATATTGTTCGATTACCATCTGTTCTTCCACTTTGACCGAACCATACCGTGCAACTCTGCCTACGTCGTTGCGCCCCAGGTCGAGCAGCATCGTATGTTCGGCACGCTCTTTTTCATCAGCAAGCAAATCTTTCGCCAGCTCTTCATCTTCACGTGCCGTTGCGCCGCGTTTGCGCGTGCCTGCGATCGGCCGAATCTCAACCTTGTTATCCTCAACGCGGACCAAAATCTCGGGCGATGTTCCAACCAATGTTGTGTCCGCATACTGCAGGTAGTACATGTAAGGAGACGGGTTCAGCGTTCGCAGTACACGATAGACGGAAAACGGATCGAGCGCAGTATCAACAGTGAAACGCTGCGACAGCACCACCTGGAAGATGTCCCCCGCCGCAATGTAGTCCTTGGCGCGCTCTACCATTTGTTCGAAAGCAGGTTTCGACATGTTCGACTTGATCGTTAGCCTGCTCGCTTGCGCGGCTTCCGATGTCACATGGCGCTTCTGTTCCGGGTGCGCCGCATCATCGGTGATCCGATGAGCCAGTTCCCGAATGCGCTCGCACGTTTGCTTGTATTTTTGTTCCAGCTCTTCAGGCGATTCAGAACCTTCGATGTGCAAATTAACGATCACTTGAATTTCCTGCTTCAAATGGTCAAATGCGATCAGCTCATCGACGAACAGGAAGCGCAGGTCCGGCACATCGAGCACTTCACGCTTATGCGCTGGCAACTCTTCATAGTAATGGAGCGTATTGTATCCGAAAAATCCTACCGCTCCGCCGCTAAAACGAGGGTAATCGGCAAGCTGCGGACTGCGATACTGCTTCATCCTCTCGCGCAACAGCTCAATCGGATTGCCTTCCTGCTTTACGATTGGCGTATCGCGTCGTGACAGAGTAATCGCCGTTCCTTTCGCCTCTAGCGTCTCGAACGGGTTCAGCCCGATGAACGAATAACGCGCCCACCTCGAACCGCCTTCTACACTTTCGAGCAAAAAGGAATTGTCGGTGCGAATTTTCTGATACAACCGGATTGGCGTTTCTTGATCGGCTAATACAGTCATGCGAATGGGAATCATGGAATACTGTGGGGCCAAGGATGTGACCTCTGCAAAAGTGGGGGTAAACATGACAAATCACCTCTTCGTTTTGTACGGAAGAGGGTTGGAGGATGAGAGGAAAGCGGAATGTGTGACATGCAAGGTGTTGCCATACAAGCGCATGACGACCCTTGCAGCACGAAATGCAAAAAAATCCAGGGCGAACCCTGGATTTATAGACCGTGCCTATAAAACCTAGCTTCTCCTCATCTCATCTCTTCTCAACCTGACTCTTCTCAACTGAACTCTGCTCAAACACTCTACTCAAAAAGCTAAGTAACGATTGGTTATTATCTTAATCTAAGGGCACGTGAAAAGTCAACTAACGATTTGCCAAATCCGGACGCAGCTTCACCGCTTCACGCAAGAATACGTGATGGATGTCCTTGTTGCCTTTTTCCGTGTTGATGTGCATCATCACGCGAATGCAGCGTGGCAAGCTGCCAGGAACCGGAATTTCTTGCGCACAGGTGAGTGGCACATCGTCCCACCCTTCCAGGTTGCGTGCGCCCTTGGCAGGAAACGCAGCATTCAAGTCCTCGGTCGTCGTAAAGAGCACGCTGGCTATATCGTCTACTTTCAGATCGTTTCTCGCGACGATTTCACGCACCAGTTCTTCTGTCGCCGACCAAATCTCTTCCGCGCTGTTGGTTTCCACCGTGATGGCTCCTCTTACCGCCCTAACGCTCATTTCTGTCTCCTCCCCGCTGATTCGCGCATTACCTGCAAGATCAACGCTTCATCCACGTTTTTTACGATTTCTACTTTTCCGATTGTTCGTGGCAAAATCAGGTTGAACCGGCCCGCGACACCTTTTTTGTCTCTGCGCATGGCTTCCAATACGTCATATGGATCGAATCCATCCGGCCATTCCGTCGGCAGATGATAACGAGCCAGCAACCGCTTGGTCCGCTCGCTTACACCTTGCTCACACAATCCCATCTTTTCAGCCAGCTCCGAAGCCAGACCCATGCCGATCGATATCGCTTCTCCATGATTGAGCTGGGAATACGCCGCAATTGCTTCAAAGGCATGTCCGAACGTATGGCCCAAATTCAGCAGAGCACGGGTGTCTTGCTCTGTTTCGTCTTCCGAGACGATTTGCGCCTTGATCGCACAACCGCGCTCGATGGCCGTCGCGATCAATTCCGGCTCCAATTGATTCAACGCTTCCGCATTTTCTTCGAGCCAGGCTACAAATTCTTCTGCCGAAATCAACCCGTGCTTGACCACTTCGGCAAATCCTGCAGCGACCTCACGTCTTGGCAAGCTCGTCAACGTATCGGTATCATAGATAACCGCAAGCGGCTGGTGGAAGGCACCGATCAAGTTTTTGCCCAGCTTGTGATTGATCGCAACTTTACCGCCTACAGAACTGTCATGGGCAAGAAGCGTGGTAGGCAGCTGGATGAATGGAATCCCGCGCATGAAAGAGGCCGCGACGAAGCCGGACAGATCGCCGACCACGCCGCCACCCAGCGCCAAAATGACCGATTTCCGGTCCAACCCTGCCGCAATGACTTCACCCATTACGCGTTCAAACACATGGAAGCTCTTAGCTTGCTCGCCGCCAGCCACAACGGATGAATGCACCGTGTAACCTGATTCACGCAATGATTGCAAGAGTGGCTCTAAATAAAGCGGAGCCACGTTTTCATCGGTGATGACATACAACATTTGTTTTACAGACACGCCAGCCTCTGTCAAAAACGCAGGCACGCGGCTCAACAAATTTTTGCCGATATGAATCGGATACGAACGCTCTCCCAGTTCTACACGCAATGTTTTCATCATTAGAATTGCTCCGTGTACGCTTTGTATTGCACTACATTCTCTAGCATGTCGTCCAGCGAGTCAGACGGGAACTTTTCACACATCGCACGTGCGATCTCAAATGCGACCGCAGCCTCTGCCACCACGCTTGCCGCAGGCACAGCGCAGCTGTCAGAACGCTCGATGCTTGCAGAGAACGGCTCCTTCGTATCAATGTCTACGCTCATGAGCGGCTTGTACAGCGTCGGGATTGGCTTCATTACGCCGCGCACGATCAACGGCATGCCATTTGTCATACTGCCTTCCAAACCGCCAGCGCGGTTGGTGCTGCGCGTATAGCCATTTTCCTCGGACCAAACGATTTCATCGTGTACTTGCGATCCAGGCTTGCCCGCTGCTTCGAATCCGATTCCGATTTCAACGCCTTTAAACGCCTGGATGCTTAACACCGCTTGCGCCAGACGGCCGTCAAGTTTGCGATCCCACTGTACATGGCTACCAAGTCCGATCGGCAATCCTTCTACACGTACCTCTACGATACCGCCCAGAGAATCTCCGTCTTCCTTTGCATTGTCGATCAGCTGCATCATTTTTAGCTCAGCGTCTTTGTCCAAGCAGCGAACAGGAGAGTTTTCGGTTACTTCGATCTGTTCGTCGATTGGCAGCTCGATTCGCTCCGCTACTACCTCTCCGATTTGCGTTACCTGTCCGGCAACTTGAATGCCAAATGCTTCAAGCAGCTGACGAGCAACCGCTCCAACAGCTACGCGCATCGTCGTTTCCCGTGCGCTTGAACGCTCGAGGATGTTGCGCATATCGCGCTGATGGTATTTAATCGCACCGTTTAAGTCAGCATGTCCTGGACGTGGGCGGGATACGCGGCGACGGGCTTCGCCCTCCTCCACCGGCTCCACGCTCATGATGTTTTGCCAATGGGTCCAGTCTTTATTTTCAACGACCAGTGTAATCGGCGCCCCTGTTGTCAATCCGTGTCTTACCCCGGACAGCACCTTCACCTGGTCTTTTTCGATTTGCATTCTTCGGCCGCGGCCATGACCTTTTTGACGCCGCTCCAATTGAAAGTTGATTTTCTCCACAGAAAACGGCAGGTTGCTTGGAACCCCTTCAATAATCGCGGTCAGCTGTGGTCCGTGGGATTCCCCTGCTGTTAAGTATCTCATTACTTTCTCCTCCTACCCTCTGCATACCCTTTAATGCTTTTAAGCGTTATCATATCACACCTGTCATCGTGATGAAAACTGCTATTTAGAAAACTTGGCTGCGCCTACGCTTTTAATTGGCGTAGCCTTAGTTGCACTTATGCTGGATCGGAATCGTCTCAGTTCCGGATCTGTATTAGAAAACTTGGCTGCGCCTACGCTTTTATTGGCGTAGCCTTAGTTGCACTTATACTGGATCGGAATGGTCTCAGATACCGATCTGTATTAGAAAACTAGGTCGCGCGCATGTTATTTTGGCGTGGCCTTCATTTCATCTAGAAAACAAAAATGCTTCCCGAAATGGAGAAGCATTTCGCCTTATTTCAGTTCGTTTGCACCGGACGCTGGAAGCGGTCAACCATCAGCAGATCATGCAGCTGCGTTTTTTCCGCGCCCAAAATTTGACCGCACTCTTGCAGGGTAATTAGCCCACGCCGGTACGCTTCTATGACTTTTTGTTTATCCAATGAAAAACCCCCCTTGAAGACTTGGCGAGCCCATTCGCAAGCGAGCCGCTTACAACCTATGCATAAAATGTCTCGGTCTTCTTATTTTTGGAAAGTTCTTGGAGGTATATACTTCCGCACATTGGATTTACTCGATTTTTCGGTAAAAAAATGTATCTTCCACCTCAAATTGATACTGCTGCGGCTGAAAAATCTGCTCGGTGCTACCTACGAACAGGACGCCGCCCGGCTTGAGGGCACGACTGAACTTGTGGTAAAGCTCATGTTTCGCTTCTTCTGTAAAGTATATCATTACATTTCGGCAAATGATCAGGTCAAATCCGCTATCAAATTGTTCCGCCAGCAAGTTGTGCTTTTTAAACTGGATCGGATTTTTCACCTCATCGGCGATCCGATAGCTTAGCGTATCTTTGACGAAATATTTACTGAGCAAATCTTTCGGGCAGTCTTGCAAGGAACGATCCGTATAGATCCCTTGCTTGGCTTTGATCAATGCCCCTTCATCAATATCGGAAGCGATGACCGTCGACTCCCGAAAAAGCTGATTGCGCAGTAAAATGAGCGCAAGCGTATATGGTTCCTCCCCTGTCGAGCAGGCCGCACTCCAGCATTTCAGTCGGCGCGACGTTTTGGACAGACGTGGCAAAATTTTCTTCTCCAGCACATCCCATCGGCTCGGATTGCGAAAAAATTCGGAGACATTGATCGTCATCCGATCCAGAAACTCATAAAACAGTTCTTTGTCTCTTGTGATGGCGTCGAAATAGCTCGTAAAGCTTTGATAGCCTCGTTTGAGACGGAGGGATGTGAGGCGGCGCTTCATTTGCGCCTCCTTGTACAAAGCGAGGTCGATACCTGTTTTTTGTTTAACACTAGCAATAAATTGTAGAAAATCTCTATCTTCCATCCAGTTACTTGCTCCCCCCAGCTTTAATTCCATACCCTGTAGATGCGATTTCGCCTTTTATCGCCATTTCTCCTGCCGTTATGACAAAAAAAGACTCCCGAAATGGGAGTCTTTGTCGATATCTTGAACGATTGATTAGATCCAGCGTTGGATTGTTTTCTCGAAGGAAACAACCTCATCTTGTCCAAACCACAGACCGATTTCACGCTCAGCGCTTTCCGGGGAGTCGGAACCGTGGATGATGTTCATGCCAACAGATACAGCGAAATCGCCGCGGATCGTGCCAGGAGCTGCGTCAACTGGGTTTGTTTTACCCATCATGTTGCGAGCTGTTGTGATTACGTTGTTACCTTGCCATACCATTGCAAATACAGGGCCAGAAGTGATGAAGTCTACCAGCTCACCAAAGAAAGGACGCTCTTTGTGCTCTGCATAGTGTTGTTCAGCCAGCTCACGGCTTACGCTCATCAGTTTGCCGCCAACCAGTGTGAAACCTTTTTTCTCGAAGCGAGCAACGATTTCACCAATCAGATTGCGTTGTACACCGTCAGGTTTAATCATGATAAATGTTTTTTCCATTTGTATAGCCTCCGTCTTGCTTATGTATTTTTTGCGAATAACGCCAACGTGAATTGTATCAAAACTGGCGCTGCCAAGCAACCCTTAGAATTTTCGGCCAATGATGTAATGCCCAATCTCGAGCAAAGACTTCTTCGTTTTGCCGGCTGGCAATGGCTCCAGCTGTTCGCATGCCCTTGCAATGTAGCGTTCAGCCAGCTGGTTGGCATAAGCGATGCCTTCCCCTTTGCGGATGAGACTGATTGCCTCGTCCATGTGGTCGGTCAGCGTATTGTCGCGAATCCAAGCCTGGAGCTTCTCCCGGTCTTTCCCGACCGAAATGCTGTAAAGCGTAGGCAGCGTAATATTGCCTTGGCGCAGGTCGCTGCCCGCTGGTTTGCCCAGCTGCTTTTCCGTCCCGGTGAAATCGAGAATATCGTCGGTAATTTGGAATGCCATGCCCACATTGTAGCCGTACAAAAACATGCGGCGCACGATATCAGGCGACGCATCCGATGCGACAGCGCCCAACTGGCAGGAAATCGCGATCAACAACGCCGTCTTCCGCTTGATCCGACGCAAATAATTTTTCAGCCCTTGATCAAAATTGTACAAGTCGCGAACCTGCTCGATCTCGCCTTTGCACATCACATTGATCGCTTTGGCCAAAATCTGGTGGATCTGCGGATTTGTCAGCTCAGACGCGATTTGCAGCGCTTTGGCAAAAATGTAATCGCCCGCATACATCGCAACCTTGTTGTCCCATTTTGCCCGGACCGTCTGGCTGCCACGGCGCGTCATCGAGTCATCGACCACGTCATCATGCACCAACGTCGCCATGTGGATGAGCTCAAGCGGTACCGCGACGCGTTTGAGCTTTTCTATGTCATAGTTTCCCCACTTACCGCCTAAGAGCACAAAAACAGGGCGAATCCGCTTGCCCCCTGCCTTCAAGAGATGGGTAGACGATTTGTACATCTCGTCGTACGACGTATCGATCGCACGCTCCAGCTCTTTTTCAATATATTGCACATCACCTTTTAATTGGAGATAGATATCAACAAGGTTCATTCATCCACACCTAATTCGTTATCGTCGTTTTCGAATGGGCAGTACCGTCCCAAAGCGTCACTTTTACCGGTGAAGGCAAAAGCCCCATTTCGTATGCGCATTGAAAATAATGTTCCAATCCTTTGCGGTCTTGCTCCGTGAAATGATAGGACAAACCTCGGAAATAAACGTCCCACCCTTCAGCATTGCCGCCGTATCGCTCGATCGCTCCCTCAATCAAGCGATCGAAAAGTTCCAGGCTTTTCGTTTTGCTAGCTAAAAAAGCAGCGTGAACATCCGCAAGCAGCGCTGCGTTCTCCTCGATCGCCGCCTTACGGACCGCCCAGACGGCAAATGTCATCGGGTATCCGGTTTGGTTTTTCCACAGTTCCGCTAGATCATATACATGGTACTCTTTGTGGTTGCGGTATGCAAGCAATGCGTCATCCCCGATTAAAAGACAGGCATCTGCATGCTGCATCATTGTCTGCAAATCCGGCTCCTCAGTCTTGTAGCTGACCTGTAGCCCCAAAAACTTTTGCAAGATGATTTTCAGCAAATTGACAGACGTCGCAGACGTATTGGTGAGCGAAACCGTCGCGCCGTTCAGTTCTTCCATCGGACGCTTGCTGAACAAATAGATAGAGCGCACTTTCCCGTCTGCCGTCACCGAAAGGCCCGGCAATGCGAAATAATCGTCAGCATGCTCGCCATAGCTGAACGACGAAATAGGGCCGACATCAATGTTGCCTGCGGCCATCTCGCGATTTAGCTGGGCCGGAACTTGCTGAAAAAAATCGATACGGTCGCAAAACCGTTCCTGATCAAAAAACAAATAGACTGGTAGCGTATTGCTGTAGGAAATCTGGCCGATGCGCAAGTGCTTTTTCATCGCGCATTACTCCCCCCAACGTCGGAACAAACTATGCGGAATATCAAGAGCATCCAGCGTTTTGCCGACGACAAAGTTCACGATGTCATCCAGCGTCCTCGGCTTTTGATAGTATCCTGGCATGGCCGGCAAAATTTTTACGCCCAATTGACTGAGCGTCAGCATGTTTTGCAGATGAATCGCGTTAAGCGGTGTCTCGCGAGGAACGAGCACCAGCTTGCGCCCTTCCTTGATGCAAACGTCCGCCACCCGTTCAAGCAGATTGCCAGATGCGCCATGGGCAACACCAGAAAGCGTCCCCATCGAACACGGGACGATTACCATGCCGTCGCCTCGATGGGAACCACTAGCCGCCGGACAGGAAAAATCACGTAGCGTCCAGTAATGCAGGCGACCCGGTCGATCACCTTGAAACGTCTGTGCGATCAACCGCTCCCGATCGGACGTATCCAGCTCGAGTTCATCGTGAAACACTTGCCAACCAGCTTCCGTAATGATGAGATGCACGGTATGCCCGGCGGCCAATAGCTCCTGCACAAGTCGAACGCCATAGATGGCCCCGCTCGCCCCCGTAATCCCCACTGTCAGATTTTTCACAGGACCGGTCATGAAATCACCCGATCAATCATAGTGAAAACAAACATGACGCAGCTCAAGATACCATTCATTGGGAAAAAGGCGATATTAACTTTGGACAGATCGTTCGGTTTGACCAAGCGGTGCTCATAAATCAAAATCAAAGCAGAAATGATCACGCCCAGCAGGAACCAAACGGAAAGCGATGCCATCAAATAAAACGTGAACAAGCCGATTACGGTAATCGCATGGCACACACGCGCAATCATCAAGGCTTTGGAAATCCCGAAACGACTTGGTACCGAATGCAGGCCCGCGTTTTTATCGAACTCGAAATCTTGGCACGCATACACGATATCAAAGCCGGTTGTCCAGAGCGCAACGGATATGAACAGCACGATCGCAGCCAAATCGACTTGGCCAGTCGTTCCGATCCAACCGCCCAGCGGCCCGAATCCAATCGCAATCCCGAGGACAAAATGGCACAGCCATGTAAAACGTTTCATATACGAGTATAGAATGAGGACAAAAACAGCCAACGGCAACAATTCCATCGACAGCATGTTTAATTGCGAGGCTGCGATAAACAGCAAGACAAACGACACGACAATAAAAAGGACCACTGCCTTCACCGAAATTAATCCGGCCGGAATCGCGCGCATCGCCGTCCGGGGATTTCTCCCGTCAATGTAGCGGTCAATCAAGCGGTTCAGCGACATTGCTGCCGAACGTGCCCCTACCATCGCTACCGTCACCCAAAGGATTTCCCACCAGGTCGGCCACGTGCCTTCCACGACCAGATTCCCGAGGACCGCACCCATAAAAGCAAACGGCAACGCAAAGAGCGTATGCTCAAATTTGATCATTTCGAATAGGATCTTCACTTTGTTTATCATGCTTTGCACTTCCGTTCTGTCATAACCATTCTCGTCTGGTTCTTAAGATTTTGTACCGATGTGCAGCGCCGCAACGCCGCCCATGAAAAGCTTGACCTGCACAGGTTGCAAACCAGCAGCCTGGAACATTTCGGCCAATTTCTTGCTGTCTGGGAAATTGGTCAACGACTGCGGAAGCCACGCGTACTCCTGGTATTTGTTTACCGTCATTTTCGCGATCTGCGGCAAAATCTTGTAAAAATAAAAGTAAAAGAGCTTGCGGTACGGAATAAACGGCGGCTTGGACACCTCAAGGGACACGACTTTTCCACCTGGCTTGACCACTCGCGTCATTTCATTCAGCACGCGCTGAACGTCCGGAACGTTGCGCAGCGCAAAGCCGATCGTCGCATAATCAAATGTATTGTCATCATAAGGCAAATTCATCGCGTCCGCATTGACCAGCTCGATCCCCTCGTGAATCCCGAGTTGCTCGATTTTGTATGCGCCTACATCCAGCATGTTTTGGCTGAAATCAAGGCCAACCACGTTGCCAGTTTTGCCGACGGCATCCGCCAGGCTGATGGTCCAATCGCATGTCCCGCACGCGATATCGATTGCGGCTTGTCCGGGCTGCACATTCAGCTGCTTCATTGTATAGTTGCGCCATGCCACATGGCTGCCGAAGCTGATCACATTGTTCATGCGATCATATTCATCCGCAATGCTTTCGAACACGGAATGGACAAATTCTGCTTTTTGCTTCATCTGTTCTTGATTCACAGGCACCTACAACTCCTCGACTAAGCGTTTCAACCGGCTTACGCGGTGCATGATGCGCGAGGTTACCCAAGAAACAGCCCGTTGATTTTCGATCGATTGGAAGCTGCGCACCATTTGTTCACACACACCAAGCCATTCCATCGCCTTTGCTTCGACCGATGTCAGCACTTGTGCCACAGGCGAATCGCTTTTTGGTGTCAAGTAGCGGGAAAAGCCAAACGGAAGCCGTTGACCCCATTGCAGTTGCTCCCATTCGCCAACCATGCCTTCTACTGCTGACGTCTGTTCAAACAAAGACTTCCAAAACTTCTCCACCGACGCATCGATGGAAAAATGCTCGACAAAGCGGATATAAAGCGCCGTATCAATCGTTTTCCGGAGGGATACATAGCTCTCCCATGTCAATTGATTTGATTTTTCGAGCAGGTATAACCGCATCTTCGCCTCATTCACCACTTGAATCGATTCTGATAAAATGCGGATCGCCATAACTTCCCCTGCTTTCGCCAACAGATGGTAGTAATGGCTGCTGAACAAATCGCCTGCCAACACCGTCAATTGACGGTTTCGGTCTGCGGTCTCGCCAGCTTCGTAGTGGGTTTTCACCGTTTCATGGGTATCGAGGCCGAGCTGCATCAGACCTGTCGCTGTACACAATGTTTTAGCGCGCTCCGAACCCAGTCCCGCATCGCATAAAAAAACAAACAGAAGGGCAAGCCGATTTTCCGCAAGGCCAGGATAATCGACATACTCCTTCAAAAACGGAACGGATGCAAGCCGTCCGATCCGCTCATTAATTTCCTGCATGTCTTCCGCTAAAGAGAGTGCATACTTGCTCATGAAGCTCCTCCAAACTGAAAAGGCTTCTCCTTGAAGCCTTTGACCTAAGCTGTTACTGCTTTCCATTCATCAAGTTCCAGTATAGCATACAAATCAATCAGGGACTAATGTTCTCATGAAAAAAGGGATCAATCCGTACCTGAAAGCTGCTTTCCACATAGCTCTTAATCGCTGGTAAATCGTTCGGGTCAATCGGCTCGCCTTCTTGCAGCGGCCGTTTTGCGGAGATGGCGACAAGCAGCTTGGCTGGTTGATCAACCGGTTCTTCCATCAACCGGAAATTCAGCTGCTGTACGTTTTTGGTCAAGGCCAGCGCCTGATGCACCAACAAATAAAAGTCGCGGTACGCTTGCTCTAGCAGTGCAGGCTGATTTTCTGAGACTAGCAAATCGACATAAATCGACTGTTCCTCCCACTTTACACGCTTAATATTATAATGAGTTGGCAGGAAAGTAAATAAATCTACCACATTTTGCTTCGTCAGGACAAGCGGCTGGTTTTGTCGAAAAGTAGGCACCGCGTTTGGGTTATTCGAACGTATCGAAGGTAAAAACGACAACAGCATTGCCAGCAATGCAGACATCATAACGGCCGCCAGGAGATTGCGGGGCATAGACATCCCTCCCTCACTCCCATTCTACAAATAAAAAAGGCAGGCTATGCCTGCTCTTTTTCATTAAATACGCTCTTTTATTCGGTAGTATCGATTACGCCGTGGCGGGTAAGAATGACTGCTTTACCGCGAACTTTAATGGCGGATGTATGCTCGGTAAACTGTGCCAGCATAACCTCGCCTTTGTCGAGCTTTTCTGTATGGTGGAAACGGGTATCCGTGCCTCTGGTCAAGCCAATCACATGAACGCCATTTTCTTTGGCTTTAATCACAAAAAAATCTTGGTTCGTTGCCATTTGATCCCCATCCTTATTGTGTTCCACAGCTTTTCCCCCTAACGGATTACCTTGTTTCATTCAAGCGACCGGTGATTTTTGCAACATACTTTTGCGTTTCGAGTGGCAATTCACCGGCTTTGGCGTCAAAGTCGCGATCCGTAGCGATTCCCAAACGATCGATCCGACCTGGGCCAGCATTGTAAGCAGCTAACGCCACTTTTACATTTCCATGATATTTTTGCAGCAAACCGCCGAGATATTTAGTTCCTCCCGTAATATTTTGCACGGGGTTGAATGAGTCATTCACATTCATGGAACTGGCAGTCGCGTCCATCAGCTGCATCAACCCTTTTGCACCAGCTCCCGAGATGGCGTTCGGGTTGAAGTTCGATTCGGCGCGAATCACTTCCGAAACGAGGTTATTGTCGACGTGAAAGCGTGCCGCAATCCGTTTTACTGCATCCATAATCTCCGATTTTCCTGCTGGTGCTGATTGGCCAAAACCGCTCCCCATAGCGGATGGAGAGTTGTCATCCGATAACGTGGGAGACCCATCCAGATCTGCCAGCACTTCCTCTGCAGAAATGACGCGTTGATATTTCGAAAGTTCCGTGTCCAATAGATCACTGAACATCTGGTCGGAGAAAGCTCCATCGCCACTCGCGTTTTGCGTAAGATCCGAGCCGAGCGCGTTCGAAGTTGTTCCGTTTATGCTTGCATATGTATTTGCAGGTAAAAAACGCAGGTCCATTTTCATCATTCACCAGCCTGTCCGTCTACTCTACTTTTCATTATAGTGGAATCGCCGTATATCGCCAAGTTCTCTTTTCAAAGGCACTTCAATCGCATCCGATAAAAAAGCACCTCCCCTGCACATAAGGTTACAGGCGGAGATGCTGCTATCGTCGCAATCGTATGTAAATAGAAAATGGTCGGAATGCAGGGATTCGAACCCTGGACCTCACCCACCCCAAGGGTGCGCGCTACCGGGCTGCGCCACATCCCGACGAACAATTTCAGTATAGGTAATCTTTACAAAAAAGTCAATATCCATCTAGAGTAATTTCGATGAGAGTGAAAAGAAAGGCACGTTTCTTTTTCTTCGAAAAACGTACCCTTCTATCGTTCTCCCGGTTGGCGCTTAGTCCTTGATCAGGCTGAGCACTTCTGCGCGTTGCGCCGTATCCGTCTCGAACGTACCTCTAGCTGCCGATGTGACAGTTTTGGCACCCGGCTTCTTCACGCCACGCATGGTCATGCACATATGCTCTGCCTCAACTACCACAAGCACACCATGTGGCTGAAGCTTTTTCATGATAGCGTCCGCCACGGTGGAAGTAATGCGCTCTTGCAGCTGCGGACGACGCGAAACCGTTTCCACAGCGCGGGCGAGCTTACTCAAGCCAACGACTCGGCCTCCCTTTGGAATATAGGCGACATGTGCTTTCCCGAAGAACGGCACCAAATGGTGTTCGCACATCGAGTAGAACGGAATATCTTTAACCAATACCAGCTCTTCATGATTTTCACTGAAGATGGTTTCAAAATACTGTTCCTCATCCACTCGCAAGCCCTCAAAGGCTTCTGCATACATTTTCGCTACGCGTTTCGGCGTATCCAACAAGCCTTCGCGATCAGGGTCTTCGCCTACTGCTTCCAGAATCATCCGGACCGCTTGCTTAATCTTTTCATGATCTACACTCATGATTCTACCTCCCTAAACTCCCAGCCAAACAGCAAGAAACTGCCTTCTCTTAGTAACCAAGCCCATCTTACCATAATGCTACAAAAAAAAGCAAAATTTTAGCGGTTGACCGAAAGTGAAAGAAAAAAGCGTCCGAATGAAATATTCGAACGCCTTTTTTGTATGTAGCCATTTCTGGTTTTTGTGTGAGAACTACAATTACTTAATGGAGTCCTTCAACTGCTTACCAGGTTTGAACGCTGGGATCTTGCTGGAAGCAATTTCGATTTCTTCACCAGTTTGTGGGTTACGACCTTTACGAGCCGCACGCTCACGAACTTCGAAGTTACCGAAACCGATCAGTTGAACTTTGTCTCCTTCTTTCAGAGCCTCAGCAATCGCATCGAGAACGGCATCAACCGCTTTCGTTGCATCTTTCTTCGTCAGTTC
The DNA here is from genome assembly GCF_003710825.1 of Brevibacillus fluminis. Lineage (GTDB taxonomy): Bacteria > Bacillota > Bacilli > Brevibacillales > Brevibacillaceae > Brevibacillus_D > Brevibacillus_D fluminis. The sequence goes on along the minus strand of NZ_RHHQ01000022.1, from coordinate 83,155 downwards.
GGTGGTTTCTGCAACCTTTGAGATCAATTCTGTTTTATTCATTTCTTGTTCACCTCCCCTCAAAGGAATGGTATATGGTATTACATGTGTTTACCGAAAAGTGGGTTCTTATACGCATTTCATGCGGTTTTTCGCGATCTGACAAGCTTATAGTAATACACCACTCATTCAAATTCAAGCATTTCATGCCGAAGAGGATGCAAAAAACGCAAAAAAGGACTCCAGTTCTGGAGCCTTTTTCGCGTAAGCACGATTTTTGGACGTTGGTCCTATAGGATGATTGCGATCAATCCGCCCGATCCTTCGTTGATGATCCGTCCCAATGTCTCTTGCAGCTTGTAGCGGGCGTTGTCTGGCATCATGGTGATTTTGGCTTGGATTCCTTCGCGCACGATCGAGTGGAGCGAACGCCCGAAAATATCGGAATTCCAGATCGCGAGCGGATCTTTGTCGAAATCCTGCATCAAGTAGCGAACGAGCTCTTCCGACTGTTTCTCCGTTCCGATGATCGGAGCGAACTCCGACTCCACATCCACACGGATCATATGGATCGACGGAGCAGTTGCCTTCAGACGAACCCCGAAACGTGGACCTTGGCGGATCATCTCCGGTTCATCCAGCGTCATTTCATGCAGTGACGGAGCTGCGATTCCATAGCCTGTGGACCGCACCATGTGCAACGCTTCCGCTACCTGGTCGTACTCTCGCTTGGCATGGGCAAATTCCTGCATGATTTTGAGCAAATGGTCTTTCCCGCGAATCTCAACGCCCACAATTTCCATCAAAATGCGGTCGTACAGGTCGTCTGGCGCGTACAAGTCGATCTCAGCGATCCCTTGCCCCATATTCATTCCCGCCAAAGCCGCCCTGTCGACAAACTCATAATCACTGAATAAGCCGACGACGCGGTCCACATCGCGCAGACGTCGTATATCTTTCACCGTGTCACGCACGGCTTCTTCATAATTTTGGCGAAGCCAGTGTCCATTTTCTAGTACCATGACCCAACTTGGCAGATTCACATTCACTTCATGAACCGGGAACTCAAACAACACTTCGCGCAGGAGCAGCAGTACTTCCGATTCGGACATATGGTCCACCGAGAGCGCCACAACCGGCACATCGTATTTTTCCTGCAGTTCCATGCGCAACGCTTGCGCTTCATCCGAGCGTGGTCGCGTCGAGTTAACCAGGATAACGAACGGTTTGCCCACTTCTTTCAGCTCACTTACAACGCGCTCCTCCGCCTGAATGTAACCTTGGCGAGGAATTTCCGCAATGGAGCCGTCCGTTGTGACGACGATCCCGATGGTCGAATGCTCCTGAATCACTTTGCGCGTACCAAGCTCTGCCGCTTCTTCGAAGGGCACCGGTTCTTCATACCACGGAGTGTTTACCATCCGCGGGCCATTTTCGTCTTCAAATCCTTTTGCACCTTGAACCGTATATCCGACGCAGTCAACGAGGCGAACGTTAATGCTCAAGCCTTCTGCAACGCTGATTTGCACGGCTTGATTCGGCACGAACTTAGGCTCAGTGGTCATGATGGTTTTGCCTGACGCACTTTGCGGCAATTCGTCGGTTGCACGGATTTTTTCGGCTTCGGATGCAATGTTCGGGATGACGACCTGCTCCATAAAACGCTTGATAAAGGTAGACTTACCTGTACGAACAGGTCCTACGACCCCGAGATAGATGTCGCCTCCCGTACGCTCTGCAATGTCTTTAAAGATGTCGATACGTTCCACCTTCGATGACCTCCTTCTGATTGTCTATTTTACTCTATGAGCTTTTTTTTGAATTATCCCTCTCTTGTGATAACGGGAGAGATTCTCGCACTAGAAACTTGGACAATAACAATATATGTGTGTATGAAAAAGATAGAACAGGAAACAAAACAAAAAAAACGATCCCTTGTGTTTAGAGGGATCGCATTGGTTTCGTTATTGCAATTTTAGCAGTACAGGGTCGCCGTTTTCCATTGTGTACGGAAACGATTTGGCCGGAACGAACATGGATTCACGTGCCATTACGTAGCGTGGGTCCGTATCCTTTGTAACCTGCGCTTTCGTGCCGCGTAGGATGCTGGCGATATCGGATGCGTAGTCGATGCCCACGTCTCCTTTTTCGTTCATGATAAGCGGCAGGAATGTCTGAGAGACCAAGCTGTTCACCTGGACCTCTTTCATGCGGATGGCATCATAATCAATCGTGTAATAGCCATTGCCAAGCTCCTGTTTGGTAGGCAGCTGGTTTTTTGAGCCCACGTAGCGGTTGACGGCCTGCTGCACATCCGCTACCTGGCTCACCATACTGAGGTTGATCAAGCGTACGGTCGGCTTCGTTTCGACATCGATCAGGACATACATGTAAACGCCGCCTTTTTCAAACGCATTGGCGGGCACATCTGGTATGTATTTAGGCATCATTTTGGTGAAATCGATCTCATATTTTTCAAAAATTGGTGTATCCAGCTTTTTTGTCACGATCGGGAGCACGCCCGTTTCTTGATGAAACTGGTCGATCGCCTTTTGCGTCGCTTCGAGATAAAACGTGCTCGGCACCTGATTTTCCGCTCGTCGCTCTTTCGGATACATACATCCCGACAACAGGATGGATACCAAAATAATTAGTAATACTTGGGTTACGATTGTAGCTTTGCGTGCGTTCAACGTCAAAATCCTCCTACAGCCACTCATTGTCTTCCTCGTCCTGCTGTCGCTTCAGTGCAGCAGCCACGATCGATTTTAATTTTGCTTCCGGGATGCGAACCGTACAATCCGCCCCCGTCGTTTGTGTCTGGCAAGCAAGGCGCATGCCTCGGGCCAGATCGGCTTCGCTCAGTTTGCGCTGCTCAAGCGCTGTGGACTCGCTCACTGCACCGCCCTCCACAAAGACTTTACACATCAGGCAAGAGGCGTGGCCACCACAGCGCTGCGGGATGATGACACGAGCATTTCGCGCAGCCGCGATCAGCGTGAGCCCTGGGCGAACTTTGATGGTCTTGCCACTCGGAAGAAAGGTCAGTTTCGCCACGACGTCGTCCCCCTCTAGTATGGTTTGTGAACCAATTCGACTTTGCCGGGGGATTTGATCTGGATTTGGCATCCTAAGCGAAAACCTTCTTGCCGCTCTGCTTTTCGCAACCGAAGCTTCTCTGCATCGGTGATGTCATTGAGAAATTCGGCACCAGCCAGCACCTTTGTCCGGCATTGAGCGCAAATCCCCCGTTCACAAGAATGTCCCCACGGGATTTTTTGTTTTTTGGCCAGCTTGACGATCGGCTCGCCAATGGTTGCCTCCGTTTCATAGAGTCCTTGTCTAGTATGAAGAATTAGCTGACCCATTTTGCTCCTCCTTTACGCAAACACAACGATGAGAATCATAATAAAGGTGGAAAACAGCATGAGACCGGCCACGATTTTCAATACAAGGCTAATCACTGCTTTTTGCAATTTTCGGGCGTAGATCATCATGAAATTGCAAATAAACATAAAGGCCATGGCTAGGAAAGAGATATACATTTTTGTCATGGGATCGATGGTCATCAGTCGCACAGCATCCTTTTCTAAATGTTTACAGACGATATGGATAAGAGTCGTGTTCATTATAGCACATTTTATGGGGTAAGAACCTAGTTTCAACCAGCGGCATAGACTATCATAACGACTTGCCTATGGAGGGAAGACACGATGAAAGCAAACAAATGGCGCAATCCATACGCGCCCTTGGGCAAGAAGCCCGTTCAGGCAACCCAGGCTCGCATGAGTCAGCCTGCAGCCGCCACCTCGGCGCCACGCAAGCTCCCACTGCTGCCACTCCCAATCGATGTCCGCGCGTCCGTCATGCGTATGCGCAATAACATTAAAGGAATCAGCACGACCATCCGCCAAATGGAAGAGACGATGGATACGTTGTATGGCGCTGTGGAGCTTTTCCAATCGTTCGGACGCAAATCGACGGATCAACCCGAGGATATCCAGCCTGCAAAAACTCGGCGAAAAAGAAGTAGTGGCAGCGGAGTCAATGGAAACAGTGGACCTAGCGTGCAGGCATCGCGCAAGCAAGCTGCCGAGTCACCAGAATCCGTTCCGTCGGAAGGCAATGGCATTGAGAATTTGCTGGCGAACATCGACATCGGGCAAGTGCTCTCACTGCTTCAATCTCCGCTCGTGCAAAGCTTGATTCAGCAAAATCTCACCACCGCTTCTTCCACCTCGACAAAACGAAAAAAAGAGGGATAATCCCTCTTTTTTTTCGTTTGACGTTACACTCAGATCAGCCATGTCCCTGTAGAGCCATGATTGTTCTTAGTCATACTGTATGTGGAATTTGAATACGGGTAACAGGCATATGCGCCCATTTCACTGAACAATCACTCACGATAGCAAATTTTTCAGGGTGGAAAGATCATTCGGATTGAATTTGTTTTCGCGGAAAAGCTGAATGATTTTTTCTTCCTTTTCTGGTGTAACGGGAGTGCCGCTGATCGCTGCCAATGTTTTGATCATTTGACGCAGCTTCTCTTCATCTTGAAAGTCGCTTTTTTTCATACCGTTTGCAAGGTTTTTTAACTGGCTTTCATCCATGCCACCCGGAAGTTTACCCTGCAGCTTGTCAAACAGTTGACGCGAGAAATTTTTCATAAACAGCCTCCTCCTTAGAGCCCACACATTTCATTCGTATCGTATGTAGGCACTGGAGGGAAGGTGAAAAAACCTTTGCCCGAAAGCAAAGGTTTTCGCGCTACATCCGGTAGCGGATAATATCTTCCATCTCAAAGGTGCGTCCGCGGCCCATCAGCTCTTCGACCACTTGCCGCACTGACTTCCCTTCAAACAAAACGCTGTAAATCCCGCGCGTAATCGGCATTTCGACGCCTTCCCGTTCAGCTAGTGTCTTGGCTGCACTAGTCGTGCGTACGCCTTCTACGACCATGACCAGCTCTGCCAACGCCTCTTCAACCGTCTTCCCTTGTCCAAGGAGATAGCCTGCCCGCCAGTTGCGGCTGTGCTTGCTCGTGCATGTCGCCACGAGATCGCCCACTCCGGCCAAACCGGAAAAAGTCAATGGATTTGCCCCCATCTTCACGCCGAGCCGGCCAATTTCAGCGAGGCCTCGTGTCAAGAGCGCTGCTTTGGCATTGTCACCGAAGCCAAGACCATCGGACAATCCGGCGCCCAGTGCGATGATGTTTTTCAACGAGCCAGCAACCTCCGCTCCGATCATATCTGCATTCGTGTATACGCGGAACGCCCCGTTCATCAGCAAATCTTGTGCAGCGAGCATCGCGTCGTGCGATTTCGATGAAACCACGACCGTGGTTGGCGATCTCCGGATCACTTCCTCCGCATGGCTAGGCCCCGTCAGTACGACGATTCTCTCGGCAATCTCCGCAGGAACTTCTTCCGCAATGACTTCGGACATCCGCTTCAACGTATCTTGTTCCAGCCCTTTCGTGGCATGGATCAAGAGCACGTCTGGCTCCAAATAAGAGGCTAGCTGACTGACCACCGCACGCATCGCATGCGACGGCGTGACGAGCAGCACATACTTTTTGCCTGACACGACTTCCGCCAAATCTGTGCATGCTCGGATCGCCTCCGGCAGCACCTCGTTGGGTAAATATTTTTCATTCGTATGCTTTACATTGATTTGCTCGGCGATTTCCGCACTCCGTACCCAAAGAGTGACATCATGTCCATTGTCCGCACATACCGAGGCGAGCGCCGTTCCCCAGCTGCCCGCACCAACAACTGCAATTGATTTTGACAAAACGCATCCTCCTTACTGTAATGGTGTTCGTTGGGATTTATCGCCAAGCTTCCGTTCTTTTCCTTGCACCAAATTCACAATGTTGGAGGAATGACGAACGTAAGCAAACACCGTAATCAGCAAGCTGACCAACGGATAGATCGGATGGTCGGTCAAGAACCAGAGCAGAACGGGCAAGAGCGTGACGAACACGAGCGACCCGAGTGATACGTAACGAGTAATGGCAATCACGATAACGGTGATGACCGCCGCGATCAAAAAAGCCAACGGCGAAAGGCCAAGCGCGACCCCGAGGGTGGTCGCAATTCCTTTTCCGCCCCGAAAACCGAAAAAGATCGGCCAGTTATGCCCCACAATCGCGAATATTCCGGCAAACGCATACGAGACGGGATCGCCACCGGTGATCCAGTGCGCAATCCCCATCGCTGCAAGGCCTTTCAACGCGTCAAGCACCAACACCAAGATCCCTGGCCCTTTTCCGAGCACCCGGAGCGTATTGGTCGCACCCGCATTTCCGCTTCCGTGGGACCGTATGTCAATGCCGGCTATTTGTTTTGCAATCAAGTAACTAAAGCTGATGGAACCGATTAAGTAGCTGATAATGACCGCAATCACAAATCCCATTTGACTCTTCCTCTCCCTATGTCTTTTTGCGCGTCAAAATGCGAATCGGAGTACCTTCAAAGACGAACGCTTCTCGAATTTTATTTTCAATATAACGCTCATAGGAGAAGTGCATCAATTCTGGATCATTCACGAACAAAACAAAGGTTGGCGGTTTGACAGCCACTTGTGTCGTATAGTTGATTTTGAGACGTTTGCCGCGATCCGATGGAGGCGGTGTCATGATCGTCGCGTCTGTCACGAGATCGTTGAGCGTCGCTGTAGGCACGCGCATCGTGTGAGCTTCTGCCACTTGGTTGACCTTTGGCAAAATCGTGTGCACGCGCTGCTTGCTTTTGGCGGAAACGAAAAGGATCGGCGCATAGCTCAAGTATTTGAACTCTTCGCGAATCAACTCGGTGAAGCGCTGCATCGTCTTGTCGTCTTTTTCCACGGCATCCCATTTGTTGACCACGATGATGACTGCGCGGCCCGCTTCGTGAGCATATCCGGCAATTTTTTTGTCCTGCTCAATGATTCCTTCTTCGCCATTGATCACGACCAAAACAACGTCGGACTCCTCAATCGCCTTCAGCGCCCGCATCACGCTGTATTTCTCTGTCGATTCGTACACTTTTCCTTTTTTGCGCATCCCTGCTGTATCGACCAGGACATATTCCTGCCCGTCCCGCTCAAACGGCGTGTCAATCGCATCGCGCGTAGTACCGGCGATCTCCGAGACAATGACGCGTTCTTCGCCCAAAATCGCATTTGTCAAGGACGATTTCCCGACATTCGGACGACCAATGATCGATACGCGAATAACATCGTCCCTGTCTGCTTCTTCATCCTGAGCAGGAAAATGGCGAATCACCTCGTCAAGCAAATCACCGAGTCCAAGCCCATGAGCGCCAGAAATCGGGAAAGGCTCCCCAACGCCAAGCTGGTAAAAATCATAGATTTCATTGCGCATTTCAAAGTTGTCCACTTTGTTGACGCCAAGCACGATCGGTTTACCCGTACGATTGAGCATGCGCGCAAGCTCGAGGTCCGCGTCGGTCACGCCCGTGCGGCTATCCGTCATCATGATGATAACATCGGCCTCGTCAATCGCAAGCTCCGCTTGATATCTCATCTGGGTCAGAATGGCGTCCACGTCGCCAAACTCGATCCCACCGGTATCAATGATGTGAAAGTAGCGGTTCAACCATTCCGATTTGCTATAAAGACGGTCGCGCGTCACGCCCGGCGTATCTTCTACGATGGCGATCCGTTCGCCTACAAGACGGTTAAAAATGGTGGACTTGCCGACATTCGGCCTGCCCACGATAGCAACTACTGGCAATCCCATTGTATTCAACACTCTCTCTCACTACTGATTTACGGACATTCCTGCTAATCATACCACACTCGGGATAGTAAACAAAACCCAACGCAAGCAGGTAATAAGCTGCGCTCAGCGATGGCGGACGATTACCAGCGTTTCCCCGGTGATTTCATGAACCATGCCATCGAGAATCTTTTCAAGCGTGAACGCTACTTTTTGCAAGTCATCCGCCGTATCGACGACAAAAATCGGTGCGCCGCCTCCGATTTTTTCTTTTTGCAGTGTCACAATCGCTATGATCTGGTTTTCCATGCGTCAACCACCATCCCGTTTTTTCGCCTGTGCCTTTTTTGGCATGCGAATCGCGCTCTCCAATATTGGAACCGAGGAAAGGACTTTCATTGCCATATCCTCATCCTTGGACATCGGAAGTAGAAATACACCGAGCCTACCCGTTTTTAAATCACGTTTGATCAGCGGTGTAAGCGATGGCTCTCCCTCATCGGTATAAACGCCCAAAATCGTAGACGCATCGTGTAAAATCGCTTGTCTCTGTCCTGGATGGGCCAATGTCACCACAGCGTTGTCGTTTTTAGGGACGAGGATAAATCCCATGCCATGAGTTGAAAGCTGCCGCTGCGCATCGGTCGAGCCTACGTTCATGATGTAAATGTCCTCGACAAGAAGATTCCTTCCGTCGACCACCACGTTTGCCGGCACGATTTCTGCAATATGATGGAGGTTGTTGCCCGTTTTCAGCTTCAAGGCAAGCAGTATGATTAATACGGCTGCGATTATCCCGCCCCACCAGGAAAAAAACACAGTTGCAAACGTGCTGACGAGTGAGGTGAGAATCACCATGTAATTGCGCCCTTCGAAAACCATTGCGATCCCTTCAATATACGTCCCTCCGCGCGGCACAAGCTCATGCTTGTCGATTTCATTCAACGTATTGCGCTCCATGTTCCGCACATCGCGGAATTGCTGGGCGGCCAGCGTGATAAAGGTGATCGCCGTATACTCTTGCTTCAATAGCGACGGGACGAAAACTGTTCCTAAAAGCGAGGCGATAACCCCGAGCGCGATATGGATGATCCGCCCGTGCGGATAGGTCGGGTATTGACGGTAGTCGGTCCGCAGCATAAGCAAGCGGCAGACGAGACCTGCCGTGAAGCCGATGATGATCGGCAGGATCATGGGGTTGGATACGATTTTGCTCATCATCATAAGGCATCACCTGTGGGATTGTAATTTGGATTTAATCGAGCCGACGAGTCGGGAATGGATGATGGCGGCTACGACGGTCCACGCCAGTGACCAGGTCAGAACGGACAGCCATAGGACATCCTGGCTGAAAGGGCTCCCGATCGCAAACGGCGTCACTTTTCCCCACAGTGAAAGCGAGTGGGAAATATCAAATAAGGTCACGGAAAAAAACAATAAAAACACCTGTTCTTCCGCATGGCGAGCAAACAAAAAAACCAACACCGTCAGCAGCAATGGCAAGATGAGTGTCTCATCCGCAAACATAAGCACCGGGTCCCAAATAAATAGACGTTTGATACAAAAAAGCACGCTCGTCATGGTAATGACGGCAGCCGCCAAATAACTGGCTTGTCCCGGACGAACCAGACACGTCCACATCCAGGCGGAAATAATCATGGGCACGATCGTTCCGCTGACATTTACTTCAATCGGCAGCACGTACATGCGCCAGTTCGAAAAAGCAGAAAGCAGGCAGGCTGCCAAAACGGCGAGCGTCGTTGCCTGTGTCAAACGAAAGCGTGCTAGCAAGCGGTTATAGCTGCCCATCCAGACGAGACAGATCAAGCACCACTGGACAACCATTGCGGCAATTCCCTCGTTCATCGCATGCTCCTTGGAAACAGTGTGCAACTCTGTTGAAAGTATGCCACATTTGCCAAGCAATCATGAATGAAGCCTTACATTTCTTCTTTGCGCAAAGCATATCGCCGCAAATCAATGGCGCGCTGTTCGGCCCAACGCGCTGTATCACCGCCAATTACTACGGAGGCACTGCCTAGCTCACTCAGTGTTCGTGCGCCAAGCGCAACCATGGCAATTTTTAATTCATGATGCAGCCGATCGACACGATCTAGGCAAGCTTGCATGGCCAGAGTCTTCACCATGCGCAAAAAAACGCCTGCCATTCCGACCGCAGATGCCCCGAGCGCAATTGACTTGGCCACATCCAGTCCGTGACGCAAACCGCCGGAAGCGATCAGCGACGTGCCTTTGAGGTTAATTTCCCCTGCCTCCAGCAGGCTTTGCACCGTACTCAGCCCCCAAGTATCAAACATGTCATACGCTTCCGGATTGCGTCTGTTTTCGATTTTGGCAAAATTGGTTCCACCAGAGCCCCCGATATCAATGGAGGCTACCCCTACTTCCACCAACTGGCGGATGGACGTGCGTGCCATACCAAAACCAACCTCTTTCACAATTACCGGCACAGAAAGGTGATCTGCAATTCGCGCAATGGACTCCAAGTATCCTTCAAACGTACGGTCGCCTTCGGGCATCAAGAGCTCCTGCATCACATTCAGATGAATTTGCAGCGCATCCGCCTCAATCATCGCAATGGCTCGCTCCGCCAGTTCCAACGTGCACTCCGCCCCCAAATTGGCGATCACGATGCCGTGTGGATTCACCTGGCGAACGATACGGTACGTTTTTGTTAGGGAAGGATCACGTAGCGCTGCCATTTGCGAGCCTACTGCCATCGCCAACCCTTTTTCACGAGCGATGAGGGCCAGCTTACCGTTGATGTCCTCTGCTTCTGCCACACCGCCGGTCATCGCATTAACGAAAATAGGTGATGAAAGCTTTAACGATCCAAGGAACGTCTGCATCGATAAGTTTACATAAGATATATTAGGTAAACTGTTCGGGATGAATGAAACATCCTCGAAGCCGTGTGTGCCTGCTTGCCCTGTAGTCAGCGCGTGCTCAATATGGTCCAGTTTGCGTGACGATCGACTCATTTTGCATTTCCTACCTTCCTGCTGATTACCCGTTTGTAACAATGTCATTCACAAACGAGCGAAAGTTTTCTAATAGAAAAGGGATACGCGCTTGCGTACCCCTCCCCATTATCGCCGCTTATTATTTGAATTTGTCCTTCAGATCGCCGAACAGGTCTCCCAACGTAACGCCGAGAGATTGATTGTTCTCTTGTTGGAATTGCTGATGTTCACGGCGGCTCGCTTGTTCCACTTGCTCCACTTTTTCTTCTTCGAGCGCGCGAATGCTCAGGCTTACGCGTTGTTCAGCCGGATTCACTTCCAGTACTTTCACATTGACCGTTTGGCCTTCTTTCAGTACCTCGTTAGGCGATTTCACGTGACGGTTGGCAATTTGGGATACGTGAACCAGCCCTTCAACACCAGGAGCGATTTCTACAAATGCACCGAAGCTTGCCAAACGCTTGACACTGCCGCTAACAATGTCGCCTTTTTTGAACTTCTCTGCAGCAATTGCCCAAGGGCCTTGTTGGGTTTCTTTAATGCTCAGGCTGATGCGCTCGTTGTCTTTATCGACCTTGAGTACTTTCACCTGCACTTTGTCGCCTTCCTTGACCACATCCGAAGGTTTATCAACACGATTCCATGCGAGTTCGGAGATGTGCACCAAGCCGTCCACGCCGCCGATGTCGACAAATACACCGAAATCCGTCAGGCGTTGCACGGTGCCTTCCAATACTTGACCTGGCTGAATGCCACCGATCACAGATTGTTTTTTATTTTTGGCCTCTTCTTCCAGAACCGCTTTATGGGAGAGGATCGCCTTGTTTTTCTCTTTGTCAAGCTCCATCACTTTCAGCTTGAGGGTTTTGCCTTTGTAGTCGGAGAAGTCTTCGATGAAAGACAGACCAACCATGGACGCAGGAATGAAACCGCGAAGTCCGACATCAACGACAAGGCCGCCTTTAACGATGTCTTTGACAATTGCTTCGATGATTTCGCCTGATTCCAGTTTAGCCGCGAGGTCATCCCAAGCTTTTTCGCCAGCAACCGCTTTTTTGGAAACAACCAATTCTTCTTTTTCATCATTGAGCTTGGTAACTTTCACTTCGAATTCGTCGCCAACAGCAACGGCATCGGATACTTTGTCAACGTGAAGGGCAGCGAGTTCGCTGATCGGAATTAGCCCGTCGTATTTGTAACCTACATCTACCAGAGCTTGCTTGTCTTCTACTTTGGTGACTTTCGCTTTCACCACATCTCCAACCGCGAGAGTTTTTACATCTACACTATTAAACTCTTCCATCAACACGAACCTCCTTGACCATCTTCAAAAATTAGGATCCTATAAAAAGGTTTACTCTAATAGGATAGCATATATTGGTAGCCTATGCCTATGGCGTACGCTCATCAAAAGAAATTGACAGCTAGACATGTATAGTATACTTCCAAGTCCTGCTTTCAATACCAATTCATTTTGCCTTATGCGCATCAATCAATTCCTTAATATGCTGCATGATCAGATCTGTCGCTTCCCGCATTGATTCGGAATCGACCTTCTTCTCCCGAATCGCCGTCATGTCGATCGGCTTGCCGTAGATGATTGTGATCGGCTTCAAGAAACGCCAAGGGCCGATGATGGCGACAGGCACCACCTCTGCCTTGGACTTGAGCGCAAACATCGCGCTTCCGCTTTGAGCGCGCCCCAGTTCACCGTTTTTGCTGCGGGTCCCTTCAGGAAAAATACCTAAAATCTCGCCATCTTCTAAAATTTTCAGCGTCGTGCGGATCGCATTGCGATCCCCCGCTCCCCGTTTGACAGGGAAAGTGCCGAACTTTTTCAACAAAAACGAGAGCACAGGAACGTGGAACAGCTCTTCTTTCGCCATAAACCGCACCTGGCGTTCAATGCCGCTTCCCAATAGGGGCGGATCGATATTGCCGATGTGATTGCAGCACAAGATGACCGCGCCCGTCTTTGGAACATTTTCTCGTCCGATTACCCGCCAGCGGAAGCACGTTGCGATCAATAAGCGGCAGATGCCGCGAAAAAACGTATAATAGCTCATTTCGCGCTCTCACCTGTTTTCTGGCATATATGTAGAATTTGATCAACGATTTGCTCGATCGAACGGCCTGTCGTATCGACCAAAATCGCATCTTCTGCTTGCTTAAGCGGTGCTACCTCCCGCTCGGAATCGCGCTTGTCGCGCTCGGCAATTTCCTCCATCAGCGCTTCCAAGGATGTTTCCACACCTTTTTGCTGAAGCTCTGCCAAGCGGCGCGTCGCCCGTTCCTCGATCGAAGCGGTCAGAAAGATTTTTACATCCGCATCTGGTAAGACATGTGTGCCGATATCGCGGCCGTCCATAATGACGTTGCCTTCCTCTGCCAATGCGCGCTGCAGGTCAAGCATCAACGCACGAACACGTGGATGTCCCGCAACAATGGAGGCAAGCTGGCTCATCTGCGGTGTGCGAATTTCTGCGGTGATGTCTTCCTCATTCCACCACACACGCTGTGCATCTCCCTGATCGTCCCGCTGCAGCTTGATGCGGTTTTTTTCCAGGAGCGTGGAAACCGCATGCTCATCGATAGCTGCAAGCCCCTCTTGTTGTGATGCCCATGCCAATGCACGGTACATGGCTCCTGTATCAATATAGACAAAGCGTAACTTGGCAGCAACCTGCTTCGCTACTGTGCTCTTTCCTGCGCCAGCAGGGCCGTCAATCGCAATTTTCATCTGGCTATCACCTATTTCTGCAAAATATGTGCCGATCCTTCCCATTTGACCGTCTCATTAAGCAAGAAGCGGATGGGGAGTAGATGGACCGCACACTGTCCGACAATAAAAAGAAGAACAAGTCCAATAATAAAGCGTGTGATCAACTTTTCGACGCGCGCGGATAAACGGATGAATCGCGCCTCGTAATCTTCCGAACGTTTCATCTTTATCCCTCTTTTTTTTAAGAGGCAATCTGCTTATTCGGTAATTCCTTTTTTGCGTAGCTCAAGCTGGCGCTCGTAACAGGCTCGTACCACTTTTGCCTGATCGCTTTCGTGAATGTTGACGAATTTGACGGAAACCCATTGCATATTCGGGACGTCTTCCAGCTTTTTTATGCGGGTTACTTCCCCTTCCGCCTGGGCATGCATGATCGTGCCGTTTTTCAACGGAATGACCAGCCATAGCATGAGCGGATCGTGCTCCTTCAATCGATATTGGTCGGAGCAGGTAAAAGAAAGACCACCGCCGCTAATATCCGAGGTTCTCGCTAAGAAGTGGTAGTTACGGACCGTATCGGTCGTTTTGACCGAAATCTCCAGCTGCACATCGACCCGCAAGTAGTTGCGCCGCTGCGTGCGGGTAATCTCCTGCACAGGCGGCAGCTTCAATAGCAGAACGGGAATGTTGTCGGTGCGATAGCCGCTGATGGTCGATCGAAAATCGTACCGCGAGCCGTCCTCACCCATAAACCAGATGCTGACTTCCATCCCTTCGGGTATGCGGTATCCGCGTCCTGATTCCTCTTCAATTGGTACCTCAATAGCAAGTAGATCCCCTGTTATATCGGACACTCTCGTTTTATAGACCAGCTTTGCTTTTTCTTCCTGAAGCGTAACGAGATTCATGCGTAGGATCTGTCCTACCTGCGGATAGGTGCTCAATGTTCTTCCCCCTTTGTTTCCAATCCCCCTCTCATTATACACACCTTTTTGTCGATACGGCAAATAGAGGAAGGGGATTGCGGCCCCCCTCCCCATCGCTTTCGTTACTTTGCTCCCGGCTGCCCCGTGCCTCGATGAACGTCCATTTTGACGACTTCTTCTTCGTCCCCTGTGAGCGCATTGATATAAATCATGTAGGTGTCTTTCTCAAAACGGCCGGTGAATTCGTAGCACAACACTTCTTTCCCGTCCGCCTTCCCTTCGATCAACGCCATCCGCTGATCGGTCACGCGCACTTTCGGATTGAGCATGGTACGTGCTTTTTCTGCCGTCACCTTTGCTTTTGGTAGAATACGCTGTTTATGATTGAACAGATACTCGGTCGCATGGAACCCGTTGACATCGCCAGTATCGAGGGCGACTTTAACCGTGACAGCGTCTGGATAGATCAACACATTGTCCTGCTTGGGAACAAACGTGAAGACTCCTAGGCCGTCGTACAAATCGCTTTCGACCGCTTCCATGTTTGGATAGTCATGCGCGTGCAAAAACTTTTTCCCGCTCTCTTCCGCAGCCGCTAGCGAGATTGCTGGTTTACCAATCGTCCGTTCATTCAACAGCCAGACGACTTTTCCCGCCCGCTTGGTCACCTCGACGTTGATCGGGCTTTTCAGCTCCCTGCTCGTCACTCTGACGCTGTACGCGCTGTATTCCTCGGACTTCCCGTTGTTTTCAACATCTACTTTGACGTTTTTCCCATGCATGCCAATGAAATCAAGCGCGATTCGCCCCGCTTCCTCAGGCGTTACAAGTTTGCCGGAGATTCCCTTGACGCGTTGTTTCTTTTTATGATCCAGACTATTAATCGCGACACCCCAGTCTAAATCCTGGTACTCGTTCACCCGTTTTTCAATCGTTTGAAAGCCGTCGACGATGGTATTATCCGACTTTTTATCATCCGAGGCGAGCGCACTCTCCACATCCATCCAGCGCAGCTGATTATCGATGACTTTTGTCTGCACTTTGTTGAGTTCGCCTTGGATTTCCTTGGAGTGTTTGTACAGCCCCTCCAACGTTTTGTACTCTTTTTCCGTGAGCGGCTGCTTATTCAGATCCCGAACCGCTACCCCGTAGGAAAAGTCGGCAACTCTAGCGAGGAACTCCTCGGTTTTGCTAAACGACATTAGCGTCAGCGGTAGCTGCCCCACATCGTTTTGCGCCGCATACGCAAGACGCCAAACGTTTGTCAGCGACGGTGTCATCTGCTTACGCGTGTTTACGACCAGCGATTTGCCTAGCTCATCCTGCAATTTGTCGAGATGGTAATTCAAGTCATGGAACGCCCGTTGGTATTGGTTTTCCGCTTTGATCAGGACCGAGTTTTTCTCATTGTGCTCCTGGTATCCCCAAACACCTGCTCCGACCAAAGCTACGATCGCAACCGGCAGAAGTACCCGTGCTGTTGCTCCATAGATCACACTGTTGTCCCCCTATCTCATGTCTTGCTATCGGCAAAAAATATGTTTTCCGATTTTCTTCACCTGCGGCCTGCTCCATATCCACTGAGAGGTTGCCGTTTGCGGATTGAAATAATAGGTGCATCCCCCTGTAGGGTCCAACCCTTTGATTGCATCATTGACCGCTTTGCTTGCCGTCTCATTGGGAGCGAGCCAGATCTGCCCATCGGCAACAGCTGTGAAGGCACGTGGTTCAAAGATTACGCCCGCTGCAGTATTGGGAAACGCCGGGCTTTTGACCCGATTCAATATGACGGCTGCGACCGCTACTTGTCCCACGTACGGTTCCCCACGCGACTCGCCGTAGACGGCATTGGCCATGAGTTTGCGGTCATTCGCCGAAAGCTGTGTGGCATGAAACGCTATTTGCGTGTTAGCTGTGCCCGCCTTTTTCGCAGGTGCTGCCCATTCCATCACAGGCGCTGCCGATTGCAGCAACCCTTTATCCCCCTGCTTTGACGCTATGTAATACACGCCGGCCAATCCTCCCAGAGCAAGGCAGGTGACGAGCCCAAGGATTTTCCATCGTAACGCTCGCACGCAAGAATCCCTCCTGTTACAAAAAGTAGCGTCGATGGAAATAGTGTTCGTGTCTGATTGGCTTATTATGCAAAAATAGGCGCACGCCGACATTTTCCTGCACCCAGGGAACGGCGTGGGCTAACGCATTTTTTTCGCAATGTCTCGTTACGTATCATGTGCTGCAAATAAAAAAGAAGCCTCCCAAAAGGAAGCTCCTATTATATATGAGCTGGATGTCACGCTGGCACATTCGCCATGACGCCATCACAGACAACATATCCGGTATTATTCTTGTTCCTGTTGCACGATGAACAGCTCGATTTCATGCTTTCGCAATGCGGCTAAAATGTCCTCATGTGGCATACGGTCCGTGATGATCATATCAATCCAATCCAAGCCTGCCACTTTATGGAACAGCTTCAGACCGAATTTGGTCTGGTCCGCGAGCACGATCACCTGGTCCGCGCATTTGAGCATTTCACGGAGCTGGTAGCTCTCTTCCTCTGTCGCGTGAAAAATCCCTTCTGCATTGAGACCGCAAACACCGATCAGCAATTTGTCCACCTGATAGTCCGAGAGCATTTCGATCGAGCGCGGCCCAAGGACATAGCGATCTTGTGCCTGCAGCATCCCGCCGAGCATGTAAATGCTCACAGATGGTTTCTCAGCCAAAATGTTAGCTGTGGCGATCGAATTGGTTACGACGACATTATCGCGTGTCTGCATCGCCTCCGCCGCAAATTGAACAGTGGTCGAGGCATCCATGATGAGATAGTCGCCATCTTTCAGCAGTGAAGCTGCGCGTTGCCCAATTAGCCGTTTGACGTCAGACTTAAGCTGAATGCGCTCCTTGTAATGGATTGATTTCTTCGTCAATGTGGGCAATATGGCTCCGCCCCGCGTCCGAAGGATGGCCCCCTGCTCTTCGAGCTTTACCAGATCGCGCCTTGCCGTATCGCGCGAAACGCCGTAGCGGTCAATGATATCTTGTACGCTGATGCGTTGGTGCTCTTGCAAATCGCGTAATATCTCGACGAGTCGTTCTTCCTGAAACATGTGATGTTCAACCTCTTTTCGTAACAGCTTGCTGCTGTTGCATTTTTATAATAAGTGATTGTAAGTGATTTTTCAATACATTTATAAGCAATAATAAGTAATTACAAGCAAATAAAAACGACTTTCCGCTGAGTTTCGCGTGAAAGCCGTTTCTGTATTGGTTTTTCCTATGGTAGTTCTTCAATGTCAAAATAACGGTCATTGCTGCACAAACACTGCTTAAAACCAGTTTCCACCTTGCCTTCGCTTCCTTTTTTTCCGCGCAAGGTGAATTTTTCTCCACATTCGTTGCACCGTATCATCACTTTTGTTCGCTGAGTCTTAAACACGGAAAGTCTCCTCCTTATTCACCTTCCTAGTATGGACGAGACTACCCGTTTTTAGAAGCGAACTCGTGAGCCAAACGTACTTTTCTCAAACCATTCCACCACAAAATCACCATAAACGGAATGATCAGCCATAACCAATATTCCGTCGTTAAAAAGATCAAGTTGTAACTCGCATGCAGCACGATCGGCAGTAACAGCGAAACGACCAGACGGATCGATTTGGCTTTGCCTGGTTTGGAAAACTTGGAGAGCCCCATGTAATAGCCCATCCAAATGCCAAATAAGGCATGGCTCGACACAGGCAGCAGCGCACGCCAAAAAGCAACGTCCAACCCGTTCAAAATCAGGTAAAACAAATTTTCCAGGGTGGCGAACCCTAATGATACCGCAACCGAATAGACAATCCCGTCGTATGGCTCGTCAAACTCCACATGTTTGTAGGCTGAATGGTACACCACCAGCCACTTGAAAAATTCTTCAATTAATGCGGACGAGATCACCGCTTGAAAAAACGCCTGATTCAAGTCCCATTCATTTTGAATAATATACTGAAGGAGCATGATGGGAAATACGAGGAGAATCCCGAACAAAAAGGTTCGTACCACCATGGAAATCGGTTCAGGCTGCAAATGATCGCGCAAATACACGTAGCTTAAAATCGCAATGCCCGGCGCGATCGCAGCTCCCACGATTGCAAGCATAGTGAAAATGACTCCTTTACATATACGTGCTTTCATCGTACCATGTAGATTAGTTTTTTAAAACTGGCAACAGGAGAGAATGGAATGAAAAAAGTACTGGTGATCAACACGGGCGGTACCATTGCCATGTCCGTGGATGAAGCAGAGGGCGTAAAACCGCTTGATGAAGAAGCCGTTACCAAAATACTCCCTCACCTTCATCAATTGGCAGAAGTGAAAATGATGAACTACGTGAACTTACCCAGCCCTCACATGACACCTGCTGTCATGAACCAGCTCCGCCAGTTGATTGAACAAGAAACAGCCACACACGAGTATGATGGCGTGGTTGTCACCCACGGAACGGATACTCTTGAAGAGACAGCCTATTTTCTCGATCTTACCCTTTCGTTGACGTTGCCTGTCGTCGTAACCGGCGCGATGCGATCCAGCAATGAGCTGGGAGCGGACGGGCCTGTCAATTTGATTTCCGCCGTCCGTACCGCGATTGACCCGGCAAGCTCAGGAAAAGGCGTTCTCGTCGTCTTCAATGATGAAATCCACGCCGCTCGTCACGTTACGAAAACGCATACGAGCAATGTGGCGACGTTCCAGTCACCGCAGTATGGACCGATTGGTACCATCAGCAAAAAGCACGTTCATTACCACCATGCGCCATTGGATCGCGAGCATTATTCAATTGCTCATGCAAATGCGAATATTCCGCTTTGCAAAGCTGTCGCTGGAATGGACCCGCGCTGGCTGCAATTTTTGCTTGATGATGCCATTGACGGCGTCGTCATCGAAGCGTTGGGACTCGGCAACCTCCCACCTGCGATCGTGCCTGTTCTTGCGCAATTGATTGAAAAAGGAACGCCAATCGTCATGGTTTCGCGCTGCTTTAACGGACAAGTGCAAGATGTGTACGACTACGAGGGTGGCGGCAAAAAGCTGAAGCAATTGGGCGTCATCTTCTCCAATGGGCTGAATGGCCAAAAAGCGCGCCTGAAGCTGATGGTGACTCTTCAAACGACAAACGATTTCAAGCAGCTTCAAGAAATGTTCGAGCACTAATTCTTTTGAATGAATGACAAACAAAAAACCTCTCAGGATCACTCCGTGAGAGGTTTTTTCGTTCTGGTTTAGACCCAGCCGCGGAAGCGGGATGCTTCTGCCATTTTGCGTGCGCCCACCATGTAAGCAGCCAAACGCATGTCGACACGGCGAGTTTGGGAAAGGGAATATACGTTTTCGAAGGATTTGACCATCACTTTCTCCAACTTCTCTTCCACTTCTTCTTCCGTCCAGTAGTAACCTTGGTTGTTTTGTACCCATTCAAAGTACGAAACGGTTACGCCACCAGCGCTTGCCAGTACGTCAGGCACCAGCAGGATGCCGCGCTCGGTGAGGATTTTGGTTGCTTCCAAAGTCGTAGGCCCGTTTGCTGCTTCACAAACGATGGAAGCTTTGATGTTATGCGCATTTTCCGCAGTGATTTGGTTCTCGATCGCTGCAGGTACCAAAATGTCGCAATCCAACTCCAACAGCTCTTTGTTCGTAATCGTGTTGGTGAACAGCTTGGTGACAGTACCGAAGGAATCGCGGCGATCCAGCAAGTAATCAATATCCAAGCCGTTTGGATCATGCAGTGCACCGTACGCATCGGAGATACCGACCACTTTCGCCCCGGCATCATGCAGGAACTTGGACAGGTAGCTTCCGGCATTACCGAACCCTTGTACCACCACGCGGGCGTTTTTCAGGTCGATGTTGCGGCGTTTCAGCGCTTCGCGGATGCAGATGGTTACCCCTTTTGCCGTAGCGGTTTCACGACCATGCGAACCGCCAAGTGCAATCGGTTTGCCAGTGATGAAGCCCGGCGAATCGAACTCACGGATGCGACTGTACTCATCCATCATCCACGCCATGATTTGAGAGTTTGTAAATACGTCTGGTGCTGGAATGTCTTTGGTCGGACCAACGATTTGGCTCACCGCACGAACATACCCGCGGCTCAAACGCTCTAATTCACGGAAAGACATCTCGCGAGGATCGCAAATGATGCCGCCTTTACCGCCGCCGTATGGCAAATCAACGATACCGGCTTTCAGGCTCATCCAAATAGAGAGCGCTTTCACTTCATCCTCACTAACCTCAGGATGGAAGCGAATTCCTCCTTTTGTTGGGCCAACAGCATCATTATGTTGTGCGCGATAGCCTGTAAATACTTTTACCTCACCGTTATCCATGCGAACTGGGATACGAACAGTTAGTACGCGCAACGGCTCCTTCAACAGTTCGTACATCGATTCTTGGTAACCTAATTTCTCTAACGCCTCTTTGATCACCGTTTGCGTCGAAGTTAGGAGATTCAGACTCTCCGTTTGCTTCTCCGTACCTTGGGTGTTTCCGGTTACCACTTCGTGATTACCCATTTTGTACCACCTCAAAAATGTAATCGGTCAATCCATCGTTAAGTATACACGCTTGCTTGGGGAAAGAGAAGCATTAAATTACTCTGTAAATAGTTTCGCTCATTTCAGAAAACTCTTGAAATCACAAGGGTTTTCCCTAATTCGGTTTTTGTGAGCTCGACCTGCTTTCAATCTTGTATAATACATTTATAGAATAACCCACATCCTTTCAATTCTTGCATAGGAGGTTCGTTAATGATGTCTGCCAAACGCATATTGCTTGTGTTCGCACACCCTGACGATGAAACATTTGCAACCGGCATCACGATTGCCAAATACCACAACGAACACCAAGCCGAGATTACTTTGCTGTGCGCCACACGAGGCCAAGCAGGCAAGCCTGGAGAGCCTCCGCTCTGTACACAAGACGAGCTCCCGTTCTTTCGGGAGGGTGAGCTTTTGAACGCTGCCCGCCTGCTCGGCATCAACAAAGTGCAGCTGCTCGATTATGAAGATAAGCATTTGTCCGATGTACCACGAGCCGAGCTTGCTGCGCACATCGTCTCCGCGATTCAGACGACAAAGCCTCAGGTGGTCATCACTTTTGCCTCCCACGGCATCTCCGGGCATCCGGATCACAAGGCGATCTCTGCCGCGACAGATGAAGCCGTTTCGTCGATTCCAGCTGGCGACAATTCGGTACGCAAGCTTTATCACGTGACACGGTCATCCGCCCTCCCGACTCCAGCGGGCCGTCAGATATTTACTGATTCACCAGAAGCGATTACCACCGAGATTACCTCCGCCGATGCAGCTGTCGTGGTCGGCGAAGCGCTGCGCGCCCACAAGACCCAGCACCTTTCTGTGAACGCAGTTTTTCCTGGCGTTTTGGAGGGGGATACACGCAATGTACCGATAACCAACTCATATTTGCTCAAATGGACCAACATCCCAGAATACACGCTGAATGGTAAGGAAGACGATTTGTTCACCGGAATCGAATAAGAAAAAAGAAAAAGCATCCCGGGCACACTGCACTTGCAGCGGCATGGGATGCTTTGTTTTTGTGTAGGCTTGCTTTTATCGGAATCGTCTACAAATTTCTTTGACAGCATCATCTGCAATGACAACCTTCCCGTACTCTTCGAGTACGTACACTGTCGTCGGCGTCGCTTCGCCATATTCGGATAATATTGCGATAAGCTTGTTGTAGCGCTCCTCATCGAGGTCGACCTCTTCAAGTACAAGATAATATTTCCCTTGATAGAAGTAGGCGGAACCACCATTTGTCAGCATCGCGTTAATACGGTGCGAGGCTTCGACCATATGTTCAAAGTCACGAAAGGAATAAAGAATCAAATCGCTCTCTTCAAGCGTTACTTCCATCTCGTAGACATCTTCGTCGTATTCTTCCTCTTTCTCGTTTTTGGCACCCGATTTGCCACGGGTGACAATCACGACCATCCCCTGTGCCGGCAAGGCAAATACCTCTACAGCGACCGGTCCGGACACCTCAAAGCCCAGTTCATGGTACGCCTGTTCCATCATGTCATTGAACAGTTCATGTACTTTCGGAATGTCACGCCACATGTCCTCTTTCTCGATACCTCGCTCCGAAAGATCGTCAAACGTTAAAAAGATCCGTATCTTGTCTTGGCCAAGGCGTTCTACACGCATGACTGTCCCTCCTCGCCATCCAGTCGTATTACAGGGTATGAATCCTCTCCTGTAATGGTTCTCCGCATCTTCATCGATGTGCTTGTTTCACAGCAGCGCATCTGACATGAAAAAGAGAGAACGAATTTTCTCCTATCATACCATAATTTTGGACAAGACAATAGGGCAACCACCCCTTCAAGCGCGTCCAGTGTTTCGCCAAAATGTTTGGTGAAGATTCGACGATTGTCGTTTTCTGCGCTTTCCCAGGAAACGCGAATCACCCTTTCCCAGGAAAAGCTTCTTTTTCAAAGCTTATGTGTTTTTACCCACAAATAGGCAAGACTAAAGCGGTGATACGATACGTAGGAGGGACTTCCCATGCAGCCAACTGATCGCATTCTGCTCATGCTGGCTTCACTTTGCATTGCTGCAGGCTGTTCGCAGCAAACTGTTCATGTATTTAAAGAACAAGCGCTTCCGGTTTCCGTCAGCCAGACAGAAATACCACCGCTTGCTCCTCAACCCGTTCAAGCTGTTGCGCAGCGATATGTGGTCCACTCTTCCGATTACCGCATCCATGCGCACTTCACGGACCATCAGCAAAAAATCGCGCTTCTCACGTTTGATGATGGACCTTTGGGAGCAACGACAAAACACATTCTCGAAGTGCTTGATCAGCACAACGCAAAAGCAATTTGGTTTGTCAACGGAATTCAGCTCGCGAAAAGGCATCCGGATGGAAGCTACACGATCAAAGCGAACAAGGCTGACCTGTTGCTTGATATCGAAAAACGCGGGCATTTAATTGGTAACCACAGCTTTACGCATCCGAATCTCAGAAAAATTTCTGCCGAAAAACAACGTGAGGAAATCGAAAGTACCAGCCAGATCATTGAAGACATTACAGGTAAAAAACCCCTTTATTTTCGGCCGCCATACGGCGCCTTCACTCCTGTCTCAGAGGAAGTTTGCCGCAAAAATGGCATGCAGTCCATCAATTGGTCTGTCGGTTCGCTTGACTGGGAACCCCGCGTCTACAAAAAGCCGCACGCGATCTCGAAACAAGTCTCAGCCACCATCCACCCTGGAGCGACAATATTATTTCATGACCGCACGTGGACAGCTGACGAGCTGGATGAAGTCCTGACTGAGTTGGAAAAAAAGGGGTACCGTTTTGTCATCCCCACTGAGTTAGAGCCGCAGTGATGGTTGCCCGGTTCGCCCAAATCAATTCCTCCCTACAAATATATGGCGTTTCCACGAACGGGTGCTAGCCCAACGAAGAAAATCATTGACTTCACGT
The DNA here is from genome assembly GCF_003710825.1 of Brevibacillus fluminis. Taxonomy (GTDB): domain Bacteria; phylum Bacillota; class Bacilli; order Brevibacillales; family Brevibacillaceae; genus Brevibacillus_D; species Brevibacillus_D fluminis. The sequence continues at coordinate 59,317 of NZ_RHHQ01000022.1, read as the reverse complement.
AATTGCTCGGATCACTTCCTGTTTATCGAAGAAAAAAAGAACGGCCCTCAGCCGTTCCCCTTTGCCATCTCTAACAGGCGCTTATGTATCCAGATAGCTGCTTGCGAGCCGTCTCCCAGCGATATCGTAACCTGCTGCGAATGGGCCACCACATCTCCGGCTGCCCATATGTTGCGGTAGGTGGTCTCTTTTGTCCGAGGATTGGCCAAAATATGCCCGGTATCCAGTCTCTGCAGATCAAAACCAGCGAGCAATGATGTTTGCAGCTTGGCACCCGGAAAAGCGAGAAACCCTTTTTCCACCGCAATGCCGATCCCAGATGCCAATTCGACTCGTTTTAATCTGCCTTCCTCTTGTTCGATTTGAACAATTGGTTCATGGTGAATCGGGATCGCTTCCTGCACGAGGTACACTTGCTCCGGTTCTCCGACCTTCGCCCCGTCATGGTTGACAATCGTGATCGTTTTCGTGAAATAACGCAGTGTTTTTGCCATTTGAACCGCGTGATTGCCGGATCCGATCACAAGTGCATGCTGATTGACGATCTCATAGCCATCGCAATCTGGGCAAATAAAAATACTCTCCCCAAGGCAAGGGTCCATCCCTTTAATGGTCGGGAATGGGTCCTTGATCCCGCTGCTAAGCAAAATTGTTTTGGCCAAAAACTCTACTGGCTCCTGGTCCAATCCAGTCAGTTCGGCTCGAAACCGTCCATCTTCATTTTGTGTTAGCGAGTTGACCGTACCGGAGAAAAATGAGACACCAAACTGCCTTGCCTGTTGCTCTCCCAATGAGCGCAGCTGCTGCCCGCTTACCCCGTCCGGATAGCCCAGGATGTTGCGGTAGTTTTTCGCGATCGTCGATCTTCCAACCCCATTATCAGCCACGGCAACGTGATGCAGGCTGCGTCCTAATTGAATGGCTGCTTGCAGTCCAGCCAATCCGCCGCCAATAATCAAGGTGTCGAACTCCAGAACTGTCGCCATGATGACCTCCGTTGTTTGCGATTCTCCTTAGGATAGCCGGAATCGGTCAACTTATGATCATTTGGACACGGGGATGTAAAGCACTTTGCCAATCGGCAGCGCGTTGTCCGGAGATAAACCGTTGAACGCGGCGATCTTACGTACGCTGCTTTGGTTGCCATAGTATTTGCGGGAAAGCTGGAACAATGTCTCGCCTTTCTGGACGACGTGTCGGATCGATTCAATTTTTGGTTTTGGTTTTTCACTTTTTTCTACAGGCTGTGTTTTCTCAGTAGTAGGCATTGGGTTAGCTTGCTGCGGTGATGGTGTTGCAGCTGATTGTGATGCGGGCTTTGCCGCTGGTGTAGGTGTCTGGGGTGCAGGAGCTTTCTTCACATCTGTTGGTTTTGGTGAAGCTGGAGTTGTTACTACTGACTCGCTTGTACTTGCTGCTTGTTGATTGGTGCTTGTTTTTTCAACAGGGCTTGCGACCACTCCAGCTGAAACTGGAACTGCTTCCGATGCAGCTGGTTCCTTACGCTCGCCGGATTCTTCCACACTGCTTTGCGAGCTTTGGACGATGTGCAACCCTTCTTTTGTGTCGCTGTTTTGCGCGAGTATCAATTCATACAGAATGAATAAGATAAAAATGCTGCCAAACAGGATCACCCCCATCGTAAGCAGCCGGCTGAGGGGTGATGCTTTGCGATTGCTGTGCCGCAGCTTTCGCGATGGTAACGTCATCTACGTCATCCTCTCTTTTTCCATCCTCTGTTTCAAGTAGAGAGCTTGAATCAGGTCAATCAAGGCATGGGCCGCAACGGGAACGATCAATCCGCCAGTTGCGTCAAACAGCATGCCCAGTACATAACTGATGGCAAATACACCGATAAATAAGACCGGCTTTTTTATGTAACGAATGTGTAGCAGTGTAAAGACAGTGCTTGTCCATCCATTGCCGATTAGCGGCTGCAGTCCGCCGCGAAACAGCCATTCTTCGCAAAGTCCGACCAGAAAGCACAAAAGAACGATCTCTTTGCGAGATAACAAGGAAAAAACAAACTTGTTGATCCCGCCATCATCCATCCAATTTTCCGGCAGCAACCGCTCCAGCATCATGCTGCAAGAAGCGACCGCAATTGCGATGAGCACTGCCCAGACGATCTGTGAAAACGAGGGGATTTGAAAATAGGCAGCGTTTTGTGCGAGCCCATGTAATGAAAGGCTGAGCGAGAGCGCCACTGCCAATATGATGACCTGCGTCAAATATAAATTGAGCCGGATCATCCGACGGTCTGACCCTTGTTGATTATCAAGTGACATTGCCTTCTTCCTTCCCCGGTGGGTAAACAGGCAAAAGCAGACGCAGCGCTTCTTTCATGTCCCACGGTCGGACAACTTTTGCTTGTAACGGTTCACGCACAGATTCATAGGCGATGCGGTCAACACCGCAAATGCTGCAGCAAGGCAGCGTCCCTTCTTGCTGGCCATCCTCGTCAAAATAGCGTAGCAATCCTTGCCGCAAGCACTGTTGGGACGATAGCCATTCCGTCATCTGCTGCAATTTATGCAGCTTACTCCACTTGGCATTTTGAATAAGCCTGCTAATTTGTCGAACCGTTTCTGGCGTTACCGTTTTTCGCATCTTAAATAGGAAGCCGGCTCGGTTTGGCGCCAGCCCGTCGAGTAGACCGCATTGCTCGGCATAAAAGAAAATCAACTCGGCCTGGTTTTCTGACAGGTCAAATCCTTCGGCCAATTCCTGCAGACCGATGCTCTCACGCTGGTGTGCGCCAAGCCATGTGAGCACCTGAGAAATTCGATTTTCTTCCGGATATTCGGCTCCTAGCATATGATAGTGAATATGTACATCTTCTTCTAGCATGTACAATCTTGCATACCCCGGCTGGCCGTCGCGGCCGACGCGGCCCACTTCCTGCACATATGCTTCCAGACTTGCCGGCGCATGATAGTGAAGCACATAGCGGATATCCGGCTTGTCAATGCCCATCCCGAAGGCGTTCGTGGCGACAATCACATCAAGCTCGCCTCGCAAAAACTGCTCCTGAACCAGCATCCGGTCCAATCCGTTCATCCCGCCATGGTAGCCGTGCACCCGATCGATGCCAGAAAGCCTGCACTGCAAAACAAGCGTTTCCACTGCCTGCCGCGTCGAGCAGTAGACGATTCCCGGTCCAGTCAGCTTGCGCAAATCATCGAGCAAAAGCTCCCTTTTTTGCGCTTCATTCTCCACCGTAACCCGCTCGAATGCGATATTAGGGCGGTTCATGGACTGAACAATGCGATTGTCGGGATGAATTGAAAACAGCTCAGCAATCTCCCGTTGTGCATCCATCGTGGCGGTGGCGGTTACGGCTAATACGGGCGGACTTCCTAACTGCTCAACAATGGTGGGCAATCGCATATAGTCGGTGCGAAAATCATGGCCCCATTGCGCGATACAATGCGCTTCATCCACGGCAAACAACGAGACACCCCGCGCTTTCAGCATTGCTCGCACATACGGCTGCTGCAATTTTTCCGGCGACAGGTACAACAGCTTATATTTGCCGCCACGGATCTCCTGCAGTGTTTGTTTCATCTCGGCAGCATCGCACGTACTGTTGAGGTAGACTGCATATTGTTTGCCATTTTGCTTCAATCGCTGCACTTGGTCGATCATCAATGAAACAAGCGGAGAAATGACGACTGTCATGTGCGGCAAGGTGAGCGAAAGCAATTGGTACAAGACCGATTTGCCACCACCTGTCGGCAATACCCCCAGTGTATTTCGTCCAGAAAGAACACCGCCGATGATCTCCAGCTGTCCGGGCCGGAACGTGGAATGGCCGAAAGACTGCCGTAGAATCTCGGTCAATCGGCGCTCGTGCACTTCATCCATCATCCCGTTCCTCCTTCTGCGCGCCCCGTAAGCGCCAATCTGATTTGCAAGTAATTGTATTTGGTACCAAAATGGTCTTTGATTATCCGAAGGCGCCGTGTCTTCAATTGCTCGGTGGCTTGCATAATCGCCGCCATGTCTTCTGGCTGCAAATATTCTGACATGTCCCAATCAGGTACCCGCAAGGCAATTTCGACCAAATGATCTTCAATCGTATTCGCCCGCAGCTGCCGTGCCGCGGCAATTTCCGCGATGCCGAGGCCTTGTTCAAGCATGGCAAAGGTTGCCTCCGCGCTTGAACTGAGTAGTATGGAACCTTTTCCTGCGTTTCCGTCTTTTCGTTGCTCTACCAGGCAGGCAAGCAAAGGGAATTGCCGGGCGTCTCCTGCTTGAAGCTGCTTTTTACACAATGCCAGCGCCGACATCATCATCACGACCACAAGTGATGGCGGACATTCCTCGGATATCGCAATCTGCTGCATCGTCATACCTGTTTTCCGCGCCCCGCTCCACTGTCCGATGAGGAGCCTTTGTAGCTGAGGATCGAGTCCGTCCAATAAAAGGGTAAGTTCGTCAAACAGCCCCTGTTTCCATTCCTCCCGCTTTTCTTTATCGCGCAGCTGCAGCTTCACCCATGCTTGTATGGTACGCTGTCCGACCTGCGGAAAAAACGAAAGCTCTTCTTCAATGAGCTGGGATACGGTTTGAATCAACAAATGGAGTCGAAGCCACATTTCCTGCAGTTCGGGTCCTTGAGTACTCCCCTGCAAAGGAGCCAACCATTTTGACAATTCGTAGCGTTCCCAACCTTCCGCGCGGCTTGCCTCTCCTTCCTCCGTCAACGTAAACGTCATTTTCGGCGTTGTCCCGCTCATTTTTTCTAGTACGATTAATTTACGCTCTACACAAGTTTCAATCGTTTTTTGCCAATGCTCTCTCGAAAGGCGAGGAAATAACCGATAATACGGGTAAAGCTGAAAAATCTCCACATCCTGATAGGTTTGATTCGCCCGTCTGCCCTGAAAAATATGATAGAGCGCCTGTGTCGTACGTTCACCAGCTAAAGGAGCCAGTCCGCCCATGACAAATGTTTGAAAAAAATCAGCTTCCGCATGATCCAAATCCCACATAATTACTCCTTTGTATTCACGAAACCTGAATTTGTACGCTATACTAGAACATGATTCTTGACGCACGGATGCGTTTTATTGAGCACGGAGGTTCTTATGTCCAATCGATTAACTCGTTCTGAATACCTTGTCACGTATATGATTATCATAACACTTGCCTGCTTTGTTGGTGGATTTTTTTTAGGCGCAGGTGTGATGAAAGCCCGTATTCAATCGGATTTGCAGGCATCTGCGAAGGCCGAGCAGGAAGCGCTCGAAAAAGAACGTCTGCTGAAGGAGCAGAAGCTGTACCGCGACCAAGATTTTATCCGGTACTACTATAGCATCACCGTACATATCCAAGAGCTGAAGGACAAGCACTTCAGCACAGCAGCGCAATTTTCGGGCAAAACAAAATCGGAGCAAAAGGCGCTCATGAAAGAACTGCAAGAATTGGCTCAGACGACGCGAAAAGAATTGGAAGGTGCCAACATCGCATCGACCTCACAGCTTCTTGTGGACTCCAAATACGCATACATCAACAGCCTTGACGCGTATCGGGCAGGCCTCGATCAGCTGCTGGAAAAACTCTCGCTCGGATCGCTTACGCCAGACGACTTGTTGACGATGCGTAACCAGACCGGTTTCATCAACCAATGGAATGCAGCCACTGCTCTGCAATACCAAGCGATGGCCACATGGGAAGCCGTATATGTAACAAAGCAGCAAGCTGTGCCAAAAGTGCAGCCAGCTCAGGTGTCCCCCGCTCAATGGAAAGCGTATCCTTACCATATGCGCAATTTTTTGGCTGCGGAAGCTTTGGTGAAAAGCCAGCAATTTTATCCGTTTTATCCGGAAGATTTAACCGCGCGCATCGATAGCGTGCTGCAAGGGGAAACTGCTACTACGTTCGGATGGAAGGACATCGATCAGGCTGCGCGCATGCTTGAGGCAACCGATGCTGTTCGGCTCGGCGATTTTCAGTCGATGCGGTCGCAATTATACCCTGATTTGAAAGCTCCAGAAATTCCGACCTTTTCAAAATAAACACTTTCTTGCATTTGTGACAGATTCATTCTTGAAATCTGACTAAACAAGGAATACAATGGGATGTGCAAGGGACGTACCTTTGGATTGGGAGGTGAATTCGCAATGACTACATGGGTAGATAAAGATACCTGTATTGCATGCGGAGCTTGTGGTGCTACAGCTCCTGACGTGTTTGATTACGATGATGAAGGCTTGGCTTTCAACAAAATTGATGATAACTCCAATACAGCGGAAATTCCGGACATCCTGTTTGACGATGTTCGTGATGCTGCAGATGGTTGCCCAACCGACTCCATCAAGGTTGAAGAGTAATCTTCTAGAAAACCACTCATTGCTTTTTGCGTGAGCGGTTTTTCTCTATCGACGCTTTTCTTTCAGAAAAGTGTACATAACGGTTTTGGAAAAAACACGAGCTATTCATGCTCGTGTTTTTTCGTCTTGTCGCCCCCCCCCTATTCTCCTAGCACTTCACGTCGCATTCATGACCAAATTTTACACCTAGCAAATGTTCAAATATGGTAAAATAATTGAAAAAGATGGATTGAAAAATGGACGATAAGGCAGGGACACCAGGATGAAAAAATTGAATATCAGCGCTGTGAAGCCGGGTGATATCATTGCCAGAACCATTTTTACCGAGAGTGGAAATGTGCTGCTTGGCCATGGGATGGAATTGTCAGACCGATACATCGAGCGCTTGAAGCGGATGGGGATTGACACGGTATATGTAGAGGACAAGCATACCGGTGACATCATCCCGGAAGAAGTTCTGCGTGATGAAACGCGCAAGCTGGCAGTGGAAACCGTTTACAAAACCATGACCGGTCTCATGGATCAGCCCAAAATGGCCGGCAGGTGTTCATTGCCTGATCTCGGAACATCGTTTCGAAAAATTTTTGGCGAAATCATGGTGGATGTCAGCGCCCAAAAAAACGTCGTAATCAACCTAAGCCATCTTTACGGAATGGATGGTTACTTTTTTCACCACGCCGTCAATGTCGCTGTTTTGGCCGGTATCCTCGGCATGGCAAAAGGCTACAACCGGAATCAAATGATCGATTTGGGGGTCGGCGCCCTTTTATTTGACATCGGAATGACGCAGCTTCCCAAAGAACTCTGGAACAAACGCACTAGCCTCAATGACGAGGAACGTCAGCGGATTCGTTTTCACTCCGAAGAAGGCTTCAATATGCTACGTAACCAACCGAATATTTCGGTCGTCTCTGCCCACTGTGCACTGCAGCACCACGAACGCTATGACGGTTCAGGCTATCCCCGCAATTTGAAAAAAGACGAAATTCACGAATTTGCCCAAATTGTCGGCTTGGCTGATTTTTATGATGCACTTATCTCCCCTCGTCCATTCCGCACGGGTTATATGCCGAATGAAGCTGTCGAGTACCTGTTCGCTTGCGGAAACCAGCTATTCGAGTTGGAACTCGTGAAAAAGTTTCTTGGACACATCGCCATTTACCCGGTAGCCACGACTGTGCAGCTCAATACGGGACATGTTGGAGTCGTATCCTTTGTCGATCCTCTCTCCGTGCATCGGCCTACGATCCGCATTATTGTGGAGCCAGACGGATCACCTACCACCTCTCCCTACGAAATTGATTTGAAAAAACGCGAGAATATGAGTATGATAATCAGTAAAACATTGTGAGGCATACGCTGTGAGTGGGACACTCTATATACACCACCGTTTGCTAAAACGCAACAATACCGATGGCTACATTTGTGTCATTTATGTAAAAACCGAACAATAAATTATTTTTTTTCGAGATTGTTAAGATTTTTTGGGTTCAACTCTATTGACGCGGTAAAAACTCCGTGGTAAAGTAGGAAGCACATCAAGCAAAACAAATACAACGTAACGTTGAAGAAGAGAAGCTGGAGCAAGGAAACCCTCAGAGAGCCGATGGTCGCTGTGAATCGGTGGTTCCTCTTACAGATAAGCACTTCTGAGTTTTCAACCGAACGCGCAACTGCGTAAGTAGGCTTGAACGGGTGATCCGTTATCTCACAAGGTCTTGACCTGTTAAGGTTTTCTCTTGCGAAAGAGAAAACAAACAGAGGGTGGTACCGCGGAACTGATGATTTCCTCTCGCCCCTCACTACAGCCGTAGTGGGTGGATCGAGAGGTTATTTTATTTTCTAGACAAAAATGGAGGTTGAGAAATCATGTTTCAAGACAAATTGATTTTGCGTATTCCAGGTCCTACACCAATTCCCCATCGCGTACAACAAGCGATGAATCATCCGATGATCGGTCATCGCAGCGGCCAATTTTCCAAGCTGTTCGCTGATGTTGCCAAGCGCCTGAAGCCGTTTTTCGGCACGACGCAAGATGTGTACATCCTCGCAGGTAGCGGTACAAGCGCTTTGGAAATGGCTGTCGTCAACACGGTTGGGGCTGGCGATGAAGTCGCTGTCCTGGTAAGCGGCGCTTTCGGTGAACGATTTGCAAAAATTTGTGAACGTTATGACATTACGGCTCATCGTCTGAATGTTCCGTGGGGAGAACCAATCCGCGGCGAGCAGCTGGAAGCATTCCTGGCTGAGCATCCGCAAGTTAAAGCGGTATTCGCAACTCAATGCGAAACATCCACAGGTATTATCAACCCGATCGAAGAACTCGCACAAGTTGTTCGCGCGAAATCGGATGCGCTGTTCATCGTTGACGCGGTAAGCTGCCTTGGCGCGGTTCCAATGGAAATGGACGCATGGGGCGTCGACATCGCAGTAACTGGCTCGCAAAAAGCGTTCATGCTCCCTACCGGCCTCGCGTTCATCGCTGCGAGCGAACGTGCTTGGAACGTGATCGACAACCGCAAGCCACAAGCCTTCTATCTTGATTTGAAAGCATACCGCAAAAGCTTGGCTGAACAAACTACACCTTACACTCCAGCTGTTTCGCTGATTTTCGGCCTGGAAGAAGTTTGCAACATGCTCGAAGAAGAAGGATTGGAAAACATTTTCAAACGCCATGAGCTGATGCGTGATATGACACGCGCCGCCATGAAAGCATTGGGAATCCCGCTCATGACTGCAGACGAATTCGGTTCGGCAACCGTCACCTCGCTCGATCCGCAAGGCAAATTTGATGCTGAGGAATTGCGTAAAATTTTGCGCACCAAATACAACATGATCGTCGCAGGCGGTCAGCAACACCTGAAAGGCAAAATCTTCCGCATCGGCCATATGGGCTATTGCGAACCACTCGATGTGATCACCGTAATTTCGGCGATTGAAATGGCACTGAAAGAAATGGGCGTCGACATTCCATTCGGAGAAGGCGTTAAAAAAGCACAGGAGGTATACATCAACCATGTTTAAAGTACTCATTAGCGATCCACTCAGCGAATTCGGGATTCAAAAACTGTTAGATGCACCAGACGTTGAAGTCGTACAAAAACCAGGTCTCTCCCCTTCCGATCTGCTCGCGGAAATCGGAGACTACGATGCACTCCTCGTGCGCAGCCAAACACAAGTAACCACTGACGTTTTGGCGGCTGGCAAAAAGCTGAAAGCCATCGGCCGCGCCGGCGTAGGTGTCGACAACATCGATATCAATGCCGCAACACAAGCGGGTGTGGTTGTCATTAATGCACCAGACGGTAACACAATGTCCACTTGTGAGCATTCGTTCGCAATGCTGATGGCGGTTGCCCGCAACATCCCACAAGCTCACAAAAAGCTGACGGATGGCAAATGGGACCGCAAAAGCTTCCAAGGTGTTGAATTGAACAACAAAGTGCTTGGTATCATCGGAATGGGCCGCATCGGTACAGAAGTGGCAAAACGTGCAAAAGCGTTCAACATGACCGTCATCGGCTACGATCCATTCTTGACCGAGGAGCGCGCGCAAAAATTGGGCGTCATCCACGGTTCGGTAGAAGACATCGTTTTGCAAGCTGACTTCATCACCGTTCACACGCCATTGATTAAAGAAACCCGCCACATTCTCTCGACGCGTGAATTCGAGAAAATGAAAACAGGCGTCCGCGTCATCAACTGCGCACGCGGTGGTATCATTGATGAAAAAGCGCTTTATGAAGCGATTCTGACTGGCAAAGTAGCGGGCGCGGCCCTCGACGTATTCGAGGTAGAACCACCTGTCGACAATCCATTGATCGGTCTGCCACAAGTCGTTGTGACCCCACACCTGGGCGCATCGACATTGGAAGCACAAGAAAACGTTGCGATCGACGTTTCGGAAGAGATCATCAAAATTTTGCGTGACGAGCCTTTCAAAAACGCGGTTAATCTGCCATCGATCCCAGCGCATGTCATGGAAAAAGTGCAACCATATTTCGTCCTTGGCGAAAAGCTTGGTCATTTCATCGCACAAGTGACGGTTGGCTCGATCCAAGATGTGACGATCGCTTACAGCGGCGAGCTGGCTGAATTCGATACAGCACCATTGACCCGTACGATTCTCAAGGGCATCCTGTCCTTCCACTTGGGCGAGGAAGTGAACTACGTGAATGCGCCGCATTTGGCAAAAACCCGTGACATTCATGTAACGGAACAAAAATCGTCCAGCAACAAAGGCTTCACTAATCTGATTACCGTTAGCCTGAAAACAAATCAGCAAACCCGCCTCGTCGCAGGCACGCTGCTGAACGGCTATGGCGCACGGATCGTCAAAATCGACGATTTCGCGATCGACGTGGCACCGAACGGTCACCTGCTCTACGTGCACCACAACGACCGCCCTGGTGTAATCGGACGCGTTGGTACGATCCTGGGTACAAACGATGTCAATATCGCAACCATGCAAGTAGGACGCCGCGATGTAGGCGGAGATGCAATCATGATGCTCACGATCGACAAAGCCGTTACTGCGGAGATTCTCGATACCCTTGGCGAGATGTCCGAAATCAAAAGCGTTACCCAAATCGATCTGTAAACATGTGAAAACCCCGGACGCTGTGCCGGGGTTTTTCTTTATTGTATCGACTCTAAATGTGCTGTCTCGTTCAATTTGCTAATTGTTCGTTCTCCCCATTCGTTGATCGTCAATCGCGTAATGCTGCAATGGTCGATCTCGTACGAATCCTTGCGCACATGAAAAAGCCCTGCGGCATTAATCCACAGGGCATATCTGTACTCAGTTAAAAATTTGCATGATTTCGCTCACATCATTGAGGATGTAATCGGCTTTCTCTTTTTCCATCGTCGAACGCGCTGCCTGACCGGACAATCCGGTCAAAGTCGCAGCAAATTGACAGCCGATAGCGCGAGCGGCCAACAGATCAGCGAGTGAATCACCCACAATCAAGACCTCCCGCGGATTTTCGATGGGCAGGTTTTGCAGTAAAACCGATTTGTCATCCGAATCTAGACCCGCCAAACCTTTCAAATAACAGAATGGGTGCGGCTTCGCCAATGGCGCATACTCTGGGTACGAGGTTTCTGCATCCAGCACGTGGGAGGCAGAAATGACGCGATTGGGGTCAAATACGTCCAGCAGATGCAATTCTGCGAGCGGCACGTGCGTTTCGATCGTCGGGCGACCGGTTCCGATGCCGAGCGTAATCCCTTTTTCCTTCAGCTGCAGCAGCAGTTCACGCAGCTTCGCTGGATCCACGAGCGGAATTTCATCAGCCAGAAACCCTTTTTTGCCTTTCTGGAAGCTTTCCCGACCGATCGATGACGTCACACGCGCATCTCCCAAATACCACTCCTGGAACGTTTCTTGGCACAGCTCCCACAAGTCGCTAGTGCGCGAAAACATCTGCGTATCGACACCAATCCGCTCTTTCGCGATTTCATTCAAGTATGTCAGCATTTCGGCCTTTTGTGCGTTTCCTTTTGCAAAATCGCCGGTGAAAGCTGCGTAATCGATGACAAAATCAGCGGCCTCATGCCGAGCCCAATCGCGCAGCAGCGCAAGACCGTCCCGATCCAGCTGATTTCGCAATAACTCCTTCACCTCTGCGCCTTTTGCCGGCAGCAATCGTTCGCACAGACGAATGATCTGATAGGAGTAAGCGAGGAACACCATATCCCAGTTGCTATTGATTCCGCGCGATTTGATCAGGTCCAGCACTTTGTCCTGGTCAAATACCGTATCGCGCACACAGCGAATCACCGGCTCTTGTGGAGCAGGATCAAAATCATCGCCTGCAAGGCCCAGGTACGCATCGCTGTGAATCATTTCCCACACGGTCAATGCGGAGGCGTCAAAATAACGCTCCTCGCTCAGAATAACCCCATCCACATCAAACAGAATTGTTTTGATCATCGTCTCCACCCTATTCCATTGATTTTTCTTTCTCTATCTAGGAAGCATTATGGTAAATGTGGTTCCTTCTCCTCGTTTGCTTTGCACGTTAATCGTACCGTTGTGCGCCTCGACAATGTTTTTGGCGATCGCTAAGCCAAGTCCCGTACCCGCCCGGCCGCGCGTCCGAGCTTTGTCTGCTTTGTAAAAACGCTCGAACACGAATGGCAAATCCTCTTCCGGAATGCCGCTGCCCGTATCGCTTACTTCCAGCCACAGCTCATCCTCGCCGTACGCGCGAATTTTAACGACTCCGGCTTGCGGGGTATGACGCAGCGCATTATCAATCAAATTGGTCAGAACCTGCTCCATCCGGTCCGGATCGAGATCGAACATCTCTTGTGTCGTATCTTCCTGCAGCTGGATATGGACGCCCTGCTCTCGAGCCAAGTTCGTGAACTTGCGCAAAATGCGTTCGAGATACGGACGCAGCCGGATCGTTTCCTGATGCAGCTCGATATGCCCCGCCTCCATACGCGCTAGATCGAGCAATTCATTTACCAGCTTGGTCATGCGGACCGATTCGTCGTATATGATTTGCGCCAGTTCCTTGTGCTCTTCCGGTGTGGAAGCGATGCCGTCCACAATCGCCTCGCTGTAGCCTTGCAACATCGACAGCGGTGTACGCAGCTCATGGGAGACGTTTGCGACAAAGTCTTTTCTCAATTTATCCATTTTACGCTCTTTGGTGACATCACGCAAAATGGCCACTGCTCCACGGATTTGATCCTGATCGTAAAGCGGTGCCATGACGACGTGCCAGATGCGACCTTGGATCGGCACATCGGCCGACACCTCATGGGCGAAACGGACTACTTGTTGATACAGCTCATGCATCGGAAGGATTTGCCGTTCATATTTCCAGTCGCGAAGAAAGTGGTCCGCAGGTGGGTTAGTCACAACGATTTCGCCCTCTGCATTGATCATGATGACTCCGTCAACCATGCTTCGCAATACGCTTGATAGCTGCTCTTTTTCATTTGAAACCGCGCGAATGAGATTGTTCAGCTTGCTTGCCATCGTATTGAAAGAGGATGCCAGCTCGCCGATTTCATCCGTCGTCCGGATCGGAATCGCCGCATGGATATCCCCTTCTGCGATCCGATGAGCCGTCTCTTTCATTTTTCGCAGCGGATAGGCGATCCGCGATGACAGGAAGAATGCGAACACGGTCGTCAGCACGAATCCGATGACACCAACGACGTAAATCAGCTTCCGGACCTCTGCTACCGTGCCATCGTAATCTTCACTCGCCTGATACATGATCACGGCACCGGTTTTTCCTGACGAAAGCGGGTGCGGCACGGCAACCGCCAGCACCTGCACCCGATCTTTCGCGTTCGCATTGCTTGGAAAATTAATTCGTTCGGGATTAGGGTGCTTACCCGCAAGCGCTTCCTCGATCTTCAATCCCGAACTTTTCAACAGCTGATCCAAGGTGACATCCGGCATATTCTCATCCGGCTCCGTGCTGGCAATCAGCTGTTTCTTTTCATCTACCAAATACATTCTTGTATGATACGCCTTGCCGATCGCAGAAGCCGAATCAAGATAGCTACCCTGATTGGTCGCGTGCTGCAAATTGACCGATATTTGCTCGGTCATCGCTTTTAATCCTTCTGTCTGCTTGCGGAAATAGTAGCTGTCGAACGATTGCACCAATAGCAAGCTGAACAGCGTCAAAATAAAGGCAAACAGCGCGATGATCGTTAACCAAAGCTTGCCGACAACACTGCGGAACATCATATCCACGTTATTTCGGCACCTCTAGCTTATAACCTACGCCCCAAACGGTCGAAATCATTTGGGCGGCATCAGGCGATACTTTGTTCAGCTTTTCGCGCAGACGCTTGATATGGGTATCAACTGTACGGAGATCGCCGAAAAAGTCGTAATGCCAGACATCTTTCAGCAGCTCTTCACGGGTGAACACCTTGTCAGGCGATTGCGCCAAGTAGTGCAGCAGCTCGTATTCCTTCGGCGTCAAATTGACCTCTTGCCCGCTCGCCAGCACTTTATGCGCGTCATGGTCGATCGTCAACTCCGGGAACACCAGAATGGAATGGCTGGTAATCGTATCGGTCTTGAGGTAAGCGGTAGCTGAGGCGCGGCGCAAAATCGCCTTTACCCGATACACGACCTCACGAGGGCTGAACGGCTTGACCACATAGTCATCCACCCCGGCTTCAAAACCTTGGACACGGTTCATCTCTTCCCCTTTTGCCGTCAGCATCACGATCGGTGTTGCTTTATGCTCACGGATGCGCTGGCAGACTTCAACCCCGTCCATACCTGGCAGCATGAGATCAAGCAGAATGATATCGTAATCGGAGTTAAGCGCCATTTCCAGCGCTTGTTCCCCACGCTCCGCCTCATCGATCAAAAAGTTTTCACGTTCCAAATACATTTTCAGCAGACGGCGAATGCGTTCTTCATCATCCACCACTAAAATTTTATGCGTCTTTTCCATGTGCCACCTCTTCTTCTCCCTTACATGCTATTTCGATACGCTTATTATACACCAGCATAAGAGTGAAGGCCTACTAGAACTAGATTCACTACGACAAGCGTGATCAAAATGATAACAAAGCCGACTACGGAGAGCCATGCCGATTTGGTTCCCAGCCATCCACGCGAAAGGCGCAAGTGCAAATACGCACTATAATAAAGGAACACGATGAGTGCCCATACTTCTTTCGGGTCCCACCCCCAGAATCGTCCCCATGCTTCCGCCGCCCAAATCATCGCGAAAACTAGTGCACCAAGGGCAAAAACCGGATAACCGATCGCAATTGCACGATAGCTCATTTCATCCAGAAGCTCCGGATCAATGCTCGACAAGGAAGGTTGCATGACAGCCCCGAGTCGTTTGCGGAGAATCAGGCGTAGCAGGCCGTAAAGGACAAGGCCGGAAATAACGGACCAAATCATCGTGTTCAGCTTGCGTGCCGCATCTTTGCCTTCCATCCAGCCCGGCGCTTCGAACAGCGGCTTCATCGGACCTGGCTTTGTGATCGTCGCCTCTGTCGGAGCTACGATAGCCGGCATGGTGTATTCCACGGACAATGTTTTCTCTACCGTATTGGTTCCTTGCGCATATTGCGGGAATTCGAAGCCGGTTTTCATGTCCAGCTTGCTGAACGTGCTTTCCATGATGATGAAGCCGACCAGCATCAGGAGAACCGACATAACGAATTCTAACCAAAAGGTGCTCTTGCTCGGTTTGCTCTGGTCGATCGTACGGACCAGATACATCAAGCCTGCAGCGAAGCCGACCGCGAGAATCCCTTCGCCTAGTGCAGCGGTCGTCACGTGAATGTGCAGCCAGTAGCTTTGCAGCGCAGGGATCAATGGCGTTACCTCATGCGGGAATACATACGCATAAGCGAGCATGATCAGCCCGAGTGGCATGACGAAAGCGCCGAGCACGTTGATTTTGTAAATGCGATAAATCAGCAAATAGCCCAGAATGATACAGAAATCAAGGAAAGCCATGAACTCGAACATATTGCTGGTCGGACTGTGCCCGCCGACGATCCAGCGAGTTACGATGTAGCCCGCGTGCGCCAAAAAACCGATGATGGCAAGCACATAGGCGCGCTTTCCGATACGCATTTCCGTTTCGATCGGATCCGCTTTTGACCACTTTTTACCGGTAAGGGAGACGATGAAAAAGATTGACGACAGCAAGTATAAAATAAAGGCAATATCAAGCAGCCAGTCACTCACATGAAGCAGAGTCATAGCTCTTTGCCCCCTCTCTATTCTTTATTTTTCTTTGCTTTCAATTCGAACGAGACTGGCAAGCTTAGGTGCGCCGTCAGCGCTTCCATTTCTTTGGTGATGCCAAACCAGTTTTTATTCGTGTGGGCAGCCACGTGCAGCTGCTTATCCGTCACTTGCAGCCAAATCCGGCGATGCTGCCAGTACGAGCCCATCGCAACCCCGATGATGAAAATGACGCAACCGAAATAAATGTAAGGAATAGCGGTATCCACACGCGCATTCAGACCACTGATGTTGATCAGGTCGGGTTTGTGAAAATCAAGTGTGTACCGCCCCGCATCCGTCTGCGTGATCACTGAACCGGAAACGTACACCATTTTCTCAGGGGTAGCTCCGTTTGCAATCACTTCAAAAGCAACCATCGGGTTGTTCGGAATGCTGGTTTTCGTTGCAGGTTTTTTCGTCGTTTCATCCATAATAAAGTCAGGGTAATAATCCAGCACTCTGATGACGACGCCATTTTCGAGCTTGACTTCCTTTTGCGGATCATACAAGTCGATCTTGAACGATCCAACTCCTTTATTTCCGGCTTGCTTGTCCAACAGCTCGAAGTTAAGCGCGCCCAACATCATCTCTTGTCTACTTGATTGATAGAGTAACAGCCCCTCGTATTCCATGGGATGGTTCACGATAATCGGGCCACGCTTCACTTCTTCCAGCTCCGGCTTTGCTCCCGGCAAGCCTGCATTTTTGTTCAGGTACAAAATCGCATCGGTCTGGAAGCTTTTTGGGATGACCTGTCCCTTCAAATCCAGCTTCTGCGCCATTTCGTCCTCTGAATAATACTCGGTAGTATATTTCAGGTTTTTGACGTAGTAAGGCGTATCGGGGACCGGAACCGTCTGCCCTTCCCGCACCCAGATGAAATCGTCCAAATAAAAGCCCGGCAAATTGCGGATCAGAACCGCGCCAAGGAAAATGATCAGGCCAATATGATTGATATAAGGACCCCATCGACTAAATCTTGCTTTTTCAGCTAGCAAGGAATCGCCTTCGCGGAACACGCGGTATCCTTTTTTCTTCAAAAAAGCGCTCGCCTGAACAAACGTGTCATCAGACACGCCAGCCTCTACAGCTGCAACTTCTGCATGCATGCGCTGGCCGCGCAAAAAGGACGCGTGCTGATTCAGCCTCGGCTTGTTCAGCGCTTTGTAGAGCGGAATAATCCGGTCCAAGCTGCAAATAACCAAGGACGTCCCCAGCATCACCAGAAGCGTGACGAACCACCAGGAGGAATAAAGCTCGTGGAATCCAAGCGCATAGTATACTTTTCCAAGCCAACCGTATGTCGTTTCATAGAAATTTTGTACGTCGGTTTCAAGCGGAACCGGTACAGGTATGTACATTTTTTGCGGAAAAATCGTGCCGATCGCCGACGCGATCAAAGTGACGAGAATGATGTAGATCGCTACTTTTACGGATGAGAAAAAATTCCAGGTCTTGTCAATAAATGTGCTTGAATACGTTTGCGACCGCCGCGCCATCCCCTCATACCGCATGTCGGGGAAAGAAGGTGCGCTTTCGTTTGCCTGTTCCTGCTCGCTTTCTAACGGTCTCCCGCACGATTCGCACAGCTGGGTACCTATCGGATTCGGATGTCCGCAGGCACACTTTCGATCGTCCATGCTGTTACCTCGCTTACGGTTTGATTTTGTTGATTTTTTGGATAATCGTCGATTCGCTCATCTGGCCGATGAATTGGTCCTGGACGACCCCATCCTTATTGATGAAGAAGGTGGTGGGAATCGGGCCAATTTGGTAAATGCGCGTAATCTCGGATTGACGGTCCATTAAAATTGGGAAGCTGACGCGATATTGATCAACAAATTGCTGGATCGCCAGTGGTGTCTCACTGATATTGACGCCCACAATCTCAATGCCATCGGCTTTATACCGTTGAAACTGTTTCTCCAATTCCGGGAATTCCGCTTTACACGGTTCACACCAGCTTCCCCAGAAGTTAAGCACGACCCCTTTCCCTTTCAGATCGGACAGCTTCAATTCCTTGCCATTCGCATTCAGCTGCTCCAGACTGAAGTTGGGAGCCTGCATGCCGATCTTGATTTCTTTGTTGTCTTTGGCAAAACTTGAATAGACAGCAAATACGAGCGCCCCTAAGAGGACGCCTAAAATTGCCACCCGCATCCATAATCGTTTCCGTTTATCCATCATCTATGTCCCCAGTCAAAATGAATGTCCGATTTTATTATAGCGCTACAAATTTCCTTCTATCGTGTCATTATTTGAACAGATTTTGAACGATGTGCTAGGTTAACTATTTGGCCTGGCGTGGTTTGCGCGTTTGCAAGCTGTTTTTCAGCTGCTGCACTTCCTCCGGCGTCAAATGACGGTATTCTCCCCGCCGCAGCTTGCCAATCGTCAAAAAAGCGATGCGGATGCGCTCTAATGTGACCACCGGATGACCGATCGCTGCGCACATGCGCCGGACTTGCCGGTTGCGCCCTTCATGGATGACGATTTCGAGCAATGTTTGGTTTTTTTGCGGATCATAGTGCACGATTCGCGCCTCACCCGGCGCCGTCATGCCGTCTTCCAGCAGGATGCCTTTGGCCAGCTTCTTGACGTCTTCCGGCTCCGCTTGCCCTTTTACGCGAGCGCGATACACTTTATCCAGTTCATAGGAAGGGTGTGCAAGCCGGTTAGCCAGATCGCCATCATTCGTCAAGAGCAAAAGGCCGGAGGTATCGAAGTCAAGCCTCCCGACAGGATAAACCCTTTCTTCAATGTCTGGCAATAAATCGGTCACTACTTTACGTCCTTCCGGGTCTGCCAAGCTCGTGATCACGCCGATCGGCTTATATAAAAGCAGATAGACCAGCTTCTCCCGAGCGATCGGTTGCTGATCTACGGTAATGACATCCGATGCGGGGTCAACTTTTGTACCCAATTCGCGGATTGTTACCCCATTTACTTGTACGCGCCCTGAGACGATCAATTCCTCGCAGCTGCGGCGCGACGCCACCCCTGCTTGGGCGAGTACTTTTTGCAAGCGTTCCATAGCTGTTTCACCTCTTTACCATCATACCCATTATTGTCTAGCTGGACAAGGAAACATGAAAAAACTTCCCAATTTCGTTGGGAAGTTTTGTCGAATTATGCCACTTAGTAGAAAATCATGTAGACGACAATAAGTGAAGCGACGACCCCGAATAGGTCCGACCAGAGGCCGACCTTCAAGGCATAGGAGCTGTTGCGGATACCAACGGCGCCGAAATACACCGTCAACACATATAGCGTCGTGTCCGTACTGCCCTGGATCGTGGAGGCGAGTCTGCCAATTAGCGAATCAGGCCCATACTGGGCGATCAAATCGGTGGCCAGCGCTAGCGAGCCTGTCCCCGATAGCGGGCGCAGCAGGGCGAGCGGGACCACCTCGGCAGGTACGCGAATATAGTTCAACAGCGGTGCCATCCAACCGAGCAGCAAATCGAGCGCTCCTGATTCGCGGAAAAGCGTAATCGCCACCATCATCGCGATCAAATGAGGCATGATCCGGATCGTCGTCACCAAGCCGCCCTTTGCCCCATCGACAAATGTCTCATATACCGCTACTTTGCGCACATAGCCATATACCAATATAAACGCAATCAGAAGCGGAATACTCCAAACGGAAAGAAGCGAGACAATATTATACATGCCGCTCCCCCTTAACCCGTCTTTTGCTTATGCACCATTCGGTACCAGCGGTCCAGAACCAAGGCAAAGATCGTCGCGGCAAACGAGGCTATCAAGGTTGTCCCCACGATTTCAGCCGCATTGGCCGAGCCGAATTGAAAACGGATGGCGATCATCGTCGTGGGAATGAGCGTAATGCTTGCCGTATTGATCGCAAGCAAGGTGCACATTGCTGGTGTCGCTCGCTGCTTGTCTGGGTTGAGCTTTTGCAGCTCCTCCATCGCCTTGATACCGAATGGCGTCGCAGCGTTGCCGAGTCCAAGCAGATTGGCACTCATGTTGGACAAAATATAGCCAATCGCCGGATGCCCTTTTGGCACATCAGGAAATAGTCGCTGTACGAGCGGAGACATGGCTCTGGCGACAAGTTCAAGCAAACCGGCCTTTTCCGCGATGCGCATGATTCCCATCCAAAAGGCAAGGATGCTGAGAAGGCCAAAGCACACCGTCACGCCTGATTTGGCCCCTTCGAACATAGCCTGGCTGATGATTTCAATCCGTCCATTGAACATGGCAACTCCGATGCTTACGACGATGAGGGCGAGCCAAATGACGTTAAGCATCCCACAGGCCCCCTATCATCAGCGTCCACAGTACGCCCCAGAAGGACCCGGCTTCAACCGATTGCGCAACTGTCGCCATAGAGGTCTCCTGCTTGCTTGCCGTGAGCGGAATACGACCGATAAGCTGATCTCCCTTATAAAACTCTACGAACCCAATATGCTTGCCCACCAATTTGACAGTCAAATTCTTTTCTAGCATCTGCACCTTCGTGTGCACCTGGTCCTTTTCACCGTCCATCAGCGGGTAGGAGAAGTCGTTTAGCGCCGTTACGCGCAAATGGTCTTCGTTTTTCATCCCTGCGAACTCGCCTTGAACCGCGTCACCTTTGTGAAGGAGTGGGGTCGCTTGGAAAGTAGAGAAGCCCCAATCCATCAAGGCCATCGAGTCATCCCAATCATCCGGCGCGTTCAGCGTGATCACGGCAAGCTGTCTACCGTCGCGGGTGGCCGAGGATGCGAGGCAGCGCTTTGCCAGCTTGGTATAGCCTGTCTTGACGCCGTCAGCCCCTTTGTACAGGTTGAGCATCTTGTTTTTGTTTTGTAAACGGCGCTCCCAGCTTTCGCCTTCCCATGCGATGTTTTTAACCTTGGTCGAGACGATTTGACGGAAAACCGGATTTTTCAGTGCATAGGCCGACAAGCGAACCATGTCATCAGCGGTGGAATAGTGCATGTTGGAATCGTCCAGGCCGTGCGGATTCATGAAATTCGTGTGGGTCATGCCGATCATCGCTGCTTTTTCGTTCATCATCTGCACAAAACCCGGGACAGAGCCTCCGACGTGCGTCGCAATCGTGACCGCCGCGTCATTGCCGCTCCTCAGCATGAGTCCGTATAGCAAGTCTTCAAGTGTCAGCTTTTCGCCATTTTTCAAATAGATGGAGGAGCCCTCGACCCCTACAGCCTCCGGCGGCACCGTCACACTATCCGAGAGGTTGGACGATTCGATGGCGACGATCGCCGTCATCGTTTTGGTTAGGCTGGCGATGCGCATCTTCTGCTCGCCCTTCTTCTCATACAGGATGCGGCCAGACGCGACATCGATTAAGGCAGCCGCTTCCGCTGAAATCGATGGCGGCTTTGGACTTGCAGATACACGCTGCATTGGAACCAAGAGCTGGAGAAAAAGAAAAACGACGAGTCCGCCGGAAAAAAGCTTCGATACTTTCATAACGTCCTCCCCATTACCTGTAAACAGTGGTTTGTACAAGTATATGGGGACGAGGCTTCTGATAGTACCGAACTATTCCGGAGACTGGTCGTTTCCGTCTTTGCCAAACAGCGCGGAGGCTTCCTGGCGAATTTCTTCCATATTGAGATGCACAGGCGGTTCTGGCAGTTCGGAAAGCTCCCGCAAGCCAAAATGCTCGAGAAATTCCCGCGTCGTCCCATAAATAATCGGACGTCCGATTCCTTCCGCCCTTCCTGTTTCGCGGATCAGCTGCTTGGAGAGCAATGTTTGCAGCGCTTTTTCGCATTTCACGCCGCGTATTTCTTCAATGTCGGATCGTGTGATCGGCTGCTTGTACGCAATGATTGCGAGCGTCTCCAACGCTGCCTGGGACAAGGTGGAATGACTCGGGGAGGTTGCCAGCTTTTCAAAATAGCTGATATGTTCCGGCAGCGTCGTCAATTGATACGCTTTCGCCACCTCGACGATCTGGATGCCCCTGCCGCTTCTGCGGAAATCCGCTTTCATATCTTCCAAAATGTCGATCGCAGTTTCTTCATCCACCTCGATGATCGTGGCGATTTCCTTGGCCTCTAGCCCTTCATCACCTGATAAGAACAGCAATCCTTCGATGACGCTTTTCAATTGATCATAATCCACCCGGCTCCCCTCCTTTCCCATTGGCTTCGATGATCATGATGTCTTGGAACAATTGGTTCTGCACGCAGCTGATCTGCTTTGTTTTCATCAATTCCAGCAACGCCAAAAATGTCGTGACGATCTCGGTCCGGTTCGTCGCTTTGGTGAACAGCTGTGTAAACCGGATCATGCCGCCGCCAAATGACAAGAGCTGGCGAATTTCCTTCATCCGGTCCTTAATAGAGATCTCATCGCGAGACACTTTGGCCATCGGCTCCTTCACTTTCAGCCGGCTGACCATTTTTTCTAACGAAGCGATCAGATCGTAGAGAGTCACGTCTTTAATTGTGTTCTCTTCCTCTTTCACAAATGGGCTCAAATCTTCTGGCGGTCGCGTAAAAATCTGGTTGCGCCCGATTTCTTTTTCGCGCAATTCCTCTGCCAGCATTTTGAACCGCTTGTATTCCAACAGGCGCGCGACCAACTCGTCACGCGGGTCGATCTCATCCGCATCCATATCCAGGTGCGGCTGGAATACGTGCTCTTCTTTTTTCGGCAAAAGCATTTTGCTCTTGATCGAGAGCAACGTCGCTGCCATAACCAAAAATTCGCTCGCCACATCCAATTGCAGCTCCTGCATCTCATGAATTTTGGCCAAATACTGCTCGGTGATCTCTGCGATCGGGATGTCGTAAATATCTAACTCTGCTTTGTCGATCAGATGGAGCAAGAGATCGAGCGGTCCTTCGAATGAATCTAGTTTGATTGAATATGCCACGCTTCTATCGCCTTCCTGCGGTTATGTAAAGGCTGTTTTTCATAATCGTTCCCATCAATACCCGAGGGTACGTGCTGCCAGAGTTTGAATCACATTCAACAGCAAAACGAGCGGCGTCCCTAAAATGTAGGTACTGAGCCCCGGAATGAAAATCATTAAGAGCAACACCCAAGGTCCATACATTTCAAGCTTGTAAAAAAACGGCTCCCAGCTGCGAGGTGCGAGAAAACGGAAAATTTTAGATCCATCCAATGGTGGAATCGGGAGTAGATTGAACACGAACAAACCGCAGTTAATTGTAATGCATGCCCCTAACGTATACATGACTGCTGCTGCCCATTTATCAGATAAGCTGTAAACCCAAGCAGAATGATCTGCCGCAATGAATAGCAAACAAAACAAAAACGCCAAAACAAGGTTTACAATCGGGCCTGCAGCTGATACATACACAATCCCCAACCGCTTGTTCCCGCGAAAATGTAGCGGATTAATCGGCACCGGCTTCGCCCATCCGAATGGTCCGAACAAAATCAAAATCAATCCAAACGGGTCAATATGGGGAATCGGATTGACCGTCAGCCTCCCTTCATTTCTCGCCGTGTTGTCACCCAACCGCCAAGCGACAAAGGCATGTGCCCACTCGTGGAGCGAAAAAGCAATCACAAACGCAATCATGCGAAATGGAACGGTGCTCCAATCAAAATGAAACAGGTTGGAAAAATCCATAGAAAACCTCCTGACCAAAAACGACTACCTATTAGCATACCAAGAGTTCCGTATTGAAACAAGCAGGAACCCGTTACGTAAAACAGCGAAGGCATCCGCTGTTTATAGCAGATGCCTTCACCAATTCTCGTAACTATGATTAGAGAACTTTTACTTCTTTCATTTTGTCGCCTTGTTTGATGGCATCTACGTGCTCAATGCCTTCTCTCACTTGGCCAAATACAGTATGTACGCCATCCAGATGCGGGAATGCATCGTAGCAGATGAAGAATTGGCTTCCGCCTGTGTCTTTCCCAGCATGAGCCATGGAGAGCGCACCTTTTACGTGTTTGTTCGGGTTGCCAGCTGTTTCACATTTGATCGTGTAACCAGGGCCGCCTGTGCCTGTACCATGAGGGCATCCGCCTTGTGCGACGAAGCCTGGGATGACGCGGTGGAAAGAAAGGCCGTTATAGAAACCTTCGTTTGCCAGTTTTTCAAAGTTGGCTACGGTTCCAGGAGCCGCTTCATCGAACAGATCAAGCGTTACTTCTTTGCCGTTTTCCAACGTGATTTTTGCCGTTTTCATGGATAAACCTCCCTTTGCTTTCACATCTTCTCTATATTAGCCGACTACTCGCCTGCAAGCAAGCCCGCTTCAACGCTTCGGCGGTATTCCGGATAATCCGTGACAAAAGAAGTGCCCGGCAACTGTTTGGCCCTTTTCTTTAAAACCGCTGCCTGTTCCGCGATTTCTTCCACACTCCGATAGCGCTCCGGGTGGACGTACAGCCCTGCTAGAGAAAGGGAGAGGATTGGCAATTCGCCCGTACATTTGCGCCTGCGCTCATACAAGTCGGCCATCGATGTATCGAAGCTTTCCATCAGGTAGCTGGTGACCTCGAGCATCCGCTTGTCAGTGGTGATAATGATGAAATCATCGCCGCCGATATGGCCGATGAAATCGTCGCGATTGCCGACCGCTTGAATGGTGTTCTTCAGCAGCTGTGTTGTGCTCCGGATAATTTGGTCCCCTGTTTCAAAGCCAAATTGATCGTTGAACCATTTGAACCGGTCGAGATCACAATAAATGACGATGAACGGCTCACGCCCATACAGCCTTTTGCCCAGCTCCCGCTCAATCTGCACGTTCCCCGGCAGCCCAGTTAACGGATTCGCGAAAGTGGCGAGCTCCAGCTTGATGGATGCCATTTTATCCAGCAGGCTTTGCACGGACACGATCCCAGCATATGCCCCTTCTTGATCGGTTGCGATGACCACATCATACAGATGATACGCGTCACGCGCCATCGCGAGCTTTGCCACCTCATCGATCGCCTGCGATTGCTCCACAATCAGCGGATTATAATTCATCACCTGTGAAACGGGGCGCTCATAATACAAGGCAATCCCGTACTGCCCACCCAAAATTTGATACAGCTGGAACCTCATCAGCATCCCTACCGGCTTTTCGCCATCCAGCACCACAATGCTGTCGATTCGCTGGTTTTGTTCAAACAATTGGTGCACCTGACGCACACGCATATCCTTTTTGGCCACGACCGTCTTCGTGGTGATTTCGCCTACCGTGGCAAAATGGCCGCGATGAAAATACGTCCGGTTCTCTTCACGGCTGCTCACGGCATCAATGAAGGTCAGCGCGTCGCCCTTGATTTTGGTCATCCCCTTGGCCGGCTTTCCGAGAAAATATCCTTGACCATAAGGAACACCGATTTCCATCAGCGTGTTCAGCTCTTTTTCGGTTTCGATGCCTTCCGCAATGATCTTGCACTTCACTTTTTCAGCAAATTGCACGATTGTCTCCAAAAGCGCCTGCTTGATCGAATCCGTGTCAATGCCGCGAATTAGGGACATATCGAGCTTGATGTAATCGGGGTAAATTTCGGTGATGGATTCGAGGCTCGAATATCCTGCCCCTGCATCGTCTACTGCGATTAAATACCCTTTTTTCCGATACTCTTCAATGACCTTGCGAAAAACCTGATAGTTGGTGATCGCATGCCGCTCCGTAATTTCAAACACGATGTTACCCGGGTTTAGGTTGGATTCCTCCAACATTCTGAGCGCTTGACCTCGCAACAAAAACGGGTCGTCAATGGCACGCGGATCGAGATTGATGAACATTTTTTGATGAGGTTGCAAATAGCGCAGCTGTTCAAACGCACGCTTGCGGCACAGCTGTTCCAAACGGAAAACCGAATCAGTTTCCTCGGCGTAGGAAAACAGTGCTGCCGGCGAATAGAATTGACTGTTCTCCGGCCCTCGTGCAAGCGCTTCCCACCCGAGAGGTTCGCCGTCTTTGAGCGACGCGATCGGCATGAACAGCATCTGCACTTCTTCCTGCTTCAAAATGTGATGAAATTGCCGAATCTGGCTGTACTTATCGGTCGTTAACCCGTATTTAGCCATTTGAATCGCATGCTTCATCGACGTGTACATCTCTTTCGTCACATCGCGGCCCGCTAGCTGCGCGTAACCGATGCGGACACGCAAGTCTTCCCGATTCACCAGTTTGATCTGCTGATTCATTAAGCTTTCCACCCGATCCTGTACGCTGATGGAAAGAAGCCGATACTCTTCCTCGCTTGTTCCGTTCGGAAAAGAAGCATAGATGGCGAAATCATCGCCCCACAGCTTCACGATGCCAAGCACCAAGCCTTTTATCCCGAGAATCGACTGTGCGACCTCGGGAAGAAGCTGTTCGTACCGGGTCAAGACGCGCTTCGCGGTCATATCCCCGTATCTGTTTTCGATTTCCGTCAGCCGAACGATATCGACATAAAACAAGATTACCGCAGACTCTTTCCGCAGCTCTTGCGCGATTGCGTTCTTGAATTCAACTCTATTTTCACGTAAAAAAACGGGCCATTTTTGTAAGGATCTCATCCAGGAAAAGAACATGGGGAATCTTTCCTCCTCTAAGCCCATTATCTCAGGTCAGTTTAAACCAATTGTGAAGGTTAGGTTAAGCTTACATGAAAGAAATGGCACCAAAGTCCCATCGAAACATAAAAAACCCTTCGCCGCCATCGGCAAACGAAGGATTTTCGATTCATGTTTAACGGTTTTGTTTTTGCAGCAGCTTGTCGTTTTTGACCAGATCCTGCATCGTTTCGCGGGCAACCACTTCAGTCGCTTCCCCGTCTTTGACGAAAATGACAGCTGGGCGTGCGATCCGGTTGTAATTGTTGGACATCGCATAGCCGTATGCACCCGTGCTGGATACGGCCAAAATGTCACCGGCTTTCGGCTCGGGCAGGGATACATCCCAGATGAGCATGTCGCCCGATTCACAGCACTTTCCGGCAATTGAGACAATTTCCAATTCAGCCTCATTCATCCGGTTCGCCAGTGCGGCTTCATATTGTGCCTGATAAAGCGCTGGACGCAGATTGTCGGTCATGCCTCCGTTTACTGCCACGTATTTGCGCAATCCCGGAATGGTTTTGCTCGATCCAACGGTGTACAGTGTCGTGCCAGCATCGCCTACAATGCTGCGGCCTGGTTCGATCCACAGCTCAGGAAGCGACATATTGCGGCTTTCACATTCGGTTCTGACCGTCGAGGTGATGGCACGCACGTAATCACCCGGCTCCAATGGCGTATCCCCATCGACGTAACGAATACCAAAACCGCCGCCTACATTCAGAACGGTCGGCTCGAATCCGTCCTTTTCTTTTGCATCCGCAAGCAGCTCGATCAATAGCTTGATCGCAATGACAAAGCCGTCTGTCTCGAAAATTTGCGATCCGATATGCGAATGGACACCTAAAAGGTGGAGACCCGGCAAAGCGAGGGAGCGACTAATCGCTTCAATGGCTTGACCACTCTTAATATCGAAGCCGAACTTGGAGTCTTGCTGACCAGTCGAAATGTATTCATGCGTATGCGCTTCCACACCTGGTGTCGTGCGAAGGAGGATATCGACGCGTTTGCCGCGCTCACAAGCCAATGCATTCAAAAGCTCCAGCTCATAAAAATTGTCGACAACAAAACAGCCGATGTTCGCATCGAGAGCCTGAACAATTTCGTCCGGCGATTTGTTATTGCCGTGGAAGTGAATTTTATCCGCTGGGTACCCTGCTGACAGAGCGGTATACAATTCACCGCCGGAGACCACATCGAGCGACAGGCCTTCCTCTTCGATCAGCGCACACATCGCCATGGTACAAAAAGCCTTGCTTGCATAGGTTACCTGAAACCGGAAGCCGCTCTCCTGAAAAGCTGTTACATAGGCGCGGCATTTGTTGCGAATGAGTTCTTCATCATACACATAAAGCGGCGTTCCGTAATCCTGGGCCAGTTTAACAGCATCGCATCCGCCAATTTCCAAATGCCCCAGTTGATTAATTCGACTCGTACCATGTAAATACATCCTCTGGCTCCTCCTCTATGTCTCCCTTAACCGCAAAGAAAAACAACTGACGCAAAACAAGCGCCAGTCACAACTCTTTACTTGAGTAAATTATTTCTTAATATATCACACAAAATCTACGCTTGACAATGGGCCACGGCTATTGTCGCTGCGGATTTTGCGACTTTACAATGCTTGGTCGCTTGTTCATCGCTGGAACCGCCAAACGGACGAAAATTCCTTTGATGGCTTTGTAATTAAACGGAATCAACGGCCAGAGATAAGGGGTATTGAGCGAACGTGTGCAGGCTAAGAGCAGTAAGACCGCCCCGAAGCCGATCATCAAGCCGACTAATCCGAACAGACCTACCATGATCAAGAGGAATATCCGCACAATCCGGTTGGCAAGCGACAGTTCATAGCTTGGTGTCGCAAACGTTCCGATTGCAGCAAGTGAAAGGTATAGAATGACTTCCGGCGAGAACAGTCCTACCTGAATCGCCACCTGCCCCACCAAAATCGCAGCAACCAAGCCCATTGCAGTTGCCAGCGGTGAAGGTGTATGAATCGCTGCCATCCGCATCAGATCTAACCCAATCTCTGCCAGCAAAAACTGGAATAAAAGCGGGATACTGCCTTTTTGCTTAACCCCGAGGAAGTCAAGCGTATCTGGTGTCAATTCGGGGTGCAGCACCAGCAAGAGCCACAGCGGCAAAAGAATCAACGATGCGATAATGCCAATGAAGCGAACCCACCGCAGATACGCACCCACCACAGGCGTCTGACGGTACTCCTCGGCATGCTGCACATGGTGGAAGTAAGTGGTCGGCGTAATCATCACACTTGGAGACGTATCGACATACACGAGGACATGCCCTTCCAACAAATGGATCGCCGCCACATCCGGTCGTTCCGTATAGCGTACCATCGGGAACGGGTTCCATGTTTTGCCGATGATGAACTCTTCAACCGTTTTTTCCGCCATCGGGATCCCGTCGATATGAATGTTTTGCAACTTCTCCTTGATTGTGTCCACCAGCTTCGTATTTGCCACATCTTGCAAATACGCAACCGCCACATCCGTTTTAGACCGTTCGCCAATCTGCATGATCTCAAAACGCAGTCTCTCGTCCCGTATCCGTCTTCTCGTCAATGCTGTATTGATGACGAGGGTTTCCGTAAACCCGTCATGTGCGCCGCGAACTACCCGCTCTGTATCCGGTTCCGCAGGAGACCTTCCCGGAAACGCTTTGGCATCTATCAGAATTCCTTGCGCCTCTCCATCGATGATCAGACCAACCTGCCCAACAAGGAGCTTATCTAGAAATTCATCAATCTTTCCAACTTTTGTTAATTGGAAATACGGAATGTATTTGTGATACAAGTGTTCAAATACATTGTTCTGCATTTCCCGCTCCCGTAAATCATTCAAGTCCTTTAAAATCTCAGTGATAAGAATACTGTCAGCAAAACCATTGATATAGTAAAGAAGCACTTTGGTATGCCCGATTGAGAAGTCATGTACACCGATGTCAAAGGTGACGCCGATGCCGAGCATATCGTCGAGAACCGCTTTGTTTTCATCAAGATGGGAACCGATGAGCCGTTCCTTTTGCCTGTAACCCGTCTGTTTCTCCGCGATCATGGCGTTCACTCCTCTGCAAGATCCACTGCACGGCTTTCAATGTGACAGGGCAACCGTCCAAAAGTCGGTCTCTGCCCTCCATTTTGCCGATGTCACCTATTCCAATTACATTGGGAATGTGATAGCGATTGATGATGTCCACTGTATCTCCGTAGATGCGGTGCTGTAGCCTTTTATCGCTGTGTCCTTCTTTATCGACCGCTTCCTCCACGATCTGTCCTGCCTGGTCGATGGAATAAAGCACTCTTGCGCCATGCACCCATCTCGTGTTGGAGGCGACAGCGATCGCGCCGATCACTTCGATGTCAGGATGCTTCAGCACGTATTCGATCGCTTGCTCGCCGCGACCGCGACCGTAATTGCCGTTGTCATCACACATGACGAGCACCGGATCGTTCGCCGCCATTTTAATCAAAGCGACCATTTGCTTGCCAGACAAAGAGGTTGGGTTCCCCGCTGAAAGTGTAATGCAGCGTCCGCCAACTTCGCGGGCCACATGCTCCACCGCTTTTTGAGCGACATAGTCCCCATCCGTTATGATGATGACGCGTCTTTTTGCCTCTGCCACGCGAATTCCTCCCGCTCTAGCAGCATGCTCAGCCTTTTGGTTTGAAAACGAGGGAAGCTAGGAAGCCAAACACGATGGCTGCGGAAATACCTGCGCTCGTCACCTCAAAAATTCCGGTTATGACACCAATCAAGCCGTCCTGATCCGCTTCCTGCATGGCGCCGTGATACAGCGAATGACCAAAGCTTGTGATTGGCACCGTTGCGCCTGCACCTGCAAAATCGATAAACGGATCATAGACCCCGATAAAGTCGAGTACGACACCTGACACGACCAAAATGCTCATGACATGCGCAGGCGTCAATTTCCCCACATCGAGCAGCAGCTGACCTACGACACAGATCAAGCCGCCGACGATAAACGCGATGACATACTCCATTATGCCCCTCCTCCTTCCAATGCGACCGCATGCGCAATGCAGGGGATCGCATTTCCTTGCAACGTACTGATCGGGCTGAGCAGGGCCCCCGTTGCACATACGAGCACCCGCTTGAGAAATCCTTTTTGCAATTGGTCCAAGATGTAGCTGTATGTTACGGCCGCGCTGCAGGCACAACCGCTTCCGCCTGCAAAAACGTCCTGATCGGACGAGAAAATCATGAGGCCGCAGTCGTTATAAACGTTGCCCAGTTGGTATCCTTCCTGCTCCAACAAATTTTTGGCGATTGCATAGCCAACCGAAGCAAGGTCGCCGGTTACGATCAGATCGTAGTCCTTCGGCTGCCGATCCGTATCGTGAAAATGTGTGATCAAAGTCGAGACCGCAGCCGGTGCCATCGCCGTGCCCATGTCTTGCGGATCGTGAACCCCCATGTCGATCACCTTGCCAACTGTAGCATGTGTAACACGCGGTCCGGTGCCGCCGAGGCCAACAAGCCCTGCTCCTGCGCCTGTAACGGTCCACTGTGCTGTCGGAGGCTTTTGTCCTCCATATTCCGTCGGGTAGCGAAACTGCCGCTCTGCTGTCGCGTTATGGCTGCTGCATGCTGCGATGGCATAGTTCGCATACCCGCCATTGACCATAGCTGCGGCATTGGCAAGCGTCAGCATCGAGGTCGAGCAAGCGCCATACATTCCCATTAACGGAACTCCCATCGTTTGTGCAGAAAATGTAGCCGTGATATTTTGGTTCAGCAAATCACCTGCCAGAATAAGATCCACTTCTTGCGACGTAAGCTTCGCTTTTGAGATGGCGAGGCTGATTGCCTCCTCCAGCATGGCTCGCTCTGCCTCTTCCCACGTTTTCTGTCCGGCATACATGTCGCCATACACTTTGTCGAAGAGAGAGCCAAGCGGCCCTTCCCCTTCCTTGGGACCCACGACGACCGCAGAACCGTGAATGCGCACGTCTTGGGTAAATTGCCAGGTTTGCCGGCTCAATCGGGCCGTTGGTGCCGCTGCTGCAACTGCCACCTGTCATTCCCCCTCGCTTCTCGCTCGTTCCGATAACATTTTCGCTGTCCTTTTGTTACGTCACCATTTTATAGATGACTTTTATGATCGCAGCGACAAATGCGGCTACGACCCCAAAAACGATGACTGAGCCTGCTAGTTTGAACATGTTACCGCCAACACCAAGGACATATCCTTCGCTTTTATGCTCGATTGCAGCTGATGCGATCGAGTTGGCGAAGCCTGTGACCGGAACAGCTGAACCAGCCCCCGCGTATTGGCCGATGTTGTCGTAGATTCCAAGCCCAGTCAACAGCACGGAAATGAAAATAAGGGTAGCCACTGTCGGATTCCCAGCCGTTTTTTCGGTGAAATGAAACACACTGATATAAAAATTTTGGATCGCCTGTCCCAAAAGACAAATGGCCCCGCCTACCCAAAACGCCCGTATCGAATTGAGCAGCACATTTCGCTTCGGTTTGAACTTGTTCGCCTGCTGCTGATACAAGGCTTGCGACATCTCAAAAGAGGGACGTTGCTTTACTTTCGTCGCCATCTCTTTCCTCACACCTTTCCTTGTCACCTATCTGTAGGTTCTCAGAAAAAACTGGGTTCTATGAGTAGCGAATTTTGCCATCACAGTTGAAGCAGCCACTGAAGTAGCGAACCGATCATTTTACCGAACACCATCGCCATCAATAACCACAGCATTGACTCCTGCAGGCTAATCCGTTTGGCCAATATCGGAAAGACATTGAGAACCTCGGTCAGACCAGCGGCCAACGTCCCGACGAACAGACCGGCAAAGACCCCGAAAACGGCAGTCACTATTGCCGGAAGGTGCACCACCCAAACGAAAAAATCGATCAGCGTGAAAAAGAGGACGCCTGTGATCAGCGCCCATTCATAGGAACGTATATAGGAAGCGGAGCTGGTCAGCTGGGTGAGCCGCGGGATGATGTCCAGCACAGTAATAAACGCGACAAAGCCGCTGCCGACAGCGATCCCCCCTGATAGACCGGTGACGATGAGCGCGAAATCCTGTAGCAGTTTCATAGCTTCGTTTTTTCATTCTCCTTGTTTTCATGTTGGATGTAATATTGATCAAGGCTTTGCTGATACAAAAACAGCTCAACCTCCAGCGGGCTTGGCTCTTCATTAATCCGCTTTTTGAAAATGTGATTAAAAAACAAAATCATCCCTAGCCCGATGCCGATCGAGTACGGGATTTGCAAAACCAAAGGCTGCAAATTCGTTTCGCCAGTGAGCAAGTAATAGATGCGCTGATGCACCTGAAGCATGCTAACATCGGTATGGAAATTCATGATCGCAAGGCCTGAGCCGATGAACAGGACGAGCCAAACCAATGCGACCAAAAGCAGGTTTGGTTTTTTGCGCGGACTCAGCACCTCGACGATGATTTGTGAGGCCCCCTGCACCTCCAGCGAAAGCTCTGGATAGATCGAGCGGAGCTTTTGGATCACCTGCATCACGTCGATAATGACGAGGTTTCCGTCTGTTGGCTTCACCTGATAGATGGGGATTTTGGCCAAGTTTCGCTCTGACTCGCCATCCATGAACAATTGGCAAATGTCGCCAAGCGAGATCGTCGCCCCCGGACTGACCGATAGGCGCTTCCGCAGGCGAAAATACAACAAATCTGCCATCGCACACGCAGCCTCCCTTCCAGCCAGAATAACGCTAGTATGCGCGGTCGCGGCGTGGGGCATGCGTTTGGTTTGGTGAACAGACTTTTGCGGGCGATCTTCTGCATTCACTAAACGCAGGTTTTATCACAAAAAAACGACCAGATGAGCTTACTGCTCAATCTGGTCGCGAATGGTCTGCAAGATGCGTTTTTCCAATCGGGAGACTTGCACCTGCGATATGCTTAAGCGCTCCGCTACCTCGGACTGTGTCTGATCTTTATAGTAGCGGAGATAGACGATCAGCTTTTCGCGATCGCTCAATTTGTCGATGGCTTCGCGCAAAGCAATTTTGTCGAACCATTTGCCCAAACTGTCATCCGCAATCTGATCAATCAAGGTAATCGGATCACCGTCGTTTTCGAAGACAGTCTCATGTATGGACGACGGCGCTCGACTCGCTTCCTGGGCAAATACCACTTCCTCCGGCGTAATACCGATCGCCTCAGCCACTTCCGCGATCGTCGGCGACCGCCCGAATTGCTTATACAGCTCATCCTTGGCCCGTCTCACTTTGTTGGCGGTCTCCTTGAGCGAGCGGCTGACTTTCACAGTCCCGTCGTCGCGCAGGAATCGTTGAATCTCCCCGATGATCATCGGGACTGCATAGGTGGAAAATTTGACATCATAATTCAAATCAAACTTGTCCACTGCCTTCAACAGGCCAATGCATCCAATCTGGAAAAGGTCATCCGCTTCGTAGCCTCGATTGATGAAACGCTGAACGACGGACCACACCAAACGGATATTGCTGTTCACAAGAAGCTCTCTCGCTTGTACGTCCCCTTCTTGGCTTCTCGCGATCAACTCTTTGACCTGTACATTTGTCAAAAACGGCTGACTCGCGTTTTTCATGTCGGCTCCCATAGCACTACCCCTAGTTTTGGATTGC
Organism: Brevibacillus fluminis; assembly: GCF_003710825.1. Taxonomy (GTDB): domain Bacteria; phylum Bacillota; class Bacilli; order Brevibacillales; family Brevibacillaceae; genus Brevibacillus_D; species Brevibacillus_D fluminis. Next base: position 25,086 of record NZ_RHHQ01000022.1, on the reverse strand, counting down.
TGTAGAAAGTGAAAGGCATTTGCTCAAACGAATTTTGGTTCCATTGCCCGGGCTCGTGACGACCTCGATGGAATCCATGAAATTTTCCATAATCGTAAAGCCCATGCCGGAACGCTCCAATTCCGGCTTAGTCGTATAAAGCGGCTGCATTGCCTGCTCAACATCTTCGATCCCTTTTCCATTGTCTTCGATTACCAGCTCGATACGTTCTGACGTCATCGCTACGCTAATGCGGACGATCCCTTCCGGATTTTCCTCATAGCCATGAATGATCGAGTTCGTTACCGCTTCGGATACAACCGTTTTAATCTCTTCAAGCTCATCCATTGTAATATCCAGTTGGGATACGAACGATGCGACAGCAATGCGGGCAAATGCTTCATTTTGGCTCAATGCAGCAAATTCGAGGCTCATGAAATTCCCCTGTTTCATTTAGGCCACCCCCAGGATGTGTAGTGCATCCATTTCACTTTCACGAAACTTGATTACTTTAAACAAGCCTGACATCTCGAAGATTCGGTAAATAGTCGGATTGAGCGAGCAGACGACCATCTCGCCTTCGCGAGCCAGCACCTGCTTGTAGCGCCCAAGAATCACGCCGATACCCGAGCTATCCATAAAGGTGCACCCTGCCAGACTGAGCAAAATGTGGCGGATCTGATCGTTCCGCAACACCTCATCGGCACGCTTCCTGAGCTCTTCTGCTGAGTGGTGATCGAGTTCTCCCTGCAAGCGAATGACCAAAACATCCTGCTTTGTTTCCAATGTGACCTGAAGGCTCATTGTGTGTGCCACTCCTTCTCCTTGTTATGCACTATCTGTTCTCTCTCTCATTATCCAATTCCTGCCAGTCGACAAAAGAACAAAAAAATCGAGTAGCCTCCGGTTTTTTCGCGGCTGCTCGATTTCTTTCGCACTTGTTCTGATCGCTTCCTATTGGTAACTGACGATGACTTTACTTGTTGTTCGCTTGAGAAGGTCCCATGTGTTTGCCGCTTCTATTGTCTTTTCCGGATACAGATCGACTCGCGTCATTTCTTTTCCGTCCTTTGTGCGGATGAAAATGTGGCCCACCGCTTTGTCGCGGGAAACCGGTGCGTACAACGGTGGATTCAGTACGATTTGCCGTTCGAACATATCCGGCTTTTCACCTTTTTTCATCAGCATGCTGACAGCTCGGGGTGTGACCACATTCACTTTCGTCACCTTACCCTTGTCGACGGTCAGCTGATCGACCACGTCCCCTTTTTTATACAAAGGGTTCACTTGGTAGTGATTGAAAGCATAGTCGAACATGGAAGCGATCTCGCTGTTGCGCGTCTTTGTGTCTGGCTCGCCCATCACAACGGACAGGACTCGCATATTATTTCGTTTGGCAGTCGCCGTCAGGCAATACTTGGCTTCACCGGTATAGCCAGTCTTGAGCCCATCGACGCCTTCATAGAAACGCACAAGCCGATTGGTGTTCACCAGCCAGAATGGTGTCGCCGAATCTTTGCGCAAATAATCTTGATACGTTCCCGTATATTTGGTAATTATTTCGTGTTTGAGCAGCTCGCGTGACATGATGGCGATATCCATCGCAGACGAGTAGTGGTTTTGCACCGGCAGCCCGTTTGAATTGACAAAGTGGGTATTTTTCATGCCGAGCTTCTTTGCCCGCTCATTCATCTTCGCGACGAACGCTTCTTCCGTACCGCCGATATGCTCCGCCATCGCGACGGAAGCATCGTTGCCCGATGCAATCGAAATGCCTTTGATCATGTCGTCCACGGTCATCTCTTCGCCGGGCTGAAGGAAAATTTGCGATCCACCCATCGAAGCGGCCCGCTCGCTGGCCCGCACTTTATCAGTCAGCTTCAACTCGCCGCGTTCGATAGCTTCCATAATCAACAGCAGCGTCATCACCTTCGTAATGCTCGCGGGCGGCAATTTTTCATTTGCATTCTTTTCAAAAAGGATCGTACCTGTATCTACTTCCAAAAGAATGGCCGATTTTGCATGAGGCGCCATCTGTAACTGTGGCTCTGCGGCGGCAGCTGCAAGCGGCGAGGAAAGAATACTAAAACTGATGATGCATCCAGCAAGCAAGTTTCGTCTCCATTTCATAGTTGTCCCTTCCCTCCATTTCTTGACTCTATTTTTTCCAGAGTGGAGGAAAAATATAACCTCCTTTACAAAATTGCAAAGGAGGTTCGAAAGGACTAGATTGTAAATTTTTTGACGCTGTCTGTCAGCTCATCCGCCAGGTGCTTTAACTGTTCGACGCTGTCATTGATACGCGCGATTGCAGTCAGCTGCTCGTCGATCGTTTCGACGACGCCGTGAATCGAGGAGTTGATATCTTCTGAAACGGAGGCGAGCCTTTGCATGGATGAAGTGACAAGTTGGTTGCCGGCCGCCATTTCCTCTGACGTCGCAGACATCGCTTCGCTCTGCTCCGCTGCGGATTGGATATCACCCACGATATTTTCGAAGGACGCTCCGACCGACTCGACAGAAGACAGCCCGGCTGTTACCGAGGTGACAATCCCGTCCATATCAGACGACATCTCCATCGCCTCATCATTGATGGAACGAGCGATTTGGGCAATTTTGCTGGAAAACTCGTTGCTTTCCTCTGCCAATTTACGAACTTCGCTCGCGACGACGGAGAATCCGCGTCCTGCCTCGCCCGCCCGTGCCGCTTCAATTGCAGCGTTTAACGCGAGTAGATTGGTTTGCGATGCGATGGTTGTAATCATTTCGACAATGCTGGTGATTTCTTTGGCCCGATCACGCAGTTTGTGCATGCGTGTGGCTGTGAGCTTGACATCATCCACTGCGGAACGCACATTGGTGATGACCTCACCGACAAGCGATTTTCCGTCCCGAGCGCGATCGAACGTGCGGGACGTCGCCAAGGTGGTCGACTCCGCCGCAACCGCCACTTGCTCCACGGCATGAGAGATTTCGGATACGGTTGTCGCGGTCGACTGTACATCTTTAGTCTGCGCGCTCACTTTTTCGGAAATGAACGAGATGTTGCTCGTGACATCATTAATCGCTTCCTTGTTACCATTGGCATGCTTACTCAGTTCATCCGACGCCAAATTCAGCTGTACGGCCTGGGCTTGTACCATGGAAATAAGGTTCCGCAACTCTCCAACCATCTTGTTCATCGTTTTGCCGACCAGAGCGATTTCATCGTCACCTTTTACAGCGACCTGTACTTGGAAATCACCGCTGCCAATACGCTGCATGTCGTTTGCGATGGCAAACAGCGAAGTGCGAATCTTTTTCGCGAACCACCAGATCAACCAGACGGACAACGCGATGATCGGAATGCTGATCAGCGTGATGATCCATGCCATTTGGTCGATTTCGCCGTAAATGTCGGATAAGGAAGTCGTCAGTACCAAATTCCAGCCAAGCAGCGGAATCGGTGTAAATGCGGCGAACGAGCGAACGTTGCCCTCGTTATAAATCAGGCTTCCGCTCTTTTTCTCCTTCATTTTTGCCAGCATTTCCGCATACTCTGCATGCTCGGACAAATTGTAGTTGTTGGTGTTCGCTTTTACTTTATGAGCAGTAACAAGTCCGTCACCCTTTACAACAAAGGCGAAACCGTTTGTCATGAATGGAATCGTTTCTACTTTTTTGATCAACTGCTGTGCCGATACCCCGACGACCAGAATACGAGTCGTATCTTCATTCGAATCGCCGATTGGCGCTGCTATGTATATGACGCTTTTGTCTGCACCTTTGACGATTTCCTCGTCAGAGACGACTACACTTTTCGTATTTTTTGCATTATCAAAAAACTTCTTCCCTTGGAATTGCAGATGATTTTTAGCTGTCAGCGAGTACATTTCTTCGCCCGTGTTTCCATCTACCAAGTACATCTTCAAAATTTCACGATATTCTTGCTTGAGCAATCGAAATTGTTCCATGATCAATGGATCAAGATTGGTTCCCATCACCCGCTTGGCTGCAGTCAGCTTGACAGAGGTCGTTAAGTCCTCCATCCAGTCGTTGAAATTGCTGCTGTGCTGCTCGGCCAGCATGATTGCTTGCTCGGATGTAATGTTAATCAGGGTTTGCTTCGAAAGCGTTTGCGCAATCAATTGTACTGCTACCATCACAATGATAACGAGAAGAACGCCGAATGAGATCATTTTTTGTGCGATAGATCCAGTGATTGTCCGGTTTCCTTTGATCTGCTTCTGCAGCCTTTTCGGTTTGAAGCGGGCAAACCACTCTTTTGAAAAGGAAACGTTTTTCTTTAGCACCCTTGATCCCCCCATTTGTAACGTTATGTATGGAACTAATTGGATAGTAAAAGGACTCCCCGGCATGTATCGCCGGGGAAATCCATTTTTCCTGACTAGTTATACAAGTGACAAGCGGTAAAATGTCCTGGTTCCACTTCTTTCCAGACTGGTTCCGCAGCCGCGCATTCTGGCATGGCTTTTGGACATCTGGTGCGGAAATGACAACCGCTTGGAGGGTTCATCGGGCTCGGTACATCGCCTTGCAGCACGATGCGTTCGCGTTTGCGCTCCAGCTCAGGGTCCGGAATCGGAATCGCCGAGAGCAGAGCTTGAGTATATGGATGAAGCGGTTTTTCATACAAAGCATCACTTTCTGCCAGCTCCACCATTTTACCGAGATACATAACCGCCACACGGTCGGAGATGTATTTAACCATTGAAAGGTCATGGGCGATGAACATGTAGGTCAAGCCCATTTTTTCTTGCAACGATTCGAGCAGGTTCACGACTTGAGCTTGTACAGATACGTCCAACGCAGAAATCGGCTCGTCGCAGACGATGAATTTTGGTTCAACAGCCAGGGCGCGGGCAATCCCGATCCGTTGGCGCTGACCGCCCGAAAATTCGTGCGGGAATCGGTTCATATGCTCTGGGTTCAAGCTTACTAAAGATAGCAGCTCTTGGATACGTTGCTTGCGCTTTTCACCGGTCGCCAAACCATGAATGTCGAGCGCTTCCCCGATAATGTCACCAACCGTCATACGTGGGTTCAGCGATGCATACGGGTCTTGGAAAATCATTTGGATATTGCGGCGCATTGCCTTCATTTCCTGAGGGTTCAGGTTACGAATGCTTTTGCCTTCAAACAGGATGTCACCCTCAGTTGGCTCATACAGACGCAGCATAGTACGTCCAGCAGTGGATTTTCCGCAACCGGACTCCCCTACGACACCAAGAGTCTCACCGCGTTTGATATCGAAAGAAATATCGTTAACGGCCTTTAACGTATTATCACCAATTTGAAAGAATTTTTTCAAATTCTTGACTTCGATAAGTGTATCGCGCTTTTCCAATATCGTCACTCCTTCCTAAGAGGCTTAGCGGCTTTGTGCAAGTGGATGCTGCAGCCAGCACGCGGCTTGTTGGGTTTTACCTACCTGAGTCATCTCAGGATCGATTTCCTTGCAAACGCGCATCGCATTTTCGCAACGGGCGGTAAATCCACAACCGACCGGTGGGCGAAGCAGATCCGGCGGAGTGCCATAGATTGGCGTCAACGGCTCATCCCGGTTCAGGTCGAGACGCGGAACAGAGCGGAGAAGCCCTTTTGTATATGGATGCTGCGGGTTGTAGAAGATCTCGTCTACCGTACCCGTTTCAATGACTTTTCCTGCGTACATAACGATGACGCGGTCGCACATCTCAGCTACAACGCCCAGGTCATGGGTGATGAGGATGATGGATGTGCCGGTTTTCTTTTGCAGATCGCGCATCAAATCGAGAATCTGCGCCTGAATCGTTACGTCGAGCGCAGTTGTCGGCTCGTCGGCGATCAAAAGCTGTGGTGAACAAGCAAGGGCGATCGCGATCATCGCGCGCTGTCTCATACCGCCGGAGAACTCATGCGGATATTGCGTGATGCGGCGCTCCGGTTGCGGAATTCCAACCGTCGTCAGCAAATCGATTGCTTTCGCTTTCGCCTGGGCACCCGTCATGTTTTGATGCTTGAGCAGGCCCTCCATGATCTGGTTACCGATCGTCATCGTCGGGTTCAACGATGTCATCGGGTCTTGGAAGATCATTCCGATGTCTTTCCCGCGGATCGCTTCCATCTCTTTGTTGGATTTTTTCACGATATCTTGTCCGTTGAACAAGATTTCACCGCTTTTGATTTTTCCCGGTGGCATTGGAATCAGTTTCATCAAGGTTTGCGCGGTTACCGATTTACCGCAACCGGACTCCCCTACGATCGCTACTGCTTCCCCACGATTTACGTGAAAATTAACGCCGCGAACGGCCTTTACTTCACCAGCATAAGTTTGGAAGGAAACATGAAGATCTTTTACTTCGAGTATGCGTTCCATAACGTTGATCCCTCCTATTTACGAAGACGCGGGTCTACAGCATCGCGCAATCCGTCGCCTAGTAAGTTAAACGCCAACATGGTCACACTGATGAACACTGCTGGGAACATCAAGCGCCATGGGAAGTATTTCATCGCAGGCAAACCGTCATTGGCCATCGTGCCCCACGATGCGATCGGTGCGGCAACGCCAAGACCGATAAATGACAAGAACGATTCTGCGAAAATCGCAGAAGGAACAGACAAGCTGAGCGTTACGATGATTGGTCCGAGTGCGTTCGGAATCAAGTGTTTGAAGATCAGGCGTTTGCTGTCAGCGCCAAGGGAGCGCGCCGCCAAAACGAATTCCTGTGCTTTCAACTGCAAGATCTGACCACGGACAATCCGCGCCATGTTGATCCAGCCCGTTATCGTCAACGCGATGATGATCGTCGTTAAGCCAGGGCCCATAACAACCATCAACAAAATAACAACCAGCAGGTACGGAACTGCGAACAGCAAGTCCGCGATACGCATCATGATTTCATCGACTTTGCCGCCGAAGAAACCGGAGATACCGCCCCAAATGATACCGACAAGCAGGTCAATCGCGGCAGCTGCAAAACCAACCTCAAGGGAGATACGTGCACCATACCAAATACGAACAAACATGTCACGACCCAAATCGTCTGTACCAAACCAGTGTTCAGCAGAGATTTTTTTGTTTTTACCAGCCAGGTCAGTCGTAAAGTAATCGTTATGGCTGAAGATCGGGATAAAGATCGCCAATACCAGAAGTACGGCGATGAAGATCAGCGAAGCCATCGCTACTTTGTTTTGTTTCAAGCGGCGCCAAACATCTTGCCAGAAAGACAAGCTCGGTCTTTTGATTTCTTCTGCCTGACGCAGGTCCATCGAAATTGGCTCAAAATGCTCCTTGGTCAATTGCATGGTTGATTACTCCCTCCCTGTGTCAGTCAGTTTAATACGTGGATCGATGATGGTGTAGGCGATGTCGACTAGGAATACGAGAGCAATCAGGAAGATTGAGTAAAATACAGTCGTACCCATAATAACCGTATAGTCACGGTTCGTGATTGAACCTACAAATCGGCTTCCCAATCCTGGAATCCCGAAGATGCGCTCGATAACGAACGTACCTGTCAAAATACCCGCTGCCAATGGTCCAAGGTATGTGATAACCGGCAGGAGCGCATTGCGGATTGCGTGCTTGATGGTGATAGCGACAGAGCTCAAGCCTTTCGCTCTTGCTGTCTTAATGTAATCTTGTCCGAGCACTTCGAGCATGTTGGAGCGTGTCAGACGAGCGATAAATGCCAGTGGTAACGCTGCCAATGCGAACGTTGGCAAGATTGTGTGTTTAAACGTATCGAACTTCGCAATCGGGAACCAGCCCAATTTGATTGAGAAAAAGTATTGATAGAAGGAAGCAAGGATGAAGCCTGGGACGGAGAGCCCCAATACAGCGATTACTGTTGCTGTCGAATCCTGCCACTTGTTATGTTTCATTGCCGAAATTACTCCCAACGTGATTCCGCCAAAGATGGCTACAGCCAGTGCTTGTAGACCCAGGTGAGCGGATACAGGGAAACCTTGATTGATCATATCGTTAACAGTAGAGGATTTTTCCGCGAAAGACGGTCCCAAATCCCATGTAATGACACGAACCAAGTAATCCAAATATTGCTGCCATACTGGCTTATCCAAACCATAAAACGCGTTAAGCGCTTCCTTTATTTCTGGCGGTACGTTTTTCTCGGCAGTGAACGGGCCTCCAGGCACAGCCTGCATCAAGAAGAAGGTAGCCGTTACAATTAGAAACAACGTGATGATCATGTATACAATACGCTTGGCAAGATAACGGATCAACCCTTATTCCTCCTTTTTACTGATGTTGCTACTCTCACTTCCCATTTTCACACTGCGAAGTGATCGTATTTATTTGTTTAGTCACAGTGCAAAAATCGATTGTGTAATAACTTCCCCGAATAAATGTATCTCTCTATAAGTTCGTTGTATGTGTGTTTTAGTTTTGGAAGTAGCAAAGGTATATGGGTATAGTCCATATACCTTTGCACGTTTACCTATTCATTTTACCGCCGGCCATTCGGCCATCACAATGGAATTACTTCTCAATGGTAGCCCATTTGAAGTCAACTTGACCCAAACCATCCACTTGAACGCCTTTTACTTCATCCTTCTTCACCCACGAGTTGGTGTAGAAGTAAATTGGCATTACAGGCATATCGTCCATCATTACCGCTTCAGCTTCTTTCAGGATTGCTTTACGTTTTTCAGCATCGCCTTCAAGCGCCGATTTGTTCAACAGTTCTTTGAATTTTGGATTTTCCCAACGAGTATCGTTGTTTCCGCCATCTTTTTCTTTGAACAGTTCCAAGAAGTTGATTGGATCGTTAAAGTCACCCAACCAGCCCATGCGACCGATTTGGAATTTGCCTTGGTGCAAGTTTTCGATGTAAACTTTCCACTCGGTGTTATCCAATTTTACATCTACGCCGAGATTTTTCTTCCATTGGTCTTGGATTGCTTCTGCAATCTTTTTGTGTCCCTCGGACGTGTTGTAAGACAGGGAAACCGTTGGCAGTTTTGTGATGCCCAGTTCTTTCATACCTTCAGCAAGCAGCGTTTTCGCAGTTTCAACATCGTGATCTTTGAAGTAGCCGTCTGGGTTCAGGGACATCGAATCTGGCACCGCACCCATCGCTGGTTTTTGGTTCGTTTGCGTTACGTTGTCGATGATCGCTTGACGGTCAATCGCATATGCGAACGCTTTACGGATTTTCACATTGTTGAATGGAGGTTTTTCGGTGTTAAATTTATACCAGTAGGTACCAGCAATTGGTTGAATCGTCATTTTGCCAGACTCTTTCAGAGCTGGAATCGCATCTGTCGGCAAGGAGCTGAAAGGAGCACCTGCCCAATCGAGTTCACCGTTATCGAACATGGACAATTCAGTATTCTCGTCTTCTACCATCGAGAATTCGATTTTATCCAATTTCACGGTATCTTTATCCCAATAGTTGTCGTTTTTCACGAGAACCAATTTGCTCTTATGTTCCCAAGATTCCAATTTGAATGGTCCGTTACCTACGTGAGTTTTTGCTTCTGTCGCCCATTTCGGATCAGCGGAAACCACTTTTTGATCAACCGGGAAGTAAGTATAGAAAGAAGTCAATTCCAAGAAGTATGGTGTTGGGTTCTCCAGCTCAACTTGGAGCGTTTTGTCATCAAGCGCTTTTACGCCGACTTGATCGAGTCCGACTTCGCCCTTGTTTGCTTTTTCACCATTCTTGATATAGTAGAGTTGGTATGCATAGTTTGCTGCTGTTTTTGGATCGAGAACGCGCTTCCACGCATATTCGAAGTCTTTTGCAGTGACAGGGTCACCGTTGCTCCATTTTGCGTCGCGAATCTTAAATGTATATGTTTTCAGATCCTGCGATACTTCTACGCTTTCAGCAGCAGAGTTCATTGGCTTTCCATCGCCGCCGGTCCGAGTCAAACCGTCGAATGCCGCGCGAACTATAGTTCCGGAAGTAGAGTCCTCAGCCAAACCTGGGTCAGCCGTCGGTGGTTCGGAGTGCAAGTTAATTTTCAGCAATTTCGGCTCTGCTGATTTTTCTGGCGCTGGAGCTGCTGTGCCGGAATTGTTTCCTGCTGCAGGCTGTTCAGCTGGTTTCGCTGCGTCGCCGCCGCCACCGCAACCTGCGAGTGCTGTTCCGAGTACTACTACCGAACTAACTAATGCGAATACGCTCTTTTTCATCGCAATAAACCCCCACTTTTTCTTTTTTCTGAAAATACATGAGATAGCAAAATGACGATACTACCGCTCGTAACCGGATGGCATCACTCCTTTCAAGATATTGCTTCCTCACAGCCAGCTACATACGAATATGAGTCTTTGTACTGTTTCAATTCCAATGACACGTCTGCAGCAACAATTCCCTCAACGCGAGAGAGACGCTCATTTACGAATGTGATCAGATCCTCATTATCGTGGAAGCAAACCTGAATGATCAGATCGTGTTTCCCGGAAAATGCCCCGACAAAACGCACCTCGGGGAACTTACTCAATGCTTCAGCAACATGGTTTTGCATGCCGAGCTTGGTCGTGAGTCCGATGCAAGCTTGTACATGCAGCCCCAACTTTTCGGGATGCACTTGGATGACAAACTCGAAAACTCCTTCTTGCAACAAGCGAGAGATTCGCGAGCGAATCGTCCCTTCGCTCACCTTGAGCTGATGAGCTATCTCTGTATAGGGGGTTCTACCGTCCCCTTGAAGGATTTGCAGAATTTGCCGATCAACATGGTCTATTTTTTTCAAAATTACCACTCCATTTGCGTCAGCAGATTCTGTCTTTTTACGATAATGCGAATTTAACGAACTGTTTACCCGAATTTTACGAAAAACGTAAAAAACGCTTACAATGTGTTTAATACCTTAAAAATAAACGGATTTGGTAGCGGTGTCAACGAAATTTGACAAGTAGAAAAATAAAACATTATAAACTGTTTCGTATTAATCAAGTTTTTTTTACCAATAAATAATCTAAAAAGGGGAAGAATCGCGTCACTTCCCCTTTTGGTTCATTTGCGGAAATGTTTATAAAATTTTATAAATCAAATTATTGATTTTTACAACTTCCTGTGCATATTCATACGCTTGTTTTACTTCTCCAATCGCGTTTTGCAACAATTGGTTTTCATTGTCATGTATAATGGCGAGCACGTCTCCTGCTTCGACTTTATCTCCCGCCGTTTTCACGAGAACAATTCCAAATCTGTTTCTTCTATTAATGTAGCAACACGTTTGCGCGTTGGTTATTTAATGCACTGCAGAGTACATCAAGGAGCCGCACAGGTCTATTACTAGCGGCCCCTCTCTTTCTCTTCGCTTACATGTTTTTGACGATGCCGTGGATCAATGACAAAAATGCGGACTTCACTTGTTCCGTCGTCTCGATGACTTCCTCGTGGGATAGTGGCTGCGGTAAAATGCCCGCTGCCATATTGGTAATGCACGAAATGCCCAACACATCCAGATTCATGTGCCGGGCGACGATCACCTCAGGCACTGTCGACATGCCGACTGCATCAGCCCCTAGCATCCGCAGCATGCGGATTTCTGCCGGTGTCTCGTAGCTAGGGCCAAGCATCCAGGCATATACCCCTTCTTTGAGCGAAAGGCCCAAATCTGCTGCTGTGGCGTGGGCAAGAGCACGCAACAATTTGTTGTACGCCTCAGACATGTCCGGAAAACGAACGCCATATTTTTCATCGTTTGGCCCGATCAACGGGTTGCGTGCAGCCATGTTCAAATGATCACTGATCACCATGAGGTCGCCTGGCATGTAGCTTTCGTTGACTCCGCCTGCTGCATTCGTTACGATCAGCTGCTCGACACCGATCTCTTTTAATACACGGATCGGGAACACGACGGAATCCATACCATGCCCCTCATACGTATGAAAGCGACCCTGCATCGCAACCACTTGTTTCCCTTCAAGCATGCCGATCACCAGCTGCCCTTTGTGCCCTACCACCGTGGATCGGCCGAAATGTGGGATTTCCTCATACGGGATCGCCACGGAATTGGAGATTTCATCGGCTAAAACCCCCAAACCGGAACCAAGCACCAACCCAATGGTTGGCGCTTTTGCAATCCGCTCTTCAATTGCTCGTTTCGCTAGTTGAATCGCTTCAGACATTTAGTTCCCTCCTGCTTACAGTTCAGATAAAAAGCTCTTGCCAATTACAGGTGCCGTAACACCGAAGTTTTCTGCAACCGTCGCTCCGATATCCGCAAATGTGCCACGGATGCCCAAATTACGGCCGGCCTCGATGTGGCGGTGATAAGCGAGAAGTGGTACATATTCGCGCGTATGGTCTGTGCCGTGATGAACCGGGTCGTTTCCATGGTCAGCCGTAATGATAAGCAGGTCATGTTCCTGTAGATTGTCCAAAAGCTCCGAGATCCGATCGTCAAATTCCATCAGCGCGTGCCCATATCCCTCTGGATCGCGACGGTGTCCGTATTTGGCATCAAAATCGACCAAGTTGACGAAGCTTAAACCGGTAAACGATTCCTTCATGGTGCCGATCAACTGGTTCACGCCATCCATGTTGTCTTTCGTACGTATGGAGCGAGTGATGCCTTCCTCTGCATAAATATCGCTGATTTTGCCGATAGCAATTGACGCCAAACCTGCATCCGCAAGTCGATTCATCACTGTCGGCGAAAATGGTTTGACCGAATAATCATGACGGTTCGAGGTACGCTCAAACGCTCCTGGCTTTCCGATAAACGGCCGTGCGATGACCCGGGTTACCGCAAATTCGTCGCGCAACGTGAGCTCACGTGCTACTTCGCAAATATGGTATAGCTCCGAAAGCGGTACCACTTCCTCATGTGCGGCGATTTGGAACACGCTGTCCGCAGACGTATAAACAATGACGGCACCCGTCTTCAGATGCTCCTCGCCGAGCTCGTCCAAAATCTCCGTTCCCGATGCCACTTTGTTGCCAAGAACTTTGCGGCCAATCCGTGCTTCAAACTCCTCGATCAATGCAGCGGGAAATCCGTCCGGATATGTGTTAAACGGCGTGGAAACCTGCAACCCCATGATCTCCCAATGCCCAGTCGTCGTATCTTTTCCCAACGAAATTTCTTGCATTTTCCCGTAGTGCGCCAGAGGCTTAGCTTCAGCTGGCACGTTATGTAAAGGCGCGATATTACCTAAACCAAGGCGGGCAAGATGTGGAAGCGCAAACCCTTCCACACGTTGTGCAATATGTCCAAGCGTGTTCGCACCCTCATCATGAAAAGCAGGCGCATCAGGCAATTCGCCAATCCCTACGCTATCCATCACAATCAAAAAAATACGTGAAAACCGTGCCATCTTCTCATTCTCCTTTTTCGTGCGCGTAGTCTTACGCGTTATGCGCGCGGATGTGTTTTGGCATAAACGTCCTTGATTCGGGAACGTGTTACATGCGTGTAAATCTGCGTGGTGGAAATGTCGGCATGCCCGAGCATTTCCTGCACGGAACGCAAGTCGGCGCCATTTTCCAGCAAATGCGTCGCAAAAGAATGCCGCAGCGTATGCGGCGTGATTTCCGCCATGATGCCTGACTGGAGGGCATACTTTTTGATAATTTTCCAGAATCCTTGCCGCGTCATGCGTTTACCCAAATGATTGACGAATAGGGCTGATTCTCCGCCGACCTTGAGCAGGCGCGGGCGCGCAGTCTCGATGTACTGTCGAATCACGGAAATCGCGACCTTCCCGAGCGGGATCATCCGTTCCTTCGAGCCTTTTCCCATGCATTTGAGAAACCCCATCTCGAGGTTAATGTCGCCCATGTTGAGCTGGACCAGCTCGGACACACGGATGCCAGTCGCATATAACAGCTCTAGCATCGCTTTGTCACGAACACCGCTCGGCTGACCGAGATCCGGTCCCTCCAAAAGCTTCTCGACCTCTTCGAGAGACAGCACTTTCGGCAGTCGCTTCTCAATCTTTGGCGTTTCTAGGTGGATGGAAGGGTCGTGCTCCAAATGACGATCACGCACCAAAAACTGATAAAACGCCCGGATGGAGGCCAGATTGCGCGACAAGGTCGCTGTTGCTCTCCCTTTTTTCTGCAAAGTCACGAGATAACTGATAATGTGCGACCGATTCGACGCTGCGATGTCGGTTACGCCCTCGCTTTTGAGAAAATCGGTGTATGCAAACAGATCACGCTGGTATGATTCCAGCGTGTTGGCAGCCAAGCCTTTTTCAACGGAAAGAAAGTGCATAAAATGATCAATCAGTATTTCCATGAAGATGCTCTCCCTTATGGCTCCTTGCCTATCTTTTGTTAGTCCTATTGCTTTCCACGCCGAAGGAAAAACTCCTCTTTTCTCATAAACGGTCCTCACTCTCCTACCATAAAGAAGAGCTGCAGACGCGAATAGTACCAATCCATGTCATGCCTATCGGAGTTGTCGATGATCTTGACAACCTTGATGGCGTTGCCGTGCGGTTCGTGATACGGATTGGCCGGCAGAAAACGCTCGGACAAAAGCGTAATGATTCCATAGGATACAAGTGTACACGTTATGAGCACCAACAGAAAGCGTATCAGCTCTATTAAGCGGCGAACCGAGAAGATCATTCTGCTGCATCTCCCACCTTGTGATAGTGTGATCAAGCTTGAAGCGGCAAAAAGAGTTCCATTTGTTCATCTTATGCGCTCGTCCATTCCGCTATACGTCAAGCAGGCCTCTGCCCTCACCTAGTCACTATCGTTCCCCGAATGCCAAAAACAAACGAAAAACTTCTCCTATCAAATAGGAGAAGCTGCTTATTTAAAATCGTCGATATTCACCTTGTCAATGCAACGATGGCAGATCCCATAAAAGGTAAGGCGATGGTCCAAAATCGAAAAGTTGTAAACATTATGTACCCGCTCTTCGACTCCGACCAGCAGATTTTCAAAAATCTCGTCGACCGTTCCGCAATTCATGCACACGAGATGATGATGATGGCGATCAGAATTGTCGTCCCGCAAGTCATAACGGGCAACGCCATCGCCAAAATTCATTTTGTGGATGATTTTAAGCTCACTCAGCAATTCAAGTGTCCGGTATACGGTAGCAAGTCCGATTTCAGGGGATTTTTCTTTTACCAGCAAGTAAACGTCTTCCGCACTCAGATGGTCTTGCTCATTTTCCAGTAGCACCCGAACCGTGGCCTCACGCTGCGGCGTTAATTTATAGTTATGGGAATGTAATTGTTGCTTTATCTTTTCAATCTTTTCTTCCATTTTTGCCCCTCCCCACTTGCATGAAACCTGCTCCTATTATAGTGGAGGGCGATTCCAGAAGTCAAATACAAAAGTTATTAGATGAGAATAATTCTTAATTAGTTACATAGCGGATTAACGTTGGCGATACGAACGTCTCAAAAAGGGCCGCGATGGTCAACACGCTGAACATGACCAGCACCAATACCGAATAACTCAGGAAATGGGGCATGATTTGATCCCGTTTGGACAGCAGCCTTGTTTTAATCAGGCGCAAGGAAAAGGAGATGCCCCCTACCCCGATCAAGATCAATGCTGGCACCACCAGCATGTTTTGCGGCAATACGCCTGCGAGTGCATACATCACGCCTTGCCATTGCATTTGGCTCACCAAAAAGCCGACGGTGAAACCGACGACGATACCTTTGAGAAACAGAAGCAGCAAAATCATCGGGAGGCCAATGATCGACAGCCCCAAAATCCACATGATCCCGACCGTTTTCAAATAAAACGCGAACGATTGCAGAAAATGAAGCTGCGGATCTGCCAGTCCACCTCGGTTCATATTGGAAAAAAAGTATTCCAGAAAGCGCAGCAGCTCTTCTTTTTGGGACAAGCCGAGCGAATTGACAAGAACGGCGCCGAACACCACACCCATGGCAAACAGGACGATGGTGAAAACATATAAGGTTTGATGTTCGTTCAAATAAGCCTGGAACGTTTGTCCAAATCGTTTGCGCACCTGAGACTCTCCTCCTGTTCGCGGTTTACTATTACCCTATGCGAGCAGGTTCGAATCTAGTACGGCACCCTTCTCTTATTTCCCCATCGTCACTTTGCCATATGTGCCCGCACCGCCCGCATTCACGGTGAGTTCGCCTACGCGCGCACGAATGATAACATTTGCAAGCTCGCCGATTACCCGGCTCAAATCGGCTTCCCCCACTCGGTGCAAAATGTTCATTTCCGTCCCGAACTCCCGATAGAGTTGCTCGCGCCTCTTTGGCCCAATGCCTGGCAAAAATTCCAATGGAAACTGTTCGATATAAGCGGGACGATGCACAGGGTGGATGCCTGGTTCCAGATCGGCAAGCTGTCTGATTCGTTCTTCCACACCTCGAATCACCGCTTTTTTCCCGCAGGCTGCACAGCGATCCGTTGCCTCTTTTGGAAAAGGAGTACCACATGCCTGACACGATGTTTGGTGGTATTTCCCGAGCTCCGGATGCAGGCCATAGTTAGCGGCGATCATGTGTCCTTCCGCATGCGTAAGCGCGAGACGCCACTCGCGAAAATTCGGTTCCTTCATTACGATCGACTGGTATTCCCTTCCGATTTTAGAAAGCGAATGCGCATCCGAATTAGTCACGAATGGGAGGGGATGAAGTTCGCTGATTTGATCCGCCATCTCTGTGTTAGATGAAAGCCCGAGCTCCACCGCAGCAAACAGTGCCGGATTCGCCACTTCAGCTATATGATCCGTACAGCTTCCGTACAAGCCTTTGTGCGGCGTAAAAATGTGCGCTGGAATTACCAGACCTCCGAGTGATGCGACCTGCTCCTGTAACTGTACGATCGTGCAGTCGATCCGCTGCGAGCTAAGCGTGACATTGCGGCAGCGCCGCGCGAGCCAGCCGGTAAACGACTGCATCGCATCAAGCGTCGGCACGTAGCAGAGAAAATGAGCTTCTCCTCTTCCCGCTTCCTTGACCTCGACCTCTGCACCGAGGATGAGTGTCGTCTGTTTGTAACGAACCCCACCTTCCTCCAAGGGGATGGCTTGTCCTCGATCCATAAGCTCACGCAATTCTTGTTGGACCTCCGGCACATGGGAGTCGATGATTCCAATCAATTCAATGCCTTTGCGCTCTGACGCTTCTTCCAAAACAGCGGACAGCGTCATTTTGCGGGAGGCGGTAATCTTCACTGGCTTGCCGCTCATTGTGCTGCCTAGATGTATGTGTAGGTCGGCAAAAAACGCTGGAAAAGCCGTGTTACACATGGTTGAAACCGAGCATTTTGGCTTCCCAGGCGAACAGGGCGACGACGGTTTTGGCATCGCGGATGTCCCCCGCAGCGTGCAGCTGCCTCGCTTCTTCAAGTGAAAGGTGGAGCACTTCCACAAATTCATCTTCATCCGGTTGGGCTTCCCCTGCGGTTAATCCGGTAGCTACGAACAGATGAAGAATTTCATCCGCAAAGCCGGGTGATGTATAAAAGGAGCTGAGCAGTGTCAACACTTTCGCCGTGTAGCCAGTCTCCTCTAAAAGCTCCCGTCGTGCGCATTCGATCGGCTCTTCCCCACGCTCCAGTTTGCCGGCAGGTATCTCGATGATCGACCTCTCCAACGGTTTGCGGAATTGCCGGACTGCGAGAAGCTTATTGTCATCGGTCAATGCCATCACAGCAACCGCTCCTTGATGATTAACGATCTCCCGTTTGGCAGTCTTTCCGTTTGGCAGTACGACCTCATCTACTTTTACCTTGATAATGCGACCATCATAAATCGGTTGGCTACTAATTGTTTTTTCAAAGAGCGGATCTTTTTCACTCACGATTTCTCAAGCTCCTTTCCAAACACTGTCGTTCTATATGTGTACCTTATCTCATATCGTAGCACTAAGACAAGCTTGTCCGACGTCCACGTCGGCGTAAAGGAGCGATATCAATGAAAATGGAAATCACCTCCAATCAATTGCGTTTGGTAGGAAAAGCAAAAGAGATTCGGGCTACATTGCGCGATTTAGCCAGTCGGCATAATACGGTACAAGAGCTTCTGGCGGCAAATCAGACGCAAGAGAAGCATCTCCACTAGCAATAGCCTCTCCCAATCGAGCTGCACAACTCGCGGCGCAATAGGCGGCTTGGAATGGCGTCGGGTCCACCGCAATGCCGCGCCCCATCGTTTCGATTAGTAAAGGATATCGTTCTTGCAGCTGCAGCAATGCGTCAACATCCGGCGCTTTTTTCCTGACAACTGCATGCCGTCTCAGAATTCCTTCAAGGTACAGCTGCTGTTCTACCCAGCTCGACTGAAATGAGTCGGAAAACACTGGTAACGGCAGCACGACGGGTAGCAGCAAATGGCGGGATAGCATAGTAATCGTATGGTGGCTGATGCCAACATGACGGTCGCGCTGATCGGAAAAGCTGATTCGCGGAACAACAAGCGGTACGCCCCCAAGCGTCGCCGCTGCATGCATAACCTCGACGAGCTGCATGCCGGAAAAGCCAAGCCGCGTTGCTGTACCGGCCACCCCGGGCCCGAGCAAGCATACGATCACATCTGCTTGCGCTACGTGCCTCGCTGCCAGCAAACCGGTATATATGTTGATTGCCTCCAGATCGCCTCCCCACGCCTGACCTGTCGTAACCGTTGCTACAAGCATGCCTTGTTCACGTAGCTGATGGACATGTCGACTGATCGCGATGGGAAGCGATGCGCCATCCGGCATGACGAAAGCGACACGTAACGGCCGTGATTGCTGATGCTCCATGTTGTGAATAGCTAGACAAATGATAGGCAGCAGACTATGCAACTCTCCAATCACGACGGGAACATGCTGGAGCGTCTCAGTTGCCCGCTCCAGAAACAACGAATGGTGCGGACTCTCCTCTTCCTCTACAGCAGGAACCGTCAATTGCAAAGGTGAATAACGCATTTTTACAATGTGCCCCCATGCATTCGGCAGGTAATCCGCCTCCTCTGCCCCCACCTTGGATACGATGAAATGGTAGCCGCCTGTGCCCAGCCCTTGGCGAACCGCTGTCGTATTGACCAGAACCTGATCCCCAACCCGGCACGGCATCGCTCCTGCCGCGTAGTATAACGCCTGGCCAATTTCCCTATTCTCGTTTAGCTCCACACTGACAATTTGCAGTGCAGTACGCTCTTCCACGATTCCGATTACGGTTGCCTGCGTCAGTCGCTGCATGCCATCTCCCCCATTCTTCACCATGCTATGCGATGGTCGATGTGGCTAGAATTGGTATCAATTCTTATCTGTACAAAAAACAGCCGCCAAGTTCTGACCCGACGGCTGTTTTGACAAGCTTATTCCACGCATTCCGCTACAATCGCTACAACCAGTTCAGCGGCTTTGTTCAATTCCTCGATCGGCATGCGCTCGTTTGTTGTATGGATTTCCTCATAACCAATCCCCAGGTTCACGGATGGAACCCCCAAACCATTGAAGACGTTCCCGTCGCTGCCGCCACCACTCTTTTCGTAGAACGGCTCGCGCCCGATTCGTTTCAGTGCAGCTGCCGCTTTTTGCACGACAGGCGTGTCTTGGCTGAATTTATAGCCATGGTACATGAAGCGGACATCGTTTTCGCATTTTGCGCCCATTTCGGCTGCAGCGGATTCGAACGCGTCCGACATTTTTTTCACCTGTGCTTCCAGCTTATCCATGACCATGCTTCGTGCTTCCGACCATACTTCCACATAATCGGTCACGATGTTGAACGCTCGTCCGCCCTCAAAGCGGCCGACGTTTGCCGTTGTGTCTTCATCCAGACGGCCCAGCGGCATGCGGGAGATCGCCTTGCTAGCAACCGTGATCGCACTGACGCCATCTTCCGGATTTACACCAGCATGAGCTGCTTTCCCGTATAGTTTGGTGTAAATGCGATATTGTCCCGCACCTGCAACAATTACCTCACCAACCTTACCGTTGGAATCGAGGATGAAACCGAGGTCTGCTGCAAGCTTGCTCTCATCCATATGGCGCGACCCGACGAGACCCGACTCTTCCCCGGTCGTAATCACGACTTGGATATCCGGGTGCGGCAGTTTTTGCTCCTGGATGACGCGGAGCGCTTCAAAAATAGCGGAAATTCCCGCTTTATCATCCGCGCCCAAAATGGTAGTACCGTCCGAGTACACATACCCGTCCTTCACAGACGGCTTTACGCCGATACCCGGTACCACTGTGTCCATATGGCTGCTGAACAACAGTCGCGGGCCTTTTGCATTACCTTTCAGGGTAGCGAACAAGTTGCCTGCACCATGACCTGTTTTCTCGCCAGCATCGTCTTGTTCGACGGTGAGGCCAAGAGCTGTCAGCTTTTCCGTCAGCACTTTGGCGATGTTGCCTTCATTCTTCGTTTCACTATCGATTTGAACCAATTCAAGGAACTCATTGAGCAACCGTTCTTGATTGATCACGATAAACCCTCCTGTAAAAATATTTTTACTACTATTATGTAATGGTATCAGTATAACGCATGGAAGAGCTTTCACCAACCCCTTCCAACCCGAAATTTGTCCGTGGGTTACAGCGGGATGTTGCCGTGTTTTTTCCGCGGACGGTGCTCTTCCTTGTTTTTCAGCATCGCGAGCGAGCTTTTCAAATATTTGCGGGTTTCACGCGGGTCAATCACATCATCGACCATTCCGTTTTCAGCAGCTACATACGGATTGGCGAATGCACTGCGATATTCGGCGATTTTAGCTTGACGGGTCGCCGCCGGATCGTCGCTTTGTTCAATCTCCTTGGCAAAAATGATCTGTGCTGCTCCCTCTGGCCCCATGACGGCAATTTCTGCGTTCGGCCACGCATAGACGACATCCGCGCCGATCGCTTTCGAATTGAGCGCGACGTAGGCACCACCGTATGCCTTGCGGGTGATCACCGTGATTTTCGGAACGGTAGCCTCTGAATAGGCGTACAAAATTTTGGCACCGTGCCTGATAATTCCCCCGTGCTCCTGATTGATCCCGGGGAAGAAGCCTGTAACGTCGACGAATGTAACCAACGGAATATTGAACGCGTCACATGTGCGGATGAACCGAGCCAGCTTGTCGGACGAATCGATATCCAAGCCGCCTGCCATTACCTTTGGCTGGTTTGCGATAAAGCCGACGCTTTGCCCATCGATGCGACCAAAACCGACAACGATATTTCGCGCAAAATTCGGCTGCACCTCCAAAAAATCATAGTGGTCCACAATCATTTGCAGTACTTTTTTGACGTCATATACCTTTGTTGCAGCGGTGGGGACGGCATCCAGAATGTCTTCTAGCCAATCGCCCGGCTCGCCATGATACGGAACACGCGGCGTTTCTTCCTTGTGGCTTTGCGGCAAAAAACCGAGCAAACGGCGGACTTCGTCGAGCACCTCTTCTTCTCTCGGAGCCGTAAAGTGGGCAACGCCGCTAACAGACGAATGTACGCCCGCCCCGCCCAAATCTTCACTGGAAATTTTCTCACCCGTCACCGTCTCGATCACCTTCGGGCCGGTAATGAACATTTGGGACGTTTTTTCGACCATGAAGACGAAATCGGTAATGGCGGGAGAATAGACTGCTCCACCCGCACACGGGCCGAGAATGACGGAGATTTGCGGGACTACTCCGGAATAGATGGCATTTCGGTAAAAGATATGCCCATAGCCATCAAGTGAAACGACCCCTTCTTGAATCCGCGCGCCGCCCGAATCATTCAGACCGATAACAGGTGCACCGTTTTTTGCTGCCAAATCCATGATGTTGGTTATCTTCTTGGCATGCATCTCCCCGAGCGCGCCGCCGAACACGGTAAAATCTTGCGCAAACACATACACGAGCCTGCCGTTGATGGTACCATAGCCGGTCACGACACCCTCACCAGGCGCTTCCAGTTTATCCATGCCAAAATTGGTCGCACGATGTTTAACGAACGGCTGCAATTCCACAAAGCTGTGGCGGTCAAGCAAAATGTCGAGCCGCTCGCGAGCGGTCAATTTCCCCCGCTTATGCTGCGCATCGATACGATTGTCCCCGCCGCCGAGCTCCACCTTGCGTTTTCGCTCGTACATCTCGTCTATTTTTTGGTACATCTGATCGCTCAA
This sequence comes from Brevibacillus fluminis, assembly GCF_003710825.1. Taxonomy (GTDB): domain Bacteria; phylum Bacillota; class Bacilli; order Brevibacillales; family Brevibacillaceae; genus Brevibacillus_D; species Brevibacillus_D fluminis. Next base: position 3,100 of record NZ_RHHQ01000022.1, on the reverse strand, counting down.
TGCGATTCCTCCTCGTTCCCCTTCGGATACTGGCACAGCTCATACAAAACGCCCTGTGCAGCTTTCGGATGTAAAAATCCGATTTGCGCCCCATGCGCGCCTGCTTTTGGCTGTTCGTTCAAAAGAGCTACGCCATCCGCCTTCAGCTTCGCAAGCCGCTCGGCAACGTCATCCACATCAAGGGCAATGTGATGGATCCCTTCTCCCCGCTTGGCGATGAATTTTGCAATCGGGCTCTCCTCGCTCGTCGGCTCTAAAAGTTCAAAGCGCGATTCGCCAATTGCCAAAAATGCTACTCGCACCTGCTCGCTCGCCACTACTTCCATTCCGACAAGCTGCAGCCCCAAATGCTGCGTATAAAAAGGTAATGTTGCTTCAATGCTGTTCACCGCGATACCGATATGCGCGATCTTGTTTGGCGATTGAATGACGCTGTTTGTCTGGTCCATGAATTTTCCCCCTTATGGTGTCCCTTCCATCCATCCACATTCTTTGCGGTTCTCATCCGCTGTACTTGGTATGATTAGAAGAATTTCGGTTCCTTTTCACATCTTCTGTCATTGTAGCATAGCGTCACGCTCTCGCGCGTACTTGAATAGGCTTGATCAGCCAATTTGCCCGGAGGCACCGGCCGCCATGAATAAAGAAAACTCCCTGACATTGGTCAGGGAGCCGTTTGCTTCTTATTTGTAAATGTACACGCTGTTGGTTGCAGTATCCCAACCGGTTTTGTATTTCAAATTGTCCGCAATCATACGAATTGGCAACATCGGCATGCCGTTTTTCAGCTGTACAGCTACAGGCAAGGTTACTTCCGTGCTTCCCACTTTCGCTTTGTTGGAACCGATCGTGAATTTGATCACAGTCGTTCCGCTGATGATTGCGCAAGTCGTATTGTTCCACTGAGTGGTCAACGAGAGTGCTTCTTTGAAAAATTGAGCTGGAACCAGAGTGTTACCGTTCAGTGTGTATGGTGCGACAGACAATGGATAGGTTTTATTGTTCAGTGTGAACGCTGCTACGTCTAACTTCACCCGAGCAGCGGTTGCCGGGATTGTACTAGGCAGCTGCGGTTGTTGGGTTTGCGGCTGTTGCGTTGGAGGAATCACAGCGCCACCCACGCTTACCGGACGAGCGAACAGCAGATTTTTCTCTTTCGATGTATAGACACCGATGCTGTAAACGTTCTTAGTCGCCGGGTTCGCAATGCCTGCGCTCTCTGCGATCAGCAGCGATACCGGCGCATTTACCGGCAAGTTTTGCGCTGGATAAATCAGCAGGTTTTGGCCGCGTGTAGCGACATAGCTTGGTTGTACCCCATTTACTTTCACCGCTGCGGCATTCATGATGGTTGGAACACGGAACCCGACCGGCAACACCACTTCGATAAAATCGGTGTTCGCTGCAACCGGCAATCCGAATGCTTTGATACCGATGTTGATGCCTGTCGTTGTGTTCAACGCCGATTTCGTCAACCCAATCGTTGCTGTGCTGTTGTTTGCCACAACTGGCGTGGTTGGCGTCGTCGGAGTGGTTGGCGTTGTTGGTGTTGTTGGGTCAGTTACAACGCTGCCGGAAATCGAGAATTTTTCTGATTTGATGTTTTTGCTGCCTGTTCTTGCAACCAATACATAATCGGATCCTGGCATTTTTGGGTTACTGATGTATGCATCGTAATCAAAAATGATATTGACGGTGCTCGACGATTTGAAGCTGGATGCTGTTTTCAAGTACAGTTTGCTGCCGTACGAAGTAACCGAGCTTACTTTGTCACCGTTTATCATCACGCTTGAAGCGGACATAATCGGTGGGATCATATCTGCCGAAGGGAATTCGATCTCGATCGATCCGCCGGACGACAATTTCTCTTTCCCCAAATCTAGGGAAATATTGTAGCTGGAACGAGCGCCAGGACTGTTGTCAGCCAGCTTCACAGTAAAATCAGAGCTGCTGGAGCTGCTTCCGCTACTGCTGCCAGAACCGCTTTTCACTTCAAAACTTTTCGACTCGTATGTAGTGCTTTTGTATTTCACTTTGATATAGTAGCTGCTTTTTGCTTTCGATGGCAGAGTGATTTTGGCGGAATCATAGAAGACGATTTCCAAATCTTTTGTGCTTGCCGCTTTTTTTGGAACTTGGATTTTTACTTGATTGCTGCTTTTCACAACGGAAACGGATTTTGGTTCTTCCCCGTTGATTTCTACATCGCTTTCATCGATGCTGCTCGGCAGCATGTCATCGGTCGGGAATGTTACATAAACGTAATCGCCATCGACGAGTTTGTCACTCAATGTGAATTCGCCCAATGTGATTTTGGTTTTATCCTCGGTGTATTTTCCGGAAACCGAAAGGTCGAACGATTTGCTGCTGCTTTTGCCGCCGCTGCTGCTGGAACTGTCTTTAATTTTAACGGTTTTCGATTTGGCTGATTCGTTATCCGTTTCGATTTTGATAGTATAGCTAGCTGCATCTTCTGGATTGGTGATGATGTCATCGACATCAATAGTGATATCGCCTTTCGATACATCTTTGTTTAAGGTAATAACGATCTCTTTGTTGTCGTCATCGATTTCCACTTTTTTCGGGGCATATCCGTCGACAGTGATGTCATTCTCATCGCCATCTTCATTCAATGTGAACTCATCGTCGAATTTAATTGTAATCTGATCGCCTTTGGACAGCTTGCTGCCGATATTAACATCGAAGCTATAGTCCGCATCTTCGTCAGTTCCGTAATCAGTAGCATCGATGCCATCAAATGTAAGTGCATATGCTTTCGGCACGGCCGTTAAGAACGGTGATGTAGCCAATACTGCTACCATTGCCAACGGTATCAATTTGGTTTGCTTTTTCATAGGTACCTCCTACAGTTTATCTTTTCAAATCTAATTCAAAGAAATGATCGTGTCCAGTTTACCATAAAATAGTGAACTGTGGTATAATTGCGCAATTTTTATCCTTTTTTGTCTCTTGCTTCCTGCCAGCTCCTCGAAAATCATATTCTTCCAGTAAGACGTACAACTCGGATGAATGTTTCAGCTTTATTTCAAGAAAAGAAAAAAAGAGGCTTTCGGCCTCTTCAGGCTGTCGATAAAGTCGG
>NZ_RHHQ01000021.1 GCF_003710825.1 Brevibacillus fluminis | reverse complement strand
TGTTGTTGTTGTTGTTGTTGCTGTTGCTGTTGCTGGTGTCGTAGCTGGTGTTGCTACTGGTTTTGCCGCTGTGTTGGTTGTTGCTTTTTGCTCCGTGCTTGCAAATGGATTGCTAACAGTCGCTTGTTGCGAATCATTTGTTTTATCGCTATCCGCCTTCGCAACTCCTACGGATGTTAACATGACAGCTGCCAGCGTCAGAGCCATCCAGCCTTTTTTCGAATATGGGTAATTCATGAATTGTCACTCCTTTATTGGTCAAAAAAATTCTTTGCTTTATATCCTCTTCCACTATAGCACATGTTCCGGAAATTGTTCATTCATTTAAGCATTTTCCACAATTTCTACACCGTTGCCATCGCATTGGTTTTTTGGCTATCCTTATAGCATGAGGTGATTGCATGTTAGATCAATATAAAACCGTAGCCGGTTACGGCGAAGACGAGATCGTCATCGAACGTTCCCGGTTCATCGGGTATGCACAGCGGGCGACAACGGAAGAGGAAGCCGTCGCCTTCATCAACATGATCAAAAAGAAGCACTGGGACGCGACGCACAATTGCTCTGCGTTCGTGATCGGCGAAAACGATCAGATCCAACGGTCAAGCGACGATGGTGAGCCAAGCGGTACGGCAGGCAAGCCGATCCTCGAATGCATCAAAAAGAACGGCCTAAAGGACACGGTCGTCGTCGTCACTCGTTATTTTGGCGGAATCAAGCTGGGCGCCGGCGGCCTTGTCCGCGCTTATACAGCGGGAACCGTCACCGGCTTGCAAGCGGCAGGCATCGTCGCCCACCTCCTTCATCAAGAAATATCGGTCACTGTCGATTATCACTGGTGGGGAAAAGTCGAAAATGAATTGCGTCTTCTGAACAGCCGGGTGGCCGATACTATTTATACGGATAAAGTCACGGTTTTGATTCACGTGCTGCATGGTGAAGAGGATGCATTCGTTTTGCGCATGACCGATCTCACCAATGGACAAGCCGAAATCAGCCGTGGCGAGAAGCTGTATATCGAGGTGCCGATCGATGCCGTAGGCGATACCGATACAGAAGATTAAATGAACCTTCCAGAATTATCTCTTCTATATAATATAGAAGAAACACAAATCCCTTTTCCTCAAGAGCTTGTCCTCTTGGAGAAAAGGGATTCGTGTTTTAGTGGCTTCGACGGCCAGCGTATTTCAATTTGATACGGCGGAACGTATTGATGACCGGGCGGTGTTTGCGGCTGACCAACCCAACAATCTCCGTCGCCATATGGATGATGAAGAGCAGCAGCGCCATAATAATGATGGAAATCCACAATGCTGCTTTGGTCAATACGATCGCAGTTGTCCCAAAAAAGATGCTGATTGCGTAAATCACCAGGACGCTTGCGCGATGGGACAGGCCCATCTTGAGCAGACAGTGATGCAAATGTCCTTTGTCCGGTGCGGAAATCGGCTTTTTGTTGACGATTCTGCGCACGATCGCAAAGAACGTATCCCACAATGGAACACCCAACACGACAATCGGGATGATGAAGGAAACAAACAGCGCTTCCTTAAAGCCCATGATCGACAATGCCGCCAGGTTGAATCCGAGGAACAAGGAACCAGTATCGCCCATGAAGATGCGGGCCGGATGGAAGTTGAAGAACAAAAATCCGAGAATCGCACCCAAGAGCACGAAACAGTATGTGGCAACAACCGGGTCTGGCTGTTCTTTGATCAATGCCATCACAGCCATCGTCGCTGTCGCGATTGCAGAAACCCCGGCGGACAAGCCATCCAATCCGTCAATCAGGTTCACCGCATTGGTCACCCCGACGATCCAAAGCATCGTGATCGGGATCGCGAGCAAAATCATCCATCCGCTAGAAAAGTCGATGGTCGCTTCGCCGAACGGAAGATTGACGACACCGATCTTGAGGCCGAACGGAATTACGACAATGATCGTGCCGATCAGCTGACCAAGCATCTTGAGCTTGGGAGACAGCTGGTATTTATCATCGAGCATCCCGACGATCAGGATGACGGAGCCGCCGATGAAGATGCCGATCATCTCCTTGGTCGGCGGAACAAACAGAAAGAATGCAACCACATACCCCAGGTAAATCCCCAGGCCTCCCATACGTGGCATAATCCGTGTATGCACCTTACGTTGGTCAGGCGCGTCCACGGCTCCGATTTTGACAGCAAACTTCTTCACATAGGGTGTAGCCAGTAAAGCGACAAGCAGCGAGGTCAAGAGTCCGAAGACATAGCTAGACATCGTAAAAGATCTCCTCTCTCATTTGAGAAAAACTTCTTTTCTTTACGCACACGTCAAATCCTTATCTCAACCTAAAAATTATCGTTTTCCCCATTTTTCTATCAGAACCGCGCCGACAAAACGCGGAATTGCCAGCTGTCGTTTCCAGCGAGATGGCTGCCTGAGCAAACGGTACAGCCATTCGAGGTGAAGCTTTTGCCACAAGACAGGTGCGCGTTTGACCGTACCTGCCAATACATCAAAAACGCCGCCGATTCCGATGACGATTGGCGTATTTAGCTGGGACCAATGCTTCGCAATCCAGAACTCCTGTCTGGGTACGCCCATTGCTACAAATAGTAAGTCTGGCGATGCTGCGTTGATTTCGTTTATCAAAAGCTGTTCTTCGTCCGCGGAAAAATATCCGTCGCGACGACCCACGATTTTGGCCCCTGGGAAGTCTTTCTCCAATCGGGCTGCCGCCATTCGGTTAACATCGGGTGAAGCGCCGAGCAAAAAGACTTTCCAGCCTTGTGTATTGGCCTCCTGCATGAGTGCATCCACCAGCTCAACGCCAGTGACCCGTTCGTGCAAAGGCTTATCAAGCATTTTGGCTGCGTAGACGATTCCGATGCCATCCGGCACAACATAAGCTTGGTCCAAAATCGATTGAAAACCAGCATTTTCTTTGGCGATCATGACCACTTCAGGGTTTGCGGTGACGACATGCGTCCGCTGTCCAGCCTCTGCCCGGGCAACGAGATCGGAAACGGTCGCGTTGAATCCGAGGGTGGAGAAGGACACCCCAAGTATTTTGGCCTCTTTCATGACGAATTGCCTCCAGCCAGTTATCTCGTTTGACGTGAATGTTACAGAAAAGTTACATCTACGCCATTCTACTCGAATTTTGTTGATAGTACAAGCTTATTCAGGTGCTTTCCCTACTTTTGGGAGAGCGCGAAAATTAAGCCACCCTCCGCAACAACCTTGCCGTTTACGGTTGCGGTGCCGTGCCCTTTACCGATCGTGCCGCGCAATCTGGTCAGCTCCACGGTCAGCTCGAGGGTGTCTCCGGGCTTCACTTGATCCTTGAAGCGGAATTCGTCGATTCCTGCAAAAAACGCCAGCTTTCCTTTGTTTTCTTCCATGCTGAGTACAGCCACGGCCCCTACTTGCGCCAAAGCTTCGACAATGAGGACGCCCGGCATGACCGGGTAGCCTGGAAAATGGCCTTGGAAGTACGGCTCATTGATCGTCACGTTTTTGCGGCCGACTGCGCGCTTTCCGCTTTCCAGCTCGAAAATTTGGTCTACGAGCAGAAATGGATAACGGTGCGGGATGATTTCTTGAATTTGATTGATATCGAGAAGCGGTTTGTTTTCCATGCGTTTGTTGTTCTCCTTTATTGGTGCGTGCTATTTTTGTTGTTTAAGATGCGATATTTGCCGATATAGAGCGCGCTGGTCACGAATGAGAAGACCATCACCGCCCAGAGAATTTCTTCAGCGTAGACGTACCGATACATCAGCAGCGGAAAGGTCACATAAAACAGAACCGTGGTCACTTTGCCAAACGCATTGGCAGGGACGGTTTTTTTTCCGCGAAAATGAAAGATGGCTGATGCTACAATCATGCCCAGATCACGGGCAAAGAAAAACAGGGCGGTCCATACACTAATCCGCTCTGTTAGAAACAAGGAACAGACAACAGCGAGCATCATTAATTTGTCCGCCAAGGGGTCCATCATGGTGCCGAAGGAGGTTATCTGGTTGTATGTACGTGCGATGTAGCCATCAATGATATCGGTCAAGCCCGCCAAGATCAAAATTGCCAATGCTATCCCCACATGGAATGGACCTGATGAGAAAAACACCAGCAGGTAGACAGGGATGAGCAAAATACGAAAAAAGGTAAGCAGATTCGGAATGTTCACCAATTACCCCTCCGCAAGAGTCTCCCCTCAGTTGTGCAGATTTTGGATGTGGGCTCTCTTTCTATATAATATGCCAACATTATAACGCTACAGACGTGGGGTCGGCAATTAAAACAGAAATCCCCCCTTTTGGGGGGGAGCCTGTCAAGACGTATACTTGATTACGATGTTGCGCATTTCGGATACCGATGGATTGCTTGTGGAGGTTGCGATGATATTGAATTGACCCGCCAATGCCCCCGAATGTACCGTCAAAACTCCATTTTGAAATTCAACGCCGTCCGGCAATGTTGACAAGGGATCCATCCATTCTATTGACCATGCCACCGTTTCACTTGGCATCTCATGCTCATCTTGGTCAACCAACCGCGCTGTGAATGTCACAGTCACATCATCAGAAATCGGCACGTAAATCCCATTCGTCGTCGACTGGGATTCATCGATATAAATGGCACTGACCACTGGATTAGATGGCTCCTCCATCGGTGTCCCTGCTACGGCTTCTGATCGAGCTGTGCTCGTTCCATCGTTGCTTACCGCATAAACCATATAGTAATACGATGTTCCGATTTGGAGGTTCGTGTCTTCCCAATCGAGCGTGTCAAAGCTGTTAATCGTGGCTATCTTTGTCGCATCAGTTATCCCATCCGGATTGATGGAACGGTATATTTGATAGCGGGCAAACTCAGACTGCGGCATGGAAGTTTGCGACCAGGATACATGGTTGATTCCTTTATTGATTCCTTCATTATTCTCAGTACGTGGTTCTACCGAAATACCATTGATCGAGGCATATAGCGGTAGAGGGGTGCTTCCTACTCCTTCCCGTGTCACTTTGAAAGTAAATGGATAACTCCCATCAGTAATCGTAAATTGGTTATCCACACTCGCTTGGTAAGTATGGCTTCCTACCGGGTTACTGTCAGCGTCAAACACACTAAGTTGATCTCCATCTTCCATGCCCGTTACGATTACCTTCCAGTCGCCATCTCTTCTTAGCTCTACATTCTCCCGCGAAAGTTCCGGGGCATCTGGTACGGGAATGATGATACCGGTCACTTGAATCGTGTCTGGATTCGGTATCTGCGAATTATAATCCGTCAGTACACCTGACTCGATTCGAATCGCGTTGTTTGTACCGGACAATATTTGCCCAAAGTTGATCACCAATTCCTTTTTGTTGTCTGGATTGATGAATACGGAACCAAGGGACGAAATCGGCTGGTATGGTTCGCCATCATGTGAAAAGCTGATCGTTGATCCCATATTCACATCACCGTTTTGTTCAATCCAGCGAGTGAACGTCAAAATCAAGCGCTTATCTGCGGGTTCCCACCTATAAGGGTTGACCGAATCCAAGCTTGGCGCGTCTCCTCCATTATCAGGTTCGATCATAGAATCTACACTCACGCTAATCGTCTTCCCTGGCGCCTGAGCGGATACCTTGAGAACTTCATTCTCCTGCAACGGCGGAAACGGCTCTTCCCATCGAGTAAGCTGAAGCCCAAAATCACCAGCTTCGTCTGCGTAACCGACTGTAAGAATTCTTTCTCCCCGATTCAGTTGGATGCGCGACCATGGCTCGGCAGTACCATTCATTGAAAAATCGGTCACCGTCATTCCTTTGGTCACAACCGGTGAATCGGAACCCTGACCGCCAGTCAACAATTTGACTGTCCGCAGGCTCGGACTTTTACCTAATTCTTGCATTTCAACATAAATCATTGTTTTGTTTGCCAAATCGTTCGACGTAAAGGTAAGCGGCTGTCCGTCTGCTTGCTGAACGGACCCACCGATCGAATCCTCACTATCTACGGTATCGTAAACCCGGATGATTGCACTCATCGGCACATTCAACACCGAAATTGTATCTCCATTAACCTGGATATCATGCACGTAAGGGGCAATGGTGTTGTCTTCACTGACTCCGAATACGGCAGGACTACTCTCCAGTTTCCCAGGTGTTTGAACCGTAATATATAGTGGTTTTACACCCTCATCCATATATGAAAAGTCATGACGGAGAAGGCCAATGTGAATTCCGTACTCCTCATATCCCTTACCGCTTCCGAGCAGCTGCCCATTCTGGTTATACACTCTTACCGTATCCCCTGGCATGATCTGATGATTTTCATTATTAATCAAATATGCCTTGTCATCGTAAGAGAGCCGGAAAGTGCTTGGATCGGGCGGCTCGTTAGCGAGAGGAGGCTCCGTGCTGACATCAGCGAAAGACACGCTAGCTCCTTCTTCGCTGCGCTCATACCCGTATATCGAAAAAATGCCTACTTTTGTAATTCCGCTCGGTATCGCCGTATGTCCTCCAAGGGTAAAGGCGTAATGCGCCTGGCCCACTTGATTGACAGACCCGATTTTCCACACAGGCGAGCCGTCCGCTGCTACAAAATAGACGTCATAAGCGGTTATGCCTGACTCCGGTTCGGCAGCATCCCATGTTATCGTTCCGGCAATCTCAGATGGGTGTGCATTCTCATCGCTAAACTGAACATTTTTTGCTAGCGCCTCCGTCCCCTGTCCATTGTTGATCTCATTTTCGGTTGCTACCAGTAACAAATCTTCAGATGTTCCGTCAATGTCATTTGCCTTGTATCTGACGTAGAAGGTATCGTTTACTGCTGCTGGTATATTGTCTACCAGATCACCAGTGATGGCCTGGTACGCTGCAGAACCAGACTTTCGCCATTCCATTGAGTTGTCGACACCGATCAGCTTGGTTGTTCCGGGATTGGTCCCTGGACTCAATTCGACATAGTCCGGATGATACGGGTAATAGGCTTGAGCATTGGAGCTGGAAATCAAATTTCCGCTCCCATCTTTCACTCCGGATACCTCGAGTCTGAGCGATGCGACAGATTCAGAATTCATCCCCGAAAAAACGAGGGTGATTTCTTTTTTATCTGCAGAAAGCTCAATAGGCAAACCAGCATTGTTGGTCCCACTTGAACTGTACATGACATAGTTAAAATTATTTGTAGCGGTCTGTGGATCGACAGGATGATTAAATCGCACCTTGACATGCGTGCCATCGATCTTGACGAGCTGTCTGCTCATCTTGAACGGACCACCCACCGGCGGCTGTGGCACAACCACATCACTCACCGTCACTCCTGCCTGCGCTTTCTGCTCTTGATAGCTGGCAGTCACCTTCGCATTCCCTGCTTTTACGCCGGTCACGATCCCGGAGTTGACTTGTGCCACCCCTGCATCCGATGTGCTCCACTCAACCTGGGAGGTTACGTCCGCCGTCTTGTTGTCCGCATAAGTCGCGGTCACCGTGAAGCTGGCCGTCTGTCCGACATTGATGCTGGTTTGCGGCGGCGTAATCACGAGTGCAGTCACTCCCGGCTTCACGTTCACTTGCGCGGTCGCCTGGTACTGGTCGATCGTCGCGGTCACCGTTGTGGTTCCCTGCTTGACGCCCGTTACCGTAGGTCCGGAAATCGACGCGACACTTGGGTCTGCAATGGTCCATGCAGCCAAATCGGTGACATCCTGCGTTTTTCCATCCAGAAGCTTTGCCATTGCACGGAAAGAGAACGTTTTCCCTACACTGACATTGGCTTGGCTCGGCACAATCTTCAACTCTTTGATGTTGCTTTGGATCGCGTAGGTATGCGATGCCTTTTTGCCTTCAAACGCAGCTGTCACTGTGACGTTCCCCGCTTTTTTGGCGGTGAACTCTCCTGTTTTTGTAATGACGGCAAGGTCATTAGGCGTTGCGCTCCAAACAGCCTTTTCCGTGACGTCTGCAACTGTCTTGTCGGTCAGCTTGGCGATTGCTTTGAATGGAACCTTTTGTCCTACATAAAGCGGCTCGCTTTGTGAGCCCAGCTCCAGTTCGACCACTTTCGGCAATCCCAGTGTGCCGCGTCCTTCTTCATGCTTGCTGACGATTTTGAACGTAACGTCTCCTACTACAGACGGCGGCAGCTGGAAGCGCAGCTCTGTCTCACTGACGACAGTGAGCTGGCTACCGGAAAGCTGGTATACAACCTGTCCCGCTGCATTCAACACGCTGATCGTGGTTTCGTTTTGCTTGAAATGCGCGTCTTTACCGTTGACAGTGATGGATCGTCCGGCATCTGTCGTCTCTACCAGCACCGCATCAACTTTGACCACGCGGAGCGGCACGGTAAATGAAGGGAACGTATACGTTTTGCCGTTGATCTTCAACGTAACCGCGTATGTGCCTTCTGTCGTATTTTCTGGAACCGTGAAGTTTATAGTGTTATTGCTAACGACCTGGAAGTTTACTAGCGGAATGCTTTGCTTCTCTTTTACCTGAATGCTTTGCTTGGCATTGTCATTGCCGCCTTCCATGGACAAAGTGATCCCGCTTGACGATAAGGAGAGATTGCGCCCGTGTATGGTCCCGATCCGCTTGAAGGATGAGTCTGTCGTCACGTTCACGCTCTCAATCCGGGACGGACCGCCCAGAAACGATACTTGGTAGCTGTACGGTTTGCCGTCATAAAGGAATTCCAGCTTGTATCGGCCATCGTCCGGCGTGCTCACTTCAAAATTCATCTCTGTATCCGATTTGGTATTGACCGCACCAACCGAGAACGGCACATCGCCCCATTGCTTTTCATCAATATTTACGATGAGCGGTTTGGTTTTGAATGCCGTGTTCGTTCCTTTTACCGTCACTCGGCTGTTACTGCCATCTCCGATCGGCGCTGCCGTTACGGTATCAATAACGGATTGGGAGCTGCCACCACCGCCGCCTCCGCCAGAGCCGCCACCACCGCCACTGCTACCTCCGCTGCCTCCGCCTCCACTACTATTGCCTGGAGTCGGAGTAGTGGGAGAACCGCCATTGCCGCTAGGCGAACCTGGCAAGGTTGGATTTTGGTCAGGCAATGTTGGTGACTGGTGATCGTCACTCGGCTTCTTTTTGCCTGAGGAGATCGTATCCACCGGATTCGGATTCGTCGGACTGTTCAGGTTGTCGGCAATCTGCTTCGCAACCTCTTGTACGACTTGGGAAAAGTCTGATGGTACTTGAATCGTCGGGTCTTTTTCCTTGGCCGCAGCCACAAATTCGGCTGCCTGCTGCAAAAACTCATTGGACATCCCTTTGCCCGGTTTCACAAGCTCAGGGTTTTTGTACGCTTCATACACAGCATGAATGATGTCCTCTGTCGCGACGTGAAGCACCTGGCTATCCATCGCATCTACTAATGTTTTAATATTGATGAGACCGCCATCGAGCCTACCTGCCCCCGAAGCTTCTCCCCACTCATTCGACTTGACCAGCGCGGCCTCCGCTTGCGAGCCCTTCCCCGAAAGCGAAACGACCCCCTCTGTCACAAAAAGGCTGTTCCCAGTGACCAAAAGCATTGTTCCCCGTATGCCCATGACTGCGGTCGGTGTTTCATATTTGAACGAGTCATTGCTATTCGACAAGCTTTGCAGCTTGGACCAGACTTGACCTGACACGACTTTGACCGCCGTCTGGTTGCCGCCCTGCGCATTTTTGACCAAATCGCTGATCATACTCTGCGTATTGCTGCCGACAACCAGCTTGCTGCCATCGTCGAGATCGAGCTGTGCACTGCTGTTTTTCCCTGTTGTAATCTGGTCACCACGTGTTAGCGCCATGTTGTTAAAAGCTTTGAACGGTTTCGCACCGCCTGCCTTTTTTACTTGGACATCCCCTACAATGTGTGACAGCTTGGCTACACGCTCCAGCTTCTCAGCAGCAAACGATGGCAAGACGGAGCCTGCCACTACGATGAAAAGCAGCAAGCACATCATGTATCGCTGAATCGTAACCCCCAACGCTATTCACTCCCTTACTCGATTTGTGTTGTTCTACAGATAAGAATTTATAAAATTCTTATCCAGTATAAGTGCAACCGCGGCTCCGCCAAAAGCTTGGCGCAGCCAGGTTTTCTAATCGACTATGACAAGTAAATCGCCCATGCAATGAGCAAAAAGTGAAAGATCTGGTCAGCCATGATGCTGAGCCAGCTGCTCTCCGGCGCCATCATGATCTTGCGCACCCACCATGCGACAAATGTCCGCCGATCCAAAATAACATGGCCGAAAAAAATGACGGCGAGCGCTGGCCACGATAGCGGCTGCTTGGCCCAGATAAGATTCGCCGCAACGTACAACACCAATGTGTACACGGCGGAATGGACAAGCAGCGCGGCCCAGTTCTTCGCTTTATTCATCGCCATCCAAGACGTTTGAAACAAATAATCTCCAACAAAATGGGCCACCAGCAGCACTTCAAACAGTGTCATCTTTCAGCCTCCTCTACTTCACAGGTGAAGTCAGATCAACCAGTCTGTACATAGGGCTCCACGCGACCTGTACGCCAAGCAAATTCCCTAGCTCCCGGACAGGCACCATCGTGCTGCCATTGATGACGATTGCTGCGCGTAAATCTAGCTGCTTTGCCCCTCTTCGGTTGGTGAGGGTCACCTGTTTGGAAGCAGCCTGGTAGGTGACCGTAAAGCCAAGAGCTTCTGCCAGCTCTCGCAACGGCGCATAGGTGGCGCCTTGGCGAATGATCGCCTTTGTTTTCAACTGAAGCGCTTTTCCGTTGTATACGAACCGAACATCCGCAGGCTGCGTTCGTTCCGGAAGAGCGATTCTATCAATTGAACGGATCGTGCGATTCCAACGGTCTGCGACCCATAGTGCCCCTTTGCCATCAACGGCTATGTCTGTCGGGCCGTCCAATTGAGCCTCTACTCCCCAGCCGTCGCCGTAACCGTGCAAATCTCCGCCCACTACCGTGCTCACGGTACCATCAGACGACAATAAACGCACCGCATTATTCAGCGTATCGGCGATGTAGAGTCCGCCATCTGGGGCAAACGTCAGCCCTGTCGGGGCATAAAAACGCGCGTCGCCCGCCTGCCCATCGGCGTATCCGCCTTTTATGTAACGGTTTTCCACCCGCTCCTCACCGCCGCCCGCTACCGTCTTTACGGTACTTGTGGTCGTCAGCTCTCTGATCCGTTGGTTGCCTGTATCGGCAATGAACAAGTTGCCGTTCGGATCAAGCGCGACCGAAGACGGCTCATTAAATCGAGCTTCTGCCGCCGTTCCGTCATGCAGGCCACCGATCAGCCAGCCATCGGCGTCTTTTTCCGTTCCGCCGCCCGCCACCGTCGTTACGGCTCCGTCTGTAGCGATTTTACGGATCCGATGATTGAGTGTATCAGCGACATACAGCGATCCGTCCGATGCAATTGCCACATCCGAAGGGTCATGGAATTGGGCTTCTGCAGCTCGTCCGTCTTTATACCCCGCTTCACCAGAGCCAGCCACTGTTTTCATTTCCCCAGCAGGCGTCACGCGTACGATGCGGTGATGTCCGCTATCGGCGATATAGAGCGTACCATCCGATGCCACGGCCATGCCTTTTGGCTCAAGCAGTGACTGAGCTACGATTGTCGCTTCCTGTTCGTCCGACGTGTGGAAAGCCTTGATCAAACCCGTGTCCAATTCACTGACATAGAGCGTCTTGCCAGCGATCGCCGTTCCATACATGCTTCCTTGCGGGATAAACGCCGTTTCCACGCGGGCGACTGTTTCTGCAAAGGCTCCTGTAGCTGGCGCGATCAGGGCAGCCGTCACAAGTCCGAGTAACACTGTTTTTTTCGATGCAATTCGCATGATGCTGCAACCCCCCTGTTATTTTTCTTTCTCTCCCATGACCTGGTAGACCGCGACAGGTTTTTCTTTCCCTTTTACCTTGATCTCGCCGAGCGGTTCGATCTCGAACAGCTCCTTTACCAAATCGTAGGTGGACTGGCTGATGAGAACCTGGCCAGGCTTGGCATTTGACTCCAATCGCGCCGCCATGTTGACGGTATCACCGATCGCTGTGTAGTCGAGCCGGTTTTTGGCGCCAATGTTCCCGATTACCGCATCCCCTGAATTTAATCCGATGCCAAAAGACACTGAGTATCCATACTTTTCGGTCAATCGTTCCGCTAAAGCGGCCGATCCTTTTTTCATTTGCAGCGCAGCGCGCACGGCCCGCACTGGATGGTCGTCGAGCGGAATCGGTGCACCGAAGATCGCCATGACCCCGTCTCCGATGAATTTATCCAATGTACCCTCATAGGCAAAAACCGCCTGTGTGCATAAATCGAGATATTCATTCAGCACCTGGATGACTTCTTCTGGTTCAATCCGCTCCGACAGCGGGGTGAAGCCGCGAATATCTACGAACATCAGCGTCACATTTTTGCGCGTACCCCCGAGGTTTTGCGCTTCCTGCGAGCTCAAGATCTCGTCCACCACCTGTTGGGAGACGTAGCGGCTGAACAGGGATGTCACCCGGCTTCTTTCCTTGCGTTCTGCCAAGTATCTGTTCACGATTGAAATGACATAGGAAATGATAATGGCCAATATCGGATACGTGAACGGCAGCAGCAAATTGAGCAAAACGTTAGCCAGAATGGCGATAACGGCATAACCGATAAAGAAGACGAGGAAGAGGACAAAGGCAAGCAACGGTTTCACTCGGCGCGTAAGCAAATACGTCAGGAGCGAAAGGATAAACAACAAGGCCCATCCGATCCATTCCGAGCTACCGGAAATGGTTTGGTAATAACGGCTGTCTTGAAGGCTCTGCACCATGTTGGCGTGAATTTCGACACCATACATTTTCGTCGCATTGCTGGTCGGCGTCAGGTATTGGTCACCCAATCCGACGGAATATGGGCCAATCAGGACGATCGCGTCTTTGAACGCACCTTCCATTGTTTCCGGATCCATATTCAGCGCATCAAAATACGGAATCATCGTATAGCCGCCCGGAGGCTGTGCAAAAGCGAAGTACAGCTGGTTTTTTTGATTGGTAAAGAGCGTATTGGCTCCTTGTTTCCATCTGCCGCTTTCAAACGTGATCTGTTTATTTGGCGGTAGCAAGTAGTTGGCCAGACGAACGCTGAGCGCCGACAGCATTTTGCCGTCCTGCGTCGGCACGCCGAGCAGAATTTGTCGCACGATGTCGCCGCGATCCGCAAAGACGTTGATGTGCGCCTGCTGCTGTTCACCTACGTCGTACACCGGCTTCAGCAGCTTGTCGTACTTGAGCGATCTCTCGTCTTCCTGTTTGTTGGGGAAGATGAATGTATTTGCCATGACCACATTTGGCGATTGCTTCAGCACGTCCTGCATCGCTGCATCGTCAGCCGGGTCTTGGGAAGGCTCGGATAGAATCAAATCGAGGCCGATCGCCTTCGCCCCCGCCTGCTCGATCCGTTTGATCAGCTCGGCATGAATGGAGCGGGGCCACGGCCACTGCCCGAGATTGCTCAGACTGTCATCGTCAATCCCTACGATGACGATTCGGCTGTCGACAGTTCGGATTTCCTTTGTCATCCGATCGACGAAATTGACTTCCACGTTGTAGAGGGCATCATTATGATACAGCCAGCCCACGACAAGCGTAATCAGCAATGCGATCAGCACTGCTCTTGTTTGCTTTACCATGAAGCACTCCTTTATTATGACATCGTATCGATGGCCTGACGGTAATCAGGCATGTCCTAAAAACCGGCGGTCATTTGGGGCGGAATTTTCCCTAAAGCAGCCGCGCTTCTCGAAACAAATCGGAGCCCGCCCGCAGCGATATCATCGATACAGACTTGAGCGTTCCCAGTTTGAATCGCATTATTTTTAATCCAAATAATCTCCATATTCGCACAAAATGGTCGTTTCGACTCCAAACGATAAAACCCGCGTTTATTCTTCATATCCACCTCGATACAAGCATCATTTTACTTGGAAATTCATGCAGAATCCCTCTCTATTATTGCGTATTTTTCGGCCTGAATCTGTGTTTTGCGTAACAAAAGAGGTGCTTCCCCTTGTGAAATAATTTGATTCTTCCTATTATTAGTAAGAGAAAGATGTTCTTGGGAAAGGATGAAGGATGTTGTCTACGTCGCACTTTTTAAAAGAAGTGCCGTTTTTTTGCGACTTTTCTTTCGACGAACTGGCGCAGGTTAGAAAGCTGTTCATCGAGCGCCGCTACAAAAAAGGTGCACCAATTTTTTTCGAAGGCGATACTGGCGAAGAATTGTTTATCGTAAAAAGTGGCTTGGTGAAGATTTTCCGATTTGACCGGTCGCGCGAAGTCATTTTGGCCCTTTTCCGTGATGGCGATTATTTTGGTGAGATGGCGGTTCTGCAAACAAACCAGGTTCGTTCCGCCAGTGCGCAAGCGTTGGAGTCGACAGTTCTGTACGCGATGAAACGCAAAGATTTTCAAACTCTGCTCGCAAATACCCCCAAGCTGACTCTCAACTTGGTCGACAGCCTGATGGACCGTCTGCGCCGGGCCAATGAGCAGATTGAGGATTTGACCTTCCTTGATGCCAGATCCCGGATCATCAAAACGTTGCTTATGCTCGGCAACGGCCATGGTGTTTCTCAAGAGAATGGATTGTTGATCAACATGAAGCTAACGCACCAGCAAATCGCTGATATGGTGGGGACTGTTCGTGAGACGGTGACTAAGGTCCTTTTGGAGCTACAAGACAAGTTTTTGATCAGCATTGATAAAAAGTTCATTTTGCTAAAAGACAAGGGTGCTTTGGAAGCCCTGCTGTGATTGGATACATACGAAATTAGAAAAAACCCTCAGATACGCTTCTCTGAGGGTTTTTTTGTTTACGTGCCCGAGAAGATCAGGTCATACATATGCTTGTACGTGCTGATCTGAAACACTTCCGAGGCAGGAAGTTTTCCGAGAACACTGTATCCGATGACCAGCCCAATCATCAGTGAAAAGAAGAGCAGGAACGGAACGATCAGGAGCTTGGCAGCCACCCGTCCCCATCCGTTTACACGCCTCGGCCTTTGTTGTTCTGTTTCCGGCCTTTCGCGCGGAAAGCTTCTTTCATTCACACGATTCATGGGTTGTCCTCCGTTTAGGTATTAACGACTGCGGATGGAGTTGGCAATCCCCATCATTTGATCGGAAATTTCGATGGCACGGGAATTCAGCTGGTAAGCACGCTGTGCCAAGATTACTTGCGACATCTCTTTGTTCAAATCTACATTGGACATTTCAAGAAAGCCCTGGCGCATTGTCGCATCCGAATGATTCAACACATTCCACGGACTGTCTCCATTGGGATCCTGCCAAAGAAATTCGTTCTCTCCCGCTTGCTTGAACTTGTCCGGATTATCCAGCTTGAACACCGGGATTTTTACTGCTGACAGTTCCTCACCATTGTGCAGGACTTGTCCATCCGGTCTAACCGTAATTTCCCCATCCGTCGGCAGTTCAATCGGCAAGCCTTGCTCATCCAGCAACACGTCGCCTGATGCCGTCACCAAATTGTACACCGTGTTGCTGCCCTGGTTGTCCATCGACAGATGAAAGGCGCCGTTTCGGGTTAAGCGGTACTCTTCCTGCACATTGCCTTGCGCATCCATACCCTTGTAGCGGCTCACCAAAAACATGCCTTCCCCTTCGATCATCAAATCGGTCGGGACATCAGTCTGCTTCGCGCTGCCTTGCGTCATGTCGAGTGGTGTCAGGCCCACCTTTACCCCGCTACCGATGCGCAGGCCCGCTGGTGAAGTGCGGACTTTGTCCGTCGACGGCTGGCTGTCCATCGAATCGTTCAACAGCTCGGAAAACGATGCTCCGCGCCGCTTGAACCCGACGGTGTCGATGTTTGCGATATTATTTCCGGCCGTATCCAGCGCTTGTTGGACGCCGCGCAGGGCTGCTGTCGAAATTTGCAATGATTGCATGAGAACTTACCTCCCTTCGTCTACCTGGTGTTATCCGTTGACGCGGCCGATCTCATTGACCGCCTTGTCCAATGTCGAATCAAGCGTAGACAGGACACGCTGGTTGGCTTCGTAGGAACGCAGCGCTGTCATCATTTCCGTCATCGTCTGGGCCGGATTTACATTCGCCCGCTCTACCCAGCCTTGCCGGATTGCATAAAATCCGTTCAGGGTCGGATCAGTTGAGGCATCGACCGGCGCGTTCTGCCCTTCCCAGCGGTACAAATTATTGCCTTCTCGCACCAGCTGGTTCGGATCGGTCACTACTCGCAAGCCGAGTCGTACGGGATTATTCGGGTCTGCTCCAAGCGGTTCGTATTTATCGCTGGCGTTAGGTTCTGGATTCGGCACCAGCATTTGCAGCTCGCCTGTCGAGGTGATTTTGAGGTCTTGTCCGGCGCTCACCGTGTTTCCGTTCGCATCCGTAATGCCATTGACCTGGATCGCCCGATTCTCACTATCCAGCACATAGTAACCATCCGGTGTCACCATGAAGCCTCGGTCATCAATGCTCCAGCTCCCGTTTCTCGTATAGCGGATCTGGTCAGCAGCTGCCGGCTGAGTCGTATCCGGGATTCGTGCCACACTGAAAAACATGGTCCGTTTGACCGCTTTCCCGTTCACCTGATCGGTTGGAAGGTTGTCCGTCAATGCCACATCATAAGGGCTGTCCGTTTGCGCGATATCCCCTTGCGTAAATAGAGGAAGAGCCTCTGACATATAGACACCCGTATTCAATTTGCCAATCGGTACAGGTTGTCCTGTCATGGAAGGCATGCCATCCACAGTCGGCCCATTTTGATCATTGATTCTTGCGAGCAGCTGTTCAGGGAATGAGCGGATCACGCCCGCATCTTCCTTGTACCCTGGCGTGTTGATATTGGCCAGATTGTTGGAAAGCGCTTCTTGGCGGCGCTGCATCGCCAGCATTCCGGAGGCTGCCGTATACAAACCTCGAATCACGTAAAACCCCTCCTGTTTCTATCCAAACAGTTTGTTCTTGCGCTGAACAGGGGCCTTGTCCAAATAGTCAAGCATCAGGCCTGTCCCTTTGGCAACGCACATCATCGGGTCATCCGCTACCAGTACCGGTACCTTCAATTCGTCGGCGAGCAATTGGTCCAACCCGTGGATCAGCGCGCCTCCTCCCGTGAGGAAAACCCCTTTATCAATAATATCGGCAGAAAGCTCCGGAGGTGTTCGTTCTAAAACATTTTTTGAGGCTTGTACAATCGAGCTAACTGATTCAGCCAGGGCATCTTGAACTTCCTCGGAACGAATCGTGATGGTTTGCGGCAATCCGGAAACCATATCTCGTCCGCGAATGTCCATTTCGTCCTGGCGTCCACCGTAAACGGTCCCAATCTGCACTTTGATGTCCTCTGCTGTCCGTTCCCCGATCAGCAGTTTGTATTTGTTCTTGATATAGCGCATGATCGCCATATCGAATTTGTCGCCGGCAATCTTTATAGAAGAGGCGGTGACGATATCACCCATTGACAATACCGCTACGTCCGTGGTACCACCGCCTATATCGACCACCATGTTGCCGGAAGGCTGGAAAATGTCCATGCCTGCTCCTACGGCTGCTACCTTCGGTTCTTCTTCAATATATACCTCGCGAGCCCCGCCTGAGCGCTCTGCAGCTTCGCGAATCGCCTTTTGTTCGACAGATGTAATATTCGTTGGACAACAAATAAGAATGCGTGGTCTTGTGAACAAGCTTTTTCCGCCAATCTTGTTCAGAAAATGGCGCAGCATGGCTTCGGTAATTTCAAAATCCGCGATCACGCCATCACGTAGCGGGCGGATCGCAACAATGTTCCCAGGGGTGCGGCCGACCATTCTGTGTGCTTCATTACCAACAGCCAATACTTTTTTTGTCTGATTATCGATGGCAACCACCGAAGGTTCATTCAACACAATGCCTTTTCCTTTTACATAAACACACACATTGGCTGTTCCTAAATCAATCCCAATATCCTTGCTAAACATGCGAGGGCCTCCCTGTACCGTGTACATTGCTATCTTTCTATCATAGGATGTAATGGGAGAGAGGACAAGTCTTTCTTAGACACTTTCTTCCTGCTCCACTCTGATTTTTTTGCTTTTCCGCTTGTACTTGATTTTGGTCGCTTCTCCTCCCCGCAAGTGACGAATTGCCTTGTGATATTCCAAAATTTCTTTCACCTGATTGGCAAGTTCAGGATTTATCTCAGGCAGTCGTTCAGTCAAGTCTTTATGCACTGTGCTCTTGGATACTCCGAATTCTTTGGCGATCATGCGAACCGTATTTCTTGTCTCCACGATATATCGGCCGATTTTGATGGTTCGCTCCTTGATGTAATCGTGCACGTTACTCGCCTCCCTGCATCGAAATTGTCTGATACAATATATGGGTAGGCAGGGACACATATTCTCCGTTTCCAAGCCTGACAAGCCGGGAAGTGGATAACTTTTTTCTATAGCGTGTACCGAACGCGCCCAGAAGAGCGGCTGCAAGCAAGCAGCCATGCGGGTTTGCACGCCAAAAAGCCCGCGCTTCTCGCACGGGCCTTTTGCCTGTTATTGTTGCTCAGCGTGATTCAAGTATTGCTCAGGGTTGACAGACTTGCCATCAACGCGCACTTCAAAGTGCAAGTGGATGCCTGCGTCTTTTTCAAATGTGCTGCGGCCAGCTGCCCCAAGCACTTGTCCTTGCTTCACTTCATCGCCAGGCTTAACCGTCACTTTGTCCAAGCTTTGATACACGGTGACCATGTTGCCGCTGTGTTCGATTTCAACCAGATTGCCTACCAACGGATCATTTTCCACTTTTTTCACCTTGCCATCGAGGGCAGCGGTGACATCAAATCCTTTTTTATCCGTGGAGACAATGTCGATACCTGTGTGCGGGATGTACGAATTGTTGTACTTGACCAACGCTTTGGCTTGCTCTTCTTTCGCAGCTGCATCATTGAAGTAATCCATGGCTTTGGAGTAGCTCACGCTTGCTGCCACTGGCCATGCGAGCGGTTGTGTTGCTTTGCTGACAGGAACTGCATCATCTTTCGAAACTTCTGTGTTTGGTGCTGCTGTTTCCGGTTGGTTCTGTGCGACTGGCGTCGACTCCTTGCTGAGCTCATCGCTTACTGCATGAAACACGTTACCCTGATACCACATCACGAATGCGAGGATGATTGCTGCTAAGCCGATGTAGATTGCGGGAAACGCCCACTTCTTCCCCAGAAAGTTTTTCCAGGATTTTGACTTCTTCAAAGGAATCGGTTGATTTGGATTTTTTTGATCTTCCATTTTTTATCACCTCATCCACCAGTATCACCACTTTTTCGGTGCATAAACCTGATGGAATGGGGAAAAGTAAAAATTTGTTAACTTTTGAGCATTTTCCCGTAGTTTTCTAACGCAATCCCTTGATAGAAGTACTTTACGATCTGCTCGGCGCTCTTGCCTGCCTTAGCCATTCCGTTCGCCCCCCACTGGCTCATCCCCACGCCGTGACCATAGCCATTCGTGGTGATTTCCACGCCATTGCTTTTCAGCTGCATGGAAAATGCGGTTGAATTCAGCCCCAGTCGTTCCCTTAATTCCCGCCCGGAAAACTCCTTGTCGCCGACACGTACTTTCCCTACACGTTTGCCCGTTGTCTCGCTGAGAACGGTGTACCACCTGCCGCTATTTCCCTGCATCGCTGGCGTATCGAGTCGCACCCCGAGCTTCTGTTCGAATTCCACCAGCGGGATCGTCGTTTTTTGCAAATATCGCGGCGATTCACTGTCCCAGGGACTCGGGACGCTTTTGAGGTAAGGAATTTTCTCCGCCCAGTATTCATCCGCATTTTCGGTATAGCCATTGCTCGTCGAAAAAAACGTCGCATCGATCGGCTTGCCGCCATAGGTCAGCACTTCTCCCGCTGTCGCCAGCACAGCCTGCTGGATCTTTTTGCTTTTCCAGGCGTATTGCTCTCCCCAGCGCTCCCGCTGCTGTTTATCGTCGATAAAGACTTGATGCTGAACGGTATCTAACACCACCGCCCCCTTTGGCACATCGTTGAAAGCTCTTTCCTGCAAACGTCTGACGATGTAGGTCCGTGCGGCAAGCGCCTGTGCCTTCAATGCTTCCAGCTCGAACTCCGCCGGCATCTCGGCTGCCACCACGCCTTCGATATACGATTCGATGGGAAGTGTTTCAATCGTTTTCGTCGCGGTTCGGTACACGTTGATGGGGATTTGGGATGCTACGTTAATCGTAGTCGGAGTCACCTGCGGACTGGCAGGCTTGGGCGTGGGTGCAAATGTAGGCGCGTACTTGACGAGAAGGGCCGGAATTGCGACGATCACAAGCGGAATCGCAACTAGAAGAACAATCAGATAGTTTCGCATGCGCATATGCAAAAATCCTCCCCGATGCGTACTGGACAACTTAGACGATTACAGTCTATGTCCGCGTCGAGGAGGATAGAACGATAGAAACGAATTGCTATGTTTGCAAATTAAGAGAGGCGAGAGACAAAGCGGCCGATCCGCTCCATCGCTCTCTCCAGCTGTTCAAGCGAGGTCGCATACGAGCAGCGGATATGACCATAGCCGCTTTCACCGAATACATCGCCCGGCACGACAGCCACTTTCTCTTCCATCAGCAGTTGCTCGGCGAAATCAGCGGCAGTCAAGCCCGTCGATTTGACGGAAGGGAATGCGTAGAAAGCACCCTCCGGTTCGTGGCAGGCAAGACCCACTTGCTTGAACGCATGCACAATATAGTTGCGGCGTTGGCGATAGCTCTCTACCATCCGGTCCACTTCGCCTTGTCCATTTTTCATGGCTTCCAGCGCAGCCATCTGCGCCATTGTCGGCGCGCACAGCATGGTGTACTGGTGGATTTTGAGCATTCCTGCCAGCAGGTCAGGCGAGGCACACACATACCCCAAACGCCAGCCGGTCATCGCAAACGCCTTGGAGAATCCGGAAATCAGAATTGTGCGATCCTTCATCCCCGGCAGGGCAGCAAAGCTATAGTGGGAGCTGTCATACGTAAGCTCCGCATAAATCTCGTCGGAAATGACAAGAAGATCATGTTTTTCCAGGATCGGCGTGATTTTGAGCCATTCTTCCTTGCTCATCGTACTGCCGGTCGGGTTATTCGGATAGCAGAAAATCACCGCTTTGGTGCGGGAGGTGATTTTGGCCGACAGCTCTTCCGGAGTCAGCTTGAAGCTGTTTTCCGCTTTTGTCGTCAAAAAGACAGGGACGCCGCCCGCCAGTCTCACGATCGGTTCATAGGAGACATAACACGGTTCGACGATCAGCACCTCATCGCCAGGATTCAGCACCGCGCGCAAGGCGATGTCGATTGCTTCCGACGCGCCTACCGTGATTAAAATCTCCGTTTCCGGATGATAGGACACTTGATAACGCGTTTCGAGATAGTTGTTAATTTCTCTGCGAAGCTCGAGCAGACCGGCATTAGATGTGTACGCCGTATGGCCGCGCTCCAGCGAGGAGATGGACGCTTCGCGGAAACGCCATGGCGTGACGAAATCCGGTTCGCCCACACCGAGGGAAATTACCCCTTCCATCGAGGCCGCCAAATCAAAAAAACGGCGGATTCCCGACGGCTTTAGTTCTGCGACTGTCTTTGCTAGTCTTGTATTGGTTGCTGTCGCTTGCTTCATCACGGGGTCACCACCATCCGATGGTCGTCATCGCGCTCTTCGAACGAGATGCCATCATGTTTGTATCGTTTTAAAATAAAGTGTGTGGCTGTGGAAATGACCCCTTCAAAAGTGGCCAGCTTCTGTGAAACGAAATCCGCTACTTCGCGCATCGATTTGCCTTCCATCACGACAGACAAGTCGTAATTGGCGCCGGACATCAGATAGACCGCCTCCACTTCGGGAAAACGGGAGATTCGCTCCGCCACTTCGTTAAAGCCCACTTCGCGCTTCGGTGCAACTTTTACATCGATCATTGCTGTTACAAACGGATTGTCATTTACGCGTTCCCAGTTTACCAGGGCCGGAAATTTGACGATGATCTTCTCGTCGATCAACCGCTTGATTTCGTTCGCTACCTCTTCCGCTGCAACGCCCAATAGCGTCCCCATTTGTTCGTTGGTCAGACGGCTGTCTTCCTCTAACAAACGCAGGAGCTCTCTTTGTTTCTCTCTGTTCACAAGCCCCACTCCCTTCATTTTCTCCCCCATGATACCACACCGATTCTAAAAAAGAAAAAGACTTCCTGAATGGAAGTCTTAGGCAAAATTCGGTGATAGATTTACTTTTATGGGCTGATGCTTCGCTTCCATTTCCAATGCAGACTGCTTTTCTACGTTGATTCGCTCCACGTCCGCACCCAGCTTTTTCAGCTTCTCCGTAAAGTTGACATAGCCACGGTCCAGATGGTGCAGACCGGAAACCTCTGTGTCTCCTTCCGCAATCAGGCCAGCGAGTACCAATGCAGCACCTGCGCGCAAATCGGTTGCCGTAACTTTGCTTCCCGTCAGCTTCACGCCGCCTTCCACAATTGCGCTGCGACCCTCGATTTTGATGTTGGCGCTCATGCGGCGGAATTCTTCCACGTGCATAAAGCGGTTTTCGAAAACCGTTTCCGTCACAATGCTTGTCCCTTCCGAGGCCAACAGCAACGCCATCATCTGCGATTGCATGTCAGTTGGGAAACCCGGGTGCGGCAACGTTTTGACGTCCACCGTCTTCAGCGGCCCTTTGCGCCAAACGCGAATGCCGTTTTCCTGCTCATCGATGCCGACATTCATTTCGCGCAGCTTGGCCGAAACGGATTTCACATGGTCACAAATCGCGCCTTCAACGAACACGTCACCGCCTGTAATCGCAGCGGCAATCATGAAGGTTCCCGCTTCGATCCGGTCAGGAATCACATAGTGAACACAGCCGCGCATGCGCTCCACGCCTTCAATCCGAATGGAGCCTGTCCCTGCGCCGCGAATTTTCGCACCCATGCTGTTGAGGAAATTCGCCAGATCGACAATCTCCGGCTCTTCCGCAGCGTTTTCGATTACAGTCGTTCCTTCCGCCAATGCGGCGGCCATCATGATGTTTTCCGTAGCGCCCACACTTGGAATGTCCAAATAGATTTTGGCGCCCTTCAGACGGCCATCTACCGTCGCTTCAATAAAGCCCTGTCCGATCTCGATCTTGGCGCCCATTGCCTCGAACCCTTTCAGGTGCTGATCAATCGGGCGAGTTCCAATTGCACAACCTCCAGGCAATGCTACCCGCGCTCTGCCTTTTCGAGCAAGCAGTGGTCCCATGACCAAAAACGATGCGCGCATCTTGCGAACCAGATCATAAGAAGCTTCAATGCCCTTCAAACCGGTCGCGTCAACTGTCAACGTTTCATTATCATATGTAACGTTTACCTGTAATGATCGTATCAATTCACATATGGTATGGACATCATCCAAACCAGGAACTTCATGAATCAGGCATGTGCCTTCTTCAGCCAATATCGATGCCGCAATAATGGGAAGAACTGCGTTTTTTGCGCCCGATACTTTCACATTTCCCGCTAATGCCCTACCACCGCGGACAACGATTTTATCCAATGTGTACCCCTCCGCGTGCCAATGCTTAATATTCCGCTGTAATAATGGGGGTCCCGACCGTGAATCGAGTCAGTTTTTGCTCGACGTCACGATGGGCAGCCACCTGCAGATTCATTTTTTGATTATGAGAAAGAATTGCTTGATCCCACAAGCGAGTATAACCGGAGATACTGACCACCGTTTCGTCTTTGAGACGCTCTATCTCGCTTGCTTGGAGAGAGCGGAATAAGGAAAATATCCGTTCCTCCTGCTGATCAACACTCAGTGTATCATTGTATATTCCGGCAATACAAGTGCTAATTTGCGGAATCAAGGCTTGTCTTTGCAACAGTTTGATGACGTTTTGCTGTTTTTCCACTATATCTTGTAAATGGTTGCGTTTTCCCTTGACTGTCACCACAAGATATGCGTTCAGCTTCCCAGAATTGGGAACACCCACCAGCCGATATTGTAGCTCTTGGGCCGCGAAAACCGCAGTATTTTGATAAACAAACACACCGTTTTCCCTTTCCGCTGCTGGGTCGGGCGAAATCTGCAACGCAGCCGCCCACGCTTCGTTTTGCTCCGCTAGTTCTTTGGTACCAGAGAGCTTTGGCAAGGTTACCGACATGCGAACAGTCGCGTCCGTCACTGCTATGCTGTTTTGCTCAAGTTTTTCCGTGATGCTTGCAACTACCTCCGCTTCTTGCGTTTTCGCAGAAACGTTTCCGTAATAAGCCACCGCCGAAACCAGACAAACAAACAGCAAGCCGTACGTCCGCCAACCTCTCCTCATTTGGTACCTCCCCATATCAACACGCTTTTTCTATATAAGCTTAGTTTGCACAAAATACTGGAGGGATATACCAAATTTCACCTGCCGTTTTCCTGGCATTTCATACAACAATCTTAGAACAAGTCCCGCAGCAATAGGGATGAAGCGAGATATTCCATCAGAAACCGCGCCACACCGCTGCCAATTACGATGGAGAGCAGGATTTGGAGCAGCTTGGACTGTGCGCTATTCGCTTTTTTCACAAAGAGATCAAAGCGGAAAGACTGCAAAGCCCACCAGCTCGCCGCAATGCAGATGATGGAGACGATGATGTTGAGCAGGCCAGTCGTCGCGAGTGAACCCATGATTTTACCTCCTTTTAAAGTTGGTCACTGCCGAAGAAAAAAGGGAGGCGTCTGCGCCATCCCTTTTCTTTCTTTCGCAAACCTGTTTTCACTTTTTCCACCATTTGCTTATTTACTTGGCATTTGCATCCCGCCGAAATCAAAATTCGGATTGAAGTGCGTATGCAAGAAATCAAGCGCCACGCCAGGAACGATCCCAAATACGATGGTCGCCAGGACAGCGATGACGATGACCACGCCTGCGGTTCCCGGCACCTTCAGCTTGGCTTCCGTCAAGCCTGGGCGCATGTACATTTGGCGGATGAACCCAAAGTAATAAAAATACGATATCACACTGGTCGCGATCATGATACCCGAAAGCACGTAGCTGCTATGGAATATCGCGCTCATGAACAGATAAAATTTGCCGAAAAATCCGGCGCTGATCGGAATCCCGGCCAGTGACAAGAGGAAGAAGGTCATCGCAATCGCCACGAACGGCGCACGATGGTACAGACCGGCAAATGCCTTGATGTCCTCTGTCTTCTGGTCTTTCGTCACAATCATGATCACCGCAAAGGCCCCAAAGCTAACCAAAAGATATGCAAAGAGATAGAACAAGCTTTGCTCAAAGAAAAGCTGTGTCAGCGTCACAAACGGAACCAGAAGATAACCTGCTTGCGCCACGCCCGAGTAAGCCATCATTCTCTTCACGTTCGTCTGGCGCAGCGCCATGGTATTCCCGATGATCATGGAGAGTCCGGCGATGATCGACAGATACCAGCTCATCTCTGACATGAAGACGCGCTCGCCATTTGGACCGACCAAACCGATGTAAGCCGTGAACAAGAAGCGGAACACCAAGGCAAACCCTGCTGCTTTGGAGACAACCGCCAGGAATGCGGTCACCGGAGTCGGAGCGCCTTGATACACGTCAGGCGTCCACAGATGGTTCGGCACGACGGAAATTTTGAACGCCAGGCCAGCCACGATGAAGACAAACGAAAGAATGACCAGGAAGCTGTAGCCCGATGAATACGCCTCTGTTACCCGTTGGGAGATCTCAAACAGGTTGGTCGCCCCTGTTAAACCGTACAGATACGACATCCCGAACAGCGTGACAGCGGTGGCGATCCCGCCGGAAACGACATATTTCATCGCCGATTCGTTGCTTTGAATCGACTGCTTCCGCAAACCGACCAGGACGTAGGACGACAGCGAGAGCAATTCGAGCCCGACGAACAACGTGATCATGTCAGCGGAAGACGCCATCACCATCGCCCCGAGCAAGCCGGTCAGCAGCAAATAGTAATATTCGCTCTGATGGCTGACCTCATCGTTGTCCCGATTATTGGCAAGCGAGAGCAGCAAGGTGAACGCCATACCGCCCAAAAAGATGAGCTTGAAAGCATTGCCGAAATGATCGACGCGGAACATGTCGGCCATATAAGACACCGGATCTTTGACCGTCATTACATTATGAATGACAAAATATCCGGCAAGCAAAATGCCGATGAGAGACAGCCAGCCGATCAACGACCGTTTGACATGCTTCCCTAAAAAGAGATCCAGCAGCGACAGCACTGTCGCAAAGCCGAGCACCGTGAATTCAGGCAGAAGGTAGCTCCAGTTATATGAAAAAATCGTAATCGCGCCCATCGCTTACCCCCCTATCCCGGTGACGATTGGGACAATTGTTTTCAACGTTTGCTGCAGCGGGTCTGCCAGCACAGCTGGGTAAATCCCGATCAGAAGGATGAAGCCGAGCAGGATGACCATCGGAATGACTTCCATCGGCTGTGCATCAGCAGCGCCTTTCAACCGTTCTGCCGTCGGTCCGAAAGTGGTTTTGAGCACAGCGCGCAGCAGGTAGACTGCTGTCAAAATAATTCCCAGCGCTCCGATTGCCGCGATGACCGGCATCGAACCGAACAAGCCGAGGAAGGCGAGGAACTCGCTGATAAAGCCGGACATGCCTGGTAAGCCCAGCGACGCCATCGCGACCGTCAAGAAGATGCCGCTAGCAAATGGCATCGATTTGGCCATGCCGCCCAGCTCGCTGATCGTTGAGGTGCCGACCCGTTCCCAGATAACCCCGATGAGGAAGAACATCAGTGCAGAGATGAAACCGTGCGAGACAACCTGGAAGATCGCTCCCTGGAAGCCGATTGTATTCATCGCCGCGAACCCGAGCAAGACGATACCCATGTGGCTGATACTGGAGTAGGCCATAACCATTTTCATGTCCTTCTGTACAAAAGCAAGTACAGCGCCGTACAAAATGTTGATCACACCGAGCACAGCCATCCATGTCGCGAATTTATAGGCTTGTTCTGGAAAGAAGCCGATTCCCATGCGCAGTAAACCGTACGCACCCATTTTCAGCAAGATCCCGGAGTGGATCATAACGATCGCTGGCGGAGCCTGCACGTGCACCTTGAGCATCCACGTATGGAACGGGAAGATCGGGAGCTTGATTCCAAATGCGATGAAAAGTGCAAGGAACAGCCCGAATTTAAAACTTTCCGGTAGCTGAGCCAGCATCTGATTGTTCGGAGAAGTGAGCGCTTCCGTCAGCTGACTCATATTCATCGTCGGGTTGCCATCGACTCCAGGAATGGTCAGATAGATGATCAAAAAGGCGATCAGCATGATGGCCGAGCCGACCCCGTTATAAATCAGGAACTTGTTTGCCGCTTTTTCACGTTCGCCATATCCCCAAATGCCGATCAAAAAGAACATCGGCACAAGCGTCATCTCAAAGAAGATGAAAAACTGGAACAGGTTTTGCGAAGCGAATACGCCAAACATCCCGATCAACAGCACATTGAACAAAATGAAGTATTCCTTAAGGCGCTTCTTCATGCTCCAGGAAGCCACAGCGGCAAGCGTCGCGATTACTGCCGTCAAGACGATGAGCGGCATCGACAAACCGTCGACTCCCATCTCATACCCGATCTTGAACTCGAACACTTGCCCCGCCTGATCCGTGCCGACAGGTATAGAAATCCAGTCATGGTGCTCCGCATACTGCATGCCAGGCTGCTGATAATGAAAATTCGTAAACAGCATCAGCGACATGATGAGCGGCAAAAGCGTTCCGAGAATCCCAATCTGTTTGATTACGCCGCCCTGCTGCTTCGGAATGAACGCCAGGACGATAATCGCCAGAAGCGGCGAAAACGTAATCAACGATAGCAGCATATTATTTCCCAAGCGGAACACCTCCTTTTACCGTGAAGCCAATCAGGAGCAGCACGATGCCCACTAAGACGATGAGTCCGTATGTTTGCATCTGTCCGCTTTGCAGGCGCGCATGAACCGCACCGATTGCCTGCGTGAGTTTTGCGACCAAGCTCACCAAGCCGTCAACGATATAGCGGTCGAACGCATCAAGGACGTATCCAAGCCCTGCGAGTGGGCGAACAAACACAAAATGATAGAATTCATCGATGTAGTACTTGCGGTAGGACATTTGGTACGCCCAAGGGAAAGCGTCCTTGATGCTTGCAGGAGACACCGATTTTTTCGCATACATCAGGTAAGCGAGCCAGATACCCAAGAGCGAGACCAGGATCGCGACGATTTGCACCCATGCCGCGGCATGGCCTTCAGCATCGCCGAATACGCTTTTGATCGCTTCGCCCGTTGTTCCGCTCATCATCCATTCCTGCAGCACCGGCCCAAATGGCGTATTGATAAAACCGGCGACAATCGCGAGAATCGACAGCAAGATCATCGGCAGCGTCATGGTGCCAGGTGATTCATGCACATGCACGCTCTCCTTCACGTTCGACTTGCCGACAAAGGTAAGGAAGAAAAGACGGAACATATAAAACGCGGTGAAAAACGCCGCGATCAGCGCGAGTGCTAGCAAATCATAGCGATGGGCTGACGCGACTGCGCCCAAAATCGCTTCTTTCGACCAGAAACCGGCAAATGGCGGAATCCCGGCAATCGCCAGACAGCCGATCAAGAAAACCCAGCCAGTCACCTTCATTTTTTTCCACAAGCCGCCCATTTCGAAAATGTCTTGCGTATGTGCGGCATGAATCACGCTGCCCGCCGCGAGGAAAAGCAACGCCTTGAAGAACGCGTGTGTCATCAGATGGAATGTGCCTGCCACATAGCCAGCAGCGCCCGCTACGCCCAAAGCAAGCATCATGTACCCGAGCTGACTCACGGTCGAGTACGCCAACACGCGCTTGATATCGCGCTGGGTCAATCCGATGGAGGCGGCAAAAATCGCTGTGAAGCCGCCGACATAGGCAACGACAGTCAACGCCATAGTAGAAGCGATAAACAAAGGATACGCAGCTGCAACCAAGTACACGCCCGCCGCTACCATCGTCGCCGCGTGGATCAAGGCCGAAACCGGAGTCGGGCCTTCCATTGCGTCAGGCAACCAGGTGTGCAGTGGAAACTGACCTGATTTCCCCATCGCACCGATAAAAATCAGAATGGCCGCCAAGGTAATCATCCAAGGCTCCAACTTGCCAAGGGAAATGGCGTTAAAAATCTCCGTATATTCAAAGCTGCCCGTCCACCAGAAAAGGAGCGCAATCCCGATGAACAGCCCCACGTCCCCAATCCGAGTGACGATGAATGCCTTTTTAGCAGCCGCTTTGGCTTCCGGCTTGAAATAGTAGTAACCGACGAGCAGGAACGAACAAACCCCTACTAGTTCCCAGAAGATGTAGACCTGCAGCAGGTTCGGCGAAATGACCAAACCCAGCATCGAAAACGTAAACAGCGACAAATACTGATAAAAGACAGGGAACCGTTCGTCCCCATGCATATAGCCGCGGGAATAAATTTGCACCAGCAAGCTGACAAATGTAACGATCAACAGCATCATCGCATTGAGCTGGTTCACCTCAAAGCCCATGCGGACGACGATGTCGCCCATATGCAGCCATTCGATCGGGTATTTCACATCGACTGCGCCCTCTTGAAACCGGGCCATAAAGGTCATGAGCGCCAGCACGAACGAAGCACCTACCGCGAAAATTCCGACCCAGGCTGCTCCCTCTTTCAATTGTTTGCCGAACGAGACAATCAAAATGAACGCCAACAGCGGGAAAAGAGGGACGAGCCAAGCGTATTGCATGATTGTATCCATATGTTCACCTTTCCCTTTCCTCTAGCGTTTCATCGAGTCCATCTCATCGACATTGACCGTATCGCGATTGCGGTACAGAGCGATCAGCACCGCCAAACCGACGGCAACCTCAGCCGCAGCGATCGTCATGGTAAACAAGGTGAAAATTTGGCCGGTCAGCGCAGGGTGAAGCCCCATTTTGGCGAAGGCGACCAAGTTGATATTGACGGCATTGAGCATCAGCTCGATGGACAGCAGTACGATAACGGTGTTGCGCTTCGTCAAGGCGCCATACATGCCGACGCAAAAGAGAATCAAAGCCACAAGCAAATAGGAGGAGACCGGTACAGCTATCATTCTTTGCCCCCCTCTTTCTTGGCCATGATGATCGCGCCCACCAATGCGACAAGCAGCAACACAGACAACAGCTCAAACGGAATCACATAATTGGTGAAGACTGCCATACCGATCTGCTTGGCGTTGCTCACGTCAGTAGCAGCTTCCTGCGGCACATTCGGCCACACGGTGTTTTGAATGCCCCAGAAAACGATGATGAAAAAGACCGCTACGAACAATAAGCTCACATACTGTCTCTTTTTCAAGCTGCGGGAGCCCTCTTCCTTATCATCATGCTTGGTGAGCATGATCCCGAACAGCATCAGGATCGAAATCGCACCGGAGTAAACGAGAATTTGCGATACCGCAACAAACTCGGCCCCCAGCAGAATAAACAGACCTGCGATGGAGAGGAAGGAGATCCCGAGCGAGATGACCATATGTACGACTCGGTTAAAGCTGATCATGAAGACCGCTCCCCCGATCGTCAGGAGAGACAGGATAAAAAATGCAACAAACGAACCGCTCATCGCTAGTTCTCCTCCCTGACGTTCGTATTGTTGTCATCCAACCATTTCAAGTTCTTGTACAGCTCGTCGCGGCTGTAAGTCGCCAACTCGAAATTGTTGGTCATGACGATCGCCTCTGTCGGGCATACCTCTGTACAGAGATCGCACAGAATGCAGATCTCAAAGTTAATGTCGTACGTATCGATAATTTTACCTTTTTTCTCCGGGTCTGGATGGGGTCTGCCCGTAAGCTGGATGCATTCGGTCGGACAGATGCGCGCACACTGGTTGCACACAATGCATTTCTCCGGAGAAAAGTGCTGGATTCCGCGAAAACGCGGCGGCATTGGGAACGGCACATCCGGATAGAAGTGGGTCACTTTTTTCTCCGTGAGCTTTTTGAAGGTAAAGCCCAATCCTTTTGCCAAACCTAGCATATGTTTCACCCCTTTGGTGGTCGTTGGTTTTACTCAGGCGCGTTTACTGAAACATGCCGTGCTGGTACGAAATCACGACGGCGGTCAGCAAAATATTGAAAAGCGCCAGCGGCAACAAGCATTTCCATGCGAACGACATCAGTTGGTCGACACGCAGACGAGGCATTGTTGCACGAACCCAGAATTGGAAGAAGACGTAGAGTGAAAATTTGAGAATAAACCAAACGATGCCAGGGATGAACCCGAGCGCCGGATGAATCGGCAGCCAGCCACCAAGGAACAGAATCGTCACCAAGGAACCCATGCCGAACATATACACATACTCGGAGAGCATGAACATGGCAAAACGGAAACCCGAGTACTCGACATGGTAGCCCGCGACGAGCTCGGATTCGGCCTCCGGCAAGTCAAATGGCGAACGGTTCAGCTCGGCTTGCGCAGCAATGATGAAAACGACGAATCCGAGGAACTGCGGAATGATGTTCCACATGTCGGTCTGTGCTTCGACAATCTCACGCAAATTCATGCTGCCGGTCAAAAGCACGACGCCAACGATCGACATGACCAGTGGCACTTCATAGCTGATCATTTGCGCCGCTGCGCGCAAGCCACCGATCAGCGAGTATTTGTTATTGGAGGCCCAGCCTGCTGTGATGACGCCGAGCACCGTAATCCCTGACAAGGCTACATAGTACAAAACACCGATCCCGATGTCTGCAAACTGGATTTTGTCAGTGAACGGCATGATCGCCAGAACGGCAAAAGAAGGTGCATATGCCAGTACCGGAGCCAACGCGAACAAGGCTTTGTCAGCATGCTTGGGACGCGTGTCCTCTTTCAGCAAAAGCTTTGCTACGTCCGCGACCGTTTGCAAGAGACCAAGCGGGCCAACGCGGTTTGGACCGATCCGCAGCTGCATCCATCCAATGACTTTGCGTTCGAAATAGATGGCATATGTCACGAAGCCCAACACGACAAGGAGCAAAACGACAGCGGCAATCACAAACAGCGAAACGTTCCACAGGGATGTCGTCTGTTGCAGCAATTCTCTCACTACGCGTCAACCTCCCCGAGCACGATATCGATGCTGCCCAATATCGCCACCATGTTGGCGATGTTTGCGCCTTCAAGCAGCTTGGGCAAAATTTGCAGGTTATTAAACGATGGGCGGCGCAGCTTCAAGCGCCACGGCTTATCTTTGCCTTGGCTCGCGATGTACACGCCGATCTCGCCGCGCGGTGCTTCGATTCGCACGTATGTTTCGCCGACTGGTGGACGAATGACCCGAGGCACCTTGCCTAAGATCTCGCCCTCACTTGGGAATTGCTCGAGCGCTTGCTCCAAAATGCGGAGCGATTGTTCGATCTCTGCCATGCGCAGGTGATAGCGGGACATGCAGTCTCCTTCAGTAGCAACCGGCACATCAAACTCAAAACGGTCATAAATCGAATATGGCTCATCCTTACGCAAGTCCCACTTGATGCCTGTACTCCGCAGCATGACGCCGGAAAGCGAATAGTCGAGTGCCGTCTTCGCGTCAAACTTGCCGATTCCCTTGAGGCGGCTGATGAAAATTTCATTGCCAGTCACAAGATTGTGGTAGTTTTTCAGTTCTTTTTTCATGTATTGGACGAACTCTTTCACGCGATCGATCCAGCCTGGCGGAACATCCCATTTGACGCCGCCCACACGCATGTAGTTGAACGTCATCCGGGCGCCGCACAGCTCATTGAAGAAATCGAGGATTTTCTCGCGGTCGCGGAACGCATACAGGAACGGCCCCATTGCCCCGATATCAAGCAGGTACGTCCCCCACCAGACAAGGTGGCTGGCGACGCGGTTCAGCTCCATCGCGATCAAACGGATGAATTCAGCCCGCTCAGGAATTTGCAAGCCCAGCATGGTTTCAACTGCGTGGCAGAGCACATAGTTGTTTGTCATGGCCGAAACATAATCAAGACGGTCCGTATACGGGATGATTTGCGTGTAGTTTAAGTTTTCCGCCAATTTTTCTGTGCCGCGGTGCAGGTAGCCCATAACCGGAATCGCTTCCGTCACGGTCTCGCCATCGATCTTTACTACCAAACGGAACACACCGTGCGTGCTCGGATGCTGCGGTCCGACATTGAGCAGCATTTCTTCTGTGCGAATGCCCGTATCCGGGGAGGTATATGAATTGGTTGACGTGACTTCCAAGCTCATACCCTACACCTCCTCATCGTACTGTACATAGTCTTTGCGGAGCGGATACCCGACCCAGTCGTCTGGCAATAGGATGCGCGTCAGGTTGGTATGGCCCGGGAACTGGATACCCAGCAGGTCGTAGGTTTCCCGTTCGTTCCAGTCTGCGCCTTTCCACAAGTCCATTACGGATTGAACAGTCGGCTGCTCTCGGTTTGTTTTCACTTTCACTGCAAGGCTTTGACGATTTTTATAGGAGTAAAAATGATAGTAGACTTCCATCCGATCTTCATAGTCGACGCCATGCAAATTGGACAGGTAGTCAAAATGAAGCTGCTCGTCCGCCTTTAAATAATGGGCTACTTCATGCCAGCGTTCATTTTGAATCGTTAAGGTAGGTACGTCTTTCGCTAACTCGTTGATGTACGACGCCTCAATTACTTCGGCGCCAAACTTGTCGGCGATTGCTTTGACATATTTATCGAGGTACGGTTGGTTTTTTGATGGCTCTTTCGGCGCTTCCGGCGCTTCCGGCTCGGCTGCTCCTGCGTCCGCTGCGCCTCCAGCTGCTTTTGCCTTGGCTGCTGCTGCAGCTGCTGCTTTTGCCTTAGCCGCTGCTGCGGCTTTCGCTTTGGCATCATCGGCATCGGCGACTTCCGTGCCGTCTGTGCCTGCCGCTTCCCTGGCTGCTTTGGCTTTCGCTGCAGCTGCCGCTGCGGCTTTTGCTTTAGCTGCTGCTGCCGCCTTGGCTTTCGCGTCTGCATCAGCGCCTTCTGCCGCTGGCGTCGCCACTTCCCCCGCGCCCGCTTCTTGTGCTGCTTTGGCTTTTGCCGCTGCGGCCGCTGCGGCCTTGGCTTTAGCAGCTGCTGCCGCTTTTGCTTTGGCTAGCGCGAGATCATCATCTGCTGGCACTGCCTTTGCCTCACTATCGGCTTCCTCGGCGCTCGGTTCTGCCTTAGCGCTTTCAGCTTCTTTTTCCGCTTTTGCCTTTGCCGCCGCTGCTGCCGCGGCTTTTGCTTTGGCTGCTGCTGCGGCTTTTGCCTTGGCCAACGCAAGATCATCTTGCTGCGGAGCCTCTTTTGCCTCTTCAACTTTATTTTGGATGGAATCGCTTGATTCGTTGTTTTCTGTCGTCTCTGCGACCGGCGATGGCGCCTCTTCCGCTTGCTTTGGCGTCTCAAGCTCCTTTTGTTCTTTTAGCCGGCGCGCTTCCTCCGCTTTTGCGCGAGCTGCCGCTGCTGCTGCCGCCTTCTCTTCTGGCGTCGGCTTGCGTTTTTCATCGCTCATTGACTGGTCACCCGCTTTCCAGTCTTCGCTTCATACCGGATTTTTTCCTGCAGCTTGTTGATCCCATAGATGAGTGCCGCAGGGTTCGGCGGACAGCCTGGAATGTAAACGTCTACCGGCACGATTTGGTCTACACCCTTTACAACACTGTACGATTTCACATAAGGTCCGCCTGCAGTCGCACATGAACCCATGGCAATCACCCATTTCGGTTCTGCCATTTGATCATAAAGGCGACGAAGCAGAGGTGCCATTTTTTTCGTTACGGTTCCTGCCACAATCATCACGTCAGATTGACGAGGCGATGCACGGAAAATCACGCCGAAGCGGTCAAGGTCATAGTTGGCTCCACCGGTGCCCATCATTTCAATGGCGCAACAGGCCAAGCCAAACGTCAGCGGCCAAAGCGAGTTGCTGCGCACCCAGCCTTTCACGGTCTCCAGCGTGGTAAACATGACATTACGATTCAGCTCTTCTTGCAAATCAGGCGCAACGTTTCTGAGATCTAGTTCCATTCCAGCACCTTCTTTCTCCATGCATAGACAAGACCGATAACTAACAAAACAATGAAAATAACCATTTCAACCAGCGCAAAGAGGCCGAGCTGGTTATAGGCAACGGCCCATGGGTAAAGGAACAAGGTTTCTACATCAAAAATAACGAATAACAAGGCAAAGATGTAATACTTGACATTGAATCGAACCCAGCTATCCCCGACCGGAATGTTACCGCTCTCATAAGTGGTCGTCTTCTCAGCAGAAGGGTTACTGGGGCGTACGAGTGGCCCGATGATGCTTACGGTCGCAACCGGGAGCAGGACACCGAGCAGGATGAAGATGGCCACAATCACGTAATTGTTCGTGTAGATTGCACTCATCACCGTTACCTCCATTAAGCTGAAGTTATGTGGCACAAAGTCGAATTATGTCAAATTCGACACAGGAAAATACCTTCACCATTATAACAAATTGGTAAATATGTGTCTAACGATTGACAAAGGAAAAAGCCTAGAGAAGTCTTCTCTAAGCTGTCAATTTCACATGGTTGCACGGTGTCTTATTGTACGTTTTGTTGGTAGGTGCCGCCGAGGAAATCCTCGTATACTTTTTCCCACTCGACCGTGAACTCCATCGGGTCTGTATCGGAAAGATCCTGGAGATTTTCGATTGGTGCCTTCAAGTATGGAATCAATTTAACCAAGACTTCCATAAGCAGTGTATCTTCGATATCCAGCAGCTTTTTCATTTCTGCTTTTGTCATGCTGAAATGATTATCATCCTGTTCATGAAGATGCAGAATCAGCTTGCTGAAAATCGGATGAATCAGTGACTCCAGTTTCAGGTGATCCAACGCGAATTTCTCGCGTTCATTCAGAACAAAAATGTCCTGTGCTTCCGGGAATGGATGTACAGGCACGTCCCAAACATCGCCTTGATCCAGAACGAGACCCCACTTGATCATAAGCTCAATTGCTTCTTCTTTCGTTTGCGGGTACTCGTAGTTGGAACGCTTCAGAAATTCCTTATGGGTTTCCAATAGGTTTATGTAATTTTCATAGGACTCTTCTGATTTGAATTTTGCTTTATCCAACGTATCAAAGGTTCCGTTCAAAGCATTGATTTCACGGAATCCCTGAATCATCTCTTCCTTGCTGTCATACTTTGCTACCAGGTAGCATAAAGCATGAAACAACACGTTCATTTCATGCGGTAGTACACTGGACCAGCCATTGGCACGGTATCCGCCAGGTATAACCGTTTCTCCATTGTGTGTGCGCATTAGTCGAATCGTTTGCATGAGCTCACTCCCCTTCAGCCTTATTATATACATAAACAAGGGAATCTTTCCAAACAAAAACGGTCAGGTTCATTTTCTTGGAAAAATGTTGACCATAACCTTTTTATCCGGCGATCAAAAAAATTTATGTTGGAGTAGTATAAAAAATCCCCGCGCCTTGCCAGCTGCGGGGATTTTTTGACTTTAGATGTTTTTGGTGGCTTCGAGTCGCGAAATCGCACGTTGCAGCGCGCGTTCAGCGCGACGAATGTCGAGGTCAGGATGCTTTTCGTTCAAACGTTGCTCAGCGCGGCCTTTTGACTGCTTGGCACGTTCGACATCAATATCCTCAGGCAGTTCAGCGGACTCGGCCAAAATAGCCACTTGTGTACCGCGAACTTCCATGAAACCTCCGCTTACAGCGATTACCGTCTCTTTGTCGCCTACCGTTTTAATCCGAACAGGCGCAATTTTCAGCGGGGTAACGAGCGGCATGTGGTTCGGCATGATACCGACATCACCTTCAACGCCGCGCGCAATTACCATTGTTGCTTCACCGCTATAGACAACCCGTTCAGGAGTAA
The DNA here is from genome assembly GCF_003710825.1 of Brevibacillus fluminis. Taxonomy (GTDB): domain Bacteria; phylum Bacillota; class Bacilli; order Brevibacillales; family Brevibacillaceae; genus Brevibacillus_D; species Brevibacillus_D fluminis. Next base: position 97,595 of record NZ_RHHQ01000021.1, on the reverse strand, counting down.
CGACTTCAATTGTCAATTTGCTCACTTTCAGTCTCCCCCTTCAAGGGTTGTCTTACGCCATTTTCTTCGCTTTTTCTACTGCTTCTTCAATGGTTCCAACATAGAGGAACGCTGCTTCAGGCAGAGTGTCGTGTTTGCCATCGAGGATCTCTTTGAAGCTGCGAACTGTTTCTTTCAGTGGAACGTATTGACCTGGGTTACCAGTAAACTGTTCAGCAACGTGGAACGACTGGGACAGGAAACGTTGAATACGGCGTGCACGTGCTACAGACAATTTATCTTCATCGGACAACTCGTCCATACCAAGGATTGCGATGATATCTTGCAATTCTTTGTAGCGTTGCAGAACTTTTTGTACGCCGCGCGCTACATCATAGTGTTCTTGCCCGACAACTGCCGGAGACAGTGCGCGGGAAGTGGAAGCCAACGGGTCAACCGCTGGGAAGATACCCAACGACGCGATATCGCGGTCCAGGTTAGTTGTTGCGTCCAAGTGAGCGAACGTAGTCGCTGGAGCCGGGTCCGTGTAGTCATCCGCAGGAACGTAGATCGCCTGGATGGATGTTACAGAACCTTTTTTAGTGGAAGTGATACGCTCTTGCAATTGGCCCATCTCAGTTGCCAATGTTGGTTGGTAACCTACCGCGGACGGCATACGGCCCAAGAGAGCGGATACTTCAGAACCCGCTTGGGTAAAGCGGAAGATGTTGTCGATGAACAGCAGAACGTCGCGGCCTTCTTCATCACGGAAATATTCCGCCATGGTCAAACCGGTCAACGCTACGCGAAGACGCGCACCTGGTGGTTCGTTCATTTGTCCGAATACCATCGCTGTTTTTGGCAATACGCCAGCATCTTTCATCTCGTGGTACAGGTCGTTACCTTCACGGGTACGCTCACCTACACCAGCGAATACAGAGATACCGCCGTGCTCTTGTGCGATGTTGTTGATCAATTCCTGGATTGTTACGGTTTTACCTACACCGGCACCACCGAACAGACCGATTTTACCGCCCTTGATGTACGGAGCGAGCAAGTCGATAACTTTGATACCTGTTTCCAGAATTTCAACCGTTGTCGCTTGTTCAGCGAACTCAGGAGCTTTACGGTGGATTGGGTCACGACGAGATACGTCGCCCATTTCTTGCAGGTCAATCGGTTCACCCAGTACGTTAAATACGCGACCAAGCGTTACCGCACCTACTGGAACAGAGATTGGTCCGCCCAGGTCTGTCGCTTCCAAACCACGTACCAAACCGTCTGTGGAAGACATCGCTACACAACGAACGATGTTGTCGCCCAAGTGAGTCGCTGCTTCAACAGTCAGGTTGATTTCGCGCTCACCAGCTGCTGTTGCTTTATGTTCAATCTTAATCGCATTATAGATGGCAGGCAACGAGCCACGGTCGAATTCGATGTCGACGACCGGTCCCATTACCTGAACCACGCGCCCTTTCGCCATCTTCTCTCTTCCCTCCTAGAAGCTTATTGGAAGTTACGTTATCCAAATCTATTACGCCTGTGCGCTCGCACCTGCAACGATCTCGGAAATTTCCTGCGTGATCGCCGCTTGACGCGCACGGTTGTAGAACAGCGTTTGCTTGTTAATCATATCCGTCGCATTGTCAGTTGCGTTACCCATCGCTGTCATACGTGCACCATGCTCGGAAGCTTTCGCATCCAACAGTGCGCTGTACACCAATGTTTCCGCATACTGAGGCAGCAGAACTGCCAGCACTTCTTCGGAAGAAGGCTCGTATTCATAGTTAGCACCCTGTGCCGCACTTTCAACTGGTTCCAACGGCAACAATTTGTCCACAGAAGGAATCTGGGAAATCGCGCTTTGGAAACGGTTATAGCACAGGTAAAGCTCGTCAATCTTCTCTTCAGCAAAGAGAGAGACGGCTGCGCTGGCAATCTTTTTGATGTCAGCAAAATTCGGGTTTTCCGGCAAGCCAACGACTTCTTCAATCACAGGATAATTGCGTTTCTTAAAGAAATCGCGTCCCTTACGACCGATCACAAAGAGAACGTACTCGTCCTGCGACTTGTGCTTCTCATTGATCGCTTGCAGCACCTTGCGAATCATGTTCCCGTTATAGCCACCAGCCTGACCGCGGTCAGAAGTGATGACGATATAGCCGGTCTTTTTCACAGGGCGAACCTGCAGCATCGGGTGCTTGGAGCCGGACGTACCGCTGGCAATGTTTGCGATAACTTCCTGGATTTTGCGTGTATACGGACGTGCCGCTTCCGCCTTATCCTGTGCACGGCGAAGTTTCGCTACAGACATCATCTTCAGTGCCTTGGTAATTTGGCGCATGCTTTTAAAGCTATTGATACGGCGCTTAATCTCTTTCAAACCTAGAGCCACTCGTTTTCACCACCTTGGGGACGCATACCGGGAGGAAAACCGCCCGGCACGCATAAGATGTCTGTTGAGAGCAAAATTAACGGCTTACAGCAAAGCCCTTCTTGAACTCTTCGATCGCTGCATTCAAATCAGCTTCAGCAGGCAAATCTTTTGTTGAACGGATGTGTTCCACCAGCTGTGGCTTGTTGGAATCGATGAACGCCAGCAACTCTTTTTCGAAGCGAGTTACATCGCCAACCGGAATATCGTCAACATAGCCTTTTGTCGCCATGTAAATCGCAATAACTTGCTTTTCAACTGGCATTGGATCGTTGTTGCCTTGTTTCATGACTTCTACCAGGCGTTGACCGCGAGTCAAACGCGCCAGTGTTGCTTTATCCAAGTCGGAACCGAACTGCGCAAACGCAGCCAGCTCGCGGAATTGTGCCAATTCAAGCTTCAATGGACCAGCAACTTTTTTCATCGCTTTGATCTGTGCCGCACTACCTACGCGGGATACGGAGATACCCGCGTTCATCGCTGGGCGTTGACCTGCGTTGAACATGTCGGTCTCAAGGAAGATTTGACCATCCGTAATGGAAATTACGTTGGTTGGGATGTATGCGGATACGTCACCTGCTTGGGTCTCGATGAATGGCAATGCAGTCAAGGAACCTGCGCCCAAATCATCGGAGAGTTTCGCAGCGCGCTCCAGCAAACGGGAGTGCAAGTAGAATACGTCACCAGGATATGCTTCGCGGCCTGGAGGACGGCGGAGCAACAGGGACATTTCGCGGTATGCAGCCGCTTGTTTGGACAAGTCATCGTATACGCAAAGAACGTGTTGTCCTTTGTACATGAAGTACTCACCCATGGATACGCCTGTGTAAGGCGCCAAGTACAGAAGTGGAGCTGGATCGGAAGCAGTCGCGGATACAACGATTGTGTAATCCAGCGCACCGTGCTTACGCAGTGTTTCCACTACGCCTGCAACAGTGGATTGCTTTTGGCCGATCGCAACGTAGATACAAATCATGCCGTTGCCTTTTTGGTTGATGATCGTATCGAGCGCAACGGATGTTTTACCTGTTTGACGGTCACCGATGATCAACTCACGCTGACCGCGACCGATTGGAATCATCGAGTCAATCGCTTTGATACCAGTTTGCAACGGTTCATGTACCGATTTACGAGCCATTACGCCAGGCGCCGGGCTTTCGATCGGACGGAATTCAGTTGTGTTTACAGGACCCAAACCATCGATCGGTTGACCGAGCGGGTTAACAACGCGACCGAGCAACGCTTCGCCTACAGGCACTTCCATGATACGGCCTGTACGTTTTACGCTGTCGCCTTCTTTAATGCCGCGGAATGGACCGAGAATAACGACACCTACGTTGCCTTCTTCCAGGTTTTGCACCATTCCCATTACGCCGTTTTGGAATTCGACCAGTTCCCCAGCCATAACCTTCTCCAAACCGTGCACGCGAGCAATACCGTCACCGATTTGGATAACAGTACCGACGTCAACTACTTCAATTTCAGCTTTATAGTTAGCAATGCGCTCTTTCAAGAGCGAGCTAATTTCTTCCGGTCTGATTGCACTCACGTAAATGTCACCCCATTCATCAGAAACGTTTTATTATTGGTGCGCGAACTGTTCCAATTTGCGCTTGATGCTACCGTCATACAGACGGTCGCCAATTCGTACAACCACGCCACCGAGAATTGCTGGATCAACAACCGTTTGTACGCGGAGCGTCTTGTTTACCTTCTTGCCGAATTGTGCAGCAAGCTCGTTAACTTCTTCTTCGCCCAACGGTTTGGCAGTCGTTACAACCGCATCAGCAACGCCGCGCGCTTCATTCGCCATCGCGACATAGGCAGTTGCGATTTCACCCAGTTCGTGTTCACGACCATTGTCAATCAAAACGCTCAAAAAGTTCAGCGTCTCCGCTGCTACATGCGCGCCAAAGAGATCTTTGAGCAATTGCTCTTTCGACTCTATGGAGATTTGATTGTGGGTCAAGATTTTGCCCAACTCTTGATTTGACTCAACAGCGGCAACGATATCTTTTAATTCAGACTCAATTTGCTCGATCAGCCCGCGCTCTTTCGCTACTTCGAACAGTGCACGTGCGTAGCGTTTTGCAACACCGCTACTCATAGGCGATCTCCCGCTTGTTTCAGGAATTGGTCAATCGTGCTCTTTTGAGCGGCTTCATCCAATTCCTTCTCGATGATTTTGGAAGCCAGCAATACGGACAAGCCTGCCATTTGATCGCGCAGCTCCGCTTTAGCTTTTTCCACTTCACGCGCCAGATCAGCGCTAGCATCGGCTTTCAAACGCTCAGCAGATGTTTTTGCTTCTTCAACAATGCGAGTAGCTTCATCGCTTGCTTGTTTCGCAGCGCGATCCAGAATCGTTTTGGATTCTTGACGTGCTTCGTCAAGCAGACGGCGTTGCTCTGCCAACAGCTTTTCAGCTTCTTGGCGGTTTTGCTCCGCACCGGAAATCTCAGCTTCAATATGTTGGCGGCGTTTTTCCATAACTCCAAGCGCCGGGCCCAACGCGAATTTACGAACGAGTGCCAGCAACACCAAGAAAATGATGATCTGGAATATTAACGTTCCCCACTCGAGAGATACAGTCCCCAAGTCTACCATTTCAATTTCACTCCTTCCGGTCTAACAGGAGAATCCTAGTTACATAGAAAATCATTCAGTAAGCCTGTACAAAACGGTCGTAACCGCCTTGTTTTCAAGAGGAAAACGTTTCACACATTCTCCACATAAGAGAGGCGAAGGTCTAGCCCCCGCCACATCAGCTTGTTTGCACAAGCTTATTTATTCATGAATACGAAGGCCATAGCAACAGCGATGATTGGCAACGCCTCTACAAGACCCAGACCCAAGAACATGAGACCCATCAGGTTACCACGTGCTTCAGGTTGACGAGCAACACCTTCAATTGTGCTCTTAATAACCAAAGAGTTTCCGATGGCTGCACCTACAGCAGCGAGACCAAACATGATACCAGCAGCAAACAAACCAGTCATTACAAAATACCTCCTTAAAATGTTTGAAAATTAGTTTTTGTTGTAAAGCAATTCTTTCAGAAGAAAAACCTAGTGATCTTCGTTTACTTTTTGCGAGATGTACACCATCGTCAGCGTAGTAAAGATGTACGCTTGTACGGAACCGACGAATACGGAGTAACCCAGCCAAACAATCAATGGAAGCGTGGCTACCAGGACACCTGTGCCCAACAGTACGGAGATCAAGACCTCACCGGCAAAAATGTTACCGAACAAACGCAATGGGAGCGTCAGCGGCTTGATGATGAAATCCTCCATAATGTGCAGCAAGATCATCAATGGATGCGGTTCCACATAATGCTTGAAGTATTTGCCTGCACCTTTACGCAAACCGAGATAGTGAGAGTAAAGGAGAACAGCAAACGCCAGTGCAAATGTTACAGAAGGAGTAGCAGTCGGCGATTTCCACCAGGATACTGGCAGACCGTGCTCGCTTGCCAACTCTTCTTTAATCATTTCTTCTTTTGCATGAGCAGCTTCCGGCGTACCGGACAGTGTCAATTGGTTCATGAAGCTTTCACTGATTTGCCCATGGTAAGAGGTGGTGATATTAAGAACCAAGCCCAACTGGTTTCCGATGAAGATATACAGGAAAACGGTCAAGCCTAGCGCAACAACTCGGGACGCGTACTTCTTGTCCAAAAAGTTGCCGGAGATTCCACGAATGAAGTCGATCACCCATTCGATGAAATTTTGAGCTCCGCGAGGCACGCCAGTCGACATATTTCGTGTCAATCCAACCACGAGTAAAAATACTACCAGAGCGGTTACCACCATCATGATCATGGTAGGAATGTCGAATACCATACCTAACCATTCAAAGCGCGGAGATAAATGCATGTATTTCACCCCTTTCTATCGACAAAATTAAGATTTGTAAAGATTCCTTGTTAAGTGCATGTGAAAAACAACTGTATCTATTTAAAGGAGCGATAAACAAATAGAAGGCTGACCACTTGAATGAGGAAAAATCCTATAAGTGCACCAGATATGACGAATATTTCGGGGAATCGCACCGTCAGATATGCGAGAAATGCAACCATCACGAACCGCTGCAACATCCCCGTTCCTCTAGGACGGCTGTCCGGTTTCGTCGATTTCCACGCTTTGCTGAAAAGTACGGCATTGTTGATGGTGTTAGCAAACATACCTGCGAAGATACTCTGAAGAAAGACCTTATGCTCAGGCAACAGTGCCCAGAGTATCACAGAAGCAGCCATAAAAAAGAAGGCGAAGCGGAATGTTTGGCGCATTGCTGTCGTAAACTCTTGCATGCTCAATCTCCTAACTATCTCCTTACAAATACGAACGGATCAATCGATATACACTATAAATACCGATACCTAAACCCAAAAACAACCCGATGATCATGCATACGGGACTTGTTGCAAATTGTCGATCCAGATATTGTCCGAGCCATACACCCGCCATGACACAAATCGCCAAATCAATCCCGATAAAGCTGACAAAAATGATGGCTTGCCAAGGATTATCCAGCTTCGACATGCATCTGATCCCCTTTCGACATAAGGAGAGGGCATGTGGTCATACCCTTTGCCCTCATCCATATTAACGAAGATTTATCCGCTTTGTCAACTTCCAGTCAGACTGTACACAAACCGTTCACAATTGACTCAAATCTTCTCAATTATCGTTGCAACACCTTGACCGCCACCGATGCAAAGCGTTGCCAAACCGTATTTGCCGCCGCGCTTTTGGAGCTCATGGACAAGCGTGACGAGAATGCGTGCGCCGCTCGCTCCGATCGGATGTCCAAGCGCGATCGCGCCGCCGTTTACGTTCAGTTTTTCCTTGTCGAATCCTAGCTCTTTGCCAACCGAAAGGGATTGAACCGCGAATGCCTCATTCGCTTCAATCAGATCGATGTCTTCCAGAGACAGGCCTGCTTTTTCCAGCGCTCGCTTGGTCGCAGGAACCGGTCCGATCCCCATGATGCTAGGATCAACACCAGCGCTGGCGTTTGCGACAATCCGAGCGATCGGCTTTAAGCCCAATTCATCTGCTTTCTCCCGGGACATGATCAGCAGTGCTGCTGCACCGTCATTAATACCCGAAGCGTTGCCAGCTGTTACGCAACCGTCTTTTTTGAATGCTGGGCGCAGCTTGCCGAGCGATTCTGCTGTGACGCCCGCGCGCGGGAATTCGTCGGTTGCGAACAGGACCGGGTCTCCTTTTCTCTGTGGAATCGGCACTGGAACGATCTCATCTGCAAAACGTCCGGCTGCAATTGCCGCCACTGCTTTCTCTTGGCTCCATGCTGCGAATTCATCCTGTTCCTCACGTGTGATCTGATACTTTTCTCCCAAGTTCTCCGCGGTAATTCCCATATGGTAATCGTTAAATGCGCACCACAGTCCATCGCGAATCATCGAATCCACCACTTTTTGATCGCCCATTCGATAGCCGTTGCGGGCGCCCTCCATCAAATAAGGCGCTTGGCTCATGTTTTCCATACCGCCTGCAAGAATGACGTCCGTATCTCCTGCGAGGATGGATTGGACAGCAAGATGGACGGCTTTCAAGCCGGAACCGCACACTTTGTTGATGGTCATGGCAGGAACCGCATGCTCGAGACCAGCCTGAATCGCCGCCTGGCGCGCAGGATTTTGGCCAAGGCCCGCTTGGAGTACGTTCCCCAAAATGACCTCACCGACTTGCTCTTTCCCTACTCCAGCCTTCTCAAGCGCTGCCTCCAGCACCAAAGCGCCCAGTTTGGTAGCGGACACACCGGCTAGTCCCCCTTGAAAGCTCCCGATTGCGGTACGCACTGCACTGACAATCACAACTTCCTTTTTACTCATCGCTCCCACTCCTCGCTTGTTTATATCGGCTTAGCCACACTGTGGCATCCTTCCATTATAAGGGAAGAAGGTTACAAAAATGATTAAAAAAACTTTAAGTTATGTCTCGTAACTGTTCGAAAACGTGGGTCAAAACGCAACTCCCCCATAAAAACAAATCCGCATCCTGCCTCATCGGAGGTGGATGCGGATTTCGCCTGAACTCACTATTTCTTCTGCAAGATTCGATAGAGCGCTACTGCTGTCACAGCCCGTGTAGTTGGTTTGTTCGGTTCGAACTTGCCGTTCTGGTTATCCATCAGCCCTTGGCCCGCCACGTTGTTGATCGCAGCTGACGCCCATTGTGGCCACGCCTTCTTATCGGCTGGCGCTTGGACAGGCTGGGCTTTCTTTTGCAGAATGCGGTCGAGAATGACGGCCGCCTCCGCCCGAGTCACAGCTTGATCAGGTCTAAACGTTTTATCGGTGTAGCCTTTCACCAAGCCTTTGGTCAACGCGACCTGCACAGGTCCTTGCGCATAGTCAGGAATCGCGTCCTTAAAGGAGAGCTTTGGTTTGGCTGGCAGCTCCCACGCGAAGACGCGGGCCAACAGCGTGACAAACTGCGCTCTTGTCAACGAATTTTCCGGTCCGAACAATTCGTTGGTAATCCCTTTGACCAAACCTTTCTGAGCCATATAGGTGATCTCATCTTTGGCCGGATGGTTGATAATGTCGACAAACGGCACATCGGCCGGCTTATCGAGATAATACGGGATGTAGGTTCCATACGCGTTAACCGGATAGACCCACTTTCCTTGGTCGTCGACTTGGCCGATCAATGGATCAAATGTCTGGTTCGCCTCATTCACATAGAGCAAGCCGATTCCTTTTCCTTTGATCCAGTTTTTCGCGGTCAGCTTCACCGTGGATGTCGTGTTGCCGAATTGGTCCTGCTTGCCCGCTTTTAGCGCTCCCGGCTTCACTGTAAACGCATAGTCTGCCGGTACATAGCCAGGCAGCTGCTGGTTGATGATCGAATTCACACCAAGCGAGACGGTATCCAAGAAGCTCGACGTGGCTGCGAACGAATAGCTCATGTCGAGTTCTGCACCCAACGAGAGGGTTCCTGGCGTGCTGGTTTGCACTGTTTTGCCGCTAGGCTTCACAGCGCTCTCCGCTGGATAGAGCAGGGACGCTTCATCAAAGTAAACCGTTCCGCTTTCCGGCAGGATCTCATTGTTTTCTGCAGGGTCGACGACATAGATGCTGCGCAGTTGCAATGGATACGTCGCTGCTGCTGGGAAGTATCCTTTCACCTGCTGCCATCCTGTCCAATCGATGCGCTTGGCCAGATCGACGTAATAGACTTTTCCTTTTGCGTCGAGCACTTCTGCGCGCAACCAGTGATTGCTGCTGTCGCCATATACCCACAGGCCCATACCAAACGGCTTGCCCGGGATATCTTCAGGCTTGGAGCCGAGTCGACCATATGCGATACGGGAATCGCTTTCAGGCGCACCGGCAAAATTGTATGTCAGCTTCGCTGCTTTTTTCGTACGGAACACCGGATCGTTTCCGCCGGCACTCACTGCCGTGAAGGAACCGTGCGAGCTGAGCGAATCCGGATAAGCGGTATGGTACATGGACGGCTGGTTGTCAAACGTTAGCCACGGCTGCTCAAATGCGCCGATATTCACTGGCACAGTTGTGCTGATCCCGTCGTATGTAACCTTCAGGTTGGCTTTCCCGACCTGGTCGCCCGCAATAAGCTGGAGCTTGTCGTTGACCGAAGCCAACGGTGAATCAACCGAAATGGTTACGCTTTTCGGTGTTGCCGCAATCATCTGGCCTTTTTTAGTTTTCAGCTTGATATCAAGCCCAAGCGTTTGACCAGGCGCGATATTGATCGGGTTCGGGCCGACGATGATTTGCGCGATGTCCTTACCTGTTATGACGCTCACATCGCGTTTTTGTGAGACATTGCCGACTGTGGCCGTAATCGTCGTCGTGCCGGAACGGCTCGGGATAAACTTGTTTTGCTCGAACGTTCCCGCATCCGCTCCGACCTGCCAGTTGATCTGGTCAGGCTTGATCGTGTAGGGCAAATAATGCGTATCGTATGCTTTGGTCGAAAATTCGGCAGCTTGTCCGATCAGCACCTCTGTCGGACCATTGATCTGAAAACCGAGCAAATCACCTGGAGGCGCCGTATTGTAGATCGCAAGTCCCGTCGGCACGCGACGCTCCGCTCCACCTTTAGGCGTGTTGATCGCCCGCACATCCGTCTCACCTAGCATACGCGCGGACATCGTGGTGGAACCGCCGCCATCGAAATTGACTGCTTTGTACGCGCCAATCTCCACCATGATCTGCGCCAGCTCTTCGAGACTTAAACCCGAGCTGCTGGCCGTGTCGACGGCCACCATGTACATGGTTTTGCCATCCTGGGAAACCCCTACCGCCGTCCGCGCATTCAAACCTTTAACCGAGCTGTCTACATTAAAGGAAGTGATCGCCTTACCCTGGTTGACCAGCAGCAGCTGACCTCCTACCGCCTGCATCCAGTTCCGGTCGGTCGGGGCATTTTGGTAATCAACCTGCGCTGTCGAGCCTACAGGGAATTGCTGCAGCAAAAAGTTGGCAGCTGCTCCTTGTCCCCAAAGCACATAGCCGTTTGGCGGAATCACCGCACCCGGCTGATTGATTCGCACTTCTTTTGCCACGTTGTTGTCAAAGACCACTTCCACGATGTTTTGGTAGCCGGATATTGTCCCAAGGCTTGTCTTGCCGAATTTGGGCGTGTACATGTTCAGCTGATCCAAATGGCTTTTGCCTTTTGTCGTGTTGTACTCTTCCTTGTTGATTCCACGCAGCGGGAACGTCACGCCGCTTGGAGCTGTAACTTTACCGGAAAATGTGAAGTGCTCGATCGCCGCCGTTTTGTCGTCGGTAATCCCGAGGCTGTACCAGTAATCGATCTGCCCCATTGACGAAATGACCTCGCCATCCTTGAGCACCTGCCCAAACGGCGCACCGCGTTTTGTCATGTTGAAAAAGTCGGCATTGATCGCCGAGATGGCGCCTGTTTCGCGAGCCATCTGGGTGACTGTTTGCTTTTGCGTCAACAAGCCGTCGGTGCCGTACACCGGCTTCACTTCAAGATACTGATTGTTGAGGTCCGCTTTGGTGACAAAGACCGTCACCTGTTGATCGCCGAAAGATTTGGTATATTTTATCAGCGAGGCTCCTTCACCAATCGTCTGCTGCCACATGATCGACAGCGGACTGGTCACAACTCGCGCTTCCGCCACGTTTGCCGCCAACGGAAAAATCGCTCCCCACGCGATTACGCTAGCCGTGACGAGCGACAAGACCTTATGCTTTTTCACGGTGCAAACTCCTCTCCTCAGGAGAAAACTATCTCTCTTTTTATGAAAAACGTCACTCCGATTTTCATGGAAACCCAACACAAAACAGCCGAAGCCGTCTCGTGTGCAAAATTATCCATATTCGTTTGACGCGCATTTTGTCTGTTTGGTTTCATCGAATCCGTCGATTTTTTCTGGTAAATTTCGACAATCGCAAAAAGTCTCTATGTAGCTGCGAAAGGAAAAAGAGGCGTCATCAAACGCCTCATCCTTTTATTTTACGCTGCCTGGCTGAAATGGCGCCGGGCGCTCGCTCTTGTATCCGAAATGGTAGAGAATCGCTTCCACGATGCGCTCGGAGGCTTTGCCGTCGCCATACGGATTGGCTGCTTTCGCCATTTTCTCATAGGCTGCAGCATCGCGGAGAAGCTCGTCCGCCAGACGGTACACTTGATCTTCATCGGTCCCGGCAAGCTTCAACGTGCCTGCTTCGATGCCTTCCGGACGCTCTGTCGTATCACGCAGAACGAGGACAGGCACGCCAAGCGAAGGCGCTTCTTCTTGCACACCGCCGGAATCGGTCAGAATCAGGTGGGCGCGACGCGCAAAGTTATGGAAGTCGAATGCATCCAGCGGTTCGATCAGATGGATGCGCTCGTGGCTCCCCAAAATTTCCTGAGCCACTTCCTGTACAGCCGGATTCAAGTGTACCGGATACACAACGGCAATATCCGCATGCTCGTCAACCAGACGGCGGACAGCGCGGAAAATGCGGCGCATCGGTTCACCCAGATTTTCACGGCGATGAGCGGTCATGAGCACCATCTTTTTGCCTGCCGTTTTGCTTAAGACCGGATGCTCGTAGTCAGCGCGCACCGTTGTTTGCAACGCATCGATCGCTGTGTTGCCTGTGATATAGATTGCTTCCTCCGACTTGTTTTCGCGGCGGAGGTTATCTGCTGCTCCATCGGTCGGTGAAAAATGCAGGTCTGCCATCACACCTGTCAGCTGTCGATTCATCTCTTCAGGGAATGGCGAGTATTTGTCCCATGTACGAAGGCCTGCCTCGACATGGCCGATCGCCACTTGATTGTAAAACGCGGCGAGGCTCGCCACAAAAGTCGTTGTCGTATCTCCATGCACGAGCACGATGTCCGGCTTCTGCTCCTTGATGACTTCATCCAACGCTTCCAGCGCACGGGTTGTAATTTGCAGGAGAGTCTGGCGATCTTTCATGATGTTCAAATCTATATCCGGGGTGATGCTGAAGATTTCCAGCACCTGATCCAGCATTTGCCGATGCTGTGCAGTCACACAGACAATCGATTGGATCTGCTCAGGATGTTTGCCGAGTTCGTGGACAAGCGGCGCCATCTTGATGGCTTCCGGTCTTGTCCCGAATACGGTCATCACTTTGAGTTGTTTACGGTTTTCACTCATCATCGCACCTACTTCGTTCCGTAGAGACGGTCACCTGCGTCGCCCAACCCTGGTACGATATATCCATGGTCATTCAACTGCTCATCGACTGCAGCAACAAAAATGTCTACGTCCGGATGATCTTCCTGCACCACTTTGATTCCCTCAGGAGCGGCGATCAGGCACATCAGCTTCATGTTTTTCGCGCCGCGCTTTTTCAAAGCCGTAATCGCGACGGAAGCAGAACCGCCGGTAGCGAGCATCGGATCGATGACGATCAGCTCACGCTCCTCGATATCGGTCGGCAGCTTGGCATAATACTCAACTGGCTTCAATGTTTCAGGATCGCGGTACAAGCCGATATGGCCCACTTTTGCAGCAGGGATCAGATTCAACACGCCGTCAACCATGCCGAGGCCAGCGCGCAGGATCGGAATCAAGCCGATTTTTTTACCAGCGAGCACCTTGGATTTGCAGGTGGTGACCGGCGTCTCGATTTCGGTTTCTTGCAATGGCATGTCGCGGGTAATCTCGTACGCCATCAAAGTCGCAACTTCATCTACCAATTCGCGGAATTCTTTCGTTCCCGTATTTTTGTCACGAATAAACGTCAATTTATGCTGGATTAAGGGGTGGTCGAACACATATACACGACTCATGTATGTTCCTCCGTTTCTGCTTTGCGGACATCCTACTTATAATAGCGTTTGAGACCGCAACCGTCAATTTCGGTTGAAAACATGAAAACAGGCCTACGGCATTACGCCGTTGGGCCTGTTTGATTCTTTTAGTATTGCAAGCCTTCGTAGAGCGGGAAGCGTGCGCACAGTGCTGCCACGCGAGCGCGGGCTTCTTCATGCTTCGCTGCATCTTGCGGGTTTTTCAATGTCAGTGCGATGATAGCGGCAACCTCTTTCATCGCTTCTTCATCAAAGCCGCGGCTTGTCACCGCTGGCGTACCCATGCGTACACCGCTCGTTACGAACGGGCTAGCCGGATCGTAAGGAATCGTGTTTTTGTTCGTTGTAATCGATACTTCATCCAGCAGATGCTCCGCTTCTTTACCGGACAGACCTGTGCTGCGTACATCAACCAGCACGAGATGGTTGTCCGTACCGCCGGATACGAGTGTCAAACCTTCAGCTGTCAACGCTTCTGCAAATGCTTTCGCGTTTTTCACGATACGGCTTGCGTAGTCTTTGAATTCCGGTTTCAGCGCTTCGCCGAAAGCGACTGCTTTGGCAGCGATCACGTGCATCAAAGGACCGCCTTGTACACCCGGGAACATGGATTTGTCGATCGCTTTGGCAAACTCTTCTTTGCAGAGGATGATACCGCCGCGAGGACCGCGCAATGTTTTATGTGTAGTGGAGGTGACAAAGTGTGCATATGGCACTGGGTTCGGATGCAAGCCTGCAGCAACCAGACCGGCGATGTGCGCCATGTCTACCATGAAGTAAGCGCCGACTTCATCTGCGATTTCACGGAATTTGGCAAAATCGATTTCACGCGGATATGCGCTCGCACCTGCAACGATCAGCTTCGGTTTGTGTTCCAACGCTTTAGCGCGAACAACATCATAGTCAATGCGGTGATTGGTTTCATCCACGCCGTATTCTACGAAATTGTAAAGGGATCCTGAGAAGTTAACAGGGCTACCATGCGTCAAGTGACCGCCATGGGACAGATTCATCCCAAGTACAGTGTCGCCAGGTTGGAGAATGGTGAAGTAAACGCCCATGTTCGCCTGTGCACCGGAGTGCGGCTGTACGTTGGCATGCTCAGCACCAAAAATTTCTTTCAGGCGATCGCGAGCGATATCCTCAACGATATCGACATATTCACAGCCGCCGTAGTAGCGACGACCTGGATAGCCTTCCGCATACTTGTTGGTCAAAACTGTTCCCATCGCTTCCATAACAGCGCGGCTTACGAAGTTTTCGGATGCGATCAATTCGATTTTGTCGCGTTGTCTTCCCAATTCCTGACTCATTGCTGCCATTACTTGCGGGTCTTGCTCTTTCAAGAATTCAAACATGGCTTGGTAGCCTCCTATCGCTTCTTTTTTCTATATAGTGATTATGAACAGCTGTTATTTGCATCCGTCAGCTCGTAGACGGCTCGCGAACCGCCAATCAGCTTCGGCCTGGTTTGCGCTGCAGTCACATGCGCTTCCCCAATCTGCCGCAAGCTTGGCCGAATCGGCACCGCCACATGTCGCAAATGCATGCCGATAAAGGTATCACCGATATCGATTCCTGCATGCGCTTGAATATGCTCGACCATGACGGGATCTTTCAATTGTCGGTACGCATAAGCTGCCATCGCTCCGCCGGCTGTCGGAACCGGGACGACCGTCACCTCATCCAGACCAAGTCGCTCCATGCTTGTCCGCTCGATCACCAGCGCGCGGTTCAGATGCTCGCAGCACTGGAAGGCCACATCAAAGCCATGCGCCTCCTGCACTTCGCGAATGCCGCTGTAAAGCGCGGCTGCCACCTCTCCACTGCCCGCTTTGCCGATCTGCTTGCCCAGCACTTCACTGGTACTGCAGCCGATAACCAGCAGGCGTCCGGCTCCCAGTTTGGCGCTTTGCTGCACTTCCGCCACGATGGTCTTGACCTGTTGCTTCAATACGTCCAGGTCCATCTTATTTCACTCCCGCGTGCTTGGCTTCAATCTCCTTGATTTTGTCCACACGGCGTTCATGGCGACCGCCTAAAAATTCAGTCTCCAGCCAAATCTTCACGATGTCCAATGCAAGGCCTGGTCCGATAACTCGCTCGCCCATCGCCAATACGTTTGAATCGTTGTGCTCACGTGTTGCTTTTGCCGAAAATGTGTCATGCACCAGCGCGCAGCGGATGCCGCGAACCTTGTTGGCAGCAATCGACATGCCGATACCTGTGCCGCAAACCAGAATACCCCGATCAAATTCGCCAGATGCCACTTTTTCAGCCACCGGCAGCGCGTAATCCGGATAATCAACCGACGTTTCACACTCGCAGCCAAAGTCTTCATAGCTGATATTCATCGACTCCAGAAGCGATTTAATCTCTTGTTTCAGCTTAAATCCGCCGTGATCGGCAGCCAATGCAACTTTCATGTGAGTTCCCTCGCTTTTTCGTAATTCATGCTTATTATACCGCTAATCCCGAAGATATGTCACTGTATTTTGTTAGAACTAGGGCAAAACCTGTTACATTACTGTAAAAAAACCTAAAAACGTTCGGTTAACGCCTACTTTTTAGTGGAACCCGGCTTGTCCTTCACCAAAATACTGACAGCTAGGAACTATGATACCATCCTACCTGTATAAAAAGGGACTGGTTTATAACCAGCCCCGCAATTTTTCATGCAGCTTGTCGAGCGTTTGCTCCAATTCGGTAGCACAATGCTGATAAAGGGTGAAATCACCACCGTACGGATCGGCGACCTCCCCGGATTCACCAACGAATTCTTTCAAAGTATACAGTTTGTGCGCCACGCCGGGAAAATACTGCTGGATCATGGCTTTATGTCCATGGGTCATGGTCAAAATCAGATCGGCCCAGGCAATCAGATGATCGTCAACACGCTGCGCAGCATGGTCGTGTGCGATGCCGCGAAGCTCCAGAACCTTTCTGGCGTGTTCCGATGCACGTTGCCCCACATAAGCAGAGACGCCAGCTGATTTGACTTCGAATCCGCCTTCCGTCTTGTCCCGAAACAATGCTTCCGCCATGGGGCTACGGCAAGTGTTTCCGGTACAAACAAACAGCACCTTCATCTGTTACCCTCCTTTTTCAATATGGTTTGTCCTATTATACGCACGTTTCCAAGGGACTTACCAGAGGAATTTGCACCCGAACAGGATCAGGATGACGCCACCGATGATTTCGCTGTAGTCACCCAGCCATCCCCCGAAACTGCGTCCGATCATTAGGCCGCAGCCAGCCATCAAACCGCCAGTGACACCAAAGAGCGTGACCGCCAGAAGCTGGTTCACCTCGATCAAACCGAATGAAAAGCCAACCGAAAGCGCGTCTAGGCTGACGCTAACCGCAAATAGGATCAAACCGAAGCCTTTGGTGTAAAGCTGGCTCTGTTTTTCTTCTTGTGTGAAACCACTCCATAACATATGTATGCCAAGCGCGATCAGGACCCCGCCGCCGATCAATATGGCTATATCCCCAACGACGCTGGAAAGCGTATGACCAATCCAGATCCCCAAAAGCGGCATGGCTACATGAAACAACCCGATCGTTGTGCTGATGGAGAGCACTTCACGCAGTCGCAGTTTACCCATTCCGACGCCAATCCCCAAAGAAAAGGCATCCATCCCGAGCGCTAGCGAGATCAGCAGCAAGGTAATAAACTGCCCCCATTGAAACAATGAGATATCCACGTTTCCTCCCCCTCCTGTCTCTTCACCATATGCGGACAAGAGGGGAAACATTCATCTTAGGCGGTAACCACGCGTCCGCCTGCCGCTTTCTCCAATCGGTTCATGACGGCAAGCCCCATGCCTTTACGTGGGAAGACCGGCGCTACCATGAACTGCACTCCAAGGCTATCAAACTGGCGCAAAACCCCGTACAAATCGCGGGCGACGCTGCCCAGATCGGACAAGGAACCACAGGAAAGAACCGCATCGGCACAACCGCTGCCTTCCCATTCCGCCGCATTCTCCGAAGTGACGAGTACTCCTGTTTTGCAACCCATCTGCCGGGCTTCACGGAGCATGCTCTCCATCCGTTTTCGGACAGCCTCCCGCTCGCCGTTTACCAACCAAAGCTCACCTTCCGGCGCATAGTGTGTATATTTCATGCCTGGCGAACGCGGACTTTCCTCCGCCCCCAGCAAAAAGGCCGGATCTATCTCTACTGTTCCCAAAACCGCCTGCAACTGTTCAAACGTGACGCCACCCGGACGCAAGATCATCGCCGGCTTCACAGTCATGTCGATAACGGTCGATTCCACACCGACACCAGTCGCTCCACCGTCCACAATCGCCGCAATCCGCCCCTCCAGATCTCCGCGCACATGCTGAGCGGTTGTCGGGCTTGGCTTGCCCGAAAGGTTGGCGCTCGGCGCGGCAATCGGCATACCCGCTGCGTTGATCAACGACAAGGCGACAGGATGATCCGGCATCCGTACGCCGACTGTTTCTAAACCAGCTGTCACCAAGTCGGCAACCGTATCCTGCTTCGGCAAAATCAACGTCAGCGGGCCGGGCCAAAATGCTTCAATCAGACGCTTTGCATCGTCCGTGACCTGCGAAACCACCGTCTCCAGCTGCCCGATTCTGCCGATATGCACGATCAGCGGATTGTCGCTCGGTCTCCCCTTGGCCACAAATATTTTTTCCACAGCTTGATTGGACAATGCATCCGCACCGAGTCCATAAACAGTCTCCGTCGGGAACGCAACAACCTCTCCCTGCTGGATCAATCGGGCTGCATCCACAATCTGTGCACAAGTCTCCAGATCTTCCACACCTTTATCCACAGTCCACATCTTTGTAACCATCGGTAATAACATTGTTAAAAATCCTTTCCAGCCACTGTCTAAATACAGTTTGTGCCCCTAGTATAAAAGCTCCCCAAAAAGTTTTCAACAACCTGTGGGTAACTTGTGGATAAACCAACGAAAAAAACCTACCTCGAAAGGTAGGGGAGGGGGAGCATCGTTAGGTACTGCGTTAAAACAAGGCGGCCAGTTTGTCCCAGAGGAAAAACCGCACTTCCACCTTTGGCGCTGGTTGCTCGACCGTCATCGCAGTTGCAATCGGTTCAGTTTTTGCTTCCAGCTCAACGTTTGCTGCACGTGGCTCGCTTGTCTCAGGTGTCGTTTCCGCTTTCGTTTCACCTTCGCTGTGGACAAGTTCAGCTGGCTGCATCCAACGCTCTGCCCGCAATAGCGAGCGCTCTTCATCTATGCTTTGATACGTGTCATCCATTTTTTCTTGGCCTGCCTTCTGTTCGAAAGACGATGGCTCGTTTGAAGATGCCGATTGTTGGGATTTTGCTCCCGACTTCTCTTCGGCATGTGCTACCGCATCGCCATTGGCCATATCGATGAAGCACAGTGGCGGAAACAACACACACCACCAGTTTTGGCCTTCCGCTTCACCAATTCGCACACGGAGCGCTTCATAATTGCCAGCTGGATACACATAGGAACCGTACAGCTTGGTCGGGAACGGCACTTGACCAAAATCAACCACAGCTGGGTAGGAAAATCCGCGGGCTTTGATGGTTTTATCCACAAGCTTTTGCAGTTCCGGCAAACGCTTGGCCACCACTTGGCGCGCTTCGTCATAGGAGCCGATTTCTTTGACCCAGGTGTTCATCTGGGCGACGATCGCGTCTCTTACTTCACGTTTTAACCATTGGTCTGTAACAGAATCACTATTGGCAATGATGCGCAAACGAATGGATTCCTGCGGGATCGGCCCGTTATCCAGCACATTGGCTGACGAACGCTGCTGCTCCCAGCACATCGTGGCGATTACCAACGAAAACACTACCAGTAAGAACCGTTTCATCTTTCATCGTCTCCCCTCAAATACTGACGCTTGTTTTTGTTTCTCTTGTATCTCTCTAGTCGTCAGTATGGACAGGCAATGGAAGGAATATACACACAGTTTTAACTTTTTTGTTTTCGTACACCTACTACAATGCGGTCGATGCCCGCCAAGTCAGGAACGATAGCCGTTTCGTCGATCACACCGCTTGCCATCATCAGCCGGGCAACGTCCTGGGCTTGGTGAATCCCCACCTCAAATGCCACCAACGCCTGCTCCTTCAACACGGCAGGCAGCGCCTCACATAAGCGTCGATAGCAATTTAAGCCGTCTTCACCACCGTCAAGCGCGAGCAACGGCTCGTACTCCTTCACTTCACGATCGAGCTCCAATACATCGCTGCTTGGGATATACGGTGGATTGGAGACAAGCACATCGACCTGTTCCCCATGCAAAAGGAGCGGCTCCAGCAAGTCGCCATGTAAAAATCTCACCTTATCCCCAAGCCCAAGTCGTTTGGCGTTGTCGCGGGCAATCTCGATCGCATCTGTGGACAAGTCGACGGTTGAAACCGCCCAAAGTGGTCTCTCGCTTGCTAGTGTCAACGCGATCGCGCCGCTGCCCGTGCCGATATCCACAGCCGCAAGCTCGCTTTCCTTTGTCCACATCCTGTCCGCGTACTGGAGCACCTTCTCGATGAGGATTTCTGTTTCCGGCCGCGGAATCAGCACACCGGGACGAACGAGAAATTCACGCCCGAAAAACTCTTGGGTCCCGATCACATACTGCAGCGGTTCTTGTGCTGCCCGGCGCTCACAAAGCGCTTGGAACCGCTCAGCCGCTCCATCCGGCATCGGGTCAGGCAATGAGGCGAGAAAGCTTGCCCGCTCCATGTCGAGCACATGACGCAGCAGCAGCTCGGCCTCAAACCGCGGGTCCCTGCAGCCATGCTCCTGTAAAAAGGAAGAAGCCCGGAGCAGGGCTTCTCGAATTGTTGTTGGCTGTACCATATTACACGACACCTTGGCTTTGCAAAAGCTCAGTTTGCTCATGCATGATCAAGTTGTCGATCACTTCATCCAGCTCGCCGGACAAAATGCTTTCCAAACGGTGGAGCGTCATGCCGATGCGGTGATCAGTCACGCGGCTTTGCGGGAAGTTATAGGTGCGAATCCGTTCCGAACGGTCACCTGTCCCCACCAAGCTTTTGCGTGTTGCGTCTTGCTCGGCCATCGCTTGCTGCTGATGGAAGTCAAACAGACGCGCACGCAGTACACGCAACGCTTTATCCTTGTTGGAGTGCTGCGATTTCTCATCCTGGCAAGATACGACGATACCCGTCGGGATGTGAGTCACACGAACAGCGGACTTGGTCGTATTGACGCTCTGTCCGCCGGCACCGCTGGAACAGAACGTATCGATCCGGATATCCTTTTCGTTCACTTCCACTTCCACTTCTTCCGCCTCAGGCAAAACGAGCACGGTCGAGGTAGACGTATGGATGCGACCGCCCGATTCGGTCGAAGGAATACGCTGCACGCGATGCGCGCCGCTTTCGAATTTCAGCTTGCTGTAAGCGCCTTGTCCGCTCACAGAGAAAATGATCTCCTTGTAGCCACCAAGCTCTGTCTCGTTGGCTTCGATCACTTCGACTTTAAAGCCCTGACGCTCAGCATAGCGGGTGTACATGCGGTACAGATCGGATGCAAACAGTGCGGCTTCATCGCCGCCAGCTGCCCCGCGAACCTCAACGATTACGTTCTTGTCGTCGTTAGGGTCTTTAGGAAGCAGCAGAATTTTCAGTTTGTGCTCCAGCTGTTCCTTCTGCTTGTTCAAATCAGCAATCTCGGACTTCACCATTTCGCGCATTTCATCGTCGAGCTTGTCGTCCAGCATCATTTTGGCGCCATCCAACTGCTCTGTGACAGATTTATATTCACGATAAACGGTAACCGTTTCTTCCAAGGAACGCTGTTCAATCGATAATTCACGCAAACGCTTTGTATCGCTGATGACATCGGGGTCACACAATAAGTTATTCACTTCTTCATAACGCTCTTCAACTGCTGATAAGCGATCAAACACTGCACTTCACCCCATGTAAGATGAATGATGGTTAACATTAAAATTATAGGAAAAAACCCTTGAAAAGTCAAAGAAAAAAGCTGTCAATGCCAAGGCATCAACAACTCGGATTGCGTGCGTTACGGTGTCACATGTACGCCATCGTTGGAGGTCAAATGATAGTCGTAGCGCGGCGCCTTCTGGACTAGATTCGCAATGACCTGCCGCTCGATGTCCCGGGCATGTTGCGCCGTAACGTTTGGGGCGAGATCCAGCGTCACATAGGCGTTTCCGCCGCTGACTGAAACGCGTGCGCCTTCAACACCAGGCACGCTCTTCACCACCATCTCCAGGTTTTTTTCATCGACAGAATAATTGCGGACGCTATGCTTCCCAACCAGAATGTTTGGGTTTTGATTACGCCCCATCAACGTTTCACGATTGGCCCCAGGTGTCGCCGACTGTTCGTTTTGCTGGGCCCGATACGTATTGCAGCCGCCAAGCACGGTCAGGGACAGCACGGCAGTTATAAGTAAGACAGTACTTTTATGCAGACGGGAATTTGTACCCATGCAAAAAGCCACCTCCTGTTTTGCCTAGTGTGCGCAATGAAGAACACGCCCATGCAAAAAAGAAAAGTGGCTTTTTGGCTGACAAATGATGAATTAGGCTTGTTTCGCCGCTTCCTTGACGAGCCCTGGTTTCCCCGGGATTTGGTGGCAATGACGGCATCTGGCTTCATAGCTCTCCGCCGTCCCAACCAAGATGATCGGGTCGTGGTAATCAGCCGGCTCATTGTTCAAGAGGCGCTGCGTGCGCGTAGCGGGGCTGCCACAAACGGCGCAGATCGCTTCCAGCTTAGTCGTGTACTCGGCTACTGCAAGGAGGATCGGCGTCACCCCGAACGGCTCTCCGCGGAAATCTTGGTCAAGTCCAGCACAGATGACACGGACGCCACTGTCCGCCAGATACTGGCACACTTCAATGATTTCGTCGTCAAAAAACTGAACTTCATCAAACGCCACGACATCGGTGTCCGGCTTCACAAGCTCCAGCACGTCCCGTGCAGAACTAACGGCTACCGCATCTTCCATGACACCATTATGGGACACGACCGCCATTGCATGGTACCGATCATCAATGCGCGGTTTAAATACTTGCACCCGCAGCTTCGCAATTTTGGCGCGACGAATCCGGCGAATCAGCTCCTCGCTTTTGCCGGAAAACATACAGCCGCAGATGACTTCAATCCAACCGTTCTGTTTCATAAAGTACATGGAATCATCACCAATATTTACAAAGTATTCAAGAATGCTCATGATCGCTTGTCCATCATAGCATCTCGCGTCAGATTCGCCAATCGTTCGAACTATTTATTTCCCAACTTTTTTGCTTGTGAAAATCGTTCGATCGCATCAACCAGTTTGTCGCATGACCGAAAAAACAAGACCAGATAGCTTTCACTATCTGGCCTTGTTTGCTTTCCAGTCGTTGCCGATTAGGAAAGGTTGTATTTGCGTTTGAAGCGGTCTACACGTCCACCAGCATCAACGAATTTTTGTTTACCAGTAAAGAACGGGTGGCAGTTGGAGCAAATCTCTACGCGGAGAGCTTGCTTAACGGAACCGGATTCGAATTCGTTACCGCATGCACACGTTACTTTTACGAGATTGTACTTAGGATGAATACCTTGTTTCATTCTTCTCGCCTCTTTCCGCCCTGAATCGTTTCCCGAAACAGAGTTAATTTACACAATAAAAGAATACTAACATGCAAAATGGTCGAATGCAAGAGCCAGCTTTTGCTACACCATCTTTTTCCTTCTCTGCAATTCGGAAGGAGGAACATGGGTGAAGGAGCCGATGATAACATCCGGCAATTCTTCCTGATAGATTTCGATCGCTTGCTTCATCCCGAATACTTCGCCCTGCGCTTTCGGGATCATCGCCAGATAGCTCTCCGGATCGATATTCAGATTACGCATTTGAATCAGCTTGATGCCTGTCCGTTTGATGAAGCTGATCATCGCTTCCATCTCTTCTTCACGGTCGAAGACGCCAGGGAAGCAGAGATAGTTGATCGAGGTGTACACCCCTTTTGCCGCAGCGTACTCGGCTGATCGCGCGACGTTCTCAAGCGTATAGCCGCGCGGTCGGTAATACGCATTATAATGCTCGTCGATTGCGCTAATAATACTGATGCGCATCAGATCAAGCCCGGCATCCACGATCCCTTTAATATGATCGGTCAGGCCTGCATTCGTGTTGATGTTGATAAAGCCCATGTCAGTCTGGGCACGCACGCGCCGCATGGCTGGTACAATGATGGACGCCATCGTGGACGGCTCGCCTTCGCAGCCTTGGCCGAAACTGATGATACTCTCCGGCGTCTGAAGATGATGAAGCATCACTTCCACCAGCTCATCTTCCGTTGGCTTGAAATTCATGCGCGTCTGCGGCGACGGGAAGCCGCTGTCATCCGGCTGTTCGGAAATGCATCCGTAACAGCCCGCGTTACAGGTATACGATACCGGCAAGCTTCCTTCCCAACGGTGGAAAAAGTTATTGGATGCCGTCAAGCATTCATATTCAAGTGCGCAATGGGAAAGATGGTTCAAAATCCTGTTTTCCGGAAATTGCTTGAGCGTACTCTCTACACGGGAACGCAGCTCGTCCATCGGGAAATTCATCGGGTTCCATTTGTGCGGTTCATCGCTTTTGCGGGCAGCCACCCAAAAACCGCCGTCTTTCCACACAACTGCTGTATAGCCGAACAGGGGCATCTTCGATTCCTTAGACGTTTTGATATAACCAGGCAGGAGAAGACGGGTAAACCCTTGTGGCACCAAAGCGCCGACTGCGCTGCAGCCGTCCAGCTTGGTCATCTCTCCGGTTTCCGGATCCATTCCCACCGGAACGGTATCAGGCAAACTCACCATCGTCGAGCCTTCCGGAAGCGGAATTAGCTCTTCCTCCAAAACTTCTGTCAATATATCTCCATTTCGTGCGATCGCCCATAAACCGGGATGATCGTACACTTGTCCGTTCTGATCCGCATATACCAAATACATGAAAAATCGCCTCACTTCTTTGCTTCCGCCATTGTAACGTACTGGGAAGGCAAAGTAAACTGAGGCGGTGCATGTACGATTTTCCTTAGCAAACCTTCCCTAGCGCGGTAAAAACGGCAGCGGATTGACCGGTATGTTATCCTGCCGAATCTCAAAATGAAGATGATAGCCTGTGGCATCCCCGGTTCGTCCCATATAGCCCAGAACATCTCCCGCCAGCACGGCCTGCCCGACGGAGACGCCGATTTTCCCCATATGCGCATAGTAGCTCTGCAAGCCGTTGCCATGGTCGATGATGACCAAATCACCGTAGTCGCTATGAACGCCCGCCTCCACGACAATCCCTGCCCGCGCCGCCGTAATCGGCGTGTTTTCTTCTTTTTCATTCCACAGGTCAACACCCTTATGCATCTTTCCCCACCGCGCTCCAAATCCACTCGTAATCGTCGGTTCGGCAACCGGCCACTTCATCCGCAGACCGCGCATGGCCAAGCGGTTGGCCGCTTCCGCCATTTCTCGTCTCGCTTGAAAGCTTCCGGCTTGCACGGAAGGAGCCTCAGGCGTCGGTATGTAAATTTTTTGGCCGACGTACAGCTGGTTGTCCAATATTTTCACGAGCGGGTTGCGCACAATGATTTCCTCCGCAGAAATTCCATAACGCTGTGCGATACGTTCCAGCGTCTCCCCCTGGCTTACCATGTGCACGATCCCGTCTTTTCGAATCGTAAGCCGCATCCCGATGCTAACCAGATTGGGATTGTCGATTTTATTTTGAGCCATCAACTCACTGAGCGTCATCCCATATGTCCCCGCGATCGAGGAAAGGGTGTCCCCCGACTGCACCGCATACATCATCACGGTCGATCTTTGCTGTTGATCCGGCTTATTTCCCTTCTGCCAGGATGAAAACGGATTGAGCGCTTGTGCGAGCGTCTGCTCAATGACGAAGCGCTTCGCTTCCCCCTGGTCGGTCCAATTCGGCATATCCGCAGCAATCCCAACGCCACCCATCTAGCAGCCCCCTTAGTCGAATCTACTCTATCAGTCTATTCATCCGTCTAAAAAAAATGACGGTGAGCGTTAACTCACCGTCGGGTTGCCAGACTGTTTCGCCGTCGATCTCGCAGGCGCGGTTTCCAGCGTTTGCATGAACTCAGCGTTCGTCTTGGTATCTCCTAGCTTTTTGATGAAATTATCGATGAAGTCGTGGCTTTCGTTCATGTTTTTACGAATCGCCCACAGCTTTTCCAGTTCTTCTTTGGACAAAAGCAGTTCCTCACGACGCGTTCCCGAACGACGAATATCGATCGCCGGGAAAATACGGCGCTCTGCCAGCTTGCGATCCAAATGAAGCTCCATGTTACCTGTTCCCTTAAACTCCTCGTAAATCACGTCGTCCATCCGGGAGCCAGTTTCGACCAGAGCAGTCGCCAAAATCGTCAGGCTACCGCCCTCTTCAATGTTGCGGGCCGAACCGAAGAACCGTTTGGGACGGTGGAACGCAGCTGGATCAATACCGCCAGACAGTGTCCGTCCGCTTGGAGGAATCACCAGGTTATACGCACGCGCAAGGCGGGTAATGGAATCAAGCAGGATGACGACGTCCTTTTTGTGCTCAACCAAACGTTTTGCCCGTTCCAATACCAATTCCGCCACTTTGATGTGGTTTTCCGGAAGTTCATCGAAGGTCGAAGCGACGACCTCACCTTTTACGGAGCGCTGCATATCGGTCACTTCTTCCGGACGTTCATCGATCAGGAGAACGAACAAATGAATATCGGGATGGTTTTCCGTAATGCTGTTGGCGATTTCTTTTAACAGCATGGTTTTTCCCGCTTTCGGAGGCGCTACGATCAGACCGCGTTGCCCTAAGCCGACAGGCGCGATCAAATCCATCAAGCGAACGGAAAGCTTGGAAGGTGCCGTTTCGAGAACGAGCTTTTTCTGAGGATAGAGCGGTGTTAAGGCGGGGAAGTGCAGACGCTCGGATGCCTGTTCAGGGTCTTCTCCGTTGACGGCTTCCACTTGCAAAAGCCCGAAATACCGTTCGTTTTCTTTTGGCGGACGCGCTTTACCCGATACCACATCGCCCATCCGCAGATCAAATCTGCGGATCTGCGATTGGGAAATGTAGATATCCTCGGAACTCGGGAGATAATTGATCGGACGCAGGAAGCCGTACCCTTCCGACAAAATCTCTAAAACGCCTTCCATAAACATCAAGCCGTCACGTTCAGCACGTGCCCGCAAAATCGCAAATATCAGCTCTTTCTTCTTCATTTGCGAATAGTACGGAATCTGAAACTCCTTAGCCAGCTTGTACAGCTCCGTTAATTTCTTTTCTTCCAATTCCGATAGAAGCACCTAGATAATCCTCCTCCTATAGACCCAAGCGCGGTTTACGCTCCAACCGATGGTTACCTTCAATGAAGCGGATCGTTCCCGTCTTCGCACGCATGACGACAGAATGTGTGGTCGCGCGCATCCCTTGGAAGCGAACACCACGCAAGAGCTCGCCATCGGTTACGCCTGTCGCCGCAAAAATCGCGTCATCGCCCTTCACCATATCTTCCATACGCAGCACTTGGTGCGGATTCACCAGCCCCATTTGTTTGCAGCGTTCCAGCTCAGCTGCATCCTGCGGAAGCAATTTCCCTTGAATTTCTCCACCTAAACATTTCAATGCAACGGCAGCCAGAACCCCCTCCGGAGCACCGCCAGATCCGAACAAAATGTCGACACCCGTATTTTCAAACGCAGTGTTGATTGCCGCTGCCACATCGCCGTCCGGAATCAGCTTGATTCGCGCGCCTGCTGCACGAACTTCATGAATGATGCGGCTATGGCGATCGCGGTCCAAAACGATCGCGACCAGATCGCTTAGATCTTTGCCGTTCGCCTGCGCCACCGCTTTTAAGTTATCGATGATCGGCGCATCGATGTCGACTTTTCCGACTGCCTTCGGTCCAACTGCGATTTTTTCCATGTACATGTCTGGAGCGTGCAACAGATTGCCACGGTCCGCAATCGCGATAACCGAGATCGCATTCCACGTCCCTTTCGCCACGATGTTGGTCCCTTCCAACGGGTCAACCGCAACGTCTACAAAAGGTGCCACGCCTTGTCCCAGCTTTTCACCAATATACAGCATCGGCGCTTCGTCCATTTCCCCTTCACCGATGACGACAATGCCGTCCATCGGGATGTTGTTGAACTCATCGCGCATTGCGGTCGTCGCCGCTCCATCCGCCTCGTCCTTTTTACCCAATCCCATCCAACGCGCCGAAGCAAGCGCTGCTGCCTCTGTTACGCGAACCAATTCCATTGTTAAACTGCGTTCCATGATTTCGTTCCTCCCTGTCGGCTATTCTATCGCTCTCGTGCCGATTCTGGTGATTTTCTTCTTATGATAGACGCACCCAGCTTTTGCAGCTTCTCGACCAAGTTTTCGTAGCCGCGATCAATATGCTCCAGACCGTCTACCTCGGTAATTCCGTTAGTAGCAAGTCCACTGATCACTAACGCAGCGCCAGCCCGCAAATCGGATGCGATGACTTTCGCGCCCATCAGCTGCTTTCCGCCTTCAATCAAGGCCGAACGACCCTCTACCTTAATGGAGGCACCCATGCGGCGCAATTCATCCACATGGCGGAAGCGCGCACCATAAATGTTATCGGTGACAATGCTGATGCCTTTGGCTTGCGTCAACAGAGCTGTGATCGGCTGCTGCAAATCGGTTGGAAACCCTGGGTACGGATTGGTCTTCACATCGATGGCGCGATATTTCTCTTGTCCACACACGGTGATAGAATCCCCATCTACCTCCACGTTTACGCCAATCTCTCTCAATTTGGCCGTTACCGATTCCAAATGTTTCGGAATCACATTTTCCAATGTCACAGTCCCTCTTGTCGCTGCGGCCGCAATCATATACGTCCCCGCTTCAATCCGGTCGGGAATGATCGTATGGCGGCATCCGCTCAATCGCTTGACGCCTTCGATACGGATTTTATCGGTACCTGCCCCTTTGATATTGGCCCCCATATTATTCAGCAGCGTGGCCACATCCACGATCTCCGGTTCCCTCGCAGCATTCTCGATGACAGTGACACCTTCAGCCTTTGCTGCAGCCAGCATGATATTGATTGTGGCCCCGACGCTGACCAGGTCCAGATAAATCCGTGCCCCTTTTAGCTGCTTGGCTTTGATCGTTAAGACACCGTTTTGATTTTCGACTGTGGCGCCGAGCGCCTCAAACCCTTTGATATGCAAATCGATCGGCCGCGGGCCCAAATCACAGCCCCCAGGCAACCCGACGTGCGCTTCGCCAAACTTCCCAAGCATGGCTCCCCACAAATAGTAGGAGGCACGCAATTTTTTTACGCGTCCATTCGGCAAATACATAGGCTTCAGCGGTCGTCCGTCAATTTCCATCCAATCGTCTTCAAACAGAACATCCGCACCCATCTCGCGCAATAGGTCGAAATAGATTTGAACATCTTGAATCCTCGGCAAGTTTTCAATGACAACCGGGCCATCGGCCAACAAAGCAGCGGGAATCAGCGCAACTGCACTGTTTTTTGCGCCGCTCACGGTGACAGACCCATTGAGCGCACGTCCCCCGCTAATGATAAGCTTATCCATAAACCGCTCTCCTCAGGCATATCTTTATACATTGATATCTACTTGATCGTTGATCGTGAAGAAACTGACACTTGTATGGGCATTGACCCTTCGATAAAAGCAAGAAAAGCTTCCTCCTTCCAAGGAAAACGTTTTTTCCTAAGAGGCTGATAGAGAAGCTTTTCTTGAAAGAAGCACCTTCTCCGACGGAAAAGGTGCTCGCGAACCGCTGATGATCAGCTTTTACTTTTGCATGTTGGCCCAGTCGGCCAGGAACTTTTGCAGTCCGCTGTCGGTCAGCGGGTGTTGCAGAAGCTGTTTGAAAACCTTGTAAGGGATCGTCGCAAAATGCGAGCCGCGCTTAGCCGCTTCCGTCACATGGATCGGGTGGCGAATGCTCGCTGCGATGATTTCTGTATCCAAACCATGAACCTCGAAAATTTCCGCAATGTCGGAAATCAGCTGCAAGCCGTCTTGGCCGATGTCGTCAAGACGTCCGAGGAACGGGGACACATACGTAGCGCCCGCACGCGCAGCAAGAAGCGCTTGGTTTGCGTTAAAGATCAAGGTTACGTTTGTTTTGATTTTTTTCTTGGAGAACACTTTGACTGCCTTCAGACCTTCTTCAGTCATCGGCACTTTCACCACGATGTTTTTGGACAGTGCAGCCAGCTTTTCGCCTTCTTCGATCATGCCTTTGGCATCGACGCTGATCACTTCCGCGCTGATTGGACCATCGATGGTGTCGATGATTTCATTCAGCGTATCAATGAAATCGCGCCCTTCCTTGGCAACGAGCGAAGGGTTGGTTGTAACACCAGCCAAAACGCCCCATTCGTGAATATCGCGGATTTCTTCTACATTTGCTGTATCAATTAAGAATCGCATGGTTATCCTCCTGCTTACGCGCGGTTGTTGCTGCCGAAAAGACGAATCTTACCTTTTACAACTTCCTTGATTGCATCTCGAGCAGGCGTCAGATATTTGCGTGGATCGATTTCGTTTGGTTTTGCAGCAAGCACTTCGCGGATTACCGCTGTGCAAGCAACCTGGTTCTCGGTGTTCACGTTGATCTTGCCTACACCGCAGCTGATCGCTTTTCTGATCGCTTCATCAGGAACGCCGGAGCCGCCATGCAATACGACAGGCGCACCGATGTTTTTCGCTACTTCTTCAATAATATCAAAGTGGATTTTTGGCTCGCCTTTGTACATGCCATGAGCTGTACCTACAGCGATCGCCAAATAGTCAACCTTGGTTTCTTCCCAGAAGCGGATCGCTTCAGCAGGCTTCGCCAACGTTGCAGCATCTTCATCCACATTCACGTCGTCTTCGACACCGCCGATTGTTCCAAGCTCACCTTCGACAGAAACACCTACAGCATGAGCTGCTTCAACTACTTGCTTGGTCAAGCGGATATTGTCTTCAAAAGAATGGTGGGAACCATCAAACATTACGGAAGAGAATCCTGCACGGATGCATTTCATGACAACTTCAAAACTACTGCCATGGTCCAAGTGCAAAGCAATTGGTACGCCAGCCATTTCGGAAGCAGCCTTAGCCATTGCTACGGTGTACTCAAGACCCATGTAGCGCATAGCGCCTTCGGACACGCCGAAGATTACTGGGGACTTTTCCTCGATAGCAGCCTGTGTGATCGCTTGAACGAACTCTAAGTTGTTGATGTTGAACTGACCTACGGCATATTTATTCTTTTTAGCATCTTCCAGAAACGCGGTCATCGGTACAAGTGGCATGTGAAAAAAATCCTCCCTCTTGTGGTTCAGGTGATTTTGCTTGGCTTATTATACCACAAGCTATGTAGGGTTAACAGTTGCGTTTAACTTACCAATTGTTTGCTGACAGCCAATCGCAGTTCATCGATATCGAACGGCTTAGTGAAATGGGTGGACGCCCCGAGCTGGGTCGCTTCCTTAATCATGTCCAATTCACCGTAGGCGGTCATCATGATCACCTTGATATCCTTATTGATTTTTTTAATATGCTTTAAAATTTCAATGCCGTCCATGCCAGGAATTTTCATATCGAGAATAACAAGATCCGGAGATTCCTTCTCAACGATTTCCAGCGCCTTTTTACCGTTCGCTGCTTGGAACGTCGTGTAGCCCTCTTTTCCGAGTACTTCGAACAACAGGATGCGAATGCCATATTGATCATCTACGATTAAAATTTTCTTCTCCCGCATCGTAACACGTCCCCCTGATCTCCACGATTTTACTAATTGACTAGAGTTCGCCCAGCATTTAGGAAAATCCTCCCTATTCTTATAAAAATTCGCTCGTATTCTCGATTTATTGATAGAAAAAAATCTATCCCCCTGACAGCGGCTGGCACTCGCAGACCCTGTCAAAGAGGATAGACGTGGAATTACTTCAATTTGTTGCTAAGCGATGCTTTTACAAAATCGCGGAACAATGGTTGCGGGCGATTTGGACGGGAAGTGAACTCCGGATGGAACTGGGTAGCCAGGTACCAAGGATGATCTGGAATTTCAACGATCTCAACCAAACGTCCGTCAGGAGACGTACCGGCAAAATTCATGCCCAGCTGCTCCAACTGCTCGCGGTATTCGTTGTTAACTTCATAGCGATGGCGATGGCGTTCGTAAACGAGCGAATTGCCGTACGCCTTCTCTGTCAGGCTGCCTGCTGCAACCTTCGTTGGATCCAGACCCAAACGCATGGTGCCGCCTTTGTCCTCAATCTCTTTTTGTTCAGGCAACAGGTCGATAACCGGGTATTTTGTTTCCGGATTGATTTCGGAGCTATTCGCGCCGTCGAAACCTGCTACATGGCGTGCAAATTCGATGACAGACACTTGCATACCCAAGCAGATGCCCAGGAATGGGATTTTGTTTTCACGTGCATAGCGAGTCGCTGCGATTTTCCCTTCGATACCGCGATCACCGAATCCACCCGGTACCAAAATGCCATCGACATCGCCGAGCAGCTCAGCTGCGTTTTGATGGGTAACGTCTTCAGCGCTAACCCATTTGATGTCAATGTCCGTATCGTTGAAGTATCCGCCGTGGTACAGCGCTTCTGCTACGGACAGATACGCATCGTGCAGTTCGACATACTTACCGACGATTGCGATACGCGTCGTATGTTTCAAGTTTTTGATTTGCTCAACCAATGCTTTCCACTCAGTCATATCAGCTTGCTTGCACTCAAGGCCCAGATGGCGGCAAACATAGTCGTCCAGCCCTTGCTCTTGCAGCAACAGCGGAACTTCATACAGTGTCTCCGCATCAACACATTCGATTACTGCATTTTTGTCGATATCGCAGAAGAGAGCAAGCTTTTCTTTCATGTCCGCTTGAAGCGGGAACTCGGTGCGCGTCACGATCACGTTTGGCTGAATACCCAAGCTGCGCAGCTCTTTAACGCTATGCTGTGTCGGCTTGGTTTTCATTTCGCCTGCAGCGCGGATGTAAGGAACCAACGTCACGTGGATGTACATCACGTTTTCGCGGCCGATATCACTTTTCACCTGACGAATCGCTTCGAGGAACGGCAAGCTCTCGATGTCGCCGACAGTACCGCCGACCTCAGTGATGACAACGTCCGCTCCCGTTTCCTTGCCTGCGCGGTAAACGCGCTCTTTGATCTCATTGGTAATGTGTGGGATAACCTGAACCGTACCACCCAAGTAGTCGCCGCGGCGCTCTTTGGAAATGACTGACGAGTAAATTTTACCAGTCGTCACATTAGAGTTGGCGCTTAGGTTAATGTCGATAAAACGCTCGTAGTGTCCCAAGTCCAAGTCAGTTTCCGCTCCGTCGTCGGTAACGAATACCTCACCGTGCTGATATGGACTCATAGTGCCCGGGTCGACGTTGATGTAAGGATCGAACTTTTGGATCGTTACTTTCAATCCTCTGTTTTTCAGAAGTCTACCGAGAGATGCTGCTGTGATACCTTTACCGAGTGAGGATACAACCCCGCCCGTAACAAAAATGTACTTCGCCATTGCGTGCGTCCTCTCTTTCCCTATTCCGATATCGATCATGAATAAGTGCTGTCGTTATGTGGTGGAAAGCAACACAAAAGAAAAAACAAAAGCGACGATACCTATCCCGTGTGTAAACGGGTAGGGGCACTTTTGTTTTATAGTTTTCCTTATTTAACCGATCTTCATGTGAAGCCCAAAAAGTATTTTATAATGCGGGACAGCGGAAGTCAAGACAAGTTAGCGATCTTCTTCCTCGTCTTCTTCGCTCTCATCGGTCTCATCCTCTTCCGACTCTTCCTCATCTTCAAAGGCTTCTTCTTCGTCGATAATCTCTTCGTCGTCCTCTTCGGCTTCTTCTTCGAACTCGTCGTCGAGGAAATCATCTTCCGTTTCTTCGAAGGTAGTGTCTTCTTCTTCGAATTCTGCCTCAGCTTCATCTTCAATATCGTAATCATCGAAGTCGTCGTCAAGCACAACTTTCTTCTTCTTGCCGCCACCCTCTTGGGTTTCTTCGATCGTTTCGGTTGGATACCAGCGTTTCAATCCCCAGGTATTGTCACCGATGCAGATAAAGCGTCCATCGATGTTAACCTCTGTATACACCTGTGCGATAATGGACATTGTCTGCTCAGTTGTCAAACCACGCATGGCGGAAATCTCATCCATTATTTCGCGAAAGTTAAATGTACGTTTGGTTTCTCTCAGTATCTCATATGCGATGTCAACCATCGCCATCTCGCTTAGTCGTTCCGCTTCAATATGCTTGAGTAATTGGCTCAACCTTGGCACGTCCTTTCACAACAATAACTTGGCTAACTTACAGTATTCCTTATTTTAGCCGATAATGCAAGGTTTTCAACCCTATTTGCGTGAAAAACGTCCAACGCTACATATTCCGACGATATTGGCCGCCAACCTCGTAAAGCGCTGCGCTGATTTGTCCAAGGGACGCCACCTTCACCGTCTCCATCAGTTCGGCAAAAATGTTGCCGCCCGAAACAGCCGCTTGTTGCAAACGATGCAAAGCTTGCACCGCAACATCCCTATGCTCCTCCTGGAAGGCACGCAAATTGAGAATCTGCTGTTCCTTCTCCTCCTCGGAAGCACGTGCCAATTCGATCTCGTAATCGTCCTCGGAAGCATTCGGATTCAGGAATGTATTCACGCCGATGATCGGTAGCTCGCCTGTATGCTTTTTCATTTCATAGTACATCGATTCATCCTGGATTTTGCCACGTTGATATTGCGTCTCCATAGCGCCGAGCACGCCGCCACGGGAACCTAGGCGCTCGAACTCTTGCAGAACAGCCTCTTCCACCAGGTCCGTCAATTCTTCGATGATGAACGCACCTTGCAGCGGGTTCTCGTTTTTCGCCAAACCGAGCTCCTTGTTGATGATCATCTGAATGGCCATTGCGCGACGTACGGAGTTTTCCGTCGGTGTCGTGATCGCCTCGTCATATGCGTTGGTGTGCAGTGAGTTGCAGTTGTCATAAATAGCGACCAGGGCTTGCAGCGTCGTACGGATATCGTTGAAGTCCATTTCCTGCGCATGCAAGGAACGTCCGGACGTTTGAATATGGTACTTCAGCTTTTGGCTGCGATCATTTGCCCCATATTTGTTTTTCAAAGTCGTTGCCCAAATACGGCGCGCCACACGGCCGATCACGGTGTATTCCGGATCGAGTCCATTGGAGAAGAAGAATGATAGATTCGGCGCAAAATCATCGATATTCATGCCGCGACTCAAGTAATACTCCAAGTACGTAAATCCGTTCGCCAGTGTAAACGCCAGCTGCGAGATCGGGTTGGCGCCCGCCTCCGCGATATGGTACCCGGAGATGGATACCGAATAGTAGTTGCGCACTTTATGGTCGATGAAATACTGCTGAATGTCCCCCATCATCCGCAAAGCGAACTCCGTCGAGAAAATGCACGTATTTTGCCCTTGGTCTTCTTTCAAAATATCCGCTTGCACCGTACCGCGAACGTTGGCGAGGGTGTACGCCTTGATTTGCGCAGCTTCCTCTTCGTTCGGCTGGCGTCCTTCCCTTGCTACGAACTTGGCGATTTGTTGTTCGATCGCTGCATTCATGAACATCGCCAAAATCATCGGAGCCGGACCGTTGATGGTCATGGACACAGATGTGCTTGGCGCACACAGATCAAAGCCTGCGTACAGCTTCTTCATGTCATCGAGCGTGCAAACGCTGACGCCGCTCGTACCGATCTTGCCGTAAATGTCAGGGCGATGGTCAGGGTCCTCCCCGTACAAAGTGACACTGTCGAATGCCGTGCTGAGTCGCTTCGCCTCGTCGTTTTGCGACAGGAAGTGAAAGCGTCGATTCGTTCTCTCCGGCGTCCCCTCGCCCGCAAACTGACGTTTCGGGTCCTCACCTTCCCGCTTGAAGGGAAACACGCCTGCCGTATACGGGAATTCGCCCGGCACGTTTTCGCGCAGCAGCCATTTCAAAATTTCGCCCCAATCGACAAACTGCGGAACGCTCACCTTCGGAATCCGCGTGCCTGACAAGGAGGTGGTAAATAGCTTGGTGACCAATTCCTTATCGCGTACCTTCGTAACCAGTTGGTCTTGTTGATAGGCAGCCTTTTGCGTCGGCCACTTGGCGAGCAGCTTGCGGCATTCGGGATGAAGCTGCTCTTCAAAATGGCTGATCTGCTGATCAAGCAAGGCTACAAGCTCTCCGGACAACGCCTCGCCGGAAGCGAGCAGCGTCTCTTTCGCACCGTGAAGCTGGAACAGCTTGCGTGCCAGGCCCGATTGCTGCTCGACAAATGCGCCGTAATCACGCACGGTTTGGGCGATTTCCTGCAAGTAGTTCACACGGTCGGCAGGAATCAGCGATTTTTTGTAGATTTCCACTGGTTTGACGTCGAGAGAAGCGACGTCCCAATCGACATCCGTTTTCCGAGCGAGCGCTCGCATGGTGGCTGCAAAAAAGACATTCGTGCCCGCATCGTTGAACTGGCTGGCAATCGTGCCATAGACAGGAATTTCTTCGTCCGCAAGCTCAAAGGCATTGTGGTTGCGACGGTACTGCTTGCGAACCTCGCGCAGCGCATCCTCCGATCCTTTGCGGTCAAACTTATTGATCGCGATCAAATCGGCAAAATCAAGCATGTCGATTTTCTCCAGCTGGGAAGGCGCACCGAACTCAGATGTCATGACATACACGGAGACGTCGCAGACATCAGTGATTTGCGCATCACCTTGGCCAATCCCGCTCGTTTCCACAATAATCAGATCAAAGTCGGCAGCTTTTGCCACCTTTATCGCATCGGTTACCGCAGCTGACAGCTCCGAGCCCGATTTACGGGTTGCCAAAGAACGCATGTAAACGCGCGGGCTGTTGATCGCATTCATGCGAATCCGGTCACCCAGCAGCGCCCCGCCTGTTTTTTGCTTGGATGGGTCGACGGAAAGGATCGCGATCGTTTTGTTTTTATATTGATAAAGGAAACGGCGTACCAATTCGTCGGTCAGCGAGCTTTTTCCCGCGCCGCCCGTACCGGTAATTCCCATCACAGGAATGGTTCTGCCTGAATCTGTCGCGAGCTTATCTTCCACCTCTGCAAAAGCGCCCGGATTGCTCACTGCATATTCCGCAAC
This sequence comes from Brevibacillus fluminis, assembly GCF_003710825.1. Classification (GTDB taxonomy): domain Bacteria; phylum Bacillota; class Bacilli; order Brevibacillales; family Brevibacillaceae; genus Brevibacillus_D; species Brevibacillus_D fluminis. Next base: position 60,682 of record NZ_RHHQ01000021.1, on the reverse strand, counting down.
GGAAATCAGACGGGCCACAGCATCGTGCTTTTGCTCCTTAACAAGCTCGCACTCACTTTGCAGCTGCTTGACCGTCGGAAAATCGGTCTGGCGCAGCATGTCGTTGATCATTCCTTGCAAGCCAAACTTGCGCCCATCGTCAGGCGAATAAATTTTGGCTACCCCGTACTCTTCCAGCTCGCGGATTTCGCGGGGGACGATGACGCCGCCCCCGCCGCCAAATACGCGAATATGACCGGCCCCGCGCTCACGAAGCAGGTCGATCATATATTTGAAATATTCCACATGTCCGCCTTGATACGAGCTGATTGCAATTCCTTGCACATCTTCCTGGATCGCGGCCGTTACCACCTCGTCGACGGAACGGTTATGGCCGAGGTGAATCACCTCAGCTCCGGACGATTGCAGGATTCTCCGCATGATGTTGATTGAGGCGTCATGCCCGTCATAGAGGCTGGCAGCCGTCACAAATCTGATTTTATTGACAGGACGATAGCTTTGCGTTTCCATCGCAGTTTCCCCTCGCTTCTCTCAATTACACTTTGTTGACGGCGCGCAGCTGTGTAAGCTATTTCTCGTTGCTCATTTCGCCTAATAGAAGCGCCGTTTGCTTCTCGATGAATTCATCCAACGAATAATGCTTGTGCAGAGCCCAGCGGCGGAATACCCACATTTCCCCCAGCACCATGATGTTGTCAGCCATCAGCTTGACATGCTTCTCATCGATATGGATCGAGCTGTCGGCAATCCCTTTCCGCAAAATTTCCTCGAAAATCCCGCTAATCGCTTCCTCGCGTCCGAGAACATAGCGCAACGTTTCCTTCGGCAGCGATTTGGCTTCCTGATAAATCAAAAGCACACGATCGCTCATTTGATCCATCACGCGGAAAAAGCTGCGCAGCGCCAGCTTCAAAATTTTCAGCCCGCTGCCATTGAAGTTGATCGCCTCACGAAGTCGATTTTCCACCTCGGCATGGATCGCGTCGCACACAAGGTACAGCACGTCTTCCTTGGACTCGATATATTCATACAGCGTCCCGATGCTAAAGCCCGAAGCGCGGGCAATCTCACGGGTCGTTGTTTTGTAAAAGCCTTTATTGATGAAAAGGTCAACAGCTGCCTCGATAATCTGCTCGCGACGCTTTTCAATTAGTTTCGGGTCCTTCACCAAAGAAGGGATGGTTTTCTTACGTTCTGACACAATGGGCCCACCTTTCATACTGACTGAGCGTTTGGTCAGAAATTTTAAAATAGTGCGACCAATCACTCTCGCTTCCTATCATTATACGATGAGTGGAATGGAAGTCACAATCCCCATTCTTGTTTTTGGCGAGGAATTGGTGGCATGCCTTGCTTGATCTGCATGCCACCGTCCGCTATCTACTCTTTGAGCAGCATATTGCTGATAACGACGCGCTGTATTTCGTTCGTACCTTCGTAAATTTGCGTAATTTTGGCATCGCGCATGAAGCGCTCGACCGGATAATCACGCGTATAGCCGTAGCCGCCAAACACTTGCACCGCTTCGGTCGTAACTTCCATCGCTGTGTCGCCGGCGAACACTTTGGAAATCGCCGAAGCTTTGCCGTAAGGGAGTCCTTGATCTTCCAGCCATGCCGCTTGGTAGGTCAGCAGGCGGGCCGCTTCGATCTTGGTCGCCATGTCAGCCAGCTTGAACTGGATGGCTTGCAGCGCACTGATCGGTTTGCCGAACTGCACGCGTTCCTTGGCGTAGTTGAGCGCGGCCTCATAAGCGCCTTGCGCAATCCCTAATGCTTGGGCAGCGATTCCGTTGCGGCCGCCATCAAGTGTCATCATGGCGATCTTGAAGCCGTGGCCTTCTTCGCCGAGCAAGTTTTCTTTCGGCACACGCACATTGTCAAAGTGAACTGCCAGTGTTAAGGAAGAACGAATCCCGAGCTTCTTCTCCTTTTTCCCCATCGTGAACCCGGGCATGCCTTTCTCCACGATGAAGGCGCTGACGCCTTTATGCTTCGCTGCCGGATCGGTAACGGCGAATACAATGTACGTTTCTGCTTCTCCAGCATTGGTGATGAAGATTTTGCTGCCGTTTAAAATGTATTCGTCTCCGTCCTTCACCGCTGTGGTACGCATTCCTGCGGAGTCAGAACCGGAGCCCGGCTCTGTCAGACAGTACGCGCCCATCTTTTTGCCTTCCGCCAGTGGGCGCAGGAATTTTTGCTTCTGCTCCTCGGTACCGAACTTGTAGATCGGCCAGCTTGCCAGCGAGACGTGAGCCGAAAGCGTGACCCCGATCGATGCGTCGACGCGGGACAGCTCTTCTACGGCAATGACATAGCTTTGGTAGTCAGCGCCTGCACCGCCGTACTCCTCCGGCCATGGAATGCCGGTCAAGCCCAGCTCCGCCATTTGCTCAAAAATGTCGCGGTCGAACCGCTCTTCCTCATCGCGCTCTGTCGCAGTCGGCGCCACTTGGTTTTCCGAGAATTCCCGAACCATTTTGCGAATCATTTCTTGCTCTTCTGTTAAACGAAAATCCATGCCGGTCTCCCCCTCATGTATCCATTTGTGTTAGGAAAGCAGATGCTTTGCAATTACGAGACGCTGTATTTCGTTGGTTCCTTCATAAATTTGGGTGACCTTGGCATCGCGGAACAGCCGCTCCACCGGATATTCCCGGGTATAGCCGTAGCCGCCGTAAACCTGCACCGCTTCCGTCGCTGTTTTCATCGCTGTGTCAGAAGCAAACCGCTTGGCCATGGCCGCTTCCCGTCCGCACGGCAGGCCCTCGCTTTGCAACCAGGCTGCGCGATAGACTAACAAGCGCGCGGCTTCGACCTCTGTTGCCATGTCAGCCAGCTTGAAGCCGATTGCCTGATGGGATGCGATCGGTTTGCCGAATTGCTTCCGCTCTTTCGCATAGCTGTTCGCCAGCTCGAAAGCTGCCTCTGCGATTCCAAGTGCTTGCGCCGCGATCCCGATACGCCCTCGGTCCAGGTTGGCCAGTGCAATTTTGAATCCTTCGCCTTCTTCTCCCAAACGATTGGCAGCAGGAACACGAGCCTGATCAAAGATCAATTCCGTCGTGCTGGAACCGGATAGCCCCATTTTCTTTTCCTTTTTGCCGATCGAAAAACCTGGTGTTTCTTTTTCTACGATAAAGGCGGAGATTCCTTTCGTTCCGGCAGACGGGTCGGTAACGGCAAACGTAATGTAGATGTCAGCCTCACCACCGTTGGTAATAAACACCTTACTGCCGTTTAAAACGTACTCATCTCCCTGCCGGACGGCTGATGTACGGATTCTGCTCGCATCCGAACCCGCCCCAGGCTCTGTCAAAGCGAAAGCGCCGAGAAACTGACCGGAAGCCAGTTTGGGGAGGTACGTCCGCTTCTGCTCGTCCGTGCCGAAATACAGAATCGGGTTGGTTCCTACCGATGTATGAACCGATAGAATGACCCCGACAGTCGCGCTCACTTTGGAGATTTCATGAATAGCGAGAATGTATGAGGTGAAATCGGCCCCGACTCCTCCCCATTCTTCCGGAACCGGTATGCCCATCAAACCGGCTTCTCCCATTTTCTTGATCAGATGGCGTGGGAACTGTTCAGTTTCCTCCATCGTCGCGACAAAAGGCGCAATCTCTTTTCTGGCAAAATCCTGAACCATTTTGCGCATCATCAATTGTTCTTCGGTCATGTGCAGATTCATCGCTGCCCTACCCCTCCAAGCTTTTTCTTCCGTTCATTTTGATTCGCTGACCAGCCTATTGGTATGAATAGAAACCACGGCCTGTTTTGCGGCCTAACCATCCTGCTTTCACATATTTTCGCAACAGAGGGCACGGTCTGTATTTCGAATCGCCCAATCCCTCATGCAGCACTTCCATGATATAAAGACATGTGTCCAAACCGATGAAATCAGCCAAAGTCAGTGGGCCCATCGGATGGTTCATCCCCATCTTCATGATGTCATCGATCGCCTCAGGCGTCGCGACACCCTCGTACACGCAGTAGATCGCTTCATTGATCATTGGCATCAAGATCCTGTTGGAGATGAAGCCAGGGAAATCATTGACCGTGACCGGTACCTTGCCCATTTTTCTGGAAAGGTCCTCAACAAGCTGGTACACCTCGTCCGCCGTTTGCAGGCCGCGAATGACCTCGACCAGCTTCATCACAGGCACCGGGTTCATGAAATGCATGCCGATGACTTTTTCCGGGCGCTTGGTGATCGCCGCGATCTCAGTAATTGGCAAGGAAGAGGTGTTGCTCGCCAGCACGGTATGCGGCGGGCATACTTCATCAAGCGTCTTGAAAATCTCGGTCTTGACAGCCATATTTTCTGTCACGGCTTCGACGACGAAATCGGCCGCCGCGCCGTTTGCCAAATCGGTTGACAAGCGAATGCGCGATAATGTAGCCGCTTTATCCTCTTCGTTCAATTTGCCCTTCTCCACATTGCGTGTCAGGTTTTTGGTGATCGTGGCGAGCCCGCGTTCCACGAATTCCTGTTTGACATCGTGCAGGATTACATCAAGTCCTGCCTGCGCGGCTACTTGTGCGATACCGCTGCCCATCTGGCCAGCACCGATTACCATGAATGTTTGTACGTTCATTTGATTACGCCCCCTCTACCTGTAAAAGAATCGCATCTCCTTGTGCTGCCCCGCTGCAAATCGCTGCGATACCGAGTCCGCCGCCCCTACGTCGCAATTCATAAATCAAGCTCATCACGATGCGGGCTCCGCTGGCCCCGATCGGATGACCGAGCGCAATCGCACCGCCGTTCACGTTCACTTTATTTTCATCCCAACCGACGATCTGCCCGCTCGTCAGTACGACAGCGGCAAACGCTTCGTTCACCTCGAACAGATCGATCTGCTCCAGCGACACGCCGGTTTTTGCCAAAAGCTTCTGAATCGCCAAACCTGGCGTCGTTGCGATATAAGGCGCCTCTGCCCCTGCCTGGGCGTGGCCGAGGATCGTTGCCAACGGTTTTACACCAAGCTCGGACGCTTTGCTGTCCGACATGAGCACCATCGCTGCCGCACCGTCGTTGATACCCGGTGCGTTGCCTGCTGTAATCGTCCCATCTTTTTTATAAACAGGGGGAAGCTTGGCGAGTCCTTCCGGCGTCGTTTCCGGGCGCGGCGCCTCATCCGTGCTGACCAGCAACGGATCGCCTTTTCGCTGCAGTACCGGTACCGGCACGATCTCCTCCGCCAGTTTGCCGGACGCGATCGCCTGCGCTGTACGCTGCTGGCTTATGTACGCCCAGCGGTCCTGCTCTTCGCGGGTGATGCCGTACTCTGCGGCAACATTGCTGCCGTGAACCGCCATCGGCACCGAGTCAAACGGGCACGTCAAGCCATCGTGCATCATCAGGTCCGTCACGGCTGAGTCTCCCATTCGCAGACCATAACGTGCCTGCGGCAGTGCATACGGCGCATTGCTCATGCTTTCCATTCCGCCAGCCACGACGATTTGGGCATCGCCTGCGCGGATAATCTGGTCCGCCATGGTGACTGCGCGCATTCCGGATGCACACACTTTGTTGATCGTTTCAGAGGCTACGTCCCACGCCAATCCCGCTTTGCGAGCCGCTTGCCGGGATGGAATTTGGCCTGCTCCTGCTTGAACGACCATCCCCATGATGACTTCCTCTACCTGATCACCAGCCACACTAGCGCGATTCAGCGCTTCTTTGATCGTGATCGCCCCTAAGTCGACTGCAGGAATATCTTTCAAAGAACCGCCCAATTTGCCGATCGGTGTGCGCGCCGCGCCGACAATTACCGTTTTCATCTCGCTTCCACTCCCCTCACAGATTGCTTGCCGTTTAAAAGTAAAAACATTCCGTATACAATGCTATATTATACCATCTGATTGATCGCTCGCTCAATTAGGTTGAGAAAGCAGGGGAAGCGAAATCTCGCTTCCCTCACCTGCCTATTTGCTATGAATCCCGCTTACAGTGCTTCCGCCAAAATTTCCGCGATGTCTTTCGTTTTCACCTGGTCTTCGGCTTCCTTCATTTTGACGCCATCGTTCATCATAGTCAGGCAATATGGGCACGCACTCGCGATGGCTGTCGGGTTCACTTCAAGAGCCTGTTCGGTTCGCGCCACATTGACGCGCGTTCCTTCGTGCTCCTCCATCCACATCAAGCCGCCGCCTGCGCCGCAGCACATGCTGTCGCAACCACTGCGCTTCATCTCCAAAATTTCCACACCCGGGATCGCTTCTAAAATTTCGCGCGGCTTATCATAAATTTCGTTGTAGCGGCCGAGATAGCATGAGTCATGATAGGTGATCCGCTCTTTCACCTCTTTTGTCGGCTTCAGGCGCCCTTCTTTGACCCACTGTGCCAACAATTCAGAGTGGTGGTACACTTCTGCATTGAGGCCGAATTCCGGATATTCGTTTTTAAACGTATTGAACGCATGCGGATCGCACGTGACGATCTTTTTCACATCATATGCTTCAAACAGGGCAACGTTTTCCTGGGCGAGCTGCTGGAACAAAAATTCATTCCCGATCCGGCGCGCCGTGTCACCCGAGTTCTTCTCCTCATTGCCGAGAATCGCGAACTTGATGCCCGCCTCATGCATCAGCTTGATAAACGCATGCGAGATTTTCATGCTACGGTTGTCATACGATCCCATCGAGCCGACCCAGAACAAGTACTCGAACTCATCGGTTTCTTTCACGGTTGGGACCTCATATTGGCCTTGCAGACCTTCGATCCATTTCATCCGGTCTTTTCGGTTAATCCCCCAAGGATTTCCCTGGCGCTCGATATTGTTCAGCGCGCGCTGTGCTTCCTGTGGCATGCTGCCTTCTGTCATTACAAGATAGCGGCGCAGATCGATGATTTTGTCGACGTGCTCATTCATAACCGGGCATTGGTCCTCGCAATTGCGGCAGGTCGTGCACGCCCACAGCTCTTGTTCGGTGATGACATCTCCGATCAGATTGACTTCATAGGCAGCTCCCTGTTTTTCCGGCGCTTCCGCTGTTGCCGCTGCTTCAGTTGCCTGGAAAGCCAGTTTGTTTGCCGCTGCATCAGGAAAAGCAAAGCTCGGCATCCACGGAGTGCGTGATGTAACTGCGGCCCCTTTTTCCGTCAGATGGTCGCGCATTTTGACGATCAGATCCATCGGCGACAGCATTTTGCCTGTTCCCGATGCCGGGCACATGCTCGTGCAGCGCCCGCACTCCACACAGGCGTACAGGTCGATCAGCTGCACTTGTGTGAAATCCTCAATTTTTCCGACACCGAACACTTCCTGCGTCTCATCCTCGAAATTGATCGTGGAGAGCTTTCCAGGCGGGTCGAGCTTTTTGAACCAAACATTGAACGCTGCAAAAATAACGTGCGCATGCTTGGACTGTGGAACATATACGGCGAACGCGAGCAAAACGATCAAGTGCATCCACCAGAACACATAAAACAATGCGGCTGCTGCCGTTTTGCCGATGCCTGCGAACGCCAGGGCAATCAGCGAGGAAATCGGTGCAAAGCCGGAAGCTTCATGACCGAGCCAAACTTGCTCAAATGCAAGAGACAGCAAAACCGAAGCCATCAAACTGGAGAGAAAAATCAAAACCAGTCCCGATTTCAGACCGCGCTTCAAACGCTTCAGCTTCTCGATATATCGGCGGTAGTAAGCAAAAGCTACTGCCAGCAAAATCAGGAAGGACGTGATCTCCTGCATCAAGCTGAAGTACTTGTGAGCGCTGCCAAAAGGAAGCTCAAAACCCGTAACCAGCCCTTTGATGATCAGTTCCAATGCGCCGAACTGCAGGATGATGAAGCCGTAAAACATCACGACGTGCATGACGCCGCTCTTTTTGTCTTTCAGGAGCTTTTTCTGGAACACGACGTTTTCCAGGATCAGATTCAACCTTGTGGAAAAATCGTCCTTCACGTTGCTTTTCTTGCCAAGCTTGATAAACAAGTAACGACTGTACACGACGTGGGCAAATAGATAGAGCCCATAAGCTAAAACCAGAAAGAACGCAATTAGATTCAATAAAGGCAAAAAATCCACGGCCTCCCACTCCCCCTGCTTTTTTTCTCTATATTATCAAAAAACTCAAAATAAATGAATGACTATTCATTCAAATGAATACGCCCTATAGAAGGTTGCATCAGACTGAGCGCTCGCTCATTTATCACTATAACACATGGCCCCCGATTTGTCATAGCATTGATTTGCTTGCGAAAAATTGTCTACGCACCTCCACTTGCTTCCTTAAGAGAAAACCGCCCTGCACGATTTCACAGGGCGGTAGCCAGATCAGTTTACACTTTTAGGTATTGGAAACTTCTTTATGATCTTTCTTGTCTTTTTGCTCCGTACGAACATCTGCCAGCGATTTTACCTTAGTCGCCTTGATACGCTTGTTGCGTTTCAATTCGGTTGGCTCCAGGTTGTTACCTTCATCGCGCATCAGCGCATGGATCCCTACATGAGTGCCTTTTGCTGATTGGCAATATTCGCAGTTCTCTTCATCATGCGCATGATAGTGCTTCGGTTCCGGATACGAGGTGATAACACCCTCGAAGTTGCGGAGAACGGTTTTCTCGGACGATTGCGAGATAATGTAGTTTGGCATGACCGGGATTTTACCGCCGCCGTGCGGTGCGTCCACCACGAAGGTTGGCACTGCATAGCCAGAGGTATGGCCGCGAAGTGCTTCGATGATTTCGATCCCTTTGCTTACAGGTGCGCGGAAGTGGCCGATACCCTCGGACAGGTCGCACTGATAGATATAGTATGGACGCACGCGGATTTTGACCAGCTCGTGCACCAATTTTTTCATGGTGTTCGCGCAATCGTTGATGCCAGCCAAGATAACCGCTTGGTTGCCCAATGGCACACCGGCATTCGCCAGCATTTCGCAAGCGCGCGTGGATTCTTCTGTGATTTCTTTTGGATGGTTAAAGTGCGTATTGAGCCATACCGGATGGTACTTTTTCAAGATTTCGCACAGGTTTTCCGTGATGCGTTGTGGGAATACGACAGGTGCACGAGTACCGATACGGATGATTTCCACGTGCGGGATTGCGCGCAGGTTGCTCAGGATGTACTCCAGTACGCGGTCATTGATCAGGAGTCCGTCACCACCGGAAATCAGCACGTCGCGGATCTCAGGCGTATTGCGGATGTAATCGATACAGGCATCCAGCTGTTTCTTAGGTACGCCCATTCCGATTTGGCCGGAGAAACGGCGGCGTGTGCAATAGCGGCAGTACATCGAGCACTGGTTGGTTACCAAAAAGAGCACGCGGTCTGGATAACGGTGAGTCAAGCCAGGAACCGGCGAATCTTCGTCTTCATGAAGCGGGTCTTCCATGTCGTATTTGGTGCGGACCATTTCCTGCGAAAGCGGGACGGACTGCATGCGAACAGGATCAGTTGGATCATCCTTATCCATCAGCAACGCGTAGTATGGTGTAATATTTAATGGGATCGTCTGGTTGGAAATACGGACGCCCTCTTCTTCTTCTGGGGTGAGATTAACTACCTTTTTCAAATCATCTACAGTTTTAACGGTGTGTGTCAGTTGCCACATCCAGTCATTCCACTGTTCGTCGGTGACATCCTTCCACAATTCCACTTCACGCCAATCACGCATTTTTACTGCCATGTTTGCCATCTCCCCTCGATCGTAGCGATTTTTCTTCATTGTCGCTCTACGCCAAATAAAGAGATGCAAAAGCCATGCCAACGTAATCTAAAAATTCGAAACACTGCTGTAATGCGGTTTTTCACGATCGGTCATGAATTCGCTTACAAAGATTGTGCCGGATTTCCGGCACCCCTCAATGACGTAGCCCGCCCAAGTTCGCCAATTTATACTGGAGAGTCTGTCTCGGGATCCCCAATAGTTTGGCCGCCTGCAAAATGTTGCCGCCCGTCGAGCTCATCGCTTTTTCGATCAGCACGGATTCTGTTTTGCGCAGCACCTCTGGCAGCTTCCACGCCCCATCTTCTTGCGGCGGCAGTGGCAATGCAATCTGCTCCATGCCTTCTTTATGCGAGTCGAGACTGGTGCGCTCCCATAAATGGGCTGGGATGTGCTCAGCCGCAATGATCGTGCCGTCGACCATGTTCATCGCCGCTTCGATCACATGCTCCAGCTCCCGCACATTGCCAGGCCAGCCATACGAATGGAATCGTTTCTGCACAGCGGTATCGATCCCTTGCACCTGCATGCCGAAACGCCGGTTGTATTTTTCGATAAAATGGCCGGCGAGCAAGTCGATATCTTCCCGACGCTCCCGCAATGGCGGCAGCTCAAGCGATACGACATTGAGCCGGTAGAACAAGTCAGCCCGCATTGCGCCTTTTTTGACCGACTCAAGCGGCGGTTCGTTCACGGCTGCAATCACCCGGACGTCCACCTGCACCGAGCGTTCGCTGCCGATTCGCCTGATATGTCCATCCTGAAGCACGCGCAACAGCTTGGCCTGCAGCTCCAGCGGCATGCTGTTCAGCTCGTCGAGAAAAAGCGTGCCACCATTCGCCAATTCAAACAATCCCGGTCGGTCGTCTGCTCCCGTAAAGCTTCCCTTGGTTGTACCGAATAGAATGCTTTCCAAAAGAGAAGCCGGGAGCGCCGCACAGTTTTGCGCGATAAATGGGCGCCCGCTGCGGCCTGATGCTTGGTGGATTGATTGAACGAACAGCTCTTTCCCCGTTCCTGTTTCGCCGTAGACCAGCACGGGCGATGAAGTCCGGGCCGCCCGTTTTCCCCGCTCGATCAGCTTATGCATGGGCTCGCTGCCCGTAATGATGTCCTCGAAATGATAGATGAGGCCATCGGCTTCCGACTGTTTTGTCCGCTTCGGCTTTGCAATCTGGGCCTGCAGATCGATGAGGCGCTCGGACAACTCCCTCAGCTTGCGTATGTCTTTGGCTACCTCAACCGCGCCCACCAGCCGTTTCCCGACTCGCACAGGCAATGTCGTATTGATCGTTTCCACGCGTACTCCACGCCAGTTTGTGTAGGTTTGCGGCTGATTGAGGATCGGCTGGCCGTTTTCAATGACGCGCAAGAGCGTGCTCGTTTGCTGATCCAGTGAGGGAAATACGTCGAGAAGGGGCTTTCCGAGAACCTCTTCCTGTGTGAGACCATCTAGGGAGGCAGCCACATGGTTATAAAAAATCGTGATGCCGCTCGCATCTACGACATGAATCCCTTCATCGATCGTCCCCAAAATCGCTTGGAGCATCTCCACTGTTTCCGACATCGGCATGCTGTCATTCCTCCTCTTCCATGCTGCCAACATTTTGTCACATATGCCGAATATCCGGCGCTATTGATGTTTGTACTTCTGGTAGGCCAGATAAACGATGTAGAGAAGGTGTCCCACTCCCCATACGAGAAAACCCGTTATCGTCAACGGTTGTTCACTCAACAGGCTGAACGGAAAATAAAGCAATAAAAACACACCAAACCAGATCGCCAAATAGCGAATTGGCGAACGTTCCGCTTTGCGTGGATAAAAGACCAGCAATGCGACTGCAACAACAATGGAAATAATCAGATGAATGATCAGTTCCACAATCGACGGTAGCCCGGCCAATTGAGGCACATAGCTGACATCGATCAAAACCTGGAACGCATTGGTTGCAAACAAGGAATCACACAAGGCGAGAAAAGCGGCTAAAATCATTCCGGATGCTAAGCCATTGATCAGATAGAACATGACCATCGAATGGGGCACCTCCTTCATTTCTATTCCTTATTCCCTTTTCACTTTTCATACCAAGCAAATGACAGCTGGAGGTCGTATTCCCCAGTTTCCTGTCCGTTCATCCACAAGCGGTACTGGATGCGGACGCTTGCAGGGCGCGCGTTTTCTTGCTCGATGTGCAGGCTTTTCGTTCCCGTCTCCATCGCAAAGCTCATATAAGGGCTCTGATAGATGCTTTGGTTCTGCTCGCCCGCTTTGAAAACCTGCTTCATCTGTACACCGCCCTGCCGCAGCAAGGTCACGTCGTCCTCGCTAATCTTGATGACGGTTTGTACGGATACCCCTTCATCCAGCTGCTCTTTATAGGAGAAAAACCAGCCGCCTGCTTTTTTCACGCCGATGCCGGCATATTCGTATTGCGATTTCTCTTTTTGTCCGTCAAGTTTGTGGATCGTGGTAAGTCGAATAGCTACGTTTTCTTTCATTTTTGCTTCAGCTGCCTCACTTTTTTCGTTCTTCCTTTGATTGTAACGAAATCAACCCGTGAAAAAAAGCTCAGCTTTGCTCAGCAATCGCCGATGTGTCCTCTTGATTGGTAGAAACCTGCTGGGATACCTTCCGCATCGATGCCATAATCCCAATACCCGCAACCAGTAGCAAAATGCCCAGAATGAGGTATCCCGTCGCCGCTCCGGTCAGATCCAGCATCCACGTGAACAACCCGATCAAGAGCAGCCGCATGAGCATGCCAAGCGAATTCATAAAGCTCAGCACTCGCCCCATCAAATGCTTCGGCACCGCAAGCATATAAACCGATTGGCGAATCAGCCGGGTCGCCGCGTTGCTCCAGCCGACAAACGTAGCGAGGATGATGTACGCCCAGCCGGTCGGAATGGCAACAATCAGAAAATAAATGAGCGCAAAGAAAAATACCATTCCTACCATCGATGCATACTCACCCAGCCTGCGCGCGATCGACATGATCAAAAATCCCGCCGCCACTGCGCCGACCGCATAGGTCAAGTCGCTCAAAGAATATACGAGAACATCAGCCCTCAACGTCTGGTTAACGAATACCGGAGCTAGCAAGTTGCCTGCCATAACCGATATGAACGGAAGCTGCGCGGTGATCCCGAAGAGTAGGAAACCCCTTCTCTCCCGGATGAATTCCCAGCTTTGCGAAAATTGCGTAAACCAAGAAACGCCTGCGTTGGACGAGGCCTGTTTGGCGAGCGTAAACGTGTACTCCATCCGCACCAATTGCAGGTATGCGAACAAATATGTCAGCGCATTGAATATCAGGACGTAATGCAGACCCAATTTACTCAAAATGATCCCGGCAAATCCTCCTGCCAGCATGCTAGCAGTCTGGGATTCAATTTCGAGCAAACTATTGATGTCATTATAATGCTTCGACGCGAAGCCTTCCTGAACCAATGCCGACTGGGCCGGATAATGCACCTGGAAGATCAGGCCGGTCATCATATAGATGAGGATCAGCATCCATTCGCCAAACGGAGCAAAAAATCCCCAGACGCCAAGTATGATCAGTACAGCAAAGCCGAAGATGTTTTCAATCAGCAAGATATTTTTCCGTGAAAACCGATCGATCAGCGTCCCCAAATACGGGCCAACAAAAAACATCAGCACGGCCGAAATCAGCATCGTAGAGCCTAACAGCTGGGCTGAACCCGTTGTTTCCACCAAGTACCAGGATATCCCGATCATGCTCATCCCCTGGCCGAATCCGGAAAACAAATTGGCAAAAAACAGCTTGCGAAAATTGCGGTTGCCGAATACCTCTTTCACGGTAATTCCCCCATCCAAAAAGTTCCTGCAACTATGATAGTTGAAAAATAATACTTTGTAAACATAAATGTTTATAAAGTTTCAAGAGATTCTCCAATAGGGAAGCAAAGGATCGCGAGACTGTTTCTGACGGAATCAATGTAGCTTCACATGGCCAAAAAAGAGAGCCCTTTTTACAGGACTCTCTAGCAGTTTGATCACTTGTCTGCGTGTTGGTTAAAGGTATTAAGAACCGTTCGCGCTAAAATTTCGATACCATCAAGCAGCGCTTCTTTTTCAAACGTCATGTGCGGATGATGCAGCCCAGGTGCCAGCCCGCAGCCCAGCCCGAGCATCGTCGCCCGTAGCTGAGGACGTTCTTTGGTGTAATAGTGGAAATCTTCAGCGCCAGGCGTCAGAATCGGCGGTTCGAGCTTTTCTGCCCCCAACGCTTCGATAATCGCTTCAGCCATGATCTTCCGCGCTTCTTCATTCACCTCTGCCGCGTATACCATCTCGGTGATTTCGTAAGACAAGTCTGTCTCGTATAAGCGGCCCACATGTTGCAAAATGTGCTCAACCTTGGCGACCAAAGCTTCGATGATTTCATTCGTCTGCGCCCGCAAATCCAAGTGGAATTGCGCGGAGCCGGGAATGATGTTACTGCTTTTACTGCCAGCGGAAAGCTGGGTCATTTTTACTGAGTAGGGCACAAGCGGATCTAAGTGAATACCTTTGAGCTGCTCGACGATCGTGGCTGCCACCTCGATGGCATTGACACCGAGATGCGGGCGCGCGCCGTGAGCATCGCCCCCTTTGATTTGCCCGAAAATGGTGCCCCCCGCACCGTGCATGATGGCAGAAGCTGCTGTGCCGTGGGGAATTTCCTGCACCGGACGCAAATGGACCCCGTACAAGAAATCAATGTCGTCGACTACTTGCTTCTTTACCATCGCAAGGGCCCCACTCCCGCTTTCTTCTGCCGGCTGGAAAATGAGCTTGAGTCGTCCCGGCAGCTTGACACCCTGTGCCTGCAAAACCATCAGGACACCCAACGCCATTGTCATGTGGGCATCGTGTCCGCATGAGTGATTGGCTTGAAAAACACCGTCCACCTCTTGCCAGAGGGCATCCATGTCTGCGCGTACCCCGACCGTCAGCTTCCCCGGTGTCAAATCGCCCCATTCGGCTACGACGCCGGTCACATCGTCAAAGGTCGTGACACGACACTGATGCTTCTCCAACAAGTCCGCGATGAAAGCGGTCGTCTTCTCCTCTTGCCAGCTCACTTCCGGATTTTGATGCAGATGCTCATAGAGGGAAAAAATAGCTGGCTTCAATTGCTCGATCGTTGTGCGCATCATTCGTACCTCCATCGGTTTGTCATTCGATTAGAAAACCTGGCTACGCCATGCTTTTTGGCGGAGCCGCGGTTGCACTTATACTGGATAAGAATTTTATAAATTCTTATCTGTATAAAGCGAAGAGCTACGCCAAAAATCTTGACGCAGCCTGTTTTATAAAGCCAATTCGCTAGGAAATGCCGATCGTCACAGCCACAATTAAAGCGACGGCGGCGATCAATGCCCACCCCAGCAACAGCTTCCAAATAAACTTGACCCATTTTTCATAAGGTATGCCCGCAACTGCCAGATAGCCCATCAACGCAGAGGACGTTGGGATAATGGAGTTGGTCACGGCATCGCCATACTGGAAAGCAAGCACGGCCACTTGACGCTGAATGCCCAACAAGTCTGAAATCGGCACCATGATCGGCATGGTTGTGGCCGCTTGTCCACTTCCGGACGATATGAAGAGGTTCAGCACCGCTTGAATCAGGAACATCGCCAGCACATTGATCGCATCCGGCAAATGGCCGATTGCGGAAGTGAGGACGCTGATCATCGTGTCGATGATTTTACCGTCTTCGAGCACGACGGTAATCGCGCGGGCAAAACCAACGATCAAGGCGCCGAATGTAACCGCTTTAGCGCCGGAAACGAATGAATCAAACAAGGTATTGACCGACAAGCCGCCGGCGAGGCCCGCGATCAGCCCCATGACCAGGAAGGAAGCTGTAAGCTCGGTCAGAAACCATTCGTACTTGAAGACGCCGTATACGTTGAACGCCATGCCGCAGATCATGACCAAAAAGACAAGCTTGTGGCGAATATTCAAATCCGGGATATCCACGTCCACTTTTTCGGCGCTTTCTTGTTTTTCAATCGCATAAATCACGCTTTTTGTCGGATCTGCTTTGACGCGGTTCGCATACCGCATGACATACCAAATCGCAAAAGCCAGGACACAGACATAAACGACAGCGCGGAAGCCCAGCCCGGAGAATAGTGGCAATTGCGCAAGCGACTGCGCGACGCCAACCGTGAACGGATTGATCATTCCGCCCATGAAGCCTGCCGCCGCCCCCATCGTAATCATTGCAGTTCCGGTAACGGCATCGAATCCCATGGCGCGTGCCAGCGCAATCCCGATCGGCACGAAAATGATACTTTCTTCCGCCATCCCCATCGTGAAACCACCGATGGAAAAGAGGAACATGGATGCCGGGATCAGTAGCTTCTCCCTGCCCTCCAAATGCCGGACCCCTTTGTTGATTCCGGCCTCAATCGCTCCAGTTTGACGGATGATTCCGAAAACACCGCTGACGATGAAGATGTAGAAAATGATTTGAGACCCTTTTTGCATCCCTTCTGGAATCGCTTTAAACATGTCGAAAAATCCGACTGGACTGCTCTCTACTGCATGATAGCTTCCATTTACGACGATGGTCTTGCCGGAGGCTGCGTCTTTGACACGCTCAAACTCGCCAGTAGGGAGAACATAAGAGGCCAGTGCCGCCAAAATAATAATGATAAAGAGGATGGCGTACGTATGTGGCACAGAAAAACGCTTCTTGGCAGGTAGAGCTTGTCTGGATGAATGTTGTGTTGCCATGAGGTCACCTCGCTTTTTTCACCTTATTAAAGCAAGGTTTGTGCCAACTGTCGAAATTTCGCGAAAAAACGCGTAATTACAAGGTTTTTTGCTTTATGGCCATCGTTGACGGACAACGTTTAGGGATCATTAATAGGTTTTTGCGCAACCTAATACAGCCTAATAAGTACTAAATTCGTCCGCCTTTTTGCAATGTCTCGATACCCGCCCTCGTAATGGTTGTGCCTTGCCGTGTCGTACCCGAACGAACCAAACCAACCAGCTCTAGCTGTTTAAGCTTGTGACGTATCGCACTTTCCGTCCAACCGATTGATCGCAAAGCTGGCAAACGCGCCAACTGATAGCGTCCCAGCGGCTTGTTGGCTTGATACAAACAGTAGAGGATATCCAAATCCCGTTCCTCTTCCATCGTCTCGACTACTGTAGCCTTCTGCTTATGAGCTAGACGATCCGTCAAACGCTTAGGCAAATCGCTGCTTCCGATAATAGGCTGCTCGCTTACCGTGACGGCGTAATCGACGACGTTTTTCAGCTCGCGGATGTTGCCACGCCAATCATGGCGGAAAAACAACTCAAGCACTTCTTTCGACCACGTCTTACGAATCCCTTGCTGCATCAGATGGTTCTCGATCAAAAGCGGAATATCCGTTACCCTTTCACGCAAGGCAGGTATGTGAATCGGCAAAACAGCCAATCGATAAAACAAGTCCTCCCGGAATTCGCCTCGCTCCACAGCCTCTTCTAAATTGCGGTTAGTCGCCGCTACAACACGGCAATCTACCGCGAGAACCCCTGTCCCGCCAACGCGAATCACCTGCTTTTCCTGAAGGACGCGCAGCAGCTTCACCTGGATGGCGGGCGAAATGTCACCGACCTCGTCGAGGAAAATCGTGCCGCCTTCAGCCTGCTCAAACAAGCCGGGCTTCCCCCCTTTGCGCGCACCTGTAAAAGCCCCGTCTTCATACCCAAATAACTCGCTTTCCAGCAAGTTCTCCGGTAAGGATGCACAGTTGATCGCGACAAAAGGTCCGTTTTTACGCAGCGAGTGCTGGTGGATAGCATGAGCGAACAGCTCTTTTCCCGTTCCATTTTCCCCTGTCAGCAAAATGGTCTGGTTGTTTTTCGCCATCTTTTTGCTAAGTTCGATCGCTTCCTTCAGCGGCTGACTTTCGCCCTTGATGTCGGAAAAAGAATAGGTCGCGGTATGACCGCGCAAAGCGAGCTGAGTTCGTAGACGCTGGATTTCCGTAACGTCCTTCAACGTGCAGACAAAACCCAAAGGTTCGTATTTGCGTCGGATGATCTGGCCGCTCAAGATGAATTGCTTTTGCTCGATGGTGACAAGCATGTCCTCTTGATCCACTTGTTCAAAAAAAGGCTCCAGCAGCCCATGTTCCTTCAGCAACGTGTATGGCCTACCGACAATCGCCGATTCGTGCGGGCAAAAAAGCTCAACCGCCACGTCGTTAATGAACGTGATCACACCTTGCTCATTGCAGGCGATAACCGGATCTTTGACGGCCTGGAACGTGGATTGAAGCTGGCTGTTCAGCTTTTGGACCTCCGCGTAGGAGGTGCCGAGCATTTTCGCCAATTCGGACATTTCCACGATGAACGCGGACAAGTATTCTCGTTCACGCTCGATCGGTACGCCTACCTTGCGCCCGACATCGATCAAATCATGGATATTGATCTTTCGGAATCCCAGGTCGATTACTTCCACATCCGAGGGAAGCGGCACATCCGAATTGCCCATGATGATGACGTACTTGAATTGGAGTACGTCAAACGTACTGCCAGGGTAAAACGGAATATAATGCAAATGGTCAACATTCGCCTCGAGTAAATTTTGAATGACTTCCTGCGCAGAGACTGGCGTATTGTTCATGACCGGCACGGTGGTGCCTGGAGGTATTTGCATCAATGCCTTCATTTTGCGTAGCTCAAAGAAACGATTCAATACCGTGATCGCGGCCTCAGGAGCTCCAACTTTGCGGGCAGCGGTATATAACTCCGGTAATTTGGTCGTGAGGAAAATATGGGAGACGTTGCTCAAATCAGGAATGGTCGCGTGGCTGGCATAGCCGACCACCCGGCAATACGGCTCAAAATACGCCCGCAGCTCCTTCAACAAAAATTCCAATGTATCCAAGCCTTTTGCTATCACGACAATGGTGTTTTCCATGATGCACCGCCTTTGCGAAAAACAGTTGATACCATGATAGCATAACGATAGTCCCCCATCCGTCGTTTTCATTGGGGATGATGAAACAAAAAAATGCTCGAGGATTATTCCCCGAGCATTTTCTTATAAAGCACACCGCTTTTCTTTTCGAAAACGGCCTTTATTTAACGAATCCGAGAATCAGTTCGCGCACCATTTTGGATGCGACGATCTGTGTCATTTCACTGCTGTCATAAACCGGAGCCACTTCCACCAGATCGCAGCCAATCACGTTTGCGCCGTTTTGCGCCATGAAATGGATGGTATCCAGCAGTTCGCGGGACGTGATGCCGCCCGCTTCAGTCGTTCCCGTACCAGGCGCTGCGGATGGATCAAGCACATCGATGTCGATCGTCAAGTAGATCGGACGGTTGCCGATTGTCGGCAGGACTTGCTTCACCGGCTCCAGCACATCGTATTTGTAGAGGTGCATGTTTTCCTTAGCCCACTCAAATTCTTCCTTCATCCCGCTGCGGATACCGAAGGAATAGACATTTTTGCCACCGATCAGGTTGCACGCTTTCTTGATCGGCGTGGAGTGCGAGTACGGATACCCCTCATAGCTGTCGCGCAGGTCGGTATGCGCATCAAAGTGGAAGATCACCAGGTCTTTGTATTTTTCATACACAGCCTGAATGACTGGCCATGTGACCAGATGCTCCCCACCTAAACCGATCGGCATTTTGCCATCAGCAAGCACTTGGCTTACAAAAGAACGGATTGCATCGATGCTACCTTCCACGTTACCGAATGGCAGTGGAATGTCGCCAGCATCAAAATATTTCACTTCTTCCAGAAGACGATCCAAATACGGGCTGTATTCTTCCAGACCGATCGATACTTCACGAATGCGGGCAGGGCCGAAACGGGAGCCCGGACGGAAGCTGACGGTCCAGTCCATCGGCATTCCGTAGATTACTGCTTGGCTTTCTTCATAGTTGGCATGACTGCGAATAAATACGTTGCCAGAGTATGCTTCATCAAAACGCATGTAGTGGTTTCCTCCTATTCGCGAGTCAGATCAGCTACGAATTTCGGCAGCTTGAAGACGGAGTGATGGATGTCAGCCGAGTAGTATTTCGTATCCAGATCTTTGATTTTGCTTGCATCCACTTCCAACGGATCATGTTTTTTGGAAGCAATGGTGAAGCTCCACAGGCCGGATGGGTAAGTTGGAATGCTCACTGTGTACAGACGCGTGATTGGGAAGATCGATTTCAGATCTTTGAACACACGGCTGATCAGTTCTTTGTGGAACCAAGGAGATTCGGTTTGCGCAACCAGGATGCCATCAGGTTTGAGTGCGTCGTAGATGCCTTGGTAGAAACCTTTTTCGAACAAGCCGACTGCCGGTCCAACCGGGTCAGTGGAGTCAACCATGATCACATCGTATTCGCCTTTGTGATCGTGGATATGCTTGATGCCGTCGATGACTTGAACATCAACACGCGGATTGCCAGTCAATTCGCAAGCGATTTGTGGGAAGTAGGTTTTGCTGTGCTCGATTACGCCGCCGTCGATTTCAGCCAAAACTGCTTTTTCGACAGAAGCATGTTTCACGATCTCACGGATCGCTCCGCCGTCGCCACCGCCTACTACCAGAACTTTTTTCGGGTTTGGATGGGTGTTGAGTGCAACATGCGTGATCATTTCATGGTACACGAACTCATCCAGATCGGTTGTCATAACACAGCCGTCAAGCACCAGCATGCGTCCGAATTGGTTTGTTTGAATAATATCAAGTTGCTGAAATTCAGTTTGCTCACTATATAATGTCTCGCTGATCTTGGCCGTAATGCCAAAGTCCTCTGTTTGCTTTTCGGTATACCACAATTCCATTTTCATACAACACCAAACCTCCTTTAGATAAAAACCAAACATTCTTTGATGGTTTTGCCCGGAACTTTAGGGTTTTTGGGTTTCTTCACATCAAATTGAATTATAGTGGCTACCATCCAAATTGCAAGTAAATTTTCTGCGTACAGAAACCGCGAAGCCATACGTCTCCCGAGCCTGTCAGAAGTGATCGGACAAGTATAACAATTGCTAGTTTTACCCATACTGCTATGTAAAAGGTTTTCGGCTTAGTATGTCCGTTATGCGAGCAACCCACGCATGACCCAAAAAATGATCCCATCCACATCGAGAGGGGGAAAACGACCTATGGAGGTTATTCGCGAGTCCTCGTTAATCCGCATGCTCCGCCGAGTGAAACGGCTGATCAAGCTGGGGATTTTTCTGGTTTTGTGCGCCTCTTTTGTCTTATTGCTGTTTATTCTCTATCTTCGCTCACAACCGCTACCTGCGGCCACAATCAACCAAACGACAACCATTTACGCCCAAGGTGGTGAAGTGCTCGATACGCTCCACCAAGGAGAGAATCGGGTGGTCGTGCCTTTGTCCAAAATCGCCCCATCCCTGGTGCAAGCCACGATCGCCATCGAAGACAAAGGTTTTTACGAACATTACGGCTTCGACCTCAAGCGTCTTGCAAAAGTCGCCTACATCAACGTCACCAGCATGGACAAAGTTCAGGGCGCGAGTACGATCACGCAGCAGCTTGCTCGCAATCTGTATTTGACCATGGATAAAACGTGGGAACGAAAAATCAAGGAAGCGATCCTCGCTGCACAGCTGGAGCTGAACTACAGCAAGGAAGAAATTCTTGAGATGTACATGAACCAGATTTATTACGGAGAATCCGCATACGGAGCGCAAGCCGCTGCCCAAACGTATTTTGGCAAAAATGCCGACAAGCTGACGCTGGCAGAAAGCGCTGCGATGGCGGGCTTCCCAAAAGGTCCATCGATTTATAATCCATACAAACACATGGACAAAGTCAAAACGCGGCAAAAACTGATCCTGCAAGCCATGCAGGCAGATGGCGTCATCACCGCTGAACAGGCAGAAGCCGCTTACCATGAGAATCTGGTGTTCCGCGACAAAGGCTCCCAGCGGCAGGTCCTGAGTGCACCTTATTTCCGCGATTACATCGCCGAATTGGTAAAAAGCAAATACGGGATTGATGAAGATCAATTTCTACATGGCGGCTTGAAAATTTACACGACCCTAGATTACAACATGCAGAAAAAAGCTGAGGAATCGTTCGCCAAGCATTTGCCGAAAGAAAATGCCGACCTGCAAGCAGCCCTTCTTTCCGTAGAACCCTCTACCGGTAAAATCAAAGCGTATGTCGGCGGTCGTGACTATGCAAAAAGCCAGTATGACAGAGTGTTCAGCCTGCGGCAGCCCGGCTCTTCGTTCAAACCGATTCTGTATTTAGCTGCTTTGCAAAACGGGTTCACACCGCTGACCTTGATGAAAAGCGAACCGACCGTATTCAAGTATGACAACGGCAAAGAGTACATTCCGAGCAATTTTGGCGATCATTATGCCAATGCTTTTATTCCCATGCAGCAAGCAATCGCAACGTCAGACAATATTTATGCGGTGAAAACCATTGAGCAGATCACCCCGCAAAAAGTCGTCGACGAGGCTCGCCTGTTGGGGATTACAAGCCCTTTGCAAGCTGTTCCTTCACTAGCTTTGGGCACATCGCCCGTCTCTCCATTTGAGATGACAGGTGCCTATACCGTGTTGGCGAATAACGGTGAAAAGATTCCGTTGACGGCCATCACCAAAATTGAAGACAACCAAGGAACGGTGCTGGTCGAAGAGACTGCGGCCAAGACCCCAATCGTCGATCCTGCTTCCACATTTATTTTGACGCACATGATGCAGAGTGTATTTGAACAGCAAGGCACCGCTTATCGTGTCGCCAACATGTTAAATCGGCCGGTTGCCGGGAAAACCGGTTCAACAGATTATGATTCCTGGCTTGTCGGCTTTTCGCCGCAGCTGGTTACAACGGTCTGGGTCGGGTACGATGAAGGAAAAAAAATTGATCCGATTAAGGACGCCCGCGTAGCCGCTCCGATCTGGGCGGATTACATGGAAAGCGCCTTAAAGGAGCAACCACCTGCCCTCTTTGATATACCCGCTAGGGTCACTTCGGTTTACGTGGACATGGAAACAGGCAAACTCGCTACCGAGCATTGCCCGGCACCAAAACTGGTGTACTTTGCACTCGGATCAGAACCACAAGATTATTGCACAGACCATTTGCCCAACCCGAATGAAAAGCCGAAACCGATTAAGCCCCCGGAAGGAACATCGGTATGGCAGCGCGTCAGAGGTTTGTGGTCTCCCTAATCATTGTTGGATAAGCATTTAGCTAAGCCATTGATTGTAAAAAACCGTCAGCAGATCGAGCTGACGGTTTTATTTTTTTGCAGTAATTTGGCTTGAATCGGAGTTGATTCGCGCCCAGCAGCTACATTGTTTCACGCTTGTTCGCTTTGACCTCGATCGTTCCCCGTGTCTCCGCCGATTACGCCGTTTCCGTCTGTGAAAACATGGTCATTGAGGACCGTAATCAAACCAGCCTGATCCAACTGATCGAGTACCTCAAACAGGCTTTCCCGCTTCCCTGCTGGCAGCTTCCGTATATAGTTGTTGATTTCTTGCGCAGACGCATTATTGCGGAAATGGACACCGCCATGTCTCGCAAAGTTATCGTTTGCAGCATTTCCTGCCGACTGGATAGACTGCTCCTGATCCGGAATTTGGTTATACGTTTCCAAGGCATGACACTCCTTTTTTTCTGAAAAACGTCTCGACGTTTTTCATTAGATTGAATGAGACCGCTTGCGGTCAGCACTTTTGTCCCCCGATGAGAGGGGAAAAACGGTCATGACCGTTTTTGTAGCATCATTCGCTCATACAGAAGTAGTGTGCCGTAATCCCCTCTTACTCATTACTGAAAAGTCTTTTTCCAGTAGAAACCGCTTTCAAGTCGAATAGTAAGCGCTTACTTTTACAACCATAATAAAGACAAACAGGGAAAGATGACGGTTTCTTTCCCTGTTTGCTGACCTAGTATAACATGTATGCAGTTGTAAACATAAGTTTACCTGAGTTGGAAGCCTCGTACAATTGATTTCACCGTTTGTTCACATAGCGTTCAATTTTATTGTACGAATCGGCTTGATTCTTGACTTTTTGTTAAGCAAGAGCTTCCTTCAATTCGTCAGAGGAATTTTGCCACATCGTCTCATTATTATCGATCAAAAGTTTCTTCAGGGCTTTCTTGCTGGTATCATCCAGCTCACTCAGCATGATGCGGCGCTTCATCGAGTAGTCCATTCGATTGACATGGTCGACGAGCAGTTTGTAGCCGCGGCGAGCTTCCCGGTCGATTTCCATGTAACAAGCAGTCGCGCCTGCGTAATACGGCCCGGCTTCTTTGCGGTCAACCGTCACCCAAACGAGCCAGTACGGCTTGCCATTTGGCACTTCTTCTTTGTTCGTTGTCCATTTGATTCCTTTTTCAACGACGCTTTTCGCATGCAGCGCCCCCATGTCGATATAAGCTTCCTCGCCGTCAATGATTACCGACGACACGGCATTCAGGTCCAGTACTCCCTGCCCGAATCCGCCGTGGACATCCGTTTTTCCGCTGAGGATTGTAAAGCCCGAGTTCTTTTTGTTGTCGAACAGATCCACTTTTTCACACACCCCTCTATCCTTATCGGTAACACTTTTTGTACCGGATCTTTCATTACTACTATTGTACCGTGAAGAGCAGAGGATGTGCAATTTTTAGGTGGAACAGACAGGTATGAGGATGAAAGCGGTTGGGGTTGGATTAAGGATGTCGCCCTTGGTGTGTCAGCCTGTTTGCGTCGATACTTTCATCGCAACAATGTACATGCTCACTACCAGGATTGTCGCCAGCGTGTAAACGAATACCTTCAGACTGTCGTCCTTTCTGCAAAGAAGAAACCAGCCGAGAAAGTAACAGGAAAACGCATAATCGGCGAAGAGGATGTGGGTCACCAACGTCGCAATCACTTCTTCTCTTGTTTCAAATCCTGACTGCAATGGGATGATCTGATACACGCCGATAAACCAATACCCGACTAAGGAAAGAAAAAGATACCATACGATGGCCAGAACGATGCGCTTTGATGAGCGATTCATGCTTCCCCCCACTTATGCTGCATCGAGAAACAGCGGTTGTTCGCAGCAGATTTCATTCTATTCAATCTCCTAAGATCTACATGAGGTGGGTAATGGCCATGAGGAATGCCACACCCCCAACCATGAATAGTGAGAATGTGAAGGCATCTTTTCTTGCTTTTACTCCCGCCATTCGAAATAACAGGTAATTCGCGCCGATCGTCGTGATCGCATAGAAAAAGAAGGCAGCAACCCCCGGCAATGGATCGATAGACGACTTTCCCGTGATCGTAATGGACGTGACTGCCCAAAGAATCAACCCATTAAGCAAGAGGACCAGATTCATCGCCAAAACTCCCAATTTTTTCGCCATTGCTCCCCTCTCCCCATACCCTTCAGTCAAATTGAAGCGGCATTATTTTCAGTGCCTTTCCGTCCGCCTTTACGTTTCGCTGGCTTCGATTATGTTCAATCGTTATCTTTTGTGGTGACTTCATTCCAGCTTGTTTCAGGAGCAATTGATTGGCAGTTCGGCCATCTTTACTGTCATAGGAAGAAATAGACAACCCGTTCTCTCTGCCGTCATCCACGATGATTTCGAGATCAGCTTTTGTCTCGACAATAATTTGGAGGTTATAACGTTCTCCACTACCCACCGCATCTTCTAGCAGATAGTTTTTCGTGGACTGCTCACGGTCCAAATCGCCTTCTGCAGTAAACTGGACCAGTTCTACCTGATCATTTTCCTTATTTCGAATATGAAGCTGCAATTCGCGGAAATCGCTCTTATCGCCTGTGAACGAATATGCAGTCAAGCTCTGCTGCTTTACATTGTGCGGCGTTTTTTGGATTCCTGCGACCGTTCCTTCATTTCCTCGTAAAAGGCTCATCACTTGTTTTCGGACAGGCGCTTCTTTTAAAAGTTCCATGTGCCCATCTGTTTTTGTATAGAAGATGTTCGCTTTCGTACTTCCCGGATTATTTGCGCTGAAAAGCGGAACCGTACCATCGCCGCGGCCAAAAATGTACTCGATATAGAGACTTGGATTTTGATTGATCGGCAGCTCTCCCCAACGGTTTAACCCGATAATCGTATTTTGCGAGTCGCCGACAATATGAGCTTGCTTAACATTGGGGTATTTATTGTCCCACACCGCTCTACGGCTCTGCGCCAAAGCCGTAAGCGGTTTGTTGGGATACTCTTTTTTCAATTCGGAAAGAGGCAATGGGTTGAATTTTTGAAGCCGGTCGATATATCCGTAAACTGTGCGGTTGAATTGGGCGAGCATTTGCCTTTCATATTCGTCCCCAGGGGCCAGTTGATATACCGCAGGCGCATTTTCGGCAATTTTAAATCCTGTTAGCGGCATAAGAAGCAGAATTCCGAAGTTGTATCCTTGAATCAAAGCTTTGGAAGCAGCAGCGGCACCAAGGTAAGGTGTACCAATCGTTATGACATTGTGAATTTGTGCCGCACGCCGCGAATCAGCCAACAGGTAATCTTTGACCAGTATTCCCCCCATGCTATGGGCGACCAATTGAACCTTTTGGGCACCTGATGCAACCAGGGCCTCCTTGATTTTGCTTTGGAAAAGGGGATGCTGCTCTCGAATATCAAGCCGCCAATCATAAGGGAAACCAAAGAGCGTTTTTCCTTTTTCATAACCTGCATCCTGTAGATCACTTATCAGATCATGATACTGATTGCCCATTTTAGACATGACAGTGAGATTCTCAATTCCATCCAGCCCGTACTCCTCCGTAACAGGGGTGATGGTTACGCCATTTTTGGATGTGACCTTATTGCTTCCGGGTGAGACAGGAATCAAGGCAAGGTTGCGCTCAATGATCTGGTTGCTCGCGACGTCCACTTCATTGATCCACGTCACCTTCCCATTATCCACTGCCAGCTGTGAGCCACCGATCCCAGGGATCAGAATTACAGGGATGGTTTTGGCGCCTACAGACAGCTTGTATGGCTTGTGTGAAAGTTTTGACTTTTGCGAGGCTGCCACCTTTATGTAGTAATCACCAGGATTTCCGCTGTATGAAATGGTTTCATTTTTATTTTTGGGGTTTTCCGACCGGCCTACCTGTTTTTTTGTCGAATCAAGCAAAAACAAATCCAAATCCATTTCCTCGGAAATATCGCTTAATTCGAGATAAATCGTGGAAGGCATGTCCAACGATAGTTTATAGTAATCGACATCCTTCAACGTATGGATGGTGGCAAGCACGGTTTGGTCAGATTGAATCAATGTTGCCTGTTTTGCCTCGTCATTCGGTTCATACTCATCCGGCTTGCTTTCAACACTTTCCGCTGCAAAGTCGATTTTCAATCGATAATAGCCGTACTTGTCAAAAGAGTCGTCCTCACCTTTTATCAAAAGATAGAAGAATTGGTTTCTCTCTCCCGAAAGCCCGTCAATCCACTCATCCATGCTTGCATTGTTTTCAGAACGCTTCACTTCATTTCCACCGGCATCGTAAACATAGACATTGTAGTTTTGGTTGGTAGGCATTTCGCCAAGCCAAACTGTGAAATTCCCGCTCTCAGGGAGCTTTACTTTCCAATAGTCTATGTCTCCCGCTTTGCCGATCCTTCCATAACCACTGTGGTTCGCCGTTATCCAATCCGCTTTACTCATGGTGTCGTTCGATTCAATTTCATAACGGTCTTGATTGGATGTCTTCCCGGGCATCTGCTCGTTTTTCTGCTTACTTTTTTTCCAGTCTTTCTCGTACCTCTCAGCCTGCTTTTTAATCATGGCTTGTGGCATCGCATCTACATTCGTGAGTAACTCCAGTTCAAGTGTATTCGATAGCTCCGTTTGATCACTCCAATTCGCTTGTTCGACTTGAAGGTGTAGTGAGTTCCCCACAGACGATGATTCATGGTCTGCGATTCGGAGTAACGAACTGGCGACCATCTCCTGATCCTCGTAAGTTTTTATTGAAAAGAGAACCTGACCAAATTGCGCTTGTGTGTCGATCAAAATGGCCGCACGATCAGTATCCTCAAAGCTGATCTCCTCTGTCTCTTCACCCGTTGAGACTGTTAGCGCAATGCGTGGGTATTCGCGTTCAAGCTCGACCTGGACATAAAGCCGCCCATTCTCAATCCAAGCTGCCTTCTCTTTGATAAACAGCCCTTCTGTTTGTTTTGATTTTGCAGAAGCTGCAGTTGCGACCGGTTGGATGGCGATGAGTACGAGAGTAAGCAGCCATATCATCGATTTCAACAGTTTCGCCATGAAAGAACCCCCTCCTCCTTGTTTCTACCTTTAACGGTATAAAAAGACAGAGGAGGCCGCAAAAATATTTATTGCTTTGTGTGATTACGGATTCCTTGGCGCTCCCATGCATTCGCAATGATTCGGAAAACACTCTTATAGTCAGTTTGCTCATGACCTGACATCCCGACTTTATTGCCGAAAGCGAAGCCCTTCTCTACTTGATAGGCAAATTGGATGTGAAAATAGACTGCGTAACTGCCTCCTTTTTCGAATCCTTTTTGTTTATCTCCCATCAAAGGCGTATCCACACCGGTTTCACGTGCCCCGAGCTTCGCGATCGTTTGCTGTGCGCCTTTCCACAAAATCGGTGAGAATGCCAACAGGTTGATATTGGATTGGAGTGTCGTATTCCGTTTTCCCGTTTCCAGAATCCACGCTTGCGCTGCATTGATTTTGGGATACTGCTTGCTGAACGGATGCATATGCTTCGGCAAAAGTTCAATCTTAGCCAATATCCGTTCTCCGGCGTAAAAATCATTCGCCTGGTTGTTCGCGTATCGATCCCGCGCATGGTATTCCGTCCATTCAGCTGTGTGCCCCAATGATCCGGTCGCATTGGGCTCGTACACTTCAAAACTTGTTTGATCTCCCAATACAGTGATTGTGAACTGGTTGCTAATCGATGCCGAATCGGTGCCCGGCATACATTTTTTTATGGTCGGCGCTTTTTCAACCGGTTGTTCTGGGTCTGGCACCCAATTCGGGTCGTCAATCTCTTCGCATTTTTCATAGGTGACGGCGAAATCTACCTGATAAGGGACATCGATGGCGAACGGATCTACTTTTACAACATAATCAGCACTGTTCAGCATTTGGTTCCAGGTCGTGAGCGTAGGAGTGACTGTCCCTTCATACATGTTGCTTTGTTTCTCTACTTTTGGTGAAAGCAAAAACTGCTTATTAATTCCCGGCCCTGTCACCGTTAGCGGAATGGACGTCGGCCATACGGTTTTGGCATTCGTCTTGGAAACCCACGACTCCGGCTTTGGTGTCACTTTCACCTTCTCATAGACGGAGTCCGCATATTTCGCTAGCAGCTCGGCTTTTTTGTCGTCTATCGCTTTCTTTATTTCGCTGTCCACTTTAGCAAAAGCAGTATCCAGCTTGTTTTGGTCGATCTCTACATCGATACGTGCTGGCTCCCTTTCCCACACGCCATCCGCCGTGCTGACCAGCAGCCGATTGCTCGAATCATATACCTTAATTTTCATGCTTCCGCCCTCTACGCCGCCTCCTGGATTGCAGGTCGTACACGGTGTCGGTTCTTCAGGGTCCTTCAGTTCTCCCACGACAATGGTTACCTCAAAATCGCACTTAGCCGTGAAGTTTTTGTCATTGAGCTTGCCTATTATTTTGTACTTACCCTCGGGGACAGGGCTTTTTTGAAAAACAGTCCAGTTCACTTCCTTGTCATCGAACAGCGGACTGTCTACCCATGGCACCGGAACCGTCCAATCCACATTTATCGAATCGGAATATCCGTCATCGATGTCAATCGGGCTTTTGCTGATGGCGATCAAATACATGGCTGCCGATTTGTCAAGTTTGATCGTTTTGCCATTGTAGTTGTGGAAGCTTTGTGCCTGATCGATCGTCTGGTCCTTATTGGCAAATGCATAAACATGGATAAAAAAAGCATCGCAAGTGGAATTTTTGCTGGTCAAATCGAAACTGATGTACAGCTCACAACCGGTGAAGGCAGGATTGGCGGCATCCGTCACTTTCACTTTGACCAAATAGCTCGTTTCAACCAGCTTAGTTTTCTCAAAGAACACAGTGGGTGACGCCGAATCGTTGGTAATGGTTTTACCCGTCTTTGTGTCGGTCACAGTCCACGTCACCTTCAGTTGATTTTGTACGGAAGGCGTTTGACTATCAGAGGTCACGACAAGCTTGATGCCTGTGTTTGCATCAATAAGGATCGGATGGATTTTGCCGGGCGATGTCGTGATATCGCTTCCCGTATCGACCGACCATCTACTATCGGTGGAAAACTTGTATTGGATGAACAAGTCTTTGCACGTCAGGCTGCGGAATTCGATGATCAGATGCTTATCGGGGCAAGGTTCAAGCTGTCCTTTCCCTTTCACGCGGACTTTTAGCGAGTATGTTCCTGCTGAAATTTCCTTGAACGCTCGCGTATACGTGGTGCCGGTCCCGACAAATGTCGTGCCTTTTCCATTTGTCAGCTCCCACGTTACGCTTTCAATGCCATTGGTTGTCCCTGCACCATTTTTGTGTAGCAACGCTCTAAAATCGACGTTGTAATCCTTATTCAAGAGCAGTTCCATTTTGTATGGATCAGCGGGTGCACCTGTACCCGTCAAGGGAGTTTCGGCGCCATTCACGCTCGCGGTCACGTACACATCGCTGCACACGAATGGATTCGGTTCGCCCCAGATGATTTTGAAATAAGTTTTGCAGTCTTCTTTATCGCGTGGAAAGGCAAACAGCGTAAATTCGGGGACATTCGCCTTGTTTGGTCCAAAATCATAGGAGAATGCAGTATCCCATGCTCCTTGCTTGCCATACGTCGAATTGATTTCAAAGTACCCTTCTGCTTGCTGCGGTTTACCTTTGTAGAGCAATCGGAAGATCGCTTCGTTCGGCTCACCTTTTGGCACTTTCAAAACATATGGTGAGCTTTGCGTGCCTGCCCCGGTTAGCATCACTTTTTGTCCATCAAGCTCGACATCGTAGGAAAAATCACTGCAGACTGTATTCTGCGAGTCAATAATCGTTACCGTAATGGACCACACGCAGTTTTTTGCCCGCCACGAATCATACGGTTCCCCAGCAAGTCCTTCATAGCTGTACGAAATTGTATAGGTTCCTTTTTTATCGAATTGAATGATTTGGTCGGATGGTGCATAGCCGTTCGTAATCGGCAAATTCAAGAAGCTGCTCGGAAACAGCCCCCAGCTGCCTTTATCATTAGACGTCCAAACCTGCTTCACAGTCGTACCATCCGGCTTCTTGATCAGCCAGTAAAGATTCGCCGACTGCTTGTCCCGGTTGGCATCCACATAGGTAGCTGAAAGTTTCAGCGATCCTCCCAACGGGATATCCGTGATCGTCCCTCCATTATCTACGGTGCCATATCCCTCCCGGTAAACGGTCGGGCAAGAAACGCTGCCTTCCGCTCCTTTTCGCTCGAATGTTTTGCACCAGCAATAGCTGCCGTCGTCACTGACGAATTTGATTGTGAAGCTGCTGTGATAGAAAGAACCATCAGTGAAACTGGTTGGCTTCACGTTTGCAGACATTGGGATGATGTTTCCACTGCCGTCATACCATTTTCCAGGAATTGTCGTCTCAATCCGCAAGTAGTCTGCATCACTGGCGACAAACTGGGTTCCGCCCGAGGGAATCATCGCGTTCAATTCCCCTTTTCCGCTGGCCGTATAGGTTTGGACAGCAAGCACCCCCTTGCAGTCCGAGCACTCTGTCGAAACGGGGTCCGCTTTCAAAAATCGGAAGGACCATTCGCATTTAGTAGAATCCGAGGGAGTGAACGTTACTGTCCGGTCACTATCGATCAAAATACTGCTGAAGGTTGTGCCTGTCCCTATCGTCTTGCCATCGATCTGCAATGTGCCCGAGACAGGGAAGGTGAGGCTATTAATTGTGTTTTTTCCTTGGGGAAGTTTGTAGCTGCCACCGGAGGTCAACAGCTGATCGGATTGGCCGGAAATTTTTATGGTTGATTGGATCGGGGTACAAATGCCTCCCCCGACGGTGAACGGCTTTGCATAAGGGACACCCATCCCGTCGACCGCAGGTGCGTTTTGACTGTTGCGGGCGTGTAGGTCCGTAATCAGCACGCGCGCCTCATAGCGGCCTGGCTTAGTTGGGGTGAACGATTGGCCGTTTATCGCCAGCTTGTAGGGGCTTGCTGTGCCTCCGTAATTCGCTCCATCGCCTCTTGGGTCGTTGTATTCTTTCTCTTGATCCCGGAATTCTACTTCAACTTTTCCAGTGTCAAGGTTGTAAATGTAGTAGCTGAGAACTTTGATGCCGCGGTCATAGTAGCTGTAGTCTTCTGTCCAAAAGCTGATGGGGACGGCTTCTCCGACGTTGACGCTTGTTTTGGGCCCAATGTCGATGCCGCCTTGTGGGCGGGGGGATGTTTTGAAGTTTAGTTGTGCGTAGTAGACTTCTTCGTCACGGTCTTTTGTTTTTGGGTCTGCCCCGGGCTTTAGTTTGTAGGTGATGGGTTCTCCTTTCCCGCCAGACATGGATGCGATGCGGGAGAGGAGGTAGGCTTTGTAGGGGGTGAAATTATAACTAGTCCCTCCTATAATCGTAGAAGCAAACAGACCATTTTCACTTTTCATAAACCCAGGGTTTCCACCAAAGATTGTAGTCCATTCATATATTTCTGTTTCGTCTATGTACGGATAACCATTTTCAGTTTTTACAACTTCACCGTCTCTGCTGTAAATATTAAACACATTTGCTCGACCACTGATGGACTCATTAACGTTTACATCAGCAATGAACATTTTTGATAAATCTCCTACTGCATCTGGATTACCTAATATTTGTAATTTATTATCTGGCGTACCCCTGACAGTTTTATCTACATTTATAAAACCAGAAATTATAGAATGTGGGTTAGGATCGCTGGAACTTGCATTCACGACTTGTTTGCTATTTGGCGAAAAATTGGTTATTAGAGTAACAATAAAAAGTATAAACAATACTCGAATTAGTACTGCCTTTAATTTCATCAGTACCACCTACGCTCTCTTAAAGGCGGATCAAAAGAATCATATCTATACTCAACCAGTCCTTTTCTATAAGGGGTTACTGTTCCAAATATAACTCGAGCTACTTTTTTAACATCTTCTCGAAACACCGAATTATCAGTTTTTATAATTTTAAACTTACCATCTTTATATAAAATAGTTATATCTGTGTTTACTTGATTAGTTCCAGTTACAGCTTTCCCACTAATAACTCCACTTTTTACTTTCAAAGAAGTGTGAAATTCATCGGCTAGCTTATTAGCTTGTGCCATCTCATTTAGATCCACGTGAAGTTGATTTATAGTAAAGGCTTGTTCAGCTCTAGTATAGTTAGATAGCCCATCATAAGCCGTAGTAGAGACCCCATTTGGAAATTTACCTGCCTTCTTCGGAATCCAACGATAGCCAACTACAAACTGAATATTGGGTAGATTTTTGTAATAATTCTCGTTATTTTTTAACCCCCGAGAATTCCTCACACTCTGCATCGCATTAATAACCAAATAAGCCGCCTCTTCCCTCGTCAAAACCGCATACGGTCGAATCGTCACCCCGTCCAGCATGCCATCCGCTTTCGCCTTCTCATATGCTGCCTTGGCCCAGTGACCTGCTGCAATTTCCGGCACGGGTGCGGCCTTTTTCACGCCTTTGATTGTCACCAGACTAGTCACCAACTCCGCCTGCGTCACCACCTGCTCCGGCCGAAAACTTCCATCTGGGAACGTCCACATCAACCGATTCTTCAGTACGTAATCAATACTATTTTTCAACGGGTGCGCAGCATAATCCGATTGGGCTACTACCGTAGCAGGCTTTTCCGCGGCAAAGCTCGGCGAATAGGTTGCTGCTGTCCCCAAAATGGCTACCACTGCTACTACCATTTGCATGCTTTTTTTCATAAAAAACTCCCCCTCCATCGTCCATCTCTATTTTCCGTCAACTGGTTCCATGAATCGTCTCCTCCATTTTCCGTATGAGTCCTGCCGATTCCTTTACATTTATTTGATTTTCCTCCTGATTTTGTTTCCCGGTCCATCCGGCGACTTCGTTTGCACCGATGTCTCCCTCACTTGCATGCATGACGGCTTGCGTGACGAGGTCGGCTGCCTCCTTTACAGAGAGCGGGCTGTCGGGCTTGATGATGCAGGAACAACCTATGATGCCTTCCTTTTTGGCTGTCGCGTAATAAGGGGCAGCCCAATGATTTTCCGCCCCCTGTGGCACGATGAGCCCATTTTCTTTCGGGCCATAGGCAAGCACCAGCATCTTGATAAACATCGCCTGTGTGATCGGGTCCTTCTCCTGCAATCCCGAATCGAGAAACCCCTTTTCCATTGCCCACTGCATATCCGATTGAGGCGACAAGTCGCCGATATCCACGATTTCCTCCGCCTTGCTTGCCAATAACCCGCCGACAAATGAGAGTGCGCAAATCACAATCACGATGACCCATTTCCGTACGGTTCCCGTCCTCTCCAAGAGCTTGTTCATCCCGTTATCCCTCCCAACGTTTTACCTATTATCGCTTCCCGAGTTGGGACAAAAAAAGTTGGGTTACTCGCAATAAAAAAACTCCGCCGCATGTGCAGCAGAGCTTTCCCCATATTACATTCGTAGCACTCCATAAAAAAACACCCACTAAAAAAATCAGCAGGTGTGGCTTTTCGAACGACTTCACGCTCAACATAATAAATTCCTGATCAGTGCTGTAATCCACGAAGCTCGTCCACAAAAGCGAGTCCTTTCAAAATCTCTTCCTCTGTATATTTTTGCTTGCTTTTTAGTGTAAAAACTTTTTCCTTCATTTCCTCATACATCAGCGTATCGAAATAGAGAATGGTAGAGACCAACTCAAGAAACCGGGAATTCTCCTGGTTCATCCGGCGAATTAGCGCCTCCCCGTAGCCGAGGTCCGCCTCATGAAAACGGAGGAAATCGCTGCCGACCTCGTTGAGTATGTATCGATACTTTTGAATCGCGCCCTTTGTCTCCATCTCTTCGTCAAGCAGGCCCAGATTGCAAAGCTCATCAACACGCAACGTCAATTCTTCCGAATACGGTCCGTACATATGAAATTGAAAACGGTCATCGAAATCTACATTCAGCTTTTTCGCGATAAACACCATCTTGTGCAATTTCTTGCGGCCGCTTACCTCACCTGCGATTTCAATCAGGCGCAAAATTTTGGCGTGACCGTTAAGCATCCTCCATCACTCCTAGACGTTTTCGTATCTCATCCGCGACCTCGCGCGGCAACGCATCCAGCTTGTCCGCCGGGAAAAAGAGTTTATAGTCAAAGCGGCGCTTACCGCTAATCGATTCGACGATCTCCGACTTTGTCGACAGTTCCGCAACTTCGCCATTCGGCATGAGGAGCATGATCGGAATGCGCTCCTCTTCTTTTCCGCGGCGATAAAAATCATAAGGAAGATCGGAGGAAGAGTCAACTTCCAGATAATAGGCCGGGTCAATTCCGGCGTCGGTGAGCAATTGTTTCAGCTCGCTCAAGCGGCGAAAATCTCTCGGATTATATTCGACGTATTGAAAGAGATTCCTGTCAAGAAAGCGGTTGCACAGGTCCGACAAAATGGGGTCAGCGTCACGGCTCCACTGGTGCATGAAGTAAAACACTACCGACTCATCAAGCGCCAAATAATCCGCAAGCGTCGGCTTTTCCTGGAAAAACGGCAGCAAGTCGACCGGTTCCCGCTGGAAAGCAAAGCCTTGTTGATACAGATGCTTCGCACGCTGAAAAATTTTGTTCAGGACAACCTCCGCACTGCGTGTCACGGGATGGAAGTAGACTTGCCAATACATCTGGTAGCGGGACATGATGTAGTCTTCGACGGCATGCATGCCGCTGAATTTGAACACAATTCCTTCATCATGGGGGCGCATCACGCGCAAAATGCGTTCGATATCGAAATTGCCGTAATTGACGCCGGTGAAATAAGCGTCTCGCAGCAAGTAATCCATCCGGTCAGCATCGATCTGGCTGGAAACCAGGCTGATGATCAGCTTGTTGTTATAGGTCTTGGCAATGACCTCCGCCACTTTTTGCGGGAATTGCGGACTGACTCTGCGCAAAATTTGATTGATGTGGGTATCGCCTGTGATAACTTCCTTGGTCCATTCTTCATGGTGGAAGCGGAACACTTTTTCAAACGAATGGGAAAACGGACCGTGCCCAACGTCATGCAGCAGCGCTGCGCAAAGGCAGAGAAGCTTTTCTTCCCTCGTCAGCGTAATTCTGCCTTCAAAGGTTTCCAAAATGCGGCGCATGATTTCATAGACGCCTAGTGAATGGTTGAAACGGCTATGCTCGCCGCCATGAAAGGTGAGATAGCTTGTCCCCAGCTGGCGGATGCGGCGGAGACGCTGGAATTCGGGAGAATCGATCAGGTCCCAAATCAGCTTTTCCCGGACATGGACGTAGCGGTGCACCGGGTCTTTAAATACTTTTTCCTCATGTAACAGTTCCGGCTCCTGCAGCACGATGCTCCACCATCCTTTTCTTTGAAAGGAATCAAGAGGACCTGTAGCCAGGTCCCCTTGCTCATTCCACTCTCATTTTATACTTCGACCTGCTCTCCATACAAATCAGGACGTTTTGCTGCTTTTTTCGCGAGCCTTTTTGCCTTCCTTCTCGCCAATACCATATAGAAGGCGGGAACGACGATCAGCGTCAGCATCGTGGAGAAAAGCAGACCGAAGATAATCGTCACAGCCAGCGGTTTGAACAGCACATCGCCGGTCAGGGCAAGCGGCGTCAAACCGGCTACCGCCGTAAAGGAAGTAAGCAAGATCGGCCGCAACCGCGCCTCACCCGCATGGATGACCGCTTCCTTCAGCTCTGTGCCAGCATGACGCGCCTCTTCGATAAATTCGATCAGCACGATACCGTTTCGCACCACGATCCCGGACAGCGAGATCACGCCCATCATCGTCATGAAGCCAAGTGGCGTCTGCGTGATGAACAGCCCGATCAGACTTCCGGCAAAGGCAAGATAGATCGTGCTCATGACCAGCACCGGCATGGTCAACGAATAAAATTGCATCGCAATTAAAATCAAGATCAGGAACACTACGATGATCGATAGCTTACCCATATCAAGGAAGATGTCGGTTTGCTCCGATGTTTCCCCGCCAATTTCATAGCGATAGCCTTCAGGTAGCTGTGTCGATTTGACGATCGGCAAAATATCCTTCATCACATCGGTAGCTGTACGTCCGCTCACGTCACCGTAAATGGTCACTTCACGCGACAAGTTGCGGTGCAGCACTTTTTGAATGCTGAACGTCGGTTTGATTTGCGCGAGCTGCGAAAGCGGGATTTGTTGTCCCAACGCATTCATGACGGTCAGACGCTGGAAAATCATCGACGGATCTTCATCCGTTTTTTCCAAATATACTTTCATGTCAATTAGATCGTTCCCGGTATCGAACTGGCTGAACTCAATCCCTTCACTGACTAACCGCAGCGTGCGGGACAGCTCAGTGTAATTGACCAGCTTTTGCTGCATCAGGTCTTTGTTCACCTCGAATTGAAGCGTGTACCGCTCAAACCCCATATCATCCTGGATATCAAGGGTTCCGGGAACTTTGGAGATTTTCTCCTTCAGCTCTTTGGAAATGCTGCGCAGCGTATCGATGTTTTGTCCATAGATGCGCACGGCGATCGGCTTGCCGACCGGTGGTCCCATATCCAGCTCTTTCGGGACTACGCTGGCTTCCGGGAAGCGTTTTTTCAGTTCAACTCGCCATGGCTCAATGATATCGGAAGCATGCATTTGATGCGAGTCATATTTAACGACAATTTGTCCCACCATGATACCCGAGCCATTATCGGTATCTCCGCTGAACATTTTCGGGGCGCTTTCTCCCGCATAGGCGGCTACATCGGTAACGCCTTTTTGCTGCATGACCCAATCGGAAACGTCGCCGACCACCTTGTCGGTCTTCTCAATGCTGCTTCCTACCGGCACGCGGATATTGACCAAAAACACCTCTTGGTCCGATTTGGGGAACAATTGAACCGGCGTGAGCGGGATCAATCCGTATGCTGCGGTGCCGATCATAACGCCGACCATCCCGGTCAAGAGCGGTCGCTTCAGCATTCGTGGCATCAATCGGTTGGCATACCATTGCGTCAATTGATGAATCTGGACGCCTAAAAGCCCTGCTGGCTTGCGGTAGGAATCGACGCTCTTTTTACTGCGTTTCTCATACCATTCCCGGAAAATCGGGATGATCGTGAGCGACATGATCATAGAAGCCAGCATCGTCAACGAAATGATCGCAGGCATCGGTCTGATAAACTGTCCCGTGTTTCCGCTCAGGAACATGAGCGGGGCAAAGGAAGCCATGGTTGCGAGGGTCGCGGTAAGAATCGAGATGGATACTTCCTTCGCGCCCTTGACGGAGGCATCAAACGGCTTCTCACGCAGTACGGACAGTCTGCGCTCGATGTTGTCATTAACAACGACCGCGTCATCGACCAAAATCCCCAAGACGATGATGAGCGCCCCGATGGAGATAAAGTTGAGCGTAATGCCCATCGGCGGCAGAAAGATTAGACCAACGGCGATCGAAATCGGAATCGCCATGGCCACGACAAGCGAGGTGATCACGTTCAAGCCTAGCGTACATACTAGCAGCACCGACACGATCGCAATGCCCATTTCGCGAACCAGCTCACTGAACAGCTCGTTAACCCGCTCGTTTTGGGAGTAGATCGACTCCTTGTGCGCATAGGCAGGCAGCGTTTTTCCGAGAGTCTCCATCATCGCATCAACCCGTTTTTGCAGATCGGGAACATCGCTGCCCGTCTCCGCGTTGATGCTCAGCGTGACAGATGGTTTTCCGTTGTAGTACGAGTACGTTTTTACCTGCTCGGTCGACATGGTAACCTTGCCGATGTCTTTGAGATAGACTGGAAAGCCTTCCGGCGTTTTGGAAAGGATGATATTGTTCAGCTCATCGATACTGCGCGTCTCATTAATTTTGAGCTGATACGTGCGGTCGCTCACCGTCAAATCGCCGAGCGGTATCTTTTCATTTTCAGTCTTGACCGCCGACATGACCTGGGCCCAAGAAAGACCGTAGTTTTGCAGCTTTTGCGTATCAACATCAATACGTACCTCTTGCTCCGGCAACCCGCCAATCGTGACATCGGCGACGTTGGGAATGGTACGAAGCTGATCCTTCCACGTTTTCAGCAAATCACGCAGGCTGTTCACTTGTTCCCGTGTATCGGCATAGACCGCAATCGATTGAATAAAGGTACGATTCAGGTCATCATTGATGATCGGCTGCTTGGCGTCATTTGGCAAATCAGCTTTGGCGTCCTGCACTTTTTTGCGCAGCTCGTCGAACTTTTGCTTGGGTTCAACATCACCTTCCGTTTCGATCACGATAACCGAAACACCCAGGCTGGAGGTTGACTGAATCGACTTGATGCCTTGCAGCTCGTTGATTTTTTCCTCCAGCTTTTTGGTGACTGTCTGCTCCACTTTTTCCGGGGATGCACCGGGTAATACGGTTGTGACCGTCGCCACGTTTATGACGATGTCAGGATAATCTTGCCTGGGAAGCTGGAAAAAGCTCATGAAGCCAACCATGGCGACCATGACAAAGAATAGCAGTGTGATTTTGCGTTTTTTAACGATGTATCCGATCACTGCTTGGCCCCTCCCGTCAGCTCGATGGCATCACCGTCAAACAGCCGGTCAGCTCCTTTGGTCACCAATTGCTCCCCTTCCTTGAGGCCAGAGGTGATCTCCAGCTTGTTTTGGATGAGCACGCCGATGGTGACGCTCGTTTTGACCGCTTTCCCGCCATTCACCACAAACACATACGGCTGCGCTTCCCCTTGGCTGATGACTGCTGCGGCAGGGACAAAAATGCCGGTTTTTCCTTCGATCGTCTTGCTCGCTTTGATCACTTGCCCCGCAAACCAATCGTGCTTAGGGTTTGGAATTGTGATTTCCACCCCGATCGTGCCTGTGCTTTCGTTCGTCGCCGGGTAAATTTTCGCTACTTTTCCTGAGCGCTTCTGGTCGTAAAGAGCCACATCGACCGAATCTCCTACCTTCCACGCCCCGATCTCGTAGTCAGGAACGGGCAGGACGGTTTTCAATGTGTCAATCATACCGATCTTGTAAACGGGAGCTCCTGCGCCGACCAGCTGGCCGGCCGCATTCAGCTTCGCCAAGATAGTTCCCTGGATGGGAGAAGCCAGCTGTGTCTTCGAAAGCGTGCGGGCTGCTTGCTGCTTGGCAACCAGCGCCTGATCATAGGTGGAGCGCTGCGCCGCTTTGTCCTCGACACGCGCGCCCTGCGTGGTCAGCGAGTATGATTGCTTGGCTGATTCCAAATCTTTCTGGGCAATGTCCAGAGCATCTTTCGCGTTGTCCAGATCGTTTTGCGAGACGGCCTGTTCCTTGAACAGTTTTTGCACGCGATTAAAGTCGTCCTGCGCTTTTTGATAACCGATGGTCGCTTTATCCACGAGCAGCTTGGCTTGCAGTAGTTCCTGCTCGCGCGCTCCGTTGTTGACCTTGCTCAGCACGGCTCCCGACTGCTTCACCGTCGTATCCGCCAAGGCTAGCTGGAGAGAATAATCCTGGGAATCGAGACTAGCCAGCACTTCGCCTGCCTTGACTGCGTCCCCTTCCTCTTTTGCGAGTTGGGTGATCCGCCCGCCTACTTCAAAGGATATTGTCGCTTCTTCATAAGGCTGCAGTGTGGCTGACAGTTCACTGATCCGTCCCACTTTTTCCGGCTTGACCGCCATCGCCTCAACTTGCTTTGTATCCACCGGGGCTTGTTGGGCTGTCGGGTTATCCTTTTGGCTGCATGCGGCCGTCGTGACAACCAGCCCGGAAAGTAATAATACTGTGAGCCATTTGTTTTTCATGGTTCGCTCTCGCTCCATTCGTGCGCTTTATTTTCTTAGCCCGGTGAACAAGATGTTAGACGCATGCTGCATGACCTGGTATTCATCCATCGGACAAGTTGTTTCCAATCCAATGTGCTGATTAACAATAAATTCGATTAAAACCGTAGACAGAAGCATATGGGCAGCAACGCCGTGGTCCTTCTGGTCGTCGAGAATGCCCTGGCTCGCCAATTTCTCTAGCTCGGCTCGCAAAACCTCGATGGCTGCTTCTGGTATGCGGCAAAACAACTGCGCCAGCTCCGGCCTGTCGCGCGCTTCGAACATGCAGATGATGAAGCTGTCCTTGCGTTCGACCAAAATTTCATAATAGCGTCTCGCATAGGCAGCAAGCAGTTCCTCAACGCTACCGCTAAAATCTCTGACAAACGCTTCCAGCGGGTCGCGGATCGCGGTCATTTCCAGCAACGCAGCATCGAGAAGCCCTTCTTTATTTTTGAAATGGCGGAAAACTGTCACTTCATTTACGCCCGCAAGCTCAGCAATTTTTCGTGTGGTTGCGCCTTTATAGCCTTTTTCCGCCATGAGCTGCTTGGCGGCGGCGATGATGCGCTGCCTCGTTTCCTGCTCGGCTCCCTTGCCCTCGTGTATATCCGTATAGTCTTCATTCATTCTTTCAAACCTCCAAAACAAGCAAGTGGTTACTTACTTTCATGACTACCAACATCCAGATTATAGCTTCGCTCCCTATGCGTGTAAACACTTGCATGCGCTTTCACAAAAAATTTTTTTGCCACACGCTCCCACCCGATTAAAAGACAAAAAAACAGGCCGCAAAAGACTGAAGTCATTCCTTCAGCTTCCGCAGCCTGCTGTTAGATGTTCTGCTTGAATTCCTGTTCGATAAAAGTAGCCAGCCCTGCCGGCAGCTTGGCTTCGACTGCAATCGGAGCGCTTGTGACCGGGTGAACAAACGATAGCCGGTGCGCATGGAGCGCCTGCCCCGTCGCTTTACTTCGCTCGCCGCCGTAGAGGGTATCGCCGAGTAGGGGATGGCCGAGATGGGCAAAATGAACGCGAATTTGGTGGGTACGCCCCGTCTCCAGCCACGCTTCCACCAATGTCATCGACTCCGACCGCGCCAAAACTTTGTAGTGGGTAACGGCATTCTCGCCTTTGGCATGCACGCGGCGCCGCACCTTATGCAAAGGATCGCGTGCAATCGGGGCGTTGACCGCCCCCTCGTCAGAAGCAACAACTCCGCTCAAAACCGCCACATATTCTCGGCTGATCTTGTTGTCGCGCAGCAGACGGTCTGCCAGCTGGTGGGCGTAGCTGCTTTTGGCGATCAGCACGGTGCCCGATGTTTCCTTGTCCAGCCGATGGACCGGATGAGGAACAGCCGGCGCTCCTTTTGCCGCCCAATAAGCAGTCAGCACATGCACAAGCGTCTCATTTTGCCCTTCGCCGACTGGATGAACCATCATTCCGGCCGGTTTGTTGATAATGATGTATTCGTTATCCTCATACAGGACGTCGGGTGCTGGCAAATCCGGGTTCATCAGCAGCATCTGTGCCCCTGCACTTGCTGCCGGATCCGGTTTGTCTACTACCCGCACGCTGATTCGATCGCCCACTTTTACTTTCCGTCCCAAAAACGGGGTCTTTCTGTTCAACTGGATACCTTTGCTTCGGGTCAAACGCTGCAGCATTCTGCCAGACACCATCAATTTTTCCCGAATCACTTGCTCGACCGTTAGCTCGGTGTCCGCTTCCGTTGCCACATATTCCCGCCATCTGCTCTGACTCACAAAAAAACCCCTCACATCCGCGCATTTTTTCCCATTGTAGCGGATTGAGGGGCAAAACTCTAGTTTTTCAGGTTTTCTGGGTTCAACGCGAGCAGCTCCGGCAAAACGAACAGGCCGTCTTTGCGAATCAGCACGTCATCGAACCAAATTTCCCCGCCGCCGTAATCAGCGCGTTGGATATTGACCATATCCCAATGAACGACGCTGCGATTGCCATTGTCTGCGCTCTCGTAAGCCTGGCCAGGGGTAAAATGGAAGCTGCCGTCGATCTTTTCATCAAACAGGATGTCGCCCATCGGATGAAGGATGTACGGGTTAACGGCAATCGCAAATTCTCCGATGTAGCGGGAGCCTTCGTCGCTGTCGAGAATTTCGTTCAGACGCTTGGTGTCGCTGCCGACCGCTTCCACGACTTTTCCCGCTTCAAACGTGAGGCGGATGTTTTCGAACTTAGTGCCCATATAGACCGTCGCTGCATTGAAGGTGATCGTGCCGTTCACTGAGTCGCGCACAGGAGACGTATAGATTTCCCCGTCTGGAATGTTTCTTTCACCCGAGCAAATGACTGCAGGAATGCCTTTAATCGAGAAGGTCAGGTCTGTGCCCGGCCCCTTGATCTGCACTTTGTCCGTACGTTCCATCAGCGCTTTCAGCGGTTCAAACGCTTTGCCCATTTTGGCGTAGTCAAGCGAGCATACATCGAAATAAAAGTCCTCGAATGCAGCGGTTGGCTTTCCTGCGTTTTGCGCCATCGCAGCTGTTGGGAAGTTCAGCAAGGTCCACCGCTTGTTGTTGATGACCGGGTCCATGATCGGACGCATCCCCACTTGGTGAATGCGGCGCTTCTCCACAGGAACGTCAGCCATTTCACTGTCGTTCGTGAAGCCGTTGATCACGATATAAGCATCGATGTCAGCCATCATTTGCTCTTCCCATTTCCGCAGATTCGCCGTGCGCTCTTCGGACGTGCCCATCAAGATTTCCCGTTGGATCTGTGCGTCAATGTAGCGAACATACGGGTATCCGCCAACCGCGTAAGCTTGCTTGACCAACTCGCGGGCCAAGACGTGCCCTTCCCCGCGCACCTCAATCAAAAGACTTTCCTTCTCCTTCAGCTCTACGGAGTAAGCGACCAAATTTTCCGCCAGCTTGCTAATGCGTGGGTCCAACATCCCTCATAACCCCTTCCATCATTTCGGTTCTACTTCTTAGTCTAACACAGGTCAAGCCGTGGGTGAGTTCTCTCGCCACCGCAAAGCACCCAGCCTCTTTATTCTTTATTGTAAAAGAAATTTTCCTGCCAGACAAAATTTTCTTGCTTTTCATATTACAGTTGAGGTACGCTACTCCTTAAGCGAAATTGCCAATTATTTGTTGAAATGGAGGTTGGATCAATGTTCATTCCTGTCAAATCAATGTTGTAGGCGGTTCCCGTTCAGGGAGCTGCGATCTCCCTGAATATCCGTCAAGACGTTCTGATTGGCAGGATGCTTGATCCATCCGACGTTTCCATATGAAT
The DNA here is from genome assembly GCF_003710825.1 of Brevibacillus fluminis. Lineage (GTDB taxonomy): Bacteria > Bacillota > Bacilli > Brevibacillales > Brevibacillaceae > Brevibacillus_D > Brevibacillus_D fluminis. The sequence goes on along the minus strand of NZ_RHHQ01000021.1, from coordinate 16,726 downwards.
CGATATGGAGGCGAATGGCTCGATTGCTATCGTTCGATGGCAGGGTGAGCTTTCGCCTTTCGCATTTTCTGCTACACGTGGCAAGGGAATGCGACTAAACCGCGCACAAGGGATGGGTCTTGTATCTGATGACCGTTTTTTCCTTCGTGCGCGGTTTTGTTTTGAAAATATGTGAGTTATGGAGGTGGCCATGGTGAGCTGGCTAACATGGGATGTCAATCTGAAAGTACGCCTGCTGGGGGAAACACTCTTCCACGTCTGTTATTGGATGTTTTTCCCCTTTATGGCCCTTCATTTTAGTGAAGCGTTTGGCAAGGAAACAGCAGGCTTTCTGCTCATGCTTCCTCCGCTTCTCGGTGTGTATGCAAGCTTGATCGGCGGGCAAATGGCAGACCGCCTGGGGCGCCGCCCTACGATGCTGCTTGGCGCCGGTCTGCAAGCAGTAATGCTTGGTTTGTTTACGCTATCGAACTCCCCTTGGATCGACTATATCGCGTTTATCGGCCTTGGTGTTGGCGGGTCCTTCTACTGGCCTGCAAGCTCCGCAATGGTTGCAGACTTGACGCCGGAGGAGGATCGCCGCCACGTCTTCGCCACGTTCTACACGGCTATGAACGTTGGGGTGGTATTCGGTCCCGTTCTAGGCTCGTTCTTTTACATCTACTACCGCACGCCGCTTTTGATCGTCTGTACAGCGGTCACCTTGCTCTATACACTTGCCATTTTTTTCATCATCAAGGAGTCGCTACCGGGCGAGGTGAAAAACCAAGCTGCCCAGTCCCGTTCTACGTTTGGCCTGAAAGAGCAATGGCGTAGCTACTCCGTCATTTTCAGCGACAAGGTGTTTGCCCTCTACATCATCAGCGGAATTTTGATCGCGATCATCATGATGCAGCTCGACCTTTACATGGCCGTCTACATTAAGGAATATGTGCCTGTGCAGCCCTTGTTTAGCTGGGGTGATTTTTCCTTTATGATTGGCGGAACCAAGCTATTCGGCTGGATGGTCGGTCTGAACGGGCTGCTTGTGGTTTTGTTTACGCTGGTTGTGACCAACTGGACAGCAAGATGGAATGATCGTCGCGCCTTCATCATTTCGTCGATTATATTCGGACTCGGGATGGCAATGATGGGCTTGACGACAAATGTGTGGCTTCTGTTCGGCTGTATCGCCGTATTGACACTCGGAGAGCTGATCCGCACGCCTGTCGCCCAAAGCTTTGTCAGCAAATATGCGCCGGAAGACCAACGTGGGCAATACATGGGCGCGACTACGTTGCAATTTTCGATTGGTCGGTTTTTTGCCCCGTTGCTGATCACGGCGTCCCAGTGGATGCCACCGCTAGGGGTGTTTGGCATCATCCTGCTCTGCGGCCTCATTAGCGCGTATCTGTATGTTATCATGTTCCGCAAGCTTCCCGCGTCATTTGAAACAGGAGAGACGCATGGCAAGGGGACCACAGCGAGCATGTAAGCTTTGTTGGATCGGTTTTTATACAAAAAAGGGTTAGCGGCCATATGCCACTAACCCTTTTTTCGTTACTTGTTTTGCGGTGTAGCTGGTGCCACCGGCGGCGGCGTGCCTGGTGTTGACGGAGTGCTAGGTGCGGTCGTCGTACCTGGTGCAGTCGTCGTGCCTGGCGTCGTCGTCGTACCCGGAGCAGTCGTCGCACCTGGCGGCGTCGTCGTACCTGGCGGCGTCGTCGTATCCGGTGTAGTGGTAGTACTCGGCGTGGTCGTCGTACTATCAGCTGGTGGCACCGGCGCCACTTCCGGCATCAAATAATCCGTTTGTTGAAAACGCCCGCGCATCCACTGGTACGTATCGTCATAAACGGCGCGCGCTTGCGGCGAGTTGCTGCGGAACGCCTCCAACAAGCTTTTGGAACCGTAGTAATAGGCGTGAACTTTATCCTTATCGATACCCAGCTTGTGCCCGGCAATCAACTGGTTGTAATACGTCCGATAGAAGCGCATGTCCCGAACCATCCGCTCGTCGCCTTCCACCTCGATGCCCATCCCGTACTGATTGGCCACAGCCAAGGTTCCTTCCACCCGGTCAACCGGGATTTCCTTGTCGCTGTAAAAATTCGGCTGCAGGAACGCATAGTCAAAGCCAAGCGTTTTCCACTCAGTCAGCCCGGCAGCCCCAAAGTACGGAATCCAGTAAAAGCGCAACGAATTTTGGTGCACCATCGTGGAAGCGTCCCGGATCAATTCCCGCTCATGCGGCGCCCCGTCATCCACAAACTCATGGAACCAGTAGATTCCCTCCAGCTGCAGATACTTGAAGTCCGAGCTCTTCCAGCGCTTCATCATATCGTTGAAATACCATTCCAACGCCATTTTGCGGAACTTGTATGCCCGCTCATCGCCCACCTTGTCAGCTGCGAAGGAAAATGGGACCATATCACTGTATACTTGCCCAAAATTGTTTTGCGTCGGCGTCGGATACGGTAGTGTCAACACTACTTTTTCCTTCGTTGGATTGTTGACCAGCGTGCCGCGCCGTTCGTTGTATTCCCGCATCGCTTCATTCAGCGCGTCAAGCTGTCTGCCCCCCAGGAACAGGTCGTCGAGATACGCTTTCCAGCCTTTTTGCGTAGTCTGCAGGTTGGGGTATGGCAAAAACAGGATGCTGTCAAACATTTGGTCCAAGACTTTTCCGTCCTGTGAGATATACCCGACAAACGGGAGGAAGTCATCCTTCGTCCAAACCCCGCGCTCTGCATAGCCGCCTGAATACGCCAGCAGCATGTTTTGCAGTCGGTCACCCGCTTTTTGGTCTTCAAGCGATGTGCGCTCTTTGGCGGAACCAAGCAGGACTGGGGCAAGCGCAGCAGAGCCTGTTGATTGCGGTTCATCCGAACCCCAAATTTGCAAGTTGCGCGCGAATACGATCACCTTGACCGGGAACCGGACGCGCACATAGCTCGCCTCCATCTCCGGCAGACTGACCATCATGGTGTGGTTCATCGGCGTCAAGTCGGACGGAGAAAAATCATTGGTCACACTTCCCGCATACCACCAAACCTTCCCATCCTGGGACAGCTCGACCTCCATGCTGGGTGGCAGCTCGACACCTGACTTGCGCTCTTGACGGAACGTAAGCAGAATGTGCGAAATTCGCTTCGCCTCTGGCAAGGCCACCGTCACTTCCCGACCAATCTGGCGGAAATAGCCCGTCCATGCGTCTGATGGCTTGGTCAATCCGCCCACCGGTCCAGGGTACTTTTTCTCCATATCGCTCAAAAACGTATCGACAGGTCCTGTCGTCTGAATGGAAGTAAAACTATCAGGTCCGTAATTCGTATATCCTTCTTCCGCTAACCAGTTCGTCGGCAGCGAGTTTTTTTGTTCGGTCGATGCCGCTGCCTCCCCTTCTTTCGGGGCGCCGTCCGGGGTAATTTCCACTGGGATGGTTACACTTTTTTGCCCGACGGTAACCGTAATCGTCCCTTTCCCCGCTTTCGGTCCGGCAATAAACGTTCCGTCGGACAAGATCCGGCCAACCTCCGCCTGGTCAAAAGAAAAGATCGGAGAAAAATACAGCTTTTCGCCTTCCTTCGGCGTCACATGAATCTGTTCGCTCGTCCCTGCTACCATTGTCAGTTTGGTCTTGTCGACTTCAAAATCGACCTTGGCGAGCTTTGCCTGTCTAGCCGCGAAAATGCGGTCGGCAATGACGGCAGCATCTCCCCGTGAAACGACACGCGTCGGCGAAAAGAGGCCATTGTTCCCCTGCATCCATTTGATGGATGTAACAGCGGCTACCGCATCCTGAGCGTAATCAGCGATTTCTTGGTCATCTCGATATGTCACCGTCGCTGTGTCTTCCGAAGCTTTTTCCCCGGCCAGCCCCATCAACCGGTGGAGCACAACTGCCAGCTCTTGGCGTGTCATGCTGTCCCCGGCGCCGAATGTTGCCTCACTTCTTCCTTTGATGATTCCCGCTTCTGCCAAAGTGGCGACATAGGCTCCCTGCAGACCCCCATGCGGGACGTCCTCGAATTGCGGCTCAGCCTGTGCATTCGGTTGCAACCCAACTATTTTTGCCAGCAATGCAGCCGCATCCAATCGGGAAATCGGGTCGTTCGGCCGGAATTTCCCATCACCTTTTCCGTTCAAAAACTGGTTGGCTGCGAGCTGTTCCACCGCTTTGCGGGCATAGCTTCCAGACAAATCGGTAAAAAGAACAGGTGCGTTGACATTCAATTCAGACGTTGCATTTGGTGTTTCGTTTATCGTCACCGGAGAGGTGCCCTCTGCTGCCCAGGCCGAATTGGCCAAGAGCGCTGCGCATAAGCCAAGCGCTGCGAGTTTACCGGCGAGACGTGTTCCTCGTTTCATGGTTCCTCCTATTATCTGTAAAAAAACTGGTGGGCGTCGCTCATTTAGCGACGCCTCGCGTACACGCATCAATCATGGTCCAAACTGGTTTCAGGCCGTTGGATTCTCGGCGGCTTAGGGCCGAAAAACTGATAGAAATCCACCTTGATGTTGCCGTTGTACAGCTTCCGTTTTTTGCTCGCCTGACGGCCGAAAAACTGCTCAAACTGCTCGTCGGAGGTGATGACGTAATGTGACCACGTATCCAGCTTGCCGAATACCTGTCCCATTTCGCGGTAAAGGCGTTCCACCTCGCGACGTTCGCTCAGCCTTTCGCCGTATGGCGGGTTACAGATGATATATCCGTATTTTTTCTTCGTCCGCAGCTCGCTCATCGCCATCCGCTGGAAGTGGATTTGATCTTCGACGCCCGCTTCAAGTGCATTTTCACGGGCGATGTAGAGCACTTCCTCGTCAATGTCGGTCCCTACGATCTCGAGCTTTCGGTCATACTGGGCCAAGTCATGTGTTTCCGCACGTGCTTGGCGCCATACATCCTTGGGAATAATCGGCCAGCTCTCCGAGGCGAACTCGCGGTTCATTCCCGGGGCAATATTTTGTCCAATCAGCGCAGCTTCGATCGGAATCGTGCCGGACCCGCAAAACGGATCGATCAGCACCCGGTCCGGCTTCCAGCGCGACAACAGAATCAGCGCAGCCGCCATCGTTTCCTTCAATGGCGCAGTCCCGATCCGTTCACGGTATCCCCGTTTATGTAAACCTGTTCCGGAGGTATCGATCGTCAATGTTGCAATATCTTTCAGAAGCGCCACTTCAATCTTGAAGAGCGGCCCCTGCTCTTCGAACCAGTCTTGTTTGTACGTTTTCTTCAGGCTTTCCACCACTGCTTTTTTTACGATCGCCTGGCAGTCAGAAATGCTGAAGAGCGTTGATTTGACCGATTTTCCCTCCACAGGAAACGTTGCGTTCGCTGGAATCCAGTCGGACCACGGCAACGCCTTTGTTTGTTCAAACAGCTCGTCAAAGGTCGTCGCACGGAATTCCCCGATCTTCACACGAACGCGGTCTGCCGTGCGCAGCCACAGATTGGAGCGGGCAATCGCGGACAGGTCAGCGGTATACATGACTTTACCGTTCTCTACCTTGACGTCCGTATAGCCCAAATGTTTCACTTCTTCCGCAACAACCGACTCCAAACCAAAAGTGGCGGTGGCAATCAATTCGACTTTTTGCATACTCCATACTCCTGTCCTTGGGTGTGTTATCCCACTACTCACTATACCATGACTATCATACCCGAATGAAACCGTGCGTGGTACAATACTATGCAAGATAGTCTTTCATGAAAGGGAGTGAACAATGTGAGCATCCTGATCCGTTCTTATACGCTGGGCGATTTTGGCGGTCTTTTGGACGTGCAGCGAGAAGCATTCCCTCCGCCCTTCCCTGAAGAGCTTTGGTGGAGTCGCGAGCAAATCGCTTCCCATATCGAAACCTTTCCAGAAGGCGCGATGATTGCTGTACTCCCGGACGGAACCATCGCAGGATCGTCCACTTCGCTGATCATCCACTATGACGGAAAGCCACATACGTGGGCACAAGTCGCGGACAATGGGTATATACGCAAAAGTCACCAGCCTGATGGAGACAGCTTGTACGGCATCGATGTATGCGTGCGGCCAACGTTTCGCAAATTTGGCGTAGCCAAAGCTTTATACGAGGCACGCAAGCAATTGGTCACACAATTGGGCCTCAAACGTTTTCTCGCGGGATGCCGCATTCCCGGCTATCATCAACATGCTGCTCACATGAGCGATCAAGAGTATGTGGAGCGGGTCGTCAAAGGCGAACTTTACGATCAAGTGCTCAGCTTTATGTTGAAGCAGGGCCTGACCCCGATTCAGATTCTCGAAAACTATGTAGAAGACGAGGAATCTCTCAACAAAGCCGTTTTGGTGGAATGGAGAAATCCCGATATAAAGGAGTGAGCCGCTTACGATGGCAAAGACGACAATCGGTTCCGTACAATATGAAATCGGTCCGCTGAAAACAAAAGCAGCATTCTGGGACCAAGTAAACGCGCATGTGCGAACAGCAAAAGAAAACGGAGTCAACCTGCTGATGTTTCCCGAGTACCTGACCGGCCATCTGTTGGCATTGGAACCGGAGATGAGCACACCGGATGCGTGCGCATATCTGGATCGACACACCGACGAATATATGACTACCTTTACCGAAATCAGCCGTCAGACGGGTATGACGATTCTCGGCGGAACCCATATCCATAAAGAAAATGACGGCTATCTGAATACGGCGTTCCTATTCTTCCCGGACGGCCGGATCGAGCGCCAGACCAAGATTCACCCGACACCGGAAGAACGCCGCACATGGTTCCTGACAGCCGGTGACAGCTACAGCGTGTATGATACCGAACACGGCAAGCTGGCCATCCAAATTTGCTATGACATCGAATTTCCGGAAGGTTCGCGCATCGTCGCCGACATGGGAGCCGAAATCATTTTGTGCCCATCCTATACGGATACCGCAGCTGGGTATTGGCGCGTGCGTCATTGCTCCCAAGCCCGTGCGATCGAAAACCAGCTGTTCGTGGTGCTGGGCGGCATCGTCGGCGAGCTGCCGCACGTTCCGCAAATCGACGCCGGCTACTGCCAAGCAGGCTTCTTTGCGCCAAGCGACCACCCCTTCCCGGCAAGTGGTACGCTGGCAGTCGGGGAAACCAATAAAAACAGCGTGATCATCCATACGCTCGATTTGGAGTTGATTCAGGAGAATCGCAAAAATGGCGGTGTCTCCCCTTATTTTGACCGTAAAACCGCCTTGTACGACCGCTATCGGACGACTTCCAAGGCATAAGAAAAGCGGATGTGTCCCCGATTTTTCCGAGGCGCATCCGCTTGCTTTTTTTATCGCTCTTTTCGCATATATACTTGTTCCATCGATGGAGTGAAACCAGCAGAAGCAAGTGACTGGACAACCCGCTCCTTCGATGCCGGTAAGTTAAACGTCGTGCGTTTGCACGCCACATCCCACGGGGCGAATGCGTGCGACAATGCGAGACGTACGATATCGTCTGCCTGTACATGTCCTGGCCGCACTTCGCACTGAAGTAAGCTGACCTGCAGCGGTTTGCCCGATTCATCAAAGCTCCGCTTGTATATGGCGTAGCCAACCTCTTGTCCGTCCGCATTCAGCACAATTAGCGATTCCCCGTCCCGAACGCCCTGCCATTGGGTCTGCCATGGATGCAACGTGTCAGAGAAGCTGAGATGACGCACATCCTGCGGAATGCCGTGCTTCACCGTAAAAGGCAGCTTCTTGGCGTCGGCAAACGGATTGGTCTCAAACGCTTCGGTATTTTGCAAGAAAAGCAGCTGATCGATGATCTCATAGCCCATTTGTTGATACAGTGCGATCGCTTTCTCGTTTTGACGAAATGCTTCGAGAATCGCCACATCGATGCCAGCTTCCTCATACAGCGCCATCAGCGCTTTCATCATTTCCCGTCCGACACCTTGCTTGCGGTACGCGGATGCCACACCTGTCCCGCCGTTCCACGCTACTTTTTTCCCGTCAATCGTGCGGACACCGCTCAAGATCAACCCGACTGGCTGATCGTCATGGAAAGCCACAATGGATAAATCCGATGACAAGCCTTCATACGCAAAACGGGTAATAAATCGGTCAACCGTCGTCGTCGCATCAAAAAAATAGCCTTCAAAGCCTTTGTTCCATGCCTCCACTGCTTGAAGAAACGTGCATTCGCTCAATTTTTTGATCGTAACCACTGCAAATTCCCCCGATAAAATAAATTTTATCAACTGATTTCACTTTAATCTAAATTGTCAAAAAACGCAACTCCCCTGCTTGCTTTTTTTTTACAGGTTTGTTTATAACTTCACAGTAGCCAAATAGAGGGGGTTCGTTCTATTCTGTATGAAAACTTGCCTGCACCAATATCGGCTAAGCATTGTCATCACCGCTTATCTGTATAAAAATAGTAGCAGACAAATGACAAGCTATTAGGAGAACACGTAGCATGAATAAAAGTGTCTTGATCATTGACGATGACAAGGAGATCGTGGATCTTCTGGATGTTTACTTGCGGAATGAAGGTTATGACATTCATAAGGCTTATGACGGTGAAGAAGCGTTGACCAAGCTCGCTGGGGAGCGAATCGATGTCATGGTGCTGGATGTGATGATGCCCAAGCTAAACGGGCTGGAGGTATGCAAGCAAGTGCGCAAAACCTCGAATATCCCTATTCTCATGCTGAGCGCCAAGGCGGAGGACATGGACAAGATCATCGGCTTGATGACAGGCGCCGACGATTACATGATCAAGCCTTTTAATCCGTTGGAACTGGTTGTGCGCGTCAAAGCCTTGCTGCGGCGCGCCTCCTTCCAAAGCAGCGCGCCACAGGTAAACAGCGCGGATTGCATTCGGATTCATTCGTTGGAAATCAGCAAAAAAAACCATACGGTCAAAGTGGAAAACGAGTTCATCAAGCTGACATCGATTGAATTCGATATTTTGTACCTACTTGCTAGCCATCCTGGCCGGGTGTACAGCTCCGATGAGATTTTTGAACTGGTGTGGAAAGAAAACGGCGCGGGCTTGAGCAAAACAGTAATGGTTCATATCAGCAACTTGCGGGAAAAGCTGGAAGAAGCGACAAACGGGGAGAAGCTGATCCAAACCGTTTGGGGCGTGGGGTACAAAATTGAAAAATAACCAGCTAGGCTTCCTGCTCTTACTGCCCAAATGGCGCATCATCCGCATGCTGGTCCTTTCCATTGGCCTGACAGCGTTGACAATCAGCCTGATGTATCGCATCGTGCTCAGCTTCATCGACAGCTCCATTACACTAAGTGGTTTGCTTGATGCGTTCATTAGCCTTGTCGGCGCGGGAAAATTTTATCAGCTGACCGAATCGCTCGGTGTCACCTTGCTGTATTACTTGTTTCTGTTCAGCGTATTTTTATTTTACCTGTATCTGTTTTACCGATATGAGAAACGCAAGTATGAGGAGCGCTGCCTGCAGCAGTTGATCACCGAAATTGGTTTCATTGCAGACGGCCATTTCGATCACCAGGTCTGCATCACCACGCACGGCAACGAGCATACCAAGCAGCTGGCGAAAGACATCAATCGTCTTGTCGCCCAGCTGAAGCTGGCTGTTGAGGAAGAACGACGCTCCGAGCAAGCGAAAAACGACCTGATCACCAACGTGTCGCACGACTTGCGCACGCCTTTGACCTCGATTATCGGCTACCTTGGGCTCATCGAGCAAGACCGTTATAAAGACGAGCTGGAGCTGCGTTATTACATTCAGATCGCCTATCAAAAAGTCACGCGTTTAAACACGCTGATCAATGACTTGTTCGAATACACGCGCGTACAAAATACCGGTCTCGCAATCACCAAAATCCCGATCAACATGGCCGAGATGCTGGGCCAGCTGATCGTCCAGTTCCGCCTGCAGCTGCAAGAGGCGCAGATGGAATGCCGCTCCGAAGTCTCCATGGACAAGCTGATGGTGCTTGGGGACAGCAACAAGCTGGCGCGCGTATTCGAGAATTTACTGCAAAACGCCATCCGCTACGGAAAAAACGGCGGTTATGTCGACGTATCTGCCCGCGAAGAGGACGAGCATATCGTCATCGATGTGACCAACTATGGCGAACCAATCCCCAGCATCGACTTGCCGCACATTTTTGAGCGCTTTTACCGCATTGAAAAATCGCGTTCAGAGTACACCGGGGGAACTGGCCTGGGGCTTGCGATCGCCAAGGGCATCATCGACTTGCATGAAGGCAGCATCACCGCCTACAGCGATTCGGAAAAAACGATCTTTACCGTTAAATTGAAGAGTCTGAATGGATCCGCCCCTTCCTAAAAAGGGGCTAATTTTTATTTAGAAAAATCTTTAGGTTTTCTTTACTTTTTCTTTCCGCCTTCTTGTACTTTGACTTTTATACTGTTCCAGTATGGAGCAAAGCGATTTTTTACAAGAAGGAGTTCAAGAGCATGCAATTTTCTACTAGGCGCTTATTCCTTTTCATCCTCGTTATCGTCATCTTGTTTGTTACCGTTCGCCATTGGCGTGAAAATACACCTACTGTCGTCGCCAAAGCAGCTGTTCTCATGGACGCCAACAACGGGAAGCTGCTCTATTCCCTCAATAGCGACACTCCCTTGCCGCCTGCGAGCATGTCCAAAATGATGACGGAATACATTGTCTTGGGGAAAATTCATGACGGATCGCTCAAATGGGATGACCGCGTTCCGATCACAAATGCACGGCTCGAGGAGGAAGCAGCCAAAATCGCCGTACATCATGGAGACACCTTAACCATCCACGATCTTTATCAGGCTATGGTCATCTCGTCTGCAAACAATGCAGCTGTGACGCTTGCGGAAGAGATTGCGGGCAGTGAGTCCAACTTCGCGGAGCTGATGAACCAGAAAGCGAAAGAATTGGGGTTGTCCGACGATGCGCACTTTGTGAATGCAACCGGTTTAGAAGGCACGCAATCGACCGTGATGACCGCCCATGACGTCGCACAGCTCGCCTACCGCTTGATCAACGATTACCCGGAAGTGTTGGAGACGACGCGGCTGTCCTCCTCCCAACTCGATTACGATGGAATCCGCGTGACCAGCACCAACATGATGCTCACGTCCAACAATCCCGATATCCAATTTGAAGGAGTAGACGGCCTCAAGACAGGTTATACCAACCAAGCCGGCTATTGTTTTGCAGGAACGGCCAAACTCGGAAACAAGCGGCTGATTTCGGTCGTCATGGGTGCATCTGATGAGACGGCACGATTTATCGAGACAAAGAAGCTGCTCGCGTACGGCTTTGAAAAATGGTACATTCCACCGTTTCTCACCAACATCCATCAGTTTATCAATACGTACATCAGACACGTGGGCGTATAGAGCGCCACATCGCCCATTCACGCTTTGTTCACTCTTCCCGATCGTGGTATGATCATTTCAAATCAACACGAACGTTAGAAACAAAGAGGGACGACAACATGTATTCCAATCGACGTATTTTACTGTTTAGCGGCGGCAATCTGGGCGACTGGGCCGTAACGGATATTCAGGCCGACGATGTTCTGGTGGGAATCGACCGCGGGGCGCTCTTTTTGGTCCGACGCGGCCTTCCCCCCCATTTTGCCTTGGGTGATTTCGACTCGGTTACCGCAGAAGAACTGCAGGAAATCAAAAACAGCTGCCCGGAGCTGGACGCCTGCGATCCGATCATGAAGGATCTGACCGATACAGAGATGGGCTTTTTCTGGGCACTTGAGCATCGGCCTCGGGAAATCGTAATGCTTGGCGTGCTCGGCACCCGCTTCGACCATAGCCTGGCGAATGTGCATCTGCTACGCATCGCCCTGGAGCAAGGCATCCCGTGCCGCATCGTCGACGAAACCAACGAGCTGCTTTTGATCGATCGCACGGTGCAGCTTCGCAAAAGCCGCTTCTCCCACGTATCACTCCTGCCGCTCACCATGGATGTGACGGGAATTACGCTCACAGGCTTTCAATACCCGCTGCACAAGGCGACTCTCACCATCGGACAGTCGCTTGGCATCAGCAATGTGCTGGTTGCCGATATGGGGACGGTAGAGATCGACAGCGGCTATCTGCTTGTCATTCAAAGCCGTGATTAACCTCTTTACATGCAAAAAAGCATTCCGCTCCACCGCTGTCATGTGGAAGGGGATGCTTTTTTGCTTTTAGTCTTACTGCCGATACCCAATTTCAGCAAATAGCGTTTTCAGTTCCTTTGGCTCGAGATTGCGCCATGTCCCTTTTTTCAAGTTGCCTAGCTGGATGTTCATGATCCGCACGCGCTTCAACCGCTTTACCTGGTAGCCAAACGCTTCGCACATGCGCCGGATTTGCCGATTCAACCCTTGTGTCAGGATGATTTGGAAGACATACTCATCCACCTGCTGAACCTTGCAGCGCTTGGTGACCGTCCCCAAAATTTTGACGCCAGAGGCCATGCCGCGCAAAAACTCGGGCGTAATGCGCTTGTCCACCGTGACAATGTACTCTTTTTCATGATTGTTCTCGGCGCGCAAAATTTTGTTCACGATGTCCCCGTCATTGGTCATCAAAATCAGGCCTTCCGAATCCTTATCCAGCCGCCCGATCGGGAAAATGCGCTCTCGGTGGTTGACGAAATCGACGATATTACCCTGAATGTGCTGCTCTGTCGTACATGTGATGCCGACAGGCTTGTGCACGGCGATGTAGACCGGCGCTTTTTTCACACCGATCGGTTTGCCGTCAACTCGTACATCGTCACCCGGTTCTGCCTGGCTACCCAGATCGGCAATAACCCCGTTGATGGTCACCCGCTTGCTTTCGATCCACTTGTCCGCTTCCCGCCTCGAACAGATACCCGTTTCGCTAATAAATTTGTTGATCCTCATAGGAAGCTTTTCACCTTCTTCGTCTTAGCCTTGCAAAAACGGTCATAACCGTTTTCCCCCTCTCATCGGGGGACAAAAGTGCTGACCGCAAGCGGTCACATTCAATCTAATGAAAAACGTCGAGACGTTTTTCATAAAAAAAATACAATCGATAGAAGCTATTTTGGCGTTTCTCTGTTATGATTTCAGGGAGCAAACTCAGCTGCGCCAAGCTTATGATACAAGAATGCATGAGGAAGTGATTGTTGTGCCAACCGCTTTGGCGGAGGAGGGGCAAACTTCCCTCCGCACCAAAATTTCTATCATTCTCACTTTAGCATTGCCTGCCATGACGGAGCAAATCCTGCAGGCACTGGTCGGCTTCGTCGATATTTTGTTCGTTTCCCGGCTGGGCAGTGTTGAGGTAGCCGCTGCCGGCGTCGCCAACGCGTTCATGTCGGTTTATATGGCCGTTAGCCTGGCGATGGGGGTATCCGCCTCCTCTCTGATTACCCGCAGCATTGGGGCTGGAGATTATGAACGGGCGCGCGGGATTGCCCGGCAATCGATCTTTTTGGCCGTCCTGTTAGGCATTTTGTTCGGGATCATCACGTTTCTCTTTGCCGAACCGTTACTTCAACTGATGGGGGCAGAACCCACTGTGCTCAAGGATGGAGCCGCCTACTTCCGAATTGTCGGAATTCCCACTATTTTTATGTCGATCATGATTATCGCCGGCAGCATCATTCGAGCGAGTGGAGATACCAAAACGCCGATGAAAGTCAGCCTGTGGGTCAATTTGATCCACATTCCGTTCGATTATGTATTTATTTACGGAATCGGCCAATTCGCAGGTCTAGGGGTAGCCGGTGCAGCGTGTGCGACAGTCCTCGCCCGCGCGATCGGCAGCGTTGCCTTGCTGTATTCGCTGAAAAAATCCGATCTCGCCATTTTCTCCAAGCATCCGAATGACCATCCGTATACCAAAAGCCCGTTTACCGTGCCGATTCTCAAGCTGTCTACACCGGTCATGATCGAGCGACTCTTGATGCGGTTCGGCGTCATTCTCTATTACAGCTTGATCATCAATATCGGCACCAACGCCTATGCGGCCCATATGATCGCCTCCAACATGGAAATGATGGTGGTGCTGGCTGGTGTCGGCTTCGAGGTAGCCACCTCAATCCTGGTTGGGCAGCTGGTGGGCGCGAAAAGGTTCTCTGAATCGCGATCCTATGCCTTTCTCAACATGGGCTTAGCGACTTGTTTGATGACGATCGTGGGCATCTTGCTCTTTGTGCTCGCTCCCCTGATCGCTTCCTTCTTTACCACTGACCCGGTGATTGCCAACATGGTCGTGATCGCCCTGCGCTTTATGGCCGCCTATCAGCCTGGACTGGCGTTGCTGTTGATTCTCACCAGCTCGCTGCAAGGATCCGGCGATACGAAGACACCGATGTACAGCACCTTCATCGGCATGTGGCTGGTGCGGATGGCCTGCATCTATCTACTCGGAATCCACATGGGTTGGGGCATTACCGGCGTATGGCTGGGCATTACCCTTGATGTGTATGTCCGGGCCCTCTTCCTATTCTTCCGCTTCCACAGCCGCTTCCGCAAAATGACTATGGCAGAAGTAAAAGGCATCCCCGCATAGGAGATGCCTTTTTTATGTTCTACAGAGCAACCGCGGCTCCGCCAAAAAGCATGGCGTAGCCAGGTTTTCTAATCAAGCTTGCTTATGCTTTCTTTCTGAAGAAGCCGATGATCGCGACGAGCAGAGCCAAACCTGCAAGCACGGTTGGCAGCGTATTGCTGCTTCCGCCAGTTTGTGCGGCTGCTTGAGCTGGCGCTGCCGTTTGCGCAGCCCCATGATCATCCTCGCCCGCACCTGCATTCACGGTCGTAACCGATGCCGGCGTTTTGGAATCTTTGTCACCGGTCCACTCGACCGTTTCCCCGTCTGCATACGTTTGATACGCTTTCCATGTTAATGAGCCCGTTTCCTTCGGATTGGCGCCAACGAACGCGAACTCCATGAACTCGTGAGACTTGATGCCTCCCGCTGTCGCCGTCCACGTGATGGCTTTGTTCCGTCCCTCCGAGTCCTTCTCGAATGCATAGTCCCACCCAGGAATCGGCATTACCGTGCTAACTTTTACATTATCCGGGAATTCCAGACGCACTTTCGTGGTGTTCACATCTTTTTCAACCGGCACGCGGACGGTGTATTTTTCATAAGCTCCGGTCGTCGTTTCTTTCGGGTATACATTCACATGCGCTTGCGCTGTAGTAGCCAGTGTCAAAATAGCGCCCGTCAACAGAATGCTGCTCAACCATTTTTGTACTTTCATTTCGATTCCCCCTGTTTGTATTCAACATGTTGATGATCGTGCGCAGCGGCAGGAAGCGGATATTGCGTTTGACTCATCCATACGCCTGCCAACAGAGCGATCAGCCCCAAGATTGTTTCTACGCGTAAAAGCGTCTGTTTCAAAGATTCGCCTCCACGCCAGCTTCGTGTCTGGCGCCAAGCGAGGAAAAGCATAGCAGCCACTGCAAGCAGCTTGCCAAGCAGCAGACAGCTCCATGTTCCGGTACTGCCGATAATGCTGGAAAAATCGGTTTGGATCATAAGCAAAACCGCACCGGACGCCAATGTGCAGAAAGCTGCAACCGCCACCAAGCGCAGGAAAAATGCTTTGAACGGCGCATTTTCACGCTTGCCTTGCACGCTGATCAACACCAGGTAAAACAGGGCTCCTAGCCAGAGCGACACGGTCAAAACATGCATAACGCGCGCAATGATCGATAGTGCCAGCGGTTCGATTCCCCACACATGACCGCCCAATGCCTGAACCGTCACGACCAGCAGCCACATGGTGATGTACCACCCTGTTTCCATTCTCGGAATTGCCGTAAGCAGCAGGAGCAACGTCGATACGAGAATCATGACGGCGAACGGCGATTGCCCAAGCAGCCCCCAGTCGCCATTCAGCAGCGCTTTCGTAAGATTGACTTCCGGCAAAGTCGCCTCATACAGCAGCCACAGCATAAGCATGCCAAGCAATGGCAGCAACCAGCTGTACATCATGTTTTTGCCCAGTATCTCCCGGAAGGACGGAAGCGAATGCTTGGCTGCCCGCCATGAGACAAAAACCAGCCCGCCCATTAACAAGATCATTCCTTGCGTCACATATCGGGTAATAATCAAGAACAGGCTGTTCAGCGATGCTGCGTATTTCGCATTCGGGTTTTCATTCGGCGCTTTCACACTCGCGCTTTTGACGCCGACGGAAAACAGCAGCGTATCTTTGACCGGATGACCGTCCTCCGAAACGACCGACCATACAACCGTATAGGAGCCCTGCGCCAGTGTGGGCAGATCGGCGTAAACCGTGGATGCATCGCCGCGCTGCAGCTTCGGCTTTTCAATGCTAATTTCATTTGCGTTCCAATCGTACAAACGGATGGAAACTAAACCTGGCTCCAACGTTTCAGTGAAACGCAACGTAATTTTCGTCGGCGCAGCTTTGACAATCTCCCCGTTTTTCGGGCTTGTTCCCACCAAGCCGGCATGTGCCGATACGCTTGGCGTCTGTAAGCACAGGAGAAAAAGGATAGCGAACGAGAGAACCATCCTGATGTGTTTCATCGCCATCACCACCATCCGTCTCATCTTTTCCTTTACGATCATAGCAAATTACCCGTTCGGTTCGTATGGCCCAACCGGGCTATAAACCCCATCTAGAATTCGTCCACTTTGTTACAAGCTGGGCGATTTTCAGGCGGACAAAGAAAAAACAACCAGGATTCCTGGTTGTTCAGATTGTCGAGAAACCCCATGTTATTTGGGGGTTTCTCTTCTTGTTAAGTGGATTTTTACACGAACCGCTTATCCATTTTGGACATTCTG
>NZ_RHHQ01000020.1 GCF_003710825.1 Brevibacillus fluminis | reverse complement strand
ATAGAGTCAAGGGTTCGCTTTGCCTTACGCCCTTGACTCTATTGGCTGGAGAAAGATTTTTCGAATAGGGGATGAAACCTTCTCATACAACTGGTTGAGTTGGTTTACACAAAATTCTTGACAGACCCTTAATTAACCATAAAAAAAAGACACCCTACTCATCTGTAAGATGTCAACGTTTTATTAAATGTTTAGCAATCTGCTTCGCCAACAATTACAAGCAAAATAAACAACACCAAAATCAAAATAAAGCCATTTTCGAACCCGAAAATGCTACCGCCCATTACTCATTCCTCCTTGCTTAGCATTTGATGTATTGTATGAGGTAACTCTTTTCGAGATTGTACGGATGCCTATTGCCATCAAAAATTGATGAAAATGGGCGGTTGACGAATCAAACGTCTAAGCAAACAAAAAGATCCCCTGCTCATTCCATGTTGGAAATGACCAGGGGATCATACTTTGCAATCTACGTGCATCAAATCACCTCTCTATTTATTTGGCTGCTACTTTCTTGAACATTTCTGCAAAGGTCAGTTCGCGTTTTCTTTCACCTGCTTGATAAGCTTTATCTAGAACCTCTAACGACTCGATAACAGATTTCAATAACTTCAACATGTGAAAATACCTCCTGATATAAGATGTTACGTGTATTTGCTGCACCTTTATTATCTCTTTTTCGTTTTCTTTTCACAAAGTCGCTATTCGCTTATGAAAGCGACAATCATTGGTAAAAAAAGCAAATGAAAGCGAAAGTCATGGGGGTCAATCTCAGTTTTTCGCTGTTTTCCTCTAGATTGCTCATGTTTTCATGAAGAAAGAAAACCGTTGCCGAGGGGAGGCAGACGGTTTTTTCGCGTTTGTTCCGTTTTGGTGATGATGATCAGTTGGGGGCTATGGAGTGGCTTTTAGCAGCATGCTTTACATGCCAGGCTTCTTCGCCCGATTCGCGAGTATCTTGGCGACACCGCTGGGGGTCAACGTCGTGCCGATCCGCCCGCGGTTTTTTTGAATATACCCGCGTTGCTCCAACAAGTTCAACCTGTATCGCACTTGCTGCTCAGTCAAAGGCTTGCGCCATGTTTGGCTCAAGTCCACGAGACGCTTGCGGTTCGGGATTTGCCCGCTTTCACGGATGGCATACAGCGCATCGAGGAGTGACAAAAGTTCTTCGTCTTCAAACGTGAAGGGGGCAGGCAAAGAGGCGGGCGCAGAGTACTCGGTCGCGGCCGGTGTAGATTGTACGGAGCGCAAGCTTTCCTGAAAACTGTTTTTATTGGGTATGTCGCTTAGGCGGATCACATTTCCGTCGCACACCGCCTGCATATAGTCAATCGTGTTTTTCAATTCACGTACATTGCCATACCATGGCATGGCTTTCAGTTGCTCGATCACATCCGGCATAATGCGTATTTGCTCCGCTCCGCTTCTTTTCATGAATGATTCGATCAGTAGGGGGATGTCATCTGAGCGTTCCCGCAAAACGGGAAGATGAAGAAATAGCACTTTGAGCCGATGATACAAGTCTTCCCGAAATTTCCCCAAGCTGATCATGGTGAGCAAATCTTTGTTGGTTGCCGCGACTATGCGGACGTCAATCGGGATGATTTTCGATCCGCCAATGCGCATGATTTCCTTTTCCTGCAAAACACGCAGGAGTCGTGCCTGGAGTTTAAGGCTCGTATCGCCGATCTCGTCCAAGAAAATGGTTCCTCCATTCGCCTGTTCGAATAACCCGACTTTTCCACCCTTTTTCGCCCCTGTAAACGCGCCATCCTCATAGCCGAACAGCTCGCTTTCCAGCAAATCTTCCGAAATCGCGCTGAAGTTGACGGCAAGAAAAGGGCCTTTGCTCCGCTGCGAACAGTTGTGGATAGCGCTGGCGAACAGCTCCTTGCCGGTGCCGCTCTCGCCCTCAATCAATATGGGCAGCTCCGTTTTGGCGAGCTTCATCGTTTTTTCCTTTATTGCCACGAGCGGTCCGCTTTGTCCGACTATGTCAGCCATCGTGTGCTTTGCAATATAGCCTTTCTTTTGCAGTTCGAGCTGTAGTCTTTTTTCCAACTCGATTGTTTTTCGCGCATTTTTGAATGTGGCGACGGAGGATTGGTCTGTGTCGAGCTGGAACCGATGGACGACGACCTCGATTTGACCAAGCGAAAACCAGCGATCCTCTTCTTTGTCCGTGTTTTGAATGAATGCGACAAGCTCTGGATTGTCCAACACATGAAGGAGCTTTTTCCCAATCGCACGCTCTGGTTTGACGTTCAGCAGATGACCGAGCTCTTCGTTGAAAACCGTGATGTAGCCGGCTTTGTTGACCGACAGTATGCCGTCGTTGACGCCATTGAGCACTTGATGCAAATGGTGGTTAGAGTCATTCGCCTTTTGCATGGCATCGACCAGACGTTTGCTGAGCTGGATGATTTTTCGCATGTAACGCTGGGAAACGACATTACCGGGCTCGGTCAAATGAAAATGATCCAATATTTGGATGATCGTCGAAATATCCAGCAAGCGCGGATTGATGCGAATGACTTCTTTGACGTAAGGCGGGATTTGGTGGAAATTGCTTGGGGCGACGGCGATATCGACTTTAGGAAACTGCAGGTTGCCCGGGTAGCAAGGAATGTAATGAAGATGGTTGATGCCAAGCTCCTGCAACGATTCGATTGTTTCCATGCACGTTTCCAACGAATCGTTGATGAACATGATGCTTGTACCGGTTGGATAGCACAGCAGTTTGTCGATGTTTTCGTAGTTGATAATCCGTTTTCCGGAAATGACTTTGCAGCCAGGGCCAATGCATTGCTGGATGGAGGGGATGGTCTCGGCAAGCTTATGGGAAAGCACGATGAATTGGTTTTCCAGCGGATTCTCGGGGAGTCCTTCTTCGATGGAAAAGCTGGTGATTCCCACGTAATCGCCGATGATTTCCTCCAACTGTCTATGCAGAACGGTTCTCGTGATCGTGCTGCCGGTAAGCAGGACCAAGCTGTTCATACCCATTCCTCCTGGGGTGTATTTGGGTGATTGGTATTTTGGTAGTATTTCTCGATTCTCTTAACTATAACCGAATCTTCGGACAGTTGGAAGGCTGTTTTTGGGCGTATTTGGGTGAAGAGCTCGCTGGTTTTCAAGGCAGCGCTTGGGCAAAAGTGAAAAAAACGAGTAAATACGCCATTTGCGTAAATTGGCAGAAAAATTGCAATAGCATTCAGGCGATCACGTGAAAGTGAATGGGGGTACGTCATGGAGATATCCGTTTTTAAAAAGATGATCGAGCAACGACAAGCGTCGTATGTGGAGCAATTGTTTCGCGTTTTGCGACAAACAAGCATTAGCACGCTGAACATCGGGATTCGTGAATGTGCGGAGATGCTGCGGGAATTGATGGAGGAGGTCGGTTTGGAAGCGCGCTTGCTTGAAACCGATGGCCATCCGGTCGTATACGGCGAACGAATCTGTGACCCGCAGGCATTCACGCTGCTGATATACGGTCACTATGATGTCCAGCCGCCTGATCCAGTTAACGAATGGCTGTCACCGCCATTTGAACCGACGATTCGGGATGGGCGGATTTATTGCCGGGGGGTAGGCGACAACAAGGGGCAATTAATGGCGCAAATTCTTGCGATCAAAACCTACCTGGATATCGCCGGGGAGCTGCCGATCAATGTCAAACTTATTTTGGAAGGCGAAGAGGAGAACGGAAGTCCTCATTTGGCATCATTCGTGGAATCGAACAAGGAGCTATTGCACTGTGATCTCGTGTATACAGCGGATGGACCGATGCATTGGGGGACGCCATCCGTCCTGCTTGGTGTCCGCGGAGTACTCAGCGTGGAGCTGATTGCAAAAGGAGCGGATCGAGATCATCATTCCGGAAATTACGGTAACATCGCGCCTAATCCAGCCTGGAAGCTGATAGAGCTGCTGCGGACAATGCGGGGTGAAGACGGCCGGGTTTTGATCGAAGGGTTCTATGACCATATCGTCGAGCCGACGGAGCTGGAGAAAAAGCTCCTTGGTCAGCTGCCGTTCGAACCGGATCAAATTCGTGAGCAGGTCGGAGCACCCAATCTGGCTTTGCCGTTGGAAGGTGAATCGTTTCATCGTCTGACCTCGATGGAGCCGACCTTCAATATTTGCGGTTTTCATAGCGGATATACGGGGGAGGGCATGAAGACGATTATCCCGTCCGCAGCGTGCGTCAAGATGGACATGCGGCTCGTCATCGAGCAAGACCCTGATGACGTGTTCCATAAGTTTTGCGCGCACGTCCAAAAGCACGCTGCTGATATCGAGGTCAAAAGGTTAGGTGGCATGCTTCCGTCGCGGACTGCCGCGGATTTGAACGTTGTACGGGAGATTGTGGGCGCTGTGCGCTGCGCATTTGAGCAGGAACCGGTTATTTTGCCGTCCGTTGGGGGCAGCTTGCCAGATTATGTCTGGACGAAAATATTGGGGGTTCCTTCTGTCATCGTCCCTTATGCCAATACAGACGAGGCGAATCACGCGCCAAATGAAAACATGAAGATCGATTATTTTTTGAAAGGGATTGCATGCACCTGTGAGGTCATACGCAAGCTTGGCGAGTTTGCCGCGAATGGTACGAGCGCTGTGTCGCAATCAACTGCACATCACTAACAACGGCTGATCCATCATAAGGGGGATTCATAGATGAAAAAAATGCGTTCAATCGGTTTGGCAGTTGGTTTGAGTTGTCTTTTATTGATCAGTGCAACGGGATGTGGCAACAACGCCGCAGAAACCGGTCAGGCGGAACCAGCCGCCCCCACTGCAAGTAAACAGGCAAGCGGTGAACCGAAAGAGGGTGGCACGATCACGATGGCGATGCCGAGCGAACCCGATACATTAGATGTGCAGAGAACCAATATGCTGTCATCGGACACGATCGCGATGCTGCTCGGAGATACGCTTCTGTCCCAAGATCCTGACACCCACGAGATGAAACCGAACTTGGCAGAATCGTACAACATCACGGAGGATGGGTTGACGTGGACGTTTACGCTGCGAAAAGGGATCACGTTTCACGATGGAACACCATTGACTGCAAAGGCGTTGAAAGCGACCTATGAACGGGCGTTAGATCCGAAAACTCAAGCGAAAGACGCGCGGACCCGGTTGCAGCCGCTTCAATCAATCGAGGCTTTGGACGATCAGACATTTGTCATGCACTTGAAGGAACCATCCGCTCCTTTGCTGCTGAATTTGAGCAATCTTAGCTTCTTGCAGCCGCTATCCTCCGCGGCGATCCAAAAATTCGGCGATCAGTACGGACGCAACCCAGTCGGAGTCGGTCCATGGAAATTCGAGAGCTGGAAACCGGGTGAGTCGATCACGCTGGTGCGCAATGAGTCGTACCATTCGCCGTCGCCATACGCCAAAAACAAAGGGCCGGTGCATCCCGAGCGATTGGTCATCAAATTCATCAAAGACAACCAAACGATGATGGCAGCGCTCGAAAGCGGGTCAATCGATATTGCGACCTATGTGGCTCCGAAGGATGTAAAAAAATACAAAAAGAATGACACCTATACGGTTCTCGAACAAATGAGAAGCGGACTCGGTTTATTCGTCGAAATGAACCTGCGCAGCAAACCGCTGCAGGATGTGCAAGTGCGTAAAGCGCTGAATATGGCGATCAATAAAGAAGCGATGGTGAAAGCGATTTTGCTCGGGGAAGGCGAGGTTGCCGATGGACCGCTATCGCCGAATATGTTCGGGTATGACCCTGCGATCAAGCAATATACCTACCATTACGACTCAGAACAAGCCACGCAGTTGCTTGAGGCGGCGGGGTGGAAGGCGAACGGGCAAGGAATCGTGGAAAAAGACGGGCAGCCGCTCAGCCTGACGCTTCTGAGCTCGGAGAGATGGTCGCAGCAGTCTCAATTGGTGCAAGCGATGCTAAAAGAAATCGGCATCGAGGTGAAGATCAAAAACATGGATTTCGGCGCTCTTCTCGACAGTGCGTCAAAAGGCGAATTCGACCTGGTGTTCATGAACTATACCGAGTTTGATCCTGATTTTATCTCGATCTTCCTGCATTCTAAGGAGATCGGCGGGATGAATCATGCCGCTATCGACAATAAAGAGCTGGATGGGCTTTTGGATAAAGGGCGAGCAACGGTGGGTAAAGCCGATCGACAAAAAATCTATGAAGCCATACAGAAGCTAATCGTCGAGCAAGCGTATTGGATTCCACTTTATATCACGAAAGATTTCCAGGTAGTAAGCAATCGTGTGCAAGGGACTGTTTATAAAGATGTGTATTGGAATTTTCAAGATAGCTGGGTGAATGGATGATGACGCGTTATGTAATGGGAAGACTGGCATCAGGTTTACTGGTTCTCATCGGTTTATCGCTGTTTTCCTTCGCATTGATCCATGTCATCCCGGGAGACCCGGTTCGGATCATTCTGGGCGACAAAGCGCCAAAAGAGCAGATCGGGGAAATGCGCGAGAGATTGGGGTTAAACAAGCCTCTCGTGTTCCAGTATGTCTCGTATGTGAGCGGGTTGGCCAGAGGAGAACTCGGCAACTCGATTAAAACAGGGCGTCCGGTTTTGGTTGAACTGACGGACCGATTTCCGGCGACGGCGAAGCTGGCTGTCACAGGAATGGGCATCGCCGTCTTGCTGGGCATCGTGACGGGGATCATTGCTGCGAAATGGAAGGATACATGGATTGACCATGCGATCGCTTCCATGGCATCCCTTGGGTTGTCCTTGCCGAGCTTTTGGTTCGGATTGCTCATGATCATGGTTTTTGCCGTTCATCTGCAGTGGTTTCCGGTGGCTGGAGGTACCGGCTTGACCGATTTGATCCTGCCTGGTTTAACATTGGGACTTCTCGCGTCCACGATGATCAGTCGCTTGACACGCTCGGGAATGATCGAGGTGCTGAATCATGATTATATCCGCACGGCACGGGCGAAAGGAATGAGCGAGCCGATTGTGCTTTACCGGCACGCCTTTCGCAATGTTATGATCCCGATTGTGACGATCGTTGGATTGCAGCTGGCTACGCTGCTTGGCGGTGCGATCATCATCGAGCAAGTGTTTAACTGGCCGGGAATTGGCACACTGGCGATCGATGCCATCGCATCACGCGATTTTCCGCTTATTCAAGGGATCATCATGTTCATGGGTTTCGTGTATGTCACGGTCAATATTTTAGTCGATCTACTTTACGGGTTGCTTGATCCACGTATCGAGCAGCATCTTGAGAAAGCAGGGGGCTAACAAGATGAGTTTTACAGGCAAAATCGTACCTGCCAAAGCAGCATCCTTGCGCACTCCCACATTTGCACGATTTGGCAAGCTGATGGCAAATCGTAAAGCGAGAATCAGCCTACTATTTATCGGCATGATCCTCCTCATTGGCATCGTAGGGCCGTGGATCGCTCCTTACGATCCTGCGCAAGCGGACTACAGCGCATTTTTACAAGAGCCTTCCGCCGAGCATTTGCTTGGGACTGACTCGATCGGACGAGACATGCTTTCACGGATGCTCTACGGCACACGCGTCACGCTGACGGTCGCCGTGATGTCCGTCGGGATCACGTTTGTTCTGGGAACGGCAATCGGCGTCACCAGCGCGTATGTGGGAGGGTGGATCGACAATGTTCTGATGCGGATCATGGATATGTTGCTGGCGCTGCCCGGCATCATTTTGGCGCTCGCCATTGTAGCCGTATTAGGGCCAAGTCAAACGAATGCGATGATTGCAGTCGGCATTTCCTCCATTCCCAGCTTTTCGCGCCTTGTCAGGGGGGCAGCCTTGAGCGTCAAGACTTCGGGCTATGTTGAAGCGAGCCGATCGATCGGAAGCTCGGGACGTTGGATCATTTTGTTTCAAATCATTCCCAACATCATGAATGTGCTGATCGTCTATACGACGCTGTTTATCGGGGCTGCCATTCTTGATACATCGGCACTCGGATTCATCGGTCTGGGAGCCCAACCGCCCACACCCGAGTGGGGGACAATGCTCAATGAAGGCAAAGAATATTTGCTGGACGGCTGGTGGCTTGCCACATTTCCCGGCCTCGCGATTACGATCGTCGTTTTTCTAGTGAATATGCTTGGGGATGCGTTGCGAGACTGGTTTGACCCGAAAGCGCAAACCAAGAGCCGTGCGTAATGAGAGGGAAACGAAGCACAGTGGAAAGGGGATCACCCGTATGGAACATGTGTTGGACGTAACGGGGCTTACCACCCAATTTTCCCAGAAATCCTCCACGATCACCGTTGTGGATGGTGTGACTCTCTCTTTGAAAAAGGGCGAGGCGCTGGGCATCGTGGGTGAGTCCGGTTGCGGTAAGAGCGTGACATCGCTATCGATTATGCGTTTGCTTGGCAGCAATGCCACGACGGAAGGGAGAATCACTTTTCTTGGCAGGGAATTACTCACCCTTCGTGAAAAAGAAATGCAAAAGCTGCGTGGAAAAGAGATTGCGATGATTTTTCAGGAACCGATGACCTCGCTCAATCCGGTGCTCACGATCGGCAAGCAGATCGATGAAGTGTTAAATAAGCACGAGGGATTGGGTAAGGACGAATCAAAGCAAAGGGCGATTCAATTGCTGACACAGGTCGGGATCGCCAGAGCGGACGAGATTTATCATGAGTATCCGCACCGTCTGTCGGGTGGCATGAGACAGCGGGTAATGATCGCGCTTGCAATCGCATGCAACCCGGCCCTGTTGATTGCGGATGAGCCTACCACAGCGCTTGATGTGACGATCCAGGCGCAAATCATCGACGTGCTCAAGCGAATCCGTCGTGAAAAGGACATGGCGCTCATGCTGATCACCCACGATCTGGGAGTGATTGCTGAGCTGTGCGATCGGGTGGTGGTCATGTATGCCGGACAAATCATCGAAACGGCAGATGTACGAACACTGCTGCGTGTTCCGCGACATCCGTATACAGCAGGACTCATTCGTTCGACGCCGCACAAGTCAAAAGGATTGAAGAGACTATACAGCATAAGTGGAACCGTACCTCCACCAGATGAATATCCGACGGGGTGCCGGTTTGCCCCGCGATGTGAGCATGCCATGAAAATATGCTTTGAAAAAATGCCGGACTTGCTGCCGGTTGATGAACGAACGATTTGCCGCTGCTGGCTGTATGAGCAGACGATGGAAAGACCGGTGGTAAACGTATGACCACTCCGATATTGGAAATCAAGGGATTGAAAAAACGTTTTGCAAACAAAAGCGGTTGGCTGCAAAAGCCAACGTTCGTGCATGCCGTGAACGGAATCGACCTGCGGGTATTCGAAGGAGAGACAGTGGGCATCGTCGGTGAGTCGGGCTGCGGGAAATCAACGCTAGGACGGTGCATCCTCCGGTTGATCGAGCCTTCCGAAGGGACGATCCTGTTTGAGGGGAAAAATATCAGCAAGTTAGATAAAAAAGAGATGGTGCGTGTTCGACGCCATATGCAGATGGTGTTTCAAAATCCGTATGACACGCTGAATCCAAAGCAGACGATTCGAAACATTTTGAAGGAGCCGCTCGTGGCCCATCGCGTTCCACAGGAGGAACACGATTCTTTGCTTGCGGAAACAATCGAGGCTGTTGGATTGACAGTACGTCATCTGTCGCGCTATCCCCATGAATTTTCTGGCGGTCAGCGGCAGCGGATCGGCATTGCACGCGCCCTCATGCTACGCCCGAAAGTCATCATTGCGGACGAACCGGTTTCGGCGCTCGACGTCTCCATTCAAGCGCAAATTCTCAACCTGTTGCAAGATTTGCAGGAGCAATATTGTTTAACCTATTTGTTCATTTCCCACGATTTAAGCGTGGTGGAACACATTTCAGACAAAGTGGCTGTGCTGTATTTAGGGGAGATGGTAGAGTTTGGGGAAAAAGAGAAGCTGTTCGGCCAGCCTCTTCACCCGTATACGCAAGCATTGCTGTCTTCCGTTCCGATTGCGGACCCCGATGAACAGCGGGAACGTATTACGTTGAGGGGCGATCTGCCCTCGCCGTCCAATCCCCCCGATGGCTGTAAATTCCATCCGCGCTGTCATGCCTGTCTCAACATTTGCCGAACAGAAGCTCCACCGATGCGCGAGGTAGAGGGGCGCATGATCGCTTGTCACTTGTATCGTTAGTGGTAGAAAGGGAGGAAACAAGGGATGAATCAAGAACGGAAAGCTGAAATCATCCTCACGAGTCGTGCGGTTTTTACAGGGCTTGATGAGGAACCGATTCCACGAGCCATTGCGATCGTGGGGCAAAAAATTGCTGCGGTGGGCACAGAGCAGGAAATAGAGAGCTGGGTTGGTCCGGATACAAAATGGTACCGGTTTGAGGATCAGCTCATCGTGCCGGGATTTCACGATTTCCATATGCACCTGATGCTGGGGAGATTTATTGAAAGCAGCTTGAATTTGAGCAAGGCTCGCTCTGAAGAGGAAGCCGTGGAAATGGTTCGAGCATATGCGGAGTCGAGGCCGGATGTGTCATGGATCATCGGCATCGGCTGGGATAGCGGCTACTGGCCCGATCAACAGCTGCCACATCGAAAGTCTTTGGACCAGGTGCTGCCCGACCGCCCTGTGCTGCTTCTGCATGCCGAAACGCATTATGCGTGGGCGAATAGCAAGGCGCTCGCGCTTGGTGGTATTAACCGGGAGACGGAGGAGCCTGCCTACGGTGGAATCGGTAAGGATGAGGACGGCGAACCAAACGGCATCTTGTACGAATGGGCCATATCGATGCTGACTGAACAAGCGTGGGACTTGCCGAGAGTGGAAAGAATCCGGCTTCTGCGCGGATTTTTGCAGCAGGCGGTGCGCTATGGTGTGACATCGGTGAACGATCTGCACTCGAATGGTTCCCGTACGCTAAACGGTCACCAAAACCTCGCGCTGTTCAAAGAGTTCGAAGTGGCAGGCGAATTGAACGTCCGTATTCATTTTGCCACGGCGCTCCAAGAGGATTTGGGGGAAGCGCTGGCGCTGCGCGAGACCTATTCCACAGGGAAGGTTTCGTTTTCTGGGCTGAAACAGTTTTTGGACGGGGCGATCACTAGCATGACGGCGTATATGGTCGAGCCGTATTGCGAGAAAGGAAAAGATCGCGGGAGCACACCATTTCCACCGGACACGATCAAAAAATGGGTGGCAGCTGCAGACCGGGAAGGATTTCAGGTACGGTTTCACGCCATTGGGGACGCGGCTGTCCGTCTGGCGCTGGACGCATTTGAACATGCCGCAAATGAAAATGGTCCGCGCGATTCGAGACATTGCGTCGAGCATGTAGAGGTAGTCCATCCAGACGACATCCATCGCTTTCAACAGCTTGGCGTCATCGCCTCCATTCAGCCGGAGCATATCGTCACCAATGAGCGCAGCATCTTTTCAGCCTTACTGGGCGAGGAACGCCTCGCCTTGTACTCACCAATCGGGACGTTGCGGAAGAGCGGGGGAGTGGTAGCTTTTGGTACGGATTATCCAGTTGTCTCTTTGAATCCGCTTCTCGGGATCTATACAGCGATGACGCGGGTGGGAAGCGATGGCTTGCCATGGAACGAACAAGAATGTTTGTCGCTTGCCGAGGCATTGCGTGCCTATACGAGCGCGCCCGCATATGGCAGCTTCCGCGAACGGGAACTCGGTACGATTGAGCAAGGAAAGCTGGCTGATCTCGTTGTACTGGATCGCAATCTGTTCGACATTCCGGTGGCGGAGATTCCGCGCGCAAACGTCTTGCTTACCATGCTGGACGGTCAAGTAGTGTTTGAAGGTTCCCAAGAGGAGGAAGAAGTTCGATGATAACGTTCCAAGCGCCAGACATCAGCCAGTTCATTCAGCCTTATGAAATCAAATGCTTTGCCGTCAGCGCCGATGAGCGGCACGTGGTATGGAGCTGCAACAGCAGCGGTGTTTTCAACCTATGGGCCATCGACGAGCAGGCAGCTGCTCCCTATCAATTGACACAGCATCATCAAGCATCGGATGCGATTCAAATCGTTGCGAGCAGCGAACAAAAGCAACCGTTCATCCTGTTCACAAGCGATCAGGACGGCGACGAAAATATGCAGATTTATGCCGTAGCCGCACATGGTGGCGTTCCACTACCTGTGCGCTACGACGAAGGGAAGCGGTATTTCTTTGGCACAGTCTCTGAAGATGGAAAACGCCTCTACTACGGCTCGAATAAAGAAAATCCGCTTTATCTCAACATCTATTGCTATGATATGGAAAGTGGGGATGAGCAGCAGCTGCTGACAGGTGTCGACGCCGAAACCCATTTGCAGGCGATCAGCCCTGATGAACAATCGCTGGCTTATTTTGTAAGGTATAACCACACGAACATGAAGGGCTATGTACGAAGCGGGGAACAGACGCTGTCATTGATCCCCGATGCAACCGAAGAGCATAAGGTGGCGAATCTCACATTCGCAAATGATGAGATGGTCTACTTTCTCACCAACTATAAGGAAGAGTACAATTATCTCGCATCGTTTTCTCTGAAAACAGGTGCGTTTAAAAAAGTCATGTCCATACCGGCGGAAGAGATTGCGTCGTTCCAACTGACACAGCCTTCAGGCGACATCTACCTGGCTACCTCACGCGGTGTGCGGGACTCGCTCTATCGGTACAATGTCGCCACAAAGGAGTGCGAAAAGCTGCCCATACCCGTTGACGTGATTTATCAATGGATGGTGACGGAAACCAAAACGGTGTATGTGCTGGGCTCAAGTCCGACGAAGCCTGCGAATTTGTACCGGAAAAAAGCTGATGCCAAGTGGCAAAAGATCACCGAGAACCGGGTTCCCGGCGCCAGCGAGCATGAATTGGTAGAGCCGGAAGTGGTTTACTATGATTCTTATGATGGCACGCGGATTGAAAGCCTGTACTACCCAGCCAAAAAAGAAATGAGCAACGGCCATACGATCGTGTTTCCGCATGGCGGTCCTCAATTTCTGGAACGTAAAGAGTATTATGGCTGGTTCCAATATTTCGCTGCAAAAGGGTACAATCTGTTTATTCCCAATTTCCGCGGCAGCACCAATTACGGCACTCGTTTCATGAAGCTGATTGAAGGGGATTGGGGTGGAGGGCCGAGACGTGACATCATTTGGGGTATCGAATCCTTGATTCAGCTCGGGAAAATGACACGTGATCAAATCATCGTGATGGGAGCCAGCTATGGCGGTTATATGAGTCTCCTGTTGTTTGGCCGTCATCCGGGGTATTTTGTTGCCTGTGTCGATATTTGCGGTCCAACCAATTTGTTTACAATGGTAGAATCCGTACCAGATCATTGGAAGGCACGGATGGATTCTTGGATCGGGAACCCGATCCGGGACAGGGAACGGCTGATCGAGCAATCGCCAGTCACCTATCTCGACAATATGAAGAAACCGGTCATGGTGGTTCAAGGCGCGAATGACCCACGCGTCAAAAAGGAAGAATCCGACCAAATCGTAGAAGGCTTGCGGGCGAAAGACATTGAGGTGGACTACCTGGTGTTCCCCGATGAAGGGCACGGGTTCGGAAAAAAAGCAAACGAAATCAAGGCAGTTGCTGAAATTTCTCGCTTTTTGGATCAGGTCATCAACAAAAATAGCGAAGAAATGGCGAGCAGCAGCATGGACTAAGTATTGCTTGATGATCCGAAAAATGTAGACGTGACCGCTGGAAGCCTAAATCCAGCGGTTTTTTTTGATGCGTTGCGGTTGTTTGCTGGACAATGTTAGGGTAGTCTAGAATCGGAAAAAAACGTATGATTTCTATGACAGATTTTCTTTCCATAAAAACCAAACAGTGAGGAAGTGACGGTTTTGCACCAATATCTCGGTTTCATCGGCTCCTTCCCGATTCGCTCGTATTCCCTCTTGTTCATGCTCGCGATTTTGCTCGGAATCGGTGTGACGGTCACATTGGCCAAGCTTCAGAAAAAAGACGAGCTTGCCGGCCATCTACTGAATCTGGCCGTCCCAATGATCATCGGTGCGATCATTGGCTCGCGGTTTTGGGCGGTTTTTTTGTTTGACTGGGCATATTATTCACAGCACCCGGAAGAAATCATCGCGGTGTGGCATGGCGGCCTCTCCATACAGGGTGGGGTAGTCGGTGCGATTTTGGTGGCCATATGGTATGTCCGCAAGCACAATATTTCGTTCTGGGAGCTGGCTGACTTGTGTGCGCCTGGGCTAATTCTCGGACAAAGCATCGGACGGGACGCTAACCTGATGAACGGCGACGCGTTTGGTGATCCGACCGGTGGGAACTGGGGAATTTTGTACCCCGAAGGGACGAATGCCCGCGCGACCTTCGGCGATCAGCCGCTCTTTCCGGCAGAAGTGTGGGAGGGGCAGATGGACGTGGTGATTTTTGCAATCCTGATGCTTCTGCTGCAAAAACGGCTGACCCGCGGGTTCCTGTTCCTGATTTACAACGTGCTGTACAATCTGGGGCGATTTTTCTTGGAAATGCTGCGCGGCGACTCGCACCGTTTTTTGTTCCATTGGACGACTGCGCAATGGACATCCGTCATTTCCATTCTCCTGTCTGTGGGAATTGGTTGGTATTTGCACATCAAACAAAAACAGACGACATCGGAAAGTCCGGCCTAAGCGAAAGGCAGGACAAGCAAATCTCCATCTGCAAGCGGATGGGGATTTTTTCGTGTCGCCGCAGCTCCGCCAAAAAGGATGGCGGAGCGAAATTTTCTAATATGACACTAGCTGACATGTTGGCAATCTATAATCAGTGGTAGATCAATGGAAGGAGTCATTGCTTATGAAACCGTTACAGGGAAAAGTAGCGCTGGTGGCCGGAGCAACACGCGGTGCGGGGCGAGGCATCGCGATCGAATTGGGCGCGGCCGGAGCAACTGTTTATGTGACCGGACGAACGACCCGAACAAAAATCTCCGAGTACAATCGTCCGGAAACGATTGAAGAAACCGCAGAACTTGTAACGAATGCGGGGGGACGGGGAATCGCGGTTCAAGTGGATCATTTGGACCCCGCCCAAGTCCAGGCACTCATTGCCCGCATCGAGCATGAACAGGGGAGACTGGATATTCTGGTCAACGATGTGTGGGGGGGAGAATATTTGACCCAATGGAACGTGCCCGTATGGGAGCACTCGCTGGAACGGGGCTTCCGCATGCTAAGGCTTGCGATTGACACGCATATTATTACCAGCCATTTTGCACTCCCACTACTGATCCGAAGCGAGAGGGGACTGGTCGTGGAGATGACGGACGGCACGGCTGAATACAACGATAAAACGTACCGGCTCTCCCTATTCTACGATCTCGCGAAAACGTCTGTTCTTCGGATGGCCAAATCGCTGGCCCATGAGCTTTCACCCTATCCATGCACCGCAGTGGCGCTGACTCCTGGGTGGATGCGTTCTGAAATCATGCTGGATCACTTTGGGGTGAAGGAAGAAAATTGGCGCGACGCGATGGTGAAGGAACCGCATTTCGTCATATCCGAATCGCCCCGTTATGTGGGACGTGCGGTTGCTGCGTTGGCCTGCGATCCGGAGGTTGCGAGGTGGAACGGGCACTCCGTCTCAAGTGGCCATCTCGCACAAGAGTATGGCTTTTATGATCTGGACGGCTCGCAGCCAGATAGCTGGCGGTACATCGTCGAGGTGCAAGAAGCAGGCAAACCAGCGAATGCTACCGGTTACCGCTGATCTGTTCGGGGACTTACCGATTGTTTAGCATCAAACAAGCAGCAGACTAGGACGTACTACTTGCGTCTAGGTCAGCTGCTTGTTTCTTTATGGGATACAATACAACAATCCTAACGAGACGTTGACAAACGAAATGAACGAGCATAATATAATACCCATAGGGGTATACGTATTAAATTCCCCGCACAAAGGAGTGACACATAATGAGCAAAGCGTGGCACGATATTTCTCCACAAGAGGTTGAAAAACGACTGGCTGAGCAAAAAGAAGATATGATTCTGATCGATGTGCGCAATCCGGATGAATTCAGCGCAGGGCATATCGCACAAGCGCAGCTGCTGCCGCTGTCGATTTTGCCGATCCGCCTGCATGAAATCCGAAATGACAAACAGGTAGTGTTCATTTGCCGCAGCGGCGGAAGAAGCGCCCAAGCTTGTGAATATGCGTCCAATCTCGGGTACGAGCATGTATTCAACATGACGGGCGGTATGCTGAACTGGCAAGGCGAGATCGCACACAAATAACGAGGGGGAAGCGAAATGGGAGGACATGGAAGCATTGCTGTTGATCTGATGCTCGATTGTAAAGGGCTTGCCTGCCCGATGCCGATTGTGAAAACAAAAAAGGCGATGGGACAAATCCAGCCGGGGCAAGTCGTAGAAGTTCAGGCGACTGACCGTGGGTCGTTAGCGGACATGAAAGGCTGGGCGAACACGACCGGCCACCATTACTTAGGGACGCGCGAAGAGGAGGGGGTTCTCTACCACTATCTGCGTAAGGCGAACCCTTTGGAAGTAAAAGAGGAGGTGGCTTTTCCCCATACGATTTCAAGTGAAGGACTGCATTCGATGATGAAACAGTCAACGGTTGCGATCCTCGATGTACGTGAGCCAGCGGAATACGCGTTTGGCCACATTCCTGGCGCTATCTCCATACCGTTGGGGGTATTACCGGAGCGATTGTCCGAATTGAAACCGAATGAAGAACTGTATGTGATTTGTCGGTCTGGCACCAGGAGCGACCTGGCTTGCAGGCTACTCGCCGAAAACGGATTTACACAAGTGAAAAACGTAGTGCCGGGAATGGCAGAATGGACAGGGCCAATCGAACAGGCATAATGAGAGCAAAAAAGGGAGGGCAAAACCATGACTGCACAAGAAAAGCTACAGGCAATGACACCACATGAGCTTGCGCAAATCGTCATCCGCGAAGAAGAGCTGTTCATTCTCGACGTCCGCAACCAAAGCGATTTTCAAGAGTGGAAAATCGACGGGAAAGGCATCGAGATCATCAATATCCCTTATTTTGATTTGATGGACGGGGTTGAATCCGCACTCGAAAAGCTCCCAAAAGGGAAAAAGGTATTGGTCGTATGCGCGAAAGAAGGTTCCTCCATCTTTGTCGGGGAACAACTGGTCGAGGCGGGGATGCGTGACGTCTTTTATTTGCAAGGCGGAATGAAGGCGTGGAGCGAGCATCTGGAGCCAGTGAAGGTGGCGGATCTACAGGACGGCGGAGCGATCTACCAATTCGTTCGGCTGGGCAAAGGCTGCCTGTCCTATATGATCCTATCCGGAGGGGAGGCAGTGATCGTCGATACGGCGCGCATGACAGACGCCTATGAAATGTTTGCTTTGGCAAAACATGTCACGATTACGCATACGGTCGACACTCATCTTCACGCCGATCATATCTCCGGGGGCAAAAAGCTGGCTGACAAGACAGGGGCGACGTACTGGCTTCCGGAAAAGGATGCGACAGAAGTGCAATTCGACTATGAAGCGTTGGCAGAGGGGAAAGAAGTCACCGTTGGAACGACGAAAATCGCCATGCTGCCGGTATACTCCCCGGGGCATACCATCGGTAGCACATCGCTGATTGTGGATGACACCTATTTTCTCACCGGCGACATCCTGTTTGTTGAATCGATCGGTCGGCCGGATTTGGCAGGTCTTGCGGAAGACTGGGCCGGCGATCTGCGCGACACGCTCTACCATCGCTACAAAGAGCTGTCCTCAGAACTAATTGTCCTGCCAGCCCATTTCGGCAGTATCACGGAGCTTGGCGAGGGAGGACTGGTGTCGGCGCGACTGGGTGATCTTTTTGCCAAAAATCAGGGTCTGCAAATTACAGACGAAGACGAATTCCGCCGTATCGTATCGGAAAACTTGCCGCCACAGCCGCGTTCGTATCAAGAAATCCGCCAAACCAACATGGGCAAATTGAGCCCAAACGAAGAGGAGCAGCGTGCAATGGAAATCGGTCCAAATCGCTGTGCCGTACACGAATCCTAAGGAGGAAAAACAATGAAAGCAGATATTACGGTTGATACAAAAGGAATGGCATGCCCCATGCCGATCGTGAAAGCGAAAAAAGCATTGGATGGCCTGCAAACGGGACAGACGATGGAGGTGCTTTCCACAGATAAAGGGTCGCTGAACGACTTTCAGGCATGGGTCAAACAAACGAACAATGAGCTAGTGCAAACAGAAGTGGAAAACGGCGTCTACAAATTCCTGGTGAAAAAAAGCTGAGAAAACGGTCATGGTCCGCCGGAACAAGGCTTCTTTTGACCGAATGGAGGGCGTATGGACCTGTATGTTGCCGTCGTCATGGTTAGTGTTGGCCTTGTCGGTTCCTTCTTCTCGGGATTGCTCGGAATTGGCGGCGCGATCATCGCGTATCCTCTGTTGCTGTTTGTCCCGAGTGCGCTTGGTATCGCGCATTATAGCGGGCAGGAGGTTTCGACGATTTCGATGTTTCAAGTGTTCTTTGCATCGCTAGCGGGTATTTTCACATACCAATGGAAGAACAAAAAAGGCGTACAGCTGATTAACAAAGGTGTAGTCACGAATATGGGAACGAGCATCCTGATCGGCAGCGCTGCCGGGGGCGTGCTTTCCGCTTATCTGTCAGGCGAGGTCATTACCTACGTGTATGGCGGCTTGGCTGTCTTGGCCGTGATCCTCATGCTGAGGAAAGAGGCGGAGGGAGAAAGCGAAGAACAATCTTTTTCGTATAACCGTCCGTTGGCTGCCACGCTATCGTTTGGTGTCGGCATCGTCTCGGGGATCGTGGGGGCAGGAGGAGCGTTTATCCTGATTCCGATCATGCTGTCGATCTTAAAAATTCCGACCCGCGTGGCAATCGCCTCATCTCTAGCGATCGTGTTCCTCTCCTCAATCGGCGGCGTTGCAGGTAAGCTCGCGTTCGGCTCCGTCCCGCTCACAGCGACGATTTTTACAGTCGTGGGTAGTCTGATTGGCGCACCGCTCGGCAGTCTGGTTAGCGCGAAGGTAACCACATCGTTTTTGCGGTACGGCCTGCTCGTGTTATTGACGGGGACGGCGATCAAAATTTGGATGGGAATGTTTTAAAGTAAGCCGATGTCCAAGAAGAAGGGACGAGGCATTTATTTTGGCTAAATAAAATACCCATACGGGTATATGTAAAAATCAATAAGGGGGACCACCGATATGGAAAACCAGAAAGAAAAAACGACGATCGTGCTGTTCAGCGGTGATTTGGATAAAGCGATCGCGGCGTACATCATTGCCAACGGTGCAGCAGCCTATGATCATGAGGTTACCATTTTCCACACGTTCTGGGGGCTGAACGCAATGCGCAAGGACGCGCAGGTCCCTGTGAAAAAAGGGCTGCTTGAAAAGGCGTTCGGGTGGATGATGCCGCGCGGGGCCAATAAATTAGGTCTGTCCAACATGAACATGCTCGGGATGGGGCCGGAAATGATTAAGCATGTGATGAAAAAGCACAATGCATTGTCTCTGCCGCAGCTGATCGAGCTCGCACAGGAGCAAGGAGTGAAGCTGGTCGCCTGTACGATGACGATGGACCTGCTCGGCCTGCAGCAAGAGGAGCTGCTCGATGGTCTGGAATATGCGGGTGTCGCCGCTTATTTGGGTGATGCGACACAAGCGAAGGTGAACCTCTTCATTTAGTCCATCCCTTTTTAGTGTATACTATACCTATACACGTATACGTTGGAGGGAAGCGAAATGGATTACCAGTACGGTGAAGATATCAAGCGTCGGCTGCTGCGCATCGAAGGCCAGGTGCGCGGCGTGCTGAAGATGATGGAGGAGCAGCGGAACTGCAAAGAAGTCGTCGCACAGCTGACGGCGATCCGCAATGCTTCGGATAAAGCGATCGCCCAGATTGTCGCGGAAAATTTGCAGCGCTGCTTGCTAGAAGAACAGGCGAGCGGAAAAGACACGGGGTCGATCGTACGGGAAGCCGTTGATTTGCTCGTGAAAAGTCGCTAAAAAGTAAGGGGAGTGTCAGCATGGACGGTTCAAATTTGGTGTCGATCGCGCTGTATGTACTGCTCGGCTGGTTTTTGTACACGCGGTTCGCGCCAGTAAAAGGGCTGCAAAACTTGAATGCAGCTCAGTTTGGGGAGCGCCTGCGCAACGCGGTCGTGATTGATGTGAGAGAAGTGAGTGAATTTCGTTCGGGTCACATCCCGCATGCCATTCATATCCCGTTAGGTCAGCTTGGCGGTCGGATCGGCGAAATTCCCAAGCAAAAAGAAGTCCTCTTGTATTGCAAAAGCGGCATGAGAAGCAAGCAAGCGGCGAAAGTGCTGAAGAAGCATGGCTTTGCCAAAATCGCTCATTTGCAGGGCGGCATTTTAGCCTGGAATGGCAGTATACAGAAATAACCCCTTTTCACGAAAGGGGTTTTTGTTCGAGGATGTTCATCGTTGCAATGTGCCGCTGCGTCTCAGGAGTCCCGTTTTGATAAAGTAGTGTATACACTTGCTGAAGCAATTTGTCATACGTGTCATTTTCTTCATCAAAATGGTAGGGAACAGCGACGACATGCGCACGCCAGAAGGAATGGTAATCGGCCGTATGCATTTGTTGGAATAAATCATGCAACAATTTCAGCTCGAAATCGGTTGCATCGATTTCCAGCTCATAAGCAGCATCGCCTTGATTTTCCATAATCGTTCCGGCCTGAACAGAGACGTAATATCGTTTTTTGGTCATGTGTCCCCCTGAATGGAATTAATAAAGTGCGGCCCACAATATCCAGCCGCCTGCCAAAAGAAGTAAGGCAACGATGTAAAACACGGCAGCTGTATTGCCCATGATGCGATGTTTGGACATTGTGCTGCCGACCGACATGTCCCTCTCCCTGTTTTCTTGTTTTTTACCGTACCAAAGGGTGGCGATGAAGCCTAAGACACAAATGATGGAACCTATCGTCAGTAGGATGGGCATCAAGCTAATCGTTGCTCACTCCCTAAAATGCTTTTAACAGTAGTTTGCCACGATAGAAGTGACCTATTCATGCCCTTCATTTTATAAAACAAAAGAAAAAAGCGTCGGCACATCATGCGTGCTGACGCTTTTTTTGCATGGGGGCTCGATCAGTGTGAACCTGCCCCCGCCCCGTGTGAACTCGGATCAAGCTTCTCCTTGCTCATCGCAATCGCGGTAATCAGTGCCAGAACGGCTGGCACAATCGTCCAGTTGAACGTACTGACAATCGAGGAAGCGAGCGCTTGCGTGATCATATCCAGCACCTCTTTTGGAATCAACGCCCGTTTCGCCGGATCAAGCAAGGTGTGCGGATCGCCCACGCCGCCAGGAATTTGTCCACCGGCAGGCATCAGCTCTGTCAATTTGCCTAAAAAGCTGTGGCTTTGGATGATGCCGAAAATCGTAATGCCTAGAGTCATACCGAGCGAACGGAGAAAATTGAGCGTAGAACTAGCCGACCCGCGCTGGCGCGCATCGAACAAGTGGATCGCCGCATTGCTCAGCACAGAAAAGGACGCTCCGATACCAAGCCCGATCACGACCATGTACAACGTCACCAGCCATCTTGGCGTTGTCACGGTAAGGGTGGTCAGCAAGATCGTCCCGATCACAAGGCTGACGGAGGAGGGAATCATAATGGCGCGGTAGCTGAATTTGTTCATCAAAAATCCGCCTCCGGTCGCCGTTACAACGGAGCCAAGCATCATCGGCAGCAGTACAAGGCCAGAGTTGGTGGCAGTCCCGCCGAGCACGCCTTGAATATAGATTGGAATATAGACGGATGCCGTGATAAAAGCAGCACCGCTGAAAATGGCGGTGGCATTGCTTGTAGCGTAAAGCCGTTTGGTGAACATGGCGAAGCTGATGATCGGTTCCTCCACGCGTTTTTCCACCAGCAGGAAGAGGATCGTCAAGACGGCGAACACCACAAACAGGGCGATGATCGTCGCAGAGTCCCACGCATACTCCTTGCCGCCCAGCTCAAGTGCGAACATAAGGCAGACCACAGCGCCAACGAGGGTAAACGCGCCCCACCAGTCGATTTTTTGTTTGGAATGCTCGTGGGATTCGCTGTAGCCAAAGGCGATAAAAAGGAAGGCGATGATGCCGAGCGGCAGATTGATGTAAAACACCCAATGCCAGTTGATGTAGTCGGTGATATAGGCACCGAGCAGCGGCCCGAAAATGCTCGACATGCCGAAGACGGCGCCGAAAAGCCCGCCGAGTTTTCCCCGTTGCTGTGGTGGGACGGCGTCGAACATAATGGTAAACGCGATCGGCACGAGCGCGCCGCCGCCGATGCCTTGAATCGCCCGGTACAGGCTCAGCTGTATGATTGAGGTGGCGGTACCACAAAGGATCGAACCGAGCATGAATACGAGGATGCCGAAAATAAAAAACTTTTTGCGCCCATACATATCGGACAGCTTGCCGAAGATCGGCATGCCGGCCATTTCGGCGACCATGTAGGCGGAGGTGACCCAGACGAATTTGTCCAGGCCGCCCAGTTCGCCGACGATCGTGCCCATGGCGGTGGAGACAATCGTGTTATCCATGGAGGCCATTAAGATGCCCAACAGAAGGCCCGAGATGACGATGCCGATCCGTTTGTTTTGCGTTGCTTCCACAGTATTCACCACTTTCGTCGTTACGTGCATGCGATTACACGATTGTTACTTTGCTTACATCCGCTTTGTAGCCTTTGAGAATGGCGTAGGTGGCTTTATCCATGACGGCACCGTCAAAAATTGCTTTTTTCACCTCGGTCTTGAACGAGACATTGTGGAAGACGGCGTTGCGGAAGGAAGTCCCTTTCAGCCCGGTGGAAGAGAAGTTCGTTCCGTTAAACGTTAAGTTGTCCATGCACACGCCCGACAAATCGGAGCTGTGGAAGTCGACATGGTCAAGTCGGCAGTTGGTGAAGCTGGCGCCGCGAAGATTGGAACGGACAATTTTGGCTCCGGTCAGGTTGGCGTTGTCGAATTTGACACGCTCGAGATTGCTGCATTTAAAGGAGCTGTGCGACAGGTCAGAATCGCTGAAATCCGAGTCTTGCAGATTGCTGTAATTGAACTTGCCGTCGTGCACTTCGATCGACCGCAGATCGGATTTTTGCAGGTTGCTCATGGAGAAGTTCATGCCGACGATTTTTTGCAGCCTGCGCGTACTGGTACTGATGCTTTCGATCAGATCGGAAATTTCCCCGATGGATGCAATCGTCCGTGCAAACGCGGTCTCGTCGTCCAGGCCTGTCGCTTTCAAGTCATCGAAACGCTCCTGCAAATTGGCAGAAAGCTCCTCTTTCAGCTCCGTAATCGGCCCGATCGGCTCATATTGCGCAAAAACACCCTCCAGATAGTTTTGGATTCTCACATTCATTGTTCCCTCCACCTTTCGTTACAGTAGTACATCCAAAATCTTTTTTGCATGCTCCCAGTTGTTTTTGTTTGTTGTGTAGGTTTGCCGCCCTTTTTCCGTGATGCGGTAATATTTCCGGCGGCCGCCTTGCGTCTCATCTCCCCAATAGGAGACGATGTTTTCTTCCTGTTCCAGCCGTTTGAGGCTCGAATACATCGTTGCTTCTTTCAACTCATACTCTCCGTTGGAGGAGGAATGGATGAGCTTTGCGATTTCGTAGCCATATTTATCGCCTTGGCCAAGCAATTTCAAAATCATGGTATCGGTATGACCCCTGAGCAAGTCGGAAGTGATCTTGCTTTCAATCATATCCCTCACCTCCTGAGTTATAATGTACACCACATTACTATGTCTGTCAAAGTAATATTTTCGTCATTGTAAATTTTGGGCATGTAAAAACCGCCTGCACTCGAAATGAGCCGGCGGTTTCGCTTGATCGATAGGTTGTATTGTTTTTTATTCAGCAGCTGGAAAGCTCCCTGCAATCACGTTGCCTTTGTACATAATCGCCTGCCTTTTTGCAATCCGCGCAACCGCTTCTGCAGAGGAGCTCGCATGGACAAAGACCGCGTTGGCAGAATCGCCAACCTTTGGCCACTGTCGGTTGCCGTCGTCATCAAGCGGAAGTTTGCCACCGGTGATGAAGCCAAGCGCTTTGGCGAGGGAGCGTTCATCGATCCAGCGGAAACGTTGGGCCAGGACATTCGCTTTTTCCAGCATGTCGCCTTTGCCGAATGGGTCCCAGTTGTCTGTCAAATTGTCCGTACCTAGCTGCACCTTAACGCCTTTTTCATGCAAGAGGGGGATCGGGATCGTCGGAATGTCATAGGGAACGGAAGAAGCGATTGTAATGCCAAGCGCTGCGAGAAGCTCTGCGACTGCCGCTGCATCCCCAGCCGGGACTTCCCCCAAGCCGTAAGCGTGGCTGATCGTCACTCTGCCTTGCCAGCCTGCTTCTTCGGTCAGCGCAGCCAGCCGTTTGATGATGAACACTCCCAAATGTGTCGGTTCGTGCAGATGAATGTCCACATCGGCGTCAGCTTCGACGGCCAGCTCCATCATGGTGTGCAAGGAAGCCTCGATATTCTCATCAAAGGTAGCGGGATCGAGCCCGCCGACGAGCGTGGCGCCGTTTTTCATCGCTTCTCTCATCAGAGGGACGACCTTACTGCGCAAAAGTCCGTGCTGGGGAAAGGCGACGATTTCATGGGATAGCTTGCCTTTAAACGTCTCCAATGCCCGCATGGTCGTTTCCAGGTTTTTGAGCCCGATCACAGAGTCGATGTTGCAATGCGTGCGCACGTGGGTTGCCCCTGTTGAGGTGATTAGCGCCAAAATGTTTTCTGCGCGCTCCTGTGCTGTTGGCAAGAGAAGGGGGAGCAGCTGTTCTTCCTGTTGAATTCGAAAAAAGCGATTTTTGGCCGGAATGACTGCTTGCCACGGCCCGCTGTAAAACGTTTTGTCCAGATGAATGTGCATCTCAGCGAAAGAGGGCAGCATGAGCAAGCCTCCCGCGTCAATCACGGGCAAATCGGTGTCCAGCGGGACAGATGCGGATTCGATACGGGCAATCTTGTCGCCGTCGATCAATAGGTGTGAAAGCTCATGCTCGGTCGCGACGATCATGCCGCCTTCATAGGCGTAGCCGCTCTCCAGCCGCACATTTTTGAGCCAATACGGTACGGTCATTGCTTTATTTCCTCCCAGGATCGTCCTTTTTTCATTCCATTGTAACATCGTTGATCATTAAATAGCCGGAAGGAGAGATACGGAAACCTTTGATACGGTTGCTCACCGCCGCGATATTTTCAATCGTGCGGATTGGGATCATCGGGGCTTCACTCATTTCGATTTCTTGGGCTTTTGCGTAAAGCTGCTTGCGTTTTTCCGGATCTTGCTCGACGCGTCCCTGATCAATTAGATTGTCAACCTCTGCATTGCGGTAGAAGGTGGTATTTCCGCCTTTACCAAGTGAGCTAGTATGGAACAGGTTGTACTGATTGTAATCGGCGTCACCGGTGGCATTGCCCCAGCCGCTGATGAACATGTCGGTTTCCCCGTTGTCCTCCGCATCCAAATATGCGCCATATTCTAGCACCTTCACGTCGACATCGATGCCGATGCCTTTCAACTGGGATTGTACGACTTCTGCCGTGTTGATCCGCTCTTTGCGGTCGCCTGTCCAGAGCGTGGTCTTAAAACCGTTCGGGTAGCCTGCTTCAGCGAGCAGCTGCTTGGCCTTGTTTGGATCGTAGTCATATCCTTTCAATGAAGTGTTGGCGCCGAACACCTTGGAGCCCATCGTGGAGTATACCTTCGTGCCGACCTGATTGAATACACCGCTGATGATGGCATCGGTCTGGATCGCATGACTGATTGCCTGGCGGACACGGACGTCGTCAAACGGCTTCTTTTTCGTATTGAAGCCGATGAACTCGGTGCCGAACGCCTCGCTTCGGTATAAGTTCATGGAGGAAGAAGCCTGCACGCGTTCGATTTCGGTGACCGGTAGCGGTTCGGCAATTTGTGCCTCGCCTGTCTCGAGCATCGCGATCCGCGTCGCATCTTCGGGCACCACTTTGAAGACGACTTGTTTCACTTTCACCTTCTGCCCCCAGTAATTGTCGTTTCGGGCGAGCACGATCTCTTGACCTGGCGTCCAGGACGTGAATGTCCATGGCCCGGTCCCGACCGGATTTCTCGCCAGCTCTTTGCCATATTTTTCGATGGCAGCGGGGCTGATGATGCTTCCTTCATGGCTTGCGAGGATAGAGAGAAGCGGGGAGAACGGGCTTGATAAAATGAATTGAACCGTATAATCATCCACCACTTTTACTTCTTGAATCATTTTGAACAAGTTGGCTCGCGGTGATGCGACAGCGGGATCGAGCACGCGCCCAATTGTCTTTTTCACTGCCGCCGCGGTAAACGGCGTGCCGTCATGGAATGTGACGCCTTGGCGCAGCTTGAACTCCCAAGTTCGGTCGTCGAGCTGCTTCCATTCTGTCGCAAGCAGCGGCTTGAATTCCATGTTTTGGTCGCGGGTGACCAGCCCTTCATACACTTTTTGGTGAACCACGCTAGCCGCATTGATGGACGAGATGAAGTGGGGGTCCAGATTGTTCGCATCGGAAAGCCGGGCAATGACCAATGTTTCACTTTGCGTAGGACTGGATGATTTTACTGCTTGTCCGCTGCCTGTCTCTGTTTTGGCGGAGCACCCTGCCATCACGACGGCAAGTGTAGTTGATAATGCGAGAATGGTGCGAGTGAGTCGCTGTTTTTTCATGAACAATCCCCCTTTGTGGAGATGATACTAAAAATTCTGTATATTTACTTTCGGGATTTTTACGATTATTTATAGGATTTTTACTAAAAAATATTTTACAAAAACCGTGATTCGCGTCAGCTTGCCCTTGACATGTAATGATTAATGTGATTACATAACGATAATAATTCATACCTACGAAATTTGAAGACGAGAAAGAGTACGTTGTGACGCTGTTCCCCAGAGAGCCGGTGTTTTGCTGAAAGCCGGTGTTCAGCCTGCAGCCGAAAATCATCTCTGAGAAGTGAAGCTGAATGTCTTGCGAGACTAGTAAGCCTAACCGGGATCCCGCCGTTACAAGGGACGCGTATGATGGTACGTAGATGGAGCGCCATGATTCTTTTTTC
This sequence comes from Brevibacillus fluminis, assembly GCF_003710825.1. Classification (GTDB taxonomy): domain Bacteria; phylum Bacillota; class Bacilli; order Brevibacillales; family Brevibacillaceae; genus Brevibacillus_D; species Brevibacillus_D fluminis. The sequence goes on along the minus strand of NZ_RHHQ01000020.1, from coordinate 148,048 downwards.
CGATGACGGAAAGAGGAGGAATGGAAGTAGGGTGGTATCGCGAGTGAAAACTCGTCCCTTCGGGGGCGGGTTTTTTTTGTTTTTCGATCAAAATCGAAAGCCATTCCTATCCCGTATACGTGCATCAGCTAGGCTCCGCCAGCTTGGCGAAGCTACATTTTCTGATTTCCCAAAAAACAGGAGGCTGATTTGCATGGAAAAAGTCGATGTCAAAGAAAAGGCACGCAGTCGCGAGCTGCGTGTACTCAATCAGTGGCGAGAAGAGGAGACATTCAAAAATTCAATCCTGCAAAGGGAAGGACGACCGCCTTTCGTCTTTTACGAAGGTCCGCCGACAGCGAATGGTTTGCCGCATCCGGGCCATGTGCTCGGGCGCGTCATCAAAGACTTCATCGGGCGCTACAAAACGATGGCGGGCTATCGGGTCGTGCGCAAGGCAGGCTGGGACACACACGGTTTGCCGGTCGAGCTTGGTGTGGAAAAGCAGCTTGGCATCTCTGGTAAGCAAGAGATCGAGCGCTATGGGGTCGAAGCGTTTATCAAAAAATGCAAGGAGAGTGTCTTTGCCTATGAGCGCGAATGGCGGGAGCTGACCGAAGCCATCGGTTATTGGACCGATATGGATGATCCATATGTGACGCTCAAAGACGAATACATCGAGAGCGTTTGGCACCTGCTGGCCGAAATCCACAAGAAAGGCTTGCTGTACAAAGGGCATCGCGTCAGCCCGTATTGCCCTGCCTGCCAAACCTCGCTTAGCTCCCACGAGGTGGCGCAAGGCTATGAAGATGTGAAAGATTTGTCGGCAACGGTGAAATTCCGAAAAAAGGGGACGAGCGACTTTTTCCTGGCGTGGACGACGACCCCGTGGACGCTGCCGGCCAACGTCGCGCTGGCGGTGAATCCGGAGTTGACCTATGCGCGAGTGCGGCACGACGGTGAAACATACATCGCCGCACACAATCTGGTCGACGGGCTTTTTAAAGGGAACTATGAACTGCTGTCCACACACAAAGGGGCGGAATTCGTCGATGCGGGCTATGAGCCGCCATTTGCCTTCATCAAGCCGAAACGGGGCCATTTCGTGATTGCCGCCGATTTCGTCAGCGATACGAGCGGAACGGGGATCGTTCACATTGCGCCGGCTCACGGGGAGGATGACTATCATGTTACCATGCAAAACGGCATCAGCATGGTGAACGTGGTCGATGACAAAGGCTGCTACACGGAAGAGGTCACCTCATTTGCTGGCCGTTTTGTCAAAGATTGCGATGTCGACATCGTCAAGGAGCTGGCATCTCGAAATCTGCTTTTCGCCAAAGAAAAATACGAGCACAGCTATCCGTTCTGCTGGCGCTGCAAAAGCCCGCTGCTCTACTACGCAATGGAAAGCTGGTTCATCAAGACAACTGCGGTCAAGGAGCAGATGATCCAAAACAACAACCAGGTCGAATGGTATCCTGGCCATATCAAGGAAGGCCGATTCGGCAAGTTCCTCGAAGAGCTGGTCGATTGGAACATCAGCCGCAACCGTTATTGGGGCACACCGCTGAACGTCTGGGTGTGCAACGAGTGCGAGGGGCAGTTCGCTCCGGGGAGTCGTGCTGAACTGCGGGCGCATGCGCTTGATCCAATCGACGAGACGCTTGAGCTGCATAAGCCGTATGTCGATGCGGTGAAAGTGAAGTGCCCGCACTGTTCAGGCGTGATGGAGCGGACGCCGGAAGTGATCGATGTTTGGTTTGACAGTGGCTCCATGCCGTTCGCTCAATACCATTATCCGTTCGGAAACAAGGAGACGTTCGCCGAGCAGTATCCTGCCGATATGATCGTCGAAGGGATCGACCAGACGCGCGGGTGGTTTTTCAGCTTGCTGGCTGTCTCGACGCTATTCAACGGCAAGCTTCCCTACAAGTCGGTCCTTGCAACAGGCCATGTGCTCGACGAGAACGGGCAAAAGATGTCCAAAAGCAAAGGCAATGTCATCGACCCGTGGGAGATCATCGAGGAGCTGGGCAGCGATGCGTTTCGCTGGGCGCTGCTTTCCGACAGCGCGCCTTGGAACAGCAAGCGTTTTTCCAAGCAGATCGTCACGGAAGCAAAATCGAAGGTGATCGACACGATGCATAACACCCATGCCTTTTACGCGCTGTATGCCACGATCGATGGATTCGATCCGAACGCGCACTCTGAACGCGCCCTGCAAACCGAGCTGGATCGCTGGATTCTCTCCCGCTTGCACAGTGTGCTTGCCGAGGTGCGCCGGGGACTGGAAGCGAATGATTTTCTCAATCCGGCCAAAAAGCTGGAGGTGTTCATCGACGAACTGAGCAACTGGTATTTGCGCCGTTCGCGGGATCGTTTCTGGGGGAGCGGGCTGACTGAGGATAAGGTGGCCGCCTATCAGACCATGCATGAAGTGCTGATGACGATCAGCCGTATGCTGGCCCCGTACACGCCGTTTCTTGCGGAGGACATTTATCAAAACGTGGGTGGCAGCGGAAGTGTGCACTACACCTTGTATCCGGAGGTGGACACGACAGCCATCGATCCAGAGCTGGAGCAGGAGATGGAGCTGGTTCGCCAAGTCGTCGAACTGGCGCGTAACGTCCGCAACGAAGCCGGAATCAAGACGCGTCAGCCGCTGTCGGAGCTGATCGTGGTGAGCGAACGGGCTGTCGCACTTGATGCCTATGCCCCGATCATCCAAGATGAGATCAACGTCAAAAAGATCCGGGTCGAACAGGGTGATGCGGATATCGTCCAGTACGCTTTGAAGCTCAACCTGAAGATTGGCGGAGCCAAATACGGCAAGCAGGTCGGCATGATCCAAAAGTATTTGCGCCAGCTTGATCCTGAATCCGCACGTGTGATCGTTGAGCAAGGCTTTGCTGAATTACAGACGGAGACGGGCGAGCGTTTGCGCATCGCGAGCGAAGAGCTCTTGGTGGAAAAGCAGGCGAAACAAGGGTTTGCCTCTGCTACAGGCTATCAGCTGACCGTTGCCCTCCATACCGAGATCACGCCGGAGCTTTTGCAAGAAGGGTTCGTGCGCGAGATCGTTCGGGCAATCCAAGATGCGCGCAAAAAGCGGGAGCTGCCGATCACGCAACGAGTGGAGCTCGTATTCGATGTGAGCCAGTCGGGGAAAGCGGCAATCGAGCGCTTTGAAGATGTGCTGCGCGATAGCGTGCTGTTGCAAAGCTTTGCGTTTGGGAAGTGTGACGGAATGGAATATGTGGAAGTCGGAGTGGAGCGCGTCGGCGTTTCGATCCGCTAGCGACAAGAATGAGAAAGACCGCCTTTTGTGTGAAAAAGGCGGTCTTTCGTTGTTAGCATGTCGTTTATTCGAGGTAGGCTATCACACGGTTCAGTTGCTCCAAGGCTTCCGGGTGCAGTTTGAGCGTGGAAGCGGGATCGCCTGTCCCGCCATAGATGCTCGAAAAGCGAAATAATTCTCGATCGAGGATGCATGGAAGCTGCAAACCTACCAATGGAACGCTGCCGACGCAATAGCCAGTGATCCGCAAGACGTCCTTAGGCGGGGCGAGCTTCACCTGCTCGACGCCCAAGATGGCTGCGATCTCCTCCAGCTGGACGCGTCCGCGCGCCCCCGATACGATGAGCGCGACATAACCGTTGTCTGTGGCCAAAATCAAGGTAGGGGCCGTTTGCCCCAGCTCGATGCCCAAATAATCCGCTCCTTCTTGTGCAGTGCGAAGATGCGCGGGGTGGGAGAGGATGTCATGCGGAATCTGTTTTTCTTGCAAAAGCGATTGAATGGTATCCATAAGCGATCGATTTCCTTTCGAAAACAAGCAACTGTGCCTGTGCTGCGATGGAAAAGGTAAGGGGTATCTGGAGCGGAGCTGCTCGTGTTTTTAGCGATTGTCGTTTATCCTATACTTGCCCGTTTTCACGTGCGCGCGCCATCGTTTCCTGATCGATCAGCTCGCGTAGTGAGGCGAGCAGCGGATCAAACTGTGCCGCCGACCGGCCATAGTCCAAATTGAACACATAATTAAAGTCACTCGGGTTTTTCCCTTGGTTATGCTGAAGAATCGTTTCCATCTTGTCCAGCGCTTTGGCGAGCTTCGCTTCTTTTGTCTCGGCGGCGTTATACTCGTGCCACAGCGCGAGCAATTTTTGCCGGGTGCGAGAAGCAAGCGGTTGTGACAGGGTGGTGATGGCTGCCTCTTCCTTTCGCTCCTTTTCCGCCTTGTCGACAGGGATCGTGGCAGATACATCGCCATCGTAGCATTCGCCAAGGTCATGGATGAGGCACATGCGCAGCACTTTGTCGCAGTCGACATCGGGAAAGTAATCCTCAAGAATGAGGGCGAACATGGTGAGCCGCCACGAATGCTCGGCGATGCTTTCGCGCCGCGCCATGCCGGTCCAGGCCGTCCGCTGCTGGTCCTTCAATCGTTCCAGCTCTTTGACGAACGAAAGAATATGTTGTTTTTCGCTTTCAGTCGGTTTCATGCTTGCACGCTGAACTCCTTTTTGTGATCTACAGCGGTTGCCGCAGCTTTTTTGTCGTTGAAAAAATTATACAACATACTGCCAAGGATCAGGAGACCGCCGACAATTTTTCCTACTGTAATTGGATGTCCCACGGTATAGTCGATGAGCATGCTCGCAAACAGCTGGCCGACGAACATGAGCAGTGTCGAATAGATGGCAGGGATGGTCGGAATGACAATATTGGACAATGCGACGATCAGGACACCGACCGCGCCCCCGAAATAAGCCCAAAAAGGGATGATTTCCCATGGGATGCCAGCGATCACCAACCCATCGCCTACAGCGAAAAGCAAAACCGCGGAACCGGCCAATCCGACGAGATAATTGATCCAAGTGCCTTGCAGCACCCCGATTCTGCGCGCGAGGTGCGAATTGATGATCATGGAAAAAATGATGAGTACACCGATGATGAGTGCCAAACTGATGTATAGCATGCGGTCTCCTTTCTAAAACAGCGCCATCGCGACGATGCCAGCACAAACCAAGCCCATTCCGACGAGCTTGGAGCGGGTAAATGCAACACGCTTCATGCCGAATAAGCCAAAATGGTCAATGATGCCAGACGCGACCGACCGTCCGAGCAAACCGAGCGATGCGGTCAAGGCAACGCCGAGGTGAGCAAAGCAGATGTTGTTAAACAGCACCATGAAGATGCCGATTGCGCCTGCGGAATAAAGGTACAAAGGAATGTCTTTACCAATCGTCAGTCGTGTCCGCTTGATGATCAGAAGCAGGCTGACGGTAACGAGCCCGACGGCATGAATGATGAGAAGCGATGGAGTATCGCCTGCGCGGCCGGCCAAAATGGCATTGAAGGCGAGCATGACCGCGATGAAAACGCCGATTACGGAAGCATAGACTTTGTTCATGTAATCCCCCTTCTCATGATATAGTAATGACACTACCACGTCCGCGTAGGTAACGATGATGACAGATGTCACAGGGACAACCTCGGCAGTAAAAAGGGGCTCAGTTTCATGCAAAAAGTATTGGATACGGGGAAAATTCGGCATGCGATCGGGACGTACGGGCTCGATCAGATTTTGACAGCCGAGACCATGGCACACATTGAGCTGTTCCGCTTCGACAGACATGAACATTTGTGCAAAGCGGAGGAGCAGCTGGACTACTTGCTTTTTTTGATCGAAGGCAAAGCGAAGGTCTACATGCCTCAGAAAAACGGGAAAGCGCTGCTGCTGCAGTTTTATAACCCGCTCAAAGTGATTGGTGACATTGAGTTCATGACGATGGATCATGCCAACTCCAACATTCAAGCGATCGAGGAGACGTATTGCCTGGCAGTCCCGATGGAGGTTATTCGCAAATGCCAGCTGGACGATCCGGCGTTTCTGCGTTACATGTGTGCAAGCTTAGGGGACAAGCTGTTTCGGCTGTCCAAATACAGCTCGCAAAATTTGCTTTATCCACTTGAAAACAGGGTCGCCAGCTACATCCTCGCACATGAGAAAAGCGGCTGTGCGGGGAGTATGCACAGCATGACAGAGGTTGCTGAACTGCTCGGAACAAGCTATCGCCACTTGCTGCGCACGTTCACGAATTTGTGCAAGCAGGGCGCGATTGTCAAAATGAGGGACCGTTTCGAAATCCTCGACATTGGGCTGTTGGAGGAGCTGGCGCGCGACCTGTATGAATAGAGTGACAAAGCTTGGGGGGCAGCATGAATGGAACTACGCCATTTGAAAACGTTTCATGTCGTGGCCGAGTGTCTCAATTTGACCAAAGCGGCAGACATTTTGAAGTATAGCCAGCCGACAATCAGCTTGCAGATTCAGGCGCTGGAGAAAGAGATTGGTCATACGCTACTCTCCCGCGTCGGGAAACGGACATTCCTCACGCCGACGGGAAAAATGCTGAAAAAGCATACGGAAAAGCTATTTTCCGATCTCGATGAGCTAGAGCAGGATCTAAAGCGGTTGGAAAAGCCGTTCGGCACGCTTACGATAGCGGCGCCTGAATTTTATTGCAGCTATTACTTGTCCCAACTGATCAGCGTCTATCTCGACCTGCATCCGCAAGTGCAGATGAAAATGCTTTGCTACAACAGCAAGGAAACGATCAAGCTGATTGACTCGAATAAGGCGGATATCGGAATTATTGCTGGCACTTGCAATCGATCGGGGATCGAGGAAATCTTGATCGACCAGGAAGATTTGGTGCTGGTTGCGGATCCCGAGGTCGCGAGGGGCAAGACGGCTGTTGAGATTTTTGCAGAGAAACCGTTTATCACTTATGATATCGAGGGCGTGATCAAAGACTGCCTCGATGAAATCAACTGCAAGCCTACGTCCACAATCGAATGCGGCAGCGAGGAAGCGATCAAACGTGCTGTCGTCATGAAAGCGGGGATTGCACTGATAAGCGACATCTTGATTGAAAAAGAGGTCCAGGACGGGAGTCTCGTCGTATTGGAGCGGTTCCCTAAACGGCTCTCTACCTATCTCATCTATCCGAAGGACGAGCGCGATTTCAGCACGGTTAGTAGCTTTATCGATGTGCTGCTGGATACGTGGCAGACGCTGCGACCTTGAATTCAACATGCAAGGAGAAACCCGAAGGTGCGCAGGGTTTCTTTTTTTTTTTGTTGTAAATGCGAATACCAAAATTTTTTAATAGTTAGCATTATGGATTCTAATTTTTCATCGCGAAGGGATTGTTCTAAGATAAGAATACAGAAAAGTAAAAAAACATGGTCCATTTTACGAAACAGCGTCAAAAGGAGTTGTTGTCATGAAAATTACCTCGATTGAAATTTTTAACACGAATCTTCCGCTTCATCGTCCGTTCATCGTTTCCTATGACACGTATTACGACTTGCCGAGCATCGTTGTAAAGGTAACAACGGATGAAGGATACGTCGGTTATGGGGAAGCCGTGCCGGATTCCCACGTGACGGGTGAGACGTCCGCCAGCACGTATGCGATGCTTGAGCATGATTTGGCACCGGCACTGCTCGGTCAGGACCCGTTCCAGCTGGAGCGCGTGCATGAACGCATGAATGCCATCGTCAAATACGCTCCGTCCGCAAAGGCTGCCATCGATCTGGCTTGTTATGACATCATCGGTAAAGCAACGGGGCAGCCGGTGTACAAGCTGCTGGGCGGTGCTTATCATGAAACGCTTGACGTGCCATGCGTCATCAGCATTTTGGAGCCGGCGGAGATGGCGCGCCAGGCGGCGGAAGCAATCGCTGAGGGATATACCAACATCAAGATCAAGGTAGGCGGCGATCCGACCGTGGACGTGCAGCGCATCCGCGCTGTTCGCGATGCGATCGGTTTCGAGGTTCCGCTCCGGGTGGACGCGAACCAAGGCTGGCGCACTGCAGCGACGACGCTGCGCGTGCTAAAGCAGATCGAGGATTGTCGGATCGAATGGATCGAGCAGCCGGTGGTCGCCGATGACATCATCGGCTTGGCCGAAATACGCCAAAAAACCACGATTCCCGTCATGATCGACGAAGGCCTGCATGGTGATAAGGAAATGCGCGAGGTAATCGTTCGCCAGGCGGCGGATTTGATCAATATCAAGCTGATGAAATGCGGCGGAATTTTCCCTGCATTAAAGCTCGTCGCCCAAGCAGAGCTAGCGGGCATCGGCTGCCAGGTTGGCTCAATGGTCGAATCCGCAATCGCCACCGCGGCAGGTGCGCATCTCTCGCTTGCGAAAAAAGCCATCTTTTCCAACGAGATGGTCGGTCCGCTCATGTTCTCCCGCGATTTTGGCAAGCTGACCTACGAAAACCACCAGCTCAAGCTAAGCGATCGCCCAGGGTTGGGTGTCGACGTGGACGAAGCGGTCATCCGCGAGCTGGCGGTGCGTTCCGTACTGATTAGCTAACCTACGAACAAATGGCAAACAAAACCCGCTGGCGCCACATAGCCAACGGGTTTTTTGCGTCTTGGGAATACATGGAACCTTCACGAACCTTTCCCGCGTTGCACATAATCCGCATTGAAAATAAACAGCCGCATCAGCAAATAAAGCGACGGGATCAACAGCAAGAGCCCGCCGATGAACGCAGCTATGAGCGCAGCGCCCATCGCTTCGCTGGTTACCCCGGATTCAATCGTCAAATGCGGGTAAAGCAAATAAGGCAGATGCGAGCGGCCATACCCGAAAAACGCAAAGGCGAATTGCAGCATCACGAAGATGAATGCCGTCCCGTACCATTTCCGCTGAATGTAGAGGGCCAGCGCTACCAAAAAACAGCCCAGCGATGCGATGAACATCCAGCTCATGTCCAGCATCCGCTCGAAATGCTCGGGGTTGTGATTGCGCAGCGTGAAAAAGGCGAAAAAGCTGAAGAAAATCGTGGGCAAGCTGTTGTACAGGGCGAATTTGCGCAGCAGATCGCCGGCATCCACGTCTTTTGCCCGATCGGCGTAATAGGACAAAAACGATGCACTGATAAAAAGGACGCTCGTAAGCGCCAAAAAGACCACGACCCAGGAATAGGGGCTTCTGACCAGCGCACCAATCAGCAACTCGACGTTTCGCCCTTGTACGGAAATGAAGCCACCCTCGGAAACGGTCATCAGCGTCGCGAGCGATGCCGGGATAAACAGGCCGGAAACACCATAGGCAAACAAATAATAAATATTTTTCCGCGCGCCATAGTTGGCGAACGCATAAAAGGAACCGCGGATACACAGCAGCACCAGGGCGATGCTCCCGGGCACGAGCAGGGCGACCCCATACACGTAAGCAACATCAGGGAAAAAGCTGATGACTGCATACACGAAAAAAATCAGAAACACGTTCGTCACCTCCCAGACCGGGGAGAGGTAGCGTTCGATGATTTTGTTGATAATATGGTCGCGCCGCGTCAGCTTGGCGTAAAAGGAAAAGAAGCCAGCGCCGAAATCGATCGAGGCGACGATCAAATAGCCGTACAAGAAGACCCATGCGATGATGACGCCTATCTCATGTAATTCCATTCGATCTCTCCTCTACAGAATGATCTTTTTGGCTTCCAGCTCCATCTCGGGGGGCGTCTGCCGAAACAGACGGATCAGCACCGTTACGACCAGCACGCCCAAGAACGCGTAGAGCAGGACGAACAAGATCAGCATTTCCGGCAAATAAGCAGCCTGCGTGGCGGCTTCGCTTGTCCGCATATACCCGCGCAAAATCCACGGCTGGCGCCCAACCTCCGCATAAATCCAGCCGCATTCCATAGCAAGCACGGCAAACGGGCCGCCTGCCATGATCAAGGCCAAAAAAGGGCGGTTCCATTTCGTCAGGCGCATCAGCTTCCCGCGCTTCTGCGCGAGCGTGACGATTACATACACGATCGAAATGACCAAGAGGTACGTCCCCAAGCCAACCATCAAATCAAAGAAATAATGGATATATAGTGGCGGCCATTGGTCGCGTGGAAATTGGTCCAAGCCGATCACGGTCGCATCAGGTGTACCTTTTGCCAAAATGCTGAGCGCAAACGGCACCCCGAGCGCAAACTCCACCTGCAGCGTATCAGGATGCAAAATACCACCGACAATCAGCTTTGCCCGCTCTTCCGTATGGAAATGCCACTCCCCGGCGGCCAGCTTTTCTGGTTGATATTCAGCCAAAAACTTGCCAGACAAGTCACCGATAAACGTATTGGCGAGCGAGAAGATCAAACCCAGCACCATCGTGAAATGCAGAGCCTTTTTGTAATACACATGCCTTTTGCTGCGGTACAAGTGGAATGCGGCAAGCATCGCCAAGACGAACGACACGGTCAAAAACGCGGAAGAGAGCACATGCGCCACTTTGGATGGGGTCGCCGGGTTGAACATCGCGAGCCACGGATCGATCTGGGTAATGGTTCCGCCCGCAAGTGTGAAGCCCTGAGGGGTATTCATGAACGCATTGACCGTCGTGATGAAAAAGGCCGACCCGACGGAGCCGATAATGATCGGGATGGATAACACCCAGTGGAGCCACGGATTTTTGAAGCGATCCCAGGTGTAAAGGTAAACACCTAAAAAGATCGCCTCGAAAAAGAAGGCGAACGTCTCCAAAAAGAGCGGGAGCCCGATCACTTTGCCCGCAACCTGCATGAAGCCAGGCCAAATAAAGACAAGCTGAAGTGCGATGCATGTGCCCGTGACGACACCGATCGCGACGGTAATGACGTAGCCGCGCGCCCACCTGCGGGCGAGGAGATGGTAGTGCGGGTCTTTTTTACGTAGCCCGATTAATTCGGCCAGCGAGATGAAAAGCGGCATGCCGACACCGAGCGTGGCAAAAATGATATGGAAGCCTAGTGTGATAAAGGTCAACAGTCGTGCGAGGACGATTTGGTCAAGCATGGAGCGATCTCCTTTCCGGTCACGACCGAATCAGTTTGGCGAGCAACGAGAGCAAGAGGATAAAGGAGACGGCAAACGAGAGAAGTGCCAGTTTTTTCTCCAGATTTTGCACAGACTTCATCCGCGAATCCCTCCAATTCCTGCGTTATCGTTCCCGAAGCCGCTCGTTTTTATGCAATGTTTACCAATCGGAAGAGAGACTATAGGCTACGGACGTGATGCGTCCATCAAAAAAAGGAGGGTGTCCCCTCCGTGGCTAATGTCGCTGTACCTTGTGCGTCCGTTTGGCGAAGAGGCGGACATGCAAGCCCGCCTTGTAGGACACTTAGTGAACGATCATTCCTGTGTGTCCTTGATCATGCCGTCTGTCACGTAATCGATCATCTTTTCGATCACTTGGTCGAAGAGCGGCTCACCGATCTTGTCTTTGTGGAAACGCAGGAGCATGACCGCTTTCATAATGCCCACGACAATCGCCGGGTCTTGTTTTGGTAATATGCCTTTGTGCATCAGCGCTTGTACCACTTGGATACCTTTTGCTGTATCTTCCATGGCCAGCTCATCAGCCAAATGCTTAGGCAGCTTGCGAACGAGCCGCTCATGTTCACCGTCTTGGAACACACGCTGAAAAAACGGGTTCTCATCGGCATAGCGAAAGGAAGCGGTGAAAAAGGAGGTCAACAGATCTTTCGGACTGAGCGATTCTTCTAGCAGCTTGCCGATCAAAAGCTCACGAACCTCCTCTTCGTTTTTCAGAATCGCGTAATACAGCTCTTCCTTTGAGGCGAAAAATTTATAAAACGTGCCTTTGCCGATCCCGCATGCGAGGATGATGTCGTCGATGCTCGTTTTGGCGAGGCCGTATTGGATAAAAAGCTCTTTTCCTTTAACCAGCAGCGACTCGCGAACGCGCTCTTTTTCTTGTTCTGTGAATTTAGGCATCGGTTTGCTCCATTTCGAATTTATGTGACTTTTTATGGACTTTTGGTCACAGAATAACTATACTATATTGTAATGATTTCCATGGTGGAAGTAAATTGACTGTGCGATGAGACAGTCTTTTCTTTTGGAACTAATGTGACTAAAAATACATAAATAGTCATTTGATTCGATCGGGATTATACGAAAGGAGAAAAATCATGAAAAATAGACAAATCGAAGCGAGCCATTCATTTGCGGGACTTTCCAACTTTCGCGACGTTGGAGGACGTAAGACGGAAGACGGCCGGTATGTAAAGCAAGGAGTGCTGTACCGCTCGGAGGATTTATCCCGCCTAACGGAAGAGGACATCGAGGTGATGCGCGGACTTGGCATCAGGATGGTCATCGATGTGCGTACGGCGGGCGAACGCAAATCAAAGCCGAGCAAACTAGCAACAGGACAAGGGATCACGACGATTAACCTGCCGTTCATGGATCGGAGTCAGGAGCTTACGCGGCTTCAGTTTTTTTCGATGCTGACGCTGCGGGCGCGAGAGCTTGATTTTGAAAAAATCATGAAAGACATGTATGATAAAATGGCATTTGACAGTCAGCGACAAATCCAAGGAGTGATCACGCTCCTCGCACAGCAAACAAATTTGCCTGCGCTCATCCATTGTACGGGTGGAAAAGACCGGACGGGATTTCTATGTGCCGTGATCCTATTACTGCTCGGCGTCCCCTACGCACAGGTGCTAGACGATTACTTGCTGTCCAATGACCGGATTGCCCATCGGATGAAGCGGATGGAACGGTTTATTCGCATTGCCAGCCTGTTTCAGCTCTCACCCGAGCGTATCAAGCCATTACTCGAGGTGCGGCGTGACTATCTGGACGATGTGATGCAGGCGGTTTTGGCGCGTCATGGCACTATGGAAGCGTACCTTATGAGCGATTGCCAGATCGATCAGAAAGACTTGCAGCAGGTAAAACAACGGTTGCTAGACGACGAGGCAATCACGCGCTGAGCCCAAAATAGAAAGAGAAAAGAGGTCATGGATGAAGCTGAATATCGATCCCGATCAATTTATCGAGCGCGTGACGGAAGCGAAGGACCCGATCGTGTCGCTGATAAAAGGCCATTTGTTCATCGAGGCGGGGCTGATTGAGCTGATTAAGCTCGCTTGTGTAAATCAGGACACGTTTGACCCTGCAACACTCAATTTTCCGAACAAAGTCAGGCTCGCTAGTGCATTGGGCCTCATTGAAAAAGATGAAATCCGTCCGTTTTTGTTTCTGAATGACCTACGCAATTCCCTCGCCCATCATTTGGACAAGGATCTCAATCCGAACGATGGCAGGCGGCTTTACTCCATGTTGCGCAAGACGGAGCGATTTGCCTTCGCCTTGCAGCATCACCCTGTGTTGAAGCGTGACCCCGATTATATTAACCCGAATGAATTTCCCGATATTTTGCATATTTGCCTGATCCATTTTGTCGCGATCCTGGATGTGAGCATCACACATTTTCGCACCAGGAATCCTGCAAAACCTACACTGCCATTCACGCCGGCCTTTTACAGCAGAGAAAAGCGCCCGTAACGGCACGATGGACCATTCAAGACGGCCTCCCTATTTTAAGGGGGGATTTTTTTATACAGATAAGAATTTATAAAATGCTTATCCAAGGGCAACCGCTGCTCCGCCAAAAAGCATGGCGTAGCCAGGTTTTCTGATGTCAATAAAAGAACAGAATAGCCCATCGATCGTTTTCACTACTGATCTTGATCGGAAAGGCGTGATTGATGGGGTGAAAAGCAGAAAGGTATACTGAGGGTGTAAATGATGCAAGACAAAAAATTCCAAATAAACGGAGGAATCAACCATGTCCCAAGCCATTATCCACACAGGAAAATCTGTTCGCCAAATCGCCATCCACCAGTTGGGGGCTTTAGACGAAGCGCTGTTCGACATTCAGCCGAAAGGGTGTAATAATACGATCCGCTGGAATGTGGGGCATATCGTCGTCGCTCTTGATTATTTCTTTTCATTGGCGTTTCCGTTCAATACGGAATTGCCAGAAACGTACAGCGTCTTGTTTCACACAGGAACGAAGCCGGCAGATTGGACGCAAGCACCTCCATCCAAAGAAGAATTGCTCCACTATTTGACGAAGCAGCTGCGGGCGCTCGATGAAGTATCGCCGGCGCAATTGGATGAGACGCTAAATAACCCGATTGAGATGGGACCATTGACGTTTCGGACAGCAGGCGAGGTCGTAAATTTCGCGTTTGCCCATGAGGCAATGCATCTCGGCACGATTGCGACGCTCGCCAAAGCGGCGCAGTAGGAACAGGTGAAACTTTCAGTCCCATCTAAAACTTTATTTACTTTTATTTAAAAAACTCCCTAATTTAGCAACATTTGATCTATAATGGTAAGGGAGATATAAGTGAATGGTTATCAGATGGGAATGAAAGGAAGCGTGTGGATTGAATGATATCATCATGTGGGCGACCGTTTTCGGCACGGGGATACTCGAGCTGTGGGGCGCCCTCCTTGTCGGTTTTATGTGGAAGCTGCATCCGGTGCCGATCGCATTGGTCAGCGCGCTTGGCTCGATCACAAGCGCTGTGGTCGTCATTTATTTCGCGCATTCACTGCGGGGATGGCTGATTAAACGGTACCAGCGAAAAACCAGCAAAAAGCAGGGGAAAATTGCGGAGGTTTGGCAAAAGTATGGTGTGATCGGTCTGGCCTTTTTGTCGCCGCTGATAACAGGGGCACCGCTTGGGGCGGCAATCGGCATCGCCTTTGGTGCCGAGCCAGCCAGACTGCTGCGATGGATGACCGTTTTCATCATTTTCTGGAGCATCGTGCTGACGGCAGCAGGGGTGCTTGGATTGCTCGGGTTCGCTTCAATCAAATAAATAAGCAAGAGGAACGCAGTTTTCCTCAATCAAACCAGCCAATGTGGCTGGTTTTTTATTTACACAAAAAAACTGACAGCAAGCGTTTAAAATACTGTCACGATCTGTCACCATTTCCGTTTACGATGACGGAAGAAATATTCGATGGGCCGTATCCACTCGCATAACGTTCCTGCAAAGCGTCAAGTTCGGTTTGCAAATAGTCGATTACTTGTTCTGGCTGCTCGACGGTCGCCTCCTGACCCAAACCGAGGATGAAGCGGCTGACCCACTCGACATCCGTTGTAAAAATCACAGTGTCGATCGTGCCTGTGCCGTCCTCATGATAGTGGATCAGATTGCCGAGCTCATGATGCCAATCGGCCAATTTGCAGCCTTTTGCAGTCAGCCGCATGAAAAGGCGCAGCTCCGGCTGTTCCAGCTCGTCATCTATCTGCGGCACGGCAGGGAGAGAAGGCTCGGTCAGTACGGTGTACGATAGAATACGATCGACGCGCAAGGAAACGTTTTTTTGCCGCAGCCGGCAGAAGCAGCGACAATACCAATAGCCATTGAATGCGTACAGGTAATAGGGCTGGATGATTCGTTTGCTCTTGCGCTGTAAGGAGTCGTATTCGATGTGAAGCGCCTGTTGTTCGAGCGCCGCATCGAGCAACGGGCGCAAAAACGGCGACTGGGTAACGCGGCGTGGGTTGCGCATAAATACTTTTTGCCGCAGCAGCTCGATTTTTTGCGTCGCTTCCGGCGGCAAAATCGCGAACAGCTTGGAGATGACAGAAAGCGTCTCTTTTTCGAACGGCTTGTCCGTATAGTGGAGAAACGATTCATAGGAAATGATCAGGGCGACAGCCTCTTCGAGCGTGAATGTGACGGGGGGAAGCGTATGCTTGCGGAGGAGACTGTATCCACCTCCAGGGCCGGGTGTCGCCTGCAGCGGGACTCCGGATTCGCTCAGCAGGTGAAGATCGCGAAGCATCGTCCGGTGGGAGACGGAAAAGGTGTCGGCTAGCTCTTTTACCGTAAAGGTTTTTTTGGAATTCAGGAGTGAGAGCAGTTCGAGCAACCGTCCCGTTCGCTTCATAGGGATACCTCTTTTCTACTAATAACCATGAAAGGTGAGATCATCATGAAACGTGTAGCTGTCTATCACGCGCAAACCAAATTACAGGTCTGGGAGGGCGAGCGCAAGGGAGAATCTCTGCTTTTCCTTCATCCACAAGGGAGCCGCTCAAGTATTTGGAACGAGATGTTGCCCCATTTCACTGACAAATACCATCCAGTATGCATGGATTTGCGGGGGCATGGGGAGTCGGATTTTGCTGATAAAGGGTATGACATTGAGACCGTTTGTCGTGATATTCTCGCTGTGCTCGATCAACTGCAGATTCCCAAAGCGCATCTTATCGGCAATTCATTGGGCGGTGATTTCGCCGTGTTTTTCGCCGCCTTTCATCCGGAGCGAACCGCATCGCTTTGTCTGCTGGATGCCGGTATGATCAACTATATCGGGCCGAACGGCGAACGGGATCTCACCCGTGAGGAGGTTCTCGCCGAATTTGCCCAGCGGCCGATCAAAGCATTCGAACCCGGGGAGGACATTGTTCCGGACAACATCCACCGGTGGGTGCCGTGGGAAGGGTATTTTGCTAAATGGTTTCAGCATACGTCGCGGTACCCGCTGCCGGATGGTCGCATCGCCTATCAAATTCCCACACGGATTAATCTGCAAATCATGGAGACGGTGTGCGATCTGTGCTATGAAGAGGCGCATCGCCACATCCGTTGCCCGATCCTGTTCCTGCCAGCGGAAACAGAGCCAATGCTTTCAGTGAAGCTGCAGATGATCGAACGGGTCCCAGCCAAAGTCTCGACCAAAACAGTCGTGCTAGCTGACTCTCGCCATCTCATGCCGCTCGATCAGCCAATCGCGACTGCGAGGGAAATTAGGACGTTCCTTGCAGAAATCGCGCAGCCTTCATCAGCTACCTGTTAATCCGAAATGTATTCTTCTAAACGCTGTGCAACGATTTTGGGGTCGGCATCAAGGTGAAACAGGATCGCCAGATTACTTGTGGATGTGATGCTTTTTCTTGTGGCGTGGTACAGCGTTGGTTTTTGATGTTTAATAAAGCTCATGATTTCAATCGTCGGGGGAATAAACGTGTTAACGCGTAAAAGACCGTTCAGCATAGCGATGAGGCTTTTGATCGAGGCAGGATCATCCTGGTCGTTCATATTCAAAATAGTCTGAAGGAATTCGCGAATATATTTTTTCTTCGCTTCTTCCGGCGTTATTTCTTTTCTTCTCAACAGGAGTCCCCCTTGGTTGTCAATGATCGAAAACAGAAAAAGACCCAAGTGCATAAGCATCTTGGATCGACGTGACGGGTCCAAAATGCGGCAACCTGGCAATCATAGAGGGGTTCCCTCCGTAGACCCACGGCTTTGCGTCCCATCCTTTCGGCATGGTTTGCCTTTTTCGCAATCGATCATGAAATTGGATAAAATACATTACTTTTATACCATGCGAAAAGGAGGTTTGTCACGGATAAATACGCATTGCTCCAAAATAGTAATCAAGAGGTAATAGGAAAAAAGTGGGGGATAAAACAAGCCGCGAGCTGTGTATGTATCACAGTCGCGGCTTGTTGGTTTCACTAGAGCTTTTGCTGGCTCATCTGTTTTTCGATTGAGTCGAAATCGTGGATCATCTGCAAAATGCCGGAGTGCTGCTCGCGGATCATTTTCAAGATCGATTCGAGGTGCTGATGATTGTTGCGGGAAATGTCGGTCACCGAATCCACTTTGGAATAAACCTCTTGCATCGTCGCCTGCAAGCCGAATAAGAAGTCTTGCATTTGCTGCGATTTGGCAGAGAAGTTTTGCATGTGTTGAGTGATTTCATGGTAAATGGTTTTCACATTCTGCATGCTAGTATGGTTTTTCTGGATAAAGCCTTGGCTATTAACGATTTGCTCGGTCGCCTGGATTGTGAATGACTTGATCTCTAGCAAAAGCTCAGAGATGGATAAGGTCGAGTCTTTCGAGCCTTCCGCCAGCTTGCGCACTTCCTCGGCAACGACCGCAAATCCGCGGCCATGCTCGCCCGCGCGCGCAGCTTCGATCGAGGCATTCAACGCCAGCAAGTTGGTTTGCTGCGAAATGTCCGTCACAACTTTGATGATACGCTCGATGCTTTCCGTGCGTTCCTCCAGCTGGCCCATCAAGGTCGCCGCGGTTTCGATTGAGTGATTGAAGATGTGGAGGTCTTTCTCCAGCTTGTCCAATTCGGCGCCGCTTGCTTCTGCTGACTCCAGCGTGTCTTTGGAATAGGAGTAGATCATTTGCGATGAGCTGCTCACTTCATCGACGCGCGTGTTCGTCGCTGACATTTCGTTGCGGATTTCAGTGGAGTGATCCATCTGTTCGCTAAACGATTCCGCCATGCGGTCGAGGCTCTTGACCAATGTGGTCGACATCTCGCTCGTGACTGCCGCTTGGTTGTGCAGCGCTTGCTGGAAGCGCTGCACCGCTTTTAAGGAGTCGTTCATTTGCTGGAATGCTTTTTCCAACGTTTCCTTCGATTCAATTGCTTTGCGGCGCTGCTCTTCCACTTCCATGCGCAGGCCGCGGTTGAAATTGCTTTGCGAATTGAAGCACGCCATCATGAAGACAAAGATCACGATGGTAAAGACCAATTCCGAAATTTCCACGGACGGAAAAATGTTTGCGGCATCAAATAGGAAGAAGTAGGCAGCAGAGCTTGCAGCCAGGATGCCCGCAATCACATTGACCACTTTGCTTTGATAAATCGCCATGATCGCAACGTAGAAAAAGAGAAACATGAAGCTTGTCAGCACCGGATCCAGCACAATCGTCAAGTGAATGTAAATCCCGATGATGATGACATTGGCGTACCTTACAAAAGTAGCGGTTTTTTCGCGCAGCTTTTTGCTAAATGATAAATACCAGAGCGTGCCAAAAATAGTGTAGCCGATAATTGACGCGATGACTACGAACATCAGGTCGTTCCCCGTAAGGAGATTGGTGACCATGGAAAGTGTAAGAATCACCAGGACAAACTGAAGAATCCAAAGATTTTGCCTGCTCATGAGATGACGATCCATCGAGGAAGCCTCCGTTTTTAGTTGATTTCTTGTGGGTAGAAAAGCCAAGGATAGTCAGATTTGTTCTGATAAATGCGGGAAATGTGCAGAATGGCCGGAATAAACGGTGACCCCTTGTAATTGATGGCTTGATCGATGCGGGTGAGCGGCATCTTGTATGTAATTTTCAAAGCCCGGAAAAAAACAGGATTGTTCACGCTTATTACGTGTTCATAGCCACGCTCTTCGCAGTATTTCACACTGAGCGAGATCGCTTTCGTTCCCAAACTGCCGCGGTATTGTGGAAGCACGGCAATCGTCGGGATATCGACGACCGATAATTCTTTGATGTAGGGGGAAAACAGTTCGCGTATGATCGGATCGCTGTTTTCCAAGGGAGAGGCTTCCAAAACGGCGCCCCATTTGCTATCCTCCGCCTTGAGCAGAAATTTATCCGTACCTTCAAATCGCTCGCGAGCATAGCTTTTCTCCGTCCAGACAAAGTCTACAATCGAATAGAAGACATCAAGCTCAGATGCTGTACGTACCTGCTTGTACATGAGGACCTCCTTGAACTTAGCAAGATTTAGGGTAGAGATATTGCAGCGTACCCCCATGTCGAATTTTTCATTTCCTTTATTTGGAACTTGACTTTTTCTATGTTTCATTTTATTACTAAATTTCCAGTTTTTCAATGAGTTTGAAGTTAAGAGGATGTGAACTTATGAAAGTTTAATTATTCTGAAAAATGAATGCGTTGCCAATGAGGAAAGCCGTCAGTCCACGGTTTTTTCCGTTTAATCAAGAGTCCGGTTCGTAGAGGATTGTCACAAATATAATGTGTTTTTCCATTTTTCTACCGAAATTGGCTGTTATACTGAAAGAAACTACGCCCAATAGAGGTGATCAAGCATGCATATCCCAAGTTTGACTGGAATTTTATTTTTATTGCTCGTTGGCGTTGTGCTATTCGGACCGTCCAAGCTACCACAGCTGGGCAGGGCGGTTGGCTCCACGTTGAAAGAATTCAAGCTGGCATCGCAAGGACTGTTGAGCGATGACGCACCCAAAGCTATCGCGGTGGAAGAAAAAGCACCGGTGAAGCAAACGGAGCAAGAATTGCGCGTGCAAATCGAGAAGGAGATTCGTGCGCAGATGGAAGCGGAGAGCAAGGCGGCCGCACAGCCAACAAAGCAGGTATGATCGGACAATGATAAAAACATCCGCTGCGGTTCCGGGCGGATGTTTTTGTCGTTGGTTGCAAACGATGAAATAAGATGATATAGTAATTGAGCTATCAACTATTGATGAGTCAAATGTTGATAGATCAATGATTGATGCACGACTGGCTGTGTTTCTATTCTTGGTGCCCCCGGGAGGCATTTTATATGACACGCAAGGAATTTGAAGAGGAGCAGATTTTGACTCTGCTCATTGGATTAACGAATAAAATCAGTCCCAAGTTCGAACGCTGTACCGGAATCAGCTCTACTCGTCTTGCGATCTTGCAGACCCTTTGCGAAAGCAACGTGATCAATCAGTCCCAGCTGCAAAAGCACATCAATATCGACAGTGCCGCTATTACACGCCACCTAAAGCAACTGGAAGCGGATGGCATGGTGACTAGGCAAAGAAATCCGCATGATAACCGTGAAACCTTCGTTCGTCTGTCCGATGAAGGGCATAATCGGATTGAAGGGTACAAAAACGAGAAACGAAATTTTATCCAGCAGATTCTGGACGGCTTTAGCGAGGGTGAAACGCAGGTCTTAGCTGATTTTCTCCAGCGAATGCAAAACAACATTTGATTGTACGTAAAAGGAGTCTGTTTTCACATGATAAGCACATTGCAAAGAACAAATGATTTTCGTGAAATCACGTATGGTCGTCGTTCTGTCAAAATGTATGATCCTGAAGTAAAAATCAGCCGAGAGGAAATGACCGAAATTTTAGAGGGAGCCACACGTGCCCCATCATCGGTTAACATGCAGCCTTGGCGCTTTGTGGTAATCGAAAGTCAGGAAGGGAAAGAAAAGCTTGCAGAGCTGGCACGCTTCAACAAAACGCAGGTACTCACTTCTTCCGCTGTCATCGCCGTATTCGTCGACATGAATAATGTGGAATATATGGATGAGATCTTTGAAAAATCTGTCGAGCTCGGATACATGCCACAGGAAGTGAAGGACATGCAGTTGAAGGCCGTAAAGCCATATTACGCCAATTTGCCAGCTTCTGACCTACGGGATGTGAATTTTATCGATGCTGGCCTCGTATCCATGCAATTGATGTTGGTTGCCCGTTCATTTGGCTATGACACCAATCCGATCGGGGGCTATGAAAAGGATCAAATCGCAGAGGCGTTTGATATGGACAAGGATCGCTACCAACCGATCATGCTGATAAGCATCGGGAAAGCAGCAAAGGAAGGATACCCGTCTTACAGGCTGCCCGTCGAGACAGTGGCGACCTGGAAATAATCTCAATTCGTTGAAAGGGGGTTGAAAACCATGCTTCTTATACATGCCCATCTGCAGGTGATTCCCGCACAGGAAGAAGCCTTCCTTCAAGCGGTCAAAGCTCTGGTTGCTGCCAGCCAAGCTGAAGAAGGGAATGTGGGTTACACCCTTCTGAAAAGCACAGAGCAGGCATATCGCTACACCATGGTAGAGAAGTGGAAGGACGCTGACGCAGTAGCGGAGCACAATAAAAGCGCCCATTTTCAGGCGTTTGTGAAGCAAGCCCCCTCCTTTTTCGCGACACTAATGGAATTAGAAGTATTCGCAGGAGAGCCTGTGAAGCTGTAATTCACAATGTAAAAAAGCAGCAAGGTTGATCCTTCGATCAGTCTTGCTGTTTTGACAAATGATTAGGAATCGTAAAACCGGACAATGACTTGTCCGGTTTTTTCGAGCATGCCAACGTTGAACCAAACATGATAGAATATTGCAGATGAAAAGATAGAATTGTTAAAATGTTCAAAAAACGAAAAGGATATAATGATTTCTATATATATTCATCAAGTATAAGATGGGGGGATTAGAATGAGAGGGCTTTTAAAAAGATGGACGGTCGGTCCCATAATGGCAAGTCTCGTACTCGCGGCGGGATGTGCGAGCCAAACACCGGCAGATGCGCCGCAAAGTGCGCCGAAGACGGAAGGCGCAGAGCAGCCGAAAGCGGCCGGAATGGGAGGGACGCTAACGTTCGGGCTCGGCTACGATATCGTTGCGGTCGACCCCGCTTTCGCCTATGACCCGTCGACCGATGCGGTCGTAGATCAGATCACGGAAGGGCTGCTGAAATATGATAAAAACTCCCAGCTCGCCCCAAGCCTGGCGGAACGTTGGGAAGCCAAAGACCCTGTCACCTATTTGTATTATTTACGTAAGGACGTGACCTTCTCCGATGGCAGTCCAATGACAATCGACGATGTTATTTTTTCCATGGAGCGTACCAGAGACCCGAAAACGGCCTCCTATCTGGGCTGGATGTATGAAAATGTGGACAAAATCGAGAAGGCTGATGAATGGACGGTCAAAGTGACGCTGAAAAAGCCGGACGCGCTCTGGCGTTATGTCATGGGAACGCCGGCAGGCCACGTCATCAGCAAAAAATATTACGAAGCGCATAAAGACAATTTCGGCAAACCGGATGGCGGCGTACTGGGCACAGGCCCATTCAAGTATGTCAGCTGGAAAACAGGAAGCGAAATCGTCATCGAGAAAAACACGAACTATTGGGATAAAACGGGCGGCCCTTACTTAGATAAAGTCGTCTACAAAGTCATCCCCGAAGGAACGACTCGCGTGACTGGATTGAAGACGGGACAGATCAACATGCTGATCGGGCTGCCGCTCGACTTGGTGGAAGTCGTGGAAGGCATGGACAATGTGAATATCCAGAAGGTAGATGGTTTGCGCAATGACGTGATCGCCTTCAATACCCAGCGCAAGCCGTTCAACGACGTGAAAGTGCGGCAAGCGATGAACTACGCTCTCGACAAGCAGAAGATCATGGACCAGATCGTCCGTGGAATGGGTATGCCGGCACGCGCTGTCCCTGTTTCCCCGACACTTTGGACGTTTGCCAAAGACAAGTGGGAGGTGGCTTACAAAGAGCTGCCCGATTACGCGTACAATCTGGACAAAGCCAAGCAGCTGCTGGCCGAATCGAGCGTGCCTAACGGCTTTAGCGCCAAAATTTTGACCGATAATGACACGCTAAAGATGAATTCAGTGCTCGCACTGCAAGCGGCGGTCAAACCGTTGGGTATCAATCTGGAGATTGAGAAGGTGACCGGTGAGGAATTGACCACACGCGGATTCGGCGGCGCGCGCGACTATGATATCATTGCCAACGACTGGGGCTCGGATTTCCCTGATCCGTCCGGCAATTTGGTGCCGATTTTCCATTCCGCCTATGTGGGTGAGGGCGGGGCGAACTATGCCAACTACCGCAATCCTGAGCTTGACAAACTTTTGGATGAGCAGAGCAAGCTGATCGATGACAACCAGCGGGCAGACTTGATGATTCAAGCCGAGAAAATCATCGCAGAAGAGACGCCTTGGATCATGCTCGACCATCCGAAGCAGATCATGGTGACCACAAAAGGGGTAGAGGGTGTAGACGGCTACTCGGAAACGCCGCTCTGGACATGGAATGCCTATATGAAAGACATCAAAATCGTCAAATAAGCTCTAATGAAACAGCAAAAAACCGACAGGCAGCGATTGCGAGCCTGTCGGTTTTTTTGTACAGATCAGCGGCTTTGGAGTGCCACTTTCAAGCCTAAACCGATGTATATCGCGCCGACGATTTTACCGCTCCATCGCCCAAGCCACGAAATTCGCTTGACCAGCTGGCCGAGCATGCGTGCTGTCACCGCAATTAACGTCGTATAGATGATGCTCAACAGCACAAAGATGAGACCGAGGGAGAGGAACTGCATGAAGGACGCACCGCTTTCCGGATGGACGAACTGCGGTAAAAACGCCAAAAAGAAAAGCGCGGTTTTTGGATTCAGCACTTCCACCAAGATGGCTTGGCTATAGGTACCAAGCGGCGTCAATTTTTGCACGGTCGGCATTTGAGGATCGGCAGGGCGCTCCATGATGGCCCGGATGCCAAGGTAAAGCAAGTAAGCCGCGCCTGCAAATTTGACGATATTGAAGGCGAGCGCAGACGTCATCAAAATGGCTGACAGCCCTACAGCGGCAAACAACGTATGAATCAAATCACCGGTGGCGATTCCGAGTCCGGCCAAAATCCCAGCTTTGCGGCCGCTATGCAAGCTGCGCGTCACCGTGAGTAGGACAGCTGGGCCCGGAATGACAAACAGACTCAATACAATCAAGACAAATGCGAGTAGCGTTTGAAACGTAATCACCCAATACCCCTCCATATGCTGAGCATTTTTTCTCTCTATGTTTCTGATTTTATCATTAACTTTTTTTCGTTGCAGCCATTTGGGCGCTCAGGAACGGAACAAAGTGGATATCATAACCGAACCATCGAGGTGCAAACTAGATACAGATAATGTAGGTTCATGCGTCATTTGCCAGAACAACTGGATCGGGGCTTTTCTGACAAATGCAGGGGAGGACTTGTGAGGTCATGAAACTAAAACGATTGCTTATCGGACGGCCGATGAAATCCCATGAGTTAGCGGAAGAAAAGCTATCCAAGCTGAAGGCGTTAGCGGTCCTGTCTTCAGACGCGCTTTCCTCGGTCGCATATGGAACGGAACAAATTTTGCTCGTCTTGGTGACAGTGGGGGCGGCTGCACTCTGGTACTCCTTGCCAATTTCGATTGCAGTGCTCGGCCTTTTGACAATCTTGATTCTGTCCTATCGGCAGACGATCTACGCCTACCCGATGGGGGGAGGGGCGTATATCGTCGCCAAAGATAATCTAGGTGTGCCGTTTGGCTTAGTGGCGGGCGGCTCGCTTTTGGTCGATTATATTTTGACCGTCGCCGTCAGCTCGTCGGCAGGAACGGATGCGATCACGTCCGCTTTTCCTTCCTTGCATGGTCATCGGGTCTTCATCTCGCTGTTCATGATCATCGTCATCACGCTGCTCAATTTACGCGGCATCACCGAGTCGGCTTCCATTTTGATGTATCCGGTCTATTTGTTCGTTTTGGCTGTTTTTCTGCTGATCATTGGCGGTGCGGTGCAATATATGGCCGGAAATATCCATGCGACTCCACCAGCCATCGGCACCGTTGTCTCCGGCATGTCGCTGTTTTTGCTGCTGAAGGCGTTCAGCTCTGGGTGCTCTGCGTTAACCGGAGTCGAGGCGGTATCCAACGCGATCCCCAATTTCATGGCGCCTGCCGAAAAAAATGCCGCCAAGACGTTGGTGATTATGGGAGGCATACTGGGCGCAATGTTTATCGGGATCAGCTTGCTCGCATACGGGTTTGGAATCGCGCCCAAGCCGAATGAAACCGTCGTGTCGCAAATTGCCTCGGCAACGTTTGGCCGCGGCATCATTTATTACTTCATCCAGGCGGTGACGGCGCTGATCCTGTTTTTGGCCGCGAATACCGCGTTTGCAGCCTTTCCGCTCTTGGCATTCATGCTGGCGAGCGACCGCTTCATGCCCAACATGTTTATGGTCAGGGGCGATCGGCTTGGCTTTTCCAACGGGATCATCGTCCTTGGTGTACTATCAGGGTTGCTGATCATTGCCTCAAAGGGCGAGACGGAGAGCCTGATTCCGCTGTATGCCGTAGGGGTGTTCATTCCGTTTACGCTCTCGCAGGCGGGCATGATGAAACGATGGATCGTCAAAAAGCCGTCCGGCTGGATCGTGCCGTTTTTGATCAATACGGTCGGAATGCTGACCACCTTGACGATTACGCTTATCTTTTTGATCACCAAGTTCTCCCAAGTGTGGATGATCTTTTTGTTCCTGCCTGCGGTCATTTTCATTTTCAAAAAAATCAACCAGCATTACCACGCATTGGCCGACGAGCTGCGCCTCGATATTGATCATGAGAAGCCGAGCAAGAAGGGCAGCGTCATTGTCATCCCGGTCGGGGGAATCACGCAGGTAGTACGTAATACAATAAGCTACGCCCAGTCGTTGTCCGATAACATCATCGCGGTCTATGTCGGTTTTGACGACGAATCGTTGCATCGGATGGAGAAGCGCTGGGACGAATGGAATCCGGGCGTCCGCTTGATTGTACTACGCTCGCATTACCGCAGCATCGTCAAACCGCTGACCAAGTTCATTGATACAGTGGAATGGAAAACAGCGGAAACCGATCACGTCACGATCATGATCCCCTATTTCGTCACACGCCACTGGTGGCAAAACCTGCTGCACAACCAGACCAGCCTGTTCTTGCGCGCGTATTTGTTCGCCAAAGAAAATGTAAAGATCGCGATGGTGCCTTATTATTTGAAGAAGTGAATGCGGACGCAAAAAAGGAGGCACATCTCGCGCCTCCTTTTTGCTTACATCATCAATACGCCCGGGCAAACCAGACGGTCTGTTTCGCCGCCTGCCCACAGCATATGCACGTTTCTTTCACTGCAGGTGGCTCAAATGGAATGTTTCGCGACGTGAATTTGGTTTCCTCCTTCACTTTCGCCTCGCACTCATTCGTGCCGCACCAGCCTGCCAGCACCCATCCAGATGGCTGCCCTTCTTGCTCGGTTCGGCTGATCAATTCATTTAGCTGATCGAGCGAATCGACATCCAGATGCGAATGGGCATCGCGGAACGCCAACGCTTTTTGGAACATGTTGTTTTGAATGTCGACGAGCAGCTGCTTGATCGTATCCACTGCCTGATCCAATGCCACCGTGATTTTTTCACCGGTATCACGTCGGGCCAGGATGACCTGGTTGTTGTCGACATCGCGCGGACCGAGCTCAAGACGGATCGGCACCCCGCGCATCTCCCATTCATTGAACTTCCAGCCCGGCGTTTCTTCCCGCAGGTCGGTTTTGACGCGGACGCCCGCCTGCTTGATTGCGTCGAACAACGGATCGAACGTCTCCATGACTTTGGCTTGCAGCTTGGCAGGGCCAACTGGAATCATGACCAGTTGAATCGGTGCGACACGCGGCGGCAGCGCAAGACCGCGATCGTCCCCGTGCACCATGATCAATGAGCCGATCAGGCGAGTCGAGGAGCCCCAAGAGGTGGTATGCACGTATTTGAACTGGTTGTCGCGATCGAGGAACTTGATCTCGAACCCGCGGGAAAAGTTTTCGCCCAAGTAATGGGACGTGCCCGCCTGAACCGCCTTACCATCCTTCATCATTGCCTCGATGGAATAAGTATCGACCGCTCCGGCAAATCGCTCGCTAGGCGTTTTCTGTCCCTTCCATACCGGAATTGCGAGCACTTCCTCGACAACCTCACGATAAATTTCCAGCATCTGCATCGTTTCCTGGCGCGCTTCCTCTTCGGTTGCGTGGGCGGTGTGTCCTTCCTGCCAAAGGAACTCGGACGTACGCAAAAACGGCATGGTCCGTTTTTCCCAGCGGAAGACGTTGGCCCATTGATTAATCAGCACAGGCAAGTCCCGGTAGCTTTGAATCCATTGGCTGTACATGTGGCCGATGATCGTCTCCGATGTCGGACGCAGAGCCAGCTTTTCCTCCAGCGGTTCGCCGCCAGCTTCCGTCACCCACGGCAGCTCGGGATTGAAGCCTTCGATATGCTCCTTCTCTTTTTGGAAAAACGACTCGGGAATCAGCATCGGGAAATAGGCGTTCCGGTGGCCTGTTTCCTTGAAGCGTTTGTCCATCGCTTCCTGGATGTGCTCCCATAGCTCGAAACCGTCCGGCTTGAACACAATGCAGCCGCGAACCGGCGTGTAGTCCATCAGGTCTGCCTTGCGAATCGTATCCAAATACCAGCGTGAGAAGTCTTCCGACTGCGGTGTAATATGCCGTACCTGTCCTTTTTGCTCTGCCACTTTCCATTCACTCCCTTATCTCAAATAAAAAATCCCCGTCCCAAGAAAGGGACGAGGACGAATAACCCGCGGTACCACCCTGATTGACTGCATGTGCACATGCAATCCGCTCATAAGAACCCTAATAACGGAAGGGCAGCCGTCACGGCTCATCGCCGGCGGTTCCAGGATGGGGAGCAGACCATCTGCGTATCGATCTTCCAGACAAGGATCGACTCTCTGAGCCACAGTGCAGATCTGCAGGTCCTTTCATAACCGATTTACCAGAAAAAAGTTTTTCTTGAGATAAGAGTGTAGCAGGCAGAGATTGGCTTGTCAATTTTTGCTTGTGGAGGAGGGGGATTGACGAAAAAACGTTAAATTATGGTAAAATGGTAACTTGTCCGTCAACCGTAGTGGTATGAGAGTTGGAGGAGGATGAAAGTGTGCAGGAATCATATGAAAACGATAGGGTGAAAATGAAGCAATACATATGGGCATTATCGTTCATGCGACCTTACAAAAATGGGGTGATTTTGCTTTGCATATGCGGCTTCATCGCAGCGATATGCGAGCTTATGATTCCGAAATTTGTTCAACATTTTCTTGATGTAACGTATCCAGCAAAAGATCACAGTGAATTTGTCATCGGAATTTTCTTGATTCTTCTCGTATTAGCCTTCAAATTCGGCGCCAGTTCAGGAAAAGAAATTTTCCAACGAATGATTCAGGAAAATACTGCACGTGATTTGCAGCTTTCTATTTTTCAGCAGTTGCGTCGCCTCGGGTTCTCCTACTATGAAAACACTTCAGCCGGTGCTATTTTAACACTACTCAATAGCGAAGTTTCCGCACTGCAGAAATTATACCGTCAATACTTCCCGGAATTATTGCAAAACACGATTTTTACGTGCATTTCTTTTATGCTGATGTTTTCCTTGAGCTTCTCACTGACGCTCATGTTCCTTCCCTGTTTTCTCCTTTACTACTTGGTCGGACCTTATTTTGAAAAAAGAGCCTCGTGGACAGCGCAAAAGTTAGCGAATAGCCAAAGGGAGTTTGGTCAAAAAGCATATGAAAGTATATCCGCGTTAACAGAACTACGCGCATCCTTTTCGCAAAAGTGGGATTCGCAACGAGTATTGCATGCAACGGATCAGGTTAACCAATTTTTCGTGATGCGCTATTGGTACGCATACTGGCGGGGAACGATCAGACGATTGAGCTACTACATCGGCTGTATCATCTTGTTTGTTTATGGCTATTACGCCATTTCGAACCAGATCCTTACGGTAGGTGAGTTCGTCGCGTATTTGCTCTATTATTTCAATGCTTTGCTTCGTTTGACATCACTGATCACACTGATCACGGAACAAAAAGTTCTCATGTATCAGGTGAAAAACCTGTACGAATTTATGCATGCCACACCAGTTGTAGCAGAGCGCTCCGATCCTTATGCGCCAGAAACCGTTTATGGTCAAATCACCCTCCAGGACGTTCATTTTTCGTATCCAGGAAAGAAGCCAGTGTTAAAAGGTGTTACGTTAACGATTCACGCGGGCGAAAAAGTGGCGATTGTCGGGAAAAGCGGCTGTGGAAAATCGACTTTCGTAAAATTGATTGGACGATTTTATGATCCCGATCGAGGGCAAGTCTGTTTGGATTCGGTGCCTGTGTCCGACTATTCGTTTGCCACGCTACGCACTGCAATGTCAATCGTGTTTCAAGACGTCTATTTGTTCGGCTCTTCCATCCGCGAAAATATCCAATTTGCACGACCAGATGCCACGGAAGACGAAATAAGAGAGGCAGCCAGTGCGGCACAATTGCATGAGATGATCATGAATTTGCCCGAGGGCTATGAGACATTGGTGGGCGAACGTGGAGTAAAGCTGTCTGGAGGACAAAAGCAACGGCTGTCTTTGGCGAGAATGTTTCTGCGAAGGACCCCAATCGTAATCTTGGATGAGCCTACATCCGCATTGGATAACGTATCGGAACGGCTTGTTCTTCAAGCCTTTCAGGATAAGCTCAAGCATGCCACGATCATTACGATAGCTCACAGACTGAGCACCATTCGCAATTACGACCGAATCGTCGTTATGGATGATGGCACAGTCGCGGAAACGGGTACTTATGATGAATTGATGGATCGAAAGGGAGTATTTTATCAACTCGCGAAAGAGGATGCCAGTCAGGAGGTTATCCATGCGTAATTGGAAATGGATTTGGTCGCACATTAGTGAGTGCAAAGGACTTTATTTCATTGCGATGCTTCTTTGGCTCTTGGAGTCGGTTACGTACATCGCGACACTGACGCTACAGCAACAAATCATCGACGAGGTTTTTGTAAAGCAGCAATTTTCATTGTTTTGGAAAATGTTGATTTTAATTGGAATCTGCTACGTGGCCTATTCCCTGCTGTTTGTTTTTAGCCCGTATCTTTTTGGGCGTGTACATAGTTTTTTTCGCAGACGGTTGACAGAACAGGCGCTTTCTCATCTAAACCACATACCCATTGACCAGTTGCACAAAGAGAGAACGGGACGATATGTTGAGCTGTTTACCAACGAGATTCCGGCAGTGGCAAGATTAATCGGGGAAGATATCGCTGATGCTGTCAAATACATTTTTCACGCTTGCATCGTCAGCATTGTTATTGGAACCGCAAGTCCATTCATTCTTGTAGGTGTAACTGTCTTCAGCATTCTTCTTGTGAAAATGGGACGAACATTCGGTGGCAAACAAAAAAAGATGGTGGCACAAATCCAGCAGGATAAGACTGCGGTCGTCGTTTGCTTGGAAGAAGGGGTGGCATCTACCAGAGAAGTCGTGGCCTACCATCAGGAAGCGTGGGAGCACCAAAAGTATTTGAACGTGTTCGGACGCTATTACCAAAGCGTTATGGCGGAAGGAAAAATGATGGTGAAGCAACTCCTCACAAAAGATCCAATTACGTGGGGAAGTTATATGACAGCGCTTGCCATCGGCGGATACCAAGTTTTGCAGGGAGATTTGTCTGTAGGTTTCTTTGTTGTCATTTACCAATTAACTTCGGAGTTGATGATCGGGATTGAGAAAGCCTACAAGTTTTCCGTTGATGTTGCAGGAAAAATGGCATTCGTCGATCGAGTAAGAAATTTTCTAGAAGAGCGAACGATTTTGGACGGAATGGTACGTTTAAAAGAACCAGTTACGTCCCTCTCCTGCTCGCCAATCACTTACCGTTATGATGGTAGCGCCGCTCCTGTTTTGAAGGAATGCGAGATGGTCTTTCCTATTGGAAAAAAAGTTGCCTTAGTAGGGGGAAGTGGCAGCGGAAAGTCGACCATCGCTCATCTATTGATCCGCTTTTTTTCTCCTGACTCAGGGAGTATCTTTGTTAATGGGAATGATCTGGAACAGATTCGCCGAGAAGACTGGGCAAACAAGGCAACGATCGTATTTCAGGAACCTTATTTATTTGCATTAACCATTAGAGAAAATGTGGTGATGGGATTGAAGGATATTCCACAAGAACAGATCGAACATGTCTGCCGATTGATGTGTATTCATGATGATATCATGAATTTACCACAAGGCTATGAAACGACGATAGGTGAAAGAGGAATCACATTGTCAGGTGGACAAAAACAGCGGATTGCTATGGCAAGAGCTGTAATCCGAAATCCCGAAATTCTCATTCTGGATGAAGCGACGTCAGCTTTGGACAGGCACACCGAACGGTTGATCCAACACAACATGGACGAGATAAGAAAAGGAAAAACAACGATTGTAATCGCTCATCGACTTTCAACAATTACGAATGCTGACCTCATTTACGTCATGAAGGACGGACGAGTCGCGGAGCGTGGAACACATGAAGAACTGCTACTGAACAATCGTGTATACAAAGAATTAGTGGATGCAGAAACGGCGCGTTACAAAAACAGAACGGGAGTCGCAGAGATTGAAACTGCGTAGAGGGGACATTTGGTAAAATAGAAGCGGAAGTTGAAGAAAAGGAAGGGAGAGGAAACCCATGATCGAAATCCAACCGATCGCGTTTGTCCGCAACACCCGCACAGCCGTAGAGGATGACCACTGGGGGGCCGTGCAATCGGAAATCACTGTCCAAAGAAAATAAAGTACTAGACTGAAAAATAAAGTATTCATTTTCGTATAAAAACTCATTTTTCAAAAGCTGACGATTTTTAAATTTAAAAAACGCGCATCAAATCAATAACTCTAGTCTAATTCTTTATTTTTATCGAACAGCAGATCGTTTTCGGCTCTCGGCGCATGCCAGTCCTCGGACGCTTGATTCCACTTCGTGATGTGATCCCGCTCGGTCCAATAGCGCCATACCTTCTCGACAGGGGCTTGAATGGGGTACAGCCGAGATACGTGTAAAAATGGGTCATAGCACGGTGAAAAATACCATTTCTATGACCCCATCAATTAAATAGGTACTGACATTGCTCCTTCAAGTGGCTGCGGAATGTTTTCTAAATCAAGTATATAGTCCCCAAATCGTTTGACATGCTTGGTTAAATAAGGACTCAGAGCTTCAACATCATTCCTAAATAGTGTCTGCCCTTCTTTAATCAAGTCCCGTAAAATCAGGGTAATATCTATAACATTCTGAAAGATGACTGCATTCGCTACAAGATCGTTGTACTTGATGCGTTTTTCCTGTTCTTCTGGATCATTCTCAGCGATCACGCCATCTCCCCCAAAAAAGAGCCACTTGGAAAATCCATTGTATGCTTCCACTTTATTTGTACTGGCCGTTATTTGCTCACGTAACGTAATATCTGAAATGTATTTCAGGAGGAAAACGGTCCGAACAACGCGTCCTAATTCCCTAAATGCTTGATAGAGTCGATTTTTCTTACTCTCGTTACTAAGTTTCCGAAGTAAGGTTGACGGTAGAATTTTACCCTCCTTGATTGACAGAACTACCTGTAAGAGATCTTTCCAATGGGTTTCAAGTAAATCCCAATCCACAGTATCGCTGAATAGTGGATCTATGTGTTCGTATACGGTGTCTTCACTTAGCCTGAAAAATATGAGATCCTTCCAATTTCGAATTCTAGGCATTAGGTTGATCCCTAACAGGTACGCTAATGCGAAAACAGGAGTAGATTGTCCTTGGGTATCAGCGTGCAACGTATCAGGTTGGATGTCTGATTTGTTCTTTAGTAGGCCATCTATTATGTAGACAGCTTCCCATACTCCGCAGGGAATGAAGTGACTAAATAAAGCAATGTAGGTATCTGAAATATGATGATAAGCAATTCCGCCATACTCACCATTACGAATATGATATTCAGATAACAAATTTTCTTTGTACAAATCGAACTTCGTTCCGTCTGCAGCAGCTGTCTTCCCGTCTCCCCATAGTTTAGACAGGCTTAGTGTATTGTATTGATTCAGAATGTCACGTATGGCTGCATCGATCTTCTGGGCAGTTACATGTCAACGGTTTACAAATGAGAGCATATGGGGTGTAACTAAACTTCGCATATGTTTGGATGTTTGGGCTGGCCCAAGATTGCACCCGTATGGCATCTTGGCAGTATGACAATTACTTTGCAATCATAATCCCATCCTAATCGGGCGATAAGCCGTCATATGACAGTAAAAACGCATCATGGTGACATAATGGCATCTTGGCAGTATGACAATTATTTTGCAATACTCGGGGAGACAAATCGCTTCGCAACGAAAGTCAAACAATAACCCTGGGGAGGAAAAAAATGAACAAGAAATTATTAACGAGGCTGGCACTTACTATAATATGTAGTATAAGTTTGGCCGGTTGTTCCACAGAAGAAATCCCATCAACACCATCCAGTTCGGGCAATACGCCTGCAACTAAACTTGAAACTACCATGAAGGACAACCAGACTCCATTACAGTGGCTGGAGAAGAATGCAAGCAAATTAAAAACAACAGAGCCTCGTGCTTCTTTGGAAGATTTACAACCACTTAAAGAGATGATAGGATCCGCTTCTATTGTTGGTTTAGGCGAAGCTTCTCATGGCATGCATGAAATCTTCACAATGAAACACCGTATCGTACAGTATATGGTTACGGAATTGGGGTTTACAAACCTTGTCTTAGAAGAGAACTGGGGGAACGGATTGATGCTTGATCACTATGTTCTTACAGGTGAAGGGCATCCAAGCAAAAATCTCAGCCCCGTGTTTAACAATAAAGAAGAGACACAGATGTTGGAATGGATTCGTGACTACAATGCCAATCCCAAACATGTCAACAAAGTACGTGTAATCGGGATGGATCAACAAAAATTAGATGAACATGTGTTTAACAAAATTTCGGACTATATCCAACAATATCATCCGAATTTGATTTCTCAATTAAATGGCAAAATGAAAGAGCTTATTCCCGCAACAAAAGATGAGCAAAGTTTTGCGGAACTGCCCAAAGATGAGAAAGAAAAGCATCTTTCCAATGCCCGGTCTATTATTGATCTGCTAGAAAAAAATAAAGCTAATACCGGCAAGCAAAAAGAAGATTACGCATGGGCATTGCATAGCGCCCGTATTATCGAGCAATTTATTCATATGTTTGCAGCTGAAGAACAGCCGGAGTTCTTCTTAAGACATGATATTGCAATGTATGAAAATGCGAAGTGGACACAAGAACAATGGGGGAAAACCATTGTATGGGGTCATAACGGACATATATCCAAAACCAATATTCTTCCATTCGTATATCCGGAGATGTCAGGACAACATTTGGCTAAACATTACGGCGACAAATACGTATCCATCGGGACTTCAATCCATTCAGGTTCATATAACGGTATTAATGAAAGCGGCAAATTCGGTCCTTACGGAACGGTTAAAATCGATGACCCCAATAGTATTAACTATACCTTCGGACAAGTCAAACAAGATCAATTTTTTGTAGACTTGCGCAAAGCAAGCGGTTCGGTGAAAACTTGGTTAGATGAAACCCGTCCTCTTTTTGCCGGAATAACAAAATTGGGACCTGAAGTACCTTTGTTTGTAGACGCTGCATTCGGCAAGACATTTGACATCTTTTTCTATATCAAAAAGGTCACTCCATCACAAATGAATGAATAATACGATTACTTAATCAAAAGGAGAAACGAAATGAACAAAATTTCTATGCGCACTGTATCGACAATGATTACCGCGACTCTATTACTGCCATTACAAGGAACTGGTTTTGCAAAGCAGGCGGATCCCCTCGTTACTACTTACAGTCAAGATTCGCAGACCAAAGCCAAGCAACTTATCGATGAAGCTGCTAACCATCAAAATATACCGGGCATAATTGTAGCTTCCTCAAACAAAGGATCAAAATGGGCATATGCTTCCGGTGAAGCAAGCATTTACGGTACTGACCCGGTTAAGACGAACTTTACTTTCCGGATCGGTAGTCTAACAAAGACGTTTACTGCAATGGTCGTTCTTCAGCTTGTTGATGAACAAAAACTGAACCTGGATGACACGATAGAAAAATGGCTGCCTGATGTTGTTAAGGGTACTGAATATGAAGGGGATCATATCACGATTCGGCAACTATTAAACCAAACAAGCGGTATTCCTGACTATTCAGAACACAAGGATATTCTCGATAAATTACTCCCAAACCCGTTACATTCCTTTACTGCTGACGAATTAGTTCGTACTGGACTGAAAATGAAGGCAACCTCTAAGCCTGGAGAGAAATGGGTTTATTCCAATACGAATTCGGTACTGGCAGGGATGATTATTAAGAAGGCTACTGGAGAAACATACGGGGAACATATTAGGAAACGTTTCATAGCTCCCCTTAAGCTAACGAGCACTTATGTACCCGACGACTACTCGTTTATTCCAGGTGAACATGCACGAGGATACTTCGTACTCGACGGTCAATTCATAGACAGAACCGAAATGAATCCCTCTTGGGCAGATGCTGCGGGATCTATGATCTCCACAGCGGATGATATGAATACATTCTTCAGTGCTATACTTAGTGGCAAGCTATTAAAACCAGCTACTTTAGATCAGATGTTAACTGGGGTTGAAACTCCAGTAGGTGAATACGGCTTGGGGATCCTTGGAACAAAGCTGAC
The DNA here is from genome assembly GCF_003710825.1 of Brevibacillus fluminis. GTDB lineage: Bacteria > Bacillota > Bacilli > Brevibacillales > Brevibacillaceae > Brevibacillus_D > Brevibacillus_D fluminis. Next base: position 112,223 of record NZ_RHHQ01000020.1, on the reverse strand, counting down.
GAATGGTATTACGATTTGGGGGCATGGCGGCAACTTTCCAGGATTCGCAACGTTCGCAGGTGGAACTCGCGGCGGGGATTATGTACAAACCCTTAATATCAATGCGATGCCTTCTGAAATTAATACGTTGCCTCTTTCCAAAAGCATTGCCGAGCAACTCATTGGCTCTTCATCACATTAAGAACACCAGCAAGCTGGTACCGGAAATTTCCTATTCCGGTGCCAGCTTGCTGCCATCTCGGCCCCGACCGTTTCCTCTGCCCGCGACGGAATGTCCGAGATAAACAGTCTCAAACTATCTTATAAACAGTCTCAATTTACGTTATAACTCACACCTGCGCGAACGCATGGGACATTTTCCTGATCGGATTACCGATGGATACGGGTGCAATCTTGGGCCAGCCCAAACATCCAAACATATGCGAAGTTTAGTTACACCCCATATGCTCTCATTTGTAAACCGCCGACATGTAACTGCCCAGATGATCGATGCAGCCATACGTGACATTCTGAATCAATACACTAAGCCTGCCTAAAGCGCAACGGACGCAGTCTGACAGTAACAGGGCTGGACGCGATCGATGGTACGCCCGTCATCGACATCAAGCCGGTGATGAAGGAATTTTTGCCGAGGGGCGAGGTTAAACAGCCCGCCTGGTCAGTCGATCTGATGTCCGCCTATTGGGATTAGAAAACCTGGCTCCGCCAAGCTTTTTTGCGTAGTAAAAAAAATCCGCTCCTTAAAAGGGGCGGATTTCGTTCCTGCATTATTTCAGGACAAAGAGCTGAACATTTTGCATTCCAAAGTTGCTGGCATCTGAACCAGGTACGAAAATGTCTACGCGGTTCCCTTTGATGGCTCCGCCGATGTCAGTTGCACGGCAGATCATGCCGGTTCCAGGCAGAGAACCGTATTTGTAGCCTTTCACGTACACAGTAGACCCAAGCGGGATCACGGACGGATCGACTGCAATGGTGCCAACCTTGAGCTTATTGCCGAGGTAATCAAGCCCGGCCCACTGGCCGTTTTCAGAAGGTGAAGCGGTATAGGCAGTGGCAACGACACTCAATTGCCGAGTAAAGGCATGCTCTTTGCCATTTGCGGCTTTCACGACCTTTTCCATTGCGGGAGCAGGGGTGGCAGCGGCTTTTACGGCAGGTTGGATCGGCAGCTGGACGGCTTGTCCTACTTGCAGATTCAGCGGGTCAACGCCCTTGTTTGCCTCAAGCACCAATTGCAGCGGAATGTCGTGCTGCTTGGAGATGCTGTCAAACGTGTCGTTCTCTTTAATCTGATAAGTCGCGGCAAATGCCTGTGCCGACATGCCCATCAGAAAAAGACTCATCGTGACCGACACGAGTGAACGTAGGGAAAGCAATTTCTTCAAAACAAATTCGCTCCTTTCGACTGCCTGCGAGGTTAGTTGTCGGATTCGGGTTGAGGAGTCAACCCTACGCTTACGCGATTCACCCCAATCGCTGTTTAGATTCCAGCGAGTTAAAGCGTCCCCCGCACTTCCGGTGTGGGAAGTTTTGGCTAGGTATGAAGGTACCACACTCCTGAATTGACCGTAAACGATCAATTGTTGGAAAATTTATGAGCGCTACCCATAAATTCCAGTGCAACGTTTCCGTTCGATGCTCGTCTTATTTTTCTGATGGTCGAAAAATGCAGGCACCGCAAGGCTTGAACCCGCCTTTCTTTTCCTTCTTTTGTACATCCGGTTTTGTGTAATTTTGTTTCATAACAAAATATGAAAAAAATGACATTTTTCCAGAAAAATGATAAAGTTGCAAAATGGGGTATGAAAAGAAGGAGAAAGGTTGTTTGAAATGACGAGCTTACCAGCGGGATTGTTCATGTTTGTTCCATTATTGGTTACGCTTGCAGGCTATGTGCTGGCGATCTATTTCATCATATGCGTACTGCGTTTCATGAAGCGGAAGATTGAGCTGGACAACCAGCGAAACCAGCTATTATCGCGCATGCTCATTTTATCACTGCCACCGGAACCCGCAGACAAGGGCGCAGATTCTTACGGACTTGAGTCCACACCACCGAATTCATAATGGCAATAAGAGCAGTGCAGCGGCACAAGTACATATTTTGGTGCGGGCATGTCGTTTTTTCCCAGCATGCCTCACACGTGAAAATACCCAGCTATGAACCGGCTGGGTATTTTGTCATCTACAATGGAGAATCAGCTGTTCATTGTTTGTGTTGGTTTCCTTTTCAAAAGAAGCTGGCTTCCGAATGGATGCATGCAGTAGAATGGAGGAAATAATCGTAAAACTGCTTCTGTAGAAAGGCCGGGAGAAGAAAGAATGTCGGAGATTCCCATATATCAATCGATCGCCTTGGACATGGCTCAACGCATCGTAAGCGGAGAGATCGCCGAGGGAGCAAAAATATCAGGCCGCACCTTGCTGGCCAGTCATTATCACGTTTCACCGGAAACCATTCGCAAAGCGATCGGTTTGCTGAAGGCGGAACAAATCGTTGAGGTGTCGCAAGGCAAAGAAGTTTCGGTTACATCGCAAAAGCTTGCGAGCGAGTATTTGAACAAATATCAGTATATGAAATCCGTTTCCTCGTACCGGGAGGAGCTGGAGCTATTGCTGCAGGAAAAGCGCGAGCTGGACCGGAAGCTGGAGGAGGTCGTATCCAGCCTGATCCACTTTTCCGACCGACTGCGCAACTTGGCGCCGTTCCATCCGATCGAGGTGACCATTCCGCCGGGGGCGCATGTCATCGGCAAAAGCATTGCAGACATCAAGCTGTGGCAGCATACGCAAGCAACGCTAATCGCGCTGCGCCGCGGTTCTGAACTGACGATTTCCCCGGGCTCGCACGTGATCCTGCGTGTGCAGGACGGCTTGATTCTGGTCGGAGATGAACAGGTCGAGGAGAGAACCATCCAATATTTCAGCCAATTGGACAATTCAGGGGCAGCGAACAGCTGACAGTTTCCACCTTCAATAGACACAAATCCGCGCATGGATGATCATTGCGCGGATTTTTTATGTGGGAAAAAGGCTTGAACTCACGCCAGCGTGCAACGTTTTCAAAATTTGTGCGCAAGACATGTTTTTACAAACAACTTGTTATGTTATAATGGGTTGTAAGTTGGTTCCCATGATTTGGGTACAAGTCGTGGGGAAGCGTTGAAAAATCTGATCAGGAGGTGCAGTTTGCATATGAGAATCGGACTCATGGGCTTTGGAAAAACGGGCAAAGCGGTTGCAGAAGAGCTGTTGAAGGATTCGGGTAGCAGATTGGAATGGGTGTTGAAATCATCGACAGAACATTCCGGAAACTATGCGAGTGAGGTTCTCGGTCATGGCTCTCGTCAAGGGCTCATCTATTCCATCCAGGAAGTAGACCTTGCGACTTTTTTCAAAAAACATCCGGTGGATATCATGGTTGACTTTTCGTCAGCAGACTCTGTCCACTGCTATGCAAGTGCTGCACACGCAAAGGTCAGAATCGTTTCCGCCATTTCCAACTATTCCCCTTATCAGTTGGATGTATTGAAGCATGCTAGCCGTTCGACGGCCATCTTGTACTCGCCCAATATTACGATCGGGATCAATTTTCTTCTGGAAGCGTCCAAGTTTCTGAAGACGATTATCCCGCATGCCGATATTGAGATTGTGGAAGAGCATTTTGCCACCAAAAAAGACATATCCGGGACGGCGGTGCGAATCGCCGACCAACTGGGCCTAAACGAGCGTGAGCATATACATTCCGTGCGCGTGGGTGGGATTGTCGGCAAGCACGAAATCATTTTTGGCCTGGAAAACCAGACGATTCGCCTTGTGCACGAATCGATCAGTCGCAATGCTTTTGGCCAAGGTGCGCTCTATGCAGCCAAATGGCTGTCCAGCAAGACAGCAGGGCTCTATACGATGGAAGAAGTATTGGGCATCAATGCTGGCCAGCGCCGAACTGCATTGAAATCGTCGTAAACACACAGCAGACGAGCGATTAAATAAAGACTGATTGCCACCGATTTGGGCAATCGGTCTTTTTGTATTGGCGAAAGCCCGAGTTCTCCTGTATGATTAAGCTCTATTTGAGCAAGTGAAAGTCGAAACATGACGAAAAAAACAGTCGGATTTTTGTGAAATATCCCACTCGTGGCAATATTTGTATTGTATAATTGGTCTAGACTTCTATATGTCTGGAGGATGCTCCCATTGAGCACGAAGCCATTTTTGTTGAAGCATTTTAATCCTGCATCGAAAATCCCGAAATACTTGCAAATTCGTGAGGCAGTCCGCGGCCTGATCGAAAAAGGCATCGTCCTCGAGCAGGAGACGATCCCGCCTGAACGGGACTTGGCGGAATGGTTTGGGGTCAGTAGAATGACAGTGAGACAAGCGGTGGACGAGCTGGTGAGGGAAGGCTTGCTGGAAAAGCGTCTTGGCGACGGGACGTTTGTGAAGGACCAGAAGCTCTCCGGCCGCATGCATGGGGCTGGAAGCTTTTCTGACGAGATCGCGCTGAGTGGAAAGCGGACGCACAGCAAAATGCTTGGCCAGGTCGTGACGCGTCCGACCGAGCAGATTGCCAAAAAGCTAGAGATCGAAGAAGGCGAGACGAGCGTGATACGAATCGAACGTATCCGGTATGTCAACGAATATCCGATTTCGCACCAGATTTCGTATTTGCCATTCAACCTGTGCTATCCGATTTTGTCTGCCGATTTGAACGTTAGCTCGCTGTACCACCATTTGGCGCAATCCGCAGGCATGGTGATGAAGGCAGGCAAAGAGACGATCCAGGCGATCGTCGCTGACGATGTGAACGCCGAGCTTTTGCAAATTCCCGTCGGCCAGCCGTGCTTTTTGCTGTGCCGGACCATGTATGCCGAACAGGTGAACCGTCCGGTCGAGTATGTGGAAACCATGATACGGGGTGACAAATTCATGTTTGTCAATCAAATAGATGGAAAGGGGATTGAATGATGGCACAAATGAATGTGAACCAAAAGATGCCGTCGGTCAAAAAAGGTTTTTGGACACCGCGCAGGGTCGCGCGTCTTGCGATCGTGATTGCGCTGAGCGCGGTAGGAGGTTTCATCAAAATCCCGTCGCCAACGGGGACAGTGGCGCTCGATTCTGCGCCCGGCTTTTTCGCTGCGGTCGCTTTCGGACCGATTGATGGGGCGATTGTGGGAGGCGTTGGCCATCTGTTTACAGCTGCTACCACCGGATTTCCGATGGGGCTGCCTCTCCATTTGTTTGTCGCTTTGCAGCAGGCGGTTTGGGCCATTCTTTTCTGGCTGGTTGCACGTAAAGTCAACCTGTGGGTCGGCGTTATCGCCGCGGTTATTTGCAACGGGGTTATCGCTCCCGCCCTCTTTATTCCAATTGGGGGAGTTGGACTTTTTCTCAGCTTACTACTTCCGCTTACCGTAGGTTCAGCCATCAACATTATCATCTCAGCCATCGCTTACAAGATTGTCAAAAAAAGCAACATGGTCTAACAGCAAGAGCACGCAAAAGGTCACCCCGTAGCTTTTGAGAAGAAGGTGGTTGTATGAGCATTCCGTACATATCAAATCCGCTCGCCCATTTGCAAAAGGTGCGCGATTTGACAGTTATTGATATCAATGAAACACAATACATGGTCGTCGCTTGCGACTCGGACGGCGGGATTGGCACGAAGGAGCTGGACGTAGTGCAGGTGCCGGAGGAAGTGCTCGGTGCGTTTGCCGTTCGCGTTCCTTTGTTTGAGCTCATCGCGAGCGGGGCTGTGCCGATGCTTGTGGTTGACTGCCTCTCCGTCGAAATGGATGGAACCGGAGAAAAGCTGATTCGGTCGATCAAGGCGTACGCAGCGCGGGCAGGACTGCTGTCAGACGATCAGTTCACTGGAAGCACGGAGGATAATGTGCCGACTCGGCAGACCGGCATCGGCATAACGGTGCTCGGTTTGGTCGACAAGGCATCCTTTTATCCGGGAAAAGCGCAAGCGGGAGACGTCGTTGTCTGCGCAGGCATTCCGAAAAGCGCGCCGCAGCATGAAGTCCGTTTGGATGATCCCGACATTCTCAGGATTGAAGATTTGATCAAGCTGCGAAACCAGCCAGCAATCGGAGATATGCTGCCGGTCGGATCGAAAGGCTTGCGGTACGAGGCGAACCAGCTGGCGCTTTATGCAGGACTTTCCTTCATTGAAAACGAAAGCGCTCGCGTTGCGCTGGACCAGTCAGGGGGACCTTCCACCTGCGTCCTGTTTGTTGTCAAATCGGAGTCGGTCGCCACGCTCGCCGCACAAATTCAGTCGCCGCTTGAGGTGATTGGAACGCTTCAATCTCGCACCTGAACTGAGGAAGGACTAGGAAGACATGCTGCTTCTGTCAAAAAGGGGGAGACGCAATGCAGGATCAGCCAGCAGTCAAGGTGGAGCAGTTGACCTATACGTATGACAAGGCTCAAGCGCCAAGTCTGGATCAGATTCAATTGGAGATTCGCCGCGGCTCTTTCATCGCCGTGATGGGGGAGACGGGAGCAGGGAAAACCTCGCTCTTGATGACGCTCAACGGGTTGATCCCCCAATTTTTAGAGGGGGAATTCCACGGAGAGGTCACGATTGCGGGCTACTCGACGCAGCAAGTTCCGGTGCAAAATTTGATTCAGGAGATCGGGCTTGTCCTGCAGGACCCCGACACGCAAATTTTCGGCCTGACGGTTTGGGAAGATGCTGCCTTTGGGCCGAGCAACCTGGGCGTACCGCTCGACGAGATTCACAGGCGCGTGGATACCGCACTCGAACGGGTTGGATTGGCGCATTTTCACGAGCGATCCACGGAGTTTTTGTCGGGAGGCGAAAAACAGCGTTTGGCGGTGGCTGGTGTGCTTGCCATCGGACCCTCGATTCTGGCATTGGATGAGCCGACGTCCGAGCTCGATCCTGAGGGGAAAGACGCCATTTTTGAAATTGTTGACAGCCTGAAGCATGAGCACGGCATGACGATTATTTTGGCCGAGCATGAATCAGAACGGGTACTAGCGCATGCCGATGCGGTGGTCGTGCTTCAAGAAGGAAAAATCGTCTGGCGCGGCGAGCCGCAGATGCTGTTCGCGGACGAGGAGAGCGTCCGCCGTTTTCAGCTGCGGCCTCCGGGTATCGCCACACTGTTCTGGGAATTCAGAAAGCAGGGCATTGGCCTCGGGGACGCGTGTCCGCGCACCGTACAGGAGATGGCAGCACGCTTGCTTGCGAACGAGCAAAAAGAGCAGGGGCGAGCGGTCGACAGAGAAGGACATGAGCCGTTTTTGGCTGCGGCGCAGTTCGATGCGGCTGCTGTAGGTGAGCGCCGTGATGAAGCGCCGATTCTCTCCATCAACAACTTGACTCATACGTATCATAACGGCCATCAGGCTTTAAAAGGTATTGACCTGGATGTGTATGCCGGAGATTATATCGCGATCATCGGGCAAAACGGGGCAGGCAAATCAACGCTCTGCAAACATTTCAATCGACTGCTCACGCCAACAGGTGGCAGCATCCTGTTTCAGGGGGAAAGCATCGCGGGCAAGGACACAGCCGATTTGGCACGACACATCGGTTATGTCTTTCAAAACCCGGACCATCAGATTTTTTCGGCGTCCGTGCTGGAGGAAGTGATGTACGGCCTGCGGATACAAGGATTTTCAGAAAGCGAGCAAAAGGAAAAAGCGCTAGAGGTCTTAGCGTTCGTCGGTTTGGACGCGTACAGCGAACGGCACCCGTTCTCTTTGGGGAAAGGGCTTCGTCAACGACTAGCTGTCGCGACCATCCTGGCATTGGAGCCGCAGATTCTAATTATCGACGAACCGACAACCGGTCAGGACTGGCGCGGCACGCAGAGTATGTTGGAGCTGATTGGCAAGCTGCATGAGCGCGGGCATACCATCATTTTGATTACCCACAACATGCAGATCGTGACCGAGCACGCCAAACGCGTCCTGATCATGGGACAAGGACGAATTTTGAAAGATTGCAAGCCGTGGCACGCATTCGAGGACCCTGCCATTTTGAAGGCAGCCAACATCAAGCCGACACAGCTTGTACAGCTGGAAAGCGAGCTTGCCGCGATGAGTGGATTCGTTCCGCAGCCGGGCGGGGAGAGGGCTCTGGTTAAAGCGATCGTGAAGGGAATGGGAAGAGATGCTTGAGTATTTTCCAGGGAGCACGCTGATCCATCGTTTGGATGTGCGGCCAAAAGTCGTAGCGTTTTGCATCTTGACGGTTTTTCTCTTCTTTTTCGTGGATCCGTTTTATAATTTGCTGTTTGCCTGTTTCGCTACATTTTTGATGCGCTATATCCGGATTCCGACCGAGCGGGTCTTCAAGCTGCTGAAGCCGATTTTGCCCATAATGGTCATTATCGTGTTCATGTCGGGGTTTACGTATCCGGCGGGCAGCTTTGAAAACCAATGGGCCAACAAGGTGATGTTTTACGGATGGTTGGGACAAAAGCTGCCGTTTGTCATGGGCGGCATGATGTTTGGCATTACGTTGATGCTGCGAATCTATTCCATGGTGCTAATCACTTCGGTGCTGACTTTCACCACCCCGCTGGACCAGTTCATCCAGCTGATGCGCAAGCTCCGGTTTCCACAGCCGCTCACCTTTGTCATCGTCACGAGCATCCGGTTCATTCCGACCATGCAAAAAAAGGTAGATCAGGTGTTTGCGGCGCAGCGGGCACGCGGGGCCAAGTTTTCGCAAAACAACATCTTTGCGCAAATTTACAATTACTTGCCGGTGATGGTGCCGTTGATCGTCGACTCACTCCGCATGTCCGAGCAATTGGCTATTTCGATGCTGAACCGTGGCTATGGGGCAAGCGCGCATTGGACGGCACTCAAAGAAATGAAGATGAAGCGAATCGATTACTGGGCGATGGTGGCTTTCGGATGCTGTTTCGCGGTACTGGTGTATTTGCGCTGGAACGGGTATGGCAGCTTGTAATGCAAAAACAACAAAGAGAGTAAGGGGATGACTCAGATGACGCTGGATCGTGTAAAAGGTGCGTTAGTAGGTGTGGCGATCGGGGACGCAATGGGGATGCCATCCGAGCTGTGGTCAAGACAGAAAGTAAAGGCGCGATTCGGTAAAATCACTGAATTTTTGCCTGGACCCGATGATCATTTTGTCGTAAAGGGATTTGCCGCTGGGCAGTTTACGGATGACACGGCGCAAACGCTGAAAATTTGCCAATCGATTATTCAGCGGGGAGGCGAAGTCAACCCGACAGCGGTAGCCCATGCGATTCTGGAATGGGCTGACGAGGTGAATGCATTTACGACGAATGCGCTTGGGCCGAGCTCGCAAAAGGCGCTGCTCGCGATCAAAAGCGGCGTGCCAGTCGAGCAGGCGGGTGGCAGCGGGGATACGAACGGGGCTGCCATGCGGATTTCCCCGATCGGATTGATCTGCAAGCCGGATAATATCATTCGCTTGGTCGATGAAGTGGAGAAGGTGTGCCTTGGCACGCACAACACGAATATCGCGATCGCCGGAGCAGCGTTGCTGGCGGCAGCCATCTCAGCGGCAATCGAGACGCGGGATTGGGATTCGATTCTTAGCGTCGCATTCGCAGCGTACGATGAGGGGATGAAGCGCGGTAACGATACGTTTGGCGCTTCGTCCAAGGAACGGGTCAAATGGGCGCTTGAGCTGATCGCAAGCGAACAGGATGAAGAGCGGCTGATGGACAAGCTGTACAACTTGATCGGTGCAGGAGTGGCGACGACAGAAGCTGTCCCGATGGCAATCGCGTTGTCCTACTATGCGAAAGGCGACTTGATCAAAGGCGTGCTGCTCGCTGCCAATCTGGGCGGAGATTGCGATACGGTCGGCGCGATGGTAGGTGGGCTGTGCGGCGCTTACACGGGCTTTTCGGCCATTCCGGCGGAGCATGTGCAGCGGATTGCGGACGTCAATGGTGTCCATTTGCCAGCGATCGCAGAGCAATTGTTTGCCTACCGCAAGTAAAATACGACTCTTGCGCTCGACTGTTGCGCATGCAGGAAAATACCGGCAAATCGTCGAACCCTTTGTGCATCCCCACTCAATCTGTGTGGGGATTTCGATGTCTATAGGGGGGACAAGCGTTTGTGTGCCATTTTCCGATTTTTCAAACGAATGATCGAATTGCCCCAAAAAAGCATTCATGCCAAGCTGATTCTCTTCTTTCTGATCGTCGCCATCATTCCCTTGCTTATGTTAGGCACGCTGTCTTATCGGCAATCCGCCGACATCATCAACACCCAGTTCGGCAATTACGGCCAATATGTCGTGACGCAGCTGCAATTTCAGATCGACAGCTCGCTCAGTCAAATGCAGATCATCGCACATGACATCAATACATACTTGCTCGACCCAACGCTCATCGTGCTGCGCGAAGAAATTCCGCGCACGTACAATGGGTTTTTGGCGCAGAAAAATTTTGAGCGCTACTTGGAGGCGCACCGGACACTTGAAATGCAGGGCATCTATTTGATCACCCAGTCCGGCTACTATTACGGGCGCAACCGTCTCGACGTTGAAAAGCTTCGAAAGGAACAATGGTGGCAAGACATCCCTATAAAGTTGGATGGTGAATATTGGATCGGTTTTTATGAGCCCCATCATAGCTTGGGGGCAGATGAGCCGCATGGCACAAGGAACATGCTCGGGCTAGTCGTCCCCGTCAAAAGCAGCTACGGGGTGCTGAAACAGAGCCGTATTTTGCTGGAGATGGATGCGGAAAAGCTGTTTCACCTGTTTGATCTGCTCGAGCGCGACATGAAGGCGACCATTGTCATCCGTGACGGGCAAGGACAGACCATGTACAAGTCGGCAACCGATCGCAAGCAAGCGGAAGATGACATCGTTTGGACACAGCAGCTCGAGACGAGCGGATGGTCGATTGAAGTGCGGGTTCCCTATGAGCAGTATTATCGCTCCTCGAATGTAATCGGCACGCTCACTTTGCTGACGGTTGGCATCTGCCTGCTGCTCGTCCTGTTGCTTGCCTATTTGCTCTCCCATCCGATCACACGGCGCATCAAGCGGCTGAAAGAATCGATGCGGCTTGTGGGTACGGGCGAACTGATGACGCGGACAGCAGTCGATTCACAGGATGAGCTCGGCAATCTGGCTGAGCATTTCAACCAGATGGTGGTACAGCTTCAGCGGCTAGTCGAAGAGGTCGGCCGCACCGAGCAGCTGAAAAAAGAAGCGGAGCTACGTGCCTTCCACTATCAAATCAACCCCCATCTGCTGTTCAATACACTTAATTCGATTCAATGGCATGCCCGGCTTTCAGGCGCGAACGAGATCAATGACATGCTGTACCATCTCATCATGGTGCTGGAAGGGAATCTCGATTTTACGCAGGAGCTGGTCACGCTGGAGCGGGAGCTGCAGACGCTCCGTCATTACCTGGCGGTTCAGGAAATCCGGTATGGCGATAATTTCCGGTTCCTGCTCGATATGGAGGAAGGTGTCGGTCACTGTCTGATCCCGCGCATGTCGCTGCAGCCGCTGTTTGAAAATATTTTTTTCCATGCGTTTGAGGATGGACAAGGGACAATTCATCTACAGGTCAAGGATGGTGGTGACTGCATATGCCTTATTTTGAACGATGACGGAGCAGGCATCCCGGAGGATAAGATGAGCAGCATGCTGAAACCGCAGCAGGCACGATCTGGCAAGGGCCGGCTCGGCATGCAAAATGTCGATCAAAAGTTCAAACTGCATTTCGGCGCCGATTACGGTTTGGACGTGCGTTCCGTGCGCGGTGAGGGAACGACCGTTCAGGTGAAATGGCCAAAACGGGAGGAGCTGTCACATGCTGGATAAGGTGTTGATCGTCGATGATGAGCGGATCGTGCGAAAAGGACTGCGCGCCTTGGTTCCTTGGGATGAATACGGCATGGAGGTTGTTGCGGAAGCGCCAAATGGCCAAAAAGGCTGGGAAGCGTTCCTTGTGCACATGCCCCAAATCGTGATCACCGATATCGTGATGCCTGAGATGGATGGGCTCAGCTTGGCTAAGCGGATCAAAGCGCACGCACCATATACACGCATCCTTTTGCTCAGTTGCCATCAAGATTTCACTTATGCACAGCAAGGCATCCAGATCGGCGTGTCAGGATACGTGTTGAAAACAGTATGGGACGAGGAGGAGCTGAAGGGATATTTGCAGCAGTTTCGCCGTGAGCTGGATGAGGCGGCAAAAAAAGATTTGTTGCGAGCGGCTCACGATGAACCCAATCCGAGCGTGGCTTTTTTCAAATGGCTCGAGGAGCAAAGCGAGCCTCCGCCAGCCGAGGTCCATGCCATGTTCGACCGGATCTGGCAAGGACATGGTGCAACTGTCTATGCATGTATGGGCTTTGTCCCGCAAACAGCAGAAGACAAGCGATTGCCGCTGCTTGCCCCCTCCCTGACGGAACTGTCCTTTGGCGGCAAGGAACGCTCGTATTTTGTCGTGGCGGAGGCGAGGAAGCCGACGGTGGAAGCCGAGCTGTTCAGCTGGCGACTTGCCAATCCTTCTGCACGATGGGAATGGTCAGGTCCGATCGCATGTAGCGCCGACGTAGCGGCAACGTTTCGGAAACTACACAAAAAGGCAGAGCTGATGTCTCAGTTTGACCTTCATCCGACAGCCAGGCATGATCCGATCGACAAGGCTGTTTCGTGGGTCCTACGCAATCTCTCCGAGCCGGTGACAGCAGTTGAGGTAGCGGAACGGGTGGGGTTATCGCGCAGCCATTTTTGCACCTTGTTCAAAAAGACGGTAGGCGAAAATTTCGGTGAGTTCCTCGACCGGCGCCGCGCCAAACTGGCATGCGAATTACTGACAGCAACGACACTGCCAGTGCACGACATCTGTGCGAAAGTGGGGATGACGGATGCCAAATACTTCAGCAAATGGTTTAAAAAAGCGACCGGCTGCACACCGCGGGAGTTCCGCCGCAATCATGCCGAACAAAATGACGACATACACCAAACAAAATGACACGTTTGCGTACATGCTTGCCGCCTCGAATAAAAATCGAACAAATTGACGAAAAATTCAAAACATATGTGCGTTTAGCGTCACGAGACCTTTCGTTACAATGAAGAAAAACGAGGGGGTCAGGCGATGAAAAAAAGTGTATCCGCTTTCCTATCATGTGGACTAGTTTTTGCCCTATTTCTATCCGGTTGTTCCAGTTCGCAGCAGACGCAAGGCCAAAGCAATGCGGGGCAGTCAGCAGGTCAGGCGAATCCCCCCAATGCCGAGAACGTCACGCTCCGTTTCGCTACGTGGGATGCGGATGACTTGCTGAAGATCGAGCAAACCATCGCCAAAGAATTCGAGAAAAAACATCCCGGCGTTAAGGTGCAGGTGGAGGCATACGGAGATGGGTTCGATCAGAAGCTGGTGGCTTCCTTCGGTGCCAAAAATCCTCCCGATGTGATGTACATGTGGGACTTCCCGACGTATTACGAATCGCTGGAGCCGCTCGACAACTTGATCAAAGGGGATCCGGATGTAGCGCTCGACGATTTTTATCAAGGCCTTTTGGTCTATAACCGAATGAATGGCAATCTGTATGGGCTGCCTTCGGGATTTTCCACGCGCGTCATGTACTACAACAAAAAGCTGTTTGACGAAGCGGGAGTTACCTATCCGACAAGCTCTTGGACATGGGACGATTTTCTGGCCGCCGCCAAAAAGCTGAGCAAGCCGGAGAAAAAACAATTCGGCTTCGCTGTTCGCTCCGAACCAGATCCTTATGATTTGCAGCAGTTCATCTGGAGCAACGGCTCAAGCTTCATCAGTCCGGACGGAAAAACGATCGACGGTTACATGAACAGCAAGGAAACGGCTGATGTACTGCAATCGATGGGGGATATGGTCAAGGAAAAAACAGCGGTGCTGGTCGGCGCCAAAAATCAGCAAAGCGGCAACGACTTGTTCAAGGCGGGCAAGCTTGCGATGTGGGACAACGGCATTTGGTCACTGGAATCGTATAAGAAAGCCAACATCGATTTCGGTATCGTCGAGACGCCATCGTTTGCTGGTAAGCCAGTCAAAGGCGTAGTGGCGGAGTCGGCCGTCTCCATCGCCAAAGATTCAAAGCACAAAGAGCTGGCATGGGAGTTCACCAAATTTTTGGTCTCCAAAGAGGCGATCAAAATGAAGACGGGCGACTTGCCGGTGCGCATCAGCGTGGTGCAGGAACAAAAGCTCGACCAAGACCCGCTCTATGCCCCGTTCTACAAAATGCTGGAGCAATCAACGGATACACCAGCGTTTTTGCTTCATCCGCATTGGAATGAAATCAACCGCAATCTGTCCGCCGCAATCAATGCCGCCATGCTCGGGCAAAATGCGCAGGAGCTGTTGAACAAAGCGGTGAAAGATTCCGAGAAGTTCATGAAGTAGGCGGGATCACGCGATGAAGGAACTTGCCAAGAAGTTGCGTGGGGGGGCTTTGACCCCCTTTCTTTTTCTCCTGCCCTGGTTGTTCGGTTTTGTCGTCTTCACGTTTGGACCTATGGTGTTTTCGCTTGTCATCAGCTTTTTTGACTGGCCGATTATTGGTGAGGCACGCTTTGTCGGCTGGGACAATTATGTCAGTATGTTCACCGACGATCCGCTGTTTTGGCAGTCGCTGTGGATCACGTTCAAGTTTGCGCTGTTGTTTGTCCCACTCAATCTCATCGTGGCGCTGTTGCTTGCGCTTTTATTGAACCAAAAGGTTCGGTTTACCGGATTTTTTCGCTCGGTATTTTATTTACCCAGCGTCATTTCACTCGTCTCGCTCTCGATGATCTGGTCGTGGGTCTATCATGGCGAGTTCGGTATCCTCAATTATTTGCTGTCTCTTGTCGGCATCGAAGGGCCCGATTGGCTAAACAGCGAAAAGTGGGCGCTCGTCGCCATGGTGATCGCGAGCCTGTGGGGGCAAGGATCGATGGTGCTGATTTTTTTGGCGGGGCTCAAGGGCATTCCGTCCGACCTATACGAAGCGGCTTCGATCGATGGTGCAGGTGCGGTCGCCCAGTTTTTTCGCATCACCATCCCGCTGCTCAGCCCGACGATTTTGTTCAACCTGATCACGACGATCATCGGCGCGTTTCAAACGCTGGTACTCGCGATGACGCTGACGGGAGGAGGACCACTGCAGTCGACCTACTTTTATGCGATGTACGCGTATGACAATGCCTTCAAGTATTTCAAAATGGGCTATTCAGCTGCGAATTCCTGGTTTATGTTCCTCATCATCCTCGTCCTCACTCTCTTAGTTTTCAAATCGTCCGCACTGTGGGTGTTTTATGAGAGCGAGATGAAGAAGGAGGGGACGACATGAAAAAGGCGATCACGTACACGCTATTGATTCTGTTCTCACTGCTTTTTCTCGCCCCGTTTTACTGGATGGTGGCAACTGCGCTAAAAGGGCCAGAGGAGGTCACTGCCTACCCGCCGCAATGGGTGCCGAGCCAGCTTCATTGGTCCAATTTCATTGAGGCGTGGGGAAAAGCGGAGTTTACGACTTATTTGGTCAATTCTACGATTGTAACGGTGATGGCGACGCTTGGTACGCTCGTGTCGTGCTCGCTTGTGGCATACGGATTTGCGCGCTTCACGTTTAAGGGGCGAGACCTTCTGTTCATGATTTTGCTTGCCACGATGATGATTCCTTGGGAAGTGACGATGATTCCGTTGTACGTGGAGTTCAACTGGCTTGGCTGGATCAATACTTTAAAGCCGCTGATTGTGCCAGCATGGTTCGGAGCTCCGTTTTTTATCTTTTTGCTGCGCCAGTTCATCATGACGATTCCACGGGAGCTGGATGAGGCGGCGCGGATCGATGGCGCGAATTCATTCCAGATTTATTTGCGCATTATCCTGCCGCTTACGGCACCCGCTCTGATTCTCGTCGCGGTCTTTCAGATGCTGAGCTGCTGGAACGATTATTTGGGACCGCTGATCTTTCTGAATGACATGAGCAAATACACGCTGCCACTCGGCTTGGGTCAGCTCATGGGCACGCGTGATGTGGTCGACACCACCTCGTTGATGGCGATCACATGCCTGATCTCGCTGCCGCCGATGGTAATTTTCTTTTTTGCCCAACGCTACATCGTGGAGAATATGGCCGGAGCAGGGTTAAAGTAGGAGGAGATGGGAAGTGCATGTGAATCAGGAGCAATTACCGTTCAGCTGTTATGGCTCGTATTTTGTTCTCTCGCAGTCGAGAGGTTCCGGGCAACGGTCTGATGGACTGTATCTCCGAAATGTGCGCGGAGGGGACGAAAAGTGGGGCGAACTGTTCCACATCGAATTAGTACGTGAAGACGGCCGTGCAGTGCATTATGAAGTCAGAATGACCCCGTCGCAGCTTACGCTTGATGCCGGAGGGGAGCAAGGCGCGACGTTTTGCTTTGCGGCTCCGCACGTGTTACGGGTGCGTTCGCTCGGTGTCCGTGTACGGCTTACGATGGAGACGGGCGCGTACGATTACGCGTTTCAGACGGAGCCTGCGAGCGCTTTGGTCAATAGCTTCACGCAAACGGTGCGATTGCGGCTTGCCATGCGGGAAGGGGAGCTTTCACTTGATGCGCCATGGAATGGGGTGAAGTCAGCACGCGTCGTGATCACGTTTGTGCCTGATGAAAAGACGGGCGCAGCTGAATGCGCGCTTGAGGAATTTATCACCGTTCGTCAGGGAAATGAGGGGCACGACACGTTTGGTGAGTGCGTTGCAAAGCAAGAGGGAACTTATCGAGACTGGTTGGACCATGTGTTGCCGGTCCCGCAGGAATTCGCAGAAGGCAGGGAGCTCGCAGCGTATATAACCTGGTCCAGCGTCGTCAGTCCGAGCGGGCTGCTTACACGTCCGGCGATGTACATGTCCAAAAACTGGATGACCAATATTTGGAGCTGGGATCATTGCTTCAATGCGATGGCATTGGCGCGGGGCAATCCGCAGTTGGCTTTTGACCAAATCATGCTGTTCTTTGACTGCCAGGACGCAAGCGGAGTGTTGCCCGATTTTCTCAACGACTCGTTTGCACTCTGGAATTGCTGCAAGCCGCCGATCCATGGCTGGGCGGTCGGGTGGATGATGGAGCGGAGCGACTTTTTTACGCTGGAACGGCTGCGTGAGCTGTATGAGCCGCTAGCCAAATGGACGTCATGGTGGCTTGTACATCGCAAGCAGTCAGCAGAGGGGCTGTATTGCTACCACCACGGCAATGACAGCGGCTGGGACAACAGCACGGTTTTTGCCGAGGGCGTTCCGGTGGAAAGTCCCGATCTTGCGGCCTACTTATGCCTGCAGATGGAGACACTCTCGCAGATAGCGGAAAGGCTTGGCCAACATTCTGAGGCGCGGGAGTGGCATGACCGTTACGAGCAGCTTCTGCATGATTTGCTACAGCGGTTTTGGACGGGGGAACGTTTCGTTGCGCGAATGGCGTCGAGCGGGCAAGCGATTGAAGCGGACAGCTTGCTCTTGATGATGCCGATCGTCTTGGGCGAACGGCTACCTGCAACAGTACGGGACAGAGTGGTTGCGGCGCTGAAACAAACCGACGGATTTTTGACCGAGCATGGCTTTGCTACCGAGAGAATTGGCAGCTCCAGCTATGTGCCCGACGGATACTGGAGAGGGCCGATTTGGGCGCCATCCACCATGCTGATCGTCGACGGGCTGCGCAAAGCTGGAGAGGATTCGTTCGCCCGGGAGATCGCAAGGCGCTTTTGCCGTATGGCACAGAACTGTGGGATGGCTGAAAATTTCGATGCGCAGAGCGGGCGAGCCTTACGCGATCCGGCCTTCACATGGACGTCTAGCGTCTACTTGATTTTGGCCCATGAATACGTGTGAAATTAAAAAGCCGATGCCCCTGTCGAGGGAAGCATCGGCCTGTTCGCGTTTCGTAATTACATTTACTTGCTCTCGCCAAAAAACTCTTCGTACAGCGCAATGACGGCGCGATCCGCATCGTATGCTTTAACGCCGAACATCATGCTCACCTCGGACGAGCCTTGGTTGATCATCTCGATGTTGACATCGGCACGGGCGAGCGCTGCAGTTGCGCGAGCGGATACCCCGACGGAACGGCGCATCCCTTCTCCGACGATCATGACCAGCGCCAGATCGCGCTCAATCGCGAAATCATCGACTTGAAGCTCGTTTTTGATCCGGTCTGTGATGCGCTGCTCTTTTTCCTCATCAAAGTTTTTGTCGCGCAGGATAACGGAAATGTTGTCGATCCCGGACGGCGTATGCTCGTAAGAGAGCCCTTCTTCTTCGAGAATTTGCAGCACGCGGCGACCGAAGCCGATCTCGCGGTTCATCAAATATTTGCTCATGTAAATGCTGCAGAAGCCGCCGTCGCTCGCGATCCCGACAACGGTTTCCGCGACGGTATGGCGCTCGAGTGTGACCATCGTGCCAGGGGCGCTCGGGTTGTTCGTATTTTTGATGCAAACCGGAATGCGGCCCATGTAAGCTGGCAGAAGAGCGTCCTCATGGAAAACGGAGAAGCCTGCATAGGACAGCTCGCGCATTTCGCGATACGTGATCTCTTTGATATCTTTCGGATTGTTCACTAGATTCGGATTGACCGAAAATACGGAATCGACGTCGGTGAAGTTTTCATACAGATCGGCTTTCACCGCTGCTGCCAAAATTGAGCCGGTGATGTCGGAGCCGCCACGCGAGAACGTGACCAGCACGCCCTCCTGCGAAAAGCCAAAGAAGCCGGGGAAGATCGTAATGCCGGAGCGACCGCGCAAAGACGCGTTCAGCCGTTCATATGCTTCAGGCAGCACCTGTGCATTGGCAGGCTCGTCGCTCACCAAGAGGCCCGCCTTACGCGGATTCACATAGTGAGCGTCCTCACCTTGGCTTTGCAAGAAGGCGGCGAACAGTTTGGCGCTATTGTCCTCGCCGGCAGCCTTCACCGCATCGAGAAAACGCGCGGAATCGGTCGCATCCTGCGTAAGCAATGCGTGCAAATCGCCGGAAATACGCTCCATGACCGCAGGGCCAAGCTCCAGATCATCAGCGATCTCCTGATAGCGAGCGATGACACGGTTCAACTCCTCATCCGCATTGCCAGTTGCGAGGAACTGGTCAGCGACCGCGATCAAAAGATCGGTTACTTTCGTATCTTCCTTATATCGTTTCCCAGGAGCGGAGACAACGATGACTTTACGGTCGCCATCCGCCTTGATGATGTCATACACTTTTTTGAATTGTGCCGCACTCGCCATCGAAGTGCCGCCAAATTTTGCTACTTTCATCTCTCTAACCCTCCATTTTCCTATCCACACCGAAAAAAATACCTTATGCACCACTCTAACGCGAAAATCCTCCGAAGGGAAGGGTAAACGCCTATTTTTCACAAATTTCTGCTGATTGGCTTCAAAAAGGCGAATTTTTTGTAATTGTGATAACATGATTATACAGAATTGAACAGATCAGCTTGAAGATAGAGTAGATGTAAACTTTTGAATAGTAAGGTGATAAACGTGAAGCATACCCATCTCTATTTTGAATCGCACATTGGGAGACAAAAACCGGAGAACATCATCAACCGAGAGGCGACCTGTCCGTTTTGCGACCGAGAAAGTCTGGAAGGTGTTTTGGAGGAACGGGGGTCGATCATTTTTCTCAAAAACAAATACCCAGTTCTCCAGGATACGTACCAGACGCTAATCATCGAGACGGATGAGTGCGATTCCGAGCTGTCGGTCTATCCGAAAGAGCATTTGCATCAGCTGTTTCGTTTCGGGATGGAAAAGTGGATGGACATGGAGGCGAGCGGGGAGTTTCGTTCGGTCATGTTTTACAAAAATCACGGACCGTATTCAGGAGGGTCGCTCAAGCATCCTCATATGCAAATCATCGGCTTACAACATGTGGATTATCAGGAGCATACGCGGCTGGATCATTTCGTGGGGGTTGAAATCGATGCGGCGCAAGGCATCAGCTGCAATATTTCCAGCCAGCCCCGCGCCGGGTTCACCGAGTTCAATGTTATTTTGGAAGATCTGGCGCAGATCGATCGGATGGCCGACTACGTGCAGATCCTGACGCATTATATTTTGCACCATTTCAATCAGCGTTGCGCCAGCTACAATCTCTTTTTCTATCATTTGGGCGGGAAACGGCTGGTCAAAGTTGTACCGCGTTTCGTCACATCACCATTGTTCGTCGGCTATTCGATACCGCAAGTCTCCAATAATATCGAAGAGATCGCCAAAACGATTCAGCGCTTGTATTTAGCTGAGCGCTAGCTCGAAATAATCGTTCGCGCCGGTCGTTACGAAGCCGCATGATTCGTATAGTCCGAGCGCTTGCAAATTCTCGACGGCCACTTCCAGCTCAATTTGCTGAAAGCCTTTTTCCTTCAGCAGCTGGATGGTTTTGCTCAAAATTTGCCGGCCGAGTCCTTTGCGCTGCATATCGCTAGCGACGCAAAAGCCAAAGATAAATGCTTTGTCGGTTTCCTCCATCACACCAATTTTACCGACAGGAGTTTCGCCCAAGTGTGAGATATACGTCTTGTCGCGCTCGCTTGCTTGTGATTGAGACACATATTCACGGGAATCTTCTTCGGACATGGAGAAGCCGGATATGTTGAGAGCGATGATATCTTCGAGATCGCGCTCTTCAACCAATCGCAAGGTGACGGTTTTCGCCGTGTCAGGGTTTACCGGTGGCAGAAGATCTTTTGTCCGCGCCATCCAATACTCGGAGAAGCCGTATGCTGCTCCGGTCGCGGTTGCAAACGCTTTGCCCGACTCAGACAGATGGTAGACGATGTAGATCAGCTTGGGGATGTTCCGTCTGCGGCATTCGTCTTGTGCGGCGCGGGTGAGCTGTGTGAAAATGCCTTGCCGACGGTAATCGGGATGAACCATTCCGCTGAGCTCAGCTTCCGTGGAGCGGAAAACATACAGTGCAGCGAAACCGACAAGCTTGTCGCCGTCATAAAAGAGGAAGTCGTTGGTCACATCTGTCGGACGGCTTTTCAACGTTTCCCAGTTGAGCTTCAATAGGATGCCGTCCGCTTTGTTGCAAATGTCAGCAAGCTCGGCGATGGCAGCCAATTCTTGTTCGGATAATCCTTGTTTGGTAATAAGCATACGATCCGTCTCCTTTACGAAAATCCTGGCATGCCATTGTAATTAGCGGCCCGGATGTTATTTGTACAGATAAGAATTTATAAATTCTTATCCAGTATAAGTGCAGCCGCGGCTCCGCCAAAAAGCATGGCGTAGCCAGGTTTTCTAACTAGTAGTCTAAAAATTGATTCAATAATCATGATCTTACTTTGAAGGTGACATGCTCCGCTACGCAAAAATTGGGTTTATCGCACAATTTTTGCCGCATGGAAAGAAAGGGGAGTTTGGGTGGATCTTTCGCTAGACTTGGGAAACTGCGGCTTTCGGATTTTTCAGCTGCATCCGCATGAAGCGGATACGCTGCACAAGCATGAAGGGCATTATCAGATGAGCATCCCTTTGGCGGGGATCGTTTCCTTGCAGTGCAACCAGACAATCAAGCGGCTTTCCGCAGACCACCGGCTCGTCGTGGCTCCAGACGATGAGCATCGCCATATCGCTCATGATGAGCCTGTGCGCATCATGCTGGTAGGGTTAAGTGAGGTATTTTTGCAAAAGGTTTTGGCAGAGAGGTTCGAGCATCATCCACCACAGCTGGCAATGCCCAATTGGCACGAAGGGGATAATGACCGATTTCGCCAGCTGGGGGAACATGCCATTCTCCGCTCGATGCAAAGCCAGTCGGAAGCGCTGGCATTGGAGGAACTGGAATGGCAGCTGGCACAGCTTTTTTTGCAAACACACATCGCTTCGCACGATACCAGCTGGCGCCGGTCATTCCCCGTTGTCGACCATCCTGCCTTGCAGCGGGCCGTCCAATTTATCCATGACAGCTATGCCATGCCGCTCGCACTCGATCAGATTGCCCAAGCATCGTCGCTGAACAAGTTTTATTTGATCGAGCTGTTTCGCGATCGTTTCGGCTGTACACCCGCCCGGTTCGTCACGCAAGTACGGCTCGACCGTGCAGCACAGCTATTGCGGCAAACCGCTATGGAGATTACGGACATCGCCTTTGAGGCGGGTTTCGGCAGCGTGAGCTCGTTTCAGCGCGGGTTCAAGGCACGGTTTCACGTCAGTCCGGGGGAATACCGACGGCAGTGTTGAAAAATGGAACCACTAGTGTCACAGGCGAATATCCTGACGAGAACAGAAGATTGATTCTTGGAGGGGTTCACTGTGGTTTATTTCAGCGGGTATCAGCCTGCTTATTCTCCCTATTATGGTTACGTCCCAGTAGCAATGGATCCGCAAATGCAGTCAGGAAGCATGCAAGCCGTGCTATCGGTTATTACGAGTTCGATCGCTGACGAACGCAGCGATGAGCTGTTTTACGAGTATTTGATCAGCGTTGCACCGACAGAACAGGAGAAGCGGGTCATCGAATCGATCCGCGATGACGAGCGGAAACACCGCCGCATGCTGCGTCAGCTTTATACACAGCTCACCGGCAGGCAGCCGGCGCCCGGTTTGGGCGAGCAAGAGGAGTTCAAACGACCCAACAGTTATTTGGAAGGCATTGAGCAGGCGCTGATGGGCGAACTGAAAGCATTCGAAAAATATCGCGGCGTCTATTTGGCCTTGCCCGACATTTACAAGCCGGTTCTCTTTGAGATTATGACCGATGAGATGAAACACGCCAATTACTACAACTGGCTCTACGCCAAAAACAAATAGACTGATTCGCAGCACACTCGCATTTTGCTTCTTTTCATAGAAGTTTGTATGATGAAAGGACACCGAATCATACGTGAAAGGAGCGGATGCATGGATGAAGCTGCTATCGATCGAGCCAACCCCAAGTCCCAACTCAATGAAACTCAACCTGGATGAATCGCTGCCAAACGGCATCCAGAAAGAATATAGCAAACAAAACAAAGAGCAGGCTGCGCCTTATATCCAAAAGCTATTAGACATTCCGGGTGTCAAAAGCGTGTTCCGTGCGGCAGATTTCATCGCACTCGACCGGTTGCCACAGGCAGGCTGGAAGGAAATTTTGGCCGCGGTGAAGGAAGTCTTCAACACCGATCATGTCGAGGGGGAAGGACTCTTAACGGGGCAGGATGGCGTACAGGACGCTTCCACATTCGGAGAAGCGATCGTCTATCTGCAAATGTTCCGCACCATTCCGATGCAGGTAAAGGTGGAAGCCGGCGGCGAGCAAATTCGTGCCGCTTTGCCAGAGCGGTTCGCCAACATCGCGATGGAAGCAGGCAAAGTTTCTCCCAATCTGATCAAGGAACGCAGTTGGGTGGAACAAGGCGTCCGGTATGGAGACTTGAAGGAAATCGGTGAAGAAGTTGCGCAGGAAGTGGATGCAGCGTATGACGATGAGCGTTTGCGCGCGCTGATGGATGAAATTTTGCGGGAAGCGGGCGCAGCGGCTGCAGATAAACACGAAACCGTTGAACAAGACGAGCCGATTGTACAGGAGCCAGTGATCACGCTGGAGGTGCTCGACGACCCTGATTGGCGTAAGCGTTATGCCGCGATGGATCGATTGGAGCCGCAGGAAGAGCATCTGCCGATCTTGGCAAAAGCGCTGCGCGATCCGAAATCATCGGTCCGCAGGCTGGCTGTTGTTTACTTGGGCATGATTGGCACGGAGGCGGTAATGCCGCTGTTGTTGGAAGCGTTGAAGGATTCCTCGGTGTCGGTGCGCCGGACCGCGGGCGATACGCTCTCTGATTTGGGCGATCCGCAAGCAATTCCCAGCATGGTGGAGGCGCTGCAGGATACGAGCAAGCTGGTGCGTTGGCGTGCAGCCCGCTTTTTGTTCGAACAGGGCGATGAGACAGCATTGGCTGGCCTTCACGCCGCTGAGGAAGATCCGGAATTCGAGGTCAGCCTGCAGGTGAAGATGGCAATCGAGCGGATTGAGCGCGGTGAGGCGGCAAGCGGCTCCGTCTGGCAGCAAATGACCAATCGGGAACGAGAATGATAAAGGCAAAGCCATGTAATCGCCTGTGCGGTTGCTGGCTTTTTTCTACAAAGAGGGTAAAACAGCGTGTACGTCCCACCTCGTTTGTCCCGTATTGCCCTTGCAACCGTTAGCGAAACAGGGGATAATAGAGGGGAATGTACGTTTGGTTTTTTAGGTGGTGTTCCGCGCGTGAAAAAGTTTTTACATTTGGATATCGATGCGTTTTTTGCGAGCGTCGAGCAGCTGGATAATCCGCAGCTGCGAGGGAAACCGGTCATCGTAGGTGGAAGAGACAACCGCGGAGTCGTGGCCACATGCAGCTATGAGGCGCGTAAGTTCGGCGTTCGCTCGGCTATGCCGATCGCGCTGGCGAAAAAAAAGTGCCCGAACGGGATTTACTTGCCTGTCCGATACGCCCGTTATGAAGAAAAGTCAGCAGAAATCCAGGCGGTCTACAAGGAATATTCACCGCTCTACCAGACGGTAGGCTTGGACGAGGCGTATTTGGAGGTCACGCATTATGCGGATGCCGTCCCGATCGCCAAGGAAATAAAGCGCCGGATACAGGCGGAGTGCGGGCTTACTTGCAGTATCGGCCTGTCTTACAATATGAGTCTGGCCAAAATCGCCAGCGATTTGAAAAAGCCGGATTCGTTCGTGATCATACGTCCGGACGAGTCCAAAGAAGTGCTGCGCGGATTATCGATCGGAGCAATCCACGGAATCGGCAAAAAGTCACAGGAAATGCTCGAAAAACGGGGGATAACCACAGTCGAGCAGTTTTGGGAGCTTTCGCTTGATGAAGTAGTGAAGCTATTCGGCAAATACGGGCAGTCGCTCTACGACCGGGTTCGCGGCGTCGACAACCGGGAGATCGTGATGGACCGGTCGATCAAATCAATCAGCCGAGAGACGACGCTGTCATTCGATTTGTTTGAAAAGGAGCAGATTTTGCAGGTGGCAGCGGATCTCTTGGTCGAGCTGGAAGAGGATCTGCACAACCAGCTGCCTGACCATGACGCCCAAACGCTGACGCTCAAAATCAAGTACAGCGACTTCACCAATCGCAGCAAACAACGGAAGCGGCAGTCACAGGAAGGCTGGCGCGGCCTATTGGAAGAATTGCTCGACGAGGTGGATGTCACAAATGGCGTACGGCTTGTCGGTGTAGGGTTCTCTGCGTTTGTCGATCGGAACGAGCAAAAAGCTGAACAAGTGCGCTATGAGCAGCTGTCGCTCTTTCCGTTTTTAAAGTAACCAATGCGCACATGCAAAAAGGGGATGAGGCGTGTGGAGAAGCCGATCGTGCTGTATGACGAATATTGCAACATGTGCTGCTTTTTCAAGAAGTGGTTCGGGCGGCTGAGCTTGCCTGGCAAGGACGTGGAATGGCGCCATTATGAAGAAGCTGCGGCCTGTGGTTTGAACGACAAGGCGTGCGGCCAGGCGCTGCACATCAAGCTGCCGGACGGGCAGGTGCTCCGCGGTTTTTATGCGGTGCGCCGCCTGTCTGCCTATACGTGGCTTTGCTGGCTGACGCCGCTTTTCTATGTTCCCGGCGTTCCGCCGCTCGGTGTAAAGCTGTACGCATGGGTCGCCAACAATCGGTACCGCATGTTCGGCGAGAAGAAGCGTGCCTGATCGAACGGATGCCAGCCTTTTCGTTTCGTAGCGGCCGGCTTCTATTTTTTTTGCAAGTGCTGTCAAGAGTATGGTATAGTAAGTGCCGATACCAGCCAAGGCTTTGGCTGCAATGATCGGGAGGTGTCCCGTGCTAGAGAAATTGATGCCGGATCAGTATGTAGAATCGATTTTTACCATTACCGCTGACCGCTTACATAAACAAAAGATTCGCGCGATTATTACCGATTTGGATAATACGCTCGTTGAATGGGATCGCGTGGAAGCGACGCCTGAAGTCATGTCATGGCTAGAAGACTTGCGCGAGGCAGGCATTCAGGTAACGGTTCTCTCCAATAATAACAGGGAGCGGGTCGAGCGATTCTGCCATCCGTTAGGTGTGCGGTTTATCTGGTCCGCCAAGAAGCCGACAGGTACTGCCTTCCGCCGTGCCGTGGAAGAGATGAAGGTATCGGTCGAGGAGACCGTCGTTGTGGGCGATCAGCTGTTTACCGACGTACTCGGCGGGAATTTGCTCGGATTTCATACGATATTAGTTGTGCCGGTGGCGCAGACGGACGGTTTTTTTACACGATTTAACCGCCGGATGGAGCGAGTTGCACTGTATTGGATGCGCAAGAAGGGAATGATTTCATGGAAGGAAAAAACATAGCAGCGGAGCAGGAGGAGCACGCTCTTTCGTGCGCGGGCTGTGGGATTCACATTCAAACCATTGACAAGACGAAGCCGGGCTTCACGCCAAAATCGGCTTTGGAACGCGAGGTCATCATTTGTCAGCGCTGCTTTAAAATCAAGCATTATAATGAAGTATCGCCCGTTGACATGTCTGACGATGATTTTCTCCGCATCTTAAACGGGATCGGTGGCACCAAAAGTCTTGTGGTTATGGTTGTTGACGTTTTCGACTTCCAAGGCTCCTGGCTCCGTGGCTTGCCACGATTTGTCGGAAACAACCCGATTTTGTTGGTCGGCAACAAAGTGGACCTGCTGCCGAAAAACATCAACCTGAACCGCGTGCGCAACTGGATTCAGCATGAGGCCAAGGAACGCGGCCTACGATCGGAAGACGTGCTGCTGGTAAGCGCGCAAAAAGGTGCCGGCATCGAAGAGCTGTTGGCCCGCATCGGGCAGCTGCGCAAAGGGCGCGATGTTTATATCGTCGGCGTGACCAATGTTGGAAAATCGACGTTGATCAACCGGATTTTGCATGATTACGGTGCAGCTGATCTGGAAATCACAACATCGCCGTTCCCCGGCACGACGCTCGACAAAATCGAGATTCCGCTTGAGGACGGACGCTATATTTACGATACGCCGGGCATTATCAACCGCGATCAGATCGGGCACATGGTCACTCCAGCAGACCTGCGCGCATTGACGCCACAGTCGCGGATCAATCCGAAGGTGTACCAGCTCAATGCAGGGCAGAGCATGTTTATCGGCGGTCTTGCCCGCGTCGATTTCGTCAGCGGCGACCACCAGCCGTTCGTGCTGTATGTTGCCAATCAGCTGTATTTGCACAGAACCAAGCTGGAAAATGCGGATGAGGTATTCGCTAAGCATCACGGCACGCTGCTAGTCCCACCGAATGGCGAGAATGGCAAAACGCTGCCGCCGATGATGAAGCATACGTTCAAGATCGAGCCGAACGGGCCAACCGATTTGGTGATTTCCGGATTGGGCTGGGTCGCGCTGCAGGGCAAAAAACCGGCTTCGGTCGTCGTCCACGCGCCAAAAGGGGTAAGCGTCGGCGTGCGGAAAGGCCTCATTTAGTCTTCTGTCGGATAGAGCCGAAAGCCCCTTTCCACACGAAGGGGCTTTTTTTACAGTGAATAAGCGCAACCGCGGCTCCGCTAAAAACTTGGTGGTGCCTGCACAAAATAAAAATTTGGTAACGTATGGGGTAAGCGGGAAAGGAGCAAACCGATGATATCGAGTAAAACCAAGCTGGTCGGGCTGTTTGGTCATCCGGTTGGACATTCGCAATCGCCGATCATGCACAACGCAGCTTTCCGTGAAAAAGATCTGAATTATGCCTATGCAGCCTTTGACATTCCAGGCGAAAAGTTGGAGGAGGCAGTTGCTGGCATTCGCGGTCTGGGACTGCGCGGGGTCAATGTGACGATCCCCCATAAAGTGACGATCATGTCCCTGCTCGACGAAATCGATCCGCTTGCCAAAAGCATTGGCGCCGTCAATACGGTGGTGAATGAAAACGGCAAGCTGATCGGCTACAACACCGACGGTTCCGGCTATGTACGTTCGCTCGTCGAGGAAACGGGAATCGACCTTTCCAACCAAGTCGTGACGATGCTCGGGGCGGGTGGAGCAGCACGTGCCGTTGCCTTTACACTTGCGGAACGCGGCGTGAAGGAAATCCGCATCATCAACCGTTCGCGGGAAAAAGCGCTGCGCCTCGCGGAAAGCCTGAACAGTCGCGTGCCGACTGTGGCGATTGAGCAGGCGGATGCCAAACAGGCGATCGCGGATGCGACCTTGTTGATCAATACGACCTCGATTGGGATGTACCCGAATGTTGATGAGATGCCGATCAGTGCCGAATTTTTGCACAGCGGTCTTGTCGTCAGCGACCTGATTTACAACCCGCTTGAGACGAAGCTGCTTGCCAAAGCACGCGAATTGGGGAACAAGACGCACTCCGGTGTCGGCATGTTCGTCAACCAGGGGGCGCTTGCTTTCGAGCTGTGGACAGGGGAAGCGGCACCGACCCAACTGATGGCAGAAACGGTACTGCGCCAGCTTCAGCAATGATTCCAATAAATTCAGCGTATGAGAATGTGTAAACATGCTCACGCGATCAAAAACTAGAGATAGTGGTTTATAACTAGGAGGAAAAGAAATGTTGACGGGAAAACAAAAACGTTATCTGCGTGCGGCGGCACACCATTTGGCCCCGATTTTTCAGGTGGGCAAAGGCGGCGTGAATGAAAACATGCTCAAGCAGATTAAAGAAGCGCTGGAAGTGCGTGAGCTTTTAAAAGTATCGATTTTGCAAAACAACACCGATGACAAGCATGATGTGGCGCAAGCGCTGGCAGAGGGCACGGAGGCTGAGCTGGTGCAGCTGATCGGCCATACTGTCGTGCTTTACAAAGAGTCGACCGAGAATAAAACCATCGTACTGCCTTCCTAATCATGATCGAGCGTTCAAAAGAAGAACGATCCCGCAAGCGTGTCGGCATTTTAGGCGGGACATTCGATCCGATCCATCACAGCCATCTAATTGCGGCGGAGCAAGCGCGCGAGCAGGCACAGCTCGATGAAGTATGGTTTATGCCCGCGCGCATTCCGCCGCATAAGCAGGGGAAAGGAATTTCTAGTGAGGAGCATCGCTTGGCCATGATCGAGCTTGCCATCGCTGAAAACCCGGCGTTTCGGGTGACAGACATCGAGTTTACCCGATCGGGGCCATCCTATACGTATGATACGATGAGCCAATTGACCGAGCTTTATCCGGACATCGCATTTTCATTCATCATGGGTGGAGATATGGTGGAGATTTTGCCCAAATGGTACCGTATTGATGAGCTGATTGAGCTCGTTCCGCTAATCGGGTTGATGCGCCCCGGCAGCCATGTCGAAGAAAACCAGTATACCAAGCATGTACACTTCATCGACATGCCGAAATGGGAGCTTTCTTCCTCTTTCATCCGTGAAAAATGCGCTGCTGGTCAGAGCATTCGTTATTTTGTCCCGGATGCTGTCGCGCGGTATATAAAGGAGCAGATGCTATATGAGTGAGTTTTTCTCGACGACGCGCGAGCAACTGCTCTCGCAGGTGCGCGCGCAGATGCATGAGAAACGGTATCTCCATACATTAGGCGTCGCAGAGTCGGCACGCAAGCTGGCTGAGCGCTTTGGTGCTGACCCGGATAAGGCGGAGCTGGCTGGCTATGTCCATGACTACTGCAAATGCTGGCCGATCCCCAAGCTGCATACCTATCTCTTGCGTTATGACTTGCCACAGGATATCATCGAGGGCGAGAAGGAGCTGTGGCATGCTTTCGTCGGAGCCAATGTGATCCAGAGTGAGCTTGAGATCACCGATCCTGAAGTCATCCAGGCCGTTCGCTACCATACGACGGGCCGAGTCGGCATGTCGCTTTTGGAAAAGATCGTGTGCGTGGCAGACTATATCGAACCGCAGCGTTCCTTTCCCGGTGTGGAGAAGATTCGCGAGCTGGCCGTAAAAGATTTGGACCAAGCCTTGTCGGAGGCGCTTGGCGGGACCATCGCCATGCTCATTGAGCGCAAAAAAACCGTTTACCCATTAACTTTATTGGCATACAACGATTTGGTCAGCAAAGGGATAACGCCCTTTGAATAAGAAGGAGGAATTTGATGGTTACAGCAGTTGAGACTTTGGCAAAATTGGCAGTAAAGGCCGCAGATGACAAGAAGGCGGAAAACATTCTCGTGATGGATATCAGCAAACTCTCCGTCATCGCAGATTACTTTATCGTCTGCCACGGGAATAATGAGCGCCAAGTTCAGGCGATCGTAAATGAGATTCGCGATCAAGCTCACAAAAATGGCTACACGGTGCGCGGGATCGAAGGCGCGGAGCAAGGCCGCTGGGTGCTCGTCGACTTAAAAGACGTCGTCGTTCATGTCTTCCATCGCGAAGAGCGCGATTTCTATAACATCGAGCGCCTGTGGAGCGATGCGCCAATCGTTACGTTAACTGGGCAGGTGTAACCCGATGTCCTATGTCCATCTGGCCGCTGTCTACGACGCGTTGATGGCGGAGACGCCATATCCGAAATGGCTTGAATGGGCAGATGCATTCTGGCAAAAAACAAAACGGCCGCGCACGATCCTGGATCTGGGCTGCGGAACTGGCAATATCGCCATTCCGCTCGCCCGGCAAGGGTATTCCGTGTTCGGCCTTGATTTGTCGGATGAGATGCTCGCGATTGCCTATGAAAAAATGCAACAAGAACGGGTGCAGGTGACGTGGACGCGTCAAGATATGCGGGAATTTTCCGTCCAGCCCGTCGATTGTGTCCTGTCATTCTGCGATTCGTCCAGCTACTTGCTGGAGGAAGACGATGTGAAGCAGATGTACCGGTGTGTTTACGAACATTTAGAGCCGGATGGCTGGTTTCTGTTTGACGTACATAGTCCATCGAAAATCCTGAACGGTTATGCAGACAACACGTTTACATGGGTTGAAGATGATCTATCATACATTTGGCAATGCGTTCATGATCCGTTGCTGTTCGAGGTCGAGCATCAGCTGACGTTCTTCCTGAAAGAGCAGAACGGATTGTATAGACGGTTGGAGGAAGTTCATGTGCAGCGCGCCTATCATCTGACTTCCCACCTAAATTGGTTGCGGGAGGCGGGCTTTACGGACATCACCGTTACCGCCGATTTCACCGATCTTCCGCCACAAGCGAATAGCGAACGGCTGTTTTTCACCGCGCATAAAGAGTAACCCTCTTGCCGCTTACAGGGAACCTGTAGGGCAAGAGGATTTTTTTATAGAGGAGATGACTAGCCTTTTATATAGCGGCATCGATTTGATGGAAGAGAGAGAAGCAACTGTGTTAAACTGATGGCAGAAATTTTGATTTTTTGAATGCCAGTCATCTATACCGAAGCAACCAAACGACTCTACCGAGTGAGGGGGCACAACGATGAAGAAAAAGTATACGAAAGGGTAACGGTGCGGCCAAACCACCATTCGTGGAACGCCTGCCGGTCTTTTATCCAGATGCGCATCGATAAAAAACGGAAGGTGGAAACCAAACATGAGAACAGAAACACAAATGATGGAAATGATATTGAGCAATGCGCAGCAAGATGAACGCATTCGCGCAGTCACCTTGGAAGGCTCAAGAACCAATCCGAATGTACCAAAAGATATATTCCAAGATTACGATATCAGCTTTCTTGTAACGGAGATGTCGTCCTTCATAGAGGACCCGAATTGGATCGATCGGTTTGGCGATCGAATCATCATGCAAAAGCCGGAAGTGATGGAGCTGTTTCCACCCGGTCTGGGAAACCGCTTTTCTTACCTGATGCAGTTTGCAGACGGAAACCGAATCGACCTGACCTTGATTCCATTGGAGGAGAAGGACGACTATTGCAAGGAAGACAAACTGCTGGTCCTTTTGTTGGACAAAGACAATTGTCTGCCGAATATATCAGCTCCTACTGACGAAGACTATTGGGTAAAACGTCCATCGGCAGCGATGTTCGCCGACTGCTGCAATGAGTTTTGGTGGGTATCCACGTATGTCGCGAAAGGGCTGTGGCGCAGCGAGATTCTTTATGCCCAGGAGCATCTGAACAAATACGTCAGGCCGATGCTGCACAAGATGCTTGAATGGCAGATTGGGTTTGAAACCGATTTTTCCGTAAGCGTCGGCAAATGCGGGAAGTACATGGAAAACTTCCTGCCAGAAGAGCGCTGGCAAGTACTGCTGGCGACTTTTGCGAGTGGGACCTACGAAGACGTGTGGAGAGCTTTGTTTGCGATGGGGGAGCTGTTCAGCAAGACGGCACAGGAGGTTGCTACTCATTTGCAGGTGGCGTATTCGCATGAGGAGGCGGAACGCGTTACTGCGTATTTGAGGCGCGTGCAGCAATTACCAGCGAATGCGGTCGATTTTCCTGAATCATAGGTACTGATTACGAGATAATCTTAGCATGCTTTGAACGAAACGAAGAAAAACCAGCAGAAACACGAATCGTGTTTTTTGCTGGTTTTTTCGTTGAAAAAGCAACCGACCCGAACTCTGTTATTTCGGAGCGAGATGAAGGGAAACTTCGTGACAATCTTGCGCGAATTTTTGCTGTGTGCGCATAAAAACTTGATTGAAGACGCCGGGAATCGATTGCTTCAGCGGGATCAGCCCCTCGCCCGTAATGCCGCCGGGAACGCAGACGCGCTGTTCCAGAGTTTGAAGTGAAAAGAGGTCTTTTTTGACTAATTCGGCAAAGCCGATGATCATCTGTGTCGTCAAATATGTCGCAGCTTGCTCGGAAATTCCAGTCTCTTTCGTTGCAGCATCGATCATCTGTTGGAGAAGATAGCTGACAAAGGCGGGACCGCAGCTCGACAGATCGGCGGCAACGCGCAAAAAGGTTTCCTCAACCTCCACCGGCCGGCTGATCTGAGAGAAAAGGGTCAGGATTTGACTGCGCAACTGTTCGGTAACCCCGTGGCCGAATTCCAGCAAAGTCGTTCCCGATAACGCAGCATTCGTGATACTGGGTATCACACGGATCACAGGGCAGGGAACAAGCGACTCCAGCTGCTCCAGTTTTACCGGACTGGTTATTGTAACCAAGATGTGCTCGGGCGTCAGCTCATTTACGAACTGTCCGATTGCTTCCTGATAATCGAGTGGCTTGACGCATAGCATGACTAGCTTGGCCGCGCGTGCCACATCTGCATTTGCCGGGGCGATCAGGAGGCCAGCATGTCGTTCTGCCAACGATTCCACCTTTGCGCGCGTACGGTTGTAGGCGATGATTTGGCTTGGTGAAAGAGCACCAGAGTGAATGAACGCTTCGAGTAAAATGCTGCCCATACTGCCTGTGCCGATGAAACCGACTTGCATGCAAACGCCTCCCATACAGGTATTCTCTTTTCACTGTATGTGGAAGAAAAGAGAATCATGCCATCTGCAAGATTAGTCCACGCTGATCTTTCCTTTCAGCTTCTCGAACATTTTGTCGCCGATTCCGGAAATATTTTTTAGCTGTTCAATTTTTGTAAATTTTCCATGCTGCTCGCGATAGGCGAGGATTGCCTCGGCCCGCGTTATTCCGATGCCGGGCAGGGTTGCCAGCTGATCAGCAGTTGCGGTATTCAGGTTGACAGTTGTTGCGCGGGAGGAGGTACCAGACGACTCGACTCCGGCTGACGTACTGCTATTGCCGCTGCTGCCACCCACGCCGCCTGTGCTTCCTGTTGTTCCCCCTCCTGTCGTCGCAATCAGAGGAAGCGGAGAAGCGGCAACGGCTTGGCCCCCCTTAGCGGGGACAATAATGTACATACCGTCTGCCAGGTGCTGGGCCAAGTTTACCTGCAATGGATCGGCAGACGGCAGAAATCCACCTGCCTTCTCGATGGCGTCAGCGATTCGTTCATTGTCAGTAAACGGATAGATGCCGGGCTGCTTTACTTGACCTTTTACATCAACGTACATGGTTTTTACCTTTGCATCGGTGCGAGATGATTCAGCAGGCGAGAGGGAAGTGAACACGGCTTCAGCCACAGATGGCTGCTGCTGCCCTGAACCCGAAGTAAGGGAGGTCTGGACAGGGTCGGCCTTACGTGACGAGGCGACGACAGAATCTGGCCCTGTCACATTCGTCGGCTGGTCCATTTCCGTTGAATATACCGGCGGGCGCAAAGGGAGACCTTGCCCTTCATCGCCAGAAGTATAGTAGAAATAAAAACTGAGAGAGAGGAACAAAAGGGCGAGTAAAATGATCCATACGCGGCGATGTCGGTCCCAAAGCTCCATCAGCATAGGTATGCTCCTTTCTCATTTCGCAGCTTGATAGATTCATCCTACGAAAAGACAGAGGAGGACGCAAAAAAACCTTTCCATCCCCAATAAGGGAGGAAAGGTTTTGCTTTGTACAGATAAGAATTTATAAAATTCTTATCCAGTATAAGTGCAACCTGGCTCCGCCAAAGGCTTGGCGGAGCCAGGTTTTCTAACAATCATCAGGTTTAGCCGATCTGCTCGATCGAACTGCTGTTTTTGCGGCGCATCTCGACAGCAGGGCTGACATATGGTTCAAACGAATGCTTTTGCTCAATAAAAATCTGGTGCCAGAGCATGAAGACCAAAATCGTCCAGATCTTGCGGCTGTAATCGCCATGCCCTTCACGGTGCTCATCGAGCATGTACAGAACATACGCCTTGTTGATCAAATGGTCGACCTTGGATTCGAAAATAAGCTCCTTGGCCCATTTGTAAAATTGGTTTTTCAGCCAGTAGCGCGTCGGAACAGGGAAGCCCAGCTTCGGTCTCGTCTTGATTTCCGGTGGCAGGAAGTCTTTCATGGCCTCGCGCAGCACGTGCTTGGTCGTACCATTGGCGATTTTGTATTTAGTCGGGATCGTCGCAGCGAATTCAAATACTTTCGGATCGATGAACGGAACGCGCAGCTCAAGCGAGTTGGCCATCGTCATCTTATCTGCCTTCATCAAGATATTCCCGCGCAGCCATGTATGAATGTCGAGATACTGCATCTTAGTTACATCGTCATACCCTTGCGCATTTTTGTAGACGGCTTGGGTGATTTCCCATGGTGTATGGTAATCGGCCAGCAGCTTGAGATTTTCGGTTACGACATGTGCCTTCATCTCTTCGCTAAAAATCAAGGCGTTCCCAAAAAAGCGCTCTTCCACGGTTTTGGAACCGCGAATCAGGAAGTTCTTCCCTTTCACGGTGTCAGGCAGCTTGGTTGCAAGCGAGCGAATAGAACCGCGCATCCAGTCCGGCATGCCCGAAAACATGCGAAGCGACTGTGGCTCGCGATAAATGTTGTAACCGCCGAAAAACTCATCCGCGCCCTCGCCGGACAAGACGACCGTGACATGCTCACTGGCAAGCTGTGCTACGAAGTAGAGCAAAATCGCCGATGGATCGGCAACCGGTTCGTCTTGATGCCAAATCAAACGAGGCAGCTCATCCATGTACTGCTCTGCGGAAATGACCGTCTCATAGTGCTCTGTACCTAAATATTGGGCTGTCCGACGGGCATATTCCAATTCGCTGTAGCCCGGAATGTCGGAACCAACAGAAAACGTCTTGACCGGTTCGAAAGTGCGCAGCATGCCGACGATACTGCTTGAATCGACGCCGCTCGAAAGAAAGGCTCCGCGCTTGACTTCGCTGACACGGTGCTTATCGACGGATTCCAGCATCGCTGCGCGCGTTCCTTCCACGAAATAGGAGAACGGCTTGCTCTCATCAGGGGCAAACTGCACGTCCCAGTAACGAGTCAGCTTAATTTGGTCGTTTTCCACGATGAAGGAGTGGGCAGGAGGAATACGGTAAATGCCTTCGTACATCGTTTCAGGGTCTGGCACGTATTGGAACGTCAAGTAATGATAAAAACCGGTCTTGTTGACTTCCCGTTTTACCCCTGGCATTTCAAGCAAGCTTTTAATTTCGCTCGCGACCCCGATGGAATCGTTCGTTTGCGTATAATAAAGCGGTTTGATGCCAAAATGGTCTCTGGCGCCGAACAAGATTTTCCGTCGTGAATCCCAAATTGTAAAGCCGAACATCCCACGCAAGTGCTTCGGCGCGTCAACGCCGACTTCTTCGTACAAATGCAAAATCGTTTCGATGTCAGAGTCTGTATGGAATTGATGGCCGCGGTCTTTCAACCACTCCTGCAGCTCCTTGTAATTATAAACCTCGCCGTTTCCGACAATCCACATGTCACGATTTTCATTGAACAGCGGTTGATGGCCGCCAGCGACGTCGATGATGCTCAAACGACGGAAACCCAGAGCGATGTTTTCTTCCACATGGAAGCCATCGTCATCCGGGCCGCGGTGCAAGATCACCTTGGACATGGCTGTGATCGTTTCCAATTGCGCTGGTTGCTGACGTTTGTTGTAAAGCGATACGATACCACACATAAAAAGACTCTTCCTCTCAAATGAATCTACTGTTAAATCTATCATGCGAGCAAATCAGGTGCAAACGGATTGAACAAACGTGCCGGAAATGAGAAACGCCCGCGAGTTGCATGACGGACGTTATGTAACGCTATTTAAATTGAATCCATTCCATCGGCTCGATAAAGTGGTGGTTAAACTCACTTTTGTAAGCGTGGCGAAACACGACGCGCACAACGCCGGCCTGGTTTAAGCGCTTCGTACAATTTTCGCAAGGTTCATGCGTGACATAGGCCGTGGCTCCTACCAAATCATCGCGGCGCGCATGCAGGATCGCATTTTCCTCGGCATGCAGCGTGCGGATACAGCGCCCGTCTTTCAATAGGCAACCGACCTCTGTGCAGTGCGGATGTCCATGGATCGAACCATTGTAACCAGTGGCGACGATCCGGTTGTCTTTTACGATAACACAGCCGACTCGCAAACGGTTGCAGGTCGCGCGCGTTGCAACATCATCAGCCAAATCAATATAGTATTGTTCCCACGATTTTCTCACGATTTTCCACACCCTTGCGCCTCGGTTTACGTTTGTTGGGAGAACCTGCTGTCTACAGAAGCACTCATCAGAGAAGCCCTTTTCATGATAACACGCTCCCCACTGCCAAACAACCAATGAAACGCCCGAAAAAGCCATTTTTCGCAGAAGAAACAACATCAAAAACTAGCAAAATACCATGTATGCGCTTACTTTTGACTGTGGCGAACCGTTGGGCTATCGACCTTGCACATCTATGGCTTGAGCCCTATGGCTGCGCTTTTTTTGTCCCGATCAGATCCCCTACGCTAATTGATGTTAGACGAGAAACGAGAGGGGACGAAAAGGGCAAATGGGGCAAAAAAATGTGTGGTTTTCATGCGGTTTGACTGTTGCAGCGGGATATGTGCTTTCCGCGTCGCTTGCATTCAAGTTAGTCATTTCGCTCTATCTAGTCCTATTGACACTTTGCCTGTTTGTTCCAAAACAGTACGCTAAAAAGATAGTATGTTTGTTGATGATAGGACTGATTGCCTCGTCCTATTATGCCTACTATGATTTTGTCCACCGCTCTTTCCTGCAAGCGGCAGCAGAGCGCGAGGAGCGGCTCTATGTGTGGGGAAGCATCGACTCACAAGTGAAGCGGGATGGTGACATCCTTCAGTTTTACCTGTTGGCCGAACGTGTGGGCAAGACAGAAGCAACGCTTGAACAGCCTGCACGGCCGGAACGAATTGCCGTACGGGTCCGTCTGACAGAGGAGGGCCAGATTCAGCTCGTCGAACACTATCGGCAAACGGATCAGCTCGGATTGTCTCTCGACTTTGCGATGCCACAGCATGCGCGAAATCCGCATGCGTTTGATTATGCAGCATACCTTTCTACCCAAGGAGTGACGGTGATCGGCTCGGGTACCTTTGCCGACATAGTAGCCTATCGGCAGGAGGCGACGGTTCAGCGGTTGTTCCAGGAATGGCAGGAGCAAGCTGCAAAGCGGGTCGCACAATGTTTTTCCGATCCGATTGCAGCAGGCTATCTGCAGTCGCTCTTGTTCG
Organism: Brevibacillus fluminis; assembly: GCF_003710825.1. GTDB lineage: Bacteria > Bacillota > Bacilli > Brevibacillales > Brevibacillaceae > Brevibacillus_D > Brevibacillus_D fluminis. The sequence goes on along the minus strand of NZ_RHHQ01000020.1, from coordinate 74,314 downwards.
GTGTACAGGAAGCGCCCGATCCGTCGCTTGTCGAGCTTTATCGCGACATGGGGCTGATTCATGTTCTGGCGATATCTGGACTACATGTTACGCTTGTCAGCATGTTCTGTATGCAGGCGCTAAAAATGTGTCGGCTGCAGGAAAAGCACGCGTTTCTTTTGACCTCGATTCTGATCGGTGGCTATGTCATGCTGGTCGGAGCCAGCCCGTCAGCCATTCGAGCTGGGGTGATGGGTGCCCTGTATTTGTGGGGACGATTGCTCGACAAGCGGTGGAGCGGTCTTGAGCTGCTCGGCGCCGCCCTTTTGGGCATGCTAATCGTATCCCCGTATCAGATGTGGCAGCTCGGTTTTCAGCTTTCCTTTTTGGTTACATGGGGGCTCTTGGTCTACGTGCCGCTGTTCATGAGCGTTCCGTTTCCGCGCAAAGAGTGGATTCGTTCCGCACTGGCCGTCACGACTGCAGCCCAGCTGGTTTCATTTCCTGTGATTATCTACTGGTTTCATCTCTCATCGCCGCTATCCTGGCTGGTAAATCTCCTCCTTGTTCCTATCCTTTCCCTTTTCGTACTACCGATCGGCTATGTGGTGATCTTGCTCAGCTACCTTCATCCGGCTTTGCTGGTTTTGCCTGCGGTTGCCATTGAGTATTTGCTTAGCTGGCTTCATGGACTGCTCGCTATCATTGGGGAATGGCATGTTCCATTTACCCATTGGCGGCATCCGGCATGGTGGTGGATGTTAGGCTACGGGGTGCTTTTGGTCGCGGTCCCCATATTTTGGCAGCGTGGCTACCATCGAAATCGTGATAAGATTGGGTATTGCGCCATTCTGCTGCTGCTCATTGCCTTAGCCAAAAATCCGTTTGCGGACGCTGGAGAGGTGCGAATCACGTTTCTTGATGTCGGCCAGGGTGACTCGGCTGTCGTCGAAATCGGCAACCGCCTCGTCTATGTGATCGACAGCGGCGGGACACCGGCTTTTGCCAAAGAACAATGGAAGATGCGGCGCGATCCTTTTGAAGTGGGTAAAGATACGGTGCTGCCGTTTCTGCGTTCGCGCGGAATCGAACGGATCGACCGACTGGTGATGACCCATGGGGACTATGACCATATTGGCGGTTTCGGCGGTGTTTTGCCACATATGGAAACCGCGGCAGCGCTGGTGAACGGGAAAGAGCCCGGTCACACGGAGCTGCAGTTGCATACTGAATTAAGGCGAAAAAAAATCCCGATCGTGACAGGACAGACTGGACAAAGCTGGCAGGACGGCCCACATGTACGCTGGACGTGGCTTAGTCCCGGTTTTGACCGATCGGTTGAAAATAATGATGCATCGATTGTCCTATTGTTGGAAGCATACGGCAAACGTATTTTATTTACAGGCGATATGGGTGAAGAAGTCGAGCAGCGTTTGGCGAAGGAAGGACTGCTTTCGCCGATCGACGTATTGAAAGTCGGCCATCATGGCAGCAAGACGGGGACATCTGAACTGTTACTCGACCGAACGCGCCCAACTTTGGCGATCATTTCCGTCGGCCAGAAGAACCGGTACGGACATCCTGCACCTGAGATCCTGGCACGACTGAAGGCGCGGGGAATACATACGATCCGCACCGATCAAAGCGGCGCAGTTACCTTACGGATTGATCAAACGGGACTTGTTTGGGACGTTCAGCAGCATTCACCCGACATGCAAAAATAATTTAAGCGAGATGCAACCTTTTGGTTCATGCCTGCGTCGATAGAGGGGAGGACACGATGGTTGAAGCAGAGCTGATAAAACGTGCGCAAGCCGGAGACCAGACAGCTTTGGTCGATCTTTTGCGCCAGATTGAAAATTCAGTCTACCGAAGCGCTTATTATATACTTGGTAACGAACATGACGCGCTAGATGCAGCACAGGAAGCCCTGATTCGCATCTATCGCAAAATCCATACCTTTCAGGAAAAAGCCAAATTCTCTACCTGGGTACAAAGAATCGTGAGCAATGTCTGCATCGATGAATATCGGGCAAAAAAAGAAGCGATTTCCATCGAGGAGCATGAGTTGGTGATTCCAGACACACAGACGGTGGAAGAGGCGGTTCTTTTGCAAGATATGTCAGAGGATATTCAGAGAGCGATCGGACAATTGCCCGATCAATATCGCATCGTGGTTGTGCTGCGCTATTTGCAGGATTTTGCCTATCAGGAAATTGCCGAAGCGCTCGATTTGCCGCTCAATACGGTAAAGTCCTATTTGTTCCGCGCGAGGCAGCAACTGCAAGAAAAGCTATTGGAGTACCAGGGGGGAGTGAGTAAACGATGAATCGGACAGAAGCGATGGATTTGATACAACGGCAACTGGATGGCGATTTGACACAGGAAGAACACATCGCACTGGAAGAACAGCTCCGAGTAGACAGCGAGCTCCAGCTGTTCCGACAACGTTTACAGCGGATATCCGCGGAATTGCACAACCTGCCGCGCGTGACACCGCCGATCAGTTTGGTGGATGCGATCCTGCCGAGAATCGCGGTAGAGACGACAGTTTCCCCGTTTCAAAACGATATTTCCTCACGAGAAGGCGAACGCGGGATTCAAACAAAGGCTGACGTGCTTCGGCTGGACACACCCCAGGCAGAGCAGCAGCAATCGGCCAAAAAACGGCTCCCCGTCTGGCTCGGCAAATCAGCGATCGGCGCGGTTGCGGCATGTTTACTGGTAGGCATGTTTTCCGCTTTTGGCGCTTGGAAGAAGAACGATCAAGGGCCGGCCCCTGCGGGAATTCCAGGCAACGAGCAGCCTTTCGTCGTCGCACCGAAGTCGGAGGAACAGCAAGAAAACAAGACCGACGACAAGAAGAACCCTGACAAAAAGACTGAGCAGAAAACCGAGAAGGATCAGGACAAAAAGAACGACCAGCAGCAATCAAAGAAGACAGATAAACCGGTAACGAATAACCAAGGCAAAAAGCAGGACAACAAAGGAAGCCAGTCTCGTCCGCCTGCCACGCAGAAAAAAGAAAAGCCGTCACAAACGAAAGAAACAGACAAATCTCGTCAGGAGCGAAACAAAGAGTTTCTGAATGATCTGCGGGAGTATGTCAAAACACACAAAAGCGAAGATGGCAATGGCGAGGTCGACTGGGGGAAGGTCGATGAGCTGATCAAAAAGTCGATTGAGAATAATCGGCAAAAGTACAATAAAGACAAAGACCCGCAAGGCTGGAAAGAACTTGAAAAAATATTGCAGGACGACAAGCCGGGAAAGAACAAGAATAACAAGAAAGGGGAGAATAAAGGACGCAACAAAGAGGATAAACACGACGATAATAACGAGCAGTAGAATTTCGCTTATGGACATAGAAAGTGACCGGAACCACCTGACAGCAGCCTGCATATCATGAAAGTACCAAGCACCCCCTGCTTACCGTTTGGGAAGAACGAATCCCGGGGCTTCTCCCTAAACGTTTACATAAAGGTGCAAAATCCCGTTAGGAAGAAGCCGCATGTTGCTCAGCGGCTTTTTCTCAAACGGTATAGGGGACAAGCCTTATGCGATGGCGCCGAGGTTTTTTGCCTTTTTCACGGCTTTCATGCGATTTTCCACCTCAAGCTTGGAATAAATGATCGAGATGTAATTTTTGATCGTGCTTTCCGAAAAATGCAGCTTCTCCGCGATTTCCTTGTATTTGTAGCCATCAGATAAATATTGCAAAATAGTGATCTCCTTGTCGGTGAGGCCAAACGAAGGGCTTTCGGACTGGCGATCGATCGTTTCAATATCGTTTCGTTCTGTAAACTGGCAGGCTAATTTTCTGGCAGCCTCCAGCGTCAAAAAGGTGTTTCCGTTGTGTACCGTACGAATGATGTGAACGAGGCTCGAAAGCAGAAACGATTTGTCCAGGAAGCTGTGGATATCAAGCTTAATTGCCTCCTCTACAAGACCGGGCTCAAGGGTGGTGGAAAAGGCAATGATTTTGCTGGCAGGCCATCGCTCCTTCAGCCGATCGATGCCAATTAGCTCATCGGGCCGGTGTACGTCAAATAAAATGATATCCGGTTCAGATTCAATGGAGGCCCCGAGCGCTTCCGAGCTAGCTGGCATTTGGGCAAGAATTCGCAGATCCGTTTCGGACTCCAGCAAAATTTTTATACTTTCCGCAATCATCTCATGACTTGTGACAAGAAGCACATCGATGTGTCGTGTAACCTGACTAGCCCGAATCGGAATGCGCAGCGTATGCCGATGGAGGGTAGTTGCTTTTTCCAAGACGTGATAATCCCCGCGCAAATTCTCCACCCTGCGTCTGATCGCCGCCACGATTTCCTTATCAAACTGTGCGGCATCACCGTATTCTGCCTCCACGACTACCATGAAGTGCTCCGGTTGAAAAGACACGACCAGATCGACACGGGATAGTCGATTCTCCATAAAGGTCAAGGAAAATAAATCTTGTAGGCAGCGGAGGATGGATACATTCGCTGCTGGCGAAAAATCGTATTCCTCGCCTAAAACCATGAGATTGACAGAAGCATCATGACCGACCTGATAATCGTCGATCATCGCGCGGAGCGCATGGGGAATGGGTACAGGTACGTTTCCGTTCAATTCCTCCAGTTTGTCCTTAATAAAGCGGATGTAATTTGCAGAAAAGGTTGAAAGCTGAACCCGTTTTTGCTGCGTTTGCTCAAGCTCTTGCTCCGCGTGATGAAACGATTCGGTATCTGGCCAGAGTGAGGAAAGAGAGCCACCTACCGTTGTTTTCAGCTCCCGCAAGAGTCGGTTGCGCTCCTCCTGAACCGTGAGCCATTCCACCTGCTTTGCATACTCCTGCAAGGCATTGTTTTGCTGCTGGATCAGCATACTGTGTTCTTGGAACTGATGAAGCAGCTTTTGCTGATGGTCAGCGGAATGGACGTAATGGCTAAAGCGTGCTCCAAGTAATGTCACGCCCGAAAGCACCAGTGTCGTCTCCAAGAGGAGTACCAGATTTGGCAAGAAAGCGGAGAACGACTCGATATACGGAAAAAAGAGTTCTCTCCAGCCGAAAAACGCCAGGCAGCAGAAGAAGAGGCTGGATAGCCCGATGTAGAGAGTCAAACGCACGTTTAAATAAATCAAGGATAAGGTCAAGACGACAAAAATCATTTCAGGGGCTTGCGGAAAGAAATTGAACAGCCAGAGCTCAAAAAAGGTAAACAGTAAAAAAAGCGTCAAAAAGATATGCTTGAACCACGGTTTCAGGGAAGACATCTGTTTGCAGACGACGGCGACCAAGGACATCGTGACATAGCCGCTCACAAACAGCAGATGGGCGGATGAAAAAAAGCCCATGTTCATCAAAATGGCGGTTTCCGCAAAAACGAAAATCGGAAGCAGCAAAAACAAAAGAAGGCTGTCCTTTTGCTCATCCAGCTCCAATTTGCCGAATAGCTGTCGAAAAAACACCAGAACCATCGAAATATCACCACTCTGTTCGTCATTTTTTGAATAACCTTACTTCTCATTATACATACCGACGGTCGGTTTGAATAGGTTATATTTAACCTGCTATTTCTTTGGGACTACATGGGCAAAGAAGTAAGTCGGGAGTATCGTCCATAACCTTCGGCACTGTTTCGCGAAATTGCGGGCCCTTTATCATGGGGAGGATTCGCTTGTACGAAATTTCGGCGAAAAACAGGGGCGGGGGGAACAGAATGAAAAGTATCAAAGCGAAAGTCATGGTAATTTTATCGATCATCTCAGTGGTTACCTTTGCACTTTTGTCTATTTTTAATTATGTGCAGTTCAGGAGCGAGAGCCTTGCTATGGCAAAGCGCAACCTTCTGTTACAAGTCAAGAGCGAATCAACGCATTTATTCGGCGTGTTGGATAAGGCGGGCAAAGTGTCCAATTCGCTTGGGTATACGATTTTGCATGAGGGCCCGCAAAACATCTCCTCTGTGGAAAAAATCGTAATGGGCTTGGTCGAATCGGAGAGCAACATCATCGGTGGAGGCTTTTGGATGGAGCCGAATCAATTTGATCCGACAAAGCGCCTGTACGCCCGCTATGCGCTGAAGGAGCAAGCTGGCGCCAAAATTGTGCCACAATATAGCGGAACGTACGATTACCTGCACGATGACTGGTACCGGACAGGCTTTGTGGACAAGCAGTACGCTTGGACCGAGCCTTACGACGATCCGGTGACGAAAATCCAGATGATCACTGCGACAAGTCCGATACGCAAAGATAACAAGATCATCGGGATTATCACGATGGACATCGGCCTAGCCGATTTGAAAAAAAGTGTGGAACAACTGAAAGTTGGGACTACGGGATACGGCTTCGTCGTTTCACAGACCGGCGCAATGGTTACGTCCGTTGATGCGAAAGCCCAAGAAAAGCGCATCATATCAGACGATAAAGATTTTCAGCAAAACGAGCTGGGGCAAAAAATCGCCAAAGCGAGTGAGATCGCGATGACGGAGGCCACAATCAAAGGGAAACCGAGCTTTGTGACATATGCGCCGATTGGCAGTACAGGGATGGTGCTGGTCACCGTGCTACCTTTGCAGGAAGTGATGGACCCGATCAATCAAAACTTGTACAAGAGCGCAGCGTTGTTCTTGGGAGCGCTCTTTGTCTTCCTGCTTCTGCTGTACATCTTTATCCATCGGCAAGTGACGCTTCCCTTGCGCCATCTGAGCAATACAATCTTTGAGATGGTGAAAAAGCGGGATTTGACGACAAACTTTCATTCCAAACGCAAAGATGAGATCGGCGAGGTGATTACCGCACTCAGCCAATTTACACGTGAATTGCACGGCATTTTCCTGCATGTCGATCAAAACGCACAGCAAGTACAGGATTATGCGGTTGCATCCGCGCGGAAAGCGAAGGAAGCGGCGCGCGCATCGGAACAGGTCACCGATGCAATCGGACAGGTGGCAGTAGGCACCAATCATCAAATGCAGGGCTCCCAGGAAAGCGCGCTTGCCATGGAAGAGATGACAATGGGTATCGTCCGGGTAGCGGAGGCATCCCAGGTGATGGCGGAATCATCGATAACGATGGAACGAGAAGCCGAGGTCGGAACCAATGCTGTCTCCAACGTTGTCAGGCAAATGGATACTATCAACCTGTCTGTTCAACAAACGTCCGGTGTCATCAAGCGTCTTCATCGCCGCTCGGAGGAAATCTCCCAGATCGTCAGCGTCATTACGCAGATTTCATCGCAAACAAACTTGCTAGCATTAAATGCTGCTATCGAGGCTGCACGTGCTGGAGAACGCGGGAAGGGGTTTGCTGTCGTCGCGGATGAAATCCGCAAGCTTGCCGAGCAATCCAACAAATCTGCGGGTATGATCGCGCAGTTGATTACCGAGGTTCAGTCCGACACGACTATTACTGTCGATTCGATGGAACTGGAGATGCAAGAGGTCAATGAAGGGATTCGAGTCGCATTGGAAAGTGGTGATGCGTTCGGTCGCATCGTCGACGCGGCGCGGAATGTGAACGATCAGGTGCAAGGCGTATCGGCCATTTCGGAACAAATGTCCGCTGGCAGCGAGCAAGTATCCGCCTCCATTTTAGAGCTGTCCAAAATCGCAGAGAAGTCTGCCCGATCCGCTAGCCACGTCGCGCAATCAGCGCAGGAAAATTTGCAAACGTTTAAAGAGATTGAAGCATCCGCCGAGGAAATGAGCAGCATGGCGACGCGTTTGAAAGGGCTGATCGGCCAGTTTACGATATAAATAACGTTTTCTTTAAACGGGATGGGCTTGGCTCACCCCGTTTTTTCCTCTACAATAGATAGGATGGGGAAAGGGGGCTTGCGCAGATGGATTTGCGTGCAGCAGTCAAAGCAATTCGCGACAAACAGTATGCGCCTGTCTATGTCCTGTTCGGAGAGGAAAACTTTTTGAAGGAAGAATTTATTGCCTTTGCGCGCAGTGAGATGATAGAGAAGGATTATGCTGATTTTAATCTGAGTGAATATGATTGCCAGGAGCAGGCGCTCCCAGATATTTTGCAGGATGCCGAGACGTTTCCGTTCATGGCGGAGCGTCGACTGGTGGTAGCGGACAACGCCTATTTTTTGTCGGGGGCAAAACCGACCGGCACAATCAAGCATGAGGCCGACCCGCAGGTGCTGGCTCAGTATTTGGACAATCCACCGCCTTTTTCAACGATTATGTTCACGGTAAACGCGGACAAGCTGGACGAGCGGAAAAAAATCGTCAAAACGCTGCAGCAGAAGGCGGTCATGATATCCTTTGCGCCGCTCAAGGATCAGGAGCTGTATGCGTGGATTGAACGACGGGCGAATAAATACAAGACCTTCATTGAACGGGAGGACGCTGCTAAGCTCGTGGCCCGCTGTGGCAGCGAGCTGAGGCTGTTGGACCGTGAGTTGGAAAAGCTGGCGCTCTACGTCGGCCCTGAGGCGCCCATTACGGAGAAAGCGATCGAATTGCTGGCATCGAGGACATTGGAGCATGACGTATTCGCGTTGGTGGAGGCCGTTGTTTCAGGCAAGCTTGCCGACGCGTTCCGGATTTTGTACGACCACATGAAAACCGGCGAGGAGCCGATTAAACTGATGGCGCTATTTGCCCGACAAATCCGGCTTTTGCTCTCGGTCAAGATGTGGGCGCCGCGCGGGTATTCACAGCAGCAGCTTGCCGGAATGCTGAAGGTGCATCCGTTTGCCGTCAAAAAAGCGATGGAGCAGGCACGCCACTTTGACGAAGGAGCATTGCGCAAGCTGCTTTCGATTTGTGCAGAGGAAGACTTCCGCATGAAGACCGGTCAAGTGGACAAACAGCTGGCTGTCGAGCTGTTCATCACAAAGGTTGCTCAGCTAAAACAAAACCCCCTTCGAACATAACGTTCAAGGGGGTTTTGGCGCTTCGCGCACCTTACGCAGTTGCAGTCGCTGCGTTCAGTTTTTTCATCAAGCGAGATTTTTGACGGTTTGCCGCATTTTTATGGATGAGACCTTTGGTAGCAGCTTTGTCCAACTTTTTCACGGCTACCAGAAGGGTAGATTTCGCTAGTTCGAGGTTGCTCGCTGCAACTGCTTTCTCAAAGCTTTTCACCGCGGAACGCAGATCAGATTTTTGCGATGCACGTTGTGCACGGCGCTTCTCGATTTGCTTGGTGCGCTTGATTGCGGATTTAATATTTGGCATGAATGTCACCTCCTTAAAGCTATAAGACGCGTCTTAGGCTCTTACATACAACAAAATATATTCTAGCATGCGACACCCACGATTGCAAGAATGGATTCCGTATAAAAGTTCCACATTTATGCATTCTAAGGATCAAGAGTTGGAATAAGGGGAGGTTTGACAAGATGCAGCACAACATTGATCTCGGTGCTTATTCAATCCGCACCGACTTGGCGGTCGAATCCCATGAATTGGCGCAGCAGGAGCAGCAGGCACCGCTTTCCGGATTTGAGATGGAGACGGATGACCGGGAGCCTGGCATCAAGGTGACGCGCATGACGGTGCAGGATGAAGAGGCGGGACGGCAAATTGGCAAATGGCCGGGGCATTACCTGACCATCGAGGTGCCCAAGCTACGCAACAACGACTCCGAACTGGAGCAGCAGGTGATGCGACGGTTTGCTCACGAATTCAAGCAGTTTTTGGAGAAAAAAGGACTGACCGAAAACAAGAAGGCGTTGATCGTTGGCCTTGGCAACTGGAATGTCACACCTGACGCGCTAGGCCCGCTAGTCGTGGAAAATCTGCTCATTACGCGGCATCTATTCACATTGGCCCCTGAATCGGTGGAGGATGGGTATCGGGAGGTAAGTGCCATTTCTCCAGGCGTCCTCGGCATTACCGGGATCGAGACGAGCGAGATCGTTTTTGGCGTCGTGGAAAAAAGTAAACCGGATTTCGTGATCTGCATCGATGCTCTGGCCTCCCGTGCGCTGCATCGTGTCAATACAACCATCCAAATCTCCGATACCGGCATTCATCCGGGCTCGGGAGTCGGAAACAAGCGCAAGGCGATCGATGAGGCGACGCTCGGCATCCCTGTCATCGCTATCGGCGTTCCAACCGTCGTGTTCGCCTCGACGATCGTGCACGATTCGATCACCTATCTCCTTGGCCATTTCGGCCAATCGGTGCAAGAGAGCAAACGCGCCTTTAACCGACTGACGACAAGCAGCGTACCGGAGCGGAAGGAGCCGTATACGGAAGAGGATTTGCCTGACATGGAATCACGCAAAACATTTATGGGACTAGTTGGCCAGCTGTCCGAGCAGGATAAGCAGCAGCTCATTCATGAAGTGCTTCAACCGCTTGGGCAAAATTTGGTCGTCACGCCGAAGGAAATCGATGATTTCATCGAGGGAATCGCCAACATCATTGCGAGCGGATTGAACAGTGCCCTGCATCGCGCTGTCGGGCAAGAAAACGTTAACGCATACACGCACTAGTGTAATGAAGAAACACGTTTCAGATGAACGAGAGAAGCACCGGATAAAAGGTGCTTCTCTATTATTTTTTTGCTAGAAACAAGGTCTATCGTTTCTTCCATTCGCATACTCATAGAGCAAGAACAAGTCGAGACATAGCCGACTGCTAGAGGAGGAAGAAAGATGGCAGCCATACTACAGCGGCACTTTGTAGTCCTATCGCTTTGCACTGCCTTTTTGTTCGTTCTGACGGGCATTTTGTCACTGTCGGGGAACCGCGTGATGCCCACTTCCAATACGCTTCAGCAAGCAGCAGCCAACATCTCGAGCCTCGCCATGCTCAAAGTGATCGGCAGGGAGATTCCATCGCTTGCGGATTCGGTAGAAACGACTGCAGCGCAGTCCAGCAGCTGGACCAGTTTTTTATTCGAGGCCATGACCAACATCCAGCCCGGAGATCTGCGCAGCTTGCTTGGGCGTGAGCTCCCGGGGCTGTTGACCTTTGATGATGCCCGGATCATCGTACCGGGACTGGGGACGGAGTTGTCCGATCTGTATGTGGAGAACACGCCCCACGACTTGCCCAACATTGAGGTGCCGCAGCCTGCTGGCGGTGAGCAAACGGGGCAAAAAGAGACGCCGCCGCCAGCGACGACTGTGCCGCCTAAAACGAGTACGGGGGAGCCTAAACCAAATACGCCGATCGCGACGAAAGGCAATGTGGTGTTCATCTATCATTCCCACAATCGGGAATCATGGCTCTCAGAAACCAAGCGGGTGGGCCAATCGGTCGATAGCCCTACGCGCAACATTACGCTTGTCGGGGAGCGGCTGGCGGATAATTTGCGCGAGAAAGGGATCGGCGTCGACACCAATTCCGACGATATTACGCAGCGTCTGGTTGACCAGGGAAGAAGCTTTACGCTCTCCTATGCGGAATCGCTCAAAGTCGTCAAATCCGAGCTGGAAGAGAACCGCAACATCCAGTATTTGTTCGACCTTCACCGCGACGACCAGCCTCGCGAGAAAACAACGATTGAAATCAATGGCAAATCGTATGCGCGCCTCTTTTTCGTCATCGGCCTGATAAACAAAAACCACGAGAAAAATGCAGAGTTTGCAACGAAATTGCATATGCTTTTGGAGAAGAAGTACCCTGGTCTGTCCCGCGGCGTCACAGGGAAGGGCAGCAAGGACGGCAATGGCGAGTATAACCAATCGATCTCACCAGGAAGCCTATTGATTGAGTTCGGCGGTACGGGAAACACGGTTCAGGAATGCTATAACAGCGCAGCGGCACTAGCGGATGTGTTCGCCGAATACTTTTGGCAAGCGGAACGAGCCAATGCGACGGTGACTGAGTCAACAGACAAGAGGTGAGTAGCGAGTGGATATCAGATTAAAAGTCGTGAGCCTCGTCGCGGTTCTCTTGATCGGCGTCATCCTTGGCCTGCTAACAGCGGAACGTGGAATCTACAAAATCGAGGGACTGCCGGAGCAACAGCTACAACAGCCGCAAAAGCAGTCGTTTTATATCACAAAAGTGGATAACGGCAAAATGGAAGTGGCGGTCATGGGTCAAAAAGCGACCGCTACGCAGGAGAAAAAGAGCAATTACATGAGTCGGGTAGGCATTTCACTCGGGCAAGCAGTAAGGGGCGGAACGCAGGCAGCGGTTAACTGGATGTCTTCTTTTTTTCAACCATAACCTGTTTTTTGACAGGTTTTTTTCTCTTGTTAAAATATTATTTATTTACTGTATTGCGAAAAGATACAGAATAATGGCATAATGTTCACAACCAGCTTCCTATTTTCCCCATCCCCCCCTACAAAATACCTAAATTTCGGTAAGAGAGGTGCGCTAGATGTCGCAGACAATCTTGGAAGTAGAAAACTTGCAGACGCACTTTTTTTCCGACCGAGGAGCCATTCCTTCCGTAGACGGCGTCAACATACGCGTAGGCAAAGGAGAGGTCGTCGGCATCGTCGGTGAATCCGGCTGCGGAAAAAGTGTGACGTCCTTATCGATTATGAGGCTCATCCCATCACCCCCTGGTAAAATTGTCGGAGGCTCGATCCGCTTCAAAGGGGAAGAGTTGATCGAGTGCAATGAAAAGCGAATGCGCCAAATACGTGGCAACGAAATCGCAATGATCTTCCAGGAGCCGATGACATCGCTCAATCCCGTCTACACGATCGGGGACCAGATTGGTGAGGCGGTGAGGCTGCATACAAAAGTGGACAAGCGAGAAGCCCGCAAAAAGGCTGTCGAAATGCTGAAGCGGGTGGGGATTCCGCGAGCGGAGGCGATCGTCGACGAATACCCGCACCAATTGTCAGGCGGCATGCGGCAGCGCGTGATGATCGCCATGGCGATGACGTGCAACCCTGAGCTTTTAATTGCCGACGAACCGACGACGGCGCTCGATGTGACGATCCAAGCGCAGATTCTTGACCTAATGCGCAAGCTCAACGAGGAGTCGGGCACCGCGATCATGCTCATCACGCACGATCTCGGGGTGGTCGCCGAAATGTGCCACAGGGTCGTGGTCATGTACGCAGGCAAGGTGGTGGAAGAGGGCAATGTCCGAACCATCCTAAAAAAACCGAAGCACCCGTATACGATAGGTTTGCTTCAGTCCATACCCAAGCTGGAAGAGTCAAGAGAACGGCTCTACTCGATCCCTGGAAACGTGCCTGTCCCAGGCTCACTAAAGACAGGCTGCCGCTTCGCGCCACGGTGCGAGCATGCGGTGGACAAGTGCCACCAGGAGATGCCGGAACTTCTGGAAGTGGAGGCGGGACATTTCTCCCGCTGCTGGGTGAATCAATAGGCCGATCGTAGAAAGGGGCAAACAAGGGTGGCAGAAGAACTGCTCGTCGTGAACCATTTGAAAAAATATTACCCCATCACTGGCGGGGTTTTCGGAAAAACCGTCGGAACGGTCAAAGCCGTTGACGATGTTTCCTTTTCGGTGAAAACGGGAGAAACGCTGGGGTTGGTGGGAGAAAGCGGCTGCGGCAAGTCGACGACAGGGCGTTCGGTCATGCGTCTGATCGAGCCGACCGAAGGAGAAGTGCTGTTTGCAGGGAAAGCGGTTACAAGCTTGGATCAGCAAGAGCTGCGAAAATTGAGGCGTGACATGCAAATTGTCTTCCAGGATCCATTCGCATCGCTGAATCCACGGCACAATGTGGAAAGCATCCTGGAGGAACCATTGATCGTGCACGGAATTGGAAGCGCTTCGGAAAGAAAGAAGCGCGTGCTCGAAATGCTGGAGGTTGTCGGCCTAACAAGCTATCACGCCAAACGGTATCCGCATCAGTTCAGCGGCGGTCAGCGTCAGCGCATTGGCATCGCCCGCGCATTGATGGTCAATCCCAAGCTGGTCGTGCTCGATGAACCCGTCTCAGCGCTTGACGTATCGATCCAATCACAGGTGCTTAATCTGCTGCAAGATTTGCAAAAAGAGTTTGGCTTGACCTATCTGTTCATCGCCCACGATTTGAGTGTCGTACGCCACATCAGCGATCGAGTCGGCGTCATGTATCTCGGGCGAATCGTCGAGCTGGCCGACAAAGACGCGCTTTACAGCAACCCGCTTCACCCATATTCACAGGCACTGCTTTCCGCTGTGCCGAACCCAGATCCCGATATTAAGCGGGAGCGCATCATCCTGCAAGGCGACGTGCCGAGCCCGGCGAATCCGCCGAACGGGTGCACGTTCCATACCCGCTGCTCGCATGTCAAAGAGATTTGCCGCTCCATCCGACCAACATTCCGGGATGCGGGCAATGGTCACTTTGTCGCATGCCATTTATACGGCGAATAAGTAAACTCTCGTTTTTTAAACGAACTCGAATCAATATTTGGAAAGCGAGGAAATGGCATTGGTATCTTATACCCTGCGCAGATTGATGATGCTGATTCCCGTTCTGATCGGCATGTCGATCGTAGTCTTCTGCATAACGCATGCCATTCCGGGTGACCCGGCCCAAACCATATTGGGCGAAAAGGCCAGCCCGAAAGCGCTCGCGGAGCTGCGCGAACAGCTCGGACTCAACCTACCGTGGTACCAGCAGTACTTTGACTACGTCGGCAAGGTGCTTACCGGCAATTTGGGCAATTCGCTCCACACGAAAGCCGGGATCGGGCAGGAAATCGTCCCGTATTTGGCAGCTACCGCGGAACTTACTCTTTTCTCAATGTTGTTTGCCATCATTATTGGCGTGAACGCCGGCATTATCTCCGCTTGGAAACAAAATTCCTGGTTTGACTACGTATCCATGCTGATCGCCCTGATCGGGGTCTCCATGCCGATTTTCTGGCTGGGCCTAATGGAACAATGGTTTTTCGCCCAGGAATTGAAATGGTTACCCTCGATTGGCCGCGACGACGCTCGTTTGCCAATCAACCCCATCACACACTTTTACATCATCGATTCCATCTTGGCAGGCCGCTTTGACCAATTGAAAGACGTCTTCATGCATCTGATCTTGCCGAGCATCGCACTGGGCACCATCCCGATGGCGATCATCGCTCGGATTACCCGTTCCAGCATGCTGGAAGTGATGCGCTCTGATTTTATTCGCACCGCAAAAGCAAAAGGGCTTGGACAATTTTTCGTCGTGTACAAGCATGCGCTCAAAAACGCGCTGATTCCCGTTTTGACGATCATCGGTTTGCAGACCGGCATGCTACTTGGCGGCGCGGTACTGACCGAAACCATTTTTGGCTGGCCTGGCGTAGGACGCTACATCTACACTGCGATCGGCAACCGCGATTATCCTGTCATCCAATCCGGGATCCTCGTGATCGCCACCATTTTCGTCTTGATCAACCTGCTGGTCGACCTCCTGTACGCCTATGTCGATCCACGCATCAAATACCGCTAAGGAGGCAGTTGCATGGCAGAGGTTCAAACAACGATCCATACCCCAATCAAGCAACCGGTGGAACAGGCATCCTCCCCTTGGCGGGACGCATGGAACATTTTGCGGAAAAACAAGCTGGCAATGGTCGGCTTGGGCATCATTCTCTTTTTCGTGGTGGTCGCGGTGTTTGCACCGCAAATCGCGCCTTATAAATTCGATGAGGGCGAGCTGGTCATGAAAAACAAGGCACCATCCGCCGAGCATTGGTTCGGTACCGATTACAACGGTCGCGACGTCTTTTCGCGGGTCGTCTACGGCGCACGCATCTCGCTTTGGGTAGGGACGTCCTCGGTTCTCGGCTCGATTGTAGCCGGCACGTTTTTCGGACTCCTGGCAGGTTATTATGGCCGCTGGGTTGATTCGGTTATTTCACGCGTGTTTGATGTCATGTTGGCTTTTCCGAGCATTTTGCTCGCGATCGCGATCGTAGCCATTTTGGGACCATCGCTGCAAAACGCCTTGCTTGCAATCGCCATCATCAATATTCCGACATTCGGTAGGCTCGTGCGGTCACGCGTGCTGACGTTGAAGGAAGAAGAATTCGTGATGGCGGCGCGAGCAATCGGGATGAAGGATTCGCGCATCTTGATCAAGCACATTTTGCCCAACAGCCTGGCACCGATCATCGTTTCCGGGACGCTCGGAATCGCGACAGCCATCATCGAAGCGGCAGCGCTCGGCTTTCTCGGACTCGGGGCACAGCCGCCTGAACCGGAATGGGGCAAAATGCTGGCGGACTCTAAGCAATACATCCAAAAAGCGCCGTGGACCGTCATCTATCCCGGCTTGTGCATCATGCTGACCGTACTCGGATTCAATTTGATCGGTGACGGTTTGCGCGATGCGCTTGATCCGCGAATGAAAAACTGACGCGAGCACGCCTTGAAAGGGGGGATGCGTGGCAGCGATTGTAGCTTGAACAAAAAAAGCGATCAATAAGGGAAGAAGGGGGATCTTCATTTTATGAAAAAATCATTGTTGACAGCTGCACTGTCTGGCATGATGGCGCTGACGATGGCTTTGACCGGATGCGGCAGCCCACAGCAGACAGCCCAGCAAACGCCGGCACCATCCGATTCCTCAGCGCAAACGCCAGCTCAGCCAGCGCCTGCAGATACAGCAAACAAAGGGCCGAAACAGCTGATCTTTGGCCGTGGCGGCGACTCCGTCGGGCTCGACCCGATTCAGACGGACGATGGCGAATCGGCCAAAATTACGGAAAACGTTTTCGAAACGTTGGTCAAATACGAGCCGACCAATACCAACATCGTTCCTGGTTTGGCTGAGAGCTGGGAAATTTCGCCGGATGGCAAAACGTACACATTCAAGTTGCGCCAAGGCGTCAAGTTCCATGACGGCACCGACTTCAATGCCGAGGCAGTCGTGTGGAATTTCAACCGCTGGATGGACAAGAGCAATCCGTTCCATAACAAAGACGGCTATGTATACTACAATGACATGTTCGGTGGCTACAAAGGCGACAAAGACCATGTGATTGATACGGTGAAAGCGATCGACGCGAGCACAGTGGAATTCAAGCTGTTCCGTCCGGTGTCTCCTTTCCTGAACAACCTGGGGATGTATTGCTTCGGAATCTCCTCTCCGACTGCCGTACAAAAATTCGGCGACAAATACATCGAAAACCCAGTAGGAACCGGTCCGTTCAAATTCGTGGAATGGAAGCGCAACGATTCCATCACGCTCGAGAAAAACCCAGACTACTGGAACAAAGGTCTGCCTAAGCTGGACAAACTGGTCTTCAAAGTCATTCCGGACAACTCTGCACGCTTGACTGCACTGAATTCCGGCGAAATCGACATCATGGATGGTCTGAATCCAGATGACGCGCAATCTGTCAAAGACAACAAAGACCTGCAGCTGTTCCTACGTCCTGGTATGAACGTCGGCTTCCTCAGCTTCAACGTGGAGAAAAAGCCGTTTGATAATCCAAAAGTTCGTGAAGCAATCGCGTATGCAATCAACAAACCAGCACTGATCGAAGCATTCTTCGCCGGTCTTGGCGAGCCAGCTGTTAACCCAATGCCGCCATCTGTATGGGGCTACAACGATGCGATCAAAGACCGTGAGTACAATTTGGACAAAGCAAAACAACTGTTGGCAGAAGCGGGCTTCCCGAACGGCTTCAAAACGAAGTTCTGGGCAATGCCGGTGCCGCGTCCATACATGCCAGACGGTCAAAAAATCGCAGAAGCAATCCAGCAAGACCTGAAAAAAATCGGCGTCGAAACCGAGATCGTAACGATGGAATGGGCAACGTACCTGGAAAAAACGAAAAACGGTGAACAAGACATGTACCTCTTGGGTTGGACAGGTGATAACGGTGACCCTGACAACTTCCTGTACGTCTTGCTCGACAAAAACAACATCGGCAGCGGAAACCGCTCGCGCTATGCAAATGAAGAGGTGCACAAGCTCTTGCTGCAGGCGCAATCGGAGCCGTCGAAAGATAAACGTACCGAGCTGTACAAACAAGCGCAAGAACTGATCTACAAAGATGTACCGCTAATTCCGATCGCGCATGCAACACCCCCGATCGCGGGTAAAGCAGGCATCACTGGCTACCAACCGCATCCAACAGGTTCGGAGAGCCTGGAAAATGTAGAGTGGAAATAGGTCTGTAGGAACGAAAAAGCTCCCATTGCAGATGGGGGCTTTTTCCTGATAGGATGAACAAGAAAACAAGGAGAGGATGACGCGCAGATGGATCAACAAAAATTGCAAACGCTTCATACATATATGAATGAGCAAGGGCTGGACGCTATGCTGCTCACCACACCAAAGCATGTCTATTATCTCACCGGATTTTTGAGCGATCCGCACGAGCGCTTCCTCGGATTGGTGATCCCAAAGCAAGGCGAAGCAGTGTTGATCGTACCAGCGCTTGATCTGGAAGCAGCGCAACAAGCCTCAAGCGTAAAGACGATCGCGACGCACACGGATACGCAAAACCCGTATGAGGTCCTGCAAGCCCACCTTCCTGCAGGGATCAAGCGATTGGGACTGGAAAAGGGCGATTTGACGGTCAGCCGTTTTGAAGCGCTTGCAGCGGTTATCCAAGCAGCCGATTATGTAGATGTCGATGTGCCTATTCGCCAGATGCGAATGGTAAAATCTGCAGACGAAGTCAGCCGGATCAAAAAAGCTCTGCAAATCACCGAGGATGCCCTGGCAGCCGTCGTGGGCCAAGTCAAAGTAGGCATGACTGAGCTCGACGTTGTAGCGGAGCTGGAGTATCAAATGAAAAAGCTAGGCTCGGAAGGACTCGCATTCCCAACGATGGTGCTGGCGGGCGAAAAGTCGGCAATGCCGCATGGCGCTCCAGGCAATCGCACTATCCAGGCTGGCGAGCTGCTCTTGTTTGACCTGGGTGTAGCCTATGACGGCTACTATTCGGATATTACTCGCACATTTGCGGTTGGCGAGGTCGGAGCGAAGGAACAGGAAATCTATCAAACGGTGCTAGCAGCGAATCTGGCAGGGATCGAGGCGACTAAAGCGGGCGTCACCTTGGCGAACATCGACCGCGCAGCGCGCGATGTGATCGCAGCAAAAGGGTATGGCGACTATTTCATCCATCGTTTGGGTCACGGGCTCGGCATGGATTGCCACGAATATCCATCCGTTCATGGAGAAAATCAGGATTTGCTACAGACCGGGATGGTTTTCACAATCGAACCGGGCATCTACGTTCCTGGCATTGCGGGTGTCAGAATCGAGGATGATGTCTGGGTGACGGAAAACGGCTGCGAAGTGTTGAGCCGGTTCCCGAAAGAGCTGCAAGTCATCGGGGTGTAGCGAAACAAAAACATAAACAAAAACAAAAAGTCGATCTGTCACGGGAATCACAGGATTCTCATAGCGGATCGGCTTTTCTTTTTGGCTATTGATGGATAACTCATTTCAGATCAAGAATGTCAAGGTAGTCATCCAGGAGTGCGGACGTTTTGGCAAAATACTAGTTCGATTAAGATCAGAACATGTACACGAGAGAGAGTTGAGACCGACAAGATGGGTTATGTAATCCTACCAGAAGGGATTAAAATTGATAGAATTTTGCATAAATAATGCGAGAATTTTGACATTTGTACTCACGCCCGCTCGCTATAATGAAGACAAATCCAAAAAGCCGGGGCAAATCAGTAAGGAGTGTGCACATGAGCGAGTGGGACGTATTATTGCGCGAGCTAGATGAAATACCAGGCGTCAGTGGGGATGAGGAACGGGTAGCGGCCTATATGCGCCAAAAACTGCTGCCTCTATCGAACGGTCATTGGGAAGATGCTTTGGGCAACCAGATTTTTGTCAAACATGGCAGCCGTCCGGATGTGAAACTTATGCTTTCGGCCCATATGGACGAGATTGGCTTCATCGTCCGGCATATTGATGAAAACGGCTTTGTTTACTTTCACCCGGTCGGCTATCACGACAGCCGGATGCTGATGAACCAAGTGTTGACCATCCATACGGAAGCTGGGCCGCGGCAAGCGATCACAGGGACGATGCCGGCACATCTGCTGACGGCCGAGATGGCCCGCAGATCCATTCCGCTTGCGGACATTTACCTTGACCTCGGTACCTCTAGTCGGGCGGAAACGATGGCGCTTGGCGTACAAATTGGGGACATGATCACGTTTGAACGAAAAGGAACCTTGCTGAACGGAAGCAAGCTGTTTACGGGCAAGGCCGTAGACAATCGCTCAAGCTGCGCCGTTTTAATTGAAACGATGAAGCGACTGAGCGGCAAACAGGTTCAACCGACGATCTATGCGGTAGCATCCGTTCAGGAGGAGGTAGGGCTGCGCGGAGCAGGAACAGCGGCGTTTGCTATCAAGCCTACGGTGGCGATCGCGATTGATGTGACATTTGCCGGAGATTCACCCGCGCTGCCTGCCACCCTGCCGCCGATGAAACTGGGGGGCGGTCCGGTCATTAAGTACTATGATTGGACACCGGATACTGGACAGGGGAACAACGTGCCGAAATCGCTGACCAGACAGCTGGTGCGCACAGCAGAATCGCTGGGAATTCCCTATCAGCATCAAACGGTGTTGAACGGAGGGACGGATGCAGCCACGATCAGTCTCGCTGGAGCGGGAGCTGTAACCGGCATCATTTCCTTGCCATCCCGCTATATTCATTCCGCTACAGGCTGCGTCCATCTCGATGATTTAGCTTACACGGTTGATTTGCTTACGGCTTTTATCGAACAAATGGAATAGTTCGTGAAAAAAACGGAACTGACTCGTTCCGTTTTTTCTTTTTGTAAAAAAATCCGTAACAAAAGTTATGCAGCTGCATCTAAACAAGCGAGAGAGAATAAAGAGGTGAGGATGCTGGCTGATACGGAACAATTGCAGAAAACCCCGGAGGCTGTTCTCGCGCAGCTGATGCAAGAATATGGCACTCGGGTGCTGCGCCTCGTAACCTTGTTCGTGAAAAACAAAAGCCTAGCGGAAGATATCACACAAGATGTGTTCGTTAAGGTGTACCGGAAGCTTCCAGACTTCCGCGGCGACAGCTCGGTTAAAACGTGGATCTATGCAATCGCCGCCAATGAGTGCAAAATGCAGATTCGATCGTGGTCGTTCCGAAACCTGATCTTCAAATCGTGGGTGGACCGCACAAGTGAGAAGTCGGTGGAGATGGAAGTGGTGAGCGAATCGGAACGGGAGCAACTGCTCGCACAAGTGCTTGCTCTCCCGTATGCATACCGCCAAGTCATTGTTCTGCACTACTATGAGGATCAGAAAATTAGCGAGATTGCCTCAATCTTGTGTGTGCGGGAAGGAACCGTGCGGACGCGGTTGCACCGAGCAAGACACATGTTGAAGGCTGCGCTGGTCGCAGAGGAGGGAGGGGCTGAATGGATTTCGACAAGTCGCTGAACGAATTAAAAGGATACGCAAACAAAGGCTTGCTGCGCGATGTGGAATTTACGGCAGAGATGCAGCGGGCTGTGCAAAAGAGGATCGCGAGCATACCGCGGGCCGGTACAGGCATTCACTTTGGCTGGAAATGGCTCGGTGGCGCCGTTTGCGCCTGCTTGATCGGTTTTGGCTTGCTTGTGCCGAACACCCCCAACCCCTTGCCACCTGAGGCTTCCGACGGCAATCTTTGGCAGCCTGCCGCTGAACACACGACGCCTTTCGAAGGTAAATCGTTCACTTATCTGGGCGAAAAACCGGTGCGGGTCATCACAGGGGACATGTATGAAAAGCAGGGGCAAAAAGTGATGTTTTTGCTGAACGGCCCGCTGATGGCAAATGAAAAGGTGCAGTTGGTCGGCGAAAATCAGCAGGGCGAGCGAATCGATTTGGGCAAGTATGCGATCGGAAGTAAGCTGTACGATGCCGATGGACATTTTCCAACGGGGCTCACGCTTCCGACAGCAGGCTTGTGGAAAATCGAAGTGCGGTATCGCAATGAAGTGCTCGGAAACGTTTTTTTGACGATCAAGGCGGGCGTTTCACCATCCAATGAGTCGCTCGTCCTGCCGCTCATCACGCAATTTTTGCAAGCGACAGACGATTTTGCTTGGATTGGCGATAAACGCAAAGTAAGCCTGGAATTGCTTGGTGTCGACAGCCCAAATGCGGAGCAGCGCATCGTCTACGCAAAGGTGACGATCGAATCGGAGCAGACGAATGGATCGGCTGTTGCAGCCCCAATGAAATTCAACATTGTGTATCGGGGCGGCGATTACCGCGTGATCGATTATCAGATGCCCCGGGACGGAAGTGACTATTGGTTGGATATACAAACGATTTTCCCGTCCGAGATCGTCGAGAAGCTCAGAGCAAGCGGTCACGCAAAACAAGGATAACGACTTTAAGAAAAAAAGTGCGGCAAGCCCACAATGGCTTTCGCACTTTTTTCTTACTGTCCGATGATGATCCTCTCGGTCGGATAGCGATAATGTGTAATTTGATCGTCTTTTTTCAAGAAGAGCAGCATGTTGATAATCCCAATGCGTCCGATCACCATCAGGACGATCATGATGATTTTTCCCGTCGGGCTGAGCGAAGCGGTGATCCCGGTAGACATGCCGGTGGTCCCGAACGCCGAGCATACCTCGAACAGGAGCTGTTCCATCGGCAATCCTTCGGTCCAGGCAAGCAGGATGACAGCGGCGATGACCAAGCTGATCGCGAAAAAGAACACGAGGAACGAACGTAAAATATCGTCATCCGCCAGCTCCCGCCCAAACACTTTTACCCGCTTGTACCCGCGCATGTAGGACAAAATGGTTGCGTACAGGATGAAAAACGTTGTGGTCCGTATCCCGCCGCCTACGCTGCTTGGCGACGCACCGATGAACATAAGCAGCGACATCATGATCAGCGTCGGTGTAGAGAGCATGCTGATATCCATCGTAGTCAAACCGGCGCTGCGTGCCGAGACGGATTGAAACAACGAATAAAAGACGGACGGGATGAAACCTTTATCCGCCAAAAAGGCGCCCCGCTCAAACAAATAAAACAGAAGCGCACCCGCTACTAACAGGGTAAAGAAAGTAGCAGTCGTCACTTTCGTGAATAAAGAGAAGGTAAAGCGAGGTTTGACCCGTCGGTGCAAAACATAATGCTGCAGCTCGATCAGCACAGGAAAGCCGATCGCCCCGCAGATGATCAACAGCATATGGATCGTCTGGAACACATAGTCGTGCGAAAAATCGAGCAGAGAGTTGCCGTACAGATCAAATCCAGCATTGGTAAACGCGCTGACAGAGGCGAAGAATCCGTGGAAAAAAGCCATATACCAATGATCCACATAGCCGCGCAGCAGCAAGTAACTGCCCAACAAGAGCGTGCCGGCGACCTCGATGATGACGGCGAGCAGCAAGATGTTGCGCATCAGGTCGACCATCCCCGCCAATTTCGGCCGGTTGTGGTCAGTCGCGATCCAGATGCGTTGTTCAAGCCCGATTTTTTGGCGGAATAAGAGCCAGAAAAACGTGCCCAGCGTCATAATCCCGATCCCGCCTACCTGAAACAGCAGGGCGAGCAAAATGATACCTGCATGATTAAAGAAAAGATCGATTTGGATGACGGAAAGTCCAGTAACGCTGATGGCGCTGGACGCGGTGAAGAGGGCATCCAAATAAGTCAGCTGAACGCCGGGCTTGTGGAAAATAGGCATCCATAATAAAAGAGACGAGATCAAAACCGAACAAATATAAAAGCATACAATAATTTGTACGGAGTTTAACCGTCTTTTTTTCGATTTCGGCGGCAAAACACACGTCCTCCTGAAGTCATTTTTTCTCCTATCTTATCCAAGAAACGCGTTTCATGCAAAAAGCGCTTCGATCAGCAATGGATGGCGATCATTCGGCGTTGTTTCCCTCAAGCAGGATTCCGGTCGGATCAAAGTAAGCGAATGAGTAAGAATCGGCTGATTCCAGGCGTAGCGTCGCATTCGCAAGCGGGAAAAGCGCGGCATGCATGTCGGTGAAGTTCAGTTGGGTGCAGCTGATTTTCAAGATTTTCTCCAGCAGGCTGGAATCTGCAGTAAGCGTCGTGGTGCGCAGGATCGCCGCTTGGGGGAAGCCGGACGCAGACGGACGCGGCTTATCATACTGGATGAACCAAGGCAAATGTGGATAGGAACCGACCATGCGAAAGCTGACAGTTTGGCCGGTCGGATCGGTGACCTCGTGTACCCCGCTGTCCGAAACCGGATATTGCTCCTCCTGCAAGACGCGGATCACATGTTCCAAGTCGTCGGTTTCGAGGACGAGTGAAGTATAACCGTCGCCGTTTTCTGCTAAAAAGTCGCGAAGCTCATGTCCACCTTCCGAGGAATCGAGCTTGCTTTCGTCCGTAACATAAGCAACTTCAAGAAATCCGCCACCAGGGAACGGATAGGTGCGCGTAGATATGCCGGGAAAGGATTGGCCTGTGGCGGCAAGCGTCAGGCCACGCTTTTCGGTCAAAAATTGATGGAGCCAGTCCGGTTTAGCAGTTGCATAAATCAATCGGTCAATTTGAAACATCGTAACTCTCCTTTCATATCCCATCTACAATACCATGAAATTACCAGCCGGAGGGTGAAAAACGTTGTAATGCCGCAAGATAATCTTTATTGCTACACAAAAACGGCTTTGTTATAATAAATCTTAGTGTTTTTTTCACCGATGCCTTGTCCAGTGGCAAGGCAAGGACGTGAAACGCAGGAGGGAACGGAATTAATGGATCGCCTGGAAAGACAGAAAAAAATTCGCAATTTCTCTATCATCGCACATATTGACCACGGTAAATCAACGCTTGCCGACCGGATACTCGAATTGACAGGCGCATTAACCGCTCGCGAAATGGAAGCGCAATTCCTCGATACGATGGAACTGGAAAAAGAGCGCGGCATTACGATCAAGTTGAATGCAGTACGTCTCAATTACAAGGCGGATGACGGTGAGGAATACATCCTACACCTGATTGACACACCGGGACACGTCGACTTCACCTATGAAGTATCGCGCAGCCTGGCTGCCTGTGAAGGGGCACTACTCGTCGTGGATGCGGCCCAAGGGATTGAAGCACAGACGTTGGCAAACGTTTACCTCGCCCTTGACAACAATCTGGAGATCATTCCGATTATCAATAAAATCGACTTGCCAAGCGCGGAGCCTGAGCGCGTGAAACAGGAAGTGGAAGATGTAATCGGCTTGGATGCGAGCGAAGCGTGCTTGACATCCGCAAAAGCGGGTATTGGCATCAAGGACGTGCTGGAAGCCGTCGTGAAAAAAGTGCCAGCGCCAACAGGCGACCCGGACGCACCGCTGCAAGCCTTGATTTTTGACTCGTACTTCGATCCGTATCGCGGCGTTATCGCATCGGTGCGTATCGTAAACGGTACGTTGAAAAAGGGCATGAGGATCAAAATGATGGCAACAGGCAAGGCGTTCGAGGTTACCGAGGTGGGAACATCGACACCGCGCCAAACGCAGGTGGAAGAGCTGACCGTCGGGGATGTAGGCTATGTTGCCGCTTCGATCAAAACGGTAGGCGATACGAGCGTGGGTGATACGATCACAGATGCGGCCCGTCCGGCGGTAGAACCGTTGCCAGGCTACCGCAAAATCAACTCGATGGTATTCTGCGGTCTTTATCCGATCGACACAAGCGATTACAATGACCTGCGCGACGCCTTGGAAAAATTGCAGCTCAACGACGCATCGCTGCAATTCGAGCCGGAAACGTCGCAAGCCCTTGGCTTCGGCTTCCGTTGCGGATTCCTCGGACTGCTGCACATGGAGATCATCCAGGAGCGCATCGAGCGCGAGTTCAACATTGACCTGATCACGACGGCACCGAGCGTAATCTACCGCGTCACGCAGACGAACGGGGATACGTACGAAATCGACAACCCGTCCAAAATGCCCGACGTGCAAAAGATCGAAAAGATCGAAGAGCCTTACGTGACAGCGACCGTCATGGTACCGAAAGAATACGTCGGCGACGTAATGCAGCTTTGCCAAGGCAAACGTGGCGATTTCCTCGACATGCAATACCTCGGCGAAAACCGTGTGCAGCTGAAATACGACATGCCGTTGTCCGAGATCGTCTACGATTTCTTCGATCTGTTGAAATCGGGCACAAAAGGCTATGCATCCTTTGACTACGAGCTGGCTGGCTACAAACCATCCAAGCTGGTCAAAATGGACATTTTGCTCAATGGCGAAGAGGTGGACGCCCTGTCCTTCATCGTCCACAAAGACACGGCGTATCCGCGCGGTAAAGTGATTTGCGAAAAGCTGAAGGAACTGATTCCGCGCCAGCAATTCGAAGTGCCGATCCAAGCAGCGATCGGGCAAAAGATCGTTGCCCGCGAAACCATCAGTGCGATGCGCAAAAACGTACTCGCGAAATGCTACGGCGGTGACATTAGCCGAAAGCGGAAGCTGCTTGAGAAGCAGAAGGAAGGGAAAAAGCGGATGAAAGCCGTTGGTTCCGTCGAAGTACCACAAGAGGCGTTTATGGCCGTGCTCCGCATGGATGAGAAAAAATAGGGAGTTGCACAGACCTGACGAAAGCTATGCGTCAGGTCCTCTTTTTATCGCAGGCCCTTTACCCATGAACGAATGATCATCAACAGACAGGAGGGGAGCAGCAGTGACCCCGCAATCGGTTTACATTCACATTCCATTTTGTACAAATAAATGCTTTTATTGCGATTTCAACTCGTTTGTCACCAATAACCCGCAGCTCGTCTGGGACTATTTGGAGGCGCTGAAAAAAGAAATGCAGCTGACATTTGCCCAAACACCGCCGGAGCGAATCAAGACGATCTTTGTTGGCGGTGGGACACCGACGTTTCTCGATGCCGAGCAGATGCGCTTTTTCCTCCAATCCGTACAAGAGAATCTGGGGCAATATCTCGAGAGCGATCTTGAATTTACCATGGAAGCCAATCCGGGCACGACAGACCGCGAAAAGCTCAAGGTGATGCGCAGCTTCGGCGTAAACCGACTTTCGTTTGGGGCGCAATCGTTCGATGATGAGCTATTGAAGCGGATCGGACGCATCCACGATTCGGCTGCGATCGGCAAAAGCATTGAGAATGCACGCCTCGAAGGGTTCGAAAATCTCTCCATCGACTTAATGTTCGGCTTGCCGGACCAAACGATGGACAAGTTCGCGGATTCACTTGATCGGGCGTTCGAGCTGCCGACCACGCATTTTTCCGCTTACAGCTTGAAAGTCGAGGAGAACACGCTGTTCCATACTCTCTATCAAAAGGACCAGCTGCCATTGCCGACAGAAGAGACCGAGCTTGCCATGTATCTGCTTTTGATCGAACGGATGGAGACGCAAGGCTATCGGATGTATGAAATTAGCAATTTTGCCAAGCCGGGCTTTGAAAGCCGGCACAACCAGACGTATTGGCGCAATGAAGCCTACTACGGTTTGGGAGCTGGCGCACATGGATATGTGAACGGGCAGCGTCATGTGAATGCAGGACCGCTTGCCATGTACATGCAGATGGCCAAAGACGGGTTGCCACGCGTGGAGCACTTTGCGGTTACGCGCGTGGAACAGATGGAGGAGCAGATGATTTTGGGGCTGCGCCTTCGTAGAGGAGTCGACATCGCACAATTCGAGCGTAGATTCGGCGAGTCAATGACGCAAAAATTCGGTGCGGTGATCGAGGCTGAGAAGGCCAAAGGGATGCTGGAGGAAAGCGAAGGCTATTTACGGTTGACTCAGCAGGCACTTCCGCTTGGCAACGAGGTTTTTGCCAAATTCCTTGGTATAGACAAGTAGAAACGGCCCATTACGTCGTTTTTGCCCACAAAGTTTCCCAAGGAAGCGTCCAAGAGGCGTTGACAAATGATCGTTCACTTGATAAGTTAATACTATATTTAGCACTCAATCGCGCTGAGTGCTAACAAAACGATCTTGCATCGTTTGCCAAAGGGAGGCGACCGTTATGTTATCAGAACGACAACGTTTGATTTTGAGTGCGATTATCGACAATTACATTCGTTCCGCAGAACCTGTCGGCTCCCGAACCATATCGAAGCGCGATGATGTTGGATTTAGTTCCGCTACGATTCGCAACGAGATGGCCGACCTCGAAGAGCTGGGCTATCTTGAACAGCCGCATACATCGGCGGGACGCATTCCTTCTACGCTAGGCTACCGTTTTTATGTGGACCATCTCCTTCAACCACAAGGTTTTAATGAAGAGGAAATGGGAAACTTTAAGCAGGTATTCGCTGAGCGCATCATGCAGTACGAGCAAGTTTTTGATTACACAGCGGCAATGCTGTCGCAAATGACCAACTACACCTCGATTGTCTTGGGACCGGAGATGTTTGAGCACCGGTTGAAACATATCCAGATCGTGCCGCTCTCGGAACAACAAGCGGTAGCGATTGTGGTGACGCACACAGGTCGGGTGGAAAACAAGCTGATCGATATCCCTGCGGGCGTACCCGCCTCGGAAGTGGAGAAGCTGGTTAATTTATTGAACCACCGCTTGCAGGATGTGCCGGTATGGCAGCTGCGACAACGGTTGTACCAGGAGATTGCCGACGAGATGAAGCGTCATATGGAGCACTACGAACAGATGCTGCACATGATCGAGGGAACATTCGAGGAGGATGTCTCCGATCGTTTTATCCTGCACGGCACAACCAAAATTATGAACCAACCGGAGTTTCGCGACGTAGAAAAGGTAAAGGATATATTGGAGCTTCTTGAGCAGAGCGACCAGCTAGTTAACTTGTTTGGCATGCCCCAGGACGGCATGCAGATTCGCATTGGACAGGAGAACCAAGTGAATGCCGTGAAAGATTGCTCGATAATCACAACATCCTATTATCTCGACGGCAAGCCGGTAGGGAAAGTAGGTATTCTTGGGCCGACCCGCATGGATTACAACAAGGTGATTTCCGCATTGAACTACATCGGGCACGGACTGTCGCGCTTGCTCGCCAAACAGTTCGATTCCAAGTAAGCACATAAGCAAGACCGGTTCTTCCTTCGCAAGAGCCAGTACCTAGAAGACTTATTTCGTACAGACAGGAATCCGTCAACTTTCTTGTCCAGTATAAGAAAACCGATAGCTCTGCCAACAACCGCAGGGCAGTCCGGTTTTCGAACCAGGAGGGTATCAAGGTGAGCGACGAAAAAACAGCTGTGGACCAGCAAAACCAAGCGGAATTTCCCGAAGACGCACAGGAGCAGGTTGAACAGCCTGCAGATGCTGTAAATTTGGGAGAGGAAGCGGAGCGCTGGAAAAAAGAGGCGGAGGAAACCAACGACCGTCTGCTGCGGGCCATGGCCGATATGGAAAACATGCGCCGCCGTTTCCGCAAAGAGCAGGAGGATATGCAGAAGTATGCAGCTTTGCCGGTAGTGGAAGCACTGCTTCCTGCGATCGACAATTTCGAACGCGCTATGTCCGTCGATAAGGAAAACCTGACGGTCGACTCTTTGCTGCAAGGCATCAATATGGTGTACCGTCAAATGGTGCAAGTGTTTGAGAAAGAAGGCCTGCAAGCGATTGAATCGGTAGGGAAGCCGTTTGACCCTCATATTCATCAGGCGGTCATGCAGGTGGAAGACTCGGCGTATGAGCCGGGAACCGTTGTGGAAGAACTGCAAAAAGGCTACCAATTCAAAGACCGGACCGTGCGCCCGGCGATGGTAAAAGTAAACGGATAAGAACAACAACAATTAACTACACTTTTCTGTGATCATTCAAGGAGGTTTTTTTTCATGAGTCGCGTAATCGGTATTGACTTAGGTACAACTAACTCTTGTGTTGCGGTAATGGAAGGCGGAGAGCCAGTCGTTATTGCCAATCCGGAAGGCAATCGCACTACACCATCTGTTGTGGCATTCAAAAATGGCGAGCGCATCGTCGGTGAAGCGGCGAAGCGTCAAGCAATCACCAACCCTGACAACACTGTTATCTCCATCAAGCGCTGGATGGGGACAAACCATAAAGAAACGCTGGAAGGCAAAGAATACACACCGCAAGAAGTATCCGCAATGATTTTGCAAAAACTCAAAGCTGACGCAGAAGCGTATTTGGGCCAACCGGTGACCCAAGCGGTTATCACCGTTCCTGCTTATTTCAATGACAGCCAGCGTCAAGCAACAAAAGACGCAGGTAAAATCGCGGGTCTGGAAGTTCTGCGTATCGTCAACGAGCCGACAGCAGCTGCACTCGCTTACGGTATGGAGAAAACAGAAGACCAAACTGTACTTGTTTATGACTTGGGCGGCGGTACGTTCGACGTATCCATCCTCGAACTTTCCGAAGGCTTCTTCGAAGTAAAAGCGACTTCCGGCGACAACAAGCTGGGCGGCGATGACTTTGACCAAGTGGTTATCGATTATTTGGTAGCCGAGTTCAAAAAAGACAACGGCATTGACCTTTCTAAAGACCGCATGGCGATGCAACGTTTGAAAGACGCAGCGGAAAAAGCGAAAAAAGACTTGTCCGGCGTGTTGACTACAACCATTTCCCTGCCATTCATCACGGCAGATGCAACCGGTCCAAAGCACTTGGAGCTGAACATGACTCGTGCCAAATTCGAAGAGCTGTCTGCTCATCTGGTTGAGCGCACATTGGGCCCAACTCGCCAAGCGCTGCAAGACGCTGGCATCTCCCCAAGCGAACTGCATCGCGTCATTCTGGTCGGTGGTTCCACTCGTATCCCGGCTGTACAAGAAGCGATCAAAAAGCTGACAGGCAAAGAACCGCACAAAGGCGTTAACCCAGATGAAGTAGTTGCACTTGGTGCTGCTGTTCAAGCGGGCGTTTTGACCGGTGATGTAAAAGACGTGGTACTGCTCGACGTAACACCGCTTTCCTTGGGTATCGAAACATTGGGCGGCGTATTTACCAAGCTGATCGACCGCAACACCACGATCCCAACAAGCAAATCGCAAGTGTTCTCTACTGCGGCTGACAACCAGCCATCCGTTGAGATCCACGTGCTGCAAGGGGAGCGCCAAATGGCAGCGGACAACAAAACATTGGGCCGCTTCACCCTCAACGAACTCCCGCCAGCACCGCGCGGCATTCCGCAAATCGAAGTTGCTTTCGACATCGATGCGAACGGTATCGTAAACGTGCGTGCGAAAGATCTGGGAACCGGACGTGAGCAACGCATCACGATCACTTCCAACTCCGGCTTAAACGATGCCGATATCGAGCGCATGGTAAAAGACGCAGAACTCAACGCGGAAGCGGACAAAAAGCGCAAAGAAGAAGTGGAAGTGCGCAACGAAGCAGATCAACTGGTGTTCACGACTGAAAAAACCATGAAAGATCTGGAAGGCAAAGTGGATCAAGCGGAGATCGACAAAGCGAATGCAGCCAAGGAAAAAGTGAAAACAGCACTGGCTGGTGGCAACTTTGACGAGATCAAAGCAGCGAAAGACGAACTGTCCGAAATCGTGCAGCAGCTGTCTGTGAAGCTGTATGAGCAAGCGGCTCAAGCACAGCAGCAAGCGCAAAACGCGCAAGGCGGCGCTGACGCATCCGACAGCAAAAAAGACAATGTGGTCGATGCGGACTACGAAGTTGTAGACGATAAAAAATAAGGTTAGACATATGGAAAAAAGTCAAAGTCAAGCTACCTTGGCTTTGACTTTTTTCCTGTCTGCATCCTGAAGCAGGCACTTTGACCGGGTTTTCTCCATAACCATACACGCGTTCATTGAAGCTTTGATGATTGCGTGCTATGATAACATTTGACTGTTTTCGACACGGGAGTGATTTGTTGCATGAAACGCGATTATTATGAAGTGCTCGGAGTGGCGAAAGACGCGGACGCGGAAGATGTCAAAAAAGCGTACCGCAAGCTGGCGAGACAGTACCACCCCGATGTAAATAAAGAAGCGAACGCAGAAGAGAAATTTAAAGAAGTAAAAGAAGCCTACGATGTTCTGTCGGATACCCAGAAGCGTTCTCAGTACGATCGATTTGGTCACCAAGACCCGAATCAAGGGTTTGGCCAAGGTGGATTCGGTGGCTTTGACAGCTCTGGAATGGGTGGTTTTGGCGACATTTTCGACATGTTTTTCGGCGGTGGTGGCGGCGGACGGCGCAGCAATCCGAATGCACCGCGCAAAGGTTCTGATTTGCAATACAGCATGTCCATCGAATTCACGGAAGCCGTGTTCGGCAAGGAAGCGGACGTGGAAATTCCGAAGGAAGCGGAATGCGACACGTGCCACGGTACAGGCGGCAAGCCTGGTGCTGACGTGGAAACGTGCAAAACGTGTAACGGTTCCGGACAGCAGGAAGTGCAGGCGAATACGCCATTCGGCAAAATCGTCAACCGTCGCGTTTGCCAAACGTGCGAAGGAAAAGGAAAAGTGTACAAGGAAAAATGCGGAACGTGCCGCGGCGCTGGCCGCGTTAAAGTGCGCCGCAAAATCCATCTCAACATTCCTGCCGGTGTGGATGACGGAGCACAGCTGCGCGTAACCGGCGAAGGGGAACCTGGCTTTAATGGCGGGCCAGCAGGCGATTTGTATGTGGTGCTGCGCGTCAAAAACCACGATTTCTTCGAACGTGAAGGCAACGACATATATTGCGAAGTGCCGATCTCCTTTGGGCAAGCGGCTTTGGGTGCAGAAATTGAAGTGCCTACGGTCGATGGCCGTGTGAAATTGAAGGTTCCAGCTGGTACGCAGACCGAGACGTTTTTCCGTCTCCGTGGAAAAGGCGTGCCGTTCCTGCGTGGAAGCGGCCGGGGTGACCAGCATGTGAAAGTGCGCATCGTGACGCCGAAGAAACTGACGGATCGTCAAAAAGAATTAGTCATGGAACTGTTTGAGATGAACGAAGGTGCGGTTGTGGAAACGCACGCATCGGATGAGAGCTTTTTTGAGCGAATGAAACGGGCATTCCGTGGAGAATAATTTTACTTTTGCAACCCTATCGTCATATGGCGATAGGGTTTAAGAAACGGGGAGAAGCGATGAAGTGGTCAGAAATCAGTATCCATACAACGGCTGAGGCAGTGGAAGCCGTCTCGAACATTTTGCATGAAGCAGGAGCGAACGGAGTTGTCATTGAAGATCCGGAAGTGCTCTACCGTGAATGGGATACACCATTTGGCGAGATTTATCAGCTCTCCCCGGATGATTTTCCGAAAGAAGGCGTGCTGGTCAAAGCGTATCTGCCGGTCAACAGCTATTTGGGAGAGACGGTAGAGGAGATCAAAGGGCAGCTAAACGAGCTTTTGCTCTATGGGCTTGACCTCGGCAGTGGCACCATCACCGTGACGGAAGTGCATGAAGATGAGTGGGCGACCGCTTGGAAAAAGTATTACAAGCCCGTCACCATTTCCGAGCGGATCACCATCAGTCCGGTCTGGGAAGAATATCAGCCGAAGAGTGCCGATGAGCTGGTGATCGAGATGGACCCAGGTATGGCTTTCGGCACAGGGACCCATCCGACAACCGTATTGTGCATTCGTTCGATCGAAAAATACTTGCAGCCGGGCGACCGCGTGTACGATGTAGGAACAGGAACGGCGATTTTGTCCATTGCGGCTGCCAAACTCGGCGCTGACCACATTTTGGCAATGGATCTCGATGAAGTCGCTGTCCGCTCCGCAGAAGCGAACATCAAGATCAACAAGGTTGCAGATAAAATCAACGTGAAACAAAACAACCTGCTGGATGGCATCGAAGAACAGGTGGAAGTGATTGTCGCTAACATTTTGGCGGAAGTGATCCTGCGCTTTACCGATGATGTGGCCAGATTGCTCCTACCTGACGGAACCTTCATTGCGTCCGGCATCATCAAAGCACGTGAAGCGGATGTCGTTGCGGGCTTGGAGCAAAGCGGGCTTACGATCTTAGAAACAGTTTACATCGACGACTGGGTAGCAATTGTGGCAAAAAAACGTTAAAATATTGAGGTCAATCCCTATGCAAAGATATTTTATTGATCCGAGCCAGTGGTCTCTTACTCAGGTGGAAATCACCGGAGACGATGTTCATCATATCGTTAATGTGATGCGATCAGCCGTTGGTGAGGAAATTATCGTAAGCGATGGTGCAGGCAAAGCTGCATTGGCTCGCCTGGCCGTCATTGAACCGAAGCGGGTGGTCGCTGACATCGTCGAGCCGCTTGCAAGTGAGAGTGAACTGCCAGTGCGCGTGACAATCGCGCAAGGCTTGCCAAAAGGCGACAAAATGGAATGGATCTTGCAAAAGGGAACGGAATTGGGCGCGTTCGCCTTTTTTCCTTTTTCATCGGAGCGTACGATCGTGAAGCTGGATGCCAAAAAAGAAGCGAAGAAGCTGGAGCGGTGGCAAAAAATCGCAAAGGAAGCCGCGGAGCAGTCGCACCGTGCGGTTTTGCCCGAGATTTACGCACCGGTCAGTTTTGAAGCGCTGCTAAAAGCATCGAAGAATTATAGCGCTGCTGTCATCGCCTATGAAAAGGAAGAGGAGAACGGCTTGCGCGGCGTGCTTACCGGCCTTACTCCGGGAGATTCCCTATTAGTGCTGATAGGCCCAGAAGGCGGCTTTAGTGAAGATGAGGTGAGTCGGGCACAGGCGGCAGGTATCCGTTCTGTCACATGCGGGCCTCGTATTTTGCGAACGGAGACAGCCAGCCAGTACGTATTGTCTGCTGTCTCGTACCAGTTTGAGATGTAACTAGGTTGGAAGGAGGATCAGCAATGTCTACCGTTGCTTTTCATACACTCGGCTGTAAAGTGAACAGCTATGAAACAGAAGCGATCTGGCAGCTTTTTGAAAAAAACGGCTACCAGCGCGTAGATTTTGAAGAAGATACGGCAGATGTCTATGTTATCAACACATGCACGGTCACCAATACGGGGGACAAAAAGAGCCGGCAAGTAATTCGCCGTGCCATTCGTCGTAACCCGGAGGCAATCATCGCCGTTACAGGGTGCTATGCGCAGACGTCACCGAAAGAGATAGCTGATATTCCGGGCGTCGATATCGTGCTCGGTACGCAAGGAAGAGACAAGCTGCTCGACTATGTAGAGCAGATTAAAGCGGAGCGTACGCCGATCAATGCGGTGGGCAATATCATGAAAGCCCGCGATTTTGAGGAGCTTGACGTGCCGGCATTTACGGACCGCACTCGTGCTTCCCTGAAAATCCAGGAAGGCTGCAACAACTTCTGCACCTTCTGCATCATCCCTTGGGCGCGCGGTCTGATGCGTTCCCGCAAACCGGAGAGCGTTGTAGAGCAAGCGCGCAACCTCGTGGCGGCTGGCTACCTAGAGATCGTGCTGACCGGCATTCATACAGGCGGCTATGGCGAAGATTTGGAAGACTACAACCTGGCGAAATTGCTGGTTGATCTGCATCAGGTGGAAGGCTTGAAACGGATTCGCATCAGCTCCATCGAGGCAAGCCAAATCACGGATGAGGTGATTTCCGTCATCGACGGCTCCGACCTGATTTGCCGCCATCTGCACGTTCCGCTGCAAGCGGGCGATGACGATGTGCTGAAACGGATGCGCCGCAAATATACGACCGCCGAGTTCAGAGAGAAGATGGAGAAAGTCCGCAAAGCGCTGCCGGGCGTTGCGCTGACTACGGATGTGATCGTCGGTTTCCCTGGCGAGACGGAAGAGCAATTCGTAACTGGCTACAACTTTATCAAGGAAATCGGCTTCGCGGAATTGCATGTTTTCCCGTATTCGATGCGCACAGGTACGCCTGCCGCACGGATGGAGGATCAGGTTCCAGATGAGATCAAGCGTGAGCGCGTTGCGAAGCTGATCGAGTTGAACAACGAGGAATTGACGATCAATTACGGCAAGCAATTCGTCGGCGATGTGCTGGAAGTCATTCCAGAACGTTTGTATAAAGAGGATCCCGAAAGCGGCATGCTGATGGGTTACTCCGACAACTATCTCAACATCGTCTTCCCGGGAACGGAAGACATGATCGGGAAAGTGTGCAAAGTTCGCCT
Organism: Brevibacillus fluminis; assembly: GCF_003710825.1. Taxonomy (GTDB): domain Bacteria; phylum Bacillota; class Bacilli; order Brevibacillales; family Brevibacillaceae; genus Brevibacillus_D; species Brevibacillus_D fluminis. Next base: position 38,514 of record NZ_RHHQ01000020.1, on the reverse strand, counting down.
TGATGAAGTGGGCTCTGAATACTGCCAAGGCACGTTTGTACGCGTACTCGACGATGCTGCGGTCCTGGTAAAGGACAAAGCGGTATGATCGAAATTTCGGCAGGTGGAGTTGTCTACAAGGAAGAAAACGGCGAATTGCAGTTTCTTCTGATTGAAGATCGATATGGCAAGCGGACGCTGGCCAAAGGAAAGCAGGAACCGGGCGAAACGCTTGAAGAGAATGCGCTGCGTGAAGTCTTGGAAGAAACGGGTGTTAGGGGTCAGATTATCAAGCCGCTATATACTGTCCACTATCAATACAAGCACGCGAAGACCGGGGAACTGGTCGACAAAGAAGTGCACTACTATCTCATCGAGGCGTTGTCAGGTAAGCTTGCTGCCCAAATCGAGGAGATCAATGCGGTTCACTGGCGCAGCCCTGCTGATGCTTGGCACGATCAGGTGACACAAGGTTATTCGAACAATGATCAAGTGATGAAACTGGCGCTTCACCATTTCGGGATCGAGGTGTAGGCATGAAGCTGAACAAATCCATCTACCATATGCTTCACAAACAGGAAGCGACGGCAGTCATGTTTGGCAAACTGTGCGCAGACGCCACATCGCTTGCGTTGGTGAAAGCGGGTGCGATCCGGATTAGGGCTAGTGCGGGCGTTTCGATCGTTTCGAGAGAAGAAGCTACAGAAAGCGGCTACTAGGCGATAGAACTCGACCAAAATGGTCGGGTTTTTCGTTTTTGTAAGTGCAACCGCGGCTACGCCAAAAAGATCGGCGTATCCAGGTTTTCTAATCGTATAAGAATGTATAAGTGCTTGCGCTTATAAAATCTGGAGCGGAAGACGGAGTACCTCAGCGTCACTTCCAGCATAGGCATCGGTAAAAGCTTCCACAGATCGAAGGATCTGCTTCTTGAAAGGACTTCTAAAAGAAGTTTTTCTTATGCGATCGACTTGCAGGAAAGGGGAATCGGAAGAGATGTGGGGATGGGTTATTATCTTTGCGTTTTGGGGCCTTGGGGTTGTTTGCAACCAGTGGCTGCACATTCCATTTCCGGGCAATCTGCTTGGAATGCTCTTTCTTGTCGTCTTTTTAGCGTTTGGCTGGATCAAGCTTGATCTTGTCGAAAAAGCAGCGTCGTTTTTGATGAAGCATATGCTCTTGTTTTTCGTACCAATCATGGTCGGCGTGAGCCAGCAATTCCATATGATTGAAGAGAATCCGTGGCCCATTCTTTTGGCCTTGACGATCGGTACGGCAGTGGTGATGCTTGTCTCTGGGACGATTATGGAACAATACATGCGCCGCAAAAAAGCAAAAGAGAGCCAACATTCAATCGTGTCAGAAGAGGGAGAGGTGCGCCGCAATGCTTAGCGCAGCAGCCATTATTCTTACATTGATCGTGTATGCAGCGGTACGCCGCTTTTCCCATCGGTTGAAGTGGGTTCACCCGATTATCGCAGCATCCGTGGTAATCGGGGTGATCTGGTATGTGACAAGCGGCGATTGGGCCGCTTATGCTGCTGGCGGACAATGGATTACCGTCTGGCTCGGCCCGGCAACGGTGGCTCTCGCCGTGCCGCTTGCCAAACAGTTAAAAGAGCTGAAAACGTTATGGCCGGGCATCTTGCTTGGCGTCGGGATCGGCTGCGGCACATCCATTGCAATCGTGTGGGCGCTTGTCAGCTTGTTTGGAGGCGATCCTGTCGTACTCCACAGCATGCTGTCCAAATCGGTCACGACTCCAATTTCTGTTGAATTGGCTAAGGTGGTTGGCGGCAATCCGTCACTGGCGGCCTTGTTCACGGCAGGAACCGGTTTGGTCGGAGCAAGCATGGCGCGCAGCCTGTTGAAAATTGCCCGCATTAACGATCCGTGGGCGGCCGGCATCGCTGTCGGCACGACCGCACATGCGATCGGAACCGCAGGCTTTCCACAGGAGGAGCAGCAAAAAGTGGCGGCGTCCACGCTTGCGATGATTATGGCGGGGATCATTACATCACTTTATTTGGTTCCTTTCCATTTGGGATGATCCAGTCCATCCATTTGGCCAGAATCGACACGAACGGCAGCGCAATGACGGAGCAAGCCACATTGAAAATCGATTGGGCATGTGCGATCTGTTGAGACGGATCGTCCGTAAGCGTAGCGGTGATGCTGGCCAAACTACCTAACAACGGAATGAAAGAGATCGCGCCGGCCAAGTTGAACAGCGTATGGAACCAGGCGACTTGTTGAGAAGCGCGATTTGTGCCAATACTGGCGATGAGGGCGGTAAAGCAGGTTCCGACGTTGGCGCCGAGCACGACTGCGAGTGCGGTGTCCATGTTCATCACGCCATGGGCCAAAAGGTTCATCGTGATGGCGATCGTCGCAGATCCACTCTGGATCAATCCGGAGAAAAGTGTGCCGGTGATCAGGCCGATCCAGATAGAATGGCTGCTCTCCAAAAAGAGGCCGCGAAACGTCTGAGATTCCTCCAACGGGCGGGCCATGACCTGCATTGTGTCGATCCCGAGAAAAATCAACCCGAAACCAGCGATGATCAGCCCGATGCAGCGGTACAGCTTGCGGGATTGCAGCCAAAAGATCACGCCGATCAACAGCATCGGCACAGCCAGCTTTTCTAAGCGAAGCGCAATCAGCTGCGTCGTGATGGTGGAGCCGATATTGGCTCCCAAAATAATGCCGATCGTCTGGGCGAACCGAATGATTCCCGCTTGTGTCAAGCCGATTGTAAGCACGGTGACAGCACCGGAGCTTTGCAGCACGAACGTGGAAATCAGCCCAGAGAAGAAACTGTGCACCGGTGTGCGGGTAAAGCGCATCATCAACGCTTTCATCCGGTCGCCGGCGAGGTTTTGGAAGCCGATGCGCATCGCGTACATACCCAGCAGAAAAAAGGTAAGGCCGAGGGCAAAAGGAACGGCTATGTTATAGAATGGCGACATGGTACGTCCATTCCTCCTCACATTTGGTCGATAGTAAAACGTTATGCTTGGACTAAGACAGGCATGACAAGGAGGCGTAAGCAAAATGGCAAAGGTATTCATGGTGAAAAACCGTAAAAAACGATTGGAAAACGGGCATCCGTGGATTTATCAATCGGAAATTCAGGAAGTCGTAGGCGAGTATGAGCCGGGTGACATCGTGGAGGTCGTCAACCATCAGGGGCACTTCCTGGCAAAAGGCTACATCAATCCGAGCTCGCAGCTGATGGTGCGGGTGATGAGCTACGATCCGAAAGAAGAGATCGATCTCGATTTTTTCATCCGGCGCATCTCCCGGGCAGCCGCCTATCGCACGCGTTTTGTCAGCAATCCGGAAGCGTGCCGCGTCGTATACGGCGAGGGCGACTTTTTGCCTGGCCTAATCGTCGACCGCTACAACGATATTTTGGTTGTGCAAATTTTGTCGCTCGGCATGGAAGTGCGCCGCGACTTTATTCGCGATGCGCTGGTACAGGTGTTTGAGCCAAAAGGCATCTATCTGCGCAATGACGTTCCGGTACGCGAGCTGGAAGGCCTCACGCAAGCCAAAGAAGTCTTGTACGGGGAATGCCCGCGTGAGATCACGATTCAGGAAAATGAGCTGTCCTATGTCGTTGATATCGTTGAGGGGCAAAAAACCGGATTCTTCTATGACCAACGCGAGAACCGTGCGTCGATCGCTCCCTTAATGAAAGGCTGGGGTGCTTCACATGGAATAACGATGCAGCCGCAGGGCGAAAATGGTGCTTTGGTACCGGTTGACAAAAGAGGCAAAGTGATGAAAAATCCTTTTTGGGACGGCGCTGAAGTATTGGAGTGCTTTACCCATACCGGATCCTTCACATTGAATGCTTGCAAACACGGGGCAAAAAAAGTGACTGCTTTGGACATTTCTGAGCATGCTATAGAGACAGCCCGCCGAAACATCACGATGAACGGATTTTTGCATCGCGTCGATTTTGTCGTTGCGAACGCGTTCGATTATTTGCGTGAATCGGTGGAGGCTGAAAAATCGTGGGATGTAGTGATTCTGGATCCACCTGCCTTTGCAAAATCCCGCTCGGCTGTAAAGGGTGCAACCCGTGGTTACAAAGACATCAACCTGCACGGCATGAAGCTTGTCCGTCCAGGCGGCTATTTGGTCACCGCTTCTTGCTCGTACCACATGTCGGAGGAGCTGTTTCTGGAGACAATCCAGGAGGCTGCGTACGACGCGAAGAAAATTTTGCGCTTGGTTGATTGGCGTGGAGCAGGCAAAGATCATCCGCAAATTACAGGGCAAGAAGAGGGCCACTACCTGAAATTTGCAATTTTTGAAGTTCGCCCCCGCAAATAGCTTTCTTTTCTGAAGTTTTTCTGGTAGTATTGATATTCTGTGACACTTGGCGGTAAAAGGAGCAATTTTAACGTGAAAACCTTTCAAGAATTTGAGTTACACCATTCTTTAACTCGTGCCATTTCCGAGATGGGATTCGAAGAAGCTACGCCGATCCAAGCCCAGGTAATTCCACTGGCACTGACCGGCCGCGATTTGATCGGCCAGGCTCAAACCGGAACTGGTAAGACGGCGGCATTCGGTATCCCGCTTCTCGAAAAAGTAGATATAGACAATGATAAGGTGCAAGGTCTCGTTCTCGCACCTACACGCGAGCTGGCGATCCAGGTGGCGGAAGAATTGTCCAAAATCGGAGCGCATAAACGCGTTAAGATTTTGCCCATCTACGGCGGGCAGGACATCGGGCGCCAAATCCGTGCGCTGAAAAACCGTCCACATCTGATCATCGCGACACCAGGACGGCTGATTGACCATCTGGAGCGGCATACTGTTCGTCTGGGTGACGTGGAAACCGTCGTATTGGACGAAGCGGACGAAATGCTGAACATGGGCTTCCTCGAGGAAATCCAAAAAATCTTGTCTCAAGTACCGACTGAGAGACAAACCATGCTGTTCTCTGCTACCATGCCTGCGCCAATTCGTAAGCTGGCAGACCAGTTCCTGAACAATCCAGAGCACATTTCGGTCATCCCAAAAGTGGTGAAGGCACCGTCGATCGCACAGTTCTACTGTGAAGTGTCGGAGCGTCAAAAATTTGACGCCCTGTGCCGCATGATCGATATTGACGGTCCTGACCTGGCAATCGTTTTCGGACGCACGAAGCGACGCGTCGATGAGCTGGCTGGCGCTTTGCAGAAACGCGGCTATATGGCTGAAGGGCTGCATGGCGACCTGTCGCAAAATCAGCGCGACCAAGTTATGCGCAAATTCCGCGAAGGCCAAATCGAGCTTTTGGTTGCGACTGACGTAGCTGCACGCGGAATCGACGTTTCCAACGTGACTCACGTCTACAACTTCGACATTCCGCAAGATCCAGAAAGCTACACCCACCGTGTCGGCCGTACCGGGCGTGCGGGTCGCGAAGGTACTGCGACGACATTCGTCACACCGCGCGAAACCGAGCATCTGCATTTCATTGAGCGTATCAGCAAATTTAAAATCGCCAAGCGGCAAATGCCGACATTCGCTGATGCAGTCAACAAACAAATGCAAAATGCCGTTGAAAAAATCGTGGATACAATCGAATCCAACGAATTGGATACGTACATCACCATGGCAAATGAACTGTTGGATGAGCATGATTCCAATCGTTTGATCGCGGCGGCGCTGAAGCTGTTGACGCGCGAAACCAATAATGTAAATATCGAGCTTACGCCAGAAGCGCCTCTGCGCAGCAAAAAGCCGAAATTCGGCGGTGGTGGTAGCCAAGGCTCGTACCAAGGCAACCGTCGTCGCGACGATTTCCGCGGCGGTAAACCAGGTACAGGCGGCAGACCAGGCGGCTATGGTAGCAAGCCTAGTGGCGGCAAACCAAGCGCTGGCAAACGCGGCTTCTATGATGAACTTCGCGGCAAGCGCAAAAAAGAAGATCGCCCATTCAAAAAAGAAAAAGACTTCGTGAACGTGTAAGCGAACCACGAAGGAAAACAACAAACCCGACCATGCTCTGATAAAGAGCGGTCGGGTTTTTGTGCTATGCAAATTGTTTGTCGCGCAGGACACGCTCAACGACCTCCAGCGCTTTCTTCATCGCCAGCTCTTTTCCTAAGAGAACCTGCGATTCCGCGGGTGTCGCTCCCTTCATTGAGCTGATCTGCTCCAGCTCATAGCGGAGCAAATGGTCGATGATGTGCACCTGAACGCGCCCGATTTCACGCTGCTTCCTACGGTCTCGTTCGTTGAATTCCTTCTGCGCCCTGCTTTCCTCCACGTATTTATCGATATCATCCTCTAAGAAATGTGCCGCCGTGCAGATGATGGTGCGGTACTCATCCGTTTGAGAGGGGATGACACGCAAGGTATGCCCCAAATGCGCGAGTAAAAACTTGTTCAGCACAATGCTGTTGTGTGTATAGTCGTTGAACAAAAGGGAGTACTCGCCTAGAAAGTTGCCCGTTTCCTTTTCGAACTCGTGCAAGAGCGTATAATTCGAACAGTACGTACAAAAAAGCAGATAATCTCTCATCCCTGCTTCCTCCTAAGTAAGTGGCCTCGACTGGTCAAATTGTTATTGTTACTTTATGTGGCTGGGCCAAAAGTAGTGAACTGCTTGGGCTCTTGAATTGGCTGGGGAGAGAGTGTATGCTTGGAAAGAAAAAATGACAGACAACAGATAGGCGCACCTATCGTCCGCCTGGCATACCATGACAAAGAGATCAAGATTGTACTGACGGTAGTAAAGAGAGGGATTGGAACATGGGGAACAAAATTCGACTGGGCATCATATACGGAGGCAAATCATCGGAGCATGAAGTCTCCCTCCGGACGGCACATTCCATTATGAAGGCGGTCGATCCAAATAAATACGAGCTAACACCGGTTTATGTGACGCTTGATGGCGGTTGGGTGCAGGGCAGTCCGATTGCCGAGCGGATCGAAAGTGTCGAGCGGCTTCGCTTGCAGCCGGGAGAAGCTGCAGCTGACGCGGCGGAAACCGGAGTGCAAAAGGTGGAGACGAAGCAATCGTCACTTCTGAATCTGGGCGGAAAGGTGGATGTCATTTTTCCGGTCATTCATGGACCGAATGGCGAGGACGGGACGATCCAAGGCTTGCTGGAGCTTGCAGGTCTGCCATACGTCGGCACAGGCGTGATGGCATCGGCAGTCGGCATGGATAAATGGATGATGAAAAACGTATTCGCGCAAGCAGGGCTCAAACAGGTTGCATTCATCGGCGTACTTCGCTCCCGCTTGGAACGGGAAGAGGAGCAGGTCGTCGTGCAAATCGAGCAGGAGCTGGGCTATCCATGTTTTGTGAAACCGGCAAACATGGGTTCGTCTGTCGGGATCAGCAAAGCGAAAAATCGCGAGGAACTGCACGAAGCACTTGCACTTGCTGCCAAGTTCGACCGACGTCTCGTTGTGGAGGCGTTCGCAAAGGGACGTGAAGTCGAAATCGGTGTTTTGGGGAATGACGAGCTGATCACATCGGTCGTGGGCGAAGTGATTCCAGCGAAGGAATTTTACGACTATGAAGCGAAATATAAAGGCGCGGGAACCGAATTACAGATCCCGGCCCAGATCCCGGATTCCGTGTCCGAGCGAATTGCTGAGACCGCGAAGCAGGCGTTTGTGGCGATCGACGGCTCCGGCTTGTCGCGCGTCGACTTTTTCTGGGATGAAGAAAGCGATGAGCTGTATATTAACGAAATCAATACAATGCCAGGCTTCACTCCGTTCAGCATGTATCCGATGCTGTTCCAAGCGGCTGGCATTGAGTACAGCGAGCTGATTGACCGCTTGGTTACGCTGGCGTTGGAGCGTCACCGCGAAAAAGAGAAAAACATCGTCGCCGCTGAAGAGCTGGAATAGCAGCGAAAGAGACAAAAAACCCGAGGCACGGTCAGTTGCCTCGGGTTTTTACGTATCAATGAATAATTACAGGGCTGCTGACAATTCCGCAGGGAAATCTTTCAACAAAGTATTACGAGATGCTTTGAACAAAATTGCGTTGCCGTTTACCGCAAGTGATGACAAAAGCGGAGCGGAATCTTGTTTCGTCGCGAAATGCTGCTTTTCTCCCGCATACGCATTATGAATGTGGAGGGCTTCTGTACCAATCGTGATGACAAGTGCGAAACGGTCGCGGTAGACATTCAAAAGCTCACCGATACCTGTATGCATCGCATCGCTGTCAGGCCCCAGCTCAAGCATGTTTCCGAGGACCAAGATACGCTTCTTGTCTGGGAAAATGCCTGCAAATGTTTCGATTGCAACTCGCATGGAGGTAGGGTTTGCGTTGTAAGCGTCGTTAATGAAGATGGCGCCAGTAGGTGACTTGATAATCTCGAAACGCATGGCAGAGAGGCTTACAGACGCCAGAGCGGCCTGAATCTCTTCTTTGGTAAGGCCGAATCGGAGGGCGATCGCAATTGCTGGCAAGCAATTGGAGACGTTATGCTTCCCGAACAACGGCACGGACACAGTAAAGCGCACGCCATCGGTCGATACGTATGTAAAGTGCGTACCTTCTTGCGTGCTGGTAATGTCTTCTGCCCAAATGTCTGCGGTGCCTTCCACCGAGTAGTACATAATGCTTCCGTCGTACAGATGGCTGACGCGACGCAAATACTCATTGTCACCGTTCAGGAATACGACCCCGTTCGGATCGGTGTGCGGCAACAGCTCCGCCTTCGCCAACGCCACCTTTTCCTTGGTGCCGAAATATTCAAGATGTGCCTCACCGATATTCGTGATCACGCTGTATTGCGGACGTACGATGGAAGCGAGCAGATCGATTTCGCCAGCGTGGTTCATCCCAAGCTCCATAACGGCTGCCTGATGCTCGTTCTCAAGCTGCAGCAAGGAAAAAGGCACACCGAGATGATTGTTCAAATTTTTATACGTTTTGTAAATGGTCAGTTTGCTTGCCAGCAAATGCCCGATGACATCTTTTGTCGATGTTTTTCCGACGCTGCCGGTGACGGCCACAAACGGGATGTCAAACGTGTTGCGATAGGCCTCGGCCACTTTTTGATAGGCGCGCAGGGTGTCGTTGACCAGAACCAAGGCAAAGCCATCTGGCAGATTGTGGGGTAGCTTCTCTTGATCGGAAATGATCGCGGCACAAGCGCCTTGGGCAATGGCGGCTCCAAGGAAGTCGTGTCCGTCCCGATCACCTTTGATCGCAATGAACACACCGCCGCTTGCAAGCTCGCGACTGTCGAAATGAAAGTGGTTGACCGCAAGCGCCGGATCCCCGCTCAAGAGCAGGCCACCTGCCATTTTCGCCACCTGTTGAATGGTAATCGGATTCATTGTTCGCTCTCCTTCTTCCCAAAAGTATCGAAGCCATGCTATCATGCTAAGGTGAGCATAGCAAGCATTGGTTATAAAATCATCGTCAACACAGTAAATGTATGGTGAATCACCAAGAGCTATGTACGGGATAACAGGGGTTTTGGTGCATTCTGGCAAATTTTTGGGATAAACCTTCGCATTGTAGGTTGACCAAAGGTGGGTATCTGTCCTATAATGTAATTTGACAGTCTGTGCTTATACAGTTGTCCCACGGTTTCAAGCGGAGGGAGGGAAGACAGATGGCAGAAATTCGCGTTCGTAAAAACGAGTCCTTGGAAAGCGCACTACGCCGTTTTAAGCGTGAAAGTGCAAAGGCTGGTGTGATGGCTGAGCTTCGCAAACGCCGCCACTTTGAAAAGCCTAGCATTAAGCGTAAGAAAAAATCCGAAGCGGCTCGTAAGCGCAAGTTCTAATTTTCGGAGGGCGAATCATGAGTGTAATGGAGCGACTCAATCAAGATTTAAAGCAAGCGATGAAGGACAAAGCAGCAATTAAACTCTCCGTTATCCGCATGGTGAAGGCCGCTATTAAGAACGAAGAGATAAACAAAGGCAGCCTTTTGTCCGAAGATGAAGAGCTTTCCATCTTGACCCGTGAGTTAAAGCAACGCCGTGAATCCCTCCAAGAGTTTGAGAAGGCCGGTCGTGAAGATTTGGCGGAGAAAATCCGTGAAGAAATCATTGTGTTGACTTCTTACATGCCTGCTCAATTGAGCGAAGATGAAATCCGTCAGATTGCAACCGAAGTAATTTCGCAAGTCGGAGCCTCCTCGAAAAAAGAGATGGGCAAAGTGATGGGAGCAATGATGCCGAAAGTCAAAGGTAAAGCCGATGGCAACCTCGTGCAAAAAGTTGTTTCCGAGCTTCTACCATCGTAAGTATAGATACGAACCAAGACCCAGTCTCTGATGAGGCTGGGTTTTTCCATAGGGCGAAAAGAAACTTGAAACTTTTCCACATTTCTGCCGTAATTCATACAGAAGATACGACACGTAAAGCGAGGAGGGAAACGAAGTGTATGATACGAAGCGAACCGCTCGCCGCAGCAGGCTGATCGGTTGGCTGTCGCTCGTCGCCCTACTATTCGTCGGGTTAGCCTATTCCCAGGCCGGGTATGCTGCGGAATATAAGAAAGTAGTCCGCATACCGGTAGACCAAGGAATAGAGCGCGGCTTGGAAAGCTTTCTGGAACGCGCATTCGCTACGGCTGAGAAACAAGGTGCCGATTTGGTCATTTTGGACATCAATACGCCGGGCGGCGAGGTAAATGCCGCCGACCAAATCGGAGCGCTGGTCCGCCAAGCCCCGATGCATGTCATCGCGTTTATCGATAACCAGGCTTTCTCGGCAGGAACCTACATCGCGCTCAACGCCAATGAAATCGTCATGACGCCGGGAGCAAGCATCGGAGCGGCGGCGCCAATCGATCGAGCGGGCAACACTGCTGACATCAAGACCATCTCAGCATGGTCGGAAAAAATGGAGGCGGCAGCCAAGCTGAACCACCGTAATCCGGATATCGCCCGGGCGATGGTGGAGGTAGAGACGGAGTTTCCGGGCATCAAGCCAAAGGGCACTGTTCTTTCGCTTGAAGCGCAGCATGCCAAGCAAGTAGGCTATGCGGATCGTCTGGTTGCAAACGAAGCAGCGCTTTTTCAGGCGTTAGGCGTCAGCCAGGATCAGGTGACTGATATTACGCCGACGCTGGGTGAAAAAGTGGCGCGAATCGTCACGAGTCCTTATGTCATGAGTCTTTTGCTCGTCATCGGCCTTGTCGGCTTGGCGATCGAATTGATCGTGCCAGGATTCGGTATTGCTGGTACAATAGGGATCTGTGCCTTTGCCCTTTACTTTTTTGGGCATGTGATCGCTGGCTTTGCGAGCGGCATCCACATCGCGCTGTTTGTAATCGGTGTACTGATGCTTATCATGGAGATATTCCTGCCGGGCGGCATCGTCGGCACGCTGGGCGTAATCAGTATGGTGAGCGGCCTTGTGCTCGCTGCCTATGATACTGAGCAAGGATTAGCCTCCCTGGGAATCGCTGCGCTGATTACAGCGGTCGTCATCGTCGTTCTCGTCAAATATTTGGGCGTGCGCGGAATGTGGAGCAAGTTCATCCTGAAGACCGAGCAAAGCAAAGAGAGCGGCTATGTCGCACCGCGTGACCAGAGTTCCCTGATCGGCAAAGAAGGGATTGCAATCACACCGATGCATCCGTCGGGCATGATTCGTATCGACGGAAAGCGGATTGATGCAGTAAGCGTAGGCGGCTTCATCAAAGCGGGCACGCCAATCTGTGTCATCCAGGTTGAAGGAACGCGCATTGTCGTGCAGGAACAAGAACAGTAAATAAAAAAAGTGTAGGTGAGATGAATGTTGGAATCGGGTTTACTGCCACTTATTTTAATGATTGTGGTAGCGTTGATCGTTTTGTCAGTCTTCTTTTCATTCGTACCTGTTATGCTGTGGATTTCAGCATTGGCGTCAGGCGTGCGAATCGGCATCATCACTCTGGTCGCAATGCGGTTGCGCCGTGTTTATCCGGCTCGTATCGTCAATCCGCTGATCAAGGCGCGCAAAGCGGGCCTGGAGCTGGATACGAACCAACTGGAGAGCCACTACCTGTCCGGTGGTAACGTTGACCGCGTTGTGGACGCACTTGTAGCCGCGCAACGCGCTGACATCCCGCTCGGCTTCGAACGGGCGGCTGCTATTGACCTAGCGGGACGCGACGTGCTACAAGCCGTGCAAATGAGCGTTAATCCGAAAGTAATTGAAACGCCTGTTGTTGCTGCAATGGCGAAAAACGGTATCGAAGTGCGTGCCAAAGCGAAAGTTACGGTACGTGCAAACATTGACCGGTTGGTCGGGGGTGCTGGCGAGGAAACCATTATTGCCCGCGTCGGTGAAGGAATTGTCACAACCATCGGTAGCTCCGAAATGCACAAGGACGTCCTGGAAAATCCGGACCGCATCTCGCAAACCGTTTTGAACAAAGGGTTGGATGCTGGCACGGCGTTTGAAATCCTCTCGATCGATATCGCGGACGTGGATGTAGGGAAAAACATCGGTGCACAGCTGCAGACGGATCAAGCGGAGGCAGACAAGCGGATCGCTCAGGCGAAAGCGGAAGAACGCCGCGCGATGGCGGTGGCGACCGAACAGGAAATGAAAGCGCGCGTACAGGAAATGAAGGCAAAAGTCGTGGAATCCGAGGCGGAAGTACCGCTTGCGCTCTCAGAAGCGCTGCGTTCCGGAAAGCTCGGCGTTATGGATTATTACAATCTGCAAAATCTCGTGGCAGATACTACGATGCGCGAGTCGTTTGGCAGCACTACGGATAATAAACATAAGGACATCGAAGGCGAGCAGAAATAGGAGGGAGGACCATGGACGGCCTGCTGGATCTGTTTTTTGCACTGCTCGCTCTGGCTGGTAAGTACTGGTTTGTTGTACTTGGCTATGTGATCTACCGAATGCTCGGCCTCGATAAAAAGAAGAGCGCAAAGGAAGCGAAGCGCAGCCAATTGCCGCCGCTCACGCCTACGACATCCGGTGGGGAAAATAGACGGATGACAGTCGGTCAAAGACCTGCAGCATCCCAGCAGCAGGACGCGCAGCCGATGCCGGACGAGACGGGAGAAACGCTTGAGAACAGGGATGACGAGTGGAAGCCGATCCCGAAAGCGACCTTGACGCACGTGGAGCAAGGCGAGTCCGCCACGCCACCGGGAATTTTGGTGCCGATCTACCAAGATGCTGCCCCGATCGAGACCCATGTGCCGGTTGAACCACAGCATGCGGTTGCCAAAGAAAAGCTCCGCGAAGGGATGAAATGGGCGATTATTTTTTCCGAGCCACGGTCCAGATCCCCTTATCGGCCCATGCGCGGGATCCATAAAAGCAAATAGCAAAAAACCGAAAGGAGCACAGATGTGCTCCTTTTTTGTATAAGTGCAACCTGGCTGCATCAAAAAGTTTGGCGCAGCCAGGTTTTTCTAATTGCAAGAAACGGCATGAATTCATTCCCTTGCTCATAGGTTTATAAAAGAGAAAGGGGGCTTACCCATGAAGCGTTGGGGCCGCCGACTTCGCCATTTGGCAGTAGGGGTGCTGGATATACCGCAGGATGTGGTATTAGAAGTCCCGAGAATCACCATGATTGGCCAATTGCAAATGTATATCGAAAACCATCGTGGGGTGCTCCATTTTACCGAGAGTGAACTCCGCTTGCTTTTAACAAATGGACAGTTGATCGTATACGGGGAACAGCTGGTGATCCGGGCGATATTACCGGAAGAGCTGCTGCTGGAAGGACGAATTGGCGGTGTGAAATACTTGCAGCCGCAATAATCATGGGGGGATCACGGATGCGAAATGCACTTCGGGAATGGCTAGGCGGCCATGTGACAATCAACATCCGCGGTAAACGATTTGAACGCTTCATCAACCGAGCGGTTAAAGAAGGCTTGCATATCTGGAACATCAAACGGCTGGGCGAGGAGTCTGGCCAGTTTGACATGCTGGTGGAGGATTACAAGCGAATACGTCCGCTCTTACGTGAGACAGGCTGTCGTACGCACGTCCATGCACGGAAAGGTGGACCGTTTTGGCTGCGGATGGTATACCGCAGACTCGGGTTTGCGATCGGTGCTTTGCTGTTTCTTATCGGCGTGTATATGCTGTCCACGTTTGTTTGGTCGGTGGAAGTGAAAGGGACGAAAAAACTGCCGGTCTACAAAGTGCTGCAGGTGGCTGAACAATACGGAATTAAAAGAGGGGCATGGCAGCCTGCGCTCGGCGAGCCGACTACCTTGCAGCGAAAACTGCTCGGGTTGCTGCCGGAGGCTTCCTGGATCGGTGTGGAGAAAACTGGGACAAAGATCATCATCCAGGTAGTCGAAAAGGAGCAGCCAGAAAAACCACCTGTGGAAGGTCCACGCAATATCATCGCCAAGAAAAAAGCGGTCGTGCACACTATTCTTGCGGAAAAGGGTAAAACTATGGTGCAGAAGGATCAATTTGTGCAGAAGGGACAAGTTCTGATTTCGGGCATCATCGGGAATGAAATGCGTCAGGCCGTCGTTGCGGCACGCGGCAAAGTGGAGGGGGAGGTATGGTACCAAACAAAGGTTACAGTTCCGCTCAACCAGACGCGCTACATGTTTACCGGCCATAACCAGAATAATGTCTACCTCACGCTTGGTTCCCAATCGATCCGAATCTGGCCGCTGCAAGGGGATGAATATGCCAGCTTTGAGACGAAAAACGAACAGACGCTGCTGTCTTTAGGGCGGTTTTTGCTGCCGATTGGCATTACGTCTTCCGACCAGATGGAGACGGAGCCGCAAATCCGCATGTTGTCCAAAGAGCAAGCCATCGAGCTGGCAAAGCAGGTCGCCAGGCAGGATGTGCTGCGCCAGGCAGAGAAGGATGCGAAAATCGCGGACGAAAAAGTTTTGCAGATAAAAGAAGAGAATGGTAAAGTTTACTTGAGCATGCATTATACAGTCATCGAAGACATTACGGCAGAGCAGCCGTTCACGAATGTGCAGCCTGCCCCATAGACCAATTCCCATAATACGAATTACGGAATGAACCGTACCAAGGAGATGGAAGCCTTTTGCACGTAAGAGATGAGGTAACAATCCCATTTACGGATGCAGCAGAAGCACTCATGTTGTTTGGACCGCATGATACGTATCTGCAAAAGATCGTGGAAAACACCACTGCCAAAATTGTCACCAAGGATGGCGAAATCGTCATTCAGGGCGACAGGGAGGAAACACAGAAGCTGGCATCGCTGTTTAACATTTTGCTGCAGCTGATTCGCCGTGGAATCACGCTGTCGGAGCGGGATGTCTCCTACGCGCTGCAACTGGCCAAAACAGGCGACGCCGAGCAATTGCTCCACGTATTTGATGAAGAGGTAGCCCGTACGCAGAAAGGAAAAGTCATCCGCGCGAAAACGTTGGGACAGCGCCATTACTTGGCGGCGATCAAACGGTCGGACATTGTGTTCGGAATCGGGCCAGCGGGTACAGGGAAAACGTATCTGGCTGTCGTGATGGCCGTAAACGCGCTGAAAAACGGACGCGTGAAAAAAATTGTGCTTACCCGCCCTGCTGTGGAAGCGGGAGAAAGCCTCGGCTTCCTTCCGGGCGATCTGCAAGAGAAGGTTGACCCGTATTTGCGGCCGTTGTACGATGCTCTATACGATATGCTGGGCAATGAGCAGGTAACCAAAATGATGGAGCGCGGCTTGATCGAGGTTGCTCCATTGGCATATATGCGCGGTCGCACGCTTGAAGATTCGTTCGTCATCTTGGACGAAGCGCAAAACACGACCGGCGAACAGATGAAGATGTTTTTGACTCGTCTCGGCTTTGGATCCAAAATGGTTGTGACCGGTGATATCACGCAGATCGACCTGCCAAGAGGTAAAAAATCGGGCCTGCGCGAAGCCGATCGCATTTTGAAGCCGATCAAGGAGATCGCCTTCATCGCCTTTCAGGAGGAGGACGTTGTGCGTCACAGCCTCGTCCAAAAAATCATCCGGGC
This sequence comes from Brevibacillus fluminis, assembly GCF_003710825.1. Classification (GTDB taxonomy): domain Bacteria; phylum Bacillota; class Bacilli; order Brevibacillales; family Brevibacillaceae; genus Brevibacillus_D; species Brevibacillus_D fluminis. The sequence continues at coordinate 22,609 of NZ_RHHQ01000020.1, read as the reverse complement.
ATACAATGTGGAAGAAACGGCGGAATTAGTTTCGCCTAGAGGAAGTGAATGACATGTTGCAAATTGAAATGACGAATGAGTTTGAGGAAGCGCTCACCGATGAGCATCTGGCGCTTGTGGAGAAATGTTTACAGGCAGCAGCCGAGCGTGAAGAGATCTCGGGCGAGGTTTCCCTTACATTCGTCGGCAATGAGCGGATTCATGAGTTGAACCGCGATTTCCGTGGCGTGGACCGCCCGACAGACGTGCTCTCCTTTGCGATGAATGAGCAAGGGGAGGATGAGCTCGACATCTACGTGGATGAAGAGGACCTCGCCGATTTCCCGAATATGCTTGGGGATATCGTCATTTCCATACCTAAAACGCGCGAGCAGGCTGGAGATTACGGCCATTCCTTTGAACGGGAACTGGGCTTTCTCGCCGTGCACGGTTTCCTCCATCTGATCGGCTACGATCATATGACGGAAGCGGATGAAAAAGAGATGTTTTCACGTCAGGAAGAGATTTTGCAATCAATTGGCCTGACAAGATAGGAGAAGGCCGGTGAAAGAGCGGAAGGGATTGTATCGGTTCCTGTGCAGTTTGCGGTTTGCATGGGCGGGAATCCGCCATGCGGTGATGACTCAGCCCAACATGCGCATCCATCTCTTTTTTACGGCAGCTGTGCTTGCCGGTGCCTGGTGGCTGGCCATACCGCGAGATGACCTGTTGCTTTTGCTGCTGTTTATCGCGCTGGTGCTGTCGCTTGAACTAGTGAACACGGCGATTGAAGCAGCGGTTGATCTGGTGACGACCAACCGGCATCCACTGGCCAAAGCTGCCAAGGATGCGGCGGCTGGGGCTGTCCTGGTGGCAGCCGCTGCTTCTGTTGTCGCTGGTATCATCGTGTTCGGCCCGCCGTTGTACCGCAAAATTGCGGAGTGGCTGATGTAAGAAAGCCTTGGGGAGAGTAAAGAAAAGGGGAGACGTGTATGAACGAAAAGGAACTGATACAGCAGGCCGTAGCGGCTCGAAAAAACGCCTATGTGCCGTATTCCAAGTTTCCCGTCGGGGCAGCGCTTTTGACGACCTCTGGCAAGGTGTATCTCGGCTGTAATATCGAGAACGCTGCATACCCGCTGTGCAATTGTGCGGAGCGCACAGCGATTTTCAAAGCAGTTTCGGAAGGGGAAAACGCTTTTGCTGCAATTGCGGTCGTAGCCGATACGCCTGGCCCTGTATCGCCGTGCGGTGCATGCCGACAAGTGCTCGCGGAGCTGTGCCCTGCCGATATGCCGGTCATTCTCGCCAACTTACAAGATAATGTCAGTGTAACCAGTGTCCAAACCCTGTTGCCCGGGGCATTCACCAAGGAGGATTTACGTGGATAAAAGCAAGACCAAACAAGTGTTCAAATCGGGATTCGTCTCGATTGTCGGCCGGCCAAATGTCGGCAAATCAACGCTCTTAAACCATATCGTCGGTCAAAAGATCGCGATCATGTCAAACAAACCGCAGACGACGCGCAACAAAATCACGGCGGTTCACACCACTGCTGAGGGGCAGATTATCTTCCTCGATACGCCGGGCATTCACAAGCCCAAGTCGAAGCTCGGGGACTACATGGTCTCGGTAGCGGAGAACACCCTCAATGAAGTTGACCTCGTGCTTTTTGTCATCGACGCCACGGAAAAGCGGGGAGCAGGGGACGAATATATCATCGAGCGACTGAAGCAGGTGAAGACACCTGTTTTTCTTGTCATTAACAAAATCGACAAGATTCATCCCGAAGCGATCCTGCCGATCATCGACGATTACCGCCAGCAGCTGTCATTCAAACAGATCGTGCCGATTTCCGCTTTGGAAGGAAACAACACGCAAGCGCTGCTTGAATCCATCTACAACGAGATGGAAGAAGGGCCGATGTATTACCCTGCTGATCAAGTGACTGATCATCCGGAGCGCTTTATTGTGGCTGAGCTCATCCGGGAAAAGGTGCTGCAGATGACGCGTGAAGAAATTCCGCACTCCATTGCGGTCGGCGTAGAGGAGATGAAGCGCGGCGACAACGGCAAAACGCTGTACATTTATGCGGCGATCTATACCGAGCGCGACTCGCAAAAAGGCATCCTCATTGGCAAAAAAGGGGACATGCTTAAAGAGATTGGCAGACGTGCGCGCATGGACATCGAGCGGCTGATGGGCGACAAAGTATTTTTGGAACTGTGGATTAAGGTGAAGAAAGATTGGCGCAACCAGGATCGCATGCTGCGCAATTTCGGCTTTTTTGATGAAAAGTAACGGGATCGGGTAAGACATTTTTTTCAAGGATAGAATCAGGCGAGAGAGCGGATGCTATAGAGGAAGTGGATACAGCCCGTAACAGGAAAGGATGATGCATTTTGCTTCGTGACTTTTCTTGGAGTTATTTCGCTTCCACCGGTGACATCCATGCTTATCTCTTGTACCGGGAACACGATCAACAGCCGATCCCAGTTATTCAAGAGGAGCCTGATTCGATCCAGGGAGAACTGGGTGAATCGTAAACATGCTTGCAAAATGGGAAGGTATCGTGATCCGCACCGTTGACTACGGAGAAGCGGGCAAAGTGTTGACTCTTTTCACCAGAGAACACGGCAAAGTCGGCGTCATGGCTCGAGGTGCTAAGAAGCCGCGAAGCCGTCTGGCTGCCGTGTCTCAACCATTCACCTATGGCTACTTTCTCGTAAAAACAGGCGGTTTCGGCATGGCCGATCTAACACAAGGCGAGATCGTCGAGTCATTTGCCGCCCTGCGTCAAGACCTGCTCTTGACCGCATATACGGCCTATATCGTAGAGCTCTTTGACCGATTGACCCACGAAGGTGAGGTCAATCCTTTTCTGTTTCAACTGCTCTTGCTCACGCTGCGCTATCTTGATGAGGGCAGGGATGCGGAAGTGCTCAGTCGCATTTTTGAAAGCAAAATGCTGATTGTGGCGGGGATCAAGCCGCAGCTTCACGCCTGTTCCGATTGTGGTAGCACGCAGGAGCCATTTGTGATTAGCGTCACGCACGGTGGATTGCTGTGCCCTAATTGTCAGGTTCACGATCCGTACTCCATCACGGTGACTCCTACTACCTGGAAGCTGCTGCGCCTGTTTCAAATGTTTGATCTCGAGCGCTTGGGCGAAATTGATGTCAAGCCGTCGACGCGCAGCCAGTTAAAGCACGTGCTTCGCCGCTTCATCGACGAACATTTGGATATCCGTTTGAAAAGCCGCAATTTTCTCGATCAGATGGAAAAGCTACCGTGAGAAGCGCCCTGTTGACAGGGGGGGTGTTTTTCGCTATGATATTTTGCAATAGCAGTACGTACATATTGTGATGCAATGAAGGAAAAGAGTAGTTGTCCACTGGCTGTGTAGCGAACCGGGGAAGGTGAAAGCCTGGTAGTCAAGACGATGAACGGCATTCCGGAGCATCTTGAACCAAAGTGGGTGTAATGTCTGCATAGCATTGCGCCAAATAGGGTGGAACCGCGGGAGATCCTCTCGTCCCTATACCAGCTCATCGAAGCATGGTATAGCGGATGGAGAGGTTTTTTATTTGCCTCATAAGCGCATTCGCATACACCATGGGTGAGATGAACAAGTTTTGCGTACGCATCTGAACGGTCGTCCAGGTTGCGGAGAGGTTTACTGGCATGGAACTTTTTACGGAGGTGGAAAGAAGATGAAAATGAATTTTCAAGACATTATTTTAACCCTGCAAAATTATTGGGCAAAACAAAATTGCATCATCGTTCAGCCATACGATGTGGAAAAAGGTGCGGGTACGATGAGCCCGATGACGTTTTTGCGCAGTATCGGACCTGAGCCGTGGAACGTGGCTTATGTGGAGCCTTCTCGCCGCCCGGTTGACGGCCGTTACGGGGAAAACCCGAACCGTCTGTATCAGCATCACCAATTTCAAGTGATCATGAAGCCGTCGCCTGACAATATCCAGGAGCTGTATTTGGAAAGCTTGCGCGCGCTTGGCATCGAACCGCTCGATCACGACATCCGTTTTGTCGAAGACAACTGGGAAGCGCCGACGCTTGGTGCGTGGGGTCTCGGCTGGGAAGTGTGGCTGGACGGGATGGAGATCACCCAGTTCACATACTTCCAGCAAGTGGGCGGTATCGACTGTAAGCCGGTGGCCGTAGAAATTACGTACGGCCTGGAGCGGATGGCATCGTACATTCAGGAAAAAGAAAACGTGTTTGACCTTGAGTGGGTGAATGGCTTTACTTATGGCGATGTGTTCCATCAGCCGGAGTACGAGCATTCCAAATACACGTTTGAAGTATCGGACGCCGACATGCTGTTCAAGCTGTTCAACACCTATGAAGCAGAAGCGAAGCGCGTCATGAAGGAAGGTCTCGTGTTCCCGGCCTATGACTACGTGCTGAAATGCTCCCATACGTTCAATCAGCTCGATGCGCGCGGTGCGATCAGCGTAACCGAGCGTACAGGCTACATTGCGCGGGTGCGCAACCTGGCGCGCGAAATTGCGAGTACCTATTACAAAGAGCGGGAGCGTCTCGGCTTCCCGATGCTTGCGAAAGGGGCGAATAGCCATGAGTAAACGCGATCTATTACTGGAAATCGGAATGGAAGAGCTGCCAGCCCGTTTCGTAGCACCGGCTGCAGCGCAACTGAAGGAAAAGCTGGAAAAATGGCTGCAAACCGAACGAATCTCGTTCGATCAAATTAACCTGTACGAATCCCCACGCCGCTTGGCCGTACTGGTGGCGGGTGTGAGTGAACAACAGGCAGACCGCAATGATGAGGCGAAGGGGCCGGCGAAAAAAATCGCCCAAGACGAAGCGGGCAACTGGTCGAAAGCGGCGCTTGGTTTTGCGCGTAGCAACGGCGTTGATCCGGAGGCGCTCTATTTCAAAGAAGTGAACGGTGTTGAATACGTCCATGCACGTAAAAATGAAGTGGGACGTGCAACCTCCGAGCTGCTGCCAGCGATTAAAGACGTGATCGTCGGTATGAGCTTTCCGAAAAACATGCGCTGGGGCGCGCATGAGCTCAAATTCGCCCGTCCGATCCGTTGGATGATCGCATTGTTCGGCGACGAAATCATCCCGTTTGAAATCGAAGGCGTGCAAACAGGCCGTGTCAGCCGTGGACACCGTTTCCTCGGCCACGACGTCACCGTTACGAACGCGGCGGATTACAAACAGCTGCTTGCTGACCAGTTCGTCATGGTTGACCCTGAGGAACGCAAAGAAGTGATTGTGCGCCAATTGAAAGAATTGGAGCAAAAACAAAACTGGATCATCCCGATCGATGAAGGCCTTTTGGATGAGGTCGTTCATCTTCTCGAATACCCAACAGCGCTGTTCGGAACGTTTGAAGCGGATTTCCTCAACATCCCACGCGAAGTGTTGATCACCTCGATGCGTGAGCACCAGCGTTACTTCCCGGTACAAGATCAGCAGGGCAAGCTGTTGAACCATTTCGTGACCGTACGTAACGGGGATTCCCGCTCGCTTGAGACGGTTGCGAAAGGGAATGAAAAAGTGCTGCGTGCCCGTTTGGCTGATGCACGGTTCTTCTATACCGAAGACCAGAAGCTGGCAATCGCGGACTGCATCGCAAAGCTGGAAAACATCGTGTTCCATGAAGAATTGGGCACAATCGCCGATAAAGTGCGCCGTACCGTAAAAAATGCCGATCAAATCGCAGACGCGGTTATGGCCGATATCGCGACCGTCGAACGCGCGGCGTCCATCGCTAAATTCGACTTGGTCACAAACATGGTCAACGAGTTCCCGGAACTGCAAGGGATCATGGGTCAAGATTACGCTAAAAAAGCGGGAGAAACCGAGGCGGTTGCACATGCGATTTTCGAGCACTACCTGCCGCGTTTTGCCGGCGACATCTTGCCAGAATCGGCGGAAGGCGCTGTCGTCTCCATTTCCGACAAACTCGATACTATCGTGGGCTGCTTTGCGATCGGCATCATTCCAACCGGCTCTCAAGACCCTTATGGCTTGCGTCGCCTGGCTGCAGGGATTGTCAATATCCTGGTTGCACGCAACTGGACGCTTTCGCTTGATGCGCTGTTTGATATCGCCCTGGCTAACTATCAAGCGCAAGGCGTGAACAAGCGGGAAGCGGCTGACGTGAAAAAAGACTTGTTCGATTTCTTTGCGCTCCGCCTGAAAAACGTGCTGCAAGAAGAAGGCGTCCGCTACGACGTGATCGACGCGGTGCTGGCTACCGACCTGTCGGTTGTGCCAAACGTTCTGGCGCGTGCGAAAGCATTGATGGAAATCGTTCGCGACGATTCGTTCAAGCTGACAGTAGAGCAGTTCAATCGCGTTAACAATCTGGCGCAAAAAGCGACTAGCTTGGAAATTGACGAGGCGGTATTCACCGAAGAGGTGGAAAAATCGCTGCATCAGGCGTATGTATCTGTAAAGCAAGAGCTGTCACAGGTGGAAGCGACTGGCGATTTTGTGAAAATGCTGGAAATTCTGGCGTCCTTGCGCGAACCGATCCAGACCTTCTTTGAACAGATCATGGTCATGGTCGAGGATGAGCGGGTCCGCCAAAATCGACTTGCTTTGCTCGCAAATGTGGCGAAAACGATTTTTGCCTATGCGGATTTTGCCAAGATCGTGTTTGCATAAAACACCAATCCACGCCGTATGATCAAGTGTGGGCGGGCATCTTGCTCGCCCACTTCACTTTCAAGATTCGACTTTTTTCTAGTATATTCGCCTCCGATTGAAACGGAGGCTTTACATTTTTCTGTCGCAAAGCAGGAGATTTGCTAAAAAGAGAGTAATACTAGACATATAAAGATGTAAGGATCGGTGGTGATTTGTCATCGAACTGACGAAACGACAAGAGCATATTTTACAGATCGTGAAAGATCATGGGCCAATCACCGGTGAGCAGATTGCAGAACGACTTCATTTGACACGGGCAACCCTTCGACCAGATTTGTCGATTTTGACCATGTCCGGGTATCTGGATGCAAGACCGCGTGTCGGCTATTTTTATGCCGGAAAACAAGCGGGAACGGTGATCAGCGAACGCCTGCACAAGATGCTCGTCAACGATTACAAGGCCGTGCCGATCGTCGTGCAGGAGAATGCTTCTGTATATGATGCCATCGTAACGCTCTTTCTCGAGGATGTAGGAACCTTGTATGTGGTAAACCAAAAAGGGTATTTGGCTGGTGTGGTCTCCCGCAAGGATTTACTGCGCGCATCTCTTGGGAACAAAGGTTTGGAAGGGATTCCTGTCAGCATTATCATGACTCGTATGCCCAACATCGTCACCTGCGCTCCGGAAGAGAGCCTGTTTATGGCGGCGAAAAAACTGATCGACTTCCAGATTGATTCGCTTCCTGTGGTCAGGCCGGCCGAGGAAGACAGCCGTCAATCGGAGCTGATTGGCCGGGTAACCAAGACAACCATTGCCAGAGCTTTTGTCGAGCTTGGCAGCGAGCCCTTTTTGTAGGAGGAGAAGCGATGAGCAACGATCAATCGGGTCAAATTATCTACGTCGTATCAGATTCCATCGGCGAGACGGCCGAGCTTGTCGTTCGCGCCGTAGTCAGTCAGTTTGATTCTCGTCTGATTGACATTCAGAAGTACCCCTATATTGAAGATAAAACGTCGATTGACGAGGTGATCGCCTCGGCAAAAGAGTCAAAGGCGATGATTGTGTTTACGCTAGTGATTCCAGAATTAAAAGCGTACATTATGGAGTGTGCGGCCGCAGCGGGCATTCCGATCATCGACATCATGGGCCCTCTGCTGTTGACCCTGCAAGAGACATTAAACGTGTCGCCAACGGGAAAGCCAGGACTTGTGCGCCGCCTTGACGAGGAGTATTTTCGGAAAGTGGATGCCATCGAGTTCGCAGTCAAATATGATGATGGCAGGGACCCTCGGGGCCTTTTGCGCGCCGACGTCGTGCTGATCGGCGTTTCGCGCACCTCCAAAACGCCGCTGTCCATGTACTTGGCGAACAAGCGGCTGAAAGTGGCCAACGTGCCGATCGTGCCGGAGGTTGACCCGCCGGAGGAATTGTTCCAAGTGCCGAAAGAGCGTTGTATCGGACTGATCATCAATCCGGAGCACTTGAACGCAATCCGAACGGAGCGGTTAAAAGCGCTGGGACTTACAGCTCAAGCCAATTATGCCAATTTAGACCGAATTAACCAGGAACTGGAGTACTCGCGTAAAATCATCGAGCGTATTGGTTGTCCAATCATCGATGTGTCCCAAAAGGCTGTCGAAGAGACGGCAAACATCATTTTGGAGATTATCAAGAGAAATCAGGCGAAAAAATAACGAGGGCAGCAGGAATTTGCCGAAATTTGACGAACTACATTAACTCATTGTTAGAAAACAGGCTCGTCAAGCTTTGCTTTGCGGCGAAGCCTTAGTTGCACTTATACTGGATAGGTTTCCTATCTGTACAAGAAAGGTGCTAACACGCATGGCTAAATCCAATGACGAATTTGTCCAGCAGGTTCGTTCAGCGGTGGACATTGTCGATATCATCGGCGAATATGTTCAACTAAAAAAAAGCGGAAGAGCGCTCGTGGGCCTGTGCCCGTTTCATTCCGAGAAATCCCCTTCGTTTAATGTGAATGGGGGACGGCAATTCTTCCACTGTTTTGGTTGCGGCGCTGGTGGTGATGTGTTTTCGTTCGTCATGCAGATCGAGGGTTTGACCTTTCCGGAAGCGCTCAAAAAGCTGGCTGAGCGCGTTGGTCTGACAATGCCTTATGAGCAGGCAGAGTCACCAATGGAGCAGGACAGCAAGGCAGTCATGTATGAAGCGCATCGTCTCGTGGCGAAACTATATCATCACGTACTTACGTCCACGCCATACGGACAAGCAGCGTTACGCTATGTGGAGAAACGGGGGCTGTCAAGACAGATCATTGATGAATTTCAAATCGGTTTTGCGCCTGATTCCTGGGACTTTACGACTCATTTTTTGAAAAAGAGAGGGTTTGAGCCCCAGGAAATGGTCGAGGCGGGACTTTTGGCGCAAAATGACAACGGGCGAATCTTTGATCGGTTTCGAGGCCGGATTATGTTTCCGATTCAGGATTCCCAAGGAGAGGTCATCGGATTTGGCGGGCGGGCAACAGAAAATATACAGCCCAAGTATTTGAACAGTCCGGAAACAAGCCTGTTTAACAAGAGCAGAACCGTATTTAACCTGCACCGCTCACGCACGCACATCCGCAAGCGGAATCAAGCCATTTTATTTGAAGGATATATGGATGTGATTTCGACATGGCAAGCAGGGATCAAAAACGGCATCGCCACATTAGGCACGGCTTTTACGGAGCAACATGCCCGCGTGATCCGAAGGAATGCAGAACAGGTTATCCTTTGTTATGACGGTGATAATGCCGGTCAGGAAGCGACGGCGAAGGCGCTGGGAATTTTGCAGCAGGTGGGATGCACGGTGCGCATTGCACCACTCCCGCAGGGAATTGATCCCGATGACTTTATCAAAAAGTACGGAGCAGACGCCTTTTCGCAAAAGGTCATTTTGCAGGCAATGCCTGTCACACAGTTTCGATTGAAACATTTGCGGGGCAAGCGCGTATTACATGATAAGCATGATGAGGCAAAATACATCCAGGAGGCGCTGGAAGTAATCACGCAGCTAAGTAGCCCGATTGAGCGGGACATGTATGAGCGGCAGCTAGCTGATGAATTTACGGTGCCCTTGGAGACCATCAAGGCAGAAGCTCGTCAGGTGCACAAGAACAAGCAAAAAATAAATGAGCAAAGGGATAAAGTAGAGCCAGTATGGAATAATAGTATAAATAATGGCAAATTTGTGGGTGCAAAAAATTCGCCTCCTGTGACGGCTCATGCAAAAGCGGAGAGAATGCTGCTCCATTATATGATGAAAAGCCAGGATGTCGCTGACCGTGTGCGGGAAGAATGCAAGGTGGATTTCCAGCAGGACGAACACAACGCGCTAGCGGCTTATCTTTATGCTTTCTATGCCGAAGGCAATCCGGAAGATCCTGGTGATTTTATCCGTTATCTGGACGATGAAAACTTAAAGCAACTAGCCTCGGGATTGGCTATGATGGAGTGCAACGAAGACGTTTCTGACAAAGAGATTAGTGACTACATCAGACAAGTGAATATCTACCCGTTACAAAGTTTTGAGTTGGAACGTTTGCGTGAGGAGTACAATTTCCTGATGACTCAGCGCGGCGAATGTGAAGAGGAAGAACGACGTAAGCAATTGATGGATCAAGCTCGCCTTGTGGGAATGAAGATTCATGAATTAGAAAATGCTTTAAAGGAAGGGTAGGATCATTAACATTCCCGAGGAAGGAGGGAAAGTAGATGAACAAGCAAAACATGACTCCTGACATGGAGGCCACATCCATTGAACAGGTAAAGGAACAACTGGTTGAGCTAGGCAAAAAACGTGGCGTACTGACATACAAAGAGATCATTGATCGTCTCTCCGGATTTGAGCAAGACTCGGACCAAATTGATGAGTTCTTCGAGTTCCTTGGGGATCAGGGCGTAGAAGTATCGAACGAAAACGAAGAAGATGTCGATCAGATGATGAAAGATGAGGATTCTGAGGAATTCGATTTCGATGATCTCTCTGTCCCGCCTGGAATCAAAATTAACGACCCGGTACGCATGTATTTGAAAGAGATCGGTCGTGTTCCTCTGCTTTCTGCTGAAGAAGAGATCAAGCTGGCACAGCGTATCGAGCAAGGTGATGAGGAAGCGAAGCGCCGTCTGGCAGAAGCCAACCTGCGTCTCGTGGTCAGTATCGCCAAGCGGTACGTTGGACGCGGCATGCTCTTCCTTGACTTGATCCAAGAAGGTAATATGGGCTTGATTAAAGCGGTGGAGAAATTCGACTATCGCAAAGGCTACAAGTTCAGTACGTATGCCACATGGTGGATTCGCCAGGCGATTACTCGTGCGATTGCTGACCAAGCGCGTACCATCCGAATTCCGGTGCACATGGTGGAGACAATCAACAAGCTGATCCGTGTGTCACGCCAATTGCTCCAAGAGCTTGGACGAGAACCGTTGCCTGAAGAGATTGCGGAAAAGATGGATTTGACTCCGGAAAAAGTACGGGAGATCATGAAGATTGCGCAAGAGCCTGTATCCTTGGAAACACCGATCGGGGAAGAAGACGACTCCCATCTGGGCGATTTCATCGAGGATCAGGAAGCACTCGCTCCTTCCGATGCAGCTGCCTATGAACTGTTGAAAGAGCAGCTCGAAGACGTGCTGGATACATTGACCGATCGGGAAGAAAACGTTCTTCGCTTGCGTTTTGGCCTCGACGATGGACGCACACGCACACTGGAAGAGGTAGGAAAAGTGTTCGGTGTCACTCGTGAGCGTATTCGACAAATTGAGGCGAAAGCACTACGCAAATTGCGCCATCCGAGCCGTAGCAAACGCTTAAAAGATTTTCTTGAATAGCCGATAATTAAATAGATGCTGGCCTACGCTTTCGCATTTGGGAGGGCGTAGGCTTTTCTATTGTATATCCCTCATCCTCACTCGTTTTGTAAGGGGGTTCTCCATGGAGGATCAGCGTAAGAAGATCATTGTCAAAGAAATTGAGCATTGGCGAAAAAATCATTTGCTGCCCGAGCATTACTGCATTTTTTTGCTGAATCTGTACACCGAAGGAGAGCGAGCAGCGCAAGCGGATTCGCAAGTTGCAGCAGGTCAGGCTGTAGGTGGCCGGTCGAAAAACACTTCAGGCTCTCAGCAAGGAGTAGGCTGGAACAATACCGTATCATGGAAAATGATCCTGTTTTGGCTCGTTGGCGCTGCCGTCATCGCCGGCTTCATCTTGCTTGCCTTTCATTTTAACGATTTCAGCTTTCTAATGCAAATTACCATTTCTTCCTGCATCACACTTTTTTTCTACATATTGGCACACGTTTGTCGACGGTTTTCACCCGTCTTTACACACGTCTCCTTGCTCCTATCCTTTTTGCTGCTAATTTTCGGAGGCGTCTATTTTCTGAAGCAAATCGACGCAGCGACTGATATGCTGATGATGTTTTTGTTGGCGATCTGCCTTCTGTTTTGTTTGAATGGACTTATTTTTCGTTTCTTGTACTTGGTTTACTGCGGCTTCATCGGTTTAGGCTTGCTCTACGGATATGTGACGCTGGATCGGGTAAGCGCGTTGTACAGCTGGTGGCTCGCTGAACTGTACTGGGTGCCGTTTGCGTTGTTTATGATTGGGGTAGGCTTTCTTCTCAATCAGCGCAATCCACGAATCGCCGGAGCGCTTTGCATCTGCGGCATTTTGTTTTTCTTTGGTGCGGAGGTGCAATCGCTGTACATCTCGCAGGCAAAGCAAGATACGATTCAACTGTTGCTTTTCATCAAAATTTTCATCAGCTCGCTGTTTTTTTTCTTTACACGACAGCAGTGGTTCACATGGCTCCGCCTGTAATAGGCGGGGTCTTTTTGTGCAACCGCGGCTCCGCCAAAAGCTTGGCGTAGCCAGGTTTTCTAATCTCTCTTCTCGCTTTTTTCAATTCACACACAATTGTAACTGGCTTGTGTATAATAAAAGTATCATTCTGAACAAACGCTCAGTCAACAAGAATAACGGAATAAATGATAAGGTGAGGTGAGCACAAATGAATTTTGATTTGACACAAGAACAACGGATGCTCCACAACATGATTCGTGAATTCGCTGATGAAGTCGTGGCTCCGAGTGCTGATGAAAGGGATAAAAGTAAGCGCTTTCCGGTAGAGATCTTCCAAGAGATGGCGAAGCTCGAGCTGATGGGCTTGCCATTTTCGGAGAACTATGGAGGCGCAGGGGCGGATACGATCAGCTTCGCCATCGTGGTAGAAGAACTTAGCCGTGCATGCGGTTCGACAGGCATCACGTACTCTGCACACATTTCGCTTGGCGGTGCTCCCCTTTCATTGTTTGGCACCGAGGAGCAGAAGCAGCGCTACTTATCGCGGATTTGCTCTGGTGAAAGCATGGGCGCATTTGGTCTCACGGAGCCTGGTGCTGGTTCCGATGCGGGCGGTACGCGCACCACTGCTGTAAAGACTGACAACGGCTGGGTGATCGATGGCTCCAAATGCTTTATCACCAATGCTTCCTACGCCAAATTCCTTGCTTTGACGGCAGTTACGGATAAGAGCCAAGGAGCAAAAGGGATTACGGCATTTATCGTGCCGACCGATGCGAAAGGCTTCAGTGTCATCGACAATTACGAAAAACTCGGGCTGCATAGCTCGAACACGACAGAGCTTGTTCTTGAAGGGGTACAGGTGGACGAGGACATGGTGCTAGGCAAAATGGGGGAAGGCTTCAAGCAGTTCCTGATCACCCTTGACGGCGGCCGAATCGGTATCGGCGCGATGGGAGTCGGGATCGCTCAGGCTGCTTTTGACAAAGCGCTGGCATATGCCAAGCAGCGCCAAGCGTTCGGTCAATCGATCTCCAACTTCCAGGCGATTCAGTTCAAGCTGGCGGATATGGCGATGCAAATCGAGCTTGCCCGCACGATGGTGTACAAAGCCGCATGGCTCAAAGACCAAGGTCGCCCCTTTTCAAAAGAAGCGGCAATGGCAAAGCTGTACGCATCCGAGGTGGCGATGGCTGCTACGCACCAGGCCATCCAGATCCACGGCGGCTACGGCTATATGAAAGAGTATCAGGTGGAGCGATTTTTCCGCGATGCTCGCCTGTTGGAAATTGGCGAAGGAACGTCGGAAATCCTGCGCACTGTCATCGCTCGTCAAATTGGTTGTTGAATCCAGACGAGAAACCCCGATCAGCTTTTGTCGAGCTGACGGGGTTTCTTTTGTTAGGCTTTTGCTAGTAAATAAGGTAGAATAGTGGAGAATAACAGCAATGCAGCGGGGGAAAGAAATGACAACAATTCCTATATCGAAACGACTTCAAACGATTGCAGCGTATTGCCCTGCCGGTGCTCGCGTGGCGGACATCGGATCGGATCATGCACTGCTTTCTGCTTATTTGTTACTGAATAATATCGCATCCCATGTCATTCTAGGGGAGCTTAACGAAGGGCCATACCAAGCAGCTTGCCGTCAAATCAATGGGCTGGCGACCCGCGTTCGTGCGCAGGTGCGAAAAGGAGACGGGCTTGCAGTCCTGTCCCCAGGCGAGGTCGATGTGATTTGCATCGCCGGGATGGGCGGGCAGTTGATCGTCTCCATTTTGCAGGATGGGCGCAACAAGCTTCCGGGCGTGAAGCGGCTGGTGCTGCAGCCTAATGTCGGTGAGGAGCTTGTCCGGCGTTGGCTGTACGAAAACGGCTGGCAATTGATCGACGAAACGATCCTTGAAGAGGACGGCGTCATTTACGAGATATTGGTGGCAGAAGTAGGGGAGCCGGTCGTGCCTTACGAGGGACAAGACCGTATGACAACCGAGCTGTTCCGCATCGGACCGTTTTTATGGCAAAAAAAGCCCGCCATCCTCGCACAAAAATGGGAGCGGGAAAAAAATAAGTGGGAATCGATTAAAAAGCAGATCGAAAGCTCCGCACGCACGGAAGCGTCGGAAAAGCTTACACATATACAAGCAGATTTGGACTGGATGAATGAGGTGATCGCATGTTTGCAAACGGACAAACCATAATTCAATATATGGAGCTGCTTGCTCCAAAAGCATACGCGATGGAGGGGGACAAGATCGGCTTGCACGTGGGAACGCTGCAAAAGCCGATCAAAAAGGTGATGGTCGCACTCGACGTCCTAGACAACGTCGTGGACGAAGCGATCGAGCAAGGGGTGGATTTGATCATTGCCCATCACGCGATCATTTTTCGCCCATTGAAGCATTTGCGCACCGATTTGGCCGCTGGCAAAACGTTTGAAAAGCTGATCAAGAATGATATTGCCGTTTACACAGCCCATACGAATTTGGACGCCACAGATGGCGGGATTAACGATTGGCTAGCGGAGGCTATCGGCTTGACACAGGTGGAAGTGCTCGATCCTTCTTATACAGACTCGTTGAAAAAGCTGGTGGTATTCGTGCCGACCACTCATCTGGATGTCGTTCGCGATGCGATCGGTCAAGCAGGTGCAGGTGCGATCGGCAATTACAGCCATTGCACTTTTGCTGCGCCAGGCACCGGGACGTTTTTGGCACAAGAAGGCACTACCCCATACATAGGAAAGCATGGAAAGCTCGAAAAAGTGGAAGAAGTGAGATTGGAAACCATCGTGCCGGCATCCAAACAATCGGCTGTGATTAAAGCAATGAAGGCGGCTCATCCTTATGAGGAAGTCGCTTATGATGTGTATCCACTTGAACTGCCTGGTAAGTCGTACGGCATCGGACGCATCGGTAAGCTGCCACAGCCGCAGACGTTGAAGGAACTGGCACAGCATGTGAAGCAAGTGTTCGGATTGACTGGCCTGCGTGTTGTCGGGCCGCTGGACGCGACGATCAAAAAAGTCGCGGTTGTCGGTGGCGACGGCAATTCCTTTGTTGGTAAATCAGCGTTCCGCGGTGCAGACGTGCTTATTACTGGCGATATCTACTACCATACGGCGCATGATGCTATGGCAGATGGCATGCATTTGATCGATGCGGGACATAACATTGAAAAAATCATGAAGGGCAAAGTGGCCGATTTTTTGCGAGACCGACTTATACAAAACGGATACACAACAGAAGTCGTGGCGTCAGCCATCCACACTGATCCGTTCACGTATATGTAAAAGAGGTGAGAGGCATGGCGTCTGTAAAGCAGTTGTTGGAATGGCATGTGAAGCAAGAATCGTTGGTAGCGGCGCGTGCCGCTCATGCGCAATTGGAGAAAATGCAGGGGGAGCTTGCACAAAGTGTGGCCCTCTGTGAACAAAAGGCGGCGGCGCTTGTGAATCCGACTACACCTGATGAGGAGATCGCCCAGCTGCTTGCAGAACAGGAGCTATGGCTTGCCCGCAAGGCACTCGCCCAATTCGACGATGAACAGGAAGCGCAGTTACTCAAGCTGCTGCAGCGGATGCAGGAGCTTGATTTCGAACTGGCTATATTGGGCCAAAGCCTGCCGGAAGAATGGGCTGCCGAATATTACCGCTTGGCGAAATTAAAGCAAAACCCGATTGTAGAAGTAAAGGGAGAGGCTTGTACCGGTTGTTTCCGTGAGCTCTCCCTCCATAACCGCAATGAATGGCGCAGGGGGAAAGGTTTGGTACATTGTGATGAGTGTGGACGGATTCTCGTTTAGGAGGATGCCTGTGTCAATGATAAAAATCATTTCCGGATGCGCCCTGATAGGATCACTGCTCTTGCCAACGGTGGCGGGGGCTGCACCTGCTGCGTTGCCTTTTAGTGATATCAGCAAGCATTACGCAAAAAATGCGATCGTGTACGGCTATGAAAATGGCTTGTTCAGCGGTGCAAAAGGAAGTGCGAAATTTGAGCCAGACCGATACATGACGCGAGGGGAATTCATGGTCGTTCTGGATCGTTTGTTTTCACAAAACGAACAGGTGTTTTATCCATTGCTCATGCTTTCGGAGCATGACGAGCTCGGCCTAGGTGAAGGCTTTGACGAACCGCATCTACCCTATGTGGATGTCGACCGGATGACATGGCTGTACCAGCCGGTGCTCAGAATGGAGATCGCTTTTAACAAAATGTACGGTCCCAATGCATTGGAGCGGATTTTCTCCGGTAAGGAGTTCCATCCCAATCAACCGATTACAAAAGGTGAAGTCACCCAACTGTTTGCACTGTTCCATTCTGGTCCAGCGGCAAATGACGACATGAGCAAGAAGCTGTTTCTACTTTTACAAGCAGGCCAACAAACGGACAAGCTGACTCGGGGTGACGGTGCCATCCTTGCGGTCAACATGCTGGGCTACATGGCGGCGGGGCCGATTTTGCCGCTGCTTGATCCGAGCCAGACAAAATTCCCGATCGTGCCTGAGATTGAAGATATTTTTCCGCTCTTTGGCGTATATACCGATCAAATCAGTCCGGATGAATCGCTTTATGTAAAAGCAGCAGCCAGAATCCGCAATTACAATGACGAAGCGAATACGTGGAAGACGCTGCAAAAGCTGGCCGATGAGAAATTTTACAACCAAGTTGGGGTTCACTACTATTTAAGCTGGAACCCGGAAGTGTCGCTGCAGGAGAATATGAAAGAAGCTTTTCTATCTATAGACGCTTATTTCGCGGATAAAGTCGTTCTCTCGGACACACTGGAATTATTGGTTGCGAATGTGTACGATCTTGCATTGAAAATCGAAACGGAAGATCCGAAAATTTTTGACACGGTGCTCGCCCATCTTCGCACCTACGAATCCAAAATCAAACCGCAAAGCCAAGAATGGCAGGCACTTGCTACTTATGAGGCGGCAATGGAAGCGAAACGCGGGAATACCCAGAACGCGATCGATCTTTATACACAGTTTCCGCAAAACGACCATGCGCTGCTCAATGCCGTGTATTATTTGAACGAATTGAAAAAAGATAGTGAGATTCAGCAGCTGCTTGACACGAGCAGAGACAAAGAAACGCAAATGCATCACGCCTTGATGATTGATTCGATCAAGCAAGAACTAAACTTGCTCGCGCAGCAATCGAGTTTTGCGAATGACTTGTCGTATGCGCTGCACCGTACCGACAATACACCGAATGTGACCATCCAGGGTGAGTCGCAGTTGAACGGGTACTCGTTTAAATATCAGCAAACGGTGGACAATGAGGGTAAGTTCAGCCATGTCACGGGTTACTACCAAGCGCCTGAAAGCCTCGTGCTGCAAAAGCTGGAAACGTACTATGACGATTCTGCGAACGTCGAATATTTGCATGATTTCGAAGAGGATACTTGGTCCAAACAATCCAAATCGACGATTGATTACATGCATGAATGGGTGGACAAGCAATCGGTCTTCGATCGGGTGACAAAGCTCAATGCCCGTTACTTGAAGCAATCGTTTGGTGATTACGATGTCATCACGGAATGGATTCCGTCCGACAGGCTGCGAACACAATCCGCAAAGCTGCAATTGGGAGCTGGAAGGCTGAAGAGCGTCCCGACGTTTGTTACAAAGTATTACCTCGATCACAAGACCAATTTGCTCGTACGAAAAGTTTGGCGCTATGAAGAAATATACGACAAAGAATACGCAGCGTACTCAGGCAGTGATACGTACCAGGATTACGGAACCAGCGCACTGCGCATTCCGCTAGATACGCTGAAAGGGGCGGTGGAACAGAAATGAAGAAAATGCTGCAGTCCGTCTCACTCTCGCTGGTGCTTATGTTTGGTGCTGTGCCGATCGCACAGGCAGCGGGGCAACCGACAACGGCCAATGAGTTTGATGACATCTTCTTTGACCTCGTATCTTTCCATATCAGCAAGCCGAAGGTAGCTCAGCTCGTAACGGGTGCCTTGAAGACGGTCAGCGAGGAATTGAGCAAACAAACAAAAGGCGCTTATGTGTACGCTGCCGATGATGATACGTTGCCTGAGCTGAAGACACGACTGGCGGCGTGGCAAAAGCAAAGCGGCCTCGATCAAAAAAAGCTGGAGCGTCTCGCGATTGCCGGAATGCTTGGCACATTGAATGATCCGTACACAATGTTTTTCAGCAAGGAAGAATTGAAGCAGTTTCAGGAGGCGGTCGAAAATGAAATCGTCGGTTTCGGCTTCAAACTGCGCATGTCGGGCGATCTTCCAATGATCCGCGAGGTGGTTGCCAATTCACCTGCTGAGGTGGCTGGCGTGGAAGCGGGAGATTTGCTTCTGACTGTCGATGGAACGGCAATGAAGGGAAAGTCGTTTGAAGACGTCTTTACGTTTTTAAAAGGAGATGAAGGGACAGGTGCGTCGTTCGTCTTTTACCGCGCGGAAGAAAAACGGCAGTTCACTGTCAAGATGAACCGTGCTGTATTGGAAATTCCCGAAACGACGGCGGCTCACTTTACGGATGACATCGGCTATATTCGCTTGGATACATTCAGCTCCGATGCCGGAGAGCAGTTCCAAAAATCGCTGCAAACGCTGACCCAAGGCAACCGGCCGCTGAAAGGGCTGATTGTGGATTTGCGGGATAACGGCGGGGGCTATTTGAGCTCGGCCCGGGATATCGCATCTCTTTTCATGGAGGACGGCATCCTGATGTATACCACCAACCGCAATGGAATTGAGGTGTCTACCCGCGTCTACAACGGCCAAACCGTCAAATTTCCTGTGAGCATCCTTGTCAACGATTCTACAGCATCAGCCTCAGAGATGTTGTCCGGCGCGCTGCAGGACAATGGGATCGCCAAGCTAGTTGGCACCAAAACATTCGGAAAAGGAAGCGCCCAGCAAGTCATACCGCTCGTCGATGGCGATGCATTGAAAATTACGCTGCATGAATATTTCACTCCGAAGCATCGAGTCGTTAACCATGTTGGTTTGACGCCGGATGTCATTGTCTCTGACGATATCGCTCAAGTGATTGCGGGGTTGAAGACCGAGGGTGTGAAGAATTTCCGCATCGAGGAGCAGGACGAACAGATTCTAATCAATGGCGTTGCGTTTCCGGCGATCGCCCCGTTGTTCACCAAACAGGGATCGAATGTTTCGATCCGCACGAGTGTTCTGAAACAACTGCAAGGCAATCAGGCGGAAAGTGCTACTGATCCTGTGTACACATCACTGACCGATGCGGTTGCGAAAGCGGCTGGATTGCAGCTGACCGTAAACAAAGACAGCATTCGCATCGATAAACAGTAAGCACATCCATGCATAGATGATCGGCAAAGGCCAAGACTAACGGATACGGATTGACTCTCGTAGGGGGTGAGGGAGGTACAGGATGAAAAAGGTACTTCTTTTCCTTGTTGACTCAATGATGCCCGATGTCTTGGAGCAATGTGTTGCCGAAAATAAAGCACCAGCATTTCAATACATGATGGAACACGGTCAGTACATTAACGATTGTGCGACCGTTTTTCCAACAATGACGGCCTCCATTGATTGCTCGCTTATCACAGGGGTCTATCCCGATCAACATACGGTGCCGGGCCTTGTTTGGTATGAACCAGATACGAAAAAAATCATTAATTACATCAATGGTGCCATGCCTGTTGCCAAAATAGGGATCGCCCACTGTGCACAAAACGTGCTCTATGATTTGAATGAGAAGCATTTGAGCCGATATGTCAAAACGATTCATGAAGTGCTGGAGGAACAAGGCTTCGTTTCCGGCTCCATCAATGTGATTGCCCACCGCGGACATAAAAAGCATACCTTGCAGCTACCTCTCGCGCTGCAAGCCGTAACTGGTGGACAGATGCCGCGGAAAGTGAGCGGACCTTCTATTTTTAGCATGGGGACCATGGCTGTTCCAAACATTTTTCGCCCGATTCCGTGGGGGATGGGGCATACATCGCTCGGTTCCTACGGGATCAATGACGCATACGCAATCGATGTTCTGATTGAGGTCGTCACAAGCGGGAAACAGCCGGATTTTACACTTGTGTACTTACCGGATAACGACCACAAGTTGCACCGCTCTCCCATGAAAGCCACTGAGCACTTGGCAGCTGTCGATCAGCAGATCGCTCGCTTTCTCAACACATTTCAATCATGGGAGAAGGCTCTTGAGGAAAATGTTTTCATATTTATCAGCGATCATGGCCAAACGACGATCGGCTTGGATGATTCTCATAATATCGAGCTGGAAAAATTGCTCGCCTCGTTTCGACTGCATAAGTTGGGCGAGGAGATCAAGAAAGAAGATGAGATCGTTATCTGCAATAACGAGCGGATGACCTATCTGTATCCGATGTACGATGGATTGACGCCAAAGATCGTGGCTGCCGTTACGGGTGAGCCACGGATTGACCTCATTGCCTGGAAGGAGAACGGGTGGGTTCATGTGCAAAATGGCGGACGAGGGCATAACACGCTCAAATATCGAAAAGGCGGAGGGCAGTCCGATTGTTATGGAATGCAGTGGACCATCGAGGGAGATTTGAAAGTCCTTGATTTGCAGCTCGACTCACAAGGAAATATTTTCTTTGACAGCTATCCGGATGCATTGAGTCGTTTACATGGTGCGCTTTTTGCCAGAAATGACGAGGTGGTCATCATTACGGCTGCCCCGGCATACGAGTTTTATTCAGAGTATGCACCGACGCATCTTGGTGGTGGTAGCCACGGCTCCTTGCATAAGCGCGATTCACTTGTTCCGCTGATTGTGGCAGGAGCAAAGCACGTCATGAAGAGACCGGCGCGCCTTGTGGACGTAAAAGACTTTATTTTGCAGGAGCTAGCTGTTCAGGCAGTTCCAGTGTAACCAGCAGCGGGTAATGGTCGGAGCATTTTGCCCGCAACACGGTGTAGTTTTTGATGCTCCACTGAGTCGAAGCAAAAATGTAATCAAGTCGCTTCTTGATCGGGACGAGCGTCGACTGATTTGTTTGGTTCATGGCAACTGCGCAGTCGACCAAATCCGGATGGAACGTAACGCTTGAAGAATTAAAGTCACCCAGCAAGAGCAGCGGGGTGTCTTTTTTTTCTGCTACGAGGCCCGTAATGTATTGGAGCTGTTGGAGGCGGCTTGTTTTGTCTAAACTGCAATGGGTGACCATGATGGAGATTTCGCGGTCGCAGGCAGGTACGGTGGCGTACAGAAGCATCCTTGGCTCGCGCGTCGCGGGCAAGCGGATGGATTCCGCAGAAGTAAGAGGAAACCTTGAAAGAAGGGCATTACCGAATTGGCCGTCTGCGATAGCCAAAGCTGGGGCGAATGCATATACATAGTGGAGTCGCTCGGCCAGATAAGCTGCTTGAAAGCCCATTCGCGAATTTTGGTGCACTTCCTGGAGACCGATCAGATCAGCGCTGCTTTGTGCCAGTACATCTGCCATCGCATCGAGGCGATTGCGCCAAAACATATCTTTTCCGCTATGGATGTTGTAGCTTGCGATTCGCAGCATTCTGTTCAGTCCCCCAGTGACACGTTTCATTTTTAAAAAATGTTCTTGCATTAGTCTAGGGCATATGCTATATTAATAAACGTCGCCTCTGATAAATGAAAAAACATCAGCGGTGCAAAACATGAGCAATCGTGATTAGTTCCTTGAAAACCAGATAGAATCCAAGTATCACAAATCGTAACAAAAGTCACGTTGACTTGATGTCAGATCAAAAACTTTAATGGAGAGTTTGATCCTGGCTCAGGACGAACGCTGGCGGCGTGCCTAATACATGCAAGTCGAGCGAGTCCCTTCGGGGGCTAGCGGCGGACGGGTGAGTAACACGTAGGCAACCTGCCTGTAAGACTGGGATAACATAGGGAAACTTATGCTAATACCAGATAGGGTTTTGGATCGCATGATCCGAAACGGAAAGATGGCGCAAGCTATCACTTACAGATGGGCCTGCGGCGCATTAGCTAGTTGGTGGGGTAACGGCCTACCAAGGCGACGATGCGTAGCCGACCTGAGAGGGTGACCGGCCACACTGGGACTGAGACACGGCCCAGACTCCTACGGGAGGCAGCAGTAGGGAATTTTCCACAATGGACGAAAGTCTGATGGAGCAACGCCGCGTGAACGATGAAGG
>NZ_RHHQ01000002.1 GCF_003710825.1 Brevibacillus fluminis | reverse complement strand
CAACAACAACAACAACAACACCAACAACACCAACAACAGCGCCAAAAGAAGTAGCGGCTAACACGCCGGCAACTCCAGCAACTACACCTGCAACAACGCCAGCTACTCAATCTCCGGCAGCAACCGGAAAATTGTCGATCCAATCGGCGATGGACCAAGCGCTCGCAACAAACACAACGCTGAAATCATTGCGCATCGATATCGACACTGCAGACATCAACGCTCGTCTGGTACACGAATCGGTTAGCGAGATCAAAGTGGATTTCATCGATTCGGTAGGAACGGCGCAAAACAAATACGTGAGCGATGCCAAATCCCAGCTCGCGAAAAAGCTGAACGCACTGTCCTACACAGCGACCGAAAGCAAAATCAAGCTCAGCGTGCAAAAAGCATACTACGATCTGGTGAATGCACAATCCCAGCTCGAGTTGAAAAAGCAAAGCTTGACGCGTGCGCAAACCCAATTGAAGGTAGCGAACGCATCCGTAGCAGTTGGAACACGCGCAAAAACAGACGTACTCCAGGCCGAGATGGGCGTATCCGGAGCACAAGCAGCACTCGTTTCTGCGGAAAATGCGGTTGAAGTGGCGCGTTTGACTCTCAATCAAACAATGGGCGTCGATTTGAGCAAGCAATGGGTGCTCACCGATAAAGACAAAATGGGAACCGTTACCGAGATGCCGCTTGAAGAAGCGACAGCGAAAGCGATCAAGGATCGCGTGGAAATGGCGCAAAGACAAGGTGACGTAGACGTAGCGCAATTGAACTATGATTTGATTGCAAAATACTCTGCTGCATCCACTTATAACGGTCAAATTGCCAAAAACGACATCGCAAAGGCCAAACTGGCGATCGAAGACCAAAAAACCAAAATTACAATGGAAGTAACGCAAAATTACTTTAACCTGAACGCAGCGAAAAAAGCCGTAGAGTTTAACCAAAAAGCGAAAGAATCGGCTGCAGAAAGCTACCGCTTGACCAACCTGCGTTTTGAGAACGGACTTGCTACTACCTTGGAAGTCATCCAGGCGGAAGAGGAATTGACGACAAAAGAGAACCAGTACCAAGATGCGCTGCATCAGTACCATTTGGCCGCAATGAATTACCAAACATCGATTGGCGAGTAATGTCGAAAAATAGTTTACTGGAAAAAGGTTGCGGATGACTTTAACCAAGGTGTCCCATATAATACAAGTTGTAGCGGTGATTAGAAACTGATGAGAAAATAATTAAAAAAAACTTTGGTTTGCACCGCAACTTTTTGAAACCTGAGGCGTTTAATAGAATGTCAAAGTAAATCGGGGAATTGTGCAAGAAATGATTCACGTAGTCTAGTAACTATGTTACACTAATGAATGTCCCATTTTCGATCTAACAAAAAACGCTAAATATTTCTAATCATTTACAAAATGCGATCCTGCGAAAGGAGGTGAAACGCGCTTGCAGGATTCGGGCGTTAATAAGAAAGATAAAGTAAAGAGAATGTTTCCCCAAGAACAATCTGATTATACTAGAGGAGGAGAATGTAAGGTTATGAAAAAGGTTGTTAATAGCGTATTGGCAAGTGCCCTCGCTCTTACTGTAGCACCAATGGTAGTAGGCGCAGAAGAAGCTACTCAAGCTCCACAAATGGATCCAGGTCTCCAAAAGACCGTTAAGCGCCTGGGTGCTTTGGGTCTGATTCAAGGTTATGGCAACGGTGACTACGGTACAGACCGCAGCATCACTCGCGCTGAGTTCGCTACTCTGGTAGTACGCGCTCGCGGTTTGGAAGAAGGCGCTAAACTGGCTCAATTCCAATCCAACTTCACTGACGTGAAACCTTCTGACTGGTTCTCCGGTTATGTAAACGTAGCGTCCGGTCAAGAAATCGTTAAAGGTTACACTGACCAAACTTTCAAAGCTGGCAACAACGTAACTTATGCTGAGGCAGTTGCTATGATCATCCGTTCCCTCGGTTACGATCCAGCTGTTAAAGGCGTATGGCCAAACAACTACATCGCGAAAGCTTCCGAGCTGGGTATCTCCAAAGGTATCAAAGTTACTCCAGACAAACCAGCTACTCGCGGTGACGTATTCATCATGCTCGACAACTCCTTGAACGTAGGTTTGATGAAGCAAGTTGAGTATGGTACAGACGTTCGTTTTGAAATCTACGATGGTAAAAACGGCAACGAAAAGAAAACTCTGTTGTCTGAATACCTGAACGTAGATGTTTACGACCAAGACTGGGCTAACAAAAACGGCAACAAGTCCGCAGACTTGCCATTTGTTAACAACGTACCAGTAATGGGTCTGGGCACTTTGAAAGCAAACGAAGTTTCTTTCACTGGTTCCGCTCTCAAAGGTACTTACAAAGTAGCTGACGGCATCAACGTTAACGGTTTCGTTGGCCAACACGTACAAGTGTGGGTAAAAGACGACCGTGAAGACTATGTAGTTTGGATGGAAAACTCCGATGATGAAGATGTACTGAACCTGCGTACTGACACCATCTACCTGAACGACAAAGTCATCTCTAACGGCGACAAATTGACTTCCGACAATCTCGAAGATTTCGAAATCAAATTTGACAACGACAAAACTTACTCTTTGGCTAAAAACGACAAAGGCAACGTTGATGTTAAAGTTGTTTACAACTTCAAAACATACAGCAAAGCTCTTGACGGTCTGAAATTGATCGCGGCTCTGAACGACAGCGTAGCAGCATCCGCTAAAGTTGTTCTGAACTCCGATGGCGACATCTCCTACATCAACGTATTCGACGACGGTACTGCTGACCAAACTCAAGCTGGCGTAAAATACGGTTCTGAAGTAATCGAGAAAGTCGATGCTACAAAACAAAAAATCACTAACCTGGAAGACGGTTCCTTCGATCTGAAAGACAAAGAAGAAGGTAAAGACTTCTTGGTTTACATCAATGGCGAGCTGAAAAAACTTGCTGACCTGCAACCTATGGACGTATACAGCGTGTACTATCCAGAAGGTAAAAAAGACAAGTACATCATCATGGCTAATCGCACAGTAGTTGAAGGTAAAGTAGACAAAGTTGAGTCCCGTAAAGATGACGACAACCGTCTGGTAATCGGCGACAAAACATACCGTGTTCGCAAAGGTGTAAGCTACTCCGACAACGCTAACAAAGACATCAAAAAACCAACCGGTACAGACCTGCGCGACAAACTGCGTGACCTGGACGGCGTAGATGTTAAAGTCTACCTCGATGCAGCTGGTCGTATCCGTCACTTGGAAACAAAAGACAATGTAAACGATCGTCGTTTCAAAGCAGTTGTTACGAAAGACGTTGTTTACGATACAAGCTCCGACAAATACACATTTGTTGCGTACACTGAAAAAGGTACAAAACAAACTGTAAGCCTGGAAGCTGAAGACATCGAGTGGGATTCCACTGGTGAAGAGTTGACTGATGCTGAGATCATGAAACAGCTCGTAACAATCGACTCTGACAAATCCGCTAAAAACTTGCACTTGGTTGAAATCACTTTGAACTCCAAAGGCGATGTAGACAAAGTAAAAGTTATGGACAAAACCAAACTGAATCCTCTCTCCGGTCAAGCGTGGGACGATGCTGCTGATGAAGACGGCATGGTGCTGAACGTTAAAGACGCTAACGGCAAAAAACAATCTTACGATGTAACTGACAGCACAGTTGTATTCGATATGACTGGTGATGTTAAAACTACAGGCGCTAGCCGTCATGAACTCCAAGACGTACGCGTAGCTAAGTTCAAATCCGTTGCTGATGACAACAAGAAAACTGTTTTCTACACAACTGATGACAACGAGCTGGAATATGTTTTCGTAGTTGACGGTGGTTCCGTATCCGACAACAACTCTTACGGTTACGTGAAAAACCTGTATGTTAAAGGTGGAGACGACCTCGTTGAGATCTTGACTCGTGAAAACGGCGAACTGAAATCCAACCTCTACAAATTGGATGGCAGCGTGAAAGATGCTCAAAAACGTTTCAACCGTTTTGACTTCATTGAGTATGGCCTGAACGGTGACAATGAAGTAATCATCAAAGATGCTGTACAAATCGTTAACGGTGCAAACGATAATCCAGACCAAGTATCTGTGTTGAAAGACATCACAAAAGCTGATCTGGATGATGTACGTACAGGTAAAGTAACGAAAGTTGATTCCAACAAAATCACTTTCACTTACCTGGACAAAGATGGTAAAGAGCAAAAAGATACCCTCTTCACAACTTCCAGCACTGCATTCTTCAACACTGATTTCGATGACATCACTAGCGTAAACGATGGCGATTACGTTGTAATGGTCGACACTGATGATGATGAGTCCAAATTGGACTACGTAGTAGTTATCGGCGATGAAGATGAAATCGACGAAAACGATTACGATATGAATAAATTCTTGGCTTATCCAAATGGATACACGCCAGAAGAGCCAACAGACTTGGTTAACTTTAAACTGGTAACTCCAACTGTTTACAACCAAGCTAATATGAAAGCATACCAAGTAGCTGGTGCTAAAGGCGCGGTTGATACTGAAAATGTTAAATCGCTGCAAGTAAAAATCGGAACCAAAACTTACGATGTAGAAGTGAATGCTGATGGTTCATTCGACACTGGTAAAAAATTGGTATTCGGTGATGTTACTTCCTACACGTTGGTTGTAACTGACAAAAACGATAAAGTAACTGAGCTGAAAAAGAACTTCTAATTTTTAAGTCAAATTAGAAGGACGCTCTTCACCTAGGTGAAGAGAATAGATTGACTTGGGACTTTGATAGATCGGTAGTCAGAGGGTCTTGTACCCTCTGATTGCCTACATAAGAGATCAGGTCGATCACTACACAGTTTACCCAATTGGACTGCAACACATACAACCAAGAAATTCGCATCATGGCAGTCCGAGTTTTATAAAAAGAGTCCTATCAAACATTTAGTTGGAGGGGTAGTACGTGAAAAACAAGAAGTTGGCACTGTCTGTCTTGTCTACAGCTGTTATAGCTAGCATGGCTTCTTCTGCATTTGCAGCAACACCTGGTTTCTACATCGGCGGAGAAGTTAAACATTTCTATAGCTTGGATTCTTTCTTCTCTTCTAAAAATAACTCTAAAATCGAAGACGAAGCTGACAAAGCTGGTCTCGACCATGTTGTTTACGTTGATGATGAAGGTAATGCAGCTACGTTGGACGACTTGCTTGAGTCCGGTGAGGATGCACTGACTGACGATCTAGAAGCAGTTTTCGGCGATGATATTACTGCTGATTACTCTTCTATCGATGAAAACGGTCAAGATTCTGGTACTGTAGAAACTCCACTCGACGGTCCAACTGTTGGTGATGTAACTGCAACTCCAGTTGACAGCAAAGTAACCATCGCTGGTACAACAAAAGATGCTAAAACTGTAGACGTAACTGTTATCGACAAAGATGGCAAAGACGTTGCTACAAAAACAGTTGACGTAAAAGACAACAAATTTAGCGCAGATTTTGCTGATCTGGCAGCTGGCGACTACACTTATGAAGTAATCGCAAGCAATGATGATGCTGATAGCAAAGTTAAAACTGGTAGCTTCAAAATTGCAGCTGCAGCTGAACTGAAAGTTGATAGCGTAAGTGCTATTAACAGCAAACAAGTTGAGTTGACTTTCAATAAAGAAGTAAAATCCGTTAAACCAGCTGATTTTACAATTACGAAAGTTTCTGATGGAACGCGTGTATTTGTAAGCAAAGCAGAAGTGAAAGCTGATAACAAGAAAGTTGTAACAGTTACATTGTTTGACGCGTTAGCATCTGGAAGTGAGTACAACGCTAATACAAAAAATGTTGTAGGTGCTGACGATAAAGTTATTACTGAAGATAACGATAAGTTTACCTACACCAAGGCAGATGTAAATGCAGTTTCCTTTACTTCTACTACAGTTGCACCTGGTACAAACTTGAAAGACGTTATCAAAGTAACTGACAAATTAGGCCGCGATGTAACCTCAGAGGTTGAACTTGAGTTTGCCTCCTCCGACGTTGGAGTTGTCGGATCGACTGGCCTTGTTGCTGGTAATGCTGATGGGAAAACAGTTGTTGTTAAGGTAACTGTTAAAGGTACTACAATTTCGACTGCAAACACAGTTCTTTATGTGAAAAATTCTACTCCTACCACGTTTGTTGGTTACCATATTGCTGCTAAAGCCGCAGGTAACTTCCCAGTTGGTACTACTGATGCATTTAAGGCACTTAAAGCTGAAGATGTAGTACATTCTGTCTACATGAATGAAACAAACAAGAATTTGGGCCTCTTCTATCTTGACCAGTTCGGTAAGAGTGTAGATGTTCAAGAGGATGGAAATGCTGACAATGTAACTTTTACAAACCTTACTCCTGAGGTTGTAATTGTTGGCAATAATGGCGTAATCACTCCTATTTCTGTAGGAACTGGTTATGTTAAAGCGAAAATCGGTAATGTTGAACAAACAGTTGCCATTGAAGTGAAAGCAACTCCTGTATTTAAGACGTTTGATGTTGAAAAATCTTCGGTAAGTACAACAGAAGGTTCTACTATTGCAGAATCGTTTAAACTGGTTTACAAAGATCAGTACAATAAAGACACAGCGGTTCCTGTTTCTGGTGTTGTAACTGCAGTTGTTGCTGATGCCACGATTGCTTCCGCAACGGTTTCCCCAGATAAATCGGCTGTTACTATTACTGGACTCAAAGCTGGTTCCACATCTGTTAAAGTAACTTACACAGACAACACTGATCCTTCTGTGAAGTTCGAAAAAGTTGTTAACATCACAGTAAGTGCAAAAGGTAACTTTGCAAATTACTCGGTTGAAGTTGACAAAACTAACTTGAACGTAGTTGATGATCAAGCGACAACTGTAAACGAATCAACGGCGACTGTTAAAGTGTACACTTTGGATGACAAAGGTCAAAAGCTTTCTGTTGTTCCTGCTGCCGACGTTAACCTTGTGTTGCTTGATAAAGATGGAAAAGAGATTAATCCTGCCACTGTAGTTGGAACAGAAACAGGATCCTTCATCACATTTAACGACAGTACTGATGTAGTATCTGCTAAAGCTGCTGGTACTGAAAGTATTGCGGTTAAAATTGGTAGCTTGACTCTGCAAAACGTGACATTTACTGTTGCTGACTCTACAGCTCAAGCTAAGTCTGTTGTATTTAACAATTCCAGCATTGCTGATGCTAAATTGAGCGATGATTTGGAGGATAAAATTCTTTCCTTGATCACCGTTAAAGACCAATATGGTAAAGATTTTAATGCCAATTTGCAACAAAGCAACCTGCAAATCAGTGTAACAAACATTGATGGTTTGACTTTGGACGCTGGCAACGTTATCACCGCACTGACTAAAGAAGGTGCAACTGCTGATATTGTTGTTACTGCTGTTAATGTAAACAATAAAAACCTCTTAACTACTCCAACTGTTATTAAGTTGAAAGTTAATGGCTATGACCAAATTGTTCAAGCTACTAAGGATGCTGTAGCTGCTTTGTTTACAGATGCTAATAAAACAGCTTTGGCAGTAGGCGTTGACCAAACAAAAGTTGATTCTGCAAAAACAAAAGTTAATGCTTTGTCTGATGCAACCTTGAAAGCAAGCCTTCTTACAGACGTGGCTAAAGCTCAAGATCTTTTGGATCAACAAATTGTTAACGCAGAAGTTTCTAAGTACAGCAACGCTGTTACAATTGCTAGCACGGTAGCAGCTAACACTCCTATTACTTCTTCTGTAGTTGCTCTTCAAGCAGGTCAAACTGCAACAACTGGTGTAAATGCAAATGTAACTGCAGTTAAAGCCCAAGATGGTTCTAGCGCTGCTAACTACTTAGGATTAGTAGGTAATGTTGTAAACCTGGTTGCTGTAAACAATACGGGTACTCCTGTTGTTGAAAAGGCGACTGTTACCCTTACTAAAGGGAATGCAACTAAAACTTTTGTTGTAGATGTTACTATCACTAATCAATAATCGAAACGTTACTTCATAAGCTTATGTAAAGCGAAAGAGGTGGAGAAAGCTCAATTCATTGAGTCTTGGGCTTTCTCTAACTATCTTGTTAAGTTGATTGGTGCGATTCCAATCCGTGAAAACAGTCTAATATTCACGCGCCTAATCCTCCTGCCCACGATTGTTTCTAACCGGATTCATCGTGTGAAGTCAGGTGAAGTCGTACTTGCTGGAATGCAAGGCGGGGCTCCTTAAAAGCAGACTATGGTCAGGCGACGAATCCATGTTGACCCAATTGAAGATAACTGTTGTCAGGTAAGTTGCTAGTGGTTTGACAACAGTCGATGTACCCACAATGGTACAGACGAAGCAGGCATAATTTAGGCTGTTAAACCTACTTTTCTTTGATTGTATAGTGGGGACCTAAGGTCTTGCAAAAGAAGGGATAGACAAGGTGGAACGTTTGAAGTCTTGCCGGAAGAGGCGGGTTAGCGCCAGTGAGGCCGGTAAGATGGCGGCGGGTTCGTAGTAGTGTTGATCGCATGCCGATTGAACCTGTAGTGGTAACACAGGCAGGGAGGGGAAAACTTGCGGGAGCGAAGGGACCCAGTCAGTTGTAGAATCTCAATCACATGACTTATTTCCCCAAAAAGTAAGTCAAACACGTAAAACGGTAGTCAATGTAGATGAATGTCTCGTTGGCTACCGTTTTTGTGTATAAAATTGGATGCTGACTGTTCAGAATTTGTTTAGTATTGGTTGGTATCATCAAAATGGGGAAATAAGGAGCAGATTAAGTGATTTGTATAAAAAAGAGATCGCTACAATTGATGGAACGCCGTGTGCGATGAAAGTCGCCCGCACGGTGTAGGCTCGGTTCGAAAGCCATGGTGGTATAAGACGAGAATAGCGATGTAACGCCTCCTACAATTGTTTCGGCAAAGCTGATTCCAAATGGAAACGGGAAATATGATAAAGTACAAATTCAATTTTCGGAACCCATTGAGGATTCATCAGTAAGATCCTCGGATTTTACAATTACTGGATCTAGTGGGTCGTTTAATGGTTCTACAAATGGAGCTTTTTTTTCTACGAATAGGGCAGATGGTACAGTAGATACTGATGTAAATGATGAATTCATTACGATTTCGTTCAATGAAAAAACAAGCGTTACTTCGATTTCCTATACACGGGGAACACTTGTTAATCTATTCAACAATTCGTTGGAGAATCAGACGGTAACTCCTATTGCTCCATGATTAGTCAAAGCAATATGCGTATAGTCAATACAAGAGAACGGAATCATTCGGATAAAGAACAGTCGTATGTCATTGAAATTGAAGAATCAGATGGAATAATAGCCAGTGCTTGTTTGAACATTGAGAATGAACGTGGGGAAGTCGTTGAGTTCAAATCTATTGATGTTAACGAGGACCATTCAAAAGAAATCCTATTTTATGAATTAGATAAATTGGCTTTCAAAAAAAAAGTAGAAACTTTAACATTCCCTTGTACTTACACTCAATTCCCTGTTGATCTCAGGGCAGACAGTAATGATCACTTTTTATTTGGTCATGGTTGGTCTAATCAAACTAATCAACATGTTTTTTTGTTTGATGGGATAAAAATGGCGAATGATCAATGGTTGAAGAATCAATTTTTATCAAATGATTATACTATTGATAGTGTTTTGACCTTGACTGAACATGAAAAGCAGGAGATTTCTACTGGTTTGGATGAGTGGTATCCTGCTCGTTTTCATCCATTGCATTATCAAACGATGGGGAAAAATAGCCTTGTTCTTCGTCATAAAGGTGAAGTAATTGGTTGGTGTATCACCTGTGTTGCAGGTCAGAATATTCTGCTGTATGATAATCTATTTGTTAAAAAGGGATACTGGAATATGGCTAGAAGTATTTCGTTATTTGGAAAGGCACTTCAAATTCAACTAAGTGAGTCGCCGATCCGATATGTATCATTTACAGTCCATGGAGATAATATACCGCTCTTAAAAATTATAAAAAAGAGAAGCATGAGTTATATCGTGGATTATCAAAATTTAAAGGTTTACGTTAAGAAAATTTCAGGGATAGGGGAATAGCTGCCTGTCACGACTCGAAAAATGTCGAAAGAGTCTATCGCAAAAATGCGGTAGACTCTTTCCTTCTCTTTTGACCGAACTCACTGCAAAACATTCCGGAAACTCGCTGAAAAATCTCTCCTTACATTCTGGACTATTTCGCTTTCCAGTCCTAGAAAGGAACTCGTCCCTTTTTCCCTCGCTTTAAACTATAAAGAATACAGTCAGTGACCCCAAAAACGTACCGTCAGGAAATATAAGCTGTTAATATTAATGTAGATAGAAGCTCTACAACCATTTACGGATGTAGGGCTTTTTGTCGTTCAAAAAACCAAAAGGAGTTGTTGTTCATGCTTTTCCCAAACCTGCAAACCAAGACACTAGGGGGCACTGTTTTCTGGGACACCCTGGACAGGAGGAACGGTTGGAAACTACAGTAAATCGTGTTCACCCAGCACTTCTGCATTCTCGACCCAGACAACGTAAGACAAGCATGGCGTCAAGATGAAGGTGAGATGTGGCGGACGTTCCGCATGTTTGCGGGATCGCGTGGTGAGTAATGAAAGGTGGTCATTCAAGTGGATGTGATTCAGCATTTTGAACTATACCTTATTGAGAAGGGTTTTGCTCAAAAAACGATTCAATCATACATGGGAGATTTAAAATGGTTTTGTGAGTACCTTAAAACAATGGGCGTAGAAAAGCCTACTGATTTAAGGCGATACTACATTACCAGCTACAAGAATCATCTTTTGGACCTCAAGTATTCAGTTGCTACGATCAACAAGAAAATCAACTCAATACAGGCGTTCAATCGATTCCTGATCGAACGTAAACTGGCAACGGAACAAGTCGTCACGCTACGTAAAGACAGGATCAAGGTGGCAGCAGGTAGTGTGGGGGAGGTCGAGGTGTTTTCAGAGCAGGAGGTAAACCAGCTGCTGTTCTTTGTCCAGGACAGGAGCAAAGTCAGCCAGCGGAACCACCTGATTGTTTGGCTTCTGCTGTATACGGGTGTTCGTGTAAGTGAGTTGTGCTCTATCAAGCTAAACGACATTGATTACTTAACGAATACGAGCTTTTCTTTTTGGTAGCGTACCAGGTGAGTCACTCGGCGGTGCGATGAACGGAGCGGTGAAAAGCGTTGGGCTACATGGAGTGGGTACCAATCGCATCGACCGCCCCGCCACTCGGGTCAAGATAACAATCTCACTGTTGGCCATAAGACTGCACAAATGTATTCCTTAATAAGCTATGCTTTTTGAAATAAAGCCCACAATAAATGATCCGTCGCTATTTGGATACAGAATAAACCAAAAGTTCCCGTTCTCTCCTATTGCTACAAGTTTGGTATTTTTTACAAAGGAACCAATCGACTTCCCATTTGCAGATGGTATAGTAAACAGATATCCCTTTTCGGATTTGATAGTAATACCTTTCGGCGCAATGGTTTTAAAGCTGGTGGTATGATTCTTGGACACATACAAAATTGATTTTCCAAATATGGCCGCATACCATTCGGAAAGATTCACGGCATCCAATTCTAATGGTGTTCCATAGGGAAGAAACCCTATGAGGTTCTCTGGGGTGTTTACTGTATCTTTAAGGACTGGCGCTTTTTCAACAGCAATAATCACTACCGTTATTCCATAAATTGGTGTCACCGATGTATCTTGTGGGGTAGGCTGTGGAAGTATAGGTGATGGCGGTATTGGAAAAGTAGTGGGAAGATTTATGTTTTCAACGAAAGTGGAATTCCAAATCCTTGCTTCTTGGCTTACGTCTGGCAAGATGATTTTGGATCCTACACCGGCGAAAAGTCCCGGCGAGGATATGTAAACCGTTTTTCCCTCATACCGCCAAATTGAGATCACACCTACGCCGTATTGAATCATGTACATATCTCCATTGGCTCTTACGATAAGGGCTTTACTATCACTGTCCATGACCTTGTGTAAGTAAACGCGTTCAAATGATTCTGCTGATACTGTGGAAGTCAGGCTAAACAATAAAAGTAAAGTAAGTAAACCAATGAACCATCTCCGCATTTTCATCATCCTTTTTGACTATAGATTGCTTGATCATATATAGAACATTATGCTGTTGAAGCGAAGAAAATGGTCTTCCGGTACTATTTTAGTGAAGTCGAACCAGACGGAGGTATACTGCGGAGCGATAAGCGGGTCGGTGAGAATCCTTGAATCGCATAGGATGGGGTGAAATCGCACCGACCGCTACGCCAATCAAGGAAAATGAACGCACTCATGTCTCGCAGAAAAACGGTACAGTGATTGCCCGCAGTGGTGCAGTGAGCGGGGGAGAGCCAGCCGAAGAGGCACATGGCCTTTCGTAAAGATGCACCGACTGCACCAACAGTGCAGACGGAACAAGGAGAGCAATCCCCTCACGTGATGGCTGATAACACATAAACAATCGATGACAATCATGGAGAATCAAGGCTAACTGAAAGTAGGATGGGGATTCTTATATCTAACCATCATATCTTATTCATAATTCATAGGAGGAACGAAAGCCGAAAGATGCTACTTGAGCCACCCAGACAAAAAAGAACAAAAACGAGGGGGGGAGAAAGAAGCTATCTTTCGGTAAGAGTGGATTAGGTACTTTTTCTTAGCCTTTATTGAATGCTAGGGAATTCATGTGCTTTTTTGTAGGTGATTTCCAAATTAGGAACAACGAAGGGGTGAGAGGGGGGGAATCCATCTTTTTGTCTATATAGAAAATTTACATCCAGCAATGGAGTTACCTTCAGCATAGCATTTCCTTCATAAAAGCTAGATGAGTCTTTGGTATTACTTACCATTTGTGTGTTGTTTTTATAATATTAAATCAGTTCAATTTTATCTACAGCATATTTTTCCAATGTGCTATTATACCTTTGGGGAAATAAGTTGATAATGTTAAGGAATTAGACTCTACGATTGATGACACGCCGTGTGCGATGAAAGTCGCCCGCACGGTGTAGGCCTGTTCGAAAACTGCCAGTGACAGTCGGTTAGACAGGAATAGCACACCAGTAAACAATGCACCTACAGCAACGAATCAAACAGCCAGCGGCACAGTGGGAACACTGTACACATTGGACCTCAGCACAATCTTCAGTGATGTGGATGGAGATATATTGACGTACACAGTAGTTGGAGACAATGGAGCAGCGAGTGCGACATTGAATGCTGACAAAAAAACAGTGGAATACACACCAGCTGCAGGAGAAGTAGGCACTGTTGTAGTGATCACGGTTAAAGCAAATGATGGAACAGTGGATAGTGCGGATGTAACCATTACACTTACTGTTTCATAATTTATGAGCTGAGTAGTACCAGTAGTTTTCAGGAAAATGTAGAAAAAGGCCTTCCCTGTTAAGGGGGGGGGGCTTTTTCTTTCTTTTGGACGAGAATTACTGAGATAATGCTTTTAAGAAGTTTTTGGCTGAAATATACTTTACCGTCCGTCCGAGTAGAAAGCTTAAAATCGAATTAAATTGTAATGGTAACACATTCAGAGCTGTCAAAGCATAAGGGTAAAACATAAAACCAATCAACTACAAAACTCAAAATGGTATGGATGGGAAGACGATCCGAACGAAAGAGACTCTGTATGCTAATGTATCAGTCAATATAAGAGAATACCGCTAACCGTCCTATTGATTGGCGTATTTTTTAACGCTTTTACATACATACTGTTCAGAATTTGTTGAGATCTTTGTGATAAACTGAGAATGGGGAAATAAGCGTTCAATTCATCACGGCTTGTGAATAGAGAGACTACGATTGATGGAACGCCGTGTGCGCTGAAAGGCGCCCGCACGGTGTAGGCCTGTCGAAAATCTCGATGTTCGGTTTTGAGGACATTGTAGATTAGGCAGGAAAAGACCTGTCAGTACAGCACCGACCAAAGCATCTATTGCGATTACAGACAATGCTACTGGCGATGATACCCTAGACCTCGCAAATGTGCCTGCTAATGCTGTTATAAATGTTTACGACGCACCATCAAACGGAAACATCATTGCCACTGGTACGCAAGGAAGTATCGCAGGACCTGCCTCACTTACGATCACAAACGGTTTTGTTTCAGTATCGCAAGTCTATTTGGCGCTCAAGGAACCGAACAAAGACGAAAGTGTCAGAGTTCAGCTACCGATTATGGATTTGGCCCCAACTTCTACACTAACTCTGATGTCCATTTCCTGGGATAATTCGGCAGGGTACACCGATGTCCATGTGTATTTGAATGGGGTTGAGAAGGGGCCTGTCGGAAGCAATGCTTCTTCTTACGAGTTTTCGGGTTTAAACGCCGCTACGACTTACACGGTTCGGTTGGAGTTGAAAGATCCGACTGACGATGCACCGACACTCACGATTACGAAGAAGATTCCAACGCAAAATGAATTGTAGTTGAAAGGAACTCCATAATTAGAATCTTTCCTTCAGCCTGTAACAAGTGTTGCAGGCTCTTTTTTGCAGGAAATGTTCGATGTTCAGTATTTGTTTAGTGATTCGATGGTATGCTCAAATATGGGGAAATAAGTTAGGACCTTGACTCAGAGTTTGGGATTTTGAGATTGACGGCACGCCGTATGCGTTGAAAGGCGCACGTACGGTGTAGGCTCGATTCGAAAGCCGTGTGTATTGTGTATGGCGGTATAAGACGAGAATAGCGATACCACTCCTCCAAACGGACTCAGTGCAGGTGTTACGGGAATCCAAAAGCTTGGCAGTACAACTGTAGCGACATTGACCCTTGTTGATGCTGATGCAGTTACAGAAGGTGTAGTTCATTACAAGGTCTTTGTAGGCGTGAATGCCATGCCTGGAACCAATCCAGCGGTGGATCATTATCAAACGATCACAGGAACTGGCGCTAAAGATATTGATTTGACGGCGCTTACGAATGGCGCAATTGTTCCCGCCAATGGCGATAGCCTCTTTTTTACTGTGGTCGCAGTAGATGCAGCGAATAATGCTTCTACTCCAGCTCTGAATGATGAAACATCGATTGTCTGGGATAAAGCCGCACCTGCAACACCGACGGGGATTCTGCTTACTGACAATCTAGGGGCTCCTACCATGCATATTTTGTGGGATAATCAGTCAAGTGACCCCGATCTGAAACGATTTGATTTCTATGTCAACTTTAATGCTCCAGCGACACCAACGCAGCACACGTACTATCAGGAAGTATCGAAAACTTTCTATAACGGTACAATGTTTATTGGTGTTGGCAATGATTTAGAGGGTGTACAGAATGGTAATGAGGTTTATGTAAGTGTATATGCTGTTGATAAATACGGGAATACATCGCCAGCAGCAGAGGCTCACGCTACCTACTCGTTATCTAATTAAAGCAACTGTTTGTAAAATAGGTTTCGTTATTTACCAGGTACCATTGAATAAAACAAACTAAAATTTCCAAAGTGAAAAGCGCAGAAATCTCAAACACGGGATTCTGCGCTTTTTTATCGTAGTTGCGCACATGTTTAGAATTTGTTCAGTACCGATTGCTTATGATAGGAGTGGGGAAATAAGCAGATTCGTGTTTCTATCAATTGATGGCACGCCGTGTGCGATGAAAGTCGCCCGCACGGTGTAGGCCTGTTCGAAAACCGGCTGGAGAAAGAGAGGCAGCGGGTTAGACAGGAATAGCATGGGAATTGCATTAACAGCTGATTCAACGGCAAACAATGTAGACAATCCACTTGAAATTACGTTCGTTGACAATGCAAACTGGGAAACAAACGTTACAGCTGTATCTGTGGATGGTATTGCACTGGCAACAGGCAAGTATAGCTTGTCTTCCGGAAAATTAACAATTAAGCAAGGAGTTATCCAAAATGCGGGTGATCATACCATCTCGGTTACTGCAACAGGCTACCAACCGTCTGTAGTGACACAGACTGTAACTGCTGGTGAAGCGATTCTTGCCAATTCGAGTGCTGTGGCTTTATCCGATACGAATAGTGATGACGAATTTTTCACAGAAGTTACGTTAACTGCGAAAGACCAGTACGGAAATCCTGTGAGTGGGTATCAATTTAAGTATGCCCTAACCGTTGTACAGGGTGAGGATCCAGCGGATACGTATAAGGTAGATGGGTTGGATGTAACCGAGAATAAAGGCGTGACCGAACTGCAGCAACTGACAGATGCGGATGGGCAAGTCAAGCTCCTTATCATCTATGCTGATACCATGGGTAATACGGATGAATTGACTTACAAAATCTATCTCAATGATGGAACAACCATGATTCCTGTAACGAATCTGTAAAAAGCGGTATGGTTTGTTGCCCCTAACAGCGAATTTAATTCGTTGTTAGGGGTATTTTTTATGGAAGTGTTTCTATGAGGGAGGATGGACAACACCTGGTTTGTTCAGAATTTGCTTAGCGCAGGACTGCTATACTACAAGCGGGGAAATAAGACGTAAGATAGCTAGCAAAGAATGAGCTTCTACAGTTGATGACACGCCGTGTGCGATGAAAGTCGCCCGCACGGTGTAGGCCTGTCCGAAAGCGAATGGAAATTCAGCTAGGCAGGAATAGCATTGTTACATTTGGCCCTAGTTTTGAGAATGCAATCGTTTCAAACAAGACGTATTCCAATGTCATTATCACAGCTAATACGTTTGGATTAAAAAATGTTCATATTACAGGTAACCTGAGTTTGAAAGCATCCAGCACTATTACGCTTGAAAATGTAATCGTTGACGGAACCACAACCATTCAATAATAGAAAGGGGGGAAGCAACCTATGAATAAAAAAATGTTAGCCTTTGCTGTGCTGTCCACAGTCATTTGGCAAACGGCAGTCGCTCCGGCGCAAGCATCCATTACATTGATCGGCTCAACACAGTTGAACGGCGATGTCATCATCAATAATCCTGTTCAAATTAATGCAGATGATACGGCAAAGGCGGGGGCTCTGGCCGGAGCTAACGTAATCTTACAGCCGGCCACAACCGGAAGCATAAATTTGGGAGGCGTTACTACCGGTTCTTTGGTTATTGGCAACAACTCTGTTGATACTGTCCAAGGGTTTGTCGCACCGGTGAATGGTGTGCAGTCCGCTTCTGGGGTTTCAAGCGTTCCGGCGTTTATTACACCTACTGGATCAGTTTCAACGCCGGCTATTAGTGGATCAAGCCCCTCCATTTCGCCAACATTGTCTGCAGACTCGACGGATGCAAAAGTCGGGAAAGACATTGAGCTGACCTTTGCGACAAACGCTGATTGGGAAGGGAAGATCACCTCGTTAACAGTGGATGGCGTAGCAGCTGCTACAGGGAAATATGCTGTAGCCCCAGGGAAAATCACGCTTGACTCGACGCTATTCCCGACAGCGAAAAGTTATACAATTGTCGTGAAGGCGACAGGATATCGAAATTCGGCGGTATCGCAACAAATTGCGCCAGCAGATCCTACTTTAATTGATGCGCCTGTTTTGGCTGCCGATACAACCGAGGCGAAGGTAGGCAAGGACATCGATATTACCTTCCCGACGAATACTACTTGGGAAGGCAAGATAACGGAAATCGAACTGGATGGAACGGCGGTTGACGCAGGGAAGTATACGGTGGCGTCAGGGACAATCACGTTAGACAAGAGCTTGTTCACGACAGCAAAAAGCTACGCGCTAGTGGTAAAGGCGACGGGATACAACCCGGCGACAGTGAGCCAGGTGATTGATGTGGCAGATCCGGTGGTGGTCGATCCACCCACGTTGACTGCCGACACAACCGAGGCGAAGGTAGGCAAGGACATCGATCTTACCTTCCCGACGAATGCCGCTTGGGAAGGTAAGATAACGGAAATCGAACTGGATGGAACGGCGGTTGACGCAGGGAAGTATACGGTGGCGTCAGGGACAATCACGTTAGACAAGAGCTTGTTCACGACAGCAAAAAGCTACGCGCTGGTGGTAAAGGCGGCGGGATACAACCCGGCGACAGTGAGCCAGGTGATTGATGTGGCAGATCCGGTGGTGGTCGATCCACCCACGTTGACTGCCGACACAACCGAGGCGAAGGTAGGCAAGGACATCGATATTACTTTCCCGACGAATGCCGATTGGGAAGGCAAGATAACGGAAATCGAGCTGGACGGCACGGCGGTTGACGCAGGGAAGTATACGGTGGCGTCAGGGACAATCACGTTAGATAAGAGCTTGTATACGACAGCGAAAACTTACACGCTAGTGGTAAAAGCGACAGGATACAACCCGGCGACAGTGAGCCAGGTGATTGATGCGGCAGATCCGGTGGTGGTCGATCCGCCCGCGTTGACCGCCGACACAACCGAGGCGAATGTAGGCAAGGACATCGATATTACCTTCCCGACGGATACCGCTTGGGAAGGCAAGATAACGGAAATCGAGCTGGACGGCACGGCGGTTGACGCAGGGAAGTATACGGTGGCGTCAGGTACAATCACGTTAGATAAGAGCTTGTTTACGACAGCGAAAAGCTACGCTCTTGTTGTAAAAGCGACGGGGTATAACCCGGCGACCGTGAACCAAGTCATTGCGGAAGCGGATCCGGTTGTACTGGATGCACCTGCGCTAAGTGCCGATACATCGGAAAACAAAGTAGGTAAAGACATTGATATCACGTTCCCTGCTAATGCTGACTGGGAAGGAAAGATTTCGTCGGTAGAGGTGGATGGTACCGCAGTTTCTGCAAACCAATACACGGTCCGAACGGGAAAAATCACACTCGACAATCGTCTTTTTCCATTTGGTAAAGACTATGTAATTGTCGTAAAGGCCCCAGGTTATACCGTTGCACAAACAACGCAAACGATGACCCAGGCGCAGACTATCTTCATATCTGAGTATCTTTCAGCCGGAACGGGTCAACGAGCGTTGGAGATTTATTATCCATTTGGAACTGAGCTTAAGAAACCAACCGGATATGAACTAGAGGTATATCAGTGGCTGGATACGACAAATAAGATCAGAGTACTCACAATACCCCTGGAGTATTTGCGTGCAAATGATGTAAATATAACAATCGATAGCACCTTTTACGATTTTATGGATGTGACAACAAGCTGGTACTTTAATAATGAAGCGCAACTTAGCGGAACAGGAATTCATAACTGCGCCTTTATTATTAAAAAAGATGGTCAAGTGATGGATGTGCTCGGTGATCCAACCGGTTCGTCGTATCTGCTGGACGATGGGGGCACGATTGTGCGGAAGCAAGGCATACTTGGGGGAACGGAATCTTACATTCCGGATCAATGGGATCGTTATCCGAAAGGTACATTCAACTTCATGGGTAGGCACACGCCATAACGTGCATCCAAAAGTAGTAGCTATTGGTTGCTGTTGTATTGCTTAAGATAATCCTTATTGCTTTTGCAGTTCTGCCAGTTTGATTATAGCGAGCAACAAAGAGTAGGTACCTAATTCATACGAGGAAGTGGCCTGTTTCCAACGAGACAGGCCCTTTTCCATTTTCTACAATCTCTTTCCCTTCCCAAATCCCCGCCCATCCCCTATAATAAAACTGCTAATTACCAAATATTTGGAGTTGATAGAATGTCCTTGCTTCACAAACCCGTCAAAACGGTCTTACTCATCCTTACCATGCTGGCTGTCATACTGGTTGGCATCATGCCTGCCTTTGCAGCTAACGCTGTGCTTCTCGACAAAACAACCATCACCGCGGAGCTTCAGTCAACCTCCAAAGCCGATACGTATAAACTGAAAGTGTCAGGGGTAGCGAAAACCAAAGACATCAGCAAGATCTATGTGAAAGTCAGCGACAAGTCTTACAAAGCCACGTTCAAAAGCAGCAGCAAATCGTTTTCACTCAGCAAGGACATCACGATCAAGGGTACGAAGCCGTTATCGATCTCCATCGAAGCGACTGCCAAAAATGGTGACAAGGAATCGCTGTCTATCTCCCTCGCCGCAAACGCAGAACTGATCGACCGCTCGTCGCTCAAGGTGACCAAAGCCAAATTCATGACACGTTATGCTTACACGATCTCAGGCAAGCTGACTGCGGATAACGTGACCTCCGTAGAAGTGACCATC
This sequence comes from Brevibacillus fluminis, assembly GCF_003710825.1. Taxonomy (GTDB): domain Bacteria; phylum Bacillota; class Bacilli; order Brevibacillales; family Brevibacillaceae; genus Brevibacillus_D; species Brevibacillus_D fluminis. Next base: position 88,664 of record NZ_RHHQ01000002.1, on the reverse strand, counting down.
GGCGATCGTGTGAAAGAAGTGATCCCGGAGAACAAAGCCTTTTACATCGAGGTTATTGCCAAAAACGCGACTAGCGTAACCATTAAGGCAGTCGATAAAACGGGCAAAACCGATACGTATACCTACACGATTAAATAAACCAAAACCTCCCGCTGCTTCTCCTTCTCTAAGAAAAGCAACGGGAGGTTTTATTTTGAACGCATGGTGACTAAGCTTTCTCTTTTTTCTTGCCCCGAGCAGGCTTGCTTTGTGTCTCCAGCAGATGCAGCTTGAGCAGCTCATCTGCAATGCCGTGCAGCAGCTCGACTTTTTTGGGTGGCAGTGCACTTGCTTTGCTGGCAAGAGAGGCGGCCAGAGCGGCAGATTCGGCAGAATAAACCGCAGGATGGGTAGTAGATTCCCGCTCGCGAACCAAAAAAGAAGCGGGGTCTGTCCCTACCGCCAACGTCAAATCTTCCTGCCCCTTCAGAATCCAGTCAGTAGAAACGCCGAAAAACGTCGAAAGCGCGACTAGCGAATTCCCTCCCGGCACACTGCCTTTTTCCCATTTGTTCACACTGCCGCGAGAGGCGCCGATCTGATCTTCCAGCTCATTCATGGAAATGTCCCGCTCCTGCCGCAATGCACGTATTCGATCCCCGATGGAACACATGAACCCACACCTCACAAAAACAGACTGAATAACAAAGGAATATGAATAATATCCATAGAAAATAATCAGTAATAACAATTGACTAAACTGAAAATAATCAGTAATATGGAAAATATGGGAAGTAGCTTCCCAATGAAATTATATCAGTTTCCCTAAAGGCTTGGCTACGCAAGAGGGCGAGTGGAGGTGAATTTATGGTGAGAAAGCGGCCCATTTCCCCATTGGGTTGGGCCATTAAAAAGAGGCTGGCGGAATTGCAGATGGATCAGCGCGAATTTTGCCAGCGCTATCATATTCCGGAAAATCGACTCGGCGACATCATGACCAATGCTCGGAAGGCAACGAAATATCGTAACCGGATCGTGGAAATCTTGAACCTTGAACGGAACAGAGACAGTTAGGAGGACAGGCTATGCGTGCCTTTGACCCGGATTCATGGGAGGATTGCTTGTGGTGGTTTGAAGATTCGCCTGAAACAATAGAAGTGATGGGAAAACAAAAGAGAGACATCATGGAGTGGGCGCAGCAAAAAGGAAAAACGGTGCGCGAAAGCATCGAGTGGTTTCTGCAGCTTGAAAAAGCGCGCAAATGGAACCGGGAGAAAGGGGAAAAGGATTTCCTCGCGACACGGAGAGCAGCGATTTTGGACATTCAGGAGCGGGAGAACAAGGTGAAAGCGTGGCTGGCTGAAAAAGGTAAGCGCTTGGAAACCGATCCGGTCTATGCGGACTACTTCAATTATCAGAAGGAACAGATTGTTCTGGAACTGCTCAAGGCGAAAATTTCAATACCCGCCATCATTCGCTGCACGGAAATCGCGCCGGAGGAAATTTTACAGATACGAATGAAAGGTGAAGAAGAAAAACTTGCGATTGGAACATAAAGCAGATGATAGGCCTCTCCCTAGCCGCAGTTCGGCAAAGGGACGGGGCGTTTATTTTTTTCATAAGGAAGTATGTGATCGCTTATCCGAAATATGGTAAATTGGTAGAGTGATCCAATTAGTAATTTTAGGAATTATCCTGTCGATTGAGGGAAGGGAGAGGAACTTTTTGTATTTACGCACGATGAGATACTTGCTGATCGTCGCTCTTGTCGTAGGCATGGTGCTGCCGACAGCAGGTTTTGCCCAGTCTGTAGAGGCGGTGCAGGAGCAGCCAGCCGCGGTGGTAGAGCCGTCCGCAGAGCAGCCGACCGGACAAGCAGCCGTACAGGCAGAGGAGCCGCAGCAGGCTTTGGCTCCAATCATACGCGTGACAGACGCGAACCAGAAAGAATACAAGAATGGGGATACTGCAGATACCGATGTGGAGGTTACGATCTCCCATACCGCTTCTTTTCAGTACACAGTGCAAGCCGACAATGCGGACGAGTCCTCTGAAGGCAGCTCCGATGAGCCAGTCACCGTAAAGCTGGTGGGAAAAGCGGATGGTATGCCACACACCTATGTCATAACCGCGACGGACAAAGAAAAGGCAGAGCTGAAAAGCACTTTTGAATTGACGATTACAAAACCTTCTGCCGACCTACCTGCTGTTGAGCAGCCTAAGCCGCCTCGTAAGCCACGGGTGAAATCGCAGCCACAGGTGCAAGCGAATGATTTGCAGGTGACGATTACCGCTACCTCGGGAGCGAGTAAGATTGCCGAAGGTGGGACAGCAACAGATGATGTGCTGATCGACATTAAGCCAGCGCAAGACGGTTTGGGGTTTACCTATTCGGTTACGGTGCCTGATGATAAAGTTCAGCCAGACGACAAGAATGAAGTGTTAACGAATACCAATAAAGCTGTAGCGGATAAGGGAAGTACTTTTCCCCTCAAAGGAAAAGCGGATGGAACTGAGGTCAATTACGTAATCACAGTAAAAGGCGGCACGCCTGAACCTGTTTCCACTTTCAACCTGAAAATTGCGCAAAAGCAAATGACCATCAGCAGTCCGCAAACGGGAGCAACGGTCCAACCAGGCGACAGCATCGTGCTCAATTTCGACAAGCCGTTGAAATATTGGGAAAACGAGTCGGATGTCATAACAGGCACGAATGTAACCGACAAGTTTGCCCTAATTGCTTCGATTAAAAAGCAAGGGGATCAAACGGGAGTCACCTATACGGCTACCTGGGACGGAAATGCCAAAATCACCTTGAAGCCAAGCGCAGCGCTCACCTACGGTGCCAAATATGATATCACCGTGCAAGAGAAAAAAGTCAGAGATGCCAACTACCGTTTCAACAAAGCATTCACGGCCACCTTTACGGTCGATACGCAGCCTGCAACGTTTTACCCCGCGCCCAACGCAACAGGCGTCTCGCCATTAGTACAACCGACCGTCACCTTCACCAAACCAGTGTTGCTTGCCGGCAGCAAACTGCCGATTACAAGCGCCAATGCCGCGAGCCTGATCGATTTTAACGGCGGGGCGTTTACCGCTAGCTACAGCGGCCAGGTGATCACCATCACCCCGACCAATCCGCTGATCAATCACCAAAGCTATACGCTGAAGTTGAAAGCCGGCGTGGTCGTGGATGCCAATAATAATCCGAATGCGGAAGCTTCCGCAGTTTTTACAGTAGAAGATAACGCTACGCCGTACGCTACCATTACACCAGCGCATGGTGCGACATATGTGTCCAACACGGCTGCTCTGAAGGTGAAATTCAGCGAAAAAATGTATCTGGCGGGCAACGGGTTTGTTGAACTGAACGCTTCCAACGTAGGCAGCGTCAACATTTTTAGCCTGCTCGACGAATCCAACTATCCGGTGGCGACGACCAGAACCTATGATGTCGTCAATAACGAGCTGTACATTACACCGGTGGCTCCTCTTGCCTACAGCAAGCCATACCGTCTGCAGGTGAATGCGGGTGTGCTGCGCGATGCAGCGGGTAACTATAACACAGCGGCGTTCTCCCAGTTTACGACGACACCCGACTTTTATCCGCCGTATCTGGTGTTTACACCGTCTACAGGCACTTCGGGTGTCCAGCTGAACGCCAGTGTGGTCATCAAGTTCACAGAGCCTGTGACGTTACAGACCTCTGCGTTGGCCGACTTTGTAACGATCAAGGACATCAATGCCAACAGCTTGATTGCGTTCCGCCCTACTTGGGATGCTTTTACGCAAACGTTGACGCTGACACCATCTGCGTATTTGCAGCCGAACAAAGGTTACATTGTGACCGTGATGCCGAATTTAGTACGCGATGTAAGCGGACTGGGCAATCAGCTCTCCACAAGCGTTTTTTACACGCAGTATGACTTGACGCCTCCGACCTTCACCTCCGTTCCGCTCAATGGCGCTTCCAATGTCGTCGTTAACGACACGTTTTATGTGACGGTGAGCGAAGCGGTGAAACGGGGGAATGGAGAAGAGCTTACTAGCGGCAACGCGGGAAAAGTCGTGTATCTCTACGACTCCCTGAACAAAGTCGTGGCGACGAAAGTAACGTGGGATGCTGTCGCCAACAAGTTTGCCATTACGCCGACCTATCCACTGCGCTCTGGCACGAGCTACCGTTTGGCGATTGCGGCGGGCGAGCTGCGGGACCTGGGCGGCAACCCGAACAATTTGTTCTATAGCGACTTCCGCACAGTCGTGCAGTGGGGAGCGCCGATCATCTCGGCAAGCATTGCGAATGGACAGACGAACGTCCCGCTCGACGGCCAACTGTTGATCTTCTTTGACAAGCCTGTTTCCTATGCGGACGGGACTGCGCTTACTAACAGTAACATTGCCAAGCTTCTGACATTCCGGGATGAACGCAACGTAAACGTGCCGTTTACCGCAAGCTGGGATGCAGACAATCTGAGGGTGACGGTAACGACCAAGTCGAAGCTGCAGACTAGCCAGAAATATAACGTCGCGATTGATGCAGGCAAAATCATGGACGGTCTCGGCAATCGGAACAACGCGTTCGGCATCCTCTTCACCACCGTTTCCGCCGCGGACCTGCCGACGGTAATCTCCGCACCGGTCAATGGTGATTACGACATTCCGATTGATACGGACATCAATCTGCAATTCAATAAGCCGGTGCGCTTGGCGGATGGTAGTCCGATTACGGCATCCGCTATCGAATCCTTAATTTCGTTGAAAACGAGCCGACGCGATTTGGTATCATTCCAAGCCGAATGGAGCCCATCCGAGCTGGTGATGACGCTCGTTCCCAAAAAGCGTTTGTCCAAAAACGAGTCGTACACGCTCTATTTGCCGGCGAATGCATTTACTGACATGAGCAACAATCCAGTCCCAGCCTATATCGCGAGCTTTTCGACACCATACGATACCAATCTGCCAAAAATCGCGTCTGTGCCGATGAATGACGACACAGATGTGCCGGTGGATAAAAAAATAGAGGTAGTTTTCTCGGAGGATGTAACATTGAAAAATGGCACGAAACCGACCGCGACGACTTTGAAACGGCTTGTATCCGTCTATGACGAGAATTTCAAGACCGTCTCAGCCTCTTACTCGTGGAACAGCACGACAAGAACCTTGACCATCAAGCCGACGCAGCTGCTCCGGATCAATACCGCCTATACGATTTCGGTGGGCCCTGATTCGGTCTTCAACAAGTCGAAAAAAGGAAATGGCGGATACATCGCTACTTTTAAAACGACAGCGACGGCTCCTGCCATCAAAATCACCACCACGCCGAAGAACCTGGCTACCGACGTGCCCATTCGCGACGACCTCAAAGTGACGTTCAGCGATGCGGTGACGCTGGCGAATGGCTCCACGATTACCAGCAGCAATATCACAGGGCTTGTGCAACTGCTCACCGTAGACGGCAAGTCGGTTCCGTCCAAACTCACCTGGGATAGCTCCAAACGGACGATTACCGTCGATCCCAAGCTCTATCTGGAAAAGAAAAGCTACTATACGCTGTATATTCCTGCTGGCAGCTTCAGCAATCAGGCGGGAGCGGTCAATGATGAACTGAAAGTCACCTTTATGACAGGTAAGTAATGTATGGGGCCTTACTTTTCGGAGTAAGGCCTTTCCTTTTGCACAGGGGTTTCACCGCGATTTTAGAGTGGTAAATCCGTACATTCGTGGGGTGGTTTTTTTGCTTGTGGGGGCTAAGATATGCTATAGTGAAGGTCAAATAGTGCTTGACTAATGAGCAGACGGGAGCGTACCATACATGTTTTCCTTTTTGAAAAATTGGCGTAAAAACGATGCCGGGCAAACAACGGGAACGCAAGAAACTGTCAAAGAAGAGTCAGTGATGCCAGCGGGCGAAGCTGGTTTAAAAACACCTGTTCCGACAGCGGTTCCTGAGCAAACCGAACAGGCTACATCGTTATCATTGCATCCTTCCTGGGAGAAGGAAATGAACGCCCAGCAAAAGTATGCGATGTCCTTCATGGCGAACGACTTGACGGCAATCCAGGTCGGACACGTTGCCTTGGCGGGTATCCATTTGCATCCCCACGAAGAAGGGGTAGAAGTAACCGCATTTGTGCGTAATGGCTTGCCGCAGCCTGTTCGCCTCGGCAAGATGAATTTATTGGTATTAATCGGAGACAACGAGCTGTTCGCTCGCCAGGAATTCGATCTCGCAGAGCTGGATGAGATTCCGGCGTTTTCGGCGCGTCCATGGAGCTTTATTTTCCGGCGCGAGAATTTCTTGTTAAAAGACGTGATGCTCCTAAACTGGAAGCTCGCGTTTGAGCTGGCTCAGAAAAAGCTGGTGCTGCCGCAGCAGCTGGAGCTGGAAGAATCGTGGATCAAGGCGCTGAACGATACGCAGAAAAACAGCTTGATCGAACTCGCACGTAACCTGCCTCCGCTGCAGCCGAATGAAGTGAACGTGCAGAGCGTCCAGCTCAGCCTTGACGAAGAGGGCGCCTATCGTGCGCTGCTGTTGATCCGCAACGGATCGGAGCAGGCGCTAAATTTTGAAAAGATTCCGCTGTCGCTGCATGATGCGGCCGGCGACATCATCGCCCAGGGATTGTTCGAATTGGGCAGCTTGACTGTCAATCCGCATACCAGCAAGCCGTGGCTGTTTATTTTTCCGAAAGAAAGCATCGTCAAGCAAGATGCCGATATATCGCGCTGGAAGACTGCGTTGATTCAATAAGAAAGGGGAGGTACCCGTGTTTTCATTCTTTAAGAATTGGTTGAAAAAAGATGAAACAAGCTTGCGTTCGCTCGATGAAATCAAAAACGATTTGGCAGAGGATGCGAAGCCAAGACAGCAATCGTCCGAGTTGATTAGAAATACCGAAATGCAGTTAATCGATACTGAGCTGTCTCTCCACCCGGGATGGGAAGAGCGTCTTGACGGCGAAAAGAAGTATACACTGCGCTTTTTGCAGGCGGAGTTACCGAAAATGCCTGTGGGCACTGTCGGGGTGACGGGTTTTAGCTTGATTCCGGAAGAAGAGGGGATTACAGTCGCCCTGTTTTTCCGCAATGCGACAGAGCGCACGGCACGTTTTGAAAAGCTGACGCTTTCGGTATACCTCGATGACCGCCTTTTTGCGAATCATCAATGCGATTTGACCAATATGGGGGCAGTTCCGCCGGGAACCAGCCGCCCATGGGAAGTCTTCTTCCCGACAGAAAGCTTCGTAGACGACAATTTCTCCTTCTCACGTTGGAAAGTCAAAATGGATTTGGGCAATCGGACCCACGTTTGGCCGACGGAGCTTGATCTTGACCCGGAAATGGAAAAGCGCATGACGGAGACGATGAAGGACAAGCTGATGAAATTGGTAAACACGCTTCCTTCACTTGCCCCTGACCAGGTTGAAATGGTTGGCTTTGATTTGGGCAAGAAAAAGGATGGCTCCATCGTCATTTGTGCGTTGTTCCGTAACGCCACAGAGCATGAGTATGCGCCGCCAGCCTTGAAAGTGAGCATCACCGATGCTGCAGGCGATCTGGTAGTGAAAGGGACAATGGATACAAGCAAGCTGCGCGTGCAACCTCGCACGAGCCGCCCGTGGATTCTCGTTTTCCCTGAAAGCATCATTCGGAAGAAAAATGCGGATCTGCGCGAATGGAATCTTAACTTGATTGATTAATGAAAGCATAAACTGAGTACTGCAGCGGTCTCTTCTTTGAGTTGGACCGCTTTTGGAATGAGGGGGCTACAATATGAGTTGGTTACTGGAAAACTGGTTTGGTTCAAAAGAGAGCTTGGAGGATGTGAAGGAAGACATCCAAAATTATCTTCATCGGGAGACCTACATCGGGATCTCTGGCATCGAGAATCCTGAGCAATCGTCAACGCGTATTCCGGCAAAGGAACTGGAGTTAGCTTTTGTTGGCCCATGGGCGCAAAATCTGGATGATGCCGAAACGGAACTGATGCAGCTTGTGCATGACGAGATGCCTCCTGTCGTTCGTGATGAATTCGGGATCTTGCCGTTCTTCACCAATGTGCTCAAAGAAGGGTACTTGGTCTTGAGTTTTATCCGCAACGCGAGTAATCGTGAAGTTCTTTTGAACAAACTGCCGCTCGCCTTGGTAACCATGGACGGTACGGTTGTAGCGCGGAAAACCTTTGATATGCTTCAGTTTGGACCGGTAGCTGACCTGAGTAGTCGTCCGTGCGAGTTCATGTTCCGCTGGAGCGAATTCAGCTTTATTCCGGAGGAGGAAGTGCCTCTTTCTCTCGTTTACTTGGCGCAGTCGAAAAAAGATCCCAGCCGTGCGGAACAATTGCAGCAGGCAAGCAGCCTAACAGCAGAAGAGCAGGAAAAATACGAGAAGCTGGCGATGACCGAGCATCCTGTATCGAGCGGAAAAGTTGATCTTCGCGTGCTTGAAATCATGCCTGGTGAGGAAGGCGGATTGAAAGTAATCGTCCTGTTCAGCAATGGACTGGAAAAGCGTCTTGAATTTACAGAGGTGCCGATTTTGATTCGTGACCGTCAGGGTAACGAGGTAGCTTCCATGCATTATGGCATGAAGAATCTGCGCGTGGACGCACGGAGCACCCGGATTTGGGCCTTCTATGTACCGGTGGATTCATTGAAGACGACGGAGGTTGCACCGGAAGAACTGACTGCTTTCATTCCTGAGGCAAAGCCGGACAACGACTCGCGTGAGGATGAGCCAAAGGGCTTGATTCAATAATTGCAAAAAAACCTCCATCACGTTGCGACTGACGATTGGAGGTTTCTTTGTGAGAGCAACCCGAGGTGATATTGACGTCTGGATGTTTTTGGGTGAAAAGGGAAATTTTTTCTCTAGTGAATGATTGTGTCAACTAGGAGCTATCGGCTATGCTAGTAAGTAGCCATATTTTTTCCAAATGTTCGAATCGAATCGCAAGCCAGCTGTTGAAGGGAGGAAGAACTGCGATATGAGGAAGCACATGAAATCAGTATGTATCATAACCATTTTCGGCATGTTCTTCTCTACCTTTGATTATCAAAATGTTGTACAAGCCGCCAACTATCTTAATGATCCGTATTATTTGAAACAACAACATTTGAAGCAAATTAAAGCGGAGATGGCTTGGGATAAATATACAGGAAATACTGCCATTACAATCGCAGTGCTCGATACTGGCATTGATACGGATCATCCCGATCTTAAGGGAAACCTGGTGCCCGGCTACAATCTGGTGAATCCGAATAAGACTCCGGAGGATGACAGCACGAACGGGCATGGTACACAGGTCGCCGGCATTCTGGCAGCAAAAGGGAATAACGCGATTGGTGGAACGGGTGTGTTGTGGAATGCCAAAATCATGCCGATCAAGATTTTGGACCGAGAAGGCCGGGGAACTGTTGATCTTTTAGCAAAAGGGATTAATACTGCAATTGATCATGGCGCTAAGATTATCGTTACGTCTCTGAGCAGCATCAGCACCTCAAGTGCTTTGGAGAACGCGGTAGATCGAGCTGAGGCCAATGGCGTCATTATCGTCTCTGCTGCCGGAAACGAAGCGAATCGCGTTACATTTCCCGCCGCATATCCGACAGTTATTGCAGTCGGTGCGGTCCAAGCCAACAACAAACCGCTTTATCAATCCAACATCGGTCCGGAGCTGAATATTATGGCACCGGGATGGAATGTGTATACGACGGCCAAAGGCGGCGGGTATAGCTCCATGTCGGGGACCTCAGCTGCCGCACCACAGGTAGCTGGCGCAGCCGCGCTCATTTTGGCCAAATACCCTGCGATGACACCGTTGGATGTCCGCCAATTGCTCTATCAAACAGCAACCGATCTGGATACAGAAGGCTGGGACCGGAAAACCGGCTATGGATTGTTGAACTTGTCGACCGCCATGAAATCGAAGCCTTCATTAGACTTCTTGGAGCCAAATAACACGATGGCTACGGCAAAGCCATTTCCGATCGAGTCGCAGATACGTGCCCAGCTAGGCAACAACGACACGGTGGACTGGTATTATGTCGATGTTCCGTACGCGGGCAAAGTAACATTTACGTCCCTGATTACATCGCGCATCTCAACCCCGATGGCAGCCACTTTTTATGTGGAAGACCGTCAGCCGGTGACGTACTACCTCGGAAATGGCGATACGCTATCGATACCGTCAAAGGCTGGGCGGGTTTATATCAAACTGGAACGAAGCGGCGGGGTCGAATCGTTTACCTATACGCTGACCAGCTCGTTTGCCATCGGACCGGACCGCTATGAGCCGAACGAAAACCAGACGCAAGCGAGGCCGCTTCCGCCGGGCAATCACGTCTCAATCATCGGGAATTACGACAAGCCGAGCGACCGCGACTGGTTTTCGTTCTATGCCCGCGATTACGGCCGGCTTGAGGTCGAGCTCACGCCTGACAACGAACGGATGGACCCTGCTCTAAACATCGGCAAGGAAGGCAGCCAAATGTATGAGTACATCGGGGGCGACCGCGACAATCCGGGGGTGAAAGCCACGCTTGACGTTTCACCAGGCAAATACTTTATCCGTACCTATGATTATTCGGGCAGTCCGGTTAACGGCGAATATAGCCTCACGCTCGACTATACCCCGGTGCGCAAAGACACCAATGAGCCGAATGATACATATCGACAGGCGACAAAGCTTGGCAGCGGTAGCCTAATGACAGGCACGCTTGCAACCAAGAACGATTACGACTGGTTCCAATTTACAGTCGATTATGAATCGTATGTTACGATAAAAGCGCCAAACATTCCGGTTCAATCCGGCGTCAGTCTCGATCTGTACAATGCCAATAACATGAACTTCGCCCAGTTTTCGGAGACGGATGTCGCCCAGCTGGCGGATCAAGGGAAAAGCATCATGAGCTTGAAGTTGAACCCGGGAACGTATTACATTCGCCTGCACAGCTACGTGCCGTTCCAGTACGATGCTTATCGGCTGACTGTAACGAAAGAGCGGATGGTTGCCGGATACCGCGACATCACCACGCATTGGGCGCGGGCAGATATTGCCCGTTTGAGCCTAAAGCAAGTGGTGAATGGTTTTCCGGACTACACCTTCCGGCCAAACGCGGCTGTGACGCGGGCACAATTCGCGACCATGCTGATTCAAGCGATGAAAAAAAGCGGTCTTACCGTTCCGACTGTGTACCGTAGCAATCCGTACTCCGATTTGACACATAGCCATTGGGCGTATCAGTCGCTCATGCAGGCATACCAGCTGGGGATTATGCAAGGGTACGCCAACGGCACCATTCAGCCGAATAAATCGCTGACCCGGGCAGAGATGGCCCAGATGGTAGCGCGCGCCAAAGGCTATTATTTGTACCAGCACAGCTATTCCAGCTATCGGGACGTTTCGAGCAGTAACTGGGCTTCTCCCGCTATCGAGGCATTGTCATTGCGCGGGGTGATCAACGGATACAGCGGTAACTTTTTTAAACCAGGAGCTTATGCAAGCCGTGCCGAAATGGTAGTGCTGTTGGGAAAAGCATACGATCTGTAAGCAGGTAAAAAGGAGGCAGCTAGAGAGATGAACAAACGCACAAGAAACAAATGGCTCATTGGACTGGGGTTCGTTGGGCTCACCATCTTCGCCACCCAAGCGTGGGCAGACGGAGCGGGGTCGAGCGGCATGCCTGGTTCTGCAGATGATCCTGTCGTGACCAAAAGCTACGTGGATCAGCAAATCCAGCAAATTGCAGGCGGCGGCAACCGGTTGGTGGTCGAGGAGCTGCGTGCTGGACAAACCTTGTATGGCTACGAGGGAACCGAATTCATCGTGCGCACTGGAAAAGTCGTTGCGGTGGCGGGAATGAATGGCGATGGATTGACGGATATTACCTCGGGTGCGGACTTGCGAGGCGGCGCTACGGTGCAGTCAAACCACTTATTGCTAATCGCCCGTTCGGACTCGCGCGGACTGCGTTTAGCGCCGGGGAATAATGGGGTAGCCTATGTAATGATTCGCGGCAACTACGAAATAAAATAAGTGGTTGACACCCCGATAAAAAATGATTATTATCAAATGCGTAATGGATACTCTTATCCAGAGCAGGCGGAGGGACTGGCCCAATGAAGCCCGGCAACCGATAGCGACGGTGCTAACCAGCAGGATGGATGACCATTCTGGCCGATAAGAGGTTAGGGAACGCATACAAAAAGCACCTTTTCCTCACAATTAGGGAAAAGGTTTTATTTTTGTGGAGTACAACGAACCTGATTCGCTGATTCGGCTTATCCCCCAGCTTTAAAGAATAAAGGAGGAAGAATCATGTCTTTACAAAAAGGTCGTCGCTTGTTTACTTCAGAGTCCGTTACGGAAGGTCATCCTGATAAGATTTGCGACCAAATTTCCGATGCAGTATTGGACGCTATTCTGGCAAAAGATCCGAATGCTCGCGTAGCTTGCGAAACATCCGTCACCACTGGTTTGGTGTTGGTAGCAGGTGAAATTACAACGAGCACATATGTAGATATTCAAAAGCTGGTTCGCGATACCATTCGCGGCATCGGCTATGACCGCGCAAAATACGGCTTCGATGCCGACACTTGCGGCGTCATCCTGGCAATCGGCGAGCAATCCGCTGACATCGCGCTCGGTGTAGACCAAGCGCTGGAAGCAAGAGAAGGCAAAATGACCGATGCTGAAATCGAAGCAATCGGTGCGGGCGACCAAGGTTTGATGTTTGGTTTTGCTTGCAACGAAACACCTGAACTGATGCCATTGCCAATCAGCATGGCTCACCAACTGGCACGCCGTTTGACTGAAGTGCGCAAAGACGGCACACTGTCCTACCTGCGCCCAGACGGTAAAACGCAAGTAACGGTTGAGTATGATGGGGACAAGCCAGTTCGCATCGACACAATCGTAATTTCCACCCAACATGCGCCTGAGACCACTTTGGAGCAAATCAAAGCGGATCTGACTGAGCATGTGATCAAAAAAGTGGTTCCAGCAAACCTGCTGGATGACCAAACCAAATACTTCATCAACCCAACAGGCCGTTTCGTTATCGGCGGACCTCAAGGGGATGCTGGCTTGACTGGTCGTAAAATCATCGTTGATACGTACGGTGGCTATGCTCGCCACGGCGGCGGTGCGTTCTCCGGTAAGGATCCAACAAAAGTTGACCGTTCCGGCGCATATGCTGCTCGCTATGTTGCGAAAAACATCGTTGCTGCTGGTCTCGCTGAAAAATGCGAAGTGCAAGTTGCTTATGCAATCGGTGTAGCACAACCTGTATCCATCAGCGTAGATACGTTCGGCACAGGCAAAATCAGTGAAGAAGCATTGGTGCAATTGACTCGCAAACATTTCGACCTGCGTCCTGCTGGCATCATCAAGCAACTGGACCTGCGTCGCCCAATCTTCAAACAAACCGCTGCTTACGGTCACTTTGGCCGCAACGACCTGAATGTTCCTTGGGAGCAAACAGACAAAGCGGAAGATCTGAAAAAAGATGCAGCTGAACTGGTAAAGTAAGCTCGCTATCGATAAAACAAGGAAAATGCCTAGCCATCGCGCTAGGCATTTTTCATTCCATAAAGTTTTCGAATTCGCCAAAACTCTACATCATTGGCAGGACATACATAAAGGAATTCCTGCTTTTTTGTCGAACATGATAAAATGAAAAAGGAGGAGTCTGCGTGTTTAAAAGGATATCCTTCTTGATTACGTTCCTGATTGTACTGGTGCTCGTCGTAGCGGGCGGTTTTTGGTCGGGCGGGGCAACTGATTCTGTACAGCCTGCCGTTGCACCGGGGGCCGTGGAGGCGCAGACTGCCAATCAACCCGCTGAGGCAGCTGTTTCGAAAGAGGCGGATTGGCAAAAACAGCCCGAGCAACAATCACAGCCGGTAAAAAAACAGAAGTGGTACGATAATCAAGTGGTCGTGCTGACATACCACCATGTGTCCAATAAGACAGATCGACAATATGAGATTAGCCCATCTGAATTGAAGGCGCATCTGGATTTCCTGCGCGAATATGACTTCCATCCGATTTCATTGACGGAGTTCCTCCGTTTTGTGGATACGGGCGTATTGGCGACGGAGAACGCCGTGCTGCTCACGTTTGATGATGGGTATGAAAGCTACTATTCCGAAGCATTCCCGTTGTTACAGCAATACGGGTACCCTTCCGTCAACTTTTTGATTGCAGGGCGGCTGCGTGATTCGGTAGACCGCAAGCGACCGAACATGACGACCCCGCTATCGGAGCAAGAGGTGAATGAGCTGTTGGCATCAGGGTTATCCGATATCGGCTCCCATACCTACAGCCTGCATGAACAAGCGGAAAAAAACGAATGGGGAGATTTGACACCGCAGACGGCCCCTGTTTATCTGGAGGATTTGTCCCGTCTGGAAAACGAGCAGGAGTACAGAGATCGGCTGTATGTTGATTTCATGATGTCGCGAGTCGCGCTTTCCCAAATCGCGAAAAAGGAGATCCGGGTGATTTCCTACCCGTTCGGTTTCAGCAATGAGACTGTGACGGAAACCGCCAAGCAAGCCGGTTATCAATATGCGTTTAACTCGCGTCCCGATGTCGTCAAGGCCGGAACGAACCGTTTCGAGCTGCCTCGCTATGATGTCGGTATGCATACATTTGATACACAGAAGCTGTTGGAGCTATTTACTAAGGTGAAGACGGGTTTTTGAGAGGAGCAGTCATGAGCCAAAAGGTTGATGTCAATCTGCTGGACGGCGTCTTCAAAAAAACAGTGAAGACCGTGGAGGCTAGCAGAAAACAGATTTTTGAGATTTCGGAGAACGCCCGCCGTGAAAGTGGCACGATGAAGCTGGATATCATGGAGATTCGCAATGAGATCGGCAAAGTGATCGATCGTGTGGACAAGCTGGAATTGGCGTACCGAAAAGCAAAGTCCCGTTTGGCTCAGGTAAGCAGACATTTTCATAGCTATACCGAAGAGGACATACGAGTCGCCTATGAGGAGGCTCACAACATCCAGATTGAGCTGACCGTAAGCCGGGAGCGCGAGGCCAACCTTCGTCGCCGCAGGGATGAATTGGAGCGGCGTCTGCGTAGCCTAGAGGAAACGATCGTCAAAGCGGAGAACCTGATGTCCCACATTGGCGTCGTGCTGAATTATCTCACAGGCGATCTGAGCAAGGTGGGAGAAGCGCTGGAGACGGCCAAGCACCATCAGATGCTGGGCCTGCGGATCATCCAGGCGCAGGAAGAAGAGCGCAAACGCGTTTCCAGAGAAATTCACGACGGTCCTGCACAGTCGATGGCCAATGTCGTCCTGCGCACGGAGATCGTCGAGAGAATGCTGAAGAACGATCGAATGGTGGAAGCCCAAATGGAGCTGCACGAATTGAAGGATATGGTGCGTTTCAGCCTGTCCGATGTGCGGCGAATCATTTTCGATCTACGCCCAATGGCGTTGGATGATCTTGGGCTCATTCCCACGATTCAGAAATATTGCCAAACGTTTGAAGAACGCACCAATTTGCATATCAATGTAGCTGTTTTCGGCAAAGAGCAGCATTTGGATAGCTCGGTGAAAGCCGCGCTGTTCCGTCTGATACAGGAATGCCTGAACAATACGTTCAAGCATGCCCGCGCGATAAAAGTGCAGGTAAAGGTAGAATTTCAATACGAGCAGGTGATCATCGTCGTAAAAGACGATGGGGTCGGGTTCGTCGTATCGGAAAAAAGCTCGGATGGAGAGTCCTTTGGAATTTTGGGTATGAAAGAGCGGACGCAGCTGCTAGAAGGCACGATGGAGATTCATTCGCAACCAGGCCAAGGGACGAGAGTACAATTCCATATTCCGATAAAAAGATAGAGACTAAGATGCATTCGCGGAAGGTGAGAAAATGGAGAAACAGAAGGAAAAAATCAGTATCGTCTTGGTAGATGATCATCAGTTATTCCGTGAAGGAGTAAAACGAATTCTGGAGATGGAAGAGGACTTCTGCGTAGTTGGGGAAGGCTCTGACGGCTCCGAGGCGGTAGAATTGGTCGAAAAGCACACGCCGCAGGTACTCCTGATGGACATTAATATGCCAAATGTGAACGGTGTAGTCGCATCCGAAGAAGTTGTGACCGTCAGCCCGAAGACTCGCGTTATCATTCTGTCGATTCATGACGACGAGGGCTATGTGTACCGGACACTCCGTTCCGGTGCTTCCGGCTATTTACTGAAGGAAATGGGCACCAGCGAGCTGGTTGAAGCAGTACGCGTCGTTGCGCGCGGAGGCGCCTACATTCACCCGAAAGTGACTGGCAAGCTGATTGACGAATTCCGTCGACTGAGCGAACAGGAAGAGTCGATGGAACAAACCGCGGCTTACGAGACGGCTGTAACGGTCGACCCGCACATCATCGAATCTTTGACTCGCCGTGAGCTGGAAGTATTGCAGTTGATGGCTGAGGGGAAAAGTAACCGTGCGATTGGTGAGTATTTGTTTATCAGCGAAAAAACGGTAAAAAATCATGTCAGCAGCATTTTGCAAAAGCTCAACGTACAAGATCGCACGCAGGCAGTTGTCATCTCGATCAAAAATGGCTGGGTGCGCCTGTAGGTAAAGTTGCGATAGCACGGAGTGCAAGCTGAGCATACCCTGTCAGTAGGGAGGGATGCTCATGCTGTACGAATTGTTTACGTGGCTTTTGGTATCGTATAGCTGCGCGGGTTTGATTGCGTTGATTGCCACTCCCATTGTTGGCCGAATCCCGACTGTTTCAGGAAAAACGCCAATTTTGGTGAAACTTCATCTGTATCAATCTGCCGAGCAGCTGGAAGCAGTGGTTCGCCGGTTGCATTTCGCATCGCGCAAAAACGGTACGCCGGTTCGGATTTTGCTTGCCGATCATGGCTCAACCGATGATACGCTAGCGATCATCAAGATATTGGAACGCAATAAACTGCTGTTCACTACGGAGGAGAGCGCGTCAGCGCCTGCTTACGTTTTGGATCTGCGCAACCCTTCAACAAGTGAGAGCTGATCAGCTCTCTTTTTTATTTGCGCACCCCCTCTGTCTTTTTCCACAATGAAGCAAAGGGAGGGAGGGCACACATGCGGAATTATCTCGTCTACATCAAAGTGGAAGTGAGCGGGCGCATGCCTGCAAGAGCACGGATGCAATCTCCGCAAGCGTATGTGACACCGTGCTTTTCGGTGGACAAGTTGTTTTGGGAGGAGCAGGAGTCGAGGAGGCTGTTTGTGATCGGGAGCAGCACCTCCTTGGCTTTAGCTTTTGCCATCCGCGAGCAAATCAATCGCCAGGTGAGCAAAAGCGGCGGCGCATTCACCGAAGCGGTGGTAGACGAGTTGCGCGGCATGGTCTCAGGGCTGGTCAACGAGACTAATCGGTTATACGGGCAGCGTGTGGCCGTCGAAGCATCAAGCCCGTCTGCGGCTGAGGCGTATTTTTCTGTGTCACCCTGGAACCAACCCCAATACGAATCTTCTGAGGCAAGTGCGTACCCATCCCACCTATCAAATACACTCACCATGACACACAAACAACTCATAAAAGAAGCAGCACAATTATATGGTCAAATTTCGGGGCGAGCCTTATTCCTCGATGAAATAGAACGATTATCCGAAAAACAAGGTCAGCCGGTCAGCTTTATGCAAGAGGCGTTGCAGTGGCTTGTTCTGCAAGAAAAGACAGAGATATATCCAGGAATCCGCTTGGAGCTGCGTAAAGGAATCGTGCGTCATACGCTCACCTTCCGCTGCCAACGTTGCGGCAGCGAGCGTCATATTCTTTTGTGCACCTGCCATACATGCGGCCAAGGGTGCGCCTATTGCACCGCCTGTCTGGACATGGGGCGGAGCAAATGCTGCACGCCTTATGTATGTACAGCCATGCCAAAGCATGATAATCGGGCTGTAATTGAATCAGGCGCCAGTCCTCTGCAATGGTCAGGTCAATTTTCGCCCGCTCAATCATTCGCGGCAGAACATGCGAGACGCTTTGTGGCTTCGGGCAACCAATCAGGGCGGTTTTTGATCTGGGCCGTCTGCGGCGCGGGCAAGACGGAGCTGATCTTTCCTGCCATCAATGAAACATTGGCAAAAGGAGGACAGGTGCTGGTGGCCACCCCGCGCAAGGATGTCGTACTGGAGCTGGTACCGAGGCTGGCCCGTGTTTTTCCGACTACAAAGGTCATTGCCGTCCACGGCTCCAGCCTGGAAAAATGGAAGGATGCACAGCTGGTCATTTCGACCACACATCAGGTGATGCGATATTACCGACGGTTCGATCTGGTCGTCGTCGACGAGGTTGATGCCTTTCCGTTTCGGGGGGATGAGATGCTGTATCGCGCGGTAGAGCGAGCGGCTGCGGATGAGGGGAAGTGTTTGTTCCTAAGCGCTACGCCACCTCGTGAGTTGACCCGCAAGCTGGTGAGGAAGAAGTTTTTTCAGATTGCCCCGTCTTCCGCAACGCATGTCATGCTGCCGCTGCGCTATCACGGCCATTTGCTGCCGGTTCCTCAAGTGGTGCAGGAGCGACAGCTTGAACGGAAGATGCGCACAGGGGTGCGGATGGAGAGCTTGCTGGGGGCGGCCGCCGACACACTCGACGCAGATCGACAGCTTTTTCTTTTCGTGCCCCGGATCGAATGGATCGAACATGTGGTGGATTATATGGTTCGTTTTTTGCCTGCTACGGATGGAATTGTGGCGGGCGTGTATGCAGCTGACCCCGATCGCGAGAAGAAGGTTATGCTGTTTCGGGAAAAGCGTTTGCGGCTTATTGTAACCACGACCATATTGGAGCGGGGCGTCACGATTCCGAGGTCGGATGTCATCGTATTAGGGGCCGATGACGGTGTTTTTGATGAAGCGTCATTGGTGCAAATCGCAGGGAGGGTAGGGCGGTCCGCAGATGCTCCGGATGGGATGGTTCGCTTCATTACGGCAGGCAGCTCACGGGTGCCTCATGCAGCGGTAAAGCAGATCAAGCGAATGAATCGATTGGGGTTGAGCGTGCGAAAGGAGCAGGTGCACCATGGGTGACAAGATGTGTTTGGCTTGCAATCGGAGCCTTGTACAGAAGCGGCTGGAGGAAACCTGGACAGTGCTGGCCCAGAGCCTTGTCCCCAGCAACGTTTATCCGCGGATATACCGGTTATTCGGCATACTGCCATTATGCGCAGGCTGTCTCAGTGAGCTTATCATCTTGCAGGGCGTTCATTGCATACGTTGCGGCCGAAGTCTACAAAACTGGGTGGGACAAGGCGAGCTGTGTGGCGATTGCGCATATATCGAACATGATCCGCTTTGCTGCAACCGGAGCCTGCTTCGCTATGACGGCTGGATCAAGGAACGGATCGGCACCTTCAAATACAGGGGCGACGAACGTTGGGCGCATTGCTTTGCTGTGCTGATGGCGATCGGATACGTCCGTTATTACCGGGAGGCTGGCATTTCGCTGATCAGCTACGTCCCCCTTCATGAAAAGCGGCAATGGGAGCGTGGCTTTAATCAAGCTGAGCTACTTGCCATTCAACTCGGGCGTATCTTGCGTTTGCCTGTAAAGCCACTTTTGCTGCGGACTAAAGAAACAGATAAGCAGAGCAAGCAGATCGGGCGCCTGGCTCGCCAGGAAAGCATGCATGACGCATTCGCGATGCTACCTATACCGCTTACTAGAGTCAAAAAGCTATTGATTGTCGACGATATTTATACGACCGGCTCTACGCTGCGTTCCTGTGCCGCGGCGATCCATTCTGCCGCTTTACCGAATGCTACGAGCAAAATCGATGTTTGCAGCCTCACATTATGCCGATAAAGAAAGAAAACGTACATAAAACGGTCATAGTTGTTTTTGTCGAAATACGTTATAGTAAAATTAAGGATTTTCCCGATGGGATAGTCGGTGTAAGGGGAGAGATTTGCCATGAGTTTTGGAAAGTTGGCTAATTGCACAAGCTGTGATGCGTTGTTCGTCCAATCGACGCGAGATGTTTGCCCTAAGTGCTATCAAGCCATCGAGAAGGATTATGAAAAGTGCACACAGTTCTTACGCAAACGCGAAAATCGCGGGTCTACACTACAGCAGGTGAGCGAAGCAACTGGGGTTTCGGCCAAACAGATCACGCGGTTTATTCGGGAAGGCAGAATTTCCATCGCGAACACGCCAAATTTGGGATATCCTTGTGAGAATTGCGGCACAAGTATTCAAAAAGGCACGCTTTGCGACGATTGCGCACGTGATCTGAAACGGGAGATCAATCAACAGCTTGATGTGGATCAGCGCTTGGCTGACTTTGAAAAAGAACGTAACGCACAAGGATATAAACGAAGAGACCACATTAACGAATAGGAAAAACTAATCATTTTTATGAAAAATGCCGATGATACTACTGAATAGGTAGTCATCGGCATTTTGTTTTGTAGATAAGGGGATGAAAAAGATATGCGAATCAACGAAACGAATCGCACTGGAATGATAAATGCGTACAATAACACTGCGAAAACAGCCGCATCCAAAGAAGGCAAGCATAAGATGGGCAAGGATGAGGTACAAATCTCAGACGAAGCCCTTGAAATGCTGCGCATGGGTGAGGACACGGAGGAAACGCCGCAAGTTCGCAAGCAGCGTATCCAGTCCATCAAGCAGGCGATCGAGGATGGAACCTATCAGGTGCCGACCGACAAAGTGGCGGAGAAGTTCCTCTCGTTTTGGAAAAAGCCCTAAAAGCAAAGGGGTAAAGACAAATGGACTTCATGAACAAGCTGTATGAGCTACTCGGTAACCTGCGCGACCTGCATGCTGCCTTGTTGACGCTAGCGGTGGAAAAAAAGGAAGTGCTCATCGTCGGGAATACGGATGGGCTTGTACGGATCATGCAAAAAGAGCAAAAGCTTGTCAAAGCGATTGAAGCGGTGGAGACTGCGCGCATTCAGTGCATCGAAAAGTTGCTGAGTGAGCGCAGTTATCCCATTACGGTCAAAACCTTGGATGATTTGATCAAAATGACCACAAGTGCAGAAGAAAAGTCCCAGCTGTCCGCACATCGGGAGGAGCTTCTGCGAATCGTATCGGAGCTCCGTGCGGTAAACGACTTGAATCAGCAGCTATTGGAGCAATCGCTTTCCTTCGTGGAGATGTCGCTCGATTTCATTACCGCTCCACCAGAGGACGATTACATCTATCATAAACCGAATGGACAAATGTCCGGCGGATATACGCAATACCAGTCATACCTTAACAAGAAAGCATAGAGAGGTGTTACGATGCGTTCAACGTTTCATGGGATTGAAGTAAGCAAAAGGGGTTTGTTTGCCCAGCAATCCGCGCTTGATACGACGAGTCATAATATTGCAAATGCGAATACGGAAGGCTATACGCGTCAGCGTGCGAATATGCAAGCGACGCCAGGACTACCTGCACCGGGGATTAACAATAGCACGGCACCTGGTCAAATTGGGACGGGTGTTCAGGTAACAGACTTGCAGCGCATTCGTGAGAGTTTTCTCGATACACAAGTACGCAACGAAAATAAGCATCTTGGTTATTGGGATGCAGTACAATCCGGGTTAGGCAAACTTGAAGCGATCATGAATGAGCCATCTGACACAGGTTTGCAAACCGTCATGGACTCTCTGTGGGAATCGTGGCAGGATTTAGCGAAAGAACCGAATAGCCTTTCTGCGCGCGCGGTCGTGTCGCAACGTGCTACTGCATTGACAGAGACCTTTTCAAGCATCATGACCTCGATGACGGAACTGCAAACAGACTTGGACAATACGATTGCCACGAATGTGCTGGATATCAATTCGATGGCCAAGCAAGTGGCGGACCTGAACAAACAGATCGCGGATGTTGTGCCACATGGCTACCAGCCGAATGACTTATACGATCAGCGAGATGTATTGCTCGACAAGCTGTCAAAAATGGCCGATATCAAGGTGACGGAAGCCGAGAGCGGCATGGTCAACGTGACGATGGAAGGGCAGGAATTGGTGACGGGCCGTGCCTCCGTTGAAATGGCGACGGTCAAGAATCCCATTACTGGGTTTAATGATATTACATTGGGTGGAAATGAATTCAAGCCGACCAGCCAAGGTACATTGAGCGGCAATATCAAAGTCCGCGGTGAGGCAACCGTGCAGACTGTTAACGGTCAGCCGGTTGTGACCAAAACCGGGTATATTGCAGATTTGACTTCCCGCTTAAACAAATTGGCCGTTAGCATGTCGACGGAAATCAACAACCTGCACCAGACTGGCGCGAATATTTTTGACATTGAAAACCGGAAAACAAATCCGAATGCACCGTTACAAGGGTTAATGTTCTTTGTGGACAGCACGGATCCGACAAAACCGCCAACAGACGCTTCGAAAATGGCGTTGAACCCGGCGATTATAGCGAGTCTCAATGCCATTGCGGCAGCACAGACAAAAGCGTCGGAAGGCAGCGAAGCGGGGACGTCTTTCGAAGGGGACGGGCGCAATGCGCGCGACATCGCTTCGATCAAGTTTCACGTGTTTTCGTCAACAGAAGGTCTGGGTGAATCGACGACTCTTGACGACTACTACCGTTACTCCATCGCGAAATTGGGTGTAGACAGCCAGGAAGCGCAGCGGATGGACAAAAACTCGGAAATTTTGGTTGGGCAAGTGGAAAATCAGCGCTCCTCGATTTCAGGAGTATCCCTCGATGAAGAGATGTCCGACATGATCAAATACCAGCACGCTTATAGCGCAGCAGCTCGTGTGATGACAAGTATGGACGAATTGCTCGACAAAGTCATCAATGGCATGGGCAGAGTTGGCCTCTAATCATAAGTCACGGAGATAGGAACGGAAAGGGGTAGGCACGAATGGCAATTCGCGTTACGCAAAATATGCTGAATAGCCACATGCTGCGCAATCTGTCCAACTCGATGGGCAGCATGGACAAGTATCAAGAGCAGCTCTCCTCAGGGCGAAAAATAGCAAGACCATCTGACGACCCGGTTGTGGCGACAAGAGGGATGTTTTACCGGTCTTCTCTGGTGGAGAATGGTCAGTTTCAGCGCAATGTCAACGAAGCGACTTCTTGGATGGAGTTAGCTGACAAGGCGATGGATGAGCAAACGAGTATTATGAAACGTGTGAATGAACTCGCTGTCTATTCAGGCAACGTTTCTTTGAATAGCGACTCTTTGAAGGCAATAGCGGAAGAGATTGACCAGATCAAAGAGCAGATGGGCAATATCGCCAATCAGACCGTTGGCGGACGCTATATTTTTGCCGGAACCGATACGCAAAATCCGCCTTACAGCTATGAGCAAGGCGACTTTGTCAGTACGAACAATGCGGAAATCCGCTTGGAAATGAATAAAAGTGTTTTTCTGCCGATCAATGTCAGCGGACAGGCTCTTTTTAATTTTCCATCCAACGACAAAAACGTCTTCAAGCTGCTTGATACCATCTCTGCCCAATTAAAAGAGGGCAAGGATGTGACGGGGTACATCACAGACATACAGCAGCAAGAGGACAACCTGAACGCCCAGCGTGCCTCGCTTGGTGCGCGGGTGAACCGGATTGAGTTGATCAGCGGACGGTTGCAGAATGAGGAAGTCAGCGTGAATAAGCTGATGTCTGACAATGAGGACGCTGACATTGCCAGCGTCATTACCAACCTAAAAACACAAGAGAACGTGCACAGTGCCGCACTGGGAGCAGGAGCACGAATTATTCAGCCGAGCTTGATGGACTTCTTGAGATAGAAGCGCTGAGGGAGGAATTCATACATGCTGCCTCAACTTCGTATGGAACAAACCTATGCGCAAATCGGACTTGAAACAGAACGTGGCGTACAGGAGATCAGGCAACCTCGGGCTGAGCTCAACATGCAGCAGCAGCCGGCTGAACTCCATATCAAACAGCCATTGGGCGTGCTTAAAATTGATACCAGTGAGGCGCGGGCACAACTTGACTTGAAGGGTATATTGCGGCGGAGTCGCGAGTACGCTTCCCTTGGCCGTCAAAAAGCGCTGCAGGCGATAGCCAAGATAAGCCAAGAAGGCGATCAGATGCGTCATATTGAGAAAAAAGGGAACAAGATTGCTCAGATCGCCGCGCAAAACGACGGGGTTTATGACAACACGAATGTCATTCAAGCGGATTGGACTACAGATGGAATCGAAATTTCCTATCAAAAAGCTGAACCTGAAATTAACTGGAAAGTAAATGGCGTAAAAATGAATCCGGAGATTCACAAGCCGGAGATTAACTATACACCAGGCAAGGTCGATGTCTATGTTCGGCAAAAAAATAGCCTGACCATCGATGTGGTTGGCGGGATATTTGATCAAGGAATGTAGAAAGATCGGCCATATGCCTCTGATACAGCTATTCAAGATTCGACACCTGATGAAGGTGTCTTTTTTCTTACCTGAAATTAATTTTTTGCCGATACAACAAATAGTGAAAGAATGAACGGCTCTGAATCGTTTGGGAGGTCAAGACATGAAAGTAAACAATTCCTCGAATCTGAATCAGGTACAACGCAACGATCAGCAACCCGATTTGCAAACGGGCGAGATCGTTAAGGCCACAGTTAAGGAGAAACTTCCGAACAATGAGGCAATCGTTCAGGTTAAAGGAAAAAGCATGCAGGTCAAGGTGGAGGGGAGCGTTGCCAAAGGGGACAACGTAACGATGCAAGTAACCGATACAGACGGGAAAATACCTGGCGTGAAGGTAGTTCCCGACCCTGCCGTTAATGCCGGTTCCCAGACGCAAGCGTCAGACGCGGCTAGAGTCATACGAGGACTGGGCGAGACACCGACGAATGATCTGAAAATGGCGGTAGCACTTGTATTGGGACAAGGACTCCCGATCGATAAGTCCATTTTGGGGCAGCTAAAGCTATTTATGGAAAAAGGTGTGGGAACGGTTGGGCAAAAGCTCGATGCGATCCGGGCATTGCTGAATAAACAGGCGCCAATCACTATGACGACATTGCAGGCTGTGAATGAAGCGCTGAACGGAGACAGTTTAAAAAGCATGATCCAACAATTGTTGCCTACAGGAGGGGATTCGGCGACCCAAGCTAGACCAGCCACCCTTATAGATGCGCTCGATCAATCAGCATCGAAAACCAACAACACACCTCCAACGGTAACGCAACAAACATTGACAGAGGTTAATACGCTCAAGCAGCAGGTGGCAAGCGAGCCAAACTTCCATAAGGCACTCATGCACGTCAAAAAAACTGTAGCCACTGCTCCTGGTTTGACCGATGAGATAAAAAAACCGCTGCAAAAGGCGATTGCAGAGGCGGAGCAATTCCAAGAGATGGGCCGTTCGCAGATTGGACGCAACGTATTGATAAAAGCCTTAGATACAGTAGGAGACAAACTGCTCGCCGATTCTGCAACACAGGCTGACGCTGATAACACCACAGATAGCACTGCGGCTTCGCAAAGCCAAAACTACCTGCAAAACGAAGCCATGCAGGCTGTTGGGGTAAACAGTAAGGATATCCTCATTACACAAGTAACCCGTCGCCTCGGCGAAGCCGCTGAATCTTTCAAAAACGTCAAGCGCGAGATTGTCCGTAACCTCGACAATCTGGAAAAGAGCATTCCGCCTGGTCGTATCAATGTGTTGCCGCAAGTAAAGCCACTGTTGGAATCGACCATCGACATGCTGGACCGCACCATTTTAAAAAGCGATGTCACGATGTTTACCGATATGAGCATGGAGAAAACCTTGATGAGCGCCAGTGGTCAACTGAGTCAGGCAAGGAAGCTGCTGGCACAAGGAGACAATGAGCAAGCGTCTCAATTGGTCAATGAAGTGAAACAAAGCCTGGACAAGCTTACCTTCAAGCCGACAATCACACGCGTCCAGCATTTTCTCACAGCCGACAGCATGTTTCAAGGGGCACCAGATTCGCTGAAGCTGTCAGCGCAAGCCGAGCAGCTGACACGAGCGTTTACTCCCGAGCACGCCTCGGCTCGATCGACCTTTGAATTTATGCGTTCACTCGGTTTGAACCATGAGAGCGAGGTAGCGCAGGCACTTGTTTTGCATAAAGATCAGGTCGAACCACAGGAGCTGCAAAAAAATCTAAAAGCAACGATGCTGCAAATCATGAAGCAGCAAGGCGACCTCG
Organism: Brevibacillus fluminis; assembly: GCF_003710825.1. GTDB lineage: Bacteria > Bacillota > Bacilli > Brevibacillales > Brevibacillaceae > Brevibacillus_D > Brevibacillus_D fluminis. The sequence continues at coordinate 62,527 of NZ_RHHQ01000002.1, read as the reverse complement.
CTTCCCAACGAATCGGTGACCAGCCGATCGATAAAGCGTTTATGAACCTGACCGGACAACAGATTTTGAATAAAACAGATACCCAATCCAGCATGCAATCCCTTTTCTTTAATCTCCCCGTGATGCTCGGAGCCAAGGTTGAGGATGTAAAAGTATTCGTCAACGGACGCAAGGAAGGGGAAAAAATCGATTGGGAGAATTGCAGCTGCTACTTCTTGCTCGAAACCAAAAAGCTCGGTGAGACCGGCATTATGCTGACCTCGGTTAGCCGCAACTTGTCTGTCTCCATTCGAAATGATGCGCCAAACTTCAAGGAAACGATGCAGCCCTTAGTAGACAAGTGTAGGGACCGCTTGAAGGAGATCGGGTATAACATCACGAGCGTCCAGTTTGACAAGCTGACCCAGGAGTCAGCGAAGCCAAGCGTCGAGGAGAAGCCGGCAGAAAAAACAGGCACCGATGTGGCGCGATTCGTGACGGGACAGAAAGGATTTGATTTCAAGGCATGAATCACAAGTTTTTTAACCAAAAGCGCAGGAACGAGATGAACGGTCCTTCTGCGGCAGTCATCCGTTACGACGCCGCAACCGATCGGGCACCAACCGTTGTCGCACAGGGACGAGGTGCGATCGCTGACAGGATCGTCGCAATGGCAAAGCAACACGACATTCCGCTTCAGCAGGATTCATCCTTGCTTGGTACGCTAATCGATATGGATTTGGGCGACAACGTACCACCACAGCTCTACTCTGTCATCGCAGAGATTCTCCTCATGCTGGAGGAAATGGAAAACCATCGATATTAATGTAAAGGCAGGCATAGCTTTGCCCGATATAAGAAAGAGAAGGAAGTAGCAGGGAGGAAGACCGTGAGCAATCCGATTACAGAAGAAAGCCTGTATCAACTGACATCGCAGGAGCTGACCCTGCTATTGTACGAGGCGTTGCAGAAGAATCTGGTACGTGCCTCTGATGCCATTCATGGTGGCCGGCTGACTGATGCTAACCTGTTTTTGCAGCGCTGCAATGACATCCTGCACCGGCTCGGCGTGGGGATCAATTACGAGGCCGGCATTATCGCTGATCAGCTGGAACACATTTACAACTACATGGCAGAGCGCATCATCGAAGCTAACCTACAAAAAGATGTTGCCATTATCGAAGAAGTGCAGCATTTGCTCAAGCAGATTGCAGACGCCTGGAAGGAAGCCGTGCAAAAGGCTCAAGCACAAACACAAGCTGCCAAAACGATAAAACGCAGAATCAACGCTTACGATCAGGATCTCTACGATATGGAGCTGAGCGTTGACCGTAAAGAATAGAACATACTCACGATCGCGAAGGAGGTTTATCAAAAGATGAGGATTAACCATAATATCGCTGCTTTAAATACGTATCGTCAGCTTTCGCAAAATCAGAACAACGTGTCAAAAAGCCTGGAGCGCCTCTCGTCAGGCATGCGCATCAATCGTGCCTCGGATGATGCGGCTGGTTTGGCTGTATCCGAAAAGATGCGCACGCAGATTCGCGGGCTGGCAATGGCTGAACGCAACTCCATGGACGGGGTGTCGCTGATCCAGACTGCAGAGGGCGCACTCGATACGGTGCACTCGATTTTGCAGCGGATGCGTGAGCTAGCTGTACAAGCAGCCAACGGAACTAATACGACATCCGACTCGCAATCGATCCAAGACGAAATCAACGCGCTCTCCACAGAGATCAACCGTGTTGGCAATACGCTTGAGTTCAATACGAAAAGACTGTTAAACGGCGCGGCGACAATCAATACGATCACTAATACCGGTAAATTGACAGGTGGAACGAATGGAATCGCCGGTGCCGAAGCAGCGGGGACTCTGACCGCAGGTGGAAGCACACTGTCTGTGAAATCGGTAGACAAAAGCTCGGAACTGAATGGCTATACAATTGTGATCGACCCTGACAATACAGCTGCTGCAGCTAAGCAGGCGAGCGTATCAGTCAGCAATATTAACGGAAGCGGCAATACCTTAACCATTACGTCCAATAAGTATGGAAAAGCGCTGGAAGGGTACGAAATCTCGTTTGTTGACGGTGGCGCTGGATTCACACCTACCGATGCGGTTATATCCGGGAACAAGATCACAGTGACGGCAGACTTTAATGGCGGGGCACCTACGTTGCAAACAGACATTGAAACGGCGATCTCAGCCAAGCTCACAGCCGCTGGCCTGACGGGTGAAGGCGTAAAATTGTCAGGAGCGCCTGCGCTGAATCTGGCTGATTTGGCCAATACAGGACCGTTCCAGCTTGCGGGCGGGGCTGAAAAAGTGACAGCAACCGTAACAGGACGCACAGTACGGTTGGCGGGCAACTGGTCGAATGGTACCGCTGCCGCTCAACCGACGAATGCGGACATCGAGAAGGCGATTAATGATGCGTTAAAGGGTGCGGGATTCGGACAAATTACCATGACACCGAATACAGCGACAGCGTTGGACCCGAATTTTTATACTGGCGGATCGATCACATTGTCGGGTGGCATTACGTCCGCTTCTGCCAAGTCCGCGAGTCGTTCGATCATTATTTCGGCAACTCCCCACCAGGACGACGTGCTTACGCTCAAGGACCCGACAGGCGTGACGAAGAAAATCGGCTTCTGGGACAGCAGTGATACCAAATATGCGACTCCGCTTGCAGCGCAAACTGCGCTCGGTGTAGACTCGCTGATTGATATTTACAACGGCTCGGCTTACAAAGAAACATCCGACATTACACTGGATATTGCAGCATTCGCGTCTACACTCTTTACTGATTACACATTTAAAGCTTCCGAGGCAGGCAGCGATCTGCTGATTTCGGCTAAAACGCCGGGAGTGACCGGAAATGACTTCACGACAACATTCGAGCCTTCCAAGCAATCCGGTCTCTCTATGCAGATTGGCGCAAATACAGGGCAGCAGCTACTCGTAGACATCCCGACGGTCCGCTCGCAGGTCTTGAACATCACAGGAATTACGTCAGGCGCTACGATTACGTCGCGCAGTGGCAAGTATACGGCCAAGCTGACCGCTGAGAAGGTCGTAGGAGATGGTCAAAGCAGCAACAACACGGAGTATGCACTTGACGTGACCGACCCGAAATCGGCCGCAGGTGCCATTGAAATCTTTGACGAAGCGGTTTCGTACGTATCCCAGGTGCGTGCCAAGCTGGGTGCCTATCAAAATCGGCTGGAATATACGGTCAGCAACCTCAGTGTTTCCGAAGAAAACCTGACCGCGGCCGAATCCCGTATCCGCGATTCAGATATGGCACTTGAGATGACCAACTTTACGAAGAACAATATCATCAACCAGGCCGCCACAGCGATGCTCGCACAGGCCAACCAGCTCCCGCAAGGCGTTTTGCAATTGCTGCAATAGAAAGCGGATGAGCGTAATGGTATGCTGTAAGCATGGATGATAACAGGATAAGCCCTTACTCAGCAGGGGCTTTTCTTCTTTTTACCTAGAATTCGGAGGGGTGCACCCAACATGGAAGTTAATAAAATCGGTAAAGCGGGATTGGAAAAGTTCACTCCAAAGGATAAACCCCTTGAGAGCATAAGCTTTCAGGAAGTAATGGCAAAAGGGCGCGAAAAAATCAACGAGGAAAAGTTTCAAAAACTGTTGAAAGAAATTGATGACCAGGGCAAAATTCTCGCTGAATCTCGTACCGTTGAAGATTTGCGTCGGTATAAACAGCTAGTCAAGGAGCTGATGAACGACGTCGTCAAATATGGGGTTGCCTTGGAAGAGCGGCGAGGATTTAATCGACGTGGCAGAACCAAAATCTATAAAATCATTACAGAAGTAGACAAGAAGCTCCTTGCGATTACGGATGAGGTGCTTAAAAAAGAAAGCAGAGGATTAAGCATCCTTGATCTGGTTGGCGAAATCAAAGGTTTGCTCGTTAATATTTTTGCGTAGATGGGTGGAGGCGGAAGCATGCTAGTACAAACACCTTTATTTGGTGAAATCAGTATTGATCGGGAAAAGGTCGTAACGTTTCAGCACGGAATACCCGGATTTGAAAACGAAAAACAATTTGTGTTCCTGCCTATGGATGATTCCTTGTTTACCGTCATGCAGTCTGTTACATCATCCCTTCATTTCATCGTGGTCCGTCCTTTTCAGCTGTTCCCTGATTATGATTTTGAAATTCCGACAAGCTTTGTTAACCAACTCGAGATCAAAGAACCTGATGAAGTGGTCATCTACAATATCGTCGTGTTGCATGATGACTGGAAGAAATCCACAGTGAACATGCAAGCGCCCATCGTTATTAACAGCCGTAATGGAAAGGGGTTGCAAATCGTGTTGAATCAATACAAGATCAAGCAACCATTGTTTCCCCAAAGCGTTCAAGTCAAAAACGGATAGGAGCAACCACCAATGCTTGTGCTATCACGTAAAAAGAATGAGTCCATCATGATCGGCGACAATATAGAAATCAAAGTGATTAGTGTCGATGGTGACACCGTAAGGATCGGGATTGTAGCCCCACGCGACATTCAGGTTCATCGCAAGGAAATTTTCATAGAGATTCTGGAAGAAAATCGTCTTGCCTCCCAGTCGAAAGGGAATTTGACGATGCTCACACAAATGTTGTCGAAAGAAGCAGCGGAATACGACAAAAAAAGCAAAAAATAATAATTTGCACTAAATGGAAGAATGAACTTTACCGATATAGTAAATGTGAGACTCATGTGGCCAAGCGCGCGATTGTGTGACATGAGCTCAACGATGTTTTCCGCCACAAGGATGTGGGGAATCAAACGAATTCAAGGAGGAATTTTACATGCGTATTAACCACAATATCGCGTCTCTGAATACATACCGTCAGATGACGTCCAACACCAGCGCTACAGGTAAATCCCTGGAGAAGCTGTCTTCCGGCCTCCGCATCAACCGTGCAGGTGATGACGCAGCTGGTCTCGCAATCTCTGAAAAAATGCGTGGTCAAATCCGTGGTTTGGATCAAGCAAGCCGCAACGCGCAAGATTCGATCTCTTTGATTCAAACAGCTGAGGGTGCATTGAACGAAACTCACTCCATCCTGCAACGTATGCGTGAATTGTCTGTACAAGCAGCCAACAGCACCTCCACTGACACCGACCGTGCTGAGTTGCAAAAAGAGGTTAGCCAGCTGAAATCTGAGGTTGACCGTATTGCCAGCACTACTGAGTTCAACAGCAAGAAGTTGCTGAATGGTAGCTTGAGTACTGCGAAAACTGCTCAAGGTTCTATCGAAACTTCCAACAAGTTTGCTGTTGCTGATACTGCAGGAACCAGCGGTACTATAAAAGCAGGTACAGCAATGGCTGTAAGTACGGCTGTAACAGGTGCAACAGGGACTGGCGCAACACAAACTTCAGGTGCAGCACTGGCAGACAAGACTATCATTCAAACAGGCGTCAATGATGCGTTTAAAATTCAAATTAACGGTAACGCTGCCGTTGCTGTTACAATTGCTCCTAGTTCTGCGAGCGGATATAGCAAATCAGAATTTGTTGATGCATTGAATGCTGCAGTAAAATCAACTTTAGGAACGGAAGCTAACAATCAATTCAACAATGCAGCGTTCTCCTTGACCTCCGATGGTCATCTCCAAGTTACAACATCTGCTGTTGGTAGCAGCGCAACAATCGCTGTAGCAATTCAAGCGCCTGGCACTGCAAATCAATCTGCTCTTGCTGCAATGGGATTTGCATCAAAAGAAACAACTATTTCCGGTACTGCTGACTTGTCCTCCGGTTTGACTGTCGCAGCTGCTGGTGCTAACGTTAACTTCAATATCCAAATTGGTAATGGTAATGCTGGTTCGGCCATTGCTGTGGATTTGACAAATGATGCAAGCAATGCCACAAAATTGGCAGTTGGTAGCACGTATACTTTCCAACAAGTTAAAGATGCATTGCAAAGTGCATTGGACAATAAAATCGGGAAAGGTGCTATCACAGTTGGTGATGATACCAATGGTCACATTGTATTAACAAACAACGCGGGTTCCGTTAACTTTGCAGTTTCTGCAAACGGTGCGAACACAGGTCATACAGCATTATTTGGAGGTGCAATTACTGCAGCTGCTGTAACTCAAGCGGCCAACGTTACTGCATCTGGTACTGATGCTGTTAGCACAGTTAAAGCTGGAACCAATATTGCAAAAGATGCTAACGATCAGTTAAGCATCAGTGTTGATGGTGGAGCAGCAAAAACAATCACCTTGACTGCAGGAAACTATGCAACTCAAGCTGATTTGGTTACAGAAGTGAATAACCAAATTAATGCAGATAAGGATTTAGTTGGAAAGGTAAAGGCTCAGCTTGCTGCTGATAATAGTGGTAAGGTTGAGTTCGTCTCTACTTCTACTGGAACTAACTCAAATGTACAAGTAACTGATCCTACAGTAAAAGCCCAAAGTGCATTAGGGGCTCTTGGATACAGTGGATTTGCTAGCCAAATTGCTCCAGCAGCTGGTTCTGGGGTCGACATTAAAACTGGTGTTGACTTGGCAACTACAGCCACTGATCAGAAATTTAGCGTTACTCTTGGAAATAAAACAGTTACACTAAATCTTGCTAATGAAGCAGGAATCAATGCAGATAGCACCTTGACAGGTAAAAAGTCTTCTGCAGATGCCATCATGAAAGGCATCCAACACCAATTGGATCTTGCCTTCGGTGAAAATGCAGTTACTGTTAGCAGAAAAGCGATTGATGCTGGTGAACAAAACCTGGTATTAACTGCTAATACACGTGGTGCAGCACTAAAAGTATTTGATGGAGGCGCTACGGAAACTGGTGCATCTAAATTGTTTGGTGGTAACCTGACTGCAAGTGTGAGCGCATCTGTGTCTAACACTTCTAAAGCGGGAACTGATGCTATTCACAACACACTTGATACTAACACCAAATTGACCGATTTGACTGATGTAGATGGTAACAAACTTGGTCTTACTGCTGGCAATGTGATCAATATCAGCGGTACACAAAATGGTAATGCCTTCTCTGCGTCAATCACAGTGAAGGATAATTCTAGCGTAAGTGATATCATGAACGCTATGCGAAATCTGGACGCTTTCAAAGGTGCTACAGTTGCACTTGATGCATCTAACGGCAAATTTGTTGTAAAAGGTGCTAATGGTCAGGACAAGGATATTTCCAACCTGAATTTTAACGCACAAAAATCTTCTACCGACACAACTGCGGTAGCAAGCTTTAACAAGATGTTCGGTGGCTTCACTGAGACTCAAAAAGCACAAGACGCTTCTTCCGACAATTCCTTGTCTATGCAAATTGGTGCAAACCAAGGACAAACTCTTGCAGTTGACATCAACGATATGGGTACCAAAGCTCTTCGTATCCAAGACGTCGATGTATCTACCGCAAAAGGTGCACAATCGGCTATCAGCGTTATCAATAATGCGATTGAGTCAGTTTCTGCTGAGCGTTCCAAACTGGGTGCATACCAAAATCGTCTGGAACACACAATCAACAACCTTGGAACATCTTCTGAGAACTTGACTGCTTCTGAATCCCGTATCCGTGATGTAGATATGGCGAAAGAAATGATGGAGTTCCAAAAGAACAACATCCTTTCTCAAGCAGCTCAGGCAATGTTGGCACAAGCAAACCAACAACCACAAGGGGTTCTTCAATTGCTCCGTTAATCTTCTTGACACAAGGAGAGACCTTAGGTTTCCTAAGGTCTCTTTTTTCATAATCACTTTTAATGAAAGCAGGGTACCAAATGGATAAATATCTGGATATGATGAGGCAAATGATAGCACTTGCAGATACGTGCTTAGAAGCGATTATCCATCTTCATAACAGACTGGCAGATGTTTTCTTGGAGGAGACGATCGGGCTCTTTCAAGATATTCTTGATGCCTTTTCACAATTGGAGCAATCTTATTATCTGCTACAAACGATCCTTCCTGAGAATCAGTTAGAAGAGCAGTTGGATGCAATGAGAGAAGTCTATGCGTCGCTTGTAAAAGCATACGAGCAGAACGATAACTCACAGGTAATTTTTCTCTTGCAAACCCGTCTGCTTACGGAATATCCTGCCTGGAAGAATGAGCTTGAGCAAACGCTGAAGCCATTCATTATCACTTAAACAAGAATGTGAAATAATTATCACTAAAGGGATAGTCTTATTTTTACGATAATAGGAAGAGAAGCGCAATAATTAACCTTAATCGATAGAAGTGGAAGTGTTATATGTGACGAAAAAACGGCTTGCTCTCATACCGCAGTATATGAGTCAATTCGCCTGTATTGGATCCGCCTGTGAGGATACGTGCTGTGTGGGCTGGCGTGTTAACGTTGACAAGAATACCTATAGGAATTATAAAAAAATTGAAAATCCTGAGCTAAAGCTCATACTTGATAAACATGTGAAACGAAATCGTTCGAATCCGAACGACTCTACCTACGCCAAGATTGTGCTAGGGCAGGACGGTGTATGCCCTCTGCTTACTGAAGAAAAGCTTTGCAAAGTACAACAAGAGCTGGGAGAGAGTTACCTTTCAAATATATGTGCGACTTACCCGCGTATCGCAAATGAGGTAAACGGTGTTTTCGAACAGTCAGCAACAATGTCATGTCCTGAAGTTGCACGACTTGCTCTGCTTAATCCTGATGGCATTGAATTCAACGAAGTGGAAGAAGAATTTGGCGATCGACTCATGTTTACCAATATTATCAATACGAACAAAAAGCTTATGAAGAACAAGATCGAGCACTATTTTTGGGAGCTTCGCATTTTTACCATTCAAGTGCTGCAAAACCGTGATTATCCACTTGCAGATCGATTGATTATGTTGGGAATGTTTTTCCATAAAGCAGATGAATACGTAAAAACCGGGAGGAGCGACGAGCTGCCCGCTTTAATCGCTTCATATACCAACCTAATCAACGAAGGATCGATTCGTGATAATCTTACAGATATTCCGGTGAACTATGCAATTCAAATGGAACTGCTAAAGGAACTGGCCGATGAACGCTTTTTTGCAGGTATCAATAATCAGCGATACTTTGATTGTTTTGCCGCTTTCCTACATGGAATTGAATATACTTTAGAAGATAAAATAGAAGAGATTGCCGAACGTTATCATGCTGCATATGAAAATCACTATTTACCGGTTATGAGCCAGCATGAATACGTTTTGGAAAACTACTTGGTCAATTACGTATTTAAAAATATGTTTCCGATGAGCAAGTATGAGTCCGTATATGATGAATTTGTGGTAATGGTTCTTCATTATGCGCTTATTAAAATGAATTTGATCGGGATGGCAGGGCACTATAAAGAAGGTTTTAATCTTGATTTGGTTATTAAACTGATTCAATCCTTTGCAAAAACGGTCGAGCATAGCAAGATATTTTTGGGGCATGCCTTTGATTTGCTGGAGAAAAACAACTATAAAACATTGGCATATATGTCGATACTCATTAAAAATTAAGTATCTATTCCTTTTGAAGACCGTGTACATTCGATGCATGGTCTTTTTTTATCTAGTTGTTCGCATTTTCTAGGAATAAAAACTCTGATAGCGATAGAGTTACCAAGGTTTTTTATGTAAAAGATCACCCAACATTATCCGAAATATATAATATCGGTATAAATGTCAGGGGGGCACTTGCAGTGAATGTACAGTCCGTAAATCAGATCGGCAGAGCGTCTGTTTCATCTACTGAGCGAGCAGAAAGTGTTGGTGTAAATCTTCCGGGATCCGGTTCAACTGGTAAAATTCCGTACGTTTCACCTTCAGCCCAACAAGAACAATCAGAAGAAGAGCTTAACAAGGCAGTAGACAGCTTAAATAAGTGGATGGACAACAACGGAACCCATCTAAGCTTTAAATTGCATGACAAACTGAACGAGTATTATGTACAAGTTGTTGATAATCAGACCGAGGAAATCATTCGTGAAATACCATCCAAGAAAATTTTGGATATTTTTGCGGAGATGCAACACATGGTTGGACTTTTGGTCGATCGAAAAATCTAGGAGGATCAACGGATGTCTAATACAATGAGAATGAGTGGGTTAGTATCAGGAATGGATACAGATGCAACTGTAAAAAGCCTGATGAAAACCGAAAAAGTTCCACTTGATAAGCTGAAGCAAAAAAAGCAGATGGAAGAGTGGAAGCGTGATGACTATCGAGAAATGAATTCCTTGCTTATGGATTTGAGGAATACTTCAATGAACATGAAACTGCAAGGAACGTTTCAAAAAAAGGTGTTAACATCAGATAACGAAAACGTAGCGACCGTAAAACAAATGGGACAACCGAGTTTGTCATCCTATACGATTGATGTAATTTCGGCTCCCGTCGATGCTCAGCCAGCTCTTGTTAAATTTAAGGCTGATGCTTCCGTCGCAGATGATTCGACAGAATTGAATCAGGCATTTTCGTTCAAATTGAATGATGTCAAAATCGATGTTGCAGCAACTGATTCGATTAGCAACATTATTAGTAAAATTAATAGTGTTTCAGCGAAGACAGGAGTATCTGCATCGTATATGGAAGATGGAAAGAGCATTACTTTTACCACCCTGACCGCTGGCAGCGATGCTAAGGTTTCAATCAGCGATGTGTCGGGTTCAAACAAGTTGAATATTACACAAGGAATTGTTAATGGCGCGCAGAATACTTTTCCTGCGGGTACTGCCAAGCAGTCGTCGAATGTCGTTCCTGGTGAAGTAAAGATCAATGGTCTTTCTTACCCAGTGAACAGCAGCACCTTCAAATTTGATGGAATTGAGATTTCCTTAAAGAAATCAGCAACATACCCCGTCTCAGCAAAAATTAGTTTGAAAACGGATGAAGATGCTGTATTCAATGCGATTAAGGGCTTCGTCGATAAGTACAATGAGGTTATCGGCAAGATTAACACAAAACTGCAAGAATCACATAACAAAGACTATCAACCACTAACTGACGATCAGAAGGAAAGCCTGTCAGACACACAGATTGAAAAATGGGAAACGATTGCGAAGACAGGGTTGCTACAACGTGATTCCATGCTAAGTGGAGCTCTCGGAGACCTTCGACTTGCTTTAGCGAATAACGTAGCCGGAGCTTCTGACCCTAAAGCGGACAACTTGAGCGAAATTGGTATTACAACGGGTACATATACCGAGAACGGAAAACTGTACATCAATGAAGATGACTTGCGTGAGGCTATCAGGGAAAAAGGCGACAAGGTCATGGAGATTTTCACGAAGAAAGGTGTCTCCGCAGATCCCGATACAAATTATAAGGAAAGTGGAATTGCTGTTCGTCTTTATGATCAATTAAATAAAGCAATGACCAAAATCACGGATAAAGCGGGTAGCGCGGCCTCATTGACTGATAAAAGCGTGATGGGTAAAAATATTGATAAATATTCAAAAGATATTAAGCAATGGGAGTCACGGCTTTCTGATATTGAAGATCGCTATTACAAGCGTTTCTCAGCGATGGAGACTGCACTCGATAAGATTAATCAACAAGGAAATTATCTGTTACAGCAATTTGGTGGCGGTTCTTCCTCAAAATGATAGGAGAGCGATGATAATATGCAAACAGCTGCGGAAAAGTATCAGTTAAACCAAGTGAATACAGCTACACCTGCGGAACTGACGCTCATGCTTTACAACGGGGCTATACGTTTTATTAAACAAACAAAAATGGCCTTGCAAGAAAATGATTTTACAAAGGCTCACCAGAGTAATGTTCGTGTACAAGATATCATTTCTGAATTGATTATTACGCTGGACATGTCTAACCCGCTCTCAGAAAATTTCCTTCCTTTGTATGATTATTTAAATCGTCGCTTGATCGAGGCGAACATTAAAAAGGACGTTTCCATTCTCGACGAGGTGGAGGATTTTCTCACTCAATTCCGGGATACGTGGAGGGAAGCAATGGCTCTGGCCAAGCAAGCCCAGTGAGATCGTGGAAACAATGGAGCACGATATGATAAATGAGCAGATACATCGTTTGGTAAGACTTTCTGAGCTTTTAAAAGAACGGGTGATCATGAGCCCGGAGGAACCTGATAGCTGGGTGGAAATCCTTGACGAGCGGCAAAAGGTCATTGAAAATCTGAAAGACTTAGCAGATCAGGGACATTCGGTACCGGCAGATCTACACCTTTTAGTTGGCAAGGTAATCGAGATGGATGATAATGTGAAAGTTTTGATTGAAAGAGAAAAGAAAGTTGTACGCGATCATTTATCACGTATAGAGCGAAGTAAGATGGCCAGAAGACAATACGCTGATGCAAGTGATCATGGATTATACGATGATTTAGGATACAGTTACTTTTTTGATAAAAAAAACTAGTCATCCCAAAACAGCACTGCTCGCTAGCCATAGGCCCAAACGCGAAAAAACGGTCGAACACTCGACCGTTTTTCCTCTGTTCAACAAACGTCTAAATGCTAATGTCCAGTTTGCTTCCCAGCGTGGGGTGAGGTGCAGCTGCACTCGCCGCTACACCGGCTGTAGCATTCGCCATGTCCTGGATCATAGCAGTCGCCTGTGCGACCTGCGTTGCCTGCTGTGTCTTCAACAGGTTGATCCCCATTGTTTGGCGAAGTTGAAACAGCGGGCTGTCAATCACACTTACGTCCATATCGGTTGCTCCTTCCCCCATTGTCAAAGTCTTACAATACTAGTATCGGACAGGCCTCTGCTATAATTGAGGGGTCTGTATTTTCGAATGATTCGGATGGTGAACCACACGATGAAGTTTTCAACCAAACGCCGCTCGCTGCTTCTAATCGCGATCGTGGCGCTCATTTTGATCCACGCGGTATACCTCAACGGCAGCATAAAAGACTTGTTCAACGTAACAGCGATTGAGCTGGTTCTGCTCTCGGTTGTCATTTCCTACGCGATCAAGCGAAAGCATTTGCAAATCAAACCGCTGACCCGTTTGCTGATCCACGGAAAGGAAACCAACCTGGAACTGACTATCAAACGCTTCTATTATTATGCGCTGGTCCAAAAAGAACAGGGTCACATAGAACTAGAGCATGAGCTGGAGAAAGAGGAAAATTCCTTTGTCCGCCGCGGTAGCTTGCTGGCCATCGAAGGGGTGCCGGAGGATGAGTTGCGCTTGATCCTCGAGAACGAGCTGAAAGGGGAGCAGTACCGCTATCAGCAGATGGGTGGATTCTTCCGCCTTGTCGCCTTGCTGGCCCCGGGGATGGGGCTTGTCGGGACGCTGCTGGGGATGACAGGGGTGCTCAAGACGCTGTCCGACTTTTCCCACACGGGCTATAGCCTAAGCTCGGCCGTCGTAGCTACGCTGTACGGTGCCTTATTGGCTAATATGTTCGCGCTTCCGTGCTACTATCGGTTGATGGATATTTACGACCGCGAGATGTTTGAGAAACGGTTGTACATTGAGGGGTGCATAGGTTTACAGCGCAGGGAGATTCCGCGCGTCCTGTTTGAAAAGCTGAATTCCTTCCTGCCGTCTGACCAGAAGCTGGTGCTGGTGAAAGAGCCTGGCAGCAGTAAAGGAACGATTGAAAGGCAGGAGCAAAGCTATGCAGGATGACCGTCTGTACGACGAAAAGGAGCTGGAGAAAAGCTGGCTCCTCAGCTACAGTGACTTGATTACGTTGCTTTTTGTCATTGTGGTGGTGATTGCAGCGGTATCGTCGGTCCAAATGAAAGAAAAGATGGAGCAGGTTAAGCAAGCGCAGGACAAACAGGAACAGCAGGCAAAAGACATGTCGAACGAAATCGGCATTTTCGAAGCAAAAAAGAAAAAGCTGGAGCAAGAGATTACGGCTCTGCAAGCCTCGCGTGACCAGCTGGCGGCGACAACGAAGCCGGTCAAGACAGAAGTCGAGCACCATGAGAAGAGCATGGAGACGATGAAAACCCAGCTGTCTGGGGCACTCCACGAGTTCAATATCGATTTCGCGGAGACGGATGCAGGCCTTGTGATCCGATTGCCGGAAAAAGTTTTGTTCAAAAGTGGCTCTGCTGATCTCGAGGAGGATGGCAAAAAAGCGGTGGGCGCGATCGCTTCCATTTTGCAAAAGTTCCCGAACCTTCTGCGCATCGAGGGATATTCCGATAATACGCCGATTGTCCACAGCACGTATCGGACAAACTGGGAGTTATCCTCGGCCCGGGCGCTTTCGGTCATGCGGGAAATGGTCGATACATATACATTGCCCCCGACCCGTTTTGTCATTGCTGGATGGGGGGAGCAGCACCCGCTTACGCCCAATCTGACACAGGAGCAGCAGGCAGAAAATCGCCGTGTCGAAATCGTTATTCTCCCTGAAAAAGAAGAGTGAAATATTTCGACTTTTCTAATAAAATAATAATGAAAAAATTCAGTTACCCAAAGGAGTGATGCCTAGCTTGTGCACAACTATCTGTGGATAATGTGGACAACTCTGTGGAGAAGGCAAAAATAGCGACCCGGATATGTGGACATCTTGGGGAAACTTTACATAAGTTTTACACAATGCGAGTTGGTTCGACAATCTCAGTTCATCAATACGCCGAAATGTGGGCAAAATGTGGGAGAACGAAGAGAGTGTTTTAGGGGGCAATACAATGACCGGAAAAAAGAGATGTTCTCTCCTTCCCCTGGCAGTAGTTCTGGGATTGTTACTGGCAAGCTGTGTAAGCGGGTGTTCTCCCCAATCTGGCAATGTATCCGAAAAGGTTTATGTGGTGGGGACGGACGCGGCTTATCCACCATTTGAATCCGCTGAGGGCGACCGTTTTGCCGGATTTGACATCGATGTAATGAATGAGGTCGCGAAAGCAGCCGGATTTCAGGTGGAATGGAAAAATACCGGATGGCCCCCGTTAATCGCTGATTTGGATGCGGGGAAGGTGGATATCGGTATGTCCGCCATTTCCATTACGGACAAGAGAAGGGAAGCCTTTGATTTTTCCGATCCATATTTTGATTTAAACCAGTTGATTCTGGTGGCAGAGGATTCTCCCATTAGCAAGCTTGCTGATTTGCAGGGCAAACAGATAGGCGTACAAGCGATGACAACGGGTGAAGATATCGCGAAAAAAGCGTTTGGCTACTCTTATGCAGGCATCAAGAGCTACAAGGAAATGCCATCCGCCGTCAATGACTTTTTAAGTGGGCGGCTCGATGCAGTAATTGGTGATAACGGCGGTATTATTTATTATGCGACCAAAATCAAAGATAAAAAGTTTAAGCTGATCAAAGACGAAGCTTTTCCAAAGGAAAGCTACGGCATCATGGTGAAAAAGGGAAACCTTGCGTTGGTGAAAAAGATCAATCAAGGTTTGCATACGATAAAAACCAATGGCACGTTGCAAAAGATTTACGATCGTTATTTCCAGCAGCAATAGTGTCGAATCATGTCGACAGGTCGGGTGCTTTTCGACAAGCGCCCGACTTATGTCGAGCCAAGGTTGGCGGTATCCGGGAATCGACAAAATACCGTATAATCCTTGAAAATCAAGGCTTCCAAGCGCTGATCTTGTCATTTGACTTGGGCGCGAGGCTAGTGATATATTCGTCTCATGAGACGGACATCTCGTCTCACACAAGTTTGTAAACAGAAAGGAATGTATTGCATGCTAGGGAAAGTGAAATGGTTTAACGCTGAAAAGGGTTACGGTTTCATTGAACGTGAAGATGGCGGCGATGTATTCGTGCATTTCTCGGCCATTAAAGCAGAAGGTTTCAAATCTCTTGATGAAGGACAAGCTGTTGAATTCGACATCGTTGAAGGGGACCGCGGTCCACAGGCGTCCAACGTTTTGAAGCGCTAAGTGTAACCGCTTACTCGACTGATAAAAAGCCCTCCGGCACAATCGCCGGGGGGCTTTTGTATGAAACACACAAAGAGGGATGAACTCACTGAATTGGTATAAAATCCACAAGAATTTTCGCTAAAAAAAACAGAACCAAGCAGGATTTTTCCTCCGTCTGCCGAATACATATACCATAGACGGAAGGAGGTTTGATCCCATGAACTTCAATATTCGTGGTGAAAACATTCAGGTTACTGACGCACTTCGTGATTACGTCGAAAAGAAAGTCGGCCGTCTTGACCGCTATTTCGACACTAGCGATAACATCGAGGTAAATGTAACCATGCACGTCCTCCGAGGAGAAGGCACCATCGAGGTCACCATGCCGATGACCGGCGTTATCATTCGCGCCGAGGAAACGGATGCTGATATGTATGCTGCCATCGATTTTGTTGTGGAGAAGCTGGAACGCCAAATCCGCAAGCATAAAACCAAACTGGGCCGTAAGCTGCGTCTCGTGGCAAACAGCAGAGTTTGGGTGCCAGATGCCGAAGCAGCGGCAACACTGGCAGAAGAGGAAGATGTCGATATCGACATCGTTCGCACAAAGCGCTTTAACTTGAAGCCGATGGATGCAGAAGAAGCAGTCATGCAAATGGATATGCTGGGCCATAACTTCTTTGTCTTCCAAAACAGCGAAACAAACGATGTGAATGTGGTATATCGCCGTCACGATGGCAAGTACGGTTTAATTGAACCGAAATAACCAAATAAACGATTAACCAACAGGGAGTTGCGACTGGCAACTCCCTTTACTTGTTGTAGGGTTTTTATTTTGTTAAAATATTGACTTAGGATTAGTCAGAGAGGGGCGACCCTAATGTTAGGGCTTGTAAAGAAGATATTCGGTGATAGCAACGAACGTGAAGTCAAGAAGATGTTCAGACGTGTTGAGAAAATAAATCAAATGGAACCAGAGTATGAAGCGATGACCGATGACCAGCTCCGCGAGAAGACGGCGGAGTTCAAGGCGCGCCTGGCAAACGGGGAAGACCTGGACAAGATTTTGAACGAGGCGTTCGCTGTCGTGCGCGAGGGCTCCAAGCGCGTGCTGGGTATGCGTCACTTTGACGTGCAGCTCATCGGTGGTATGGTGCTTCAAGAGGGCCGCATCTCCGAGATGAAGACAGGGGAAGGGAAAACCCTCGTTGCGACGCTCGCAACGTACCTGAACGCGTTGCTCGGCAAAGGTGTCCACATCATCACAGTCAACGATTACTTGGCTGAGCGTGACTCCTCGATCATGGGGCAGCTGTACAACTTCCTCGGATTGACTGTCGGCTTGAACAAAAACGGCCTGACGCCGGAAGAGAAACGCGCAGCTTACAACTGCGACATCACATACGGTACCAACAATGAGTTTGGTTTTGACTACTTGCGCGACAACATGGTGCTGTACAAAGAGCAGATGGTTCAACGCCCGCTGTTCTTTGCGATCATTGACGAGGTGGACAGCATTCTGGTCGACGAGGCGCGGACGCCGCTGATCATTTCCGGTGCCGCTAACCGTTCCAACGAGCTGTATTACATCTCCTCGCATTTCGTAAAGCGTCTGGAAGTGGAGACGGATTATACGATCGACGAAAAGCTGAAAATCGTCTCCTTGACCGACGACGGTGTCGTCAAGGTAGAAAAAGCATTCAATATCGATAACTTGTATGATACAGCGCATATGACACTGAACCACCACATCATGTCTGCGTTGAAAGCCCAGGTGCTGTTCAAGCGTGATGTCGATTACGTAGTGCAGGACGGCGAGGTTATCATCGTAGACGAGTTTACCGGACGTCTGATGGTTGGTCGCCGCTACAGCGAAGGGCTGCACCAGGCAATCGAGGCGAAAGAAGGCCTGAAGGTGCAAAGCGAGAGCATGACGCTTGCGACCATCACCTTGCAAAACTATTTCCGTATGTACCAAAAGCTGTCCGGTATGACCGGTACCGCCAAAACAGAAGAAGAAGAGTTCAAAAAGATCTATGGCCTGGATGTGGTGGTTATTCCGACCAACCGTCCGATCCAGCGTCAAGATTTGCCTGACCTGATCTTTAAAACGGAAGCCGCCAAATATCGCGCGGTCGTGAACGAAATCGTGGAGCGCCACAAAAACGGACAACCTGTCCTTGTAGGTACGATCTCCATCGAAAACTCCGAACGTCTGTCCGTGATGCTCCGCCAAAAAGGCGTGCCGCATAACGTACTGAACGCCAAGCAACATGAGCGCGAGGCAGAAATCATCGCACGTGCCGGTCAATACGGTGCTGTTACCATTGCGACCAACATGGCGGGCCGCGGTACCGACATCCAGCTGGGTGAAGGCGTCGCTGATCTCGGTGGCCTGCATATTCTGGGTACCGAGCGCCATGAGAGCCGCCGGATCGACAATCAGCTGCGTGGTCGTGCGGGTCGTCAAGGTGATAGAGGTTCCTCCCAATTCTTCTTGTCTTTGCAGGATGAATTGATGCGCCGTTTCGGTGCTGAAAATATCATGAACATGATGGACCGTCTGGGCATGGAAGAAGATATGCCGATCGAAAGCCGCCTCGTTTCCCGTGCCGTTGAATCAGCACAGAAACGCGTAGAGGGCAGCAACTTTGACGCTCGTAAAGTGGTTCTGCAATACGACGATGTCATGAACCAACAGCGCGAGGTCATCTACAAGCAGCGCCGCGATATTTTGGAGCAGGAGAATCTGAGCGATGTCGTGCTGGGCATGATCAACAGCGTGATCGAGCGCAATGTAGAAGCCTATTGCCCGAAAGATGAAGTACCGGAAGACTGGAAGCTCGACGAGTTGGTGGAAGCTGCAAACAATGGCTTCCTGCGCGAGGAAACAGTGACGTTGAAAGACTTGAAAGGCAAGGAAGCGGAAGAAATCTTGGAATTCCTCAAAGCGGAAGCGGAGCGCCAGTACCATGCGCGTGAAGGCGAAATTCCTGAGATGATCCGCGAGTTCGAGAAAGTGGTCGTGCTGCGTGCAGTCGATAGCAAATGGATGGATCATATCGATGCGATGGAGCAATTGCGTCAAGGGATTCATCTGCGCGCTTACGCACAAAACGACCCGCTGCGTGAATACCAGTTCGAAGGCTTCGAGATGTTCCAGGCGATGGTGGCGAGCGTCGAGGAAGAAGTGGCGATGTACATCATGAAGGCGGAAGTCAGCCAAAACCTCGAGCGTCAGGAAGTCGTCAAAGGTCAAGCGGGAGGTCAGGAAAGCCTGAAAACAAGTGGGCCTTCCGAGCAGCCGCCGGTCGGTGACAACGATGAAGATCAAATGAACCGTGCGCAGCGTCGCGCTGCCGATCAGGAAAAGAAACGCAACCTAAAGCGAATTCGTTAATGTAGCATAGCATAGAGAGTGAGCTGTAGTTTGAGGAGAAGGTGGTTTTGACCATGGCTTTGATTGATGTAGCAGACGTAAAGCAAGAGATGGCCAGCATGGCTAAGCGATTAGCGGATATTAGGGGGTCTCTTTGACCTCCCTGCCAAGCAGGAGCGAATCGGTGAGCTAGAAGACAAAATGCTGTCCCCTGACTTCTGGGATGACAACGATGCCGCTCAGAAGACGATCAGCGAGCTGAATGTCCTGAAATCACTGGTTGAAACGATGCAAAAGCTCGATTCTTCCTATGATGACCTGCAGATGATGCTGGAGCTAGCGGTGGAAGAAGGCGATACTTCCCTGATTCCGGACCTGTACCAGAGCGCGCAGGATTTGAAAAAGGATTTCGAAGGCTTTGAGCTGGAGCTCTTGCTCAGTGACCAATACGATAAAAACAATGCGATTTTGGAGCTTCACCCGGGTGCGGGCGGTACCGAGTCGCAGGACTGGGCCTCAATGCTGCTGCGCATGTATACGCGCTGGGCAGAGGCAAAAGGCTTCAAGGTGGAGACGCTTGACTATCTGCCTGGGGATGAAGCGGGCGTGAAAAGCGTAACCCTTTTGATCAAGGGATACAATGCGTACGGGTACCTCAAATCGGAAAAAGGTGTCCATCGTTTGGTGCGCATTTCTCCATTCGACTCGTCCGGCCGACGCCACACGTCGTTTGTTTCTTGCAATGTCTTGCCGGAAATCGAGAACGACAACGAAGTGGAAATCAGGTCGGAGGATTTGAAGATCGACGTATACCGTGCGAGCGGTGCGGGTGGTCAGCATATCAACACGACCGACTCCGCTGTGCGGATTACCCACTTGCCGACCAACATCGTAGTGACGTGCCAAACCGAGCGTTCTCAGATCAAAAACCGTGAGCGGGCGATGAAGATGCTAACTGCACGACTTTTTGAGAAGAAGCGCGAGGAGCAGGAGAAAGAACTGGCGGCAATCCAAGGCGAGCAGAAAGACATCGCGTGGGGAAGCCAGATTCGCTCATACGTTTTCCATCCGTACAGCATGGTGAAAGACCACCGCACAAGTGCGGAGACAGGCAACGTGCAGGCGGTAATGGACGGCGATCTGGATATGTTCATCGACGCTTACCTCCGTTCTCAAATGAACCATGGGTAAATAAAATAGAATGACGCCGAGAAGCTGCCTTATGTTGAATAGGGCAGCTTCTTTTTGTACCGTGGCTCCGCCAAAAAGCTGGGCGTAGCCAGGTTTTCTAATTGGCAAACCGGGAAAGGATGAACGATATGAAACGAACACCTATCGTACTTGCACATCGCGGCGCATCAGCGAATGCGCCGGAGAACACGTTGGCCGCATTTCGGGAAGGGCTTGCCCAAGGAGCGCATGGCGTCGAGTTGGATGTGCATCTAACGGCAGATGGCAAGCTGTGCGTGATCCATGATCATGAGCTGGGACGGACAACGACAGGGAGCGGACGCGTGCACGAAAAAACGATGGAGCAGTTGAAGCGGGAGGATGCAAGAGGCTGGTTTGGGACGGCATTTGCGGACGAACGAGTTCCCCAGCTGGAAGAGGTGCTGGCAGTGTTTCCGGAAGGGCATTTGATCAATATCGAGATCAAAAGCGGTCCGGTGCGTTATCCCGGCATTGGTCGAAAAGTGGCGGAGGCAATCGGGGACTGGAAAGAGAAGTTTCGTTTTATCATCTCATCATTCGATCACCAGGTGTTAGAAGAGGTGCATCAGACGGAGCCATCACTTCCTCTCGGTCTTTTGTTTGAAGCCCGCCTTTACCGATTGGCGAGCTATATTCAAAGCTTGCCGTATCCTGTCCATGCTGTGCATGTTTGGCATCATCTGGTGGATCGCGAGCTTGTGGAAGAGGCGCATAAGTGTGGACTGCTTGTTTTAACCTATACCGTAGATCATGAGCACGACGTGGCTCGGCTGGCCGAGGCTGGGGTCGATGGCCTGATCAGCAATGGACCCGGCCGAGTCCTTTCTCTCCTTACATAAGCGGGAAGTTCACTAGAATGTGACACCCAAACAAGACGGTTAGTGTTATACTGGACACGAATGATATGCAACATTTACCAATTATACAGTCAAGTTCTGTAAGGTGGAAACGGAGGCGTAGTCATGTTGTATGTAGCAAATTTGCCAATCGTGGATCAAGAGTTGAACGCCAAGGTGCGTCCTGCTCACCTCGACTATATCAATGACCTGTTTTTGAAAGGGCAAGTGGTGATGGCTGGTCCATTCACCGACAAGCTCGGGGGAATGGTGATTTACAAAGCCGAGTCATTCGAAGAGGCCAAACGCTTGGCAGAAGCAGATCCTGTTATTGTCGAGAAAGCACGTACGCTTGAATTGCGCGAGTGGAACGCACTTGAGTTGCCACTCAAGTAACCGATTTATCGGCAAGGTGTTCGTATATCTTTTGCCATGAGAGGGATACTGATACCGTCATCTGTTTATCCGTATGACGATAAGAGGGGGAAGACGATGAAACGTTTAATGGGACTTGCACTGGCAGGGCTGTTAGCAATTTCGCTGAGCGCTTGTGGTGGCAATCAAGCGGCACAACCGCCAGCAGGGCAACAGCCTGCGGAAACACCAGCAGCAGGCGGAACGAGCAATGCAAACGTAGACGCTGCAAAAGCGGAAGCTACCTTTAAAAACACCTGTGCCGGCTGCCATGGCCAAAACCTCGAAGGGGTTGTCGGCCCGAATCTGCAAAAAATCGGCGGAGAGCTGTCGAAAGACCAAATCCGTGAAATCCTGAAAAACGGTAAAGGCGGTATGCCGCCAAACCTCGTTTCAGGTGCAGATGCCGATAACATCGCGGCGTGGCTGGCTGAAAAAAAATAAGCGAAACAAAAAACGTCCATTCCCGACAACGGTCGCGCGAATGGGCGTTTTTTTTCTGAAAAACGTCTCGACGTTTTTCATTAGATTGGATGTGACCGTTTTTGTGTTCTTTTGTACCGACAAGTTTTCAAATAGCGGAAAAGTGATTGAATCTACGATGCATTTTTATTATTATAGTTGTATAAAAATACAACGAATGGAGACGTGCTGTATGCTGCGTGCAGGAATTATCGGCGCCACAGGTTATGGAGGCGTTGAATTGATCAGGCTGTTGTCGATGCATTCGGAGGTGGGCACCCCGCGTGTTTATTCCAGTTCCTCGGAAGGAACAGCTCTCGCTTCCCTCTTTCCCCATCTTCATCAGGTGGAGCTGCCTCTTTTGGAATCAATTGATGTCCCATCGATCGCTGAAAATAACGATGTGGTATTTTTGGCGACACCTGCCGGGGTAAGCGCACAGCTGACGCCGCAGCTGCTGCAAACCAATGTCAAAGTGATTGATTTGTCCGGCGATTTGCGGCTGAATTCGGCCGAACAATACCAAGCCTGGTATAAAAAGCAGCCAGCCGATGCCCAGACGGTGGAGCAGGCGGTGTATGGTTTGCCTGAGTATAATCGCGAGCTTGTCAAGCAAGCGCAGGTCATCGCCAATCCGGGCTGCTATCCGACTGCCACGCTGCTGGGCTTGCTTCCGCTGGCAAAAACCGATTGGGTGGACCCTGACACATGGATTATCGATGCCAAATCGGGCGTTTCCGGAGCTGGTCGCGGTGTTTCGCTTGGCGTTCATTACGGCGAACTGAACGAATCGATCAATGCCTATAAAGTCGGCCAGCATCAACACACGCCAGAGATCGAGCAAGTGATTCAAGAGCAGACCGGCAAAGCGCTCCTTGTTCAATTCACGCCTCATCTGGTGCCGATGACGCGGGGCATACTGGCGACGACCTATGTGAAGCTGAAAAAGCAGGTAAGCGCGGCTGAACTGCAAGAATATTACGAATCTGTCTATAAGGATGAACCGTTTGTGCGCATTCGACCGTTCGGCAGCCACCCTCGCACCAAAGAGGTGTCCGGCTCCAACTTCTGCGACATCGCACTGCATCTCGATGAACGGACCGGCCGAGTCATCATCCTCTCTGTCATTGACAATTTGATCAAAGGGGCAGCGGGGCAGGCAATCCAAAATATGAACATCATGTGCGGATTTGAGGAGACTGCAGGTCTTCCCAAAGTGCCGCTTTACCCATAGGAGATAGGAGGGCATTT
Source organism: Brevibacillus fluminis (assembly GCF_003710825.1). Lineage (GTDB taxonomy): Bacteria > Bacillota > Bacilli > Brevibacillales > Brevibacillaceae > Brevibacillus_D > Brevibacillus_D fluminis. The sequence goes on along the minus strand of NZ_RHHQ01000002.1, from coordinate 39,179 downwards.
CATGGCATCGCTGATTGTATTAAAATGCGGCGGCAGCACGATGGAAGAGCTGCCGGATGAGTTTTTTGCCACCATTGCCAAACTCAAGCAGGACGGCAAGCAAGTGGTGATCGTGCACGGCGGAGGCCCTGCGATCAATGATCTGTTAAAGAAGCTGGCGATTGAGCCGCAATTCATCGATGGGCTGCGCGTGACGTGCGAAGACACGATGCAGGCAGTCGAGATGGTTTTGGCCGGGTCAATCAACAAATTCCTCGTTCGCCGCGTCCAGCAAGCAGGCGGGAAGGCATGGGGAATGAGCGGCCAGGATGCCGGCGTCATCATCGCGCAAAAGACAGTGAAGCCGCTGGGGCTGGTCGGCGAGATTGAGCAGGTGAACAAAGAGCCGATTCTGGCGGTGCTTGCGGCAGGATGCATTCCGGTGCTCGCACCATTAGGGATCGCAGCGGACGGATCGACGGTTTTTAACATCAACGCCGATGTGGCGGCCGGGGCAATTGCCGCAGCCTTGTCAGCCGACAAGCTGATGATGATCACGGACGTTCCGGGAATCCTTGAAACGCAGGAGGACGGCACCAAAACGGTCAAGGCGGAAGCTGATTCCGAGGAGATTAAACAGATGATTAACAGCGGCGTCATCTATGGCGGCATGATTCCGAAAGTCACATCAGCACTGGATGCGCTCGGCCAGGGCGTGAAAGAGGTCGTGATTTGCAAAGGAACCGTGGAAGATTTGTTAAAAGCTTTTGCGAATGAAAAAACAGGCACATCGATAAAAGGAGCGTGAGTCCATGAGTACGGTGGAATCAGTATGCAATTTAATGAATAACTATGCGAGGTGGTCCATCCGTCTGGTGAAAGGCAAGGGCAATGCGGTTTGGGACGAGGCGGGCAAACAGTATCTGGACTTCACTTCCGGAATCGCCGTGGCGTCACTCGGGCACGTACCCGATGCGGTAGCAAACGCGCTGCATGAGCAGGTGGATACGCTGTGGCATTGCTCCAATCTATTTGAAATTCCGATCCAAGAGAAGCTTGCAGCTAAGCTCGCAGACTTGTCCGGCCTGGACGGTGTTTTCTTTTGCAACAGCGGGGCGGAAGCGAATGAAGCGGCGATTAAAATCGCCCGTCGCTACGCGCAAAAGGTAAAGCAAACGGATCGCTACGAGGTGATCACGTTCGATCAGTCGTTCCACGGCAGAACGCTGGCGACATTGACTGCGACCGGTCAAGCCAAAGTAAAAGAAGGATTTGCGCCGCTGCCGGAAGGGTTCATTACGGTGCCATACAACGACAGTGAGGCATTAAAGGCAGCGATCACAGACAAGACATGCGCCATCATGCTCGAGCTGGTTCAAGGGGAAGGCGGTGTTCATCCGGCAGAGCAGGCGTGGGTCAATGAGATTCGCGAGCTGTGCGACGCTCATGATCTGGTTCTAATCGTCGATGAGGTGCAAACGGGCATCGGCCGTACCGGCACATGGTTCGCCTTCCAGCAGTACGGTATCAAGCCGGATGTGGTGTCACTCGCGAAAGCGCTGGGAAGCGGTTTTCCCGTCGGGGCTATCATGGCGGTGGGGAAAGTCGCCGAAGCGTTCGCTCCCGGATCGCATGGCTCCACATTCGGAGGCAATCCGCTGGCGATGGCAGCGGGCCTTGCTACGGTAACAGAGATCGAGGAGCAAGGATATTTGCAAAAAGTGAATCAATTGCATGACGTATTAGTCGGAGAGTTGAAGCAGCTGCAAAGCCTGTATGCAGACAAGGTGATTGATGTGCGTGGGCTGGGACTCCTGCTCGGACTGGAGCTCAGCGTACCGGTCGCCGACATTCTCACGTACATGCGGGAAAAAGGCGTGATCTTGCTACAGGCGGGACCGCAGGTCATCCGCATGCTCCCGTCATTTGTGACGACGGAAGCGGAAATCAAGCAAGTGATCGCGTTGTTAAAAGAAGCGATTGAACAAACCGCATAGTGATAGACGAATGCAACGAATTAGCGCACTTGCAAAAATTCGTTGCATTTTTATTAACCGAACTGTATAATCATTCATAACAAAGCATATGTATGCAACGTGATGAATATATATAGATCGAAAGGGAGCAAGGAGAGGAGATGGCAATGGTGGATTCACATTCTAAATCATACGGTCCCGGATACCTGACATTGGAGACAGGAGAGGTATTTGCAGGTCAATTGTACGGCGCGCCGTTGGAGACGAGCGGAGAGGTTGTGTTTATTACAGGGATGACCGGTTATCAGGAAGTGATGACCGACCTGTCGTTCGCAGGACAAATCGTGACATTCACATACCCGCTGATCGGAAATTACGGAATAAACGATTTGGACAACGAAGCGCAAAAACCTGCACTGTCCGGCATGATTGTAAGCGAATTGTGTGAAGAACCGAGCCATTTCCGCTCCAAGCACTCGCTGGCGGAAGCCGCTTTGCATTACGGGTTCCCGATTCTTTCCGGAATCGATACGCGCACGATTACCAAAATGGTGCGGGCGACCGGAGACTTGTTCGGGATCATTTCCGATAAACCGCTGACAGTAGAAGAAGTAGCAGCAGCGCGCAACAAGCATGCGAAAAAGTCGCTGGTGGCCGATGTTACCTGCCAAAAGCAAGAGCATTACCCTGGCAAAGGCGAGCATGTCGTTCTGATCGATCTGGGCATGAAGAAATCGATCCTCGACTCGCTTCTCGCACTTGGCTGCAGCGTGACTGTCGTGCCGTTCGATACGACATTCGCCCAAATTCAAGCTTTGAAGCCAGATGGTCTGGTCTTTTCCAATGGCCCTGGCGACCCTGCCCACCTCACCGCTTATTGTGCGGAGTGGCGAAAAATGGCGGAAGCCTATCCGACGCTCGGTATTTGTCTGGGCCATCAAATGATCGCGCTGATGTATGGCGCGAAAACGGGGCGCCTTTCCTACGGCCACCGCGGTAGCAATCATCCGGTGCGCGAGCTTGCGACCGGTAAAGTGTATCTCACTTCACAAAATCACGGATACGTCGTCAAAGACGATACCATCGATAAAAAACAACTCGCCATCACGTATGTGAACGTCAATGATGGCTCTGTCGAAGGCTTGCGCCATTTGCAGCATCAAATCATGAGCGTGCAGTTCCATCCGGAGGCGCATCCGGGACCTTCTGACACCGGACATATTTTCAACCAATTCATTCAATCCATGCAAGTGATAGGAGCTAAGCATTATGCCTAAGATCGAACACATCAAGAAAGTGCTAGTCATCGGCTCTGGCCCGATTGTGATCGGTCAGGCGGCTGAATTCGACTATGCTGGAGCACAAGCCTGCCTTTCTTTGAAAGAAGAGGGGGTGCAGGTCATTCTCGTTAACAACAACCCTGCTACCATCATGACAGATGAGCAGGTCGCCGATAAAGTTTATCTCGAACCGCTGACGGTTGAATCGTTGACAGCCATCATCGCCAAGGAGCGTCCCGACGGCTTGCTCCCGACGCTGGGCGGCCAAACGGGTCTCAACCTGGCTGTCTCGCTGTCGGAAGCGGGCGTTTTGGAAAAATATCAAGTAAATCTGCTGGGAACGCCGCTATCCACCATTCAAAACGGGGAAGACCGCGAGCTGTTCAAGCAGCTGATGAAAAAGATCGGCGAGCCTGTGCCGGAAAGTGAGACAGTCGAGTCTGTGGAGGATGCGGTGCGTTTCGCCACCTCCATCGGCTATCCGGTCATCGTGCGACCTGCTTTCACATTGGGTGGCGCGGGGGGCGGAATCGCCGACAACGAGGCACAGCTTCTGGAAGTGGCTACCCGCGGTCTCGACGCCAGCCCGATCAACCAAGTGTTGATCGAACGTAGCGTCAAAGGCTGGAAAGAAATCGAGTACGAGGTCATGCGCGACGACAATGATACGTGCATCATCGTCTGCAACATGGAAAACCTCGATCCGGTCGGCATCCATACCGGCGACAGCATCGTCGTGGCACCATCGCAAACATTGACGGATCAGCAGTACCAAATGCTTCGCAGCGTCTCGACCAAGGTGATTCGTGCGCTTGGCGTTGTTGGCGGCTGCAACATTCAATTCGCATTGGATCCGTATTCAGATCAATATTATTTGATCGAAGTGAACCCGCGGGTAAGCCGCTCAAGCGCACTGGCTTCCAAAGCGACCGGCTATCCGATCGCACGGATTGCGGCGAAATTGGCTTTGGGCTACCGCTTGGATGAAGTGCTGAACCCGATCACTGGATACACGTATGCCAGCTTTGAGCCGGCTTTGGACTATGTGGTAGTCAAAATCCCACGCTGGCCATTCGATAAGTTCCCGTTGGCAGACCGCTTGCTCGGAACGCAAATGAAGGCGACCGGTGAAGTGATGTCGATTGCCCGCAACCTCGACGCAGGTTTGCTGAAGGCAGTGCGCTCACTCGAGCTTGGTTGTATTCATCTAGAGCGAGCTGACGTTGCCGCTCTGTCCAGGGATGAACTGACAGTGGCGCTGAAGGATGCGTCTGATCTGCGCCTGTTCGCACTTGCGGAAGCGATGCGGAAAGGCTTTACAGAAGAAGAGATCCAGCAAATTACCGGTGTCGATCCGTTTTTCCTGCGCTGCATCGCACGTATCGTTCGCACCGAGCAGCAGCTTGCCGCAACAGGATGGGACAACATCTCGGCGGAAGCGCTGGCAGCAGCCAAAAAGCAAGGCTTCGCTGACCAGACGATTGCCCAGCTGACAGGCGTCGACGCCGCGACCGTGCGTGCGAAGCGCAAGGAGCTACAGCTAACGCCAAGCTATAAAATCGTTGATACGTGCGCTGCTGAATTCGATGCGCAAACGCCTTACTACTACTCAACCTGGCAAGGCGCCGATGAAGTGGCTGACATTGACGGTCAAAAAGTGATGGTGCTCGGCTCGGGGCCGATTCGGATCGGGCAAGGGATCGAGTTCGACTATTGCTCCGTCCATGCAGCAAAGTCGCTGCAAGCCAAAGACATCGCGGCGATCGTCGTGAACAACAATCCGGAGACGGTCAGCACAGACTACGAAACAGCGGATCATCTTTATTTCGAACCGCTTACGGTAGAAGATGTCCTGCATGTGGCCGAACGCGAAGGCGTAAAAGGCGTCATGGTCCAGTTCGGTGGGCAGACTGCGATCAATCTGGCACAACCGTTGGCAGAAGCCGGAATGACGATCATGGGCACGTCCCTCGCTTCTATTGATATGGTGGAGGACCGCGAGCTGTTTTACCAAATGCTGCGTGATTTAGACATCCCGCACATCCCTGGCCGCGGCGTTGAGTCGCTCGCAGGAGCGCTTAAAACAGCTGATGAGATCGGCTATCCGGTCCTGCTGCGTCCCTCTTACGTAATCGGCGGTCAAGGTATGATCGTCGTTCAAGACAAAGCGGAATTGACGACAGCCGTAGAAGGCTGGCTCAACAATCAAATGATGAAGAGCTTTTTCCCGCTCTTGGTAGATAAATATATTCCTGGCATGGAAGTCGAAGTGGACGCTGTAAGTGACGGTACCGATGTGCTGGTTCCTGGCATTTTCCAACACGTTGAAAAAGCAGGCGTACATTCCGGCGACAGCATGGCGCTCTTCCCGGCGCCGAATTTGACAGAAGGGCAAAAGACGACGCTGGTCGATTACGCCAAGCGGATTGCAGAAAAAATGCAAGCGGTTGGGCTGATCAATATCCAGTTCGTCGTAGCGGGCGACATTATTTACGTACTTGAAGTGAACCCGCGCGCATCCCGGACCGTACCGATCGTAAGCAAAGTGACAAAGGTGCCGATGGTCGAGCTGGCTGTTCGGGCACAATTGGGAGAAAAGCTCGGAGCGATGGGCTACGGAACAGGGCTTTTGCCTGAGATTTCTTTTGCCGTCGTCAAAGCGCCAGTCTTCTCCACGATCAAGCTGAATGGCGTCGATCCGGTGCTCGGACCAGAAATGAAATCGACCGGCGAAATTCTCGGCTTGGGACGCACGTTTGAAGAAGCGGCGGCCAAAGCCTTCCGGTTCAAGGATTCATCGTATCCGAAGCTTGTGCCAAACGATACGCTGTTCATTTCGCTCGCTGACGATGATAAAGCGAAGCTGGTGGCATCCGTAACCGAACTGCACAAGCAAGGAATCCGTTTTGCCGCAACCAAAGGGACGGCGTCATGGCTGCAAAGCGCAGGCGTGGCTGTCGCAGCCATCGTTGAAAATGAGCAAGATTTTGGCCAATTGATCCAATCAGGTGGCCTGACGCTCGCTTTCGTTACCGCAACAAAAGGAAACCAGCACGGACGTACAGGGTTCCGACTCCGCGGTTTGGCGGTGCAAAAAGGAATCCCGCTGTTCACGGCTGTTGAGACATTCGAGCTGTATGTAGCTTCATTGACGAAAAAGGAGGGTGACAATCATGATGAATGTGAAGATATTGGAACATTATCAAAAATTGCAATCGCAAAGCCTTAAAGGAAAAGATGTGCTGCGCGTCGACGAATTTACCGGAGAGGAACTATCGTACCTGCTCCAATCCGCGTTGCAGCTGAAAGAGATGCAGAAAAACGGCCATCTTTATCAACCGCTCAAAGGAAAAACGCTGGGGATGATTTTTGACAAGGCTTCGACGCGCACGCGCGTTTCTTTTGAAGTCGGCATGTACCAGCTGGGTGGTTTGGCGATGTTCATGAGCGGGAAAGAGTTGCAGCTTGGACGCGGAGAGCCGATCAGCGATACCGCGAAAGTGCTGTCCCGCTATGTGGATGCCATCATGATCCGTACCTACTCCCATGCTGATGTGGAATTGTTGGCGGAGCATGCGTCAATTCCGATCATCAATGGTCTGACCGACCGCTTCCATCCATGCCAGGCGCTCGCCGACATGCTGACCATCCTGGAACACAAAGGCAAGCTGGAAGGCGTCAAGATGGCGTATCTGGGAGACGGCAACAATGTGGCTGCCTCGCTGGTGCTTGCTGCCGCTGCTTTGGGCGTGGAGGTCCGCGTGGCGACGCCGAAAGGCTATGAGCTGGAGGTTGAGGTAGCGGAGCAGACCAAGCTGCTGGCTGCGAAGAGCGGCGCGAAGGTCATTTTGACCAACGACCCGCAAGAAGCATCTTCCGGTGCGGACGTCTTGTACACAGATGTTTGGACCAGCATGGGCTTTGAAGCGGAAAACGAGATTCGCATGAAAGCTTTTGCGGATTACCAAGTGAACGAGCAAATCGCAAAACTAGCTGACCCGGATCATCTGTTCATGCATTGCTTGCCTGCCCACCGTGGCGAGGAAGTGACTGCAGGCGTGATCGATGGCCCGAACTCGGTTGTATTTGATCAGGCTGAAAATAGACTGCATGCGCAGAAAGCGATTTTGGCTGCAGTTATGTAAACGAATTGAAGCGGTTCCTTCCCATCTGGACGGAACCGCTTTTCTTCGGAAATTTTAGAGAATATAGGTCTAGTGAACTATTATCCTCTTACCTAATTCTTTGTAAGATGAAGATACAACTAGATTTGGAATTATCATCTTTGTAAGGAAAGCGTTTTCGAATTCTTGTCGTATGGGAGGAGAGCCGTATGAAAAAAGTATTTTTCGCTGTACTGGTTGTTGCGGGCATCGTAGCAGCGACTTCCGCTGGCTGGAGCGCTTACCCCTAAACCTTGTAGCAAATGAATGGAAGGCAGCCGCTTCTTGAAGTGATTGCTCTTTCGACAGATGGGAATGTGCAACGAAGGCTCCGCCAAAGGCTTGGCGGAGCCCAGTTTCTATAACAGAAAAGTAGGTATAACAACCAAGGTTCCGCCAACGAGTCGGTGTAATCTGGTTTTTTAAAACAGATATATAAAAAAAGGAGGAACATCCATAAATGTTGGACGTGGTAGTCGTTTCGTTTGTGATTGCCTTCCTTAGAAGGGGCCGGATTCGCGAGATGCCCCAGTTTCACAGCTTGTGGGCGCTCGGAATCAGCATCCTTTTGCAAATAGGCTCCGCGTTTGTCGGCGAGTATGCCGGATTACTGGTCTCGATCTCGTACGTATTTACACTATTGTTCTTCTATAGTAACCGCGAGCATGAGGACATGCGCATTTTTATGATTGGGTGGCTCCTCAATGCGCTCGTAATCTGGGCGAATTACGGCAGGATGCCTGTCGATCTGGAGCAGGCGACGAAAGTGCCTTTCCCATTGGAAACGCTGATTGCAGGCACTGACTTCAAGCATGTGCTGCTCAATGAAGAAACGAATCTCCCGTTTCTCGCAGATTTCATTTACAAGCCTTTTTACTTTAAACGTGTCATCAGCATCGGTGATCTTTTTGTAATCTTGGGTACCTTCCTGCTCGTGCAACGCATCATGAACAAACCGCTATCTCTAATCCGCCTACGAGAAGGTAAACAATATGCGCCAAAACATTAGCTTGCGACTTAAAGGAATATTTGTTACCGTCGGTTTCCCGATTCTAGCACTGCTTATTTTGCTGTATGTGCTACAAGATTGGGAATCCAAAGAGAACCTGCAGATTTTGTTCGTTTATACGCTTCTGACGGTAATTGCCTGTTTTGCTCCGATCCGTACGTATCATGCGGTACTAACCTTAAACAGCGCAATCATTCTCTCCGGCATTTTGCTGGAGGGAGCATGGTTGGGAACATGGTCAGCTATTTTGGAAAATATATTGCTGGCCTTTTTGTTCAAAGCACATAAGAAAATGCTGCCGAATATCGGCCAATGGCTGGTCACGATCTGGATCGTGGGCTGCTTGAAAACGTGGCTGGATTCCTACCACATCCCCTGGATGATTGCCGACTTGCTGCTCATGTTCGTTTTCTTCGTGGCAAACACGGGTCTGTGCGCGATTCTCATCTCTAACTATGTCAACGTGTCGTGGTGGACCAAAGTCAAGGAAATGGTGCGGGGCGGTACAAGCGTCTACTTTTTGCTCATGATCATGGGCGATATCGGCGCTAGACTTGTTGCGCATACCGGCTGGCTGGCTATTTTGCCGGTCTCCATCGCTTTTTTGACCATTAGTGTTGTGTTTCGTCAGTACTTCGACGGGCTGGTCAAGCTCGAGGAGAAAGTCGCCGAGGTGAACTCGCTCAACCATTCCTTCCTGACTGCGCTGGCGCACTCCGTCGATGCAAGAGATCCATATACGCATGGGCATTCGAATCGCGTAGCCTCCTTTGGGCGTGAGATTGCCAGAGAGCTGCATGCCAAGCAAAGCTTTGTGGATGATGTGTATTTTGGCGGAATTTTGCATGATATCGGTAAGATCGGGATCGAGGACTATATTCTGAAAAAAGAAGGCAAGCTAACGGACGAAGAGTATGAACGAATCAAGGAACATCCTGTCATCGGCTATCAAATTTTGAAGCAGTCAGGCGTGTTCGAAGAGCTTTTGCCCGCGATTCGTTCCCATCATGAGCGGATTGACGGAAAAGGGTATCCCGATGGTTTGAAAGGGGAGCAAATTCCGCTGATCGCTCGCATACTGGCCGTAGCCGATGCGTTTGACGCGATGGTATCCGATCGTCCTTATCGCAAAGGAATGCCGGTGGATGAAGCGCTCAATCGAATCGACGCTGGTGCCGGTACGCAATTCGATGTGGAGTTGGCCCGGGTGTTCGTCCAATACATAAAAAAATTGCCACCTGATGAATTGGAGGCAATGATCCGCTTGGAGGGTCGTGTGGTTACGGAAAACGAAAGAAAATTGGAAGAGGTACTCGTGTAGGGTACCTCTTTTGTCTTGCAAGTCGCGGTCGTGCTCAACCCCACATGCGCTCGATCTGCGTCGCGTCCGATGAAAAGCGCAAGACATACACATCGGGATTGGTGAGTGCTTTCCACTCGGCAAATCCATACCGGTCGTCGAAATGCTTGAGCAGCAAGGTCATCAGGCCACCGTGGGTCACCACTGCGGTTGCCTCGGTATGATGCGCAAGGATGTCGCGGATAGCTGCAGCGCCGCGCTGCATGGCGGTTCGATTTGATTCGCCGCCTTCTAGGCACAAGTCCAAATCGTCGAAGGATTGGGACAAATGAGTAAGCCAGTCATCGAGGGGAACGGATGATAGAACACGCTCCGTCAAACGTGAGTCTGTCTCAATAGAGAGATCATTTCGCCGGGCGAAAGGTTCGATGGTCTGGCATGCCCGCAAAAAGGTGCTCGAGACAATGCGTTCGATTTCCAATGGTTCTAAGAATGAGGCGAGCTGTACCGCCTGGTCTTGTCCGGTTGCCGTCAAAGGCGCGTCAGGTTCTTGTCCGGATGCTTGGCAATGTCTGATCAAGTATATGCGTTTCATGTCGTATCGCCTCCTTTTTTACTTTTTCTTCCTGCTTGTCTGCGTGTATGGCAGATGCGATACTACAAGTATATGACAATATTAGGGAGGAAAAAAAGCATGGTGGTCCCTACTTTCCAGGACGCGGAAATCATCCTGCGCCTGTACGACCAATATGAATCGGAACGCATTCGCGCGGCGCGACGCTGGCTGAGCCAAGAAGTGATGGATGGAACCTATGAGCAGTTTCTGGAGAAATTCCCGGCTGGCAGTGACGGGTACATGAACTTCCAAACGCTGTATGGCTTTTTCGAAATGGTAGGCGTCCTGTTCAAAAATAGGCTTGTCCATCCCGACCTTTTATTTGACATGTGGTATATCAATGGTATTTTCAGCAAGCTGTATCCGATTATTACAGGGATTCGTGAAGGTGGAGACGTGCATGTAGCGGAGAATTTTGAGAGTTTGGCGCTTGCCGAGCTAGAATGGATCGGCAGGGTGAAAGGCGCGGAATACGTCCCGAGCCTTCCGTATGTCAAATGAGTACATAACGGTATCAACACCCGGATGATGGCCATACAGGCTGCTTCCGGGTTTTTTTACGAATGGTGTGGATGAAATATGGAAAGGGAGAGGACAGAAAATGGGGATATACAAGTGAAAGGAAAGAGCATATAATGAGCTCAAAAAGCGAGTGATTACTCACTTTTAATTCCAAAGGGGGATATATCATGATGCGACGGACCTTTTTGACATGGGGGATTGCGGCCGCCATGCTGGCACTGACAACGGGCTGCTCGTTTTCTCATAATGATGCGGCCGCCTTATCGGGGACGTTGGAAGCGGAGGAGCTGCCGGTGGTTGCCGAGGTAGGCGGCACTTTGCTGAAGCTAGATGTGGATGAAGGAGCCGCGGTCAAAAAGAATGACATCCTCGCCGTCATCGATGATAGAAGCTATGCGTTGACCATCAAAGAAGCCGAGGCTGCTTTGATGCAGGCCACCGCACGGCTGGAAGAGGCAAAAGCCGGGTCCCGCAACCAGACGCTGAAAAAAGGAGCGGCACAAGTTCAGCAAGCCGCTTCATCTGTGACAGTTGCACAAGCGCGCGTCAGGCAGGCCAAGGCGAATCTGGATCGTGTGCAAGACCAGATGAGTCAGGCGCAAAGCCAGCTGGAAGGCGCCAAGCAGACGCTCGCGTACCAGCAATCCCGTTTGCAGGATACAAATTGGCTATTTGCCAGCGGTGCAGTTTCCAAGCGGGACTTGGACGCACAGGCGGAGGTCGTCAATCAGGCGCAAACACAAGTGAACCAATTGACCGCGCAGCTATCCTCAACCCAGGCCCAGTATGCCGCGGCAAGAGAAGACTGGGAAGCTGCGCAAGCAACCGTTGGAACGTCAAAAGCGCAGATGGATAGCGCGCAGGCCGATCTGGACCTGTTGCAGGAAGGAAGCACGGATTACAATCTGAAGGCGCTCTTGGCTGCACAGCTGCAGGCCCAGGCAAAGCTGGACCAAGCCAAGTTGCAGGAGGAAAAGACTCAGGTGCTTGCCCCGGCGGATGGCTCCATCCTGCGCAAAAACGTCACACAAGGCGAGCTAACAAAAGCAGGTTCCACCTTGTTCACCATGATGAAAAAGGATCAGCTCAAAGTGAAGGTATATATTCCGGAAGCCGACCTTAGCCATGTACAAGTCGGGCAGAAAGTGGCGGTAAAAGTCGATGCTTACCCGAACGAGCAGTTCCCCGGAGTCATTCGTTCGATAGCCGATAAAGCAGAGTTCACGCCCAAAAACGTACAGACCACAGCGGAGCGAACCAAAATGGTGTTCGCCGTTACCGTCGCCATGGAAAGCGGCTTCGACAAGCTGCGTCCCGGAATGCCTGCGGACGTATATGTGACAGAACAGGTGGGAGCGAAATGAGCGAGGTCGTGATTCGGTGTGAAAATTTGACGAAGGTGTTTCAGGAGCGGATCGCTGTCAATAACGTCTCCATCGAGATTGAAAAGGGTACGATTTACGGATTTTTGGGGCCGAATGGCTCGGGTAAGTCGACGACGATCCGCATGCTTTGCGGCCTTTTGGTGCCGACCTCCGGGAAGGGGGAGGTGCTCGGGTTTGATGTGATGACCGAGAGTGAGGAAATCAAGCAGCGAATCGGCTACATGTCACAAAAATTCAGCCTGTATGAAGATTTGACGGTTGAGGAAAACCTTGATTTTTATGCGGGCGTGTACGGCATTTCCGGAGCCGAGCTGGTGAGACGGAAAACTGAGCTGATCGAGATGGCGGGTTTGACCGGTCGGGAAAAACAGCTGGCAGGATCGCTGTCTGGCGGCTGGAAGCAGCGGCTTGCCCTATCGTGTGCGCTTTTACACCAGCCAGAGCTCTTGATCCTCGATGAGCCGACAGCGGGTGTTGATCCAGTGTCGCGTCGGATTTTCTGGGATGTGATCCATAAGCTGGCGCAAGCAGGCATGACGATTCTGGTCAGTACGCATTACATGGATGAGGCGCAAACGTGCGATGCCATCGGGTTCATCTTTTTCGGTACTTTACTGGCCCAAGGAACGCCGCAGCAGCTAATCGAGCAAATGGATGCGCACAATCTGGAGGACGTTTTCATCGGACTTGTTGAGCAGGAAGAAGCAAAGCTGAAGGCGGCGAGAAACGTAGACGCAGCCAAGGAAAGGGAGGGGAGGGCATGAAGCACTTCAGTTGGTCGCGCTATCGTTCGATTGTCAAAAAGGAAGCGATCCAGATTCGTCGTGACCGAGCCAGCCTTGGCATTGCGCTGGTCATGCCGATCATGCTCTTATTTCTGTTTGGGTATGCCGTCAATACCGATGTCGAGCACATCGCGACAGGCGTTTGGGATCAGAGCCACTCGGCAGACAGCCGCGAATTGGCACAAAACCTGGCCAACACGAACATTTTCGCGATCGAGACGTATGTGCAGAGCGATGACGAACTGGAGCAGCTGATCGATCAAGGCAAAATTGATGTAGGGTTGGTGATACCCGCCGATTTTGCCACGAAACGGGATCGCAATGAGCCTGTGGCCGTTCAGCTGCTGGTCAATGGCTCCGACCCCAACATCGCGCGGACAGCGGTGTCGAATGCACAGCTGATCGTGCAGAACAAAGCGATCTCCATTCAGGAGGCCAACATGCAAAAACAAGGCATGGGCAAGCTGGAGCTGCCGCTCTCCCTGGAATCGCGGGTGTTGTTCAATCCAAACATGGAAAGCATCGTGTTCAACATTCCCGGATTGATCGGCCTGATCATGCAAAACGTGACGATGATCCTCACTGCCTTTTCACTGGTCAGGGAGAAGGAACGCGGCACAATGGAGCAGCTGATCGTTACGCCGATCCGGCCGCTGGAGCTGCTCCTTGGCAAAATTACGCCTTACGTCGGGATTGGCCTCTTTTCCTTTTGCATCGTGCTCTTTCTCGGGACATATTGGTTCGGCGTTCCAGTAAAAGGAAGCATCCTGCTTCTCGTGCTGCTGTCGCTGCTCTTTCTCATCACGACGCTTGTGCTGGGCATTTTCATTTCGACCATCGCCAAAACGCAGCTGCAGGCCATGCAGGTGGCTTTTGCCTTCATCTTGCCGAGCGTGCTTCTCTCCGGCTTTATGTTTCCACGCGATACGATGCCGCTCGTGATACAATGGTTGGGTGGGCTTGTCCCGCTTACTTATTTTTTGGAAATTTTGCGCGGCATTTTTCTCAAAGGCGTGGATTTATCCGCTCTTTGGTTGGATACACTTGGCATGACGGTATTTTGCGTAGTGATAATCGTGATTGCCATGCTTCGTTTCCGCAAGCAAATCGACTAGCGAATATGGTCGAATGGGAGTTAAGGAGGATGCGAACGTGAGTGGAGATGCATTTGAAGAAAATATCCAAGTATTTTTGAATGAGCTGAAGGATGAAGATGTCATGACGGCCAAGCAAAAAAGCATTTTGCAGGCGGCCATTAAACTGTTCGCGGAGAAAGGGTTCCATGCCAGCTCTACGGCGGAAATTGCCAAGGAAGCGGGTGTTGCAGAGGGAACGATCTTTCGCCACTACAAATCAAAAAAAGACATCCTGATCGCAGCGGTAGCACCGATGGTCGTCAAAAGCGCGGCCCCGTTTCTGCTAAAGGATGTCCGTGCTATATTGCAGCCGCAGAAGGAGCAGCCGCTCGGCGAGGTAATCACAAGCTTGTACAAAAACCGGCTGGCACTGCTGGAGGCCAATCGCAATCACGCCCGTATCCTTTTTCAGGAGGCGTTTTTCCATGAAGAACTGCGCGATGCGATCATCAATCATGTCGCAAAGGTAGCCAAAAACCTGGCGCAGCAATTCATTGAAAGCAGAATCGCATCTGGCGAGCTGCGGCCGCTCCCGGCGGACCTGATCGTGCGCGCATTCATCTCGATGCTGGCGGGTATGGTCATTTTCAAATCAGTCGACGTGTTTGATGACATCCCGATGCGCTCGGATGATGAGCTGGTCGCGATGACCGTCGATATTTTACTTAATGGGATTGCCAATCGTCCTGTTCAATCGTGACTTCGCCTGTGGTAGGGTTCATGTAAGTGGATTGGGTCGGGATCGCAGGGAGGTACACCAGCTTTGGCGACTCTTTCGGGTCAAGTGGCACGACGTAAAACAGCTCAAGCTTCAATTTTTTTCATATACATCGCTTTCGCCGTTTCCAGTGGAACGGCGTTTTTGTTTGCTAGAACTGTCGGTTGATTGGTCTGTGGCTCGTATTCAAAGCGTGAGATTTTGCCGCTGAACTTGTTTGCGATAATGCGGATGAAACCGCCGCCGTTCTCATTGAGAATGCCGTCTTTAGAAACGGGTTGCATCTCGATTTCATCTTCATTCTCGGAGGAGCTTCGCATCTTTATAGTCTGTCACTGTCTGTACGGTCAACGGTTTTGCAGCGGTCGAAATGCGTTGTATGCCGACAAACCGACCTTGCTTTGGATCAGTCGGCTCAGCGGCACCGGATACAGCATTTATTGCGTTTTTATACATGATTTTGTATGTATATTCGTCGTTTTTAAAAGCGGGAATGACTTCAACCTCTTTGGCAAACGCTTCTCTCGCTGCTTCCGGGGTGATGACCTTGAATCGGTTGGGGAAAGTGTCCTCTTTCGGCAGCTTGAGATTGCTCTGTTGGTAGGAGACGACATGTCCTTTCCAATCGACCCAAATGGTTGACCAGCCGTTTTGCAGCGGGATTCCATTCACTTTTTGATACACCTTTACCCCGAGCAAATTCTCCCTGTTGGTCTTCGGTTCTCCGGAGATTAGTTCGTCTGATAGTGCATAATTGCCTGGCAGCAAAGAATCCGAGAATGTGGCAGCAGCTTTTGCGGTGTCTGCTCCGTCATGGCACTAACCCCGCCGGATCCATAAGCGAATGCGCTCATTGGCGCAAATGCCAGCATGTTTAGCACCAACGTACTCGCAACTACTTTCTCCCACTTCAAAATAAAACGCCTCCTCACACGCCAAATGGAAGTATCAGGTATACGTTACAAAAACAGTACGTTCTATCGTTAAAAAAGTAACAATTTTTGTTGTTGTATTTTTATTAACTCGAATGTATAATTACTCATATACACCAGAACGAAGTGAGGAGAAAATAAAATGAGCAAAGAAAAAATCGTATTGGCCTATTCCGGCGGTTTAGATACATCTGTAGCGATCAAATGGTTGCAAGACACATACAATTATGACGTTATCGCGGTAGCGTTGGACGTAGGTGAAGGGAAAGACCTGGATTTCGTGCAGGAAAAAGCGTTGAAAGTAGGCGCCATCAAATCCATCGTGGTTGATGCGAAAGAAACGTTCGCACAAGAACTGGTTTTGCCTGCATTGAAAGCAAACGCAATGTATGAAGGCAAATATCCGCTCGTTTCCGCGCTGTCTCGTTATCTGATCTCCCGCGTTTTGGTAGAAATCGCAGAGAAAGAAGGGGCGGTTGCAGTAGCGCACGGTTGCACGGGCAAAGGTAATGACCAAGTGCGCTTCGACTTGTCCTTCACCGCTTTGAATCCGAACCTCAAAATCGTTGCTCCTGTCCGTGAGTGGGGCTGGACGCGCGATGAAGAGATCGAATATGCAAAAGAAAACAACATTCCAATTCCGATTGACCTCGACAACCCATACAGCATCGACCAAAACCTGTGGGGCAGAAGCTGCGAGTGCGGCGTACTGGAAGATCCATGGGCAGCTCCGCCAGAAGGCGCATACGATTTGACCAAATCCATTGCGGATGCACCGGATGAAGCGGAAGAAATCGAAATCACGTTTGTAAAAGGCGTGCCAACCGCGCTGAACGGCGAGGAAATGCTGCTGTCCGATCTGATCCTGAAGCTGAACAAAATCGCAGGCAACCACGGCGTGGGACGCATCGACCACGTAGAAAACCGTTTGGTAGGTATCAAATCGCGTGAAGTGTATGAGACGCCAGCAGCTACGACTTTGATCTTGGCACACCGTGAGCTGGAATTTTTGACACAGCCTCGTGAAGTGGCGCAATTCAAGCCAATTATCGAGCAAAAACTGTCCCAAATCATTTACGAAGGCCTCTGGTATTCGCCAATCCGCAATGCGGTAGAAGCGTTCATCGAGGAAACTCAACAACATGTGACAGGCGTCGTGCGCGTGAAGCTGCACAAAGGCCATGCGATCGTCGTAGGCCGCAAATCCGAGCACACCTTGTACAGCCACGAACTGGCTACGTATGCAAAAGGCGATACGTTTGACCATAAAGCAGCGATCGGCTTCATCAAGCTGTGGGGCTTGCCAACGAAAGTTCATGCGCAAGTGAACGAAGGCTACCTGCAAAAATCGTTCAAAACCAATATCAACATTGTCAAAGAAAAGGATGCGATTACCCAATGAAACTATGGGGAGGACGCTTCACAAAACCGACCAATCAATTGGTAGATGAATATACAGCCTCAATTACTTTTGATCAGCAGATGTGGCGCCAGGATATTGTCGGCAGCCTCGCTCATGTCGCCATGCTCGGCAAGTGCGGCATCCTTCCTATGGACGAAGTGAAGCAAATCATCAACGGCTTGAAGAAGGTGAAAGAAAAGATTGAGCGCGGCCAGGTGACATTCACTGTGGCGAACGAAGACGTTCATATGAATATCGAAAAGCTGCTCATCGATGAAATCGGCCCTGTCGGTGGCAAGCTGCACACCGGCAGAAGCCGTAATGACCAGGTAGCGCTGGATATGCACTTGTATCTACGCGAAAAAATGATGGAAATCATCCAACTGGCCATGTACCTGCAAAAAGCGTTGGTGAACCAAGCGGAAAATCATCTGGATACCGTCATGCCCGGCTATACGCACCTTCAGCGTGCGCAGCCGGTGCTGCTCGGCTATCATTTGACCGCCTATGTATCCATGCTGCAGCGTGACATCGAGCGCTTGCAGGAGAGCTGGAAACGCGTCAATGTGCTTCCGCTCGGAGCAGGTGCGCTGGCTGGGACGACGTTCCCGATCGATCGCGAATTCGTTGCGGAAATGCTCGCTTTTGACGGTATTTACGTGAACAGCATGGACGCGGTGAGCGATCGTGACTTTATCGTGGAGTTCCTCTCCGCATCCGCGCTGCTGATGACGCATCTCTCCCGTATGTGCGAGGAGTTGATCATCTGGAGCAGCCAGGAATTCAATTTCATCGAGCTGGATGATGCATTCTGCACAGGCTCTTCCATCATGCCACAGAAAAAAAATCCGGACGTCGCTGAGCTCGTGCGCGGCAAAACGGGCCGTGTCTATGGGAATCTGTTTGGCCTCTTGACTGTCCTGAAAGGCTTGCCGCTGGCGTACAACAAAGACATGCAGGAAGACAAGGAAGGCATGTTCGACACGGTATCTACGCTGCACGGCGCATTGGCCCTTCTTACACCAATGATGGAAACCATGCAGGTGCGCAAAGAGCGTATGCGCCAAGCCGTAACGAACGATTTCGCCAACGCAACCGATCTGGCCGACTACCTGGCTGCCAAAGGCTTGCCTTTCCGTCAGGCGCATGAAGTCGTAGGCAAAGCGGTGCTGTACTGCATCCAAAACGGCAAATATTTGCTGGATTGCTCCCTTGAAGAATTCAAATCGTTCTCCCCGCTCGTCGAGGAAGACATTTACAACAGACTTGATGTCGACACAGTTGTCAACGCGCGCAATGTACTGGGCGGCACAGCCCGCAACCAGGTCGAAAAACAAATCGCCACATTCCGCGAAAAACTGGTCGTCACGCAAGCATGGATCGATGCCAACAGCCAAAAAGTGATGATAGAATCACTGATCGACGTAGGCTCTCCAGTATAAACAAATAATAGGAAACCCCTTTCTGATTGAAGAAAGGGGTTTTTGATGCTTTTATTATTTCCATTCCCTTAAAGTGTTTTTTGGGGGCCAGAGCACGGGATTTTTGCAAAAAAGCGCGGCGCAGCCTTGGACATGCCCACCTGGCGCAAGCGAAAAAACGGAAACGCTTTTGCGCCACATATCATCTTCGAGACACGCCCGCCGCGCAGCGTGTGGCTTTGGGGCGCAGTTTCCGTTTTTTCGTTTGCGCCGGTCCTCACGGCCCCCAGAAGGCATGGCAACAGCGGAGCGTCGCTTTTTTGCAAAAATCCCCGCTCGACCACAAAAGCCCAAAAATCACCCCCTCCCCACCACTTTTTCGACAAAAGATAAGAGAATTAGGGGATAACATTGACCTTTTTACGGTGGTATAATGGGAAGAACGGGCACCAATTTGCGGAAAATGTCTGTTGTTTGCAACAAAATGACGATGGGAAATGTCGAAAAGATTGCGATACATATGAGAATCTAGGTAGTTGGGAAGTGATTAGTTTGATCGAGATGTTTGATGTGTGGAAAACCTATCCCAACGGAACGAACGCGTTAAAAGGGATCAACGTCCGCATCGAAAAAGGGGAGTTTGTCTACGTCGTCGGTCCGAGCGGCGCAGGGAAATCGACCTTTATCAAGTTAATGTATCGGGAAGAAAAGCCAAGCAAAGGACAAATTTTTCTTGGCGGATTTAACGTAAGTCGAATCAAGGAACGACAAATACCGTCGGTTCGACGCAGCATTGGTGTCGTGTTTCAGGATTTCAAATTGTTGCCGAATTTAAGCGTGTTGGAAAACGTCGCCTTTGCGATGGAAGTTATCGAAGCGCCGCAAAAAATCATCAAGCCGCGGGTGATGGATGTGCTTGGTCTGGTCAAGCTGAAGCACAAGGCCAAAATGCTGCCGAGCGAGCTATCCGGCGGGGAGCAACAGCGTGTTGCACTGGCACGGGCTCTGGTCAACAGCCCTGGCATCATCATCGCCGACGAGCCGACCGGTAACCTGGACCCGGAAACCTCCTGGGACATCATGAACCTGTTCGAAGAAATCAATAACCGTGGTACGACCATCGTGATGGCGACGCATAACCGCGAAATCGTCAACACCATGCGCAAACGGGTTATTGCCATCGAAGCGGGCGAAATCGTGCGCGACCAGCAGAGAGGGGAATACGGTTATGAAGATTAGAACGCTGGGGCGTCATGTGCGTGAGGGGATGAAGAATCTGGGCCGCAACGGCTGGATGACATTCGCCTCGATCAGCGCGGTGACCATCACCCTGTTTATTCTCGGAGTGTTCTTACTCCTGGCGTTCAACGTCAACTATATTGCACAAACAATCGAGAAGCAGGTGGAAATCCGCGTCTTCGTCGATCTCTTGGCGGATAAGCCAGCTATTGAGCAACTTGAAGCAAAATTAAAGACATTGCCAAAAGTGGAAAGCGTCCAATTCGTGTCCAAAGACCAAGGCTTAGTCAACTTCAGGAAAAGCATGGGGGAAAAAGGATACTTGCTGGACGGCATGGAGAAGGAGAATCCGTTTCCCGATTCATTCGTCGTTAAAACCAAACAACCACAGGATACAGCGGAAGTCGCGCAGGCGATTAAAAAAATCCCGTCCATTACCGATGTAAATTACGGGGAAGGCACGGTCGAAAAGCTGTTTGTCACGACCCGTACGGTGCGTGACATCGGGATCGTGTTCATCGTCGGGCTGGCGTTTACCGCAATGTTCCTGATTGCCAATACGATCAAGCTGACGATCGTGGCGCGCCGCCGCGAGATTGAGATCATGAAGCTGGTTGGTGCGACCAACTGGTTCATTCGTTGGCCCTTCTTTGTTGAAGGCCTGATGATGGGCATGGTTGGTGCCCTTATTCCGATCCTGATTTTGGGCTTCGGTTATCACTACCTCTTGAGTCTAGTCACCAATGGAAGTGTGATTCCGTTCTTTAAGCTGCTGCCGCTGTTTCCGTTGGGTTATCAGGTAGCGCTATTGTTGCTGGCGATCGGCGCCTTCATCGGGATCTGGGGCAGTATGGTTTCCGTACGTCGCTTCTTGCGTGTGTAAATAAGTAGGAAAAGAGTAGGTTTGTGAGACTGAACCTTTGGGGAGGAAGAGCATGAACAAGAAGGGGATCCTTTTGGCGGTTCTATCCAGCGCCATCGTGTGGAGCAGCTATCCGGCTTCGGTCGGATATGCGAGCAAATCTTTGGACAAGATCAATCAGGAAATTAGCGAAATAAAAAAGAAGAAAAGATCACAACAATCTGAGATCAACAAAATTTCTGGCCAAATTAACGATATCCAAAAGAAGCAAGTGAATCTGAACAACGAGCTGATGGCGATCGATTTGCGCCGCAATGAGACGCAAGGCAGGCTCGACAAATTGGACAAGCAGATTGAGGATACGACGGCCAAAGCGGTTCAGGCGCAAGAACAGCTCGACGAAGCGGAGGAGCGCGTAGCGAAGCGCGAAACGATGCTCAAGACGCGACTGCGCTCCATGTATGAGCGTGGCAACTCCACATACTTGGAAGTGCTGTTCGGTTCCTCGGATATCGGCGACTTCCTCACCCGCCTGCAGGGTGTCCAACTGATTGTAGAATCGGACACGCGCATTTTGGAGGACAACCTGAAAGACAAGCAGACGGTCGAAGCGAAAAAAGCCGAGGTCGAGAAGCATCTGAAAAACTACGAGAATATGTTTGCAGAAGCGGAAAACCTCAAAGCCGACTTGGACAAGCAGTACAAGCAGAGCACCGTGATCAAGGCGGAACTGCAAAAGCAGGAAAAAGACTTGCATGAAATTCAGGCAGAGGAAGAAGAAAAGCTGCTGGCTTATGCCCGGGAGGAAGCAAGCAAAGTAGCAGAGCGTTCCAAGCTCCTTGCAGCAAGTAACTACAGAGGCGGCGCATTGGGACTCCCCTTGCCTCCAGGCAGCTTCCGCTTCTCATCTGGATTCGGGATGCGTACCGATCCCTTTACCGGAAAGTCGGCCGGGCACAACGGGCTCGACATGGCCGCGCCAAAAGGGACAAGCATTTTCGCGGCTGAAGACGGCATCGTGATCGTAGCCAGCTATGTGAACGGCTTTGGGAACTGCGTTATGATCAAGCATAACGAGCATATCACCACGTTGTACGGTCATATTCGTGAGGGTGGAATCAAGGTAAGTGTGGGACAAGCTGTGAAAAAAGGCCAAAAAGTCGCGGAAGTCGGCTCTACAGGCCGTTCCACCGGTAACCACCTGCATTTTACAGTTTATAAGGACGACGTTGCGGTAGACCCGAGACCATATATACAGTAATATGGGTAACACAAATATTGTGAACCGGGATTGCATAGAATAACTGCATATGTTTTTCACCCGGATTACAAAGGATGGTGTCAAAAAGCATGCGATGGACCGGACGTCAAGTTTTCGTGATGATTCTGCTCTCTATGGTCGTGAGCAGTTTGTTAACATTCACACTCATCAGCAGCGGACAAGCCAGCCCGACAATGCCGGTTGCCGCACAAGCAAATGGTAACGGTGCGTTGCCAAAAGAGGTAGCCAAGCTAAACGAAGCGTACCAGATCGTCAAAGGCAAGTTTATCGATCAGGTGCCCGATGACAAGCTGTTCGAAGGAGCTATCAAGGGGATGATCGGTTCCCTGGATGACCCGTATACTGATTATATGGATCCGGAATCGGCACAACAGCTTCAATCGATGCTCAATTCCACGTTCCAAGGAATTGGAGCGGAAGTGACGCTGAAAAACAATCGCGTCACGATCGTGTCGCCGTATAAAGGATCGCCTGCTGAGAAAGCCGGATTGCTTCCGAATGACCAGATTCTCAGTGTGAACGGGGAGTCACTGGATGGCCTCGATTTGAATAAAGCGGTGCAGAAGATACGCGGTCCGAAAGGGACGAAGGCTGTCCTGAAAGTCATGCGCCCTGGCGTATCAGAGCCTCTCACAGTCGAGTGCATTCGTGACGATATTCCGATCGAAACGGTGTATAGCAAAACCATTGAAAAAGACGGCAAAAAGCTCGGTGTGCTGGAAATCGCGCAGTTCTCGGCAGAGACGGCCGATCATTTCGGCAAGGAGCTGAAAAAGCTGGAAGATCAACATATCGACGGCTTGATCGTCGATGTACGTGGCAATCCTGGCGGTTATGTCGAGGCGGTCAGACAAATCGGCGAGATGCTGATCCCGAACAAAGGCGTCATCGTTCGCGTTGCCTACGGCGATAAGAGCAAGCCGGAAGAAGTCATCAAGTCGACGCTGGATAAACCGAAGCCGTATCCGATCGATGTGCTGATTGACGGCGGAAGCGCTAGCGCCTCGGAGATTTTGGCCGGAGCGATGCGAGAAAGCGGCGGGTACAAGCTTGTCGGGGAAAACTCCTTCGGGAAAGGAACCGTCCAAGCGACCGTTGAAATGCAGGATAAGAGCTTGATCAAGCTGACGATCGCCAAATGGCTCACACCGAAAGGCACATGGATTCATAAAAAAGGAATCGCGCCGGACGAAACGGTGAAGGAGCCAGACTACTTCAAGGTAACGCAGCTTCCACAAGACCAAGTGCTGAAACGGGATATGAATAGTGCAGACGTGAAAAATCTGCAAATGATTTTGACCGGCTTGAAGCTGGGCCCTGTGCGTACGGACGGTTATTTCGATGAGAAAACGGAAGCGGTGATCAAGACCTTCCAAGCTTCGAAAAAGCTGACCCCGACCGGTCAAGTAGACAAAGCGACAGCCAACGCGCTGCAAGAAGCGATTGTCGCTGTGCTGAAAGATCCGGCAAACGACGTGCAGCTGCAAAAAGCGGCTGAAGTGCTTGTGCAGCAATTGAAAAAGTAAAACCAGTTTCTGCTAGAAGGGAATCGCTTTTCCGGTGTAGAAATGGTAACCGCGGGACGAATCGGACCGCGGTTTTTCTTTTATACTATCAGAAATTTTAAGTTCGCTAACGCTTTAAAGGAAGATAGTATAAGTGCAACTAAGGCTCCGCCAAAAGCTTGGCGTAGCCAAGTTTTCTAATGTATGGCGTTTCCAGTTTTTTGAATACAGAGGGGGGTGAACGGATGAATGGTTTGGTGAGCTTTTTTCTGAATCCTGGGTTGTACCTGTTTATCCTTTTTATATATTTGCATTACCGCAAACAGATGGCGTTTGAAAGGCAGCTTTTCTCCGCGCGGATCCAGACGCCTTTGATTCAAACGATGCGTTCGATCGGGATGGGCATCGTGGGCGGGCTGTTCGTGTCCGTCGTCTCGGTTGGTCTCGGTCTAGTCGTACGAGTGCAGGACATGTGGCTGCTGTCGGTGATTGCTTTGATTTTGGCGATTGTCCGAATTCGTTTCCTGTGTCTCGCTTACGCTTCTGGGGTGCTAGGCTTGCTGCATATCATTGCCGGCTGGATGCCAGAGCTTGTCCACGTGCAAGGGCTTGGCGCCGTTTGGCAGGTGCTGCTTGATGCAAAGCCGTTACCACTTTTGGCGCTAGCCGCGATCCTTCACTTGGCGGAGGCGTTTCTGGTGCGTTGGAATGGCGGCAAAGATGCTTCTCCCTTGTTCATGGAGGGGAAGAGGGGGCGGATTGTCGGCGCCTATGAGCTGCATTCCTTCTGGTTTACCCCGCTGGTGCTGTTCGTTGACGTTCCGACTGGATGGAGCGTGTGGCATTCAGCTTTGTTTCCCGGGTGGCCGCTTTTTTCACCGGATGCGGCATCGTGGAGTCTTTTGATGCTACCAGCTGTCACGGGTTATTCCGATTTGACCAAAGCAATGCCGCCCAAGCAGAAGGCAGGCGAGATCGCTTCCCAGCTTGGCCTGTATTCCTTGATTTTGTTGGCATTGGCGTACGGCTCAAGCTGGCTGCCTGGTTTGCTTTTCCTCACTGCCTTGTTCGCGCTGTTTGGGCATGAAGGTATGGTGTTTTACAGCAGATGGCGTGAAAATAAACTACCTCCGTATTACATACAATCGTCGCGTGGCATTAAAGTGATGGCGGTCCTTCCGAATACGCCCGCTGCGGAAATGGGGATTTTGCCGGGCGAGATTATCGTGAAGGTGAACGGCGTCGCCGTCAAAGAGAAGGCACAGCTGTATCCGGCGCTGCAAGTGAATCCAGCGTTTTGCAAGCTGGAGGTGCTTACCCATGGAGGCGAGATCAAATTTTTGCAGTGTGCGATTTATGCGGGCAGCCATCACCAATTGGGGATCATCGTGGTACCAGATGCGGCGACGCAATATTTTATCGATGTGCGCAAAAGCAGCGTGCTGCAGCTGATCAAGCAAAAGATGCAGAAAACCGACATCGGCGCATAGCATGGTTGAAGGCAGTTCGTCTGTAAAATACGAATGGGGGATGAGCGGATGCAAGAAGTGATTGCGAAATTGGAAGGTTTGTTGGCAGACGTACCGAAGCGATTTGTCGAGCTGGACGAAGAGGCTGCTGCGTTGCGTCCGCTGCCGGAAAAGTGGTCGAAAAAAGAAATCATTGGCCATTTGTGCGATTCGGCAATTAATAACCTGCAGCGGTTCATCCGCGCTCAGTTTGAACCGAAGCCGTTTGCGCTGACGCCTTACGCTCAAAATGAATGGGTACTGTCGCAGCGGTATGCCGACATTCCTACCGAAGAGCTTTTGACGCTTTGGGTCAGCTTGAATACGCAAATCGTCCGGGTAATCGGCGGGATTACGGAGGAGCAGCAGGCGTATTTGTGCGTGGTGGGTGACGAACCGCCGTTTACACTCGGATGGCTGATCGAAGACTATGTCGTTCACATGGAGCATCATCTCAAGCAAATTTTTGGGGAATGAGCAAACAAAAAGGACCGTGCAGGATGACTCCTGGCGGTCCTTTTTCATGTGAAGAAGACTACGCTTTTTCCACGTCGCGGTATGCTGCATGGTAAGTCGGGCCAACATATTGGTTAAGCGGGAAGGAGTGACGGATCGCTTCGGTGATGAAAGCTTTCGCTGTCAAAATAGCGTCGCGTACTGGTCTGCCTTTTGCCAGCTCGGCTGTGATCGCTGCGGAATAGGTACAGCCTGCGCCATGTGTGTAAGCTTTTTCGATGCGGTCGCTTTCCAGCAGCTCGAAAGTCGTTCCATCGTACAGAACATCGACAGCGCGCTCATGCTGCAGCTTGCCGCCGCCTTTGACGAGTACGTATTTCGCACCCAGCTCATGGATGATCGCCGCTGCCTCTTTCATTTCATCAAGGGTTTTTGGTGTGCCTTTTTGGCTCAATTGACCTGCTTCAAACAGGTTCGGGGTGACAACGGTCGCTTTCGGGATCAAAACATCACGATAGCTGATCGCAGTTTCCGGATGGAGAGCTTCGTCAGCGCCTTTGCAAACCATGACAGGGTCGATGACGAGGTGTGGCATTTTCAGCTCTTCCATTTTGCGAGCGACGAGTTCGATCAGCTCGCTGGAACCGAGCATCCCTGTTTTGAAGGAATCGATGCCGATGCCGGAGACAACGGTTTCAATTTGCGCTTCAACCAGCTTTGTATCGATCGGGAATACATTATGAAACCAGCCGTTTGCCGGGTCTTGTGCGACGATGACAGTCAAGGCGGTCATACCGAACACTTTGCGTTCTTGGAATGTTTTCAGGTCCGCCTGAATACCCGCGCCTCCGCTAGTATCTGAACCTGCGATTGTCAGGGCTTTATAGATTTTCATGATAAACCTCCCTCAGATAGCCTGTCTACGCTAACAGATTATCGCAAAAAACTTAAAAAGTAAATTCCCTGTGCAGAAAATTCTACTAAATAGATAGGAAATAGATTGGGGTTACCTAATGGGCGATGAAAGAGTTACTATAGAGAGAGAAGAATCGGGGGAGTGATCAGGATGGAGTTGACTTCTGTTCCTGTTATTGTCCAAGCTTTTAGCGAAATGTTACCGCAGCGCGTATCGATCGCGATTACGGATCAATCCAAATATATTTACTATCAACCGAGTGAAAGCATCGACCTCAAGATCAAGCCGGGCGACCTGCTGCGGCAGGGGACAGTCTCGCTGCAGGCGCTGACCGAACGGAAAAAAGTCGCGCAATATGTGGATCGCGACGTATTTGGCGTGCCGTATTACGGCATGTCCATTCCCCTTTTGATGCGTGGCGAGCTGGAAGGGTGTGTCACGGCCATTTTCCCGAAAATCATGCCGTGGGAAGAGGTCAAGCTGCCCAAGCACCGCTTTTTGATCGGCAAGGCGGAAGATCGCTGGGTGCCGTTTTCCTTTGAGCAGATCGCTTATATTTCCGCGGATGAGAAAAAAACGTGGCTTCATACAAAAGATGGCCAGTATCGAAACAAATACAGCCTGTCTGAGCTGGACTTGATTTTGCCGCAAGACCAATTCGTGCGGTGCCATCGTTCCTTTTTCGTCAACGTAAACGAAATCGCCGAAATTCAGCCGGATTTTCACTCTACTTTTATTCTGGTGATGAAGGATAAAGCGGAAAGCCGCATTCCTGTCAGCCAGACGTACGCCAGCCAGTTCCGGGCGCGGTTAGGGTTTTAATCCGTTTTTATGCTGGCTCGGCGCCGGTTTCGCTGGTTCGTCATCTGCAGCGCTGTTTTATCGACTTTGCGGTACTCCTGTGCGGAAGCTGTGTTATTTTTGTCAAAAGTACAAAAATGCGAATGGCAGGTGTGGGTAAATGTTATGTGAGCGCTTACGAGATCAACGTTACCAAGAGAGAATCGTGTCCGCCGAGGAGGCAGCAAGCTGGATTCACGACGGAATGACAGTTGGCCTAAGTGGGTTTACCCGGGCCGGTGATGCCAAAGCAGTGACAATGGCATTGGCAGAGCGCGCCAAACGGGATAATACGCCTTTTAAAATAAATGTATATACCGGTGCTTCCCTCGGTTCCGACGTGGACAAGGTGATGGCGGAAGCAGGGATTGTTCATAAACGTTTGCCGTTTCAAGCGGATTCGGTCATGAGAAGTAAAATCAACCAGGGAGAGATGTTGTTCGTCGATCATCATCTTTCGCATACGGCGGAAGCAGTTCGGGCTCATGTTCTTGACCCGATCGATTTTGCCATCGTGGAAGCAATTGCAATCACCGAGGACGGGATGATCATCCCTACCACGTCCGTCGGCAATTCCAGCATTTTTGTGGAGCAGGCCAAGGCGGTGATCGTGGAGCTGAATATGGCGCAGCCGCTTGCTCTTGAAGGTGTGCACGATATTTACGATTTGGAGGAGCAGGGCCAACGGGAACCGATTCCGTTGACTGCGGTGGATCAGCGCATCGGCCTGCCGGGCATTGAAGTCGATCTGGACAAGATCAAAGGCATCGTCATCACGAACCAAAAAGATTCACCGTCGACGATCGTCCAGCCGGATCAGGAGACACAGCAGATCGCTAACCACTTGATTGCATTTCTGAAGGATGAAGTGAAGAAGGGGCGACTGACCAACTCACTCGCGCCGTTGCAATCGGGGATCGGCTCGGTCGCCAATGCCGTGTTCAACGGCTTCCTCGACTCAGACTTCACCGATTTGCAGGTATACTCCGAGGTGTTGCAGGATGCGGTGTTTGATCTGATTGATGCTGGGAAAATCACGTTTGCATCCGGCTGTTCGATCACCCTGTCGCCTGCCAAAATGGAAGAGGTGCTGGGGAATTTCGATCAATACAAAGACAAGGTCGTGCTGCGTCCGCAGGAAATTTCCAACCATCCGGAGATCATCCGCAGGCTGGGACTGATCGCGATCAATACTGCGCTTGAAGTCGATATTTATGGCAATGTCAATTCCACGAACGTACTCGGCACGCACATGATGAACGGCATCGGCGGTTCCGGCGATTTCGCCCGCAATTCGCGCCTCGCGGTATTCGTCACCAAGTCGATCGCCAAAGGGGGCCGCATCTCCAGCGTCGTGCCGTTCGTGTCACACGTCGATCATACCGAGCATGATGTGGACATCATCGTCACGGAGCAAGGATATGCCGACCTGCGCGGACTGGCACCGCGCGAACGGGCGATGCTCGTGATCGAAAACTGTGCACATCCGTTGTACCGCCAGCAGCTGCGCGAGTATTACGCGGAAGCGCTGTCCCGTGGCGGACATACACCGCATGTGCTGGAAAAAGCGTTTTCCTTCCACACCCGCTTTCGGGAGGAAGGGACGATGCAGGAGCATGCACTCGCAACCCCATCAAGATAAGCAAACATGCACAAAGAAACCTCTGCGATTTGAGCGGAGGTTTTTCTTTTTTTAGGGCAAAGACGGAGGGGTGACAAAAAGTTTGGTGAAACCAAGTTTTTCTCCCACTAGATTCAGTATGCATAAACATACATAATAGAATCATGAGGGAAAAAGAGAGTGGCGGGTGAATGAGATGAATGCGGGTGTTGAAAAAGTAAGGGAGCTGCTTGCCCATTTGACTGAACCGCTTCCGTTTGACGTACATGTTGTGGAGTCACCTTTTTCGGCGGGTGCGAAGGAGAGTTGGCCGACATTGTCGCTACCGCAGGACTGTCTGATCGTGGAGCGGGTATTTGTTTCCGGTGTTTTGTTTGCGGTGAAGGAAAAGAAAAACCATGTCATCTGCATGAACTGTCCGCAACAGCAGGAGTGCGCGGTCACGACGGCGATTTTTTCTCCCGTCCTGACACAGTCTGTCTCCAGTCTGGCGATGATCAGCGTACCTAAAACAGAGGCGCAGCAAACGTGGTTTCAGGAGCGGCTGGAGCAGATGACCGAGCACAGCTATGCGCTCGGCGAGCTGTTAGTCAGCAAGCTCGGTGTCGGACGCAGTACTAAAGAGACGGAACAGTTAAAAAAAGAGATCAGCGCCTTGCTGTCGCTCACATCGGAAGCGGTGCTGGTGGTGGATGCGGAAGGGCAGATTCTTGAATTAAACCAGCCGATGTGCACTTTGATGCAGCAGTCGCGCCTTCAACTATTGGGCGCGAGCCTTTTGCCGCATATCGGGGAGCAGGGGTGGAAGCAGCTGAAGCGCGGCAGAGATTTCGATACGGTCGTTCTGACGCCAGCTGCGTTGCCAGGTAAGAAGGAAAATGTCTGGAAGGTGCGGAGCAAGTCCATTTACGAGACAGATAAATTGACGACGATGATGCTGCACATTACGGAGGGTCCGGCTCCTTCCAAAAAGAAGCTGCAGCAGAAGCGCACGATCTATACGTTTGACGATATCAAAGGAAACAGCCCATCCGTCCGGGCCGTAAAAGAACAGGCGCGCCGAATTGCTTCCGGGGAGACGACGATCATGATCCGGGGTGAAAGCGGGACGGGCAAGGAAGTGTTCGCACAGGCGATCCATTGTGGGAGCCAGCGACATACCGGACCATTTGTCGCGATCAACTGTGCGGCGATACCCGAATCGCTCTTGGAAAGCGAGCTATTCGGCTATGAGGGCGGAGCGTTTACCGGAGCCAAAGGCGAGGGAAAAGCAGGGCGATTCGAGCTGGCGCACGGCGGGACGATTTTTCTCGACGAGATCGGGGACATGTCGCTGCATTTGCAGGCCAAGCTGCTGCGCGTCGTGCAGGAGCGAAAGGTCGAGCGTGTCGGCGGAACCCAATCGCTCGATGTGGATGTGCGGATCATTGCGGCAACGCATCGCAATCTGGAGAAGATGGTGGCGGAGGAAAAATTCCGTGAAGATCTGTATTACCGGCTGAATGTGATTCCGCTCAACATCCCGCCGCTGCGTGAGCGGAAGGACGATGTTCCGATTTTGGTCGAGTATTTCATGAAAAAGCTCTCTCTTGATTTGGGGCGAACGCCGAAGCGCCTGTCACAGCAGGTGCTGGAGCGGCTGCTTGCGTACCGTTGGCCGGGGAACATCCGGGAGCTGGAGAATGTGGTCGAGCATTTCGTTCAGCTGGAGATCGGCGATCTGGTCACGCTGCAGAGCATTCCGCTGCAGCTGCGTGAGCAATCGATGGGACACGCGGAAGCAGAGAGACGGGCGCCGCGCC
Organism: Brevibacillus fluminis; assembly: GCF_003710825.1. Taxonomy (GTDB): domain Bacteria; phylum Bacillota; class Bacilli; order Brevibacillales; family Brevibacillaceae; genus Brevibacillus_D; species Brevibacillus_D fluminis. Next base: position 8,524 of record NZ_RHHQ01000002.1, on the reverse strand, counting down.
GGCACAGCAGTGAATCGGAGGAAAAGGAATCGCTGTTGCAGCTGTTGGATCAGTATGGGCGAGACACGGAAGGGAAACGGCAAGTCGCAGAGACGCTTGGTGTTAGTTTGCCGACGCTTTATCGCAAATTGAAAAAATGGCGTTTAAAATAATGATAAAATGCGCAAAAACGTGAAAAAATGAGAGTATTCACCGATATAAACGAAAATTTTGACGAAATTTGCATGATAACAAATGAGAAAAGCAATGAGAAAGAAAATTCGATAAAAATTTTTTGCATAAACATTCACCGCTTTTACCTGCTTATTCAATGGTTGGCATGGTAGTTGCTTATATAGGGATGCACCGAAAGGGGTTACAAAATGGCGTGGAAAATCACCAAAAAGGATATTCCCTATTTCGCGCTTGGCGCCAAGTTTCTTGGCTCTGGCGGAGGAGGAGATCCGTTTACGCTCAGTTCGCTGGTGCAATCGATTATGAGCGATTCGCAGGAGATTGAAATCCTGCCTTTTACCGAAATCGCGCCTAACGATCATATTGTCTGTCTCTCCAGTATCGGCTCGTCTGTGATTTGCGACGAAAAGATGTCTACGGGAGAAGAGGGGCTGCTTGCGCTAGATTGCTATGAAGAAGCGCGGGCAGCGAAAGCCACGGCATTGATCGCCCTCAATGTGGGGGGAGCCAATGCGATGGTCCCTTTCATCGTCGCAGCACAGCGCAACCTGCCGATTGTAGATGGTGACGGTACAGGCCGCACGTTTCCGGAAATACACATGTCCTCCTTTCATTTGATGGGAGTGCAGGCTGGCCCGCTCGCCATGAGCAACCAGCATCGTGAAACACGTTTGTTTGATGAAGTCGATAATCACCGGATCGTCCGTGAAGCCAGGCAGCAGGTTCACCCGATGGGGGGAATCGTGTATATCGCTGGATTCGGAATGGACGGAAGGCAGATGAGCACCGTGATTTTGCCCAGTACACTGCAATTGATTTATGAGCTGGGGCGGATTTTTCTCGAGACGCCAAGCCGGGCAGCGTCCCTGCAGCAAATGCATGCGGTGCTGACCAACTCGATCTTTGGCTCACCGCGTTGTTTGATCCAGGGGAAAATTCGCGGGATCAGCCGTAGATTCCAAAACGGCTTGATCGAGGGACGCTTTGAGATTTTGGGCACGGAGCGATGGGACGGCCAGGTTGTGGAAGTCGGATTCGGCAACGAGTACAACTATGCGCGTAAAAACGACCGTTACTTATGCCTGACGCCGGACTTGTTGCTGGTGCTCGATGAGGAAACGTTTCAACCTTGCATGACGGAAGATTTGCAAGAGGGACGCTTGGTCACGATGTATGGTATCCCTGCCCCCAACGTGCTGCGCACCAGCGACATGCTGGAGTTCGTCGGACCGCGCGCGTTCGGAATTGACGCGGAGTTCATCCCTGTAGAATTTGCTAGCGAGGCTGGTGTTTGAGATGAAGCTGGGGATTGATGTAGGCGGGACCAATACAGATGCCGTGATTTTGTCCAAGGAAGGGCGCTTGCTCGGCCAGGCAAAGCAGGCGACAACGCCGGATATTTTGACCGGCATCCGGCAGACCGCAGCGGGCGTGCTTGTGGAAACAGGCTATTCGCCCGAGCGGATCCAGGGTATTTTTGTCGGCACGACGCAAATGCTCAACGCTCTGTATCAAGGGCGGGGCCTAACCGATACCGCGCTGGTGCGGATTTGTCCCAATCCTTCGCAGATGAAGCCGGGAATCGGCTGGCCGGAAGGAATCGCCCGGCACATCAAGCTGGTGGAGCATTTGGCCGGCGGGGTGGAGCTGGATGGGTCCCGGCGAAATAAGATTGATTTTTCTGGAAAAATTGACAATCTTATCGAAAGGCTGAAAGAGAGCGGCTGCCGGGCAGTTGCGATCGTCAGCACGTTTTCCTCCCTCCATCACGAGGAGGAGATTGAGCTGGCTGCATTGATTAACCGGGCTCTTCCGGAGATGTCGGTAACGCTTTCCCATTCAGTCGGCAGCATCGGCTTTTTGCAGCGGGAAAATGCAGCGCTGCTCAATGCGATGCTATCCAATGTGATGGAAAAAGCCATCGGCGGGCTTTCTACGCTCTTCTCCGAGCTGGGCTTCCGCTGCCCGTACTGGTTCGTGCAAAATGACGGATCGCTCATGTCGCTTGAGAAGGCGCGGGCCTACCCGATTATGACGATTGGGTCCGGCGTCGCCAACAGCTTGCGTGGTGCCTCGTTTCTAACCGGGCTCGACAATTGTGTCGTCGTTGACATGGGGGGAAGTACCACCGAGGTCGGGTTGGTACTGGGCGGCGAGCCGCAGGAGTTGACGCGCAATTCGAAACTGCTCGGCATTCATGTGAATGTTCGCTTGCCGAAGGCCACCTCGCTTGCGTTTGGTGGCGAGAGTCCGATCAACACCATCGATGGTTTGCCGCAGCGGGAGCACAGGCTAACGGATGTGTTTTTACAACTTTACCCGCACACGTATCTGCCCCGCCGTCAGCTTGGAGCGGAAGTTCCGCAGCTGGAGCAGGAGGAAGCGGAGCATGTGATCAAGCATGTGATCGATACGCTACGAGAGACCATTGACCGGGTTCAGCCGGTGAAGGAGCGGTTGCCGATTGTGCTGGTCGGCGGGGGCAGTCCGCTTTTGGTCGATCGGCTGTTTTACAAGTACGGAGAGACGATCCATCCGCCCGGCTTTCAGATTTGCAATGCGGTCGGGGCGTGTATGGCGCCGGTCAGCTGGCAGATTGACCGGATCTATTGGTTGAACGACCGGACCAAGGAAGAGATCGTCGATGAATTGACGCAGGAAGCGCTAATCGAGGTAGAGAGAAGCGGAGGCGTGAAGGATTCGATCCGGCTGGTGCAAGTAGAGGAAATCCCGTTTGACTATTACAAAGGCGAGGTTATCCGTCTGCGCGTCAAGGCGACGGGCGAGCTTCAGCTATAAAAGCAAAAAGCGAAATGGATATACATTCAGGAGGGATGGCTGTGCGCATTATCGACACGCACAATTTGGAAAATATCGCGATGGGAGCGGCCGTTCTAGGAACAGGCGGCGGGGGCGACCCATACGTAGGCAAGCTAATGGCGATGGCTGCGATCGAAAAATACGGACCGGTGACACTGCTGTCTCCAGATGAAGTAGGAGATGACGATTGGACGGTTGCAGCGTCGATGATGGGAGCCCCATCGGTCATGATCGAAAAAATCCCGAGCGGCACCGAGGTGATCCGCGCATTTGAAGCGATCCGCGATTACAGCCAGAAAGAGATCAAAGCGCTTTATCCGATCGAGGTCGGCGGTGTTAACTCGGTTGTTCCGATCGTGCTTGGCGCGATGACCGGATTGCCGATAGTGGACATCGACGGGATGGGACGGGCTTTTCCGGAGGCACAGATGGTGACCTTCCATCTGGCAGGCAAGCAGTCAGCACCGATGTCAATTGCGGATGAAAAAGGCAACACGCTGATCGTAAACGGTACGGAGAGCATCTGGAACGAGCGAATCGGTCGCGCGGCGCTAATCGCGATGGGCGGTTCGGTAATGACCTGCGATTACTTGATGCAAGGCCGTGACTTGAAAGCGTCCGGCATTCACAATACGCTGACGCTCGCGGAAAACATCGGAGAGAAGGTGCACAGCCTGCGCCGTCAAAACCAGAATCCGATTACGGCGCTGCTCGATGTGCTGGGCGGAAAGCTGCTGTTTGAAGGCAAGATCAGCAATCTGCTGCGACGCAATACGGGCGGCTTTACCAAAGGGGAAGCGTATTTTGATGGAATCAATTCCTATCAGGGCAAGCGGGCGATGATCGGCTTCCAAAACGAATTCCTGGTGGCCAAGGTCGACGACGAGATCGTTACGACTACGCCAGATTTGATCACCGCTCTGGATCTGGAGACAGGCTTCCCGATTACCACGGAGGTGCTGCGCTATGGCAGCCGCGTGGCGTTGATCGCCATTCCGTGCGATCCGAAATGGCGGACGGAAAAAGGGATCCAGGTAGCTGGCCCGCGCTATTTCGGCTATGACATAGACTACACCCCGCTATCGGTATAAGGAGGACTTAGTGATGACGTATCGGATTGGAATCGACGTCGGGGGGACTCATACCGACGCCGTGATTTTGGATCAAAACAGTAACCTGGTGGCAAAGACCAAATCAGCGACCACCCCTGACATTGGAACAGGCATCCAAAAGGCGATTGCCGCCTGCATGCAGCAAAGCGGCATCGACCCGGCACAGGTCACGCATGCGATGCTTGGCACCACGCATTGCACCAACGCGATTGTCGAGCGGCACGGCTTGTCCAGCATCGGGGTCGTGCGGATCGGCGCGCCGGCTACGCTGGCGATTCCACCGTTTACCGGCTGGCCGGAAGATTTGAAAAATACCGTGTTTGTCGGCAGCACCATTGTCAGCGGCGGGCATGAGTTCGACGGTCAGCGGATTGCCGCGCTGGACGAAGCGGAAATACGCCGAGCCGGTCGCGAGTGGAAAGGGAAAGTGGCGGCGGTGGCGATCACTGCGGTGAACTCGCCGGTCGATACGGAGGATGAGCTGCGCGCCAAGGAAATCCTCGCAGAAGAGCTGGGCGAAGGCGTCCATTTCTCCCTTTCCTACGAAATCGGCAGCATCGGTCTGCTGGAGCGCGAAAATGCAACGATTCTCAATGCATCGCTTGTAGAAGCGGCGAAGCGAATGGTCGACGGGTTTGAAAGCTCGCTCGCGGAGAACGGCATCGAGCACGCACAAATTTTCCTCAGCCAAAACGATGGCACGCTGATGCGCTCGTCTTATGCGCTGCGTTTTCCGGTGCTGACCATCGCATCCGGTCCGACCAACAGCATTCGCGGCGCGTCCTATTTGACCAATGAGCAAAACGCGCTGGTCATCGACGTCGGAGGTACGACGACTGACATCGGTGTGCTGGTGCAAGGCTTCCCGCGCGAGTCGTCACTGGTGGCAGAAATCGGCGGTGTGCGCACCAACTTCCGCATGCCAGACCTGCTCTCCTTTGGCTTAGGTGGTGGCACGCGCATTCGCGAGATGGGTAAAGATGTGCAAGTGGGGCCGGACAGCGTGGGCTATCAGCTGCCGCAAAAAGGGCTGATTTTCGGTGGCGACACCTTAACTGCCACGGATATTGCCGTCGCTGTCGGACAAGCGTCCCTCGGTGATGCCGCCAAGGTGGACCATTTGCCGAAGCCGGATGTGGAAGCGGCGTACAAACGGATGATCGAGCTGGTGGAAGAAGCGATCGACAAGATGAAAACATCGGCAGACCCCGTTCCTGCCATTCTCGTCGGCGGCGGCAGCATCCTGTTGCCGAATGAGATGGCCGGGGTGTCCAAGGTGATCCGCCCTGCCAACTTTGATGTCGCCAATGCAATCGGTGTCACGATCGCCCAGGTGAGCGGACAGATCGAAAAAATTTACTCGCTAACCGATTGGGGGCGCGACAAAGCGCTGGCGGACGCCAAAGAAACCGCGATCCGCGAGGCGGTAGCCGCAGGTGCGGGCGAACAGAGCGTAGAGATCGTGGATGTGGAGGAAGTGCCGCTCGCATACTTGCCTGGCAATGCCGTGCGCATTCGGGTAAAGGCTGTCGGCGAGCTTTCGGTATAGACAATATAGACAAAAGGGGAGCAATCAGATGAAAAAGGTACTAAAAACCGGCCTGATGATCGGTCTGATCGCAGCGTTGACGGCTTGCAGCAGCCAAAAAGCACCTCAAACAGAAGGTGGCCAAAACGGATCGGCCGCGCCTGCGGAAAACGGGGCTACAGCAGGAGGGGAGCCTAAGGGCGGCATCGCCGTCTATGGCTACCACGACGATACGATGACGTTCTGGGACCCGAGCGACAGCTATTCCAACGAGATTGTCGCGATGAACAATATGTACGAGACGCTCTTGCGCTACAATCCGAAAACAAAAGCATTCGACAAAGAGCTGGCTGAGAACTACACCGTTTCCAAGGATGGTCTGACCTGGACCTTTGATTTGCGCAAAAACGTGAAATTCCACACAGGCGCACCGATGACGGCTGAAAGTGTGAAAAAATCAATCGAACGCACGATCAAACGCGGTAAAGGGGCGTCCTTCATCTGGGATTCCGTGGACAAGATCAATGTCGTGGATGAAGATACCGTCGAGTTCAAGCTGAAATATTCCGCTCCGCTGGATACCGTGGTTTCCTCCGGGTATGCCGCCTTCATCTTTGACGCCGACGCATTGGACAAAAACGGCGATCAATGGGTCAACGAAGGGCACGATGTGGGCTCCGGCCCGTATACGGTGCAAAAATGGACAAAAGGCAGCGAGCTGATTTTGACGGACTATCCTGAGTATTGGAAAGGTTGGAAGACGAACAACTTCCAGAAAGTCGTCTTCAAAACCACACCGGAAGCCAATACCCGCCAGCAAATGATGGAAGCGGGCAAAATGGACTTCACCGACCAAATGCCGATTGAAATGGTCGAGTCCATGAAGCTGAACGGTGATATCGCCGTTGATCAGACTAGCAGCTTCCAGCAGCTGATCATGCAGTTCAACACGCAAAAAGCACCGCTGAACAACCCGAAGGTGCGCCAAGCGCTGGCATATGCGATTCCGTATGATTCCATCGTCAAAGACATCCTCGTGGGAACGGGCGAGCAATCGCGCGGAAACATTCCGAAAGGTCTGTGGGGCTATGACGATTCTTTGAAGCAATACAAATACGATCCGGAGAAAGCTAAGGCGCTGTTGAAGGAAGCGGGTGTCACCGGCGGCAAGCTGACCTTGACCTACTTGTCCGGTGACGAGTTCGAGCGCCGTATCTCTGAGCTCTTGAAGGTGGAGCTGGGCAAAATCGGCTTTGATGTGGAACTGAAAAGCATGCTGTGGGAAGCCCAATGGGATCTCGCGAAGGCGCAAGATCCGGCGAAGCGCCAAGACATCCTCTTGATGTACTGGTGGGCTGACTATGCAGACCCTTACAGCTTCATGAAAAACCTGTACGGCTCTGAAAAAGACATCGTGTTCAACCTGGCATATTTCAACAATCCGGACTACGACAAGCTGATTGAGGAAGCGAAGAAAGTAGCTGGTCTAGACCGTAACAAAGCCATCGCGCTGTACAAGCAAGCACAGGAAATTTTGATTGACCAAGTGCCTGGACTCTCTGTCTACGATGTCGAGTATGTGCGCGTGCGTTCCGCCAAGTTCAAAGGTTATGTCGACAACCCTGCCTATCCGAACGTCGTGTTCTTCTACGATACCTATCGAGAATAAAGGTGTGATCGCTGATGGTTCGCTTCATCATACGACGCCTCCTGCTGGGACTCTTGGTCCTGGTGGGGGTGTCCCTGATAACGTTTTTTATCGCTCGCGTCATTCCGTCAGAGCCGGCAGCCCGTTGGGTGGGAGCGCATGCGACAGCTGAACAAATCCAGGCGGCAAAAATCGAGCTTGGCCTAGATCAACCGCTTTACGTGCAATACGCGACGTACATGAAAGGCTTGGTGACAGGGGATTGGGGCAAGTCTATTCGCACCCACCAGCCGATTTTGGATGAGCTGCTCACGTTTCTTCCCTCCAGCTTGGAGCTGATTTTTGCCGGGATGCTGATCGCGATTATCGTGGGCATTCCGCTCGGTGTGATTTCTGCCGTCAAAAAGGAATCATGGGTCGATCATTTGAGCCGCGGCTTCAGCATCGGCGGTGTATCGATTCCGACATTCTGGCTCGCCTTGATTTTGCAGCTGGTGTTCTTCAAAACGTTGGGCTGGCTGCCGCTTGGCGAACGTGTCAGCACGGATGTGGCGCTGCTGTACCCGATCGAGGAGAAAACCGGTTCATATTTGCTGGACTCCTTGATGCAGGGCAATTGGGACTTTTTCACCGATGCTTTGCTGCATTTGATCTTGCCCGCGCTTGCGATGGCCGCGTATCCGATCGGTCTGGTCACCCGGATGATTCGTTCATCGATGGTCGAGGTCATGGGAGAGGAATATATGCGCGTGCTGCAAGCCTACGGAGTATCGCGCCGTAAACGCGTGTTTCTTTATGCGCTGAAAAATGCGATGTCGCCGACCGTCACGTCCTTGGGTCTGACGTTTGCCTATGCGCTGACGAGCACGTTTCTGATCGAAGCGGTGTTCAGCTGGCCGGGACTCGGCATGTACGCATCTCAGGCGATCCTTTCATCGGATTATCCGGCGGTGATGGGCATCACGCTGCTCGTTACCATTTCGTATATTTTGGTCAATTTGCTCGTCGACATCTTGCTGGTTCTGCTCGATCCACGGATCAAGCTGGGCGAGACAGCGTAAGGAGGGATCTGGATGATAACGTTTTTAAAGACGAACAAACTGGCGCTGACCGGCGTCGTGATCATTGCGATCCTGCTGGTTGTCGCGCTCATCGGTCCGCTTTTGCTGCCGTATCCGCAAGATATTCAACAGGAAGTCCATCTCGAGCAAAAGCTGCTTGCTCCATCGGGGGACCATTTCT
>NZ_RHHQ01000019.1 GCF_003710825.1 Brevibacillus fluminis | reverse complement strand
AATTAAATGTGATGTCACTTGGACAATCACGTTATCTTTTCGCTTTCGCTGTTCAGTTTTCAAAGAGCATCTTTCGTAACAACTTCTTTAGTTTAGCACTTTCGAACCTCGGCGTCAACTGCTTTTTTAATTTCGTTTAACGCGTTTTTAGTTTAGCTAAACATGAAAACAGATGTGAGAGCACTTATTTATAAAGTAGCTTCTCGCACAACGTGTTTTAATATACCACGCCACCACTTTTAAATCAATACAAAATTACAGAAAAAAGCGGCCCTTCGTCAGAAGAGCCGCTCTCGAACTCATTACGGTTATTTTCCTGCCTTGTCGCGCATATGCGGAAAGAGCAGTACATCACGAATCGACGCAGAATTGGTCAACAGCATCACCAAACGGTCGATCCCGATACCCAGTCCGCCTGTTGGCGGCATTCCATACTCAAGCGCTTCGATAAAGTCCTCATCCATATCGTGAGCTTCATCGTTCCCTTGTTCTTTTTCCAACAACTGCGCTTCAAAGCGCTGGCGCTGGTCAATCGGATCATTCAACTCCGTGAACGCATTTGCATGCTCACGCGCAACGATAAACAACTCAAAACGATCCGTAAAGCGCGGATCCTCGTCATTCTTCTTCGCCAACGGGGAGATCTCCACTGGGTGACCATAGACAAAGGTAGGTTGAATCAGTGTCTCTTCCACCTTTTGCTCGAAAAACTCATTCACCACGTGGCCAAACTGATGATGCGGCTCCACCTTGATGCCATGTTCTTTCGCCAAAGCACGAGCTTCTTCATCGCTCATTTGCGCCCAGAAATCAACACCTGTTTGTTCTTTAATCAAATCAATCATGTGAGCACGGCGCCATTGTGGTGTCAAATCAACAATTTTGCCTTGGTATTCTACTTTAGTCGTCCCAAGTACTTCTTCGGCAATGTGGGCAACCATATTTTCAACCAAGCTCATGATATCGCGGTAATCAGCGTACGCTTGATAAAGTTCAATCATTGTGAACTCTGGGTTATGTCGCGTTGAAATTCCCTCATTACGATAAACGCGGCCAATCTCATACACTTTTTCCAATCCGCCGACAATCAGGCGTTTCAAGTGCAATTCGATTGCAATACGCATATACAGTTGCATATCCAGCGCATTGTGGTGAGTGATGAACGGACGAGCCGCTGCACCACCTGCGATCGCATGCAACGTTGGCGTCTCAACTTCCAAGAAACCCATGCTATCGAGGTAACGACGCATAGAAGTCAAAATGCGGCTGCGAGTCATAAACGTTTCCCGCACCTCTGGATTCACAATCAAATCGACATAGCGTTTGCGGTAACGAATCTCAACGTCTTTGAGGCCGTGGTATTTTTCCGGCAACGGACGCAGCGATTTAGTCAGGAATGTGAACTGCTTCGCCTTTACGCTCAATTCACCGGTTTTTGTTTTGAACACAACGCCGGTAATCCCGATCAAGTCGCCGATGTCGCTCATGTCGAACAGCTTGTATGCATCTTCACCCACTGCATCTTGGCGAACATAAATTTGAATTTGGCCACTACGGTCGAGCAGCTGAGCAAAGCTTGCTTTCCCCATCTCGCGCTTCGCCATCAAACGACCAGCCAACGTAACAGTCGCTTCTGCCGCTTCCAATTCCTCTTTTGATTTATCAGCAAATTGAGCAACAACATCCTTAGCGTGATGTGTTTGCTCAAATTTCTGACCAAATGGGTCGAGACCAGCTTGGCGGATACGCTCCATTTTGTCATGTCTTACTTGAAGAAGCTCATGCAAGCCTTCTTCCTGGGTTTCCTCTTGCAACAACTCTTCGTCTCTGTTCATTCCCTGTCACTCCTTGGCATTCCTTGGTAAACAACTAATGATAGCGAGATGGCGTACCTAAGAGTTTCCAGAGGTACGCCGCGCATAAATTACAACTTAATATCTAAAATTTCGTACTGAAGCGTTCCCGCTGGAGCATGAACCTCAACGGTCGTTCCCTTCGATTTGCCAAGCAACGCTTGCCCTACCGGCGATTCGTTGGAGATCTTGTTTTCCATCGGATTGGATTCAGCAGACCCGACGATCGTGTATTCAACCACATCGCCAAACTCAATATCTTTCAGGGATACAGTCGATCCCACACTCACTACATTGGTATCCACGTCTTCATTGGTGATGATGCGTGCATTGCGCAGCATCTTTTCCAGCGTAATGATGCGTCCCTCGATGAAGGCCTGCTCATTCTTGGCTTCTTCATATTCGGAGTTTTCGCTGATATCGCCAAAGCTGATCGCTTCTTTAATCCGAGCGGCCACTTCTTTCCGTTTGACCGTCTTCAAGTCTTCCAGTTCTTGCTCAAGCTTGGACAATCCTTCTGGTGTCAGAATCACTTCTTTTTCAGACATTGTACTATTCCCCCGTTTATATAAATTCGTAATCCCCTACAAAAAGTAAAAGGATTATATGTATATGTCTTGCAGAATATACAATTGTTAGTGAAACGTTTTCACGCTGGAAAACAAGCGAAGGCTACAAGTTCCATCATAGCTAAAGCTGCCAGTCACCCCGGCAGCTCCACTACGATAATACGCTGTATTATAGGATATGAAGGTATCCTTGTCAATGTTTGGATTCCCTTAGTAATTGACGACATCTTCGGTTTGGGCTTCCGTCGATTCGACAAAATCATCGCCATGCGCTTCTACCCAGTCGACATAATCATAGAGTGCTTTCCGCAGCTCCTCTTCCGTTTCCACCGCGTTGATCACGTTTTTGGTATGGGTCGAGCCTCTCAGCCCCTTCAAATACCAAGCTGCGTGCTTGCGCATCTCCAACACGCCCACGCGCGGTCCTTTCAACGCGATTAGACGCTCCGCGTGCAGCAGACAAATCTCGATCTTTTCGCGCGCTGTCGGATCAGGCAAAAGCTCTCCTTTTGTCAAATATTGAATCGTGCGGTACAGCATCCACGGATTCCCCAAAGCAGCCCGCCCGATCATGACCCCGTCACAACCAGTCGTATCTAGCATGCGACGCGCATCCTCAGGTGTTGCCACATCGCCATTACCGATAACCGGAATCGAAACCGACTCCTTCACGCGGCGAATCCAATCCCAATCCGCTTTCCCTTTGTACATTTGCACGCGTGTTCGCCCATGCACAGCGATCGCTTTGCCGCCAGCACGTTCTACTGCCTGCGCATTTTCAATCGCGTACAGATGGTTGTCGTCCCAGCCCAAACGCATTTTCACCGTGATTGGTTTATCGACCGCGTCAACCACGCTGGACACGACTTCATAAATTTTGTTCGGATCAAGCAGCAGGCGCGCACCGGCATCACAGCTCGTGATTTTCGGCACAGGACAGCCCATGTTAATGTCGATAATGTCCGCATTGGTGTTCTCGGACACAAATTTGGCAGCCTCCACCAACGTTTCCTTGTCGCCGCCAAAAATTTGCAGACTCAACGGTTTTTCCCGCTCGTCGACAAATAACATGTCCATCGTTTTTTTATTCCCGTGCACGATCCCTTTATCGCTTACCATTTCAGCACAGACCAATCCTGTACCAAACTCTTTGGCAATCAAACGGAACGCCGGGTTGCAAACACCAGCCATCGGGGCCAGCACGACGTTGTTTTTTAATTCAATGTCACCGATTTTCATTGTATTTAAATCCTCCTGCAGTAAGCCTGGAAGTTCTGGTTAGAGCAAAGACATATCACTTATTAGTTATAGCACATAACTCTTCGTAATCGACCTGTAAAGTGATGGCGATTTTGCGCAGTATTGATTCGGCCGGCTTTCGTGTGCCTCGTTCCAGAGACCCGACAACCGACAGCGAAACGCCCATCTCCTCCGCTAGCGTTTGTTGTGTATAGCCCTTCAATTTTCGAAATGAGCGGATCCGGTTTCCAAGTTGAGAGTTCCCCATCTGCGTACCCCTTTTCGATCATTTGCCTGTTCCAACCATTGTTTAAGTAATTTTCCCTTAATGAGTTGTGCATGATCAAAGATGTCGTTTAGCGGCACTAAAACAAACGCGCGCCCTGTCATTTCTGGATGCGGGATCTGAAGATGGGGTAGCGCCACACTCTCTTCTCCGTAAAGTAAAATATCGATGTCAATCGTTCGAGGTCCCCAGCGGATGATCCTTACCCGTCCTAGCTCTTGCTCTAGTCGTAGCACCGACTCGAGTAAAGCCTCTGGCGAAAGGGATGTTTCGATTTCAACCGCCATATTGAGAAATGCGGCCTGATCCGTGTAGCCGACTGGATCAGTCTCGTACACCGCAGAAAGATCAACTACGGTGATCCCTTCGATCGTTTGTAGCCCTTTTACCGCTCCCAGCAAGTTATGCTCACGTTCCCCAATATTCGTCCCTACCGCAAGATAAGCTCGTACTGCCATACCCGATCAGGATCCTTTCCGCCGTGTCCGCACCATTTCGATCGCGACCGCCTCGTAATGCCCATTGATCGGCGGGTTCGGTTTGGTCACCTTCACTTTTACTTCCTCAAATGGAAAACGCTCGAGCAGCCGATCTGCAATAGTTGACGTCAACGCTTCAACTAATTGATACCGCTCCTTTTCGACAATATGTGAAACCAAATTGAAAATATCTGCGTAGTTGACCGTATCGTTCAAATCGTCGCTTCTGCCTGCTTTGGATAAATCGAGCGAAACCTCGAGGTCAACGTAAAACCGTTGCCCCAACTGTGCCTCCGCCTCAAATACACCGTGATAGCCGTAGAACGACATTTTCTCAAAATAGATTTTATCCATGAGTAGTTCCTCCCCTAAGCATCGCATCCATCATGATACAGAGCCGCTTCATTTCCTTCACATCATGAATGCGCATGATATGACAGCCCTTTGCAACTCCGAGAGCTACGGTAGCTGCCGTCCCTTCCAGCCGCTCTTCGGGAGGCAGATCGAGCACTCGTCCAATCATGGACTTTCGCGATGTTCCAAGCAACACGGGATACCCGAGTGCGACGATATCATCGAGGCGGCGCATCGTCTCTAAGTTCTGCTCATGCGATTTAACGAAGCCGATGCCCGGATCGAGAATGATGTTCTCGGCTTTCACACCTGCATCGAAAGCGATCTGCACTGACTCTCGCAAATCACCGACCAGTTCGGTAAAGAAGTCATTGTATTCGCGGTTTTCGCGATTGTGCATAAGGATGATCGGAACATCGTGTTTTGCCGCTACATGTGCCATCTGTTTATCGTACTTCGCTCCCCACACGTCGTTAATGATGTGGGCTCCTGCTTCGATTGCCCGATCCGCCACCTCTGCCTTGTATGTGTCGACCGAGATCGGTATTTGATAGGCCCTGGACAAAGCTGTGATAATCGGAATGACCCGCTCCAGCTCCTCCTCTGCACTGACAGAAACGTGGCCTGGACGTGTCGATTCTCCGCCTATATCGATGATGTCAGCGCCAGCATCAATCATCTCTTTTGCGTACGCTAACGCTCGCTCGATATCGTTGAAACACCCACCATCCGAAAACGAATCCGGCGTCATGTTCAAAATCCCCATCACTAGCGTCCGATCCCCTAACGGAAGGCGATGTGGACCGCAGACAAGCTCTTTTCTGCGCTTTAGCGTTTCCTGCTGACGCAAGAGCTCTTCAATCTCGCCAACAAGCTCCTTCAAACCAAACGGCTGATTGCACAACACCCGCAACAAGGCAAACAACTGCTCTCTGGTCGCAACAATCAATACGCTTGATTCGGCGATATCCAACGCAGGCACTTTTTGGTGAACCACACAGTCCCCGCCAAATGCTCGTAATTCTTGCTTCAGCAAAAGCGCGGCTTGCAGTGAAACGTTCTCCAAACGGATGTGCAGCATTTCTGCTTTCGATGCCATCACATTCATGACGCTGGGATCTGACCCGATCTTATTCATCTCAGCGACAATCTGCTCTTGTGTCGTGGTGTGAATCATGTACGGATTATGCTTCATCGTTCGAACTCCTTGCTAATATTGTGGTTAGCATACCACAATTGCCCATTCAATTCTACCGATCCACCTTGCTCGTATCTGCTCGCTTCCACACAAAAACCCGGCGTTTGGCCGGGTTTTTCGAAGTACTGCCCTCGCCTGTTCAGACCCGCTTCGTTCCCTCATTTGCGGTCTGCGCAAGCGCAGGTGCATTGTCTTTGTCGTCTTGTTCGTCTTTGGTCAGGTCTTTGGCAGCAGCTTTAAACTCCGTCAACGTGCGGCCGAATGCGCGGCCGATCTCCGGGAGCTTGCTCGGGCCAAACACAATCAGCGCGATCATCAGGATCAAAATCAGCCCGGGAATACCGATACTGGATAACATACCATCGTCACTTCCTTCCACTAAGTTGATAGATACAAGCAGCTTGGGATGACATTACCTTATTGATACCCGATGGCCATCGAAACCATACGCTGGAAACCGAAAAAAGAGGCCTCCGCCTTTACGGCAGAAACCTCTCGAATATGCTCTGTTCACTAGCTGTGTGCCTTTTCTTTTGCATAATGCGCCAAAAAGTTCGCCAGCAATTGTTTTCCATGCTCTGTGATAATGGATTCCGGGTGGAACTGTACTCCTTCAATTGGATACTCCCGATGGCGAATCGCCATGATTTCCCCTTCCGCTGTCCGCGCCGATACTTCCAGCTCAGACGGTAAGCTGTCTGGCTCGACAATTAGCGAATGGTATCGCGCCACGACAAACGGCGACGGAATGCCTTTGAAAATCGTCTTTTGGTCATGGAAGACACTAGATGTTTTGCCGTGCATTAACCGCTCGGCCCGAACAACGTTGCCTCCAAACGCCTGCCCGATGGACTGATGTCCCAGACACACGCCCAAAATCGGGATTTTTCCCGCAAAATACTTGATGGCTTCCAAGCTGATACCCGCCTCATTGGGGGTGCAAGGCCCTGGTGAAATCATCAAATAATCCGGATTCAACCGCTCAATCTCTGCGATCGTCACCTTGTCATTGCGGAAAACCTTCAATTCTTCCCCAATCTCACCTACAAACTGCACGAGATTGTAGGTGAATGAATCATAATTGTCGATCATCACAATCATGCTCAGCTCTCCCTTTCTCTTCTATACTCGGCTCATCTCACTCAGTATATCATATCAGGCGCAATTAATCTTCAAATTGGAACAATGGTGTAGAGAGGTAACGTTCGCCATTGCTCGGAATCACGACGACTACCTTTTTGCCCTTGCCCAAACGTTTCGCCACTTGCAAAGCTGCATGAATCGCTGCACCCGAGGAAATCCCGACCAGAACACCTTCCTCGCGAGCGACGCGGCGTGCCACCTCAAATGCTTCCTCATTTTCTACTTTAATGATCTCATCATAAACTTGTGTATCCAACGTATCTGGAACGAAGCCCGCACCGATACCTTGAATTTTGTGTGGACCTGGTTTGCCGCCGGACAATACCGGGGAAGCCGCAGGTTCCACTGCGATTACTTTCACCTCAGGAAACGCTTCTTTCAGCACCTGTCCAGCACCTGTGATCGTCCCACCTGTGCCGATTCCGGAGATGAATGCGTCAATGCCGCCGAGCTCTTTTGCTTGCTGCACGAGCTCAGGACCTGTTGTCAGGCGATGCACCTCAGGGTTTGCTGGATTTTTGAACTGCTGCGGAATGAAGTAGGAATCGTTTTCGCGGGCGATTTCTTCCGCTTTGCGGATCGCTCCTCCCATGCCCTCTGCGCCTGGTGTCAAAATCAACTCCGCACCGTACGCGCGCAGCAAATTGCGGCGCTCCAAGCTCATGGTGTCAGGCATGACAAGAATCGCGCGGTAGCCTTTTGCAGCAGCAACCATCGCCAAACCGATCCCAGTGTTTCCACTGGTTGGCTCGATGATGGTATCGCCTTCCTTCAAACGACCTTCACGTTCCGCCGATTCGATCATGGAAAGCGCGATCCGGTCTTTCACGCTGCTACCCGGATTGAAAAACTCCAGCTTCAAATAAATATCAGCAATATCTTCAGTTGCAACACGGTTTAGTTTTACTAGCGGTGTGTAACCAATTAATTCGGTAATCGATTGAGCAACTCGCATGTTTCCCGTCCTCCTCAATACCAAGTAAAATGCTAGGTTTTATTGGCATTATTATAGCAGACTATATTCAGAAACGTCAATTATTTCTTGAAGACATTTCCTGCGCCTTACATGGACTGAAGAATTTGCTCCAGCTGCTTTTTATCATAGTGGTAGCGCTCGTTGCAAAAGTGGCAATGGATCTCGGCAGACTCTTGCTCGTCGATCATGCTTTGGATTTCTTCTTTCCCCAGCGTGATCAGCATTTTGCTCACTTTCTCTTCCGAACACGTACACGTGAAAATTATGTCCATCCGCTCGTGAATATTCGGCTCATCGACGATCTTTTCGATAATCTCTTCTGGCGTCAACCCTTCGCCGATCATGCGCGATACTTGCGGCAGCCCGGAAACGCGCTCTTCGATTAGTGCCACGACATCATCGGTCGTACCCGGGAGCAATTGCAAAATGAAACCGCCGGAAGCCAAAACAGAACGGTCATCAGGGTTCACTAGTACACCTACACCAACAGCTGACGGTGTTTGCTCGGATGCTACGAAATAGTACGTGAAGTCATCGCCGATCTCTCCGGAGACGATTGGCACGCTTCCTTGATACGGCTCGCGCAGGCCCAAATCTTTTGTCACATACAAAAATCCGTCCATCCCTACCGCACGGCGCACATCGAGCTTTCCTTTATCATTCAGTTCAAAATGAACCTGCGGATTGGTTACGTATGCACGCGCTTCTCCTTTTGCATTTGCTTCCGCGATGATTTGGCCAATAGGGCCTCCTCCCTTGATCTTCACAGAAAGCGATTCGTCTCCTTTGAGCATCGCTCCCATCATGGTTGTAGCAGTCAGCGTGCGTCCCATAGCCGCAGTTGCTGTGTTCCACATGTCATGACGCTTTCTAATTTCCTCTACAATATGTGTCGTGCGCGCAGCAAACACGCGAACGTTGCCTCCAAAACCGGTTGCCCGTACCATGTAGTCTTTCACGGTGCAATCCTCCCTTTCCTTGTTGCCCAATAAGTTGTATTCGCGTTTAGTGTACCACAAAATAGGAATCACGCCGAACGCGAGAGGCACTCTATACAGTTGCGGCATGGGATGTCTGTACAAAAAAACCACACGATGCCTCGTGTGGCTGTCATTTCCTCATTTATATGCCCGTAAATCAAGAAAGATATTCCTTTAACTGTCGGGAGCCTTTTTGATTTCGCAAGCGATCGATCGTTGTCGCTTCGATCTGGCGAATTCGCTCACGAGTAAGCCCAAACATTTTGCCGACCTCTTCAAGCGTGTAGATCTGGTCATCGTAGAGGCCGTAGCGCATGGCGATAATCTCTTGTGCCCGCGGATTCAGCCGGGCCAGCGCTGCCAGCATCTGCGTTTTGAGATCCACTTTTTCAACGTGGTCTTCTATGGAGGTTTCGCCGTCATCGACGACCTCCGCATAGCTTAGCAGCTCCTCATCGCGTTGAATGTCGTCAAAACAATCATACAATTGCTCATCCAACGACTCCATCCGCATCATGATCGCAGCCTCAATCGCGTCAACCTTCTCCAAAGGAATGTCGAGCGACGCCGCAAGCTCATTGCGGTCGGGGTACCGATGCAGCAAATTGGCCAGTTGCATGACATGCTTCTGGTATTGGCGAATTTGTTCGTGCATGTGCACGGGAATGCGAATCAAGCGTCCCTTATCACTGATCGACCGGGTGATGGCTTGTGAAATCCACCAGTGTGAATAGTGGTAAAGCCGCACGCCTCTGTTTACGTCAAACTTATCAATTGCCGTAAATAAGCCGAACGTTCCTTCTTGAATCAAATCAAGAAACGGCATGCCCTTTTTCAAGTGACGAAGTGCTGTACTGACGACGTAACGCAAATAAGCACGTACCAACCGATCACGTGCTTCTAGGTCACCGTCGTGTTGATAACGAATCAAGCACTCCATTTCTTCATCTTTTTCCATCATGGGTGTCGCAGCTACCTCTTCTAAAAAGATCAGGACAGAAGTATCCGACTTCAGCGACTTAGGGACGACTATGCCCAATATGGTTTCAACATTCCGCCAACGACGGGGTGAAGCTTCAAAAGAGGAGTGGCTCACGTTCATCTGCAACCCTCGCTTCACTAGAAGTATAGCTGATGCAGGAAGTACTCGTTCTTACTTACAGCGTATTTCGACAAAAAGAAATGGATTCCTTCTCAATTTACAGAATATTAACAAGAGGATAAATAGATGTTTAGTGGAAATTGGCCCAAAAAATGAAAACAAGGCTCCTTTTGCGTTCATCAGGGCCTTGTTCGTTCACTTTTTATTGATAGACATGGCAGGCGACAAAATGTTTAGGTGCCACCTCCTGCCAAATCGGCTTCTGCTGCGCACAAATGTCCTTCGCGACTGGACAGCGCGTGCGGAACACACAACCGCTTGGCGGATTAATCGGACTCGGTACATCGCCTTCCAGTATGATGCGCTCCCGGCTAAGCTCCAAATCCGGATCGGGCATCGGAATGGCCGACAACAAGGCTTGCGTATACGGATGCTTGGGATTGTCGTACAGCTGTTCACTATCAGACAGCTCCACCAAATTGCCCAAATACATGACGCCGATGCGATCGCTGATATGCTTAACCATCGCCAAATCGTGCGCGATAAACAGATAGGTCAAATTTTTCTCACGCTGCAGCTTTTTCATTAGATTGACCACCTGCGCCTGTACGGACACATCCAAGGCAGAGATCGGCTCATCGGCGATAATGAACTCAGGATTCACAGCAAGGGCACGGGCGATTCCGATCCGCTGGCGCTGCCCGCCGCTGAACTCATGCGGAAAACGGTTGGCGTGTTCCTTCTGAAGACCGACCATCTCGAGCAGCTCGATGACACGCTCCACCCTTTGCTTTCCTTTATATAGGCCATTGAGCGCCATGCCTTCGGCGATGATTTCCGTCACATTCATCCGCGGGTTTAACGAAGCGTACGGATCCTGGAAAATCATCTGCATTTTACTGGTCAGCTTCTGCTTTTGCGAGCCTTTCGCTTTGTGCACATTTTGCCCGTCAAACAAAACCTCGCCTGCTGTCGGTCCGTACAGTCCGATGACCGTGCGTCCGGTGGTGGATTTTCCACACCCAGATTCGCCCACCAGCCCAAGGGTTTCTCCTTGATAAATATCGAACGATACATCGTCGGTCGCTTTTAATAGTTGATCTTTTCCCAAGTTAAAGTGCTTTTTGAGGTTTTTCACCTCGACGAGCTTCTTCTTTTGCACCCGGCCAAACCTCCTGCTGTATTTCGGATTTACCAATATCTCCGTGAGATCACATGTTCCTTCTCCAGCTTGTAGCCTGTCAAATTGACGATTTCAATGCTGGAAAGTGAATCAGGCGAATGGATCATCTGATTGTTTCCATAGTAAATGCCCACGTGGTGGACTCTTCCTTTACCTTCTTCATGCGCGAAAAACAGCAGGTCGCCTGGTTGCAACTCGCTTTTTTCCACCCATTGGCCGGCCTGCGCCTGATCGACTGCATCACGCGGGATTTGGATGCCCACGGAACGGTGCATGTTGTAGGCAAAGCCGGAGCAATCATAGCCATAGGAGGACATGCCACCCCACAAATAGTGCAGGTTTAGGAACCGTTTGCCCGATTCGACAATTGCTTCGCCGCGGTTGCCTTTTATGTCAACAGGACGGTTTGCCTGGATGATCGCCAAATCCTCACGTCTCAAAAAACCTTCTCCGTCTGTTGTCGCGACCTTGACCCAACCGTCATTTTCCACCAGAATCGGCAATCGAGTCAAAAACGCCAGTTCAATGCCCGGCTGCCCAGCCGCATTGTGTAAGCGAGCAAACGATGCAGTCACCTGGGCCATCTGCTGCCCATCCTGTACATCGAAAGCATCATTCCATGCTGCCAGCTGACGGCTTGGCACCCACCCTGGATAGCCTCGCTCATCTTTTCGGCACTGCTGATCAGGGATCAGGATATGCGCCCATTCCCCTTGCTCTTCCATGATTTCAACACGAGTGCCGTACAGCGCTTGTGTTTGAATCGCATTATTGTCATAAAATCCGAGCTTTTCATCAACCGACAGGGAATCCAGCCACCCTCTCACATCAACAGGGTTGGTTAACGCGGCCTGATCCTTTTCCAATGGTTTCTCCGGATTTGTCCAAACGGTCGCTACGGATACTGAGATGATCGCTGTTTTCATTTTTCCAACACTCCTCTACACGTTTACCGAGCGGATGCCCAAGCCCGGCAAATCAGGCAATGTCATTAAGCGCCCATCATAGCGCACACCGCCATCCACAACATCGTTCAACAGCATGAGCGGCGCGTCAAAATCAAAGCGAGTGATGTTTTTCTTGCTTGCTGCAAAATGCGCTGCCGCCGTGACTGACAAGCGCGATTCGATCATGCAGCCTACCATGCATGGAACACCGCACTCTTCCGCCATTTGGTTGATCAGCTGCGCTTTGAAAATCCCTCCGGATTTCATCAGCTTGATATTGAGCAGATCGGCTGCTCTCGTATGCAGGATCTCAAATGCCTGCGCAGGAGAAAATACGCTTTCATCCGCCATAACCGGTGTATCAACGGCATGGGTGACGCGACGCAAACCTTCGATATCATGAGCTTTTACCGGTTGTTCCACCAGCTCGATGTCTAGGCCCATGTCCTCCATTTTGCGGATCGAACGAATTGCTTCTTTCATATCCCAGCCCTGATTCGCATCGAGGCGAATTTTCACCTGGTTGCCGACCGATTTGCGAATCTCCTGAATACGCAGAATGTCTTCGTCAATATTATCTTTGCCTACCTTGATTTTGAGCACGTTGAACCCTTGCTTCAAGTATTCCAACGCGTCTTCCCCCATCTCCTTCGGAGAATTGACGCTTACGGTGTAGTCGGTTTCCAACTGATTTTTATAACCACCCAGCAGCTGGTACAGTGGCAAATTGCAGCGTTGTGCGATCAAATCGTACAGAGCCATATCTACAGCAGCTTTCGCACTGCTGTTGCCCACCATGGACTGGTGCAGCGTATGGAACACTTGCTCGTACGCCAGCAGACTTTTGCCGATCAACTGCGGCTTCATCGTATTTACAATTGCTGCCTCAATGCTTTCAATGCTGTCACCGGTTATCACGATCGTCGCGGGCGCTTCCCCCCACCCGACCATTCCATTGTCGCAGGTGATTTTGACAAGGATCGAATCGAGATTGTAAGCAGTGCGCAGGGCAGTTTTGAAAGGCTTCTTCAGCGGTACAGAAAACCGCTTTACCTCGATGTCCTGAATAATCATATTTGACTCCACCTTCACTTGCTCTTCTTGTATTAGACTACGCGCGAACACCGGATTCCTCCAATAGTAGAGATTTTTTATACGTATTCATTGTCCCTTGCGCCCCGATTGGGATTGCGAAATTCGGCGAGCAGTGCCCAATCAAAAATCCGCTTAGCACAGGCTTTCCTGCAGGCTGGATATGATCGATGAAAACTTGCTCCAGGCTTAACGTTTGAGAACGTTTCCCCGCTTCGCAATTTTTGAAATCAGCCAGCAGAACCCCCGCTGCATCGTCAAACTTGCCTGCCATCTTCAGTTGATTCAGCATACGATCGACGCGGTAAATATCTTCATCTACCTCTTCGATCAGCAACAGCTTTCCTTTTGTATCAATCTCAAATTCCGTTCCGATCCCGCTCGTCAATAACGAGAGGTTACCGCCAACAATCTCGCCGGTTGCCTCACCCTCCACCAAAGTACGTAACGGTGAAATATCTTCCGTATAAGTGAACTTTATAGGCGCAAAAGCTTGCTCAAGCGTGTCCAGCGTGAGGGGATGCACATCGTCTTGGCCAATATCAGAGCTGAGCATCGGACCGTGAAACGTAACCAAACCCGCTTTTTGATAAAACGCATTCAGCAAAAAGGTAATATCGCTGTATCCCCAGAAAATTTTAGGGTTTTGGCGGATCAGATCATAGTCGAGCATCGATGCGATTCGACCTGTTCCATAACCGCCACATGCGCAAAAAATCCCTTTAATCGCCGGGTTGGCAAACATTTGATGCAGCTCATCCACCCGCTCTTGATCGGTTCCACCTAGATAGCCGTGCTGCCGTGAAAGCGAAGTCCCGAATTCTACCCGAATGCCTCGCTGTTCAAACCATTTCGCCCCGCGCAGCCCTTTCTCCGCGTTTGGCCAGCTCGCCGGAGCCACGATACCGATTGTATCACCCGCCTGCAACGTTGCTGGTTTCAGCTTCATCGTCACGATTTTCACCTGATTTCATCGGTAATTTGGTAAAAAAAGGGGGAGAATCATTCACTAAACGCGAATGACTACCCCCGGCGCATTATTTTATTATTTTAAGTCAGCCCATTTCAGGTCCATATAGCCCAATGCATGGCGCACAATGCCTTCGACTTTGTCGCTTTGCAGGTATGTGCTGTTGTAGAAGTACAATGGGGCAATTGGCGCATCTTCAAACAGCGTTTTCTCCGCTTCATGCATCAGCTCGAAGCGTTTTTTGTTATCCGGCTGGTTGTATGCATCCTTGATCAGCTTGTCGAATTTCGGGTTGCTCCAACCAGTACGGTTCATAGGGTTGCCAGTTTGGAAGCCATCGATAAAGTTGATCGGGTCACCGAAGTCAGGCAAGAAGGAAGAACGGGACAGCTGCAGCTGGAGTTTCTTCTGCTCGGCTGTCAGCACTTTGCTTTCCATCTTCTGCATTTTTACATCTACGCCGATGTTTTGTTTGAACATTTCTTGCAGGGCTTGAGCGACTTTTTCGTTCGTTGTGCCGCTGCTATAGCTCATCGTCACTTCCGGCAATTGTTTGTAGCCTTTTTCCTTCATGCCTTGTTCCAGCAATTTTTTGGCTTCTGCCGCATCGAACTTCACATAGTCGCCGCCAACTTCACGGAAATCGCCGCCTGCCGGATCAGCCATGCCTGGCGATACAAATGCAAATGCCGGCTTTTGTTTCACTTGCAGTACGTAATCAACCAATGTTTGACGGTCGATTGCCATGCTGAACGCTTTACGGATGTTTACATTGTCAAACGGCTCTTTCGTTACGTTGAAACGGTAGAAAGAAGTACCCGCGCTGTCTGCAACCGTTACTTTATTGTCCTTGAACAATTGATCTGCCATATCCGCAGGAACACCGGACGTGTGCAGCTCTTCGTTCTGGTACATTTGATATTCAGTGTTTTCATCATCGATCATTTTCCACGTCACGCCGTCAAGCTTGACGTTAGCAGCATCCCAGTAGTTCTCGTTTTTGACCATTTTCACTTCGCTGTCGTGTGTCCACTCAGTCAGCTTGAACGGTCCATTGCTCAAGATTGTTTTGGCATCTGCAGCCCATTTCGGATCTTTCTCTACGGTTGCTTTATGAACCGGGAAGAAAGCTGGGTTGGAAACCATGTGAATGAGATAAGGTGCCGGGTAAGCCAGTTTCACTTCCAATGTCTTGTCATCAAGCGCTTTGATTTTGACATCTTCCGCTTTGCCTTTGCCATTGCCAAACGCTTCTCCACCCTCAAACACATAGCCCAGGAAAGCTGCTGGGGATGCCGTTTGAGGATCTAACAGACGTTTCCAAGCAAATTCGAAGTCTTGAGCGGTAACAGGGTCACCATTCGACCACTTGATTCCGTCACGCAAAAGGAATGTGTAGGTCTTTCCGTCTTCGCTGATTTTCCATTCTTTCGCTGCCGCCGGCTCCGGATTGTTGTCCTTGCCGAGGCGAGTCATCCCTTCCATCATGTTGTTCAGGATGTCATACGAAATTTGGTCGAAACCGATTGGCGGATCCAAAGAAGTCGGCTCTTTAAGGTTGTTCAGGAGCAAAAGTTTTGAATGTTGGTCTTGTGGTGTCGGGGTTTCTTTGGAACTGTCAGATGGCGCTGGTGCCGCTTGATTGTTTTGCGCTGGTTCATTTGATGAACAGCCTACTGCTAACATGGAAGCTGCCAATGAAACGGAGAGCATGATCGATGATCTTTTTTTCACTGAATGTTTCCCCCTTTTACATGTGTGTATATATGGAAGATGACAGGCGCCTGTGGCGACAGTTCATCCCTTCCTACAAACATCTTCTTACGAGCCAGTTTTGGTAAGTGACTGCAATGCCTTTTGAGCACGCGGGTCCTGCAGCCAACAAGTCACTTGATGAGCCGCCGTCACATCGGTCTGTTCAGGCTGATGCTTACGGCACACTTCCAAAGCATAATCACAACGGGCCGCAAATGCGCATCCAACCGGCGGCGCGAACAAATCTGGCGGCGTTCCCGGAATGGGACTCAGCGGGATGTTGCGATCCGCATCAAGGCGTGGCATCGAGGCCAGCAGCCCCTTTGTATATGGATGCTGCGGGTTGTAGAAAATCTCTCGAACCGGACCGGTTTCGACGACTTTCCCCGCATACATGACATTGACCCGGTCTGCAATCTTGGCTACTACACCCAAGTCATGTGTAATGATGATGATGGAGACGCCTGTTTTTTGCTGAATGGTTTTAAACAGGTCAATGATTTGCGCCTGAATCGTCACATCCAGTGCTGTCGTCGGCTCGTCGGCAATCAAGATAGATGGTTTGCAGACCAGCGCGATAGCGATCATGATGCGCTGCCGCATACCGCCGCTGAATTGATACAAGTATTGTTTCAGCCGGCTCTCTGGATTCGCGATTCCGACCAGCTGCAAGATTTCAACCGCCTGACGTTTCGCTTCACTTCGCGACACTTTTTGATGGCGAATGATGCCTTCCATGATCTGCTCGCCGATGGTCAGCGTAGGGTTTAACGAGGTCATCGCATCCTGGAAAATCATCGAGATTTCAGATCCGCGCTTCGAGCGCATTTCTTTTTCCGGGAGCGTAACCAGCTCCTCACCTTTGAACAAAATGCTGCCTTGCGTGATCTTGCCGACATGCTCAGGGATAAGCCGCATGATGCTGCGTGCGGTAACACTCTTGCCGCAGCCGGACTCCCCTACGATCGCCAGCGTCTCTCCTCGTTTCAAGGAAAAGTCAACACCGCGAACAGCCTTGATTTCGCCGCCATGCGTTTTGAAGGCGACGTGTAGCCCTTTTACTTCAAGCAAATTGTCCACGTGCGCTACCTCCTCTGCTTGGGATCGAATGCATCCCGTAATCCGTCACCGAGCACGTTAAATGCCAGCATGGTCAAAGAGATAAAAAACGCCGGGAAGAAAAGTCTCCACCAATGACCTGACAAGATCGTCGGCAATCCATCGTTCGCCATTACCCCCCAGCTGGCCATCGGCGCTTGAACGCCCAAGCCCAGGAAGCTTAAGAACGCTTCCGAGAAAATCGCCGTTGGGACAGACAGTGTAACGTAGACGATAATGATGCCGATTGTGTTAGGTAAAAGATGTTTGCGGATGATATAAAACGGCTTTGCACCCATTGTTTTGGCTGCCAGTACATATTCAGAGCTCTTCATTTGCAAAACCTGACCGCGAACCGTCCGCGCCATGCCGATCCATCCAGTTGCGGATAAAGCTACGATGATGGTCATCAATCCTGGACCCATAACGACCATTAGCAGGATGACAACGAGCAGGTAAGGCAAGCCATATAAGATATCAACGAAACGCATCATGAGATTGTCGACGCGTCCCCCTACATACCCAGCGATACCGCCGTATAGGATTCCGATAAAGAAATCGATCAACGCTGCCATCAGGCCGACGAACAAGGAGATTCGTGCTCCATACCACACGCGGGTAAACACGTCGCGTCCGAAATCGTCCGTTCCAAACCAGTTGGCTTCGGAAGGCGCTTTATTTTTGTTAATCACCGATTGTTTCGAATAGTCATGCCCGGAAATCGCCGGACCGATCATAGCCATCGCCGCTAGAACGATGATGACAACCAATCCGACCAGTGCGAGCTTGTTCTTGCGGAGACGCATCCATGCTGCCTTCCAGTAGGATAGCTGCGGTCGCACAATCGCTTCGGCATTCAGGTCGTCTTTTTTCATGGGGATGAATAATTCATCTGAAACGATCATGCACCTAACTCTCCTTTCTGCTCAGTTTAATACGTGGGTCAATGATGCCGTACAAAATATCGACGACGAACATCATCAAGATCAAGAATGCGCTATAAAAAACAGTCGTTCCCATAATAACCGAGTAATCGCGGTTGTTGATACCCGCTACGAAAAATTTCCCCATTCCCGGGATAGCAAAGATCTTCTCGATGACAAAGCTTCCTGTCAAAACATTGGCGATTAGCGAGCCGAGCAAAGTAACTACAGGCAGAACCGCATTGCGCAATGCATGTTTCATAATGATTTGAAACGGTGACAACCCTTTTGCACGGGCCGTCTCGATATATTCCTGCGTCAGCACCTCAAGCATATTGGTACGGGTAAGACGGGCAATGATAGCAATCGGACTAAAAGAAAGCGCCAAAGCAGGCATGATGATATGCTTCCAAGTACCCCATGTTGCTGTCGGCAGTAGCCCCCACTTTACGGCCAGATACTTGATTAATAACGTCGCGATAACAAAACTCGGTACGGATATACCGATGACGGCAATAATCATAGCAACATAATCGATGACTTGGTTATGCCGCAGTGCCGCGATTATGCCAAGCGCTATTCCCACCACGATGGCAAACAGGACGGAGACGATCCCTAATTGAAACGATACCGGGAATCCGCGGCCGATCATTTTATTAACGGAGTCAGATGCGTTCGCGATGGATGGTCCCAAATCAAACTGGACCAGTTTTTCTAAATAAAGACCATACTGTACTAATAGCGGCTTATCCAGGTTGTAATAAGCCATCATGTTTTGCGCTACCTCATCGCTAAGCCCTTTCCCCTCTTTTTCAAAGGGAGAACCGGGAATCGCATGCATGAGGAAGAAAGTGAGTGTAACGATGAGCCAAAGCGTTACGATCAGAGAGATGAATCTACGGATGATAAATTGTAACAACAGTTTCCCTCCTTTACCAGTTTGCACAGAAAGCAAAAACCCACCAAATGCGTTGATTCATTCGCATTTGCTGGGTTTTATTTACGCTGTATGCGAAGGCATACGAATAAATAAAGCAGCTCTCTTTTTCATTACAGTTCTGTTTTCTGCCGAGATGAGATAGCTAATTTGTACTTTTTCTGCGCATCTTTGTAGGCCACAATCAATGCCTTTTGGGAAGATCCAAAATATCGAGTCCGAATCTGGTTCTCCAATTCATCAGAAGCCAAAATGGAATGGCCGACAAATAGTGAACGAGTAAAATCGGAAGTTAATTGAACCGTGGCAGAACAACTTGCATCAACTATTTTGTTATTGGTGGTATCGACGACCAGTGCAATAAAAAAAGAACTAAATTGCTGCGTAATGGGATTGTTCGTAGATGATTGCGCATCTCCGATGACATAAATGGTATCTTTATCGTACAAGTTGGACTACCCCACTTCACATGCGTTTTACTTTACGAGCAGACGGGGTGTTTGGAGAGTGAACCTCGAAACGACCGCTGATCGATAAAACGCTTTCTTACATATTAACAGAATAATTCGGCTCTTGTAAATAAGCCTAAGCACCGAAAAATCATTTATACCTGACATGAAACCCTGATATTACCATTTCAATTCCTCCACACTCACAACGGGGAATGAATGTCCTGGCAGCAGCTGAAATAACGGCTGTTCATCTACATATCCGACCGCTACCAGCGATGGGCCGATCATCCGCTTCGGCGCTAATGTCAATCGCTCTGCAGACTCGGTGGTGACAGTGATTTGCAGGACGCCGCCTGACGGTTGCACCTGACTGTCGATCGCGACATTGTCTACGACCAGTTTGTCTCCCCTGTACGTCAACGAAAGCTGTGTGTTTTTTCGCCATTGGGTAAAATCGATATAATAATGAAGAATAGCGATTTGATCAGTGGTCACACTTTTTTGAGCTGGAATAAACACAGCGCCTTGACGACGATACCGTCCATTTTGTTCCATGCGGCGATCAAATCGGCTTATTGCCTCCGTTTCCACCAAATCGATGATTCCTTCCGTCTTCAACGCCTGGTCGATTGCCCAGGTCGCATCGTGATTGGCTAACTCCAGCAATGTTTTCACCTCTTGCTTCTTTTGCAGAGCCAAGTCGGTGTCAACAACGACCAAACCAAGCAGCAGGAAAAAGAGCATCATGGAGGTGGTAAGTACATGTATGCCCGTACGAATGCCCTCCTATAAGTCGTAATCCATCGTATTGATTGTACCAATCCTCATCACGTGAAGCGGTCTTTGCCACTGTGCAAAAAGCGTCGTAATGGCAGGGTAAGGTATCTCCATATTCACCTGAAACTCATCCTCATGGCTCCAAAGGATGGGGTCATTCATTTTGATTCGGGTGACGTCAAGGCGGACATCATTTGCTTGCAGGCGAGAACGCTTCTGCACTAGCTCCTGTTGGATAAACGCTCTCACCTTGGTCTTTATCTCACCATCGTTTCGTCCACCGTGATTACTGATATATTTGGTTGCTGCCAAACTCAGCTCCAATAATTCATTTTCGGTTTGCAAAGCAGTATGAATTTGAACAATACCTAGTGGGACTAGCAGAAGGAGCATGATGCTTACGATCGTTGTGATTACTTGCCCCATCAGGCCGTACCGAAATGAACCGCCGCCGAAAAGAGCTTCGTGAAAAAACTCGTGCATGCCGTGAGCAAATTATCCGGTCCTTGTATCAGCACATTCACTGTAAGCGGGGTTACAATCACCATAATGGCCAACATCGATATTAACTTGGTCACAAGTCTACCACCCTTGATCAAAATATTCGGAGGGGCGAGTGCCCGCAAAGCGAAACGTGGCCTCTCCCTCCACCAGCAGATTCATCCATTGCGATAGCTTTGACGGATGAATCGACAAGGTTAGCGATACGTTTTCTGCTCTTTCTTTGCGGGCTCTGGTTGTTTCGCTCATCGGATAGCTTCCTGCAAAAAAATCCGCTCCTGCCCCTGTCCATCCCCAATCCTGCATTTTTCCCCTGTAATAAGCTGTGAGGCTGCTGTCCAGATAGCCAATATCCTGCATATCGTCCATAAGATCGGTGTAGACGCCTCTGGCCAAGGAACGCTCTAGTGAATAAGTTTCCACACAGGCGATTGCCGAAAATACAAACACCATGACGCTGAGACAAATCAGGAATACCTTGAGCTTTGTCATCCACTTTCTTCTCCCGAAATTAGTGAAAAACCAGCACCGTCGCCTTTTTGATACGGATTTCTTGCCCTGCCGCCATTTGATTTTCGATATTCGTTGACCAAAAAGAGGAACATAGTGTGCAGACAAACGCGGTAATGACCAACAGGCTGATCAAATGGTTCATGACTAGCGGCTGGTGTATTGCGTTCCATTTTGTGTCGTATATTTGATGCTTTCGCCTGTTGAATCGTAATTGAGAGATCCCACGGAACGATTGATATGACTGGCAGATTCAGTAGCCGACGGGGATAACTCGTTACCATAGCTGCTGACCCCGATCCCTAACACCATCACGCAAGCGAGGAAAATAAAGAACATTTTTGACATAACCGAAACACTCCTTTTCTATTTTGTACTTCATCGATCATTTGGCAGGGATCGCTTTCTCTATCCACTGAACCGATTTCGCCCGCAATCCATCTTCCTTTACAACGGCGTGGTTCACTTCCCCCATACTGGTCACGATGATTCCCAAGGTAAATATCAAGCACGCGAAAATGGACAGCAGCTTTGTCACATGAATCGGTTCCTTTCTATACCAAATATTTATCGAGGATTTCGGTGAGCAGCTTATACCACGGAAACATCGCAACGATCAAACCGATATAAAAAGCGGGATAGACAATAACACTATAGGCAAGCCCCAACGATTTAATTTTCTTTCGATGCCTGTACATTCTCCTGTTATCAATGGCCAACTCCATACGCTGCATGGTGAGGTTGATTTGCTCATCCGTCAGCTGCTCCAGTGTACGCATATTGGAGACCAAGATAACCCCATCATCAACGCCAATCCGCTGCTTCAACATCTCCAATGCCTCAACGCGGCTCTTGTTCCATTCAGACAAGCTGGGGATATATTTTTTCAGCAATCGGGTAGGGCGAGCGGCTTTTACCATCGCTTGATAAGGAGGCACCTGATTTTCCAGCAGCGTGATGAAACGATTGATAAATCTCGCAATATCTACGCTTAGCAGTTCTTCTCGCAATCCTTTCCACCATCGCAGCAAAAAATAAGGAGTAAGATAACCGATCGTAGGCAAAATGACAAAACTGAAAAACGGGAAGGAACCCGTAGGCTTGACCAAAGCCACCAGCAAAACAAGTAGCAAAGGGATAAGCCCGCAAATCCACTGGACGGTTACCCACTCCAGCTTACCCCAACCAAATGGTTTACCAGCCGCTAGTAACAGTCGCTCCCATTTGTCACTAATTTGAGTTCCGACAAATTGTTTCCATGATTTTTTTATCATCCGCGACAAGCCAATCTGCCGCTTCCAACTAAGCTGGATCAAATAAAGACCGGTCAGGAACAAAGCGATGAGGATAAAGATCGCACCGCACAACAGAAATGCTAACCGAATGGAAATCATCATTATTCATGCCTCTTTCCCCAAATAAACGCAACCAGTACGCAGAAACACCATATCGTCAATGCAATCGCCAGCAATGTCTGGCCGTCAGGAGTAAAAAAGTAAAGCCGCAGGGAGTCCTTTAAAAGAGTCTGGTTATACGGAATCAGCAGGATGCAAATCACGATGACAATAATGAGACTAATCCAAATGCTATGTATCTCGCTCTGGCGTTCCTCGCGCTCGTCTTCCAGTACAAACATTTCGTTTGTCAATCGATTCAAGGAAGCTTGGATATCTTTCGTTTCCCCTTCTAACCCACTAATGACATACGTGGCAAAGTCTTGTGCCCATCCATGGTTTAACCTTTCCGCAAACTGCTCGATCGCTGCAGTCGCATTTCCTCCATCCGTCAGCTTGTTGATAAGCAATATTAGTTCATTTTCCAGCTGCTTCGGGCACTCTTCCAGCATGTCTCGAAAAGAAGGTAAAATGCTCTTCCGATTGCTGTAATGCCGGGAAAAAAGGTCAACGAATTGGCCAAACGATTTTATCATCGCATTCATCCGCACAGTGTATCTCGCGTATAGCATGAGAGTAGGAAGAAGCAGAAACAATAGAAACAGACAAAGCGACATCGTCAGGTTGCTTAGGCATAACCCGCCAATAAAGCCAACAACTGCACCCACTAACGAAATAACCGCAAAATCTTCTGGCAAAAGCTTGCCACCGGCAATGCTGCACCAGGTGGAATAGTGCCGATACAGATATCCTGCATTCGCGTCGGCAAGCATCCGGTTCCTCAGGGCGAGCAATGTTTTCGGATAAAACACCCTTGGTGTCGACCAAGTCTTTGCAGCTACCATTCCCCACGTGACAAACCCAATGAGGAGGCAAAGCGTCATCGGCACAAACAACAAGCGAATCATAGCTGTCTCCTTACTTTGGTGATCCCCAAATCCTGCAGAACAGCCAGATCGGCTTCACCCATCATGCACATGTGCTCCACCAGTTCATCCGGCAGCTGCTTCCCAGTCCACTCATACTCCCCAGTTGTCATGTTGCGATAGACCAATGGTACTGATTCAACTCTAGCCATCACATCATTCCATTCCGTAACTGTTATTTCATCAATATACCGATGCCCATTGCTGCGATACTTTAATGAATTGACAAAGTTGACGGCTCTGCTGATGCGTTCCTGTGTTAATTCGATGCTTCTCCCACCATATTGAAACACCAGATCGGTCAAATCATTTAAAGCCTGTCGTGGAAATCGCTCGTGCAATGCAGCGATTGTTGCATCCGTCCCGCGTATACCGGCATTGATAAAATGATGCGCTTCAATCGGTTCACGAATTTCCCCTATCAATACCGTATTGGCCGTGGACCGGTAAATATCTTTAAAGCTGTTTGCCAGCTCGATGCCGATTTCTTCGACATTTTGCAGCTCAATCACTTCTCCCGGCCAAACGTCTGCGAATCGCATTTCGTGCTCGCTCTCGTAGATGGTGATATAATCGGTTTCCGGATTTTTCAGTTTTAGCATGCAAATCATCAATGTGGTTTTTCCCGCTGCCATGGGGCCGATCACCAACACATTGCTGCGTCCATAAACTTGTTGCTCAATCAACAACTGAACTTTTTCATCAAACGTAGGTAATGGCTGTAGCCGCAGTTGCTGGAGAGAAAAGTTCACCGTTGAGAATCGCCTGACAATAATCGTTGGTGTGCGCGAGTACGGAAAAGTAAACATGGTCAGACGAGCCTTAAGCTTGTCCAAATAGCCGCTGAGCCTCGGCTTTTTTTCGTTGAAGGTAAGCTGTGCAGAATTGGCTAGCTTCTGCTGAAGCATCACGACCTCATCCCAATTCGGGGTATAAGCGAGAAACTTTTTCATGCCACGCTCCAAGTAAGCAACCTGGCGATTGGCCGAAACCCGTACCTCCTCAACGAAAGGGGAAAGGTGCAAAACTACATCGAGGATTCCCCAGCCATAGGTGGCGAATGTTATGCCTTCATACGCATTCACATGTGGAAAGATTGATTCCGTTACCGGACGTCCCAACTCCTCCTCAAAATAATGCTGGAGTCGAAGCGTGATGTGGCTATGGCTGTTACGATCGCCGTTTTCAGCCAGCTCCAAAATCTGTTGCATGGACAGCTTCTCTTCTTTTGTGCTGCCAAAGTAGTTCAAATGGTCGCGGGCAGCCTGTTTCACATCTTCTACGCTTTGAATATCGGCTCTTGTCCAATTGCGCCTATCCTTGTATGTCAGCATAACGCAGCTCCCTCATTACACTCCTTTGCTCTGCCTCGACTAGCTGCAGTAAACTGCTCTTGTACTTTTTCGGTGGTAAAAACTCCTCCACCAATATGCTCCTCTGCCGATGAGAATGACTGACGCGCGCGTCTGGCACATGAGGCAGCACACCGTAAACCTGCCCGTTTTCCCTGATGTGATAGCTGCTTGATTCTTCCCGATCCAACTGGCTGATCAAAATGTGCTGCTTAACCCCTTTTATCTCCCATTTTTGCAGCCATTGATTGGCATGTTCGAAGTTGAAGGGATCAGCTCGGACAAAAAACAAATTTTGATCCGCCTCCCCGAGCAATCTGTGCAGGCCCTCCGTTTCCGGGAAGCAAAAGCCCCAATCGACGTAGATGTAATCGAACCTGGAACGTAAGACGTTGAGGAGAGACGAGATTTCGTACGCCCTCCATTTACATGCCCCTCCAGCATAGTAAAGATTTTTAGCGATCTTGCTTTGGGTAAACAGGCTCATCCAATTCCGCTTCTCCGCAAAATTAGATTCGATAAGATCAGGCCGAAAAAGGGCCAGTTCTTTCAGCTGAAAAAATTTGGTTAAATCAGGCTTTTCCACATTCATATCAATGACTGCAATTTTGGCAGATGGCAGCCGTCTCGCCAGCAATACGGGATAGTTGATACTAAAGGTAGTAACTCCCGCTGATCCATAGCTAAGCAGCGCAATCACTTTTCCGTTTGTCTGTTGATGAGTCACCGTTAAAAGGCGATCTTCCAAAATGATTGCCAGCTGCTCCTTAATTTCTGCATATGTCAACCCGGCTGGAAGTACATAGGCTCTCTGCCCAGCCTTATCTTCGACGATTTTTTTTACAAAGGCATGGTCGTGATGAGTTGCCACAAATACTTTCGGTACCTCCGGCAAGAAGATGCTGAGCATTTCCGGTACCCACTCCCATACTTGCCTGGTGAATGCGTCGGTGAAAAATACGGCCACTTGCGGCTGATATTGTGCAGCGATCGATGCCAGCTCGGTTTCCTTTTCTACTGTTAACACATCGTAATAAGCTGGAATGAACGAACTGACTAATGTCTTGATCGGGTAGCAGACAAGAACCCTCAAAGCGCCTTCTCCCCTTTCGCATTCAGATAGCTGCCGATTTGGATGACTCCGTATTGCATGGCTTCCGTTAGCATGACGTACTCTTTATCTGTCAGATTGAATCCAATAAAAGCGGGAATGGCTGATGGTTCCGCCCGATAGTCCCGGTAACGACGTTCGCTTTCTAAAGGCTTAGTTGCTTCTGCGGCATGAAAAAATGGATTTTCGATTTGATCGGCTTTTGAAAGAATCGATGGTTTTAACGTATAAATTTCGATTCCATTGCTGTCTTTCACCGTAGCGAGCTGTCCTTCAAACAACAGCTCAGCAGACTGACTGTTTTTTGTAAAAGTCACTGGCGCAGGCATAAGTTGAAGCTCGGCAGGCGATTTATACTTTACCCAGATCTTTACATAGTCGCCTTTTCGCACCTCGGTTGTCGGCATCATCATCGTAAGCGGAAACTCATACCTGGCTTTTTGTGGCCCTGGGAGCAATTGATTATCCTCAAGCTTTCGCTTTAACAACTGCTCCCCCGCAAAGATTGGCTGCACGCTTCGTTTCCCCAGCACATCTTCAATCCGACGGTAAGAATCCGGCAGGATCTCATCCACTTCCTCTTGCTCAATCACGACATCATCACTTGTGATCGGCTCAAATGGCATGATCTCCCTTCCCGCAACAACCTTTACAACCGGAGCGTACAACTTTTCCCGAGCAAGCTCATCGAGATAGTGGGTTGCGGCATAAAAGCATCCTCCCGCAAGAGCAAACGAAACAACGCCGATGGTGAGCAATGTCTTTTTCTTCATAAAAACCTTCCTTTGTCCAGGCAAGCCAGCTGGTCGATCAGTTCCTTTTCATTCGGATACATTTCAAGATACAGACGAGCTTCCAGTTGGGTTTTCAAAACCGCTTCCTCGTCCATAGAGGGCACGCAGCAAAAGATTGGAGGCATGCCAACACGTTCATCCCAAATTGCTAGTGTCCCCTGAACTTTACGCCAAATGCTCCCCTTCGAGCTGTTCAGCGGCCATTTGTTTAGAATAATGCGAATTTTGTCCGTTTCGGTAAGCCACCAAGAAGGAGTTGGCTCATCAAAGACCGTTTGTGCCAATCGTGGAAAATCGGTATCGACAACAACCCAGATTTGATCAGCCAATCCCATAAGCCAGTCAGCACTTGCTGAATTCCAATGAGACGAAATATCTACAACCAAAAGCTGTGTGTTTTTCAATAATGGGTAAAACCAACTCATTGTGTCTGTATGATTTGAATGTTCTATTTGTCGATGTCGGGGCCTCTGCGCATGTATTTGCAGCTTTCGTCCCTGCAGAAGCAACGTTTTGTCGGGTTGTTCAGAACTGCTCACCCGCTTTTCAAAGTCGAGAGAAATGTAATAGGAAGAAAAGATTCCTGGTAATTCGCATAAAGTCGTCGTCACAGATTTTCCAGAATGATAATAGGCATAATTGCTCGCAATAAAGCTGGAACCGGTTCGAGGATATAAACCCGTAACAACGATTGTTTGCAGTCCCCTGTAGGGTGAATCATCTACGTCCTGGTCGGACGGTGAAGCTAATCTCTCTTTTAGTTGTATCCACGATTCTTGTTGTTCGGTTGAGAGCTCGAATTCCTTTTTCTCTAGCTCTCGAAAGGCTGAAACAAACCTTTGCACCTGCTGGTACATACGTGTTAGACCACCTGAATAGAGTTGGGTTGTTTGGGCGAGGTAAATTTCTTATTTTGTGCCTCTTTTGCTTTGGCAAGCAGGTAGCTACGGAATTTCTCGATCATTCCTAGCATGTCTAAGCTTTTGCGGTAGTAATAGTAGATTTTGCGAATTCTCTCTTTTTCCTGAGGTGTGAGCTGAGGTTTGATCTCCTGTGCGTGTTTGATCAATAGCGATAACTCCCGATTTTGGGGCCTTCCTCTTCCTTTTCGTTTTGCCAGAAGTTCCTGTTGGTCTTCTTTGAAAGCTTCTGGATTTTCAATGGCCCAGACGTCAACCAGTGCCTCGATATCGTTGTATGTCCGAATGCCCATTTTCGAAACGTAATAAAAGTAGCTTCCTACGCTTCGTTTGGTGTCGTTCATCCATCTTTGCATAAAGCCTGTCGGTGCGGTGAAAAACTTTGTGAGGCTATTAATCAAGTGTTCCTTTGTAGTTGCCCCTTGTTTTAGCAGGACTTCTTTTACGATGGTGAACAACCGATCGTGGAACGTCCCCTCTTCGCAAAAAAGCTCGTACTGCCTTTGGTACCACCGATCGACAGCGAGGTCAAAATCGATCCGGCATTTTCCAAGCTGAATGCGATCCAAATGTTCATAAAACATGTCCAAATCGTACTGCTGAAGCACCTCTTGCTGATATTCGGTGAACACATACGAAATAAAACGGTCCTTGCACGTATCCTTGTCCAGCATCATCTCACTGTTTTCATGAAAACGTTGGACAAGCTCTAACGCATCATGTACCAACATCATTTCAAAAACCTCCCTTTTTATACAAAATTATACATTTAACGCCATTTTGCTATATGTCTTGTTGCCCCGTCAACAAAACATTCTATGTTAAGTAATAAATCTTTTTTTATCTGCCCTGCACGCAGTCGTGCAAGGCAGACAAGTTGGAGGCTACTCTACAACAAAAAAGTAGAGTTCTTCTCCTGTCGGCAAGAGAAAGGCTGCCCTTCCCCCGCGCATGATGACGGCTGGAACATCTTCCATCACTATGATTCCGTCATTGATAACCACACGTTTCCCGAACCGATGAACGCTCTCGATCCGAAATACGTCTCGGGGTAATCTCTCAACATTAAGATTGACCCCTGGCTTGTGCTTCTGATAGCGAACTGCCAGTCCCACAAGCGCCTCCATCTCTGTGTACTCCTCTTGGCGAGACTTTACTGTTGCCATTTGCAACGCCTCCCTTTCTCACCAGAAACATAACGGCCGTTTCATCTGCTTATAAGCTTATGAAACTAGCTTAACTGTAGAAAAAGACAGAGGGTCACTGCAAATATTTTTACATCAGAAATTTCCATTCCATAATTTCGGGTCATTTAGCTCCGGATACATTTCTGTCACCATGTCAAACGGTGAAAAATAAAGTGTATCCACCAGGATCTTCAGCTTGTATTTTCGTAGGAGCTGGTAAGCGTCCTCCGTACGGGTAAAGAGCGACGGGAGTTCATATACGCTTTTTATACCCAACAGTTCCTGCCACAAGTACTCGAAGCAAATCTTTGCCCGCTCTTCACCCTTTAGCGTCTGGAAATAATGCAGTGGAAAATGCCGGCGTTTCCCAGCAAGCACTTCCATATATACGACCAGTGCTTTTTGCTTTTCACCCGGTCGCGGAAGATATGGATACGCATATTCGACCAGATAGTACACATCGTCAGCCTTGGCCTCGATCGGCGGATCGATGAATTCCTTTACCAAATGCAGCTTTAAATCCATGACATCCTTAGGGCAAAGATTTTTTCTCGCTTCTTCCGGCGTCCACTTTTTCACCTGTTCGATCGCGTACCGCAGAACAAGCTGCACCTTTTGCTTCCGGTACAACATCTCCTCGAACTCGTAGGGAGAAAACCGTTTTTGTTCACCACTTAGTATTCTTTTATATCTCTCAATAATTTGCGAAGGCATCCAGCGTCACTCCTGTCCCTCAACTGATATGCCCATACCCTACCACGTCGATTTGGGACAAAAATAATCGCAAAATCCGAGAAAAAACGGAAATTTATCGGTTCAGCTCGGATTGTGACACTCTCCGCACTTTCATGATCGGCGTTTCCCAAAGCAATAGCGCTTCCTGCTCTACCGTAATCTCTAAATGGTAGATGCCCTGGTTGTAAAGGAAATGCTTCTCCCCTTTTTGGTGCGTAATGTCGACCCGATGGGCGGTCTTTTCCAATGCGTCCCGATTTAACTCAAACAGCTTTTCGGCTTCTTCCCTTGCCCCCCGGATGATACTTGCATTTTGCTCTCTTGCCTCTTGCGTTGTAGCAAACAGTCTGCTCTTTGTTTCACCTGTCTCGGGATTTGTCTTTGTCCATTTTCCTGCAGCTCTTGCACCCTTAGTGATCAGATCGGCTGTCTGCTGCGTTCGCATTCCTACCAATGCTCCTTGACCCAACAGCAGGACAAGGGATGAAAAGGCAAATAAGCAGATGAGAAAAAACAGGGAGATCAGCATCACCGTCCCATGTTCTTGTTTCAGCATGGCGCTCACTCCTCTGCATTCTCCACCATCATGAAATACGACTCGATAATCTGATACGGACGATTGGACGCCATCAGTGAAAAGGTCATTGATACTCTTGCCTCCAGATGTTCTCCTTTACGCCATCGCCTGTTCACGATCATCTCTACATCGCTCGAACTCAGGCCGATCGCCTGCTCTAGCTCATCGTCGGCACGCAGAGTTGCATAATACCTGGCAAGTCCGGCATTTGGCTGCAAAGATGCTGTACGCCCCGCTTCAAATGCTGCTGCCAGCGCTACCTGCTTGTTGTACATGATTGTGAACTGATCCATCGCGAAAATTAGCAATAGCCATATCAGTGGAAAAACAAGTACAAACTCTACCAATTGGCTACCCGTTTCCTCGCGCCACACTCTCCATCGCCTCATAGCCAAATTCCTGCTGCTTGTCGGATCCAAAATGCGCCACAGACATACACGGCAAAAGGAACCGTTAAAGCGGACTGCTGAATGTCGGGGAGCCACAGCCTGCGATGCGCTGCCAATCCCATCACAGCCAGATACAGATGCCTGCCTAAACGCCTGATTCGCTGCGGTCGACAGAGCACTACGACTATGCAAAGAAAAGCTGATAGTACAACCAGCCAATAAACGTCCGCAGTGCTTGTCCATGCCCCGACCGCCATCAGCAATTTTTGATCGCCCATCCCCATTGCCCGCATCGCTACCGGCACCACTGTAATGGCAAAACCGCTTGCGAGGCCGCCTGCCGCTGTCCACCATGTACCTTCTGCCATCTGGTATGCCAAGCCAGCCAACATGACAGGAAGCAGAAACCAATTTGGCAGCTTCCGCCACTTCCAATCAAAAAAGGCGGCGATCGCCAAAAAGACACCCAGATAAACGCCCATCACTTTCTCAGCTTGCTTTCCATCTCTTCCAACCGCTCATTCTCAGCCGACCCAAGGTTTTGCAAGGTTGGCAGGACAACGATCAAAATAACGGCAACGATAATCACCATCTCAACAATCGTTACCGCATCCTCCTCCCTCATAAACCGCTGTACATACCCAATAACTGCGTTCATGTTCAACCCTCCTTTGGCTATATCCTGAATTTGCCAAAAGACAGTGGGGTCGTGCAAAAATATTTCTTGCTACAGCTTTTCTCCAATCCCCATGAATGCAGGCCCCATCACCAAAAACATCAAGGGAATTCCCATAAACACGATGAGAAAAGGCAATAATCTCACCTGAAGCCGATTGATCCCGGCCTCAGCCTCGCTCTCCTGCTGCCTCAGTTGCTCCTCCACTTGATCCGCAAGCAGCTTGGAAATGCTGATTCCTTTCGTCAGCGCTTCATTGATCTCCAGCGCAATCGCCACAAATCCGTCGACCTCCCAGCGGTATGCAGTCTCCTCGAGCGCTTTGCGCCAGTTTCCGTATTGCCTTTCCTCT
Organism: Brevibacillus fluminis; assembly: GCF_003710825.1. Taxonomy (GTDB): domain Bacteria; phylum Bacillota; class Bacilli; order Brevibacillales; family Brevibacillaceae; genus Brevibacillus_D; species Brevibacillus_D fluminis. Next base: position 113,861 of record NZ_RHHQ01000019.1, on the reverse strand, counting down.
ACATCCATCCAGGCAAGCTCGCGACCGAGACGAGATGGATCGCGCCGCGCCGTAGCCTTCACCGCCGAATGGATCGGCATGCCTGCCTCGACCAGTGCTTGGACAATGCTAAAAAAAACCGGAATCTGCTGCTGGATCTCCTGTTTGGCTTTTTTGTCTGCCCATTCAAGGTATTGTGTGGGCAAAAGAAAAGCGACCAACGCCGCAATGAGCGGCAATAATTGGTCGTAGGAAATGTTTTGTCCCATTTGAAAAGCAAAATACAAATAAATGAGCGCGGCCAACACCAGTAAAGCACCGCACAGCTTGGCCAGCACAATCTCCTCAAGTGTCGTCTTCCACCGCAATCGCACCAGACTAGCCGAGACCTGCTGCTTGTCCACCCCTACATATCGGATAAGCCTCTCCATTACATGTGGATTACGTGTCAGCAGAGAAAGACCAGGCAGGTTCCGCCTGTTTTTTGCAAAGCTGTCTGTAAACCGCGCGTTCTGTTCAATTTCAATGCGGTTGTGCAACCCAGACTGCTGCACGCCGCTTGACCGAAATGCGCCGGGTAAATACACCAGCAGCACAGCAACTCCCAACCCAATTACTGCGATCAGCATTAGTTCACCCTCCTCGGTAAGCTTGTTTCAAAGCGATGAATCGAATCAATTCGCCGCCCAACAATATCATGAGAAACGCGCCCAAAATCAAAAATCGTCCGCTCATGGTTGCCAGCAGCGGATCAAAATGGTGAGGATTATTAAGAAACAACGTTGCTACAAACACAAAAGGCATGGCTGAAAGCAGGTTAACCTGCGCGAGGATTTGAGACATCGCCGCCCGTTGCTTACGAAGCAACTGTTTTCTGCGCAAAATGGCACCGGCCGCTTGATCCAACGTTTTTGCCATATCTCCGCCAAGCTCTCGCTGAACTTGCACGATTGTTGAAAGATAGGAGATATCCGCCGAACCTGTCCTGGCATAGAAATCGGCCATTGCCTTGTCCAAGGGCACCTGACCGCGCAGCAGCTCAACCACGCGCAGATACTCTCTCGCCACACGCTTTTCCACGAATGCGTGATGGGCAACCTGCTCGAAAGCCATCAAATAAGAAGGCGACGTACGGAGCGAGCTCGCCATAATTCGAACTGCCCTCAAGTTTCCGGCTTCAAACCGCTCCTTGTGCTTTGCGCTCTTATATCCGATCACCCTCTCGCTGAAAATGATCCCGGCAAAAAGGGCCGGGATCGGCATCCACCATGATTGCAAAACCATTCCGCACAACAAATAAAAAGCCATTCCAGAAAAAGCCCCAATCAGCGCATACTGCCCCAACGTCACATTCGACTGGGACTGGCGTAGCCGTCTCGCCAATTTTTCACGCACTGAAAGTCGCCCCTGCTGCACTTGCACCATCACAGCATGGTCCCTCTGTGAATCAATCAACCTTGCCCATAGAGAGCTAGGCAGACAAATGAGACAAATTGCCACCGCCAACAATCCCACACATATGATCGGCAACGCTTCAGCAATCATCGGTATCCCCCTAGGCGCGGATCGGCGTAGTGAAAAAGACTTTGTCCATCTCCTCTGCGCGCAGCCCTTTCGCGATCCAGCTTCGAATCAGCCGTTCCGGTTTATATCCAGTCCATCGATAGTGACCCACTACCCGACCGTTCACAACATCTGTCGGCTCATACACGTAAATATCCTGAAGGTAGACCCGCTCTGGCACCACATGCTTTACGTTGCACGTTCGCCGTATGCGCTCCTCATGCGAATCACCCGTTCCTACCACCTCTGTGATCGCTACCACTTTACGGCTTCCGTCTTCCTCAAATCGTTTTACTTGCACGATCAGCTGCAAGGCTGAGCCGATCATGAGATTGCGCTCAAAGCTACTGTATTTTTCATCCGATTTCGCAAAAAGAATGGGCAATGTCGAATCGACCAGAGCCCGTGGGGAATTGGCATGAGCGGTGCTCCAGCTGCCTGGATGATCGGTATTCATGGCCCAAAACAAATCGACAATCTCCCCTCCCCGCGACTCTCCGACGATGATGACATCTGGTCTTTTCCGCAAAGACAACCGCACGCAATCTCGGATCGAATAGCCTCCTTTCCCCTCGTGGTTGGGCGGCTTTGCCAAAAAACGGCGGACATACGGATGTTGCAGCTTTAGCTCCAGCACATCCTCGATCGTAATCACGCTCAAATGATCGGGAATGAACGCGGAGATCAGGTTCAGCAGATGAGTTTTTCCGGAACCCGTCCCCCCGCTAACAATGCCGGAAGCCCGGCCCAATCCAACCGCCCATTTCAAAAATTGCAGCATCGGCGGACAAATGGATCCGTATCTAACATAATCCGACTCAGTCAGTAGATCGCGGTGTTTACGTATGGTCAGCATATGACCGTCTGGCGAAATGACACGATGGGAGGCGGCGATTCGCGAGCCGTCCGGAAGCTGGGTATGCAGCTCTGCTTTCGTTTCATTAAACTCGCGACCCATCGATGAGGCGATTTGCTCGATCAGTCGCAACAGCTCCTCTTCATCTCGAAAAACTTTCCCTGAAATTGCTTCCAGCCTGCCCAAGCTTTTGCGTTCTACAACAAGCTGATCGTAGCGGTGAAACATGATTTCGGTGATGTCATCATCGGCCAAAAGCGGGTCCAACGGCCCCCAGCCGACCAGCTCGTGAAGCAGCTTACGCGCGAGTTGTTCCAGCTGATAACCCACTATCGGCGCTTTCATTTCCAGCAGCAAGCGGATATCCTTTCCCAACTCATCCAGGAACTCTATGCTCTCTTTTTCTTCCCATAGCCTTGTCCCGTATTTTTCAACAATCTGCACCTTCACTGCAGATTCGATATCCTTCGATACGATCGCCTCTACCTCATGCGCACTCCCGCCAAAAGCTGATTCGCCGATCATCGCCGGGACGCGCCCACTTTGCCTTCCCGTTTGTCGCAGATCGTACAGCATGGATGGTGTTTGCTGCGTAAGCCCTAACAATCGATTCCGGTAAAATGACATGGAAACCTCCCCTTTATCTGCGCAGCCAACTCCACATGGAAGAACGCGCTTTTTCCTTCGGCTTAGCCGTTTTTTTTGCCGCTGTTTCATCCTCCATCGTAACGATTGATTTGGCCAGCTTCTCGATTGCATCCCTGGCCGCCGACCGTTGCTGACCCAGCATAATCGGCATCCCTGCATTGATCGACCGCTTCACTTCATCGTCATCTGGAATGGAAAAGATCGTTTTCCCCGGATGCAGCTGAAAATACGCGCGAATCTCCTCGAGCGTGAACATTTCCTTGCGTTGGAGTCGATTGATGCATACTTGAATGCGTTCCTCGGGGTATTCCGCTTCGCGTAAAAGCTTGAGCAGGCGCTGGATGTTTTCGATCGCATCCACGACGGGCGTCCCCACCAGAACCACCCGTTGAGAAAAAAACAGTGCTTGAATCGTTGCATCCGATGTATCCGGAGCCGTATCGATCAGAATGACATCGTAATCGCTCTGTTTCAGCGTTTCGAGCATCACATACAAATGGTAATCCTTGATCTCAAAGCTTTGCCTGATCTCTCGCGGTGAAGTCAGGATGTGGAGGCCCGACTGCTCGTGCACCACAATGAATGGCTCGACCTCATCGGCACCCAAGCGAAGGGAGGTGGCATAATCCTGCCATTCCTGCGGGCCTGCTGTCTCGCTGTCGATTCCTTCCCGCTGCATCATGGCCACAATCTGTTGATCGATCGCTTGCGCCCATGTGAACAAATTGGGCGTCCGCGGCAAATTCAGCGAAGTCGCAAATGTCCCCAAATCCAGGTTGAAGTCGACCGCCAGCACTTTCAGTGGACGCCCATTTTGCGGTACCTGCCGGAAATACACAGCCAATTCCCGAGACAGAAACGTCTTGCCCACACCCCCTTTTGGCCCATACACCGTGATCAAATGCTTTGGCTTTTCCTTTTTTGCTAGATAGGCAGGTGTCGCAACCGGGGATTCAGCGACTGCAAATGCAGACGGTGAAGATTGCATCGGTACGAGGGGCGCACCCGTCCCCATACCGGATTGCATATAGGAAGAAGGCGACGGTTGCATGGAAAGCAGCTCTACTTGTTCCGGCTGAACCGGTTTGGCCAACACCCAGATCTGCAAATTGCGCAAGAACGGCTCCCAATGCAGTTCTTTTGCAGAACATGTTGCAATGACCGTCACTTGCGGGCACACGAATCGGATCTGCTGGCACAGAACCCCGATCTCCGCTTGGCGCAAGCTACCGACCAGAATCAGGTCCGGTTGTTCCGTTTGCAGCACCTTCCACACGTCTTCGATTTGATGCGCCTCGCCGATCACCGATAAAAATTGACTGGCGATCATTCGCTGCTTCAATTCCGTGAGGGCAAGCACATCTTCATCGATCAGCACCAAACGTTTTTTTATCATTTTGCTATGTCTCCCCCTTCACTCCACCGCTTCTTCGTCCGCATCAACGCCGCTGCAAATACCTCATCTCCAATTCCGGCCCCTTTTTTGTCCAATGCCGATGCCCTCCCCAGATGAATTTTCCCGTAATGCAGCGCATGTGTAAGCAGAACCGCTTCCTGAACTTTCAGCGCGATTGTCACGCCGCTGAGCTGCGGTTCCGCCGTCTCGAACTCCCGCTGCAGCGCGATGATCGGCATCTCACGCAGCAATAGCCCGCTGTGCGCCCCCTCCTCATCCTCGAACGAGGCGTACAGGTGGACCTTGTCACCAACCATCAGCTGCGGCGAGATGCCAACGATGTTATCGACCGGGATGCTCATCCCTGTCATCCCTTCCCCAAGCGCTGCACTGCCATCTCCGCTTATCGCAAAATCGCTCTCCATGAGCGGCGTCTCCCCACTCAGTCGGCGAACGACAGGCATCGCCAAAAAAGCCGATGCTTTCGAATACGGAAGCAGCCCCGCAATTGGCGCCGTCTCGCCGGGGAACAGCCGATTGAGAGGCAAGGAAACAGCCTCGATATCTTTTGCCTGCAAAAAAGCGCCGCTCTCCACCACCACTCCTGCTTTCAGCTTGGCGTACACAAACAGCTGTGGCTTCACGTATACATACGCCCCATAAGCGACAACAAGAGCCAGAATCATGACGCCGACCAGCCGGATCGGATGAATGGCCGGCATGCGAAAGCTCATACGCATCCCCCTCCCCTTTCGTGTCTTTTCGCTAGTTTATCTCCATCTTTTGGGACAAAAAAATTCTTTGCATTTCCGAAACCATTTTTTAGCCCCCACGTATTACAATGATAAAAGCAGGTAACCACCACAAGGAGGGTGCTCGATATGTCTATCTTTAAACGTTTGCGTGATCTAACCATGTCCAATCTGTATTCCCTGATCGAAAAAGCAGAAGATCCGGTGAAATTGACGGATCAGTATTTGCGCGACATGCAGGATGACCTGGAAGAAGCGGAAAAAGCGGTAGCAGCACAAATCGCACTGGAGAAAAAATTCAAGCAGCTGTACGAAGAGCAGGAAGCATTGGTTGCGAAGCGTGAAGAGCAGGCTCACATCGCCGCACAAGCGCAAAACATCGATCTGGCTCGCCGCGCTCTGGAAGAGAAGAAGACCGCTGCCAGCAAAGCTGCCGAGTACAAAGCAAGCTACGAACAGAACAAATTGGCTGCTGACAACCTGAGAGAAAAACTGGAGGAAATGCGCAAGCAAATCTCCGAGCTGAAAAACAAACGCGAAACACTTGCTGCTCGTGTAAATGCAGCGAAAGCGCAAAAGAAAATCAACCAAACCATGTCGGGCTTCAGCAACGATTCGGCTATGGCCGGTCTCAAGCGTATGGAAGAAAAGGCGCTTCAGCTCGAAGCCGAGGCAGAAGCAAGCGGCGAAGTTTACAAAAAGGAAAAATCGCTGGATGACGAAATCGCATCGCTCAGCAAAGACAAGCAAGTGGAAGATGAACTTGCAGCCTTGATGAAAAAATACGAGGGGTAAACCGCTGCGGCGGTTCCCCTTTTCTTTTCAAAGAAAGGAGTGAATGCGATTGTTGGGTATTGATTTGTTGAGAATGCTCGTATGGACTGCATGCGGAGCAGTGCTTCTTTTTATTCTCATGTGGATTGATTCTTTTTTTACCAAGTACAAAGATTTGGATGAAATCAAGCGAGGAAATACCGCAGTAACAACCCGTTTTGTCATGAAATTATACGCGCAAGGTTATATCTTGGCGCAATCATTAGCCGTCTCCAGCGATTTGTGGACCGCATTGTTCGTATCCGTCGCTTCCTTCATCATCTTGTTTATCTTGGAGAAGCTGGTGACGCTCTTATTGAAAAACATCGCGGGACTTGATCTGGATGAAGGCACGCAAAACGGGAAGGTGGCGCATGCCCTTGTTGCCGGCTCGCTGCATATCACCGGTGCCTTGGTAATCACATCGAGCTTGAGCTTGTAGGTAGAGACAGGAGGCCATGCAATGAGCTTGTTTGAACGAGTGAAAAATATATTTAAAACACCCGAGCCCCCGAAGCCAGAGAAAAGCATCCTGACCGTTGGCGTGGGCGACGTGGTCGAGGTCTCCCTCGTCACGTACCAGGTGATCGGGAATGTCCGCAATTTTCAGCGCAAAGCGGTCGTGCTGACCTTGCAGGACGGCAATACCATCCGTTATCTGAATATCGAGGACCGGGAGCGTACGATTTATCACTTGTATTCGCCCATCGATGGCCGCCTGGATTCGCCTGACGAAGTGCCGACAACCATCGAAATGGATGATGTCATGTACCACCTTGAGGAGCAGTTCTCAGGCAATGTAACGACTGTCGGAAAAGCCCCATTCTCTGCCGCAGGCGAGCAGTACGTCTGGCAATTCCAGTCGGATAATCGCAAGCTGTTGCGGATTGAATGGCAAGATGGTCGGTTTATGCTGTATGAAGGAGAGTTCGTGCTCCCTGCCGACGTGCAAGTGTTGCGCGGAACTTAGGGGGGGATTTCGTTTATGTGGAAACGGCTGTTAAAAGGGATGAAAGCGGCGCTGGTTGTCTCGCTGGCGGTAACTGTTCTGGCAGGCTGCGGCGGACAATCGGTCAGCTCCACGTACCCGCTTGAATCCGTCGTCGATAAGGGCGGCGAAACCTCCCGCGTCTATCGCGCCGAGAACAAAACCGTCCCCGTGGTCGCCAAAGAACTGGCGGATCAGAAAACACCGAAGGAAATCTCCAAAGAAGACAATGATCACATGTTCCTGGTCTATTCGGATGAATGGTACCACCTGCAAAAAGACCCCAAGAAACCAGAAGACACGCTCATTGAAGTCGACAACCAAAAGTTTGTTCAGCAAAATTACAGTTCGTCCTTTTTGCAAGGATACATCACCGCCACGGTGATCAACGGGTTGTTCGATCTGGCGAAAAGCTACGCCGGCAATTATCGCGGCTATGGCAGCAGAGACACGTACAAACCAACGGTCGTATACCATACGCCAACGAAGCAGGAGAAAAAAGCGGCACCGCCAATCACGACATCGGGCAGCGGCTCAATCATCAAGCGCAGCTCCTCTGCGGATACCTCGTCCAAATCGAGCAGCGGCAGTCTTTTTAAAAAGAGCGACTCGTCATCTAGCAGCGGAAAGATCATCCGCAATTCGTCGGATAGTTCCTATTCCAGCTCCTCCTCAAGCAAATCAGGCTCCTCGATTTTTTCGCGGCCAAAGAGCAATTCACCCCCGAAAACATCGAAAGGCTTTGGCAGCTTGAAGAGGCGAAGATAGCGCAAAACAACCAAAAACCTCTTCAAGCAACTGCTGCCTGAAGAGGTTTTTTTGTGGTGCAACCGCGGCTTAAGCCAAAAGCTTGGCGAAGCCGGGCTTTCTAATATGCGTGACATCATCGATTAACCGATGCGGCCATTCTTATGTAGGTGTGGCGTTTGCCGCGCAAAACGATCGAGTATTGCATGATGTTTTCCGGCAAGGCGATGCCGCTTATGCCAGCATCACCGATGTGGTACAGATCGGCTCCTGCCATTTTACTGAACAAAGCGATTTGCCGCACCGTCGCTTCATCAGCGCCTTCCTGGCTGGTGCCGATGGCAAGCAGGCTGAGCGCGCCGGCTTTGCGTACGAGATTCACCAGCTTTTTGCAGCTTTCTACGGTAATTCCCGGAATGGTTCCAGGCGCCGGCAGCAAGATGACATCCGCGCCCGCTTCAACAAAATTCTGAATCTCCTTCTCGCTTACAATCTCCTCGCCCGCTTCGCCTTCCACGCCTGCGCCGTGCATTTTCCCAGCAATGATCAGCATGTCTTCTCCCATGATCTCGCGCGCTTTGGCGATGGCTTGCGTAATTTGGCTATTCGTCACGCCTGTTTTCGGATTTCCGGTCAGGCAGACAAAATCAAAGCCCAGTTCCTTCGCCTTTTGAAACGTCTCTTCTGTAGCAAGCCTGCCGACCGGCAGTTCGATCAGTTGTTCCACCTGCGACGCGTTCGGGTCAACCGGCTCCAGATTGAGCCCGATCGGACGCCCCGTATATCGCTTCAGCTGACCGATGATGTCGCCGTCCTCTGTAGGTCCGAGTCCGGTAATCTGCGGGTGAAACACATCGAAAAAGTTGAGCAAAAGCAGATCAGCACCGAACGCTGCGGCCATTTCTGCATTTGTCACATCGGGATACAACGCCATTCCTTCACAAATAATTTCGGCGATCAACGTCCTGCCTTCCGCTGCCTTGATCGATTGCTTCAATTCGTTTCCCATCATTTGGCGAAAATCCGACGCGCGGCAATCCAGCAACCTTTTCATTACATTTACTCCCCTTTTTTATAAAAATTGGAATCAAGGAGCCGTGATGTGCCACGGCCCCTTGTTGGTATGGAGGCTTTAAAGCTTTTTGATCTCGTCTTTCAGTTGCTCGGACTGTGTACCGAAAACGACTTGGACACTGCCTTGGCCTAAGCGCATGACACCTGCTGCCCCCAGTGCTTTTAGCCCCTTGTCATTAACCAGCTTCTCGTCTTTGACAACCAGGCGAAGGCGCGTGATGCACGCATCCACATCGACGATATTGGCTTTGCCGCCGATATTGGAAAGCACGTTGACCGCTTTGTCACGCATAGTGGACGAACCGCCGCCGCTCACTGCCGCTACTTCCACATCATCATCTTCGCGACCTGGCGTTTTCAGGTTGAGCTTAACGATCAAGATACGGAACAGGAAGTAGTACACAACCGCGAACGCAAGGCCGACCGGGATCATCATCCACGGATTGGTTGCCAATGGGAAGTTTACCGCATAGTCAATGAGACCAGCCGAGAAACCAAAGCCTAGCTTGATGCCCATCGAGGTTGTAATAAAGCCAGCCAAACCGGTCAAAATCGCATGGACCACATACAGCATTGGAGCCAGGAACATGAAGGCGAATTCGATCGGCTCAGTTATCCCTGTGAGGAAGGATGCCAGTGCCGTACCCATGAAGATGGCGGAAATCGCTGCGCGTTTTTCTGGTTTTGCGGTATGAATGATAGCGAGCGCTGCACCAGGCAAAGCAAACATCATAATCGGGAAGAAGCCTGTCATGAACATACCTGCCGTCTTGTCACCGGCGAAGAACCGAGTCAGGTCACCGTGAACCACTTTACCCGCTGCATCTGTGTAATCGCCGATCTGGAACCAAGCGATGGTATTGAGCACATGGTGCAAACCAAATGGGATCAGCAAGCGGTTAAAGAACATGAACAAACCAGAACCGACGGCACCCAAGCTGACGATCCAGTTACCGAATGTATCGAGCGCTTCTTGGATTGGTCCCCAAACCAGACCAACCAGCAAAGAGATGATAACCATGCTAAGCGAAGTCACGATCGGGACAAAGCGTTTTCCACTGAAAAAGCCTAGCCAATCCGGCAGCTTGATATCATGGTATTTCTTATAGAAGTATGCAGCCATCCCACCTGCGAGAATACCGCCAAGCACACCCATATTCAGTTTCAACTCATCCGGAATAAAGCCAAACGCGGCAGGTACTTTCGCCTGCACAGAGGTCAGTACTTGATAAGCAATAACCGCCGCCAACGCAGCAACTGCATCTCCGGCAAATCCAATCGCGACACCGACAGCAAAAATTAAAGGTAAATTATCAAAGATTGCACTTCCGCCTGCCGCCAAAAAAGGTGCCACGTATTGATTCAAAAAGCCGCCAAACGAATCACCGAAGTGAAACTCCTTGACGTAGTCAATCGCACCGAAACGCAAAAGCAAGGATGCGGCCGGTAGCGTTGCGACTGGTAGCATCAACGCTTTACCAATCTTTTGCAAAAAAGCCAGCATAGTGAGACCTCCCTTATCATGAATGTGATCTATCAGAAGTCCACCTTGAGCCCATGGAGCATGATGCCCAAGGTGAACGTTTCTGAACCAAGTGAAACCGCTTACGTCTCTGTTGAAAGAGACTAGCCTTTTTACAGGCTAGCGAGATACGTTTTTACTTCATCCGGAGTACTGAGCGCAAGCGCGTTTTTTGCGACTTCTTGTGCACTCTCGTAGCTCATGCGGCGAATCTGTTCTTTTACGCGAGGCAAGGAATTGGCATTGCAGCTGAATTCATCCAGCCCCATTCCTAAAAGCAGCGGTGCCGCCAGCGGGTCTGCTGCCATCTCCCCGCACATGCCGGTCCAGATGCCGTTACGATGGGATGCATCGATGACCTGTTGGATCAGACGGAGCACTGCTGGGTGGAAATAGCTGTAGAGATCGCTCAACCGCTCGTTCATCCGATCCACCGCCAATGTGTATTGCACCAGATCGTTCGTGCCAATGCTGAAAAAGTCGACTTCCGCCGCCAACGCATCGGCAATCAGGCATGCCGCAGGGATTTCGATCATGATACCGAGTGGAATCGCTTCGTCAAATGCGATTCCTTCCTGACGCAGCTCCTGCTTTACTTCTTCTACGAGCCCTTTGGCACGGCGGATCTGCTCCACATGGGAGATCATCGGAAACATGATCAAGGCTTTCCCAAACGCACTGGCACGCAGAATTGCGCGCAGCTGTTCCTTGAACAGGTCAATGCGGTCGAGCGAAATGCGGATCGCTCGCCAACCGAGGAACGGGTTCTCTTCCTTCGGCATATCGAGATAAGGCAGATGCTTATCGCCGCCGACATCAAGCGTTCGGATGATGACCGGCTTCCCCGCCATCCCGCTTATCGCATCGCGATAGGCAGCAAACTGCTCCTCTTCTGTCGGCAACTGTTCACGATCCATGAACAAAAACTCGGAGCGGAATAACCCGACACCCTCCGCGCCTTTAGCGAGAACGGCTTCCGTCTCCTCCGGTCGGCCGATATTGGCGACCAACTCGATCCGTCTGCCGTCGGTCGTTTGGGCTGGCAGATCGCGCAGCTTTTCCAACTGCTCCATTTCCGCTCGCTCTCTTTCCGCCTGCTTCTGGTAGCGAGCAAGCGTTTCTTCATCAGGATTGATGTGGATGCTGCCCGACGTCCCGTCCACGATCACTAGGTCTCCGTTAGCGGTCTGCGTCAAAAGCTCTGGTCCGGCGCCCATTACGGCAGGTATGCCGAGTGACCGTGCCAAAATGGCGGCGTGGGAGGTCGCTCCGCCTTTTGCCGCCACAATCGCGCGTACCAGCTGGCGAGGAAGCGAGATGGTATCAGAAGGCGTCACGTCTTCGGCTACGAGCACAAACGGCTCCGTATAAGCTTCTTGCGCGTCTCCTTCAGGGTTATTGATGTTTTTGATCATCCGTTTGCCTACATCGCGCACATCTGCGGCACGCTCGCGCATGTAAGAATCATCGAGGCTCTCAAAGATCGCCGCAAAATGCTCCATGACCTGCTGAACCGCTTGCACGGCATACAGCTGCTGCTCCTGAATCTGGGTTTTCATCTCTCCTGCAAAAGCGGGGTCCTGCAAAAACGCGAGGTGCGCATCCAAAATGGCCGCTTCCGCTGCGCCAATCTCTTGAGACACTTGCTCATGCAGCCGATTCAGTTCCGCTGTCGACCGCTCGATGCTATCGTGCAGCTTTTTCAGCTCCTGCTCGACATTGGCTGGCTGGCTATCGACATGGACGGCCTGCGTTTCCTTTGCAGACAAGCAAACCGCACGCGCGATGCCCACTCCGAATGAAACGGGTATTCCTTTTACCATGAGAGAGATTCACCTGCCTTCAAGCGTTTACACTTCAAAATTGTTTGCAAAGAGGTTTTGCAGTTCAGCGGATGCAACCTGTTCGTCCACGCCTTCAATTTGAATCGCCAAGGTTTCGCCTTTTTTAGCGCCGAGCGTCATTATGTTCAAGATGCTTTTGGCATCGGCGATTTTGGTGTCCTTCACTATTTTCACCGAGGACGAAAATTTGTTAGCCGTGTTTACCAGAAGGGAAGCGGGGCGGGCATGCAAACCGCCCTCCGCGTTGACTGTTACTTGAATGTTTACCATACACTTACGCCTCCCGTTTGAAATTCTTTATTGAGCAGGGATGCCGCCTCCCGATCGACCACCAGCGTTACGTCCGGGTGAAGCTGCAGAACCGTGGCCGGAATCTGCGGATCGACCTTTCCGCTGAAAATTTGCTGAACGGCTTCCGCTTTGTTGCGGTCGCTCGCTAAGAGCAGGATCGAGCGCGCATCCATGATGCTTTTGATACCCATTGTGATCGCGCTGCGCGGTACTTCATCCTCACTGCCGAAAAAGCGCGCATTCGATTCAATCGTCTTTTGCGCTAGCTCGACGATGTGTGTATACAAAGTGAAATGCTGATCTGGTTCGTTGAATCCGATGTGTCCATTCACGCCGATTCCGAGAATTTGCAGATCGACGCCGCCAGCTGCTTTCATGGCATCTTCATACGACTGGCAAGCTTGCCCGGCATCGGAGAAAATGCCTGGCGGGAACGATATTTTTTCAGGGCGCACATTGATATGAGAGAATAATTGCTCCTGCATGAAATGGTAATAGCTTTGCGGATGCTCGCGGGTCAGCCCGACATACTCATCCAGGTTGAACGTACTCATTTGGCCGAAATCGACTTCCTTGCGATTGTAGCTTTGGATCAGCTCTTTATACATGCCGATCGGTGTACTTCCAGTTGCAAAACCAATCACCGATTCCGGCTTTTTCTGCAATTTTGCGCTCAGCAATTGTGATGCTTTATAGCTCAGTTCCTGATAATCTTCCGTTACGATCACGCGAATCATTCTGATTCTCCCTCCTGATAAACCATTCGTCCTTTTACTACGGTTGCGCGCACGCTGTAATCCGGTGCCAATACGACCAGATCCGCATCCTTGCCTACCTCCAGGCTGCCTTTTCGCTCACTTACGCCCAGCTTCACTGCCGGTGCTGTAGCGGCCATATAGACAGCGTCCGGGACGGACAGCCGCAAAGTCTCGACCATATGGCCGATGGCCCGATTGAGCGTCAATGTGCTTCCTGCCAACGTTCCGTCTGTTAGGCGGGCAATGCATTTGCGCACATGTACGGTTTGACCACCCAGATCATAGGTTCCGTCCGGCATGCCAACCGCACGCATTCCGTCGCTTATCAGAAGTAGTCGTTCTCGCCCTTTCATCCGATAGACAAGCTCTACGGCGTTCGGGTGAACGTGAATAAAATCAGCGATGATGTCGCATGTCATACGATCATGTACCAGCGTCGCTCCGACGACGCCAGGTTCACGGTGATGCAGGCCGCGCATGCCATTAAACATATGAGTCGCATGGGATGCTCCCCGTTCTACGGCCTCGTTCACCTGCTCGATTGTCGCATCGGAATGCCCGATGGAGCAGATGACGCCCTGCTCGGTCAGCTTTTGAATCGCTGCCATGGCTTCCGGCATTTCCGGTGCGATGGTCACGACGCACAATTTCTCGCCGATCAGCCGCAAAATCGCGTCCACCCGCTCTTCGGTTGGATGAACGATATTTTCCTCCGCTTGGGCGCCTTTCATCTTCGGGTTGATCCACGGTCCCTCCAGATGAACGCCCAGCACCTCAGCTGCCAATTCGGGACTGCCCACTGTCTCGACTACCGCGTTCAACGCTCTCTCTATCTCTGCGAACGGGGCTGTCATCGTCGTGGCCAAAAAACCAGTTATGCCATAGCTGCTAAGGCTTTTACTGATCGCGACCAGCGCTTCCTTGGTTCCATCCATGACATCATGACCAGCGTTGCCGTGTACATGGATGTCAATCAGGCCCGGAATGATCCACTGACCGCTGTAATCTCGAATCTCTTCGTCTCCAGAATAGGCATAGCCGCCCTCTTCGCCCGCATACAGGATACGCTCCCCTTGCGTCACGACGATTCCATTCTCAACGACTCGTGTGGTCTCCACAACACTCCCACGATATACGGTGCGCATCGCAAACTCCTCTCTACTTCAAAACAAGTTCCATGATCTTGTCAGAGCCTGCTGTCACGCTGTTCCCCACCATAAATTGTTTTTGTTCAACTTTATCCAGATTGGTGATCAATACCGGTGTAACCGTTTTGTAGCCGGCTTGCTCCAACGCCTGTAGGTCGAACTCGATCAAAACGTCTCCCGCCTTCACTTCATCCCCCGCTTTCACATGCGGTGTAAAGCCTTGACCGTTCAGCTTGACGGTATCCAAGCCAATGTGGATCAGCAGTTCCAGCCCTTCTTCACTTTGCAAAACCAGCGCATGCGCTGTGTGAAAAATATGCCCTACTTTTCCATTCACGGGAGAGACCAGTTTTCCCTGCGTAGGTTCGATTGCAATTCCGTCACCAGCAATTTTTTGCGAGAAAACCGGGTCAGGAACCGATTCCAAAGGAACTGCTCTACCAGTCAACGGTGCGATCAGCACCGCTTCTTTTTCTTGCTTCTTCTTAGAAAACCATTTCGTAAACATAGTTGCCCTCCTATTCTCCAAACCGTTATCTTTACTATATCCGAATCGGCAATTCAAAAACTTTTTCGAGCCTGGCTTTTAGGTCCGTCTGCCATCCATTGAACAAAAAAAGCATGAGGCAAGATCAGCCGAAAAGCAAACAATGCTTTCCTTGCGCCAATCTTGGCTCATGCCTAGTCGAACTAGTAACACGCCATTTATTTATCCGGTTGTAAACGAAACAGGTGCATCGCAATGTAGCCGATCTCATCTTCAGGAACGACGACATCCATTCGCTCGGAGATGAGCTCTGCCAGCTTCACCGCCAGCTCATAGCTGTCCGGCAGTGTGATTTTGATCCGGTCCAAGAGCGGGTTTTTGATCGATTTGTTCTGGCGGATCCGCTCGACAGCAAAGCGCAGATGCGTAATCAGCCTGACATAGTCGATGCTGTCGCGCTCAATGGTGGTCGAGATTGATTCCTCAATCATTTTGACCATTTCACTGATGATATTGGTGAACTGAACCGCTTTCGCCACGGGAATGTGGCTCACAGCGGAGTGGATATGCAAGGCGAGAAAACCGACCTCACTCTCCGGTATATGGATCGGGAAGTTATTCGTGATCATGTCGGCCGCTTTTTGTGCAAGCGCGAACTCTTTCGGATATAGCGTCTGTATCTCGAACAAAAACGGGTTGACGATCTCTAGGTTATTGCGCAACCGCTGGATTGCAAAATGAATGTGGTCAGGCAACGCCACATGGACGTGCTCGTTTACCACCGGCCCAATCTCTCTACTAATCAATGCGATGATCTCTTCCGATATGCCAATCACCGCTTGGTCCACCTGATTCATCAGCGAGCGATATTGCTTGATGTGCTTCTCATCTTCGAGCCGGAACTTTTTTTCAATATCGGCGTGATCCCCGGATATGGTGTTGCCAATCTTTTTGCCAAATCCGATACCTTTGCCAAGCAAAATGATTTCAACGTTGGACGGAGGCTCGTGGACAAGCACAACGTTGTTATTGAATATGCGTTGAATCACATATTGTGCTTCTGCAGCCACCCTTCGTCACCAACTCTCTACCAAATAAATAAAAGCCAAAAAAGTATCTTTTCCACATAAAGAATGAAAGATCCTTTTCGGCTCATGCCTGGCAAACCAGTAACACGCCTCAAAAATGTAAGCGGTTTATTTAATTGACTTTATTCTATTCAAGTTTACGGGGATTGTCAAGAACCCCAAATGCTGTTCGACAGCTGGAAAATGACGCTATGTGTTGCGGCGGTAAATCAAGCAAAGCCCTTTGAGCGTCAAATTCGGATCAACTACATCGATGCAGGTCGCCTCGTTTGCAACCAGTGGGGCGAGCCCCCCAGTCGCGACCACTTTCGGCGTCGTTCCTACCTCTTCCATCATTCGGCGTACGATCCCTTCGACCTGGCCGACGAATCCATAAAAAATGCCCGATTGCATGGAAGCGATCGTATTGCGTCCGATCACCGAGGCCGGCTTGGCGATCTCGATGCGCGGCAGCTTGGACGCCCGGCTTACCAGTGCCTCTGTCGAGATACCGATACCCGGCGCAATCGCGCCTCCCCAATATTGGCCCTGCTTGTCGATATAGCAAAAGGTAGTCGCCGTTCCGAAATCGACGACGATCACAGGCGAACCGTACTCGTGCATGGCCGCGACAGCATTGACGATACGGTCGGTTCCGACTTCACGCGGATATTCCGCTTTAATATTCAGCCCGGTTTTGATCCCCGGACCAATCACCAGTGGCTTTTTGCAAAAATATTTGGTGCACATTCTGTCGATGACATGATTGAGCGGCGGTACGACGGAAGAGTAGATGACACCTTCAATCATCGAAAAAGCGAGACCGACGCTATCGAACAGGCTGCGCACAAGCATCCCGTACTCGTCTTCTGTTTTATTGCGGTCAGCGGAGACGCGCCAGTAATGCGCTAACGCGTCCCCTTCATACAGACCAAATACGATATTGGTATTGCCAATGTCGATCACCAAAAGCATGGCAGTTCCCCTTCTAACGCTTCCGCTGATTAAGATCAAGGCTAATGTCCAAGGCGCGAACTGAGTGCGTCAGGGCGCCGACCGAAATCACATCCACACCTGTCTCCGCAATCGCACGCACTGTCTCAAGCGTCACGCCGCCGGAAGCCTCTACAATTGCGCGGCCATTAATCAGTGACACGGCCTCACGCATCATCTCCGTCGACATGTTGTCGAGCATGATGATATCGGCTCCAACAGCCAGCGCTTCTTTCACCTGTTCGATCGTTTCGCTCTCCACCTCGATTTTCATCGTATGCGGAATGTTTGCTCGGGCCGCTTCTACCGCCTTCGTGATACTCCCCGCGCCTTTGATATGATTGTCCTTGATCATGACTGCATCATACAGCGCATAGCGGTGATTGTGCCCCCCGCCGATGCGAACCGCATATTTTTCGACCAGACGCAGACCCGGAGTTGTTTTGCGCGTATCGACAACGCGTGCCTTCGTTCCGTCCAGCACATCGACGAACTCGCGCGTACGAGTGGCGATTCCGGAGAGGCGCTGCAGTAAATTCAGCGCCAAGCGCTCGCCGCTCAAAATCGATTGCACTGAACCTGAGACTTCCACAATCGCCTGTCCTTTTTCGACGCGTTCGCCTTCTTTCACCAATGCCTTGAACGTCAGCCCCGCATCCACCGTTTCAAAAACAAGCTCCGCCACCGGCAAACCAGCGATGATTCCTGCCTCTTTTGCATACAGAATGCCTTTGCCTTGCTCATCTTCCGGAATCGTGCACTCCGAAGTGATATCGCCCGAGCCGATATCCTCCATCAGCCAATCTTCAATTTTTGCTCGCAGCTCCCGTTTGCTCCACATCACTCATTGCTCTCCTCTCGTACTCCATGCTCTAAGGACAATACAATATGCTTGCGCCAAATCAAGTCGTCTTTGCTCGGATAATCGATCCGATAGTGGCCGCCACGGCTTTCCTCCCGCATGAGCGCCGCTTTCGTCGTCAATCCAGCGGCGGTCAACAGGTTGAGGCTTTCAAACGCTTGGGTCGACCGATGCTCATAGCCAAAGAGGCGATCCATCCGCTCGATCTCTTTCAGTGCCTTTTCCAAACCATCCTCGCTGCGCTTTACACCCACATTGCGCAGCATCAGCTTTTGCAGCTTGAGGCGCTGTGCCACCATGTCAGGCGGATTTTGCTTGCGATCGATGGAATAAGACAGCTCCGGTATATCCGCCAGCGGCTGCAACTGCTTGATACGCTGAACGATCCGGTGACCGAACACGACCGCCTCAGACAGCGAGTTGCTTGCCAGGCGATTCGCTCCGTGCACGCCCGTGCAGGATGCCTCTCCACATGCAAACAGACGCTTAGTGGACGTTTCTCCATGCAAATCCGTACGTACCCCGCCCATGATGTAGTGGCACGCCGGTGCGACTGGAATCCAGTCTGTCACCATGTCGAGTCCATACTGGAGGCAAAACTTGTAGATCGTCGGGAATCGGTGCTTGATCAGCGTCTCCGATTCATGCGTAATATCCAGGTACACAAAGGATGAATTGGTCCGCTCCATCTCTGATACGATCGCCCGGGCCACGATATCGCGGGGCGCCAGTTCTTTTTGCGGATGGTAGTTCGGCATGAAACGCTCGCCGTCGATATTGCGCAAAATCGCACCCTCTCCGCGTACCGCCTCGGAAATCAGAAAGCGGGGCGCACCGGGATAGTAAAGTGCAGTCGGATGGAATTGAATGAATTCGACGTCCTTGATGTCAGCGCCCGCCCGGTATGCAATCGCGACCCCGTCGGCCGTTGCGATATCCGGGTTGGTCGTATAACGGTACAGCTGTCCCGCTCCGCCCGTGGCCAGCACGGTCGCCGAGCATTGCACGAACAGTAGCTCGCCATCCGGCTGCATCACAAGTGCCCCGACGCATTCCCCTTGATCCGTGATGACATCGATGACAAAGTGATCTTCCATCACTTTGATGCGGGCATTGTTTTTCACCTTGGCGGAGAGGGCGCGGACTATCTCTGCGCCTGTCGCATCCCCTTGTGCGTGCAAAATGCGCCGCTGACTATGCGCCCCCTCCTGTGTCAGCTCATAGCGGCCCTTTTCGTCCTTGTCGAACCTCGTGCCGTAGGCAATCAGCTCCTGCAAACGCTCCGGCCCTTCGTGAACCAGCACGTCGACGGCGTCATACGAGCAAAGTCCGGCTCCGGCAATCAGCGTATCTTGGCGGTGCAACGCAGGTGAGTCGGTCTTCGCAGTGACCGCTGCAATCCCGCCCTGCGCCCAACGTGTGTTGCTGTCGTCCAGCCCTCTTTTGCTGATCAGCACGACATCCGCAAACTCGCTTGCCTGCAAAGCCGTGTACAACCCGGCGATCCCGGCGCCGATGACGGCCACATCGGTCTTCAGCCGCGGCAAAGCCTTCAGGTCAAAATCTATCACGTAACGGGGAACCATCTTGTTTACCTTCTCTCTTCGTTTTCAACGTCAGGTAGTTCTATCTCGTCTCATTATAACAAATGGCCCCAAAAAGGAAAAAGCTCCCGAACACGCAAAACAGGCTGCATGTAAGGTAGCTTTTCATCATTGACTGCACTCTTTGCAAGTGCCATATACTTCAAACTTGTGTCCCGTCACCATAAAATCAGACGGAATCGTCGCCATCAAATTCATGGGGCAGCCCGGCAATGACGATGTTTTGCCGCATTCCGTGCAAATGACGTGATGGTGGTGATGACCGTTGTTGCTGCAAGCCAAGCGGAACTTACCCTCGCCATCCAGCTCGGTCTCCTCCAATATCCCCAGATCGACAAACGTGGATATATTCCGATATACGGTATCAAAACTAAGATTCGGATAATGCTCTTTAATTCTCTCTAAAATATCTTTAGCGGACAAATACCGCTTTTCGTCAGAGCAGATGCGAATGATTTCTTCGCGTTTTCCCGTATATTTATATCCCCGTTCCTTCAAAATCTGCAAAGCTTCTTCGACTGTCATGACGAAAGCCTCCTTGCTGATTTACCTGCGCAATACCCGCAGCTTTTTTACACCCAAGACGATCAGCAATATACCGACCGATACTAAAACAATTGTACCGCCTGAAGCCCAATCGAGCAAATAGGCAAAATAGAGACCGACCAGAACCGATGCTTCCGCAAACAGAATCGCGTAAATAATCGCCTGGCGAAAGCTTCCGGCAATTTGCAGGCTGGCCGCAACAGGCAGCGTGATCAGCGCCGAGATCAAGAGAACCCCTACGATGCGCATGGACGCCGCGATCGTGAGCGCCACCAAAACCATAAACCATAGATTGATCGTTTTCCGCGCAACACCGGAGACGCGGGCGAACTCCTCGTCAAAGGAGACCGCAAACAGTTCTTTGTAAATCAGCAGCACGGTTCCCAAGACGACCACCGCCACGCCGATCAGCGCAAACAGATCCTCTATGGTCACCGTCACGATTTTCCCGAATAAGTATGCATATAAGTCCGTATTGAAGCCTTTTGCAATGCTGACCAAAACCGTAAACAGCCCTAAGCCGGTCGATAGGATGATGGGAATCGCCAAATCCTGATACGACTTGTAGAGCTTGCGCAACCGTTCAATAAACAGTGAGCCGATGACGGAAAAAATCATCCCGAAAAACAGCGGGTTCACCGCTTGGAACAACGGGAACTTCTTCGCCAACAGCATGCCTGCCGCGACACCCGACAGCGTCACGTGAGACAGGCCGTCAGCCATCATGGACAAGCGCCGAACGATGAGAAAAGTACCGAGAATCGGGCAAATCAGACCGATCAGGATACCGGAAAACAGCGTATACCGCAAAAAATCATAGTTCCACCAATCAGCTAGCATGGGGACCCCTTTCTTTCGGCTCGAAAACTAAGCTACGCCAAGCAGGTGACGGAGCCTTCGTTGGTCACAGCAAAGACTTGCATGAGACACTCTTACCTCTAATGGTTGTGTGCCAGCAGGTGGACATTGCTGCCATACATCTGCTGCATGATTTTTTCTTGATTATGCACGAACTCGTGCGCCGTTCCGTGGAAGTGAAGCCCTTTTTGTAGGCAGGCGACCTTGTTGACCCACTGGGTCATGACGCTGACATCATGGCTCACGATCATCATAGTCAATTCGCTCTCTTCTTTCAGCGAACGCAGCAGTTCATAAAACTGTTCGATTGACTCCTGATCGACGCCCACCGTCGGCTCATCCAGAATCAAAAATTGTGGCTCGGCGACGAGTGCCCGAGCAATGAAAACGCGCTGCAGCTGACCGCCAGACAAAATGCCGATCCGTTTATCCAGCTTATCTCCGAGGCCGACGCGCTCTGCCGCTTGCGTTACCAACGCCTGGTGCTGCCGCGTGATACGGCGGAACAAGCCTACTTTTCCCACCAGTCCGGACGCGATGACCTCGCGCACGGTGGCAGGAAAACCGCCGGCACCGTGTGCTACCTGCTGCGCGACATACCCAATCTTGGACCAATCGCGGAACTTGTTAATCGGCGTACCGAACAGATCAATCTGCCCATGCGTTGCGGGTAACAGCCCCAGAATCAGCTTCAGCAAGGTGGATTTACCCGAGCCGTTCGGACCAACCAGCCCTAAAAAGTCCCCTTTTTGCAGCACAAAGTTGACATGGTCCAAAATCGTTTTCCCATCATCATATTGAAATGTAACGTTGGACAACTGTACGATCGCATCCTTTGTACCGTTTGTATCCTTCAAGACTCATCATCCTTTGTCTATTGCAGAGCCGTTTTTAACGTCTCCAGATTATCACGCATAATCGACAGGTAGTCCTTCCCCGCCTGCTGGTCAGCTTCTGTCAAGCCTTCCAGCGGATTCAGCATCGCCGTTTTCGCACCAGTCTCTCGTGCAATCACGTCGGCAACCTTGGTCGAAACCAACGTTTCAAACAGGATATATTGGATATGATGCTCTTTTACGCGCTCCACCAATTCCTTCAAGTCGGCAGGAGTAGGCTCATCAGCAGGCGATACGCCGGAAATGGCGATTTGCTCCAAACCGTAGTGGTGTGCCAAATAGCTGAAGGCACGGTGGGAAACCATGAATTCCTTCTTGGGCGCAGCAGCGACCATTTTTTTGAAGTCATTATCAAGTGTATCCAGATCAGCTGCCAATTTCTCATAATTTTTCTCAAATTCCGCGGCATGTGCCTGGTCTTTTTTTGCGAGCGCATCCTTCACTTTTTCAGCCTGCGCCTTCAACAGTGTAGGGTCTAACCATACATGTGGATCGAACTCGCCATGATCATGCTCCTCGGCTGATTCGCCGACATGCTCTTCTTCCGCATTTTTGAGCAATTGCAGGCCATCTGTAGCCTTCACAACCGTCATTTGACTCTGGTCGAAGCCTTGCAGTGCTTTCTCCACCCACGCTTCAAAGCCACTGCCATTGTAAATGAACAGATTGGCTTTGGACATATCTACGATGTCTTTTGCCGTCGGCTCGAAATCATGCGGTTCCACACCAGCCGGGACGATATTCTTCACATTGACATACTCTCCACCAATGCGCGTCGCCACGTAATAAAGCGGGTAAAATGATGTGAACACTTGCAGTTTGCCATCCGCCTTCACTTCCGATTGATTTTGGGCGGATCCTGATGTATTCTGTGATGGTGCTGTTTGCCCGCAAGCAGTCAAAAGCATCATCGTTGCGGTCAGCACGGCTATTATCGAAAACATGGATTGTTTACGAATCATGTGTCAATTCTTCCTCTCCTAGACGCTATCCAATCATAACGATTACGATTTATCTGTACATGAACCTATTATAGTGATATGCAATTCAAAAGTAAATAAGACTGATTACGATTTGCTTTTTTTGTTATTTCCAGATTTGGTTCAATTGAGCGTATTTTGTCACATACCCCCCCTCCGTTTCCTTTGGACAACTATGGTATAATCGCTTCGAATGATAAGGAGGTTACCCAGACATGAAAAAGCGTTCCCGTTTTGTTTACGCCGGACTCGTTGCCCTTTCGCTCTTAACCGGCTGCGCGAGCCAGGATTCGGCTTCGCAACATCAGTCTCACCAATTGCCAAACGGCGACTTGCAAGAAGTAACGGCATCCATTAAGACGCTCCCCACCTTCCTAGATAAGGTCGAACCGCAAATCAAGGACATTTACCAGATTGCTGCAGGCATTCAGGATGTGCTCAAATCGATACCGTGCTATTGCGGCTGCGGCGAGAGCGCGGGGCATCTGCACAATGGCAACTGCTTCATTAAGGAAGTAAAACAAGACGGCTCCGTTGTCTGGGATGACCACGGCACGCGCTGCGGCACCTGCATGGAGATTGCAGTGATTTCCGCGAAAATGACCAAAGACGGCAAAACGCCAAAAGAAATCCGTACATACATCGACCAGCAGTATAAAGAAGGCTACGCCAAGCCGACGCCTACACCAATGCCTATGTGATAGTTCGCTTGAGAAAACTGCATGAAAAAACCGCAGGACAGATACCCTGCGGTTTTGTTTTGATTTTTACAGCTTTTCGATGATCTTGTCGATGAGCCCGTATTCCTTCGCTTCCTTGACGTCCATGAAATAATCCCGTTCGCCGTCTTTCATCACTTGTTCCAGCGTCTTCCCGGATCGTTCTGCTGTAATGCGGAACAACATTTCCCGATGGCGCAAAATACGGTCCGCCTGGATTTTGATGTCGCTGGCCTGCCCTTGGCTGCCACCCCATGGCTGGTGAAGCATGATCTCCGCATTCGGTAGCGCATAGCGCTTCCCAGGAGCCCCAGCTGTCAACAAAAATTGTCCCATCGATGCTGCCATGCCGATGCAGATCGTCGATACATCCGGCTTGATGAATTGCATTGTATCGTAAATTGCTAAGCCCGCGGTGACGGACCCACCTGGAGAGTTGATATAGAGACTGATATCCTTATCTGGGTCTTCCGAAGCCAAAAACAGCAGCTGGGCAACGATCAGGTTCGCGATTGTGTCATCGATCGCACTCCCGATGAAGATGATCCGATCTTTGAGCAGCCGTGAATAAATGTCGTAGGACCGCTCACCTCTACTCGTTTGCTCAACAACAACAGGAACCAGATTCATTTCACTTTCCCCCTCCGAATGAGTTAGGCTGCCAAACGCATTTGCGTCGTGCCCGCAGCAGATTGTGGAGTGACTGCTCTGGCTTTCGTCGTAAAGCCAGAAGAAACCATAGTGATCGTGACAGGCTCCTCGGAGCCCTCACCGTTTTTGCCGGAGCCTGCTTTCCACTCCGTTCGAATCGATTCCTGCTCCACGACCTCCCCTAACCGATTACGCTCAAACGGGATTACATTGCCAGAACGCTCACCAGGTTCAGCCTTTTTGCGATTTGTCTCCCAGACCAGAACAGGTTTCATTTCGTTTCCCCTCCCAGGTTGAGTTGCGGATACACCGCCAGCACCACATTGAACGCCTCTTCTTCCTTGCTGCCTGATCTCGCCTGATACTTCTCGACCAGACCTTTCACCAGTGACACATATTCCTCTACAAAAGCTTGCCGCTGCTCCTGATCTTGCAAGCGGATGCTCGTTTCGAGCGTTGCACTCGGAATCTCTGCATTCTCATCGGACCGCTCCATCAAAACGAGCGCATCCCGCTTCATTCGTTCCGTCATCGTGATCAGATGTGACAATGAGCCTTGATCCTTCATTTTTTGCACAGTTTCCGGGTTCCAATTAAGCGACTCGGACAAAACAAACGTCCGAGCGATTGCCTGGTACAACACCTCCACCAGATTACGCACCTGGCGCGTGCCGACCCGGCGGGCCAGACCCACTTTCTCCAACGCTTTTAGATGGTAATTGATCCGTTGTGGGGTCTCATTAATCATACGCGCCACCTCTGCGGCTGAAGCCGGTTCCGTCAAACGGCCCAAAATCTCCGCGCGCAGCGGATTGAGCAGTACCATCGCATGCTCCGGCGTTTCCACAACAAAGGTCTCCAAAATATCGGGTTGCAAGGAATCACCTCTTTTCATAAAACGATTGATTCACGTAAAAATATATTATTACGTGAGATTTCTTTTGTCAAATGGCTCTGCACATCGGCCACAGCTCTTTCCATCCCATCACTACAGCATTTCTGGCGCAATTCTTGTCCTTGCAATAAAAAAAGGGCAGTGCCCAATTGGTTTGAGCTCTGCCCTCTGTATCCATATTATGATTAAGCTGGAGCAACCGCCAGCATGCGCTCCAAGGAAGCGCGAGCTGCGTCTGCCACATCTTCCGGAACATAAATTTCCGGCTTCATATTTTCCAGCGCTTCTACGCATTTTTTCAAGTTGTTTACCTTCATATTCGGGCAAACCAAATATTTGGATGCAAACACAAAGGTTTTGTCTGGACTGTCTTTTTCCAGCATGTATCGAGTACCATCCTCGGTACCGATGATGAATTCTTTGTGCGACGATTCGCGGCAATATTTCAGGATGCCTGTCGTCGAACCGACATAGTCAGCCAAAGCAACCACTTCCGGACGGCACTCGGGATGAACGACCACATGCGCGTTTGGATGCTGCTGCTTCATGTTCATGATATCTTCAACGGAAAGCTGATCATGCGTATTGCAGTAGCCTTCCCAAATGATCATTTTCTTGTCAGTGAACTGGGATACGTAGTGGCCCAAGTTTTTATCCGGAACCCAGATGATTTCATCGGTATCGATCGACTCAATGACTTTACGCGCATTTGACGACGTGCAGCAAATGTACGTTTCCGCTTTCACATCTGCAGACGTATTGATGTAAGCAACAACTTTGGCATTCGGGTGCTGTGCTTTCAGCTTGCGCAGCCCATCGACATTCACCATGTCTGCCATCGGGCAGCCGGCACGCTCATCCGGGATAATCACCGTTTTGGAGGGATTGAGAATTTTTGCACTTTCTCCCATAAAGTGAACCCCGCAGAACAAAATCACGTCTGCATCCGTTTCTTTCGCCTTTTGGGCCAAACCGAACGAATCCCCAATAAAGTCCGCTACTTCCTGAATTTCTGGGCGTTGATAAAAGTGAGCAAGAATGATTGCGTTACGTTCCTTCTTAAGTTGCAAAAGCCGTTCGCGTAATTCGGCGTCACGTAACGCCTTTTTTTCCAACGCTAAGGCATCCATAGTGAAATCCTCCTAGTGTATAGTCGCTCATTGACGAATAGGTCAGCATGTACGGTCATTGTATCCCCTGTTCATTTGCCTTGTCAATCAGCACAAACTGGTCAAACTTTTTTCTTGTGACTTATTTCACGATATATTTGTTGATAAATTGTGCGACCCCGTTTTCTGTATGATTCCCGGCGCGAAACTTGGCAACCCGCTCGACATTGGCTGAACTGTTTTCCATCGCCACGGATGCGCCTGCATACGTCAGCATTTCCAAGTCGTTGTCGGAATCGCCGAAGGCCATGATTTCTTCCGCTGAGAGCTCCCATTTACGGCAAAAGTATTTCAGCCCTTCCCATTTGCTGACCCCAGGTGGAATCATCTCCAGATTGTGCGGGCCCGAGGTGGTAATCAATGCTTTTGACCCCCAGCGCTCTAAATCATTCCGCACCCCGATCAACACTTCTGGCTGAGCGTGCCAAATGAAAATTTTCACAATCTCCAGCTCACCTGATCGAATGCGAGCGAATAACTCCTCACGGCTGGCCGATGCCGTCATATTGTAAAACGTGAAGCGGCGCCAATTGATTCCCTCGATCAGCTCGTCTTCACCGATCATATCCTCCATCCGTTGCCGATCTTCCTTCACAATCCATCGGTTGCTCTCGATGTCATGCATTTCGTAGTACAGGGGCAATTCATGAAGCTCCTCCAGAATGCCAATCACGGCTTCTGCTTCTAGCTTGTGATAATGTACCATCGATCCGTCGGCTTCATACACGGTCGCTCCATTGCTGCACACATACCCGTCAAAAGCGAAGCCGTCCAGCGGAAGCTGCGCGGACTTGTATGTACGGCCTGTCGAAATCAAAATCTTGCGCCCACTTGCGCGCAACGCTTCACAAGCTGCCCGGTTTTCTTGGGATAGCTCAGAACGCCCATCTAAAAGAGTTCCATCCATATCAAACGCAACTGCTTTTATGTGAGAAAATGTCATCCTGATCCTCCTCTCATTATGATGCCTATTATACAGAAAAATGAACGCTTTGGAGCGATTCATCAAAAACTTGGCCACGCCAAACTGTTTTATTCATATGTACAAAAAAGGAGCGCATGTGCACTCCTTTTTTGCTTGCATCTTATTCTTCGTTTTTGTTCTCTTCCGCTTTTGGCTGGATATGAACAACCACGTCTTTGTTTTCCGTTGGTTCTTTGTCAAGCTTGCCGTTTTCGATCAGTTGTCTGATCTGTTCGGCATCGAGCGTTTCCACACGGAGCAATGTTTGAGCGATCAATTCGAGCTGGTCGCCAAATTTGGTAAGAAGCTCTTTGCATCGATCATACTGCTCGGTAATGATGCGCTGCATTTCCTGGTCGATCTCATATGCGATCTGTTCGGAGTAGTTCCGCTCATGACCAATATCGCGTCCCAGGAAAACTTGGCCTTGTCGTACACCGAATTGCATTGGACCCAAACGGCTCATCCCGTATTCGGTGATCATCGCGCGGGCGATGCCAGTAGCACGTTGGAAGTCGTTGTGGGCACCAGTACTGATGTCTCCCAAAACCAATTCCTCAGCAACACGTCCACCAAGCAGACCGACGATTTTATCCAGCAAATCGGTCTTGGTAGCAAAATAACGGTCTTCTTTTGGTAGCATTACAGTGTATCCGCCTGCTTGGCCGCGAGGAATGATCGTTACTTTATGTACCATATCGGCATTTTTCAAATGATAGCCAACGATTGTATGTCCTGCTTCATGGTAAGCGACCAGACGTCTTTCATCCTCGGTGATAACGCGGGATTTTTTCGCCGGACCTGCGATGACGCGGTCGATGGCTTCGTCGATCTCATCCATGTTGATCGTTTTCTTGTTTTTACGAGCTGTGAGCAATGCCGCCTCGTTCAGCAGGTTTTCCAGATCAGCTCCGGTAAATCCTGGCGTTCGGCGAGCAATGACATCGATATCCAAGTCATCGCCCAACGGCTTGTTGCGCGCATGAACTTTCAGTACGGCTTCGCGTCCTTTTACATCCGGACGGTCTACCGTGATCTGGCGGTCAAAGCGTCCTGGACGCAACAGCGCAGGGTCAAGAATGTCAGGGCGGTTCGTAGCGGCAACCATGATGATTCCTTCGTTGGCACCGAAACCGTCCATCTCAACCAGCAACTGGTTCAGCGTCTGTTCTCGCTCGTCGTGTCCGCCACCCAAACCGGCGCCGCGTTGACGACCAACCGCATCGATCTCGTCGATGAAGATGATGCACGGAGCGTTTTTCTTTGCGTTCTCAAAGAGATCGCGCACGCGGGATGCCCCAACCCCGACGAACATTTCTACGAAATCCGAACCGGAAATGCTGAAGAACGGAACGCCTGCTTCACCAGCAACAGCGCGCGCCAAAAGCGTTTTACCGGTACCCGGAGGCCCCACCAAGAGAACACCCTTAGGAATGCGGGCGCCCACCGCAGCGAATTTGCGAGGGTCTTTCAAGAATTCAACGACTTCTACGAGCTCCTGCTTCTCTTCATCAGCGCCCGCTACGTCGTCAAACGTAACCCGTTTCTTCTCGTCGTTGTACAGCTTCGCACGGCTTTTGCCGAAGTTCATGACACGGCTTCCGCCACCCTGCGCCTGGTTCAACAAAAAGAAGAAGAGAATAAAGATGATTACGAAAGGAATGATCGAGGTCAGGAAGGTGAGCCAAATATTGTTTCCTTCCTGCGGTTTGAACTCTACCTTATTCACTTTCTTATCATCAATTTTTGCATTTAGAATGGACACGATGTCCGTCTCATAAAGCGGTACGTTGGTGGTAAAGGATTCTTTACCTGCCTCCGCCTTACTCAACTTACCTTCCACTCGGTATGTACCGCCTTCAGGGCGTAATGCAACTTCAGAAACATTGTCGTTAATCAGCTGTGAACGAAATTCTTGATACGTGAGCTGTATCGTCTTGTCGGTTCCGGAGAGGACGAAATTGACAATCCCTACCGTGACAAGAAAAATGAGTAGATAGAAGCCTGTATTGCGGAAAAAGCGATTCATTCCTTACCTCCTCTCGCGAAAAAGACACTTTTCATATTTTATCATATGCAGTGTGTTCTTCACAACTTGACTACTTGGCATAAACCTCTGGTTTCAGCACGCCGATGTAAGGCAAGTTCCGATAGTTCTCTGCATAATCCAAACCATAGCCAACGACAAACTCATCCGGAATATCATAGCCGCTGTAATCTGGGGTGATTTCCACCTTGCGACGGTCCGGTTTGTTCAAGAGAGTAACCACTTTTACGGATGCTGCCTCGCGGTGACGCAGAAGCTCTACCAGGCGACTCAAAGTAAGGCCGCTGTCCATGATGTCTTCCACCACAATGACGTGGCGATCTTGTACGGACGTGTCCAAATCCTTTAGAATTCGCACCATGCCGGAGCTTTCGGTGCCGCTGCCATAGCTCGATACAGCCATGAAATCCATTTCGCAGCGAATGTCCATTTGCCGGATCAAGTCAGCCATAAAAATGATGGCTCCCTTCAGCACGCAAATGAGCAAAGGATTTTTGTCCCGATATTCCTCAGCCAGAATGCCGCCCAGTTCTTTCACTTTGACAGCGATCTGCTCCTCACTGATCATAATTTTCTCGATGTCGCCGTTCATTCAAAAACCTCCTGCCACTCTTCTCCATACTCTACTTCCACTTGCAACACGCGTGTCGTATTCCCGTCAACAACTGCAACGGATGATCTGCGCACGCCCGGAACCCATATGATCTCGTCGCCGCTCACCACAACAGGCAAGCGATCGCGGAGATGTCGTGGAACCTTTGCATCAATCATTGCTTCCTTTAGTTTGGTCGATCCGGCCGATCCTAATAAAGAAATTCGGTCACCATTTTGCCGATTGCGCACGGCAAGTGCTCCCGGTAAACGGTCCAAATCGAACAGGGCTGCGCATTTTCCCAGACGGGGCAATGCCTCTATCGAGCTCTGTATCGACAGTCGGAACTCCAGGCCGCTTTCTTTGATAAAAGTCACTCCAGGCTTATCCAAATCGTATCGGAATGGACCTGTATGCTGCTCCAAAAGAAGGCTGCCTTCGCTAAAATGCAATTGATTGTACACCCGCTTGACAGCGAGCTTATTCGGCAAATAATACACGGCTGAAGGGTTTTCCCCTATACCAACACGTAAAACGGCCTCCACATGCTGCGAAGACCACTCTATTCTACTTGACAGATAACTTAATATTAGTGTAATCATTCTCCTTTGTAAAGCAAGGTCACAACTTTGAAACTTGTTAAGCGAGACGACAATTCGATTGGGCTCCCATGTTTCCGCCACCTGCGCAAGAGCCTCTCTACTTTTCTCCATTAGATATGTATCTTCTTGGCGAATCGTATACGCCAATTGCAAAATATGCTCACGATACCGCGGATTGATCGAATCAAACATCGGCAGGACATCGAGACGCAGCTTATTGCGCTGATATTTGCGCGATTGGTTGCTACTGTCCTCGTGGGGAACGAGTCCCACCTGATTACTGTATGAAATAAGCTGCTCCTTATAGAACGGCAAAAGCGGTCGAATCAGCTCGACATCCTCGAAGAGCCGCCTGCGCATCGGCATGCCGGACAATCCGCTTGCACTCGTCCCCCGCAGCATCCGGTACAAAATCGTCTCGACCTGGTCGTCTGCATGGTGAGCGACCGCTACCTTTGTCGCCTTCACGTTCCGGGCAACTTGCTCGTATAACTCGTACCGCAAATTGCGGCTTGCCTCTTGTGCTCCCAGGCCCGTCTCTTCCATGTAGGCGGGAACGTCCTTTTCGAACAGATGGACATGGATCGAAAGCTCCTCACAGAAGCTTTTTACGTAGGCAGCATCCTGTCTGGCTTCCTCTCCTCGAAAACAATGATTCAGATGGACGGCATGCAGCTTCCAGCCGTGCTGATACATCACATTAAGAGAGTGTAGCAGATGCAGGAGCACCGTGGAATCGACACCGCCGGAGACGCCGATGACAATCGTTTCCCCGGGGGCGAGCAGCTGTTCCGTCTCAAGTTGCTTTTGCACGCTTCGCAGCATAGCGGGTCACGATTCCTTTCCAAACCGAGAAAATGGAGATGCCGAGTATCAGGCCAGCAGCGATCGCTCCCGCCGCGAATGCGGTCAACGTAACCAATGTCACGCCGTCGAGGTTTTCGCCGTTTACGAAAGCCAGCATCGCCTTGTAGGCCTTGGATCCGGGAACAAGCGGAATGATGCCAGAGACGCTGAAATTGGTCGATGGCACACGCAAAAAGATCGAAAGGAACTGGCTCAAGAGCGAGACCGTCGTCGCCGCACCAAACGTCGCCAGCGTCAGCGAGGCACCGTTCACCGTCATTACCTGGAACACGACCCATCCGGTCATCCCCACCATGCCCCCCGCAAACAAGGTGCGAATCGGCACATTAAACAAAATGCAATACGCTACCGTCGACATCAAACTAAAACTTAACCCTTGCCACCACGGCATCGTATCACCTCAAGAATGAAATTATGATAACAGTCGCCACCGCCACCGATAGTGCAGTAAGCATCGCCTCCACACCTCTGGCCATCCCAGCCATCAAATCCCCCGCCATCAGATCGCGCAAGGAATTGGTCACGGCGACGCCGGGAAATAGAGGCAGCATGGCGGAAATGATCATGGAATTGAAATGCAACGAGGGGATTAGCACAAAACTGAGCAGCACGAATAAACCGCCAATGAACCCAGCTAAAAATTCCGCGAAAAATTTAACCTGCAAAAAAGACGGGATCAACGTTGCGCCGATGTTCACCAACGTACCGGCGATTGCCGTCGGAATGAAATCGTATAAATCGCCGCCGATCAAAATGGCAAAAGAGCCGCTGGCTAAGCCAGCCGCCGTGTGTTGAAGCCAAACGGGATAAAGCGGCCGCTTTTGGTCAATTTCGCGCAGCCGCTGGTATGATTGAAGTAATGTTATTTTGCCCGAGACATATTGTCGGGAAACCTCATTGATCAAGGTCACCTTATTCAAGTCAAATGTCCGGTCATAAATGCGAATCATCCGGGTATGATCCCTGTCCCCACAACGGTACGAGAGGATAATGCTCGTAGGAGTAACCGAACTGTTTACGCTTTCCATACCGGCCGCTTTGGCGATCAATGCCATCGTTTCTTCCGCCCGGTAGGTTTCACCTCCGTTTTTCAGCATCGTTTCTCCGGCCAATAGGCACGTGTCCATTACGAGATCATCTGTGATCGCCATATCAATCCCTCACATCCGCGCAACATATTCGAAAAACTAAGCTTCTCGCGAGGCCAAATTGCGAATGTGGCAGTTTTTTCTTATACCTTCATCCTACATTCTCTGAAAGTACAAAAATCCGGCTGCCAGGAGCATCATTACGATCGCTACACTGCCAAGCCATCTACCTGCATTGCTTTTTTTACGCAATTTGGTTCCCTGCATGCGGACAAATGAATCCATGAGATCCTGCTTCATTGTTTCCGCGCGGGTGTATTTACCGTTCAGTGCTCGAACCAAAATGTACCGATACGGTTTGAGTAGCAGATTTTCTTGTATTATATCACAGAGCGTATGGACATGGCGTGTCCCCTTCTTAATTCTCCTCCATTCTTCTGCTGGCAAAAGCAGACGTATCATCACCATCGCTGCTGCAAACAAATCGTAGCCTACGTCTGCTCGCCTATCACCTGCATACCAGGCGGCCCGGTCATAATCCTCTGTAAACTGGCGCACGGCATTCCCGATTTTGGTGACTCCTCCGAAATCAATCAGTCGCAGTGACTTTTCCGGCCGCGCCATGATTGTATTTTCCGGCTTCAAATCCCCGAAAATCCAGCCTTGCGCATGCAACACCTCCAGGCGCGAAAGCAATTGGACCATTGCGACAGGAGTCCAATCCCTTCCAACGCGTTCGATATACAAATCCAGCCGTTCCCCAGCCAAGTATTCCATGCTGTAAAAGGTATACGTCCGATTGTTGATGACCACATCATCCACGTCGCACAAGGCCGGTCCTACCTGTTGGCCGGGCCGTTGATGGACGCTCTTTAGCATGTTCACCTCCATCAGCAAATCCATCGGGTCGGTTCCGATCTTTAACGCTTGCACCTTCCCTTCATTTATGACTTGGTAAACGACTCCGTTCGCTCCTTTCCCGATCTCATGAAGCACCCGGTAGACGCGACGATTCCATTTTCCGCTGAACTGGTGCGGGAGTGCCGGGATTTTGAGGTTAGAATACATGATCTTGCAGATACCCGTCGTTGTCGTTTTGCGCCCTGCGCCTTGGCTCTGCTTGCTGCCAATCCGCTCCTCCGGCAGACTTCTTATTCTGTTCAAACAATGCCATCGCTTCGATGATCGCTGGCCCCGTCGGCGTAATGCCGCTCATGACCAATCCGGTCGTCAACTGATGGGCTTGATCAATTTGGTCCGTCCATGGAATCCGCACCTCCATATGCGAATGTTTCCCAGGAAATGTGGACACCGCCATTTTGCTCGATCCGTGACGCGAACGCAGACTGATGCTGAAATCATGAATGGCCATTTGGACTGACGGCAATTTTGGTTTCATGCTTCCGGAGCTGTCGACGAGCATGACGACCTCCAAATTGCTTTCCTCACCCAGATCGTCCACCATCCCTGCCACCTGCATCCGTTTTTCCGGAGCCAAATCATCCAGTGGCACTTCCCCAAGAATCGCTTTGAGCTCCTGATTGACGACTTGATGGATCGTCCTCGTCATTGCCTTGCGCGTCAGCATCTGCACCGTTTGGGCCAGCTGCGTCGGATAGACGATATCGCTTAAGCCACCTCCCGCCTGTGCAATTTCACGAACTTCCTTTTCACCAGAAGCTCCCATCTCTTCCCGCTCCACCACCCCAATCACGTTGACGGTAATTCCTTGCTCGCGCGCCATCGCGGCTGCTGCCACCGGACTGATCCCGGAATTGGAGCACCCATCGGTTACAACCAGAATTTGACGTAAACTCCCTAATCGTTTCATGAAATACAGCCTCCCCGTTTTATTCTGAAATCCGTTACTTTTCTATCAGTATCGACGGGGGGACTTGCGTTCATACTTGCGAATTGACTCCTCCTTTAACTGACGACTCGCGGTCGTTCGATTCGGTCCATTCCCTTCACATGGATCGCCGACCATTGTGGAACGAAGCGGTCCACTCTTGCGACGAGCACGGTCATATCATCGACGATATTTCCGGAATGCTGGCGAATCACCCGCTCCAACAGCAAATCTGCCACCTCCTGGGGGTCATTCGTGGCCAGCTCGGAAATAATCCGCTTCATCCACATTTGCCTGTTTTCAATATGGCGCGGCGCCTCATAAATCCCGTCCGACATCATCACCAAAAGATCACCCGGTTTTAACGTACGCGACACTACGTCCACCTCGATCTCCTCGAGAATGCCTGCAGGCAAATTGTTAGCCGTCACCGTAATCACATCCGTGCCGCGCTTGATGAAGCTTGGCGTGGAGCCGATTTTGACAAATCTCGTATGAGCTGACTTCAAATCGATCAAAGCAAGGTCGACTGTCGCAAACATCTCCTCGGTGGAGCGCAAGGCCAATACGGAATTAACCGTCTTGATGGAGAGCTTTTCATCGATGCCTGCCTTGAGAAGCTGCTGCAAAATTTCCAATGCTGACTGACTCTCCATAAACGCACGCTCGCCATTGCCCATGCCATCGCTAATCGCCAAAGCCATCCTGCCATTACCGAGATCCATCGTTTTGAAACTATCGCCAGACAACAATTTTCCATCCTTCGCCGCTCCTGCTACTCCGATTTCGATTTCGTACGTGCGGGCAGAGGTTAAGCACATTTTGCAGTGGCCATCCTTGAACGCCTCACACTGCCGATCCTTCACTACAATATTTTCGCCTAAAATTTCCGAGAGCATGGGGGCCACGATTTTGGCGCACTCATCTCTTCCATAGCACGTAGGCTGACTGATCTCGATGTCCACATTACCTTCATCCAAACTGTGTATGTCAACCCTCCGCACGGAGAGACCCAACCCCTCCAATGCATGGGATACCTGTTTTTCCTGTAAACTCAGCTCCAGCCCTTCACGCTGGATCTCCTTGGCGAAATCGCTCATCACCCGCGATACGCCGGAAAGCTGATCAGCAACAAGCATGCGGCTTTCCAGTACCTGCTTCTTCAGCTGGTCATAGGCATGATTGCGCTCATATTCCTGTTCCATCAGCTCGATCATTTTGTCCGACTTGACGCATTTGCGTTCCCAGTCGCGAGGAACTGCCTGTCCTTGCAGCGTGCCGAACTCATAGACGGTCTCCGCCAGCGTCTTCATCGAATCATACGTCGACTTGGTTTCCCGCTCCCAGCACTGCTCCTTCTTCCAGCAGCGCTGGCATGAAAACCCGGTTACCCTACTGATGAAATCATCGATCTGTTTCTCCTTCAGCTCGCTCGTTGCTGCTGTCTGCGCAAAACTGCGAGATAATTGCGTAAATAAATCAGAAAATTTCCGAATCTTACCAGCGGTCACATCACGTATCCGCCTCATATAATCCTGATGAGACTGCAGGTTCTCAGGCGTTCCAGGAATGAAACGGGCGATTTTTTTCCAGATGACTGCCGGAGTAAGAACAAACAAAAGGATTGCCAAACTGCTTTCCACCAAGGAAACATACAGCATGTCCTCCGCACCGCCGTATATCGCCAAGATTGATGCGCCGATCAACAGACCGGTAGAAACACCGACTTTCCCTCCTTCCCGAAGCAAGCCTGCCAAAAGCCCGGCAAAGGCTAGCAAATTGATTTGCTGCAGTGCATTGACGTTGGCCAAACTTAGAATCAAACCGGTAACCACGCCAACAGCCGCGCCGATCGTGCCGCCCCCTGCGAATGCGAACAACAGGAGCAAATAACGGGAGAGCACGTGCTCCATCGATACGCCGCGAATCGTCCAGTCCACGGTCCCGGTCATCAAAGAAGCCAGCAAAATGACTAGGCAGACGATTTCCTCATTTTTCAGAGGCTCATACGGCTTGGACAGGTGGATGATGGAGAGCGACTGAATGAAGATCAAGGTGAGTACAAAGGAGAGGACTCCCTCTACACCGATCATCACTAGATTGTACGTGGTCACCTGGCCCGTCACGACATCGAACAACAGGTGGCTCACGAATAGCGATACCAAGACGATTATGGGTAATCGGGAAAAATCCTTTCGTCGGAACTTCCCCGCCACTCTGCACGCCATATACGCGATCACGATGCTTAAAAGCGATTCCAGTCCCAAAGGGACCGAATGTGTAAAAGCCCCCCCCAAAAGCGCGATCGTACTTATGAACAAGCTGTCTCGTTTCAAAAAAAACATCACCATAAAATAGGGGACGATAAACGGGGAGATTTCATCGAGGATTAACGCTCTACCTAAGAGGAAGCCCATCATCAACGGGAGCAGATGCCATTTTTGCACGGTGGCCGCCAGGCGGTCTCCCCATTGGGACCATTTGCTTGCCACTTGATTTTGATTCCAACTGAATTGCGTTGCGGAGATTACTTGGTTTTTGCTTGCCATCATACATGCACCACCCGTTTTGGATTTGTTAAGCGTGAGACTCATTATACGAATGGTTGCTTGTAAATTTTGTCAAAAGATTGAAATGTATTCCAAAAATCGTCCGACAAATTATCCAACGATTACGCGCGTGTCGGTACGTGCGCATTTATTCTCCTTCATCCAGCACCAGTCTTGATTGGAACCGAATAAGCAATAAAAATAACCAGCCTCTAGAATGGCTGGTCTCACGTATGATCCGAATCGTCTCGCGCAAAATTTGGATGCTGTCTCTTCCAAAGTAGACAAAAAAATAGCCGACGTTTGGCGTTCAACGTCGACTATCAGGTGATTCGCGCTTAGCGAAACGGGCTTACTTTATTATATTCTCCATCGCCCCAAAATGACCTTCTCTT
The DNA here is from genome assembly GCF_003710825.1 of Brevibacillus fluminis. Lineage (GTDB taxonomy): Bacteria > Bacillota > Bacilli > Brevibacillales > Brevibacillaceae > Brevibacillus_D > Brevibacillus_D fluminis. The sequence goes on along the minus strand of NZ_RHHQ01000019.1, from coordinate 76,802 downwards.
TTTAAAAGAGATTTTTTTGATTTTCTTTACCGTCCTCGCCCTTTTTTGTCCGAGTTTTTGCGGACGGAGGATAGGCGGTCTTCACTTTCTTTCAGAAATCGGTTCAGCCTCTCTTCAAAGCCTTCAGTTCGCTCTTTGGCTTGGCGGGGAGGCTTGGCTGCCGGACGCGGCTGATCCACTGCTTTCTTGATGGAAAGGCTCACTTTACCTTCACGGATACCCAACACTTTCACCGTAACCGTATCGCCGACTTTCAAATGTTGATGAATGTCGGTGACATACGTATCAGCAATCTCACTGATATGAACGAGACCGGTTACGCCGTCTGGCAATAGCACAAATGCTCCAAACTTGGTGATGCCCGTCACTTTCCCTTCCAGCTTGCTCCCGATTTGGACAGTCATTCAGACCGCTGCTCCTCCTTTTATTTTTGCTCAGGCAAGATATAGATGATTTCACCCGGCTTGGTTAAATACCACTGTTTGCGCGCCAGCTCGGCAAGGTACTCTTTGTCGTTTAGCCGATTTGCCTTATAGGCCAGCTCAGCCTGCAGCTTCTGTTCCGCGACGGAAGCAGCCTGGAGCTGTTTCAGCTGTTCTTCTTTTTCCGTTAACAGCCCGCTTTGGAGATACGCGGTATAGCCCGTCCAGATTGAAAAAAGCAGCACAAAAAACATGAAGATGCGCATTCTGCGCTTTTGCCCTTTGTTATTGGCGGGAGCCTGATTCTTACTCATCTATTAATCCATCCTTGGTTAAAATTTACTCTCGTTTCGTCCTCTTGTGGATCCACTGCTTCAATAGTAGCCAAAATTTAGTGAAAGGTACATGCAATCTTTTCGCCATTTTCTGCCATACGACGATGAACGGATAAAGGAGGAAATAGACAATTTTCCAAACGATCCGCAAGATTGTCATAATGATTGTTAAGATAAAGCCGAGTATCATCACGATCAGTCGATAAACGAACTGAATCGGTTTGATGAGAAAGATGTCTATGATTCGCACAATCAGCCTAAAGATCCACTGAGAAAATCTTATCACGGCAAGTAGGAATTGAATATAATACTTACTTCCTACTACGAAATAGAGCCACGCTCCTACGATGACACCGAGATAGACCGGAAACCGAACAATGCCGTCGTTCACCTTCACAAGAATAATGAAGACCATGCCTGCACTTGCGATCCAAAACGCGAGATCGAAGAGAAAAATCAGCCAGCGGGGAATGCTGATTTTGCCCCGGAACACTTGATAGGTATCAAAACCGGTACCCATCAAGGCGCCGCAGGCACACATGAACGCGACGGTTTGCAGCTGTGTGGCGATGCTCACTTGAACAGCTTACCGAAAAATCCTTTGGACCGGTCCCCGCCGTGCCCTTGCTCCAAATACGCCATCTCATGGACAAGCCCCTCGATCGCCACTTCGCCTGTCTCCAAGCTCAAGTTTTTCATGTGCAGGTTTTGCCCCTTAATCGTGAGGAATCCGCCTTCCGTTTCCAGCAGGAACTCCTCGTTGTCAAAGCTCTCCACTTTTTTCACACCGGAAATCGCCAAGCTGCGGCGATTAATCATGACAACCTCGTGGCGAGGCCTTCTTGTATGATCGTTCATGCCAAGCCCTCCTACCCGCAAATTTACGTACGTTCACCTGACAAATTCGTACCCTTGTACAAGGTATGGATGGAGAGGGCGAATTAGAACCTGACAATAGAAAACCTGGCTACGCCATGCTTTTGGCTTAAGTCGCGGTTGCCCTTATACTGCATAAGAATTTTATAAATTCTTATCTGTAAAAAAAAGACTACCCTTTCAGGTAGTCGTCTTCTTCCTTCTCATCGCGCGGCACCGGAATTTCGCCGACCAAGCAGTACAGCGAGGCCGCCTCTTCCTTGCGCGGATTTTCTTTGATGTCCTCGATTTTCACGATGACGCGTTTTTGACCAAAACGAATGGACAGCGTATCCCCGATTTTGACGTTGCTCGAAGCTTTTGCCGGGCGATCGTTAATCTCCACGCGGCTTTGATCGCAAACATCCTTCGCCAATGTGCGGCGTTTGATCAAGCGCGACACTTTTAAAAATTTATCGAGTCTCATGTTTATCTCCCCTTATTCCGTAGCTTTCGCTTCGTCCCACCATTTGTCCAGCTCAGGCAAGCTGGACTCTGAAAATGTCTTCCCTGTTTCCTTCAGCTTTTTCTCAATGAATTGAAACCTGCGCGTGAACTTGCGGTTGGTCAGCCGGAGCGCTTCTTCAGGATCGACTTTGTAAAAGCGTGCCAGATTCACGACAGCGAACAGTAAGTCGCCCAGCTCCCCAGCGCGTTCCTCCGCAGTCGCTTGCTTCACTTCCTCATATTCCTCTTCAATCTTCTTCTCGACATCCGCTACATTGTCCCAGTCAAAGCCGACCTCAGCCGCCTTTTTCTGCAGCTTGTACGCGTACATAAGTGCAGGAAGCTCACGCGGAATGCCGTGCAGCTGGGAAAGCTCCTGTGGATCGATGCCTTTCGCCGCCTTTTCAGCTGCTTTTACCTCCTGCCATGTGGCAAAGGCTTCATTCGCATCGTCTGCGTGGCGTTCGCCGAATACGTGCGGATGGCGTCGAATCAGCTTTTCATTGAGCCCCAAAATGACATCGTCGATGCTAAAATCGCCGTTCTCCACCGCGATCTGCGAATGCAGCAGCACCTGTAGCAGCAAGTCGCCTAGCTCCTCACACATCCCATCTGGATCATCCTCGTCAATCGCTTCGAGCACTTCAAAGCTTTCTTCAATGAGGTTTTTACGCAGGCTTTGGTGCGTCTGTTCACGATCCCACGGGCAACCTTCCGGACTGCGCAAAATCGCGACGATTTCGCGAAGGCGGGCGAATTGTCGATTGCGCACCGTATCGGCCTGAGTCGGCTGTACATAAACGAGGCTCAAATTGCCGAACCCTTGATGGTGATCCAGCTCGTACAGCGGCACCGTTTCGACATGCTCCATTCCAGCTACTCCAACCGCTGTGACGATTGTGACCGGATGCTCATCCGGCAGCACTTCCATCAGCGTCAGCTTCACATCCGAAGCTGTCAGCTGGTCGTATACTTGCGCAATGACCGAATGTAGCTCAGGATTGATCTGTTGTGCGGTCAGCCGAGTGGCGTCGAGCAGAGCAAATCCTTCGATCGGGTCGATTGCCAAGCGTGCAAACAGCGGATCAAGAAAGCTTTGACCACCCAGCACCTGAATCTCCACTTGCTGGGACCGGGCTTGCTCAAGCAACAGCTGCACCGTGCGTTCCGCAACCAAGGGATGACCTGGAACCGCGTATAAAATTTCTTGCTCCTGCTCCGCCTTGTCCAACAATTCGCGGCTGATTTGCTCATAGACTTCATCAAATCCTCCGTGCTGGAGATACACATGGTCAAAAGACTCCACCTGTACACCTTCGCGGATAAGCTCATCGATGACCGGATGCTCTTTCGTGCGAACATACAGCTTTTGCACTTTTTTTATTTGTTTATACATGCCGAGCGGTAACTGTTCGAGATCGCCAGCCCCCAACCCCAATACTTGAATCCGTGCAGCCATTGCGGCATGCCTCCTTTTTCTAAATATCTATATCAACGAACCAAGCGTAGCTTGGCAAATAGCGCATGAAGTTTTTGCCCTTTTGGCATCAGCTTCAGATCGTCCCCGGTAATGCCTCCCGTCATCATCAACGCGACAACGTACACGATCCCACCTGTCGCCACTGCGAATAGGCCAACTAGCGTATACAGCATCCGCTCGCTTGCGATGAATGCCCCGAAGAAATGAGTCGTGATCCATTCGACGACGATGACCAATACCGACATGACCAAGACAGCGATTGTCGGCTTCACTAGGAAATGCTGGACATTCCATTTCATCTCAATATGGCGGCGAATCGCCATCATATTCAAAGCCATTGCCACTGCGTAAGCCAAAACCGTCGCCATCGCAGCGCCCGAAATTCCCCAAAGCGGGATTAATGCCAAATTCAGCACCAGCTTCACGACCACACCGATGAACAGATGGCGGGCAGGCAGCGTCACTTCCCCCAGCCCTTGCAAAATGCCAGACGTGGCAATGCTCAGCGTCGCAAATAAAATGGTGAACGATTGGATGGCCAATGCCTCGTTACCGTTCGTATCACCGTACAGCATGATATTGATCGGTTCAGTCAAAAGCGCCAGGCCGAATGAAGCCGGCAGCCCGAGCAGCATTGTGAGGCGGATCGCCACCTCCGTCCGCTTGACAATCACCTGCATTTGCTTTTTTGTAACAGCCTCGCTGATTGCTGGCACCAAGGCCAATGACAGCGATGTGGCGAAAAACGTACCGAATTGAATCAAAGGCTGGCCGCGGTCGTAAGCTCCCTTGAGCAGCTTTGCCAAATCTTCGGTCGTACCGCTCCACTGTAGCAGGTTTACGACGGTCATGGAGTCAACCAGCGGAATGAGCGGCAGCACCAACGCTCCCAAGCAGATCGGCAGTGCATAGAACAGCAGGCTCCGCACAATTGCCCGGTTGGACCATGTCTGTACGCTCGATACATGCGCGGCCGCGCTTTCTCTGCTTGTTTGGCCCAGATTGTTACGGCGCCAGTAAAACAGAAGCACAAAAATCGCGCCAAGCGCACCTGGCAGGGCCGCAAATACCGCGCCCGTCCCGGCCAAATAGGCATCATTATAAGCAGCCATCATCCAATACGCGGCAGCCAAAATGAAAATGACCCGAAACAGCTGCTCCACTACTTGCGACACGCCGGTCGGCATCATATTTTGCTGGCCCTGGAAATACCCGCGCAAAATCGCTGCAATCGGCACGAACGGCAGCGACCACGCGACGGCCTTTAGCGGTAGCGTCAAATGCTCGTCTCCCATCATTCTCGCAATCAACGGCGCTCCTAAATAGAGCAGTAAAAAGAAAAAGAGCCCCAGTATCACCAGTGACACGCTTGCAATGCGAAAGGCTCTGCGCGCACCGTCGGTATCTCCCAAGGCTAATCTCTCGGACACAATCTTGGAAATAGCGATCGGGAACCCGGCTGTAGCCAAAATCAGCAACGTTGTGTACAGCGGGTACACCTGCATGTATACGTATAAACCGATATCACCCGTGATGTTCTGATAAGGTATGCGGTAAAGCGCACCCAATAGCTTGGACAATAACCCGGCAATGCCCAAGATGGCGGCTCCTTTGACAAAGTGGTTGGAACCTCGTTCGCTTGACATCGTATGTACGTTCTCCTCTCGAACCCGAAACTGCGTACATTATACCACAAGCAAACGCAAAACTCCCAGTAGCCGATGACGAGGTCCCAGAGAACATGATTCCGCCTCTTTTGACGGGGATCCGAGTCTCCCATATACGAAAAAAACAGCCCCGCTCTTTTGCGAGGCTGCCTCTTCATTGCTCCATTTGTTTCGCTAAAAAGCCGGCTGCGGTTTCCGCCATCTTCATTTCCAGCTCAGCCATTTTCGTGGCTTCGTTTTTGTTGATCAAGATGACCGCACCGATGGGATCTCCGCCTGCCACGATCGGTGCGATAACGAAAGAGGAGTATTGCTCATTCAAGTCGCGAATGATCTCGTATTGGGCTGAGTTTTTTTCCAATCGCGTTTTGCGTTCTTCCAAGCTTTTTTCCACAATGCTGCCGATAGCTTTTTCCATGTATTCCTTCTTGGATGCCCCAGCAACAGCGATCACAGTATCTCTGTCAGAAATAAGGACCATATGATTCATGCTTTCGTACAAGGAATCCGCATATTCTTTTGCGAAATCACCCAACTCACCGATAGGCGAGTACTTTTTCAGAATAACTTCCCCATCACGATCGACAAAAATCTCAAGAGGATCACCTTCGCGAATGCGTAAAGTGCGGCGGATTTCCTTTGGAATCACCACTCGTCCGAGGTCGTCGATGCGACGAACAATACCGGTTGCCTTCATAGTCATGTTGCCTCGCTTTCTTGAGAAATTATTGTTAATTGAGGGTTACCTGTATGTTGTCCCAAAAGCCTATATTTAACTATTGATCAACCACTGGAAACTTTGCCAACTTTTTGGTGCTCTCTCCCCCGGCGGTAGTGAGTGGTTATAGTATTCACAGTGAATTGAAGAATATGCGACAAAACGAAAAAACAGGGAATCGGTTGATTCCCTGTCAGTTCTTCCAATATTACTTAGCCGCAGCTGGTTTAACCTCTGGAATGTTCCATTTGGTTACCAGCTTGTCCAGTTCAACCGAAATGAAATTTCCGTACGCCTTATTCAGCTCTTGCTGCTTCATTTGCTCTTTCGCTTTTTCAAACGGTTGTACTTCCCGTTTTTCTACACGAATGATGTGGTAGCCGTAATCGGTTTTTACAGGCGGATCACTGATCTGGTTGATCGGCTGGGTCAAAGCTGCCTTTTTAAACTCCGGCACCCAATCGTTCACATTGGCGTTTTCGTACAGACCGCCGCTCTCTTTGCTGCCTGGGTCGTCGGTGTATTCTTTTGCCAGCTTAGCAAAATCTTCACCTTTTTTCAGGCGCGCGAGCAAATCGTCAGCCAGCTTCTTCGCTTCTTCCGGTTTCCGGCTCTCTGTGGAGATCAGGATGTGACGCACAGAAGCGGTCGTGTACTGAGTTTTATCCGCTTTCTCATATGCTTGCTTCAAAGCATTTTCGTCGATGCCTTTTTCCAGCACACCGATGGAGCTGTCAATCAGCTGCATTTGCTTTAGCAGGTCGTCTTTGGTCAAGCCTTGCTGCTCCAGCATTTTGGTGAAGTTTTCTTCTTTTTTATCGAGACGCTCGACATATTGCTTTTTGTAGCTCTCAAAGCGCTCTTCAGCCTGTTTCATCGCCGCTGCTTTCATGGTGTCATCAGCGCGATCAAACAGGATTTTGGTTCCAGTATACTGGCGCACATAGTCCTTGATCGCTGCACTGTCCGCGAATTGCAGCGATGCGCCTTGCTGTGGATTGAGGAAGTTGATCGTGCGAAGGAACGTTTCAAAATCCTTCTCAACCAGCTTGCCGCCTTTGTATTCGGCTAGCACTGCGTTTGGATCATTGGTATAGGGAATCTTGACTGCTGGAAATTGCGCCAAAACGTCATTTTTCTCTGCTTCTGGTTTCGCTGCCTCATTGCCACCCGCTGCCGGTTTGGTAGTCTCCGGCTTCGGTTGTCCAGCGGCTTGGCCGCAACCTGAGAGCAACGTCAGTGTCAATACGGTGGTCGATAAAACAGCCACGAATTTTTTCATGAATGGTCTCCCTTCTACTGACTGACTCCGAGCTGGTTTTCAATTTGGCCATTGGAGTCTTGTTGCACCTGATCAAATTGGCTGAGCAGTTTTTCAACGATCTTCATGCCTTGATCACTGGTCAACCCCTTTACTTTAACAGTTACAACCAGATGTTGTCCACTCGGCGCCACGGAGACCCCGATGCGACGGCCGTCCTCTCCTGCGATTTCGTAGATTTTCCCTGCATTGATTTTCTTGTTCTGGCTTGGGTCCAGCATCAGTTTGATGACGTCTGGGTCCTTTTGGTTAATTTCCGTAATGTGGTATTGCAGTGCATAAACGCGCAGACGAGAAATGGTCAGTAAGTTCTCCACCGGCTTCGGAATGTCGCCAAAACGGTCGCCAAGCTCGTCGGCTAAATCCATGACTTCCTCGAGCGTGGAGGTAGCCACGAATTTTTTGTACATCTCGATCTTTTGCCGGCTGTCCACGATGTACAGCGACGGGATATATGCATCGAGCTGCAGATTGATCTCCACCGGGGACGTGATTTGTTGACGAGGCTCTCCGCGCAGCTCATCGATGGCATCCTTCAACATTTGGGTATACATGTCGAAACCGACCGAGTTGATGAATCCGTGCTGCTCAGCACCAAGCAGATTACCCGCGCCACGGATAGACAAGTCGCGCATGGCGATTTTGAAACCGGAGCCGAGCTCGGTGAATTCCTTGATCGCCTGCAGGCGCTTTTCCGCTACTTCCGTCAGCACTTTGTCCGGCTGATAGGTGAAATATGCATAGGCAATTCGATTGGAACGCCCGACGCGTCCGCGCAGCTGATACAGCTGAGACAGACCCATCCGGTCGGCATTGTAAATGATCAGCGTGTTTACGTTCGGGATGTCTACGCCTGTCTCAATGATCGTCGTGCTGACCAATACATCGTAATTACCGTCAAGGAAGTCCAGAATGATGCTCTCCAGCTCGCCTTCGTTCATCTGGCCATGGGCCACGGCAACTTTGGCGTCTGGCACCAGCATGGACAACTGCTCCGCCATTTGCTCGATCCCTTGCACCTGATTGTACAGGAAGAAGACCTGGCCGTCGCGGGCGAGCTCTCGCTCGATCGCTTCGCGCACCAAAAGCGGGCTGTACTCCATCACGTACGTCTGCACAGGGAAGCGGTTTTCCGGCGGCGTTTCAATGACAGACAAATCACGCACGCCCAGCATCGACATGTGCAGGGTACGTGGAATCGGTGTCGCAGTCAGCGTGATGACATCGACATTGTTTTTCAGCTGTTTAAGCTTTTCTTTATGGCTTACCCCGAAACGCTGCTCCTCGTCGACGATCAGCAAGCCTATATCGCGGAAAATGATATCTTTGGACAGCAGTCGGTGCGTCCCGATGACAACATCGACGGTCCCTTCTTTGATCCCTTTCATGGTTGCCGTCTGTTCCTTACGGGAGCGGAAACGGCTCAACACCTCGACACGGATCGGATAATCGGCAAAACGCTCGCGGAATGTCTCGTAGTGCTGCTGCGCCAAAATCGTCGTCGGCACCAGCACAGCGACTTGCTTGCCATCCATCGCCGCTTTGAAGGCAGCGCGAATCGCCACTTCCGTTTTCCCGTAGCCTACGTCACCGCAGACCAGACGGTCCATTGGACGCGCTCGTTCCATATCCGTTTTCACCTCAGCGATTGCGCGCAGTTGATCGGGTGTTTCCTGATACGGGAACATAGCCTCGAATTCACGCTGCTCCAGCGTATCGGTGTTGAAGCCGTACCCTACTGCCTGCTCGCGCGCCGCATACAGCTTGATGAGGTCTTCCGCGATATCTTTGACAGAAGACTGCACCTTCGTTTTGACACGCTTCCACTCGCTGCCACCCAGACTGTACACCTTCGGCTCGTTTTCCTCGCTGGCCACATACTTTTGCACATGGTCAATCTGCTCGATCGGCACGAACAAGCTGTCGCCACCGGCATAACGGATATGCAGATAGTCTTTATGGATCCCGAGAATTTCCTTCGTCTCAATGCCCAAGTACTTCCCAATCCCGTGGTTGATATGAACGACATAGTCGCCGGCCTTCAGCTCCATGTAGTTCTTGATCCGCTCGGCATTGCTCATGTTTTGCTGCACTTTGCGCGCTTTACGCTGTTTGGCGGTGAAAACCTCGCCCTCCGTGATAACGACAAGCTTGTTTAACGGCAGCTCAAAGCCAGTCTGCATGTTCCCCATGATGATGACGGGACGTCCCGGCGGAACCACCTCGACCGACCCCAGCAGCAAGTCGGCTTCCATCTCATAATCGCTCAAGACGCGCTCCAAACGCTTGGCGCGCTCCTGATCGGCGGCGACGAACAAAATCTGGTTCTGCCCTTTCACCCAGCGTGCTAGTTCGCTTTTCAGGACATTCATCTGTCCATGGAAATTCTGCATCGTCCGACAATTAATATTCACAATGTTTTGAGGCTGTGTTTTTGGCGATTGACGCAGGAACAGCGACAAATACACAAGCGGACGCTTATGGGACAGGATAACCTCATCATACGTACAGGAAAATGGCAAATTGGCCATGAACTCGCCTTCCAAGATGCGTGCAGTCTGCCATTCGCCCTCTTCTTTTTGCAGCTGTGCCGCCGTCTCCAAGACACGCGACGGCTCATCGATGATCAGCACCGTGTCCTCTGTCAAATAATTGAGCAATGTCGCCTGCTCCGGATATATAGCGGATATATAGGTAGACAGACGCGGAAAGCGCTGTCCTTCTTGCATGAGCTCTATGTCTGCACCGATGTTGTGCAGCACTTTTTCCTTCGATTGCCCCTCTTTGAGCTTCGCCAGCGTTTCGCCAAGCTTGCGCTCCAGTCGGACAGCCGCTTCTTTCAGCAGCTCGTTTGTCAAAATGAGCTCCTTGGCCGGGCCGATCGTATATTCGTCGACTTTGTCATAGGAACGCTGCGTCACCATGTCAAACGTGCGGATCGAATCGATCTCCACATCGAAAAGCTCAATGCGCACAGGCCATTCAGAATCATGCGGAAACAGGTCGATAATCCCGCCGCGCACGCTCAGCTCGCCTTTGCGCTCAACCATCTCCACCCGTTCGTAGCCCAGCTCAATGAGCCGCAGCAAAAAGCTGTCGACATCCAGCTCCTGATCCTTGTGCAGCGTGATCTGCGCGTCTTTCCACACATTCTGCGGCACGACCATGCGGCGCAAACCGGCAAAAGGCACAACCAAAATACCCGTAAAGCCCTTGGCTAAACGGTTGAACACCTGTATGCGTTGCGCCAGCATCTCTGGACTAGCTACAGCCAGCTCTGATCCAATCAGTTCATTGGCCGGAAAGAGGAGCACTTGATCAGCTGGAACCAGCTCCGCGAGATCCTCGTACACTTTCTGCGCTTGAAACATGTTATGGGTAACGACGCATAGTGGACGGCCCAGTTGCTGATACAGCCCAGCCATCATGACCTGACGCGCTGATCCAGCGAGGCCGGAAATCAGCTGTTCCTTCAGACCTCGTGCGATTCCCGTCGCAATTGTTCCAAATTGGGAATCTTGTTTAAATGAATTGATAATGACTTGCATGCATCCTAGCTCCTCTCCAACCCTTCTCTCATGCGAAAATAAGCCTTGGCTTAGACAATAAGCCAAGACCTCGTCCGTGCAAGCCGTTTGCGGACATCTATCGCCTATCTCCCTTTGCCTGACGATTACTGCAAAGGACTCCCCACCAACGAAAGCTCCGGATGTTCATTGAAAGCATCGCGGCAATAATCGCAGACGATGCGGATAACCGTATCTCCATTTTGTTCTTTGGATATTATATGGTGGCGTTCTTCAGGGGTCAAGGCATCAAGACCCAATTGAACTTCCGTCACCATGGATTGATCAAACTCGACAATTTTCATGCCGCAGCAGCGACAAACATAGCGAAAACTCATCTTTTTCCACCCCCACTTGATACTCCCTAGTATCCCCAAAAGGTGGAAAATCATACGATTGCTATTTGTCACCCAGCTTGACGGAATGGATGTGATTCATCACCTTGACGAAGCTTTCCTTGAGCCACATGACGCTCGCCTTTGCCGACAATTCAACCGCTTCTGCGATCAACGGCTGCTCACTTTTGGAAAATTCGCTCAACACGTAATCGCTTACACTCCGGCCAGGCAACGGACGGTTGATCCCGATTTTGGCCCGTTTGAATTCTTGTGTACCAAGATGTGCGATCAATGACTTGATCCCGTTATGGCCACCGGCACTGCCTTTTTCGCGCAAGCGGAGCTGCCCCACAGGCAAATCAAGATCGTCGTAGATTACAAGTATATCGTCTGGAATCAATTTATAGAACTTCATGATTTCCGCGACAGACTCTCCGGAGAGATTCATGTACGTAAGCGGCTTTACCAAAAGCACGCGCTCCCCTTCGATTCGGCCTTCTCCAACCAATGCGCGGAATTTTTCTTGCGCGACTGGGATACTCCACTGCTCGCTAATTTTATCGATGGCCATAAAGCCTACGTTATGTCTGGTGTCTTCGTACTTCTTACCGGGGTTTCCCAGCCCGACGATCACTTTCACGATTTGCTCCCTCCCATTTTTTCTATTGTACCGCATGAGAAACCCACCCGGCTACAGCTAACGCTCGACCGGGTGGTTCCCTCTTTCGACTTGCCTATACTTTGTGCGCTTCCTGAGTCTTGGCAGCTGCATCCTCCGCCTGCGCCTTGGCCTCCAGCTCTGCGTCTTGCGCTTCTTCCGATTTTGCCTTAGGCGGCAGAATGCTGATCACGACCTCTGTCTCATCAATTCCGAGCTCGATATTTGCTGGAATATGGAGATCGCTCACCAAAATGACATCGCCGATATTGAGATCATCGACGTTGACAGAGAATACTTCCGGAATCTCGTTTGGCAAGCATTTCACCTCAACGCTGTGACGTACCAAGGTGGCAACACCAAGCTCCGGTGCACCCGTAAGCACGATCGGTACGGATGTATGTACTTTTTCATTCATATTGATTTGTTTGAAATCCGCATGAAGTACGTTACCTTTCAAAGGATGACGCTGCAGCTCGTACACCATCACCTGATATTGCTGTCCATCAATCTGCAGACTGAATGGTTTGTTCGTCGTTTGATGGCGAAGCGCCTGGTCCAAGGCGAGCGCATCCATTTGGATCGAGAGGTTATTCACTTCATTTCCGTAGACTACGCCCGGAACCATCCCGCTTTTACGCAATCTCAGGTTGGCCCCTTTGTTGCCTGTTTGTCGAACGGTTGCCTGAATCGCTTCCATATGAAAAAGCCTCCTTATAGACAAGCTTGAAGTCCAATCCTTTTCTAGCTTGTCCAGCGGAGGCTTTTCGAATCCATTTTTTAGTCAAACAGTTTGCTTACCGACAGTTCTTCATGAACGCGGATAATTGCTTCACCGATGATCGGTGCAACAGACAGCACTTTGATTTTGTCGATATGTTTTTCTTCTGGGAGCAGGATCGTGTTAGTTACGATCAATTCCTTGATATTCGAATTCTCGATACGAGAGATTGCTGGGCCGGACAGGACAGGGTGCGTACAGCATGCATATACATCACGTGCACCCGCTTCTACCAATGCGCTAGCAGCCAACGTGATCGTACCCGCTGTATCGATAATATCGTCGATGATGATCGCCGTTTTTCCTTCGATATTCCCGACAATGTTCATGACTTCCGCTACGTTTGGTTCAGGACGACGTTTATCGATGATCGCAATCGGCGCTCCCAAGCGCTCTGCCAATTTGCGCGCACGCGTAACCCCACCGTGGTCAGGCGACACGACGCAAATGTCTTCGAGGCCTTTTTCTTCAAAGTATTTTGCCAGAATTGGCACACCAAGCAGATGATCAACAGGGATGTCGAAGAAGCCTTGGATTTGGGTTGCATGCAAATCCATTGAAATGATGCGGTGTGCACCTGCGGTCTCGATCAGATTGGCAACCAGCTTGGCTGTAATCGGATCGCGAGCGCGTGCTTTGCGGTCTTGGCGCGCATAACCATAATAAGGAATAACTACGTTGATGCTTTTTGCCGAAGCGCGTTTCAAAGCGTCTACCATCACGAGCAGCTCCATGAGGTTCTCGTTAACAGGAGCACTGGTTGGTTGAATGACATACACGTCACAGCCGCGCACGCTTTCATTCAGTTTGATTTGGCATTCGCCATCGCTGAATTGAATCGCCTTGGCATTTCCAAGCGGCAGCCCAATATGCTCCGCGATTTCTTGAGCGAGCTGCGGATTTGCGTTACAAGTAAAGACCTTCAGTTTCGGGTCGCGATAGTTAGCCATTATCTTAAAGAACCTCCCGTAATTATTCCTTATTTCTTTGCTTTTCGCGGCATTTTGGCCGCGTAGCCAAGTTTATTGGTTTGCCGTTCACGCGCGATTGCCAGCGCATCTTCAGGCACATCCTGGTTAATGGTGGAGCCTGCAGCAACATAGGCGTTGTCGCCGACCTTCACAGGTGCGACCAAGTTAGTGTTGCAGCCGATGAAGGCGTTATCGCCCACGATTGTCTTGTGCTTCTTCTCGCCGTCATAATTGACGGTTATGGAACCGCAGCCGATATTGACATTATCGCCGATTTCAGCATCGCCCACATAGCTCAGATGAGGCACTTTCGATCCTTTGCCTATCTTGGCGTTTTTCAATTCGACAAAATCACCGATTTTTGCGCCGGCGCCAATGTGAGATTGCGGACGCACATAAGCGAATGGCCCCACGTTCACGTCGTTTTCGACCACCGAGTCAACCAGCACCGAATAGGCGATTGATACACCGGCACCGACTTGAACATTTGTTAAATCCGCTTGTGGACCCAGCACAACATCTTGCCCGATCACCGATTTGCCACGCAAATGCGTGCCCGGCTGAATCACTGTATCTTGACCAATCACAACATCTGCTTCAATATATGTCGAGCTTGGATCGATAATGGTAACACCGTTTCTCATATGATGCTCGTTAATCCGTCTGCGCATATAGGCCTCGGCAAAAGAAAGCTGCACGCGGTCGTTTACACCCATTGTTTCGTCCGGGTCCACCGCTTCAAATGCCAGCACCTTCTGCCCTGCTTGGCGCAAAATCTCTACGCAATCGGTTACATAATATTCCTTTTGCGCATTTTCATTTTTGACTTGGCCGATTGCCTTGAGCAATTGTTCATTATTATAACAATATATGCCCGTATTTATCTCACGGATCGCCCGTTCCTCAGGGCTCGCATCCTTCTGCTCGACAATACGAACGACTTCCCCTGATTCATTCCGTACAATACGTCCATATCCGGTCGGGTCAGGCAGCACAGCCGTTAGGACCGTTGCCGCAGCCTGCTGTTCCAGATGGAAATCCAGCAGCTCTTGCAGCGTCTCCTTGGATAAAAGCGGTACGTCACCGTATAGCAAAAGCGTCGTTCCTGTCTTTCCCGTCAAGAAAGGAATCGCCTGTTGAACGGCATGCGCCGTTCCCAATTGTTCCGCTTGCAGCGCATACGAGACGGAATCCCCCAAGGTTTCCTTGACTGCATCTGCACCATGGCCTACCACAACGACAACATCCTTCACCTGCATGTCCGCCAGCGTATCGACGACATGTTGCACCATCGGCTTCCCACAGACAGGATGAAGGACCTTATACAGCTTCGACTTCATCCGTGTTCCTTGCCCAGCAGCAAGAACCACGGCATGTATATTTGACATGGTAACCCTCCAGCATATAAGTTCCACAATGACTATATCTTAATCGTATGTTGTTTTCAAGAGAAGTTTGATGGGCAAACGTTCGGGAAATGATCAAATTTGCTAAGATGGGCTACCTATCGGCCGCAAAAAAAAGCACTCCGCGGAGTGCCTTTTTTCATGTTATGCGCCTGCTTCTACTTTTTCTTCTTCTTCCAAACCGACGCGCTCATATTCATTCAGGACAGCCGCTTGTATTTTCTCACGAGTGGCAGAGGAAATGGGATGAGCGATGTCACGGAATTCACCATCTGGTGTGCGCTTGCTCGGCATTGCGACAAACATGCCGTTGTTGCCATCAATCACGCGGATATCGTGAACCACGAATTCGTGGTCGATCGTAATAGAGGCAATCGCTTTCATTCTTCCATCCGTATTGACACGGCGGAGTCGTACGTCTGTTACTTCCATCATGTTCACTCCCTTTATCTGTATAAGGATGTAGAAGTATTTCCACATGATGGTTAAATATTCCTTCTCTGGTTCCGAAAATTTGTAAAAAAAATAAAAAATATTTTTCCGGTTATTTACCCAGGTAAGCGACGATTTCGATCTCAACCAAAACGTCTTTTGGCAAGCGCGCTACTTCTACAGTAGAACGCGCAGGGCGATGGTCGCCAAAATATTCGCCGTATACCTCGTTCAGCTTGGCAAAGTCGTTCATATCCTTTATAAAGACGGTTGCTTTGATAACATCACCAAGTGACAGGCCTTCTGATTCCAGCACGCCTTTGATGTTAGAAAACACTTGGTGGGTTTGGACGGTAACGTCTCCTTCAACCAGAGTGCCGTCCGGGCGAAGCGGGATTTGTCCGGATGCAAACAGGAAATCCCCTGCCTTTACCGCCTGGCTGTAAGGACCGATCGCTGCTGGTGCCATATCGGTTGCAACATACGTAAGCTTACTCATCAAAATCATCCTTCCCCTTTATTATTGAAAGTAACTACCCAATTCGATCTGGATGTGTTTTTCTTTGATGTCAACTTCGTTCAGCTTTGCCAGTGATATGTATTCGTCGACTAAGCGCTCAGAAACATCCGCTGTTTCTACCATAACACCACAGCCGACAACTGTCGCGCGGAATTCTTGTAACAGATCGATCATCCCGCGAACGGTTCCGCCTGCTTTCATGAAGTCGTCGACGATCAGCACCCGGGACTGTTCAGGCAATGCGCGGCGAGCCAGCGACATCGTCTGGATTCGTTTGCTGGAGCCCGATACATAGTTGATGCTCACGACGGACCCCTCCGTCACTTTGTTATCACGACGCACGATCACCACAGGCACATTCAAATAAGCCGCCGTTGCGTAAGCAAGCGGAATCCCTTTGGTTTCCACCGTCATGACTACCTCTACATCCTGATCGGCAAATGCACTTGCAAACAGTTTGCCGATTTGAGCGAGCGTGGTCGGATGACCCAAAATGTCTGACATGTACAAATAACCGCCCGGCAGAACGCGCTCCGGCTTAGCTAGCTGCTCAATCAGCGTTGCCATGAACGACTTCGAATGCTCTTGATTGACCTGAGGAATATACTTCACACCGCCTGCTGCACCAGCTACCGTCTTCAGTACACCGACACCTTGGCTTTCGAAGGCTTCCTTAATGATCGACAAATCCTCGCTGATCGAGGATTTTGCCGAACCGTATTCCTCTGAAAACAGGGTGAGCGGAATTAAGGTGTGAGGATGAGCGAGCAAGTATTGCGTCATATCGACCAAACGCGCACTCCTGCGTAATTTTTTCATTTCTCTTCCTCCGAAAATCCGAATATTATGATGTTAATTTAACACTTATGTGCGGAATTAGGCAAGTACCTTAACTTCTGCCCCACCTAACATTCGCGCTACGTACACTTCTTTCACGAAACCGCGTAGCGCGTTGTAGATTCGGTGGACCTTTGCTTCCTTTTGCACCAGCGCAAAGACGGTTGGACCGCTGCCTGACATCAGCACACCATCGGCTCCGGAGGCGAGCATTAATTCCTTGATTTGCCGTACTTGCGGATAGCGAGAGAGAGTAACCTCCTCGAGCACATTGCCGAGCGAGCTGCACATCAAGCCAAAATCTTGCTCATCGATGGCACGCACCATATCTTCCGTGCTCGGATGCGATTGGATGCGATCTACCGCCAAGTTTCCATATACATCTGCCGTCGATACGCCGATCGGCGGTTTGGCCAACACGACCCAGCACGGAACCGGCGTCGCAAGCGGCTGCAACTGAACCCCTCTGCCGCGAGCCAGGGCGGTCCCTCCGTACACGCAAAAAGGTACGTCAGACCCGATCTGCGCCCCAACCTCTGCCAGCTCATCCAGACTCAAACCCAAGTTCCACAATCTATTCAAACCGCGCAGCGTTGCCGCTGCATCGCTGCTGCCGCCTGCCAATCCTGCCGCGACGGGAATCTGCTTATCTATGTATAAATGTACGCCCTGCGAAACATTGTACTGCTCCTGCAAAAGCTGCGCCGCTTTATATGCATGGTTTCTCGAGTCATCCGGCACAAAGCTCGCCGAACACTCCAATTGAATTCGTCTGTCGGACAAGAGCGTCAGATCGATTCGATCTGCCAAGTCCACAGTGGTCATTACCATTTCCACTTCGTGATAACCGTCAGGCCGTTTGGCCAGCACGTCCAAGGTTAAATTGATTTTTGCCGGCGCCTTTTCGGAGAACTGCACTGGACGTTCACCCCTGCCTACTTTAAATAATTGTGAGATTTCTCCTGATCTGTTCTAGTAGTTCATTGTATCATAGGGAGAAACTGCCTGCTACTAACCTGAAAGAAAAGCTACTTTTTCAAATTCTCTTTAAGAAAACCTATTTTCAACAGTATCTCCCATGTTGCTAGAAAACGTACCCCTTTCCGGCTGTACAATAGAAAAAAGCCGGGTTTCCCCAGCTTTCTCATTTAACGAGACGAATTGGAATTTTGATTGGCCAGCGCTTCCTCCGCAATCTGGATTGCCCGCTTCACGAGGTTTCCGGCGTCGCGTGTGGTAATGCCGCCCCACCCTTCCTTTTGGACGGTGTCATAAATTCCTAAATCCTTGGCGATTTCCATCTTAAACTGATCGGACATGATGCCGCGTCTGCGACCCATCTGAACAGCCCCCTTTTCTCGTTAAACAACAGTAGTATGCGCCAAAATGCTCCGTCTCACTCCCGCGCCCAAATGTCGCTTCTTTTCAAACTTCCGGATTATTCGTTCACAAATGAAAAAACAGCAGAGCCACTAGGCTCTACTGTTGGATGTAGGTGATGCGAATATGTTCTTGTTCACGACAAACAGTAAGCTCAACTGTTTCCGTCAGGATGTCAGCGTAACTGTAAGAGACCCTTTCAAAAAGTTGATCATCGTCCAGCTTTACGATAAAAACAGATGGGTACGTTTCTTCGAGGATGCCTGATCGCTCAACGGTCTTACGGCGGCCGCCATTCGCCTTGAGCATGATGCGTTGACCAATGTGCCCGTCCAAACAGCGTTTAATATCAAGTAACGCGTTCCTAGCCATTTGTTTCATCCACCTCGCTTAATCCTATTGTAACAGCTCCTTACTATTTTGTCAAACAAATTTAAAATTATAGCAACGAAGTCGAGTTTTTGTCAACGGTCATTTTTGCAAAAAACATGCTGTAGCTTGTCGATTTTTTCATATTTTTTAACTATTTAGGTGCAATCCGGTACGGACGACTTCATTTGCCAGCTTTGCATACTCGTCTAATGAAAGCGTTTCCCCTCTGCGTGTGGGATCTATACCAATCGATTCTAACAACTGTATTACTGCTTCCTTTTGATCTTTCCTAAACAGATTGTGCTGCAGGTTATTCAGCAAGGTTTTGCGCCGCTGGGCAAACGAGGCTTTGACCACCCGGAAAAACATCGCCTCATCCAGGACATCGACGGCAGGCTTCTGGCGGATCGCCAGCTTGATCACGGCAGAGTCGACGTTGGGCTTGGGAACAAACACGCTGGCAGGCACGATCATTTCCACGCTTGCTTCTGCATAAAACTGCGCGGCCACGCTGAGCGACCCGTAATCCTTCGTACCGGGCTTGGCCGCAATTCGCTCCGCCACCTCCTTCTGAATCATCACGACGATGTTCTCGATCGGCAGCCGCTCCTCAAGCAGCTTCATCAAGATTGGCGTAGTCACATAGTAAGGGAGATTGGCGACGACGCTGAATTTGTCATAGCCAGCGAATTGCTCGCGAACGACTTTGTGTAAATCGAGCTCAAGCACATCGCCATGCACGACACTGACATTGGAGTATGGCGACAATGTATCAGAGAGAATCGGAAGCAAGCGTTGGTCGATCTCTACCGCCGTTACGCGGCCCGCAGCGCGACACAGCTGCTCGGTCAGTGCGCCGATACCCGGACCAATCTCCATCACCGCTTTGTCCGCGTCCAAATCAGCCGACTCTACAATGTTATGCAAAATATTGGTGTCGATGAGGAAATTTTGTCCCAGACTTTTTTTGAAGGTGAATCCGTGGTTCGTTAAAATCTCTTTGGTTCTGGTGGGGGTAGCGATATCTTTGTACTTCTCTGTCATGGCCGATCTCCTTTTTCACTGTTCACGGCGGCTACTGCCCGCAAAAAGTCTTCTTTACTGATCTGAAAAGCATTCAGTCGCTTGTGCATCTGTTTGACGTTGGCATAGCCGATCCCCAGCAATTCACCGAGCTTCAGCCGGCGTGCTTTGGAATCCGGCCCTGAGGAAAGCCCCGCTTCCACCATATCCTCGACAGAGATCTCTCCCTCGGATTCGGCCATTTCCGTACGCAGCTCGCTTAAAGCCTTAATGATCGTCGCAGGTGAGGCATTCTCCACACCGATATCGCCGTTCTTGGTGCCGTCCTCTTGTGTAATAAACGCGTGCTTTATACCCGGCACCGCTCGGCTGATGATTTTGCGAATGCGCTCTCCCTGATAATCGGGATCAGTCAGGACGATCACGCCACGCTTTTCCTGTGCCAGACGGATTTTTTTCAGCACCGTTTCATTGATTGCAGAACCGCCGGTCTCGATCGTATCGGCATTGACGGCCCGCTTGATGGCGACGGTGTCGTCTCTTCCTTCGACAACAATCATTTCTTTTATTTTCATGGATGCATTCTCCCGTAAGGTTTCTTCCAGTATTTTATCCAAAAAAGAATACCATATCGATTTCAAAAACAAAATGTTTTACTTGGAATCGCTTTGCCATTTCCGCTCTGTATTAGAAAACCTGGCTACACCATACAAAAAAAAGACAGGGGATCGTCCCCCTGCCACTTTCACAATTTCTATTATTCCGGCTTCTTTGGTCCAATGATGTAGACGACTTTTCCCCGCTTCAAGCCAAAGCGCCTCGCTTCTGCTTCACTACTCAGAAAAACGTCAATCTTATGACCATTTACAGCGCCGCCTGTATCTTCAGCCCGGCGATAGCCGATTCCTTCAATGTAAACCCACCAGCCCATTGGAATTACGCTTGTGTCTACTGCAATCGTCCGCCCCGCCTCCGCTTTGCGCCCGGATGCGGTATGCGTTCCGACATCTGGCGAATACGCGGTCAATGTGACGCTTTTCAATACACTGTGAGGTCTGAAATTCTTGCCTCCGCGCGATACAAGCGATGCCGCCACTACGGCTTGGTTCCGTGGCTCTGCCTCTGCGCTAGCAATCGTGGCTTTCATCGTCCCTACTGCGATAATCCTGTCTTTTTTCGGGGTAATCACGTCACGCTTGACGAAATCGCGTGATACCTCCTTGCCATCCTGCAAAACGACCTTATACTGAGAAATCGCTTTTCCTTCTTGCCCTTCTTGCATGACGCGTGTCTGCCCTTTTGCCAACGTGTCGTCGGTTTTGCGCATCTCCTGATAAGGGACGCGTTCTTCCGTCTGCTCCAGCTTTTCATCAATCCGGGTAATCTGAATGGGCGAATCTTTGGTTATGCTTGCTGATTGAGCAGGTTCTACCTGATCTTTTGGCCGAACAGCAATCCCAGCCTCCTGCAATACATCCGCAACATTCCGTTTTAACGTATGTATCACTTTCGTTTGCCCATCAACGTGTACGGGCACATCCCAGCTCGTGTCTAGTTGTATCGTTAGCGCGTCTTTCAACTCTGTCGATATCGTAGGTGTCAATGAATCCTGATTCGTGTAGGTTATTTGCTGCTCAGCGAGAAAATCCTGAACAGTTGCTGCGTGTGTTTCATACGTTTTCGTAACGCCATCTACCACAAGCGTTACTTGCTTTGGCTGGTTGCTTAGGATCACGAAGTAGCAAACGGCGGACAACACGACCAGACCCAGAGCACCGAAACCGGCTATTATTCGAGCCTTGTGCGTCATCCAAAACCTGCCTAACTCCATTCCCCACACTCCTTTACAAAAAATATGAAACAAAGCAGGATTGATTTTATGCTACTTTAGTCTTTTTGTCAAATTGACATATGCTGACGATAAGCATATTGACAAGACATGAAGCAGCATTTTTGGGAGAATCTTGAAAAGTTAAGATACACCTTAACAAAGATTTCCAGAAAAAACTAGGTCCTTTCTGTCGATAATATTTGTCGATCCTCTCTTTTTGTTCGACAATTTCAACAATATGCAATGCATGACACCGCTAGAACGGCGAATATACTAGTAGAGAGAAAAAAGGCACCTATTCCAGCTCGGAATAGATGCCTTTGGTGCGTGTTTTCCCTTATGGCAAACGGAACAATCGCTTTGCATTTTCCGTTGTAATTGCCGCCATTTCCTCATAACTTCTTTCGTGCAGACGGGCCATTTCTTCGCAGACGAGTCGGACGTATCCGGTTTCGTTCCGTTTTCCGCGATAAGGATGTGGCGTCAGATACGGGCAATCTGTCTCGACCAGCAGACGGTCGAGCGGCACCTTCACCGCGACCTCTTTCGGTACCCGCGCATTTTTGAAGGTCAGCGGGCCGCCGAACGAAATGTAAAAGTTCATGTCCAATGCCATTTTTGCCGTTTCCCAGCTGCCTGAGAAGCAGTGCATGATGCCACCCACTTCTTCCGCCTTTTCCTCACGCAGGATCGTGATGATATCCTGGTGGGCATCGCGGTTATGGATCACGATCGGCAGCTGCAGCTTACGGGCCAAACGAATCTGCTTGCGGAACACTTCTGCCTGGACATCTTTCGGCGAAGTGTCCCAATAATAATCCAGCCCCATCTCACCCAATCCGACCACTTTCGGGTGGCGGCTGAGTTCTTCCAGCCAATCGAGGTGCTCGTCGCGGAAGTCTTTGGCGTCCTGAGGATGCCAGCCGACAACGCCATAGATGAAATCGTACTTTTCCACCAGCTCCATGCACGTCGGAATCGTCTCTGCATTGAAGCCGATGTTGACGATCGTGCTGACGCCGTTTTCGCGGGCCCGTGCGATCACCTCGTCCTGATCCTCTGCGAATTCAGGTGCATTCAAGTGCGCATGCGTATCAATAAGCACAGCTTTGTCCTTCCTTTCCTTACTTCACGATCGCACCGTTCGGCATGCTTGGATCAACTGTGCTCAATGTCAGTTGATCGCCGACAGATGCTGCCAAAATCATTCCTTGCGACATTTCGCCACGCAGTTTGACAGGCTTCAGGTTGGCCACCACAATCACCTTTTTACCGACCATTTCTTCCGATGTGTAGTATTTAGCAATCCCCGACACGACCTGGCGCTGCTCATAGCCAAGATCGAGTTGAAGCACAAGCAGTTTGTCCGCGTTTGGATGCTTCGCGCATGCGGTGACTTCAGCTACACGTAACTCAACTTTACCGAAATCGTCGATGCTGATTTCTTCCTTTGCATCCTCCGGTTTCGCTGCAGCCTTAGGTGTTTCAGTCGCGCTTTGAGGAGCATTTCCTGCTGCCAACGCTTCCTGTTTCTTCTTGTTCTCTTCCGCCTGTTTGCGTGCTTCTGCCGTCGAGGCGTCGATGAACTCCAATTCCTTCTCCACATCATAGCGCGGGAACAGCACTTCATCGCGGATTACGCGGCTGCCTGCTGGCAGGGCGCCCCACTCAGCTGTCGATTCCCAGCTGTGGACTTGCGTTACATCGGCAATGCCCAGTTGACGCCAAATTTTTGCCGGCGCCTTGGTCAAGTATGGCTGCAGCAGGACGGACACAATCCGGATGCTTTCTGCCAAATTGTACATAACCGTGCCGAGGCGTTCGCGGTTTTCTTCGGATTTGGCCAGGTTCCACGGCTGCGTCTCGTCAATGTATTTGTTTGTACGGCTGACCAGCTCCCACAGATGTGTGAGCGCATTGCTGAAACGCATTTCTTCCATATGCTCCTCAACGAGCGGTTTGGTCTTGCGAGCTAGCTCGATTAACGACTCATCGAATTCGCCTGGCTGTGTCGGCTGCGGAATGACACCGTCAAAATATTTCTCGATCATGGCAACCGTACGGCTAACCAGGTTGCCCAAGTCGTTGGCCAGGTCAAAGTTGAGGCGCTGTACGAACGTTTCTGGCGTGAATACGCCATCTTGGCCGAATGCGATTTCACGCAGCAGGAAGTAACGCACGCCATCGGAGCTGTAGCGGTCGATCAGGAATTTCGGATCGATGACATTCCCTTTCGACTTGGACATTTTTCCATCCGGCATGAGCAGCCAGCCGTGGCCGAATACTTTTTTCGGCAGCGGTTGGTCGAGTGCCATCAGCAAAATCGGCCAGTAAATCGTATGGAAGCGGAGAATGTCTTTACCGACCAGATGAATGCCCGGCCAATAGCGCTTGTACTTGGAGTCGTCCTCCGACAAATAGCCGAGTGCGGAAATATAGTTGGTCAAGGCGTCGATCCATACATAAATGACATGCTTCGGATCGCTCGGCACCGGGATGCCCCAGTCAAACGTGCTGCGCGATACGCTCAAATCCTGCAGCCCTGGCTTCAGGAAGTTGTTGATCATCTCATTGCGTCGCGATTCCGGTTGGATGAAGTCCGGGTTTTCTTCAATATATTGAAGCAAGCGGTCTTGGTACTTGGACATACGGAAGAAATAGTTTTGCTCTTTCACTTTTTTTACTTCACGGCCGCAATCCGGACAGAAATAACCTTTGTCCGTCTTCGCCTGCGTTTCTGTCCAAAACGCTTCATCCGGCACACAGTAATAGCCCTCGTATTCTCCCAAATAAATATCGCCTTGATCCAGCAAGCGTTGGAAAACCTTTTGTACAACATCTTTATGGCGCTGCTGCGTGGTGCGGATGAAGTCATCGTACGAAATGTCCAGTCGATCCCACAGATCGCGAATCCAGTCGACAACCGGATCAATGAACTCAAGCGGCTTCAATCCTTCGGTCGCTGCGCGTTCTTGCAACTTTTGGCCATGTTCGTCCGTCCCTGTTAAATAATACACATCGAATCCGCGCAAACGCTTGTAGCGGGCCATCGCATCCGCTGCGATCGTGGTATACGCATTTCCGATATGGAGCTTGTTGCTCGGGTAATAAATCGGTGTCGTAATGTAATACGTTGGCTTAGAAGCTTGTGACATGAAAAAACTCCTCCTTACGTGTTGGGAATTAGAAAACCTGGCTATGCCAAGCTTTTTGGCGGAGCCGCGGTTGCACTTATACTGGATAAGAATTTTATAAATTCTTATCTGTAAAATAAAAAAACAGCCTATCCCCATTGGGACGAGCTGTTATCTCGCGGTACCACCCAAATTTTCCGCCCTTTCGCAAAGACGGACTCGACAAGTCACTACGGACCCTCCTGTAACGCAGGAATACGTTGCACACTTACCGATTGCAGCACATGTTGTGTTGGCTGCCGGCTCACATGCAATAACTCAGGGGCCATCTTCAGCTTTCGTCTTATGCCGGCTTTCACCCGACCCGGCTCTCTTTTGATAAGACTGCCAAGCTTACTCTTCCCGTCATCGTCATTTGTGGTCATATCGGGAAAAACATTACAGTTTTTATTTTACACGAACTTTTGCCTTTGTAAACGCAAGATGTACTGTCTTTCATCTCGATTTTCTTGTCGAACGAAAGTAAATATTATTCGACAAATCGTGTCGAATCGACAAAAACATACAATTCTATTTTTTATAGTAAAATACCTTTTATTGAAAAATCGGCACCCAATTAAACCATCTGCTATAGACAGCGAATAACCTTTTGAGTTATTGTAGTTATCAAAACTAACGAAAAGATAGCGCATATAGGAACATCCTAATATTCTAATAACTGTAAATAATATATTGACACCTTTGGGAATCGTTGGTATGATGAAAAAGAAGTAAATTGTCGAATATTGACGATAAAAAGAGTAAGAGATTTTAATAAAAACATAGCTACTTTAGGGAGGAGACAAAAAATGTTGAAATCTACTGGGATTGTACGTAAAGTTGACGAATTGGGCCGCGTGGTGATTCCAATCGAACTCCGCCGCACACTGGGTATCGCTGAGAAAGACGCTTTGGAAATTTTTGTTGATGGAGAGCGCATCATCCTGAAAAAGTATGAGCCTGCATGTATTTTCAGCGGCAACGCAGAAGACTTGGTTTACTACAAAGGCAAAATGATCAGCAAAGAATGCGTCCGCGAACTGGCTGAATTGTTGAACGAAAAAGCTGTAAAATAAGCTATTCACATAGAGAAAGACCGCCAACGCTCCCTTTTTGGACAAGCGTTGACGGTCTTTTGTTTCATTCTTCACTGTGATACAAATTGTACACTTCGCGCTTCGCCATGCCTCTGTCATCTGCAGTCGTCTTGATCGCGTCCTTTGTCGTCATGCCGTTCTCCACATAGTGCTCGACATGCTCGTTCAAGGTCATATCGTTCCACCATACATCCGCTTCCTTGGCAGGCTCCAGCGTTTCCGAAACGCCTTCCACCACGATACAGAATTCGCCTCTCACCTCGCCGGACTCTACCCAATCAAGCAGTTCACCCAATGTCCCGCGCACGAACTCCTCATACCGTTTCGTCAATTCGCGCGCCAGTACCGCTTGGCGTTCCCCCCATACTTCCCGCATGGCACCGAGCGTTTTGGCAATCCGATGTGGCGCTTCATAAAAAAGAAGCGTTTCGGGATAGAAGCTCAACCGCTTTAATTCCTTCCCCCGCTCCTTTTTGTCGCGCGGCAAAAACCCGACAAACAAAAATCGCTCTGTAGGCAGCCCTGAAGAAATGAGCGCTGACAGCGCCGCATTCGCTCCGGGGATCGGCACGACTGCATATCCTGCGGAAACCGCATCGCGCACGAGCTCCGCGCCCGGATCTGAAATGGCCGGGAGCCCCGCATCGCTGACCAACGCGATCTGCTTGCCCTCAGCCAGCCATTGCAATAACCCGTTGCCACTCGCCTCCTTGTTATGCTCATGATAGCTGACCAACCGTTTGTCGATCTCAAAGTGATTGAGCAGCTTGCGGGTTTGACGCGTATCCTCGCAAGCGATCACATCGACCTCTTTTAATGTATTCAACGCCCGAACGGTCATATCGTCCAGGTTGCCGATCGGTGTGGCAACCAGATACAACACGCCGCCCTGCCGCTCCTTATCAAAGCTTTTCTGCACTTGCACGCCCACGTGTGCCACCTTCCTTTATCAACCATTCCTTTTTTTCGCGACTCAGCCTTTTGATTGCCTCTTCTCGGCATAGCCCCCAGGAACGGTCGCTGCCTTCCTCCAAATAGACCAACTGAAACGGACCGCGGCCGCGGGTATATTTCGCCCCTTTGCCTTCTTCATGCTGGCGCAGCCGCCGCTTTGGCTCCGTCGTGTATCCGGTATAGAGCGATCCGTCTGCACAAAGCAATATGTAGACAAAATGCCCTTTATACAAGGGAATCTCGTTTTCCATAATACATTTCGTACAATTCCTCACAATATTCCTCTCCCTGCTCATACACCACCAGCGGCGGCTGAATTCGCAGCTCCGGCTTTCCGCCTTTCATCCCTTCGATCAGCACCATGTTTGGCTCAGCGTCGCGCCGCGGATGAACCAGACGCATCCGTTTCGGCTCCACATCGTATTGGCGCATCAACGTAATAATGTCGATCAGGCGCGTGGCCCGATGCACCAGCGCGATTTTCCCCCCGTTTTTCGCCAGTCGGCTACTGACCCGGATAACATCTTCCAGATTCAGCAAAATCTCGTGGCGGGCAAGCGCCTTGTGCTCATTTATGTTTTTTTCGCCGCTGGTTGCCGGCATATAGGGAGGGTTGCACGTAATCAGGTCATAGCCGCCATGCCCCAACAGCTCTACAGCGTTCTTCACATCGCCATGGTGCAGATGAATTCGGTGTGAGAGACCGTTCAGCTCCATATTTCGCTTGGCCATATCATACAGTCTTTCCTGAATTTCGACGCAATCGAACACAGCCTCTGGCGTTCTCGTGCTCATAATCAGCGGAATCGCTCCGTTCCCTGTGCACAAATCGACCACTTTTCCCCGTTTCGGCACAGAAGCAAAACGAGCCAACAAGACTGCATCCATGGAAAAGCAAAAGACTTCATGGCTTTGGATGATTTTCAAATCGTGGGTCAATAAATCGTCGATACGTTCTGTTTCGTACAAAGGGACTTGCCTGCTTGCTTCCATCGCTGCTCTCTTGCTCCTTTTTCATCGTATAAGAATTTATAAGTGCTTGCGCTTATTAATTCTGGAGCGGAAGAAAAACTTCCACAGATCGAAGGATCTGCTTCTTGAAAGGACTTCTGAAAGAAGTTTTTCTTATCTCGAATGATCCGCTATTTGAAAAAGCGACCTGCCTTTACACAAAGGTCAGGTCGCGCTACTTGCTTACTTATGGGTGCTTCCTCCGCCGCTCAAGAGCGAGAGGCAAAACAGGCAATCTTCCTTTTCTTTACGGAGGCTGCCGAAATGCACATTGCAAATGTGGAAGCCTTCCGCATACAGTCTGGCCAAGTTATCGTAACCTTCGCCAACCACTTTTTGCTGCTTCGACAGCGTGGCGGCGGCATGGGTCGCCGTTCTGGACGGTTTGCTTGTCTGCGCACGTTGTGTTGGCTGCTTCTTATCCAAACGGTTGCGCAGGTGTTCATTTTCTACAAGCAATTGTCCGTTTTCTTCTATCAAGGCGACAACGACATCTGTTAGTTCGCCTATTTCCCGATACAAAGCGCCGATTCTCTCTTCGATACTCGCCATCTTGACGAAGATATCACGTCGATCCACTTCTCCACCTCTTCCCCGCTTACCGATCGTCAAGCGTTACTTTAGCCAACCGCATATCCGGTGGTAATTTCGTCGAGGGAAAACTCCATGACACGGCCTGCTTCAAACAGCTCGACCTGCACCGAATTCTCAAGGATGTTGACGCCCACTACTTTGCCCAGCCCCATCGGCGTTCCGACGCTCAGCCCAATTTCCGGCATTTCATCCTTGGTGCCTTCATAATTATCGTTTTCGTACTTCAAGCAGCACATCAAGCGGCCGCATAACCCGGAGATTTTGGCCGGATTGAGCGAAAGGCTCTGGTCCTTCGCCATCTTGATGGAAACAGGCTCGAAATCGCCCAAAAAAGTGGAGCAGCACAGCAAGCGACCGCAGGGGCCGATCCCTCCGAGCATTTTTGCCTCGTCGCGCACACCGATCTGACGCAGTTCGATTCGGGTGCGGAACACGGAAGCCAAATCTTTAACCAGCTCACGGAAATCCACGCGACCGTCCGCGGTAAAGTAAAAGATGATCTTGTTCCGGTCAAAGGTATATTCGACATCGACCAGCTTCATCTCAAGATTGTGCTCTTTTATTTTGGTCTGGCAAACGGAAAAGGCATTCTTCGCTGCTGCTTTATTTTCATCGACCTGTCTTGCGTCCGTCGTGTCTGCAATGCGGATGACTTTCTTCAGCGGTAGAACGACATCGGTATCCGCCACTGTCTTGCGTCCAATCACGACCTTGCCGTACTCGATCCCTCTTGCTGTCTCTACAATCACGTGCTGGTCTTTCTCGACAGGAAGTTGTTCAGGGTCAAAATAATATATTTTGCCCGCCTTTTTAAAGCGGACGCCTACGACCTCATACAAGGTTATCCCTCCTGGATTTGGAGAACCAACCGCTCAAGCGCCAATTGAGGATTAGCGTTACGCTCTATCCGATTTCTTGTATCCATGACCAACTCGATTCCATGCAAGAGCTCCGACTTGGTCCAAATCAAAGCTTGTCCTTGGAGCACATCCTGTTGGTCGCCATTAATGAGGCGCTGTTGTCGGCCCGCTTGCACGTACAAAATATCGCGTAGCCAAAGGATGAGCAAATCCAGAAAGAGGGGCAGTGCCTCCTTAAATCTATCATGCTTCAAAAACAAATCTTGTATGGTAAACAGAGCCTGTGAATTGCGCTGTTTGAGTTCCTGCGTCAATTGTATCACTACATTTCTTAGCTGTGCAAACCAATCTGATTGGCAAAGTACACGCGCCTCGTCGAGATTGGCAGTGATCTGGGAAGCCACTTGCGCCAGACCCGATGCGATTCCTTCCGCTATCAACCTTTGGGTGATCACTTCCGGCTGCAGTGGGGCAAACGAAATGGTTTGGCATCTTGATAGAATCGTTGGCAGAATCGAATGCGCATTCTCCGTCAGTAGCAATGCGACGACGCCTGCCGGCGGCTCTTCCAAAAATTTAAGCAAGCTGTTGGCTGCCTGCACCGTCATTTTATCGACATGCTCGATCACGTATACTTTGTGCGACGATTCGACGGCCCGCATCGCCATCTCTTTTTGCAAAGCCCGTACTTGATCAATTTTAATCGAAGCACCGTCCGGTGAGATATAGTGAACATCTGGATGATTCCCTGCGTCGATGCGGCGGCATTGGACACACTCGCCGCAAGCGTCCGCAGGGAGATTAACACAAAAGATCGCTTTTGCCAAATGGAGGGCAATTCGCTTTTTGCCGACACCCTTGGGGCCGGCGAACAAATAAGCATGGGCCAGACGGTCATGCCGCAAGCTTCCCGCCAGAAGATCGGCCACACGCGGCTGCTCCGTAAATGAGTCCCAAGTCATGATACGTAACCTCTACTTTTTAAAAGGAATGAAAATCCTGAACATCCAATACGAAAACCGCCGCCCCGCCGACTTGCACTTCCATCGGGTACGGCATGAAAGAATCGACCGTGCTGCCGAGCGGTGAGACAGGTGTAACCATCTGCTTGCGCGATTTGCAGCTTTTTTGAATGATGTCGATGACATCCGGCACTTTTTCGTTATCGGTACCGATCAAAAAGGTTGTATTTCCTGCGCGTAAAAAACCGCCTGTACTCGCCAGCTTCGTCGCGCGAAATCCTTGCTTCACCAATGTTTGGGACAACAATGCACTATCTTTATCCTGGACGACGGCAATTACCATTTTCATAGTCTCTCACCCTTTCAGTATCGTTACAGGTTAATTCTTTTCTGTGAGCCAACGTGTGAAATCTGCAAAAATCTCTTCGGCCATCTCCTCGACAGACCGACTCGCATCGATTACGCGGATGCGCTGCGGATGCTCTTTGGCAATCTCCAGAAATCCTTGGCGGACGCGCTCGTGGTAAGCGGCTCCCTTTTGCTCAATTCGGTCCAGACCGGTGCGCGCCTTCAGTCGTTCGCGCCCGTCCGCTACAGAAAGGTCCAGTAAATATGTCCGGTCTGGAATCAGACCGCCTGTTGCGAACTGATTGATTCGTTTGATTTGCTCCAGCTCGATCTCCAGGCCATATCCCTGGTACGCGATGCTGGCTTCGACAAATCGGTCGCATACGACGAATTTGCCGCTTTTCAAAGCGGGATTGATTTTTTCTTGTACATGCTGCGCGCGGGAAGCCGCGTAGAGCAGCACCTCGGCCGAATCAGCCATTTCTGTATGCGCCGGGTCCAGGATCAAGCTTCTGATTTTGTCGCTGATCGCTGTACCCCCCGGCTCTCTTGTCAGAACCACTTCGTGCCCCATACTGGCGAGCCTTTCGGCAAACGCTTTTACCTGCGTCGTTTTGCCAGCCCCATCCGGGCCTTCGAAGGTGATGAATAAACCTGTCAAAATTGCGTTCCCCCTCATGCGATGATCTCGATGCTGGCAAGACTCGGATCGTTCACTCCGTGAAATCTGGCGCCCCCGTCGCGAAGCTTGGAAATGAGCTGCAACACTTGCTCATCAATTCGTTCACCCGGGACAAGAAGCGGAATGCCCGGCGGATAAGGGATCACCATTTCCGCGCAGATGTGTCCTTGCGCGTCTTCCAGAGCGATCAGCTCGCGAGGTCGGTCGACAGCTTCGTGCATGGCTATCACCTGCTCGCGCAAGAAGCTGGAGGCCAACACGCCTGGCCGCGTCCACTCATGCTCGACACGCAGCGGGCGCGCCGACATTGCCTCAACCGATTTCAATACTTGTTCTACATCTTCGTCGCGAGTTCCTGTCGAGGCGGCGAGCAGAACATGCGTTAATTGTGCAAATTCGGGAAAAACGCCGCGATTCTCGAATTGTGTCTGAAGCTGGTATCCGTTTAGGTCGCTCGTGCGCAATGACAGGAGCAGCTTGAGCGGATCTCGTGTCGCGTATACGTAATGATCGGTCATCGCCGGAACAAAGAGCCACGGAACGACTTGTAGCCGTTCTTGCAGCCAAGTCAGTCTCGGCAGTACCCGATCGATTTCTTTGCCCATTTCCAACATGGTATGTCGTCTGGCCAGATCAAGTGAAGCCATGAGTACATACGATGGGCTGGATGATTGAATCATCGCCAACGCCCGATTCAATCGCTGCCTGTTGATTCGCGTGCCTTTTATATGAACCATGGACGACATGGTCATAGAAGTTGCCATTTTGTGAGTCGACTGCACGGCGGCATCCGCTCCGCATTGCATGGCGGAAGGCGGCAGAGCCGGATGAAACCCATAATGCGCGCCATGTGCTTCATCGACCAGCAGAGGAATGTCGTGCCGGTGTACGGTCGCCGCCATTTTGACCAAGTCGATGCCCATTCCGTAGTAGGTAGGATTGGTCAAGAAAACCGCCTTTGCATCGGGATGAGCTTGCAGCGCGCGTTCGACATCTTCGCGACGCAAACCTGCGGCCACGCCCGTATCGGGATCGACGGCAGGCACGATGAAAATCGGATTGGCCCGCGCCAGCATCAGCCCATGGTACACCGATTTATGACAATTGCGCTGCACGACGATCTTGTCACCTGGCTTACAGACGGCCATGATCAACGCAATGTTGCCGGCTGTGCTACCGCCGACGAGAAAACGCGTTTCGTCCGCCCCAAACGCCTCAGCAGCCAACGTCTGAGCCTCCGCGATTACGCCCTCTGGTTGATGCAAATCGTCCATCCCTGTAATTTCCGTCACATCCAGCGCGAGCAGATCGGCAAATCGATGTCTGCCCACTTCATCAAAGCTGGCGCCAAATTTGTGCCCGGGCACGTGAAATGAGTGCGGCCGACTTTTTTGATGCGCGACCAATGCGTCATACAACGGCGTCCTTTTTTGCCGCTCCCAAAATGCATCTGTCCGATGTCCCACTACTGCGTCACGTCCTTTTAATCGTTGTGGGTATATTGTAACACGTCGCGGACAGGCTTGTTAAAAGGAAACGGGCATCAGCCGTTTAGCCGATGCCACCGTTTACGCATCCATCTTGAACCAAATTTGCTTCATCTGTCTGATGAAAAACGGATATTTCGCGTCGTCCACATCCGTCTTCACCATCTCCTGTTCACAGGCCTGGCAAATAAACTGATCGCAAATCGCGATCCCGGCTGAGCGTGCTTCACCACAGACGATGCATTGATGGGCTACTTGCATCATGACCACCGCCGACTCCCTTCCTTATTCTACCATTCATTATTTCCTTCCAGTATAATTTTCATTCCTATCGTTCGTGTTTTGCCCATACGTGATGTAGGTAATCCCGAATAGCTTCGCCTCATCCACAGGAAACAGAGAAAGCGCGTCAATAACGGTCGGACGCTTCATTTGCTGCGTTAAACGCTCAAGATGAAGCTCTTCTAGCGCGCTGTCTGCACCAACGATGACCAGCAGCTCGGCATCATGCAAAAGCTCTGGCAATGAACGGCAAATCAAGGTTTTGTCTTTCTCTTCATTCGTGTTTTCCGGAAGATCGACAGCATACGTGCATGTCTGAATTCGCGGTTCCTGTTCAATCAGCCATGCGGTCAGGCTGTCAATTTGCTCGTAATATCCGCAAACGACCACACGCTGCGGACGAAATTGCGTCAGTACTGCTTTCATATTATTTTGCAGCCATCGTTCGATTTCCTTCATGCGCCTTTTACCCAGCCCATCTTGATACAACCAGCCTTGTCCAATTCGCTCGTCCATCCCCAACGCTTGGGCGACGATCCCTAGGCGTGCCAATCCTGATTCATACCGCCGCGCCATGTGCAAATAGAAGCGTTGTTTCAGCCGCAGATACTTGTCCAGCTGCCAGACGATCTCATCCACCTCGGTGCGCGCACAGACTAAGGAAATGATCCCCTCGCGTGCGGCAAGGCGGCGCAGGCAGGAAACCCAATGACCTTCTGGCTCACCGCCAATGATCGCCCTATTGCCGCTTGGCATAAGAAAAAAGCGCACCACTTCAACAGGATGCGCCGCATATTTTCGGTGGAGTTCATCTGCCAAGCCAGACGGAATCGAATCGCTTTCCCCAAACACTAGAATCAAGAACGGGAGCTGCCGCCCCTGTGAGGCATTTGCAGTAGCGTCCTGAACTTGGTCAGGCAAAATCACCGAATCCATCGTTGCTTCCTCTCCACACACCACCAGGCCGTCTGCGGCCGCTCCATTAGCTTGCGTGGAGGAAATCAGCTCGATGTCCCATTTTGCAAACAGTCCCATGAGGCTATTTTGCGTTTTTTTGTTGGTTGTAGATGAAATCAGCCTCAGCTTCCGTTGACACAAGGAATGTGCGGCCCCCTTTTGCCGTACGCCGGATTCCCGGATGAACAGGACGTCTCATCTCGCGCCAGATCGCCGGAATCACTTTGGACAGGTAAGCCCAAAACCGGATAAAAGAGGTGCCTGTCATCCGCACCTGGTAGCGAATCGGGATTTCCTTCATCCGATAGCCTTTGCGTACAAGATTAAGCGTCATCACCTGGGCGTAATTATAGTCATGGATGATCTCCAAATCAGCCAGCGCAGCTCGGGAGAATGCCCGCATGCCGGATTGCCCGTCATAAATCAAGCGACGCAGCAAAATCATCTGGATCAGGGTGAACACATAATTGCCCCAGCGCCGATGCACTTTCATTCCTTTTATTGTGCCCATAAAACGGGAACCCATCACATAATCCGCCTCGTCATCAAGCAAAGGGGCAACCAGCTCGGGGATCTGCTCCGCAGGATACTCATTGTCCGCATCGATCATCACTGCATAGTCGGCTCCGCGTTCGTACGCCTCCCGCAACCCTGACCGGACAGCAGCCCCAAGTCCGGTATTGGTCGGCATCGTATAAATATCATCAGCCCCGGCAGCGCGTGCCACCTCGACGGTCCGGTCGGTTGAGCCATCGTCAACCACCATCACTTTCACATGCACAGCGGGGTGAAAGCTTCTCGGTACTTTACGAATTACTTCGCCAATCGCACCTTCTTCGTTACGCGCCGGAATGACGATAGTAAGAATCTGCTCTGCCATTCGTTTTCTCTCCTGTTTGCAAAGTGGAAGGTGCAATCGCATCGGTTAATACAGGCCCGCGAGCTTCTTTCGGATACGGTGCCCCCATCAGATAGGCGATCGTTGGCGCAACGCTGACTAGCGATTGCCAGGAGTCCACCTTGACTCCCTTTTCAATCATGGGCCCATGGACGATGAACGGTACGAATCGCTCTCCTTCATCCAAATGGCCATGCCCCCCGATACCATCGGATTGTCCATGATCGGCGCATACGATGAAAGCGGCATCCTCCAACTCGCCGCGCGCTTTCAACCATTCATAAAAATCAGCGACGAGTGCGTCTGCCTCCGCAATTTTCTCCAAATACTCATCGTAAAATACGCCGCGGCTGTGGCCGGTCTGGTCGGTCGAGATCAGCTGCACGATCAGCAAATCCGGATCTTCTTCCTCGACGATCTGCTTTGCACGATTGATGATTTTGGTGTCGACCACATCGTTTTTGGTCACAGCCGTGTATGTGTAGACATCGTCGCCAAATGCATCAACCAGATGGGCAACCGCCAGCATAATTCCTTTTTTGCCGATCGCGCGCAGGCAGTCGAAAATACTTTCCGTATTAATGCCGTGTTTGTAGACCATGTTGCTTTTTATCCCATGATAGCGCGGGTATGTCCCAGTAAACATGGACGAAAAGCAGACAACCGTCCGGGCAGGGTAAACCGTCTCCATATTCCGAAACTCGGTTCCGTTTTCCTTGAGCCAGTCCAAAAACGGCGATCTAGCAACCTCCAGACGGTCTTTATTGCAGCCATCTATTACTACCATATACACTTTTTTGGCCAAAGGTTTATCGGCCGGTGCATTTTGTGTATATGTCTCATACTCTTTCGGTTTCCATGTAAAAAGCAGACGATGAACGAGGTAGCTAAAAAGCGCAACCGTTGCCGCGAAATACAGGTAAACGAGCGACCCTGCCGCCTGATGCCCGATTTCCTGCAGCCGGAACGCCGACTCAATAACCACCAGCAGCGTCAAAAATTTGGGAATCTGCTCCTGGGCATTGCCGCTGGTAGAATCGCTATTTTTCAAAACCAGCTTCCAAAACCGGGTGAAATTCCACAAGGTCGTCCCGATCCGCAAATGATAGTAAATCGTCCCCCAAAAGATGACGGTAAAAAAGAAATAAAGTCCGATTGCCAGCCCGAACAGACCAAATAAATAGCTGCCTCCCCATAGCCAGTAGGCCGCTGCGAACGGGATCCATAGAAACGTTCGCAAATGCAGGGGAAAATCATAGGTAAAATAGAGCGCGAGAAGCGGCAGTGTCCAGAGAAACGCCATTCCCCCATCCTGCCAAAAGGAAAGCTGGCTCCACTCTCCCGCGTGGTAAAGCAAAAAGAGGCCGATGATAAACACTGGCGTAAATGGCTTCCCTTCGTTGAGTACATTCCAACAGCGCGCGGCCACCTTTTCGAACCGGGATGCTTTTTTCATTAGGCACCTCCCCTTTCTTCCTTCGCCTGACGGTATAGCTGAAGCGGTGAAAGCGACAGCCGCCAAGCCGCATACCCGCCCATCAGGAAGGAATACAAAAATTTAAAACCGTGCGACAGAATTGCCGCCTGCAGTGCAAAAACAAGCGTTTTGCCTGCAACCTGGACCAGCAAGGTCGACATGACCGCCTCATAGGTGCCGATGCCGCCCGGCGTCACATGCAGCGTTTGGCCCATGATCGTCAGAACGTGGACAAGCATGGCCTGAACGGCACTCAAGCTCCCGCCAAGACCAACCACCACCGACCCGATCACCGCTGCCTCAAGCATCCACCCGAGAGCCGTGAATGCAAACGCCAGCCACCATTCTTTTCCGTTTGCCCGCTGCGCCAACAGTTTCCCAACCAACGGCGGCAGTTTGTCCTGGTAGCGTCTAGCCATGCGTGTAACAGCGTAAACGACCGACAACGCTACAAGCGGGGCAAATTGCGTAAAGCTGTTTTTCATGCCGAACCACGTTGCGAGCATCTCAGGCGCGATGACAAACATCGTCAGGCAGGCGATGACAAACAGGGCGCTCATGTCGAGCAGCCTGTTCACGCCGACCGAATAAAGCGATTGCCCCCAATCAAGGTGGTGCTTGGCTTTGAGCAAACCCGCTCTGGCCAGCTCACCACCCTTGATAGGCAAGATATGGTTCAAAAATAAGCCGATATGATGGTACAGCCACAATTGTTCGACGGTTGCCCGTTTGCCTTCCGTTTTCCCCATTTGGATCTGCCAACCTACGCTCCGCAGCCAAAATGCGGCGGCATAGCATACAGCCATCAGCACAAGCAGCCACCAATGCTCCGCCAGTCGCTTCGCGCCTTCCCATAATTCTGCCCCGTTTAATTGGGTCACCGCCAAATAAGCGGAGACCAAGATTAGACACCAGGCCGCCCAAAAAAGAATTTTTCGCTTCATTGCCGCAACCACCACTCAACATACCGTCGCAATCCATCGGGCAAAGAAACCTCGGCGCTCCATCCCAATCGTTCGCGGGCCTGTTCGGTATTCGCCCATGTGCCGCTCACATCCCCAGGTTGTGCCCCTTGCCGCTGCATATGAGCGCTTTTTCCCGTCGTTTGTTCTAGCAGACGCACCAACTCCAATAGACTGACCGGATGTCCGCTACCCAAATTGTAGACTTGCCAGCCGTTTGCCTGTTGTACGGCGGCCCAAATCCCTCGCACGATGTCATCGACATACGTATAGTCTCGGACCGATTGCAGGTCGAATACGGTAATTGGTTTGTCCTCCATGATGCTTTTCACAAACTTGGAGATGGCCATGTCGGGACGTTGACCGGGTCCGTACACCGTGAAAAACCGGAGTGCCGTCACATGCATCCCGTAGAGCTGCGTATACGTCCGGCAAAACAGCTCCGCCGCTGCTTTGCTGGCTGCATACGGCGAAATCGGATTCAAATCGGGTTCACTTTCGCAAAAAGAGCGGTCAACCGCCCTTTCGCCGTATACGGATGAGGAAGACGCTGCCACGATTCGAGCAATCCCATACTTGCGAGCCAGTTCGAGCATTTGTACGGTTCCTTTGACGTCAACATCGACATAACCCAGCGGATCATCGAGCGAACCGCGTACGCCGGGAATCGCAGCAAGGTGGATGATGGCATCGGGTTTTTCCTTTTCCATCAGTTGACTCATCGCAGCCGTGTCCAAAATGTCTGTTTCAACCAAGCAAAATCCGGGTAGTTTTTCCAGTAAAGCCATGCGTTTGCGTTTGATCGCCGGATCGTAGTACGAATGGAACGAATCGACTGCGATCACCCGCTCCGCTTTGTGCTGCTCCAAAAGAAATCTGCATAAATTTGCGCCAATAAAGCCGGCTCCACCGGTAATCAATATGTTCATACGATGTTTTCGCTCCATCATCCAAGACAAAGTCGATGGCAGTGCCACCGACCCGTTTTTATGATGAGACTTGCTTCCTTTCTCCCGTAAACGGTACGATGAAGACAGAAGCAAGCGCATCTTTCATTCATTTTTTGATAATCATTCTCATTGATGCACTCATTATAATTCCACTTTTCCGCTCTGTCAATGAAAGGGGGCCCTATGAAGGAACAGACGATTTACAGCTACAAGCTAATTTTCCGGCTGCGTTGGCGGCTAATCGGACCAGCTATCCAACTTTTGCTTTTAATCATCGGCTTGTTCGTGACGGCGCGCTTGACGGCGATTCCGCTTGGAAAATTGTTCATTTCCTTATCCGTCGTGGCTGCTGTGCCATTTTTGCACTTTTTCCTGTATCGTCTCTACGCCTACGCGCACTCGCATACCACCAAGCTCTCACTCGTCATGCTGTTCTCGCCGTGGTGGGGCGTATCGACGCCAATGCCGATATCCCTTTCCTTTTTTCGCGGTGTTGAGGTCACCGTCTGCACGGGCAGCCTGCTAGTTGCTGCTGCGCTATACGTTTGGCTTCCCCCGAGCTATGGGATTGCGCTCGTGCTAGGCTCTCTAGTTCTCTGTATTCCGCGCCTTGCCGCGCTAGTAATGTCGCTAGGCAAACCAAAACGCTGCCGGATTAAATACGACAGCGCCACCATATCCTTTATGCTGACAGACGGTTAAACCAGATACAGCTTGATAACCACCATTGCCAAAACACCGGGAATACGCAAAAAACCGGTCAAAAATGCGGTCACCGGATTAATCGGGATATGATACCCCGCCATCTCTCCGATGATATTGGCGAAAAACAGCAGCACGGCGCCTATGACGAATTGCAGAGCCAGCACGCCGGCCCAGCGCAGCGGTTTGGTCACCGATTTGCTCGCCGCTACGACCAACAGAAAACCAACGATCACAATCCCTATGCCCCATTCCAATCCCATGCCGGCCCCTCCTGTACCTGGATTGCTAAGAAAAACTTCTTTCAGAAGTCCTTTCAAGAAGCAGATCCTTCGATCTGTGGAAGTTTTTACCGATGCCTATGCTGGAAGTAACGCTGAGGTACTCCGTCTTCCGCTCCAGAATTTATAAGCGCAAGCACTTATAAATTCTTATACGATCACAAACCTCGCTCACGGCGCGCCTGCTGCAAAAGGAACATGTATCGTTTCTCCGTGAGCTTTAAGTAGTAAATGCCGTTGTCGATTTGGACATCCCGCTCAGAACCGTTGATGTAATGATGCGCATTTTGCCAATCGCGCTTCGCCTGCTCGACTGCTTCCTGCAGAGACCATAAGGGAGGGCGTTCCTCCCTTTGCGCCTCCACGTTCTTCCGCTTCCACCATTTCACGGTACCCCGCCCCTCTTATCGCCAATTAGTTGAAATAAAAGATGACGCTGACCAAATTGTTCAAGCTATGCAAAATAATTGCACCCCAGATGCTGTTAAACCGGTGGCGCAAATAACCGATTGCCAAACTGATCGTAAACAGCGGCACAAACAGGGCGATATCGATATGCACAGAGGCAAACCAGATGCTGCTGATCGCAATCCCCCAGAAAGCACCCCATCGTTTGACAAGGCTCGTCTGGATCACGCCGCGGAACAAAATCTCTTCGGCGATTGGCACCAACACGCCTGTCATGAGGATGGACATAATGCCATGTACCCAATCGTATGACTTGGCCTGCATGATCTCCGATTCAATCTGATCCTGCCGCTCCGATACGAGCGAAAGGTCAAAAAACTGGGAAAGCGGCGTCGTGACCAACATGTCCAACACGAACAGAATGAATCCCATCAGCAAGATTAGCATCAACACCATGCGTCCGATGTTTTTCGGTTTGCGAAAGCCCAGATCGGCCCATCTTCCCCAATACTGAAAAACAGCGATCAGCAAGATGCTGAGTTGAAACGATGCCGATTCGAGCAGACCTCCTACCGATCCTTCAGGAAAAATCGGAAACGCTACGAAAAAGCCGTACACCAAATATTGAGCAACCAACAACACTTGCAGCCACGCGAGCGTATAGAGAAAATCGGTCCCCGTCAAGCCTTGGCCCTGCCACAGGACGCTGTGGAGGCGTTCTCTGCGAAAGAATCGCCAGACGAATCCGACGGCACAAACAAGTCCGAACAGCAATGAAACGATCAATGCAGCATTCAGCCATCCCTCTGGGGTTTCCACCGTATAGGCCATCCATTGGCCATGATCGTCCTTTGTAAAACGAATAAAGGCCCACTCCACGACGAATTGAAGCAGATAGGCAGCGAGCATCAATACCGCCCATGTCACTGCCCGTTCCTTTCGCGGATGCAGCTCAGGTTGCAGCCCCAGTCGTACTTGCATCTCTTCACGCTCCTACTTCACTATATGTTTGTCCACGCAAAAAAGTCGCACTTTTTCTCGCGGGTCGTCTTTTTCGCAAAAAAGAGTCATCTAAATCTCGATTATATAACTCTCCGAGTCAGTCCGGTGAATATTATCTTGGAAATTTTGCTGAAAAATTATACTAATTCGGTCAAACCCAAAATAAAAAACACCGGCATCTCTATGTGTGCCGGTGTTTCCATCAACCAAAACGTCCTGTAATATACTCTTCTGTTTTTTTATCCGCAGGGTTGGTAAACAGTGTTGATGTGTCGTTTACTTCCACTAGCTCCCCCATCAGGAAGAATGCCGTTTGATCGGATATCCTTGCAGCCTGATGCATGTTGTGCGTTACGATGACGATCGTGTACTCTTCCTTCAGTTCGGTAATCAGCTCCTCGATCTTCATCGTGGAGATCGGGTCAAGCGCGGACGCTGGTTCATCCAAAAGCAGGATGGAGGGGCGAACCGCAATCGTACGCGCAATGCACAGCCGCTGCTGCTGGCCACCGGACAGCGACAATGCGGATGCATTCAGGCGATCCTTCACTTCATCCCAGAGCGCTGCCTTGCGAAGGCTCTGTTCCACAATCTCATCGAGCTGTGCCTTCCCTTTGATGCCGTGGAATCGGGGCGCGAACGCGATATTTTCATAAATCGACTTGAAGAACGGGTTCGGCCGTTGGAACACCATGCCCACGATCTCGCGCAGCGCCTCGATGTTCACCTTCGGATCGTTGATGGCAATTCCGTCGATTTCGATCGAACCGGTCACCTTGCAGGATGGAATCAGATCGTTCATCCTGTTGATGCTGCGCAAAAACGTCGACTTACCGCAGCCGGATGGGCCGATAAACGCCATTACCGAATTGCGCTGGATATCGAGATTGATATTTTTGACCGCCTTTTTTTCACCGTAGGAGACGGACAGGTCTCTTGCTTGAATGACAACATCTTTTTCTACAAGTGTGTTCATTTGACTATCATCACCATCCCTCTCGATGTTACGCACCGGACGTCATTTTCCGATAAATCCATTTGCCGAACCATCGCGCGGACAAATTGAACACCAGCACCGCAATGACCAGAATCGCAGCAGCGCCATCAGCGACATCGCGTGCATCCGGCGTCAAGCCTTCGCTGTTTACTTTCCAAATATGCACCGCCAATGTCTCAGCTGGACGGAGTGGGTTGAGCGGTGATGTCGGGCTGCTGAGGCTCGGATCATGGAAATTCAGGTCCGGCGAAGACATGCCGGCTGTAAACAGCAGGGCTGCCGCTTCACCAAAAATCCGGCCCGAAGCCAGAATCGTTCCCGTAATAATACCTGGCAATGCTGCAGGCAGCACAACCGAAATAATCGTTTTCCACTTGGTAATACCAAGAGCCAAGCTCGCTTCCTTCTGATTTTGCGGCACGTTACGAATTGCATCCTCAATGATCCGCACCATCAGCGGCAGGTTGAAGACGGTCAGGACAAGCGCACCGGAAAGCAGCGTATATCCCCAGCCTGTCATCGTAACGAAAACGAGGAGACCAAACAGACCGACCACAATCGATGGCAGCGAGGACAAGACCTCAATGCTAATGCGGATGAATTGCGTGAATTTGTTGTCTGGCGCATATTCCGCCATGTAAATTCCCGCACCCAAGCCGAGCGGAAGCGAAATGATCATGGTCAACACCAGCAGGTAAAGCGAATTGAAGAGCTGCGGACCGATCCCCCCGCCCGCATTGACCAAA
Organism: Brevibacillus fluminis; assembly: GCF_003710825.1. Classification (GTDB taxonomy): domain Bacteria; phylum Bacillota; class Bacilli; order Brevibacillales; family Brevibacillaceae; genus Brevibacillus_D; species Brevibacillus_D fluminis. Next base: position 34,552 of record NZ_RHHQ01000019.1, on the reverse strand, counting down.
TCAGGCGCAGAGGTGATGAAATCGAGGGAAAGCTTATGCCACCCTTGTGTCAGGATAAAGCCGAGCAAACCAATCAAAAGACCGATAATCAAAACCGCAAATGTCATCAAAATGACCGTCGCTACGCGGTCCATTGCTTTCGCACTCATTTATGCACCAACTTCTTTCTCCCCAGAATCCGAATGATTGCAATAAACGCAAAGGACATCAAAAGCAGCAGCAACGCCATGCTCCACAGCGCATTGTTGTAAGGAGTCCCTTGGATCGTATTCCCCATGTTCAGCGTAATTCCGCTTGTCAGCGTGCTGATCGGGTCAAGCAGGGAGCCCGGCAGCTTCAGCGTGTTCCCGATAACCATCTGCACCGCGAGCGCTTCACCAAACGCGCGGGCCATCCCCAGGACGATCGCTGTGAGCAACCCAGGTCGTGAACTATGGAGAACAACATTCCAAATCGTTTGCCAACGGGTTGCACCCAGAGCCAGCGACGCATTGCGGATATCCTGCGGAACCGCTTCGATCGCGTCCGTTGCGACGCTCGTGATCGTCGGCAAAATCATGATCGCCAGGACGATGCCCCCTGCCAGCAAGCTGAAGCCAAGTACTTCGAATCTATCACGAATGAAAGGTACCAAAACGGTAAGTCCTATATAGCCGTATACAACAGATGGAATCCCGACCAACAACTCGATTACGGGCTTCAACACCTTTTTCCCAAACTTCGGGTAAATCTCAGTCATGAAAATCGCTGCGCCGATTCCCAATGGCGCGGCAATGATAGCTGCCAAAGCAGTCACAAAAAACGAACCAAGAATAAACGAAAGCGCTCCATAGGAAGCAGGGTCATCCTCTGGGTCCCATTTGGTCCCACTCAAAAATTCCGTAAAGCTTACTTTATCGACAAAAAACGTGGACAATCCTTTTGAAGCAATAAAATACGTGATGGAAAGTACGACAACGATTAAAAGTCCTGCTGCAACCATCGTGTACATCCGACCAAAAAAGCTTGCCATCTGCTGGCTTTTGTTTGCTGTCAGCAATTTGCGTTTCAGCTCAGTCTGATTGACACTGCTGGAAATACCCCCGGCTTGCTTGATGACATTTTTCTCTACAATTGTCCCCTGCTGAGAATTCATCATATTCCCCCCTTACCCGAACATGGAGAATGAGGGGTATGCTACCCCTCGATTCCCATTATTCCGTCTTCGCCAAGCATTGCTTATTTTTGTGTAACTTTACCTTCTACGTCACGTTCTACTTTCATTTCCGTGACTGGGATGAAGCCTAAGTCTGTTACCGTTTTTTGTTGAACTTCATCGCTCAGGATGAAATCGAGGAACGTTTTTGCTGTGTCAGCAGCTTCGCCTTTTGTGTACATGTGCTCATACGCCCAAACAGGGTACTTGTTGTCTACGATGGTTTCTTTTTTCGCTTCGACGCCATCCAGTTTCAGAGCTTTTACCGAATCGTCAATGTAGGAGAGAGCTAGGTAACCAATTGCGCCAGGTGTTTCGTTGATGATTTTACGAACTGTACCGGATGCATCCTCAGTGATGCCTTCCGCTTCTTCGTTGCCATCGAGGGCAAATTTTTTGAAGACTGCACGTGTACCGGAGCTTTTCGCGCGGTTTACCAGCGTCACTTTCATGTCTGCGCCGCCGACTTCTTTCCAGTTTTTGATTTTGCCTGTGAAGATATCAATCAATTGTTGTTTCGTCAGGTTATCGATGCCGACTTTTGGACTGACTGCGGCAACCATTCCAACAACCGCTACTTTATGGTCAACGAGTTCGTTTGCAGGAATTCCTTTTTTCTCTTCAGCGAAAATGTCGGAGTTACCGATCGTCGCTGCGCCGTTCGCTACTTGGCTCAAGCCAGTACCGCTACCGCCGCCTTGCACTTGAATTTGTGCGCCTGCGTTTTTCGCCATGAAGTCTTTGGCAGCTTGTTCAACCAAAGGCTGCAATGCTGTGGAACCGACTGCTGTTACTGGAGCACCCGCCTTAGTTGGTTCTGGTGCAGGTGTTGGTGCTGGAGTCGCCGATTGAGCCGGTGCCGACTCTTGACTAGCTGGCGCAGGTGTATTGCCACATCCAGCCAACAGTAAACCAACGGAGAGAACACATCCAAACAAAGCGGTTGAAAACTTCTTCAAGATAAAGCCCCCTTACAAGAGTGTTTGATTGCTTCTGCCTTTCACACTTGTAATACTAGTTTGTTAGGATGAAGGTGAAGTTAAGTCGGTATTAAGAAATTGTTAATATTGCAGAGAATTAAAAAAGGACAAGGGATTTTCCCCTGTCCTTTTCCATTTTTATTAAACTTCACGGCGTCCTTCCAAAGCTTTGGTCAATGTGACCTCATCGGCGTATTCCAGATCCCCGCCCACCGGCAAACCGTGTGCAATTCGCGTAACACGGATGCCGAATGGCTTGATCAAGCGGGACAAGTACATCGCCGTCGCTTCTCCCTCTACATTGGGATTGGTCGCTAGGATGATTTCCTTGACCGTCTCATCTGCTCCAATCCGCTTCAGCAGATCGGGAATGCGGATGTCTTCCGGTCCGATTCCGTCCATCGGCGAAATCGCCCCTTGGAGAACATGATATTGTCCTTGGAACTCGCGCGTTTTTTCCATTGCCACCACATCCCGCGGCTCCTGGACGACGCAAATGATCGATGCATCCCGCCGCTTGTCGCTGCAGATGTGGCAAGGATCAACATCGGTAATGTTATTGCAAACCGAGCAGTAATGAAGCTGGCGCTTGGCGTTGACGAGCGCTTTTGCTAAATCGAGCACATCGTCTTCTTTCATGTTGAGCACGAAGAACGCCAGTCTCGCCGCCGTTTTGGGACCGATCCCCGGCAGCTTCATAAAGCCTTCAATAAGCCTGGAGACGGGTTCCGGATAGAACATAGTCGTTCTCCTAGAACAAGCCTGGGATGTTCATACCGCCTGTAAAACGTCCCATTTCTTTGGCAGTCAGCTCATCCACTTTACGCAGTGCTTCGTTTGTAGCGGTCAAAACCAGGTCTTGCAGCATTTCCGCATCTTCCGGATCGATGACTTCCGGTTTGATTGTGATCGCTACGATTTCCTTGTGACCGTTTGCCTTTACCGTAATAGCTCCGCCGCCGACAGACGCTTCCACAACTTGCTCTTTTAGTGCCTCCTGGGCTTTTTGCATATCTTCTTGCATTTTCTTAACTTGTTTCATCATTTGCTGCATGTTTTTCATGGTAAATTCCCCGCTTTCAGCTAGTCTTTGATTTCTAACAAATGCTCTCCTACAAGTTTAAGCGCCTCTGCGACAAAAGGATCGGGTTCATCCGGATTTTTTTCCTTGGCAGCCTCAGTCTCACCCACCTGCACCTGCAACTCCTGCCATTCTTCCTCCATGATGGACAGAAGCGCCAGCGGTTTGCCACATACGAGCTGTACCGTTCGCTCGACGACGCTTCTCAGCTCGGCTTCCATCGTTTTCTCGCAGTGAATCGAGCTGGTAAAGACGACAATAAGCGCATCCTGGCTGGCTGCCACCGGCGTGCCGTTCACGATCCAAGCCTGGTATTGGATTTTGACCTTTTTGATCTCATTCAAAATCTGGCTCCAGGAGCCGCGCACCCGTTGGGTCAACCCTTCATCGATCGAGCGAACCGCGTCACGCACTTTGGTGATCGGTGCGCGCGCTCCGCCTATTGAAGAAGCCGTTCTGCGCGGTTCACGCGTTTTCGCTTTTTCAGCTGTAGCCGGGACTGCGCCTGCTCCCACCACTTGGCCAGCGAGCAGCTGCGTGATCTTCTCCTCGAGCATCGCCACCCGTCTGGTCAAAATCTGAACCTCATCCGACGATGCTGCTTCTGCCTGCACGGACACCTGCACCGATCCCGTTGCTTGCTTCACCGTCGGCTGGCACAGCTTCACCAACGTCAGCTCGACGAGTACGCGTGCGTAGGTCGACCACTTCAATTGGGTCAATGCTTGACTCAACGATTCGATTACCTCATACAGCAGCGGTACGGAATATTGTTCCGCGACCTGCATGAACTGTTCGTCCACCATCGCTCGCTCGACAATCTCCTGAAGCTTCGGCGCTGTTTTCGCCAACAGCATATCGCGATAATAAAACATGAAATCATGCAAAAATTGCTCGGGGTCTTTCCCCTGCACCATCACCTGATCAAATTGCTCCATGACACCGGAGACATCCTGCTCGGCAATCAGCTTGGCCAGCACAGAGAAGTACGTTTGCGAGACCGTGCCCGTAATTTGGATGATATCGCCAAGCGTAACTTTCGTCCCGCTGTAGCTGATGGCTTGGTCCAGGAGGCTCAACGCATCGCGCATCCCGCCCTCGGCCTTTTTGGCCACAAGCTGCAGGGCCTGCTCCTCTACTTCAACCTGCTGTGAATCACAGATATGCCGCAAACGGCCAACGGTCTCCTGCAAGGAGATCCGGTGAAAGTCAAAACGTTGACAGCGCGAAATAATCGTCGCCGGCAATTTATGCGGCTCGGTCGTCGCCAAGATGAACAGCACGTGCGAAGGTGGCTCTTCCAAGGTTTTGAGCAGAGCGTTAAACGCCTCCGTGGTCAGCATATGCACCTCGTCAATGATGTACACCTTGTAGGTCACATCGCTCGGCGCAAATTTTACCTTGTCGCGAATATCCCGAATTTCTTCTACACCGCGGTTGGAGGCAGCGTCAATTTCCAAGACATCGGTCACGGCGCCATCTGTAATCGCGCGGCATGCCTGGCACTCATTGCATGGCTCCCCATCCTGCGGCTGCTCACAGTTTACTGCTTTCGCCATGATTTTGGCCGCACTGGTTTTCCCTGTTCCACGCGGTCCATTAAACAAATAGGCGTGTGAAAGTCGTTCTTCGCGGATCGCATTGCGAAGCGTCGTCGTTACGTGCGACTGCCCCACAAGGTCCCCGAAGGTTTGCGGTCTCCACACCCGGTAAAGCGCTGTATACGCCATTTTTGCCACTTCCAATCTGTCCCGTATGATCGGTACAGCCAAGAATATATCTAATTTATTATACTATACCGTATGCCATTTTCAAACAAACGAGGTGACGCAGTGCATGCTTTTGTGCGGACAGTCCGAAAAAAAATGCCCCTCCCGTACGGGGAAGGGACAGCGTCATAGATACGGCAGGAGAATATGAAAGGTCGTACCGTATCCCTTCGATGAGATGCGAATTTGCCCTCCGATATCGTGAACGATCTTTTGACAAACAGACAGACCCAAACCCGTCCCTTCGTCTTTTGTGGTGAAAAACGGATCAAATATTTTATCGATGACGTAAAGCGGGATTCCCGGTCCATTATCATGAATGTTGATGCTGATTCGGTCGGAATCCGCCTCGACATGATGATCGATCGACAGCACGCCTTCTTTCCCCATCGCTTCCAGGCCGTTCTTGCAAATGTTCAGAAAAACCTGCTTCAACAGCTCGGTATCCCCGACCACCAGCGGCAAATCCCCTGCTAGATACTGCACCTCGATTCCGTGTAGCAGCGCCTGGCTCTCCACGATCGGCAAAATCTCGGCAAACACCGTGTTCAGGTCTACCAGCGAGTATTGCACATCGCGCGGTTTGCTTAGCAATAGGAATTCGCTGACCAGCGCGTTGATCCGGTTAATCTCCGTCAACATGATTTCCGTATAGGAACGTTCCCGCTCCATTCCGCTTTCTGTAAACGACTTGAGAAACATTTGCAAAAATCCTTTGATCGACGTGAGCGGATTGCGTATTTCATGCGCGGTGCCGGCGGCAATTTGGCCGATCATGGCCAAGCGGTCGCTTCTTTCAATTTTTTGCTCAAAGGATCGAAGGTTGGTAATGTCTTTAAACAGCACGTAAGCGCCGATGCATTCTCCCTCATCATTGTGGAGGGTATTTGAATCGACCAAAAGTTCATAGCGCTGATTGCTGTTGGTCCAGGAAATTGCTTGATTATGTACTTTGACTCCGGCGAGCAGTTCCCTCTGCACCAGGCGATTATCTTCTGGAATCCCGGCGAATGCCTGATCAATGTGTTTTCCCATGACCTCTGCCCGGTTGATTCCTAACACTTTACAAGCCATCTGACTGATTTCCACAAGATGCGCATCCTGATCAAGTAGCACTACCCCAAGATGTGGTGAAGCGGTCAACTTCTCGGCAAACCGTTGCTGCAAAGATTGTAACGAACGCATCCGTTGCCCCCCCAACTCGTATTCGAATATTCAGTCAAACTTTTCTTGAAAATTCGTCAAACGATATTGTAAGCCCTTCCGCATCAAGTCTTGTGCGGCATGAAAATGTTTCGAGGACATCCGCCACAATCTAACAAAAAACGCCACGTTTAGTGACGCATTGAAGCTTTCCATGCAATTCAATGAAACATTTTATCGAATCTTCGATTAGAAAACCTGGCTACGCCATGCTTATTGGCGGATCCGCGGTTGCCCTTATACTGTATAAGAATTTTTAAATCCTTATCTGTAAAATAAAAAACGGCCTGTCCAAAAGGACAAACCGTTTATCGCTTTAGTAGGATGCTGTGCACCTGCCATTGAATATTCCCATCCAAGCGTTACTTGTAGGGCCAGCTCAGAGCAGGCACCCCTGCGGCACACGCGAAATACCACTTATGGCTGCTTCCTTCCGGACCTGACCAGGTTCATGGGTTCGCGTCGCACAGGACCCGCTCCTCAACACCGCCCCTACAAGGCAGCCTCACATGAGAACTCCTCTGACAGGAATTCAACCCTGCTATTGCGGATTGCAGGTTACAGGGCACCGCAACCTCCCCGTCTAGCACAGCAAAGTAATCATATCAAAGAACAAGATGCTAAGCAAGCGATAAACCTATCCAGTTGAGGAAAGACAGCCCCTAAGTACACCTTTCCTCCATGAAATCATAAACATGGTAGAAAGTTTTCTTACCGGTTGCAGTGTTCAGTTGAAAAAATTATGACTCCATTCGCCGGAAAACGATGCGTACGGTTGTCCCCACGCCTTGTTCCGATTCCAATTCGACCGTATGTCCTAACCGATCGCATACTTCCTTGACCAAATACAATCCCATACCGGTCGATTCGCTGAACTTCCGACCGTTTTCTCCCGTAAAGAAGGGGCGAAATACTCGCTTTAGGTCCATTTTGGGTATGCCGACTCCTCGATCACGGATCTCAAGGACAGTGTCATCCCCGCGCAGATGAGCGGAAACCACGATGTTTTCCCGCGTCCCCGACGAGTAGCGAATGGCATTGGTGATCAACTGATTCACGATGAAAGTCAGCCATTTCGCATCGGTATGAACCGTCAGCCCTTCTTCGATCTCCACCTTCGGATACACATAATGGCGAATAAACAGGCGTTTGTTTTCGTGAATGACGTCGTTGGCGATTTTTTTGAGACAGACGGACTCCACCCGGAAGTCATGCTCAAATGTATCCAGCCTGGACATATACAGCACCATCTCCAAGCCTTTGCCGATCCGATCCGCTTCTTCCCGGATGCTTTCCAGACGGGGATCATCCTCTTCCTGCACTGTGAGATGGATGACCGATAGCGGGGTCTTCATCTGATGCACCCATTGATTCATGAACGTGACGTGCTCCTGCTGCTTGCGTTCATAAGTATGGATCTGCTCCTGATACCGTCTATACTGTGAGTCCAGCAGTTCAAAAAGCGCCTGCGGTAAAGGCGCCGCCTCTTTCCGCCGATTGCGTTCCGTCCAGATTTCCATCGGCTCTGACAGACGTTTGTAAAACGATTTATGGGTGACATACCGATACAGCAAGTAGCCGGAAAGCAAAAAATAGCCAAAAAAGACGCTATACAGCGCCGTTGGCAAATTCCGATACCCATCCAGCCAATAGATCAGAAGGACAAAAAACAATATGACGGTCTGAAGCAGCAGCAACGGAAGATGCTCTCGCCAAAAAAGCTTCATGCATCATCCCTCCACGTCACGACCAAACGGTAGCCTGCTCCCCGAACCGTCTCGATGGCCCCCTCAATTCCCGCATCCTGCAATTTTTTACGGACGCGAGCCACATTGACATTGAGTGTATTTTCATCGACAAAATTTTGGTCATCCCACAGCTTATCCAGCAGTGCTTCCCGACTGGTCACGCGCGGAGAGCGCTTCATCAACAGCTCCAGGAGCAGCGCTTCTTTTTTGCTCAACTCGAGCAGGTGACCGTCCCAATGAACCTCCATCCGCTCCGGATAGAGGACCAGCCCCTCGACCTCCACTGTACGTTCCTCCATCTTCGGAGCGTATTCGCCGACGCTGCGCCGCAGCTGGCTGCGGATTTTGGCCATCACCAGCTCATAGTGAAACGGCTTCGTGATGTAATCGTCAGCCCCGTTTTCCAGCGCCATCACCTGATCCATCTCCCCCGTACGCGCGGAAATAAAGATGATGGGGCAGGTCGACACGCGCCGGATCTGCCTGCACCAATAATACCCGTCAAAGCTAGGGAGATTGATATCAAGCAAAACTAGGTCGGGCCGAATTTTTTGGAACAGATCAAACACCTTTCCGAAATCATCCGCGACTACAGCATGATAACCGTATTTTTCTATATGGGATTGCAGTAATTCCGCAATTTTGGCATCGTCTTCAACGACCATAATCGTACTCATCGACAACCCTCTTTCTCTAGGTTCCCTCGTTTGCCGGTTGGGACAAGCTTTTTCCTTGTCTCAACCGGCAACGCCCCAGTCGTCTATACTCGTATAGACGAGGCAATTCGCAAAAACCCTGCACACTTTCACAAAATACTAAGAAATGACCGCCTTCACATGTCTGAGGTAACGGGCACGAATCAGTAGGAAATACATCACCTGTGCGATCAAGAAGCATGCGAGCACCGTAATCGTATGAATCGCGATTGGATAATAAATCACACTTTGCAGCGCCACAAAAGCAAAGCCGCTGTGAATCATCGCCATCACGATCGGCACGAAAAACAGCAAGAGCAGCTGCCTGGTCACAATCTGATTCAATTCCTTCTCGGTTAGCCCAATCTTGCTGATGGCCTGGTATTGGCGCTGATCATGCTCCAAATCCGTATACAACCGGAAATAAAGGAAGCTGCCCGCCGCGATGAAAAAGACGGCTCCCACCAGTACGCCGATAAACAGCATGGCACCCGATGCCTGCTTCATCATCATTACCTGATAGGCGAATGACGAAAAATATTCATGCGTGTCCGGTATCGGTTCTTTGTTCGTCAGCGCTTCGCCGAGTTTCTCCGTTTTTTTCCAGTCCACTACATTGTAGCCGATGAAGGTTTCCGCTTCAATCGGTCGAGTAATTTGCGCGAAAACCCGATCGGAAACGAGCAAGATGTTGCCCCCCAGGACATAAGACGGCAGCACCGATTTTTCTACCCGCCCGGTCGCAAACACAGTGATATCGGATTCTTTGAACGTTACTTCCTTGTTGTACTCATCAAATTCCTTGGCGCTATATAGACTCGGCGGAATGAATCGCGCTTCCCGTCCGTTCAGCTTTTCCTGCGGATACCCAAGCTTCGCTGCGATCCGGTTGAAGTCGGATTCTTTCACAAGCGTCACCCGGTTTCCTGTCTGGACGCTCGTTTGGCTTTTTGTATCTGCCCGGACTTTATCAAACGGCACATTCGCATTTTTCAATCCGTCTTCAATTTCACCGGGAATCGTGACTGTCCCGAGCTTCGACGTCTCCACGATGTAATTGAACGCGAATGGCGAATTATCTTTCGCCTGCTGTTCAAGAAAGGCAGTCGAAGCCAGAGTCCCTACCGCACAGAACGCCACTGTCGATACCATTGTGACGAGGAAAAAAATGCGCGCATTGTCCTTCATCCGGTATGCCAAATCAGAGAGTGTGACTAGATTGGTCTGCTTCCAAAAAAATTGCCGGTTCCGCTTCAAAAGGCGGATGCTGAACACGCTCAGCTGCGTGAAGAAGAAATACGTGCCCACTATTACCATCAGCACGACTGGGATGAGACGAATTCCGATCGTATATTCTGTGGTGGTCACCGAAAGATAGTAGGCAGACACGATCAAAACCGCTGACAGGAGTGAGAGAATGACCGATGCCTTCGGTTCTTTCTTAGGCTTCACGCTCCCTTGCAGCAGTTCGATCAACCTGCTGCCCCGCACAAAAAATGCCGTGAAAAGCGAAATGACCAAAAATAGCAGCGAAAACGAAACGGCGGTCAGCAGTATCGCTCGGACCGGCATGTAAAATGGCAGCTGGTCCATGTTCAATACGCGCACACCGATCAAAAGAATCAGCTTGGAGCTGATCATACCGGCCCCGATACCGGTCACCATCGATGCCAAGCCGATCAGCATGTTTTCCAGAAAAACCATCCGATTCAACTGCCCTTGCGACATGCCATGCATCATCAGCACGCCGAACTCTCTTTTCCGCGATTTGAAAAAGGCACCAACGGAATAAAGAATGAAGAAAAACGAGAACACATAGATGATCCCCTCAGCGACCCGCATCGCCTCGACCACCAGGCCGCGAAGCGCAGTCTGTTCGATCTGGGGATGATACATGAACATCGCATACACGAAGAAAACCATCACGGAAAAAGCGCTGCTCAGAAAATAAGCGGCATAGGTGCGCTTGTTCCGCAGCACATTGTTAAACGCCAACTGTCGAAAGGTCATACGCGTTCCCTCCCAACAGGGACAACACATCAATGATATTCTGGAAAAACGCCTGACGGTTCTCCCCCCGGTGAATCTCATTGTACAGCTTCCCGTCTTTGATAAAAATCACCCGATCGCAATAGCTTGCGGCAAGCGGGTCATGCGTCACCATCAACATGGTTGTTCCGCTCACCTGGTTGATTTGCTGCATCGTTTCCAGTACATCGCGGGAAGCCTTGGAGTCGAGATTCCCCGTCGGCTCATCGGCCAAGAGCAGCTTGGGAGCATGAATCACCGCACGGGCCATGGCCGTTCGCTGCGCTTGCCCTCCGGAGATTTCATAGGTTCGGCGGTCCAATATTTCGCTGATGCCCAGCTTTTGCGCCACCACCGTCACTTTTTCCTCCATTTCCTTCACGTTCACACCATCCAAGGTGAGCGGCAACACGATATTTTCGCGAATCGTGAGCGTATCGAGCAGGTTGAAGTTTTGGAAGACAAAGCCGAGCTCCCTGCGGCGAAACAGGGCCAGCTCATGTTTTTTCAGCTTATGTGGGTTCTTTCCACCGATCAGCACAATCCCCGAAGTTGGCGAATCAATCGTTGACACCATATTGAGAAAGGTTGTTTTTCCACTCCCAGATGGTCCCATGATACCGACGAACTCCCCTTCATCGATTGTCATTGTTATATCGGACAAGGCACGGTACGACAGTCTTCCCTCGTACACCTTGGTTACGTTTTTCACTTCCAAAATGGCCATGACGCCACTCCCCCTAATTTACCTTATCGCTCCTACTTTATTTCATTGCCTTTAGCATTCCCATCGATTCTCCTTACAGGAGTATTACAGGTTTGTAAGAATCCTGCATAAGATCACATCCACCTTAAAACAATACGACTAGCCGACAGTGGAGGGATGTACTTATGATAACAAAGAACAGGGGTATGCTTCTCGGCATTCTGCTGACAATCATTTTTCTGACGACATCGGTTATGCCTGCCCCGATCCATGCGTCCGAGGAGCCTGCACAACCGCAAAACAAGCCACTTAGCCGTGAACAGCTTGCGTATGTGCTCGGCGTTCAGGCATACATTTACGGCTATCCGCTTGTTGTCATGCAGGCGACCAAAGCGGGTTCGCTGCAGCTGGCAGCCCCGATCAATCAATTTTATTATACCGAGAATCTGGCGACACCCGATTTCAGAGGCGTCGTCTCTCCGAATACCGATACACTCTATTTCGCCGCCTGGCTCAATTTGAGTAAAGCCCCTGTCACCTTGCATGTGCCAAGCGATCCAACCAATCGGTACTATACGGTGCAAATGCTTGATCTCTATACCAACACGCTTCAAAACGTTTCGGTCAGGTCGACCCAGCAACAAAAAAATGACTATGTCATCGTTGGCCCTACTTGGAAAGGCTCGCTCCCTGCAACGGCCTCCACGATCAAAGCGCCAACCAACACTGTATGGCTAATCGGAAGGGTGGGTGTGAACGGCCCTGACGATTTGGCTGATGCCATCCGTTTGGAAAAGCAGTTCACTTTGGAGTCGCCAAGCGAAGCAGCTCCCCAGAAGCCGCAAGTCTCACTTTCACCGACACTCTATCAGGACATTTTACAAAGCCCACTGGCTTTTTTCACCGTGATGACGGAAGCAATGAAAAAAAATCCGCCGCCGCAAGCCGATTCCGTGCTGCTCAATCAATTCGCGCCGATCGGTATCGTCCCCGGCAAAGGATTGGACTTGAAAAAGTGGGATGCCCCGACAATCGCTGGCTTAAAACGCGCCATGAAGGACGCCCCGTCAATTATCGCGGATAGCGGACCGCTTTTCGGCGAGACAATCAACGGATGGGCTCGCGACCTTTCCATCGGGACCTATGGCGATCGATTCCTTCAGCGTGCCTACATCGCCTATTCGCTCCTCGGGGCAAATGTGCCAAGTGAAGAGATCTATGCCCGCACATTCGTCGACGAGAGCAACGCACAATTAAACGGCGCCAATCGCTATGTCCTCCATTTCGATGCGAAGCAGCTGCCAAAAGTCGATGCATTTTGGTCGGTGACTTTGTATGGCGATGATTTTTTCCTGGTTCCTAACAGTATCGGCCGGTATTCCCTCGGCAGTCTTACAAAAGGCTTGCGATACAATGATGACGGTTCGCTCGATTTTTACATTCAGCAAACACCGCCAAAAGGAAACGAAAGCAACTGGCTCCCAGCCCCAAAAGGAACCTTCAATCTGATGCTGCGCATGTTCGAGCCAAAGCCAGACATGCTTGAAGGCCGCTATCAAATTCCTCCTGTCCGGAAGCTGGACAGCGAATAATGTCTGGGCCATTAGAAAACTTGGCTACGTCAAGCCTTTGGCGGAGCCTTAGTTGCACTTATACTATCTTCCGTTTAAGCGTTAGCGAACTTAAACTTTTTGATAGTACAAAAAAAGAAGGCTGCCATGTGCCTGCCTTCTTTTTCTATGTAAAAAATAAGAGCATATCCCCGCCTGTTCGGCAAAAATATGCTCTGGTTCGTTTTTAGTAAGGTTGATAGTGGCGGAGAGAGTGGGATTCGAACCCACGCACGCCTCACGACGCCTAACGCATTTCGAGTGCGTCCCCTTATGACCACTTGGGTATCTCTCCATATAACCTATCAGTAGAATTTAATATAGCAAAAATCATTTCAACACGCAAGAGTGAAATTTTGTATTGCTTGATTTTCCTGTCCCAATCCGCCAATATGGATTACAGTATCTAAACAAAGCGAGGAAATCGAATGAAACGTGAACGTCTTGATAAAGTCATCGCCAATATGGGGGTCGGCACACGCAAGGAAGTGAAGCAGCTGGTCAAGCAACAGCTGATCACCGTCGACGAGGTTGTCGCAACAGACCCTGGGATGCATATTATTCCCGATACGCAAGTCATCAAGCTGGACGGACATGTCCTCTCCTTTAAACGGTGGATTTATGTCATGATGAACAAGCCTCCAGGGGTCATCTCCGCGACGGAGGACTCTCGCCACGAGACTGTCGTAGAACTGTTGCCGACCGAATGGGCCGTGAAGGTGCATCCTGTCGGTCGATTGGACATCGATACAGAAGGCCTGCTGCTTTTGACCAATGATGGCCAGCTTTCGCATAACCTGACATCGCCGAAGAAAAAGGTCGACAAAGAATATTTCGCACGCGTTGATGGCCGCGTAACCGAAGAGCACATCGCCGGCTTCGCCAAAGGCGTTGAGCTGGAAGATTTCACGACGCTCCCAGCCAAGCTGGAGATTTTGTCCGCTGACGAACACCAATCGGAGACAAAAGTCACGATCATGGAAGGGAAATTCCATCAAGTGAAGCGCATGTTCGCTGCGTTCGGACTGAACGTGACGTATTTGAAACGGTTGCGCATGGGCACGCTTGTGCTAGACGAATCCCTTGCTCCTGGCGAATATCGCGAGCTGACGGAAACCGAGCTGGAAAATTTGCGCGGACCCAACAAGGACTAGCCGCGTCGCGCGCGCAACGCGCGAAAAAAATCTTTCAGCAATACCGCACACTCATCTTGCAGGATACCGCTTATGACCGGAACCTGATGGTTAAACCGGGGCTCGTCCAGCAGATTCATCAGCGTCCCGGTGCACCCCGCCTTCGGATCAGGCGCGCCGAACACAACCTGCTCGATGCGGGATTGAACGATGGCTCCAGCACACATCGGACAAGGCTCCAATGTGACATACAGCGTGCAGCCTAACAGGCGCCATCCGCCAAGGCGCTCGCTCGCCTCGCGAATCGCGATCATTTCCGCATGCAGTGTCGGATCTTTTTTCGTTTCCCTGAGATTATAGCCCCTGCCGATGATTTCATCATTGCGCACAATGACAGCACCGATGGGTACTTCTCCTATCAGTGCTGCTTTTTTTGCCTCTTCAATCGCCTCTTGCATGAAACGTTCATGCTTCTGCACATCTGTACTCACGCTCTGCTCCCCTTTCCACCTATGACCATTGTACCCGCTGGTCGATTCTTTCCATTCCTGTTCACGTAAAAACATGCTGTTGCCGCCTTTTGACAGGAAAAGACGGCTCGATCAATGAGCCGTCCATCTTTGCTACGATTCCTATGCCAACGTCTTCTTTAATGTGTTCGACAACTGGTTCAAATGCTGGATTTCCTCAGCGATCTCTTTAACCTGTGCCCGCTGCTCCTCCGCATTGGCGAAAAGCTCCTCCATGCTGGCAACCGATTGTTCGGTGATGGCAGTGATGTTGGACATTTCCGCTGCGACTTCCCCTGAACGCCGCTGCACTGCATCCATGCTGCTCAGCACCTTCTCGACTGCGTGACGGAAGCTTTCCATCCCTTCTTTTACCTGGCCCATCGATTGCACCGTCTGTGTCGCGAATTGCTGTCCTTTGGCAACGGACGACTCGCCTTCCTTAGTCTGCCGAACGGCATTTTCGCTCTTTTCGCGAAGTCCACCGAGTATTTCGGCCACTTCCTGCGTCGCCTGTGCGCTTTGTTCAGCCAGCTTGCGCACTTCGTCCGCAACCACCGCAAAGCCTCTGCCATGCTCGCCCGCTCTTGCCGATTCAATCGCCGCATTCAGCGCGAGCAAATTGGTTTGGGCCGCGATTTGGTTGATGGCGCCGATGATTTGCTCGACTTTTTCGGCACTTGTATTCAATTCATAGATAGTTTCCGACGCGGTGCGCACAGTTCTGACAATCTGGTTCATCTGCTCGGAAAGCTGCTCCATCATCATGATGCCTGTAATCAGGACGCGGTTGTTTTCTTCCGACGATTCTTTCATTTGGTTTGCCCGATGATTGACCTCCGTGATTTCGCGGTCGATAGACTGAATATCGAGCTCAATTTTGTTGGTCGAAACCGCTTGCGACTCCATGCCGGTCGACACCTCTCGGAATGCTGTCATCATCTCATCCGTGTACTGACGGGTCTTGCCAGCCGCACCATTCACATGGCCGGACGCACGATCCAGTTTTTCCGTCACCTGGGCGACCTCTTCAAACAGCATGCTCAATCGCTGGCCGTTTTCCTCCGCAATCTGCCTTGCCCCTTCCGCCTGCTTCAAGGAAGCTTGTCCCGACAAGCACAAATAGGTGAGGCCGATATTCATCAAAACAAGAGAAACGGCTTCCAGCAAATAATTCGCCAGCGCATGCGTATCAAATACATCAATATAGCCAGAAAAGAACCCGCCTGTAATAGCCACGAAAAAAACGGCGGTGGAAGCGGTGACTAGCTTCCAATCAAGATAAGCAGCTAGTAAGCCGAGAATAATGAAGATATGATACTTCACTTCCGTCTGTTCGGTAATCAGGTCAAAGGAGATCGCATAATGGATCAAGCCGATAGCCACCAAATACCGAATCAGTTTGCTTTGTTTATGGAGAAAGTAATAAGGGGATACAGCAAGCGTGATCACCAGCCCTATGGAAGAAACCTTCCAAAATGAAACTTCCGGGAGAAAAAACGATAGCAAGGCGGCTATCGCCAGATGATTCCACAGGATAAAAATCATAAAGCCGTTTTTGTTCGTTAACGTTTTACGGACAAGCTGGATCATCACACATCCCCTTTCTTGTAAGTATGAAATCGAATTTTAGCTTATTATATCATTTTTTGGCAAAGAAAAGAGTAAACGCCCTTGCTGTTTAGCAAGAGCGCAAATAACCTTTTTTGACCGAATCGGCAATCAATTCTTCCACGTAAATGCCCAGCGGCTCAGATACATCGCGGATAAATCGATTGCGGGCGATCACTTTGTCAGCGGTCACATTGTTCTTTTTCCATGAGGTGCCCTCTGTTACATAATTGTGAATGAGCGGTTGCAGGCGATCGATGACTGCGGCAAACCGAGCTTCAGCCGTTTCCCGTTGCTCGAATTCATCCCATAATGCGCGCAGCTCGGCAGCTTGATCAGCAGGCAAAATCGCAAAAATTCGATCTGCTGCCGCCTGCTCCCGCTCCGCTTTATCAAGGTTCCCCTTCTCGTCGTAAATGAAGGTATCTCCTGCATCGATCTCGACTAAATCGTGGATCAGCACCATTTTGATGATCTTGTGCAAATCAAGGCCAGGCTCGTTGGCATGCTCATGCAAAATCATCGCGAGCATAGCGAGGTGCCAGGAATGCTCCGCATCATTTTCCTGTCGCGAGCCATCGATGAGAACGGTCTGTCGAAACACATGCTTCAGCTTGTCGATTTCAATCAAAAAATCAATTTGTTGCTTCAATCGCTCCATATCTTATTCACGCTTCTTTCTGAGACCAAAAAGCTCATCCGATATCCAGCTCAAGCTCCTCAATCCGCTTTTCTTTATACTTGCGATCCTTTTGAGCATAAAACGTCTCGGCCTTCTCTACAATCGCCGAAGTGTTGTATGACGGAATGCCCGCATGCTTTTCAAAAACACCCTTGGGCATCAGGCAATTGCCCTCCGGCCAGTACAACTGTATATTTCCCGCGAGCACATCTGCATATTTAGCTTTTCCATAGAAAGTGCCGTGCTGATTGTATACGACGATGGCATCGCCTTCCGCGATCATCAATTTGGACGCATCTTTCGGATGCATCAGCACATGTGTCCGCTCCGCTTCGTTGAACGGATCTTTGCTGCCATACACCATGGAATTAAACTGCTTGCCTCGCCTTGTCGTCACAAAAAATTGCCCTTCCGCTTTGCGAAACTCCGGCAATGCGATGGCGAGAAGCTGTCCTTTTCCATCAGGTGTCGGACATATCCCGTCCTCACATAAATAGGCGTTGCCCCACTGAAAAAAATCGCCTCTGTTTTTCAAATGCTGGATCCCGTCATACGCAGGTGCCGCCTTAGCGATCTCTTCCCGAATTTGGCTCGCATCGTCAAACCAGATTCTCTGCTTTTGCTCGGGTTTGACACGGGCGGCAAGGTCAACAAAAATTTGCCATTCTGCCCTCGCTTCTGCGATCCGCGGCCCTTCGATCTCGGGTGAAAAGTAGACCATCCGCTCGGTTGACGTGGACGTCCCGCCACCCGGTTGTTCGAAGCGGGTCATTGCCGGAAGCACGATGACCGCCTCCCTGGCATCAACCAATGTCGAGGTGTTCAAAATGATGTCTTGGTGAACGCGCAGCTCGATTTGTTCAAGACATTGCCGTACATGGTCAGGGTTAGGCATCGTTTCCAAAAAATTGCCCCCGGAGGTGTAGAACACTTTACAGCGCCGTTCATGATCATCGGGCAGCAGCGCATTCTCGAGTGTGACGCCAACAATGTCGCCTTGCCATCTCGGCAACGAAAAGCCCCAAAGCTTCTCCAGCCTGCGGATGTCTTTCTCCTTGCAGTCGCCGCCCGGCAAGCTGAATGGGTCTGCTCCCATCTCTCCTGCCCCCTGCACGCCGGAATGGCCGCGTATCGGCATCAATCCGCAGTTTTCGCGCCCAAGGAAACCGCGCAGCAGCGCGAGATTGGCCACCTGTGAGATGTTGTCTGTCCCAAAACGATGCTGGGTCAGCCCCATGCTCCAGACAAACACGGCGGACTTGGCTTTTGCCAGCAGCTCTGCGAACTGACGCATCCTCGCCTGCGAAATGCCCGAAGATTTTTCGAGCGCAGCCCAGTCCTGCTGTTTCACATGTTTTTGCAGATCGTCATAGCCTTTGACGTGCTCCGCTACGAAAGCATGGTTCACCGCGCTCCCGCGCTGCTTTTCCTCCATCTCGAACCAACGCTTCATGACGCCGTTCATAAAAGCGATGTCTCCGCCTATGTTTACTTGGTAAAAATCATCGGTCAATTTGGTGCCAAACAAAGCTGATTCGGGGATTGAGGGGATCCAGTAGGAGTCCATCGAAGGCTCGTGATACGGATTGATGCAGATGACCTTCGTTCCTTTCCGCTTGGCGGCATACATATATTTGGTCGACACGGGCTGGTTGTTTGCAGCAACGCTCCCCCAAAACACCAGCACATCCGTGCCGATCCAGTCGCTATAGCTGCAGCTCGATGCGGCAATTCCCACCGAACGCTTCAAGGCCGTTTTCGAGGGCGAATGGCAAATGCGCGAGGCATTGTCGATATGGTTGGTTCCGAGGAAACGTGCCACTTTTGCCGCGACATAATATGATTCATTCGTGATTCCCCGCGCTGTCATGTAAAAAGCCAATTGCTTGGGCGATACCCGCCTAATTTTGCCTGCGACGGCATCCAGCGCAGCATCCCAGGACAACCGGCTAAAACGGGTTTCCCCCTTCCGGCGAATAAGCGGGTAGGGGATGCGCCCGAGCTTGCGCAAATCGGCGCTGCTCAGCTTGCGGAGCTCTGTTATTTCGCTATGTAAAAGGTCTGGTTTGATCGGAGGCATGGTATTGAGGCGAAGGACATTGAGTCGGGTGCTACATAAATGGGGACCGTCCAGTGTTTGATCGCGCAAGCCTGATACGCCTAACGCGCAGCCATCGCAAACACCTTGGGTCAAAATCCGGTATGCATACGGCAAATTATCCCGGTTTTCCCAAACCACTTTCATTGTGTCAAGCGCGTGATGCGGTTTGACCTTTCCTACTCCAAATGGCAGTGGGCTCACCCACAATGACGGATCTGGTATGCGAGGCAGTTTGGTTGGACCGGAATGCACTGTTTTCCCCATGAGCTCCCCTTCCTTCTCGCCAATTTTTCGTTAGTGAATGTCCTTTTTCTTGAAGCGGCCGCCTCGGACGTCGTGAATATTGCCGATCGCCAGAAACGCAGCGGGATCGATTTCTTCCACGATCGACTTCAGCTTCGCTTCCTCCAATCGTGTGATTACGCAAAAGATCACCTTTTTGTCGTCACCGCTATAGCCGCCTTCTCCGGTCAAATACGTCACTCCACGTCCCAGCCGCGCCAAGAGAGCATCCCCGATATCGCGGAACTGTTCGCTGATGATCCAGACCGATTTGGACTCTTGGAAACCTTCAATTGTCAGGTCAATCATCTTAAAGGCAATGTAATACGCGATCAGCGAATACATTGCGTGATCCCATTCGAACACAAAGCCCGCACTCGATAAGATAAAGATATTAAAGCCCATGACAATTTCGCCCACGGAAAACGGAACTTTTTTATTGATCAAAATAGCCACGATTTCCGTGCCGTCGAGCGAACCGCCGTTCCGAATAACCATCCCGACACCGACGCCCAAAATAATGCCGCCGAACACCGCAGCAAGCAGCGGGTCATCCGTTAGACTATGTACGGGGTGCAGCAACGTTGTTCCGACCGACATCACGATAACACCGAACAAGGTGGAGAGTGCAAATGTTTTGCCAATTTGCTTGTATCCTATGATGAGAAACGGCAAGTTCAGCAGAAACAAAAATAATCCCAAAGACCAACCGGTCACATGAGACAGGAGAATGGAGATCCCGACAACCCCTCCATCAATAATACGATTGGGAACCAGAAATATTTCCAGTCCGATTGACACGAGTGCAGCACCGATCAGGATAAAAATCATTCGCCTCGTGATTTTTGTGAATGACGCCTTTTGGTGAGTGGTTTTGATTGTTGCTTCTGTCATTATTCCCTCCCGAAAGTTATTCAGACTTGTATATATAATTGTAACATTATTTCCGTTCACATGCTTTTGTATGAAACAGTTTTTACAAAACCAGAACTTTTCACCCTGTTAGTCTATATATATGGGTGATACAATTAAGCAAATACTACCAATGGTGAGAAACGTGAATAATCTTGAAAAACACCTCTTACAGCTTGCTTCCCGCGAACTGAAGGAACGTCTCCTCCAACACCGCCTCCTGCAAGGCCGTTTTGCCCTAAAACAAACGGATTGATTTGCCAAAATTTTATTCGACACATATAATAAAAGGTAGTGAAAGCAGCATGTATGCGCCGCATTCACGTCGTGTCCCCGTAGCTCAGCAGGATAGAGCGTTAGTTTCCTAAACTATGCGTCGGAGGTTCGAGTCCTCTCGGGGACGCCTTTTCCTAGCCTTACACTTACAAGCCCTTTTCTTTGGAAAAGGGCTTTTCGTTTGCGACACTTCCACATAAAAAACGGCTCCCCACAAGGAGCCGCTTTTTCCAACCTTATATATTCGATGCCATTTTTAATAGTGGACTCGTTTTCGTAATAACGTTCCATTCCATTCCGCGCGCCTTGAGGCGTTCAAAGAATGGAACTGGATCGATCAGCTCGGATGGGATGCAGCCTTTCAGCGTCAATTTCCCTTCCGCGATCAAATCGACAGCCGCAATCGGCGGAACCCCTGTCTGCCAAACCGTTGCCTGGAATTCTGTCTTCTGGAACACTTCGTCGTGGTTAGCCATTGTGTAAACGAACATCTCCAGCTTGTGATTGCCTTGGGTTCCTTTCACAAAAGCGCCTACGCACGAATATCCATGAATTTTACCAGCCAAGTCAGCGGGCTTCGGCATGGTGGTAACAACCACATCTCGCGGTGCCACTGAAACGCCCTTGACGCTGATTTTTTCATCGTCGTCGAGGCCCAGGTAGCTCAGTACCTGCAAAGTATTCACGAATTCGGGGTGCAATGCGTACTTAAAGTCGACATATTTGCAACCTTTCGCTCGTCCAATTGTTTCACCGAGGGTAGTTGATTCCTCATGTTCTACGTTATAGGTGTCCAGCCAGCCAATCGGCTCTGGGAATTCGAACTCCTCTTTATTCGCAAAGGGAGTCGGATAAAATTGTTCGCCCTGTTCGGCAGTCCAATAGTTCGGCTTTGCCAAGCATTCGCTGATCGCCGTCTGTGGACTAAAATAGGTGCAAAAACCGTCGTAATCAACCTCGGAGTTGTCTCCGTCACGAATCGAAATCGATTCCACGGTGTCCATCTGATCCACCGCATAGCGCGCTGCGATATTGGAGAATCCCGGATCGCAGCCCAGTCCCATGATGCCCAGAATGCCGGCATCCTTAAATTTTTGATCCCAAGAGAGCTGCTCCTTCAGTCCAGCCGGACTTACAGAGGCCATGTCAATGTAGCTTGTTTTCGTGCGCAGGCATGCCTCCATCACATTGAAGTTGAATTCAGGCAATCCCGCATGAAGGACCAGATCGATATCGTGTAAAATGGAAGCCACGCTATCCGTATTGCTCGCATCTACTTGGTATACCTCAATGGTGGCACTAGTAAGACCGCGAAGCTCATCTGCCAACAGCTCGGCCGGGCC
Organism: Brevibacillus fluminis; assembly: GCF_003710825.1. Taxonomy (GTDB): domain Bacteria; phylum Bacillota; class Bacilli; order Brevibacillales; family Brevibacillaceae; genus Brevibacillus_D; species Brevibacillus_D fluminis. The sequence goes on along the minus strand of NZ_RHHQ01000019.1, from coordinate 12,688 downwards.
TGTTGCGATATCGCCCAAAACCAGCTTGTCCAGATAGTCGCTTTTCACCAATTCATCCGCACATACCTGTCCTACTCCACCTACGCCTAATACTGCTACCTTTAATTTTGAACTCAAACAGTCGTCCTCCTAAATTATTGTTTGTACCTAGACTCGAATTCGAAACAGCCATTTTTCAAAGCTAACGACGTTCTCCGATTTGCACACCCCCCATCGTACAGCTTCACGCATAGTCCTCACCTCCTTTCAGTGTTTGAATTAATTTATTGCAACATGTATGCCAATAGATACATACGCGGTTCTACGCCAAAACATTTCTCATCTTGTCGAATTTATTTGGTATAACTATGTTCATGCACACGAGCAAACCAGCGAGTTCGTGGCGTTTTTTATATATTCCCATTTTTCAGAATCATCATTATTCCTAATGAGAAACTTCCAACATTTTTTGTATGGTTATCATTTAGTTTACCACAGCCCTGAATGGAAAAAAACAGGACATCCAACCCAACAGCCGGATGTCCTGTGTTACTTGTTTATGAATGGGAGAACTGTTCTTCCTCTGTCGAGCCGGATAGTGCTGTAGTGGACGAAGTTCCACCTGTAATCACTTGCGCTACTTCATCGAAATAGCCTGTTCCGACTTCACGCTGGTGTCTTGTCGCTGTATAGCCGTGAACCTCGCTTGCAAACTCTGCCTGCTGCAATTCGGAGTAGGCAGCCATGCCGCGATCCTTGTAGCCACGAGCCAATTCAAACATGCTATGGTTAAGGGCATGGAAACCTGCCAGCGTAACAAATTGGAATTTGTAGCCCATTGCGCCCAATTCACGTTGGAACTTGGCGATGGTTTCATCATCCAGCTTCTTTTTCCAGTTGAACGATGGGGAGCAATTGTAAGCGAGCAATTTGCCTGGGAATTTCTCATGGATCGCTTCTGCAAAACGTCTTGCTTCCTCGATATTTGGCTCAGAGGTCTCGCACCAGATCAGATCGGCATATGGTGCATAAGCCAAACCGCGAGCAATCGCCGCATCCAACCCACCGTGCATTCTGAAGAATCCTTCGGCCGTTCGCTCCCCTGTCAGGAACTCCCGATCGCGTTCGTCGATATCGCTTGTAATCAGGAATGCACCATTGGCGTCCGTTCGAGCGACGATAAGCGTCGGTACGCCCATCACATCGGCAGCCAGACGAGCCGAGACTAGATTGCGAACGGCAGCTTGCGTCGGGATCAGCACTTTGCCGCCCATATGGCCGCATTTTTTCTCGGATGCCAGCTGATCTTCAAAGTGAACGCCGGCAGCACCCGCTTCGATCATCGACTTCATCAATTCGAATACGTTCAGCGGCCCGCCAAAGCCTGCCTCTGCATCCGCGACAATCGGTGCGAACCAATGCGTATCATCGCTGCCTTCGGAGTGAGAGATCTGGTCAGCACGCTGCAGCGCTTGATTGATCCGCTTAACGACATGTGGAACGGAGTTAGCTGGATACAAGCTTTGGTCCGGGTACATTTGCCCCGACAGGTTCGCATCAGCCGCCACTTGCCAGCCGCTCAAATAAATGGCTTTCAGGCCCGCTTTCACCTGTTGAATCGCTTGGTTCCCCGTCAGTGCGCCCAGAGCATTGATGTAATCCTCCGTATGCAGCAGGTTCCACAGACGCTCAGCTCCCAATCGTGCCAATGTTTGCTCAATTTGAACTGAACCGCGCAGACGAACTACATCTTCAGCGGAATAAGGACGCTCGACCCCTTTCCAGCGATCATCTTTCCAGCTTGCCTCTACCAGCAATACATCTTCTCTTTTACTCATTGTCATGTCAGTCCTCTCCACTTTTTTATGTTAAAAGGTGATAACCCGGGATTGTCAGGAACTCTTCGAAGTGCTTGGAAATGGCGAGTTCCTCGAATAACTTGCTTGCTTCTTTAAATTTGCCGGAGGTGTATGCAGACTCCCCAATCGCTTGCTTGATGATGGCCATCTCCTCTGAGAGATACCGTCGGACGAGGTCGATCGTGACTTTGCGCCCGTCTGCCAGCATGCCTTTCGGATGGCGAATCCATTGCCAGACTTGCGCTCGGGAAATTTCGGCTGTTGCCGCATCTTCCATCAGATTGTTGATGGGGACGGCACCGGAGCCTCGGAGCCATGCTTCAATATATTGAACGCCCACGCTGATATTGGTGCGCAGTCCCGCTTCTGTAATCTGCCCCTCTGGAACAGCCAGAAGCTCCTCTGCAGTCACCTGGACATCGCTGCGTTTGTTATCAATCTGGTTAGGGGTCGGCATGATTCGATTGAACACCTCCATCGCGACCGGCACCAAACCCGGATGCGCGACCCATGTGCCATCGTGACCATCACGCGCTTCCCGCTCCTTATCCGCTTTCACTTTGCTCATAGCATCTTCGTTGGCTTCTGGATTGTTGCGGACCGGGATTTGCGCGGCCATTCCGCCGATCGATGGTGCATTCCGTCTGTGACACGTCTTGATGGCAGCCTGCGTGTATGCCCGCATGAATGGCACCGTCATAGAAACTACAGCGCGATCAGGCAAAATCACATGCGGCTGATTACGCAGCTTTTTAATGTAGCTAAAAATATAATCCCATCGGCCGCAATTAAGCCCTGCGCTATGTTCACGCAGCTCATATAAAATTTCATCCATTTCAAATGTAGCAAGGATTGTTTCAATCAAAACCGTCGCCTTGATGCTGCCGCGTGGGATGCTCAGTTCTTCCTGCGCGAAAACGAATACGTCATTCCATAAACGTGCTTCCAAATGACTCTCCAGCTTCGGCAAATAATAATAAGGTCCAGACCCTTTCTCCAGCAAAACACGTGCATTATGGAAGAGGAACAATCCGAAATCAAACAAGCTGGCGGAGATCGGCTGGCCATCGATCAAGACGTGTTTTTCAACCATGTGCCATCCACGCGGGCGGACGATCAGTGTGGCAGTTTGCTCATTCAGCGCGTAAGATTTACCTTCCGGGCTGACAAAGCTGATCGTTTTGTTTACCGCATCCCGCATATTGATTTGACCCTGGATCGTATTTTCCCAAGTCGGCGAGTTGGCGTCTTCAAAATCAGCCATGAACATTTTTGCGCCAGAGTTGAACGCATTGATTACCATCTTGCGGTCCCCAGCCGGTCCTGTAATTTCTACGCGGCGGTCTTTTAAATCGTCTGGAATCGGATCGATGGTCCATTCACTGTTGCGAATCACCTCTGTCTCAGTCAAAAAATCCGGCAGCTTTCCCGCATCGATATCTTTTTGGCGCTCCACTCGTCTATCCAGCAAGCTTTCCCGTGTCGGGGAAAACTCACGCACAAGCTTTGTCACGAATTGCATCGCCTGTGGCGTAAGGATTTCAGCAAATTCCGGTGTAACAGTTCCCGTCACCTCAACGCCAGCCGGGAATGAATGAGCTTTCGTAACCATGGTCAAATGCTCCCCTTCACCATATGTTTTCCACTCTGTTATGTTTCACGATTAAAATCGCTAAATTATTATAGTACAGATACGATTTAAAAAAGGAAAGATTCACACTCCTCTCTCTACACCCACCTATTTTTATCTTTTCTCGAACGTTATTCAGGTTGTTTTTTGTTATAATACAGACTGTAGTAATACATGCTTCTGTGTTGGTACTTATTATATAACAGCATTTCTTTGTTTTGCAACACAATTTGGAAAATTAATTTCCAATCTTTTTTTCGCGTCATCCTGCTCCTTCTTTGCCAAACAAAAAACAGCCCCTCAACAAGAAGGGCTGCTGCTGTAAAAACGGTTCTGTTATTGTTTTAGCGCCTTTGGCGTGATTTTTTCCAACCCGCCCATGTATCCGCGCAGTACTTCCGGAATGACAATGGTTCCGTCCGCTTGCTGATAATTTTCCAAGATGGCTGCAACTGTTCGGCCGATCGCCAAACCGGATCCATTCAGCGTATGCACGAATTCCGGTTTAGTTTTGCTGTCCCGGCGGAAACGAATGTTTGCACGACGCGCTTGGAAATCTTCAAAGTTGGAGCACGACGAAATCTCCCGGTACGTTTCCGAGCTTGGAATCCATACTTCGAGGTCGTATTTCTTCGCTGCATGGAACCCCAGGTCGCCCGTGCACATGCTCATGACACGGTATGGGAGTTTGAGCAGCTGCAACACTTTTTCAGCGTTGTTCACCAGTTTCTCCAGCTCATCATACGAGTCTTCCGCCTTCACGAATTTGACCAGCTCCACTTTGTTGAACTGGTGCTGACGGATCAAGCCGCGCGTGTCACGACCAGCAGATCCTGCCTCCGAACGGAAACATGCGCTGTAAGCCGCATAGTACAACGGCAGTTGGTTCACATCGATGATCTCATCACGGTGCATGTTCGTTACCGGCACCTCAGCTGTTGGGATCAGGAAGTAATCGACGCCTTCCAGCTTGAACAAATCCTCTTCGAATTTAGGCAGCTGCCCCGTCCCTGTCATGCTGGCGCGGTTGACCATGTAAGGCGGCAAAATCTCTTCGTATCCATGCTCGGTGACATGCAGATCAAGCATCAGATTCATCAAAGCCCGCTCCAGACGAGCGCCCAGTCCTTTGTAGAACACAAAACGGCTTCCCGTTACTTTTGCTGCTGCTTCGAAATCGAGAATGCCGAGGTCAGCTGCCAGCTCCCAGTGAGGTTTCGGAGTGAAATCAAAGCTGCTTGGCTCGCTCCATGTACGGAACAATACGTTATCGTCTTCACTTGTTCCGATCGGCGTGCTTTCATGCGGCAAGTTCGGCAGGGAGAGCAAAATCTCGTCGAGCTGCTCGTCGAGCTGGCGAAGCTCCTCATCCAGTACCTTGATCCGATCGTTCACTTCTTTCATTTCGGCAATCAGATGGTCAGCGTTCTCTTTGTTGCGTTTCAATGCTGCTACTTGATCCGATACGGTGTTCCGTTTATTTTTCAGTGCTTCTGCTTCTTGAATGACGAGGCGTCTGCGCTCATCCGTCGATGCGAATTGATCCAATGCGGAAATATCCTCATTACGGTGTGCGAGACGCTGCTTCACACCCTCCAGATCAGTACGCAAAATCTTTACATCCAACATCAGCGATCCCTCCATTATTACTTATAGACAAAAATAAAAACACCCATCCCTCACGTAAGGGACGAGTGCTATCACCCGCGTTGCCACCCTTGTTGACACGAGCATACCATTGTTTCGGTACGCCAAGCGCCCACTTTACACGTGATAACGGTACAAATACCGGACCTAGTCTTCCTATGTCACTCCGGGATGGATTCATCTGCTCGTTGGATCGATTCGCACCTGCCATCGACTCTCTGCACCTTAACGAAATACCTCAGATTACTACTTCCCGTCAGCGTATTAAGCGATTATATGTTCTTCCTTTATTTTTCAAATGTACTACAAAAACTATACATATGTAAAGGACAGCACAGAGAAAAAGCACCCTAAACGGATGCTTTTTCTCCATAGTATTCTTTTACCATAGTCAAAAAGTATTGATGCAGGCGAATATCTTCCGTTAGCTCTGGATGAAACGATGCTGCCAGGTAGTGACCTTGGCGAGCCGCTACGATTCTGTCCTCGAACTTGGACAACACTTCACTGCCTGCTCCTACTTCCATAATATGCGGAGCGCGGATGAAAACGGCTGGATAATCGGCTGCCACGCCTGCGATCGGCAGTGCTACCTCGAAGCTGTCCTTCTGGCGTCCAAACGAGTTGCGGTCTACCTTCATATCCATCAAGCCAAGGTGCACATCATCCTGACCGTTGATACGGGTTGCCAACACAATGGCCCCTGCACAAGTTCCGAACATTGGTTTTTTAGCTTGGCCAAATTCCCGTAGCTTCTCGACGAAGCCGTACTTGTTCATCAGCTTGCCAATCGTGGTGCTTTCGCCGCCTGGAATGACCAAGCCGTCGAGTTCATCGAGCTCCTCCACTTTTTTGACTGCAACAGCGGTAGCACCTGCTTCCTCTAGCATGCGGATATGCTCGGCTACAGCCCCTTGCAGGGCAAGTACACCAATTTTCATGATTACCTCACCTTTTTACCAGCCGCGGTCTTGCATGCGGTCAGCTTCACGGATTTTGGAGATCTCAATGCCTGTCATCGCTGTACCCAAACCTTTGGACACGCGAGCGATCAATTCATAATCGGTATAGTGAGTGGTTGCTTCTACAATTGCACGAGCGAATTTCTCAGGGTTTTCCGATTTGAAGATACCGGAGCCAACGAATACGCCGTCAGAACCAAGGTGCATCATCAATGCAGCGTCAGAAGGAGTTGCTACACCACCTGCTGCAAAGTTAACCACTGGTAGCTTGCCGTTTTTGTGAACGTACTCAAGCAAATCATAAGGAGCTCCCAGATTTTTTGCTTCTGCCATCAATTCTTCGTAGGACATGTTTTGGACTTTGCGAATTTGGGACTGCATTGTACGCATATGGCGAACGGCTTCTACAATGTTACCTGTTCCCGGTTCACCTTTAGTACGGATCATGGAAGCACCCTCACCGATACGGCGAAGCGCTTCACCCAAATCGCGCGCACCACAGACAAATGGGACGGTGAATTCTTTTTTGTTGATGTGGTACACTTCGTCCGCTGGTGTAAGAACTTCGCTCTCATCCAGGTAGTCAACGCCTAAGGATTCGAGGACACGTGCTTCTACGTAGTGACCAATGCGTGCTTTTGCCATAACCGGGATCGAAACCGCACCCAGAACCTCTTCCACGATGGAGAGATCCGCCATGCGTGCTACGCCGCCTGCAGCGCGAATATCGGATGGTACACGTTCCAGAGCCATAACTGCTACTGCCCCTGCCGCTTCGGCGATTTTCGCTTGCTCAGCATTGACAACGTCCATGATGACGCCGCCTTTTTGCATTTCAGCCATACCGCGTTTTACACGAGATGTTCCTACTTCTACCATTTTTCACAAGCCTCCCAATTATGACTATTTTTTAGAGAATGCTGAATAAGGCTGTTCCATATTCCCCATTGTAACTGAGCTGCTTTTAAAAGGCAACCATTATACTGGGGAATTGAAACAACCTTGAGTTAGTTTTTATTCACTTTTATTGTTGCTGGTTATTTGCCAATGATGCTGCTGAACAAGTTGCTGAAGAAAGTACCGATGCTGCGGAAGAACAGTCTAATCCAGCTTGCTTCTTCCACATCGTTTGCGGCAACTAAATCAATGCCACCCTTTTGGAAATCAGCAGGCTGCAAGTAATCAGCCTCAACCGCGTCAGCTGCCTGATACATGACTTTTCCGATGACTTGTCCTTTTTTCACCGGCGCTGTCAGATCCTGAACGGTTACTTTCGGATTGAATTGCCCTTCTTCGCCTACCTTGGTCAACACAGTCACATCGCTTGACGGAACAGCTGGAACATTCAGCTCAACCCCTTTTTTCACAGGTACCGATTCGAAGCCTGCTACCGGTGTGTTCGCTGCTTGCTTTTTGGTCAGTTTAAAATTGCTGAAACCGTAATCGAACAGTTTTTTAGTTTCCGCAAAACGCTTCATTTCTGTATCGGCACCCATTACTACGCTGATCAAACGCATGCCATCGCGCTGTGCAGTACCTGTGAAGCAATATTTCGCTTGCTCCGTCGAACCTGTTTTCAGACCGTCTGCCCCTGGATATTCAGCGGGCAATCCTTTCAGCATCCAGTTGTAGTTAGCCTTTTTCAACTCGTTCTTTTGCCCAGGACGGAACGTCAGCCGCGGAATTTGCGAATATTTCAGTGCATCCGGATAATCGCGAATCAACGCCCGCGCCAAAATGGCAGCGTCACGCGCAGTCATGACATTGTCGTTGGCTGTATCCGCCGGTGCGTATGGGCCCAATTCGGATGCCGGCAGTCCCGAGGATGTCAGGAAGTGCGTACTTTTCATGCCCAATTCCTGCGCTTTTTTGTTCATCTCTACAACAAAGTTCGGTTCACTTCCACCGACGGTTTCTGCCAGTAGGACGGTTGCATCATTCGCTGATACAATCGCCATCGCCTGATACAGATCGCCTACCGTAAATTCTTCGCCGCTATTCAGATAAACGCCGGAGGAATCCGATTTTTTCGCGATGTAAAAGGCGTAATCAGATACTTTTACTTTTTGGTCCCACTTGATTTTGTTTTCCTTAATCGCTTCCATTACAAGGTATTCGGTCATCATCTTGGTCATACTGGCCGGTGGCAATGGAACATCGGGGTTATTTTGATACAGGATTTTACCTGTGGAGGCTTCCACCAAAATTGCCGATTTCACCGCTAGATCGAGGTTTGCCTGCGGTACAGCAGCACTCGCTGTCGTTGCAGTTCCCGCTACCATTGTCGTGGTGAGAAATGCGACAGCAAGAATCGCTTTTCCGATTTTGTTTTTCCATCTGGACATCACTATCTATCACTCTCCCATTTCGCTTCTATGTTTTCTCTTGACCGAAACCCATATCAGTTTACCACAAATGTCGGTGCCAAACGAACGCCAAACAAACAAAATCCCTTTCCAGATCATGCTGGAAAGGGTCTTGTTATACAGATAGTCTCCCCCAAAAGCTTGGCGTAGCCAAGTTTTCTAATTACGAAAGGGAGTAGTTTGGCGCTTCCTTGGTAATTTGTACATCGTGCGGATGACTTTCGCGCAAGCCAGCTCCGGTGATGCGGATGAACTGAGAATGGTTTTGCAAGTCACTGATGGTTTTGGAACCGCAGTATCCCATACCTGCACGCAGACCACCGATCAGTTGGTACACAACATCTGCAAGCGGTCCTTTATACGGTACGCGGCCTTCGATTCCTTCTGGAACGAGCTTTTGTTCGTTCTCTTGGAAATAACGGTCTTTACTGCCTGCCTTCATCGCACCGATCGAGCCCATACCGCGGTAAACCTTAAAACGGCGGCCTTGGAAAATCTCGAATTCGCCCGGGCTCTCTTCCGTTCCGGCAAACAGGCTGCCGATCATGATTGCGGATGCTCCAGATCCGATTGCTTTTGGCAAATCTCCGGAGTATTTGATACCGCCGTCCGCAATAATCGGTACGCCATATTCGCGTGCTACGCTGGCGCAATCGTAAATCGCGGTAATTTGCGGTACACCGATACCAGCAACGACACGGGTTGTACAAATCGAACCAGGTCCGATCCCGACTTTTACAACGGAAGCTCCTGCTTCAATCAGGTCGCGCGTGGCTTCGCCAGTCGCTACGTTACCTGCAACGATCACCAGGTCCGGATACAGGGAACGGAGTTCTTTTACCGTGTCGAGCACGCCTTTGGAATGCCCGTGAGCCGTATCGACTACAAGCACGTCTACGCCTGCCTGAACCAGTGCAGCCGCGCGCTCGAATGTGTCAGCCGATACCCCGACTGCAGCACCACACAGCAAACGTCCTTGCGTATCTTTTGCCGCGCTCGGATATTGGATCGCTTTCTCGATATCTTTAATGGTGATTAAGCCTTTCAGTACGTTGTCTTCGTCGACCAACGGCAGCTTTTCGATCTTATGCTTCTGCAGGATCGCTTCCGCTTGCTGAAGTGTGGTTCCAACTGAGGCAGTTACAAGGTTTTCTTTTGTCATCACTTGAGTGATAGGAGTTTCGAAATTATGGACGAAACGCATGTCACGGTTGGTGATGATCCCGATCAGGTGATTGGCCTCGTCCACAATTGGAACGCCGGAAATGCGGAATTTGCCCATCAACGCATCGGCATCAGCCACGGTATGGTCTGGAGTAAGCGAGAATGGGTTGGTGATTACGCCGCTCTCGGAGCGTTTTACACGGTCAACCTCGCTTGCTTGCTGCTCAACAGTCATGTTTTTATGAATGATCCCGATTCCGCCCTGGCGCGCCATTGCAATCGCAAGCGCAGATTCGGTTACTGTATCCATTCCGGCACTAATAAGTGGGATGTTCAGCTTTACATTTTTGCCCAGAGTGATTGTAACATCTACATCGCGTGGAAGAACCTCCGACTTCGCTGGTACGAGAAGCACATCGTCAAACGTCAGGCCTTCTTTCGCAAACTTATTCTGCCACACAGGTTGTTTCCCCTTTCGCCCAAAAATGTTTTATCGCAAGTTTAACAAACCGCTCAATTTAATGTCAAGGAATGCTTATAATGTTCGCTTATAAAGGAAATTATACCGTTAAAGAATGTATAATGACGATAAATTAATGGTATTTTCCGAAAATTCTCTGATTAGGTGGTGAGAAATTTGGCCTTTTCTTCCTGGGATTTTCTACGTTTTTTAGAAACAGAACCTACCGCCCGTCGCTTGCTGGCAGCCTTTTACCAAAAGCATGGCTTCGAGTCGCCCGATAAGCTCGCCTTTCAGCAGAGTACCCGGCTGCTGTATACGGTCAAACATGCGCGCCAATGTTATGAAACCGCGGCTACAAGCGATCTCTTGATCAAACCTCTGCTGCTGTTTTACGGATGCACTCATTTACTGAAAGCCGTAATCCTGTGCAAAGATCCCACCTATCCGCAAAACAGTCGTATGCTCCAGCACGGGGTCACGACCCGGAAAGTGAAGAGGACTCCGTATCACATCCTTGACGATGAAGTCCGCCCTCAAAAAGAAGGGTTATTCGCCCACGCTGCCAAGCTACTTCGGATCCCGAATCTGCAAGAGCGCTACACCATGGGAGAGCTTTTCTCAGTATTACCTGAATTGACGCCGACCTATACGGAACTGATGGGGCCGAACCATTGGGATAAAGTTACATACCATGAAGCCGACCGCCTGCTTTCTTTTCCTCAGGGGACACGCGGTTCGCTTTTGTATTCACGTGAAACATTCCTGGACTATTTGACGAGGCATGGTGGCGGTAACGTAGCATTTTCCTTGCATGGCGACGGCATCCCCATAGGCTCGCCAGTAGGGACTCAGGCGCATGTGCAGGTTATGCCGAAAAGCAACGTTGGTCTGGAAGCACATCCACTTTTTGCGAGCACTCCGCAAGGCTATTATTTTTGGAATGTAGAAGGTAACGACGTGCCTCCCCCTCAGTGGGCTGTCCATTTTTTGCTACTCTACCTGCTTGGTATGCTTTGCCGGTATGAAGCCGAACTATGGGGGGATTTCGTCTACTCACACTCCTATGGTGAACTTGTCTTGGTCGAGCACTTTTTCTCTGAGCATCTTGAGAGGTTTCCTTTGCTAATTAGCGAGCTGATCCAAAAAGAGCCTGTAAAAAAACCCCGTCCCCCGTCATGACTTACCGGGAGCAAGGGGAGGGGTCTCTACTGTTCATTTTCTTTTTTCCATGCCGCTTCACTGTATGTGTTGCTAGCATCCCAAATCAGATACTGGTCGACACCCAGTGCCCGTCCAGCCTTGATTTGCGCGGTAACCTCACGCGGGCCATAGACAATGTGGCCCTTTACCCAGCGGGCTGTAAAATCCTGATACCAAGGCCGGATCGTTGCCGGAGTCGCCCTGCGCTTTTGCAGCCGGGCATCTTTTCTTTGCGCATCCTGCAATGAATGAAAGATCGTCTCGTACGGCTGGGCGTCGGGGACCCTCAATCCGTATGTGCCATTCGCGTAATGGGAAGGATACATCATCGGACTCAAATAATCGACGGTCGGGCTGACCAGGTCCCATTTTTGGCCGATTCCCATGTCATCTGGTACGGATGGGACCAGCCCGAACACATCAGCGGACACGTAAACGTGATAGGGCTCCAGCTCTTTTTTTGCATAAGCTAGAAATTCTGCGATCAACATGTCCTTTGCAATACCCTCTTGCTGATAAAAATTGACCTCTTCATCGACGCGCTTTCCGTTGTCGGGGAACCGTACGTAATCGAACTGAATTTCCCGGAAGCCTTTTTTGGCTGCTTCTTTTGCAATGGCCACGTTATACTCCCAAACCTCTTTCCGGTAAGGATCAATCCAGGCCACACCCTTTCTGTCGACCCATATTCCCCCTGTCTTTTTTTGCATTGCCCATTCAGGCATTTTTCTGGCCAACAGAGGATCTTTGAAGCAGACGACACGTGCAATCGTGTAAACATTGTTTGCCTGCAGCGTATGCATCACATCATCGAGATCCGGTATAAATTTGGTTTGGTCTGATTTGATCTCTTTGACCAGAGGAATTGCCGATTGATACGTCAGTCGCCCCTCGTCTTCTTTTATATCGATGACCATCGCGTTCAATTCGGTTTCGTTCACCAGCTTGAGCAACCTCGAAAATTTGCTGTTGCTGACCGTTCTGCCGGTGATGTAGATGCCTTTTGCTTTAACAGGGAGTTTAATTCGTTCGAGTGCAGAAGGAGAAGCGAGCACTGTATCTGGCGACCACCCTTCCGTTTTTTTGCTGGATGGATCCTCAGTAGACGTAGGTTGCTGAGAAAACGCTTCGCCTGGCACCAATCCGAGAGAACCGACAACGAGCGCTGCCAACAACGCTGTAACATTAATTCTTGTTGGTCTTCGCATGTTCCCTCCTTCTGATTTTCTGCCATTCTTGTGTGTTTAGTATCCCGTCACTCCCCTTATTTCTTCCTGAATTGCAAATGCCTGTTTTTGCTACACGATGAAACGATTGGCTTGGAATTACTTAGAAAAAACAAAAAAACCAGCTCTGCTACGAGTTGGTTTGTCGATCAGCTATACGGTCTCTTGTACCTTCAAAACTGGATACGCAAG
>NZ_RHHQ01000018.1 GCF_003710825.1 Brevibacillus fluminis | reverse complement strand
CCCCCGAAGGGACTCGCTCGACTTGCATGTATTAGGCACGCCGCCAGCGTTCGTCCTGAGCCAGGATCAAACTCTCCATTAAAGTTGAGTTGAAGCTGATTCCAAGACTTGCTTGGCTTGTTACATTATGTGATGTCACTTGGACAATCACGTTATCTTTTCGCTTTCGCTGTTCAGTTTTCAAAGAGCATTTCGTTGTAGTCGTTCTCGCTAACTTTTTCGTTAACCTCTCGGCTACTTTTATAATATAGCATACAGCCTATCTTAGAGTCAATAGTGAAATTAAAAGTTTTTCATCTCTAGTAAAACCCTATTAACTCGTAGTTTCCGTATACTATCATATGAACGGCTTCCAAGCAAGGCGCTTTACCCATTCTCTCACAACCCCCTGATTGACCAGACGTTTTCTATTACCAAGCTCCCACTCCAAAAATAGAGAAAAGCCACCCGACAATAGAGTCAGATGGCCTGGATCTTTAAATGAATGATTTTCTAGATAACTTTCATAATCGATAAGTGCCGTGAATCTGCTAAATTGATAATTTTCCCGTTCACCTCAACCATTGGTCGGGTCGGGTTATTGCGATCTGTAAATATAATCTTGGCAATCGAGCCATCACTTAATTCAACAACGGTCCCACTTGAGAACTGGGTAATCCCTTCAACAAATGTATGCACGATCTTAGGATCAAGTTTACCATAGCTGTCTTTCATCAATTGCTCGACAACCACATAAGGGGATACTGCCTTTTGATAAACACGTTCGGAACACATCGCATGATATACATCAGCGACAGCTACGATTTTACTATAAAGATGCAGCTGACTTCCCTTTAATCCCATCGGATACCCGGAGCCATCTTCCCTCTCATGATGCTGTAGGGCTGCGAGTGCTACACCTTCGTTCAACCCAGGGGACGACTTGATGATTTGGTAGCCATAAACCGTATGCTTCTTCATCTCATCAAACTCTTCAACGGTAAGCTTCCCAGGCTTCACTAAAATTTTTCGATCAATTTTGGTTTTTCCGATATCTAGCAGGGTACCGGCCAGTGAAACCTGCATCCATTCCTTCTCAGGCACCTTCATCCATTTTGCGATGACATAAGCGAGCATCCCTACTGCAATGGAATGTTCATAGATATAGCTGTCGACGTTCGATACCTTACTTAAGGCCAATAAAATATTCGGCTGCTCCTGCACCTTCTGCAATAGCGGTGATACCACTTCCCGTAATTCCATGACCGGTACGTTTTCTCCGCCCTGAACTCTATGCAGCAGATGTTTCACCGAGGAAACGGCTTTATCGAACTTTTGCTCGAACTCCTTTTTCCCCACTACAGCTTGGCTGATGCCCTTTGCGCTTTTGTCTTCCCTGCTCTCCGCCTTCTCGTCCTTCTTGTCCGATTTGGCAGCATCCTCTTCCACTGAAACGTCCTTTATTAAAAAAGCTTCCAGCAGCTCCATTTCTCTTTCAAATACAAGCGTTCCCTTTGGAAACAATAGCCCACCAAGTGAAGTATGGACATCCTCGCCAAGTTTCGCTCCATAAGGGATATGCTTGATAGCGCAGATGGGCATTATGATCCTCCTGTACTAGTATCATCCGTTGTTTGAGTAATTTAATACTACTCTTTTCCTGTAATCGTGACAATACGCGATGCATGGGTAAAAGAAAAAAGAGGAAAGAAGCTAGCTAGCTCCTTTCCCCTCTGGAAACAACAACTTTTATTCTTCTGTTTCGGGGGTGTCGGGAGCTTCTATCGCTTCCTCAACCCCTCCCTCGCGATCATCTTCAATCGCTTCATCTTCTTCCTCGCTACTGGCTACTTTGGCGACGGACACAACTTCTTCGTTGTCATCTAATCGTACCAGTTTAACCCCTTGCGTGTAACGACCCATCACCGAAATTCCGGCGATTTCCGTCCGGATGATCAGGCCAGAGGATGTTATCAGCATCAGGTCTGTTCCTGGCTCCACGATCTTCAGACCAATCACATACCCGCTGCGGTCCGTTACATTATGCGTCTTGATCCCTTTCCCGCCGCGGGACTGCAGGCGGTATTCCGAGATCGGTGTGCGTTTACCATAGCCGTATGCAGTGACAATTAAAACTTCTGCATTCTCCTTGATGACGTCCATATCGATGACATCATCGTCATCGTCGAGCGTAATCCCTTTTACTCCGGTTGCATTGCGGCCCATGCTTCGTGCGTCATTTTCCTTAAAGCGGACAGACATCCCCTTCTTGGTTCCCATGATGATCTCTTGCTCACCATCGGTTAAACGAACGCCGATCAGCTCGTCATCTTCACGCAGATTGACTGCAATCAAGCCAACTTTGCGGATGTTGTCGAACGAGGAAAGCTCTGTTTTCTTAATAACGCCCTTCTTGGTCGCAAAGAACAAGAATTGATCGTCGCGGAACTCTCTGACCGGAATGACCGTCGTGACGCGTTCCCCTTTTTCAAGCTGAATCAGGTTGATAATCGGGGTTCCTTTTGCTGTCCGGCTCAAGTCCGGGATTTCGTAGCATTTCAGACGATACACTTTCCCCAGGTTCGTAAAGAAGAGCAAGTAGTCGTGCGTGCTGGTAATGTTGAGATGCTCGACGAAGTCGTCATCCTTCGCACTGATTCCCTGTACACCGCGACCGCCCCGCTTCTGGCTGCGGTAAGTGGAAGACGGCAAGCGTTTAACGTAGCCGGTGTGGGTTAGCGTTACAACCACTTCTTCTTCCGGAATCAGGTCCTCGTCCTCGATCACATCTTCTCCGATCGTAATGATCGTACGGCGATCATCGCCGAATTTATCCTGGATCTCACTGATTTCATCACGAATAATGGCGTAGATTTTGCCTTCATCCGCCAAAATCGCGCGGTATTCCGCGATTTTAGTCAGCAGCTCCTGGTACTCGTTCTCGATTTTCTCCCGTTCCAAACCGGTCAAGCGTTGCAGACGCATATCCAGAATCGCCTGTGCCTGGATTTCGGACAAAGCAAAGCGTGACATCAATCCTTCGCGCGCTTCATCGCCTGTTTGCGATGCGCGGATCAAGCTGATGATTTCATCGATATGGTCCAGCGCAATGCGCAAACCTTCCAAAATGTGCGCGCGGGCTTCCGCTTGACGCAGATCGTACTCGGTCCGTTTGCGGATAATTTCGCGCTGATGTTCCAAATAATAAAAGATCATATCGCGCAAATTAAGCACGCGCGGACGGTTGTTAACCAGTGCCAGCATGTTCACGCCAAAGGTACTTTGCATTTGCGTATGCTTGAACAAATTGTTCAGCACGACTTTTGGCACAACATCGCGGCGCAGCTCGATCACGATCCGCATACCTTTACGGTCGGACTCATCGCGCAAATCGGTGATTCCATCGATTTTCTTTTCGCGAACCAGCTCGGCGATCTTTTCGACCAATCTAGCCTTGTTTACCTGGAACGGAATTTCAGTTACAATGATTCGCGCTTTTCCCTTGTTTTCTTCAATCAAGGTTTTTGCACGCATCGTGATCGACCCACGACCCGTTTCATAGGCACGGCGAATGCCGCTATAGCCGAGGATTTCACCCGCTGTTGGGAAATCCGGCCCTTTAATGATTTTCATCAGCTCGGCGACAGTGATGTTCGGGTTATCGATCATCGCCACAACGCCATCGATTACCTCAGTCAGGTTATGCGGTGGGATGTTGGTTGCCATACCGACGGCGATACCGCCAGAGCCGTTGACCAACAGATTCGGAAAACGGGATGGCAAAACAACCGGTTCGTCTTGCCGGCCGTCATAGTTGGGGACGAAATTAACTGTTTCTTTTTCGATATCGCGCAGCAGTTCAAGCGAGAGCTTGGACATGCGCGACTCGGTATAACGCATCGCAGCGGGCGGGTCTCCGTCGACGGAACCAAAGTTCCCTTGACCTTCAACCTGCAGGTATCGAGTGTTAAAATCTTGCGCCATCCGCACCATAGCCTCATAGATCGAGGAGTCACCATGTGGATGGTATTTCGCCATAACTTCCCCGACAACGTTTGCCGACTTACGGAACCCTTTGTCAGGTGTAAGTCCCATATCATGCATAGCATATAAAATCCGACGGTGTACCGGCTTTAAGCCATCGCGAATATCAGGCAGCGCCCGGCTCACGATAACGCTCATCGCATAGCTAATAAAGGACTCGCGCATTTCTTGACTTATATCAATTTTAGGAAACCGAGATGCTTCTTCAGCCATAGAGAATAAACCTCCAAATGGTTCTCACATCTAGCTATTATAACATATTTTATTTCCCCACGTCCAAGTCTGACGAAAGAAAGAAAAAACAGGCAAATATCCCTTGTCGCTTTTTGACAAGGGAAGAAGTGATTGTGCACGGTGAGATTCTTTTATAATTTGACCAGCTTCTCCAAATCGAATCGGCGAACAGTCGCCTTAGCATCTAGAGAAAGTTTGGCGGCAACGGCAGCGATACGCAATAATCGTTTCATGGTAACTTCCTCCCGTATCTCGGTTATGCAACCATCATATCGCGGGAGGACAAGTCGCTTCTATCGGTTTACCTTTCAATTCTCTTACAAAGCTGTAAGCTTGCCGCACCCCCTCAAAATTACCATATTTTTTCAGTGATAGCCGGCAAGTCTTCTTTGGAAACCGTCGGTGATAACGAGCTTACCCTATAGAGTAAGTTAGCCCTTTCGTTAAAAATATCAAGAAATTTATACTCTTTTCCGTTCTCTCCGCCACCAATTTCTCGATTTGCTCCTTATCCACGTCTGCTCACCTCCCTTTGTCAGGTATAACAAGTGCATAACCCATTTCGTGATACAGTAGTAAAAATTACCTTGAACAAAAAGAAAAAAGCGGCCGCATATATACGACCGCTTTGTCTTATGCTGCCTCTGTGAAATTACACATTAAATGTCCAAATCCCGGATCGTTTTGGAATAGCCTTCGATGAATTCGCGGCGGGGCTCTACTTCATCCCCCATCAAAGTTTCAAACACCATATCCGCATCCATCGCATCTTCCAAACTGACCTGCAGCAAGGTCCGAACGCTCGGGTCCATCGTGGTTTCCCACAGCTGCTCGGCATTCATCTCACCCAGTCCTTTGTAACGCTGAATCCCAGGCTTAGGAACAGGCTTCATCGTCTCCAAAATTTGATCGCGCTGCGCATCGGTATACGCATAATGGACCGTTTTGCCTTGCTTAATTTGATAGAGTGGCGGCTGGGCAATATAGATATAGCCTTCCTCGATCAATTGGCGCATGTAACGGTAGAAGAAGGTCAACAACAAGGTACGGATGTGCGAACCATCGACGTCGGCGTCCGTCATGATAACCGTTTTGTGGTAACGAGCTTTGGCAATATCGAAATCTTCCCCGATCCCTGTGCCGATCGCGGTAATGATCATCCGGATCTCATTGTTGGACAAAATTTTATCCAAACGCGCTTTCTCGACGTTCAACACTTTTCCGCGCAGTGGCAAAATAGCCTGGAAGTGACGATCGCGGCCCATTTTTGCTGAACCACCCGCGGAGTCCCCCTCGACGATGAACAATTCAGATTCGGAAGCATCTTTGGAGGAACAGTCAGCCAGTTTACCCGGCAACGCGCTTACCTCAAGCGCATTTTTGCGACGGGTCAGCTCACGCGCTTTCCGCGCCGCCTCGCGCGCCCGAGCAGCCATAAGCGCTTTTTCCACAACCTTCTTAGCTACAGAGGGATTTTCCTCCATGAACGCAGAAAAACGCTCGCCAAAAATGGACTCCGTGATGCTCCGCGCTTCAGAGTTACCCAGTTTCGTCTTCGTCTGCCCTTCGAATTGCGGCTCCGGAATTTTCACAGAAATGATCGCGGTAATACCTTCCCGCACGTCATCGCCGGAAAGATTCTGGTCTTTCTCTTTCAAAAAGTTAAACTTGCGACTGTAATCGTTAATCACGCGGGTCAGCGCAGCCTTGAATCCGGCCTCGTGTGTTCCGCCCTCGTGTGTATTGATATTATTGGCAAAAGAGTAGATGTTGCTGACATAGCTGTCATTGTATTGAATCGCAACCTCTACCATGAGGCCTTCCTTCTCGCCTTCGCAGTAGATGACCTCTTCATGCATCTTCTCGCGGTTTTTGTTCAAATACTCAACAAACGAGATAATGCCGCCTTCATAATAAAACTCCTCGGTCCGCTCTTGGCCGGGGCGTTGGTCGTGCAAAACGATGCGTAAGCCTTTGTTCAGGAATGCCAGCTCGCGGATCCGCTTTTGCAAAATCTCATATTCATAAACGGTGGTTTCCGTAAAAATGGTCGGGTCCGGCTTGAACGTAACGATCGTTCCCGTTTCTTCCGTCTCGCCCACAACAGCAAGTTCTGATTCTGGAGCACCGATGTTAAAACGCATTTTAAAAATCTTGCCTTGTTGCTTAACTTCTACTTCCATCCATTCGGACAAAGCGTTTACAACCGAGCTACCTACACCATGCAGACCACCCGACACTTTGTAACCGCCGCCGCCAAACTTACCGCCGGCGTGCAGTACGGTCAAAACAGTCTCAACTGTCGATTTGCCCGTTTTTTCGTGAATGCCGGTTGGAATCCCACGGCCATTGTCCGTTACGCTGATGATATTGTCCGGCAAAATCCTGACATGGATTTCGGTACAGTATCCTGCAAGCGCCTCGTCGATCGCATTATCGACTATTTCCCAAACCAGATGATGCAAGCCACGGCCACTTGTCGAGCCGATATACATCCCCGGGCGTTTACGTACAGCTTCCAATCCTTCTAAGACCTGTATCTGACTGGCATCGTAGCTATTTTCTTTTTCAGTTGCTTGATCCACTACTCTGTCAACTCCTCACTTTCAGTTTCTACAGAAGGGAATTGGTCCAGGCTGTTCACGAACTGAGCTCGCCGCTTTAGCGTAAGTGAAGAAATCGGCGAACAGTAAATGGCGTCTTTGGTAATGACAAAGGATTTGACCTCTTCCGCCGCCTCATCGATGACTCGTTTTTTCTTCCGCTCCTCATCAATGAATCGCTTCGTCACTTTTGACATTTTTACCGTCTGATGGTCAAGGATGGAAATCACGTCCTTAGTGCTCACAACAGTATCTCCACCAATGTGAATAAACATGCCTCAACACCTTGACTTTCTAGGAAATTTTCCCTTCTCTCACGTAATGCCGCGCAGCCTGCTGAAGCACCTGATGCTTCAATCCTTCCACACCTGTCGAGCTGACAAACGTCTGGACTTTATCCTGAATCGTTTCCAGCAGCAATGTTTGACGGTGCTCATCTAACTCTGACAATACGTCGTCCAACAACAAAACCGGGTACTCGCCGACCTCTTCTTTGATCAGCTCGATTTCAGCAAGCTTCAGAGACAATGCGGCCGTTCGCTGTTGACCCTGTGAACCAAATGTTTGAACATCTATTCCGTTTATTCGCAAGGAAAAATCATCGCGGTGGGGCCCGATCAATGTACTGCCCCGCTGTTTTTCCCTTTCCAGCATTTCTTCATAGGCTGTGTGAAGCGTATCTGCCGCCTGCTGGGGATTCATTTCAGCAGTGACGGGGGTCGTGTTCTCATAGTGAAGAGTCAGTTCCTCTTTACCATCGGTGATCCCGGCATGAATACTTTTCGCCCAAGCCTCCAATTTCCCGATATACTCAAACCGTTTCTGTAGTAATTTTACCGCTAAATCAGCCAATTGGGTATTCCAAATTGATAACATGTCAGCGGAGATGTTCTTCTTGATGATCATGTCTTTCAATAGCTGATTTTTTTGTTGGAGCACTTTGTTGTAGTTGCTCAAGTAATGGAGATAGGTGCGCGAAACTTGACCGATTTCCATATCGATGAACCGGCGGCGTTGGGCAGGTGCGCCTTTGACGATTGCCAGATCCTCCGGCGCGAACATGACCACATTCAACGCCCCGACAAACTCGCTCAGTTTTTGCTGCTCCAATCCATTGATTTTGGCCCTTTTTCCCTTCGAAGTCAATTGAATCTCTAAACGAACAGAACCGTAGCGACGTTCGATGTCGCTACGGACTGTTGCATAATCGGCATTCCATGAAATTAATTCCTTGTCTTTTGAGGTGCGGTGCGACTTCGCCATCGCCAACAAATAGATCGATTCCAATACGTTGGTTTTCCCTTGCGCATTATTGCCGATGAACAGCTGGATCTGACCGTCAAAAGACAAAGACATCGATTCGTAATTGCGATAGTGGGAAAGCGTCAGATTACGTAAATGCAACGCGACACCCTCCCTCTCAACGCCGGGTTACGTGAAATTCACCGAATCCGTCAATGGAGACGGTATCGTCGGGATAAAGCTTACGGCCGCGTCTGTTTTCCAGCTCTCCGTTTACTTTAATCTCAACATCGGCCAAAAATGCCTTGGCCATGCCCCCGGTATCAATGACGCCGGCCAGCTTCAAAAATTGCCCAAGAGGGATGTATTCAGTCTGAATTGCTACTGCTCTCGACATGGGAAAGCTCCTTTCATCAGGCAACCGTGATTGCTGGTTTTCGTTGTTTAGTAGGTGCGAACCGGCAAGATCAGGTGAAGAATCCAGTCGTGATCAGTCGGGCGGATGACAAACGGACTCATCGCCCCCGTGAAGCTCACGCGGATTTCACCGGAATCAAGCGAACGGAGCGCATCGATCATGTATTTCGCATTAAAGGAGATTTTCAATTCTTCTCCGTTTACCGATACAGGTGTCATCATTTCCGTTACCCGCCCGATTTCAGGAGCGTTGGAAGAAATTTCGACGTTGTTATCAGTCATTGTTACCAATCGTACCACATTTGATTTCCCTTCTCTGCTCAAAAGCGAGGCGCGTTCGATCGATTGCAGGAAATCTTTGCTGTGAACGACAACCTCTGTTTTGCTTCCTTGCGGGATGATGCGGCTTGTATCCGGATAGGTACCCTCCAGCAGACGGGAGTAGAACAGGATGTGGTTTGCTTTGATTAGAATCTGATTCTCCGCTACGACGATATCAACTACCGCTTGGTTGTCGTCGAGAATTTTCATCAACTCATTACAGCTTTTCCCCGGCACCACAACATTGTGGAAGTACAAGTCTTCTGCACATTCGACAACAGCGGAGCGACTCGCCAGGCGATGGCTGTCTGTTGCGACGAATTTTAGCTGTCCTTTTTCCAACGACCACATGATCCCCGTCAAAATCGGACGCATTTCCGATGTGGAAACGGCGAAAGAAGTTTGGCGCAGCATGGTTTTCAGCAGATCGCTTGGAATGCTGAGGACTTTCTCCTCCTCCAGTTGCGGCAGCTGTGGGAATTCGTCAGCATTCATGCCATTGATGGTGAACTCAGCTTGTCCGGAACGAATCAGTGCGGCAAATCGGTCGTCAACAGAAATTTGGATTTCATCCCCTGCCAACTTTCGTACGATTTCCCCGAAAATGCGAGCGGTCAGCACGACACTTCCTGGTTTGTGCACCGTTACGCCCCATTCTCCCGCTTCTTCAGAAGGGATTTGTACCTCAATGGATACATCGGAATCGCTTGCGGTCAATGTTAGTCCCTCATCGGTTGCTTTCAGCTTAATCCCCGTCAAAATCGGAATGGTGGTTCGAGTCGATACCGCTTTGGCAACATGGGACACCGCTGATACTAACTTATCGCGTTTGACACTTATTTGCATGGTGGACAACCTCCAGTTTGTTTGACTGCATCATGTTGATGCAATTTGTAGTGCTGCAAAATGAATCAATGAAAAAAGCATCGAGTAAACTTGTACGATACGACATTATCAAAAACGTTTCGACATCTATCGCAGCCCTTTTCAGAATCGTTTCGGATTCACCAGCATGTCTGTACTGCAACAGGTTCTAAAACAGCAGCGCGTACATATAGATATTTACTAGGTAAAAAAATAATAGTAATAGTAGGGCGTGTGGAAATGTGGATAACTCCAAAATGAACGATAAAGAGAGCCTATACACTTGTGGGTAAATTGTGCATAGGCTTTTTCATTATTCACATGGATTATCCACAATTCTAGTTGCTAGTTTTGAGTTTTTCCAACAACGTTTGAATCGTTGCCTGCAGTTGAGGATCAACGGCCAGGGATTTGGAAATTTTCTCATGGGCATGAATGACGGTCGTATGGTCGCGTCCGCCGAATTCGTCGCCAATTTTCGGCAAGGAGGCATCTGTCAGCTCACGTGATAGATACATGGCGATTTGGCGAGGATAAGCAACCGATTTCGTTCGTTTTTTCGCTTTAAAATCTTCGAGCTTGAGGCTGAATGCCTCGCCAACTGCCCGTTGTATGTCCATGATCGTTATGATGCGAGGCTTAGAAGAAGGAATAATGTCTTTCAATGCCTCAGCAGCTAGCGTAGTATCGATATCCCGATTGATCAGGGAAGAATAAGCGACGACACGAATAAGTGCACCTTCCAGCTCACGAATGTTGCTGTCGATATGATTTGCGATATAAACCATAACCTCATTGGGAATGTCGAGATTTTCCGCTTTCGCTTTTTTGCGAAGAATGGCGATGCGCGTCTCCAGATCCGGTGGCTGGATATCGGTGATCAAGCCCCATTCAAAACGGGAGCGAAGCCGGTCTTCAAGCGTTGGGATCTCTTTTGGCGGGCGGTCGGATGAAATAATGATTTGCTTGGAAGCTTCATGCAATGCGTTGAACGTATGAAAAAATTCTTCCTGCGTTTGTTCTTTCCCCGCCAGAAACTGAATATCGTCAATCAGAAGCACGTCAACACTACGGTATTTATTGCGGAACTCTACCGTTTTGTTGTCGCGAATCGAATTAATGAACTCGTTGGTGAACTTCTCGGATGAGAGGTAAACCACTTTGGCTGAAGCGTTATGCTGAATGACATAATGGCCGATGGCGTGCATCAAGTGCGTTTTGCCAAGGCCGACGCCTCCGTAAATAAACAAGGGGTTGTAGGCTTTCGCCGGTGCTTCTGCGACTGCAAGAGAGGCAGCGTGGGCGAAGCGGTTGCCGGAACCGATAACGAATGTATCAAACGTGTACTTTGGATTCAGAATACTGGGAGGCTGGTCATCAGATCCAGTCGGTTGCTGAGATACCTTAACACGCGGTGCAGGAAAGTCTTCGTTCGTGCCCGCCTCTTGGTTTTGGGGGACGACAAATTTAACTTTCATATGATTGCCCGTTGTTTCATACAATGTATCGGTTATCAGAGGGGAGTATCGCGTTTCCAGCCAGTCACGAGCGAATTCGTTCGGAGCGGCGACGATTAGAGCATCTTCCTCTAAGGTGGTTGCCTTTGTCGCTTTTAGCCATGTATCAAAACTCGGCTTACTCAGCGTTTTTTCGATCTTTTCCAGGACTTTTCGCCAAAGTTCGGATATTTGAGCATCCACCAAAAAGCCCCTCCTTTCTTTCGTAATCTAAACAAAAACAAAAAATATCATTCACACGAAATGTGGATAAATGAAATAAGATGAAAAAGGATAACTAATGAAAGAGAAAAAAAGTAGACGGTTATCCGCAGACGTGTGCATAATGAAATGCACAAGGCATTAGATTCTGTCCACAATTTTATCCACATGCTGTGGATTACTATTAGGAAGCAGATACTTATCCACTCTTCAAAACATACACATGATAACAAAAAAAATAAGCAATATCAATGGTTTTTTAAGACTTATCCACAAACACTACCACTTGTGTACGATAGATATTCACACCCCTATATTTTGTGTAAAACCTGTAGAGAAACTTGTCGAAATATGAAATGTGGATAAAAAATCTATCCACAACCGGCTGGATAAACTTGTGAGTGACGAAGGCCTCCAAACTACTTGACTTTTTGCCTATTTGTTTCTATAATCCAAAGGAATGCCTTTTAGGGACGGAGGTGTAAAAGGTATGAAGCCAAGTTTTAACCCAAATAATCGCAAACGCAAAAAAGACCATGGTTTCCGTAAGCGTATGAGCTCTAAAAACGGTCGCAAGGTCTTGGCTGCACGTCGTCGTAAAGGTAGAAAAGTTCTTTCTGCATAGGCCACAAGTTAAGTGGCCTTTTTCTATACATAAAATTAGGGAAAAAAAGAGTGAAAAATCGTCTATACTGAGTGGATGAGTTCACTTTTTTCCACTATAATGTTGATGTTAGGGGTTGTTCGCCTTGCATCATTCGCATCGGCTGAGAAAAAATGAGGAGTTTCAAGCCATTTTTCAAAAAGGAAAATCGGCCGCGAACAAGCAGTTCATCGTATATTCCTCTTTATCTGACCAAACTGGATACCGTATTGGCATCTCTGTCAGCAAAAAGCTCGGAAACGCTGTTGTGCGCAATCGGGTGAAACGACTGATCCGGGAAGCCTGCACCAGATTGGAAGATAAGATTCAAACAGGGATAGATCTGATTATCATTGCACGACCGGGCACAGAATTGATGGATTTTCAATCATTGTGCAGCTCGCTTCAGCATGCCATGAAGCGGGCAAAAGTGTTGAATGCGCAGACGCTGCCCAAAACGCACGAATCAAATGAAAAACATGACGAAAAAAGAGGATAAAACGAGATGGCTGCCGTTTTTGTCTGGCTGATCCGATTCTATCAACTCTTCATATCTCCTTTAAAGCCTCCGACTTGCCGGTTCATGCCGACTTGCTCGCACTATGCTTTGGAAGCGGTCCAAACGCACGGGGCTGTAAAGGGAGGGTGGCTTGCAGTGAAGAGAATCGGCAAGTGCCATCCGTTTCACCCGGGCGGATTCGATCCCGTCCCGTCAGAAAAGAAAAAAGGAGGACCATCTCATTGAAGAAACATCTTTTCCTTATGGTCCTGTTAGGCCTGATCGTATTGGTCTTATCGGGTTGTGGCACTAATGTTGCCAACCCGACGCCAATCGGGCCGGATGCTACCGGGATATGGGACAAGTATTTTGTGTATCCGCTTTCTTGGTTGATCAAGGAAAGCTCCATGATTTTGGGCGGAAGCTATGGATTGGGTATCTTGGTTGCTACCATCATCATTCGCTTGATTACGCTTCCTCTCATGGTGAAGCAGATCAAGAGCTCGAAGATGATGCAGGCGATTCAGCCGGAGCTCACCAAGATCCGCGAGAAACATAAAAACGACCCGCAGAAAGCACAGCAGGAAACCATGCAACTTTTCCAAAAGAACGGTGTAAACCCATTGGCCGGTTGCTTGCCGATGTTTGTGCAAATGCCGATCTTGATTGCGTTCTATCATGCGATCGTTCGTACACCGGAAATCAAGGCCCACTCGTTCTTATGGCTTGAGTTGGGTTTGAAAGACCCGTATTACATCTTGCCGATCCTCGCTGCGATTACCACGTACTTCCAGCAAAAGATGATGGGTTCGATGACATCTGCAAACAATCCGCAAATGCAGATGCTTACGGTCATGATGCCGCTGATGATCTTGGCGATTGCCGTGACATTACCATCCGCGCTGTCGCTTTACTGGGTATATGGAAACTGCTTTACGATCGTTCAAAGCTACTTCTTGTATCGCGATCGTACGCCGAAAGTAGGACCTAAGGAGGGAACCGCCAAGTGAAAAAGGTGGTGGCCATTGCAAAGACGGTTGATCTAGCTGTTCAAAAAGCCTTGTTAGAACTAGGTGTTCCACGTGAACGGGTTTCGGTCCGCGTCCTGGAAGAGCCGAGTAAGGGATTGTTCGGTTTGATCGGCACCCGAGACGCAAAAGTAGAGGTCGAGTTTCAGTATGATCCTCTTGAAGAAGGGCGCCGCTTTCTTGCAGATGTCCTGCAGCAAATGCAGGTTGAGGCCACGATCGAATCACGAAAGGCGGACGATGGCACGTTGTTTGATATCCAGGGCAAAAACCTTGGAGTCACCATCGGCCGCCGCGGTCAAACCTTGGATGCACTTCAATATCTCGTAAATGTTGTGGCGAACCGTCATGCTGAGAAACACGTCCGCATCGTCTTGGATGCAGAAAACTATCGGGCGCGCCGGAAGGAAACTTTGGAGCAGCTGGCCGACCGGATTGCCAAAAAAGCGCTTCAGATGAAACGAAACGTCCGCTTAGAGCCGATGTCTGCAGCGGAACGCAAAGTGATTCACGCTTTTTTGCAGGCCAGACCCGATGTTGTGACGTTCAGTGAAGGGGAAGAGCCGCATCGCTATATCGTTGTTGCACCAAAAGAAGCCTGATTAATCGGGCTTCTTTTTTTCGTCCCAATGGGTTCATCGTGTGAGTGTCTCTGGTTCGCCGAACTGCCGCGCCATGTTTTTAACGGATTGGTTCGGATCATACTGAGGGTAAATGGAAATGGGCAGCGGCGGACAATCGCGATGATACAATGAGAAAGCGCGATTCTTTCTCTTGCAGCACATTGTGAATAAGTGGGATGCGCTTTCGTTGCTGTCTTTTGAACGGATCATGTGATATTCTAGTTAGTTAGAGGAATTGCATTTTTTCGAGGTGAAAAAAGTGGAAATGGATACTATCGCAGCGGTCGCGACGCCGATGGGTGAGGGTGGGATCGCCGTCATCCGTGTGAGTGGGAGCGAGTCGCTGGAGATTGTGGATAAAATTTTTCGCGGCAAACAGCAGTTATCCACTGTGGATACTCATACGATCCATTACGGAAAACTGGTTGAGCCGGATAAAAATGAGGTTGTGGAAGAAGTTCTTGTTTCCGTCATGCGTGCGCCGCGAACGTTTACGCGTGAAGATGTCGTGGAGGTCAATTGCCACGGAGGGCTTGTTTCTGTGCAGCGCGTGCTGGAGTTGATCTTGTCCAGCGGGGCGAGATTGGCGGAGCCGGGTGAGTTTACGAAACGGGCGTTTTTGCATGGACGCATCGATTTGTCGCAGGCGGAAGCGGTCATGGACCTGATCCGCTCGAAAACGGATCGGGCGATGAAGGTCGCATTGTCGCAGGTAGAGGGGAAACTGTCTCGCCTGATTCGCGACTTGCGCCAGCTGTTGATTGAAGCGATGGCACACATCGAGGTCACGTTGGACTATCCGGAGCACGATGTTGAAGATTTCACGCAAAATCTGCTTCGGAACAAATGCCTGGAAGTGAAGAAAGAGATTGGCGTGTTGCTGCGAACGGCCAATCAAGGGAAAATATTGCGAGAAGGGCTGTCCACTGCGATTGTAGGGCGACCAAACGTGGGGAAATCGTCACTGCTGAACAGCCTGGTGCAGGAAGAAAAAGCGATCGTCACCGATGTGGCTGGGACAACCCGCGATGTGATTGAGGAATATGTGAACGTGCGAGGTGTACCGCTGCGGCTGATCGATACCGCAGGGATTCGTGAAACGGAAGATATCGTGGAACGCATCGGGGTTGAGAAGTCGCGCAAGCTGTTGCAGCAAGCCGATTTGATTTTGATTGTGCTGAACTACAATGAAGAGCTCCAGGCTGATGACTACGCAATTTTTGAAGCGGCGAAAGGATTGCCGGTCGTTTTGATCATCAATAAATTTGACCTGCCGCAAAAAATCGATTTGGAAGAGGTCAAAAAACACTTCCCTGATCAGCCGTTGGTGATGACCTCCGCACTTCAGGAGAGAGGGATCGACCTGTTGGAAGAGGCGATCGCAAAAATCTTTTTCAGCGGCCGCGTAGAGCAGGGCGATATGACGTATGTGAGCAATGCGCGGCATATTCACCTCTTGAAACAAGCGGCAGCCGCAATGGACGAGGCGCTTGTCGGAATCGACGACCACATGCCTGTGGATATGGTGCAGATCGACATTAAAAAGGCTTGGGAGCTTTTGGGCGAGGTTATCGGTGAAAGTGTTGGCGATGATTTGATTGACCAGATTTTCTCGCAGTTTTGTCTGGGGAAATAGGAGGAGAGCAAGATGAATACAAACTATGAAGCAGGACATTTTGACGTCATTGTCATCGGTGCGGGTCATGCCGGTTGTGAGTCCGCGCTGGCTGCAGCAAGAATGGGCTGCCAAACGTTGTTGTTGACCATTAACCTAGATGCGGTTGCCTATATGCCATGTAATCCGTCGGTCGGTGGCCCTGCCAAAGGGCATGTCGTGCGGGAAATTGACGCGTTGGGCGGCGAAATGGGCAAAAATACTGATAAAACGCACATTCAGATGCGCATGCTGAATACTGGAAAAGGCCCTGCTGTCCATGCGCTCCGTGCGCAAGCGGATAAATTCGCGTATCAGCATCAAATGAAGCAGACAATCGAAAATACGCCGAACCTGATTCTGCGTCAGGCGATGGTTGAGGAACTGATTGTGAATGACGGCGTCTGTGAGGGTGTCGTGACGCAAACAGGAGCACGTTATACAGCCAAATCGGTTGTTTTGACGACAGGAACGTATTTGCGCGGAAAAATCATCATCGGCGATTTGCAATATGAAAGCGGCCCGAACAACATGCGTCCATCGGTACGCCTGGCTCACCATCTGAAGGAATTGGGCCTGGAAATGGTGCGTTTTAAAACGGGAACGCCGCCTCGTGTGCATAAAAGCAGTGTGGATTTCTCCAAAATGGAGATCCAGCCGGGTGATGAGGAGCCGCGGGCTTTCTCTTATGAGACAACGGAATTCATTACGGATCAGCTTCCTTGCTGGTTGACGTACACCAATGAAGATACACATGGCTTGATCAACTCCAACCTGCATCGCGCGCCGATGTATTCGGGTGCAATCGAGGGAACTGGTCCACGCTATTGTCCGTCGATTGAAGATAAAGTGGTTCGCTTCAATGACAAACCACGCCATCAGATCTTCCTTGAACCGGAAGGCCGTAATACGGAAGAAATGTATGTACAAGGCCTCTCTACCAGTTTGCCGGAGGATGTTCAGCTCTCCATGCTTCGCTCGATGGAAGGGATGGAAAACGTTAAAATGATGCGCCCCGGCTATGCGATCGAATACGATGCGGTCGTACCTACACAGCTGTGGCCTTCCTTGGAAACGAAAGTGATCGAAGGGTTGTTCACCGCGGGTCAAATCAATGGAACCTCCGGCTACGAAGAAGCAGCTGGCCAAGGACTGATGGCCGGCATTAACGCCGCACGGAAAGTGCAAGGCAAAGAGCCGATCGTACTGGGCCGCGAAGAGGCGTACATCGGTGTATTGATCGATGATCTGGTTACGAAAGGGACGAGCGAGCCATACCGTTTGCTGACTTCCCGCGCAGAATATCGCTTGCTGCTGCGCCATGACAATGCGGATCTGCGTTTGACTGATATTGGCCATGAGATCGGTTTGATCAGTGAAGATCGGTACCAGCGATTCCAGGCAAAACGCGAACTGATTGAGGCGGAAAAGGAACGTTTGCATACCACTCGCGTGCGTCCTGACCAAGAAGTGGTACAGGCGATTTTGAAGGAAGTCAATTGCCCTGAGCTGACCGAGGTTATCGATTTGGCGCAAATGCTGCGTAGACCGGAGATTTCCTATGAGCATATCCACAGAATGGCGCCTGCTCCAGAAGTGCTGCCAGCAGACATTTGCGAGCAAGTGGAAATTCAAATCAAGTATGATGGCTACATCCGTAAATCTCTCCAGCAGGTCGAACGAATGAAAAAAGTGGAAGAGAAACGGATTCCGACTAACATCGATTATCAGCAAATCTCCGGCATGTCCAAAGAAGCACGGGAAAAAATGGGGAAAATCCGCCCGCTTAATATTGGGCAGGCATCGCGCATCTCCGGAGTGAATCCGGCTGACATTTCCGTGCTGATGGTCTACTTGGACCAATATCACCGTGTGCTTGCCGGCACAGGCACAGATGAATAAGGAGCGTACGGATGGATAGAGAGCAGTTTGTCACAGCCCTAGCAGAAAAGGGAATCAACCTGTCAGCTGAACAGTCGGAGCAATTCGCCACCTACTATCGCTTGCTGGTTGAGTGGAATGAAAAAATGAATTTGACCGCAATAACCGAGGAAAAGGAAGTGTACAACAAGCACTTTTATGATTCGGTTTCCGGAGCGTTTTACTTTCCGTTTGATCAAGTGGAAAGTGTAGCCGATATCGGGGGAGGCGCTGGTTTTCCCAGCGTTCCTCTCAAAATATGTTTTCCACACCTGAAAATGACGGTGATCGATTCGTTGAACAAACGAATGAACTTTTTGAATCATGTTGGCAAAGAGCTTGGCTTTACCGACTTTACGCCTACGCATGCGCGAGCGGAGGAGGCTGGACAAAACCCGAAGCTGCGTGAATCGTTCGATGTTGTTACAGCACGGGCCGTTGCGCGGCTTAATTTGCTTGCCGAGTTTTGCCTTCCTTTTGTTCGCCTGAACGGCACGTTCCTGGTGATGAAAGGAGCAGGCGCATCGATTGAGCTAGCGGAAGCCAAGAAAGCGATCAAGCTGCTCGGCGGAAAAACGCAAAAGGTAGAAACCTTTGAACTCCCGGAAGAGGCTGGAGAGCGCAACATTATCATCGTGAAAAAACAGGAAGCAACTCCAAAAACATATCCGCGTAAAGCTGGTATTCCTGCCAAAAAGCCGATTCTCTAGCAATAGACGTTACCCTTACAGACTGCAGTTCATGAACTGCAGTCTTTTTTGTACAGATAAGTATTTATAAAATTCTTATCCAGTATAAGTGCAACCGCGGCTCCGCCAAAAAGCTTGGCGTAGCCAGGTTTTCTAAGTTATTGGCGATTGTGGTGAAAAGTGAGATAATCCAGTTGAAAATAACATAACCTCCTCATTTGATGTTTGATTTAGCAAGAACGGCATATACATACTAGGGAAACCACCTAAGGGGTTGTCGAAGACATGAACGTATTGCTATCTACATTTTTTCCTCCAGAGCTACCTGTCATTTTGCTCCGACTTTTTCTCGCTTTCGTAGCCGGTGCGATTATGGGATTGGAACGGGAACGATTTAATAAAGACGTACATCGAACGAAAGCAGCTGGTTTTCGAACATACAGCTTGGTTTGTTTTGGCTCATGCTTGTTTGGGCTGGCATCGATCTACGGTTTTTCATCCAATGGAACGAACAATGACCCGGGGCGGGTTGCAGCGCAAGTTGTCACAGGTATGGGCTTTCTCGGCGCAGGGGCGATTATGAAATATAATGGGGAAGTGAAAGGGCTGACGACAGCGGCCGGCATGTGGGTCGCTTCTGCCATTGGTCTGTTATTCAGTGCGGGAATGTATGTGACAGCGATTCTTGCTGCATTTTTTGCCTATCTGGTGTTGGATTTTCATCGGTTGTTTCCTCATCTTTTTACTTTTCTTAAGGATAAGCATGTCGAGGATGAGCCGGCAGAGGAGCCAGTCAAAAAAGCGAAGGCTGGTCAAGGCGGGGATGAGGACGATTGAGAAGGATGATTGTGTTTCACGTGAAACGATAGGAGAACGGGTACTTGGTTTTGGACAGTGAGTGAAATTTGAAGGATTACCTTTTGGGGAGACTGATACCCCTTAGATATTAGAAAAATGATAGAGCGATGGGGCAGTAAAACACTGCATGTAGATGGCGGATAGAGTTTTAATAACAAATGATATGAAAAGTTCTCTGTATGATCCATGCTGAATGGAGACAGGGGACTTTTTTAATTTTCGGCAATTGGGGAACATGAGTAAGGTAATCATGAGTCGCTTAGATGACCAGGAATCCGTGAATTTTCGGGAGCAAAGAAGGAAATATGGCCACTCAGGCAGTTATAGACGGCTGGCAATCAGGAGCATAAATCATAATCCCCAAACTCAGGAGTAGTTCCTTTTTCCTGATTTCATTATGACAATTCCGCGATATGTATAAATAGGCGCTTTCTGCACTGGAAAACGCGAAATATCAAGAGAAATTCAGTGTTTTATCGTTGGGCAGAAAGAAGCTTTTCAAAGGAAAATCAGCAGGATTTTCCTGACCGAATGAAGAATTAAGAAAGCGAGTGGAACGTGTTTAGAATTGGGGGATCTTCGATATGACAGTAAAGGATCAATTTTCAAGGATGTTCGGGTTTTCTGATAAATCGGAGAATGAAGAGGTTCGTCAGATTCCTGTAGATACCATTGTTCCTAATCCCTATCAACCCCGTACAGTTTTTGATGATGAAAAGATAGACGAGCTTTGTCAAACGATACGAACGCATGGATTGATTCAACCGATCGTAGTGCGCCTGCGAAATAACCAATATGAGATTATTGCGGGCGAACGCAGATGGCGCGCAACCAAAAAGCTGGGTCTGGAGCGTATTCCCGCGATCGTAAAGGATTTAAATGATACACAGACAGCATCTATCGCATTGATTGAGAACTTGCAACGTGAGGGATTAACCGCAATTGAAGAAGCAATCGCTTATCAAAAGCTCATTGAGCTGCATTCATTGACGCAAGAAAGCCTCGCTCAACGGTTGGGTAAAGGACAATCGACCATCGCCAACAAGCTAAGGCTGCTGCACCTGCCGCAGACCGTCCAGGAGGCGCTTATGGCACGCGCCGTTACTGAGCGTCATGCGAGAGCGCTGCTGCCGTTGAAAGATACGGAATGGCAGGAGAAGGTGCTCCAAGAAATTATCGAACGGGAATTAAACGTAAAGCAAACCGAAAACCGCGTAAAACTGTTACTTGAGGCGATGGAAAACCCCAAGAACGAAAAAGAAAAGAAGCCACGTTGGAAAGCATTTTCAAGAGACACGCGTATTGCGATCAATACGGTTCGCCAATCGATCGATATGGTTATGCAAACGGGGTTGCCGGTCGAGACGAATGAAGAGGATAACGAAGAGTATTTCCAATTTACCATTCGGATTCCGAAAAAGCGTGAGTAGTGAAGAATTTCCGGCAGAAAGAGGCGGCCGGTCTTCTGATCGTGTAAGAATTTATTAAGTGCTTGCCATATAAATACCGGAACCCAAGAAGCACTTCGAAAAGACTTCTGAAAGAAGTTTTTCTTATTGTATAGGTCTTGCATTCCCGCATTCATCGAGGGAGCATTGAAGTGAAATATTGCTCAAAGACACCGAGAATATACTTATAGCAATTGCCCTTATTAGATTTATACCAGAAAGAATCGATTATCAAACATAGCTGCCGATGATAAGAACTTCGACGAGAAGTTTTTCTTTTTTCGGCCAGAAAAATGCCTTTCAGACGAGATAAATTGCGTGTTGCAAAGAAACAGCTGCACTTCTGAAGGGTAAAGCCGAAAACATACAGCAATTTATGGGTTGTTACATTCCTCAACAGCTTTTCCTATGATTTCTTCTATTTTTTAGCAATAAAGTACGTTAAGATAATAAAGTAGAAGTAGATTCGTTAAATGAGGTGGAGAAGGTGGGCAAAGTAATTGCTGTAGCCAATCAAAAAGGAGGCGTTGGGAAGACGACGACAGCCGTCAACCTGAGCGCGTGCCTCGCTTCTCTAGGGAAAAAAGTTTTGTTGGTTGATATCGACCCGCAGGGGAACGCAACCAGTGGAATTGGCGTAAATAAAGCAGATGTTCATTACTGTATTTATGATGTGCTGATTAATGATATTAGTCCGGTGGAAACGACATTGCCAACCGATGTAGAAGGATTAAAGGTGATTCCAGCTACGATTCAACTGGCAGGAGCAGAAATCGAGCTAGTGCCAACCATTTCCCGTGAAGTCCGGCTGAAGAAAGCGCTTGAAGTGGTCAAAGATAAATATGATTATGTGATCATTGATTGTCCGCCATCCCTGGGGATTTTGACAGTTAACTCTTTAACAGCTTCCGATTCGGTTTTGATTCCGATCCAATGCGAATACTATGCGCTGGAAGGATTGAGCCAGCTGCTCAATACGATCCGCCTGGTTCAAAAACACCTAAATGCGCAGCTTACCATTGAAGGCGTTCTGTTAACGATGTTGGATGCCCGCACCAATTTGGGAATACAGGTGATTGAGGAAGTGAAGAAATACTTCCAAGACAAGGTGTACCGGACCATCATTCCGCGTAACGTGAGATTGAGTGAAGCTCCTTCTCATGGACAAGCCATCATCACTTACGACCCTAGGTCCAGAGGTGCAGAAGTTTATACCGATCTGGCGAAGGAAGTGGTAGGGATATGAACAAAGGTTTAGGAAAAGGGCTTGGGGCGATTATTTCATCGAATGTTGAAGCAGAAAGTGATCAGGTGACAGAAGCTCCTGTTGCCAAAATTCGTCCAAATCCGTATCAGCCGCGCCGTGAATTCGACGCGGCTGCGTTGCAGGAATTAGCTGAGTCGATAAAGGAGCACGGCATTATTTCTCCTTTAATCGTACGGAAAAGTATAAAGGGCTTTGAATTGGTTGCAGGGGAAAGACGGTTGCGTGCAGCAAAGGAAGCAGGTCTGGCCAAGGTACCGATCATCGTCAAAGAGTATACCGATCAGCAACTCATGGAGATTGCTCTCATCGAGAATTTGCAGCGTGAAGACCTGAACCCGTTGGAAGAAGCAGAAGCGTATGAGAAATTGATCCAACATTACTCCTATACGCAGGATGCGTTAGCAAAAAAGCTAGGGAAGAGTCGCCCACATGTTTCGAACATCCTCCGTTTACTCCATTTACCTGATAAAATCAAACAACTGGTTACACAAGGAGCTTTATCGATGGGGCATGCGCGAGCACTCATTGCAGTTGAAGACCAAGAGCTGCAATGGAAGCTGGCGAATGAGACTATCACAAAAGGGTTGAGTGTCAGGCAGTTGGAAGAGCTTGTCCAGCAAATGAATGTTTCACGTGAAACGAAGGCGAAAAAGAACGCCAAGAAGGATAAGGCTTTGGTTCAGTTGGAAGAGCGCTTGCGAAATCGACTGGGCACATCGGTCCATATCAAGAAGGGCAATAAAAAAGGAAAAATAGAAATCGAATTCTTTTCCCAGGAAGACTTGGAGAGAATTTTAGAATTGCTTCAAGCCGAATAACGCGCACTTCCAAGGAGGAACACATGCGGATTATTTATTTGGATAACGCTGCTTCCACATGGCCGAAACCAGACGGTGTAAAAGAGCGGATGGCAGAAGCCATCGAAGGATATGCGGCAAATCCAGGCAGAGGCGGCCATGCATTGGCAATGAAGGCAAGTAAAGTCCTGTTCCAGACACGATTGCAAGTGTCCCGGTTATTTGGGATTAAAAACCCGAATGACCTCTTTTTTTATATGAATGCAACGCAAGCGCTGAATCAGGCGATTAAAGGGTTTGTAAAACCGGGCGATCATGTCATTACCTCGACGGTGGAACACAACTCGGTACGACGTCCACTAGAGTATTTGCGCAAGACGAAGCAGGTGGAGCTTACGTACATAGAGCCTCGAGAAAACCAGCTCTTTGATGCGCAAGATTTTCTACAAGCGATTCGTCCTGAAACGAGTTTGATTGCGATTAGCCATGCCTCTAATCTGACAGGTGTCATTCTACCGATTGAGGAAATTGGCAAGATTGCAAAAGAACGTGGCATTGCCTTTCTTGTTGATGCGTCTCAATCCGCTGGAGTATTGCCGATCGACGTGGAGGAAATGGGCATCCAAATGCTTGCTTTTCCCGGACATAAAGGCTTGTACGGGCCACAAGGAACAGGTGGCTTGTACGTGCACAGCAGCATTGACCTTGAGCCATTGATTCATGGCGGTACCGGGAGTCAGTCAGAGGCCATCGATCAGCCAACGACAAGGCCTGACAGGTACGAAAGCGGGACCGCAAACACGGTTGGTCTTGCAGGATTGCTTGCTGGAATCCAATTCGTGAATGAACAGGGGATCGAGCAGATTCACCAGCACGAGTGGGGATTGGCGAAAAAGGCAATCACGCAGCTCCTTACCATCGATGGTGTGGAGGTATATGGTCCATCCCTTGAATTGGAGAGGGTTGGCGTTATCGCGTTTAACGTGAAAGAGGCCGATGCTGCAGAAGTATCGTTCATTCTTGACCAGCAGTTCGGGATTGCAACAAGAGCAGGTTTTCATTGCACGCCATTGGGCCATCAAACCGCTGGTACCCAGCAAAGAGGGGCAGTTCGCGCGAGTTTTGGCGCATTCAATACGGAAGCAGACGTAGATGCGTTGGTTGCCGCAATTAAAGAGATAGCCGCGGCATTTTAATGACAGAGAGAGACATACACCAGGGGAAGTGTTGACATGGTATTACTAGGCACGCTGGCAAATGTGGCGGCCATCATCGTAGGGGCTTTAGCGGGAAAAGTATTATCCGGAATACCGGAAGGCATCAAAAAGACAGTGATGCACGGTTTAGGGCTTGCGGTCATTATTCTTGGGCTGAAAATGAGTTTTGAATCGAAAAATTATTTATTGATGATCATTAGCCTTGTGATAGGTACCATTCTGGGTGAACTGATCCAAATCGAGGATCGGCTCAATCAGGTAGGAAAATGGTTGGAGAAAAAGCTGGGTGGAAAAGAAGGTGGCATAGCCAACGGTTTTGTAACTGCGACGCTTGTCTATTGTGTCGGGGCCATGGCTGTACTAGGCTCCCTTGATAGCGGGTTGCGGGGAAATCACGAAGTTCTGTACACAAAATCGCTGCTCGATGGCTTTTCAGCTGTCATTTTCGCTTCGACACTCGGAATCGGTGTGCTGTTTTCGGCCATTCCGGTACTTCTTTATCAAGGATCAATCGCGCTGCTTGCGACACAAATCAATCAATTTGCTGGAGAAGACTTGATCAGCGCCATGTTGGTTGAATTGACGGGAGTTGGCGGGCTCTTGATCATTGCAATTGGGATCAATGTATTAGGTTTGTTGAAGATAAGAGTCGCAAATATGCTGCCATCTTTGTTTATCGCCGCATTCGGGGTACCGGTTGTTACGTGGTTGACAAAGCTGTTGGGATCATAAAAATGGGAAAAAGGCGAGTTCACGGTTATTGTGAGCTCGCCTTTTTTGTTTACAATAGGGTGACGGGATGGCTAAGTGTTTTGGCCAAGATGAGTAGGTGAAAACATAAATGCAGTACTGAATGGATGACGATTGATAAAGAAATGTACAAGAAAAGACGAGTGCAAAAGTCATAAGTTACAGGTACTAGATGCTAAACTCGAGTGGAGAGAGAATGGTAACAAAAGGCTCTATGGTTCACAGCGAAAGCATGAAAATAGCCACATAACAAGAATGGCTGTGCCGATAATCAAAACGAAGTTACTATCGTATTGCGCATGGACAAAAACAAAAATGCCAAAGCATGTACAGAAAATCGACATAGCAGTACAGCGAATAAAGTAAAAGTAAAATCCAGCAGCTAAGTCAGCATGACGAGCAAAGTTTTCATACAGCAAAAAAATGAATGAGACCTCAAAAGTAATTGATCACATTGGAAAATTCAAAGATATAAATGGTAGCGCACGAACAGAAAAAGAAAAGGCTTGGACAGCAAAAAGCTAAACAAGTAACTAACAGCAGGAACAACATAAAGCAAATCATAGCTAAGTTGGTGGTCAATCAAATCAAACGACAATAAACGAATACACACCAAACAACACGAACACGATCAAAAAATCATTCAGCGTTATATACGCCAATTAGACAGCTATAGAGGCGGTTGCAGCAAAAGGGAAGGGTGGGGTGCCGGGTCATAGAAAAGTAGCAAAGTCATCAATGTCGAAAGAGGGAGAAGCGTGGAAAAGGAACAGAGAGAAAGCGGACGGAAATAAACGACTTTTGTCTAAAGGAAAAAAGTAAGAGCAAAATAGGGACAGAAAGACTGGAATTTCAGCAGAAATCGATGAAGGTACCGGGAGAAAAATGAAAATCGAGCGCTTGTTGGCGACTGATGCGCGACTATGCTCAAATCACAACGAAGAGGCTTCCTAGTTTGAAATGAGCTAGCATCATTCCAAAAAATTCAGCCACAGGTTTGTTCCCGTCATTTAATCAAGAGAGAACGTGTTATAACGCTTTTCGGCTTTGAGCAATTGAGTGTCAGCGTATTTCAATGAGGCCGCAATGACCTCTGCCATGCGCATGACAAGGAACAGCCTTGTATTTTGTAGCACAAAATACTCCATAAAGCCTCCTACATTTACGATGCCTGTAATATGAAAGCTGCCGACAGAAGGAAGCTCTTTTTTTACACCCGCTCCAGGCTTTAACGGTCCATCTGCGACATGAATGGAACCAACATTGCTGTATTGCCCCAAACAAGCATCGATGGCGATGACCAGAGGATTTTGATGAGTATGTGTGATCAGTTCAATCTTTTCAGCCAGATTGACTGCGTGTACAGGCTCTTCCAATGTACCGTAGACGTGCATTTTATGCAGATATTGATCTTTCAGTTTGGTTCCAACTAAAGGGCCAAGGGCATCGCCGGTTGAACGGTCCGTTCCGATGCACAAAACGACAACGTCTTGGTCATAGGATCGCAATGTCAGGCAATGATAGAGGTGCTGAGCCAGGAGTTCCACAGCATTATCATTTCGATGCTCGACTTTTATGGAAGGATAGGAAACCGGATAAGAAGGATTTAGATTGCTCATGGCTACCTCCTGTAGAGAGAAGTATTCACAGTATATGGACAGAGCACGAATTTTATACATATTTCGGAAATTTGCAGCTGGATTGGACTGAAAAGAGGGAGAAGTAAGGCTGGAAACCTAAGCAACCAACAAGTAAAATGGTGAGGAAAGGGGAGACGAGCAGTGCCAGACGATACGGTTTTGATCGCATTTGATTCCACACAACAGGCATTGCGCGCAGAAATGCTGCTGGAGTATGCTGACATCGATATCGATACGCGGCCAACACCAAAAGAGGTTACGGCTGGCTGCGCGTTATCTATAGAATTTCCACTAACCGATTACGCGACTGCCCGAGAGATCATAGTTGAACAACAGGTAGAGATTCGTGGATTCTTCCGCAAGTTCTCAGATGGCTACGTAGAGATAGATCAGCAGGGAGAGAGAAAACAATGAATGAAGAACTGAAACAGGTGGACAAAGTAACCGATTTTTTGATTAACCCTGATTTATGGGTGAAGATTGGGAGCATCTGTATCAAAATTCTCCTGATCATCGTGGTTTCGCGTGTTTTGGTTACTCTTTCGCGAGCTGCGATCAATCGAATTTTCCGCAACCGCGAAGGCGGCAAACTGCAAATTGACCAGCGGCGTTTGGAGACGCTGCGCGTATTGGTGAACAATGTTTCGCGCTGGGTGCTGTTTTTCCTGACCGTTCTGCTCGTGCTTGACCAGCTTGGTTTTGACTTGCGACCGGTGCTAGTCAGCGCGGGGGTTTTGGGATTGGCAATCGGTTTTGGTGCCCAAAGTCTTGTGCGGGATATCATCACTGGATTTTTCATCATTTTCGAAGACCAGTTTGCGGTTGGAGACGCGGTGACGATCAATGCATTTAGCGGAACGGTGATGGAAATTGGCTTGCGCATTACCAAATTGAAGAGCGGAACCGGTGAAGTCCACATCATCCCGAATGGGACAATCACTCAGGTGACCAACTTTTCATTGCAAAATACCGTCGCATTGGTTGATGTAGCGGTCGCTTATGAAGAGAATTTGGATCGGGTGCAGGAAATCATCGCCGAGGTCGCTAAAAAGGTGAAAGAAGAAAATGAAAACATTGTGAGCGATCCGCAAGTGCTGGGAGTACAATCGCTTGGTCCGGCTGAAGTTGTCATTCGGGTCACAGCAGAATGCAAACCAAATACGCACTATGGAGTGGCAAGGCAGTTGCGTGCGAGCATCAAATCGGAATTCACAGCAAGAGGAATTGAGGTACCATACCCGAGAATGATCGCCATGCCGAATGCGAAAGAGCGTGCTTGAGAAAGGGGTATGGACGTGGAGAGAAAACTGTTCCAATTAGGTGATGTGGTGCAGATGAAAAAGGCGCACCCGTGTGGAACAAATGCATGGAAGGTTATTCGGATGGGGATGGATATCCGGATCAAATGCACAGGGTGCGATCATAGCGTTATGATTCCGCGCCTTGAGTTCGAACGCAAAATGAAAAAGGTGCTGCAGTCAACGGAGCCCAAAGAAGAATAAGACTGAAAAATATTTGCACCCCCTTTTTTTCTTTTCCTATAATTCGGGAACAAGGAAAAAAGGGGGTTTTGTTATGAGGCTGTGGAGTTTGAAGCGGTATCTGCTGTTAGTGGTTGGCATCCTTTTACTCATGATGCAATCGGTATCACCTGTGATGGCCAAAGAAGTAGGAAAAAGCATGGCGACATTCATTCCAGTTCACGGCGCTTCAACTATCTCGGTGAAAGGGGAGATAAGCCTAACGTTCCGTTCTAAGGTAAAGCTTGCAAACGGCGAGGCACTCACCTCCAAAAAGGCGGAAATGATTGCAGCGCTGATCGACGCTCGGACAGGGAAGAAGCTTGAAACCACATTCAGTTGGAGCCCTACGAAACGAAAGCTCACGCTAAAACCAGTACAGCCACTTCCCTACCAAACCGATTTTGCCGTAAAGCTGCTTCCTGGGACGGTAAAAGATGCGGAAGGGAAGCTGAATGGTGCGGAGGAGGCACGCTTTACGACCGAGCCGCGGGAGCCAGAGTTCCTCATTGCCAGTACACCCTCAAATTTGGCGCAGAATGTAGCAGCCAGCAGCTCCATCACACTTACCTTCAACAAAACCATTCAACTTCCAAGTGGCAAGCCGATTACAAAAAGCACGTGGGCAAAGGCGATTAAAATAACAGATAAAGATCAGAAAAAAGTAAATTTCGAGCCGTTTTGGGATGCGAAAAGCATGCGGGTTACGCTCGATCCTGAAGGAAACCTGCAAGCGGGCATGCACTACATGGTCGTGCTGGCAGAAAAAACGCTTATGGATCGCCAAGGATCAAAAAACGGCCAGTTTTCCTTCACATTTACAACAGCAGCACAACAGGACCTTATTCCACCTGCAGTGACATTTTGGCCGGCGAATGGTTCAAAAAATGTGTCTCTCAATACGAATATAACGCTTCAATTCGGCGAGAATGTAGTGGCGGTAAATGGTACCGAGCTCACCAATGCTGAGGTGATCGGGCTAGCAATCTGGAAGGATGAGCATGGAGGATTGGTATCCTATTCGGCTACATGGAACAAACAGTCACGGACGATTACATTGCGAGCGAAAGGAAAGCTTGCCCCGTACACGGCGTATACTGTGTTGTTTCCAGGAGGCTTGATCAAAGACGAAGCAGGCAATATGAATCGGTCTACACAAATCACGTTTTCCACAAGCGGAAAATAACGAATCGTACACAAAAAAGGATGCAGCACACAATCGGCTGGCATCCTTTATTTTTTATCGGGGGCGAATTAATTAGCGGATCCGATAATAACGAGCAGAATGAACAGGACAAGAATCAAGATAAAGCTATTGTTGTTGTTATTGCTAAACGGACTCATCGCAAGCACCTCCAACGATCTTTTCACATGCTATCGTATGAGAGGAATAGGCGAATGGCTATGGGCATGCGCCTATTTACCAAAATTCACTGAAGAAGTAGGTAAACGCATAAAGACGCTGGAGAGAAAGAGCAACCTGGCACTTTGTTAACAGCCCATTTGAGGAGGTTTAGTTATACACAACTAATCCACAAAAAATGTGGATAAAAAAGCAGCCTTTGTGCCCAAACTAAAAGATATCCCCAAGGATAACCGAGAGGAACGATAGTTTTATCCACAAAGTTATCAACAAGCGGGGATAGTTTTTCGATTTGTGATATCTGATTTATAAAAATTTTCTGCTTGGAGCCTGTGGATAGGAGGAATTCGCTATGAAAAAGTCAGTATTGTCTGCGGTGACGGTCGCGGTTTTTTCGTTTGCTGCTGTATCGGAACCATTCATTCCATTGAGTCAGGCCGTTACGGCCGAGCAAGTTCCACATTATAAGACGAGAACGGAGATTCCGGGAAAGTACAAATGGAATCTTACACATATTTATCCCGATAAAAAATCGTGGGAAGTCGATTACCAAAAGGTAGAGAAGCTGGCCCAGAGCTTTGGGAAAAAACAGGGGACGCTTGCCGCTTCCGCTGCCAATCTAGCATCCGTGTTGCGAGATTATGCCGATTTAACGCGCATGTTTGAAAAGGTTTATTTATACGCATCGCTGTCTTTTGACGTGAATTCAGCAAATCCTGCGCTTCAAGAAATGAGTGACCGGGTCAGCAATTTGCAGACATTGATCAGCGAGAAGACAGCTTGGGTGACACCTGAGATCGTGGCCGTTCCGACCGCCACAATCCAATCCTATTTGAAAGAAAAGGAGCTGGCTGATTTCCGAGTGTTTGTTGGAAACATCCTGCGCACAAAGCAGTATTCACTGCCAAAGGAAATGGAGGAGCTGCTGGCACAATCGGCACCGCTTGCCGGGTCGCCTGAAGGTGTGTTCAGAATGCTGTCCAAAGACGTGAAGCTGCCAAAAATCAAAGATGAAAAGGGGCAGGAGGTCCAGCTGACTCCGGCTAACTATGTCTCCTATGTTGAAAGCCACGACCCGCGGGTAAGAAAAGATGCCTTTATAGCGTATTACCATACGCTAGTAGGCTTTCAGGATTCTTTCGCCCAAACGTTAGGTGCTTCAGTGAAAGCAGACAACTACTATGCAAAAGCCCGCAAATTCAAATCTGCCTTGGAAGCGAGCCTGATTCCCAACGATATCCCGCCGAAAGTGTACGATGAGCTGATCGAAACAGTCCATTCTCACTTGCCGCTGCTTCATCGGTACATGGGGCTTAGGAAGAAACTGCTTGGGGCAAAAGAGTTGCACATGTACGATATTTACACGCCGATCGTCAAGGCGGATACGACGTACATTCCGTATGAAAAGGCAAAGGAATTGGTATTGGAAGGGCTGCAACCGCTGGGCGATCCGTATGTAAAAGCGCTGCAGGAAGGCTTTGATGGTGGCTGGATCGATGTTTATTCCACAGAAGACAAACGCTCAGGGGCCTATCAAATGGGTTCCTATGACGTTCATCCATATTTGCTGCTGAATTATCAAGGCACCTTCGACGACGTTTCAACGCTTGCCCACGAGCTAGGCCATGCGATGCATTCGTATTATACAAACAAAAAACAGCCGTATACGAATGCTGATTACGCAACCTTTACTGCGGAGGTTGCCTCCACGTTGAATGAAACGCTGCTATTCAAGAGCATGTACGCCAAAGCCAAAACGAAGCAGGAGAAAATGTACCTGCTGAATCATTACCTGGACACTTTCCGGACCACTTTGTTCAGACAGGCTCAGTTCGCCGAATTCGAAAGGCTGATCCAT
Organism: Brevibacillus fluminis; assembly: GCF_003710825.1. Classification (GTDB taxonomy): domain Bacteria; phylum Bacillota; class Bacilli; order Brevibacillales; family Brevibacillaceae; genus Brevibacillus_D; species Brevibacillus_D fluminis. Next base: position 138,723 of record NZ_RHHQ01000018.1, on the reverse strand, counting down.
GAAAAGGAACAAGCTGGTGAATCGCTAAATGCCGAAGCGCTCAAAAAACTGTATCTTGAGCTGAACAAAAAGTACTACGGCAAAAACGTAGTTTCCGATCAGGAGATCGCCATGGAATGGGCGCGCATCCCTCATTTTTATTCCGATTTCTATGTGTATCAATACGCTACGAGCTTCGCTGCGTCGCAGGCGTTGGCCAAACAGGTGCTGGATGAAGGCAAGCCGGCGGTGGATCGCATAAGGGAAAACTTTTTGTCTGCTGGAAGCTCGGATTCGCCCATAGCGATTTTGAAGCGGGCGGGTGTGGACATGTCCACCTCAAAACCGATCGATCAGGCGATGAAAATTTTTGAGGAGACGCTGAATGAGCTGGAAAAGCTCAGTGCAGAAAAATGATGGACCGCGTATTTCCAACTTTTCTTGCACAGGCCTTTGTCTTCTGCGATTGTAATCATAGAAACAAATCTTTATACTAAGAAGGATGTGATTACGGAAATAAGGAGTGTATTTATAGATGGGTGCTTCATGCGGTATTGTTGGTTTGCCGAACGTAGGTAAATCGACGTTGTTTAACGCCATTACCCAAGCAGGCGCGGAGTCGGCTAACTATCCGTTCTGTACGATCGATCCAAACGTAGGTATCGTGGAAGTGCCAGATCCGCGTTTAACCAAATTGACCGAGATTGTTGTGCCAAACAAGGTTGTTCCAACCGCGTTTGAATTCGTCGACATCGCCGGTCTGGTTAAAGGGGCAAGCAGAGGGGAAGGATTGGGCAACCAATTCCTTGGACACATTCGTGAAGTGGATGCGATTTGCCAAGTCGTTCGCTGCTTTGAAGATGAGAACATCACACACGTAGCTGGCAAAGTTGACCCGCTCAGCGATATCGAAACGATCAACCTTGAGCTTGTTTTCGCAGACCTGGACTCTGTAGAGCGCCGCATCGAGCGGATCGGCCGCAAAGTGAAGGCTGGCGACAAAGAAGCCAAACAAGAATTGGACGTTTTGGAAAAGCTGAAGGCTGCCTTCGAAGAAGGAAACGCTGCGAGAAGCGTAGAGCTTGATGAAGAAGAGACGAAACTGATTCGCGATCTGCATCTATTGACGATCAAGCCGATGCTGTATGTATGCAACGTCGCTGAGGACGGAATTCATACAGCTGACAGCAACCCGCACGTGCAAGCAGTTCGTGAACATGCGGCAAAAGAAGGCGCGCAAGTCGTCATCATCAGTGCGAAAGTAGAATCCGAGATCGCCGAGCTGGAAGGCGAGGACAAAGAAATGTTCCTCGAAGAACTGGGCCTGCAAGAGTCCGGGCTCGACCGTCTCATCCGTGCTGCCTATGAATTGCTCGGTCTGGTGACGTACTTCACAGCTGGCGTACAAGAAGTGCGCGCGTGGACGATCCGCAAAGGAATGAAAGCTCCACAAGCGGCAGGTGTGATCCATACAGACTTTGAGCGCGGCTTTATCCGTGCAGAAGTAGTCGCATACACCGACCTTGTCGATGCTGGAACGGTAGCAGTTGCACGCGAACGCGGCAAATATCGCTTAGAGGGCAAAGAGTATATCGTGCAGGATGGAGATGTCATGCATTTCCGTTTCAATGTATAAGAAAAAATCTTGCTTGACTGGGCATGGTTTGATATAATATCGAAATGCGAGTATTTTTTGGGGTGCATAGTTTATGCGTTTCAGCACTCGCTCCTTGCCCGAACAGGGCCGTTTAGTCCAAAAGGAGGTGAACAAGGATGCGCCAATACGAGGTAATGTACGTGTTGCGTCCAGACCTTGAAGAAGAGAAAGTTAAAGCGAACGTTGCGCGTTATAGCGATGTCGTTACTAACTTCGGTGGTGAAATCACCAAGCTTCAAGAAATGGGCAAACGTCGTCTTGCGTATGAAATCAAGAAGTTCCGTGAAGGCTTCTACGTTTTGATGAACTTCAAATCGAACGCTGACGCTGTTGCTGAAGCAGAGCGTTTGATGAAAATCAATGACGACGTAATTCGTTTTCTCTTCATTCGTGAAGATCAGTAATTCGTCGTTTTGAGGGAGAGAGGGACCCGCGGTGAATCGAGTCATTCTTATCGGTAACCTGACAAAAGATCCAGAACTGCGTTATACTCCTAACGGTGTAGCTGTTGCAACCTTTACATTGGCCGTCAGCCGCCCACGTGCAAACCAAGCGGGAGAACGCGAGACTGACTTCATTAATATTGTTGTTTGGCAAAAACTGGCCGACCTGTGTGCATCTTATTTGCGCAAAGGAAGACAAGCTGCCGTAGAAGGTCGTTTGCAGACCAGATCTTATGACAACAAAGAAGGCAAAAAAGTATATGTAACTGAAGTTGTAGCGGAGAATGTCCAATTCTTGGGCGCGCGATCTGGCAATGAAGGCTCCGGTTTTGACCCTGCTTTTGGCGGGGGCGGAGGCGGCGGAGCAAAACCGCCTGCTAAAGGTAATGACTATGACCCGTTTGGTGATCCGTTCGCCGATGCTGGCAAGCCGATCAACATTTCTGATGATGACTTGCCGTTCTAAAACGTAAGATAACTTTCACATTCCTGCAAAGGAGGGACTTACATGGCACGCAAAGGACGTCCGAATAAACGTCGTAAAGTTTGTTACTTCACTGTTAACAAAATCAAGAAAATCGACTACAAAGATATCGATCTCTTGAAAAAGTTCGTCAGTGAGCGTGGTAAAATTTTGCCACGTCGTGTAACTGGTACTTCTGCGAAGTATCAACGTGCCCTGACAATCGCGATCAAGCGTTCCCGTCAGGTAGCATTGTTACCATATACAGCAGAATAATCGTTGCTAATACGATTGCTCGAAGGCAGCGCAGGGATTCCCTGCCTGCCTTTTTTTACATGAAAGAATTTATAAGCGGTCGCTCATCTCTGAGAAATCCTCGGTAGAGGTTTTCTTACTGTATCTGAAAAAAGAAGGATTCATTCCTTTCATTAATAAGGAAAAAACTCAGCATAGAAATGTAGCTGTTAATCCATAAAATCGTCGGAGGAGCATTTTGTTAGGGAGTCATCGCCAGGGGCGGCAGTTTGCTTTTTTGTCGAGAGATGCTAAAATTATGTAATGCCCAGTACAATGAAACGGGATATTTGGAGAAAAATTTGTTTACCACGTTCGGGAGGAGTAGCGGTCAATGTCTACTCGCAATAAACCAATTGTAGAAAGCGTAATCCTGCTGGTCGTTGCACTGGTCTTGTTGTTTATTAGCGTACATACGATTTTGGGAATGTTTGCCTTTTTGCTTGTGCCAGTACCATTTGTTTTGCTGGCATCGCGAAGTACCGGACGAGAGCTGCTCTTGTTTATCCTGCTGTTCGCGATCGTCAGCTATTTTTTTGCCGGGCTTGGCGGTAGTTTGATGGCTATCATGTTTGGTTTCATAGGTGGCATCATGGGTAGGGCGTACCAACGGCGACGGTCGGCGCTTGCAGCGATCGTCATCGGTGCGGGAGCATCATTTGTATCACTCGTTCTCGGGCTTGCGCTCACCAAGTATGTGTTCGGGGTTGATCTCGTCACCGGGATGGAACGGACAACGGAACAGCTGATCAGCGGTCCAGGTTCGCTGCCGACACCAGGATGGCTGACCAAGGAAGAGTGGAAAAGCGAGATCGACATGCAGCTGAGGCTGTTTGAATTGGTGCTTCCATCGATCATCGTGGCCACCAGCTTTATCATGAGTACGGTTGTTCACTGGTTCGCAAGACTCATCTCCAATCTACTCAAGCGGCCGTTACCTCGGTTGCTGCCTGTTCGGGAATGGAATTTTCCCCGTTCGCTCATCTATTACTATTTTGGGGCTTTGCTCCTACTCTTGATGTTTGGTAACGCGACCGAGAAAAACTTTCTGTCGAGTGCCTTGAACAACGTCAAGGTGATGCTGGATATGGTGTTTATGCTGCAAGGGCTGTCGTTCTGTTTTTACATCCTGTACCGCAAAGGGTGGAAAAAACTCTCTCCAGTGCTTGTAGTCGTTCTATTTATTTTTCCATTACTAACTTATATACTTAGCTTACTCGGTATTTTGGATTTAGGGGTCGGATTGCGAAAGAGAATGGAAAAGAGAAAGTGAAGAGGGGCTGAAGGAATGCCCAAGTTTCTATTGAAGCGTTGGTATGGGCTGCATATGGTTTTAGCTCTCAGCTTTTGCTTGCTGCTGTTAGCGATTTTGACACTGTTTCATTGGATGTATGGGGCTATCGGCATCGTTTGCCTGATCGGGCTTATTTTATTCGCATTGCAGGCGGAAAAAGGGTTTCAACAAGATTTGCGCCTTTATTTGGCAACCATCTCCCACCGTGTGAAAAAAGCGGGAGACGGCGTCATTCAGGAAATGCCGATCGGGATCGTTCTCTTTAATGAAGAAAAAACGATTGAGTGGACCAATCCTCTGATGCAGGTCATCGCGGACGAAGAGTCCTTGATTGGGAAAAACCTGGCTGACGTTCTGCCTGGACTGGTCTTGAAACCGGATCAAAAACGAATTGAATTTTCATTTAATGATCACGTATACGAAGTGCTCGTTCGTTCGGAGGAGCGCTTGCTCTATTTCCGCGACATCAGCGAACAAAAAGAGCTTCAAGGCCGTTACCAGCGAGAAAAGACTGTGCTTGGCATCATTCATCTGGACAACCTGGATGAGTTGGCACAGGTCATGGACGATCAGAGCCGCACGCTTCTTTCGACAAGCGTCTCCGGCGTCATCAACGAATGGGCTACAAAGCACGGCGTTTATTTGCGGAGGGTGACTGCCGATAAGTTCTTAGCCATGATGGACCGCCAAACGTTGGATAAGCTGGAGGAGACCCGATTTGATATTCTCGACGTCGTGCGGGAGATGACGGCTGACAACAAGATTCCGATCACGCTCAGCATCGGGATCGGTGCCGGTGTTACCTCTCATATGGAGCTAGGTCAAATTGCTCAGTCCAGCCTCGATATCGCGCTTGGCCGCGGCGGCGATCAGGCTGCGGTGAAGTCAGGAAACAAAATCACTTTCTACGGCGGTAAGTCAAATGCTGTCGAAAAGCGCACCCGCGTTCGGGCAAGGGTTATCGCCCACGCACTGCGTGATTTGATTCACGAAGCAGAACAAGTCATCGTGATGGGACACAAGCAATCCGATATGGACTCGATTGGCGCGTCCTTGGGCGTGTTGAAGACGGTCCAGGTGCATAATAAACCCGCTTACGTCGTGCTTGATGAAATTAATCCTTCCATTGAGCGATTGATGAAGGAGATTAACGGCAGCCCTGAGCTTGCTGAAAGCTTTATCACCCCTGAGCAGGCTTTGCGTTTGATCACAGGGCGCACCTTGCTCGTCGTGGTTGACACGCATCGTCCATCGCTCGTGATCGAGCCGCGTTTGTTGTATGAAACAAGCCGGATTGTGGTCATTGACCACCATCGTCGCTCAGAGGAATTCATTGAAGATCCAGTACTGATCTATCTCGAGCCGTACGCATCCTCCACTGCAGAGCTCGTCACCGAGCTGCTGCAGTACCAAAGCGACCGGATCAATATCGACTCGCTGATCGCGACTGCGCTTTTGGCAGGGATTGTTGTCGATACGAAGAGCTTTGCTTTCCGCACAGGATCGCGTACATTTGAGGCTGCTTCCTTCCTTCGTCGAAATGGTGCGGATACCGCTACGGTGCAGCGCTATCTCAAAGAGGATTTGAGCAACTTTGTCAAACGGGCTCGAATCGTGATGAATACGGAAATTTACCATACAAATATGGCGATCGCTGTCGGCAATCCTCAGGAGAGCTACACGCAGGTGCAGGTCGCACAAGCGGCGGAAGTACTGCTTACGCTATCCGGGATTCAAGCGGCATTTGTCGTCGCAAAACGGTCCGATGATACCGTCATGATCAGCGCCCGATCCCTGGGCGACATCAACGTCCAGTCGATCATGGAGCAGCTTGGCGGCGGAGGACATCTGACTGGGGCAGCGACACAGATTGAGGGTATCAGTCTGAACGAAGCGGTCAGACGGTTAAAAGAAGTCATTGACGCGCTATGATAAAGGAGGTCTTTTGCCATGAAAGTCATTTTCTTAAAAGATGTGAAGGGTCAAGGCAAAAAAGGCGAGCTGAAAGAAATTTCCGAGGGGTATGCACGTAACTTCCTCTTTCCAAAAGGCCTTGCCAAGGAAGCGACAGAAGGCAACATGAAAACGCTGGAAGCGCAACATAAGAGCGAGGAAAAGCGTAAAGAGCGCGAAAAACAGGATGCACAGGAATTGGCATTGAAACTTAACGAATTGACTGTTAAGATCAAGGCGAAAGCAGGAGAAGGCGGCCGTTTGTTCGGTGCGATTTCTAGCAAGCAAGTGACAGAAGCATTGGAAAATCAGTTCTCTATCAAGCTGGACAAACGCAAGCTGGATATGGATTCGATCCGCGCCCTTGGCGTTACAGAGGTCAAAGCGAAGCTGTATCACGATGTGTCGGGTGTTTTGAAAGTCCATGTAGTTGAAGAATAATTGATACGAATGAGGGGTGTGACGTGAGCGACCTGTTTTTGGACCGAGTGCCACCGCAAAACACAGAAGCTGAGCAATCCGTTTTAGGTGCCGTTTTCTTGGCGAAGGAAGCTCTCATCACGGCTATCGAGTTGCTGCGGCCGGAAGACTTTTACAAGCCTTCACACCAACGAATTTTTCAAACGATGCTGGACCTGTATGAAAAAGGAGAGCCTGTCGACCTAGTGACAGTGACTGCCGATCTGCAGGATAGTAAGTTGCTTGATGAAGTTGGCGGCGTCGCGTATCTGACAAGTTTGTCCGGGTCGGTGCCGACCGCAGCGAATATCGAGTATTACGCCAAGATTGTCGAAGAAAAGTCGCTCCTGCGGCGATTGATTCATACGGCGACGAAAATTGCGAATGACGGTTATGGCCGCGATGATGAGGTAACGGAAATCATTGCGGATGCCGAAAAATACATCATGGAAATTGCGCAAAACCGCAATAGTGGCGGTTTTGCACCGATTCGGGACGTTTTGCTCGAGACGTATGAGCGCATCGAGTTTATGAGCCAACGAAAAGGCGATATCACCGGAATTCCTTCCGGTTACCCGGATTTGGACAGAATGACTGCAGGCTTCCAACGTTCTGACCTGATTATCCTGGCCGCCCGTCCATCCGTAGGGAAAACGGCTTTTGCCCTCAATGTGGCGCAAAATATCGCGGCTCGTGCGAATGAGACGGTTGCGATCTTTTCGTTGGAGATGGGTGCCTCCCAGCTGGTTCAGCGTATGCTGTGCGCCGAAGGGAACCTGGATGCGTCCAAGATGCGGACAGGGAATCTGGAGGAAGATGACTGGCAAAAGCTGACGATGGCGATCGGGACACTTGCCAAAGCGCCGGTCTACATTGACGATACCCCTGGGGTAACGGTTCAGGACATTCGGGCAAAATGCCGGAGATTGCAGACCGAGCGCGGCTTGGGGATGATTTTGATCGATTACTTGCAGCTGATCCAAGGGCGTGGGAAAGGGGACAACCGGCAACAGGAAGTTTCCGAGATTTCCCGAACGTTGAAAGCGATCGCGCGTGAGCTAAACGTTCCCGTCATCGCTTTGTCCCAGCTGAGCCGTTCGGTAGAGCAGCGGCAGGACAAGCGTCCGATGATGTCTGACATCCGTGAATCCGGTTCGATCGAGCAGGATGCGGATATCGTTGCGTTCTTGTACCGTGACGACTACTATGACAGAGAATCGGAAAGCAAAAATATCATCGAGGTCATTATCGCTAAGCAACGTAACGGCCCGACCGGTACGGTAGAGTTGGCCTTTTTGAAAGAGTTTAACAAGTTCGTCAGCCTCGACCACCGCTATCGCGATCATGCCAGCTAAATACATGCTTTTACGAGAAGAAATGCCGCAATCAGGCGTTTCTTCTTTTTTTTGTTTATATTCCGAACCTTAATGCAGAAGTGTATTTTTATTGTTCGGTTTTTTCGTTGACATCGTGGAACTGGTTTAGTAAACTAAGATTGTTTGTTTGCCTAGATAAGAAATATGACTAGGAAACTAGGATCAGGAGGTGTTTGTCGATGTCAACAGTTGTTGTCGTCGGAACCCAATGGGGCGATGAAGGTAAAGGTAAGATTACGGATTATCTGGCGGAAAGCGCTGAGGTTGTAGCGCGTTACCAAGGTGGTAACAATGCTGGGCATACCATTATTTTTGGTGGGCAGAAATACAAGCTTCACTTAATTCCGTCCGGTATCTTTTATAAAGACAAAATTTGTGTGATCGGTAATGGTATGGTTATCGATCCAAAAGCATTTGTAACCGAATTGGAGTACCTCCATGGCTTTGGTGTCTCTACTAAAAACCTGCGTGTCAGCGATCGTGCTCACGTCATCATGCCGTACCATATCAAATTGGACAGCGTAGAAGAAGACAGCAGAGGCTCGAACAAAATCGGTACGACTCGCAAAGGGATCGGACCTGCATACATGGATAAAGCGGCGCGCATCGGTATCCGTATCGCTGACCTGCTCGACCCAGAAGAGTTCAAAGCCAAACTGGAACGCAACTTGGCTGAGAAAAACCGTCTGTTTGAAAAAATGTATGACACTACAGGCTTTGATTTGAACGAAGTCTTGGAAGAATACTTGGGCTATGCAGAAATCATTCGTCAATATGTAACCGATACATCTGTTGTATTGAATGATAAAATCGACAATGGAAGCCGCGTGCTGTTTGAAGGCGCGCAAGGCGTTCTGCTCGATATCGACCAAGGTACGTACCCATATGTTACATCGTCCAATCCGATTGCCGGTGGCGTAACCATCGGTTCTGGCGTAGGTCCATCCAAGATCCATCAAGTGATCGGGGTAGCAAAAGCGTACACCACTCGTGTAGGCGACGGTCCATTCCCAACTGAACTGCATGATGCAGTCGGCGACCAAATCCGTGAAGTAGGTGCGGAATACGGTACGACAACAGGTCGTCCACGCCGCATCGGCTGGTTTGACAGCGTGGTCGTTCGCCATGCTCGTCGCGTCAGTGGCATTACCGGTTTGGCGATCACCAAGCTGGACACGCTGAGCGGGCTTGATACACTGCGTATCTGCACGGCTTACAAATACAACGGTCAAGTGTTGGAGTCCTTCCCGGCAAGCCTGAAGGTTCTGGCTCAATGTGAACCTGTTTATGAAGATTTGCCAGGTTGGCATGAAGACATCACGAACGTGAAAAACATTAACGATTTGCCAGAGAATGCGCGTCATTACGTGGAGCGTATTACTCAATTGACTGGTATTCCGCTTTCCATCTTCTCGGTCGGACCAGACCGTGAACAAACAAATGTAGTGCGCGGCATTTACGTGTAATTGGTGCCGTTTCATAATAAAAGCAACCGCTTCGTAGTCCGAGCGGTTGCTTTTTTTTCTGAAGTGCAGTTTAGGGGACAGACACCAGATGCGCCCATCTGGGCATATGGTATCCCATATCAAATCGAATGGGGTGCTGAATCAATGGGATTCGATCAAAAAGCAATGACACTGGTAGGCAAACAAGTAGAGGTTAAAATGTTCAACGGGTTGGTAATCTCCGGAACAATGTCACACGTCAGCAAAGGTTATGTATGCTTTATTCTCAAACCAAAAGAAGAAGAGCAAAAGAAAACAGCGATCCGCCGGTTGGCTCTCCGCGATATCACTTCAATGGTAGAGGTTTAGTTATCATATGATTGCTCATTCAAAATAGCCACCTTCCTTTTCGCAGAGAAGGTGGCTTTCATTCTTCTTTTTTACACTTCGCCGCCACATGCGCGGATAATTGCCACAGCTTCATCGCCTCTTTCTTCCGGTACGACTGCGGTCAGCAAAACGGTTCTTCCGACGCCATCATGGGAGCCATCTGCCATTCCACTCGCGCTCGGATTTGCCGCTGCCAAAATGCTCGCGTCTTTTGAAGAAAAATCACCGGCAAGCGTAAGGGAACCGAGACTAGGAATTTCCCCGGAAATGGGGTTCATAATCTTATCGGTTCCATCTCCCGGAAACAAGCCAATGTGATCTACCTGTACGGTTTCAAACCCCTTTTGCTTTAACTGTTTAGCGGCTTTCTCCGCATCTTCCTCCGTAAAAAAACCAGCCAAAATATTACGTTCCTCCAAAGTTACCCCTCCTGTTGAACTGTTGGGTAAAAATATGACTATTTATTGACCATATTATTAAACTTATTCTTTGAGCTTATTCGACAGCATTTTACACTTGATGCAGGCACCTTTTTTGTGGTAAATTCGACATAGTTGTTGTCTTTAGGCATATAGTCAGATTTGTTTGACATTTCAAAAGAGGAAAAAAGTACCATAATACAAATAGCTAGTAGGCACAAAACAATGGGGGTATCTTATTACAGGAGGGGTAAAATGTCGTTTTCCAACTGGATGGAACGATTGAAGCAGCGAACGAAACCGATGCTTCATTCCATTAATCATCATACGAAAACCATTACAAAGACTGCATCCACATACATAGCTACCAACAAAAAAGTCGCATTATCCGTATCAGCAGGGCTTGTGCTCACGGTTGTCGGAGGAGCAGCAGCAAGCGCATATTATCAGTCGAATGTCATTCCGGTTTACCACGTTTCCGTGAATGGTAAGGAAGTGGGCATTGTAAGCAGCCCTGACGTGGTCCAACAATGGGAGAAAGAAAAGCTTCAACAAGAGCAGGAAAAACATAACGGATTGACCCTTAAGCTATCCGACTACATAAGTTTTACAGAAGAGAATTTATATAAGGGACAGTTTGACAACGAAGCAACGCTCAAAACGTTAGATCAAACAGCAAAAATCCAGGTGGAAGCAACCAAGATCATCGTCAATGGTGACGTAATCGGGTATGCGGCAAACCAGGAGCAAGCTGAACTCGTTTTAACCACCCTCAAAGACAAACTATCCGGCGTGAAACTGAACGCCTCCGGTAAAAAAGCTGTAGCCGCTGCTTCCCTCGAAAGCGTAGCAAAAAACAGTGCCATCAAGCAGGTGAAATTTAAAGAAGAAATCAGCACCGAGGAAGAGTCAGTTCCTGCCGATGAAGTCTTGACTGCGGACAAGCTTGAAGCTTTGCTGAGCAAAGGTACCGCCCAGCAAGTTGTCCATACGGTTGGAGAAGGCGACTGCATCACTTGCATTGCAAAACGTTATGGAATTACGTCGAAAGACATTTATGCAAATAATGCCGGCATGAATGAAAATACCGTGCTGCAGTTGGGACAGAAGATCAATGTTACAGCGATCCGCCCAAAAGTGACCGTTCAGGTTGTAGAAGAAGTGAAACAGGATGAAATGATTGACTATTCAACGGAGACCCGCACGAATGCCAAAGTGCCAAAAGGGGAAACGAACGTCATTCAGGATGGGAAAGAAGGAAAGAAACAGGTCACATACCAGGTAACGAGAGAAAACGGCGAAGTGGTTGACCGCGAAATGCTTTCGCAACAAGTAATTGCACAACCGGTAACCAAAATCATCGAGCGTGGTTCCAAGGTGATCCCATCACGCGGGACAGGGCGCATCAGCTGGCCAGCAGGCGGTTATATCAGCAGCGGATTCGGTTCGCGCTGGGGACGCTTGCATGCAGGAATCGACATCGCAGGATCAGGTATCGCCCGTGCAGCAGATAACGGCCGCGTGGTTGAAGCAGGCTGGCATGGCGGATATGGAAACATGATTTTGATCGACCATGGTAATGGTCTGCAAACCTTATATGGCCATTTGAGCAAGATCGAAGTAAGGGTCGGCGAAGTTGTTGAGCAAGGGAAAGAAATCGGTGTAAAAGGTTCTACAGGTGATTCCACAGGCGTCCACCTTCATTTCGAGGTGCGCAAAAACGGTGTGCCGCAAAACCCGATGAAATACTTGAGCCGCTAATCGATCAAACAAACACATGAATACACAAACGTTACGGCGTTTTTAATTGAAATAAGTGCAAAATGGGGTTCGCTGAATTTGCGAATCGGACAAAAAGGTGGTAGGGTCATACTCAGAAATGAGGATGGCCCTTTCCTGCTTCTGGATGCGGTTTTGGGCAGGAAAAGCGTTTTTGCAAGTGGAACTGATAGTAGATACATTGGCTGCGCTATTCCTTTTGGCGGAGCCGTAGTTGCATAAGAAGGAGTGTGAAAAGGATTGAAACTCCTGGTAGTCGATGATGAACGGCCAATTGCCGATATTTTAAAATTTACGCTTGAAAAAGAAGGGTACCAAGTCGTCTGCGCTTACGATGGCGATGAGGCAGTCCGCTTGGTGGAAATCGAGAAGCCGGATTTGATCCTGCTCGATGTGATGCTGCCAGGACGCGATGGGATGGATGTATGCCGTGCCGTCCGCCAATCGTTCGATATGCCGATCATCATGCTGACGGCGAAGGATTCGGAGCTGGATAAGGTGCTGGGGCTGGAGCTGGGAGCCGACGACTACGTGACGAAGCCTTTTTCCGCGCGTGAGCTGGTTGCTCGCGTGAAGGCGCATCTGCGTCGACAAAAACCGAAACAGACGGACCGTGATAGTCATTTGCTGCGTGTGCATGAGCTTGAAATCGACCTGCACTCGTATACGATTGCAAAACTTGGCGAAATTCTCGATTTGACGCATCGCGAATTTGAGCTGCTGGTGTATTTGGTGAGGCACCAGGGCCAGGTCCTGACGCGCGAGCATTTGCTTCAGGCGGTTTGGGGTTTTGATTACTACGGTGATGTCCGTACCGTCGACGTCACGATTCGACGTCTGCGCGAAAAGATCGAGGATGATCCCAGCCAGCCGAAATACATTATAACGCGACGCGGTTTGGGCTATACACTGCGTAATCCCGTCGTAGGGGGAACGGCGTAAATGCGGCTTGGCTTTCTTCGAACCATCCAATGGAAAGTCGTCGTAATGTACATGCTGCTGATTCTGCTGGCGATGCAGTTTATCGGCGCTTATTTTGCTCGTGAGGTCGAAAGCTACTATACAAATAACTTTTCCGAAACATTGAATACGCAGGGCACGCTGCTCGCGGCCAACGTGGAGCGATATTTCCGCGCAGCGCGGGACGGTAAGGACCAGTCGCAGGAAGACAAAGCAGGAATCGACAATCTGGTCTACAGCCTGGTCAAGACGGGCGATGTGCAAATCATCGACCAAAACGGCAAGGTGATCAGCACAAACCGAAACGACAAGAGCATCATCGGCCAGCGCACGACCCAGTCGGAAGTGACGGTCGCGCTGCTGGGGACGCGCAATGAATCGCTGCGTATCGACCCGCGCACCGGTGAGCGGGTCAAAGTATTGGCCGTACCGGTAAAAGGCGACAATATCATTTATGGGGCGGTCTATATGGTCGCATCGATGGAAGGCATGTATGTGACCATCCGCAAGATCATCAACATTTTGGCTACGGGGACTGGGATCGCCCTGCTGTTTACGGCTGGCCTTGGTGTCGTGTTAGCGCGGACCATCACCACTCCGGTGAAGGCAATGACCAGACAGGCCAAGGCGGTTGCCGAAGGTGATTTTGATCGGGCCGTGAAGGTGTACAGCGGAGATGAAATCGGTCAGCTCGGTGTCGCCTTTAACCATATGACGATTCGGTTGCGTGAGGCGATTTTGCAGCAAGAGGAAGAGCGGGAGAAGCTCGCTGGAATCCTTAGCAACATGAGTGACGGGGTAATCGCCGCCGACCGACACGGGCAGATCATCTTGATGAACCCTTCTGCCGAAGATATGCTGCAAACGAAAATGACCGATGTGGTAACGGCAGGCAAAACGCTGCATGATGTATTGCGACTGCCCCCAGAAGACGAAATGCCGCTTTTTGCGGAGGAGCCGCTTCTGATTGAAATGATGCTGGCAAACCGGGAGATCGTTATGCTCAGCGTAAACTTTACTCCGCTGCAGCAAAATAGCGGGAAGAAGGGCGGCATCATCGCGGTGCTGCAGGATGTCACCGAGCAGCAGCGTCTTGAGCAGCAGCGCCGCGAATTTGTCGCCAACGTCTCCCATGAGCTGCGGACGCCGCTCACCACCATTAAAAGCTATGTCGAGGCACTCGTCGATGGAGCTGTGGACGATGCTGAGCTGTCCAATCGTTTCCTCCGCGTCACGATGACGGAGACAGAGCGCATGATCCGGCTGGTCAACGATTTGCTGCAGCTCTCGCGCTTCGACTCGCAAGGGATTCGTCTGCACAAAAAGGAGATCGACATCGGGCGTTTGCTCAAATATGCGGCTGACCGGTTTGCGATGCAGAGCGAGCAGCAGGGAATTTCCTTTGCGTTGGAGATACCAAAGGAAGTACCGCACGTGCTAGCTGATCCCGACGTGCTCAACCAGGTGCTCGACAATTTGATCTCCAATGCGATCAAGTATACGCCCGAAGGAGGCGCGATTCAGCTCGGCTTGAGCTTGAATTGGCAGCAAAAGCGGATTTACGTCAGTATCAGCGATACCGGAATCGGAATTCCCAAGCGCGACTTGAAGCGCATTTTTGAGCGATTTTACCGGGTGGACAAAGCGCGTTCGCGCAGCCAGGGCGGTACAGGCTTGGGGCTTGCGATCGCCCGTGAGCTGGTTCATGCGCACGGCGGTGAAATCGCAATAGAGAGCGAGTGGAACGAAGGGACGACCGTCACCTTCTGGATATCGTTTGAAAAGCGAGGTGAGGGCCGATGAGGAATTGGCTTGAGTCAGGGAAGACCGTTCTGCTGAATCTGCTGATCCTCACCAGTTTTGTGTTAACCAGCCTCTTGTGGAATAACCAGCCGGAGTTCCAATATATCGAGCCGGTGACCTATACAAAGGCGAAACAGGTCCAAGAAAAACAAATGGAAGAGCTGCTGCGACCTGATTCCATTGTTTTTCACTATGGTGATAACAAGCACACGCGGGCACTCGCCAACAATGACTGGTACCGCTTTATTACGAAGGAAATGGCAAAGTGGTATTTTTATGATTTCACACCACATCCGCTGTCGAAGGCGGAGTGGGAGGACTTGACCCAAAATCGAATCGGCTTGGAGATTTTGTACCGCGATTCCGTGCCCATTTCCATCATTAATAAGGTGTTTACATTCCGCGGCGAAGTGTATGATCAACTCAAGCAGATGGATCGGCTGTGGCTGTACTACGATAAGGATAATGACGTCGTGTTTGCCCTGTTCATGTCCAAACGCGATAAGCAGGTCGTGCGTGCGCGGACGGTCGTGAGCGTGAAAGATTTGCAGGAGTCGTATTTGCCCGTGGGCAAACGGCTTCCCGAGCAGATTTTGAAGGTCGTCGCCGACAATACCATGCAGGACAAGGATGTTCCGGTGTATGACCGCCCAAATCCGTATTGGCAAATCTATTACTTGCCGAAAGATCCATTGATCATGAGGCAGTATCGCTATAATTACTTGCCGATCACGGAAACCGAGCTGATGGACGCGTTCTTCCTGGACCGCGCATTGGTCAGGCAGATTGTCGAGCGGGATGGGACAACGATTTATACCGATGGCAGTCGGGCCATTCAGATGGGGCAAAGTGCGCAATCCATCACCTTTACAGATCCGGCTTTCCAGCAAGGCAAATCGGATGTCACCGAAGAGGAGAAGGTGCGGGCAAGCGTATCGTTCATTAACCAGCATTTGGGCTGGACTGATGAATATTTGTTTGAAAAAATAGAGGATGGCGACGGGCAGGGCGATGAGATCACGTTTCGGCTCTTTGTCGGCGCATATCCGCTGATCGGCATGAACCGCGACCAGATCGATGCGATCCACGTCACGCTTGAAGATGGACAAGTCGTCAGCATGAAGCGATCGTTGATGGATTTGGACAAGTATATCGATTATCAGGAATGGACGATTTTGTCGGGCAGCGAGCTATTCAGTTATTTGCGGACAAAAGACATCGATACGCGGCGGGTCAACAATGCGTATCTGGCATACCAAATCAAGATGTTCCAAGGCTATGTGGAATTAAACCCGGTATGGGTGGTAGAGACGGTGGATGGCAGGCAGTATGTCATCAGCGCCCGTTCGCTGAAAGCGGGGGGGAAAGAACATGGACTGGAGTAGAGCGAAGACGATTTTGATCTGGGCTTTTCTTGTCCTCGATCTCTTCCTCGGGTATCAGGTTTCGGCGACACGCCACTTGCAGTGGGCCAATCCGGAAGCGGCCAAAGGAGTGGCGGGCGATATTGAGTTTTATGCCAAACAGCAAAACATCACCCTGTTGACCGAGATTCCACAGGAGTCGCCAGAGATGAAGTATTTGAATGTCGAGTACCAGGGCTTTCAAATACCGATGAACATGATGCCGGGCCAGCGGATCACGTTGCAAAAAACGGCGATTGTCTCTTATTTTAACCAGCCGTATTCAGCCAGTGACGTGAAGAATCTGGACGATTGGCTGCAGATGATGGGCCAGCGTGTCATTTACGCCAGCAGCTACCATCCGGACAGGTTCCTTTCCAACAAGGATCGTCTGTTTTACTGGCAGTATAACGGCAAGTATCCGTTATTTGTCGCGCCATTGGAGTTCACGGTTGAAGATAATCTCATCAAGCGTTATCGGCAAACCTATGTCCATATTCGCAATCAAGGGTCGGGACGGCAGGTGATTTCGGCCTATACCGCACTCCGGTCGCTGGTCGAAAACGAGATTATCAAGCAAGGCGAAAAGATAGAGGATGTCACGCTTGGCTACTATGGCTATTACTACGATGCCGATATTCAGGTGCTCGCGCCCGTATGGCGTTTCATCCATGATGGCAGAACCGATTATATCAACGGCTTCACCGGCGCGATCGAGCGTCCGCCGGATGAGAAGCACAGCGTACAGCAATGAGAGAAATGGGAGAAGGCGATGAAGGTTGAGATTTAGCGTACTGGCAAGCGGAAGTACGGGCAATGCCATCTATGTCGGCACCGACCGAACCTCCGTCTTGATCGAT
This sequence comes from Brevibacillus fluminis, assembly GCF_003710825.1. GTDB lineage: Bacteria > Bacillota > Bacilli > Brevibacillales > Brevibacillaceae > Brevibacillus_D > Brevibacillus_D fluminis. Next base: position 121,746 of record NZ_RHHQ01000018.1, on the reverse strand, counting down.
GTGGGGATAACAGGCAAACAGGCAGATGCTTCGCTGAAAGAGGTCGGCGTCGATCCGAAGGAGATTAAAGCGATTTTGGTCACGCATGAGCACGTCGACCATATCAAAGGCATCGGCGTCTTCGCCCGGCGATACGGCATCCCGATCTTTGCCAACCGGAAAACGTGGGGCGCCTTGGACGGACAGATTGGCACGATCGTGCCGGAGCATCAGATGTTTTTTGAGATTGGCGAGAAAAAGGAATTCGAAGACTTAGGGATAGAGTCGTTCGGCATTTCACACGATGCTGTCGAGCCCATGGGATTTTGCTTTTATCATGGGCAGAAGAAGCTCAGTGTTGCGACCGATCTGGGGTATGTGAGCAACAAGATCAAGGAGACGATTCGCGGGGCGGATGCCTATGTGTTTGAATCCAATCATGATGTGGAGATGCTGCGGATGTCCCATTACCCGTGGAGTATCAAACGGCGCATCCTGAGTGATGTGGGACACTTGTCCAACGAGACGGCGGGCGAGGCGCTGACCGATTTGTTACAGGGTCAAGCAGAACGAGTCTATCTCGCGCATCTGAGCAAAGAGAACAACATGATGGAGCTGGCGCAGCTGACAGTGAAGAACATTCTCGAGGAAAAAGGGCTGAAGGTCGGCGATGATGTCTTTTTGCGTGAAACCTATCCGCACCGCCCTACGAAAATGGAGGAGCTGTAGGCACCGAGAAAGGCACTACTTTATTGGCAGAAGGCAGTTGTTGACTTAATTGTGTATCGATTTGGCGTGCTTTGGCGAGTAGCTCTTCTCTCGTCAGCACGCCTTTTTGAATGAGCAACTCGATGATGCCGTGGAGCAAAACGGTATTGTGGTATTCAGTCTCTTGCAAATCAGCCAGCTTGGCCAATACATTGACTTCCTGAAAGGGAGAAAAGTGATTGCTCACGATTGGTCATCCTTTCCATTGTGTTTTACTTCCTAGTATACGCCGGCCCTTGTGGTTCTATGCCTACGGCAAATAGGCGATTCCACAAGCTTTCCATAATTCTCACGCCACTTTGCCGAAAGTGTTTCGTATACTAAGGATGTCGAAGGAAGTATAACGAACTGCGGAAGCAGATAAGCTAGTAACGTGTGGAAGGAGAGAGGAATAATGGGATACTATGATGACATGTACGAAAAAACGGAACGACGCAAGCGAAGGGATCTGGGAGTCGGCAAAATGGTGATGACCTCCGTGACCTCCGCTGTCATCGGTGGTATGGTCGTTCTTTTAATGCTCCCGGCTATTTCAAAATCAGGATATATTCCAGCAATTCAATCGGGAACCTCTGCATTGGCGATGGGCAACTCGATCATGCCAACAGCTGTTTCGCAGCCAATCTCGGTTAATGTAGATACAGCAACGGTCCGCGCAGTTGAAAAAGTCGAAAATGCCGTGGTTGGGATCGTCAACATTCAAAAGCAAACGGACATGTGGTCCAACCAATCGAGCAGTGTGGAGACTGGGGAAGGCTCCGGCGTTATTTTTGAAGTGAAAAACGGCAAAGCCCACATCATCACCAACAACCACGTCATCTCTGGTGCGGAAAAGGTAGAAGTGTATTTGGCGAGTGGAGATAAAGTGGATGCGAAAATTTTGGGTGCCGACCCGCTGAGCGATTTGGCGGTGCTTGAAGTCGATGGCTCCAAAGTGACCAGCGTTGCCGAATTGGGAGACTCATCCTCGTTGAAGGTAGGCGAGCCTGCGATTGCGATCGGGAATCCGCTCGGGATGAAATTCTCACGTACCGTTACCCAAGGGATTGTCAGCTCGCTGAACCGCTCGATGCCAGTTGATCTGGATGGAGACGGACAGCCTGAATGGGAGCTGGACGTGCTGCAGACAGACGCAGCGATCAACCCAGGTAACAGCGGTGGCGCATTGGTGAACATGTACGGACAGGTTATCGGGATCAACACGATGAAAATTTCCAAGGAAGGCGTAGAAGGTCTGGGCTTCGCCATTCCGATCAACGACGTGAAAAAAATCAGCGCCCAGCTCATGAAAGACGGCAAACTGGTTCGTGCTTATATCGGTATCACGCCGCGCGACCTTACCAATATCCCTCGTTACCACTGGACACAAACACTTCACCTGCCAGATAACGTCAATAGCGGTGTGGTCATCATGAACACCGAACAGTTCTCGCCTGCAGCCAAGGCGGGATTGAAGGAATACGATGTGGTCACCAAACTGGATGACACGGATATCACAAGCAGCGCTCAATTGCGCAAGTATCTGACTCTGAACAAAAAACCAGGCGATGACGTAGTTGTAACCTACTATCGAGATGGCTTCAAAAAGACCGCAACTGTGAAATTGAGTCAGCAGCAAGGTAGCAATAACTAATGTGGTTGGAAGAGGTACCTGTTACGGGTGCCTCTTTCTTTTTTGTGCAATGGTTGGGAATTGGGTAGAATAGAAACAGAAGAATAGAGGGAAAAGAGGACGAATAATACGATGAAAAACGAAGATGCAAAAGAGCGGACACTCCGGATTCAAGGGAAAGACGTAGAGCTGCAGGCGGGTTTTCCGGTTGTGGTGAGCTGCATGGAAGACGTGGAAGTTGCGATAGATGAATATGTGGATCAGTATGAAACAGCACCCGATACATTCAGACGGGCTGACGTGGAAGATGAGACGGTACCACATGTCTGTGGTGAGTGTGGTGGCACTGGCGAGATTGTGCTGCTGAAAGAGAAGGGGATGTAAGGAACGTGCAGATTACGATTGTGACGGTTGGAAAGCTGAAGGAGAAGTATTTGAAGGAAGGTATTGAGGAATACAGCAAACGGTTGACGGCGTATTGCAAGTTGCAGGTCGTCGAGGTCGCGGATGAAAAGGCGCCGGAAGAGCTGAGCGCAACGGAGATGGAGCAGGTGAAGCGCAAGGAAGGTGAGCGCATTTTGGCCCAGCTGAAGCCGGATCAGCATGTGATTGCACTGGCGATCGACGGGCAGATGTGGTCGTCGGAGAAGCTTGCGTCGGAGTTGGACCGGCTCGCGACGTATGGGAAAAGCCAGGTAGCGTTTGTGATCGGCGGGTCGCTGGGGTTGTCGACAGAGGTGTTGAAGCGGGCGGATGCGCAGCTGTCGTTTTCAAAGATGACGTTTCCGCATCAGTTGATGCGGCTTATTTTGGTGGAGCAGGTTTATCGTGGGTTTCGGATTGTTCGGGGGGAACCTTATCATAAGTGACGGCGACGGTTTTTGGTTGTTGACTAGATAATCTCACACAAAAAGAGCAGGGGAAACTCCCTGCTCTTTTAACGTTTATTAAGGTCAATTGATTTACTGTAAACTAACAATTTTTAGATTCTGATCTTGCAAGTATTCAATTATTCTCGGTAGAGCATCAATAACAGCTTGTGATTCATGCAAAAGGATTACTGAGCCGGATGCTTCAGTGTTACGAACATAAGTAAAAATTTTATCTGCATCACGAGTCTTCCAATCAATCGTATCCCGATTCCAAAGTACAATTTTGTCCTGATTATCATGGATGATATCTTTTATTTGTTGATTTAACGCTCCATAAGGTGGTCGAAAGAGGACTACTTTTTCATTCGTAATATTCTCTATTGCTTTAGTAGATTGTATAAATTCATCTTCTTGTTGTTCATAGGAGAGGCTCGACATTTTCAAATGATTCATAGAATGGCTGCCAATCGAATAGCCATTTGATTGAACATATTGCACATAGTCAGGATGTTTTTTTACGTTATTTCCCACGAAGAAAAAAGTACCGCCAACCTTATAATTCTTTAATATATTAACGATCTTTTCTGTATATTTAGATGGGCCATCGTCGAATGTAAGGGATACGTATCCTTTTGGAATACTGTATGTTATGAAGTCATCGAGTTCTATATAAGGTAGACCAGTTTGAGTAGTATCATCTTTTACTAATGTAGTATCAGGTGAAACAACTTGTGTTTTTTTGTCTTCGACAGTTACCGCTTCTGCATGGGCAATCGTTGTTGTATTGATTGTTGTTTTATTTGAATACGAGTGATTTGAATATCCAAACAGTATGGTAACGATAACACTAATCATGGCGGTGAGACTTACCCATTTGAATGGAAGCTTAAATCCTTTTGGGATCACTACCCCGTCTGGATTATTTGTCTGATCACTCTTTGTTCCGTCAATTCCTGATGGATTCGAAGATAAAAACGGAAATTTATGTAAATGATTGAAACTTTGGGTGTTTTTAATAGAGTCTAGAGCGTTTTTGTAATTCACTGAACAGGTAAAATAAATCCGATCACTTTTGTCGAGATATGTTCTTGTAAGTAAACTTTTGTATTGCTTTTTGATTGTGTCTAATGTTGTATGTAACGATAATCTGTATTTATGATTGCGATCAAATTGAAATATTGTCATCAAATTTCCAGCAGTATCACTGTCAACTTCCCAAAAAAGTTCAATTTCTTGTTCAGAGGATAATTTTATGCGCAAATACGATTTTTCGTTAATATTTTCAATAGCCACTAGTTCAAGAACTTTTCCATGGTAAACTGACATTTTGCCCTCCTTTCTCTAGTTGTAAAATACACGAACTAACAGGTTGTTTATTCTGAATGTGATAGATTAGAAGCAGTTGCTTTTGGTGAGAAAGAGAGGGTCATTCTCTCTGTAAAATCATTAATGGTTTGCATTAATTCTGCCTTTTCATCAACAATTTTTAGATACTGTACTTCATATTTTTGATTTTCTATCTCAAGGCTTCTAATTTTATCTTCAAGCTCATTGATCTTTAACATACTTTGATATTGGGTATTCGTAGACTCTTCATAAAGTTTGCTGTATTTAGCTGTTTCTGTTTCAAGTTGATTTGTAATCTTTTTATATTCCATATTTGATGTATGTTGATACTCCTTATAATCCTCAAGGAGTTGATCATACTTCATTTGTTTGCTTGTCAGGCTATTTTCTAATTCACGAATTTCCTTGTTTTTTTCTTGTAAAAGTTGATCTTTTTTAATTTGATCATGTTTAAAACGATTAATTGTTTCATTTGCTGTATCTAGTTGATCTTCAAGACCTTTATTTTTGAATGTTAGCAATTGACGTTCCTTAAGCATGTTTTCAATAGAAACAATGACATCCAATGCTATTTTATCCTGGTTATCTTTTGGAAAAATATGTTTGCTATCTGCAACTAATTGCTCAGTCTCGTTCATCATATCCGTCGGTTTTTCTACAACCATAACCGTTACGGCTTCTTTCGGTTCTGCACTTTTTTTCTCCGATTGGTTTTGATTAGACAGGACTCCTTTGAACCAACTAAGTCCTTTTTTTTCTGTTTCAGTGGCCAAATTATCATCTCCGATTTATATATTTAAGAGTAAAGGCCTATCCCTGGTTAACATATTAACATACCCAAAAAAGGATAAAATGTTAATAAAGACCCAATTTTATTGTGGATTTATGTCGAGAAATGTAACCTTTTGGAATTATAAAAAATGGTAATTATATAGAGTTTTGGGTAGAAAGTAGTTATCAAAACATACGAGCCATGGCTTTCTTATGCAACTAAATAGAAGTGTAAAAGTTCTTTAAATAAAAAGAGACACTAGTTATAGTGTCTTTTGTTGTTCATTCCTTGGTTCTTATGCTCTTTTATATTTCTCTAACTCAGCATGTAATTTAGCATTCTCTTTCAACAAACCTGCATTCTCTTCCAATAACTTTTGTACGTCTGGGGCATCCTTGCCAGAAACCCAGCCATACAAATCGGTTCTTCCTTCATACTCTGGCAATTTATCACGAATAACCAACTGAATGTGCCGTACATCTTCAGCATAAAATGTAGGTATTTCTTCAAATACTGTTTGCTTAAACTCTTGGTACTTCTGATAGTGTTCTATTGCTAGAAAGTCGTATGGCTTTTGTCTTAATGCCTCATCCGTGACAATAAAAGCAAATCTAGGTTTACCAATTTCTCCGGCATAATCATATTCCCAATGAGTGTAACTTTTTGATTCATCAGGAAGCGTTAAACCATAGAATCCTCCGAGAATGAGGATATATACATCAGATTCATCGATCCATCTCTTAATAATTTCTATTTTACTTTCCTTGTAGAAAAGCTCAATTCCAGCAGGGATGTGACCGGCTTTACGTACAGCTTCTACAGCGGCATGTCTTTCCTCAACTAAATCGGCAAAAGTAGACGATATGTAGACTTGTAGTTTTTTTCTCATAGGCCACCTCCGATATGACATGAAATTAAAACAAATCGTATCATTGGCTCGTTTTGGATGTCAATATTTACCTACGTTTAATTGCCAACGCCCGAGTCGGGCTTAGCACATCGGCAGGTGTCGTCAAATAGCGCGTAGTTGGGAATGGTAAGGGGATAATTCCCATATTACAATAGACCAAATTCAAATTGGTTTTCAAAACCTCATGGTAGACTATACGGAAGCAGGTCTTGATTAAGGGGGAAAGGTATTGTTATGACCGACACGAACAACCATTCCAATCTTTCAAAGAATGAGTCAGACACCATGGTCATCGAACAATTCAAACAGGCAGTTGATAGAAACGACCCAGAAGCGGCAACGCGCTTATTGCAAAGCCATCCATTGCTTGTTACGCAAATTGACGAGCCATGGTTTGCCTTTGATTCACCGGCGGTTGTGAGTGCTGCACAAAGAGGAAGCCGTGAGATGGTTGACGTACTGCTGCAATATGGGGCGGACATCAACGCCAAAAGCAGCTGGTGGGCGGGAGGATTTGGTGTACTGCATCAACCTCATCACGACTTATCAAGGTACCTTATTGAGCGCGGAGCCTATGTCGATCCGCATGCTGCGGCTGCTTTGGGAATGCTCGATATCCTGCAGAAGATGGTAGAGAAGGATCCGGGCGTAGTCGATCAGCGTGGCCCAGATGGGCAGGTTCCTTTGCATTTTGCCCTTTCGCCCGAGGTCATCGATTTCCTGTTGGATCACGGGGCTGACATTGATAAGCGGGATATTGACCATAACAGTTCACCGGCACAATATGCCGTTAATAATCCGGAAAAATGCAGACATTTAATCAAGCGCGGTGCCCAGATAGATATCTTCATGGCTTGTAAGCTGGGGGATATCGAGCTTGTCCACAAAGTTTTGCAAGAGGAACCGCAAGCTCTTCAAGCCCAGGTGGGGAAAGGGGACTTTACCGCTGTTGGTGGACATATTTATGAGTACAATATCGGCGTTGCTGCGAAGCCGCTCTTTCTTGAGGAACGTTTGGGCCATGAAGCGATTGTGGAGCTGATGCTGTCGTACAGTTCAGTTGAGCAACGTTTTCTGCTTGCTTGTATGCGGGCGGACACAGAAACTGTCCAAAACATGGTGAGACGACATTTGGACATTGTCCAATCTCTGCAGCTGGAAGACCAGAGTATAATTTGTGATGCAGCACGTGATCGTAATGAAGATGCGGTTCGGCTCATGTTGGATGTTGGTTTTGACGTGGATGCACGCCACAATAATCATTCGATGACGGCTCTTCACCGTGCGGCAGAACAAGGAGACTATGAAATCGTCCGACTGCTACTTGAGCATGGTGCATCTATAGCAATTTTGAACGAATTCGGTGGAACACCCATGAACAGCTGTATTTGGGGATCACTTTATATTCAAAATCCAAAAGGGGATTATGCTGCGGTTGCAGAGAGGCTCATCGAAGCAGGGGTTCCATTGCCAAATCAAGCAATGGGGAGTGAGAGAGTGAAGAATGTTCTTATTCGGCATGGTGTACCCGCGTAAGAACACCATTTAAGGAATCGGCAACGGGGTTTTGAGCGCCTTTTTGATGTCTCGGAGCGAGCGATGTATTATCTCGACGATCAAATCGTCGGGATTTTTTGTTTTCCTGGGTAAGACAGATAACCAAGCTTCTTGCATCGGTCCTGAATAAATTGGATAAGTATGATGGGACACGAGGGGGAGATTTCAATTCGTACAATAAGAGTGATTAAAACGATACGAGTAGGAAAGGGACCGTTCGATATCGCGCTAAACCGACGTACAAACAAGCTGTATGTGGCGAACAACAGTAGTGGTAGCGTATCGGTCATTGACAGCGGCACAAATCGAGTCATTACGACCATCAAAGGCGTGACGGGTGCGGCTACTGTTGCCATCAATCCGTTTACGAACCGGATTTACGTCGCTGGGTCAGCGGGGAAATTATTCATCATCGACGGTAGGACGAATACGCTCATCAAAAGGTTCAACGTGGGAGGAGTTTTTTCATCGATTGCGGTAAATGTACGTACTAATTTGGTCTACTCACTAAACATCCAGAAAAACACCTTAACTGTCATTGACGGTAGGCAAAAAAGGATTGTTGCCACCATAAAAGTCGGCAAGCAGAACCTGACTGGTTTACCAGATACTGTTGTTGTCAATCCGTTCAACAACCGCATCTACGTGGCGAATACAGGTGCGGATACGATGTCGGTTATCAACGGATGTACGAATAAGGTGATCAAGACCATCAAGATCGGGAATAAACCTTCCTCGCTGGCCATCAATTTACGTACGAACCGGATTTATGCCGCTACGTCAACGCAAGCCGGCACGATCGCTGTAGTCAACGGGCTCACGAATAAGTTGATTACAATCATCTCCGGTGTCGGCAGCGTTGGTACCATGGGCATCAACCCGGTCACAAACCGGATCTATGCACCGGATGATACGACGGGAAGCCGAAACGTGGCTGTCATCAACGGGGCAACCAACAAAGTGATAGCCACGGTCGTGGACGGTGAATCTCCGGTTCTGGCAGTCGTGAACCGACAACTGAATCGTATTTACGTCGCCACCGCAATCGGGGGTTCGTCTCGAGAGAAAGTATTTGTCATTAACGGAGTGAACAACAAGATCATTGCCAACGTCCCAGTCGGGGTTAGTACTTTGTCGGGTGTCGTCAATGAGAAAAACAACCGCGTTTACATGGCGAATCAAGGCGATAATACGGTAACGGTTATAGCGGGGTAGTCAGGAATGGTAAAGATACATGGGATGGAGCAGCCACACGGCTTACCGGTGAGGCTGCTTTTCGTCATTCCTTCACGACTTTATTGGTCACCTTGCTGAGTAGGTGATTCCCCAGCACTGCTGAGCTATTTCATCTACCTTCTCTCTTTTTGCTATAATGAACTCAAAGCAAAACCAACCATCAATAAACCCAAGGAGAACGGAATGTCCAACTTACCAAATTGTCCAAAATGCAGCTCCGAATTCGTGTACGAGGATGGCAGCCTCCTGATTTGCCCGGAATGCAGCCATGAATGGTCGCCAGGTGCGGAGAGAGAATCCGCCGAAGAGAAAAAGGTTGTGAAAGACGCCAATGGAAATGTGCTGAGCGATGGTGACACGGTTACGGTCATCAAAGACCTGAAAGTAAAAGGGAGCTCGTCGGTCATCAAAATCGGCACGCGCGTCAAAAATATTCGTCTGGTGGAAGGCGACCATGACATCGATTGCAAAATCGACGGTTTCGGAGCGATGCAGCTGAAATCGGAGTTTGTGAAAAAGGTATAGGTGCGAAATTTCGAACACGCATGCATATGAATTAAGGGATTGCCCTAGCCGTCATGAATGCTCAATGACGGTTCGGGCAATCTTTTTTGGTTTGGGACGTTCACTGAATGCCTCCACCATTGATGTGCAGCTATCGCCAGCAACCTGACAAATCTACAGTTTACCCCAATTCTTCGTTAAATCCTTACAGGAAATTTGTGCCCGGTTGTGTAAGATAGTATACCGTGAGAGTCAAAGCATCATTACCCGTGATCAAGGTGGAAAAACAACATGCGACTAATATCATTGGATCAATGCCAGGCAGGCATCAAACTCGGACGGCCGATTTATAATGAAAATGGCGTCGTTCTTTTGGCTGAGGGTGTCGAGCTCACAGACAAGCTGATTGATAAGCTGAAACAATATAACGTTTCCATAATCTATATCGAAGATGAGGCCTCGGAAGGAATCGAGATTGTCGATGCGGTTCCTGAGGAGCTGCGGATGGAAGCGATCAATACGATCAAAGTAGGGCTGAGTGACATCGCGCAGCTCAGTGTGGCGCATACGAATATTCAAAGCATGATGAAATCCGGACGGGCAATCCGCAGTTTCCAAAAGATTTTTCGCGGTATTATTTCGAGCCTGACCGAAAACCGCATGGCGATCAATCTGCTGGCGACGACCAAAATCCAGGAAAGCTACGTTTATACCCACAGCTTGAATGTGGCGATTTATTCGTGTCAGCTTGCTCTTGAAAACGGTTTGCCGCTTAAAGACATCGAGGAAATCGGGCTCGGGGCCATGCTGCATGACTTGGGCAAGCTGTACGTTTCCCGTGATATTTTACAAAAGCCCGGCAAGCTGACGGACGAGGAGTTTGAGCAGGTCAAACTGCATTGCCAGCTGGGCTTTGATACGATTCGCAAAGTGCACGAAATTCCCTTGCCTGTCGCCCATTGCGCTTTGCAGCACCACGAAAGAATCGACGGGACCGGCTATCCGAGAGGTCTCACCGGGGATGAGATCCATCGGTATGCCAAGATCATCAGCGTCATCGATGTGTTTGATGCGGTGACGAATCCGCGCCCCTATCGGTCGGCGGAGCTGCCGCATAAAGGGCTGGAGCTTTTGTACGCCGGAAGCGGAACGCAGTTTGACAGTCGGCAGGTGGATATGTTCAAAAAATGTATTGCCATCTACCCGCCAGGATTGACGGTGAAGCTGAATGACGGCCGCGTGGGCATCGTGTCCGAGTACAATTTCCACGCCGTCGGTCGGCCGCAAATCCGGATCATCCAAGATGCTGAGCAACAAAGAGTGCAGCCATATGAAATCGATTTGACTGCACAGGAAAACCTGACGCTGGAGATTGTGGAAGCAGCGGCGTTGCTGCCATCATAGGCGACCGGCATCGTAAAGGAATGGGAGAGGAGCTGTGCCGTATCATGACTGAAAAGAATCTGTTGGCAGCGTTTAAACAAACTGCGTTCCGTGGGGTTGGTCATGGGCCGCGAACGATTCACGCGTTGAAGGAGTCTTTGAGCGACCTGGATGACAGTTTAGAAAGCGATATGTACGGTAAGGGCGCGATTATTGAAGACTTTCAAAAGAAAATCACGCAGGTTTTAGGCAAGGAAGCTGCGGTCTTTTTCCCGAGCGGCACGATGGCACAGCAGATCGCGCTGCGCATTTGGTGTGATCGCAAAGGGATCAAACGGGTGGCGTATCATCCTCTTTGCCATCTCGAAATTCATGAGGAAGACGGTTTGAAAGAATTACACCAGATTGAACCGATTTTGCTAGCGGACAAAAACAGCTTGATTCGATTGGAAGATGTCGTGAACATCGGCGAGGATATCGCTTGTCTGCTGCTGGAATTGCCACAGCGCGAAATCGGCGGTCAACTGCCGAATTATGAAGAGCTTGTCGCGATTTCGGCCTACTGCCGCGAAAAAGGGATTAAGCTGCATCTAGATGGTGCTAGACTGTTTGAAATTCTTCCCTATTACCAAAAGACGGCTGAAGAGATTTGCCAGCTGTTTGATAGCGTTTATGTCTCCTTTTATAAAGGAATTGGTGGGATTGCGGGTGCTATTCTTGCGGGAGATGATAGCTTCCTGAAAGAATCGGTCGTGTGGAAAAGGCGCCATGGCGGCGATTTGATCAGCTTGTATCCGTATATCGTCAGCTCGGATCATTATTTCGAGCAGCGTTTGCCAAATATGGGGCAATACTACGACAATGCAAAAGAGCTGGCTGGTTCCTTCAATCAATGCCATGGGGTGGAAACGCGTCCGGTTGAGCCTGTGTCCAACATGTTCCATGTGCATATCTCATCGCCAAAAGAACTTGTCGAACCGCTCCTAATATCGATCTATGAATCGACGGGAATTGGACTGACGGGCAATTTGAGGGAAAACGATAGCGGAGGCTGCTATTTTGAATTGAGTGTGGGCGATCAATATGACCACATCCCGAAAGAGGGGCTACAGAAGGTATTCTTGCAGCTTGATGAGGGGCTGAAGGCCGCATCTTCCTCAAGATAACGGGAGAATTCGGCATTGTTACATAAATGGCGGTTGCTTCAAAAGTCATCCATCACCATGACTTGGAAGGCGGCCGCTTTTTTCTTGTACAGATAAGAATTTATAAAATTCTTATCCAGTATAAGTGCAACCGCGGCTCCGCCAAAAAGCTTGGCGTAGCCAGGTTTTCTAGTGAATGGATAGAAAAGGAGCGATGGAACATGGAGCTTATCGAACAATTCGGCGCGATCGACATTTACCTATTCGATCAGTTGCTAAAGGGCAGGATTACAAAAGACATGCGCATCCTCGACGCCGGCTGCGGCAGTGGGCGCAATCTTCCTTACTTTTTGCGGAACGGATATAACATCTATGCGGTAGATCGTTCGGCGGAGGCCATTCAAGCGGTGCAAAAGCTTGGATCGGAGCTGGCACCGGATTGGTCTGCAGATCAGGCCAGGGTGGAGACGGTCGAGCAGATGAGCTTTGAGGCGGACAGCTTTGATTTTGTGATCAGCAGTGCTGTGCTGCATTTTGCCCAACATGAGGAGCACTTTCAGCAAATGCTCCACGAACTTTGGCGCGTACTGAAGCCAGGCGGCGTGTTATTTGTAAGGTTGGCGTCTTCCATTGGAATTGAATCACAGGTGGAGCCGTTGGGAAATGGTCGATACCACCTGCCAGACGGAAGCGATCGTTTCCTCGTTACCGAGGAGATGATGATGCGGATTACGGATGAGTTGGGCGGAAATCTCATCGAACCGCTGAAAACCGTGCAGGTCGCCGGTCTGCGCAGCATGAGCACATGGGTCTTGCAAAAAGGAAGCCTTCCATCCCCAAAATAAACGAAGCACGTTCAATTATGTCAAAATTCGTTGGGAGGAACTCGATGGAGGCAACGCTTGGCCAATTGTTTCGCCCTATACAAGCTAACGGTCGCGATCCTTCCCATCATTATGTCGAGGTACTGCCTTCACCGGCATTGCGGCCATTTGTCAGTTGCTATTGGTTGTCCGAGCCGCGGCGGATAATCCACAAAACAGGAACAGAACAGGTGCAGGAGGGTGCAATCGATCGCGTATTGCCAGATGGCTGCACCGACCTTTTGTTCGAGCACGATGAACAGGGGCAGCGATGCCTGTCGCGTTACTGCGGTGTATATGACCATCCTTTTGTCATTGCTTACGATCTTGCTAGGCCAACGGAAAAGTTTGGCGTACGATTTTTTCCTGGAGGGGCGTATCCTTTCGTCCAAACTTCACTTTCTGAACATGCAAATCAGCACATGGAATTGGATAACATATGGCCAATCTTGGGAAACGATCTGGGGGAACAGTTGCTGGCAGAAGGTTCGTTGGCAGGAAAAGTGCGAATCATGGAGTCCTTTTTGCTGAAGCGCCTTACAGCTAGAGGAGAGCGGGGCATAAGGAAGGACGTCCGGATGAGCAATCTGCTGCACCGGATCTTTGCATCGGGGGGTGTTGTCGGCATACGCGAGCTGGCTGATGCGGAAGGGATCAGCCCTCGGCAAATGCAGCGGAAGTTTGATCAATGGATCGGTTTTGGTCCGAAAAGGTTTAGTGAAATCGTTCGGTTTCAGTCTGTCGTGAAAAGGATCAAGCTTGCTGAAACAGCTGCACTCGACTGGCGACATGTCGCGGTCGATTACGGATATTTTGACCAAGCCCATTTTATCCATGATTTCAAACGGTTTTATGGGGAATCGCCTCTGCTTGCGGCAAAAGAATTCCACAAAGCGTCTGTTTTTTACAATCCTTTGTCCAAGTGACTCGGTATACTGAAACCAGTTTCGCCAATCCGTATAGAGGAAAGGAGACGATGAAATGAATCTTTTGCAGTCGACTACAGTGCAAGTGTCCATCGCGCGTCAGCCCCAGGAAGTGTATGCCTATATCCGCGACTTTGCGAATTTTCCTGCATGGGCAACGGCTTTTTGTTTGGGGATCCATAACTCGGAGGATGGCCAATGGGTAATGGAGACGCCAGAGGGGCTGGTCAGCGTCCGGTTTGCCGAGGCAAATCCGTTTGGCGTGCTTGATCATGATGTGTGCCCGGTTGGCAGTGATGAATCGGTTTGGAACCCGATGAGGGTGTTGGCCAATGGCGATGGCTGTGAAGTGATCTTTACCCTGTTTCAGCGACTGGGAATGTCGGATGAACAATTTGCCCACGATGCCGAAATGGTTCAGCACGATTTGCAGTCGTTGAAGCGGGTGCTGGAAAACGCAGCGCAATAGAGCCGTACACATGAAAAAAGAGGTAACCGACGGTCTGGTTGGACCGAATAGGTTAGCCTCTTTTTTGTGTTTGTACTAAGCTCCAACTTGTTCAGGCTCTTCTTCTCGTTTCGACAAAATTTCTTTCTTCATAAACCACGTGACGAAAAATGAGGCGATGACAAAAAACAGCGAGATGAAGAAAATGTGTTGAAATGCTCCCGCAAAAACGCTTTGAATCTTATCAACCAAATCAGGCGCCAAGCCTGCGGGAATTCCGCCTGTGGCAATGTTCTCCACTTTTCCTGCCGGGAGCTGGTCAGCCAGCCCGGCGACGCCTTCCTTGATGTTACGAGAAAGCAGGCTGCCGAAAATGCTGAGTCCAATAGTTGCCCCGAGTGATTGGAACAATTGCACCGTACCGAGCGCGACCCCGCTGTTTTCTTTTTCGACGGATTCTTGCACGATCAGGTTGTCGCCTCCAAACAACGCGCCGATTCCAAGGCCGATGATGAAGAAAGTGATAACGATATAGAGCACACTGGTGTCGACACCAATCTGCGACATCAGGTAGAAGCCGATGATCGGCAAGATGAAGCAGGTGATGAATAGGTTGCGGTACGGCACCTTTGTGATCAGAAAGCCGTTTACGATGCTGGACGGAATCGCTCCAGCCATGAAGGCAAGCGTCAGATAGCCAGCAGCCGTTGGCGTCAGGCCCATGACGTTTTGGGCAAAGAACGGGAAAGTCGCAATGCCGCCCATGATCCCGAGCATCAGAATCATGACGAGAGTCGACAGGACAACGACATTTCGGTTGCGGAACAAGTGCAGCGGAATGATCGGTTCCTTGACTTTGGCTTCGATCCAGATGAACAACGCGATGAACAGTGCAGCTAGCACGAGCATGCCAATGATGATCGGGGACGACCACGACAATCCGTTGTTATCGATGAGCACCGGTGCGAGCAACAGTGAAAGCAGGGCGAGAACCAAGGTGATGGCGCCTGCCCAGTCGATACTGCGCTTCTCCTCGCTGCGCGATTCGCGCATGCCGATCGACAGGACGACAGCAGCCAAAATGCCGACGGGGATGTTAATCAAAAATACCCAGTGCCAGTTCACGTGCCCGACCATGTAACCGCCGATCGTAGGGCCGAGCAGCTGTGGAAGTATCATTAACGGCCCGAAAAGGCTTTGGATTTTGGCCCTCTGCTCCAACGGATACGTATCGCCAATAATGACTAAGGCGAGCGGCATCAATCCGCCTGCGCCGATGCCTTGTATCCCCCGGCCGACCAGAAGCATGATCATCGAGGTGGCGAGGCCGCTGACGATAGAACCGGTGATGAAAAGAGCCATGCAGCTGAGATAAACACGTTTGCGACCATACAGGTCTGCGAGTTTTCCGAGGATCGGCATGAACATGGTCACGGCCAGCATGTAAACGCCTGCGACCCAACCGTACAGTGACAAACCATGCAATTCGCGGATAATGGTCGGCATGGCCGTCGAAACAACGGTTTCGTCCAGCTCGGCAAAAATCAGGCCGATCAGCAAGCCGATCAAGACGAGCTTTTTGTTGTTTTCCTTTTGGATGGTCATTACGTACACTCCTATTTCCAAATTTATTCTCAGGCAAGAATAATCAGTGTTTATGAACTGAATATGAACAAGGAAAAACGCCTGATGAAGCGAACAAATGAACAATACCTACCTGATTATAGTGGAAGTGGATGGATTTTCCCTCATTCTTGAGGCGGAGTTGTTGTTATTGTATCAGGAAAGAAAAAACGTCTGGCGGAAAACAGAACGACAAGGAGCTGTGTGAGATGGCAAACAATCAATCGAATGAAGGGTATTTAGAGGAAAGCCCCATTCAGAATCGGCAAGCATCCCAATTGACATCGCTGTTCCACATACAGATTCCGGTGAAAGATCTCGATCAATCTGTGCGATGGTATCAAGCGAACTTGGGCTTTGCACTGAAGGATCACTATGGAACAAGTGCATTTCTGGCACTTCCAGCCGGGCCTTTGCTCATGCTGTGGGAGACTGAAGACGACACGTCAGCCACCTTCTCCGTCAATGGGCAAGAGATGCCTGTCCTTCTCTTTGCAACCGATGATATACAGTCGATCTATGAGCAACTGAACAAAAGCAAGGCAGAGATTACGCATTTCCAACAAGAAGGGTTTGGGTGGGTACTCAAATTTTTTGATCCGAGCAGAAATTTATGGGGGGTCATTCAGGAAAAGGGGAAGAATAGAACAAAGTGATCTTCTAAGAAAAAGAAGCTGCATAGCAAATCCCTCCACAGCGGCTTATGCGGAGGGATTTGCTATGCCGGCGCATTTTGGGCTTACGCTTCTTTCATCCCCAATTCCTGAATGCGCCGAATCCAGTTTTCCAATTTTTGCACGGAAGAGGTTTTCACCATGCCGATCTCTGTAATTCGCACCGGATTGACGCCGCAAAATTGTAGGATGCCGCGCTTCATGATGTGATGTCCCGCCCGCTTCAAAAAGAAGCGGTAGTACCAAAGCGGTGAATCCATCGTTACGATCAGGCGGGCGGTTTTCCCCGTAAGCAGCTTCTCCGTGAGAAGCGAACCCGGCTTAGACCGGAAGGAAAAGCCGGGTAAGAAGACGCGATCGATAAATCCTTTCAAAATGGCGGGCATGGTACCCCACCAGGTCGGATAGGCAAACACGAGATGATCGGCCCACCGGATGGTTTCTTGCGCTGCAAGCAAATCTTCCTCCAGCTCGGTTCGCTGGCGGTATCCATATTGCAGGTTGGGATTAAAGTTGATTTGGCTAAGATCGATGATGCGCACTGCTGCGCCTTGCGATTGAGCTCCCTGCACGTAAGCTTGGGCTAAGGTGTTGCAATAGCTTTTTGAATCGGGATGACCGATGATAACCGCTATCTTTTTTTTCATTGTACGTCCTCCTTGATATACGCATTTTCTTACTGTGAAGTGATCAATCCTATGGTTCAATGATAATAAGCACATGTGATACGGAACATGATGCCAAACGCCAAATTCATGATCGTTTGCGCAAAGAAAGGAATGACGCTATGAAAATTCATGGAGTGGCAGCTTCATTCCTGCTTCCCATTATGAGAACGATCGTGCGCAAAGGGCTGGGGTGGGACTCGTTTTGCGCGATGGCCTCGATCGATGCGAGTTTGATCCACCAAGAGGACGCACGTATTCCCGAGGTTGAATTTGAGCGGATCGTTCAGGCTGCAGCCGCCTTTACTGGGGATGATGCTTTTGGCCTGCATCAAGGCCAAGAGATGAATCTATCAGATTTGGGCGTGCCGGGCTATGTCATGCTTCATTCGAAAACGCTCGGTAAAGCGTTGGAAGCCTATCAAAAGTATAACCTGATCATCTGCAGCAACTTTAACGTGACATGGGTGGGAGAAGGACCGGACATCCTCATCCATCTGTCACTTCGTGATAGTGAAACACCACCAGGCCGCCACTGCATTGAGGACATGGCTGCATCGCTCTATCAAATCATGCTCGTGTTAAGCGGGCGATTGATTGCGGTTAAGAAGGTCACCTTTATGCATGAGCGACCACTGAACGTGGAGCCTTATTTACAAGTATTCGGCGTGAATCCTGATTTTGGTCAGGCCGCCAACGCGATTCGCTTGGAGAAAGAAGTGCTCGATTATCCTATCATTCGTGCCGATGCACGCCTGCTAGGTATTTTTGAGACGATTGCCGAGGAAGCAAAGGGGAAGCTGACGCAAGGCACCCTATTAACGAATCAGCTGAGCAAATGGATCATCGAGTGTATGCCGTCCCATTTACCATCCATTCGGGAAGTGGCGAAGGAAATGCGTATGGGAGTAAGAACCTTGCAGGCCAAGCTTACCCAAGAGCACACGTCCTATAGCCGATTGACAAATGAAGTAAGGAAGGAGCTGGCTCAACGCTATCTCGCCAAACCTGAGCTGACGGTCGCAGAGATCGCTTATTTGCTTCATTTTTCAGAGCCTAGCGCGTTTCATACAGCATTCAAGAAGTGGACGGGGAAGGCGCCGGGAGAATACCGGCAACAGCTTCAGGAGGGAAGAGGTCTGGAGGACTCCGTGCCTTGGAAATGATTTACCAGTCCAAGAAGTTACGGTATTCTTGTTGATAGATTCCCGTTTTCGATTATTTTAGGAATGCTCGCGATCATTGATATGTAAACACAAGGAGGCTCGAAAAGAGGATGAGCTGTACTTTTTCAGCATGTGCATCCGAGATGGACTATCAGAATTATCTCGAATTTTTACTTGAGCATTACCGTGACTTGCACCTTCCTTATCCGTTCCCAGTCTCGCTGAGCTTTATTGCCAGTCCGGTCCTGATGCAGCAGGGCTCGATTCTCTGCTTTGACGAAAGTGAGGATAGAAATATCGGTGCCTTGGGATACATCTTGGGGACCGGGGAAAATCACTATCAGGATACACATGTCGTCCAAATACAAGCCGTTTATCTGCTTGAGCCATATCGAAGTCATACGGTCTTTCGTAAAGGGCTCCAATTTTTTACGGACCATATCGTGAAACAGCACGAGGTGAGCGAGATTCGGTTCTTCGCCCCAGCTGACGATAAATTACACCGGCTGCTTACCAAAGTGTCAGAGCGGATTGCCACTCGTGAGACAGACAGCGGGCCACTGAATGAATATCGGGCGGCGTTTTCCGAGTGGCTGGCAAAGGTTGCGAGGTTTTCCGGATGAAACGAACGATGACGTGGACAGGGAGACGCTTTTATGCTGAAGGTCGTTAAAAATCTGCTGCGCTATCTGCAGCCCTACAAGCTTTTAATAGCACTGTTTTTCTTAACGATGCTGCTTAATTTGGCATTTATTTCGCTGGCGCCGCTCAGTTTTCAAATCTTGATCGATAAAGCAATCGAGCCGCATGACAGCGCGTATTTCTTCATGGTGATGAAAGTGCTCGGCATCAGTGGCGTGATTTGCGTTGGCTGCGGAATTGTGAGCGATTATGTGCTGGCCCGATTAAATGCCCGCGTGCAGGCTGATCTGCGCCGAAAGATGTTTACCCAGATGCAGCACCTGCCGATCAGCTATTTCCAAAAAGCCCGATCCGGTGACCTGCTCTCCTATTTTTCCACTGATTTGCCGTCCATCGAAAATGCGATGACGGCGATCCTGACCATTGGCATTCAATCGTTCTCCGTCGTGCTGATCAGCACGCTTGTGCTGTTTTATTTGCAGTGGAGCATGGCGCTGCTGATTCTGATCGGGGCGGCTCTGATCTTTGTTGGCCCTTATTTGCTCGGGAGGCGCGCCCAGTCAGTGAACACGGCATATCGTGAAAAAATGGCAGCGATGCTCGGTGTCGTACAGGAGAACATCAAGGCGCAAAAGGTGATCAAAGGCTTTAACCTGCAAACGGACGTGATCGAGTCGTTTACTGCGCGACTCAAGGTGTTTTCCGTCGCCAATTACAGTAAAAACTTGATGAGTGCGCAGCTCGAACGCATCCCGATGATCAGCCTGCTGTTCATCAACTTTACGATTATCGGATTCGGCTCCTATTTGGCGTTAGAAGCGTACATCACAGTAGGCGCGCTTGTCGCATTTTTCACCATGTACACCTCGATGGGCAATTCGGTCTTTAACCTGACGTATATCCTCCCCGTTTTTACCGATGCGCTCATCAGCATGGAGCGGATCGACCAGTTGCTAAGCCACCCCCGGGAGGCACAAGGCGGGACTGACTCTGCCCGCTTGGAGGAGCGGCGCCCGGATATCGAGGTGGACCGCTTGTCGTTTGCTTATGATGACAAGCGACAGGCACTGCAGCAAATCAGCATGTCCATTCCGGCGGGAACAACAGCTGCATTCGTAGGCTCCAGCGGATCGGGGAAAAGCACGATGATGCAGATGCTGCTCGGTTTTTATGAGCCTGATGAAGGAGAAATGCGAATTAACGGCACTCCCTTTCAAGACGTGGATCGCAAAGTGTTTCGCGAGCAGATTGGCGTGGTTTTTCAGGAAAACTTCCTGTTCCAAGGAACACTGCTGGACAACATCCGCGTAAGCAAGCCCGACGCTAGTCTCGACGAGGTGATCGAAGCGGCCAAAAAGGCGGAGATTCACGAACATATTGCAAGTCTTCCCGACGGCTATGAGACGGTTGTGTACGACGAAGGAAACAATTTTTCCGGGGGACAGCGTCAGCGGCTGGCAATCGCCCGGGCGATTTTGCGCGATCCGTCCATCTTGTTCTTGGACGAGGCGACCTCGGCGCTTGACCCGATTGCGGAAGCAGCAATTAACCAGACGTTCGCGGAGCTTTCCCGTAACCGGACCGTCATCACCGTTACCCATCGTCTGTCGTCGATCAAGGATGTTGATCATATTTTTGTGTTCGATCAAGGGAAGCTGGCGGAAAGCGGGAGCCATCAGCAGCTGTTGGACATGGGTGGTCTCTATCAAAAGCTGTGGGAGAAGCAGAGCGGGCTGTCTATTTCCTCCGGCGGGCAGGAAGCGACCATTGACGAAGAGCGGCTGTCACTGCTTCCGTTTTTTCGCGGTGTCGATCGTGATGTCCTCAAAGATATCACGCATCTGTTCAACACGGAGACTGTTTCGGCTGGGCAACCGATCATTCAGGAAGGAGATGTGGGCGAAAAGTTTTATTTGATCGCTCGCGGCAGAGTGGAGGTCACTAGGAAAGCTCCCGATACGGAGGCCGGTTTTACTCGGTTGGCTGTACTGGAAGACGGCGACCATTTCGGGGAGATTGCGCTTTTGGAACATGCTCCGCGCAACGCGACCGTGACGGCGTTGACCCCATGCGTGTTGCTAACGCTTCAACGCAAGGTGCTTCACTATCTGTTGGCAAAGCATCCGGAAATTGACGCTCATGTCAGACAAACGATCAAGGAACGACGGAACTAGGAGGTGCATTCAATGGCATTGCATTACCGGCGGTGTCTGACCGACGAGGACCGAGCGAAATACACGCTCTACTTCATCCGCAACCGCGCTGATTTCCATCCGAGCTGCTCGTTGGCTGAGGCACTCATACACATCCTGCACGTGATAAATGACGCGCATATTATCATGATCGAAGATGATAGCGGCGAAATGGCTGGGTGGGGACATTACCGGTACATAACAGACAATCCCGAGACAGGGATGAAAGGAAAGATCGCATTCGTGGAGTCGGTCATGCTAGAAAAGGAGTATCGGAGCAGCCGGCAATTTCTCATCGGCTTCCGTTGCCTCATCAGCCAGATCGCCGAAGAATCGCCTGATGCCGACACGTTCCAGTTTTACGCCCGGGAGGATCATGGCTACCTGAACCGGCTTTATGGCAAGTTCGCGCAAGTCGTCGGCAAGCGGGAGGGATACTTCGGAATGGAAAATATCTTTTCTACCCAATTGGCCCGTTTGCGTGAATATCTGAACGTATGAAAATGTGAAATAGGTAACGGAATGAATAATTGACGGTATGTAATTCTGAATGATATATTGTTGTTAATAAGTACCAACCGGAATTTGAGAAAGGAGGATGAACGGGATGCTCCAAATACCATGGCTTAATAAAGGTGACAGAAAGCCGTTTCAAGCAACTTTTCTGGACTTGCTGAAGCAAAATGAGCAGCTGAGAGCGACTGCGACTGTAGTTGCCGCAAAATAATGATAAATTGGAATCTACTATAAGCGCGATAAAAAGCTGTCGTCTGAGGATGCCAGCTTATTTTATTTCCCGGCAAAAACGACTATCATATTTGGCATAAAAGGAGGGGCTGTCATGGAAAAAACATACGTGTTGGAAATCGCAGGGATCACCCGGCATTTGCCGATCATCCCGATCGCGGAACACGTAAGCATCGCCAGCTTTGTCATTCTCGGCGATACCGAACTGGTCACAGCTGCTGCACCGCTGCTCGCCGAAAAGCTGCCAGAGGTCGATGTGTTGATCACCGCGGAGGCAAAGGGGATTCCGCTCATTCATGAGATGTCCCGCGTCATGAACATGAAAAAATATTATGTCGCACGCAAAAGTACCAAGCCGTATATGGAGTCACCGCTAATTAATGAGGTGGAATCGATCACAACGCAGAAGAAGCAAATTCTTTGCCTTGACGGGGCTGACGCTCGGGAAATCGCCGGCAAGCGGGTGGCGATCATTGATGATGTCATCAGCACGGGCAAATCGTTGCAGGCGATCGAGGATTTGGTCGTCAAAGCGGGTGGACATGTAGTTGCGCGCGCTGCGATTCTGGCCGAGGGAGATGCTGCAGGCCGGAGCGACATCCTCTTTTTGCAGGAGCTGCCGCTGTTCTCGCATCTGCAAACCGAATAAATGGCGTGAAAAAAATCCCTTTCTTTCGTAGAAAGGGATTTTTTTATCGATATGTCATTCAAGCGTTAGCCCCCGAGCAACGAACGCGACAGCTTCAATGCATTGATGACGATTTTGAAGCCATTTTCTTTTTGGGTGCGGATGACGGAAACCGCCGTTTCTTCATCCTTTTGGCGCAGCGCATCTACCAATGCGTGGTGCTCGGCGTTGGAAATACGCAGGCGGGCCGGATCATGATGGAAAATCATCTTGGAATTTTCGCTGCGCATGAATAGATTCTCGATCATCTCAATCAGGATCGGTGAATGAGAGGTGCGATAGAGCAGCTGATGGAATTGGCGATTCGTCGCGGTGTAAGCGGGAATATCGTCCTTTTCGATGCTGTCGTCCATGCTTTGGACATAGCTTTCCAGCAGATCCAACTCTTCGGCCGTCGCGGCGTGCACCGCAAGTCGGGTGGCGAGTGTCTCCAACTCGACGCGTATCATAAAAATTTCTTCCAGGTTTCCGATGTTAAGCGGAGCGATCCTGGCGCCGCTGTGCGACTTCAATTCGAGCAGTCCTTCTGAAGCCAGCTTTTTAATCGCCTCCCGAACAGGAATATCGCTGACACCGAGCTGGCGGGACACTTCCCGAATCACCAGGCGATCCCCGGGTTTGTAGTGGCCGGTCAAAATCTTTTCTTTCAAAAACTCGTAGACTTTATCTGATTTTGTATTCCCTTCGAGGTCACCGATCGTCATAATGTGCGCTCCCTTGCATGGAATCAATGAGCCGATGCGATGTATCGGCCATAAATAGAAAACAACTAAAATATATCATCAGCGCTTGTAATTATATATGATTCGGGAGATTTTGTACATTTTTCAATAAAAAGCGCTTGAAGTTTCGTGACAATTCTTATAATATACACTCATGAGATGGATTATATATAATTTTATCGCGTATTATATGTGATTGTGAAATGTTACCAAATCATTCCGATGAGAAGGCGAGTTGATACGATGTATGCAGAACTGCTTGAGGGCGCCTATGACCTCCATGTACACACAGGACCGGATGTAAATGAACGAAAGCTTGATGACTTGGAAATGGCAGAGCGGATTCAACGCATAGGGATGAAAGGGTTTGGGATTAAATCACATTACTTTTGCACCGCAGAGAGAGCCCGGCTCGTGAAAAAGCTGTATCCTAGCGTTCATCCGATCGGGGCGATCGCGCTCAATTACCCGGTAGGCGGGATTAATCCGCTGGCAGTCGAGATGGCCGCCCGAGATGGTGCAAAGATCGTTTGGATGCCCACCTTTGATGCAGCCAATGAGCTGCGCTATTTATTGGCTCAGGATAGCTACGGCGAGCTGCCGCCTTGGGCAAAAGTACAACTGGAATTGAATCAGCAAGGGAAAACGAAAGCGGGCATCACCATTTTGGCGGATGGCGAGTTGACGGAGGCGGCGCAGGAAGTTTTGGCGATCATCGCGCAGCACAACCTCATTCTTGCTACCGGTCATTTGGGCAAAGACGAGATTTATCCGCTCGTGCGTGCCGCCCGTGAACAAGGCGTGAATAAAGTGGTCGTTACGCATCCGACGTTTTCTTCTGTAAGCCTTTCCAAATCAGAGCAGAAGGAGCTTGCGGACCTCGGCGCTTACATGGAGCAGTGTTTTGGCGTCATTACGCCAACGTATGGAACGGATTGGGATGAACTATATGAAATGATTCGCTTCGTCGGGCCAGAACGGACAATTTTGTCGAGCGATCTCGGTCAAGTGAACAACCCGTATCCTGACGAGGGAATGGTCGCCTTTGTCACCAATTTGCTGAACAACGGTTTTTCCAAGGAAGACATCAAGCGGATGACCGCGACGAATACGACCTTTTTGGTTGAGAGCTAAGAACTGGACAACGATTGAGACTACCAGGAGGGGTATAAATGGGGAACGCAACAATCAAAGCGGCGAACTGGAACACGATGCAGGAAGTGGTGGTGCGGGAAGGCGTGACGAGAAAAGCCTTCAGCGGGGAAGGAGCAACGCTCGCCTTGCATGTCCTGCACCCGGGTCACGAGCCGAAGCCGCATCATCACACATACGAGCAGATCGTCTACATTTTGAGCGGCAAGGTGAATTTTCATGTGGGCGATGAGATCGTTTATTTGGAAGCGGGCGGACTGTTGGTCGTTCCGCCGAATGTGGAGCACTTTGCGGAAGTAGTGGGCGACGAGCCGGTTTATAATCTCGACGTATTCACACCGAAAAGAGCGGAATACGATGCGTAAACAAGCCGGTCACTCATCGTTCAAGCAGCTGTTGGCAGAGGGAAAGCCACAAGTGGGGACATTCGTCAAAATCTTTTCGGCCGAAATCATTGAGCTGTTGGGCATGGCCGGGTTCGATTTCATCGTGATTGATATGGAGCACACCACCTTGAGCTTTACGCAGGTCGAGCAAATGGTTCGGGTAGCTGATCTGCACAGCATGAGCAGCATGGTGAGGATTCCTGACGCTTCGAGGAGCTCCGTGCTCCGAGCACTTGATCTGGGCGCGACAGGCATCCAGGTTCCACAGCTGCTGGATGAAGGAGAAGTGATGGATGTGGTGGACAAAGCCAAGTACCCGCCGGATGGGACACGTGGTGTCACCTATGCCCACCGAGCGGCGGGGTTCGGTCACACGCCGAAAAATTATTTGGCACAAGCCAATGTACAAACAACAATCGCCATCCATATCGAAACTGAAAGCGCTTACGAAAAGGTTGATGCGATTTGTCAGACCGCAGGTGTGGATATCGCGTTTATCGGACCGGTTGATCTTGGAATTTCATTAGGAAAGGGACCGGACTATCTGCAAGGCGAGCTGGCCCTCCCTGTCCGACGCATCCTAGAGGTTTGCCAAAAGAGGGGCGTGCAGGCGGGCATCGCTGTCGCAAACGAGGAGCAGTACCGTTTTGCCATCGAAAATAAGATTCCGTACATCGTCTGGTCATCGGATGTCGCGTTGTTCAAAACTGCGGTCGATGGCGTCGCAAAAATCACAGCTTTGCGTGAAAATATGTAACACGATTGCATTGAGGGGGATTGTCCATGGGAAAAGCAATGGCAAACAACGTGGCCGTGGCCGAAGAGCGGCCCAATGAAAAATTGAGTGACGAAGGCAAAAAAACGTTACTCGCAGCATTTTTTGGATTCACCGTTGATATGATCGACGTATATTTGCCGATCATCGCCTTAGCTCCTGCGATGGTCTATTTTCAGCCGGCGGACCTGTCGCCGACCGTATCAACGACTTTGTATTTCCTGGTGTTTGTCCTATCTCTCATCGGACGTCCCGTCGGCTCGATGATATTCGGTTATTTCGGCGATAAGATCGGCCGGCGGAAAACGACGCTGGTTTCCATTTTGGGCATCGCCGTTTCCACGCTGCTCATTGCACTGCTGCCCGGCTATGCAGCTTGGGGGCTCGGCGGAATCGTCACGATGGCGATCCTTCGTCTGGTGGCCGGGATTTTCATGGGGGGCGAATATACGTCGGCGAATCCGTTGGCGATGGAATATGCGCCTAAGCGGAAACGCGGATTGTTTGGTGGATTCATCAATGCAGGCTTTCCAGCTGGAACGATCATTGTGTCGGTTGTGACCCTTGCTACCTTGAAGCTTTTCCCTGCGGGTGACGCTACTTCTGCGTATGCGGTGTGGGGCTGGAGGATTCCATTCGTCATCGGTGCTTTGTTGTCTTTTGCCTTATTCTTATACTCGTACTATAAAGTGCCGGAATCTGAGGTGTGGAAGGAATCGAAAAAAGCGGAGAATCCGCTCAAAGACCTGTTCAGCAAAGCGAATCTCTCCCAGCTTGGCCAAGTGTTCCTTGTGATGAGCGGCGTCTGGTTCGTTACGAATGCGATCATTTCGTCGTTGCCTGGCATGCTGAAAATGCTCAAGGTGGACAGCGCGGTCTCCACGAATGCACAGCTTGTGACCAATATCATCATGTTCGTGCTCTTCATCTTTGCGGGGGCGATCAGCCAAAAGATCGGCCGAAAAGCGGTTCTGGTCATTTTTGGGATTCTCGGCTTCACCGTCGCGCCGTTTCTCTACTATTACTTGCTCAGCAGCGGTTATCAAAATACCGCCACCCTCATCCTGCTGGTCGTGCTAGTGAACTCGCTGGTCATTCCGGTGTTCGGTGTCTTGACCTCCTATATTACGGAACGGTTCCATACCGGTGTGCGGGCATCGGGGTATGGGGTAGGCTACAGCCTGGCGTTGATCATCCCGGCGCTGACGCCATTCTTCATGCTTGGTCTGCAAAACGTGATGCCTTATTTGTATACGCCGATCGTCATCCTGGTTATTGGCGGACTCTTCATTACGGTAGGCGCACTGCTTGGTCCGGAAACCAAAGATGTAGATTTCTAAACATAAGAAACGAACCGATGGCTGTCATCGGTTCGTTTCGTTGTGCGTGCAGGTGATGTCGGTTAGGAAATTTCTTGGCGTTTTGCTGCAAAAAACGGTTTTTTCGGTAGCGTTTTGCCCATGATGACCGAATCCTTTGGCAGCAGCAAAGCGAGCAAGCCCAAGAGCGGCAAAAACGAGCATACGTGAATCATGTAGGCGACGCCATGCGTATCCATCAGCCATCCCATGATCACCGAGCCGAGACCGGCCAAGCCAAAAGACAAGCCGAAAAACAGGCCTGCAACGGTGCCGACGTGTCCAGGGAGCATTTCTTGTGCATAAACGATGATCACGGAGAAGCCGGACATAAGAATCAGGCCGATGGCGATGCAAAGTAAAATTGCGCCGACCGGGCCAACATACGGCATCAGAAGTGAGAACGGAGCGGTTCCAAGGATGGAAAACCAGATGATTTTCTGACGTCCGAAGCGGTCAGCAAGCGGACCTCCAATAAACGTTCCGACCATCCCGGCGAATTGGAGGGCAAACAGGCACATTTGCGCGCTTTCTAATGGAAGCTGATACGTTTCCATATAATAAAACGCAAAATAGCCTGTCATGCTCGCGAGATACACGAATTTGGAAAACAGCATCAAAATGAGAATGCCCAATACGTAGGCGATGAAGCCTTTGCTAAAACGCTTTTCAGCCACCACGGCATTGCCTTTAGCAGCTGCAGATTTGACCGGCCGGGTCTGGCGGCGATACCAGCGGCTGATCGCTCCTTGCAGCACGATTCCGATGACCGCGAGCACGATGAACCAGAGAAAGCCGAGCTGCCCCTGCGGGCTGATAATAAAGGCTACCATCAGTGGTGCCAACGCCTGACCCGTATTGCCGCCAACCTGAAAGACCGACTGGGCGAACCCTTTACTTTTACCGACAGCCAGATGTGCGACCCGCGATGATTCCGGGTGGAGCACAGAGGAACCGACACCGATCAGAGCGGCAGAAAGCAGCAGGTATCCGAGCGAGGGGGAGAGTGCCAAGCCGACCATGCCGAGCAGTGTAAAGACCATGCCTAGCGGCAGCAGGATCGGCATCGGTCTGCGGTCCGTGTAATAGCCGATGGCAGGCTGCAGGACAGAGGCCGTGATATTGAGCGTAAACGCCACCCAGCCGATTTCGGCATAGCTGAGCTTCATGTTTTGTTGAAAGAGAGGGAAAACAGCGGGGACAACCGATTGCATGGCGTCATTGAGCAAATGGGCGGCACTGACGCCTAGCAGTATGAGCATGGCGCTGTTTCGTGTCGCTCCTGCAGCGGTGCTTTGTTGCATTTCTCCACATCCTTTTTCCTCCATCCTAGCTGAACGGGAATAGGCGTGTCGTCGCGAAAGTTGCTTAGGAATCGAGCAATTTTTGCTATAATGGAGCGGGGTGAAGCCGAATGCAGATGCGAGTGGTTCTGCCGCAGCTGGAAATATACAAGATCGAAAGAGAGTTCGCCAATGTGCCGCATGCGCACGCCAATCAATTCCAAGTCACCATTCCTTTGCACGGCACATGCTTTTTCACACATGAAAACAAGGAGATGGCGCTAACTGCCGGGAACGGACTTGTCCTCCAGCCGCGCGATATGCATTCTTTTGCGATGGGGGATGATGCTGGCCTGATCATCATTCAGGTGAATGATCAAAGCATGTATCCGACTGCGATGAAAACCCGCAGGGAACCGTCGCTTTATCAGCATTTTGACCCGGTTACATTATCGGATTATTTCAAAAAATGGATGATGGACATGATCAGTTTTGACAGTGCCCATGGCTTGGCTGTGGAAGAACTGGAATGTCAGATTCTCAGTTATTTGCATCAAACCTTGTGGGGCCAGGCGGGGACAATGGAAACAGTACATGACAGGCTCGTCGTCGACCCTCATCTAAAGCGAGTTTTGGACTATATCCATGCACATTACACGGAGCAGATGAACATCGATGAGCTGGCGACGATTGCGTTGCAGAGTCGCTTTCATTTCATTCGTTCCTTCAAGTCGATGATGGGGGTGACCCCGTATCAATATGTTTTGCAGCTGCGTGTTGAGCAGGCCAAAGTACAGCTACAGCGGACTGATGATACCGTGACAGGCATCAGTTACCGTCTCGGTTTCTCCAGCACCAGCCAGTTTTATCGGACGTTCTTAAGGGCAGTCGGGATGACGCCGGAAAAATATCGGGCAGAAACGCGTTGAAAATAAAGTGGGTTGGGAAGCTGCTGAAAGCTCCCAACCCACTTTGTTTATCCTTACAAACGAGCCATGCCCATTACACGCTCTACTTTGTGCAGCATGTCATTGGCGACTTTGTTTGCCTTTTCTGCGCCTTCGGAAAGAATGTCATCCAGCTCGCTGGAATGGAAGAGCTGCTCGTAGCGCTCTTGAATTGGGCGGAGCGTCTCGACAACAACCTCAGCCAGTTCGGTTTTGAATGCGCCGTAGCCTTTGCCCTCGTACTGTGCCTCAATCTCATCCAGCGTTTTTCCGGAGCAGAGGGAGTATATCGTCATCAGGTTGGAGATGGCAGGCTTATCAGCCTTGTCAAAGCGCACGACGCTGTCCGAGTCGGTTTGCGCGCGCTTCATTTTTTTCACGATCGTGTCGGCATCGTCGAGCATCGAGATAAATGCGCCTTGGTTCGGGTCGGATTTGCTCATCTTTTTGGTGCCATCGGCAAGGGACATGATGCGTGCGCCCACTTCTGGCAAGCGAACTTCTGGAATTGTGAAAATCTCGCCATAGCGATTATTAAAGCGTTCTGCCAGGTCGCGGGTCAGCTCCAAATGCTGCTTCTGATCCTCGCCCACCGGTACAAAGTCTGTTCCGTACAGCAAAATGTCGGCAGCCATCAGCGGAGGATATGCTAACAGACCTCCTGGAATCGATTCGCCGCGACCGTTTGCCTTGTCTTTAAACTGGGTCATGCGCTCGAGTTCTCCGAGGTACGAGCTGCAAAGCATGATCCAGCCGAGCTTTGCATGCGCAGGCACTTCCGATTGGATGAAAAGCGTGACTTTTTTCGGATCGAGCCCGACTGCGAGGTACAGTGCGGCCAAACGGCGAATGTTTTGGCGCAATGTCTCAGGCTCTTGGGGAACGGTGATCGCATGCTGGTCGACGATGCAGTAATAACAGTTGAATTCATCCTGCAGCGGCACGAAATGCTTCATGGCCCCGAGGTAGTTGCCCAAGGTCAGGATGCCGCTTGGCTGAATGCCGGAAAAGATCGTTTTCATGAGAATGTTGCTCCTTTCAATACTTTCTTATTAGGTCAAATAAATACAAAAAGGTCCATCCGCCCTGGACAGGGACGAATGAACCGTGGTGCCACCCTTGTTATTTCACGCATGACAAGTATTCTTGCACGTGCGCAAAATCGCTTTAGCCGTACCCAATGATACGGTGTCCTCTGATAACGTACGGACGCAACGCCAAAGCCTACTGCTGTCCCGAAGACAGGTTCGGTTTGGAGCTCGGAAGCCCATTCAACATCCACTCGACACTGATTCGCACCAACCATCAGCTCTCTGGGGTCTCGTAAAATGCCTACTCTTCTTCCTCATCGCATTAAAAATCATACCCTTTGAGCAAACATTTTAACCAGTCATCGAAGAAAATGCAAGTGGCTGGTTATTCTTACTCCTTGATTTTCTCGAAAGAGGCGTCATAAAGTCGGAACATCGTCTTGTAGCCCGATTCATCCAGCTTGATCCCAACATCCAGCTTACCGGTGATCAGCAGTGGGTCTGATGTGTAGCGCAGCTTGATGTCATCGGGGACATACACAATCATGATTTTGTTCCAATACGTTTCATCGCCATTGTCAAACGGACATTCCGCACCAGGCTTTGGAATCAGCAGAAACCAGTGCTTCTCAAATGATAAAACTTCGCCCATAAAGCCTTTGATCTGCACGGTCTGCCCATTCAGATCCCAGAAACGCGATGAGGGCGTGTTTTGCTGCTCATTGTCAAAAAACTGATTCCAATTGATTTCGTTGTTTGCTGCAGCAGGTTTTTGCGTGCCAGACGCGGTGTTGGCCGACGATGCGGGAGCTGTGACTGCAGCAGCGTGACCGGGCTTGGAAGCCGCGGTTCGGTCGGGTTGGACTGCTGGTTTGGCGCCTGTGTTTGTGGCCGCGCTCGGTTTTGGCGAATTTGCTTGTGCTGTGGCAGTCGTCGAAGCAGGAGATGCGGCTCGTTTTGTTTTTTTCGTTTGATCCGGCTTATCTGGAGCTGTTTGCTCAGCAGCTGCCGGCGGTTTGGTCCCAATGCCGTTTTCGGCTTTCTGGTCGGCTTGCGGTTCATTTTGGTTTTGTATAGCCACAGTCCCAGAAGCAGTCTCATTCTCGGTCAAATTGGCAGAAGCACTGGCAGGCACCGTCTCATTTGATGCGGCAGCTGTGCTAGCCGAAGCGTTCGCTCCCATCGCAAATGTTTCAGGCGTCTTTTTTTCCGCCTGCTTAGTTCCGCATCCAGCGCATATCAGTGCGAATGACAACAGAAGCAGCGGATAGGATAATCGGTTCATGCTATCACCTCAAGCGCGGAATAGTTGCAGCGGGTCGACCCGGTATGCTTTTATGGCAGGGCCAGCTGATGCCAAAAGTCCGATCAGCAGCGTGCCTGCCACCAGCATCCACTCGCCAGGCAGGATGCCGCCAGCATTGAGCTGCAGCCCGGAAAAGGCGAACACGGCGTCACGGCTCACATAGCCGCCGACGTGGCCGATCACCAATCCTGCCAAAAGCCCGATGAAGGTAAGCAAAAATCCTTCACCGATCAAGGCGAACCATACAAATTGCTTGGGCTTGCCGATCAACCGGAGCAGGCCGACATCTTTTTTCCGCTCGTTCACAGCTGCGATCAAGGAAAGCAGGATCGATACGGATGCCAGCACGATGCAAATGATGGTGACGATCTCAAGCATCTGTGTGCCTTTGTCGACGATATTGACCACATCAGCGACAGCTTTGCTCGTATAGATTGCCTGCACGTTGTCAATCTGGCTGTACTCGTTTTTGATCGTTTGTGCACCGAGAAGCGACCTGGGCTTGACTAGGATCGCCGTTACCTCTTTATGATCGCCTGTCTGGTTGTGATGAACGGCCCACGCGTAGTCGAGCGTAGTGAAGACAGCACGGTCATCTGACGTGTACAGTGGCGGGAGGATTCCTACGATTTTATAGGAAAAAAGATGGTGTTCATCGTGTTCTTCGCCCTCATCGTGGTTCTCTTCACCGGCTCCTTGCACCAAGCCATGTGCACCTTGGAACGTATCGCCTACATGCAGTCCCAGCGTCTTGGCCACATAGGCTCCGACCACGGTTTCTCCGAGGTTGCCGTACAGCTTTCCGTCCGCGAGCTGCTTATCGCCATAGCGGGTGAGGAAATAGCCAGGCTCCATTCCGATGATCGGGAAGCCGTTGTAGTTGTCGCCGGTCGTCATGGCGTAAGCCGCTTCAACCTGACTGTTTTGTTGCACCTTCTGGACTAAAGAATAAGGCACGTTGCCGGTCGGTGCACCGATGTGGTAATACGTATTGAGCGCCATTTGAGAGGCGCTGCCTTTCACTCCGATGGTCACTTCAAACGGGCCGTAGCCTTTTTCGGCACCTTGCTCGACGCCTTGACTACACATCAGCAAAAAGACGACGAGTGCGACAGTGATCGTGACGGAAAACACCGTGAGGAGCGATAATGTTTTGCGATGGAGAATGTTGCGCCATAGCAGTGTGTACAGGCTCATCCGACCCTCTCTCCTTTGCTGTCTGCTGAGGATTCGGCTTCGTTCGTTTTTCGCACCAGTTCATTCAGCTCGCTGATGTGTACCGTTTTCGGAAACAGTCGGGCGAGATGAAGGTCGTGGGTCACGGTTAACAGGGTTCTTTTTTCGCTTTCGCAAAGGGAGAGCAAGAGCGACATGACCTCGCCAGCGGTCTCCCAATCGAGGCTGCCCGTCGGTTCATCTGCCAAAATAAGCGGTGCATTGCCGATCAGCGCGCGGATCATCGCCACTCTTTGCTGCTGCCCGCGCGAAAGCTGAGCCGGCAAATGCTTCTGACGATCTTGTAAGCCGACCAGCTCGAACCAGCGGTCCACTTCTTCCCGGCGTTGTTGTTTGGTCCAGGCAGGGGGGAGGACCAGCTCGACATTTTGGCGGGCCGATAAGGAAGAAATCAAATGGAAATCTTGAAAAATATAGCCGATCATCTGGGCGCGATACCGATCCCGCTGACCTTCTGAGTATCGATGGATCGGGTGATCAGCAACGGTGATTTCGCCGCTATCGACGGGAAGCACGCCGCTTGCGAGATGGAGCAGTGTGCTCTTGCCGCTGCCGCTTGGGCCTATCAGGGCGACGCGCTCGCCCGCTTCCACCGTCCAGTGCTTCACCTTAACAATCGGCAGCATGCTGCCATTGATCGGGAACGATTTGGTTACTTGATGAAATGCAATCATCGGATAGATCTCCTCCTCAACAAAGAAAGTGGATAGAGAAGCGAATTCCCTATCCACCTGATGCTCCTCAGTTGTTCGGTTTTACTTCAGCACAATGCGTTCTGACAGAGCATCCCAGCTCATGTTTGCGCCTGTCAGTTTGTTGAAGGCTTCCAGCGGCAAGTACAACTTGCCGTTATCAACCTCTCCGGCGAAATCTGCTGCTTTATCGTTTACTTTCACTTCCCCATTTGCGAGGCTTACGGTCAGTTTGACGCTTCCTTTGGAAAGCGTCACGAGCTTGGCCGCGTCGTCATTTTTCACCGCAATGCCCAGATCGTCGGCCAATGCCTTCACAGGGAACATGATTTTGTTATCACGAGTCGTTTTGAACATTGGATACAGATACTTATCTTGCAAAGCTGTGGTTGCTGCTTGCAAATCAGCGCCAATTACTTTCGCGCCGTTTTTGGCGATATCGGTGTTGTCGACGTCGCCTTTGACCAGTGAAGCGATCGGTCCGTATGCCCATACGCCCACGTCAACCGCGGTATGGCCATGACCTGTCCAACCTACAGCCAGACGCTTGGAGACAACTGCGTTGTAGGCGCCAGCGCGTTTGTAGGAAGACCCATCGCCTTTCAAAATGAAGGCCAATTCCTCGTCGGTCAAGTCTGTGAATCCGGTATTTTCAGCAACGATCTTTTTCACATCATCCGCTGTTTTGGCTTCTTCCAATGCTTTATCCAAGTATTCGTAAGAGTGCTTTTCTTTGTTCCACAAATCAACGTTCAATTCATATACGTTGTTGATCCCGAGGGACAGACCGCCTGTTTCATGGTCAGCCGTGATAACGACGGACGTGTTGCCGTCTTTTTTGGCGAAATCCATGACAGCTTTTACAGCGTTATCGAAATCGAGCGTTTCCTGCACGTTAGCAGGCAAATCGTTGGCGTGGCCAGAGTGGTCGATGCGTCCGCCTTCTACCATCATGACGAAGCCGTTTTTATTTTTGGACAAAATGTCGATGGCTTTTGTCGCCATGTCTTTCAGGCTTGGCGTATTCTCGTCGCGGTCGAGCACATACGGGATTTCAGCAGAGGCGAAGAGGCCGAGCGCTTTGCCACTATTTGCAGGAATAGCTTCAAGACCTTTTTTGTCAAAAGCGGTTTTGTATCCTTTCGCTTCAAAATCGGCGATGATCGATTTGTCCGTACGTTTGCCTTTTTCTTCTTTGGTCACGAAATTCACTTTACCGCCGCCAAAAAACACGTTGACGCCGCTGTCCAGATATTGCGAGGCGATCGCGTTTTGGTTGTGGCGCAGGCGCACATGGGAAGCCCATACTGCAGGAGTCGCGCCAGTGATGTTATCGGTCGACACGAGTCCGGTAGCTTTGCCTTGCTTCATCGCCGCTTCGATGACGGAAGCGAAAGGCTTTGCTGCATCTTCGTTGGAGACG
Source organism: Brevibacillus fluminis (assembly GCF_003710825.1). Classification (GTDB taxonomy): domain Bacteria; phylum Bacillota; class Bacilli; order Brevibacillales; family Brevibacillaceae; genus Brevibacillus_D; species Brevibacillus_D fluminis. The sequence continues at coordinate 86,716 of NZ_RHHQ01000018.1, read as the reverse complement.
CTGATTGCGTTGTTATACGTTTTGTGGCCGGTCGAGAAGGCGGTACCGGCTGCAGCGGAGTCGGTGACAGCGCCGGACTCAGTCGAATACGGGCTTTGCTGCGAGAATGTTGTCGCTTTTCCCACATAAAAGCTGTCCAATGCGAGATGATCCTGGCCCAAATGCGTTTTGGCGTAATAGCGGGCAGCTGTGATTTCGGCTGGACCCATGCCATCGCCGATCATTACGATCAAATTTTTGGACTGTTTTGGTGAATCAGCCTGTGCGGCTTCTGGTGCCTGAAGAGCGAAGGAGGTGCTGATGAGGCCGGCAGACAGCAGGAAGAGTGCCGTATTGCGCATGAGGCGTCCAGTGTTGAGATTTTCCAAGTGAATAACCTCCGTTTTCAATTGATTTTGTCCATTACATAGTAACGTGCAATTGTGGATCAATTTTTAACATTTGGTTAACCGGGTGTAAAAATCGCGAAGTGGCATGAAAAAAGGAGCTGCCTTTTTGCAAAGCGCAGCTCCTTCTTGGGTAAGCAACTATTACGTGAAGCACACTGTGGTGCTAGATCCGATCTGTATCTGTTTCAAACAAGACTTTAATCAGACCTGGAAAAAGCGCTTCCAGATCTTCGGTGCGCAGCGAGTAAAAATGCTGCTTGCAATCAATTCGCACTTTGATGACACCCGACTCCCGCAAAACCTTAATATGGTGGGAGAGCGTAGATTTGGCCACATTGACCTGAAATGTTGCACAATACAGTTCATGTTTATTGTACAGGCACTGGGCAATTTTAAACCGCACGGGGTCACTTAAGGCGTGCAGGACAGAAGTCAGCTTAATGCTGTCAATAGACGGTTGGAATGGTGTTCTCATAAAAAAATTGTATCAAAAGTAACGGTAAACATCAATGTTTGATAAATATAGAACATTAGAACTTGCAAAAATGGAGGTATTTCCTTATCATAGTACTATGTTTATCGAACAATAAAACAATCGAGTGTATTAAGACGTTTCGGAGGATGATGGACATGGAGAAGGCAACACAGCAGGCTGTCGACTTTTATACGGTGTTACAGGAACGGAGATCCGTTCGTCATTATGATTCATCTGTCAAAATTTCGCGGGATGAACTGAAGGAGCTGCTGGACGAAGCAATTAAGGCGCCATCGAGTTCCAATCTGCAGCCTTGGCGTTTTCTGGTGATTGATGACCAGTCTCTAAAAGAGAAGCTGCTCCCCATCGCATTCAATCAGCAGCAAGTGGTTGATGCCGCCGCAATCGTTGCTGTGCTTGGCGATATGGAGGGCTATAAGCAGGCGGAGTCGATTTACCAAGATGCGGTTGACGCGGGCTTTATGACGGTTGAAGCAAAAGAAACGCTCGTTGGCAACATCAACAGACGGTATGCTGACCGGGATCCGCAAGTCACCAAGGAGATTTTGCTGGTGGATGCGGGGCTTGTGTCCATGCAACTCATGCTTGCCGCAAAAGCGAGAGGCTATGATACTGTACCGATGGGTGGGTACAACACTGAGCAATTCAAGCAAACATTCTCCATTCCTGATCGCTATGTCTCTGTGATGCTGATCGCAATCGGAAAAGCATCCCAGCCTGGGCACAAAACAACGCGCCTTCCTGTGGACCAAATCACCTCCTGGAACAAACTCGATCAATAAACGATAAGTAAGCCAAACCAGCCGCTCGTAGGGCTGGTTTTTCGCGTTTTTTAATGTTTGAATTGCACGAGGTAGGAACACTTTTTAGAAAATTAAAAAGAAAAAATTAATAACACTGTCTTTTTCAGTAGTTTCCGGTAGAGCTGTGGTTACGATATGTCTAGAAAAAGAGACAGAAGGGGGAACTTGGTTGATCAGCTTTCATCAAGTGAATAAACATTACGGGAGCTTCCACGTCCTGAAAAACATTAATCTACACATCAACCAGGGTGAAGTTGTCGTGGTTATCGGTCCATCAGGCTCCGGCAAAAGCACGCTGGTACGGTGCATCAATCGGTTGGAGACGATTACAAACGGAGAACTGGTGGTCGACAACGTCAAGGTTAATGACAAGCAAACCGACATAAACAAGCTGAGGCGCGACATCGGCATGGTGTTCCAGCATTTCAACCTGTATCCGCACAAAACGGTGCTGCAAAACATCACGCTCGCTCCGACCAAGGTGCTGGGCATCCCTGAGAAAGAAGCGATTGAGACAGCGACCTCCTATCTGGAGAAGGTGGGAATCCCCGATAAAGCGGAGAAGTTCCCGACCCAGCTGTCAGGCGGACAGCAGCAGCGTGTCGCGATCGCGCGCGGGCTGGCGATGAAGCCCAAAATCATGCTGTTTGATGAACCGACTTCCGCGCTTGACCCGGAAACGATCGGGGAAGTGCTGGATGTCATGAAGAAGCTGGCCAAGGAAGGCATGACGATGGTCGTCGTCACGCACGAGATGGGCTTTGCCCGCGAAGTTGCGGATCGCATTGTATTCATGGATCAGGGCCAAATCTTGGAGGAAGCGCATCCGCGGGACTTTTTCGCCAATCCTCGTGAGGAGCGGGCTCGATTGTTCCTGAGCCGCATCTTGAATCACTGACCAAATGTAAGCGGTCTCATAAAGAGAAAAAACAAAAAGAAAAGGGGAACTCAATTTGAAAGCGAATCGGATCTTGAAAAAAGCGGTGGGTTTTGGATTGGCAGCGATGCTTGGAGCAACGATGCTAGCAGGCTGTGGTGCAGGCAAAACGACAGAGGGCGCAGCTCCTGCGGGTCAAGGACAGGCGGCAGCGGCAGGCACGCTGGCGAAAATCAAAGAAAGAGGCAAATTCGTTGTCGGCGTCAAGTATGACCTGAACCTGTTCGGGTTGAAAGATCCTGCGTCCGGCAATGTCGAAGGGTTCGATATCGATATCGCCAAAGCGATCGCCAAAAAAGTGCTTGGTGATGAAAATAAAATCGAGTTGAAGGAAGTTACCTCCAAGACGCGCATTCCGATGCTCAAAAATGGTGAGATCGATGCGATCATCGCAACGATGACCATTACCGAAGAACGCAAGAAGGAAGTCGATTTCTCTGACGTCTACTTCTTGGCAGGCCAATCCCTCTTGGTGAAAAAAGACAGCCCGATCAACGGCCTGGCTGACATCAAGAAAGGCATGAAGATCCTCACTGCGAAGGGTTCTACCTCCGCTAAAAATATCCGCGAAAAAGCCCCCGATGCAGAGATCCTCGAATTCGAGAACTATGCAGAGGCGTTCACAGCGCTGAAAGCAGGCCAAGGTGATGCTCTGACGACCGATAACGCGCTCTTGTACGGCATGGCCAAACAAGATCCGAACTACCGCGTCACGAGCGAAACGTTCACGGAGGAGCCTTATGGAATCGCGGTAGCCAAAGGCGACTCCGAGTTCACTACCTCCATCAATGATTTGCTGAAGGAAATGAAGCAAAACGGTGAATACGACAAGATTTATGAAAAATGGATTGGCGAAAAGCCAAAGAACTAACCGATTCAGATGAGTTGCCCAGGATGAGCGGTCTCCCTACCGCTCATCCGCTCATTTCCATACATAGACAGGGGGATTCGCAACGCAGATGCTTGATTTTTCCATCCTTTTCGATCACTGGGACTATTTCCTCCAAGGCTTTGGGAATACGCTGAAAGCCAGCTTGCTTTCGCTCGTGGGCAGTTTTTTGCTGGGGACCATCATGGCCATTTTCCGGATCTCCCCGTTGCGCCCTTTGCAATGGGTGGGAACCGTGTATGTTGAATTCATCCGCAATATTCCGTTGATTCTCGTCGTCTTCTTTTTCTTTGTCGGGCTTCCCGCCATCGGCATTCGGCTTGAACCGTTCGTTGCCGGTACGCTTGGTCTGACGGTCTACACAGCGGCATTCATTGCGGAGACGATCCGCGCCGGCATTCAGGCTGTGCCCAAAGGGCAGACCGAAGCTGCCCGCTCATCCGGGCTGACATATGGGCAAACCATGCGCTTGATCATTTTGCCGCAAGCGATGAAAATCGTCATTCCACCGATGGGCAACCAGTTTATCAATCTGGTAAAAAACTCTTCCGTGCTGGGCGTGATCGCCGGTCTCGACCTGATGTATTTCGGCGATTTGATTTCCGCAGACACGTTTGTCACCTTTGATGTGTACATTTTTGTCGGTATTTTCTATCTGATCTTGACGCTTCCGCTCAGTATGCTCGTCGGGTATTTCGAACGGCGACTGGCGAGAAGCCGATAAAAGGAGGGAAAACCATGGATTTTATCGGCGCATACGCTCCCTCACATCTGACCTTTTTGTTGGAAGGCTTCCTGGTTACATTGGAAGTGGCCTTCTTATCCATCGTGTTCAGCTTTGCGATCAGCATCATCGTAGGGACGCTTCGTTACGCGAAAATCCCGGTTATCTCGCGTGTACTCGCAGTCATCGTGGAGCTAGTCCGCAATTTGCCGCTTCTGCTGATCATCTTTTTTACTTACTTTGCGCTTCCTGAAGTGGGACTCAAGCTGGAGAAGTTTTACGCAGCGATTTTGGCGCTGGTCATTTTTGAATCGGCGATGCTGTCGGAAATTGTCCGCAGCGGATTAAATTCCGTAGACAAAGGTCAGTTGGAAGCTGCGCGTTCCTCCGGCCTCACCTATAGCCAGACGCTTTGGCACATCGTACTGCCGCAAGCTTTGCGCCGCATGGTACCGCCGATCGTCAGCCAGTTTATCTCGCTGCTCAAAGATACGTCGTTGGCCGTCGTCATTGCGCTGCCTGAGCTAATGAACCACGCGCAAATCTTGAATGGCCGCAATGTCAATTATGTCATTCCGACCTTTTTGATTGTGGCGGTCATGTACTTTGTCGTAAACTATGCGCTGTCTGTATTCTCAAAACGGCTGGAAAACAAACATGTATAATCATTCCGGTTTTGCAGATCTCCATTTCCTTGTAATATAGGAATGGGAGATCTTTCATTTTGGGAAAGGGGTATCTATGCGCGATCGCCTGTTTATGCTTGTGATCATCATGCTGGCTACTGCCTTTTTTGGTGAAATGAAAGTGAACCCGTTCGGGGGTTCCTTTCGTTTTTCCCTGGGGATTGCCGCATTCTTTTTTGGGCTGCTATGGTTTCAATCGCTGCCCGTTTTGCTGACCGGTTTTTTGACGGGAACGTTTATCTGCGGCTTTCGGGTTGGATTGGACATGATGATTAGCCATACCGCCCCGCTTGACAGCTTGCAGGCCCATTTGCCGTCCGCTTTTTATTATTTTAGCTTTTCACTGCTGATCCATTTGAGCCGGGCAAGGCAATACCTGGAGTTCCCGCTCGGGGTAGGGTTGATCGGAGCCACCGTCGATTTCGCCTCCAACATGGTTGAGCTGTTCGTCCGCCAGCTGTTCGGCGATTTTCCCGACCTGACGTTGCAAAGCATTATGATGCTACTCTTTTTCGGTGCTCTTCGCAGTTTTTTTGCTGTAGGCCTTTATAATAACTTTATGATTCGCCAGGTCCGAGCTGTTGGTGAGGTGCGGCAGCAGGAACTGGAGAAGCTGCGAATGATCAACACGGAGCTGTATGGGGAAGCGTTTTATTTGCGAAAATCGATGTCCCATCTTGAAGAAATCACCCGAGAAAGCTATCAATTGTATACCCGTTTGCTCATGTCAGAAAATACTGAATCTTACAAAGCGCTCCATATCGCGGAGCATGTGCATGAAGTGAAGAAAGATTCGCAGCGCTTGCTGGCCGGTTTGTCGAAAATCATCAACCAGGAAGGGCTGGATTCAAGTCTTGCCATCACCGATTTGTGTCAGCTCGTAATCAGGGCCAATCAAAAATATGCCGAAATGATTGGGAAGCGGATTCAGTTCATGATGACGTGCGAGGTGGACTTGTCGACCAGCCAAATCTATGAGCTGCTGTCGGTGCTGAACAATCTGGTGGCCAATGCGGTCGAGGCGATTCCGTCAGCGGGCTGGATTGAGCTGGCCGTCGAGCTGAGGCAGCGGGACATCGTGTTCCACGTGCTGGATAATGGACCGGGAATTCCCCGTGAGGAGCGGGAATGGGTATTCGAACCTGGTTACACCACCAAATACGATCAGGCGGGCAATGCCTCGACGGGAATCGGACTAACGCATGCGCGGGGCATTGTCCATAGTTTGAAGGGCAATTTGGGCATTGTGAACGATCACAAGCAATTGACTCACTTCGAGGTAACGATACCTACGGATCAACTGTTGCGGAAGGAGAGTGTTCTATGATTCGTTTCTTCCTGATCGAAGACGATGCAGTTGTGCGCAGAATGCTGGAGCGCATCATCAATGAAAGTGGTTTGGGCGAAATCGTCGGGCAAGCAAGTGACGGCATCAGTGTCTCCATCGACCAGCTGTTCGGGGTCGACGTCATCTTAATCGATCTCTTGATGCCCGGCTTGGACGGGATTCAAACAATCAAGAAGCTGAAGGGTGAAGGGTTTGGCGGCCGTTTCATCATGGTGTCACAGGTGGAGAACAAAGAGATGATCGGAGAAGCGTACTCGCAAGGAATCGATACGTTCATTCAAAAGCCGATAAACCGGCTGGAGGTACTGTCCGTACTCAAGCGGGTAGCCGACCATCTGTCGCTGGAAGCATCGCTTCAATCGATCCGCAAATCGCTGCAGATTTTGGACGTGAAGGTAATGGATCAAGCTAGCCATGGCTTTGCGAAGGTTCCTACATACGGCATCGGGGTGTATGAGCATACGAATCTGGAGCAAAAAGCCCGCCAGCTGATGTTACAGCTGGGGATTGCAGGTGAGGCAGGCGCGCCCGATCTGCTGTTGCTTGTCCAATGGCTTACACAGGAGGAACGCAGTGAACAGCTACGCGATCTCCAGCTTAAGGAAGTGTATGCGCAAATTTTACATAAGCTTCATGGTGGACTGGATGTCCAGTCAGCTGGAAAAGAAGTCCGTGCGATGGAACAGCGCATCCGCCGGATGGTACTGCAGGCGTTCACCCACTTATCATCGCTTGGCTTGACTGATTATGCGAACCCAACCTTTGAGCATTTCGCGCCGCGCCTCTTTGATTTCCAAGAAGTGCGCCAGCGCATGCAGGAGCTGGAGGCGGGGGAAAAAACCACCAAGTGCCGCATCAGTGTGCGCAAGTTTTTATCTGTCTTTTTACTGGAAGTAAAAGCATAACAGCGAAGCGAGAAGGAGCGCGTGGGAACCCGGATGTTGCGGAGCCGACGCGCTCTTTTTCTAAGATGTTTTGCAAAACCGACACAAAGCTCGTTTGGATCAGCCACATGCTTTCTATATAATGTGACTAACGATGAGTGGCGGGAGTAGAGGCGGAATGGAACGAAAACAACGAATCGAGGCAGCTGAAAGCTTCATTCATGCATGCTATAAAGAGCTGGGTAAAACAGACGAAGAGATCGCAGCACGACTGCAAGCAATACGTGAAGCAGTGGCAGATCGAGGCCATTACGAGCATACGAGCGAAGAACTCCAGCATGGGGCAAAAATGGCATGGCGCAACAGCAACCGTTGCATTGGCAGGCTTTTTTGGGAATCCCTGCAGGTTCTGGATGCAAGACAATGCAAGACGGAGGAAGAGATGGCGCAGGCTTTATATCGCCATCTCGAATTCGCTACCAACGGCGGTATCATCCGCCCGACTATTACGGTTTTCCGCCCGGACGTCACGGAAAAAACGCAGATACGGATCTGGAATGACCAGCTGATACGGTATGCAGGGTATGTGACAGAGGACGGGATCATCGGCGATCCGATTTCGGTCCCATTCACAGCTTACTGCCAACAGCTGGGGTGGCAGGGGGAGGGGACGCATTTTGACATCCTTCCGCTCGTGCTGCAGATGGGCAACCAGCCGCCGCAGTTTTTCGAGATCCCGCGGGATATCGTGGTGGAAGTACCGCTGACACATCCGGAAATCCCTGCTTTCGCTGATTTGCAGCTGAAGTGGTACGGGCTTCCGGTCGTCTCCAACATGCGGCTGGAGATCGGGGGCATCGATTACACGGCAGCTCCGTTTAACGGCTGGTACATGGGAACGGAAATTGGTGCGCGCAATCTCGCCGATGTGGACCGCTACAACATGCTGCCCAGAGTAGCCGACATCATGGGGCTGGATCGAACGCGGGAAGCCACGCTTTGGAAGGACAAGGCGCTGATTGAGCTGAACGTAGCCGTGCTGCACTCTTTTAAGGATCGCGGCGTTATGATCGTCGATCATCACACCGCAAGCCAGCAGTTCCAACGGTTCGAGGAGCGCGAGCATCGTCAGGGTCGCGGGATCACAGGTGATTGGACATGGCTCATCCCGCCGATTTCCCCGGCGGCCACCCATATTTTCCACAGTGCGTACGAAGATCGCATCGAAACGCCGAACTTTTATTATCAGGAAAAGCCATATGCAAATAAAAATTAACCAAGAAATCCGGAGCTTTTCCCCTTTTTATCGTGGAAAGGCTCTGTTTTTTGGATAGAAAAGTAAAACATCTCTACAATTGATAAAAAACGGAAAAAAATCAATTCCATTAAAAAATTGTTTTCTATACTGTTTGCTCTGGACATGTTATATAATAGTATTGAATTGGTAGTAAATCGTAGTGTAGATGACTTTGTGAATTTTGTAACAAAGTCTGTGGCCTTTTCGATTGTACAGATAAGAATTTTGAAAAATCCTTATCCGGAATAAGTACAACTAAGGCCCCGCAAAAAGCTTGGCGGAGCCAAGTTTTTGTAATAAGACACACAGCATCAGACTTTATCACAACGTAAAGGAGTTAAGTTATGTCTGAACAAGCAGTAGTTACCAAAGAAGAGACAGTTGCACGCGTGGATGTACTTGATCAACTGATGAAACCTGAAGTACAGGAATCCCTGACTGTCTTGGTTGACAACCTTCCTAAGCTGGCAGAAATGGTGACCATGCTCACCAAAACGTACGATGTCGTACATGGTCTGGCTACCGACAAAGTATTCGTTGAAGATTTGAAAGGCGGCATGGAGGAGTTCGTGAAACCGATCCAGGATAAAGCGATGGGAATCGCGGCAGCCGCTATGGAAGCGAATGAGCGCTCTCAAGAAGCAACAACGACTGTGGGCCTGTTCGGCATCCTGAAAATGCTGAAAGACCCTCAAGTGCAAAAAACATTGCACTTCGCACAAGCATTTCTTGAAGTATTGGGCGAGAAAAACAAACAAAAATAAGAGAAGCGATCTTACAACAGCGCTGATGAAATAAGGATGGAGGATTCGTATGTCAAAGCAAGTATTGATCTTGGGCGGCGGATATGGCGGTTTGTTGACCGCATTAACAGCGAGAAAACATCTGTCTGCTGAAGAAGCTACTATCACAGTGGTGAACCGTTTCCCAACTCACCAAATCATTACCGAGCTGCATCGTTTGGCTGTAGGCAACCTGAAAGAGAACAACGTAGCGCTGTCTTTGGACAAGCTGCTGAAAGGCAAAGACGTTAATCTCCTAATCGATACGGTTGAGGCTATCAAACCAGAAGACAAACGCGTGACATTGGCTAGCGGTGAAACGCTGAGCTACGATGTGCTCGTTATGGCGCTTGGAAGTGAAACGGCTTTCTTCGGAATCCCAGGTCTGCAAGAGCACAGCTTCACGCTCAAATCGGTTAACGATGCAAACAAAGTTCGCCGTCATGTGGAAGAGTGCATCGAGGCGTACAGCAAAACCAAAAACAAAGCGGACGCTACAATCGTTGTCGGCGGTGGCGGATTGACTGGTATCGAGCTGGTTGGCGAATTCGCTGACATGCTGCCAACCCTGTGCCGCAACAAAGGCGTAGATTTCAAAGAAATCTCCCTCTACTGTGTTGAAGCAGGTCCTTCCATTCTGGCTGGCTTCAACCCTGAGCTGGTTGAGCGTGCGAAAACCAGCTTGGAAAAACGCGGCGTTACGTTCCTGACTGGCGTAGCGATCACCGAAATGAAGGAAAAATCCGTATCCTTGAAAGATGGAAGCTCCATCGAAACAAGCACACTCGTATGGACTGGCGGCGTGCAAGGAAATGCTTTGGTCGGCGCTTCCGGCATAGAGTGCAACCGTGGCCGTGCGACCGTTAACACATTCCTGCAATCCACGTCCCACCCTGATGTGTTCGTAGCTGGCGACAGCGCTGTTGTTTTCCCAACAGGCCAAGAGCGTCCTTACCCGCCTACAGCACAGCTGGCATGGCAAATGGGAGAAACCATCGGATACAACATCTTCGCTTCGTTCAACGGCGCACCGATGGAAGAATTCAACCCAGTATTCTCCGGAACACTGGCTAGCTTGGGCCGCAAAGATGGTATCGCGACCCTCGGTGCGAGCCAAACTCGCCTGAAAGGCATGCCTGCTTCTATGATGAAAGAAGCGAGCCACATCCGTTACCTGACTCACATCAACGGCTTGTTCTCGCTGGTTCACTAATACGATTGAAAAAACCCGGCTGACCGTTGTGGTCTGTCCGGGTTTTTTTTGTGAAAAACGTCTCGACGTTTTTCATTAGATTGGATGTGACCGCTTGCGGTCAGCCAAAACGGTCATGACCGTTTTGGTGTTCCGTTTATTTCAATACATACCGTGCGCGGGAAGCGACAAGCCCTTTGGCATTCGCATCCTTGTCATCGATTTTCCCTTCCACATAGGGGATGCCCGCTTCTTGCAAGCGAAGCCGATTGGAATTGAAATGATGGAAATCGATAAGTACGGTTTTCTTGCTGGCTTTGATTTCAGCAAGCTGCTGTTTGGCTGCCTCATTGACCCAGGACTGGCCAGAAATATGGGCACCATTGACCATCACCATATTGATCAGCAGTACACCAAGTAGCACCCAGCTCGCATTCCGCGAAAACGTATTTCGCGATTCCAATCCAGCAATCGCAACCAAAACAGGGATCATCCAGAGCTGCGGCACATAACGTGCCCACCATGATTCCGGATTGACGAGTACGCTCGCGAAGAGAATGCCGCAGATCAACAGCAACGGTGCTGCCTTTCTCCTGTCTCCAGCGAGTACGGCGACGAGCACGATCAGAAGAAGCAGGAACGCTCCGCCAAACAGCGGTCCGAATCCGGCAACACGCACGTCAGGCGCATTGAATACTTTTAACTCTTCCGATGTTATGGTGAAGGGGAATTTCAAGGAAGTTTCGTCTTTTCCCGCGATGTTTGCCGATTTGGCGAACAAAGAAATCGCGAGCTTTTCGATACTGCTTATACCTCTAAAATCATGCGGGCTGTTGTAGGTCATAATATCGACGGCATGCGGTCCTGCCAGCGGATAAAAGGGATGCCCCTTCGTCAGTGTGTTGGTCACGTACGGATTGTAGCCAACCACTGCGACGGCGAGAACAAAGCTGGCGACGAAAGCGGCCAGCAGCCTTTTCCAGCGCCTTTGTTTGTCATAGAAGAGGAACAGGAGAAAGATACCTCCTCCAAGCAGCATCGCATAAACCAGAGCCGTGAATTTGACCTCGGCCAACAGCATCAACGCCGCGCACAATGCGGCCAGCACCCAACCGTGATAACGCTTGAACAAAAGAACACCGAGGGCGCAGATGATCAAGATGAGCGACCCGAGCTGCCCATCGATATAATACGATGTCGCCTGGCAAATCACGACCGGATTACAGGCGAGCAGCAGCGAAATCAGCACGGCCCGCGTCTTTTTTTGCGGATAGGCGGCAAGCATCGCAGCCACACTGAGCAAAAATGAGGAGAACAGAAGTAGCAGGTTGAACATTTTCCCCAGCTCGATCTGATTCGTCACCTTGTACATGACCGCATCCAGTAGCCACGGTCCTTTAGCGTAATGGTTAATCCATAGATAGAAAGCGGTCAAAATTTCCTTTCCGTCCATTTTAGCAATCTCTTCTTGGCTCGGTGACAGCAAGGGCGGATCGAGAACGGGGTTCCAGCCTTGGGCCAACAGCATGATGGCTTCTTGGTGATACGTTTGACCGTCAAACGACAGGTCGTAGGTTGTGGCGCTGACATACCAGCACAAGCCTGCGATTACCAGTAGCCCAGCCAGAGTCCACGCAATCCAGCGCCCGCGGAAAACGGGAACGAATGTACAAATGGCGCCCAGTAGGCAGATGAATGCTGCAGCTACCGATAGCCAGAAGCTGAATGCCGACACCGGGACGCCGAACAGGAACAAGACGGAGGTCGAGATGACGATGGCCGCCATGAACAGAAGCAGGGTGATTCCGAGCAGCAAGGTGTAGGTGGCAGTACGGTTTTTCAACGTAGTCACTCCCTTCCGCTATCCCAGCAGCCCTGGGACAAGCTTGGCGAGGGTGTGCAATACGAACGCGAGCAATGCGCCAAGCACAATTCCTCCGACGATCTCCCATTTCGTATGCCCCATGCTTTCCCTCAACGGTTTGTTTTCCGCCGCTTTCGAGTGTTCTTTTGCTAATTGGTTCAGTATCGCAGCGTGTTTGCCAACCGCCCTACGCAGGCCGGTTGCATCAATGATGATGATGAACGTCACCGCCACGCCCAGTCCGAATACCGGATGCGTAAAGCCTTCTTGCAGGCCGATCAGACAGATGGTCGTCACCATTACGGTCGTATGGGTGCTGGGAAAACCGCCATTTCCCACACGCTGGCGAGCATCTTTTCCGAAACGAAGATAGTTGATGATAAATTTGGTCGTGCCCGAAACGAGCCAGCCGATGAACGGCGCCAACACATATAACATGAAAAAAACTCCTTCGATTTGATGCTAGGACTGTGAAATCACAACAACGCCGACGACGATGATCGCCAATCCGGCAATGCGCATCGGTGACATCGGCTCATGGAAAAACCACACCGACATCGCGGCGACCAGGACATATCCCAAAGCAGCCATCGGGTAGGCGTAGGATAGCCGTACTTTTTCGATGGCAGCAATCCAGACAAATGCTGAAATACCATACAAGGCCAACCCGACCATGATCGGGAGGTTGGTTAGGTAGTGCACGAATTTCATCAGCAGCATGTCATTTTTCCCGGAAAGTGAGGAAGCCCCCATTTTCATGGCGACTTGCCCTGATGCGCTGAGTATGACGGAAATAAGGATGAGAAGCAGTGATGGCATAACGGAATCCACAACCTTCTGTGCTGTTATTCAAAAAAGTGAATGATACCGGCCACGGCGATGACATAAAGCATGATCGTCACGAAAATGGGCTTGTCCTCCAGCAAAACCTTTTCGGGGCTGCCTCCCTTGTTGGTGATCGTAATTAAGTAGAGGTAGCGGAAAATGCCAAAGATGACAAATGGGATCGTCCACATCAATTGGACTGTCCTGCCCGATGTGAAGGTGAACAAAGAGTAGCTGATGATGGTGGCCGATGTGACAATGGTATTCAATTGATTCAACAATTCGGGCGAATAGCTCTCCAGCACTTTGCGGTGAGCACCTTTTTCTGTCTGCAGAAGATGAAGTTCATGTCGCCGCTTGCTGATTGCCAAAAAAAGCGCGAGCAGCATGGTGCAGAGCAAAAACCAAGGCGTGAACGGGGTGCCGATAATCAGGCTGCCGCCAATTGCGCGGAGCACGAAGCCAGCCGAAATAATCATGACATCCAATATTACGACGTGCTTCAGCTTGAACGAATAAGCGACATTGAGCACGAAATAGAACGCCAGTACAGCCCCGAAGAGCCGATCAAAATAAAATGCGGTCAGCAGCGACCCGATCAAAAGAATCGCCCCAAATACGATGGCAAGCGAAGGATTCAGCGCGCCAGACGCCATTGGTCGGTGCCGCTTTTCCGGATGGTTCCGGTCATTTTTGATATCGGCGAAGTCATTTAATATGTAGACACAGCCCGATACGAAGCAAAACAGGAAGAAGGCGATGACGGACTTGCCGACGACGTTAACGCTCACCTTGTTCAGCGAAAAGAGCAAGGCAGCGAAAACGAGCAAGTTTTTCGTCCATTGATGCGGACGGAGTTGGCGAATCAATAATAAAACCACGTTTTGCGCAGGTGACTTTACTTTTACTTCTACTGAATTTGATGTAGCCCCCATAAGTCTCTCCTAATCAAAAGAATAGTGTATCGTAGTAATGACGATTTTTGTAAGAATAACGTTACAAAATCGGGAACGAATTGGCAAAAATTGTAGAATTGTCATTATTCTAGCAATCTTCCTACGTTCTCTACCAAAACTGACATTTTGGTCCCCACCCGCTGAACAGATGTGCAGTCAAGGCACGGCAATCATCATACCATACAAGTGCTTGCAAGAGGAGCCACTTTCATTGCGAAAAACGTACCATTTGCGGCGGGAAAGCGTCTATACCGCTTGTTGTCTTCTCTGCACTGATGTAGCATATATTTTCGAGGACAAAAATTGGTCATCGACGTTGTGAGGTCAGGATAGCTTCAACTTATGTGATGTCGATTGTTACATATGCGCTTGGAGAAAGCGAGGAAAGGAGGGATCATGATGGAAGAACATCTTCATGGTACATACAACTGGCTATTGATCACCTTATCCTATGTGATTGCGGTTATGGCTTCTTATTCTGCTTTGGACTTGGCGGGCAGAATCAGCACCTCTACCGGAAGGGAACGTTTGCTTTGGTTGTTCTGCGGTGCGCTATCGATGGGGATCGGGATCTGGTCCATGCATTTCGTCGGCATGCTCGCCTTTTCTCTTCCCCTGAGGATTTCCTATGACAGCAAAATGGTTATCGTTTCGGTATTGCTGGCGATTTGTGTATCATTCATCGCACTCATCGTCGTCGGACGCAACGAGCTGAAACGAAAGCAGCTCATCATTGGCGGACTTCTGATGGCGGCTGGAATCGTGGGGATGCACTATGTCGGAATGGCCGCAATAAGTGTCGATATTCACTATAAGCCGGTGTTGGTGGTATTGTCGGTCGCAATTGCAGCGACGGCGTCTCTTGCCGCACTTTGGCTATTGCTTTATTTTCGAAAAGACCAGGCACGTCATTTCGCGCTGTCCAAGCTGATTAGCGGGATGATCATGGGTGCGGCGATTGCAGGCATGCATTACACCGGCATGGCCGCTGCGGAATTTCGGCCAAGCACGAGAGTTGAGCTGACGGTACAGAATGGAATTGAGCCGGGGATTCTCGCTGTTATCATTGCGGCAAGCACGTTGTTCATGCTCGGCTTAACAATGCTCGGTGTCATGATCAACAAACGAATGTCGCAAAAGGATATGGTTATTCGCGAAAATGCGAGATGGTACCGTTCGCTTTATGAAAACAATGAAGATGGAATCGTTTCAATCGACACAAAAGGGCGCATCTTGAGCTTCAATCCGGCCATGTCACGCATCACGGGGCTTCAGGAAAAGGCTTATGTTGGCGAGCCCATTTCCCGCATCGGTCTGGACCAGGTGATTGCAAGGGAAACAATGCTGGCAGAAAAGCCAAGCAGGCGCGAAACGATCATCCTTCATCAAAACGGCGATCCGCTTACATTGACTGTCATGCAAATCCCTGTGCGTATCGATGGGAAAGTCGCAGGGTACCATATCATTGCAAAAGACATCACCGAAGAGAAGCGTATCAAAGAATCGATTCAGCATTTGGCTTATCATGATGAGCTGACAGGATTGCCGAACCGCCGCAAGTTCAATAGTCTGATCGGGGATGCAATCGAACAGAACCGGAAGCAGCGAGCGCCATTCGCGGTGATGGTCGTGGACATCGATCGGTTCAAGATGATCAACGACTCGTTGGGGCATGCGTACGGTGATTTGTTTTTGCAGATGGTCAGCGAGCGGATGCAGTCCAGCATGAAAGGCCATCAAGCGATTATCGCCCGTATGGGGGGAGATGAGTTCACGTTTCTTTGTTTTCACGAAGAGGTAGAGCGTGAAGCTGCCCTTTTGGCGAAGCAAATCATCGCGTCCATCCAAGTTCCTTATCATCTGAAGGACAATGACTTTTACGTGACGGCAAGCGTCGGGATCGCGATCTATCCAGAGCATGGCACCGATGCGGACGAACTGTTGAAAAACGCAGATACCGCCATGTATGAAGTGAAGAAAAGAGGCAAAAACGATTACGAGTTTTATTCGGAAGAGCTTGATGTGTTCCTTCGGGAAAAGATCGTGCTCGAAGACGATTTGCGTAAAGCCATTGAACGCAACGAGCTACATATCCACTATCAGCCGCAAATTAGCACGGCTCATAATCGGATCACGGGGGTAGAGGCTTTGGTCCGATGGAACCACCCGACAAAAGGCGAAATCCAGCCAGGCGTCTTCATTCCGATTGCAGAGGAAGCAGGCATCATTTTCGAGATTGGATCGTGGGTGCTTCGCGAAGCTTGCAGCCAAATGCGCAAATGGCATGATGCAGGAGGACCGCTTATTCCCGTCTCCGTCAACTTATCGTCACAACAGT
Source organism: Brevibacillus fluminis (assembly GCF_003710825.1). Classification (GTDB taxonomy): domain Bacteria; phylum Bacillota; class Bacilli; order Brevibacillales; family Brevibacillaceae; genus Brevibacillus_D; species Brevibacillus_D fluminis. The sequence continues at coordinate 70,306 of NZ_RHHQ01000018.1, read as the reverse complement.
TCCACCATTTGAACCTGCCGAAATTTATCCGCCAGATTCTCGAGGAAACGGGGTTGAAACCGGAACATCTCAACTTGGAAATCACCGAAAGCATGATGATGGATGCGACGGTATCTACCACCATTTTGCAAGAGCTGTCGGAGTACGGGGTCCGATTCAGCCTGGATGATTTCGGAACTGGGTACAGCTCGCTTGGATATTTGCGTCAGTTCCCGATCCACAAGCTCAAAATCGATCGCTCCTTCATCACGGACATAACGATGAACAAGCATGATCAGGCAATCGTAGCGACGATCATTTCCATGGCGAATCATTTACAGCTGGATGTGATCGCTGAGGGGATCGAAACGCAGGAACAGCTCGACATTTTGATGAGCAATGACTGCAAAGAAATCCAAGGATACTATTTCAGCCGACCGCTTCCGGCAGCTGAGGTGCAGGAACTGCTTTTTGCCCACGCAAAAACAGAACAGACAAGCTGATGTCGCTGATTGCGGCATCGGCTTTTTCTTTAAGGAAATCGCGAAGTGCAGCTGTTAAAAATTTTAACTGGCTTCCTTCAGTAAAATGATTTTTAATTAAAGGTATAAAAATAGATAGCGTGACAATTATACAGCAAAGAAGGAATTAACATGCCGTTTTTACGTTTTAAAGGCTTTGACAAAGAAAAGCTCACGGCTGTGGCTCCGCAAATGATCGAGCGCTTTGCAGCGATCGCTCACATTCCGGAGGAGATCGTCAAGCTTGAGCTTTTAATGGTGGAGGCGATCAATAAAACGCCGCTCTCGCTGGAAATTTTCATGTTTCAACGCGAGCAGCAAGTACACGATGCGATCGCTGCCATGATGAATCAGCTGCTTGAGGAGCATGGTTTTGCCAACGTACACATCTTCTTCATCATCTTGAATCCGTCGCTTTACTATAAACAGGGACAGCCGTTGAAAGAAGTGCCGAGACTGCCGGTTCCCCATTCATAACAGCGAAAAACCATTGGACGATAGGGCGCCCAATGGTTTTTTTCATGAGGCAGCCTTTGCAAGGCGGCTAAAATTCTCGGCTGCGGAATAACAGAAAAGCAGCGAAAGACGACCACGGCACATGTGGTCGTTTTTGTTATGAAAATAACTTTGTTCGCCCAAAGTGCGTTCACCAACAAAAAAAGGGTGAGATATACGAAATTCCTTGGTCAAAAGCGCATAGCACCGCGGTTTACACACCAAAGCTTGGTTATCATACAGTTAACCAAATAAAAGATTATTGATTATTCCGGATGACATGATTATAATCATAACTGTTGGTTTATATGATAATGAGAATCATTACTAATGAATAAGCCGATGTACAAAAACGGGGCCCGTACATAAGAAATCAATCCTCTGGATGAGGAGAAGTAAGGAAGAGCTATGAAAACAAGATATTTGGTTCCATTCCTAATTCTTTTATCTTTGATTTCGCTGTTTATCGGTGTGAAGGACATTTCCCCGCTCGATTTGTTCAATCTGAGTGAGGATAAGACACAGGTTTTGTGGATCAGCAGAATTCCGCGGTTGGTCAGCATCGTGATTGCCGGGGTAAGCATGAGCGTGATCGGATTGATCATGCAGCAGCTGACCCGGAACAAATTCGTTTCTCCGACGACAGCTGGAACGATGGATTCGGCCCGCTTCGGGATATTAATCGCCATGCTGCTTTTCACCAGCTCGACGCCGATCCAAAAAATTACCGTCGCTTTTATTTTCGCGCTCTTGGGAACATTCGTATTTATGAAAATCCTCGATCGCATCAAGTTCAAGGACACGATTTTCATTCCGCTGGTCGGACTGATGTATGGGAATGTCGTCGGTTCCATCACCACTTTTTTTGCCTACAAGTATGACCTGATTCAAAACATGTCTTCTTGGCTGCAGGGCGATTTTTCCATGATTCTCAAGGGGCGCTATGAGCTGCTGTATATCAGCATCCCGTTGCTGGTCATTTCGTATCTGTATGCCGATCGGTTCACGGTGGCCGGGATGGGGGAGGAGTTTTCGGTCAATCTGGGGCTGAACTACAAGCTTGTCGTCAATATCGGCCTGGTGCTGGTAGCGCTCGTCTCTTCTATCGTCATTTTAACCGTAGGGACGATCCCGTTCCTCGGGCTGATCATTCCGAACATCGTCACACTGTATCAAGGCGATAACTTGAAAAAAACCCTTTCACATACCGCGTTGCTGGGAGCCATCTTCGTCCTCTTTTGTGACATACTGGGCCGCATCATCATTTATCCATACGAGATCCCGATCGGTCTGACCGTCGGCGTCATCGGAAGCGGCATTTTCATTTTCTTACTCATGAAAAGAAAGGCATATGCGTGATGAAAACGAAGATTTGGATTCTTGTGGGCATTGCCGTGGCCTTGATCGCGACCTTCCTGTTGATTAATGCCAACGGAAACTGGGACTATGTGCTGCCACGACGGACGAAGAAAATACTGGCCATGATTCTTACCGGCGGTGCAATCGCCTTTTCTACGATGGTGTTTCAAACCATTACGAACAACCGGATTTTGACCCCGAGCATCATCGGGCTGGATTCGCTCTATCTTTTTTTCCAAACGTTTGTCATCTTTGTCTTTGGATCAGCCAGCATCACGATGTACAACAGCCACCTCAATTTCATCCTATCGGTCTCGCTGATGGTGTTGTTTTCAGGCCTTTTGTTCAAAATTTTGTTCCGGCGTGAAGGGCAAAACATTTACTTCCTGCTATTGATCGGTTTGATCATGGGGACCTTGTTTCAAAGCATGGCGACCTTTATGGAGGTGCTGATCGACCCCAACGAGTTCAGTTCGCTGCAAGGAAAGATGTTTGCCAGCTTCAACAACATCAATACCAACATCTTGACGATTGCCGCAGTCGGCATGCTGGGAACCACGCTTTATTTCATGCGGTTCGCCAAATATCTCGATGTGCTGGCACTCGGTCGGGAGCAGGCCGTCAATTTGGGCGTCAATTATGACCATGTCGTCAAGCGGCTCTTGATCGTCATCACCATCTTGGTTTCGATCGCGACTGCGCTTGTCGGCCCGATCACATTTCTGGGGCTGCTGGTCGCCAACGTCGCGCATCAATTCCTGAAAACGTATCGGCACAACTATTTGATTCTCTGTTCCATCCTGGTGAGCGTCATCGCTCTGGTTGGAGGGCAGTTAATTGTCGAAAGAGTGTTCACATTCGCAACAACGTTGAGCGTCATTGTCAATTTTGCAGGCGGTGTATACTTTATCTACCTTCTGTTAAAGGAGAACAAATCATGGTAGAGGTCAAACATGTTTCCAAAAAATACGGCAGCAAATACGTGATCGAAAATGTGTCGCTCACGATTGCCAAGGGCAAAATCACATCCTTCATTGGGCCAAACGGTGCAGGGAAAAGCACGCTGCTTTCAATGATCAGCCGTCTGATCACAAAAGACAGCGGGAGCATTCGTTTGGAAGGACAAGAAATTTCCGCATGCAAAAGCAGCGAGTTGGCCAAAAAGATCTCAATTCTAAAGCAATCCAACCACATCACGCTCCGTCTCACCATCCGTGAGCTTGTATGCTTCGGCCGCTTCCCGTATTCGCAAGGCAAGCTGACGAAAGAAGATATGCGCTATATCGATGCTGCGATACGTTACATGGAGCTGGAAGACATTCAGCACAAGTATTTGGACGAATTGAGCGGCGGACAAAGGCAGCGCGCGTACATTGCGATGGTCATGGCTCAGGACACCGAATATATCCTGCTCGACGAACCGTTGAACAATCTCGACATGAAGCACTCGGTGCAAATCATGAAGGTGCTGCGCCGTCTGGTCGATGAGCTCGGTAAAACGATCGTCATCGTGATTCACGATATCAATTTCGCTTCTTGCTATTCCGACTATATCGTCGCGCTCAAAGACGGCAAGATCGTGCAGGAAGGGCCGACGGAAGAGATCATCGCAACTCCGGTTTTGAAAGAGGTTTACGATATGGACATCCAGATTGAGGAGATCGATGAAAAAAAGATTTGCGTCTACTTTTCGTAAAGCGTCATGTAAGCCTGGTTGCAGTTAGCAGAATAGCCGGCTAGCAGGCTGTTCCGCTAATTTTACATACAACAATACTTTCAATGAGGTGGATCAAGTGAATAAAAAAATGCTCCTATTCATCGTAATGGTTGCTATGGCAATCATATCGGCTGCATGCGGCTCTGGCTCCAATGGTGCACAAGCTCCGGCAGCGCAAACAGAAGTCCCGAAAGAGGCGGCAACACCAGCACCGGAAGAATTGACGATCAAGCATAAATTGGGTGAAGCCAAACTGAAAAAGAATCCGCAAAAAGTCGCGGTATTCGATTACGGCGTCCTCGACTCTCTGGATAAGCTGGGTGTGGAAGTAACAAGCGTCCCGCAAAGCAGCTTGCCGAGCTACCTGGAAAAGTACAAAGACAGCAAGTATGTCAATGCAGGTACGTTGTTTGAACCGGATTTTGAGAAATTAAACGATATCAAGCCGGATGTCATTTTCATCTCCGGCCGTGCACAAGACAAGTATGAAGAGCTGAACAAAATCGCGCCAACCATCTTCCTCGCAGTAGATACGACCAAGTATATGGACTCGTTTGCAGCAAACATGAAAACGCTGGGCGAAGTTTTCGGCAAGGAAAAAGAAGTAGAAACGGAACTGGCGAAAATCAATGACGAAATCAAAGCGGTTCACGATAAAGCTGCTACAAGCGGAAAAGCGCTGGTCGTTCTGGCGAATGAAGGCAAGATCAGCGCGTATGGCGCAGGCTCCCGTTTCGGAATCATCCATGATGTACTCGGATTTGCGCAATCCGATGAAAAAATCGAGGCATCCACGCATGGCCAAAGCGTTACAGCAGAATATATCGCAGAGAAAAATCCAGATTACCTCTTCGTCGTCGACCGCGGAGCAGCAGTCAAGTCCGATAAGAGCGCGCCATCTGGCAAGCAAACGATTGAAAACGATTTGACCAAAAACACAAATGCAGCGAAAAACGGCCACATCGTCTACCTTGATCCGAACTATTGGTACCTGTCCGGCGGCGGACTGATCTCAGTTGCAGAAATGGTGAACGAAATTTCTGCAGGTATTAAATAGAAGAAAAGAAAAAAAGAACCCTTCTCATGCATGCGAGTGCGATGGGAAGGGTTTTTGCGGTCCAGTATAAGTGCAGCTAACTTCACGCCAAAAGCTAGGAGTGGACATGGTTTCTAATCGTAGGAAAGCTCTTCGTTGGCAACGTTCTTTTTTGCGCTGAGTGCAAACAATTTGCCAAACTGTGTCTCCAACTTCTGGCACATCCACAATACTGCGATCAAGCCAACGAGTGTTAAGCTAAGGGAGAGCGGAAAGAGCCACATCATCGCCGGGTGGGCAAAGAAGGGGATGACTGCGACGGCAAGAACGGGGGCAGCCGTAATTTTGTAATAAAGGATCAGCGAGATCGTAATCAGGCAGGTAATCAAAAACGAAAACACGCCTGAATCGATGAAAAAGATGACGCTTCCGATCAGAGAAGCGGCAATGGCAGCAGCGCTGATGGTGAACAATTCCTTCATTTGATTGACGCGGCTCATGAAAAAGAATGCGATTGCCGCCAAGGTTGGAAAGAAGAACATTTTCAGCATGGGATTTACGGAAGAAATCCAGTAAGCGAGCGCGAGATATAAACACACAGCGATAGGTTTCAGTGTCATTTAATCGTATTTCCTTCTATTTTGATAGGAGCAATATGTAATGAATCACAGAAGATTTTACAGGGATGATCGGATGCTGTCAATGAATTCGTTAACGAATGTTGGAGCGTTTGACAGGAAAATAAACTTGACGAAACAACTTTTGTGTAACTAAAATAGTTACACCATTGATATTGAGAGAAGGAAGGAGAAGAAAAACCATGAGCAATCTTGCGAATGGAATCGAGAGCGCATCCGTTGCGACTGCCCGTTCCCGCAGGCTGTGGATGGCGATCATTTTAGGTTCGCTGTCTGCATTCGGACCGCTTTCGCTCGATATGTATTTGCCAGCTTTCCCGGTGATTGCCGATGAGCTGCACACCAGCGCATCGCTCGTGCAATTCAGCTTAACGGCATGCTTGTTGGGGCTGGCGCTTGGACAGCTGTTCGCAGGGCCGATCAGCGATGTGCGCGGGCGCCGGAAACCGCTGTTGATCGGGCTAATCGTTTACGCCGCTGCATCGCTGCTGTGCGCATTCGCTCCGTCCATTTGGAGTCTGATTTTGCTTCGCTTCGTTCAAGGCGCTGCCGGATCGGCCGGGATCGTCATTTCACGCGCGGTTGTGCGCGATATGTATTCAGGATCGGAATTGACCAAGTTTTTCTCCCTCTTGATGCTGATTAACGGGGCAGCGCCTATCCTGGCCCCGATCGCCGGAGGGCAACTGCTGCGAGTGGCCCCGTGGGAGGGCGTTTTTTACGTATTGTGCCTGATCGGTCTGCTGATGTTTTTTGTCGTATTGTTTGGGCTGCCGGAAACATTGCCCACCGCCCGCCGTTCCAAAGGCGGACTTGGCAATACGCTGCGCACGTTTAAAGGCTTGCTCGGCGACAGGCTTTTCATGGGCTATGCCTTGTCCCAAGGGCTTGTTTCAGCTGCGATGTTCGCGTATATTTCCGGGTCGCCATTTGTGCTGCAAGATTATTTCGGCGTATCTGCCCAGACGTTCAGCTTAATGTTCGCCATCAATGGTGTGGGAATCATCATTGCGGGGCAGGTGACGGGGCGGTTAGCCGGTCGGATCAGCGAAACCAAGCTCTTGGTCACCGGCCTTACGCTGGCTGCCGTCGGGGGTGTTACTTTACTCTTAACAATACTGACCGGTGCCAGCTTGGCGGTCTTCTTGCCGCCGTTGTTTGTAATCGTTTCGTGCGTTGGGATCGTATCGACAACGAGCTTTGCCTTATCGATGCAAAACCAGGGCAAAAATGCAGGAAGCGCATCAGCGCTCATTGGGGTGTTGTCCTTTATTTTTGGCGGACTGGTCGCTCCGCTTGTAGGGATCGGTGGAAGCCAAACGGCAGTACCGATGGGCGTCGTCATTGCAATAGCCGATGTCGGCGCGATTCTCTGCTACTTTCTCATGGTTCATCGCAAAAAAGCAGCGGTAGCAGCTCGTGCCCAAGCATAATTAGAAAACCTGGCTACGCCAAGCTTTTTGGCGGAGCCGCGGTTGCACTTATACTGGATAAGAATTTTATAAATTCTTATCTGTACAAAAAGGCCGTCAGAGACAAGGGATTCTGTCTCTGGCGGCTTTTTGGCGTTATTGTTCGTGTACGTAGAATTCGCCCGGAAGCGCTCCAAGAAATGGGCTTATACTGCCCAGAGAGAAGAGATGCAGCTCATGCATGGCACGCGTACAAGCGGTGTAAAAGAGCTTTCGCTCCTCTTCGCGGCTGTATTGCGCTGCAGATGCGTCATAGATGATCACGGCATCAAACTCCACTCCCTTCGCCAGATAAGCGGGGATGACAAGCGTACCCGGCTCAAAGGACACGGTTTCCTTCTCAATCAGTCGGATCGGTAGCTCGCCTGCCAAGAGGTCATATGCCGCTTGGCTTTCCTGCGCGGTTTTGCCGATCACTGCGATGGTTCGATGACCCGACTTTTGCAGCTCCAAAATACGCTCTTTGATTTTGGTCGCATGTTCTTTCGGCGTTGCGGTCGTAGTAAGCGTCGGCTTTTGACCATCACGGTTGAATGGCTCGATCGCTTCTCCTCCATCGATCAATCTTCTCGTCAGCTCGACGATCGGGCGGGTAGAGCGGTAGCTTCGCGTCAAAATGATTGTCTCTGTCTCATCAGCGCCAAAGAATGCGGAAAATTGATCGAGGCTGGCATCAGCCCGCACATGCGCATAGATCGCTTGATTCAGATCGCCCAAAACAGTCATTTTAGCGTAAGGAAACAGTTTTTTGAGAAAGGCGAACTGAAAAGGCGAATAGTCCTGGGCTTCATCGATGAATACGTGTCTGACCGAGGTGTTGGTATGAAAGCCTTCGATTCTTTCTTTCAAATACAAATAAGGTGTCGCGTCCTCATAGGAGAGCTGGGCAACGCTCAGCTTTTCCAATGTGTGCGAACATATCGCATCCCATTGAACCGGTGCAGCCTCGACAGCCAGAGTGGATCGTTCGGACTTGGCAAGTTCAAACAGCTGTTGATACACAGCTGGCATGTCAATGAAGCCAAGCCGCTTCACCTCGGTCCCGATTGGCGCAAAATGCTCGTTGACGACAGAGGCTGCAAGCAGCTTCCGTTCCATTTCATAGTCGTCAAACGTTGCGCCGGACATGCGTTTTTTCTTTTGCAGCTTCTTGTAAACACGGTGAAAATCTTCATTATCCAAAAGCTCAATCTCATCTTCGACCCATGGCTTATTGCGTTCCCGGCGGGCAATTTCCTTCAGTTCGCCAAGCAGCCATTCTGCAAGCAGCCTCATGCGGTTCGGGATCGCAAGCGACGGATCATGTGAATAGAACCGTTGGGAGATCGTGTCTGCAGCAATCAGCGTGCGATCTCGAAAACGAATATCTTTAAATCGCATGTTTGCTATGCCGAGAGTTTCGAGATAGCGGTCGATCGTCCGCATGAACGGGAGCGAGGCTTTATATTGAATCGCAGTAACACGTGTTTTGTAATGTGGGTCGTGCATAGCGGTGTGAACATATTCAAGCTGGGTGAAAGGGTCCTCCAGCTCAAACGTGCTGCCGAGCCGATGCTCGAGATATTCATGAAACGTCGTCTGCTGCATGTTTTTCTCACCCAGCTCAGGCAGCACGGTAGAGATATAGCTGTTAAACAGCGGATTGGGCGAGAAGAGGACGATTTGTTCGGCTTGCAGCGTTTCTCGGTAACGATACAGCAAATAAGCGACGCGCTGCAGTGCGGCTGATGTTTTGCCGCTGCCTGCCGCTCCCTGCACGATCAGCAGGCGGCTTCGTTCATTGCGGATGATGCGATTTTGTTCGCGCTGAATGGTTGCGACGATGCTTTTCATCTGGGAATCCGATTGTTTGCCCAGCACTTCCTGCAGCAGCTCATCGCCGATCGTCACACCGGTGTCGAACATGCTGCGAATGTGTCCCTCACGGATGATGTACTGGCGCTTCAGTTCCATCTTGCCGGAAATGGTGCCGCTCGGCGTCTCGTATTCCACCGGTCCAGGCGAATAATCGTAATAAAGGCTGGCGACAGGTGCACGCCAGTCGTATACAAGAAATTGCTCATCCTGGTCATCGAGAAGCGACGCGATGCCGAGGTAAATTTCTTCGGATGACACCTCGCCATCTTCAAGCAAATCGATCCGACCGAAATAGGGGGAGAGCTTGAGGCGATGAAGTGTTTTCAGCTGTTTTTGTGCGTGCCGATGAGTGCGTTCCCGCTCTGATAGCACTTCCGCTTGCTGCTTCATGCTCGCGTATGTTTCCGCCGCTTCATGTGCGTCATCGAAATTGACGGTCACATCGTCCCAGAAATTCCGGCGGATTTCGACAATATCGGTTTTTATGTCGGTCACATTCTGCTGAAGCGTAATGATCTGATTGTCGATCTCAATCATTACCTGATCAAGCCGCGTCTGTTCGAAACGCAATTCTTGTCCGTCCGTGCTCACGGAATCACTCCTTTTCGTAATCAAAGGGTTTGACAACAGCTCATCCATTGTGATACAATTATTTTGGATAGATACAGTCTTGTTTAGGTGGGCTGTAAGCGATCGTTTTCTATTGTACCATAAGCAGGATGCTAATACTATAGCGTTTTTTTTCGCATGTTATAAAACGGAGCCGTTCATTACGCCTCCGTTTTTTGTTGTGCAAAAAAGCAGAGGCTCTACAGAATGTTAGAAAATCTGGCTACGCCAAGCCTATTGGCGGAGTCACGATGCACTTATACAAAAACAAGCGCGATAGCGCGCTTGTCTGTAGGTGGCGTCTTACATGGAGATCACTTGCTGGGAATGCCGATTCGATTGGACAAACTCACGCAGCACACGACACAAGGTGGTGACGGCTTGCTCAAGCAGTGGTTCATCCAAATAAGAAAAGCAGATGCGGAAATGATGATACTGCTGTTGGACAGGAAAGCAGACGTGCCCCGGCAAAAAGGAGATGCCTTCTTTCATCGCATAAGTGTGCAGCTCCTCGGCGTTCATCGTCGCCGGCAGTGTAACCCAAATGCTAAGGCCACCGTCCGGTTTGCTCCAGTTCACGCCGGCAGGAGCCAGTTTGTGCAAGGTCCGCAAAACCAGATTGCGCCGCTGTTTCAGTTTCTCCCGTAGAAAGGGCAGGTGCTTTTTCAGTTGGCTGGACATGAAGAAGGGGAGCAAAGCCTTCTGCGTAATCAGTGGCGTGCCGAGGTCGCTAATGCCTTTTGCACCGATCAGCCGCGCAATGAATGTACCATCCGCAATCAAAAAACCGATCCTGCATCCGGGTGATATCATCTTGCTGATGCCTTTTAGATAAATGACGTGGCCGTATTTGTCCAAGCTTTTGATAGGCGGGGGCGGCGGATCGCCAAAGTACAGGTCGCTTGTCGCATCGTCTTCAAGAATGATGGAATGGTAGCTTTGCGCCAGCTCTAAAAGCTGTGCTCTCCTCCTGGCGCTCATAACGGTTCCCGTCGGGTTTTGGTACGTCGGATTCGTGTAGATCAGTTTCGGCGGACGTGTATCACATAGCGCTGCCAATTGATCGACACACATTCCCTCGTCATCAATGGGAACCGTGTAGATCGTCGCGCCCCGTTTGCGGAATACATCAATCGTACACGGATAGACAGGCTCTTCGAGCACGACGCAATCGCCCGGGCCAATAAATGTGGAAGCGACCAGATCGATCCCTTGCTGGGAGCCGTTCAAAATCATGATTTCACTTGCCGTGACGTTGATGCTTTTCTCGCGGAAATAAGGGAGGACGGCTTCGCGCAGCTTGCTGTCCCCTTGGATCGGGCCGTACTCCGTCAGAAGTGTATGGTCCTCCTGTGCATAATGGGCCAATTGCCGGGAAATCCAATCTGCAGGAATCAGGGAGTCATGCAAGGCGGCCATCGTGAGTTTGGCGACATCCAAAAGCGGAGTCTGCATCATCATGCGCCAATACTGCACGCGCGGCAAATAATCGGCGACACGGTTTTGCCAATCCATCGAGGGCTTGGCGGAACGTTGATCTTGAAAAGGCAAGCGCGCGGATTGGCTACGGACAAATGTGCCTTTGCCATGGACGCGTTCGATCATCCCATCCAATTCAAGCAATTCATATGCATGGAACACCGTCATCTGACTCACTTCCAGCTGACTTGAAAAGCTTCTGACCGAGGGAAGCTTTTCCCCTTCCTGTAGCAAGCCTGACTGTATCCGATCAATTATTGCAGTTCTAATCTGTTCTGTTAGTGTTCTACCCGAATGTCTGTCTAAATCGATGTGCATAGGAACCTCCTTACGAACGGGCCGATATCGGAAAAATGGTTGAAATCATTGTAACGCGCTTGATGGAAAAAGAGAAGATGACCAATGCGAAAAATTCGGAAAAGTGTTATAAAGTGGAGTTTACTGTTCTAGTGTCCGTCTCGTATGCTTACTCTCAAATCTGAGTGAGCAAGGAGTGGTTCCTGATGTTTTCCTATCCATTTTCCACCAGAATGCAAAACGTAACCTCATCAGCAGTTCGTGATTTGCTCAGCATCACCCAAAACAGGGATGTTATTTCGTTCGCAGGCGGACTGCCAGGCGAAGAACTGTTTCCACTGCAGGAGCTTGAGCAGGCTTATCAAAAGGTGTTTCGCCAAGACCGCAAAGCGCTGCAATACGGTCCAACAGAAGGGGACAGCGAACTGCGGATGCGGATTGAAGGGCGTATGCGAGAAAAAGGAATGGCGGCGTCCTATGAAAACATTTTGGTAACGACCGGTTCACAGCAAGCCCTCGACCTCTTGGGGAAAGTCTTTCTCTCGCCGGGCGACACGGCGCTGGTGGAAAATCCGTCCTATTTGGCCGCTCTGCAAGCCTTTAAGATGTATGAAGCCAATATTGTTGCCGTCCAGACCGATGCGGATGGCATGCTGCTTGATGAGTTAGAGCAAAAAATCATTGCCCATCATCCAAAATTCATCTACGTCGTCCCCACCTTTTCCAATCCGCAGGGGAAAGTATGGAGCCGGGAAAGACGGGAAGCCTTGTTGCATCTCGCCATCAAGCATGACGTGTTGGTTGTGGAGGACGATCCGTACTCGGAGCTACGTTTTACGGAGGAGGAGCCGGTTCCGCTTGCGGCGATAGATCAGGCGGGCAGGAATGTGATCTATACAAGCACCTTCTCCAAAATCGTCGCCCCCGGCATCCGAATCGGTTGGATTACGGGACCAGCCGAAATCGTCAAGATGATGGTGCGGGCGAAGCAGTCGACAGACCTCCACACCAGTTCGATTGATCAGCGGGCACTGTCCTATTTTCTCGATGATTTTCCTCTGCAACAGCACTTGTGCAGACTAAGGGAGGAATACAGACATCGATCAGCAGTGATGCAGTCTTTTTTGGCCAAACATGAGCAAAACCTGTTTCAGTGGGTTGAGCCAAAAGGCGGGATGTTCCTTTGGGTTTCCATCAATAAATCCATCGATACGGCTCTCCTTTTGCACGAAGCTGTGCAGGAAGGTGTTGCGTTTGTTCCCGGCGCACCGTTCTTTGTCAGCCAAGCGCAAACGAACGCGATGCGGCTCAATTTCACGAACGCTTCGCCTGACGTGATTCATACGGGGATGTCCCGCTTGATGACGGCCATCGACAAAGTGATGGCGACCCGGGTGCATGAGTGATGATCTCTGTGATCGCCGATGGTAGGTGGGGCAGGCGGATCGTTGACTTTTGGCGAGAGCGGGTTCAGAATCAGGTGATCACATGGGGCGCCCGCACCCCAGCCTTTGCAGCAGAGCTGGCTAATGATATGCAAAATGTGCGGGTCGCGACCTATGCCGATGCGATCGGTGCCCATTCCGTCATTGTTGTCGCGATCCCGATACAAGACCTGTTGCCGTGGGCACGCGCGCATGCGGCGAGTTTGAAGGGGAAGGTTATCGTCGATATGTCATTTCCTTTGACAAACGAATGCCTCACATTGTACGGCTGGCACACGTCTGGTACGGAACAGCTGCAAAAAACCTTGCCGGCCAGCAGAGTCGTGGGCATGAAAGGGCCGTTTTTGCGAGCGTTAGCGGGAGGCTGGCATGGGGACAGGGGGAGTATCTATGTCACATCTGATGACGACGATGCAAAAACCCAAGCTCTTAAGCTTCTCTGTGGAAGTGATGATCAACTCATCGATGCGGGGAAACTGGAAGAAAATCGCGCAATTGATCGGATCAGCAGCATGGGGTAATCCGCGTATGGGCGACTATGTCTAGCCATGATGACGTCCCGGATATAATTGAAAACGGAAACTGTGATATAATAAGCCAATCATTTCAAGGAACGTCTAAGCGAGACGGCAAGCCGTTTAAAGAGAGGGATCGCTTTTTATACGATGGATACGTTGAACAAATTTCAAAAGTTAGGGATTCGCACCGAGTTCGCCCATACGCTGCGCGATTATGGCATTCTCGAACCGACGCCGATTCAGGATCGGACCATTCCGGTTGTTCTTGCAGGACGCGATGTCATCGCGGAAGCCCAGACAGGGACGGGGAAAACATTGGCCTTCCTTTTGCCAATTCTGGAGAAGGTCGATCCACAAAGCAAGCATATTCAAGCGCTGATTGTGTCGCCGACACGGGAGCTGGCTCTCCAAACCACTGCGGAAGCCAAAAAGCTGGTTGCCAATGCGGCGGACATCCATGTCCTGCCGGTGTATGGAGGTCATGATGTTGAGCAGCAAATGAAGCAGCTGGAAGGTAGTGTCCATGTTGTGATCGGGACGCCGGGACGCTTGCTCGATCATTTGCGGCGCGGCACAATCGCACTTTCCGATGTAAACATGCTGGTGCTCGACGAGGCGGATCAAATGCTGCACATGGGCTTTTTAGATGAAGTCGAGCAATTGCTCGATGCCACGCCAGCCACGCGACAGACGATGCTGTTTTCCGCCACAATGCCCGAGCCGATTCGCGAATTGGCGACCAAGTTTATGCGTTCGCCAGAGGAAATTCAGGTGCGGGGCAAAACCGTTACGGTGAAGGATATCAAGCAGGTCGTGGTGGAAACGACGGATCGGGCCAAACAGTCCACCTTGTTCAGCTTGCTTGACATGCACCGCCCTTATTTGGCGATTATTTTTTGCCGCACGATTCGCCGGGCGAGCAAGCTCAACGCAGCCTTGCAGGAGCGTGGGTATCATTCCGACGAGCTGCATGGCGATTTGTCGCAGGCCAAGCGGGAGCAAGTGATGCAGCGTTTTCGTGATGCTGACATCCAACTGCTGGTCGCAACCGATGTCGCAGCTCGCGGGCTCGATGTCGACGGCGTCACGCATGTGTTCAATTACGATATTCCGCATGATGTGGAAAGCTACATTCACCGCATCGGGCGCACGGGCCGGGCAGGGGGAAAAGGACTTGCCATCACGCTAGTGGCGCAAAAAGACCAGATGTTTTTGCAGATGATTGAAGCGGGAATCGGCCAGTCGATCAAACGAAAAATGTTGGATGGCACACAGGAGATAGGCGATAAACAAGCCCGCACAAGCAGCAGGCCGCGCGGGAGCGACAGCAAAAGCTCTCGTCAAAAAGGCCAACTGTCCCAGCCTTCCAGACAAAGAAAAAATGTCGCCGGAAAGCCCAGTCAAAAACCAAAGCAAGGCAGCGCTCGCCGGCCCGGTCGGAGTTCTTCTCCAAAAAGGGGACGCTAGCATGCCAAACGGAAAAACCCGAGCTGCCGATGAGTGTAGCTCGGGTTTTTCCGTTTGGCATGGCGTTTATCCTACATGGTTTGGTCCTTATCTGTGGGGGTTTCCACCGGACTCGCTTCGGCCTGTGCGGCGGGGCGTTTGAAAATCTTTGTTTTAATAAAGCGGAAGGCAACGCCGAGCACGATGAGAACGAGAACCCACGCCTTTTTCAGGAAAACAAGCAGAAGCGCGAGCAAGCCGACTTTTTTGGCGACCGCAAGACCCAATCCGCCTAAAACAAGCCCGGTCAGCCCGTAATCAGCCACTTTATCGGAGCCTTCCTGAAAATCTTCGTAGCGATTGCCGGATTTCAGCTGGAATTTAGGGAGGAGCTCGTTGAGCGTTTTCTTATCGGTGGCCAATCGCGCAGGGTCGGACACAAGCAACAGAGAGACATACCCTTTGCGCGTCAACTTTTGCATGTTGTAGTTAATCAGCGGATTTTTCTGCGCATCTTCAGCCAACATGGACCATTGCAGCGTTTTGGTCGCATCATCATAAAACGGCTTTACATCCCAACCGACAACATGGATTTGATCGTCCGGGGCCTTATCCTTGTTTTGTTCCTCCGTACCTTCTTTATAACTGGTCAAAATGGCGTCGGCATCGATGTTGTTCTTATCGTCGTCCTTGATGTAGCCGACTTCATCATACTCAACAACAATGAACCAGGACTCGTTCAAATCCTCGGGATAAATACTGCCGATTTCTTTGGAGCTTGGAGCATTGCCGATCTTTTGCTGAAGCTTGACCGTATCTCCCTTGTTCAGATACATCAGATTGGCGGGCAGGTCAAGCGAGGCGAAATTGCTCCCTACATCGATCGTTTTGCCGCCCTTTACCCAGTTGTACTCTTCTTCCGCCAATACAGGCGTCACAGCTGCGCCAAGTAAAAAGAAAATCGTCAATAATGGCATGAATAAAAGCTTCTTCACATGTTTTCCTCATTCCTCATTTATTTCGACACACAAATGACATCCTACCAATTATGAAAATTTTTTACAAATATCATATGAACTGTTAATTATTAGGCAAAATAGACCTTTTTATGTCGCGATCAATTGTTCACCCAGTTCAATTTTCCTAAATCGACATATTGAGAGAGGATCATACAAATTCCGATAATAATAGAAAAATTATGAAATGAATTACAGAATTCTTGTCGGATCCCATGTAAAATAGTAGGTGACGAGCCGTGTGTTACTAGCAGATACAAAATCCGATGAAATGGGTGACGTACATGCAGGAATGGGCAAAGGCAGAGCAAGTGGTTACGAGAGATGACTTATGGAAGATCGTACTGGGAGCTGCGTTTTTCGGAAGTGGGGGAGGCGGCTCGATCGATGGAGGTAAACGATTGATCGAAGACATCCTCCAGCAAGGCAAACCGATCTCGATCATTTCACCTTCACAGGTTAAGCCGCAGCAAATGGGCGCAGGAACTGCGATGTTGGGGTCTCCTTCCGCATTAAAAAAAGCGACAGATTTAGGTTCTACCAAACTGGCTTTGGATGAGCTTGAAAAAGCGTTGCAGGTGTCTTTTTCGTTCGTCATGCCGATGGAAGTGGGACCGGTCAATAGTTTGGTGCCGATTGGCGTAGCTGTCCGCAAAAATATACCGGTTGCCGATGTGGATGGAGCAGGCCGCGCTGTGCCAGAGCTGGAAAATACCACATTTACCGCCGCGAACATTCCCGTTTCACCCACAGCATTAGTAAACGCACCCTCTGCCGTAAATCCACAGATCAAAACCATTTTGGAAATCGATACATCTTCTATCAAAGGAAGCAGTGCAGCAAACAATATGGAAACATTGGCACGGTCGATCGTACAAGCCTCCAACTTCGGTGAGATGGGCGGATTGGCGACATACCCGCTAAACGGAAGCCAGCTGTCGGGTGCGACGATTGCCAATACGCTGACGCTCGCACATTATGTTGGTGGAATCATCAGTGAAGCGGTCGAGAGCCACCGGGATCCTTTGCCGAGAGTGCTTGATTTCCTGCGCTCAATCGGTATGCCTTCCTACACGTTTGGGACAGGCCGGGTCATTGAGGTTAAAAAGCCGTCCGGTCAGGGCGGTTTCGATGTTGGCTATGTCAAGGTGCAGAACCAAGCGGGCGATGTGCTCGTCATCAACTATCAAAACGAAAGCTTGTTTGCGTATGTGAATACACCATCAAATATTTGGGCGATGGCGCCTGATCTGATATGTTACATGACGCCAACTGGTCCGCTGACGAATGTTGAGATCGAAGAAGGGCTGGTTGTAACCGTCGTCGGGTTGCCTGCAAATTATAAAATGAGGCAGACCGTGATCGTAGACAGCTTCCTCGGCGTGCTCAAAGCGCTGTGCGGCTACGATGGACCGTACATTCCGATCGAAAAGCTGCATGCAACCGGAGTAGAAGAAACGGTAGAAAGTACGCAATAGGATAATGATGCTGCAAGCGGCTGGACCAAGTAAGGTTCGGTCGCTTTTATTTTCGCAAAAAGGCAAAATTGGGACAAAATTCAAGGGCATTGCTATTTTTCAAAGACGCTGTCATGTAGTAGGATGGGGAAAAGAACAAAAGCAAGGGTGATACGATTTTGTTACAAAAAGCGGAGGATGTCCTGAAACGTTATTTTGGCTATTCGTCCTTTCGGGAGGGCCAAAAAAAAATAGTCGGCAGTCTGCTTGCGGGTAAAGACACGATCGGCATCATGCCTACGGGGGGCGGGAAATCGATTTGTTACCAGGTTCCTGCATTGGTGCTCGACGGGGTTACGATCGTTGTGTCGCCGTTGATTTCGTTGATGAAAGACCAGGTCGACGCGCTTAACGGCATGGGGATTCCAGCCGCGCAGATCAACAGCTCGCTCGATCATGGGGAAGTGCGGACGCGCCTTGCAAAAGCGCGTCAGGGAGAGTACAAGCTGTTATACATCGCTCCGGAGCGGCTGGAGTCGGACAGCTTCCGCGCCTTGCTCCAAGAGCTGCCAATCTCATTAATAGCGGTTGACGAGGCGCATTGCGTCTCGCAGTGGGGCCATGATTTCCGCCCGAGCTATCTCGCTGTTGCGGACGCGATTCGTTCGCTTCCCGTCAGGCCGATTGTGGCAGCACTGACCGCGACTGCTACGCCGGAGGTTACAGAAGATATTCGCAAGCAACTGTCGCTTGTCGACGAGGAAGTATACATTACCGGCTTTGGCCGTGAAAATCTCATCTTGTCCGTGCGTAAAGGCGAAGACAAGCGTTCGTTTGTCCAAGAGTTTTTGGATGCCAACCGGCAACAGGCGGGCATCATCTATGCCTCGACCCGGAAAGATGTTGATGCGCTGCACGATTTTTTGGAGGGCAGAGGATATTCAGTCACGAAATACCATGCGGGACTGTCAGAAACCGAGCGTGCGCGTAACCAGGAAGCGTTCCTCTATGATGATATCCGAACGATGATCGCCACCAACGCATTCGGGATGGGGATTGACAAATCAAACGTGCGGTATGTGATCCATTACAACATGCCTAAAAATTTGGAGGCATACTATCAGGAAGCCGGTCGTGCCGGGCGGGACGGGGAAATGAGCGAGTGCATCCTGCTTTTTCACCCGCAGGATATCCAAACCCAATCGTTTTTCATCGACCAAAATCAGCAGAGCGAAGATCGAAAGGCTTATGAATACAAAAAGCTGTACGCCATGATCGACTATTGCCGGACACCGAGATGCCTGCAGCAATCGATCGTCCATTATTTCGGCGACTTATCAGCTCATGTCTGTGGCCGATGCGGCAATTGCACGGACACGACCGAGCCGGTCGATATCACCGTTGAGGCGCAGAAAATCTTTTCTTGCGTGAAGCGGATGGGAGAGCGATTCGGGGTCGCACTGATTGCGCAAGTCCTCAAAGCGTCGAAAAATAAGAAGGTGAGTCAGTTTGGCTTTGACAAGCTTCCTACCTATGGATTGATGAAGAATTTCACCGAAAAGGAAATCGCCGACATGATCCATCTTTTGATCGCGGATGGATATTTGGGTGTAACGGAGAGCAAATTCCCGGTCGTGACCCTTGCACAAAGAGCAATTCCTGTTTTGAAAGGCGAAGAGAAAGTATGGCAAAAAGTCATGCTGAGACCGGTCAAGCAGCAGGTTGAAGACGGCTTGTTCGAGCGTCTTCGCGACCTGCGCAAAACGATTTCCCAGCAGGCCGGTGTTCCGCCTTATGTGATTTTCCACGACAGCACCTTGCGCGAGCTGTGCAACGTGAACCCGCAAGACAAGCGTACGATGCTTACCGTAAAAGGTGTCGGGGAAGCGAAGTTCGATAAATATGGACAAGCATTCCTGGAATGTCTGCAAAACTATGCCGAGGAGAAGGCGTTGGCTCCGATCGAGTAATCGATAAGGAGTCGATGGAAGCCGCTCTTCGGCTTTTTTTGTCCAAAACAAAAAGAAAGTAAATTGTGTTTTAACGTAAGATAATTATGTGAATACTTTTAAACAAATAATTGAACAAAGTGTGAACATGATCCGAGAAGTATGGTAGTATAGTAAAAGGAAGAAAAAACCATTTTCCGCGAAGGAGTTTTTCAAAATGAAAAATGACGGGTTGAAAGCCTCTGAGATGCTCCGCTGGTTCGCATGGATCGCGATTGGGATCGGTTCGTTATTGCTCATCGGAAGTGTAAGCGATTTCAGCTCCTCGAATCTTCCATTAATGGTGTCCATCGGCTTCCTGATCGCTGGAGTGAACATTTTCGTGCTCAGCACCGCCTTTAGATTGCTGATCATCCGGACAGAAGAGAACTAAACATTGATCCTTCATAAGTGTTCCACGCATCGTATAGGGAGTCTGCCAAAATATAGGCGGGCTTTTTTATTTTGCAAAAGGGTTCACAAAGTGACAAAATGAACGACCGTTTCACAAATGTGACACAAAGGTAAAAAGTAACAACAGCGCAGCCAATAGGTTGTTGAAAAAAGTTATGACAAATTTATAATAAAAATTTGAATAAAAATTGAACAACAAGTGAAAATTGTGTTACAATGTGTTCATAAGAAGGAAACGAAATTTAAGCGGACAAGGGGTCTTGCGTGATGAATAACGAAAGAAAAGCAGCAGACATGTTGAAATGGATGGCTTGGACAGTAGGAATCATCGGTGCTTTGTTAATGGCTTTCAGTGTAAGCGATTTCAGATCGAGCAACTTTCCATTGATGGTGTCCATCGGATTCTTGATCGCCGGTATGAATATCTTCATCTTAAGCACGGTATTCCGCTTGATGACACTCAAACACCAAGAAGTGTAGGGCACAGCATGAAAAACATACGATAGAGCCTCCCGGTACGAAGTCAAAATGGGAGGCTCTTTTATATGGAAGGAACTATTTGTGAACGGATCAACCTGGCATGCCATAATGCATGCCGGGTTTTTTATTTTGCAGGCAAAAGGGTGTGGGTGTGAATCAAAAGTCCTTCAATAGTTGGGTATTACAACCAGTACTGGATTCGATTGTTCATCAGAGGAGATTCATAACAATATTATGATCAACTCGTGACCGACTCGTGAACACTTTGTAACAAAAAAGATACGAAATAATGAACGTAGCAAAAAAGCGGTTCAAAATTACTACGGCTCTGATACCATGTAGAGGCGGTAGTAACTCGTGTTTATCTATATTGAAATTACGCCATGGCTTGTAATGTTTTTGCAGTTGTTGTGAAAGAGGAGGGACTAGGAGAATGAGTGGAAGAAAAGCGCTGAGACAAATCTCTTTTTGGGTCTTGGCAGTGCTGGCAAGCGTCCTGTTGTCGGGGTGCGGGAGTGAATACGTTGTCCTGAATCCGAAAGGACCGGTTGCGGAGACGCAGTACAATCTGATCGTCATTTCTACGATTTTGTGCGCAATCATCATCATTCCGGTATTTGTTATCACTGCTTTTATCGTTTACCGATACCGGGATACAAAGGACAACAAGGCGCCGTACAAACCTCAATGGGCGCATAATACTGCACTCGAGGTAATTTGGTGGACGATTCCGGTCATCATTATTGCGATTTTAGGCTACTTCACAGCTCGCGATACGTACGCTCTGGTTGAGTCGCCAAATAAGGAAGTTAAGCCGATCACGATTCAGGTTACTTCATTAGACTGGAAATGGATGTTCACTTACCCTGAACAAAACATTGCGACTGTCAACTATTTGGAAATTCCTGCTGGTGTTCCTGTGCAATTCCGTTTGTCCGCAGATGGCCCGATGAACTCTTTCTGGGTACCGGAGCTGGGCGGTCAAATTTATGCGATGTCCGGTATGGCAACCAAGATGTACTTGCAGGCTGACAAACCGGGTGAGTATGAAGGGTTGGGCGCCAACTTCACCGGTAAAGATTTTGCCCATATGCAATTCAAAGTAATCGCCAAGCCTCAAGCAGAATTCGATCAATGGGTGAAGGAAGCGAAAAGCTCCAACAATCCTGTTATGACCAAGCAAGATTATGAAGAGCTCAGAAAGCCTGGCACGTCTGATGTGAAGACATATTCTGCTTTCCCGAAAGGTCTGTTTGAAGAAATCGTTATGAAATATAGCCATGGTCATGATGGCAATATGAGTCAAGAGCAGCCTGCAGGCGAACAGAAATCCGATCAAAAGGCTGAAGGCAGTGCAAGTGAAGCCCATCAAATGCCTGGCATGGATATGAGTCAAATGCCTGGTATGGATATGAGTAAGTAGCAAGGGGAGGAGGAATACCAAGTGTGGGAGAATATTAAAGACTTTGCCTCGACGTTCTTTGTAACAGGCGATCCACTGATCTACGGTGCGGATGTTTCCATCGGCCTTACGATGGTAGCGATCGTTTTCGTTCTCACCAAGTTTAAAAAATGGGGTTGGTTGTGGCGCGAATGGCTGACTACCGTTGACCATAAGCGGATCGGGATCATGTACTTGATCGCCTCGCTTTTGATGCTGTTCCGCGGTGGGGTTGACGCCCTGCTGATGCGTGCGCAGCTGGCATTCCCGAATGTAGAATTCCTGCATTCCGATCACTACAACGCAATCTTCACCACACACGGCACGATCATGATCTTGTTCATGGCGATGCCAATGATGTTTGCCTTGTTCAATATGGTCGTTCCGCTTCAACTCGGCGCGCGCGACGTTGCGTATCCGTTTTTAAATGCTGTCAGCTTCTGGATGTTTATGCTTGGCGCAATGCTGTTCAACCTGTCGTTCGTTATCGGGGGTTCCCCGGATGCCGGTTGGTTGTCGTATCCGCCGCTGTCAGAAAATGCCTTTAGTCCGGGACCGGGTCAGAACTTCTGGATCTGGGGGATTCAGATTTCCGGTATCGGTAGTTTGGCTACGGGGATCAACTTCATCGTAACCATTCTGAAAATGCGTGCCCCTGGCATGAAATTGATGAAAATGCCATTGTTTAGCTGGTCTGTTTTGTCCAGCTGCATCATGATCATCTTCGCTTTCCCGATTTTGACTGTGACTTTGGCTTTGCTGTTCCTTGACCGTTTTGCTGGCGCTCACTTCTTTACTATGGGCGGCGGAGGAAATCCGATGATGTACCTCAACCTGATCTGGATGTGGGGTCACCCGGAAGTATATATCGTGGTCGTGCCAGCCTTCGGTATCTTCTCTGAAGTCGTGGCTACGTTCTCGAAGAAAACAATTTTTGGTTACAAATCAATGGTCTTTGCCCTTATGGGTATCGCTCTTTTCTCCTTCTTTACCTGGGCCCACCACTTCTTCACGATGGGTACAGACGCTAGCGTTATCGTGTTCTTTGCGATATCGACGATGCTGATTGCGATCCCGACCGGGGTGAAAATCTTCAACTGGCTGTTTACGATGTTCCGTGGACGCATATCCTTTAAACAGCCAATGCTGTGGACGATTGCCTTCATTCCTTGCTTCCTCGTAGGGGGAGCCACGGGTGTCATGCTGGCGGTTGCTCCGGCAGACTATCAGTATCACAACAGCTACTTCCTGATTGCCCACTTCCACCAAGTTTTGATCGGTGGGGTTGTGTTTGGTTACTTGGCTGGTATTTACTACTGGTGGCCAAAACTGTTCGGCTTCAAGCTGGATGAGAAATTGGGTCAATGGGGCTTCTGGTTCTGGAATATCGGTTTCTATGTGTGCTTCATGCCGCAATACGCACTTGGCTTCATGGGTATGACTCGTCGTTACTATACGTACGGCTGGGACCGCGGTTGGGCTGACCTCAACTTGATTTCCACCGTCGGCGCATTCTTGATGGGTGCGGGCTTCATTTTCCAAGTATGGCAGATCGCTTATAGCATTAAACATGGCGAGCGCGATACAACAGGCGACCCATGGAATGGTCGTACGCTGGAATGGTCGATTCCTTCTCCGGCGCCGTTCTACAACTTTGCCGTCGTTCCTGAAGTGAAGGATGCCGATGATTGGTGGCTGACCAAACAAGAGATGGCAAATGGCACCTACAAGAAAAAACCTGTGCATTTGGAACCGATCCATATGCCGAAAAACTCGGGAATTCCGTTTATCATGTCTTGCTTCTTCTTCTTGGTCGGATTTGGCTTTACGTTTGGTTGGGTATGGATGGCCGTGATTGGATTTATCGGCGTGGCCCTGTCGATGTGGGCGCGTTCCTTCCAATACGATACGGATTATTACGTACCGGTGGATGAAGTGCGGAGCACGGAAGCTTCACTGGGGAGGGTTATATAATGCAACAAGTGGCAAAACATCATGACCATGGTCACGGGCACGACCACGACCATGGCCATGAGGATCATGAACAGCTTAAGGTACTTGGTTTTTGGATCTTTGTCGTAACCGACTGCATTCTGTTCGGTAGCTTGTTTGCCACCTATGCGGTGCTGATGCACAACTACGCAGGTGGACCAACCGGCAAGGAACTGTTTGAGTTGCCGGGTGTTATCGCCGAAACCTTTATCCTGTTGACGAGCAGCTTCACCAGTGGTTTGGCTGTGCTGGCAATGAATAAAGGAAACGTGAAACAGCTGATCGGATGGCTGGTTGTCACAGCGGTGTTGGGCTTGTCCTTTATCGGCTTGGAGGTAACAGAGTTCGTCAACATGGTGCACGAGGGTGCAACCATCGCGACCAGCGGTTTCTTGTCCGCGTTCTTCACGCTTGTTGGTACGCACGGTCTTCACGTGTCGGTCGGTTTGTTCTGGATGGTTGCACTGATGATTCAGCTGCGCCGCCGTGGCATCACGCCGGTAACTCGCCGCAAAGTGACCAACTTGAGCTTGTATTGGCACTTCCTGGACGTCGTGTGGATTTTCCTTTTCACCGTCGTCTACCTGTTGGGGGTGATGTAGGATGACGCAACATGAAAACCATGGAGATCACCACAATCACGGATCGTTGAAGTCGTATGTGATCGGTTTTGTTCTCTCGATCGTGCTGACCATTATTCCACTGGTGTTGGTTATGAACCAAATGCTCGACAAAACGGCTACAGTGATCACGATCATGGTCATGGCAGTTCTGCAATTCGTTATCCAGTTGTTCTTCTTCATGCATGTTCGTGAAGGTGAAAAACCGCGCTACAATGTGCAAACGCTGATCCTGGGGCTGGTAATCGTATTTACGATCATCGCCGGTTCGATTTGGATTATGACGTTTAACAACTTGAAGTAAGGTAAGACAAATTTATCGATAGGGGCAGGGCACGAGCGAGTGTCTTGCCTCTTTTTCTGTACAATTGTCTGGAAACAGCGTGTACCTTGACTTTGTAACTATGCTGTAACTATAATGGTTGCATCGAAGGGATGAAGCGTATGAAAATCAGTAGCCGTTTTACAGTAGGTGTGCACATTTTGTCGTTGCTTGCGACTTCACCGGACGGCCCCTGCACGTCGGAATGGATTGCGGGTAGCGTCAATACCAATCCGGTCATTATCCGTAGACTGACAGGGCAATTGAAAAAAGCTGGTTTGGTGAATGTACGTCCGGGTACGGGAGGCGCTTATCTCGTAAAGGACGCTTCTGCTATTACCCTGCTCGATGTTTATCGTGCGGTGGAAGTGGTGGAGGAAGGGCAACTGTTTCATTTTCATGAAGAGCCGAATCCGGAGTGCATGGTCGGGGCGAATATTCAAGCCGTGCTGCAGCTGATTTTGCTGCGCGCGCAGTCAGCGATGGAGCAGATTTTGGCTGATGTCACGCTGAAGGAACTGGTTACCACTATGATCGAAAGTAAATCCACTCGTTCTTAAACCCGCTGATTGAGCGGGTTTTTCTTCGCATGCAGAGCGCCAAAAAGTGATGTCCCACTTTATCCGATCGCGTATAATAGGCACAATGAGCGATTGCCGCCGTCAACTACCGAGATCAGTCGGTGTGCCGGCAATCGCTCTTTTGTCGGGAGTTTGGATCAAACGGGGTTGAAACAGCAGCGAGGAGGAGCGATACGAGCATGAAGGCCGAAGATTATTTCATTAGGGAGGCCGTCTGTTTAGAATGGCCGATTACATTTGAGCAATTGGTGCAGGAGGCTGTCAGGTCGGTTTGCAAATGGTTTGTATTGCGGCAAGGAAGTGACATCAGGGGCTGCATCCGCCGAGATGCCATCGCCGACCGATTTGCGAGATACGGGCTAGCGTCGTTCGGGCAACCCGATTGGGAGAACATGATGACGGAAGCCATTGTGGTGAATGGCGCTGCGGAGGATAAAAGCATCTATCAGGCCAACAAAGTGGTCATCCTGACTGGCGAGCAGCATGCAGTGAAGGGTGTGATCGATTGGGAGATCGACGATGCGATCCATGGGCTGGTTGCACAGGACAGCTGGCTCATCAAGGAACTGCAAACTGTGTTTTACGAATTTTACAACAATGTATTTGTAACCGATGAAAAAGGGACGGTTATCCGTGTCACCGCAGCTGATGATCAGCAGCATTTGGGCAAAAATGTGTTCGATCTGGAGCGGGACCGGGCGTTTTATCCGTCTGTGACCGCCAAGGTACTGAAGTCTGGCAAACGGGAAAAGAGCCTCCAATACACACAGACCGGCGATGTGTTCATGATTGAGTCCATTCCGATCAAGAACAATGACGGGGAAATCGTTCGCGTCGTCTCCGTTACCAAGGACACCTCGGAAATCAATCAACTCACCACGCAATTGGACGAGCTACGGAACCTCTTGGACAATTATCAGCGGGAAGTGGTCCGGTTTCAACAGGAAAAGCTGGAAAGCAAACCGTTTGTCTATAAGAGCAAACAGATGCAGAACTTGTACGAGCTGGTGAAATCGGTGGCATCCGTCGACACCTCTGTCTTGATTCTCGGGGAAACCGGGGTCGGCAAGCAGATGGTGGCCAATCAGATCCATATGTTAAGCAATCGCAGGGATCATCCATTCATTACGGTCAACTGCGGGGCCATCCCGGAAAATTTGCTGGAATCGGAATTGTTCGGGTATGAAGAGGGCGCGTTTTCCGGTGCACGGAAAGGCGGAAAGCTGGGGATCTTTGAAATGGCGGACAAAGGGACGGTTTTTCTGGATGAGATCGGCGAAATGCCGCTGCATCTGCAAGTGAAGCTGCTGCGCGTGCTGCAGGAAAGAACCATTATGAAAGTGGGCGGAACGAAAGAGAAAAAAGTGGATGTCCGCATTCTGACGGCAACCAATCAAAACCTGGAGGAGATGGTGCAAAAGCAGACATTCCGGCAGGACCTGTATTACCGGATCAACATCATTCCGATCCAGATACCGCCGCTCCGGGAACGCAAAGAAGACATCCATGCGCTCGCTTTTACCTTTTTGCACCAATACAACCAGAAGTACCGAAAAAATGCGGAAATCAGCGAAACCCAGCTGGATCAGCTTCTGAAATATTCATGGCCCGGAAATGTCCGCGAGCTGGAGAACAAGATGGAACGGTATGCCGTTACAGGGCAATTGATTTTGGGCAATGGTGGAAATCAAACCGATGAGCGAGCATTCTCTGATCAAGAAGGACCGCTGCCTTCGCTTTTGGAACATCTGGACGAAGTGGAGCTGCGGATTCTCCGGCAGGCGATGGCGCGGTACAAAACAACGCGTGAAATCGCTGCCCATTTAGGTGTGAATCAGTCCACTATCGTCCGTAAAATGAGAAAGCACAATCTGTAATGCGGTTGCCGATGCGTCATTTTATCGTCGCTTTCTGATGCAAAATAGCATCGTGAATTTGATGCATGATGCCATCAAGCGCGAGCTGCTATCTGTCAATTCGCCATTATCCGTATATTTCGACTTGGCATTGTATTTGCAATAATTTTAATGACAACTGATGAATCTCATCGACCAGGGGGAATTGGAATGAAAACGAAATGGTTGGCAATGTGTGGACTGGCTGCAACCTTGTTTGTCACAGCTTGCGGCAATTCGGCATCGAATGGGGACGGGTCCAAAGAGGGGCAGACAGCTCAAGGGGCACAGCAAACGGTCAAGGTGGCAACTACGTCGGACGGCCCTCCTTTCGTCTACCTGAATCCCGATAATAACAAAATGGAAGGTCTCGTCATCGATATTTTGGAGGACATCGCCAAGCGGGAAAATCTGAAGCTCGATTATCAGGTCATGAACTGGGAAGCGATGATCCCTTCGCTGAAGGGCGGGAAAGCCGACATCATCGCGGAAGGCATGTACATTACCGATGAGCGCAAGCAAGTCATCAATTTTACCAACCCTTATTTCGGTTATGGCGAAGGCTTGATGGTTCAGGGGGACGATACCTCGACCAAGTCACTTGATGATCTGAAGGGAAAAAAGGTGGGGGCGTTGATCGGAACTTCCTATCAGACCATGCTTGAGGAAAAAGGAAAAAGCCTCGGCATCGAAATGAAAGTCTACCAGCAATTCGGTGACATGATGAAAGACGTAGATAACAAACGGTTGGATGCAGCCTTGTTCGACCAGCCGATCTTGGTATATATGAAGAAGCAAAATCCGGCTCTCACATATCGCGTCGTAGAAGACTACAAGCCGTCCTTGCCCGGAGAAATCGGTTTCGGTGTGACGAAGAGCAAGCAAGATGTTTTGGATAAGCTGAACGCCGGCATCGACGAAATCAAAAAGGACGGCACGCTGAAAAAGATCTATGAAAAATGGGGCTTGGATTGGAAGTTTTGATGAAATGGGGTGACGACACTTGGATACATTGCTGACAGACCTCATTCGGTTTACGCCGAAACTGTTGGAGGGCACTTGGATCACGATCGAACTGACCGTGCTGTCCCTCTTCTTCTCGCTTTTGCTCGGCTTGATCGTGGCATTGGGCAAAATGTCGCGGAATAAATGGATCAATCGGGTTTGCAACGTCTACATCAGTATTTTGCGTGGAACGCCGTTGCTGGTGCAGCTCATGTACGTCTATTTTGTGATGCCCGAACTGGGATTGGAATTGAGCGCACTGCAAGCAGCGGTCGTCGGCTTGTCGATCAATGAAAGCGCTTATATGGCGGAAATTTTTCGGGCGGGCATTCAATCCATACCGAAAGGGCAGACGGAAGCGGCGAAAGCAATCGGAATGGATGATTGGTTGGCGATGCGACGTATCATCTTGCCGCAGGCTTGGCGAAATATGCTACCGGCAATCGGCAACTCTGCGATCGCTTTGACCAAGAACTCCTCGCTGGCTGCGGTCATCACGGTAGCTGAATTGATGCATCAGGGCAATTTGCTCGCTGCCGCGACGTTTAAAAACATGTTCATCTTTACATGTGTCGGGGTCATTTATTGGCTGCTGCATTATCCTCTCGCCTTGCTGGTGGATTATTTGGAAAAGCGGGGAGGGCGTAAGCATGCTCGAGCTCATTGACATCAAAAAATCATTTGAAGACAAAGCGGTCATTCAGGGAGTCGATCTGTCCGTACGAAAAGGTGAGGTTGTCGTGATCGTCGGCCCGAGCGGAAGTGGAAAAAGCACTCTGCTCCGTATGATGAACGTGCTGGAGTATCCGACCTCGGGCGATATCAAGCTAGAAGGAGCATCCATCCTGTTTAAGGAAAGCAGGGGAAAGCGAATTCCACACACGCAAAAGGAACTGAGCAGGTTTCGCGCAGAGGTAGGGATGGTTTTCCAAGGGTTCCATCTTTTTGCACATAAAACGGTACTGGAAAATCTGATCGAAGGGCCGGTCCAGGTGCGCAAGGCGAATCGGGATGAAGCGATCGCCCTTGCAGAGCAATTGCTGCAAAAGGTGGGGCTGGCTGATAAGCGGGACCAGTACCCGGATTCGCTCTCAGGCGGGCAACAGCAGCGGGTAGCTATCGCACGTGCGCTTGCCATGAAGCCTAGGCTGCTCCTGTTTGACGAGCCTACATCCGCGCTTGACCCGGAACTGGTGGGGGAAGTGTTGGTTGTCATGAAGAGCTTGGCACTAGAGGGAATGACCATGGTGGTTGTGACCCACGAGATGGGCTTTGCCCGTGAGGTTGGCGACCGCATTCTGTTCGTCGACAACGGAACGATCCTGTTTGATGCTCCGCCGGAGGAATTTTTCCAGGAGCAGCATCAGCATGAACGCATCCGCAGATTTCTTAAAAGCTTGAGTAAGGATGGAGAAGAGGCGAAAAGGCACGCTTGAGCGGGAAGGAGACAAAACAGATGACCATCCAAACAGGACAAGCAGATTACATCCTCTCGGGAAACGCGGTGTTTACTGGTCTAGCAGACCGGCCATCCCCAGCATCGATCGCTGTTGTCGGCAACAAAATTGCTGCTGTGGGTACCCATGAGGAGATCAGGAGATGGATTGGACCTGCCACCAAGCAGATTGATTTTGGTGATCGGCTGATCATGCCGGGGTTCCATGACTTTCATGTGCACGTGATGCTCGGGTGTCTGCAAGAGGACACCGTGCAATTGCTGGCTTCATCTTCAGCTGAGCAAGCGGCAAAAATGGCAGCCGATTTCGCCGAAACGCGTCCCGGCGATCCGTGGGTATTGGGCTTTGGCTGGTATCACTCGTATTGGGGAAACCAACAGCTGCCACACCGGAGCATTCTCGATCAGTTCATACCGGATCGGCCTGTTTTCCTCCTTCATGCGGCCGGCCATCTGGCCTGGGTTAACAGCAAAGCGCTGGAGCTACTGAATATCACGCGCGACACCGTTGATCCGCCGTATGGAGAAATTGCCCGCGATGAAGACGGAGAGCCTACCGGGATTCTGTTTGAGAATGCCATCGCATTGGCAAAGCAAGCGTTTTTACTGCCGGAAGAACGTCGAAAACGCATTTTGGAGACATTTTTGCGGAGCACTGCCGAGATGGGCATAACTTCGCTGAGCGATATGCTGCCGCTGCCCGCGATTGAATTGGGGGATTTGGAATCGTACGACGCTTTTGAAAAAGAGGGCCGTTTGACGACGCGAATTCATTTTTTGATCGGGCTTACAGGCGAGTTGGAGCGGGCCCGAAGAATGCGGGATGCGTATCGCTCTGAAAAGGTGCGCTTCTCCGGATTGAAGCAGTTTCTAGATGGTATAGTGACTGCACATACTGCATTGCTTGTGGAGCCGTACGCCGACCGCCCTGCTTATCGGGGAGAGGCGCCATTTTCCCGGGAGCAATTGCAGAACTGGGTCAATGAAGCGGATCGGGAAGGGTTCCGCATCCGGTTTCACGCGGTGGGAGACGGGGCGGTCAGGCTGGCGTTGGACTTGTTTGAGGAGGCTGGCGAGCGGAACGGTAACAGGGACGCACGACATGCGATCGAGCACATCGAGGTGATTCATCCTGAAGATGTTGGCCGGTTTTCCCAGCTAGGCGTGCTCGCTTCCATCCAACCGGAGCACATGGGTCTGGTGAACCGCCAGCACTACTTGACTCGGATCGGTGACGAGCGGTATGGCTGCACATTTCCGATCCAGACGCTGAAACAGGCGGGGGCCAATCTGGTCTTCGGCACAGACTATCCGATCGTTTCGTTGAATCCGATGCTGGAAATATACCGCGCCGTCACGCGGACCGGCGGCGATGGTCAGCCATGGAATGAGGCTGAGCAGATACCGCTTGCAGATGCTTTGCGTGCCTATACGGCGGGAGGGGCGTACGGGGTTTTTCGGGAGCAGGAGCTTGGAACGTTGGAAGCAGGCAAGCTAGCTGACATCATCGTCCTCGATCGCAATTTGTTTGCGGTGTCGGAGGATGAGATCGCACAAGCAGGCGTCGTGTTGACGATGATGGACGGTCAGGTAGTTTTTGAAAAGACAGGGGAGACTCGGTGAGGCTCGGGGCATCGTGCGGGTCAGCCGATGCCCCACCGCGATGGTTTGATGCTGTTTCGCATCAAATCTGATGCGAAATGACATCGACGGCACAACGAAATGCAAAACACATCAGGTAATCAGGAGGAATCGACATATGGAAAAAGTAATTGTACTCGGAGCAGCAGGAACTATTGGAAAAGTAATCGTGAAAGACTTGGCGGAAAGCGGAGTTGATGTGATCGCAGCGGATCTGGATATCAGCAAGCTGGAGGAGCTGCGGGCATGGGTAGGCAAGCCGATCGCCATCGCATCGGTCAATATCAAGGATCACGATGCGACAACCGAGCTGCTTCAGCAGGGGAAGGTATGCATCAACGCGGTCAATTACATTTTCAACCTGGATATCATGAAGGCCGCTGCATCGGCAGGAGTCAGCGTCCTCGATCTCGGCGGCTTGTACACCATCACGAAGGAACAGTTGAAGCTAGATGAGATGATGAAACAGGCGCAAGCGCTGTCCATCGTGGGCATGGGGTCCGACCCAGGCGTTTCCAATGTATTCAGCCGATATGGGGTCGAACAGCTCGATGAGGCGGAAGAAATCCAGATCCGCTTCGGCTCTACCACAAGCGGAGTTACGTTTCCGTTTGCGGCGGACACGATTCTGGATGAGGCAACGAAAAATGCCTATGCCGTCAAAAACGGCGAGCTGGTAGAGGTTGAGCCATTGGGCGATGAGGAATTTACAGTCTTCCATCGGGAAATCGGCATCCAGCAGACTTTCAGCATCATTCACTCCGAGCTCGCCACCTTGCCGACCAGCTACCCGCAGGTAAAGCAAATCACCTACAAAGATACGTGGGACCCGGCTACGATTGAAAAAATTCGCCTGTTTAGCAGCATGGGCTTTATGAACACCGAATCAGGAACGGAAGGCCCGAGCCCAAGACGCCAGCTGGTGTCCTTGTTGCAGCAAAGCTTGAAGGAAGAGCCGCAATGGGGCACAGATGAATTGATGGTGGAAGTAATCGGGTGGAAAAACGGGAACCGGACCACAGTGAAAATGGAGCTGCTGACCAACTATCACCGCGATTGGAATGTGAGCGCGACCCAGTATGCGACGGCGATTCCGGCATCCATCGTCGCGCAGATGCTGCTGCGCGGTGAGATTCAGGCAACCGGCGTCAAACCGGCTGAGCTGTGCGTCGATCCGGACTTGTTTATCAGCTATTTGACCAAGAAACAGGTCAGATTGCTGATCACGACAAGCGAGACGCGTGAGCATTAATCCCAACATGGAAAAAAGCCTTGGAAACCCAAGGCTTTTTTCCATACATCCGGTTATTTTTCCTCCGCATGATAACGACGCTGCGAAGGAATGTTGACGAAAAAGCGAAGGTAGATCAGGAACAGCAGGAGCAGGATGCCTTGCGCAATTATTGCACCCGTAACAGAGACACCAAGATAAACGATGATGTAATAAATGCCGGAGCCGACGATCATCAGCAAGTTTTCGATGAAATTTTGCACAGCTATCGTTTTACCGGAACCTACCATTTTTTTGCCTTCTTCCTGAAGGACGGTGTTCATCGGTACGATAAACGCGCCGCCTGTAAAACCGATCATCAGCAGGAACATGATCGCGACAGGCGTGATATGGAACCACGGGAACAAGACGATAAGGAAAAACAAGCCAAACCCATACGAGAGGGAACGGGTGAAACGGTGAAGTGGAATCAGCTTAGGCGCGAGAAACGCACCAATGACAATCCCAATCGAAGTTGTGGCAAAAATCAGCGAAACTGCAAAGCTTTTCGGGTCGATGGCCAATGACACGGGAATCCATGCAAGCGCCGCCACCCGCAATACTGCCGAACTCATCCAAAATGAGCCGGTACCAATCAGCGACAGCTTGGTTTCCGGTTTGCGCATCAGCAGGTTTACGTCTGCAAAAAAACGCCGCGCTTCCTTGCCGTAACGGATCGCTTCATTTCCGTGCATCCGCGGAATGAAGAAGGTCATGAGCAACGACGCACAATACAGCGCCAGGCAAATCAATGACGATAAGGTAGGCGATGTCATGGAAGCGATTGTTCCACCGCCTCCGATTCCTGCCAAAATTGCGATGATCGTATAGGCTTCAATGCGGGCATTGGCTTGGAACAAGGCGGATTCATTGTCAGTCAGCTCAGGTAAGATGCCGTATTTGGCCGGTGAGTACACAACAGCGCCTACGCCTACCGTGAAGTAAGCCAGCATCAAGAACAAAATGTGTGTGTGATCCGTGATCAGCAGCAACACAACCCCGAGCCCTTTGATCAAATTCCCGATGATCAGGACGAATGATTTCGGATGTTTGTCGGCAAAAGGTCCGACAAGCGGGGCCAAAAAGAGATAAGGTAAAAAGAATGAGATCGATACGAGTGCAAGCGATGCGGGTGAAAAACCGTTGTCCGTCAGCAAATTGTTGATGACAAACAAGATCATGTTATCGGCAAAGGCGGATAAAAACTGAGTAAAATAAAGGGCTTGCAGCGGTTGTAATCGTGCCTTCATGATTTCACCATTCCTTGTTCGGCGATTTGTTTCAAGGTGACATAGTCGGTTTTTCCGCTGCCCAAAAGCGGCAGCTTTTCAATCCATTGGACGGAAGCGGGCAGAAGCAGCGGAGAGTATTGCTTCTCTGCCAAAAAGGCACGCAGCTGCTCAAGGCGGACGGTTTCGTCAGAGGTGTAAAGCAGCACTCGTTCGCCTTTCCGTGAATCGGTGACGGTGACCGTCGCAAAATCGGAGTGGCCGTAGCATTGTGCCGCTAGCTCTTCCACCAGATTGAGAGAGACCATTTCGCCGCCGATTTTGGCAAAACGCTTGATCCTCGATTTGATCGTGAGGAAGCCCTCCGCATCCATCTCCACCAAATCCCCCGTTTTGTACCATTCCGAGGCAGGCTGGAATCCTGTGCCGTGAATCAGGTACCCTTTCATCACATTCGCTCCTTTTACAAGCAGCTGACCACCTGTAGAGATTCCTTCCACCGCTTCAAGCTTACTTTCAATGCCCGGCAAGAGACGGCCTACGGTTCCTGACTTGTTGGCCAAAGGTGTGTTAAGCGATAAGATCGGAGACGTCTCGGTTGCCCCATAGCCTTCAAAAATACGGATGCCGAACTTATCCATCCACATCTGCCGCACATCGGCTTTCAGTTTTTCAGCGCCAGCAAAAACGTAACGCAATGAGTAAAAGTTATACGGATGCGCATACCTTCCGTAGCCAGCCAGGAATGTCGACGTGCCAAACAGCATGGTGATATTCTGATCGTAACACAATTCTGAAATCACTTTGTAGTGCAGCGGGCTCGGATACAGAAAAACAGGGAATCCGGCGATGACTGGCAGCAGCGTACCCGCCGTCAAGCCAAAGCTGTGAAACATCGGAAGCGCATTGAAAATTTTATCCTTAGACGTCAGGTCGATGACGCTTCTGACCTGCTGAATGTTAGCAAACAAGTTGGCGTGTGTCAGGATGACGCCCTTCGGTTTGCTCTCGCTACCGGAAGTGAACAGGATTAGCTCGTTGACAGCGGCTTCCGCCTTCTTCCCGCTTGCCGCCTGCAAAAGCGCGGTGAGTTTATCTGCCGCGGTAGCAGAACTTTTGATGTCTTCCAGATATAAAAAGGTCACGTGTCCCCGCATACCTTCAATCAAGTGCTCAAGTTTGCCTTTTTCGATGAACTGGCGGGAAGTCAGGACCGTATCGATGCCCGCTGTTTCGCAGCAGTCGAGCAAGGAGCGAATCCCGAGCGAAAAGTTCAGAATCGCTGGTGTCGTTCCGTTGCGGAACAGGGAAAACAGTGTGACGACATGGCCGATGGCATTTGGCAGCAGCACTCCGACGGTTTGCTTCCCTGCCAGCGCCTTTTTCAGCTTGCTTCCAAGCAGGTGGCTGCCGATAATCAGCGTCTGGTAGGTGATGCTGCTGGCAGTATCTTTAGCGATCTGCGTCTTACGTCCGTTGAGACGGGCAGCTTCCAGCATTTCGTTGAAAAGATTGACGTGCTCCTTGTTTCGCGCCAAGAAAAGCTCATGCTGCATCGTTTTGAGGACTTTGTCGCTGGCTGCAGCTTTTTGCTCGCGCATGGAAAGCTCTTCTTGCCTGTGCAAAACAAAGGGGGTTCCGACGGACGACGTGACGCGCGGAAACCAGGAAAGGCGCAGCTTGCCTTTCAGATACGAGAAAATCGAGCGCTCCAGGCCTTGGATGATGATCGGGTATACCGTTGCACCCGTGCGTAGCGCCAAATACCCCACGCCGCTGTACATTTTCATCAGACCGCCCGTCGTGGTAATCCGACCTTCCGGGAAAATGACCAGCGACTCGCCGTTTTTGATCACCCGGATCATTTGGCGGATGGAGTATGGGTTGAGCGGATCGACAGCCAGATGTTTTCGGAAGCGGAGAAAGAACGAAAACTTCTTGGCGATCTCTGTATTGGCGACAAAGGTTGTCTGTTTTGGGAGAGAGAAGGAAAGAAGAATGGCGTCAAGCAGAGAGACATGGTTCGGGATAATGATGGACGGCTTGGAAAAGTCGATTTTGTGCAAGCCTGTCAGGCGAGGGCGGAACCAGA
Organism: Brevibacillus fluminis; assembly: GCF_003710825.1. Classification (GTDB taxonomy): domain Bacteria; phylum Bacillota; class Bacilli; order Brevibacillales; family Brevibacillaceae; genus Brevibacillus_D; species Brevibacillus_D fluminis. The sequence continues at coordinate 34,539 of NZ_RHHQ01000018.1, read as the reverse complement.
TAGTCAGGATCAATTTGATGAGTGCGTGTATAAGAAACATGAAACAACACACCTTTCCGAATGCTATTATTGCCTTCATTCTACGGCGTGGGTGGAATAAAAAAAGTACCAACATTCATTGGTACCTGATGCTAATACGAGCCTACAGTATTCGAAAATGGCGCTAGAACAGCTTTTTTTGCTTAGCCTTGGCGGCAGCTTCCTTGCTCGTTTTGGCGCCCATTTTTTTCAGGATGCGGTTGATATGGTTTTTGATGGTCCGCTTGGTGATGAATAACGTTTTTTCGATTTCCGACTGGGTCTGTCCCTTATGAATCAGCTGCAAAATGTCGCGTTCAGCCGGCGAGAGCAGCTTTTTGCTCTCTTCCTGTTTCAGGCGCAAAAATTCATTGCGCAATGCGGCGGCGGCAGTCGGGTGAATGGCGGATTGACGGTTGTAAGCCGCACGAATCGCGTCGGGAATTTCCTTGAAGTCGGTTTTGCTGATATAGTTGACGGCGCCTGCCGCGAATGATTCGACCATGACGTCTTCCGCAGTCAACGAGGTAAGCATGATGATGCGGCAGTCGGGTTGCAGTTCAGTCAGCTCAAGCGCCGTTTCAATCCCATCCAGATTGTTTTCCGTCAGGTTGATATCCATCAGGACGACATCGGGTTTCAGCTCGGTAAAAACAGCGACTGCTTCCTCTTTGGACGAGGCTGTTCCGGCCACGGTCATGTCGGTTTCTTTGTTGATATACGAGGTCAGGCCTTCGCGCCAAGTGTGGTCGTCTTCGACTAGCAGTACGTGAATGCGTGTCATGCCAGCTTCCCCTCCTTTTCTATCGTTTAGTTGGTCGCCAATCGTTTACGGGGAAAATATAGATAAATGGTCGTGCCCTCGCCATGAATACTGTAAATTTCCAGCGTCCCTTGGTGTTTTTGCATGACATTGAAGCAGTAGGATAAACCCAGACCATAGTTTTGCCCGGTTTTTTTGGTGGAGAAGAAAGGGTCCATGACATGGGGCAGATTTTCCTTGGAGATGCCTACCCCGGTGTCTGTGACCGAAATGACCAAATGCTTTTTGGATAAATAGAGTCTAAGAATCAGCGTGCCTCCGGCTTCTTTCATTGCCTCAAAGGCATTCATGCACAGGTTGGTCAAAATTTCTCTCAGCTGTACGGGATCACCGCGCATCAACAAGCTCACGTCGAGATCGGTCTCGAGCACTACCGCGTATTTTTCCGCATACGGTTTTAGGTTACGAAGGACTTCGTCGATCAGCTCGGCCGGGCGGATTACCTCTTCTTTAATCGTGATTTCCTGCAGCTGCCCTTGGATACGGTTCATCATGTCCAGTATATGCTGGGAAGACTGGATGAGGATATCGACATCCTTTTTCAAGTCCGGCTGGTTCGTCTCAATGGCATATGATTGAATGCGGTCGGCGAACAGGGTGATCTTTCCAATCTCGTTTTTGATCGTATGATTGACGATTTGGGCGCCGGATGTCAACGCGCGCAACGTGCTGTGCAACCGGCGTCTCTCCACCCGGAACTTTACGCCGAGGAAGCCGTATTTGACACTGATAAACAAGATGAGAAGAAACTGAATCCCGACGATCAGCATGTTGTATCGCCAGGCTTCGTACTGATTTTGCGTCCGCATGATATAGATGGTCGTGAACACGAACATCAGGGGGACGATGACCAAAATGTTGGTGAACAGGCGGCTTCGGCGTAGCTGCGGGTCTTTTTCCTTGCGGTACAGCACGATCAGGATGACGCTCGCTGCGAGGAAATACGGAAGCGCCCAGCTAACCATCACCCAGTAATTAAACGAAAGCACCGGGTAAATCGGCGTCGTGGCAAGCACGAATAGAGGCGGGATCAATGCAAGATACTGGATCAGCTTTTTCGTTTTGCGTACGATGAAATCACCGGAATGAATGGCAAACATAAAGAAAGCATAGGGCAGACCCACTTGGCAAATAAAAGAAGAGAGTCTGCTGATAAACATCAAGGTAGGTTCTACGGCCGTTTGCACATTTGCAAAATGATCGAACAGCGGGTATAACGTTTCGTCCACTACTGCTGAAAAAAAGCCGCAGCCGCCGATAAAGGCCGTGGCGCTCGCCCAACGTATTGAGGTTTGCTTCGGGTCGGTGAACAAGACGAGAAAGCCGAGGGTCCAAATGACCAGCCATATAATTACCATCATGTCGGAGCCCTCCCAACTAGCGAATATATAAGTATTATAACGCACCGTCCCTGTTCTGGTCTCATCTGATTGATGGGGGCCGGGAAGGGACCAAGGAAAATAGATAAGCATGTGGAAATAGAGTAGTGGAAGATCACGTTTTAAGGAGGCATTCATGAAACCGATCGTCGAAATTGCGCAACGAGCAGGGGTTCCGGAAGAGGACCTGGAGCTGTACGGAAAATACAAGGCGAAGCTGGCTCCAGAATTGTGGGACAAAGTCAAGCATCGCCCAAACGGAAAGCTGATTTTGGTAACGGCGATGAACCCGAATCCGGCCGGGGCGGGGAAAACGCTCACGACTATCGGGCTGTCGCAAGCCCTCAATGTGATTGACAAAAAAGCGATTGCTGCTCTTCGCGAACCTTCTCTCGGTCCGTGCCTCGGCATGAAGGGCGGAGCGACAGGAAGCGGCAATGCGGAGCTGCTTCCCGCTGATGATATCAATCTGCATTTTACTGGCGACATTCATGCGATCACGACCGCGCATAACCTGTTGGCGGCGATGATCGATAATCATATCCATCATGGCAATGTGCGTGGGCTCAACCCGAAGAAGATCGTGTGGAAACGCGCGATGGACATGAATGATCGGGCTCTGCGCAATATTGTCGTAGGGCTTGGGGACGGGAACGGAACGACACGGGAAGACGGCTTCATGATCACGACCGCTTCCGAAATCATGGCGATCCTGTGCTTGAGCGAGAATATGAATGACCTGCGCGAGCGGCTCAACCGGATCATCATCGGCTACGATTTCGCCGATCAGCCTGTCACCGCAAAGGAAATGAATGCGGTGGAGGCAATGTGCGTCTTGCTCAAGGATGCCTTGAAGCCGAATTTGGTGCAGACGACGGAGGGCACTCCGGTCATCGTTCACGGTGGCCCGTTTGCCAACATCGCACACGGCTGCAGCAGCGTCATCGGCACCAAGCTCGCCTTGAAGCTGGGCGATTATGTCGTGACGGAAGCGGGATTCGGCGCTGACCTTGGGGCGGAGAAGTTTTTTAACATCAAATGCAGGAAAGCGGGTTTGACGCCATCGGCGGCTGTTGTCGTCATCACCGTACGCGCCTTGAAATACAACGCAGGCATCGCAATTGCCGATCTGCAAGCTGAAAATCAGGCGGCGCTGGAAATGGGATTCGCCAATGTGCTGCGGCATGTGGAAAATTTGCGCGGATTCGGGATACCGGCAGTCGTGGCGATCAACCGGTTTGCCACCGATTTGCCATCAGAGCTAGATGCGGTCATCGCCATGTGTCAGCGGAACAGCATTGAGGTAGCGGTTTCCAACGTTTGGGCAGAGGGGGGGAAAGGCGGCAAGGAGCTAGCTGAAAAAGTGGTTCGCGCGGCTGAGTCGAACGCAGACACCTTCCGTCTCCTCTACGAGGACTCCCTCTTCGTAAAGGAGAAAATCGAAACGATCGTCAAAAACATATATCGCGGCTCATCGGTCGTCTATACCGCGGCTGCAACTAAGACACTTAAGCGCATTGAAGAGATGGGCTTGTCTCATTTGCCTGTATGCATGGCGAAAACGCCGTATTCGTTCACCGATCAGGCAGATCGGTTGGGCGCGCCCACCGATTTCGAGATTCACGTCAGTGAGATCCGAGTATCGGCGGGAGCCGGGTTTATCGTGGCATTGACGGGAAGCATCATGACGATGCCGGGCTTGCCGAAAAAGCCAGCAGCAGAGACGCTCCGCTTGGAGACGAGTGCGGAAGCCATAAAATAAATAAAAACCCCCGTTGTGCGGGAAGAGTTGGTTTGACGCTGGTCAAAGCCTACTCTCGCACAAGGGGGGTTATTTATTTCACAGTGATTGTACCTGTCATGAAGGTATGCGGTTTGCAGTAGATTTGATAAACACCTGGCTTGGAAAACGTGACAGAGTAGGATTTTCCTTTGCTGATCGGGCCGCTGTCGAACGAACCATCCTTGGCGGTCACGGTATGGTTAACATCGTCTGAATTCGTGAAGGTAACTGTTGAACCGGCCTCCACTGTGATTTCCCCCGGCATGAACATGTAGGAATGGATATCAACAGAATACGTTTTCGTCGCTTGCGCAGGGGCGGGCTTTTCCGTCGGAGACGCCACCGTTTGGAAATGGATAACCTGCTTCACTTCAGGGACGAGTGGCTTATGGTCATTGCCAACCAGCTGAACAGTCAGCGTATGGTTTCCTGGCTGCACGTTATCGAATACGGCCGGTTCTCCCGAGATCATTTTATAGGCTACCTTGGGATCTTTGGGGTCCGTGTCAAGCCATACGTGGATATGGCCTTGCCCGGCTACGGCCTGCATATGCTGACGGAAGTCAAGCAGTTGATGATGGAAGGCAGCGATGCCTACTTTGACTTGAGTGGTATGCAGGACGTCTCCTTCTTTTGGCGAGAGGATGCGGAAGGAGGCGACATTGTCGGTTTTCACCGCTGCAGTGTGAGTCGCCGCTTGATAGGTTACCCCCATGCCGAGATATTCACCGAGGAAGCGCAACGGTATGTAGGGAACCCCGTTCATCATTGTGGCTGACACATCGGATGTAACGGGAACCCCGTTGATCGTGGCCGAATTGCTGTCGATGGGGAACACATAGAGATTGGATGCCATTTTGAGCGTGATCGTCTTCTTGCCGGCATCATACGCGTACGTCATCCCCAAGTGCTTCGACATCGCTTCAGCCGGGACTAGCAGGCGGTTTTTGACCAGCACGGGCTGTGCAGTGAAATGGACTTCCTTTCCGGCGACAAGCACTTTTACGGGAGCCGTTGAGGCAGCAGCAGCTGGATACGCTTCGCTCATCGTTCCCAACCCTAGCATCCCTGTGACGATAGCGCCGGAAAGAAGCAGAGACATCATTTTTTTCATGGTTCATTCCTCCTCTTGAGCGTTTGTTACTCAAGATAACGATGGAAAACCGGAAGCGGTTTGATCGATCAGGCTACGTGCCCAAAACTTTTTTTCCACGCGGCTTGTTACCCGCCGCATCTGGCTCCAGCGTGATACCGATCGCTTCAAATGCCACTTGGTCTTTTCCCATCTCGTACGTCATGAAGCCATTTCCATTTTCATCGACGCGGAAGACACCCGCACTTTTTCGTTTTCCTTCATGGATCAGCCAAACCTGGTATGCCTCCGGTCCATCGGTGCACGTCAGCCCTTGCACCTGAAAGACAAGTTTTTTCACTTCTCCCTGCGTATACAGCCATGCTTTTCCCTGGGCTTGCGGCGGCGTGTCAGCTGTCGGCTTGAGCGCGTATTCCTGCAAGACCTGGGAGGGAAGCAGCGATTGCTGCTGCAATTGCGCAAGCTCGTGGCGAAGACTCATGTTATAGGCAAAGGCGATGATCAGGAAAAGCCCCAGTGCCGCGCTCATCCAATGAGGATTGAAAGCGAAGACGCGCGCCAGCCGTTTTTTCCAGCCTGATTCCCGTACAGGGGCATCAGCGGGGAAGATGGAGCTCATGACTTCCTGCTTCAAATCAGCTGGAACCGCAACTTCATCCATATGGTAAGGTATCAATTCCCATGCCTCCTGTAGCTCTTTTGCTTCTTGCCTGCACGCGAAACAAGCGATCAGGTGGGATTCCACATGCTTTTTCTCTTGATCCGTTATCTGACCGACGATATAGGAAACCAGCTCATCAGCTGATAAACATGTACCGGGTATTTTCATGTTTCATCCCTCCATTTCCAGTACGAGATGATTGCGCAAAATTTTTAGTGTTTGATGCAAGCGGCTTTTGATGGTGCCAATCGGTTCGTTTCGCATCTTGGCAATTTCGCTCAGCGAATAGCCCTCCCAGTATAAATGCTGGATGAGCTCGATTTGGCTCGTCGAAAGAAAGCGGTATGCTTTTTCCACTTGCTCGCGGATCAGCTTGCGGGAGGCGACCTCTGCAGGGTCGTTTGCGGGATGATCGGTAATGGATTCCCATCGCTCCGGCTCGAGCGGAATGACGTTACGGTAACGCTTTTCCGCGCGCAGATGATCAATGGTGATATGCCGGGTAATCGTCAAAAGCCAGTTGACGAACTGCCCTTTTTCGGGGTCGTAGCCTTTTTCAGTTGTCCATAATCGTGTAAATACCGCCTGCACGACGGCCTTAGCCTGCTGCTCGTCGCGCGTCGCTTTCAGTGCGAAGGAGTAGACCAATTTGATGTGGCGGTCATACAGCTCTTCTAGTGCTGCCCGCTGTTTTTGCATGACAAGCTGCATGATGTCAGCGTCGCTCAATGTCTTCATGAGACAGCCCCCACCTCTTTTTCCTGATCGCTTCTATTCTCCCTAAGGTAACGAGCAAAAGTCCAGATCGGTTTGAATGTTTTGCACATTATTTCGGCGTTTCTCTGATATTCCTCTGACTTTTTCCGTTTAGTCTACTAGTAAAAGAACATGCGAGGAGTGGGACGCGATGACAAACATTTTCGATCTTGATCTGCTGTGCGCGATCGGCGAAGAAGAGGCGTGGAAAGCGGCGTATGAGGAGGAATTGCGCAAGCTCGACGAAAGCTTCCGGCTGGTGACGCTGCTCGAATATGAGGCGGTCACCCGCAATCAGGAGGATGCTCGTTTAGAAGATTTGCAAAATCAGCATTTTGTGCTCTTTACCGATCCGCGCTTCGCCCAGGTGCTTGGCAAATGGGAGCAACAGCTTGCGGATGGTACGTGGAAGAGAAGGCTTAAAGTGCTGCAAAACGCTGCGCGCGAGAAGGAGATCGAGAATCATCCGACTGTGGCAGCGTTGAAAAACAAGCTGCAAACGCACCTGACCAATCTGATGCTTACCCATCAGGGAGAATCGTACCCGTTTTCGTCGGTGCAATCACACTTGATGGCGAATGCCGATCGTGATCTGCGCAAAGCGTTATTTGATCAAGTGAATCACGCAGCCGTCGAGATGGAAGAGGAGTTCCGGGCGCTGGTCAAAGCTCGCAACGAGATGGCACGGCAAAAAGGCTATCCCACTTATCACCACTACTTGTTTGAGGGGATCATGGAGCTCGATTTCGAGCTGTACCGAACGGAAGGCTTTCAAATGATGGAGGCAACAAGGCCGATTTCCCGGGAATGGTCACAGCGCTTCCAAGAAAAGTGGGGGTACACAGGTACGCAATACTACGACGCGTTTTATGCCGCTCTGAACTTTTTGGAGATTCCCCGCTCGTTATTTCCGCAGGAACGGATCAAAGATGCACTCCATTTCACCTGCCGCCATTTTGGGCTCGAGCCTGAGCGGATGCCGCTGCAAATCGAGCTGCTTGACATCCCGTATGGCGGGATGATGAACGCGATCGCTACGGATGACCTGCGGATCGCCTTGAAAAAGCAGGACGGCTTTTCCCGGTATGGCGTGGCGATGCATGAGCTGGGCCATGCGCTGTACGAATTTTTCTCAGCGCAGCAATCGCCGGAGCTGTTCCGGTTTAAAAACATCATCGGACATGAGGCGATGGCAGAGATCGTGATGACGATCGCTTCGCAGAAGGAATGGCTGCGGGATTTTCTCGGCATTGAGGAAGCGGTGCTTGCACAGACTGCTGAGGCAGAGCATCTCTTTTCGCTTACATTGACCAAATTTTATTTCTATCAAAGTATGGTAGAGCGTGCCTTGTATGAGAATCCGGATGACGATTTCCAAGCAATGGCGGACCGGGTTTTCCAGGAGATTTTTGGCGGGGACAGCATGGGCATGCACCCTGCTGCGGAAATGATGTTTCTTGCGTATCCGGTATATGTACAAGATTACATTTACGCGGATGGCGTGCGGGATATGATTCGCGAGCGTTTTGCCATCGGCGGCCTCTATGGGCAGGCGGATGTTTTTGAGGTGATCAAGAATGTATTTATGGAACCGTCCGAGGCGCAGACGTGGCAGGAGAGAGTGGAGAAGCTGTGTGGTAAACGTTTTTCGCTGCAAGCGTTTGCGCAATTTCTCGCAAAGGAAAAGTCGTTTTGATCGGTTGGCTGGTCCTGATCTCCCTTGTCAAAGTGTGCAATGACTGGTATTTTCATTGAAAGATAGTAATTGCACAGCGATGAAGGAGGAGAACCATGCATACGTTTGAACATATCGAGGAAGCACGTGATTATATTTTGCAGCAAACCGACTACCGTCCTACCATCGGTCTGATTCTGGGCTCTGGTCTTGGCGGTCTGGCTGGAGAAATCGAAGAGGCAGTCGTGATTCCGTACGGCAACATCCCTCATTTTGCCCAATCGACAGTGGAATCCCACGCAGGTCAGCTGGTGATCGGTAAGCTGGAGGGGAAGGTCGTCGTAGCGATGCAAGGCCGCTTCCACTACTACGAGGGGCATTCCCCAGCGTCCGTCACCTTCCCGGTGCGCGTGATGAAGGCGATCGGCGTTCAGGATCTGATCATCACCAACGCGTGTGGCGCTATCAATGAAAGCTTCCAGCCAGGCGATCTGATGGTGATCTCCGACCATATCAACATGATGGGCATCAATCCGTTAATCGGACCGAATGATGAGCGACTGGGCGTGCGTTTCCCGGATATGTCCGCCGCTTATCATCCTGAGCTGCGTGCGCTCGCACGGAAAGTTGCGGACAAGCAGCAAATCGATATTCAAGAAGGCGTATACGTTTCGTGGAGCGGTCCGGCATTCGAGACACCAGCGGAAATTCGGATGATGCGGATTGTCGGTGGCGACGCGGTCGGCATGTCGACAGTACCGGAAGTAATCGTAGCGAACCATGCAGGGCTACGCGTGCTGGCCATTTCCTGCATTTGCAACATGGCTGCAGGAATCTTGCCGCAGCCGATTACGGCGGATGAAGTGTTTGAGGCGGCAGGCAACGCTCGTAACAAGTTTGCCGCGCTCTTGAAAGGCATTTTGCAAGAAGTGTAATCGAATAAGAAAGCCCACTGATCGGAGCAATCCGTTGTCAGTGGGCTTTTGTTTATTTATGCAGCGTTATGGTTTCCAGGCGGTACCTGCTTTTTCATCCGCAGATTGTAGAAGAAATAGCAGAACAGCATAAACGGAATGCCGAGGTACAGCGCGATCCGTTGGTCAGGGTCAAACGCCAAGCTGATCAGAACGGTGATGTTCAAAATCAAGGCGACCAGCGGCAAAATCGGGTAAAGCGGTGTAACGAACTTGAGGTCGGCCACTTTTCCGCCTTTGGCCAAATATTGTTTGCGGAACGCGAGCTGGGATGCCGAGATGGAAATCCAGCCGACTTGTGCGCCCAGACCTGCGATCGACAAGAGCCACATGAATACGGTATTTTCTGCGATGACGCCCGAAATGAGCGAGAGAAGCGCGATTAAGAACGTCAGCAGAAGTGCATTCATCGGGATGCCTTTTTTATTAACCATACCTAGCTTCGGACTGGTCATGCCGTTTTTAGACAGAGAGTAGAGCATCCGTGTTGCGGCATAGAGACCGGAGTTCGCTACCGACAAGAGTGCCGTCAGCACGACGAAGTTCATGATGTCAGCTGCATAAGGGATACCGATCTTATCAAACACAACGACAAACGGACTTTCGATAACGCCAGCCTGCTCGGTGGGAATCAAACCAGACAGGACGAAGATTGCAAGAACGAAAAAGACTAATGTGCGCCAAACAGTAGTGCGGATCGATTTTGGAATGGTTTTTTCCGGCTCTTTGCTCTCGCCAGCTGCAATCCCGATCAACTCGGTTCCCTGGAAGGAGAAGTTAACGGTGATCATGGTGAGGAGAAGCCCGGTAATGCCATGAGGTAAAATCGACGCATTCGCAAAATTACTCAACATCGGCGCCGCTTGTCCGCCTTTCAGGTGAATCAGGCCGAACATCGCGCAAGCGCCCAAGATAATGAACAGGATGATCGTCAAAACTTTGATGCTAGAGAACCAGAATTCAGTCTCACCAAAAGCACGTGCAGACAATGCGTTTAACAGGAAAAGTACAATCCCGAAAATCAGGCACCAAAGCCAGACAGGGGAGTTAGGGAACCAGCGCTGCATCGTCAATCCCGACGAGAGCAGTTCCAAGGCAACAGTGACAGCCCAACCAAACCAGTAGATCCAGCCGACGGTAAATCCGGCAGCAGGGTTGATGAACTTCGTGGTGTAGGTTTGAAACGAACCGGAAACAGGCATCGCAACGGAAAGCTCACCCAAGCAGAGCATGGTTAAATACATGATGAAGCCGCCAACCAGATAGGAAATGATCGCGCCAATAGGGCCTGCTTGACCGATCGTATATCCGGAACCGAGGAAAAGTCCGGTACCAATTACTCCACCCAGGGAAATCATGAACAGGTGTCTGCTGCTCATGGAACGTTTCAACTCGTGACTTTGATTGTTCAACGCTGTCATGAAACCTCTCCTTTAATCATTTTCTTTTTCGTTGCTGATTTTGACGCGTTAATGAATGCGTTTTCAGCTTTTAGTATTGCAGTTTTTGTGCCAAGTCATTTTAACAAATAAAATGCGGGAAAAGCGAAAAAATTTTGTACAAAAGTGCAAAGAAACTTTCCTTGGGTGCAAAGAAACTGTGCAAAGAACCACGGCGCATAAATTACGGTAATTTTTTTGCCGTGGTTGGTTTGTCTGGATCAAAGAGACAAATAATAACTTCCGTGTGCATCGTTACTAGGAACGAGACAAGCATGGGGAGGTAGCCAGTGATGAAAAACGATTCTGCACAAAAATCAACGTTTGTGCCTTATGTGCCTGCATCCAAATCGCTCCCGGAGCTAACGGCGGTGGCGATTGTTTTGGGCATTGTGCTGGCGGTCGTTTTTGGAGCGGCCAATGCCTATTTGGGCTTGAAGATCGGCATGACCGTCAGCGCATCGATCCCTGCTGCGGTGATCTCGATGGCCTTGTTGCGCGGGGTATTCCGACGCCAATCGATTTTGGAGAACAACATCGTCCAGACGATGACGACGGCAGGTGAGGCCGTTGCTGCCGGTGCGATCTTCACGATTCCGGCGCTGTTTCTTTGGAACCTGACCCCCAGCCAGTCTGTCCTGGCGTTTATTGTCCTGACGGGCGGTTTCCTTGGGGTATTGATGATGGTGCCGTTGCGTCGCCTGCTCATCGTCAATGAGCACCATACGCTGCCCTATCCGGAAGGGACGGCATGTGCGGAAGTGCTGATCTCCGGCGAGACCGGCGGCGTGAGCGCGCGCCTTGTCTTTGGTGGGTTTATCGTAGGAGGAATTTTCAAGGCGCTTGGGGACGGCTTCCTCTTGTTCAAGACGGAAATCGAAACCAATGTGGGCCGGTTTAAAAATGCGGTCATCGGGATGGACACCTATCCCGCTTTGCTGGGTGTCGGCTATATCGTCGGTCCGTCCATTGCCGGGCAAATGATTGCGGGCGGGTTATTGGCGTGGCTTGTCTTTATTCCCATGATTAGTTTTTTCGGCATGGCGGGAACGACACCAATTTTGCCTGCGAGCGATCTGATTAGCAAAATGGACGCTTGGGGCGTTTGGGGCGCTTATATCCGTTATATCGGTGCGGGTGCCGTCGCAACCAGCGGCCTGATTACGCTGGCGCGGACATTACCGATGTTGGGGCGCTCGCTGCGTGATACACTGCAAGGCATTCAGCGTGGCGGGCAAAACGGCGGAGGGATTGTCGATCGTACGCAGCATGACATTTCCTCCAAGTGGCTGTTCGGGGGAATCGTGGTCTTATTGCTGATCATCGCGTTTGCGCCGTTTACGAACGTAGGCATCCTGGGGGCAATTTTTATCGTCATTTTTGGTTTCTTGTTTGTGACCGTGGCATCGCGCATCGTCGGTGTGGTCGGCAGCTCGTCCTCCCCGGTTTCCGGCATGACGATCGCGACGCTTTTGATCGTCACCTTTGTGTTTCAGATGGCTGGCTATACCGGGCAGAACGGCATGGTGGCCGCATTGACGGTCGGTGCGATTATTTGCACGGCGCTGGCTGTGGCGGGTGACATTTCGCAGGACCTCAAAACCGGGTATCTCGTGGGCGGGACGCCGTGGAAGCAGCAGCTGGCGATGTTGATCGGGGTGGCTGTTTCCGGGTTGGTGATCGGGTTCATCCTTGCGGTGCTGCATGCTACATACGGAATGGGCTCTACGGCGTTACCCGCACCGAAAGCGGTGTTGATGAAGGTCATTGTGGAAGGGATCATGGCGAATAATCTCCCGTGGGACTTGATTATGATCGGTGCCGCGACCTCCATCGCGCTCGAATTCATGGGTTTGCAGTCGCTTACGATCGCGGTCGGCATCTATTTGCCGATCCATGTAAGCACCCCGATCATTGTGGGCGGGTTCGTGCGCTGGCTGATTGAGGCATTCACCAAGGATGAAGGGTTGAAAAAGAGCCGAGTGGAAACTGGTACCCTCTTTGCATCGGGATTGATCGCCGGTGAGTCTTTGCTGGGCGTAATCATTGCAATCATGATTTGGCTCAAGGTGGCTATGCCTGAGCATGTTTTGTTTGCAAACGGGCTGGTTTCGCTCGTCCTCTTCCTCATCGTCACGCTTGTGCTGTGGTGGGTATCGCTGCGGGCTAAGCCATTGGAGGGGCGGTCATGAAAAAACGGCATAATTTGCTTGCCATGTCACCCGTTTTAACGGCAACGGTGCGCCTTGACCGTTCGGAGGAGGCTTCCATCCTGCTTGTCGAGCGAAAAAGCTGGCTCGAGCGACTGTCCGTCCGGTTCCTCAAGCAGCCTGCCTATTTCCGCATTCGCCTGGATGATTTGGGGACACAGGTGCTTTCGCAATGCACGGGGAATCAGACGGTCCAGGAAATCGCTGAGGAGCTGGGGACGCGGTTCGGTGAAGCGGCAGAGCCTGTTTTGCCCCGTCTGGTAAAGTTTTTGCAGATCGTCGAGGAACACGGTTGGATTCGCTGGGAAAAAGAAAAACGGTAAAGGATAGCCGGTGAAGCCTGTCTAGAAATGGATAGGCGCACCGGCTAACTTTTTGCGGAAAGGAACATATTTTCCGTTATATTGTGCCGATTTCGTAGATTTTGAGAATCGGACGGATGGCTTTTCTCTTTTTGGGCATACAGTTGATAAGGGAAAGATAATGTTTATCCACTGATTAAGTTGAACTCGCGCCGATGAATCAGTATTATTTATAAGAAGAAGTTCGTGTACGATGATTTTTTGCGAATGAAAGGTTGAGCGAAATGGAAAAGACGATTCCATCGAATTTTATCAAAAACATCGTGATTGATGATCTGGAGTCAGGTCGCGTCAATCAGATTGTTACCCGTTTCCCCCCAGAGCCGAACGGTTATTTGCACATTGGCCACGCCAAATCCATCTGCCTCAATTTTGAGCTGGCGGATGAATTCAAAGGAAAGACCAATCTACGCTTTGACGATACCAATCCGTTGAAAGAAGACGTAGAGTATGTAGAATCCATCAAGGAAGATGTCAAGTGGCTCGGCTTCGACTGGGACAACTTGTTTTTTGCTTCCGATTACTTTGAAGAAATGTATGATCGAGCTGTCCAATTGATTAAAAAGGGCAAAGCATTCGTGTGCGACCTTACCGCCGAGGAAATGCGCCAATTGCGCGGAAGCCTGACCGAGCCGGGCAAAGAAAGCCCGTACCGCAGCCGGTCGGTGGAAGAAAACCTCGACCTGTTCACCCGCATGCGCAATGGCGAGTTCAAAGACGGTGAAAAGGTTCTACGCGCCAAGATCGACATGAGTTCGCCAAACATTAACCTGCGTGACCCGGTGCTGTACCGCATTTCACATGCGACCCACCACAACACCGGCGACAAATGGTGTATTTACCCAATGTACGATTTCGCCCATCCGATCGAGGATGCGATTGAGGGTGTTACGCACTCCATCTGTACGATGGAATTCGAGGATCACCGTCCGCTTTACGACTGGGTGATCCAAGAGTGCGAAATGCCGCATGTGCCGCACCAATATGAGTTTGCGCGTCTGAATGTGACCAATACGGTCATGAGCAAGCGTAAATTGAAGCAGCTTGTTGACGAGCAATTTGTGGACGGCTGGGATGATCCGCGCATGCCAACCATTTCCGGTCTGCGCCGCAGAGGGTTTACACCTGAGTCGATCCGTGCTTTCTGCCGTGAGATCGGTGTCGCCCGCAATTACAGCGTGGTCGATGAGAAAATGCTGGAGCATTTCATCAGGGAAGATTTGAAATTGAAAGCGCCGCGGACGATGGGCGTGCTGCGTCCGTTGAAGGTCGTCATCACCAACTATCCGGAAGGGCAAGTGGAATGGCTTGATGCGGAGATTAACTCCGAAAATCCGGAGATGGGCGTACGGCAAATTCCGTTTTCCCGTGAGATTTACATCGAGCAAGACGACTTTATGGAAAATCCGCCGAGCAAATATTTCCGCTTGTTCCCAGGCAATGAAGTGCGCCTGAAGCATGCGTATTTCATCAAATGCAATGACGTCGTGAAAGATGAAGCGGGCAATGTGGTCGAGCTGCACTGCACCTATGATGTGGAAACCAAGAGCGGAAGCGGCTTTACCGGGCGCAAAGTGAAGGGCACTATCCACTGGGTAGATGCGACCCATGCGGTTCCTGCGGAATTCCGCCTGTATGAGCCGTTGATCATGGACAACCAAACGGAAGAAGGGGAGTCCTTCCTCGACAACGTCAATCCGAATTCCTTGGAGATCGTGAACGGATTCGTGGAGCCGAACATGAAAGATGCGAAAGCCCATGACAAGTTCCAATTTTTCCGTCACGGTTACTTTAACGTTGATCCGAAAAACACGACAGCAGAGAAGCTTGTGTTCAATCTGATCGTATCGCTGAAAAGCTCGTTTGAGCTGCCGAAATAAATCTGTTACGCCAAAGACCGCTGATGCCGGATGTGCATCGGCGGTTTTTTTGTTGGACAAAAACGCAAATTGTTTTTTTATTTTTCAGGCAAAAGACAAAGTTGATGAAAAACACATTTTTTTCAGAGTATTTACACTTGCTGTTTTTGTCTGTTATAATCCGAATATCTTAAGTATCAAATAATGAACCATTGTATCACTATTTGATACACACAGAAAAAATGGGGGGAGTAAATGTGAGAAAAAGGTTTGGCTTACCAAAAGTTTTGTCATCCGTTGCCGTACTGTCGATGCTTGCTTTGGCAGGATGCGGCGGTGGGCAATCGGCACCAGCGCCTGATGCTGGCTCTGCGACTCAATCCAATCAGCAAGCTGCACAACCAAGCGGGCAGCCAAAGGATGGCGGCATTTTGACACTCGCGCTTTCCGCGAATGCGAAAACGCTTGATCCGATCAAGTACACTGCTGTTTACGAATCGAATGTCATGCGCAACATTGCGGACACGCTTGTTGTGTACAACCAAGATTTGTCCAAACTCGAACCGTCTCTGGCAACGGAGTGGAAAGTTTCTGACGACATGAAGGTGTACACCTTCAAGCTGAGAGACAACGTATTCTTCCAGCCTGGTAAATTCCAGGACGGCCGCAAGATGACAGCGGAAGATGTGAAATACAGCCTGGAGCGCTCTGCACAGCATTCGGCGATGAACCGTCTGCGCGGTGTTGAAAAAGTGGAAGTAACAGGGCCGAATGAAGTCGCGCTACACCTCACTGCTCCAAACGCTGCAGTCCTCGCTGCATTGACTGACGTAGGTAACGTCATCGTTCCAAAAGAAGAAGTGGAAGGCTGGGGCGATGATTTCGGTAAGCATTTGGTCGGTACCGGTCCTTTCCAATTGGAAAGCTGGGCGAACGATGGTGATGTGAAAGTAAAGCGCTTCGACAAATACTGGGGTGAAAAGCCTCACTTGGACGGCATCACCTTCAAGTTCATCACCGACGGAAACATGATGACAAACGCGCTCCGTTCCGGCGACATCGATATTGCAACCGATATCAAAGGCCAAAACCGCGCGATCGTACAAAAGGATGACAAGCTGTCCTTGCTCACTACGCCAGGCCTTTCGATTTCCTACCTGGGTATGAACATGAAGGAAGGCCCGACGAAAGACGTGAAAGTGCGCGAAGCGATGGCGATGGGCACAGACGTGCAAGGCCTGATCAAAGCGGTTTACCAATGGGGCGGAGCAGAGCCTTCCAAGCTGCCGTTGCCAAAAGGCTCTTGGGGCTATGATGCTTCCGCAGAAGCAAACGTACCGAAATATGATCCTGCAAAAGCGAAGCAGCTGTTGACTGAAGCAGGCTATCCAAACGGATTCAATACCGAGATTTATGTAGCGCAATCCCGCGTGCCAGAAGCAACGATTTTCGCGACACAAATGAAAGAACATTTGGGCATTAATGTGGAGATCAAAACGGTTGAATGGGGTACCTTCAGCGATATCGTCTCCAAAGGAAAAGCGCCGTTGTACATCGCTGGTTGGACCTGGTATCCAGATCCTGATTTCTTCCTCTTCCAAATGTTCCACAGCAAGCAAATCGGCGCTCTCGGAAACGGTTACGGCTTCAACAATCCGAAAGTCGATGAGCTCTTGGATCGCGCAACAAGCGAAACAACCGATGAAGCAAAACGAAAAGAACTGTATTCCCAAGCTTTGAAACTGATTGTTGATGAAAGACCTCGCATCGAGCTCGGTCTGATCGAAATCGTTGCAGGGACTCAAAAACATGTACAAGGCTTCAACGTGAAAGCCGACAACTCCATTGTCATCGCTGGTAATGGCGTAAACGTCTGGTTGGACAAGTAAGTATTAGCCCTCTGAAGATGGGGAGGAGATCAAGTTGCTCAAGTTAGTGTTAAAACGACTGATTGATTTGATTCCCACTTTATTCGTAGTGGCCATTACAGTGTTTATCATTACACGGTTGATTCCTGGGGATCCAGCAGCAGTTATGCTGGGTCCACAGGCTTCTGTGGAAGATATCAATGCCCTGCGCGAAAAATTGGGATTAAACGAACCGCTTTACCTCCAATTCATTCATTACATCGGTGATCTGCTGACCGGGAATCTGGGCTTCTCGCCTAACTACAACCAGTCGGTTACCTCACTCATTCTTGAGCGTTTTCCAAGCACGCTGATGCTTGCCGGAAGTGCCTTGCTGATTTCGCTTCTGATTGGAATTCCTGCCGGCATCATCTCCGCAACAAAACCGAATTCTTTCTGGGATTACATCGTGATGATTCTTTCCTTAGTCGGTGTATCCATTCCAATTTTCTGGCTGGGCGTTATGCTCGTTTTGTACTTCAGCGTCAATTTGGGCTGGCTGCCGGCGACCGGGATGGGATCGATGGACCAAGGCTTAGGCGATGTGATCAAGCACCTTGTTTTGCCTAGCGTGGCGCTCAGTACCATTCCGATGGCGACGTTCGCACGTATTACTCGCTCCAGCATGCTGGAGGTCATCAAACAGGATTACATCAAGACAGCCCGCGCCAAAGGGCTTTTGGAATTTTGGGTGATTTGGAAACATGCTTTGAAAAATGCGTTAACGCCGATTTTGACCGTGTTGGGGATGCAAATTTCCATGCTGTTGGGCGGCGCCGTTTTGACCGAAACAATCTTCAGTTGGCCAGGAATGGGACGGTTGGTGGTCGATGCCATCGAAAGCCGCGATTTCATGGTCGTACAAGGAACCGTTTTGTTTATTGCTGTCATCTTTGTCGTCGTCAACCTGTTGGTTGATATCATGTACGCTGTGGTGAACCCACGCGTTAATCTTTCGAACAAGGGGAGGAGTTAGAACGTGAACAGTAACATGACGACCGTTTCAACCGCCGACGCTCCGCTTTCCCCGAAAAAGCAAAAAAATGAAAACAGCATCATGAGAAGGTTGCTCAAAAATCGGTTGGCATTCGTGGGCTTGATCATCATCTGCATCATGATCATCTCGGCATTGTTTGCCCCGCTAATTGCAACGCATGACCCGCTAAAAATGGATTTGACAAACACCCTGACAGAACCGGGCGTAAATGGACACCTGCTTGGTACAGACAACTATGGGCGCGACTTGTTCAGTCGGATTGTATATGGCGCACAAATTTCGTTGGTCGTCGGCGTTTTTGCTGTAGGCTTGGGCGGCATTTTGGGGACGATCCTCGGCTTGCTCGCCGGCTATTACGGCGGCCGCATTGACGCCATGATCATGCGCACCATGGACGGATTGTTTGCCTTTCCGTTCATCTTGCTTTCTATCGCTTTGATGACCGTGCTTGGCTCCGGGTTGTTTAATGTGATTCTGGCAATCGGGATCGCCAACATCCCCGGCTTCGCCCGCATCGTTCGCGGACAAGTGCTTTCCGTAAAGGAAGAAGAGTATATCGAGGTTACGCGTTCACTTGGGGCCAATCATTCCCGCATCATTTTCAGCCATATTTTGCCGAACTGCATGGCGCCGATCATTGTCTATGCAACGATGAACGTGGCCGGAGCAATCATTTCCGAAGCGGCTCTGAGCTTTTTGGGACTTGGCGTTCAGCCGCCGACGGCTTCTTGGGGAAGCATCTTGAAGGACGGAAAGGATTTCTTGGTATTATCTCCGCACATGGCCACCTATTCCGGCTTGGCAATTTTGCTTTCGGTGCTTGGGTTCAATCTGTTCGGCGATGGTTTGCGTGATGCTCTAGACCCGAAAATGAAGGTGTAAATGAGGTGATGAACAAGTGGCACAGCCAAACGTTTTACTTAGCGTAAAGGATTTGGAAGTATATTTTTACTCCTCGGGCGTCGTGAAAGCCGTCAACGGTGTCAGCTTTGACTTAGGTCAAGGGGAGAGCATCGGGATCGTGGGCGAATCCGGCTCGGGGAAAAGCGTGACGGCTACCGCTATTTTGGGATTGATTCCATCACCTCCCGGCAAAATCGAGAACGGTAGCATCGAGTTTGAAGGCAAGGACCTCACAAAGCTATCCAACAGGGAAATGCGGCATATTCGCGGCAACGATATCTCGATGATTTTCCAAGACCCGATGACGTCGCTCAATCCGGTTTATACCGTGGGCAATCAGATCATAGAAGTGATCCGGTTGCACCAGAAAGTGAACAAGCAGGAAGCGAGAAAGCGCGCGGTCGAGATGCTGCAATTGGTGGGCATTCCCGAGCCGGAGCGTCGCTTGGATCAATACCCGCATGAGTTTTCCGGGGGAATGCGGCAGCGCGCGATGATCGCGATCGCCCTGGCTTGTAACCCCAAGCTGCTGATTGCCGACGAACCGACAACGGCGCTCGACGTGACGGTTCAAGCGCAAATTTTGCAACTGATGAAAAATTTGCAGGAAAAGCTGAAAACCTCGATCATCATGATTACCCATGACCTTGGCGTCGTGTGGGAGAGCTGCCATAAAGTGCTTGTGATGTACGCGGGCAATACCGTCGAGTACGCCACGGTCGAGGAGCTGTACCGCAATCCGCGCCACCCGTACACGTGGGGACTGCTGGATTCACAAATCAAATCAGACACGAAGGACAAGGGCAAGCTTCCCTCCATTCCCGGCAACCCGCCCGATTTGCGCAAAGCCATTTCCGGCTGCCTGTTTGCGCCGCGCTGCCGCTATGCGAAGGACAAATGCTTTGCCGAAAAGCCAAGCTTGTTGGATGTGGGACAAGGCCACATGGTAGCGTGCCATTTCCAAACCGAAGCGGAACAGCTCGTCAGGGAAGGAGGAGAATAACATGCGCGAAACCATTTTGCAGGTACAAGATTTGAAAAAGCACTTCCCCGTAAAGGATGGCATGCTGTTTTCCAAACCGTCCCGTTTCGTGAAAGCGGTAGATGGCGTCAGCTTTGATGTGTTCAAAGGCGAAACGCTGGGCATCGTGGGCGAGTCCGGCTGCGGCAAGTCGACAATGGCCCGGCTGATCACCCAGTTGATCCGTCCAACAGCGGGCTCTGTCTTGTTTAAAGGCAAGGATCTGGTCACCCTTTCCGAGCAAGAGATGAAAAAAGAGCGAAAATCGATCCAGATGATTTTCCAAAATCCGTATGCTTCGCTCGATCCGCGCAAAACCGTCGAGCAGCTGATCATGGAGCCGCTTTTGATCCACGGCGTCGGGACCAAGCTTGAGCAGAAGAAACGGGTAAAAGAGCTGTTAGAGGTTGTCGGCTTGAGCGAATACCATGCGCAGCGTTATCCGCATGAATTCAGCGGTGGCCAACGCCAGCGCATCAACATCGCCCGGGCGCTCACCTTGAATCCGGACCTCGTGATCTGCGATGAGTCGGTATCCGCCCTTGACGTATCGATTCAAGCGCAAGTAATCAATCTGCTCAAAGATTTGCAGAGTCAATTTCAACTGACCTACATGTTTATTTCCCACGATTTGAACGTGGTGCGCTATATTAGCGACCGGATTGCCGTCATGTATCTGGGCCGCGTCGTCGAGCTGGGAACCTATGAGGAAATTTACCGTTCCCCGCAGCATCCTTATACGCGCGCGCTCTTGTCCGCGGTGCCAAAAGAAAGTCCATTCGAGGAAAAGCAGCAAATCATTTTGTCGGGAGATGTGCCAAGCCCGATGAATCCGCCATCCGGCTGCCACTTTCATAAGCGGTGTCCGTATGCGACGGAGGCATGCAAAACCGACAGCCCTGTGCTGCGCGATTACCAAAACGGCCACATGGTGGCGTGCCATTTGGCTGGCGAAATCTAGCCGTCTGGCTAAAACGTGGAAGAAAACGGCCCGGATACCCGGTGTCTTGGATAGATTCGAGATGATACTTAACACAACACGCGTAACGTCAGGAGGAACAAGACGATGTCTTTGAAACATGTGATGGAAATGTTCGATTTGCTCGACAGCTCGACTGCGAGCGGTGAAGCGATCAAGCAATATTTTGCCGATCGAGGCTTTACGAATGTGGTCGTGCAAACAGTCGAGGGGGATAAAGGCTCGACCGACTTCATCAAGGTGACCGTGCCGGGGAAAAACGGCAAAAGCAACGGAGGAACAGCGCCGACGCTCGGAATCGTCGGTCGTCTCGGCGGTTTGGGCGCACGTCCGGAGCAAATCGGATTCGTTTCCGATGGCGACGGGGCACTGGCTTGCCTGGCCGCAGCAGCCAAGCTGGTGGAAATGCAGCAGCGCGGAGACGCTTTGGCGGGCGATGTCATTTTGACAACCCATGTGTGCCCGGATGCGCCGACACAGCCGCATGACCCAGTTCCGTTCATGGATTCGCCGGTCGATATTTTGACAATGAACAAATATGAAGTTGTAACCGAAATGGATGCGATCCTGTCTATCGATACGACAAAGGGCAACCAAGTGGTAAACCATAACGGCTTCGCGCTTTCGCCGACTGTAAAAGAAGGATACATTTTGCGCATCAGCAATGATTTGCTTGACCTGATGAAGCAAACAACAGGAAAAATGCCGGTGACGTTCCCGGTTACGACGCAAGATATTACGCCGTATGGCAATGACTTGTATCACCTCAACAGCATTTTGCAGCCGTGCGTGGCGACAAACAGCCCGGTAGTAGGCGTGGCGATCACAACGAGCGTGCCGGTGGCTGGTTGTGCGACGGGTGCGACTCATCTGATCGATGTGGAGCAGACCGTTCGTTTTGTCATTGAAGCGGCGAAATGGTATGGCGTGAACAAGTGCTCCTTCTATGACGAACAAGAATTCGAGCGCATCGTTTCTTTGTACGGCACCATGAATCACTTACAAACCCTCGACGGAAAGGTGAAGGTACAATGAGTGAAGCAATCCGCGTTCTCAAAGACCAAGCGATCGCAGCCGTAGAAGCCAATCAGCAAGAGTTGATCGAATTTTGCTGCAAGCTGATTCAATTCCCAAGTGAAAACCCGCCGGGAAATTCCACCCCGATCAGCACGTATATCGCTGATTATTTGGCAACGCACGGCATTGAAACCGCTTGGCATGAAGCGGCCCCAGACATGTGGAATTTGATCTCGCGTATCGGATGTGGCGACAAAGGGAAAAAATTGATTTATTGTGGTCATACCGATGTCGTTCCAGCCGGTGACAGAAACAGATGGGATTTCGATCCGTTTGCCGGGGAAGTGAAGGATGGCTGGATTTTGGGCCGGGGTGCGAGCGATATGAAGGGCGGCTTGGCAGGAATCATTTTTGCCATGACGATCTTGAAGCGTCTTGGCCTCGAATTGCCAGGCGAGTTGGTGCTGGCGATCGTGCCGGATGAAGAAACGGGCGGCGACCTCGGCGTGCCGTGGCTTTTGGAACGTGGATTGATTCAGGGTGATGGCGCGATGATTGCGGAACCGTCGTCCCCGCTGAATCCGACATTGGGTCAAAAAGGTGCCTGCCACTTCCGGTTGACGGTAAAAGGTACGCCCGGACACGGCTCGCTCGCGCCGATTGCCGGGAAGAACGCGATTACGGATGCATTCCGCGCAATCGAAGAGATTCGCCAGGTGTGGAATTATCCGGTGAACATTCCTGAGGAAATGAAGCCGATTATTGAGATTTCCAAAGTATATATGAAGGAAAATGAGAGGATCGAGTATAAAGAGATACTTGAACGCATTTCCTGCAACATTGGTACCATTCAAGGCGGCACGAAATCGAACGTCGTTCCAGACACATGCGTCGTCGAGGTGGACACGCGGCTGCCATTTGGCGTGACGGGCGATGAAGTGCTTGCATTCGTACGCGGCAAGCTCGACCAATTGGGCATCGACTACGACATCGAGACGTTTGGCTTCCGCAGCAATGCGAACTACTCCTCGCCGGAAGACCCGGTCTGCCGGGCGATTGTAGACAACATTTCGTACGTTACCAATGAACATGCATATGGCGTGCTGCAATGGGCTTGCAGCGATGCGCGCCATTTCCGCAACTATTCAATACCTGTTTTGCAGTATGGGCCTGCCTATCTGCCAAGCATTCATAATTTTAATGAGAAGGTGCTTGTGGAAGATGTGATTCGCTGCGCGAAAGTGTATGTAGCGGCTGCGATCGACTTCCTGCACCAAGGCTAATATCGGAGAAGGGGAGTTTTTCATTGTTAAAAACGCTGGATCTTGCACTTAATATTTTGCTTTGCTTCACAAAAGAGAAAACCTCATGGGGAGCACGGGAATTGGCAAAAGAGCTCGGAATCAGCCATGCCAATGTCTATCGTATTCTCAGCACGTTTGAGGCCAATCGATTTCTGGTAAAAGATCCTGAGACAAAGAAATACTCCCTTGGTATCCGCTTCTGGGAGCTGGGGCTGTTAAGCTATGACGCGATGAATGTGGGCAAGCTATTGCGTCCGGTTTTGCAACGATTGATGGAAGCGACCAGTGAATCGGTCATGGTGACCAGCCTGGACACCAACCAGGGACTGACATTGGAGGTTTTGGAGCCGGACAATGTCGTGCGATATACCGTAACGGTGGGAAGCAGAGCCCCTTTGTACGTGGGCGCTTCCTACCGCTCCATTCTGGCATTTATGCCGGAGGAAAAAGTCGAGCAGATCATCGCTCAAGGCTTGGTGCAATATACACCGAAGACGATGACGGACCCGGACGTATTGCGTGCTGACCTGGCCACGATTCGTGAGACCGGGATCGCTCGCAGCGAGGGGGAGTATACCCCGGATATCATCGCGCTGGCTGTGCCGATCTTCCATTATAACGGCAAAATCATGGGTTCACTCACCATCTCGGGACCGACTTATCGGATGACGGACGAGAAGGTTGAGCATTGTATCGACATGCTGAAAAAAGCGAAAGTAGAGATCGACGAGATCGTAACCAAGTACCAGCTCGACTTATCGCATTATTTCATCTCAGAATAGGAGCTGGCGGAGAGAGGAGAAAATTCCGTGCTCGAAACCATGTATGACCAATTGGCGGAGCTGTACCAGGAAATGGTGGAGCTTCGCCGTTATTTTCATATGCATCCGGAACTGTCGTTTGAAGAGGTGGAGACGCCGGCAAAGATTGCGGCGTATTTGACTGAACTCGGGATTGACGTGAAAACGGGGGTAGGCGGCAATGGCGTGATTGGCTACATCCGTGGCGGCAAACCGGGCAAAACGGTCGCCTTGCGAGCGGATTTCGACGCGCTGCCGATTCAGGACGAGAAGAACGTACCGTACAAATCACAGGTTCCGGGCGTCATGCACGCTTGTGGGCATGACGGGCACACGGCCACACTGCTCGCTGTTGCCAAAGTGCTGCAAGCCAATCGGGAAAAGCTGGCCGGAAATGTCGTGCTGATCCATCAATTTGCCGAGGAGGTCGCCCCAGGTGGTGCAAAAGCGATGATTGAGGCGGGGTGTCTGGACGGAGTCGATGCAATATTCGGTACACATTTATCCTCCAGTTTTCCTACGGGTGTTGTTGGGTACCGCAGCGGCTCCATCGCGGCCGCTTCCGACCGCTTTTCCATCGTCATCCAAGGTAAGGGTGGGCACGGCGCAGCCCCGCAAGAGTCGATCGACCCGATTGCGGTGGGGGCTGTGCTGATCACGCATTTGCAGCAGATCGTCAGCCGCCGGATCGACCCGCAAAAGCCTGCAGTTTTTACGATCGGGTCCTTTCATGCGGGCGAAGCGTTCAATGTCATTCCAGATACGGCGACCATTCAAGGCACGGTACGCACCTATCATCCTGAGGTGCAGGAACGAATCATGGGGGAATTGGAACGGATCGTAAAAGGGACGTGCGAAGCCTCTAATGCCAGCTATTCGCTGCAGTATACAAAAGGGTATCCTGCGGTGATCAACCATAAGCAAGAGACGCTGCTGTTGGCCGAAAGCGCCAAGCAAGTGCTAGGCGAGGAGCATGTCTTTGAAATGGAGCCGTTCATGAGCGGCGAGGATTTTGCGTATTACTTGCAGAAAGTGCCGGGCACATTCTTTTTTACCGGGGCGTGCAATGAAGAACTGGGCTCCTCTTACCCCCACCATCATCCACGATTTGACATCGATGAAAAAGCGATGCTGGCGGCAGCCAAAGTCATGGTAACGGCAACGGTGCGCTATCTGGAAAATGCCGCTGCCTGCAAGGATGGAGGGAATCGGTAATGGGGATGGCAAAACGGAAGGTTACACCTGAAGATTTGTTTTCGATGCAGTTCACAGGCGATGTACAGATTTCACCGGATGGCAAAAAAGCGCTCTACGTCCATACGGCAGTGAACGCGGAGAAGGACGGCTATTTTTCTTCCCTTTGGCTGACCGACTTCACGGACCAAGGGAGCCGCTTTACACACCCGCAGCCAGATCGCCTGGTCAAAGACCGCAGTCCGAGATGGTCGCCGGATGGACAAAGCATCGCGTTTCTCTCCAATCGTTCGGGAATGGATCAAGTGTGGCTGATTCCGGCTGATGGCGGCGATGCGAAGCAGCTGACCGAGCTGCCGAACACCGTGCAGTTCATTGCGTGGTCGCCTGATGGCAAACGGCTGGCGTGTCTCATTCAAGACGTAGAGGATACGTCAACGACCGATGTGAAAGTGATCACCAAGCTGCGCTACAAACACGATTCCAAAGGGTTCCGTGGACACCATATGAATCATATTTGGGTCGTGGAGGCAGCAACAGGTGAAGCTAAGCAAGTATCATATGGCGATTGGGAAGATATCGACCCGGTCTGGTCACCGGACAGCCGCTCGATCATCTTTCTGTCGGATCGTTCGGAAACACGCGATTTCAACCATGTGCCCGCATTATGGAAGCTGGATGTGGAGACGGGAGAATGCGTCAAGCTGGGTCAATGCGCCGGTTTTACCTTGGCGCCGCGGTTTTCGCCTGACGGGAAGTGGATTGCCTACTTTGATCACCAATACGGGGAAACCAATGCATGCAATGATGAAGTGTGGCTGATTCCCGCTGAAGGCGGCGAAGCACGCAATTTGACAGGGATGCTCGACCGCTCAACTGCAAACTGGGTCGGAACCGATGTGAAATGGGACGCAGGCGTGCACCAGCCAACATGGTCCAAAGATAGCCGTTATATTTACTTTCTGGTAACGGAGGGCGGAAATTGCTGGATTTACCGAGTGGAAGTCAAAACCGGAATCATAGAGCCTGTCGTTACCGGCGATCGCCTGGTCGTAACCTCCTTTGCGATGCACGATGATGGAGTGGAGCCGTTTTTGGTCTATGTAGCGGCACACCCGCAATCTACCGGGGACCTGTACGTCGAATCGCTGGGAAGCGACAGAGAAAAACGACAGCTCACCGACTTCAATAAGTACCTGTTTAGCGAGCTTGCGCTATCGGAGCCGGAACGCATCCGTTTTGAAGGTGCTGATGGCTGGGAAATTGAGGGCTGGCTGCTAAAGCCGCCGAACTTTCAGCCTGGCGCGAAATATCCTTTGATTTTACAAATACATGGGGGGCCGCACACGTGCTACGGCTTTTCACTGAATCACGAGTTCCAGATGCTTGCCTCAGCCGGATATGTTGTCTTGTACACAAATCCGCGCGGCAGCCAAGGGTACGGCAAAGAGTTTGCCCGGGCTGTTTTGGGCGATTGGGGCGGCAAAGACTATGAAGATCTGATGCGAGCGGTGGATTATGCCTGCACGCTCAATTACGTCGACGATTATCAGCTTTTCGTATCCGGTGGCAGCTACGGCGGTTTCATGGTCAACTGGATCGTGGGGCACACGGATCGCTTCAAGGCGGCGGTGACACAGCGGAGCATTTGCAACCTGTACAGCATGGCCGGGTCAAGCGATATCGGTTTTTATTTCATCGACACGGAATTCGCGGGCGCAGATTTATGGGAGAATGAGGAGCTCATCATGTCGCGCTCCCCGATCCGCTACGCACGCAATGTCAAAACCCCTGTCCTGATCGAGCATAGCGAAAACGACCTGCGCTGCCCGATGGAGCAAGCTGAGCAATGGTTTATCGCATTGAAGCGACTCGGCGTCGAAACCGTGCTGGTCAGGACGCCTGATGAAGGACATGAGCTTTCACGCTCTGGGAAGCCGATGCATCGTATTGAGCGGCTCAAGCATATTTTGAACTGGTTCAATAAGCATCGGAGCCAAGCCTGACAGGCAGTTCAGCCATCTTGTTGAAAGAGTGAAGCCGGTTTTGACGACCTTCACTCTTTTTGCATTTTGTTTTGACACTGTTTCTAATTTTTGGTAAATTATTAATAGGAACGTACGTTTGTTATTGGGAGGATACAAGAATGCCAATCGTAGAAACGAAGGAAAGACTGGTCATCGTGGGGATTGCCGCCAGCACGACAAACGAGGCGGAGTGCAAAGGTGACGGGGAAATCCCGAAGCTGTGGCAGCGATTTTTTCAAGAACAGGTAAGCGAAAAGACTCCTGCCAAGGTTGATCAAGCTCTTTATGGACTGTACACCGATTATGAAGCAGACGTGAATGGCCGATACACGACGCTGATTGGACATGCTGTGGATCAGCACGCCGAAATGCCGGAAGGGTTTGTGAAAAAAGAGGTGCCTGCAGCCAAGTATCTCGTTTTCACCTCCCAAGAGGGACCTATCACAGAGGTTGTACCAAAGCTCTGGCAGCAAATCTGGAATTATTTCGAGCAATCGGATGAGAAACGGACCTATACGGGTGATTTCGAGCGGTATGACGAACGCTGCATGAATCCCGAGCAAGCCGTCGTCGAAGTGTACGTGGCCATTGCGTGACCAGGTGCATATTCAAGAAGAAAGGAACCCCGTAGCATTGGGGTTCTTTTTTCGTGCAATCGCGGATCCGCCAAAAAGCTCGGTGTAGCCAGGTTTTCTAGTGCAATGAGCATGGTGATTTTGCCTGCTACCGCAGTAATGGAGCCGTTTGAGAGCGAAGGATGTATGTCTCCTTTGCCTTCATGCATGCTGGTTGCTTGGCGCAATATGCATCTTCGGTTATGATTAAGACTATATTTAACCTAATGACAATTAGATAAAGGACGGCTAACATGCGAAATTGGAAGAATATTCTGTGGTTGTCGATTCCGTCTGTTGCTTCATTCGCAACGGGGACAGTGACAGGAACCGTGAACCTGATCATGGTGGGTCAATTGGGTGTCTTGGCCATCGCCATCGTGGGAGTCTGCAACATTATCATGTATAATGTATGG
Organism: Brevibacillus fluminis; assembly: GCF_003710825.1. Taxonomy (GTDB): domain Bacteria; phylum Bacillota; class Bacilli; order Brevibacillales; family Brevibacillaceae; genus Brevibacillus_D; species Brevibacillus_D fluminis. Next base: position 6,328 of record NZ_RHHQ01000018.1, on the reverse strand, counting down.
GGATTTATTTCAGGGATCGGCCATACCGTCAACTATCTGGTTGCCCAAAACTACGGAGCCAACGACAGCAAGAAAGCGGTTGAGCGCACCCATATCGCGCTTTATCTTTGTTTGTTCATCGGGCTGTTTGTCTTTTTGCTGGGGACGTTTGGTGCGGGTTGGCTGCTGAAGCTGATGGGCGGCTCGTCAGAGTTGATCCAGCAAGGCGAGGATTATTTGCGCATCCGCTTCTGGGCGATGATCTTTTCCACGCTAAGCTTTGTCTTCCACGGCTTCATGCGGGGAATCGGTGACACGAAGACGCCAATGGTATTCTCCATTACAAGCAACGCGCTTATGATCTTTTTCACATACACGCTCACGTATGGAAAATGGGGCCTGCCAGAACTGGGCTTGCCCGGGGCTGCCTGGTCGATTTTTATCGGTGAGCTGGTCGGGCTGATCGGCTGTATACTTGTCTATTTCGTCAAGCTGCATCCGCAGTTCCATACGAGAGCAGTGATTCCGATCAATCGACAGGAAGCCAAGCTCATCAGCTGGGAGAGCTTTAAGCTCGGTGGGCAGGAATTGGCATTGGCGCTTTCCATGTTTATTTTTACGATGTTCGTGACCCGATTGGGCACGGTTCCGTTGGCAGCCAATGAAATCGCATTGAGCGTCATGGCTTTCGGTTTCATGCCGGCATTTGCCTTCGGGTCGACGGCCACGATTCTGGTCGGTCAATATATCGGCAAGGGCAATGCGCAGATGGCGAGGAGAATGGGGACGGAAACAGCGACGATCGGGAGCTTGTTCATTCTGCTGCTCGGCTTGGTCGAGTTTTTGCTTGCGGAGCCGATCGCCCGCATTTATACGACTGACCCGGACGTGTACCATCTCGCTGCGTTTTTGATCGAGATTTCCGCGTTTCTGCAAGTGTTCGACGGCTTGCTTAACTTTTACGCAGGGGGATTGCGCGGAATCGGCGACACCGGCTTCCTGTTCAAAACGTCACTCGTGCTCTGCTTTGCTATGTTTGTCCCGCTAACCTATTTGCTGACATTTGTTTTCGGGTTGAACAGCGTAGGTGCGTGGATTTCCCTGTATACCTTTTTAATGGCATTCGGCATCATCGTCATGATCCGCTTTTACAAGGTGGATTGGGCCAAAGTCATGCCAAAATCAACTGAAGCGTAAGGTGGTTCGTACAATTATGACCAAGCTAAAAAACGACTGGTCTCCCATGCTGGAAGATGAGTTTGCCAAGCCGTACTATATGAAGCTGCGCCAATTTTTGGTGGAAGAGTACCAATCGAGACCTGTGTTTCCCGATATGTACGACATCTTCAACGCACTGCACCTGACGCCGTACAACGATGCCAAAGTAGTGATTCTCGGCCAAGACCCTTACCACGGTCCCGGGCAAGCCCACGGCCTCAGCTTTTCGGTCAAACCGGGTGTCAACACGCCGCCATCGCTGCAAAACATCTATAAAGAGCTGCAGAGCGATCTGAACTGCTACATCCCGAATAACGGGTTTCTGGTGAAATGGGCAGAGCAAGGCGTACTGATGTTGAACACCGTGCTGACGGTTCGCGCCGGGCAAGCCAACTCGCACAAAGGAATGGGCTGGGAACAGTTCACCGACCAAATCATCGCGACGCTCAACCACCGGGAAAAACCGCTTGTCTTTATCCTTTGGGGCCGACATGCGCAGGAGAAGCGTGAGCTGATTACCGGCTCGCATCATTACATCATCGAGTCGCCGCATCCAAGTCCATTTTCCGCCAACCGCGGCTTTTTCGGCAGCAGGCCGTTTTCGCGTGCCAATACGTTTTTGGAGAAAATCGGCAGCACGCCGATTGATTGGCAAATCCCGAATCTCGACCCGACCGAGCTTGCGGCAGCGAATGATTGGGAAAAGGTGAAAACAGTAGAATAATAGACGGACATACGGTGCTGACAGATTCGCCATTCGGGCGGGTACACTATCGGGCCGTATTTTTATACAGATAAGAATCTTCTGTATAAGTGCAACTGCGGATCCGCCAAAAAGCTTGGCGTAGCCAGGTTTTCTAATGTGCAACGATGCAGTAGCCGATGGATTGGCAGGGGAAACAAAAAAACCATCCGGGACGAGTCCCAAATGGTTTGCTTGTGTTGTATGGTGCCGAGGACCGGACTTGAACCGGTACGGGAGAAACTCCCGACAGATTTTAAGTCTGTTGCGTCTGCCTATTCCGCCACCCCGGCAGAAATAGTCAACACAAATTTATCATTTTTTACCTGGACAAGTCAAGAGTTTTTCATACTGTCTAAAAGAATAGAAATACACTAAACACTGCCCATGTTCGCCGTATTCGAAATGCGATACTCTTCCATTTTTCGATAGAGGGTATTGCGTCCAATCTGCAAGAGTTTAGCCGCTTTGCTTACATTCCCGCCACTCGCGGCCAGCGATTTTTGGATCGCGGCGATCTCGGCTTCACGCAGCGATAAAATCGGTTGGTTGTCATCGTATGCAGCGAGATCGGGGAGATCAAGCTGCAGATGGTGTGCTTCAATCTCACCGCCATCGGCCAAAAAGGCCGCTTGCATCAGCACGCTTTGCAGCTCCCTGACGTTGCCGGGCCACTGATAGGATCTAAGAAGCTTCTGGGCATCCGGCGCGAGTACCGGAACCGGAGCGTCATCTTCGTTGATCTGGCGCAGCAGATGCTCCGCTAACTCGATCACATCGCTCCGCTCACGCAGCGACGGCAGATTAATCTGGATGCCCTTGAGCCGGTAATAAAGGTCGGCGCGGAAACGGCCAGCCTTAATCTCTTCGGGCAAGTTACGATGCGTGGCGGCAATCACTCGGGCATGCACCGGTCTCGTGCGGGTGCTGCCGACAGGGGTGATGACTTTTTCTTGGAGCACGCGGAGCAGAGCGGCTTGGGCCCGCAAAGACATGTCGCCGATCTCATCCAAAAAGATCGTGCCTTGCTTGGCGGCCTCGAATTTGCCGATGCTGCCTTCCCGATTTGCTCCGGTAAAAGCACCGCTTTCGTAGCCGAACATTTCGCTTTCGACCAGGTTGTCTGGTATCGCGCTGCAATTGACGGCGATAAAGGGCTGTGTCGCCCGTGTACTGGCTTGGTGGATCGATTGCGCCACAACCTCTTTCCCGGTTCCGCTTTCACCGAGCAGAAGCACGGGGTAATGGGTCAGCGCCGCTTTTAAAGCCAACTCCTTTGTTTGCACGATGCGTTTGCAGGACCCGGCCAGCCGTGAAAAGCTGGTCAGCAGCCCGCGTTGATCAGGAGTGTCTGCTTTTTTATGAAGGGCGACAGAGCGCCACATTTTGCTGGTTTGATCCGAGATCGTTTGGGTCGTATAGCCCTTTTTCCCGACAAATTCTTTTCCCAGGCAATCTTTGCCGAGTATCCCGACGGCTGCGGCGTTTGCGCGAACGATACGCCGATCGCGATCAAGCGAGACGAGTGGTGTCTGATGACTGGCAGAAATTTGGTCGAGTTCCTTCAATGTCAGAAGATGTTCATGCTTGGACGTTTCTAACAGAAGCTTGTTCTGCAGCGAGTCGGCTGCCAGACTAGCCAGCGAGAGGATGTACGGATGAAACCCTTCCTTCTGCCCGCTGACGTTGACGACGCCCAGAAATTCGCCATCCGCGTCGTAAATGGGGGCTGCGGCACATGTGAGGAACTGATTTTCCCTGAAAAAGTGCTGCTCCGCATGAATCCGCACGGGGCGGGATTCAACCAAGGCAGTACCGATCGCATTCGTCCCTTTACGGCTCTCTTCCCAGTTGGCGCCAACTTGAAGCTGCACGCGCTGGGCATGGTCGGCAAAATCGGGGTCGCCGATCGTGTGGATGATGTTTCCTTGTCGGTCGACGAGCATGGCGATATGCCCCATTTGATGAATGAACGGAAAAAGCTTTTCGAAAATCGGCACGGTGTATTGGATCAGCGCCTGATTTTCCTTGATGATTTCTTTGATTCGTTTGCCTGTGATGATTTGATCATTTGCTTGGTCTGTTGGGTGTAGGCCGGTTTGATGACAGCGCTGCCATGAACGGGTAACCAAAGCGGAAGAATCCGCATACTGCAGGAATGCCAAGGAATAACCCTCCCTTATGCACCTAAATGATCTTTGTCATCAGTATAGCATGTTTGCCCGATTACTGTCTGAATAGTCTAAAGTTGTTCGATAATGGAACAGTTCGGTGTTCGAAAGTGGAGCATGTGGACAGCGCCGGCGAGAAGCGAAAAGCGCAAAATCAGGCATGCGGATGTTGGCATAATACGTGCTATTTAAAACAGCGTAAGAAATTTACATATGGGGAGGGTTTTTTGATGATTTATGCTCAACCTGGACAACCTGGATCGAAAGTGACTTTTAAACCACGTTATGAAAACTACATCGGTGGCAAATGGGTCGCACCGGTTAAAGGCGAGTATTTTGAAAACGTTTCACCGGTGACAGGCAAAGTGTTTTGCGAGATCGCGCGCTCCACGTCTGAAGATATCGAACTGGCGCTGGATGCCGCACATGAAGCAAAAGATGCATGGGGACGTACATCGGTAACGGAAAGAGCCCTCATTTTGAATAAAATCGCGGATCGTATGGAAGCAAATTTGGAAACGCTTGCGGTAGCGGAAACATGGGATAACGGCAAGCCGGTAAGAGAGACGCTGGCTGCAGACATTCCGTTGGCAATCGACCATTTCCGTTATTTTGCAGGCTGCATCCGTTCGCAGGAAGGCGCGCTGTCCCAAATCGATGATTCGACAGTGGCGTACCATTTCCATGAGCCATTGGGCGTAGTGGGTCAAATCATCCCTTGGAACTTCCCGATCCTGATGGCGACATGGAAGCTTGCTCCTGCGCTTGCGGCGGGCAACTGCGTCGTCTTGAAGCCAGCAGAGCAAACGCCTGCATCGATCATGGTACTGTTGGAACTGATCGGCGACCTGCTGCCAGCCGGCGTTGTGAACGTCGTCAACGGTTTCGGTCTGGAGGCAGGCAAACCGCTGGCATCCAGCAACCGGATTTCCAAAATCGCCTTCACGGGTGAAACCACAACCGGCCGCCTAATCATGCAATACGCTTCGCAAAACATTATCCCAGTTACATTGGAGCTGGGCGGAAAATCGCCGAACATCTTCTTTGAAGACGTGTTTGCGAAAGACGACGCGTTCTTCGATAAAGCGTTGGAAGGTTTCGTATTGTTTGCACTGAACCAAGGCGAGGTGTGCACATGCCCATCCCGCGCTTTGATTCAGGAAAGCATTTACGATCAATTCATGGAAAGAGCGATTGCGCGCGTGGCCAAAATCAAGCAAGGCAACCCGCTCGATACGGAAACGATGATCGGTGCTCAAGCATCGACGGAACAGGTAGAAAAAATCCTGTCCTACATCGATATCGGTAAGCAAGAAGGGGCAGAATGCCTCATCGGTGGTCAGCGTCAAGCGCTTGAGGGCGATTTGGCTGGCGGCTACTACATCCAACCGACCGTCTTCAAAGGCAACAACAAAATGCGCATCTTCCAAGAAGAGATCTTCGGACCGGTCGTTTCGGTTACGACGTTCAAAGATGCCGAAGAAGCACTGTCTATTGCAAACGACACGCTGTACGGGTTGGGCGCGGGCTTGTGGACGCGCGACATCAACACAGCATACAGCTTGGGCCGCAGCATTCAGGCAGGCCGCGTATGGACCAACTGCTACCATGCATACCCAGCGCATGCTGCGTTCGGCGGCTACAAAGTTTCCGGTATCGGCCGCGAAAACCACAAAATGATGCTGAGCCACTACCAACAAACCAAAAACTTGCTGGTTAGCTACAGCCAAAATGCACTCGGCTTCTTTTAATAGAGGCTGATGATGGAAACGGTAAAGCGTGTTTTAGCAACCGATACGGCTTTGGCGTTGATTGAAAAACTGCAAGCTAAGCACGGCCCCCTGTTGTTTCACCAGTCCGGGGGCTGCTGCGACGGCAGCTCGCCGATGTGCTATCCGAAGGGGGATTTCCTGATCGGCGATTATGATGTGCTCCTCGGTGAGATCGGCGGGTGCCCGTTTTATATGAGTCAGGCGCAATTCGAGTATTGGAAGCATACGCAGCTGATCATCGATGTCGTGCCTGGTCGCGGCGGCATGTTTTCCCTCGAAGGACCGGAAGGAGTGCGCTTTTTGACTCGCTCTCGCATCTATACGGACGCAGAGTGGAAGGCGCTCAATCCATAAACATATCGTCATCCGTAAATAAAAACAGAATCGTTGTCAAAAATGTAAACAACCAGGAATCCTGGTTGTTCAGGCTGTCGATAAAGTCGGCA
>NZ_RHHQ01000017.1 GCF_003710825.1 Brevibacillus fluminis | reverse complement strand
CACAGAATATTTTACAGACTCCTGCGATTCTACCACTGCTATTCCTTTATTTTCTAGTACAAAACGTTATTTTCTCGGAATAAAATTATAACCTTCATGCAAGTCCGCTACAGAATCCCGGATCGCACATGTTTGTTTGATTTTCTGCTATTTACTTTCCCCTATATGCCATCGTGGTTTCCCGCTCGACAAGCTTCGGCAGAAGGATCAAGCGCTGCTTCATATGCTTGAGTCCTCTGATCTCCTGAATTAACAGATCCATCACCCCATATCCCATCTCCCGGATCGGCTGGGCGATCGTTGTCAACGGCGGATCACTGATTTTTGCCCAGATCGTATCATCAAAACCGACAACCGACAAATTGTTCGGGACAGACAAACCTCTTTGACGTGCCGCTTGGATCACTCCGATTGCCAACGAGTCGTTGCAGGCAAAAATGGCGGTCGGTGGTGAAGATGAATCGAGCAGTTTACTGGCCATCTCTTTTCCGCTCTCGACAGCTGAATCCTTTACGAACTCCATCTGATCATTCACTTCCAGATTGGCTTCCTCCAGCGCTTGCTTGTAGCCGCGAATCCGTTCACGATTGCTCCATACATCCCGGGCGATGATCGCGATACGTTTGTGGCCGAGTCCAATCAGGTGTGAAGCGGCTTGGTATCCTCCCAGGAAATTATCGATCGAGACGGTATCCACCTCGAGGGACGGGATTTCTCTCGCCACTACCGCAATCGGGAAGTTTTGATGGATAAGCTCCTTAGCGCCCTTGAGGTTTTCAAAGCCCGACGCCAGAATGATCCCGTCGACGCTTTTTTGCTTCAGGAGTGACGTGTACTTTGCCTCTTTTTCCGGGTCGTAGTCCGTACTGCAAATCACGATGTTATAGCCCAGACTGTGCCCGCGATCCTCAATGCTTCTGGCGATCTCTGAGAAGAACGGGTTGGCCAAATCGGGTATGAGCAAGCCAATCGTATACGTCGATTTCCCCGTTAGTGCAGATGCCACCACGCTTGGCTGATACTCCATTTCCTCCATGAGCGCCATAATCTTTTTTCTCGTTTTTTCTGAGATCCGACCAGTATTGTTGATGACCTTTGAGACAGTTGCGATAGAGACGCCTGCTTTTTTTGCTACATCATAAATAGTCGGTTTCATTCAGTTCCCTCGATTTTCTTGAATAGTTCAACGCATGAGCCGTCAATCTGATTATAAAGCGAGCGTCTTGTAAACAGGCAGACCGTTTTTCATCGGAATTTCGACTTCACCCTGGATCAGCGGCTGCACATAATTAAAGAACGCTTGTTTCACGTAGTTTACCTTTTTGTCATACCAGTCGAGTGGAAACGCTCTTTCCTCACTCGCTACTTTTTTAAGGGCAACCGGCTTCCAAACGACTTTGTAGCGTTCGTTGGGCATTCTCTGAATGGAGATCATGTCTCCTGAATGTCCAGCCAAGACGTAATCGCATGCCTGCTTGCCTATTTCATACGCTTCGCTGATGTCTACGAATGAGGATGTCCGCATACTGCTTCGTTGCCAAATGCTTGGTTGCACGTAGCGGGCGGTCAATGACGTCTCTGTCTCGATACAGGCTTTCAAGTACGAGGAAACGCCACCCAATTGAGGGCGTCCGACATTATCCTCATGTGAATGATTCCCGATGATGGCGCCATCTTTATCGACGATTCCTTCCGCAACGATGACGAGCGAATGTCCTCTCTCACGACAATCTCTTTCTATCGTTTCCAGGAACCTTGCTTCCTCAAAAGGAACCTCCGGTATATAAATACGGGGTAGCCATTCGTTTTTCTCCTTGCTACCCAATCCACATGCCGCAGCCAACCATCCTGTGTTGCGACCCATCGTCTCGATGATCGTCACACGGTTGGTCGTCAATGTACTGCCGAGATCCATCGCTATATCCATGAGGCAGGTGGAAAAAAACTTAGCTGCGCTGCCATACCCGGGACAATGGTCAGTATGTGTGAGGTCATTGTCAATGGTTTTTGGGACGCCAACTACTTGAAGCGCGTAACCTTTCGCTGATGCGGCAGCCAGGATCAAATCAGCCAGAAACATCGTTCCATTTCCGCCAATGCAGAACAAATATCGAATTTGGTTGCGCTCTAAGTGGGCTACGATTTGATCCACTTCATCCGTCTTATCCAGTTTATATCGCCATGAGCCCAGAGCTGCTCCCGGTGTATAACGCAAGTAAGCCAATTCCTTTAGAGGGATTGTAGATAAATCAATGTAATCCCCGTGCAGCAAACCATGCAAACCATACCGTGCTCCGTAGATGCTGCCCAACGTTCCGGACTGCTTCGCCCTCTCCACAATACCGTATAATGTGCTATTAATAACGGAAGTAGGTCCTCCCGATTGCACGATCAGACAATTTCCTTTCATTTCAGACCTGCCCCCTTCTTTGATAGATCGAATTTCTAGGTTAGCAGTTGAAATTGCAGGAATGGTAGCATCGTCCCGACTCGATCGTTAAAAAGCGCTTTCCCAAAACCAAACGGGCCATCCGTCTTACTTAGCGACCTCAATTCCGTGTTTACTATCGTTATAGTTGATTAACCGCTTACCCTACGGTCATTATACGTGGTGAAAACGAAATTTTCAATCAATAATCGCTGTTGTCGTTTTGCCAGCACGCTGAATCGGATATGAATGTAAACTATTTGCAAAGTGATCTTAGTTACCGTAAATCGTCATCCCGCCATCTACGAACAAAATTTGGCCCGTTATGTAGTTGGACATGTCGGAGGCAAGGAAAACAGTCGGACCCACGAGATCTTCCAGCTCACCGATTCTTCGCATTGGTGTTCGCGCGATAATCTCTTCCAGAACCACGGGATCAGCCAACACCTTTTCGGTTAAAGGCGTATTGAAAAAGTATGGTCCGATTGCGTTTACACGAATGCCATACAGTGCCCACTCTACTGCGTGAATTTTGGTCATGTGAATCAAAGCTGCTTTCGAGGCGCCATACGCAACACCTGACAATGCAGCCAAGTGCCCGTCAACGGAAGAGATGTTGATGATTTTGCCCCCCAGCTGCTCTTTCATCTGGTGAGCGACCACTTGGGACATGATGTACGCCGACTTCAGATTCGTGTCGATGATTTTTTCCCATTCCTCATCTGTCACTTCCAAGGCGGTTCGGCGGATATTCGTGCCAGCGTTGTTGACGAGAATATCGATTTTGCCTGTCTGCTCTACAATGGTTTGAACGGCTTGTTCAATCTCAACTCGTTTCGTCATGTCGACTTGGATCGGGTAAGCAATTCGTCCCAGCTTTTCGATTTCGGTTGCCACAGATGTAAGATCATCCAGAGTTCTTGCTAGCAGTGCCACATTTGCCCCCGCTTCAGCAAGTCCAATGGCCAGCGCTCTTCCAATTCCTTTTCCCGCTCCTGTGACGATTGCGACTTGGTTGTCCAGACGGACGGACGGTAGGTACATGATAGTGCCTCCTTTAATTTGTTTTCTTCCTTTGCTTATGAAAGCTTTTTGGAAGTTTGGTCATGGAGATGTTTATACCATATGTAGGGAAGAGCCGTAAATGTTTTTTTCGAAGTGCCTTCTCCCGCAAGAGCAATATCTTGCAAGAACATCTAGGCTTTGTGTGGTAAGGTATCACTACACGACGTGGCAAGGGGGTTGAACGGTGGCAACGGAGGTACGGACGGTCTTCTTCGATAAAAATTTACAAGTCGAAGCGTATTGCTTTCAAGGGATTATGCAAAAATTCCCCAACCATTTTCATGATTACTATGTGTTGGGCTTCATCGAAAAGGGACAGCGTCACTTGGTCTGTCAAAATAAGGAGTACATCATCAACGCTGGTGATGTCGTCATTTTTAACCCGCGCGATGCCCATACATGTGAGCAGGTGGACGGGAGAACGTTGGACTATCGTGCACTCAATGTGCCGGAAGAGACGATGCGAAAAGCGGTTCGAGAGATTACGGGCAATGAATCACTCCCCCGCTTTCGGCAAACCGTCCTTGTGCAAAGCGAACTGGCATCATCATTGCGGGAACTTCACTTGATGATCTCGCAGGAAACCGAAGATTTGAAAAAAGAGGAGCTGTTCTTGTTTCTCATCGAGCAGCTGCTGCAAGAATACGGCGATGAAGTGCCCGAGCACAGTGGCTTCAATCCTGACTCCCAAATCGATAAGGTATGCCATTATTTAGAAACAAATTATGCAAGCGCGATCACACTCGACCAGCTGAGTGATATCGCTGACACGAGCAAATACCATCTGCTCCGCTCATTTACCAAACAAAAAGGCATCTCGCCGTACAGTTTCCTTGAAACGATTCGGATCGGCAATGCAAGAAAACTGCTCGAACAAGGGATTTCCCCGCTCGAGGTTGCGATGAGGACCGGATTTAGCGACCAAAGTCATTTTTCGAATTTTTTCAAACGGATGATCGGGTTAACGCCCCGGCAATATGGGAAAATTTTTGTGGATGCCGGAGGGACAAAATGATGGCGACGTCCAGCCGATCTGCGGGGCATGCCGCCGCGTTGTTGACGATTCTGATCTGGGGCACGACATACATCGCAACCAAAAAGCTGTTAGCAGATTTTAATTCTATGGAAATCTTGTTTTTCCGATTTATCATTGGTTATCTCTCGCTTTTGATCGTGTATCCGCATCGTGTGAGAACAAACGGTGTTCGCGAGGAGCTGCATTATATTGCGGCAGGACTGTGCGGTGTGACTTTGTTCTTTTTGTTGGAAAATATCGCGCTCACGTATACCCTCGCCTCGAACGTTGGCGTAATCGTCTCGATTGCCCCATTCTTCACCGCTGTTTTGGCGCACTACATCCTGGAGGGGGAGCCGTTGCGTCCGCGCTTTTTTGCAGGCTTTGTCATAGCGACCACCGGCATCGTGCTGATCATTTGCAATGGAAGCTTTCTTTTGAAGCTGAACCCGCTGGGTGATATGCTTGCAATCCTAGCGTCCATGGTTTGGGCTGTCTATTCCGTGTTGATGCGAAAAATTAGCCAGTTCGGGCAGCATACGGTTGGTAGCACGCGAAAGGTGTTTTTCTATGGCTTGCTGCTAATGATTCCCGCGTTGTTTATGTTTGATATTCGTCTCGATGTGATGCGGTTCGCGAATATCTCCAATTTGTTGAATATGGCTTTTCTGGGCTTTGCCGCTTCTGCGCTTTGCTTTGTCACCTGGAACTGGGCCGTAGGCGTGCTCGGAGCTGTGAAGACGAGCTTGTACATTTATTTGGTACCACTGATTACCATCATGGCAGCTGCACTGCTTTTGCATGAGAATATCACATGGATCGCGTTGCTGGGTGCTTCTCTCACGATCGTGGGGCTGGTTCTCTCAGATGGCCAGCAGTTCCGCTGGAAGCAAAAAGGCAACCGAAAGGCCTCGCAGCGCCATTCACAGTCTCAGGTAGAAGGATCGTAGTATGTAAAAAACGTAAATTAGTTCCCTCATAGTGAGGGGCTACTTTACGCTTTTGTCAGTTTTAGGGGGTGTATGCTCACTTCATTCGTTCCAACGCTTGAACCGCGTAATCCAGTTCAACATCCTTCCCTTCTACTACCTTTTCATAGAACGTTTGCTCATTGAGCGGCACCTTCACATCAGGGATGCCTCCTCCCTGTCCATGATCATTGCTGTCGCCTTGAATCACGTTGTTTACCCCGAGTGAACGCCCATCCGGAAATTCAAGGATATACCCTTCTGGCATGGCAACCCGAATCGGACGCGTCACTACGCCAAAGGACCCGTTCGTTGATGTAAAGCCGACGACTTTGACATGGGGCAAACCTTTTAATGCGATCGGCAGTCCTTCCCCAGAGCTAGTAGTCCGATGGTTAATAAGGATGGCGACATTCCCGTTGTAAGTATTCGCTGCCGGCTTGATGGTCCGCGATTCCAAGTCGTTGAGCTCGAACGTCCCGGTATTCCGATTGTAGTAACTTACGTTTTCATACAGCTTTTCTTCCTGGACGAAAAAGCCGGAGCTGTCCGCAACCATGTCATCGCTTCCGCCAGGATTATCGCGCACATCAATGATGATGCCTTTTACTTTTTGCTCCTGAAACTCGATCAGTATCTCTTCCAACGTTTTTACAGGGTCAGGCATCGATTGACTTGGGAGAAAATAGCGTATTTTCACATAGCCGTACCCGTTCGGCAGCTGTTTGGCTTCGAGCGGAGGATCTTCTCGGTTCAGCTTGACCCTCGTCTTTTTGAGTGATTCGTACTTGTCATCATACGCTGTGAGTGTTGTGGTTTTGATGTGGCTGTCGCCTATGTTCCGGTATTCCACCTCGACTTCTTTTCCAATAGGGGCCCTAACCATGAACCTTCCTTGGTTTACACGTCGATCCCCTTCTGTTGCCGTCGGATTTTCGCTCCAAACGGTGCGTTCATAGGCTTCTTTCGCTGCTTTTCCATCCCAGCGGACGATCTCGGCGCCGAGCTGGATCCCGCTATTTTCGGCTGGACTTCCATGTATCAGCAGATCAACCCGTATCGTACCGTTATCCAACATGATCGTGCTGATTCCATAGCCGCCACCCGCTTCCGCATGAAATACCGGGTTATCGCTGTATAAATCTTCATTGACGATTTTGCTGTGTCCATCTCTCAAGGAATGCACGTACTCTCGCAGCGTTTTGTAGTACAATGCCTTGTTTTTCGCTTGCTCCGCCTGTTTAAAAATCGGTTCATACTTTGCTTTTCGCTCTTGCCAATTGACTTTTTTCCAATCCTCAAACGGATATTCCCGCGATAGCCGTTCATTTAGTTGGACAAAAGCCTGGGAATAACCCAGCTCGCTATAATCGCTCTCCGGATTGTAGCGCAGCTCGCCGGCAACCAAAAGAGCCAAGACAATCGGAACAACACCCGCCCCACACAGGAGAATTCTGACGAACCGGTACCTTGGCACGGGAATGTGAGAAATCGGCTTCCAAAGCTTCGTCGCCGTGCACGCAAATAACACGCCAGTAAATGCATATAGTAGGATTGCGGGGATGGTGATGTCCCCGCTGCATACGCTGGCGACCGCCACTGCGACGCCTGTAACGGGGACGAAATCAAGCCATCTGAAATACACGCGTATGGGGAATGCATACCAGATCAAAATCAACACGTCGATACTACATAACACCCATTCGTAAACCGTAAACCACTTGAAAGAATCCAATACGTGCCACACGACTTCCATTGTTCCGCTCCTCCCATTCATTGGTAATGCTCGTAAGAAAGCGTAGAGGAGAAATATGAACGGAGCGTGAACGAAATCAAGTTTTTCTAGCGTTGCCGAATCTAGTCAATTTATGTTCGATAAGCCTAAAAAATATGAAAACGGCACTTGTACCAATCATCTTTTCCCCCTCCTTCATATGGTAATTCAGGAGGTGATAGAACATGGCAAAAACCCAACCCGTTACAATTGGCGCTAATAGTATTGCAAAAATCGGTAACCGTTTTTTCTTGATTGTTGAGGTAGAAGCAAAATCACCCGGAGTTGAAATTGATCCGGTATTTGCTGTCCGGACAACACCCCAACAAGCAAGAAGCCTCATTCGTGCAGGCGTGATGCGGACAATTATTCAGAACAAGGTCCCAAAACCGAGTCGAGGAAAGAAAGTTGAATTCAAAGGTGTCTTGTTTGCAAATGGACAGTTTTTTTCAGTCTTCGACGTTGAGAACACTACTGACATTTCTGTACTAGTTAGAATCAGTAGGGAAAGGGCGCAACGGCTTATTCGAGGTGGTGCGCGAATTATTCCAGTTATCAGGAGACCTTTCAATTGATTAGTACAATAGCGAGACATTGCCTCAACCTGCGCAGGATCAACAAGGGCCTGTTGCAGGTTTTTTTATAAGGTACACTTTTCGTTATAGGTTACCGATTGTTTGTGCATCAATCATTACGTAGGATCGGGAGCGTGACCTTGATCGTCGTCCCTTCACCGACCGCGCTTTGCACGTCAATGCTTCCATGGTGAAGTACGATAATCCGCTTAACGATCGCTAGGCCGAGTCCGCTGCCTTTTCGGCCCGTCCGGGAGCGGTCCGTCTTGTAAAAGCGAACGAAAATGTGGGAGAGCTCGTTTGGTGGGATGCCGATACCGGAATCAGTGATGTTGACGAAATATTTGTTTCCGTGCTTGGTAAGCTCGATCCGAATCGTGCCCCCTTCTGGCGTGAATTTGATACTGTTTCCGAGCAAATTGGTCCACACTTGGTTCAATTGATCTGCATCTGCGGTGATTTTGGCGGCGACAGGAAGATTCAAGTCAACGCGAATGTCTTTCGCCGACCATAACGGCTCACTGGCGACGACGACCAGTCGAATCTGCTCATCGAGATGAAACGTTGACGCTGCAAAAGGATGGTGCTCCGACTCTAGCGAGGCAAGCTTGAGCAAATGTTCGCTCAAACGGGATAGTCGTTCGCTTTCCATCAGGATGATGTCCAAATAACGGCTGCGGTTTTGCTCGTTGATAAGCTGGTCGTATTTCAATGCTTTTGCAAAACCGGAGATCGATGTCAGCGGTGTTTGAATCTCATGCGATACGTTGGACACGAAGTCTTGGCGCATTTTCTCCAGCTGCTTGAGTTCCCCTGCCATTTCGGTAAAGCTGTTTGCCAGCGTTCCCAGCTCGTCCTTTCGGTTCAGTTTCAATTCAATATCATAATGGCCCTTTGCCAGCTGTTTGGTTGCTTGCGTCAATGCTTTGATGGGCTGTACGAGATACCTGGCGGCAATGAGGATGCACATGCTTCCGGTGATGAGGACGAGAAGCAGAACCGTCAAAAACAAACGGGTGATCGTATCTTCGTTTTTCGATGATGGCAATAAAAACAAAGCACGCGATTTCGCCTTTTCTTGAAACGGGAGGCCGATGAATGCGAGATCTGCATCAGCTGCAGGCAAATATCGCTCGCCCGATAGCACAATCCGAACCGTTTCAGGCGGGATACGGCCCGTTGCCTGCCTAGGTGCGCAGATTTCCTCGGAATCGCTGTAAACGCATATGGGATTGGAAGTAATCTTTGAGATGCTTTGCATAAACGACGCGAGATTTGCAGGGGTTGTTTGTTCGTAGACGTGGATGATGTTCTCGCCAAGTAAAACGATCTCATCTCGCTGCAAATGGTCAAGCTCATTTTCAAACAAAGCCAAACCGATAAGCGTCGATGCGACGATGGCAATGAGAATCGCAGCCAAAAACGTAAGGACGACACGGACGTAGAGCGTCTTTCTCATTCACTCACCACGAGTCGGTAGCCAAGGCTTCGGGCGGTTTCGATGCGAAAATGATGTGTATCGCCGGCGAATCGCTCCCGCAACCGTTTGATGTGAACGTCGATGGTCCGGTCGTCGCCATCATAATCGATGCCCCAAATTTGGACGATCAACTGTTCACGGGTGAAAATTTGGCCGGGATGGCTGGCTAGCTTGAACAGCAGCTCGAATTCCTTCAATGGCAATGTTAGCTCCTCATCTCCGCGAACAACCTTGTAGGACTGACGGTTCAATACGATTTCACCTATTCTGACCGTATGGGAAAATGCGATTCGGTACCGTTTCAAAAGCGCTCTGACTCTCATCACAAGCTCCAGCGGATCAAAGGGCTTGGTTACATAATCGTCGGTGCCCAGCTGAAAGCCTTTCACCTTTTGCCCCGCTTCCCCTTTGGCGGTCACCATCAAAAGCGGGATATCAGGACCATGCTCCCTGATTTTTTTGCAAAGCTCCCAGCCGTCCATGTGCGGCATCATAATGTCGAGGATGACGAGATCGATGGCCGATTTCTCCACGATCGAGAGTGCCTGTGCGCCATTCGTCGCCTCAGCTACCTCAAAACCTTCATTGCGCAAAAATATGCGCATCAGCTCTCGGATGTGCTCCTCGTCGTCGACTATCAGTATTTTTGTCATGGGAATGGTGTTCCTTTCCTGTTATTTTCCCTGCGCTTCAACGGTATGAATGTAAACAAATTAGCATGACAAAAAGGAAAGGTAGATCGTAGAATTTCCCTCTAATTGAGATTTTTCTGGAAATGGTTGTGTATTGATATGAACAAGGAAGGCTTGTTGCTGCAGGAAAAGCTGTGGTAAAGATAATAAACTTCTGATAGTAGATATAGAACCAATTTTCAGTGATTCAGTTGATGAGTTGCTTTCATTCCCAGCGAAGTCGCTTTTTTCACGATACGATCACACTGTAATATAGAAAAACCACTCATCAGCATGAGCGGTCTAACACGTAACTTGCAGCCATCAGATACGAGTCCTTCGTACTGGTCTTCTTAATTGTAATCTGTCTCTATTTGTTTCTGAGGGGCTTGCTTCAAAACGTTGGCGATTTCCGTAAGTCCCATTTGTTCCGCCAATTGCAATGGAGTCAAACGAAAAATGTCTTTGTTATAAGTATCAAAATTCCTACGCTCTTCCGCTACAACCTGATTGGGATCTGCCCCGAACTCGATGAGCGTTTTGACGCTTTCCAGCCTTTTCATTTTCACTGCTTTGTAAAGCGGTGTCCAGAAGTGCTCGTTCATATCGTCAGTAAAATTCGGGTTGGCCCCATGTTCGAGTATAAGGCGAACGACTTGTGGATTTTCGATATTGAGCGTCAAGACATTATCATAGAAGCTGTACCGCAGGTTCGGATCACCTCCTGCCTCCAACATACGCTTCAGGTTGTCGAGGTTGCCATTTAAAACCGCATTGGAAAGAGGCGAAATCCATTCTTTGTCAATATAAATGCTCACATTCGGGCTCATGCCCGCACGCAAAAACAGTTTGACAGCCAAAATGTCATTGTTTTTGCTAGCGATGATAAAATCTCGGTCCGTATAGGAAATTGCCAGCTTACCGAGCTCTTGCCTTGCCTGAATCGGTGTCAGATTGTCTGTTTCATCGACAGGTTGCGGCTGTGGCGGCGCTGTCGCTTCAAGCGGCGTTGGAGCTGGCTGTTGTTCTGCAGCGTTCGTTGCGAGCGCTGTCGCCGGTGGCGCTTCAGGGGTAGCCACTGTCGGGGCGACTGAAGGCGCAGTTACAATAGGTGCTGTTTTTGCCGGAATGAGCGGCTTTCCACGATTGTCTTGATACTGCTGATAAAAGTAATACCCTAAAAATCCATTAATGGCTAAGCACACAACCAATACACTGATTCCAATGACATTTTTCACGACGGGCACCTAATTTCTTTCTACTTGAATGATAAATGGATAAACTTGTCGAATTGCGCATGCATTTTCCATTTTATCAAACTTTTTATGATTGGCAAGATTGTCCACACTCCCCTTCATTGGTTTCCTCTTGCCCGTGATAGAAAAAGTCTTGCCCGTCAGATCAACATAAAAGTCCTGCAACTGTGGAATCGTTAAGAAGGAAAAGTCCTGCAGAGGAGGTCAATGATGGGGAACTTTTATGATAAATATGGCGGTGAAGCGACAATCGCCAAAGTGGTTGATTATTTTTATGACTTGGTGTTGGCAGATGAAACGGTGAACCAATTTTTTGCGAATACGGATATGGAAAAACAACGCAAGCACCAAACTAAATTTATCAGCTTTGCGCTCGGCGGTCCAAACCAATACACCGGCCAATCGATGGCGAAGGTACATGAGGGGATGAATTTGCAACCCAACCACTTTGATGCCATCGTTACCCATTTGCGTGCTGCTCTTAGTCATTTTGGGGTGGCGGAAGAGGATATTTCGGAGGCTCTGGCCAAAGTCGAGTCGTTGCGTAACGATGTTTTGTACAAATGATCGATAATCGGTAGTAGCCTTTGCAACCAAAAAACCACCACAATGGGTGGTTTTTTCTGTTTATCCAGTCATTCCAACAGTAACGCCCGCAAATTCTCCCGTTTCTCCTTTGTCAAACCAAGCGCTTGCTCCAGGTAACGGTCCACCGAACCGTACTTGCTGTTGATTTCGTCCAGGGCTGCTTGCAAATACTCTTTCCGGACGTCGTAAATTGCCGCTGCGATCGTTATGCTTTCTTCATCTTTTAACTTTGGCTTCAAGCTTTCAAGCGTTTTTTGGCTAGCTGCTTCCGTATAAGTCTTGGAGAGCATAAAGTCTACCATCACCGTCTCCTCAGGTACGCCCAAGGCGAACAGCAGCATGGCCGAACCAAAGCCCGTTCGGTCTTTCCCCGAACTGCAATGCTGAACAAGCGGAAGATTTTCTGGATGCTGTGCGAACTCCAGAACCTGGGCAAACGCACCGTTGTAATGCGTAACATACTCCTGATTGACCATTTTCATGTACGCGCCTGGCTTGCCGAGTGCCCCAAGATGGCCGGATGCGACTAAGGGACCTGTGTCTATTTGAGATGGGACTTCCTTGAAAACGGGAATGTTTTCATTTCGGATCCCGTCCATGGTGCGATCGGGTTTATGAACGATTTCAACATCGGAGCGGTAGTCGCACACTAGCTTGAGACCGGATTGCTGTAAATACCGTACATCAGCATCGCTTAGGCTACTTGAGCGCCTCGGAACGGTATAGGTAGCCCCACTTGACTGTGTGCCCATCGGTGGTCTTGTAGCCGCCCAAATCCCGGAAATTGTCTGTGCCCTGTAGCGGAAGCCGTCTTTCTGCTACTGTCGCGGACGCACCATCTGTCGAGATGATTTGAAAATACGGCCGGGCTAACGGGCTGGGATCATCGGCGATAACAGATGTGTCCGAAGCTACCGTTGTCAGCAGCTTTCCTTGTTGCTCGATTTTTTCCGGAGACGTGCTCCAATAAATGCGGACTTCCCCCAACGGACGGTTTGGTTGCCAGCCGAGTTTCAACCGCTTCTTATCGAGTCGTTCCACTTCAGCATCAAGCTTTATTTGGTTCTGCAAAGGCTTGGTATAAGCGGGATCCGTAGCCGCCTGCTTTGCTGCATTGATTGGCTCCGATGCTGAGCAACCGCTTATTAAGATGGCGATTCCAGTTATCAGTTGGATGAAGTAGCTGTTTCGCTTTTTATACAAAGAATGACCCCTTGTCTCTCTTTGTGCAACCTAGCGGAATGTACGTGCTTTTTCCGTAGGCGCCATATACGTCAAGCGGCTTTGCTTCACTCGCATCGCAATGAGTCCTTTCAGGATGGTCGCCGCGGCAAAGGAAGGATCGATGACAGGCACATCATAGCCGTGCTCGCGGAGTTGATCCTGTAGCTCGCTCGCGACACCCGTCATGCCTGTACAGCCCAATACCAATGCATGAGCTTTGTCATCCACCAACGCTTTGACCATTTCCGCGAATAAGGCTTCTTTCATCTTTTCTTTATCAACCAGGTCCAGAACGGGGATGTTGACATAGCGGATGGAGGCCAGCTTACTTTGAACGCCAAGCGTTTTGCTCACATTTTCGATCATGGGGATCACATTCGGCAGCACCGTTACGACGGAAAACGATCTTGCGAGCATGCTGGCAAAAAGCATCGATGATTCACCCGCGCCGACGACAGGAATGTTCACCACTTCCCGCGCCGCTTTCACGCCTGGATCTGCGAAGCACAAGCTGATCACGCCATCACAGCCCTCGTTTTGCGCCTCGATCGCTTTTTCCAGCAAGTTCGGCACACACAGCGCTTCATCGTATTCGCCCTCGACAGATGCTGGTCCATAATCCAAGTGACGAACTTGCACTTCCGTCGCATCATCGACATAGTGGGCGAACTCTACTTGCACTTCTTCATTGAACGTATCGACGATCGTTGGCAAAATGACTCGAAATTTCATCGTGAATCCCCTCTTTCACCTGTCATTGGTTTCGGAATCCGTACTTTCACTCGTCTTACATTCTGTTTACCACCTTGTTAACAAATCGTTTTGGCTTCCCTGCGGAGGATTGTGGAGCATTGAGAGTACCCACAGATTTGCAGCCACGATTCTTGTGGCATCGCCCCCTTAGCGCACTTGGAACGGGCATCCCTCCTTGTTTTGTTTGAATATGGAAAAGATCAACTTTTGTGCCACGGGTGGACGAGAGTGTTTTTCATGAAAAAAGAGGAATAAAAACGTTTTTGAGGCTGGATTGAGAAAAGTGGCGGAATTTTCGTAGCGTTTTACCTTTTTCGTGGAAATGAATACCGATGCTTTCCTATGTATTTCGCAATATTTCTCGTCATTTTGCATGTTTCTCATGATTTCGCTTACCGGTTTTATGTGAGAAAAGTCATTTTGTTGATTTTCGAAATAGTACAGAGCCACGGCAGGAATCCCGCCATGGCTCTGTTTCGATTGCTGTTATTGTTCCAACACCTTTTCAAGCTCACCGCACATTTCGCCCAGCCATACGTGGCGCCTTCGAATGCACGAGCATTCTCGAATCCGGTTTGTTCGAGATGAAGATTGACCTTTCCTTCTCCCAATTCCTGCAGCGTCAAGCTTGAAACGGGTTTTTCTTTGTTTTAGTGAAAGACCTTCATGAGCAAACGGGATAAGTTCTTGTCGCGGCAGCTGCGGACTGCAAACTTGATGCTGAACGGATCGTCGAAAACTTCTTTGAAATAATGGGCTACGTGCAACTGTATTAACGAAAGAAAGCAGGAGGATTCAGTAGATCCTGCCTACACTTCGTTCCCAAATTCTTCAAAAATGGAAGCTGCTATGTGTTGTACCATAAGGGTAGCTGGACAATAGGAGGATGATGTCGTTTGCTCTCACCTGCCATTACGATTTTTCCAAATGAAGCCATGATCGATGAAGAAGTGAAGATTACGTTATCTGGATTCGAATCTTTTCAACTCATTACCGTACGTGCCATCGCGGAGGGTATGCTTGGTGGGGAATTTGAAGCGGAATCTTATGCTGTGTTTCAAGCAGACGGATCAGGAAACATATCGGTGGCAAATCAAGCTCCTCTTTCTGGTACATACAACACGAAAGACCCGATGGGCTTATTTTGGTCCATGGATGTGAAAAAGTTGAAATTTCCTGCAAAACGCACATTATCCGCATTGCCCGTGTTTCCGTCATTCGGAACGGTAACGGTTATGGCAGAAGTGGACGGGCACGTTCTCGCCGAAACGATGCTGACAAGAAAATATTTGTCGGAAGATATCACATACACCGATGTCCTTGACGATGGAATAGTTGGCAGACTGTTTTATCATCCGCATCGCACAAGACCGGGCATCATTGTCTTAGGAGGCAGTGAAGGAGGAATCGCGTCTTCCTCCCAGTTTGCTGCTCTTTTTGCTTCCCATGGCTATTCAGCGCTTGCTTTGGCGTATTTTGATTTTGAAGATTTGCCCGATGGCATTCGCAACCTTCCCCTCGAATATGTGGAACGCACCATACAGTGGATGAAACAGAATGAATATGTTCGTGACGGACAAGTTGCGTTGTTCGGGCGCTCAAAGGGGGCTGAGCTTTCTCTTGTCATCGGGGCTACCGGCACGAATATTCATGCTATTGTTGCTTCAAGTCCCACTTCCGTCGTTTCGATCGGAGCTTGGAACGCTGCTAACGGATCACAAATCTATCAGCCTCAATCATCATGGTCGTATCATGGAGTTCCATTGCCTTACCTCCAGTGGACGGAAGAGCAATGCCGGAGCGCGATGGCATACATCGAAAACAATGAACGATTTGACCACATCCATTTTGCCGGTATGGCGGATGAGCAGATGGCGGAGAATTCGACGATCCGGTTGGAGCATGCAGCATGTCCCCTAATGCTCATTTCGTCTGACGATGATCATTATTGGCCGAGTCAGTACCATTGCGAGCGAATCGTCTCCCGTTTGAAAGCTTTCCATTATCCTTACAAGGTTGAGCATCTCACCTATGCAAAAACCGGGCATGGAATTCGTTTTCCTTACATTCCAACCACTCGTCTTCAATTAAATGGTGGCACTGCGCAACAAAATGCCTATGCGTCAGCTGATTCTTGGAAACATATTCTGTCCTTCCTTAGAGAGATATTTGCGGTTGAATAAGCTGCATGAATGATTTGCTCGTACAAAAAAGTGGCAGTACGAACTCGTTCCCTAGTTCGCCTGCCACTTTTTCTACCCTCTTGAACGTTCAGTTGAGCTAAACCCTGTCTACTTGTACCTTCACTTTTTATTCGAATGAATCTAGTTGGTAAATCGCCTGATACTTTTTCTCAAGGTAGTTAATCAGGTGATCGGGATTAAGCGGTTCTCCGGTAACATCAAGCAACAGCTCATGTGGTGTCTTCCGTTTTCCATGAATGTGAATGTTCCGGGCCAACCACGCACGGATCGGAGCGAAATCGCCATTCTCAACTAGCGGATCGATCGGTCCCAACTCTCGGATCATTGCATGACGAAACTGCGCGGCGTACAAGTAACCGAGTGCATAAGAAGGAAAATGGCCGAACATGCCTGCTGACCAATGCATGTCCTGCAAAATCCCCGCTCGATCGTCAGGGGGCGTGATGCCCAAATATTCGGCCATTTTTTCACGCCATGCGCCAGGTAGGTCGGCCACTTTCAATTCATCGGCAAACAACGCTTTCTCGAGCTCGTAGCGCAGGATGACGTGCAACGGATAAGTCAATTCATCTGCTTCGATGCGGATGAATGAAGGCTGGACGGCATGAATTGCCCGATAAAATGCTGTTTTCTCAATCCCGGTGAATTGTTCTTTGTTGTGCGCGGCAAGCTGCGGATAGTACCTGTGCCAAAACGCTTGGCTGCGGCCAATCAGCTTCTCCCAAAAGAGCGATTGCGACTCATGGATACCTGCGGATGCACCGCAGCACAGCGGCGTGCCGATCAGTTCCTCAGCGATATTCAGCTCGTAAAAGGCGTGTCCACATTCGTGGATTGTGCCAAACAGACCTGATTTGAAATCATCTTCGACAAAGCGGGTTGTGATACGCACATCATTGCGGTTGATCGGAATCGCGAAAGGATGGACCGTTTCATCTAGCCGTCCTCCCTGGAAGTCATAGCCCAATTCCTGCAGCAGGAAATGATGCAGTTCCTTTTGCACCGCAATCGGAAACCGCTTGAACAAAAAGGATGTGTCCGCCACTGTTTTTTCCTGCTTCACGCGAGATAGCAGTGGAATCAGTCGTGCTTTGAGTTTTGCAAAAACATCATCCAGTTGCTCCACCGTCATTCCGGGATCGTGCACATCGAGAAGCGCGTCATACGGATGCCCCTGATCGCTCCAATATTCGCTGAACCGTTTGTTGTACGAGACAAGCTGTTCCAAATGCGGCTGGAACATCGCGAAATCCGACGCGCTTTTCGCTGCTTCCCACGCTTTACCGGCATTTGCTTTGACGATCGTGTACGCTTTGAACTCAGCTTGGGGAATTTTTGCATTTCGGTCAAATTCTTTCTTTACGGACGCGACGACCTCCCGCGTTATCGGTGACAAATACGCTTCAGAGCCTTCCGCCGTAAGAGCTTCCAGGTAGTCCTTCATCTCGGGAGAAACGGACATGGCAAATTTTTTGGCCGAGATGGTACCGATGACTTCCGCACGCATCGCTAGACCCTTTTGGGGTGCTCCGGTACGCGAATCCCAGAACATAAGGTTCAACACTTCATGCAAGTGCATCATTTCGCGGATGTACTGTAAAAATTCCGATTCTAAGGAACGAGTAGTTTCTAAGGAACGAGTAGTTTCTAAGGAACGACTAGTTTCTAAGGTCAAATAGCTCCCCTCCTGCGCTTGGCGCTGACTCGATTTTTACGCCAGTCCATCTGCCACACCGCAGCGTCTCGGATCGGCAACCGTACAGAGCTCGCCCGTTTTCTGATCGAGGTAGCAAACCTGAAAAGAACCCATGTGATAGTCCCATACGCCGGACACTTTCATGCGCAGCCCACGCGCGAGCAGTTCTTTTTGCACATCCTCGGTGATTCTGTCCTCGATGACGACGGTACCGCCTTCCTGCAGCCCGAGCATGCGTGGCGCTCGAATCGCCTCATAGGGATCCATGCCGAAGAACAGGAGATTGCACAGCACTTGCGGCACGGTCACATGCACGTTCCCTGGGGAACCGAGCTGAAGAATCGGCTTGCCGTTTTTGAGCACCATCGTATTCCCGATCACGCACCGCATCCTTGCACCTTTCGCTTGATAATATTGCATCGAGCTTGCCTGAAAATTGGGCAACGCATGGGAACCGACCATCGGAATCCCTTTCACGACCTGCCCAGGTATGCCACCGGACTGCAACGTGTTCATCATTTGCACCCAGTTCCCTTCCGTATCCACGATGCTCAGCTCACAGCTGCCTGATGGCTGATCGTGATGGCTATTTTGACGAGGAGTGGGCATTTTGCCGCCTGTCATACTGTCCATGAACGATGTGGCTCCACCAAATCCAGTCGTGAAGGTAGCGTGTTGGGTCAGATCGATTTTGGGCTTCATCCCGTTAACCAGATTGGCCAAACTTGCATGAAAAGCTGGATCGAGGAAGCTCGCCGTATTCACATGCAAAATGTTCGGATCATGAAGGTAACCGCACAGCGATTGCGCTAGTTTTAATGCATGTGCCATGTAAAAAATGTGATCGGCCGAAAATGGTTGCACGTCTCTGATTCCGACATGCTCCAAAATGCCGAGAACCAAAGCGATGAACACACCTTGTTGCTGCGGAGGCGCGAGCGAAACAATTTCATAATCGCCGACTTTGAAACGGAGTGGTTCCATCCAGCGTGGCGGCGTCTCGGTCATATGGTCTTTGGTAATCTTCCAGCCCAGCTCGTTCGCTTTTTCAATGAAAGCGTCCGCCCACTCCCCGGTAATCATGTAGTCGGGGCCTTCCGTCGCCACTTTTTGCAAGGTTTGCGCCATTTCAGGAGAGCCGAAACGCTCACCAACCACCGGAAAACGACCGTTCGGCATATAAAACGCTCTACCCTCCGGAAAAAATGTGATGAAGTCCTCGCCGAACAAATTGACTTCATGCTCAAAGTTGGAGACGTGATGGCCATTCTCCGCCCACCAGATCGCTTCCTGGCAAAGTGCTCCCCACGGCAGCGTCGCGAAACGTTCATGAATCGCTTTCAGGCCCGGCATAAATCCGGGAATGACAGAGCGCGGCGGGATTTTCGCATAGGTGCCCATCCCTTGCGGCACTGGCATATGCGGCGGCAAATCAGACGGGAAGGTTCCGGTTGAATCCAACTGGTAATAACGACCTTCTTTAGCATGGTAAAACAGGAAGGTGACGGTACCTGTATGATTGGTCATAAACGGCTCACACGCTGCTTGCACCATGCACCCCGCAATGGCGGCATCGACAGCATTGCCGCCCTGCTCCATGACTTTCAACATCGTATAGGTCACAACCGCGTTGTCTGCGCTTACCGCAGCCCGAACGTTTTTGATAATCGGTTTCTCTCCTGGGAGCCATTTGGGATCAGATAAATTGATGGACCGTGGATCAATCATGGACTACCATCCCCTTCTTTTTCAACGATCACCGTGTTTTGTTCCACAGTGGCAGCTTCAAACCGATTTCCCGCTCCAATGCATGATCGAACACTTTTCTCGCGATGATGATATCTTCCACCGCCATACCGACATTGTTTGAGACGATCAGCTGCTCGCTGCTGGTACGGCCAGGCTTGTCTCCTGCCGCCACCAACCCTGTTTCCGCATAGATCGTAGGTAGGCCCCACGGATAATACCCGTATGTTTCCAGAAGCCGATGCTGCTCTTCACTGTCTACGGTGTAAATGTCCGCCTTTTTGTAAACGCCGTCCTCATAGACAGAGTGGCAGTCGCAGGTGATCAGCGTCTGTCCTTTGGAAATCCATTCGGTTTTGACCATCGGATGCGGATGATGATGGATTGGGATCGCCGATGCGATGACCTCGCATGATTTTGCGACCTGCTCATAGGACGATGCCTTGACGATTTTGGCATTGACGTGTGGTTGGCATTGCTCGATCAGTGCATCCATCGCTTTTTCAAAAACGTCGAATACATAGATCGTCTCAAGCTTTGGTAGCACATGTTCGATCATTTTGACATGGGCCTTGCCCTGGATGCCACAGCCAAACATCCCGAATGTCGTCGCATCCCGATTCGCCAAGTATTTGGCGGCGACGAGCGTAACCGCTGGGGTGCGCACTTCCGTAATCCATGTCGCATCAAGGAATGCTAGTGGCAGGCCCGATTCATGATCATTGTAAATGATTTGACAATTGGTTGGGGTTAGTTCGGGAAAACGTTCGCGGTTCGTTGGGAAATTGCTTCCCCATTTGATCCCGCACGCCATTTCTTCCGGCAAATAAGCTGGCATTGCGTGCATCAATGAATCCGGTTGGGGATGCAAACCGATTTTCGCTGGCATCTCTGCCTTCTTGGTGCTGTAGGCGATCATTGCTTTTTCCGTAAGGTCAATGATCTCGTCCACCGTAATTCCAGTATCGATCACATCCTGCATGCTGAGGTACAGCAGTTCTTGTCCAATCGCCAATTTCCCCTTGATCTTCTCACGGTATATCATCTGAAATCATCCCTTCTCGTAATCGCTTTCAATCGTAAGCAGCTACCTTTGAGCTGCTTGCTTTCCTCTACTCTACGACGAATTTCGAATCGAAACTTCCCCCCAAACAGGTTTTTTGCTTCCCCCATTCGGGGATTTTTGCAAAAACGTCGAGACGTTTTTCAGAAAAAAAACCGCCCTCGGATGTCGGGAGGCGGTGGTTTGACTCATAAAATGATTTGGTTACGGATTGCTTTTGCCACGGCGTCGGTTCTGTTTTTGCTGTCTAATTTTTTCATGATAGCGGTCACGTATTCCTTGACGGTATCGGAACCGAGATACAGCTCAGTGGAAATTTCTTTGTTCGTCTTGCCGCGCGCCATCAATTTGAGCACGTCCAATTCCCGTTCAGTTAACAACGCATCTTTTTGCTGCTCCCCCTTGATGACATGAAAAAAAGCGCGCTGCATGAGGTTGGCGTCGATATATTTGTGTCCGTTCGTGATTTGTTCGATCCCATGAAAAAGCTCCGGCCGCGTGATGGTTTTCAGTACGTAGCCGTCCGCTCCCGCCAGCATCGATTCGACGAGAAACTTTTCTTCCGTATAGATGGTGAGTATCATGACTTTGATCGCCGGATCTTTCTCCTTGATTCGCTTGGTGACCTCGATTCCATCCATTTCAGGCATATTCAGGTCGAGGATCGCCACGTCTGGTCGTTCTGCTAAAATTTTGCGCAGCGCACTTTCACCGTCAGCTGCTTCGCCAATCACGCGAAAACGGGACGTCTCGAATAGCAATTGCAACCCATCACGGACGATATTGTGGTCATCGGCGATAAAGATGCGGATTTCATTCATGGTCCACCCCTCCCCCACGTAAGTCGATTTGCAGCGATATTTCGATTTTGGTGCCATGCCCCGGCTTACTTGTCAGCACCATCTCTCCTCCGATATCACGGACTCTGGTTTCCATACCCATAATTCCGTACGCATGACTTCCCTTAAGTTTTTGCGGTTCGAATCCGCACCCATGATCCTCCACTACGATGGACAGCTTCACATCGTCAAACGTCATGCGGATAAACGCCTCTCCCGCTCCTGCATGCTTGATGATATTGTTCACGCATTCTTGGATAACGCGATAGAGATGGATTTCGACTTCTGGCTTGAAGCGAACCGGCTGTCCGCTGACGCTCAAGTGAATCTGGATGATCTCTTGCAAAGAAAAGGTTTTTACCAGTTCATCCACAGCACCGACGAACCCGAATTTTTGTATCGCCAGCGGATGCAAATCGTGGATGACGTGGCGTAGCTCATTGATGTTCTCTTTGGTGATAAGCAGGAGCTTGTCGAGAATCCCCTTTACTCTTTGCGGCGAATCCTCGATTTCATCGCGGCAATATTGCAGGTGAAAATAAATGCCGGACAACGATTGGTTGATCGAATCATGGATTTCCTGCGCGATGCGCTGTCGTTCTTTCTCCTGTGCGCTGATTTGCAATGCGCGCAAATTGGAATTTTGTTCTCTTCCTTTTTCGACCTCCTGGAACAGATAGCAATTCGTCAATGCCAATGAGATCGTCTTTGTGATGCCTTCCATGACTTCCCGTTCGGTTGCAGACCACGGCTCGTCGCTGCTTTTACCGATCAGGAGACAATGAAGGTTGTCACCGTACACAAACGGTACGTACACGGCCTGTTTCATGTTGAATTGCACGAAAAAAGGGAACAGCGAGTCGTTTTCATTTTCGTGATAGACGTGAATCAAATCAGGTTCTGCATGCAAAAGTGTGTTCACTTGCTTCTCATAAGGGGCCGAAATGTCGCTGTCAGCCACCGAAGAGTGGATTAGGACGGCCTGTTCGCCAACCTTGTGCAAAAACGAAACATTTGCCTTGAACACGCTTGCGAGCTCAGATGTCAATAAGGGGATAAGGGAATCCAGATGCAAACAGGATGCGAGCCGTTGATTTAATTGAACCAATTCTCTGAGTTTTCCTGTGACACTGGCGATTGACTCGAAAAGTTTGGCATTCTCGCTCGCCACGCCGATTTGCATCCCGATCGATTCAACCAACGTAATGTCCTCGGGGCTAAAGTCCCGATACGCTTTGCTAAAAACGTCCAGTACGCCGATCGTCTGTTTCCTCGCCTTGATCGGTACCGACAAGAGGGAAGCGAACCCTTCCACCTGTGGACGTTGCTGGTGGTAAGGGGCCAAATTTTCAGTTATGACCGTTTTGCCGTTTTTGATGACGATGCCTCCAATACAATCGGTTGGAAGCGTTTGCAATTGTGCGATAGACGCATGGTCGATGCCATGAAAATGGCTGGCGACAAACTGTTGTCCTTCTGTATCGAGAAAATAGACCACGGCTGCATCAAAGTTCAAGATTTCGATACAGTGAGCGACTGCTTTATACAAGAGCTGATCTAAGCTCAACGTCTCGCTTAACGCAATCGCTACTTTGCTCAAAGCCTGCATGCGTGTTACCGCTGTACTTGAACGTTCGTTGTTCACATGAACCTCCTGCCGTTTTGGTGAAACCGAGTTTCCAACACTTTGTAACCCAATTCTGTGCGCCTGCTCAGATTCCTTTTTAGCAGTTTGTATGATAGAAAAAATCCCCTCCAAGCAAACAGTCTGGGGCCTCCCTTTTACTGTCTACTTTGAGGGGATACGATCTTGACTAACTACTCAATCGAAACCCATTTGAAGTCCACTTTTGCCAAATTATCAACGATAGGGCCTTTCACGTGATCGTTCTTCACCCATGACATGCTGTAATAATAAATGGGTGCAATCGGCATTTCATCCATTAGAAGTGATTCTGCTTCTTGAAGAATAGCTCGACGTTTGTCGGGATCCTGTTCGAAATCGGATTTGTTCAATAATTCTTTGTACCTTGGATTTTCCCATCGAGACATGTTGCTTTCGTTTTTATCTTTGAAGATTTTCAGAAATTCAATGGGGTCATTGATGCTTGCAGACGAACCGAGCCGCCCGATTTGGAAATTACCTTGGTGCAAGTCTTCAAGAAACACTTTAAATTCCTTGTTTTCCAACTTCACTTCTACCCCTAGCACTCTCTTCCATTGCGCCTGAATTGCTTCTGCAATTTTCTTATGCGTTTCCGCAGTGTTGAATGAGAGCGTAATGGGTGGTAGTTCCTTTATGCCAAGTTCCTTCATGCCTTTTTCCAACATATTTTTTGCGGACTCATCTTGGTTGTCCGTAAAGTACCCATCCGGTTTTAAAGACATGGAGCTGGGAACCAAGCCGAAAGCAGGCACTTCGTTGGTTTGGGTGATATTATCAACGATTTCTTGGCGATTAATCGCATACGCAAACGCTTTACGTATGGATGCATTTGAAAAAGGGGGCTTTTCGGTGTTGAACTCATACCAGTACGTAGCGGCAACGGGCTGAGTTGTCAACTTACCGGCACTTTTTAATTCAGGGATCGCATCGACTGGCAAAAAAGACAACGGGGAGCCTAACCAGTTAAATTCACCATTATCAAACATCGATAAAGCAGTATTTTCATCGTTAATGATGGAAAAGTCAAGTTTTTCTAGGTTTACTGCGTTTTTATCCCAGTATTGATCGTTCTTCACTAGAACAAGATTACTTTTATGATTCCACGTTTCCATTTTAAATGGCCCATTGCCAAGTAAAGTAGCAGCTTCCATTGCCCATTTTGGGTTTGAAGTGACCACTTTTTTATTAACGGGATAATAGATAAAATCAGAGGTCAGTTCCAAAAAATAGGGTGTTGGCTTTTCCAGTGTTACGACAAGTGTCTTGTCATCTTGGGCTTTTACCCCAACTTGATCAATTCCTACCTCTCCTCGATTTGCCTTTTCACCATTTTTTATAAAATATAACTGATTCGCCCGTGGGGATGCTGTTTTTGGGTCCAGTGCTCTTTTCCAAGCAAACTCGAAATCCTGCGCTGTTACCGGGTCTCCATTGCTCCATTTGGTATCGCGCAGCTTGAATGTGTACGTCATCATATCCTTTGACGCATCCACTTTTTCAGCGACTGAATTCATCAGTTTTCCATTTTTATCTTTACGGGTTAAGCCATCGAAAGCAGCTCGAACGATAGCCATTGATGTTACATCCTCTGCCAATGCAGGGTCAACTGAAGGAGGTTCGGAAAGCAGATTCGTTTTCAGGATTTGGGGTCCCTGTGACTTTTCTGTCGGTGTTGAAACCGAATTGCTAGTCGACGAACCCTCCCCTTCTGCTGTTGGTTGATTCGGATTCGCGCAGCCTGTTACAATGGCGATTACCATGACAAACAATCCAAACCAGAGATGATTCCGTTTATTCACATGAATTCCCCCATTACCTATCATTGAGTGCGTTCCTTGATAAAGTGATCGATATGCTCCTCCAATACATACAGAGGTAAGGAGCCAGGTGATAGTATTGCCTCGTGATAGTCTTTCCGATCAAAAAGGGAGCCGAGCGATTTCTCGGTTTTCTCTCGAAGCTCCCTAAATTTCAGATAACCTAATCGATAAGCAAGAGCTTGTGCCGGACTCTCGGTTGAATATCGCAATGTTTCTGCTTCGATCTGTTCGGCTGATTCAATTGTTGTTTTCGCCATATACTCTTTTGCTTGCTGTAAAGACCAGTCAAGCACATTCATCCCAGTGTCGACCACGAGCCGCTGCGCAATAAATCGTTCATGAAGCAGTCGTCCATACCAGTCATAGGGATCATGAGCGAGTCCCATTTCGTAAGGCAATCCCGCTCCGTACTCTGCCCATCCCTCGAGGTAGCCAGTCAATTCCATAGATTCTCTTCGAATAGCAGGCAACTGTTGATTTTCAAGCTGTAAACCAATTTGCAGATGATGGCCGGGAATAATCTCATGATAGATAAGTGTGGATGCGGTTAATTGCGATCTGGTTTCAAGTCCTGAACCATTGTAGTAATACGTTCCGATCGGGTTTGTACTGGAAGGTGGATCGAAATATCCGTAAGCAACACTCGCTTCATATGCGGCATCTAATCGTTTCACTTGGTAAATTGATTTTGGAATAGTATGAAAATAATCGTGGATCAAAGGTTTCAACCGATTGAGATGAAAGTGATATCGTTGTTCGACGTCCTCCGGGCTTTTTGCGTAAAGTCGGCCGCTGGTTTTGATATGTTCCATGAAAGCTGCTTCCGAACCTTGAAATCCCAAACTCTCTCGCACTGTTCTCATCTTCTCCGTCAGCTGTCTTACCTGGTCAAGGCCAATTAGGTGGATTTTATCCGGTTCGATGTCGTACGTAACATGCATCCTCACCAGATGTCTGTAAGCTTCTTCTCCACCCGGATATTGACCGATTCCCACACGCTCCGGACAAGCGGACTGATATTCCTGCGCTTGAAGCAACGTAAGAAGCTCCTGATAGGCAGCTACAATACGATTCGTAATGGTTTGGTCAACCTGTTCGGAAAAAGACATGGAAACCGATTTATCCAATCGATGCAGACGCGTAGGGGTAACAGTCAATAGCGCAGGGATCGTCTGCTGTAATTGAATAAGTAACTCAATAATTTTTGGAAGAGCTGGAATGGGGACGTACCATCCTTTTTTTGCTTGCGCTTGTAATTTAAATAGCACGGTGTAAATTGCATCGCCAAACTCATGGAGAAGATGTAAATACCGATCCATATCGTCTTTTTTTTGAAACGAAAACGGTGCGAACAAGGTTTGGGCATAGATGTTCATCCAATAAAGGGTATATGGAGTAACCGGAAACTCAGCCCACCATAGATCGACCTTTCTTGACTCTTGTAGCAAATACTCTTGTAAGAACGCATAATTCAGCTGATCCTCGTAAGACAGACCAGCTTTATTCATTTTTTTCAAAACAGCAAGCGAATCAATTGCGAAGTCGTGATCTTCTTCAGCTTCCTGCAAATTTCCTTTTGGTAGACTTGTAACAAGTAGACCCTGTTTCAATTGAAGAGAAAGCTTGCGATTTACTTTCCGGTTCCATACATGATTGAGCAGGTTGTGAAGATGCTCTTTAGCTTCCATGGTTTCGATGAACCTCCCTTACCAATCTTGCCTACGATTCGCTTTCTAAATTGTAGATTTCGCCATACTTTTGTTCCAAATAAGCAATGAGATGATCCGGGTTGAGCTCTTCTCCCGTAACCTCAAGTAAAAGATCGTTCGGCTCTTTCATTTTCCCATGAACAT
The DNA here is from genome assembly GCF_003710825.1 of Brevibacillus fluminis. GTDB lineage: Bacteria > Bacillota > Bacilli > Brevibacillales > Brevibacillaceae > Brevibacillus_D > Brevibacillus_D fluminis. The sequence continues at coordinate 315,002 of NZ_RHHQ01000017.1, read as the reverse complement.
GAATGGTCTGAGCTAACCATTCTCGAATCGGTATAAAATTCGCGTTCTCTACGAAATGATCAAACTCGATTAAGTCTTTCAACATAACACTCCGAAACTGAGCAGCGTACAAGTAGCCTAATGCGTACGAAGGAAAAAGCCCAAACATACCAGCAGACCAGTGCATATCCTGAAGTACACCCTTTTCATGATTATCTGGGGTGATACCAAGATACTCCTCCATCTTTTGATTCCATAAATCAGGTAGATCACTCAATTCAATCTCATTGTTAAACAGGCCTTTTTCAATCTCATAGCGAAGAATGACATGCAAAGGATACGTCAATTCATCTGCTTCTACACGGATAAAAGAAGGTTGAACCGAATTGATTGCACGATAAAACTCATCGATTTCTACCCCGTTAAATTGATCAGGATTGTATTGTTTTAAAGCCGGGTAAAAACGCTTCCAAAAGTTTTTATTCAGCCCAATCATTTTTTCCCAGAACAGAGATTGAGATTCGTGAATGCCTGCCGACGTTCCATTACACAGCGGGGTTCCAATCAGTTCGTCTGAGATGTTCAGCTCATATAAGGCATGACCGAACTCATGAATCGTTCCAAATAAGCCCGACTTGAAATCAAACTCGTCATAGCGGGTGGTGATGCGAACATCATTGCGATTTAGTTCCATCGCAAAAGGATGTACGGTTTCATCAAGACGACCACGATCGAAATCATATCCCAATTCTTTTAAAAGATATCGATTTAAATCTCTTTGCTTTGCAATTGAAAATCGTTCAAACAAAAATGTAGTCGTGGGTTTCCCTTTTGCTTCCTTTACGCGATTCAAGAGTGAAATAAGCTTTTTTTTGAGTGTAGCAAAGACACGATCCAAAATATCAACCGTCATCCCAGGATTTTGCAAATCAAGTAATGCATTATACGGATTCCCTTGATAGCCCCAATAAGTGATAAACCGTTTGTTGTAGGTAACCAGCTTTTCAAGGTGGGGTTGAAAAATGGAATAATCCGACTCTTTTTTGGCTACCTCCCAAGCTTTACTTGCATTCTCCCTCACGATCACATACTCTTTGTATTCTTCCATTGGAATTTTCGTATGAAGTTCATATTCCTTTTTCGCATGTTCAAGTGCTTTTCGTGTAATTGGTGAAAGCTCCTGAAAATTGTTGCACTGGGTTAATTCATCGATGAATGCTTTCATTTCAGTTGAAATCGACATCGCAAACTTTTTAGCAGAGATGGTGCCAACTGCCTCCGCTCTTAGCTCCAACCCGTTCTTGGGCGCTCCGGTACGAGTATCCCAGAACAAGAGGTTCAACACTTCTTGCAAGTGTGTCATTTCACGAATGTACAATAAAAAATTCTCTTCAGTGGAACGATTGGTTTGTACCAAAGAAACTCCTCCTGTTTGGTTCATTTGAACGCTCGTTTCTTCTCAATCAAAACTATTTTGGTGTATTTTTTTACTTTACGAGAAGTACAGGTATCAATCTACCCCCTAAAGAGGTTCTCTCATGCCCCAGATGGGGAATTATTCTTCCTAGGTTAGGCATGAAAACAAACGGGCCCCCGCACACGTACATACCTTACTTGTACGAGAACAATTGAGGCGAGGGGTGCTTTTCTTGACACCAACCAAGCGTTTACGAAAGCGTATGGGTTCGAATGCGTATCGGGTCATCCGCACGATTAAAGTCGGGGACAATCCGGTCGCTGCCGTTTTTGCCCTCAAAACAAACCGCATCTATGTGGTCAATAACGGAGATAGCACGCTGTCTGTCATTAACGGCCGAACGAACCGCGTGACAACAAAGGTAAAAATCCCGTTGCGAGCTGGCAATGCAGCGATCAATCCCCGGACCAACCTGATCTATGTCACGAGTAGTAATTCTATTGGCCGCGTCAGTGTCGTGAACGGTGTGACAAATCAGATTGTGAAAACCATTCGCGTCGGAAACATGCCAAGCGCTATTAAAGTTAATTCTGCAACGACCCGTATTTATGTGCTGAACATGGGAAGTGATACAGTCTCGGTCATTGATGGAAAAACGATGAAGGTGATGGCCACCATCAAGGTCGGCAAACAAAATCCCTCTGTGGCCGGTGCCGACACGCTTGCCGTCAATGTGCGGACAAACCGGATTTATGTACTGAATACAGCAAGCAAAACGATGTCGGTGATCAATGGCAAGACAAATCGCGTCATAACGACTGTCGTGGTCGGTGAAACCCCGACGACGGTTAAAATCAATGGCAAGACCAACCGAATCTATGTCGTTAGCGGGCCGTTTAAACAGACGACGATGGTCGTCATCGATGGCAAGACTAACAAAAAAATCGCGTCGATTGAAAACATCGGGGACGTTGGGAATTTTGGCATCAACCCGGTGACAAACCGCATTTATGCGCCTGACGATAATGGCCGTACCATTGCGGTCATCAACGGACGTTCGAACAAGGTGATCACGCGCATTCCCGATGGTGTATTTCCGTCGCTTACGATCATCGATTCGTGCGTAAACCGAATTTTCGTCGCGACGATCGGGGGTCCCTCCCCTACGCAGCATAGCAGACTATCGGTCATCAACGGACGTAGGAACATGATCTTGTCGGACTTGCAGATTGGCGTAGGTGCCACTGCGGGTGTCCTCAATCCTCGAAACGGTCGGGTGTATATCGTCAATCAAATCAGCAATGATGTTTCCATGGTTGCTCCGGCTCCTCACAACATGGTGACGAAAAAAGCGCACCGGATGCGATGACAAAAGGAATGATGGCCACATAAAACGAGACAGCCAAGCGACGGTCGGTTTGAACGGCGTTTGGCTGTCTCGTGTTTACATGTATCCTTTTTTTCTATTGGTACGGTTTTATTCGTTGGGATTCTACTCATTTAAAACGGTTCAGAACACCTGTGATTTGCTGGTTCAATTGCTTGACATTGACAGGTGGGACACTTTTGTCAGTGAGCTTGTATTTTTGTTTGAGGGCGAGTATTTGATAGACGCGTTCATCAATTGTTTTCATCGGCATGCTTCCGTTCAGTACTGCCTGTTTCAATGCATGCAGCACTGTCGCCTGCTTGTCGAACTCGTGGCCGACCAGCACGATGTTGCCGCCGGCAAGAACAGCCTGTACGGCTGACGCTCCGATGTCGTAATGCTTCGCGATCGCGCCCATCGTCATGTCGTCCGTAATCACGACACCGCCAAAGCCCAGTTCCTTCCGCAGCAACCCGGTGATGATCGGCTGGGAAAACGATGAAGGATGGTCAGGATCGAGCTTGGGCAACAAAATGTGCGCCACCATCACCAAATCGGCGCCAGCTCGTACGGCATCGGCGAATGGTACAAGCTCAACGCTGCGAAGCCGCTTGATATTGTGTTGAACGATCGGCAAACCTAGATGCGAGTCGACTGAGGTGTCACCGTGCCCAGGAAAATGCTTAATACCGGGGATGACGCTTTCTGCCTGAATACCTTCCATTTCTGCAACACCAAGGCGAGATACTCGATTTGGGTCACTGCCAAACGAACGGTCGCCAATCACCGGGTTTTTCGGATTGCTTGCCACATCCATCACCGGGGCAAAATCTACATTCAGACCGAATGCTTTCAGCTCGCTCCCCAAAAGCTGGCCAAGCCCACGCGTAAAATCAGGGTTGTCCTTTTTGCCGACCGTTCCACTTGCCGGCAGTTTGACAAGCGAATTCGGGAGTCTGCTGACTCTCCCGCCCTCTTCATCCACACTAAGAAACAACGGAATGGGATTGACAGAACGATTCGTTTCTTTTAGCGAATTGAACAAGGAAACGGCTTGTGTGGCATTCTGGATATTCGGTTTGAAAAAAATAAATCCGCCGATATGATACTGCTCGATCATCTCTTTTGCCTGTGTGCCGATAGTCGTTCCGTCCATGCCGACCAGCACCAACTGACCAATTTTTTCCTCAAGGGACAAACGGTTTAGTTGCTCTGTCACTGGGTCCGGGGTGACCGGTGGAGTGCTTGTATTCGGTTCACTTACAGGCGGTTGGTGATTTTCTGCGGAATGGTTGCCTGTCTGCCCTTCTTGTTCAGCAGACGGTGCCGTACTTGCCCCTCCGCTGGAAAAACAACCGGCCATGACAGAACCGATCAGGAGTACCGCGAGCAAGAAAGAAAATTTTTTGTTCAAAACAACCAGCCTCCTTCCCTTTCATTTTGGCCCTTTCCCATGTATTCCACTCGCAGGTTCGTCTTGTAGTGGATTGGATGTCACGCTTATCACGCACTGCGTTCCTGGTTACCTGTAAACGCCGCGCAATGTTCCATCAACAAGCGCATATAGGCTTGCGCTGCTGAGCCCATGTACTTGTCTTTATGGTCGACGATTCCAATTTCGCAGCAAATCGGTTTGTCAATCTCGATCATATCCAGTTCTCCGTCGTTTTCCTGCTCCAGTAGCGTACGGGAGAGGATCGTCGCCCCGAGACCTTCCCGGACGTGTGTTAGGATCGAATCGATCGCGTTAAACAAAAACCGGGGATCACCAGTCCCCGGTTTATACGCTTGCTTTTTCAGCCTTATTCGATTGCGGTCAATAGCTGGTGTCGCTGGATGTGGGTGATTTGGCCGCGACCCAAACGCAGCATGCCCTCTCTCTCCATCCCTTTTAACGTCCGACTGATCACTTCTCGTACCGTCCCGAGCTCCATGGATAGTTGGTCATGGGTGATCGTCAAAACATTGCATTCGTCCGTTGTCTTTTCGAGCACATACTCTGCGATGCGAGTCCGGATTGACTTGAATTTCATGCTGTCGATCAGATTGGACATCAGGATCAGGCGCTTGGCGAACGTTTGGAACACAAATTGACGAAAACTTTTGTACGTGTCGAGCCAAACGAAGAACAGCGGCACGGGAATCACAAGGGCTCGGGTCGGCTTCTCGATGCATGCGGATGCCTCGTAGGCGGATTCCCCTAGGATGCTTGCCATCATCAACGGGCAGCACTCGCCATTCGTAAGCCGATACAGTGTGACTTCTCTTCCGTTCGTGCCAAGCCGTGACATCCGAACTGCCCCTTCCAAAATAAGCGCCGCGTGATTCAGCAGCTTGCCCTCGGGGATGACGAAATGGACGGGCAGCGAGACAATTTCGACTCCCTCCTGGTTCCAATCGTTCGTGGAAATGGCCGAAAGGAACGGAAAAAGTTGGATGACTTCCTCGATCTGATCGTTGCGCATAGCGGTGGCTCAGCCTTTCATTAGAAAGTATGCCTCTCGATTATACGACAAATAGCAGCATGATACGGTGATCAAGTCACAAAACATACAAAATAGTCACAAATTGTCCTTACTTTTACTGTGCGGGACGTTGATCCGAAGGACCCGGATGCGTTTTGGCATAATCGACGGCATGGCCGATGAGCGCAGTCGCATCTTCTTGCGTGAGCGCGTCTTTCGGATGGAGCTTTCCGTCATTGTCAAGCGTTACAATGCCGAGCACGATTGCACGCTGTATGGTGCCTTGATAGCGCGGGTCGACTTGGTCCTGATCGGTGAAATCTTTTGGCGCAATTTTGATCATCGGCAAGTTGCTGTGTTTTTCTAAGGCCAGCATCAGCTGATGGATGAACACTTCCTTTGTCCAAACCTGGTCGGGTTGCAGATCTGCCGGGAGGTCAAATCCATTATGGGCAGCGACGATCAAATCATTTGCATACCACGCATCGTTCTTCGCCAGTGCGAAATAATCGGTCGCCTCCGGTTTTTTGAAAAAGACTATGCCCGCAAGCGACAGATGCAGTCCATCTACAATGAGGTGAATCCCTTGTGCGGCTTTCAGCGTCGTTTGAGCTGGCTGCACGAAAGGTACGTTGTTGTTCTGTGTGCCCGGGGTTGCTCCCGGTTGTGCTGGATTGGTCGCTGCATGGCTAAAGCCAGAAAAAGTAAGGGCGAGCAAAGTTACTGCAGTGCTAGTCAGTAGAGTGCGCGTTGCTTTCATCGTTGATCACCTCGTCAAGTAGTGGGAACGTTCCTCTTATTGGACGTGGCTTCCTGTTATTTGTTTCCTGCCTTTCTCGCGATTTCTGTTTTTTCGACCAATAAAAACACACGGCTCCCGCATCCTGGGCATCCTTGTTTTTTGAGCGCCTCGATCGTTGCGTGATCGCAATGCACACCGACTTGGTGAGTACGGCTGCATCGTTTGCAGCGATATGTGCGCAGCGTCCTCTTGACCTCACCGGTGTACAAAGCATTTGTGAAGGCATCCATATAAGCGGGTCCTGTTCGTTCGGTCGTCTGCAGGATCAGCATTTGGCTTCGGTTGGCAATCATCTCGGCTCCGACGTATTCGTTAAAGCCCGGTAGTGTTGCCGTGACGCTCAAGCCCATTTGGACAAATTCACGCTGCATAGCCAGCATGAATGCGGGTGATTTATGCGCGAACGACAGAAAAATCGGATGACCCGACTGTTTCTTCAAAGCGCTGATCCCGCGTGAAACAAACAGCCCCATCCCTTGCAGCGTGTAGGGCGGATCGGTAAAAAAGCAATCAAAGCGTCCCAAAAGCTTGGCGGGAAGCGGCTTTCGCAAATCGTGGATATGACACGTAATCGGCAATGCTCTTTCAGATGCGATTTGGCTGATATGATCGAGGTAACGCAAATCAAGATCGACAACCTCGATGTGTGTTTTCCCATGGCTGTCGGCAGGAAACAACCGCTTCAGCAAGAGGCCGATTGAAATGCTGACCAAATCGTCATCACCGATACACAAGATTTTTTTGCCGATCAAACTGTGTTGACGCAGACAAAGAACCGCTCGGCGCAAACTCGTCTGTGGTGTGCAATGAGACTGATCAATCTGTACGTCAACTTGTGGCCGCATTTGCAAGAGATCGCTCAATTCGGGAAAAACCTCACGATACAGCAAAGTGGTCTCCAACTCATTGTCCAAAAGCTCTCGATAGACTCGCTCATCCAATCCTTGGTAGCCCCAATCGTCCTCAATCCACCCCTTCCCTCTAGGGGTGCAGAATACGCCATCCGCTTGACGCAGCGCTCCCGCCTTGATCAGTTCTTTTTTGATTGCCGCTGCAACCGGCACGGGAAGGAACAAGCAGCGGGCAAGCTCTTTGGTCGATATACCTGGCTTGAAATAGCAGGCGAGCAAAAATTGCTCGATGACCCGAACCCCTTCCTCCAGACGAACATTCGCGCTCGCTGTCTCTATTCCATGTTTCATCTTTTCACCTCTTTCGCATTACTGGTCTTCCGGCAAAATGTCGATGGAGAGCCCCTCCACATATTTGCGATTCATCAGCTTTCGTTTTTTGCGGTTTTCTTTTGTATCGAACACGATGTCAAAATCATAGTTCGCCGGATAAAGCTGCTGGCTCTCGACGCGCAGCTCAAGACGTTTTTTATGAATCGTGCATTTTTGTTTTTGAATGATCACGCCGATGTTGCCTTTCGAATCCTCCGCCCGGTACACGATGCCGATTTTGTCCAAATAAGCGATGTAGACGCAATCACCGAGGGCAAATGGTCGATCGCGTTTGCCTTCTCTGGAAGTCTCTGGTTGCGCAACAGTGCCTGCGGACTTTTGTGAATACGGTGAATCTGTCGTGATTCCTGTATCGACAGTTACGTCTGCCGTTACCTTGTCTTCATCTTTACTGAAGGATTTGATCGTTCCTCCCTCTTCACCAAGAGCTTGATCACTCATCACAAAGCTTTCGTTCTTCGTATCCGTGCTGCTCGGACTCGTTCCCTGACCACCGGTAAGCTCCCGCGAACGTTCGATGATAGCCGTTGGCAGCCCTAGCTTAAGCGCGATCGAAAACGCATAGCTCTGGCCGGCTTCCCCAATTCGCAGTCGGTACAACGGCTGAAGGGTGTCTGCATCGAATTCCATCCGCGCATTTTCGAAGCCGTCTGCCGCCGCGGCAAAATTTTTGATTTCGTTGAAATGGGTGGTCGCGATCGTCGTTGCCTTCCGGCGATGCAATTCTTCCAGGATTGCGATCGAAAGCCCCACTCCTTCTCCTGGATCGGTGCCGGAAGCCATCTCATCGATCAGCACCAATGTAGAACGATCCGTAATTTTCAAGATGTCAATGACGTTATGGATATGAGCAGAAAAGGTGCTCAACGCATGCTCGATGCTTTGCCCGTCGCCGATATCGACAGCGATATTATCGAAAAGTGCGAACATGCTCCCAGCTTGCACTGGCACCAGCAATCCGGATTGGACCATCGCTGTCAGCAAACCGACCGTTTTGAGCGTGAGCGTTTTGCCGCCCGTATTCGGGCCGGTAATGATTAGCGATCGATAGCGATAACCGATTTCGAAATGCAGTGGCACCATTTTTGTTTTCAGCAAAGGATGCCGTGCATTGCGAAGCGAGATTTTCCCTTCCTCGTTCACTTGCACGTTGGAACCGCCGATCGCCAAGGCATATTTTGCTTTCGCGAAAAGAAAATCGTAGGTGGCGACAGTGTCGACGTTCACTTGCAGCTCATGGGCAAAATCGTCCACCAGCGCAGACAACTGGATCAGCACTTTTGTGACCTCTCGTTCTTCTTCCGCTCGCAAAGCATTCAGTTCAAACTGGAACGCGCTCGCCTCAGTCGGTTCCATGTACACCGTTTGACCGCTAGCTGACTCATCGAGGACCATTCCTGCGACTTGTTTCCGGTATTCTTTCTTAATCGGAAGCACATAGCGGCCATTGCGGGTGCTGATGACATTCTCCTGCATGATCGAGCGGTATTTGCTCATCAGCGAATCGAGCTTGGCTTTCAACCGTTCTTCAAAGACAACGATTCGTTTTCGCACCTTGAGCAACTCCTTGCTTGCTGTATCGATGACTTGCATATGGCGAATGCACTGTTCGATCTCTGCCTTCATTTTCAAGAGCGGATACATGGAGGCAGCATAGGTGCTGACATGGGGTGCCACGCTCGCTTTGGCCGACATGTACTTCATCAGCTGCCCACAGCTCGTCAAAAATTGTAGGATGTGGCTAAAATCTTTTTCGCTAAACACGTAACCGGTACCGAGCAGCGAGAGAATGTGTTCGATCCCTTCGAGCGATGGAATCGGAACGCTGACGCCAGTTTCAAGCAACCCTTTGGCCTCATCCGTTTCGTCGAGCATCCTGCGCAGCAGCTTTGGTGAAGCAATTGGCTTCATTTGCTCGACATGCCGTTTCCCTGCGTAAGACACTGCATAGTCCAGAAGGCTTTCTTTCACTTTGTCGTACTCCAGGCTTTTTAACGCTTTTTCGTTCATGTGTTTGGTTCGCTCCTTTTTTGGTTATGGCAGATTTTGCACAAAAAAAAGGGCGGAGAATGAACGTTCGTCATTCTCCGCCCTCGTATACCGACAGGTTGCCAAAAAAACCTGTCATTCGTGCGCATACAACGCAGCACCTGCGATATGATCGACAGGCTTGCGCTTTTGCGATACCTAAAAAAGCCCCATACAAAAACCATTCCTTTTTCGGAAAGTCCTTTGCCGTCTCATGGCTTGAAACGCGCCTAAAAAACGCTTTTCGGCCATAAAAAAACCGCGCTGAACACAGCACGGATTTTGGGCGCAATGATAGGTATATGTCACCTAAGGCATTGTATGATATCCGTTGTTCTTAACTAATTCCAAGGCTTCAAATAACCCATAACCAAATAAACGGTGCTCATAGAACACAGTTGGCCAAGCGGTTCGTTGTAAGCCTCACTATGGAATTGACTAGTTAAGAACGATCACCGACATCAAAATTCCTCCTCAGATGGGAATATGATGAATATAACCGAATCACAGCAATGAAGTCAAGAGCGAATGAAAAGCATTGCCATCCAAAAGTGCCCCCCTTCAGTTGGTGATGCTGGAGCGGATGATGTCCATTTTTAGATCGATGTTGATTTTGGCCTGCTTGTACCTCTTGCGCCACTCGTCCTTGGTCAAGTCTTCCGAGCGAACCTGTGCGCGGTACTGCTCGCCGAAGCCGATCGGATCCACATCCCTTTTTTGCAAGAACGAGATGAGGTCACCGATTTCATGGACCATCTTCTTCGAAATTTCCTGCGTGATCTGGTCAAGCACTTGCTGGTTTTCCAAATTAAGCTTTTGATCAATCTCTGCCAAGCGTGTACGGATCTTGATGGTCACTCGAAAAACGGGTGGATTCGCCGAGATCAGCTTGGTTTCCGTCTTGCTGGAGAGCGTGTCAAGCACGATTGGGATTTCCTTCAATTTTTGATTCCCCTGCTCTTTCTTTCCTTTTTCTCCACCGATTTTGGGGATGGACGTCTGGAACAGCCCTGTCCTAAATTGGTCGCGGATCAGCTTGATGTAGAACGTCTGCTGCGGTTTAACCCAGTCCACATACCGATCGTTTCGAAAAAGTGCAAGCCCTTTGACTCTGATGTCGTCGCCTTTCCGGACGATAAAAGGCAGATAAGGATCGCTGCCTTCGCTATAGTAGGCGCGGAGAAATTCATGCAGCGTGGGAGAAGGGAGCTGCTCCCCGCGTACATTTTTGAAGATGGTGTAATACAAGTACATTCCGATGTTTCCTTGTTCAGGAAACGATGCGTTGATAAAGTCATAGCCCTTCCCATCCACCACTGCCAAGTAAGGCCGACTGCCAACTTCTGTCCGATCCAGCGCCTGGACAAATGAGATCAAACCGTTTTTTGCCATCTCCTCTCCGTACAAGATTACGCGCAGCTGGCCAAGCCTCGGCTTACGGTCCAATTGCAAATCCATCTCGTTGACGATGCCCCGCAATGTGATCCCTGTGCCCGAAACCACCTGGACTTTTTGTTTCGCCAAGGTGTTCACGACTGGAATAGATGCAGTGCCGCGGTATAACCCTTTGTCCAGTTGGTCAAAACCGATCACGGTGATGAGTCCTGTTTCATCCAACACATGAGAAGGTTCGCAGCCGCAAAGCAATGCAAGAACACACGTTATGAAAATGCACACGCCTCTTTTTTTCATCAAGATTTTATGTACTACTCTCATGCTCGTGCCCTCCACTCCTCTTTTTACGCCACATCGCTTTGAGCGACGCCATGACGTACAAGAATGGCGGGTATGCGAAAACCACATACAGCCCGACTCTGGAAGCGAAATCGACCATCGCGTTGATATGCGTGCGTGTCAAGAAAAATTGGCTAGCAATGAAAATCGTCACCAAAACGAGAGTCGTGGTTTTTTTGGCTGGCCAATTGAACATTCTTTTGAACCCGCGTGAAACACACCATGTGTACAGCATGATGTTCGGTAAAATAATCAATAGCCAAATAGGAATGATGATATATTCGAACCGTTCGAGAAATGGCATGTAGACCATCTGCTGCAAGTTGAGGGTCGGCCAAACAGCTTGCATCAACTGCTTTTTGCTGAAAAACGTGAGTGTGACGATCATAATGCATAAATAGATCAAATTGGTATAGAGCATGCCAAGTTGCGCAGATACGGAAGCGCGCTGTTTCTCACGCAAAAAGGGATAAAGAACATAGGAAATCTCGAAGCCTACCATTGTGAACGACATTGCGATGGAACCATTGAGGATTTGCGGTAATTTGGCTTCCAGAACAGGATACAGATAGGACCATCTCGCATATTGCAGCGGAAAATACATATCGAGGATTACCCACACGGTGAAGACCAGGCTGATGAATGTGAAGCCTGTAATAATGCGAATTCCCCCGAAAATCGTATACAAGGCGAGTCCCAAAATGACCAAAGCAAACGACCACGTCGACACTTTCGGGAACATCCACGTTTGGAGCACTTCAATGTAGGAGCGCAAGATTGCCATCGTAATCATGGTGAAATACGTCATGTAGAGCAAATTCAGCACATTTCCAATCCACGTTCCGAACACGTCGCAATTGATCCCATACAAATCGGAGGAAGGGTAGAGTGACAACGTACGCATGATGATCCACATGATGAGATGAGCAGCGATCCCGGCGACAATCAGCGAAATCCACGCATCATGTCCGGCCTCTTTTGCCACAAACCGCTGAAAGCCGAGAACACCCATGCCGACCTGGTTCGAGTGAACCAAAATTGCCAGCAAATAAGAGGGTAATTGATTGGACTTCTTGGGATAGACATTAATCTCCATAAGCTCTCCCCTACTCGTCAATGTCATCCAGCTGTTTGGCTTTTCTCGGGCTGAAGCGGTAGTCATCCTTTGGTCGATAGAGTTGCGGACGCATGCCAAAAAATTGAATCGGTGCCCGAATGAAGCTGTCTTTTAGGTCCGCAAAGCGCAACGGATATACCGGGTGAAGATACGGGCGCCCCAAGCTTGTTTGGCGCAGCAGATGTGTGAGCAAAAAACATATTCCTACCGCGATTCCGAATCCGCCCCATAGCCCAGCGAGCAAAATGATCGGAAAGCGAAGCACGCGGATAACTGCACCTAAAATATAGTTGGGCGAACTGAATGATGACAGAGCCCCCAAAGCGACGATGATAATCAAAATGTTGCTGGTGAACCCTGCTTGCACGATGGCTTGCCCGATCACGATACCGCCTACGATACCGATCGTTTGCCCAATTTTGGTCGGCAACCGGGCGCCGGCTTCACGCAAAAGCTCAATGATTCCCTCCAGCATGATCGCTTCGAATAAGGGTGGAAACGGTACTCTCGAACGGGATTGAGCAAGCGAGATCAACAGATCGGCCGGAATGATTTCATAATGATAGGTTAGCGCCGCTACATATGCAGGTGTCAGCAGCAAGGCGAGAAACATCGCCAAGAAGCGCAAGAGACGCAAAAATGTGGAAATGCTCCAACGAAAATAGGAATCCTCTGTCGCCTGGAATAATTGGATGAACGTAACTGGACCGAGTATAGCTAATGGACTTCCTTGTACGAATACGACCACTTGCCCTTGAAGAAGGCCCGCAACGGTTCGATCCGGCCTCTCTGTGAGGACCAGCTGCGGAAATACGCAATACTCTTTGTCCTTGATGTATTGGACCAGCATGCTCGCATCGATAACGCTATCGACCATGAGATTGTTGATGCGTTGTCGGACTGTTTGCACATTTTCCTCATCGGTTATGCCGTCCATATACACCAGCGCGATATCATTGGGCGCGGTTTCGCCGACGATCATATGTTCATGGAACAATCGCGGTGATCGAATATATTTGCGAATCAACGCGAGGTTGATTTCCAGCGACTCCACAAATGAATTTTGCGGCCCTAGAATATTTGTCTCATTCTCAGGCGGGCTGACTTGACGCGATGCGGTGTCTTTGACTGGAAAGTAAATACCGTACTCCGCTTGTTCCAGATGGATGTAGGCGCCGCCGCTCAGTAAACTTTCGATGATCTGGTTTTCATCGAAAATCCGCTGTTGTTCTGATACGCCAATTTCGCGCTCGATTTCGAGCATTGTGATCGTCGATACATTCATCCCCTGCAGGCGCGGGATGAGATATTGATAGATGACTTTTTGATCCGTCATCGTGCTTAAATAGTAGAGGCGGATGACACCGCCATCTGTTTCAATATGATCGATTTTCAAATCTGCCGTGTTGGAAACCCATCGCTGAAACGACTGCTCCATCTTGTTGTCAACTCCCGCTTGCCTGGGATCATCGATTGCGCGATAAAGGACTAAACTTGGTTAAAGCATTCCCACGTTTACCCAATCCCATACGAATTAGAAAGGGCTTCCCCAGGTTGTATAACCGGGAAGCCCTTTCGTTTACAGTTTGATGATCTTAGTGGCGATGTTCTCACAAAATGCGCGGTCGTGCTCCACAAACAAAATCGTTGGTGCGTATTCCAGCAGCAGCTCTTCAATTTGCATACGCGAAATAATGTCGATAAAGTTCAGCGGTTCATCCCAAATATACAAATGGGCTTTTTCACAAAGGCTTTTTGCGATCAGCACTTTCTTCTTTTGACCGCCGCTGAACGATGAGATATCTTTCTCGAATTGAACCCTGGAAAAATCAAGCTTGCGCAAAATCGCTTTGAAGAGACTTTCGTCCAACCCGTTGTTTCTGGCATAGTCTGTGACGGTACCGTGTAGATGCGAGGTGTCCTGCGAAACATACGAGATGGAAAGCTGGCTTCCCTTCCTCAATGTCCCTGTATTAGGGATTTCCTCTCCGCAAATCAGTTTGAGGATGCTTGATTTTCCTGAGCCGTTTTTCCCTGAAAGGGCGATCCGCTCACCTTGGCCGATCGTAAAGCTCAGATCGGAGCAAACCGTCTTGTCTCCATATTGAATCGATACGTTCTCAAGTTCCACCAAGCGGCTTTTATGGTACGAAAGCGGTGTAATCTTTAAGCTTTCATGGCTTTCGACGTTTTTCAGAAGCCTGGATTTTTCCTCAGCGGCGGAATGCTGCCGTTGTTCCATCGACTTCGACCGCTTCATCATTTTTGCAGCCTTGTGGCCGATATAGCCTTTATCGACCTTGGAACCAGAGTTCCGCGTGCCATTTTTGGTTTTTTCCACTTCGTGCGACCAGTTGTTTGTCCGCTTCGCAGCTTCCTCCAATCGCTTGATGTCTTTTTTCAGTTTTTCATTTTCGGCAAGCTCATAGTGATCCTGCCGTGTTTTATTTTCCCACCAATCGGAAAAGTTGCCCTTTTGGATCTCGATGTTCGTCTTGTTGATCGACAGGATGTGGTCGACGCAGTTGTCGAGGAAAACTCTGTCATGTGATACCAAAATAAAGCCTTTTTTCGTTTTGAGGTAATCGCTGACCAGCTTTCGCGCGTGCATGTCTAGATGGTTGGTCGGCTCATCGATCAACAGGAAATGGTTTTCCTTCAGAAATAATGCTGCCAGCATCACTTTCGTCTGCTCACCGTTGGACAAGGATGAAAAGGGACGTTCAAGTACATCCTCAGATACCTGTAGCAAGGAAAGCTCACGCAAAATTTCCCATTCTTGACCGTCTGGAAGGATATCATTGATCACCGTCAACGTTTGCTTTTCCTTGTTTTCGACGTGGAACGGAAAATATTCAAAACGGACGGGCGCCGAAATCGTGCCGCTGTATTCGTATTTGCCGAGCAGCAGGTTGAGAAACGTGGTTTTACCTCGACCATTGCGGCCGGTGAAGCCTAATCGCCAATCGGTATCGATCTGAAAGCTGACGTTCTCAAAAATGTTATCAAAACTGCCATCGTAGGCAAACGTCAAATTCGTAACTTGTAGCAATGCCATAAAAAGATTCCCCCTCGCTGATAAATAGAAAAGCCGCAAGAAAGTTACTTTCTTGCAGCTCAAATAAATACAGCGAATCCACCCCATAACATACGGAGCAGGATTAGGAGATTTGGTTTGAGTGAAAAGAGATTGTAACTTTCTTGCATAAAAATAATAAAACAGGCGAAACTGTTCGCTTTTTTGTTTTATTTTTTTCATAGCAAGAAAACTTACATCCTCTTCAACTCCAGTCAATAAAAGTAAAACTATGATATCATACCGGTTCGTTATTTTCAACCTTTGCTGGAAAAATTAGCGACATATTCGCATGTTTCCCTTCAAAAAAGTGGTAGTGGTGCCGTTTGCCTTCGGGCTATCAACGAATCCCGTTCAATTTAATCGCCAAGGTATTTAAAAATAGTTTTAGACTCGATGTCGTATTGTTTGCCCGACTTGAACGTTCGGCTGGATAGTGTCCTAAGCGAGCCGTCGCGCTGTCGGGCATGAGCTCAATCGGACGGCGTGCCGGGGTACCATACACCGAGCCACTGTTCGGCGCCGTAGTCCTCGAACCGCTCCACCTCGGTGAACCCTAGCCTCGCCGCGACGCGCATCGAGGCCTCGTTGGCGGTCTGGGTGGAGAGTACCACCGGCTCGCTGGGATGCGCGTCGGCGAACCAGTTGAGCGCCGCTGCGCACGCCTCGGTAGCGTACCCGCGTCCCCACGCCTGCGGCAGGAACAAGTAGCCGAGCTCGGGCTCCCCGCCCTCTGGACGGATGTGACCCTTACGCTCCGGGTCGCGCCGATCGAGCGTGATCATGCCGATCGTTGTTCCGTTGAGCACGACCACGAAGAATCCGAAGCGCTGCCCGGGCACTTCGGGCAGTGCGCGCTCGAGCTCGTCACGCGGTCGGGAGCCGCCGACGTAGGTGCCCACCTCTGGTGAGGCGAACAGATCGATCAGCGCCGCACGGTCCCGTGCCTCGGACTGGCGGAGCACGAGCCGCTCGGTCTTGATCGGGGCAGGTGGCCAGGCGACGGGGTGCACTGTGATCTCATCCGACATGGTGTAATCTCCCTTCTCTATTTAATTCTGTTTGTCCATGGAGTGATGACCGGTATGACTCTTTCCAATTCGCCCGTTCTCAAAATTCGATCAGTTGATTTATTGTGCCTCTCACCGATACCCGTTCTGCTGACCGATACACATGGGCATCCCGTGAACAGGACGCATCATCAAATTCGGGCTGATTCTTGCATCGCGGACAACCGATAAATGGTACCGTTGAAGAAGGACAGCAATGACAATCTTGAGCTCCTGCATTGCAAAATGCCAGCCGATACACATGTGCGGCCCAGCCGACCTCCTCGGAATCCAAATACTTAAGCGTGGGATCCGATTGATCCGCGTTGATTTCTTTGTAAAAGTCCAGATTCTCCTTGCTCACATTTCTCCTGTTCTCTTCACTAATCGTACGTTTTGCATTAATTCCATACCGTTCCCTCATTCCGTCACTCGATACCCACCCTTTAATTGTCATATTTTCAGACGAATTCCTTTTTAGAGAGGTTCAATCTTTATCCCTGCTCAATAAGAATAAGCAAATGGCGGGTATCCGAACTCAATACCAAGTTTTTTTTCAAAATTTACGCTTCCGAATCCATGAGACCGATGAATTCCCGGATCGGCTGTCGTCTATATAAACGAAGGCATAAAAGAACACAAACTAATTTGACGAAGAGGTGTTTTGAAAATGGCATTAACGTCCGCATTCACGAGCTTCAACCTGCCTGTAAAAAACGTAGAACAATCTAAAGCGTTCTTCACCGGACTCGGATTCGAGCTCAACCCGCAATTCCCCGAGAACGAGAATTCGGTAGCCATCGTGATCGGCGACAACCTGCAGGTCATGCTGATCAATCAATCATTCTTTAATACGCTCACGGAGAAGGAATCCGTCGATACGAGCAAGTATGCGCAGATGACGATCGCATTGGCCTTCGAGAGCCGGGAAAAGGTCGATGAAATCGTGAATACCGCGCTCTCCTTCGGCGGGAAATTGCACGCTGAACCTGAAGATCATGGGTTCATGTATCATTGGGGCTTCGTGGACTTGGACGGCCATCTGTGGGCCATTAACTACATGAACATGGATGCGGCACAAGGTTAAGGCTAACGGAGAGCACGCTCGTAGTAGGGTTCAAAAAGAAAGACGCCGGGCATCTTCCCCTGCGTCTTCTTCGCGATGTTTAGTTTTGTTCGGTATAGGCTTTGAAATTGTCCATGATCGCTTGCCAGCCTGCTTGCTGGAACTCGACGGGATTGGAGCGTTCCGCGTCGAACGTTTCAATGACCTTCGTCTCATTCCCTTGATCGACGAAAGCAATATCCACTCTTCTTCCGTCTTCCATGGTGTAGCCGATCGCCTCATGCTGATTCACGACATCGTAGACGCCGCCAAAATCAAAGCCCATGCTGCCATCCTTCGCTTCCATCCGTGTCAGAAACTTGCCGCCGACCCGCAGATCGTTTTCGGCTCTCGGCGCATGCCAGTCCTCGGATGCTTGATTCCACTTCGTGATGTGATCTGGCTCGGTCCAATAGCGCCATACCTTCTCGACAGGGGCTTGAATGACGGCTAACACGGTTACTTTCGTCGGTTGACTCGTTTCCAATTTAAATAGACACCTCTCTCATGATATTCGTCGTTTGGTTATTCTCAATGATATAGCCGTAAGCCAATGACGAAATTCATTGGTCAATTCGCTCGGGCAGCCCAAATCGCGAAAATAATGGTGTATGAATGAAGTTTTGAACGTGCAGGATTTGATTTTCTTTGGTTTCGATGACGTGGATGCCCCAGGGTACCAGGCCAGAGCCCTCTTTGTCCGGCATATACTGGGCCAACGCCGGATAACCGCCATTCACCGTAATGGGCACAAATCGCGAACCTTCGCAATGCCAGCGAGTAAGCGAATAGAAGGCGGACAAATCTTCCTTGCCGCGGATCCACATCTCGAAGGGCGGCATCGACATGCAGCCTTCCTCGTGGAACAACGCGACGAGCGCAGCAATATCGAATTGCTCGAAGGCCTCCACATATCGGGACAGCAGCTGCTGCTCCGGTTGAACAGCCATGCTGCTGAGCTCATCCGAGCGAAGCTGCGCCCGGTCCATTGTCTCTCGGGCTCTTTGCAAGGCGCTGTTCACCGCTGCCGGCGACATCGCCAACGTTTCCGCGATCTGCTTGGAGGACCATTCAAATACATCCTTCAAAATGAGTACCGCGCGCTGCCGCGGAGGCAAGGTCTGCATGAGAGCGATGAAGCACAGTTGAAGGGTATCTCTGCGGACGAGCCGATCCTCCGGATTACCCCCAAAGTCGGGAGACGGCCAAATCCAGGCAGAGTCCGGCAGCATGTCGCGCGGCTCGACGATGGCGACGGCCGGATCGAACAGGTCAACGGGAAGCGCCCGGCGTTTGGATTGTCTCAGCTTGTCCAAGCACAGGTTGGAGGCAATCCGATAGACCCAAGTTTTGTACGAGGAATCTTGTCTGAACGTGCTCCAGCTCTGCCAGACCCGAATACTGGTCTCCTGAACGGCATCATCCGCATCGTCCATGGAGCCTAGCATTCGGTAACAGAACGAGGTTAAGCCCGGCTTCAAGCTTGCAAATAATGGTTCGTCAAATGCAGTCTCGTTCATCGCGGCCTCCCTTAACGATCTCCCCGAAGGGCGGTACCTTCATTAGCTCTTCTTGTGTTGCTTGAGACATGTCTTTTGCTGTTGATCCTGGCATCGATCTCATCAGATTTTTCATTAAGGCCTAGTTGACGTTCACGAAAATCTTTTACCGATTTATTTTCAACTTGGAACAAATGATACCCTTCATCCAAAAGAACTTTCATCACTAAATACGAGTAATGACGACCAGTGGGCTCTAACAAAATAAAAAAGTCTGATGGATCTAATCCAAAACCTTCTTGTATGTTCCCTAACTGTGTTCGGAAATCAATAATTCCTTTCCCATCGGAGTAAAACTTCATAGTCTTTTGCCGTTTCCATTCCTAATCATTACGGAGTTTTTCAAAGGGAATAGAGCTCCTAAGGGCCCAATGTAGCATGTAGGATTTAATGATAATGCAGTAAAACCCACATTATACAAAGAGGTCATAATATGCCCCAATTATTTCAAGGGTTACTGCATTTTCTTCTATAAAGGTTCTTTACTTCGACAAAATGGTCTATTTTTCCTACTATAAGGTTCTTAAATAAAAAATAAAAATTGCCTGGTCATGGCAAGTTTGGTTTGAATATTGGGGTAAGGGTGCAGTGCCATTAAATGGAGTACCCCAAATCTATAATAGAAGTCCAGGTATATAAATTAGCCGGCTCCATGCCTATGACTGTGGCTTATCTTCCTAGACCCGCGAACAACCGCTGACGAGCTGAATCATGTGAAAAAGGCAGCCGTGACCTCTGTCACTGACTGCCTCTTTTCCGTTCCATTTCTATTCCTGGTTAACCGCGCTCTCATTCATATACAGCACTTCCCATAAGTGTCCGTCGAGATCCTGGAAGCTCCAGGTGTACATGAAATCCCCATGCGATACCGGATCATTGAACGGCTTACCGCCTGCCGCAAGCGCTTTTGACACAAGCTCGTCGACTTGCTCCTTGCTCTCGGCGGACAAAGCTACGATCACTTCCGTACCGGTTGTCGTATCGATGATATCTTTTTTGGTAAACGTCTTGAAAAACTCATCAACGAGCAGCATGGCGTAAATATTTTCGCCGATGATCATGCAGGCGGCATTTTGATCCGTGAATTGCGGATTGAACTCAAAGCCGACTTTTGCAAAAAACTCCATCGTTGCGTTTAAATCTTTTACAGGTAGGTTGACGAAAATTTGTTTTGCTGTTGCTCCCATTCACAATCACCTCATCGAAATATTGAACTCTTCCAGTTGCTACCTACTTTATCATAGAACGGGGCAGATCGTTTCTTACCGATTGCGGTCTTGGCGGCTTGATGTTGGAAGAAAGAATTGACAACGGACAAGCAGGGACGATACTTTCCCCTTTTTAGATTGGCTGATAGAAGGTAGAAAAACCTATGTTGTGGGAGTGAGTTGAGGCAGGAATAAGAGAAGCGGAGATTTTGGAACTTCCGATTGTAGATATAGAACTAATGTTATTTCATTGGTTGTTTTTTATCTGTACATCACATTTGGGGACTTTCGTTCAATTTCAGCATATTATACAAGAGAAAAGCAGCTTCATCGACAGGATGGCAGTTCAATGCTCCCCCTGTCGGATCCGCTGCTCCCTTATTCGTGCGGCTGATTACTGCTGCTGTTTTGCCATCAACCGTTCGCACCACTTGATATAAAGCCGCTCGTATTCGACTCCGAATTCTACCACCGAGATGCTCGATGCGATTGGATCTTGCTCATTGCCATGCGTTCGCATCGTTTCGAGCTCGGCTATTTTTTCGAGATAAGCGGCCAGCCTTTCTTCGTGCTGTTTCTTGATCCCTTCGAGCTGTTCGTACATTTTTTCTGGCGCGACCAACCAAGAGTTGTACGCTTTGAGCAAAAAATTATCGCGGATATGCTCGACTTCCCCAGGTTCCATCGTCCATTCGATGATCACTTGGCGGCCGCTTTCCGTTATTTCGTATACTTTCCGCGCTGGGCGGTATGTAAGCTGCTCGACGCCTTGTAGCCTAATAAGCCCTTCTTCCTCCATTTTCGCCAATTCCGGATAAACCTGGTTGCTGCCAGCTTTCCAAAACGGTCCCAGCCGATTGTTCATCTGCTGCTTGATATCGTACCCGCTGAGTGGCTCACGCGCCAATAACGACAACAGCGCATAACGAATTGAGCTCATGACAACAACTCCTCTTTTTAACGAACAAAAATAACATAGGTTCATTTTACTATAGTATCAGCACGTCCGTTTGGCAACTGCTGTTTTAACGCTTAGCTGCGGTGTTGAACATATCGACTCACTTTGCTGATGGTGCGAATCCACTCGATTTCTTCCTCTTTCAGTTTTACGTTTCCTGCTGCTGCGTTCGCCAAAAGCTGCTCCGGTCTGCTTGATCCGGGAATAACCGACGCTACAGCAGGGTGTGCGAGTGCATAGCGGAGCGCGATTTGTGATAAGGAACGGCTGTCATCTGCAAGTCCCTCCAGCTTTTCCAGCATGTCGATGAGCTCGTCACGGCTGTAATCGAGATACCCTTCTTGCGCCTTTTCCCGAAAGCGCTCGCTGATCAGCCCACTTGCTACTGGTCCGCGAACGATCGCGTTGATACCGTGCTGCTCCAAAAGCGGCAACACTTCTTCCTCCGGTCGTCGATCTAGTATGCTGTACTGCGTCATCAAACTGACGATATGGGAGCGATTCACATACTCACGAATCACATTGGGGCGAATCGAAGAGATGCCGTAGTAGCGGATGATACCTTCGCGTTTTAGCTCTTCAAAAGCCTCGATCGTCTCGTCGATATTGTCTTCCAATGTGCCGCCATGCAGCTGATACAGATCGATGTAATCGGTTTGCAAGCGCTGCAGGCTCCCTTTTACCGCTTCCTTGATGTAGGCTTTGGTCGGGTCCCAAACCCAGCCCTCTTTTCCTGGAATTCTCCTGTTGCCAACTTTTGTCGCCACCACGAGCTTGTCCCTTCTGCCCTTGATCGCTTTGCCCAGCAGCACTTCGTTTTGCCCATAATCATACAGGTCGGACGTATCAAAAAAATTGATACCGAGATCCATCGCTTCATGCAAAAGCGAGATCGCTTTTGGCTCATCCGTCCCGATTGACATGCATCCGAAGCCAATTTCGCTAACCAACAGCTCGGATGTTCCCAGTTTGTTGTACTTCATTGTGATCTCCTCCATTCCCAACGCTCACATTCGTCATTGTCTCTCATTGTACCATCTATCCAATCTTTTTTTGAAAATGACTTCTGCCCGTTGCGACTCATAACACCACGATTCTTGATGCAGCTCTCTCTTTGTGATTAACTGGTAGAAAGAAGAGTTCGCCAAATAGAACGGGGGTTGAAGTCGTGGGTCTTTCCTTACGCACGAAAATGAAAATAGCGAAACCTGCAACCGATGTATTCGAAGCGTTCGTAAACCCTGAGAACATGGCGCATTATTGGTTTACATCCGGCTCAGGCAGATGGGAACAAGGCAAGACAATCACATTGCGCTATGAAGAATACAACGCGCAGCTGGATATTACCATCTTGGAAATCGAAGAAAATAAAAAGATCGTGTACCAGTGGGGCGGCGCAGGAGAACAAACCGTTGTAACAATTGCATTTGATGAGGCGGCTGATGCGACGACGATCGTCGATGTGAGCGAGGACGGTTGGAAAGAGAATGATCCAGCTTTGCTAGACAAATTGCTTGGGAATAAAGAAGGCTGGGTTTATGTATTGACCTGTTTGAAAGGATTTCTGGAATACGGCGTCTCTCTGCGCGGCGCATTGGTGAAATAAATTGTGATTTTTAACGAAAAAAAAAACGTGGCAGTCCAGAACATTGATTGGAAGTTCTGAACTGCCACGTTTTCATTGATAAAACCCAGACTGCTTTCTCTGACCAATCACATTTATTTTTTAGAGACGACATGAATTGCATGTCCGAGTGCATGTGCCGCTGCCTCTACCCAAATTTCACTGAGTGTCGGGTGTGGATGCATCGTCAACGCGACATCCTCGACGCGCGCAGCCAATTCTAGCGCAAGCGCGCCTTCCCCGATCAAATTCGAAGCATCTGCGCCGACGACATGCATCCCGAGCAACAAGTGGCTGTCGGCATCAACGATCACTTCAGCAAAGCCATCCGGCTCTAGTGTCGCAAGAGCTCTGCCGTTTGCCCGATATGGGAAGGAAGCTGCCTTAACCTGATATCCCTGTGCTTCTGCCTCGGCGCGAGTCAAACCGACTCCTGCCACTTGCGGTTCAGTGAAGATCACGTATGGGACGAGCGGCGAGTCGACGGCGCTTGGCAAGCCGCTGATCGCTTCTGCCGCGATGATCCCCTGCTTTGTCGCACGATGGGCTAGTGCCGGGCCCGGTGTCACGTCGCCGATTGCATAAATGTGCGGCTGATTGGTCCGGCAGTGTTCATCCACCGGTATGTACCCACGCAAGTCAGTCGCAACCTGGGCCTGCTCCAAACCGATGCTTGCGGTGTTTGGAATGCGCCCGATGGTAACGAGCGCTTTGTCAGCGTGGATTCGTTCCTCACCGTCTGCCTCGGAAAAGACAGTCATCTCCACCTTCTGATCGACGACTTCTACCGCTTGCACTTTCGTTGCCGTTTTCACCGTGATGCCGAGCTTTTTCGCTTGTTTTACCACTTCTGCGGCCAGATGAGGTGCTACCTGCGGCAAGATTCGCTCAGCCGCTTCGACGATTGTAATTTTGCTTCCCAGTTTGGCGAGTGCCATCCCGAGCTCCATTCCAATGTAGCCGCCACCGATTATGGCAAGGCTTGCAGGTACTTCTTCGAGTTTGAGCACATCTGTGGAGTCGAGCACATGCGTGCCGTCGACCTCCACAAATCCGGGGATCAGTGGACGCGAGCCTGTCGCGATAATCGCCTGCCCAAATTTGTAAACTTCAAAGTCACCGCCCGTTTCCACACCAACACGATTTCCCGCCATAAAAGCTGCCTCGCCATAGACGACCGTTACGCCGTTGGCTTGGCAAAGCTGCGAGACACCTTTCGTCAACTGACCGACCACCGAGCCCTTCCAATCCTGCCACCCTTGCAAATCGAACTGTGCTTCCCCTGCCGGCAAGCGGATGCCGAGTTTGGCTAGGCTCTGAAGCTTATGAAATTCACCCGCTGCATGGATCAGCGCCTTGGAAGGGATGCACCCGCGGTTGAGGCAGACGCCGCCAAGCTTTGCTTTTTCAACCAAAACGACAGAATGCCCCAACTGGCCGAGGCGAATGGCAGCAGCATATCCACCCGGTCCACCGCCGATGACGATCACATCTGTTTCGACTGCAACTTCTCCGACTACCATCTATACCATCACCGCCATCAATAGATTCGGCTCTTCCAGCAGTTCCTTGATCCGGTTGGTGAACCGCACTGCCGTCACGCCGTCAATGAGCCGATGATCAAACGACAGGGACGTGTTCATCATCTGCCGGATCACGCCGGCATCATCCCGTACGACCCATCTTTTCTCCAGCTTGTGCAAAGCAAGAATCGCGACCTCGGGGTGATTGATGATCGGCGTCGCTTGAAGCCCGCCAATCGGGCCAACGTTGCTGATCGTGAAGGTTCCGTCTGTCATGTGCTCGCGCTTGAGCTTTCCATCCCGTGCCAGCGCAGCCAACTGGACAATTTCCTCAGCCAGCTGAAAAATCGTTTTGCGGTCTGCATCTTTGATCACCGGAACGACCAAGCCCTCAGTTGTATCGACAGCGATCCCGATGTTGTAATATTGCTTCAAAATGATTTCGTTCGTCTCATCATCGATCGAAGCGTTGAATGTTGGGAATTCCTTTAATGCGATTACCAACGCTTTGATAAAAAACGGCAGATAAGTGAGCTTGATGTTGCGCTTGGCTGCGTGAGGCTTCAAGCTTTCGCGAAACGCGATCAAGCGATCAAGCTCAAGCTCGTCAACTGAGGTGACGTGCGGAATGATGGTAACGGATTTGACCATATGTTCCGCAATTTTTTTCCGCATGCCGCGCAATGGAAGTCGCTCTTGACGGAGAATCGCTTCTCGATTCGGCAGTAATTCGCGATGCTGCTGCGCTGTCGGTTGCTCCACAACAGGTTGATTCCGATCAGCTTGAGCTGCACGAGCCTCTTCATCTGCGACGATTCCGCTTGCATTGCTTTCAGCCACTCCAATTGTTTCGTTTTTGCCTGCAACCGTTGCTACCGATTTTCCTTCGGCATACAACCGAACATCCTCTTCTGTCACCCGACCGCTTGCTCCGGTCCCGCGCACTTGTTCGATGTCAACCGCAAGCTCGCGAGCCAGCTGCCGTACATATGGTGTCGCAAGCGCCCTGCGAAAGCCAGGAACGGTAGACATGAAAGGTGCCGTTCCCTGCTGCTTCCCTGTTTCTAATGCTTTTGTACCGATCTCCGTTATATTCGAATCCTGCTCTTTTGTTTGCTGCTTTGCCTCCGCTGACGATTCTCCTGTATCGATTAACAATAGCGTGTTTCCGACCTCGATTGTCGCCCCTTCCGCGAAAAAAATCTCGCGCACGACACCGGAAACGGGAGCCGTCAGTTCGGCCGTCACTTTATCGGTCTGCACTTCGAAAATCGGCTGGTCCTGCGTCACTGGCTCGCCTGTTTTGACCAGCACGCGCAAAATCTCGCCCTCATGCATGCCTTCTCCCACATCAGTAAATTTAAACTCAACCATTCCGCCCGTTCCTCCTGTCCTAGAACATCATCGTCTCTACGATCCCTTGCTTGACCCGCCCGCTTGTTGGTAAATAGTCGTCCTCGATGGAAAACTGCGGCACGGGTACATCGAACCCAGCGATTCGTTTGACAGGGGCGCGCAAGTAGATCAGCGCTTCCTCGTTGATGATCGAGACGATTTCTGCTCCCAAACCAGCCGTTTTATGTGCTTCGTGAACAACGAGCGCACGACCCGTTTTTTTCACCGACTGGACGATCGTGTCGCGGTCCAGCGGATAGAGCGTCCGCAGGTCGACCACTTCGCACGTCCAGCCACGTTCCCGTTCGATTTGCTTCGCCGCGTCCTCGGCTACCCGCAGCATCGCTCCCCACGCAAAAATGGAAAGGTCACTGCCTTCCTTCACCACCTGCGCAACTCCGAGCGGAACACGATAGCGCTCTTCTGGCACCTCTTCCTTGAACGCGCGGTACATCTTGGTTGGTTCCAAAAATAGCACGGGGTCTGGATCTTCGATCGCGGAAATGAGCAGCCCTTTTGCATCATACGGAGTAGCAGGCACCACAACCTTTAATCCCGGCACCTGTGCAAACATCGCTTCCACGCTCTCGGAGTGCAGCTCAGGCCCGCGGATGCCTGCTCCATAAGGCGCACGAATGACCATCGGCACATGATACTGCCCCCGAGTGCGGTAGCGCATCCGTGCAGCATGGGAGACAATTTGTTCGAAACCGGGATAAATGAACGCGAGAAACTGAATTTCCACAATCGGCAGCATGCCGTTTAGCGCCAAACCGATCGCAGAGCCGATGATGCCTGCCTCCGCTAATGGCGTGTCGACGACGCGGGATGGACCGAATTTTTCCAATAGCCCTTCTGACGCTCGAAAAACCCCGCCATTGACGCCGATGTCCTCGCCAAGCAGCATGACACGCGAGTCGTCGGCAAGCTTTTGTTCCATCGCTTCCGTAATCGCCTGGATGATGGTCAGCTTTCTGCTCATGCCGGCACCTCTTTCTTTTGTTCAGGTTCCTGCAGGTCTTGCTCCTGCTCTTTCACCATCCAGGTTGGCTCAGCATAGACATGCTTGAACATATCGGCCGGCGTTGATTTCGGATAGCTTTCCGCTTCGACCAATGCGGCGTCGATCCGCTCCGTCACCTGCTTTTGCAGCGCAGCTTCCTTCACGTCGTCCCACAAACCGTTTTGTTCCATATATCGTTTCAAGCGAGAGATTGGATCTCGCTGCGTTCTCCACTCATCGGCCAAAGTATCTTGGTCGCGGTATTTTTTCGGATCGTCCGCTGTTGTGTGAGCGCCGTAGCGATGGGTGACAGCCTCGATCAAGGTAGGGCCCTCGCCGCGCAATCCACGCTCCATCGCCGCTTTCACGGTCAGCCACACAGCGAAAACGTCATTGCCATCGATTCGTACGCCCGGGATGTCATAGGCGGCTGCACGCTGCGCGATCGTTTCCGAGGAAGACTGCTGGGAAAACGGCACGCTGATCGCGAAGCCATTGTTTTGGCAAAGAAAAATCGTCGGGGTTTTGAATACGCCGGCGAAATTTAGCGCTTCATGGAAGTCTCCCTCCGAGCTGGCCCCGTCGCCAAAGAATGCGAGACTCACATGCTGCTCCTGCTTCAGCTTGCTTGCCCAAGCAGTACCTACTGCGTGAACCATCTGCGTCGCGATTGGCACGCAAGGCGGCATGATGTGTTTCCCCTCCGGGCTGATACTGCCCTCCATGTGGCCCATCCAATACAAAAAGACGCGTGAAAGCGATTGTCCATGAACAATTGCCGCCGCATGATCGCGGTAGGTAGGGAAAAGCCAATCGCCTGGTGTGAGCGCGATCGCGCTTCCGACCTGTGACGCCTCTTGCCCTTCGAAAGGCGCGTACGTCCCCATTCTTCCTTGACGTTGCAAAAGAATCGATTTACGGTCAAAGGCACGTACCAGCACCATTTGTTCGTACATGCTTACAATCGTTTTTTCATCCAGACCCCCTTCGATGTTTTCCAAAAGCTCTCCTGCCGGCGTCAACACTTGATACAGTGCTGTCATTCGGATCCCCCGCTTTCATCTGAATCATACCCATTTCAAATGTTCTTGCAATCGTTTACAATAAAGAGCAAGTAGCGTGCCAAACGTTTTTTCGTGACAGCGTGCAGAAAACGTCAGGAGAACGATGAAACAACCACTCGAATTGCATATGCAATTTTGCGCATCGATGATTAATTCTGACTATTCGGTGAAGGGTATGTTACCGATGAGTTTTCCTAACACAGTTCGAAATCTGAAACGATTTCGATCCAGTATAAGGGCAACTACGGCTCCGCAAAAGCAGTTTTCGATCCAGTATAAGGGCAACTACGGCTCCGATAAAACTTCGTCGCCGAGTTTTCCTACTATCTTATTACAGCAGCCAGTTATCGGCGAAAAGGAGGGGCGGTTTTGTTTAAGACCAAATACTTTCAGACCAATGATCACAACGAGCTGGTGCGTCTGATCACCACCATTTTCAATACATCCCACGACGGCCTCGCGATCTGCGACCGCAACGGACACATTCTCCTCTACAATGAAGCGTATCTGCACCTCACCGGCATCGAGGCTGCCGTGCTCGACACGTACAGCTTCATCGAACAGCTGGAGAAAAAGCTGGTCGCCGATTCCTCTGCCGTTAAGGCGATCCAATCAAAAAAAACGTACAGTGTCGCAATCGACTACGGCAGCGGGCGCAAGACGATCAACACGGCCACCCCCGTTCTCGATCAAAACCAAGAAATCTTATTCGTTGTCGGAAATGTACGCGACATCACCGAACTCAACCAGCTGCAAAAAGAGCTGGAGGACACAAAAGAAATCAATTCCCAGTTCCAGAAGGCGCTTGAGCAAATCCAAAATAGCGGCGAGTCGGATGCACAGCTCGTCTATCGGAGCAGCGCTATGCACCGCATCGTCGGCTTGGCGGAACGATTCGCGAAAAACGATTCGCCGCTCCTGCTTCTTGGCGAGTCAGGTGTCGGCAAAGATGTGCTGGCCCATTACGTTCATCAGCATAGCGGGCGCAGCGGTGATTTTGTCAAAATCAACTGTGGTGCGATTCCCGATCACTTACTGGAATCTGAGCTGTTCGGCTATGAAAAAGGAGCATTCACCGGCGCGAACCAGTCGAAGGAAGGTCTCATCGAGCTTGCGCATGAAGGGACGATTTTTTTGGATGAAATCGGGGATTTACCCTATCCACTGCAGGTCAAGCTGCTGAACGTTTTGCAGGACGGCAAAATCCGCCGATTGGGGGGGAAGGAATCGCGGCGCGTCGATATGCGGATTATCGCTGCGACCAATTGCGATTTAGAGGAAATGGTCGCACAAAAGAGGTTCCGCCAAGACCTGTACTACAGGCTCAACGTCTTGTCGATTACAATACCAGCCTTGCGGGAGCGGCATGAAGACATTCCGGCGCTAATTTTTACCTTTCTCAAAAAGCTGGAACAAAAATACCAGGTGGAAAACCGTGTGGATGGCGAAGCGCTGGAATGCTTGGTCACCTATTCGTGGCCAGGAAACATTCGCGAGCTGAAAAACGTCATCGAGCGCGCTTATCATACGTGTGACAACGGCAAAATTTTAGTTGAGGATTTGCCTGCATCGATGCGAACAGAAAAACCGGCCCCGACCACTTATGTCTTGGCTCAACCACATGATGAGCTCTCGTTAAAAGATGCGGTTCATCGGTTCGAGCAGGACTATATCAGCGGCATGCTGGCAAAAACTTCGACGATGCAGGAATGTGCCGACAAGCTGGGTGTGAATATTTCTACACTGGTGCGCAAAAAGCGGAGTTTGAAAATTAAGTAACGAGGAAACGGCAATCTTCTTTGGCAAAAGAAAACGCACAGCCTGATCGCACATTGGTTGCTCGCAGGTGTGCGTTTTTTTGTTGGGATCGTGTGCTAAGGCGCGTCGGGCTTTTGTTCCTGTGTTACCCTCTTCCGCCTGGGGGTTGTTGGATGCGGCAATTATGGAAAGCAGTAATTTTCCATACGCCGTCTCGTTTGACAACCACATTGGTATTGATTGAACCGCGGTCGCCTGAGTCCGACTCCGTATTCGGTAGCTTCGCTTCACCCAGCGCATGAACAATCGCGACTTCCGGTGTGACAAAACGGGGACGGAAATCGGACATCGCGCTAGATTCCAGAATCGATCCCTTGAGCGGCCCATTAAACAGCCACTGGTGCACCTCTGCGATTTGCGATCGCCCCTTCAAATGCTGCCCCATGAATGTGACATAATCCGCGTCATCTGTAAAGCATGCGCCAAAACCATCTCCATCCCCTTGATTCCACGCATCGCATAATACTGCAAACAAGTCGTGCATCGCTCTTACTTCTTGTTCTTGATTTTTCATTGGAACCGCTCCTTTCGCTCATTCAATGAATTGTAGTGCATGTTTGGTTGTGGTAAACTTTGCAATAAAAATAGCTTAGATGATATTATATATTAATCGTGTAATTATCTTGATTTATCGAGATATTATTCATTTTACACCGGAGGTTTTGTCATGTCAACGAATGAATCTGGCTTTTTTGCGCCTGATCTTTCTCCAGCTCACTGGGAATTGCTTCAAGAGCTACGGCGCAATAGTGCGAGAGCTGTTATGTTTCATCAAAAAATTTCTGAAAAGCTCGGTTTGAACGCTACCGATCACAAGTGCCTTGATTTTCTGAATCAGGAAGGTTCCGCAACCGCGGGAAGGTTGGCGGAACTCACCGGATTAACGACAGGAGCCGTCACGAGCGTGATCGATCGGTTGGAACAGGCCGGATATGTGGTGCGGGACAAAGATCCCAATGACCGTAGACGCGTACTGGTCAAACCGGTCGAGGGTGGCGCACAACACATCTCCCCTTTATTCCAATCTGTCTTTCAGGCAACGGTCCAGCTCTTATCTGCCTACAGCGAACAAGAAATTCACTTGATCCTGGACTTCATCAAACGATCAAACGAGCTGACTCTCAATGAGATGGCAATATTGGAACAACAGCATGATAGCTGAGCGAATGATATTGAAAATCAAAACAGCGACTCCATTTGATACGGCAAGGTGAGTCGCTGTCTTCTTTGGTGAAATTGGTAGTCCGATGTAATAAGCTAGTCCTCGGTATAAAGCGCAAACTCTTGTGCATCTGCACCACAATGCGGGCAGTCGCCAGGCA
This sequence comes from Brevibacillus fluminis, assembly GCF_003710825.1. Taxonomy (GTDB): domain Bacteria; phylum Bacillota; class Bacilli; order Brevibacillales; family Brevibacillaceae; genus Brevibacillus_D; species Brevibacillus_D fluminis. The sequence goes on along the minus strand of NZ_RHHQ01000017.1, from coordinate 284,143 downwards.
ACCCCTCATTGCGCGTCATCAGCGCGCCGCAATCCAGGCAACGGTAGGTGAGATGCATGGAATAGGTCCGCACTTCCAGCCGATTGCGCGGATAGCCGCTCTGGACTTTCGCCTCGTCCACCGCCCAGTGGACATTGGGCACGATTCCTTTAAACAACCCCGCATCATCCACGACCACGATCGTCCGATGGGCGTTTGCGGAGGCGTCGTGATCGAGGTTTTCCAACGGGAACGCAGGATTGCACACGATCGCGTCCGCACAGCATAAATCGATCACCTTGCCCTCCCTCTGTTGAGCGTTGTCGATGATGGTGTCTTTACGGACCGTTCCGCAGTAGCGCCCACTGTGATCCACTAAAGGGAGCACATCGAGGTCGGATTGCGAAGCTCTCAAAATTGCATCAGCGACGGTGGCATTCGGATCAAGGATAACCGGGCATTCAAGCATCACTTCAGCTGCAATCATACGGAAACCTCCTCTTTTTTCGGGCGGCCGGGACGGAATTGCCCGTTTGACGAGACCATGGTGGAGGTCGCCAAGTGCAAGGCCGCATCCTCAATGGATTGTGATCCGTTTGAAACGCCGTTTTTCACGTGGTTCAAGAGCCCGCCGGAGAAAATGATGTCACGCTGACGAGGAGAAACCTCGCATGATACGGTAAGCGCCTTCCCCGCTTTCGTTTCTATTTGGATGGTCGATCCCTTTTCCAATTGCGTTCGCACATCCTTAATGATCAGCTCGTCATCAGGATTCAAGCTGTCATAATCCCCTTCATTGGAAAAGATCAGCGGAAGGATGCCAAAATTGATCAGATTGGCCCGATGAATGCGGGCAAACGATTTGGCGATGATCGCCTTAACGCCAAGATACATCGGGGCGAGCGCGGCATGCTCCCGGCTGGAGCCCTGACCGTAGTTGGAGCCTGCGATGATGATTCCGCCGCCGTTTGCTTTGGCTCGTGCAGGGAATTGCGGATCGATGCGGACGAATACGAATTCGCTAATCGCCGGAATGTTGGAGCGCAGTGGCAAAATTTTGGACCCGGCCGGCATGATATGGTCAGTCGTGATATTGTCCCCGACCTTAAGCAGCACCTTGCCTGCGATCTCTTCTTCCAACGGACCGCGCTGCGGAAGAGGCTTGATGTTGGGACCCCGCACCACCTCAATCGATTCAGGGTTTTCTGCCGGCGGCAGGATCATGCCTTCATCGTCCACATTGTAGCGTTCCGGCTCTTTTTGCGCGACATATTCGCCGAAATCGCGCGGGTCTGTTAGAACGCCGGTTAACGCCGATACGGCTGCTGTCTCAGGGCTGCACAAGTACACCTTTGCGTCCGGCGTTCCCGAGCGTCCTTCAAAATTCCGGTTGAAGCTGCGCAGGCTGATTCCGCCCGAACGCGGAGCCTGGCCCATCCCGATGCATGGGCCGCATGCCGCTTCCAAAATACGTGCCCCTGCCGATATGATGTCCGCCAAAATGCCATCCCGGGCAATGGTTGCAAAAACTTGCCGGGAACCAGGCGTTAGCGTCATGGATACATTTGGCGCAACTCGCTTTCCTTTCAAAACATGGCCAGCAATCGCCAAATCATGAAAAGACGAATTCGTGCACGAACCGATGCACACTTGGTCCAGCTTCAGTCCGGCAAGCGATCGTACCGTCGTTACATTGTCCGGCATATGCGGCTGTGCAATCATTGGCTCCAATGTGGAAAGATCGATCTCAATCAGCTCATCATAGGTCGCATCTGCGTCCGGCAGCAGCTCTCGCCAAGCGTTTTCCCGCCCTTGTTTTTTCAGGAACGCTTGCGTGATCCCGTCGCTTGGGAAAACAGACGTCGTGGCCCCCAGCTCTGCCCCCATGTTGCAAATGGTCGCGCGCTCAGGAACGGTCAAATCGTTAATCCCGTCTCCGTGGTATTCAAAAATGTTGCCCACGCCGCCTTTCACCGAAAGCCGCCGCAGCATTTCCAAAATGACATCTTTAGCAGCAACCCACGGCTGGCGTTTTCCTGTCAGCTTGACACCTACGATCTTGGGCATCGGCATCCCGAACGGTCCACCTGCCATCGCGACAGCGACGTCCAGCCCGCCTGCGCCGATTGCCAGCATGCCAGCACCACCGCTCGTCGGAGTATGTGAATCGGAGCCAAGCAATATATAACCCGGCTCAGAAAATCGCTCCAAATGGACCTGATGGCAGATTCCGTTGCCCGGTCGAGAAAAGTAGACCCCATGTTTTTGTGCGAACGTCTGCAAAAACACATGATCGTCCATATTTTCATACCCCGTCTGCAGCGTGTTATGGTCTACATAACTGACGGAAACGCGGGTTTTCACCTGTCCGATTCCCATCGCCTCAAACTGCAGGTACGCCATCGTACCGGTCGCGTCTTGCGTCAGCGTATGATCAATCTTGACAAGAATCTCCTCGCCAGGCTTCATGGTTTCAGTGGCTGACATCAGATGCTCACGTAAAATCTTCATGGTCAGGCTCTCGCCCATAGGGAAATGCCCCCTCTTTGACTAAGGATTGGAAATAAAGCCTGTTTTACATTGCCCCAATCCACTCGCCGTCATGCGGGTAAATACAGGTGAACTTGTAGCTAAACAAAAAACGACCTTCGCTTTCCAGTAACGGATGATTGTTCCGTTCTTGGAAGGCGAAGGCCGTTTTTTTCAGGCCTGATCTGGCCATTTATACGTATAAAAGCGCTCTTGCGTAAGCCAGTGGCGCATCGGCGATTTCGGTGAGGCAAGCTCATTTTTTATGTTTTCCAGCATTTTTGCCGTCTGCGTAAAGTGAGCTTTGATTGCTTGCATCTTTTCGTTAGCGACACTGCTGATGTCAACCAGCTGGTCAGGCTCACCCAGTACTTCCAGATGGTTGTGGGAAAATGCGTGGCAATAGAGAACTGGCCGCTCTGCCAGCGGAAAACGCATCATTGCCTCAATGGTTGCTTCCGCCATCGCTTCATGGTCCGGATGCACGCAATGTCCAGGGTAGTACGTATAGACAACCGTTGGGTGGGTCTCCAGCATTGTTTGGTAAATCCGCTCGACAAGTGCCGCTCTGTCCTCGAACTCAACCATTTTGTCATGATACCCCATCATTCGGAGGTCAGAAATGCCGAGCATGCGGCATGCTTCCTGCAATTCACGCTTGCGGATTTGCGGAAGCGTCTCCCGGTTGGCAGTGATCGGACTGCCCATTTGACGACCCATTTCGCCGAGCGTGCCGCACAAATAGGTGATCGGCGTTCCGGCTTTTGCATGAAGAATCAGACTGCCTCCCAAACCGAACGTTTCATCATCCGGATGCGGAAAAACGACAAGTACTTGGGGTTTCATTGCACTTCCCCCTTCCCATGCGAAAATGGTGTAGCACTCAGCTGGAATGCTACAGAAAGACGGCCTTCGTGATCATGGCCGGCGAGCAGCAGCTGTGTTTGCTCCCCCGCTTCCCAATCCGTCAACCCTTCTGCATAGACCCAGCCGTGCGCTAGCTTCAAACCGACACGATACGGCCCCTCGCCGGCAATCGAGCCGCGTTCGAACCGGATCGGCACATTCCGCACGAAAGCCCCGACCGAAATCGAGCGTTCGCCACGCAGGACTGCATATGAGCCATCCGTTGTTTCGATATGAAGAAACACTTCGCAATTGGCAAAGCTTTCGATAATCGTTTGAACTTTATCTTTCTGGATCGGCTCCATAGACCCTTCCTCCTGACCGTTAGACCGTTTCTTTCATTGTAGCGCGTCCGTTTTGGAAAAAACAGAGAGTTGAACACTTCGCCCCTCTGTGGCACTACGCTATTGCACACCCTGCCGTTTGCATGGCATTAGCCTGCTTGTCTTGTGCCGTTTCTGCGCCCGTCTTGCAGATTAATGATGATCGTGCGCATATGAGCATGCCCGCATTTCGGGCAGATATCCTGTGTAGGCGCCATGGTCATGCAACGGTCGCAAACATAGCGATGAAATGTATTGGCTTTATGCATGTGTTTCCCTCCTTTCCTATCGATGTATGCAAGATGGAAAAAAACCGTACCGGACTGTACGATTGTGGTACAGTCCAGTACGGAGCATCTCTTAGATATGCTGGTTAATCAAGTTGAGCAGATTCGCTTTTGGCTGGTAGCCGACGAAAGTTTCAATTACTTGCCCATCCCGGAACAGCATTAACGTAGGGATACTCATGACACCGTATTGTTGCGTAACATTCGGATTATGGTCGACGTTCAGTTTACGGATTTTGAGCATGTCACCGATTTCTCCATCGATTTCCTCGAGTACAGGAGCGATCATTTTGCAAGGTCCGCACCAAGGCGCCCAAAAATCAACCAGAACCGTTCCATTCGCGATCTCGTCTTGAAACGTATTGTCATTCACTTCAGCAATTGCCATGTTTGTTTCCTCCCATTATCGTATTCGGGTTTTTCTTATCTATGCCAAGCCTTCTTTATGAGGGCATATCCGATGGACGCAGCCGATTTCTGGTCCGCAGCGTAGCGCTTCGTTTCTTCTCTATATCTGCCGATCTTTGCCTTACGATGGTCAGGTCGGCGTACAGATCGCGAAACCACGCCTCATCACGCGTCATCAGCGCCAGATCGATGGCATCGAGAATTTGTTCCTCCGTCTCGATCACGGTCGCCGAATACTTTTCGACACTATGCGTGTACAACTCGATCGACCGTCCTACCGAATCTTCAAGATCACTGTCGACCACATACACTTTGGCAATCCCTTGCATCAAATCAACCGATTCGATAAAGCCATGCAACAATTCACCGCTTTTCGCCTTTGCCTTGACCCAATCACCCACGCTAAGCTGTAAATGGTTTTGCATCGTCATCACGTTTCACCCCTAATTTTAAATGTTATGATTAAAATTACAGTTTGACTGTTAAAAAAAGCGTCTGTTTTCCTTTCGCCCGATTTCCTACATTCTTCGATTTGTAATTAATAATATTACAGTAAGGGTAAAAATGTGGCTGCGTCACAGATGATGACGGAGCCTTTGCTTCGTTTTTCTCAGGTAGAGCGATGTCAGTTACTCCCCTTGCACCCTTTGATCTTTTCGAGTACCGAGCTGATCGTAATTTGATTAAGATAATTCTCAAAGTAGATTTCAGCTTCAGTGAAGATGTGATCCATCACACCTTGAATGTTTGATGACACCAGGCACTCCTGGTCAGGATCTCCAGTACACCAGTGCGGTTTTAACGTACCGCAGGAAACACAGCGATAGAGCTGGGACAATGTTACTTCCTCCGGATTGCAATTGAGGATATAACCGCCCCCAATGCCTTCCTTCGTTTTGACAAAACCGCTTTTGCGCAAGCAGCTCATGATCTTGCGGATTCGCGCCGGATGGGTAGAAACGTTTTTGGCAATTAGCTCACTGCTCGCCATCTTATCAGGCAAATACGCCAGAAACACCAAACTGTGCACGGCGATTGTAAATTCACTGTTCACGGAACCAACTTCCTCCTCAAGAAGGATACTGTAATCATATCGGATACAGTTCATTTCGTCAATAGGTCAAATCATCCGAAGATTGAGCTCTTGATTTTCCTCGACCGCACGCTTCAACGCCTGCACCATCGTGCCGATCCCCCGGCACTTTGCTAGCGGCCGTTCGATCAGCTGGCCATCGCCTAACAGTGGCTGCAGCACCGGAACAAACTTTTTGCCGCCAAGCAAGACGATCGTTCCATACTGTTCCAACTGTTTGGCAGCGGCGCTTTCACGCAGCGCCTCCACACCGATGATCGCCGGATCATCGGTTCCAAACGCACAATCATAGTTCGCCACGACCCAATCATCGGCTGCAAGGAATCCATGCTTGGCCGACAATATCAGCCAATCAGCAAAAAAAGCGCTGGCATACGACTGGCAAGCCTGATGAAACGTGCTGTGGTATGTATCTTTAGCCATCGTCGGTCCTGCTTCCGGCACAATGTCCCATATTTTTTTTGCACCGCACGGGATGATGCACACTCTTTTTTCCATTTGATCTCCCCCCTACCCATTAAACATGGACGAGCATGTTCTAAGAAAAAAAACACGCTGCACCAGCAGCGTGCTTCACACGATTTTGGTTTGATTACTGGCCATCTGCCCAAGCTTTCAATGTTTTATCCGATGGGAGTAAAAGCGTCAATACGCCCAACAGAGGCAAAAAGCTTACGGCTTGCATGACGAAGCCAAGATCAAATTTGTCGATCAAACCGCCCAACCCAACTGCGCCAAGCGCACCTAAGCCGAAAGCGAGGCCGGTGACCAGACCCGATACTGTTCCAACTTTTCCCGGTATCAAATCTTGGGCGTACACGACGGTCACGGAAAAGCTCGACAGCAGGATGAAGCCGTTGAACAACAGGATGACGAATGCCCAGAACGCATTGGCATATGGCAAAATCAGCGCAAGCGGTGCCGTACCAAGCAGCGAGAACATCAGCAGGTTGCGGCGGCCGAACTTATCAGACAGCGGTCCACCCATAAACGTTCCTACCGCACCAGCGGCCGCATAGAGGAAAATGTACATTTGCGCTTTGTCGAGGCTGATCCCGAACTTATCCATCAAGTAAAACGGATAGTAGATCGTGATGCCGGACTGGTACCAAGAACGCGCGAAAACGAGAAAAATGAGCATGTAAATCGCGAAGGTGATCTTCTTTTTGCGCTCCGGGCTGATGGTTCTTGCGGCATTTTTCTTCCGTGCAAGCTCGTTTGTGCGCAAATAATTGCCGTACCATTTGGCAATTCGCCCTTGCACGAAAATACCAAAAGCCGCAACAAGTGTGAACCAGATCGCGCCGATTTGACCGAGCGGTGCGAAAACCAATGCGGTCATAACGGAAGCGAGCGATTGGCCGGAGTTGCCGCCGACCTGGAAAATCGACTGTGCTAAACCGCGGCGCGACCCTGCTGCCATGTTGGCCACACGCGATGCCTCCGGATGAAATACGGCAGAACCTAGGCCGATCAGAAGCACGGAAAGCAACACGAGCCAATAATTCGGTGCGAGTGCGAGGCCAAGCACCCCCAGGAAAGTAAAGCCCATTCCGATCGGCAAAATGATTGGTGTCGGACGACGGTCAGCAAACATCCCGACAACAGGCTGCATGACAGAAGAGGTCATGTTCAGTGCAAACACGATGATCCCCGACTGCATGTAGGTCAGCCGCATCGAATCTTTGAAAATCGGCAGAATAGCCGGCACGATGGCCTGAATCGTGTCATTGAACAGATGGACCAGGCTGATTGCAAGCAAAATCTTGTAGACTGTTGGCTTCACATCAGGTTGTAAGCTTGGCCGCAGCACCTGTCCTGAGGCTGAAGCATCATTTGAAGTTGACATGACGAGGACCCTTTCTTTTGCAAGATGATTGCGCGATGCCGCAAGTCACTCCCATAAACGATCGGACCTTCTCGGTGGTGCTTCCACCTTCCGATCAACTAGCGAACGACTTGCGTGTACTCATTATTTTACCGAATTGACAAACAGTTTGGGAAGCTTACAGGTGCAAAAACAGAAAAAAACGCAAGCAGCATAGGCAATTTGCTTTTATGCTGCTTGCGTTGTTCTTGATTTTTACCCGTACCCGTTTGTTCCTCGTGTCGATTTAGACTTATTTTTTCAAAGCAACTGCGATTTGCGCCGCTACTTTTGCGTTATGTTTCACCAGCGCGATGTTGGTTTCCAACGATTTTCCGCCGGTAAGCTGTTTCACTTTATCCAGCAGGAACGGCGTTACGTTTTTGCCCGTAATGTTGTTTTCCTTCGCCTCATCCAGCGCACGCAAAATTACTTGTTCAATTTCATTGAAATCCATAGCCGCTTCTTGTGGAACTGGGTTGGCAATCACTGCTCCACCTTTGAGGCCGAGGTTCCATTTTGTGTTCAGCATCGATGCCGCTTCTTCTGGTGTATCGACACGGAAATCAACCGGATTACCGCTTTCGCGGGAAAAGAACGATGGGAACTCAGACGTTTGATAGCCAGCAACCGGCACCCCATGTGTCTCCAAATATTCCAGTGTACGGCCGATATCGAGGATCGATTTGCAGCCTGCGCAGACAACAGCGACGTTAGTGGAGGCAAGCTCTGTCAAGTCAGCCGATACGTCCCACGTTACTTCCCCTTCGCGGTGCACGCCGCCGATACCGCCGGTTGCAAACACTTCGATGCCCGCTAGTTCAGCACCGATCATCGTTGCTGCTACGGTAGCCGCTCCGATTTTTCCAGTAGCCAAAATGTGTGGCAGGTCGCGGCGGCTCACTTTTGCTACCGATTTGTTCGTCGCGAACTCTTCCAGCTCGCTTTCGTTCAGTCCGATCTTGATTTTGCCGTCCAAAAAGCCGATCGTTGCCGGTACAGCACCGTTGTCGCGGATGATTTGCTCCACTTCTTTCGCCATTTGGATATTTTGCGGATATGGCATGCCGTGCGAGATGATCGTTGTTTCGAGCGCTACGATTGGCAAATTATTGTCGAGCGCGTGGCGGACTTCATCGGTAAACGTCAAGTATTGGTTATTCATGAGTATTTCTCTCCTTTATGAATTGGTATAGGTGTTCCGATTTGAGCAGCGGGGAAACCGACTCGTTTGTCTGTAGAGTGAGAGCGGAAGCGGCCAAGCCCAGCTTGCAGGCTGTCGCGACCGTTTCGCCTTCCGTTACGCCAAAAAGAAAGCCCGATGCGAATGCATCGCCTGCGCCTGTAACATCCACGACTTCTACGTGATATGGTGCCAAAAGCTGGCTTTCCGTTTCCGTTGCGTAGTAAATTCCTTGCTCACCTAATGTGATGATGACGCTCTCGACACCGCGTTCGCGTATTTTTTGGCAAGCGACAGCGATGTCTGCTTCCGACTCGATTTTCATCTGGGCGAGAAGCTCCGCCTCTTCTTTATTTGGCAAAATCGCCTTGACCCCATCGAGCTTCTCTGGCAGTTTCTGCGCTTTTGCCGAGGAAACCGGGTCAATATACAGCGGGATGTTGTCTTCTTTGCATCGTTTGATCAAATATTGCAAGCAATCCGCTGGAATGTTCGTATCGGCAAAAACCGCAGCGGATGCAGCGATGTGCGACCATTTATCCGCGAACATTTCTGGTGTTAAGCGATCGTAAATATCCATATTTGCAAGCGATACGACCATCTCGCCGTCGATATCGAGCAACGCGGTATAGGTTCCGGTCTGTTGGCCTGCGAGCACCCAAACCTGGCTCACATCAACACCATGCCTTTTTGTCTCTTCCAATACCCACGCACCTTCTTTGTCGTCGCCGACACAGCTGATGAGTGAGGAATGGAAGCCGAGTCTGCCCAAATTTTCAGCGATGTTACGAGAAACGCCGCCACAGGACTCGCTTATGTGCACAGGGTTGGAGGAATGAAGCTTTACCTTTTGTTTGCCGTGCGCTTTGCGGTCGAGGTTGGCGCCGCCGATGCATGTTAATAGCCCCTCTTCTCGCAAAATGTAGGCCCGTCCTTTTATTTCGCCGCGCTTGGTCAGGTTCGCGATGTAACCTGCAACCGCAGAGCGTGAAATACCGATCAAATGAGCCAGCTCTTGCTGGGAAAGAAACGGATTTTGTCGGATGTAATGGAGAATTTGTTTTTCTTTATCCATCTCGGTCCTCCTTCCTTCTCGACTTACAAACAAAAGTTTATCATACAAACTTTTGTTTAACAAGCGCTTTTTCACCATTCTTTTTACTTATTGTGAGATTCCGTTCTGCTGATTATCCCCGTAATTGATCGACGGTTCAGTCGGTCTGTTTCGCCTTTCTAGCGACAAGCTGGAACAACAGCCGCAAAAGCGGAGGCACGATGAATAAAATAAAAAAAGTTCGGAATAATTGATAACCGGCAACTAGTGGTAAATCCGCATGGATCTCATGCGCGATGATGCCCATCTGATCCATCCCGCCTGGCGCCAAACCCAGCAAAGCCGTCGCACCGGACACAGGTTGCAGCTTGGTCAACAATATGCTCAACCCCCATGCACCGAATACCAGCAGAAGCCCGTTGCCAACTGCCAAACCGAGCGTGCGCGCCTTGTGCGCGAGCATGTCCGGCTTCAAAAGCAATCCGACGTATGTACCGATCAAAAGCTGCGCAGCATCAACCGCAAATGGCGGAAGTGACGGTCCTTGCAGCGAAAACATTTGCACCGCTGCCGTCCCGAATGCTGGACCGAGCAAATAAGCGGTCGGAAACTTGATTTTGTTCGCAACGATCGCGCTGACGATGCAAACGATTGGAAACAAAAGCCACTCGATACCACTCCCTGCCGCAGCCTGCTGCTTGGCCGCCTCATGTGCCACAACCCCGCCCTCTTGGCCAAACGGTGTATGGAAGACAATCAAAGGCACGCAAATGATGATGATCATCAAGCGGATGACTTGTGTCACGGTCACAACGGTGAGATTGACGCCCTCGGTTTCCTCCGCCAGTGTCACTACCTGTGTCAATCCCCCGGGAATGCTGCCCAAAAGCGCTGTCTTGTAATCCGTTCCCGACAGTTTTGCTATGAGCAAAGAGATGCCAGCGCAAAAGAGCAGCAGCACAGTCGTCATCAGCAGCATGTACGGTAATTGCTGCGACATTCCTTGCAGTGCTGCGACAGTCAGCGATTGGCCGATCGTATAACCGACCACGATCATCCCCGCATTTCGCAAATAACCCGGCCACTCATAGCGCCCCTTACTTACATTGGAGCCGATCAATACGGCAAGCATCGGTCCCAAAAGCCACGGAATCGGAGCATGAAGCAGGTTGAATATCGCCCCCGCTGCAATCGCCGTAACGACCGTGAGCAAGATTCGTGAAGAGCGCCGATCCCTCAATTTTGGTGTATCCATTGTCTGACAAGCCCCCCATTCTCCCGTTTCTTTCCAATGAATGTGCCGATTCTAGCATGTTTCAAAGGCATCTACAACAACCGCTTCAACGGTAATGGAGCAAACGAAAGAGGTATCCCACTTTACCGAGATACCTCCACTTCTGATCATTAACTTATGTGTTCAAACGACTGCCCTTTTCTCGCGCCGCCTTTTAGCGTAATCGAATCGTACTGTTCGGCCGAAATCAGGCTCGCATCTTCTTTCATCAACGCCCAATAAAGTAGGCCGGATATTAACAGGCCGATGAACCACGCATTATCCCAAATGATGCCGAGGCCCGGCGTCCATTTGCAGATAAAGAGAAAGACGACACCTGCAACGAGGGACCAGATCGCGTGTTTGTTATAGCCTCCCGCATAGCTGTAAATCCCGTCCGTTTTGTACAGCTCGACCAAATGGAGGCGGCGTTTACGCACGAGCCAATAATCCGCGATCGCGATGCCATCGATTGGACCAAGCAGCGCGGCATAATAGCCGAGCCACAGGAAAATGTAGTTCGAGAAATTTTCTAAAATGTACCACGGCTGCATCAGGAGAGCGAAAAGACCGGTGATGATCGCACCAGCACCAAACGACAGCTTGCGTGGCGCGAGGTTTTCGATTGCACGGGCAGGTGCCACGATATTTGCCGCGACGTTCGTCGTCAAGGTGGCCAGCACGATACCTAATGTTCCAAGCAAAATGGCAAACGGACTGAATTTGGCAAGCAAGGCAGCAGGGTCCCAGATCGCTTCTCCGTATACGACGACGGTCGCGGACGCGACGGCTACCCCAATGAAGGAGAACAGACCCATTGTGGAAGGAAGGGAGACAGATTGACCGACGATTTGCGCTTTTTGGCTTTTCGCATACCGGCAAAAATCGGGGATGTTCAATGCAAGTGTGGACCAAAAGGCGATCGCACCGGTTAACGCAGGGAAGAAGATTTTCAGAAACTCTCCTGTGGTTGTGAATTTCGACGGAGCCGACAGCATGGGACCCCATCCGCCTGCGGCTGTGAGCGCCCAGACGAGGAGCGCCAGGCTCATCACGATCAGTGCCGGAGCAGCCCAAAATTCCATGCGTTTGATTGCTTCCGGCCCGCGATAGGCGATCCAGACGTTCAATGCCCAGAAGGCGATAAACGCGATTGGCAAATGGCCTGGCACGTTCCCCCAGCCCGTCATCGCCATCAGAAGCGTATCGATGGAAGCACCACCAAACCAACAGTTGATCCCGAACCAGCCTGCACCGATGACCGCGCGCGCGATTGACGGGATATGCGTTCCCTTGGAGCCAAACCAGATGCGAGCATATACCGGATACGGGATGCCGAACTTGGTGCCTGCATGTGAATTAAGCAAAATAGGGATAAGGACGATACAGTTCCCCAAAATGATCGTGCCCACCGCTTGCCACCAGTTCATTCCAAGCGAAATCAACCCAGCGGCCATCGAGTAGGCAGGCAGACAGATACACATCCCGATCCACAAGCTGGCATAGTTGTAGCCGGTCCAACTATGCTCCTCTTTTGTGGTTGGACGCAAATCTTCATTCCATAGCGGCGATTCTTTGGAAACATCGGTTCCATGATCCGTTAAGGTTACGATTCCGTTTTCCTCCAGCTGATACTTCATCGGTTCTCAACTCCTTGCCGATTCGTTTTTCAATGGCACAGCATGTTCCCCAGACGGTTAACCAGCGATACTAATGGTCGCTGCACACATTCCCCCTTTCGAAATTAGAAAACCTGGCTACGCCATGCCTTATGGCAGAGCCACTGTAGAACATATGCTATCATGAGGAACGAACCGTGGAGTCTTCCCAATAAATGTAGCCGCACGTTGTACAATGAATGACTTTTTGAGAGGAGTGCATATCTTTGTAATCCGTGATGCTAAAATCGATTCCTTGGCAATTTTCGCATCTGTCTAGGGGTACATCTTGCATAACCATACCCGGCCCCTCCATTCTGTATTTTCAGATTATTTCATTTATTCCCATTATAACGTTATATTCTTCTATTGCAATGATAATTTGCGTTGTATGTTATTAATATCAAAATAAATATTTATATTGTTCAACATAGGAATATTTCATTTTTATTTAATTAAATTCAAACGATATTTCATTCGTTTCGTTGCCATTTGAAGGCTCACCTCTCGTGTGCGAAGATAAAAAAACTCTCCAACCGTTGACCGGCATAGAGAGTTTACTGTTATAGGTACTGGTTTTTTAGCTTATAGCGCTCCCGCAGCACTTGTACGCTTGCATTTTTCAAGTCATGGATGTCAAAGATGAAGTCGATCCGAATATCGCTGATCTGTGTACAGGGAAAATACGATATGTAATAGATGAACTCGTTGTTCACGTGATATTTGATTCCGTCATACTTCATATGAAGCAAATACTCGCGCATGATCGCTCCTGTTTTTTCCACACGAAGCATCGGTTCGGTTTGCCACATGTTGTCCGGGAGATTGCCATCCGGGTATTTCCATTCCAAGGCATCTTTGCGCAGGTCCGCTTCGTTGTAGTCGCGGTGCAGGATCATCGGATTGTCCAGCGTCAGCTGCTGGCTGATCACCGCCGCAAAATCGTTCTCGGTCTCCGCGTGGCAAAACGCGTACTGCGCCGCCATATCTGTATCATGGACAAGGTAGATGCCTTCGCCAAAAACCGCCTTCGCTACAACGCCGTCCAGAAAATACCTCCGCTCCTCCCGTTCATATTGTTGCTTGTTCACCACGTGCAGCGCCTCGTTGAAGGCGATTCCCCGGTACACGGTACTCATCACGTCCATCCCATCCTTTTTCAAATTGTCAGGTTGTCTCAATGTTTGTGATGATCTGCTTGAATTATCCATATTATCTTAAAATTTATCAGAAATTTCAAATACAAAAAACAGACAGCATGATCGCTGCCTGCTTTCACTTTGTCTTGCGATGGGAAACTGTTCGTCAAGAAACGCTCTTTTGCTGCAAAATGAGCACAGTTCCGAAATATTTGCGCGCATCTGCGGTCAAGATATGCAGCTGCTTCGTTTTGTCGAGATGGGACGGCGGGTTCGGGTGTTCAAACTCGACCACGGCACCGCTCAAATTTTCCATCACTTTGGTGATTTTATAGCCCAGCGCGACCAAATCATCGATCCGTTCTTTTTCTTCCACATATTCTTGATATGCTGACATGCGCATTCCCCCTTTTTACGGCAGCAGCTGAACCATCTTCTCATAGGTTTCAGGGCGGCGGTCCCGGTAAAACTGCCATTGGTCCCGCACTTCTGCGATGAGATTGCGGTCCATTTCACCGATGACCACTTCCGATTCGTTGCGCGAGCCCATCGCTGCAAAGTTGCCGCGCGGATCGACCAAATAGGACTGACCATAAAACTCTCCGAAATTCCACGGCCCTTCATACCCGACACGATTAATCGCGCCGAGGTAGTAGCCGTTCGCGACCGCATGAGCCGGCTGCTCCAGCTTCCACAAATATTCGGACAAGCCTGCGATGGTGGCGGACGGATTGAACACGATCTCCGCACCTGCAAGCCCTAACAGGCGCGCGCCCTCTGGAAAATGGCGGTCGTAGCAGATGTAGACCCCGATCGTACCGTAAATCGTCTTGAAGACGGGGTAGCCGAGATTGCCCGGCTTGAAATAATATTTCTCCCAGAAGCCGTGCTGCGGATTCGGGCCTGCCTGCACGTGCGGAATATGGTTTTTGCGGTATTTGCCCAGATAGGTCCCGTCCGCATCGATGACAGCTGCGGTATTGTAATAGACGCCTTCCGCCGCTTTTTCGTAGATCGGCAGAACCAGTACGATTCCGTGCTGCTTCGCGACTTCCTTGAACAGCTGGGTCGTCGGACCTTCCGGAATGGCTTCCGCGGTCGCGTACCACTTCGGATTTTGCTCGGCGCAAAAGTACGGCGTTGTAAACACTTCTTGCAGGCAGACAATCTTTGCTCCCTTGGCAGCAGCTTCGGCGATCAGGCTCAGGTGTTTTTCGATCGCGTTATCGATATGTGCCTGGCACGGCTCATCACCGCTCGTATCGTGTGACGCTTGGATCAAACCGATTTTCACTTTGCTTACCATGTCACATCCTCCTGTTCGATCGTGTGTTTACGCGTTTTCGTGGTTGTAGCGCTTCCGTTTCAAGTAGTGACCGTTGCCTGGCGTTCCCACGAATTGCTGCTCGCGGATGACGAATTCGCCGCGCGAAAGAACGGAGATGGGCGCGCCTGTTATATTCATGCCTTCAAACGGGTTGTAGTCGACGTTCATGTGGTGCGTCTTGGCCGAGATCGTCCGTTGCTGATTTGGATCAAAGATGACGATGTCAGCATCTGAACCGATTGCGATCGTCCCTTTTTGCGGGAAGAGTCCAAATAGTTTGGCGCTGCGGGTCGAAACGATTTCGACGAACTGGTTTAACGTAATACGCCCTTTTTTCACGCCTTCCGAGAACAAAATCGGCAAACGGTCCTCGATAATCGGCCCGCCATTCGGGATCTTGGAAAAGTCGCCGCGCCCAAGCTCTTTTTTGCCCACAAAATTGAAGGCACAATGGTCGGAGCCGAGCGTCTGCAGCTGACCGCTTTTCAATGCGTTCCACAGCTCTTGCTGGTTCCACTTTTCGCGAAGCGGCGGCGACCAGACGTATTTGGCTCCTTCAAATTCCGGCTTTTCCAGGTACGTTTGGTCAAGCACGAGATATTGCGGGCATGTTTCGCCCCAAACCCGGTACCCTTTTTGCCGGGCTTCGGCAATTTTGGCCGCAGCATCCGCGCAGGATACGTGCACGACATAGAGCTGTGAGTCTGCCAATGCCGTCAAGAGTGCCGCACGGCCGGTCGCTTCCGCCTCCGCCTCAGGCGGTCGGGTGAGCGCATGGTAGATCGGATCGGTGTTGCCGTTTTGGAGCGCTTCCTGCACCAATAAATCGATCACATCTCCGTTTTCCGCGTGGACCATGACCAACGCACCTTGTTCCTTCGCCGTTTTCAACGTACGGAACAAGACAGCATCCTCCGCCTGGAAGACATTTTTGTACGCCATGAACACTTTGAACGACGTGATCCCTTCGTTTTCGATCACTTCCGGCAGCTCTTCCAGCACGCTGTTGTTAATTTCCCCGATCATCAGATGGAAGCCGTAATCGATCACCGCTTTTCCTTCCGATTTGGCATGCCAAGTCTGAATCGCGTTTTGCAGCGGTTCACCTTTATTCGTGAGGCAAAAATCGATGATCGTCGTCGTACCACCGAATGCCGCTGCAATCGTGCCGGTTTGGAAATCATCATCGGTGACAGTGCCTCCAAACGGCATATCCAGATGCGTATGAGGATCGATGCCCCCTGGAAGGAGATAGCAGCCTTTCGCATCGATGACTTCTGCACCATCAACCGGCAGCTGCCGGCCGATCGCGGTGATCACGCCATTTTCGATGCTTACATCTGCCTGATACGTATCGGCAGCGGTGACGATGGTTCCGTTCGTAATGAGTTTTTTCACAGGGGACGCCTCCTTTGGCTTTCGCTAGACTGTTTCCAAATCACATTTCACTGCTGAAATCGCTTTTTGGCGCTCATTCCAAGTCATTGGCTGCTCGCTGTATACCTCCACCATATCGATGGCACCATCAACCGGGCATACGATCGAGCACAGGTTGCAACCGACACAATCTTCTTCGCGCACTTTCAGATAGGCCCCTTTTTCATCGGTGTGCCGCTCGATGCATTGGTGGGACGTATCTTCACAAGCGATGTGGCATTTGTTGCAGTTGATACAGGTGTCGCGGTTAATGCGGGCGACAGCCTTGTAGTTGAGATCGAGATCGCCCCAATTGGAATAGCGGCTGACGGATTTGCCGACCAGCTCCATGACAGAGGCAATGCCTTTTTCGTCAAGGTAGTTGTTCAGTCCGTCGATCATGTCTTCTACGATGCTGAACCCATGATGCATCGCAGCGGTGCACACTTGTACACCCGTCGCTCCCATGAGCAAAAATTCCGCCGCATCCCTCCAATTAGAGATACCGCCGATACCGGAGATCGGCACGTTGATTTCCGGATGGCGCGCGCATTCGGCGACCATGTTGAGCGCGATCGGCTTGACCGCCGGACCGCAATAACCGCCATGCGCCCCTTTGCCTGCCACGTGCGGTACGGTGTTCCACGTATCCAGATCGACTCCCATCAAGCTGTTGATCGTGTTGATCATACTGATCGCGTCGGCCCCGCCCTGAACCGCCGCGTAGGCCGTCGCCGTAATATCCGTAATGTTCGGCGTAAGCTTGACGATGACCGGTGTTTTGGCTGCTTCCTTTGCCCAGTAGGTTTGCTTTTCTACCAGCGCCGGTACTTGACCGGATGCGGAACCCATGCCGCGCTCCGCCATCCCGTGCGGACAGCCGAAATTGAGCTCCAGTCCGTCGACGCCAACATCTTCCACCCTCTTGACGATCTCATGCCATTTTTCCTGCTTGGGCTCTACCATCAGCGAGGCGATGATCGTATGGTTCGGGAAGCGTTTTTTCGTTTCGAGAATTTCCTTTAAATTGACTTCCAGCGGTCGGTCGGTAATCAGCTCGATGTTGTTGAAGCCTGCCACCCGCTGGCCATTGAACGTGAGACCAGCAAAACGCGAGGAGACGTTAATAATCGGATCACCTAGCGTTTTCCAGACAGCTCCACCCCAGCCAGCCTCAAACGCGCGCTGCACCTGGTAGCCAGAGTTCGTCGGCGGCGCCGATGCAAGCCAGAACGGATTGGGCGATTGAATTCCTGCCAGATTGATGCGTAAATCAGCCATGATAACTCCTCCTTTGTGAATGCCCTCCGATTACATTACGCGCTCTCGCTTTCGACTTTGATCAAATGCTCATAGATGGCATAAGCCGCTTGCTTGCCCTGCTCTGCTGCACTGACAACCATCGCTTCGCCCTGTCCGCCGCCGAAAATCACGTCGCCTGCGGCAAAAATTTTCGCATTCGAGGTCTGGTGTGTTTTTTGGTCGATCGTGACCACCCCATTTTTATGTGACAGGCCGAACGCCTCGATCAGCGAATGGTGACGTGTTTGCCCGATGGCCTTGATCACCGCGTCCACGTCCATTGTAAATTCCGATCCTTCCACTGGTTCTGGACGGCGGCGGCCCGATACATCCGGCTCGCCCAGTGCCATGCGGATGCATTCGAGCTGAGCAACATTGCCGTTTTCGTCACCGATGATCCGGATCGGTTGAGTAAGCCAGCGGAACTCCACTCCATCCTGCTTGGCGAATTCATATTCGAACTCATACGCCGTCATTTCCGCCTCCGTGCGGCGGTACACCATTTTCACATTGGCAGCACCGAGCCGGACGGAACAGGTCGCAGCATCGATCGCGGTATTGCCAGCACCGATCACGGCGACGTTCTTGCCGACAAACGATGTGTCGAGCGGACGTGTCTTGGTGTCCTCTACAAACTGGATCGCATCATAAACACCTGTAAGCGCTTCCCCCTCAATCCCGAGCATCGGCACCGATGACATTCCAACCGCAAGCACGACGGCATCATAGGAATCGATAAGCTCTTGTGGCTGAATATCGCGTCCAACCATAACGTTCGTACGGATGTCGACACCGAGCCCCTTGATTTGCTCTACTTCCCAGAGGGAAACTTCCTGTGGCAGACGGAACGAGACGATACCGTATGTGTCTAGCCCGCCGGCTTTTTCCTTCGCTTCGAACACGGTGACGGCAAAGCCCAGCCGCGCAAGTTCCCTTGCCGCTGACAGCCCTGCCGGTCCGCCGCCAATGATGGCGACCTTTTTGCCGTTTGGCTCTCCGGCTGTGAACAGCACGGGATTATTTTTAATCGCCCAGTTCGTTGCATGGCGCTGCAAATCGCCGATCAAGATTGGCGCAGACGCGTCATTGAGCACGCAAGCGCCTTCACACAGCTCTTCCGTCGGGCAGACCCGCGAGCACGTCGCCCCGATCGGGTTGGACTCAAGGATGACGCGGGCTGCCCCTTTCAAGTTGCCCGAAGCGATTTTTTTGATGAAGGACGGGATGTTGATACTGGTTGGACACGCCTTAATACAAGGTGCGTCATAGCAATATAGACATCGATTGGACTCATCCACCGCTTCCTTTGGTTTCAGATCAGGCTTTGCCTCAGCAAAATTCCGCTTGATATCCTCGACGGAAATGAATGCACCAGAAATTGTGTTCATCCTCTGCCCCCTCCTCAAAAATGCTTGCTAAATATTTTTGCAATTCTGTATATTAAATGTATGTGATCAAAATTACGATGTCAACATTTTTGATTTCATTTTTTATATTTTCATTTTTAACAAAAAACTCATCAAACGATTGCACTGCGCTTACATTTTCAAGAGAGGATGTCATCAATCGCCTGTTTTCGCCTGTTTCATAGGACTTACGCGCACTTTCTGCTATAATGAATAAAAACAAGCGCGAATATCTTTGGATGATATGGAAAAAGAGAAGGGATCGCAGTGAAAAAAGAAGAGCTACAAGCGGAGATTGCCGCATTGGAAAGCAAAATACAAGAATGCCAGGACCGACTCGCTCATTTGTATCGCGAACGCGAGGAATTGCTTAAGCAAGAGGTGGAACGAAAGCGCTACATTTCGTCCAAGGAGATCATCGATTTGATCTATGAACGTACCGGCAAGCAGAGCAACATGTCTATGATCAAGCGCTGGTCGGATGACGGACTGTTAGGGGAAGTGGTCGATGAGAAGGTGCTTTTTTGGGCGTTGCGATCAAAGCAAGGAAAAAAGCGTTTTTTATATCAAAAAAAATATGTCTACGCTTTCCTCTATGAAAAAGGCTATCTCAAGCCCACCTTCGATGTGCTCGATCGTGTAAGCCTAGTAGACGGTACAGCAGCTAGCGGCATCGTCATCAACTCTCAGCTTCATGGCGATCAGTTTACGTATACGATTCAACTGGAAGACACCGGCCAGGTGCGGCAAAATGTCGAAGAAAAACAGATTACCTGGCTTTCGGAAGGAGTTTGAGTGGATCATGAAAGTCAAAATCACCTTGGAAAACAACGCGTGCAATCAAGAGAAAGGCCGGCTCATCCGCGATGTGAATCGCGAGCTGGGTTATCCGCTTCACATATCGTTTAGCGAGGACTTAGTGCTAATCGAGATTGAGGGCGAACACATTTATTTGCCTGACCGCGAGATGCTCTCGCCGGATATTTCAGTGGAAGGCCAGCTCAAGGAAAGAGGCAAAGGCTACGAGATTTTTCCCAAAGACAAAGGCAAGACCGTCAACTTGCACTTAGACTCCGAGCTTGTTGCCGAGCTGGAGCAGATCAAGCAGCATTTTCATCACAAAACCCAGCACGACGTTTTGCTCGAATTGTTCAAAAAAGGTATCGATCAATACAAGACGGAAAACAAGTAGCTCTTTTCTGCGCATGATAAAAGCCGATCCCTCGCAAAAAGGCAATCGGCTTTTTTATCGTTCGAGAATATATGCCATGTGAAAAAGCGATGCTCCAGATGAATCATCTTGCTTAGCGTAAGCAAACCGTAGGAAAAAAATAGCTGCTTCTGCCGCACACGCCTTTCACCGGCGCGATGTTTTGCAGCGCTTCATTGGCATCGAGATTAGATCAATCACCTGCGTACAAAATTAGATCCACACCAAAAAGCCCACACAGCAACGACGCCGGCAGGGCTTTTGCTTTTTTCGGCAGATGCGTGTCGGATAAAACCCCTATCTTCAGCTTACTTCCCCCTACAACCTGAATTTTTTTCGTCAAGCAATCGCAACGGGTTGAGCATGGCCCCCGATCCAACCGCAAGGAAAAACCAGGCACTGCAATTTTTCGGTTCAGCCATGGGACACTTCAGCTAAAACCGCTTCTGTCGTCCGCACTTTGCCGATTCGCGGGAAAATGTAGCGGCAGGTCGCATCATGCTCTTCTCCACTCATCGCCATCATCGCATCAGTAATGAAAATTTGATTGTAGCCGAGCTGGAACGCTTCACGTGCCGTCATTTCCACGCCGATATTCGTAGCGATACCACACAGCACGATCGTATCGATTCCTCTGCGGCGCAGCTGCAGATCGAGATCTGTCCCGAAAAAAGCGCCCCACTGACGTTTTGTCACCACGTAATCTTTGTCTGTCACACCGAGCTCTGGTACCAGATCTGCCCAATCCTCAGATCGTTTCATTGTCGGTGCTGGCTGGTCTGTCGACGGCTTCAACGCATCTTGACCGTCATGAAATGCGACTCGTACGAAAGCCAAAAATCCTTGCTTTTGGCGGAATAGCTCCACCAGCTTGCGCGACTTGTCCACAATCGCTTGGCCACCTGGTAGCTGGACAATGCCTTTTTGTAAGTCAATCATGACCAATGCCGTTTTTTGAAAATCGATTTGTAATGTTTCCATCTTGTATGTCCTCCCGAGAAAGTTCGTTTTTTACTATCGCGCTTTTTTTCTTTCTTCGATTGCACGGTTCAATCTGGCAAGCAAAACGGACAAATGCACAGTGTCTTCCTCCGTCCAGTCTTCCAGCAGCTCTGTATAAGCCTCCATGCGGTGCTTTTTTGCACGTAGCAGAGCGGCCTTTCCCTCCTCTGTAGCTTGGACGAGGCTTATGCGCGAATCTTTTTCATCCGGTAACCGGGAGATCAATCCTTTGTTCTCCATCGCGGCAACCTGCCTGCTGATGGTGGAAATATCAAGTCCAGACAGCTCAGCGATATTGCCGATCGAGAGCGGGCCATTGGCGCATAGCTGCTTTACTAGCAAGTAAGCAGACCGTTCGATTCCGTTTTTGCTGCCATCCAGCGTCCGCTTGTAGTCGGCCCGGCGCATCAGTACGGTCACTTCGTGTTCGATCTGCTCGATAGATTTATGTTTCATCATCACCCTCGCTCCTTCGCTTTATTCGGTTGGGACGTATTTGTGGTGATGCTTGCATTATACAACTTATAACTTGCATGATACAAGCAATAAATTTGTATCATGCAACTATCATTAGCAAACCTGGCTACGCCATGCTTTTTGGCGGAGCCGCGGTTGCACTTTTTTGTGTCGTTAAGTCCTTACATAGTCATCCAAAGCGAACGATTACGTGCCACAACTGTTTGATTAGCTGAAACGACTCGTCCGGCGTTCCCCATTCATGCCAAAGTTCCGGTGTCGTATGCAGGGAAGCAGCAGCCACCCCTAAGTCTGCCGCGTCTAAAAGACCTGGCGTTTTAGCGAAATGTGTATCGATCCATCGGGCAAACGGCGGCATTACAGGACCACGGAAATCGTCCGGCACCGACGCCACGGCGAGACTAAAGCCCGGGTGCCAGCGCAGTTCGCAATTGTGAGTGGCACTAAGCCTCATGAGCTGTTCGCCGATCGCTGTACCCTTGAAAGCAGGATCGGCGACGATTGCTGCGACGTCATCGACTAGCAGGATCTTCCCATGGATTTGCGCTTCGATATAGTCGTCGAGCGCACGTCCGCGCATACCCGCTTTTTCGAAGCTTTCTTCCTTACATCCTGCGAGTCGAGTTAGTACCCCCTGAACACTCATGCCCGATGTGCCAAGGGCGTTGCCGTTTTGTTCCACCTCTCGCAGCAAGGCAGCAAGCAGCGGTTCAAAGACGTCCATCGTTCCGATACGGGTCGGTCCTGCATGACTGTCTCCAAAGGTGAAGGTACAACGGCTTGTCATATGCGGTTTGAGGATGAGATAACAGGAGCCGAACCGTGGCGATGCTCCATCCGCATAATGGAGCACGTTGAGCGCACCGTATGTCGGCCGATCAACTCCTTCCACTCCAGACGCATGATACGCTCCGCCAAAAAGCTGCTGCTCCCACCGATCGCGATCGCCCCCCGGATATGCCGTACGGCTCCCATTGGTCACGCCGGTTACGAATTGGCTGCGATACGTGCCCTCGCGCAGAAGACCGTCAATGACAGTTCGTCCATCGGGCATCATCCGATCTGGATGGAAATTGAGCGTGATCGGTGCCCGCGAAACGTGTTGTGCGATCATCGCGACATCTATGTCGTTCGCAACGTTGGCACGTGAAAAAATGTCACGCAGCTCGTCAAGTGCCTGATCACGCATAAGCTCGGCACAGCCGCGCACATATCGAATCGCCCCTGCTTGGGCAGCGGTAAAATCGTTTCGACTACCACTGCACTCGTTCATCGCAATCCTCCTCTTCCGCTTTTCATACACTCGAAGCTCTGCCCCTAATGTTCCATTCGTTCTGCAGGCTTGATCCACAGCTTGGAGAAATCAATCCAGCCAAATGAATCAAGCTTGACTCCATTAAGGGATCGGTGATAGCTTGGCGTTCGTTTCATATGCACCCCGTATAATACCCACAGCTCTTCTCTTACCAACTGTTCGATCCGATCGAACACGTCGTTCCGCTCTTTCTCTGCCTGCAAATGGACGAAATCGTGCAGATGGGTGTCGATCAGCTCACGCTGGCTTTCGTTCAAAAACCGGAAAAATGCAGTTCCCTCATCTTTGAACAGGCGGAGCATCCCCCATTCGACATCACTTTCCAGCACTTCTCCAGACAGCATCATATCCGCATCCTCCACCGTGCCCGCATCCAAAAACGTAGTGATACAGAGCGGATGCAGGCTGAGCGAAAGACCGATGGCTGCACAGCGTTCTTGCAGCCATGTGGCGTCGCTGTTTTCATCTCGTTTATCGTAATAATACAAGCGCAGCGTCTCTCCGTTATAGCCGCTTTCAGCCAATAATGCGCGTGCCTGTTCCAATGATTGCTCCACGAAAAGCGCCTGGCTGCTTTTCTCTGGCAAAAAGCTGTCCGCTGGCAAATGGCGGGTTCCCTTCAAGTCGCGAATGAGGGCGAGACGGTCGTATACAATGCGCATTGCTTGGCGAAATTTAAGCTGGTGCAGAACCCCCGATTTTTTGAAATTGAAAATGAGATAGCGGCAGCCTTGCTCCCGATATTCAAAGTATGCGTCTTGATCCGTTTGTTCAGCATGAGCATCATCCGCGAATGGGAGCATGTATTGCCGCTCATCCCTCGCGCGCTCCGGCATATACCAGGACTCGACCCGATCAAGCAGCGCACGGTGTCCAAAATAGTCGTCAAACGCTTCAACCACCAGCACCTGCTCTGAATTTTCCGTCATCCGGAACGGACCGGTGCCGATGATGGCCCGCTCGTCGAATACTACGTCATGCGGCAGGATCGACATCGTAACACTGGACATGTAATGGAGGAAAAAACGGTTCGGCTGACGCAAATGAAACGTGATGATCGTATCCGACTCCACCTCGATCCGCTCGATGTCCTCGTATTGCCAGCGGGATATCGATTGAACCGTGCGAATGCGCTCTAGCGAATACTGCACATCTTTTGCGGTCAAGACGCGGCCATGATGGAAACGGACCGCTTTGCGCAAATAAAAGGTCCATTGGCTCCCTTCCGTGTTGCTTTCCCACGCATGTGCAATGGAAGGTAAAAAGCGTTTCTTGGTAGGATCAAACACGAGCAGGGTATCAAAAATTTGCTCAAGGAAGTAGGCTTCCGTTGCCGAAAAGACGAATGCGGGGTCGAGGGTTGCTAGTTTGCGCCCGCGCGTGACGCGCAGTACATCAAGCCTGCTTGACGGCGTTTCCTCCACTTGAAAGCCGAATTGGTTGTCCAGCAAAACACGCAAACGCTCCCGTGTGGCTTGCGGCATCGCTTTGTGCGCCATCAGCTCAATCGCCTCTTTCATCCGCCCTTTTGCCAATAGCTCGCGAAAATACTCGTCGATCACCTCATCGAGCTCACGCAATATCGTCATTTGCGACGGATTACCCCGGCCAACGCCAGCTGTCCATGCGACCAGCCCCTCCTCGACCAACTTGCGCATGATCAGCTTGACGTTGCGCGTCGTGCAAAACAGCATATCGGCAAGCGTTTCTACGGTAATCGTAACGGTGCTACCTTTATGCGGTGGGCTGGGCATGGAAAGCAGGATGGTAAGGTAGTGCTCCTTGCATTTCATCTTGTTCTCTCCTAAAAGGTGAAGTCTATCTCTAAATCTTACCCTTTTTCTTCTCCTTTTCCTAGCTACAATGGAACATAACGTTAGGAGGAGGTAATTGATGGATTTTTTTCAGCTTCACCCCAATATACGCATTCGGATCGTCACTTCATTTTTGACCAGAGCTGTGGGAACGATGATCTTTCCATTCATGGCCATCTATTTCGCCGAAAAACTGGGCAAGGGGCTCGCCGGTATTTTACTGCTCGTAACGATCATCGCACAGATTCTTACCAGCTTTTATGGCGGATATTTGGCGGATCGCTACGGCCGAAAAATCGTGATGGTGTACGCGCAAGTCGCACTCGTCATGTCTTTTGCTGTGATGTGCTTGGCCAATTCGCCGCTGCTTGATTCCGCGTGGCTGACGTTTGCGATGATGCTCTTGCAAAGCATATGTAACGGCATGATCAATCCAGCCGCTGATGCCATGCTCATCGATGTGAGCACAAAGGAAAACCGCACGTTTATGTACAGCATCAGCTACTGGTCGACGAACCTTTCCATCGCCATCGGTGCCTTGTTTGGGGGCTTGTTTTTCGCCTCTCATCGGTTTACGCTTTTTCTGTTGCTGACTATGATCAGCCTTATCACACTCATGCTGCTTGTCTTTTTTGTGCAAGAGACTTATCACAGGCAGCCTGATTTGACACCCACAACGAACCAGCCCGGGATTTTGCGCGGTGTCTGGCAAAACTATGTTTCCGTCATGGGAGACCGCCGATTCCTGCTATACAGCTTAGGCGGCCTGCTGTTCATCGCGTTGGAATTCCAGACGCCGAACTATGTCGCTGTGCGGCTGCAACAGGAATTCATCCCCCAGCATCTGTCTCTGTTTGATTGGGGATCGATCGAAATGACCGGCATCAAGGTGCTCAGCATGATGCAGATGGAAAATACCATTTTGGTCGTCTGTTTATCCCTATTGGTCACCCATGTCATCAAAAAATACAAGGATACAGTTGTATTGTACAGCGGGGTTATCATGTATACGATTGGCTATACCATCATCAGCTACAGTAACACGCTATGGCTGATCGCCGCCGCGATGCTCGTCGCGACTATCGGCGAATTGATGCATGTGCCTGTCCGACAATCGTACTTGGCCGAAATCGTCAAGGATGAGGCGCGAAGCTCCTATATGGCGGTAAACGGACTGGTCAATCAGGGCGCCAAAGCCTTGGGTGCATTAGGCATTAGCGCGGGCGCTTTCCTTTCGAGCGAAATGATGACCGTTCTCCTGCTTTTGATGGGGATCGTAGGATTGCTATTGACCCGCTCCGTTATCGTGAGCCTGAAAAGGGAGAAAAACGAAAAATTGCGAGAGATGGCAACGACACTGCAGACATGACTTCACAACAATTGAAAGAGAGGTTGCAGGCATGGCTTTTCAGATAAAAGCGATGAATGAGATGAATGCACGGATAATCGCTGGGTGGAAATACCCTCCGCCCTACGACTTTTATAATCTAGACGACAATCCTGAAGCGATCGCTGAACTGTTGGAAACCGACTATTATACGATCTTTTCAGAGGAGGAAAATCTACTGGGCTACTACTGCCTTGGAGCAGCGGCGCAAGTGCCGGCAGGCCATCAATACGATGCCTACACAACTGAAGATCCGACGATCGACATCGGAATCGGGTTGCGCCCGGATTTGACGGGCAAAGGGTTCGGCTATGAATTTTTCTCCATCGTGCTGGATGCGGTAAAAAAAGCGCATCCTCATGCGGCTGTCCGGCTCACGGTTGCTATATGTAACAAGCGCGCGATCCGCCTGTACGAAAACTGCGGATTTGTCAAAGCGGTCGAATTTGCAAGCCCGCGAGCACAATTTATGACGATGATGCTTGCTGCTCCTGTCCATTACGCCCATTCATCATGTACGTAATGGAAAAACAAGTTCCCGCAACCACGAAGGACGCGTTTGCCGCCGTTCGTTTTGTGCGGGAACCTTAGCTTATTGATCGATGTTTTTGCTGCCCGGAAGCCCTTTCGCTCCCAATGTTGGGAGTACGGTTTGAAGGTTCTGGATGACCGATAAGACTTGCTGCGCTCTGTTCACATGATTCAAAATGTCCATCATATTCAGATTGGGCATAGAAAATGAAAGCAATCCTTTCCTTGCTCTGCGTGGCGCAGTCTCACGCTGAAATTCCTTCTGGTATTGTTTCACCAATTCTGGTTGCCGTGAAATCTGTTTGGTTCGCATATTTTTGGTGGTGCGGAGCCACTTGACGAATTCTGGCGATAGCTGTTCCTGATTTGCTACAGTCTGTTTTGGCACAAACATCCCTCCTTTCGCAACGTGCGCTTGGACTCGCGATGTGGGCAGCCGACGCCTGTAAAGCGGCGAGAATGCACGCATCTGCACATATCCCACTGTATGTACGCGAGCCGTGTAAAGGGTTAGGCTGTTTGCTTAATCGCTTGCCCATTTCATACTGAACGGCCATGCCGCTACTTAGCTGCTTTCTGTGAAGAGGCGGTACGGTTTCGGCTCGCGAGCCGGAGTGCAACCATCCCTGTCACATGGGGTGCTGCCATGGAGGTGCCGCTTAGCTTTTTGAACCGATTGCCCGGCCAGGTGGACAAAATATCAACGCCTGGCGCAGTTTGGTTCAAACCTGCCCCACGCGAGCTGAAGTCGGCGAGCTTCCCGTTTTCATTGAGCGCCCCGACAGCGATTACTTGTGAATAGCGAGCCGGATACTCGACTGCTTTCCCATTGTTGCCCGCTGATGCCACCATGATGATATTGTGGGAAGCGGCTTTTTGAATCATGCGATTTAAGGCTTCGCTCTGCTGTGGCATGCCAAAGCTCATGTTAATCACCTGCATCTTGTTTTTGATGGACCAGTCGATCCCGCGCAAGATGTTCGTTAGGCTGGCCTTCCCATCAGACCCAAATGCCTTCACATCGTACAGCTCCGCCTCCGGGCTCACACCGACGATACCTCTGTGATTGAGCGAGGCAGCGATGATACCGGCAACATGTGTACCATGTCCATTGATCCCGCCTCCCGCAATGCGCACCCCGCCTTTCACCCGATCCCGCAGCTCAAAATGCTTTCTGGCGATTCCCGTATCGATCACGGCGATGCGCACGCCTGACCCTTTTCCATTCCTCCACAGCCGATCTCCCCCCAAGTAGCGAACCCCCCATGGGATGTCGTCTGTTTCGGCAGCATGTACGCTCACCGTCACGTTTTCTTCCACCGCCGGCGAATAATTCATGAAATAACTCCGGTGCTTTTCAAACAGGCTGACCGGCAAACAAACCGTCGAAATGTCATCGTACGTATGCCAGTAGCGATGCTCACTCGGGGTACTGATTTTGGCCTTCAAAGCTTTCAGGACACTGGGGAAAGAGAGGTTTTTGTGAAACGTAAGGATTTTCATGCTGGTTCCTCCCATTTTTTCTTGGAGCTTCGGATGAAAGGCTGGGGTATAGTATGCGAAGACAGGACATCATGGCTTGGGTGGCTACCTATCAAAATGAAATTAGGCCATTAAATAGAAAAAAGGCTGGGATGCCCAGCCTTTCGCCCTATTCCTTTTATGCTTGCAGACGATTCCGAATCTCCAAAACAAGCCGCTCCTTCTCATCACTAGGCACTCCCTCGCAAAGTCGAGCTGCCATGATCGGCAAAAACCACGCTTCCATCTCGCTCTCACGCTCTTCCTCTTCAGCAAAGTATGCTCGTTGATAATCCGCCACAAAACGCTCTCGAATCGCTATAACCCCCTCTTTTACCGGCTCTGGGAGGTTCGGCGGCAGCGAGGCATATTTGAGGATCACAATCGTGCGCGCCACATCCGCCAGCGCATTGCCGGACACCGCTGTCATCCAATCGAGAATGACCGGCCCTCCCGCTGTATACAAAATGTTATCGGGATGAAAATCCATATGACACAGCTGGTCTTGCACCGGCAGCTGATCAATATACGTTGCTACTGCCTGTTTTTCATCGGCTGTCAGTGGTTCGGCAACATGCAGGTTACGCTTCAAAATCGACTGAAGGCCCGGCAGTTTCTCTGCTTTTGCTTGATGGACCCGGCGGTGCAGCGCAGCGAACTCGTTTGCCAGCTGCGTTACGGCTTCCGGCTGATGGATCAACCGCTCTATCAAACTCGTTCCGTCAACCCGTTCATACACGATACCCAGGCGGCCTTCCGACTCAACCTTGCCAAATGTGCGCGGGACTGGCAGGTTGGCTCCCATTACCGCCTCATGCGCGAGATACTCCTGATCGACCAGAAACGAGGGCACCTCCTGCTTAAATAACTTGAGAACGTTGCCAGCCTCCCATATGTATACATCCGCGGTTTTTCCACTTCCGATGTGTTGTCCTACCATTCGTCACGAAACCCCTTCCTAAGACTTTTCTACCGGGGCTTTTTACCCCCGCGTTTCAATTATGATTGTACCGCGCCATTTGGCAGATGAAAATCCTCACTTTGCTTTTTTTGGTATTTTGGCAGGATCGGCTGGCAACAATAATCTGCATGATAGAACTGACATTTCCGGCAAGAGGGGCAAACAGATGCAAAGCGAGCTAAATCAAGAACTTCTGCAAAACGTCTGGGAAGAAATCATCCACAAAACCAAGCAATCCAAAAACAACAGACTCTATCATTATACGAATGTGAACGGACTGCTCGGAATCATCAAAGACCGGGGCTTCTGGGTCTCCAAAGCGGATTTTTTGAACGACAGTGAAGAAATCATTTACATCAACCGGATTCTCGATGGCGTTTTTGACAAATTCCAAACAATGGTGAAAACTCAATTCACCGAGGATGAGACGAGCCGCCAATTATGGGCGATGTATCTGAAAGTCATGGGTGAGGTGCGGGATCGAATCGAATACTCCGGTGAAGAGCTGGAAATCTTCGTTTTATCGATGTCCGAAAACCCGGATTCGCTGACGCTTTGGTATAACTATGCCAGCGGGGACGGATACTGTGTCGGTCTTGACACCCTTGAATTCATATCTGCTTTTTCGGTGGACAATGGCATTCTCCATGACGACTTGTATTGTGTCATCGGCGAGGTCGTTTACGAGCGGTCCGAACAGGAGGAACAACTGCTCACGTCCTTTTTGAAGCTGTTCTCGTTCGTGAAAGAGCATCTGTATCAAATCGCCGATCTGGAAAAAACGTTGTTTCTCGGCATCGTCGCTACTATCATCGGGCACTCGATTTTTTTCAAAGACGCGAATTTCGCCAACGAGGAAGAGTTTCGTTTGGCCTTTATCAGCAAAGACCTCGCCAATCAAGTCAAATTCCGCGGTCGACGGGGCGTCATCATGCCTTACATTGATTTTCAGTTAAAGGACAAGCTCCCGTTGCGCCACATCGTGATCGGGCCGCGCAACAACAGCGACATCGCCAAAAAAGGCGTCACCTACTTTTTGAAAAAGAGCGGGTACAACCTGGAGCAGATTCAGGTGGACTACTCGTCAGTTCCACTACGGTATTGAGTAAATGGTGTTTTCGTGATAATCTTAGTGATTTTTTGCAAATACTAAGTCTGTGAAATACATACATGAGGAGGTCTTGTATGCAACAGGATCAACAAACGAATGGGAATGAAAGTTCAATTTTGAAACCATCATTTGCCGGAACTGATGCAAAAAAAGTGAAGCAAGAAATTCAAAATGATCTTAACGCAGGGCAAGGTGCGATGACTTCTCGAGAGGCAGGAGCTATGCGAGATTAAAAAACCTTGCTAGGTGGTTTCAGAACGTCGAGAAAGTCCCCTTTCGAAAAAGGGGACTTTTCTTTCAATCACATGTTGTATCCTATTCATTGTCGTCGGACTGCAATTCTGCAACGTGTAACAAAGACGCCGGTCTCCTTCCATGCTCTGCACCTTTCCGCTATTCCTCACCCACGCTTTTCATAAACTTCCGAAGAATCTCAAACCCATTTGCGACTTGCTCCCTCTCATCAACAGACATCTTGTTTAGGCAATGGGCCAATTTTTCTGTATCAAGTCCTGTGTGTTCCGCCAGCGAATGATGTCCGGATTCCGTCAGGCTGATCTGGACCGTACGTTCATCTTCTCTACTCCGCTGCCTCGACACCAAGCCCTTTTCGTCAAGACGCCTGAGTACTTCCGATGCGGTATTGTGTGCGCATGAAAGGTGTTGCGCCACATCGCTGACCGTCACCACCCCATTCATCCCGATAAATTGCAGCGCACGGACAGCTTGGTGCGTGAGTGGAACGGTAAACGGAGGGTGGCAGTGGTAATAGATCTCGGAAAAACCATGTGAAATCAATGCTGCCATATCCCCTGGCACTGTCATGAACCAAACCTCCATTACTTCTTACATAACGATTCTTTCATCTATGCGATATCGTAACAAATAAGTGATGCCGCATCAAGGCTGCAAGCCGTCGGCAAATGAGCATAAGCCAGTCTATTGGCTGGCTTTTGCTCATCCGTCTTATCGTACTTTTTCCAGAAACGCCTTTGTCCGGTCGTGAATCGGCGCGCGAAAAATCTGTTCAGCTATTCCTTCTTCTACGATTCTTCCCCCGTCCATGAATACCACACGATCAGCTACATCCCGGGCAAACCCCATCTCATGTGTGACCACGACCATCGTCATTCCTTCGTTGGCGAGCGTGCGCATCACCTGCAACACCTCCTGAACCATTTCAGGGTCAAGTGCCGAAGTCGGCTCATCAAACAGCATGATTTTGGGCTTCATCGCCAATGCCCGTGCGATCGCGACACGCTGCATTTGCCCTCCTGACAGGGACCCTGGATAGACATCCCTCTTATCGGACAGACCTACTTTTTCCAGCAGATTCTCCGCGTTCTTCATCGCTGAAAGCTTGTTCTCCCGGCGGATTTGGACAGGCCCTAGCGTGATGTTTTCCAACACGGTGAGATTCGGGAACAGATTGAAGGATTGGAAGACCATGCCCACTTCAGCTCTTACATGATTGATATTCGTCTTCGGGTTGGTAATATCCGTCCCCTCGATGAACACGCTTCCTCGTGAGGGCTCTTCCAAACGGTTCAAGCAACGAAGCATCGTGCTTTTGCCAGAACCGCTCGGACCGATGACTACGACTACCTCGCCTTTTCTCACCTCAAAGTCGATGCCCTTCAAGACGTCAACATCCTTGTAGCACTTGTACATACCGGCGACCTTGATCATCGCGCCCCCACCTTTCTCTCAAGATTGCTTGCTAGTCGGACAAGCGGAATGAGCAGGAGCATATAAAAGAGGGTGGCCCCGATCAAAGGCGTGGGATTGGCTTTCCATGCCTGAACGAGCTGGGCTTGCTGCAGTAGTTCCGGTAAAGCAATGACGGACGCCAGCGAGGTATCTTTCAAGATCCCCACGGAATGATTGGTCAGCGGTGGGATCACGATCCGAAACGCTTGCGGAAGAATGATGAAACGCATCGCCTGCAGATAGGTAAGACCGATTGCACGTGCAGCCTCCATCTGTCCTTTCGGAATGGCGAGAATCCCGCCGCGAAAAATTTCCGCGATATAGGCGGAGCTTACCAGTGAAAATGTCAAGATCCCTGCCGGATACGGCGACAGGCTTAAGCCGACATAAGGCAATGCATAATATACAAAAATAATCAGTACAAGCATCGGAATCGCTCGGAAAATATCAATGTACACAATAATCAGTCTATTAATAAGTGTGTTCCCCAGCTCTCTGAAAACGGCCAAAACCAGACCGATTGTTCCCCCGAATAGAATGCTGAAGAATGACAGCTTTACCGTAACCCATAACCCCTTTACCAGAAAGGGAAGTGCATCCTTGAAAATGTCCCAGTTGAAAAAAACATTGATCAGTTCAGCCATATCCGGACCTTCTCTCTAGTTGGTGGGTACAGGTAATATCGTAACCGTCGAACCGTCTTTTTCCGGATCTTTGCCAAACCACTTTTTGTAAATGGACGCCAGCGTCCCGTCTTTCTTCATCTCGTCGATCACCCGGTTCACTTCATCCCGCAGCGGGTTTCCTTTTTTGAACGCCAGACCGAACTTTTCGTTGGTGGCGATCCGCTGAACGACCGCCAGCTCTTTTTTGTCCTTCACATAGTATTCGGAAGCAGGAATATCATGCAGCTCTCCGTCAATCCGACCGGCCTGCAAATCCATCATGGACTCCTGTGTACTGTTGTATAGCTTGATATCCTTAAATCCGTACTTTTCCTTGTTGTCCTCCGCCCATTGGTGCCCAGTCGTTCCTCCGGCCACGCCAACGATCTTTCCTTTCAAATCATCGACCGACTTGATCCCGGAATCGGCTCTGACCGTAAGCCCCTGATCATTATCATAATAAGGCGAAGTGAAATCCAGCTCTTTCAGCCGCTCGGGCTTGATGGTGATCCCCGCAATAGCTACGTCGAACTTGCCCGCCCGCAATGCTGCAAACATCCCGTTCCAAGGCGTGTTGATCCATTCGACTTTGCTATTCAGACGTTTCCCAACCTCAGTCAATATATCAATCTCGACTCCAACCAATTGGTCCCCCTCCATAAATTCGAAGGGAGCAAAACCGACATTCGCGCCTACACGGATCGTGGTTTCTTGCGCTACGGGTGCAGCAGCGGAATCCCCGAGCTTGGATGTGCTCGTTTCGGTAGTGCTTCCGCATGCCGCCAGCGAGAACGAAAGTGTTGCAAGCAGGAAGAAACGATGGAAGTTCTTTGTCATAATAACATCCCCCTAATTGGTTCTATATTTGGTCAAAAGGTCTGAACGTGAAGCCAGCTTTATGCAATTCCGGCCGCCGCTCTCATCTCCTCGCAAACTTCTTTGGCAATACCTATCGCATGATCGATGTCCGTCTGTGTCACATCCAAATGAGTGACGGCCCGTAGGCGCCTGTACAAATGGGAGAACCGGAGCCCTTTTTCCAGGCATCGTTCATAAAACTTCGCTTCATCAAGGCCCGGTTGGCATTCAAAAAAGACAATGTTCGTTTCAACCGCATCCGGATTGATGACAAGTCCCGGAATATACGCTAATCCGTTTGCCAGCCTGCGGGCATTATGGTGATCCTGCTCAAGACGGTTGATATTGTGCTCAAGCGCAAACAAAGCCGATGAGGCAATCATTCCGGTCTGCCGCATCGCTCCGCCAAAGAGATGCTTGTACTTGCGGGCGCGAGCGATGAATTCAGCTGAGCCGGCAAGCATCGCTCCGGCCGGACAGCCCAGCCCTTTGGAAAAACACAAGGTCACGGTATCTGCATGCGCAGTGAAGACATGTGCCGGTATGCCACTGGCGACCACCGCATTGAGCAGACGCGCACCGTCCATATGTACCGCCAGGCCATGCTCTTTAGCAAGATCGGAAATGTCGGAAAGATCTTCCAACGTCCAGATCGTGCCTCCTGCCAGATTGTTCGTATTTTCCACCCAAATGAGCCGAGTATTTGGCATGTAGACCGATTTGGGGCGGATCGCTGCTTTTGCCTGCTCGCTAGTAAAGCACCCTCTCGTCCCGTTGATTCCATGCACCATCACTCCGCTGTGGAATGCGGGTCCCCCCACTTCGTAATGAAGGACATGACTGTTGAACTCGGCAATGATCTCATCACCAGGATTGGAGTGTGTTTTCAGGGCAATTTGATTGGCCATGGTGGCAGAAGGAAGGAACAGGGCAGCTGGTTTATTCAGCAGGGCGACCACACGCTTCTCCAGCTCATTGACTGTGGGGTCCTCTCCTTTCTGCTCATCGCCGACTTGCGCATTTGACATAAACATCCGCATTTGCGAGGAAGGCTGCGTGATCGTGTCGCTGTAGAGATCGATTTTGATTGTCATACGTCCACTCCTTTTTAAGCGCTTTCAAACCTTTGAAGCAACCTTAGTTTTTCGGTCGAATTTTCTGAATATGAATAACCGAAATTGCAACATTCACGCTCACTTCTTCATTCACCTCCTTCACAACATCGCCATTAACGATTATATCGTTATAAAAGACATAATAACAGGTGTCTCGTTTTTTAACAAGAGTGGAAGCTTTCGAAAAATATCGTTGAACAGCAAAAAAAAATAACGTCAAGCCTTCATTTTGCCGGCTCAGCGTTTTCGATTTGATCCACGAATAAAGCATGTGGCGGAGAGCGGGTTTCCCAAAATAAAAAAAGCAGGGAACGCTCCCTGCTTTTTTTATGCGGAATGGCTAGGCGTGAAAAGCTTTCCCGACAGCTTTTCCAGCATATCTTTTGTCATGCGGTCCAGATCGTATGCGGCACGGAAGCCCCATTCTGCTTGCGCAGCGGAAGGATCGATCGAATTGGGCCAACTTTCCGCAATCGCTTGGCGAACCGGATCGACTTGATACGTGAGTGTGAAGTCAGGCATATGCTTTTTAATCGCTGCCCCGAAATCTTCTGGCGCTGCGCTCATCGCGGTCACGTTGAAGGCATTGCGGTGGATCAGCTTCGACGGGTCCGCTTCCATCAAATCGACGATGGCTTGCAGCGCATCGGGCATATACATCATGTCCATGTAAGTGCCTTCCCCAATATAAGAGGTGTAAGCCCCTTTTTTCAGCGCTTCGTAGTAAATTTCAACGGCATAGTCGGTCGTTCCGCCTCCTGGTGGTGCCACATAGGAGATGAGTCCAGGAAAACGGATGCCCCGCGTATCCAATCCAAATTTATGATGATAGTAATCGCAAAGCAGCTCGCCACTCACTTTGTTGACGCCGTACATGGTTGTCGGGCGCTGGATCGTGTCTTGCGGCGTATTGTCTTTTGGTGTGTTTGGTCCGAAGGCGCCGATGGAGCTTGGCGTGAAAAATTGGCATTGCAGCTCGCGAGCCACCTCAAGCGCATTGACCAAGCCACCCATGTTCAGATTCCAAGCGAGCAAAGGCTTGGCTTCCGCTGTCGCTGATAGAAGCGCTGCCAAATGGATGACGGTATCCACTTTGTAGGATTGCGCGATCGCAAACATCGCTTTGGCATCCGTCACATCAAGCAGTTCAAAAGGGCCTGAGTTTACAACGTCATTGTCCGACTTTTTCTGAATATCGGTAGCAATGACTTGATCCGCGCCATATTCTGCTCTCAGCTTGGTGACAAGCTCTGAGCCGATTTGGCCCAGCGCTCCGGTTACGAGTATCGTCTTCATTGCAGAATCCCCATTTCTTTGCCGACTTTTTCGTAGATTGCCAGCGCTTGATCCAGTATGTCGGTCGTATGAGCTGCCGTCGGCATGTTGCGGACGCGGCCGGTTCCTCTCGCAACGGTTGGGAACACGATCGCTTTGGCGTAAACGCCTTCTTGGTACAGCTTTTTGCTGAATTCCTGTGTCAGCTGTTCGTCCCCGATGACGCATGGCGTAATTGGTGTCTCGCTGTCGCCGATGTTGAAGCCCAGCGATTTCAACCCACGCTTCAAGTAATTTCCGTTTTCCCACAACTTGTCGTGCAGCTCGGTGCTGGACATGAGAATTTCGATCGCTTTGGTTGCAGCAGCGACATCGCCCGGTGTCAGCGCGGTGGAGAACAGGAACGGTCTGGAGCGCACTTTCAGCCAGTCGATCAGCTCTTTTCGTCCGGCAACATAACCGCCGATGACCCCGATCGCTTTGGACAAGGTACCGATTTGGAAATCAATTTGGTCGGACAGGCCAAAATGTTTAACGGTGCCCGCACCTTTTCCCGTTACCCCGGAGCCATGTGCGTCATCCACATACGTGATGAGATCGAACTCGCGCGCTACTTCCACGATTTCTGGCAGCTTCGCGATGTCGCCGTCCATGGAAAACACGCCATCAGTGATCACCATGATTTTTTTATAAAGGCCCGATTCCTTTGCAGCTTTTGCTTTTGCGCGCAAGTCTTCAATGTCAGCATGCTTGAACGGGATGATTTTGGCTTTGGACAAACGGCAGCCATCGATGATGGAGGCGTGGTTCAGCTCGTCGGACAGGATGGCGTCATCCTTATCCATGACGGCTGAGATCGCAGCCATATTGCAGTTAAAACCAGACTGGTACGCGATTGCGGCTTCGGTGTGCTTGAAAGCAGCAAGCTTTTCTTCGAGCTTCACATGCAAATCAAGCGTTCCGTTGATCGTGCGCACTGCACCTGCGCCCACTCCATATGTCTGAATCGCGTTGATAGCAGCATCGACTAAGCGTGAATCTGTCGCCAGGCCGAGATAGTTGTTGGAAGACAGGTTAATCAGCTTTTTGCCGCCGATGGAAATGATTGGCCCGTTAGCGCTTTCCATTGGCTCGATTGTATTGTAAAGACCTTTTGCCTTCAAATCTGTCAAATTCTCATGCAGGAAATTGTTCAAAATGTTGCTGCCCACATTCATTCCCTCCCAATTGATTCGCTTGGCCGTAATTTCCACGCGAACTAAAGTCCATACCACGCGTACAATTTCATAGCGCTTAAATGTATGTAAAATCTCACTTTTTGATTATAAATGTAACACCTGCATTTGAAAATGTCCATATGGGGAGGACGGATTTTTTTGTGTTTCTTGCACATTTTTTTTGCCTTCCTCCCCCTTCTAACATCCCCTCCTTTCATCGATAAAAGTCATCGGCGAAAAAGAAAAAACCCCTTTTCCGGCTTGCTGCGATGGTGAAGAATGCAGCTCTCCTGAAAATGGGCAATGTGCATGTATGTACGTTTTATTGCTTTTTACCTAAAAATAACTACCATTCTGGCTCGTCTTCATGCCAGTGTGCGATCGTCTCATCTGGATGATATTGATAATGTGTAAGATTGATCATGCGATCCGCTGAAATTTCTACCCCTTCTTCCCGTAAATATTCCGATTGCAGCTCGGCAGACGCAGAATCACGCAGACCGATCTCCCCTTTGGAATTGATCACGCGATGCCATGGCAGGTTATGCTTTCTGCTCATGGCGTGCAAAATGCGGACGACTTGCCTCGCCGCCCTCGGGCTTCCTGCCACTCTGGCAATTTGCCCATAGGTCATGACTTGTCCAGCGGGTATTTGCTTGATGATTGCAATTACATTCGCAGTGAATGGTTTCACGTCCAGGCCCCCCCCGCTCCCGTTATGATACGAAATAGGGCAATGCAAGCAGATCGCGGCAATCTTGAACCCATGCAATCGGTGACACATAATGGCGCTCCATTTCGTCCGGCTTCCCCCGATACGCGATAAAGTCCACCCGTGCATCTTGCGCGGCTTTGCCATCGATCCAGGAATCTCCGATCATGATCCAATCATCCGGCCCAAGGTTAGGATAGTTGCCCAGGATGCTCAGAATTCCGGACGGCGACGGCTTTAAGGCGGTCATATGCTCACGGGCGTAAATGGCATCGAAAAGATCCACGATTCCTGTTTCACGAAGGGCCTCCTCAGCGGCAATTGACGCATTGTTCGTCAAAATAACGAGGCTGTGGTTGTTCTTCAGCTGTGTGAGCACCTCGACCACGTTGTTCTCAAGCTTTGCTCCGTGCATTCCTTCTTTTTCGATCTGACCAACTTCATCCCAAATTCGCTGTTCCATGCTTGGCGTCAAACGCCCTGATTGACGACCCAATTCAATCAGCTGTGATGCGGTTTTTCCTTGCCATTCAAGCGTTGGCTCACATAGCTGAAATTCAACCAAAAGTTCGTACACCGTCCGTTTCATCTTTGGAAAATCAATCGATGATTGTAGCAGCGTGTTGTCCATGTCAAAAATGATTCCTTGCCTCTTCATTTCTTTTTCCTCTCCCCGACAATCTGGCACCAAGCCATTCCGTTTCGCTCATTTTACCATCAAATGCAAAAAGAGACGAACGGTTGGCCGACTCGTCTCTTCATATGTGGTTTCTTTGCCGTTACACGACATCATACCCCTGATCTTCAATGGTCGTTTTCAAACTGGCTTCCTTCACGGCCGTCTCATCGTACGACACGGTCACTTTGTTGCCCGCCAAGTCTACCTTTACTGCACTTACGCCATTTACCTTACCCAAAGCACCTTCAATCGAATTCACACAATGATTGCAAGACATTCCTTTTACATTCAATGTTACTGTCGTCATTTCTTTTCCCTCGCTTATATTAGATTTTGACTCGTTTCAGACGCAGCGCATTCAACACAACGGAAACCGAGCTGAACGCCATGGCTGCTCCTGCCACCCATGGGGCGAGCAGGCCAATCGCTGCGATCGGAATCCCGACCGTATTGTAGAAAAGCGCCCAAAACAAGTTTTGTTTAATGTTCATCATCGTTTTGTGGCTCAAGGCGATCGCCTCAGCAATACTGGTTAGCTCGCCGCGCATCAAGGTCAGATCGGCTGCTTCGATTGCAATGTCAGTTCCTGTTCCGATCGCCATGCCGACATCTGCCGTGGCAAGCGCAGGCGCATCATTGATACCGTCGCCTACCATCGCTACTTTTTTACCCAGCTGCTTGAATGACTCTACTTCACGGGCTTTCCCTTCCGGCAAAACTTCAGCGCGAACCTGTGTGATGCCCACTTGGCGTGCGATTGCTTCCGCTGTCCGCAGATTATCGCCCGTGATCATTACCACCTCCAATCCCAGTTCATGAAGCTTGGCAATTGCCTCGCGGGAGCTTTCCTTAACTGTGTCTGCCACCGCAACGATCCCTGCCAGCTTGCCATCGATCGCCGCGAGCATCGCGGTTTTTCCTTCCGATTCCCATTGCTCTAACTGCGGCGCAACAGTGTCAAAGCGAATGCCTTCGCGGCCTAGCAGCTTACGTGTCCCGACCAGGAGCGCTCGCCCGTCAATCTGCGCTGAAATGCCGTAACCGGGTATTGCTTCGAACTCCTGTGTTTGCTGCAGTGTCAAGCCGCGTTCCACTGCTCCTTGCACGATGGCTTGTGCCAACGGATGCTCCGATTGTTTTTCTGCGGAAGCTACAAGTGTGAGGAATTCTTCCTCTGTGATACCGTTTTGGGACAATACATCGGTTAAAGCAGGTGCTCCTTTGGTGATTGTGCCAGTCTTATCAAGAATGATTGTATCGAGTTTGTGCGTTGCTTCGAGATGCTCGCCACCCTTGAACAAAATTCCGATTTCTGCACCTTTACCTGTGCCGACCATGATCGAGGTCGGAGTTGCGAGCCCGAGTGCGCATGGGCAAGCGATAACTAGCACGGCGATAGCATTTTCCAGAGCACCGGTGAAATTTCCAGGATCGACCATGAAGTACCAAATCAGGAAAACCAGAACCGCGATACCGACAACAATCGGTACGAACACGCCGGAAATGCGGTCTGCCATGCGCTGAATCGGTGCCTTGGACCCTTGTGCCTCTTCGACGACTTTAATGATTTGCGCAAGTGCGGTGTCCTTGCCGACCTTTGTCGCTTGATACGTGAGTGTTCCGTTTTTATTGATGGTGGCACCGATCAACGGGTCACCCGCTTTTTTGTCAACCGGCACACTCTCACCGGTTAGCATCGATTCGTCTACAGCGGAAGCGCCTGACAACACGATACCGTCTACGGGTATTTTTTCACCGGGTTTCACCATGATCACGTCACCTGTGACCACTTCTTCCATCGCAATGGTCAACTCTTGCCCTTCACGGATGACCGTCGCCGTTTTCGCTTGGAGGCCCATCAGCTTTTTGATTGCTTCAGACGTGCGTCCTTTTGCCAACGCCTCGAACAATTTGCCCAAGATGATCAGCGTGATCAAAATGGCGCTCGTTTCAAAGTAAAGCTTGTCGCCGCGCCCGCCGATCGTCGCAGCCAAACTGTAAAAATAAGCGGCGGATGTTCCGAGCGAAACCAGCACATCCATATTGGCGCTGCCATTTTTCAGTGCTTTATAGGCGCCTCTGTAAAAGGGCCAGCCGATGATGAGCTGTACCGGCGTCGCAAGCGCCAACTGAACCCATGGATTCATCAACAGATGCGGCATATACAAATGGGACCAGTTGAAATGAGCAGCCATCGTGTACAACAGCGGCAGTGACAGCATCGCAGAGATCGCGAAACGAATTTGGTGGCGGCGGATTTCCTTCCCACGATCATCTGCCTTTTCACTGGCAGTGACCGGCAGTGTCGCGCCGTATCCGAGATCCTTCACTTTCTGGATCATCTTGTCGGGGCCGGTTTCCTGCGGGTTAAATTCGACCGTCGCCCGCTCCATCGTCAGGTTCACATTAGCGTCGGTGACCCCTGGAAGCTTTTTCAGCCCTTTTTCGATGCGTGTCGCACATGCTGCACACGTCATACCGGTAATATCGAGATTCACTTTTTCCAGTGCGACCTTATACCCTAAGTCCGCTACCTTTGCTTGCAGATCGCTGATGCTGACCTTGGATGGGTCGAACGTCACCGTCGCTTTTTCCATCGCGTAATTGACGTTTGCCTGCTCGACGCCGTCCATCTTGCCTAGCCCTTTCTCAATCCTTATGGCGCATGCTGCACAAGTCATGCCTTCCACTTTGAGCGACAAATGGTTTGTTGCTTGGGATTTATCCATCACTTCACTGCTCATTATGTTCACCTCTTACGGTTTCGCTTTCGTTCTATGGCTTAATATTACTATACCCCCCTACCCTATGTAAAGAGGCGAAATGTATTTTTTTACTTATTTTTTCGTTCATGATGCCCATGTCTTGCCCTACCTATGAGGCATTCGGGTTTCCGTTGCTTTTTTGCGATGTCCGGAGAGGAATATTCGTTGTCCGTATCGTACGTATATAAGATTCTGAACAGAAAGAAGGATTGTCAGATGAATCAACCTCCGCTTTTCACTACCCGCGTGCTCGATGCTGCTGATGCAGAAACGTATGTCGCTTTGCGTCTAGAAGCATTGCGCACCAACCCGGAAGCGTTTTTGGTTACGTATGAGGAAAGCATCGCGGATGATAATCTGCTCGCTGTTTACCGCAATCGATTGATGCCCACTCCCCTCTCCTTTACGATGGGCGTATTCCGCGGTGAGGACCTCGTCAGCATGGCGACGTTCATCCGCTCTGATCGGGAAAAAATCCGCCACAAAGCTTCACTGGTCGCTGTCTATACTACACCTGACGAACGCGGCAAAGGCATGTCCAAAATGCTGCTGTCAGCAATGATTGAGAAAGCTCGCGAGTGGGAAGGCGTCGAGCAGATCACGCTGACTGTCGCCAGCGAAAATGCCCCTGCGGTCATGTTGTACCGTTCGCTCGGGTTTGAATGGTTCGGAACGGAAAAGAAAGCGATGATTCATCAAGGGGTTTATGCGGATGAAGACTATATGAAGCTGATGCTGTAGCGGTCTACCGTGATGAGTTCGGTTTGCAAAGCATGGCTAGTTACATGCAAAAAAGCGCCTTATCGTTCGATAAAGGCGCTTTTGTGTTGCTTCTCATTTATTTTTTCGTAATTCCAATCTCAACGTCCAAATCTTCCCCACTGTCTTTCGCTGTCAGCGTGATCACTTGATCTTTTACATTAAGATCATAAGCGGAGTCAATCTCTTCATTCTCCTGCAATGCATCTACGATTTTCTTGGCAATTTCCTTTGCTGTATCGTTGTCTTCGACTTTAACCGTAACAGTCTCGTTGATATGATCATCTTTCACCTTAACCGCATAGGTAGAATCAAAAGTCGCATTCGACTTGACTGTAATTTTCCACGACTCTGCAACGGATGAATTTTTCAGCGAGCCTTTGTCGACAGACGTATCCAAGCCGAGCTTGTCGAGCGCACTGCCCGTGAATTTGATGGAAGGAACCACGTCAGTCGGGCTATTGTCAGTTTCAAAAACAAATCGGTCCTTATCGCCTTCATAGGAAACGTTCACGCGGCTGTTATCGTCCAAAGCATCGCCAATCACAGCTTCCAATTCAGCGGCCACTTCATCACCATCGTCCTCACTACCATCAATGTCCTCAAGATCGATGGACTTGAAAGCCTTCCCATTCAAGGAAATCGAAAGGGTTTCATTAGAGAGATCAGGTGTGCTGTTGGAAATACGGGACCCGGTTTTCACTGCTTCTTGAAAAGAACCGCCTAATTTACCGTCCGAAATCTTTTCAACCTTGAACGCTACCTCTTCATCCGTTGTGTACGCATAGATGGTCTGAATCTTGTTGTTTTTCAAGACAAGCTCGATTTTCATCCCCACGTCCAGAGAATCGAAGCTCGACGATTTGCCATCCAGTTTTACAACTACATCATCAGCTACCTCATACGTTTTGGAACCGATGGTCAGCTCCTCATCCTCTTTATCGATCTTGGCAATCGTTCCTTTTACGTTGCTACCTAGGTCGATATTGCCAATTTTGCCAAGCAAGCGGTTAACGAACACTGCCATTTCGGCACGAGTTACTGGTTTATTCGGTTTAAACGTCTTGTCTCCATATCCTTCCACCAGCGATTGCAATAATGCG
Source organism: Brevibacillus fluminis (assembly GCF_003710825.1). Lineage (GTDB taxonomy): Bacteria > Bacillota > Bacilli > Brevibacillales > Brevibacillaceae > Brevibacillus_D > Brevibacillus_D fluminis. The sequence goes on along the minus strand of NZ_RHHQ01000017.1, from coordinate 240,806 downwards.
AATGACAAGTATGCCTTTTCATCTGATGAAAGCTTGGAAATGTCGCCGAAATAGAGATTGTCATCCGAATTTTCATCAAATTCGGAGCCAAGTGCGTTCACCAACAGTTTGATAACAAACATTCTTGTAGCCGGTTTATTTGGTTGGAAGTCCTTGTCATCCACGATATGATTGATCAACGCCAGCTTGACAGAATTTTGCGCCCAATCAGGAACATCTTTTCCTGTGTAGTCATCTCCGACCGTCAGCAGGTCTTTATTTTGCGTTAGTAAGTTGATCACCATCGTCAGCGCTTCAAGTTGGGTAACCGGCTTATTTGGGCGGAACGTGTGATCCGGATACCCATTGATAATCGACTTATCCATCATGATTTTTACTGTCGCTTCTGCCCAATGCTTCTTTAAGTCAGAAAAGTCCTCTACTTTGACTGGATAGGAGTTGCCCTTCCCATTTGCTTTATGATCATTTCCATTTCCGTTTCCTTGTCCATGTCCATGTCCATGTCCATTGTTATTCTCTTTCGCGCTAACTGCTGTTCCAAACGTTAACGTCAATGTCCCAGCCAGGACAGTAGGCAAAATTTTATGTTTCCAAGTCTTCATACCAGATGCCTCCTCAATTTTGATGCTGTCAATTCTGCTAGACGGGAACAGGAAACAAAAGGTTGCAAATATTTGGCCGCACCTGGCATAATTTTCATTAAATCGTGAAAATCCGTAATTTGCTGGCTCTTTCAAAACGACAACATCCTAAAAAGTTGGAGCTGATTCATGTGAAAAAGGTCTGCTTATTGTTACCGAATGGCTTTGAAGCAGTTGAGGCAAGTGTTTTTACAGATGTAATCGGATGGAATAAGGAGGAGGGCGATGGTTCGACCGATCTTGTTACAGTCGGCACGCGGAAAGAATTAACGTGTACGTTTAATTTTACTGTAGTACCTGAAATGCTGATTGAAGATGTCCAAGTCGATCATTTTGATGCGCTTGCTTTACCTGGAGGGTTTGATCAAGCAGGTTTTTACGAAGATGCGTATCGATCAGATGTGCTTGAACTCATTCGTGAGTTTGACAAACAGGGGAAAATCATTGCCTCTATCTGTGTTGGGGCATTGGTACTCGGAAAAAGTGGGGTTTTGCAAGGCCGAAATGCAACCACCTACAATTTAGAAAATGGAATGAGACAAAAACGACTTGCTGAGATGGGGGCGACTGTCATTCCAGATCAACCGATCGTCATTGACAGGAATATCATCACGTCTTATAATCCCGCGACTGCCTTTGATGTGGCTTTTTCCCTTCTCGAGTCGCTTACCTCCTTGGAAAATGCAAATCATGTAAGGAAGCTTATGGGATTTCTTCCGTCAGAGTAACAAGATTTGTAAAGCAACCCACCACATGTAGAGATCCACAGAATGGTGTTTTTCGTGGATACTCCCAAATGGGTGGGTTCTTTCTTCACATCCAGTTACCTGCTATAACGGAAATCTTGTCATACCTCCTCAGCATCTTTTAGCTGCTTGATGTGGTAGGTCAACTGAATTGTGCTGCCGGTACGCGGATCGCGGAGCGTTGCCAAAAACGTCTCTCCGAACTGAAACGTGCCGGAATGAAGCGGCAGCGTCCCGCAAAATACAGCCATTCCCTCGCTTACATAGTCGCGTTCTCGCAAAATTCGGAACAGCTCGTCCGGATCGAGAAAGCTGCCTAACGTCCCTCGTTGATAAAGATGTTGGACACCACTATCGATGATCCAGCTTTCCATCTCAATTTCATCCCAATACGCCCGGATGGCATCAAGCGGCCAAACCTGCTGTGAGATCGGCTTTAAGCAAACCTGCTTCGACTTTTGAATCGAGCTGGCTTCCAGCACCCGATCCGTATGATCGCTGCCAAGCCCCACATACCACTCCCCGTTGATATCCAAAAGCACCGCTTCAGCCTCACCGCTACTATGATTTTGCACGACGGTAATCGCATCCGTCACCTGCATGAGCTGCGGAGATAGATCGTAAATCATCGGCACACGCGGCGGAGCCGGGATACCCAGTTCTTTTAATTCGTCAATGTGCTGTTGAACCACTTTTTGGTCTTTTCCGGTATACCCCGCGATGATCAGACGGGTCGGTTCCCATTCCAGCATCGACCCGTTGCATTGAATTTTCATATGTCTGCCAACTTTCCTTTATCAATGTGCTCATTTCCTGCTCTCTTTGCTCTACTCGTTACCGCTTCTATGTCTGTTTCATTCCCTGCCAACGCTTGCCCGGCGAAGACGAAGGATGGATCCCGAACTGATCCATCGTCCTCATAACTACATGCGTGACCAGATCATCTATGGTTACCGGATGATTATAAAACGTAAGCATCGGTGGCATGATAGTGGTTCCCATCCGGGATAAAGCCAGCATGTGTTCCAAGTGGATATCATTTAACGGCATTTCCCGCGTAACCAATACCAGTTTTCTGCGTTCCTTCAGGATGACATCTGCCGCGCGGGCCAGCAGATTGTCACTAAGACCCATGCGAATAGACGCTAATGTTTTCATGCTGCACGGTGCGACAACCATCCCATCCACTTGAAACGAACCGCTGGAAATCGAAGCCGCTAGGTCTTTGTATCCGTAGGTCGCATCCGCAATTCCTTCGACCTCTTTGATGGTATAGGAGGTTTCGTACTGGATATTCGCTTGCGCCCACGGTGAAATGACCGCATGTGTTTCGATGCCAGCCTCTTTCAGCATTTGCAGCATCTTGATCCCCAAAATGGCTCCCGTTGCTCCGGACATTCCGACAATTATTTTCATCATTGATTTTCCTTATTGCACAGCTTTTCAAAAAGATCGTGAACACGCTGTTGCATATCTTCCGGATACCCCGAGAATGAAGCTTGTAAAGGAGCATAGCCTCGTGGCCATTCATCTGAGGACAGGCAGTTATAGACTACCTTTGTCGTCGATGCCTGCTTTTTCTCCTTTTGATCCAAATACGCCACGAGCGGCAGTACTGGCGTATTCGGAAAATGGATGACTTTGTCCGGATGACTTCGGGTAGCCAGCGCCCAAACCACTTGGTCGATAAAACTGGGATCGATGTCATTGTTAACGACAATGACTTTGGGAATGTACGATCCCCCGCGACAGGCGAACACCACTTCACCGATTTTTTTGGCCAGTGCTTGTGACTCTGCATAGCTAGAGGATGGGTCGACGGTGACCACCAGCCAATGGACAGCGGATTCAAACGGGATAAAGCAGCTTTGAACAGGCAATTGATGGCGGCGCAGCTCATGCTGGATGCTTGCAGCGATGGCGACACCCCAGTTCGTGTGATTTTCTTCGGGTGGTGTGCCTGCAGCAACTACCGGCATGATCGGATCGTTGCGATATGTCATGGCTTGGACGTGGAAGCACGGTACATCTTTCTGGTGACCTACCCATGTATATCCCGCATACTCCCCCATTGGCCCTTCCGGTACGGTCTCCTCCAGGGAAACAACCCCTTCGATGACGATTTCGCTACTTGCCGGAACGAGCAAGTGATGGGTTTCGCATCGCACTACCTCAAGCGGCTGCCCGTACCAGCCGCCGAGCAGATCAGCTTCATTGGCACCATCCGGCAGCGGATAACCGGCGATCATCGCAATTCCCGGATCCACACCGAGACAGAGCGCGAACGGCATACTTTGCCCGAGCGCCTTCCACTGCTCATAGATTTTACCAATATGCTGGGAAGGTACAATGACACCTGCCATCGTTCGTTTATCATGCAGCATGACCCGCGTGATCGACCAATTGACCCATGATCCATCAGGGGATTGCACGATCAAGATGCCGTACGTGTTGATATACCGCCCGCCATCTCCTACATGCAGGTACGGCACCGGCAGACTCATCAAATCAACCTCATCACCTAAACACTTGTTCTCTTTGCACGGGGCTGATGCTACTTCTTTCGGCGGAATGGGCGTCACTTCCGGAAGATGGGACCATGCTTCCACCAGTTCCAGAATGCCGCTCTCGGGAGGTAATCCAAGTGAGAGCGCGATCCGCAAAAAAGGATGCTCGTTATTCGGGCAAAGCCCTACAGGTGCACCCAAAACACGAAATCCGGACTTGCTATCCTTTATGTTGGTAAAAAGCGGGGCGGGAGTTGGCTTCTCATATGCGCATCGGATCATCGCTCCCATTTCCAAATTCCAATCCACTTCCTCATCCACCGTAACCAAATCTCCGTATTGCTCCAAAATCTCGGTATATTCCCGAAAGCTTGTACGCGGCATTTTTCCGTTCTTCATGGCGAAACCTCCTACATCAGCTCGTTTGATGATAGGAAAAGTGTACATCCGCCTTTTGTATATGTATAATATATCTTTAATTCGATTGATATATAAAATTTATATACAAAGAAGGTACCCGTGATGGATCTGAAAAAATTATTGTATTTTGTCACCATTGTGGAAGAAGGGCAAATTACCCGTGCCGCGCAACGGCTCCATATCGCACAGCCTCCCCTCAGTCTGCAATTGAAATCGTTGGAGGATGAGCTGGGCGTCACCTTGATTGATCGCGAAAACAAAAAGTTCGAAATCACCCCGATCGGCTGGACATTTTACAAGCGTGCAAAGGAAGTGCTGCATTCCGTTGACGGGATGGTCGCCGAAATCCAGGAACAGGAGAAAGGAATGAGAGGAAAGCTGTCCATCGGCACCGTCATGTCCTGCGTTCCGTACTTGCCCTCTGTCTTGAAGCAGTTTCAGCAGTCCTATCCGCTTGTTTCGTTTCAGCTGTGGGAAGCGGATTCGTATCAAGTTGAGGAGCTTCTGCAAGAAAAACGGATCGAGCTCGGTCTTGTAAGGCTTCCGCTGCAATCCGAGCTGGCAGCCCATATGCCGGACGTTGCCATCCATCGTCTGCAAACCGAACCGTTAGTTGCCGTGCCCCCGGGTGATTGGGACTTGTTTCATGAAATTAGCGTTTCTCTTGAGGCGCTGTGCCGCCATCCCCTATTGATTTTACGGGGCCAAGGGGACTATGGTGTTTATCACCGATTTAAAGATACATGCAAAATATACGGGATTGAACCGAACATCGTGTGCGAAAGCCCCGACGTGTCCACCTTGCTGCTCCTCGCCGAATCGGGCATCGGCATTGCGGTTGTGCCACGTTCCGCTTTACTGCTCCGCAGTGAAACGATCAACCATGCGGAAATCACCCCGCCGATCGAGTCTGATACCGCGATTATTGCGCTGAAGGACCAATACCTCTCTATGGCCGCACGCAACTTCAAACAATTGCTGATCGGGTCAATGCCGGGTCATTGAAAAAGAAGCGCTTCTTCAGAACAAAAAGCTGAAGAAGCACTTCCGATTTTCACTTCACTTAATTTAAGACTGAATACTCTGACTCTTAGTTGCATTCGTCTGGCGTAAAAGCGAAACCGATAAAACAGATGCTACACACAGCAGACACGTAAAAACCGCGAGTGGCACCCAAGAATTATTGTAGGCGCTCACCAAAAAAGTCGCGATGATCGGAGCGGTTCCTCCAAATAAGGCCGAACCCGATTGATAGCCAAGGGTGATGCCTGTGTATCCCACATTTGTGGTAAACATTTCGGAGAACATGGTGCCAATGATACTGGCTATCGAAGACCACAGAATCCCTAATGCAAGGATCGAAACGGCATAGACCCAAAAAACGGATTGTACAGACAAGAAATAAAAATACGGAAACGAAAAAACTGCAAGAGACGATGCACCTAGTAAAAATACGCGTTTCCGCCCGATTTTGTCTGATAGGATACCCATAAGTGGGATACATAATGTTGTCACCAAGGTGGAGACCGTTATGACATTTAACGCAGTCGTCTTGGTTAAGCCCATTTTTGTCGCATACCCGATAAAAAATGTCGTAAAGAGATAAAACGGTCCTACCTCTACACATTTTGCCCCTAATGAGATCAGAACGGCTTTCCAATGATGGCGCAGCACCGCGAAAAGTGGTACTTTCACTACATTCCCTTTTTCCTTTTCTTCGTTGAATGCCGCTGTTTCGCCAAGTCCCATGCGGATCCAAAGACCAACCACGACTAGGAGAGCGCTTACTAAAAAGGGAATTCGCCATCCCCAAGATAAAAATTGAGGTTCGGGAAGCAGGCTCACAATGGAAATGGAGAGTGTGCCAAGCAGCATGCCGAGCGGGATTCCCATCGCGGGAAAGCTTCCAAAGAAGCCGCGTTTTTCCTTTGGAGCCGATTCAACTGCTAAGAGAACCGCTCCTCCCCATTCTCCGCCTAGCGCGATGCCTTGTATGAGGCGCAACGTCACGAGCAGGATCGGAGCCAATATGCCGATGGTATCGAACGTTGGCAGCAGACCGATACAAACGGTCGAGATGCCCATTAAGACAAGGGATAAGACCAGCGTGTTTTTTCTGCCAAATTTGTCTCCCATGTGACTGAACACAAGTCCGCCAAGTGGCCGAACGAAAAAGGTGACGCCGAACGAGGCATAGGCGAGCAATAAGCTTACAAAGGGGTCGTCATTTGGAAAAAACAACTTATTAAACACCAGTGAAGCCACGGTTCCATAAAGAAAGAAATCGTAAAATTCGATCGTGCTGCCAATCAACGTTGCGAAAAACACTTTTTTTGCGTGCACGTTAGGGCGTTCTTCCCTTGTCAATGGAACTCCTCCTCTTTTCTTTCCGTTCTGTTTCGAAATGAAACCCACCGCATTTGGAGTTTCAAGTTGTTTTGAGAAACCTCCAAATGGGCGGGCTCTTCTTTACTTGCGGTTACTTGCCGTAATAGCGTACCTCAAATATTTTGCAGCCAGAAGGAGAAGTCCATGGTCCGTGTTTCATTCCGGGTGGACGGCATGCGACCATTCCTTGTGTAAATTCCTCGTTCAGCTCTAAATCGATAATTGACCCTTCAATGATATAAAGCTCTTCCCAAAAGTCATGGACCTGTACACCATTCGGTGACGTATCCGTACCTGGTTCGAATTGCAAAATGCGCGTCGCCACCTTTGTCTCTGGATCAGCTGCTATCACTCTCTCGGATAGCCCCTTTACATTGGTGAAAGGTGTTTCTGCAAATTTGCGATAATCGGTAAATTCCAGCTCTGGCTTCGCCATCTGGTCATGCCTCCTCTGCGTCTTTTAATTGTTTGATGTGGTATGTCAATTGAATCTTGTTGCCTGTTCTCGGATCACGAAGCGTTGCCAAAAACGTATCGCCGAACAAGAATGTACCTGAATGAAGCGGAAGTGTCCCACAAAATACAGCCATTCCCTCGCTTACATAGTCGCGTTCCCGCAAAATGTGGAGCAATTCGTCTGGATTAAGAAAGCTTCCCAACGTCCCGCGCTGATAAAGATGATGGACCCCACCATCGATGATCCAGCTTTCCATCTCAATTTCATCCCAATACGCCCGGATGGCATCAAGTGGCCATACCTGTGGAGAGACCGGCTTTAAGCAAACCTGCTTCGACTTTTGAATCGAGTTGGCTTCAAGCACCCGATCTGTATGATCGCTGCCGAGCCCCAAATACCACGCTCCGTCGATATCCATGAGCACCGCCTCTGCCTCGCCGCTGCTATGGTTTTGCACGACGGTAATCTCATCGGTCACCTGCATGAGCTCTGGTGAAAGATCGTAAATCATCGGCACACGCGGTGGAGCCGGTATGCCTAGTTCTTTCAGCTCGTCAATGTGCCGTTGAACCGCTTCCTGGTCTTTTCCGGTATACCCTGCAATAATCAGTCGGGTCGGTTCCCATTCCAACATCATTTCGTTGCTTTGGATTTTCATAAGATCAGTCCTCTCTCCTCTCCTTTTGTCAACGTAATACGCGGTGCTTTAACTGCGGGAAAGTCTCCCGAATGTGGGCGATTTGACTCAGATCGATGTGCGCTTTCACAATCGCTTCTTGTTCTCCCCCCGAGGCGATTACGACGCCCCACGGATCGACTACCTGGCTGTGACCTCCCAGCAATGTACCTCTGGTCGTCCCCGCACAGTTGCTGGAGATCAAATAGCACTGATTTTCCAACGCCCTGACCTGATTGAACAGATTCCAGTGCATCAGACGTCGGTGCGGCCAAGCGGAGGTCACCAGGAGCAGCTCTGCCCCAAGATCAACCTGCCTGCGAAATAGCTCGGGAAAACGCAAATCGTAACAAGTAGCCAAGCCTACCTTGCCAAACGCAGTGTCCACCACCGTTATTTCCTCGCCGCGGGTCAAGAGCTTTCCCTCGTCCGAGCCGTAACGGAACAAATGAATTTTGCGGTAGGAAGCGATCTGGCGGCCTTGCGGATCAAACATCACGCTTGTGTTATAAAGTTCGTCGCCGTCTTTTTCTATAAAACTTCCGGCAAACAGGTAGACTCCAAGGGCTTTTGCTTTCGCCGAAAAACGTGCGACGAACGGACCGTCCATTGGTTCGGCTTCCTCCGCATAGCGATCAAAGGAGAAGTAACCGGTCGCCCAAATTTCTGGCAAAACAATCAGATCGTACCCTTCCAGCGTGTCGAGCGTCGATTCGACTCTTTGGATGCGCTGTTCTTTTGTTTCATCGTCTTTGATTTCAACTTGAACGGATGCAACGTTCACAGTGCTCACTTCCTTTCCTCGTCGTGGGGAAGCTGGTAGGAATCCAAAAACCGTTCCACGAGCTTGACCGCTTCTTGATAGCCGTAGTTGCGGAACGAGTATCCTTTCACCACGAAAGGCGCTCCATTGTAAAACATTTCGTATTGTTGGTGACGGCCGCCAAATTCTGAACCGACGATATCCCAGGCTAGTTTGAACAATTGGATCTTTTGCGTGGAATCCACATTGCCGCCGCGAATGTATTTGGCGATGTCCGATGCCGTCTCCGGATGGATGATTTCGCGATACGTCGATGGTCCCTGCAAAACCCCGCCTCCCGCCAATTCACGCAAAATTTTGATAACACTGGAGTAGATCGTATCCTGCATCCCGACAATCCCGTACAGAAAGCGCGGATTTGGTCGAACCAAGCCGTGTTCGTCTTGGATGCACTGGTATTCGGATGCGAGCATCATGCCTTCTACGGTGGAGGCGATGGAGGCGAGCTCCCCTAATTTTTCCTGTACTTGCGGAAATTTATCGGTTCCATTCATTTCCGCCATTTTTCGGGCAACACCGATAACGAATTTCAGTTTTGTGGCAAAGCGGATTTGCGCCTGATTATTTCCTACCGCGTGTGCGGGGGTCTCATGAAATTGGGCACGGACCAAATCGATGTTTTTGTAGACAAATACGTGCTCCCACGGAATGAAAACATCGTCGAACACGACGAACGAGTCGCTTTCATCAAACTGCGTGGACAGCGGATAATCGAACGTACTGGGCTTGTCTTGCGCATAGCTCGGGCGCGCGTACAATTTCAAGCCGGGAGCGTCCATTGGTACCGCAAAGGAAATGGCGTAATCCTCATCGCCCGGACGGAGAGGAGAAATGACACTGCAAAATAAGTAATTGCTGACGGCTGAACCCGTACCTAGCATTTGCGAACCGCGTACGACAATCCCGTCTTCTCGTTCTTCAAAGACAGCCATCGCCACATATTTTTCATCCAGCTCATGCGCCGCCTTGCTTCGATCGACTTGCGGTGGAATGATCACATACGACACATACAAGTCATTGTCGCGAGCGAACTTATAAAAATTGACGACATTGTCCTGAGATCGTTGACCGCCTCGCTCAAACACGTGAGATGCACCGGCAAAGCTGGCCAGAAAGCTCGCCACATGGTCTGGGCTCCGGCCGACAAAACCACATGTCGCTTCCGCCCATGTTGTAATCGCCTCCCTGCGTTCTTGCAGGTCTTCCCTGCTCCGCGGAATCATGTAAATCTTGTTGGCGATCGTTCCGTCCTCTGTCACGTATGTCATGTTGTTTTTCGGGTCCGCCGCGATGTCGTACAATCCAGCCACCGTATCGATTATCCCAGTAAATGCGGGATGAGTCGTGACATCCTGGACGCGTTCTCCACCAATGTAAATGCAACGGTTGTCTTTCAGCGAATCCTTATACTGCTGTCCTGTTCTCATCAGCACACTCTCCCACGTTGTTTTTTATATATACTGTGTTATGTGTTGTGTATACACAAAATACGTAAAAAAAAACGGTACTTGATCAAAAGACACATCATCCCCTTACGATTCGATACAGATGACGTCCTTGACCTCTTGATCGAGCTTTTTGGCCAGCTCCGCATTGTACGTTTTGATGAAAGCCGGTTCCGTTACGACCTTACCGCCGTAAAACATGATGTCCCGAACTTCTTCGACTTCAACTTCGAGAACTGCAAGCTTGAGCGTGGTCCCCTCCGTTTGCCAGGATATTACCGTCGCTTTCCCGTTGACAGCGTAAACGCTTTCAACGCCGATAAACGTAAGAACTAGATTTGGATCGTTCTCCAACATGCTTACAAATTCGGATTTAGCATCAATCGCAAAACGAACGGTTTTCTCCGTGATGGCATACACCCACGATAAAGCCGTGGTGTAGACCCTTTCCGTTTGCTTGTTGACTACGTTTAGCAGGACGATCGTGTTTCCCTGAAGCAGGGAAATCATATCTGGATGCAATTCTTCACGCGGTTTACCCATGCAGTTAGTCCTCCCATTTCGTATGGATCGATTCATTCGTCTTAGCAAGGTGCAGTTCCACACATCGGGTCGCTGCATCCGCTTCCCCGGACTGCAAAGCCTCAATGATCGACAGATGTTCGTCGAGCACTTCCTTCATCCGATTTTCCTTCTTCAAAGCCTGCAAGCCAATTAAATGCGTAAGATTGTGGAGATTCAACAAGATTTCCTTGACCAGCTCATAATCAGCAAATACGGCAAGGGTGATGTGAAATTTTTGATCCAGGTTGATAAAAGATATCTCATCATTGTTTTGCATCATTTCTTCTTGCTCGTGGTAAATCGTTTTCAGAACGTTAAGCTGTCTTTCCGTAATCGTTCCGCTTACTTTTTGCACTACTTTTTTTTCAATGGCTTCCCGCAAGAAGAAGATTTGTTCCACTTCGCTTTTCGTCACTTTACGGACAGCCAATCCTTTCCTTGGGACGGTAATTAGCAATCCTTCTTTTAAAAGGTCTTGCAGCGCTTCCCGGACCGGTGTTCTCGAAGTGTTCAAGTGCTCGGCCATCTTCACTTCAGTAAAAATTTCATTTGCTGAAAGTTGGCCATTGAGTACGACTTGTTTGATTTGATGATAGACTTTCTCTTTCGTGGTTTCTTTTTCGATCGGTTTCAAATGGAAGCCTGCCATGGACTTCAACTCCTTTCAGCTGTGTCTGATGTATACACAATACATAAAATCTCAACTTGTCGTCAAGTGATTTTCAGAAATTTTCTTACAATAACTCGTCAAAAAGCGCCATTTCGTCATGTGCTACTGCGAATGGCGCTTCCCTTCGTCTGTTGGCGATCTGCTTTTCTATTGAGGGTCTTGCATGTTCAAGTTTTTGTCTTTCTCGCTTTTTTGTTTCTTGGCAGCAGTATTTGTTTGATCGCCTTTATTTTTTTTGTTGTTGAATTGCGTATTTTGGTGATTGGACACGGTGTCACTTCCTCTCTGCATGGATGGATTCACGCCTTTTTTACTATGCCCCGAGATTGCTTGGAACTTACAGAGACAGCCTTGCATTCTTTTTCAGATGTGAGCCCAAAATATCGCCCGATTGCTAAAATGGTTGTCTCAGCTTATGCATGAAATACGAACAAAAGTGGAAATAATCGATAGTAAATTTGAAATGGGAGCCAATCAATGCTATACCATATCTTTTTTGCATTCGTTATCCCTTGGATATTTGGAATATGGCTATACAATAAAAATGATCGGATTGTACTAACCATCGCCCCTGCTTTTTCTGTAATCGCAACGATCATCGATCATTGGGGCATATCGAATGGGTTTTGGCAAATATTGCCCATTTTCAATGATAAGTCCCTATCCTCTCTGCCTTATGATATTGGCTTATTCCCAATCCTTGCCTGCCTGCTTGTGTATTTGATCCATTTGAACAAACATGCCTTCTTCTGGATCATCGTCATTTCGATTACAGCCACCAGTTTAGAAGTCATTAATCTTCTACTTGGAAAAGTTATTTACGGGAATGGATGGAATATCATTTTCACATATGTTAGCTACCTTATCCCCAATTTTCTTGTCTTTTTGTACTATCGCTTTCTGAAAAGCAAAGGTTTTTATTAAAATGCAGAAGAGATCAATAATGGAGGAACCAACGCAAATGGTTCCTCCCCGACGCTTAAATATTTTTGCAAAGTTTTTCCACAGGACAAGCTCAATCTTTGAGCACTTTGTTAAAATCAAAATAGAATCACTTTTATTACTTATGGTAAAATTCTATCATTAACAGACAACCGTATGGGATTACTGGAGGGTACAAATTGAACACTGAACAAAGGATTCTTCGCACCTCAATTGGTGTCACTTTCTTCGTTGCTTGCGTTGGGATCATCTTCGGCCTACTGTCAGGGTCGTTCTCCATCGTCTTTGATGGGGTCTATTCTCTGACCGACGCCAGCATGAGCGTCTTGGCCTTGATTGTTTCTAAGTTGATTGCCTCATACACCGCACCGAATGGCCCAACGGGAAAATTGCGAGAACGCTTCACGATGGGATTTTGGCACTTGGAGCCGATCGTCCTTGGCCTTAACGGTCTGATGCTCATGGGGGCAGCCGTTTACGCGTTGATTAACGCAATTGGCAGCCTGATGACGGGAGGACGCGATCTTGAGTTCACTTTCGCCATCGTCTATGCTGTTGTGACGGTGATCACCTGCTGTTCAATGGCAATCTTCGAGACACGTGCAAACAAGACCATTCGATCGGATTTCGTGGCGCTTGACGCCAAGGCCTGGATGATGACAGGTGCCATTACCGGCGCACTTTTGATCGCGTTTTGCGTTGGATACGCCATTGAAGGCACGGATTATGCTTGGATTACGCCCTATATCGATCCGGTCGTTCTTGCATTGATCTGCTTAGTGATTATTCCGCTGCCGATCTCAACAGTGAAGCAGGCCTTAGCGGATGTACTACTCATCACCCCACAGTCACTCAAGCAGCATGTAGACGAGGTTGCACAGGACTTTGTGAAGCGCTATGGATTCGTCTCCCACCGCGCCTACGTCGCAAAGGTTGGCCGGGGCAAACAGATTGAGCTGTACTTCATTGTGCCAACTGGGTGGCCGACGAAACGCCTTGAAGAGTGGGACGCCATCCGTGATGAAATCGGCAATGCCATCGGTGAAGAAAGCTCTGATCTATGGTTAACGATTGTGTTTACCACCGACGTGGAGTGGGCGACCTAAAAACAGGATTGATCTGACACCATTTTTCGACTGAGAATTCGGCAACCTTTGAAAAAATAACGAAATAGACTGATCCACAAAAAGAAAAAGCGGATTTAAGACTGATAATAAAGTCTTAAACTACCGCTTTTCTTACTTATTCACACATTGCAATTGCTACCCAGTCTCCCCCTTCCGATTTAGCCATTACAATATTTCAATGTACCCTTCTGTTCCATTCACGCGGATTCGTTGCCCATCTTTAATCAGTTTGGTAGCATTCTCTACCCCGACAACCGCAGGTAAGCCATATTCACGCGCGATCACTGCTCCATGGGTCATTAGTCCACCAACTTCGGTGATTAAACCTTTTATGGACACAAATAAAGGTGTCCAACCAGGGTCAGTAAAGGCGGTGACTAATATATCTCCCTCTTCCAGATCAGCTTCTTCCATGTGCAAGATGACACGTGCTCTGCCCTCAATCACTCCGGAAGAAACAGGTAAACCTACAATCGCGTTGGCCGGGAGATTTTCTCGTTTGTACTCACCTACAAAGATTTCACCATCAGACGTAATTACTCGTGGGGGAGTTAGTTTTTCATAGTATTTGTAATCGCCTTTTCGTTTGCTGATGATCTGATAGTCCAGTTTGTTTGTGCGTACGACTTCGTGAAGCTCTTCAAAAGTCAGATAGTATATATCTTCTATTTCATGAATTTTGCTAGCTTCTACGAGTTTTTCGGCTTCTTTTAGCAAGGCCTGCTTATAAACGAAATAGCGATTAATCATGCCGTATTTTGGATATTCACGATAACCGATAAAATTCCGTACGAGGTCGATCATTCGTTTTGTCTCTATGGCTTTTTGTTCACCATCCGGCAATTGTTTCAATCTTTCTAGTAACTCTTGTTCTTTTTCCAAAGCTTCCTCTCGCCCTTGCTCAAATTTCCGCTTGCCAGCATTAGGCTCAAAGTTTTTGATGTTACCTAGAATCATGGGGACAAGTGTAATTGGTTTTTCGATCCAACGAGTTCTCGTCATATCGATTTCTCCGGCACATCGCATTCCGTAAATATCGAGATAAGCTTGGATAGCATCCCTGGTTTCCTGTCCACCTTCAAACGTAACCAGTTCCTCCAAAAAGTTATCATCTTTTACATGCTGCAAAAAATCAATTACTTCTGGATAAGGGCGAATCACATCAGCGACACCCATTAGCGCCAGACCCATTTCCGACGTAATATTGTTTGGCACAGATTGAGAAAGCGTGTCTGCTACGTTTTTTTCACCTAACCATTCGTTCATTTTTTCATTGATCCAGGATGAAGCATTCATAGCAGCCATAAATACAGCTGAACTTTGTGGGTCAAATAAAATCTTCTTTAATTCCTGAATATCTTCTAGAATAAAATCAAATAAATCTGATCCTGATTTCATTTGGATGTTTTGTTTTAACTCTTCAATGGATGTTTGACTACGCTTAATCAAATCAGAAACGATTGATGGATTGTTTTCAAATTGTGCCGGTATATCTGTATTGCCTCTAGTTGGACTCGATGCTTTAGTATCATTTGGCAACGATTTTATAAAATCTCCTCGCTCAATGATGTTCATAAGTGCGTCTTTCATGAGCGGATCGTGTTGTCCCATGGCATGCAATAAGTTGTTTCTGCTGTCAGGTGAAGCCAGCCTTTGCGTAACATCAACAAACAACCTTCCACCAGCTTTACGCATGGGTGCTGGAGTCGTTAACAGGAAAAAAGACAATCCAAGTGGTTTGATGGGGTCAGTCATCATTTGTTGATGACCAACAGATATATAAACGTGATTTTCTTGATCATTCGCTTCAGGGATCGGGTATAACGTCGTGATTGGACGACTTTGGACTATATAAAATGAATCATCAACCAAACACCATTCGATATCTTGTGGGTAACCAAAATAAGCTTCGATCTGTCTTCCGATGCGTGCCAGTTGTAAAATTTGTTGTTCCGTAAGTGTTTGCACCTTTTGCTGATCAGGATCGATCTGCTCTGTCTGGGTTCCGCCTTCTTTTCGTCCATAGATAGCCAATTTTTTGGTTGCAATCCTCTTTTGGACGATTTCCTCTCCCTGTACTTTATAGCAATCGGCAGATACTAAGCCGGAGACAAGTGCTTCTCCAAGTCCAAAACTGGCATCGATTGATAGCAGCTTTCGGTTACAACTAATCGGATCAGCGGTAAATAAAATCCCAGAAGCTTGTGGGAAAACCATTCTTTGAACGATAACGGATAAATAAACGTGACGGTGGTCAAATCCATTTTGCATACGGTAGATTACAGCACGATCCGTAAAGAGGGAAGCCCAACATTTGCTGATATGCTGCAATATTTCTTCTTTGCCGATGATATTTAAATAGGTGTCTTGTTGACCAGCAAAAGAGGCATGTGGTAAATCTTCAGCAGTCGCACTAGAACGAACTGCATAGGCATGTTCCTCGCCAAACTGGGTGAGATAGTGAGCAACTGCTTTCACAACATCGGAAGGAATTTCTACGTCCATCACGATTTGTCGAATCTTCCTGCTGATCTCACCGATTTCATCTCGATCTTCTACTGTTAACATGGTTAATCGATCCAATAATGCATGATACGTTTCGTTTTGTTCGATGGCTTTTTGAAATCCCAAGGTTGTTACACAAAATCCTTCTGGTACTTGTATTCCTTCAATTTTGGATAACTCCCCTAAATTCAACCCTTTTCCGCCAACGAGCAAAAGCTGCGTTTTTTCGATTTCCTGGAAGCCGAGAACCAACGTACTCATTCACTATCTCCCCTAACCATTAAATTTAGAAAAAACATTTGACAAGAGTTTACCGGCATGGTACGATTAAAGTGTAGGATGCAATTACTTCGACTATTCGGAATTTTATCAGTCGTGATCTGATTATATCATCGTGTCTTTTTATGCGCAATATCGTGAACCTGGGAAAACTGTCCAGGTTCTTTTTTGATTTTTCCACTACGTTTCGTCAACCATGTGAATGGGGTTCGCATACCTTTTCTAGCCGATCCACCTCATACCAGCCGCTCGTAAACATTCCATTAGCCTCTTCCAATCGAGATGTTCTTGGTTAACAACTTAAGGAGATCCATACGTAATGAAATCAGACCGTATAAAATTACCGGCAGGATTTTTGGCGGGATTACAACGACAAGGAATTGTCCCACACGACGTAGCTCGCAAAGCGCACCTGCCGCTCACTCTTCGTACAGAACCAGCAGACGTCACCACTGTCCAATATTTCAGAATCTGGCAAGCATACTCAGATCTGGTTGGTGACACTGCTATCGGAATCATCAAGCTTTTAACCAACTTTGACACGGCACAATATCCACCGACTGTTTTAGCGACCTACCATGCTCGTGACTATCGCGACGCTCTTCATCGAATGGCCCGGTACAAACAACTGTGCCCACCGGAAAGTTTGCGTATAACAGAAGAAGGCGCGAGCTGTACAATCGAATTGAATTGGATGCCCATTGTGGAACCGGTACCACCAGTGCTGGTTGGAACCACATTAGCCTTTCTTCTAGAGCTTGGGCGACGGGGTACGGGTACGCCTATAACTGCAAAGTCCGTGGAATTTTCTCACTCGATGGGTGACGTAGCTACCCTCGAAGCTTACTTCGGTTGCCCAATACGGATAGGTACCACTTATAACCGATTAACACTCCATCGAAGCGATTTGGACCGCCTCTTTTTATCGTATAACAATGAATTGCTGGAGATCTTGACACCTGTTTTGGACCGATCATTGGATGAACGGTTCAGTCGTTCAGTCGCTGAGATGGCCAAGTGGATCTTGAAGCGAAGTCTAACTGGAGGCCACCTTACTATTCGAGCTGTTGCGAACGAGCTGGGCATGAGCGATCGTACCTTGCAGCGCCGACTTACTGATGAATGCACAACCTTCAAGCAACTGTTAACACAGGCTCGACATGAACAGGCACGAGAATACTTGGCCGACCCCAAGCTCGATATAAAAGAAGTGGCTTTCTTAATTGGGTATGAAGATCAGAACTCGTTTTACCGGGCCTTTCGCCTGTGGGAAGGCGATACACCCGCAAATTGGCGTTCCGAATACGTTAGCCGACATAGCCCCCTAACCTAACCCGTTCCAATCAGGACTATCTTTTGGCGGGTTATGCAAGAAATTTGGCGTCGTACGCTAGTTACCGAACGGTCCAGACAAAGTACGATAATCTCTATTCGGAGCACAAGCATGTTCCAAGCTTACCTTCTAGTCAGCTTGCCGAGAATGACAACAAAGGAGACAAGTGTTATGGATATGGGATTAAGGAACAAAACTGCTTTAGTAACTGGATCGACGAAAGGTATTGGGAAAGCAATTGCCATTGAGCTTGCGAGAGAAGGAGTCAACGTCCTCGTAAATGGACGGAATGATGAAGAGGTAGAACGTACTGTAAATGAATTGAAGTCGGAATTCCCGGCAACTTTTCCTCAGAATGCTACGGCCGATATTGTGGAAAGGCAGCAAAGAGAAGCTTTATTTGAGAAATATCCCCACGTCGATATTCTTGTGAACAATATGGGTATATATGAAATCATGTCCTATGAAGACGTTGACGATGAAGTATGGGAAAAATACTTCCGGACAAATGTCCTTGCCGCTAATGGATTATCTAAATTTTACTTACCTAGCATGTTGAAGAATAATTATGGGCGAATCATCTTTATAGCAAGTGAAGAAGCGATCATGCCTTCAGGGAAAATGCCTCAGTATGGCATGACGAAATCTATGCTATTATCGCTGTCAAAAAGCCTATCTAAATTAACGATAGGAACAGAAGTCACATCCAATACAATCATGCCAGGACCAACACTATCCGAAAACGTATATCAAATCATTGATCGTTTGTTTCCTGAAGATATGGCATTTTCGGAAAAAGAAAAGCGATTTATGGCTGCAAGCCTGCCCCAATCCGAATTACAGCGGTTTATCAAGCCTTTTGAAATAGGCAGGCTGGTTACATTCGTATCCAGTCCTTATGCAACCGCATTTAAAGGTTCACCAATTCGTATGGACGGAGGTATGGTGCCAACCATTTTTTAACATCATCCAAATAGGGTCACCCCCCAGTCTATAACATTACTTTCACCAAACACGAGCCATTCTAGAAAATGCAAAAAAGCCTTGGAGACATGCTCCAAGGCTTTCTTTTAGGCAAAATCCGCTGTTTCGTTCCAAACCACACCAGCAGGCAAGATTGCTTGCACCCTTGCTCGCACAAGTTCATTCTGATGCAGCTGTTCGCTCAGCAATACAACAATTCCAGAATCATCCCTCGTGCGGATCAGACGGCCGAACCCTTGTCGCAAACGCAGCAGCATATACGGCAAATCCACCTCTGCAAACGGCTCCGCGCTCGCTTTCCGTTTCGCCATAAAGACCGGATCATCCGGTGGGTAAGGAAGCGCCCAGACGATGACATTGGAAAGCGATGGCCCCGGTACATCAAGCCCTTCCCATAGCGTTACCGCACACAGGCAGCTTTTCTCGTCATGCTGGAACGACGAGATGAGATGGCTGATCTCTTGGTCCCCCTCGAACAAAAAACGAACCCCTGCCGCTACTTCATCCTCTGCGAGCGCCTGCCTGAACTGGTTCAACTCCTCAAACGACGGGAACAAGAGTAAGGCTCGTCCATCCGTATGCTTGATCGACTGCAGTGCAAACTGCGTTTTTTGCATTGTTAGCGGTTGGTCTGCCGCAAGCTTTGGCGCGTACACCTTCATCTGCTCCGCATACGCATAAGGAGAAGCGACCGTAAATGAGAGATAGCGCTCGATGCCCAAGCTGCTTGCCACGTAATCGAAAGTGCCTTCACTCGACAGTGTGGCAGAGGAAAAGACGATCGGCATTTTCTGCGAGAATACCTGTTCCTTCAACACTTCCTTCACCATTCGCGGCATAAGCACAAGTGTATCGCCTTCCGCATCGACTGTCAGCCATGAGATGACGGTATCTTTTTGGCGGTACAGGCTGAGGGCAAGCTGGATCATGTCCAGATGCTCGTTGACGATGCGCAGCTGATATTCATCCAAAGAATACAAGCCGCTCTCCAATGCCAAATCTTCCTCAATCCAGGCGATCACATCGCTCAGCTTTTGGATCTCGGCTAGCAGTTCAGCCGTATACACGATTTCTTTACGTGCAGATCCAGGTACTGCTTTGCTTTGTTTCGCCAAAAGGGAAAAGACGAGCCCGCTTTGCCCGATTGCCTCTTCCACCGCCTCTGCCAGCGATTCCCGAATCTCGCCTTTGAGCAGGCGCGTGATGATCTCCTCAAAAATCGAGTGATTCAGCTTGTACGTCAACGCCTTTTGCGCTGCTGGTTCCAGCAGATGCCCTTCGTCAAACACGACGGAAGAATGCGGCGGCAAAAGCGGCAGCTGTCCGCCACGCTTCCGGCTTTCATAGGTCCATACATGTTCCATATAAAAATCATGGGAGCAAATGATCACGTCCGCCGATTTGCGGTAATGGTCACGCGACAAGGTTTGCCCGCACCGATGCTGTTTGTCGCACACGAAGCAGTCTTGGAACGGGTCCCAGTTGATTTTATTCCACTGTTTATCCGACAGCTGCGGATATTCGCTGCGGTTGCCGTACGGATGGAACGTCTGCAAAGCTTCGTATGTGTGGACAAAGGACGGCAGCTGTGCATACATGTCGGTATAAAGCTCGGCTTCGTCATCTTTATAACGCGCTTCCTCCAGCTTGTTGAGGCAGAGATACTGATTCGGCGATTTGCCCAGCCGGGCGTCAATGGTCATTCCCAAATGCTGCGCCAGCTTCGCCAGATCGCCCTCCGGCTTGACCAGCTGTTCGATCAATGATTCGTTCGCACAGGCGATAATCGCAGGCTTTCTCGTATATTTGGCATAGCAGATCGCATACAGCAAATACACCAGCGTCTTGCCGGTTCCAACCCCCGCTTCAGCGAAAATCGTCTGTTTTTCCGCAAACGCGCGTTCCAATTGAAACGCCATATAAATCTGCTCATCCCTTACTTCAAAGCCTGCCTCAGGTAAAATGTCATAAAAAACGTCCGCAATCCAATCGCTCACCTGCTGGATGAACGGCTCGGAAGGGTCATACGCAAAAGGATACCGTTCCACTTCTTTTCTGCCCCCAGTAAACGTCAATCAACCATTTGGTTTCCAAATAAATTATTATAGTTGATCGTTGTGAATCTGGCAAGGCTTCTTCCAGACTTTAGTGCAAGACATCCCATAGTTGCTTACCGATTAAGATGATGGTTACTCCAATAAAGAGCGGACGGACATAGCTTGAACCTTTACGGATGGCCATTCGCGAGCCAACTAATGCACCGATTACCATTGCGGAACCCATAATGATTCCAGGTAAAAAGCTTACAGAGCCTAAGCAGATAAACGTAACCAAGCTAGCCACATTACTAGAAAAATTTAAAGCTTTTGCATTTCCCGCAGCTGTGACAAAGTCAAACCCAAGTGAGAGAAAAGCAAAAATTAAAAATGATCCGGTTCCTGCTCCGAAGAATCCATCATAAAAGCCAAGCAAGAAAGCAACCAAAATGCTTATCAATCCCGACTTTTTTGTTAGTCCTGAATACGTCGAGCTTTTTCCCCAGTCTTTTTTAAACACCGTGTATACCGCTACTCCGATAAGCAGAAAAATGACCAATGGTTTAAGAAATGAGGTTGTCAATTGTCGAACAGTCATTGATCCTAAAACGGCTCCGATCAAGGAAAAAGGGATGAGATATCGAACCAAATGCACATTCATTTTTCCAGAGCGGATAAAAGAAATGGTACTGGTTAATGACCCCATCGTCGCAGCCAATTTGTTCGTTCCTAAAACCATTGGAAGAGGAAGTCCGGTTAGCAAGAGAGCTGGTATGGAAATAAGTCCCCCTCCTCCTACAACAGAATCAATAAAAGAAGCTAAGGACCCTAATCCAAACAATACGATTAACATGCCAATAGTCACGTCATGCAAGAGTATCACCTCAATCACAATCATAAATTGTGAGGAGTCATCAGTATAATATATACTTTGTATGTATTCATAGATAATAACTATATATGCTGTTCAGGAGTGAAGCTGAATGAATTTACATGCACTGCGAGTATTTTTTGAGGTTGCCAATCGAAAAAGCGTAACTGGCGCAGCAATTGACCTTGCCATCAGTCAGCCGTCTGTGACCGCTCAAATTCGGAAGCTGGAAAATGAAATTGGAGTGAAAGTGCTTGAACCTAATGGACGAGGGATTCGTTTGACTGAGGCTGGAGAACTCATTTACCTTCACGCCCAACGCATGTTTGCCATGGAGAAAGAATTAGAACGGAAACTCGATGATTTTCGAAAAGGAAAAATTGGAACATTGCGTATAGCTTCGACGGGACTACCAGCGAATGTGTTATTGCCGAAATGGGTCGCTACGTTTAAGAAAGAAAATCCTGACGTTGATATCATCATAACCGTTGTTAATTCAAGTGAAGCCAATCGGCAGTTATTGCACTATGAAGCGGATTTGGCAATCATCGCGGGCATATCAAAGCATCCGGATATTTTTTATGAAAAGTTGTTTGACGATGAACTTTGGTTTATTGTACCAAAGGGTCACCGACTCGATTCGAAAAAGACGACCCTTGACGAAATGATGGAAGAACCTTTCTTTATGAGGGAGGAAGGAAGTAGTATTCGGGAACAACTGTTGGCATTGTGCCGAATTCATGATCTCTCTCCACCGAAAATGACGCTTCGATATAACGGGATGAATATGTCCATTAAAACCATTCAAGAAGGATATGGGGCCATGCTTGTTCCTGCTTTGGTGGTGAAAGATATGGTTGAAAAGGGAGAGATCGGCCGCGTCTTTATCGAGGGCATCGATATGAAAAGGCCTATCTACTTCTGTTCGCGAAAAGATGACGACTTGAGTTCCCCTGTCACACAATCATTTTATGAAGTAGTGAAAAGGCTGCTTTGAGACACATCCCGAACAAAAAAGAGGAACTCCCTAATAAGAAGTTCCTCCGTTTCCTTTGCTGGAAATCTAGAATCACCGTTCCGGCAAATCCAACCGGTAGCCCAGTTTGTACACCGTTTTGATGTAAGCTGGCTCTCGCGGATCGTCCTCAATTTTTTGCCGTAAGTTTTTGATATGCGTGTCGATCGTCCGGTCGATTCCGGCAAAATCGATCCCTAGTACCTCGGACACCAGCTCGTCGCGCGACCAAATCCGCCCGGGATAACGGGCTAACGTCACGAGCAGGCGATACTCGTTGGGCGTCAGCTCAAGCAAGCTGCCGTCTTTCTTCACAGTTTTCGCTTCCAGTGAAATGTGCAGTGCCCCGATTTCCAATAGATCGCTGAGCACCTTATGGTCACCGATTCGGCGCAAAATGGCGCGAACGCGCGCGGTCAGTTCGCGCGGGCTGAACGGTTTGACCAAGTAGTCGTCTGCACCGATGGACAAACCTGCCACACGGTCAGCCTCCGTGCTTTTCGCGGTAAGCATGAGAATCGGCACCCGAGAGAATCCGCGGATCTTTCGGCACACCTCTTCTCCTGTCAAGTCAGGAAGCATGAGATCCAGAACGATCAAGCCGATCGGATAGCTTTCGGCAAATTCAACAGCTTGTAACCCAGTCGATGCGGTAAGCACATGAAAACCATCTGCCTTTAAATAGAGCGTCAACACCTCGACGATTTTGGGTTCATCATCGACGATCAAAATGGTTGATGACACGGTCTCCCCCCTCCATCCTCTCTTTATTCCGGTTTGTTGCCTACGGACGGATCGGGAACAAACGATTTGTAGCCTGCATATTTCACCTCGCTCACCATCCCTGCTGCCGCGTGGTGCAGATCATGACAGTGGAACATCCAATCGCCGGGATTGTCAGCCTCGAATGCCACGACATACGTCTCGCCCGGTTTCACATTCAACGTATCTTTCATGATCGGCGCGCCTGCAATTGGTTGTCCGTCCTTCTGCAGTACCTGGAAGAAATGGCCGTGCAGATGCATGGGATGATCCGAGGAGCCGACGTTGCGCATCGTCACCAAAACCTTATCCCCTTTTTTCACCACCAATGGTGGAACCTCTCCGTACGCCTTTCCATTGATGGTAAATACGGCGTCCATCTCGGTTTTCCCTGGTTTTTCACCCAAATCCATCTGATAGGTCAAATCATAGTTTGTCTTCAGTGTAAATTTGCCCGTTCCATCGGCACCATAGGTGGACAAATCGACTGGTTTGGTCTGCTTGACACCTTGCTCGACTTTCCCCGTCGCCCCTTTTACAACGATCGGAATGCTCATTTGCTTGGCTGCTGCCGACTGGTCAAGGCTTTCGATCTGCCAGTTTTGCAGTGCTTCGACGGTGAACTCGACGTCATACCGCTCCCCCGGCGCGATGCGCAGCGGCTGGCCTGTGATTGTTTGCGGGCTGTTGACTGTCTGCCCATCCACACCGACAATCCGATAGGGCTGATCCTGCAGCGAAACCAGGTGGCTCTGATAGCCCGCGTTGACGAAGCGCAGACGGACGTTATCTCCTTTTTCGACCGCGAGCGGTGTGATCGCTTCGCCACTTTTACCGTTGACAGTGAATGTGTTGTACATGGTCTGCATCATCTGATCATGCATGGCTCCCGGCGGTAAGGAAGCTGTAGCTTGATTATTCATCTGCATTTGGCTATGGTCCATGCCTGCCATGGTTTCATTTGTCCCCATGTTCATTTGCCCATGGTCCATCCCCCCGTGATTCATGCCGCCGCTCGCACCGTCCGCTTGGGTCATCCATTCGTCTAGCACCAGCGTATAATCACGGTTCAGCTTTTGCGTGGCGCTGTCTTCTACAATCAGCGTGCCGTACAGCCCCTTGTCGACTTGATTAGCGCTGTCCTGATGGGAATGATACCAATACGTACCGGGAATCGTGGCCTCGAACAGGTACGTAAAGGTTTCATTGGGTCGAACCGCATTTTGCGTCATCCCCGGTATACCATCCATGTTGTTAGGGACTGGATAGCCGTGCCAATGGATGCTCACTGGCTCCTTCAGCTTGTTTTTCAGCTCCACCCGGACGATGTCTCCCTGTTGCACACGAAGCTGACTACCTGGCACGGTCCCGTTATACGTCCATGCTTCGACTTTTTTGTCGGCCGCAATCTCCCACTCCGTCTCCTCAGCCACCAGAGTGAACGTTTTGATCGTTTTGCCATTCTCCGTCGTAACGGTGGGCTTCGCTATGCCATCGGCTGCGCTGCTGTCCGCCGTTATCCATGCCCAAATGCCAGCTCCTACAAACGCGACTGCTGCACCAGCCACTGCAATCAGCATCTTTTTTTTCATCCCAAAAGCCTCCTCGATTCGTTTGCGTTGCTTTTTTTCGCTCTTACGCAAACTGTAGCAAAGACTTTTGTAGAAAATATGAAGATACCCCTGAGAGGTATCGCATTGTTGTTCAGAAAATGATGCCGGGTCTTGAAATCTCGACTTTTACGGTTGGCTCAATCGTGATCGTCGGATACGTTTTCGACCACGACACCTTTTTCCAGTAGTCATGATGGTACGCGATGATTTGTCTACCGATGCCAAGGGCGTCACAGTTCGCTTTTTGCAGTTTGGCGATCACGTCATTCGCATGAGTCGTCAGTTCTTTTGACAATAATGCCGCAAGCTCAGCAACTCGTTTCGTTTCGGTTAAATGATCAATCGGAAACTCCTCGATCCCGACGTGCAATAGCAAGGAAACATTTGCGTAAACATGGTTTTTTTTCACCTGCACGTCAAGCTTTCGCAGCCGCTTTAAAATATGCAGCGTCATTTCATCATTCAGATTTTTGCCGTTTGTCGTCTGCAAGGTGATGATTGTTCGTTTGCCCATGTGATCCGCGAGCAAGTTGCAGATGATCGAGTGCATGGTATCTAGCGTGCCGGTCATGGTTTGGCTGTTGAACAATGCTACACCTTTGACGCTTGCGCCGTTCTTGCCCATTTCCAAATAAGGCATGATCACATCTTGTCCCGGATCAAACATCGTCGTGCAAATCGCTTGCACATGTACCTTGGGGACAATGCTCGCCGCTTCAGCACTGACGATTTGTTTATCCATGTTCACGATTGCCCCTTGCTTCTTTTTATGCTCTTCCAAGAGGAAGTCGGATGAACGGCCTTTGACCACGGCGATTTTTGCATTGAGCGCGCTTTTCGGGTCACGGTACAGCACGTCGAGATACGTGTAAATTTTTTTCCTTGCCACCCGCTCGCCGAGCAGTAGGTAACGGCTTTTCGAACCGTCAGGAACCGCAGTCAGCAATTTTGCCAAATGGATGCGAGCGTCACGCACATTTTTTCCTGTGGTCGAAATGACTTGAATCGTGTTTTTCTTGTTCAGCGATATATCGGGTATCACATAGGTCACCAACGTCTTCCCTTCTGGCGCTTCATCCAGGCCAGTGCCGAGCACGAGGCGAACTTCCTTCAACAATGTGAGGTCCCAGCATCCCGTGGTAAGCAGAGCAAGCAACACGACGAGAACGGTCAGCACGATTTTTTTCCTCAAGCAGCCTTCCCCCTTGTCCTGAACATGCAGACGATTAGCAGAAACACTGGGACGGCGTAGTTCATGACCAGCGTCAAGTAAGAATAGTACTTATTGATGGAAGCGATCAGTAAAAAGTGATTGGGAATCAGCGACAACAAGGAACAAAGGATGACGACAGCCAAAGTCGTTTTTGAATTGCGCTCCTGGTTCATCATTTTTTTGATCCCTGCAGCTGCGAGGTAAACATAGCTTACGATCGACGTAAGAACGATGACAACCCACAGCGATAAAAACAGAAGATCGGTCCGCTCCACAATTCGAAATGTAAAAGCCTTGAGCATATAAAGCATCGGCTCTGGAATGAGATGAAGTTCATCAGGGCTAAAAAAAATAAAACTTGCAATGACGATCATCAAGTAGAAAGCCGTCACAAAGAGGTACGAATAAAGCATGGCTTTGCGAATTTGCTTTGCTGTACCATCGACATACGGATATACCATGTACAAAAGTTCAAATCCGGCCATCGCGATCGTCGCCTCCCTCACCCCGGCAGCCAGCTTTCCGAAATCGGCCTGTCCAACTGGCAAAAAATACAAAAAGTTCCCTTCCCAAAGCGGTATGGCCACCAGCCCGATCAGAAAAAGCAGCATGATGGAGATCACCACACAAAAACGGGCGATCACACGCAACCGTTCGTTCGCAAGCGAATAGGCCGTAATCATCATCAAAATCATGATGACGCTTTTTGGTGTTTCGGGAAAAATCCAGCTGTTGATAATTCGACAGTAGTTTACGACTACGAGACTGGCGATCCCGATAAAATAGACGATGTATATGCAGCCAAGCAGCCGACCCGCAAATTTGCCGAGCAGCTGCGGCAGAAATTCCATCAGTGTCAGTCCCGGAAAACGGCGGCATACTTGCCAGATGACGATGATACTAATCTGGCTCATGATCCCGACAATGACTGTCGAGATCCACCCGTCAGAGGAAGCCGCTGAATGGACGCCGTAAGGGAGCGTGAGCGCTCCCTCGCCGATAGCCGTTTGGATTGTAAAAAAAGCGAGTTGGTTGACGGTGATTTTATCTTTTTGGATGCTCATCTTTTACCCAACCCCTTGAGAAAAATTCTCGAATCCGTTTTTGGGGACGGCTATCCATAGGCCTGCGGTTCATCGACCAAATTGGCAATCGGACAAAGGAATCTTGCAACGAATTTAAACGAAAAGGGGAAAACGGGTAAAAGTACGGTACCCCGAAGCCTTCCAGCTTGCACAGGTGAATGAGCAAAAACGAAAAGCCAAACGTGATGCCCAAAAAGCCAAACGTAGCGGCCAAAATCATCATCGGAAACCGCAAAATGCGCACCGTCTCGCGGAAGTCATGCGATGGCACGACGAAGGATGCGATCGCCGTCGACGCCACCACAATGATCATGACGTTGGAAACGAACCCTGCTCGCACGATGGCGTCGCCGATGACCAAACCGCCGACGATGCCGATCGTCTGCCCGACAGCTGTATGCAGACGAAGACCTGCCTCGCGGAGCAATTCAATCGTCAATTCCATCACAATCGCTTCAATGATCGGAGGAAACGGAATGTGCATGACCGCCACCTGCATAGGGAGAACCAATTCACTGGGAATGGTCTCAAAATGAAAACTGACAACTGATATGTAAATCGCCGGCAGCGTAATCGCCAGAAAAAAGCTGGCCATTCGCAAAAAACGAAAAAAGCTGCCGTTAATCCATCGAATGTTGTAATCATCGGGTGATTGGTAAAAAGCGAAGAACGTGACGGGGAGAATCAGCACATTGGACGATCCCTCCACCATGACCGCAATGCGTCCTTCCATCAAATTCGCCGACACACGATCGACCCGCTCTGTACTCAAAATTTGCGGGAATGGCGAGAAAGGCGTATCTTCAATCATTTGGTCGAGCACGCCAGCTGATGATACATAATCGATGCGAAGGGAGCGAATGCGCATCTCCACCTCATCGACGACTTCCTGATTCGCCAACTGTCCGACAAATACGACAGCGACACGCGAATTGACGGACTGTCCGACTTCAAAGTAGCGGAGCACGAGGTTTTTTGTCGGCATCTTGCGTCGTAGCAAATACAGGTTGGTTTCCAACCGTTCGTTGAAGCCTTCATGCGAATCACTGAACGCTTTCTCGTTGATTGGCTCGGCAATGCTCCGCTGCACCATGATCGACGTGTTGAAGCTGTAAAAACACGGATACCCTTCAATGTAAACAACGCAGTTTCCTCTGGTAAGCGCTTCGACAACCTGCTCTGGTGCGTATAGCTCCTGCATTTTGGCCGGCTTGATCGCATTCAGGAACAAGCGGTCGTGGTTTCGATTCAACGGACTCAGGATCTGTTCGTCCACCTTTTCCAGATCCGTCAGTGTTGCCAGTTGAATCAGTGCCATGATTTCATCATTTCGCTCGATCAAATCGATGACCAAATCATCGGTTCCAAAAAAAGCGGTATGCAAATAATCGCGCAGCTCTTCGTGGGAACGGATCGACAGGCTGCCATCGCCACATTCATTTTCCTGATTGGTCCTTTTCTCAAAGAAACGCATGGTCCAGTTCCCCCTCGCCTTTTTATATTTCTCTTTGGCGAGTGGAAATTATTCACTGGAATAGCATGTGACTGGTAAGATAAAGGCTATTCCCCCAAAACGGCGTGAGCCAACAAGCGGTACGAACGCAGACGCTTTTCGTAATCCGGAATTGGTGTGGTGATCATGTATTCGTCGATACCCGTTCTCTCCTGCAGCGCGACCAGTTCGGAACGAATTTGCTCAGGCGTACCGACAAGCATTTTCTTACCCGTGCTTGGCATGGGGGTAGATTCCGGCGTTAAGGAGGCCGCGCCGCTCCAGCGTTTCGCTTCTTCTCCTAATGCTTCAGCCGTTTCCGGCGTTTCCGCGCATACGACTCCGATTGCCATGATTGCGCGTGGGGCAGGATGTTTGTCCGTCGCCTGATAGTTGTTGCGGTACAGCTCCACGATCTCACTGCCATCCGTATCGCTCATGAATTGGCCAAACACAAACCCCGCACCGACCGCAGCCGCGTATTCAGCACTTTTCCGATTTGTCCCAAGCAGCCAGAGCTGTGCGGGTACGGGAGGGATCGGGCGGGCAATTACCGGCCTTCCGTCAATTTGGTACGTGTTATTTAAAAGTGCGGTCACATCTTGCAAAAGCGCCGGCATTTGATACACCTGCTGCAAATAGGACTCGCTCAAAGCGAGTGAAGCATGGGCAGGTCCTCCTGGTGCACGTCCGATCCCCAAGTCAATTCGGTCAGGATAGAGCGTGGCCAAGAGGGCAAACGCCTCCGCCACTTTGTACGGTTTGTAATAGGGCAAAAGAACGGCACCCGACCCAATCCGAATCGTGGATGTCTGCGATCCGATATGCGCCAGCAAAACCTCCGGACATGAGGAAGCCAGATGCGGCAAATCATGATGCTCCGGCACCCAATAGCGGGTATACCCAGCCTTTTCCGCCGTCTGCGCGAGCAAAAGCGACTGCTGCAGCGCTTCGTACGGTGAGACATGTTGATAAATCGGCGATACATCCAGTACACTTAAACGCAAGTCGTTCACTCTCATTCTCCTTTCATTCTACATTCCGCTTTTACAGGCGCAGCCTACTCAGCGGTTTAGAACCTGTTTACGTCCATATTTGTCAGAGATCGGCCCATAAAGCAAGCATTCATGAGCAAATCCGATGGAAATAGTACTCCCTACGGTAGTTGCCTGTGTCGGCGTCACATGAAATCGATCTACAAACAAAGTTAATAAGGGTATCGTCCCCCATCACAGCAAAGCACAAAAAAACACGCCATCACTATTTGAGCGGCAGCGTGTTTGGGGTACGAAACTTTTAGCCATTGATCGACGTCAAACCGGCGATTTCGTCCAGGAAGCAGCAAATGGTCCGCAAGCCCGTATCGAAATTAACCAAATAAAAGTGCTCGTTCGGTGCATGGTAATTCTCATCCGGCATCCCAAAGCCCATCAATACGATTGGCAGGTGCATCAAGCGGTGGAATACTTCTACGGCCGGAATCGTTCCGCCTACGCGGGTGTATAGCGGTTCAGCCCCATAGGTAGCAATGTACGCTCGGGCTGCAGCCTGGATAGCCGGATGGCTCACCGGTGTCGAATAGGGGCTCGCTTTCCCCGGCAACCAGCTGGTCGAGACAGTCATGCCTGCAGGCTTGTGTTTTTGCAAATGCTGCTCGATCTTTTCCAATATTCGCTCGGGGACTTGTCCGTCTACGAGGCGGCAGGTGATTTTGGCATGGGCTTCAGCAGGTATGACCGTCTTCGTCCCCTCTCCTTGAAAGCCGCCCCACATGCCGTTGATATCCAGTGTTGGCCTGGCCCAATTGCGTTCAAGTGCCGAGTATTCCGGTTCGCCAAACAGCGATTCGACGCCAAGGGACTCACGAGTCGCTTCCGCATCGTACGGTATTCGGGCAAACGCCGTTTTCTCTTCTTCTGAAAGCGATTTCACATCATCGTAAAATCCTTCTATGGCAATGCGTCCATCTTCGGCAACAAGACTCGCTAAAAGCTGTGCCATCGCATGCAGTGGATTGTGCACCAGGCCGCCAAAAAATCCAGAATGCAGGTCTTCCTTTTGCCCGCGCAAATCAATTTGCAACCCGCACAAGCCTTTCAGCCCGTAATAAATCGCTGGCTGCCCCGCTTCCCACAGCGGCGTATCGGAAATTACCACAACATCGGCCGCCAATAAGTCCTGATTTTCCGCAACGAAAGCTTCAAAATGGGGGCTTGCAATCTCTTCTTCCCCCTCAAAGCAAACCTTGATATTGACAGGGAGTTCGCCTCTGCATGCCATGAGTGCCTCGATCGCTTTGATGTGCATGAACAGCTGCCCTTTATCATCGGTCGCCCCCCGTGCATACAGCTTTTCATCGCGAATGGTCGGTTCAAATGGAGGCGTGTCCCATAGTGCGAGCGGGTCAACCGGCTGCACATCATAGTGGCCATAGATGAGGACTGTCGGCTTGTCCGGAGCATTCAGCCATTCCGCATACACGACTGGATGGCCTGCAGTCTGCAATACGATGGCATTTTCCATTCCTGCCGCCATCAGTTCCGTCGTGAGCCACTTCGCCGCTCTCTCCATGTCCGCTTGGTGTGAAGGCAGTGAGCTTATGCTTGGAATAGACAAAAATGCTTGTAGTTCCTGCAAGTGCCGTTCCCGATTCTCCTTGAAATAGGTGTCATACTGAACCGTGTCTGCCATGTATCCGATCACTCCTTTTTTGTAAGCGCTTTGCCCGTTCCCTCACAGCATGAAACGCAAGCAGAGCCAATTTCCGAATATTCATTCCTATTCTCGCAAAAAAGAGGACTGGTGACAAATGGTTTGTCGCCAGCCTTTTTTCTTCATTTTCATCTATCAATCAAGAATGACCCTGCGCGCCTTTGCCAGCACGCCTTTTGGATACTGATGGATATTGATGATACCGATACCGCCTTCCTCCGCAGCGTGAATCATATGATTATTCCCTAAATAAGCCGCGACATGCCCGATCTTTTGCAGCCCTTTACGATGCCGGCGCTTGTGCGTCTTGTAAAAGAGCAAGTCACCACGCCTGATTTCCCCGAGTGTAACTGGCCTTCCGTGTTTGCTTTGTTCGCGGGAAATGCGCGGCAATTCGATCCCATGTTTGCCGTAAATGTACTGCGTGAATGAGCTGCAATCGAATCGCCGCGTAGAACCGGGTTTTGCTCCGAACAAGTAAGGAGTGCCGAGGTACTTTTTCCCAAGCCCAATGATGCTATCCGCTTTTCTTTTCCAGTTGGACAAACAATATCACATCCCCACATAGCAGTTGTCATCAGCATATGTAGGAATGGCGTCTGCCCGTCTGGACGGTTGGATGCGAGCTGGAAAAGTTGGGCGGCAGACTGTCAGTGAAAGGGCGCGTTCCTTTTGATTTGTTTTTCTGAAAGCGTTCGGTACGCTGCCTCATATTCGCAGCGAAGCTCGCTTACCACCGATGCAACGGACTGCACATTCTTCACAGCACCAACGCCTTGGCCAGCTGACCAAATGTCTTTCCATGCCTTGGCACCCGTCCCATCAGCTTTGACGAAGGTGAAATCCATCTCCGCTTTTTTCTGCAATGCATCGGGATCGAGCCCTGCACCTCGAATACTTGGCACGAGATAATTAGCTTTGACACCACTGAACGCGTCGGTATAAAGCAGATCCTCAAGCGTGGCTTGCCGCAGCATCTCTCGGTAGCTGTCGCTCGCCATACTTTCCTCCGTTGCGATGAAACGCGTCCCCATGTAAGCTAGGTCGGCGCCGAGCACTTCCGCTGCCAAAATATCATGCCCATGCGACACACACCCCGCAAGCACCGTAATGCCTTGCCAAAATTGCTTGACTTCGCCCATGAACGCAAGCGGATTGATCACCCCGGCATGGCCGCCAGCTCCGTTGCAGACGAGGATCAGCCCATCGACCCCTTTTTGCGCGGCTTTTCGAGCATGGTGCACCGTGCTCACATCGGAAAAAACAAGGCCGCCGTATGCATGTACGACCTCCACCACGCGCATCGGATCACCGAGCGAGGTGATGACGAGCGGTGGCTGGTACGCGGTGATCAGTGCCAGATCGTCGTCGAATCGCTTGTTCGAATGATGGACAATCAGGTTCACCGCCCAAGGGGCAACGCACCGTTCGGGTTCCGCTTGCTTGATTGCCGCAAGCTCATTTGTGATCGCTTGCAGCCATTCCTCCAGTTGATCCGAAGTCCTGGCATTCAAGACGGGAAAGGAACCGATGATTCCGGCTTTGCAGCTTTCGATCACTAGCCTCGGGCCAGATACCAGAAACATCGGGGCGGAAATGGCCGGAAGCACCATCTGATCGAGCCATCTGGCGAGTAGATGTGCTGCCATGCGATTCACCCCTTCCCCTGTTCGGTTTTAACGATCGCCACCGTGCAGCGGGAGATGCAGATTAAACGCTCTTCCTCGTCTTGTATTTTGATGTCCCAGACCATCGTCGTGCGCCCTTTGTGCAGCGGAGTCGCGATCGCCGTGACGATCCCGTCTTTTTTCGGACGGAGATGGTTCGCATTAATTTCCAAACCCACCGCCACTTCACGTTCTTGATCAACGTTGTACCACGTACCGAAGCTTGCGACCGTTTCGGCAAGCACTACCGATGCGCCGCCATGTAGCAGTCCGAACGGCTGGTGTGTAGCGGCATGCACCGGCATTGTCGCGATCACGCGATCTTTCGATACCTCGACCATCTTGATTCCCAATGCACCGACAATGGTTTCTTCCAATGGTTTCATGTTCATCTTTTTCCCTCTCCTTCGTGTAGTCCGATTCGATACAGCAAGTTTTTCAGTAAAGACACCTCGTCATCAGTCAAGGCTTGAACCGTCTCCTCCTCTGCCACCTGCATACTTTGGTGCAATACCGCTTGAAGTTCTTGCCCTCTGTCCGTTACGAAAATCTGGTTGACGCGGCGATCGCACGGGTCCGGCCTGCGCTCGACCAACCTGTTTTGTGCCATCCGGTCGATTAATCCGGTCATGGTGGCGGAATCCAACCGCAAGCGCTCCCCTAGCTCCGCACCGTTTTGCCCGTCCCGCTCATACAGTAGATGCAACATTGCATATTGAACAGGGGTGACACCGTACGGCTGCAGTAGCTGCTTGCCGATTTGGTAGGAACGCTGCTGCGCTTTACCCAGCAAAAACGTCAAACATTCCTCAATAGGTTCCATTTCATTCGCTCCTGTCATTTTATCTGTCAATTCTGAATATAACACGCAAATTTCACCTTGTATACAAGTTAATTGGATAGAAGCTTTCTCACCCGCCCAAGACAACAAAAAGTTACTGCTAATGATTCCCTTTTCATCGGTATCTGGTATATTAGGTAATACATAAAAAAATTAGGCAGCACCTAAATAACAGGTTGCTTGTTCGACTGGAAGGGTGAATGTGATGTTGATCTGGATGTTGCGCCAAGTAATGGCGGAGCGAGGAATATGGACCGGAGCCGAACTAGCACGGCTGTTGAAGGACAAAGCAGGGTATCAGCTTTCTGCCCCATCGATCAGCGCGCTGCTCAATGAGCAGCCAAAGCAGATGAAAGCGGAAACACTCGATGCCTTGTGCACGGCTTTGGCTTGCACGCCCAATGATCTGTGGTCGCATACTCCTACCCAGAGAAAAGGCGCCTAACGGAAGAAAGGGGATAACTCCATGTCTGTCAAAACCATCTTGCCCTTCGGCGATCCTATTTTGCGAAAGATGGCAAAGCCGGTGATAGCGATTGATGCCAAAGTCATCAAGCTGCTCGACGACTTAGCCGAAACCCTTTATGACGAGGAAGGCCGTGCCGGCTTGGCGGCACCACAGATCGGCATCTTGAAGCGTGTCGTTGTCATGGATTGCGGCGACGGTCTGATTGAGCTGATCAATCCGGAAATCGTGGAAATGAGCGGGCAGCAGGTTGGGCCGGAAGCGTGCCTGTCTTTTCCCGGGTATACAGGGACGGTCAAACGTGCGAAATCGGTAACCGTCAAAACACTGAATCGCCAAGGTGAAACTGTGCTGCTTCACGGGCGTGATTACTTGGCCCGCTGCATGCAGCACGAGATCGACCACCTAAACGGGATTCTCTTCATCGACCATATCGAAAAAAATGCGCTTTACCACAACGAAACGAAAAAGCGCGCCAATTTGATGGACGCCATCCGCCTGTCACGTACTGAATGGGGATAAACGCGAAAGAACCAGCCTATGTAGCACGGCTGGTTCTGCTTTCATGTCTTCAATTGGCGATTACCGCAAGATTTTCCGCAAAAAAATATTCCCCTCATATCCTTGGCCGTACACATCCGGCAGCGTGGCGACCGGAACGAGCCCGTTTTTCCCATAAAATGCAATGACATCGTAATCATCCGCCGCGGTCATGGCAAACATACAGTAGACACAGCGTTCTCGCAACACTTTTTCCGCATGTGCCAGCAAAATAGACCCGACACCTTTCCGACGGAGCTGTTCGCTGACCGCAATGTCCAAAATCTCACCCCTCGCGCCAAGCGTCGGAATGCCACTGGGCGCCTCTTCATGCAAAATCACGACGATCCCCGTGGGTTCACACTCCTCCTCCGCATGATAGCCAAAAAATTGCGCCCCTCTCGCAAAATGCAGGTGGACCCGGTTGCGCAGCCATTCATCGTGGTCAGGAAGCCGTCGATCCAGCCTGACATGCTCAGCCGCAGCGAGCAAATCCAAATACGGTTCAATTTGCCATTCATCCACTTTCGTAATCATTCGTCTACTCTCCATCCTCCAGCTTTTCAATTTCTTCTCTGTTTTTTCCAGTTTACTGGTTCTCCGGCTGATCGACAATCCTTTTTCCTGCCACGTAGCAGGTAGGGATTGGAAGGCGTTTTGTGCTATACTAACGAAAAATCAGACACCATTTTGGTGCCGCACACAAGGAAGTGTCGTCATGGCTAGCACACACGTCTTCTCAAAAGCAGAAGAAGTTGCCAACTCAATCACACATGGTCTCGGCGCACTGCTCTGCATTCCTGCGCTCGTCCTCTTGGTCACGTTCGCCGCCCGCTTCGGCTCGGCTTGGCATGTCGTCAGCTTTACCCTGTTTGGTGTGACCATGCTCTTGTTGTACGTCTCCTCCACCATGCTGCATGCACTGCCAACAGGGAAAGCGAAAGACGTTTTCGAGGTCATGGATCATTCCTCCATCTACTTTTTCATCGCGGGTACGTACACGCCATTTTTGTTCCTCGCCGTAAAAGGCTGGCTAGGCTGGACGTTGTTCGGTATCGTCTGGGGAATGGCAGTCGGCGGGACTGTGTTCAAATGCTTTTTCGCGAAAAAATTTCTGTTCCTTTCCACGCTTCTGTATGTCGTCATGGGGTGGCTGATCATCTTTGCCTGGAACGATCTTGCCATGCATTTGCAAGGGATCGGACTCATGCTGCTCATTATCGGTGGCGTGCTGTACTCGGTCGGCGCGATTTTTTATGTATGGAGAGGCTTTACGTTTCATCACGCCGTCTGGCATCTGTTCGTGCTCGGTGGATCAACCGCCCACTTTTTTTCCGTGCTGCAGCTCTTGCCAGCCTGATCCTCTGACATTTCCAAACATTTAAGAAAAAAATAAGAAAATCCCTCACTTTTTTTCTAGATTTATTCGTTATGATGATACGGTAAAACAAGGAGGGATTTTCTTATGCTTAACCTGACAGCTGCTCTCCAAGAGCGTCTCTACTTTCTCTATAAATTCATCCGCTTCCCAAAGCAAATCGGCAGTGTAACACCAAGCTCCCCCTTTTTGGCGAAAACGATGCTCGATGCCGTCCCTTGGGGAAACGTGACGGCGATCGCCGAGCTCGGATCTGGCACCGGGGCGATCACGAAACACCTGCTTGCCACAAGCCCCCAGCCGCAGCATGTGCTCTTGTTCGAAAAAGACGACACGCTGCGCGCCCACTTGGCAAGACAATACCCCGACTATGCGGTCTATGAAGATGCGTGCCAACTGGAAACCGCCTTATTGCGTGAAGGAATCGAACAGCTCGATTGCATCTTGAGCGGTCTGCCATTTTTCAATTTTCCGCAAGCAGTTCGCGACCGGATTTTGGAGCAGATCGATGCGACACTGAAACCCGGCGGGCTTTTCATCGCGTTTCAATACTCCCACCAAATGAAAAAACAGCTGTCCGATCGCTTTGACTTGCTTTCAATTGAATTCGTGCCTGTCAATGTTCCGCCCGCTTTCGTGTACGTTTGCCAAAAAAGATGCGAGCCGAATTGAAGCCAAACATTCTTGTGGTTGAAGATTACGCCGACATCCGGGACGTCCTCCACATTTATTTGCGCAACGAAGGGTTTTAGGTCACAGAGGCGGAAGACGGCCTGAAAGCCGTCGCTTTGCTGAAAGTGCGGAGAACTCGCGCAACGAGGACAGCCTCCTGCCTGGTTCCGGACTTGGTCTGGCCATCGCAAAAATATCGTTGATTTGCATTATGGCCACATCTGGCTAACACACCGTGACGGGCTTTATACGTTTTACTTTCGCTGTCTAGTGAGCAGCGAAAAGGACTTGGCTGATACACCAAGTCCTTTTTCTATTGCGGTTATTGCTAGTGAATGTCTTTTTTCTTGAATCGACCGCCGCGCACATCATGAATGTTGCCGATCGCCAGAAATGCGCTCGGATCGATCTCCTCAACGACCGCTTTCAGCTTGGCTTCCTCAATTCGCGTAATGACGCAGAAGATGACTTTCTTCACGTCACCCGAATAGCCGCCCTCCCCTTCCAGATAGGTGACACCACGGCCGAGGCGGGCCGACAACGCATCCCCGATCTCAACGGGATTGTCGCTAATGATCCAAACCGACTTGGATTGGTTAAGCCCTTCGATCGTGACATCGATCATTTTGGTAGCGATATAGTACGCGATTAACGAATACATCGCATTGTTCCAGCCGAATACGAACCCGGCGCTGCCTAAAATGAAAATATTGAAGAACATAACCAGTTCCCCGACGGAAAACGGCGTTTTTTTCGAAAGTAAAATCGCGACGATCTCGGTTCCGTCGAGCGAACCGCCCGCACGCATGACCAAACCAACGCCGATCCCCAAGATAATTCCGCCGAAAACCGCAGAGAGCAGGCTATCTTGCGTAAAGCTCGGCACAGGTATCAGATAAGACGTGCCAAGCGACATAATCACGATCCCGATTAGTGTGGAGATCGCAAATGTTTTCCCGATTTGCTTGTAACCGATAAACAGAAACGGCAAGTTCAGCACGACCAGAAACAAGCCGAGTGGCAAATGGGTGAGATGGGACAGCATGATGGAGATACCTGTAATGCCTCCATCAATGATGTTATTGGGTACCAAAAAGATTTCCAGCGCGACTGAAACCAGCAGTGATCCGATGATAATACCTAGCGCCCTGCGCACCAGATGCGCCTTGCGCATTCGTTTATGATTGACTTTTGCAGCGATTCCTTCCATTCTCATCATCCTAACGTAAAGTGGATCTATGTGAACTCTCACATTTTGTCCGATTGGTAGTGGGTTAATTCTTCGCATGCGTATAATTGGCAAGCGGTGTGTCATATGCTGTGGCGTGCATTTATGTTTTTCACTCGTAAAGCGGGGTTGAAGCGATCATGTCTCCTTATCCGAATCTTGCTTGTTCCTGCGTGAACCAGCTCTTTCTCGCTTATACCGGTTACAGCATCGGTTCTGATAGCATTCCACAGTACCAGTTTTGGGAGCCTAGTGACCTGCTCCCGGTCATTGCCCATCTTGACCGGCAAACCGGCACCATCAACGGGAGCATGTTTACAGATGTCTTGTTTCTCGCATTCGCCGTGTTAAACGAGCAGGGTGAGCCGCGTTATTTGACCCGCAATGAGCAAGCACCAGCGACAGTCGCGGACTGGACGATTTATACAGATGAGCTTTTCTTATGCACGCGCAATCTGGATGCACTTCGGATCGCGCATGAAAAAACATGCTTTGCCGAATGGACGCGTGTCTGGGTTGCTTTGCCCTATCCGAATCCAAGCGTTGTCGGCGATGATGCGAACCGGATTCGAGCAATCATCCGCTGGATGGACGACTTCCTCGCCCGATGGGACACTGCCTCTCTTGACTGTCAGCTTCGCTTAATGGGCTTTTACTGGGTCCAGGAAAGTGTCTATTTTACAGGACCCGCGAATGATGACCGGTCCGTGATCCGTGCCGTCAATCGGGCGATCCGTGCGCGATGTGCCGCTGGGTCGCTACTGCACTCTCTCTGGATACCGTATCAGCAAGCAAATGGCTGGGACCAGTGGCGAAAGCTCGGCTTCTCCCTCTCCTTCCTACAGCCCAACCACTATTTCCAGCCAACCCAGCTCATCGAAACAGCAGCTGTACAAAGCTATGCAAACGGTTTAGGCGTCGAAATCGAGTTTGATTTGGGCGTCACCTATGATGCTGCCAAGCGCGCACGGCTGCAGGAATATCTCAGGCTCGGCGCAACTGGCGGGACCGATCCAGCCGGTAACGTGTTCGGACCATATATGCGAACGTCTCCCTTGGCGTGGTATTCGGGTGGCTGGTTCTTTGGCAAGAACGGCAGAAAGCAGGCGTTCGTCAGTCTTTATCAATCGGACGGTCCGCTTTATGACCAAATCTACTGGTACTTGCACGGTATCTATGAACCGCAGACTGATTAACCGAAATGATATGTACGTAATGGCGAAAAACCTAGGCTAGCTGCCCTAGGTTTTTCGCCACTCTATTTCGCCCGAATCGCTCTTTTGTTTATTTCGCGATCGTTACCTTGCTGCCGTCTTTCAGCAGCGTTTGTCCTTTGACGACGACCTGATCCCCTTGGGAAATTCCCGTGAGCACCTCGATATCGTCGCTGGAGCTGTCACCTGTTGTTACCTCTACCTCTTTGGCAACATCCCCGTTGATGACAAACACATTTTGCTTCCCATCACGATCAAATACAGCTTTGCGGGAAACGATCAGTTTTTGCGCCTTGCCAGCATTTTGGCCTTGGAACGTCACATTGACAACCATATCTGCCTTCAGCTCATTGGACGGATTCGGAATGGTGATCTCGATCGGATATGCTTTGAGCATGGAATCCATCACAGGGCTGACCGCCGTCACTTTTGCATCCAGCTGTTTGTTCAATGACGTAACGTTCACTTTCGCTGCGGAACCTACTTTAACTGTTGTGATCTCCGCTTCCGACAGATTCGCTTTCACGATCAGCGGATTGGTATTGACTAACACCACAACAGGCCCTTGTGGAGAAGCGAATTGGCCGATTGCTCCTTTGACCGAAGAGACATAGCCGCTGATCGGTGCTGTGACAACAGCGTTCGCCAGTTGCTCGCGGGCATTCTGCAAGCTGACTGCCGACTGCTTCACCGATGCTTCCGACACTTGGATGTTGCTCATTTGCTCTGCGGATTGATACGACTCTCGCGCGTTGTCATACGCTGTCTGCGCATTGTTCAAACTGGTTTGCGCCTGTTCGAATTGTTGCGTGGAGATCGCGCCTTCTTTGAACAACTGCTGCATACGCTGCAGGTTCACCTGTGCATCAGACAAACCTTGTTCCGCCTGCTTCAGGCTGTTTTTGGCTTGCTCCAAGCCTTGGCTGGAGCTGTTTTTCGCTTGATTCAAGCTCGCTTGCGACAGCTTGTAGGAAGCTTCCGCCTGCGCAATCGAGTTTTGGATGTCTTGTTCATCTAAACGGAAGAGCAAGTCGCCTTGCTTCACATATTGTCCCAGCTTAACAGGCAGCGTAGTGATTTTGCCGGTGACTTTTGGGCTAACTTGGACCTCTTCGCTTGGTGCAAGCTTCGCCGAGAAACCTGCCTCCGATGTCACTAGACCCATTTTCGCCGCTTCGACTTGGACTGGTGTCGGGGCAGCCGGTGCTTCTGCCGGTCCTGCCGCTTCCTTGCTCGCGCAGCCTGCTGTCACCAGCACGGCCGCGAGAATCAATGCGATACCTTTTTTATTCACGTTCATGGTCTCCCTCCCTTTCAAAAACCCGCTCTATGCTTCTACGACGGTTCCTTTGTTTTGTTTCTGCAATTTTTTCAGTCTTCTCTTCTCTTTTTTCTCCCGTCTCTTTTTGCCGCGGTCATCGAACCATGAGAAGACGACTGGTACCAAGATCAAGGTGATGAGTGTCGCGAAGCTGAGACCGAAAATTACGGTGATCGCCATCGGTTTTTGCGTTTCGCCACCAGAGCCGCTCGCGACAGCAAGAGGTCCGATGGTCAATATCGTGGTCAGCGTCGTCATCAAGATCGGACGCAGACGAATCGGTCCTGCTTCCAGGATCGCTTCGCGCAGTTCCATCCCTTTTGCACGCAGCTGGTTGATGTAGTCGATCAGCACGAT
Organism: Brevibacillus fluminis; assembly: GCF_003710825.1. Taxonomy (GTDB): domain Bacteria; phylum Bacillota; class Bacilli; order Brevibacillales; family Brevibacillaceae; genus Brevibacillus_D; species Brevibacillus_D fluminis. Next base: position 199,816 of record NZ_RHHQ01000017.1, on the reverse strand, counting down.
CGCGTTGTTCACGACCAGACCGACCAGCAAAATGTACCCGATCAAGACAGTTACGGACAGCGGTGTGCCGGTAACGAACAGACCGAGGATAACACCCGTAATCGTTGGCGGAATGGAGAACATGATGATGAACGGGCTATAGAACGATTCGAACTGCGCAGCCATAACCATGTACACCAGCACGACGGACAAGATGATTGCCAGACCAAGACTGCCGAACGATTCCGCCATGTCTTTGCTCTGACCGCCGAAATCGATGGTATAGCCATCTGGCAATGTCAATTTATCCAGTTTTGCTTTGACTTCCGAGCTAACCGAATTCAGGTCACGTCCAGCCAAATCAGAGGTGATTTTGACCTCACGCGTTTGGTTGGAACGGTTGATTGTCATTGGCACGTCGACCTTCGAGATTTTCGCAACATCGGAGATGGCAACCTGCGCGCCGCCCGGAGCCGAGATGCGATAGTTTTTCAGGTAGTTGATGTCTTCCTGGAAGCCTTCAGGCATTTTGATCCGCACATCGACTTCATCGTCGCCTGTACGGTATTTCGTGACGGTTTGCCCTTGGAACGCGGTGCGGACGCTGGACACGATCTGGCCTGTTGTCAGACCGTACATACTCGCTTTTTCCGCATCGACGGCAACCGAGTATTCTTGTTGGGTTTCATCCAAGCTGGTCGCGACGTTTGTCGTCCCTTTAACGCTTTTAACTTCATCTTTCATAACAGAGCTGATGTCTTTCAAGACAGCCAAATCATCGCCTCGCAGCGTGATTTGCAGCGGTGAACCTGTGGAGAAGCCTTGCGTTGTGGCAACGGTAATGTCCGCTCCCGGGATGTGCGCCAGTTTTTTCAGCATTTCCTGTGAAATGTCAGACGTCGAGCGATTTCGCTTGGTCACATCCACCAGCATGGCGGTGACGGTCGCGCGATTGGAAGAAGCAGTCGCAACAACCGCGGAGCCGCCCATCCCGATGGAGGAGGACATAACTTCCACTTCTTTATACTGGGATACGATGCTTTCCACTTCTTTGGTCGTTTTTTCTGTTTCTGCGAGCATCGTGCCGTTTGGCATTTTAATCGTGATGTTGATTTGTCCTTCATCCATGCTTGGGATGAACTCGGCACCAAGCATAGGGGTCATAGCCAAAGAACCGACCAAAAGGATCACGGTTGCAGTGAATACGGTTTTCCGGTGACCCAAAGCCCATTTGAGCGCTTTTTGATAGAAAATCTCCACTTTGCGGAACCACAGGTTGAACCAAATGATCGGATTGAACCCACGGTAACCGGTGTGATCGGCGTGATTTGGCACTTTCTTCAAAATGCGGGAGCTGAGCATCGGCACCAGCATGATTGAGAAGACAAGCGCCGCGATGTGCGAATACACGACGGTGAGTGCCAGTGGACCGAACAGCTCGGATGCGATCCCTTGGGTAAGCGCGATTGGCAAGAATACGCAAATTTGCGCCAGTGCGGATGCCATAACCGCTGTCCCCACTTCTTTGGCGCCGACCAGCGCCGCTTCCATCATGCCTTTGCCCTGTTCACGCTGACGGAAAATGTTCTCCAAAATAACGACGGCGAAGTCAACCAGAGAACCTAACCCCAGCGTCAAACCGGATAGTGAAATCAAGTTGATCGTCTGTCCGGTCATGTACATCAGCAAGAACGTTGCGACAACCGAGACCGGCAGTACGATGATGGCGATCAACATCGACGAGAAGCTGCCGAGGAAGAAGAACAGGATGATGATCCCGAACAATCCCCCCAAGAGAGCATGCTCTGCGGTCGTGTAGATCGAGTCTTTGATGTATTTGGATGAATCAAGTGTTGATGTAATTTTTACGTTTGTTGGCAGTTGTTTTTGAATGTCAGCAATCTCGGCTTTAACCTGATCGGCTACCTCAATGGTATTCCCGCCGGAAGCTTTGGTAATGGAGATGCCCAAGCTCGGTTTGCCGTTCACATAGCTCAGCTGGCTGATCTCAGACAACGTGTCTTTGACATCCGCCACATCTTTCAAACGAATTGTGGAGCCATTGCCCACAGAGATCGGCGTCAGGGCGATTTGTTCAACATTGGCGAACTCGCCTTGCACGCGGATGTTCAGCTTGCCGTCCCCTTCACGAACCGAGCCGGCCGAGCCAGACTGGTTGCTGCTGCCGATGGCTTGCTGAATCTGTTCGATGGAAAGACCGTAAGCGGCTACTTTAGCTGGATCGAGTACGACATCTACCTCACGACTTTGACCACCATTCAAGGCAGCGGAGGCAACCCCGTCAATGCGCTCCAGGCGCGGCTGAATCGTATCTTCCGCCAACTTTTTCAGCTTGTTCACATCGGTTTCGCCGGTTAAGGCGTAGTTCATGATCGGCTGGCTGTTCGGGTCAATGCGTAGAACGCGCGGCGAATTGGCCGTATCCGGCAGCATGCCGCGAATGCGGTCTACTTTGTCACGCATATCGAGGGTCGCTTGGTCGAGGTCAGTTCCCCAGTTAAACATGAGGATAACCTGCGAAGCACCCTGTATTGAAACGGATTGAATGCTATCCAGATTGGCAACGGTTCCTAGCGCTGACTCGATCGGCTTCGTTACTAGCTTCTCAACCTCACTCGGTGATGCCCCTCCATCGACTGAAGTCACGACGACCGCAACCGGAAAATTCAGCTCCGGCATCAGGTCAATCGGCAGCCGCGGCAGCGATATCGCACCAAAAATCAGCATCGCGATCGTCAACATGATAATGGTGACGGGACGCTTGATCGAAATCTCAGACAAATTCAAACTGACTCACCTCTCTTATTTCAACTAGATGCCCGTTTCTTGCTGTTGGAACGATTCCCGGTTGTACTGCATGACAAACTGACACGCTCCGTGGGCGCCACCCAAATCATGCGCCGGTCGTGTTCATCACGCACTCGCTTGACCAGATTTTCCCGTTCCAATCGATCCACAAGCCCAGAAATGGTGCTGTACGGCATCTCGACCGCCTTGCTGATCTCACCGATGGTTTTTGGATTCTGTACAATTTGCTCTAAGATGAGAACTTGCTGCCAAGTGATATCCGACGTATCCAATTCTTGATTGGATTTACTCGAAAATAGCTCACTCGCCTCCCGCAAGAGCTTTGCGAGCCGTATTAATTCCTCCATCAAAGCCCTCCATTCTACATACCTTTCCACACACATCCTTCGGATTAAGGAATACTTGCTCGATCCTAATTGTAATGAGAAATGGAAATAGTGACGTCTACCGCTAGGTGTAGAAAGTGAGATGAGCGGCTCTATCTAGAGTTAGATGACACCCCATGATAGAATGGAAGATAAGGCAACAAACCGTTTAAGAAAGAAGGATTTGCGTGTTTGAAACAATCTCTGCTTACATGAACAGGCATGTGACGCCGATCTGGTTTTTCATTCTCATGCTTCTGGCATGGTTACCCAACGCGTTTGCATCCAAAAACGCCATGCAGCTGTTGACTTCCTTCGTGCTGTTTGCCGTATACATGGGGATGTTCCTGATCCCTCAGCATCGCCGCAACCCCGCTTTGCTCCGGTTCGCCGTCTATACCGTCGGTGTCCTTACCTTAATTAAAGGGGTCTTTTGGGGAGATGAGGGCTTCGGGCTCATCATCATGCTCGCAATTTTTATCGGGCTGCGCATTTTAGGAAAAGAGGCGTTCTGGATCGCAGCGTTTTTCGGCGTGACGACAGCCGTACTGCTATTCTTGATCCACCACAAGTATTTGGAAATCATTCCGTTTCTTCTTACATTTGCCGGTATCTTCAGTGGAGCGCGCGGCTACCGCATTCAGACGGAAGCCTATCGGCAAAACCAGATTCACCTAGCTGAGCTGCAGGAAGCGCATCAAGAGCTGCAGGAAACACATGCGGAGCTACAGGAAGCTTCCGTCAACACGATGCAGGTAGCTGTGCTGGAAGAGCGGACGAGAATCGCCCGCGACATCCACGATGAATTGGGCCATAGCCTGACCTCCATCATCGTGCAAATGCGCGCCTTGCAATACATGCTAAAAGATGGTCCTACCGATGCGCAGGAGGCTGTCACCAACATGCTCGATGTTGCCAAAAAGGGACTGGAAAATATCCGCAGCTCCGTCCACACCCTGGCAAGCGACAACACCGCATTGGGGATGTCCCCGATCCGCGCATTTTTGTCGCTGACGCAAAAAAATACAGGACTGTCGTGCCAATTGTTAACGCACGATCCAGAACTAGCGTTAACCAAAGAGATGACGATTGTCTTTTATCGTGTCATTCAGGAAGCGGTAACAAATGCGCTGCGCCATTCGGAGGCCACCCATTTCCACGTCGGTTTCGATCAAAACGCAGACTATTTGTTCATGACGATCCGTGATAATGGAAAAATCACCCCGAAGGACGAATGGACACCTGGCTTCGGCTTGAAAGGCATGGTTGAGCGCATCAAAAAAATCAATGGCAAAGTCACCTATTTCGCGCGCGAACCGCACGGCTTCCAAATCGATATCGCGGTTCCGCACCGAACCAAGCCTGCAGAAGGGAGAATGCAACGATGACCCAAGAGAACGACCAACGGAAAATACGAGTCGTCCTGGTAGATGACCAGACGATGATACGGCAAGGGCTCGGCTATGTGATCAAAATGCAGCCGGAAATGGAAGTGGTCGGCGAAGCGTCTGACGGCCTGGAAGCGATCGAGCTCGTGGAGAAAGTGAAACCAGATGTCATCTTAATGGATGTGCAGATGCCAAAATGCTCGGGCATTGAAGCGACTCGTCAGATCATTCGCAGCTCGCCTGGCGTCAAAGTGCTGATTTTGACCACCTTTGACATCCAGGAATATGTGGTCGAAGGCATCCGGGCAGGTGCTGTCGGTTACATGCTCAAAGACGCGGATTCGCTGGAAATGTTGGAATTAATCCGCCGCGCGTATCAGGGTGAGGCATTGTTTCGGACGGAAACGGCCGCACAGGCTCTCGCGGAAGTGCTACATTCCAACAATACGTTCGCTACGGATAGTCAAAATGAAGAATATACGCTGCTGGAGGATTTGACTGATCGGGAAAAGGATGTGCTCCAGCAGCTCACCTACGGATACCGCAACGAGCAAATCGCGCAAAATTTATTCATTTCCGAAGGGACCGTCAAAACCCATGTGCACCGCATTTTGCAAAAAATGGGTGTCGATGACCGGACACAAGCGGTTGCCATCGCACTGCGTAACAAAATCGTTCAATAAACAGTAAAAACCTCATCGTTTGGAGGAAGTCGATCCCTCCTGCATCGATGAGGTTTTTTCGCATTATTCCTTTGGTTCCCACGGCCGCCTAGTTCCAAGTAAGTCAGCCAAATGCTTACTGCGCATCCGCCGTTGTTTACGCGCTTCGGCCCGCTCGGCTGCATTTTGGTGCAAAAACTTCTCTTCCTCGGTTTCCGGGATGACTTTCGGAACTTTTGTCGGCTTGCCATCCTTCCCGATCGCTACGAACGTCAGAAACGAGGTTGCGCACACGGTCCGTTCCCCCGTATGCAAATCTTCAGAGACGATTTTGACGAAAACCTCCATCGAAGTGTTGTGCGTCCAGGTGACAAAAGCTTCAAGCGACACTTCATAATCCACCCGAATCGGCTGCAAAAAATCGACCGAATCAGTCGAGGCCGTGACAACAGGGCCTCTCGCGTGCTTCATCGCAGAAATCGCTGCGACATCATCGATATGCGCCATCAGCTTACCGCCGAACAATGTATTGTGATTGTTTGTATCGGGCGGCAACACATGACTCGCTTTAAATGTACGGGATTCGCGTACAAATCGTTCCGCTTGCATGGAAACGACTCCTTCCTTTATGTGCCTCATGATTGAATGATTGCATGCCCTTTCACTTCTGCATCCGTGAATGATTTCCTCCTCGACGCAACGTGGAAAACTTTTCACACTCGCCACCGCCTCATCACGCGTGAGTATGTAGCCATTCGATGAGCAGCTCTTTCACCACATCCAGATGACGGGAAAAACCATGATCAGCGTCCTCGATCAGCTCCAACTGAACCGGTCCTTGGTACGTTTCCGCCAGTTGCTGGGTAGAGGCATACGGAATCGCCGTATCTGCTGTACCGTGTACCAATAAGAGCGGGCAGTCATACGAATGGCATGCGGTTAGTGCCGTGTGCTTTTTTGCTGCCAAATCTTGCACCAGCTGCGGCTGCAGCGTATAAGAAGAACCATAAAAATGCGAAATCGTCTCGCCGGCAAGCGATTTTTCCCATAGCTCGGGACCAATGATACGTTCGCGATAATTGACTGCCGGCTCCACCTCCGGAGCAAGTGCAATTCTGCCAGCAATTCGCTTTTCCGTGTCCTCATAAGTCAACGAAATGCATCCACCCAAGCTGTGCCCGAGCAGAAAAATCGACGACTCGCAATATGCTGGCTGCCCTACCGTCCACTCAATCACGTTGTGCACATCTTCTTTCCAGCCACTGACCGACGTATCTTCCGCAAACGTGCCTTCACTTTCCCCCGATCCAGCGTACTCGAACCGGATCACGGCAAAGCCTGCCCCTTCCATTGCATTGGCGAGTTGGAGATACCGTTGACCACCTCCGACCTTTTCCCCGGTGAAGCCATGACACATGATGACGATTGCGGTCGTTTCACGCTGATCTGGCTGATGCAGCATCGCGGATAAACGTTTTCCCCTACTTTCGATCCATACGTGTTCTTTCATTTTACAACCTCCTCCGCTACACACAATTTTTCTCGTACAAAAAGCTCCACAGAAAATATCTGGGGAGCTTTTTCATGTTCACTTGCAATTCTACTGTTTGCACAATTGATCGTCACGGTTCTACAAGACTTTTCGCGTACGCACATAGTAATAGCAGCCGTAGCCGATTGCAATGACAACCGGGATCCACAGCAGCATCATGCCATAGTCGTGAACCATCGTCCCGACTTCCTGCACATGGTTGCCGACGAAGCGGCCAACAATGAAGAACACCAGCGTCCAAACGAAACCAGTCGTATACGAATACAGTGCATACCGGCGAAACGTCATTTTGTTGATCCCAACAAGGTACGGCATGACGTGACGGACAATCGGGAAAAAGTAGCTGATACAAAGCGCGAAGCTGCCGTATTTGACGACCAGCTTTTCTGAAAACGCGATGTATGTTTCCATTTTCCGCTTCTTGCGCAACTTGTCCATGATCGGTGTGCCTACATAACGTCCTAAAAAATACCCAAGGGACAAGCCCGAAATGACACCCAAATACGTCAGCAGAAAGGCAGGCACCGGCTCCAATAGGTGGCTGGATGTCACCGCGCCACCTGTCATCACGACCACTTCATCGGGAATCGGCATGCCGACAATCCCCAGCCACAAGGAGAAAAACAATGCGGCATAGCCAAATTGTTGAATCAGTGAAAGCAAATTTTCGTAAGACATACGTTTGATTTACCCTTTCTTCAGTCGGCATCGCAAGCAATGGCCCGCTGCGATGAATGGTTTTGCGCTCTTCTACCATATAGACGTAATGAAGGCAAAAACGTGACAGGCGAATGCTGATTTTTTCTACGACTGATCCAGGCAAAACCTGCAAAAATTGTATGATAGCTTTTCTGAATTGTCAATTTCCATATCTCAAAATGGTATTTTTTGGTGATTAATTTCATTTATGCTTTACTAAATTCAATTTTCTTGATTGGTCAATACAAGCATCAAGTGGTAGAATGTAAATCACGTATTAAAATTCCTGCTTTATTTTGTAAAGGTTGTGACAAACTCATGTCTTTTTCATGGAAGCGTAACCTCATTGTCTTGTGGACAGGTGTGTTTTTCTGTAGCACCGCCTATTCGATTTCCATCCCGTTTTTACCGATTTTTCTTCACACCTCGCTTGGGATCAACGAGCATTTGGAAGCATGGGCAGGCATTTCGTTTGGGATTACCTTTCTCGCCAGCGCGTTGATTTCGCCGTATTGGGGTTCGCTCGCTGACAAATATGGCCGAAAGCCAATGCTGATCCGATCCGGCTACAGCTTGGCTGTTTTGTATTTCCTGAATTATTTCGTCACGGACCCGTACTGGTTTCTCGTACTCCGCGTCTTCCAAGGCTTGCTCGCCGGTTATGTGCCTGCCTCCATCGCGCTTGTAGGCACGAACACACCGGAAAAGCACGTTGGCTACGCGCTTGGGATTATGGCGACAGCCGGTGCGACCGGCGGGATCGTTGGCCCGTTGATCGGCGGATTCGTCAGCCACTGGTTTGGCAACCGCGAAGCGTTTCTGTTTTCAGGTCTCGTGGTGTTGGTTGCGGCGTTGATTGCGACATTTTTCGCGAAAGAACACACGTTCAATCGGTCTGCTGAACGCTCGCATGTGCTCGACGACTTGAAGACTGCCTGGTCCAACCGGACATTCATTGGACTCATGGGACTGGTTATGATCGTGACGATGTCTGTCATGCTGCTGGAGCCGCTATTGACGGTATATGTGATGCAAATGGGCACGTCTCAGGAAAACGCGTCCCTCCATTCCGGCATCATCTTCTCAGCAGTCGGCGTAGCGACGGTTTTGGCAGCGCCACGTTGGGGCAAACTGGGAACGAAATACGGCTACAACAAAATTTTGTTCATTGGCTTGCTCGGCGGTGCGCTCGGCAACCTGCTGCAATTTTTCGTCTCCAACTTGATCGGCTTCGGAATCCTTCGATTTGTATATGGATTGTTTTTCGCAGCGGTGTACCCCTCCATTAATGCGACGATCGTCAAAGTGACGGAACCGGAATTCCGCGGCAGAGCGTTCAGCTTGAATCAATCCGCCACCCAAATGGCAACCATGCTCGGCCCTGTAATCGGCGGTATGCTGGGCGGACTGATCCCGATCCGCGTCGTCTTCATCATCAACGGACTCGGCTTGCTGCTCACCGCCTTCCTGCTGCGCTCGCGCAAGACAGCGAGCGTGCCGCTTGCCCATTCAACCGCGAAAGAATCGATGAAAATGTAAATCACGAACGTTTCATAGCCCGAATCGGCCTTCCTTTGCTACAATAGTGAAAAAAGGAGGCCGCTGTGTGAAAAAATCAATGTTCTTCGTCATCAACTGGGCTGAAGCCAAACAATATTCCGATGCGCTCAAACAGATGGAGCTCGACTTTACTATCGAAACGCCTGATGATATCCCAAGCCTCGCTCCAGGCGAGCTTGCCTTCGTCTTCCCCAGCCTGCCAATACGTCTTTATGCCAAGCTCCGCACCTTATTTTCGCAAGATGCGAAAAAATATTGACCACATCCAGTGCCCCAGCCATTTGGCTACTTGATACATGACGAAATCATTCAGTTGTCGTAAGGAGGATTGTCATGGCGAACTTATCATTTGTTTATGCCACGTACATCGCAACAACTCCTGAAAAGCTTTGGGAGGCGCTGACAGCAAGCGCGTATACGGAAGCGTATTTTTTCGGCACGAGCATCGCGTCCGACTGGCAAATCGGGTCCAAAGTGGCCTATTCGCGGAATGGGGAAGTCACAGATCACGGAATCATCCTTGCCTGTGAACCGCACCGCCTGTTGTCATTCACCTGGAATTATGTTGCGGATCAGTCCGAACGCGATGAACCGTCACGCGTCACCTTCACCTTGAAGCAGATGGATTCGATCGTCAAACTGACGCTCGTTCACGAAAATTTGCTTCCACAGGACATCGTGGATCGCGATGATACGTTTGAGGGGATCAACAATGGTTGGCCAGCTATTTTGAGCAATTTGAAAAGCTTGCTGGAAACAGGCAAGACGCTTCCTCCACTATCGTTGTAGGCGCAAAAGGGACAAGCACGCTTCTGCAGCTGTTTGTCCCTTTGTTGTGTTTGGGGCCAACGACTCCCACGATCAGCTCAATGCAAAAAAATGCTTCAAGAATCCCCAAGACGAGAGCACAAGCTCCCCCGCTTGTTCATAGGTGTATCGGTCCACTCGCCTCACATAAATCCCGGTATCCTGCTCCCAGGTCGCTTGCCACGTTATATTTCGTGGCGCGCCCTTACAAACTTGCTGGCACGTATCTTCAAGACTATTGCCAGTGCAAATGATCCCGTGCTCATCTTCCAGCCACTTCCGATAATCGTCTTCAGTCGGGCACGTCATAAATAGAATCGCCATCATACAAACCACTGCAAGCGCGATTCTGTGCCAGGTTTTTTTTCTCATGCAGCCCCTCCTCCCATCCCGATCCGCTCTCTATGACTCTATTGTAACGGTTGTGTCATGGGCTCGTTTACACAAAAGGAAACAAATCAATTCTCGAACGGTGCAGTAAAGGAAAATCGCGAATCGTTGACAAAGAATAGCATGAATTACCAGGTTGATGTATATTCAAGTAAAGGCAAAAAGTGACAGAAAGAAGAGGAGCGTTTCGGGATGACAACTACTAAAATGAATCCTAAGGTTGATGAATTTTTAAGTAAAGCAAAAAAGTGGAAGGAAGAGTTTGAGAAGCTAAGAAGTATCGTTCTTGACTGTGATCTGACCGAAGATTTTAAGTGGATGCATCCTTGTTACACGTTTGAGAAAAAAAATATCGTTTTAATCCATGGATTTAAAGAATATTGTGCGATTCTGTTTCACAAAGGTGCCTTGTTAAAGGATACCCACGGAATACTCATTCAACAAACGGAGAATGTACAGGCGGCACGCCAGATTCGCTTCACCACCGTTCAAGAAATTGTTGAAATGGAAGACGTCTTGAAAGCTTATATTCATGAAGCTATTGAAGTTGAAAAAGCCGGTTTGGAAGTGAATTTTAAGAAGACATCAGAATACACCATTCCTGAAGAATTTCAACAAAAACTCGATGAAAACCTTGCCTTGAAAAGTGCTTTTGAAGCATTGACGCCGGGGCGGCAAAAAGCTTACATATATTATTTTTCTGAACCCAAAACAGCCAAAACTCGAGAATCAAGGGTTGAAAAAAGTATGCAACAAATTCTCAATGGAAAAGGATTAAACGATTAGCACCAGCAAATATAGCAGCGGCAGGAATGGGTTGATGCGCGACCATTGCTGCCGCCAGTTTTTTTATCCCGCTCGTTCTGTCCGCAAGCAAGTTAATAAAAAAACAAAAGGAGCGATCACCTTGCGTCATCGGCTAGGCGTATCCGGCAGTACCATCTTATCCGACCCAGCACACTTTTCCGCCTTGTTTTGGGAAGGGATTGACCATATTGAGATCGGAGAATTTCCGGATGAACCGTCGTTTTCCACATTTCTGGACATGTACCGCAATCAAACAATCACATTCGGTATTCACTCTCCTCTGCTGCGGACAGGGAGCAAATACGACCTGCTTGAATCCGTCTTTATGGACTCTGCGTTAGCTTGGAAGCAAGTGGAACATGAGTGCCGCATGCTGCAGCAATTGGGCGCGACTTACCTACTCGTCCATTTCCCCTATTTCAAACGGGGGGTGCCCGCACGTGGAATCGAGCTGTTGGAGCAAGGGTTGGATCGGTTGCGAAGCATCCAGCAGGCGAGCGGGCTGCCCATCATCTGCGAACCAAAGCTCGGATTTGACAAATCCCCTACCGCGATTCAATTTTTTCACGATTCTCCGCTCTCCCTATGGGCTGACATCGGGCTTTGCATGGACATCGGCGATTTTTTGCTGGCCGACAGCGACTCGGTTAGCCGCTGTGTGGACAAGTGGCATAACCAGATCAAAGTTGTCCATTTACACAACGTCGAGCATAAGGACGAGGGAAAATATTGGTGGATCCCCGTCCATCCTTCCCATGAAAATGACGGCATCCATTTTCAGACCAGCAGCCTAATCCGGCAGCTTGCCCAATCGCCACAGGTCACATTCATCTTCGAGCACACCCCGCATAACCAGGCAAGCGCGGCTTTTATCCAGGAAGGATACGAGTGGGTGAAAATGCTGATTGGGCGCACCTCTGGATAACACACTTGGTGTGGCACAGCGTCCGTTTTACTCACTCGCGAATTCCTTGCGAACCGCTTCCCCTGCTGATGTCACCCGATACTGACCACGGCCAACCGGATTTTTTTCAAGCAAGCCTTTCTTGATCAACGCCTTCAATAAAGGACTGACAAACAGCGAGCCTGATTGATCAGCCCAATCGCGCGTCACACCGGGCAGCTGTCTGGCAATCTGTGTCGGTGTCTGCCATTGACCAGTGCTCAAGGCGAGCAAGACGCGCAGCTGCCTGTCGCTTAGGCGGATCGGGTTTTGCGACGGATCGTTCGTGCTCGCTGTCTGATTGCGGTAGCGAAAATACAGCTTACCCGCCTCCTTTTTCATCTCGCACCAGCTGCGCTCGAAGGTTTGCAGCGCTTTTGCCAGAGACGCGCGCGGTGAGGCATAGTGCGTCTCGCAATAATCGAGGATTTCGTTGATACGGCACCAGCCGCCTTTGCGCTTGAGGAACAGCTGGACATTGTTCATTGTGATCCTGTACGGCGTGACATAGCCCCCGCCTCGTTGGCCCCCTTTCACATCGGCAGTCAAATGATGGTGTGTCAGCGCCTCCTTTAAATGAGGCAGCGTTCTGCGCATGAACCTTGCATTTTTATCCGCCCAGATCGTTCCATATTTACTAAAGGTAAGCACGCCGATCCCGTAATCAGCTAAAACCATGCTGACGAATTTTTTGTATGCTTTCGGTTTATGCGGAATCGCGATCCATATGTAATTGGCATAGCCGCGCCAGCGCAGCGCCTGGTCAATCAGATCGAGCGTAAGCGATTGCTTCATTTCCACGACGCCCACCACCGCTCCACTTTTTGCAACGACGTCAGCACGTCCTCCCGCTCGGTTGCATTCTACCTCCGGGTATGCGGTGAATCCTCGTTCCTCGAGCCATTTCTTCACCGGCTCGTACATATCCGATTCTTTCAATGCTCTCCCTCATTTGCTTGTATTCGTATGGATGATGCCTTTAAGCAAATTCGCCGGCCGCTATCACTTCCACCCCGGCTGTGTCAAATATACAGGGTACTTGTTCCATGCTACAATGAAAAAGCTGATGAAACCACTATGAATTCCTGCAATTAAAAACTAACACAGTCGAAACGGGAGGAGACTGCATGGCAAACATCGCGAAAAAATTGACAGACCTGATCGGAAATACCCCGTTATTGGAGCTGTCTAACATTCAAGAGCATCATCAACTCGATGTAACATTGCTTGCAAAGCTAGAGTTTTTTAATCCGACCGGTAGCGTTAAAGATCGGATCGGCTATGCGATGATCAAAGATGCCGAAGAGCGCGGGCTGATCAACAAAGACACCGTGATTATCGAGCCCACAAGCGGAAATACGGGGATCGGTCTTGCATTCGCGGCAGCTTCAATGGGATATCGTTTGATCATTACGCTGCCAGAATCATATAGCATCGAACGACGCAAGCTGCTTGCCGCACTTGGCGCCGAGCTGGTACTCACGCCTGCCGAAGAGGGAATGGACGGAGCGATTCGCCGTGCCGAGGCGCTTGCCCATGAACACAAAAATTCGTTTATCCCACAGCAGTTCAATAATCCGGCCAACCCCGACATCCATCGTAAAACGACTGCCGAGGAAATTTGGCTGGATACGGATGGAGCAGTCGATATCGTAATCGCTGGCGTAGGCACTGGCGGAACGATCAGCGGTGTCGGCAAAGCGTTGAAAGAAAAAAATCCGGCTGTGACGATCGTCGCCGTCGAGCCGTTCGAATCAGCCGTGCTTTCCGGCGGCAGACGTGGCCTGCATCAAATCCAGGGAATCGGCGCAGGGTTTGTCCCAGAAGTATTCGATCGATCGGTGGTAGACGAGATTTTCCGCGTGAAATCGGAAAGCGCCATCGAAACGGCGCGAGAGCTGGCGAAAGGCGAAGGCTTGCTGGTCGGCATCTCATCCGGCGCCGCTGCATACGCTGCGCTGCAAATTGCCAAACGCCCCGAAAACAAAGGGAAAACGATCGTCGTCATCCTGCCGGATACCGGTGAGCGGTATTTGTCTACCGCTTTGTTCGAAGACCAATAGTCTAGCTGTTACAAAAAAGCCTCGCTTCCTCCGATGGTTCGGATGGAAACGAGGCTTCTTTCGACTATTCATTCAATGTAATGTTCGTTGGCAGCATGAACAGGCTGTAATATACACCTTGCAGACGCTTAAACTCTCTCGTCTCGTGAGTAATGTGATGTCCTCCTTGACCTGGTGTAACGGTATCCCAGGTCACTTCTTGCTGAAGCGGGAAATTGGTTGCGGGATCGACATACAGCGTGCTGGTGACAACCCCGTTAGCAATCGTTTTGGTAGCTGTTTTTTTGCGGGATTTCTTCCCGTCCGGCAAGACATAGATCTCACCCGTGTCTTTCCACGTAAATTCCGCTGCCATCTGCTCGATGTACGAATTTTTCAGCGCATTTTGGTTCACCACTGCGACCTTCGGATCGAAATGATCAACTTTCCCGAACGTCCGAACGACATTGATGCTCGGGTATTTGATCGTTACCTGGCGTTGTCCGCCGCTGAGCAAATATTGGCTTTGCTCGATTTTTCCGTCGATCTGATACGTATCGGTGCGCCCGAACAGATTGGTGCGGTCGTGCCAAATCTCCTCGTACAATCGGTTGGAACGCGTGATTTTGATGTATTCCATTTCTGGATTTTGCTCAGCATGCAGCTGCGCGTCGGTTTGGGTATTAATGGCCTTCGCCAGAGCATAGTCGGTTTGGCCAGAAGCATTGGCGGTTACAGAAAGCGACAGGACGGATAAGGCGATTGCTCCTGTCATGAAAATCTTTTTCATCGTGTCTCCAGCTCCTTCTTGTTGTCATGACTATTATACCCACTATCGTATTCTAGTTTTTTCCCAAATGAAATTATAAAAATAGTTCGACTTCAAATTACACCCAATATTAGTAAATAAATGGATGTAAGATCTACCGTCACCAAAATAAAAGCCACGAACAATATCGCAAGCAAGCTCTCCGGTAGTCGAGCTCGATCCGCAATCGCCGGTTCCCGGGATCATTCGCCAGCTGATCGACGTCCACCGCCATGTGACATTATGCACCGAGCTGGTCAGCTCCAAGCTGCTGACAGACTTGATCACTGAGCTTTTGCTCGGACGAACTTTCCATGACGAGAAAAACGGTCTGAGAGCGTTTGCTACCTCCTCACGCTACGAAAGGAATGGTTCACTTTTTCTGATGAGCAAAAATGGGGTTCTATTGCCGAAAAACAGCCGAATGCAGCTTTGAGCCATTTTCGGAAACTTGTTATACTAATAAAAGGTCAACTTCATAAAAATATTGCATGTGAAAGGATCGATCGTCTACTTTGGACAGTATACCGATAGTACTCAATTTACTGCTTGTCGCTTTTCTCGTGATTCTCAACGGTTTTTTCGTAGCTGCTGAATTCGCGCTTGTAAAAGTGAGGCATACCCGTTTGGCCCAGCTTGTCAACGAAGGGAACTCGCGCGCCGTCTATGCGCAAAAAGTCACGCAAAAGCTTGATGGTTACCTTTCCGCATGCCAAGTTGGTATTACGCTCGCATCTCTTGGTTTAGGTTGGGTCGGGGAACCGGCCATCGCCCATATGATCGTCGAGCCGTTGTTAGGCAACTTCCACTTGCCTGATTACATTATTTCCGCCATTGCCTTTGGCACAGCCTTCGCGGTGATCACGTTCTTGCACATCGTCTTGGGCGAGCTCGCACCGAAATCACTCGCGATTCAAAAGGCGGAAGGCACTTCTTTGTGGGTCGCCATGCCGTTGATCGCCTTCTACAAGTTGTTTTATCCGGCGATCTGGTTTTTAAACGGGACGGCAAACCGTCTGCTCAAGCTGATTGGCTTGGAGCCTGTGTCTGAACACGAAGCTGCGCATACCGAGGAAGAAATTCGCCTCCTCGTCAACCAGAGCCATGAAAGCGGCCATATTGACCAGACTGAAAAAACGCTCGTGGATAATGTGTTCGAATTTTCCGAAACTGTAGCACGGGAGATCATGATCCCCCGTATCGATATGATTTGCTTGTTTGCAACTGACTCGTTTCAGGAGAACCTGGATACAATCAAGTCTTTGCGCCACTCCCGCTTTCCGGTTGCTGCGGAAGACAAAGACAATATCATCGGGTTCGTCCATGCGTCAGACTTTTACCTTGCAGCCTTAAGTAAAAAGGAAGTTCTGATCGAAAACCTGCTCCGCCCTGTTTTGACAGTGCCGGAGTCGATGGAAATCAGCCAAGTATTGCGGAAACTGCAAAAATACCGTTCCCAAATCGCCATCGTGATCGACGAATACGGCGGAACCGCGGGTATGGTGACGATGGAAGACATTTTGGAAGAGATCGTTGGTGATATTCAAGACGAATTCGATCTTAATGTTCGCCCTGAAATCGAAAAGACCGAGAAAGGCTTATCCGTTGCGGGCAAAGTGCTCTTGGATGATCTCGATGACCACCTGCCGTTCGAGCTCGAATCGGAAGATGTTGATACGATCGGCGGCTGGGTTTACAGCCAATTGAATGAAGGAATCGCCGTCGGCAAATCGCTTGCATTTGAGGACCATCTCTTTACCATCACAGAAATGGATACACATCGTATCACACGTGTCATCATCACAAAGCAAGCGCCTGCAGAATCGACGCAGGCTTCCACCCCACAAGAGCGAGAAGGCGCGCTCGTCTAACCAACAAAAACAGGCTCCGGGCACTTTTTGCCGGAGCTTTTTTAATGCCCGCTTCCCTTCTTACCGCTTGTCCATCCCGTTTTCCATTCGCCGCGACATTGCTCGCTCGAGAAACCCGCCATTTCCCTGGCCTTGTTTGCTGCTTTTCGATTCATCCTTTTGCGCGTCAAAATAGGGGGCGGTAGCAGAAGAACTTGAAGTCAGTTTGGTGTTGTCCTGCTTGTGTTGGTGCCCGCAGTTCTCCTGCTCAGCCTGTTCGATCGCAAGCTCAAGCGCCGCATTGCCTTCCAGTTCCGTTTCAGGTATCTCATTCTGCAAGTATGGGCTGGTCATCGTAAGTAATCCCTCCTATGGTTAAGTATCACCCGACGTCTGACAGAACATGTATGTTTCCCCTACCCCCCATTACGAATTCAGGTGCCTTCCACCTAATCCCCTTCTTCCCGTAGCCAAACTGAACAGCAAGAGAGGCATTCCCACGCAATAGGTATAATCGAAATACACCCATGAGCATCCTGCTCCGCCATCCTGGCGAGATTGGTCGGGAGGATCAGGATGGAGTCCCCAATCGTGCATAAAAAGACCAATGCCGTAAACTGCCGGACTGTGATGCTCCCTTGTCGCATCATTTCCTCATCCTTTACCATTTCGGACATGACTCACATAGACTGATGTTAGTATATACCATGTTCGGGCAACGCCATTCTCGGCGCAAGCACGATAAAAAAGCCTGCTCCCCATCTTGCGGTATCCTCAAATTGAGCTTACACGCTTCCTGGGAGAAGGCCTTTTTCACGTTTGCGTCCGTTCGCTATTCCTACGAACCACCTGTACGTCTGCGTTGGTTATTCGGTTTTTTCGTTTGTTGACTTTTCATAACTTGATTCGAAGCCTTTTGGTTTCCTGCTTGATTCCCGTTTGCTTGTTCTTGTTTCTTTTGTGCCAGCTTGCGTTTCATCGCTTCTTGCAGGCTGATTTTCCCCGGCTGGGCTGCAGTATCTTTGATTTCGTTTTGGTTTTCACTCATCTTAATTTCCTCCGTCATTTGCAAACGAATGTTTCGGCATGCCGCGTGTTTTTATTTTACTGGAAATTTGCGTTTTCTGCTAGTGTAACTGCAAAAGACGGCCGTTATTTTATCCATCCTTTGCTTTCGGCGATTGCAACGGCATCGATCCTGTTTTTCGCCTCTAACTTTTGCATGATCTCCGAGATGTAGTTGCGGACCGTTCCTTGGGACAAAAACAGCAGGGTTGCTATCTCTGCAACACTTTCGCCCTTAGCCAGCCGACGCAAGATTTCCTGCTCACGCTCGGTTAGCGGATTGCTCTCCTCCCACAGGGTAAATGCCAACTCCGGATGGATGACGCGCCCGCCTGAAAAGATTTTGCGCAGCGCCTCGGCCAGTTCCGAAACCGGCGAATCTTTGAGCAAATACCCTTGCACGCCAGCTTTCATCGCTCGCTGGAAATAGCCTGCTCGGGCAAAGGTGGTAACGATGACCGTCCTGCACGGAATACTCTCCGCTTTGATCGCTTCCGCTACATCCAAACCGCTTTTCAGCGGCATTTCGATATCGAGCACACACAAGTCAGGCTGTTTTTGCCTGATGAGCTGCATTGCCTGCTCGCCGTTTTCCGCTTCTCCCACGACCTCAATGTCATCTTCCAATGCAAGCAAGGTAGACAAAGCGCCGCGCAGCATTCCCTGGTCTTCCGCAAGTATGACTTTCATTTCATGCCCTCCGCCGTTCTCTCTTTCTTGATGCGCGGGATCGTGATGGTGATGACGCTACCTTTGCCCTCCGCATCGGCGAATGCCAGCTTTCCATCTAAGAGAGCCAACCGATCGCGCATTCCCGGGAGCCCATTTCCCATCATGGTGCCTTTGGCGATCCCTTTGCCGTTATCGCTCACGACCAGTCGATAGGCGCCTTTTGCCAATTCCAGACGCATGTCACAGTGAGTCGCCCTGCTATGCTTGACGACATTCGTGACGCATTCCCGCAAACACATGCCAAGCACCGTTTGAATCAGAGGTGGCAGTTCGCCTAACGCCCCTTCTTCATTCACAGTAAATGAAATGCCCGCAGCATTCAGCAGTTTACCCGCATGGTCGACCTCTTCTGCAAAGCAAATGGTCTGCATGTCACTGACCAGCTCCCGCACCTGCTGAAGCGCCGTGCGCGATGTTTGCTGGATTTCTCGCGCCTCTGCGATCGCCCGCTCCGGATGTTTGGTCACCAGACGCTCCACAAGCTCGCTTTTTAATGTAATCAGCGAAAGTGTATGACCCAGCGTATCGTGCAGGTCTCGGGCGATCCGCTGACGCTCTTCATTTTTAATCAAACGTGAAATCTCATCATTAGCCGATTCCAGCTGTTTTTTCAGCTCTTTGGATTTGCGGTTGGCCCGCATCGAATAAGGAAGCATGGTCAAAATGATCAACAACGGGATGAATTGCAGCGTCTCCATTGCCGCTTGCTGGGCATAATTCACGTATAGCGTGCCGGAAAACAACACCATCATCAGCGCAGCTGAAATGGTGATCAAGCGGATCGAGATGAGCCTCCCCATCGCCATCACTGCGTAAAAGCCCAAATACAAGTAGTTCGGGCTGTAGCGGTATCCCATAAAGGCAATCGCGATGATTTGCACCCAGACGAAGTATGCAAGCCCGTTTTTCTCCTCGCGCCAGGTGCTTTGTTGCCAGGCACAAGCAATCACGAGAAACATCAGGTAGCCAAGCCAAACCTCGCCGAACGGGTGCGGCAGCAAATAGAGAAACGGGATAAACAAGTTTAAAAGTAAAACCCATGCAAATATCCCCATCTTCTCGGGAAACCCTTGAAACGAACTGCCAAATTTCATTTATACCGCTTCCTGTTTTTGATGTACATAGCTAGATCCTATCACAAACACGATCAAGTATGCAGCAAGTATCATCGCATTCCCCCAGCCTGGCGCGTGCCCAGCCAAAAGCTCCCATGCACCGCTGGCGAAATGAAATGTTGGTGTCCAGAATGCAATCTCACGCATCACTTCCGGCATGCTTTGAACCGGCATCCATAGCCCGCCTGTAAGCGAAAGCCCCAATTGCAGAACGGTACAGAGAATTTGTGCGATTTCGGCTTTCCGCGATGAACCGATCAAAGAACCGAGCGCGAGAAATATAAGCGAACCTGCCCATAGCCAGATGCCGCATCCGATCCATTGCATAGGCGCAAGCGATACGCCTTTGACAAAATAACCGGTGAGAAACATTGCGACAATCACCCCAAGGTTCACGATTGAAAGCGCAAGTATTTTGGCCCCGATATAGGCGCGAGGCGACAGCGGTGTAATCTGTAGCAGCCGGACAAGCCCTTGGGCACGCTCCTGAGACATTTTAACGGCGAGCGAGTTGATGCTTGCGTTGATTAAACCGAATGCGGTCATAGAAATCAGGTAGTAGGCTTTCCAGACGGTACCGCCAACCTCGGCATTTTCTCCAACCGTACTGGAAAAGATCATATAAAACAAGATCGGAAAACCAAGGCTCATAAAATAAAATCGTTTGTTACGTACGAGTCGCAACAATTCCATTTTGCATTGCGATACAAACATCTTCATCTACAGATTCCCCTCTCAAATTTGTGCGTTCCCATTAGCCAACCAACGATTGGTATGCTTCAACAAGACCGCCTTTATGGACCGAAATATCGCGAATGTCGAGCCCTTGCTGCACAACGCCGAACAAGATTCGGTCCGTGTCAGAACCAAAAACTTTGACACGATTGCCTTCGCGCTGCACATCCGTGACGCCGGTAATGTCGTACAAGCTTTTGAGCGTTACGCTCGGTCCTGCTATAAATGAGACATGCTGATTGCCAGTGGATGATTCTCGGATTTGTTCGATCGTACCGTCCGCCAGAACTCGGCCTTGATTCATGATGACGACCCGATCCGCGATGCCATCTGCTTCCTCCAGGTAGTGCGTGGTGACAATGATCGTCCGGCCGCTGCCTGCAAACGAGCGAATCGTCTCCCAAAAGAGCGTCCGGGACGATATATCCATACCGACCGTCGGCTCATCCAGGAAAATGACGTCTGGGTTGCCCGCCATCGCCAAGGCGAAGCTGAGCCGTCTGCGTTGGCCGCCGGATAATGCGGTGGCAAATTGGTTCCGTTCCTTTTGCAAAGAGGAAATCGCCAAGAGCTCATCCGTCGACAGCGGGTTATTGTAATAGCTGCGGAACAAACGGATCGTCTCCTCGACTTTCAAATCATCGATCACGCTTCCTTCCTGCAGCATAGCCCCCACTCGCTCGCGCACACTCGCATCTTTTGGAGAACCGCCGAGCAGGCGGACAGACCCTGCAGTTGGTTTCATTAATCCGAGTAGCAAGCTGACTGTCGTTGTTTTCCCTGCGCCGTTCGGCCCCAATAGCGCGACAACGCTACCTGCCTCGATTTGAAGCGAGATCCCATCGACTGATTTTTTCTCGCCGAAATGCTTGGAGACGCGGTCGAGTTCAATGACGTGATTCATATTTGACACCTTCCATTTCGTTCGGTTTTTCTGGTATGAACCTAGCTTACAAGGAAATCACACCCTTGCTCAGTCATGAACATCATCAGATGAAGATGATAAATGTCATGTCGTTCGTATGATCGTCATCATCTGCTGTAACGCAAAAAAGCACGAAAAAAACAGCCGCATCGCTGCAGCTGCTTTCCTTTCGATATTTTTATCCCAATCGTTCGATGATCGTCGCATTCGCCATGCCGTGTCCCTCGCACATCGTCTGCAAGCCGTAGCGTCCTCCTGTCCGTTCCAGCTCATGCATCATCGTGGTCATCAGTCGTGCGCCGCTTGCACCGAGCGGGTGTCCGAGGGCGATCGCGCCGCCATTCGGATTCAGCTTGGCCGGATCAGCACCGGTTTCCACAAGCCATGCCATCGGCACGCAGGCAAACGCTTCATTCACCTCGAACACATCGATATCGCCGATGGTAAGCCCAGCTTTTTTCAATGCCTTCTCTGTCGCCGAAATCGGACCTGTCAGCATGAGTGTCGGATCTGAGCCCACGACGACGCGAGTGATGACACGGAAACGTGGTTTTAGACCGAGTTCCTCTGCTTTCTCTCGCGTCATGAGCAAGACGGCTGCTGCTCCGTCGCTGATCTGGCTGGCTACCCCGGCATGTATCCTACCGTTTTCGATGAAGGACGGCTTGAGAGTCGCCAGTTTTTCAAGTGATGTGTCTGCCCGGGGTCCTTCGTCCGCTGTTACCGTTTTGTTCGTCCCATCCGCCAGCGTAACGGTGAGCGGCATGATCTCACGTTCAAAACGGCCCTGCTGCTGGGCTGCTGCCGCCCTTTGATGGCTTTGCAGGGCGAATTCCTCCATTTGCTGGCGGCTGAATCCCCACTTTTCGGCAATCCGTTCTGCGGAGAGACCCTGATGAATCATTTCATAGCGCAACGTCAGCTGCTCGCTATACGCCACGTCTTGGCGACTCGAGAGCATCGGTACTCGAGACATGTTTTCGATCCCTGCGGCTACCACTACATCCATGTCACCGCTCACGATGGCTTGTGCGGCGAAATGAACCGCCTGCTGACTTGAACCACATTGGCGGTCAATCGTGGTGCCCGGGACATGGATCGGATAGCCCGCGATCAAAGCAGCCACGCGGCCGATATCCACCGACTGCTCACCGATTTGGGTGACACAGCCCATAACCACATCCTCAATGATCGCAGCGGAAATGCCTGCGCGCTGCACAATCTCACTCAGCACTGTCGCAGCCAAATCGTCTGCACGCATGCCGCTCAATGCTCCATTTCGTTTTCCAACCGGGGTCCGTACCGCTTCCACGATGACCGCTTCTCTCATCTTTCGTCATCCTTTCTCTCACCGGAATCGCATGTTTGTTTTGAATTGAACGAACACTCACTCAATTTCATTATACGCCCCATGGACTGGCTGGTAAAGCTCCTCCTCCCGCCCTCGAAAATGGACTAATTTGGTGAATTACTGAGCGCTTGTTAGCCAAAGTTATTTACAATAAATTAAATTTAGTAAATAATTATCATGAGAGTACCTACAGAAATTAAAAACGATGGGAGTCTTCCAAAATGGGTAAAATCGCATTCGAGCAGAACCAACATCCGAAACAGAAACCAGACCAAAGCAAATTGGGCTTTGGCAAGCATTTTACCGACCATATGTTCATCATGGATTATACAGACGGAAAAGGCTGGCATGACGCGCGCATCGTCCCTTATGCACCAATCGCGCTGGAGCCATCCTCGATGGTGTTCCATTATGGACAAGCCGTTTTCGAAGGGCTGAAAGCGTACAAAACGTCTGACAACGAAATTCTTTTGTTCCGTCCGGACAAAAACATGGAGCGCCTGAACAAATCCAATGACCGCTTGAGCATTCCGGCGATCGATGAAGAATTCATGATCGAAGCGATCAAAGAACTGGTCCGCGTCGACGCCGACTGGATCCCAGTCGAAGAAGGCACTTCCCTTTATATCCGTCCGTTCATTATCGCGACTGAACCATTCTTGGGCGTGCACGCCTCCCATAACTATATGTTCATCGTCATCCTCTCCCCAGTTGGCGCGTACTACGCAGAAGGTATCCAGCCAGTAAAAATCAATGTGGAGAGCCACTACGTTCGCGCGGTTCGCGGCGGTATGGGTTCAGCCAAAACAGCTGGGAACTACGCAGCAAGCTTGCGCGCGCAAGTGGAAGCACAAGAGAGCGGCTACTCTCAAGTGCTGTGGCTCGATGGGATCGAGAAAAAGTACATCGAAGAAGTGGGCAGCATGAACGTGTTCTTCAAAGTGAACGGCGAAGTGCTCACTCCTGAGCTGAACGGAAGCATTTTGGATGGCGTTACCCGCAACTCCATCATCGCGCTCCTTAAATCGTGGAACGTGCCGGTGGTCGAGCGCAGAGTCTCCATCGAAGAGCTGTTCGAAGCGCATGCAAACGGAACGCTTGAAGAAGCGTTCGGTACCGGTACTGCGGCAGTTATCTCGCCAATCGGTGAGTTGAACTGGGATGACAAAAACATCGTGATCAACGAAGGCAACATCGGCGAGCTGTCCCAGCGCCTGTACGACACTGTCACTGGCATCCAACGCGGTACACTGGCTGACACGTTGGGTTGGACCGTAAAAGTTGAAAAGTAATGCGTTCGCGCAGACTGTCGAGCTCGACTCGGCAGTCTTTTTATGTTTTTTTTCACAGATCCATTACCACGAAGCATGAAACTCATGCAAAACTCGTATTGGAAGTTATATTTGATGACAACTATAATGAAAACAGATCAACCACATTGGTGGCAAAAATGAGGGATTACGATGGAGTGGCACCAAATCCAGTATTTCCAAACAGTTGCGCGAACACAGCATTTTACACGAGCAGCAGAGCTGCTATCCATCTCTCAGCCCGCTCTCAGCCGTTCCATTTCCCGGCTGGAGGAAGAGCTTGGCGTGCTGCTGTTTGAACGGCAGGGACGGACAATTGTGCTCAATCAGTATGGACAACGGTTCCTGCAACGGGTGGAACGCGCGATCCAGGAGATTGAAATCGGCAAGCAAGAAATTCTGGATGCGATCGACCCGGATCGCGGCAACGTCTCACTCGCCTTCTTGCACTCATTGGGCATTGAGTTCGTCCCTGAACTGATCAGTTCGTTTCAGGCGCATCATCCACAAGTAACCTTTCAGTTGTCACAGGCGTCCTCTGACGTGCTGCTTGATCAAATCCGAACGGGTAGCATCGATATCGCCCTCTTTGCCAGGATGAAGCCCGAGGACGGCATTCGCTGGGAGCCGCTCCTCACGGAAGATTTGTACATCATTGTCTCGAACTATCATCCGCTTGCCGCGTTTGATGAGGTGGAGCTAAAAGAGATCGCCAATGAACCGTTTATCGCCTTAAAGCGCGGGTACGGGCTGCGCAACATTACCGACAAGCTGTTCAAAGAAGCCGGGGTTTCGCCCCACATCACCTTTGAAGGCGAAGACATTTCGACCGTCGCAGGTCTTGTCGCCACCAAGCTCGGCGTTTCACTTCTCCCTGGCGTCAAGGTGCTGGAAACCATGCACGTCAAGCCTTTACGAGTTACCTCGCCGCATTGCAGCCGCACCATCGGGATCGCGTGGAAAGAAGATCGCTATCTGCCGCCCGTCGCCAAGCGGTTTCTCTCTTTTGTCACAGGGAAAGAAATATAACGACACGACGCAAGAAAAGAGGTTTACCCATCATGAGTTATCTGGAGCAAGGAACATCCGGCTTCCGCAAAGCCAATCTGGCCCTGTTCGCGGGAGGATTGAATACATTCGCCATCCTGTATAGCACGCAGCCGCTGATGCCGGAGTTCTCCAAAGAATTTCACATCTCGCCGACCGTTGCGAGCCTTTCGCTGTCCGTGACAACGATCGCACTTGCTATCAGCATGCTGTTGGTCGGTTCGCTTTCCGAGGCATGGGGGCGAAAATCCGTGATGACCATCGCCCTGTTCGCTGCTTCCATTCTGGTCGTTTTCACCGCGTTTTCAACCAATTTTCACATGCTGCTCCTCTTTCGCATCTTGCAGGGCATCGTGCTTGCCGGTTTGCCTGCCATCGCCATGGCATATCTCGGCGAAGAAGTTAATCCGACGAGCCTTGGTGTTGCGATGGGGCTTTATATTAGTGGGAACTCGATCGGGGGCATGGGCGGCCGCATCATCACCGGCATGTTGACCGACTACTTTAACTGGCACGTCGCCATGGTCGGAATCGGCGTCGTTAGCATCATCGCCAGCCTGATGTTTTGGCGGATGCTGCCCAAATCCGAAAACTTTTACCCGCGAAAGCTGGAGCTCGCAACTATGCTCCAATCGCTCATCAGCCACTGCAAAGACACGCGTCTTCTGTGCCTGTATGGCATCGGCTTCTTGCTGATGGGTAGCTTCGTCACACTGTTCAACTACATCGGCTATCAGCTGACAGAACCGCCCTACTCGCTCAGTCAAACATTGGTCGGATGGATTTTCATCGTCTATATTGTCGGAACGTTCAGCTCCACCTGGATGGGCCGTCTGGCTGACCGATACGGGCGCCGCAAAGTCTTGTGGATCGCTTTATTGATCATTTTCGTCGGTGCTTGTCTTACGCTCGTAGCCAGCCTGTTGGTGAAAGTGGTCGGTATCGCACTGTTTACTTTCGGTTTTTTCGGCGGACATTCCATCGCAAGCAGTTGGATCGGCCGGATCGCCACACATGACAAAGCGCAGGCCTCATCCCTTTACTTGTTTTTCTACTACGTCGGCTCCAGTGTCGGCGGGACATTCGGCGGAACGTTCTGGAGCAGCTATGGCTGGACCGGTGTCGTCGGGATGATTGCATTTTTCCTGATCGCCGCACTCCTGCTCTCAATCTTCTTATCGTCGATTTCCAAAAAACGCTTATTGGCAACAACATAAGCGAAAAAAAAAGCCGATGAGAGTTCTTTCTTCTCTCATCGGCTTTCGTATATTCTATCCGATTATTCTGCTTCACCAACAACCGTAAAGCGTTCATTGCGGTGTTGTGGATTTTCGATCTCGTCAACCAGTGCGATCGCGTAATCAGCATAACTTACATAGCTGTTGCCTTTGGCATTGACCAGCAGATGATCTTTGCCTTTGCGGTAGGAACCGGTACGTTTGCCTTCTGGATCGAAGAATGCGGAAGGGCTGATAAACGTCCAGTTCAGCGATTCAGTAGCTTGCAAATCCTGCAGGTTTTTCCCTTGGTTTTGCGCTGTCGCCAGGTAGATCGCCGGGAAATCAGGCGTTTCCATGACACGAAGCGTTTTTGCTTCATCTACGAACAGGCTGCCTGCGCCGCCGACCACGATCAGTCGAGTGTTCGTCCCTTTCAAAGCTTCAATCAACACACGCCCCGCTTCGACGTGCAAATGCTCGTTGCCAGGCCCCGCGCCGAACGCATTGACCACGACATCAAAGGCCTGCAAATCAGCAGTTGTCAGCGAAAAAACGTCTTTCTCCAGAAGCGCTACATTTGTCGCATCCAGCTTCGATCGATCGCGCACAATCGCGGTGACTTCATGCCCGCGTTCCACCGCTTCCTTTACGATCTGTTTCCCTGCTTTACCTGTTGCTCCGATTACTGCGATTTTCATCTTTGTTTCCTCCTAATGGTTGTTGGATGGATTTTTTTATCAACGCGTCCGCTCTCGTAACAATGCCCGTTTTGCTTTTGTTTCAATCGTCATGGCACCGGAAGAGCGATTTTATTGCTTGATGCTGCAAGTCTTCGATGTAACCACAAAAGTTACAACACGGTCAAAAAAAAGAATTACCGCCACTACTTTCCACTCGCTTCGGTAATTCATTCACGAAAGGATGATGT
This sequence comes from Brevibacillus fluminis, assembly GCF_003710825.1. Taxonomy (GTDB): domain Bacteria; phylum Bacillota; class Bacilli; order Brevibacillales; family Brevibacillaceae; genus Brevibacillus_D; species Brevibacillus_D fluminis. The sequence goes on along the minus strand of NZ_RHHQ01000017.1, from coordinate 172,707 downwards.
TTTCATCTCATTTCCGCTCCCGATGTAACCATTATAGTTACAGCGATACATTGAAGTCAACCTATTTTTTCATTACCGGATTACTGCGCCGGTTGCAGCAAGTGTTCGCTTGCCTGCCCTGTGGCAGACAAGTCGCGATATCCGAGGCTATCCATCCGTTGCAGCACGATCTGCCCGCGGGCTTTCGCTTTTGCTTCATTCTTTAGGGGCGAGTACGTTTCCGGCGATTTGAGCAAGCCGGCAAGCATCGCTGCCTCATTTTCCGTAATCGTCGACTTTCCAGGCACCCCTTTTTTGACGGTTTTGCCGAAATAAAGGTTCGCTGCTGATTCGATTCCATATTTCCCGTGGCCATAATAGACCTGATTCATGTACACCTCCAGCAATTGCTGTTTGGTATAAGCCTGATCCAAATAAAGCGCGAGTGCCATTTCTTTGCCTTTGCGCAAAAACGTTTTGTCCTGGGTCAAAAATAGGTTCCGTGCGAGCTGCATCGTAATCGTGCTTCCGCCCTGTGCTTTTTGTCCTTCGAGCAAATCGACATATACCGCTCGTGCCAGACCGCGCGGATCGACGCCAGCATGCTGATAAAAACGGTGATCTTCAATCGCAATGATCGATTGATAGACATAAGGAGGCAAATCCTGAATGCGAACGGCCGGGCGATCTGGCAGTCCTTTTTCACCCTTGATCCAGCCGTTTTGAATCGATGCTTCCAGCTGTACCAGCTGTTGTTGATCGGCTAGCAAATACCCCGTCCCTACCATTCCGATATAGGCAAAAAATGGCAAACACATGAGGACTGTGAGCAAGATGCGCCAGCGCAGCCTTGCCATTGTGCGTCGATCCGTCGCCTGTTCCGCCGCCGGCATGTATGTTACTTGTGATGTTTTATCGTCAATCGTTTTCTCGTGAAGCAAGGGTCTTTCGAGTATCATTCCGGTTTCATTCATTGCTGACACCCCCTACCGATTACCTCCACTTTACGGGATTCGAGTGCGCTGGTTCTATCGATTTAGCTTTCAGCAATCTTACAGCATTGTAAGGAAACGTGCGAATCTGTGAAAAAAGCGCACAGCAAAAGCTAGGAAAACATGGTAAGCTGGTAGAAAGTATGTGTTTTGAGGTGATCCATCTTGTCAACGACGAAGCAACGCGACGCCCAGCAGCTGCTTGGCCGCATCCCTCATTTTCCTTGGTTTGTCGAAAAATTCATCAATCACAAAAAAGCAAAAAAATCATCCGTTTCGACATTACTTGCCTACCTGCGCGACTATGAGTTCTTTTTCCGCTGGATGATTGCAGAGGGGTTAAGCGAATCGAGCACGATCAAAGAGGTGACGCTGGCTGAGCTGAACCAGCTGCGTAAAGAGTCGATCGAAGGCTATCTCATTTATTTACAAGAATCCCATCTGTATAAACGCGCCGTTCTAGTCGATAATCCGACCAAAAGCTCGCGCAAGGAATATAGCGACCATACACTCGCCCGCAAAATCTCTAGCTTAAAATCGCTGTTCTACTACCTGTCAGCCCTTTCAGAGGACGAACACGGCGAATCGTACTTAACCCGCAATGTGATGGCCAAAATCGAGATGAACGTGGAGGAAGCGACGCCACTTGCGCGTGCCAACACCATTCGGTCCAAAATCTTGATTGACGAGCAAATCCAACGCTTTGTCGATTTCGTCTCCCACGGTTATGCAGCCCATTGTGACACGAAAAAGAAGTTGGAATCCCACCAGCGCAACCGTATGCGAGATACGGCGATCGTCGCCCTGATCTTATCCGGCGGTTTCCGCGTGTCTGAAGTTATCAATTTGAATCTGTCCGATGTCATTCTGGAAAAGAATCAACTGCGCATGGTGCGCAAAGGCAAAAAAGAAGATGCGCCCTTTTTCAGCGACTGGGGCAAACAATATTTGATGGAGTATTTGGCACAGCGAGACCGCTATCGGCCTACGGATGGGGAAGATGCCCTGTTTCTTGCCATCTCTGCTACGAAGCCGACTGGCCACCGTATCGAGCTGAGAAGCGTGCAAAAGCTGGTCAAAAAGTACGCTACGGCCTTCGGCATACCTGACTTGTCCGTCCATAAGCTGCGGCACAGTTTCGCCACCCAGTTTTTACGCATCAATCCCGATCCCCATCAGCTGCAGGCACAGCTTGGTCACTCCAAAATCGAGACGACGATGCAGTATGCGCACGTGCTGGAAGATCGCCTGATCGACGCGGTGAACCGAACCACCCATCGTGGTCTAGATTCAGACGATCAGGTGGATGGCATGCCCAAGCATGACCTGTAATCATTCGATGAAAAAAAGGCAGCCCGCAGGCCGCCTTTTTCTTTTGCTCATTTCTCTTCCTTCAACCCTTCGCCCATTCCTTTGAGGAAATTCAGGCCAAAGCCAATTGCGCGGTTGATGTCCGGGTCTTTCAATACCTTCATCAGATCGAACAGGCTGACGGTCTGGTTCGCCTCCAAGCCTTCCTGCGCTTTTTTGACGCCATTTGCGAGGGAATGGACCATTTTTTTGCTCGTGTCTGGATCGATCTCGGTCAACGCCTCCATCACGCCCATCGCGCTGTTAATCGCATTGGTCACTGGGGGACGGAGTAGCTGGCCGAGTGCGATTTTAGCAATATCTTCCTTCGCCTTAACCAGCGAATGGATTGCGGGCAAAATGCCAGCTTCATGCAGCTCTTGTAAAAGCTTGACCGTTTCGAGCAAGCCTTCCGCATTCTCCGACACTTCTTGCAGCACTTCTTCGAGACGCGCCTTTTGCCATTCTTCTGGCGTCGGCTCCGCTTTGCGAATGGTCGTGATCGGTTTCGCCATTATCGTTTCCCCCCTCCCGCCAGATTGACGTCCGCAATCGGCACATAGTCTTCCCGCGCCCATTTGCGCTCCACCTGTACGCCGAGCTGCGGATTGCGTTTCGCATAGCGCGGATTGTATTTGGGCAGCGGCACTTTTCCGATCTCCGCCAAAATTTCCATGCGCACTTTCGTCTGCTTGTACGCAGGCGTCTGTGTCCGTACATCTACCGCATTGCCGGTCAAAATGTTGATCGCATTTTCATGGCTTACCGAATGCATCGGCACATACAGCTCCATTCCTTGAACCCGATCGGTGACCAGCGCGCGCAGCTTGATCGCTCCGTATGGCGAGACGAGTCGAACCATCGTGCCATCCTTCACGCCCCGCTCTTGCGCGAGCGCAGGGGGCACCTCTACGAATACATCCGGCACCTTGTACTGAATGCCTTTTGACTTGTTCGTCATGTTCCCTTCATGGAAATGCTCCAGCATGCGTCCGTTGTTTACGACCAAATCGAATTCCGGCGGGAACTCAACCGGTGCCACGTAATCGACCATGGAGAAGCGCGCTTTGCCGTCTGGGAAGTTGAACCGTTCGAGATACAGCAGCGGCTCGTCGGTGCCATCTGGCAGCACCGGCCAAACTTGGCTGTTCCAGCCTTCCAGGCGCTTATAGGATACGCCGGAGAATACCGGAGCAAGCGAGGCGATTTCGTCCATGATTTCGCCCGGATGGCTGTAATTCCAGCTGGCGCCGAGTCGGTTCGCGATTTCTTGGATGATCTGCCAATCTGGCTTGGCATCGCCCAAAGGTTCAAGCGCTTGATACAGGCGTTGAATACGGCGCTCGGTGTTGGTGAAGGTGCCATCTTTTTCAAGCGACGGGCATGCCGGCAAAATGACATCCGCGAATTGCGCGGTTTTTGTGAAGAAGACATCCTGGACAACGAAAAACTCTAGTTCACTTAGCATTTCGTGCACATGCAGTGAGTTGGAATCAACCCATGCCATGTCTTCCCCCATCAAATACATGCCTTTCAGCTTGCCTGCTTCCACCGCTTTCAGCATCTCAATGTTGGTGTAGCCTGGCTTCGGCGAAATGCTTACGCCATACGCTTTTTCAAAATGGGCTCGCGCAACGTCATTGGATACATGCTGGTAGCCTGGCAGCCATTGTGGCAGCGTGCCCATGTCGCATGCCCCTTGCACGTTGTTGTGCCCGCGCAGTGGATAAGCGCCTGCGCCGGGACGACCGTAGTTACCGGTGACCAAAAGCAGGTTGGAAATCGCAGCCGACGTGTGCGAACCCGCGATGTTTTGCGTGACGCCCATTCCCCACAGCACGCAGGTACCGTCCGCCTCATGAATCAAGCGAGCTGTCTCCTCCAGCTGTGCAATGGAGATGCCAGTAATGTTCGACGCATACTCAAGCGTGTATGGCTGCAAAAATTGCAGGTAGTCTTCATATCCGTTGACACGCGCAGAGATGAACGATTCGTCTTGCCAGCCCTGGTCGATCATGTATTTGGCGACCGCGGTCAGCCAGACAAAATCTGTGCCTTGGCGCGGGTGCAAATAAATGTCGGAACGCTCCGCCATCTCATGCCGTCTGAGGTCGCTCACAATCAGCTTTTGTCCGTGCAGCTTTTTCGCCCGCTTCACACGCGTGGCAAGCACGGGATGGCCTTCCGTCGGATTCGCCCCGATGATGATCACCAAGCCGGCGCTGGCGATGTCTTTGATCGTGCCAGAATCGCCGCCATAGCCGACAGTGGAAAGCAGACCGTCCGTGGCCGGAGATTGGCAATAGCGTGAACAGTTGTCCACATTGTTTGTCTCGAACACTTGTCGAGCGAGCTTTTGCATCAAGTACGCTTCTTCATTCGTCGTTTTCGATGAGCTGACGAACCCGAGCGCATTGCCGCCGTATGTATCTCGCAGCTCCCCGAGGCGCCGGGCAACTAGAGACAGCGCCTCTTCCCAGGTCGCTTCCACAAACGTGTCACCGCGGCGAATCAAAGGCGTTGTCAGGCGTTGGTCGCTATTAACGAAATCCCAGCCGAACTTCCCTTTGATACAGGTAGAAATGCTGTTGACCGGCGCGTCTTCCGATGGCTCGATTTTGAGAATATGCCGGTCTTTTGTCCACACTTCAAATGTGCAGCCGACCCCGCAAAACGTGCAGACTGTCTTCGTCTTTTTCGTCCGCGTCTCACGCATCGCCGATTCCGCTTCGGAAATGGCCAAAATCGCACCATACCCCGGCTCGACCTCTTTAACCAAGTCGATCATCGGATTGAGCATGTCTTTGCCGATGCTGGTCATGAAGCCCGCTTCACCGAGCATCGATTTTTCCATCAGCGCATTGCACGGGCAGACGGTGACACAATGGCCGCATGAGACACAGGACGATTCGTTGATCGATTTGTTGTCATCCCAGATGACGCGCGGCATGTCACGCTCCCAATCGATGGTCAGCGTTTCATTCACTTGCAAGTCCTGACAGGCCTCCACGCATCGACCGCATAAAATGCATTGGTCCGGATCATACCGGTAAAACGGATGGGTCATGTCAACCTCGTACCCTTTTTCACGGAATGGCCGCTCCTGGTGCTCAACCTCCATCAGCTCCACCGTGTTGTGTACCCGGCAGTTGCCGTTGTTGTTGTCACAGACGGTGCAGTACAGCATATGGTTTTGCAATACCCGGTCCATCGCCTCTTGCTGCGATTGGCGCGCGTTGTCGGATGAGGTCAGGATGTTCATTCCATCCGTGACGACCGTCGAGCATGCGCGCATCACCTTGCCGTCGATTTCACACATGCAGGTGTCACAGGTTTGGATCGGGCCCAATACGGGCGAGTAGCATATGTGTGGATGCTTGATCTCATTCTCAAGCAAATAATCGAGCAATCTGGTTCCTTCTGTGATTTCATGGGTAACCCCGTTTAACACGAATTGAATCTGTTTCGTCATGTGCCATCCTCCTTGATTAGAAAACCTGGCTACGCCAAGCTTTTGGGGGAGCCGCGGTTGCACTTATACTGGATAAGAATTTTATAAATTCTTATCCGTAGAACAAAAACCTTTATCGGAGCCAATTCATTAAGAAGTTATCGCATGGTTGCGGGAAAACAAAAAACCACCATAAAACAACCTACGCCGCCCGTTGGACAACCCAAGCTGTTTCATGGTGGGGTAACACAAGGCACATCCTACCTGTTATCCATCCCGCCATCGCAATGATCCACGTTCAGGATGCTGTGCGATGGCCAGGTGCCAGACACAACGATCGACAAACGTTATCTATAATACTAATCGAAATCGCGCAAAAAGTATAGAGGATGCAGGCAATTCTCAAGAAGAAAACGGTTGCTGGAATCCACAACAAGATGGTCTCGAATTTTTGGCATTTCTACTGCTAGAACTCAGAAACGTTGATATAATTTTCCAATAAATGAATTCTTTTGCACGATTCCACTTTGTGCGAAAAGGAGTGAAGATATATGACACAAACGCGCAAAATCGCCGTCATCACAGGTGCTACCCGCTCTGTAGGGATCGGCGCCGCCATTTGCAAAGCGCTGGCTGCACAAAACACCGATATTTTTTTCACCCATTGGCGTAGCTATGATGCAAGCATGCCTTGGGGAGTGGGAGCATCGGAGCCTGAGGAGCTGGCACGGGACATAATCAGATTAGGAGTTCGGTGTGCACATATCGAGGCCGATCTGTCACAGCCCGATACGCCTGAAAACATCATGGAAGCAGTCGTGGCACAGCTTGGCGTTCCGTCTATCTTGGTCAACAATGCCGCCTTTTCTCTACCAGACACCATCGATACCTTAGATGCCGACATTCTGGACCGTCACTATGCCGTCAACGTTCGCGGCACCATCCTGCTCAGCGCTGCATTCACCAAACGTTTTACCACAGAAAAAGGCGGCCGAATCATCAATCTCACTTCCGGACAATCGCGCGGCCCGATGCCGGGAGAAATCGCCTATGTCGCGTCAAAAGGAGCCGTCGAGGCATTCACCTTGACGTTCTCAGCGGAGGTCGCGAGCCGAGGCATTACGGTGAACGCGGTCAACCCTGGCCCTACCGACACAGGCTGGATGAGCGATGAGACCCGGGCTGCTCTCGGCCCCCGCTTCCCTTTTGGGCGCATCGGGCAACCGGAAGATGCTGCGCGCTTGGTTGCCTTTTTGGCAAGTGAAGAAGCTGCTTGGATCACCGGACAAGTGATTCACTCCGAAGGCGGCTTTCGGCGAGTCTAGCAGAATGCGAGCGAAAAACTGGAAAAACCGCTGCACATCCACTACAATAAAAAAGAGAATTGAGAGAAAAGGACGTGTTTATCCATGGATTGCATTTTCTGCAAAATCGTAAACGGCGAGATCCCCTCCAAAAAAGTGTATGAGGACGAGCATGTCGTCGCATTCGAGGATATTAACCCGATTGCCCCTGTACATATTTTGACCATTCCGAAAAAACACATCTCTTCCGTGCTCGATATCAAAGAGGAAGACAAGGAACTGATCGGTCACTTGCATCTGGCCTTGCAAAAAGTGGCGGCAGCGACCGGCGTGAACGAAGACGGTTTCCGCGTCATCACCAACACTGGCGTACACGGCCAGCAAACGGTCTTCCACATTCATTATCATTTGGTTGGCGGCCGCCAGCTGGAATGGAAAATGTAACGATCGAGCAGTTAGAAAGCCTGGCTACGCCATGTTTTGGCTTAAGCCGCGGTTGCACTTATACTGGATAAAAAAAGTCGGTTGCTTCTCCGTTTTGGGGAAGCACCGACTTTTTTTATCGATAACGATGTTCTTTTACAAGTAGGGTTCCTTGCCTTGCACGATCCATTCTTCCTTCGATGGCCCATACACGCCTGCAATTGGCAGTCCTGCTTGGCGCATCAGCACGGTCATTTGTCCGCGATGGTGAACTTCGTGCTGGATCAACAAGCGTAAATGGGCGGCGTTTTCCAGGATTGTTTCATCGTTCCACTGAGACTCCACCGCTTCGGCGAATTGCTGCGATACCCGTTTGTACTCACTAGCGATTTTTTCAGCAGAAGACGGAGCGAGCTCCTTGCCGTCCGGCTTAGGGAAGTTAAGGCCTAGTTGCGTCATGCTCCCGAGCACCCAGGCGAGGTGCCAGGCGATTTGGCCCAACGTCCGATGGTCCGGCGTCATTGCCTGTCCGAGCGATTCATCTGTCAAAACATCTAAGAGACGCTGCGTTGCCTCCGTCTCGCTTTTCCATTCCGTAAGAAACTCGGTCGTCGTTCGAATCATGTGATTGTCCTCCTTTTGTTCGTTTCACCTCATTCTACCCTGCCATCCCTGACAAAATCGGTCAGTGAAGTGGTAACGAAAAAAAGAAATTGATTTTCACATCACACTGACTGCCCGTATCACGATTGCCTTATCAAACAACCGGTTCTGTTCATGTCTCACTTCCAATAGACCTATGTAACGAATCTTGCCTTTGACATACCCTTCTTAAGTCCGATTGTGCATGGCTTCCCACTCCCAATATTTCACAACGCCAAGCTCCGGTTTAGGTTCATCCGTCAGCATGCTGATGAATTCCAGCGAATTCCCGTCCAAATCCCGGAAAAATATTGACACCGCCGGCATCCATGCCGCCACTTCCAGGTCTTCTGTGCCATCATTGGAAAAGCTTCTGAGGCAGAGCCCTTTTTCTTTCAAAAAAGCGACGGCGTTCTTCATGTCCTTGCGTTCCACTTCAAACGCGAAATGGCGACTCACCCATTTGTCTTGCGGCACTTCCCATACGCCGAGCATTGCTTGCCCCTGCTTGTCGATCCAAAAGAAATCCACCCTGCGCTCCGGTACCCTGTGCGCGAATGACAGTCCAATCCGTTCGTAAAAAAGCCGTGACGCCTCCAAATCCGTGACCAAAACATGCGTTTCAAACAACCCTTTTATCATGGTTATCACCTCTCTTGTACTGTAGATGATTTCCACGATTCGCGCGATTGACCATTGGTCGTAGGCCGGTCTTAAGACCTGCTAGATGAATATCCATCGCCTTATACGGACCTAGCAAGGCGAAAGCCGAGATCGTCGATACGAAAAGTCGGATGACTGCGACGACGGCAACTCGCACCGCAACCTCTTGATTCCTCCGCCCAGCTACCACCACGAAAAACCCTGTAAGATCCGTACACATCTTCATCATAAATGTCCCAGCACCACTCCCAGACATTACCTAGCATGTCGTAGAGCCCCCACGCATTGGGCTCCTTTTTCATCACCTCTTGAACTCCGCCTCCCGAATTTTCGCGATACCAAGCAATGGTTTCCAGTTCACCATACCGATATCCGCTTGTTCCCGCTTTGCACGCATATTGCCATTCCGCTTCTGTTGGGAGCCGAAATCCATTTGACTCCTTGTTCCAAACAACGTCCTCACTGTCGTCGCTTATCGTATAACATTCCATGAAGCCCAGATACCGTGAAAACATATTGCAAAAGGTGACCGCATCTCGCCATGATACTTCTGTAACCGGTACCTTCAAATCTTTCGTATTCCACTTTGCTTGATGCATCATGAAGCTGTACAAGTCTTTCGTAACAGGAATTGGCGCCATCTGAAAAGCATCTACCTGCACCACCCACGCTTTCTTGATGCGGTCATCCCTTAATTGGACTTCTCCCGATGGAATGTTCACCATTGGATAGTTGGTTTGATTCCCCCATGCGAATGACATTAGTTTTCCTCCGTTCTACGGATGCTCTCTTCCCCGCAAAGACGTTTTACATAGTCCTCGCATATCTTTCTGTTATCGCCGCCGAATGGTAGTGGAATATTCGCCGCGCGAAAGAAGCTTAACCCGACTGCCATCGCTAGGATACCGTATGCCGTGCTTTGTGGATCTACCGGTGCTATTGCTCCCTTTTTGTTGCCGGAATCTATAATCTTTGCGATCCCCTGAAAATCTCTTTGATAGCTCTCTGACGCGATCTCTTGTAGCTTAGGATCGAGCGCTGTTTTGGAGAAAAACTGCACAAAGAGCTTCGCTTGATCTTCATATGGGATATACATGCATTCAACGCCATCAAGCTCTGAGACATGAATCTTTTTCTCCTGATCGTCGCAGTATGGGGGCAAAATATGCTTCAGTACCACGTCAAGCATTTCACCAGACGTCATCGAACGATCAATTTCGTATTCGATCTTTTTGCCATAATAGGCTAAAAACGCTTTGAAAGCTTCGATTGTCAAATTCTCTTTATTCTTGAAATAATACGCGATTACCCCTTTCGAGCAATTCGCGAATTCAGCCACCCTTTCCAGTGTCATTCCGTCGATTCCATAAGCACTAATGCACGTTAACGCAGCGTCGATGACATCTGCTTTGCGCTTCTCTTCCATTCCCAGTTTCGGCATGTGGTCCCCTTGGTCATTTATTTATTCCGTACGGTCAGAATAAATAAAACTTACACAATGCCTGGTAATTTGTCAAATAATAGTGAAAAGCTGTTAGGGTAAATTCAAGCCCATACAATCATTCAGAATGAAGGACTACTCAAAACAAAGGGCTAGAATGACCTATTGCAGTTTCGATTTTGTGGATCTGCTAAAAGCGATTTTGTAGTATTATTATGAGACAGCATTGAAAGGAGATGAAAGTCGATGATGTATTCACCACTTTTTGAAAATGATGTACCTGTAACTATTCTCCCTTAACGGAAGAATGTTTACATCTCCGTTAAGGACATGAATTATTGTCTAAAAAACGGAGGGCAACCATGAAAAATACCTTATTAGGTTCTTTATATTTATCACTCGCTGCCAGTATTTGGGGCGGAATGTATGTTGTTGTTAAAGTCGTAGTCGGCATCGTCCCACCACTCGAATTAGTATGGCTTCGCTATGTAATTGCTCTCGTAGCATTACTAATGATCGGAGCCATTACAAAACAGTCATGGTATGTGGCGAAACGCGGCTGGTTATTAATTGTTATGATTGGGTTCATTGGGAATACGATTTCCATCGTAACTCAAGAGGCCGGAACGATGCTATCTTCTGCACAAATGGGGGCCATTATTACATCAACAACACCTGCATTTATGGTGCTGTTTGCACGAATGATCCTGAAAGAAAAAATTACGGCAAGGAAAGCTATTTCGATTGTTTTAGCCACTATTGGTGTTTGTGTTATTGTCGGAACTTCCCAAATTGATCCCTCAAATCAGCTTGGTGGCTTATCCCTGATTATCGCGGCGCTTACCTGGTCACTTATGTCTGTACTCGTAAAGCGTGTTCCCGGGCAATATTCACAAATTGTTGTAACAAGCTACAGTATCCTTGTAGCCATTATTTTACTAACGCCTTTTACACTTGAGCGATTAACCAAGCTTGATTTTCAAGCGATCATGCATCCTTCCATTTGGGGAGGCCTTCTATACTTGGGGGTCATTTCTACGGCGTGTGGCTTTTTGTTATGGAATCGAGGCTTGCAAAAGCTTAACGCTTCCAGTGGCGGATTGTTTTTCTTTTTCCAACCTATTGTCGGTACGTTTTTAGGATGGTTATTATTAGGCGAACAGATTGGGTTGTCTTTTTGGATGGGTACAGCATTGATTTTTATTGGGGTGCTATTAGTCATTCGCGAGGATAAACCCCAGAAAAAAACCATAACCGTGGTAAAATGAATAGAAGCATGAATTGAAACAGCGGCAGTCTAGGGCTTTATTCCTTATCCCAGATTGCCGCTGCGGTTCTTCGCTCAACAACAATGTGTGGGAAGATTAATCGCACATTTTTAAATAAAATAGATAAATACATTCTCTGTTTAGAAATAGTCATTGTATAATTCTTGCTGCTGTTCCTCTGAAATGGTTTGTAAGTCATATGCGTTAATTCGAAATAACTGATACTCGCCCATATCCGCTTTTTTTGCGGCTAGCTTACTTAAAAATTTCGGGGATCCTTCGTTTTCTTCATCGTAAACTAACAAGATTCCGTCTGAATTGGAAAGCAAGAATTTGTCTTTCTCTGCAAGCTGCCAAACTCCCTGGTACGGTGTTTGATAGACACTATTACTATAGTCGGCCTGCATCACAATATTTCGGTAGTAATCCTGGGTTTCTTCTTTCCACTTTTCTTCTTGATTCAAAAAGGGAGTAATTACCGCCAGTTTTAGATGTGGATACTCCTTTTTTAATTCCAGAACAGTTTCGGCTGCCCACATCTCTACCCCGAGTTGACCTGAAATGATGACCCATTCCAAATCTTCCTCAAGGAATCTTACGAGTTCGCGTTTCAGTGCTTTCTTAATTATTGCTAACCCCGGATTTTTTTCATTAAATATGCCAAGCTCGTGAGCCTTGTATCCTGAAACAAATAAACGTTTTAACATAATGCCACCTCTAGTTTAAAAGAAGCTCTAGCAGAAAATAGATTTCATTTCACTCGCTATCTCTCTTCATTATACATTTATTTGATGTTTCTAGTCTTTATCAGTCGTTCTATCTTTTTGGTAACTAGCATATGGTCCGTTATAAGAAAAATCCCCTGGGATTTCTCCCACGGGAAATTCTTGATGAATACGTAAGTTGGATCGATTATTTGGATTTCTACAACATCTGAATATCAAAAACTTACTTGCATTTACCATACAAATAAAAGCGCCCAAATTTTATCTACGATTTTACATAATTCGTTAATTTTCCGATATTCTTCACTTCCACAGTCACAACATCACCTGACTTCATGGGACAACTACCAGAAGGTGAACCAGTAGCCAACACATCACCTGGCTCCAAAGTCATAACCTGCGAAATCCAACTAATAAGAAAAGGAATTGAAAGTGACATTTGATTCGTATTACCATCTTGGACAACTTTACCGTTTAACGTCGTAACGATTTGTAAATTCGAAGGATCTATACCGGTCACTATCCACGGACCCAGTGGCCCAAACGTATCAAAACCTTTACCGCGTGTGAACTGGGGATCAGTTTTTGTAAGATCTCTCGCAGTCACATCATTGAATATCGTACAACCAAAAACGTAATCTAAGGCGTCTTCTTCTTTAATATTTTTACCCCGTTTCCCAATAACGAGTGCTACCTCCCCCTCCATTTCCACCTGCTGGGTTAATTCACTTGAAGGAAGAATAATGTCGCCCCCATCTGGAATCAATGAGGATGTTGGTTTTAAGAACAAAAACGGTTCTTTGAGATTGGCTTGTCCCCCAGTCTCTTTTGCATGTCCAGCGTATGTCCAGCCGAAGTTAACAATTTTTGAGGGGACAACAGGCTCTAGAATTTTTACATCACCATATCTAATTCTTACACCATCATAGTTCAGTTCGTTTTTTACAATTTCGGTAAAATCGCTGGACAATTGTAAAATTGCGTCACCATCAACAATTCCATAGTATATATTACCGTTATCATTCTGATAGCGAACTATCGTTTGTGTTTTTTGTAATACCAGCATTCCTTTACCCTCCATCTAAAGATTAAATAACGCATTTCCTCAAACAACATGGATCGGTACATGCGTTCAGTCGATTCACCCAACTTGCTCTATGGTTACCACCTTTTCATACACCAGAGTTATAAGTAAGGCAAACCTTCTTTTAACTATATTAAATTATTTTAAAAGGAGAGGGAAGTCCTACTTCCCTCCGATAGAAGGAGTGGAGCTTAAACACTCCATTTAGTTGCCTAGAAAAGACCCTTATAAGCAACTGTACCAGTGTTTAAACTGCTCCAAGTAAAACGAAAGTAAATGACCACCATTTTCTTTATTTATGTGTATGGGCAAATCAAAAAGCAGCCCCAAGTTTTCTTACTCAACTTACATTTGGGGCTGCAATGGGAAGCATGCTAACCAGAAAGGGCTTAATCAACGTAGGTTGGCCTTAACCAAAGATCGTCATTTCCCTATTATTATTACGATCTAACACTTCTATTTTCACAGTACCACCAAGATGATGTGACACTAAATCAGCCAATTCTTTAAGCGCCATATGAAATTCATCGCTTCTTGTTTCATCGATTAATTCAATGCAGAGGAATGCATTTTTCGTATTTTCTGTTAGCATCGTCCGCTGAGCTTCACGCCAATTCCAGCATCTGCATATTGCACCTTCATCATCTTTATAAACAATTTCACCTTCATATGGCGAAGCATTTTCAACATCTCCTAATGGGAGAAACGATTCGTTCCCAATTGCCTTCGTGAGCCGTATGTCTCCTACAAAAGTGTCGATATCTTCTCCACCACACGGAAGCCCATAACGCAATGAAATTGAATTATAGATGTCAACAAGCGGGTTTATTGTTCCGATATGATTGCCATTTTTCACTCTTTTTAATAAAGCTTCAATGGAACACCTTGCCCCTTTTTTAGTCTTGAATTTCTGAAACGCTTCTCGCCAAACAAATATGACTGGGTTACTGCTGAATTCCTCCAAACTTAGGAATTTATGCGTTTCTTTCTCAGCCTCCTGCAGCAGCTTCTCGTAGATCTCTACGTCCCTTATTGAATTATCAATCCCCTGGCAAATAACGGTGCCTATTTTTGCATGAGGGAATAACGACCAAAACTCATCCTCAATGATAAATTTAGACATAAACGATCTCTCCATTTCATTTTATTGTCTGGTAGAATCGCGGGGCTTCTACTTGGTTGGTGAATCCAAGCTTGTACTCTTTTAAAGGTTCTCTTTCATCAACGAGGCAATTTGTTGCTCGTTTGAATTTGGAATCTGTTCCAACTGTTTGATAATGAGCTCTTGTCTGCGTAAGGAATGGTTCTGACTTATCTTTGCTTTCCCTTCAATCCGATCGATTTTGATTTTGAATCCTTGAACGCCTTTGTTCATACCATTGAGAAATTCAGCATCAACATCCTGTATTCTGTAAGAACTGTCAGGTGCTTCATACTTTAGTACCAGCTCATTCAAGGAACTCACTAACTCGTGTTCATCCCGGACTAGCTCAACTGCACCGTAAACATGAACGGTCACATAATTCCATGTTGGCACTGCTCTATTAGTCTCATACCAAGAGGGAGAGATATAACAATGTGGACCTTGAAAAACGGTTAGGACTGTCTGGTTTTGAATATCATTCCACTGCGGGTTCGGACGGGCAAAATGTCCGTACAAATAGGTTTTCTCTTTATTCAGCATCAACGGTAAATGCGTCGCGAAGGGCATACCATTATGAATGGAAAACAGTGTTGCAAAACTATTCTCCTGAATGACAGTGTACGCAGCAGTTACATCTTTCATCGTAAAATGCTCCGGGATATACATTTGAAATCGCCTCGATCCTATTTTTGACAGGTAATCATTAGGTCATTCATGTAAATAACCCTTTTCGTTGCTCACGCATCCACTGAGCAACCTGGTTTTCCCCTTGCTCATTCGATTTTTCAAGCTTTCCAACAATTGATTTGTAATCGGTGTCACTATGAGTCTGACTCATTTTGGCTGCGCCTTGAATAGAGGTGATTTCAATTTCAAAGCCAACGATTCCTTTCATCTCACTCTCTAGCAACTCCAGGTCAAACGAATCCCAGAGCCGGCCATTTTCACGATGAGACTCATAGTGTGCAAGCATCGTTTCCAAAGCTGATTTCAGTTCGTCCCCACTGATTACTCGTGCGGTTCCATACGCATGTACAGCGAGGTAATCCCATGTAGGAACTTCTTCAATCTCATACCAGCTTGACGAAATGTAAGCGTGCGGTCCTTGAAAAACAAGCAGCACCTCACGATTATTTTCCAACGTTTTCTTCTGCATGTTTCCGTATGCAATGTGCCCAGTTGCATAGATTTTCCCTTCGTCTTCACGAATTTCCAACGGGATATGTGTAGCCAATGGGCGATATCCGTCAACAGTAATCAGTAAGGCAAACGGGTTCGATTTCATAAGTTGAACTGCCTTATCATGTTCCATACGATAGTACTTAGGAATGTACACAATCATCATCCTCTCATCTTGTATAAATATCCGATTAAAAAATAATAATATACAAGTTGACATACAAAAAGGTACAATATCGAACAAATGCATATGTCAGAGGAAGCTCAAATGAAAAATACTATTTTTATATAAAGCGTTTATAATAAGTTTACGCTAAACATGGTTTTGGTGAATATGAAAATAGGGCAAACTTCAATGATTGAAGTCTACCCTAGGGGCAAACGGGGAACTTTCAAAGGAAGGTTTTACTTTTCTGTCATCCTTTTGTTCATCACTTTCGCCAATTCTTTCGCGTTCGCATCTTCTTCTTCAGACAATTTATGAACGATATTTTGGTAATCCGCTTCATTTCGAGTTTGACTTAGTTTATAGGCTGCTTGAATTTCTTGCACTTTTATTTTAAAACCAACGATGCCTTTTATTTCATCCTCTAGAAATTGGGGAGAAAGCTTTTCCCATAAAATAGGATTGTCACGATGGTTCTCGTATTTTTGTAGCAGCAACTTTAGATCTTCTTTTAGCTCCTCTTGTGAGAGAATGCTAGCCGAGCCATATACATGTACGGCTTGGTAATTCCATGTTGGAACATTTTCATGCCCGTACCAAGAAGACGAGATATAAGCATGTGGTCCTTGGTACATAACGAGTACACTCTCACAGGTTTCAAATGTCTTCCATTGTGGGTTTCCATAGGCCATGTGCCCCGTAATATAGAAGTCATCTCCATTTTTTCTTAGCTCCAATGGTATATGCGTAGCAATTGGTTTTCCCTGTTTTGTTGTTACAAGCGTACCAAATGAGTTCTTTTCGATGAATTCTCTAATTTCATCTATATCTGTCACTTTGTAATATTTAGGAATATACATGATTACCGCTCTCCTTCATAACGAATTGTACTAGCTTGTTCATTTTGATTACATTACATGCAAGCAAAGCCTGGACATCATTCTAAATGCTTTGGGATATAACGCAAGTACCTCCTTGTCAACACAAATAGTAATATACATTCTGACATGAAAAAAGGTACAATTTCCATAAAATTAACATGTCAAATTCAAATAAAACAGCGACCACCTAAGACCTGATAAGAAAGTCTTAGACTAGCCGCTGTTTATCGTTATTTCACCATTAATCTTTAAACTCAAAATCACACTCTTCTAAGGGAACAACCTTCGTTTTTTTCATGTACTTATACCCTATCCAAGTCACCAGGAAGATCGGGAGAGAAGAATACGGTGCAATAAAATCCCCCCAAGGAATGGAGTCACCACTTGTGGCAAAGCTATAGCTTTGTCCAAGAATGATCATGATGCTTATTACGATCGAAAAGATAGGACCAAACGGGAACCATTTTGCCTTGTAAACCAGTTTGTTTAGATCTCTTCCTTGTGCGATATACGCCTTGCGGAATCGGTAATGACTAATGGAAATCCCAAGCCATGTATAGAATCCTACTAAACCAGTAGCACTGATTAACCATGAATAAACAACACCGTTTCCATAAAAGGAAGATAAAAACGCAAGCATTCCAACAATGACAACGAGGAAAATGGCATTCAAGGGAACTCCTTTGGAGCTTAATTTTGTAAAACAACGGGGGGCTTTCCCCTCTTTTGCCAAGGCCCAAAGCATACGCGATGATGCATAGATGGATGCATTTCCAGCTGATAGCACTGCTGTGAGAATAACCGTATTCATGACGGCAGCTGCCGCGGCGAGACCAGCTCTCTTGAAAACAAGTGTGAATGGACTTACTGCTACATCCGTGCTGGAATTCAGCAGACTCGGATCATTATAAGGAATGAGGATACCAATGACAAAGATCGCTAGTACATAAAAAATGAGAATTCGCCAAAACGTTTGCTTGATCGATTTGGGTATCGTTTTTTCCGGGTTCTCTGCTTCACCCGATGCAAGACCAACTAATTCCGTTCCTTGAAACGAAAATCCTGCTGCTAGAAAGACTATGAAAATCGCAGCAAAACCACCGTGAAATGGCGTACCACCGAGATTAAAATTTTCAAAACCAACTGCTTTCCCACCTAGAATTCCCACGATCATGGCAAGTCCGGCGATCAAAAACAGGATGATGGTAGCCACCTTTATAATCGAGAACCAATATTCACCTTCACCATACCCTCTAGCCGAAAAAACATTGAGCAAAAGCATCAGAGAAAGAAATAGGAAGCACCACAGAAAAGAGGAAGAATCGGGAAACCAATATTTCATCACCAAAGAAGCGGCAGTAAGCTCTGTAGGCAATGTCAAAGCCCAAGTTGCCCAATAGCTCCAGCCAATGGCAAACCCTAACGCTGGATCGACAAATCTCGTTGCATACGTATCAAAGGATCCTGCTGAGGGAATCAGTGTAGCCATTTCTCCCAAGCTCGTCATCATAAAATAAATCATGATACCGACTGCAAGAAAGGCCACTAGCGCGCCACCAGCTCCTGCTGTACTGATCGATGATCCACTAGCCAGGAACAGCCCCGTACCAATGGCTCCCCCAAGTGCAATCATCGATAAATGTCGTGTTTTTAGCGTGCGATGTAATCTTCCTTCTGACTTTGTCTCTGTCACGTTTGATTCTGTTGTCAAATTCAATTGCTCCATCTTTATTCCTCCTTTTGTAAGCGCTACCACAGATGGCTAAAACCCTCTCCTTCTAGCCTTGTGTTTTCTCTGGTCTATTTGCAGAATACTAATTTTCTGCTTTCCAAATTGTAATTCCATGTTGATTTTGATACATCTGCAAAACTGTATGAAGATTTCTCGAGTGTTGTAGTCAATATGTATAGGGTAAGGGTTGGCGATAACAAAAAAGGAGAGCATCACGTGCCCTCCTCTAACAAAAACTAGAACTTATTTTGAAAGCTTAAAGCAAACTACCTTGGGTTCTGTCATTTCATGGATGGCGAACTTAACTCCTTCTCTGCCTAAACCGGATCCCTTCACACCGCCGAAAGGCATTCCGTCGATCCGGTAGTCAGTGCTATCGTTTACCATAACACCTCCTACATCTAAGTGACGAATCGCCTTAAATGCTTTGTCTAAATCACGGGTAAAAATACCAGCATGCAACCCGAAGTTTACATGATTTGACTGTTGAATAGCAGCATCCAAATCCGACACGGGGTGCAAGGTAACGACCGGTCCGAATACTTCTTCTTCCGCAAGTGTACAATCGCTCGGCAAATTCGTCAGCACGGTTGGCATGTAATACGCTCCGTCCCGGCGTCCCCCACAAAGCAGCGTAGCGCCTTTTTCAATCGCTTCGTTTACCCATTTCTCTACACGGATCGCAGCACGTTCGCTGATCATGGGGCCCATATCCGTCAATTCAGACAGCTTGTCACCTACACGGTACTGTAAGGTGCGTTCAATGAATTTGGCTGCAAACTCTTGAAATATCGATTCTTCCACATAGATCCGTTGCACGCCGAGACAATTTTGGCCTGCAGCCCAAAAAGCGCCCGAAACGTTTGCTTCTACCGCTTCATCGAGGTCGGCATCGCTCAATACAATGACCGGAGAATTTGAACCAAGCTCCATCCCTATCTTTTTCAAACCCGCTTTACTTAAAATTTCCTGTCCTGCTTGCAAGCCACCAGTAAAGGAAATCATCCGCACATCAGGATGGGTGATTAAAACATCTCCAATTTCACTGACGTTTCCTGTAATCACACTCAAAACCTTTGGCGGTAAACCAGCCTCATCAAATGCTTCAGCAAGCAGCAGCGCACTGATCGGCGTCGCTTCTGCAGGCTTGACGATAATCGCATTGCCCGATGCGATAGCAGGTCCTACTTTATGCGCCACCAGGTTTAATGGATCATTAAACGGTGTGATCGCTGCGATTAATCCAATCGGAAAACGATAGAAGTAACCGATCCGATTCTCGCTACCTGGCATTTGGTCAAAAGAAATCGTCTCTCCATGAATCCGCCTCGCTTCTTCTGCACTAATCCGAAGCGTCTCGACACAACGTCTGACTTCTTTTCGCGCTTCCCGTATCGTCTTGCTTCCCTCGCGAGCAATCATGGTAGCGAATTCCTCGCTGCGTCTTTGAATGCTATCAGCTGCTCTGTTCAAGACGGCAATCCGTTCATGAACAGGCATTTCGGCTGCGATTTTAACCCCTTCCTTCGCTGCTTCAATCGCCTTACGCATGTCTTCAGCAGTAGCGGCAGGAACGGTATCAATCAAGCTATTGTTTTTCGGATCGCGGACTTCAATAACCTGTTCGCATTCCATCCATTGCCCTTCAACCAGCATCTTTCTTCCCTTTACACTCGTGTTCACAGACAAAACCACCTTCCATTCTCCTTTCGTTCTAAAGTTGTTCTCGTGCTATATTGATCAGGTCAATAAGAATGGAAAACCCGGTTTCCTTACGGCCTGCTCCAGCTCCAACCAAGGTAATCGGACCCGCTAGATCGCAATCGTACGTAACCGCATTTGTAGCACCCATAATTCCAGCGAGTGGATCCGTTACGGGAATCATTTCTGGTGCAACACTTGCCACCACCTGTTCCCCTTCTTTTCTTGCACGACCAATTAACTTCCAGCGTTTCCCTTGTGACCTCGCCGATTCAATATCTTGTGGTGTGAGGCTACTGATTCCATCGCATGATACTTGATCCCGTTTTAACGGCGTATTCATAACCACATTGGCTAAAATAACAACCTTATACTGGGCATCATATCCTTCAACGTCACTTGTTGGATCCGCTTCTGCATAACCCAATGACTGAGCTTCTTTTAGGGCATCTTCGTATGTGTAACCTTCTTCCATCTTCGTGAGGATGTAGTTGGTCGTCCCGTTCAAGATCCCTTTCACTTCGCTTATTTCATTTCCGGCGAGGGCAACGATCGGCATTCGTAAAGCAGGAGTTCCAGACATCACTGTTCCTTCATAACCCCAACGAACCCCTTTTTCTTTCGCCAACTGTGACAATTCCTGATAAGCTAACGCAACCGGTCCTTTATTGCTCATCACTACGTTTTTCTGACATTGAAAGGCTGCTCGACAATGATCGATGGCTGGTTGTCCTGTTTTTACGTCGGTGAACGTAATTTCTACAATTGTCTCTGCATTGCTCTCCCGAATCGTTTGAAAGCTATCCCAGCCACGAATCAATCCAGGCGTATCGGGATATGCATCCAGTGTTCCTGTGTCTTTTACAGCTTTTAGTGCCTGGCTCAGATCCAACCCTTCCGGATGATAGAGCGACCCTTTCATGGGATCAGAAATTGCCACAATCAGACCATCAAAACCAAGACCACTACGTAACGCGTAACTTTTGTCTCGCAAAATTTCAGCCAGTCCCTGGCCAACGACTCCAAAGCCTAGTAAAGCAATACGATGTTCCATAGTAAATTCTCTCCTGTCGCTTCTGCTCTAGAATCGACGGGCAGACCGATACAGTCTGCCCGAATGGTTTATTTATTTGGTCACTTCCAAATTGGATTCAAGAAAGGCAAAAGCTTGTTCCAAGTCAGCAATGAGATCATTAGCATCTTCGATACCGCAAGAGAGACGAACCAAGCCTTCAGGAATTCCCACTGCTGCGCGTTCCTCAGGTGTACATTCTACATGGCTTGTGGTACGGGCAGGACCATAAGTCGTTTCTACCGCACCAAGGTTAGCCGCGCGGTTTGCAAATTGCAATTTAGGCAGGAATACTCTTACTGAATCCATACCGCCCTTCACCGCAAAGCTTAACATGCCTCCGAATCCACGCATTTGCTTCTTCGCGATATCATGATGCTTGTGTGTTTCTAATCCCGGATAGTAAACA
Organism: Brevibacillus fluminis; assembly: GCF_003710825.1. Classification (GTDB taxonomy): domain Bacteria; phylum Bacillota; class Bacilli; order Brevibacillales; family Brevibacillaceae; genus Brevibacillus_D; species Brevibacillus_D fluminis. The sequence continues at coordinate 151,101 of NZ_RHHQ01000017.1, read as the reverse complement.
GCTTCCACAATATCCTTCGTTTGCAAGTACTCCGCAATAGCCTTCGCGTTCTTCTCTTGCTGTTCAACTCGAAGTTTCAGTGTTTTCATTCCTCTTAAGAGCAGGTAAGCTGCCCAAGGATCCATGGTAGCTCCATTGATTTCACGATAGTGGTAAATCTTCTTAACCAAATCTTTCGCTCCGCAAACCACACCGCCAAGTGCATCCGCATGCCCACCAAGGAATTTTGTGGCACTGTGGAGGACCAAGTCAGCACCTAATTGAAGTGGATTTTGGTTAATTGGTGTAGCGAACGTGTTGTCCACTACAACCAATGCTCCTACTGCATGACCTGCAGCTGCCATCCGTTCGATATCGGTAATTTTCACGGTAGGATTTGTAGGCGTTTCCAAATATAAAATTTTGCATCCATTTGCTACTGCTGCTTCGATTTGTTCATGTTCACCCGTGTCACAAAGCACGACTTCAATACCCATTTGCGGTAAAAACTCGGTGAAAATTTTATTTGTTCCACCGTACGTGTCCTTTATGGAAACGATGCGATCGCCCGGTCGAAGGAAGGTGTACAATGTGTTGCTGATCGCTGCCATACCAGTAGAAAAACTTGTTGCCGCCTCGGCTCCTTCCAAGATTTTCACTTTGTCTTCAAAAGCTTGAACGGTTGGGTTGGTATTACGTCCGTAAATATGGCCATGTTTCTTATACGTTGCTACCTCATACCATTCGTCCATATCGTCGTATCCATAAGCAACACTGACCATAACAGGGACTTGGGTAGCCCCGTGAACTAAATATTCTTCTTCACCAGCCCATACAGACTTTGTTGCAACATCTACATTTTTAAAATTTTTAGCCATTCGAATTTCCTCCTAGTAAACTGTTTTTTATGAATCGAGATTCGGTTAACCTTGGTTATTTTTCAAAGCACCAATGGAGAACTGGGTCATTCTTAGTTGTGCTTACCGTTGGTTAACATGACCACTGTTGTTTTTCAATAGCTGTTTTGCATTGCAACTCCCCTTTATGTTCGAATGTTTTTGCAACTTGTAACTAAATAGTAAACGCTCTCATGCAAGGCAACATCTGCAAATGTGTATGAACTTTTTCGTTGAACTGTAGTCATTTTAGCTAATGAAAGAACCATTCTACATTGAACTGTGTATAGTCATTTTTAAAAATTGACATTACATTTTCCCATTTGTATAATTCGTTTACGCTTAATCACTTGCAGATAAAAAAGAAAGATGGGATGGGGGTAAATTGAAGTTTTCCATGAAGGATGTAATGGAAATCGATGTGATGAAGCGCTCTACAGTCCGTTCCGCAGAAGGCATATTAATTGAGCGACTGGTAGAATCGATATCTGTAATTGAAATCCCCGTAGAAGATTTTGTTCGGAAAAATGAATTTGTTTTGACTACGGCAATCGGTTGCGGTGCGGATGTCTCTGCATTCAAAAAATTCGTACAAGACGTAATCGACTCTGGAGCCGCTGCATTGGGTGTAGCAACTGGTCATCACGTCAGTGGCTTCCCTCCAGAAGTACTGGAATTGGCCGAGACTCGTCAATTCCCGCTTATTGAACTTCCTTGGGAGTTACGCTTTGCCGATATTACGCAATCGATTTTAGGAGCGTTAAATAATTGGCTGCGCCACAATGCAAATCGAGCGGAAGAGCTCCAGAAACAGCTGCTCCATCAATTTTTGACAGGCGGCTCCCTCACTGACGCAGCGGAAGTCATTAGTCATGAAATGGACTGTGCTGTCATTATTCTTGATACAGAAGGAGTCATAAACGGAAAAAGCCGTAACTCTCAAAGCCTGCAGGAGAAGTGGCAATCAAATCACGATCAAGGATCAATGATTGAAATAGGTAAAAATTGTATGTTAATGACTGAAAATTCTCTCATTACGTATAAAATCGAGACCGCCAATACACTCCATGGCTATCTTGGATTTGAACTACCTCAAGATGTCCCTATTGAACATTTTTTGTGTAACGGTGAAGAATATTTGTTAAATCACGCTGTTGTCGCCCTTTGCTTATGGTTTCAACGGGAAAATGTGATCTTCGAAACCGAGCTACGATTGCGAGATGATTTTGTCTGGATGCTTGCTAAGGGGGAGCAAGTATGGGAACTTATTCTATCAAGGGCAAAAGCGTTGGATTACCAAGTGGAGCTTCCCCACGTCTGTATCTTAGGCTCTGTATCCAATTTTGACATCCTATACGAAAAAAGTAATTCTGCTCGTGATTCTTTCGATCAATGGACAAAAACTGCTTACCGACTCATCGAAAAGAAAGTTGAGGAAGCGGCTAACTCCATCCAAAGAAGGGTCATGATCACCCACCATCAGGGACGTTTAATCATATTCCTCGAAATCCCGATGGATTCCATTCTTGATACCGTTAATGGCTTCCTGAATCGGGTAGATTCTCGATTGCAGCAAGCACTCCCAGGAATCATCATGTCATGGGGAGTCGGTGAGAATCATGCCGGTGTAAAAAGCTTCCACCAAAGCTTCAATGATGCACGTATCGCTTTGGATATCGGAATCCACCAAAAAGGGCCGGGGAACCGCAGCACGTTCACCAATACGGGAATATTCCGAGCCTTGAACAGTTTAGCCAATAGTCCCGAAATTCAGGAAATCACTTTATCTACGATTGGTTCCTTACTTGTTTATGACCAGCATAAAGAACTGGACTTAGTTGAAACCTTAATTGCCTATATCCGCAACCAAATGAATGTTAGCCAAACATCCCGTGCCTTGAATCTACATCGTCAGTCCCTTCTGTATCGCTTACGGAAAATAGAAAGCTTAACAGACCGTTCTTTGATTGATCCAGATGACCTATTTTTGCTGGACTTAAGTATTCGCCTTTGGACCACAGGTTTAGTAGCAAATAAGAAAAATGCCGAATGGCCCACACAGTAACGTCTGGGCGCTTCGGCATCTTTTGTTAGGTTAATGCGGGTTCTGGATCCACCCAAGTATAATAAGGTGAGCAAAAGTAATAATAAATTCTGCTTGGATACATATCCCAATGATACGCAATCCCTTTGCCGCCAGTAAGTAAGCAACCAATAAAAGGAGAATTGCCTATGACTTTTCACCATTTGTCTGTGATTATAACCGGCGCCGGCAACGGGATCGGCCGTGAGCTTTCCATCGCCTATGGAAAAGCGGGCGCCCGCATCACGCTCGCCGACATCGATGCTGAAAAAGGCGAGTCTGCTGTTACGCAGATTCTCGCCGATGGAGGTGTCGCTCAGTTCGTGCGGGCTGATATGCGGTACCCGATGGACATTGCCGCATTGATCGAAAGCGCTGTGACCGCTTACGGCACCGTCGACATTTTGATCAACAACGCGGGGATCGGGCGCTGGAATTCGCCATATGAGCTTTCGCTCGAGGATTGGGATGATGTGCTACACACCAATTTGCGCGGTACCTTTCTTTGTGCAAGAGAAGCAGCCAAACGGATGCGCCAAGACGGGCGCGGAGGCTCGATCGTCAACCTCGCTTCGACACGGGCATTCATGTCCGAGCCGAATTCCGAGGCATACGCTGCTTCAAAAGGCGGCATTGTTGCGCTTACCCATGCTCTCGCCGTCTCGCTCGGACCAGATAACATCCGGGTGAACTGTATTTCCCCTGGTTGGATCGAGACGGGTGATTATGATGTACTACGGGATGTGGACCATACGCAGCACCCCGCAGGAAGGGTTGGTTCCCCCGCGGATATCGTGAAGGCTTGCTTCTATTTGACAGACCCTTCCAATCAATTTGTCACGGGAACGAACCTGAACGTCGATGGCGGGATGACCCGCAAAATGATTTATGAGCCATAATCAAATGGCTCTTTTTTCTTTTCCTATTACGAGGTCTATTTTACCCCTGCCCTACAATGTGCGCAGCGATGAGCTTCCCGTGATGGCGGCCGTTCTCGATGAAAATGGAATTGCCTCTGTAGCCAGCGGCAATGACCCCAGCGATATACAGGTTCGGCACCGCGGTCTCCATCGTTTCAGGATGGAATGCTGGCGAACCCGACACTTCGTCAAAGCTGACGCCAAGCTTTTGCAAGAGGGACCGGTCCGGACGAAAGCCGATCAACGTGAAGACAAAATCATTGGCCAGCTCCACTACCTCATCGCCTGTTTGGACCAAGATTACATGCTTTCGAATCTCTTTCACGGCAGACGAGTACATGACGTTGATTTTGCCTTTCTCCGCTGCACTTAAAAACAGTGGCTTTGTCCATGCTTTGACATGGCTCGATACCTCAGCCCCCCGGTAAACAACGGTCACGTTCGCTCCCGCGCGCTCCAGATCAAGCGCAGCGTCTACGGCGGAGTTGTTGCCACCCACAATGGCGACGTTCATACCGGTATATGGATGCGCCTCTGTGTAACGTGACGATACCTTCGGCAGTTCTTCACCGGGAATGCCCAATTTGTTCGGATGGTCAAAATAGCCTGTGGCGATGATGACACGTTTTGTATCGTAGCTTTTTTCATCGCCAAATCGGTCTTGCGTCGTAAGCCGGAACCCGTCTGATAACGGCTCGACTTCTACCACCTTTTCATACGTTTGGATACGCAACTGATAACGCTTGGCTGTGATCCGATAATAGTTGAGGGCCTCCTGGCGAGACGGCTTTTCTTGGATCGTCGTGAACGGAATTTCTCCGATTTCGAGCAGCTCCGGCGTGCTATGAAATATCATGTATGTCGGATAGTTGCTGATCGATTGCACGACCGCCCCTTTTTCGATGATCAGCGCATCGATCCCCGCCTTTTTCAATTCGATGGCAGCAGACAAGCCGCAAGGGCCTGCGCCGATGATAATTACTTGTTCCATATGGCTTCTCTTCTGCTCCTTTTTTTGTAACAGTTTCTCTTGTTGCATTGTATCATTTCTGACGAGCAGCAGGGAAGCGGAAACGTGCTGACTTGACACCCACAAAAAAAGCATCCTGCGGAATCCTCGTTCCACAAGATGCTATTCACGCTATACTTAACCGTTCGCAACCTTTTTATACGTATTGTTGAACTGTTTACGCGCCCGGCAAATCTTGGTCTTGACGCTGTTGCAGGAGCCTCCGGTCGCGTCAGCGATCTCCTGAAAGCTGTAGCCGTAATAATCACGTGCCAAAATGACGTAACGGTACGATTCCGGCAGCTCGTTGAGCACTTCTTCAATCACATCGCCGAGCACGACTTTTGTCTCAAAAGACGCTTGGCTGCCGGCCGCTTCGTTGATCACTTGATCATCCCCGCACAGTGCTGGTTTCGCTTTGCGGTAAATGTCAATCAAGCGGTTTTTTCCGCTGCGGAGCAAATATTGGCGCACATGCTTCATGTCAATCACAAGGTCCGGGCGCCTCATCAATGCGGTGAACACATCCTGAATGATGTCTTCCACCAGCTGTTTGTCAGGTGTCAAAGTGGATAAATTGTAAGACAAATACGAATAATGTTGTCTATAAATGAATTCGATCAGTTCGACTCGCTCTTGGTTCGTCTCCATGTTCTCAACGATTCCTTTCTCTACATGCGGTACTCTTGGTTCCCATTATAGAGAGCGTTGAAAAGTCAAACCATCGAAGCAGCTTACACGAAGATTACAGTTCTGTAATGTTTCGTTCTTATTCTTCTTCTGTAAACGCAGCATACTGCTCCGCGTTCATCAACCCGTTCAGCTCGTCAGGATCGCTAAGCTCGACAACAACCATCCAGCCGCCTTGGAACGGATCGCTGTTGATCGTTTCTGGCTCATCCTCAAGCACCGGATTAACCTCCACGACCGTACCTGTAACCGGCGAAAAAATATCCGAAACAGCCTTGACCGATTCCACCGAGCCCATGCTATCATCCGCCGTTACCGATGCGCCGACTTGCGGCAAATCGACAAACACGAGATCGCCAAGCTGGTGCTGGGCAAAATCCGTTATGCCCACGCGCACGCGGCCTTCTCCGATCACCTCCACCCATTCATGCTCTTTGCTGTACAAAAAATTCGCAACCACGTTTGCCATATCCCGAAGTCTCTCCTCTGCTTCTATTTATTACATTTCCGCGCCCATCACGCGCTTTTGAATCTGTTTGCCAGTCGGTGTCGCTGCAAGCCCGCCCAAGGCTGTTTCACGCAAGGCACGCGGCATCGACTTGCCGATCTCATACATGGCCCCGACCACCTCATCGCATGGGATCCTGCTTTCGATACCAGCCAGTGCGATATCCGCTGATGAAATGGCGATCGAAGTGCCGATTACATTTCGCTTGATGCAAGGCACTTCCACCAACCCAGCCACTGGATCGCACACAAGCCCCAACAACGATTTCAACGCGATGGCCGCTGCTTGAACAGCCTGCTCCGGCGTGCCTTTTTTTAGCTCGACAATCGCTGCCGCCGCCATTGCCGTGGCGGAGCCGATTTCGGCCTGACACCCCCCCGCAGCCCCAGATATGAAGGCGCGGTTGGCGATGACGTATCCAATGGCGCTTGCGGTGAATAGCCCTTTGACCAGCTCGTCATAAGGAATGTTTGCATTTTCGTGCAAAGAAAACAGGACGCCGGGCAAGATGCCGGCAGAGCCAGCTGTAGGAGTCGCCACGATTACCCCCATGCGCGCATTCGTTTCCGATGTGGCAAACGCAAAACGCATGGAATCCGCTATGATCGCTCCTGACAAAAAGTCACCTTTTTCGAGGTAGGCTTTCATCCGGTACGCGTCGCCGCCCGAGATTCCGCTTGGCGCGCTTGATGGATCGGCAACCCCTTGATCGACGGCCCGCTTCATTTTGATTAGCCGTTCCGTCATCATCTCGATGATCGTTTCCCGCGACCGGCCCGATTTTTGCTGTTCGACGTCAAGCATGATGTCCGCGATGCTTTTTTGCTCACGGTGGCAGCATGCGAGAAGCTCAGTCATTGTTGTGAAGTCCATGCCATTTCTCTCCCCGTGGATTCAAGTTGTAGCAGTTCGGTTTGCTGGCGAATGCGTTCAAGATCATATGGTACATTGAGCGGAATATCAACAACATGCCCGTTGATATACGCGATAGTGGAAATTCCGCCGCCAAGCGATGCACCGCCGATATTGACCTGTCGATCACCGACACTCGCTGTAATCAGCACTGTATTAGGATGAAGATAAAACGGGCACATGTCCGCCAAGGTGAAACCAACCTCCACGCCTGCCTCTTCCGCCAGCTCGCGCGCGTGCCTGATCCGCAAGTCATCCGTTTCCAGTCCGAGCAGGCCGCCGACTATCGCTTTATCCGTCCCGTGCCCGCGATACGTCTGAGCGAACGAATCATAAAATACGATCTGCACGGATTCGGGCATGCAGCCAAGGTAGTCGTACACGAATTTGCCGATCGATACCGCCCCTGCGGTATGCGAACTAGAGGGCCCAACCATGATCGGTCCGATGATATCAAAGCAGCTGTTGTAAATCATGGGCCGCCTCCTATCCGCTCGTCTGACATTGATACAGCGGATACGCCTGGCACAGCTCGCGGATGGTCTCGCGCACTTTGTCCGTCGTCTGTGCATCCCCTTTTGCCTTTAAAACCGACGCAATCGCCTTGCCGATCGATATCATATCCTCCTCATTCATGCCGCGCGTCGTTATTGCAGCCGTTCCAATGCGAACGCCACTTGTTACGAACGGACTCGCCGTATCGAACGGGATGGTGTTTTTGTTCACCGTGATGCCAGCAGTCTCCAACACATGCTCTGCTTCTTTTCCCGTCAAGCCCCACGGCCGCACATCCAGCAGGACCAGATGATTGTCGGTCCCTCCGGAAACGAGCGTTGCTCCTTCCTGCAGCAAAGCATCGGCGAGCGCCTTTGCATTTTTCACAACCTGGCTGGCATACGTACGAAAATCTGGGCTGAGCGCTTCCTTAAAGGAGACAGCCTTCGCCGCGATCACATGCATCAGCGGACCGCCCTGGATACCCGGGAAGATCGCTTTGTTGAACCTTTTGGACAGCTCCTCATCATTCGTCAAAATGACGCCGCCGCGCGGTCCGCGCAACGTCTTGTGCGTCGTCGATGTCGTAACATCCGCATGGGGCACTGGCGATGGATGAAGTCCTGCCGCCACCAGCCCGGCGATATGTGCCATATCGACCATGAAGCGGGCTCCTGTCTTATCGGCAATCTCCTTGAAACGGGAAAAATCGATGACTCGCGGATATGCACTGGCACCTGCGATGATCAGCTTCGGACGCTCGCGCAGGGCGACAGCCTCTACCTCGTCATAATCGATCAGATGCGTATCCTCGCGCACGCCATAGGCGACGACGCCAAACCACTTGCCTGAGATACTGACTGGACTGCCATGCGTTAAATGCCCGCCGTGGGACAGATTCATGCCCATGATCGTATCACCTGGCTGCAGCAACGAATAATAGACCGCTGTATTCGCTTGTGCACCGGAATGCGGCTGCACATTGGCAAAGCTCGCCCCGAACAATTTCGTCAAGCGATCGATGGCCAGTTGTTCGACGACATCTACATGCTCGCAGCCACCGTAGTAGCGCTTGCCCGGATACCCTTCCGCATATTTGTTGGTCAAAACGGATCCCATTGCCGCCATTACGTCTTCGCTGACAAAATTTTCGGACGCGATCAGCTCCAGCGTGTCCTGCTGGCGTCCTCTCTCATCCTCAATTGCCTGAAAAATCTCCCAATCCGCTTCGCGCAGCCCCATGCCGCATCCCCCTTCAAAAGTCGGCACCTTTCCCGAAAACGTAAAAAAAGAACAGGGAAAGATAGACCGTAATCTACCTTTCCTCTGTCCTTTTTACCTGAGAGTTTAACTTCCGCCAGACTAGCATACTGAACTTGTCTTGGCCGAAGTATTCCCCTTGGGTGGCTCGTAGCTCTCTCCAGAGGTGCGTCCGCTTGCGGTACATTGTACCTGAGAGATTGCATCCCAAGGGTTTTATGGGTGCTTGCTCCTTCGGTGCCGGCCTCATCACATCATCCGGTCTCTCCCGCAATCATCATCCGCTCATATGCATTTATTGGAATCTTATCAAAAGTTGCAAATCACGTCAATCATTCTTGCATGCGTTTTCATTTCGCATTTTATTCTGTCAAAAGGAATCGCGCCTTGCGTGGAGAATAGTAGGACAAACGTTTTTGCAAACGGTTTGGCATTTTCAACAAGATCGCTTGAGGTGAAGGAAATGAACACACTCTCATATGGGTTGCTCGGGCTCTTGGCCCGTAAATCGTGTAGCGGCTACGAACTGATGCTCCAGCTGCAGCCGTTTTGGCAGGCGAAGCACAGCCAAATCTATCCACTGCTCGCCAATCTGGAGGGTGAAGGCTATCTGCAATACACGCGAGTGGAACAGACAGAGAAGCCGGACAAAAAAATGTACACCATCACGCAAAAAGGGCGAGATGCCTTGCAGGCGTGGTTAGCCGAACCTGCTTCAGCCCCGATCACCCGTGATGAACTGTTTTTGAAAACATACTGTCTCTGGCTGACCGATGCACAAGCGGCCATCGCTTTGTTTTCCCATCGGATCTCCGAATACGAGGGTAAATTGGCCACCTATCAAGAAATGCTGGCAGACTTGAAAGCGAAGCATGGGAACACCGTAGAAGATTTCAGCTCTCCGTTTTTCGGTGATTTCGTGTTGCTGCACCGTGCCGTGCGCAGCTCCAAAGATCAGCTGGAATGGTGCCAGTGGGTCATCGGTCTTTTGCACGACTCAAAAAGCTCAGGCCGTCCTACATGAGGCCTGAGCTTTTTTCTTCGGTTGATTATTCCTGTGCGCTGCGATCGAAATCGCCATTTTTCCCGCCTGTTTTGCTCTGCAAATACGTCGGACCGAGAATCATTCCTTTGTCCATCGCTTTGCACATATCATACACCGTCAACCCGACTACGCTGGCCGCCGTGAGCGCCTCCATTTCCACTCCAGTTTTACCGGTCGTTTTCACTTCCGCTTCGATCAGCAAGGTATCCTCGCCCTCGTAGCCGAATGAGATGTTGATTTTGGTCAGCGGCAGCGGATGGCACATGGGGATGATGTCAGCGGTTTTTTTGGCGGCCATGATCCCTGCCACCTGCGCGACAGCCAGCACGTCCCCTTTGCTGATCGTACCCTCGCGAATGCGCTGCATCGTTTCCGGCTTCATTTGGACACGGCTGTGCGCGACCGCAGTCCGCGTGGTCACTTGTTTGTCAGATACGTCTACCATTTGCGCGCGGTTTTGTTCGTTGAAATGTGTCAATCGGTCTGTCATGTTCTCCTCCTAGTTGGTCTATCCAAAAACCTGCTCACTCTCTATCAAGACGAGCCATCTTGTGATATTGTCATAGTATAGTTCATCCGCAAAGGAGAATGCAGATGCAAGTGAAAATCCTCTTATTCGCAGGGCTTGCCGAGCGGGCCGGCAAGCGTGAGCTGCTGATTGAAGTAGATGAATCAGCCACCGTTCATGCGCTGCTAGAAACGATCGGTTCCGACTATCCGCAGCTGGCCGAGCTTTTGCCCAACTGCTTTGTTTCTGTAAACCAAGAGTATGCCAATCCAGATACAACCATCTCGCAAAACGACGAGGTTGCCATCCTTCCACCAGTCAGCGGCGGCGAAGATCCTCGCTTCCAAATCACCGAGCAGCCGATTTCTGCGGACGCGCTGGTCAAGCTGGTTTCCAACCCTCGTGCCGGTGCCATCCTGACGTTTGTCGGAACTGTGCGTGAATTCACCCACGGTCAGCGAACAGTCTCTCTCACGTATGAAGCCTATGTACCAATGGCCGTGCAAAAGATGCAGCAGGTCGCAAGCGAAATCAAAGAGCGTTGGCCGCAAGCGGAGGTCGCCATGCATCACCGCATCGGCAATCTAGCGATCGAAGACATCGCGGTTGTCATCGCCGTGGCGACGCCTCACCGTGATGAGTCGTTTGAGGCTGGACGCTATGCGATTGAACGCCTCAAACAAATCGTACCGATCTGGAAAAAAGAATTGTGGGAAGATGGAAGCGAATGGAAGGGTCATCAGCAAGGCCCATGGAATCCGCTTTCTTCCTCGTATGAATAATAACGCGAAAAGGGGATCTTTGCAGGTCCCCTTTTTTGTACAGATAAGAATTTATAAAATTCTTATCCAGTATAAGTGCAACCGCGGCTCCGCCAAAAGCTTGGCGTAGCCAGGTTTTCTAACGTTCACTGGCATCCATTTTTAGCCGCCGATATGCGACATCTCCACCTTGGAACGCGGCGGCAAGTCCGGCGTATTGCTCAAGCGGATCTCGGAATAGCGATCATCCCGCTTCTGCCAAATGTCCACAATCTGTTCCCGAATCTCCTCATCACTCTTACCTTCACGCATGGGAGCGCGCAAATCCTCGCCGACAGAAGCAAACAGACAATTGTACAGCTTCCCTTCCGCTGACAGCCTCGCTCGCGTACAGGTCGAGCAAAACGCCTGGGTAACCGACGAGATCAAGCCGATTTCTTGCGTAGTTCCGACATATCGATAGCGCGAGGCCACTTCGCCAAAATAGTTAGGATCGATAGGCTCAAGCGGCATGTGGGCATGGATCAGCTCCACGATCTCTTGGCTCGGTACGACTTGATCGAGCTTCCAGCCATTGCTGTTCCCAACGTCCATGAATTCGATGAAGCGGAGCGTGTAGCCTTTTTCACGGAAAAAGATCGCCATCGGCAGCACGTCCTGGTCGTTTACGCCCCGCTGAACAACCATATTGATTTTCACAGAAAGCCCAGCCGCGGCCGCGGCGTCGATTCCTTGGATAATCGTCTCTACCTCATATCCTCTACCGTTCATGTTGCCAAAGCGCTCACGGTCGAGGCTGTCCAGGCTGACGGTCACACGGTCGAGCCCCGCCGCCTTCAACGCATGGGCATGCTTGGCCAAAAGCGAGCCGTTTGTGGTCATCGCGATATCGCGTACCCCATCCACCTGGCGAATCATGGCAATTAACTCCGGTAAGTCTTTGCGCATGAGCGGCTCGCCGCCAGTGATGCGAATTTTCTCAACCCCAAGTGAGGTGAAAATTTTCGTAAGACGAGTGATCTCTTCAAACGACAGCAGCTTGTGCTGCGGCAAAAATGGATAATCGGGACCAAAAATGTCTGCAGGCATGCAATATTGGCAGCGAAAATTGCATTTGTCTGTCACGGAAATGCGCAAATCGCGGAGAGGACGGTTTCGTGCGTCTAACACGTGGTTTTGCATGTTGTTCACTCTCCTTTCGAGAGGATGGATCAGTCACGATTGTATAAGAATTGTACCTGAATCACGGCAGCTATAGCCACCCAAAGATTCCATCCGATCTGCAAACTCTGCTGAACGAATGATTTTCATCAGCGTAGCGCCTTCTGGGCTCTCAAAAAACGTACGGCTCATCAAAAGATCATACCGCTCTTCTGCAACGGGGATGAAATCTAACCCCATCGCTTGTGCGGCAGAAAAAATGCCGAGTCCAACATCAGCCGTCCCCCCAGCAACAGCGGCAGCTACACTCAGGTGAGAGACTGCCTCGCGCAAATATCCATAAATGTCCTCTCTGTTGATCGCCTGCTCTTTCAGCAAATAATCGAACAAAAGGCGAGTCCCAGCCCCGCGCTGACGGTTCATGTACGTGATGTTCGCTCGGGTCAAATCATTCACTGACTGAATCGACAGCGGATTTCCTTTCGGCACGATCCAGCCTTGCTGTCGATAAACCAGCTGGACCAAAACGACATCGCGTTCCTTTGCATATTTAGCGATGTATGTTTCATTATACGTGCCAGTTGCCTCATCGAAAAGATGGACACCCGCCATATGTGCTTCTCCTTTTTGTACGGCCAATATTCCACCCATGCTGCCTACGTGAGAGGAATTGAGAAAAAGCTGTGGGTTTTCTTGGCGAATCAGCGTATGGAGAATATCCATCGACAGATCATGGCTTCCCGTCGACACGATCGTATTGTTGATCTGTTCCAAAGGCCGGTAGAGCTCTACTTCCGCCATCTCACCTTGCTCATAGCCCAAATGGCCAGGTGGAATTCGCAAAAGTCCGTCGGCCCGGACCATCGACATCGTAACACCAGCGGCACGCGTCAACGGATTGACAATGTATTGTCCATCAATGCATCCGATCGTCACCCGAACGAAATCCTCTGCGCCCATGACAGACACGATACGACGGCCGATTTTTGCCTGAATACGCTGGCGCTTTGGCTCAATTAGTCCATAATACTGATGGATCAGCGGTCGAGCAAACCATTCCAGGTTGAGGTAGGCTGAAACCGGATACCCCGGCAAGCCGATCACCGGTTTTCCCTCGACGATCCCGACAACGACAGGTTTTCCCGGACGTGTAGCGACGCCGTGCGTCAACACCTCCCCAAGCTCTTCAAGCACATGTACGGTGTAATCTTCTCTACCTGCCGATGAACCCGCATTTAAAAGAACGATGTCTGCTTCCTTCACAGCGGTCCGAACCGCCTCGCGTATCAGCGCGTAATCATCGGGAACAATCCCCCGATACAGCGGTTCTCCGCCCCACTCTTCCACATACGCAGAAAAAACCGTCCCGTTAAACTCGATGATTTCCCCCTCGTTCACGCTTTCGGCCGGTGCGATCAGCTCCGTTCCGGTCGGAATGATCGCGACTCTCGGTTTTCGCAAAACAGAGACAGTCACATTACCACCAGCCAGCAGCGCACCCAAATCGACGGGTCTCAGCTTATAGTGATCCGGTACAATCACCTCACCTACCACCACATCCTCGCCAATCGGGCGGATATGCTGCCATGGGGCAACTGCATCCAAAATTTCGACCGTTTCCTCATCCACCTGGTGAATGTCTTCAATCATGATAACGGCGTCAAATCCTGCGGGTATCGGGTCTCCGGTATCGACGACGACGTACTCATCATTTTGCTTTAACCGCAGCGGTTGAAGCTCGGACGCACCGTACGTTTTCTCTGCTTTCACCGCTATGCCATCCATCGCGGACGCATGGTAGTTCGGCATCGATACCTTTGCATATACAGGCTGCGCCGTCACGCGTCCGAGCGATCGTGGCGTCGAAACAATCTCAACTTGCGGCTCAAAGCGGAACCGTTCGCACAGCTGAAGCTGCGCTTCTTGGAGCGGTTTGTCTTCCAGGTAGATTTTGCGCATGTTACTCCTCCTGCAATTCCATCATCGTAAGCACGCTTCCTAGTAAAACATATGTACTTTCACAAATTCGCCTTCTAAAATCCCTTCTTTGCTCGCGGGAATCTCAACCATGCCATCACTGTCCACCAACGTGGTGATCAAGCCTGACTTGCCAAAAACCGGCACCGCCCAAAGCCCGTCCTCACGCTCCTCTAGACCCACCCGGACATAATCGGTTCGTCCTACAGCAGACGGGACATTACGTGACAGTTTTGCTGTTAGCCGCTTGTCAGTTGATTCGTGCTTGCGTCCTTGCAGCTTCTCGATGATCGGGCCCGCAAAGAGATGAAAAATAATTAAAGCGGAGGCTGGGTGTCCGGGAAGCCCCATCACGGGCTTTCCATTCGCTTTTGCGAGTATCGTCGGCTTACCCGGCTTTATCGAGACGCCGTGTACCAAAATGCCGGGACTCCCCAGCGATTCCAGCACCTGCACGGAGTAATCTCTGGTTCCGACCGAGCTTCCGCCCGAGAGAATGAGGAAATCAACCTTGTCGTAAAGCTCTTTTGCCCGTATGGCAAACGAATCAAGCTCATCGGCTACGATTCCGCCGTACACCACTTCCGCCCCTGCTTGCATCGCAGCTGCACCCACCGTCATGCTGTTGATGTCACGAATCTCACCTGCAGCAAGCGTTTGCTTTTCGCACGGAACGATCTCATCGCCGGTGGACAAAATTCCGACAATCGGTCGTGGATAGACCCAAACCGTCGTTTTCCCGATCGCCGCCAGCACGCCCAATTCTTGCGGCCTTAGCTTGCGGCCCGCCGCCAATACTTTTTCGCCACTTTGGACATCATCACCAGCGCGGATGATGTTTTCGCCTGGTGCAATTTGACGGTACACGTTGAGCAGATCGCCTAACTCCTCCACATGCTCGATCATGACGACCCCGTCTGCGCCTTCAGGTACCATTCCTCCTGTTGGGATCGCCTGCGCTTGTCCTTCTCGCAGCTTCATTGTGGCTGCTCTCCCCATGTCAACCTTTCCTGTAATCGACAGGAAGGCGGGCAACGATTCCGATGCACCATACGTATCCATAGCCCTGACGGCAAAGCCATCAACCGTTGAGCGGGAAAAATGTGGCACCTGTTCGTCCGAGTAGATGTCAAAAGCGTTGACCATTCCCAACGCTTCGATGAGCGGCACTTCGATCGGTTGGCGGATTGGTTGATATTCATTTGCGATCAGGTCTAGCGTCTCCATCACCGTTTTTACATTGAAGAATTTCATATGTGCCTCCATCCACGTGCGTCATGCACAGACAAATCATTTTCAACAGGCCCAAACCGGACACTGGTTATTTTTCGAAAAAAATCGTCCTGATTCAGAAAAATTCCACTACTCAAACATTTTGTTCTTTACAGCGAATGCATTTTCAAGCACGATAAAAAGAAAAAGGAGAATTCCGCAGATATGAAAGTGAAAGTTTTTGCCAATTTCCGTGAAATATGTGCTGCTAAAGCGGTCGAGGTCCCTCTTACGAACGGCAGGCGGGTCATCGATATTTTGGAAACGCTCATCGGGATGTTTCCCGCATTGGAACAAGAAGTTTTCACACCGGAACGAACACTTCAGCCGTTTGTTCATGTCTTTTTGAACGGACGCAATGTGATTCATGCGGAAGGCCTAGAGACGATTGTCGATGAGGCTGATCAATTCGCCTTGTTCCCACCGGTTGCGGGAGGATAGGATGATTGAGCAAACTCTCGAGCTGCGCGGGATCCCCTTGTCGCATCTGATCACCTATCTGATAGAATGCGGTGGCAGAAAGCCGAGCGATGAAACACTTCCGGCGACGGTCGAAGCAGAGGGCTGGCGGGCGGAAATCCTTCGTGAGGAAACCGTCACGATCACCAAGCGTTTTCACGTCAATGCCGTTTTCATCTCATTTCAGGCTGATGATGAGGAGATCCTTACTAACCTATTAGCGCGTTTTAAAGTTAAGGTCATTCGTGTGGGAGGGTAGTAGAAAAAAAGGTGGAAGCTGATTCCACCTTTTTTCGCGTCCCCTTAGGAAATGCCCAACTCTTTCAGCTTGTTTTCCGGTACGACTCCATCCACCCAACCGCGCACTTGATAATATTCATCCAGCATGATGTCCATTCGGCTCAGCTGTCCAGCGCTGTTTCCGGTGCCCGGCTCTTCCGTGAAACGTTTTGGCAAATAGTCGTCCTCGCGTTTGTCGAATCCTGCAAGGTTATTATAATGGCGCTCCAGGTTGTAGATACGCTCACCAATTTTCATCACATCGTCCGCTGTTACCGGCAATCCTGTCATGGTCGCGTACTGTTCAGCGTAATTCTCAGCGTTTTCCGAGAACGACGAGAATTTGCAAATGTTCATGGAATCGGAGAAGGCGAGCAGATCCTGGAACACCTTCAACAGCTCTCCTTTTCCTTCCGGCTTCAAGCGGTCTGTCGGCATCGGAATGCCAGCAATCTCACTGGCAACCGTATAGCCGCGAAGGTGACATGCACCGCGGTTGCTGGTTGCATAGCCGAGACCAATGCCCTGGATGCCGCGCGGGTCATACGCTGGGATCGCTTGCCCTTTCACGCACATCGCCAAATTCTCATCGCCAAAATGCTTTGCCGCACGGGTCGTTCCTTCTGCCAGTACATCGCCGATCCCTCTGCGGAAAACGAGCATCTCCGTCAGTTCGATCATCCGGTCGGCGTCGCCCCAATCTACCTTTTCCTCGGTCAGCCCTCTTTCATACGCTTCCATCATACAGGAAAGCGTGTTTCCGAGTTCGATCGTGTCGAACCCATACTCATTGCACATATTGATCATAAATGAAATCGGTGCAGCATCGCCGAGTCCGCAGTTGGCGCCAAGCGCCCAGCCCGATTCATACTCAAAGCTCTCTACGCGCGTCTTGTACTTGCCTTCCTTCACTTCCACTTCTTTTTTGCAGGCAACTGGACAAGCGTGGCACGTATTGTCCGCGACGAGCAAGGTGGCGTTCACGGTTTCGCCGCTGTGGCCTTCCGCTTCGTCCCAGTGTGTGTATTTGGAGTTCATGGTCGGCAATGCGCCAACCTCGTTGATGATGCTGGTCAGTACATTCGTGCCATAAACGGAAAGGCCGCCTTTCTTCGGTGCGGTCAGGCCGCCTTCCATGATGGCTTTCAGCGCTTTCTGGTTGGCTTGCTTGTATTCTTCCTCTTGTGCAGGCTTTGGCATATTTCCTTTTTGCGCTGCCTTGATGACGACTGCCTTCAAGTTTTTGTATCCGGCGACTGCGCCGGTGCCGCCCCGTCCGGCAGCACGATCGTTTTCATTGATGAAGCCAGCGAAGCGAATGAGATTTTCTCCCGCTTGTCCGATGCACATCACACTCAAATCTTCTTTGCCGTAGCGGTCTTGCATGGTTTTGACAGTGGCACGAGTCCCGAGCCCCCATACATCGCTGGCATCGCGCAGTTCTCCCTGCCCATTCTCAATATACAGATACGTCGGTTTGTCGCTTTTACCAGTGAAGATGACATTGTCGATGCCCGCCCATTTCAGTCGTGCAGCCGTCCAGCCTCCCATGTGGGAATCTGTCACGGTGCCAGTAAGCGGAGACTTGGTCACCATGCACAAGCGTCCGCTCATCGAGGATCTGGAGCCCGTGACAGGACCTGTCATCAAACAAAGCATGTTCTCATCCGAAAACGCTTCCACTTGTGGCCCGTTATCCAACAAATACTTAACACCTAGCCCGCGTCCGCCAACATATTTTTTGGCAAGCTCCTCATTGATCTCCCGATAGCCGACGGTGCCTTTGGATAGGTCTACAACGATTTCGCGATTTTTGAATCCGCCGATACTCATTGATTACCTCCTCATTTCTTCACTATTAGTAAAAACTAACAATATCCTCCTAGTTCGACTTGTATGTGTCATTTCCTTCCGTTATTCCAAGAAAATTCAGCAAAATTTTTGGTTTTTCGCTGAGTTTACTGGTATATATTCTCAAAATATGTATTGCCATTACACTGTTTTTTCAAGTATCTTAATCTTATACCAACTCAGACAAGTTCAATCAAACTAAAACCAACTAAACCTAACTAGACCAAACGATCGGAGGTGATTCGTCTGAAAAGTGAATATTTGACACCCGACGAAGTTGCCCTTGAATTGAAACTGTCCAAGTATACCGTCTATGAGCTGATCAAGCGCAAGGAACTCCCCGCTTCCAAGCTAGGACGCTCATTACGTGTGATGCGTACAGATTTGGATGCATTCATGAATGGGCAAAAGACTCGAGAGGAAGAGCTCCCCCTTCAGGCAGGTGCCTCTGGCGGATTGCTACGCAAGAATACCCAGCCGATGGACATTTATTTTGCCGGGAGCCATGATCTTACGATTGATTTGCTGACGCAGCATCTCGCCCAACGCGGCATCTCGCTGCTCCCCGTGTTCTCAGGCAGTCTGGACGGGTTGATCGAGCTGTACAAGGGTCGCGTCGAATTGGCTGGCTGCCACCTCCTCGACCGCACGAGTGGTGAATACAATTTGCCGCACATTCAATGTCTGCTACCGACGGAAGGGGCAGTCGTTGTTAATTTGGTTAGTCGTTGGCAAGGCTTCATCGTGCCGAAATCAAATCCGCGCATGATCACAAGCTGGCAAGAGTTTTTCAGCGGTAACCACCGCATCATCAATCGACAGCGCGGATCAGGGACAAGGCTGTTGCTGGATTTCAAGCTTCGTCAATTCGGAAAATCGCCAGACCTGATTCCCGGCTATGAACTGGAGGCCACAACCCATTACGCTACTGCCTCCGCAGTTGCCAAAGGCGATGCAGATGCGGCGCTGGGCATCGAAAGTGTCGCCAGAGGCATGGGCCTTGACTTTTTTCCCATCCAGGAAGAGCGCTACGATCTGGTCATTCCCTCAAGTCTGCTGCATGAGGAGCGTTTTTCCATTTTGCAAGAAGTCTTGAACGATCCGGGATTCAAGCAGGCAATTGTCGCACAAGGTGGCTACAACGTTTCCCAAACCGGTGTTGAAATTGCCAGAATTACATAAACATTCCCAAACAAAGGAGCTGCGAATGATGAAACGATCTTTATCTTTGTTGTCTTATTTGATGCTCGCTATCACGTTTTCATTATCAGCCTGTTCGACTGCTACCACCCAACCTGTCGTTCCACAACAACCAGCTCAGCCAGCAAGCAGCACTGCGCCTTCCGACCAAGGGAAGACATCTCAACCGAAAGAGATCACATTGGCCACGACCACAAGCACACAAGATTCCGGCCTGCTCGACGAATTATTGCCGGTTTTCGAACAGAAGTCCGGCATCAAGGTAAAAGTCGTCGCTGTCGGCACTGGACAAGCCATCAAGCTCGGCGAAGATGGGAATGCAGACGTTTTGCTGGTGCATTCCCGGAAAGCTGAAGATGAGTTCGTTGCCAAAGGAT
The DNA here is from genome assembly GCF_003710825.1 of Brevibacillus fluminis. Lineage (GTDB taxonomy): Bacteria > Bacillota > Bacilli > Brevibacillales > Brevibacillaceae > Brevibacillus_D > Brevibacillus_D fluminis. Next base: position 131,459 of record NZ_RHHQ01000017.1, on the reverse strand, counting down.
TCGGCATCAATGCGTACGATGTGATGTATAACCAGTTTTATATCGTCGGTCCGGCAGATGATCCGGCAGGCGTCAAAACCGCAAAAACGGCGACCGATGCCTTCTCCGCCATCGCCGCCAAAAAAGCGCCGTTTATCTCACGTGGCGATGATTCCGGTACGGACAAAAAAGAGAAAAGCATTTGGCAAGCAGCTAAAATCAAGCCTGAGGGAGACTGGTATCTCTCTTCCGGACAAGGGATGGGCGCTACGCTGCAAATGGCCGACGAGAAAAGCTCTTATACGCTGACTGACGAGGCAACCTTCCTCTCCCGTAAAATGAACCTGCAGATTTTGATGAAAGGCGACAAGTCATTGTTGAACCCATATGGCATCATCCAGGTGAAATCGTCGCAAAAACCGGACGAAGGCATGGAGTTGATCCAGTTTTTCGTAGGCGAAGAGGGACAAAAACAGATCGGGACGTTCGGTCAAGACAAGTATGGAAAAGGGCTTTTTGTCCCTAACGCAAAAAAACGATAGGAGAATCGCAACGTGAATGTGCCAATGGACGTATGGGAGGTCATTTGGCTTTCCTTGCAAGTGACTACTACTGCAATCGTGATTGGGATGCTGATTGGCATCCCCTTTGGCGCCTTTTTGGGGCTGTATTCGTTTCCAGGAAAGCGCTTGGTGGTGATCATCATTTACACACTTATGGGGTTGCCGCCTGTGCTTGTTGGTGTTATCGTTTATTTGCTGTTCTCCCGTTATGGTCCACTCGGTTCGCTTGGGCTTCTGTTCACGCCGCAAGCCATGGTGATCGCGCAGGTTCTTTTGGTATCACCGATCATCACGGGACTGACGATGTCTGCGGTACAAGCGAAAGAGAAAGCCTATTGGGAAACAGCAAAAAGCCTTGGCGCAAGCCCGATCCAGATGATGCTGACCATCATTATGGAGGCGCGGAAAGGAATTTTTTCGGGTATCGCCGCTGCATATGGAAGGGCCATCTCTGAGGTTGGCGCTGTCATGCTTGTCGGTGGAAATATTCTTCACCACACGCGCGTCATGACGACAGCCATCATTTTGGAGACGCGGATGGGCAATTTTTCCTCCGGTCTCGCCCTGGGATTGGTCTTGCTTGCGATCAGCTTTTTATTCAACAGCTTTTTGTTGATCGGCGCTTTGCAGCAAATCCAGCCAAAACGGAGATTACGTTCATGACCGAATTGCGTGTAAGCGACCTGACCGTTACCTATGATCAAAAAACAATATTGGACGTACCTCACGCTTCGTTTGAGTGTGGCCGCATCTATGGCATTATCGGGCCGAGTGGATCCGGAAAAAGCACGCTTTTGCGTGTGATCAATCTGCTTACACAACCCGCCTCCGGACATTTGCATTTTTTTGGCGTCGACGTCCATTTGCCCTCCCTCTCTCATCGGGAAGGGCTTTCGCTGCAGCGTCAGATGGGATTTGTTCCACAGAAGCCATCCATGTTCCACTCGTCCGTATTTGACAATGTCGCGCAAGGCTTGCGTTATCGCAAGCTTCCCCGTGAGACAATCCGCATTCGGGTCGAAGACGCACTGGAAAAAGTCGACTTGACCCATGCCGCCAACCAGATGGCTAACACGCTTTCAGGTGGAGAAATGCAGCGAATCGCTTTGGCCAGAGCCATGGTATACGAGCCTGTACTGCTTCTGCTCGATGAGCCGACCGCCAGTCTCGATCCTTCGAATGTTGCGATATTTGAACGAGTTATTCAGTCAATCCATGCAATGCACAAGACAACTATCCTGATGGTGACGCACAATCTCGCACAGGCGAAACGTTTAACACATGCGTGTCTATTTGTACACAAAGGCCGTATCTTGGAAGCAAGCGACACCGAACCATTTTTTCACTCGCCAGAAACGCAGGAAGTACAGGATTTCATGGCGGGACGGATGATTTACTGAGGAAAGGAAGTGAATGTAACGATGAAAGCAGAAGAAAAACGGCGCTATTCCCGCCAAATCCTCTTCCCTCCGATTGGCGCGAACGGGCAGGAGCAATTGCTGCAAAAGAAAGTGGCCATCGTCGGCATGGGCGCACTCGGCACCGTGCTTGCCAATCATATGGTCCGTGCAGGCATCGGCCATGTTCGGATGATCGATCGCGATTTTGTCGAGGAAAGCAATTTGCAGCGACAAATGCTGTACGACGAAGAAGATGCGCAAAGCCATTTGCCAAAAGCGGTTGCAGCCGAACGGAAATTGACCAAAATTAACTCAGGCGTTCGTGTCGAAGGTATCGTCGCCGACCTGCATGCAGGTAATGCGGAAGAGTACCTTCGCGATGTCGATCTGATTTTGGACGGTTCGGACAATTTTCAGGTTCGTTATCTGATCAATGATGTCGCCGTCAAAAACGGCATTCCTTGGGTGTACGGAGGTGCCGTCAGCGCGCGTGGAATGGTCTCTGTTATCGTTCCCACTGTGACCCCCTGCTTCCGCTGTTTGTTCCCTCACGCCCCTGCTGGAAGAGGAGAAACATGCGATACTGTTGGTGTCATCGGCCCGATCGTCCATATCGTCGCCTCGTATCAGGCGACAGAAGCGCTTAAGCTGTTGGTTCAAGCAACGGATGCCATCAGCCCTCACTTGATGCAAATCGATTTATGGGCAAACGAGCACATGCAGATGAACGTTGCCAAAGGTAGAAACCCGCAATGCCCGGCCTGCGCTCACAAGCAGTTTGCGTACCTCGATCTGTCAGATCAGGACGCAGAGGAATTCACTACTCTCTGCGGTCGCGATACGGTGCAAATCAGCCCGTTGAAAGCCGCGCGTGTTGATTTCGCCACACTAGCTGCGCGGTTTGCCCCGTTGGGCGATGTGGAGCAAAATGCGTTCCTGCTTCGTTTCTATGTGGACGGCTACACGATGGTTTTTTTCAAGGACGGCCGCGTGCTTATTCAAGGAACGGACGATATCACGTTAGCCAAGTCACTATATGCCAAGTATGTCGGTCATTAGAAGAGCGTCTTATCGCTCTTCTTTTTTCTTGCCAGTCCGGTCAACAGAGACAGCAATGCCAAACAGCAGCAGGAAGCCGAGAGTAATTGGCAGCGAACGACCGATTGCCCCCCAGTCCAACAGCGTCTCAGCAAACAGCCGCTGATACGTATACAGCGTATACGGCAAGAGCACGATCACAGCCGTCAGAACACCCGGCGTATAGCCGCGAAACAGCAGCGATTGGCCTAAATGCGTACATATATTTAAAAACAGCACGTTAAGGGCGCCGACAAACACCAACAGCCCAACCCATCCTGAATGAAGTGTCAACACAGCATAAAACGTGACGGCGGACAGCAGGATGAAAATGAGCAACACTGCCCGCGCAAAGCCCAGCGTTGTCACGCTATCAAGTCTCTGCTGCAGCCTCAGCGTTTTCACTGGTAAAATCGTTCGGATGTGGTCGCGATTGCGCGCCAACCAGCCTTCCACGACAACGATCTCTTCAAAATCATGCAGCATGAAGCAAATCGGGAATAACCATAGCACTGTGCTGATATCGATCAAACGATTCAATGTATCATGCATCACGCATCCCCCTGCAGCGCTTCTGTCGTTACGCCAAAATGCCGTACATGAGCACGTCCGCCATCTCCGCAGCTAGCGTCTCCGCATCTTTATCCTGCGTCACCAGCCATTTCATGCACAAGCGGTCCACCATCCCCATCATGCATTCGGCCGCCACTTCCGGTACCAGCTCTTTGCGCACATAACCCGCTTCCTGGTTTTTCTTCATATTTTCAATGACCATCGCGATCATCTCGCTCTTGATCGCTTCCGCATCCGGCGATTCCACCAGCGCGATTTTGGTCAATTCTGGCATCGTGCCGAGAAAGGCAAACACCGCCTGCAAATTGGCCTTCACTTGCACGGGCACTTGTTCGGCAGGTAGTCCACTCGCGATCGCCCCTGCGCTCGCCAAATGTTTGAGCTGCTCGCGGAATTCTTGCACGAGTTCGGCAAACATCGCTTCTTTGCTCGAAAAATAGAGGTAAAACGCTGCTTGGGTAAGCCCCGCCGCCTTCACGATGTCGCTCACCTTCGTCGCAGCAAATCCTTTCGCAGCAAATTCAGTGGCAGCTGCCTGCAACAGGCGCGCCCTACTCGCTTGGCCTTTTGGTGTGATACTTCGTTCCATCCATACTCCTCCTTAATTCATCTATTCGATGTGCAGTTTACACTGCGCAACCGGGAATCTAAATAAAAAAAACTAACTCAAAAGTTATATAACCATCGAGTTAGTTTTATCGCACTTGTTAGAGTTTGTCAATCGATTTCTTTGATTAATCTAAAGCAGATAACGCAGATACACATAGATGCTGGCGATGACTACAGACAGCAGCATCAGCGGGAATCCGACCTTGAGATAACGGACAAAACTGATCGGATGACCTTCTTTACCGGAAAGTCCTGCGACGATCAAATTCGCGCTCGCTCCAATCAATGTTCCGTTTCCTCCCAAGCATGCCCCCAGCGCGAGACTCCACCACAACGGCTCCAAATCGCTGACGCCCATCCGGCCCATTTCCTGAATCAACGGAATCATCGTTGCCACAAACGGAATATTGTCCACGAACGCCGACGCGATTGCACTCAGCCAGAGAATCAGCATCGATGTCGCAAACTTATCTCCTCCGGTCAAATGGATGGCTTGTTCCGCCAATTTCGCGATCACACCTGTTTCAATCAAGCCGGAAACCAAAACAAACAGCCCGACAAAAAAGAAAATGGTCGTCCACTCGACTTTTACCAATGCCTTTTCCAGCATGTGCTCGCCAGTCAGAAGCAAAAGGAGAAACGCTCCGGTAAGCGCCACGGTCGCCGATTCCAAATGAAACGCTTGGTGCAGGAAGAACCCGAAAATCGTGAGTACCAGCACAGAAGCGCTTTTGATCAGAAGTGTACGGTCGGTGATAAACTGTTTTTCATCGATCTCCATTAAGCTTTGTTTAAGCTCCGGCGTCGTTTGGATTTGCTTGCGGAACATCAAGATAAACAAAGGAACTGTAGCAGCCAAAATGATCAAAACGACTGGCGCTAGATTGTTGATAAACGCCATAAAGGTAAGCTCCTTAACGGCACTGCCGATCATGATGTTCGGCGGATCCCCGATCAAGGTCGCGGTTCCTCCGATGTTGCATGCGACAATTTGCGTGATCAAAAACGGCAGCGGCTGAACCCGGAGCTGTTTGGTGATCGAAAATGTTACGGGTACCATCAGCAAAACTGTCGTCACATTGTCCAGAAAAGCCGATCCGACCGCCGTGATGAGGGCAAGAAGCACCATGATGCGCACAGGCTCTCCTTTTGCCTTCTTAGCTGCCCAGATGGCGATGTACGTGAAGAGGCCCGTTTCCGCTGTAACCCCCACGATTATCATCATCCCAACCAAAAGTCCCAACGTATTAAAGTCGATATGGTGCAGTGCGACTTCCTGATCGACAATGCCAAGCACCACCATCAGAATCCCGCCGATCATAGCGACAATGGTACGGTGTATTTTTTCAGTGATGATCAATGCGTAAATGACGAGAAAAATCCCGATCGCGAGAATAGCTTGTTGTTCCATGTCAACCTCCTGAGGATGAAGTAGAATCGAATGATTCCCTTAGTTTGCAAACCAGTACCAAACGTGATGCATGCCACTCCCTCCTTCTTAAACAAAGGTGGATATCAGGCCACGTCAATGTTTGCAGACTCCTCCCTGGCAAACGAAAAAAATGCAAAAAGGAGCCTGCAAATGACAGGCTCCACCAAGTTACATATCCATATTTAATTAAACTTCTGTTTAACAACACTTTCATCATAGCGTAAATCATACGATTTGTAAAGAAATTTCGACTTCCTGCAAATATTACGCCTTCAAAATGCGGACCAAGACGTAGCTGTCATCATACAATTTTGCCTTGATTTTTACAGGATAATCGAAGGCATTGCTGAACACAAAATCAAGCGTGCCATAGGCTACTGTCGCATCGCGACCTGCTGGTACATACTTCGTCGGCAAGCTGTGCGAATGCCGCTCAATGACCGTGAGCCCAGCTTGATCAACAGCATTGAACAGTGTCGACGAAACTTGGCAAATGCCGCCGCCGTATCCTTCTGTCAACGCGCCGTTCATGATGACTCCAGCTGTCAGCCAGCCATCCTCCGGTAAATTGGCATTCCCTACCGTTTCATTGTATGAAAACTTGCCACCGGGTTGGATGACCACGTTGTCAATTTTATCAACCGCTCGCTTAATGTTTGCCACACGGTTTACGTTCGTAGGGTCCATCTCTGTATAGTAAGAGCCGAGCTGCCCTTTTTTCGGCTTTAGAAAGTTCTGGAACAAATCAAATTGATGCTGCGTAACTGCAGGTTTATCAAAAAAGAACGGTTCGCTGATCGGCTGTGTTTGTGCATGAGCAAATGACATCGACCCGCCAAAAAACATTCCATTGGTAAACAACACGGCAAGTGCGGCTGTCACCATCCAAAATCGATTTCGATTCATGTCGCAGCCTCCTCGAGGTATAAGTACATCTAGTACACTACCTGATCGGGCTGTGCGAAATCAATAGAAATGACTGGTTACACTAGCGCGCGCTGCCAGCTACGAGCGGGTTGCCTCCTGCTGGCGCAGCTCGATGCGACGGATTTTGCCCGATGTCGTCTTGGGCAGCTCGGCGACGAACTCGATTTTGCGCGGATATTTATATGGGGCCGTCAGCTCCTTCACATGGTTTTGCAGCTCGGCTACCATCGCATCGGAGCCTGCATAGCCTTGCTTGAGAACGACGAACGCCTTTACGACATTGCCGCGCTCCGGATCAGGGCTGGCAACTGCTGCACACTCCGCTACCGCCGCATGCTTCACGAGGGCATCCTCCACTTCGAACGGGCCGATCGTATAACCGCCTGAGATAATGATGTCATCAGAGCGTCCTTCAAACCAAATATACCCATCCTCATCCATACGCCCCTGGTCGCCGGTTACATACCAGTCACGACGAAACGCACGCGCAGTCCGTTCCGGATCATTGAGATACCCTTTGAAAAGCGCCACCATCTGACGATCGATTGCGATATCGCCGACCTCGCCATTCGGCACCGGATTTCCTTCGTCATCGATGATGGCAACGTTCACAACCGGCGATGGTTTGCCCATCGATCCCGGGCGTGGCTCCATTCCGACGAATGTCCCGATCATTAGCGTATTTTCCGTCTGCCCGTAGCCGTCACGGACAGTGATGTTGAACACGCGGCGGAACGTATCGATCACCTCGCGATTCAATGGCTCTCCAGCCGAAACTGCAGAGCGCAGTGCACGCAGTTTGTATGCTTCCAGATCCGTAACCTTTGCCATCATCCGATATTCGGTTGGTGTCGCACAAAGAACAGATATCGGATAAGTCCCGAGCAAATTCAAATACGTCTCCGGTGAAAACCGCCCTTTGTAGACAAATGCGGTCGCTCCTTTGCCGAGCGTGGAAATGAACGGGCTCCACAGCCACTTTGCCCAACCGGGACCCGCTGTCGCCCACACGAGATCTTCCGATTCGACGCCGAGCCAGTAGGTAGCGGCGACCGCAATATGGGCGGCTGGCCAGCCGTGCACGTGCATGACCCCCTTCGGACCACCCGTCGTCCCCGATGTATACGATAAAAACGCCAGCTCATCCGAACGCGTCTGCACATTCAGCGCGAGCTCTTCGGCTTCTTCCGCCAAATCGTCAAGCGCCAACCAGCCTTCCTTGGCCTCTCCCACGATCAGATAGTGGCGGAGCGTTGGACAGTTACCGCGCAGCTTGTCAACTTCCTCTACGATTCCGCCAAAGGCGATAACCGCTTTTGCTTCCGCATGATTGGCACGATACTCAATATCTTTTACACGCAGCATTTCCGAGCCTGGCAAAACCACGATTCCCAGCTTGACGAGTGCCAAATAAATCCCGTACGCCTCGATCCCGCGCGGAACGAGTACAATCGCCTTGTCACCGTGTCCGATGCCCAGCGATGATAGTACATTCGCGATCCGATTGGCATAGCCCGTAAGCCCTGCGTACGTCATGCTCTTGCTGCTCCCATCTTCATTTACGACAAGCACTGCTGGCTTTTCAGGATGTGCGGCTGCAAACGCTTCCACTTGTGTAGTGAAATTATAATATTCTGGCATTTCGAAACGGAAGTCTTCTCCATTTTGCTGTGATTGCATCATGATTTGCCATCCCCTTTCCGGGCACTACTTGTTTTTTTATAAGCATAACACGAAACCGTTTCAATTTTCACTACTTGCATCTTTGGTCATTCATATGGTAAAAGGAACCTTTTTCCGTGATCGCGAAGAAAAAAAATCAGGTCAGATGACCTGATCATTTTTTCAGCATCGAGTAGACTTGCTCGACGTCTTTGTCGCCACGCCCCGAAAGGTTGACGATCAAGATTTGATCGGAAGTCAGCGTCGGCGCTAGCTTGAGCGCGTACGCGACAGCGTGTGAGCTCTCCAATGCTGGAATGATGCCCTCCGTCTTCGACAAGACTTGGAATGCTTCTAGCACTTCTTCGTTTGTAATCGTGTAATATTCTGCACGTCCGGATTCCTTCAAGTAACTATGCTCAGGACCGATACCTGGGTAATCAAGTCCAGCCGCAATCGAAAAGGTCGGTTGCGGGTTGCCGTTTTCATCGAGCAGCACCAAGCATTTGAATCCGTGCAAAACCGCAGGAACACCTTTTGTCAGCGCAGCAGCCTGATCCGGTTCCACACCGATCAGCCGAACGCCAGGCTCGTCGATATAATGCGCGAACGCACCGATTGCATTGCTTCCCCCGCCTGCACACGCGATGACCGCGTCAGGTAAGCGCCCTTCCTTTTCGAGGATTTGTCGCTTGGACTCCTCGCTGATGATGGCTTGGAAGTGCTTCACAATGGTCGGAAACGGATGCGGACCCACGGCAGAGCCAAGCAAGTAAAACGTGTGCTTGTAATTTTCCACGAGATCAGCGAACGCTTCATCTACTGCATCTTTCAAACGACCTTGCCCTTTGGCAACCGAAACCACTTTCGCCCCCAAGAGCTCCATCCGAAACACATTGAGTGCCTGGCGGCGAATATCTTCCGCCCCCATGTAAATCGTGCAATCCATATCAAACATGGCGCAGGCTGTAGCGGTCGCGACACCGTGCTGGCCCGCTCCGGTTTCGGCGATCACGCGCTTCGCCCCCATTCGTTTTGCCATTAAAATTTGGCCGATGACGTTGTTGATTTTATGTGCGCCAGTATGGTTCAAATCTTCACGTTTCAAGTAAATTTTTGCCCCGCCCAGCTTTTTCGTCAAATTTTGTGCAAATGTTAGCGGATTTTCGCGACCGACATACTCCTTCAAATAGTAGCGGTATTCCGCATTGAATTCCGGATCATCCTTGTATTGCTCAAATTGGGCCGTCAGATAATCAAGCACCTCTTGCAGCTCTGGCGGAACGAAACTGCCGCCAAATTGACCAAAATATCCATCTTGAATCTCAACTCTACTCATCTCAACGTCCTCCTCGACTCTATCGAACTAAATTGTTTCACTATTACAATAGTTAACCGATTTTCATTTATTTTGTCAAGGTACATGTCGAATCCCCTCCCTTATCTGCTGTTTCTTGCGGCATTTCGCGCAAACATTTTTCCATAGTAGCTTTTTTGCAGCAAATCGCGATACAGCGCGCGCTGCCATTCCGTCGTGCTGCCTGATACACCTTCGCCACCTTGTGCTTGCGAATCGGCAGGCAGCATGTTGCACATGGTGAGAAACGTTTGTATTTCGTGTGGTGTTCCTTCGATCACAAGCTCGTTCCACGTTACTTTCATTACAAAAAATCCTCCCCGGCTCGACGATGGCGAACGCCTATGTATTTTTGGTGCAAACTGCCATACGTACGATTATATGCCGTAGGTGCTGAAAAATATGTCAATTGCTAGCGTGCATCCATCGGTTTTTTCTCGTCAATTTACGCAACTTTTATACAGCAAAAAGAGCGGCCGACTAGGGTCGCTCTTTTGCCTCCTTTTCTCTTTACTTACTTGCGCTTCTCGAACCATCCGCTCGGCGCCACATTCAGATTGACATTGATCTGCTTGATTTCGAGATACTCGTCGAATCCGTACGTACCGAGCTCACGGCCGATTCCGCTCTGCTTATATCCGCCCCACGGCGCTTCGTTATATGTTGGGTGGTAGGTGTTGATCCAAGTGATGCCTGCGCGGAGCTTCTTAATCACGCGATGGGCTTTGGCGACATCTGTCGTGAAGACAGCTCCCGCCAGTCCGAAACGCGTGCCGTTCGCCAGCTCAATCGCTTCCTCCTCCGTGCTGAACGTTTGGATCGCCAAAACAGGGCCAAAAATTTCTTCCTGAATGATTTTCATATCGGGCTTCGTGTCGGTGAAAATGGTTGGCGCCACGAAGAAGCCTTTGTCCCGATCGTTATCCAACAAGCGATTGCCGCCGCAAAGCAATGTTGCGCCTTCTTTTTTGCCTTCTTCAATATAGTAGAGAACACGGTTCATATGCTCTTCCGTGATCAGCGGGCCCATCTCGGTCCCTTCGTCCGTCCCGTCTCCTACAACGATCTGTTGAGCGCGGGCAGTCAATTCCGCGACGAATCGCTCATAAATGCTCTCCTCGAGCAGGAGGCGAGAACCGGCGGAGCATACCTCGCCCTGGTTGGCAAAGATCGCATACAATGCGAAATCTACAGCTGTCTCGAAATCCGCATCGGCGAACACGATGTTTGGCGATTTGCCGCCCAGCTCGAGGCCGACTTTTTTAATCGTTTCCGCGGCCGCTTTCATGATGCGGATACCGGTATCCGTTCCGCCCGTGAAGGCCACCTTGTCCACCAATGGGCTCTCGGAAAGCTCTGCTCCGACAGTCTCCCCTGCACCGAGCACCAGATTGATCACTCCTGGCGGGAATCCAACTTCATCGATGATTTCGAACAGTCGGATCAAAGACAACGGTGTCTGCTCGGCGGGCTTGATGACGACTGTGCAGCCTGCTGCAATCGCCGGTGCGATTTTTTGCGTTGCCATGACGAGCGGGTAGTTCCACGGGATGATCTGTCCGACGACGCCGATCGGCTCGCGTACCACCATCGCCTGCATATCGTCCGGCACATCGTATGTCGTGCCGTGCGGCTTGGTGCACAAGCCGGCAAAATAACGGAACTGGTTCACCGCATCGGCGACATCGTAGCGGGATTCACGCAACGGTTTGCCATTGTTCAAGGTATCGAGCGAAGCGAATTCTTCCACACGCGCTTCCAACGCATCCGCCACTTTGTTCAACAGAGCGGCGCGATCGCGGGCTTTGCTATCCAGCCAGCCATCTTTGTCAAATGCGCGTCTCGCTGCCAAAATCGCTTTTTGGGAGTCTTCACGTGTCCCTTCCGTCACGACGCCGATGATTTCGCCGTTCGCTGGGTTGATCACATTGCGGGTTCCATTGCTATCGCTTGTCACCCATTTTCCATCGATATACATTCTTTGCACCGTATTCAAATCCGTCAAAAATGCTTTTGCTTGCAGCATGCAAACACCTCACTTGATAGATTGTTTAATTTTTTGGGCAAATCTCTTGATCAAACGCATTGTATCGTCCATTTCTTGCTGCTTGGGCTTACGTGCATACCGCACGGGTGGGAACAAGATCCAGATGAAATCGCCGTAATTCGGCTTCATCTCCACATGCCAACGCCGCTCTTCGCGGGAGTAACGCAGCTCGATCGCCTCATAATCGATCGCATTACATAGCGCCAAAATCTCTTTATCTCGATTGAGGCGCTGCAGCAATGCGGAATCTTGCTTAGAGACGAACTGCGCTACCCTGCTGCCCATTTTTCCAGAATACTTACATTTTATCACAATATCTGATTGGACTGAATCATCGGGAAGCGACCATTTCCATGTATACACATAGACGCGGCCCATCCATTTGTTGATGATCCGATAGCTTGCTTCCAACCCGTCTACCCCGAGCTTATGACCATCCAGATGAATGCGATTATGAGAAGCCGCATCGATGGGAGCGAATGGTTCGAAATCGGTTGCGACGGAACGCAGCACCCTAAATGCGCGCTGATCAATGACAGTATATAATCCCATACTCCCCCACCTTTACGTTTCATACGGACAACCTCGCTACTTTTCCTCGACGATGCCGAGCTCGCTGTCCAACTCGCTGCGCTTGCTGATTCCTTCGTAAATTTTTTCTAAAGGTACTGGCTCAAACAGCTTTTGACCGGTCATTTTCAAATAAATAATGCCAAAAATCAGGATGGCCGCGATGACATATAGGGAAATGGTCAAGACGGTCGGATCTTGGTACTGCGTGTAGATCATGTAGATGCAGGCTATGATGCCAATAATCTGCGGGAGCGGATACAAAGGCGTTTTGAAAGGGCGCACCGCTTTCGGATATTTGATCCGCAGCACGATGACGTCGATCTGTGTGATCATGTAGGACATCAGCCATGTTCCACAGGCAACTGCAATCATGGTCGTGACAAAATCAATGTTGGCTTTATTGATTACCGCATAAACAAGCACAATCAAAATTAACGCGACGACAAAGAAAATGCCATACCACGGTGTCCGGGTTTTCGGATGCAGCCAGGAAAACATTTTTGGTAGCAGCCCTTCTTTTGACAAACCATACAGCATGCGCGGAACCGCGACCAAATACGTATCACATGTCGTGACCGCAGCCAATATCGAAACGATGCTCATGATGACCAAGCCCGGTTTGCCCAACATGGCAGCAGCACCTTCCACATGCGGGATCGTCGATGCGGCAAGCTTGTCCAACGGAATGTATTTGGTCACGCCCAGTCCGAAAAACAAATCGACCAGCCAGATGGTGAAGCAGCCGAACAGCATGGCGAACGGGATTGTTTTCCCCGGATTTTTCACCTCTTCTGCAAGTGGTGCTACGAATTCCATCCCGATGAACAGCCATATTGCAAGACCGAGCGTCCCCGCTTGCTCCTGCCACGACAAGGGGGAAAACGGCGGCTGTACAGCCAAAGGCTCTTGGGTCCCAATCCCGAACAGGCCGCACAGCCCGAGGAGACCGAGGAGCCCCATCATGCTGATTGCCAGCACTGACTGGACTTTACCGAACACCTCGACGCCCATCATGTTAACAATGACGAGAAAGACTAAAATAACTGCGACGCATAAATACCATGGGACACCGATCAGCGCTTCCAGCGACTGACCGCCGACGATCATGTTCGTACCGCCGTCTGTGCCGACCAGGACGATGTAGCCTGCCAATACCGCAAACAGAGCGGGCAGCTTGCCCAGTGCTGGAAGCGTATATTCGCCTACCATTCCCGCGCCGGGGATCATGGCTGCCATCTCAGAATATGACAGCGCCACACATAAAATTACGATCAATGCTCCGAATGCAACAATGCTGTAAGCAGGACCGCTCACGCCGTAGCCATTGCCCAAGGCAACCATCGCTGTTCCTGAAACGACAAGTCCAACCGAAGCCGAGTACGCTGCCCAAAAGCCTAATGTCCGATTTAATTTCAGATCGCTCATATATGCACCTATCCCTTGTGTACGTCAGAATTATCCTTCATATGCGGTGTAGAATAATTTCAGATAGTCCTCCATCGTGGCAGGGCGCGGATTGCTTGGTGCTGATACATTTTTTGTAGCCGCTTCAGCCAAGTAGCGGAAATCTTCTGGATTTACATTGCCTAGCTCTTTCATTTTCGGAATGCTGACGGTTTTTGCTAGGTCTTTGAGCAGCTGTACGCCTTCCTGTGCGACTTCTTCATCCGTGCGGCCATTCCGTTTGGCTCCCAGTTTTTCAGCGACAATTGCATGTTTGCGCGGATCTGCCGGAATGTTGTATTCAAACACGTACGGCAAGAGCATCGAATTGGCGACGCCATGTGGAGTATCATACAATCCACCGAGTGCCTCTGCCATGCAGTGGACGCCGCCTACATCGGAGTTGCCGAACGCAATGCCCGCAATCAGGCTGCCAGCCAACATGTTCCGCCGTGCTTCCAAATTACCGCCATCTTCGACAGCCAGTGGCAAATTCTCAACGATCAAATCGATTGCATACAACGCGAGCGCATCCGTTATCGGCTCGGAAATGTTGCACGTATACGCCTCGATCGCATGCGTCAGCGCATCCATCCCTGTGGAAGCGGTTACATGTGCAGGTAGCGTAACAGTCAGCTCCGGATCGAGCAGGGCAATTTTCGGCGCGACTTTCGCATCAAGTATGTTCATTTTTAATTTTGTATTCGTGTCGGTGATTACGGAGAAAAAGGTGATTTCACTGCCGGTACCAGCTGTGGTCGGGATGCAGATCAGTGGCGTGATGGGTTTCTCCAGCACATTCAAGCCGTACCAATCCTTGATTTCACCGCCATGCGTCAATAGCGTTCCGACCGCTTTGGCCGTATCCATCGAGCTGCCACCACCCAACCCGATCAGCACGTCTACCTCTGCCTCTTTCGCCAATTGGTACGCGCTCATGCAATCGACATCACGCGGATTCGGTTTCACTTGATCGTACACTGCGTACGCGATCCCACCAGCCTCCAGAACGCCTGTCACAACGTCGAGAATACCCGACTTGACGATACCTTGATCGGTTACCAGCAGCGCTTTTTTCCCTCCTAGCTCCAAAACGCGCTGAGCCAGTTCTTTCACTTTTCCATTTCCAAATTCGATTCGTGTCGGCAATTGAAAAAGAAAGTCCCAAATCACCTGTCGCTCAACCTCCTAGTATGTATGGTGAGAGTATGTTTTGATCGTACACCAATTGTTTTACTTTGTTCATTTTACAAAGTGTAAGAATGATCGACGAAATATTCATTCATATTGTAAGATTCCAAACTTTCTCCGAGTTATCCTCGCTGATTGATCGAAAAAAAGAAAAAGGAGGAAGCTTAGCGCCTCCCCCTTGCTTTCTTTATTTATTCCCGACTGAGTTGGGTTCATATTGATTTCTCCCGCCCGCTTGCTGACCGGACGACGCGTCTTCGCGCACGATTTTGCCTTCCGCATCATACAAACGCCGTTTCTCATAGCGATAGACGCTGCCGTCTGTCATGTACAAGGTCAGGACGTCGGTTTTGTCATCGTACGTGACGGATTCAAGCTTCAAGCTGCCAAGCGCAATCCGGTTCAAGCCCTCTCCTGCTGCGTAACGATAAAGCAGCTTGTCATCGCCGCGTTTCACCATGATGTACAGGTATTCCAAATACGGCGAGAAGTCCACTTGCTCGATCTTGGTCTCTTTACCTGACCAGCGCTGGATCATCACTGGTTCCTGTGTCTCGGTGCCAGCTCCGTGCACTTGAAGCAAGTAAGCTCGCAGCGAGTTTTCTTGTGCAAAGAACAAGATCGAGGTATTTCCTAACCATTGAAAATGGGGAATTTCCTCCGCCTGCTTGCTGTAGACGGTCCCCTGCTCATCAGCAACCACGAACGTCCCGTCATTCAGCACGTAGGCCAAATGCTTGCCGTCTGGACTGTACGCAGACACAGTGGCTTCTTTTGGGATCAGGATCGTCTTCACCGGCTCTTGATTCCCTTGGTTGTTGCCATTCGCAGAAATGGAGGATGGCTGCAAAAATTGGTCCATTCCATATAGTCCGCCAATTTGTACGAGAGAGAGAACCAGGAAGATTGTGATCCATTTATTCAAAAGCGTTTGTTTTCGTTTCTTTTTAACTGATCGTTTCATCATTGTTTTTTCACACCATCGACTAGGAAGCTGGTTGCGACATAGCGCTCACCCAACGGATTGGATGGCGGTACCAGAAACTTCCCTTGATAATAAAGCTCTGTGCTGTATCCGCCGTCTAGATTGGCGGCAATGACGGCTCCTTGGTCAAGCATGACGTTTTGAATGTCCAAGAGTGTAGCTCCAATTCCGTTGTTGCCGCGTCCAGAGATGGCAAGCAGCAAAATTGCCCCGTCCTCACGCTGCCCAATCGCCGTACGCGGTGCTATCCCCCACGATCCGGACGATTCTTTCAAGTAAGGCTTCCCATCCTTGACCAACTCGGGCCCGAATGAAATCGCATCCTTGATTCCCATCCGTTCGAGCTCATCATACGTATATTTACCGACGACGAGGGCCCCCTTGTTCGTAATGCCGATCACCGGCTGAATCGCCTTCTTGTCCCCACTCACATAAGAACCGCGGGAAATGGTCAAGCCCATGGGAGTCCCGCCGGTGCCCAACCCTTCTTTATCAAAAAATCCGCCTGCGTTCACGCCTGCCACTGCATTGGTGTCCTTCACCATCTCACTGACGGTCTGTCCGACGTGATTTAAATGCTTCGTCACGCCCACATGAACGCGCTTAGGGTCTTTTACAACCAGCATCGTCCCGGTAAACTTCGACGTTTTGATCGGGATCTCTTCAATCCCCTCATCGCTTATATTCGAAAAGTTGCCTGCTGTATCGGTTCCGCGATCCATCTGGTCAAGTCCGACCGGCTGGTATTTGGCCAGTGTCTCCTTGGAGAAGAAAGGAGTGATCACGAATGGATGGCGGCTTGTCAGCACCATCCCAACAATCGTGCTTCGGATATTTTCAAACGGCCCGTATAAGCTGATGGCCGCTGTCGACAACACGAAATAGAGGCCGAAACAGCAAGTCGCGAATAGGAGACGTTTTACTATTTGCCATTTTGTTCTCATCTGTCGAATATCCTCGCTTTACGTAATAGGGTCCGATAGTAGTATAGACCAGGTTCGTTGCAATTTCTATGGGAAAGCTTGCAAGTCACAAAAAATACAGAAGTTTGTAACGGAAACATTTCAACTTAGTGTAGGAATCGGTATAATTGAGGGAATATGGGTAATTTTCTGTAAAAGAAGGAGAGGTGTAGCCATGTCTTCTGACAAAGTATCGCGTTTCCCGTACCCTTTTTCGAGCGATGTGTATCGCTATTCCAACAACTCGCTGTTGCTTGATCCACCAATCGCGATCGAGGTGACACCCGAGTATGAAGACGAAATCACCTTGAAGCGCAAGCTGTTAACCGACTGCCATAGCCGGTGCTACCAATCGCTGCCACATACGCTACAGGCGCAATGGGAAGTTGTAAGCGTTGTCCTCCATCATCTTGCAGAAACGTATCCAGCTTCCTTCACTTTAGATAAGAAAGAAAACCTTTGGACGTTTACCAACCATATTCTGAATGAAACCGCCACCTTTATGTTCGGGGATGCCGGCACGCTGCCGATCGAGCCACTCGATTTCGTCGGCCGCCATGTACAAGAAGATTTGATTGTGATGGGCCAGCGTGACAACGATCTGTTTCTCGATGCCGGTCAGCTCTGTTTTCCCGCCAACTGGTCACTTCAATTTAATCTCGGGATGAATTTCGTTGAGATCCACACTCCAATACCCGGCTTTTCCGCGGACAGGCTGGACGAAAAAATCCGCAATTTCATCATGCGATTGGAAAATGGCCAGCCTTGGGTCAGACGCAACTGGTCATTGAACGCAGGGCATAAGCTTGATTCCTCGCTCGAAACGTTCCATTTGTGGGGACAAAAGCGCAAGGAAATTACGGCAGAAAATGCAGGACAAGAAGTGTACCTGCGTGTGGAGGTGCAAAAGCTGTTCCGTCTCCCGCGCACGCATGCCGTCCTTTTTACGATCCACACGCATTTGATTTCCCTGCAAGAGCTCTCTCTAAACCGTGATTATGCGAAACAACTCTATCACGTCTTGGTGGAACTGCCTGATTTCATCGCCGATTACAAAGGAATGAAGCTGTTCCGCGGGCAAACGATCAATTATCTCCACAATCTCTTCAATGAAGCGGGGTGCTGACCGATGCAAAAACAAAGATGTGTCCTGTTGGTCGATGCAGCGGGCGAACCTGCCTCCCATGAGCTGCGCAAGCAATTGTCCGAAAGCAATCTTCCTTTCGAGGTTCATCATGTAGGCAAAGGGAGCTTGGGCCAGCCTGGCCTCGCAGAGCTGCTATCCAATCAACAAATCGGGACCTACCTGTATGTTTACACTGCATGGGATTTGCAGAAACCGCTGCTCCGTTTGGCTGAAGAAGCTGGTTTTTCGGATGATGAGATGGAGTGCCGCGGATTCGGCCCCATGTCCAAGCAAGTGTACTGCTCTGCTTGCCAGGAGATGAATGAAGTCCAGCAGGAGTTGGAACTTTTTTGCGATTTCTGCGGAATCCATTTGACCGTCTCCGATCATTTTTCCAAACGATTGCAAGCCTATCTCGGCTATACTTCGATTCAATAACGCAGGTAAACTGCACATTCCTCCGATAGAAAAGGGTTGGCACTGATGCACGTAAACATACCAGTCATTGTAACTCGGATCATTCAGGAAACCGAAACGGTAAAACGCTTCACCCTTACCGCCAAAACAATGGAGCTTCTTCCTGCCTTTAGCAGCGGCTCCCATATTACAACCTTCCTACCTACACAAACTGGCATGCTGGAGCGCCACTATTCGTTACTTAACGATCCGGTAGATATGCTTTTGTCCTATGAAATTGCAGTCCAGAAGAATGCAGATTCCCGAGGCGGCTCCCTGTACTTACATACGGCTGTGGAAGTAGGCAGCGAGCTTTCCATCAGCTATCCTAAAAATCATTTCTTGCCAAGCTTTCGTGCCCGCCATCACGTGTTCATTGCCGCCGGAATCGGGATCACCCCGTTTTTGTCGATGATGTCAGAGCTGTCTCGAGTAGGTAAAACGTTTGAATTGCACTACGCAGCCAAATCACAGGAGCAATGCGCGTTTTATTCGCAGTTACAGACTCAATATCCCGATTCCTGCCGCTTTTATTTTTCGGCAGACGGTCCTGCAGCTCGCTTGCAGCCTGTGGTGATGGCTGGCCAACCGATCGGCACCCATGTCTATTTTTGCGGGCCGGAGACGATGGTCAGCCAATTCCGTGCAGCAGCTCTAAGCTTCGGCTATCCGGAAAAAAGTATCCATTTTGAACTGTTCACGCCGATCACACCTATTACCCGCAGCCCATTTGTTGCGGAGCTGCGCAAAAGCAACAAGCTAATCACGGTTGAGGAGAAACAGAGTCTGCTCGAAGCATTGCATCAGGCTGGAATCCACGCCCCCTATTCCTGTCGAGTCGGAGGCTGCGGTACCTGTGCGGTTGAGGTGCTTGAGGGAACCGTTGCCCATTACGACACCGTCCTGACTGACGGCGAACGCACACAGCATAACCAGATGATGACCTGTGTCTCTCGTGCATCCTGTGAAAAGCTCGTATTGAATTTGTAATATGACTGCTTGACAAATGTTTGACGTGCTTTGTCAAACGAGTGACGCTCCCGGTTGTGGTGAGCGTCTTTTTTGCACGAAAAAAACTCCCGACGATGGTCTTGGCATCATCGGGAGCTGTCCCTTCACTTATTTGATCAGGCGCAAAAACGACTTGAGCCGTTCGCTTTTTGGGTTCACCAGCACGTCCTGCGGGTCCCCCTCCTCTTCAATCAAGCCGTTGTGCATATAGACGACCCGATCGGCCACTTCTCGTGCGAACTGCATTTCGTGCGTCACAACGACCATCGTCATGCCTTCCTTAGCCAACTGCTTCATGACCTGTAATACTTCCCCCACCAACTCGGGGTCAAGGGCGGAGGTCGGTTCATCAAACAGCATGATCTTAGGATTCATCGCAAGTGCGCGGGCAATGGCGACCCTCTGCTGCTGTCCGCCCGACAGCTTGCGTGGGTACACGTCCTGCTTTTCGGCCAAACCGACCTTCGCCAGCAAATTGACCGCGATTTTTTTCGCCTCTTCCTTGCTCACCTTGTTCACCTGAATCGGAGCTTCCATAACGTTTTGCAATACCGTCATATGCGGAAACAGGTTGAACTGCTGGAATACCATGCCGACTTCCCGCCGGATTTGGCTGATGTTTTTCAATGATTCGTTCAGCTCGATGCCGTCGATCGTGATTTTGCCTTTCGTAATGGTTTCGAGACGATTGAGACAGCGCAATAGCGTGCTTTTGCCCGAACCGCTGGCGCCGATCAGTGACACGACCTCCCCACGATGAATCGACATGTCGATGCCTTTCAACACTTCCAGATTGCCAAAGCTTTTGTGAAGATCCTCAACGCGAATGATCGCTTCCCGCTTTTCCATTCCGGTAGCTTGTGCTTCATTTCTCATGGTTTCCCCCTCCTATCGCTCGCTTTGAGACATGCGTCTCTCCATTTTGTTCAAGAAGAACGAAAGAATGGTGGTCATGAGCAAATAAAGCCCAGCGGCGACAATGTAAAATTCGAAAAAGGCGTAGTTGGTTGCGGCGAAACGCTGGGAGGTCATCATCAGTTCAGGAAGTGTAATGACAGAAGCCATCGATGAATCTTTCAGCATGGAAATCGCTTGATTGCCCAATGCCGGAAAGCTGACGCGAAGTGCTTGCGGCAAAACGACGCGACGCATGATCGTTGGGTAGGTCATCCCGAGCGATTCGGCTGCTTCTACCTGCCCTTTTGGCACGGACAAAATACCGCCTCGGTAAATTTCAGCGATATAAGCACCCGCATTGATTCCCAGCGCAAGAACCGAAGCGACGAAGGCGTCGAGTTGAATCCCGAATTGAGGGAGGGCAAAATACATCAGTAGAATTTGAACCAGGACCGGCGTTCCTCTTATCACCCAGAGATAGAAATCTGCCAGCCACATCAATGGTTTGGAGTTGGATATTTTCATCAAAGCAGCGATCAAGCCCAGGATAAGCCCGAGGATGGTCGAAAGAACGGTGAGTTCAAGGGTAAGCCACGATGCTTCAAGCAGAAAAGGGAAGAATTGGGTAACCAGAGAGAAATCAAGCATTCAGATGCAGCCCCTTCTAGCGAATATCTTTATCGAACCAGTTGTTACTGATCTTCTCGTAGGTGCCATCGCTCTGAATTTCTTTCAATGCCTTGTTCAACTCTTCTTTCAGCGATCCCTCGTCTTTACGTACCGTGAAAGCCGCTTCCTCTTTGTACAGCACATCGCCCAGCGCTTTGAACGGATAGTTTTTCTCCTTGATCATGTTTGCACCGACGGCTTTATCCGTGATCACGCCTTTGATCCGTCCGTTGAGCATATCCTGGAAGGTCAGCATGTCGGTTTTGTAGGTGACGAGATCAACTTTGAGCTCTTTCGCTTTCTCTTCAAACGTCGATCCGATCGACGCGCCGATTTTGAGTCCTTCGATTTTGGTCGGGTCGGTGATCGTCGAATCATTAGGTACGAACAACTGACCGCCTGTATGATAGTAAGGCTCGGTGAAATCAACTTTTTGCTTCCGTTCATCCGTAATGCCCATGCTGGAGATGATGATATCGTACTTTTTCGCCAACAGTCCCGCGATAATCGAATCCCACGGAGTCGGGACAAAATTTACTTTAACGCCCAACTTGCCAGCGACCGCATTGGCGATATCTACGTCGAATCCGACGAGCTCGTTTTTGTCGTTGTAAAAGTTGAAAGGTGGGTATGCTCCCTCGATGCCGACATTGATGACCCCCGCAGATTTGACCCGTTCGAGCGACTGGTCAC
This sequence comes from Brevibacillus fluminis, assembly GCF_003710825.1. GTDB lineage: Bacteria > Bacillota > Bacilli > Brevibacillales > Brevibacillaceae > Brevibacillus_D > Brevibacillus_D fluminis. Next base: position 109,827 of record NZ_RHHQ01000017.1, on the reverse strand, counting down.
CCGCCCCTGCCTGTCCATCTGCGCCTTGGCTGCTCTGATCGACGGTTTTGGCGCCACAAGCTGAGAGGACGAGCAATGCCAGCGAAACCACTACGAGTAGAAGACTACGTTTTTTTACCATCTTATTTCCCCCTTATGTACTGGTAAACAACTGCGACTTCCGTTAGAGCTGGAAAAACCCCTCCTACTTATGTCCCACACCTCTTATACAGGTGTGAGATAACTTTGAATTTTCAATGTATTATAATCATTCAGCGAAAGGTTTGTCAATGCAATCACATCAATTGTGTAAGCGCTTCCAAACTTTAATGCAATACAGGAGAGACTCAGCAAAGTCCCTCCTTTTTACTCGGTTATTCGTTTAAGAAGACCAGTGCTGCACGTGCATACAGCTTGGTGGTCTCAACCAATTCCGCAATGTCGACATATTCATCGGCATGGTGCGGCACATGACGATCGCCCGCGCCCGTAGTGATGATTGGGACTCCAGCCAAATGCAAGAATGTTCCGTCAGTTGCGCCCGGGACTCCGTTGTAGATCGGATCTTTTCCCGTGATCGCCTTGTAGGATTCCGCAACCGCCCGTACGATCGGATCATTGATGTCCGTCTCCGTCCATGGTCGCTCCTCGATGATTTCCAGCTCTGCGTGGAAATGATCGTCGTCTTTGGACAATGCGACCAGTATGTCTTCCATTTGCTGGCGTAAAACCGCATGATCTTGGCCCGGAACCGTGCGAATATCGAGCGTTGTCATGCATTGGTCAGGGACCACGTTGATCTGTGCATCCCCTTTTACCGGTGCCTGCAAAATCGTCGGCGTGATACTGGGGTAACCGAGCATCGGATGGCAGCCCAACCGTTCTTTTTCTTGGCGTTCCAGCTCGTCGAGAGCGACGATGGCGCGGGCCATACGCGTATTCGGATTGATACCGGTCAGCGGCATGGCACCGTGCGCCATTTTTCCGTACACCCGCAAGATCGCCCGCATGGCCCCTTTTTGTGTGATGCAGATTTGATTTTCTTCCGGTTCGCAAATGATCGCGCCATCTACCCCATCGGCCCAACCGCGGCGGATGAAATCTTTGATGCCGATCATCATGCTTTCTTCATCACAAGGTATGCACAAGATGATCTTGCCGGTAAACGGCAGCTCGGAACGCTGAATCGCCTTTACGGCGCAGATGGCTGCTGCCAGGTTGTTTTTGGTATCGCAGGCACCGCGGCCATAGATTCGGCCGTTTTCGATTGTCCCGCCAAACGGATCATAACTCCACGAATCGAGGTCCCCCTCAGTTACCACGTCCGTATGCCCTTCGAACAGCAGCGTTTTGCCCGGTTTGCCTGAATCATAGATGGCAATGACATTGGGACGGCCTGGCACGACTTCTTCATAATGCACAGTCAAGCCCATTTCTTTGAGATAATCAACGACAAACAGCGCAACCTTTTCCTCGTTCCCGCCCGGCACTCCCGGACGGTATACGCTTGGAATGCGAATCAGATTTTGGGTTAGAGCTACTACTTCCGCTTCTTCTACAAATGAACCGACTTTGTCAAGTGACACTTTTCCTCTCCCCTTTTCACTGGCTCTATGCTTGTTTTCTGTCGCGATAGGACGGCAGTCCGCCTGCACCTTCCGCATGCTTGATCGCTTCCATCACAGCCTCGGCGAGCACATCTGCCGAAAGCGTTCCGATCAAATCGACACTCGCCTCGATCTCGCCCGTGCCGATAGCAAATATCGTGTCGCCATCGTACATCGTATGCACCGGATAAATCGTGCGGGCAAACCCGTTATGGCTCATTTGCGCGACTTTTTTCGCTTGCGCCTTAGTCAGCTTAGCGTTGCTCGCAACCACGCCGATCGTGGTATTCGTCCCGCTCGGGATCGGTGTGAAGCCGTCCCCCATAACAGACGTTAGAATATTTTGAAACTTACCAGTTTCATCAAGCGCTCCTGCGAGCACATCGCCCGTATGCATATCGCGCACTTCGCCTACTGCATTCACCGCAACGATTGCACCAATGACCAATCCATTCGGATAAACGCGCGCAACCGAGCCGAGCCCGCCTTTCATCGCATGAGCAAAGCCACACATTTTCCCGACCGATGCGCCGGTTCCCGCGCCAACATTTCCTTGCTCGACTTTATCCACAGATGCTATCGAAGCTGCCAAGTAGCCCATCTCCTGATCCGGTCGCACTTTCGGGTTCCCAAGCGGCAAATCGAACAAACAGGCTGCCGGTACGATTGGCACTGTGGCAAAGCCGGTATCTAGTCCGATGCCGTGCTCCTCCAAATACTTCATAACCCCTGAAGCGGAATCAAGGCCAAACGCGCTGCCGCCCGTCAAGACGATCGCATGTACTTGCTCAACCAAGTTGCTCGGATCGAGCAAATCCGTCTCCCTTGTCCCGGGAGCCGAGCCGCGCACGTCAACTCCGCACACGGCTCCCTCCTCCATGAGAAGGACGGTGCAGCCCGTCAGCGCTTCTTCGTTCTGCACCTGTCCTACTTTAATGCCTTTCACATCTACAATCGTTCCAGTAAGCGCCATTACATGTCACCCGAAATTTTCGAGCGTTTGCGCCCGGAACCGATTTTCATCCATGCAGCTACAACCGCGAGCGTAACGATGACACCAACTACCGCCTCCGGCAGGCCGTTGGCAACTGCTACGCCGATTGCGACGTCAGCCGGCATATAGCCGCGTGCAACAGCCATCCCCAACACAAGAATGGTATTTGTCATCGAACCAAAAAAGCCTGCTACCCCAATCGCCACATACTGATTGACTCTGCGCAAACCAACATATACGAGAAATGCCACAACACCTATGAAAAGACGCGGTAAAATAGCAACCAGCGGGTCTTTGAACAAAGGCACCGTTGCGTTAAAGAAAGAAGATACACCAAAAATAAGTCCAATCAACAAACCGACCAACGGGCCTTCCATAATTCCACCGATGACAGCTGGAATATGCATGATGGTCGCATTGCCTGCTGCAGTCGGCACAGGGATGTAGCCGAGGCGGGTTACCCCGAGCAAGATCGCAATCGCGCCGAGCACGCCCGCGATCACGATTTTACGTACGGTTAAGCCTTTTTCCATCTTGACTCCTCCTTATTATTTTTTATGTGTATACCTCAGTATCCCGCTTAAAACGGATAAGGATACCAAAGCAATACAGCCGCGATTGCAATGCTTGCGAGCAGTACCAACATGTCTGTCGCATTCGCTTTGTACCGAACATATTTGGTACGGTTTTCGCCAGGCACGTAGCACCGAGCTTCCATCGCAAGCACCAGATCTTCCGCGCGGGCGAGCGCCACGTTAAACAGCGGAATGATGATCGGAAAGGTGTCCTTCGTGCGCTTTACGATTTGCCACCACTGGCCTGTGCCAAAGTCAGCCCCGCGCGACGCTTGCGCCTTCATCAGCTTCTCCATTTCCATCGCAAAGGTCGGAACGAAGCGGATCGCGATCGTAATGACAAGCGAGAACGCGTGAACCGGAAATTTGATTTTTTCCAACGGTCCCAAGAGACGTTCCATCCCGTGTGTGATTTCGGTTGTTGAAGTACTGAGCGTCAGTACGCTGGACAAGAAAATCACTTCTACAAAGCGCAAGGTAGATACAATGACAAGACGGATGCTTGTATCGGAAATTTTGATGATGCCATATTGTAAATAAATTTTGTTGGCTGTAACCGCTTCCCCCATAAACAATAGCTGCATCATTGCCAGGATGATGATGAACGGAATCGCCGGCTTCAACCCGGACAATCCGTAGCTGATCGGGATTTTGGACGCATAAAATAAGTACGTGCAAAACGCAAGCGCCAACAGATTGCCCAAATACGATTCGCAAATGGCGATCGCGATGATCAGGATAGTAAACGCGGCCAACTTGAAGCGCGGATCGAGACGATGGATGAACGACCCGGTCGGGATGTACTGGCCGATCGTAATGTTACGTGTCAATTCGAATTCTGCCGACATCTGCCTCACCCCTTCGCCGTTGGTAAGATCGATAGTATTTCGCGCGCAGCCTCGTGCACTTCGAACGAGCCCGTTTTCACCGCATAGCCTTGATCCTGCAGCTCATGTAAAATCTCCACAGATTCAGGCATGCCGATATGGTGTTCGCGCATCAATGCTTTGTTGCTGAAAATTTCTCGCGGTGTGCCGCTGTGCACGACTTTTCCGCCCGCCATGACGTAAACGCGATCCGCCATGAACGCGACTTCCTCCATATTGTGTGAGACGAAAATGACCGTCACCTTTTCTTCCTTGTTCAGCCGCTTGATCCGCGCCAACAGCTCGTTGCGCGAATACGGGTCAAGCCCTGCGGTAGGCTCATCCAACACGATGATCTTGGGTTTGAGCGCCAATATGCCAGCTAACGCTACTTTTCGTTTTTGGCCGCCGCTTAAAGCAAACGTGACGCGGTCTTTCATTTCTTCAAAATCAAGACCGACCATATCCATCGCCCACCGTACGCGGGAGACGACTTCCTTCATTGGCAGCCCCATCTTCAAGGGACCGTAGGCGATATCATCCCCGATGATCTTTTCAAAAATCTGGTCTTCCGGATTTTGGAAAACAAGCCCGACTTTTCGTCTCAGACTTTTGACATCAAGCTTCGGCTTGGACAAATCCACTCCATCGATGACGACGCTCCCGCCCTGCGGTAGCTGCAGCCCGTTAAAATGCTGAATAAGTGTGGATTTCCCGCAGCCGGTATGGCCGATGATCGCGATGCACTCGCCTTCGTTCACCTCGACATCGACGCCAAACAGCGCCTGGTGCTGAAGAGGCGTTCCCTTCATATAAATATGGGTCAGGTTTTTTACCGAAAGAATAGCGCTCATGAATGAACCACCCCTGTCCCGACGCGCTTCACTTCATCGATCAGCTCGCTCTTCGTAATGACATTCGGTGCGAAAGCAGGGAACGATTGGTTAATCAGCGCAGCGATTTTGCTAGCATCCGGCACGTCGAGGTGCAGCTCCCCCAGCTCTTTTTGCCGCAGGAACACGTCCCGAGGTGTACCTTCCATCACAATTTCCCCTTTTTCCATCACGATGACGCGGTCTGCTTTCGTTACCTCTGTCATATGATGGGTGACGGTGACGATCGCCATGCCTTTTTCATGTAGCGAATCAACAACTGTCAAAATGTCATGGCGTCCGTACGTATCGAGCATGCTTGTCGCTTCGTCAAGCACCAGCACCTGCGGCATCATCGCGATGATCCCCGCGATGGCGATACGCTGCTTCTGTCCACCGGAGAGATGGTGAGGCGGCCTTTTGCGGAACTTCTCCATTCCGACCGCGTTGAGTGCATAATCGATCCGCTCTTTCATCTCTTCCGCAGGAACGCCGATGTTTTCAAGGCCAAACGCCACATCATCTTCCACAATCGTACCGACGATCTGGTTATCGGGATGCTGGAACACCATCCCGACCTTTTGACGGATCGCCTTGCGCTGTGCGCGATCTCGCGTATTGTATTCCCCGACCCAAACATCCCCGCTCTGCGGTGTCAAAATGCCGTTTAAATGCTTGGAAAGCGTCGATTTGCCCGATCCGTTATGTCCGATGATCGCCAAGTATTCACCTGGATTCACCTGAAAGGAAACATCCTTCAACACAGGAATGGTTGTCGACTGATTCACCGTATAGCCAAAGGAGACACCTTCGACCCGAATGAGCGGTGTTTGTGTCATATTAAATCCCCCGTCCTCCATCAACATTCAACACTTCACCTGTGACCATTTTTCCCATATCGCTTGCTAGGTAGAGAGCAGCATTGGCGATGTCTTCAGGCGAAATCAAGCTGCCCAGTGGCACGCTATCGATAAAGATTTCTTTCGTATCACGTTCGATGTCCGCCTGATCGCCATTCATGAACTTGCTCAGCATCGGCGTGTCAGCAGGACCCGGATTGATCGCATTGACGCGAATTTTGTAAGGGGCGAGCTCAATCGCCAGCGCCTTGCTTAAGATGACGGCAGCGCCTTTGGACGCGCAGTACGCATGCAGGCCCGGACGCGCGCGAATGGACGCGATCGACGCGGTGTTGAGAATCACGCCGCCGCCTTGCTGTTTCATAATCGGTACCACATATTTGCTGGTCAAAAAAATGGACTTGGTGTTTACATTCATGATCGTATCCCATCTCTCAACCGTCAATTCCTCAATGGGCAAAAAAGACATCGGTACACCCGCATTGTTCGCCAGAATATCGACACGTCCGAACACGCGGACCGTTTCTTCCACCAGATTGCGAACCATCGCTTCATCCGCGACATTAACGGCAACCGCGAGCGCATCGCCCGGCAGCTCCTGGCGTGTCGCTTCAGCCGCCTCGGCATTCAGATCGGCGACAACCACCTTCGCTCCTTGACGTGAAAACAATTGGCACATGGCTTTGCCCATTCCTGAGCCTCCGCCGGTTATGATCGCAACTTTGTCTTGTAAGAGCATTCGTACGTCCTCTCCCGTCTCTACAGATTTACGACGACCATGCGCAGTTCGGTCATTTCTTCGATGGCATAGCGCGGGCCTTCCTTGCCGAGTCCGCTGTTTTTCACACCGCCGTACGGCATCACATCGTTGCGATAGGTCGACACGTCATTGATGATGACGCCTCCGTATTCGAGTGTGCGAGCCGCCTGGAAAGCGATCTGCAGATTGGTGGTGAAAATCCCGGCTTGCAGGCCGTAGCTGGAGCGATTGGAAATGTCAAACGCCTCGTCAATCGTTTTGTAAGGAATGATCGTGACCACCGGTGCAAACACTTCCATGCAGTTCACTTTCATCTCGGGCGTCGTTTCGGACAGTACAGTAGGATATATTACCGCCCCTGCGCGTTTTCCGCCACATAAAATTTTCGCTCCCTGCGCGACCGCTTCCTCTATCCACTGCTCAGTGCGGATTGCTTCCTTTTCATTGATCATCGGTCCCACATCTGTAGACGAGTTTTCCGGATCACCGACGACAAGTCCATTGACGAAATCTAAATACTTTTCTGTAAATTCAGCCACAACGTCTTCCTGTACCAAGATCCGCTGAACCGCGATGCACGCTTGCCCGGCATTATGGAAGCTGCGGGTCGAAATGATTTTGGCTGCTTGCTCCAGATCTGCGTCGTTGTGCACGATATTCGGTGAGTTATTCCCAAGCTCGAGTGAGACGGGGCGCAAGCCGCTTCGCTCCTTGATTCGCTTACCAACCTCTGCGGAGCCAGTGAACGTGTACATGGCAATCCGCTCATCTGCGAGCATCCAATCACCAACCTCGCTGCCCGCTCCTGTCACGATGTTAATATGCCCTTTTGGCAGACCGGCCTCTTCCAAAATCTCTACAAGCTGGAACGAGGAGATCGGCGTCGAGGTAGCCGGCTTAAGCACGACGGTGTTGCCCGCTGCGATGGCTGGCGCGACCTTGTGCGTGCTCAACAGTAGTGGATAGTTAAACGGCGTGATCGCGCCGATGACCCCTTTTGGCACGCGGATCGCAAAGCCGAGCCGATTTTCCGATCCTGGCGTCGCGTGCAGCGGCACCATTTCACCGCTAATCCGTTTCGCTTCCTCCGCGGATAGGCGCAGCGTATTGATCACTCGATCGATCTCGCCTTTCGCGTCCTTCAGCGTTTTGCCGACTTCGCGGGCGAGCGACAGCTCCAGCTCCTCGCGGCGGATTTCCGTTAGGACGGCCGCTTTCAATAAAATGCTGTATCGGTCAAACGGAGTCAGCTTAGACGCTTTGAATGTCTTCTCCGCCAATGTGACCGCATCGGTGACATGCTTTTGTTGTGCACGGGAAATATGTGCGATCACGTTACCGGTGTATTTGTGTGTCACCGGAATGGTATCGGCAGTCGTCAGCCATTCACCGCCCAAGTAGAGGCCATAAGTTTTGACAGCAGCGTTCATGTGTGTATCCATGCGAATCCCCTCCTATAAATTAGGCATGTGCCAATAATTTTTCGTTGATCGCGTTACCAAGCTCTTGTGTCGTTGCCCGCCCGCCGATATCAGGGGTGCGCACCTTCCCTTCCACCAGCACATCCTCGATGGCATCGAGAATCAGCTTGCCCAGATCACGGTAGCCGAGATGGTTCATCATCATGCTGATGCTCCAAATCGTCGCGATCGGATTGGCGATGTTTTTGCCTGCGATATCGGGAGCGGAGCCATGTATCGGTTCGAACATCGACGGATACTCTCGCTCCGGATTGATGTTGCCGGATGGCGCGAGCCCCAAACCGCCGACGATCGCGGCGCCGAGATCCGTCAAAATATCGCCGAACAGGTTGCTAGCGACAACAACGTCGAAGCTCTCAGGTCTACTAATAAAATAAGCGGCCAACGCGTCAATATGACAAAGCGACAGGTCAACCTCGGGATATTCCTTGTGCACGTCCCGCACCACTTCATCCCAGAACGGCATGGAGTAGTTGATTCCATTGGATTTTGTTGCAGCCGTCACCCGTTTGCGGCCCATCGATTCCGCTAGCCCCATCGCATAGCGTACGATCCGTTCGATACCGAAGCGGGTAAACACGTTGTTCTGAACGGCCAGCTCATATGGCGTACCGCTGTGCAATCTGCCGCCCATATTGGAGTATTCGCCCTCTGTATTTTCCCGGACGATGACGAAATCAAGCTCTTCATGCCCTTTGTAGCGAAGTGGACTGTCCAACCCTTTTAGAAGCTTGGCGGGACGGAGATTCACATATTGCTGGAATGCCCGGCGAATCGGCAGGATGAGCTCCCAAACCGAGACATGGTCAGGAACGCTTGGAGCACCGATTGCACCCAGTAAAATCACATCGTGATCGCGGAGCTGTTCGAGTCCATCAGCCGGCATCATTCGCCCGTGCTGTAAATAATAGCTGCAGTTCCACTCATACGAGCGAGTGGCAAAGGAGAGACCGCCATGTAGTTTTTCCACCGTTTGTAAGATGGACAAACCTTCAGCCATCACTTCCGGCCCGATTCCATCTCCTGCAATGACCGCTACCTCGTATTGTTTCATGTGACTATCCCCTTTTTGGCTGGTGTTGCTCTTTTTAAATAGCAAGAAGGATGCCAATTTAGAAAATTCTTATTAATTTGACAAAAACACAGTGATTTCACCCGTTTTTCTTTCGCCAGTTTGTAAGCGTTTCCACGCAACATGCGTTTCCTAAACGGTTTTGCAGTAATTATGCAACATCATTGCAACGCGACCGCAACAAGGTAATCACCGTTGCAACACGTGCAACATTCATGCAACTTCCACAACATGAATGCAACACTCACTCGCGATTGGAAACGCACGCTGTACTCGCCTACTTCCGTTTTAATTTGCGCCACAAGGTTGTCCGGTCAATCCCCAGCAGTCGGGCCGCCTCCGTTTTATTTCCGTGCACACGTTCCAGTACGGATGCAATCATCTCTTCTTCGGACTGCACCGTCTTTTTCTCCCGCTGCATGGCCACGCGCAATTTTGTCGCCTCCGCTTTCCGTTTGAAAAATTGGGCGTCGGCGATCCCAAGCGTTTTGTCCTGGGCCAGCAGGAACATCCGCTCGATCACATTGCGTAGCTCGCGAACGTTTCCAGGCCAATGGTACTGCTGGAACAATTCATAGATTTGCGCGTCGACTCCCGTTACTTTCTTGTTTGTTTTGTCGTTGAACTCGTGGATGATGCTCGTGCAAAGTGCGGGTATATCGGTAAGACGCTCCCGCAGCGGCGGTATTTCCAGCGTCAGCACGTTCAACCGGTAATACAAGTCCGATCGGAACAGCTTTTCCTCGATCAGCTCCTCCAGATCACGGTTGGTCGCTGCCAGCACGCGCACATCTACGGGAAAGATCTTTTCGCCGCCAATCCGACGCACCTTTTTTTCCTGAAGGACCCGAAGGAGCAGCGCTTGGATCGGCAGCGACATCTCTCCGATTTCATCGAGGAATATCGTCCCGCCATGGGCAAGCTCGAATAAGCCCTGCTTCCCTCCCTTGCGAGCACCAGTGAACGCACCGTCTTCATAGCCGAATAGCTCGCTTTCCAAAAGGTTGCCCGGAAGCGCCGCACAGTTGACGGCCACAAACGGTCCGTTGACCCGCTGGCTCTGCAAATGGATCCCTTGCGCGAACAGCTCCTTTCCCGTCCCCGATTCGCCCAGGATCAGCACGGTCGCATCCGTTTGGGCAAAGTTGCGCGCCAGCTCCTTGATTTCCGTGAAGACTGGAGAATCGCCTGCGATGTCCTCCAGCCGGTATTTCGCTTCCAGCCCGCTTTCTAGAAATTTTTTGCGGATACGCATTTCGATTTTTTGAATGTCCGTGATCTCTTTAAAGGTGGAGATGGCTCCGATGATTTCACCTTCGACGATAATCGGCAACCGGTTGATGATGATTTGTTGATTCAAGACGGTGGCGATATCCCCGATTTCGCGCTTTCCGGTTGAGAGAATTCGCAACATGTCGGAATTGGGGATATATTTCGAAATCTTTTCGCCGACGATTTTATCAGGCAGACCAAGAATCTCTATGGCGATTTTGTTCACCAACACAATATTTGCGTTCTTGTCGACAGCGATAATTCCATCATGAGAAGCATCCAGGATGGCTTGAATGTGGGTATACAGGATACTTTGCATATTCACCCTCACTAATCAGCAAAATTTTTACCATTTCCAGACATTATAGCGTATTTTTGCGAGAATCGCGCAGGCCAAACTTGGGAATCTACGAACTTTGGCGATGCGAACATATGAAATTTTTCCTATTTTTGCGCGAAAAGATAGATTCAAACGTCAATATGCGGTAAAATTTTCAATGAAATGATAGGTTTCGAGAGAAGGAGGCGCAAATGCTCAATCGGAAAACAACCTTACTCTCTCTGACAACACTAGTGCTGCTTTTGCCGGTTACTCCCGCCTCAGCATCCACTTACACCGTTGTCAAGGGAGACTCTTTGTTCCAGATTGCAAAAAAATACCAAACTTCTACTGATGAATTGATGCACATGAATCGCTTGAACTCTGACAATCTGCAAATCGGTCAGACGTTGGAAGTCGGCAATAAGCCGGCGATTGGCGGACAGCCTGCTGCCGGTCAGGAAAAACCTCCTGCCGACATCGCTGCAGATCAGCCAGCTAAACCAGCCAAACCAGATGCTGACCAACCGAAGCCGCCAAAGCAGATGAAAGTCAATGCTGACATTTTGAATGTCCGCTCCGCTCCGGATATCGACAGCAAAATCGTGGACAAGCTTTCTTTCGGAACAACCGTCCACATCGTCGACTATGGTCAAGAATGGACGCGGATTTCGTACAAAGACATCGAAGGTTTTGTCGCAACACAATTCCTTTCCGTGAAGTCGGCTTCCGGCGATACTGCGGCTGTCACTCCAAGCAAAATGGATGCCGACAAGCTGCAGGATATCATCGCACCACTGATGAAAACGCGCTATGTGCTCGGTGGTACGACAACGGATGGATTTGATTGCAGCGGCTTCACTTCATACGTTTTCCAACAGTTCGGCGTGAAGCTGGCCCGTACGTCCGACGAACAGTTCCAAGGCGGTACGGAAGTCCCATTCGAACAGGCACAACCGGGCGATTTGCTTTTCTATGATTCCTTACATAAGGGAAAAGTCTCGCACGTAGCGATTTATTTGGGAGATGGCATGATCGTCCATGCAAATGGCGATGACGTTCGTCTCGAAAAAGAAATCTACATGCACAAAATTTACCCGTTCTACGGAGTAAAACGTTACCTGTAAAGAAAAAAGGATTAGGGCATTTGCGCCTAATCCTTTTTTTGTACAGATAGGAATTTATAAAATTCCTATCCAGTATAAGGGCAACCGCGGCTCCGCCAAAAGGCATGGCGCAGCCAGGTTTTCTAATCTTATTTTTCGAACACGATTTTGCCGTTCATCATCGTCAGGCTAACCTCTGTCTCACGGTATTCTTCCGGATCAATCGCAAACAGGTTTCGATCAAGCACGATGATATCCGCAAGTTTACCAGGCTCCAGCGTACCAAGCTCCGCTTCGCGGAAGTTCGCGTATGCCGAGCCGATCGTGTAGCCTCGCAGCGCTTCCGCCAGCGTAATGCGCTCCTGCGGATTCCATCCCCCTACCGGCTGCCCGTCATTATGCAGGCGTGTAACGGCGCGGTACAGTTCTGTCATCGGCTCCAGCCCCACTACAGGGAAATCGCTGCCGAGCGCCAGCTTTGCACCGGATTTTTGCAAGGAGTTAATCGGCCATGTGTACGGAATACGCTCGCTGCCAAAACGGCTGCGGTACGCGTTCTCCTCGTATTTTTCCGCAGCGGCGATGTGTTCTGGCTGCATCGACGGAATGACCCCGAGCTTGGCGAATCGTTCAATATCGCTTGGATGAATCACCTCGACGTGTTCGATCGTGTGGCGAGAATCACGCACGCCATTCGCCTTTTGCGCCGCTTCAAAGCAATCGAGACCCAGGCGAACAGCCGCATCGCCGCAAGCATGGTAACGAATGCGGAAGCCTTCACGGTCAGCATTCACGGTCCACTCCTCGATCATCTCCGGCGGCATCAACGTGTAGCCTACGGTATCCGCTTTATCCGAATAAGGCTCCAGCATGTATGCCGTATAGGTCGCAGGCACACCATCCAGAAAGTTTTTCAGACCGGAGAATTGCAACTTTTCCGATTTGTATTCGTCACGCAAACGTTTCGGATAGGAAAGGTCTTCGTTCAATTCCACCAGGAAGTGAATGCGGGTCGTCAAGCGGTCGGTCTCATCGAACTCACGATACATCTCTAAGTCGCCCAGCTCCATCGTCACCAATGGGAACATGTCCGCAACGGACGTCACGCCGAGCTTGGCAGCATGATCCAGGAAGCCTTGCAGCAGCTTGATTCTGCGATCGCGTGGGAAGTTGAACGCTTCTTTCGCCAATGCCATCGCTGTTTCGTATAGGAAGCCGGTCGGCTCTCCGTTCTCATCGCGCGCAATCTCTCCGGATGGCGGATTCGGAGTTTCCCGCGTAATACCAGCGAGCTCCAACGCTTTGGAATTGAGCCATGCGCCGTGGCATTCCGCATTGAACAAAAATACAGGGCGGTCCGGAAAATATTTGTCGAGCGTGGACCGATGCGGCAGCTGCTTGTTATCCCAAAACAGGTGGTACCAGCTGAAGCCGATGATCCACGGTTCATCCGGGTTTTTGTCGCCGTATTCCTTCACCATCAGCGCCGCCTCTTCCTCGGATTTGGCGCTGAGCAAATGCACACACTGCTGCTGCAAACTGCCGAGCAACAGATGGATGTGGAAATCATGGAAGCCAGCCATGATCAGTTGGTCTCCGTACTGGTACCGCTTCGTGTCAGGTCCGACATAGGCTGCGATCTCGCTTGCTTCCCCCACGGCGAGGATGCGATTTCCTTTGACCGCCACTGCACCCGCTATCGGTTGATCATCCAATCCAGTAAAGATTGCGTTGCTTGCTAGTACATAATCTGCATATGCTGCGTGTTTTTCTGACATGGCTTTTCACTCCTATTTCGTTAGGCTTGGTACTCGCTTTCGTCGAAATTCATCTCTGGCGGCCTTTTGGTGAACATTTTCGTCAAAAACGCGAGGTAAACGATTCCGATGACAATCCAGATGCAGCCCAGCATGAAGGAATGCGAATCAAGATTGGTCCACAGCCACAAGTTAAAGCAAGCTCCGATCAGCGGACAGATCAAATATTTCAGCATATCCGTCCCTGCCCGTTTTTTGTGTCGAATATAATAATGCGCAATTACGGACAGATTGACAAACGTGAACGCCACCAAAGCGCCGAAATTGATAAACGATGTTGCCGTAACCAGGTCGACAAATAGACCGACGAGAGCGAACGCGCCCACCAAGATGATGTTGAAGAAAGGTGTTTTGAATTTCGGATGGATATAGCCGAACAGCCTTTGGGAAATCACGCCGTCGCGCCCCATTGCATAAAGCAGGCGGGACACGCTCGCATGCGCGGATAAACCCGACGCGAAGCAGGCAGTGAGCATCCCTGCGATAAAGACGGAACCGAACAGCGCGCCTCCAATGTATTCGGCGATTTCCGACGCAGCGGAATCAGGGTTTTTGAAGGAATTAAAATCAGGGTACACCATATGCGCGACGTACGACACGATGATGAACAAAGCGCCACCAATCAGAGTTACCAGCAAAATTGCCTTCGGGATGGTTTTCTCTGAATTGATTGTTTCCTCCGATAGCGTGGAGACGGCATCAAAGCCCAAAAAGGAAAGACAGAGAATCGATGAACCCGCGATGACCGCTGACAGCGGCACCGACCCGTTCACGAACGGATTGATCGAAAGCAATGTGCCGGTTCCCATTCCATTCATGATGCCCTTGATGGAAAATGCCATGAAAAGGATGATGACGAATGTTTGAAAAACGATCAATATCGTATTGATATTGGTCGTCAGCTTGATACCCAAAATATTGATCAGCGTGATGACAACGATGAACAGTAATACCCAGACTCCCTGGGGAACAGATGGAAATGCTTCGGCCAAATAAATCCCTGCCACCAAATAGTTGATCATCGGCAAAAACAAGTAGTCCATCAGCACGGCCCACCCTACCAGAAAACCTGCGTGCGGGCTCATCGATTTTTGCGTGTAGGTATACGCGGAGCCGGCAACCGGGTAAGCCTTCACCATGCGGCCATAGCTGTAAGCGGTGAAGATCATGGCCACCAGTGCGAGCAAATACGCGAGCGGCAGCATCCCTTGCGAAATCTGGGTAGCAACCCCATAGGTTGTGAATACAGTCATCGGTGCCATGTACGCTAACCCAAACAAAACAACGGGAGTAAGCGTCAGTGTACGTTTAAGTGAGGATTGATTCTGCATCGAAACAACTCCTTCTGACGGTTGGTTTGGCTGTATCAAGCATCTATTCAATTGGTAACCCTTACAACTCCCTCTACGCCAAAAACCCCTCCCTTGCGCCGTTCTTGCTATCCAACCTCACGGAAAACCGCTTACACAAATGGTGCTTCTCGTGCAAACACTTCCGCGGTATGTTGATTAAACAATAATGTACATGCTCAAGCCGTCTTGATATCAATACGAAAATTCAGCCAATATCCAAAAAAACATGGAGTATGCTCCATGTTTTCGATACAATAGAAAGGACAAGGGATTGGAGGAATTCACGTGAAAATCGGTGCCTTTGCCAAGCACTTTGACATCTCAATCGATACGATACGATACTATGTCGATCTCGGTCTCTTAATTCCGAATAAAAAAGAGAGTCAGCTCCAGTTTGACCAAAACTGCATGGAAGACATGCAAATGATCATCGAGCTCAAAAAGCTGCGGTTCACGCTGCAAGAGATTCATAAAGTGTTGTCACTTCGCCGCATTACCCAGTTTTCCGATATTGAAGATCTGCATTTTTATGTCACGCTGCTGCAAGAAAAACAGCGTCAGCTACAAGAAGAGCGCGATCAGCTCGACCATTCCATCGATATGCTGGCGAAAAAAATTGAGGCGGTCGGCCCGCTCTCCCCAAGTGAAAACCGCACAGGCGTGCCGCTTGCGTTCATTCCGCTGCTCGCCTGCCCGCATTGCCAAAAATCGTTGAATTTAAGAGATGCCTATATTCAAAACCAGTACGTGCTTCACGCTGAGTTGGATTGTCCCTGCGGCTATCAGGCCGAAATCCGCGAAGGGATCCTGATAACCACCTCTCCCTCGCTAGATCCTTCCAAGCTCCAGTATTACTTGTACGATCAGAACACATTGGAAGACCTGGATCCAAGCCTGGTGAGCTTGTGGGAAAAAGGCAGCCTATGGATTTACCGCAGGCTGATGCAGGATCGGCTGGCAAATCGCGTCGTGCTGGAAACAAATGTGGACGTGTACGTGTTACCGCCGAAATATTTTGCTTCCATGCCGGCGGATACCCGATATATTTTCGCGGGGAACGGCGTGACGATGATGACGAAGCTGAAAAGCAAAATCGAGCAGAGCAATCCCGGCTTGCAGGCGCTCTACATCGTCAACAGTGACATGATGCTGCCGATTCGCTACGACAGTGTCGATTTGTTCCTCGATACGATTTCGTTCAATGACTTTTCTCTATTCCACCATACCTATCCATTGGAGCGGCTGCAGCACTATCTTAAGGGAAACGCGCTCATTTTAGGTAACTATATGTATTATTCGCACGGGGCTAAGTCGCTTGCGAATGTGCCTCGCCTCTATCCAGATCCGCATCCGCTCAATTTTTTACAGGCATATTTGGATGATCAAATGAAGCAGTACGACTTCATGCTCGCTGAAAATGAATTGATCGGGATCACAACCAATCCGGGCAAATACCTCGATTACCATGTGGACCGGGAAAAGCTGTACATGAATGCGTACTTAGCGCGGCGGAAAACGTAGACGCAGACCTCCTCCAGAACATATGTCATAAAACCCGGCAGCGGACGTTGTAGCTTCCCCTTCTTCCTCACGTAGCGGACGGCGTTCCTTGATGAAATACCATCTGCCAGCTGCCTTCATGTCTCTGCCAAATCGAGCTGCGCAGAGACTGTTTTCGTGAGTCCAGCTTTTCGATCCGATAGGTCACCAGGGCGATTTCGGGAGCGAGCAGCTTCAGTTCAAATGCTTGGATCACCATCCGTTCGATCGCTTCATGAGCCAAGCTCTCGATGATGTGCTCTTTGCTGAAGGTTCGGCCGGACGCTCCGAATTCCTTGAAATCGTCGGCGAGGAGCCGCGACAGTTCTTCGGTGTTTTTGCGGACATCCGGCTGAAGCAGCGTTCGTTCAAGCGAAAGCAGGTGTGATTTGATCAGATCATATTCCATGACAGCCCCTCCTGTGGTTTATGGGTGGATTACTCGAAACGGTAACATAACCTACGTTTATTGAGAAGGGGTGAACATACGAAAAACGCCACGCTCGCACTCCATCGCGCGGACGTGGCGTTTTCTCTCCACACCGTATCTTATCTAGTTGTTGCCGTACTGTATCTTTATGGTTCTCCTGTCATAGCAAGCTTACCGTTCTCCAGTCCTTCGGCCCGCTCCGCCGTGATGTTGATTCTGCTTCCATCTGTCCCTTTTCTCGCAAGTAGCACGACGTTTTTCATATCCACCTGACTAGCTAGCAAAAGCTCGGCAACTGGCAGCTCGATATGCTGTTTCATCGCCCTTCTAATCGCACGGGCGCCATATCGCTTGTCAAAGCCGTTCTCGATCAGAAAGTCGACAGCAGACCGTTCCAACTGAAGCGAACATCCATGTCTTTGTAGACGCTGGCCGAGCTGGCCGGCGAACGTCTCAACTATCTCCTCCATGCGGTTTCGCTCCAGCCACTTGAACGTGATTCGCTCATCGATCCGGTTGATGAACTCGGGCTTGAACGTTTGCTCGAGCTTCTTTTTGATCAAACCGTCCAAAATCTGTGTGCCCTGTTTTCCCCAATTGCTTGGATTCACATAAAAGCCGATCGTTTTCAGCAAGAAAGCGACCCTGCTATTCGTAAATTGATCCATCTCCCTAGCACCCAGGTTACTTGTCATCAAGATGATCGTATTGCGAAAATTGATTGTATCTTGGCCGGTCGTAGATCGGAGCAGGCCATTGTCGAAAATGTTCAGTAGAGTTTGGAACACTTGGTCGCTTGCTTTTTCGATTTCATCAAATAATATGAGTCCCGGTTTGCTGAAGGTGCCTTCGATCAGCTCTTTATCGAGGACTGTGGCTCCCTCTTTGCTGCCGACGTAGCCGGGCGGTGCCCCCGTCAATGCAGCAGCATAATGATCGAGAGACAATGTGTTCATGTCCACGCGACAAAAGCTGTTCCGCTTGCCGTGAATGGCTTCTGCTAGCACCCTGACCGTCTCGGTTTTCCCTACCCCGGTAGGCCCGAGAAGCAGGCCGACATAAAGTGGTTTTTCCGGATCGCTTATATCCGTTTTTACAACTTTCAGCATGTTTTCGATGGCAGCAAGCGCATGCTCTTGACCGATTATCCGGCTTCGCATGCGTGCCAGCACATCGGGTACCTCGAACCGAAATCGCGTCTTGATCGCAGATTTTTGCTGTCCTTCCAATTCCCTAGCGACCGCTCGCTCCGCCAGCTGCTCCTCCTGCTTTTTCGTCAAATACTCCAGCTTGTCATTGATAAACGGCACCTTTTTCCCTCCTTTCGGTGAACCGTTTGGCGACGATGAGCATCAGCGGTCTACTTTGCACCCGTTTCCTGCACTTTGCCTTCATGCGGAATGCCTTCGATCGGGCATTCTGCCGTACCTGCTGTGGAGCGGGTGATTTTTTCCACATTTTCGCGTGCTTGCTCGGCATCCATAACCCATGTGCGGTAAAAATCGAATGGGCATTCGGCAACGCCTTTCTCTCCTTCGCCCGACAATAGCTTGCCGGTGTACCCTCTGTGCAGCAGCTTGAAAAGATGGTTTTGCGATTGGCCGTTTTTGCGTTGGTCGCGAATTTGCGACAGCGAAAGCTCTGCGTACTGGATGCCGTTCTCTTCCTCCCCGCATTCGCCCAATGTCCGTCCGTCAAAGCCAATGATCGCCGAATGACCGAAATAGGAGTAGACACCGTCGAAGCCCGCGGCATTGGCGACCGCCACATAGCAGTTGTTGGCCCACGCCATCGATTTCGCGATCATGACCTGCTGGTCTTTAGCCGGATACATGTACCCTTGGCATCTGACGATCAGCTCCGCGCCCTTCATCGCGCAGTCTCGCCAAATCTCCGGATAATTGCCGTCGTCGCAGATGATTAGGCTGATTTTCATACCTTTTGGCCCTTCAGTCACATAGGTCGTGTCGCCGGGGTACCACGCTTCCACTGGGCACCAAGGAATGATTTTGCGATATTTCTGAACAATTTGACCCTGGTTGTTAATCAGCACGAGTGTATTGTAAGGAGGCTTGTTTGAGTGGTCTTCATGGCGCTCACCCGTTAGCGAAAACACGCCCCATGTATTGGCTCGGCGGCAAGCATCGGCGAAAATCTCGGTTTCCTCCCCCGGAATTGAGGCGGCGGTCGCATTCATCTCATCAGCGTCGTACATGATGCCCATCGTGCTGTATTCAGGAAAAACGACCAGATCCATGCCAGGCAAACCGCGTTTCATGCCGACGATCATGTCAGCGATCTTCTTCGCATTTTCGATGACCTCTGCCTTCGTGTGCAAACGGGGCATTTTATAATTGACCACCGCTACCCCTACCGTATCGTTGCTGCTCGAGATGTCCCCATGTCTCATTCCCATACACTCCCCTCAAGGTTTCGAATACTAGCGAAAAACATGTATACGTGCGACCGTGTCAACCTCGCCTACATCGTGCTCACCTCCCTTTATGCACGTGCTGTTACCAGCGATCAATCAGCAGCAAGTATCCTGGTATCCAACACGTGATTACCGCTTCCGTAATCGCAACATAGCCGGTAAAGCGTGCGATCGGTTTTTCCAGTGCCAGCAATAAAAAGAACAGCGCCCATAAAAACGCCCACAGGAGCCAAATTATGCCGAACCGCACATCGCCGTTCGCAAATGAGAGTGCAGCCGTTGGGACTGCCGTAACCGCTACGAACAATGAATACCACCCTAGCCCGTGACCATCCAGCTCAAGCAATTGGTTCACGCCGACGTACAGATAGGTAAAAGAAAATAAAAGGCCCGTAGCTGCCGTAAAATAGGCGCTTGCATCTTGCGGTAGCGCTTTCAAAATGGTGCTGACGTTCATAATCAAGGTGATCCCACCCGTTAACAGATTCATCATCGCCGCTCCCTTGCCGCTTACTTTCCCAAGCAGCATCATACCGTTGACCAGCAAAACCGCGCCGACGTACAAAAGTGTAATCCCGAGCATAGCCTCCCTCCTTTTGCCTATTACCTAGAGCAAAGAGCATGCCAGTGCAACGGGCGTCATCATCTACATCCTTTGTTGCTGAAAACGGCTCGCATCGTACAACAAAGTGGACAATATGTAACCTGACTGTTAACTGTAACGCGTTTACTTCGTGGACACTTTCGGACATTCCACGCACTGTTTATCCCGGGAAACTGTGGAATTCCGCTGATTCTCCTTCCTCCTTGTCACGTTGATCAGCGAGTGAACAAAAATGGGACAATTGCAAACATGAACACTATGTTCACTTCCTCGTTTTTCAACGAAAAAGATGGACGAATTCGAAATGCATATGTGAAAATAAGGTCACTAAAGCTCAACACCATGATCATACGAATGGTTAATCATTTATTAATGCGAAGAGCCTGTCAAAACGGCTCAACTACGATCGATAGAGGTGAGAGGATGAGTGCAGGATTCGGTACGGAGATCAAAGTCGGAATATTGTGTTCCCTTACCGGTACGACCGGCATTACGGAACGCGGTCAATATCAAGCTGCACTGCTTGCGATCCGGCAAATCAACGAGCAAGGCGGTATCAAAGGAAAACGGCTGCTGCCGATCGTCGAGGATATCGCATCCGACCCTTACCTTGCCGCCAAAAAGGCAGAAAAATTGATTCTAGCCGACAAAGTGGTTGCCTTGATTGGTACGTATACCTCTGTCTGCCGCAAGACGGTCATCCCTGTGCTGGAGAAGCACGACGCCTTGCTGTTTTATCCTACCCAATACGAAGGTGGCGAGCAGCACAAAAATGTATGGTACTGCGGGCCTCTCCCCAACCAGCAGCTGCTCCATTTCATCCCGTGGATCATTGAAAATCTAGGCAAACGTTTTTACTTGATCGGTTCGGACTATCTCTATCCACGGGAAATGACTGGCCATATCCGCTATCTTGTCGAGTCCAACAACGGCTCGATCGTCGGCGAGCACTACAGCGAGCTGGGCAACCAAATGTATCAAAAGGTGCTGCGTGACATCGCAGAGCGAAAGCCGGATGTCGTCTTCTCGACATTGGTCGGCGACAGTGTAATTGCCTTTTATCAGCAATACCATCAGTTTGGCTTCAAAAAACCGATTGCCAGCGCGATCACCGCCGAATCGGAAGTCGCCGCCATCAGCAGTGAGCATGCGGTCGGCCACTACACGACCTTCCCTTATTTCAGCAGCGTGCAAACACGAGAAAACCAATCGTTTTTGACCGAATACCGGCGCACATACGGCACCGATATCGTCAGCTCCGCTATGGAGAATGCATACAACTGTGTTTTCTTGCTCGCGGAAGCATTGAACAAAACTAGGGTCATCGACACCGCCCATTTACGCCGCAGCTTGCCAGGCATCAGCATCCAGGCACCGCAAGGAAAGATTACCGTCGACAAGTCGAATCACCATCTGTGGCTTACATCCCGCATCGGTCGGGTCGGTGCGAACGGTCAGTTCACGATCGTTTGGGAGTCGGAAGAACCGATTCAGCCAGTCCCGTTTTATACCAACCCGACACTTGAGAAGATGGAGTACGATCCGATCGACCACGATTTGCTGCAGGAAAAGCTTGCTCCTTTTGAGCAGCTGATCGAGGAATTGAAAAAAGGAACGACGTTTCTCCCCTACACCTTTGCCCTTTTTGACAGCCAAGGACTACTGCTTGCAGTGTTTAGCCATGAAGAGACGGCCAAGTGGAGAATTTCCTCGCTGCTTCAACCTGGCTCGAATTGCTGGTCGACGCCTCCCCTCAAATACTCGGGAATCGGCCTCGCGTTATCGGGTCACCTCGTAGCAACCGTGCGCGGTGAAGAGCATAGCGCAGCAGAGCTTGCCGATTGGATCAGCATCGGAATCCCCGTTCAGGGCGATGTCGGCAGCCTGCAAGGGGTATTGGGAGTCTTTTTGGAGTCTCAAGAGGCTGGAGAAACGAAACAAGTCGATATGATCACGGGTTTTCTCACGTATTTGGTGAAAACAAGTACGAATCTAATCGAGCAGCGCAAAAGCGGCCGATCCTTGCAGCAGACGCTCGACACGGTGGCACAATTGATTCCGGACAGCTTGTACGTCATGCAGGAAGGCAAAATCATCTATCAAAACGAGGCAGCACAGCGCCTGCTCGATGAAAAGCATGAATCGCTGCCCAATCTTTTACAATATGTTTGCGATAATTTGCCCAGCGAAACAAAAACCGTTCTGAAAAAAGAAAGCGCGGATGAAGTGCTGGAGGTGCGCGTCACGCCTGCGGAAAACCACGCTTTGGTCTGTCTCAAGCGGTTACCGTTGTTCGCCGCCGATTCCGAACGAAGCATGTCTGCCGCAAATCCGTTGCAAAAAAAGCTGGTGGGCACAAGCGAACCTTTCCTTCAGGCGATGACACTTGTCAAATCAGCAGCGAAAACTAACGCCAGCGTTCTGATCCTCGGCGAAAGTGGGACTGGCAAGGAGCTGTTCGCCCGGGCAATCCACAACGAAAGTGAGCGCAGTGGCCATCCATTTGTCGCAATCAACTGCGCGGCTATCTCCCGTGAACTGATCAGTGCAGAGCTGTTTGGATATGTGGACGGAGCGTTTACCGGCGCCAAAAAAGGCGGCAGCCCCGGAAAATTCGAGGCGGCAAACGGTGGGACGCTGTTTCTTGACGAAATCGGCGACATGCCATTGGAGCTGCAAGCGACGCTCCTACGTGTTTTGCAGGAAAAAGAAGTGACCCGCGTGGGGGCGCATTCTTCCATTCCGGTTGATGTGCGCGTGATCGCCGCAACAAATCGAGCGATCCACCAAGAAATGATGCAAAACAACTCGTTTCGCGGCGATCTCTACTATCGGCTTAACGTCTTCACCATCGAGCTTCCTTCACTGCGCGAGCGTCTGGAAGATTTGCCGGAGCTTGCCCACCATTTTGTCAACATGCTCTCCATCCGCACAGGGGTAGGCATGAAGTCGTTCACCCGCGAAGCGCTGCAGCGATTGGTCCAGTATCACTGGCCAGGAAATGTCCGCGAGCTGGAAAACGTAATCGAGCGAGCTTTTTACTTAAGCGAAGGGACCAGCTACATTAGCGAAGAGCATCTGCCGCACTATTTGCTTCAGGGTGCCGCCTTAATGCCGTATGGATACCAAGAAAAAACGAATGCAAGCGTACGCGATGTTAAAAAAGTGAGCAGCGAAACAGAAAAGGATCAGATCGTTCAGACGCTCCTGCACCATAAAGGCAACATCAGTAAGACGGCAAAGCAACTGGGAATCTCACGGACAACGCTTTATCGCAAGCTGGAGGACTTCAAGCTGCACGAATCGAAACGGTGATTGGCGGACAAGTCTTTGCAAAAAAAGGCAGCGGCGTTTCAGGACTGACAATGTCGTCCCAAAACCACCGCTGCCTTTTTAATAAGTTACTTTTTTGCGATCCCCAAAGGACCTCCGTGAAATTATTTGTGGTTGACCAAGTCTTGCAACAATTGCTTGTAATCGATTCCGAGCTCAACGTTTACCTCGTGATCGATTCGTTTCAGCGTTTCCGCGACTTTTCGGTAGCTTGGGCTTACTTGCTCCAAAATATCACTAAATAAGGAGCCGACAGTCAAATTCGGCAAGTCTTTGGACTTCTCCAACGTTTCGGCGATTTGTTTTCGATACAGCGGATCATGTTGCATTTTATCGATTTGGTCGAAGATTTTCGCCTTTACGCCCTGCAGTACCGCTGGGTCATCGTGCAAAATGCCTGCGTAGAAGCTTGCAGTGGTTTCCTTGAGTTTGCTGATGCTCACTTGATCATCAGACATGATCAACTGAATGATGTAATGATCCTCCGGTATCGCAGGAGTATCATCAAGGAGACTCACAAGTTGCTGAACAAGCGCTTTTTTTCTGGTGTGTCGATCGTGACCTCATTCAAAAAAGGGTACAGGGAGATTTCAACAAACTGACCGAAAACGTCTGTGAATACTTTCCGTAAGCTTTTGTTTAACGAGATCACCATATCGTCATATACCGAATGTGATTCCTATTTCTTCATAATAGCGAATGGCTTTCTTCGTTAAACCGGTCTTCTCTGCTACTTCTTTGATGTTCATCATTTTTCTTCCCCTTCGGATTCAACGTGTGCACCAACGACTGTTTACGTATAGTGTAAGGTATCCCCTAAGGGGAAGGTCAAACCCGTTTTCACTTCATCTACTCTTCTAGCTTTGTAAACTTATGTGAAGCGTCATATTGTTTCACTAGCTTGGTATATTCCTTTGAACTCTCTTGGACCCACCATAATGAGGAACCGGATAGCTCTTTTTTCATTTGTCCCGGCATTCCGGCTATCAGCCGTCGACTTGGAAACCTGCTCCCACCAGCTACGACACACCCTGCCGCAATTACACATTCATCTTCAATGACAGCGCCATCGAGAATGACTGCGTTCATGCCGACTACATTGTGATGTCCAATGGAACAGTCGTGCAAAATGGCACCGTGTCCGATCGTATTATGATCGCCAATGTACGTACCTGCTACTGTCATATGAATCACGCAGTTATCTTGGATACTCGTGTGTTTCCCGATTCGAATCGGCCCCACATCTCCGCGCAGCACTGCCCCGAACCAGATGCTACTCCCCTCTTCAATGGTGACATCCCCAATAATGCATGCCGTGGGTGCGATAAAAACGCCTTCTGCAATTTCAGGCGTCTTGCCATTGAACGAATAAATGTTCATTCTGGACCTCCATCAATTCCGTTGTGCCCAGATCGGAAGGATTAGAGACTCCTTATCCTTCCGATCAAGTGGTTTATAGCAACTGTGCAAATTAGTAGGAACTCGGAATTGCAGACACGCCTAACATCGCCCTTGCTTGGGCCGGTGTTGCAATGTCACGGTTCAACTCTGTTGCAATCCGCACGATTTTTGCCACTGCTTCCCCATTACTTTTCAGCTTCTGCCCTCGTTTCAGATAGATGTTGTCTTCAAGGCCGACCCGTACATGCCCACCAAGAAGGATCGCAAACGTGGTCATCGCCCATTGATATTTCCCTATGCCAGCTACAGCGAAATGTGCTCCGTCTGGTAATTCGCGTGCTAGATGTATAAGGTTTTCAGGTGTCGGGTAGGTAGAGGTCTGGTAGCCCATCACAAATTGAAACAAATAGGGCTTTTTGATTAATCCTTTTGTGATTAAGTCTTGGGCAACCCAAAATTGTCCGGAATGGTACATTTCCATCTCGGGAATAATGCCCTTCTCCAGCATTTTTTCAGCCAATTGTTCGATGAACCCATACGTAAACGGGACACAAATATCATACTCCTGTGCTGGATGCGAATGCCCATACGACTGGTCTCTTTCCTTAATCACGAAACGCGACATATCCGGCCCCATATTCAGCGAGGCCATTTCTGGCATGGCTTCCAGACAACGAATCCGATCGTCCATCGTGGAAGTTGGACCGCCGCCCGTCGTGTTATTGATGATGATGTCGGGGCATCTTTCACGAATATAGCCATTGATCTGGTGAAGGACCTCCGGATCCATTGTGGTTTCACCCAAGCGTTTTGGATTTCTCCCGTGTACATGAACGACAGATGCCCCTTCTTTGTACGCTTCATAGACGGAATCCGCAATTTCTTCAGGCGATTCCGGAATCCCTGGGTGCGCTTCTTTCCCTTGGACACCTCCATTGCAGCAGCACGTTACAATCAAAGGCTCTTGTGAGGTTACCCGTTCCATCCATTCATATGAATTCGTGTAATTCCATCCGCTCATTGTGATACCTCCTCATCGCCGCAACGGTTGAAGTTGCTAGCCGGATCTTATTTTCAATCTAACCTTTCCGTTCGTGGTATAAAAAATAGCGTAATTGCACCCATTACTGCTGCCAGAGCAAAAATGTAAAAGCTCCATTGTAGCTGAATGTTAAGCGATAGCATGATCCCCCCCAAAACAGGTCCCAATGCTGCCCCGATTCGTCCCAGACCTACGACGGTTCCGACTGCAGTTGCGCGAATCTCGGAACCGAAATAGCTGGTTGCGTACCCGGATAACAAACCGGTAGTCCCAACAGAACCGACTCCCGCCAAACCGATCAAGCAGTAGAGAGTAACCATGCTCGCAGGCTTGAAGCTCAAAAGACAAATGCTGATCGCGGCCAATAAGAATGCAAGTCCGATTACTTTTTTGGCCGTGAACCTGTCCGCAAACGCTCCCCCGACAAGGGAACCAACAACTGCCGTTAGATTGAATACCAATAGAAAAACGAGACTTGATGATAATGGATAACCTGCTTGTTGCATAAGCTTGGGCAACCACGTATTCAAACCATAAATAGTTAAGAACGTTAAGAAAAAGATAATCGAAAAAGCGAGTGTTGCCTGGGCATTCCGCTTTGCGAGAAACAGTTTTTTTACTCCTTCCCAGCGCCCTTTTTCCTTTTGCAGGTTACCTTGGGTTACTTGCTCAATTGATTCCAGTGATAGCTGGTAACGAGTTGCAAGCACCTCGGCTTCCGCTTTTCGGTTTTTCACCAACAAAAAACCAATAGACTCCGGTAAGTACTTCACCAAAAAAGGGATTATCAAAAGAGGCGCGACACCGAGCCAGAACATAAATCGCCACCCGACCTGTTCCAGGAAAAAAACCGCTGCCAACGAGCCAAAAATGGCACCTGTTGCATAGCCTGTGTTCATAATCACATAGTTGAGTTGACGGCGATGAGGGGGAGAATACTCAACCGTTAGTGCAGAGACACTTGGAATTACGCCCCCGATCCCGATCCCGCCTATAAAACGAAAGATGGCAAACAGTTCCGGTGTTGTCGACATCGCGGCTAAACCCATCGTGATCGAAAACAAGGATAGGCAAAAAATCAACACCTTTTTCCGTCCGATCATGTCGGTAATGGCCCCAACGGTTATCGAGCCGATTAGCATGCCGATCAACGCGTAGCTTCCGATCGCTCCGGCAGCAGCAGGAGTCAACGCCCATTCCGACTTCATCAAAGCAGGAAGAACGGCCCCGTAAATCCCTAAATCGTACCCTTCTGAAAAAATCGTGAGCCAACAAAATAAGATGACGAGCGAAGTGATCGTTTTTGTTGATTTTTTTGTGCCAAGGGCGGATTGGCCTTGCGTCTGATCATGTAGTGAGGGTTGTGTTGACAGTGCATTCTCCAATTCCTTGCTCATGGGTAACTCCTCCATTTCATAAACAACCACTTTTCTTTCTCGGGAGAAATCTAGCACAGTGAGCCTAAAAGAGATGAGAGAGAAGCTGCATTATTTGACTGAATATTCAGTCTGCAATAGTTGCTATTTCGATGCGGTAATTGCCGTACCGTGAAACTGTAACGGTACTGCCTGGGACGATGACAAGGTTGGTTGTCGGCTCTTCAATAATTGCCGGCCCTATAATTTTGTTGCCGGCTTTCAGTTTTTCTCCAGCGTAAATCGCTACTTCGGTCATTCCACCGAGTTCTTTGAAGTATGCTGCTCTCGGAGTTTTGATCGCCTCCGGATCCGGTCTCTCTCCTGAATCGCTCTGTTTCTCCAGCTGAATTTCAGGAGTGATCCCTTTTGCAGTCACTTTCCACACGACGAACTCTACTTTCTGCCCGTTTTCTTTCGACCCCAAAGTCTGCTCATGTTTGGTATGGAATTGCTCAACCAGCTCTTGCACATCTTGAGAATCTGCAAATGAATTTCTGTGGATCGGCACGGATATTTCTCTTTCTTGGAAGAGATAGCGAGCTTCAACAGAAAACGTAAGAACCTGCTTCTCCTCCGGGACTCCAACCGTTTGCAAAAATGATCGAGCCTCTTCTTCCAGCTGTTGCAAAACGTCATTTACTCCTTCGTAGTTGAAGCTGTTAGAGGTCGTAATGTAGCTTCGGTTGAATTCGCGGTCTACGTCAGCTACGACACCACCAAAAGCGCTCAACGTCGAAGCTGTTTTCGGTAGAATCACGTCAAGGCACCCTAATTGGGAAACGATCGGAATAATATGCATCCCTACTGCTCCGCCCCCTGCTACGACAACGTATTCCTTCGGATCGACACCTTCCCACACCGTGATGTCGCGCACCGCTTCCGTCATGATATGGTTTGCCGTATTGTAAATGGTATAGGCCGCTTCCAAAACATCCAAGTTGAGAGGTTCTGCTACATGCTTGCGTATGGCTTCTTGCGCCAAACGCTTATCGATTTCCATGGTCCCGCCGAGAAAGTAACTTTCATCGAGATAACCAAGTAGGAGATTGGCATCGGTAACAGTTGCCCGTTCTCCTCCTCTCATGTAGCAAGCAGGTCCTGGAACGGAACCTGCACCTTCCGGCCCAACGCGGATTAACCCACCTTCATCCACCCAAGCGATACTTCCGCCACCCGCTCCAATGGTTTTGACATCCACCTTTGAGATGCTAACCTTTTCGCTTTGAATCATCGTTTCATTCGATATAGTTATGACGCCGTCGGTAATTCGACTGACATCAAAACTTGTCCCGCCCATATCGCATGTAATGACATGTTCCTTATTCAATTCTTTTTTTGCATAAAACTTGCCTGATACCGGTGCCAGCGCAGGGCCGGAATCCACGCTGTAGATCGGCCGTTCGATCATTTCTTGAGGAGACGTTATTCCCCCTGAGCAAGTCAGTAAGGAAAGTTCATTCTTGTATCCGATTTCGCGCAGACGTTTTTCGAAAGTGCTTACATAATTGGTGATGAGTGGTTTCAGTGATGCATCGATCACCGTGCTTACCGTTCTTCTGTATTCACGTATTCGTGGGTTTACCCGATGACTCAAGGTATAAGTTTTGCCTGGCCACTCTTCTTCAATGATTTGTCCGATTCGCAGCTCATGCACAGGATTGACAAACGACCATAGTAACGAAACTGCAATCACGTCCACGTCATTCTCTTTCAGTTTGCGTACGGCGTTTCTAACATCACTCTCTTGGAGCGGGATGTCGATGCCACCCTCTGCATTGATCCGCTCGTGAACCGGAATCGTTAACGAACGCGGTACATACGGTTCGGGGTAATCCAGGTACCATTGAAACGGGTTATCTTTCCCAGCCTCTCTAAACAAAAGAACATCCCGGCATCCTGTTGTGCAAATCAGACCAACCTTTGCTACTTTTCCCTCAATCAACGCATTGGTACTGGTCGTAGTTCCGTGCCCGAAATATTCACAAGATCCCATGAACTCGTCTATGGGTTTCCCATAAAATTCAGCAGCTAATGTAAGTCCATCTATAACCCCATTCACACGATCTTCCGGTGTTGTCAGTGCCTTAAAGATGTTTACGTTTCCCTTTTCGTCGACAACGACGATATCCGTGAAAGTGCCTCCGATATCTGTGCAAATTCGTACGCTCATGAATTCACCCCACCTTTCCGTTCCTTTCGCAACGCTTCCGTTTCCTTGTAATCAATTCGGAACGACTCCTCCGTTTCGAACACGACACCGTATACGTCTTTTGCTTTTTGTCGGGATACCCAGCCTTCTTTTACCCGAAATCTAACCATCTCCGGATCACGCTCATACGGATTACCATATCCGCCACCCGAGCTGATTTCAGAAATGAGTGCTTCTTCAGGACCTAGCTCGATACTATGGAACATCGGTAAATCCACCTTGGATTCCAAACCTTGCGCAACGTGATACATCGCGGCATTCGCAGGTGATCCGTCATGACCACCACGCGCGCCACGAGGTGGATTGTATTTCCCATCACAAACGTAGATGAAGGTCACTTTGTCTTTTCGCGGCTTCATGATGACTTTCGTTGCCGGAGATCCATCCCATTTCCCTGCACCACCGGAGTCTTCAATGATTTCTTGCATCAAATATTGGATCGGATACTTCTGTTCTATCACCTCGATTGAATTCCACTCCATCATCCCACCGTTGCAGGTGCAGTAAGCAATATAGCCGTCATGCCCATTTACGCCCATACCTCCTGTTGATCCTGAAATAAGCTGGGTCACAAATGATCGCCCGTACCGCGAATCATAACCTGAAATCACGGATAAAGAAGGCGGTTGAATGACAGATCCTTCTGCCATTCCTAATTCTTCGCTCACTTCATTAAACGCACACTGAACGGCTAAAATCGCACGATCTGCAATATTCGTCGTTGCCATCGAGGAAGAAAACGGCAAACTTGCTTTCCCCACGACGCCACTGTCGCGCATTTTCACTTTTATTCGGCTAAATGTCCCTTCGCATAGAGGCAAATCAGCTGGGATCACGTTTAGCACCCCTGTACGCCCAGCGGATAGGACCGTTGCCTCGCATAAGTTTAAACCGCACGCGATCGGGTCAGCGTTATCGGTAAAGTCCACCTCGATAACCGCCTCACTCGGATCGATCGTCACTTTTACTTTTACCAGCAAGCCATCTGGCAAAATTCCAGGAATGGGATCATGTTGGGACTCGTTGTACCACGTGCCAGCGGGAAGCTTTTTAATTTCTTCCGCCATTCGTCTGTTCCCATACGCATGCCATTCTCGACAAAACGATTTAATTGTTTCTTTTCCGTATTTTTCGATCAATTTCGTTAATTCTCTCTCGCCAATTCTAGCTGCACCGATCATGGCCAAGTAGTCACCATACCATACGTCAGAGACGCGAATCCGCATGTGTGCCATTCGTATAATGTCAGTGACATCTTCATAGTCTTTTTGCACTTTCACACACGGGAAGCACAATGCACCTTCTTCGTAAATATCTTTTGCAGTCGCGTGATAAGTAGTTGGGATGCTGTTTCCTATATCAGCCTGGTGCCCTCTGATCGTACAAAGAAACATCAATTCGCCTTCATGGAAAACAGGCACGATAATCGTATGGTCCGCCATATGTGTGTTTCCATGATAAGGAGAATTGTTTAGGATCGCATCCCCAGGTGCTAGCGATTCCGGTGGATGAAACT
Organism: Brevibacillus fluminis; assembly: GCF_003710825.1. GTDB lineage: Bacteria > Bacillota > Bacilli > Brevibacillales > Brevibacillaceae > Brevibacillus_D > Brevibacillus_D fluminis. The sequence goes on along the minus strand of NZ_RHHQ01000017.1, from coordinate 78,969 downwards.
CGAAGATCGCCTTTGCCGTCACGCTCATGTTCGCCACATGGACCGGAAACCCGTTTGGTAAAGCGACGACATCCCCGGTTCCATCGCAAATGGCGGTGGAAAAATCACGCGCACTGCTGATGACACTGGATCGGGCACTTCGCTGCAGCGTGTACGACATTTGTTTCGAAATGCTGTTTATTTTGCTAGACAGAATCGCCAACAAATCAGGCGCAATCGTTATCGTTTCCCCCATTTGTTCACCCACTCCCTTTGGATCAAAACGTGTATTGGTTCGTTGCAGAACGTACATGTATTCGTTCGTTTATACAGCAATCGCCTTATGTTGTCGTGTATGTTTTTTCCGCGATCTCAATCTCGATCGGTTTCGCCCCAAGCCACCATGTGGGTGCAGCCGAACCTTCCGTTACACGCCCATTGCGATGAACAAAAGCACGCTCATCACGATCCGATGCAAACTCACCATTGAGTGCTCGTTCTGCCCATTCCGCACCAAAACGGAAAATTTCTGCGGCTACACCACCAAGAGGATGGAATTCGTTCTCATACACTCTCATTTCCTTTGGCGAGTGGAGTAATTCATACAATGCCAGCGCTTCTTCCAATCGAGTAAGCTCATCGAATTCTCCAATTCCCATAAATATTGGGCATTTGATTTTTCTTGCGATGTCCCACAATTTCATTTTTGAACCGAGCTGGACATCAAATGTTTCTTCATCATGAAAGCCCGACATGTACATGAAGTTAGCCTTAAAGCTCGGTTGGGCACGATTAAATATCGTTTCGAATTCCCCGTACACCCCTTCAAACGTAACCAGTGCCCCAATTCGCGGATCATGTGCAGCAGCCCTCATTCCCCAATATCCACCCATGCTAATCCCAAAAAAGCCAATGCGTGTGGAATCTACCTCGGGCAGTTGAGACAGGAAATCGATATAGCAGCTCGCTGCTCTGTCATAGTTCGTAAGGTCTACTTTTAGGCCATTCGATACCGTCTCCCCCTGACCAGGCCCTTCGATGGACAGTGCCACGATACCGCGGGACGTGTAATATTGTTGTGCAGCAAACAGATAGTCTTCTTTAATCATGTCCATCCCCGGTGCGAGAATGACAGCGGGTGCATTTTGTACGTCTCCTGCAGGCAGATGAAGAATGGCGTAAATTTGCTTTCCTTCAAAATCTAAAACGATCCGCTGCACTCTTTGATTCGACAATCGGGAAATGGATGCAACACAATCGTTGCACTTACCGCGGAAAATGGCCTTTCGAGGATCATCTGCAAAGAAAGAGTATTGCGCTCTTCCCCACATGACCGCTGCTCTTCGATAAAGATCGATAGCTGATGCTTGAAAACCTTTCTTTTCATAGTGCTCTGCTCGCTCTTGCGCTTGTGAAGCGATCGTAGCCCACGCTTTCGGCAACATGGCTCCGCTTTTGACCATCGCAAATACTTTGTCGAAATCAGTGTGGTCATGGCCGAGCTGCTCCATTGTAGGTTTTGCCTCCGGATGCAAAGCATCGAAGCCGCCAAGCGCGAGCGCGATGTCGAGTACCCACTTCTGTCCTTCTGATCGTTGAGTCAAGTAAGTCAGCCCCTCACTTTTAGTTTAGTACTAAATAAATTAGCGCTTAATCAAATAGTAAGCACCTACCGTGGGAATGTCAATAATAAAACTGACAATTCACAAAATAAATTTGTATATACATTTTCTGGTGGACATCGTATCAATTTTAGACTCATGCCATAGGAAATAGCCCCTTTGTTTAAAGGGGCTTACCAGAAACAACTTTGAATTCGTAGAAGAAGGAAATAAACGGTCATACTCGCTTACAACGGTCATGCCTGCAGTCCATCCGAATCATAGTGACAGGATGTCAATAACATCTCATCAAAGAGATATCCCATGCAAACGTGGGAAAAATGGATTGATCAAAGACGGAATCGTCCGGGAGGGCATGAACGTGGTTGTTCTGCTGTAGAACCACATGTGCAGTATGAATCGAGGTTGGGGCCTCTTATTTTTGTATGTAGAGGCACCGATGGGATATCGGAACATTGGGACTGCTCCCGTTGGTATGCGTCATAGCTCATCAAAAACGGTACACAGTCTTGTAATGATATCCGAAGCTTGTTCAATCTGTTCTGTTGTAAAATCAGTCAATGATTCCTGTAACAGTCGATTTAAAATAAGATCCCTTTCCTGATGACGTGCCATTCCCTTAGGGGTAAGCTTAACCGTAACCGTTCGCCGATCCTGACTCGAACGAATTCGTTCAACATATCCGTTCGTTTCGAGACCATTAACCAGTTGCGTGACGCCAGAAGCAGTCGTTTCCGTATGGGTAGCCAAATCCTTTATCGATAATTCCCCTTCGACTGCTAATACTTTTAGTGCTCGTGCATGTGCCAATGAAATCGCACCAGGAATTCGAGTGGCTCGACCTCGAAGTCGACCATCAGCAGAAGTGAGTGAGTAAGTAGCTCGGCTAAGGCGGTTGATCGCATGCAATCGTTGGATTGATTCACTCATATTTGTCCTTTCCTCTCATCGCCCCGCTCTGAGAACTATAAAAGCAGGATAAGTAGTATCGTGTCGTGTATTTCCATCATGACATATTTTCAGGTTAACGATCAATGAATTAATGTGGCCTGCATCCCAATAGTCTTTTTTTGCGTGTGTTCTCATCACATGGTAGCGCGCTATTTCCCCTAAAAGTTACATACTCATGAGCCGAATTTTCCGCTAACGACATGCGCCACAGCTCCCCAACTGTGTCAGCTGAGGCGCATTATCGCTACGTCAATTCCGAAAGCCGCACTGCTACTTCTCTCCCTGACAAAAGCTTCGAATAACTCCGGCCAATATACTTGTCATCTGAACCACGCTATCAAAATCGACGTATTCCACCGCTCCGTGCAAGCCCGCGCCATAGGGTCCGAAAATAACCGTAGGGGTGCCTGCCTCGTGAATCAGCGAGGAATCCGCCCAACCCGAAAAGCCTGCAATCAGCTGCTCTTCCCCGAAATAATTTCGATAGGCGCTTTGCAGCGTCTGTACGATCGGCGCATCGTCGCTGATCTCAAACGGTTCGCGCACAAACGTAATTTCATAGGATGCCTGGAACTGGTCATCGGCTTCTTTTAAGCGACGAAACAACGCATCCAATTCCACTGTCACATCAACGAGCTGTTCACCCGGTATGGTACGTCGTTCTAGCTCGATGCGACAATAATCAGGATAGGTGGAGATTTCGGTACCGCCTGAGATCAACGAGGCATGGATGGACGGAACCCCCAAAATCGGATGCTGCTTCCGCTCCAGATCGCGCGAAAGCGTCTCTAGCTCAGCCAGCAGCTTCCCTGCCTTCACGATAGCATCGATCCCTTCGGCTGGTCGACTTCCGTGCGCCGCCTTGCCATGTACCTCCACGGTAATCCAAACAAAGCCTTTGTGCGCTACTACCGCCGTTAGATCGGAGGGCTCGCACACGATTGCCGCATCGGCGCTGTAGCTTTTGACCAGCGCTTCCGTTCCAATGCTTTTATATTCTTCATCCGCAACAAACGTCAAGATGACATCGCCTGCCGGCTGATAACCCGTTCTCTGAAGTGTGTCGACAGCTAAGATCATCGCAGCGAGACTTCCCTTCATGTCACAGCTGCCCCTACCGTATACCCTACCTTCCCTCACTTCGGCCACGAAGGGAGGGATTTGCATGTTGGATACGCCTACCGTGTCCGTATGCCCATTGAGCAGCAGCGATTTCCCGCCTCCCGTTCCCCGCCAGATACCGATTACATTGACCGCTTTATCTGTCAGCTGCTGGGTATGGACTTCCAGATTCATACCTTGGAGGACACCTTGGATATATTCCGCGATCTCCGACTCCCCAGGTCCATCATGAGACAAATACGGATTCACCGAATTGATTTCAATCAGACTGCGCAAAACGTTCATCAGTTTTTTCTCATCGACGGGAAAACGGGATGTCATTTTTGCAGATTGATCCATGTGAGCCCCTCCATTTTTTCAAGCATGGGCGCTTGTTGCGCCGATCTATCGTTTCAAGTTCATGCATTGCATGAGTCGTATGAATAATCTGACTTGTCCAACCGAAATAACCTTCCCATTTATTGTAATATAAGACAGCGTTGGAGTGCAAAAGAAAAAGCTGATGCGTTTACATCAGCTCATCGATTTTGCGAATCAATTGTTTGGCCAGATTTGCCGTTACTTCCAGATCGGAGGCAGCCTGATACAGGGCAATCAACCGCTCCTGCTGTTCATTTGCTTTTGCCAAAAGCTTGGTTGCCTCGCCCATTTTGCCCGCGTATTTGCTCTTGATTTCCGTGAGCTCACGAGCAAAACGTTCGTCCGTCCCCGGCACAATTGTTCTCGTGTACATGTCGACGATTTCATCGGTTTCTCGATCCGGGAAATATTCATGTGGTGCCGTACTGTCAAAGATCGCGACGCTGCGTTCCGGAATGACTACCATATCCAAGCTGTTCGGGTCGAAGCCACAGTGGAAAACTTCCGCGTCGTAGCCTTTTTGATCAGCTGCAGACACGATTTTTTTCAGCATGGTCGATTTCCCAGATCCGGGTCGGCCTTTGATGAAGTATCTTTTTGTTATCGTTTTGGTCAAATCCTGAATATAATCGACGGCCCCGATGCAAGTCGCAGCTCCGAAATATTGATGGCGGATGCGGGGTGACCGCTGTTGTGTCTCCTCACCGAGCAGCGTTTGAATCATTTCCCGCGTCACCTCAGTTGCCGCATCCATGTTCATGTTGGAAATATACAAATGCTCCCAATCGTCATGGATTTGCAGCGCTTTGGCAAACGTTTGTGTCGCCTGCCTGCGATAATCTGACACGCTTTGGGACAATCGCACGATTTCGTCTTTGTGGACAGCCAAACGGCTCGAATCCCAGACAGACTCAGCATGAATCATATGTTCGATCACACCGGGCGCCACCGGTTCATAGCAATAAGGGGCCGAGTTATCCACCACACCCATTTGGAGTGCGGGAATCAACACTCCGTCATACCGCTCCCGATTAAGCGGGGTGTGAATCCATTCGACGTTCAAACCTCGATCCAATGCCGCTTCCCCGACCATGCGAATGATATCGGACGTACCGGCTACAGGGCCGCCCGTCAAAAGGAAGAGCGGATCAATCCCTTGCAGAATGGAGCCATAGAAATGGCGAAAGCCTTTCGCTGTGTTCCCTCCTGCAAAAAAGTGGCGTTCCTGATTTTCCATTGCAATCTCTCCTTAGGGCAATTCATCCTACGCGGATAGCATATCGTATGCAAACGCGCTCATTAGGTGTTTGCCCACAGGAGTTTACAAGCCTTTCAACGCTACGGTTTCCTTTTGCTTGAGCGACTCGATCATGTCAAGCCATGCTTGTGGCTTGTTCGACAGCACGGTGTAATAGGTCGTCAAAAACGTCACGATGAGTGAGGCAGGCAGTTCTGTCATGGAATCATCCGTTGGCATGAAACCGAGGTCAAGTCCTTCGACAGCTGTTCCGTCGTTCTCCCATGAAGGATGCACATAAGGGAAATCGAGGCGCTTGTAGCCGAGATGGGACAGCACTTCGCGGCGTACAAACGGGTCCATCGCCTTCACTTTACCAAAGGAATGCTCTTCTACCCGATAAGGATCATAAATTTCTGCGAACATGCCCAGGCTTGTCTGGCCGCTCGCTTTCGCCCATTCCAACAGATCTGCCTCTCGATTTTTGGCCAAAAACCGGCCGATGCTCAATCCTGGTTTACCGATGATGGTAAAGTCGGTCATGGCGACATTCATCGTAGGATAATAACGGTATTCGGTCGCACCAACGACCTCACCCTCATGAACCGCTACATAAACGCGAAGCCCTTGGTCCTGAAGAGGCTCCTGCCACAAAGAGAATTCCAACACTTCCTCGGCGGGAAATACCGATTGCATGAATTGGTGCATTTTTGCAAACAACGGGTCTTCAATGCTCGTAATGCGTATGTATTCCATGTAGAAATTCCTCCTATTATGTAAAATCGGCACAAGTCCGCCTAAGGTCCATTATAAACGAATTTTTCAGTATTCGCTTCCATGAAATGGACAAAACGGGCATCCGGACTCTGCATGTTGCTGTCGAAACGCAGTGGTTTTTGCTTCTTTCTGCGCTTTCCCAGGAAAGAATGTTAATTTCACCCATTCATGAGCAGAAAAGCCACGACTCCGCCAACGGCTGAGCTGACCATGTTGACGGCATCGTTGCCAAGCCACTTGAATCCCCTGCTCTGACGGGTAGCCTGTCCACAGTGGAAGGATGCTTCCATCTCTTTTCCACAGACCATGCATCTGTTTTTACGTTGCCAAGCGGCTCCAAGCAGCGAATCAGTCAAGGAACCGAGTGTACCGCTGAGTAATCCCGCTACAACCCATCGCCAGCCGTCTACGACATGCATGATCCACACGTCACCACGAATCCAGGCGAACAGCCAGAAAACCGCACCGATCAATAGTCCGCCTGCTGCAGAGGCAAGCAAACCGATCGCTGTAATGCCGCCTGAAGTCCCTGCTTCCACCCGCTTCCCGCTAAGTATCGAAAATGGTTTTTGACTGCTTAGCCCGCCGATCTCCGTCGCCCACGTGTCTGCCGTTACGGTCGCCATCACGCCAACGAACAGATAGAGCCAGTACGGTTCGGGTGTCCAGGCATACGCGATGCAGAGTAGCGTGGCAAACCCTCCATTCGCCACGACTTGTCCCGCATCACGTCGACCGGATTTCTCATAGGTTGCCTCGAGACGAGCCTTTGCCCGATGTTTCCATCTGGTCAGAAGCGACGATGACACAAAAAAGAAGATCATGGACCCGAACCAGGCCAGACTTCCCACAGCAAACAGGATGGTCCCGACGATTAGTGCCGAAATTGCCCCGGAAACACTAAGCGATTGCTTGCGCCATGCCACCCAAGCGACAAGACCGCTGCATAGAATCCCCACCAGCCAATCTCCCATCCTTCCTTCTCCCCCCTTATTGTGTCTTTGCAATTCGACCCATAATTTCATCAAACCACAGCCGATCATCCGTATCAACGGCGAGATGTGCCAATGCATATAAATCCTCTGTCGTGATCGAGGAATCCGTCAATGGCTGCGCGATGGAAAATGGGACAAAAAAATACTTGTTAATGGAGGGAACGTACACGTTGTAGGAGCTTTTCTCTTCGACGATTCGTTCCACATACGCCACATACTCAAAGCTTTTTCCACGAGCATCCTGATATTTAAAGCTGAGCATATCTCCAATGGAAAGCATAGCATCTCCCCCCTTGCATTCATTTTATGAAGAGGGTCGTGCATGCGTTTCTGTCGAACAAGCGCAAAAGCCTGAGACATTTGCCTCAGGCTTACGTATTTACCTCTAATTGAACAACGCCCTTCTTTTTTGCGACAAGCTCTGGCACGGCGATCCCGACCATGATGACCAGCACACCGACACATTGCAGGCAGGTGACTGTCTCATGGACGAGCAGGCTAGAAAAGGATACAGCCCGGAATACTAAAGCCCGCTGCGAATGCCAGTTTCGCGAAAGGGGGCAAGATGCCGTAGCTGCTTGCCCCAATGAATACACAGAGTAGCCAGCGCATCGGCTATCTACCCAATGACGATATTAACCAGACGATTTGGAACGACGATGAATTTTTTGATCTCATGGCCTTCGATCGCTTCTTTTACGAGTTCCAGCTGGAGTGCTTGTTCTTTTACAGCCGCTTGATCCAAGCCATTTGGAATCACCAGACGGTCTCTAATTTTGCCGTTCACTTGGACGACGATCTCTACTTCATTATCGATCGTGAAAGCTTCCTCGTACTCAGGCCAGTTTTCGTAAGTGAGCGTGTTTTTATTGCCAAGCAAGGACCACAGCTCCTCTGCGATGTGCGGAGCCAGCGGCGCGAGCATCAGGAGGAATTTCTCCATGTATGCTTTCGGCAGAACGGTCTCTTTGTTTGCTTCGTTCAAGAAAACCATCAACTGGCTAATCGCCGTATTAAAGCGCAGGTTTTCCAGGTCGTTCGTCACGGCTTTGATGACTTTATGCAGGACGCGCTTGAAGCTGTCGCTGCCTTCTTTGTTCTGGATTTTTGGATTCAACACACCTTCTTCCGGGAAAAACATGCGCCATACGCGCGTCAGGAAGCGGTGCGAACCTTCTACCCCCGTCTCGCTCCAAGGTTTGGACGATTCGAGCGGCCCCATGAACATTTCATAAATACGCAGCGTATCCGCGCCGAATTCGTTAACGATATCATCCGGGTTCACGACGTTTCCGCGGGATTTACTCATTTTTTCGTTGTTGGAACCGAGGATCATACCTTGATTTACCAGTTTATGGAACGGTTCTTTTGTATCGACTACGCCGATATCGTACAGCACTTTGTGCCAGAAGCGAGCATAGAGCAAGTGGAGCACGGCATGCTCTGCACCGCCGATGTACAAGTCGACTGGCAGCCATTTTTTCTGCAGCTCTTTAGAGCACAGCTCCTTATCGTTCCTCGGATCGATGTAGCGCAGGTAGTACCAGCAGCTTCCCGCCCATTGCGGCATGGTGTTGGTTTCCCGGCGAGCCTTCATCCCTGTTTCCGGGTCAATGGTGTTAACCCACTCTTCCACGTTGGCCAGCGGCGATTCGCCTGTGCCCGATGGAGCGATGGAATCAACATCAGGGAGCAGTAATGGCAGTTGATCCTCCGGAACCGGCTTCATAGTGCCGTCTTCCAAGTGCAGAATTGGAATTGGTTCTCCCCAATAGCGTTGGCGGCTGAACAGCCAGTCGCGCAGGCGGTACGTCACTTTCTTTGTGCCTTTGCCGTTTTCTTCGAGCCAAGCGATCATTTTTTCGATGGCTTCTTTATTTTGCAAGCCGTTGAGGAACTCGGAGTTCACGTGTGCGCCGTCAGATGTGTAAGCCGCATCTTCGACATTGCCGCCCGAGACAACCTCGACGATCGGCAGATCAAACTGCTTCGCGAATTCCCAGTCGCGCGTATCGTGCGCAGGAACTGCCATGATCGCACCGGTACCGTAGCTAACCAATACGTAATCCGCTACCCAGATCGGCAGGCGTGCGCCGTTCACCGGGTTGATCGCATACGCTCCTGTAAAGACGCCCGTTTTGTCCTTCGCCAAATCCGTGCGCTCCAAATCACTCTTCAACGACGCTTTGTTCACATAAGCATCGACAGCTTCTTTTTGCGCTGCGGTCGTGATTTCCGCCACGAACTTGTGTTCAGGTGCGATGACGCAATACGTAGCCCCGAACAGCGTATCCGGACGGGTTGTGAATACGGTCAAAGCGCTGTCGGTTCCTTCAATTGGGAAATCCAACTCTGCCCCGCTCGACTTGCCGATCCAGTTGCGCTGCATTTCTTTGATGCTTTCCGCCCAATCCAGCTCTTCCAAATCCTCGAGCAACCGTTCAGCGTAAGCGGTGATGCGCAGTACCCATTGACGCATCGGTTTGCGGATGACCGGATGGCCGCCGCGTTCGCTTTTGCCATCGATGACTTCTTCGTTTGCCAGTACCGTACCAAGCGCCGGGCACCAGTTTACAGGGACCTCATCAACATAAGCCAGCCCTTTTTTGTACAACTGCAGGAAAATCCATTGTGTCCATTTGTAGTACTCTGGATCCGTTGTCGAAATTTCACGGTCCCAGTCATACGAGAAACCGAGCGACTTGATTTGTCGACGGAAGTTGTCAATATTCTTGAAAGTAATGTCACGCGGGTGTTTTCCGGTATCGAGAGCGTGCTGTTCAGCAGGAAGGCCGAACGCGTCCCAGCCCATCGGATGTAACACCTGGAACCCTTTCATCCGCTTGTATCGAGAAACGATATCCGTTGCCGTATAGCCTTCCGGGTGTCCTACATGCAAGCCCGCTCCCGATGGGTACGGAAACATGTCGAGCGCGTAAAACTTCGGCTTCGATTCGTCATCAACCAACTTGAAAGTCTTGTTTTCTTCCCAATATTTCTGCCATTTCTGTTCAATGGCGCGGTGGTCGTACACTGCTGTTTTGGTTTGTTCTTGACTCATAAAAAAGTACCTCCAACCTGGACTCTAGCGAAAACGAGTAGATAATGATAAAGAACAATCTGCATATACATACAAGATTATTCACTCTGCTGGAACTGGCAAAATCTAAGAAAATAATGCTATCCCCCATTATATCGCAACTATTTTCGTCTATACAATAGTAAGTATGGAACTTTATCCGCTGTTTGAAACCTGTAGTGATTATTTTCAAACTATTTGAAATACAATTAGAGGATTTGTGTGCAGTGTGACGAAACAAATAGACGATTGACTATAATCGGCTAGGATGTGAAGCGATATGTCTTTTGCTGTCATGGAACTACGCAAGGATTTTCCTTCCCTTTCCCGCACAGTGTCGGGTTATCAGGCTGCTTACTTTGACGGACCGGGCGGCACACAGGTCCCGCGCCAAGTGATTCAAGCGATTTCCCACTATTATGAGACGTGCAACGCCAATGCGCATGGTCCATTCGTTACTAGCGCGGAAACCGACCAGATCGTTGATCGGACACGTGAAGCCGCCGCTGCTCTGTTGGGTGCTCCTTCACCAGCTTCGATTTCGTTTGGCGCCAACATGACCTCGCTTGCTTTTGCGCTGGCCCGTGCACTTTCCCGCACGATCGCACCTGGTGACGAGGTGGTCATCACCGATCTGGACCATGAGGCGAACCGAGGCCCTTGGCAAACGCTTGCGGAACGCGGCGCAATCGTACACTCGGTCGCCATCACCGTGGACGGGCGAATCGATATGGAAGATTTCAAAAGCAAACTAAGCCCCAAAACCAAAATCGTCGCGGTGGGATGTTCATCCAACTCGCTCGGGACGGTCAACGATCTCGCGACGATTCGCGAGTTGACCCATGCGATCGATGCACTGTTGATCGTGGATGCCGTCCATTTTGCCCCCCACTTTCCGATTGACGTCATCGAACTTGACTGTGACTTTTTGCTATGCTCTGCATACAAGTTTTATGGCCCACATGTCGGCATCCTCTACGCGCGTGAAGGGCTGCTTGACACTTTGCCTACCGATAAGCTGCGGGCACAGGATGATGCTGCCCCCTACCGGATTGAAACGGGCACACCCAATTTCGCCGCGCTTGCCGGTGTGACCGCTGCCATCGAATATATCGCAGCTGTGGGAGTGGGAGCAACCCTGCGACAGCAGCTTCTCACCGGCATGGCTTTGGTGCATGATTACGAGGATGCGCTCGCTCGAAAGCTATATGATGGTCTTTCCCAAATGGATCATATCCAGATTTTCGGGCAACCGTTTGGCGATGGGCTGCGCGCTCCGACCATTTCCTTCACCGTTGCCGGAATGAATTCAGGCGATGTAGCGGCTTACCTGGGCGAACGAGGCTTGTTCGTTTGGGGCGGACATTTTTATGCCATGCGCATTTATGAAGTGTATCAGCTGGAAGAGCAAGGTGGGCTGGTCCGCGTAGGGATTTCGCTCTATAACACCGAAGAAGAGGTCGACCGTCTACTTGAGGCAGTAAAAGCATTGAACGAAACTCGTACGACAACCGTCTCTTAATAAAACGAAAACTGCACCTTTCCAGAACGGAGGGTGCAGTTTTTTTGCTATCATTCTTAATCTGCCTTCGGCGCGATCATCTGCTCGGGGCGTACAATCCGGTCGAACTCTTCTTCCGTGAGCAGCTTGCTTGCGAGCGCAGCTTCCTTCAGCGTAGTCCCTTCCTTGTGCGCCTTTTTGGCGACCGCTGCCGCATTGTCATAGCCGATGTGCGGGTTGAGCGCCGTCACCAGCATGAGCGAGCGCTCCAAATGTCCGCGTATGACAGCGGTGTTCGGCTCAATACCCACTGCGCAATGATCATTGAAGGAATGGATGCTGTCAGCAAGCAGGCGTGCCGATTGCAGGAAGTTGTAGATAATGACCGGCTTGAACACGTTTAGTTCAAAATTCCCTTGACTTGCAGCAAATCCGATTGTCGCGTCGTTCCCCATGACCTGGCACACTACCATCGTCAATGCTTCGCTCTGTGTTGGATTCACTTTACCTGGCATGATTGAGCTGCCAGGTTCGTTGGCTGGAATCGTCAATTCGCCGATGCCACTGCGCGGTCCGCTTGCAAGCCAGCGCACATCATTGGCGATTTTCATCAAGTCGGCTGCCAACGCCTTGAACGCGCCATGTACAAAAACGATTTCATCATGGCTTGTGAGCGCGTGGAATTTATTCGGGGCGCTCGTGAAGTGTGTCCCTGTCTCACTGCTGATTTCGGCCGCGACCCGTTCACCAAACTCGGGGTGGGCATTGATACCCGTCCCTACCGCTGTTCCCCCGATCGCCAGCTCGCGCAGTTGCTCGGCTGCCTGGCTGATCATATTCTGCGATTTTTCCAGCATGCGGGCCCAGCCGCTAATTTCCTGACCCAGTGTGATTGGCGTGGCGTCTTGCAGGTGCGTCCGTCCGATTTTGATGATGTCCTCAAACGCTTCACTCTTGTCGCGCAATGTCGCATGCAGCTTGGCGATGGCCGGGAGCACTTGGGTCTCCACAGCGATCAGCGCAGCTACATGCATGGCGGTCGGGAACGTATCGTTCGAGCTTTGTGAACGATTCACGTCATCGTTCGGATGGATGCGCGAATCGGTGCCGTTTTGCTGTAAAAACTGATTACCTTTATTGGCGATGACCTCGTTGACGTTCATGTTGGATTGGGTGCCACTGCCCGTTTGCCAGACGACCAGCGGAAAATGCTCATCAAGCTTTCCTGCGATGACCTCATCGGCAGCTTGTATAATTGCGGATGCCTTTTCTGCCGGAAGCTTGCCGAGCTGGAGATTCACTTTCGCCGCGCTTTTTTTCAAAATGCCAAAAGCCCGGATGAGCGGCATCGGCATCTTTTCCGTGCCGATCGCAAAGTTCTCAAAGCTGCGCTGCGTTTGCGCAGCCCACAGTTTATCAGCTGGTACGCGAATTTCCCCGATCGTATCTTTCTCAATGCGATAGTCCATGTGATAGCCTCCCTTTTCGTCACTCCATCGATGGTTATGCTACGTTATGTATTTCAATTCCTTTACATTGATAATGATTATCAACATCAATTTTATGGCTCACGACTCGATAAATCAACAAACTTTAGTATGCGCAAAAACTGCCAGCCCCATTGCACCTGGCTGTTCGATCATGGATTGGCATTAAAAAGCTTCTTTTACACACAAAAAAGCGTGCCAAAACCGCTTTTGGTTGGCACGCTGAATGATTTTGATGTTTATAGCTTGGCGTCATCCACCTGGTTCAGCCAGTTTTCGATAAAGCCGGTGACCGATGCGACACAGCCATCTTCAAACGGCGAGGTGAGTTTGGACGCCGCCACCAGTTCCAAGAATGATTTGCTTCCGCCCATTTGGCAAAGGGAAAGGTAATCTTGCCATGCAGCTCCGCGGTCTTCATTCGAGCGTTTCCAAAATTGGAACGCGCAAATTTGGGCAAGCGTATAATCGATGTAGTAGAACGGCGATTTATAAATATGGCTCTGACGCTGCCAGAAACCGCCGCGCTCGAGATAATCGTTGCCGTCGTAGTCGCGGTGCGGCAAATATTTGCGCTCGATGTCGCGCCATGCTTGCTTACGCTCGTCAGGTGTCGCATCCGGATTGCCATAGACGAAATGCTGGAACTCATCGACTGCAACGCCGTACGGGATGAACTCAAGCGCATCGCTCAAATGGCTGAATTTGTATTTGTCCACATCTTCCTTGAAGAACAGCTCCATCCACGGATATGTCAAAAACTCCATGCTCATCGAGTGAATTTCGCATGCTTCATAGGTTGGGAAAGCATATTCCGGCAGCGTGTACTTCCGGCTCTCGAACACTTGGAACGCATGGCCTGCTTCATGCGTCAGCACGTCAATGTCGCCTGATGTGCCGTTAAAATTCGAGAAAATGTACGGAGCCGCATGCTCGCTGATGTAGGTGCAGTAGCCGCCGCCTGCTTTGCCTTTCTTGCTGACAAGGTCCATCAGCTCGTTTTCCTGCATGTAGTTGAAGAATGTGCCTGTTTCCGGGGACAGTTCCTCATACATTTTTTTGCCATTGGCGATGATCCATTCAGGATCGCCTTTTGGCGTCGCGTTTCCGGTCTTGAAGGAGAATTTTTCATCGTAAAACTTGAACGCATCCACGCCGATTCGCGCTTGCTGGCGCTGCTTTAGCTTCGTCGCGATCGGAACGATATGGGTCAGCACCTGCTCGCGGAAATTGGCCACCATCGCTGCATCGTAATCGGAACGGGTCATACGCGCATAACCGAGCTCGATGAAGTTTTCGTAACCAAGCTTGCGGGCAATTTGCGTGCGGACTTTCACCAGCTCGTCATAAAGGCGATCCAGTTCTGTCTCATGTTCTTTCATGAACCCAAAGGAAGCTTCAATCGCCGCTTTGCGTGTTTCACGCTCCGTAGACTCTGTGAACGGAATGAGCTGGGACAGGTTGCGCTCTTCCCCGGCAAACATGATTTTGGCCGATGCCATCAGCTTTACATATTCGCTTCCGAGCTTGTTTTCTTTTTGCAAATCCTCGATGACATCGTCCGAGAATGTTTTTAATGTCAAATCGGCAATCGTGAATAGCTGCTTCCCCCATTTTTCTTCGAGCTGCGGACGGAAGCGGGACGATGTCAGTGCTTTATACAGCAGTGTGACGAGCCCTTGGTAAATCGGTTGCACTTCATCGAAATAATCTTGTTCTGCTTGGTATGTAGTATCAGTGGTGTCAATCGTATGTCGGATGGAAGCGATTTCGCGCATGGTCTCAAAATGGTTGCGAACCTTGGTGATTTCACCTAAGATCTGGTCCTGCTCCTCAAAGCTTTGCGCATTCGAGAATGCTTCCACCATTGTTTTCATGGATCGTTCTATATCGTTCTGATCTGGACGTTGATACGGGTATTCTGAGAATTTCATGGCAGATCCCTTCCCCAAAAAATTTTTTTCGATTCAATAATTTTAAATCTACCTTACTTTTCTGCTGCATGCAAGTTGTCCGCGATTCGTGTACAATCAGTAGTGGGTCTCTGACCAAATGATTCCAAGCAATCGAAGGAGGATTACGATGAATACACCATTGCCACCAAAAACCTGTTCCATCGACCGACTGGTCACAAAAGAGGAAGACGTACAACGTGTGCTAAACGGCACCAAAACCGCTACCCGTCGCAACGGTCGCTATGCGGATCCGGGCGAAATCATGGAATTGCAAGGAAAGCGCTATGAGGTCTATGCCGTTTACGAACAAACGCTGGGCGAGCTGACCGATGCGGATGCGCAAACCGAAGGCTTCGCCAATGTCGAGGAGTACAAACAATACATACTTTCCCTTCACGCCGGTATGCCTTGGCTTCCACAAATGAAAATGTGGGTGCACCAATTCCGCCTCGTGTAATGTTTCAACTAGTGCAGGAGCAATCCCTTGTCCTGCACTCTTACCATTATTCATAGGAGGGTCCGGTTATGTATCGCTGGATTGTTTTTCTCCATATTCTCAGCGCGATGCTTTCCATCGGACCGTTTTTTGTGTTTTTCCCATTTTTTAAAAAGGTCGCGCGAATGGAAAAAAACGAGCTTGCCGTCTTCATCGGCCTGTTCCGTTTTTGTGTCCAACTGTCCAAGCATGCGGGCCATGTGCTTGTCACCACCGGGGTCTTACTGATTTGGCTTGGTGGCTGGGATTTTCGAACATCATGGATTTTGCTCACACTGATCGTCCTTGTGGGCTCCCTCTACTTTTTTGCCCGCGCTTTTTCTCCGATTTTGCGAGCATTGACAGACGCAGAACCGGCCGAACGACCTGCGCACGTAAAGCGATTGAAACGAGCCCTATACGGGTATTTGTTCCTCGTGCTGCTGATGCTAGGCTTGATGGTTGTGAAGCCTTCTTTCTGGTGAGGATACGGACATATGCAAACAAACAGCCCTTTCCCCGGACCGGTTGAAAGGGCACGTTTTTTTCTTTATCGTTTCATTACGCGTTTGTATGGTTCCATCCTTGCACCCAGCTTGCTGCATCAGCACCTTTATGCGACTGGGACACCTCAAACACCCACACATTTTGCTGAGCGCCGTCCGCTTTGGCATTTTCCAACGCGAGTTCTGCGATATGCTGGTTTTCGCATTCCTGCCATCTGTGGAATCCGTCTCGCGCTTGCCACGCAACGATGATTGGCTCGTTCATGATGATACCCCTCCTCAAGTAGGACTTCTTCGGTAGTTTGTCCAAATGTCCATCCGTTAGTCTCCATGCACATTTGAAAATCAATCACATGGAAAGGGGTCATGCCAATGAATCCGTAATTTCCGGTATGTATAGGCAATCCGGCTCGCCGCCGGCAGCGCTATGCAAGGCGGAAACGAATCTCCCCTTTAGGCAAAAAGCGGGTGGGAACACGGATCAGCACGCAATCTTGGTCTGAACGTACGTTCGTTTTTGACGGGTCAGAAAGCCAATAGTAGACATAAGTATTATTATGGTCAACTTCTAATCCGCTAATTGTCGGGACTTTTCCTTTTTCCGGCTTGATCGCGAAATAAGTCCAGCCCGATTCTTCTATGACCGCTTCCATCAATTTGTCTGAAGGCTTTTTCTCTGCATACCACTTCGCAACGGTAGCAGGTAATTTCCAGTCATCCTGCGATAATTGCTGGTACGGCAGCCTGCTTAGAAACGGACTTGGCTGCTGCTGACCGCCTGCTGTTGTATTCTTTTCGGACTGAAGCTTTTTCGCCTCTGCAGCCGAATCGCTTTTTGGATAGTGGGTCAGGAGTCGCTGTATTAGCGCGTCATCGTTGTTGTAACGATACATCAGCAAGAGCATGTCGTCCGCTAATTCTGAATCCGGATAACGCTTGAGCAATTGCTCGCCTGTATCAACTAGGTCCGTCAGCAAAGCCGCACGCGTACTATGAAAGCTTACTTCCTGCCCGTACTGTGTCAGCTTGCTGTCACACAAAGCGCGTGAGAACAGTGCTTTTGCCCCTGTCTCGGGATCGGCTTGGTCGAGCTGGATCAAATCGAACTGTCGTTTTGCCTGCACCAAGTGATTGAATCTGCCGATATATCGGTCAAGCGATTCGTCATATTCCATTTCACGGATTTGGCCGATCCAAAAAAAGGTTTGCCTCTCACCATGCCACAGGTAGTTATAGTACGTGAACTCGTCATGAAAAATGGCTGCGGCAAGCTCATATTGTTTCCTTGCCCTGTCCGCTCCTTTCGCCTGATTAGCTGCTTCCTGAAGCGACGCAAGTTTCCGGACCGACGTCAGCTGCTGTTTGACATGATACCAGAATGTATCGCCTGCCATACGGTCATACCACACATACTGCAAAACAGAGTCAGCGAATATTTCCTTGCCATCATAACGTGTGATCAGGTTTTGCAGTTCTCGAGCCGCTTGCTCGAATTGATTCGCTCGCAATGTTTCAACAGCCTTCGAATAGGCAACCCAAATTTGCTTCCATTCAGGCATTTCCGTTTTTTCGAGTTTGGCGAAACCATCCTGCCCTGTATTTACATCCAACACAAACAAAAATTGGCCGGATGCATCGTACCACATATCAGCATCGCCGCTCTTCAATGCTCGCTCAAACCAGATCAGCGCCTCATCGTATTGGCCTGCGATCTGGTAGCAGCGAGCCAGCCGATAAGCCGCATCATCTGCCGCCGGATGGTTCGGATAGGCACGGATAAACGCCTGCCATTGGGTGATTCCCGCCTGCGGCTTATCATAATCCGCTCCTTTTGCACGGTACCATTCTTCGTTTTCGCCACCGAAAAAGTACGGTTTCCCCGTGATCGCTTCATACTGCTTGATCCCTTTTGCCAGCATGCCGTCCGGATAACGCGCGACGATCAGCTTTTCCACAGGTCCGGTCAGTAGAACCTGATAGCCGCCCTTCTCTCCGCTTTTATATAGCCGCTTGACTGCGTCTGGATCGCCGTGATGGTAAGCCAGCGTCATATCGATCGTTTGCTCGATATAGGCGTCTTCTGTCGCTTTCGCCACTTCGCTTGCCCACTTGCGATCTTTCCCGTAGTCGATACGCCCTATGATGGCCCGATCAAGCTCATGAGCCCCAGGTGTTTTGCCAAACTGCTGTTTCAGCTGCTCCTGTCCGTCCGGTAATCCAGCGATCACGCTCACGATACCGCCAATGCTCGGCGATTTGGCATAATTTGTTAGCCAATCTTGGATTTGTTGCGCTGACACCTGTACTCGTTTTGCATAGAGCGATAGGAGCACTTCAGCGCCCTCTTCCGTAGCTTTATCCAAAAGCGGGAGCAGAGTCCCTTCTTTGCCAGCTGGGAGCACCCCATCGATTACCTCGCCTAACCGAAATGGATTGGGGATCGAGCGCCTGTCATCGGTCCAATGTAACAAATCCGGAAGCAGCCGTTCATCGTGCAGTTGCCGTGCAACCTCAAGCCAAAAGCTCCACTCATCGTACAACGCATCACTGTCAGCTATCGGGAAGCGCAGTCGATTGGCTTCCATCAAGATCCCTTTTCTCGCGATCGGCAGCACGCTCTCCTTCTGACGCATGATCTCTTTTATTGTCGCATCACTTAGTGTCCTGTCGTTGCTGCGGTATTCACTCATGGCAGAAGAGAGCAACTTTTCAGTCGATTGAACCTGCTCTGCCGCTGCAGGGCTAGGTTCAGAAGCTGCACTGCTATTCATGATAGGAGCAGCCAGCAAGCTCACTCCGCATAAAACACTGACTAATTTTTTCGCTTTCATAAAAACAGGTATCCCCCACACTGATCGATTCGCCCTTGTGCCTATTTTTGGCAACAAGCGGCCCATCAGTTAGACGGATACCTGGACAAAAACGTTTCGGCGCGCTATGCCTTTTCTTGGCAAATTGCGCGAACGCTTATTTTTTCTCTTTTCGCATGATGTCGTATGGGCAAACAGGCTGGCATACGCGCATTTTGACGATTTGCATCGCTTTATTCGCATCTGTCAACTGATTGCCATCTTCATCCCAAAGCTCTGTCACCTGCTGCACGAAATTATCTCGTTTCGGACCGAAGAACTCGACTTCCGCCCCGACTTCAAAACGGTTGCGCTGCTCAATCGTTGCGATTTGTGTCGCAGCATCGTACTCGAGCACCAACCCGGCAAAATCGTACTTGGCCATTTTGGGCGGTACGCCGAAAATCTGATCCTGCTCGGAAGGATTGCCATAAAAGAAGGCTGTCGTCACCGGGCGATTCGCCGCTTTTAAAATTTCCTCGCGCCATTCGTCCTTGAAGACGAACTCATCGGGATTTTCACAGTATGCATCGATCACACGACGGTACGTATTGACAACAGTTGCCACATAATGGACGGTCTTCATCCGACCTTCAATTTTCAAGCTTTCCACACCCGCATCTACCATCTCCGGGATCGATTCGATCATGCACAAATCTTTGGAGCTCATCGTAAACTCGTCATCGTTCTCGGAAAACAGCGGCAGCTCTTTTTTCCCGATTATCGGGAGAGCTGCTTCCTCTTCGTCCTCCACCTCTTCAAACAAATCGTACTTCCAGCGACACGACTGGGCGCAACCGCCACGGTTGGCGTCCCTGTTCGTCATGTGGTTGGAAAGCACGCAGCGCCCCGAATAGGAGATGCACATCGCCCCGTGGATGAACGCCTCGATCTCCACGTCCGTATGTGCCTTGATCTGCCGAATCTCTTCCATCGAGACTTCACGCGCCAAAACCACACGGGCTATACCTTCTTCCGCCCAAAACTGGACGGCCTGCCAGTTAGTCGTAGACGCTTGTGTGCTCAAATGGATTTCCAGCTTGGGCGCTGCCTGCTTGCAAACCTCAACAATCGCCGGATCGGCGACAATGACGGCATCGATGCCGAGCTGATACAACGTTTGAAAATACTCCGCCATCCCGTCAAAATCTTCATTATGGGCAATAATGTTGGCTGCGACAAACACCTTGGCGCCATGCTGATGGGCGAATGCGACGCCCTCTTTCATGTCATCATACGAAAAATTGCCTGCCTTCGAGCGTAACCCGAATTTTTGACCGCCGATATAAACGGCGTCGGCACCATACAGCACCGCGAATTTTAATTTTTCCAGATTCCCCGCCGGGGCGAGCAGCTCTGGCTTTTTCAATTGTTTCTTGCTGGGGAATCCGGCAGTTGCAATCTGCGTGGACATGGTTTGTTTCCTCCTTAGTAGATCTGTTGCTTGAAATAAAAGCCTGTACCGAGCGGACGATCCTTGTCCTGAATTTGACTTAGTTGCTGAAGCCATTGTGGGTCGATGCCAGCCTTCGGGTCTTCTGCCAAACGGTCGATCGCTTGCCGATAGATGGAGACGACGGTTTCATTGTAGCTGACAGGCTTTAAGATCCCTTCGATCTTGAAAACGTCAATGCCGCCCTGCATCATCGTGGGCAAATGCTCCAGCATGCAAATATCTTCTGCGCTCATGATGTTCGTTCCGTGGCAATCTTCAAAAATCGGATACTGCTGCTCATCGCGGTTGTCCTCTTTCACGAACATGCTGCGCTCTTGGTGATGGAGCTCTTGTACAGGGTCTTTGCCTTGGTGGCGCATGTAATTGCTGACCAGCTCTCGTTTGGAGTGGAAAATGCAAGTCATTCCGTGTACCTGTGCTTGCACTTCGATGTCGGTGTTTCGCTTGATTGCAAGCACCGCCTCAAGCGATAGCTCGCGGGCCAAAATCGCACGTGTCGCTCCTTTTGCCGCCCAATAGTTGACGGTCCGGTAGTTCGTGGATGTCGTTTCCGTGTTCCAATGAAGCGGTATCCCAGGTGCCGCTTGCCGCGCTGTCATTAGGACGGCGGGATCGCCGAACACGATCGCATCTGCTTGTAATACTGCGAGCTCTTTGAGATAGTCTTGCAGGTCAGACACCTCGTCATGATGCAGCAACGCATTGACCACGACATACAACTTACCTCCGTGCGATTGAGCAATCTTTTTGGCTTCAGCAAGCTCTTTTGGCTCGAAGCTGCCTGGCTGCCGCAATGCAAACCGCTCATGGCCGATGCTGACGGCGTCAGCTCCCGCCAAAAACATCCGCTCAACTTCCACCACATTCGCTGCAGTGGTGACCAATTCGGGTTTTTGTTTCTGGATCATAAGAAAACCTCGATTCTGTAAAAGGTACTTCGTACGAACATCTATTATATACCGGAAATTCCCTTCTTTTTTGGCCGATCACGGGAAATTTGCGACAAATAATTGAACACTTCCAAATTTGTCAAGGTTTCAATGTGTTCTCGATGTGCTCGTTGCGTACAACAAAAAAGCAACGCGACACCTTTACCAGATGTGCGTTGCTTTTCTTGACCTTCTTTATGTTTCAATCGGATTTTTCTTAACGTGGCCGTCATCGTTTGGATACGGCTTGTTGTAAATTTCTGTAATGTAAATGCCTGCCAACAGGATGATTCCACCGAACAGGATGGTCATCGTGACCGGCTCTCCCCACAGCATCCACGAAAAGCCGAAAGCGAATACCGATTCCAGAGACAACAGCAGACTGACCCGAATCGGTGTCGTGATCGACTGTGCCCGAAGCTGGACGATGTAAGCGATCAAAGTTCCGATCACCAGCTCGAACAAGTAGGCGTACCAGCCGTACGCGGAAAGCTGTTTCGGCGCCGGCTCAAGGATCAGGGCCAAAACCGTGTCGACGACCCCGACAACAGCTAGCTGCACCATGGCAAAAAGCAGTGGATTGACGGGTTCTTCCTTTTCGTACGTGCGGTCGACATATACGGTATGGGTGGCGAAGCAGAGGGCGCACAACAGGACGAGCAAATCGCCGCTGTTCATCCCTTCAAAGCTGCCATCCCACGAAAACAGGCATAATCCGAGAAATGCGCAAAGACTGCCGAGAATTGGCCCTTTCTGGATCGGTTTACGTGACCACAGAAAGTAAAGAAATGGGACCATGACCACAGCCGTACCGGTAATCATGCCTGCTTTGCCCGGAGTCGTCAAATCGATCCCATAAATCTGGGCCGTGTACGCCAGACAAAGCAAGAAACCGGAGAAGATACCTGCCTTCCAATAAAACGGCGTCATTTCTTTGATCCGTTTCCATTGCCAAATGGCGAGGATCAGGGCGGCTACCAAAAAGCGGGAGCCGGTAAAAAAGAGTGGCGTCATTTCAGCAAGCAGGTCTTTTGCTAGGATGAATGTATAGCCCCAGCTGATTGCAATCCCTAGAAGGGACAGATCAGCGAGAAGCCGTTTCCTGGATACATGCACATTAATCAATCAGCCTTTCTGTTTTGCGAGTAATTACGAATACATTTGCTGTTGCAGCTTGCGGATTTCGTCGCTGGCAATGTATTCGTCGAATGTCATCATTTTGTCGATGACGCCTTTTGGCGTGATTTCGATGATGCGGTTTGCGATCGTTTGGACGAACTGGTGGTCATGGGAGACGAACAAGATCGTGCCATCGAAATCGATCAAACCGTTATTGAGTGCCGTGATCGATTCCAAGTCCAAGTGGTTCGTTGGCTCATCGAGAAGTAGCACGTTTCCGCCTGTCAGCATCATGCGGGACAGCATGCAGCGCACTTTTTCGCCCCCAGAGAGAACGTTGCATTTTTTCAGTGCTTCTTCACCGGAGAACAGCATGCGGCCAAGGAAGCCGCGAACGAAAGTCTCATCCGGATCTTTTGAGTATTGACGCAGCCATTCTACCAGGTTGAGATCGGATGTGAAGTATTCCGAGTTGTCTTTTGGGAAGTACGCACGGGATGTGGTAACGCCCCACTCGAAATTGCCGCTATCCGCTTCGATCTCGCCCATGAGAATTTGGAACAGCGTTGTTTTCGGCAATCCGTTCGGTCCGACAAACGCGATTTTGTCCCCTTTGTTAATCGTGATCGTGAAATTATCGAGCACTTTTTCGCCCTCAACCGTTTTGGTGAGGCCTTCCATGACGAGCAGATTTTTGCCTGCTTCGCGCTCTGGCTTGAAGTTAATAAATGGATATTTACGGCTGGATGGTCTGATGTCATCCAACGTGATTTTATCCAGCAATTTTTTACGGGAAGTCGCTTGCTTGGATTTGGATGCGTTCGCGCTGAATCGTGCGATAAAGCTTTCCAATTCCTTGATTTTCTCTTCTTTCTTTTTGTTCGCATCGCGCATCAACTGCAATGCCAGCTGGCTGGATTCGTACCAGAAATCGTAGTTACCGACATACATCTGGATTTTGCCGTAGTCGATATCTGCGATGTGCGTGCAGACTTTGTTCAGGAAGTGACGGTCATGGGATACGACGATCACAGTGTTTTCATAGTCGAGCAGGAAGTTTTCCAACCACATGACTGAATCGAGGTCCAAGTGGTTGGTCGGCTCATCCAGAAGCAGAATGTGCGGGTTCCCGAACAGCGCTTGCGCCAAGAGAACGCGGACTTTTTGGCTGCCGTCCAAGTCTCTCATGTATTTATCATGCACATCTGCCGAAATGCCGAGACCGATCAGCAAGGAAGCTGCGTCGGATTCCGCTTGCCATCCGTTCAATTCTTCGAATTCACCTTCGAGTTCGGATGCTTTGATCCCGTCTTCTTCGGTGAAATCAGCTTTGGAGTATAGCGCGTTTTTCTCTTCCATGATCGCGAAGAGACGGTTGTGCCCCATGATGACTGTTTTCAACACTTCTACATCATCGAACTCGTAATGGTTTTGCTTCAGCACGGCAATGCGCTCGCCTGGAGTTAGGCTGACATGGCCGCTGTTTGGCTCGATCTCGCCGGACAGGATTTTCAAGAAAGTGGATTTGCCGGCACCGTTCGCCCCGATCAGGCCATAGCAGTTGCCCGGTGTGAATTTGATGTTTACGTCTTCGAAAAGCGGCCGTTTTCCGTACCGCAGTGTTACGCCTTGTGTACTAATCATTCGTGTTTACCTGCTTTCTATCAGTTGTAAAGTCGTGTTACG
This sequence comes from Brevibacillus fluminis, assembly GCF_003710825.1. GTDB lineage: Bacteria > Bacillota > Bacilli > Brevibacillales > Brevibacillaceae > Brevibacillus_D > Brevibacillus_D fluminis. The sequence goes on along the minus strand of NZ_RHHQ01000017.1, from coordinate 54,884 downwards.
CTTTTTTGTTTTGCTGTTGAATCTCTTCCACTAATTCAGACAGCTCCGTCCAGCGCTCCAGCGTCTGCTCAAGTTGCTGTGACAGCTGCTGTTCCTCTGCGTACAGCTTTTGCACTTTCTCGATATCGCTGCCCGCCTTGGCGATCTCAGTTTGGATCTGTGTGATCCTTTCTTCCATCGCCGCGATTTTGTCCTCGATCTCGTCCCATTCCTTCTGCTCTTTATAGGAGAGCTTGCGGGTCCGATTCGCGGTGCGCGACGCCGCACTGTCGGTTTTGCTTTCGGCTGCTTTGGCAGTAGCCTGGGTTTTCGACTGCTCCGCCTGAAGCGCTTGCTCTTCTTTGCACATATCAAGGTACTCGCTGTAGTTGCCATTGAAGCGGCGGATCGAGCCTTCTCCTTCGAAAGCGAACAGATGATCCACCGTCCGATCGAGGAAGTAGCGGTCATGGGAGACGGTGATGACGGCACCCGGGAACTGCTCCAAGTAATCTTCCAGAATCGAGAGCGTCTGAATGTCCAGATCGTTCGTCGGCTCATCGAGGAACAGTACGTTCGGTTCACCCATCAGTGTCCGCAATAGATAGAGCCTGCGGCGTTCTCCACCGGACAGCCGGCTGATCCACGTATATTGCAGATGTGGCGGAAAGAGGAAGCGTTCCAGCATTTGCGACGCCGTAATCATTTCGCCGTCAGCAGTGCGGATGACCTCTGCCACTTCCTTAATATAGTCGATGACGCGAAGCTTTTCGTTCATCTCCACATTTTCTTGCGTATAGTAGGCGAGCTTCACCGTGCTCCCTGTGACGATTTCACCTGAATCCGGTTCGATACGCCCTGCCATCATGTTAAGCAGCGTCGATTTACCGCTGCCATTCGGGCCGATGATGCCCAAACGATCGTCCGGCAGCACGATATAGTTCAAGTCGTGGATCAGGGTGCGGTCCCCAAACTGTTTGGAGACATGTTCGAGTTCCAACACTTTTTTGCCCAGTCGGCTTGCACCCAGCGCCATATCCAAATTTTCCGCGGGTCCATCGACTTTCTGGTCGCGTAGTGACTCTGCCCGCTGCACCCGTGCTTTTTGCTTGGTCGTGCGAGCTTTCGCACCACGCCGCAACCAGGCGAGCTCACGCCTCAGCAAATTTTGCCGCTTGTCTTCCATCGCCTGCTCGCGCTCTTCACGCTCTGCTTTCTTTTCCAGAAAAGAGGCGTAGTTGCCCTCGTAGCTGTACAGCTTACCACGGTCCAACTCGAACGTGTGGTTCGTGACGCGGTCGAGGAAATAGCGGTCATGCGTCACCATCAAAAGCGCGCCCTTGTATCGAGCCAAATACTCTTCCAACCATTCAACCGTTTCGTTGTCAATATGGTTGGTCGGCTCGTCGAGAATCAACAAGTCAGCCGGTTGGATCAATGCTCGCGCCATCGCAACCCGCTTTTTCTGCCCACCGGACAACTGTGTGATCGGCTGCTGGAAGTTGGTGATGCCAAGCTTGGTCAGAACGGTTTTGGCATTTGTTCCGGCGTCCCATGCATTGAGCGCATCCATCCGCTGCTGGACTGCGAACAGCTGCTGCTGCTTGCGTTCGTCATCCGGTGCTGATTCGAGCACGGATAATGCCAGCTCATAGTCGCGCAGGACTTGCATCAATGGCGAATCGCCGTAAAAGACCTGCTCCAACACGGTCCTCTGCTGGTCGAATTCAGGATTTTGCGGCAGGTAGACACTTTGAAAACGGTTGGCATGAACGATTTTGCCAGAATCAGCCGATTCCAGTCCGGCGATGATCTGCAAAAGCGATGATTTCCCTGTACCGTTGATTCCAATGAGCCCGATTCGCTGCGATTCTGCTATATGAAAGGAAATGTCGTCAAACAACACCTTTTCCCCATAGCTTTTCGAAAGTTGTTCTACAGTCAACAGATTCAATGTATCAACTCCATGCCTCTTTGAATCAAATATCTCCATTGTTACAGATAAGAGTCAGTCTTGTCAAAGAAAAATGGTTTTTGTTTACATAATTTTTGTTATGTCATGTTGTGTAAACAGAATAGAGAATCGGGTGTTAAAGCCGCAAGTGCTGATTTTGCAGGCAGCATTTCGTAAATTTGCACCCGCTTTGTTTCCATAATATTTATTATGTTAACAATTAAAGCGATCAGCATACTGTCTCTGTCACTCGCAACTTTCTAGCGAGGTCCAATCATTTTCACTATGTTATACTGGTAATAGATTCGAAATAATACGACTCTTTCCACTTCTGTATCGAGGAGGTTTTCTTTTGGATACACACCGTTTCGAGTTGGAATCCGACTACTTTCTGCAAATCCTGGATACGATTGATAGTGGCGTGCATATCGCCGATTTTCAAGGAAATACGCTATGGATCAATAAAACCGTTGAAAAAATGATAGGAATAAAACGGGAAGATCTGATTGGTATAAACGTGTCCCAGCAAGAACAAAATGGGATGTTCTCCCCTTCCGTCATTCGGACAGCGCTTGAACAGAAGAAAAAGAGCACATTGGTCCAGCGCATGCAAAACGGGAAAAAATATATGGTTTCAGCCCATATTCTCTATAATCAGAAGAATGAACCGCAGTATGTGATCGCGTACGGACCGGATTTTAACAAAGTCCTTCTGGAGGGCTCGCCAGCAGAAGTCGATGAAATACGGCTTCTATTGGAGCGCTACATTCGGGAATTACGGAGATCAAATGTAAAGCAAAGCTATAACGGTAAGGAAGAGCATGCCTTTATCGGAAAAAGCAAAGCGTTTGACACGTTGACGGAGTTCATTGAGAAAGTAGCAGATGTGGAGACGACCGTCCTGATTGCTGGAGAAACAGGAGTGGGCAAAAATGTTGTTGCAGAGCACATTCATCAGCTGAGCGAACGTCAGGAGCATCCATTCATCCATATTAATTGCGCAGCCATTCCTGAGGCGCTTCTGGAATCCGAATTATTCGGTTACCAAAAAGGAGCGTTTACGGGCGCAAATAACAGCGGGAAGTTGGGCTTGGTGAAAATGGCGGAGAAAGGGACGCTATTTTTAGATGAAGTCAGCGAATTGCCCCTCCCCCTTCAGTCAAAGCTTTTGCAGCTTCTGCAGAATAAAACCTATTTGCCCATTGGCTCTTCCGAGACCGTAAAAGCGAATGTCCGCATCATCGCTGCAACCAATCAAGATCTGGAAATGCTCGTGGAGCAAGGGAGGTTTCGTGCTGATTTGTTTTATCGGCTGAATGTGCTGCCGATCCATATCCCGCCTCTGCGTGAGCGTCAGGACGATATTTTTCCGCTGCTCTGTTTTTATTTACAAAAATTCAATAGCAAATATAATCGGAATCGAAAGCTTTCCAATGAAGCGATTCATGCCCTACAGCAATATCGTTGGCCCGGGAACATTCGCGAGCTGGAAAATGTGCTGGAGCAGCTCGTGATCATGGCCAAGAAAGACGAAATCACGCTCCCCGATCTTCCCAAACGCTACCTTGAACAAACAGACAAGGAAGTTCACAGCTTCTCCGTCTCGCAAACCGCATGCTTAAAAACAACTCTGCATGACATTGAAAGAGAGATTATTCTTCAATCGTATCAGGAACACAAAACGACGCGAAAAACAGCAAAAGCACTTGGTATTACCCAATCGTCACTGATTAGAAGGATGGCCAAATACAATATGGACGTATCAAGATCATGACGAAAAAACAGGTCACAAGCAAGTGGAACGCTCCTTGCGTGACCTGTTTGTCTTTTCTAGCAACTGGATACTGCATCTCTTACATATTCCATTTTGCCGCCAATGAGCGTCATATCCACCTGAATCTCTTTAATGCGATCTTCTGCAACATCGAGAATCGGTTCGCTTAACACGACGAAATCCGCCAGCTTCCCAACCTCGATACTGCCCTTGATGTTTTCTTCGAAGCTTGCATAAGCTCCGTTCCAGGTATACAGCTTGATTGCTTCTAGGACGGTAATCTGCTGATTGGCTCCGACCGCTTGACCTGACCCGCTTTTTCGATTCACGGCAACATGGATGCCGAGCAGCGGATTGTAGTGGGTAACAGGACAATCAGAGCTTCCCGCCGCAATGATTCCGTTGTCGATAAAATCACGCGCGGGATACATGTGATTCACCCTCTCGCCGTAGTTTTTGACGTAGCCATCGCCAAATTCGTAAAAGAACGGCGGATTCGGAACAGGCACAACCCCGAGCTTTTTCATCCGATCTAGCAAATCTGGCGTGGTAATACCCGCATGTTCAATCCGATGGCGATGATCGTTACGTGGATATTTTTCCAACGACTCCTCAATGCAGTTTAAAACCATTTCAATCGCACGATCCCCTTGCGCATGCGCGGTAATCTGGAACCCTTTTCTGTGAGCCTCTCCGAGAATCTCGTTTATTTTTTCTTGCGTGAAATACAAGATTCCGTAATTTTCAGGATCGCTTGTGTAAGGTTCTCTCGTCGCGATCGTGGGACCGCTGCTGCTGCCATCGGTAAAGATCTTCGCCGGCCCGATTCGAAAGCGTTCATCCCCCAATCCTGTAATGACGCCTGCCTCAACCATCTTCTTAACGAAGTCCTCAGAGCGATTCAAGGAGCCGATCATAGCGTACACTCTCACCTTGATATCATCCGCTTTTACAGCTTGTTGGAGCATGCGCAAATTCTCTGGGCCGAATCCACCCGCATCATGGATACTCGTGATTCCTGCCGCAATAAAATCAGCGGATGCCATCGCCATCGCTCTCCGAATCTCGTCCTCCGTATAAACCGCTATTTGCATCAAGCTTGAGTGAGCGGTTTCAATGAGCAACCCAGTCGGAATGCCCTCCTCATCGCGATCGATTCTTCCTCCATCCGGGTTAGGCGTTTCCTCGGTGATACTGCCCAATTCCAGCGCCTTGCTGTTTACGACTGAAATATGAGAGCATGTACGGGTGATCTGAATCGGATGCTCGGTCGAGATCGCATCCAATTCCCAGCGGGAGGGATATCGCTGTTCTTCTATTTTCGTCTCGTTGAACCCTGACGCACGCAGCCATTCTCCTTTCGGGGTTTGCCCCGCAAGCGCTTTCAGTTCGGCAAACAGATGCTGCAGCGATTTGATATGGGGCGCTTTGCAATCCAGGCCGAGCTTGACGGTTCCATACGCGGTAAGATGCAAATGGGAATCAATAAATCCTGGCAACAAGCTTTTCCCATGCAAGTCGATTTTTTGGGTCTGTTCCCCAATCCAGCTTTCAATCTCTTGATTTGAGCCCACCGCAACGATACGACTTTCTTTTACTGCTACCGCTTCGGCGAAACGATTTTTTTCATCAACTGTAATCACTTGCCCATTCACAAAAACCAGATCTGCAACCATTTGATCACCTCATTGAATTTTTTACACTACCTTGCTTTTTGCATATTCATTTGATGGCAGTTGATGCCCGAGCCCTTTGGTCAGCATGCTGACAACGATGGTGACGAGCACGTTGGCGACAAGCGCGATGATCCCCACATTCAAATCAAGCACCCATTGTGGAAAAAATGGAACCAGCGAGATGATCGTCATTTTCGTAATCGTGGTATACGAAACGATGCCCACACCGACAATGATTCCAGCCGCTCCCCCCTGCTTTGTGACGAAGCGATTCTTGGTGAAGCTAAAAATCAAAGCTGGAAACAATTGCGTCACAAAACTGTATGCCATCAAGAGCAGCGTTACGATGGTATTGCCGCCATTTAGCGTAAAGAAGACGGAAACCAGCGTAATAACAGGGACCAAATATCGCGCCAATTTCATGACTTGTACATCTGAGGCTTGCGGAACAAATGTTTTATAGACGTTCTTTGCCAGAAGCGTTGCGCCTGATAACAGCAGCATGGAGCCGGGTACCAATGCGGTCAAGAGCCCTACAGCTCCGATCAACCCAACAAACCATGGATCAAACGTTTGAATGGAAATTTTCAATAAAGCCAGATCCGCATCAGGCCCTTTCAAACCGGGCACTTGGCCTATAGCCGCAAACCCGACAAAGAACACGAACAGGAGCATGAGCGTATACAATGGACTGATTATGGTATTTTTACGGAGCGCCCGTTCACTTTTCGCGGCAAAAATGCCACCAAACCCATGCGGCCACATATAGAAGCCGAGAACGGTCAGCAGTACACTTGAGATAAACCACGAGATGCTAAGCCCTTTTTCCGGAATTGCCAAAAATCCGGGTGCTGCCTCCTCGATGCTGGAAAACATCGACGAAATTCCACCGTAGTAATGAAAGGGAATGTAGAATCCTAAAAAGACAACGATGCCAAAAATCATGATATCCTTGATAACAGCCGTCCATGCTGAGCCGTGTAACCCGGACACCATCACATAAACGGTAACGGCTATGGCTCCGATCCAGATGGCGAGGGTCGGTGAAATGGAACCATACGAAGCTTGTGAAACGATGATCCCTAATCCTTTCAGTTGAAGGACAAGGTAAGGAATAATCGAAATGATGCCAACAATCGCGACGAGCACTCCCAAAAATGGACTGTCGTATTTCTTTTCATAAAAATCGGATAGCGACATCAGCTTGTGTTTGTTTGCATATCGCCAAATGGCAGGAAGCAACCAATACCCGATAACACATGACAGCGAAATGTAAGCAAGGATATAGTAAGCGGGTCCTCCTTTCCCGTAGGCCCACGCGCTCCCACCGAGGAACGTGAAAGTTGTATAAATCTCCCCTGCCATGAGAAGGAAGACGAACAAGGCGCCAAAACCCCTACCGCCAACCGTCCATTGCTCCAAATCCATTTTCTTCCCCTTTTTTGCTCGAATCCCTAAATAAATCGACAAGAGCAAAAATCCAAAGATCACAAGCAGCGCAATATTCATGACTGATCACCCTCCTGATTCGCTGGATCAATGCGAAAAATAATCGCCAAGATCACGGATGTTAGAACGACCCACAGCACAAACCAGAATAGAATGAACGGCATCCCTAACATGAATGGTGTAACCTGATTGATCAGCGGCAGCAAGCCTAACATGCCAATAAACGGCAGAACTCCAAGAATGTGAATGAGCTTCATAGCAAACCTCCTTTGTTTGTAACCATCACGAATCGGCTAGTTCTCCCCTTTCTCCTCCTTTTCAATGGAATACTGTCTGTAAGTATTAGCTGTTCGTAAGACTATCTAGCAATTTGCGTGCCGATAAAAAAGCGCTTTTATGCGTGAATATTCGAAAAAATATCACTTGAAACCGGTTGTTTTTCCTATTCCGTGACCCCATTTGGTTCGAAAGTGGTTCGGTTGATTCGATTTCGCAGCACTTTTGTTCAGTTTGTTAATGCGATTGATGACAAAAGTGAATCAGTTTCGAAGCGAAAATACGCGCGCCATCCGAAACTGGCTACGCGTGCACCTTATTTCGTTTCATCACCGCTTGTAAGGACTTGATCATATCGCTTAGCCACTTCGTGACCGTTTGATATTATGTAGAATTAGCTAAACAAATAAAAACGGGGCCCTAACGGCCCCTTTCAGCAGCCGACACAATGAGTGTCGGCATTTTTTTGTCGTGATGGAGCAAAGAGGCACAAGAGATCATCTTTTGGCTTCCTCACAGTTGCCGGATCTAAAGCTTGAACTGCTTCACGAGCAGAAGCATTTCTTCGGAAATCCGGCTCATTGAGTCCGCCGATGCGGAGATTTCTTCCATGGCTGCGAGCTGTCCGACCGTGGCGGTGGAAATCATCTGTGCCAGATCGTTGGACCGAACCGCCATGTGATCGATCTCCTGCAAGGAAGCATTGAACTCCTGTGAGCTAGCGGATATTTGTTCAGCCGCAGCAGAGGTCTCCTGTACGTGATAAACGGCGCTGCGTGTTGCGACCAGAATTCTTTGGAACGCCTCCCCCGAGTGCCGGATGGAATTAACACCAGCCTGCACCGCTTGCTCCCCTTGATCCATAGCAGTGGCCGCTTTATTTATATCGGCGAGAATTGCCTGAATCAGCTCAGTGACTTCCATTGCCGATGTCCTGGAGCGCTCAGCCAATTTTCTGATCTCATCCGCAACAACTGCAAATCCTTTGCCCTCCTCGCCAGCTCGTGCAGACTCGATCGCTGCATTCAGCGCTAGCAGATTCGTTTGGGACGAAATGGTCGTCATCGCATCAATGATCTCGCCAATCTGATGCGACCGCTCGTTCAGCTGATTGACGATCAGCGAGAGGTCGCCCACCGTCGCGGATACGGCAAGCATTTTCTCCGCTGACTGTGTGATCAGACCGTTTCCATGTTCAGCATGGCTTAAGGTAGCCTGTGACGCCTCAAAGGCTGTCGATGAGGTGGATGCGATGCGCTGTGCACTGGCTGATAGCTCCTCCATAACATAGGTGCTCTCCTGTAGGCTTCTTTTTTGCGTTTTATTGCTCATGGCCACTTCTTGTGCGGAAACGGATATTCGGTCTGTGGCCGCTGTCGTTTCCCCGAAGGTGACGGACAAGCCGCGGGAGGCCGATGACAGGGCATCAGCGTGGGACAGCAGCCCTTGCGTCAGCTCTCTTAATCGGTTGTGCATGGTCTGGAAGGAGGCGTACAGGTCGCCAATTTCATCCAAGCTATGTATGGCAAGAGGTCTTTGTGACAAGTCGCCCGCTGCAACCTGTTTGGCTTGCTGTGTCAACTGGACAAGCGGCCTAGTAAGACGCATCGCAAGCAGGATAACGATAGTCCCGCCGACTGCAATACAGCCCAGCAGTGTATACACAGTGTACTTCACAATACGTTGCTGTCCCGCATTATAATCCTTGATATAGGAGCCGGCTACAATCGTCCATCCCCAGTTTGGATCCCTTAGCGAATAGGCAATTTTCATAGCATCTGCTTCCGAGTTTGGCAGCGGCCACCTGTATATCGTAACTCCGCCGCCTTGCTGCTGCCCCTTCTGGAGCATGTCCCGAATATGATAAAAGCCGTCACTTGTGTGCTTGTCCCAAAATTTCTCCCCTTCCTGTGTCGGGTGGGCAACCAGATCACCCTGGTCGTTTAGAACAAAAAAATACCCGTGTTCGCCAATATCGATTTTTGTATTGATTGTCCGCGTACCGTCCGGCAGCTTTTGCCCAAGAATCAGCTGCTTCATCTTCTCCTGAGCCTCTTCCTTGCGTAATGCGCCGTTCTTGACGGCATCCTCGAACGAAACGATAAGCTGTGAAGCCATCTGAACCGTATTTCGGAGATTGGTCTCCATCTGCACGTCGCTTTCACGGGCTGATACCCAGATGCTCATGCTTCCTACCAACAATGCCGGTATGATCAGGATCGCTAGCGAGATGACCAGCAATTTATTCCGAATGGTGAACCGCCATTGTCTTGTATTTGGTCTTGTATTTGGTCTTGTATTTGGTCTTGTATTTGGTTTTGTATATGTTTTCATGATTGTCCTCCCGTAAAAGCCCCTATTAGACCCTGCCCTGAATGCAGCATATCGTGTACCCGTATAAAAACGGATGATCAAAAACAGCAGTCCAAAGTATCCGTTGAACTGCTGACATGGATCAGAACCGTAAGATTATTTCAATGCCTTCAGCATGGCACCCGGCTTCGTTCCATAGGCGAAAAAGTCCTGGTAGGTTGCAGGAAGCTTCTTATTCAATTCGAATTCCGAAAGGCCGAATACGTGGAAATCTGTCACAGTAAGCACATGACCAATATGCCAATGAATGTTGTTCTTGAAGCCTTCCGGCACGAGACTACGCTTGTCCTCTGGACATTGCGCAGTTAGCTCTACCAATTGATTGTGACGATTCTTCAAACTGTCGAAAATAAAATCTGTTCTCATGTTTTTCATATCTCCTCAAAATGGTCAAGTTGATTCACTATTTGTTACATCATTTGATGCCTTTCATTACGCGTACACTACATTTCAGAAGAACCTATAGATATAAAGCTAACTGATAGAAATAACATAAACTATATACAAAACGGTTCTGTAATGATTGGTATAACCTTTCAGATAAGTCCTTTCTACATCAGGGGACATGAAAAAAGATGATCCCGTGTGCGTACAGGGATCATCTTCTGATTACAGTTCAGCGATTTTTTTGTTATAAATTATTTTTCTAATCGCATAAACAGAAAGGTGGTAGGATTCAGCAAGCTCTTGAATCGACTTACCAGAAGTATATGCTTGTATTATTTCACTATTTCGCTTATCTATCTCTTCACGTAAACCGGATTGTTCTCCCCAATTTTTATGTTGATCTTTTATTGCGGGAATGTAGATGTATTCGCCTCGCACATAATCTTGCAATTTTTCAACCAATTCTATTGGGAGAATTTCATTAGCGTTGATATATCTCATGTAGACTCACTCCTTGAATAAATGAAATACCTCAAGTAGCAAAGCCAGCATGATTGGTGATGATGTTATTCCATGCAAATATCACCAAATATCTGTCTTTGCATGGAATTGAACATGGGTAATTGCAATATTCTCCTGAGACAAAATGCATTCTCCTCTAGTTGTGTCCGTATAGCTGACCGCATGCTGCATCAATGTCCGTTCCGAATTGAGTGCGCACAGTGACATTGATTCCCTTTGACTTTAAGATACTGACAAATCTTTGTACCCGATCTTTGTCTGATTGATGAAAGCTTTCAGGCGTTACGTCGGTTGTATTGTAGGGGATCAAATTGACGTGATATAAATGTTCCCTAGGACCTCTGTGCTTTAACAAAGCAGCAATGGCTTCCGCATGCTCATTTGAATCGTTTTCTCCTCGAAGTAATATATACGCAATATATACTTTTCTACCTGTATCACGAATATGCTGATCCAACTTGTTCAACACATCAGAAAGCGGAAAACGATTGTTTATGGGCATTAGCTCGCTCCGCTGCTCGTCGAACGGAGAATGCAGTGAAAAGGTCAGGTTAACCTGTGGAAATTCTTTTGCCAGACGTTCGATACCCGGCAAAATTCCGATGGTGGAAACTGTTATTCGTCGATGCCCCAGGCCAAAGGTTCGTGGATCTGTTAGAATCATAAGCGTTTCAAAGATATTAGGATTGGCTAGCGCCTCTCCCATGCCCATAAACGAAACACTATCCAAGGCTTGACCATTTAAATGAAAGTATAACAGTTGATCGGTAATTTCATCAGCGGTTAGATTTCGTTTCAGTCCGATTGTACCTGTAGCGCAGAAGCGACAACCATATCCGCATCCGCACTGGCTGGAAATGCAGTATGATTTCCAGCCGCGCTCATAGCTTAGTTGAACTGCTTCTATGTGTTCACCGCCCTCAATGGAAAAAAGCACCTTATTCACTTGTCTGGATGTCTTTTGCATGACAGGGGTTACGTTCAAAACGTGTTCGCCAAGGTTTTTCATTAATTCGTTTCTTATCCCCTTAGGCAGTACGGTCATTCTGTCATATTCACCTATTCTTTGCCTGAAGATTGCATCCGCAATTTGTTGGAACCGATATGCGGGTTGTTTCAATTCTTTCAATATGTGTTGAATCTTTTCGTATTTCGAAGTCGATTTCATGTTTTTTCTCCTCTTGAGCCGGAGAAAATGCCTTACACACCAATATTGGGTGTTTGGCATCTACATTAACCAACTATATTAAAACCTAACGATACTTGCAGCTCCAGCCGCTACGTACATCTATCGATAGATGGATAATGCTCCGGCATCCGTTTCGTTTGATCGTGAACCGTACCAACGGACAATGAACGGTTCACTTGAACATTTACAATTTCAAACATTTATTTCAACCTCCTACTATCAATAAGCAAAAATAATGAGCTACAAGAAAGTTACCTTTCTTGTAGCTCAAACAAACAAATACGAAAATCGAACCCAATTAATGGATTAGATTTTGTTATTTTATTTGAGTGAAAAGAATAAGTAACTTTCTTGCTTAACAAAGAATAAAACAAATTTTGTTTTATCGTTCGTAGATAGGCAAGAAATATTACATTATTCTCATCATCTCCCCTAGATTAATTATTCGCATTGTAGCACAACCAAATTCACATTTCAAATTTGTATCCATCAAGGAATAAAGAAACTGGCCGACACCACTTAACTTTCCTCAAATCGCCCGGCATATGAAGTGCTACGCAACGATTTCATATCCTGGAGAGGAGGTAGCCCAAATAGCCTCCGATACTCCCGATTGAACTGTGACGGACTTTCATAGCCAACTGTCAAGCCAGCTGCCGTTGCCCCCATGGGACCACCAAGCATGAGTCGCCTCGCTTCAAGAAGGCGAAGCTGCTTCTGGTACTGCAAAGGCCCCATTGTCGTGACGGCTTTGAATTTATGATGCAGCCCAGAGATACTCATGTTACAGGATTGGGCGAGTTCCTCAATGGTGAAAGAGCGTGCGTAGTTTTCTTTGATCCATTGAATGGCCTTTCCGACTCCGTCCGCTCTTTGGTCAAAGAGCGCCTTTTGCAAAAATAAGTGCCCAAAATCTCCTGATAGCAAGGTAAAAATCATTTCCCTTTTGATCAACTCTGACAGAAATCGAACTTCTTTCGGCTTATCAACAAGCTTCAGCAACCGGAAAAATATGTCCAGCAGAGCGGCATCTGATTTTCCGATGAAGGCACCTGCCACCCGATTTTTCTCCTTTGGCTCCGTGCTGATTTCCGCCTCCATGACCACAGAAGCTATTTCTTGAGTCGTAAAATCGACTCGTAAACCAATATACGGCGATTCTTCCGTAGCGTCGATGACTTGGGCGGCAACCGGCAAATCGATGAGTGACGCCAAATAATCGCCCGCCGAGTAATGAAAGATATCTTGACCAAGGTAAAGCTTCTTAGCCCCTTGAAGGATCAGGCAAAAGGAAGGCGTCAACACTCCCTGATTTTTCGGCGTTTCACGACTGCTCCTGACGATCGTAAGAAATGGAACTATCGTTGGCGTCCGTCCCTCCGACAGGGTAATCCGATCCGCCATTGCAATGAGCGGATCCAATGCTTTTTTATGAATAGAAACACTCTTTCCAATGTTCGCTTGGTTATCCACTCTTTGTTCCGGCATGAATTCCATCCCCCATTCCTTTTTCAAACTACAACACTTTGCAGTTTTAGGCAAGTTTCATGCAGTAACGGTCTACTTCCTTCCCCCGATTCCGTTCATAATATTTTTCAGGAACACGAAATTACGGAAAAGGAAAGGAACATGATTATGCATCAGTCAAAATGGATAATTTTAACCATTATCATCGCTTGTCAACTGATTGTTGTGCTTGATGCCTCCATTATGGTAACGGCACTCCCTGAAATCGGCCGTTCGCTGCATATGACGGCGACCAGCTTGACCTGGGTCCAAAATAGCTACATTTTGCCGTTCGGCGGTTTCCTGTTGCTTGGTGCCCGGGCAGGTGACCTTCTGGGACGCAGAAGAATGCTTGGTGTAGGCATTGGATTATTTTCGCTTGCCTCCATGCTGGCTGGTTTGGCGCCGACTGCCGAATTTTTGCTGGTTTCCCGTGCATTCCAAGGCTTTGCAGCTGCTTTAGCAACGCCTGCTGCACTAGCATTACTGTCTGCGAGCTTTGTCGAGGCTAAGGAACGTTCCAAAGCAATTGCGATGTACAGCGCGGTTTCAGCTGGGGGCGGCAGTATCGGTCTCCTTCTTGGCGGATTTTTCACCGATTTTATGTCTTGGCGTGTCGGGATGTTCATCAATGTACCCATTGGGATTGCTTTGATGTATTTGGTACAGAGGTATATACAGAAAACAGGTACGAGGACCGGACGTTTTGATTTTTGGGGTGCGATTGTCTCCGTCATCGGGATGACCGCGTTGGTATACGGCTTTGTTCAGGCTGCCGAGAGCGGTTGGGGGAAACCTGAAACATGGATTTCGCTTGCTGCCGGGATTATTTTGTTAGCGGCATTCGTTCTTATTGAAGCCCGGGCAACGGAGCCGATCATCCCGCTCCGATTGTTTGCGAACCGCCAACGGTCCGGGGCTTATCTTGGAAGGTTCCTCATGGTGTGTGGGAATTTTTCACTCTTCTTCTTTATCCCTCAGTATTTGCAAAACGTGCTCGGTTTCAGCTCACTGGAGGCAGGTTCAGCCTTCCTGCCATTTACAGGTGCCCAGTTCGGGATTATGTATTTGATTCCAGGGATGGTGCATCGTTTTGGAAATAGGAACGTCCTGATGGCCGGTTTGCTACTAGCCATCATAGGTACCCTCTGGATAAGCTGGATCGTTGCCGTGCAAGCCCAGTTCTTTCCGGAAATGTTCATCCTCTTGATGATCATGGGCATTGGCGCCGGAATGGTTTTCCAACCGCTCACTGCATTGGGGCTCTCTGGTGTAGATCCTCACGATACCGGTGCAGCTTCGGGTCTCATCAATGTCGCGCATCAAAGCGGTTCCTCGTTGGGACTGGCTATTCTCATATCCGTATTTGATGCAGCGAATCGTACGGATGAACATTCTCAGATGCATTTCGCTCATGCGATATCGAGCTCCATTTTGGGATCAGTGTTATTTATAACGTCTGCTCTCATTGTGACGCTGATCTGCTTTCTTCCGGCAAGCCAATCCGTACGAGAACAAGCATTACCTGATGCATGACAGGGGCTGGAATAAAACGGAGCCAGTTGAAAGACGTTACTTGCGTGCAATTGTGGTAAAACAAAAGGGGTCAAGACTAGTTGGGGTACCACACGAAGATACGCATATGTCCGCGAAAAAAACGGAGAATCCTTGATCGTAGGATTCTCCGTTTTTTTACAACGGCTTGACGATAGCGACCACCTGCTTGCCGCTCACCTGTATGCCTTTATCCTGCATGCCACAATGCTTGAGGTCACGGACAAGCTGCTCGATCAGCTCTTTTGCCGCTTGGCTCTCCTTCTTCTCGAGACGCACCACCAGCTCAACCGCATCCCCTGACGTCAAAATACGCTCCGCCTGACGCTTTTTCGTGTCGTAATCGTGCTCTTCGATATAAGCGCTCAGACGAATCTCTTTTGTTTTCATGCCTTTTTCCGTCTTTCGCTCCTTTTGCTTCTCTTGGTTCAGCTGTTTTTTATGAGAAGTCTGGTCAACTAGCTTGCACGGCGGCGGGCTTGAACTGAGCGATAGACAGACGAGGTCGACCTTCAATTCTTTAGCCATTTTCAACGCTTCTTTCGTGGAGACGATCCCCAAATCCTCGCCATTCACACCAGTCAACAGCACTTCTGCTGCTTTGATTTTTTCATTTACAATCATGTCAGCTTCCACCTATCACTCTTTACTTTATCTTTCTATTGTACCATGCATGAGTCGTTGCCTGCATGAAAGAGCCGTGGAAGCATGTGAGTCTTGTAACCTTAATTACTTCTTGAATTTGAGCAGCTTAGACTTACCGTCTTCCAGATTCATTTCCCCTTTATGGCGGACATACACGACCTGGTTTCCTGGAAATGTCGGCGGATTTGCCGGATCGTAATCCTGCCAGTTCTTTTGTTGGCCGACGGCATACTCCATATAGGAAGTCGCACCGACAATCACGTTTTTCTTGTCATCTGCCGTTACATCCGGCGCCAGTTGTTCAATTTTGCCATTATGGATACTGAGCTTCTTGATTACTTTGTCATGTTGATAGTCATAGGCCTGAATGACGACATCGTCACCATTTACCTCCAAACGAAGACCTTGCTTGAAAGCTGCCCCATCCGGCGCGACGATTTCGCCGCCATTTGGCCCTGCAGACATCCAGCCCGTTTGTATGGCACCTGTGTTTACGACGGTAAATCCGTGCTTGTCTCCACCTTCCACTTTCTTTTTGCCTGCCCAGTCTGGCAGGTTCAGATCCCAATGCGTATGGCTCGTAAAGAAAACGACCTGCGGATAATCTTTCAGAATATCAAGGAGCTTCTCCACATTCAAATAATCGTTTAGATAAGGATCTTGCCTGGAACCTGAGATACTGTCTGGGAGAACATGATGGGAGAATACAAAGATCGGCTTGTCCTTATCCTTTTGCTTGTAGTGCTCCAGGTTTTCTTTTAACCACTCCAGCTGTTCATCGCTCATGAAGACTTCATCCCACATTTTCGAATCGTGGTATTTCATGTATTTCTCTGTGCCAAGGAAGAGAAACGGATATCCTTTGATTTCTTTTTTATGATAAACGCTCTCTTCCCCGCTGAATTGGTAGAAATTTTCAAACAACTCTTCTTCCGTTGTACCATTTGGCCACGTATTTTGAGCAAGCGTTTGGGGATCTTTCCACTTTGGCACATAAAACTCATGATTTCCGATGCTGTACCACACGTTTTTGGGATGAGGATTCTGATCGAGTACATCCTGTACGGCTTGATATTCAGAATCGTAGCCGCGTGGGGTAATATCACCATTGACAATCAGTGCTTCCGATTTTGGATTGCCCTTGCTGATGTCTTGCAAAACATGACCAAAATCTTCAAGGTCCCCTTGAATATCACTGATTACGTCAAATGTCATCGTTGCCTTTTTCGCAGAAACTTCGTCTTTAGCATGAGCGAAGTCAACGCTTGGCAAGACTCCCCCCAACAGGATGGCAGAAGCAGTGATACCTACAAGCTTTTTTTTCATTACGAATCTCTCTCCTCGCCTTGTTTGATGTTGTTTTCATTGTTTGTTACCCCTAAATAGTAGACAAACAACGTTAAACACATGTAAATCCAACGTTAAGAATCCAAAAACAACTAAAAATGGTTCGTATTTACTAGTTGCTTTTAGAAACAAAGGCATAGATCATCGACTTATCCTGGGTCTGCATTCCCTGCTAGTGGTTTTTTTCCGTTGCGTCCCCAATTAACTCCCATACCAATACAAAAAAGCCCGATTCCAAGAATCGAGCTTTTTGCTTGCCTTTTCCCTTAAAAAAGCGGCAGGTTGTCCAAATTATTCGATTTATCCCCATCAGGGATGCTGCGCAAATGCTGATCTCCATCCCGCCCTTTGAAAAGTTGGACGTTTTCGATCTCACCCTGCGCTGCCAATCGCTGTGCGACGAGATAATCCACTTCATTGCCATTGGACAGGCGCAGCTGAATGATGTCCCCATCTCCATTTTTCCGCACTGCCACGACGTGTGGCTTCTGTTCGTTTTCCATGGTGTTTCCTCCTTTGCAAGCATTCTCCAATATGATCTCCATTCATCAAAATCCCATGCAGCATGCCACGGACAAAAAACAAGGACGATCATCTCCACTCTCCTGGAAAGATCGTCCTTTGTGTTTCACTTGATTCCATTGTTCTGCTTTTGTTTTCGTCCGTCGCGATCGCATATCAACCAATGCGAAGAGGCTTCGATTGTCCGCTGGATTCCGTCTGCCTTCCCGAACCAGCTTGTCGCGCTGCTTTTGTGCTTTGCTTTTTGCCATGCGTGTGGCCTCCTCATTCTTGTATGTGAAAAACGCAGCCCGCCAAGCTTTTGGCGGCGCCACGTCTTACGTTGTCTTCCTATTCTACTTCTGATGCCTCTAACCATGCAATCCCTTTTTGCTCCAATTCCGCTGCCCACGAGGACGGGTTTGGCAGATCGGAGATCAGGAGGTCGACAGCTTCCAACGGTGCGATTTGGCAAAAAGCCTGTATGCCGATTTTGCTGGAATCCGCGAGCACGATAACTTCTTTAGCCACACTGATCATTTTGCGTGTGACCATCGATTCGCTCAAATCATAATCGCTGATGCCGGTCACGAGCGAAACTCCGCCGACGGAAATGAAGGCGCGGTCCACATGGAAAGCGGACAAGAAGCTTTCGCACAGCGCGCCGCCGCTCGACTGCTGCTCCGGATTGAGCTCGCCGCCTAGCATGATGACTTTGCCGCTGAACACATGATTGTGTATCGCGTTGATCAGGAGGGATGCAACCGGAACGGAATTCGTCAAGATCGTCAGCCGTTTGCGGTCGCGGATCGAGCGTGCCAACTCAAGCACAGTCGTGCCCGTATCCATGAGAATCGTATCGCCGTCTTGCAAAAGTGAAGCTGCTTTTTGCCCGATTCGCTGCTTGGCTTCACGGTTGAGGTCCTGCCGGTTCTCATAGGGAGGCTCGCCCGCCTGATAGCCGCGTTTTACGGCACCGCCATAGACCCGTGTGAGAAGCCCGAGTTTCTCTAACACATCCATATCGCGTCGGATCGTCTCGCTCGATACTTGCAGACGTTCCGCTAATGCGACGACCTTTACTTTGTTATTGCGATTCAATTCATCTACTATGATGCTTTTTCGTTCCTCGGATAAGAGCGACAATGGACTACCCTCCTTGTCTCAGCGGGATGCACTCTCGTCTGGGGATCGTCAAGGTAACAGGAGTGTTGACCTGGCACCACTCCAGTGCGCCCGAATTCAGCACATCGACAGAAAGCTGTACTTCGTGCACATCTACTTGATAGCGGATTACATTCCCTTTCAATGTGACGCTGCGGACGGTTCCTGGCACTTCCCACCCGGCTGTCGCATCTAAGTTGCCAAACTGATCACCAGGGGAGAGGGAGATAACCTCAGGTCGAATCGCATAGCTGCGCTCCGTCGGGTAGTTCACACCTGTTAGGGCGCCTAGCTCCCGAGCCGTAAACACGTTATAGCTGCCGATGAAGCGGGCGACGAATTCACTCGTTGGCGCAGCGTAAATGTCGGCTGGTGAACCGTATTGCACCAATTCGCCTTTGTTCATGATAAACACCCGATCCGAAACCGTTAGCGCTTCCTCTTGGTCATGGGTGACGAAAATCGTGGTAATGGACAGTTCCTGTTGGATTTTTTTCAGCTCGATTTGCAAGCTTTTCCGGATTTTTGCATCCAGGGCTGACAACGGCTCATCGAGCAGGAGCACCTTAGGCTCGACCACCAGGGAGCGAGCGAGAGCCACCCGTTGCTGCTGTCCGCCTGACAGCTGGTGCGGGTACGACTTTTCTCTGCCCGTCAAATCGACCAGCTGGATCATCTTTTCGACTTTTCCCCGATAATCGGCAGGGCTCATCCCCTTCATTTTCAAGCCGAAGCTTATGTTTTCATATACATTCATATTGGGAAACAGCGCGTAGGATTGAAACACCATCCCGACGCTGCGCTCTTTCGGAGCTAGCTGGGTGATATCCGTATCCCCGATGTACATCCGTCCACCGGCATCGATCTCATGCAGACCGGCGATGCAGCGCAAGAGCGTGCTTTTCCCGCAGCCGCTCGGCCCGAGCAGCGTGACCAGCTCCCCTTTCTCAATCGTGAGCGAAACATTTTTGAGCACCTGTGCATCCTGAAAGTGCTTTGTCACATTATCAATCCGAACGTAACTCATTTTCTGCCCTCCTTCTGCATGCGACCGAGCCGCAAAATCACCCAGGATAATAGGAATATCAACACAAAGTACGATACGACAATCGCACTGGACAAATGGCCGTTTTCATCCATCCTGCGTTTTAGGTAGATTTGGATCATCTCGTAATGGCCGCCGATTAACAGATTCGCCAAAACGAACTCGCCGAACAAGATCGAGAACGACAATAAGGTCGAAACCATGATCCCCGGCAATATATTAGGGAAAATGACACGCCAAAACGCTTGCATTTTGCTAGCTCCCAAAAGCTCTGCCGCATCGACCAGTCGCACGGCGTCCACCGTCCGCATGCTGTTGCGAATGCCCTGGTACATATAAGGCAGAATGCTAATAAAATAGGCGCCGATGACGATCCACACCGTGCCGGACAGCTCGAATGGACCGCTTGAGTAAATTTTGATCAAGCCGACGGCGAGCACGACGGGTGGAATGGCATATGGCATGGTCACCAAAGCCTGAAACCATCGCTCCCATCGAGGCAGGTAAACCGTAACAATGAAGATCGATGGAACCATCGTCACGAGGCTGGCCACGATAGTTACGCCGCAGACAAACAACGTCCGTCCGATCGCATCCATGAAGCGTGGATCGGCATACAGATCCGCATACCATTGAAAGGTATAGCCTTCCGGAAGTACCGTCCGATACCAGTCAGTGGCGATTGAATACAGAAACGTCGCCAAGAGCGGCAGAAAGAGATAGACCAGCACGACGGTGATCGTCGAGGTATGGAACCACTTGCGCTCTTTCATTGCAAATCCCTC
This sequence comes from Brevibacillus fluminis, assembly GCF_003710825.1. GTDB lineage: Bacteria > Bacillota > Bacilli > Brevibacillales > Brevibacillaceae > Brevibacillus_D > Brevibacillus_D fluminis. The sequence goes on along the minus strand of NZ_RHHQ01000017.1, from coordinate 34,758 downwards.
CTCACCCGCCGCATCATCGTCTCATTAAACCAAATCGCGACCACCATAATGATCGCCAAAATGACGGCGAGCGCTCCTGCGAGCTCCGGCTTCACGTAAATATCGCCGGAAACCATCGTCCCGATCCGGATCGCCAACAGATTATAATTGCTGCCTACTAATGCATAGGCAGTCGCATAAGCGCCCATCGCGTTGGCAAACAAAATGCTGAATGTTCCGGCGATCCCTGGAAGCACGACGGGAATGCCGATAGAACGCCAAAACTGAAAAGTGGACGCCCCAAGCAATGTGGCAGATTCCCGCCACTGCTGATGGATCCCGAAATAGGTCGGGTACAGCATGAGAATCGCGAGTGGTAGCTGAAAGTAGAAGTAGACAAAGGCAAGTCCCGTCCAGCTGTACAAATCAAATGAGGCGAACACATCCCAGCCCCACTGCTTAAACAGAAGTGTAAACAGCCCGTTACTTCCGAGCAAAATCATATAGGCAAACGCAAGCGGCACCCCGGCAAAGTTGGATGTCATGTTGGATAGCATCAGGATGAACTCGCGACTTTTTGCGGAAAATCGGGTGATGGAATAAGCGGCAAAGAGTGCTATGAGAATCCCGGCGATACTGGAGAAAAACGAGATGAAGATGCTGTTTTTCAAAGCGACTAAATAAAATTTGTTGGTTAATGCCGTCGCGTATTGAGAAAGGGTCCACGCCCCACCGCCGTCTGCGGTGAAGCTGCTGATTACCATCGCGATAAGCGGCAGCAGCATGAAAGCGACCGTAACGAAAAGAAAAGGAAGCAAAAACAAATACAACATTTGATTGCGAGTCTTCCAACGCATCGTAAGTCTCCCCTTTGTAGCAGATGTCCCCCCCGCTGTTGCAGGGGGAATCCGCTAATGCATCCGTTCATTATCCGACCAAAAACGGATAGGAATGTGTAATCATTGCCTCTGATGGATTGATGCCCAAAAGCTTGCACACGAGCGGAGCTACAGCCAGCTGCGGCATCGATTCTGAATAGGACCCCGGCTGAAACGCCGAGCCGATCGCATAGAACGGAACGTGACGCTCTGCGTCTCCTGTGCCGCCATGCTGGCCATCCTCATTCATTCCATGATCAGCGGTAATCATGATTTGATAGCCGGCGTCCATCCATTCGGGCAGCAGATTCGCCAAAATAACATCCATCTCGATCGCCCTGCCGCGGTATTGCTTGGAATTGGAGCCATATACGTGTCCAGCATGGTCCAATCCCATTGGATGAATATAAAGAAAGTGCGGGTCTTGTTTGCGGCGAATAATTTCGGCATCGAGGATGAGATGCGAGTCGGGGTACGCGTCTTCGAAGTAAAAGCTGCCGCATTGGATCGGTTTGCTTTCATCGTATTGCTGACGGTCCTCGACAAAATGAAACGGCGCTCTGTTGTACAATTCGCTTACCCAATAATAGGCGGCTGCGCCATTGCGGAGACCAGCCTCGCGCGTGAGGTGAAACAAGCTTTGCTCCTTGGAGAGCCGTACCGCTTGATTGGAGGTGATGCCATTGACCGAGCTTGGCGTACCTGTGAGCAGTACTTCGTACAGCGGTCTAGACATGCTGGGCAATTCCGAGATGACCTTCAGATGCGCGGCCTTTCCTTTTTCGACCAAATGGTTGAGAAAGCCCATCTGCGTCAGCGCCGTTTCGTACTGCAGTCCGTCGATTACGACCAGTATCACTTTCTGCATCATGTAAGCCTCCTTGCCGCTTGCTTATTTGACATTTACCAGCACTTGTTCTTGCCACAGCTGCGGCAGTTTTTTCGCTGTTTCTTCCCAATCTTTGTAATTCTTGATTGGCTTCGCATTCGTGTACTGTTCTTTTGGAATCAGTTTGCTCGATACATCGTCAGGCAGCTTCACACTGTCGCGGATCGGACGGGCAAAGCCTTTCGCCAAGTTGATTTGACCCGCATCGCTCAAAATGTATTCACGCGTAAGCTTCGCTGCGTTCGGATGAGGTGCGTATTTGTTGATGATGGTCGCATAGCCGCTTACGACGCTGCCTTCTTGCGGAATCGCTACTTCAAAACGCTTCGGATCGATTTGGTCGCGATAGCCGAGCGAGTTGAAATCCCACAAGAGACCTACTTCAACTTCACCTTTCTCAAAGTTGGCTGTCTTTACTTCCGCACTGGAGAGACGTCCTTGCTTTGCCAGATCGGCAAAGAAATCGATGCCTGGCTGAATGTTTTTCTCGTCGCCGCCGAATGCCATCGCGGCCGCCAAGACAACCATCTGCGCCTGCGCAGCCTTTTGCACGTCGCCGATCGCAACCTTGTAGGTGCCGTTTTTCAGATCAGCCCATGATTTCGGCGGATTTTTGACCAGTTCTTTATTCGAGATGATCGAGATCGTGCCTTGGTACCCGACGATCCAGTTGCCGTCCTTGTCTTTGGCCCAGTCAGGAATCTCATCAAAATAGGAAGTTTTATATGGCTGTGTGACGCCTTTCTCAACGGCAACCGGGCCAAAGGCGATTCCTACGTCGCCGATGTCTGCAGTCGGGTTATTTTTCTCGGCGTCGAATTTAGCAATCTCCTCCGCACTCGACATGTCGGTGTCCGTGTGCTTCAAACCATATTTTGTGCCGATGTCATTCCACGTGTCCTTCCAGTTCGCCCATGAATCCGGCATGCCGACACTGATGACCTCGCCTTCTTGCTTTGCTTTTGCTTCGACTTCTTCTTTTGTCAATGGCTTTTCCTCGGCGGGTGCGGCACTGTTCCCCCCTTGGCTGGTCCCTGAACCGTTTGTCGTGGTCGTCGAGCAGGCAGCCAAGGCGACAACCATCGTTCCCGCCAACGCGCCGCCAAGCCATTTGTTCCATGTGCTGCTTGTTGCCATTTCCGTTCACTCCTCTTGTTTTTTGTGGTTTTTTTCATTTGTTTGACTTCTTCTAGTCTAGGGAACAGATGTTAATTGGCTTTGCAATTTGTGTAAAAAGAGTATGAATAGTTTGTGAGGATTAGACTACCCTTTTCTTAATAAAAACCGCATAAAACCAGTAAAGCGGGGGAATCTAACGATATAGTCATGATTTCCATACACAGGAGGCAGCAGGCATGTCCAAACAAAACGGAGTCAAAAATGAAATGGGAAAGAAAGAAAATCCCTCACAAACCCGGGCTTCCAACACACTATCCAAAGAAGAAACCAAATCAAAGCAACAGGGAGAATAGCAAGAGCATCTCGCTCTTCTCTTCCCCCTGTTTTTACTTTCGCTTGTATTCTTTTTCGCCCTTGTACGCCAGCCACTTGCGCATGATGGAACGGATTTGGCCTTTTCGTTCGGTGAGCAGGCGGAGGATGAACGCTCGCTCCGCTTCGCTGCATACAATGTGCGGAACATCATTGACCAGATGGGCCAACTCTTCATCGCCAAGCGCCTCGATTTTCGCGATCATCGGCTCTAAATAGGAGGACCGCCGAGTGAGGCGTGCCATACCTTCTGACACATGATAAAATTGCCATAGCTTTTGCCAATACGGTTCATCCCACTTGTGCCGCTCCCATTTATGCGGAGAACCGTGCAAGGTAAGTCCGTGATCGATGAGATACCAGTCATACGCTTCATCAGGACTGTTCCGGTACAAAATCATGTTTTTTCCTGCAGCGCGATCGATATTCGTAATCCATGCATCAAAAACCACTACCATCCGCAGCAAATCCACATGTTTGATATGCCGCTTGGCGTGCAGCCGAATTTCTTCCGGCAATTGCCGCCACAACACGACTTCATTCGCCTGAACGCTAACCGAAACCACTCCAGTGTGGGCGATGCCATCGGGTCCCACTACGGTCGCAAGCTGCAGCTCGGCTGATGGCAGCCCGAGCCTTGTAGCGAGCTTCGCCGCGATCCATTCATTGGCGATCAGCGGCCCCGAATAATACGCCTGCTCTTTTGTAGCGAATTTGAAATAACCGCTTCGTCCTACATTCGATCCAACTTTCCAAACGACCCCTTGCCGTTTTTGCACCATCTCTTCCTGCAACCGCCAGCGCTCAATCATGTCGGCCATCCTCCAGCTGAACGGCTGTGGTTGACTCGATCGGGTGTTTCGGCAACCGCTCAAATAACGCCATATACCGTGCCGCAATTTTTCGCCAATCGTACATCTCCGTTCGCTTAAAGCCTGCGCGTATCCGCTCTTCTGTACGCGAGCCGTCGCGCCAAATATTGATTACGCTGCCCGCAATCGCCCTGCTCGTCACTGCGGGAATAACCTCGGCTACTTTGCTCGAGACGAATTGGGACAGACCGCCTGAGCGCGTCGAGGCGAGCGCGATCCCATTGGCCAAAGCCTCAAGGGCGACCAATCCGAACGATTCCTGCTTGCTTGGCACGATTACCACTCCGTGCTTGGCATATTGTTTTGCGACCTGTTGAGGCGGCAAGAAGCCAAGCCATTTCACATATGGTTCCAGCTTCCATTTTTTCACTAGAGTAATAAGACGCGCCTGATAGGCAGCGGTGCTTGCGCGGCCGATGATCGTCAATTTGACATATGGCGCGCGCTTTGCCAACATGGCCACTGCTGCTAGGAGCTCTTCGATGCCTTTTTGCCTGGTGAGCCTCCCGACAAAAAGTAAGCTTGTACGTTGCTTCTTATCATGGGGCGCTGTTCGTCTGATGCCGTTTTCGATGACATCGATTTTGCGCTTACACTCCGGATAATTCGTTTGCAAGACGTTTTTTAGCCAATTGCTCGGAACCACGATCCGATCTGCCAGAGTGCACAACCGCTCTTGCCGATCGGACACAATGCCACGTCCAGCCGTTCTCGCCTCTTGCTTTACAAGCGAATGACAGGTATAGACGATCGGAATCCCGTGCACTTTCCGATAATAATGGGCCAAATTGGCGAAGCAGACGCTGTGTATGTGAATGACATCTGGCAGTGGCCACTGATTTCGCCGCAGCCATACCACTGTCGGTTCGTATTGGTTTTTCTTCTTCGCCGCAGAGTAAAATGGCTCCCGATCTGGCAAATGAATGATTTGCAGCGGTCCGCAATCCTTGACCTGGAGTTCCGATTCCGAATGATGCGTGATCAGCGTCACCCTTGCTCCGTACTGAACAAAGCAATTGGTTAACTCGGAAGCGACGATGCCGAGTCCGCCGATGATGCGTGAGGTTTCGAATTCATTGGACATTACCCATATCTCCACCTCATCCACCCCGCTTCATATACGCATGCAAATTTTGCAAAAAGCCTATCATGTTTGCTCTTGCCCGCTGTTCCTTCTGAAGCGCGTGCTCCAGCTCTCGCTTCCCTTCATCCGTACGGGTGTTGTATTTTCGCAAGATCCGATACGTTTTATGCGGAAACAACAACCAGGCTGCCAAAAGGGCATATTCTTCCTTCGCAATTCTGTCAACGCTCTCATAGCCTTCCAGTATCGTTTGTGCGATGGAAAAATCCCAATCATTGCTCTTGTTTGCCAAACGAATCAATCGGTAAATATCATAGATCCGCAGATCCATCCGAATCGTTTCGAAATCGATCAGGATCGTACCCTTTTTGGAAATGACCATATTTTTGGGGCCACAATCGGCATGGCAGTATGTTTTGACTTCTTTCGCTTGCTCGCACAGATCGGCGTAGCGGCTTTTGGCAAGCATCTCGATCGCCACATCCGCATCATGCATGATGTTTTTTCCGTGCTCCTGGAGAAAATTGGTCAATCTTTCGGAAAGGCTACCTCTCTCCGCTTTCTTCACGTATTTCGTGATCATTTGGCGGTACAGCAAAAATTGCTCGGGCCATTTCCCCAGCCATTCTCGGGCCTCGCAAGCCGTCAACGAAATGCCGCGGGCGGCCTGATGAAAAGCAGCCAGTTCGCGCGCACATTTCCTCATATCTTCATGGTCCCTGGGATCGGGAGTTCGCCCGTCGATCCAAGGGGTTATTACATAATACTCGTCTGCTCCTGTGCTGCTCGTTTGAATCAGCTTCTGGTGCGCCTCTTTCGGATCACGCCAGCAAATGTTATCGTAGCCTTTTCGTTTCAGCTTACGAAGCAGCCGATCGATCCAAGTAACCTCGTCGGCTTCATAATTCAAACGCTTGATGCAGTATGTCTTTCCATTTTGCGCCGTGACTCGGTACACACCAGCCTTCACTTGCTCACTTGTTGCTACCTTCAAATGGAAGTGTCGGGCCAGGCGCACGACCATTTTTTGTTGTGCATTCACTGTGCCTCACCTCTTTTTCGTCATCTATATCGCAACGATCCAGCTAGTAATAGAGAATGCAATTCTTGCGAAAAACGAAACGGACAAATTGACCCGGTCAAATACCCGTCTTCATTTCCCTATCCGCAATCTACTATTACACTTGTCTATACCTTGTGGACACGATGCTCATATGGTATGGAAAGGGAGAAAACATGGCGGAGCTGTTCGAGCAGAAAAAACCGCCACGCATAACAAACTCTGAATGGTAGCAATCGTTACCGCGTTTAAAAATCGCAGGTTACGTGAGGTGAGTTCCCGATGAAGCTATTGTTTATTGCACCCGGTGCCAAACCTGTCTCTGCGGAAACAGGAGGATCTGTGGAAATTTCTATCTACCAAATTGCCAAACGATTAGCGAAAAAGTACCAGGTCACCGTGCTCTGTCGCTCCTCTCCCAAACTTCCGAAGCGTTCTCGCGAGGGCAAGTTGACGATCGTACGTATTCCCGCACAAGGAAACTACTTGAGCAATGTGATCCGTTATGTGAAAAAAAACAAATTTGACTGTATTCAAATTGACAACCGACCGAACTATATTCCTGAATTGCGCAAGACACTTCCCGAAACGCCGCTCATCTTAAGCTTGCATTCACTTACCTTTATGGACCGGTTGGAAGAGTCGCAGCAAGAGGAAATTTTGCAGCTAGCCAGCGCCGTCGTCTGCAATTCGCAGTTTATTACTCACTATTATCAGCAGCGATTCCCTCAACACCGTAACAAGCTTACCTGCATTTATTTGGGGGTCGATCTGGATCAGTTCCGGCCGCCGCAGCCGTTGCGCAAGCATAAAGAACGTGCACGCCACCAAGTGGAGAACACGTACAATATTTTGTATGTCGGTCGCGTGATTCCGATGAAAGGCATTCACATCCTGATTGCTGCCGCCGAGATTGTCCAACGGATGCATGAGAATACAAGGCTGGTTATCGTCGGTGAATGCACGCCTAGCTATCGAAAGGAACTAGAAAAAGAAGCAGAAGAAAAAGGGGTACGTCTGACATTCATTCGCAATATGTCTCCCAAGTTCGTGCACCGTGCATACTGGCTAGGCGATTGCCTCGTCTGTCCAACCCAGTTCCAGGAAGCGTTTGGCCTCGTGAATGTGGAGGCAATGGCGTGCGAGCTACCGGTTATCGCCTCCAATCGAGGTGGCATTCCGGAAATCATTCACAGTGAAAATGGCATCTTGATCAACGAGGCGGATTCCCCTCGTCGGTTCGCCCATGCCATTGATCTGCTGATTTCATCCCCTGCGTTTCGCGATGAATTGGTTGACCGAGCATCGATAACCGTGCGCCTCGCCTTCAGTTGGGACAAAACGGCCCACCACTACAAACTACTCTATAAGCAGCTGCTTCCGCCCGAGCCGGAGCCTGCCGTTATCGCTTGAGAGTAGGTTTAAGCGCTTGATACGCTCCTTTTGCAAACAAAAAGAACCGTCCCAGCTGCATGTGCAACTTAGACGGTTCTTTGCTTCTCGCCTAGATGGCTGGCGGTTCCATACCCATTTGAGCCCATTCTTCTTTGCTAGGCCCGTAAACACCAGGTACTGGCAAACCTGCCTGCCGCATCAAAATCGTCATTTGTCCGCGATGGTGAATCTGATGCGAAATGAGGATGGAGAGCGTGACGCCATTTGGCCACTTCATGCCGTACATTTCACACTCTTCTACGAGTGTTGCATCGGTCCATTGGCTTTTAACCGCATCAAGCAAAGCCGCGCTTGCAGAACGGTATGCATCGGCAATCTCCTTGGCGGACGTCGGCAATGCGGCATCATGGTGAGGCGCATCGAACTCAAGTCCGGTCCGGCTCATCATCTCATGCAGTGTGGTCACGATATGCCAGGCAAGTCTGCCGAGCGTACGGTCCCCAGGGGTTACTTCTTGCTGTAAGGACGCATCTGTCAGCACATCGAGAATTTTTTGTGTACCGGCCGCTTCGTGGCCCCACTCGTGTTCGAATGCTTGAATGGTTTGGAACATGGTAAACCCCTCCTCTATTTGATTAAACCGTCTTCCACCATGTGTCGTAAGGCGTGACAGGCAAATGGCGTTTATGACGGGTCATCATGAATTTCGCTTCCAGCTTGCTCTGCACCTCCGGGCTAACGTCTTTTCCTTCCAGAAAATCGTCGATCTCTTCATACGAGACGCCCAGCGCCGCTTCATCAGGCAGAAGCGGCTTGTTGTCCTCGAGGTCAGCCGTCGGCACTTTCAAGTAAAGCGCTTCTTCCGCGCCGAGCGCTTGCAACAGCTGTTTTCCTTGGCGCTTTGTCAAGCCGGTCAGCGGTGTCAAATCGCAGCCGCCATCACCGAATTTGGTAAAGAAGCCGGTGACCGCTTCTGCCGCATGATCGGTGCCGATGACAAGCAGTCCTTGATCGGCCCCAATGTCGTATTGCACTTTCATGCGCTCGCGTGCTTTTCGGTTGCCCTTGGCAAAGTCGGAAATCGGCTTGCCGAATACGCGTTGCCATTCTTCTTCCGCTGCATCTACAGCAGGCTTGATATTGACGGCAACCGCCTTGTCCGCACGGATGAAAGCCAAAGCGCGTTGCGCATCTTCTTCATCCTGCTGCGTTCCATATGGCAGGCGGACCGCAATGAATTCATAAAGTTTGCCCGTCTCCGCACGCAATTCCTCAACTGCGAGCTGAGCCAGTCTGCCTGCCAAGGAAGAGTCTTGACCGCCGGAAATGCCTAGTACATACCCTTTGGCATGGGTAGCCAGCAAGTAATCTTTTAAAAAACGAACGCGATCCGCGATTTCCTGAAGCGGGTCGATCGTTGGTTTCACACACAATTCCTCGATGATTTGCTCTCGTAAGGTAGTCATACGGTATCGTTTCTCCCCTCGTCTTGGCGCTTTGTCGTAAGATGCTCCTGGATCAACTTCATCTTGATATCCCAGACTTGCTGGCTCAAGTTCACGTAGTATTTTTCTGGATTCAGCTTGCGGAGGTACTCGTCCCAAAAGAGTCCTAGCTGGGAACGATGATAGGCGCGAATCGCATCGAGACCAGGCAATTGATAGACTTGGCGCCCGTCCTCAAAAATGGTGTGCAGTACTTCGTGCGCTTCGTAATCGGACACGATTTTGTGCATGTAGGTATGTACCGGATCGAACAATTTTAAATAGGTTTTGCCATGTACAATTTCTTCTGCAAGCGCCAAGTAATCTCCTTCTGCTTTTGCAGTTCGCTTGCTGATAATGCGCCACAGTTTCTTTTTCCCCGGTGTCGAAATCTTTTCCGGATTGCCCGATATTTTGATGGTCGGGATGTATATGCCATCTTCCTCTTTGGCAACCACTTTGTAGACGCCGCCCAGTGAAGGATCATCCGCTGCGGTGATCAATTTCGTACCGATCCCCCATGAATCGATCCGCGCCCCTTGGGCCTTCAGATTCAAGATCAAATTTTCGTCCAAATCGTTCGATGCAACGATCTGCACATGCTTCAACCCAGCGTCATCCAGCATTTGTCTCGCATGGATGGACAAATACGCCAAATCTCCGCTGTCGATGCGGATGCCTTTGACCGTAATCCCTTTTTTCTGCAGCTCCAAGCCGACCTTGATCGCATTTGGAATCCCGCTTTTCAGCGTATCATAAGTATCGACCAGCAGTGTCACCTGGTTCGGCAGCGCCTCGGCAAAGCGGCGGAACGCCTCCTCTTCGCTTGCATGGTCCTGCACCCATGAATGCGCATGCGTGCCTTTTGTCGGTATGCCAAACATCATGCCCGCCTTCATGTTGGACGTGGCATCGAAGCCCGCCAAATACGCAGCGCGCGCTCCCCAAATCGCTGCATCCGCTTCTTGAGCGCGGCGTGTGCCGAATTCGAGCAATATGTCGTTGGGTGCGATCTTGCGGATGCGGGCTGCCTTCGTCGCGATCAGCGTCTGATAATTCATGAACGTGAGTAGCGCTGTTTCAATGAGCTGTGCTTCGAACACACGCGCCTCCACCTGGATCAAAGGTTCGTTCGGAAACACCAGCGTTCCTTCCGGCACAGCACGAAGCGTTCCGGTAAAGCTCAGCTTCCGCAACTCATCCAAAAAACCTGAATCATACTGCTCTTCCTGTGTGGCAAGATATGCGATTTCTTCCTCAGAAAACGACAGCTGGTTAATGTAGCGCACGATCCGCTCCAGCCCGGCAAACACAGCGAAACCATTGCCGAATGGCAAGCGGCGGAAATACGCCTCAAACACCCGTTTCTTGTTGTGCGTACCGTTTTTCCAATGAGCGTACATCATGTTGATTTGATATTTATCGGTTAGCAAGCTAAGTTGGTCAGTCGCCATGTGTTATCCCTCGATTTCTTTTTCCACCACGGCAGCTCCCAGGCTTCCAGCAAAGTGTCCCAACGCCCATTCATGACCAGCCGGATTGAAGCTCTGGACCGCATCTTTGTGAACCACGATGGAAAATCCTTTGTTGTACGCATCGACAGCCGTATGAAGCACGCAAATATCCGTGCAAACACCGACCAGATGCAGCGTATCGATCTGGCGCGCCCGCAAGCGCAGCTCGAGATCGGTGCCGGCAAACGCGCTGTATCGCGTCTTATCCATCCAGTAAATCGCGTCTGCCGATTTCCGATACACATCGGCGAGGCCGCCATACAGCTCTCTCCCCTTTGTGCCAAACAAATTGTGCGGCGGAAACAGCTTGGATTCAGGGTGATACGGATCGTTTTCATGATGACCATCCACCGCCATCACGACAAACTTGCCAGCGGCAATGAACGATTGGGTCAGCTCGATAATCCGCTGCTCAATCTCCTGGCCTGGTTTGCCACAGGTGAGCTTACCGTCGTCCGCCACGAAATCATAGGTATAGTCGATCACAATCAATGCTTCTTTCATCGTCATCCCCCATCCCCCTACAAAATTCGACTTGAAATCAATCTTGCAGATGACACAGCAATACCTTTACATAATCAGTTGATTTAACGCAACGATGAGTTTCCCTAGATTATACTGCTTTTTCCGTAAAACCCCAAAAAATTCGCGTTTTTTTGCTGGCATGTAGCAGATTCGTCAACATTTGCCACTTCGAGTTATATTTGAAACGAACAGAAAAAGGCGGGATTGGATCATCCCGCATGTGTTGCTGTTTGGTTATTGCGCCGATTCGCGTTTTTGCAAAAACTGCTCGAACTCTTCCGCGAACAGCGGCTTGCTGACATAGTAGCCCTGAATCTTGTTGCATTGCAGCTGCTCAAGAAACGCAAGCTGCTCCTTTGTTTCCACACCTTCCGCAGTAACCTGCAGCCCCAACGCTTTTGCCAGTGACACGATCGCTTTGGTGATGGCCGCGTCATCATCTTGGTTCACGACGTTTTGGATGAACGATTGATCGATCTTAAGATTGTTCAACGGGAAGCGGCTGAGATAGCTGAGCGAAGAGTAGCCGGTGCCGAAATCATCGATCGCCAACCTGACGCCAAGCCGTTTTAGCTGGTGCATCGTGGTGATGACGCGGTTCTCATCGTTCATCGCGATGCTCTCCGTGATTTCGAGCTCCAGGCTTTGCGGCGGCAACCCCGTCTTGCCCAACACGCGATCAACCATCAGCACCAAATCCTCTTGCTGGAACTGGCGAGCTGACAGGTTGACGGCCACTCGCAAGTCTGCAAATCCACGATCCTGCCATTCCTTTGTTTGCTGGCATGCGGTTCTGAGCACCCATTCGCCGATTGAAACGATCAGACCTGTTTCTTCCGCGAGCGGGATGAAGCTTGCGGGCGAGATCAATCCGAGCTCCGGATGGCGCCAGCGAAGCAGTGCCTCCATCCCGATGATCCGACCACTCGGCAATTCCAGCTGCGGCTGGTAACAGACGATCAACTCTTCGCGCTCCAACGACTTGGACAAGCTACTACCCAGATGCACATGCTCTGCCGCTGCTTTGCTCATTTCCTCGGTATAAAACTCATAGCTGCCGCCACCGAGCTCCATCGCACGGTACATCGCTGAATCGGCGTGCTTAATTAGCTCGTCAGGGTCCATTCCGCTTTGCGGGTACAGACTGACGCCCACGCTCGTCGTGACGAACAGTTCGTGGCCTTCCACGACGATGGTCCGTTTCAATTGTTCGATCAGGCATTGGACAAGCTGATGAACGCCTTCCTCTGTTTTGACAAGCGGCATCAAGATCGCGAACTCATCTCCTCCGATGCGTGCCACCGTATTTTGGGGGCCAGCCATACTCAGTAGCTGGCTTGCCACATTTTGCAGGACCAGGTCGCCGATCGCCGTGCCTAAGCTTTCATTGACGCTCTTGAAATTGTGCAAATCCATGCAGACGACAGCGACCATGCATTCTCGTTCCTGCGCATCGGCGATCGCCTCTTCGATTTTCTGCAAAAACCTCATCCGATTGACCAGCCCGGTCAACGAGTCGTGTCCGAGCTGGTGCTGAATTTTTTGCTCATACTGACGGTGTGCCGTTATATCCGAAAAAATTGCGATATAGCCACAGATCGTTCCTTTCTCTCGAAGGGGCGCGATCCGCAAATTTTCCAAATATATCTCCCCATCTTTTTTGCGGTTCCAGATCTCTCCGCTCCAAAAGCCGGTTTCACCAATGCAGTTCCAAAACTCGCTAAAAAACAAGCGATCGTGAATGCCCGAGTTCAAAACGCGCGGCGTCTGTCCGATCACTTCAGCCGGCGCGTACCCCGTAGTAGCCGAAAAGGCGGGATTAACCCGCCTGATGACCCCAAATTTATCCGTTATCATGATACTCTCTATGGTTTGTTCAAAGATGGTCGATGCCAACACAGCATCGGTAACAAATGGTGTCAATTGCTGTTCCATTAAGCCTATTTCCTCACATTCTACGTAACCAGTTCAGGGCCTTTCGATGCTTCTGTATTCAACCACCGTGCAAAATCGTGGGAGGAAAGCGGTTTGCTCAGGATGTACCCCTGTATTTCATCACATTGCTGATCTTGCAAAATCCGCAGTTGACCTGTGGTCTCCACTCCCTCGGCGATCACGTTCAGACCGAGACTGTGTCCAAGTGTAATCAAAGCTGTGGCGATCGCCGAATCTACGGTGCCTTTCGACAAGTCGCGGACGAACGGTTGGGCAATTTTCAACGTGTCGAGCGGGAAATGCTTTAGATAACTGAGCGAACAGTAACCCGTGCCAAAATCGTCGATGGAAATCAGCACGCCCATTTGTTTCAAGTCATCCAAAATGGAAATGATCGTCTCCTCGTTTTGCATGAGGATGCTTTCCGTTATTTCGAGCTCCAGCCAATGCGGAGCAAGGCCAGAAAACGTCAGAGCGAGACTCACCTTATCCACCAGGTTGTGCTGGAACTGGCGGGCCGACAGATTGACAGATACTTTGAGCGGCAAAAAGCCCTCGTCCTGCCACTTTTTGTTTTGCAGGCATGCCGTCTGAATGACCCATTCCCCGATCGGCACAATTAATCCGGTCTCTTCTGCTAGCGGGATGAAATCAGCCGGCGAAACCATCCCCAATTCTGGATGATTCCATCGTAAGAGCGCCTCCATCCCAATCAGCTCACCGGTCTTGATGTTCATCTTCGGCTGATAATACAGTTCAAATTCATTTTTGGCCAAAGCCTTACGTAAGTAGCCTTCCAACATGAATTGGCGGGTCGCTGCAGCCGACTTGTCTGCACGGTAAAACTGGAATGTGTTCTTTCCGAGTTCTTTCGCCAAATACATGCCGGTATCCGCATGCTTGATCAGCGTTTCCGCATCCGCGCCATCTTGTGGATACATGCTGATTCCGATGCTTGGGGTTATGTATAGCTCGTGCTTTGCCAACGGGAACGGCCCAGCAAACAATGCGATGACCCGCTCAGCCCATTCGGCAGCTTCCAGCTCGGTGCAGTGCGGAACCAACACAGCGAACGTATCACCCGAGACACGCGCCACCGTCCCCGCATTCACGAACAGGTTGCTCAATCGTACCGCTACCGACTGCAAGAGCTGATCGCCGATTCCATGGCCTAGCATGTCATTGATGATTTTAAAGCGGTCCAGATCGAGAACGAGTACGGCAAACGTGCTTTGGACACTTTTAGATTCGTCAATTGCCGCCGCTGCACGGTCGAAGAAAAACAACCGGTTTGGCAAGCCGGTCAGGGAGTCGTTTCTGGATTGATAATCAACCATCGCCTCGATCTGCTTACATTCCGTAATGTCGACAGCCATACTCAGGACGTGGCGGCTGGCGTTTTCTAGAAATGGAATTTTGATCACACGGACCCAGCGCTGCTGGTCGCTCTTGTCCGTGTAAGCAACCTCATACTCGACTTTTTGTTGGCTTGACATGATTTCCCGGTCTTCTTCCAGCTGAAGCTGGTCATTGAAATCATGGCGCCTGAAATCTCGCACATTGCGTCCGATCATCGCTTCCGGCGTCTGATTGTATTCGGCTGCATAACGCTTGTTCGCGAGCGTATAGTAGCCGTCCCAATCTTTTACGCTGATCATGCAGGGACTTTCCTCAATGATTTTCATAACCATTTTCATCTCGGCCGTCGCCGATGGTTCGTTTCTCAAACCTTCAAGTTGTTTCTCCGTTTTTCCTCGATAATAGAAATGATAGAGTGTCAATCCAGCGATGACTGACAGGAGCGAAAAGTAAAGCATACGTTATCTCCTTATAAATGGGCTGTGTAACGGAGAAATTTTCCTTCATCTACCTATTCTATGATTTCTACCAATTCTCTGTCAAAGAAAAAACGCAGACAGCTAAATGGTGCAGACCCGATTGTTAAAAAAAAGACGATTTTTGCTTTCAAAGCAAAAACCGCCTTTTCGAGTAGCTCGTTTTATTTCAATACGCGCACGCCGCTGCTTCCAAAACCGCCTGCACCGCGCTCTGTCTCGTCCAACTCATCCACTTCTTCAAAAATTGCTTGCGGAACCCGTCCCAGCACGCCTTGTGCAACACGATCGCCCTTTTTAATGAAATAGGCATTAACATCCACCGCTTCAGCTGTGCTGATTTTTGCCTCTCCGACCGAGAAACATTCGTTACCTTTCTCACCGCTAGCCAGACGCGTGTTTTCGATCAGGACGCACACCTCTCCCCGATAGCCGGCATCGATCGTCCCCGGTGCATTGGGAAGACGGAGCTTCGTCTTTGCGCTGATGCCGGAGCGTGGGCGGATTTGCAGCTCAAAACCGGCCGGGATGGCAAATGCAAGTCCGGTTTGTACTTTTGCCGTTTCTCCCGGTCCAACCAGGATGTCCTCTACCGCAACCAGATCAAATCCAGCGTCCATCGCTTTGGCGTATGCCGGAATGACAGCGTCCTCGCGCAATTTTTTTACTTTCACTGGAACGTGTTGAATATCCATCTTTCGTTTCCCTCCTACAGGTCGCCCGGCTTCTCTTTGTTTGCGACACATATGTGTCCACTTGTGCCACCAGGCCTTTGTCAGCCGCATCAATCAACCTTGCTAACAGTATCACATTTCGATAGAATCCATCAATATAGTGCCACTCCTGCCTCCCAATCTCGCAAAGATGAAAAAAGTCTTATTCATGACCAAAACAAGGTTATGCATTTTGTTTGCAATAGTGGTATTCTATTAGGTATGGGTAAGAATCAATTATCATACAGGATGGTGTGGCTTAAGCATGACTGAACAAAAACCATATCGTGTGCTACTATATTACAAATACGTACACATCGATCAGTATGAGGAATATGCTGCTGAGCATTTGGCCTTCTGCAAGGAGCTGGAGCTGAAAGGGCGCATTCTCATCGCGGAGGAAGGCATTAACGGTACAGTTTCCGGTACAGTCGAACAGACTGATGCGTATATGGAATACATGAAAAAAGACCCTCGCTTTCACGATACCTTCTTCAAAATCGATGAAGTGGATCAACACGCGTTCAAAAAAATGTTTGTTCGCGCGAAAAAAGAATTGGTGACCTTCCGACTGGAAGACGACATCGATCCAAATCAGCTGACCGGAAAATACTTATCGCCGAAGGAATTCCACGACGCTTTGCAAGAGGAAGACGTCATCGTGCTGGACGGCCGCAATTACTACGAGTATGACATCGGCCACTTCCGCAACGCGATCCGACCTGAGGTAGAATCGTTCCGTGAATTCCCTGACTGGATTCGTGAAAACTTGAGCCAGCACAAGGACAAAAAGATTCTGACGTACTGCACAGGCGGCATCCGCTGCGAGAAGCTCTCCGGCTTCTTGATTCGCGAAGGCTTCAAGGATGTGGGGCAGTTGCACGGCGGGATCGTGACGTACGGCAAAGACCCTGAAGTACAAGGACGCCTGTACGACGGTAAATGCTACGTATTCGACGAGCGCATCTCCGTACCGATCAACCATACGGAAGAAGACATCATCGTAGGCAAATGCCGCTTCTGCGGCAAACAGGAAGACCGCTACGTCAACTGTGCAAACCCAGAATGCAACGATCAAATGATCTGCTGCGAAGAATGTGAAACCGAACACCAACGCTCCTGCTCCACCGAATGCCGCGAGCATCCAAGAAATCGTTACGTAAAAGAATTGCCAGTTCTCAACGGCTAAGAAGAAGAAACTACGTTTCTTCTATAAAAGAAAAAGTCAGTTCCCAACAAGGAACTGGCTTTTTTTTCTTTCTTACTCTCTTTCTTTTTCTTTTTATCTTCCCTCCCCATCATTATGCAGGATGGCCGTGACAGGAGTTTTGAAAGAAAGTGGAGCCCAAGCTTTGACGATGCCTACCAGGCGCGAGCGCAAAAATGGAAACGCCTTTCGCGCCACATCTACTCCGCTGAGATACTCCCGCCGCGCAGCGTGTGGCTTTGGGGCGCGGTTTCCATTTTTGCGCTCGCGCCGTTCTCCCCGACCCCATTGGGCATCGTCACCGCTTGCGCGGAACTTTCTTTCAAAACTCCCCACCGCAAAACCCGCCGTCCTGCAAAATGCCCCCTCCCTCCTCTTTCATTTCTATAATTTTCAGGATATTTGTTCCAAGGATTGAAACGGATATGGTACAGTTAAGTAGATTAGCTTTATTTTCGGAGGTGAATGGATGAGTTTTCTCAAGGAGATTCAGCAAACCGCACAGCAAGTAGCAGAAGCGATCTCCGCCGCCCTGCAAATCGAAACAGAGATCGTCGACGATTCCATGACGATTATTGCGGGCACAGGCAAGTATCACGAAAAAATCAATTCCAAGGAAGAAGGAGGACAGATTGAAGCCGGTTTTTTATACGGCCGCGTCCTGCAAACGAATCAGCCATTCGTCGTCGAGGATGTGCAAAACGATCCCTCCTATGACCCTTCCGTGCTCGCGGGAGTGGCGGAGGAGCTTGCTGAGCTGTGTACCCCGATCCACCATGACGGCAAAGTTATCGGCGTCATCGGCTTGATCGCCTTCAATGACTCTCAGCACCGCACGCTTATCTCCAACAAAATCGCGCTGCTTACCTTCCTGCAGCGTATGTCGGAGCTGCTTAGCACCACGATTGCCGAACAAGAAGCGGTGAATAAGTGGCTGAAAACCATGCACCAGCAGGAAGTGCTGATCGAATCGATTCATGAGGGAATCATCGCAATTGACGAGCACGGTAAGATCACGACATGCAATCTTACCGCCCAGCAATTGATCAAACGGGCGAAAGACGAACTGATCGGGCAGCCGCTCTCTTCCATTTGGGACAATTCCCCGATGCTATCGGTTCTCACAACTGGGAAAGGCTATGTTGGACAGGAAGAACGCTACGTGCTCGACAACCACGAAATGCACTTCATCGTTACCGCAAGACCGATTCATCTTAATGAACAGGTCATCGGAGTGGTTGCTTCCTTCCGCAGGATGGCTGAAATGCGGCGCCTCGCCTATGAGCTGACCACTGAGCCGAAGGATTTGAATTTTTCGGAGATTCAAGGCAAAAGCCGGGCCATCTCCGTTGCACTCAAGCAAGCGCAAAAAGTGGCACGAGGTAACTCCAACATCTTAATCACCGGTGAAAGCGGGACGGGAAAAGGGATGATGGCTGCGGCAATCCACTTTTCCAGCACGCGTTACAAGGGCCCTTTCATCATCGTCAACTGCGGCGCGATTCCGGAAGCATTGCTAGAAAGCGAGCTGTTCGGCTATGCAGGCGGCGCCTTCACGGGAGCCAAGCGTGAAGGGAAAGCAGGTAAATTCGAGCTCGCGGACGGCGGAACCATCTTTCTCGATGAGATCGGCGATTTGCCGCTTCACTTGCAAGTGAAGCTACTACACGTTTTACAAAGCAAGCAAGTGGAACGAGTCGGTTCCAATCAAGTGACCCAGGTTAATATCCGGGTCATTTCAGCCACCAACAAGAGCTTGGAAGAAATGGTGCAAAACAAAGAGTTTCGCGAGGATTTATATTTCCGTTTGAACGTCATCCCCTTGCAAATGCCGCCGCTGCGGGAGCGTGTAGAAGACATCCCGATCCTGCTCGATCATTTTTTGGTGAAATACCGGCAAATGATCGACACTCCCCTGCTCGACTTCAGCGATGAAGTGAAGCAGCTATTTATGCAGTATCCATGGCCCGGTAATGTACGGGAGCTGGAAAATGCAGTTGAGTATGCAATTAACATGGAAACGACCCCCTATGTCGGCATTGAAAGCGTGCCCGCAAGAATACGCCGCGCTGTTCAATCAAAAGAAATTGACATGGGCGTTGATGATGACATATCTTTAAAAGACCGTCTAAAAATTTATGAACAGCGGATTCTAACGGAACTGCTGCAAAAATACGGTCATTCGTTGGAGGCAAAACGGCTTATCGCGGAAAAACTCGACATCGGACTAGCTACCCTTTACCGTAAGCTGGAAGGGTTTAAACTTCTCGAAAGCGAGAAGTAATTTCTCTTTTGTTGGAATGAGCGAGAGCCACCTTTGCACGAATGCATCAGCAGTAAAGCAATGCCACAACTCGAACAAGTCTAACAGAGTTGTGGCACTATTCTTGCTTATTTCAAATATTCAGTCTTTACTTTAGGGAGGGGTCTCGTTGTCTCAGCACATGGTCGAATTACGCAATATCGTGAAGAGATTTGATCAAAACACCGTCGTATCAAATCTCAATCTCGATATTCAGTCGGGGGAATTCATCACCTTACTTGGTCCCAGCGGTTGCGGGAAAACTACTACCTTGCGGATGATCGCCGGTTTCGAGCACCCGACATCCGGAGAAATCATTCTGGATGGCACGCATGTCGAAAATTTGCCAGCATACGAACGCAACGTAAACACCGTTTTCCAAAACTATGCACTTTTTCCTCATCTCAATTGCTTTGAAAATGTGGCTTTCGGCTTGCGCGTGAAAAAAACATCCAAAGCCGATATCCAATCGCGCGTCATGCAGGCGCTCAAGCTAGTGCAGCTGGAGTCGTTTGCGAATCGTCGGCCTGATCAATTGAGCGGTGGCCAAAAGCAGCGGATCGCTATCGCCCGCGCCCTCGTGAACAACCCAAAAGTGCTGCTCCTCGACGAGCCGCTCGGCGCGCTCGACCAAAAGCTGCGGAAGCAGATGCAAGTGGAATTGAAGCATTTGCAAAAACAGCTTGGCGTTACCTTCATTTTCGTCACGCATGACCAAGAAGAAGCGCTTACCATGTCGGATCGCATCGCAGTCATGAACAAAGGGAATTTGGATCAAGTCGGGACACCGAGCGAGATTTACGATCATCCGATGACCACATTTGTTGCCGAGTTCATCGGCGAAACCAACCTGCTGGCGGGTAAAGTACTCAATCTTAGCCAAGGGCAATTGACGCTTGAATGCGACGGGCTGCAGCTGTTTGCCCATACCGACAAGCCGGACTTTGCGGTTGGCAACGAGATCAATTTAGCGATTCGCCCTGAGCGCGTTGCGCTTAGCAAGGAAAAGGTTGACGGCCATATTAATATTTCGGCCCGGATGCAGGAACGCATCTACTCTGGCGGTTTCACCAAAACGATCATGGCCCTTCCTGACGGCAAGGAATTCATCGCTCAAGAAAAAACGGACCAGCTCCTTTCGCTCGTGGAAGGTGATGAAGTCAACATCAGCTGGAATCCTGCACAAGCGGTGGTGTTGAAGCGATGAAACGGCACAAAGACTATGGGGTAGTCTGGACGATTTCGCCAGTAGCAATCTGGATGACGGTCCTGTTCGCTATTCCCCTGCTGCTCATTCTCGTCGTCAGCTTCATGAGCCGCAGCTCGTTTGGTGGAATTCAGACGCCGTTTACTGCTGATAACTATGTCCGCTTTTTCGACCCGCTCTATCTCAAGATTCTTTGGGTCTCCTGCGTTAGCGCCTTCTTCACGACGGTCTGCTGCCTTGTTCTTGGTTATCCGTTTGCCTATATTGTGGCACGCGCGCCGGAACGTTGGCGCAATCTGTTATTGATGCTGGTTATCGTTCCCTTTTGGACAAACTCGCTGATCCGGACATATGCATGGATCGTGCTGCTTCGAACAGAGGGTGTCATCAATACGTTTTTGCTCAAACTCGGTTTGATTGACGCACCAATCTCCATGCTTTACAATGAGACTTCTGTCGTGATTGGACTTGTATATACCATGCTTCCATTTATGATTTTGCCGCTGTATGCATCGATTGAAAAGCTGGATAAAGGATATTTGGAAGCCGCTGCCGATTTGGGCGCCAAACCGGCAACCACGTTCCTCAAAATTACGTTGCCGCTTACGATGCCTGGGATTGTCGCTGGTGCGATCCTTGTTTTCATACCATCGCTCGGCCTGTTCTTCATTCCAGACCTGATGGGCGGTAGCAAAGCCGTGTTGATTGGTAACTTGATCAAAAATCAATTCCTTACCGCACGGGACTGGCCATTTGGTGCTGCATCCTCTATTATTTTGATGGTGCTGACGCTCCTGATGATTTTGGTCTACATGCGCCTTTCCAACGACAAAAGTGGCAAGGAGTTGAGATAAGCCATGCGCTCTACATTTAGCAAAGTTTCTACCGTTGTCTATGCATCGCTCATTTATCTGTTTCTCTACTTGCCCATCGCCATTCTATTCATCTATTCGTTCAACAAGTCAAAATTGAACGCTGTTTGGACAGGGTTCACATTTGACTGGTACGTCAAACTGATGCACAATAGCGATGTGCTCGATGCCACGTATACCAGCTTGCTGGTTGCACTGGTGTCCACGGTGTTTGCAACGATGATCGGAACACTGGCTGCTGTCGGGATGTACCGCTACCATTTCCGCGGAAAAACAGCGTTGGATGCAATGTTGTATCTACCGATTGTCATTCCAGAGATCGTCATGGGGATTTCCATGCTGGCATTGTTTGCCCAGCTCAAAGTTCCACTCGGTTTTTGGACGTTGGTTGCTGCCCATATCACCTTCTCGATCCCATTCGTCGTCGTCGTTGTAAAAGCAAGGCTGGACGGCTTCGACAAGAGCATTGAGGAAGCAGCGATGGACTTGGGGGCAACGCCATGGCAAACATTCATCAAGGTCACACTGCCAGTCATCGCACCAGGCGTGATCGCTTCTGCTTTGCTCGCGTTCACCCTGTCAATCGATGACGTGATCATCAGCTTTTTCGTGGCAGGCCCTGGCAGTGCAACACTGCCGCTCAAGATTTTCTCAATGGTTAAATTCGGTGTTACACCGGAAATCAACGCGCTCTCTACCCTCATGCTGCTGGTTACCCTATGCATCGCGATCATGGCAGAGCGCATTCGAATGAAGAAAGGCTGAGATAGAAACATTGGAGGGGTTTTTCGTTATGAAAGCAAAATGGAAGTCATTGGCACTTACAAGCATCGCAACGCTCAGTTTGACTGTAGCTGGTTGCGGTTCATCCTCGCAGGGGGGCGCTGGTGAACAGACCGCATCGGGTCTGGACAAAGAATTGAATGTCTTTAACTGGTCCGAGTATTTGCCAGAAGAAGTCATCAAAAAATTCGAGGACAAGTATGGCGTAAAAGTCAACTACACCACCTTCTCCTCCAATGAGGAAATGCTCGCCAAAGTATCGGTTGGCGGCGGCATGTATGACTTGACGATGGCCAGTGACTATATCGTTCAACCGATGGTCAAGCAAGACATGATTGAGCAAATCGACTTGAATAACGTGCCGAATTTTAAAAACCTCCTCGAAGATTATACCAACAAGGATTACGATCCAGGAAACAAATACTCGATCCCGTATATGGGTAACACGATGTCGCTCGGAGTGAACCCCGATACGATCGGAACCGAGATAAAAAGCTACAAAGACCTGTGGAAGCCTGAACTGAAAGGCAAATTGGTTGTGCTCGATGACCAGCGTTTTGTTTTGGGCATGGTTTTGAAAACTTTGGGTTATTCTGCCAACGATACCGACCCTGCCCATCTGGATGAAGCCAAGAAAAAAATGATAGAGCTGATGCCAAACATCAAGGCTTTTGACAGCGACAGCCCGAAAACGCTCCTGATCAATGGCGAAGCGTCCGCCGCTTTGGCGTGGGGCCCTGAAATTGCGCTTGCGCAACGCGACAAGCCGCAAATTAAAACGATCTTGCCGGAAGAAGGCTTGATCATCACATTTGACAACTTTGTCATTCCAAAAGGTGCAAAGCACAAAAAGACCGCAGAAGCGTTCATCAATTTCTTGCTTGATCCAGAAATCAGCGCGGAAATCGCCAAATCGTTCCCGTACATCAACCCGAACAGAGAGGCGCGCAAGCTGATCGATAAAGCGACACTGGATAACATCGCGATCTACCCACCTGCTGAAGAAATGAAGCGCGTGGAAAGCATCAAAGACATCGGAGATGCTGTAAAAGAATACGACCGCGTATGGTCCGAAGTGAAGAGCTCCCAATAAGCAAGCTATGTAGCGAGACCATCAAAAAACACCTGCAACGCTGACTATGCGTTCAGGTGTTTTTTTCATGCAGACCGCGTCTCCGCCAAAAAGCATGGCGTAGCCAGGTTTGCTAATGGCGGTTAGTTATCCAGCCAAACGGTCTTGTCAGCAATCGAGGCACGCGACGATTTTGGCACGGGCATATCCGGATACCCAATATAGAGCAGACCCAGCACTTCATCCTTCTCCTGTAAACCAAACGCCTGCTTCATGCGCGGATGATATGTGGGATGGCCCGTACGCCACACAGCGCCAAGGCCAAAGGCGTGAATAGCCAGCAGCATGTTTTGAATCGCCGCATTCACCGCGCCAATCTCTTCAATCGGAACGATCTGTGGATCTTGGTTTGGCGTTACGGCCACTGCAATGACCAATGGCGCGCGAAACGCCTTCTCATACTGTTTACGCAGCGATTGCTTGGCTTCCTCGCTGTCCGGGTCTCTGAGCTCTTCCCGCGCGATATCGGCGTATGCCTCGGCTAAATGCTTGCGCCCCTCCCCTGTCATGACAAAAAACTTCCACGGCTCTGTATGACGATGGTTAGGCGCCCACGTTCCCGCCTCCAAAATCTGTTCAATCTTTTCCTTTTCAACTGCGTCCTGCTTTACCTTCCCGATACTGCGTCGGGTTTTTATCGCTTCCAGCACATCCATTCTCGTTCATCCTTTCCATCGCCGTCCAATGTGCTCTTTTACTCTGCAATATACGGCAAGCCAATCGGCGTTGTGATTTCTGTAATGAGAATGATTCCCTTTTTCAACATTTTCATTATACCCTGCCTGGTGTTACTGTCAACGTTTTTGTACTGTCTACGGAGTTCATGCTCTCTCGTATACCCGCAACATATGCATGGCGAACCTATTTTGGCTCTTGATGCAAGTGCAATGAAAAAAGCAGAGGGCGATGAATCCCCTCTGCTTTTCTTATTTAGGAAGAATGGCTGACTGCGCGTTCTTTCGAGAGCTGTGCGATGCCCTCTTCGATGCAGGTCAACACGTAATCGATCTGCTCATACGTCATCACCGCTGGCGGTTCGAGACGGATGACCGTCGCGTTGTTGATGGTGCCGCCCACTAAAATCTTTTTGGTAAACAGCTGTTTCGCCAACGTGAAGCCCAGCTCATTCGTAGCAAACTCCATACCGATCAGAAGACCCTTCCCGCGCACATCCACCAGTACATCCGGGTAACGCTTCTGCATTTCATGCAGATGCTTCATGAAGTAATCGCCTTTCTCCTTGGCGATTTGGGGAATGTTTTCTTCCAAAATCGCGCTGATCCCGGCGATTGCCCCTGCGCAGCAGAGTGGATTGCCGCCGAAAGTAGACGACCCGAGCAGGAACGGATTCTCCTCCATCTTTTTCCACCATTTTTTCTTCGCGACCATCGCTGCGATCGGCATAACGCCGCCGCCAAGCGCTTTGCCAAGCGTCATGATATCTGGAACGACACCCCAATGGTCCACGCCAAACATGGTCCCTGTACGCCCCATACCGGTTTGCACTTCATCAACGATCATCAAGCATTCGTACTTATCGCAAATTTCACGCAGACGCGGTAAGTAGTTATCCGGCGGGATATTAATGCCGCCCTCGCCTTGAATGGGCTCAACGATCACACCCGCAACCGTTTCCCCAGTCGCAATCAGCATGCGAATCGCTTGCTCGACGGCGTCTGCATCTCCGTACGGTACGTGCTGGAAGCCTGGTACGAGCGGGTGGTACGGCTCACGGAACGTCGATTTACCGGAAGCAGAGAGCGAGAACATCGTTTTTCCGTGGAAGCCTTTTTCGGTAGAGATGAAGCATTTTTTGCCTGTTGCCAGACGCGCCAGTTTGAGCGCCATCTCATTTGCTTCCGTCCCGCAATTCACGAGATAAGAATGCTGGAGATCGCCTGGTGTAATGTAGGCAAGCAGCTTGGACAGATAGCCGCGCAGCGGGTCAACCATCTCTTGGCTGTGCAGCGCGTAGCGGTTCAATTGGGCCTGTACGGCGGAAACAACTTTCGGATGGCGGTGACCGAGCAAATAAACGCCGTAGCCGCCAAGACAGTCAATATATTCGTCTCCCATTGTGTCGCGGAAAACAGCTGCTTCATCTTCCCATTCAACAACGGAGAAATCATTGGATACCGATTTTCTGTGTGCTAAAATGGCTTTCGTCACATAGTTGCTGAAATTGTCCACCGAGTCTGCGACGATTTTTTTCTTTTCGTCAAGAGTTAGCTTTTCGCTTTCAATGTATCCCAGGATTTCGCTCGCCAGGTTGATTGATTCTTCTCTTGATTTTCTTTCCATCTTTTCACCTTTCCTTAAAACCAGTTTTTGTTTCTGCACTTTTATACAAGCAAACTCCGTGCCAACGTTCTTTTTAATGGTTTTGGGGTCATTTCGCGGTAAAAAGACACGATATTCGCGGTTATGAAGTGCTTTTTCCCATTTTATTTGAGAAACGCTTCTCAAAATCGAGAATTCATAAGCGAATCGTAATACGGGCCTTGGCTTGCATGTACTTTGTTCAGATGCACCATAGGAAAGCGGCATTGCTTGTTTTTGAGCCGCTCCCGTCGCATTCGTTTAACCTTGTCAAACATTCTTACATTTGAGAAAAAAGGCAAGAAAACGCTTCCTATAAGCTCAAGAAGCAGGTTTGTCTTATTTGCATATGGAAAAGAAAAAAGCTATCCCCGATAAAGAATAGCTTTTATTGCTTCTGGGGAGCCTTCCAGCCTCACATTACTCTTTTTCTTGAAGCAGTCCCTCTGGAATTCTCGCATCCCAATCTGTAGGGATATCCAATCGTAGTGCATGTGCGACGACGGCGGCCGTGTCCATGTTTTTCACGTTGGATAGCTCGTTGCCTTACACGATGAAAGACAGGAAAAAGCAGCTTGCTGTATACACGACCGAATCACTTTCACCTGCACCAAAAAGCCCCTTACAATCAAGTAAGGGGCCCTGTTAGCGTATGCCATGAGGAGCGTCAATGGCAGGACAGCTATGGCTTATAGGAAATCATGAACAAGACCATGGCGATCGCACAGACCAAAATGGTACCCAGAAACGCCCAGATGACCAGGAGATTGTTCCGGTTGTTCTGTTCCTTTTTGGGGTTGCTCACTCTTCTTCACATCCTTTGTTATGTGCACCGTCACACCAGGGCAAGCGCCCGGAACGGCCGCAACCGCATACGCGTACGGTTTTGGTCTCTTCGATTTTGACCAGATACGGGCGTTTTCCCGTCTCCTTTCCGTTATGGGAACCGTCGCAGTACGGTGCTTCCTCTGTCAAGCCGCAAGCACAATACATTTTCAGTCCTGGTTCCTCGACGATTACATATGGTTTATTTTTGTCATACATGGCCATCGTGCTATAGTCATCCCTTCGGGAAATAATCCGTTTTCAAGTTCTCCAGTTCAATCAGACAGCGTTCTGCAAAACGAGATGGCAGTGCTTGGGTCCAATGGGCAATCTCTTTTTCGAGCGCTTCGCGCAGTGTCGCTTGATAGTCGGGAATGCTCCCTTCATACACCTCGATCGCTTGGAGCGGTACCCACACTTTTTCCAAATAGGCAAGCGCCCGCCGTTGATGAAACAACACGACATCGGCCTGGTTGGGGTTATGTAAGTCTCCTTGTGTTGGGTGCTTGGTGACGCCAAGCGTTTTGAGCAGCGCCTTGCTTCCCGCAATCTCGACGACTTCCGCTATGTATGCACCCGTCTTATGATGGGCTGCAACCAATTGTCCTATGTTCGGCATCATCATCTGCCCTCACTCCTCACTTGTTTCAATCAATCCACTTGCATGGACCAGCAATTCATCCGCAGGCTTTTGGCTTTCTCCGCCCCCTTGGGCAGTGGTGAGAGACCCTCCGCCTTTGCCGTCGATCAGAACCAGCGTCTCTTTCAATAATGCGTTCATCGCCAGCTTCACGTCCGTTCCGCGCGAGAATACCAGCTGCGTTTTGGCTCCCGTTCCCGCCAACAGGGCGATTGCCGCCGGGTTTTGCGTGCAAATCAACTGTGCAAGCTTTTGCAGCTCCTGGATCGTACGGTTCGCGAATACTTGCTTTACGACCAAGTAGCTGCGCACCGGCACCGCGGTATTCAACAGCTCGCGCGCTTCCTGTTCCAGCTGCAGGGATTTGAATTCTCCAATCTGGTATTCAAGCTCCTTGCGCTCTGCAAGCAGCCGCGTAATTTGCGCAGGCAGCTCAAATTCCTGGGCTGCCAACAGGCGAGTCAGTTCCTTGATCACCGTTTGCTTTTGACCGAATGAAGCCAGCGCGCGCAGGCCACAGACGAATTCGACACGGGTGTTCCCTTTCGCCTTCTCCCAACCGAGAATTTTGATCATGCCTACTTCCCCTGTGCGTGCGGGGTGGGTGCCTCCGCATGGGTTGTAATCAAATCGATCGATCGCGACGATCCGGATGTTTTCCGTCACTGTCGGCGGTTTGCGCAGCGGCATCGCAGCCAGCTCCGCTTCATCGACAAAACGGGCCGTAATATCGCGATTCTCCAGCACGATTTGATTGGCCAGCCGCTCGACAACCTGCGCTTTTTCGGCTGACAGGTCGCTTGTCGCGATATCGATCGTAACCGTTTCGCGCCCAAGGTGAAACGCAACCGTCGGCGCCTCGATCAGTTCATCGAATGCCGCAGACAAAATGTGTTGGCCTGTATGCTGCTGCATATGGTCAAAGCGGCGTTCCCAATCAATCGTCCCGGTAACTTCCACAATTTCATCTGCCAAAGGCGCTGCCAATCGATGGCGTATCTCGCCATCCACTTCTTCGACATCGACAACCGCGACGTCCGCAATGTAGCCCAGATCGGAAGGCTGACCACCACCCGTTGGGTAGAACGCCGTCTGGTCAAGCACAACATAGCTTGTCCCGTCGGCTTCCTTGCCGCGACTAATGATTCCCGCTTGGAATGTTTGCAAATATGCATCTTCATAATATCGTTTTTTCGTCATAGCGTCTCCTTTACGTCAGGCACGTTCAAGCATGGTAAAACACTCGCTATTTCGAGTATAATCCAAGACAGGAGGTGCAACAAATGGCAAAACGTTATTTTACCTTGGACGAGGCAAATTCGCTCCTTCCCTTTATGCAAGGAGAGCTCAGCTTCATGCAAATGAAACGATCGGATTTTCTTCGTGCCTATAAAGAACTGCAAGTCATCAAGCAGCAACCACAAGCAAAAACCAGCCAGCTTGATGAGACAATCTTTAAGCTGGAGTGCTCGATGGAATTCATGCAGTTAGAAATCCAGTTGCACTTGGACGCCATCCATGCCAAAGGCATTCAAGTGAAAGATATTGACATCGGTTTGATCGACTTTCCTGCTCTCATAGATGGAGCTGAAGTGCTTTTATGCTGGAAGCAGGGGGAGCCTAGCATCTCGCATTACCATGGGCTCTATGATGGATTTTCAGGACGTAAGCCCTTGTAATAGTGTCTTGAATTGTGCGTCGCGTTCCAGCCTGACTGCATCCTCTGCCAAATCGTACTTTTTCAGCAGATGGAACAGCTGATTCAAAATCTCTTGCTCAAGAGGTTGCTGCAAACACGCCTGTAGCTGTAGAACGATGTCGGAAGGCAAATACGCTTTCTGCTCCTCCAGCTTACTCGAAACGTCTTGCAGACTGTGGTTGAGTCGGCATTCTCCCATACGTCAAACCCCTTTCTACTTCTTGCATACAGTTTCACTCTATTGTACAGGAAAAAGAAAAAAGTCTCCTACTGAATCGGAGACCAAATGTGTCAATTTCGATCGTAAACAAGCTTTTTTCTTCACACTCGTTTTGTCACACGGAAGTTAGATTCGATCAAGAGCCAGTTTTGCGGAAACGGAAAGCCGAGCCGCCAATAGCTGACGCCGCGGATGCCAAGCTCTTTGACCAATTGAAACTTGGCCTGAATGGACCGTGCATCCTCGAACCAGACCTTATGTTCCTTGCCGTCAGCATCGGTATAGTTGAAATTGGGGGCCTGGGCCTTGGTATCGTACGAAATGGCTACCTGCTGTTTTCGAGCCAAGGCGATCGCTCCCTGCGGGCTGATCGCTTTCGCTTTTGTCCCGCGCACGAAAGGCAGCGTCCAGTCATAGCCGTACAAGTTTTGTCCCATCATGATTTTTTCTGCCGGAATCTCTGTCTTGGCATACTCCAACACACGGCGTACCGAATTGATCGGCGATACCGGAAGCGGCGGCCCTCCGCTATAGCCCCACTCATAGGTCATGATGATGACGAAATCAGCGACTTCCCCATGCACTTTGTAATCGTGTGCAGTATACCATTCCCCCGCCTGTGCAGCACTCGTCTTCGGCGCCAATGCGGTGGAAAAAAGCAAGCCTGCATTGTGAATCCGATCGGCCGCTTTCCTCAGAAAACGGTTATACGCTTCCCTATCGTCCGGTGCAACACGCTCGATATCAAAATGAACATCACGGAAGTTTTGTTCTTCCGCCGTTTTTAAAATTTGCGTAAGCAGGCGGTCTTGCAGCGCATCATCATGCAAAACTACGTGTGCCAGTTCCGTGCTGAATTGGTCATGCTCCAGATTGATGACCACCATTGACATCGCGACATGATTGTTCCTTGCAATCGCAAAAAACTCATCCAATCCCGGTGGCTTCAGCGTACCGTCGCGTTGGATCGCGTACCCAGACGGACCGAGAAAGGTGAGCTGCGGCGCTGCCTTTCGCGCCTCTTCCTCTACCAGTTTGCTGACCCTACCGTAATGGGTATCTGCATAGGCATAAATATCCGCGTTGCGTCTTCTCCCTGGCGGAATGTGCAGGCGCTGCCCAACTTTGAGCGGCCGGTAGAGCGACATGCCGTTCGCCTCCGCAATTCTTGCCATCGGGATCCCAAACTGCCGCGAAATCTTATACAGGCTGTCCCCTGCCTTCACGGTGTAATACTCGCCAACGATCGGAATCACCAATGCTTCACCCACAACCAACTGATACGGCTCTGGAATTTCATTGGCATCGATGATCCGGTTCGGATCGATTTCGAATGTTTGGGCAATGCTGTTGACGGTTTCCCCCTGTGCTACCACATGGATTTGCATGTTCCTCCTCCTCGACACCTTCTATCTACCTGTATATGATGCGAGGGGAGGATGGGTGTCTATCACGACAAGAGCGCCATCAAGTCAATCACGGATTTCATTGCATACTCCTGCTTGATTAACTCTCCTTGCCGAAATACCATCAGGCAAGGAACACTCTGAATTTGCCACTGCGACGCCAGCTGCGGCATCACATTGATGTTGCATTTGAACAACGCAGCGCCGGGCAGCATTTGCAAGACGACATGAAGCATCCGTTCCGTTGCTTTACACGTACCGCAAAGAGGTGTATACACGAAAAGAGTGAAAGTTGCCTGCTGGAAAGCGCGTTTTTCCTCCAGCTGGTCATAGGTGAGTTCCTTGATCACAACTCTTCTCCATCCCTCATCAATCTTTGACTACGATCCGAAAGACGATCGCGTATTTTGCTTTTCTAACATCCTCCAAAATCGAGCCCGTCGAGCTTAAGCTATGTTCATCCGTTGCCTGGAACCCCCATACGGCTAGACCTGTGTCCTCGCCAGCCTGTGCAGGGCCTTGCAGCGCCATCAGGCTTGATAGCTGGAATGAAGGGTGCTTTTCTGCTGAAAATTCATTTGTCACTGTGCCTTGTTCATCTGTCAAAGTGAATTTGATATCGTAGCGTTGCTGGTCTCCTTCCGTCTTAATCCCGGATACGGCGGCAATGAACTCCCCGTTATACATGCCTTTCGATTTTTCACTCGGACGATCCAAAGGTGATTCAGTAGAGACGAGCGTTTGTTGCTTTTTCCCGTTCTCCCACAGCTCGACATCCACGCCAATCGTATTTTTGTTCCCTGAATAGGTGAATTTCACGCCACCTGACATTGATCCGACGAAAGGCTGGTACTTTTTCTCTTCACCAGTAAAAAGCTGCTCCGGTTCCGCACGGATGATGCCTTTTGCCGGAACGCTCGTTTCCTTAGCCGTGGTCGATGTGGCAGGAATTCCTGGTGTCGCCCCGCTCGCGGGCGTGCTGGGTTG
Organism: Brevibacillus fluminis; assembly: GCF_003710825.1. Taxonomy (GTDB): domain Bacteria; phylum Bacillota; class Bacilli; order Brevibacillales; family Brevibacillaceae; genus Brevibacillus_D; species Brevibacillus_D fluminis. The sequence goes on along the minus strand of NZ_RHHQ01000017.1, from coordinate 3,505 downwards.
CTCTGTATCATGGTTCGTGCAAGCCGTCAGCAGCCATGCGGCTACCAGCATCACACACCATGCGCTGCGCATGTTCATCGTGAATTCCTCGCTTTCTTACTACGATCGAAGGTGAAACAAGCGTTTGCAGATTCTGGAATCATCATACCTTTTGATAACACATGGCGCAATAAAAAAGACCAGCAATCGCCGGTCCTCTCTTGATGTTTATTGCAACGACACAACGCGGGTGACTTGCGGCAATCGCTCTACCTCCGCCAGAACAGGCGCCGGAATTTCTTCATCCGTCAGCGAAATGAGCAGGGCCATTTTCCCTTTTTGTTCGCGTGACACATTCAATTTGGAGATATTGATTTGGCTTGCCGCCAAAATCCGGGATACATCAGAAATGACGCCGGGGTAGTCTGTATGATACACGAGTACGCCGTGTGAACCAGGCGTGATCCGGCACGTGCTGTAGCCGATCTCGCTGATATAGGTTTCACGGTAATCGCGCGCAAACGTATATTTTTGGCTACCTACCTTCAGCACAGCCAGATGATTGGTGTATTCACCCGAACTGTATTGTACGTTTACATCCGCATTCAACCCTTTTTTCAAGGCGTTGGTGATTTCTTCGCGATTCTCATGCGCCAAAATCGTCAATACAGCACCTTCCACTTTCGGCTCGAAACGGTGGATCAATTGTCCCAATACGGTTAGACCTGCAAACTCAGTCATTTGTATGCCCTCTCTTCCCCATGCAGGCTACTCATCGATTTGCCATGCCTCCGGTTCTTGCTTGATGGAGGAATGATTGATTGCACAGTACCAAGCCGTCTTGGTTCCTCCATTTTTTGTATATGTGATTTTGTAGACGTTATTCCCTTTGCCCGCTTCTTTAAACGGACTGGTGTCCGCTTCTACGACTTCAATCAATTTGACGACGCCGCCATGTTCGCCGATGACCCGGGTGATCTCTTGCTTGTGCACGCCTTCGATGTTTCGGACTGCCATGAAGCCGGTGTACCCGACCAATACGGCGAAGGTTACCAGACCGATTACGAAAATCTTTGATTTGGTCGTTGCATTCACACTATCCCAATCCCTTCACTTGATCGATCGTACCTCCGCCGAGACATTCTTCGCCACGATAGAAGACGACAGCCTGTCCCGGCGTTACTGCTTTTTGCGGTTTGGCAAATATCACTTCACATGTTGCATCTTCGCGCAGATGTACGGTAACCTCCTGATCAGGCTGGCGATAACGGAACTTCGCTGTACAGGTGAAAACTTGTTCTTTCGGATGATCGCTCACCCATGACATATTGGTGGCAATCAAGCTGGTTGAGAAAAGGCGCGGATGGTCGGAGCCTTGACCTACAATCAGCTGGTTGGTTGGCAAGTCTTTGTCGACCACGAACCACGGTTGATTGTTGTCGCCAAAGCCACCGCCGATCCCAAGCCCTTGGCGTTGGCCAAGCGTATAGTACATCAACCCGTCATGACGGCCAATGACCTCACCGTCCACGGTGACGATATCACCCGGCTTTGCAGGCAAATAGTTGCTCAAAAATTCGCGGAAATTTTTCTCGCCGATGAAGCAAATTCCGGTGCTGTCTTTCTTTTTCGCGGTCGCAAGCCCAGCCCGCTCCGCAATTTCGCGAACCTGCTGCTTGGGCAAGTGTCCGATAGGGAACATGGTTTTGGCCAGCTGCTCTTGCCCCAGCACATTGAGGAAGTACGTCTGGTCTTTGTTTTGATCCACGCCGCGCAGAAGCTTGTACTCCCCGTCGATTTGCTCGACACGTGCATAATGGCCGGTCGCGATATAATCTGCGCCCAGATTCATCACTTTGTTGAGCAGCTCGCCGAATTTGATCTCACGGTTGCACATGACGTCCGGATTTGGCGTGCGCCCTGCCTTGTACTCTTCCAAAAAGTATTGGAATACCTTATCCATATACTCTTTTTCAAAGTTGACAGTATAGTAAGGGATACCGATTTGGTCGCATACGCGGCGAACGTCTTGGAAATCCTCTTCCGCCGTGCAATGACCAAACTCATCGGTATCATCCCAGTTTTTCATAAAGATGCCGATCACATCATAGCCCTGCTCTTTGAGCAGCAAGGCCGAAACAGAAGAATCGACGCCGCCAGACATCCCGACAAAGACGCGCGTCTCTTCAGGTCTTTTCATAGAAAACCCGCTTCCTTTCTCTCTTACATAAGCTTGCTGGCTATCATTTTGAAAGCCACCTATAAGCTTATCATGTTTTAAGCGGAAAAGCATGTTCGGATGCACGGTTTGACCCTAGCAAAGTGCAATTTTATTACCGTTCGGTACAAAAATCAGCACACAATATCAAAAAAACAGCAGGAAGTTGCGCTACAATGATGAAAAAAACGACTGCGGAGGCGCTTGTTCCATGGATTATTATCAACGCATCCAAAACGCTATAGACTTTATCGAAAACCATCTGCAAGACGAGTGCGGGATTGTCGATATCGCAGCAGCGGCTTGCTTCTCTCCTTTTCATTTCCAGCGCTTGTTTCAGGCGATCACCGGTTTCTCGGTACAAGCCTATATTCGGCAAAGACGTTTGACGGAAGCAGCACTGCAGCTGAAGGAAACCGACGCGAGTATCCTCGAAATCGCACTCGGTGCTCAATACGGCTCGCAGGAAGCATTCACACGCTCTTTTGAGAGCTGGTTCGGCACGACGCCAGCAAAGTACCGGAAGGAATCGCCCCCGCTGAAGCTGACCGGCAAAATGGATTTCCTGTCCTTCCAAAACCGTTTGACAGGCGAATTGACGATGAACAAACCCATGATCCATCGTATGGACAAAATGCTGATTACCGGTTTTCCGTACCACACCACACTAGCAGATGAGCGGTATTTTTCCGAAATTCCCCGGTTTTATCACGATTTCGGCACAAACGAACGCTATTCGCACATACCTAACAAAAAAGCACCCGCGATCTCGTACGGAATCTCGTATGATTTTCAGGATGATGGCCGCTTTTCCTTTCTGGTTGGCGAGGAAGTAGAAACGTTCGTCGAGCCACTCAGGTATGGTCTAATCAATATGGAGCTTCCCGCAGGCACGTATGCGGTGTTTACCGTGATTGGCTCGGTGGAGCTCGTGCAAAATACGCGGCGATACATTTATGGAGTGTGGCTGCCTGCCGCCAATTACGAGCGGGCAGATGGTCCGGATTTTGAAGTGACGGATGTGATGCGTTCCATTTATCCGCATGCGATGCGAATGAAAATTTATATTCCGCTCGCTTGACTGCTTGCATGAATGGCGAATAACGTTCCCACTAAAAAACACCTGCCGATGAACTGCACCCCAATTGTTAGACACATAACAATTGGAGGTGCAGTTTTTCTATGGCTAAATTTACTATAGACGATAAATTGTCAGCGGTTCATCGCTATTTAGAAGGAACTGAGAGTTATGAATCGATTGCCTTGTCTTTAGGCACGACCGCAAGTGTCGTCCGTAACTGGGTGATG
>NZ_RHHQ01000016.1 GCF_003710825.1 Brevibacillus fluminis | reverse complement strand
GTCAAGGGTTCGCTTTGCCTTACGCCCTTGACTCTATTGGCTGGAGAAAGATTTTTCGAATAGGGGATGAAACCTTCTCATACAACTGGTTGAGTTGGTTTACACAAAATTCTTGACAGACCCAACAATACCGAAAACACTCATTTTCGGAATAGTTGTGGGGAGACAAAAATAAAGAGAGAACCATTTCGATTGTGCTTTTTCATTATTAGCCGGATTTTTTCAAAATTAACCTGACAGTTTCATAATTAACCGGATTCGTTCAGAATGAACGGGATAGACCAACCACCATAGAAGAATATTGATAATTGATTGTTTTACTACATCATGTATTTGATTAACTTGGGACAAACTTTGATATTATGCTAAATCTTTATATCAAAAGTAAAAAGGCTACCGAGAAGATAGCCTTTATTACTTATCGAGTATTTGATCCCCGTTATAAACAATTTCCAGCTCAAGGAAAACCCTGTTTTAGACATCCTTATACAGCAATAACTTTCTCATTGACGAGTTCCTTAAAAGCGATAGAGAAATTATTAAGTGTTTCATCCTCAAAGGCATTTAAGTCGCCAGGAAATAGTCGTTCAATTGTTTTCTCTATTGCCTCATCAACATTACACCGAAACACAGTCATAACATGCGATAAGTAAGCGCTAAAATACTCTTTACTAAGCACACTCCCCCTGTTTATTTTCATATACCCACCGCCTTCTTAATGCACTCTTTTGCGATCCATCAACAAAGTTATGGTAATCCTCCACCCCATTTTCCACGGATGGCTGGCTTAAGGGGTATAACCATATCCTAGATTAGCTAATCCCCGTTTGCGGCACCTCACTAAGCTGATTATCGCAAAGCTTTGGGAAAACCTGTTCTCCAAGTGGGGTACTGAAGCTTCCATCCACAACCGTTTTTTGCTTTGGTGTTCGAAGCACCTCTTTCCCATTCACTTGCGCTCAATTGAACTTCTGGTGAAGGTGCTTTTAAGATGTGTGCATATACGGGCAGCCAGTCTATACCTTTGGCAGGTTCATCATCGACGATATTATACGTTCCTGTCGGCCAATCCAAGGCCAGAAAAGCTGCATTCGCCGCATCCTCCACATGGACAAAAGAGGTGACACCGTCCGTTGCCCTAAATTCGTGGTTCCGAACTTTCTCGGCCGTAGCTCCATTATTGTCATACCAGGTAGCTGGACCATACAGTGTGCCATACCGTAGAATGACATGCTTTGGGATTTCCGTAACCGTTTCTTCTAAGGCCACGATACCATTGATTGTTGTATTTCGGGGCATGGGTGCGTGAATGTCCAAAGGCACCTCTTCCGATGCAGGTGCGATCCCCGGTTCATATGCCCATGAAATACTCTGTGCAATAATTTTCTGCACATTAGCTTGTTTCGCAGCATCCACCAAGTTTCGGGTTCCTTCAATCCGAATTCGCGCATTCTCAGCTGAACTTCCCTCGCTCAATGATGTTAACTGATGAATAACAACATTGGGTTTACTTTCACTTATGATGTTTACGATCTGCTCCAGATCAAACACATCTGTAATAACAGCTTTTGCTCCTAATTTTTCGATCGCCTGTCCTTGTTCCTCTCGACGCGTCATTCCGATCACTTCGTGACCTGCTTGTATTAATTTCGGAAGTAAAAAGCGTCCAACAACACCACTTGCACCAGCAACAAAAATTTTCATATTAATAGACCTCCAAATTTTTTAATTTTTGAATCCGTATTTTCCTTACGAAGTGTTTGAAAACGTCAATGAATCTTTTCGTGGAACGATAAATAAGGATATAACTCCCATTAAAATTGATATCATTACCATCCCCAGTATGCCCACATTAAAATTGCCGATGCGATCATACATCCAACCCGTTAGAAATGGCCCACTCGCACCGATGAGAAAACCAAAACACTGGGTCATGGCTGCCCAAGAGGCGGCCTCTTCAGGTGTTGATGTGGTTTCAACGGGGAGCAAGTTAACTAGAGCAAATAGCATTCCCGACCCTAATCCACATATCAGTACAGCAGACCATAAGAAGGTAGAAAAAAATAATAGCAAAAGGCCCGTAGCCTGCATTAATGAAGATATGATTAGCCAGTTCCGCCTTGAAGGATACACCTTGAGAAGCAACTGCAGAATTACTCCACTTGGGATTTGAATGATTGCAAACAGGGTCACCATGAATCCAGCGTGGAACCTAGAAATACCTGCCGTAATGAGCATTAACGGAAACCACCCCAAGAGTGAATAAAACACGACCGATAATAGTCCGAATTGGATGGCTAGTATCCACGCTTTTCCAGTTTTCCACGGCAGCTTCAATGGTTTGCTTATGGACACTTTCGTATCAGAAGCGTGTATCTGTCTTCTTTGCACGCTAAACCACAGGGGTAAAGCCAAAATTGCAGGTATGAGCCAGAATGAGAGTGCCATTTGCCACGAGTGAAGCTTCCATTGTAACGGTGAAGTAAGACTCGAACCAAGCGCTGCCCCCAGTGCTAAAGCCATGGAATACATAGCAATCATGGAGGGAACTCTGTCAGCCATATACTTTTTAATAAATCCTGATAACAAAGGACCCATCATGGCAATACCAATGCCGGATAGCAATGCAGTTAGAAATAATAGCGAAGCAGATTGGATAAACAGGCGTAACAACGTACTTGCACCAATGAGAACCAATGACAAGGTGATGACCTGTTCATTTCCCAATCTTTCGCTTAATTTTACAGAGAACGGAGCGAGAAGACTCATACAAAGCACCGGTATGGAGACCAGCAAGCTGGAAACAGCACCGCTTAAACCAAGATCATGTTGAATGCTACCCAAGACAGGTGCAATGGAGGCTACCGCTGGTCTCAAATTGAGTGATGCCATAAAGAGTGCCGCAACTCCCAGCCAATGATTTAACACTTGTTCCTTATCAGACGGAATACTCATCGTGGGTGCTCTAAGCTTGTTGAATCTACGATTCTTCATGAATGCTAGCTTCCTTCTATATTGAATTTATACTGGCATGACTCATGATAACATGATAAATTGGTTATCAATAGTACCACTTTATATCTATTTGACCATACCAATTCAAACTCCAGAAGGAGACACATTAAATGAAAACGGAACAAAATGAAACGAAAACAAGACGGGTGTACTCTTTAATAAGAGATCGAATCTTTCAAGGAGGTTACAAGGAGGGAAGTCCCCTCCCCTCAACCCGAGATCTAGCAAAGGAACTGGGGGTTTCACGTGCTCTTATCGTTGAGGTATATGAGCAGCTAATGGCTGAAGGTTATTTGGAAGGACGTCAAGGTTCAGGTACCTTTGTAAAGGATATCGGAAAAAGCAGGCCGTTTCATATACAATTCGTAGATGTAAGTGCAACGAATGAGCTTTCTTCTCTTGTGGACTCTGATCATTTGAACAAAATTGATTTCCGTCCAAGTTTCCCGGCGCTTGAGCATGTTCCACTTCAGAAATGGAAGAGAGCCTCACTTGACGTATACAACGATGCTCCCTATTCTGCATTTGGTTACCAGGAAGATATCGCAGGTTGTCTGCCGCTTAGACAATCCATTTGTCAGCATCTTCTCAAAATTAAAGGCTTTCACTGTGTTCCATCACAAGTCATTGTTACGTCCGGAGCAACCCAAGCATTTTCCATATTGAGCAAGCTGTTGTTAAAGCCGAATGATGCTGTCGCCATTGAAGATCCTACGGCTACGTTTATTCATGACATTTTCGCTTCGACGAGTGCCCGAATAATTCCTGTACCAGTCGATGAACATGGGCTATGTGTAGATAGGCTCCCAGCACGTGAGCAGCCAAAATGTCTCTTTGTCACACCGTCACATCAGTTTCCTTTTGGAAGTATCCTGTCGATCAGCAGACGCATTCAATTGTTGGATTATGCCCGGACCACGGGAAGCTATATCATCGAAGATGATTATGATAGTGAATTCCGTTATGGTGGAATGCCCATTCACGCCCTCCGAGAGCTTGATTCCGAACGGGTTATCTATGTGGGAACGTTTAGCAAAAATATGTACCCTTCACTACGGTTAGGTTTTATTGTCGCTCCACAAGAACTGGTAGACCCAATAGTACAACTAAAGCGTATGGCTGATATGCAATGTTCTACCTTGCTACAATTGACTTTGGCCCGTTTTATGAACGAAGGTCATCTAGAACGTCATATTTTGCGGATGAAACGAATCTACGGTAAAAGACGAACTCATCTTATTTCTGCCCTGACTGAAACATTCGGAAATAAAGTGAAAATATCCGGTGATGCCGCGGGCTTGCACCTTATTGCTACATGGCCTGGCCGAAACGCTGGTCTCCTGACAGCTATTCAGCTTGAAGAGCATAATATCAAAGTATATCCAGCAGAACGATATACCATCTGCAAAGATAAGTATAACGAGAGCCTTATCATGGGGTTTGGCAATGTTACAGAGTCGCAGATTACTGAAGGGGTTCAAACGCTTGCACAATTTATCTAACTATGCGGATCTGCGTTACATCTATTACATTGTCATCTAAAGCTTACATGCGAAAAAAGGAAGGACGTTTCGCCCTTCCTTCACTTTCGGTGGAATCAAAAGCTTCCTTCATCAAAATAGGTCACTTGCACATTTTTCCTTACGATTTCTTTCAGACCCTCTTTGTAAAATGGCATTAGCGCATCGGCCTGTTCAACACGAATCCATGATATATTTTTAATCTCTTCGGGTCTTGTGATGGTTTCAACGCCGTCGATAATACAAGATTTGAAAGTAACACATACGCCGTGCTCTGAAGTATCCTTTATTCGATACTCATTTAAGGCTACGATTCCAGTTATCCGTATATGTAAACCCGTCTCTTTCATAGCTTCACGAACCGCAGCTTCTTCCAGCGTTTCATTGGGCTCAACTTTACCTCCAGGAAGAGTCCAGCAATCACTCCAATGTTTTGAACCATTAATATTGTTGTGTTTGTCGGATCGATGATTAAAGAATAAACGATATCGACTCTTTTCATCTCACATACCCTTTCTAAAAGCTTACCGAAATGACACCGAGAAGAATGATGGAAATGCCAATCCACTGACTTTTCGCTAGCCTTTCTTTTAATAACACACCTGCCATGAGTATGGTGACGACACTATATAATGAAGTAAGTGCAGTTGTGCTTGTCGTATAAGCGTGGGATTGTCCCTGATTGAAGGAGAGCAACGCCCCTGAATCCAGTAGAGCTGCCACAATCAAAATAAAACCGGTGGGAAGGGTTATCTTGGGAAGTCTGATCTTTTGGGTTCGCAATAGCACTAAGGCACAGAAAAATTGTATGACTCGAGTGATGAGTACGGGAAGAATAACACCGAGATAGGGGGTAATATATCCAACTGCCCAGAAGTAGAAGCCGATGCAGATAGAGGCTATTGCTGCCTCTGGAACTCCGGACAACGTGGCTTGTTGGCGATCACTCTTACTCGAGCGGGTTACCGTTATAACCCCAAGAATCAACAAAATGACTCCAATAATTGAATTAAACGGAAGCCGTTCCCCACCAATAAAGGCGAGAATAGCTGTCACAACAGCAAATCCGGAGCCGATTGGGGATACGATGGATAACGTTCCTTTCTGAAATGCTCGATATAATAATAATGTTCCAGCGAAATTCACGATGCTGATGCCTGCTGCCCCAACCCACAAAACTGGATTTCCTCCTATGTGTGGGGATTGCATGAATACATACCCTCCTAGCAACAATGAAGCAATCAACTGAATCCAGAAAAGCGCAGGTAATGTCTGAAGCTTTCTGGTAGCCTGAGTAACCACAAAGTCAGATAAACCAAAACAAAGTGCCGCAATCAGGCCATATATCATATTCCTATTCCCCTTTAACTCCGATATTTTCCGATAGAAGAAGATTATTTCTTATTTAATATGCCTAAATAAGCTTTCCATTGTCCAACGTCGGCCCGGTATCTTTCCGCCAACACCCGAACAATTTGTGCGATATGCGTCAGATCATGAACGACCCACGCGGAGAGTAGCTCGCTTATTCGAACAACGCCGAATTCAAGATGCAAACCGCTCTGCTCCAGATTAAAGTCTGGATTAGCGATCAGCCTGAGATAAGACAGGCTCTCCATTCGGATGCGATTGAACTCGGATAATGCTTCTTCTACCCTTCTTTCGGATTGGTGCTTCAAATGAAAAGCGGTCAAAAGCGGGGAAGTGTTTTTCTCCCCATCGGAAAGAATTGTTTATAATCGAGGGACCCAGTTATATTTTTCCGCTTCAATTAGGTGTTCAACCACTTCGACCGGGGTCCAGGTTCCTTCCCCTTCATGGCTATGAAGCCACCCCTTCGTTAGACCGGATAAGAGACATTCCAATGTTTTTGGCGTACGGTCCAACATCACGAAGGCATCATTGATATTGAAATTCATATGGACTCACCTTTTGAGGTTCGCTTCAGTTCAACCTTTTTGTATAGCAGCACGGAGGTAAACATAAACAAACATGCAGCAAGTGTAACGAGTGGTAATCTCATGACTTGTTCTTCAGGGAAAACAAACGTCAGCAAAGGGAAGGCGTAGATCGCAGGGATACGGACACGAAAAACGTGGGATAGCGCTAGCATCAGGATCATGTCGACCAGTGCAGCAAAGACCCACAATTCGATTCTAAAAAATACTAGTGCACCAATCGTGACGGATAAGGTCAGCGCTAGCCCTTGCTTCAACGCCATCTGTCCATTGTACTTTGGCTTCTGAAGGGACTCAAAAACAACAACATAAATAGGCGGGATCACTGCGATCTGCTGATAGCCAGAGACCCAGCATACACCAATCCAGCAAAAAGAGAGGGCAAGAAATACGAGCATGTATCTATACTGTATACTCCCCTTTTTTGCAAGGCCTTTATTTAATCCAAAGATCAGAACACCGATCATCAATGTGATTGTGAAAATAAAAACAATTACTACAAATGACCACTCGTCCGTGTCTATCGCGAGTGGCAGTATCCCCGTTGCGATAGACGGTGCCAAGTTGGAGCGAATCGTTCGCAAAAAGAGCATTATCAGCATTAGAGTGAGGATAACTTTTACTATATAAGCAATCTGGAGTTGATTCAACACTAGTCCTATGACAGCAGTTACTGTTGGCGCGATGAAAATGGTAGATGATCGCCTGATCCACCCTGGTTCCCGGTAGACCCACATGGCAACGGCCATCGCCGCAACTTCTGGTAAAATGAGCTCCTGATTATGTAACAGTACCGATGCAGCAATCATTAAGACAACAAATGAAATGGCAACCGTGTAAGAGAGTATGGTTATTTTATTTGAAACCGTGGCATTCATGTTATCCCCTTTCATTACACTCGAATAACCCCCATTTCCTGCAGATTTTCACAACTTGTAAGCCTAGAACACGCAATCAGGTTTGATGGAGCTTTTATTTGCGCTACAGTGGCTAGAATTAGGCTTTAATCAATCAATCCAAGGACGAAAGTTCCGCTTGCACCGCTTTATATGTTGGCTTTTGCCCGAACTGTTAACCCCTCTTTCTCCTTAGACAACGCAGAAGACAAATCCAGACATTTCCTAACTAAAAAGCTCATTTGATTCATGTAATTCTACAAGCTCTTGTATTTTGTTCATACAATTCCCCTCCAGCTATAAATGGGTGGTCTGATCTGTTTGAAATCTTATCTAGTCATTCCAAGAAGCTTTAACTTTCTCATAGCCATTGATCTTCTTAGGGTGCTGCATCCATACCGTTAGATCATAGTAGCATGATAAATTTGGCTTTAGTAAGTACCACTTTTAATGTTTTTCAGCATACCAATTTTCATCAACTGAATGACATTGAGCAGTTAAGAGTTGAAAATTATCCTCCCTTTACAATGCCGTAATGAATCTCCGCCAATTTCAATGCTAAGATCTGGATTAAAAGCACCTATATCGGAGCATGAAAAATATTTCCTCCCTTTCCTCCCTTTCCTCCCTTTTTCGCTTTTCATTCTGCAAAGAAATGGCATATCGGCAATCGGTACAAGTCCTTGACTTGGGGCAAGAACTTGTACCGATAAATTAAAAAAGCCGCTAAATTAGGGGACTGCCTCCGTAATGTGAGACAAATCAAAACACCTTCAAGAGAAAACAACCATGTCGTAAGATATGCGGACAACCTTGGAGGTGTTTTTACGTTGGCAACAACAGTTAGTTATCCCGTAGAAATTAAAATGAAAGCAATTGAAATGCGTCTTGCAGGCGTCACCAAAAAGCAGATTATGCAGGAACTAAACATTAATAGTAAGACCCAAATTCAACAGTGGATGCGCTGGTATCGTAGCGGAGACGCACATCGTCTTCAACAGCCTGTGGGAAAGCAGTATAGCTTTGGCAAGGGGCCGACATACGACTCTGAACTTGAACAAATCAAAGCAGAGAATCGTTTTCTTAAACAACAACTGAATGTTTTAAAAAAGTTAGAGGAGTGGGAAAGGAGGTGTCACCAGAAGTCCTGGATAACGTCCATTCGTGGGCAAGTTAGTGTGAGCCAAGCTTGCACGTGGCTTGGTATCCCTCGCTCTACATACTACCGTTGGAAAGCTGCATACGGGGAAAGAAACGAGGATTTGGTTGTGAAAAAGATTCGGAAACTCTGTGTTCAACATAAGTTCCGTTACGGGTAAAGAAAGATTACAGCACTAATGCGAACCGAAATGCTGTTTAATCATAAAAAAGTACAACGTATCATGCAGCGTGAACAGCTGCAATGCCGAGTAAGGGTGAAGAAACGCATGGCAACAGGTCAACCTTCTTATGTAGCAGACCATCTCCTGCTGCGGCACTTTCACGCAAATGCCCCACTGCAGAAATTAGTGACCGACATTACTTATTTACCTTATGGAAGCAAACTTTTATATTTATCGAGCATTATGGACTTGTACAACGGTGAGATTGTGGCATACAGTATTTCTGACAAACAAGACACATCGTTTGTCCTCAATACGCTATACCAGGTGCCGGATCAACCTGGTATGATGTTGCATACTGATCAAGGCAGCGTTTATATGTCTCAGGTGTATCAAGCAGCAGTAAAGGGAAAAGGCATTACCATGAGCATGTCCCGCAAGGGTACGCCCGCTGATAATGCCCCCATCGAGTCGTTTCATTCCACACTAAAGTCTGAAACGTTCTATCTCGACAATTTTACCTGTACGACGACGTCCATCGTTGTACAGATTCTTCAAGACTACATTCATTACTGTAACTCAATTCGCATTCAAACGAAACTAAACAACCAGTCATCCGATTTTTAAGTGAAATGTTTTGATTTTGTCTCCACACTAAAATCCAAAGACCCTTATTTTCCTAATCTATCACATTTTTTCAAATGTATATTTCAAAAGTTGAATCGTGCCGAAGTTTGTCCTATGTTATCTTCCCTTTGCTTTAACTCCTCGAAGGATCATACAAGTACTTGTTGCAAAGGCCACAAGACTTTGATTTTCGTCAAATACACTACAATCAATGAATCCAACGGTTTGTCCCTTCTTCATCACCTTCGCTTCTGCCCGGATCGTACCATTCCAAACTGGTTTCAAAAAGTTGATTTTTAATTCAATTGTCGTAAAGCTCTCCTCCGGTAGAAGGGTCGTCCCGAAAGCTACACCCATCGCAATGTCTGCAAGCGTACTTGTTATGCCTCCATTTAGTGTTCCTTGGGGATTTGAGTGAATCTCGGTCGCCTCCATCTCAAACAGGACTTGACCAGGGTCAATGGTTATAGGTTTTATGCCCAGCAGTTGTTCTACGGGTGATGCTTGAATTCCACCTGTTATCGTTTTTCGATAGCGCATTAGAAGCTTGTTCATTTAGTGTTATCCTTTCTTCATTTAATCAAATAACTGCACCAAGTGATATTACAACACAATCATAGATGGTACCCAGTCAACAAAATGTTTTTTAATAAGCCTGATTGCAAAGGTCCCATCATAGCGATTCAAATACCGGATATGCAGGAAATGAAAGTATTTTTTCCCCTCTTCAAAAATTAGTAACACAAGGAAAGTATCAATAATAGTTATTATGTATAATTATCAAGTGTGATGGATGGTTAGAGTCACAAAACAGCATTGATGCCCACTTCGTTGCTTAAAATCCTTTTATCCAGAAACGTGGTATTCCGAAAACTTTATAAACTTTATATAAACCGGCCATGGACAGGAAAAGAAGGAATACAAGCTCTAAACAATAGTAGTTGTCAAAAAAACCTTATTTGGCATTGTCCGACATCAAGTCAAATGAAGCGAGGTAATGACGATCTCGGATTAAACGTCCGGCGCTTTCTCAGTTGTTCTCCAAAATACTACGCGAATAAGTCCCTTATTTGCGTAGCCTCTTTACCCCCAATTTTAAATACTTTGTTCTCTTATAATGGTTCTGTTTACATAACAAACCGCCATTTTGTTACGCTCTTCAAGATGCACTTTTACCGAATTTGAACCGGATTCACCATTAACAGCTAGGTCTCCGGTTAACGAACCGATGCAGTCCACTTTAATAATACGGCTCAACAGGATCTGCTGTCTTTTCTTCCGGCTTGGGCATTAGGAATAACAAATGATAAAATCATAAGCATCGCAGAGTAATAACATTACATTTTTCTTTTTCATTAATTTCCCCCTATAAACCATTCTCCTTTTGCAACCAAGTGTACTTTTCCCCCGACATGAATATGAAATTTTCCATCTGTCTTCTCTGCCATTACATTGATTCGAGAAGGGCGATTGACCCCATACCCTTGATTAACGCTATACTCAATTTTATTTTTACTGAAAAAATTATACTCAAGAAGATAACCTGCCAGATTTCCATTTGCACTGCCGGTTGCCGGATCTTCTAAGAAACCGGTGTTATCCATAAATACACGCGCACGGAATTCACTTTCTCCTTCTTCGGAAAAAACCAATAGATTACATTTATAATAATTCTTAGTAAAGTGGCTAAATTGATTATGATTGATTGAACATTTCATCACAGCATCAACTGATTTTAGGGGTACAATGATGCAAGGCAATCCTGTAGAGACCAATTGAATCGGATAATCTGTCCGAATGTCTTCCTGTTTGATAGTAAGAACATTGGCTATAACATCTGTCTCCTTTATTATCATTCCAAATGACGGCTCATTTTGGCTCATTATAAGGTTATCACCGTTTATTGAAACAGGTATTTGACCTACTTCAAGATTTAAAATAATTTTCGTTTCTACACCTCTTTCTATTATCTTGTTAATTATATATGCCGTTCCGAGTGTAGGATGCCCTGCAAAAGGAATCTCACTATCAGGGGTAAAAATTCTGACATCATATCCCCCATTTTCTTTTTTGCCAGACAAGATGTAGGTTATTTCCGAAAAATTAATCTCCCTTGCAATTTGCTGCATTTCAGCAGTTGAAAGCTCTCTATCGGGTACTAACACCGCCAGCTGATTGCCTTGATATTTTTCTTTCGCAAAAACATCTACAAAATAGAAGTCCATAAAAAATCCCAACCTTTCTTTAGAGGCTACGTTTCGGTCAATAAGGGAATGATGCATGCCTGTGGACATAATGCACATACAACGATTGGCTTGGGGCTGGCCAAAGGGTTGATGACAATGAAAGATCAGCTTACTGGTTGCATCAAAATCATTTTTCAGCCTCCCGAGGAAGGCGCGTGCGGTGCAAAGGCGATGGTGGAAGCAGGCGTCCTTGACGATGTCGATCTGTTCTTTTCCGGACATGTCGGCTGCGACCTCCCGCCATGTTGAAATGCTACCCAGTACAGGTGCAATGGATGCCACCGATAGTCTCAAATTCAGCTATGCCATAAAGAGGTCTCCAACTACCAACGAACTGACAAATGATCTATACTCAAGGCCAATTGGATGGTTGTGTCGGTTTGAATTCTAATCGTAGGTGCTCTGAGAAGGTTGTGTTTACGTTTCCTCATCATCCTTAATCTCGTTTCTGTGATGAATTTGATTTATGGTAGCATGTTAAATTGATTTTAATAAGTACCACTTTTTAATGATTTCTGTCATACCAATTTTCAAGTATGGAAGGAGACACATCCGATAAATCCGGACACCTGAAACAAAAACAAGACAAGTTTATAAAACTCCTAAGGGATCTCTTTTTGCAAGGGGTAGTATCCTTCCCTCCACAAGAGAGCTTGCGAGGGAACTGGGTGGTTTAAGATCTCTGATTGTCGAGGTGTACGAGCAACTAACTGCTGAAGGTTACTTGGAAGGTCGTCAAGGTTCAGGTTACCGTTAAGGGGAGAGTCAATGAGGCGGAAAAAAGAAAATACAGAACAGTTCCACCAGCGTTATCAGGTTCCAATTCGACTGAGCGGACTTCCGAACAGAAAAAAAGCTGCACATCGCAGCTGGATCTAGGGCCGACAGGTCATTAAAGCCGGCAAAAGCCCGGATGTGGGTGGCGAAAATATCGGCACGAACCTCCGGAGCAAAATGTCCGGCATCATGCAGATTGAAATCGACGTTCTTTAAATCATTCTGGTAAGGATACGCACCAGATGCAAGGTAAATGACGTCGTTCTTCCCCCACAAGATCAGGTGTGGCGGTTGTGTCTAACGCCTGATCTACTCCGCGAAATACCAGAATCGTCGTGGAATGATCGCCACCGATCATCGTGAATAATTTCCCGGCCTTCACACTGCCACACAGTTTCTTCCACACTTTGAAACAGCTCGTCCCGACTTTCCCCAGGCATGTCCCCAACATCAAGATAGTGTAGATTCGAGAGGTCTTCCTAGTGCTCTGTTGCTTGCGGGATTGTATAGGTTATTTCGCGAATCGCCCAAGGTGCTTCTTTGGCTCCCGAGCGGAAGCTCACTCCACTATCATATGAAAATCCAAAAACAACAATATCCGCTTCTTCCATGGAAAGACCGGGTCGATTCAATCGGGCCCAAATTTATTGTCGTTGTTCATTTCTTGAACAGATTTCATATGCAGTTGTCCCCACTTGGCCTTTTCTCCTTTCTTAATGAGAGAGCCTGGTTATTTATGCATGGGGTTTATGGGGTTTATGATCTTTGTTATCGATGAGGTTCCTGGTGATTCCCTCACCCGTTCGATTGGGAAAGTAGATCGCGGACGTGCTGGATACGGAATTCCAGCAATTGCTTAAAAGTGAACCGCCCGCATCCTAATACAACCCCACCCGCTCGCTTTGTTCTACTGTCAGATGGTCCAGAATTGTCGGCATACTGGAGCGCAGCAATTGGAACAAATGCAAATGCTGTTCACGGTCCAATAAATCGTATCTTAAGTTCTTTTGCCCATGCATTTTGGTCAAAGGAAATTTGTAGCGGCTCTCCTCCGCCAAGACTTTTATTAGCCTGTGTGTGGACAAAATCTCGGAATCCGCCACATGAATGATAATTTGATGGATGTTCCATTTATCAAGTGCTGGCTTGAAACAAAATTCCTCCTCGGCCAAGTCTTCAATGGCTTCACGGAGCATTACGGATCGGCGACCGTACTCTTCAATCAACGCTTCCACTTTTGTCCCTCCTTGTAATTGAACCTGTTTTCCGCTTATTATATCATTTTAGGAAAAGTTGGAAAAAGCTAATCGATGCCCTTAAGAAGAATTGAAAACAGGAGAGTGATGAAGCCAAATGGAACCCTATTTTCGAATCGGAGAAATATCCGCAATGTTTAACATCCCTCTGCAAACGCTGAGATATTACGATAAAATCGGTTTATTTTCTCCTGTCCATATCAATCGAGAAACAGGATATCGATACTATTCTCTGTATCAGCTTCCGCTTCTGCATCGGATTAAAAAGTTCAAAATCATGGACATCCCTTTCTCTGAAATAAAAGAGTTGGCGGCGACACAGTGGAATGCCGACCGGATGGATCATGTTTACACCGTCCAGCTACAGAGGCTGGAACAGAAAATGAGAGAGCTGCAATCGTTGAAAATAGAGCTCGAAGACAAACGCAATCTTCTCATGGCGTTGCGAGCAGAACCAAAAAACCAGATTTCCGTTCGGCATTACGAGGCAAGAAAAATATTTTGCAAATTGATTGACGTATCTACATACAAGGAGCAGGAAACCGAATATTACCGCTCATTCCTGCCCTTTTCCAACCAGGTTGATTATATCAATACGGAACCCGGCTTTATTGTGACACAGCCCACTTTCTTTGATGAACGAACGAATGCTTCCTATTTATTTCTGGTCAACCCGACGGTCGTTCCAGAAGGATTCCGGTCTCATCACATGGCAGAAGGTACTTATTTAACACTTTTTATCGAAGATAGCCACGCAAACTCTCCTACCTATTACAGTTTGCTACGTCATTATATTTTGGATCAAAAAATTGAGACAGTGAGCGACATTTACGAATTTTGTTACACCAGTGTGTGGGAATTGCAGGTTCAAATAAACTCCTTGACCCTACAATCATTGTAGGGTTTAGACTGAGGGTACTCTCAGATGAATTTGGAGGAACCCTTATGAAAATACTAGTTGTCGTTGCCCATCCAAGACCAGATTCGCTCACAGCGAGTATGGCGAAGCGGTTCACGGCAGGCTTGACCGAAGCAGGGCATGAATTCGAAATCATCGATTTGTATGCCGAAGGATTCAATCCGATCTTGCATACAATAGATGAGCCTGATTGGAGTAATCCGAACAAAGCATACTCAGACGAGGTACAGCGCGAAATGGATCGGATCCGAGCAAGTGATGCATTGGCCTTTCTTTTCCCGATATGGTGGTACAGCATGCCTGCCATCATGAAAGGATACATCGATCGGGTGTGGAACTATGGATTTGCTTATGGCAAAGGCAAATTGCCAGTTCAAAAAATAAGATGGATTACCATGGTTGGCGAGACTCAGAGTCAATTTGAAAAACGCAATTATCATTTGATGGTGGAGCATCACCTGAACGTAGGCTTGGCGCAATATACCGGTGTTCAAGATACCCATGTACACTTTATGTATAATTCATATGGAAAATTTGAAGGTAGCTCGAAGGAAAAGAGCGAGGCACATTTTGCCACTTTATTGAACGAGGCTTATCAGATCGGGCAAGCCTTTTAAGTTGAATTGGATGGGCAATATGCGATTTATGGCGCGGCCACAAGTGAACCAAGCGCGTATAGGGTTACGAGCTGACCGGTGAGAGATTGCGAGATTCCAAGCCCCTCGCTGATCTTGGGCAATTAACCAGCTGGAAGTGTCTCGGTTAGGATACAGATAAACCCCGCCATCACCAATGCGAGCAATCCGGCACATGGAAGACGGTCAGAAGACCAATTGCTTGCGGCACTTTGTGAGGCACAAGCTACGTTTTGGTTCATTTTGTAAGCTCCTTTTTAATTTTTAACCTTATAGCTTGGTTGATCTATGCCAGGTGATGGTTCACTCCATCGAATTTAAGTTTACTGGATAAAATCGATATTTTACATGGTGAAACAATTGAAAATTCATCAATTTCACTATAATATCGGTGAATTTATTATGTGATTCCTATAAGCTCATTACTTCGGGAAATTTCGCCACCTGGGCAGCCCAGTTGAAAACGGTCGTAATGACGTCAGGTGACGGTATAGCTATCCTCGGTGTTTGACATGAAAAAAGCTCAAATCTCTCTGTCGAGAATTTGAGCTTTTTCGGGTTTATTTCGTAACGGTAACTGTAATCGTAGCGGTATTCCCTAGGTGTCGCTTGGATGTCCACCGTTCCTATGGTTTTTCCACTGATTACACCGTTTGTCACGCCAAAAATCATTTCGTCTTCACTTGGCCATGACGCTTTGCTCCGTTACCATCTGTTCTCCATGAGAGCCTACGATTGTCAGCGAAGCAGGTACCCTCGTCAGCGATATGTCAAACTCTTTCCCACGGGTGTGGAACATTTGAATCCGTCCAACCGGGCTTGGATGCTTGCACTCGCCTTATAGACAAACTTTATTGTAGCCTGAAGCCCCACTGTCAGGTGACTTGCTCTCTCATGCTGAGATTCTCACTTAGCTCTCTTTCTTCTGAGGTTTCTTCAGTTTTGGTCTGATTTCGTTTCTTGAGCTCCCGCGTAATTAGCAAGGTCAGGAAAACAAAAATAACGGCCAACATTAGAAGAAACACCCCAAGCTCTTCCCAATAGTACATCATGTTTCCGCCACGAAGACCCATTCCACGGAAGATTTTGAAGTACCATGTTGCCGGGATCAGATTGCTCATGATTTGGATGGGCTGTGGAAAGAGGATTATGGGGGAAAGCACACCAGTTAACAAGAACGCAGGCGAGATCAGTAGCTGAGCCCTCCCAGCAGCACTAAGCGGATGCTTGGCAGTCCAGCCTATCAACATTCCAAGCCACGCGCTCACCAAACAAAATAATCCAAGGGGTACTATATATTCCAATGGGCTTGCAACAAAACGCATGCCCCCGATTTGTTTAAGCGCTGCTAACGTAAAAATCATGGCTATCATGTAGACGATCGTGTAAGGCACAACTCTCAACAATAAACCGATTGGCTGCTTCAAATCATCTGCCAGCCTACCTTCCACCCGTAAACGTGGAACGATGGTGAGGGTTTGTCCATAAATGATTCCTAAAGAAATAATGGTGATATAACCGATGCCTATAAAATTCAGATTATCGTTCGTCGGATTAAATAGGAACCGCTGCTGAAGCGCAAGGTTGGAAATCGTAGCCGAGATCTGATCATCGGCCAATCCCAACGCTTTCAATTTCCCTACTGTTGGAGCCGTGCTATTCTCAATTGAGATGATTTCCGTCATAGCCGAGCGTAAATTTCCTGTAGCAGATGGGACAGAATAATCTACCAGAAAGCCGATGTTGGACTGCTTGCCCTGGTAACGGTTCTGCTCCAATCCGTGCGGGAGATAGATCACCGCTATGTACTTTTCATTGGAGAGCAGTACCTCAGGATCAACATCCTGGTGAAGAACTGTCTTTACATCAATATATTGAGAAGCGTTTACCCTGTTAATCAGTTGTTGGCTGTATAAACTATTATCCTCGTCTATGACCGCTATGGGTGTCTTGACAATTTGATTGTTGCTATATACATACCCAAAGAAAACCGAAAGAATTAGAGGGGTAAGGATTGCTTTTCGAACAAATTTGCCACTTATCATCAAATTCCATTCTTCAAGAAAAGCACTCACTTTATATTCACCTCAATGGTCATTCCCGGGAGAATGTTTTTTGTACGTTCAGGATATACGCGGATCTGAAAGGTATTCAGATCGGATTGACCTTTTTCCCTGCTCATTCGGAGACTCGCAAACTGGGGCGCGGCAGTAATAAATTTAATCATCCCGGTTATATCCTGATCAGTCGATACCAAGTGACCAGCAACCGATTGACCAACCTTGAACTTCGCAGCCTGGGTCTCATCCACATAAAAGTCGTAGTATATCTGGTTCGTCTCTAACAAGATAACTGGAACACCAGCGGAAACGTTCTCACCCGTTTTGGGGATTACTTTGACAATCTTTCCATCGTGAGGGGCACGAAGAGTCAGACGATCTTTTTGAACGCGAAGCGACTCCAGTTGAATTTGCAAGGCTTCTCTTGATTTGATTAACAAGTCGATTCCCATTGCGCTGTTTTGTAATTCCGCTTTAGACTGTGCGACCACTTCCAAACCCAGCATTGCTTTTTCCGTCGCCTGGCGTGCCTGATCTTTATCTTGTTGTTGTGCACCTCTACTCATTTGGTGATATGTTTCATCCTGTTGCTTCAATGAATTTTGCGCACTGGTTACTTGAAGGTAAGCGGTATCCAAGGATGCTTTTGGAACCGCACCGCTTTCATATAATGAGTGGATCCGATCATAATTGGTCTGAGCGTTTTTCAAGGATTCACTTGCCGTATCAACAGCCAGGCGCTGCTTTTCCAGCTCTTCCTTTCTGGTTCCTTCTAAAATTTTGCTTTCAGCCGTTTGAGCACTCCGAATCCCAAGAGATGCTTGACTCTCTTGGGTTTCTATCTTCTGTTCACCAATTCGAATGGAATCCTGCATCTGTTTGATCCTGATATCTGTCGATTGAATGTCTGATGTTACTTTGGCAATTTGCAGGTTGACGTCAGTGGGATCTAACTGAAGCATTACGTCCCCTCTTTTTACTTCCATCTCTTCCTGTACACCAACATTTGTTACCTTTCCACCCACCTGCTGGAACGAAACATTAATTTGTTCAGCGGTTACAATACTGCCTTTTTGCTGCATGGCGAGTGAAACAGCATCTTTTCCGCCTAGTAGAAGCCCAAATCCACCTAAAGCTGCTATCACTATTAAAATAACGATGGTTGCTATATTTTTTTTCATCGTGGTTTCTCTCCCAAATTATTACTATTTATGCAATACTGTTCTCACTTTGCCAAGAAGAAATCTTTTTGGCAGTTTTCCAAATCCGTCAATCGCTTTATACCATCTTTGGTAAACCGCATTTCGACATAAGTGAACTATTTGCCAGTTTAAAATGCGGATATGCATAGCAAAGTCAATATCCACTCCTCTTGCATATTGACTATCCTTATCTCCAAAACAGGGAGACATGCTAGTAGAAGCCCAAATCCACTCAAGGATAGTACCACTACTAAAATTACGATGGCTGTCATATTTTTCACCATATTGGTTCCTCTCGTAGTTAATTTCAACATGTGAATTCTCATTCGATCTCTTCTTAACGCGAACCTTCTTGTGAAAAATTCAGTCCCATGTCTATGAAGGGAAGCACCTGCTGAAAGCTTTGAGCAGCTTTAAAGGGCCTTTTGTACGGATTTTACCGGAGATGACGGCTGACAAGGTCCCTGTTTCTTTTGCTAGCAGCCGAATCCATGTTTGACTGTCCGCAATAAGCTGGAAATCAGCATCCCCAATATGTCCCGCTTTTACAGAAATAGTCTTGTTCTGAATGACAACCGTTGCTTGAGCTTCTTCTTCTCCAGTAAATGTAAAATGATAGGTAGCCGCTAAATCTTTTGCTTGATTTCTTTGAAACATATGGGGGAGCCCTGCCAAAAATGCCCGTATTGATTTCGTGCGTAAGCCATTGCTCACCAGTCGCACTTGTTTATGAGGAAAACGCTTTCTGACATACTCCTCTGCGTCGGATCTCGGTACGACATACACCATTTCCTTTTTATCCTGCAGCGGTTTAGCAACTTCCTGGAAAAAATTCTTGCGATCGGCAAGAAAAGGGCCAATCACATCTTCTCCGGCAGGACAAACGGATAAACAGTAGGCTGCTTTATAGTTGGCTCCAAAAGAGAGGCTTTGCCACATGGAAGCCGTCTCTGCGTCATTGACTTTGGCTCTGTATTCTTTTGAATTTTTGCTGTCGGTAATCGTTTCTACCCAATCGGTAAAGCCGCCGGAAAATTCTCGATAGTTGTGTGTATAGCATGCAGAGAAATTAAAGTGTCCGTCAGCGCCAATGGCTCCTACCGGGCAGGCCGCCACGCACAATTTGCACTCCAAACACGGATTGTAATCAATCGGCTGGCTTTCTGTAGTCAAGTCCACATTCGTAAGAACCGTTCCTAACAAAATAAAGTTGCCGAACTTTGGATGAATGACATTTCTGTGGATGCCGATTTGACCGAGTCCAGCCGCAACCGCTATCGGTTTATGCGAGATGACCCATGCCTTGCCGGTACTTGTGACCTCCATCGGAAACCCTGCCGGTGGATTCAATGCTTTGACGCCTTGTGCTTCAAGCTCCTTCACAATTTGATGTCCGATATGCGTCACATCATCGATGACATGATGAAATTCCGCATTGGCAACGGACCTTGCTGTTGAACGCAAAGGTTCGCGGTTCATTTTGCAGACGAAACTGATCAGTGTCCTCGCCTCGGGAAACAGACTCATAATGTCTTTGCGCTGGTCATCGAGTTCAGTTCTTCCAATTGAAACGAATCCGACATCGTCCGCTCCTGCTTGCAGACATAGATCACGCAGCCATTGCGTATCAACAGGAGTACTATGGGTTCCGTGAGCTGCTTCCAGTTTCATGCTGTACATCTTAACAGTCGGATGGTCATTCATTGTCGATTTTGACACTTTGTACAACTCCTTTATGAAGATGTTTTGATAAAGACAAGAGCCTTGGAATAAAGCTTGCTTGCATCCAGAATGTTCTGGCTTAATTCGGCGTTATTTACTGAACGGGCAAGCAGCAGAGAGCCAACCATAACACAAATGATAGCCATGCTTTTCTGATCGTTGTTTCCAACCATTCCGGAAATGAAGGAAATGAACCGGGTGAACTCTTCCGTAAATGTCTGTCGGATCTCTTCGGAAGAGCGCGAGATTTCACTGGACAAAGTGGGGAGAATACAGCTTTTTTCCAACTTGTCCCGGCGAGTTGTGCTTAGGTAATAATCGATGACTGTTTGTATTTTCGAATCATCCTCCTTATGATCCGCAACGCTTTTCAGCAGAGCTATCGTTTCTCCAATCGCTTTCCTGCACGTTTCAGCGACAAGCTGATCTTTATTCGCAAAGTGAGCGTAAAATCCGCCATGCGTTAAGCCTGCACCCTTCATAATTTGCGGCACGCTCACCTCTTTAATGCCTTTCTTGCGGAATGCATCTGCAGCACTTCCCACGATTTTTTCACGAACTTTCATTTTGTGTGTTTGGGTATAAGACATGCCTATCACTCCCGTAAAACATGTGTCCCAAAATATTATAATCATCATATTTTAGCCGTCAAATAGGAACAGAAAATGATCGGAAATAGCTGAAAGTGGAGGGGATGTGGTGGATGCAATGCCGCCACATAGCCTTCGGGACCTGATCCAATAACCAAAGTGGCCGACGGTTTAAGCAACGTTCATATGGAGAACTGACCCCGGACCCTTTTCGTAGAAGACCGTTCTCTGCTCCGCTTCAAGTACTACTTGTTTTCTGTACTCCGCCTGGCTGACGGCATCTTTCCTTTTTACGGCAAGAAGCAAGCCTCCTGCGACAAGTAAGATTGCGATACCAAAATATAAACCTATTTAAAATTCATTGTCCCGTTCTCCCTCTCTTGATTGTCCCTAGACTGTATTTTGTTTATTTTTTCGTGGTTTTTTTTGCTGCGTTGCCGGCAGCCTCCATGATCACTTCTCCCATGGTGGGATGGGGATGGATAGTCATCGCCAAATCCTCCACGGTTGCTCCCATCTCAATCGCCAATGCAAGCTCTGAAATGAGAGTTGACGCCTCTGCCCCAACGATTTGCGCGCCCATGACGATGCCTGACACCGGATCGACGACCACTTTGACAAACCCGACTGCCGCTTTCAGCGCCAACGCTCTGCCGTTTATCGAAAATGAAGATTTCCCAACGACAACCGGAATCGCTTTTGCCTTGCACTCCGTTTCGGTTAACCCGACGCTCGCCAGCTCCGGCTCGGAAAAAACGACAAGCGGAATCGCTTTGTAATCGACGGCAGAAGGCTCGCCCGCAATGGCTTCCGCCGCAACCTTGGCTTCATAAGAAGCCTTATGGGCAAGCGCAGGTCCGTTTGCAATATCGCCTATTGCGAAAATATGCGGAATCGCCGTTCTGCATTGTTCGTCTGTTTCTATCAATCCTCTGCTCGTTGTCGGCAATCCGATGCGGTCCAGCCCCAAGCTCCCGTCCGTATTCGGTTTTCTTCCGACAGTCACTAACGCATATTCAGCGCGAACAAGATGCTCTTCATCGTTTTTTAAATAGTGGAGGGTAAGCCCTTCCGTATCCTGTTCAGCTTTAACGGCTTTCGCCCCCGTAATGATGGTTACGCCGTCTGTGTTCAATTGCCTTCCTACAGGAGCTGTAAGGTCCGCCTCAAACCCGGGCAGCACTTGTTCTCCTCCCTCGAGAATCGTCACCTTGGTGCCGAATTTGGCAAACATTTGTCCCAGCTCCACGCCAATATATCCCCCGCCGATAACGATCAGACTGGCAGGAAGTTGAGAAAGCGACAGCGCTTCTGTGGAAGACAAAATACGATCGCCGAATGGCAAAGCCTGCAACTCTATCGGACGAGAACCCGTTGCCAATATTGCGTATTTAAATGAAATCAATTGTTCCGTTTCCGGTCCTTTCATCACAACTGTATGCTGGTCAATAAAGCTTGCCTCCCCCTCGAGAATCGTTACTCCAGCACTTCTTAACAGGTAATGCACTCCACCGGACTGTTTGTTTACGACCGCTTGTTTGAACGCCTGAGCCTCCTCAAAGGATACCGAGGCGACCGCATGATTCCATTGACTCTGCAAATTGTAGCGGTGTGCTTCCGCTATCAACGATTTGGAAGGAATACAACCTATATTCGTGCACACTCCGCCAATTTGACCGCGTTCGACAACGACCGTCGTCATTCCAAGCTGCGCCGAACGCACCGCAGCCGCATAACCACCCGGACCTGAGCCAATGACCAAAGTGTCTATCCGTTTAAGCTCGCTCATCTCCCTTGCGCCTCCCTAAATAAAATATTATGATCATAATATATTATTATCATCATATTTTGAAGCGGTCAATGGTTCCCTAGAAATTGACGCGTTAAATTATGACGACTATAATATTTTTAAATGTGAATTTAGATGTGAAGAGGTGACTGCAATGCCCTATCCTGAAGGCCATAAGATCAAAGTTCGGGGCCGTATCATCGAAAGTGCCGCCAAAGCGTTTCGTACAAATGGAATACGCGACATCAGCGTTCCTTTCATTATGAAAGGAGTCGGTCTGACCCATGGGGGATTCTATTCACACTTTGACAATAAAGAACAACTAGTCTCGGAAACGTGCCAATATGCCATAAGCGATACGATATCACTTTTGCAGAAAGCAGCTGAGAAGGAGGAGGGAAAACCTAAGATTGATACGGTTATCGATTATTATTTAAGCACGTATCATCGTGATCAAACTGAGATGGGTTGCATTCTCCCTGCCCTTTCCAGTGAGATATCCAGATCATCCGAAGAGGTGCGTCAAGTCTTCACCCGCGAACTGCAACGGATGATTGATTTTATTTCCACACTGGCACAAATCAATAAATCCACTGGGAGTGCAGTTCTTAGCATGATGGTTGGAACGCTTGTGCTAGCTCGGTCGGTTAATGATTCCAAGCTTAGCGACAGCCTCCTGGAAACGGGCAAACAGCAGGCTAAAGGGTTAATAAAGACCAATCAATAAAAATAGCCGACACAGCTGCTTTTGGATCATTCACCAAGCAAGTAAATGGGATGTCTGTCCGATTTCCTTTACTAACATATTGTGGTCGTGCATTTCCGGACTCAAAGTTAACCTAGAAAATAACTTGTGTTCTCTAATACTTAATAGCCGGCATAACTACTCAAATACAAAAAGAAAGAGGAACTGCCTGACGCCCACATGTTTACAAAAGTACTATACAGCGAAAACCTGCCTAATCATTCCATAAAGGGGCAGATTGGTCTTATTCTCCATGGCCACTGCCGGTATATCGAGCAAAGGGAAATTGCATAATATAATTATCAATAATCAGTATTATGTATAATTATCTAAGTGTTTAATGGAGCCCCTGTTTTTACTGAGAAGTTGTAAATTGGCCTCTTCTACTTGTTATAACCAGCAACCGTAATAACGATCGGGAGCATCTTCAAATAATTTATTGAACACCGGATTACAAATGAAAAAACCTACGATCCCTTATCAGGTTATACTCGTAGGTTTTCTTGATATCAAATGTTGGTTTCTACAAAATATCGTATATAGGCTTAACCAGCCCTCGGTAAATAGGAACATACATCTGCTTTATTAATCAGTTTAGACAGTTTTGTATCTTCTATACCTATATTGGATATTTATTCCGAAAAGCTTCTTTTTCGGAATTAGTTGTGTCAGCGGAAACAGCTTAGCTGTTTTGTTTCGCCTCTGACTCTCCTGTTTTGTCTTCCTTGAAACAGTCAATGCAGAAGCCGCGGTTATTTTCAATTTCATACTCTGTCAAACGCACTTGGCAAGATTTACACTGCTTTTCCGTTAATACCAAATTCAAGATTAAATCTCCTCTCATCGTTGTACCTAAGTCGAGTTACATTATAACCGAAACCTGTTGGTTGAAAATTTGCATTGCGTTAAAATTTCGTTAATAAAAATCAAGTGTGTATCAAGATTTTCGTAAAACTCGGGTAAAGAGCAACAGTGGCAATCTAGAAAGAGACAAAAGATTCCTAGACTGTCACTGTTTTGTTAAGAGATTTTATCATTTATTGAACTCGTAGTTTGAGAGTAATTTGAACGCATTATATAGTAGCAACATTTCAGTCGGCAGCATCCATTTTCGATTGCATCAGTCCGCTGTGTTTGGTAATAATATCTAATCGTTTTTCCATGCAAAAAAAAGAACTCGCCCTTCTTTTGTCTCTTTAACTCCACTTATATCTTTTGTAATTTTTTTGATAGTAATGTAAGGGTTAGATAGGTGTATCCCGTACCTTTGTTCAAGTTCTGAGACAATGGTGCTTAAGGACATGGGTTCAGATGTCTCCTGTAATAATTCAAGTAGTCTTTCCTTAATCTCTTCATAATTAATTCGAGTGCGCTCTTTTCTAGCTTTCATTTGCTCTGGTACTGTCACTGGTTCTTTAGGTGCTACCTCTTCTGCTTGCATTTCGTCTTTTTCTATTTTCATTAAGTTTAAGTCTTCAACCTTGTGTTCAATGGCCTGAACTTTATTAATGATTTCTTTAATTTCTAAAGAAAGTACTCTGTCACGATCAACATAATCAGAACGCAGTTCATGCCTTAATTTTAACAAAGACTCAAGATGCATGCGTAAAGCAACTCGTTCATTAAATATCTCGCTCATTTTTTCTCGTCCCTTCATTTATTACTTCTATCTATGAGACTAGCCTATTTCTAGCTTATTAAACCTTTACTATCACTCAATTAATTATATTTATCTATTCAAATAGACAATCTAAGAATTATCCCAAAAACCTTCCTTTTCGGAATAGTTGTGGTTCGCGACATGAAATAAATAAAGCGCCATTTTGGCCCCTCTTTAGTTATAAGTGATTCAATGAAATTATTAATAATTATCATTATGTATAATTATCTGACGAAACAATAAAAGGCCCCCGAGGGGACCCTTTTATTGTCGAACTACAAGAAACTACTCACTCCGTGCGCTCTGCTTTTATTCATTCTTCCCAGATCTCGACCAATGGACTGGCCAAGGATCGTGTCCTGGCTAAAGCTGTCCATCGCTTCATCCAGATTGTGCGGCGCTCGAACGATGCCGCGTTCTTTCATTTCGGGCTCAGTGAGCCAATTCACATTGTCGTTGGCTGGCTCTCCCGGATGAATGCACAGGTTCCCGGACGCATCCTCCTCAGCGAACAATAATTCGGGATACTGGTGCTGCGCAAATCGTAAATAAATGAAAAAAATGAATTAAGCACTCATT
The DNA here is from genome assembly GCF_003710825.1 of Brevibacillus fluminis. Lineage (GTDB taxonomy): Bacteria > Bacillota > Bacilli > Brevibacillales > Brevibacillaceae > Brevibacillus_D > Brevibacillus_D fluminis. Next base: position 18,311 of record NZ_RHHQ01000016.1, on the reverse strand, counting down.
TTCGCAAGCATTTCCCTCTGCTTTTGAACCTGGCCATTAAGTTTTTGATGGAAGTAATAACCGAAACCAGTCAAGACAATACACACGATCGATTGGAAGTACTCAGGCGGTGTATATTGGTAGACCACAAATCCGATGATCGTCCAAGTGAGGGCTGGTATATTCCAACCATTTGAATAACGGTATATCCCATTCTCTTCAAACAACTGATCGACAAGCAAAACTCCTTTTTTCACGAATACATAATCCGTAATGACTACGGCCGCCAACGGTGCGTAAAAAATACCTGATACCGTCATCGTATCTTGCAATTTATTCAACATACTCGGAAAGATCGACAGGCCAACTCCAATTACAGAAACCAGCAAGGTTGCCCAAAAACGCCCCAGTTTCGGCACCATGTTCACGACTGAAAGTGAACTGGTGTAAATGTTCAGTACATTTATTGTCCAGTTGTCCAGAACAACAACTAGCAAGATCATAAAGAGTGCGAAGCCGCTGCTTGCAATCGTGGCGGCTCCCTCCAGCCCATTGGGAACCTTTCCCAGTGTTGCTGCAGCAGAGTATGCACCGACAAAGGCGGAAGTAAAGGTTCCGATGCATGCGGCAGCCATCGTTCCGATCCACATATCGACTCGTGTGCGTGAATATCGACAAAAGTCGGCAGCATCCGTGGTCATCGAGAGCCAAATGGCTGTCAAAGAGTTTAATGAGACGATGAAGACTCCCCACCCCCAACCAACGGTGCCTTCGTACCCGAATACTTTTGGGATCGCGTAATTTGGATCGTCATGTGTCATGAACATGTAACAGATAGCAATCAGCCCAATCAATTTGATTGGCAGGGCAATTCGAGACAAGAACTTCAACCAATTATACCCAAATGTCGCAACGACGATTTGGAATATCGCAAAAATCAGACTTACGGCAACAATGCTTACCTCCGCTTGGAAAAGCTTGTTAATCACAACAGCAATAGCCGCGGCACCAACAATGGTTTGGATCGAAAACCAGTATATTCCAGTCGCGGCCCGGAATAGCGATACTGTATATTTAGACCCTCTCACTCCGTAAACCATCCGTGTAGCTACTGCACCAGAGACTCCATAATCGACACCAATAGTCGCCATGATTAAGTATGCAACAAAAGCGACTGCAATCCCCAAAACTACAGATGCAATAGCCGCCCAAAACGATAACCCGGAAGCTACTGCCATTCCCCCGATTAAGATCATACCTGGGTTCATTAAGAAATTGATTACCATAAAAAAGATATCGTACCATCTCACTGTTCTTTCTGCTTCAGGAACTTGCTCAATTCCGTATTGTTCTATGTTTTTGGGCTGTTTATATTTTTGGGATAAGTCCTCGATATCGTGAGATTTCCTTTCATTTCGATCCATGTCTCGCATCGCTCCCCAATGTGATTTCATGCTACGCCTGTCAAGCTTGGTCCTCGTCCAAAATCCCATTCCATCTTAGCACTGTCATAATCAGCACTTTAATGACCTCAAACAGAGAATCAAGTTCGACATATTCGTCAGGTCCGTGCAGTTGTGCTCCCTTTGGTCCGTAAATTACGCCCGGAATATTCATGCCTACATACCAGGCAACATCACAAACAGCAACAAACCCTTGGTACGATGGTGAAATTCCAAATATTCCCTGACTCTTCGCAATCGATCGGACAATCTCGTGATCAATAGGGGTGTTGACGGGCGGAAAATTGACTCCTCTTAATCCCCACTCCACCTGCGGCGGATTTTCCCTTAACCAGCTATCGGTAAAAGCCAAGGAGCTGATGGCATCCTCAAACTCTTTTTTGATCTCTTCTGAGTTTTCGTAAGGCAAGTACTTGATGTCATATTCAATAACACAGTGATCAGGGATGATTGCGGGATTCGTAATGATTTCAGGAATCCCATTCTTCATTCCGGCACCAGCAAGCATCACACCGGGATTGATTACATTTGCTCCCGGTGGCAATAGCGGGTGGCGTCTGTTTAGCCCCCAATCCTTTTCTAATTCTGCTGTTGCTTGAATGATTTTCATTGCTTTCTCAATTACATTGACACCCGTTCTCTCGTAACCTGGATAGATGTGGCTATATCGCCAAGCAGAATGCGCTGAGTTACCTTTTATTGTTACCCTTGCCCAGTGAAGCCCCCCCTCTACGGGGTTAATTATCCCATTGGTTGGTTCCGTAACAATTACACCCGAACCTTTGTAGCCACGCTCGAGTACTGCACGTGTACCTGCTCCGCCACTTTCCTCATCAATTACGATATGAAGATCGAGATCGGAATCCAACTCGATGCCGAAGTCTCGTATAAATTTGGCCACTATTATATTGCTGGTAACTCCAGCCTTCATATCCATAGAGCCTCTTCCGTATAGTTTGCCGTCCTGTATCACTCCACCCCACGGATCGAAAGACCATCTGTTCAAAGCACCTGCCGGCACAACGTCCACATGACCATTTAAGATTAGCGTGTTATCCCTCGATTTGCCTTTTACCGTCGCTACTACATTGGGTTGACCTTCGTAGACATCCCATTTGTCCACATCCAAGCCCATTGATAGCAGATAATCTTCTAGAAAGTCTTGAAGCTTGTCATTCTCACTCTCGCTTGGATTGTCGATGAACTGTGGGTTGACGCTTTTATAGCGAATCATCTCCTGAAGCAGTTCTACGATATGTTGTTGATTCCGATTGACCCAATTTTCAACTATCACTTTCCAGTCTTTACGTTCCATCTCATCAATTCCCTTCCATTCAGTATTTGTTGTATTTCCGCCAACAAATTAACAGAAAAACGAGTCACTGATCCAAATGATTCACCAGGTTTGTCAGCACAGGCCTAGCATCCTGGAAGCTAAGGCAAACAATCAGCGCAACGATGGTGATAAGAATCGCACGGGCATAAGACGTTTGGTATTTCGGATGCGCTATTTCATCTGATTACGGCAGTTTTCGGTTACATGTTGGTTTGGCTCTGCCAGATACGGAAATGCATGGGCGCCGATTGCCTTGATGTTTCGTAAATCCAGAGTCACTTGTTTCTCCTCCTTTATCGAGATATGCATACCTACCATAGCAATAATGATACCAACCATGAAAACGCTTTATATCAAGGACTTTCTCTCGAAAAAATGGAAAAATTTTCACCTAAGCAAAATAATTTTCGAAAAATATTTTTCTGAACATTCCGAAATAACTTGAATTTATATACTCATTTACATTAAAACAAAGGAACCGGGCTGAATTATCCCGTAGTACTGAATTTGATCTTCTTACTAACGAAAAATATTTTTCGTCATTGGATGGCTACTTGCTTGATACCCCTTTTCGACAGACTTTATCCAGCATCTGCAGTACGAATCGGCAACCACTAAAAATTTTTATTCTGGAATTCCGGTTTGCTAATATAAAAAACCAACGATCCTGACTGCACCTCTACTTGTTAGATGTGTTTAACAAATGGGGTGCACATCCATATCAAGAATGGATCGTAGGTTTTTGGTGAAAACAAATTAAGTTTCTACAAAATTAAAACATAAATAGGCTTATCCAGCCCTCGGTTAATAGGAACACGTACCTCACCACTTACTTTTAAAGTGATAGCCGATTTGTCATTAGTAACGATCGGCCACACCGCTAAGACAATCTTAGAGTATAGTGAATTATTCTGCCTGCTATGTATCAAAAAGACTCTCCCTCCATCGCAAATAATTCCAAAATTTAGCACAACCTAATTTCTAATAAACAGAAAAACTCACCAATTCTCGCGGTCAAACCCTTTATTTCCTCACTCTAAAACTATATTTTCATCAGACACCATGTCCCGTTCGTAGCTACATGTCCTGTTGTTCAGTGATAATTAAGTATTAGACCGGCACTCCTTATCTATCTAGGAATCCCGGTCATTTTAAACACTTAGACAATCTTATATCAAAAAACAGAAAATCCACCAATATTATCCCTTTATAGAAAGCAAAAAAACTTGATCCTTATAAATGGACCAAGCCCCTCATTTGTTTTCAACTCGGATCATATTACATGAACTCAAGGTTATTCTCTAACGACGGGAGGAAGGGGAAACTGATCCAAACTTCAGAGACCCCTACAACAATGATCCGAAATCATCCCGGTTAAGTATGATCTATGCCGATGATATCTTTGAAAATACGCCACCCGGCATCCCGATTTTTCATAGATTATCGTATCACATTCAAAACATGGTTTTTGAAAAGAAGTAACTTGCTTGTTGATTAAACCGCGTGAATCGCGTATGCGTAGGAATTTCTTCATGTGCTATCTTCCGTTTCCCTGCAACCATGTGATCAGGTAAATAAGGACGTGATTATAGTAAAATATAATCGCTGCGTAAAATTCAGATGATCGGCATGCAAGCATAGAGGAAGATTTGAGGAAATAATAGATGAAGAACATACCACGAACCTTTTTGTTGACGGTGCTGCTAGGAACAGCTTACTTCTTACCGGCTCTTGCCGCGCCACAGGTCCATGTTACCGTGAATGGCCAATCTGTGTCCTTTCCCGATGAATCACCGTATGTAGATGTCCAAACGAACCGCACGATGGTTCCAGCAAGGTTCGTAGCAGAGAAGCTTGGTCTTAAAGTCCAATGGAATGGGCAGACAAAACAAGTAACCTTTACGAAAAAAGAAAAAACCATAATTCTTACCATTGGTCAAAATCGCGCACTCGTAAACGGGGAGCAGATAACCTTTGATGCTCAAGCAGTAATCGAGAATAAGCGCACGATGGTTCCCATTCGCTTCATCAGTGAAGCATTTGACGCACAAATTGATTGGATTGCCGATCATGCTCTGGTTGTCGTGACGACTCCAGAGTATTTGAAAGTGGTACAAAAAGGCACATGGATTTGGGACGCCACAATTATCAAAACGGATCAAGAGAAAATTTTCAAGTTTGCCCGTGATAACGACTTGACTACGATATACCTTCAGATCGATAAGGGCGTACCTGAAACGGTTTATCAAAATTTTGTTCGCAGTGCGACGGAAAAACAAATCAAGGTGGAAGCACTTGCCGGCCGCCCCCAATGGGCTTTAACAAACAATCAGAACCAAATAAAAGACTTTCTTTCATGGGTAAAAGCATACAATGCAGCTGTTGAATCAGAAGAACGCTTCGCAGGACTTCACTTTGATATCGAGCCGTATATTTTAGCTGAATGGAAGACGAATCAGAAGCTGGTCATTGAAAATTGGATGGAAAATATGCGATTTATCGAGAAGGAAACAAAAGGGAGCGGCTTGAAAATTACGTTGGATGTTCCTTTTTGGCTTCATCTCGTCAAGCTCCCCAACTCCAATTACAGCATGAGTGCATGGTTAATGGAGAAGGCAGATTCGGTTGTCATTATGGATTATCGTAATACCGCTCTAGGGAATGATGGAATTGTTGCAAATGCACATACACTGCTAAGGGAAGCAAGCACGCTTAAAAGGCAAGCGATCGTTGCGGTGGAGACCGCCCCCAGTTCGGAGGGTGCCTTTACGACGTTTTATTCATTGAACGTAGGTGCTATGAAAACAGAATTGCAAGTAGCGAAGGAAAAGCTATCCCACTATTCTAGTTATGCAGGGTTTGCGATACATGACTATAAGAGCTGGACTGAGTTAGATGCAAAATCGAAAACGAAAGCACCCTAAAAAGGTGCTTTCGTTTTGTTTCATCCGCTTCCCTTCCGAACATACAGACGGAGGGGCTAAGCTGCTTTACAGTTTTTTGTTTGCAGGATTTACACGAAAGACGCCCTTGATCTTGTTGTACGTTACAACAGGTATAGAGCTCCAACGCGTAGCGGAATCAGTCAGCTACTTTCCGCATCTTGGAAAACCTCTGGAATATCCGAATAGACTGTCATACGCCAAAGAAAAGATTCAGTTTGATTAGTTAATATACTTAAAGTTTTCAAAGACACTTTTGTGGGAATGAAAGTCGTAAAGTTATTCCTTATGTCATTGTTATTGTCTAAGTAAATGTTTTCCTTTTTATATACCTTCATTGCTGAATCGTATCCATTCTTTTCACATACCCTTAAAAATATAACTATCTTCCTCTTTAAAAAAGGGTGAGGACTTATTTTCGCCCTCACCCGCTGTATAAAAATTCACTATGATGTATATCGCTATTTTTCTCACAGAAATGAAACAATTTTCTTATCCAAAATGCAATTTTTCTCACCTAAGATGAAAAATCACACTAGCCTCAAATTGGGTTCGTGTACCTTTGGTCGAGCGTTTGCCTCCAGCTTCCTTCAGATTCCACCTAACGATGGACACCCTTACTCTTGGCTAACGGTAGGCGCTCGCCAGCCCCCGTTCGGAACTTTCACCCTAAAGATGGACGCCCATGCTGGGCGCACTAGAAAGTAGACCAGTCCCGATTTCGGAACTGGTCTTTTCCTTACTATCAAAAACTTGTTTTCCGGTTTTGTCCAACCTCATTTTAAAACCAACAACAAATAGGCAAAGAGGATGTGAGTATAAATGTTTTAATGAAAATATAATAGCAAAAACGGTATTGGATTCATTGGAAATTCGCTCTGATATGATTGAAGTCATTCTTTGCTGCTAGGTAATGATTCTCCATGTTGGCTAACTCCTGCTCCAACTGCAGTACTTCAAAGATGCTTATCGTTCCCTGCTTAAATTGTGATATCCTCTTGTTATAGTTATCGTTTGCGAGCTTGACTGCATGTTTACATGTTTGCATTACCTTATACCCGTCGCGATATTTTTGATACATTGTGTATACAGCATATACATCCGCTTTTTTTGACTTCTCCAGCTCTATTTTTGCTTTTTCCAAATTGTTTGTTGCGATTTTTCCATAAATAGTAGATAATGCAGAATATTTGTTGATCAAATCGACACGTAACTGTGCGATCTGTATATCTCCTTTTTTTTGAGCGACAACATATGAATCTGTTTTTAATGAAGCAATCGCATCTTCAAACGTAATGGGAGGATCTTCAGTTGCCTCTTCATCTTCAGTCGGGAACAGCCATTCTTTCTGTGCATCTACTCCCAATATTTCATTTTGCTGGATTCTCGTCTCTTCCCACTTACTTTGAGCCACAAACCATTCAACTTTTGCGATAGCAGCAGTTGATTCTACTTGCCTCACATCTTCCTTATTCGCATTTACACATTTGCTGCTTTTTGCGCATCCATTTGCAATCTGAACCAACTCATCCACTCTTTGGTAACGATGCCTTTTCCATTCTTGTTCGTAATGTGCATTTAATAAATCGTAGTATGAGAGTATGGCCTTACCCCTTAAAATTCCCTCTACAGATTCTTTATAAAGGTTACTTATCCGAGCATTCATTTCACTTTGAGCTTCTGTAATGTATTTATATTGGGCAAGTTCCAACGAATCAATCGAATCAGCCCGAATGCCCCGCAACTGCATTTTTACTATTCGTAAATTTAAATTGTCATTTTCGGCATCTATGTGTGCTTTTGCCATTTCAGTATCAGCTGCCTTCACCAGTTTTATAGCTTTTTCGATCGTTAATATTTCTGTATTTTCTGTTATTTTTAGTTGTTGAGTTGTTTCTGCAGCTATACTTGGTAAAGCCCAAGAGAAACTGAAAGACACTAGAGAAATAAATGAAACAATCAAAGAACACTTTACTCTGAATGTCATTATTCTATCGCCTCGTCATGTTTGATAGAGGCAAGGCTGTCTATTTTACTCAACCTTGCCATACTTTGCTTTGAAAAAATACCATTTCGACTATAGTAGGTTTTCAGGGTTAAGTTGTTCCAATTCTTGAATAACGAAGCGCCCATCCTTGCGAATCAGTCGATCATCGAACCAGATCTCACCTCCGCCATACTCCGACCGCTGAATCATCACGATATCCCAATGAATGGCGGACTCATTTCCATTTGAAGCGTTGTCATAACAACGACCAGGTGTAAAATGGAAACTTCCGTCGATTTTCTCGTCGAATAGAATATCCTTCATCGGTTCCCGAATCACAGGATGCACTCCAATTGCAAACTCTCCAACGTATCGAGCACCATCATCTGTATCAAAAATTTTGTTAATCCGTTCGGTATCGTTGGCTGTTGCATTCACGATCTTCCCATCTTTAAACTCCAAACGAACATTTTCAAACGTAAATCCTTGGTAGGGAGACGGTGTATTGTATGTTATAACACCATTCACAGAATCACGAACCGGGGCAGTAAACACTTCTCCGTCCGGGATATTAAATTCACCAGCACACGAAATAGCCGGTATCCCTTTGATCGAAAAAGTAAGTTCAGTTCCTGGCCCCGTAATTCTCACACGGTCCGTCCTATCCATTAACTCTTTTAGTGATACCATCGCTTTTGACATTTTGTCGTAATCCATTGTGCAAACATCGAAATAGAAATTTTCAAACGCTTCTGTACTCATAGCAGCTAACTGAGCTACAGAAGGATTGGGGTAACGGAGATAAACCCACTTTGTTTTAAGTCGTACCATACTCACAGCCTTGTAAAGAGAGGAAAACATTTTCATCTTATCAATGGGAACGTCTGACAGTTCATTGATATTATACCCGCCGTCTACAATAATGCATGCTTGCATTTTTTCCATCCGAGATTTCTCAATAACAGCCCATGTTCTAAAAGATTCTTCCGTTCCTTCCAGCAATAGTTGACGCTTTATCGAAGTTTCATGCAGACTGACGAATGCATGTCCTCCTGCCTTGTGGACTGCTTTAACAAGCTCTTTAACCAAAGGCTGATCGATATCAATAGCTTCGATTAATACATTATCCCCTTTTTGGATATTTGTGGAATAGTTTACGAGTACTTTAGCCAATTTTGTAAGTCTTGGGTCTAGCATTTATTAACACCTCTTCTAAATTGTTTTTTCTTCCGCTTTCAATTCTGGAATTGTCGTATTACATATATCCATGCAGCTTAACAACTTTACGCCTGAATCATCACATCCAACATCCCTCCCCTGAGGGTAAACTCAAGAAGAATTTAAAGGAATTCGTTGCTTAGGAGTTACCGCATTGAGGATATCTCATAAAGAAAAAGCACAATTCACCTGAAATTCCAAGAAAATAGGCTCTCTTCAATTCACATTCACACCTTGTAAATAAATATAATCGTAGATCTCGGGACTGCCGCTGACTCGTTTTATTTTTGAACCCAACTATCGTTGAACATGGGCACATAAGACGTCCATGTAACCCCTTTTACTCGTGAATTCACGACCGTAAACAGCTTGTCATTATATATAGGAATTAGGTAGGCTTGCTCCATCATTCGTTTTTGTGCCTCTTCGTATGCCATTTTCCTGACTTCCATATCAAAGGCTGTTTGGCCTTTTTCCAATAAAGCATCCACGATTTCATCCTTTACGCTGGCATAGTTATAGGCACCAATCTGATTGGAATGAAAAGACATGTACATAATACTCGGATCTTCAAATGTAGCTGTTCCAAAAGTCAAATCAAAGTTACCTTTTACAGCTTCATTTATATAGGTTCCTGCTTCTAGATTTTGAATGTTGCTTTTGATACCTACCTCTCCTAGCATTGCTTGAACCAATTGAGCCTCTTTGTCATAAGTGGGGGTACTCAAAAATGCCAGCGTCAGTGTTTTTCCATCCTTTTCTCGTAAGCCACTCCCATTTACTTTCCATCCGGCAGCATCCAGAAGCTTTTTCGCTTCATCCACATCATACTGATACCCATATGTTCCCAATGACTTGTCATACCCTAACATACCAGGGCCTATTATTGTTTGAGCAACCTTTCCTTCTCCCATCAAAGCAGCTTGGATAATCGCTTCTTTATTGATCAACATATTAAATGCTTTTCGAACTTGAACATCCTGGAACTCTGGTTTTGACAAGTTCATCCTCAACGTGAATGATAAACCGGGTCGATAGCGTTCTAGAACCTGATATTTCGGATTATTGCGATATTTTTTGATGTTTCTAGCAGGTACATACATTGCTACATCAATCGAACCGTTATCCAAAGCGGACATCATGACACTGCTGTCTGAGATCGTCTTGACTACCAGCTTGTCGAGTTTTGGAGGACCCTGGTTTTTGTAGAAAGGCTCAGCCCAGTGAAACGCCTCATTTCGAACTAATGTAACCCCCTCCCCTGGCTTCCAACTTTCAAATTTCCAGGGACCTACTCCCACTGGGTTACGCCCATAATCATCACCATATTTTTCAATAGCCTTCATTGACAGCGGTTGCGAAGAACCCGTACTGAGAAAATCCAAAATAGAAGCACTGGGCTCGTTTAATTCCAGAATAAGGGTATCATTATCCGGCGCTTTGACGCTTTTCACTGGTTCCAAAAAGGTACGTACCTGTTTGGCATTGGTTCTCGGATTTAATATTCGATCATAAGTATCCTTGAAACTTTTGGCGGTTAATGGTGTTCCATCCTGAAATGACACCCCCTTACGAATCGTAAATGTCATCGTTTTGCCATCCTCAGAAATGGTGTAATGGTTGGCTAGATACGGTTTGAATTCTTTTGTAACAGGGTCCTTATACAGCAGGGATCCTCCCATTTGCCACGTAACAAGTTGATCAGTCCCAACTGACTTATGAGGATCCAATGTGTCAGGGTCGATAAAACTTGCCACAGTAATGGTTCCACCCGACTGTGGTTTGACGCTATCCGTTTGTTGATCTGGCACAGGCGTACCTGATTGCGAACTGCAGCCACCCACTAGCGACAAACATATCATGATTAGTAAAACAGAAATAATACCACGTTTTCCCCTCACGGTTTTCATATTTTTTGCAATCCCCCTTTGTATTCGTCATCTTAAAAAAATCTAATTCCCATGATTTTTTAGAAAAATTCCACTTCCTTCGATAGCGGGAATCCATTTAGCAAGCGCTTTCAGGAGCTGGCATTTTTTATAAATAAACCTCTTTCTTTCCTCGGAGCTAGGAGAGATTGACTCCCAGATCATGGACATTATTGAATCAACAGGTATTTTACGAAAATTTCAGAAAATAAAAACGGAGTCTCTAACAATCATTTGGAATAGGTAGAATGACCCCCAGTCCGTATCGGAATCCCTAGATGCTCATGGCGCTTTCAGCGATGAAAGTAGCTGAAGGAACAATCAGATGCTGATTTCTCTTCACATGAATACTCTTGACGGTTTGCCTCAATAGAAGCCTGGCGAAACTCCTACTCCATTTGCGCAAGCTTCCATTGTATTCCTTTCATAAATAAAGCATTAACTTGTGTTGCCCATTTCAGACGAGGATTTAGGGTAATACACTGAAGCAAAAAACAATTCATTTTATTTGTATCAAGTGAGAGCACTTTTTCGGCAAATTTCCGGAAATAATCAAGCGTATAAGGGACATTCTCTCCTTTTGCAAAATTGGTGACGTAATCGTGAATAATCGACTGGACAACCTCGCTGTCGTACGTCGCTTTTTGCTGTAAGGCATCAAATAATCGACTGTAGATTTCCTGCTCATATTGATCCCAAGTTGGAATATCCATTCTTCCCGACAGAATCATGTTCAAGTAGGGTGTCGCGCTGAGTTTTGCTGCTGCAATAAATTCAGGGTCATCTAGCATCTTCTCAATTTCATTCAAAGCGGAAATTTGTACGGCCGACAATTTACCTTCTTCATAAAAAATGCTTTTCGTCATTTTCAGTAATGCTTCTCTCCACTCATACGGAACCTCATCAGGAAACATCGAATCTTTCATTTTTTCCAATATAAATTGTTTTCGTTCCGCTGAACTGAGAGCAATTGACTCTACTAGATCGTGCATATAACGCAGCGAGTCTTCCCCGTAGTCGCTTTGAGTTGTCTGTTGCAAAATCTCTTTAATATTGGTAAGTGTACGAATTTGGGCATTCAAAACCTCAATTTGCCAATTAATTACCTTGGTAACCGATCTTTCTCCAGAAATCAGATTCCGAATCTCGTACATGCCAAAGCCGAGGTATCGAAGAGTGAGAATCAGCTTCAACCTCCAAATTTCCTCAGTCGTGTACAGACGATACTTCCCAGACGTAACCTCTGCAGGTTTAAGCAGACCAATTTCGTCGTAATAGCGAACCGTTCGGACATTTGAGTTGGTCAATTTGGCCACTTCGCCAATTGTATACTTTCTGACATAGGTGGAACGTTCGCATTTACCTCGTTGATTGGTATCGTTTCGGCTATCTGTTTGCAAGCTAACACCTCCCGTCTTTATCATAAACTCTCCAGTGATTGGAGACTCAATGGATTTTTTTTACAAAACAATGGTATACCTTCCCTAGCAGGAACAAAATCAGGCCGGGGAAGGTTAAGGCGCTGCTATATGATTTCGCTATAGGTGGCGTGTCATACTACTTTCTCTTTCACCAGTTGTATCAACCCGCCCATGTTCATACGAGTCACGTTTCCTTGCGGGTCTCGGGTAAATCGCAGCACGTTACTGTTGCCATTTACGTTTAGGGCAAAGCCATCCTTTTCAACCGCTCGCAACGGTAATTTCGCTTTGCTCATGGTCAACACCAATTTTCCTTCTTCCACTTCTACTGACATCCCAATCCCGGCATGGGTCTTATACTTGCCTACATACTCAGGCAAATGATCTACACGTATATCATAGTCAGGATAGGTGTATGGCGGGGTATCCACAGGCAGCGACTGTAAACTGCAAACCACCCCAGACAGCATAGCCCCTATAGGGGCGCTCAGCGTATTGTTTAGAATCATAGCTGTAATCCCGGTTTCTTTCGTAATGAACATTTGCGCCGCGACCCCCTTGATGCCTCCTGTATGCTCGATTAAACGAATACCGTGATAGTTTGGATGAATGATCAGACCATAGCCATAGTACTGATTTGTGTTGAGCTTTACATGTGGTGAAATCATTTGTTCCACGCTTTTTGCTGATAGAATTCGTTCCTTGCCGACCAGACCGTCGGTGCGGAAAATCTCGGTATATTTCAACATATCACGGACTGATGCTTTGAGAAATCCTGCGGCACGCATAGCAGGAGCGTCCCACCAGATTGGGGCAGCGTACACTTCGTGGGCTCCGTCTGTGACTCTGTTGGCGTAACAAGTTGCAAGATCAGCATAATCCCCTAGTTCCTCCACGAGAAATACACTATGCTTCATTCCCGCAGGTTCCAGGATATGCTTCTTCACATACAGCTCGTATGGCTGCCCGCTTACCCTTTCAATGACCAAACCTAACAGCCCGTAAGCATCATTGTTATAGGAAAGCTCCGTACCCGGAGGCCCAAGCAATTCAAAGTCGACCGAAGCGATATAATCCAGTAGGTCTGCATACGTATCAATCGACTCATGACTGTGAATATCGTATTCAACCTCGCTAGCAGCTGGATCATCCAGCATGGTCCGCTTCATTGCATATCCCAAAGAAGGTAGCGCTGGCACTCCTGATGAGTGAGTCATAAAATGATGAATGGTAATGTTCTCGACGCTGTTGCCACCTTTTAGCCGAAATTCTGGTAGATACTTTACTATCGGGTCATGTACAGACAGCTTGCCTGCATCCTGCAACTGCATAATGGCTACGCAGGTAAAAGACTTCGTGATGGAACCGATGCCAAAAACCGTATCCGGAGTGATGCCTGCTTTCGTCTCCACATCCCTGTAGCCAAACCCCTGATGATATAATAGCTCACCTTCTTTGGCCAAGCCGACAGAGGTACCTGGAACCTTGGCTGCCTCCGTTATTTTTTTCATGTACTCTTCAAAAGACTTTGTCCATTCTGGCTTAGTCATATCAATACCTCTCCTGTCATGGTTTTATAGATATGTCTTTTGCATGTAAGACCAAAAATGCGAGAATAAATGGTGACTAACTGGTCACTTTTAACAAAACGTAAGTATGACTCTTGAGAATGAAAGACCACTCAAATCCATTTTGACAATTTCATTTCTTTCATCTCTGATTAAGCGCACAGCGCTCGTCCAGCCACTCGTAAAAAAAGTCCTCGCCAATCGGTTTCAAGCGCAACGGATTATTATGCATAAGCATTTGAAGCTGCCCCTCTTGTAAACGGATTGGAATGGACAGGGACTTAGCTATTTCTTGATACTCCCCGATAAATTGCGGCAGCCTCTCTACCGGTATGTGATAGTCCTTGTACTTGACATGAGAAGCTTCAGGCGACCGGTTCTCCAGGCAATTAAACGCTGCATTCATAATCAGACTGGACACAGGAATCAATCCATTGGAAAGGAACAATACCTGTCAATCCTTTTTCTGTAAGAATGTGCATTGCGGTTTTCCACATCCCAGTAGCCAAAGCCCTTTCCATAGAAATGCTGACCGTCCTTGGCCTAAACCAACAGCTACACCTGGGATTTGATTTTCTTTCATGACTTTTTGTACTCTGCTTTTTTGTAACCGTTTCCAAATGATTGGCTGATTCCTATCCATTTTTCTGAAAGAGTGCCAATCCACCACCTCCTCCCTGTCATGATATACTCTCCAGTGATTGGAGACTCAATGGAATTTTTTAAAAAAAGATACATAAAAAACTCCCGGATATGAATTTTCCACTCATATCCGGGAAGGTGACGGTAAAACCAGTATTAGAATAATAAGGGACAGTTGTGTATCTATGATCATTAAAATAAGCCTACTTTTTATTGGCGAGTTAACTTTTAATGAATACAGGTGAGCATGGCAATCATAATTCGCGATTTAAAGGGTTAGGTGCATTTTCTCCTCTATCTAGAAGCCAACCTATTTCTTAGCTTTCTTGATGATTGTTACAAAAAGACCACTGCTAATCGCCGGCTTTCCAGTTTAAAAAGCTTGTTTCGGTACCTAACCGATAAGGCTGAAAATTCGGATCGCTCCCCCCTCCTTCAACGGAATGTTATGGCCAAGCTGGATCTTCATAAAATTGATGAAACCATGAAATCTAAGGCGGAGAAAATAGCTGGGAAAATCCTGCGCGTAAATCGACTCCTTCAAATATTTCATTCGCCAACTTGGCGCAGCTCAGATCAGCATTGCGCAGTTTGATTTAGGGCACAATGAAGCGGTTTATTACTTTATTATTTAGTTTAGATTCATGGATGCTTCATTCTGACGTATAGTCTAAAACTAATTTTCAATTACATGGTGATTTAGAAGACCTGAACCCCTTTTAGCATAAGGGGTTCAGGTCTAAAACTTTATTATCACTGAACACCGGTTAATCTCTTCTCAGACCGCGCGTTTTCGTTCAATCCTGATCATTTTGCTCCCCGCCCTCCCTCAGATAGTGGTTCATCCACTGCAGTATCTCTGCCATGCGTCGCTGACGGTGGGCCGGCTTGCCCGAGCGGGACAGCTCGTGGTTCTCACCGTGGAAGACGCACATGCGGGCCTCGACTCCATGAAGGCGCAGCGCGGTGTACATCTGGTAGCCCTCCGGAATCCAGCAACGATAATCCTCGTCTGAGTGGATGAACAGCGTGGGGGTCTTCACCTTGTCCGCATATCTCAGTGGGGAGTGCTCCCACAGCTTATAGGGATTTTTCCACGCGTCCGCCTGCATCTGATCCGTGCCGAAGTAGTAGCCGATATCGCTGATGTAAGTGAAGCTGAACCACTTGGAGATGGAGCGCTCGGGAGCATCTACAACAAATTTATTGAACACCGGATTACAAATGAAAAAACCTACGTTCCCTTATCAGGGTTATTACTCGTAGGTTTTTTGGTATCAAATGTTGGTTACTACAAAATATTGTATATAGGCGTAAGTTCATAATAATCCGATCATCCCAAATCGAGATAAGACCGTTAATACTATATAGACTGTTGAAAATAACCTATCAATTCATACAATGAATTTACGCCGTGAACAACTAATTCTTTCCATCCATAATCGCTTATATTGTATGTTATGCAGCCATAACACTTTAATTTTTAAAAGAAGATTGAGCCAAATAGGTATTATTATTTTGAAAAAAGGTTTACCAATCATTTCAACATCCACGCTCTTCCTTACCTAAGCGGTTGTGTTCAGTGATAATAAAGTTGTAGACCGGAACCCCTTATGGTACAAGGAGTCCCGGTCTTCTTAGTCACCAGGTATTTGAAAATTAGTTTTAGATTATACGTCAGAATGAAGCTATCCGTGGATCTAAACTGAATAATAAAGTTGTAGACTGCATCACATCATTGAACTATCGAACCCGTTAGCGCAACATGCAGATGCCGTGTCTGTAAGGATAATAATGAGGAAAATATTTACAAAGTAGCGTTTGGTAGCCTATGATTTTAATATTCGCCCATTGGGGGAATTACACCGGATTCCGGCCTGCGACTATTAGGGCCGGCTACGCTGGCAATGAAATCAAGCTGAAGGAGATGATTAAAGGTGAAGAATAGATTCGAATTTACTGCAGTTGTCTTAATAGGCAATGGCGAGTTAACAGACGACTTTACCATCGATCTCGCCAAAATGGCTGACCGTTTGACCGAACAGCTGGAGATCGCCAAGAAAGCGCTGCAAACTATTGCGGAGAGCTCAGCGCAAGGTAACGAGGCAGCCAAGAGCATTGCCGCAGAAGCTCTAGGTGCGATTGTCGAGTAGGTGCTGGCTGCTTTTGTTGTCCAATGAAAATAAAGTTCTAGACTGGGATTATTGATGTGAAGCGATTTCTGAATCGTAAGAAAGGCAAGATTTGATAATTAAGTATTAGACTAATCTCAAATAAAAAGGCAGTGGCATCTTCGGACGTGAAAATAAAGTCCTAGACTACCGCTGCCTTTATTAAGCTATCGTACCCGTCGTATTATGAGGTCAGCCAGTTTTTACTGGTTGACCTCTTTCATTTAAGGGGGCTTACCATTACGGTAGCCGGGGTAGAACGGTCGTACCCGTGGGAGATCTCATCCCGTCGCTAAAACTGTTCACCCCCTACTTGTGGAAACCATGTTTAGGCTGGTTGGGACAAAAGGAGATCTCGTATCACTAGCGATGCTGTGGAACTGCAAGCAGTCATTAGGGGTTGCCGGCAATAAATCTTTGGAGAGGAAGAAATCTATGAATCCAGTCATTGGTCTGGATATTTCAAAGGGGCAAAGTCAAGGGCAAGTGTTTTTAGATAAAGGTCAACCTTACGGTAAGAGTTTCTCATTCCTTCATACCCAAGAAGGACTTCATTACCTTTTAAACTTGATCAACGATGTCACTAAACTATCAGGTCATTCACCCACTGTCATCTTAGAATCTACTGGGCATTACCAGGCTGCTGTTGTTCAGTTTCTGGAGGAACACTCTATAATCTTCATTGTCTGAATCCGCTGATCTCAAATCAAGCGAAAAAAGCTTCTTCTTTACGTAAGGTTAAGACTGATGCAGTAGATGCCTATCAGCTCTGCGAGCTGTATTACAAGGAGGAGTTTGAGGCTTATAAACAGAGAGGCGTACATTTCTTGAATCTTCGCCATCTCACGAGGCAGTTTGAATCCCTGACAGATATGTATGTTCAAGCAAAGTTGCAATTCCATGCGGTACTCGATCAGGTTTTCCCTGAATACAATGGCGTTTTTGGAGACCTATTTTCGAGAATCTCCTTACTCTTATTAAGGGAGTTCCCTACAGCTGAATCGATCCTGACTGTAGGAGAAAGCACAATCATGGATAGGGTAGCCTGTATTTGTACAAGTCGATCAGAGCGTTGGGCAAAGGAGAAAGCCGAGCTTATCATGGCTGCAGCAACACGTAATCCTTTTCAGAAGACAGCCTATCAAAGTCATTTAATCAGCCTTGAACTTTATATAAGCCTTCTTCTTCAGTATCAAGAGCATCTTTCCAGCTTACAGGACCAAATTGATGCTCTTGCCAAAGAAGTTGAAGAATATGAGATTATCCAATCGATTCCCGGTATCGGCAAAAAATCGCGGCAACGATTCTATCTGAAATCGGAGAAATCGATCGGTTTACTCACGCTAAGAAATTAGTGGCGTATGCAGGAGTAGATCCAAGTGTATACTCTTCAGGGAAATTCACAGCAACAGCCAATCGCATTACCAAACGAGGGTCCAAGCGACTTAGACACGCCTTGTACCTTGCGGTTCTATGTGGGCTAAGACGCTCCTGCAATAAAAAATTAAAGGAATTCTACGACAAGAAGCGTGAAGAAGGAAAACCGTACAGAGTGGCAGAGTCTGTAAAATATTCTGTGTAAACTCTCAACCTCCTAATTTACAATTAAATTAGAAAGGTTGGGATTTTTTATGAGTCTCATGTCGAAAGAGCAAT
>NZ_RHHQ01000015.1 GCF_003710825.1 Brevibacillus fluminis | reverse complement strand
TTTCCCTTTTTTTCGCGGGGCCTGGGCGGGCATGTTCAAGGCTGCGCTGCGATCTTTTTTCCCAAATCCCTGGCTGCCCTGCCACAGACAATTTTGGGAGAGAAGAAATATAAAAACTTGAATAATAATCAAAAAAAGAGGGGTCTGCCCTCTTTTTTATCATTTCATTTTTAAAAGCCGCATGCTGTTTAGGATGACGATCAAAGCTGCGCCCGTGTCACTTAAGACGGCGATCCAGAGGGTTAGATAGCCGGGGAAAATCAGGATCAGCGCGAGGAGCTTGATGATGATGGAGAACCAGATGTTTTCCTTGATGATGCGGATCGCTTTGCGGCTTAGCTTGATCGTGTGCGGCAGTCGCTCGAGATTGTCTGCCATCAGCACGATATCAGCGGTTTCCATCGCGGTGTCGGTACCCGCTCCGCCCATTGCGATGCCGATGTCCGCCGTTGCCAGCGCCGGTGCGTCGTTGATGCCGTCGCCCACCATCGCGACGACGCTTCCTTCGCGTTGTAGCGACTTGACTGCATTCACCTTGTCTTGCGGCAAAAGCTCCGCCATATAGCGTGTGACACCGGTTTGCGATGCGACTTTTTGTGCGGTTCCCTGATTGTCGCCAGTCAGCATGACCGTTTGCTCGATGCCGACTTCCTTTAGCTTGCGGAGCGCCTCGACGGTGATTTCGCGTACCGTATCGGCGACAGCGATGACGCCTTCTAGTTTAGTCGCGGTACCGATGAGAATGATCGTATTGCCCTCTTCTTGCAGTCTGCCGATCTGTGCCTCGACGCCAGCTGTCGAGATACCCATTTCCGTAAAGAGAGCGGGTTTGCCCGCATAATAGACTTCCCCATCGATCGCAGCCATCGCACCTTTTCCGGCAATGGCCTGCGCCTCTCGCCCATGTGCGGGTGCGATGTTGTTCGCCGCTGCATACGCATTGATCGCGACAGCTACCGGATGAGTGGAATACCGTTCGATCGCTGCCGCGATGGAAAGAACTTCAACCTCCGTGATGTCTAAGGCTATTACATGCGTGACACTCGGCTTCCCTTCCGTGAGCGTACCCGTTTTGTCAAAGGCGATTGCCGTCAGCTTGCCTGCTGTCTCGAGGAACGTCCCACCTTTGATCAGCACGCCGTTTTTCGCTGCGTTACCAATTGCCGATACGATCGCCACCGGCGTGGAGATCACCAGTGCGCATGGACATGCGACGACAAGCAATTCAAGGCCTTTATAGAACCAGTCCAGCCATGCGCCAACCCCAATTAGAGGCGGCACGATCATAACGGCTGCGGCCAGCACAAACACGACTGGTGTATACACGTGCGCGAAGCGGTCGACGAACGCCTGCGTCGGCGCCTTTTTCTCCTGTGCCTCCTCGACCAGCTGGATGATCCGGGCGATCGCAGTATCTTCCACCAGCTTGGTCACACGGATGTCCAGCGTCCCGCTTTCGTTGATCGTGCCGGCAAAAACCGCATCCCCCGCCTTTTTGTCTACTGGAATCGACTCTCCTGTAATCGGCGCCTGGTTAATGCTAGAGATGCCCTCGATAATTTCCCCATCGAGTGGCACCTTGTCACCCGGTCGAACGACGATGATCGCACCGATGCCCACTTCTTCAACGGACTTGGCGACGATCTGCCCGTTTTGTTTAACTTGTGCCTCCGTCGGTGTCAAATTCATCAGGTTGCGGATTGACTCGCGCGTTTTTTCAATGGAACGGGTCTGGAGCGTGTTGCCCAACGCAAACAGCCAGACGACCGTCGCCGCCTCAAGCCATTCACCGATGCAAACGGCACCAATCGCAGCCACTGTCATCAGGACGTTCATGTCGAGCGATTTGCTCCGAATCCCGTAAAAAGCGCTGCGCCCTGGCTTCACCCCCGCGATCAGAAGCGATACCGCATAGAGCAGCGTGCTGACCATCGGAGTCACACTCGTATAAGAAAGAAGATACCCAAGCGCCAAAAAGACACCCGAGATGATCGTGGTTGTCTGGGAAGTGGCAGGTTTGGCAGCGTCCTGCTGTTGCGCCCTTTTTGTGATGGGGCTTGCCTGATACCCAGCTTTGGACACTTCCTTCACGATTTCCCCGTCCGTCACCCCATCTGCGACGAGCTGCATTTTTCCCGTCGAAAAATTGACGCTGATCTGTTGGACAAAAGGTAGTGCTCTCATATGCTTTTCAAGCGTCAACGCACACGAGCTGCAGTCCATTCCCTCGACGCGATAAACCAAAACCCGGTCCGCCTGGAGCTTTACGTCAGCTTGCGGCACGGCATCGTCGTGACAATGCCCGTCATGGCAGCAATCACCCTCGCCTGAATGATGAAGTTCTCCTTCTGTATGCGAGTGCTGGTGCCTGGTTGTCGAATGGTCCTCGTCTGTGCAGCACGAATCGTGGTGATGTTGCTTATGCTGATGAGACATCAAGTAATCAACCCTTTCATTCCCAACAGTAACCATGAAGCCGATATGGATACGAATGAGATCATTCAAACAATCAAATACTCTTTTGAATATAATAACAGTATAGCAAACAATAACGAATTGTTTCCAGCTTTTGTTTTTGCATTGATCTGTTTATAATTTACGGTAGAGACGTACTGTGTGGGAGAGGTGAGTTTGTTGGCAGAAGAGCATCTTGACATCTGTGAAATACAATGTTTTGACGAAGAAAAGGTAACACGGCTGCGCCCGCGCGTAAATGAAGCAGACGGTGTAGCAAAAATTTTCAAGGCACTGGCTGACGATACCCGCGCCAAAATCATTTACGCGCTTGCCCTCGAAAATGAACTGTGCGTCTGTGATGTCGCTAATGTGATCGGTACCACCATTGCGAACGCCTCCCATCATTTGCGCCTACTGCGCAACATGGGTCTGGCCAAATACCGCAAAGAAGGAAAGCTCGTCTTTTACTCACTGGATGATAATCACGTCCGCCATCTGATCATGACAGGTGTCGAGCATGCGAATGAACAGAAATGAAACCTTAAAACCTTCGCTCGGAAGGAATCGAGGTTTTTCTTTTTTACTTGGGTTACTGATTCGAGCCCTTCCCTTCCGTATTCTTTTCGATCTGGAGAAATTTATGAGCGACGCACGACTCCCCTGACGACAAATAAAAAAACCCTCATTTCGAGGATTTTTTCTTTCGTGCTTAGGATTCTTCCGGATCGGTAAGCAGCTTTTCCAATGCGGAGATTGCTTCCTTTTCGTCCAGACCGTCTGCGGTCAGGGTCACTTCTTCCCCTTTGCCGATGGCGGCGGACATGATGCCCATGATGCTTTTCCCGTTGAACGTTTTTTCGTTCTTCACCAGTTGGATTTCACTGGTGAACGATGTGGCGACTTTGACAAAATTCGCTGCCGGTCTCGCGTGCAAGCCATGGGCCAATTGAACGATCACTTTTTTCTCTGTCATGCTTGTTCCCTCCTACACGAACTGATGTTGCTTGAATTACCATCATGTTGCCCAGGTACAGCCATTCGGATACGACCCGCACAGCTGAGCTTAAGCATGTCGGATATCAATTTGCTTCCTTCCACTGTAGCATGATTGACCGCTCATAACAATTGCGCACCATCCTTGCTGCAAAGGTTCTTTGGCACTTCAGTCTTACATAAAAAACGCCCGACTCTCTCCGCATGTTTTGCGAAAAGAATCGAGCTCTCACTTGATCGCGATCTGTGATTCCAGCATGTAATTGATGAAGACGTTCGCGAACGCCTCTGCTGTATTGTAGCATTCATCAAGCGTGTTGTTGGTTCCGCCGAACTCCAGCAGCAAAGCTCCGTCCGAAATCGACTGATTATACACGCCATTGCCTTCGTTTGTGCCTTTCAGAATAATCCCGCGTGACAAACCTGGATACAACGCCTCCAGCCTTGCGTGCAAGTTTTCCGCCAGCTTTTTGTTTTCCAAATAGGACGGATTGGCCGTGCCGATGACGAACAAGATGCGCGAATAGGTCTTCCCATTGATGGTCAGTGCCACGGTGCTGCGCGGTTCGTCACTGTCGCGGTGGATGTCGAAAAAGTACTGTAGATTCGGGCTTGTAGATGCCGCCGCACTAACCGCCTTGTAGGATTCGGTATAAGACATGGAGAAGCTTTTCTTTTGCTCCGCCAGCTTTTGGGCGAAATCGTCCCGGTTGACCATCGTCTGGATTCCACTCGTTTGCAGAAGCTCACCTAACCGTTTTCCTACCAATGTGATATTAGTGACCGGATCGTCAACTGATGTGCCCTTGGTGTTGCTTGCGACATTTCGCCATGACTCACGGTTGTGCGTATGGTAAATGTACACTTTTTCATTGCCGACCATGCCGCTGTTGTACCCGACTCCTGAGCTGTTGGATCCTGGTGTCGGATGACCTGCTGGTTGCACGCTCTCCACAACCCAGCTTGCGATATAGGCAGTCGATTGATCGGCCAGCCTGATCACATACCAATCCCCGACGGTCTGTACAATCGGATACACTTGTCCCGGCTGAACGGTGCCGACCACATTATAATCCGTCCCGGGTCCGACGCGCAGATTCGTGTCCGCATTGAGGATGCGGATCGACGCCTCAGCTTGGCCCGCGCCCGGGTTCTGCGTACTTGGCAAATCGGTTGGCAGCTCTTGTCCCGGTTCAGCTTGCACGACAGGCTTGAAAATATAGGCGTATGAACCGTTAAAGCTGACTTTATACCATCCGTTTGCATAGCCATAATGATTGATTGTCGTGCCGCCGTTCAGTTGGCCGATGGCGTTGCTCAAAATATTTGGCTCAACATAGACCTCATAGCCTTCCGGAAGCACGATGGTGCCAAGCGGTTGTCCGTTACCTGTAACAGGCGGTTTTGGTGTAACCGGCACTGTCGGGGTCGGTGTTGCCGTTGGTTTCGGCGCAGGAGCCGCGGTTTCCGTCACGTATCGCGCATTCACCCAGCCATTTGCTTTGTCTGACAGCTTGAGCTGCACCCACTCGCCTTGTTTTTTCACTTGCAAGAATACGCCATTTTTATCGATAATCTGCAAAATTTGGGCAGTTGTGTTCGGTTCTGCCCGAACATTCAGCATGTCCACATTGCTCTTGACGTATTTGATCTGTGGAATGTCCAACATTTTGACGTACTTATTTAACACCCAGCCCGTTTTCCCGTTCGCGAGTTTCACCTGTGTCCACTCTTTCTGCTGTGCGATAATCGCCAGCCGCGTGGATTTGGTAATTGTCCCCACGATCTGAGAGGTGGTGCCAGGTGCACTGCGAATGTTCAATTGATCAACCGATACTTCGACGTGCGTTGCTGCCTCGGCAAATGATTGGGGCATCAACAAAAGCAGGAAACATACAGCTACCACGATCGTATTTACGCGAAAAAGCAAGAACCTCGTTCCCCCCTGTTCGAAAAGTCATGACTGGAAAATCCAGCCTATTAACAACTTCTCGATTCATCTACATTATCCTTCACCGTGCGACATCTTTTGCTACAATACGAAAACAACAAAAAAGGATGAAGCCACGAACTTCATCCTTTTTCTGGTTTCAATTTCCTCTTCCGCACCGCATAAAGGATCAAGAGCAGCACCGGCAGACAGAAATCGATCGAAAACGATAAGGGAACCGAGGTTTTCGTATCCCACTCCTGCTGATAAACGACATTGGGATACATGGTAAGCGAAAAATAAATGACCAAAATCCCGATTGGAAGCACGAGCGGCTTATAATCGCGGAGACCGAGCACTTGCGAAACACCTAGACACGTGCCAAAAAAATAAAGCACAAGCTTATAATACGTGCTAACAAACCACATCAACGCGAGAATAGCTTCAATCCGTTGAATGAAATTACCGATGTTGACCTTTTGCGCAAGCAAGTAACTGGGAAACATCTGGTTGGCCGTATAGGTTCCGCCTAAAACCAGCACGCACAATATCGTAATCACGAGAATGATGAAGCCACCGATGGCATTGCCGACGAAATACGACTTGTACGCCTGCCTCTGGTTGCGCACATGCACCGGATAAATCATCAGCAGTACGACCGCGTCGACCGAGCTGTACACGGCAAACGTGAGCGTCGCGTTGATCATCGGCTTGATGCCTGTCCCAAAAATCGGGAACAGGTTGTCGCTATGGATTTGGGGTGAAATGAGGACGACGAGGATGATAAATAGCAAATAGAAGAACGTTAGAAAGATTCCTGCCGCTCTTGTAAACGTCTCCACCCCCAAATAAACGGCAAGGAAGAGAACGGATGCGATCAGAAGATGAATGAACGCCGGGGGCGTATAGGCGAAAAACTGTGTCGAAATGAACTTGCCGATGTAATACAGAACAGCTCCCGAATACAGAAATGGCAAAATCAGAAAGATCGAGGATGTGCACTTGCCGAGCCATTTGCCAAGCAAATATTCATTCATCTGCACAAACGTCATCGTTGGCATGGACAAGCCCAATCGCGCTTGGACAAAGATGATCCCCTGGCATAAAATGACACCGAAGATGGCTGTAAGCCACGCATCCTGCTGCGAGTAGAAAGCGAGAAAAGACGGGATGACAAGAATCGATGTGCCCACTGTATACAAGATGACCAAATCGCGAAATTGGCCTGCCGTGATCTTTTCATTATCGAGCATAGGAGGTCTCCTGGCACCAGCGACGTTACCGTTCGCTGTAAAGTCTTCCTATTGTTTCCTATCGTAGCTGAATTTATTGATTCGCCTGATTGATCGTGAGCAAAATAAAAGCCCCAAACGAGAATAAGAACTCGTTTGGGGCTTCGTAAGATCGCTATACGCGAGAAATTTCGAGATTGATCGCTTTCTTTCGTTGCTGTCTCTTGAGGAGTCGGTGCTCTCTTCGCTTTTCATACAGCTTGTAAATCACAAAATAGGACACAAACCCCAACACCGCGCCAATGACTGACATGCCAATTAACACGTGAAGACCTCCATAAAGAATATCGCTAATGACCTGAAAATTTCCGGACAACAGCGCTTTGAACGCATGATGAGGCATTCGGCCTCCTTCTATTTGGACAGGGTAAATGAATCTACCTAGCCTGTGGGCAACGGGTAATAAGAGAACTGGCAAAAATGTCAGCTTACCGATTACATTCCCGATAATGGCAGCGGGAAGCGAGCCGCGGCATAAACGGACGATCGGATAAAATAACACGTAAATCAGGGACGCGGTCGAGATCACAATCATCTCTAATCCAAATCCGAGGGCAAACCCTAGTGAAACCTTCTTTGCCCCGCCAGGAGAACGGAATAGCTTGATAAAATTCAAGCGGAAAGCGCGAACGATTCTTTGATAGAAATTGTATTTTTTCTTATTGTTCCCCATGCCGTCACCTCTTCTTAGCAAACATACCTTGATTATAGCTGATCTTACGCGAAAAATGGTACAAATGAATAAAATTACAGCATCCGATAACCCGTTAAAAGATAGCCGGCGTGGAAATACACAAAATTTTGGCTTCGATGTCGAGCGGGTTGGACCAGAAATGTGGCTGCTGGGATGGATAATGGATGGAATCCCCTGGTTTTACCAAGTACTCGCGCTCGTTCACCGTGAAAATGACTACGCCTTCCAGCACATAAAAAAATTCCTCGCCGGGATGGGAAAAAACGTGCTCCTGCTTGGCATGTGGCGGCATAACCACAAGCACCGGCTCCAAGGTGCGACCGGCAAACTCGCCAGCCAGCCGGGTATAAATCATGCTGGACCGTTCGAATTGAAATGACTTGTGGTCTTCCTTTTTCACATGGAAATTGTCATTTTGCGGGCTCTCAAAAAAGCTGGTGATCGGTACTTGCAGGGCATCGGCAATCTTTTTGAGCGAGGTGATTGCCAATGAAGATGCTCCCCGCTCCACTTGTGAAAGGAAGCTGATGGACATTCCCGTTTTTTGGCTCAGTTCTTTTAATGTGATATTTTGCTGAAGGCGGTAGCTGCGTATTTTGTTGCTTACTTCTTCCATTACGTTCACTCCATCTTCTCTCATCATCGTACCGCCATTCTATCATGGAATATGATGACATAAAATCGGCAAGTGGGGGCACAAATCAGGCGATCGCCTGAACGCGTTGAAATGGCAAAAATATCGCGACCGCGGTCCCTTTTCCTACTTCGCTTTTAATTTCGATCCGCCCTTGATGGTTTTGGATAATTTTATAACTGACCATGAGTCCAAGCCCTGTTCCTTTTTCCTTCGTGGTATAAAATGGCTCGCCAATATTACGTAGTCTCTCTTCCGAAATGCCGCATCCGTTGTCGATAATGGTAATCTGCAACATCCCTTCCTCCCACTCCTGCGACTCAATCCGGATTTCTCCTCCCTGCGGCATGGAATCGATGGCGTTTTTCAAAATGTTGATGAACACTTGCTTCAGACTGTTTTCCTCGCACATGATCAGCATGCCTTCCGTTTCGAGTGCATCCTCAACGGTGATATTGTGAAGCAGGCAATCCGGTTCCAGCAACAGGACGATCTGCTGCAAGATTCCGTGAATATCTTTGCTGACAAAGCTAGCGACAGTGGGCTTGGCCAAGACCAAAAACTCGCCGACAATCGCGTTGATCCGATTGATTTCCGATAGCATGATGTCCATGTAAATGCGATTTTCTTGTCCCTGCTGCTTTTGCATGAGCTGAACGAAGCCGCGTAGAGAGGTTAGCGGATTGCGGATCTCATGGGCGATCCCTGCCGCCAATTCCCCCAGTACCGCGAGCTTTTCGGACTTGATCAAAAGCTCTTCGTTTAGGCGCAAATCGGTGATGTCCTCTGCGATGCCCACGATTCTGTGCAAGACTCCATCCACATAAACAGGAAAACCGCGGTCCTTAATCCAGCGAACCGTACCATCTGTCCGGACGATCCGGTATTCATGGTCAAAATAACCGGTCTGCATATCATCCTGCGCCTGGATGATGCGTTCGCGGTCATCGGGGTGGATCACCCTGAACATTTTGGCCGGATCACGAAAAAATTCTTTGCGAGAAAAGCCCCATACCCGCTCATAGGCTGGACTCAAGTAGAGGAATTTCCTTGTGTTCGGGTCTACGATCCAGAACACTTCCTCAATATGCTCCGCGATTTGGCGAAACCGCTCTTCACTCTCGTTTAGCGCCTGCATCGTCTTTTTTAAAATGGTGATATCGACGCACGACGAAATGACTTCCACGACCTCACCGTTTTTAATGACCGGACGCAGCGTGGCCAAATAGACGACATCATTGGCGCAGCCTTCATAAACGACATCCTCCTCGCCGTCCCATGCGCGCTGATAGTACGTTTCTTTATTTTTCGCCATGTCCTCGGGATAAAAATCACGCAGCTCTTTTCCCACGACCTCTTCCGGAGTCAGCCCCAGCTTATGCAGCAATCTGCCATCACAGAGCGTATGAATGAACCGCCCGTCCACTTTCACGAACTTGAATGTCATTCCTTGCTGCTGTCGTAGGATATTGGTATAGTCTTCTTTCGTTATTTCCAGCACGGCCTTCGTCCTCAGGTAAGCCAATGACTGCTCTGCGTTCATAAACGGGCAGGCGGACGCTTGATTCTCAAAAAAGCGGGGATATCTTTTTTTTCCCCACCCGATCAGCCCGATGACCAGAAATGTGAAGAGAAGCATGACCAGAAACTCGATGACATACGCGATTGCCTTGTTCTCCACTCCATCTACGGATGAAATAAAAAAGCTAACGGAATGAATGGAAGCAACATATGCGAGCAGAACAAGCAAAGGTACGATGTATGTCTTTATCTTCATAAACTGCCCCCAGTATAAAAGAATATAGTCCTACATATTCTCAGTAAACTTTTGAACTCCTGTTAAATCCGTTTAAATGTTGCGTATATTCCCACTTCTGTAAAAACGGACAGGAAACGTTTCCAATTGTGACGAAAGCGCCGTTTCCATGTTCAGGTCAATGCGAAAGAAGTATAGTAGTAACTGCGACGAAACACCGGAAGATTAGAAGCGTACAGGGGGCGTTCATGATGGATCTAAATAAAGTGAAAAGAAGTATACAGGGGGCTATTTTAGGAAAACGTGAGGAGCTCATCTACTGGCACGATGGGCAGCGAAAAGCCGTGATCGAGATCTTCGACTGTACCGGGGATGAACGACATTACGGCATCCAAGCCACAATATCGGAAACTGGGGAAACGTTTTCACTACCAAGCGGTTTTGCCGCCAGCAAATTGGAGGGGCTGAATGAAATCGTGGCGCTGATCGAACAGCGACTGCTTCGGCCGCCAGCGCTTTGCCATACTGATGTGCAAGTGCTGTCCCGGCAGTAGTACGGACAGTAAGCAAGTTGCCCATTTACGGCAGCAAAAAAATCAGCCAGAAAACGCCTGGCTGATTGTAGCATCACGGTAAGGGTGAATGACTTGTCATTCACCCTTCCGTTCTTCTTATTTAGGTCAATTCACGCAAAACCGCCCGAACAGGGCTTCCGTCTGCCTCTGTCAATGGAAGCGGCAGCGCGATCAGCTCATAATCTCCGGCATCAATGTGGTCGAGCACGATCCCTTCCAAAATGTGAACGCCATGCTCGGTCAAAGCGTGGTGTGCGAGCAATTCCTTGCTATCGAGTGGATCAACCGATGGCAGATCGAGGCCCAGAAGCCGCACCCCTTTTGCCGCCAAGTACGCTGCAAGCTCTGGCTCCACAGGCGGGATTTGCTTAGGAAAAGCTGACCTGTCCGGCCAAGCGCCCGTACGCACGAGCAACCGTGTGACTCCTTCCAGATCGACACCTGCAAACGATCCGATACCGATTGTTCGGCAGTCATGTAAATGAATGACACGTGCTACTCCGACGTACAGCTGCGGGTCGAGGTCGATCACCCGTTTCCCCTCGTTGTCAAAATGATAGGGCGCATCGATATGTGTTCCGATATGCGTGCTCATGGTGAACTTCCCTACGTTGACCGAGCCGCTCTCGGCTTTGGTCCACGCTAGGGAATAGGTAAATGGCGTATCTCCCGGCCATCCTGCTGTCTGGTGGTCCAGACGCTGGGAGATGTCAAGCAAACGTCCCATTGAGAAAGTCCCCCTTACAATTGTGTCCGCAGGCTCCACAGCTCTGGGAAAAAGCGATGATCCAGAGCCCGGCGCAAATAGCCGACGCCAGACGAGCCGCCTGTACCTGGCTTTTGCCCGATGATTCGCTCTACCGTGGTCATATGGTTAAAGCGCCACTGCTGCTGCTGGCTCGCGATATCAACCAGCTTTTCCGCCAATTCGTACAAGTCCCAATATTGGTTCACATCGCGATACACCGTCAACCATGCGCGCTCGACACTTTCATTCGCCACATATGACTGTGACCAATCCCGCTCGAGGCACGCTTCATCTACAGGAAGCCCGCGCTCGGCCATCGCTTTGATCGCGGCGTCGTAAATGCTCGGCGCCTCCAGAGTCTGCTTGAGCAGCCCGTGCAATTCAGGCTGATGCTCATACACGGCCAGCACGTGGCTGTTTTTATATCCGAGCGTAAATTCGATGAGCCGGTTTTGATACGATTGAAAGCCGGAGGAATGGCCCAGTTTGTCGCGGAACTGCATGTATTCCGCTGGCGTCAGCGTGGAAAGCACGTCCCACGATTTGATCAATTGCTGCTGAATCCGCGATACGCGGGAAAACATTTTGAAGGCTGGCTCCAGCTGTCCCTCTTGAATAGAAGTCATCGCGGCGGACAGCTCATGCAAAATTTGTTTCATCCACAGCTCACTCACTTGGTGGATGATGATGAACAGCATCTCATCATGATGGTCCGACAATCGGGTCTGGCTGGACAGCACTTTGTCCAACTGCAAATAATCGCCGTATGTCATGTCCTGCTTGAAATCGGTATGAATCGTTTGTTCAAGCTGGCCGTGGCCGCTTCCCTGCTTTTGTTGATCGGATGGATTCGTCATTTTGTCCGTGCTCCCTTCGATGTTCGGCGCTTATGCAACGACATTGCGCTGATTTTCAAATTTTTCGTACTGCTTTTCCGCCATGATCGCTTTTAGCCGCTGTACTACTTCCCACACGTCGGTGAAGCTGGAGTACAGGGCGACGGGCGCCAATCGGATCATATTGGGCGCACGGAAATCCGGAATCACCTTGTTTTCCTTTAGCGCTTTGCAAATGCGTGCCGCTTCCGGATGCTCCAAACTGACGTGTCCGCCACGACGTTTTTCGTCTGTCGGATTGCCGATCGTAAAGCCGAAGCCGTCAAGCTCGTGAGCGATCAGATCCATGAAATAGGTTGTAAGCAGCAACGATTTGCGGCGAATTCGCTCGATTCCCACCTCTGCAAAGATCGAAAGCGAACCGAGAAGCGGCGCTGCGCTTAGCACGTGCGGAGTGCCAATCTGGTATGCCCCCGCGGTCTCGGCTGGCGTCATCTGATGCTCCATATCGAATTGCTTCATTTTGTCTGATCCGAACCAGCCCGCCAAGCCGGGAAGCTTACCGAAATACTTCCGATTCACATACAACCCACCGACTGCGCCCGGCCCGCCGTTAAGATGCTTATAATTGCACCAGTACGCAAAATCGACATCCCACTTATCGAACGCGTGCGGAATCGCCCCGACGGAATGGCATCCGTCAAAACCGATGAGGATATCGCGAGCATGAGCTTCTGCCGTCAGCCGCTCCATATCGAGAATTTGGCCGCTGCGATACAGAATCGTCGGCAACACCACCATCGCGACTTCATCCGTCATGGCGGCGATGATATCCTCCTCGTCGAGGAATCGGCCATCACGGCTTGCCACACGGATCAGATTCTCCTCAGGTGAAAATCCATGAATCCGCAGCTGGCTTTGCAGCGCATAAATGTCGGACGGGAAGTTCAGTTCGTCCGCTACGATTTTGGTCCGTTTTCCTTCAGGCTGGTAAAAGGTCGCCACCAGCTGATGCAGGTTGACGGTTGTCGAACCGGTTACGATCACCTGATCCGGCTCTGCGCCGACCAGAGGTGCGACAAGCGCTCCCAATCGCTCCGACAGCGTATACCACGGATGCTGCCCCGCAGTCCAGCCATCGATAGCGTGCTCACGCCAATCTTGGAGCGATTCGAGCACAGCCAGCTCGGCTCGTTTGGACAAAAGGCCGAGTGAATTTCCATCCATATAAATCGTCGACGGGTTTACATAAAACTCCTTGCGGTAAACCCCAAGCTCATCTTGCTCATCTAACTGTACGGCGAGCGAGCGCCCAGGTGAAAAGGAATACGTATTCATACGACCTCCTGCATTGTGAATTGATGTATTAGACAAATTACAACTGCTGGGCAACTGTCATTTGCTGGGCAAAGCGGACTGCTTCTTTCATTCTAATAGGAAAACGCTTTCTTGTTAATGCTTCTTCGAAAAAAATATGACATTACGTCGTATTTTTTTTGTTTTTTTGTGAACTGACGTGAAAAAGGCAACCCCCGTTCGCGTTTGTCGATCGGGGATTGCCTTGGCTTGAGCCGCATCATCTAGTAAGAATGGAACTGCTTATTCATTTTTCCGAACCGCTCCAAAACCGGGAAGAGCGGATGTACCACACTGCCGCAATGCCAAACAACAAGATAACCGCTTCCGCAACCCAAATGCTGAGCTCACCTTTATAACCTTGGTAAAGTCCTGGAACAAAATCGATTACGGCATGCAATAATATGGCAATGAGAACTAGCCCTTTTCGCCGCGTATTCACTGCATGTAATACAATAAGGGACAACGCGATTTGGATGAAAATCGCTGGAATTCGTTCGAAGCCGCCCAAAATAAATTCAAAAGATGACATCGAAAGCATCTGATCTTGGAGAGCAGCAGCCATGTCCGCAGGTATACTTGAGCCGATCGTCGACAAGAACCTACCTTCATTAATCAAAATCGCGAATACAAATGCTTGAATGGAAGAGATCGCACCGATGAAAATGGCTTCGAACCCACCGTGGCCAAGTCCATAAGCCAAGCCGTCCTTTCGCTCTCGATATGATTTCAGCAACCAGCTGAAACCGATATATCGTCCCACTTCCTCAAAGATTCCAGCAGCCAATGCCCCATATACCGCGAATACAACCGGGTTATTTTGAATGTCAGGAATACCTTGAAGAACGACAAGATGCAATACTTTTTCAAAAATCTGTGTGAAAATCAAAAAGATTGCAGCACCAATCCATACAGGTCGCATGGTAAACCTTACTCTTTTGCGCATATACAAAAACAAACCAATTGGAAACAAGAGAGAGATCAACCCTTGAATCACAATACTGACCATCGTAACACTGGCAATCATATCGTCATATCTCCTTCTCTTTGATTGATGGTAAAAGGGTGTTCAATCAACATTCATGATCTCCTGCGCTTGAATATCATGTAGGAGTAAATGAAAGGTACCAAAACAATACATACCAGAGTTGCGAAAAAAATGATGATGGATAAGTAAGTTGGCAAAAATGTGGAAACGAGAATGACCAAACCTCCGACCATCATCAAAGGACCACCCATTCGATGCGTTTTTCGCCAGTTTTCTTCATCAAGTAGAGCCCAAGGTGTTCGAAACCCCATAAAATAATTCGGTTTACTAATGCCGAGGTAATTTCCTGTAACAAGAAACAGGATTCCTATCGCAATGAACACAATTCGACGAATATCCATTGTATACCCAAGGTTGTAAAGTAAAATGGTCCATTCCGCTATCGCCAGTATGAGAGCGATACAAAACCTGCTTACTTGAATCGAGAAAGCAAACTTCGCATCGTTACTTTTTTGCCCGCCCATCCTTTTGGCAAATGGAAGTAAAAATGGTACAAACCCAAGCAGGGCGAAAATGAGAATGGTTGTTTGTTTGCTCGAGGTACCATTCACTTCATTCTCGATGCCAAAATGTGTAGCCATCGTATCGGGTAACTCATTGTAGAACACGACCGCACCAACGATCGATGAAACAACAATCATAAACAAGAGTATTTCCCTGACCAAAGCCCTCATTTGTTTTCCTCCTGATCTTGTTTGCCTACTATGCTAAACATCCAACCTAAAACATCTTCCATCACCGTTGTATGTAACGAATAAACGATGTTTTGTCCCTTTCGTTCATCACTAACCAGCCCAGCTTGTTTTAGCAAATTCAAATGGTGTGAAATACTTGGCTTACTGATTTGAAAATGTTCTGCAATTTCACCGGCAGTCAAATTCTGATCACGCAGTAGTCTTATGATTTGTCGACGTGTTGGATCGGCGAGCGCTTTGAACGCGTCATTCACTTGACTCCCCTCCGTTCACCTATTAGACATTTAGAAAATCATCTAAATATCTAACTAAAATGTACCTCTAGTTCTTTCCTCCTGTCAATCGTTTTTCATCTCGGCTTTCACCTAACTCCCCCATTCACCATTTCGCCCATGGGCGCATATCCTGCATCAAAATCTAGTCGAGGAGGAAACAGCATGAAAAGATGGCTCTCGCTTTCGCTCGCCATCGGCCTCGGTACCATGGCGCTTCTCTCCGGATGTGCATCACAGACGCCCGCCAAGATCCGGATCGGAGAAGTTACGCGCTCGCTCTTTTATGCGCCGCAATATGTCGCGCTGTCCAAGGGCTTTTTCAAGGACGCAGGCTTGGATGTCGAGCTGACCACAACGTCCGGCGGCGACAAAACAATGACCGCTCTGCTGTCCGACGGTATCGATGTGGCATTGGTCGGAGCGGAAACGAGCATTTACGTCAATCAGCAGGGAGCGCAGGATCCCGTCATCAATTTTGCCCAGCTCACCAACACAGACGGCACCTTTCTTGTCTCGCGGAACAAAGTCGACAACTTCTCCTGGGATCAACTGAAGGGCAAAGTCTTTCTCGGTCAGCGCAAAGGCGGGATGCCGCAAATGGCTGGAGAATTCGTCTTGAAAAAACACAGTATTGACCCACATAAAGATTTGAACCTGATCCAAAACATCGAATTCCAAAACATTGCGACGGCATTCGCTTCCGGCACAGGCGAATATGTGCAGCTGTTTGAACCAACCGCGTCGCAGATGGAGAAAGAAGGAATCGGCCACGTGATCGCCTCGTTTGGCAAAGAGAGCGGCAGCGTTCCGTACACTGATTACATGACGAAGAAAAGCTACCTTGAGAAAAACAAAGAGTCGATCCAAAAGTTCACCAGTGCTATTTACAAGGCACAGCAATGGGTCGCCACCCATACGCCAAAGGAAACGGCAGAAGCGATCACTCCTTTCTTCCCTAATATCGATGCCGCTATCCTAGAAAGTTCGGTGAAGCGTTATCTGGAGCAAGGCTCCTTTGCAGCCGACCCGATTTTGAAGGAGGACTCGTGGAACAATCTGCAAGCCATCATGGAGTCTGCAGGTGAGCTGAAACAGCGCGCCGATTACGCCAAATTGGTTGATACCTCATTTGCCAAGGCGGCGACAGAAGGGAGATAACCGCTTTGGCAAACCACCGCCCGTCACCATCCAAGATCGAGCTTTGCCAACTGACCCACCTCTATCTGTCTGACAAAGCTAGTTTCCTGGCTGTCAAAGAGATCGACTTGCGGGTAGCGGAGGGGGAATTCGTCTGTCTGGTCGGTCCGAGCGGCTGTGGCAAGACGACGCTTTTGTCACTGATTGCCGGATTGGAGCGGCCATCGGCAGGCAGCATCAAAATTGACGGCACCACTATCACCGGAACTAGCCCGCGCGTCGGCTACATGCTGCAGCAGGATTACCTGTTCGGCTGGCGGACGATTGAACAAAACGTCATGCTCGGGCTGGAGATCCAAGGCATTCGCACCAAAGAGTCAGAAGAATACACGCTTCATCTTCTTGAGGAAATGGAGCTAGCTGATTTTCGCCATTCCTACCCTGCGCAGCTGTCGGGAGGAATGCGGCAACGGGTCGCTTTGGTCCGCACGCTCGCCTGCAAGCCGGAGATATTGCTTTTGGATGAACCGTTTTCGGCGCTCGACCACCAGACCAAATTAAAGCTGGAGGATCTGGTAGTCTCGACGCTTCGCCGGCAGCAAAAGACCGCCATTTTGGTGACCCATGACTTGACAGAGGCTGTCGCCATGGCAGATCGCATTTTCATTTTGGCAAAAAATCCGGGCCGGATTCACAAAGAGTTTGTGGTTCCCGAGGAATTGCGATTGGCCCTACCGTTTGAGGCGCGCAACCATGAAAGCTTTTCCGCACTGTTTCACCAGGTCTGGAAAGAGATGGAGGCGATCAACCATGTCCATGAATGACACTGACAGCAAACAGGTTGATGCCGGAAAGCTGCACGCTGACTATTTGCGCCAAAAGCGCATGCAGCGTTGGCTGGTCTTGTTCACCCAGCTGGTGATCCTCGTCCTCTTCCTCGGAGGATGGGAATGGCTTTCTCGGACCAATCGCATCAATGTGTTGATTTTTAGCGCACCGTCCAAAATATGGCAGCTGTTCGTTGATCAACTGACCGATGGCACCCTTATGCCGCACGTCACAACAACCGTGATCGAGACGGTCATCGGCTTTTTGCTCGGGACGCTGCTCGGCACCCTGCTCGCGACATTAATCTGGTGGTCACCGTTTTTATCCCGTGTGCTTGATCCGTATTTAGTCGTTGCCAACAGCATGCCCAAGGTCGCAATCGGCCCGCTCTTTATCGTCGGCTTTGGCCCGGGCTACCTATCGATCATCGCAATGGGCGCGACGATTTCCGTGGTCATCACGACGATTGTGATCTACACCAGCTTTCGCGAGGTCAATCCCAACTACGTTAAGGTGATGCAGACGTTGGGCGCCGAAAAGAAGCAAATTTTCCGCATGGCGATCCTACCCGCCACGATTCCCACCATCGTCTCAACGCTGAAGGTGAACGTAGGGCTTTCGTGGGTCGGGGTCATCGTCGGAGAGTTTCTCGTCTCGCAGAAAGGCTTGGGCTATTTGATCATTTACGGCTTCCAGGTGTTCAATTTCACTCTCGTCCTGATGAGCCTGGGTGTCATCGCCATCGTCGCCACGTTGATGTACCAGGCGGTTGCCTATTTGGAAAAAAAATTAACCGGCCCGTTTAAATAGAGGAGCAAGACAGAAAGAAACCAGCCTGTCGTAGGGCTGGTTTCTTCGCGTTTATTTGCCGCTGCTTACTGGCCATTCATTGCCGTACCTAGGCGATAACCCCTTCCTCCCGCAAACGAGCCACCTCGCTCTCATTCAGTCCAAGCTCATGCAGCACCTCGTCGGTATGCTCCCCCAGCCTCGCGCCGGTATGCCGATACTGTGGTGTATGGACCGATGATTTGATCGGGCTTGCGATCTGTTTTTGCAGACGTCCGTCCGGCATGGGCACATCGGCAATCATTCCCCGTGCCACCAGCTGCGGGTGCTCGCACGCTTCTGAAAACGAGAGCACGGGCTCCACGCATGCCGGAACGGCAGCAAACACCTCCTGCCATTCCGCAAAATTTTTGCTGCGGAAAATGTCCCTCAGTGCTGCAGCAAATAACCGACTGCCGTCCGGCGAGTCATCGAGAGCCACTGTCAGCAAATCCAACCTGCCAAGCCCCTCGCACAGCACCTTGCGAAACGACGGTTCGAAGCTGCCAACCGAAAAGTAACGACCGTCTTTCGTTTGGTAAAAATCATAAAAGCTGCCTCCGTTGAGCATCGTCCCCGCAGGCAACGGCTCGACCCCACAGGTCAGCGCGCCGGGACCAAACATCGCATTCAAGGCAAAACAACCGTCAGTCATGCTGATGTCTAAATGCTGGCCCTCGCCAGTCCGGTCTCGATAAATCACGGCTGCCAGCATCGCGACCGCCGCTTGCATAGCGCCTCCTGCCAAATCGCCAACCTGGATCCCAAGCAAGCTGGGGCCGCTTTCTTTTCGTCCCGAATACCCCATCATTCCACTCATCGCCAAAAAATTGATGTCATGCCCGGGCCTGTCGCGATACGGCCCCGTTTGACCGAATCCAGTTAGCGAGCAATAAATGAGCCGAGGATTTTCCCGTTTCAACTGCTCGTAGCCGACTCCCAATCGATCCATCACGCCCGGGCGGAATTGCTCCAAGACAATGTCGTACTCCTGAACGAGGCGCTTGACCAGCTCGACTGCCTGCTGTTTTTTTAGGTCAAGGGAGAGCGAGCGTTTGGAGCGGTTCAAGTGCCCGTGTACGGCAGAGGTTTCGCCATCCATTGGCGGGAAATAGCGTATCTCGTCGGTTCTCACATGGGATTCTACACGCAAAATGTCCGCCCCTAAGTCCGCCAGCATCATCGAAGCGTATGGGCCGGGGAGCAGACAGGAAAAATCAAGGATTTTGAGTCCGGTAAGCAGTGCCATTCGGGTACATCTCCTTTCCTGACATGCTTATTTGGTTTTTGCAACTTGTATACCAGTAATGGAGGCAGGATTACTGCTTGGTGTTTTTGGAGGGATTGTTTGCTTTTGGGACGGATTGTCGTGCGCGGTGTTTGGTTTTCGAACATCTGTAACACGAAAAACAGCCTGGCACATGTTTCCCAGGCTGTTTTTCGTTTCTTTCTTTTTTGCTAGCCTCTCGCGTTTACTCCGCAAACACGGGCTGCTCACCCTCGCGCTTCTCCTTTTTCTTGAACAGGAGAGCGAGCGGGAAGATGCAGAGAATGAAGGTCGCGAAGATGAGGAAGACGTCACCGAATGACCAGGCAGCCGCTTGTGCCAACACTTGGCCGTTCATCATACTGAGCGTGGCAGCAGGTGCGGCGCTCGTGTCCCCAACTGTCGCGAGCAGTCCTGTCGATGATTGCTGCATGGCTCCCCAGCTTGGAGAAAACAGGTTCAAGTCTTCCGCCATCCGGTGCAAATGGAAAAATTGGCGGTTCTCCAGCAAAACGGTCGTCAGCGCGATGCCGATGGAGCCGGCTACGTTTCTCACCAGCGTGCTCATCGTGGACGCGGCGCCCGCTTTCATCGGCGGCACCGCTGCCACCCCTGCTGTATTGATCGGCATGAAGGACAGGCCCATGCCGAGCCCGCGAATGACCATGTAAAAGCTGATCAAGCTGTCCGGCGTATCCGTTGACAACGTATGCAGCTGGTACGTACTGAATAAGATCAGTGGAATCCCGATCAAAATCAGCGGACGTGCGCCAACTTTGTCAAATAAACGGCCGGATAGTGCCATCGAAAAGCCCATCGCCAGCGCCTGCGGCATCATGACCAGACCAGTCTGAATCGCGGAATAGCCGCGCAGTGATTGCAGATAGATCGGCAGCAAAATGACCGCGGCGATCATTGAAATGAACAGCCCGCAGCCAAGCAGCACGCTGTAGGAAAACTCCTTGTGCAAAAAGATGCGCATGTCGAGGAGCGGCTCGGGATGATTCAACTCCACTATGATCAACAGTGCAAGTGCGATGGTGGCCGAGAACAGCAGCATGACGATCTCATACGATGTCCACCCCCAGCTCTCCCCTTCCGCCAACGCCAAAAGAAACAAAAAGGCGCTGCCAGATCCGAGGAGGAAGCCCCACAGATCGAATTTGCCCATTTTCCGCGTTGGCGTTTCCGGCAGGACAAAATGGGTGAGAAAGACACTGATAATCCCGATCGGCACATTGATCATAAACAGCCAGCGCCAGCTGTAATGCTCGACGATCAAGCCGCCGAGCGTCGGGCCAATCGACGGGGCAACCGCCATGGAGAGGCCGAACAGTCCCATCGCCGCACCCATTTTTTCTTTCGGAATAAAGCGAAACATCATCGCCATCCCGACTGGCATGATCAGTCCCCCGCCAATGCCTTGAATGACGCGGAATACGATCAGCGACGGATTGTTCCAGGCGAGCCCGCACAAAAGCGAGCCGACCGTGAAGCTGGCCATCGCCCATACATAGGTGGTCCGGTAGCCGAATCGATCGCCAAGGTAGGAGGTGATCGGGATGATCGCCCCTGACACGAGCATGTAGGCGGTCAACACCCATTCGATCTGCTTCGTATCGACGCTAAACAATACCATCAGCTTAGGCAAGGCGACGTTTAAGATGGATGAATCGAGCAATGCCATAAAGGTTCCCATTACGATGATCAGTGTAATGGTCATGACGCCGGGGAGCTTTTTTTCCTCAGAAGAGCCCATCGGAATCCCCCCCTACTTTGATTTTGACTGAGGTGTGCGTGCCGGGTATGAGACGTGCCCCCTGCACCTGGATGCGGATCGGCACAAGCTGATCCTCACGCGGTGTCTGGCGTGGCGGCGTAAGCGAGATAATCGGCCACACTTCATTTTGCGTCACATGTTCGATCATGGAAACGACACCTGGGTACACGTTGCCACCTGCACTGTCGAGTGTAACAGCAACGGTCTGGCCAACGCGAATGCGCGTCGATTCCTTCTCCGTCAGCCTCGCCTGCACGTACGCGGTGCCGAGATCGGCGATCGCCAGCAAATTTTGTCCGTTTGTCACGACTTCACCTTCGTTGGCGCCGATTCGCAGCACATGCCCGCTGACAGGCGACACCAACGGGAGCCGCGCGCCATTTCCTTGTGTAGACTGCACGAAGCCTACGACCTCATTTGCCTTCACTTCCTGATTTTCGCGAATGTCAAACGAAAGCAGCCGCCCGGTGCCCGGGGCTTTGATGACAGCCAGATCGACCATCGTCCGTGAATCATCCGTCACGATATAGTTTTGCTGCTGGTACCGGTAATACCAGGAGATGAGCGCGCTCCCGACCAAATAGAAAGCGATCAGCATGGTGATCAGCCGCTTGGCTTTCATAGCGTCAACCCCTTGTGGTGATATCAACCGTGGTATTCATCCCCGGCAGCAGCCGCAGCCCTTGGTTATCCAAAATTTTAATTTTGATCGGAATTCGCTGTGTCACCTTGATGAAGTTACCGGATGCATTAGAAGTCGGCAAGAGCGAATACGTGCTGTCCGCCGCAAGTCCGATCTGCTCAACCACGCCCTTCAGCTCTACGTTCGGGAACGCATCGACATGCAGCGATACGGTATCGCCGACTACAACGCGCTCGATCTTGGTCTCATCTATGCGTGCAGACACGTACAGTTCATCCATGTTGGCCAGCAAAAAGACGCGTTGACCTGGGGCTACGTTTTCCCCCACTGTAACGAACTCCTTAAGAATCATGCCGGCAGCCGGTGCTTTAACCAATGCAGAGTCACGCGAGGTAAGAGAGGTGTTTTTCTCATCCAGCCTTGCCAGCGTTTCGCCTGCTTCCACCGTATCGCCTTCCTTGATGCGGACCTCGGTGACACGCCCGGCGATTTCCGGACTGACTTTGACCAGGGCACCGTCGATGCGTGCATCATCGGTTGTAATGTGGTTCATCGATTCGACATAGGCTTTTACGCCATAGCCTCCGCCTCCGAGAACGACGAGGAGTAGGACCAACAAGCCGATCTTCTTCTTCATTTGCCGCCCTCCTTCTTCTCCCAGAGGACTTCAACCGGGTCGCCATCCTTCACTTGATCCTGGCCAACGACGATCAGCTTTTCGCCTGCTTTCAACCCTTCAAGAATCTGGACGTTCGCCCCGTCAGACGTGCCGGTAATGACCGGATGTGCAATCGCTTTGGTGCCATCCGTCACCATGACGATCCGTTCGCTGCCCCGCTTGACGATCGCGTCGCGCGGAACTGCAATGGTTGCATCCGCCGCATCGGGCAGTGTGATCTCTGCATACATGCCGGATTTCCATTGATTCGGATCGCCCGGCAGACTCAATTTCACCGGATATTCCTTGCTCGCGGGATTGGCGATTGGCGAAATCGTCAGCACTTTGGCATCAAACGGCTGCGAGGACACTTGCTCGATACGTACCTTGAGCGTCTGGCCTACTTTAATCGAATTGATTTGCTCCTCCGGAATCGACGCTTCAACCGCAGGCTGTCGGCTCACGATCGTCAGCAGCGTGGAGCTGGTCGATACTGTTTCACCGGACTGAATGTTTTTGGCAGCAATTTTTCCCGTCAAAGGACTGACAATGATTGCATTAGAAATACTTAAACGGGCGCTGTCTACCGTCGCTTTCGCAGCCGCCACCGCTGCCTGCAGGTTCGCGATCGTTTCTTTCGTCGCACCTTCATTCGCCAGGCTTTGGTCCTGCAATGCCGCCTGGTACGCGGTCTGCGCCTGCGTATAGGCCAAATTCGCCGCATCGAGCTGTGATTGCGATACTGCCCCGGAAGCCTTCAACGAAACGGTCCGGTCCAGATTGATTTTTGCATTATCCAGGGTTGCTTTTGCCGACTGAATTTTTTCCTGCAGCTGCACCTTCAACTGTGTGCGGGTGCCGTTCCGTGAGTCTGCCAGCCGTGCCTGTGCACCTTGCAAAGATGCCTGCGCCTGCGCCAGCACCACCTTGAAGTCGCTGTCATCTAAATATACGAGCGGTTCGCCTGCTTTTACCTCCTGCCCCACTTCGCCGACAGCGCGCAAGACACGCCCCGGGATTTTGGACATGACCGCGGATTCCGTGTCGCCTATGACGCGACCGACAGCCATTTTGGCTTTTTTCAACGTGTCTTGCCCGATCGTTTCCACGACAACGCGCTGCACACCCGGTTTCGCGCTCGCTTCCTGGCTAGCACAGCCTGATAGCGAAATCGCCGCGCAGAGAGATGCCGCGGTTACCGCCAGCGCGGTTGCGACCGTTTTTCGCTTTTTATGCATGATCACTCTGTTTCCACCTGTCCTCTCCAACCATCTAGCATTGTCCGAACGCTTGAGCGAATGAACTCTTCGTTCAGCTCAGGCACGATCGGAATTTGCAATTGTTCCTTGTGAATAAAACTCGTCAAAAAATGGCTGACAAAAATGTTCAGGATGATTTGGGTGTTTGCCCGGCTCAGTTCCTTAGTTTCCATCTTCATTTCGACGTATTTGCCCAACGCTTCTCTTGCTTCGACCAGCATCCGGGAAAAAATCTCATGGACCGCGGGGTTTTTCACACATTCCCCGACGAGAATCACCATGAAGTTTTGCTGTTTCCGCCACTTGTCAATCAGGCGGGACGCGATGAAGACAAGCCCATCCTCAAGCGGGAGCTGCTTAACCATCGGTATGATCGACTCCCATTCCGAGCAATAGCCGCGCAACGCCTCGTCAAAAAGCTCTTCCTTACTGGAAAAATAATGATAAATGACACCGACAGTCACATCGCATCGCTTCGCAATCTCCTTTATGCTCGTTCTGTCGTAGCCATGCTGGCTGATGAGTTCGATGGCCGCATCTTTCAGCATCTGACGCCGATTCACCACCTGGCCTTCTGACAATATGCCACCCCTTCCTGCATTCCCCTTCCGCCTAAATGAACGTTTAGTTAGACGGAGTAATATTGTCACAGCGGGTAAATATTGTCAATGTTATAAAATCTTTGTTATTATTTTACTAAGTGAACATTATAATTTATTAATTAATTAACTAATACAATTCGTTTGCATGAAAAAACCGGCCCCTTACACAAGGGAATCCGGTTTTCATAAATAGCTATGTTCTAACACTCTTGGTTTCACTCCGCGTCGGAAAATAAATGGGCATACACCATTTTCTCAGGTGCAGAAAATTCGCGGTACATTCATTGGTTTTTAATCGCGTGAAGTACGCTGTCCGCTTGCTGTTTCGTTTGCTTTAACAAGCCCGATTTTTGTCTTATGTGATAATAAACATAGGAACCCGCGATCAAAAGATAGCCAATTAAGAAAAACAACACGCTCGAAAGACCGTCCACAGCGATGCTTCCATACATAGCCCCCGACAAATCGAAGACGAATCCGGCATACGCCCATTCCTTAATTCGTGGAAAGCCTGGAACAAGGATCGCAACGATCCCTAATAACTTGGCAACTCCGAGAAAGGGAAGAAGGTAAGCAGGGTAACCCAAATGCTTGAAAAGGGCAATCGCATCAGGCGAAGAGATGATATCGGGAATTGCACCCAGACCCATTAATGCCACCATCAGCCCGGTAAAAATCCAGTAGGGAATCATAATTTTTTTCATTGATCTTCAGCCTCCTTAAATTGTTATCAATCGTACTTCTAGACGGTCAAGCGCCGATTTGGCTCATCCAGAGCACTCGATGTGGATTTCATGAATTGAATATACCTCGAAAGGAATATTCCAGTCAAGGAATATTTTAAATAAATGATTACTCCCTTCGTTGCTTGTCTTGTACAAATCTATAAAACAAAAAGAGAAACCTCACGCATTTGTGGGGTTTCTCGACAATCTGCCGCTCCTGTACTTGGTGCGACTCTACTGCTATTTTTACTTCCAGAACTTCCAACGGCTTTTTTTCTGATTGTTGTCCGCTTCTTCCGCTGCCTGTCCCGGTTGCGGCTGACTTGAAGCTTTAGCTAAAAGCTCCTGCGGCAGGCGTTCCATGAACTGCTCCACCGTATGCTTGTACGGCTCCGCAATCGACTCCTTCATCTCGAGCAAAACGGCGATCGCCTTATCCCCCTGTTCGGTTGCAATGAGGGCGTTGGCGTAGTTGAACCCGGTAAACGGATGGGCGAACGTCGGCTTCCAGAATTGCTCCGCAATCTGGATCAACTGGTACACGTAGCCTGCTTGTCCCAGTTCACCCGTTACATTCATGATGACTTCTTCACTATCGTCCGCTTTTTTGATCGCTTCACGGTAGGCTTGCAGAGCGACAAGCAAATTGCCGTCCTCCAAGGTCAAGCGGCCCAGCACCATATGCGGTCGCCACGCACCCTCAATTTCCCCGAGTTCCTTCAACCGCTCCAGCAGCAGCTCTCGTTGCTCCAGCTCCAAAAAGCTGTGGACGTACAAATCCATCGCAGATTCCTGATTCGGGTCGTACACAAGCCCTTGCTGCAGCGCCTCAAACGCCTTGTTACCTTCCCCTTCATAGGCGAGGATTTTGGCGATGTTGGTGAACGCAGCTCCCGATTCCGGAAATTTCTCAATGCATTCGATGAGAACTTTTTTCGCCTCATCCAGCTCGCCGGTCTGCATGTGGGCAACCGCGCGGAAGTTCAGCGCAGGCTCGATCCGTCCATACAGCTCCAGCAGGCGGTCCGCCGCTTTTCCTCCTTGCAGGCCAAAGCCATCGCGCACTAATTCCATCGCAAACTGACGCAGCATCTCTGGATTATCCCAGTACATCTCCAGGTTTTGCGGGATGATCTTTTTCTCATACTCTTCGCGCGCAATTTGCA
This sequence comes from Brevibacillus fluminis, assembly GCF_003710825.1. Classification (GTDB taxonomy): domain Bacteria; phylum Bacillota; class Bacilli; order Brevibacillales; family Brevibacillaceae; genus Brevibacillus_D; species Brevibacillus_D fluminis. Next base: position 183,116 of record NZ_RHHQ01000015.1, on the reverse strand, counting down.
CACGCTGTCCATGTTCATTGGTAAACTCGATAAAATCAGACATGCGATAGCCTCACTCTCTTCGACCTTTTCCTCTATCCCCAACAAAACCCACCAGCAACGCCAAGCGATATGGCGGAGCCTTTTATGCCAATCAAAATGTTTACTTGTATCAAAAATATCTGATCGGCAGCTTATATTCAACAGACTTTTTCAGGCAGGTCTGCATTTGCCATCAGATCCACGCTTTCATATTCACTTTGCGGATAAACTCCTCCGGCGATTCTTTGCGCGAAGCCTCATCCTCCTCTTCGGCTGGCTCCTCAATTCCCATCACCTGGCGAAACAGCGCTTCATTGCGCGTCGCCAACGCATGCTCTAGCAGCGCCTCGCGCGAGATGCGATCGGCCTCCTGCGCAAGCAACGTCTCCTCCAACGCGATGTCTGACTCGACAATCGCATAATGTTTATCGACTTTCGGCACGCGGATGACCCACTCAAAAGCACTGTCCGGGTTTCGATCGCGTGCGATGATATATGCATGTTCGCCTATGGGGAGAGATTGCTCAAAGCTGTCAGCCACGATTATCACTCTCTGACCAAGTTTGAACATTCTTGTCAACTCCTCTTGTTTCAACCGTTCTGTATTGCCTAGAAGTTCAGATTACTTCTACTATACTCATTGTGGCGACCGGTGGAAAGGAAAATGTTTCACAGCTTGTTGACAAGCCGGAAATAGGCTAAACTTCTTACAAGAAGCATATTATTGGAAAACAAATGAGGTGCTAGCAGTGGGGACGTCTACCACTTTTTCTTGGTTTGTTTTGGGCTGGTCAGTGCTCTTGGTGGGCTTGCTTGCCATCGGCGGCTTTTTCATGTTCCGCAAGTTTTTGAAATCAATGCCGAAGCAAGACGGCAAATCCGACCTCGACTGGCAGGATCATTTCATTGAACAGACACACGGTATGTGGACGGATGAGACGCGAAACCTTCTGGAGGAGTTAATCGAGCCGGTACCGCAGATTTTCCGAGATGCGGCTCGCCGTACGATCGCAGGCAAGATCGGTCAGCTCGCAATCGAGGAAAAGGCACACGCGATCACGACCGAGCTGTTGGTCAAAGGTTACATTATGGCAACGCCGAAACGCGACCACAAGTTCTTGATCAAGCGACTGGAAGAAAAGCAAATCAATTACGAGCCGTTCCAAAAATATTTGAAAGCATAATCTGAAACTTTGTCCGGCATGCCTCGTACTACATAGTACCATTTTTTCGTTGCCTGAAAGGGGCATTACGCACATGTTAAAATTGTTGCTTATCGTGATGGTTGTCGTCCTGCTTCTACTGCTCGGCATCATCGCGGTCGTCATTTATGTCGTGAAAAAAGGAGCTCGCCACATCACGCACGGCGGTAATCGCAAGTTTAGCTCCAGTGACTACAAGTATCGCGGCGGACACGGCTCTTATGGGCACGGCCATTATCGACATAAGCATTCCAGCCGCAGTTTTTTCAGCAGCTGACTGTAGTACAAAAGGGTGTGATGATCACACCCTTTTTTCTATGCCCTACCTGCCGGAAACGCCGCCAGCTCTTTGTTCCTTACACTTTTTCCTCTTGGTGTACCGCATTTTGTCCATTTTCTGCTATGATGAAAAAGGTTGAATTTCCGCACAGATTCCAAAGGAGGAATTTCCCGATGTCCCAACAGCATCTCGTCTCTCGCGAATGGCTACAGTCGCACCTTGGTGACGCCAACCTAGTATTGGTCGACTGCCGCTTTACTTTGGGCAAGCCAGGCGTCGGCCTGAATGAGTATGTGGAAGCGCATATTCCAGGTGCCCTGTATTTTGATTTGGAGCATGATTTGTCCGGACCGAAAGCCGCACACGGCGGACGTCACCCGCTGCCTTCCGTCGGGCAGCTGCAAACGCTGTTTTCCAACGCGGGCATCGATCAAGATACGTTTGTCGTGGCCTATGATGAGCAGGATTTGGCCCATGCTTCCCGACTGTGGTGGCTCTTGCGCTACCTCGGCCACGAAAAAGTGGCTGTGTTGAATGGGGGCTTTGCAGGATGGCGCCAAGCTGGCTTGCCGACTACTGCAGAGGTAAAACCCGCTCCTGATGCCAAAACGTTCATCCCGAACGTTCAGCTACATATGCTGGTCGGGATGGAAGATGTCAAGCAGCGTGACGAAAAAGCCGCTCTCCTCGATTCACGCGCCCCTGAGCGCTACCGCGGCGAGGTGGAGCCTCTCGATCCAAAGGCAGGCCATATTCCAGGCGCGGCCAATTATTTTTACAAGCATAATTTTGCTCCCGACGGTGAACTGCTGCCGAATGACGCGCTGCAGGAACGCTTCCGTGCCGTCAGCGGCAAAGACGAAATCATCGCCTACTGCGGCTCCGGCGTAACGGGTTGCGTCAATGTGCTAGCCCTTTACCAAGCTGGCCGGACGGATGCCAAGCTTTATGCGGGCAGCTGGAGCGATTGGACGAGCTATGCGGACAATCCGGTCGCGACGGGAGAAGAATAAATAGACGATACAAACGGACAGTCACCCCCAGCTTTCATAGGCTGATGGGACGACTGTCCGTTTTGGTTATGCGCGGAAATGATATAGGCAAATGTTATCAACTGTATCGTAATTATATATTTTACCAATACCACATCTCTGCTGTAAGCTGAGATCAACCCACAAACAGACACAAGCACAACCAGCTCAAACGGAAAGGTGTGTTGCCCATGTCCATCTATGATTTTCAGTATAAGTTGCACATGTCTGACGGCACCCCAGTTGATATGTCTGACTATCGCGGTAGCGTGCTGCTCATCGTCAACACGGCGAGCCGATGCAGCTATTCCCGCCAATTCGCCGGTTTGCAACGGCTCTACGATTCCTACCGCGCCCAAGGATTCAAGCTGCTCGCCTTCCCTTGCAACCAGTTCAATGAAAAGGAACCGGGCAGTGACGTGGGCATTCGGCAGTACTGTGAAAGCAATTTCGGCCTGACGTTCCCGTTTTTTGCCAAAACAGAAGTAAGAGGGCCAAAGGCGCATCCGCTTTTCCGCGAGCTTACTGCACAGGCACCGTTCCAAGGCTTTGACCCAGTGACACCGAACGCCCAATGGATGCAGGAATTTTTAGAGACGAAGCATCCGGACATTTATGCCGACGACGGGGTCAAATGGAATTTCAGCAAGTTTTTGCTTGACCGAAACGGAATGGTGAAGGCCCGTTTTGAGACGACTGTAGAGCCTGAGGCCATTGCGCCTCATATTGAAGCCTTGCTATGATAGTTCGCAAGCGTGATTATGGTTTTTGGCAGTAAAAAAAGCCGCGCGAGCTGCGGCTTTTTTGCGTTGTTATTCTAGCTCGCGGGGCGTCTGGCGAATGACAGCGACGCTCGACTCCCGAACAATGAGGCGGGGCTCAAACTGCACACGCTCATACTCCCCTTGTCCACCTTCGCGAACCCGCTTCAGCAGCAATTCGGTCGCAAGCCGCGCCACCTCATCCCCCATGATCGAAACCGAACTGATTTGCGGGGACGTGATCATCGTCCACACATTATTGTCGATCCCCACCACAGCAACATCTTCCGGCACGCGGACGCCGAATTCCTTGAAGCGGTTTACGATTCCAATGGCCACCATGTCATTGACCGCATAGATGGCGTCCGGCATATGCTTAAGGCTGCAGAAATAATCGGCGGCACGCAAGCCGGTCTCAAACGAAAAATCCTCGCCAAAATACACTAGGGATGGATCGACATGCGGCAAGGACTGCTCGTAGGCAAAGTATCGCTCCTCGATCTTATCCTTTGGCGCCCCTGCATATGCAATCCGCGTGCGGCCGATCTTGATCAGATGCTCCATCACGAGCCTGCCTTCCTGCCTGGCCATGCTGACTATATCGGCCTTCACGTTCTCGCTGAGCTTTTTCCCATAGTTGATAATGGAGACCGGCACGCTCGATTTGTTGATTAATTCGACCAACGTTTTGGGGTAGGCAAGCGGCATAATGATCAGGCCATCCACATGCAGCTTTTTAACCTCTCGAACCGTTTCTAGCTCTGTTCGGGCATTGCCGGCGGTATTGATTTGCACGACGCGGTACCCGTGCTGTTTGGCAGCCTGCTCGACAGACCAGGCGATTTCAGGAATGATCGCATTGCGGATGTCCGGCACGGCCAAGGCTATTTGATACGTTTGGCGGACTTTCAAGCTTTGTGCAGACGTGTTTGGCGTGAAGCCCAGCTCCTCGATCACCTGTAAAATGTGCGCCTTTGTCTTCGGACTAATTCCACCGCTGTCGTTGATAGCACGAGATACGGTGGCAATGCCGACCCCTGCCATTTTCGCTACATCTTCAATCGTTACTTTTTTGTTCGTGACCAATGCTTTAAATGTCCTTTCTCTAATGGAATCGTTTCCTGCCTTCCGAACCGTTTTCCTTTTTTCTCCCGCTATTATACCATATCCCGTCTCATAGAAAACGACCACTCGGCAGTCGTTTCAATAGATCGATCCACACTCGGCACAAGGAACTTCTTCTTGTTCGTTAAGGAAACCAACGTTTTTCCAAACGCTTCCGATTTTTTCATTTTTCACACTTATGAATCAGTTTGACAAGATATCAAACTTATGACATATTATTTTCCGGAAACGTTTCCTATTTTTCTTGCTGAATTCCTCTTTTTATCCGAAACCAACAAGGAGATGGCAAATATGAAAGCATTGCGATGGCATGGTTTAAAAGACCTGCGTTTGGAAACGATTACGGAACCACAAGCAGGCAAAGGCCAAGTCAAGATCAAAGTGGAATGGTGCGGCATTTGCGGAAGTGACCTGCACGAATATGTAGCAGGGCCAATTTTCATTCCGGAGGGCACTTCACATCCGCTCACAGGCGAAAAAGCCCCGATCGTGATGGGGCATGAATTTTCCGGTCAAGTAGTGGAAATCGGCGAAGGCGTTACATCCATCAAGGTGGGCGACCGCGTCGTTGTTGAACCTGTCTTTGCATGCGGGACATGCCCGGCTTGCAGCCAAGGCAAATACAACCTTTGCGAAAAAATGGGCTTCCTCGGTCTTGCAGGTGGCGGTGGCGGCTTCTCGGAATATGTCGCTTGCGATGAACACATGGTCCACAAAATCCCGGACAGCGTCTCCTTTGAGCAAGGCGCGCTCGTGGAACCGTCGGCTGTCGCGCTTTATGCTGTGCGTTCGAGCAAGCTGAAAGTCGGTGACAAGGCAGTCGTGTTCGGTGCCGGACCGATCGGCCTCCTGGTCATCGAAGCCTTGAAAGCATCCGGTGCAGCAGAAATTTACGCTGTAGAGCTGTCACCGGAGCGCAAACAAAAAGCCGAGGAGCTTGGCGCAATCGTCCTCGACCCGAAAGAATTTGACGTCGTACAGGAGATTCATCGTCGCACAAACGGTGGCGCAGACATCGCGTTCGAGGTAACTGGCGTACCGCCTGTTCTCACCCAAGCGATCGAATCGACCAAGATCGCCGGACAAATCATGATCGTCAGTATTTTCGAACGGGAAGCGCCGATCAAACCAAACCATATCGTCATGAAGGAACGGAGCATGACCGGTATCATCGGATACCGCGATGTGTTCCCTGCAGTCATCAGCCTGATGGAAAAAGGCTTCTTCCCTGCCGACAAGCTGGTGACGCAACGGATCAAGCTGGATGACGTCGTGGAACATGGTTTTGAAGCATTGCTGAAAGAAAAAAACCAAGTGAAAATCCTCGTCAGTCCGAAACAATAGCGAGCATCATCCACTCCACCCCTTCAACGCAAAAAACGCATCAGCTCCTGCCATCGGGCTCGCTGATGCGTTTTTCAATTTTTGCACTGGAGAAGGCTGTCAAGATGATTGGAAACGATTCCGATCATTTCTTCCTTACTGAGCCGCTCAGGAAAGGAAGCATGGTGGACAACGAGGCCATCGATCAGTGCATGAAGCCGCTTGCTTTCGAGATCAAGATCCATGACCTCGGAGATCAGCTTTTGTTGCTTGAGCATTCCAATCATCCTGCGAAAAGACGCAAACAGCTCGTCATGTACGTCTAGGCTCAACCGATGTATCTCCGGGTCTACGATCGCCTTGCCCGCAAAAGCGAGCCACACTTCCGCCTCCGCGCATCGTTCCTCATCAAGCGGCAAAAGCTGGGCAATCACCAGTTCAATATCGGTTCGCAGATCATTAGTCAGCGGGAGCTGTGTCATGCGTTGGTTCACCCGCTCGGACACCATGCGCATGGAAAAAGTAAGCAGCTGTGACTGCGTCTCAAAATAGTGCCGCAATGAGCCGAGTGACATACCCGCTTCTTCTGCGACACGCCTCACCGACACGCCATCAATCCCTTCCCGGCGGATGACGCGCCAAGCTGCTTCTGCTAGTTCTTCTTTACGTTTCTGGTGATCGACAATTTTTGGCATGTCTCCATTGTAGCACAATTGTTTTTTCATACAAACGTGCTATAATACTTTTTGGCACAATTGTATTATTTAAAAACGACTTTGTTCCGCTCAATCGTAACCTTGTGCGACGAGCAGCAACCATCCAATTTCCTTCAAAGGTGGCGAATCTACTCATGATCCCTGCACTCATCGTTGGCTGCGAGGTCGGCTTTTGGGTCTTGATTTTGGCCGGTTTGGTTTTCCGCTATATGCTCCACTTGAAAAAGACCGGTCGTTTCCTGCTGTATTTGACACCCGTAGTTGATTTGCTCTTGTTGATCACGGTTGTCATCGACCTGCTGCGAGGCGGTACCGCCAGCTTCGCCCATGGACTCGCCGCCGTGTATCTCGGCTTTTCCATCGTCTATGGCCATCGCATGATTCGTTGGGCGGATATGCGTTTTGCCCACCGTTTCGCCGGAGGTCCTGCGCCCGTACCGAAAGTGAAACACGGGCGGGCGCACGCGCGCCGGGAGCGCATCGGCTGGCTTCTTCACCTGCTCGCTTGGGCTATCGGCTGCGTTTTTTTGGTGGGGATGATTGTTATCGTCAACGATGTAGACCGCACCGTAGAGCTATCCAATGTCATGCGTTGGTGGTCAACACTGCTGGGCATCGACTTCTTGATCAGCTTCAGCTATACCATCTGGCCGCGTAAGGAAAAGGAGCATGCGTAAGGTCATTCACCCAAAATACCCCTCACTTCATCGACGAGCGTACGCAGCGGCCTTTTGGCCAATCGTGCCAAATCTGGGGAAACCGTACGCGTGTCCGAATACGCGAGCAGTCCGTAGATTTCGTTTTTTTCCGCAGCATCCACTTGATGGACGATCTGTATTCCCGTCACCTCGCTTAGCGCTTTTGCGAGGTCAGTTAAGTCCCACGCATGCGGTGCTGTCAGCTCATACGTTTGATTGACATGTCCGTCTTCCGTCAGTACCGTTGCTGCCGCTTGGGCAAGATCAATCCGGCTTGCGATCGTGAGCGTCCACTCCCCCGGTGGACTGGTCAATATGCCGCTGTCTACAGCTTCCTGAAGCCTAAGGGAGTGAAGCAGCTCCGTGTAGTAGGCGTTCCTCAAAAACGTATACGCAATGCCGGATGCGCGAATCGCTTCCTCTGTCGCCAAATGAAGGCGGTGGAGCGGCAGCCTGCCCTTCTCAGGAAACGCGATGCTGGTATAGACGATCTCTTTCACTCCCGCCTGATGAGCTGCCGCAATCGCAGCCTGATGCTGCCGAAACCGGACCGCATCATCTCGGTGGGAGGATGAGATCAAAAGAAGTTTGGTCGCCCCGGTGAATGAATCGGCGAGTGTTACAGGTTCATCAAAATCGCCTTTCCTGACTTCCACACCGCGTTCCGCTAAGGCAGCCGCAGCATTTGGTTGGCGTGCGCTTACGATCAAATCAGATGCCGGAATCCGCTCAAGCAGTTCCTTCGCAATCAGTCCTCCCAATTTCCCTGTTGCTCCTGTCATCGCAATCCGCATGCTACCAATCCTTTCTCCTTTTTAGTTAAACATTTAACTATTCGTCCATCGGATGGAGCAGCTTTCACTCCATCCCTTGCTGCAATTTGCGAAACAAACGCAACAGCTCGTGCATCTCCGCAGCATCCAGCCCCGTCATCTGCGCTGCAACCACTTTGCGATTTTCCGGCAGGACGTCCCATAACAGTTTTTCCCCCGCTTCTGTTAATTCGACGCGCCGCTTCCTCCCATCTTCCGGATGGTCGGAACTGCGAATGTACCCCCCCTGTTCCAACGGATGTAACAGCACGCTGATATTCGCTCGTGTCACCCCGATTCGCTCGGCTAGTACAGAAGGCAACATCGTCCCCCCTTCCTTGGCGATCTCCACAAGCAGCCGGATGCGCGCACCGTTTATCCCCTGCTGGTGCCAATATTTTTCGGATACACCGACAAGGCGAGCCGTCGTATCGACAAGTGCAAAAAACGTTTCAGTTTCTAGCGGTAGGTTGGTCACATACTGTTGAATCGTTGTCATCTTGTTTTCGACCTCAAGTAATTAAATGTTTAACTAGTTATACTGTAACGGATCACTTTTGATTTTGTAAAGAAAAACCAGACAAAATTGGTCAACTGCCATTTTGAGAATCCACTTTTTCAAACAGCGCCTTTTGGGCAAGCATTGTCGCCTTTTTGAAAATATCGGGTGGGTACTTGTTAGCGATTGGTGGAAGCTCCCTTTCGGAGAAATAGCGCAGCTCCCCCATCTCCTCGGACTGCGTCAGCAAAGCGCCCCCCTTGACGGTACAGGAAAAGACGATGGTGAGGTACTCGACTTGGTGTCCGTTCGGATAAGTAAAACGTTGCTCTTCCCCGCCAAAAACTCCGATGATGGTTTCCGGTATCACCTGCAAGCCGGTTTCCTCCCCAACCTCTCTACACAAAGCTTCGGCCGGTGTCTCCCCGATCTCGATCGCCCCGGCGATTATGCCCCACTGTTCCTCGTTGTGCTTGCGGCCAAATAGAATTTCATCATTTTCATTGCGGATGACGGCAACGACGGCGGGCACGAAAATCAATTGGTTCCCAAGCTTTTGGCGGAGGTCACGATAATATGGCGACATGGACATGTTCAACAGCTCCTTCGACTTATCAATTTTACTTAATCAAATGGGCATTTTCCCTCAGCCCAACGAGTTCAATGACCTCGATGCTGGCGATTTTCCTTGGGCCTTCCATGAAAAAACCTCTCACGCCCACCTTTATGCGCTCCAGATGAACCTCCCTTCTCATTTCCGGAAATAGAATCCACATACGGGCTGTACCCTTTCCCGAGACTGGTATGGTATTGTCCATGATGACCTCGCCATTTTTGTCCTCAAATTCAGGGTGAATCGCAAATAGCCCGTCTTTTTGTACGTCATCCCCAGCGTAAGAAAAGTCACAGCGCAGCCCTTGAAACACTGGGTTCTTTCGCCCTCCTTCCGCTTCGGTGAAAAACGTGTATGTTATACGGAAATCTGCTGGATGCTTTCGTATTGTTTCATAAGGAATCCACATATCTGTTCACTCCTTGGATTTTTTTCCAATCGTCTTGGGAAATTTGTGCCCCATCAAAAGCCATTCTCTGTTCCTTCTAGTAAATTATGGTATAGTAAGTTTTACTGTAAAACAATCCGTTATCGGTGGTGAAAATCGATTGGAATATGTAAAAGAAATGCGTAAGCTCATTGGAACGAAGCCGCTTTTGATCTGCGGTGCAGGCGTACTCTTTTTCGATGAAGCAGGACGCGTGCTGATGCTGCAAAGAAGCGATAATCATTGCTGGTGTTTCCCTGGCGGCACGATGGATTTGGGCGAACAGCTCGAACAAACCGCACGGCGCGAAGCGTTGGAAGAAACCGGTTTGACGGTGCAAGAAATGACCTTGTTCGGTGTTTTTTCAGGCAAGGGGATGCACTACGTGTATCCGCACGGCGATGAGGTGTATGTCGTGGATGCGATTTTCACATGCAACCGTTATGAGGGAACGGTCCAGCTCAATGACGAGAGCATAAATTATGCCTTTTTCGAGATCGATCGCCTTCCGGATGAAATCAGCCCTCCCGTAAGGCCGATCGTGCAGGAAGTGGTCAAACGATTCGGAAAATCGCAGGAGCAGGAAAGCGTTCACTAACAAGCCAGAGAAGGAGGGGCTCGCGATGATCGTTGCGGGTTGGTGTGTCGTGACAAGCTGTTATTTCGTCACGCTATTTTTGGCTTCATGGCTTTATACGTTGGTCACCGGCTGGCCTACTGACGTGCACCGGGATGTCTCCGGCCTCGCTCTGGGCATCGTGATGGTCGTCGTCCCTTACGTGATAGGCGGGATTTACGTCAGGAAAACCGTTCGCAGCCGCAAGTCAAAAGCCGCACTATGGATCAGTCTCATACCGGCCGTCATGGAAAAAGTGCTGGTTCTCCTAATCGGATCCTGGTTCGTCATCCTCGGTGGCAGCCCTGTAACCTTGACCAACATCCTCATGTTTGTCAGCGCCGAGGCGATCCCGTATTTCACCGTACCCTACCTGCTGACATTCCTGCTTTCTGTATTTGTGACCATCGCCACTGCGAAGGCGATCGGCGGTGGGAATCGCGCCGTGATAGGCGAGTGAGTTGATCGGGTAGAGTGCGCGCTGCAATCACTGAATAGGAGGGGATTTTTTTTGAACAAAAAACTCCTGTTATCCGTTTTCCTCATGATTCTCTCCGCTTCTCTTAGCTATGGCTACTTTTTTCAAAAAAGCGAGCAAGCCCGGCAGCAATTTATCGAGCTTTTGGCAAGTGATTACGCCTTGCTCCAAAGTTCAGTAAACGCCTATACGGACGAGATTTTTTACCATGAGCGGAAAGGGGATGCGATCAAAGGCGCTCTGTATTTGGTACGGACCGTTGAAATTGCAGGCGCTGCTTTTCGCAATCTCACTTCCTTGCTTGCTCTCGATGAACCGCTTCTCGGCCCGATTTCCTATGAATTCTCGTTAGCTGCTGCCGACATAAGCACCTATATCCAACAATCTTCTGTAGGTGTTGATACAGCTCAATATGAACAAAAAGTGCGAAAACACATCGCGACACTGCAAACAATCTCTTCCACTCTCACTTATACAGACCTAAAGTCGATGGACACCGAGTTGATCCGCCAAAAACTTTCATTGTTGAACGAAAGTTTTGCTAAACGATAGCGCTCGTCTTCTGCTGCCAACGCAAAAAGCCGCATGTGCAAGCACCCTCGCTTCACACATGCGGCTCGAAATAAAGCCCCGTATTATTGCTTCAGCGCCCCGTAGACCACCATCCCGGACACACTGCCTTTTTTCTCTGCATCCGCTGTAATCGTCACACTGAGCGAATAACCATCTTTATCGCCGGACAGCATCGACAGGTCGGCCATTTTCGTTTCGGTGGTATTGGCATACCCGTTGGACTGGAGATAGCCTTGATACAGCTTGGTGACATCCTCGATGGACTGTTCCACTTCAAACGTCACCGTATAGCTCTTTTGCCCGTTGTTGTCCGCTGCCATGGAAGCGGTGATCACCGCGTTGTCGGGAAACGGGATTTCTTTCGGCAAACCGTCCGGAAGCGAGCCAGCCTCCCCGATCTGCAAGCTGGATTTATTCCCCTGCGCGTCCGTCCCCTGGAACGAGACGCCTTTCTGATCGCCATTTACTGTCACAGTGCCTTGCCCGCCATCCGCTGTGGTCACATTCACGCTGCTGCCGTCATTCGCTACCTCCACCTTGCCACCGTCGCCAGTCGGAATGCTGACGGATGAACATCCGCCTGCTACCATCAGTGCTCCTGCCAACCAAAAGGCCCACATCATTCTCCCATTCATCGCTGGTACCGTTCCTTTCCGTTGTCGTCAGAGACCATTTAAGAAAATGGTAATTTTTCACACAACTAGAGTCAATATCCTTTTTCAATTGACATCGGAACAGTCTTGTATGAAAATGGCAAAGACATTTTCTGCAGGAGGATTCTATGAAGCGAGCATTTGTGCTATTGCTCCATTTTGGTTACCAGGAAGCGATGTCTTGTTTGTTTCCGGTCAGCATTTTCCTTGCGCTGGCTCTGACGCATCTAATTGATAACCCTATCATTCCCCGGTACGATTTGCTTTTGCTCTGGTGTCTCGCCATGCAAATTTTCATGGTGAAAAGCGGTCTGGAAACGAAAGACGAGCTGAAAGTGATCACACTGTTTCACTTGATTGGCTTGCTGTTGGAACTGTTCAAGACGCACATGGGCTCGTGGAGCTATCCAGATGCGGGCTACAGCAAAATCGCCGGCGTCCCGCTCTACAGCGGCTTTATGTATGCAAGCGTGGCCAGCTACCTGTGTCAGGCATGGCGCCGTCTCGACGTGTCGATTACCGGATGGCCACGCGCCTGGTTCACCGTTCCGCTGGGAGCGGCGATTTACTTGAATTTTTTCACGCATCACTTTATTGGCGATTTTCGCTGGATTTTGACAGCGCTGATGTTTGTCATTTTTCTGCGCACTCGCGTACATTTTATCGTACGCGGCGAACCGTTCCGTATGCCGCTCGCGTTGTCCTTCTTTTTGATCGGCTTTTTCATCTGGATCGCCGAAAATATCGCGACGCTGTTCGGCGCCTGGACGTATCCCAACCAGCATGAAGGCTGGCAGCTGGTGTCACTGAGCAAAATCAGCTCCTGGTTCCTGTTAATCATCGTCAGCTTCATCATCGTTGCCCAGCTCAAGCATGTGAAAGGCAAGCTTTCTCAAGAAACGAAGGGGCACGGCATTACAACTGATTGACGGTGACCACGTTGGCATGGATCACCTGCAAGCGATGTGTTCCTTTCCCGAGGATCGCCTCGCTCACGTACGCACGCGGCTCATCTTGTTCATTGGCGTTTTCTTGACCAGGCACTACTGGTTTTGCCGGCGGGTCCTGCGTGATGCTGGCCCATTTCAGATTGCCTGCTTCTGGCTGCAGCGCTGATATCGCTGTGATCCGCACATCGGCTTGTTGTGCAACTTGAACCTTTACGGAACTATCGGTGTTAATCGCCCAATTGCTTTGCAATAGCCCGGTCGCCACCTCAATGTCATTGTGCGCGCCCCGAATTTCCACATCGATGGACTGTGGCAGCACGATGGTCACCTCTTCATTTGGGTATGTCCCATTGATTCCGGTTTTGCGCGGCAAATCGTGGAGGTTCACATACATGACCTCCCCGATTGTCTGCACTGTCGCATACTCCACCGCCCCCTGTTTGCTCACTTCCGCTGGTACATTCGTCCTCTCCCGGTACTCGCCGAACAAACGTACATTCCGCTCTGCATTCCCTTCCACCTTAATCGGTCTCTCTGCCGTCTGTACTACAATTTTGCTCACATTTTGCGGTACCGTTTGCTGGATCGTCGGCAGCGGCTTGGTCATTTCCACCGAACCGATCGACTCCTGTACCTCTCTAAGCAGCCCGACGGACGCGAACAAGGTTGCGCCAATGCACATGGTGCCGATAAAGCCCACGAACAATATGCTGAATACGTCATAGTGCACCGTGACTTTTTCACTTTTGGACAAAATCACATACAGCAAGATTTCAATGCCGAGCAAAATGAACACAACCGGCCACCAGCTCATCAGCAGGTTGGTCATGATTTTGGCATCCGTACGTGAAAAGAAAAACAGCAAGCCTAGCAAGATGAGGGAGACCCCCATCGAGACGGACCCGACACGCCACTTTGTCATTTGCTACACTCCTTTTTTCGGCTTTGAACCGAGCAGTAGTTTGATCCCTCCACCAATAAGCAGGGTGGAGACGATGAACGTTTGGAAATACGTCTCGATCCACTGTGCAAGACGGGATGCTTCCGGATAAAATTGCCCCAAAATGTCAAACAACACCTGATCCAACAAATAGTAGCCACCAAGAATCAGCAAGACGATCCCCATCCAACGCTGATGGTTGGGCAGCCATCTGACCACAGGCACGTCCTGTGCTTCCCCCCGGTTGTAACGGGCAAGCTGCTGCAACGCGTCAAAGAAGCTGTAAAACCAAATCAGCGGAATCAAAAAGAGAAACAGGGAAAGCCGCAACACATCCAATACATAAATGGACAACAGAAAGCCGACCATCAGCTGGAAGCCACGCTTTTGCAAGCCCAAATACATATGGCCTGCGCCAGGGAAAGCGGAGAGAAAAATTGCTAGGACACGGCTTTTTTTGCCTTCCCCCCGATTTTGCTCGAAATCCTCGAAAACAGTCCGGTCAACCAGCACCTCCCCACGATGCTTCCGATTCACCAGCTGCACCGCATCGAACAGCGCATACAACCAGATCACCGGCAATACGCCCAGAAAGACCAAGAAACCGGATTGGTGTGTGAGCGCCGTCACGAACAAAATCATCACTAAGGTGCCGAAAAAGCCGACGAGGAATGTGACTCCTCGATTCATCAGGCCCATCTGAAAATGAGCGAGTCCTGGGATCGGTGACAGCAGGATTGTGTAAAAGCGTTCGCGTTGCTCGGCTGCGCCCTCCCCTGGTTGTCTGCTGGTATACCCATGCTCCTCCTCCCCAATCACGCTCGGCTGTGCTGTTGCAACCGCTGGCCGCCTTGCCAAAAACACGAGCACATCGATGACATTGATGATCCATGTCACGATCGAGACGATCCCGAGTACCATAGGCTTTCCGTCGTTCATTGCAAAAGCGAGCATGATGCCGAGAAACAATGGTCCAAAAAAGCAAAGCGCGTAGACAATCGCACGCACATTGCGCTGTAAATAGAGATGGGCTGCCCCCGGAATTGCGGACAGGAAAAAGGCGATAATCCCATTTTTATTCACCCGTTTTGCCTCCTTTAGTTATGGGATGTAGTTGGTCAAGAAAAGCTGTCGTCTTCTGCATCAATTGATCGGTCACGGAACGATGCTGCTTCGCACCCGCGATGTTGTTCCACTGGTTCGAATGGGTGAGTAGCTGGGAAAATAGGCCTGTCGTCATGAGTAAGAGTGTGATACACGCCGCCAGACCGTAATGGAATAGTGTCTGCCGATAAAACGGCTTGGCCGCCGGTTTGTGTGCAGGAATCGATTCTGCCACTTCCGGTACAATCGGTGCAGCTGGCTGGACATTCTCATCCAGGCACGCCATGTACACTTCAAGACATTCGTCACACGAATAGAGATGGTCTTCATAACGCTCCCTCTCATGATCCGAAAGCTGATTCAAAATGAACTGCTGCCACTGGCTTTGCGTCATATGGTTGGTTTGCGTCATGGTTCCTCCCTCCAGTTCTTGCGCATCAGCTGCTTGGCGCGATATAAGGCTGACTCGACGGTTTTGGTTGCGACACCCGTCTCCGCCGCAATTTCCTTGTACGATTTCCCCTCAAAATAATAGGCATAGACGGCGCGACGATGGCTGGGCGACAACTCCTGCAAGCTATCGTGCAGCTGGAGCTGTTTTTCCTTCTGTAAGAGAGGGGCCTCGGCATCTTCGGAGACTGTATCGCTGGACACGACCTCTTCCATCCGTTCCTCCAGCTCTTCTTTTCTGCGCCGCTGCTTTCGTTTTGCATCGATCGCCTTGTTGACGGCGATACGGGTGATCCATGTTTTAAACCCTTGTGACCGATAGTGAGAGAGAGACAGATAGATTTGGATGAAAACCTCTTGTGTCACATCTTCCGCATCTTTGGCGTGATGAAGCACGGAGTAGACAACCTGGTACAAATAAGTACGGTACGTTTCGACAAACAGCCGAAAAGCCGCTTCATCGCCTTCGATCATTTTTTCGATGTGCTGATCAGCAAAAATCGGTCTCCCCTCCTCTCTCATTTCAATAGACGCACGCCCTGCAAAAAACCCTGCATGCTGTGCTAAAAAATTTTTTTATCCGATTCGCTCGCCTTGGTAAGGACTGTTTTCCCTCGCGAAACGTCACATTCTTTCATTGAGCCCGTCCGAATCAGGGATATTTCTAGCATTCCCTGCAACGAAAGCAACCCCGTCAGGCATCGCATCCTGACGGGGTTTGTTGTACTTACTTCTTTTTTCTACGCATATGGCAGCCGATCGGTTCGCTCGGGATGTACCAGATCGGCGACTGCGTCATACAAATTCGGCGGATATTCCGCCAACCGATGGCATAGGTACAGGTACCATTCCACACCATACGGCAGATATACACGAGTCTTGCATCCGTTGCGCTTTTGCGCCAATAACCGCTCTGCCGCGATCCCGTAGAGCATCTCCAGCTCGACATGCGACTCTTGCAGCAGGTTTGCCGCATGCAGGCGATCAAGCGCACGCTGGTCATGCGTTGCGATCGAGACCGGCTTCCCTGCCCGAATGAGTCGTTCCGCGAAATCGCTGTACCGATCAAGCAACGCTTCCGAACGCGGCAGCGCCACCTCCGCAGGCTCGAGAAACGCGCCTTTGACAAGCCGGATACGCCCGGGAACCGCCAGCAGCTTATGCAAATCGTCTGCGCTTCGGTGCTGATGGGCTTGGATCGTGATCCCCAACATATCCGGATAGGCAAACGCCGCTTCCGTATAGAGCTCCAAAATCGCCCCGGTTTTCTCCGCCTCCTCCATGCTGACCATCAAGACGATGCCTCGCTTGCTCGCTTCTTCCGCCAATTCATGGAGGTGCTCGGCAGCCAGCCCCCGATCAATGCTAAGCCCGATATGTGATAGATCAAACGAAACGGTCGTTTCTTTTGACAGCTTCTCCCCCCGACGGATCAGCTGCAGGAACTCCTCTTTTGCAGCCGTGCAAGCTTCCCGCGAATCCGTATTTTCCCCGATGAACTCGAGCGAGACCGCGTATTCATGTGCGATGATTGACGCGGCTACGTTGAGTGCGTCCTCGATCGTCTCGGCCGGAACGTATCGCTTGGCAGCCCGCCTCAGCAGCGGGAACCATTCGGACTGCTGGACATACGCTTTCAGCTGCGGATTGCGTGCGATCTCCTTTAAAGCTGCCGCCGCCTGTACTCCATCTTTCATCATCATGTACACTTCCTTTTTTCTATTGTTTGTTTGTACAATACAGGAAGATAGTGGCCATAAGTAGATCCACTGTTCATGTAATTTGATGGTGCCACTCATAAAGGAGCGATGAATTTTTGTTTCTAACCGTCGACAGGACTTCGGAGCTTCCGCTTATCCGGCAAATTTTCGAACAAATTCGGGGTAACATTTTAAGCGGAGCATGGAAAGCCGGTGAAAAGCTGCCTTCAACGCGGGAGCTGTCCAAATCGTTGCAGGTGTCGCGCAACGTGGTGACGGAAGCGTATGAGCTGCTTTTTGCAGAAGGGTTTATCCACGGGCATCACGGCTCCGGAACGTATGTTAGCGAGGGGGCTTGTTTGCCTCATTACGAATCCCCGCTCCCACATGCTTCATCTCCTACTGCAGCGCTAATACAGCCAGCGATCGACTTTCGTTCTGGCATCCCGGATCTCACGCTTTTTCCCCGACGTCGTTGGGGCCGCCTTTTGCAAGAGGTGTCGCTCACGGCAGATGCGGACTCGTTTGGTTATGGCAAGCCGGAGGGGCGCCCGGAGCTGCGGGAGGAGTTGGCCCGCTACCTCGGCAGAGTGCGCGGTGTATCGTGCAGTCCGGAAGAGATCGTGATTACGTCCGGTACAACACAGGCACTCTCGCTCGCTGCCCGTTTGCTCTTGCAACCAGGCGATGTGGCGGCTATCGAGGACCCGATCACACGTGACATCCAGGCAATCATCAGCGCAACCGGCTGCGTGCTGCATCCTGTTCCAGTTGATTTACAAGGGATGCGCACCGATTTGCTGTCGGATGCGATTCGACCCAAGCTGGTGTTCGTTACGCCGTCTCACCAGTTTCCACTCGGCAGTACACTCCCCATCCAGCGTCGCATTCAGCTGCTTCAATACGCGCGACAAACGGGGGCATATGTGGTGGAGGACGATTATGACAGCGAATTTCGCCATGTGGGACCGCCGATCAGCTCCTTGCAAGGATTGGCCCCAGAACGTGTGATTTATGTCGGCACCTTCAGCAAAATTCTCTCGCCCGCCCTGCGAATCGGCTACCTCGTGCTACCGACCGCCTTGGTCGAGCGGTGCCGCGAGCTGAAATGGTTTGCCGATCTGCACACCGCCTCGTTTATGCAGCTGGCTTTGGCCCGCTTCCTCGCAGAGGGGGATCTTGCACGCCATATCAATCGGATGAAAAAGCTGTACCGAAAGCGGCGTGATTTTCTCATCGGCGCCCTGCGCAATCAATTCGGGGATCGCGTGGCGATTAGCGGAGAATCGACAGGCATGCACTTGATTGCCACGTTTGCCGGACACTGCTTCACCCCGTCTTTTTTCGAGCGGGCTGCACGTACCGGTGTGTTGGTTTATCCTGTGGAGGCCCATGCTATCGTTTCTGGACGGCATGATGACCGACTGATTTTGGGCTATGGTCATTTACAGGAAGATCAGATCGCGGAGGGAATTATAAGGCTGGCGGAAGCAATCTCTCTTGGTGGTCATTAAAAACAAGGCGATACGAACGCAAAAAACCGATGATTCCCGTCTACACGAAATCATCGGTTTTCCATTAGGTTGCGTCTACACCAACCGCTTCGCTGATATGTTGAAAACCGTCTTTTGCCAGCAGCTTTACAAGCTCCTTGTTGATTTGTTTGGCAATCCCCGGTCCCTGATAAATCATTCCGGTATAAACTTGAACCAAACTCGCGCCAGCGCGAATTTTACTATAGGCATCTGCTCCGGTAAAAATGCCTCCGACGCCAACAATCGGCACTTGACCGCCCACTTCCTGATAAATCTCCTTGATCCATTCTGTTGAACAGTCCGTAAGCGGTCTTCCGCTCAAACCTCCTGCCTCACCGGCTTTCGGGTGGTTCCCGACCACTTCGCGTGACACCGTTGTATTGGTCGCAATCAGGCCCGAAATCCCTTCCTCGACAGCGGCATGGACGACGTCATGCATCTGCTCGTCTGACATGTCCGGCGCCACTTTCAAAAGAATCGGCTTTTTCTTCATGCCGCGCCCTTCCAACTCCGCCGCTTTCTCGCGCACCGCACGAATGAGCGTGCGTAGGTTTTCCGTTTCCTGCAGATCGCGCAGGTTTGGTGTGTTCGGCGAGCTGATATTGATGACGAAATAATGGCCGTACGCATACAGCATGTCCATGCATTTGATGTAGTCGCTGACGGCTTCCTCATTTGGTGTCATTTTGTTTTTCCCGATGTTGATACCGATCGGCACATCGGAATACGCATAGCCCACCAGTCGTTGAGAAGCGAGATAGGCCCCCTGATTATTGAAGCCCATTCGGTTAATCAAGGCTTGGTGCTCGGGCAGCCGAAATACGCGCGGCTTCGGATTGCCCGGCTGTCCTTGCGGGGTGAGCGTCCCGACCTCGACAAACCCGAAACCCAGTGCCCCTAAGGAGTGGTACACTTCTGCATTTTTGTCAAAACCCGCCGCCAACCCGACTGGATTCGGGAAGGTGATACCCCACTGTTTTGTCTCCAGACGTTCGTCGCGAGTTTGATAGATCATTTTCAATATGGCTTTACCCGGAGCAGAATCTTCTACTAGTCTCAGGGAATGAATTGTCTTCTCATGAATCTCTTCAGGTTCCTGCTGAAACAGATACTTTCGTATAAGTTGATACATCTTGGTTGCCCTCCTTACTCCGTTTTTCTCATAGTAGGATACCATACTTTCATAGAATGGGTAGTGATATGACAGAAAAAAGGCCCCTCCAAATAGAGGGACCTTGACTCGATTGCTGCCGTTTGTGTCTAGACGATTGTCTGTCGCAAGCCGAGCGAGCTTTCGTGGAAAGTAAGTTTTGGATATTTGTCGACTGCCATGCGGAGCTGATATTCGCTTTCGAACAGCATAACCGGACGATCGTAACGGTCGCGCACGATTTGACTGCGGGAACGCATTTGGTCGATAGTCGCCTTGTCGCCGTCGACCCAGCGAGCGATTTGATATGGCAAGCGCTGCAGCATGATGTCGACACCGTATTCTGCTTTCAGGCGGTATTCCAGCACCTCGAATTGCAGCACGCCGACCACGCCGAGGATCAGATCGTCCATCGGGAAGGTGCGGAACAACTGAACCGTCCCTTCCTCCGTGAGCTGCATGATCCCTTTTTGGAACTGCTTGTGCTTCATGGCGTCTTTCACCGTCACCTTGGAGAAAAACTCCGGCGAGAAGTGTGGCATTTCCTCGTACTCAAACGATTCACCCAGACAGAGTGTGTCGCCAATTTGGAAAATGCCTGGATCGAACAGCCCGATGACATCCCCCGCGAACGACTCGTCGACGATTGCACGGTCCTGCGCCATGAACTGCAAAGGCTGTGCCAGTTTGACTTCCTTGTTCAGACGGACATGCTTGACCGCCATCCCGCGCTCGAAGCGTCCGGAGCAAATCCGCAGGAATGCCACGCGGTCACGGTGCGCCGGGTTCATGTTCGCCTGGATTTTGAAAACAAAACCGGAGAACGGGCGCGTATACGGATCGATTTCCCCGATCGAGCTCTTTTTCGCTGTTGGCGCCGGTGCCATCTCCAGGAAATTGTCCAGGAAGGTCTGCACGCCGAAGTTGTTGATCGCACTGCCGAAGAAGACCGGTGTCAACTGGCCAGTGGCAATCAGCTCTTCGTTGAAATCATCGCCTGCCACGTCGAGCAACGAGACCTCGTCTTGCAGCTGCTGCCACAAGTCCGCACCTGCACGATCGCCGATCAGCGGATCTTCAGCACCCGTTACTTCCACGAACTTGATTTCGCTATGCTCGCTGCCTTGCTCATAGAGCTCAACGCGCGATTTGTGCCGGTCATAGACGCCACAGAAATGGCTGCCCATCCCGATCGGCCAGTTCATCGGATACGAGCGGATACCCAGCACGCGTTCGATTTCCTCCAACAGCTCAAACGGATCTTTCCCGTGACGGTCGAGCTTGTTGACGAACGTAAAAATCGGAATCCCGCGCATACGACACACTTTAAACAGCTTGATCGTCTGCGCCTCCACACCTTTCGCCACGTCGATGATCATCACGGCCGCGTCCGCCGCGGTCAGCGTCCGGTATGTATCTTCACTGAAGTCCTGGTGACCCGGCGTATCCAGAATGTTGATATGGTGACCCTCATATTCGAAGTCCATTGCACTGGAGGTTACGGAGATTCCGCGCTTTTTCTCGATCTCCATCCAGTCAGATGTCGCATGCTTCGAGTTTTTCCGTCCTTTGACCACGCCCGCTTCCCGGATGGCTCCGCCGAAATAGAGCAGTTTTTCGGTCATCGTTGTTTTCCCTGCGTCCGGGTGGGAAATAATTGCAAACGTGCGTCGTTTGGCAATTTCCTCTGCCCATTTGGGATTCATCTGGCTCATTTACATTTCTCCTAAGCTCAAAAGTGGTTCTTCCATCAGTACGATTATACAGACAAATGGGGCAGCATGAAAGTAGGTAGAAAAAGATGTAGGTTATGGTATAATTGGAATTAATAAAATTTTTTTTACTACATAACCGCAAGGAGGTATTTCCCGCTATGTCTACGACCCAGGAAACATTGGTCAAATCGTTTCGTGAATATGTCAACAAGCTTGTGACGTACTCGCAAGCCATCGCTGTCTTGAGCTGGGACCTGCGCACCAAGGCTCCCCGCAAAGGAACCGAAGCCCGCTCCAACGTCATCGGCATGCTGTCCGGCGAGCACTTCAAGCTGGCGACATCTCCACAGATGGAGGAATACTTGCTTGCACTTGAAGAGCCGGCGGTATTTTCGACCCTCGATCCAATTTTGGCGAAAACCGTTCAGGAATGCCGCAAAGAGTTTGACCGTTCGAAAAAGCTGCCTGCGGACCGCTACCAAGAGTATGTCGTACTGACAGCAACATCTGGCTCGGTTTGGGAGGAAGCTCGTCCGAAAAACGATTTCGCTGCTTTCCGCCCATACCTGGAAAAAATCGTTGCCTTCCAGCAAGAATTCATCGGCTATTGGGGCTACAACGGCCACAAATACAACGCTCTGCTCGATATGTATGAACCAGGTATGACGGTCGGCCAGCTCGATCCAATGTTTGCGACACTGCGCGCCAAAACGGTCGATCTCGTCGCAGCCATCGCAGCTTCACCCAACCAGCCTGACACGAGCTTCCTGACTAAGCATTACGAGCCAAGTGAGCAAGAGAAATTCAATCGCTTCATCGTCGAGCAGATCGGCTACGATTTCGCTGCTGGTCGCCTCGATGTCAGCGCGCATCCGTTCTGCACCACGTTCGCGCCTACCGATGTGCGCATCACCACCCGCTTCATTCCAAACGATCTGCGCACTGCCCTGTTCGGCAGCATCCACGAGACTGGGCATGCGATTTATGAGCAAAACATCTCGATGGACCTGTTCGGCACGCCGCTGTGCGACGGCACTTCGATGGGCATCCATGAATCACAGTCCCGCTATTGGGAGAACATGGTCGGACGCAGCCTGCCGTTCTGGAACCATTTCTACGGCGATCTGACCAAGCAATTCCCGACTCAGCTGGAAGGCGTCAACGTAGAGCGCTTCTACCGTGCCGTTAACCAAGTGACACCATCGCTCATCCGTATCGAAGCCGATGAGGTCACCTACAACCTGCACATCATGATCCGTTATGAGCTGGAAAAAGGCTTGATCGAAGGATCGCTCGCGGTGGAAGATTTGCCACACCTGTGGAACGAAAAAATGCAGGAATATCTCGGCGTCACGCCGGATTCCGATGCAAATGGCTGCATGCAGGACGTTCACTGGTCCGAGGGCTTGTTCGGCTACTTCCCAACCTATTCCTTGGGCAACGTATATGCCGCGCAAATCACCAACACACTCAAAAAAGAAATCAGCAACTACGACGAGCTGATCGCCTCTGGCCAATTCGCGCCAATTCGCAGCTGGCTGAAGGAAAAAATTCATCGTCATGGCAAAATGAAAAGCCCGAACGAGCTGTTGCAAGATATTACCGGCGAGTTGACCAACGCCAACTATTTGGTCGACTACCTGG
This sequence comes from Brevibacillus fluminis, assembly GCF_003710825.1. GTDB lineage: Bacteria > Bacillota > Bacilli > Brevibacillales > Brevibacillaceae > Brevibacillus_D > Brevibacillus_D fluminis. The sequence continues at coordinate 160,100 of NZ_RHHQ01000015.1, read as the reverse complement.
AAAGCAAATACAAAACGATTTACCAGCTGTAATAAGCAACTGAACCGATTATGCAAATCCCCGTTTGCGCCGAACTGGTGTGAGCGGGGATTTTTTCTACTCTTGACGATGTGAGGAAACCTAACATAAAATGTTTGTATCTACTATAGGCGGTGACCTTATGTCAGAAATCACAGTAAGAAATGCACATCTCTCCGATCTCCCCGCTCTGCTTGCGATCTATAATCACGTTGTGCGTACGTCTGCCGCAACCTTTGACTTGGAAGAACAAACGTTGGAACAGCGCGAAAAATGGTTCCACAAGTTCACGGGCCGCTATCCGCTCATCGTTGCCGAACAGGATGGCGCGGTCATCGGCTATGCAACGATCAGCATGTTTCGCGAAAAACAAGCGTATCAGCAAACCGGAGAATCCTCTATTTATATCCACCATGAGCATCACGGCAAAGGGCTCGGCAAGCTCCTCATGAATGAACTGATCGCACTGGCGAGAGAAAACGATTTTCACGTGCTGATTGCAGGCATTACGCAAGGCAACGATGCGAGCGTGCAGCTGCATAAGCGCCTCGGCTTCGAATGGGCCGGCACCTTCCGCGAGGTCGGCTACAAATTCGACCAGTTCCAGGATGTTTCGTTTTATCAATTGATTTTGAAATGAAAATCGCGACAGCCAAAGAGAAAAGCCGTTTTTCATCCAAACGGCTTTTTCGCATGCTTTTAAGCATCAGTTATTCAATTGCACTTCCGACGGCCGCGGCACATCCGGCTTTCCTTCCGAGTTGTTGTACCAGTAATCCGGCACATCGCCGATCACGAGTGAGTTGGTGATCGGGATACTCGTGACCACCGTAGTCTGGTCGGTCGCGAACGGTATGACGATCCTCAGCGTCACCTCGACGCGTATGTAGACGGTCACCAGTACCATGTTGATTCCAGCTTCCGCCATTTTGGTCTCCAGGTTGGTCTTCACCGCGCCGATCGGCACATACGTAACAGGCAAACTTGGCCCCATCTCAGCCAAAAAGCTACTGCCCGTCGCCAATCCAATCGGAATGTAATTTTTCGTCGGCTCGAACTCAAACTCATCCAGCGTGTTTTTGATCCGCTCGGTCGTCTCCCCCAAAATTCGCGAATATTCTTTAAAATCCAGATTGATCGCCTTAATCTTGTTGTCCTTATCCTTTTCCATCTTGATGAAATCGTTGTTGTTAATGTTCATCTGCGCGATCTTTTTCGTCACCGCATCGGAAATGGCGTCTTTGGCCAGCTGTTCGGCTTTTTGTTTAGCAATGATCAGGACGGTCGGCTCTAATTTTTGCTCCACAAAAAAAAGTGATTGAACGGTTAGTACCAGAAAAATCAAAAACGAAAAGAAATACAGCCGTTTTCGCGAAATCGGAGCGTACATGCGTCGACGGCGAAACCGAAAAGGAGCCATCGTCCCTCCCCCCATCTCAAAAGAAGTCTATGCGGGAAGGGACAAAAATAACCCACTTGGTTAGGATCGAGGACGCGTTTTACTCAAACAAACGGCGGGCAGGCCATGACCCTTGCAGCTTGCGGATCATCACGATTTGACCGGTATGACAAGCGTCGTGCAAAACAATGCTGGTCACCATCAAGCCGAGCGGACGGGTCGGATGGGGACGGTCGAAGGCCTCCTCAGGCATAGAGGAGAGCAAGGCATGCAGATCGCGATGAACTGCCACAAGCCGCTCGCGTGTCGCTTGCCAGGCAGCTTCATCATCCGGCGCCGCATCGACGGCAAACGTGTCATCGTTGGTCATGCCCTGCGGGTTCGTGTAGCCTACCGTCAGTTGTTTGAGCAAGCGTTCCTTGTAAAACAGCAGATGATTCGCCGTCTCCCAAATCGTGTTGGCGGCTTCCCCCTGCGGTCTCCAGCTCGCTTGTGCTGCCGTAACCCCTTCCAAGGCAACGTGCAGCGGCGGATACCAGTCTTCCGTCTCCGTTGTGATCTCCAATTCATGCAACAGCAGCTCCATCCGATTCATCCCGAATCCTCCTCGCAATGTCTACTCATTTCTTTTTTTCAGCGGTATAATGGCAAAAAAGAACAACCGATCACGTAACTATCATAACAGAAATAGATGGTTACAAATATAACGTAGCACAGACTGGAAATGATTTCAAGGCACAAGCAGGAGGATTTTCTATGGAATTGATAAGCTTGGATTTTCTTAATAGCGACTGGAGGGATTGGCGCGGCTCTGGACGTCACGAGAACCGTTTGGAGAAAGCAGACTGGCTGGAGTGGTTTTTGGCAAAATGGGACTTGCCCGCCGATCTCTCGGCGATAAGAGACGTGCGTGACTTGACCTTGTTTCGCGACAGCTTGCGCACAATCGTCGAATATACCGTCGCCGGAGAGCCACTGCGCGATGCGGACATTGCCTTTTTCAACGAAGCTTTGCAGCCGTACTCTTCTTATCCACAGCTGTCCCGCACCGAAAACGGGTTGCAGCTTACACAAGTGAGTGCACTCAACGGCTGGCCGTACGTCACAGCCCGGATCGCGCTCGATTTGGCCGAATTGCTCGCGAAAGGTGATCTGCGCCGGCTGAAAATGTGCGACAATTCGGATTGCCGCTGGATTTTTTACGACCAAAGTCGCAATCGTGCAGCGCGCTGGTGTGACGACAAATGCTGCGGCAACTTGATGAAGGTGCGCCGTTTTCGTAAAAAAAACAAGTAGCTGCTTTATGCGAAACGCCCTTTATTTGCGATACCAGACTAGTCGCGTACGTGTACACAAAAAAGCCAACAGTCCGATTAGGGAGTTGGCTTTTTTGCTCGATTTCAATTGTCAGCGCGTCGGCTGCAGCAGTGCTTGCTTACGTACGTACTGGGTCAGCTCGACGGTCATCTGGTAATAGTTGAACGGCGTGATCAAGTAAATGCCTTTGAAATAGCTCATTGCAACATCCAAAAGCTCCTTGGCCATTTGGATTCCTTCTTGGCGGGCCGCTTCGCCCTCCACGTTTTTCATGCGCTCCAGAGCCATGTCGGAAAGCTTGATTCCCGGCACTTCGTTGTGCAGAAATTGCGCGTTGCGGTAGCTTGTGAGCGGCATGATGCCAATGAAAATCGGAATGTCGATGTGTTTGGTCGCATCATAGATCAATTTAATCGTTTCCGCGTCGTAAACCGGCTGCGTCATGATGTAGTCGGCGCCCGCCTCCACCTTCCGCTCCAGACGTTGGACAGCCGCCTCGATCTGGCGTACATGCGGGTTAAACGCTGCACCAACCAAGAAATTGGCTTTTTGTTTAAGCGGTCGCCCAGAAAACGATATGCCTTCATTGAGCTGCTTGATCATTCGGATGAGGTCGAATGATGTGACATCGAATACGGAGCTTGCCCCCGGCAGATCGCCGAAGCGAGATGGATCCCCTGTGACGACCAGCACTTGGTCGATGCCGAGCGCATGCAAGCCCATCAGATGCGACTGCTGACCGATCAGATTGCGGTCGCGGCAGGCCAAATGCAAAAGCGGCTCCAAGCCGTATTGACTCTTCATCATCGCACCCAGCGCCATGTTGCTCATTCGCACGTTGGCAAGCGAGTTGTCCGCTAATGTAACTGCATCCGCTCCGGCATTGTGCAATTCGCAGCAGCCGTGCAAGAAGCCCTCTGCATCCAAATCTTTCGGCGGGTCAAACTCTACAATGATCGTGTGCTGTTGTTTTACCTTGTCAACGATATGCGGCGTACGGCGTGGAGCGACGGTGCCGATCTCGATGCGCGGCTCTGTTGCCGGACTCGGATTGAACCGTTCAACCGGGGGCAACTCAGCCAGTGCTTCCGCCATTGCCCGGATGTGATCCGGTGTTGTACCGCAACAGCCGCCGATGATTCTGACGCCTTGTTTGCGCAGCAGCAAAGCGCTTTGGGCGAAATAATCAGGTGACGATTTGTAAGCATATTCCCCGTCGGAGAGGCCAAGGCGACCCGCGTTGGGGAATGCCGACAAGAGGATGTCGTCCGGTGTGACAGTTGTTTCAAACGAGCGAATGACTTCTGCCGGACCTAGGCGACAGTTGAGTCCGACGATGTCGGCACCGCTTTGCTGCAGCTGCGCGAATGCTTCGGTGAGCGTATAGCCGTCCCGTGTTCGGCCCACCTCCAGTGTTGCCAACTGGGCAATGATCGGCAGCTCGGTTAGCGGACGAATCACTTCCACTGCTAGTCGCAATTCATCCAAATCGAGAAACGTCTCAAGCAGGATGCCATCCGCGCCTGCATGGAGGAGCGCGGTCGCCTGCTCCTCGAATTGGTCACGGTATTCATCCAGCTGCTGGCTGCGGACGCGGCCCGCGATAATGGAGCCGATTCCGCCGATAACGTACGCATCTTCCCCGACCGCATTGCGAGCGATCGTCACGGCAGCGCGATTGATCCGCGTCACTTTGCTTTCCAGCCCGAAACGTGTCAGGCTGTCCCGGTTTGCACTAAATGTGTTCGTTTCGATCAGGCGCGCACCCGCCCGATAATAGGCCGCGTGCACGCTTTGCACCAGCTGCGGATTGGACAAACACAATTCCTCGTAGCTGACGCCGACAGGCACGCCAAGCTGGTACAGCTGTGTGGCCATCGCGCCATCGCCGACTATCAGATGATCTTTTACATATTCTTTCAAATTCGGTTTGTTTGCCAATCTGGTTCCCTCCCTTCCTCAAAAATCGCTCTATGCTTCCACCAATGACGGGCCTGCGTTGAAGTAACGCGCTTCTGGATGGGCAAATACCATCGCGGAAACGGATGCTTCCGGGTCCATCATGAATCCTTCTGTCAATTGAATGCCAATATCTTCCGGTTTCAGCAAGCGGAACAGCTTCTCCTGGTCTTCTAGGCTTGGGCAAGCCGGATATCCAAAAGACACGCGAATCCCTTGATAGCGAGCGCCAAAACGTTCCAGCATGGTCATCTCCGTCGGGTCCGGGAAGCCCCAGTTATCGCGCATTACATGGTGGATCCTCTCGGCAAACGCTTCGGCGCACTCCAGCGCCAGCGCCTGCATCACGTGGGAACGGAGGTAGTCGCCTCGTTCTTTGAGCTCGGTAGATCGCTCGCGGATGCCAAAGCCGGCCGTAACCGTCAGGAAGCCGACATAATCCATTTCACCGCTTTCCACTGGCCGCAAGAAGTCCGACAGGCAAAGGAATGGGTCTTCCGCTTGCCGCGGGAAGGTGAAACGTTCCAACAGCTTGCTGTGATCGTTCGAATCGTAGATGAGGATGTCATCCCCATCGGCCTGCGCTGGGAAGAATTGATACATCCCGTGCGCCTGAATCGTGTTGTCCGTCTTCGCCTCGGCGATCAAGCTGTCGACCACATCGACCAGACGCAATACTTTTTCATCGCCCTCTGCGATCATCTTCTCGACGTTGCCCCGCACGCCCAAATGCTTGCCGAGCAGCATCCGTTGGTTGATGTACGGCTGCAGATGTGCAATCGGATAGTTGCGGAGCACGTGGCGCTCGGTGTCTGGCGGCAAATAGATCGGCGTCGTGCGGCTGATCGCGGAGCGCTTCGGCTTCTGCGAAACCGCTGCCTCGACTGGCTTTTGCTCCTCAGTCTGCTGCGCTGCCTCCAAAGCAGCCTGCTGTTCTGCCCACAGCTTATTGCGTGCCTCTTCGTCCTGCAGCTTGTTAGCCAAATCAAGGCCGTCCATCGCGTCTTTCGCATAGACGACGATACCGCTGTATTCAGGGGCAATCCGATTCGAAGTGAACTTACGTGTCAGCGCAGCTCCCCCTACCATCAGCGGCACATGAATGCCAGCTTCGCGCAAATCTTGCGCGGTGATGACCATCTGCTGAGCCGATTTCACTAGCAGGCCGGACAATCCGATTGCATCAGGATTTTCCTCGCGTGCCGAGGCGATCAGCTGCTCCGGCGTCACTTTGATGCCGAGGTTCACAACATTGTAACCGTTGTTCGACAGGATGATTTCCACCAGGTTTTTCCCGATGTCATGCACATCCCCTTTTACCGTCGCGAGCAATATTTTTCCTTTCGCAGCGCTTTCGGACTTCTCCATGAACGGCTCCAAAAAGGACACAGACGCCTTCATCACTTCCGCGCTCTGCAGCACTTCCGCAACGATTAGCTGGTTGGCGTTGAAGAGGCGTCCCACCTCTTCCATTCCGCGCATCAGCGGACCGTTGATAATCTCGAGCGGTGCATATTTTTTCAGCGCCAGCTCCAGATCCGGGATCAAGCCGTCTTTTGAGCCTTCCACCACATAGGCGGCCAATCGTTCCTCGAGCGTCAGTTTGGACGCTTCCACCTTTACTTCTTTTTTCTTCTGACGGTAAAACTCCGTGAATTTGGCTAATGTTTCGTCATTGGTATCAAACAAGAGCGCTTCGGACAGCTTGCGTTCTTCCTCAGAAATCGAAGCATAGCGCTCCAGCTTCTCCGTGTTGACGATCGCATAATCGAGACCGGCCAACGTCGTATGATATAAAAAGACCGCATTCAGCACCTCGCGTCCAGCATTAGGCAAGCCGAACGAAATGTTGCTGACGCCAAGGACGATTTTGCACTCGGGCATCGCTTCCTTGATGAGGCGAATCCCTTCCACAGTCTCCTTAGCTGAACCGATATATTGTTCATCCCCTGTTCCGACGGGGAATACAAGCGGGTCGAAAATGATGTCCTGCGGGTTAAGCTTGAATTCATTGACCAACAGATCATAGGAACGTTTCGCAACTTCCAGCTTCCGTTCGCGCGTAACCGCCATTCCTTTCTCGTCGATCGTACCAACAACGACAGCCGCCCCGTATTTGTGAATCAGTGGCACCACTTGCTCGAACCGCTCGAGTCCGTCCTCAAGGTTGATCGAGTTGATGATCGCTTTCCCTTGAGAAAATTTCAGTCCCAGCTCCAGCACATTGGCGTCGGTAGAGTCAATCATGAGCGGCGCCTTCACTTTTTTGGCCACAAACGAGAGGAACTGCTCCATATCGTGATATTCATCGCGGTCCGGGTCAGCCAGGCAGACGTCGATGACGTGCGCGCCGCGCTTCACTTGTGCGCGAGCGATGTCCGACGCTTCCTCGTAAGATCCCGCCGCGATCAAATCTCTGAATTTTTTGGAACCGATGACGTTAGTACGCTCCCCGACCAAGAGCGGGCGATTGTCATCTTCGACGAACACCGTCTCGATCCCGGAAACCGCTGCTGGATGGGGCTGAGCCTTGCCACGCGGCTTGATGTGTTTCATCGCTTCTGCAATTGCGCGAATGTGCTCCGGTGTCGTCCCGCAGCAGCCGCCTGCGACGTTGAGCCAGCCAGCCTCGGCAAATGCTGCCAGCTTGGAAGCCAGCCCCTGTGGCGATTCGTGGTAGTGGCCGTTCTCATCCGGCAGACCTGCATTCGGATAACAGCTGACCGCGCATTGCGCCAGCTCCGACAATGTACGCAGATGGTCTTTCATGAACTCAGGTCCTGTCGCACAGTTCAACCCGATGGAAATTGGCTGCAAATGTTCGATGGAAATGTAAAGCGCCTCGATATTTTGGCCAGCCAGCGTCGTACCCATCGGCTCGATCGTACCCGAGATCATCACGGGCAATTCGCGGCCCAATTCTGAAAACGCTTTGCGAATGCCGATCCCGCCCGCCTTCACATTCAACGTGTCTTGGGAAGTTTCAAGCAAAAGCACATCGACGCCGCCGATGATCAGGCTTTTGGCTTGGCGATAGTAGTTTTCCACCAGCTCATCAAACGTGACGCCACCGGTCAACGACAACGTTTTGGTCGTCGGTCCCATTGCACCTGCGACATATCGTGGCCATTCCGGCGTGGAATAATGATCCGCCGAAGCACGTGCGATCTGTGCCGCCGCAATGTTTAGCTCCTCGTCCCGCTCCGAAATGTCGTATTCGGCCAGGACAATGCTGGTCGAGCCAAATGTGTTGGTCTCGATAATGTCAGCGCCCGCTTCGAAATACGTATCATGGATATGACGGATCACATCCGGTCTGGTGATGTTCAAAATCTCATTGCAGCCCTCCAGATCGTCCCCGCCGAAATCATCAGCCGTTAAGTTCGCCTGTTGGAGCATCGTCCCCATCGCGCCATCCAATACGAGGATTTTTTTCGCCAATTGCTCTTGAAATGTAGGTTTTGTCATGTGGTTTCCTCTTCCCTTCCCCCATCAAAATACAAAAGAGTCCCCTTCTTATAGAAAAAAAAGAAGAGGACTCTCTACGCATATCACGTAAGTTCCTCTCATCTTTCAAAGCGCAGCGCGCTCTGCTGGAATTGGCACCTGTACAGATGTACGGTTGCCGAGGTTTCATAGGGCCAGTCCCTCTACCTCTCTTGATAAGAGTTCCTTAAAGTATTCACAATGTATTACGTTGTATATTACCATTCCTGTTTCTCATCCGTCAATGGATAAATGCCGGACAGGCAAAAGCGCCCAATTTCATTTCCCGTGGGCAACCGCCCACAACAGGATAGGCTATCCCGTATAGACTGTAAGCACAAGAAGCAATGAAACAACAGACTTCTTGAACAGATTCACATGATTCAACCACATGGAAGGAGGCACAATACGTGAGTACATCATTTTGCGGAAACTTCTTTGGTGACAGCTTCGCTCTGGTGCTGGTACTTTTCATTCTGCTTGTGATCGTTGGCGCAGCTGAATGCTAATCCCGTAACAAACGCAGGGGTCTCCATGAGAGCGCTGAAACATGTGAGAGAAACATGACATAACATACCTTGAGAATGACGTGTCCTGATTAACGGGGAGGAGCACGTCATTTTTCTTTTGCAGCGATACCCCCATTGATGAGATAATGAAAGATACGACCCAATGAAAGGTGTGATTGTCTTTGGAAGACAAAGAGCAATTGTCCAAATCAGCGTTTATCGACAAGCTGGACAAAATCAAAGAGCTACATGCGACGGAATCGGAAACGTACGCGATCGCCAAAGACCGCACATCCGGTCAGCATTACCTCTGGTATTCGCTGTTCCATATGAATCTGTCCGAGGGCAGAAACGACCAGTTCGAACACTTCCTGCCACTCGATTCTGACGACGTGCTCGGCTTCATGTTCGGCGAGGAGCCGTATGTATACCCGACCAACTGGCAAAAGCCGTACCTGCGCACCGGAACGGATGACCGTCTGATGTGGTTTGACCCGACGGAAAACTTCAACCTGGAGCAAGAGGCACAAGAAGAGCACGCCCTGCTCGATCGCCTTCTGCAATACAAGCAGCAGTGGATGGAAGCCAAAGACAAGGAAGAGCTGACTCGCAAGTTTTTCGCTGACCTCGACGACCTGAAACCGGATAAGGAATAACTCGGGCCGCATTGTTCTGACAACCAGACGTTGCATCTGACGGGACAGTCCGTTATAATGGCGGTTAGTACGATATTTGGTTCGATGATAAGGAAAGTAATCATTTTGCTGCAGCAAAGCGAGTCGGGGGCGGTGGAAGCCCGGCATGCACACTTGATGAAACGCCCCTTGGAGAAACCTCCCGAACGCCACAGTTGGCTGCGTAGGGAGCGTCGGGTCTGCCCGTTACAGCAGTCAAGCGGTTTCGTTAATCGAACGGCATTGGAACTCCAAGCTGATTCGTAATGAAACAAGTAAGAGTGGCACCGCGGGAGTATATACAACCTCTCGTCTCTTTTCCAATTCATTGTGGAGAGACGAGGGGTTTTTCTATTTTTGAAAGGATGAATGGATATGGATCACAAATTGCAAGTAGCAACCAAAATCACGGAAGCATTAGCGGGGCTTGGCGTTCAAGATTTTCCGTTTGAGAAAGTGAGCAGCATGCTGGAAACTCCGCCAAATCCGGCGATGGGCGATATCGCCTTCCCTTGTTTCCAACTGGCAAAAGCATTGCGCAAAGCACCGCCGGCAATCGCGGCCGAGTTGGCTGGTGCCATTTCTGGAGCGCCGCTCAAAGAGGTACAAGTAGCAGGACCATACATCAACCTGTTCTTGGATCAGCATGTTGTCGGCACCGATATCATTTCCGCCGTCCTCACCCAAGGCAACGCTTACGGCAGCTCGGAGGATGGCCAAGGACGCAATGTTCCGATCGACCTCTCCTCACCAAACATCGCCAAGCCTTTCTCCATGGGCCATCTGCGTTCGACCTGCATCGGGAACGCGATTGCCAACATCATGGAAAAGAAAGGCTATACCCCGGTGCGTATCAACCATATCGGTGACTGGGGCACCCAGTTCGGCAAGCTGATCGTCGCTTACCAAAAATGGGGTGACGAAGCGAAAGTAAAAGCTGAGCCGATCAAAGAGCTTCTGAAGCTGTACGTGCAATTCCATGATGAAGTGGCCAACGACCCTACGCTCGAAGACCAGGGCCGTGAGTGGTTCAAAAAACTCGAGGATGGCGACGCAGAGGCGCAGCATCTGTGGGAATGGTTCCGTGAAGAATCGCTGAAGGAGTTCATGAAAATTTATGAGCTGATGGACATCAAATTCGATTCAACAAACGGCGAAGCTTTCTACAATGACAAAATGGACCGCGTCGTCACGATGCTCGAAGAGCGCAACCTGCTGACAGAATCCGACGGTGCGATGGTCGTTATGCTCGATGAATTCGACCTGCCGCCTTGCCTGATCAAGAAGTCCGATGGCGCGACGCTGTACGCGACTCGCGACCTGGCAGCGGCTTTGTATCGCCACGAGACGTACGATTTCGCCAAAGCGGTATATGTCGTCGGTGGCGAGCAACGCCTGCACTTCCAGCAGCTGTACAAAGTGCTGCAAAAAATGGGCTTCGACTGGGCGTATGAAATGTACCACATCCCATTCGGCATGATGCTCAAGGATGGCAAAAAAATGTCCACCCGTAAAGGTAAAGTCGTCTTGCTCGAAGAAGTGCTGGCACAAGCGATCGCAGACGTGAAAAAAGTCATCGAGGAGAAAAATCCGACGCTCGCAAACAAAGATGAAGTGGCTCGCCAAGTCGGTGTTGGCGCCGTCATGTTCCACGACCTGAAAAACTACCGCCTCAATGACATCAACTTCTCCTTGGAAGAGATGCTTACATTCGAAGGCGAAACGGGTCCGTATGTGCAATACACGCATGCGCGCGCGTGCTCGCTTTTGCGCAAGGGCAACTACCAACCAACGACCGAGCCGACGCTGGCAGAGGGTGCGCTCGACAGCAAAGAAGCATGGGCCGTCATCACCGCATTGAGCCAATTCCCAGACATCGTCGACCGTGCCGCTGCCGATTTCGATCCATCCTTTATCGGGAAATTCGTTATCGATTTGGCCCAGTTGTTCAATAAATTTTATGCGAATGTCCGCATTTTGGCTGAGGAAGAAGATGTCAAGCAAACGCGCTTGCAGTTGGTCGCCGCTGTTGTCATCGTTCTGAAGGAAGGCTTGCGCCTGCTCGGCTTGAAAGCGCCGGAAGAAATGTAAAAAAGGGAAAAGAAAAAACAGCAGAATCGCGCTCTGCTGTTTTTTTCTTTTATTGGGCCGCAGCCGAAGGTTATTCAGCTTTCGCCTTTTCCTTGGCGAACCACCCTTTGTATAACTGCATGATCAGCTGCTTATTGATCGATTGCGGCTCTGCTACCACATTGCCCACCCCATCGATTCCGCGGTACAAGAGCGCGCGGTCGTCTGCAGGATCGGACATGGTTTCAATGATCATATCCCCTGTCTTGCCAACCACTTTCCACTCCGGGATCATCAGCTCATATTCGTTTGGGGCAAGTTCAATATACTCTTCATCGTTTAGATCAATCACGGCGTAATCGTCATGCTCGATGACGGCTTCATACAGTTTGCCATTGGCTGAGTGATACAGTTCAATCTCTTTCGCGTCATTCAGATGCTGTTCAATTTTACTGAAATCATGGATGGTTACCTTGATTAAGCGCTTCATGTGACTCTCCTCTATCTTTCATTCTTTGCCCATGTAAGGGGCTCATTGCTTTTCATCATCATTGGAACGATTACACTGTATCATGGTTTATGCGCAATTACCAGCGACACACCTGTTACACTTTTCGGCCGGCCGAGCCGTAATCGCGGATAAACACCTTGACATCGACAATAATCTCGCTTTTGCTGAAAACGTTATCCCAATTGTTCTTCAACTTTTTCCAACTGGCATAGTCGGCAATTCGGAATTTGCCTTCATAACCTAGCACATCCACTTTCAGCTGCTTCTGCAGCACCATAGGTTCCGACTCTCCTAAAAGGGCTTTCGAGCGTGTCCCTATTTATCCTAGTTAGGAGTGTTTTTTGTACGTCCCAAACGCCGCTTTAGCCTTTGGCTAATGAGGATCCTCTCACCGCTTGCCATTATGTAAAAAAGGAGCAGGCATCCCTGCCCCTTTCCCATGCCCAAAGCCTCGATCTCCTTGCCAGCAGAACACTTTTAATGGACTTTTGCTTTGGCTTTGGCTTTGATTTTGGCTTTGGCATTGCCCCCAGCTGCATTGCCGCCATTCGACTGGTGAGTAGTAGAACCGCCTGCACCGCCAATTCCGCCAGTTGTGTTGGAAGAAGCGTTTCCTCCGGTTGCAATCCCAGTATTTCCGCCAGTTATAGCGTTACTATTGATCGTTTGCGTGGTATTGGCAAATGGGCTTGCAACGTTGACGCTATTATTTTGATTGTTAACGATGATATTACCGCCCGCATTCAGAGCAGCAACAGCGAAACCGCCAAAGCTGTTTTTCGAGAGAATCGTGGCAATCTCGACATTTTCTCCTTCTCCACCTACACTGACAGCTACGCCGTCAGTACCGCCAGTGGCGGTACCACCTGCTCCCGCCACCACATTACCGCTTCTTTTGACTTCCGCAATGTTTGTGCGAAATACCTTTGTTTTTGAATGTTTACGCCGACAACTCATATTTTTCACTCCCTTCTTTTGTCCTTTTATAGTTATATTTTTTGCTTGGACATCTTGTAACGGCCAATGAAGGAAGGCAAGAACATATTTTCCTATCAACACCGTTTATTTTTTCAAAGATTCAACCGCATCCAAGAAGGCTTGCCGATACCGTTTTTCTTCTTCCATGACCGACTTGAGCAGCGGCGTCAATTCGCTCGCAGCTTGACTCAGATTGGCACCTTGACCCGCTTGGCTACCTAGAAGGGACAGAAATGAATAGACGAGCATCAGTGTTGAATAATTATCGACGTACGTTAAATTGTACGCTTGACCACCTAAGCCTCCGAGGGCATTTGCCGTAGCGTTGGCCGTGGATTGCTGCCCGTTCGGGAGAGTATCTTCATTTTCCACTAGTTCCTGACTCACTGTGATCACCCCTTTTCTATGACCGGCTTATCAACACTCACCTTTAATCTTAGCTTCTGCCTCGGCGATTCCACCATTTGCCAGACCGCCGTTCGCGCTACCGGTCGATGCGCCACCAGTGCCGCCGCTTCCGCCCACACCATTCGCGTCGGCAGTTCCTCCTGTGGAGATTGCACCTGTTCCCCCAACTGACGAAGCACTCGAAGCCGCGACCGTAACATTGCCGTTTCCAATGCTCGTAGCCGACGAAGTTGCTGTAGCAGTGGCTGCTCCTCCGGTGTTTCCCACTGCCGTTACGGAACCTCCTGTTGCTATTCCACCTGATCCCGAGCCACCATTTCCTCCAAGAGATACGGGGGTGACATCACCACCGCTCGCAGTACCACCATTTCCTGCCTGGGCATTCCCACTGTTTTCGATTTCTTTAATAATCTCAAGCTCATCATCTCTTCTACGGGACCCCATCTCGTTCACCTCCCACTAAGCTCGATTTTTTGCTCTTTCATTGATGGTAGAAGCTATTTACTCAATCGTTTTCCCATTGATTACGGTGTGTGTTGTTACAAGGCTTTCCGGTTCACCTTGTTCGCTGCTACCCTCAGCACCGTTCTCGACTGCCTGTTTCGCCAGTTCCAAGCTAGCATTGATAATGTCTTGAATTTTGGTATTTAGATTGCTCATGAAGTTTTCTCCCAATCCCGGCACGCCATCAAGCCCTACCTTCACATTTTTCAATGCATCTACTGGAAGGCTTTTCAACATTTCTCTGATGCTGTTCTCTAAATTATTGCGAAATTCGGTCATCGACTCTTGCATGGATTCTTGGATTTCATTTCGATTCATACATCTCACCTTATCCTTTCTTCTTGTGATACGTTATATATATCAATTTCGGGTACTAGCTGTGACGGCACTTGCAGGAGGATAATCACATATTTTGGTAGAAGCAAATCGAGAGAAGGCAAAACCTCTTCCCTTACCGCTCCAATGCCCGCAATAGAAAGCGAGTCTTTTCCTCTTCCCGCTGCAAAAATTGCCGGATCTCGCCTACTGTAAACTCTTCAAACCAGTTCTTACGCAAAAATCTTTCAAATTGATGCGGAAAGGCAAGATCAAGATAGAGCAGCTCCATTTGCTTTTCGCTAAGCGGGTTTTGTTCGAGATAGCCGGACAAGAGAGCAGAAAAGCTGGCTTCATTCCAACGGTTGTTGTGGCGCATAATGATAGAGAGCAGCCTCCCCAAATCGACAGAAGGATAGTCAAAGCGGGTAAACTCCCAATCGATGATGGTGAATCGCTGCATCTTCTCATTCCATAGCACATTCCCTGTATGGAAGTCTCCGTGACACAAAAACTGGCGTTCCAGTGGCTCCGCTCGCACCTCTGAAAAATACTGATTTTGGGTGAGTATGCGCAAAAGTTGTTTTCCGGCCCGAATAAAGAAATCGATTGATCGCATGACGAGTTGATGCTCTTTTTCTTTTGAGGACCGATATTGTTCGCGCCAGCCAATCATGGTTTGAAGTTCCTCCTGATAAATTTGCTCCCATTCCGCAATCCCCTGGCACGGCTTGACATCCCCTGCGTTAAACCCAAGTGAACACGCATGAAAGTGTCCAAGTAACCGGCCTCGTTCCGTGCAAGCGCTTTTGGAGGTGATGTGCAACGGTTTTCCCTCTACGTACTCTTGCACGGTGTAAGGGGTGCCGTTGCAGAAAAAAATAAATTCACCGTTTTCCATCGGGATGGTCTGTGGAATGGCTACTCCTTTTCCCCGTAAATAATGTTCGACTGCCAAAATGAAGGACATTCGGTCGCGATCCGCAAAGATGGATTTGACGACAAATGGTCCGTCATCGGTCTGAATTCGCAATACGAGCGTTCTCGGTGTATAGTGAAGCAATTCTGCCTGGCGAATATTGAATCGGTAGTTTTTCGCAACCGTAGGTAGTATCTCTTCTTCCATGCTGCTCACTCCGCTATGAAGATAAAAGACCTCTCCCAACTGTGTGGAAGAGGTCATTGGGCCATTCTTTTCCATCAAATTAGCATTTGCGGCGCTTGCGGCACTTACGCTTGCATACGCATTTGCAAGGTTTGCAACGACGACGACGGCGGCGGCGATGGTCAGAACTAGAGCTTTCATTGCGACGACGCTCGACTTCCGCCTCAAGCACGACTGGTCCGGTAATGACAGCCCGATCGCCTGGCTCTACTGCACGTGCCGTCAAGATATACGTGGCGCCTGGCTGGAATGGAAATCCAGGAATGTTGCCGATTCCACTCATGGCACTGCCGCCTGCAAAAGGAAAGCGTGCATCTACCGTAGTGAATGCAGTTGTAACAAACCGTGCACCCACATCTGTGTTGTCGATGATGGCAGCAGAATCCAGCGTGCTGAAGATCAGGTTGTTGCTATCTACCACGTTTCGGAAAATCTCGAACAACACAGGTACCCGGTTGCCGCTCGCATCGGCAGTTGCCTGCCAGCCAACGACACCGTCAATTTTCACTGTACCATTGCAAGGTACGAAAACCCTTGCCAGCTCCGTGCGGTTGGTGACTGTCGTTGTTCCTACCAATGTGATGTTTTCACTGCCAAACGTATTCCGTCTAGCATCAAAGGCAAAGCAATTCTGATTTTTGTGATGGTGCTTATGCTTATGATGATGATCGCTAGTGGAATTCGAGTGATGACGATGATGATCGCTAGTGGAATTCGAGTGTTGGTGATGAGAAGACGACATGTAAATCACCTCCTAACTTGCTTTCTCATCATCAAGATATTGCTTGTTTTCTATTATTGCCACAGCATCTATCTTGATGAATCTGTCCCATTTTTGAGGAAATGGGAGATTTCATTAGAAAAAAACGTTCAACAGCAAAATGTTGAACGTCTCCTTTACCTACTCTTCCATTTTCATGACCGTACACGCGTCGTGAATCATGGAGATCGTCTCGCTCTCTTGGGTCAATTCTAGCATTGCCTATATGACTTGCAGCACTCAAGCAGGAACGGGGTAATTAAGGTAGTTAGCTGCTAACTGATAGCCGGTTACCATTATTGATCAGGATCCTGCCAGCGAATCCCCGTATGAGCCTGAAGCAGCACCCCATCGAAACGTTTTTCATCACATTGTCGGGGTGAGCAGTACGTGCCGATCACCGCACCGAGAAAACCGAGCGGAATGCTCACAATGCCGGGATTGGTTAGCGGAAACCACGGTTCCGTCCGGATCAGCCCATGCACCGGATCCATCACATTCGGACTGACAATCACGAGAAACAGTGAAGAAAGCAGGCCGCATATCACGCCGCAGATCGCTCCCCCTGCCGTAAAACGCCGCCAGTATAGCGTGAACAAAATCAGCGGAAGATTGGCCGACGCTGCCACGGCAAACGTGAGGGCGACCAAAATCGCCACGTTCATCTTTTGACCGCCGATAGCTATCAAGATGGATATGGCTCCGACAGCGACAGCTGAGCATTTGGCGGCCAAAAACTGCTCGCTCTCCGAAGAGCTTCCGCCGCGGACGATATGGCTGTAAAAATCGTGCGCAAACGCGGATGAGGCAGACATGACAAGCCCGGTCACCACAGCCAAGATGGTTGCGAAGGCGACAGCAGAGACGTACGCCATCAAAAATTCGCCGCCAAGCGCGCGAGCCAACATCGGGACCGTCAAATTGCCGCCAAACTCCGCTGCGCGGATCGCGTCCCACCCGACAAACGAAATCGCGCCGAATCCAAGCACAAACGTCATTAAATAGAAAGCGCCAATCATCCAGGTAGCATTCATCACCGAGCGCCGCGTTTCAATTGCATCACGTACGGTAAAAAAACGGACCAAAATGTGAGGCAGTCCCGCGGTGCCCAAAATCAGCGCGAGATGAAGCGAGATGGTATCAAATGGATTTTCGAATTGGTTGCCGGGGTACAAAATGTTAATCCCGTATGGCGTCGCATTGGTCACATGGTCAAACATGGCCACGAGGCTCCAATCGAATCGCGACAGCACGATCAGGCAAACGATTAGTGTTCCGGACAAAAGCAAGATCGCCTTGATAATCTGCACCCAGGAAGCGGCAATCATCCCGCCGAACAGCACGAAGGTCGTCATCAAGCTTCCAACGATAAAGACAGCTGATCGATAATCGACATCCAGCAGCAGATGGATCAGTGCCCCTGCCCCGACAAGCTGGGCGATCATGTAAAAGATCGTGATTAAAATGTTGGTCATCGCGATGACACCGCGCAATCGCTTGCTGTCGAAACGCTGGATGATCGAATCAGCCAACGTATACTTTCCCAAATTGTGCAGCGGCTCTGCCACCATGAAAAGAATAACCAGATAAGATACAAGGAACCCAAGCGAATAAAAAAAGCCGTCGAATCCGTAAATACCGATCGCACCAGTGATTCCTAAAAAGGAAGCCGCGCTCATGTAATCGCCGGCGATGGCTAACCCGTTCTGCATGCCGGTCAGCCGGTTGCCCGCCGCATAAAAATCATGTGGGGTCGAGGTTCGCTTCGCCGCCGAATACGTAATTGCCAATGTTCCGACAATAATGGCCAAAAAAAAGAAAACGGTCGTAATATCCATCGCATGTTCCTTTTCTTGTAGCTTTTCCATTATTATACACGGCGTGCAAGAACGATGGGAATGAAAAAAAGCCGGAAAACCTGCGGGTTATCCGGCTTTGCCTCTATGTGTTACACGGTTCCTTTGATCCCAGTGTTTGCTTGAACCAAAATTTCGTCGAATTTTTTCTCATCCGCTGGCGCTTTAGAGGAGAACAACGTCCCCAGAAAGGCGGCCAAAAAGCCTAACGGGATGGAGACAATGCCAGGGTTGGCGAGCGGGAAGAGCGGTTCTCCGACCAAGATCGCGGCTCCTTCTTTCACTGCCCAAACATTCGGGCCCAGAATCACCAGCAGCAAGGCGCTGAACAGCCCGACCAGCATTCCCGTCACCGCGCCCGTCGTATTGAAACGCTTCCAGAAGATCGTGAAGATGATGACCGGGAGATTGGCGCTCGCTGCCACGGCAAACGCAAGCGAGACAAGGAATGCAACGTTCATTTTTTGTGCAAACAGCGCAAGGATGATGGAGATGATGGAAACGCCGATTGATGCCCATTTCGCGACCTTAACCTGCTCGCCCTCCGTCGCCTTTCCCTTGCGTACGATATGGCTGTAAAAATCGTGAGAGAATGCAGATGCGGCGGTCAGTACCAAACCTGCCACTACGGCAAGAATGGTGGCAAATGCGATGGCAGAAACGAACGCGAACAGGAAGTCGCCTCCCAACACTTTTGCCAAAAGCGGTGCGGCCATATTCCCCGCCTTGTCGGCTGCTTTGATTGCGTCAATGCCGACGAAAGCAGCTGCGCCAAAGCCAAGGAACAGCGTCATGACATAAAAGATACCGATGATCCAGGTTGCATATACAACCGATTTTCTTGCCGTTTGTGCGTCCTTTACCGTGAAAAAGCGAATCAAAATGTGCGGAAGACCTGCCGTTCCGAGCACAAGTGCCATGTTAAGAGAGATCATGTCGATGCCATCCTTGTACTTGTTGCCGGGATTGAGGAACACGTCGCCGAGCGGTGTCGCCGTCTTCATATGTGCGAACATCGCATCGATGCTAAAGCCGAATTTGGCAAACACGATAAGCGAGATGATGAAGGTCCCTGCCATTAGCAGAACCGCTTTGACGATCTGAACCCAGCTCGTCGCCGTCATCCCGCCGAACACGACGTAAACGGTCATCAGCACGCCGACGATCAGTACGGACGTCGTGTAATCGAGGCCCAGCAGCAGCTTGATCAAAGCGCCCGCGCCGACCAGCTGCGCAATCATGTAAAAGATCGAAATGGTTACCGTATTGAGCGCCGCGACGCCGCGAACCTTTTTATCGTCAAAACGCGCGGCGATCATGTCAGCCATCGTATATTTGCCAAGGTTACGCAGCGGCTCCGCCACCAGGTAAAGCACGACCAGATAGGCGACAAGGAACCCGATGCTGTAGAAGAAGCCGTCGAAGCCGACGAGCGCAATCGTTCCGGCGATACCCAAAAACGATGCGGCGGACATATAGTCACCGGCGATTGCCAGCCCGTTTTGCCAGCCGGTCAAGCCGCCACCCGCTGTATAAAACTCGCTTGCCGTCTTGGAACGCTTGGACGCGAAATAAGTGATCACCAGTGTTACGAGCACGATTGCCAAAAAGAGAAGAAATGCGGTCACATTCATTTCGAGTCACCACCTTTTGCCCATTTCTGCTTGATTTCATTCACCATCTGGTCGAACTTCCCTGCCTTGCGGGTGTAAATCATGCAAAGCGCCCAGGTCATGATGAATTGCGCGAAGGCAAACACCCATGCCCATGTGATCGATCCGTAAAACGGGGTGTTCAGCACTTTTGAATAGGCGGTCATGAGGGGTAATGCGAAGTAAAAAATAAAGAAAAAGAGCGTAAGAGGAATGATAAAAGCTTTTTTCGCGGCAAGCAAACGTTTGAACTCTTGTGACTGCACGATCGCAGTGTACCGATCTTTTTGTTCACTGCTCCCCTTCTGCTGTGACTGTTTCCCGGCTGTCGATTGGGCCATACACACCAGCTCCTTTTTTCAGAAAATTACATTTTGTAAGCGCTTTAATCTGATTATATGTTTTTTTCTAAAGTCCGGCTGGTTTCGCGTGTATGATGCGCGATTGTTTGCGTGAATCGCAAAAAAAAGGGAGTGTTTTGCTTCAGCTGCCTTCCAACAGCTTGAGCAGCTCTTTCGCATAGGAGCGCGAGACGGGCAGCTGGGTGCGTTTGGCGTCCTTTAGCGTGAGATTATAGGCCCCGTTAAACCAAGGGGCAATTTCTGCAACATACAAAATGTTGACCAAGTAACTGCGGTGAATGCGGAAAAAAGGGTGCGCTTTCATTTTGTCCTCCAGCTGCTGCAGCGTCATCTTTGACGTGTAGCACTGTGTGGCCGTATAGATTTGGATGACGCGGTCATCACGCATCGCATAGAGAATCGCTTCTGGGTCGATCACGTTGAAGCGCTCCCCGTCATCGAGCAACAGCTTGGCGACCCGCGTTGACTGCGGCAAAGTACCTTGTGGCGCTTGTGGGGGCTGCGCAGACTGCAGCCTGCCGCGCACGCGAGTCAATGTTTGCTGCAGTCGGTGCGGCTCGATCGGTTTGAGCAAATAATCGACGGCATTGACGCCAAATGCCTCCAGTGCATAATTTTCATAGGCGGTGCAAAATACGAGGAGCGGCTGCCGCTTTCGCGCCGCTAGCATTCGTGCCGCCTGTATGCCTTCCATTTCCGGCATTTTGATATCGAGAAAAACGACGTCTGGCTCATGCGCAGCCACCAATTCCACCAGCTCACGCCCGTTCGTCGCGTTTGGCAGCAGCTCAATTTCCTCTTCCTGTGCCAAGAGATAGGCAAGCTCCTCTCTGGCCAGCCGTTCATCCTCTGCAATCATGACGCGAATGCGCATCCTTATTCATCTCCTTAATGGTGGTGGATCGGTATGGAAAAGAACACCCTCGTGCCGCCCTCCTCCCGATTGGCATAATGCAGCCGGCTTCCCGTATCAAACAGGCTGATCAGGCGCTGATTCACGTTGTAGACCCCGATGCCGTTCCCTTCCGCACTTGGCAGATTGACCGCGCCCAGCTGCTCGATTTGCTTCTCGGACAGCCCCTCTCCGTTATCTTCGATCGCGATATGGACCTCTTCCCCAACGCGGCGAAGCGAAATGAGAATCAAGCCGCCGATTGGCTTTGCCTTGAGCCCGTGCTGAATGCTGTTTTCGATCAATGGCTGGAGCGTGAGCGGAGGAATCATCGCCTCTTCGATTCCCTCCTGCGTCTCATAGACGACGCTGAACTGATCGGCGAAGCGGATTTTCACGATTTCCAGAAACGCCTGCAAATGGTCAAGCTCTTGATGAATCGGAACCAGCTGCATCGTCGTCATTTTCAGATTGAGCCGCATGAACACGGAAAGCTGAATCGTCATGTGGCGAGCCAATGTCGGATCGATGCGGATCAAGGTGACAATCGAATTGAGCGTATTGAACAAGAAGTGTGGATTGATTTGCGCCTGCAGCAGCCGCAGCTCCGCATCCTTCATCAGGCTGGTCATTTTTTCTGCAAAGGAGAGGTTCAGCTGATTGGAGATCAGATTGCTAAGCCCTTGGGCCACCACTTCCTCGATTTTACGAATTTGTTGGGAGCGCTGGTAATACAGCTTAATCAGCCCGACCACCTGTCCCGCCTCGCTGAACGGAATGATGATTCCTGCGCGGAGCGGACAATCAGCATGCGGGCATTGAATCTGCTCGCGGGAGTGCGCGACCTGCACCTTGCCCGTCGCCAGTGCGAGAAGCGAAAGCTGTGTCTGTACCCGCTCACCCGGCTCATGATGACCGGACCCCACGCCGCTGTGGGCCAAAATAGTTTGCGTGTCCGTAATGGTCACAGCCGTCACCTGCATTTCCTGCTTCAGGATTTGGGCTGTCAGTTCCGCTGTCTGCTTGGTCAACCCTCGCTTTAGATGAGGCAGGATCAGTTCGGCAATTTTGAGTGCACGCTCGGCCTCAAAAGCGGCCGACCTCTCCTCCTCCTTCAAAGCCAGCCGGATCATTGTTGTGAAAATCGCGATGAACACGCTGTTGGTGATCACCATCGGAATCCCGATCGTATTGACCAGCCGGATCGCCGTGTCCGAGGGGCTGGCAAAAATCAAGATGAGCCCCATCTGCAAAATCGGTGCAAACATCCCGATGAACAACGCTTTAGCTGGTGAAATGACCCGTTCATCCGAAAAGAAACGCGCGACCCAGCCGGTCAAAAGTCCGGTGAGCGGAGCCGAGAGCCCCATCGGCAAAGCGGCGAATCCGCCCAGCGAATAGAGATGGATTCCCGTCACAATTCCTGCGCCAAGTCCGACCAATGGGCCGCCGAGCAAGCCACCGATGACGACACCGACGAGGCTGGAATTGGCGATCGCTTCTTGCTCCATGAGTCTAACCATCCAAAAGGAAGGAGAAAACGTGTCTTCAGTCACCACGACGCCCGCGTATGTTCCTGCGATGCCAAACAGTCCAAACATGAACGAAAAGGTAAGCGAGGTGAGCATGCTGAACTGACGGTCGAGCAGCTGCCGAATTTGTCGAATCTGAATCAATGTGAAGGTGACAGCCAAGAGCAACCCCATCCGCTCCAGCAGCACCAGCGTCAATGTCTCCACCTGTCATCTCCCCTTTCGTGCACGCCTTACGAACAGGTGCGTTTTGCGGCAATAGAAAGAGCCTCCCGCGGGAGACCCAAGGAGCTTGCTGCAAATAACTAATTTTTCTAAATACGACATAACCAGCATGATTCCTGCAAACGGTAAAGTCGCGCTGCGCAAGATTAGAAAACCTTGCTACGCCATGCTTTTGCTTAAGTATACAAAAAAAGAACAGGTTGCAGCTTCAACCCGTTCCTATCGTTTCTTCGTGTATTTATTTTCCCGTAACCTGCTTCAAGTAGGAGAGGTCGATAAAGCCGCTGATATCCGCTTTGGTGGAGTAGCCCGCCTCTTCGCTGATTTTGGCCATCTCCCGAAGGACGTTTTCATGAACGTCGTACGTCGCGTTACTTCGCGCCACCGCTGCTTTGATCTCTTCGACGTTCATGTCTTTTCCGGTCAATGCTTTCAGCTGCTTGACCAAAATCGCGACCGCTTCATCCGGATGCTCCTTGATGAACTGGACAGCCCGAACATGCGCGCGGAGCAGCTTTTTCGTCAGCTCGGGATTTCCATCCGTAAACGACTTGGTCGCCAGGACGACGGTATTGGTCGTCTCCTTGCCCCAGCCGAACCGGTCCCAGTCCAGCAAAATTTTGGCTCCCGCCTTTTTTTGCAAATTCACGCCCCACGGCTCGGGCACGGCAGCAGCATCGACGTTTTGCTGTAAAAACAGGGTTGCCATGTCAGCAGGCGACTGTGCCAGCACTTCAACCGTTCCGCCGAACCCTTTGATCCCCAGCCCCGCTTCCTTCAGCACCTTGCGCAGCGCGAGATCCTGCGTGTTGCCGATTCCCGGGATCGCGACGCGCTTACCATCCAGATCCTTGACGCTTGTAATGCCGGAGTCGGGCCGAACGACCAACACCGCACCGCCGTCAACCGCTCCCGCTAAAATGTGATGCGTCGGATTTTTCAAGTAGTTGATTAGCGCGGGACCAGGTCCAGTATAGCCGAAATCGATCTGTCCGGTGGAGATCGCCTCCATGAAAAGCCCGCCGTTTGGAAATGTTTTCGGCGCAAGCTTAATACCCGGGCCAAGCTCCTCCTGAAAATAACCTTTGTCCAATCCGACAATCGCTGCCATATGCGTCACATTGGGAAAATATCCGAACCGTACGGTGTCTGTCGGCTTCGGCTCCTGTGAGTAGTTCGCACAGCCCGTGAGTGTCAGTACGGTTAAGAGCCCCGCTAGCCAAGCGCGAACTCCATGTATTTTTTTCATGTCTCTCTCCTCCGCTCCCATGCAGCTACAGCCGCGTGCTGACGCCCCATTTGCGCGAAATGGTTTTTTCCATTCGCATGAATACTTGGTTGTCCATCAGCGTGCCGACCACCCCGATGATAATCATAATTGACAGCACCAGATCCATCGACTGGAGCGCCCGACCCATTTCCAACAGCTGTCCCAAGCCGCCTCCCGTACCGAGCAGCTCGCCAGCCATGAGCGCGCGCCAGGCGAATGCCCAAGCGATGCGCAAGCCGGAGATCAGGTGGGGGATCGACGCTGGCAGCACGACTGTACGCAGCAGGTGAAGCCCGCTCGATCCCATCGTCTTGGCTACCTTCAAATAAAGCGGTGAAACGTTTTTGAAGCCTGTGCTCGCATTGACCGTCATCGTCCACGTCGCCCCGATCGTCACGATGAACAAAATCGCACCCTCGCCCAGCTTGAACCATACGATCGCGAGCGGCAGCCATACGATGCTCGGCACCGATTGCAGTGCCGTAATCAAAAAACCGAGCGTATCGTCGACCCATTTGTACCGGGCGATCGCATAGCCCATCAAAAGACCCAACGTGATCGCGATGGCAAACCCGACCACAAGCCGGCGCAGTGTGATGAAGGTCGCCTCCAAAATTTGTCCGCTCAATAGCCCGTGCCACAAGGTCCCCAGCACCGTTGCTTCCCCGTGCGACGAGATCAGAATCGGCGGCCATAAAAACGATGGAAACATGCCGGATTTAGATATCACTTCCCAGATTGTATAAAGGATCCCGATGAATATGACCCTTCTTAAAATTGTACTCATCTCCCATTTCCTCCTTCAGCACTTTTGCCATCTCTTCTTCCAGGCTGTGCAATATTTTCTGTTCCAGATGGGCAAGCAGCGCATCGCCCGGATCACGCGGGAAGGACGCCTGCACTTGATACACTTTTTTTATGCAGCCTGGCCGCGTACCGAGCAGCACGATCCGCTGCGAAAGCATGACAGCTTCCCGGATGTTATGGGTGATGAAAATAATCGTCTTCCCTGTTCGTTGCCATATTTCTTGCAGTTCGGTATGCAGCACCATGCGCGTCTGTTCATCAAGCGCGGCAAATGGCTCGTCCATGAGCAATATCTCTGGGTCGAGAACCAGCGCCCTGGCAATGGCCACCCGCTGTTTCATTCCACCGGACAATTCATGCGGATACGATTTGGCGAAACGGCCCAGATGCACCATGCGAAGGCCTTCCATCGCCTTTTCTTCCGCCTCTTTTTTACTGAGCTTGCGGAGCAAAAGCCCATACATCACATTTTCCAGCACGCTCATCCACGGAAAGAGACCTGATTCCTGGAAGACGACGATGCGGTCGCGTCCCGGCCCTTTGACCTGCTTTCCATTTACTAGCACTTTTCCATTGGAGGGAAACTCCAGTCCGGCAACCATGTTGAGCAAGGTAGATTTTCCACAGCCTGATGGTCCCAAAAGTGAAATAAATTCCCCTGCGCCAATCTCCAGATCAACATCGCGCAGCACTTGAAGCGTCTGATTATTGGATTTGGTAAAAAGCTTGTTGACACCTTGAAGTACGACCTGCATCCCTGTTCCCCCGTTCAGCGTTCCACTTTCTTTTACCTAGTTATACACTCGGAATTATATGAATTTTATTATTGGCAATTCACTCGATTCTGTCAATGCTTTTTTCAGTAATTCAATCGGGACATACAACAGCTACTCCGCTTTTGCATACCCTGTGCCTAGCTGAATGCATTTGAAACAACTGAACCAACAGCAGGATTTGGAAGGATGAATGAAACATGTGCGGAATTACGGGATGGATTGATTGGGACCAAAATCTTGAATTACAGCGCCATGTCGTCGCCAACATGACGTCGTGCCTGGCGCTGCGCGGTCCAGATACGGAAGGGTTTCATGTGAAGGGCCCTATCGCTTTGGGTCACCGCAGACTTGTCGTCGTCGATCCGGCTGGCGGCGGTCAGCCGATGACGCGGTACAAGGGCGATCATGCTTTCACCATGGTGTACAATGGTGAGCTGTATAATACCGAGGATGTACGTCGGGATTTAAAAGCGCGCGGCTATGAATTTCAGGCTCATTCGGACACGGAAGTCTTGCTCACCGCCTATTTGGAATGGGGCAGTGACTGCCTTTCGCGGCTGAATGGCATCTTTGCCTTCGCCATCTGGGACGAGACCGCGCAAACGCTGTTTCTTGCGCGGGACCGGATGGGCGTCAAGCCTTTGTTTTATTCCGAGGGGGAACGATCGTTTTATTTCGGCTCCGAGCTAAAAGCGTTGCTTGCGCATCCTGACATCAAACCGGAGATCGACGCAGAGGGGCTTGCCGAAATATTTGCGATCTCCCCTGCACGCACCCCCGGTCACGGCGTCTTCCGCAATATCCGTGAGGTGCGGCCTGGCCATTCGCTGACGGTTACGCGCGATGGCGTCAAACAAGAGCGGTACTGGACACTTGAGAGCAAGCTGCATACGGATGATTTCGCCACAACGGTGGAGACGATCCGGACACTTCTGCTCGACTCGATCGACCGTCAGCTGGTGGCGGATGTGCCTGTCGCTACACTGCTCTCCGGCGGTCTCGATTCCAGCATTATCACGGTGGTTGCGTCCAAGGTGTTTGAAAAACAAGGCCGGGGCACCTTGCACACGTATTCCATTGACTATAAGGACAATGATCGGCATTTTGAGGCGAACACGTTCCAGCCCAATTCGGATGCACCTTATGCCCAGCTGATTTCGGAATTCGCCAAGACGGAGCACCACACGATCCAGTTCGATACGCCTGAACTGATCGCTGCGCTCAAAGACGCTGTCATCGCCCGCGACCTGCCTGGCATGACCGATGTGGATGCTTCTCTCTATCTGTTTTGCCGCGAAATCAAAAAGGAAAAAACCGTGGTGCTGTCCGGTGAATGTGCGGATGAGATTTTTGGCGGATACCCGTGGTTTTACCGTGAAGAGCTGCTGAACTCTGGCACATTCCCGTGGGCGTCGATGACGGCCGAGCGCGCCAACTGGCTCTCTGCTGAACTGCGAGAGGCGATCAAGCCGGAGGAGTACGTCGCCCGGCGCTATCGGGAAACGCTGGACGAAATGCCACGACTCGCAGGCGAGGACACTGCGGAGGCGAAACGACGCGAAATGTTTTACTTGAATTTGAACTGGTTCATGAACACGCTGCTCGACCGTAAAGACCGGATGAGCATGGCCGCCAGCCTAGAAGCGCGCGTGCCTTTTTGCGACCATCGGATCGTCGAGTACGTCTGGAATGTTCCGTGGTCCATGAAATTCCATGAAGGGCGGGAAAAAGGCATCTTGCGCAAGGCGATGGAGGGCATTTTGCCGGATGAGGTGCTATACCGCAAAAAAAGCCCGTATCCGAAAACGCACCACCCCGCTTATACCGAAGCGACGCGCAGCTGGCTGAAAGAGGTGCTGCACGATCCAACGTCCCCGCTCCTTGCGCTGATTGACCGCGAACATGTCAGCCGGATCGCCGATCTCGATGCCAAAGCATCGGGCATTCCTTGGTTCGGCCAGCTGATGAGCACGCCACAGCTATTCGCATATTTGGCGTCTGTTGATTTTTGGCTAAGAGAATACCGTGTGTCCGTGAAGCTGTAGTGATAGCAAAAAGCCGTCAGACAATCTGACGGCTTCTGTATTTTTACTTGTACACGAGCCGCGCGATCACCGCGTCACCGCTTCCACTGACCTTCACTTCCACCATGGTAAGCTGATCGCGCCGGTCCTCGATCTCATGTCCGGTATTTTCCGGCACATAATACCGTTCGATTCCGTACCCGATACTTATCTCTCGTGTACCCTCGCTGTCCACGTACCGTAGTGTTCCTTTCAGTGCGATCTGTCCTTGCGCAAGCTTGGGCAAGCTTCGGTAGACGCCGACCGCTTCGTGCCACGGGTTCGTTTTTTGCTGCAAGATGACATAGACTTGGTGATCCTGATCCTCCTGTGTCACATCATGAGGCACAGACGTGCCATCGATTCGCGCGATTTCATAATTGAGCACGACATAATCGCCATAGAACGGGTCTACCGGATCGACTGGTGCTGTTTTGAGCAGTACGCTCTGCCCGGTGAGCGCAACATACTGGTATTTACCGACGATTGCGAGCAAGAGCGCAATCTGAAGTGCGATAATCAAGAGGAGCCGCTTGTTCATTGGCCATCCCTCCTCGCTTCGTCTACCCAATGGCGGCGCTTTCGTTCAAGCAGAAAGCTGATCGCAAGCAGCAGCGCGCCGCCTAGCAGAAGGAAAACGGATTTGTCCATAAAGTCCCAGGCGAAATTGATGTACGCCACAAAACACGAAATACCAAAAAATATCGCTCCCAGATTGATCCGGTACACTTCCCGTCGCTTTTCTCCTGTCATGATCATCACGCTGGAGAAGGCAAACAGGGAAATGATCAGCGGCACGCTCC
The DNA here is from genome assembly GCF_003710825.1 of Brevibacillus fluminis. Lineage (GTDB taxonomy): Bacteria > Bacillota > Bacilli > Brevibacillales > Brevibacillaceae > Brevibacillus_D > Brevibacillus_D fluminis. The sequence continues at coordinate 131,789 of NZ_RHHQ01000015.1, read as the reverse complement.
AATCTGCCATAAGTACACCCGCACTTGAAAGCGCAGTCGGTGCAAACACGAGCAAGAATGCGGCATACGGAATCAAGTCTCCCAGATCGGCTTTTTTCCCACGCATGACCGCGACGACAGCTGATGCCGCGATCAAGGCTGCCAGAATCAGACAAGGTGCCAGATACGGGCCGGTTGGATGTGTCAGCAAATCATCGATGAAGATTTGGAAGATGGTGTAGACAAAAATCGCCACATAGCTGAGCACCCGCATCACCTGCCCAAACGGCTCTGCTTTGCCGGTTATGAGCTGTGCGATGACATAGAACGCCAGCAAAAGCAGCGGGTATGTGAGCACATGCTCCCATGCGCTCACATCGATCAGGGCGAACAAAAGAAAGCTGGCAAACGAGAAGGTTACCGTTCCTGTGCCGCGAAAACGAAGCAATAACGGCAGGACTCCCAGTGCAAATAGTGCATAATACACGGCCACAGAAACACCTTCACGCATGCCGTCCATTTCGCCATAAAAGGCTGAAACGGTCAAAATCAGCTGAAGCGCCACAAACAGAGCACGCTCCTTATAATGCCAGACAAGCGCCAATGCCCCGACAAACCATAAATAAAAGGCATTGATCGGATTGGCTGACAGATGGTACATTTGCCCGATTAGAAAAAATCCCGCGCCGAATATCACGATCCCGATAAGTGTAACAGCCGTCCCCAACCGTGCGTAGCCGCGTGCTCGCAGTCGGTCTGCCCCTACATACGCGAGTGCCATCGATGCAAAAATGATTACCAGCTTGGCAACGGGCGCAATCCCCGACCAATTCGAGGCGATAAATGCCAGCACGCCAAGACCAAACAGGACGGCGGCTAGGATCGGCAGGGCACTCACTCGGTTTACCACCGGATACCGCTCCATGATTCGCTCCTGCTGCTCGGAGGTAATCACGCCGTCTTTTACCCAAGCCGCCGATTCTTGCTGAATCAGAGTCCTTTTGTCCATCTCCTTCACCTCCTAAAAAGTGGTTTCTTACTTTAATAGACGTATTTTGCGGTGGTTTGTTTCGGAAAATGGGTTTGTGGTGGTGTAGCGAGGGATTTTTGCAAGAAAGCTCCGCGAAAGGCATTACAATGCCTGCTGGGGCTCGGGGTGAACGGCTTGCGCAAAAAAATGAAAACTGCGTCCAAAAGCCACACGCTGCGCGGCGGAAGCATCTTCACGATGATATGTGACGCAAAGGCGTTTTCATTTTTTTGCGCAAGCCTGGCGGGCATTGTAAAAGCTTTCGCTCCGCTTTCTTGCAAAAATCTCGCGGCTGCTGTGTGTAATAAAAAAGAATCCTCGTTTTTCCGAGGATTCTTTTCGCTTGCTATTCCTTATTATTCCGCAGAAAACACGATTTTACCATCCATCACGGTAAGCACGGCCTTCGTTTCTGGAATTTGTTCTACAGGTACGTCAAACAGGTTGCGGTCCAATATGGCGATGTCGGCCAGTTTGCCGGCTTCGAGCGTACCGAGCTCGTGCTCGCGCTCCGTGCCGTATGCGCCTCCCCATGTGTATGCGCGCAGGGCGTCTGCGAGGCTGACACGCTGCTCTGGATGCCACACGTTCTTCCCGCTGCTGTCGATGCGCGTGACGGCACGGTAAATCTGGATCATCGGGTTCAGTACGTCGATCGGGAAATCGCTGCTGAAGGCAAGCGGTGCCCCAGCCTGCTGGAGGGAACGGGTGACGAACACGTACGGCTCACGCTCGGCGCCGATCCGGTCCGTATAGACACCTCGCTCCGACATCGCCATATGGTCAGGCTGCTGAGACGCGATGACGCCCAATTGACCAAAACGGGCGATATCATCCGGATGAATAACCTCGACGTGCTCTACTGCGTGACGGCGGTCGCGCGGGCCATTTACTTTGGCCGCCTGCTCGAACGCATCCAAAGCGAGGCGAATCGCCGCTTCCCCTATGGAGTGGAAACGCACGTTGAAGCCCTCTTTATCCGCTTCCTCCACCCATTTCAAAATGGTCTCCACCGGGAATGCAGACTCCCCTTCATGCCCCTCCATATCCGCATAAGAGCCGATTAGCCAGGCGGTCCGTCCCGTAATGACGCCGTCGATGAACTGCTTTAAACCCGATACGCGCAGCTTGTCCGATTTGTACATGTCCCGTTGGCTTCGGGCACGTTCCAAATCCCCGTCCAGTGCAGGGAACAGATGAACGCGTGAGGTTAGCTCGCCTTTTTCTTCAGCCTCGCGGAACAACGTGAAATCATCCAGCTTTTTGCTGATGTCGGTGCCGTATAGATCGGACACGGACGTAATGCCGCACGTTCTCGCTTCCTTCAAAAAATTTTGGAACAACGCCATTTTCTTCTCGCGCGGCAAATCAAATGCCTTGTTTGCGACAAGACCGATCGCACTTTCATACAAGATACCGGTCGCATCGCCTGCTTCATCCCGCGCAATGATGCCAAACGGCGGATTTTCCGATTCACGAGTCACTCCAGCCAGCTCCAGCGCTTTGCTGTTCACCCATGCATAGTGCCCTTCCGCATGGAACAAAAGCACCGGGCGATCCGGGAATACCTCGTCCAGCGACTGGCGTGTCGGCAGCTCCTGATTGTCCCAATACGCAGCATCCCACACAAAGCCGAGCACCCATTCGTCGGCCGGGACGTTTTGCGCATGCTGGCGCACCATCTCGATCGCTTCTTGCTGGGAGCGCGCCTGAAACAGCTGCACACCCTCCATCGCGATGCTACCGAACATGATATGCAGGTGGAAGTCATGCATCCCCGGCATAATCAGCTGATCGCCTGCATCATATTCCTTTGTTTGCGGCCCTTTATAGGAGGCGATCTCCTCTTTGCTTCCGATCGCTGCGATCTTGTTGCCGACGATCGCGATGGCGGACGGCTCCGGCTTGTCCGACAAGCCTGTAAACACCGCATTTCCCGATAAAATCAAATCTGCGTATGGTTTTGTATTCATAACGTTCATCTCCTATATTAAAAAATATCTGAGGTGGTGTTTTGCTCCGGATCATCCAGGTGGATGTTCGGCGGTGGCAGGCGGAACATCTTGGTGATGTAGGCCAGATAGCCGATCCCGATGACGAGCCAGGCCGTTCCCAAGATCAGCGAATGCATATCCAGCTTCGCCCAGAAAATGCCGGTAATGATGGCGCCGATCGCCGGAACAAGCAAATAGCGAAACACATTGACGCCGGAGCGCTGCTTCTTGCGGATAAAGAAATGGGAAATCACAGACAGATTGACAAAAACGAAAGCGAACAAAGCGCCATAGTTGATGAATGCGGTCGCTGTCATCAGATCGAAGAACAGCGCCGACATTGCGATCAAGCCGATCAGCAGCAAATTGAGCACCGGTGTCTGGAACCTTGGCGACAAATAGCCGAAAAATTTGCGCGGCAGCACATTTTCCCGTCCCATTGCGTACAGGATGCGGGAAGCGCTCGCTCCGGAAGCCATCGCTGATGCAAAAGCAGCCGTCATGGAGACTACGAGGAAAAGCGCATCGAGAAAGGCATTTTTCAATACTCCGAAGATTTCGAACACAGCGGATTCAGGGTCTTGAAACGTAAACGAAGGATGCACAAGCTGCGCAAAATACGTGTCAGCCACATAAAGGAGACCACCGATCAACGTGATCAAAATAATGGCGGTTGGCAATGTTTTCACCGGGTTTTTCGTTTCTTCAGCAAGTGTCGTGACAGCATCAAAGCCCAAGAACGTAAAGCACAGAATCGGAATGACCGCCATCAATCCCCCCATCTGCACGTTGGGATCGTAAAACGGCGTGAGCGAGACAAGCGTGCCGGAGCCTTTACCAGCAAGTAGTCCTTGGATCGCAAAAACGACAAAGAGCACACACAAGAGCAACTGAGCGACCACTAGGATAGCGTTTACATTCGCAGCCAAGCGAATCCCCAAAATGTTAACCGTTGTCACGATGACGATGAACGATATAATCCAGACAGCCATCGGAACACCAGGAAAATAGTTGGAGACGAAAATGCCGACAAGCAGGGAACTGATCATCGGAGAAAAAACATAGTCAAGCAAAATGGTCCAGCCTACCAAAAAGCCGAGGTGCGGGCTGATCGATCGCTGTGTGAAGGTGTACGCGGAACCTGCGATCGGAAAAGCTTTCACCAGCATCCCATAGCTGATGGCGGTGAACAGCATGACGACCATCGCCATGGCATACGCGGTCGGCATCATCCCTTGCGCAATTTCTCCGGCAACCCCATATGTAGCAAAAACGGTCACCGGTGCCATAAATGCTAACCCAAACAAGACAACATGCCGCAGCGACAGCGTCCGGTTCAATGATTGTGTTTGTTCTCCTTCTTTCATACATACGCCCCCCAATAACGTGCTTTCGTGAACTGTTCGTGGATGGATGGAAGTCGCTGTGCGAAAACGCTTGCAGGTTGGTTCAGTCACCAACCCATCGCATCTGAATCGTATGGTTGCGTTGCGTTTTCGAGCATCAGCCTGTCAAAATCATGGAGAGCAACACTGCTAGGAGAAACAATTGTTGTTGCATGGCTTCACCTCTCAACTAACTAATATTCGTTAGGTAGAGTATAAAGCGAGAGCGCGAAAATTGTCAATCAATTTGCGCTTGCTTGTTCGTGATGCCAAGCCAGAAATTTTTCCACGCCGCTTCTAAACGCTGCGTCATGGCGTCTTTGCCGTAGTACGACATTTGCAAAAACACGCCGTCAATCGTGCAATAATACGCTGCGATGAGAGACTCGGTTTTTTCTTTGCGCACGACTCCCGCTTCAATGCCCGCGACAAAAATCTCACGCAAAATTTGCGAGAGGCTCTCTTCCGATGTGATGAACCGTTCACGGATTTTATCTTGCAAAAAGTCTGGCGGAAATAACATGGTACGCTTGAGGAACTCCGCACGCACTTCATTTTGCAAATAAAACCGGCATGTTTCATGGAAAATCAGCGACAGCTTTTCTTCTACCGTCGCTTCCTCGATATTTTCAATGATTTGCTCCACATGGCTTACTTCCTGCCAGGATAGATCGGCAAAAACCGAGAGAAACAAATCTTCTTTCCCTTTAAAGTGTGCAAAAATAGAAGGTGTCTTGATGCCCACCTGTTTCGCGATTTCTGCGAGGGCTGTCCCATTGTAGCCATTTTGTGCAAATAAGCACATCGCCTCGTGCTTGATTTTATCCTTCGTCATATGATCACCCATACCTGCCACGTCATTGTAGTGAGATTATAGCCGATTTCGCAGAGCCTGTCTAATAATCTGGAAACAAATGAATAGAGTGTGAAAAGCAAGAAAAAGCGGCGTTCCCCTTACACGATGTAATAGGGTCCGCCGCTTTCTCCTGATACGAGGTATCGCTCCTGAAGAATTAGACGACAGCGGCACCTACGATGACAAGCAACACAAAGAGAACCAAAACCAATGCAAACTCATCGTTGTTAAAGAGACCCATTTCAATTCCCTCCTCCCATACAATTCTTATCTATCTTATGGGATGGACACGATTCCGTGTTAGGGCATTCGCCCGTTTTTGGGGAAATGAGGCCGTTAACGCAGTAAAAAACCATCCGTTCGCTCGGATGGTTGACTTTGAAGTAAGAAACGCAAGAAATGCTATAAGCCAGGTTCTGTCTCTCCCGTGCTGCAATCGGGGCATCCCCTCGCACAAAGAGCGGTAGCCATCTATCTATGGCAAAATTGCCATCCGTCCCTTCCGTTTGATTCCTTCAGGACGGTTCCCCTACCAAATTTGGGTTTCTCGCTCGCAGGGTTTACCGCGTTCCATCTTTTCTGTCGCCAGAAAAGCTACGTTTCTGTGGCACTTTCAGCGTACTCGGGTCTACTAGAGAACCCTTTTCGCGCCGTCAGCAAAGCGCAATGCCTCACTGCCCTGGTTTGCACCAGGTACGAACACTCCAGACATCTCAGCCTGGGCGAGCCTGGACTTTCCTCTATCGCCCGCCGTCAAAAACGGCTGCGACAGCGACTACCCGCATTCCTTGCGTATATTCTTTTTTGTCAGTGCTGATTCGATCAGCAAAGAATACTTTATCACACCAGGCGAGAGAGGTCAACTACCGGATGATGGAAGGAAGGCGACATCCTGGCATGGTCAGTCTATCGCTCCTGTAGTAAAATAGAGAGGAGTTATTTTTGTTACGATTTTTGGGAGGATACACATGATTACCATAACCCCGGCCGCTTCCGCCCTGCTGCGCGACATACTCGCCTCCGAGCCCGACTCTGATGCGCTTGGCATCAAAGTGCTCGTCACGACTACAGGCTGCAGCAGCTATTCGTTTTCCATCGCCATGACAGAACCGGGCGTGACGGATCGGGTCACGTGGATCGATGGCATCCGCTTGTTGACGACTGAGAGTGAAGAGTCCTTTTTAGATGGGCTGATCATCGATCGAAATCGTGAAAACGGGCGCCTGCAAATCTTTCATCCCACACAGCTGCAAGGCGGCTGTTCGCTCCCGTAACAACCTTTCGATGCTATGCCAGCCTATCTATTGCAAGGAGGATTTCCATGTTAGTTTTACCATTTGACGGCAAACTCCCCTCGATTCACCCCTCCGTTTTTCTCGCAAACGGCGTGCTTGTCTCAGGCGATGTCACCATCGGCGAGGAATCGAATATTTGGTACAACACGGTGATCCGCGGCGACATCGCGCCGACGATTATCGGACGCCGTGTCAGTGTTCAGGATAACAGCACCTTGCACCAAAGCCCGGACAAACCGCTGATTCTCGAAGATGAGGTAACCGTGGGGCACAATGCCGTCCTGCACAGCTGCATCGTTCGCAGAGGCGCATTGATCGGCATGGGTGCGATCGTTTTGGATGGCGCCGAGATCGGCGAAGAAGCAATGGTCGGCGCAGGCGCCTTGGTTCCGCCTGGCATGAAAGTGCCGCCACGCTCGCTCGTCATCGGCTCGCCTGCCAAAGTAAAGCGCGATTTGACGGAAGCCGATTTCAAGGAGTTGGTTCGCATTCGTCAGTCGTATGCGGAAAAAGGGCAAGTCTACAAACGCCTTGAAACGGAAGCGCGCCTGCAAGAGTCCCAAATGAAATAATCCGGTCATGGATGCAAAAACAACCTCAGCCAGTACGTCACTGGTAGAGGTTGTTTTTTTCGCGCATATGCATCAGCATCTGATAGGACCGAATCGCCGTTTCCAAATGGGCACGGTCCGGTTCCTTGCAGGTCACATATTTTTGCAGCACCCCGGATAGCCAATATACCGGCTTGAAGATGCGCCGCAGGTATCGGTCAAACACCATCGCGGCTGCCATGCCGGCAAATCCGATGAGCACGCTCCATTCCAAAGCGCCTGTAAATGGCAGACTCGCCAGAAAGCACAGGAAAAAGTAGGTGACGGAATTGGTCGAACAGCCAGAATTGACGATGTTGGCCCGTTTGACCGCTTCCCATGCTTCCGGATGTTTCGGCCCATTGTAGCTAAATACTTTATGTTCGGCACCATGATACTTTTTCAACTGGCGCGGAAAGATGAAATGGAATCCTGCAGCATATACCAAAATCCACAGCGGATCGAACCACGTTTCCGCCACACCGAACAAGATCGCGCACAACAGCATGAGATGAAACAGCTGATAATACCATGGAAGGGTAAACGCGATGCGCACCCACATTTTGCCGATTGTCCGCAGCGTAATTTTTTCCGACCACACATGGATCACGCCATGCTTCATCTCCGCGCAAGCCAGATACGTGCGGTCATGAAAGAATACACCACGATTGAAGGATATTCCCATTAACATTTCAACGCTTCTCCTCCTGTCCAAATGTGAGTATAATAGGAAGAATGTATGGAGAACTTAGGAGGTTTACAATCTTGATACGTCTTGTACCAACAACGCCCCTTACGCCGGAACACGATCCGTGGGAACCGCTATTCAACGCGACGCCCCCTACTTATAAACTGACCAGTGTTGAATTCACCGTCACGAATATGTGCAACCTGCGTTGCGAGCATTGCGCAGTCGGCGATACGCTGATGCTGCGCGATGACGAAATTTTGCCGATGGAGCTGATCTTGAAGCGTCTTGATGAAGCGAAAGATCTGCTTACCATCAGTATAACAGGCGGCGAACCGATGTACAGCGAGCAAACCGTCAAAAAGACGATTCTGCCGCTCCTGCAATATGCCACCGAGCGCGGCTTGCGGACCCAGATCAATTCGAACGTCTCTCTTCCGTTTTCCCGCTACGAGCTGCTGCTTCCCTATCTGGATGTTATGCACATCTCGTGGAACTGGTCAAATGAGGAAGAATTCCATAACATAGTTTACGCAAAGGCGAAGCAAAAAGTTTCAATTAAACAGGCTGGCATGCTCTTCCAGACGATGATGGACAATGCCCGCAAGCTTTCGGATGCCGGCGTCTTCGTTTCAGCTGAGTCAATGATCAACATCCGCACGCACGACAAGCTCGATGTGCTGCACCGGCAAATCCGCGAAATGGGCTGCCAGCGCCACGAAGTGCATCCGATGTATCCGAGCGATTTTGCCCGCGATATGGAGGTGCTTTCGCTCGAACAGGTGCGCGCGGCGATCCATCGCCTGCTCGATGTCCGCGATGAGAACATGTGGATGCTGTTCGGCACGCTGCCGTTTTTCGCTTGCAGCCCAAGCGAGGTAGACCGCGAGCTGATCTTGCGCCTGCGCGAAGCGAAAAACGTGACCGTGCGCAACGATCCTGACGGCCGCAATCGCTTGAATATCAACGTCTTCAATGGCGAATGCATCGTGACCGACTTCGGCGACGTGGAGCCGCTCGGCAACGTTCGCAACGACAGCCTGTCTGACATGTTTGCTCGCTGGCAGGCACACCCGATAAACAAAACGATCAGCTGCCATTGCCCTGCCGCCAAATGCGCCGGACCGAACCTTTTGGTGGCGAACGCCTATTATCCTGAAACCAATTTTCTGGAGCGACGTGCATTGATCTAGCGTCGCAATTCACTCAACAACGCAAAACATCCCGACTCGCGCCCAAAGGCGAACCGGGATGTTTTTGTTTTCATTTCTATCCTGTCGATTTCGATTTATTTTACAACTCACGCTTTTCTTGCGTCACTGTTTGCGACCATGGCTTTTCCTTTGAGCAGCGGGGCCAGGACAATGATCGCGAGCAGGAAAAAGCTACCTGCCGTTTCGTAAATGGCGACAATACCCACCATATCCTTCAACCATCCTGCTAGACTCATCATGATCACCATCATCCCCATGAACAGCGGCGTCAAAACGCCATTCACGCGCCCGACAAACGATTGCTCGCTGTTGGACAAAATCATCGTATTAATGCCGATGTGGATGCACGGGAAAAACAAGCCGTTTAAAAATTGCATGGCGAGCGTTAGCCACAGGCTGGTGGACATCCCCATGCCAAGCGCCGAGACGCTTGAAGCGAGTATGCCCATCGCCATCATTTTCGGCGGTGCAATTTTTTTCGCCAGCCCCATCATCACCCCGCCACCGATCAGCATCGCAATCCCTTGCGTCGTCAAGAGCCATTGCAAATACTCTTTGGGCAATCCCAAACGCTCAACCACAAGGAACACGCCGAGCGGCTGGAGGACACCTGACACGACCCCTGCGATGACCATTATGGCTCCAAGCAAGCGCAACACCGGCTTTGACCAAACATAGCGCAAGCCTGCGACAAGCTCTTGCCGCACAGTAGTGGTTTGCTTTCCTACGCCCACTTCATCCTTCGGCAAACCTGCGAGAACGACAGCGGACAGCAGGAAGCAAATACCCATCGTGCCGATCGCTGGCTCAATCCCGTATCGTTGATAGATAAACCCTCCGAAAATCGGCCCAATGACCATGAACATCGCCATCGTCGTTTGAAACATTGCCATCCCCGTTGGCAGCTGCGCTTCTGCAACGTACCGCTTGAACAATTTCAGCGCAGCGGGCTGAGAAAACTGGGAGAGCATCGCAGAGATCAAGGTCGCGAAAAAGATCGCCTTCCAGCTCCCCAGCGTAATCGCCACCAACACCATTCCGACGGAAATCGCGCTTAACAGATCGCACCAAACCATCGTCCGCTTCGGTTTCCAGCGATCCGCAAACGTCCCTCCCACCAACGAAAACAGGAAGATCGGCGCAAATTGCGCAACGGAAATCAAGCCTACTGCATATGCATTATTGTTCGTTTTCTCCATCACATACAAGAGAATGGCGAAATTGCGCACCCAGATACCCAGCTGAAGCAAGATTTGCGATAGCATGATCGTGCGGAAGATCGAATTGCGAAACAAGGAGGGTTGTTTTTGTTTATCCGTTGTCGGCGTCACGTTTGTTTCCTCGCTTTCGTTTCGCGGTAACCCGATTCTTCCGTATTTTGCAACTCAAGGCGCCAGATGCGTTCTAGCTCAGTTAGCTTTTCTTGATACTGCTTCAATACATCCGGTGTAGCGGTTTCGTTTTCCTTTGGTTCGAGCTGCTGTAAAATATCGAAGGAGAATTGTTCCTCCCCCGCATCATTCCAGTCCCGCTGCAGCGCTTTATCGGTATGGCTGCCGAGCTTGAGCGTAAAACGCTGCCGATTGAAAATCGCGGGCAAGTTCATGCTTCCGGCGATCATTGCTTTGCCGTCACGCTTATTGTAGATTTGATAAATTCCCATCGGCTTTAACTCTTCTTTGTACGCTCGTATTGCGTCTTTACGTGTTTGTCGTTCCATTTTGTCCGACTCCTTTTCCTCATACTCGTTTTGATTTACCCAGTAGCTGCTGCCGTCGGCTTTGCGATTCATGAATCCGTAATCGACTAAATAGCGTCGTAGTGTCACATGATCCGAATATGCGGTGCCCAAAATTTCATTGACTTCATTTTCGGTGTAAGTCTGTTTCGGATTGAAGCGTTTGATCACATGTCGCATGATGACAACTTTGCGCTTCTCCTTTTTCGGAAATTCCGTCATCATTCCGTCCAATCCGTCAGGAAAATACGTGCGTAGGATCGCTTCGCTCTCCTCCTCGGTAATCGCATACCGTTCATCGAGCATCGTCGCATTCCGGTGGTTGCTAATGAGCTTGGTCTGCTTGACTGGCCGCTGCTCCAGCAAGTCCATCAGTGCCAGAAAAACCTTCGCCTGCTTGGCTTTTTCCCGCAATGAAAATCGGTGATTGCGGATCGTCGATGTGCTCCCGCCTGTTTCCTTGACAATATCGTTGTCGCTCGTCCCTGCGTAAAAGTGGCGGAGCAGCTGCTTTTGCAGGTCGGTCAAACCTGTGACTTTTTTGTCTAGTTCGAGCAAATGGGCGAACATGGACTCATGCTCCTGTTCCACATGCAGACGCACGTACTTTTCCGCTTCATACAGCTTGCCTTCATGAGGATATATGACACCCTGTTCAAAATCGGACCCGCAAATGAGACAGATGAATGACTCTGACTCACCGTCAAAACGGTAGCCGCGCTTCATCTCTTCGAGCGATGCGCTCCAGAATAGATCGGGCAGATTATCCATAATAGACCCACTCAACTTTCGTTTGTTTATTTTATAGACATATTACATTATCGTTTATCATTTTGCAATAGACGAGGAAAAAGTACCGACCGGAGTTTCTTGCCCGTAAACCATTTTGGATATGGCCTGTCCCAATAAGCGGCAACCGCAGGAGCGTAAGCGTCGCAGTTGCATTAGAAAACCTGGCTATGCCATGCTTTTTGGCGGAGCCGCGGTTGCACTTATACTGGATAAGAATTTTATAAATTCTTATCTGTACAAAAAAACCAGCCATGATGGCTGGTCTGCTGCTTGTTTCTACGGCTAACCGACAGCACTTACGTTGGGAACGCACGTGCACGCAGCTCACCCGCTTTCCCTCATTTGCTTTCAAAGTAATCGGTATTATCTTCCTGTTTGGAGGATTTCAGCATCGTTTTGCTGATTTTCCCTGCCCGATCGAAGGAATCGAACATTTGGTCAATGACTTCAACCAGCTCCCTGACCTGCACAACCTTACCACGAATCCCATCGAAATGGCGAATGATTCCGCTAATACCGGCCATGATTGCACCTCCTCGCTTTCTCTCTCTGCTTTAGCGTATGCAAGAGCGGATGGAGTGGGCAAAGCGTCATGGAATTGCCGATTGCCCATTTTTATGACTGCCATAAAAAAACACGCCACCCACACGTTTGAGCGGATCGCGTGTTTTTTTCTTATCGGGTTTCCAAACGGGTGACGCGGCGCTCCAGACGATCCATGCGGTTTGTCAAACGGTCGACTCTGTTTTCCAAGCGATCGAGGCGGCGATCGACACTTCCAGGTCCTGGTCCTGGTCCCGGTCCTGGTCCTGGTCCTGGTCCCGGTCCTGGTCCTGGCCCTGGTGCTGGTGCTGGTCCCGAAACCGGGATGAAGAGGGTTTGCCCGACATAAATGTAATAGGGCGGTGCGATTCGATTGGCGCGAATCAGCTCCTGCACGGGAATCCCGAAACGGGCGGCGATGCTGTTCAGCGTATCGCCAGGTCGAACGGTATAGTTCACTTCCACCACTCCTTATATGAGCACTCGATACTAACGTATGCCCGGATAAGGGCTGATGGCATGCGTCACATGCCCATTTTTGCATGAAAATCATACAGCCTCGCTGATCGCTAATTTGAAAACCTGGCAACGCCATGCTTTTTGTCGGAGCCGCGGTTGCATTATCTGTACAAAAAAGGGGCTGTCCCCCGTCTTTCCAGACGTGCGGGACAGCCCCTATTCGTTTTCGTTTCGCCTTATTTAAAAACAGGTTCAGCAAAATCTGCCAACCGCTCTTTGGAGGTTTTTTCTACATCGGCATGCAGACTGTTTCCGTGCGAATCCATCGTCACGATCGCTGCAAAGCCTTTTACGCGCAGATGCCACATCGCTTCCGGAATTCCGAATTCCATGAAGTCAACGCCTTCGACTTTTTCCATGCATCGTGCATAGTACTGCGCTGCGCCACCGATCGCGTTCAAATATACCGCACCGTGCTCACCGAGTGCTTTCAACGTTTTCGCACCCATGCCGCCTTTACCAATCACCGCGCGGATGCCGAACTTTTTGATGATATCGCCTTGGTACGGCTCCTCGCGAATGCTCGTGGTCGGACCTGCCGCTTTCACGTGCCACTCGCCTTCACGGTCTTTCAGCATAACCGGTCCGCAGTGATAGATGACGCCACCGTTCAAATCAACCGGGCAATCGTGATCCATCAAATATTTGTGAAGCGCGTCGCGGCCTGTGTGCATTTCGCCGTTGATGATGACAACATCGCCGACTTTCAGGCTGCGGATTTGCTCTTCGCTGATCGGTGCTTGCAGCACGATTTCGCGGGGCTCTTCATCCTCAGTAGCCGCAACTGGCGCTGCCTGATCCATTTTCACTACTTCATCTTTATAAACATATTTGATGATTTCGCCGGTATTGACATCCACTTGTACGCCTTGGCGACGGAACGCCCAGCAGTTGTACGCAACGGAAACGAAGAAACTCGCTGGCAGGCGATTTTCCACGCCGATTTTACAGCCGAGCAGCGTAGTGTTACCGCCGAAGCCCATCGTACCGATACCAAGCTTGTTGGCGTTTTCCATAATATATGCTTCCAGCTTAGCCAAATCTTCGTTCGGATTCACATCGTCAACGCGACGGAACAGCTGATGCTTCGCGAGCGCGTAGCCGGACGTACGATCGCCGCCGATACCGACGCCGATGAAGCCTGCGCTGCAGCCTTGGCCTTGCGCTTGGTAAACCGCATGCAGGATGCATTTACGAATACCGTCCAGATCGCGGCCCGCTTTGCCCAAGCCTTCCAGTTCGGCCGGAAGCGAATATTGAATGTTCTTGTTTTCACAACCGCCGCCTTTGAGAATCAGCTTCACTTCTGCATAGTCTTTTTCCCATTGCTCAAAGTGAATGACTGGTGTTCCCGCACCCAGATTGTTACCGGAGTTTTCGCCTGTGAGCGAATCAACCGAATTGGGGCGCAATTTACCTGTTTTGGTCGCTTCCACGACCGCTTCGAGAATCGCTTTTTTCATCTCGATTTGGTTTGCGCCTACTGGCGTCTTGATTTCAAAAGTCGGCATTCCTGTATCTTGGCAGATTGGGGATACGTTTTCTTCCGCCATCACGATGTTTTCAGCGATAGTCGCCAAAGACAGCGCAGAACGGGTGCCTGCATCCTCATTTTGTTTGGCAGCGTTGATCGCGACGCGCACGTCAGGTGGCAAATACGTAGACGTTTCGGTGATCAGCGCAAGCATGCTCTCTCTAAACTTTTCCATCTATGTCGCCTCTTTCAATCTAGTAAGTGTGAAGTCTCACGAAACGTCTATTATTATAGCATACCTACGCGCTTGGTGAGCGCCAAGTTTTTTTACAGGGTGGTGGAAACAAAAAGGAGGATGTGCCGTCAAAGAAGTAGAAAAACTTGCCAATCGGAAAGGAAGGTCATCCATGAAAAAATTACGTTGGCTATCCGGCACGCTAAGCGCCCTGATGATCACCGCAGCCGCTTTTCTCATTTTTCCGCCGGATTCATATGCGACCGATGTATCGAACACAAGCAACTCGGTATCTCCACCTTCAACCGAGCCTCTTCCCGTCATCGGGACAGAAGAAAAACTGCGTCAATTGCTGCAAAAAGCGAACGAGCAGCAACAGGCATTCGGTCGCGATGTCATGGTGTTTGAGCAGGCGGTGCCAGCTCCGACCGCAAAAAATGCGGTACCCGCAATGGCCGAACAACGCGATTACTCTGCGACAAATGTCCAGGTCCAAGGCGTAGACGAGGGCGATGTGATCAAAACGGACGGAACCTATCTGTACCAAGCGTCCGGCGAAAAAGTGGTCATCACGCGCGCTTATCCTGCAACAGACATGAAAGTTGTGAAGACGCTCCGCTTCGATGGCGGCAATTTTATGCCAAGCGAGCTGTACGTGGATGACAGCCACTTGGTCGTCATCGGCACCTCATCCACGAGAACGATTCCATCCAAAAAAGCATCCGCCACTGAAATCGCCCAGCCCTACTATTCGCCTACGGTGCATGCGTATGTGTACGATATCCGCGACAAGGCCCACATTGCCAAAGTACGCGAGCTGGAGCTCGACGGCAGCTATGTCTCGTCCCGCAAAATCGGTTCGTCGCTGTATCTGGTCAGCAGCAAATATTTGAACTACTACCCGTTTGCGGAGCGCAATCAGCCGATGGAAATGCCGGTCTATCGCGACAGTAAGCAATCGGAAGAGTATCAGTCGATCAGCCTGAAGGATACCCGCTATTTTCCTGATCGCGTTGAACCCAGTTATTTGCTGATCGGCGCAGTCAATCTGGATGCCAACAAGGAGATGAAGGTATCCTCCTATCTAGGCTCCGGCGAAAATGTGTACGCCTCCACTGACCATCTCTATGTCACCCTGACCCAATGGGAGATGCAAGCTACTATCCAGCCGACGGTGAAAATGGCGGGGAATTCGTTCTTCCGTGTGATGCCGCCATCGGATCAGAAAAGCAGCATTTATAAATTTGCTTTGAAAGCCGATGCCGTTTCCTATCAAGGGAAGGGTGAGGTTCCCGGCACAATCCTGAACCAGTTTTCGCTCGATGAGCATAATGGCTACCTGCGCATAGCCACCACCAATGGCGACTTGTTCCGGAATGACGAACATACGTCTAAAAACAACATCTACGTGCTCGATGAAAAGTTGGCGATTACCGGAAAGCTCGAAGGAATTGCGCCCGGCGAAAAAATATATTCCGCCCGTTTCATGGGGGACCGCGCCTATATGGTCACCTTCAAAAAAGTCGATCCGCTGTTTGTCATCGATCTAAAACAGCCGAAAACCCCCAAAATACTCGGCGCGCTGAAAATCCCGGGCTATAGTGATTACCTGCATCCGTACGATGAAAACCACGTCATCGGCTTCGGCAAGGATACGATTGAGGCGATGGACAGCAAGCGCAATTTCGCCTGGTACCAAGGAATGAAGATAGCACTGTTCGATGTCACCGACGTCACTCATCCGGTTGAACAATTTAAAGAGATCATCGGTGACCGCGGCACCGATTCCGAGCTATTGCAAGACCATCGCGCATTGCTGTTCTCCCGCGAGAAAAACCTGCTTGCCTTCCCCGTCACGGTCATGACGCTGAAGCCGCAAGATAAGGAGCAAAACACGGCATCAACTGACTTTCCAGCCTACGGGGAGTTTTCGTTCCAAGGTGCCTACGTTTATTCACTCGATCTGAAAAACGGTTTCCACTTACGCAAAAAAATTACGCACCTTTCCCCCGATGCAGCGCAAAAGGCGGGTGCCAACTGGTATGACAGCAACGACAACATCCAGCGAATCTTGTATATCGGTGATGCGCTCTACACCGTCAGCCCAAATAAAATCAAAGCGTTCAACCTGACGACGCTCACCCAACAAGGAGAGCTCGATCTCGCAAAATAGCACGGTTCGCGCCTCTGTTCGCCTTGTGCAAACTGTGCTACTATGGTACCAATTGCTTCAACTTGAGAGGATGTTGCCGAAGTGGGCTTGCTACAACTGAATTGGATTTCCGTCGTGTCCGGTTTGGCGGCTGTCCTGGTTGCCGTCTTCATTCGGCTGCATTGGCCATTCCGCTTTCAATATATGGGGGCGCTGTTCAAGCGGCCGGAACGGATTATGCGGTTGCTTGAAGCCTCCTATCGGCGTAACGGTACACGCATGGTCGCCATCTTGGACAAATCTAGTCGAGAAATCATGTCGGGCAACTATGACGGCGCCGAGCATTTTATCGCCAAAGGGTTGACCATTTGCAAAAATACCCCATCGCTTTTCAATCAGGCGATGGCACAATATTTGTTTTGTAATTTGTCGGCCATTTATTATTTTCGCGGCAACTATGCGGAAGCGCTCGATCTCGCTGTACGCGTCTACGAGCGTGACACTTCCTCCATCAACGCACTGACGGTTATCGTCTGCTCGCAAGCCCGACTTGGGGATTTGCAGGGAGCAATCGAGGCGTATGGTCTACTTAGGAAGAAGGCACGCAACGAAGTTCATCTCTTTTGCCAAGCCGAGATTGAGGCCGCAAAAGGAAATTTTTCCACCGCTCTCGCCCATCTTCACCGATTGACGTGCTTGCGTTATTTTTACACCATGCATGTCGGACGTGTCGAGCTGGAGAAACGGCGCGAAGAATGGTCAAAAGCAGCGAGCCATACCGGCTGACCATCCCTTTGCGGACACAAAGAACAGCCCCAGCAGACGAACGCGCTGGGGCTGTTTTTTAGTGCAACCGCAGCTCCGCCAAAAAGCTTGGAGTAGCCAGGTTTTCTACCATTATTCGAGAAAGCTTGCAAACCGCTCATCATATTTGGATGGGGTAAACTCGATCAATTCATACTCGGCAATTTCGTGCTTTTTGAATGGGTCATCCTGCAAAATGTTCAGCACCTCTTCCCGCGATGTGCTGTTGACCAAAATGACTCCGCCAACCCGTGGATTGCGCCGGCCGGAGAAGATGAATTTTTTCGCCTCATACTGCGCATCCAAAAAGCGGATATGCTCTTCTAAATGCTTCTCTACTTCCGCAATCGGTTTTTGATACGTAAGCACAACGAAAAACATGGCAAACTCTCCTCTTCCCTAGCGCCGTTTCCATGCAAATACAAACAGCATCAGCCAGCCGTACAAAAAGCTCACGCCGCCAAGTGGCGTGATCGCACCGAGGACTTTGATCCCAGTGACAGCCAGTACGTACAAACTGCCTGAAAACAGGATAATCCCGATCAGCAGCGCCCAGCCTGCTTGAACGAGCTGCTTGCTTGTGCCAAACTTTTCAACTAGAATCGCGATCAGCAAAATGCCGAGCGCATGCATCATATGATAATGAACGCCGGTTTCAAATACCGCCATCATCTCAGCCGACAGATGCGGCTTGAGCACGTGCGCGCCGAAAGCACCGAGGGCTACCGCCAAGAAGGCGCAGATGCTGCCAATCATAATGAAACGTCGGAACATAAATGAATGCTCCCCTTTCCTGCTAGCGTGATCGATAATGAATCTCTTCCATAATAACTGTACAATAGCTGCCCGCCCGTTACCAAAAAAAGAAGTGAACGAACGATGACATTTTTCGAAAAACCCTCTGCCAACAGCAAACACCCCCGCCTGTCCGACGGGGGCCCTTACGCCATGATATCATTGCAAGTCGCTTTTTTTCATCACTTCATTGATGAGAATGACCCCATGCGACATCGTGGTACCTCCCCCGTATGCACCTGCGACCGCCACCGTCTCCGACAGCTGTTGGTGACTGACACCTTCTCTGCGCAGTGCCTCAAGATGGTAAACGATGCAATGCTCATTGCCCGCGAACAGCGATATTCCCAGTGCGATCAAATGCTTTTCCTTTGTGCTGAGCTCCCCAGGAGCAAAGCATTTCGTTGTAAACAAGTTATAGGCATCCATGACACCCGGCATAACTTGTCCAAACGTGCGCAATCCCTCCAAATATTGTGCGGCTAATTCATGCGTAGCCATGTTATCCTCCTCGCAATTCCTGCGTTTCCTTTATCTTCCCACGGAATCCCGTCCTTCATGCAGCGCCAAAACGCGGGTTTGGGGCAATACTAGACATGAGTGAAAGGAGGCGTGTGGATGATTCGTTTGGGCTATGCATGTATCAGTATGGCGACTCCCAATAACCCCAACAAAAAGACGACCATTGCCCAGTTGAACAAACTGGATAAAGCGGGCCAACTGAAAAAATTGCGGCAGGTACTACAGACCAATTTTTTCAACCTGATGGATCTTCTTGAATACAATGCAAAGCATCAAATCTTTCTATACCGCCTGCCCTCCGAGTTTGTTCCGTTCGCTACCCATGAAATTACAAAAGAATGGGACTGGGCCAAGGAATTCGCCTGGGACTTTCAAAAGGCGGGCGACTATATCCGAAAAACAGGCATGCGCCTCACCTCGCACCCTGGGCACTACAGCATCCTCAATACGCCCAAACCCAATGTGCTGGAAGCGACGATCAAAGATTTTGATTACCATGCCAAAGTGTTTGACCTGATGGGGCTTGACCACAATTCTGTGCTGGTAACACATGTCGGGGGATTATACGATGACAAGGAAGCGTCGCTGGAGCGGTTCTCCGCCCATTTCGCCCTGCTTCCTGAGTACGTAAAAGCACGCCTGGTCGTGGAAAACGACGACACCTCCTTCACCATGGTCGATGTGCTTGGCTTATGTGAAAAGCTCGGCATTCCGATGGTGCTCGACGTTCACCATCATCACTGTGTAAACAACGGGGAAAACTGGGTGGACTATATTCCGCGTGTAATCAAGACGTGGGGGGAGCGCACACCGAAAATGCATTTTTCCTCGCCCAAATCGGAAAGTGAGTTCCGCAGCCATGCGGATGAGATCGTGTTGGACGATTTTGAGCGGTTTGCGACGGCTCTTGCCAATTATGACATCGACGTCATGCTGGAATGTAAAAAGAAAGACGAGGCTCTGCTGAATTTGCGCAAAAAATGGGCCGATGCGTCTGTTCGTTCGTAAACGATTGACGCATCGGCGTGCAGTTCGCCCTTTAGGATGAAGAAGATCCGCTGCATCTTCCGCCGCACCCACAACCACAAGAGCTTTCCGCCATTGTGCTCGCGCTACCAAAGCATGAGCTAGAATCCATCATGTGGTGATGGTGATGCATATGTGGACCGCACAATCCATGATAGTGCTGCATGCGGCTTCTGTGGAACATATAGTGGCGGTGGTATTTACGATACCGCTTGCGATTGCCGTAATGCTGGTCACATTTGTGTCTGTAATAGTGCATGCGCTCCATATGGAACTGGAACTTGAAAATGTAGATCTGTATGGATTCATGTTTCGGTGCTGGCTGCGGAATTGGCAATGGCATCGGCATTGGGCGTTCTTTTGGTTTTACGAACACCGGCGGCCGAGGATGTTCTTTTTTCGGCATCATGGGCCGGTTAGGCGATGGCATCATGGGCCGGTTAGGTAACGGCATCATAGGCCGGTTAGGTGACGGCATCATGGGCCGGTTAGGTGACGGCATCATGGGCCGGTTAGGTGACGGCATCATAGGCTGGTTAGGTGACGGCATCATAGGCCGGTTAGGTGACGGCATCATGGGCGATGGCATCATGGGCGATGGCATGACATGTGGATGTCTTCTTTCCTTTTCCAAGTACACTCACGTCCTCTCTTTCGTTACAAGACACAGTACATGGTATGACATTCACCCGCCAAGAGAGACGACGCTTGCCTAGATTGGGCCTGTGAAAGGCGCCCGATTTTTAGGTACCTGTCTAAATTTGCAAGCGGCGCCACATTGTCGTTGACTCCGGGTAAAAAACAGCTACAATAGAGTTGAATACCATTTCAGCTGTTGAAGCGGAGTGTAAACATATGAGCGGATTCGGATGCAATCGGCATGTAAGCGGTGCCATGATAACGATAAAAGGATACGGTGTAAGGGGCTAGGGAAATTTTCCTAGCCCCTTTCCTTTTGCGCTCTTTGCTATGCTAAAGGAGGAAATCATATGGAAAAAACAACAATGATGCAATCTGTATTATTAAACGGTGAGCAATTGACGATCGAGCAAGTGACTGAGGTAGCGCGTAACGTTGGCGTCACCATCGACTTGACGGAAGAAGCACGCGAGCGCGTAAAAGTGTCTCGTGGCATGGTCGAAAAGATGGTGGATGAGCAACGGGTCGTGTACGGCATCACAACCGGTTTCGGGAAGTTTTCCGATGTCGTGATTTCGAAAGAAGATGTCAGCGATTTGCAGGAAAATTTGATTATCAGCCATGCGTGCGGCATGGGGCAACCTTATCCACAAGAAGTCGTTCGCGCCATGATGGTGCTTCGCATCAATGCACTGTCCAAAGGCTTTTCCGGCATTCGTCCTGAGACACTAACCCTCTTGCTCGCGATGGTCAACAATGGCGTGCATCCGATCATTCCGCAGCAAGGCTCACTGGGGGCAAGCGGCGATTTGGCACCGCTTGCTCACATGGTTCTGGTTATGCTGGGCAGAGGCGAGGCAGAATACAAAGGACAGCGTCTCCCCGGCAAGGACGCGCTTCAAGCGGCGGGTCTTTCCCCGATTCGCCTGCAGGCTAAGGAAGGATTGGCGCTGATCAACGGGACACAGGCGATGACGGCGCTGTTGTGCCTCGCCCTCTATGACGCTCGCATCGCGATGGAAAGTGCCGAGCTCATTGCCGCGATGACCGTCGAGGCGCTGCGCGGAATTCCAAAAGCATTCGATCCACAGCTGCACGCCGTGCGTCCGCATCCGGGCCAGCAGGAATCAGCTCGCATCCTGCTTTCCCATCTTGAAGGCAGCGAACGCACGACCGCACAAGGCCAGCTGCGCGTACAAGATCCGTACAGCCTGCGCTGCCTGCCGCAAGTGCATGGTGCTACGCGCGATACGCTCAACTATGTGTGGCAAACGGTCAGTCGTGAATGCAACAGCGTTACCGACAATCCAATCCTGTTTCCTGAAACAGGCGACGTGATTTCCGGTGGCAATTTCCATGGCCAGCCGATGGCTTTGGTGGCGGACTTCCTCGCGATTGCGATGGCGGAGCTCGCCAACATTTCCGAAAGACGGACCGAGCGACTGGTGAATCCGCAGCTGAGTGGGTTACCTGCTTTCTTGACGCCAAATGGTGGCCTGCATTCCGGATTTATGATTACCCAGTATGTAGCGGCTTCGATTGTATCGGAGAACAAAGTACTCTGCCATCCGGCATCCGTCGATTCGATTCCATCGTCCGCCAACCAGGAAGATCATGTCAGCATGGGCACAACTGCTGCCCGCAAGCTGCGCTCGGTGATCGACAATGTGTGCAAAGTGCTTGGCATCGAGTATTTGGCAGCGGCACAAGCCATCGATTTCGGCACAGGCGCACTGGGCAAAGGCACAGCAAAAGCGTACGAAGAGCTGCGCCAAGTCATCCCTCGCTTGGTGGAGGACCGTGAAATGCATATCGACATGGCAAAAGCGGAACAACTTATCAAAGATGGCGTTTTGGTGAGATAGTTGTGGCACGGAATGCTTTGCGTTACAATAAGATTCGTTTCAAGGTCACATTTAACGCAAATGAAGGATGGGAGTTACCTATGCAAGCCAAACCGATGAGCGCTTCACGAACATACATGACAGACATTGTGCTTCCTCCTGATACCAATTTTCACGGCACGATTTTCGGCGGCAAAGTGATGGCCTACATCGACAAGGTGGCCAGCGTGACGGCGATGCGCCACGCCCGAGCTATGGTGGTCACCGCTTCGACAGACAGCCTTGATTTCCTCAAACCGATCCGGGTCGGGCAGGCGATCTGCCTGGAGGCCTATGTTACTTGGTCGCATAAGACTTCCATGGAAGTGTTTGTTCAGGTGGAGGCGGAAGATTTAACGACAGGGGAGCGCCATTTGACCGGCACGTCCTACCTGACCTTTGTCGCGGTCGATGATGAAGGGAAAGCGATCCCGGTACCGCCTGTGTATCCGGAAACCGAGGAAGAAAAATTCCATTTCAACAGTGCAGAAGATCGTTACCGGATTCGCAAGGAACGTCGCGAGCACCGGCAAAATTTCCAAGAATTTTATGAAGCGCAGCAAGGCGAAACTGTATCTTGATGCTCCTTTGAGCGGAACATACGGCTTGGCACATAACAAAAGAGGTGGCCCGTTGTGCGGGACCGCCTCTTTTTTGCTTTTTGATCAGTGTGGCACTTCAGTCGCACCAGTTGTAAAACGTTTCAGTGCAAACGGGCTGAGGTCACATTTCGCCTTTCCTTTTGTCACCCAATCGGCGAGGATCTCCCCCACCACGCTGGAGAATTTGAAGCCATGACCGGAAAAGCCGCCTGCAAGAAATATGTGACGATGCTTCGGATGCTGATCGATAATGAAATTCTCATCCGGCGTCATTTCATATTTGCACACACCGGATCGAACAATCCGCCCTGCAGCAAGCGGTAAATACGTAGAAAGCGCACGGCGCAAATCCGCTTCATCCTCCGGATAATGACCAAACGGATAAAAAGGCGACGATGGAATCCACGTTTGACCAGCATCGTGCCTGCCGATCTTGACCCCTGAGCCGTTAATGCTCGGAAATCCGTAGTACCCGCCCTGCGCATCGCCAAAAGTAAAGCCAGGAAACCGTTCGGCACTGTACAATTGTTCATCCGCCTCAAACCATGCGACCGCCTTGCGAACAGAACGGATCGGCAGCTGCTGGAAGCCTGCGACCGATCCGAACCACGCCCCCAGGCTTACAATCAGCTTGCCTGCGCAAAAATCACCCGAATCTGTAAACACTTTTACACAATCGGATTCAATCTGAATGTCTTTGACAGGGGTATTGGGCACGACGAGCGCCCCGTGCGCTACCGCCTGGGTGCGAAACGATTGAATGCACGCCTCGCTTAGCAAATAGCCTGCATTCGGCTCATAAATCCCCTGTACGGAATCAGGAATCTGGATTCCTTTCCATCTATGGCGGATTTCTTCGGCATTGAGTAATTCGACACGCAAGCCATGCGTTTGCGCTTGCTCGCGCTTTTGCTGCAAAGAAAGCGCCCCTTGGTCCCCCATGTTGAGCACGCCAGTACGGTGTAAGAGCTTTTGTCCCCCGGTTTCCTCCAGCTGCCGCCACAGCTGGTCGGCGCGAATCGCCAGCTTGGTGTAAAGCGGATTGCCCGCATACGCGTGTCGCATGAGCCGGGTCTCACCATGATGGCTCCCCCCCGTATGCGGCGGGTTAAAAGCATCGATCAACAATGTTTGCACGCCCTGCCTGGACAAATAGTAGCCAGCGCTCATTCCCATCGAACCGGCACCTAAAATCGCAACGTCATAGGAGATGATAAGCGTCCCTCCTCTCTTATTCGCACTGTTCTGCGTTCACGAAGCTTACGTGAATTTGATGTTAATCGCCCGCTATACCCGACATAACCAATCGGGTAAATAAGAATTATATTGCTACTATACAAAATTTTGGGTGAGAGCGGGTTATCGAATTTTTCTATCTGCGAATCGAATGTTTCGATCGAGATTAGAAAACCCGGCTACGCCAAGCTTTTGGCTTAAGCCGCGGTTGCACTTATACAAACGAAAAAACGACCGCCTCCCTTACATGGGTATGCGGTCGTCTTCATCCATTTGCATTTGTTCGGCAAGTGTTCGGATCGTGTTTACAACATCTACCCCGAATGCTTGGTGGATGATGAATTCGTTCCATTCGTATGCTGGCCGGTAGCCTTCCAGCGAAAACAGCGAATGATCGAGATGTTTGGCGAGCTTGCGCCGATCCAGGCTCGCGCAGTAAAACTGTTCCAAATAATCAAAGCCCCAACGAGAAAAATGTGCCGTTTCATCCGTTAGAGCAGTGATTAGCAAGGTATCACCCATCTCGATTAGCTCCAGCGGATAAAGCATGCAGCTGAATGGCTTCAGCTGGTACACATCTTTTCCATCGCTTTCCGCGAAAGCATGGATCGCGCAGCAGTTGCGCCCGTTGATTTCTTTGAAAAACACGCAATTGCCATGTTGGCTGCGCAGCGAACCAACCGTATTGAAAGTGTCCCAGATTCCGTGCCTCACTACGCTTTCTTTCGCCTGCTGCGGGAAATACCGTTCCACGATCTCGCCTGCTGCCGCATCGAGAATCGGCTTTTGCCAGTCAGCGACCGCATACGGCTGTCCATTTTCACAGCAAGTCTCACGATGCGCTTTTCTACATTGCCAGCAATCCAAGTGAAACGGGCGCATCAATGCCGGCATATCGAGCAAATATCGCCCATAGACGTACAGGTTCGCTTTCTGCCGCTTTACGTAGCGATCGCATTGGTACGCTTCCTTGCCCGACATCGGATCGCTCGTTCCGTAATAGCGGTAAGATTCCAGCTTGCTCATTTCTGCAGTACAAGCTCCGCTTCCGTTCCATAGAGGGAAAGTCGTCCGTCCGCAAAAGAACCGAGATCTTCTTCGACGCTAGGCAGCTCCATCAAAAGTTCCAGCTCTTCGCCCGCTTCGTTTTCCAATGTGAGCAGCAAGTCTTTTTCTTCAAATTCGTTGTCGGACAACGATACTTTTAAAAGGCGCGCCGCAAAGGTGCTTTCCTCTTCGTCTTCTCCGTCGGTATCCCATTGGGTGAAGATGAACTGTGCTTGCGCTCCCACGAATTCGCTCTCCAAAATGCGGATGAGCTCCGCATGTGTCTGAATGTCCACGAATAATCCTCCTATTTGACCGCGGTCAAACTGATGTATTTTTCTCCACCGGCTGTCTGTGCCCGGTCGATCGTCCGGAATCCGGCTTGTCGGTACACGCTATCCAGCTCTTCCATGCTATAGCGACGGAAGTACAGCGAATCAAGCGTATAGTCGCCTTCCCCTTGCAAATACGAGGCGAAAAACACGCCGGATGGCTTTAGTATGCGCACAACCTCGGACAAAGTTTTGCTCAAATCTTCCGGCGTGACATAAAACAGCGTCCCATTCGCCCATACCCCGTCAAAACTGTTGTCTTCAAACGGAAGCTCGCGGAAATCGCCCTGCCAAAATGGCACGCCCTCAACGGAACGCTTCGCTTCTGCAAGCATCGCCTCGCTGATGTCAAGCCCTTGCACATCCAAACGATGGCGCTTTAGACGCAGGGAATCATGGCCGACACCGCAACCCAAATCCAGTACTTTGCCGCCTGCAAGCAGCATTTGAAATGCAGGAAGCTCCTGCAACGTAATCTTTATCAAATCATCTACGTCTGTCGCCGTACTTCCCAGTCGGTCAAACGTTTCCTTATTTTTCGCAACATAATCGTCCATCATTGTCGTTCCCCCTATCGCGTTGCACTTGCCGCCGACTTTTCGCTAAAAGTCCAAGTGCGCGGCGTCCTTTTCTTACTATATCAATCAACTGGGGATTTTGACAAACGATTATGCAAAAACAAGAGCGCTTCGGCGTGTCCTGCAGACGTAAACCCGCGATTTTCGACATATAGGTTATGGAGCAGGCACAAAAGGGAGGCGAATTCTCCATGGGCATCGGCATCTACGAGTACGGCATGGTCTTGTTGACCGGCCTTTTGAGCGCGCCCCACTGCATGGGTATGTGCGGCGGCATGATGTCTGCTTGGACGCTCCAGGCAAAAAAAGAGCAGGTGCTCCCCGCCATCTTGGCGTATAATGCTGGGCGGATTTGCACCTATATCCTAATCGGCAGCTTCATGGGCTTCATTGGCTCCTTCGTCTCTGCAGCCGGTCAACTGGTCGGCATCCAGGGTGTCGCAAATCTGTTGGGCGGCTCCTTCATCCTGCTGTGGGTGTTCCGTAAATACGCGCTTCCCTTTGCAACATGGAGTCCGACCCGCTTGGCTCCTGTCCAACACTTCATTACAGCGTATCAGCAAAAAGCAGGCCTTCTCCCTGTCTTTCTGGGCGGCCTGCTGTTTGGTTTCATCCCATGCGGACTTACCTATACAATGCACATGAAGGCCGCGACGACCGGCAGCGCGATGCAAGGCGCGCTCACCTTGCTCAGCTTCGGCATGGGCACCTTGCCCGCGCTGCTCGTCATCGGTCTATTTGCTATCGGTCTTGGCAAAGCGGTTCGCCAGCGCGTCCTGTTCGCCGCCAATGTGCTTGCGGTCACATTCGGCTTACTCGCCATTTTGCGCGGGATGGTCTTCAACGGCTGGATTCCCAGCATCAGCCCATGGCTGTGGTAGCTGCATTGCCGTAGGCACTTTACCGTACAGCCTCAAAAGGAAACTCTACCTGTTTCTCTCCTTGATCTCCTGAGATTGTGATATGGGCAATCCACGGCCCCACCATCGTCGGAATGACCGTTGCCTCATAGCGCCCTTCTCCTTTAGACTGTGCCGCAACAGCCTCCTCCCCATGCTCCATTCCGTCCATCCCCAGCTTCACCGAGACCGTTGCATTCCCCCACACTTGCTGCTGTTCGGCGGTCAGAGCCAGCACCAATTTGTTTTCTTTCAAGCTTATTGCTGGCCCCGGCGTGATCGAGATATCGAACTCCTTGTTTGGTTGCGCTACCGATGATGCAGGATCTGCTTGTTGTGATGCCGCACATCCGGTTGCAAACAGCAGCATAACGAAAACCGCAGCAAACGCGCGATGCAGCATGTGATGCTCCCTCCTCTTCTTTTGCTTAAGCGTATTCCCGTGAGGCTCAGGTCATTCTATTTCCGCCCAAAAACGCATACACATCCTTTGTGGACACGCTTGCGTATGCGAGGGGGAACAAGATGAAATATCCAACGACAACCTTTCAAATAAAAGGTATGACTTGCGCTGCTTGCGCGAACCGGATCGAAAAAGTGGTGAGCCGTGCAGAGGGAGTGCTCGACGTGCAGGTAAATCTCACGATGGAGCGGGGAAAAGTGACCTACGATCCGGCCAAGATCGACCATAACCGGATCGCAGACAAAGTGAATCAGCTGGGGTTCACAGCAGTTATGCAGCGTGAGAATACGGAAACGCCGCTTGATTCCGGAAGCGAGATTCGCAGGCTTGCGCTAAAAAGCATCACGGCGCTCTTGCTGTCCGTCCCGTTGCTTTGGGCGATGGCTGCACACATCCCGTTTTTATCGTTCGTCTATGTGCCCGCCCTCTTTCTCAATCCGCTGTTTCAACTGCTCGTTACGTTTCCGATCCAGTTTCTCATCGGCTTCTCGTTTTACCGTGGGGCATGGAACTCGCTTCGACACCGATCAGCGAACATGGATGTGCTTGTTGTGCTCAGCACCTCCGCCGCGTTTTTTTACAGCCATTACTTAACGTTTCAGTCGTGGCCGGATCGATCCCTGCATAATACGCCACTCTATTATGAATCCAGTGCGCTGATCATCACATTCCTTTGCATCGGCAAGCTCTTGGAGGCCATTTCCAAGAGCAAAACGCTGCGAACCCTGGAACAGCTGTATGAGCTGCAATCAAAGGAAGCGACGGTAATCCGACAAAAGCAAACGATCATCATCCCGATCGAGGGGCTTATGCGCGGCGATCTCGTGCTCGTAGGGCCTGGAGAGACGATACCTGCGGACGGTGAAATCGTCAGCGGCGCATCGGTTGTCGACGAATCGGCTTTTACCGGCGAAAGCATCCCTGTCGCAAAGCAAGCGGGCGACCGGGTGATCGGCGCGACCCGCAATATCAGCGGTCCGCTCACACTCAAAGTGACCAAAATCGGTAGCGAAACCGCGCTCGCGCAGATCATCGCCATCGTGGAGGAAGCACAGGCGACAAAAGCGCCGATCCAGCGTATCGCTGACGAGCTGACGGAAGTCTTTGTCCCGATCATTGTTACGATCGCCTCCATTACGTTTTTCGCGTGGTACATACTGTTCAACCCTGGCGCTTTGGGGACGGCGCTGGAAAAAGCGATCGCTGTCCTGATCGTGGCTTGCCCCTGTGCGCTCGGCCTCGCCACCCCTACCTCCATCCTGGTCGGATCTGGTGTTGCCGCCCGTGAAGGAGTGCTGTTCAAGCAAGGGAAAGACCTCGAGCTCTTGCACAAAGCGGATGTGATCGCTTTCGATAAAACCGGTACCATCACCAAAGGAGAGCCGCACGTCTCCGATGTGTGGGTTTTGGTCGGTCAACAGCAATCGTTTTGGCGAATGCTCGGCAGCGTCGAACAGCAATCCGAGCATCCGATCGCCCAAGCTTTGCTGCGTACAGCAGTACAACAAGTCGCTCCACTCCCTCAGGCTTCGAACCAACAGGAAATCCCTGGCTTTGGGGTCGAAGCGGTCGTGGAAGGAAAGCACGTGCTTGCTGGTTCGTCCCGCTTTTTGCAGCAGCACGGGATCGACCTGTCGCGGGCAGAGCATATGCTCTCACATGCGGAACAGCAAGGCAAAAACGTCGTCATGATGGCGGTCAACGGCACGCTAGCGGGACTTGTCGCGGTGACGGACACAATCAAGCCGAGCTCGCGCAAAGCGATCTTGCGCCTGCATAAAATGGGCAAGGAATTGACGATGATCACAGGTGACAACGAGCGTGCCGCCCAAGCGGTCGCTCGCCATGTGGGCATTTCTCGTGTGCATGCCGAAGTGCTGCCGGAAGAAAAAGCACGGATTTTGCGTTCGTACCAGCAAAAAGGTAAGCTCGTGGCAATGGTCGGCGACGGCACGAACGATGCCCCTGCCCTGTCGGTGGCCGATATCGGCGTGGCGGTCGGAACCGGGACAAATGTCGCCATCTCCACCGCCGACGTGGTCATCATGCGCAAAGATTTGGACGGTTTGGTAACTGCTCTGCTGCTAAGCCAGGCCACGATGCGCAACATTAAGCAAAACCTGTTTTGGGCGCTTGCGTACAACTGTATCGGGATTCCCTTGACGATGCTTGGCTTTTTGGCCCCGTGGGTTGCGGCGGCGGCGATGGCGATGAGCTCGATTACGGTGGTTTGGAATGCGTTGAGGTTGCGGAGGGTGAGGTTGTAAAGATTTTGTTTTGTGGAGGCGAGGGGATTTTCGGAAAAACGTTGCGCGAAAGACATGTCGATGCCCGCAAGGGTGTCGGGGAGTGGCAGGCACCGCCAAAGCTTTCGCTCCACGTTTTTCCAAAAATCCCTGAGCTGCGGGGAAAGACAAAATCTTTACAACTTGAAAAATGATAGAAAAAGAAAAAAGCCCATTGGTGAGGATTTTTTGGTGGTATCCTCGGTCAATGGGCATTATTTATGCTTTTCGATGTTTGCATAAATTGAGCGGCTTACCTGCTCAATTTATTGATGGCTTGGGCGATGGCGAAGTCTTTGCCGGTCAATCCGTTGGCCTTTTTGGACGAGAGCACGAATGAGACCCGATCGCCAGCGATTCGGATTTCAGCGTGATCGTGGTCTTGCTCCAAATAGGAGGCGACCCGATTGACGAACTCCATCGCTTTTGGAAATGGTGTACAGGTAAAGCTTTGCGTCAGTGCGCGCTCGTCATCCGTCAGACTCCAACCTGGCACTTTTCCCAAATTGAATTTGACCTGATCGATGGTGAGCTTGGTCATGGCGGTTCCCTCCCTTGGCCGATGAATGGCCGTGCTTTTTGCTTTCATCATATGAAGGAACCGTAGTGAAAAATCACTGGATACGCGCCGCCATTCCGCCTAACTTCGAGACCGTTTTCAGCCTTATTTCCGCGCGTAAAAAATCATCCGCTTGGACTGCTCGCTCTCATACGGCTCACAGTTGTACGTGCCGAACGTTTGAATATCGCTAAAGCCGGCCAGCTTTAGCATCTCGAGCATTTCTTCCTGTTCATAGAGACGCACCTGTTCCCAATATTCGCGCGACCCCGAGGCTTCCGCATCTGTGATGCGGATTCGCTTTTTGACATAGCCTTCCTCGATGGTCCGCTCCTCTTCGATCATCAGCCCCTCGATCTCTCGCTCGGAATGAGGCACGAGATTTGCCTTCAAATAAGCGGGGTTCAAATAATCGATGACCACCTCGCCGCCAGGCTTGAGCGCCTTCATCATGTTGGCAATCACCAACCGATTCTCATCGTCTGTGGCAAAATAGCCGAAGCTCGTGAAAAGGTTAAAGACGATATCGAATTCTTGCTCAAAAGGGATGTCCCGCATATCGTATTGAAAATAGTGAAGATTGTCATATGTATTTTGCTCCTCGGCCAAAGCCAAAAACACGTCAGATAGGTCCACGCCGACCACTTCATAGCCGAGCGCTGCCAACGCCCGCGAATGACGTCCGCTACCACAGCACAAATCGAGGACGCGACCCTGTCGCTTGATCGGCAGATGGCTTAATAACTCATTTACTTCCTGATTGGCAGAGCTTTCGTCGCGATGCCGGTACACCAACAAATAATCTTCACGAAAGCTGCGTTCAAACCAAGGTTCGGTCATAGATCGATGTCTCCTTTTCCTTCTTGCACTTTGCAAATTATATCACACTGTCTTTGCGCTTGTTACCTTTTCAATCGATTGCGCGCATTACCAAGTGCAGTTGGTTGGCGAATGGCTTATACAGACAGCACGAAAGCCGCCCTGCCGAACCAGCTCAGGCGGCTTTCGTTGTTTATCGGCTCTCCACATCTACAGATAAGACATGGTGCACGCTCTTGATTAACGTATAAACATCGGTTGTATAAATTTTTTCCGGTGCCAATATCAGCATTTCCAGCCGTTGGTGGCCATTGTCCAAATCTCGAACCTTTACCCGCTTGATCGTCATATCCAGATGCTTGATTTCTTTGAAAAGGGCGTTCAGATCATGGTTCTCCTCCACCTCAATCCGAATCGACAAGTCTCGTTTTCGCAGCGAGCTGGGACCGATCATCTTGATAAAAAAAGGCAGCACATTGATGGCAAAAATAATCATCAGGCTGGCCGTGATCGCCTCATAATAAAATCCGGCGCCTACCGCAATTCCGAGGCCGGATGCCGCCCACACCATCGACGCGGTAGTCAGCCCTGAAATCACGTCATTGCTACGTCGCAAAATCACGCCGGCGCCCAGAAAACCAACCCCACTGACGACCTGTGCAGCAAGCCGCATCGGGTCCATATTCGTATGGCCGGGAACCGAATAGCGGTGGACCGCTTCGATCGAAACGAGCGTCACCAGACAGCTTGCCACAGAAATCACCATGCTCGTTTTTACCCCGAGCGGTTTGCTCTTTAGCTGTCTGTCGATGCCGATCAAAAGCCCCAAAAACAACGAAATACTCAACTTGATCATGAAGTCGTATGTCATCGTGTCGTCTCTCCTCTAGTCTCCATCGCCGCTTTGCCCTTGCAAAAGGTTGCGCTACTAATAGTTAGAATAATGACAAAATATAGTAACAGAAGTGTAAGCGCAAAGGCTCTGACGGTCAAGCTATTTCTTAGTGTCGTTCGCAAACGGTCAAATTATGTTAGATAAAGAATACGCAGCAAATCAAGAGGAAATGCTTGCTTGTAAAAAAAATGAGCAACTCCTGGAAACAAAAAAAAACAGCCGCTCTCTTTTGCAAGAGAAGCGACTGTCTGCTATTTAGTTGGCGATATAGGCGTATTTGTAGTAAGCTCCGCCCAATGGGAAGATGATGAAATCTTTCACCCGATCGTTTTTCACGTACGGATTTCCACGGAAGTTGATCGGTGCAAGCGGCATTTCATCCATGAGGATCGTTTCCGCATCAAGCAAAATTTGCTTCCGCTTCGCCGGATCGGTTTCTTGGTAGCTCTTATCAATCAGCTCTTTAAATTGCGCGTTTTCCCATTTCGGATTGTTGTTACCGCCCGTTTTGTCGCGGAACATTTCCAGGAAGTTGATCGGATCGTTGAAGTCTGCACCCCACAGGAAGCGGCCGAGATCATAATTGGCATTGTGCACATTGTCATTGTACACTTTCCACTCGGTATTGTAGAGCTTGACGTTTACGCCAAGGTTTTTACGCCATTGGTCTTGCAGCGCTTCCGCCATCTTTTTATAAATATCCGATGTATTGTAGGAGTAGGTGACTTCTGGGAATTCTTTCAGCCCGAGCTCCTTCATCCCTTCTGCAAGCAGCTCCTTGGCTTTGGCAGGATCTTCTTTGAAGTATCCGTCCGGCTTCAGGCCCATCGATGTCGGCACCCAACCATAAGCGGCCGGTACCCCGGTTTGCAAAATATTGTCGATAATTTCCTGACGGTTGATCGCATAGGAGAACGCCTGACGAATTTTCTTATTGTTGAACGGCGGCTTGGTGGTATTGAAAATGACCGACTGTGTGCCAGGGTTATCAGCTACCATCAGCTTGCCTTCCTCTTTGATTTTCGGAATCGCGTCCGCTGGCAAGCCTGTCGCCGGATAGCCGCCCCAGTCGCTCTCGCCGCCTTCAAACATCGACAGCGCGGTGTTGTTGTCCTCAATCATGGAAATCTCGATACGGTCGAGCTTCACATGATCTTTATCCCAGTATGTCGGACTTTTCGTAAATACCATTTTGGTTTTATGCTCCCATGTATCGAGTACAAACGGTCCGTTTCCGATAAGCGTCTTCGGATCCGACGCCCATTTCGGGTTGCTTTCCACCGTTTTTTGATGCAGTGGGAAAAGCGTCGTAAACTGTGTCAACTCACGGAAAAACGGTGTCGGCGATTTCAGTTGGAATTCCAGCGTATAGTCATCAACCGCCTTGACGCCGACATCTTCCGCTTTGCCTTTTCCCGTGTTGTATTCTTCTCCGCCTTTGAGGTAATAAAGCTGATACGCATAGCCGGAAGCCGTTTTCGGGTCGAGATTGCGTTTCAGCGCGTATTCGAAATCGTGCGCCGTTACCGGATCGCCGTTTTGCCATTTGGCGTCCTTGCGAATTTTGAAGGTAAACTTCGTGTAATCCGGTGAATTGGTGAAGCTCTCCGCGACGGCATTGTCCAGCTGACCTTTCAAATCATAGCTGGTCAAGCCCTCAAAACAGGCGTTGATCATGTCCATGGAATCCGATTCGGTCGCGATTCCCGGGTCCATTGTCGGCGGTTCGCCGCTGATCGTCCAGCGCAGCACCATCGGCCCACTTTTTGCCGGCTCTGTCGATTGGGTATTGCTTGGAGTAGTATTCGTGGTCGTTGTCTGTGCGGTGTCTGTTGGTGTAGAGCTACAGCCGGTCGCTACACTAAGCAGCAGCGTAGCCCCTGTAACCATGGTGAGCCACTTTTTCATAATGATTCTCCCCTTTTGGCGAAAGCATTCGGTTGATGAAAAACAGGCTGGTTGCTGAATCAGGACTTTACTTCATTACTAGACAAAAGTATAAATGCATGAAATTACCCTGTTCCAGCCTAATCTTCAATCGTTCACTCACCATCTTTTGTATTTTTATAAATTTTCAGTTATATGAGAAGGATAATGGAAACAGATGGGCTTGTCACTAAACAAACTGTATGAAAAAATCTTTTACGACACCCATGCTTCCCATATTTTTTATACTTTTTGTACAATGACACCTAATTTTTGTAAAACTTCTCCCTGTATTTTCGGTTCTTCCCTGACAAGAACCAGCGAAACGCTGCCAAATCCGCCAAGGCGTATGAGAATTCGGTATCGAATGGGGAAAACAGACGAATTGTAGAAATGAAAAAACGTATATGTGGGAGCGGGCGCAAAACCTAAGTTCTTCAGTGGCCCCCTGACAATGGAGTCACTCAACGTTCTATCTTGTATCTTGGTAAGTGACCGAACAAACCAAATACATAGAACGGAGTGGGACTGGTGAACCCGCTCCCAGTTGTTAACAATGAAAAACCAATTGTATCATTGTACCTTCACCGAACTTACTTTCTATTCTTAATTCTGCGTCATGAATGTTCGCGATCTCCTTACATAATGAAAGTCCGAGCCCGAGCCCTCCTCCATTCGCTCTCGATCTCGATTTGTCGGACATAAAAAATGGCTCAAAGACTTTTGTTATGTCGTCATCAGGAATACCGATCCCTGTATCTTTCACTTCCAGAATAATTCTTGACTCAGTATCTCTGTATGAACGTAGAAGTATTTTATCGTTGTTCTTCGACGCTTTAATCGCATTGTCTATCAGGTTTGTAAGTAAAATTTTCATCAAATCCTTATCCATTAAAACACTAAGATGCTCCGTCGATATTTCCAAATCAATATTCTTTATGTTCAGCTTTGGAATAATGGAATTTTTGGTTTCCATAAAAAGTTCATCAAGTTTTCCCTTTTTCAACTCAAAATCTTCTTTTCGCAAAACAATGAGCTCCATAAGCTTAAATGTCAGTTTCTCTAGCCGCTTTCCTTCTGAATAGATAAAGCTTAATGAATTGATATAAGTCTCTTCATCATATTTATTCGTTCGTAAATAATCCGCATAGCCTATGATCGAAGTTAAGGGAGTCCTTAGTTCATGTACCAGGTTATCGATAAACCTTTGCTTGTCTTCTGAAGTTTTTTTAAGCTGGTTTACTTTATCTTCTACATCAACTGCCATCAAATTGAAATTTTCCGCTAACAACCCGATTTCATCATTCGATTTCACCTTTACTCTTTCGCTGAAATTCCCGCCTGCAATTAGTCTTGTTGACTTGATAAGTTTAGTAATCGGTTTTACGATAAACATGCTCATTATAATGGTAACTATGACTAAAACTACCGAAATAAGAACATTTAATTTTATTAATAGGCTTAATAAGTCTTTTCTATTTTCATAAACACTCGAAATATCTTTCGCGTAAGAAACCTTATAGTGATTATTTTCCAAGTAAACATTCTTAGCTATAAATAAGTAAGTCTTTTCCCCTAAATCCCGTATGATGTAATTTACTTTATCAGATGGTATGTTTAATTCTTCTCGATCAGCAAGAGTTACCTTGTTGTTTTTAAAATGACTAAAAATAACCTTATTTTTTTCATCTATTACATCCAGATATACATCCTGTTCTCCGAGGTTGTCCAAGTAAGTACTAATCATTGAATCTATGTTTTGTTTGCCAACTCCTTCAGCATCGGGGTTTGAAGATTTTTGAACTTTAAGCAGATATAGATTTGATTCTAAAGAGTTAGCAAATCGCTCCTGTTCACTTATCCCGGAACGGATCTCCATATTGAGATTTAGTTTAAAGCTACTATTAATAAGGTATATGGATGCTGGTACAAAAAAGATTTCAAAAATGATTAATGTACATAAAAAAATCCTCTGCCAAAATTTCATTTATTCCTCCAGCCTATATCCCAACTTAAATACTGTTTTAATTTCATCTTTCCATTCCAGCTTTTTTCTTAGCTTTTGTATATGGTTGTCTATCGTACGAGTCTCGCCAATGTAGTCATATCCCCAAATTTTTTCTATTATTTTTTCCCGCGTTAATACGATGTTTTTATTTTGTACTAAAAACACCAATAACTCGAACTCTTTCAAGGTAAGCTCAATAACTTCACCGTTCTTTTTAACCTGCATTTCTTGCAAGTATACTTCTGTGTCTTTAAAATTTATGATGTTGCTTTTTTTATTGTAATGCCTTAATACATTTTCAATCCTCGCCAGTAATTCAATTCCTTCAAAGGGTTTCGTAATATAGTCATCTACTCCCGCTTTTAATCCATACACCTTATCTGCAACTGAACTTTTAGCAGTTAAAAAAATGACAGGTATCCCTAAAGGTTTAATTTTTTCGAATAAGGTAAATCCATCAACTTTTGGAAGCATAACATCCAAAAGTATTAGATCAAAACGATCGCTTTCAATTACGCTTAGAGCTTCCTCTCCATTAAAAACGATTGAACTCATATAATTTGCCGTATTTAAATTCAATTTTATTAAATTTGCTACTGCGATATCATCTTCAACAACTAATATTTTAATCATTCTGTTTTTACCTCATTCCTTTTGTAACGGTTAGATGGACTAAGTACGATTTAGGGTACTTACTCCATCTAACCAGTCCTACAAAATCAATTTTAATTCACTTTCAGTTCTCTGAAATTCTCACGGTAATCTTTTTCTTCGGAAGGTAGAGGGATTAGTCTGTCATAATTAATCTCATAACTAGATACTGAATAATTCTTCAGACTAATTGTCATTGTTACATCCCTTCCATCTTCCAAATTGCAAAGAACACGTATGGTTCCGGAACTAGCAGTCTTACTAACCTTCATCGTATTTTCCTTAACATTTTTCTGTTGTTTATGAAAAAAGTTGATAACCGCAGATTTAACTTTCACATCAGCGATTGTTGCCTCTGAGCTTCGAGCTTCATTAGTGAAAGCAGTTAAAGAAACAATTTCACCTGTTTTTTCATTAATGACAATGCGATTCGAAGCAGCCATTGGCTGGTTTAAGTCTTCAGCACGAACAAACTGCACCACAATAACATTTGCAGTATCTTTTTTGGCGTTTTCTTTTACTACAGCTGCATCTTCTTTTGAATATAAATCCATAAAAAACTTAAAATCTTCTTGCGCATTCGTTCTATTGACACGCGCTTCACCAAAAGATTTTGCGTCAAGCCCCATATAGTCTTTTAGAGCTTTGGTTGCCATTTTTACCGCTTCTTCATCACTAATCTTTCCATTTGCTACTTTGACTTCATGATTTTTAGTGGTTTGATTTGTGCCATTTCCTTCTTTGTTTGTCACCGTTACGACGTTGTTTTTAGTAGAATTAACCGCGTATTCACTTGCATATACAGCTGCTGTAGCACCGCCTACAATTGATAGTGCCATCGAAAAAACGAGAATATTTTTTTTATTCATAGTAATGCCTCCTAAAATTTTTTGTTTTTGGTTTGTGCACGAAACCTTTGTTACAAGGTTTAGAATATAGACGGAATATGTAAAAAGTATCTTTCAGTTGTCTCTAAGTTGTAAATTTTATAATGAGAAGACAGGTGATTTTTAATAGGCAAGATTGAAAAAACCACCTGGAGAGTGGGTTTCAGGTGGTTCACTTGTTCTCTACTACAATACTCATAATGCTGATGGCACTAACGAGTGCGAAGGGGAAATACATAAAAAACTGCTTCAAGAAGAGATGTTAATTCCGAGCGTCTCCTCCACCACTGCAACCGTGAAATTGGAAGATGTATAACCTCTGAAGCTATATTTCGTGATGTACAAAAAAACAGCAAGGTTGGCCTGCGATCAGCCTTGCTGTTTTTTTGTAGGGAGGAAAGACGCTGCCGTGAAAAGTGTCAGATCTGCCTGGCTGTGGCCGCTCGGCTGTCTCTGTGACAACAAGCTTAATCCTTTTTCATATCGGCCTATGACAGCCGACGTTTCTGAACTTGTCCCAATACCGCTATTGAGGCGGATCGGGAATCAGGCTTTCATCGATTGCTTCCAAAAGGGGCCGCTGCCAAGATTACGTTCTCATCCGACGATTTAATCCATTAAAGTGCTTAAGCATTTGGGTGAAATCATGAAGCTCCTCATCTTTCCAGTCCGAGATTCGTTCAAAAAAAACAGACTCTTTCTCCTTAAGCGCATCTATTATTTTTTGTTGTCCATACTCGGTAAGAGATAACACAATTCCACGACCATCATTAGGGGAAGTTTCTCTGCTCACATACCCTAGAGACTGGAGCTGTTTGACAAGGCGACTGACCGAGCTTCGATCCATCGCAGTTGATTCCGCTAAAGTGGCGGCATTAGTTGGGCCATAGGAGTACAGCCAGCGAACAATATGGAAAGCTGCAGGCTGTAAGGAGGAATCGAATTTAGCTGCGGATCTGACATTTAGGGCATGTGAAGCGCTGATGAGGGCGTTCAGCTGCTCGCCTAACTCAATCTCCAGTTTCTCCCTCGGTTCATTTTTGAATGGAGTATCGTTCATCCTCACTCACCTTTCTTTCGATCAAATAATAACTCAATTTTAATTGACATATATCAATTACTTCAATATGATGGACATATGTCAACTAAATAGTTCACCTATTGTTTTTCAAAAAAATTGTATCACATGAAGGAGTAATGATAATGTCTAAAAAAGCAACTGTTGTCATAACAGGTGCCACCAGCGGTCTTGGACAGCTTGTCGCGATTGAATTGGCAAGACGCAGCTTTGACCTTGTCTTAACTGCCAGGAGTAAAAAACGCTCTGATGCTACTAGAAAACTGATTGAAGCGAATACATCATCGGCAAAGGTTGATTTTTTTTATGGAGATTTATCGCTATTAGAGGATGTTAAACGGATTGGCAGTGAAATAGCAGCCGCTTACCCTAAAATTGATGTGCTGTTGAACAATGCGGGAATTCATGCCTTCGAGCCCCGTATTACTCCCGAGGGGCTTCCTGAAATGATTGCAGTCAATTATTTATCGCCGTGGCTGTTGTCACATACGCTAAAACCGTCTCTACAGAACGCAGGGAAGGCCAAAGTTGTCAATGTTGCCTCTGAAGCTTCACGCCGTCACGGCGTTTTAAAGCTCCCCGAGGATTTAACTGATACAACTCCCTTTACCGCTCGCGGCTCATCCGCCATTTATGGAAAAACCAAATTGTTTACTATTATGTTCACTGCTGAACTGGCACGAAGGTGGGCTGGTACGGGAATCAGCGTAAATGCGCTAAATCCAGGATTTAATGTTACTGGACTAGGACGAGAACTTTGGTTTGCATCCGCATTAGAACGATTGTTGAAAGCCCTTCGTCTTGGCGATCCGCGAAGAGGAGCCGATATTATTACACGATTGATTGTAGAGCCGGAATATCAAAAAATGACAGGCGGATACTTTAATGTTGGGACAGGAAAATCAATTGAACCGGTGCCTCCCGGGGGAGATGCTGCAACTCAGCACAAATTGTGGCAGGCTACAGAAGATTTGCTGGAGCAAAAGGGGTTTCTTTCCTAAAACACCGATGATGAAAGGAATAGACAAACGATGAGGAGAGTTACTTAAACACACCGTCAAAAGTGGTTCCCTTCTGTCTATTATGTTCTTGGGAGAATTTATTACCGTTATAAATCAAACTTTTTTGAGTGTGGCGACTCTGGAACTGTCTAAAAACTCAAAAAGCCTTAAGGGATAAGTTATTTTGTTGTACATATCCTTTAACTTTTAAAAAAAATAGATGTGTAACGACATTGCCATACATTACAAATAAAAATGTTGACAAAGTTAAAAGATGATGATAAATTTGTTTGAAAATACAGAATCTTATGGAGGGATACTCAGAATGCACAAAGCCGAAAGCCAGCCTTGGATCAACGCAGGTACACTAACGTCGATCCAAGAGAAGGGCCACAAGTTAATCCATGGCGGGATCGCTGTGTTTTATCACGAGGAGAAGGTTTATGCGGTAGACAATCGCTGTCCGCACATGGGATTTCCTCTGCATATGGGTAGCTTGTGCGACGGGATACTCACCTGTCATTGGCATCATGCGCGCTTTGACGTTTGCAGCGGTGGAACGTTGGATCCGTGGGCGGACGATGTTCCATCCTATGAAGTGAAAATTGAAAATGGAGTAGTTTGGGTGAATCCGCATCCAAAACAAACGAACAGCATTGAGAAATACAAACTTCGGTTGCGAGAAGGCCTGGAGCAAAATCTCGGTCTCGTGATTGCCAAAGCAGTCGTCGGATTGGTGGAAGCTGGCGTTCCAGCAGCGGAAATCATGCGGGTTGGCATCAATTTCGGTACCGTTTATGGAAGAGGCTGGAATTCGGGGCTCACCATACTTACCGCGATGTCAAATGTGTTACCGAAGCTAGATAAAGCAGGAACGATCCTCGCTCTTTTTCAGGGGCTGCTTCATGTGGCTCGCAACAGCTCTGGTGCCGCGGCGCGGCATCTGCTGAAGCCGCTACCCGGAGCTGACGTGCCGCTCGAGCGGTTGACGGAATGGTACCGCAATTGTATCGAGGTCCGCGATACACAAGGGGCTGAAAGAGTGTTGCTCACGGCGGTCCATCAGGGTGCTTCCCTGGAGAAGCTTTCGGAGATGATGTTGATGGCGGTGACCGATCACTTTTATTTGGACGGCGGTCATACGTTCGATTTCCATAATAAAGCCTTTGAAGCGATTGACCTTATCGGCGAAGAGCACACCGAGCAGACGCTGACCTCACTGGTTCGACTCCTCGCAGATCCTACCCGGAGTGAGGAACTTCATCAGTGGCAGTCGCCAGTGAATTTGATCGTTCCGCTGAAGGAAGCATTCGCGCAGTTGGATAGTTTTCCTCTGGCCGAGCCATATACAGATATTTCCGCAGCGGATGAAGAGAAAATCGTGGAACAGCTGTTAAGCGACGAACCACTTGAAACAGTGAACCTCGTCACGGAGCTCTTGAAATCCGGCGCACATCCGGCCCAACTGGCCCAACTGGTTGCTTTGGCCGCGGCGGAACGGATCGTTCGCTTCCATACCCAGAATGATTTCGGGGATTGGATCTCCGTTTTGCATACCTTTACCTATACCCATGCTGTGCATGAGCGTTTGCGCCGCTCGACCCAGCCTCTGCTCATCCGGGCGATCTACCACGGGATAATCAGCATTTATTTGGATCGTTTTTTGAATATCCCAGCGGCAAAACGTCCGGATGGATCGGCCGTCCCCGCCGTCGACACTACCAATCCGGAGCGGCTGCTGGAAATTTTGGATCAACGCCAGCAGGTGCACGAAGCGGCGCGCTGGACAGCCGGCTACCTGCACGCCGGCGGCGACCCTGACGCCCTGCTTAATACGTTAGGCCATGCGCTCTTACGCGAGGACGCCGAATTCCATTCGTTTCAGATGTACGAAGCGGCGGTCGCCGAATATGAGCACTGGACAAAGCGCAACGACGCCTTCGCCGCCCGCGCTGGTGAAACGATGCTTCTGGCGGCAACCCGCTATTTAGCGGCCCATGCACCCACCCCCCGCGAACTGCCGCATATCGCCCGTATTGCCACTCGGCTGCACCGGGGCGAGCGGCTCTTCGAAGAGACGTAATCCTAAAGCTAAACCCTGATTGAAGAGATGACTTCAATGACAGATTTGTGATCCCAATTCTTGGCGGATTATCATATCCATATATTTCAAACTGTTATACAGGAGGCGTTTTCCTTGACAAGAAAAAAAGTCCCTCGTTAATCCCGTGCTCCGCCGCCTTCTCCCCTAAATAACAAGACAATCACAACCAGGGAGGATGGCGAATGATGAAGCCCTTTATTATGGATTGGAAAAACCTTTATTTTGGCGTTGAGATTGAATTTGTTGGGGGTAATCCCGAGGTTGTCGAGCTTTTACCAGGCTGGACAATGGCGTTAGATGAACTGCAAATTGATGATACCGGCGAAGAGTCCGGCAGCGAACTTCAAACTCCCCCCATTCTGTGGGAAGATCGGGAACAAATCAACGAAATGTTGCGGAGGCTCATTGCGACAGGAGCGAGAGTTAATTGGAATTGCGGACTTCACGTCCACGTTAGCATGGAGCCTTGGGGGGAAGAAGCAATTCCTGATTTTATCGATGCTGCATTGCAATATCAAGAATCAGTGAAATACTTATTTACTACCAGTGAAGATCGGCTGGTATACTGCCCTCCTGTCACCTGGGAAATGCGTGATCGTTTTCTTTCCAACCCTGGGGATGCGGCTCTTCGACATAGAGGACGTCCTCAATCCCAGCGGTGTGGCGTCAACATTGCTGCATGGTTCGATAACAAGACAGTAGAAATTCGTTATGCTAACGGCACTTTGAAATACGATGAAGTCATCACTACCGTCGAATTTTGCCTTCGATTCGTTGCAGCCATTGGTGCAAGACGTAAGCTTTCATGCGATCCCAAACAAATGGCAAATGACCTCGGAGTGCCTCTCACTGGATATCCTCCGCCCATTTCTGCCCCACTTTGGTATCGGGAGAGAATATGGTTAGAAAATATGTTAGTACCGCTAATAACCCCTATAGCCGCCAGCATTTTCCCAGAGAGCGAGATCCTTCATATATTGCCTAGGCCAGATGGTTTATTGGTTGCGATTGAGAATACCGACCGCAAGATAATAAGATATCTTTTCCATTTATCTACAAACGGCTGGAAAATTGAAGGTAAGCTCCCGGATTAATAAGATTGCTTTAGGTCGCCCCCCTTTAGTTAGGGGGCTTTATAATTAACGCGCTATTCATTCAATTATGCTTCCCATTACTTTCAATTGCGGTGCAAGCAATTCCGCTTTTTTGGTGATCACATTGTCCCAACTGATCTGATACACCTCGTCAACATTGTCGCCAAACCAGAAAAAGCTACTGGATTTCCTGTTCGTTCGTTTGCCATTTTGCCTTGATCCATTTGCATTTCGTGCCACGTGAAAAAGCGCAGCATA
Organism: Brevibacillus fluminis; assembly: GCF_003710825.1. Lineage (GTDB taxonomy): Bacteria > Bacillota > Bacilli > Brevibacillales > Brevibacillaceae > Brevibacillus_D > Brevibacillus_D fluminis. Next base: position 88,914 of record NZ_RHHQ01000015.1, on the reverse strand, counting down.
CCCGCTGCGCTTTTTGTACACTTACCGATTTTTTTGCTGCTGCATGGGAAGCAGATTGCGAACCCGCTCATCCCGCAGCCAAAGTCCGCCCCATGCAAGAATTGCCAAATAGACGGAAAACAGCACGTGGGTAAATAGCGGAGCATCCATGCGAATCTGTGTCGCGATCACACCGCCGAAATAGCCGGTTAGTAACAAGGCACCCAAGACGGCCGTGCGCGGCACCGCATATAATATCGTAGAGACAAGTGCTAGAATGCCAAGCAATGCAATATGGTGCTGCGCAAAGCCCAGCTCCAGTGTTCCTTCCACCACAGGGGCAGGTTGAAAAAATTTCATCACGCTGTCAAAAAGCATAAAAAGAATAACGATTCCGCTCATGATTCTCGCCACCCACAGGCGGCTTTTGGATATGTTGTTGCTCATCATTTGAAATTCCACCTTTCCGATACATACGTTTTTCCTCTGATTCTTACCCACAACCACATCGTATCATAGTCAGGAAGACTACATTTCTTTTGCATTGCGGTCTTTCTTCTGGTACAAAAAAGGACCGGGGGATGATTCCGGTCCTTTCGCGTGTGTTCGATGCTCTACTGTTTTTTCATGACACTTAGCAGCTGTACGATCTGTTAAGAAAATGAAGGTCGATAGCCTTCATCAGCCATTAGATGACAGCTTACCCGATGTGTCTCCCCCGCTTCATAAACCGGGGGCGATTCCGTTTCGCAGAGCTGCATCCGCTTTGGACAGCGGGTAACAAACGGGCAACCGGCATGCTGCATATAGGGACTGGGCGGATCGCCTGCAAGCCCGATTGTTTCTTGTCTGACTTGATCCAACCTTGGCACAGCAGAAAGCAGTGCTTGCGTATACGGATGCGCAGGCTGCTGGAAAATCTCCGCTGTCGTACCAATCTCCACGATCCGACCCAAATACATGACCGCAACTCGATCCGAAATATACTTCACCACCGAGAGATCGTGGGAAATGAAAATGAGCGATAGCGCGAACTCTTTCTTCAAATCTTCCAGCAGGTTCAAGATATGGGCCTGAACCGATACGTCAAGCGCACTGACTGGCTCATCAGCAATCAACAGCTTCGGCTTGACGGCGATTGCACGGGCGATCCCAATTCGCTGCCTCTGCCCGCCGCTGAAGGCTTTCGGGTACTTGTCCGCATCTTTGGTATGTAAGCCGACCCTTTCCAGCAAAAAGTCGATGTATTCGTTTTGTTCCTGCTCGTTGCTGCATATTTGGTGGAAGCGGATCGTCTCTGCCAGCATCTCTCGTACCGTCATGCGCGGGTTGAGCGATGAATACGGGTCTTGGAACACCATCTGCATATATTTCCTTACTTTTCGCAGACTTTTTTCATCGCTGCTCGTGATGTCTTGCCCCAAAAAGGTGATGGTCCCGTCTGTCGGTTCATACAGCCTCATGAGCGTGCGGCTTACCGTGCTTTTTCCGCAACCGCTCTCCCCGACAAGCCCCAATGTCTCCCCCGCTTCCAGCGAAAATGTGACACCATCCACCGCATAAAGCACAGTTCCACTTCGCTTGAACCATTTATCCAACAAACCGCCTGTTTTGCGGAATTCCTTACGCAGACTTTCCACACGTAAAATTGTCGTCATGTCTCATCGCACACCCTTTCGTGCCAATAACATGCCGACCAATGACCTGGAGCGATCTCTCTCAATTGCGTATGTTCATGTTTGGTGCATTCCACTGTGGCCAAAAAGCAACGGGCATGGAACGGGCACCCTTCCAGTGGTTGCGACAAATCTGGTAATGAACCCGGGATTCCTTGGAGCTTTTCATCCGACTCGATTCGAGGTACCGAACGAATCAGCCCCACCGTATAGGCATGGCGCGGCTTGCGGAACAATTCAGCCGTCGTGGTTGTTTCCATTACTTTTCCTGCATATAAGACGACGACTCGGTCACACATCTGGGCAACTACGCCAAGATTGTGGGTCACGATCAAGATCCCCATCCCGAGGCGTTGTTGAATTTCTTTCATTAAAGTGAGCACCTGTTCCTGTACGGTCACATCGAGCGCTGTCGTCGGTTCATCAGCCAGCAAAAGATGAGGATCGCAGCAGATCGCGAGGGCAATCATTACCCGTTGCCGCATTCCACCGCTCAACTGGTGCGGGTAATTGTAGATACGCTGTTCTGGTGAAGAAATTCCTACCAATCGGAGCAATTCGATCGCTTTGTTCCATGCCTCTTTTTTACTCATTGATCGATGTGTTCGCAACGTTTCGACTATCTGATCGCCGATCCGGTACACCGGGTCAAGCGAGCTCATCGGGTCCTGCATCACCATGCCGATCTTTTGGCCGCGGATTTGCTGCATCTGCTTTTTCGAATAGTGCAGCAGCTCGTTTCCTTCAAAACGGATTGCTCCTTTTGTTACTTTTCCTTGTGGAGATGGCAGCAGCTGCAGGATGGAGCGACAGGTGATGCTTTTGCCGCTGCCACTTTCTCCGACAAGGCCGACCGTTTCACCATGGTTAATATGAAACGTGACATCAGTAACGGCATGCACGGTGCGTGCCTTAGTTTCGAGAATGACCTCCAGATTCTCGACTTCCAGTAATGGCCTCAATGCGATCCTCCCCCTGTTCCATTCGGGCAATGTCAGCCATTTAGCTTGCGGACAAAAGCAGCATCGCTAATAGGACCGGCATCATTTTTCGCATATCATCGGTTTGGTAGCGGACGGTTCTGCCGTCGATCAGCTCGACCCCCGGCATGTAGCTGACGAGCTTGGCGCTGTTGGTCGATTTGAACTCTAGATCGAGCGTGTACGATGCCAGCTTCGGCAACGGCTGCACGTTTTTGTGATTTTCGACCGCCTCTTTCGCTTTTGCCCGAATCATCTCCCGCGTGACGCTCGGGTGCAGGCAGCGCCCGGTATGAATGCCTTTTCCTTCTTTGACAGCCACCGTGTAGACACCCGGTATGTCTTGTTCCACCTCCGCTGCAGTCTGCGTGTCGCCTGTGACCAAAACAACTGGAACGCCGAAGGCTGCAGCGGCGGCTGCATTCAAACCAGCCTCGCCCACTTCCTGTCCATTCAAGAACAGCCGTTGAATCCTTCCGCTCAGCGTATGGTTTAATATCCCGTCTTTCGTCCCCGCCTTGCCGTGGTACCCGATAAAGAATGCTGCGGCAAACGAGTCGTCTAGCCCCTCGACCATCAGCATCGGCTTTTTGAAGCCACTGATCAATTCCGCTTTTGGATTCAGGTCATCCCAGAGCACATTTTTCATCGTATCGTGCGAATCGTTGACGAGGATTTCCGTCGCCCCGGCATCAAGCGCACCCGCGATCGCCGCGTTCAAATCTTGCGTCAGCAGCTTGCGGAAGTACTCGTAGTTTTTTTTGCCCACATCCACATCGTCGTCGTCAATGACGCCGGAAATGCCTTCCATATCGACTGAAATAAAAACTTTCATTCTGTTCCCCTCCATCATATTGTTTATTGCTGTTCGATTTTTTCTGCCAAACCATCTCCGAGCAAACTGAAGCCAAGCCCTGTCACCACGATCGCTAGGCCAGGGAAAGTGGCAATCCACCATGCGTTTATAATGTAATTGCGCCCTTCTGAGATCATCGATCCCCATTCTGCAGCAGGCGGCTGAACGCCCAATCCCAAGAAGCTAAGCGATGCGCCGAGCAAGATACACAGCACGACATCGGACATCGCGAAGACGATCGCAGACGAGATCACATTCGGCAAAATGTGGCACAGCATGATTCTTCCATGGCCATATCCGATGCTCCTGGCAGCTAAAATGTACTCCTGCTGCTTGACCACCAGCACTTCGCCGCGCACGATTCGCGCATAGGCGCTCCAGCCGACAATAAAAATGGCAATATACATATTCATCAAGCCTGGTCCGAGAATGGAAATGATGGCGATAATCAGCACCATGAATGGAAAGCTGATGACGACATCGACCAGCCGCATCATCAATGTATTGAACCAGCCCCCAAAATAACCGGATAAAAGTCCAATCAGCGTTCCTGTAATAAAGGGGACAATCACCGCGATCACCCCGATTTGTAGATCGACCCGACCGGCATAAAGCATGCGGGTAAAGATATCGCGGCCGAAATTGTCTGTACCGAACCAATGGGCAGCGCTCGGCTTTTGCAGCGCGTTGGCCAAGTCGTTGGCGTTCGGGTCATAGGGCGACAGCCATGGCGCACATATGGACAGCACGATGACGAAACATACCACAGCAAGCCCCCATACGATCTTGGCGTTGACTGGTATGCGGGAGAAAAATCTCGGGCGGAACGTCCTGGTTGGTGTTTTGGGTGCAACTTGTTGTAATTGTGCCATGTTCTCCCCCCTATTCCAGATCGACGCGCGGATCGAGTATCGTGTAGCATAGGTCCGTCAGCAAATTGACTGCAACGACCAATATCGCGAATACGAGCACGAGACCCTGAATGACCGGATAGTCCCTCGCCAGGATCGAATTGATCAAAAGCTGTCCCAAACCAGGTACGGAGAATACCGTTTCAATGACGACAGAACCACCGAGCAGCCAGCCGATATTAACGCCGAGAATGGTAATCGTGCCATTGATTGCATTGCGCAGGACGTGTTTGATGACGACCGCTCGCTCCTTCAGCCCTCTCGCACGTGCTGCTTCGATGTACTCGGAGGAAAAGACACTGATGATTTTACTTCGCAGCGGCCGCATCAGCACCGGTGCCAGGCCGAAGGTAATCGTCAAGGCCGGCAAAAACAAATAGTATATGTGGCCCCCAAAATTTTTGCCGTAGCCCGATACAGGAAACAGTTTCAATTTAATGCTCAGCAAAAGCATGAGGAGAATCCCAATCCAAAATGATGGCATCGCCAGACCGATAATTGATATCGCACGGAATCCTCCGTCAATCAGCGAACCTTTTTTCATCGCAGACCATAATGCAAGCGGGATGCTGATCAATAGGCTGAGCAGGGAAGCGTAAATCACCAGGAAAAATGTCGTGCCTAGTCGCTCTCCAATCAGCTTGTTGACCGATTGCTTCATCAAGATCGAATTCCCCAATTCACCTTGGAACAAATTTTTAATAAAAATGAGATATTGATCATACAACGGCTTGTCCAAACCCATTTGTACGGTCAGCTGCCGCACAGTTTCAGGTGTTGCCCGAGGGCCGAGCATGATCGTGGCAGGGTCCCCGGGAATCAGATGGATGATGAGAAATGAAACGACCGATATTCCGAAAATGACCGGAATGAGCTGGATCAGACGTTGGAGCACAAAGTGTAGGCGTACGATGCTGCATCACCTTCTTTACTTGGTCAGCCATACGTCCTCAAGGCGGTAATTGCCTGTGGACATGACCTGAAAACCTTTTACATAGCTCTGCACGGCATACGTCGCTGGTTTATAGTACAGGAAAACAAAAGGCGCATCTTCGCTGACAAGCCGTTGAATCTCGAAATACATTTCTTTGCGTTTTGATTCATCCAGCTCCTCGCGCGCCTTGTCGGACAGCTCGTCCACTTTCGGGTTTTTATAGCCCGTGTGGTACGAATTCGTGCCTCCTGTGGAAACGACCTCAAAGCTGGTCAATTCATCCGGGTCGATGATGTCTGTCGTGAAGTACGTAGACGCCAAATCGTACTTCATCGCATTGATCGCCTCATCCGCCGCACCTGGCTCCATCAGCTGGATGTCGAGATCGATCCCGATCGCCGCAAGCTGCTCCTTGACGATGACGCCAATTTGGCGCTCCGTCTCATTGCCGGAGCTGATCAGCAAACTCGTTTTGAAGCCATTCGGTTTCGAAGATTCCGCCATCAGCTGCTTGGCTTTGTCCAGATCGTATTTGTACCCTTTGAGCTGGTCATTGAAAAATTTCATTTTCGGCAAATAGGACGTGGCCGCTTCGCCATTCCCCAGCAATACATTCTTAATGATCGCATCCTTGTCGATCGCATAGTTAATCGCCTGCCGTACCTTCACATCCTGAAACGGCTCGCGCGTGTTATTGATCGTCAGCACATCAATTCGCGATTGCTGGACTGCCATGACATTCAAGTTTGGATCCGTTTTCAGCTCTTCTAGCGAGTTAAATGGGACATTTGATGCGATATCGATTTCACCTGCGCGCAGCTGCAGCATCCGCGTCGTATCTTCCGGCACTTGCACGAGCTCGACCCCGTCCAAATACGGCTTGCCTTGTTGCCAATAATCCGGATTTTTTGCCAACGCTACCTTTTGACCGCGCTGCCATTCGGCCAAGCGGAACGGACCGGTACCCATCTCGTTGCTGCTGAGAAAATCCTTTCCTTTATCCTTCACGGCTTTCTCGGATACGATGGAACTGCTGAACAACGCTAAGGACGAAAGCAACGGCGCATACGGCGTTTTCGTCTTAATCGTCACGACATCATCGCCCGTAGCCTCTACTGAATCGATTCCCGTATAGATCCAGCTCCAGCTCGACTCCTTGCCTCGCGCCCGATCAAGCGAAAATTTGACATCGGCTGCTGTCATCGGTGAACCATCGTGGAATTTGACGCCTTTGCGCAGTGTAAAGGTGTAGGTTTTGCCATCGTCAGAGACTTTCCACTCCGTCGCTAACGCTGGTTCAAGCCCATTTCCGTCGGGAGAAACGCGAACCAACTGATCGTACATCAGCAACAGCGTCCAAATCGACATGTTGTCTCCCGGAACGATGGGATCTAAATTCGATACGTCTTGCGCCCGAGCCAGCTTCAAGACGCCACCAGGCTTTGGTGTGTCACCCCCAGAATTGCTGGCTGCTTGGGAATCTCCTGCTGGGGCATTGCTTGAAGCTGGCGCGCTTTCCGACGTGGATGAACAGGCGACTGTCCCTGCGGCAAAAAGCACAGCGATGAGACCCATGAGCCCGTTTTTGACGATACGCTTTGTGTGTTTCATTGCGCCCTCCCTTATCATCGTCTTAATTATTGTAAATATTCTGCCTATTTATAATAGTGGATAGAAGGAAAACGACACCAATTGAAATTCTTTATAGCCCTTATGTAAAATTTCAATGGCTGTCCGAAAAAAATGACCAACGTCAAACGATGCTTGGCTCGCGTAGACAGGTAGATTGTGATTCCACGTGTGCTTGTTTTTTTGGGTAATTCCACCTAAAAATTGGATATTTTGTCCTGGTGTTATGGTAAAATGGACGTACCTGCATTGCATTTTTGTCAACAAAAGCGTCTTAACGAACGCACCAAAAAGCATGAATGGGGGGCAAAAGATGAGAAAATGGAGAACATGGCTGGTAGGCTCGGTCACTGCGGTGCTGGCCGCGGGAAGCTTGCTTGCAGGCTGCAGCACAAGCCAACAGACGGAAGGCAATCCACCCGCCGCGAATCAAGGGGAAAAGCTGGATGCGGAGCTGAATGTGTTCAACTGGACCGAATACTTGCCGCAATCCATCATTGACAAGTTCGAACAGCAATACGGTGTCAAAGTAAACTACAGCACCTATTCGTCCAACGAAGAAATGCTGGCGAAATTAAGTGTCGGTTCGTCCGGGTATGATCTATCTGTTGCATCGGAGTATATGGTTGAGATGATGCGAAATCTCGGTGTTATTCAGGAAATTAATTATGAGAATATTCCGAACTTCAAAAACATCAGTGCCGATTTCAAAAACCTCTCATTCGATCCAGACAACAAATTTTCCATTCCTTACATGTGGGGTGACGCCATCATCGCAGTCAATACTGACAAAATCAAAGACAAGATTACGGGATACAAAGATTTATGGGACCCCAAGTACAAAAATTCGATGGTCGTGCTGGATGACCAGCGGGCGATCATCGGCATCACACTGAAGAAAATGGGCTATTCGCTTAATGAGAAGGACGAGAAAATCTTGCAGCAGGCAAAGGACGAACTGAAAAAGCTGCTGCCCAATATCAAAGCGTTTGACAGCGACAGCCCCAAAACGATGCTAATCAACGGCGAGGCATCCATCGGTTTCGTCTGGGGTGCAGAAGCTGCTCTCGCGCGAAAGGAAAATCCAGCTATCCAGTATGTTTTACCGGAAGAGGGCTTGTATTTGTGGCAGGATAATTTTGTAATTCCGAAAGATGCCCCTCACAAGAAAACAGCCGAGGCATTCATCAATTTTCTGTTGCAGCCGGAAATCAGTGCGGAAATCTCCAAAGACTTCCCGTATGCCAATCCGAATCAGGAAGCCTTGAAGCTGATCGACAAGTCCGTAACGGAAGACATCGCCGTTTACCCGCCGAAGGACGCACTGCAAAATGGCGAGCATTTGCAATTCCTTGGCGATGTGACGAAAACCTATGACCGGATTTGGTCGGAAGTGAAGCAGTAAGCCAAGCGTTCAACAAACAAAAAGGCAGTGGCTGTCTCCGGCGTTTTGCGTCCGAAATTGCCCCTGCCTATTCTTTTTGGGTCAACCACTTAATTGCTCGATCGGTTGCCGCGTTTCAGTATGCGGATTTGCTTCTGAGGCTCACGCCCGGTTCCTCAGTATACCGGCCGTTTCACACATCCGGTCGGCGATCGCTTCCGCCAAGTCTGTCGTCATCTGCGGCACATGCGTTTTCAGGATCGAATTGACCATCGGCGCCTTTAAGCCTTTTGCCGTAATATCGAGAAAACCAGTCATCCTTGTCTTATCGGGCCCGAGTTCCTGCGCCTTGAAGAACCCTTCTCCCGTAAAACTACCACTCGTGCCGTTCAGGGTAAATCGCACCGCCGTCGGCTCGGTCCACTCGATGATGTCCACTTGCAGGTTGATCGTTTTCTTCAGAATACCGATGTCCCCAACAAACGACCAGGCTACTTGGCGATCGTTGATGATTTCGTGGCTCAGATAACCGGGCACCAATGGAATCCAATTTTCCAGCACACTGACAAACTTCCAGATCGTCGAGATGGACAAATCAACCTCGATATTGTGGATGCCTTGTGGCATGGTTGCTCATTCCTTTCCCGCTGCTTTTTTCATCCTGTTATATTTATGGTTTCGCGGCACGGGATATTTCGGGAATTTTGATGCAAGCGTTACGATTACGTAGAAAACCCGCCTTTGATTAGGCGGGTCAAGTGTTGCTATGATGGCAAAGGTATGGCTGCAGACTTATTCCAGCGAATCGATGATCGTTTGAATGTCGCGCAAGCTAGTGATTTCATGTGCTGGCACGATATCGCTCGCTTGCGGCAGCCCGTGACGGTTAATCCACATATTGCGCATGCCGACCGTATTGGAGCCCAAGATGTCCGTGGTGAGCTTATCACCGATCATGACGCCTTCTTCCGCCGTAATGTCCAGCAAGCTCATCGCGTGTTCAAAAATCGTTGCATCCGGTTTGCCGCGGCCGAAATCACCCGAGATGATGATATGATCGAAATACCCCGCGAGGCTTGGTACACCGGCCAGCTTTTCCTGCTGCAGATCGGGCGATCCATTGGTGAGCAACAAGAGCTTGTATTTCCCTTTCAACTGATCTAAGACCTCGAAAGTTTCTTCATATACGATCGGGCGGCTTCTCCGTTCCGCCGCGAACATATCGCCAAGCTTGGCGCCAAGCGTTTCATCTTCAATCCCGAGCGCACGCAAGCCGCGTGTCCACGATTCTTTCCGGTAAGAAGGTACCAGCGATTGGAGTTGGCGGAACTCCTCTTGCTTGCCTTCCTTGAAGTGAGCCCACAACCCCTCAAATGGATTAATTCCGATCATTTTAGTGAATGGGAATGTTTCGAAAGATTCGTACATGGCCCGCGCTTCACGTCGAACCGCCTCTTCCAGCTGTTCTGTGTCTACCTCGTATTGCTTGGCCGCCTCGGCGCAAGTCGCTTGGAACGCTTCCTTTACACTGCGATCGTCCCACAACAGCGTATCATCCAAATCAAATAAAATCGCTTTGATTGCCATTCCTCGAATCCCTCTTTCTTTCTGTCGTATCCCTCTCGTCAATGGGAAGGATCTGTTTCTCTCCCTGTTTCAACTCTTTTGCCCCGCAAAGCTTTGCAGCGGCAGCTAGTCGAACATGCAATCCATTTTATCATCCTACCATATCGGCAGCCATACATGAGAGAGCAAATCAGAAAAAGTCATAGAGAATTCACGCCGCGCCTTTCAAAACCACGTCTTCATATTACAAGTATTACCTCAGGACGCCAGCTCGCTCCACGTTTGGACGAGCCATTTGGCAAACGCCTCTTTTTCCTCGAACTGCGGATAATGAGCTGATTTGGGAAAAATGACAAATTCTTTTTTGGGTGCGGTCAGCTCTTCAAAGTAGACTTTTGCAGCATGCACGGAAGTCATAAAATCGTACTGGCCCATCACAAAATAAGCCGGGATGTCCAATTTTCTTACGATTTGCGGTAGATTCGCGTGTGCTTCCTCTTCCAACAGTGTGGGTTGTGACACCGCTACCCCTCTCACATAACGGATGACATCGAACAAATTGTATTCTGGATGAAAGACGAAGCCTGTATAGTAATCCAGGTTATCGTCAATCACTCTCGCTGCTCCGCCATATTTTCGGATCAACGTGCGAGGCGTGGATGCTTCTTTTTGCATGATCGATTCTCGCAGCTGTTCCGCCAGCTTTGCATCATCTTGGTTGCCGGCGTTTTTCGCCTGGTCGATCACAAAGTTCAAGCTGTCTGTTTCGCTCATCACATGATCGCCGACCTGTCCGATACCGATATACGCTGCGTATTTGCTTGGCGCTTTCGCCGCTGCTTTCATGCCGATATAGGTGCCAAACGAATGGCCGATCAACAGCACTTTTGGTTGACCTAGCTCCCCTTCCACATAATCGGTCAATGCCAACAAATCATCGACGAGCACATCGGTAGTAAGATGAGAATAATCTTCAAAAAAATGATAGGATTTACCGCTGCCGCGCTGGTCGTAATGAACAATCGTAAAATGCTGCTCGAGTATATCTTGGTATTTCGTGACATACGGGATTTCGGAACAGCCCGGTCCGCCATGAACAAAAATCAAAATCGGATTGCGGCGGTCGACACCGCGAATCATCACTTCATGGCCCGTGCCGTTGATCATGACCTGCCGCAACGAGCTGATGCTATTGTCGCCTTCGATCCGAGGTGTCCATGTCGGAAAAATCAATCCGATCGCGATCCATACAAGAACCAGTCGGATGCTTATTTTTAGAACCTGCAATGCTTTTCTTTTCAATCGAAAGGCCCCTGACTTGGCGTTTTTTTCTTCATTTTACATGATTCTGTGCCGCGATCGTGTTCTTTTTTTGGCAGTTCTCATCGTGCTAGATTCGGATTGTTTTCAAAATAATCGGTTGTGAAGAATCAGAGGTACACGTACAATCAACGATAAGAAACGAAATGATCATTCTATCGAAATGAGGGCATACATGGACACAAGGAAACATTGGACGGAATGCGAAACAACCAATTCCGCAGTTGTCACCAGGCTTCGACTTGCCGGCTGCGTTTTCGCCGAGGAGGAAGCACAGCTGCTCGCAGATGCGGCGCAGAGTCCTGTCGAGCTGGAGGCAATGGTGGAGCAGCGCGTCATAGGCTTTCCGCTAGAACATATAATCGGGTGGGCCGCTTTTTGCGGAGTAAAGATCATGGTGGAAAAAGGCGTCTTTGTCCCGCGCCACCGCACGGAATTTCTCGTTCGTCAGGCAACCTCTCTGCTGCAAAATGGGGCGATCGTGGTTGACTTGTGCTGCGGTTCGGGAGCAATCGGTACCGTGCTGGCGGCACGCATGAACCAAATCGAGCTGCATGCCGCCGACATCGATCCTGTCGCGGTGAAATGCGCCAGGCGCAATATCTCAGCTTTTGGTGGAACCGTGTATGAAGGAGATTTGTACGAGCCGCTTCCTCCCCAACTGCGTGGCGGTATCAACATTCTGGTAGCAAATGCGCCCTATGTCCCCACGGACTCGATCGGTACGATGCCACCAGAGGCTCGATTGCATGAAGCTCCGGTGGCGCTTGACGGCGGTGCGGACGGTCTGGACATCCAGCGACGGATCGCAAGCGAGGCTATGCTTTGGTTGGCCCCTGGGGGACATCTGCTGGTCGAAACCAGCGAACGACAGACGCTACAGACCGTCCGCATTTTTGAGCAGAACGGGCTGCACTCTCGCGTCACCCACTGTGACGAACTCGACGCTACCGTCGTCATCGGTACGAAGCCTGATCGCTGACATCCCCGTCCGTGCTTTGTAGGAACGGTTATGTCTTTGTTGACAAACGTTGTAGAAATCGCCCTTCTGGGAGCGTACATCCAATAGAAGTAACGGCCAACCCGTGATTTGGAGTCCGCAAAGCGTCATTACGATGCCGTTCCAGTCAGTGTGCCACACTGTCAATTCTCTCTCCGCGGTCGCTCTTTCCGAAATGCCAGTGAAGTCTTTTTTCGTATAATGCGAGTGTAGAGCAAGGATGGAGGTTTTCTCACGTGAACATCTTAATCTTGGGTGCCACTGGCCGCGTTGGCAGTCAAATCGCCTCCCTGGCACGGGAGGATGGTCATTTCGTAACGCTTTTCGTACGTAGTCCGGAGAAAGTTGCCGATCCAGATGAACAGGTCATGATTTACACAGGAAATGTGCTCAACCAGGAAGACATCGCTCGGTCCATGCGCGGAGTGGATGCAGTCATCAGCGCTTTGAGCACCGATGGAACCACGACATTGTCGACAAGCATGCCAATTCTGATTGAGGCCATGAAAGCGGAAGGAATCAAGCGAATTGTTACGATTGGTACTGCCGGCATTTTGCAAAGCAGAGACACCCCGCAATTGCTTCGGTACCAGTCCGCCGAATCGAAACGGAAATCGACCTTTGCAGCCGAAGAGCACCAAGCTGTTTTTGACCTTTTGCAGCGATCTGATCTGGATTGGACGATTGTATGCCCTTCTTATTTGCATGAGGGAGAAAGCCGGGATGCCTATCGTGTAGAACGAAATGTTTTGCCTGAAGGCGGTTCGGCTATTTCGATAGTGGATACGGCAACTTTCGCCTATCGCCAGCTCGCAAGCACGGACTATCGGAACGCACGCGTAGGGATCGCCTATTAACAGTATCCTTGCTTCAAGCCATTCAAATGCCTTTTTACGCAGAAAAAAGCCTCCCTGAACGATTCAAGGAGGCTTTTGTCATGCCGGCAACTAGGACAGTTTCACCAGGCTGTAGTTTTTCTTCCCTTTGCGGATGATGATGAAGCGGCCGCCGATGGCTTGGCTCGCGTCCACTTCCAGTTCAAGGTCGCTGATACGCTCGCCGTTCATCGAGATCGCGCCTTTTGTAATATCTTCGCGCGCTTGACGCTTGGACGGCTCGATGCCCAGCTCCACGAGCCAGTCAACGATATTTTTCGATTCCTTTGTTGCTTCGTACGTCGGCATATCTTTAAAGCCTTGCTCGATCTCGTCTGCCGACAGCGATTTGATGTCGCCGCTAAACAATGCCGCGGTGATGCGTTTCGCCTGCTCCAGCTTTTCCTCGCCATGCACAAAGCGAGTCATTTCCTCTGCGAGCATTTTTTGCGCTTCGCGCTTATGCGGCTCGGTCTGTACCTTTTCTTCCAGCTCGTCGATTTGCTCCTTGGTGAGGAACGTGAAGTATTTCAAGTATTTCACGACATCGCGGTCGTCGGTGTTCGCCCAGAACTGATAGAATTCGAATGGCGTCGTTTTATTCGGATCGAGCCAGATTGCGCCGCCAGCCGTTTTCCCGAATTTGGTGCCGTCCGCTTTCAGCATCAGCGGAATCGTGAGGCCGAACGCTTTTGCCTCTGGCCCGACTTTTTTCCGGATCAGATCAAGACCGCTGGTGATGTTGCCCCATTGGTCGGAGCCGCCGATTTGCAGCTGCACGTCTTCATGCTCGTACAGATGCAGGTAGTCGAGCGATTGCAGGATTTGGTACGAGAACTCCGTAAAGGAAATGCCGCTGTCGAGCCTGCTCGCTACGACATCTTTGGCAAGCATCGTGTTGATGCTGAAGTTTTTCCCGTAATCGCGCAAAAATTCAATGACATTGATTTTATGCGTCCAGTCGTAATTGTTGACCATGCGAATTTGGTTGTCGCCTTCGGTCACGAACAGCTTTTTCATCTGTTCGGTGAGCGCGTCGACGTTAGCTTGCACCTCTTCGAGCGTCTGCAGCGAGCGCTCAGTTTGGCGTCCGCTTGGGTCGCCGATCGTACCGGTTGCCCCACCGATCAAAATGACCGGGCGATGGCCGGCAAGCTGGAATCGTTTCAGCACCATGAAAGGAATCAGGTGCCCGATATGCATGCTGTCACCTGTCGGGTCTACACCGCAGTAGACCGATACCGCTTTTTGCGAGGCCAATTCTCGCAGACCATCCGCATCTGTCTGTTGATTAATGGCGTCGCGCCATTCCAATTCGTCGATAATGTTCACTGCCAAACACTCCCTTGCATCATCGTATCCTATAACGAAGCATCATTGCGGTTTAGAAAACCTGGCTACGCCATGCTTTTTGACGGTGTCGCGGTTGCACTTATACTGGATAAGAATTTTATAAATTCTTATCTGTATAAAAAATAAAAATCGCCCCTTGTCTATTGTAGACACAGGGACGATTGTATAACCGTGATACCACCCAGATTGCACCAATGGCCGGTGCGCTTGCGCACGCCATTCATGCCGCTCTCAGCGAGTTATCGGTCGCCATTCCGCTCAGCATTACCCGAGATACTCCAGAGTGTAATTCGCTGGCTTAGTGTGTACCGGGTTCCATCAACCCCCGGCTTTCTAGAACAGGGACCAAGCTGCTACTGGGCTCTTTCAACGTATGTCGCATATAAGATTACAGACAGTATAGTGAAATACTGGATGTGTGTCAACTGGATTTCAGTCCAACCTTCGTCATCCCTCGCTACCACGATCAACCGTTATCACGACATTTCCTTTTTTCCGCCCCGTCTCCACATGCCGATGCGCAGCAGCAATATCTTCAAGCGGATAACGACGATCGATCACAGCCTTCAGTTTTCCCGTCTCCATGAGCCCCTTGAGGAAAACCAAATCGTCCGCGCATACCTTTGCGATTCCTTGCCCATTGACGGTTACGTACCTCCCGTTTGGTGCCAACGATTTTTTACATGCCGATTTGGAAATTTTCCCTACCGCGTCAAAAATGATGTCATACCGCTCATCTCGCTTGGAAAAATCCTCTTTGGTGTAATCCACGATTTGATTCGCGCCTAACGATGCGACCAGCTCGGCATTTGCCGCGCTGCATACTCCGGTTACGTGAGCTCCAAAATGTTTGGCCAGTTGCACGGCAGACGTCCCGACCGCTCCAGAGGACCCATAAATCAGCACGCGGTGCCCTCTTTGGATCTTTGCTTTTCGTAAAAAGTGCAGGGCTGTCGTCCCGCCAAAAGGGATTGCCGCCGCCTCCTCAAACGTCGCATTTGCCGGTTTGACAGCCACAACTCCGTTTTCCGGCAGGCAGATGTACTCGGCGTGGGCGCCAAAACGCATACCATTCAACGCATAGACCTCGTCGCCGCGTGAAAACCGTTTGACACCCCTCCCGACGCCTTCGATGATTCCCGCCAGCTCTACGCCAAGTATCGGCATCCGCGGTCTGCGGATCCCCAAAAAGAGCCGCATCGGCAGCCAGTACAAGAAGGGGCTGTTGAACGCACGGACGCGGCAGTCCCCGGATGTTACCGTTGTCGCATGTATTTTCACCAACACCTCATTATCCTTAGGAGTGGGCTTCTCCACCTCTCTTAGCTCCAGAACGTCCGGTGATCCGTATTTCGTGCATACAATTGCTTTCATTGCGCTTCCCCTCACCCTCTATTTGCAAAGAGTATAGCTGCAGCCAAGGATTGTCGGGCAGAACCGAAAGTATTGTTTTGCAAAAACTCTATCTGCTCTAAGGATGAAAATCTTGCAGCAGGCCCAGCAAACGAGCGCGTGCAACCGCTTCGGTGCGGCGCTTGACTTGCAGCTTGTCAAAGATTACCCGATTATGTCCTTTCACCGTCGCCAACGCGATGAATAGCTGCTCACTGATTTCCCGATTGGAGAGTCCTTGGGCGATGAGGGTCAGTACTTCCAACTCCCGGCTGCTGAGCGGCTCGATCAAATGATGTTCAGCGTCATGGACCGTTTCGAGCTGATTTGCCATATTCTCCGCCTCGCATGCGGTCAACAGCTTCCGAAGATAATCAGTCATGAACGCATGTTTAGCGGCCTCGCGCAACAAGCGGACCATCGGGGCTCCTGCGTCGACAAACATACGGACGAAGCCGCCGGGGGCTGCAAGTGTCAGCGCATCCCTCAGCATTCGCAGCGCCTTCTCCTTTTCCCCATGCATATGCAGGGCGACTGCAAGTAAGCTCGTGACCGTAAGCCGTACATCCTCCTGCTGCTTCGATTCCGCTTCCATTCGCAACGGCTCTAAGATCGTTAACGCTTCGGAAGCTTCATCATCTGCCAGATGCACGCGTGCTTGGCTGATGTACCGCCCATGCCTCTGCGCCACCTGAGCGGCTGCCGTTCGATTGCCTTGGCGAATAAGGACCATCACCTGTGCGTCAGCAATATTCGGCATCTGGTTTTGAAAGTGGTATTGGCGGGCGACGTGCTCCCCCGTCGCAAGCATCGCGGATGCACCGCTTACCTCTCCATCTGCAAGCATCAATCGAGCGAGTAACACCTCTCCTGCAACCGTTCTGTCCGACTGTTCGATTCCACGAGCGAGCTGGACGCTTCTTTCACCATGTTGCTTTGCCGACTCCAGATCGTTCCATTCGTAAAAAATACGGGCCAAACCAAGATGCGCCTCGCATACAACGGGAAGCGGCGGTTCTCCCGCCAATTGAATCACGCGCTGGTACGTCTCAACAGCAAGGGTAAGCTGGTTATCCGCTTCCTGCATCAGCCCGAGCCCGAGTGTTGCCAGAATGGTAATCATCTTGTGTCCGATCGACTGGCTGGTCGCTAAAGCGTCAGCATAGGCTTTTGTGGCCTCTTTGCGATTTCCTTGGAGCTGATGAGCGTATCCGAGTGACCAGACAGCGGCCGTGCGTACAGGCACGTTGTCTGGATGAAGGTATTCCAAAGCGCGCTTCGACTCAGCGAGAATCGTTTCCGACTGGTGCTTGCTGACCGCTATCGTCGCGCGAATGGCTGCGATATGACCCAGGAGATCCCGCTGCGTTGCATCTTGCTCCACCCGATGCAAGGCATGCTCAGCAGCGAGCAGCTTTTGTTCCACACGGGTGATTTGGCCTGCCATCAGCAATGCAGAAGCATGGAGTACCCATAGTGAAGGACGCGCATCGAGCACCTGCTTTGGCAGCTCATCCAGCCAATTCAATACCGGTGTCACCGCCCCCCGAAAAAGCAACGGCATGCCGCCACCTTCTACCAGACGAGCGGCTCGTTTGACATCATTGGCGGCAGCTGCATGACAAAACGCCTCGATTTCGAGCCCTTGTTTTTCATACCAAACACTCGCTCGCACATGGCATTGCGCTGCTTCGTCATGCCCATCCGAGGACAGCTTGGTTTGGTACAGCCGCTTTCGCAGAATCTCCGCAAAGAGATGGTGATAGCGATACCAATGCCGTTCATTATCCAGTGGCACGATAAACAGATTGGCGCGTTCCAGTGCTTCCAGCATGTCTTGTCCGGAAGCGGTCGTGGAACCATATTCCCCACACGGATCGCCAATAACAGCTTCGCAGAGTGGTCCGCACAGCCGGTCTAGGATCGAGGTGCGCAGCAAAAACGTCTGCGTAACGGGCGAAAGGTGCTGGATCACTTCTTCGAGCAAATAATCGAGTACGAAAGGATGAGTGCCGGAAAATTTCTCGATGAGGCTGGAGACGTCTTTTTGCCCCCTGAACGAAAGCGCGGCTGCCTGCAATCCGGCAATCCAGCCCTCTGTGCGTGAGGCAAGAAAGGCGATGTCTTCCGCACCAAGCGGGAGCTCCATCACCGCAAGCAAAAATTCGGCCGCCTCCGCCTTGGTAAAACCTAAGTCAGTGTCGCGCACTTCTGTCAGCTGGTCTCGAACGCGCAACCGAGCAATAGGCAGACAAGGCTCTTCCCGTGTGGCGATGACCAGATGCATATAAGACGGCATACGATCAAGCAGCAAGGCGATTGCATTTGCTATGGTTTCAGATGTGATGACATGGTAATCGTCAAGGACAAGAACAAAGGGATTGTGGTTAGTTTCTATTTCATTGAGCATGGCCACTACGATGGATTCGATCGGCGGCAGTTGGGGGGAATGGAGCAAGGCAAATACACCTTCACCGCTATTTCGTCCAATGGTTTGCAAAGCGGCGCACAGGTAGGTGAGAAAACGCGCAGGATCATTGTCCCCCGCATCCAGTGACAGCCAAGCGACAGGTCGTTCACAACGTTCGAGCCATTCGCCGAGCAGCGTCGTTTTGCCTGAACCGGCACTGGCGGAAATGAGAGTCAACCTGCGTTGAAAACCGGTATTCAGCCGTTCGATCAGCCGTGGGCGGGAAACGATCTTGGGACGTGACAAAGGGATATTGAGTTTTGTTGAAAGAATGGGAATTGTCATAATTGAATTATAAGGAGCGCGGTCTTTTGGCGTCAATTATGGCTATCGCCTCAATACTCTCGGAAAAACGTACGAGAGTCTCGTTCATATATGAGTAACTCGCTGTCCTGTAAATTGATCAAGATTAGCTCGAACAAGACGCAATGGGAGCAAACTATCTTCGTAGATGTCACTGTTTATTGTAATCACAAGCTTATCGGAGGGAATCACGATGATATATTGCCCTCCAAAGCCTAATGCAAAGTAAAATGAATTTTCATTAGTAAAATCCTTGTCTAAATCCAATTTACTAACCCACCAATGCATGCCGTAAAACCCAATGTTTTTATACGTCAATCGATTCGGGGTTGTTGAAGCTTGGATCCACTCGGCAGAAATGATTCTTTGATCGTGGAAAACACCACCTTGAAGCATTAATGTTCCGATCTTTTCCATATCCGTTGCTTTTAAAACCAATCCATCGGCACCTTTGCTAATATTCATTTTATCTGTGTACCATCTGTATTCCTTTATACCAAGAGGTTTAAATAAATTCTCATTCGCAAAATCTTCAGTTTTCATCCCTGTTACTTGCTGGATGATGGCTGATAAAATATGCGAGCATCCCGAATTGTAATTCATATGCGTTCCTATATCGTGCAGTAATGGACGGTCAATGACAAACTTCACAATATCGTGGTGATATACCATTGGCGCAAAACAATTCCAATCCCCAAACTCAGGAAAGTCAAGACCGTCCGTCATCGTAATCAGATGCCGAATCGTCAGGCTCATTTTTCTGGAATCGGTTTGCGCTTGAAAGATCTTTGGAAAAAATTCGTGTACAGGAGTCCCAAGCGATTTCAGATACTGCTTCTCTATTGCAATTCCTACTAAAATGGACAAAATGCTTTTGGTACATGAGTTGATTTTGTGCAATTTATCTGTTTGCTTCTTGTTTTTATAGTAAGCATATACGTTTTCGGAATTTTTTGTGATCAATACCGAGTTAATCTTCTCTTTCTTTATTTCTTTAGTAAACGATTCGAAGTTCATCGATTCACCCCACTTTTGATTTTTTATGCCCTCATCAGCTGTTCGGCATCGTTATTGCGTTTCATTTTCGTCATGAACCAGACCGCGATCGCGCCGTATAATATGATGGCGGCGATCCCGCTTTCGCTGCCGATATATTCTGACATGGCAGGACTGGTAACCTCCGTAAACTCACGATAAAACGCCATGGCAATATTGTGCATCGCATGCATAATGGCTGCTGGCCATACACTTTGAGTCGTCATCCTGATGTATCTGAATATAACCCCAATAAGTAAAAGGGAAAACACAAACATCGGGATCACAATCCAAGGATTGCCTTCGCTGTGATATCGTCCCGTAAAAATAAGGGGAAAATGGAACAATGCATGGACAGTCCCTGACAAGAGAAAAGCCTTGCCCCACCCCAAATCCGCGAATTTCGGCAGCAAGTATCCGCGCCAGCCTAATTCTTCACCCAATGCACTGGTTATGGTGTAATAGACAAGCAAAAAAAGAATTTTCAGCGGGAGCAGCCACAATGCCGCACCCGTTACCTCTTCTTGAATCCTCACGGAAGTGTAGGGCGTCGCCCAGAGCACGATCGTAACGATAGACATGACGACGATCGGAATGACAATCGCGAAGGGCCACTACCTCAGCCCGAATCGGAGAAGTCCAAGTTCCCTCCACGCAGCTCGTTTGAAAGCTTCTCCCGTCAGTAACAGCATCACAGCAGCTGCAATTGCTGGCGCAAACATATAGATTTCGTCTCGTACTTGCAGAACGATTCCCATCCATGACGCGATTCCTAGTACGACAATCGAAAATAGGACCGCTTTGCTAACGTTGTTCATACAATGCTCCTTCTTTCCATCGAATTTCCTTTGGCTCATTGTATAGAAAAAAAGTCATAAGAAGAGAGTGACTTTCGGTCAATGAAGGTCACAAAATGCCCCTACTTTTTCAAATAAGGCGGCACCAGCACCTTTTCCATCAAATCCTCTCTGCCCGGATTTGATGTGATCGATCATTTGACCGATTCTCCGATGGGTCAAGCGTTGCACAGCATGCCTCTTTTGGTTGATCATGATTGAGAATGGCTGTTTACTTGTTCGGTCCCTTATTCGGGGCCTTTTTCATTTCAAACATGTCGCTTACTCCCCATTCCGCTCCATGAGCTGTCGCAGTTTCGTCTCTGTCGACGTATCTGCAGCTGGCGTATACACGCTCAAGCGCAAATCCGCACTTCCCTGCACCTGCAGCGAGGTTAGCTCGAACAACATCTTCCCGCCGCGCGAATGTCGGAACTCGATCAATACTTCCGGGGCGGTACTGACCCGGCTTTGCTCCCACAGTCGATCGAATTCGGGATACTCCTCCTTCATCTCGCCAAGAAACAGATCGTACCACTCATCCTCCAAATACTGCCCGTAATAAGCGCGAAAAATTGAGAGGAAGCCTTTGACGAAATGCTCCCAGTTGACGGCGAGCCTGCGTAGCTCTTTGCGGGAAAACACCAAACGGATCAGATTGCGCTCGTCGACCGGAACGGTCTGAAAATCCAGAAACACGTGTGCGGCAGCTTGATTCCAGCCGACGATCTGGCAGCGGCGATCCGTAATGATCGTCGGGCAAAAGCGCAGCTCTCGCAAAATACGCTGCAGAGCCGGGCTGATCTGCGGTTCTTCCTCCTGCTTCCCGACCAAGCCTTTCCCCGCTCCTCCCTCCGATGCCAGCGCGTGCAAATATTTACGTTCGTCGATCGTGAGCTGCAGTGCTGTTGCGATTGCATCCAGCACGGATTTGGACGCCTGAATGTCGCGCCCCTGCTCCAGCCAGGTGTACCAGGTCAAGCTGACACCTGCCAGTTGGGCGACCTCCTCCCTGCGTAGCCCCGGCGTGCGCCTGCGTGTCCCGGGTGCAAGTCCTACCGACTGAGGAAGAATTTTGGCCCTCTGCGCTTTCAGAAAGGCGGACAATTCTTGCCGTCTCGTATGATGATTCATGCCGTTGCGCTCCTTTTTTTGTACAGATAAGAATTTATAAAATTCTTATCCAGTATAAGTGCAACCGCGACTCCGCCAAAAAGCATGGCGTAGCCAGGTTTTCTAACTAAGGTAGTACCTATTATACTAGGATAACGAGCAACTTGTAATAGGATAAACTCTATGTAAAGATACAAGTATCCCACCGCTATCAAAGGAGGATTACGATGGAAAGAGTCGTGATTACAGGGGCAGGTGTCATCTCACCCCTGGGAAATGATGTGGAACAGTTTTGGAATCGCTTGGTCCGTGGCGAATCGGCCATTTCGACGATCGATACATTTGACGTAACACGATATAAAACCAAGATCGCAGGGCTTGTCCGCGACTTCGATCCGGAAACACTGTTGGGCAAAAAAGAAGCGCGTCGGATGGATCGCTTTTGTCAATTTGCGATGGCGGCGGCCAATCAGGCGCTTGCAGATGCCCAGCTTGTAAGCGATGAGCTTGATCGCGAGCGAGTAGCTGTTTATGTCGGTTCCGGCATCGGGGGCATTCAGACATTGCTCGAACAGGAAGCGGTACTGAACAAGCGTGGACCGGAACGCATCAGCCCGACATTGGTGCCGATGATGATCGCCAACATGGCGGCAGCGATGATCAGTATCACGCACGGCTTCACAGGGCCGACCATGGCACCTGTCACCGCCTGCTCTGTCGGCAATACGGCGATCGGTGAAGCGCTGCGGTTGATCCGCACGAATGGCGCAGATGTTGTAATTGCAGGGGGGACGGAAGCGGCGATCACGGAGATTTCACTTGGCAGCTTTTCCAATGCAACCGCCGTGTCCAGCCGCAATGACGAGCCGACACGCGCCAGCCGTCCGTTTGATCAGGATCGCGATGGCTTTGTCATGGCAGAAGGAGCTGGCATCCTTGTGCTTGAATCGCTCTCCCATGCGAAAAAACGGAATGCGCGCATCTACGCCGAGGTAATCGGATACGGCGCGACATCCGATGCGTACCATATCGTCGCAACACATCCGGAAGGGCGCGGCGCCTATCAGGCAATGAAGCTAGCCTTGCAAGATGCCGGCATTCAGCCAACAGACGTGGATATGATCAGCGCGCATGCGACCAGCACAGGTGTAGGCGACCTTTCGGAAACGCTGGCGATCAAAAAGCTGTTTGGCGAGGATGCCTACCGCGTTCCCGTTACCGCCAACAAATCGATGACCGGCCATATGCTCGGAGCCGCCAGCGCGGTAGAAGCAATCGCACTGGTCAAAAGCTTGCAGACGAGAATCATCCCACCGACGATCAATCTGGACAATCCGGATCCGGCTTGCGACCTTGACTATGTGCCGCATGTCGCGCGCGAGGCCAAGCTTGCGGTCGGCATGTCCAACTCATTTGGTTTTGGCGGGCACAATGCGGTGATCGTGTGCAGGACGTTCGACGAATCGTAAATGCAGGCATGCTTGTTCGTAAATAGCAAAACCAAAAAGCCTGGGAAGCAGCTAGCCTTAAGACTTATGGCTGCTGTTCCAGGCTCTTTTTTGCTCGTTAACGCGGCGGAAGCAAAACAATACGCCCGTCCTCAAGTTCGATGCGCAGCTTGTTGTCGCTTTCCTCAAGTCCGATCGCCTGCAAATACTCGCGTGGAATCTGCATCCGGCCAGCCCGATCGAGTACCGCCAGCTCTTCGTGAACATCTCCCTCATCGCTCTGCTCGGCCGCCGCTTCTCGTCTGAGAATCTCACTTGATGTTTTGCCGTCCCGAATCGAGACGACGCGGTCGACCTGACGGGCAAGCTGCACATCATGTGTCACGATGACGACTGTCAAACCAAGCGAACGGTTCAACTCCTGAAAAATGTCCAGGATGATTGCTGCCGTCCGTGTGTCCACACTGCCTGTCGGCTCATCGGCTAGCAGCAGCTTGGGCCGATTTGCCAGCGCGATGGCGATCGCGACACGCTGCTGCTCGCCGCCAGACAGCTGGTGCAGCTGGTTGTGCTTACGATGCCCGAGACCGACCATGTCCAAAAGCTCCAGCGCCCACTTGCGGTCGCGCTTGCCTGCAAGCAGCATCGGCATCTCGACATTTTGCAGCGCGGTGAGATACGGGATCAGGTTGCGGGCGTTGTTTTGCCAGACGAACCCGACCGTGGCGAGCTTGTAAGCCACGAGCTGGGCATTCGTCATGCGGAACAAATCTTGTCCATCGACGAACAGCTTGCCTGCCGATGGCCGGTCGAGCCCGCCCAGCATGTTGAGCAAAGTGGATTTGCCGCTGCCGCTGTTCCCGATGATGCCCATCAGCTCGCCCGCTTCCACCGTCATGTCCAGCCCTTGCAAGGCCACCACTTCCAGGTCGGCAACCTTGTAGATTTTCACCAAATTTTCGCAAACAATCATCCTTAATCCTCCCCGAGCTTGACCGCTTGGTGAATCTGCAGCCGCGAAAGCAGCATGGCCAAAATGCCGAGGCCGATGAAGAGCGTCACTGCGATGAAGCCGTAAATCAGCAGTTCATCGCTTGCGCGCGAGGTGATGGCAAACGGCGGCACTTGCGCCTGGGCGTTCACGTAAATCGCAAGCGCTGGCAAAAACAGCGTGTTACACAGCTTTCCGATCCCGATACCAAGCAAAAAGGCGATGCCAAAGGTCAGCACTTGCTCGATTGCAAGCATCCAGACCAACTCCCCAAAAGACAGACCCATCGCACGAAATACGCCGTACTGCAGCTTTCTTGCACCTAAGGTCAAAATCCAGTAAATCAAGTATCCGGTGAACGTCACGAGCATGGACAGCAAAAAGCCGAGCGTAAGCGATCCGTTCATTCCAAGGTAAAAAGCCGATGTTTTGGTTTGGATCAGCTCCTGATTGACATCCAACAGCTGGGTGACCGGAATGTTTTGTGCCGTAATCGCTTGGTACAGCGACTGGGTCGAAGCTTTCGGGGCCAATTTTAACCATACCTCATACGGTTCGAGCCACATTTTGTCCTGAATTTGCGGAAGGTTCGCGATGACCAGATACGATTCGGTTACATTGCCATAGTCATCTTTACTCGGCTGCGGATTCCACGACGGCCAATAATCAACGATGCCGTACACGGTGAAATCGCCGGGCCGCCCGCTTTTCCACGTTAGTCGGATTGAGTCTCCCGGCTTCATCGCCAGCTTGTCAGCAAGTGAACGGGAGATGAGGACGGAGCTCGGTTCACTCGCCAGCAAATTCAAATAATCATTGAGGTGATGAGGCATCAAACCGCTTTTGAACCACACCGTCTCGCCGAATTCCTTCGGATCGATTCCCATGATCTTGACGTGCTCCACCTGATCGGCGGCATGTTGT
This sequence comes from Brevibacillus fluminis, assembly GCF_003710825.1. GTDB lineage: Bacteria > Bacillota > Bacilli > Brevibacillales > Brevibacillaceae > Brevibacillus_D > Brevibacillus_D fluminis. The sequence continues at coordinate 63,939 of NZ_RHHQ01000015.1, read as the reverse complement.
ACCACCCCCATGTCTTTCACGAACACCCGTGTGGCATGGGCTACGCCCGGCAGCTTTGTGAAAGGCGCAAATGGCGGTTCTTCGTACTTGACCACGGTTTGCTTCTCAGGCTGCACCACATCCTCACCCTGTCCTCCGGCGTTCGGGCCGCGCACGACCAGGCGCACCGGCTGGTTGTCCCGCCAGTCCACCTTCATCCGGATTTCCGCGCCATTGCGGTATCGCAAGAGCTCCTCCATGTTTTGATTCAGCGTACGCGCCATGCTCGCGCTGTACAGTCCGACCGCAACCGTCATCACGATAAACATCATCATGAACTGATACTGCCGCGTCGAGCGCCCCACCTGCACCAGTGTGGTATAGACCGCAGGCGGCCAAATTCGTTTGCCGAGCCAGAAGATGCATGTTAGCAGCAATGGATACAGGCGCAAACACAGGAGGCCCGTCCCAAGTACAAACAGGACCGGAACAAAAAAGAGCAGCGCGTCGACACTCCCGGTATGAACAGCCACACCGTCTGCTGTCTGCTCGGGGCTAATCGCACGTTGGTATGAGTACCAGCCATAACCGGCCACCAGCAGCAAAAACACATCGAGATAAAAACGGTGCCAGACCGGTTGACCTTGGGCGCGCGCCACCGCAAGCTTATGACTGATGATATTTTGTCGCGTCGCAAGTGCGACAGGAATCAGCAAGATCACAAAGCAGGCGAGAATCGTCCAGAGCGCATACAGGAAAATGTCGCCGGATACTGTCACCCGCAAGCCGGATCGGTCCACGAATTCGAGAAACCCGTTGGATACGCCCAGCATTCGGCTCAGCTGCACACCCAAAAACGGTCCAACGAGATACGCCACGCTACCGAGCAGAACAATTTCCCACAAATAAATCGCAAAAATCTGTCGGGGACTCCCCCCGCGGCTCGCCAGCACGGCGATTTCCGTCCGCTGTCGATCGATGATCAGACGTACGACCATGACCAAATACAGGCCCAGCATGACGAAAATGGGGACGTACAGCGACCATAACACAAGCTCATACTGCGCTCGTTTGGCATCGTACTGTTTGATGACGCCGGATACGGGAAAATGGAAGCCGAACTCTGACTTGTCCATCCCCATCGAAAGCGCATCCTGCTTTATCGCCTGTTCCAGCCCGGCCAGCTTCTCCTTTTGCCCGACATCGATCTGATGATAATCGAACGCCCAGTAGTACTTGACGGTGGACAGAATCGGATGTTCAGTGAGAATCCCGTCCTTGAGCGAAGGATACGTCAGGAAAAAACTCGATACAAACGTGCTCACATTCGTGAACCAGTATGGGTCGTTTCCACCTTTTTCGTTAAACACGCCGACGATTCGGACGTGTATCTCTTTTTTCTCCGGTGTGGTCAATACGAACTCATTGCCGAGCACCAGATTACGTTTCTTGAGCGCAGCCTCGGTGACCAATGCTTCATAGACGCCTTCCTTTGACTGCGGTTCCGGCAATCTGCCATCGATCAACTCAAGGTGCTTGTCCATATCGCGAAAAGAGGCGAGCGTCACACTCGTGTGGGTTCCCCCTTCCTGCCGCTTCTGGTTCCGAATAAGCTGGCTATCGAGCGGGATCGTCTGAAGCATGTCCACCTTACTGATCGTGGGAAAATCCAAACCGTCCAGATGCTCTTGCTGTGCTTTTCGTCCATAGCCCTCGGCTAATGCGAGATTTTCCGGTTTTGCCTTATTGAAATGCAAGGTCAGTTCGAGCCCGCCCGGATATTGCTTGCTTTGCTCCTGATACGCTTCCAGATCTTTCACCAACAGTTGCTGCAGCATGCCAGAGGTGAATGCCGGAATGCTTGAAACTAGCGATACCGCAATGACCATGCCCAGGAGCAGGCTTGCTGCCAGCCAGCGGTTGGCAACCATTTTGCGGACGATCATAAATAAAAATGCCACGTCCCGCCCCTCCTATTCCATGATCACCGTTTGGCCCTCTTGCAGCCCTTTGACAATTTCCACTTTGAGCGCATTTTGTATGCCTGTCTCCACGTCGATCTCTCGTTTGCTTTTCCCATCAAGTACTTGAACAAAATGGCGACCATCGAATTCGTGCAGCGCTTTTATCGGAATCGTCAGCACGCCCACATGCTCGGACAGCTTGATTTCCAGGTCGACCGGCGTGCCCATCTCCACCTTTTCTGACAGCTTGTCGGCTGCGATGACCAGGCTGTCGCCATGCTCCTTAAACTGGGCTTCTGTCAAATCGGCAGGAATACCATTAGGCGCCTGGACGACTCGACCATCCAGCTTTGTGTTGTCTTTGAGCGTCAGCGATACGCGCATGCCCACCCCGATTTCCTTGAGGTATTCGACATCCGGTGCCTTGTAGAGGACGAACAGCTTCGTAGGATCCGCGACGGTCACGAGCGGCTGCAAGGCTTCCGGCTTATCACCAACCGCTTCGTTGCTCACGAACGTGACCTCCCCGGCGATCGGAGAGACGAGACGGGTATCTTCATATTTCTTCTTCAATGTTTGCAAACGCATTTGTTTTTCGCTCACATTCATCTGTGCGACATCGATCTCGTAGCGCTTTTTCTCCGTATCCTGCAGCTCGGCGACGCGTAGCTTGGCTTTCGCGACATCGAGCGCAGCCAGCTTCGTCTCATCGACCTTGGCGTACAGCTCCGCGCGGGCCAGTTCAAGCTTTGCGCCTTCCAGCGTATACGGATCGTTCATTTGCGCCGCTTTCAGCTCGAGCTGCGCTTTTTTCAGCTCGAACTCAGCCGTTTGTATATCGAGCTCAATATCTCCTGCGTCGAGGGTAGCCACAACCTGACCCTTTTTCACATGATCGCCCACCTTCACATCGAACGATTGCAAAGGCTCGGTCGGATCGCGGAAATACAGCTCGTGCTTGATCGGGGAGGTGAAGGTGCTGCTGCCCTTTATCGATTTTGCAATGGTTTCCCGCTCTACCTTTGCCACCTCATAGCTTACAGGCGCAGGTTCCACCAGCGGAGGGGCGAGCACCGCCTCTTCCTTTGGGAAAAGCGCGCATCCGGAAAGCAATAGGCTAGACGCTGCAAACGGAAGCAGCCAGCGTACGAACCGCTCAGTGTTCGACTTCATCTGTGTTCCCTCCCTTGATCCGGCCGTCTTCCAATTCGTACACATCGTCCGCCGCTTCCATGATCGCCGGGTCATGGGTCGTCATCAAAATCGTCACACCTTCTTTGGCGATCCATTCACGAAACAGCGCCACGATTTTGCCCCCCGTCTTGGTATCGAGCTCCGCTGTCGGCTCATCCGCCAAAATCAGCGGCGGACGCGCGGCCAACGCACGGGCGATCGCGCAGCGCTGTTGTTCGCCCCCTGACATCTCAAAGGGACGATGGCTGCCCCGCTTGCCGAGACCGACCAATTCCAGTGCTTCCGCCGTACGGCTCTTCCATTCGCTGCGGGCAACTCCCGCGAGCCGCAAGCCGAACTCCACATTTTCTGCTGCCGATAACAGCGGAAACAGCCCGAATGACTGAAAAATAAAGCCGATGCGCCGCCGTCGGAGCTCGGTACGTGCCGACTCTGACATTTTCGAAAGCGCTTTCTGTTCGAAATAGACCTCTCCTTCTGTCGGTCGGTCCAGTCCGCCAAGCAAATTCAGCAACGTTGTCTTGCCCGATCCTGATCTTCCCTTCAAAACGAGCAGCCGGCCTTTTGGCACCTTGATACTGACATCCTGCAATGCGGTGACCGCACCACTCCCATGCCCGAAAACCCGCTTCAACTGCTTCGTCTCTAGCAATAACGTTTCCATCACGATGAATCCTCCAGAAACTTTTTCTAAAAGTGTAAATATTCTTTTATTGTAAAATTTATTTTCAAGAAATTGTATAAAATATAATAAAAAATGATAAAGCGACAGCACAGGACACATGCACTTGTCCCAAGCTGCCGCTCTATGATTCATCCCCTACACACTTGCCTTATGATCCGCCAACCGCACGCCACAAGGATCAACTCCGCTCACAGCTTCCGCTTCTGCAAGGGTTATCTCGAGAATCCCCGTCTGCCCGCACGGTTCAAATGAAAGCTGTTCCAGCGGATCATCGAGCAGCTGACGCAAACGATCCGGCACGTCGACTTCTTTATGCCCCATTACCATACGCGCGATTTCGGTATTATCGGCAGCATCGACCACGTCTGAACGCGTTTGCAGCTCGACTTTGAACCGGTACGGAGTGTAGACGAATGTTCTGCGCTCCCCGCGTTCAATCTCCCATCCCCATGCTTCAGCCCGCTCGCAAATCGCAACGCGCTCTCCCTCGGTTACGAGAAAACCGATATGGTCAAACCGATTCTCTTTACCAAAACCGAACGTCACATTGATCTGCCCTCTGACCATTTCAATGATGCGGAACATGACCCCTTGCTCTCGAAAATCCTTCCACTCGAGCGGCGGGTCAAAGCGTTGGAAAGCGCCGTTTACCTTTCCGTTGCGCAGCGTCACATGGAACCCACGGTCCCGGTAAAAGCTTTCCGTCTCCTCCACAGCAGGTGTCCAATGGTGATAATGGAATAGTTTCACAGTCAGACCTTCCTTTCTGCTGCTCGATCTATACAAAAAAGCTTCCCCTTGCATTCGCCGCAAGAAGAAGCTTTCCCTTCACCATCATTACCCGTTCCGACGAACCGCGCGAAGCTGCTTGATCTTTTCCGCTGCGCGCTCCAGAACGACCTCGACGGAGCCACTATTATTTAAAATGTCATATTCATGAATGCTGATTCGAAGCACCGGACAAGCCGTGAAGGAGTCAATCCATTTGTCGTACCGGCCGAACAAATCTTGCCAATATTGCGTTGGGGTCTGCTGCTCCATCGGGCGGCCACGCTCATGGACGCGATCGATGATTTCGTCAAAGCTGCCTTCCAAATAAATCAGAAGATCGGGATGCGGGAAGTATGGCGTCATCACCATCGCCTCGAACAGCTGCGTATAGGTCTGATAGTCATCCTCGCTCATCCGGCCTTGCTCATACAGCATTTTGGCGAAAATCCCGGTATCCTCATAAATCGAGCGGTCCTGGACGAAACCGCCACCATATTCAAACATGCGCTTCTGCTCTTTGAAGCGTTCCGCCAGAAAATAGATTTGCAAATGAAAGCTCCAACGGGCAAAATCGTCATAGAAGCGTTCCAAATATGGATTCCCGTCTACTTTTTCCACAGAGACGCGGAAGCCGAGCAAATCGGCCAAAGCGCGGGTGAAGGTAGATTTACCCACCCCCACGGTACCGCCGACGGTGATGACGGCATCATGAGGAATTCCGTACTTTTCACGGATAAGACTTTTTTGAAACGTTGCCATAACAGTCACTAACCCCTTATCAGCTGAAGTTGTTCCTTAATTTTTCCCATTACGTGGGCAAGGTCTTGCGGACGGTGCACGTAATCAAGTGAATCGCAATCGATCGTTAATACCGGCGTGTCGGGATGGCGCAGCTGGAACTCGCGGAAAAACTCATCATAATCAGCAATGAGCTGCTCCATGTATTCGCGCTTGATGTTGCGCTCGATATCACGGCCGCGCATGGCGATCCGATTCATAACCGTATCGATGCTGGCAGACAAATAGACGACCAGATGCGATTGCGGCATGTCCTGCGTCAGAATATCATAGATTTGCAAAAACTTCGGTAGGTTTCGGTTGCCAAGCGTCCGTTTTGCAAAAATCGTATTCTTGAAAATGTTGTAATCGGAGACAACAGAGATTCCTTTGTGCAAGTATTGCTCATGGATGTCCTGCAGCTGTTTATAACGGTTGCATAAGAAAAACATTTCCAGCTGGAAGCTCCATTCCGCAATATTTTCGTAAAACTTGCCAAGAAACGGATTTGCGTAGACAATTTCCTCCAGAAGTTGAAATCCGCACTGCTGGCTGATCGCATGCGACAACGAAGTTTTGCCGACCCCGATCGGCCCTTCTACGGTGATGAAAACGGAATCCATGTACCTTGTGTTCCCCCTCTATACGTAACAAAAACCGAAGCATTATTGTACCACGCTTGTATTTTTTTGTCGAAACCGTCTTAATTCTTAAATTCCGATGTGTTATTATGGGATTATGACTTTTCACACAAACGCGACTACATATCGATGAAGGAGTGGTTGGACATGCGTATCGTTTCAAATATGGGCGAATTGATTGGGCAAACCCCTGTCGTTCGGCTTCAGCGTGTCGTTTCCGAAGAGATGGCGGACGTCTATGTAAAATTGGAAAAATATAACCCGAGCGGAAGTGTGAAAGACCGTGCCGCCTATGAAATGATTCGTCAGGCGGAGGCGTTGGGGGAATTGAAGCCAGGGGCGACGATCATCGAGCCGACCAGCGGAAATACCGGAATCGGTTTGGCGATGACCGCTGCCGTGAAGGGATACAAAGCCATCATCGTCATGCCGGACACGATGACGAAAGAGCGGATTCATATTTTGCAGGCATATGGAGCGGAAGTCGTGTTGACGCCGGGCGACCAAAAGATGCCAGGCTCGATCCGCAAAGCGCAAGAGCTGGTGGCGCAAATCCCGAACAGCTTCATGCCGATGCAGTTCCGCAATCGCTTCAATCCAGACGCACACCGCCGTTCCACCGCACTTGAAATTTTGCAGCAGATGGACGGATCTCTCGACGGTTTTGTCGCGACGGCCGGCACAGGCGGCACGATCACCGGTACAGGCGAAGCGCTCCGCGAGCATTTGCCGGATCTGTTCATCGCAGTCGTCGAGCCTGCGAGTTCTCCTGTTCTGTCCGGCGGCGAGCCTGGCCCGCACAAAGTGGTGGGAACGAGCCCCGGGTTCATTCCGGAAATTTTGAATGTAAACATTTACGACGAAATCATCCAGATTACCGACGAACAAGCATTGGAAACGACGCGCGAGCTTGCCCGCAAGGAAGCGATTTTGGTCGGACCTTCTTCCGGTGCATCGGTCTATGCCGCGATGCTTCTTGCAGCCAAAATGGGTCCGGGCAAAAAAGTGCTCGCCGTGTGCGCAGACTCCGGCGAGCGGTACCTTTCAATGGGCGGCTTGTTCAATTAAGGGTAAGCGTGTCCTCTCCCAACACGTGCTCGATATGGTGGACATCGAATTCGAGTAGCTGCAGCTGTTCTTTCAGCATTTGTTCGCTGCCGAAATCGCCCACTTGCATGGCGAGCCGAATGACATCGCGATAGCGGACGATAATCTCCTGATAGGCGCGCATGTCATTGATCAGCATCGTGCGCAAGTCAAACATGCCTTCTTCTTCCACTGGAAACAACGCCATCTCCTGCTGCTTGCGCGGTGTGGAGATGGGGTATGCGGCCAGTACCGTTACCCGTTCCGCGAGCTGGTCGCCGTGTACGAGCAAATGCGCGGCAAGCTCATCGAGCAGCAGATGCAGGTCGCGGAAATCGGGTCCCTCTACCACCCAATGATGCTTTTTCACTTGATGGAACAGCGTATACACGCTGGCGAGCAGCACATTGAGCGCATCGCTCACCTGCTTCGCGTACATCGGCTCCATCCGCACCGGATTTTCCTTGATCTCACCCAGCTTGTGCAAGAGCATCGGCTTGTGCACCGTTCTCATTTCGACCACATCCTTTGCGTGAAGCGTTCTTGCAGTAGTGTTGACTCAAGTGAAATATTCGATGCGCGCCTCGGGAAACAGTCGGCCGATCTCTTCGCGCAAATGCGCGTGCAGCGCCTTGGCTTGTACATCCGGATACACGTATTTGCCCTTCCCGTACTTGCCCCATTTGTATTTTCGCTCTTCCTCGTTCATCGCAAGCTTCGTTTTCGGATACCGCTCGAGGATGACCTTCTTGGCGATCTTGGTGAACCGATGCTGGATCAATTCAAACGTCAAATCGTTCGTCCCCGCCGTATCCAGCTGGTTTTTGAGTCTCTCCAGCAAGTCCGTATACCCTTTTTCCCATCCTTCAAACCAATAAAGCGGCGCCACGATAAATCCGAGCGGATACCCCGCCCTTGCAACTTTTCCCGCCGCCTCGATCCGTTGGTCAAAAGTCGATGTGCCTGGCTCAAAGTTTTTGATCACATAATCGGCGTTCACGCTGAACCGAAAACGGGTATGTCCGTTATGCTTTGCATCCAGAAGCGAATCCACATGGTGAAACTTGGTGACGAACCGCAGCCGTCCATGCTCTTGACCACCCATGAATTCGATCGTTCGCTTCAAATTGCCGGTGATGTGTTCGATCCCGACCGGGTCTGATGTACAGGCCGCTTCAAACCGGGTGATTTCCGGCAGTCGTTCCTCGATGTACGTACGGGCTTGGTCAAAAATTTCGTCAGTGTTGACATAGACGCGTATATAAGGCTTGCTTCCGATATTCGTATTTAAATAACAATAATGGCAATGGGCGGCGCATCCGGTCGCAAGCGGAATCGCATACTCGGCCGATGGCTTCGATTGTTCGAATTTCATGGTTTTGCGCACGCCCACGACTAATGTTCGCTTGGCATTGCGGTATTTCTCCAAATCGGTCTCGCCAGGAATGCCACGCACCTGGTTGTGGCTGGTCGTCATGCTGATCGGCAAGCCTTCCGACTGGTATCGGGCATATAGTTCTTTTCCCAGTGGGTAGTTGAGCGCATCCGGCTCGAAAAATATATAGTCCGGCACGAACATGCGATCGATCGCCTGCACGCTTGGTCGCTCCAACACCGTCGTTGTCATCGCCATCCCCCCTGCCGCTAGTATGGGCGTCAGGGCGATCACAGATTCTTGCGGAAGCGTGTCAAGAGTTCCCTTGCCGCACCTTCTTGCGCCTTGGGGACCTGCAGCAAGTAATAGACGGATGTTTGCTTGCGGCTCAACTGCAAGCGGACACGAATGCCGTTATTTTCCAAAAAAGTGCGGCAATCTTGTGCCACGCGCGGAAGTCCAAACGATTCATGAATGGTCACCCAATTTGTCCACAATCCTCCTCCATCCCTTCTACACGATTGTCACCATATCGTAAGCAATCAAGGGCGGAAAGGTTCTTCCGAAAGCTGCCCGATGCGGTATACTAACCTATGAATAAGCCCATTTTTCGGGCAGAAGGGCGGAATCGCACGTGACGTATCGCATCCTGCAATTATTTACGATTTTGCTGCCGACCATGCTGATCGGCGGTTTTGAGTACATTCGCCACGAGCTTTTGATGCCCTATATGTCGATGGAAACCGGCAACCTGCTCATCACGCTTTTAACGTTCGTGCTTTCCTTTCTGTTTTCGCTGGTCGTTTTCCAAACAATCCGTAAAATGAACGATCGCCTGGTTGCGGAACGATCGCATCGCGCTGTCTATGAGGAGCGGGAGCGGCTTGCTCGCGAGCTGCACGACGGCATGGCACAAACGCTGTTTTACCTCAACATCACCATCAAGCGCAACCAGCTTGCCGAGGCGCGCGAGGCTGTCGCTGCCCTGGACAATCATGTTCGCCAAGCGATTTTCAACCTGCGGACTTTGCCGGAGGAAGGAACCACCCTGCGCAACCGACTGGAAATCTGGCTCGCACAGTGGAGCACGCTGACTGGCCTTAGTGTTTCTAGCAGCTTCACCATGCCTGATTCGCTTTTTACGCCGCGTGAAGAAATACAGCTGTTTGCCATCATACAGGAGGCGTTTACCAACATCCGCAAGCATGCGCAGGCAAACCACGTCTCGCTGCAGATCGACGAAGGGCCAACGCCTGGGAGCTGGCAGCTAACCATCGATGATGACGGTGTCGGAATCGTCGATACCGTGCCGCAGCCCGGCCATTACGGGCTAAAAATGATGCAGGAGCGAGCCGCCGAAATTCGTGCCGCCTTCTCCATCACCCGCCATGAGCGAGGCACGCGTCTGACGCTTGTATCCAATGGAAATGGGGGGAACCGAAAATGAAGACAACCTACCGCGTGGTGATCGCCGACGATCATCCGATGGCACGCCTTGCCATCCGCAGCCTGCTCGCCGACGATGACTCTTTCGAGCTGATCGGCGAGGCGGCCGACGGCGAGGAAGCCTATCACCTGTGCGGGAACCTGCAGCCCGACCTGGTCCTGCTCGACATCAACATGCCCAAGTGGAACGGCCTCATCGCAACCCGTGAAATCAAGAAAAACTACCCCCATATCAAGGTAGTCATCTTGAGTGTGTCAGACGATGTCGGCGATTTGTTTACCGCCATCCAATATGGCGCACAAGGCTATTTGTTGAAAAATCTAGAGCCAGACGATTGGGTAAGCTACCTGCACGCCCTGCTTGAGGAAGACTCTGAGGTGTCACGCGAAATGGCTTCCCGCTTGATGAACCATTTCCGCAAAGAGCCTGTTCCCGACGAACCGACTCCGGGGGTGCTGACACCACGCGAGCGTGAAATTGTCATCCGCGTCGGCCTCGGCGATACGAACCGCGAGATTAGCGAACGTCTGTTTATCGCAGAAAACACCGTCAAAAACCATTTGAAAAATATTCTCGACAAACTCGGACTATCCAACCGCGTGCAGCTGGCAGCGTATGCGACACGCCATCATTTGAAATAGCCGAAATTAACCGCTTACATTTTCGTCAAAATGAAATTGTGGCGGTTTTTGACTGAAAAACTTGGTCAAATATGCGAGGTAACCGATCCCGACGACGTTCCAAACTAGGCCTAGCAGCAGCGCATGCATGTCCATATTTGCCCACAGCAGCACGAGGAAGCAAAGTGCGATCAGCGGACCGACCAAGTACATCAGTATCCCTTTAAAAGTATTCATTTTGCGCTGGCGGTAGAAATAGACGATCACGGACAGATTCACGAAGCTAAACGCGATGTATGCCCCAAAACTGAAGAACGAAATCGCGGTTTCATAGGAAAGAAAGACGGCCGTCAACGAAAAGATGCCTGTCAAAAGCACATTCCAAACGGGCACTCCCGTGCGCGGATTCACATAGCCAAAGATTCGCTTCGGAATCACATTGTCACGCCCCATCGCAAACAAGAGACGTGAAGTACTGAGCTGGGCAGCGATTCCCCCCACGAGGTTGCCCGTAACCGTGATGGCGATGAAAATAGAGGCGAACAGCATGCCCCCCAGCTTTTGGGCGATTTCGGACGACGCCGCATCCGGTTCGTTGAAAACCGAGACGTCCGGGAAAAGCAGCTGCATGAAATACGTGATCGTGGTATATAGCAAGCCGAGAAAAATCGTCTGGATGATCATCGCGCGCGGAATCGTCTTTGTCGGCTCAATCGCTTCTTCAGACAGCGTGCTGAGCGCGTCAAAGCCGATCAGCGTGTAACAAAGGATGATCGAACCGGACAAGATGGAATTCATCGTGAGATTGGCCGAATAGAACGGTGCGAGCGAAAAGCTGGTGGAGCTTCCTGCCAGCTCGCGGATCAGCAAAGCGACGAACACGACGCAAATGATCATTTGAAAGACCACGAAAATGGCGTTAAAGGAAATCGTCACTTTGACAGAAAAAATGTTGGCGATTGTAAAAAATGCAATCGAAAGCACGATCCACAGCCAGCCTGGCACGTCCGGAAAAAACGAGGACAAGTAAATTTCCGCCGCCAATGCATACAGCATCGGCAAAAACAAATAATCGCAAAGCGCTGCCCAGCCGACAACAAAGCCGACGCCCGGATTAAATGTCTGCTGGGCATACGTGTACGCCGAGCCAGCGCGAGGGAACACCTTGACCATATGCGTATAGCTGAACACCGTGAACAAGATCGCGCACATGCTAAACAGGTAGGAAATCGGCACATGTCCCCCGGTTGCGCCGGAAGCGATCCCATACGTATCAAAAACCGTGGTGGGGACCATCAGCGAAAGCCCCAACGCGAATACGTGCCAAAGCTTTAATTTTCTTTGCAATCCCGTTTGATTGTCCAAATTCTCTCACCCCCGGCTGTCTCGTTTACAAAGCCCCGAGTGCTTTTAGCACCAGGCCGTGGAAATGGTGAACGCCATGCTCGCTGATGGAGCTGCGCAGTTGATCGACCACGTACCGTCCATCTACATAGCCGCGCGAATGGAGTCCCCGCTGTACGCTTTCCACCAGCTCGATATCTTCAGGGGTCAAAATTTTATCCTGGTATTCTATATTCGCCCAGCCTTCTTCCGTCGGTTCTTTTTGCAAATAATAAAATTCCAGATGCTCGATCGTTTGCTCCGGCCCATCCGGAATCATATACATCATGATCAAGCCCGGTTCACCCGGCATGATGTCGAGAGCGAGTGTCGGCCACAGCCAGTACGACGCATATGTCTCCACCGCATCCTTCCCTTCCCCAACCGCCAGCTCGCAGCCAAGCCGCTGTTTGCCCGTGCCAGTCTGCTTAATGTGGTAATCGAACGTCTCAACACGGTAGTTGGACATGTCGACCAGTTCCACAAGCTGTGGGTGAGCGATGACGCAGTGGTGGCATTCCAAGTAATTGTCGACGACATTTTTCCAGTTTGCCTTGATGGTGTAAGAGGTACGGTGCGCAAGCGTAAGCCGGTCGAGCTCAGGAACGCGCCCGCGAATCTCTTCTTCGAGTCCGGGCATCATTTGGCGCAGCGGTACCGCCTGCGGGTCCAGATTGATAAACAGGAAGTTGAAGAATACTTCTAGTTTCACCGGACGCAAGCAAGCTTCCTGCTCATTGAAATCTTTCATTTGGCGAACAGCGCGGCCATTGTTGAACTTGCCGTCGAGCTGGAACGTCCATGCATGGTACGGACAGGAAAAAATCGCCTTGTTCCCCTCTCCGCTCGCGAGCTCATGACCGCGATGCGGGCACACGTTATAAAACGCGCGGATGACATCATCTTTCCCTTTTGCTATCAGAATGTTCTGATCCAAAATCAAAGTCGTAAAATAATCACCCGGCTTCGCTACTTTTTCCTGATGCCCGACACAGATCCAGTTTTTGAAAAAAATCGCCTCTCGTTCCTCCGCCAATACTTCTGGGTTTGTGTAATACGTATTGGGTAGCGTATACGAACGCTCGACATCCTCCTGGTAGCGATGAGCCCATTTTGTGTTCTGGCTTGCCATACTCCTCATCTCCTCGTCTTAGTTTCACTGCTTGCGAGAAGCAATTTGCAAAAACAATGCCAAAGATTCATGCACTACTTTTTTCATTAATTGGATTTTTAGTAGCCCCACTTCGAGTCACGTTAGACTCAGCCGAGTTACAGCAGACTCACGGCCAGCAAATTGACAACTGTACTGTCCAGACGGTATACTTCATTTACGAACAATTTGGAAAATGAAGGACTGAGGGCTCATGAAAGCATCCCCTAAATCAACGGTTCCTACACGACAGGCCATTCTCGAAGCGGCATACCTTCTGGTGCAGACGGAAGGGATCGGCCGTTTGACGCTGGATGCTGTCGCTGCGTATGCATCTGTCAGTAAAGGTGGTCTGTTGTACCACTTCCCGTCTAAAGAAGCATTGATCAAAGGAATGATCGATCATTTATTCGATCGCTATCATTGTGAGATGGAGGCCGGCGTTCCGGCGGAAGGAGATTCACCGGGGCAATGGTCACGCTCGTATGTCCGAGCGACGTTTCGCAGTGAAGAACAAGAATTGAAAATCAGCGCCGGCTTACTTGCGGCACTCGTCAACAATCCTGTTTTGCTTCAGCCTGTGCGCGATTATTATCAAGATTGGCAGTCCCGAATGGAAAATGACGGCATCGACCCTGCCATCGCCACCATTTGCCGGCTTGCTGCGGATGGGTTGTGGTTCGCCGAAATGTTCGGGCTCGCTCCACTGGAAAAAAATGAGCTGCGCGAACGCGTAGAACAAACGCTGCTTCGCCTGTCTACGGAGGGAAGACCATGAATTATCTCTTTTTGCTGCTGGCGATCTTGACGGAGATCGTCGCGACGACTTCCTTGAAGCTGTCGGATGGCTTTACCCGCTTGGTGCCTAGCATTGTGGTCGTCATCGGCTACGCAGTCTCGTTCTATCTGCTATCACTAGCGCTTCGCGGCCTGCCGCTCGGTACTGCCTATGCGATCTGGTCGGGACTCGGAACCGCTTTGACCGTCGTCGTGGGCATCATTTTATGGCAGGAGTCGATCAGCCCGCTTCGCATCATCGGTATCCTTACGATCATCGCAGGAGTCGTGCTGCTGAAGCTGGCAGACAGCCCTGCGACCCAAACCATGTCACAATAATGGCTGCACGAATTGCTGGGGGTGAATTGCCGTCATGGATTTGTCAAAACATCTGCTCACTTCCGATTCCTGTCCCGAGCATGGCAGATCAGGAATGGTCATGCACAGCTCTGCCATGAAACAAGTTTTGCGGCTCTGTGAAAAAATCGCCTCGTATGATTCGACCGTGCTCCTGCAAGGAGAGACTGGCACCGGCAAAAGCGCGTTGGCCGGTCTGATCCACGGCATGAGCCGACGGTCCCGGCAGCCGTTTCTCACGATCAATTGCGCCTCCATTCCGGAAAATTTGCTTGAAGCGGAGCTTTTCGGTTATTCGCCCGGCGCGTTCACGGGCGCGTTGAAGCAAGGAAAAATCGGTCTGATTGAGGCCGCGCATCAGGGGACGCTGTTTCTCGATGAGATTGGGGAAATGCCCTTGCATATGCAGGCAAAGCTCTTGCACGTCATACAGGATCAGGAGTTTTTGCCATTGGGGCAAGTGGAAAGCAAGAAAGTGGACGTTCGGATGATTGCCGCCACCAACTGCAATTTGCAAAAGATGGTCCAGCAAAAGAAATTTCGCGAAGATTTATATTATCGTCTCCATGTGATCGACCTGAAAGTGCCACCTCTGCGCGAGCGTATGGACGACATCGAGCCGCTAGTCGCACATTTTATGCGAAAGCACAACGAGCGGCTGGGAGGCAACCATCGCGTTGCACCGGACGCTTTGCATCTGCTGAAGCGATACCGTTGGCCAGGAAACATCCGCCAGCTGGAAAACGTACTGGAAAAGCTGATCATCACGACCGACAGCCTGATTACCGCTGCCGACCTGCCTGACGAGATTCGTCTCGGCGTGAGTGCAGCTCAGCTCCCCTCCCCCCTTCCCTCCCTTTCTGTCGCATTGGAGGAGCTGGAGAAGCAGCTGATCAGCCAATCCTACGATCGGTTCAAAAGCTCACGCAAAGTGGCTGAATATTTAAAAATCAGCCAATCCAAGGCGTCTCGTCTAATACGAAAATATTGTGATGTGATTGCGGACGAGGCGTAACTCCTCAAAAAAGCAGCGATTGCGCCATGTTGCCAGCAATCGCTGCTTCTTCTCGTTCAAAAAGAGTCTGGTCTTTCATCGCTGGACCGTGTTTTCATGCAATTCGCTTGCGAGTGTTGAAAGCGATCCTATGGTTACAGCGATTTCCTGAATCGCGTTAAGAATCACATCGAGATCATGCTTATTGCCTGTAAACATGTCCATGTAGTTATCCATTTCCATGCTCGTTGCTGTCAACCCCGTTTTCACTTCATTCACCTCTTGGGTTGTTTCCAGCGTAGCCTGCTTCATTGTTGACAGCTTGCTCACGATTTCAACCATGGTCGCCGTGCTTTCCCCGATCAGCAGCTTAATATCATGGTTCGTTTTCTTTGTTTCCTCAGCCAGCTTGCGCACCTCAGTCGCAACCACTGAAAACCCTCTGCCTTGCTCCCCTGCCCGCGCTGCTTCAATGGAAGCGTTTAGCGCAAGCAAATTCGTTTGGTTGGCAATCGTCTCGATATCCTTTGACATATCAATGACCCGGGCCATTACCCGTGAAAGCTCATTCACCTTTTCAACGGATTGCTTTACCTCGTCTTTTAGCGCCACCATCTTTTGTTCCATCACATTAATTTTATCAAGACTATATGCCGTGAGGTTACGTAAATTTTTACTGCTTTTCATTGTCATTTCAGTGTCTGCGATTAGTTTCAGCGTTTTTTCTGTCGTGGCTTCAGATGCCGATTCGGTATGCCGAACGGATGACTTGATCTGTTGGCTGATCCCGATCAGTTCGTTTTGGACAGATAACTGGTTTTCATGCAGCTCTTCAATCCTTTGTATGCGTGTATGCAAATATTGTGAAATGACGATTTGAGCATCTAGATTACAAAATCCCGTTACAGCCAATAGCACCTTTTCTAATTGGTCGGGCTGATTCGCCAACTGCTTGATCAGCATCGGGATGGCATAAGAAAAGATGGTTTGATACGTTGCCAAAAACCACTCAACTGGCAACGATGCTTGATTGTGTGTACGCCCGATTCTTTTACGAAACTCCATATAATCCTGATCCAACGAAGCCGTAAACAAGGAATCGATATAATGCAGAAAGACTCCTTTCAACCGCTCCCTCGAAGAATGGGTGGTTGCAATTTTCTTGAGCGTATCCATCTGGTAGAGACTATTGAGAATGGAATCGAAAATCTCGTCAGCGGCTTCCATCATTTGTGGCTTCACCATTTGCATAGCGTTCTGATGGGATTGGTCAATTCGCATAAAGGTGAGAATCTCCGCAAGCTTCTTGTCAGCGTGCTTCAGCTCGGCACCACTTTCCATCCGAGGTTCCTGTACAACCTCTGTCGAATTTTTCCGAAATAGCGATATAAACGTACTCATGCTTCATCCCCCATGTTATGCTCAGTTATGTAATCTATTTCGAGATGATACTGGAAAAAGTTTGATCGTTCTGGTATTCTCAAAATAACACCTTGTATAATCTTTGTCAAATTTTCGTATAATGTTTTGCCGTGCTACCTTGGATATTTATTATTTTTAAGGGTGCTAGGAACAATGTTTGTATACCATTTTGGAGGAACCCCTTACTGATGAATCCAACAGGAAAATTTACGATCCGCCAGGTTGCGGAAAAGACAAAGCTCTCCACGCAAGTCATTCGGAAATGGGAAGAGCGCTACGATCTGGTTAAACCGGAACGGCTTGAAAATGGCTACCGGGTTTATACGCAGCAGGATATCGACATCATCTTGAAAGTCAAATCGATGGTTGAACAAAACTTCTCACTGCAAACGGCAATTTTAACGGTGAGGGAAACAGAGGCGATCCACCAGAAACCGAGAGCTTTCATTGCAAACGAAGAGTTGGCGGAGGAGTATGTGGTAAAGATGCTCGAATCGGGGGCGCAATGCGATGAAGGTCAACTGATGAGGCTGCTTCAACGAGCCAATATGGATTTTCCTTTGCCCGTTTTCTTGCAGATGATCATCCTGCCCTTTTTGCGAAGGATCGGTTCTTTCTGGGAGTCTGGAGTATGGCCTGAATACCAGGAACATATCGCAAGCCAAGTTGTCCGTGATTATATCGCCCAAATGCGCAGGACGATTCTAACGGATCCGAAAATGCCATTGATCTTGGGGGCGTGCCTGCCGTTCGAGCAGCATGAAATCCCTACGCAAATCATCCTCCTTCAGGCGGCGCAAAAAGGATGGCGCACCATGTTTTTATGTCCGACACCGGCTAGCGGTGCGATTGAGCAAGCCACGCTGCGGTTGCAACCGCAGAAGGTCATTTTATCAGCCATGACCTCCCATCCGTTCCAGCAGGATGATCAGCTGCTTTTGCGCTTGGATCGATTCGCTGCTGAGCATCCGCATATCCGCTTTTATTTGGGCGGTGCTGGCGCACTTGGGGCAGCAATTGGCAAAAAACTTAACGCGATTATTGTCACCGAAGACATCGATGTGGTGTTGTCGTTTGCCTAGCAAGGAGAAACGGCACACCCATCTCTTAATTGGGGGGACCGCCATGACATGTACAAGCTGCTTTCCGCATCACCTCCGCTTTGAACTGTTGTTCGAAGGGGTAGACAACAAAGCGATGATTCCATTGCTGCTTCAGCATATGAAGCGGCAGAACGGCTCTTACGACCATAGGGAAAACGTCGTGATCGTTGAGGAAGCATTCATTCTTGATTTGCTTGATTTCTGTGGGGAGCATATGAATTCGGCATATATTTATTACCGACTTGGAAAACAAGAATGGCAGGAGCTCCATACGATCTCATCGGTTTTAGAAGCAAACTGGATCGACCAGCTGATCGTCGAAAAGCGAATAACCCCTTATTTCCAGCCCATCGTGGACGGCGAGCAAACGCTATTCGCCCACGAGGTGCTGTCCCGATCGTTCCGGGAGGACGGATCCCTGATCCCTTCTGGTGAGCTCTTCACCTCTGCCAAGAAGCGAAATCGTTTATTTGCATTGGATAAGCTGTGCAGACTGACCGCTGTCGCTCACTCCCCGGTCCTGCGAAACCAAAAAGTGTTTATCAATTTTTTGCCTACTTCCATTTACTCTCCTGAGCATTGTCTGCAGACCACGCTGGAGTTGGCTCATCGCATGCAGGCAAATCCTGCTACCTTTGTTTTCGAAGTGGTGGAATCGGAGAAGGTCGACGACTTGGAACATCTCAAAACCATTTTGCGCTTTTATCGGCAGCACGGCTTCGAATACGCATTGGATGATGTCGGTGCAGGTTATAGCACGATTGAGCTTTTGCGAGAATTGCAGCCAACCTACATGAAACTCGACATGAAATACGTGCGAGGAATCTCTGACAATCCGCAACATCAGGAAATGGCAGCTACGATGCTGGAAGCCGCACAGGAAATCGGATCGATCCCCTTGGCGGAAGGAATCGAAGAAGAACGTGATTTTCTTTTCCTCAAACGTCTGGGCTTTCAGCTCTTTCAAGGATTTTTATTCGGAAAGCCGGCTCCTTCCCCCATCGGTCGTACCACTCCTCTCACAGAAAAACAAATTTGACTGACATAGAAAAACCCCTCCTGTCACCAAAGGGAATGTCGTTTACGATCCTATCTTCGGCCCAGCGAGGGGTATATTCTGTTGTTAGTCTTCCATGGTGGACAAATCGCCTGTCGGCAAGCCCAGCTCCCATGCTTTCAGCACGCGGCGCATGATTTTACCGGAACGGGTCTTCGGCAGCTTGTCGCGGAATTCGATTTCACGCGGCGCTGCATGTGCTGCCAAGCCTTCTTTGACGAAGCGTCTGATTTCTTCCATCAGCTCTTCACTCGGCTCATAGCCTGCACGGAGCGCGATGAACGCTTTGATGATTTCGCCACGAACCGGGTCTGGTTTACCGATGACGCCAGCTTCTGCGACAGCCGGATGCTCGACCAGCTTGCTCTCGACTTCAAATGGACCTACGCGCTCGCCAGCTGTATTGATAACGTCGTCGACGCGGCCTTGGAACCAGAAGTAGCCTTCTTCATCCTTATACGCCGAGTCGCCGGATACGTACCAGCCTTTGAAACGGAAATACTCTTCGTATTTCGCAGGGTTTTTCCAGATTTGACGCATCATGGACGGCCAGCCGACTTGAATCGCCAGGTTGCCCATGCGGTTTGGAGGCAGCTCGTTACCTTGGTCATCGATGATCGCCGCATGGATGCCTGGGAACGGTTTGCCCATCGAGCCAGGCTTGATCGCCATTGATTTGTAGTTGGAGATCAATTGTCCGCCGGTTTCGGTCATCCACCAGTTGTCATGAATGCGTTGGTTGAACGCTTTCAAGCCCCAGTATACGACTTCAGGATTAAGCGGCTCACCCACGCTCAGCACATGGCGCAAGGACGAGAGGTCAAACTGCTTGACGAACTCATCGCCAGCACCCATCAGCATGCGGAACGATGTTGGCGCGCTGTACCAGACGGTTACTTTGTTGTCTTGCAGCGTTTTGTACCAGTCTTCCGGCTTGAAGCGGCCACCGCGAATTACGCTTGTCGCACCATTCAGCCAAGGTGCGAAAATGCCGTAGGACGTGCCTGTTACCCAGCCTGGGTCAGCTGTGCACCAGTAGATGTCGTCTTCTTGCAAATCGAGAACCCATTTCCCGGTTTGGTAATGTTGAACCATAGCATTGTGAACGTGCAGCACGCCTTTTGGCTTGCCAGTGGAACCGGATGTGTAATGAAGAATCATGCCATCTTCGCGGTCCACCCACGTGATTTCCAATTCATCCGATGCAGCATCCATCGCTTTTTGAAAGTCAACTTGCCCGTTTTCCAGCTCGCCCTCGGCACCGACCAAAATCACATGCTTCAAAGCAGGAAGCTCTGCAACCGGCACACGCGGAAGAAGTGCAGGGGTTGTAACAATCGCTACCGCTTCACTGTCTTCCAGACGGTCGCGGACAGCGCCTTCCATGAACGCTTCAAACAGCGGGCCGACGATCGCGCCCACTTTGAGCGTACCTAAAACGCTTACATACAATTCAGGAGAACGAGGCATGAATACGAAAACTCGATCGCCTTTGTTGATGTCCAAGCTTTTCAGTACATTCCCGAATTTGTTGGACAAGCGGCTGAGATCAGCAAACGTGTAGGATTCGTCGCGCGTTGCATCGCTGTATTTCAGCGCTACTTTATCTTTACGTGGAGTCGACAGATGGCGGTCGATGGCTTCATACGCCATGTTGACCTTGCCTGTCTCATACCAACTGAACGCCTTCTCTACATCTGCCCAGTCAAAATTTGCATACGCTTGCTCATAATCTTGCAGGTTGAATGTTCCTTCGGTTGCTGGGATTTTTTCTACTTTCATACCTTCTCACACCCCTTGGAAATTCTTTTATGAATATTGTAACCAATTTCATATTCTCTCACAATTATAAAAATCCTCTTATTTGGCATTTCATGCCGGAATTTGTACATGTAAGACGAGCTGGTCGTTAAACCAGCTCGATAAGCACATGCAAATAAATAGAGATTCGCGCTAGTTTTTACGCCTTTGTGCGGACTTTATTCCTCCAATGTCGATAAATCTCCGGTCGGCAAGCCCAGCTCCCACGCTTTCAAGACGCGCCGCATAATTTTGCCGCTTCTCGTCTTCGGCAAGCCGGAACGGAATTCGATCTCGCGCGGTGCTGCGTGCGCTGCCAGCTTTTCTTTGACGAACTGCTTGATCTGCACTGCCAGCTCTTCGCTAGGCGAATATCCTTGGCGCAGCGTCACGAACGCCTTAATGATCTCGCCGCGCATCGGGTCCGGAATGCCGATCACACCCGCTTCCGCGACAGCAGGGTGCTCTACCAGCTTGCTTTCCACCTCGAATGGCCCAATCCGCTCTCCCGATGTGTTGATCACATCGTCGATCCGGCCTTGAAACCAAAAATACCCGTCTTCATCGCGGTACGCCGAATCGCCGGAAATATACCAACCGTTGCGAAAATACGATTGATACTTCTCCTCATTCCCCCAAATAGCGCGCATCATCGCTGGCCATGGAGGTAAAATGGCCAAATCGCCCATCGTGTTAGGCGGAAGCTCATTGCCTTTGCTGTCGACGATGGCGAGATGAATGCCCGGAAGCGGTTTGCCCATCGAGCCGAGTCGGACCGGAATGTCGGGACGGTTGGCACAAATCGTAGAGCCGGTCTCTGTCATCCACCAGTTGTCGTGGATGCGTCTTTGCAGCACTTGCTCACCCCAGCGAATGACTTCTGGATTCAGCGGCTCGCCAGCCGATAAAACGTGTCTTAATTTCGAAAAATCAAACTGCTTCGGCACGTCATCGCCTGCCGCCATCAGCATGCGGAATGCGGTTGGCGCGCTGAACCAGACTGTCACACCGTATTTTTCAATCGTCGCATACCAATCCTCCGACCGAAACCGACCGCCCCTCACAACGATGGAAACGCCATGGAGCCAAGGAGCAAAAATCCCGGCCGATGTGCCCGTAATCCAACCTGGATCTGCCGTGCACCAATATTTGTCCCCCGGGCGGAAATCGTATACGACCGCACCGGATACATATTGATGCAAAAGACCCGCATGGGCGTGAAGCACACCTTTTGGCTTGCCTGTCGAGCCTGACGTGTAATGCAGATAGAGTCCATCCTCGCCGCTCACCTCTTGGATGAACGGATCATCCGGCTGCTTCATCACCTGCTCGAAGGCATGCAGCGGTGCAGCCAGCTCTTCTTTGGCCCCTGCCACGATCACGTGCGCAAGCTCTGGGAGGTCGCTTTGCGGAATGCGCGTCAACAGCGAAGGGGTCGTCACGATTGCCCGTGCGCCGCTATCCTGTAGCCGATCGCGAACGGCAGACTCCATGAACGCCTCAAACAGCGGACCGGCAATCGCCCCCATGCGGATAATGCCGATCAGCGCGATGTACAGATCCGGGCTTCGCGGCATAAACAAGAAAACCCGATCTCCTTGCTGAATTCCCAATTGCAATAGCCCGCGGGCGAATTGACTGGATTTGCTCTGAATCTCGGCAAATGTGAGAGACTCCTCCCGTTCGCCATCCGAATAGTAGAGCGCAACAGTATCGCCAGCCCCGCTCTCTACGTGCCGATCGATCGCTTCATAAACGATGTTGCCTTTTCCTTCCTTTACCCATGGAAAAACCTTTTCCGCTTCGACAAAATTCATCAGGCCACCCCCGAAACTTTGCTCGTAATAAGAAAAACTTCTTTCAGAAGCCCTTTCGAGATGCAGGTCCTTCGATCTATGGAAGTTTTTACCGACGCCTATGCTCGAAGCGACGCTGAGGCACTCCGTCTTCCGCTCCAGAATTTATAAGCGCGAGCACTTATAAATTCTTATACGATTAGAAAACCTGGCTGCGCCATGCTTTTTGGCGGAGATGCGGTTGCACTTATACTGGATAAGAATTTTTATAAATTCTTAACTGTAAGAAAAAGCCTAATGCAACTTTATTCGGTCAAGCGAATCGTAATTCCTCCCAGTAACTCCTAATGCCTTTGCGACACTGGCTTAGTATAATATTGATGGTATTCAACTGGAGTAAACAAAAAAGGAGAGGTGATCAGGCTATGCTTTGGTACTTCCTTGCAATCATTGTCATCATTACTTTCGTCAAAGCGCACCGGAACACCTTCTTGCTTACGACCAATGAAATTGAAGTGAAAGTAAACACGAACGAACCAAATAATAAGCCGGACAATGGCGCATTGCGCATTCTCCATCTGTCCGATTTGCATATGGAAAACTTGTCGATCACAGCGGAACAAATCGTGAAGACCAATCAAGGCGAAGCATTCGATCTCATCGCGATCACTGGCGACCTGCTCGATCGCAAGCGCAGCATCCCGCATGCCGTGCGTTATATCGAGACGCTGTGGAAGCTTGCACCGAAACTCGGCATCTACGTCGTTTTCGGCAACCACGATTATGTGCTGTCAGCCGACAAGCTGGCATACCTGCGGGCGGAGCTGGAACAGATCGGCTGCCGCGTGCTTTGCAATGAAACGCATACGGTGGATTCTGCGCTCGGTAAGCTGCACATCATCGGTATTGACGACTACGCTACGCGCCGAAGCGATCTTGCCCAAACATTCGCAACCGTTACCGACGACGGAATTCGCCTCGTGCTGACACATGACCCGAACGTTGTGCTCTGCATGAAAGAGTACCACTACGATTACTTGCTTGCCGGCCATTTTCACGGCGGACAAATCCATTGGCCAAAACCGTTCCATCTTGTCAAAATGGGCAAGCTGCCGCGCATGAATATCGTACAAGGGCTGCACTACCACGATGACCGACCTTTCTATATCAGTGAAGGGCTGGGTCAAACAGGGCTGAACATTCGCCTGCGCTCGCGTCCTGAGATGACGATTCATAACTTAGCCTAGTCTCGTTTCCCCTCTTTTTGCCAAGTGCGCTATACTGGTACGAAGAGTCTATTTAAGAAAAGGTGAATCGCGATGTACGACATTTGGAGAGAAGAAACGGCGCGCATACGTACTGCGACAGGCAGCCGGATCGACGTGGAGCAGGTCGCGCAGACCAGCTGGCCAGCCGTTCGCCAGCAGTTTGAAGAGAAGGGCGGCGAGGTGCTTCGCTGGCAGGTCGAACGGGATCAGGTCATTTATGTTGGCATATACACAGCAGAATGGTCTGCTTCCGCACGTGCGCTACTTTCTTTGCTCGTAAGTGCGCCGCTCGAAGAACCATCGCTTGCACTCCAGTTAACGAATTGGCTCATTGCCAGTCAAGAGGAACCGCTCCCTTTGCCCCCCAAGCTGGAAAGCCGGCTTGCTTGGAAAGAGCGCCGGGCGTTGTTTCTGCTCCAGCGAACAAGTGAACCACAGGCGGATTGGACAGGCATTCTCCCGCTACTCGCATCGTTTTTCAGTGATCCCAAGCAGCAGCAATGCCTATATTTGCCCGTAAGCGAGCGAGATTTGTTCCTATTGGTGCCGTTTTCCCTTTTTCCCGACATCGACTTGGATCGATCAGCTCAAGAGACTGAGCAAGCGCTTCTGGAGTGGGCGGCAGGCATTCACGAGCTGTTCGCCGTCGAAGCGCTGGAGGAAATGCGGGTCATCGTGAATTCTCCGCTGAACCGAGTCCACGAGCTCGCCGAACATGCGAAGGGGTTGACCGCGCTTGCCTCCGCCTTGGCCCGTTTCCGTCCGCGCGTGCTGGTTGCCGGAGCATGGCAATTTTCGCTGGAAAAATGGTTCGGATCCCTTCCTGTCTCACTGTCAGGCAGCTTTCAGCGCGCATTTTCCGAACGCTTTCCACAGTCGCTCAGCAGCGAGCAAAGCGAAACACTCGACGCGCTATTTACAAACAATCTGAACATCAGCGAGGCAGCACGGAGCCTATTTTTGCATCGTAATACTTTGTTGTATCGGTTGGACAAGATCAAGGAACAAACAGGACTTGACCCGCGGCTGTTCTCCGATGCCTTGCTTTTGCGCCTCGCTGTCCTTTTTCAGCAAGCCTAACCGGCGCTGTACAAAATGACCGAATATTTTTGTGCATCGTGCCTAATCGATTTCAGTCCGTCCCCTGTTTACAATGTGAGTATTGAAACAAGCGTGACGAGTTAGAAAACCTGGCTACGCCAAGCTTTTGGCGGTGCCGCGGTTGCACTTATACTGGATAAGAATTTTATAAATTCTTATCTGTATAAGAAATGACTGACTATTCGAGGAGGAAGTTCGATGGCTCGCGTAACGTTAAACAATGTGTACAAACGCTATACGAATAATATGACGGCTGTTCACGATTTCAACCTGGATATCAATGACCGTGAGTTTCTTGTGCTCGTCGGCCCATCCGGCTGCGGTAAATCGACGACACTGCGCATGATCGCGGGGCTTGAGGAAATTTCTGACGGCGACCTGCTCATCGGCGACCGCCGTGTAAACGATGTGGCTCCGAAAGATCGCGATATCGCGATGGTGTTCCAAAGCTATGCACTCTATCCGCACATGAACGTATATGAAAATATGGCATTCGGGCTGAAGCTGCGCAAGTTTTCCAAAGCGGAAATCGACAAGCGCATCCAAGAAGCTGCGCGCATCCTCGATATTAGCCACCTGCTCGATCGTAAACCGAAAGCGCTCTCAGGCGGTCAACGACAACGCGTGGCACTCGGACGTGCAATTGTTCGTGAGCCGCAAGTATTCCTGATGGACGAACCGTTATCCAACCTCGACGCCAAGCTGCGCGTGCAGATGCGCACGGAGATTTCCAAGCTGCATCAGCGTCTGGAAACGACCATCATCTATGTAACCCATGACCAAACGGAAGCAATGACCATGGGCGATCGGATCGTCGTTATGAAGGACGGCCACATCCAGCAGGTAGGAACGCCAACTGAAATCTACAACCTCCCAGCGAATAAATTCGTTGCGGGCTTCATCGGCTCGCCCTCGATGAATTTCCTGGAGGGCAAGTTGAAGGAAGAAGGCGGCAGCGTCTTTTTCGCAACGACAGGCTTGCAGCTGCAGCTGCCGGAAGACAAGGCGAAAACGCTGCGCGGCCTCGGCTACATCGGCAAAGATGTCGTCTTCGGCATTCGTCCGGAAGATTTGTACAGCGACAACCAGTTTATCGAGGCGAACCCGTTCAAGAGCAAATTCGAGGCGGAAGTGGATGTCGTAGAGAACCTTGGCTCCGAGCTGTACGTTTACTTCACTAATATCGGCGGCGTTCAGATGACTGCCCGTGTCGATGCCCGCGAAGGATTGAAGCCAAAGATGAAAGTGTCACTCGCGATGGATTTGGCTAAGTGCCATGTATTTGATAAAGAAACCGAGAAGTCGCTCTTCTAAAAAAGACGGTAAACGTCAAAAAAGACGTTCTGGATCCAATATCCAGGCGTCTTTTTTTGCAATAAAGGCAGCCTCTCGCTAATTGAAGGCTGCCTTTATCCCATCTATTCAATCGATAGCACGTAATCTGCGAGCGCATCGATTTCTTTGTCAGTCAAGCCTTTGACATTGCCATGCTTGTTTTGCGCATTGCGGGCGACCAAAACATCGCGGATCGTTTTGGCGCTGCCGTCATGCAGGTAAGGCGCTGTTGCCCAGACGCCGCGCAATGTCGGCGTATCATACAAATTGGCCGGACGACCATTTTTATGGGCGCCGCGCGGGTCTCCATCCGGAGAGCCGATGTCGATGGCTGTCGCGGTTCCGACATCATGCAGCTTGGTCATGTTGTCCGTCGTCAGCTTACCTTGGGCATTGACCGCCTGGTCGCTATCCGTAAAGTTGACGCCGGCATGGCATGTGATGCATCCCGCCTTACCTTGGAACAGTTCCTGCCCCAGCTGTGCAGACGCTGTCAGGCTACCTTCTGGATTCCGGTACGGGCTTTTCGGTACCGGATATGAGTCTGGCTGATCCAGATAGGTAAAAATTTGTGCGTACATTTTCTTCACGTCAGCAGGCAATGGCTTTGCCGGATCGTATGCAAGCATCCCGCCCATCTCATTTTGCACCGTGAGTAAATAATCCTCGAACTCGTCGCGACTGCCGTCCCACGTGAACAAGCCCGTCTTGGTTGTCAGCACGTTGCTCGGCGTATTGCGAGGTCCTTTTGGCGTTTTCATCGTGATGCCGTTGATTTCACCGTCAAAGTGACAGGAGGCGCAGCTCATCCAGTTTTTCCCCGTTATATCGGTGGCGAATTTGTCGCTGTTGGCGGAGTAAAACATCACCTTCCCTGCTCGCACATCCGGTGGCAACGGATCTTTTGCGATAAGCTTCAGGTTGCTACCGACCACTTTGGCTTTTTTATACGCATCGCTTCCGCCCGTTTCGATCGTTGCCAAATCATGGCTCATCGCGTTGTGTACGTACAATGTCTTGCCATCTTGGGTCAAGCTCAGGCCCCGCGGGTTATCACCCGGGATGCGGCGAAGCAGCTGGGTTGCCTTTCCGCCACGCTTCAAGTCGATCGTGACCAAATCTTCACTGCCACCCATCAAAACGAATGCTTTGCTGCCATCTGGCAGGAACCCAATATCGGATGGATTGGAAAATACTTCAGGCTGGTTTTTCACGTTCACAATGTTCATCTGTTTGAACAAGTGCTTCCGTTCGTTTTTCAGTTCTTCCAGCTTCGGAATGTCGATAATCGAGACAACCGGGAAGATCGTGGACTCAAACTGAATCGGCACGTTGACGTTTGTTAAGATGTGCGGCAGCCACAGCTGTTTGCCATCCGGCGAGATCGTCATATTTTCCACCATGCCTGGCAGCCCTTGGCTGACCTTGCCGTCATGTGACGCTGGTGCCGGTGTTTCCGTCAATGGGATCACCTTTTTGACCGCAAGCGAATCCGTGTCGATGACGGATACTTCCCCATGGACAAAATGGCTGACAAACAGCTCTTTTCCATCTGCGGTTAGCGCGAGGCCGCGTGGCTCATTCTCAACCTTAATCTGTTTGATCAATTTGTAGCTGGCGGGGTCGATCACATCTACGGCATTGCTGCGGTACGCTGTCACAAACAGCTTGCTTCCGTCTTGGCTTGATAGAACCGCGAACGGCTCCTCTTTGACACTGATTTTGCCGACCGTTTTCTGCTTTTCCAGATCGACAACATACACTTCGTTTTCTCTCAGGGCCGTAACGTAAGCGGTTTTCTCATCCGGCGACAGCGCTACATTGCGCGGTTCGCTGCCGACGGGAATCTCTGACGTTACTTTTTTCGTCTTCGGATCGACGATGCTGATGGTCGGAACATCAATGTTGGCCGTGATCAGCGCGCTTCCATCCTGCTTCATGACGATCGAGCGGCTCTCCACCGCATTCGTCCTCACCACTGACTTGGCTCCGATTGCGGATTCGTATCCACAAGCAGAGAGGGCTGCAACAATCAGCCCGATTGCCAGCCCTGCCAGTTTCTTTCCATGGCGATATGGTTTTTTCATGGAATTCCTCTCCCCTGCTTTACACGTTGCCTTATTGCTTTGTTATGGTTACAGGTACGAGAACCGGCGCTACGCCGTATTGTCCATGCGCTACCTGGATTTGCGGCACGGTATCGTTATCCGTATTGCCGTTGTTTTTTCCTTTGTCCAGATAGTAGTCGCCTGTATCCCAGAATTCGCTCGTTTGCATCCCTTCCTCAAGCGTCGGTCCATTGATCACATTGCGGAAATAACGCGTATACAGATCGGTAAGATGGCTCAATTCGAGCGAATCGTATTTCACTTTGTCCGAATCGGTATTGACCAGGTTCAGCATACCCAGACGCTGAACAGCCGAGATCGCTCCTGCGAGGTACGGATCATACTCATAATTGTTGTCTTGCCCGATTGCCGTCCGGTATGCCGTCGCTTGCTCATCCCAAAACGCTTTTTCGGTTTTATCAAACAGCTCGCGTGCGGCATCGCGATATTTCGCATCGTCGGTTGCCAAGAACGCTGCGGTCAAACCACGAATCGCGCCCAGCTGCGCTTGCAATGTTTTCGCACCTGTGTCGACGCCTTTGCCAATGGTGTATCCATTCGCAACAAGGCCGTCTTTGCTGTCCAACAGTTTGTTTACGATAAAGTCAGCCTGCGCCCCAATCATTTCTTTCGCGCGTTTGCCTTCTGCTGTTTCCAATCCTTTTGCAGCCTCACCGCTTGCATAGCCGAGTGGCAAGCCATCTACGGCACGAACGAACAGGCGCAATGATTCCATCGCGTAGCCAGTATCAAACGTATCGACATGTGTGCCCTGGCCGTTTAGGTCGCCGGCGTTTTCTTGCACGAGCGTTTTCTCGGCTTTGTTCCAGTGCATCGCTTCCATATTGGCAAACAACGTCATCAGCAGGTTGCGGTTCAACGTGTAAGGATCATCCGATTCCACATCGTTTTTCGGGTCTGCATCCAGGTTTTCTTTCGGTGCCGATGGGAACGGTTTTCCATCGAACAAGGCCAAGAATGCCGGGTTTTTGTTCGGGTTGGCTGGTCGTTGGTCCGTCGTGCCATAGAACTCGGAAGTCGCCCACATCATCATCCATTGATCACGCAGCAGACTGCGCTTGTCCGTGATTTTCAAATCTTTCACATCTGGGAATGCGGCGGCGCCGTTTTCTTCCACCGTCACTTCATGTGGCATGTAAACCAGGCCGTTTGCCGGATTGTAAGCTGCGGTTGGTTTTGCACCCAATTTGCCATCTTTTGAAGAGAGGAACAGCTTGTCATTCATGAAAGCCAGCTTGTTCCAAACTCCCTCTGTCAAGAAAACGCCTTGCAAGCCATCTTTGGAGCTTACACCCAAGCGGATGTTCGGATCTTTGTCCTGGTCAGGCGATGTGCCCTCCTGCTCTTCGTCTTTATCAACGGTATGTACGCCGCCCATGAAGTCACCCAGCCAAAGCGACTGCTTCAAATACGTTCCGCCAAGCGCTGCCGGCGTCAGTGTTTTGTTCATTTTGCTGCGATCCCAGCGCAAGCTGTTGAAATCAACTTGGTATTTCGGAATATAGCGTCCGTTCTCGCCGTCGGCAAATTTGCTGATATCAACCTGCTTAATATAGTGCGGATCGCCGCTGGCGTATTCGATCGCGGTCGGGAACATGTTTTGGAAAATGTCTTCCGGTTTGTTGCCCGTCACCTCAGCCAGCTCCATGTAGCGTTGAGCAAGCGCAACGCGTGGATCGCCGCTGTTAGCCCGCTTTTTGTTGATCGGGCCATTTACAAGGTGGATACCCATGCCGGATTTCTCCAGAACCTCATACATGGCTTCCTCGGAATATTCATAGGATTCAATTCCTGCGGCATAGTCAAATTTAGTAGGCGAATCAACTTTTCCCGGGTCCAGCAAATCGAGATCAAGACCGAGCGATTCTGCGAGCGGCTCCCCGGATAATTCGAATTCGGCATAGGCAAACATGTTAGCTGCCGTGTCGAACTGATAATTTTTCTTCTCGACCTTCACCTTCCCGGCTGCTGCTGTCGCGTTGGCTGCTGGAGCTGTATCTGGGGCTGCGGTCGATTTCGTCGTACAACCAGCTAGCATCGACGTTGCTGTCAGCGTCGCCATGATTGTCAAAACATATTTATTTGCAAACACGTGAATTTCCCCCTACTATTTGTTGAATATATCCAGTCGATATTGATAAGCATTTTCAATGAGAACACTTATCATTATAGGAGGATATGAAGAACTTGTAAATAACAATTGAAAAAAAACGGGCACCAATCGCATATCACACAGATTTTACCGTCATAATCCAACGCTTCCTATCGCACGATAAATGTATTCGTAACATACAGGGAGTGAGTGCGTTGAAAACGGTCTCCTATACGATTGCGATCGCTGTGGCCTTGGTCGCAGTGGTTGCGATCCCCATCCAGATCCATCGGCAAGAGTGGCGCGAGCCTCATCCTTCCATCACTTCGGTGAACGCCAGCATTCCAAAAATCAACTATGTGGAGCAGGTCAGAGACATCCGGCGCACGATGGAAAGTCATCCATCAATCAAAACGATCAGCCATAACACTCGGGACAAAAGCCATTATGTTGAACATGAGGTTGTCGTTCGCTTTTCACCGCGCCCGTCGAATGAAGTGATCCAAAAAATGCTCAAGCAGGTTGATGGCAAAATCAAGCGCGACTATGGTAGAGGGATGATCATCAAGTCAAATACGTTGAGCACCCACCAGTTGATGCAGCATTTTGCCGCACATCCCGACTCCATTTATGCGGAGCCGAACTATTTACTTTTGCCCAATCGCAAGCCGAACGACTCCCTCTATCAGCCTTATCAATGGAACATGAAAATGATTGGCATGGAAAAAAGCTGGGACATCACGGAAGGAGACAGCAGCGTCATTGTCGCGGTCGTTGATACAGGTGTCGATCTGGATCATCCGGAATTCAAAGGCAAACTGGTCAAAGGCCATAATTTCATCGACAATAGCGACAAGCCACAGGATGATAACGGACATGGTACCCATGTCTCCGGAGTAATCGCTGCCAAAACGAACAATGGCACCGGGGTGGCCGGGATGTCGTGGAAAAGCAAAATCATGCCGGTAAAAGCGATCGGCGCTGACGGATCCGGCTCTGCCTACGACATTGCCCAAGGCATTTACTGGGCGACCGACCACGGAGCCGACGTCATCAACCTGAGCGTAGGCAACTACACTTCGTCTGCCGCTCTGAAGGAAGCATGCAAATATGCGTACGACAAAAACGTGGTGCTGGTCGCAGCCTCAGGCAATGATGCCAGCAGTCAACCGAGCTATCCGGCCGCATACCCGGAGGTTATGTCGGTTGCGGCAGTGGATCACAACCGGAAGCAAGCGGATTTTTCCAACTACGGCAATTACGTCGATGTAGCGGCGCCAGGCGTGGATATTCCGAGCACCTACATTTACGGTGATTATGCAGCCCTCTCCGGCACGTCCATGGCTTGTCCGCACGTTACTGCGATGGCATCCCTCATCCGCTCGGTTAACCCTGATATGAAAAACTCAGAAGTGATCAAGCTGATTCAAAAGACAGCCGTCGATTTGGGCCCTCCCGGTAAAGATGAAGCATACGGCTACGGCCTTATCAATGTGAACGCCGCTTTGAGCAAAATCAAGGCGGAAGCAGGCACAGCACCAGCACAAACGGGCGCCGTTACCCCGAAGCATACGTTGGGCGGTCTCTGGCACAAATTTTTAACGAAGCTGCAGTTCGGCTTTTAACTTGCGATTGTTTGGAGGGACCTGCTATGAAAGCTTACATCGTGTTCGCCCATCCCGGAGAGTCGAGCTTCAACCATGACATCTTGCAAAAAGTCAAATCATACTTGGACAAAGAAGGAATCACTTACCGCGTCAACGATTTGTATAAAAACAACTTTCAGCCCGTCTTTTCCGAGAGCGACATGCACAACATTGCCCAAGGACGCGTCAGCAGTGATATCGACGAGGAACAGCAGCAGGTGACGGACGCCGATCTCCTGGTCATGATCTATCCGGTCTACTGGTGGTCGCAGCCCGCAATTTTAAAGGGCTGGATCGACCGCGTATTTACGCACAAATTCGCCTTTCGTTACGAATCGGATGGACCAGTCGGCCTGTTAACCGGAAAACGCGCCATCGTAATAACGACAACGCGCGAATCAGAAGAAGAGATGCAGCGTAGCGGAATGGATGAAGTGCTTGAAAAGCAGGTCGCAGAAGGCGTATTCTCTTTCGTCGGCTGCAAGCCGGTGGCTTATCGTAATTTTTCTGCCGTCTCACATGTGGATGACAGCGACCGTGCAGAGATGGAGCGCGGAGTGGAACAGCTGTTTGAATCGGTTCTCGAGCCGGTCAGTCATTAATCAATTTATATAGAAGAAACAGGCACGTCCTTTTCTGGAGCGTGCCTGTTCCTGTTTCCGTTTTTTGCTCATCTTTACGGTTTGACCGCCTGCTGCATTCGCTTTTTCGTAATATAATCTGTCTCGTAGTACTGCAGATCTTCACGCATTTGCTCAAAGGTTTTGGAAAGCGACAGCGTGAGATTGCGAAGCGCAGGTGTTACCTCTTTACGAAACAAAATCGCATCTTGCCCTGTATAGGAGTAGCGACCATCTTCATCGTATACTTCGCCTTTTGGATAATAAAAATTGTTCACACAGGAGTGATACACTTGAAACAACGCTTCTTCAGCAAACTCTTCGTTGAAGCGGGCACGACGCAAACAAATGCCCAATTTTTCATAGGCATTCTCTGAATAGACAAACAGATGGCGTAAATCCGATAAATAGTTCCGATAGTACGCTTCGTAGTCTTCTGGATCACCCGATTCTTGAATCAGGCTGGTCAATGTGACCTGGTTCAAATATCTCTCCAACTCCATGCTTACCTTTTTCAAACGGTGGTATGTGTCCTCGCAGAGCTGTTTCAAGTGTGTTCCAGACATGAGTACCTCCTTGGGGCGTAAAAAGGATGATAAGTTCTACTTTCCATTGTAAAAAATTCGTGAAATATTCACAAGTGCTTTTTCTTTACCAGCGCGCAGTGCTTCCCGTGCTTATCGGGTATTACCCAGCCCATTGTATTCATTTTGCCCTGATGTGGTAACCCAATCGAATCGTTCTCCAAAAGAAAAAACCTCCGCGTGTGTGGAGGTCTTTTCTTCTCAAGCCTGAGTAACGACAACACCCGTTTCTTCGGCATCTGCCTTGGTAGCGAATTTTCGCGATTGCAGCAAATAGGCCAAATATGCGAGGAACAAACCGATTACGGCCATGAGCATCAGTACAGCCAAATCCGTGCGTATCGCCTCCAGCCCGTGGCCTTTGGTCAGCACTTCGCGGACCGCGTGCAAAAAGTAGGTGAGCGGCAGCGACTTACCGATGCCCGCAATCACTGCAGGCATTGACATCAGCGGCCAGGTAAAGCCTGACAGCATAAAGGATGGGACGGCGATCAGCATTGCAAGCTGAGTCGCCTGAAGCTGGTCCTTGGTGACATAGGAAATGGCGAATCCGATCGATAGGACAGCGATGTTAAACAGCGTACCTGCCAGGATCAGATAGGCAGGATTACCGTAATACGGCACCTGGAACCATTTGAGCACCATGGTGAAAGTCACGATCAAGTTGAACGTCGACAAGATGAAGTAGGGCGTCAGTTTTCCTAAGACCAATTGAAAAAAGCTATACGATCGGACAGTCTTGTGCCATGTGCCCAAGTCTTTCTCACGTGCGACAGCCAGTGCCACACCAAGGAACAATACTTGCTGTAACACGGTTCCGCCCAAGCCGAAAACCATGAAGGACAAATAGCTAAATGTTGGATTGTACAAGACGCGGTAGCGATAATCGATTCCCGTGAAGAAGTTTTTCCCGTCCTCACCCCACTCGCCTTTTGCCTCCAGCTTCTTCAACGTGACTCCAGCCGAAATCGATTTGATCAGCGTATTTGCGGCCCGCACGGCAGTATTAGAGATCATCATATTGCTGCCATCGATGATGGTCAAAACTTCCGCTTCTTTGCCGCTCTTTGCTTTCTCCGCCAAACCCGCCGGAATGATCAGGCCGACATAGGCCGAACCCTTGTCGATGGCCTTCATTGCTTCATCTTCACTTGGTACAATCGAGCTAATTGCGAACGTGGCATCGACATCAAAGGCGCGGATCAGCTCCCGGCTGATTTCCGAGTGATCGCTGTCAACAACGACAACCGGGATTTCCATCACTTTCTTTTCACTATACAGATTGCCGAACAGCGTAAAGTACAAGATCGGCACGACCAGAAGCACGGAAATCATCGATGGATTTTTGAAAATGGACTGCCATTCGCTAAAGAATAGCCCTTTGATCTTGCTCACTTGCGGCCATCCCCTTCAAGCTGCCATTCGATGGATAGCCCTGGTCGGAGCTGTTGGTTCGATACATCGACCTTCACCATAAATGCGCGCACATCGCGGTCACCAAGCTCGGTTGTCGCTTTTTTGACAGCAAAATCAGCCGCAGGGGCGATCATCGTGATTTTTCCATTCACCTCTTTATCGAGGGAAGGCACATACAATTTGGTTTCTTGACCGACAGTGAGTGAACCGATTTTGTTTTCATCCAGATAAAATTTCACAAACTGCTCATCCTGCGCCTGGATCGTGATGACGGACAGCCCTTGTGCAACCAGC
This sequence comes from Brevibacillus fluminis, assembly GCF_003710825.1. Lineage (GTDB taxonomy): Bacteria > Bacillota > Bacilli > Brevibacillales > Brevibacillaceae > Brevibacillus_D > Brevibacillus_D fluminis. Next base: position 29,076 of record NZ_RHHQ01000015.1, on the reverse strand, counting down.
TCCCCTTTTTGCACAGAAACCGATTTGACGACACCGTTTACCGGTGCCAAAAGCTTCGTATTTTTCAAATAAGCGTCGATTTCATCCAGAGCGCCTTTTGCCTGCTGTACGCCCGCTTGTGCCGATTTGGTATCCAATTGCTTGATGCCGACCTGTCCTTTCGCCGCAATCGCTTGCTCATAGGCGGCGTTTGCCTGCGCGACCTGTGCGCGAGAAGCATCGATTTGCTCCTGGCGTGCACCGCTTTGCGCCATTTTCAACTGTTCCTGCACGGCTGCCAGCTCAGCGGAAGCCTGCTCGAACTGCATGGTCGCCTGCTCAACGTTTACTTTCGGCACCGCACCCTCCGCAAAGAGCTGTTCCATCCGCTCTTTTTGCTTTTTCGCAGTGTCGTATCCGTTTTGCGTTGCCACCAGCCTCGCTTTCAGCTGTGCAACTTCCTCGGGCCGCGCTCCGTTTTTGTTCGCCTGCAGCTGTGCGGTTGCCGCCGAAACGGTTGCCTGTGCTTGACTGACCTGCGCATTGCTCGTTTCTGCTGTGACGGTCACACCTTTGTTCGCCTGCTCCACTTTCACCTGTGCCAGCTGATAGGCTGCCGCTGCCTGTTCCCGTTTCGCCAAAAGCTCATCGCTCGATAGTTGCGCCACGAGATCGCCCGCTTTTACCTGGTCTCCTTCTTTTACATTGATTGAATCGATAGAGCCCGCCATTTTGAACGCGAGGTCCACTTCGTTTCCTTCTACAACGCTGACGGTAGAGCCCAATTGGCTGCCCATCGCCGTCCCCTGTCCTCCCGGCGCAAGCAGATAGCTGCCTAAAGCAACGATGCATGCGACGAAACCGGTAATGCCAATGATCGAACGTGCCTTGCTCATGTTACGTTTCTCCCCTATTCCTTTTTCTCTCTTATGATTGTAAGCCCAATGCGCCTTTGCACAGGGCAATCAAGGTGTTGCGCGTCTCATCGGTGTAGATCGCTTCCCCCCGGTACATTTGTCGCAGCGCGGTGAAGCCAACCATCCCGAAGAGCGCCGACGCCAATGTGTGCACATCCAGCTCCGCATTGATGATGCCTTGCTCCTGTAGCGTGCGGAGGAATTTTTCCATTGTGGCAAAATATTCGCCAAGCAAGGAACCAATCATTGAATCGCGCTCCTGGTCACCAGAGCTAAATTGCAGCAGCAAAATGCACAAATCTTTATTATCGGCGAAAAAGCGCAGATGTTCATCAAAGACAGCTAACATTCGCTCCGCCACACTGCGCCCCTCGTCCTTCATAGCGTGGGTCACCGTCTGTACCAGGAGATCGACTCCTTTTCGGTTGACGTAATAAAAGAGCTCTTCCTTTGTCTTAAAGTGGTAGTACAACGTACCTTTTGCCACCTTGGCCACGTCTGCGATCGCGTCCATCGTCGTCTCCGCGTAGCCGTTTTGGGCAAAAGCACGCAGCGCACCTTCGGTGATAAGATCCTTTTTCGACATCACACTCAGCCTCTCGTTTTTATTAAACTGACTGGTCAGTACAAAAATGAGTTTACTCCACTCTTTTTGAAACGTCAAGGAGGATTTGGAAACTTTGGATCAGAATTCTCTCTTGTATACGGTTTCCTAGGAAATAAAGGAGGATGCATGCTTTGCAGCTTTTTCGTTTTGATCCCGCAGTCATGCGCACTATTGAGATGTATGGAAGCAAACAAGTAGGGATTTCCCCAATCATCCGCGTGGAAGGCCGCGTGCAAATCGGCTGCCTGCATTTTGCCGAAAACAGCTTGGTCGGTTTTCACCCGGCTGTCGGCAAGCAACTATTTTTGGTTGTACAGGGGGAAGGTTGGGTGCGTGCCGAGGGTACGGAGGTCATTCGTTTACACGCTGGGGAAGCAGCTTTTTGGGAGGATGGAGAAGGTCATGAGTCCGGCTCCGATTCTGGTATGACCGTAATCGTCATCGAAGGTCCCGATTTGAACCCCGCTGCGTTAATGCGTTCGCTTGGACTGGAACAGGCGTAAATCATTTGGTTATCGCACAAAAAGAGCTCTCTTCTCATTACAGGAAGGGAGCTCTTCGTGTTCAAGCTAGTCTTGATCCATGATTAATTGCAGCGTGTCGCGGGTCGACGGAAGTGGCGACACCCCCATCTGTTCCTTCAGCTTTGCCACGCATTTTTCATACCACTTCAATGAAAGCGAGCGGTTATTTTGCCGATGATAGCAAATCATCAAAAGCCGGTACGCTTCTTCCCAGCAATCATCGATTTGCAAAATCTTCTCACACCACCGTATCGATGCTTCATACTGCTCCAACGCCAGGTAGGCCTGCGCAAGCTTTTCCGCCCCACGCAAATACAACACGCCAAGCCGCTCCCGCTCTTCAATACACCAATCCTCGTAACGGCAGTCAGGCAAATATTCGCCTTGGTAATACGCCAAGCCTTTTTCTAAGAGCACGGTCGCTTGCTTGTGATCAGTCTCTGCCAGCCCGGAGACGACCAGTCGTTCAAACTCCTCTGCATCGAGCTGGTAGCCTGAGGCCAGATTGAATCCATACGATGAGCCGTGTCGTTGGATAAAAAACGCGGTTGTACGCGCTTCCCGATTCGGTTCCAGCGCTTTGTTCAAGGCGTTGAGCGCTACCTTGAAATCTCGCTGGGCTGCTTCTTCGTCCTGTTCCGCCCAAAGCAAATCGATGATTTCCTCACGAGCCAACAAATTATGCCTCCGCGTCAACAGCAGCTGGAACAACAGCTTTGCTTTACCACGTTGCCATGCCCGCTCGCCAAGCTCTCGCTGATCGAGCCAAATCCGGAAACTCCCCAACGTCGAGATCCGTAGCGTATAACCGGGGTGAAACGCTACGTTTTGCAGCCCCAGTTCCGTCAACAGCTGGGAAACGTAATTCGGCTGAATTTGCCGCTTTTGCGCTTCGATGAGGATCGGCAGCAGCTTTTGCACACCTGTTGGAGTAAACATCGTCGGACGCTGCAGCAAAAACTGATATTCTCCTGCCTGAATCGCGGTCAGCGCAGCGGAAACTGTCGGAACGAAGCTGTTCCAGTCTTCCCGTTTGTAAGCCAAGTAGCTGAGCCACAGCCTGCAGATCGCCAGGTTGAAAATGTCTCCGCACTGGCTGAATCGTTCGACACATTGCAAAAATACAGGCTCTGCCAACGCATATTCTTCGCAGTTCGCATATGCGATACCCATCCCCAGCCGTATCAAGGCATCGACCCAGTCATCCTGAATGACGGCGGTTTCCTGCAGTCCCCGCTCGGCGCAAGCCAATGCTGCATCGAGCGATTTTTCCGTGGCATACAGCAAGGTGAGGCCCATCAGCGTTTCTGCTTTCCCCCGATTGGAGTTAATCCCTTCAAGGATCGCCAGCCCCCCCTGATACAAGGCGCGGATCTCCTCAACTGACTTTTCTTTGTGAAGTAATGCTGAATGTGCCTTACGAATATAACCGTACGCCTCGACAAACGGCGAATTGGCCGCTTTGCCCAGTTCGATGGCTTTTTCAGAAACGATGATGCCTTTTTCCCGCTCACCTGTCATGGCATAGACAAAAGCAAGAACGAGGGACGTTTCCCGGTATGAGCGGGTAAGCGCGACCGTTTCCTCTTGTTTGTCAGGCTGCCATTCTTTTTCCAGCAGTTGAATCGCCGCTTGCATGCGGCCAGTGCGGAACAGGAGACGCGCTTCGCCTTCCAGCTCGGCTTTTTGCTCCAGCTCGCGTGTGCGCTCAATCCAGTGGCTGGCAAGTCCCGTATTGCCCCGGTTCGTATACACTTCAGCGAGCAGGCTATACAAGCGTGCCGCAAGAATGTCATCATCCCCCGGGTTCAAAATTGTGACCGCCCGTTTGAGTAAAAGCTCCGCCTTCAAGCCCTGGACACTATCCAAATGCACGCGCGCTTGCCCTTCCAACCCCCGACAAATACCGATGTTGTCTTGCACCTCCTCGCAGCGCTCGATATAGCGCCCATACGAGGAAAGCGCTTGCGGGTATACGCAGCGTGAACGTTCAATTTCCCCTTGGTAATACCACAGATGGGGGAACCGTTCTTTCGATTCAGCCGGCAGCGCCAAGATCCAATTGTAAAGCGGATCAAGCTGGCCGGTCTGCAGCATTTCATCACCGCAATTCGCGAGCAGCTCGCCAATCTCCTCCCATGCCTCGACACGCCGCAAATGTTCGAGCGCATCAAGCGTTCTGCCGGCTTGCGCCTCAAATCGGGCGATCTGCATCGAGAGCTGCTGAAAATGTTCGGGCTGCGCCATCAACTTTTGCATCAGCACCTGTCGTAAAAGCGGATGATACGTCCACTCCTGCTCTCTCGTATCGGCAAACAGCAGGCGCCTGCGCTTCGCCTCTTCGAACAAGCGGTCAAACGATTCTGTTTGCCCCAAAAGGTGCATCCACTTTTGCTTCGTCAAGACATCGCAAACCGACCCGTCGAGCAAAAACGCTCGCATGCCCTCCGTTAATGGCAGCACGACCTCCGAATCCCAGTAGCACAGCAATTCTTTGCGCACAACCGAGTGCTCGCTAAGGAGCTCCGGTATCGTATGCCCCTCCATCACGTGCTCAGCCAAATAGCGCAAGCCAACAATCCACCCTGCCGTCCATTTCTCCAGCAGTGCTAGATCTTCTTCCGCGATCTCATAGCTATAGTCTCCCTGAAGCCATTCGCGCATGTCTTCTTTTGTGAACCGCAAATCGGCTTCCGTAATTTCCCCTGCTTCTCCACGCAGCCTGCTTGCCGAAAACCAGCCCCAATTCGGAGCGACACGGGAAATCACGACGATTCGTGCGTTCGCCGGCAGATGCAAAAGCACCTGCTGCATCCACGAATCCACAGCACTCACCGAGAGAGTATGATGGTATTGATCCAATACAAGCAGAAGGTCGTCTCCAAGCTTTGCAGCATCATTGCAGAACAGGGCCGCACATTCACGGATGAATGCCTCTGTAAGCACCTGACCGCGCTGCTCATCGATTAACTGCAGCAAAGACGCCCCGAATTCAGGAAACCGCACTCGTACGGCTTCCACAAGATAAGAAATAAAAACAGGAAGGTCGTTATCTTCCTGATCGATTCGATACCAGCAGGCTTGAATGTGCTGATCGGCGACATAGGTTGCTATCGCTGCAGTTTTGCCAAAACCCGCTCCCGCTGCTACCAGCGACACCGGATTGGCTAAAAGGCCACGAATTTTCCGGGCCAATCGTGGACGCCGCCAGATATGGACCTGGATGCGTGGCAAAGTCAGCTTTGAAAGCATCATGGTAGGCTTCATCCGCTCGCTCACTCTCCTCATTACCTTACCTACCATATTCCCTTTTTCCCCGGGAATTCCTGCAAACGCTTTACATGCAAAAACGACCAATCCCGATCGAAATGCTCGATGGAAATGGCCGCTTGCCTGTGTTAATCCACCAGATTGTAACCTCTGGTAATGTAGCCCATATCATTCAACAGGGAGATGAACTCATCATCGGTCAGCTTTTCACCCCGGTGGATGCGTTGGTGAAATTCGCTAATCCGCTCATACATAGCCGGCTGCGTGGCGATATAAATGTTGTTGTAGCGGGACTCCGCCTGAAGGCGAGGGCGCAAAACACGGATGATGTCCTTGTGAAAGCCATCCGTCGTCTCATGCATGCGGGTAGCGAATGTCCTTCGGTTATTCGGGTAAGTGTTAGCCGTATTGCGCATATCCGTATGATTCCGGCCGTCTGTCAACACGCCGACGATCAGGTTGTCCAAATATGCGACAATTTTGATGTCGAGCACACCTGGCAATGACTCGGCCCGTTTCTCCAGCTGGTCAATCAATCCCGGCTCCATCCGTTTCCTTGACTCCTGCATGTACAGATGGGCTACCCCTTTATCCACACCCAAACCGGAACCGTTATAGTTGTACCCGTACGTTTCAAATTTTGACTTAGGGAGTTGCTGCGGCCCCCGTGCCCCTTCCTTGTCTGGATAGAAAATGGCCACAGAGGTAATGGTAAGTGCGAGCAGCAATGCAACAGCGATGCCCCTCATCTAAAGTCACCTCCTCACCAGTAGGATGGTGCTTGTGAAGTGACTTTAGCCGAGTTAAGATTCTCCTCTTTACCTACTCACATGAAACGATCATGATATGCAGATTTTTCGCCAGATCGAGTTCATACGGATCGATGTCCTGACCGTCCGGCCCTTTATAGATCCGAAGCAGCGGCCGGCTCGACAGCTCTGCCCTATTATTGATTACAACGCCTGTTTCTCCTGTGGTAAGCACCACACTGATCCCGAGCGGATAAAGTGCGACCGTGCTTTTGAAGTCTTCGACCAGCTCTTTGGAAAAGTTGGTCCCTACCCCCGCGTACAAAACTTCGATTGCTTCATGCGGAAGCATGGCGTTTCGGTAGGCACGGTTGCTGGTCAGCGCATCATAAACGTCGCAGATTGCGATGATCTTTGCATACGGATGAATTTCAAGGTCTGTCAGGTTGCGCGGATACCCGCTGCCGTCAAATCGCTCATGATGCTGAAAGGCGCAATGTGCGGTCAAGAGAGATAAATTATCTTGCCTGCGCAATATTTCAAAACCGTATTCAGCATGCTTTTTCATTAGGAAATACTCTTCTTCGGTCAGTCGGCCGGGTTTGGACAAAATTTCATACGGAACCATCATTTTGCCGATGTCGTGCAAAATGGCACCAAGGCCGATTTCCATCAATTCCTTTTGATTGAACCCTTTTCGCAATGCGACTGTGATCGCATAGAGCGTCACCTGAAAGGAGTGTGTGAACACGTAATGATCAAAACCGCATACACTACCCAATAAAGAAAGGGCTACTTCGTTATGCTTCAGCTCGTCGATCAGTGAACCCATCACATTTCGAAACGAGCGGCCCAAATCGGTTTGGATCGGTTTGCGGTAGGAGGTGGCAGGCTGTGCCTGAAAGGCTTGGAACGTTTGGAGAATCGTCCCCATGGCTTCGCGCCGTGTTTGTTCACTGACGACCTCGGGGATGACCAGATCTTCAAAACGCTTGTCCTTGATATATACATACGAAATGTTCGCCATTTTTAAGCGGTCAATCATACGCTGGGTCAAATGAACGTCCTCACCGATCAAAGTGATTCCCGACGCGCTGTAAATCGGTTTTGCAATTTGTTCGCCAACGATGACTTTATGGATAGATGTTAGTCGCATGTTGCAACCTCGGTCTTCATAAGAATAATCTATATTGTAAAATGTTTTCTGCATTTCCGCAATTAAATGGCGAGACTCTTGAAAATTCTGCCAACTAAAGCTATCAGACAGGTTGACATCTTTCCCCAGATTGTACATAATGATGATATGTTCTGAATTATTTAAATTAACTGCCTACTTTCGCTTGATCTTTCTGCTCGAAAGACAGCCCGCGAATGACAGCCAGTTCGACCGTGGTTTGACGACCTCGGTTTGACTGGCTTTTTGTTTTTTCCAAAAGGAGGGATGCTCGTGGCAGGCGCGTTGGAGGGTATCACCATTCTTGATTTATCCAGAGTGTTGGCTGGTCCGTTTTGCACGATGATGCTTGGCGATCTGGGTGCGGAGGTTATTAAGGTGGAGGGACCACGCTCCCCCGATGAAACCCGCACCTGGGGGCCGCCATTTACCGGTGGCGAAAGCGCCTACTACCTTTGTGCCAATCGCAACAAACGTGCCTTGACGCTCGATTTGAAGAGCGAGCAAGGCCGGGATGTATTGAAGCAGTTGGTCATGCGCAGCGATGTGCTGGTGCAAAACTTTAAGAGCGGCACCCTCGAAAAATGGGGGCTGGGCTTTGACGTGCTGCACAAGGAAAATCCACAGCTCATCATGGCCTCCATCACCGGATTTGGTCAAAACGGCCCGTACAAAGAAGTGCCGGGCTACGACTTCATTATCCAGGCGATGGCGGGACTGATGAGCATCACCGGCGAACCCGAAGGTGCTCCGATGAAAACAGGGGTTGCAATCGCCGACATTTTGACCGGCTTGCATACGGCTGTCGCTATCCTTGCAGCCCTGCATGACCGCGACCGGACTGGACTGGGGCAAAGCCTCGACATCTCCCTGTTTGATTCGCAAATCGCGGCGTTGGTCAATGTGGCCAGCAACTTTCTCATCTCTGGCAATGTGCCGAAGCGGCTTGGCAACCAGCACCCGAACATCGTTCCTTATCAAGTATTCCCTACCCAAGATCGTGACATCGTCGTCGCAGTCGGCAATGATCGCCAGTTTGCCCGTTTTGCCGAAATCATTGGCATGCCGCAGCTGGCCAGCGATGAGCGATTTGCCGCCAATGCCGACCGCGTGCGAAACCGCGGCGAACTAATCCCGCTCATCACCAGTCAGCTGTGCAGCCGCCCTGCCGCTGAGTGGCTTTCAGCACTCGATCGGGCCGACATTCCGAACGGGCCGATCAATACGCTTGACACCTTGTTTGCTGATCCGCAGGTAATGGCACGCGAGATGGTGGTTGATATGGCCCACCCGACCGCTGAGCACATCCGGCTAGTCGGGAGCCCGTTCAAGCTTTCCCGTACACCGGTTGAAATGAGGCGGCATCCCCCGCTCCATGGCGAACACACCGACAGCATCATGCGCGAGCTTGGCTATACCGAACTGCAGATTGATGAAATGAAACGCAATCAAATCATTTAGGAGGAATCATGACATGCTGAATTTTTCCCTGTCCCCTGAACAAGTAGAAGTGAAAAAAATGGTGCGCACGTTTGTCGATCGGGAAATCATCCCGTACATTCAAAAATGGGATGCTGAAGGTCATTTTGAGCCAAGTGTGTTGAAACGACTTGCGGCCCTGTCTTTGATGGGCTCCTGCATCCCTGAGCAATATGGCGGTGCAGGCATGGATTACAATACACTCGCCATCATTTGCGCGGAGCTGGAGCGCGGGGACACCGCGTTTCGAACGGCGGTCTCGGTCCATACGGGGCTAAACAGCATGACGCTTTTGCAGTGGGGCACGGAAGCCCAAAAGCAAAAGTATTTAGTCCCGCAGGCAAAAGGTGAAAAGCTCGGTGCTTTCGGACTGACAGAACCAAATGCAGGGTCCGACGTAGCCGCCATGCTGACAACTGCTCGCCGCGATGGCGACAGTTATGTGCTGAACGGTTCGAAAACGTGGATTTCCCTCTGCGATGTAGCCGACAATTTCTTGATTTTCGCCAAGACCGATACTGATTTGAAGCATCACGGGATCAGCTGCTTTATCGTCGAGCGCACCTTCCCCGGTGTCACCACGAAAGCGATTAAGGGCAAGCTCGGTATTCGCGCTGGCAATACGGGCGAAGTATTTTTGGAGGACGTTCGGGTGCCGAAAGAAAACCTGCTCGGCCAGGAAGGCGAAGGCTTCAAGATCGCAATGGCTGCTTTGGATAACGGGCGCTTTACGGTCGCAGCGGGTGCATGCGGACTAATCGATGCGTGCCTCGAGGCAAGCGTGAAATACTGCCATGAACGCAAAACATTCGGCAAGGAAATCGGCAAACACCAACTCGTCCAACAAATGATCGCCAAAATGGCGGCTAATCTCGAGATTTCGCAAATGCTCGTGTACCGTGCAGGCTGGCTCAAAAATGAAGGCAAGCGCAATACGCAGGAAACTTCCCTAGCCAAATGGATCGCGTGTGACGCTGCCTTTGAAGCAGCAAATGATGCCGTTCAAATCCATGGTGCATACGGCTACTCCAACGAATACCCCGTTGAGCGCTTTTTGCGTAACTCTAAGGCGCCTGTCATTTATGAGGGAACTCGCGAAATCCATACGATCATGCAAGCCGAATATGCTCTGGGCTACCGAAGCGATAAGCCGCTGTCCAAAATGCTCCCTGCTTGGCCATTCGAAGAATAAGCTGCGTGTTTTTCAATAAAAATACGTTTACGGCATTTTTTCTCATTTTGCCGTAAACGTATTTTTGTGCCCATTAAAAGAAAATGCCGATGAGCGATTCTCACCGGCAGAAGAAAAAGATAGTTTCGAGTGGCATGATGGCGGAAGACGCACTTGGCTCTTCCGGGTGTCTGACTTGATTGACTCCATTACAGAGTATAGGAGGATCACAGCCTTTTGGCAAGACAGTTATGGGCATTCGAGCCCAAATAGGTCTTTTCACCTTTTTTTGCGAAAAGAGCCGTTTTCATCCCCATTTTTCGTCAAAACGGATTACAATTAAGATACAGAAAGCGACAGATTTTAGGGGAAGAGGACATGCTTATGATTAAGAAATTATTGGTGTTTTTCATGATGGTCGCCATTCTGGCAACGATTCCTCCAAATGGCGGTTTCGCAAATTCAGCTTCGATCAAACTAGGCAATGAAGTTTTGCAAAATCACTTCATGCAGCTACTCCAAGGAAAGCGCATTGGCCTTTTGACTAACCAGACCGGTGTCGACAGCACGGGCGCCAGCACCATTGACTTAGTGCGGCAGATCCCCTCCGTTTCCTTGCATGCTTTATTCGCCCCTGCATACGGTTTGGATGGAAAAACCACAGCAAACCAGGAGAAAGCGTCCTATACGCATCCTGCGCTCCACATTCCCGTCTACTCCCTGAATGCAAAAACTGTAGCGCCTACTAAAGCGATGTTTAGCAATATCGACGTGTTCTTGGTAGACCTGCAGGATTCCGGATCGCGCACCTCTCCTTATCTCGCCAGCTTGTACATCTACTTGCAGGCAGCGCGCGACGCCGGCAAACCGGTCATCGTTCTGGACCGCCCCAACCCGCTCGGCGGGATCACGATGGAGGGGCCAATCCTTGAGGACCCTTACCAATCCGCAATCGGCATCGACAACCTGCCTCTTGCGCACGGTATGACCATCGGCGAGCTGGCCCAGTTTTTCAATCGCAAAATCGGCGCCAACCTCATCGTCATCCCGATGGAAGGATACACGCGCAGCAAGCAATTTACCGATACAGGTTTGGCCTGGGTGCCAAGTACGCCTGACCTGCCCGACCTGCAAGCAGTTATCAGCAGCATGGCCGCTGGCCTGACAGATGGATTTGCCATGACCCAAGAGGACCACTACGCCTGGATTGGTGGTCCCGGAATCGATTCCCAGCAGTATTCTAACCTTTTGAATTTTGCGGGACTTCCTGGCGTCGTATTCGTTCCTGAGACCCACGGAACCTCCGGTGGCGTACGGCTAAATATTTTTGACGCCCGCTTGTTCAATCCGGCCAAAACGGGGCTGTACGCAATCGCGTATGCGCATTCGCTCGCACATTTCACGCTGCCGAAAAGCAACGGTGCCCCCACCCAGTTTGACTTGGCTTTGGGGACGAACAAGATTGCTGCGCTGCTGGAGAAAAACGCGAGCCCTGAACAAATCGTCAAATCGTATGCACCGCAGCTCGCCTCTTTCGCAGAGTTGCGCAAAAAGTACCTGATCTACAGCGACACACCTTATGTCGTCATGGCGCCTGTCTATAACAAACCAATCGTTGCGGCACCGGCAAAACTGTTCCGTCCTTATCAGCAGCCGAAGCCAGCCACGCCAAGCAATTCGGGGTCAACTACCAAGCCCGGCACCAACACCCCGGCGACAAAACCGCCTGCTACGACTGTACCGCAGACAAAACCTGCCGGAAAAGTGGCGTATCTGACCTTTGACGACGGACCATCGCCTGTAACGACGAAAATCCTCGACATTTTAAAGAAAGATAACATCAAAGCTACTTTCTTCGTCGTCGGACGGAACGTGAAGGGAAGAGAAAAAATCTTGCAGCGCGCACTCGCAGAAGGCCATACAATCGGAGGCCATACATACTCGCACAACTACCAGACGATCTACAAAAGTCCAAGTGCGTTTCTGAATGACCTGGAGCTGGGCAACAAGATGATCAAAGACGCCATCGGTGTCGAGCCTACGGTGTTCCGCTATCCGGGTGGCAGCACAAACACGGTCAGCCTGAAATACCAAGATACTGCGCAATATAGCAAAGCCAAACCGGTCATGAGCGCCATCAAAGCTGAAATGAACCAAAAAGGTTATCATTTCATCGACTGGAATGTCAGTAACGGCGATGCCTCGACCAATCATTATACGGCCGCTTCCGCCCTTCAGCAGGTGAAGCAACAGGTCAAGAAAAAGCAGCAGGTCGTGATTTTGATGCATGATGCCACGCCGAAAATGCCGACGGTTGAAGCGCTCCCTGCTGTAATCGAGTTCCTGAAACAGCAAGGCTATACGTTCCAAACGTTGAGCGCGGACGTTCCTACCGTAGCACACGTCAAATAAACACGCTTCACACCCGATAGATCGAGCCGGCTCTTGTGAGGATACTCTCGCACAGCCGGTTTTTTCATGGAAACAGGGCCGCTCTCTAGGCAGTTTTTGTCGAAAACTTTTTCCCCTTGCTCAATCACTACTGACATACTGTTGTCAGCAGCAGTCTGCTACTATGAAGACAAACGATCAAAGGAGTGCTGTAATCATGGATACGAAAACGATCTTGCAAAAGTTTGAAGAGACCGCTGCCTTTTATATGAATGAGCTGGAACGCTATACAGCAGAAGCGCTGGCGAAAAAACCTGCCGATGACGAATGGTCGATTGGGCAAATGTACGATCATCTGCTTCATAGCGCAAACTACATGCAGCTGAAAGCAGTGGAAGCATGTGCCCTTGGACAAGGAACTATCGGAGCAGAAAAATCGGAAGCGGGTGCGCATATTTTTGCCTTGGGTCAATTCCCGCCGATCCAGATCAAAGTCCCTGCCTCCGCCCAGTACGCCCCGTCCAATGAACATGCACCGGAAGAACTCAAGCAGCGCCTGCATGCGCTCGTGGAAAAAATGCGCGAGGTAGAACCAACACTGTCTACCATTTCATCGGAGCAGCGCTATTCGCATCCGCGTTTGGGCCATTTAAGCGCCGTTGAATGGTATCATTTGGTCGACATGCATTTCAAACATCACCTCCGCCAGAAAGAGCGGCTGGATCAATTCGTTGGCGCTTAGGCGTTGCAAGATATTGGGTCGCTGGGGTTTTGCCGATTCGGGCAAAGCCCCTTTCACATTAGAAAACCTGGCTACGCCAAGCCTTTGGCTTAAGCCGCGGTTGCACTTATACTGGATAAGAATTTTATAAAATCTTATCTGTATAAAAAACCCAGAAATCGTCTCCTCCTTCGGAACACGATTCCTGGGCCACACATCTGCTTGGATTTTACCGTCTTTCAATTTTTTTCACATCGCCATAAATCACATAAAGCGGATTCCCGCCGCTATTGAGCCACAGCGCGAATATTTTCCCACCGAAGTATTTGACTTCCTCAAATATTCCTTCAATTTTACGACCATTCGTATACGTAATGAGATAACGATTTCCTTTGATCAGTTTCATCTTACGCACCTACTATGTTTGGTTTGTCGTATGGGGTTTAGAAAACCTGGCTACGCCATGCTTTTGGCGGGGCTGCGGTTGCACGAAAAAACAGGCACGCTCCCGAGTAAAATAATGGAAAGCGCTTGTCCTCTTCCCATTATATCGAGTTGTGCCTGTTTATTCAAAACTTAATTGGGTGCAGATTACTTGTTTATTTTGGCGATCAGCTTGTCTGCGCTTGTCTCATCATTGTCAAACAGGACAAGGTCTTTCAATTCAACCTCATCGACGGTTTGGATTACGCTTGAAAACTTATCGGTCAATTGTTGCATATCTACTTGTTTGTCCAATTCCACGTCGAGTACCAAAACCAGTTTCTTTTTCACGCTCTTGCCACCTCATCCTCATGATCAATCTGTTCTATCGTAACACGTTTGCTTGCCAACGGAAACCACGTTTGCTTGCCAACGGAAACATCGCGTTTTGGCCCTCATCATTTCGCAAAAACAAAAAAGGCTTACCGCTGAAAACTCATCAGTAAAACCTCTAGTAAATGTAATATGGCGGAGGGAGCAGGATTCGAACCCGCGTGAGCTTGCACTCTAACGGTTTTCAAGACCGCCCCGTTATGACCACTTCGGTATCCCTCCGTATGCGTTTCACAAGTGATACTATAGCATGAAATCATCTAGTGATGCAAGGGTTTTTTCGTGCTTTTTACATGAATTGATTTTTTGTCCAATTTCACGTACCAGCTGTCGCACACTCTCTTCTTCAAACGCGCCCGGCGCTCCTTGCTGATAGGCTTCAACCGCTTGCGCTACGATTTTTCGCTCGGCATCCGTGACGTACCGAAGCACCCACATGCCGCCCTCCAGCTTTGAGGAAATGGTCCCTTCCGCAACATATTGCCACACTCTGCACATATTGAGCACGGCGTATACAGGCTTCTCCATCACCCATTCCTGCACACCTGCCAAATCAGCGAATATGGCCTGCAGATAAGCGGTACGCGGCACGTCTGGGATTATTGCGTCAATCGGAGCACCATAGAGACATACGCCGCGATGCTTCGTGATCATGAGATGTGCGGCCAAGTCTGGATCGGCGCCATTCGGCAGCCCCTCTTTCAGACGATCCCGCCACCATTCACTATAGTGCAGTTCAAAAGTCATCGGGTATGAACCGCTCCATATGTCATCATACGCGATGATATGGATTTCGATCGGACTCGGACGATTGGAAAGAGCCAGCAGTTCATCTGTAAGTCGTTCTTTTACCATGTGGGGCAAGTGGGCCGCGCTAATGACCAGCAGATCGAGATCACTCTTCTTCGGGGAAAAGCACCCCATCGCGAGCGACCCGTGCAAATAGACGCCAAGCGGCTTTTCAGGCATCCATTTGAGCAGCGCCTCCATCAGCCTATGGATTTGCCTGCGTTGCTCTACGGGGCACGTATTCCAGCCAAACAAGCCCATTTCATCGCATCCTCCTTCAGAACGAATGAAAAAGGCCTGATACAAGCCCAGGCCTTTTCCTCTATTGCTTACTCATTTTTTACTCTTCGTAACCGCACCATTCCAAGAGCGTCAACGCATAGATCGCTGCGCATTCGAACACGGTGTCCAGTTCAATGCATTCGTTCGGGTAGTGGCCCAGCTGTGTGATGCCTGGCCCGAATACGATTGCCGGAGTGTCAGCCAGCTTAGTCAAAAGGCCGCCGTCCGTTCCCCAAGGGGATGCTTCAATGACAGGCTTTTCCCCTTTTACTTCTTCAAAGGTTGCCATCAACGCTTGCATAAGCGGATGCTCCTCTTCCACGGCTCCTGGCACCCAGCGTGCGCCATACCACTCCAGCTCCACCGGATGGTCAGCAAACCACGGGTCGATCGCGGAGAGACCAGCCAACGCCTCTTCCATCTCGCGCTTAGCATCTTCCATCTCTTCCTCAGGCGCTACACCCATACGGCCTTCTAGCTTAACCAGATCGGCTACGGACGATGGCCATTTGCCGCCTTCAATCACACCGATGTTGATCGGAATCGGAATCGGGAGCTTGGCATAAAGCGGATCGGTGATCCGGTCATTGCGGCGTTTTTCCAGCGCCCCGATCGCCTGTACGACCGCAAGGCTTTTCTCGATTGCGCTGACGCCTTCATAACGGGTGCCGCCATGTGCAGAACGTCCGATCACTTTCAGACGGAACCACATGGATCCTTGCTGCTTCGGCATAATTTTCATTTGTGTCAGCTCAGGCACAAGTGCGGCATCCGCTTTGTACCCGCGCAAAATCGTAGCCAGCGTTCCTGCTCCGCCGCTCTCTTCTTCTACAACGCTTTCAAAAATGACGTCGCCCTTCAGCTTGACCCCCAGCTTTTGCAGCGCCTCAACTGCGATCAGCGCAGCGAGGTTACCGCCTTTCATGTCGGTTGCGCCACGGCCGTACAGCTTGCCGTCCTCCACATCGCCGCTGAACGGATCGCGCTCCCATTGCGTCTCATCCCCAGGCGGAACAACGTCCACATGGCCGTTCAAAATGATCGAACGGCCTCCGCCTGTACCGCGCAGCACTCCTACGACGTTGGGGCTTCCTTCAAAGCTGGTGCGAGGAGAAACGAAATATGGGTGCGAAAGCAGCTCCTCGCCGCCCATTACCCATTTGTCGACTTCAAAGCCCATTTCCGCAAGCTTGCTTGCTACTAGCTCCTGCACACCCGCTTCCTGTCCCTGTACGCTCGCCTCGCGCACCCAGCTTTGCAAAAGACGGACCGAGTTGTCCCGGTCCTTCTCCAGCTGTTCCTTCACTTTTTCTTTCCACACCGCCACATTCGCTTTTGCCATGACGAAACTCCCCCAGTTCGGTTATTGAAACACGCCGACATCTCCGTCGATTTTGAGTTCTGCTTCCGTCGCACCGATCACATCGGCGACGCTGTACGGATACATGACTTCCACCAGATACAAGCCATCCGGCCGCACTTCCATTACGGCCATATCGGTAATAATCATGTGTGCTGCATTCCGAGCCGTGAGCGGCAGTGAGCATTCGCGCACGATTTTGGAACGCCCGTTTTTGTCCAAGTGGGTCGTCACGACCATCACGCGGTTTGCTTTTTGTGCCAGCTCCATCGCTCCGCCCATGCCTGGCACACGTTTGCCTGGCACGATCCAGTTGGCGATATCGCCCGTTTGGCTAACTTCCAACACGCCCAAAATGGTCATATCGAGCAAGCCGCGGCGGATGATTGCAAACGCAGTCGCGCTGTCAAAAAATGACGCGCCTGTCGCCAGCGTAACGGGAAATCCGCCCGCATTGCACAGCATCGCGTTTTCTTCACCTTTTGCCGGACTCGGGCCTGTGCCCAAAATTCCGTTCTCCGCATGGAAAAATACTCGTTTGTCCGACGGGATAAAATCTGCGACCAGCGTAGGGATGCCGATACCCAGATTGATGATCATGCCGTCCGCAACTTCCTGCGCCGCGCGACGGGCAATTCGTTCACGATAGCTTTCTTGCTCTTTTACTTCTCCCACGCCCATGTCCAGTTCACCCCTTTGCTTTGTACGATCATATTGACGAAGACGCCAGGCGTCACGATTTCTTCCGGATTGATTTCGCCGGTTTCCACAATTTCATCCGCTTCGACGATGGTGAATTCGCCTGCCATTGCCACAAGCGGGTTGAAGTTGCGCGCGCTCGTATCGAACACTAGATTACCGTAGCGATCCGCTTTCTTTGCGTGCACGATCGCCACCTCGGCAGTCAGTGGCGTTTCCAGCAAAAACTGCTTATCCCCGACCTGAACGATTTGCTTGCCTTTATCCGCGATCGTTCCCATCCCGATGTCGGACAAGATTCCGCCCAAACCGACGCCTCCTGCCCGTACGCGCTCCGCCAAAATGCCTTGCGGGCAGAACTCGACCTCAAGCTCGCCTGCGGTCATTTGCGCGCCTGCATTCGGATTGGAACCGATATGGGAGGCGATCACCTTTTTCACACGCTTTTGCGTGACCAGCTGCCCGACGCCGATATGCGGGAACGCCGTATCGTTGGAGATCAGCGTAATGTCTTTTACCCCTTTGTCCAAAATGCCTTGGACCAGCGTCGGCGGGTTGCCTACCCCGCCGAAGCCGCCAGTCATCAAGGTCATCCCATCGTGAAAGTGCTCAAGCGCTTCCTCGATGGTCACCACTTTATCAAACGGATTGCGTTTTTCGCTCATGTCGTCACCTCTATTTTATCTTGCTACGCAAGCTTACCTTCCGCTTTTAACTCCGCTTGCACTTCTTCGATTGCTGCACGCAGAATGCCGAGCAAACGATCGATCTCGTCGCGGGTAATTGTCAACGGCGGCGCCACGATGATGGAGTCGCTCACCAGACCATCGGCTCCGCTCATCGCTGGATAAATGATCAAGCCTTTGGCAAACGCACGCTGCAGCACGCGGGTACCGACGCCAACCGATGCGGCGAACGATTCTTTCGTTTCTTTATTTTTTACAAATTCCAGGCCAGTCAGCATACCAAGACCGCGCGCATCGCCGACCATTTCGTAGTCCGCAACGATTTGTTTCAATTGAGCCAGCAAATACTCGCCATGCACAGCTGCTTTTTCAACCAAGTTGTTCTCTTCCATGTAGCGTACGACTGCAAGGGAGGTCGCTGCCGATTGCGGGTTGGCGCTGTATGTGTGTCCTGCCATGATCAGCCCCGAGCCTTTGGTGATCGTCTCGATGATCTCATCGGTGGCCATTGCGGCTGCCATCGGCGTGTAGCCGGCGCTCATCCCTTTACCAAGCGCCATCAAGTCCGGCACTACGTTCCAGTGGTTGATCCCGAACGGTTTACCCGTACGGCCCATTCCGGTCATGACTTCATCGGCGATGAACAAGATTTCATTTCTGTCACAGATTTCGCGGATGCGTTCGAAATATCCTGCTGGCGCGACCAGTGCTCCGCCCGATGCACCGATGACCGGCTCCGCGATAAACGCAGCGATGTTTTCTTTGCCGATGCGACGGATCGCCACTTCCAGCTCGTCTGCGCGTTTGTGTGCATACTCCTCGATGCTCAGCTCATCCGGCTTGCGGTATACGTATGGCGCCGAGATCGCCGGATAATCTGCCAAAAGCGAAGTAAAGCGTTTGCGGCGCATCACGTGGCCCGACATCGACAGTGCACCCATCGTGATACCGTGATAGCTCATCCAACGGGAGATGATACGATTTTTGCGCTCATAGCCTTTTTCTTGCCAATATTGGATCGCGATTTTTTGAGCAGTCTCCGTCGCTTCCGAGCCGCTGCTTACGAAAAATGTCCAATTGAGGCTGCCCGGCGCCCATTCTGCCAGCTTGGCACCAAGCTGTTCGACCGCGTCGCTGGAAAAATGGGAACGGTAGGCAAACGATACTTGACGCGCTTGCTCCACCATGGCGTCCGCAATTTCCTGTACACCATGACCAATGCTTGCTGTTACAGCTCCGCCGCAGCCGTCGATATACTCCTTACCATCCTGATCATATAAGTAAATGCCTTTCCCGTGCGAAATCTTCGGGTATGCTTTGCCCAACTCTGGTTTGATTACATAACTTCTTTCCATTCTCGTCACCTCTTTGGCTAGCTTTCTTACTATTCATGCTACAGCAATGACAGCCGGAAACCATTCTCCCCTCTGGCAAAAAAAGCTGGCGCAGCGACAGAATGTTTTGTACATTGTGTATAATGGACAATTGCTTTCGGAGGTGCAGCCCCATGACGATTACGATTAGCGAAGCGCTCCAGCTCCCAGATATGGTGCATACGCGGCTGGTTGCGGGAAAGCAAGGCATGAGTAACCAGATTCGCTGGGTCACCATTGTGGAGCTTTTAGAAGATACAAGCAGGCTGCAGGAAGGCGAATTTTTGATCACAACCGGCTTTGGACTGGCCAGCGACAGCAAGCGGATCGAGCAATTCATTCCTTCGCTTGCCGAACGCAAACTAAGCGGCGTCGCCATCCATACCGGATTTTATTTACGTGAAATCCCCCCGGTATTTCTTGCGGAAGCGGACCGTTACGGATTGCCCTTGATCGAGATCCCAAGCGGCATCAATTTCTCCACCGTGACCAAAGCGATTTTGCAACCGATCATCAATCGGCAGTTCGAGACGCTCGCCTACTCGCAAGCGATCCACGAGCAAATGCTGGATGTCGCCTTCTCAAAAGGCGGGCTACCGGCCATTGCCAGCGAATTGGCCAATTTGACCAAAGGGAGCGTGCGGCTTGTCGATTCGTTCGGTTATGAGGTTGTCAGCGTATCTTCGTCACAGTGTGACCCGCTGGCCACAGAGCCGCATGCGACGCATATGTTGCCGGTCGGGTCGACTCGTGAATCGTTTGGCATGCTAACGCTGTCCAAGCCAAGGACAGAGTGGCAGGAGCTGGACCATGTGGCACTCAAGCATGCGGCTACCCTGTGCACTTTTGAATACGTGAAGGAGCGTGCAGTCGCCGCTACCGAATGGCGCTTGATGGGCGACTTTGCTGAGGAACTGCTCAGCGGACAAGACATGGATCAAGCAGAGCTCGACACACGCAGCCGCAAGCTGGGCTATC
Organism: Brevibacillus fluminis; assembly: GCF_003710825.1. Lineage (GTDB taxonomy): Bacteria > Bacillota > Bacilli > Brevibacillales > Brevibacillaceae > Brevibacillus_D > Brevibacillus_D fluminis. Next base: position 9,111 of record NZ_RHHQ01000015.1, on the reverse strand, counting down.
CGCTGAATGGCAGCCACCTGATCGCCGCGTTCTCGATTTTGCAGGAGAAAAAGGAAGTCGACCGCGCCTCTCTGTATGTGCAGCTGCGCAGCTTGATCAAGCGACTGGCGGATCAGTACGGCTGTGTCTACCTCCTGCGTGAACGATCGCAGTATTTGCTAATGATTATCCCAGAACGTGAAAAAAGCGATGCCTTGTTGAAGCGCATCGCGATTGAATGGCAGCGGCTTTATCCGGCCACACAGATTCAGTTGGGCGTAGCCGACGCCAAAGAACAGGTCAGCCAATTTCGGGAGGCGGCGGAAGAGGCTGTTTTCACGCTGATGGCCTATCCGCTTCTGGCACAATCACCTGAACCGCTGCACTACAGCAGGATGAACGGTTATCAATTCCTGTTCCCGTACTACCGTGATCCTGACGCCTTGAACAAGCTGTGGCAGCCGCTGCTCGCCCGCTTGATCGCCTATGACACCAAGCACGGGCAGCAATTGGCGGAAACGTTGGAAAAATACTTACAACATAACTTAAATGGCATCAAGGCAGCTCAAACCTTGTTTATCCATCGCCATACGTTGAAATACCGTCTGCAGCAGATTGCGGAAAAAACAAGCCTCGATCTGGAAGACGCGACTCACCGTTGGCAGCTTCAGCTAGCGCTGATGGCCTACAAGCTGGCGAGCCTGCTCTATCCCGCTTCGTTGTAATAGGTGTTTTTTTAGTCGTGCGTTTCGCGCAGCGGCTTGACCCAGATGTTCATATCTTCATACCCACTGACAATCGTGCAGTTGTTGATCAAACGCCCGCGATAGTGATACCCTTGCTTGGCCGCTGTAATGTTCATTCCCGCCGACTGAGCACGCGTTAATGTATACAGAAAATAGATGCCCATTGCTTCCATCTTTTCTTCCAGTGCGATCATGACCGGCTGTAGCAAGCCTTTACCCAAGTAATCCGGGTGGGTTGCGCAGTCGGTCATTTCTGCAGAGCCGAATTGCGGATCTACTTCCGCAGAAGCCGCACAAACAATCTTGCCCTCGGCCCGAATGACACTGTAATAGGTGCTTGCCTGCATCGTTTTTTTGACATAAGCCGGATCGTTCATCGGGGTCGGATAAACCGGAAACACGATGCCATACAGCTGCGCCAGTTCCACTGCATCCGCTTCAGTCGCCTCCGTCAAGACATAGCCTGTCGGCAATTCTTTGGCTTTTACGCTCTCTGTGCTTTGCCGCGCCAAACTTGCTGTGACAATCTCATCTGCTGTTTGTGGCTCGGCGGACGTAGCGCGTTCCTGTGTCGTATAGCGGCACAGCATATGCGCATTCGCTCCGTTATAAAAACCGTCGATGGTTCCCTCCTGCTGGTAGCCAAATGTCGTAAATGTCGGGATATCCGCTTTTTTCGCATAAATGATCAGCTTGGTCGCATCCGTATCTTTCGCCAGCTGTTCGAGTTCCGCGACCAGCTCCGCAATTTTTTCCGATTCATATGCCATCAGTTTGACCCGCTTGTTTTGTTCATCAGTTAGTAACACGCTCGATAACCCCCTCGTTCTTTTCCTGCCTTCATTGTAAATCGCCGTCTCTCTTACGTCATTCGTCACAATGTACAAAACTTTGGATAGGAAACCATGCCTGATCGTGCGCATACATTTGATAAGGAGGAAAGGAGGAAGCCCCATGCCTCTCATCTTTGCTCATCGCGGGTCCTCTGGGCTTTATCCTGAAAACACGATGGAGGCTTTTACTTGCGCGCTGCGGCACAAGGCGGACGGTATTGAGCTCGATGTGCAGCTGACGCTCGATGGCGAGGTTGTCGTCATCCACGACCATCGGCTGGAGCGAACGACGAATGGGTCGGGCCTCGTACAGCAACACACGCTTGCTGAGCTGCGTCAGCTGAATGCGGGCCGATGGTTCCATCCCCGCTTCAAGACATCGCGCATCCCGACACTCGCCGAGGTTTTCACATTCGTGAAGCCGACGCGGCTGATGGTCATCCTTGAATTGAAAAACTTGCTGGTTCCACAACCGCACCTGGAGGAAAAAGTGTGTCAGCTGATTGACGAATTTGAACTCGGTGAACGAGTCATCCTGTCGTCCTTCAACTTCAACAGCCTGCGAAAAATCAAAGAATTGAACAATTCTCTGCAGACCGGCATGCTGTATGTCGGACATTTGCTGGAACCGTGGAAGACCGGGCTCACCTATGGGGTTGACCAGCTGCATGCTCCCGTCGACGAGGTCTCGCTTTCTGTTGTAAAAGAATCGCACAAAAACGGACTCTCTGTTCTTGCCTGGACCGTCGATCAAAAAAAAGCCGTCAGGCGCATGCTCGCAATGAAAGTGGACGGTTTGATTACGAATTATCCCGAGCAAGCCCGCAAGCTGATGCAGATTCAACCGACGTAACCATCATTTTTCGCAAGAACAACAAACGGAGCCTTTTGCATCTGCAAAAAAGCTCCGTTTTTGTTTTGGCTCGATTTTTATGGCGTCCAGAACTTACCTTGCCATGTGTTGCGGCGCACCAGCTCCGCGTCGATGCCGTTCAGCACTTCCCATTTTTTCCTGCTCCACATCGGTCCGATCAAAATATCAGGCGGCCCGTCACCGGTCACTCGATGTACGATCATCTCTGGCGGCAAAATCTCCAGCGTGTCTGCGACCAGCTTGGTGTACTCTTCCTGGGACAAAAATTCGAGCAGCCCTTGCTCGTACTGCTTGACCATCGGCGTGCCGCGCAAGAGGTGCAGCAGATGGATTTTGATCCCTTGCACATCCATCTTGGCGACGCCACGAGCCGTTTCCATCATGTCGTCATAGTTTTCGCCAGGCAAGCCGTAGATGATGTGAGAGCAAACGCGAATGTTGTGCTTGCGCAGCTTCTCCACGCCATCGAGGTAGCATTGCAGGTCATGGCCGCGTTTGACCAGCAATTGGGTACGCTCATGGACGGTTTGCAGGCCGAGCTCTACCCACAGGTAAGTGCGCTCGTTCAACTCCGCCAAATATTCAACCACATCGTCCGGCAAACAGTCAGGACGCGTCGCGATGGACAAACCGACGACCCCTTCCTGCTTCAGAATCAGCTCGAACATCTCACGCAGTTCTTCAACCGGTGCATACGTATTGCTGAACGCTTGGAAAAAGCCGATATATTTTGCTTTTGGCCATTTTTCATGCAGACGGCTCTTTACATCCACAAACTGCTTCTCCAGCGTCAGCCGGCGGTCTCCGGCAAAGTCGCCCGACCCCCGTGCACTGCAAAACGTGCAGCCACCCGTCAACACCTTGCCATCGCGGTTGGGGCATGTAAACCCGCCATCGAGCGGCACCTTAAAAATTTTGTCGTGAAACATCCCCCGCAGGTGATGGTTCCATGTATGATAGCGCTTGTCACCCCACAAGAGAGGAGACGCATCGTGTGTATCCAGCAAATGTTTCATGTGATTCTCCTTTGGGTATAAATCAACTATAGCCATTGTACCATAAGAAAAACTTCTTTCAGAAGCCCTTTCAAGAAGAAGATCCTTCAATCTGTGGAAGTTTTTCTTCCGCTCCAGAATTTATAAGCGCCTGCACTTATAAATTCTTATACGATTAGAAAACCTGGCTAGGCCATGCTTTTTGGCGTAGCCGCGGTTGCCCTTATACTGGATAAGAATTTTATCAATTCTTATCTGTACAAAAAACCGCCCGACACGTAGTCCAGGCGGTTTCCAATCCAGTTGGTAAGATTACTGCATTTCTTCCAAACGAATCGAACGCGTATGCGCGGTATGGCTCCACTCCTGATTGTTCTTGGTGAAGAACGCATAGAAGAAGATCGGCAGCCACGTCAGGAAGAAAATCGGCAAAAGCAGTAAACCAAAGTATGCTTTCAGCGGCACTTTTTCTAAATAAAGCGCCAGGACCGGCAGCAGGTAGAACACCGCTGTCGTTGAATAAACGAGCCAGCTCGGCAAAAAGTGTGCAGCCGGCATGAAGCCGACATCGAAAAAGCGAGTGGCGAACAAGATAGACATAAACGTGACGATCAGCACGTACATCGGCTGGAACAGGTAGAACGCTGCATCCAGCATACCGAGACGCATCGATTTGAAACCGTTTTTCAGTACGGTTCCGATATAGCGGCCCGCGACGTCATAATGGCCTTGCATCCAGCGCAAACGCTGGCGCATCGACGCTTTCAAATCGATCGGCTTTTCATCATACACTTTGGTGTCATGTGCCCAAGTCGGATAGATTCCGCGAGCGATACAGCGTGTGGCGAACTCCAGGTCCTCGGTCAAGCTGGTTGCGCCCCAACCCATTTCTTTGAGCAGCGCGCTGTCGATACAAAGTCCTGTGCCCCCAAGTGTGTTTGGCAAGCCCAAATTGTGGCGCGCCAATTGCCACATGCGATTGGTGAACCAATACGTGATGGCATACGATAATGTAATCCACGAATCGAACGGGTTTTTTGAATCCAAATATCCTTGAATCACGCGTGCACCTTTGCACAAGCGGTCGTTCATTACGCGCAGGAAATTTTTCTCTACGAGGTTGTCAGCGTCAAACATGACGATCGCGTCATATTGTTTGGGCATCCCCCACAGATTCTCCAGCATCCATTCGATACCAAAGCCTTTTCCGCGCTTGCTCGAATCGAAACGCTCGCAGGCATACGCGCCGTGCTCCCGGACAATTTCCGCTGTGTTGTCTGTACAGTTGTCGCAAATGACAAAGATGTCGTACATTTCACGTGGGTAGTCCAGTTTTTTCAGGTTTTCAATCAATGGTGCGATAACCGCACTCTCGTTGTGTGCAGCGACCAATACGGCGAATGTTTTTGTAGGCTCATTGGTCACAGCTTCTTTCTTGCGGAACAAACCGCCACAGGACACCAGTGTCTGATATGTGCTGATTAATCCTGCTGTTGTGCTAAACCCGATGAATAATCCCTCAATGATCTCTTTTAACATCATGAATCTGATCTCCTCGAACATGCCACTTTTTATCTCTACATGGCCAGATGTAAATACCTGTAAATCTTCAACAACAAAGCCCTATTTGCGAGTTTACAACAATCCGGTCGAGTCAGCAATCCCTTTTTAGCGGAAAACTTATCGACGCTTTCTGCTACTATTCCCTAACACCTTTCCCTTATTTGACGAATTCTATTCGGTTTTGGTTGCACATAACTTCTCGACAGCTGTCGAATTGCTCGTAGGAAGGTGTCTTTTGCTACCAACGATCTAGCAGTGACTAGACCATTTGGATTATTTTTCTTGTTACTGAAATTCGACAGATCGCACTGCAGGAATTTCCTGAATCAGCGTAAGCAAATGCTGCAATTGTTCAGTTCCTGGAAGCTTGATAGAAATTTCTACCTCAATTTCTGTGAAATCATTACCTTTTTTCTCTGCATGGAAGCCCATGTTCAGCACGCCTCTTTCGGCAAGAATCTGCTGAACGCGTTCCAGTGTTGCTTGCTCGTTTTCAACGCGAAGCAAAATTTGTTCGGCCCTTGGTGCTGTCAGCCAGTTAAACTGTTTATACAATACCATTTGTGCCAACAAAATGATGAGCGTCACACCGATACCAACCCAGTAAAGACCGGACCCAATCGTCATGCCGATACCTGATGTCGCCCAAATGCCCGCCGCTGTTGTAAGCCCCTTTATCGTGTGCCGCTGCAAAAAGATCATGCCCGCCCCCAAAAACCCAATCCCGCTTACCACTTGAGCAGAAATCCGAGACGGGTCAAGGGACAGATTATGCCAACCCAATTGATCCTGAAAACCGTATTTGGATAGAACCATCATTAGGGAGGCTCCCACAGCAACGACTAAATGGGTACGAATGCCTGCCTCCTTCATCCGGTTTTTCCGCTCATACCCAATTATGGCTCCGCAAACGCCGGCAATCAACACGCGCAGCAGGTACTCAAACTCCAATCATCAACCCCAATCTCAGCATTGTTGGAAATTTCTGTAACAATATTGTTACATGATACCAAAGTGGAAGTGGCTGTTGCGGAATTTTTATTTGTCATACGTATTTTCGCCATCGTGCACGATTCGTATCACACGATGCGGCGCTCTTAAAACAGAGCTTGCAGGGGCTTAACTGTTGCGCAAAATAAAAAAAGCCCCGACAAGGGCTTATTATCGCGATATGCTTACAAGTGCGGTCGGCGAGACTCGAACTCGCACGGGTCGCCCCGCCACCCCCTCAAGATGGTGTGTCTGCCAATTCCACCACGACCGCAGGAGTTAAAATGCGTTAGGAGAGATCTGAGATTACAACGTGACTACCCACTCTACCTATAGACGCTTTGCTACAAGAGATAGTATACACTATTTTGAGTCGATAGTCAAGAATTCAATATTACTTAAAATCTTATCGATCGAGTTTCTTCTATTATATATGTGTTTTATTTGCCTGATAATTCGTTGATTTTTTTCATCAATGGCTGCTATTGCTCCGTACTGCCACGATTTCTGATCGAGCGTGCTTTTCGCAGATTGAGCCAGCCTCCCACTACGCACTGTGGCAGACTGGCTTTTTCTTTTCTATAGCTAGTTCGAACGATCAAAAAACTTGGCTTTTCTTACGTATTGCTCATTTCCGATTCAACCGGATGCTTTTCTTTTAATTTTAGTGTCATCAAAAATGCAAGAAAGAGAATACTGCCGCCTGCCAAAAACGGTGCGAATTGATTCACGTCGTAAAAAATTCCCGCTAGTGTCGGTCCTACAATGTTTCCCATACTCATATAGGCATTGTTCATCCCCGCCACATACCCTTGCTCATTCCCCGCCATTTTTGACAGCTTCGTTGTGAGCGCGGGTCGAAGCATAGCAGTCGCGAAGAATATGCAGAACGTTACGAGGAAAATACTCCAAAACGCCTTGGCCAAAAGCAGCACCACGTACGCTGTTGCGATAAACAAAAGGGAGGCTGTGATCACCCTGGTTTCCCCGAACCGCTTCATGATTTTCGCGACCAGCAGCGCCTGCATGCCGACGCCGATCACAGCGCCTGTGGTCAGAATGAGGGCGATGTCCTGCGGAGAAAAGTAAAAGCGGTCCGTAACATATAGGCCGAAAACAGACTCAAAATTCGCCAGCCCGAAAGTCATCACAAAAACGAGCATAAAAAGCATCGCGTATTCGGATTGCAACGATTGGGCATATCGTTTGAGGAACGACTCCCGCCTTCTCACCTTGGCTCTCGTTTCGTTCATTTGCTCCGTCGAGAGGCTTTCAGGAAGACAAACCAAGGAAACAACAACTCCGGCAATCGCAGCGCCCGTTGCTACATAAAGTGGCACTTTTACCCCATAACCGGCGAGAAAGCCTCCCAGACCGGGTCCTACCACGAATCCGAACGACATCGCTGCGCCTAGCAACGCATTTCCTTTGGCGTGTTCCTCCGTCGTCGTCACGTCGGCTACATAGGCCATCATAGGCGGGACGATCAGCGCGGCTGCTACACCTTCCAGCAGCCTAGAGGCATAGAGCATCCACAGCGAATCTCCTGCCGCAAACAAACATTTTGCAACAGCATAGACGATGCCGCCTCCAACTATGAATGCTTTTCTCCCATAGCGATCCGATAGTTGGCCAGTCAATGGCGATAGTAGAAACTGTGTTATGCCATAGGCAGCCACGAGTAGGCCGATTGACTGTCCGCTTGCCCCCATGCCAAGGATCAGCTGCGGGAGAAGTGGCGTAACCAGCCCTACGCCTACCATGACGATGAATATATTGAGCATTAAAATCGCAAGGATTATCTTCTTGTGTGTGCTTTTTCTCGTATGCATCCTATGCCTCCTTCCTTTTGGGAGAACGTTCTTCGGCCACTCGTTTTTTGTTCGCTTGCAACACAAAAACCTCCTTATCCATTAGATACTGGATAGGAGGCGCACACGCGAATAAAAAGATACACTGCTCCTGTCAAAAGAACAATGATCTTGTCATTTTTCGAAAAATGCCCGCACTAATCCTATCCAGATCAAATCGTGTTTGACGATTTTTTCTTTTGTGGAATCGGATTAGTTGATCATTGGCTTTACGGTCACCCTTTCACTACTTGTTGCTCGCAGTTTATCATGTGATCATGCGTATCGTCAATGTTCTTGCTTACGTTTGCTGCTAAGGTGAAGCTCTTTTTTATTCGAGCAATTACGGAAACTAGAAAGGATGCTTCCGCTTGATTAAATTAGTAGAAGACTGAACAATACTGAAGGTCCTTGTTTGGAAACCTATGTAGCAACGGCTAAATGAGGATGTGTTATGGTTGTAGACATCAAAAAACCTCCTATAGACATTTTCTTGTCCGTAGGAGGTTACCATATTATTTGTTATGTCGATAGTGAAACGCGTTACACCGTCTTGGCTACCTGATAAACCCATTGCCTCGACGCAGCTGATGAAACCATTCTCTTATGTAAATAAACTGCTATGGCGTCCCAGGAGAGATTCGAACTCCCGACCGACGGCTTAGAAGGCCGTTGCTCTATCCTGCTGAGCTACTGGGACTCGTAAAATTGGAGGGAGTACCCGGATTTGAACCGGGGATAAGGGTTTTGCAGACCCGTGCCTTACCACTTGGCTATACTCCCAAATGGGGCGATCGATGGGACTTGAACCCACGAGTGCCGGAGCCACAATCCGGTGCGTTAACCCCTTCGCCACGACCGCCATGCTTTTATGATTGTTCCCTTTGAAACGCCTATACGATTAAGTGGCAGGGGCAGTAGGAATCGAACCCACACCAAAGGTTTTGGAGACCTTCGTTCTACCTTTAAACTATGCCCCTATGGTAGCGGCGGAGGGGGTCGAACCCCCGACCTTTCGGGTATGAACCGAACGCTCTAGCCATCTGAGCTACACCGCCAAAATATAAAAATATGGCGGAGAGTGAGGGATTCGAACCCTCGCTACGCTTGCGCATACTAACGGTTTAGCAAACCGTCCCCTTCGGCCTCTTGGGTAACTCTCCGCATATGGCTCCTCAGGACGGACTCGAACCGCCAACCTACCGGTTAACAGCCGGTTGCTCCACCATTGAGCTACTGAGGAATATTCAGTTGAAGGACTTGTTCCTTCAAAACTGGATA
>NZ_RHHQ01000014.1 GCF_003710825.1 Brevibacillus fluminis | reverse complement strand
CCCGTTTCCCCTGTCGGACCAGTTGCTCCCGTTGGGCCCGTGACTCCTGCTGGACCGATTGCTCCCGTCGGACCCGTTTCCCCTGTTGGACCCGTCGCTCCCGCCGAACCGGTTGCTCCCGTTGGACCCGTTTCCCCTGTTGGACCTGTTGCTCCCGTTGGACCCGCTTTTCCTGTTGGACCTGTTGCTCCCGTTGGACCCGTGACTCCTGTTGGACCCGTCGCTCCTGTTGGGCCCGTTGCTCCCGTTGGACCCGTCGCTCCTGTTGGGCCCGTCGGTCCCGCCGGACCGGTTGCTCCTGTTGGACCTGTTGCTCCCGTTGGACCAGTTGCTCCTGCTGCTCCTGTGGGGCCTGTTGCTCCTGTTGGCCCTGTCGCTCCCGTTGCTCCATTAGAATTAAAACCAAAGAAATTAGACAACTATCTGCCCTCCTCCCACCGGTTTCCTACATACTATGAAAAAAGATATCATCATGGCTATAACACTTGGCCATACTTTGAGCCCTAAATGTTACTGCTGTTAAATTCCTGCTAAGGTAATTAAACTGTCAACCTAATTAGGATCGCTGATAATCTCAAATTTTAATATCCAATTTTTCGGCCGTATCCGTTACCCGCGAATGAGTTGACGTTATTCGTTTGTAACCAGTCACTTGGTAGTGCCTAGGGCGTTTGTGGTTGAGCAAGCTTGCTAATGAAGTGTTCCGCAAGAGATTGATGATGGTACTTTATCAGCGAAGCACCAAATTCCAATACGAGTCAAGTTCCTTCGACCTCTAAAAGCAAGAACCCCACCTCGTAAGAGTGCGGCTTGTTTATAATGACTTTCCGCGGATGAATACAGGAAAATAGTTCGAGTGAATGATCTCATGTTTACCTGAATAAAGTGGTAACGAGTTTTGAATGGGAAGACAGAATGCCCAATATTTGGAACACAGCGATGATGAGTGGGTATGGGTATCCGTCATGAAAGGAAGCGGTTCGGGAAATGGCTTTCATCAAAATCAATGAACGGGTGGTTAATCTAAGGAAGCTTCTGAACAATGCATGAACGGTTCCTGAATTATTGGGCAAAGCCACTGCCTTGCCCAGCTCGGCCCAAGCGGCTATGGTCATGGTGCAAAAAGAAAGAGGAGCCGCGTTTGCAGCTCCTCTGCTCTAACTTTATTTTTACATCGGGGCAAATACAATATTGTAATCCACCACAGTAGTGCCATCTTCAGCAGTGACTCTCACAAAATCTCCATTGTACAATTGGTCCCCACTCTCTCGTTCGACACTAGCATTCGCATCAAATACTTGTATCGTCGCGCCTTGTGGAGCAACCAAGAAATTCATCAAAGCAAGATAATTTGTTGCTCCTGAGATAAAGAACGGAATCCCATTGTCTCTGATTTCCGTAAGGTTATTATCTACAGTGATTGGTGCACCATTAGTGGCTGAAAGTGAAGCATTGTGACTTACGCTATTCTCGTCTTATTCCTCTCGGGTTTATAACGAGCCTACACCGTGCGGGCGACTTTCATCGCACACGGCGTGCCATCAGCCGTGAATCCCAATCCTCCTCACATTAGAAATCACTTATTTCCCCAAAGCCACTCTACCATTCTCCCACTGAACAAATACTGAACAAGTTGATCAGGGAGCCACGTCAGCAGCCCCCCGCCACTATGCCACGTAAATCACTCTATAAACGGCTTATTTTACCAAAAAGCCGTCTCGCTATCATTGGGGTAAACCCAAATCGCAGCATTGTAATCTCCGCTTGGAATATGATAGGAGAGCGTTACGACCCCATTTGCATCAGTTACCTGTGACAGATTTGCAAGGGGGAAACTTTTGTTTTCATCCGGCAGTACGGTATAAGATTGCCCATCAGCGACCATTGTTATATCGCTTGCTCCGATATTCTCAATTTCCACTCCAACTCTGAATGTATAATTTGGAATCGGATTCCCATATTGATCTTTTGCCGTCAATGTAACCACGTTAACCTGTGGTTCATAAACCCAATCATTAGGATTGGGACTCAATACAGCCGTAGATTCGCTTGTAGAAAACGCCCCTACGTTGACGGTCTGAACAACACTCGAATCCTGATATCCCGTCGCTTCAACCGTAATCGTATAATTTCCTGGCGTCGTAATAATCCCATCCTGAATCGTTAGTTCTCCATTTGTGACAATATACTGATTCGTGTCTAACGTTTGGTTACCAATTTTCACCGCAGTCACCCTAGAGCTCCATACTGAATCATCAACAAAGGTAAGTGTTACATCGTTGTCTACGGTGTTGTCCGTGGTATCTGCCACTAGCCACATTCTGCTATTCTCGTCTTATCCCTCTCGGTTTTATAACGAGCCTACACCGTGCGGGCGCCTTTCAGCGCACACGGCGTTCCATCAACCGTAAAATCCCAATCCTCCTTACAAAGTCTCTTATTTCCCCACGTTTCAATGTAGCATTCAGCCACTAAACAAATTCTGAACAAAAGTTTGCAGGGTTCTGCCTCAGTAGCTCCCCATGACTCCAATCCCCCCCTCTGGGGTCAAATTACCCTACTCGGCACAGGGCGGCTTTGGTCACGGTGCAAAAAGAAGGAGGAACCGCGTTTGCAGCTCCCCTCAAATTGGAGTAAAGAAAAATCCCCTGGGATTTCTCCCAAGGGAATTTCTTTAATGAATACTACTTAGGTTGGATCGACTATTACTTGGGTTACTACAGCAACTGAATATCCTGTCGCAAAAAATTTGATCGTATGCGTACCAGCAGACATATTGATAAATGTTATTTTTCCAGGCACACTGGCAGAAAGTGAAAAGATAGGCCCATTATAATCGCTTTACTAATGCCCATACCACGACACATTCTTCGTCCCCATCATTATGTGATGCATGTGCTTCCCCTGAGGGAATCAATGTTGCATCACCAACAGAAACCCGGTATTCGTTTTCGGCAACTGTAACCACCATTGAACCGCTTACCACGATACAATATTCGTCCTCATCATGCGGTGCTAGACCCACTACAGGAATGCGAGCACCAGGTGGAATTGTTATGATGCCAAAACGAGTTTTTCCTCCATCGATTGCATCAAAAGGGAACATTGTCTTTAGAATTGCGTTTGGTCCCCCTTCAGGCAACACGTTGTTTGCATATGAAAGAATCATGACAACCCTCAATTATTTGACGTGTAAAAAGAACATGCTATCAATTGAATCAAGAACTTGATTCAATCCCTTCTAACCTACTCTTCAATTGCTCAAAGTAATCCCATTCCAAAACGTATTCCATGCATTTGTAAGCTTCCGCTCAAATTTTTCTCTATCATATAGAGACATTTCCAGAAATATACCGTCCATCAAGCAATAAAAAGCATCAACCAAAACTTCAATGTCAATATTGCGAATAACGCCCTGCTCAATGCCCTCCATGAAAATAGCCTGCAAAACATTTGAAAGGATTTCCTCCGTAACGCTTAATTTTGCTTTTATTTGCTCTTCCAAACCAGGAGGAGGAAACAGAATCACACGTCTATAAAATGAGATTTTATCTTTTTGTTGTTGATTGTACTTAAATGAGCTATTAAGGACTCCGTATAACTTCTCCTGTATGGAACTTATTGCGGAGTTTGTAATGGATCGAATGACATATAAGTTATATTCTTTTTGGGTTTCTTCAAAAACCTGTAGGAACAATTCTTCTTTGTTCACAAAAAACGCGTACATGGAAGGTGTTTTTATTCCCACCTCAGCTGCAATCGCTGTTAAGGTAGCTCCCTCAAATCCGTTAGCAGCAAAATGGACTAAAGCTACATTTTTAATTTTTTCTTTCGTTGTCATGAAATTTACCACCTAACTAGTTATCATGGGAAGAAATGAGCATATATTTTACCCGTTTGATTACAATTTTAGGTTACATACACCTACTATTTTTAATAATAATAGATCATATTGATAAAATGTAACATCCCCCACTTGAATCACCATTTAACTTCCTTTGCTAACACCAGCAATATGCCTTAAGTCGTTAATGAGTTTTTCTAGTTCTATAAAACTGTCTACGATCATGCTAATTCTCTGTTGCTGTTCATCTACACCGGAAAGAACTTCTCCCACAACACCAATTGACTGTTCCGTTAGAATGGTAATGGTACCAATCTCATTCACGATAATCTCGTATGAATGTTGTAATTCATTCATTTGCAATCCTAACATGACAGAGCGTCGCGAGATTTCATCATCGCCTTCCATGATTCCCTTGAATACTTCTTCCGTACGTTTCGCTACATCACGGCTTGAGTAAACAGCTTCTTGACCAAACTCAATGTGTTTCGTTACTTGTTCAGTCTGTTGCTGGATCTCAGATAAAATAGCGGAAATTTCCCCTGCCGATTTTTGGGATAACTCCGCTAGTTCGCGAACTTCTTTTGCAACAACAGCAAAACCTTTTCCATGCTCACCCGCCCTAGCTGATTCGATGGCAGCGTTTATGGCAAGCAAATTTGTCTGACCTGCTATCTTCGTAATAGCTTTCAGAATATGTTCAATCTTATTATTTTGGTACGTTAATTTTTTCATGATCTCTAAATTGGTAACAATCATTGTACTAACCCGATCCATTTCACTGTTCAATAAAGAAATTTGTTTGTAGCCATTAGTTAGAGCTACTTGTCTATGCGATGCCGCTTCATCAATGATATGGAATGTCTCAACTAGAAAGGAGACACTTGAATTGACTTCTTTCGTTGAAGTTTCAACCTCCCTGACACTGCCGACTTGAGATACAAAACTGCTCGTAACCTCCGAAAATGATTTCGTTATTTCCTTACCAATGCGACCGGTTGCCATAACGTTCTCTGAAAGATTACTACTAAAATTACTTAATCTTACTATTCCTTCTTGAATCCTCACAATGATTTGCTCAATCATTTGTCGTCCCATATCTATTTCAGCATTCTTTTCAATCGTTTCCTTCTTTAATTGATTACTGATATGAATTTGCATGAAAATGGAGGAGAGTGCAATGATAAAAATGATTGAATTATTTCCCCAGTTCATCTTCATTAAAAGAGGGTCAGACATTACGTGTATATAAGCTTGTAACCCATCGGTGTGATAATATTGGACAAACTGCAGAAAAACAAAAGAAAGAATGGCTGTGGAGATAAACAGTTTCCGCTCGTTGTATATGAGAATTATGGCGATGATATAAAATACATCTACTAGGTAGGTGAGTGGAGGCGTGCCGGTCTGTAAAGAATTTTTTAGGTCAATAAATTCGATCAAGAACATCGAGAGCATCAATATATAGGGAGTAATCGACCTACCCTTTTTCATTACATGTAGGATCAGTAAAACGGATAGAACTACCCACCCTTTACCGAAGTAGCTTACGTAACCATCCCCTACGGTAAGCCAGCAATATAGACTTAATCCGATGTAATAAAATCCACAATACACAAGAGCGACGGAGTGTTTTTTATCTAACTCCTTATCCATGCCATCCCTCCTTACCGATTTGATCGATTTACGTTTTAGCATTCTGAGTTAACATCAGCCATCCCAAAATGGAGGGACGGCTGATGTTGGTAGGGTTTAGTCCAAAATCACATTCTCCGTTTCACGCAAGAAGAGTGAAGAAATGCAAGTAATGACAAGGAACATGGAAATAAACGATACGATTGTAACAAAACCCATATTTGCCACTAGCATAGCTCCGATTATACCTGGAGCAACTGCGCTGGCTATGTTTTGGGCTGTTAACCCCCAAGCTACACTGACGCCCCGAACTTCAGTCGGATACATTTCCCCCGACCACGTGTTCCATACACCCCAAGCCCCTAAACTAAAAAAGTAATAGACGAAATTCCAGATGTACATCTCCACTACTGAATTGCAAGTAGCAAATCCAAATCCCCCAATAGCAGCCAATAGAACGAACCAAAACACTACTTTCTTACGTCCAAACCTTCCAGTAAGAGCGGCGGAGGCCATATATCCTGGGAACATGAACAGAGCAGTAATTGCTAGGAATCCTAGTCCTTGCGGTGTACTTAATCCTTTTTTTTCAAGTAACAGCGGCAACCATGAAAGCAATGCCCAGTAACCCCATGAGAAACAGAAACTGAAAATTGTCATCCATACCGTCATCTTTACATGCTTTCTTTTGAAAAGTTCGAGGAACGAGCCTTCTTTCACGTTGGCGATAACCAATTCCATGTCATCTAATTCGGAATCTATTTTCCCATTAGACAGTTTCCGTATGACTTCTTTTGCCTCTTTTTGGCGTCCTTTCCCAACAAGCCAATAGGGTGATTCTGGGATCGAAATGATCGCCAAAAACCATAGACCTCCCAGAGAACTGATTCCAAGAATCCAGCGCCAGCCGAGATCACCGAATAAATAGGTCACACCTATTGCAAGCAAGTATCCGATTGGCATACCGGAAGCCAGATAAACGGCCGCTTTCCCCCGCACTTTAACTGGAAGTAACTCTGTAAAGTATGGAAAGGTTACTACTAATAGTCCCGACAAAGCTACTCCCGATAAAAAACGCATCCACCACAATATTTCGAAATTCACTGAAAATGAACTAACCAATGAGATTAGCGCATAAGTTACTAAACTCCACAAAGTCGTTCTTTTACGACCGAACTTATCAACAAGTTTCCCCCAAAGCAAGCATCCCGGAATCATACCTAACGGCGACGAACCAATCAAAGAACCGATTTGTACCTGAGTCAATTTTAACGAAGCCCCGATTGAATCACCTATAAGGATGATGATCATCGATTCCCACATTTGAACAACGAACGAAATAAACAGTGCCATTCCTGCTTTCCAGTGCAAACGAGTCACCGGCATGCTTTTAAAAACTTCCCCTACCGGTACGGAATTAGGCCCCAGATCATTCTTTTGCAATTCAATCGACATGGTCTTCCCCCCAAAATTGAAGGTATATTTGTATGCGCTCTCATCTAATCTTCTGTGATATTGTTCATGCAGAACATCTCGCTTGTTTACTTGCGGTTTGAAATTCGATATTCCGATGTCCCGTCCCAGTCTATAGCTAGTGTTCCTGGCTTGAATAACACACCATAGTCAGACAATGCTGTCTCTACGGAAATGTATCCGTCTAACACATCCTCAATTACCTTATGGGGATCCCTGTCGAAAGGATGACCGAAACCTCCACCTCCACCCGTTTTCACTGTGATCACATCGCCAAATGCTAAAGGTTTGGCATTTGTTTTTAAGATATTCTCTTTATTATCGCCTCTTTGAATCACAACACTTGGTGGCATGCCGCTTTTCCCTTCAAACAACCCCCATGCAGGCGTTTTTGATCGCTCAAACCATGCATACAAATTAGACTCTTGAGCAAGAACCTCATATCTCCGAACGATCCCCAAACCACCGCGATGGTATCCCGCGCCCCCCGATTCATCGCGCAGCCCATACATCGTAACCTTCATAGGAAATTTGGATTCAAACACCTCGACTGGCATGTTTTTGAAATCGCCACACACATTGCATATCAAACCAGATTGACCGTCGTTTTCATGAAATCCGCCCCAACCGCCTGCTGTGGCTTCGAAATTCAAAAATTCGGCATTCGTTTTTGGATCTCTACCAGAGAATGCAATATTCATAGCATCTCCGTAATGAGCCGCTACGCTTTTTTCTTTCATGGCAGGAGAAAGTGCTTTGAAAATTAAATCCATCAACAGTCCAAGTGGCGAATAGTAATAACCGCATGGGGCGGGCTCTTGTGCATGAAAAATGGTACCCGGCTGAGCAACGACATGTAAGGTTCTGAAATTACCTCCCGTTACAGGGGAATCGGGATTAATCAAGTTTTTAAATGCAATTCGGCATGCAGAAATTGTTTGAGCTAACCCGCAATTGATTGGCCCACGTCGCTGTTCACTGGAACCTGTAAGATCGATCGTAATATCTTCCCCTTTAACGGTTACCTTCACTTTAACGAGCACTGGATCATCTGAATTGCCGTCGTTATCCATATATCCTTCAGCCATATAATCCCCATCTTGAATCTTGCCGATGGCCTCTCGATCCATCCGTTCCGATTGGGCAATGATATCTTGGGCGCAGCGCTCTACCGTTTCAATGCCAAATGTACGAATGATTTCCTGATACCGCTTTTCACCTGTACGGCAAGCGGCAATTTGCGCATTTAAATCGCCAAGAGCTGCGATGTGGGAGCGGCAGTTTGTTACAAGCAAGTTGATGACATCTTCCCTTGGTTCACCAGCGTCATAAATTTTCGTTGGAGGAATTCTTAGTCCCTCTTGATAAATTTCGGTCGCGTCCATCGGTGTCCCTGGATCCTTTGCGCCAATATCGATCCAGTCAGCTCGGTTCGCTGTAAATCCCACGAGCGCTTCATTAAAAAATATAGGAGAAATAACAGTCACATCATTAAGATGTGTTCCCGCAATGTAGGAATCGTTCATGATATAAATGTCACCAGGCTGATAGTTCTCTACTCCGCCAATACTGCAAGTCACAGCTTTAATGCATTCATCCAGGTTCCCCAGAAAAAGAGGAAGACCGGCTGACTGCCCTAATAGTTCGGCATGTTGATTAAAAATACCAACACTGCAGTCTTTCATTTCATAAATAATCGGCGAAAAGGCGCTGCGATATAAACTGGTATTCATTTCTCCGGCTGCAGTCGTCAATGCACTTCGGATGATTTCCGTCGTGATGGGATTTTCTTGATAGGTGTACATATTTGTAGTAGTAGTCATCCTAATTCCTTTCTTGTTACTTGGATATTTTTGTACCTGTCAATCTCCACTACAAAACCGGACGGAACAACAGTAGTCGAACTTGCGTCCTCAACGATCGCTGGCCCTTCAAACTGATGACCATAATTGAGCGTTTGCGTAGTGTATACAGGTGTATCCTGCTCGATTGCGTTCCAAATCGTCTTTTTCATGACGCGTTCTTTCGGTTTCGAGCCATCCCACACACAATTTCCGGAGGTTGTTACTTTTTCCAAAAATCCATACCCGGTAAACCGCGTATTTACTACTTCTACTTTGCCAATGAGATTGTTTTGTCCATTGAGTACACTGTGCAGTTCATGGAATGAATTCGCTATACGATGTGGATCAAAGACATGCTCTCCAGACGCTTCCATCCCATAAGGAACATTTATCGAAAATTCCTGACCTACATAGCGCATATCCACTGTTCTGTTAAAAATCATGTCTTCAGCCGCAATCTTTTGCTTTTCTAGAACGCTCTTTGTCTCTTCCTCCATTTCCCTATAGGCTCGCTCTATCTCATCACGATCAATGTCTTCGACCGGGCTTACGAAATGGCGAACGGCATCGTATCTGATATCGGTTTGAAGCATACCAAATGCCGAGAACGTTCCTGCGACTGAAGGGACGAGCACTTTATCAATACCTAGAAGTTCAGCAATGAATAATGCATGCATCGGACCCGCCCCTCCATAAGCAACCATAACGAAATCACGCGGATCAATTCCTTTGCTGACAGTGATGGTCCGTATCGCATCAGCCATTTTTGCATTCGCTATTTTGCAAATTCCCTCTGCAGTTTCCGTAACACTCAATCCCAGCTGGGTCGCAATCTTTTCAATCGCGTGATAAGCCGCTTCCTTATCGAGTTTCATCCCCCCGCCAAGGAAGCCGTTTTCATCGATTCGGCCCAGTACCAGATTTGCGTCTGTAACGGTAGGCTCTGTACCCCCTTTTCCATAACATGCCGGACCCGGATTTGAGCCTGCGCTTTTTGGACCTACGCGTAGTCCTCCTGCTTCAATAAAGGCGATCGAACCTCCACCCGCTCCAATCGTATGAATATTCACCATTGGAGAAAGGATTGGAAACCCTTCCAAATTTGTCTCGACGGTAACATCAGGTTTTCCGTTTATGATGAGGCTTACGTCAAAACTAGTCCCGCCCAAATCGGCGCAAATAATATTTTTATATCCCGATGAATCTGCTAAAGAAATGCTTCCGATTGCACCTCCAACAGGTCCAGACAAAAGGGTCTGGATCGGGAGTTCCTTTGCAATCGTTGAAGTCATCACTCCTCCATTGGATTGCATTATATAAAGATCGTTATCCAATCCTCTGGTTGCAGTTTCTCTTTCAAGAATACTCAAATAGTTTTTAACGATCGGAGCAACGTAGGCGTTAATGACTGTCGTACTTGTGCGTTCATATTCACGCCATTCGCGTGCTATTTCGTGCGAAAGCGAGACCGTGATCTCTGGAGCATTATTTTGGAAAGCATGTCTTATCAGCACTTCATGTTCCGGATTTTTATAGGCATGAAGCAGACATACCGCAACAGATTCATATCCTTTTTCCTTCACTTGTTCAATTACTCGTTCAACGGAGGACATGTCGATCACTTTCGAGATGGTTCCGTCTGCCATGATTCTCTCAGAGATTTCAAAAACGTCTCTTCGCTTCAGTAGCGGTTCTGTTTTCCTGTACTTAACGTTGTACATATCCAGCCTATTTCCACGTCCAAGCTCATAGATATCTTTGAATCCTTCCGTAACCAGAAGAGCTACGCCACGACCTCTTCTTTCCAGAAATGCATTCAGTCCAGATGTGGTTCCATGCACAAAATAATCAATCTGGCTAAAATCACTGACAAATTTACTAACTCCCTCCAACACCCCTCTGGCCAAATTGTCTGTAGTTGTGAGGATCTTATTGGTGTGATATTTTCCGTCCGCTTTATCGAACAATACCAAGTCCGTGAAGGTGCCTCCGATGTCAACGGACAAACGATAACGTTTCAAAAACCCCGCCTACTTTCCCACTAAATTGAAAATACAGTTTTTTCAGACCGAAACTTCTTTCTGTTTCTTGAGTTAATAAAGATACCTAAATTAAATTAGGTAATCTTGTTAGTTATCCCTTTCAATAATTTCATAAATTCGATTAAAACAAAGATAACCAACACCTTTCTAAGTTTACTATAAAACAAATCTAACTAAATTAGATTAGGTAGAGTATAACTTGTCTGAATATTTTAATCAACACATTCTTTTATTCTGCATGCAGTTATCGGCTAGCTGGAATTCAGAAGCGTTCTCCAATTCATTTCAATATTTGACTACACTTTGCCTAATGCAGCATAGCCAAAAGGCTCCCGGCAATCTTACCGCGAGCCTCTTTACCTTATTCATTTGGGTAATATAAAAAATCCCCTTTTTCAAAGGGGATTTCACATGGCGAAATACATCTTATACCCTATTCAATCCCAAGCAAACCTCTGCTCTTTCCACGGATCGCCGTAGATAATAATAAGTAACCATACGCAAACCTTAGATCCCTTCGTTTTTACGATACAAGCCAATTTAAAGGCTATTCTGACACCCTGAGGCAACCTTTTTTAGGCTGCCTTTGTGCCTACGATATGCAATCCTATAAACTCCTCCTGTTTCAAGCACAGCCATCTGCTGATTAAGTTAAAGCAGATCAGGCGCTCAGGTTTGCCATATCTTTCGTTTGCGTGTTTTTTACGTCTTTTCCAATCAATGCGATGAGAAAGTTCAAAATAAACAGGGAAGCAGCAGTAGCGAAGAATCCAGCCGTATACATATTTGTTGCATCTTTAATATATCCCAGCGCAAGCGGATAAACGACGCCTCCTAAAATAAACGCGATTCCAAATATAAGGCCGGTTACAGACGCAGCATACTTGCTCCCGACCGTATCGGTTGCCATAGCGAGGCTGAGCGGCATACCTCCATAGGCGAACAGACCGGATAACGGCAACATGACCGCAAGCCACGTGTATTGCTGGAAGATTAATGCGATCGCAAACCCAACGAAAGATAAAGTCATTCCCAAACCAGCTACTAATATAAAAGGCTTCCTTTTCCCCATTCTATCGGAAATCAGCCCGCAACCGACTGCACAAATCATCCCCGCCAGCGGATACAGCGCGCCTACAAATCCGGCAAGACCTTCGGACCAGCCGCTCTCTTCCATAAGGAGTGTGGGAACCCAGTAAATCGCTAGCGATAACGATCCCCATACCCCAATGAAAAAACTGGAGGCGACAAATACATTTTTGTGCCCGATTGCGGCCAGATATTCTTTCAACAAACTGCCTTTTCGTTCGGGTCTTCCATTGTTTTCAGGTTGGGCATTGGCAAAATGAGGAGGTTCTTTCATATAGATCGCAGAAATCACAAACATCACGAATACAATGATAGCCCCAATCGCCGATCCTCCCCTCCAGCCAAACTCAATAAGGATCAAGGAATACAAATAGAGAGCTACCACCGTGCCGATCCCGTCTGTCGTAAACATTACGCCCAAGGAAATGCCTATTTTATCCGATTGCTCGAACCACCGGATTGCCATTGCATAGGGCGCGACAAACAACAACGCGATTCCGATCCCTAAAATTACGCGAGAGAACAGCATCCATTGGTAATCGGGCATATAGGCAAAAACGACCTGACCGATGCTGCATATCAGCAGCCCCAGCAGCGTTACATTCTTGGCCCCCCACTTGTCAACCAGCACGCCGGCAAAAGGAAAGACCAGCCCGCCGGAAAGGGCGGAAACGGAGGCTAGCGTGCCGACCATCGTATAGTTCATGGAGAGATCTTTCATCATCTGCGGAATTTGGGTTGAGTAGCCGGTATATGGAATATAGTTCGCAACCGTAGTTAGGAAACATAACCAAAGCGCTGACCATTGACCTTTGATCGCTGAATTGCTGTCTACCATCCTAATACCCCCGATCTTCTTTGTTCTCTATGTGATTGAAGGATGAGCCCGATAGGAGTAAAGGGTGGTTGTTCCCTCTACTCCTATTACCTTTGGCCATCACGAATGTTTTTTCGGTACTAGATCTTCCGTATCTACACATCCATCGCAGTTTTTCTTCATGGACGCAAAGACGCGTACAGGAGCGCCATCCGATTTGGCCAATGGCATCGGAATCACAAAAATCTCTTGAAGCGGCACAAAGGAATGAACATCCGACAAGCAACCTGTTAAATTGCAGAGATTCTCTACAACTAGCACATCATTTTCAAGCAACGTCTTGTGTGCGATGTCTTCATTGTTCCAGGAAGCGTCAATATTCGGTGCATCGATTCCTACCAAAGCCACCCCTTGCTTGACCAACCACTCTGTCGATGCCGCGCTTAGATAGGGATGTTTGAAATAGTTTTCCTTGCCCCAGTAAGCTTCCCATCCCGTCCGTATAAACAAGAAGCTTCCCGGCAGAATGTCCCTGAACGCTGCTGTCGCATTCTCTAAATCAGCAGGTTCAATGACATCCTTTTCCTGCAAATCCCGAAAAGCGACGATTCCTCCATGACTGATCCAATTCGCAAGTGGATATTCATCCAATGTCGCTCCTTCGGGAATAATGTGCTTGGGTGTATCTACACTTGTACCGGAATGACTGCTTAAGGAAAGCGCAACCGTCGCATATTGTCCTGTTTGGCGATATTCGATCGACACCTCCGGCTCACCAGGATAAATCGGCATTCCATGTTCAATCGGTCTCGTAAAATCAATGATTCCTTCATTATTTTTCATAATTTTCCGAAAAGACATCACGCATTCCTCCTCTTATTCTCTGCATTCCATTCTATCATAAGCTCATTGGCAATCGTCCGCAGCAAGCCCTACCCAACTGAGTGGTGTTACCCCATTTGTTCCCGTTCCGCACAAATTCCTACTGGTTGTTTCTTTTGACCTTTGTCGGTTCAAAAATGATCAGCTTGACTTCGGTCACATCCTCTAGCACATAACTGCCAAGAACTCTCCCCCCATTTCCGCTGTTCTTCACGCCGCCAAATGGCGCCAGCAACTCCCAATAATTCGTGCCCTCATTGATGTGAACCATCCCGTGCTCAAGATGCTCAGACATATACCAAGCAGTCTCCAGACCGGATGTAAACACTGCCGACGTTAGTCCATACTGCGTATCATTTGCAATCTCTACTGCCTCTTCTTTTGTCGAGAATGGTATGATCGGGGCAATCGGACCGAATGTTTCCTCCCTGCCGATGAGCGTATCCTGGCTTACATTGATGAGAATCGTCGGTTTGTAATAAAGTCCTTCATGCGTTCCCCCATACACAACCTTGGCTCCCTTTGCAACAGCATCCTCGATATGCGCATTCATTTTATCAACGATCGCTGCGCTGGAGAGCGGTCCCATATCCGTAATTTCATCTAGCGGATTGCCCAACCGCATCTTTTTGGTTCTCTCAACCAATTTGGCAACGAATTCATCCTGAACGCTTTCATGGACGAGAATCCTTTCCGATGCGGTGCATACCTGACCCGCATTATAGAAGCATCCCGAAATGGCTGCCTCTACAGCTTCATCGATGTTCGCATCTTCCATAACGATTAACGGGCCGTTCCCTCCCATTTCGAGCAAAGTCCGTTTTAATCCAGCTTCCTTAACAATTCGCTCGCCGACAGCCGTACTGCCTGTAAAGGCAATCGCCCGAACGTCTTTGTGTTGGACGATGGTGCTTCCTACTTGCGCTTTGCCATGAACCAGATTGATTACCCCAGGTGGCAAACCGGCTTCGGCAAGTATCTCGACCCATAAACCCGTGCTGAAAGGCGTATTTTCGGACGGTTTATAAACAACTGTATTTCCAGCCACCAATGCAAACGGGATCGTTTCGCAGGAGATGGACACGGGAAAATTCCAAGGGGTTATGATTCCCATCACACCGATGGGCGCATGGGTAATATGGATTTTTTTGCTGTTTGTTCTCTGGGATGTACTCAGCAGGGTTGCGCCCTTGAACCGTTGAATCTCTCCATCTGCATATTCAAAAATAGGAATTCCCATTTCGTACACTTCTTCCCTTGCTTCGCGGATGGTTTTTCCCATTTCAAGCGTAATATAGCGGGCCATTTCTTCGCCTTTTGCTTTCCAGATTTGTACGGCCCGCCGCAAAATATCAAGCCGATCCAATAAAGCCATCCTTGCCCAACGTTTTTGCGCCTTCTTTGCACTTTCTACCGCAGCTTCAACCTGTTCAATGGAGCAAGCTCTTACCGTTCCGAAAAGCTCCCCATTAACAGGGCTGATGATTTCAATAATCTCGCCTTCCCCTTCCACCCATTGGCCATTGATATACGATTTTGCCTGTAACGTTGCTTGGTTACGTACATAAGGCATATGCATTCGTTTCCGCTCCTTTTCACTTAACGATCTTTTTCAAGAACATCTCCCTAGAAAAATACAATGCCTGCTCTCACCTCCTTCTCTCTCAAGCAAGGAGCCTATCAGCACAATGCTGAGCTTCCATCATGTCACCTTGCCATCAAAGAGCAGCTTTGCTGTAGTATAAAAGCAAATCACATGCCAAACTCCCTTAATCAATCACACTGTCTGCTGACAACCCCCAAAAGCGTGATCACGATGCAGGCGGATTCGCTCGGCATTTCTCCCATTTTGGCAGAGACCCTATAAGGCAGTGTAATGTTTTTTTACAGTTGTAACATGACGATCGAACAGTTGTAACAGTCCATTTGGGGCAGATGGAGGAAACTTTGTTTGAAAGTCAGTGAAGCCTGGGATAACCCTTTTTACAGGTACGACCATGGTCAATTTCATGTTAAAATAAAGCTGTCATGGCTTTTTTCACCCACTACGCTTCATCTTTTTCGCGTACGTATTCTGGACCTCTTTCACTACAACATATTTGCTTGTATGGAACGTTACGATAATGAGGGGGGCTTTTGGACAATGAGCATGTCACTCTATAACCGCATATCAAATAACCAAAAGAGCATGAGGCAGTCGTGGGAGAAATTTATATGTGAAGGGATTATCGAAGATCGCGTTCCTCCCTTTCTTGCGCAATCCTGGAGTATTGATAAGCAGTTGCATATTGATCCCTACCTACCAAAGCTTCCACTTGTAAATGACGAGAGCTACCTACATAACAACAAACCGCTGCTAACTGCCGTTGAAGATACCCTCAAAGAATTCAGCTTTTATCTTGAATCATCATCCTCTGCCATTCATTTCAATAATCCCGAAGGGGTTTTGGCAATCCAATACGGAGACCTGAATGCTATTGAAAAACTACGGAAATTCAATAATGTGACCGGGGGAAAGTTGGATCAGCAATCATGTGGTACAACAGCGGTTTCCCTGGCTTTAAAAAACAAACGTCCATTTTTTACAAGCGGCGCTGATCATTTTGTCCATATTTTTCATGATTGTGGCTGCTTCGCCATTCCATTACTGAACAAAAGAAACAACGAGCTGTTGGGTGTACTCGATATATCAGGGCCTGAACATATTTTCAACGACTATGTATTTGCGCTGACTCATTCCACTGCTCTAGCGATCGAAAAAAGACTGGAACAGTATTACATGGAGAAAGATGCTCTATTATTGGATTACTATATCAATCGGTGCTCGCATGATCGCTCTTCCCTTCTTGCAATCAACACAGACAAGCAAATTTTCCGCTGTTCCGAACGAGCCTCATCTCTTTTGGGGGGGCAGCCTGCAAATTGGATTGGTCATTCTGCATCAGCGTTATCCATTCCAAAGCTCCGGGAGTATATGCGTGTATGCGAGGAAGAGATTGAATTTTATGACATATTACCCAATGAGGTGGCCGCTCGAATTGTTTTGCAACGCATCCTCCATCAAGGTGAGTTTATTGGTTGGATCGTACAGCTCTTTTCGCTTACCCAACGTGCTGACAAAGTCACGGCGGGCAAGTGTTTCCCTTTTGAGGAGATTATCGGAAGCAGTCCTGCGATTCAGCATGTTATCCAAAAAGCCAAGAAGATTTGCGGAAGCCAAGCAAACATCTTAATTCTTGGAGAAAGTGGAACAGGAAAAGAACTATTTGCCCGAGCGATCCATTTCAACAGCGATCGAAAAAATGGCCCTTTTATTTCTGTCAATTGCGGTGCCATTCCCAAAGAATTGATCGCAAGCGAGCTATTTGGTCACGAGGAAGGGGCTTTCTCGGGTGCCAAAAAGGGAGGAGAAAAAGGGAAATTCGAACTGGCCAACAAGGGTACGATCTTTCTCGATGAAATCGGCGAGCTCCCCTTGGAGCAGCAAGTATATTTATTGAGGGTCTTGCAGGAGAGAGAGTTTTACCGTTTGGGAGGAAAACAATTGATCCCGCTCGACGTTCGTATTATCGCTGCAACAAATGTGGATCTGGAAAAAGCAGTGAGAAACAAACATTTCCGCGAAGATCTGTACTTTCGTTTAAATGTGATTAATCTACGTCTCCCCACTCTAAGCGAACGGGGGCAAGGAGATGTTGTTCGTCTTGTGAACCACTTTTTCTCCTTTTATTGCAGACAAGAAAGAAAGAATGTGACCTTAACGAATGAGGCGTTGGAGTTTTTAGGAACTTATACTTGGAGAGGAAACGTAAGAGAGGTCGAAAATACTGTTCACCGAATCGTTGTATTGGCAGATAATAAACAAATAACGGTACATGATGTTCATGATGCATTAGACCATTTTGAGCAGCAAGTCGCTGGAAATAATGAAAATACTACAGATAACATGGAAATAAAACCATTGACTATGGATGAAGTTGAGAGAATGGAAGTAGTACGTACCCTTATTCGAAATAACGGAAATATTTCAAAATCTTCAAAAGAACTAAATATCTCCCGGCCAACTCTGTATCGAAAAATAGATAAATATCAGATCATGAAAGATAAAATTATCCAATGATGTTTTACTAAACCTTAATCATTCTAACAGATATCACCTTACTGATTTAAGTTGAAGAAAAAATTAAAACCCAGTCCATCTTTTGGACTGGGTCTCTTTTCCCCCTGAAAACTGGATACGCACGCGACAGATAGGGACTAATTTATTACATTCAATCCCAAGCAAACCTCTGCTCTTTCCAAGGATCGCCGAAGATAATAATGAGTAACCATACTCAAGCCTTAGACCTAATTGTTATCACGATACTTGCTAGCTTGAGGCCCCTTTTTCTCTACAATACTATATTTTTTTCCTGAAAATCGACACTCGTTTACTGGTCTGTGGAGGTGAGGGGCAAGGCAACCAATATTGTACTGAATATTATTAATCAAAAACGAGGTTATGCTCCGTTCAAACACTCATATCCAATATAACTATTCACCATATAGGTAAATATTCTTTTTTCTGATAGTTCTATGAACGTGGGGGCATCGACCACCCTCGCGGACTATCGATGTAGATTTTTTTTAGCCATCCCCTCAACAGCAGTTAACAACCGGGAAATTTCTTCCTCGGTATTGTACGGCGCGAAACCAATCCGCACGAGTCCCCCAGAATCGGCAAGCCCGAATTTCTTGATGACTGATATGGCGTAAAAATCGCCGTCCCAGACGTATATCCCTAACTCCCCGAGCCGTTCCGCGATTTCGCTCGGTGTCAGTCCGTTCATCGTAAATGAGACCGTCGGAGTCCTCAAACCCTCGCCTACTGGAGTGCCATAGATTGTAACGCCCGGGATCTCTTTTAATCCGCGATAAAGTTGACCTGCTAACGAATGTTCATATACATACATATCCAGCATGGCCCTTACGATGTTTTCACGTAAGCTGCCTCCGCTATTGTTCGCCAGGCTGGCGATAAATTCAACGGCCGCCTTCACTCCCGCCAGTGCTGCGTGATTAAGTGTCCCTGTTTCTATTTTTTCCGGTGAAGTGTTCACTTGTGGACGAACTTTATCAGTTGTCAGCCGATCGAGGGCACCCTTGCTGGAATACAGAATCCCTATATGCGGGCCAAACCATTTGTAAGCCGAGCACAACAGAAAATCTGGATCGAGTTGTTCTACATCGATCAGTCCGTGTGCGGCAAAGTGAACGGCATCGATTACCAGAGTCGCTCCAATTTCCCGCGTCCATTGGCGTATTTTATATACATCGTTAACGGTCCCAACTGCATTCGACGCATAGCCTACTGCAACCACTTTTGTCCGTTCGCTCAGCAGGCTGTAAAACCGTTCCATGTCTAGTGTGGAATCCTCCCGGATAGGAACGTGGTGAATCACAGCCCCGCGCTCCGCAAGAGTGAGCCACGGAGCAACGTTGGCGTCATGATCCAGATCCGTAACGATCACTTCATCTCCCGGTTGAATCGTCCGCCCGATCGCACGCGCCAACGCGAAGTTAAGCGTCGTCATGTTCTGTCCAAATGATATTTGGCTCGCGTCACTCGCACCGAGAAACACGGCTACTGCTTCACGCGTCTGTTCAATCAATTGGTCCGTCTCTCGGCTGGCAGTAAAACAGCCGTGTATGTTGGCGTTCGATGTTTCGTAATAGCGGGAGACCGCAGCGATGACGGAACTCGGCACCTGCGTTCCGCCTGGTCCATCCAAATAGGCAACCGGATAGCCGTTTACTTCACGCTTCAATGACGGGAATTCTTGGCGACAATCAGACAAATTACGCATGTTTTATACCCCTTTCATTTGGTATTGCGGTGGTGATGTCAGTAGGGAACCCGGCGCGCATGCCGCCGTCAACAAGCAAAATGCTTCCAGTGATAAACGAAGCCTCGGGTGAAGCGAGAAACAAAACAGTTCCAGCCACATCTGCCGCATTGCCGTAGCGCCCAACTGGCGGGACAGACCAGGAAAGGTAGTCATCCTTCGGTCGCACAGTTTCTCCAACGTTAAGCATCGATCTCATTCCGGGTGCAATATCACCCGGCGCTACGATATTGACCCGTACTCCATGAACGGCTAAATCAAGCGCAAGCATCTTTCCCGCCATGTTTACTGCGGCCTTTGTCACGGAATACGCCCCAGCGTGGCTTTCTCCCAAGATTCCGGCGTCAGATGAAATCAGTACGACCGATCCTTCACTTCGCTGAAGCAGCTTGGCCGCCGTTTTCACTGTCATCACAGCGCCTTGCACATTCACACGGTATAATCTGTCAAGATCCTCTAGTGTCGTTTCGAGCAGTGTCGCTTTGCGACCTATGCCCGCAGAGCAGACTACGACGTCTAATTGGCCGAATCGTTCGTCAATGTACGTGATCACTCTCTCCAAATCTTCACTCGATGTAACATCACCGTGGATAAAGAGTGCTCGTTGGTGGGAATCAGGCGCTAGCTTCTCCAGAGCTCGCTCCGCTTGCCAACCTCGCTCTTCGTTCGTACCCATCACAACGACTATTGCCCCAGCTTGTACAAACTTCTCCGCAATGCCGTATCCGATGCCAGACGAACCGCCGGTAACGAGAACGACGCGATCTTGGAAATGCGTCTGCCAATGATTGTACGTTTGGTTTTCCTGTTTTTGTGGTTCTGTCAATTGAATCATCTCCTTTTACGCATAATTCCTAATTATTTATTTATTTTGTATTATCTTGTATTATCTTGTATTATCATACTGGTCCGGGATACAGGTGTCTCCATCCAATTGGTTGGCGTAAAAAAACCAACCAAGTCTTATGAGAAAATAGTCAAATTTGCGGTTCACAAGACGAGGTGAAAATACATGTTCATATCTGACTGGAAGCCAAACCGAGCTCATCCTGCCCCTTTGTATAAACAGATCACCGATTTCATCAGGGAAAAAATCACAAATGGGGAGTGGCCTCTGGGGAGTAAAATCCCCCCGGAACGGAAGTTAGCGCAGGCATTTGGTGTAAATCGAAGCACAATTGTAACTGCTTTTGCTGAATTAACTGCCGAGGGCTTAATCGAGGGGAGCAGCGGAAGCGGAACGAGAGTGGTAAACGATACCTGGGCAATCATGGCAGCGCACTCAGCACCCGATTGGGATGCCTACACCAGAGCCGGGGTTTACCGACCAAATCTACCCACCGTGCAAGACATTAATCAATCTGAGAATAGTCCAACCATCATTCGTTTGGGATCAGCAGGCCCTGCCCCTGAACTTTTTCCAACTGACATGTTGCAAACCATTTTGCAAAAGTTACCTACGAAAATGAAATCACTAGATTACGAGGATCCAAAGGGACTGCTTTTTCTGAGAGAGCAAGTAAGCGAATACGCCAAAAAAAGAGGAATCGACGCCTCGCCATCCTCCATACTAATTGTATCCGGAGCGCTGCAAGCTCTCCAGTTGATCTCGATTGGTCTCTTAAAGCGAGGATCTGTGGTTTTGACAGAAAACCCGTCTTATGTCCAGTCTCTATCTGTGTTTCAATCCGCGGGAATGAAGATGATTGGCCTTCCACTAGATAAAGATGGACTTGGGACGAACACGATTCCGCAAAATAAGAGGGAGCAAAAAGCCACGATATTATACACAATACCTTGCTTTCATAACCCTACTGGAATCTTGATGTCCGAAGAGAGGCGCAAGCAGTTGCTGACGATATGCGAGCGGGAACAACTCCCGATTGTCGAGGATGATGTCTATCGGGATTTATGGCTTGACCATGTACCGCCGGCACCGTTAAAAGCAAAGGATAAAAACGGTTTGGTGCTCTATCTCGGAAGCATGTCAAAGACCCTGGGCCCTGGATTACGCATCGGTTGGCTGATCGGTCCGGATCCTGTTATCAACAGGTTGGCCGACCTCAAAATGCAGTTAGATTACGGGTCAAGCTCCCTTTCACAATGGACCGTCGCTGAGTGTCTGCAAAGCGGCCTGTACGAACAACATTTACAGGTAACAAGAGAGACTTTGCGGAAACGCCGGGATGCAGCCTTACATGCGTTGGAGAAATACATGACAGGAATTGCCTCATGGACTTCTCCCACTGGTGGATTTTTCATTTGGCTGCGATTGCATCGCCCTGTTTCTATGCGTGCGTTGTTTGAAAAAGCGCTCCAACAGGAGGTCTTGCTCTATCCAGGGAATATTTACGACCGGTCTGATCATCAGCATTTGCGCATTTCATACGGGTATGCATCGCCCAGAGAATTAGAAGAGGGGATTTCACGATTATCAAAGATTATTCAGAAATTTGAAAGGTAAATTGTCGGCGGAACAAAACAAGCCCTTCACTCGCTGCTTGCGCATCAGGTGAAGGGCGTTTCACTTTCTTAAGGCAATGGTCCCTTTTTCTACAAAATTTGTGACAAAAACGTTTGAGTTCTGGCATGTTTTGGATTATCAAATATTTCGTCAGGTGTTCCGACTTCCACGATTTCTCCGCCATCAAAAAAAACAATACGGTCTGCGACTTCACGGGCAAAGTGCATTTCATGCGTTACCACCAGCATCGTCATTCCTGACTTTGCAAGATCTTTCATGACATCCAGTACTTCTTTAATCATTTCAGGGTCTAAAGCTGAGGTTGGTTCATCAAACAGCATCACTTTTGGCTGCATGGCCAATGCGCGGGCAATCGCCACCCGTTGTTGTTGACCTCCTGACAACTGTCCAGGGAATTTGTGCGCTTGGTTGGCTATTCCAACACGCTCCAAAAGTTCCATTGCGATTTTTTCCGCCTTCGCTCTCTGGTATTTTCTTACCCAAATCGGAGCGAGGGTAATATTTTGCAGGATCGTCATATGCGAAAACAGATTAAAAGACTGAAAGACCATCCCCGTCTCTTTGCGGACCGCTTCAATGTTGGCGATGTCGTTTGACAGGTTGATATTATCCACGATAATCTCGCCCTTTTGAATCTCTTCCAGGGCGTTGATGGTACGGATAAAAGTAGATTTGCCAGAGCCGGATGGGCCAATGATGACGATCACTTCCCCCTTTTTTACCTGCAGGGAAACATTTTTCAGTACATTGTGACTGCCGTACCATTTGTGGATGTTTTTGCAAACAATCATCTCTTCCAGTCCATTTTCCTCGACCCCGCGACTTGCCTCTGTTTGCATCAATTTTTCCCCCTTTGCTGTTGGTTATCTTCCGACGTTGAATGAACGCTCCAGACTTTTGCTGATATAGGACATGAAGAAACAAAAGATAATGAAAATGAACGCGACAAAGAGATACACTTCCATTTGAGTTCCCAAGAATTGCGGATTGGCAGCAATCCGCTTGGCAATGCCAATCAGATCCAACAGGCTAACGATAGCGACCAAAGAGGTATCTTTAAATACCTCTATCACATTCCCTACAAGCGCAGGGATTACGGCGCGGATTGCCTGCGGCGAAATTACCAAGCCCATCTTTTGGATGTAAGAAAGTCCCAGCGCATCTGCCGCTTCAAATTGTCCGCGCGGAATCGCTTGCAACCCTCCCCTGACCGTTTCCGCAAAATAGGCAGCATTAAACAGGGTAAAGCCAATGATCGCCCGTAATACATTGCTTAATTCTATGCCCTCGCCCAAAAACAGCGGCACCATTAATTGAGCCATAAACAACACAGCGATTAACGGGACACCCCTAATCAATTCGATGTAAGCGACGCTGAACCAGCGCACCACTACTAACTTGCTTCTTCTCCCAAGGGCCAGCAAAAAGCCCAAGGGAAATGAGCAAACAATGGAGATGCCGGCAATCAAAATCGTTAGTAAAAAGCCGCCCCAAAGTTTTGAATCGACCGTATGAAACGCACCGGCCCCCTGCAGGATCAAAATAGCCAGAGGAACTAAGCAAATCCAGCCAATAAGGTTTGCTTTCCTCGATCCCGGCCATTTTTTGCAGAGTAAATAGCCTGCTCCCATCACGACAATATTGGCAGCAAGCCAAATCCGCGACGCCAGCGATAAAAAAGGCAACAGTAGCGCAAGCAAAAACAGAGCAAGGAAAAAAACAGACGTATGTGACCATAACCCTTTTTGTCTGCCACCCGCACTTCCAAGTAAACAGCTACAGATCGTTACGATTATCCAGACTCGCCATGTTTCCGCAGCTGGATATTGACCAACCATCAACAGCTGAAAATTAGCGACAATCACGTCCCACTTTGCTGTTACGGCTATCCAATAAACAGCTTCCTTGAGAAGGTATCCGAGTACTAGCAACAAAAGGAAAGTCACGAGCGTATTGGGCCAACTGCTGAACAGATTCTGCTTGATTGCTCGTAGACAAATCTGAACAAATGCTTGACCAGACCTTTTTCGGGTGACAAGCGTGATGTTTGTTGAAGGCATTTTCAGTCACCTCTCTATCAGTTGATAGTGCTTGTTAAACATGTTCATCAACAAGGACGTAAGCAAACTAAGTGCCAGGTAAACACCCCCGATCAACGCAATCATCTCGATGGCTCGTCCGGTTTGGTTGATGATCGTATTTCCAACCGAAAACAAATCGGAATAACCGACTGCAACTGCCAGACTAGAGTTTTTTATCAAGTTTAATAACTGACTGGTAGCCGGTGGAATGATGATGCGGTTGGCTTGCGGCAAAATAATCAGGCGCAAAATCGTACTTTTCTTCAGTCCCAGCGCTTTGGCAGCCTCCGTCTGACCTTTTGGCACCGCCAGTATGCCACCCCGCACAATCTCCGCGATAAAAGCGGATGTATAGGTAATCAACCCCAGCAAAATAGATGCAAACTCTGAGCTAATCACATATCCTCCTGAAAAGCTTTTCCCGTTGATCACCGGAACGCTGATTGAGAGAGGGGATTGCCCTGTGATCACAAATGCAATGAGAAAAACGAAGATCGTTGCCCCTGCTCCCCAGAGCATCGAGAACGCCCTTACTCCCGTTTCCATTTGTTTAGCTATCCTTACTTTCCATATATATCTTGCGAGAAATAGACCAAAAATCAACAAAACCAGCCATACTCCCCATCCGGAATGTACGGCAAACCACGGAATGGCATTGCCGCGATTGCTCAAATAGGCAATGTCAAAGAAATGGATGCTGTTTTCAATTCTCGGCAACGGTAAAAAGACGACAAGATACAGCATCGTTATTTGTACAAGCAGCGGAATATTACGGAAGATTTCAATGTAGGTAGCGGCAAACAGCCTGGCTAATCCGTTTGTGGAGAGACGGGCAATCCCGATAATCAGACCGATCAGGATCGAAAAGATAATCCCCAGAACCGACACCTTCAGTGTATTAAGAAGCCCGACCAGCATAGCTTTTCCATAGCTGTCTGACGGCGAGAAATCGATCAATGTGTCACTGATGCTGAATGAGGCATTTGACGTTAGAAAATGAAAACCCAAGGTGATACCGATCTTTTTTAACCCTTGAACCGAATTGAGGAAAAAGTAAGCAATGGTGCTCACGATCAGAATAAGAAAAAGCGCTTGGAGCAAGGTGGGGACGATTCGCTTGTTTCGCCAAAATGGGGTTTTTTCCTTGGTGATGCTTTGCATGCTGCTCTCACCTCTCAGCTTTGTAAAAGAATGGACCCATTGCCACAAAAAGAGGGACAAATAGGTCCATCTGTTTATCTTTTATCGGAATGGCGGGGAGTACAGTAAACCGCCCTTTGTCCATAGATCGTTGGCTCCACGATCTAATTTGAAGATCGTGTTTTTGCCAAGATTTCGCTCAAAAATTTCGCCATAGTTCCCTACTGCTTTGATTACCTTTACGACAAAATCATTAGGCAAACCTAACTGTGCACCTACATCTCCTTCTACACCCAGGAAACGACGGATTTCCGGATCCTCGCTGTTCAGGAAACTTTCGACGTTGCTTTGCGTGATGCCATATTCCTCCGCTTGGATCAACGCATAGACAGTCCATCTCATAAGGTTGAACATCTGATCGTCCCCGGCTTTAACCGCAGGTGTCAGCGGCTCTTTCGATAATACATCAGGAAGAATTTTAACTCCCTCCGGATTTTTCAAAGAAGCTAAACGAGCAACCAGGCCCGACTTGTCCGTCGACCATGCATCGATGCTGCCTTGCTCAAAGGCGGCTACTTCGGCATCCTGATTTTCAAACACGACGATATTCGCTTTCGCCCCTACTCTTTTCAACTGTTCGGTTAGGTTCATCTCGGTTGTCGTTCCTTGCTCGACACCGATGCGCATCCCATCTAAACCCTTCAAATTGTTGATTTTGCTGTCTGCGTGAACCATCACCCCTTGTCCATCATAGAAGGTGGTAGGTCCGAATTTTAATCCCATGGAAACGTCGCGTGAGCTAGTCATCGTTGCATTGCGACTTAATATGTCGATTTCGCCTGTTTGCAAAGCGGTGAAGCGTTCTTGCGTGGATACCGGCCGCAACTCGACTGCGTTAGGGTCGCCAAAGATGGCGGCTGCATAGGCTTTTGCGAAATCGATATCAAACCCGCTGTTGCTTCCGTCAGGTTTTAAATAGCCGAATCCCGGCAAAACGTTATTTACCCCGACGACTACCTTGCCTCTTTGTTTTACCTTTGCCAACGTTCCCCCGCCTTGATTTTCCCCCTGCGTCTTAGCGGTTTGATTCGGTTGCCCTTGTTGGTTTGGTTGTGTTTGAACCTGACTGGACGCCCCTTCACTTGTGCATCCTGTGAGACCCAAAGAACCTGCGAGAACAAGAGAACCTACCAGCATCAATGCTTTTTTGGCTTTCATTACAATGCACCCCCCTTTAATAAAACTTTTTTGTTATCAGTAACGAACGGTATCTTTTACAGCCCTTGTTGATGTTTTGCCAGAAACTGTCGTTGAATAAAAGCCTTGTCCCCTAACACCACGGGATTCTCCAGACTGCCGATTCCTTCGATCTCGACTCGCACTTTGTCACCGACTTGCAAATATTTCGGCGGTTTCAATCCCATCGCTACCCCATGCGGCGTACCGGTAGCAATGATATCTCCCGGTTCCAACACCATGATTTTGGACAGGTAGCTGATCAAATAAGGAATGGAGAAGATCAGTTCCTTGGTGTTGGAATTCTGGCGGATTTCATCATTCACATAGCATTTGATAGCAAGGCGATGCGGGTCGTTGACTTCATCAGCGGTGACCAGGTAAGGTCCCATCGGCGCGTGGCCGTCAAAGGTTTTTCCCTGCAACCATTGCGACGTCCTTACTTGATAATCCCGAACAGATACGTCGTTCATGGCGGTGTAGCCAGCTACGTACTGATTGGCATCGGCTTCCTCCACATGACTTGCATGCTTCCCGATCACTACGGCAAGCTCCGCTTCGTAATCAAGCTGGTCGGAGTCTTCAGGTTTGGGGATCGGTGACAGCGGATCATTAATCGTGTTCGAATATTTCGAGAATAGGACCGGGATTGTCGGAATCTCCAAATTCACTTCCGCAGCATGGTCACGGTAATTCAAACCGATGCAGATAATTTTATTCGGATTGGAGATTGGCGCATGAATATCCACGGTTTCGATCCGAAAGATCACGTCTGCCAGCTCTGTCTCTTGAATGCGCCCACCCGCAGCAGCAAACTCGACGGCTTGCCGTGCTTTCTCCAGCAAAACCGTTCCTCCTTGAAGAAACGATTTCATGTCAGACGGGATTCCTTCTTCGTTTGCCATCAGCTTGTAAGCTTTGGCGATATCAATCACTTTATCTGCCACAACGGCTCCAATCGATTTCCTACCGGACCGGGAATAGGTTACTAGTTTCATACCTTATCTCCTTTACTTTGGCTTTCATTTTTTATGTCTGGCTATGAAGCTGCAAATCCGTTTTACCCCTTCCAGCAATTGCGACTCTTCTGACGCAAGAGATATACGCACCATTTTGTTGGTCAGCTCCCCAAAAGTGGTGCCGGGGGCAACAGCTACTTTTTCCTCTTTCAGCAATTGGAGCACCAGTTCGTCTGCTGGCCGACCCAATTCCGCCATATCAACCAGCATGTAGAAAGCGCCATCCGGTTTAAACGCTTTCACTTCTGCTTGTGTAAACAAATCGTATGCTTTGTCGCGTCTCTGCTTGTAACTTTGCCGCATTTCCTCAACAAAATCCTGCGGTCCTCTAATCGCAGCCTCCGCCGCTTTTTGGGAAATGGAGGTGGCGCAGGATACCAAGGGCAGCATCACTTTACCCATTATCGTGGTAATCTCGGGAGAGGCCACTGCGTAGCCGATTCGCCAGCCGGTCATCGCGTAATTTTTCGATGCGCCAAAAATGCTGATCACCCGGCCATCGGTGTCGAACGTTTTTGGACTGATATGGGTGCCTTCAAAAACGATTCCGTCGTACACTTCGTCCGATATCACATACAAGTCGTGCTTGACGGCAAATGCCAACAATTCAAGGATTTGCTCCTGCCCGAGAACCGCTCCTGTCGGATTCCCCGGCGTATTGATCAAAATGGCCTTGGTTTTCGGGGTAACCAATTGTTCCAGCTGCTCCAGATCAGGGGCAAAACCGTTCTCCAACTGCAAAGGATATCTTTTGGCCACAGACCCTTGCGCGAGAACCATCATTTCGTAAACCGGCCAGCCCGGATCGGGAATCAAGATTTCATCGTCGGCGTCGGCAATTGCCAGCAAGCTGGCTGTCAAGGCTGTTACGGCCCCGGAGGTGACCATCACTTGCTCGCTTGTGATTTTTAATCCATAGCGATAGCCAAGATGCTCGCACAATGCATCGCGCAGCGATTTGTAACCTGGCACCGAAGTATAGCCGGTAAAGCCTTCGTTCATGGCCAAGGTTGCCGCTTCCCGAATATGTTGTGGCGTATTGACGTTCGGTTCGCCCACTTCCAGATGAATGGCATCCGGAATACTGGCGGAAAGCTCCATTAGCTGGCGGATTCCTGAGTTTGGCAACTTGCTTCGCGTTTTGGATAATTCTTTCATGCTCGTATCTCTCCTTCGCCTTTTTGATACACGATTCTGCCGTCCAAAACGGTCATCTCCACTGTTATATCTTTAATTCTCTCTGTTGGCGTTTCCATGATTGGCTCGCTTAAGACAACCATATCCGCCAATTTTCCCACTTCAATGCTCCCCTTGATGTGCTCATCGAAACTGGCGTAAGCGCCGTTCCATGTATAAAGCCTTATCGCTTCCAGCCGTTTGATCCGTTGGCAGTCACCGACTGACAATCCCGCCTGCGTCTGTCTATTTACCGCTGTATGGATGCCCAAGAGTGGATTGCAATCCGTAATCGGACTGTCCGATCCGGCTGCGGCGATGATTCCCTCGTCGATGAAATCTCTGGCCGGAAACATGTGATTCACACGCTCCCCGTAATTTTTCACGTAACCCTCGCCGAATTCGTAGAAGAACGGTGGATTCGGTATCGGGATAACGTTCAGTTCTTTCATCCTTTTTAACAAGTCAGGAGTTGTTATCCCGGCGTGTTCGATACGATGTCGATGATTGTGGCGGGGCTGTTTTTGCAATGCAGTCTCGATGCAATTCAACATCATCTCGATGGCCCGATCGCCCTGAGCGTGCGCCGTAATCTGGTATCCTAGTTCATGCGTCGTCACTAACGCTTCGTTTAATTCTTCTTGCCCAAAATACAGAATTCCGTGATTATTTCGGTCACTCGTATACGGCTGTCTTGTGGCGATTGTCGGTCCACTGCTGCTTCCGTCAATAAACACTTTGACCGGGCCGATTTTAAACTGCTCATTCCCTAAGCCAGTGACGACTCCGGCCTCCATCATCTTTTTCACAAATTCCTGGGAATCATTTAGAGCCCCAATCATGGCATAGATACGTACCTGAATATCGCCAGTTTGAGTGGACTGCTGCAAAATCCTTAGACTTTCTGGACCGTACGCGCCGGCATCGTGAACGCTAGTAATGCCATTGGCTAGCAGTTGTTGGGAGGCTAGCGGCAATCCCTGACGTATCTCCGTTTCGGTAAATTTGGAAAAATGATGCATGTTCATATGAGCGTTTTCAATCAACACGCCTGTGGGAACCCCTTTTTCATCCCGCTCAATTTTGCCGCCCGGAGGATCAGGAGTATTGGCGTCAATTCCTGCCAATTCCAGCGCCTTGCTGTTTACCGCCGAGATGTGGGAGCAGGTTCTGACCACGATAATCGGGTGATCGGTGGATATCGCATCAAGTTCCCAGCGTGTCGGATATCTTTGCTCCGCTACTTTCGTTTCGTTGAACCCCCATGCGCGGACCCATGCGCCTTTGGGAACCTGGGACGCTTTTGTTTGCAATTCTCCCAGAATGTTTTGCACTGATTTTATATGGGCCGCCTTGCAGTTTATGCCAAGCGTGTTGGCAGCCATCAATGTTACATGTAAATGCGAGTCGATAAAACCAGGTAGCATGCTTCTACCTTGTAAATCGATGATCTTCGTTTCACTGCCGATACATTTTTCGATACCAGCATTGTCTCCTACCGCGAGTATGCGGTTTTCCTTTAGTGCAACCGCTTGTAAAATACGATTTTCTGGGTCAATGGTAAGAATCTGACCATTTATAAAAACGATGTCTGCAGTCAGGGGACGTCCCTCCTCTCATTGTGATCGGTTACTTAAGTCAGTTCGACCTCCTCTCCCAGTTCCTCGGCCAACTTGTGGAGATCGACCTTATAAATAGGGCGCGGTCTGCCTTTCTGGGCCATTTTTTCTTTGCCGATCACTTCTGCAATCTCTTTGTTTTTTAATGATTTGATTAGCCTTGCAGCATTTCGTTCACTGGTAGACAGAGCATTGCTTATCTCCCGCGTTGTCACAACTTCTTTCCGCAAGGTAGTGAGCCAGGAATACAGCTTGCGCATTGAATGGGGAATGGAGTAACCTTCCCCATCAACCAGTGAATATTCCATTGTAGTTCCAGAACCGAACGGACCATATGCTCTTTTTTGATCATCAATCAAAAAGCCGCAATTTCCTCCGTCTTGCATCGCCATTGTCAACGCCTTGTTTGCGTTGTACGCAGCGCCTTCCCCGGTATCTCCCATTCCGATTCCGAAGTTGATGAAAAAGGGGTACCTCTCAAAAATCTGTTCGAAAAGAGAAAAGTCCATAAAATGATCAGTCAGTCTCTCAATGATTCCTCTGGTTGTGTAAAGGGTGACAATATCTTCATCCAGTTCTCCCATTCTGGTGAAAAACAGATTACTTAAGTCGTTAATGGTTTTTTTCACATGCAGATGATCATTTTGCTCGATATATGCCGATTCATCGATCTTAAACTGAAGAATCGTAATTTGTGCGGAGTGTTTTTTATGCTCTTTACCCAGCAGTATCGCTTTTTTTATCGTCTCGCGTATGGTTTGATTGGTATGTTTGACAAGGAAAACTGGGATTTTCAATTCCCTCAATTTTACGTAAACGGAATTCAGACATGTGGCAACAACCTGGAATTTACCCTCCTTCCATAATTGAAGATGGTGTTCAGACAGCTTTTCTCCGTCATACTCATCATCCATTGTTGTTACCGACCATTGAAAATCGGCAATCTGCAATTCTTCAAACGTTTCTTGTAAAACATCAGGGGTGATGACATCAAAGCTAACAGAAGGATAAAAGTGGTATGTACGATAAATATGGAAAATGACAGAGTAAATATCTGTACCTTCAAACGGAATGTAAATGGATCGGCTATCTGGAGGAAGATCATTTTGCGAAAGATAGTAAGGGAATTTTCCACTGAATAAATAGACATCGATTATTTCCTTACACTGTTTTATCAATGCTGGGGATTCCTTTTCCGACTCATAAACGAGTAGAACGGATTCTAGCTCCTCAAATTCATCAGCAACCTTTTTGATTGCTGTTACCAAATTTTCAGGACCAATTATCGCCATTTTAATTTTCATTTTTTCACCCTGTATTTTGTCTTTAATTAGTCTTTTATTATCTGTTTTACTACCTTTCTAATGAACGTATGGTCGATTTACGTATAATTAAGTGTTTTTACGATTTTTATAACGTCTTTATTTAGTCTTTTAATTAGATTCTAATTATTTTTTTCGAGTTGTCAATCTTTTTGTAATATTCAACTGAATGAATTTAGGACGGTAAGCACCAGACAATAAAAGCAACTTTGATTGATTCAGATAGAAGTTGGATAGTTTGAAAAAAGAGGTATTCAAGAACGTGTTTTTTCGTTCCTGAATACCTCTTTTTTTCAAAATAGATTTCTAAGTCTATATGCGATTAACATGCAGTTCCCATTAGACGCTTTTCATTCCCATTCAATCCCAAGCGAATCTTTGCTCACGCCAAGGATCTCCATACATATTATACCCGTTCTTCTCCCAAAACCCCGGCTTATCCTTCTCCACGAACTCTACACCGCGCACCCATTTTGCACTCTTCCAAAAATAAAGGTGCGGGATCACAAAACGCAGCGGATACCCGTGATCAGGTGTCAGCGCTTCCCCGTTATGCTTGGTGGCAAACACGTTGCCCGCGGCCATGAAGTCGGCGAGCGGCATGTTCGCTGTCCAGCCGTGTTCGGCATGCAGCACGACATATTTGGCTTCCGGCTTCACTTTTGCCAGCGCGACGACCGCCTCTACGGGAATGCCCTCCCATTCGTTGTCCAGCTTGCTCCAGCCGGTCACACAATGGATATCATTGGTCACGTGGGTCATCCCCAGCTCCATCAACTGATCGAAGGTGAGCGTCTGCTCTTCCTCCACCGCACCGAAAAGCCGGAACGTCCAGTCGCGCAAATCGTTATAAACAGGCACATCGCCGTAGTGCAGCACCGGAAAGCCTGTCGTCACCTTTTGATTCGGCGGTACGCGGTCTTTCGCTGGAGCGCCGCTCTGCTGTTGGTCCAACCCCATATGTATGCCCTCCTTTAGCGATTGCGCGGAACCAGAATGGCGTGATCCACTTTGATGCAATGGTCCATAATGACCTCGATGCCGTGCTCAGCAACCAGAGACGCAGCCGCTTCATTATATACGCCTTCCTGCAACCAGAACACTTTTGGCTTTTGCTCCATCTTCACAGTATCTTCCGCCACCGGCAGCGTCTCTTCGCTGCGGCGGAACACGTTGACGATGTCCACCGGTTCATGGATGTCAAGTAGCGATCCGAGCACGGTTTCACCCAATACGGTTTGCCCTGCGATAACTGGATTGACCGGAATGATCCGGTATCCGGCATGCTGCATGGCAGCGGCAATCATATAGCTGGTGCGGTCCGGTTTGTTCGAGCAGCCCACCACCGCGATGGTTTTTGCGTCCACCAAAATTTGGCGGCGCTTGTCATTGTCAGGATTTGTGAATGCCATTGTAAACACTCCTTTGTCGAGGTCTTGATATTATGGTACAATCTCGATTATGATTGTTGCTCAAGTTGCAGTTTTCGATACGGAAATGGGATGCTTTTCACTTCTTGATACGGAATGCTGTCGATTTCTGGCAAGGCGGCTAAACATTCCTCGATGTAGTCGATCACCTGCTCCACGTTCAAGCTCCAATAAACCGGCGTGTAGTTTGCGAGATATTTCCGGGCGTTGGTAAACATCCATCTCGCTCCCTTCATATTACCACATTCAAAATGGTAGATGCCCACAGCCAACTGCAACATTCCTTGCAGAAACTTATTGGTCTTGTCCTCCATCCAGATATCCTCAAGGAGGTCGTGGCATTCATAATACTCGCCAACGTTGAACTTGCGAAAAAATTCGTAGTATTGTTCCGGGTATTGGGCAGCCATCGTTTTTCACACTCCTCACGCGTGTCCAAGCTGTGCACGTTACTTATGAAAACTTAACGGATGATTCACTTGCGATTCTGATACAATAATGTCAGAAGCAACAGTTTACGGAAAGGACCGGTCCTGATTCATGAGCATACTTTTAAACAATTTCCCCTTATGGGCGGCACTCCTTTCAATCGGCATCGCACAATTTATCAAAATTCCGCTCCATTTCCTGGCGGCCAAAAAATGGCAATGGCCATTGATGTTTAGCACGGGCGGTATGCCCAGCTCCCACTCCTCCGCTGTCACCGCGCTTTCCACGGCGGTCGGGATTCGCGAAGGTTTTGACAGCAGCTCGTTTGCCATCTCCGCGGTTATTGGGATTGTCGTCATGTTCGACGCGGCGGGCGTGCGCAGACATGCCGGCATGCATGCGGAGGTCTTGAATCGCCTGGTTGACGAATTCAACCATCTGTTGGAAGGCATGCGCACATTCAAAATCAAGCCGAAAGAAGAAAAAGCGAAAAAGTTGAAGGAACTGCTCGGGCACCAGCCAATTGAAGTGTTTATGGGCGGCTGGCTCGGTATCCTGATCGCCATCGTTCTCTATTATTCATTCTACACCATCTAGCGTACCCACTCTCGTCTTACACTTGCAAAAATGGAGGGAATCACATGCGAATTGTCTCCCTTTGCCCCAGCAACACGGAAATCCTTTTCGAGCTGGGGCTCGATGAGCAAGTCGTCGGCCTGGATGATCATTCCGATTGGCCACCGCAATGGCAGCATCTGCCGCGTGTGGGGCCTGATTTGACCATCGATATGGAAAAGGTCGAAGCACTCTCGCCCGATTTGGTTGTCGCATCCTTGAGCGTACCCGGTATGGAGCGGAATGTTGACGAGCTGAAGCAACGGAATATTCCGCATATTGTGCTCAATCCGAGCCATCTCGATGAAATCCCCGCTGACATTCTCGCGGTCGGGCAGGCGGCGGGCATCCCGCAGCAAGCGGCAATTGCAGCAGAGCGTTTCACCGAGCGGCTTGGGAGTCTGCGTCTGCGGGCGACAGCTTTTACCGAACGGCCCAAGCTATACTGGGAATGGTGGCCCAATCCGATTTACACGCCAGGACGGGGCAACTGGCTAACCGATGTCAGCTCGCTGGCTGGGGCTGTCAACGTATTCGACGACTTTACAGAAGCGAATGTAAAGGCGACCCGTGAGATGGTAGCGGAGCGCGATCCTGAACATATTTGCATCGTCTGGTGCGGCATCGAGCTGAAACGAATCAAGCGCGAAATGATTACGGACCGCCCCGAATGGCAAACGATGAGGGCGATCACCAGCGGCAATGTCCATCTGTTGGAGGAAGGCCTTTTTTGCCGGCCATCTCCGCGCATTCTCGATGGTTTGGAGCAACTGATCGGTTTGATTCATCCTGTTGCCAGCACGGAATTACGAGTATGATACGAAAAAGGCCGGACAAAAGAGATTTCTCTTTCGTCCGGCTTTTTTTCTAAAAAACG
This sequence comes from Brevibacillus fluminis, assembly GCF_003710825.1. Lineage (GTDB taxonomy): Bacteria > Bacillota > Bacilli > Brevibacillales > Brevibacillaceae > Brevibacillus_D > Brevibacillus_D fluminis. The sequence goes on along the minus strand of NZ_RHHQ01000014.1, from coordinate 48,368 downwards.
TCTCGACGTTATTCATTAGATTGATGTGACCGCTTGCGATCAGCACTTTTGTCCCCCGATGAGATGGGAAAAACGGTCACGACCGTTTTTGTGTGCCTTAATCGATCGGCTGCGCCATTGCGGCGATTCCTTTTTCATTCAAGCCCTTCATCATCGCCTCGGTGACTTTTCCGCCACCTCTGTGGACCACATACACTTCCAGTGTCTTTTTACCCCACTGCTCAAAAATGTCCTTTTTCGTTTCGAAATAAAGATCGATGGTATTGCCGCGTACCGCTCCACCTTTGTCCGCTACCACGCCATAGCCATAACCGGGAATGTAGAGCACGGTCCCTAAAGGAAACACTCGCAAGTCAGCCGCAATCGTCGAATACGTCGCGCGCTGCACCTTCACCCCGGAATACGTGATGCCATAGGTCGGATGATCCGGCGTTTTCCCCGTGGACTCAATGCCTGAATAGTACCCTGTCGCTACAACACGTACTTTTGGATATTGTTCAAAAGATTTATCGATGTATTCGTCTTTATCAATGACTTGTGTGAGTGAGCTGGCGGAAACGGTGCGTCGTTTGACTACCTTTTCCCCTTCCCGTTTCTCCGAGACACCAAAACTGTCCCATCTGGAATACGTTTCTGCTACATTGTACGTGTAACCTGTGGTAGCGAACCCGGTCAGGAGCATCAAGCCGAGTGCGGCTGCGCTAATAAACTTCTTCCAATTCTTCGCGTTCATTCAGCAATGAACCTCCTCTCATCAACTAGTCATGTCCAGAAATGAGAGAAGTATACATAAATGCACAGGATTGATTGGAATCATCTGAACATTTTTGCTTGTACGAAAGTGGTTTAAAGCCCGCCATCCTTTTCCAGACTAGTAGTATCCCACTCATAAAGGAGATGTTTTTAATGGACCCTTCGATGAGCAACAATCAAGTGTTGGAACGCATTCGCAGCATCCAGTCGGGAGGCGGATCGTTGGCCAAGAAAGCGGTCAAGGTAGCCGATCCCGAGCTGATGCGCAACGCGCTGTTTTACTTTCCATCCTGGGATAACGCCATTCAAGCCGCAAACGACTAATCCCTTCATACGAAAAAAACGAAAGCAGGCGGATGTTCTCGCCTGCCTTCGTTTTTTATCGTCACCGTTAAAACATCCGATACCCTTTTTTCCGCAAAAGCTGAATCGTGTAGCCGCTCATCACAGAACCGGCCATGCCGAACAAAAGAATCGTCAAATCGTAACCAGTGGGAACAATATTTTTCAGCACAAGCGCACCAATGACGACGCCGACGCATACGATAACCGGCAACCAAGTCGTGCGCAGCACCATATTTAAAATAAAACCGATTCCAAACGCGAGAATCGTAAACAGCACAATGGAAATCAAAAATTGAATAATATTCATAAGCCGCCTCCACTACACGTGTGTTCTCTAGCGTCTAGTGTAGCGAAAAGCGCAGCGTGGGTCAATCCATCTGGAAATGGCGATGCGCTATTTTCCCGTCATGACGGCAAGCGGGACCGCCCTATCTTCTGGATTTTTTCCAGTGCCTTGACACTGGGGACAGTTCTCAGTCCCCCCGACCATCACATGGAAATATCCCTCTCCGCTGCAATACAAGCAACTCTCAAAAGAAACGATCGACTTCATTCGCTCATTCCCCTTTCTTTGCTGGTTGTTGGCTGAACTGAATTAACTGAAAGTTTAGATAATGTTTACTTACTATATCAGATCAGCCCACATTTGCAAAGAAATCAGGAAAAGATTTTATAGGAAGTATAGCCAAAAATCGGATCCACCGGGTAATCTTTGCCGATCAGCGCAGGAGCCTGCTCCAGCACTCTCGGCAAAATGGCTTTCATATAAAGCGTGGAGAGCGGGCTTGTCAGCACTTCCTCCACCGGCAAAAACTGCGCGACCTCGATTTCCCCCGCTTGAGGATGCGGTTCGCCGCTCACGTATTCCATCAAAAAGACAACCATGTTATCGCTGATTTCCTCTTTAATTACGCCGGAGCGCACCCCGACCACTTGCAACGGGCGAGCCGTAATCCCTGTCTCTTCGAGGACTTCGCGCGCGGCCGCTTCATCGACGCGCTCTCCTTGCTGGACGAAGCCTGCGGGGAACGACCACTTGCCCTTCATGCCACCATACGCTTTTTTCACGACCAATGCCTCATTGTTTCGCAGCACGATTCCCGCCGCGCCTAGCCATACTTTTGAATCTCTCGGCATGTATTCGCTACCTCCATTCATTTGGCCAATCTAACACGTTAATTTTTCCATTGTATAGCAAAAACAGCCACCCTGTAAAAAGGCGGCTGTTCTCGTCAGGCGCGATGGAATCAGTCTTCTTCATCCAAAAGCCCGTTATCAATCATGTAACGCAGATTTTCCCGATCGCGCTCGCGTCCCTTTTCTTTCAGGCGCTCGATCGCAGGCAAAATCAAAATGTCGATCTCTTGCTGGACATGATGGACCAGGTCGTACCGCTTCTGCTCTTCTAGAAAGCCTCCGACTTCCATCAATCCGTTGTAACGGTCCAGTTCATCTCGTGTAAGCAATCCTCTGACTTGAACGCTGCAATGGCGCATCGCTATACCTCTTACAGTTTTACTTTTTTCATGGCGAGACCAATACCGCCGATTTTGACCAAATATCGCAGGTCGCTCGCTTTTTTCATCAACGCGGCCGAGGAGCCGAACAGCTTCTTGTCACCGACCTGCCCCATGCCTTCTCCTTTACCGAGAGAAGCCAGCGTACCGAGCAATTCAGGCGTGAACTTTTGCATCAATTCGCCGCGCACCAACGCAACGAGATTGTCTCCGCAGTTTTCGCCTTCTTGCCCCGCGATTTGTGCGGTTGGCGGATACGGACGTCCTTGATCGTTGAAAATGAGGGCGCAGTCGCCGACGACAAATACATTCTCATAGCCAGGCGCATGCAGGTATTCATCCACTTTCACGCGTCCGCGCATCACTTCAAAGCCGGAGCGCTCGACAATGCTGTTTCCGCGAACCCCGCCGGTCCAAACGACCGTCGCCGATTTGATCTCCTCGCCTGTCGCAAGCAGGACACCTTCTGGCGTGCATTGCTTGATCGGCGTATTTATTTTAAACTCAATCCCTTTTTTCATCAAGACTTCCATCGCGTAGTCGACGAGTTCCTTGTCAAAGCCAGGAAGCGCAGAAGGAGCCGCCTCGATATTATAGATTTTGACCAGATCCGGATTCACGTCAAACTCTTCGCAAAGCTCAGGGATACGGTCGCCCAGCTCTCCGCAAAACTCGATGCCGGTAAAGCCTGCTCCGCCGACGACAAACGTCAAATATTCCGTATGTGTCGGGTCATTTTTGAACTTGGCAAACATGTAACGGATATGCTCGCTAATCTGGCGTACCGCATTGATGCTGCGGATGCTGAACGCATGCTCGCGCAAGCCTTCGATTCCGAATGTTTCCGGTTCGCTGCCGAGCCCAATCACCAGATAATCATACGAAAGCACAGTGCCATCCTCGAGCGTGGCCGTCTGCGCCTCAGGTTCGATACTTGCAACCGTTCCTTTGACGAAATTCACTTTTGTTTTGTCGATAATCTTGTGCAGGTCCACCTGCGCGCGGGATGCAGGAGCAGTTCCCGCAGCCGGCTCGTGCAGCCACGTGGTTAAGTAATGATAATCATGCTTGTTGACCAACGTCACTTCCGCTTCGTTGTAGTGAAGCTTTTGCTGCAACTTCAGCGTTGTCAAAAGTCCACCGTACCCTGCGCCAAGGATCAAAATTTTTGGCGTGCTCATTGAAGAATCCCTTCCTTTTCCGATTTGGCTTATCTATGAGAAAAGAATGTGGCAAATTTCACAAGAGCTGTTAGTACATAAAATGTCCCAAATCATTGCGGCTACGCTGCCAAATATATAGAAGTACAAAGACAACCAGCACTTTGTGAAAAAATGCACAACTCTATCCAAAAAAAGGCTTCACAAACTTTTCACATTATAGTATTCATCTTACCAAGAATCCGACAATATTTTCAAGCTATTTTTCGCAATATTGGGTCGATATCCTTTTTTTCTTTCGTTATGATGTTTATAATAAATAGGTGTGCTTTATTCCATCATCATATACCCGGAGGTGCATTGGATTGAGTCTTCTCCAAAAGGACGATCAAGTCTATGATATTACCGTTATTGGTGGCGGTCCTGCCGGTTTATTTACTGCCTTTTATGGCGGAATGCGTCAAGCGAGCGTAAAAATTATTGAAAGCATGCCGCAGCTTGGCGGTCAATTGGCTGCACTTTATCCGGAGAAGTATATTTATGATGTAGCAGGGTTTCCTAAAGTATTGGCGCAAGACCTGGTCAATGGCTTAAAGCAGCAGCTTGCCCAATTTGATCAAACCATTTGCCTCGAAGAAAAAGTCGAAAATGTCGTAAAAAATAACGATAGCGTGTTTGAGATTACATCGGACAAAAGCATCCACTATTCCAAAGCTGTGATCGTCACAGCGGGCGTTGGCGCATTCGAACCGCGTCGTCTTGAGCACCCGGATGCTGTGAAATATGAAAAATCCAACTTGCACTACTTCGTTACGGATCTCAATTCCTTCAAAGGTCAGCGCGTGCTGGTCATAGGCGGCGGCGATTCTGCGGTTGACTGGTCGCTTATGCTTGAGCCGATCGCATCCCAAGTGACACTGATCCATCGCCGTGATAAATTCCGTGCTCATGAGCACAGTGTGGAAACATTGATGGCTTCCAAAGTGAACGTGGTGACACCGTATGAAATCACCGCGCTGCACGGCGACCAAAACATTGAGCGCGTCGTGATTCAAAACGTCACGACCAAAGAAGTGCAAGAGCTCGAAGTCGATGCGGTCATCGTCAACTTCGGTTTCATCTCGTCCCTCGGGCCGATAAAAAACTGGGGAATCGAATTGGAAAAAGGTGCGATTGTCGTCAATTCAAAAATGGAGACAAGCATGCCCGGCGTTTATGCGGCAGGCGATATCGCTACATATCCGGGAAAAGTCAAATTGATTGCGGTCGGGTTCGGCGAAGCTCCTACCGCCGTCAACAATGCCATGGGCTACATCAACCCGGATGCCAAACTGCAGCCTGGCCACTCTTCAAGCATGGATAACTTCAAAAAGTAAACGTCTCTTCGCCTCGGGCTTTATTGTCCGGGGCTTTTCCTTGCCTGTAAACTGCTCATCGCTGCATAGCCCCTTCTCAACTCGCACAAAGTAGGAATGGAGGGGGTTTTTTCATGAAAACGTTATGCCCGATTTGCAACGGCTTCACCGCTTTAGCCTCGCTCTGCCCCAACTGTAGCCTACAGCTGCAAGACACCGGCAGATTGGCTGATTATTACGGAGATTACAGTCCATACCGCGAAATCGACGATGCAAAAAAGGACAATGGCTATCCCGATCTCTCCCTCCGGCAATGCATGCACGTAACGTGGTGCTCGCTTTGCCAGATGGAGCAGATCGTTGCAGTCGACGAGTGGGCGTCATACTGATTTTCCCATTGTTTTTTATTTACATTTTCATTGCTTTTCCACATTTCAATTGTATACTAGTCGACGTACTAGATCTTGAAAAAAACGGAGGTACCATCACGTGAAAAAATTCGATCTGACCATACTGACGATCAGTGTGCTCGTTTTGGCACTGGTTATCCTGGGTGTCACTACTTCGGGAGGCGGCCACAGCGCTGCAACCGTCGCTACGGTCAACGGCGAGAAAGTAACAGAGCAGCAGTTGTACGACGCGATGAAGCAAAAATACGGAGATAAAACCCTTTCCGCGTTGACATCCAGCATCCTGATCGAGCAGGAAGCCAAGAAAACGGGAACCGTTGTTGATGAAAAACAGGTGCAGGATGAACTGAAGCAATTGAAAGCAAAACTCGGTTCGGAAGATGCCTACAAAACCTATTTGGAGCGTAGAAGTTATACAGAAGAATCATTAACCACCAAGTTAAAAGAATTGCTGCTCGTGCAAAAACTGACAGCTGCCTATAACAAACAGCACAATTCCAAGCTGACACCGAACGATTATGTGGACGAGCTGAACAAAAATGCACAAATCGTCATTTCAGACCCTTTGCTGCAAAAAAAATAACAACCAACATCTAGGCTGGTTGTTTGAATAAAGAAATTTCCCCAAAATCAGTTATACAAGGAATTGTGTGCCTCTCTATTATTACCAAGGAAACGATCTGCTTCAATAGGCTGTTCTTGGTCTATTTGGGATTTTTTTCTTCTATAGGATGTATAAGAGTTCTTCTGCTGGCCATACTATTATCATCGAGCCCGGTGGTCACCGATTTAAACGGACCAAATCCGTAACGGAGGCGATGTGCCGTGGACAATGTAGTGGATCACCTCGTCGAGAGTTTCGCGGGAGACAAGCGTTAGTCTTTACGGTAACTCATCCTCTTCATCGGAGGTAGATGTGCCAAAGAGAATAATCGTTAGTACCCAGAAATAAACGATCGGGCTCGATTATAGCCGCCTCCATATGGGGGCGGTTTGTATTATATTCAGCTGGAATTTAAAAAAACGATTATAGAAAATTTAAAAAAACCGGGGAGACTCCCGGTTTTTTACTTTTTGCGGTTGTGGGTTGTGTTTTCGCCGGTCTTGGGCGGCGTGCTGCGGGAACCTGCCGAAGCAGTGGTCGGGCGTTTTTCGTTTGACATGAGGCGTCCTCCTTTGTCGATTTCCTTTCCCTCCTATTATGCCCGCACCGTCGGATTTTTACTTTGCCAGTTATAGCGACCGAAAGACGGTCCGGAGTAGTGTAGAGGCTAATTCCGTGCATAGGGAAGTGTCGAAGGGGAGCCCAATTGCTCGTGCATCTAATTCTGGCATTTGCTCCCGAACCACCAGATCAGGGGAGTAGCCAAGATGCTTTGCCATCTTTTGCGAAAATGAAAAGTGACTCTCTTTCTTTTGCGGCCCTACATGTAATTTGCCTGTCACCTCTGTTTCACACAGCTCGGCAATGGCTTCCGCCAAATCATCCACATGCACAAACGTTCGGAACACATTATCTGCTCGACTATAAGGCTTGCCAGTAGCGAGTGCAGCTGCCAGGCTTTGCCCCCTTCTGTCGTTCCCGTCCGGGTTGGCCCCATACACAGGCCCTGTTCGCAAAATGAGATGGTTTTGGTGACATCGACTTATCATTTCCTCCCCCTTACGTTTGGCATTGCTATAGACAGCCAGCGCACTGTCTCCTTGAATGTCGCTTGTCTCATCCTCCTCACGATAATCTCCTCTCCCGTCGCCAAATACTCCATCCGTAGACAAATACAAAAGCCTTGTGCGCGACGTTAGGAGTGTAAGCAGGTAATGAAGCCCCTGTTCGATCAAGAGCTCCTCTTGCCCCATTAAAGCCCATATGACGACGGATGGCTGAGTATTTGTAAGGCACGCCTCCAGTTGATCATAGCGAGTGACATCCACCCTGATAGATTCCGAAGTTAATTCGGCGCTGCAAGCCGTCCCATATACCGTTACGGAAGGTTGGCTGGCAAGCCGATGGTAAATCGCCGATCCCACGTATCCGCTAGCTCCTAACAGCAAAACGTTCATCGTCTTCCCCCGTTTCTAAACCTTACCCAATAACCCCCGATAATGAGGAACGCAGAGCGAAAAGAGCGGGAACTGGTCTTGTTCAATCAGCCCTTTGATCCGATTGGCTTCCTGCCACGCCAAATCGTGATCGGCTTGTGTAATGACGCCCTTCTGCAGCGCTTCATCCAGCTCGTCACCGTCGATAATTTCTAGCTCGCCCGTCGGCAGCTTCACAACGTCGAGGTATAGATCATCAAACCAGGGGATGCCCTCATTCGTCACCCCATGATCCTTGACAATATCGATATAATGCTGAACGATCTCCCCTGCCTGATTGAACATCGTCGTCAGCGTAAAATGACTATGTTCAGGAAAATGCTGCAGCCAGACGTAGCCAGCATCCGCGACGCAGACGCTGACGTTGCAGCAGCCCATGACGAGCGGCTCACGCACCTCGTCGATTGCAAAAATCGTCACGATTCCCGCAAACTGGCTGTCTTGTTTTTCCATCGATGCATACCTTTTTTGGTAAATTCGTTTCCAGTCTGGTCGATTGGCAAATTTCCGTTTCATGGCATGCTCCTTTCCTCGCTGTGTTTTAGCATTCCGTTATGGGAGCGGCAAATCCTCTACTTGGTGAGTTTTCAGAAAAGAGTTATAATACTGAAAAAGGACAAACCTGTTTTGTTATGGAGGGGTAGTTCATGAGCGAGATTCAACGTGTCAGAAGAAATACGTTAGGCGATCTGCTGCGCCGGAGCAAAAGGCGGTTCCCGACCAAAATGGCGCTGCAATTCGCCGAGGAGAGCTTTACATATGCGCAGCTGGACGAGATCGTCAATCGCACGGCAAATGCGGTACGCGCTTCCGGGCTGCAAAAAGGCGACCGCGCCGCGGTGCTGTCTCGCAACTCCCTAGACTTTGCCATCCTTAATTTTGCGCTAGCAAAAGCCGGCGTCATTCTCGTCCCGATCAATTTCATGCTGAACAAGGACGATATCGCCTTTATTTTTGGCCATGCCGAGGTGAGCGCCTGCTTCGCCTCCCCCGAGTTCATCTCATTGGCGGATGACGCCATCGAGCAGGCAGGGTGCGGCATCGTACTAAAAGCGATCATCTCCAAACCATCCGCCCCAAAGGACGGCTGGCACCAGTTCCGCGAGCTGATTGAGCAAGCAAGCGCAAATGAGCCGGACGTGGATCTGCAGGATGATGACATCGCTCATATTTTGTATACGAGCGGGACGGAATCTAAACCAAAAGGTGTTATGCTGACCCATAAAAACCTAATCTCCGAATACGTGAGCACCATTATAGACGGGAGCATGGCTGAAGACGACATCGCCATTCACGCCTTGCCTCTATTCCACAGTGCACAGCTGCATTGCTTTCTCGGCCCATACGTGTATCTGGGGGCGAGCGGCATCATTTTGGAGCAAGCCACGCCTGACCTGTTGCTCGAAACGGTCGAGACGCACAAGGCAACACAGCTGTTCTGCCCGCCCACCGTCTGGATTGCGCTTTTGCGCTCGCCTGAATTCGCAGCCCGCAATCTCACTTCACTAAAAAAATGCTATTATGGCGCAGCGATCATGCCTGTAGAGGTGTTAAAAGAATTACGGAAGCGCTTACCAGATGCGCAATTTTGGAATTTTTACGGACAGACCGAGGTAGCCCCACTGGCCACCGTGCTCAAGCCGGATGATCAGCTACGGAAACCAGGTTCCGCCGGCAAGCCGTCGCTCAACGTCGAAACCATCATCGTCGATGACGAAGGGAATGAAGTCCCTCGCGGATCGATCGGCGAGATTGTACATCGGACCAGCCATGCGATGCTCGGCTATTTTCGAGATCCCGAGAAAACATCAGCCGCTTTTCATAACGGGTGGTTCCATAGCGGCGATTTAGGGATTATGGACGAGGAAGGCTATATTACGGTGGTGGACCGGAAAAAGGATATGATTAAATCGGGCGGAGAAAATGTATCCAGCCGGGAAGTGGAGGAATTGATTTACCAGCACCCCAAAGTGTCTGAGGTCGCAGTTATTGGAGTTCCCCATCCGTACTGGATCGAGGCGGTTACCGGCGTTGTTGTTCCGAAAGCGGGAGAAAGCCTGACTGCGGACGAAATTTTGGCATTTTGCCGGGAGCGGTTGTCATCGTTTAAAGCGCCGAAATTCATCGTGATCGCGGATAATCTCCCCCGCAACCCGAGCGGCAAAATCCTCAAGCGGGAGCTGCGTCTCCAGCATGAAATGCTCGCCCAGCAGTAAAGGAAGCATGTCGCAGCAAACTGGTGACGTATGGCTCATGACTAGTTTATTCTTCGTCCGCCTTGTACTATGTAACGCCGGTTTGGTTGATGCTGTAAACCGCTTTTTTTTAGAAAACCTGGCTACGCCACGTTTTTGGTGGAGCCGCGGTTGCACTTAGTACAAGCAAAAAACCTCGATGGCACGCGATTCCGCAATACCATCGAGGTTTTTCTTCGTTTAGTCGTCGCATTTCTCAGCTTTGCCTTCATCCTTCGCTGTACGGAAGGAGGAGCCACAGCCGCAACTTGCGATCGCATTTGGGTTGGTCATGGTGAAGCCGCCACCCATCATCGATTCCTTGTAGTCGATTTCGAGTCCATTAATATATTGATAGCTGTCCGCATCTACAACCACTTTAATGCCGAACTGCTCCAACGTATGGTCACCCTCGCGAACGTCTTCGTCGAAGCCCATGCCGTAGGAGAAGCCGCTGCATCCGCCTGGTCGTACCCCAACACGCAGGAAGATATTCGGATTGTTTTCCGCCGCCAACAGTTCCTTCACTTTTGAGCCAGCTTGTTCTGTCAATGTGATCATGCTAATTCCCTCCCTTGTGAAGCATACTTTCTCCCCTTTAGTATACTAAGAAAATCATCAGCCAACAAGGTTCCCACTATCCAGATAGTGTTATGTTCAACAAGTTTAGGCATTGATCCGGTCACCCCGGCTGGTTGGCTGTGAAATGACTAAAAACTCGATTTCAGCCCCACTCCTGTTCATCATCTGGTGTGGAACATGCGGGGGTACCTCCACCCCTTGATGCGGTTCGATGGTCACGACTTCCCCATCAACCTCGAGCGTGGCGACACCCGATAGGACAAAGAAAAACTGCTGCGCCTGCTCATGGTAATGCCGCACCTCCTGGGTGTCTGCAGGCATACGCTCATGAATGACGCTGAGCGCCCCGTTTTTCACCAGATGCCAGCCGTCGCAACGCTCCCCCCATATATAGTGCTCTGCGTTTTCCTTGCTGATTTTCAAAAGTAGCGCCTCCTTTATGTACAAAAAAACCGATCGACCCTATGGGCAATCGGATGTATTTATTCGTCATGATTGGCTATTTGCTTCACATCGAAATACGGTAGGCTACCTTTTAAGCAAAGTTCATCTTGGACTCCAATATATAAAAACGGTAAGGCTTCGTATTCAATGCTTTCCCCTTAGACGAGCCATGATCCATCTGGAGTAATTCATTGTGAAGTCGATCGATCTGCTTACTGCATTCCAGTACGTCCGGATGATCCAATCCACATTCCAAACCCAATTTAACCATTTGCTGTCGAAGGAGTTCGATTTTTTCGAGCAACTTTTCCCGCATCATAATCTCCTCCTACCTTTGATATGAAGTTTACTTGCCTTTATTCTACAGGAATTTACTGTCATTTTCAAACATAAATTACCAAACATATATAGAAAAAGAATAAAGAATTGGCGTCTTTTGTAAATTTTTACCAATTCATCTCCTATTTCCTCTAGTTTATGATTGTTCCGTTTCTTAAACAGCTTTATAATAAGGTCAGTCTCTTTCATAGGAAAGCGCATATGCTTCGATTTTCTACTTTTCTTTATTGTAACCACCTGAATTGACTGCGTAAATGGCAGAAACAAGACAGGTGTATTTGATGCGTTTTGATGTTTCTGTTTTGCCCGAAAGAACGGAGCTTTCATTCGAGTCTGAATGAGCCCGCATACGAAAGGAGGAACTTGTCTTGAATATCCTCGAACTCCAACCTCAGGACAAATCACTGGCAGCTATTCGTGAAAAAGTGCTGCATGGGGAACGGCTGACGAAAGAAGATGGCGTCGCCTTGTTCCAATCCAACGACCTTTTGACGATCGGTCAGCTGGCCAATTATGTCAATCAGCAAAAGAACGGGGACAATGTGTACTTTGTTCAAAACATGTACATCAACCCGACGAACGTTTGCGAAGCGAACTGTCGTTTCTGTGCGTTCCGCCGTGACATCGACGAAGAAGGCGCGTACACCATGAGCATGGATGAGCTGCTTCACTATGTTGAAGCCCGCTTCTATCCAGGCATTCGCGAATTCCATATCGTCGGCGGCCACAACCAGCACCAGAAGTTCGATTACTATCTGGATACGATTCGCACGCTGAAAAAAGCATACCCAAATGTCGCTATCAAAGCATACACCGGCGCAGAGATCGAGTTCTTCTCACGCATTGCCGGCATCAGCTTCCACGAAGTTATCCAAGAGCTAATCAAAGCGGGCCTCGATACGATGCCTGGCGGCGGTGCGGAAATTTTGACTGAACGCTACCGCGAAAAAATGAGCCCGGAAAAAGCGAGCACCGACGACTGGCTTCGTGCTCACCAAACCGCACATGAGCTGGGCCTGAAAACCCATGCTACCATGCTGTACGGCTCTATCGAAACGTTGGAAGAGCGCGTGATCCATATGCTTCGCGTGCGTGAGCTGCAAGATCAGACAGGCGGCTATATGGTCTTCATCCCGCTTGCCGTACAACCGATGAAAGCTTCTGCCGGCATCAAGCGTCGCACATCCGCGTTCGATGACTTGAAAACGATGGCGATCAGCCGTCTCATGCTGGACAATGTACAGCACATGAAAGCATATTTCATCAACATCGGCACACAGCTGACGCAAATTTCGCTGACCATGGGCGCATCCGACGTTCACGGCACATTGGTGGAAGAGCGGATCAGCCATGCTGCCGGTGCTCTCACTCAAGCTGGCCTGACCGTCGACGATCTCGTCTGGCTGATTCAAGGCGCTGGCAAAAAAGCGCTGGAGCGCGATACATTCTACAACGTAATCAAGGAATACTAAACATATCTCGACACCTTAGCCCTGATCGTAAAGAGACATGGAAAAGGACTTTCACCTTTAAAAGGGAAAGTCCTTTTCCAGCGCTTCCTTGGATTCACGCAGCTTTTCCTTGATTTTAACCAGCAGTTCATCCGGCGTTGGTGCTGAGACGAATTCGCCATCCACAAGGGCGAACGGCTCCATGTAGCACTCGCCGCAATGACCAAGGCAGCCGTATTCCACGGCGTCCAGCTCAGTGTCTTCTTCCAATATTTGAAACACCTGTTTGGTGTAAGAGGATACGTTGCTGGAACAAAATTCAACGATCGGTCTCATCGATTATCACCTGTCTTTCCCAAATCCGAACGAAAGTTGCCTTTCACCTTTCTATTGTACCGCGAATGAGTGAAAAAGCCAGCGTGGAAGATGTGGGAAAAAAGATTCTGCTTGCTTTTTTGCACAAATCCGTCTAAAAATAGATTGGATAGAACAAAATGAACAAATACATTGGAGAAACAGAAAGGACCATACTTCCTATGAAACGTCTCGTTATCCTTGGCGGAGGTTACGGGGGTCTACGGATTGTAGAACGCATGCTTACCCCAGAACTACCGGACGATGTTTTTATCACATTGGTAGACCGCATGCCCTTTCATGGTCTCAAAACCGAGTATTATGCTTTGGCTGCCGGAACCGAGCCTGAGCATAATGTACGAGTAGCATTTCCAACCGATTCCCGTCTTACCACCAAGTTCGGTGAAGTAACGAAGGTTGACTTGGAACAGCAGGTTGTACAGTTTTCCAACGGCGATACACTGGATTACAACTGGCTCGTAATCGGCTTAGGCTGTGAGGACCGTTACCATAACATTCCTGGCGCTGAAGATTTTACCCATTCCATTCAAACCATGAACGCAACGCGCTGCACGTATGCGGCCATCAACAACGTGAATCCGTACGGACAAGTAACGGTTGTCGGCGGCGGCTTGAGCGGCGTAGAGATCGCTTCCGAGCTGCGCGAAAGCCGTCCTGATTTAAATATTCGCATTCTCGACCGCGGGGAAAGCATTCTCAGCCCATTCCCGAAAAAGCTCCAGCAATACGCTTCCCAATGGTTTGTGGAGCATGAAGTACAATTGATTTCCCATGCGCAAGTCGATCGCGTGGAAAAAGGCGTTGTCTACAATCACAATCAGCCGCTCACAAGCGACGCTATTGTGTGGACAGCCGGCATTCAGGCAAACCGCATTGTCCGCGAGCTTCCTGTCGAACAGGATGGCAGCGGCCGCGCTGTTGTGAATCAATACAACCAGCTTCCTGAATACAGCAACGTCTATATTGTCGGTGACTGTGCGAGCCTCCCTTATGCGCCGAGCGCCCAGCTGGCGGAAGGTCAGGGTGAACAGATCGCTGTCGCCCTTAAAGCAGAAATGAAAGGCATCGCGATTCCAGCATTGCCAAAAATCAAGCTCAAGGGAACTCTCGGCTCCCTCGGGAAAAAAGAAGGCTTCGGCATGATGGGCAAGCTGTCCCTCGTCGGCCAAATGCCGCGCGTAATGAAGAGCGGCGTTCTGTGGATGTACAAAAAGCATTTGGGCTAGTGAATACAAAAGACCAGTCAAGCATGACTGGTCTTTTTTCTATTTCTGCTGATCACTTCTGAGCAGACGCTCGAATTCCTCCGGCGGAACAGGTGGACTGAACAGGTAGCCTTGCATTTCATTGCATTGACTGGCCTGCAAAAAGGCGCGTTGCTCCTCCGTCTCTACCCCTTCCGCGATGACATTCAGCTGCAAGCTGTGACCTAGCGCGATGATATAGGATACGATCGATGCATGATCCCAATCGACCGAAATGTCGCGAATGAACGACTGGTCAATCTTTAGCGTATCGATCGGGAATTTCTTCAAATAACTTAAGGATGAATAGCCTGTGCCAAAATCATCGATGGCGATATGTATGCCCAACGTTTTCAATTGGCGAATAAGTGAAATGGCGGTTTCGGCATCCGACATCGTCGTGCCTTCCGTGATTTCTAGCTCCAAATACTGCCCGCTGAGTCCGGTTTCCTCCAAAATCGACGCAACCGTTTCAATCAGATTGCTCCGCTGAAAATGCCGAGCGGAAATATTCACCGCTACGCGCAGCGGAGGAAAGCCTGCATCCTGCCATGCTTTTGCCTGTCTGCACGCGGTTCTGAGCACATAGCGGTCGATATGGACGATCAGATCGGTTTCCTCGGCGATCGGGATAAACGCTGCCGGAGAGATTCTCCCTTTTTGCGGATGCTGCCAGCGAACCAGCGCTTCCATCCCGATGACTTTGTTGGTGGCGAGGTTGATCCGCGGCTGGTAATGCAGCACCAGTTCTCGACGCTCCACCGCTTTGCGTAGCTCACTTTCGAGCGAAAGCTTTTCCAACGCGGTTGAGATCAGTGCGGGGGAATACAGGCGGTACTGGTTGCCACCGTTTGCCTTGGCCCGGTTCATCGCCGCATTGGCATTGAATACTAACGATTTATTATCCGCTCCATCATCGGGAAACAGACTGATCCCGATGCTCGCTGTGATGTGCAAGTCGTGATCTTCGAGAACGAACGGCTGCGAGAGGCCGTCAAGAATCTGCTGCGCCACCTTTGCAGCATCCTCACCCTGGCTGATTTCAGGCAAGATGATTTTGAATTCGTCACTCCCCAGCCTACTGAGCGTATCCCCCGCATGCAAACAGGTAGCCAGCCGCTGCGACACTTCCTTCAGCAAAGCATCCCCGATAAAATGGCTCAGCGTTTCGTTGATGATCTTGAATCGGTCCAAATTCAAAAACAAGACGGCCAGTTTTTCGCCATACCGGTTCGCTTGCGAAATCGCCTGGCTGAGACGATCGTGGAAAAGCATCCGATTGGGTAAGCCGGTTAGCGCATCAAAATAAGCCTGGTGCTTGATCTGCTCCTCATTCCGCTTCTGTTCAGTAATATCACGAAAATACCAGATCCGCGCAAACGGGACGCCGTCCTTTGCTACCGCAGGCTGGGTATACATGTCGATCACGCGCCCGTTTTTCAGTAGCACCTCATCTCGTGCCACCCTTTCAGGGTCAGCATACACGCGCTCCACCCACTGGTAAAACAGTTCGCCATGCTCGACAATGTCCAGCACGAACCGCAGTGCCTCGGGCTCTTCCCGGCCGCTCAAAAGTTCGTCCGGCAGCTGCCACATCTCAGCGAATCGTCTGTTGTGCCCGATGATCTTACGGTCGGTATTAACGATGAGAATTCCATCCAGCAGCGACTCCTGTGTGGCTTTCAGCAGCGTATTGGTCACAACGAGCTCTTCCTCGGCCTGTTTGCGCTCCAGCTCTGCTATCGTCCGACTGACAAACACCTTACCAATGCTTCGGATGATCTGCATGGTGAGGAGATCAGGCTGCTGTGAGTTGACGATCAGCAGCATGCCTACGAGGTGTTGGTCTATTTGCAGCAACGGAAATGCCATGTACCAGCCCGTTTCCCTGCTTTCAAGCGGCGTTCCCTCGAACATATTCGAGGAAAGGTCCATCCCCTCGATGATCCCGTTTGCAATCATTTGGTCATCATCGAGCAAATCAGATAGCTTATACGTAAAATTCTCGCGGAAGTCTCCGCTTGAATACACTTCAACCGTTTGGATCACATCAGGCTGCCCCGGGCTTGTCCTCCCCAAAATGACACTTTCAACCTTCATGATATGTGCCAGCTGTTCGACGAGCGATCGAAAATACGCATCTCCCGTATGCGAAGATACCGCCCTGACAATCTCCTGGAATTTCTCCTCGGTGCGCTTTTTCTCCGTTACTTCCGAATGAAACCCGACCAACTCTTTTACGACGGGAGGTTGTGTCCCATTCTCCCCTGTCTCAAATACCGGCATGACGAAGTTATGAAAGTAACGCCCGTTCTTTTCTGTTAAAAATTCCACCGTCTCCCCCGCAAACGCGCGTTCATAGGAGCGATTGATAATGGCTGCGTTAGCCGGATCGAACAATTCATCGATGCTTTTGCCGATCACTTGTTCAGTCGTCAAGTTCGACTCTACCGCCAGCGCACCCTCGTTCAGTGTTAAATAAAATTTGCCCTCCGCGGACCGATAGCTCTTAAACACCGCATTCGGCAATATTTGTAACGTTTTTTTAAAATCTTCAATCAGATTTATGCGTTCGTTTTGCATCTGCTTCAGTTCGGAAATCTCAATGACGGAGCCGATGACTTCCGTTTCCTGACGATTTCCATGAATCGCTGACAGCGTGTTACAAAATACTCTGTTTCCAAGAGTCCATTCGAATTGAACGGATTTCCCGCATGCCGCCTCCAAAAACAGCTTCTCCAGTTCAGCAGCCTTTTGGGGAAACAGCTCGTACAAGGTTTTACCGATAATATGTGGATAATACGTCGTGAGATGCCCCATTAGCTGTCCTTCAATGACCGTGATGACAAAATGACCGTCCTCGCGACGCTTTGCTTTGTACAGTAGGCCTTGAACATATTTTATCAATTGATAAAATTCTCCGGGCGATTCGTCTGCTGTTTGACATAGCTCTGGCCCTATCGTCGAATCACTCATGTCCTACCTCCCTGAAGGCTTGGGATTCAAAAAGATAAACCTACCCTTTTCGACAGATTTTGTCATTTTCCTGCTTATATGTACCAATGAAGCCCTTCGTTTTCAAGCGGGAGTGAAATTTTGTATAAAAAAAGGTATGCCGCTTGCCGACAATACCTTCTTTTTCCGCTCTTATTTTTTTGAAATGCGGATTTGTGGAATATGACGCACCTCGTACGTTCCGTCCAGAATATGCTCATTGAGAATTGATAATTTAACCAGCCCTGTTATTTTTGTCGTGTCCGCTTTCGAGAGCAACCGCCACACGTCTTTGTCCGGAAGCGCATTGTACAGACGGTTGTCATCGTAATCACGCCGCTCCTGAACGGAAATCATCAGCTTGTACTCATCGTTCACATAAGTGCCCGGCGCCTCATAAGCAGCCAACAGCTCAGCCTTTAACCGGTCGACTTCTTCCTCTGCCTGTTTTAGCAGCTGCTTTAGCTCAAAATAGCGCGCAATTTGCTGTTCCACGAAAAAAACGCCCCCTCCTGCCTATTCATCCGTACAATGTATGCGGATATCGGCAGGAGTAGACGTTGTTATTTTTCGCCTTCTTGGAGAGGCGACAAGCCCATGCTTTCAAGTTTTGCGTAAATGTCTTTCAGCTTCGGATTCCCTTCTCCGACAATTTCCCCGGAAATAATGACAAGCGGATACCATAAATCTTCCATTACGATACGTTCAGCCCACATTTTGTCATCTTCTGTCTCCGGATGTTGAAAATCGCTGTAACTGATCTCGGTGGTTCCTTCACCGAACTTCCGTGCAACAGCGGCTTGGAGCCATGCTGCCGTCTCTTTCGCGGACGGCAGATTGACGCAGCTTGCGCACAGTTGTTCTGTACCGTAAACTTTTATCGCTACTCCCATGTCTTCTCTCCTCTCCATATCGACTTCCTTATGAGAGAGCTTGCTCCAGATCTTCGATCAGATCTTCCACATCTTCAATACCTACGGAGATGCGAACCAAGCCATCCGTAATACCCAATTCAGCCCGACGTTCAGCCGGAATCGATGCGTGCGTCATACGAGCAGGCACGCTGATTAGGCTTTCCACTGCCCCCAACGATTCAGCCAGCGTGAACCATTTCACTTTGGACAGCACTTCATCCGCACGCTCTGCACTGCCGACATCAAAGGAAATCATGCCGCCAAAGCCACGCGCTTGCTTTTGCATCAGCTCATGCTGCGGATGGCCGGACAGCCCTGGATAAATAACTTTCTTGATGTCGCTGCGCTTGCTCAGCCACTCTGCAAGTGCACGTGTATTGGTTTCGTGCTCTTCCATCCGTACGCCCAGCGTTTTCATTCCACGCAGCAGCAGCCAAGAATCTTGCGGGCCGAGAATGCCTCCGATCGCATTTTGCACATAGTGTAGCTCCTCACCAAGCTCCGCATCTTTGGTCACGACCAAACCAGCGACGACGTCACTATGGCCACCCAAGTATTTGGTCGCGCTGTGGAACACGATATCTGCACCTAAATCGAGCGGATTTTGCCAGTAAGGCGTCATGAACGTGTTGTCTACAATCAGCAGCACATTTTTGCTTTTCGCAATGTCAGCGAGTGCAGAGATGTCGCTTACTTTCAGCAGTGGATTCGTAGGTGTTTCCATGATGATTGCGCGCGTGTTAGGTTGAACGGCTTTTTCAATCGCTGCGAGATCGCCCGTGTCCACGAAGGAAGCTTCCAAACCGAGACGAGTGAATACGCGTGTTACGACGCGATACGTACCGCCGTACACATCGTCACCCACAATCAGATGATCTCCTTTGTTGAACAAGGAAAGGATCGTGGAGAGAGCTGCCATACCGGAACCAAACGCAAGGCCGCGTGCGCCGCCCTCCAGCTCAGCAATGTATGTTTCGAGTGCATGGCGCGTCGGGTTGCCCGTACGGGAATACTCGAAGCCTTTGTGCTTACCAATTGCCTCCTGTTTGTATGTACTTACCTGATAAATCGGTACGGAAACCGCTCCTGTATTCGGATCGCCATCAATGCCACCATGGATCAAACGTGTTTTCAATCGCATGCTTAGATTCCTCCCTGGTAAATTTTTTTGCTCAAATAACGCTCGCTTCCATCTGCGAACAACACTACGATGTTGGTACCCGGTGCCGCTGCTTCCGCCTCGCGCATAGCCGCGCCCATCGCCGCACCGGCAGAGCTGCCGACCAAGAGCCCTTCCTTTGCTGCCAGCTCTTTCACCCAACGGAACGACTCTTCGTCGTAGATGGTGTGAATTGCGTCAAAATACGCTGTATCCATAAACGGCGGGAGAAACTCCATGCCGATTCCCTCTACTTTATGCGGACCCGGTTGGCCGCCGTTCAAAATGGAACCTTCTGGCTCGACGATAACAGTCTTTACGGATGGCTTTTGCTCTTTCAGGTAACGCGCAACCCCCATGAACGTTCCGCCCGATCCGGCACCTGCAACATACACGTCCACGTTTCCATCCATCTGATCCCAAATTTCCGGTCCTGTTGTTTTATAATGGGCGTCAGGGTTCGCTGGATTGGCGAATTGCTGCGGCACGAACGCTCCTGGAATGGAGTCTGCCAGCTCATTTGCTTTAGCAATCGCACCTTTGATCCCCTGCTCGGTCGGTGTATTTACCACTTCCGCTCCCAAAGCACGCATCAATTCCTGTTTTTCCAAGGAAAACTTCTCTGGCACGCAAAAAATGACGCGGTAGCCCGTTCCGACGGCGGCAAGTGCGACGCCGATTCCTGTATTTCCTGCTGTAGGTTCAATGATCGTTCCGCCCGGCTTGAGCTGTCCGTTCTCCTCTGCTGCGCGAATCAATTCCACGCCCAAACGATCCTTCACGCTTCCGCCTGGATTGAAGTACTCCAGCTTGGCAAAAAGTCGAACTCCGGTTGGCAGCGCAAATTGCGTCAGCTCCACAATCGGGGTATTCCCGATCAATTCTTTGACGCTGTGATACACCTTCATCAAAAATCCCTCATTTCGTTTGGTTCTCCTCTATTATAACATGAGCAATTTACAATGAATCCACCCCAAATGGACAAAACACATTGTGAATGGGCAAAATCCGAACACTATTACCACACTTTTAATACACTTAAGGATAAAAACTCATGGATTTCTCGTTGCAAGGGGATTATAATAAAGGTACCATGGCATATGGTATAGGTATCGTTGCCGTAAAGAAGGAGTGAAAAGAAATGGAAATGTTCGATCAAGTACAAGAAGTGTTGGATAAACTTCGTCCGTACCTGCAGCGCGATGGCGGTGACGTTCAATTGGTTGACGTAGAAGAAGGTATCGTGAAGCTGCGCCTGATGGGTGCATGCGGCAGCTGCCCATCTTCCACCATTACCCTCAAAGCAGGTATCGAACGCGCGCTCTTGGAAGAAATTCCAGGCGTGAAGGAAGTACAACAAGTATTCTAATTGTGGCAAATCCTCGCCCCTGTCAATCGCTCACGCGTTGGCAGGGGTTTTTGTTGTTTGCTCCAAGAAAAACGAAATGATGCGTTTGCCATACTGTTCCGGCCCAGTCGCAAAGCTCCTCACGTGGCCGGCTTCCGGAACGAGCCATAGCTGTGCGCGCGCAGCGTCCGCTTTTGCAAGCAATCGCTGGCTGTTCTCATGCGGAATCGTTTCATCATCCGTTCCATGGATAAACAAAATGGGCCGCGGCATGATCCCCTCGATCGCTTGCCAGGGGTTGATCCGGTTGATGTCCACTTTGAGCATAAGCGGAATGATGCGCAAAATCAGCCACGTGAAGGGGATGTGCGGCAGGTTGGTCCATCGCGGCATGTTTTCCATCAAATACTCACGCAACGAATAAAATGGCGAGTCGGCGACAATCGCGCGAATCCGCTCATCCTCGGCCGCTGCAAGCAAAGAGGTAGCTGCCCCCATCGAAAAGCCGATCAACCCGATCGGGCCATCCGCTGACCGTCCCGCTGCAAAATCGACCGCCCCCAACAAATCACGCTTCTCATGATAACCGACCGTCGTAATATCCCCACCGGACTTGCCTGCATTGCGGAAATCAAACATCAGCACATGAAAGCCTGCAGCGACTAGCTGGGAAGCCAGCGCGAGCGCGGGAAGATGGGGTTCTTGTCGGTTTTGGCTGTAGCCATGGGCCATCACCAGCGACATCCCGTTCCCTTTATATCCGTTTTCCTCTGCTGAAAAATACCAGCCGGACAGCAGTGTTTCATTATCCCGGCTTTTAAACAGCACATTTTCAAAACGTTCCAATCCATAGTCTTTGGGCTGCATGTCCACCGGTTTACGCGGCGGTCTCGTCAGCTTGTGGCCCACATACACGCTAACCCCAAGCATGACGATCGCCGCCAGTGCAAGCAGCACGCCCATGATGATCGCAACATTAGCCATATGCCTGCAACCGTCTCCTTTCTTAGTGGATCAGGAGTTGTTCCACAGCGACCACTCAAGCGCTGGAATCGTAGCGCCATAGCGATTGCTGACCAGGCGCGGAAAATGCTGCAGCACAGGCTCCATTGCCAACAGCTCTCCGTCAAGCTTGGCCTCCCAATCTCCCATGTCCTCCAACTCTTCTTC
Source organism: Brevibacillus fluminis (assembly GCF_003710825.1). Taxonomy (GTDB): domain Bacteria; phylum Bacillota; class Bacilli; order Brevibacillales; family Brevibacillaceae; genus Brevibacillus_D; species Brevibacillus_D fluminis. The sequence continues at coordinate 26,474 of NZ_RHHQ01000014.1, read as the reverse complement.
CTCTTCTTCCGCCGACTGCCTAACCATCTCGACCTGCTTGAGAAAGCGGCCTGGATACATCAGCAGCGCATACACCCAAGCGAATTCCTCTTCTGCAAGCGGCTCGACATCGGTATAACCGGTGAGAAATGCGAGAACTTTTTGCTCATCCCATCCGCTGCGGCGAATATCGCTCTTAATCCACTGGGCGATATCGCGGCTACGAATATCGAGAATCCAGCTCCATTCGCCGGCGACCAGCTGCTCGCCTGATTCTGCGAAGAAGACGAAGCTTTCGTCAAAATTTTGAAAAGCGACCTTGCCGTATTTGCCGGGTGCCTTGGCTTTCTTCGTGTAGCCGGTATCCTCTAAATACTGGACGGCTGCATCGCCAAGCTGACTGACATAGGTGTAGGTGGTCAGCAAATATTCATCGAACGGTGTTACTTCCTCTTGATCATCCAAGTGGTCGCGGTGCTCATCGAATTGCTTGAGCTTTTGCCGCCACAGTTCCGGCCAATTGCCCAACGAGCTGAATGTGCGAAACGACTTTTCGCCCGTAAAGCTGGCTGTCGCTTGATGAAAGCGGGCGAGCGACTCTCCGATCACATACGCCTCATTCGCCAGCGAGCCGGAACGAACGCCTTGCTTCACATAATACAATTTATCATCATGCAGAAAATATCCTTCATTTTGATAGGTTGTCGCCGATGGAAGCAAATGAATCCTGGGTGCCTTGGCGAGATGCTGCTCCACGCTTCCGACGAATTTGGCCTTGCTGCGATAGGCAGCCGGGCAGGAAAACAGATAGTATGTGCCGCTGTCTGTATCCATTTCGTACCTGCTGCCCACTTCCTGGCCACCGAAGACGCGCAGGCCGTATTTTTCCTGCAGCTTCGCTGCAATCTCCTCCATATTCGATCCCTCCTGCAAACTTGCCTATAGCACAATATGACTGCCAGCCGGGATAGGTGCCTATTTTTCACGGATAGAATTAGGCGATCGGGGCAAACCTATCATTACCTTTTGGAAAAAGCGAGGCATTCGGAATGAAATTCAGTCAAGTGAGCAGTCAACAGGTCTATGAAAAAGCTCTCTCCCTTTTACAAGAACGGGGAGTGCGGATTGAGGATATCGCCGATATTGTGTTTTTTTTGCAGAAACAGTACGTGCCGGACCTGCAGATGGAGATGTGCATGGAAAGCGTTCATGCCGTGCTCAAAAAACGTGAGGTGCAAAACGCGCTGCTGACAGGTATCCAGCTGGATATGCTTGCTGAAAAAGGGCAGCTGCTCTCCCCGCTACAAGAAATGCTCGATGCGGATGAACCGTTGTACGGGGTCGACGAGGTACTGTCGCTCGCCGTCGTCAACCTGTATGGAAGCATCGGCTTTACCAATTACGGCTATGTAGATAAGATCAAATACGGCATTTTGGAAAAATTGAACGACAAAAAATACGGTGTCCATACGTGCCTCGATGATTTGGTTGGGGCGATTGCGGCGGCGGCCTCAAGCCGCATCGCCCATCGCGTTAATCAAGAAACGGAGAATACGCCTCCCACCACTGCGTAAGGCTGTCAGCCTCATACGTAGGCTGAATGCGGAAACGCTCGATATCCGCTTCTTTGGAGTAGCCGGTGTAAACGAGCAGGCTGTCGACGCCGCTGTTGCGTCCCGCTAAAATGTCGGTATGCAGATTGTCGCCGATCAGGAGCGTATCGCTTTTGTCCAACCCGAGCTTGCGCAAGGCATAATCAACAATCAGCGGCTCCGGCTTTCCGACGACGACTGGCTCTGCTCCGGAAGCGACGGCAACAGCCGCAACCAGGGAGCCGTTGCCCGGAGTAAGTCCATGTTCGGTGGGCAGTGCGGCATCATTGTTAGTTGCAAGAAAACGCGCGCCCTGCCGAATCGCTTTGGCGGCGATCGCCAATTTTTCATAGGTGAAGCTGCGGTCAATTCCCACCACGACAGCATCCGGCTGCTCTGCAGTCAAATGATAGCCTACCTCCTCCAACTCATGCACCAAGCCTTGCTCACCGATCACATATATGTGGGCTCCCTGCGGCAGTTGGTCGCGTAAGTACGTCGCTGCCGCCATGCTTGTCGTATACACCTCCTCGCCCTTTGTAGGAATGCCCATCCCTTCAAGTCGGCGGGCTACATTTTCAGGCGAGGTGGAAGAATTATTCGTGAGAAAAAGGTACGGAATATTCCGCTTCCTGAGCTGTTCCATAAAGACCACAGCCTCTGGTATCGGTTCATTCCCTCGATAGATGGTCCCGTCCAAATCAAGCAAAAACCCTTTGTACCGTTTCATCGATGCCCTCCTGTTTCCGTTGCAAAAATATATAAAAAATCCACCCGATCGAGTGGATTGTGTAAAAGTTATTGTTCAGCTGCGTGAATGCGGAAAACACAGTGGTCTCCACCTTTTGCCATGCAAGAGGTTTGATCCACTTCCGCTTTCAGCACGCGGCGAAACAGCGACAGCTCACAGTTGCACGCCTGCGTGAATTCGCGAGCCACCTGCGCGATCGGGCAATTGAACTCTTTGATGAAAAAGTTGCCAGTCGTCGGGTCTTGGTCCCATTCGACCATATAGCCCTTTTGATTTTGCAATTCAGCCAATGTTTCTACGCGATCCCGCAGCTTGTCACTCGAGGACATCTGCGTCCGGTAGGTTTCTTCAAGCCGGTCTTCCCTGCGTTTGAACAAACTTTCAACTTTGCCCATTCCGTCCATTTCCCGCAAATCTTGCAGGAAATCAAGCGTCAGCGTGGAGTAGTTGCGCGGAAACAGCTCATCCGCTTCCTGGGACAAAGAGTATACGTTCGTCGGTCTGCCCATCGCTTGGCGGACGAGGGATGACTTGATCAAATTATCCCGTTCCAATGTATTAAGATGGCGTCGTACCGCCATTTCCGTAATGCCCAATGCAACCGCCATGTCACTTACAGGCAGTGGTCCCTTTGTTTTCAACATGTTCAGGATTTGGTCACGGGTCGAATTGTTGTCGCTCGTCATCGTTATTCACCGCCCCTCTTTCTTACCATTGTATCCGATTTTCTCTCTTTAGTAAACATTTTAGTATAAAAAATGGCCTTAGACGGGCCACCTGCCGTATTGTTTAATGTTCCTAACAGTGGTTCAAGGATTTCCGGAAAAAAGTCCCACGACGTATGACGTTACCCACAAGGGGACGGCCTCAAGGCCTTACGCTGCGCGACGGGTGTCTTTTCTCGGTTGTGTGTGGTGCGAAGAATGTTCCATTTTCCGCTCCACCGAACTGGTATCGTTAAGGCGCCGTTCTTCTTTTTTCCGCAAATCCCTTCACTGCTAATAAAAAGATTGCACTCTATTGTCTGCGCACTTTAAGCGCTTTTCATTTTTGACCAGACTAAAAGAGCTCCTGTTTCAAATAAGCCTGTACCTTGGGGGCGAATGCCTCTAATGCAGGCAATGACTCCTCCACAAGTCGGACCATTTGCGAAACCGGAACTTGGGTATATTCATTCACGAGATGCTTGCGGAACAAAACCGTCTCCGTCAACGTCTTCGCATCTTGATCGTCGATGACGCGCTCATCTCGCAAAATTTCAACGATATCGGTGTAGCTGCCTGGATCGCGCATGATGAAGCCGTCGATCAACGCATTGCCTACATCAGCGATCGCTTCAATGGACAGGTGCAAAGCGCGCTCCATCGCCACGGTTGAAACCCGGCTATTCGCGATGCTTTGTTCACCTTCCGCCACGAGCTCATGCAAAATTTCCAGCATTTTTTTCATATGGGTTAAAACTTGTTCGATTTTTGTAGTATTGACGTCGTACAAGATGAATCCCCGCCTATTGTTTTTTCTTCTTAGACGCGCGTTTGGCGTACCATAGCGTGCCCACGAACGTAAGGATCAATGCGAGCAAAACCAACTCGCCTTCTTGCAAATAAGAATTGCCACCCGTCATGGCTTTTCCCCCTTTTCTTCACCCAGTATACCAGAATTATCGTTTCTGTCACGATATATACTGGCGATTAACCTGTCATGTGTTAAAATGTGTACGAACCTTGAACAACGATAGAATAACCGGCAAGAGGAGGACGACATGGACAGGGAACTGGCGCTAGAAGTAGTCAGAGTAACAGAAATGGCGGCGCTTGCTTCGGCGGAGTGGCTTGGCCGCGGCAAGAAAAACGAGGCGGACGGTGCGGCAACCAGCGCGATGCGTGCGATGTTCGATACAATCGCGATGCGCGGGACTGTCGTGATCGGCGAAGGTGAGCTGGACGAGGCACCGATGCTCTATATTGGAGAACCAGTGGGCAATCAGGCGATCGAATCTCCTGAAGTGGATGTAGCGGTTGATCCGCTTGAAGGAACGACCATTGTTGCAAAAGGGCACGGAAATGCCATGTCAGTCGTCGCGCTCGGCGACCGGGGAACATTGCTGCACGCCCCAGATATGTACATGATGAAGCTGGTAGTCGGCCCGCGTGCAAAAGGGACCGTCTCGCTCGACGATTCCATCGAGACGCTGATCGACAAGGTGGCCAAGGCCAACAACAAGCGCATCCAAGACGTAACGGTGATCATCCAGGAGCGCGATCGGCACCAGCATATCATCGATGCCGTTCGTGAAAAGGGCGCACGGGTCAAGCTGTTCGGCGACGGCGATGTGGGCGCTGCGATCGCAGCCTGTTTGCCAAGCACGGGAATCGATCTGTTCATTGGCATCGGTGGTGCCCCGGAGGGCGTAATCAGCGCCGCGGCAATCAAGTGTCTCGGTGGCGAGATGCTTGCCCAGCTCAAACCGCAAAATGAAGCAGAACGTGAGCGTTGTGTCCGCATGGGCATCGCCGATCCTGACCAGGTTTTCACCTTGGACGACCTTGTCCGCGGCGATGATGCAATTTTTGCCGCAACCGGCGTATCGGACGGCGAACTTTTACAAGGCGTCCGCTATCTGGGTGACGATACGGTCGAGACCCACTCGCTGGTCATGAGAGCCAAGACAAAAACCGTTCGTTTCATTCGCGCCTTGCATAATCTTGAAAATAAACCTAATTTAACGTGGAAGTAGGTGCCTTGCATGAGTTATGAGCGTTTTTACCTGTACGATGAAACGGAAACTGTCAACACTCGGTTCGTGAGCTTCACCGGTGATACGGTCCGCTTTGACCTGATTATCCTGACAACCAGCCGCTTTTATGGCAAAAAGGTTGTCATCAACATCCAAAATGGCCGTAGCGCGATTATCGGCCACGACGACCTGGACGAAGAAGGCTATCTCGCCCATGCGTTCAATCTGAACGATGAGGAAGCGGAAGATCTGCATTCTTTCCTGACAACCGTGATTTAGTTCCTTTTTTTTGCGCCCATTTTCGGCAGGACAACTCGCTCACTGGGCTGATGCCCCGTATACTACATCGAGAAATCAGCTTAGTAGAGGGAGCGTCGATGAGTACCCATGCAAGAGGAATATAAATTCGAGTCACAATCGCATGCTGACATGCACCAACCGTATGCTGACATGCAGGCTGCTGCTCCATTCGTTCCTGAACCTGCGAGATGGCACGATCATCATGAATCATCGAGGTTCAGACACCATCATCATTACTACCCGTATTATCCGTACTATCCATATTATCCACCAAGCTACTATCCGTATTATCCCTATTCCCCCTATCCGCCATATCCATACCCATATCCGTATTATGGCTATCAGTCGATGGGGGCTGCGGAGTACGAAACGAACAGCAGCAATCATTTTTGAGAAGTTAGAAAAAAGCCTCTTTCTCGGAACGAACCGGAAAGAGGCTTTTTTGTGTTGCATCACGGATTGGTCGGTTTATGGTCGGAACCACGCTTTTCACCTTGGGTCACTTTTTCCCGGTGTTGCCGCGGTGGAAATGGTCGTTTCTGGTCACGATTGGACCGCTCATTGAAACGCTGTTCTTTTTGGCGGAATGGACGCTGCTTCTGCTCCTGTTTCCCCTCTTGCTGGCCGCGCGAAAAACGCGGAGGCGTTTCGGTACGCTGCACAACGATTTCGCTAATGTCAAGCGCTTCCAATTCAGCTTGCGTCAGCTGCTCTGTGCCTTCCCCACGCGAGATCGCCTTGGTGCGTCTCAGCACGAAATAAGGACAGCCAAAATTACAAAATTCTTGCAAGTATTCATCCAGCGTAGCGATCTTTTGCTCAAAGGGGACTTTCCGGTTTGTGTTCTCATAAAAGCCGCGCATCCGAAGCTGGCCATAGCCCCAGTCGCCCACAATAAAATCGTACTTGTCCAACACATCGCTGTACCGTTCCTTAAAGGCTTCCGGATTCCAACCGTTTCGGTTTTCTTCGATTAGTTCATAGATACCAGCTTGTGTGCGAATCAACCCAGCTTCCTCCTTTTGCGAGAACATCGATACCATATTAACACATTTTTAGAATGTACACATGTTTTTCCCTCGAAAACAACTCTGTGCATCCGGGCACATTATATCCAGGAGGTGTTCCAATGAAAAAGACATGGCTTTACGGTGCATTAGCAGGGGTGGCTTTGCTTACGACAGCTTGCGGTAACAGAACAGCTGCTCCCAATACCAATCAACCAGCTGGGACAAAGGTCCAGCAGTATGGGACCAATGCTGCTCACCGTATCGGTACCTACGGCACCATGCATGATGGAACCACCAACTACTACGGGACCGGCTACAACGGCTATGGCACCGTAGGAACTACCGGTTACGGTACTGGTGCAGGAACCACGGGTACCACAGGTACAACCGGCACGACCGGCTATGGCGGTACCGGGACTACCGGAACGGGTTTTAACCCCTATGGCGGCACTGGCAACACGTATAACAATGGCTACAACACAGGCGGCTTGACGGGTTATACCGGTTACGGCGGAACAGGCTATCGCGGCGCAGGCACTTACAGCGCGTACGGCACCACGAATAATGCCGGCCTCCATACGCGCTACGCCACTGTAACTGGCCAATCCATGTACCAGTCGACACGCATGAACACGGCGCAAAATAACATGCCATCCATGGGCTATGCGAAGATTGATGCCGTTCATGCACGTACCTATTCGACTGCACACAGCCGTGTCTATGTGGATCGCAATGCGCTTGCCAAAGCCGTCGCTGACGTCACCAACAGTGTTCCGGGCATCCGTAGCAGCACTGTTCTGGTAACGGATGAAGAGATTTTTGTCGGCTGCACCACGGACCACAAAAATGCGCACGACAGCAAAAACAAAGCTCGCATGAACGCCATGTCCATCGCTCCGCGCTACTACAAGGTTTATGTGACGGACGACCCTGGTATGATTGCCGAGCTGACGCGCGTCGCCAGCACGACAACCCACGCCAATTCGACCTTGCCGCAAAACGATTCGCAAATCAATGCCTTGATCAAACGTTTCGGCGGCATGACCGACCGTGAAGAGAGCAATCGGATGGGTACACGTTCCGATATGCATCACACGACAGGAATGAAATAACATGTTTTAAAAATCCCCTGTACTTGGTGACAAGCCAGGGGATTTTTCCTTACCTTTATGATCCTTGTGCAATCGCTTCTTTAGCTGCATTCGCTTGCTCATGTGCATGATACGAGCTGCGCACCAGCGGTCCTGCCTCTACGTGACTGAAGCCCCGCTTCATGCCTTCTTCCTTCAACATAGCGAATTCATCAGGATGATAATATTTTTCCACTGCAATATGCTTCTTGGTCGGCTGCAAATACTGTCCGATCGTCATGATGTTCACGTCTACCGCACGCAAATCGTCCATCGTCTCCAGTATTTCTTCGATCGTTTCGCCGACACCTATCATCAAGCTCGATTTGGTCGGGATCGTCGGCTGCATCAATTTGGATTGGCGCAGCAGCTCTAGTGTCCGATCGTATTTCGCACGTGCACGTACGCGGTCCGATAGGCGGCGCACCGCTTCAATGTTGTGGTTCAACACGTCCGGCTTGGCATCCATAACCGTTTTCAACGAGTCCCAGTTGCCCATGAAATCCGGGATGAGCACCTCGACGGTCGCAAGCGGCAGGCGACGGCGAATCGCTTTGATCGTTTCGGCAAAAATTTGCGAGCCGCCATCAGCCAAATCGTCGCGGGCTACGGATGTCACCACGACATGCTTCAAGCCCATTTGCTCGGAAGCTTCTGCGACGCGTTCCGGCTCAGCCAAATCTAATTCAGTCGGCAGGCCTGTCTTCACCGCGCAAAAACGACAGGCTCGTGTACAAATATCTCCTAAAATCATGAAAGTTGCAGTCCGATTGGCCCAGCATTCATGGATATTGGGGCACTTGGCCTCTTCACAGACAGTGTGCAGTGTTTTGCCGCGCATCATCTGCTTTAATTCCTTAAAGTTTGCCAGCTCCTCGCCCGAGACAAGGTTTATCTTGAGCCAGTCCGGTTTCCTTTGAATCATTTGGCCCCACTCCTATTACTCTGATTTCCTCCTATTATAGTGTAGTCCTTTTCCAAGGAGCAATAGCAACGAGGTGCAAAAGGTTAATCGAGTGGAACCGTTTCCAGCTCAGGAAACATCCGGTTGGCTTCTGCTGTCGGTAATTCTTCCACATTTCGCAAGTTTCGTTCAATCGCGCGCGTACGCACCTTCGCGCTATCGATTGCATTCGTTGCCTCTTGGAGCTTCTTCTGCGTTTTCTCCAGCACGTCGCCAAACTTGCCGAATTCCGTCTTGGCTGCTCCCAGCAGTTTCCACACCTCGCTCGACCGCTTTTGGATCGCTAGCGTGCGAAAGCCCATCTGCAGACTGTTCAGCAATGCGGAGAGCGTGGAAGGACCGGTTACAATGACGCGGTGCTCACGCTGAAGCGCATCCCATAAGCCCGGGCGGCGCAGGACTTCCGCATAAAGACCTTCGATCGGCAAAAACAAGAGGGCGAACTCCGTAGTGTGCGGAGGCTCGATGTACTTGTCGCGGATCGTCCGGGCCTCGAGCTTAACCCGCGTCTCCAACGCTTTGGCAGCTTCCGCCGCAAGCTGAACATCCCCTGATTCCTGGGCATCGAGCAGCCGTTGGTAGTCCTCCAGCGGAAACTTGGAATCGATCGGCAGCCACACATGACTGTCAGGGCTATCGCCCGCAGGAAGCTTGATGGCGAATTCAACTCGTTCGCTGCGGCCGCTTTTCACCGCGACGTTTTTTTCATACTGCTCGACGGTCATGATTTGTTCCAGGAGCGATTCCAGCGCGATTTCACCTAGCGTCCCCCTTGTTTTTACATTGGAGAGAACCCTCTTCAAGTCGCCCACGCCTGCCGCGATCGACTGCATTTCCCCCAATCCGCGGTGCACCTGTTCCAACCGCTCGCTGATCATCTTGAACGAATCGCCCAAGCGCTGCTCCAGCGTCGCGTGCAGCTTCTCATCGACCGTTTGTCTCATTTGCTCCAAGCGGCGGCCGTTATCTTCCTGCAGCTGTACAAGCTTTTCTTCCAACGTCTGCCGGACTTGCTCCAGCTTCCGTTCGTTCATCAGTGTAAGCTCATGCAGCTGCGACGACATCGTCTTGTGGAACGTGCCCAGTGAATGCGTCAGCTCCTCGCGCATTTGCTTAGCCGCAGCATTTCCTTCCTGCCGGTTGTGGATCGCTTCCTCCTTCAGGCTGCGCTCTACCTTTTCCTGCGCTTTTTCCAATGCGTACAAATGCTGCTTCAGCTGTTCCTGTGGCTTTTGGTTCCCTTTTCGCAATAACAGCATGACCAGTAAAACCAAAATGATTGCGTTTACTACAAGCGAAATGGACAACAACAGATTTTGCATGGCAAATCCCTCCTTTACTACATGACAAGCCATTTGGCCAATGTTACACTTATGGGCAATCTCAACTCCGATTATTTGGTGGAAAGGAAGACATTCACCCATGAAAACAGCTTATTTAGACTGTTTTTCCGGCTTAAGCGGCGATATGACACTTGCCGCGCTTGTCGATGCGGGAGCAAACCGAGAAACGATCGAATCCGAGCTGCGAAAGCTGTCGCTGGGCGATTTTTGGATGGAATGGCAATCCGTCATGAAGACAGGCGTCCACGCACTCAAGCTCAATGTGATCGACCTGCATCTCCAGCAGCAAGCCGAACAAGCAAAAGTCAACCCTTTTCGCGTGCTGCACAGCCATCCCCATGAGCATCGCCGCTATATGGAAATCGTCGCGCTGATCGAAGCAGCTGGACTATCACGGCGCGTGACACAAAGAGCGCTCGCCGTCTTTGAACAAATCGGCAAAGCGGAAGCCAAAATTCACAACATTCCGGTCGACACCGTTCACTTTCATGAAGTCGGCGCATTAGACTCCATCGTGGACATCGTCGGCGTCGCTATCGCACTTGAAGACCTCGGCATCGAACAGCTATATTGTGGGCCTGTCCCAACCGGGAACGGCTATGTACGCTGCGATCACGGCCTTTATCCTGTTCCCGCGCCAGCTACAATGGAGATTCTCAAGGGCATTCCGCTACGTGCTAGCACGATTGAAAAAGAGCTGACGACACCGACCGGAGCGGGGATCGCTGCCGCATTGGTCACGCAGTTCGGCCCGTTGCCCAGCATGACGGTCGAGTCCATCGGTTATGGCGCTGGCACGCGCAATCTTCCCGACCAGCCAAACGTACTACGTGTCATGATCGGGACGCTTTAATCATCCCCGAGTGTTTCCACGAGCCGAATTGCTTCACGATACACTTTTCCGAGTGGTACGCTCGCCTCACGCGCCCGCTTTGCGCACGCCTCATACTCCGGTGAAATTTGCACCCGCTTGCCGTGATGGTATCCGAGTTTGACCTCTACCTCACCAAAGCGGGTTTTCACTGTTACCATCCGCCTTCCCAAACGGTGAACCGCTACCGGAAAATAACGGATTCCAAACGTCGTCGTCTCCTCGAACAAAATCGTCTTCAGCGCATCAAGTTGGCTTTGGTAACAAAGGATTTGTAGCATGCTGCCCTGCCTGCCTTTTTTCATGGTCAACGGAAACATGGACACATCGTTGGCGCCTGATGCAAACAGTCGTTCCATGCAATAAGCCAACCATTCGGGTGTGCAATCATCCAGATTGGCTTGCAGCAGCAGCATCCCTTCATCAATATGCTCCTCGCCATGCTGCCTCACCTCGCGTTTGTGGCCAAGCATCTGCTCGACGCAGTCAACCAAAAGGATTGCTGCTCCTTCATTCACCGCTGCATGCTCTATCTTCATGGTCTGGAGCGTAATGCTTGATGCGCCGACCGTTTTCAGGTAAAGAAGCGCAAGCGGTGAAAGCCATTCTTCGGTAGACATATCCTCATGAATTGCAAACCCTGTCATAAGTGCATACTGAGAAACGGGAACCTTCCTTGGCACGATCAGCGGAGCAACCATCCACTCCATCGTAACAAATGGCCCATGAGCAAGCTCCCGCAAGGCGTTTATCTCTTCTTGCCACAAATCATCGGGCACCTGCTCAGCATATGGAGCCGCCACTTGCACGATCTGTTCAATCCATGCTTCTCGCTGCTCATCCGTCCAAGCCGGAACCGGTGTCGTCAATGGCACGATGCCTGCCGCCAACTCTCGGCATAATCTTGCCAGCGAGACGAGCCTTAGCGGTCGATCGCTTTTTAGATAAAGCTTCACGCGCCTTCTCCCCTTCCTTTTTGGCATCATAGCACACGTTGTTTGATCACTGTCAAACAGGAATGGAAAATGCTGCGAGCATATTTATCGCCGACCTGTTGAAACTAGATGGGGAGACTATTGGCTGGAGGGAAATAGATGAGGATCTTCTGCCGTCTTATTGTAAGCACATGCATTCTATTCGTTTCGCTTATGGCCTTTTCAGCCCCGTCATTCGCAGAAAAAAAAGACCAGGCTGCCTTGGACAAGGCACGAATGGATCTATATGTGCAAATGGAGCAATTGTATGCGATTCCTTGGTATTATGTCGCGGCGATCGATCAATATGAACGCACCATGATCCGCAAGAAAAAAGGGGCAAAAAAAGCAGCGCCCCAGCCTAGTACCGATCGCGTCACATCGATTACGATACCGCCAGAGAAGTGGTCCGGTTTTTTCAATCCGGAAGATGACGATTATGATGAAGCCTCGATCACCTTTTTTGAAGGCATCGGTAAAGACGGCTCAGGCGATCAAAGAGCGGATCAGTCCAATGATCTCGATGTGCTGACAACGCTTACCAAATATTTGGCTGCCTACGGATTCTCTCGTGAAGACTTCCGCATTGGCTTGTGGAATTATTACAAGAAAGATCTCGCGGTGAGAACGATTGATCAGTTTGCCCGTATCTACGAAAAATTTGGCAGGCTTGACCTGCACCAGCATGCATTCCCGATCCCTGCGCGCTACGATTGCAGCTATAACAATACATGGGGCGATGCACGCGGTTGGGGCGGACGCCGCATCCATGAAGGCACCGACATTTTCGCGGATTATGGGACCCCTGTGTTAAGCACGGGCTACGGCGTTGTCGAGGTGGTCGGCTGGAACCGCTATGGCGGCTGGCGCATTGGCATGCGTGACATGGATAACGTGTACCATTATTTGGCACACCTGTCTTCTTTCCGAAAAGGCCTGAAGCCAGGAGAAATCGTCGAACCCGGACAAGTCCTCGGCTATGTCGGCAGCTCCGGATACGGAAAGCCCGGTACATCGGGCAAGTTTCCCCCACATCTGCATTATGGGATGTATCGGGACATGGGAAATGAAGAATGGGCGTTTGACCCTTATCCGTATTTGAAAAGGTGGGAGCGGCAGAAGGTTAGAAGTGTAAAAAAGACACAGTAAAAAAAGAGCGATCGAAAGCTCTTGATCGCTCTAAGGCAGTGACTGAAAATGGACGAAAAAGGTCGTCCCCTGCTCGCTTGTCTTGATATGGATGGATGCGTGATGCCGTGCCGCAACACTGTAGCACACGGCCATTCCCAGTCCAGTGCCTTGGGATTTTGTAGTGAAGAACGGCGTGCCAATCTTGTCCAGAATCTCGTCGGTGATTCCTGTTCCTTCATCCGAAATCTCCAGAATAACCTCGTCATCCTTCGGATAAGTCCGGATGGTCAAATTGCCGCCCTGCTCCATCGCTTCCAAGCCGTTCAGCGCCAGATTCAACACGAGCTGGCGTATTTCTTTTTCATCGAGCAAAATATTCGGGCAATGATGCAGCTCCAGAAGAACATGCTTGTCAGATAGCAATGCTTCTGCCTGAATGAGCGGATACAACGCATCGATGATGACATTCAAATTTTGTGAGTACCGGTTGGTCGTCCGATTTTTGGCAAGTGTAAGAAATTCGGTGATAATTTCATTTGCCCGATCGAGCTCTGACACCATCAAATCTACATATTGGTGCATCGGAGCGTCCGGCATGCTTTTGGACATTTGCAAAAATCCTCGCACGGTCGTCATCGGATTGCGGATTTCGTGGGCGATCCCCGCCGCCATTTCGCCGATGAGGTGGAGGCGATCGAGCCGGGCCATTTCTTTTTCAAGATGAATTTGCTCGGTAATGTCGGTGACCACGCTCATAATGCAGCGTTCCCCGTCGTTGTCGAACATCTCGCAGGAAAGAAGTCCCTCACGCAAATCGCCTGATTTGGTGTAATAGCATATTTTGGCGTTTCGGGCCGATTCATCCAGTTCCGGCATCCGTGCGATTTGTTCGCCTTCCTCCGCTTTGAAATACATCTGCAGCAAGTCGACTGTATTGTCGATCACATCCTGACTATCATATCCCGTCGTTTTCAGCCAGCTTTCATTCACTGTCAAATACCGGTGGTCATGAAGCGAGCGAATCGCAATCATGCTGGGGCTGGACGCGAACATTTTGCGAAACCTTTCCTGCGACCGCCGCAAATCCACCGTACGCTCCTCGACGAGCCGTTCCAGCCGATTGTATTGCTCCTTCCGCTCTTCTTCCAGCCGCTTCCTCTCTGTAATGTCCCGGATCGAGCATACGAACAGCTGCATGTCTGCCAGATTCGCCTGTCCGACCTGGATGTCGCCGGGAAACGTAGACCCATCCTTGCGTTTAAAGCGCGCCTCAAAGATTTTCCCGATTCCTTTGTCATGCTGATTCAGTCCGAAAAAATCACCAATCCCCATCCTACAGCGTGTAAACGTATCCGCTTCGTCGAGAAAATGCCGAACATGACGGCCGATTACCTCCGCTGGCGAGAAGCCGAACATGCTCTCCACTGCCGGATTGGCTGTCACGATGAAACCGTTCTGGCTCATGGTGATGATCGTATCAACGGAGGTTTCCCCGATAATACGGGCCAGTGCCTCGGTTTTTTTCAACTCTGCTGTGAGGCGCTCTAGTTTTTGGTTCGCCTGTTCCAGCTGAATGGTTCGCTGGTTGAGCTTCACGAACCCTTCAATTTTTCGCTTCAATGCTTCGGGATGAAACGGCTTGAATATGTAGTCGATCGCCCCCACTGTGTACCCATGCAGGACATGCTCCGTCGCCTGGCTGATCGCGGTGATGAAAAGGATCGGAATATGCTTAGACTTTTGCCGCGCTTTGATCAGCTTCGCCGTTTCAAAACCATTGATGCCAGGCATCTGCACATCCAGAAGAATCAGCGAAAACTCCTCTTTGAGGACCCAGCGCAAGGCCTCTTCCCCGGAGTTCACGCTGACCAGCCGGTAATCCGACGAGCGCAAAATCGCTTCAAGCGCCAACAGATTTTCCGGTCGGTCATCCACCAGAAGAATGTTGGTTTTCGGCGTCTCTTGTTCGGCGCGAAGAACACGCTGGATGTCCTCCTCCTCTGCGGGAAGACCGGCTTTGGCGAACGGCACTTGGCCCATTCGCCTCAAACGTGCGACAATTTTTTTGCGCGGTGACGGATTCTGCTCAGTGGGTAACATGGCACTCACGAATAAACCCCTCTTTTCGTCCTATCATCAAAGGTTGTTCTCAAGTAGGAAGCCATTCTGCAATCAAGGCCAACAGTTCATTCACCTTGACTGGTTTGCTGATAAACGCGGAGGCTCCGGCTGTCAGACACATCGCTCTGTCGTCCTCACTCGCTTTCGCTGTAAGCGCGATGATCGGCAAATCGCGATATGCCGCTTCGGATCGAATTGCACGAATCGCCTGCACCCCATCCATTTCAGGCATCATGATATCCATCAGGACGAGATCGACGTCAGGTGACTGCCGCAGCCGTTCTATCCCTTCTCGCCCATTCTCCGCAAAGAGGACTTTCATCTGGCATCCTTCCAACGCGGTCGCAAGTGCGAACACATTGCGCACATCATCGTCGACGATCAGAACCTGCTTGTTTTCAAGCATCGGCAATCTGGTGCCGAGCGGCTCAGGCGCAATAGGCAAATAACTGCTGGCAACCTCAGCATGCGCTACCAATGGGGTAGAGGAAGCGAGCTTGTCCGTAACGAGCGGAAGCACGAGCGTAAACGTGCTGCCAACCCCTTCCTCACTCTCCACGTGGAGGTAGCCGCCCAATAGATGGGCGATTTCCCTGCTGATGCTGAGACCAAGACCGGTTCCGCCATATTTGCGGCTTGTCGTGCCATCCGCTTGACGAAACGCTTCAAAGATGAGCGCCTGCTTCTCTTTGGCGATTCCGATCCCTGTATCCCGGACCTCAATCGCAAGCATCGGCTTCTCAAGCTCTTCACCGATTTGGTAAAACGCCATGTGGACGCTACCTTTTTCTGTGAACTTGAAAGCGTTGGAGAGCAGGTTCCGCAAAATTTGCTGCAGCCGCTGTTCATCGGTATAGATCGTGTCAGCAAGCTTTTCATCGAGTGTGATCGCAAACCCGATGCCTTTTTGATTCGCCACCGGGACGAATTGCCGTTCCAAAAACGTCTGCACATCCGCCAGAAACACTTCGCTCGAAAACAGCTCCATTTTGCCCGACTCAACTTTCGACAAATCCAGCACCTCATTGATTAGACGGAGCAAGTCATTTCCTGAGGAATAAATCGTATTGGCATACTCAACTTGGGAAGGTGAGAGATTATTCTCTTTGTTTTCTGACAAAATGTGCGCCAAAATTAGCATACTGTTCAGCGGTGTACGCAGCTCATGCGACATGTTGGCCAAAAATTCCGATTTGTACTGCGAGCTGATCAGTACTTGCTGGGCTTTTTCCTCCAGCGCAAACTTCACTTTCTCCAGTTCCCTAGATTTCTGTTCGGAATGCTCAAATTGCAGGGCGAGCTGCTCGTTGGTGCTTTTCAGTTCCTCCTTTTGCCCCTGGAGCTCCTCGGACCGCGTCTGCAGCTGTTCGGTCAAACGCTGCGAATCGTTCAGTAGTTTTTCGATTTTCATGTACACATCGACGCTGTTGATGGTGATTCCTAGATTGCCCAGCACTTGATCCAGCAGCTTCAGGTGAAGCGAGTCGAAGCTTTGGAAGGTTGCCAGCTCCACAACAGCCATGACCTCCCCCTCAAACAGCACAGGAACAACCATGAGGAAGTTCGGCAAGCCTTTGCCCAGCCCTGACGTAATCTGGATATAATCGCTTGGGAGCTGGTTTATTTGGATCATGCGTTTCTCCAGGGCGGATTGCCCGACCAATCCTTCACCAAGACGGAATTCTTGCCGATCGGCCTTGAACTCCATCGCAGCGTATGTAGCCAGCCTGACGAAACGCTGCTCCTCCCCGCTTCCCTTCTTCAAGTAGAACACCCCGAAGCCGGCGCCGACCAGCGGTGTAATTTTGGTGATAAACAGGTGTGCCAATGCTTGCAAATCATGGACGCCTTGGTACATCGAGCTGAACTCGGCGATCTTGGTTTTCAGCCAGTTCTGTTCCTGCAGCACTTCCTTGTATTCCTTTTCCTGCTTAGCGTGATCCTCCATCGATGCGGCGATCTGGTTGAAGGCGCTCGCGATCTTGCCGATTTCATCGTTTGAGGTCACTTCAATCCGCGGAAACGACCCTTGCACGCCATAATTTCCTTTTGTGATCACGCTGGTGACCTTATTCATGCTGCTCGTGATGCTCCGCAATATCCAAATCGTAATGATCGTGCCGACCAATGCGGTCACGACGACAAGGGCTGTCAACAGTTCGATCGTCGAACTGAACGCCTTGATATTGCCATCGATCGTCTCATCCATGCTGTCTTCCAAACCGTCTTGGAAATCTTTAATCCCTTGCATCAGGATGGTGCGCTTCGGAATGACTTGCATGGTCTGAAGCTGCGTGGCCAAGAACGTATTGTCCGAATTGATCGCCTGAATGGCTTCCTCCGCGACCCGATTGTACGATTCAAACAAGATCGTATTCTTGTATAGAAGCTGTTTCAGTTCCTCAAGCACAATCCGCTTTTCCAGTGTCGCCAAGATGGTCGCCGCATTGATGCTTGCACTTTCAAAGTCTTCCACTTCGATATCGCGCTTGTTTTTCGGTGCTATATACAGATTATTCAGATGATTACTCATCGACTGGATTTCGTTGCCAAGCGCCGTCACCATCTTTACCTTCTCATAACGATCGATCACGACATGGCTCATCACATTTTTCATATCGATCAGGATGTTTTGGATAATGCCCAGACCGAGTACAAGCATAATTAGGATTGAACCAAATCCTAAGTAAAGTTTGGTTTTGATTTTCATCCGCATTTCCCTCTCCCGCCAAGGATCATCCTCACCTGAAAACGATACAGGTACATTCTACAAACATTGCGAAAAACCTTTTTCCGCGTCGAATTTGCAAGAATGGCGGATTAGAATTTTCGCGATTCTAATCCGCCATTAGGAGCAACCAAAAACCAGTCCGCTGCACATCGTTATTCACGCAGCAGCTTCACAAACGCGTCGGTGATCTTTTGCTCGTCCAGCTCTTCCTTATAAAAGACATGGTGCATGATACAGCCGTCCCAGAACGCATTCAACATTCTTGATTTCGACTCTATGTCAATTTCTTCAGACACCTGCCCGTTCTCCTTCAGCTTCTCTAGCAATTGTTTGATCTCAGCGATCCAATTCTCGTAGAGCTCGATGTATTTCGCCTGGATCAGCTCGCTCTGTTTGGACTGGATGAAAAAGTCCATATATACCAAAATCCATTCCGGTGACTGCGTCACAAACGCAACCGACGCCTTGACGACGGACGACACAGCTTCATGCAGCGTCATGGACTCTCCCCGCGCCTTGGAAACCGCCGCCATCATCGATCCCCGGCTTTCTGTGCGTTGATCCATCAAATGCAAAAAGAATTGCTCTTTGCTTTCAAAGTGGACGTAAAAAGCCCCCTTTGTGTACCCCGCACGACTGACCACGTCATCAATCGAAGAGGCAGAATAGCCTCTCTCGCAAAGTACCTCAATGCCTGCCTGAATCAGGTTGGCATAGGTCGCTTCCCTTTTTAGTTGAAATTTATTTTTCTTCAAAATGTTCACTCCGGTGTGATTTGTTTTTCAACTATTGTAGTCTAGATCACACTTTTACCTCAATAGCAATTCTTGTTTTTCAGGAAAAAAGTGAAAATATTGGATTAACCGGAGCTGAATGAACATGATTTTTCAGTTAGAAAACCTGGCTACGCCATGCTCTTTGGCGGAGCCGCGGTTGTGTAAAAAAGAGCACCCCTTTCGTTCAAGGAGTGCTCTTCATTCAGGCATCCGCATGTACCGAGCGGGCGCCGTACACGGCTGGAGCAGCATTGACATAGCGCTGCTTCGGTTCCTTTTCACCGAATACAATCACGTCGCTTAACTGGGCGTAGACCGTCTCCCCAAGCTTGAGGTCCAATTGGTGAAACCTCTCGATGCTGAGCTCTGCTTCCAGCAGCTCCTCTTTGTCGGGCCGGGCCAGCTCAAGACGCACGATCGGCCCGATTGCATGGATATGCGTAATGATAGACGGAATGCTTTTTTGATCAACAGCGTGCTTCGCCAGCTTTACCTCATGCGGACGAATATATCCGATCGGCGCGTCGGCAGCGAACGGTTCGGTCTGTACCTGATTCACCCTGCCCAAAAAGCGGTACACGAATTCGTTGGCAGGCTGATGGTAAATTTCCTGCGGCGTGCCGACCTGCTCGATCCGCCCCTTGTTCATGACCACGACCCGATCAGCCAGCTCCATCGCTTCCTCCTGATCGTGCGTGACAAACACGCTGGTGATCGACAAGCTTTTTTGCAGCTGCCGCAGCCAGCGGCGCAAATCCAGGCGCACCTTGGCGTCGAGCGCGCCAAACGGTTCATCCAACAGCAGCACGGACGGTTCGATCGCGAGCGCTCGCGCCAGTGCGATCCGCTGCCTCTGTCCCCCGGACAGCTGTGCCGGATATCTGTCGCCGAGTCCTTCCAGTTGGACCAGCTTGAGCAAATGCTCCACGCGCTCGCGGATCTCCGCCTTGTTCGGGCGGCTTTTGCGCGGTCGCACCTTCAGGCCGAACGCGATATTGTCAAAGATATTCATATGCTTGAACAGGGCGTAGTGCTGGAACACAAATCCGACATTGCGCTCCCCTGTGCTTTTTTCGGTCACATCTGTGTCATCGAACAAAATCTGCCCCTGCCCAACAGCCTCCAAGCCGGCGATGGAGCGCAGCAGGGAGGTTTTGCCCGAGCCGGACGGACCCAAGAGCGCGATCAGCTCCCCTTTTTGGATCTGCAAGCTGACATCCTGCAAGGCAGCGAATGCCCCGTAGTTCATGGAAACCTGCCTTATCTCGATACTCATGGATAAATCCTCCCTGATTGCTTGTTCTTCCATTCCACGATGTTTTTGATGACAAGTGTCACCAAAGCCAAGATGGTCAAGAGAGAGGCTGCCGCAAACGCAGCGGCAAAGTTGTATTCGTTGTACAAAATCTCTACCTGCAGCGGAAGCGTGTTAGTCTGCCCGCGAATATGCCCGGACACGACCGACACCGCTCCGAATTCACCCATCGCCCGCGCATTGCACAGGATGATGCCGTAGAGCAAACCCCACTTGATATTGGGCAGCGTCACCCGAAAAAAGGTTTGCCAGCCGCTGGCACCAAGCGACAGCGCCGCTTCCTCCTCCTCGCTACCTTGCGTCTGCATCACTGCGATGAGCTCGCGCGCAACGAACGGAAAGGTGACGAACGTGGTAGCCAAGACGATTCCGGGAACGGCGAAGATGATTTTCAAGTCATGTTCGGCAAGCCAAGGCCCGAAAACGCCCTGAGCCCCGAACAAAAGGACGAAGATCAAGCCGGAGATAACCGGCGAAACGGCATAGGGCAGATCAATCAGCGTAATCAGCAGGTTTTTTCCCCTGAACTCGAATTTGGTGATGGCCCACGCGGCTGCGACACCGAACACGACGTTAAGCGGAACCGTAAGCCCCGCCGTGAGCAGCGTCAGCTTGATCGCGCTGATCACATCTGCTTCGACAATCGACTGCACGTAAATCTCCCAGCCTTTTTTAAACGCCTCCCCGAAAACAAGGATCAGCGGCACGATCAGGAAAAAGGCGAGAAACAGCAGCGCGACCGCGATCAGCCCCCACTTGACAAGAGAGCCTCCCGCCTCGCTGCGCGGGATGGCGGCAGCTCTCGGTACAGCATTCGTTGCGATTTGTTCACTCATGCGTCAGCTCCCCCCTATCCCACCAAATGTCGTTTTCCGCTTTTCCATTGCAGCACATTGATGACAAGCAGCATGACAAACGAAATCACCAGCATAACCGCCGCAATCGCCGTCGCTCCGGCATAATCGAATTGCTCCAGCTTGGTCATGATGAGGAGCGGCGCGATCTCTGTTTTCATCGGCATGTTGCCGGAGATGAACACAACCGAGCCGTACTCCCCGATCGCCCTTGCAAAGGCGAGCGTGAATCCGGTCATAAGCGCAGGCAGCACATTGGGAAAAATGACGCGTCGAAATGTAACCCAGCGGCTGGCTCCAAGTGTGTGCGCTGCCTCTTCCATTTGCCGGTCTGCTTCCAGGAGGACCGGTTGAACGGTCCTCACCACAAACGGCAGCCCGATGAAAATCAGAGCGAACACGATGCCCAGCGGCGTGAAAGCGATTTTGATTCCTAGCGCCTCTGCATATTGGCCGATCCAGCCATTTTGCGAATAAATTGTCGTCAACGCGATCCCCGCCACCGCGGTCGGCAGTGCAAACGGCAGATCAATCAGGCCATCAACCAGCTTTTTCAACGGAAACTCATAGCGGGTCAGCACCCATGCCACAATAAACCCGAAGACGCAATTGACCAGAGCGGCAACGAACGCGGCAGAAAAACTCAGCCAATAGGCGGCGAGGACGCGTTCGCTGAAAATCGTGGCGACAAAGCCGGACCAGCCGATTGTCGCCGCTTTGCCAAACAGGAAAAAAAGCGGGATTAAAACTAAGAGACTTACGTAAATCAACGTATACCCCAGCGTCAGGCCAAAACCCGGCAGGACGCTGCGCCGCACTACCCTACCATTCATGTTGATTCATCTCCTGGCGTGCTATGGCTTATAAATTTGATCGAAAACGCCGTTATCGGCGAAATGGGTGGCTTGTGCTTTTTTCCAGCCCCCAAACAGCTCATCGATGGTAAACAATTCGATTTTCGGGAATTGGGACGCGTATTTGTCCGCTACCGATTTCAAGCGTGGGCGGTAAAAGTTTTTGGCTTCGATCTCTTGGCCTTCTTCGGAATAGAGGAAATCGAGATACGCTTTTGCCACTTCGCCTGTACCGTGTTTATCCACGTTTTTGTCTACGATGGCGACAGGTGGCTCTGCCAGGATACTGATCGATGGCACGACGATATCGAGCTTATCCTTGCCCAGCTCATTGACGGCAAGGAATGCTTCGTTTTCCCATGCGATCAGCACGTCGCCGATGCCCCGCTCCACGAATGTCGTCGTTGCCCCGCGCGCGCCGGAATCAAGCACCGGCACATTCTTAAACAGCTTCGTGACAAATTCTTTCGCTTTCGCTTCATCGCCGTTGTTTTTCTTCAAGGCGTATCCCCATGCCGCAAGATAGTTCCACCGCGCGCCCCCGGATGTTTTCGGGTTCGGCGTAATAACGGACACGCCTGGTTTGATCAGATCGTCCCAGTCTTTAATGCCTTTCGGGTTGCCTTTACGCACCAAAAAGACGATTGTGGATGTATAAGGTGCACTGTTTTCTTTCAATTTTGATTGCCAATCGGCAGACAGAAAGCCTTTATCCGCGATGGCATCGATATCGTAAGCGAGCGCAAGCGTCACTACGTCAGCTTCCAGGCCATCGATAACCGATCGCGATTGCTTGCCGGAGCCGCCGTGGGATTGTTTGATCGTCACAGTCTGCCCTGTTTTTGCCTTCCATTCGGCAGAAAATTTCTCATTGATATCCTGATACAGCTCCCGTGTCGGGTCGTAGGAAACGTTCAACAGCTCAACGGCTGGCTTTTCTGCCGGAGCCGACGCGCTCGCATTGCTTGCGCCTGTGCTGCCTTCTTTTGCAGGCTCCGTACTACTTCCAGCTCCGCACCCAACCATACTGATGACCAGACCACCTGTTACTGCAAAAGCACCGATTTTCTTTCCCCATGTAGTAAAACGATTCACAAATAAACCCTCCTTTTTTTCTCTGAAACAAAGGAACAACCAGAAAAAGAAAAAGCTCCCGCAACCTGCCCAAAAAGAGTTGGTCAAGTCAGTGGGAGCCTTCGGTGGTCCGATCGGCTGTGTTTTTCATTTTTCTAGGAAATTCTTGTCGTGTTGCCGGTTTTCGTTTGCGCTTTTTCCAATGGAAAGCGATGTTTTTCCGTCCGGTCAATCTGAATGACCTGCGAATCGTGCACGACGATCTGCACGGAACCGAACTCCAGCCCTTCCAATGCTCGCAATATTCGGACGACTAATTCTTGGTTTTGATCTTCAGGTTTCTTTGACAAGCTCCTTCACTCCCTCTATGCCCTTCAAGTTTCGCTTCACCAGATCGTCGAGAGTCGTCTGGTCCAGAACGAATGAAACCGTGTCTCGCACCAATGTCCAGAGCGGTTTCAGCATACATTCGGCTTCGAGGGGACACTGTTCGTAAGCAGTGACGCTGGCGCAGTTCATGGGAGCCAGCGGGCCTTCCAAACGCCTGATCACATCCCCGATGTTGATCTCGGAGGGCGATTGTCTCAGTGCATAGCCGCCTTTTACACCACGCCTGCTTTTTACATACCCTAAATTTTTCAGCTGCAGCATGATTTGTTCAAGATAGCTGAATGGCACCAGCGTTTTTTCCGCAATAGCAGAAATCGGCAGCACCGCACCGTTCTGTTGCGCCAATGAGAGAAGGGCCCGCAACGCATACTCTCCTCTGCTTGATACCTTCAAGTGGCTCCCTCCAATCCTGAGAACCTTGACATTGATAGTCAAGATTTAATCGGCAATGCACAATGCTTGTGGACGGATCTAGTAACAGATGATGGATTCTATTCCATAACTATAATGCCAATTATTCCGATTAGTCAACTGTGTTTTTAGATAATTCGCATTCATCTTTCCTTTTCCAGTCAAGCATTTTTTGCTGCCCACACCGAGGGTGGGCAATTTCCCTATACTGTATGCTGCATGTATTTCTCCTGACATTTGTCTAGTTCCCAATCAAGAAAATTGGGCACTGGCATTTCACCAAGTAAACTACTACAATAAGTCACAAACCTAAAACTGAATGTTGCGACTACGAAAATGAGAGAGATAGGTGAGAACTAGTATGACAATCTCAATGAAAAATGTGACATGGGTGCGCGAAGGAGGCACCGTGATCCTCAATGACGTGAACTGGGAGGTAAAACCCGGCGAGCATTGGGCGCTCGTCGGGCTGAACGGTTCGGGCAAAACGACGCTGCTTAACATGATTAACGGCTATCTGTGGCCGACGCGCGGTGAGATCAGCGTGCTTGGTCAGCGATTCGGCACGGTTGATTTGCGCGAGCTGCGGAAATCGATTGGCTGGGTCAGCTCCAGCCTGCAGCAAAAGCTGTATGGCAGCGATACGGGGCTGGAAATCGTGGTGAGCGGGCGCCTTGGCACGATCGGCGTGCATAACAAACCGACGGAAGATGATCTGGACGAGGCGCGGAAGCTGTTGGAATCGCTGAAATGCACCTATTTGGCAAACCGGCCTTACCAGCATTGCTCGGAGGGTGAGCGCCAGCGGCTGCTAATCGCCCGCGCCCTGATTTCCAAACCGAAGCTTCTGATTCTCGATGAACCATGCAATGGCCTTGATATTTTCGCGCGGGAGCAATTGCTCGCTACGGTCGAGGAAATAACCAAGCAGCCCGATGCGCCAACCCTACTTTTTGTAACGCATCATATTGAAGAAATTTTACCGACGATCAAGCATGCCCTGCTGTTGCGGAATGGCGAGGTGTTCGGCGCCGGCCGAACGACAGAGCTGCTCACATCGGAACAGCTCTCCCAGTTTTTCGGAACCAGCGTTACAGTGGAATGGCGCAACAACCGCCCTTGGCTACAGCTTGAGTTTGATCAGATTACGATTCACTAGTACGCTAGCGCAGCATAAGAGCGCAAACACGCCCCCTGCCGCAATCAGCGTGCCCGCTCCAAACCGTGCGGCTAGCGGTCCGATCAACAAGCTGGCAATGGGCAAAAACAAGACGCTGATAGTGGTCACCGCTGCGAATACCGCCGCTTGCTGATCCTTTGGCACCGTCGTTTGGATGATGACCATCTCCGGTACATTGATCGCCGTCATCGTCATACCGAACACAATGCTGCACAAAACGAGTGACCATATCCACGGGGACGCGCCCAATCCGATGACGGCGATGCTTTCAACGACAGCTGCACCGATGAATAATGCCCCCTGACGCTTGATGTTCACCTTGGCTAGCATGAAACCAACTAGCAAGGCCCCAAACGCCTGACTGCCCTGCAGTGTGGCGAACAACGCCGCCTCACCGTGCAGCTCGCTTTGGACATAGACCGCAAGCAGTGTGAAAAGCGGAGCTATCCCGATATTTTCAAATGCGAAAAACCACGCCATTGCATGAATTGCCCGATGCTGCCTAAGTGCGCGAAAGCCTTCTTGCAAATTTCCCAAATAACCGGACAGGCCCTTGCTCGCCTGCTCGGTTTTTTTGTTTGTTTGCGCGAGCGCATCTTCTGAACGTTCCGCCGGGATGTGAATAAACAGAAGCAAAAAGGCGGATAGGCAAAGCAATGCTGCGGTGATGACCAAGGTAGTTGCAGCAGAAAGCAGGCTCACCATCATTCCTGCCCCGGCCAATCCGAGCAGACGAACCATTTGATTGGCCGACTGGAGCAGCGCATTCCCCTTTTGCACCTGATCGGATGAGACGATTCGCGGCAGGAGGGAAACCGAGGCCGGGTTATAGATTGCTCCGCAGGCTGATTGCAGAAACGCCGACACGAAGAACAGCCATAGTGGTGGCTGGCCCATCAAATGGGCCAGTGGCACGACTAAAATCAGCAGTGCTCGGATCGAATCGGATGAGAACATCCAATGGGTCACTTTCCCTTTTGCCAGAAATGGGCTTGCCAGCACGCCAAAAAATAGGATCGGCAAAAGATTTGACATATACAGAAGCGTGGTGCTGGTGGCATCCCCTCCGCTTTCCAGCAGCAGCCAGATAAAAGCGATGGCGGCAAACTGGTCCGCTGTCACTTTCAAGATGGTGGAAGAGAACAAGAGGAGAAATTGCCGGTGCCATATGCTTCTGCTATTAAGGGGGATAGTAGCGTTCATGTCGAGCACTCCCAACTCAAATTAATTAGAAATATATCTAATTAGATTATTGTTTAATCCCCCTTTTTTGTCAAACACCAATACATGTTTGATGGCTATTGTTTTGTGACCCTAAGCGTCTTGCTATAAAAATAGGAAAAACGCCAGCCAAAAAGCTGACGTTTTCCTTTCATATCGCTAGCTGTTACACAACCAATCCATTGAGACTAGCAAATGTTGCTGTAACCGTGCCCAAGCCTGCTAACGCAGCGGGTACTGTTACCGTGAGAGAGTACGTGAACGAACCTGCACCTGGCGCATCCACAAAGGTAATGCCCACGTCGTCAAAAACAATTGCACCAGTCAAGAGACCAGCGATGATTGGCGCACTGTCCGTTACCGAGGCAATCGTTGTACCGCCTCGTGCCAGGTTCACGGTCACATTGAACGTGGCTCCCGTGAGAATTGTAGCAAGAATATTAAGTGAGAAATCAACCAAGCCATCAAGCTTGACTTGCTGCCCAGCAGCTACCGTAACTGCTGGCATCGAAACTACCGTTAAGTCCGTGCTAGGTGTAGGGACATTGACCCCAGCTGCTGCTGCAGTAGCCAATGTAGGTGCTGGACCTGTTGGACCTGTCGGACCGGTTGCTCCCGTTGGACCCGTCGGACCTGTCGCACCTGCCAGACCTGCTGCTCCCGTTGGACCCGTCGGACCCGTCGGACCATCAGCACCCGTTGGACCGGTTGGACCCGTTGCACCTGCCAGACCTGCTGCTCCTGTTGGACCCGTTGGACCTGTCG
>NZ_RHHQ01000013.1 GCF_003710825.1 Brevibacillus fluminis | reverse complement strand
CCGGGGTGGACATACCGCTGGTGCACCAGTTGTTCCGCCAGGAGCACAGCTGGGTAGCTATGTATGGACGGGATAAGCGCTGAAAGCATCTAAGCGTGAAGCCCCCCTTGAGATGAGATTTCCCACAGAGTTAATCTGGTAAGACCCCTCATAGACGATGAGGTTGATAGGTTCGGTGTGGAAGCGCGGTAACGCGTGGAGCTGACGAATACTAATCGGTCGAGGGCTTATCCACAACTAATCCACAAGCATACTTGCGTATCCAGTTTTCAAGGAATAAAGGAAGCCATCCATCACGGATGGCTTTTTTGCTGTTAATACCGGTATTGCTAGAGAAGCTCTATGAGATTAACTAGAATCATATAAAATATGGTAGTATATGGATTTTTTCTGTGAAATCTATAAAACGGAGGACGATCCCCATTAAGGCGATCTGCTATTCGCTCATATCAGTTGTTTTGCTGGTGGTTGCGCTTGTTGCGGCAGGCTTCTTTTTCCGCAACGCCGCTCTTTTCGCCGTTCCCGCGACTTTAGCTGCACCGTTTGGCCTCGCTTCCGCATTGCTGGGGCGATTGCGGGGATAAACTGGTGTCTTTTTCCATATCGGCATTTGGGGTAACGTACTTTTGCTGCCTGTATCGAGGGTTGTCCTGATTTGGTACTTACTGTTCACCTTTTTCTGGGGCATGAATGATGCAAACGATATCCCTTATCCACCGGCGTGATATCCCATCCCCCTTCGCCTTGAAAGACTGTCGTTGCAAAACGGACAGTCTTTTTTCAAGTAGAACCATAACAATAAGCACAATCCACGTTAAAGGCTTCTGTAAGATTCCAAGACGCGATTCGTCTAAAGGGTACAGAAAGCAAAACACCTTGAGTGGAGTGACGAAAATGAAACCAATCGCGATGATGAAAACACCGATGCTGATGCTTTTTCTTACGGGGGCAATCACCGTAACAGGATGTCAACAAACGGCTCAGGTGCAGGGCCAGCAACCCATACCGAATGCACCAGCGATTCAAAATAAACAGCCTGTGACCAATCAACCAGAATCTGCAACGCAAACGGTAACCACGGGTGCAACCGGAACAGCAACTGCAGCAAAGCCAACAACTGTTACCACTGCGCCAGCACCCGTGCAGCAGGCGCCAGCAGCCTCTCAGCCTCAAACCACGCCAAGGCTGGTCCCGTCGGCAGAGAATCAGCCACAAGCAGCTGCGAACGTCCGTTTCGGCAAAGTGACAGCGGCTCGCTTAGCGAGCTTTACAACCGGATGGCTCGGAGGAGAAGGGTGGATTGCGAAGACAACAAATGCGGGCCAAACATGGAGCGTGCAGAAAAACGTGACGGGAACGGTCACACAGCTTTTCGCTCTCAATGACCAGGCTGCATGGGCGACGATCCAAATGGCAGGCAAAAGCACCGATTTTCAGCTTTTGCATACGACAAATGGCGGTAAGACGTGGAACGTTGCAGGGAAGGTTCCACAGGAAGGCTTTCTGCATTTCGTATCCGCAACAGAGGCATTCAGCGGAAACTGGCGGACGACAGACGGCGGCAAAACGTGGAGCAAGCTGCCGCTCCCGCCAAAAACAGTCGGAGATGCTTATTTTCACGACAAGGCAAACGGCTGGGCAGTCACATATGACAACGTGAACATGCAAATCCAACGAACAGCAGACGGGGGCAAGACATGGAAGGCGGTCATGACAAAACACACGATTGCTCTCACCAACGCCATCATCCGCTCGGCAGGTAGCAACAACGCATGGGTCGAATGTATTGGCGATTCCGGCATGAACCAAACCTCCTACTCCCTGTTCCACACGGCAGATGGCGGGAAAAGCTGGCAGACCGTCATCGCCAAGTCGTCCGCAGGCGGCGGACCAGCTCCTGGTTTCCCCATGGAATACACAGGCGGACCGACAATCGGCGGCTCGAGCCCTGGTGCCCTTTATGTGCTGAACACAAAGGAAGCATATATCGGGGCGCAATGCATGGCGTGTGATAAACCGAACACCATCGGTTGGACGACAGACGGAGGTAAAACGGTTGCCGCAGGAACCGCCGCTTTCGAAGGTTTCGGTGAGCAGCTGCTGGCGTTTGCCGATGCCAAGCATGGCTGGTGGATTTGCACCGACCAAACGGCTCCAGCGGTTATGTATACGACGGCGGATGGCGGTCAGCATTGGAAAAAGGCGCATGTTTTTGCTGCGCCAAGCCAGTCAAAATAACGGAACCGAACAGCTATGCAAACACGCCGAAAGAGGCGCCATCATACAACGAAAGCGAACCGAAGTTGGAGGGCCGCGTCACTCGTCAAAAGATTGAAAGAACTGATGACTTACCCAAGCGATATGCAACTTCTCCCGCGCGAATGTGGAGTTCGGCTCCCGCGTCGCGCAGGCGCTGGGCGTGGACATCGCAGGATTCGTGCAGACGCAAGCGGAAAAACCGTGTCAGACCGATTCTGCAGCCAAGTAACAACACTTACAGATTAAAATTAGCCCGGTCGACGAGTCAGTCTCAGTCGGTCGGGCTTTTTTCATTCGGGAACAGCAGATTTTCGTTCGCTCTTGCGCCAGACGGACGCGTTCAAAAGCAGGATGCCCAAAAGAACGCTAAACCCTCCGGCAAGCTGACCAACCGAAACGGGCTCGCGGTAAAATATAGCCCCGATCACTAGCGCAATCACCGGAGAGACATAGGTCCAGGTGACCGGAAAAGTAGGATTGGTTTCTTTGAGCAGCCAATAAAACATACCGAAGGCGAGAATTGAGACGATGCAGGCCAAATACAGCAAGCTGGACAGGCTCGCCACCGTAAACCTAATCTGCAGCGTATCCTCGAATAGTAAGGAGAGGAAGAGCAGCCCGACGCTGGCAAACGTCATTTGTAGTGCATTAAAGGTGAGCGGCGGCACGGTTTGCAGCAATCGCTTGGAGCGGATGACGCCGATTGCATAGATCAACTCCGAAGAAACGATCGCGAGCTTGCCGATCAGTGGCAGCGGCCCTTGCTGTGCAGATTCAGGCGTTGCACCGACTACCAGATAAATCCCGCATATGCCGAGCAGAAGTCCCGCGAGCAAATGCCAGCGGAAGCGCACCTGCCCCAGTGCGATCGACAAAAGGGTACTAAATATCGGGGCGGTGGCGACAAGCAGTGCAGCCATGCCGGAGGAGATATGCTGTTCTGCCCAGTAAAGCGATGCAAAGGGAATCGTCGTCATCAAAAAGGCGACGGTGGCGATGTCGAGGTAGGAGCGTAACGGTAGTGGACTCCATTGCTTGCGCAAGCCAAGAAAAGCCAAAATGAGCGCACCCGCCAGCAAAAAGCGGAGAGCGGCAAAGAAAAAAGGCGGCATTCCATCCGTAAGGCCTAGCTTAATTGCTAAAAATGACGTACTAAAAATAAGGCACATGACAATATAGTTTAACAAGATCAATAAAAGCGTCCCCTCTCTTCTGTATTGATGAAAAGAATACCAAGGGGGCGTGTCAGTGTGGTACTATCGATATCGAATAGGGGTATAACTTACGGTTATAACGAAGAGTAAGGAGAAACGCAATGTTTACACTACAGCAGTTAAAATATTTCGTGAGCATCGTCGAACGGGGCAGTTTGAACAAGGCGGCCCAATCCTTATATCTCTCCCAGCCAGCTTTGACCAAGCAGGTTGCTTTGCTTGAGCGTGAGCTGGCATGCAGCTTGTTTTTGCGCAAAACCACGGGGATTGAGCTGACCGACGCTGGGCGGTATTTCTATGAAAAAGCGTGCAGCATTTTGGAGCAATCAGAGCAGGCCGTGCAAGCGGTGAAGCGTTATACGACGACCAGGCAGGTGCGCATCGGTGCGTTGCCGAGCCTCGGGAGCTTCTACCTGCCGGATTTGTTGAGCAAAGAGCAGGTGAGAGAGCAGCCCAGCCAGATGGTCATCCGGGATACGACGAGGGAGCTGTGCGAGCTGCTTGTCCGCGGACAGGTGGATATCGCTTTCGTACAAGATTATGCAGGTGGATTGGAGCTGCCGGTACGTCGGCTGTTCCGCGAACAATACATAGCGCTTTTGCCAGCAACGCATGAGCTGGCGGAGTTGCCCGCCATCAGCTTTGAGGCGCTTTGTCGGGAGCGTCTTGTGATGTTTAAAGATCCGTGTGACATTCGCACCGCATTCCGCCAGCAGTGCGGCACTCAGGGGATTGCGAATCCCAATGTC
This sequence comes from Brevibacillus fluminis, assembly GCF_003710825.1. Taxonomy (GTDB): domain Bacteria; phylum Bacillota; class Bacilli; order Brevibacillales; family Brevibacillaceae; genus Brevibacillus_D; species Brevibacillus_D fluminis. The sequence continues at coordinate 180,075 of NZ_RHHQ01000013.1, read as the reverse complement.
GCGTTGGAGCTCGATTTCAATGATTCCATCGTTCGCTTTGTCGCCAAAGGGTATGGCTTGTCTTTTGCGCCCAAAATGGTGGCCGAGAGCATGCATGATCCCGCCATTGTTTGTCGGGATTTTGATACCGACTCCTTTTATCGGACGATCCAGGTAGTGTACGAGCCGCAATTTGAGCAGTATGTAGAAGCGTTGACCGATTGCTATCTATTGAATAAATGAAACAGGAGTAAAGCTTGCGCGATCGGCAAAGCTTTACTCCCGTCATGTAGGTCATCTATTGGGTTTCACGTTGATTTTGCTGTTTCAACAAATCGCGGATCTCCGTAAGTAGCAGCTCCTCCTTGGATGGTGCTGGCGCTTCGGCCGGTTTTTCCTCCGTTTTGCGCTTGAAGTGATTGAGTGCTTTGACAAACAGGAAAATGGAGAAGGATACGATCAGGAAATCGATGACAGATTGAAAGAATGCTCCGTACTTGATCGATGCTTTATCGACTGTCAGCGCCAGTCTAGTCAAATCCAGGCCCCCCATCAACAGCCCCAAGATTGGCACCATCACATCGTTGACCAGGGAACTGACAATTTTGCCAAAAGCGCCCCCGATGATCACCCCGATTGCCAAATCCAGCACATTGCCCTTCATGGCAAACTTTTTAAATTCATTCCACATGGGAGGTCTCTCCTTTACAGTAAAGCTCTGTTTTTCTTTCTGCCATCATATCATATTTTGCAAGTGAGCGCGTTCGCCTAAAGACACAAAAACGGTCATGGCCGTTTTTCCCCTCTCATCGGGGGACAAAAGTGCTGACCGCAAGCGGTCACATCCAATCTACTGAAAAACGTCGAGACGTTTTTCAGAAAGAAAACCCGTCCACACCTCCATAAAAAGCAGGAAAGGGGAACGGGTTTATCCAGTTTATTCTCATGCGGTTACGCTTTCTCTGTCGCGGCGTCCGTACTCCACCACCCAGGTAATGATACGAGCGGAGATGCTGACTGCAAGCACCGTGTACAGCGTCGCCATCAGCGGCAAGTACAGGAGCGAAAGTCCCAATACAACCAAGTCGATAATCAAGAAGACCGTACCAACCGACAATCCGGTGAATTTGCTCAGGAATAGCGTCAAAATGTCGTCTCCTCCTGTAGCGCCACCGTAGCGAAGGACGATCCCTGCGCCAAAACCGGTCGTAATCCCGGACAAGATGGCTGCGATCGGCATGTATTGGTGCATATCGAACACCAACGGCGAAAAACGATCACAAATCTCGTAAAACACGGTAAACGCAGTGGCTGCAATCATCGTATTCATCAAAAACTTGCGCCCTTTCAGGAACAAGGCAAGGATGAAAATCGGAATGTCCAGCGCAACCATTGTAAGGGTAGGCGAGATGTTAAAGGCGAATTTGCCTAAAAGCGCCAAACCCATGAAGCCGCCTTCAGTCAGATTGTTTTGGAAATTAATGTGGTAATAACTGAAAGCCAATAAAAACGTACCCAAAATCATGACCAACAACTGTTTGCTTTGCTTTTGTTTTGCCCTCATAAAGAATGCCTCTCATCATAGTTAGTTTAGACTCGCACCCAACTAACTACGATGGTCATCCTGGAGGGATCACCGGTTCTCATCTTAAAATCTCGCTTTCGTAGCTAGTTTTGGTGTGCTTTGCGCAACAGTCAACTACCTACGACGCTAGATATAGGAGAGGTCATAACGTTTCCAGACTGTCCTGTAGGGACACATGGTATCCTGATCCTTTCTTCAATCTGATCTCATTATACCATGAGCGCAGGGTCGCCTAAAAACAGGAAGGACAGGGGGAAAACAGCGCTTCTCCTATGCAAAACTGAGGAGAATGCGAATAGTGCAGAATGGCAGTATGAATTCGGCGGTTTTTGCTGATAAAAGGCCGGTTTTTGCGGGTTGTTCGCAAATATCTGTAAAAAAAGCGTAAAGACAGCGTTAAAACCTTGTTGTGCTGGACGTAGCGGATCATCGGCTAGATGGAAGAAAAACCGATAAACCGGTTTTCCGTAGAAAAACCAGTGAACTGATTTTCCGTAGAAAAACCAACAAGTTGGTTTTCCGCTACAAATACGTTGTTTTTTCCGGGTGCGGCGTTCGTTTGGTCGCTTCGGCTTCACCCGCCGGATATCCGATGAACAGATTTCCCACGATTTTGCGATTTTCCGGTGCGCCGATGAAGCGATGAAGGCGTTCGTCATGGACAAGCCCGACGCCGCGCGTGCGCCACACCATGCCCAACCCCAGCTCTTGTGCCGCGAGCCACATGGAATGGATCGCGCAGCAGACAGCATACTCGTTATCGACGGAAGCCGCCGGGTCATTCGGGATGATGTCAGCGGTGACGATGATCACCAATGGGGTGTTTTCCAGCACCTTCACCGATTCGGCAACAAGGTGGGGCTTGGTCGGGAAACGCTCCTGCAAATAATCCAATGCCACCTGTTTGTAACGCTCCTTTGCCTCGCCGCGGATCACGTAGAAATGCCACGGCTCGCGCATCCGGTCATTCGGTGCGTAAGTCGCAGCTTCCAAGAGGCTGGTGATCTTTTCATCCTCGATCTCAGTGGGTTCATAATTGCGGATTGCTCTGCGCGCTTTCAAATAATCAAATATAGCCATAAGATTGGGTTCCCCTCCCATTTTTTAGATTCATTATAGCAGGGATCAGGTGTCCGCACGACGGTGTGCGAAAATCGTGATCGCTGCTCAGCTTTTTGCGTGCTCCCGCTGTTTTTTTCGTTCCAGCACTTTCAGTGCCTCCCGCCTGCTTAATGGCGGTAGCTGCCTGCTTTCCAGGAAAGCAAGCACAGGCGCTGGGTCTGTCTTTGTATATTCCCGCAGCGCCCAGCCGATCGCTTTTTGGATGAAAAATTCATCGGAAGGCAAGCAGCGGTCGATGATTTGGAACAGCAGCGGCAAGTCGGTTGCACCTTTATAGGAAAGCTGGAAAAGAATCGCTGTTCGTCTGAGCCACAAATTGTCCGATGAAAGCCATTTTTCGATGTAAACCGGAATTTGCTCCGGATGCTGCCGGAAATAAGCCCCGACCAGATGCGCGGCAAGCACATCGACGGTATCCCACCACGATTTGTCGGCAATCAGGTTTTCGAAAAGCCCGATGGCATCGCGGGGAAGAGCCTTGCTCTGCTTTTCCAGCAAGGCCAATGCGATATACTGGTACTCGCGTTCCGGCAGTGCCCAAAGCTCACGGACAACAGCCTCCAGCTCATCCGCGGCAGGCTTGCCGTTTTCCTTTAAAAAGGCACGCAGCAATTCCGCGCGTTTTGGTGTTTTGATTCCGAGAAACGGAAATAAGTTCCGCATATAGGCGCTCATCGGGGCGGATTCGGATGAATTTTGGAAGGGAAACAGGAAATTTTGCAACTTTTTTACAAAAGTTATGGTCATATTAGACAACTCTCCTTTTCTTCTCCAAAAATGACGATATAATCAATAGATATGATTGCAAAAGAACCGACGGAGTGACGTACCATGATAACGGAAGAATTTGCCCGGTTTCTGGAGGAGAGCCAGGATTGTTTGATTCGTGAATTCCGAAAAAGTGTCATTCTTTCCGAGTGGGACCTAAGCCATGAAGCAATGTCTCAGAATATTGTTGCCATGCTTCATCTGGTTATTGGTTATGTAATGGATAAAAACACCCTTGAGGATGTTACACAGCTGGCTCACAAAGTGGCAGTCGAACGAATTCAGGCAAAAAGCAATATCGGTGATTTCGTCCATAACGTAAGTCTGGGCAGGCAGGTTCTGTTCCAACATATCTACCAGAACGACGCTTGTGTGAATTGGGGATTCGAGCCCTTGACTAAAATTAGCAACTGCTTTGACCATTTTCTCACACAAACGGTGACACGTTACAATGATCTGAAAAATACCGACCTAGAAGAGAAGCAACTGTTTATTGACCAGACCCACAAAGAGCGGTTGACCATCTTGGCACAGATGTCAGCGAGCTTTGTCCATGAATTTCGCAATCCGTTGACATCGGTGATGGGGTTTACCAAGCTGCTGATGCAGGAGAAGCCCGATCTGCCCTACTTGGATATCATGATGAACGAACTGGAACTGCTCAATTATCGGGTGACCCAATTTTTGTTGGTCTCGAAAAAAGGCCATTCCATGCAGATGAAAGGGCCGATTCTGCTTGTTGATTTGTTCGAGGAGACGCTGGCGTTTTTGTATCCGCAAATCGTCGACGTGAATGTAGATATCGAAACGCAGATTGACCCGGGGCTGCGAATGGTCGGATACCGCGAAGAAATCCGCCAAGTATTCTCAAATATCATTATAAACGCAATTGATGCTGTATTAAAACGTAACGGTGAGCGAATGGTCTGGATTGATGTGAAACGGGAAAAAGAAGACATCGTCATCAGCATCGCTAATAACGGGCAGCCGATCCCGCAGGATTTGCTGCCGGTCATTTTCGAACCGTTCGTGACGACCAAGGAGCTTGGAACGGGCATCGGCCTCTATATTTGCAAGCAGATGATCGTTCGCCATGAAGGCACGATCACCTGTACCTCTGATGAGTCGTTGACGACGTTCACGATCCGTTTCCCTCTGCCGCAGCATGAGACGGATGAGGAGGAGAGAAAATAAAAGAAATCGTCTGTTTGGGGAAGCGTGAGCAGTGAAGGTGCTCACGTTTTTTTTTCGTACAGATAAGAATCTATAAAATTCTTATCCAGTATAAGGGCACCCGCGGCTTAAGCCAAAAGCATGGCGTAGCCAGGTTTTCTAATCACCCGCTCACGAGGTGGGCTCCGGTGCGGCAAAATCCTTTTCCTGCACCCATTGCTTGGCGAACTGTAGGAAAGCCCGCGTTGCTGGCGACGCGAGTGAAAGGGAGCGCACAGCCAGGCCGATTTCGCGAAATACCGGAGACGGGGCGAGGGAGGCAATCTGGACGCCAACCATGTGCTGTGGAAGAGCCATCCGGGGCAAAATGCTTGCGCCGATGCCTTCGCGAACCATATTGACGATTGTGGCTGACTCACGTATCTCGAACTGTACGTGCGGATGACACTCCGCCTCGTCAAACAATTCCCCAATCAGCGTTTGGCAGCCCGCAATCGGCATGATGAACGGAAGGCGTGCCAGCTCATCGAGGGTGATTCCGTGCCGATCGTCAGAAGGGGAAAGGGTGCCGGGGGCGAGCAGTGCAACCATCTCGTCGTGGGCGAGCGCAACGGACTCCAGCTGTTTGGCAGGACGGGTGATAAAACCAAGATGCACCGTGCCAGCCGTCAGCCATCCCTCGATCTCCTCGTAGCTACCTTCCTTCACTTTCAGGTCGATGCCCGGATAGGCGGATTGAAACGAATGGATGAGACGCGGAAGCCAGCGTGCCAGAATGCTGGGGAAGCTGCCGATGATGAGTGCACCTGTGTGTAAACCCGTTTCCAAGGCGACCTCCTGCGAAATGAGCTCCCGCTGGTGGAGCATCTCGCGGATGCGAGCGACGATTTTTTCGCCGATTCCGGTCAGTGTAATGCCCGTTCGGCTGCGATTGATCAACGTGACGCCGAATTCCGCCTCAAGGCTTGCAATCGCATGGCTGATCCCGGGTTGACTCATGGCCAGTGCGTCTGCCGCTTTGGAAAAACTACCGGCATCCACAACGGCTAGCAGGACTTCAAGTTGGGTAAACGTCATAAGAGTACCGCCGCTTTCTATAAGTGTTTGATTATAGTATATATAGGAAATATTCATTTGACGAATGATATTTCCCGTCCTATCGTTAAGGTAAAGAATCGAGCAAACGCGATGGGAAAGAGGGTTTGAAATGATGAGCAAACAAATACAAGTCGGCATTATCGGTCTCGGGGGAATGGGGGGCAAGCTGTTCCACACGTTTCTTGCGCATCCGGACTTTCAGGTGACGGCAGTGTGTGATACGGACGCCAATCGCTCGGAGGAAGCAGCCAAAGAGGCGGGGGATTTGCCATGGTATACGGATTATCAGCTTCTGTTGCAGGAGACTGCGCTTGATCTCGTGTATATCGCAGTACCTCCCGCATACCATCACCGGATTGCGCTCGATGTGCTGGCGGCAGGAAAGCATATTTTATGTGAAAAGCCTTTGGCCAACACGCTTGAGGAAGCGGATGAGATGCGAGAGGCGGCGCAGCGGGCGGGCGTAGTGCACGCGATGAATTTCCCGACTTACTATCGCGCTGCTTTTCGCGAATTGTCCGCGCGGATGGCACAAGGGTTTTTAGGCGAGGTGCGTCGCGTGGAAATAACGACGCATTTCCACCAGTGGCCGCGTCCGTGGCAGCAAAACCCTTGGATCGGGGGGCGCGAGCAGGGTGGATTCGTGCGCGAGGTGATGCCGCATTACATTCATTTGACGAAGAGCTTGTTCGGCAAGGTTGCTGCCGTCGACTCTCAGCTGGAATATCCTGAAGACCCGCAGGCATGTGAGACCGGAATTGTCGCTACCCTGCGTCTTGAGGATGGCCCGCCTGTGCTGATGAATGGCGTCAGCCAAATCGCACGCAAGGAACGTATCGCATTCACGCTGTACGGCACAAAGGGGACGCTCGCGCTCGTCGACTGGAGCCGATTGGAAGGCGGCGGGGTTGGTGAAGAGTTGACTGAGATCGCCGTCGGTCCAACAGATCATCTCGCGGACATGCTCACACAGCTCGCTTCCACCATTCGCACGGGTGAGGGAGACGTGGTTGATTTCGAGGCAGGGTTTGACGTGCAAAACGTGCTGGAACGGTTGCTGCAAAGCAGGGGATAACCTTATCCTCTGCTTTTTCGTTCCTCCCATTCTTCCCGCAGCATGCCCATTTTGATCGCATCGTAATACGCACCGCGCACGATCCGCGCTTTGCGCACGCGCGCTTCTTCCTGCATCCCGCATTTGGCGGCGAGACGGATCATCCGCTCATTGCCTGACCAGGTCCCTATGCCTAGTCGGACGGTATGCAGATGGGTGAACAAATAGTCGATCCACATCTGAAACGCTTCGGTTCCGTAGCCACCGGACCAGTAGCGAGAGTCATAGATGGCGATGCCGATTTCGAACCAGTTGGTGACCTCGCTCACCCAATACCGTCCGACTGTGCCTTTCAGCTCGCCGTCGATCTCGATGACCAGCTCGGTGCGAGGAGTAGCAGTATCTAGCAGCGACAGGCTTTCGTCATGCTTTTTGCTGTATTCTTCAAGCGTGAGCTCCGGGAGCGGCGCATAGGGCCCATTCCAATTGAGGTGCTCCCGGTCAGAAGCGAGATACTTCCAAAAGTAAATTTGCTCGATATCCGCCGGCTGCAAATCTCGCAAAATGACCCGTTTTCCTTGCAGATGTACATGCATATACGTTTTTCCTCCAATCATCAACACCGATGTGATACGCTTATGGTAAGGAAAAATTGACATGATCGATAGTGTCAGTTGTAAAAAATATGACAAGGTCAGATTGTGGGGAACAAACCGAATGGATATGACGCCGCGCTTGCATCCGAAAGCGGAAGAACCACTCTATGCGCAAATCTATCGCCATTTCCGCGAAACGATCATGGACGGCCGATTGGCTGCGCATTCCCGGCTGCCGTCTGTCCGCCAGCTCTCCAGCTCGCTTTCCGTAAGCAAAATTACGGTGGAGACCGCGTATCAGCAGCTTGCCGCAGAGGGCTTCATCGAAAGCCGAGCGCGCAGCGGTTTTTATGTAGCCGAATTGGAGGAGCGGGCCATCGACGAATCGGGTGAACTGATCGTCTTGAGTCATTTGGCGAACGGACAGTCTACACATTCCCCCGTGCAGGAGGGCGAGGCGGCAGGAACCGAGCGAACAACAGCACCGCCGATCGCTTACCATTTTCACGGCTCGATCATCGATCTGGAGCATTTCCCGTTCACACAGTGGCGCAAATGCGCGAGTGAGGCACTGGATTTGTTCCGCGATGATTTTTCTTTTTACGGCGAGAACCAGGGGGAACCAGAGCTGTGCGAGGAAATCGCACGTTACTTGCAGCGCGCCCGGACGGTACGTTGTGACGCTGCGCAAATCTTGCTCGGGTCTGGCTTCCAGCAGGCCATCGGCTTTCTCGCCCTGATGCTTGGGCCCGATCGACGTATCATCGCGATGGAGGAGCCGGGGTATGCCGATGTGCGGGAGGTGTTTACGCAATATGGACACAAGGTGGTGCCGATACCGTTGGAGGAGGATGGGCTTGACGTCGAGAGTCTAGCGGAAAGCGGAGCGCATGCCGTCTATGTGACACCGGCCCACCAGTATCCGCGCGGCATGGTGATGCCGATCGGCAAACGGCTCCGGCTCTTGCAGTGGGCGCAAGAGACAGGCGGCTACATCATCGAGAACGATTATGACGGCGAGTTTCGCTACAATGTGAAGCCGACGCCATCGTTGCAAGGCTTGGATCAAGATGGCAGGGTCGTTTACATCAGCAATTTTTCCAAAGCGCTGTCGCCGGCATTGCGGGTGAACTACACCGTGCTGCCGCCTGCCCTGTTGGAGCGTTATTTGCAGCATTTTTCCTTTTACCCGTGCCCGGTTCCGCGCATTCATCAGCGCACGCTGCAGCTGTTTATGCAAAAAGGCCACTGGGACCGCCATGTGCGCCGGATGCGCAGCCTGTATGGGCGCAAGCATGCTGAGCTGCTTCATGCGATCACTTCGATCATGCCCAAGGATCGGGTGGAGGTTGTGGCCCAATTTGCGGGCCTTCATATTGTCCTGCGGATCAAGCTGGCTGCCACGGCCGAACAGTTGGCAGCAGAAGCAGCGGCCCGTGGGGTCAAGATATACACGACGACGAAAAGCTGGATGAGGCTAAATCTTGATGTTATGCCGCACATTTTGGTTGGGTTCGGCGGCATGCACATCGAGGACATCCGCCCCGGTATCGAACAGTTGCATGAGGCGTGGTTCGGCGCAGAAAAAAAGAGAGCCCGCGAATCGTGATCTCTCTTTTTTCGGCGTGTTTATCCTTTTTTCAGTTCGTCGGTTTTGACTAATTTGCCGTTTTTAAACTGCACGATGCTTGATTCCAGCAGCTCTCCTTTACCAAAGGAGGAGGTTGTTGGCGTCGTGATCAGCTTGAATGCATGGCGATGGACATAAATCTCCTTGGTGTCCGGGTTGTACACGACGTCTCCGCTCGGTTGCGAGCCGTCCGCGTTCGCGCCAGATTCGCCTTCAAACAGGTGAATCGTGCTGACGAGCTTTGCTTGACCTTGTTCATAGCGGAAAAGCGAAGCGTACGAATCATAGGGGATACCCTCGACAGAGGTATAAACGAAATTGACCAAAAACTCGGAAGAGCTCGCACCTGACATGTTGATGAAGTTTTTGGACAACAAATGCTTATGTGGTGAACGTGTTCGCGGATTGCTGTAATCCTGAGTGATCGGCTCAAGCAGGCGGTCGAGGACTGTCTGTGGCACAGGATTGCCGCTGCTAAAGCGCACAGCAGGGGTTTTGTTATCCCATTCCTGCTTGATCCCGAGCATATTGGCGACCGTCGCAACCGGTGCGTTGACGTTGCCGTTATAGATGAACGGCTCGGCTTTCGTATCAATGGTCTTGCCGTTGACAATCAGCTTGATATTGGCGAATCGCGCGCTAATTTTTTCCGTGAGTGATTTGGCATAGCCGCTGCCACCAAATGCCAGGCTGATTGCCAGGAGCGGTAGGATGTTGTGTCTAGGTTTTAGCTTCATATCGGTAGCTTCCTTTCGAAGTTCGTGTGTGTATCATGATAGACTTGTGGGGGTGCAGGAATGTTTCCGATCGTACCTTTACCCATTTTTACCTGCCACGAAGGGCGAGCGCATTTTTCACAAGCTTGATGAACTCCAGTTGCTCTTCTCCTTTGGCGACGGGCTGCGCCACTTCCAAAACCGATTCGAGCGAGCCATTCTGCACCCACGGACTTCCGCGCAAAATCTCGGCATATTGGGCAACGGCGCAGAGGAAGAGCAGCTCGGGTGCGGGCTTGCTGCTTATAGGGCCGATCGTCTTCTCGATTTCCTCCGTTTTTCCCGTGTCCGCGTTTTGATAGCGGAAGCGGACCTTACCCAGATCGTGCGAGAGATCTCCTCGCGGCTTCACTTCATATAGGGCGGTAACGCTGTGGCCACCGCCGATTTCGCCCCCATCCACGCGATCATTGCGAAAGTCTTGATCCGCCACGTCCCGGTTTTCATAGCCGAGCAAGCGGTATTCCGCCACCTGCTTGGGATCAAATTCCACCTGGATTTTGGCGTCCTTCGCAATCGTCTGCAGCGTGCCGGTCAATGCTTCGGTGAACACTCGGCGCGCTTCGGAAAAGCTGTCGATGTAGGCGTAGACCCCATCCCCTTTGTCGGCAAGCTGCTCCATCAACGTATCGTTGTAATTGCCCATGCCAAAACCGAATGTGCTGAGCAAAATGCCGTCGGAGGCGTAATTGTCGATGCGCTCCAGCAAGGCTGAGGCGCGAGTCTCGCCCACATTGGCGACGCCGTCCGAGCAAAGGATGACGCGGTTGATGCCACCGTTCAGAAAAGACTCTGCCGCCATCGCATAACCCAGCTGCAACCCTTCCTCAGCATTGGTTGATCCTTCTGGTATCAGATAGTCGAGGCTGGCCAAAATTTTTCCTTTGTCTTGGACGGAGGTCGGCTCCAGCAGGCGACGGCCGTTCGAGCCGTATACGACGATTCCGACCCGATCCCCCTCGGTCAGCTGATTCACCAGCACAGAGAGGCTTTGTTTCACCAGCCCAAGGCGGTTTTCCTGATTCATCGATCCTGAAATGTCAATGACAAAGACGAGATTCGCCGGCTTACGCTCAAGTGCGGCGATTTCTTTGCCTTTGATCCCGATCCTCACCACTTCGTTGCCAGGGGAAAACGGGGAGGGAGCAGCATCTGTGTAGATGGCGAAGCTGCCGGTTTTTGGTGGTTCGTATGCAAGCGGAAAATAATTGATGAATTCCTCAAGTCGTACGGCGCTTTCTGGCGGTAGCGAGCCGCGGGAAATGTAATTGCGCATGACCGAATAAGCCCCGGTGTCGACATCGACCGCGAAGGTGGAGAGGCGGTCGTCGGTTGTCGAGACAAATGAGTTGGTTCCGTATGATTCAAAGTACATGCCGTTTCCGAGGGCGCCTGGATTTGGTGCAAACGCAGTGCTATCCGCGCTGGACATTTGTCCCTGGAATTGGCTTTGCGCCTCGTTTCCGCCGACTGGAGCGGGTGCTTGGCTGCTGCTGCAGCCTGCAGAGACGAGTGACATTGTGACGATGAGCCCCATGATTTTTCTTTTTTTCATGGTAAAACCCCCTTTGATGCTAAGACGTGGAAAAATAAGGAATGTTGCACGAAAAAGCCCCGTGAAACAGGTTCACGGGGCGATCGGCAAGGCAAGCGCAAGCTGCTTTAGGCAAGCAATTCTTCCACGCTGTCGCGGAAGACTTTCGTATGGTAATCGATGTCTTCGATTGTTGTCTGCGAGGAGATCAAGGCCATGTTATGGAACGGCGTCATCAAAATGCCGCGGTTCAGCGCATACAGGTGCATGTAGCGGTCCAGCTCGTAGTCGGCTGCGGCGGCAGCTTCTCCGCCATTTCGCGGCGCTGTGTCGCGGAACCAGTACTCGGTGCGGCAGCCCAGGCGCTTGACGATCCACGGGAGCTGTTTCTCGTCAATCACAGATTGCACGCCGTCAGCAAATCGCTCGGCGAGCGCGATGTTCCGTTCGAAATACTCTTCGGTCAGCACATTTTCGAGCGTGGCGCGCATCGCCGCCATTGATAGCGCGTTGCCAGCCAGCGTACCGCCGATCCCACCGACATCCGCACCTTCCAGATCAATGGAACCGCGAATCATTGCAGCAACCTCATGGCTAAAGCCGTAGACGGCGGTCGGTATGCCGCTGCCGATCGCTTTGCCGACGGTGAGCATATCGGGCTTCAGTCCGTGTGCGCCGGTGTAGCCGCCAGGTCCAGCCGACATTGTGTGTGTCTCATCGTAAATCAGCAGCGTGCCGGTGCGGCGTGTGATTTCGCGCAGGGCATCGAGGAACCCTGGTTCCGGCTGGATGATGCCGATGTTGGTCATCGCAGGCTCCGCCAGTACGGCAGCGACGTCGCCGGGGGCAAGCGCTTTTTCCAGCGCTTCGATGTCGTTGAACTCCACAACCTTGGTGGTCATCGTCGGATCGATGGCCGGCCCGATGTTGCTCACGCGGCTGTGGGCATCCCCATCAGTCAGCGTGACGAACGTTTCGTCCACGGTTCCGTGGTAGCAGTAGTTGAAGACGAGCACATATTTGCGCTTCGTAATGTGGCGTGCCAGTCGGAGCGCGAAGCGGTTGGCATCCGTCGCGGAGACGGCCACTTGCCAATACGGCAGGCCGAAGCGGCGAGTCAGCTCCTCGCCGACCCAGATCGAATCTTCCGTCGGCAGCATGAATGTGACACCTTTGCGGACGCGGTCCGCGATCGCCTCGACAGAACCTGTGGGCGCATGCCCCGTCATCGAGCCGGTATCGCCGAGACAGAAATCGATGTAGCGGTGGTCATCCACGTCGGTGAAATAAGCGCCGGAGCCTTCCTTGACAAACAGCGGGAACCCGCCCGCCCATTTAACCATCCAGTTCATCGGCACTCCGTCGAGCAGGCTTGCTTTTGCCCGCTCGTACAGTGCTTTGGAGCGAGGGTGCGTTTCCTCAAACAGCTGCAGCTCTTTTTCAATCAGGGATTGCAGTCGTGTGCGATCAATCATGACTCGATTCTCTCCTTCACCAGAAAAATGGTTTCCGCTGAAATAAAAGAGCAATTCCCGTGCCATTAGAAAACCTGGCTACGCCATGCTTTTGGCTTAAGCCGCGGTTGCACTTATACTGGATAAGAATTATAAATTCTTAACTGTATGAGAAAAAGCCTGATAAGACGGACTTACCAGGCCATGGGATTCGTTCCCGGTTTTTCAAATTTGACAAATTGAAGCTGCAAGAAAGAGGGGAGCCGACAAAATGAGGCGATCCAATCAGGTTTGTTGTTTTTGACAACCATTTTTCAAATTTGACAAACGCTACGGACGTGCCCGAATGCCCAGTTCGCGGATGCGTCGGTACAACGTCGATTCGCTGATTCCCAAGAGCTTGGCCGCTTTCACCTTGTCCTCCACCGAATAGCCAGTTTCCCGCAGCACGCGCTCAATGATTTGCTTTTCGAATACATCGAGCTGTGCCTTCAGCTTGCGCGTTTCCTTTTCTCCCGAATGGGTGCGACGCAGGCGGGCGGGAATGCTGTCGACCGTGATGAGCCGCTCGGTCGCCAGATTGACTGCGTACTCCACGACGTTTTCGAGCTCGCGAATATTTCCCGGCCATTGATAGCTAACCAAAAGCTCCATCGTCTCCTGATCAAACCCGCTGATTTCCTTGCCGATCAAGCGGGCGTGCCTCGCCAGCGCTTGCGTGAGGAGAAGTGGGATGTCTTCCTGCCGTTCCTTGAGCGAGGGAAGATGGAGCGGGATGACATTCAGGCGAAAAAACAGATCCTCGCGAAATTCTCCGTCCGTGATCATCTGCTCCAGATCTCGGTTGGTGGCCGCGATGACGCGGACGTCGATAGACAGGGAGCGAGTGCTGCCGACCCGTTCGATCTCCCGATATTGCAGCACATGGAGCAGCTTTACTTGCAAATGGAGAGAAAGGTCGCCGATTTCATCGAGAAAAATCGTGCCTCCATTTGCCAGCTCGAACTTGCCGACTTTTCCGTTTTTGCTGGCGCCGGTAAAGGCGCCGGGCTCATAGCCAAAAAGCTCGCTCTCCAGCAAAGCATCAGGAATCGCACCGCAATTGACGGTGATGAACGGCCGTTTTTTACGGGAGCCGCTATGATGAATCGCCCGGGCGAATAAGCTTTTTCCCGTTCCGCTTTCTCCGGTAATTAGGACGGTCGAGTTGCTGAGCGCGATTTTTTGCCCTTGCTCCTTAACGCGCAGGATCGTTTCGCTGGTGCCGATGATTTCTTGGAACGAAGAGCTTTCTTCCTTTTCCGTCAAGTCATAGACCATCCGTCGCACATCAGCGCTGTCGCGAAACGATAGGACAGTGCCGATTGGTGCATGGTCTGCGCTGCTTGCGCCGTGACCGCTGGCATTGATCGGCATCACAGTTGTAAAAAAATGCAAGGGCATGCCGCCACGGCGAAGCGGGGAGCGCGTATGGATCTCTTCTCGATCGCGGTATCCAACGCCGCTTTGCAGCACTTCGTGAAAGGAACTGTCGGGCCAGATCTTGGAAAGGGCGATCCCGATCAGCTGCTCGCGCGTCTGCCCGATCAACCGTTCCGCCATCATGTTGCAGGATGTAATGATCCCGTCCTTATCGACAGCCAGGATGCCGTCGCGGATCGTTTCGACGATGCTCGTCAGCTCCGTAGCGATTTTGGTTTCGGAAACTTTGCTTGCGAGCAAATAGGCCATCCGTTCCAAAAAAGTAAGCAGAGGCCCGCGGTTGCAGAGGAGCGTATGGCGTTGCTGCTCAGTAAAGGCAACCAGCCCCATCAAGCCGATCACCCGTCCGCTTAGCTTGATGGGACAGCACACTTCAGCCAGCTCGGCCTCCAGCGCGGCGTAGTCGGCGTTGTTTTGGGCATCTTCGATGACATACGGCTCGCCGGTTTGCAGCACCTGGCTGTACGTGAGCCCGGACTGAACGTTTCCTTCTTCTTCCTTTTGCCCGATCTTTTCTTTATAACGCCCTGTTCCGGCGATGATGGTCAGACGGTCGTCGATGATCTCGACATCGATTCCCAATGCGGCGGTGATTGCTTCCGCAACCTCCTGAGTCGTCTGGCGAATATCCAATAAACGTGACATGGCAGGTGACCTCCGATCGCGTAGCCTAAGGAAAACGGCAGATGTTAGGAGAATTGTATCGAAAAAGCAGAGCGGCGGGCAATGATTTTGCGTTTGCGGTTTTCGCATGAAGGCAAATATTCAAGGAAATAATAGACACAACCTTGGCTAGATAGGAGGGCAGCGATGCGAGAGCAGGCTCCGGAACAACTGGAACCGTTATATCCGAACCTCCAGGATAACATTACAAGGGTGTTGGAGGAGCTTCATTACGCTTCAGACATTGTATTGCGCGAGCTTTTGATCGGCACGGAAGAAGCGCCGCTCCGGGCTGCGCTTTTTTATACGGAAGGCTTGGTGGATACGCAGTCGCTTCATCATTATTTGATGGAGCCGCTTATGCTCAAAATGGACCCGGCGGTGTGGGCTGCCGTTTTGCAAGCGGAGGAGGGCTTTTTGCAACGGCTCAAAAACGATGTGCTGACGGTCGCCGCCATCATGGAAATCGCCGATTTCGATAATTTGTTCACCGCTTTGCTGTCAGGCAACGTCATTCTGCTATTTGACGGTTTTGATGTCGGCTTTCTGCTGTCATTAAAAGGCTGGGAAGCCCGGGCGATCACGGAGCCATCGACAGAATCGATCATTCGCGGGCCGCGGGACAGCTTTACCGAGACGCTTCGTACCAATACCGCGCTGATCCGCAGACGCATCCGCGACACCCGACTGCGTGTGGAGCAGCGGATGGTGGGGCGATCGACGAAAACGGACGTCGCCATCATGTATATCGAAGGGATTGCCAATGAAACAGTGGTGGAAGAGGTGCGGGTCCGTCTGGACAGGATCGATTTGGACAGCGTGCTGGAGAGCAGCTTCATTGAGGAAGAAATCCAGGACCGCACCACGACGCCTTTTCCCACCATCTTCAATACAGAGAGGCCCGATGTGGTGTGCGCGAATTTGCTTGAGGGCCGTGTGGCTATCGTCGTGGACGGAACCCCGTTCGTCTTAACGGTGCCTGCCTTGTTCGTTGAGTTTTTCCAGTCTGCTGACGATTACTACCAGCGTTCCGATATCAGCACGCTGCTGCGTTTTCTGCGCCTGCTTTGTTTTTTTATCGCGCTGATTGGTCCGTCGTTGTACATCGCCATCACGACGTTTCACCAGGAGATGCTGCCGACCCAGCTTCTGATCAGCTTGGCAGCGCAGCGGGAGGGCGTGCCCTTTCCGGCGTTTATTGAAGCCCTCGTAATGGAAATCACGTTTGAGATTTTGCGCGAAGCGGGCGTAAGGATGCCGCGGGCAATCGGGCAAGCGATGTCGATTGTCGGTACGCTGGTCATCGGGACGGCAGCGGTTGACGCAGGGATCGTCTCTGCCGCGATGGTCATCGTCGTTTCGATCACTGCCATCTCGACCTTTGTGTTCCCCGCATTCAACATGGGCATTTCCGTGCGGATTTTGCGTTTTGGGCTGATGGGACTGGCTGCCTCGTTCGGCATTTTCGGCATTATTGTCGGCTTGATCGCGCTCGTCCTGCATTTGTGCAGTCTGCGTAGCTTTGGCGTACCGTATATGAGCCCGCTTGCTCCGATGCAGATTTCTGACCAAAAAGATGTGCTGCTCCGCGTCCCACGCTGGATGATGCTGACGCGCCCCCATCTGATCAGTTCCTGGAACAATGTCCGGCAGAAAAGCAACCGGCCAAAACAACGCCAATAAGCCAATGGAAAGGGGAGTTGGGGGGATGCGGAAAAAGGGACTTTTCTTGGGGCTGCTCTGCCTTCTTCTCTTTGTCTCTGGCTGTTGGAACCGGAGGGAGCTGAACGAACTGGCGATCGCGGTTGCACTTGCGATTGATAAAGATGGAAAAGACTACAAAGTCAGCGTGCAGGTGGTAAACCCGGGTGCGGTTGCAGCGAAAGGCGGAAACAACTCCTATTTGCCCGTGACGTTTTATCAGCAATCGGGAGGCACGATTTTCGAAGCACTGCGGAAAATGACCAGCGTGTCTCCGCGCAAAATCTACTTGTCCCATCTGCGCATGCTGATCATTTCGGAGGAGCTCGCGCGGAATGGCATCGGCAAAGTTCTGGATCTCGTCCTGCGGGATCAGGAGGTGCGGAGCGATTTTTATGTCGTCATTGCAAAGGAAGAGCAAAAAGCGGAAGATACGTTGAAAATTTTGACCACGATTGAAAAAATTCCGGCCATCAAGCTGTTTTCTTCACTTGAAGCGTCGCAGAAGGCGTGGGCGCCGACGAGTGCCATCACGCTGTTCGACTTGGCATCAACCTTGGCGGAAGAAGGCAAGCAGCCGGTTTTGACAGGGCTTGAGCTGAGGCACCTAAACAAACAAGGAGAAACCAGGGCGAATATTGACAGCATCCAGCCGATTACTACGCTTGCCTATTCCGGTTTGGGCGTTTTTCGGCGGGATAAGCTGATTGGCTGGTTGAATGAGGAGCAGAGCAAAGGCTACAACTATATCACCAACCAGGTGAAAAGCACGATCGGTGAAATCAAGTGCCCGAAAGGTGGAATTATGGGGCTTGAGGTCATCCGCTCACAGGCCAAAATCAAAGGGAAGTTCGTCAAGGGCCAGCCGGAAATCACGATTCAGGTCCGGGCGGAGGACAACGTAGGGGAAGTGGAGTGCAAGGTTGATTTGATGGATCCAAAGGTGATCGCTGAGCTGGAACAATCGGCGGAAAAACAATTTGAGCAATTGATTATGTCAACCATCAGCTCTGTGCAAAAGAAATACCAGGCAGATATTTTCGGATTCGGCTCGGCGCTTCATCGTGCCGACCCAAAGGCTTGGAAAAAGATCCGAAAAGATTGGGAGACCAAATATTTTCCCAAGCTCAAAGTAAACATCAAAGCGGATATTCATATCAGACGGCTTGGCAAAGCAAGCAACCCGCTAACGCAGTACATTAAGGAGTAGAACGTATGGGGAGTGTACTAGGAATACTCATCGTGATTTTGATCATTTGTTTGCTTGAGGTGCCGAGCTTGCTCAAAAAAAAGCAGAGACGGGAGCTGTTGGCGTTTTCAGTTCTGCTGCTCGTCGGGACAGGGCTGAATATCGCACTGGCGATGCATATTGAACTTCCGAATCCAATGGATTGGATCATTGCGGTGTACAAACCGGTCAGTGATATGGTTGACAGTCTTTTCAAATGAGCATGGGCCTAGGGGGCTAAAAAGAAAAGCAACCGTCGAACAGCGGATCGTTTCCGACGGTTGCTTTTTTATACAGCTCGAAATGGTTTTGATCTGTAATGGCATGTGTTTTCCACTCAGTCACTGATGACCAAAATATTTTTTGGAATTTGACCGGTACGGCATATCTGGGAAATGGTTTCATCTGACATCCGACCACAGACGAGGATCAGCGATGTCGTGATGTTGTCAAAGCCGAATCTCGAAAGCCGGGGGATGTTTTGGGAACCGCGGAAGACTCTGACTTTGCCTTTAAAATTAGCTGCGGAGAACAACACAAGCGTCACATTGTCGGGTTCTCTCAAATTGCTGACACGAAAACTAGAGAGCCTGTTATTGAAATCGAAGGCGTGCATATCGCGGATAGCAACACCGCCGCGTTTAAAGCGGATCCGGCGACCCTTGTAGTTTTTCTGGGAATACAGCGAAAGACGAAGACTGGTTTCCATATCGTTTCACCTCATTCTCATAATGATAGTTACACAATATGTAAGAGTCAGGTCGGGTTCTTGTACGAATGTGAATGGTCATCTGCTTGTTTTCACGTTTCTACGGGTGAAAGATCAGCAAATCTAGCACATTATTGCGCGTCATTTGCCTTCAGGAAAAGGTTGTAACTTTATTCCTACTCGTTCGTCATACTTACAGAGTTGGAAAAAATATTCTGCCAGAGTAACTGAGGGGTAATGCAGATGAGCAATAAGCCAGGAGAATTAACCGCAGTCGGAATCAATCACAGCTATGGTGCGGGCAAGCTGAAAGTGCCGGTACTGTATGATGTGGGGTTGCATATCAACAACAGTGAATTCATCGCGCTTTGCGGGACGTCAGGGTCAGGAAAATCTACGCTGCTCAGTCTGTTGGCGGGACTGACGAGGCCGGAGGAAGGGCAAATCTTCATTAGCGGCGAGGAAATCTCTCGATACAACGAAAATCAGCTGTGCTTGTTCCGGCGCAGATCGATGGGCTTCGTCTTCCAGTCCTTCAACCTGCTGCCCAATTTGACCGCATTGGAAAATGTCGAGCTGCCGCTTGTCTTCCTCGGCGAGAGCAGGCGCAACCGGATCAAGCGGGCAAAGGAAATGCTTGCGATGGTTGGCTTGGAAGAACGAATGAAGCACCGTCCCAATGAATTGTCGGGTGGACAGCAGCAGCGCGTTAGTATCGCCCGCGCCCTTGTAACCAAGCCGAGCATCGTTTTGGCTGATGAGCCGACAGGGAACCTCGACAGTGCGACGGAAGAGGAAATCTTGATCCTGATGCGCGAGATGAACCGCGAAAACAAAACGACGTTTGTCATCGTCACACACGACCAAGGGGTGGCGGAGATGTCGGATCGCGTTATTTATCTCAAGGATGGCAGGGTCATCCAGAAGGAAGGCATGCTGGCGTAAATCATGCAAATGCATAAAAAGGTGTGGGAGAATTGAAACTATTGGATTCATTGGGGATTGTGTGGCGCAATCTGTGGCGGATGAAGCTGCGGACGATCCTGACCTCGATTGGGGTCATGATCGGTACGGCTGCGATTGTCGCCATGATCTCGCTCAGCTTGGGCCTGAAGGAAAGCGCGGTAAAAAGTCTGGAGAATTTCGGGAACCTCACCGAAATGGAAGTCGCACCGATGTATTGGGACGAAAAAACACAAAAGCCGATTCCGCCTGACAAACTGAAAAAGCTGAATGAGGATGCAGTGCTGGAGCTCAAGCAGATTCCCGGCGTACAAGCCGTCATGCCAACCAGGCAGCTGCACAGCGACGCCAAGCTGAAAATCGGCAGGCGCGAAGGACATCTTCAAATAATCGGCGTAGACGTCAAGGAATCGAGCGCCATGAAAAAAAGCACGGTTGAAAAAGGGGAATACCTCAGCGGACAACCCAACGAAATCGTCATTTCCTACGAGGTTCCCCGCGAAATGCGCGATGTGGAAAAAGATAAGCGTGAAGAGCGGAAGCGCCGCGCCAATGATCGGGCAGGGCGCCCAGCCGATATGGGTGGTGGATTCGGAGGAGAAGGCGGCCCTGACATGCCAACTGCTTTCAATGCGGTAGGCAAAACCGGAACCTTCGTTCTGAGCCGCGATTACGAAGACTCGAACGGTGACCGCAAATTTGAAAAAAAAGAAATTCGCGTACGAGTGGTCGGCCAATTCCAGAAAGAAGAAAACAATCGCTTTGGCCGAGGCCCGGTCGCCTATGTGCCCCTTGCCATGGTGGATGAAATGAACAAGTGGCTGGAGCAGCAGGACCAGCAAAATAATGGCAGTGACGCGCCACGCAAGCGCTCTCGCAACGATAAGGCGAAGCCGGAATTCGAGAGCATTTTTGTCAAAGTCGACAGCCGCGAGAACGTGGAAAAAGTTGTAGAAGGCGCGCAAAAATTCGGGTATGAAATTTATTCTCCAGCGCGTGAGTTAAAGGAAATCAATAAGTTCTTCTTTGTCATTCAATTGATTTTGGGCGGAATTGCCGCGATCTCGTTGCTCGTTGCGACAATCGGGATCGTCAACACCATGATCATGTCCATCCTGGAACGTACGAAGGAAATTGGGATCATGAAAGTTATTGGCGCGACCGTTTACAATATTCGCTGGCTGTTTTTGATCGAGTCCGGCTTTATCGGGCTGATCGGCGGCATCACGGGATTGGGTCTCGCATACGGCGCGGTAGAAATCCTCAATTATGTCGCAGCCAGTAATCCGGATTTCAATTTGTTCGGCGGACGCATGCCTGCCGGAGATACGCCGACGAAGCTGGCGGTTGTCCCATTGTGGCTCGCCATGTTCGCCATCGGATTTTCATTCGTCATCGGCTTGTTGGCGGGGATCTTCCCGGCGTTCCGCGCGTCCCGTCTAAGTCCATTGCAAGCGATTCGTTCCGAATAGATCAAATAGAGATAAGAAAAATAAAAGTCGTGAGCAGAATGAGAGGGTACTATGAGCAAGAAGAAGTGGATCATTATCAGCAGTCTCGTGGTTGTGTTGGGGGGCGGAGGCTACGGTGGCTATCATTATTGGAAAGCAAATTCAGCCGCGGAGGAACCAGTCATGGAGGAGAAGCCGCAGCTGCCAACGGTTGCTGCTGACACGGGCGAGGTCAAGAAGACGATTTATTCGACCGGGACTGTAGAAGCCAAAGCGCATGAAGAGGTAAAGTCGGACATGTCAACAAAGGTGGAACGGATTCTGGTCAAGGAAGGGCAGCATGTCAGCAAAGGGACACCGCTGTTCACGTTTGACAGCGCAGATGCGGAATTGCAGATTCAAAAGCAAGAGATCGCGCTCTCCAAATTGGAGCGGGATATGCTAGAGTTGGGCAAACGCAAGGACAAGATCGTTTCGGATAAGAAGGGCAAGATCAAAGAGATCATGGTCAAAGCAGGGGAAACGGTATCCACCAATCAGGTGATCGCCAAAGTCATCGACATGGACCATCTGAAGATCGTGGGAAAATTTTATTCCGTGCAATCAACCAAGTTCCAGGTCGGCCAACAAGTGCGCGTCTTCTTGCGTGCATCGCTCACCTACACAGAGGGGATCGTAACCAATATCGATCAGGCCGGGAAAAAGGTGGAGAACGCCGGCGTGCTGTATGACGTTGAGGTGTTGGTGAAAAAGGACAGCGGATTGGGCGTCGGCGACATCGGCCAGGTCGAATACCGCGGGCCAAACGGCGAGATTGGGTTGAGCCAAATCGTCACCAAGTTCGAATTCCCTGAAGAGATGGAAATCGTTGCGGGTACAGAGGGGAAAGTAAGCAAAGTGCTTGTGAAGGAAGATGACGCGGTGCAGCCAGGCCAAACGATGGTCGAGATGGACATGGAAGCGAGCGATCTGGAAAAGAAAGAAAAAGAGATTAACTTGAAAGAAGCGCAGCTTGATTTGATCCAGAAAAAGCGCGACTTGAGCAAAAAGCAGGTGACGGCAACAGTCGGCGGCGTCGTGACCAAGATCAACGCCAAAGAAGGCGAGCAGATCGACGGCAGTAAACCAGCGATGGTCATCATGGACATGTCCTCTGTTTATATGAAGGCATCCGTCGACGAGGTGGACATTCCTTACATCCAGGTGGGGCAAACCGTCGATGTATATGTGACGGCGTTCGGCAATCAGGTTTTCAAAGGGAAGGTCGTAGAAATTCCGCAGGAAGGTACCACGCAGGACAAAACCGTTCGCTTTGAGGTGAAAATCTTAATCGCCGACGGTGGCAAGATGAAGCACGGAATGACGGGCGATTGCGACATCAATGTCAACAGGGTGGAAAACGTGGTGCGTCTGCCTGTGAATGCGGTGGAAGTGCTTGAAGAAGGCAAAGGCACCGTCATGGTGAAAGATCCAAACAGTGGCGAGCTGATGCCGAAGGAAGTAGAGATTGGTATTGAAGGCGCCGAGTTCATTGAGATCAAGAGCGGTGTTAAAGCCGGCGATGAGGTCATGGTGACAGGCGGTATGGGATAAGATACGGGGCAGCCTCTTCTTGCGATGGAAGAGGCTGCTTTTTTCAGGCCGCGATCAGAAATCCCCTGTTATAATGAAAAAACGCATAGTACGTTACGGTAAAGAGGGGATTCGATTGAAGGCGATTTTGCTTGGCATCGCGGCATCATTTTTTTTCGCATTTACCTTTGTTTTGAATCGGGCGATGGACTTGTCGGGTGGTAGCTGGCTGTGGAGCTCATCGCTCCGCTACTTTTTCATGGTTCCGCTTTTGCTTGGCTTGGTCTGGTATCGCGGTAATTTGCGGGCGCTGTTCGTGGAAATGAAACAGCGGCCGTGGGCATGGGTATGGTGGAGCTTTGTCGGCTTCGGTTTATTTTATGCCCCGATCACCTTCGCCGCGGCTTACAGTCCGGGCTGGCTTACGGCCGGCACTTGGCAAATCACCATTGTGGCGGGCTCGCTTTTGGTCCCGTTTTTTCAGGATGCAGACGGAAGGAGGCAAAAAATTCCGCTGCACGGCCTCTGGATGTCAGGCTTGATTTTGCTCGGAGTCGCCGTCATGCAGCTGCAGCATGCCGAAGGCTTGTCCATGGCGCAGCTGATGTTCGGCGTCATCCCGGTCTTGATCGCCGCCTTCGCCTATCCGCTAGGCAACCGCAAGATGATGGCATTGTGCCAAGGGCGCCTCGACGCCTTTCAGCGGACGCTTGGCATGACGATTGCCAGTTTGCCGCTATGGGTGATCATTGCGGCGATCGGGTGGAATGAAGCGGGCTTGCCCTCATCCGGCCAACTTGTACAGACGCTCTTGGTCGCCATCACGTCCGGCGTCGTGGCGACGCTGCTGTTTTTTTCGGCGACCGACATGGCCAAAGGCAATGCCCAGCAGCTGGCAGCAATCGAGGCGACACAAGCGGGAGAGGTGATCTTTGCAGTCGTCCTGGAGATGCTGATTTTGCAAGCGCCGCTGCCGTCAGTATGGTCAAATGTCGGGATGGCGCTCGTGATGGTAGGAATGGTTTTGCACAGCATTTTGGGTCAGCGAAAACCGCTGGAAAAAAGCCCGTAATATTGTTCACAAAATTGTTAACAAATTGCTAACAAAAGACAAATTCTTTCCAATGTTTTTTAGGTATACTTAATGAGAAGTAGCTCTCCCGGGCTATGCCAAACCCGAGTGAGCCGCTTTTTTCTGTGAAAAGCGGTTTCCACGTTTTTCATAATTTAGGTTATGACCGTTCGCGGTCAAACAAAACGGCCCCGACCGTTTTGCACTTATTCGATCACTGATCGCTGGTGCTCTTTTTTGCCTTGGGACTGGGGAATGTTTGCTATTACTTTTTATCTTTGTGGTTATGATAAGAGATGGAAGTAACCTGCCGAGCATTCATTCGGTATTCGTGTAAAAAAGGGTGCTAATAGATTTCCGGCTGGAGGCACAGCTGGATCTATTACAACACAGAGAAAGTGGGGTTTATTGTATGAAGAGTCGTTGGCATCATGCTATGCGTCTGCTTTTCGCCGTTATGGCGTTGACGCTAGTGCTTACGGGTTGTGGCGACCCAACCCTCTCTGCCTTAACGCCGTCTGGGCCTGTGGCAGAATCCCAATTCTGGTTGATGAAGCTTACCTTCGGCATCATGGCTGGCGTTTTCTTGGTCGTCTTCATTCTTTGGCTTTATGTTTTGGTTCGCTATCGCAAAAAGTCAGGTCAAACCGGTTATCCGAAGCAGGTTGAAGGGAACCATAAACTGGAAATCATCTGGACGGTTATTCCTTTTGTGCTTTTGATCATCATGGCAGTACCAACGGTTACGATCGGCTTTGATTTGGAGAAGCGTTATGACAAAGCTGAAGCGATGCAAGTGAATGTCACGGCTCACCAATTCTGGTGGGAATTCGAATATCCAGACCTGGGCATCCACACTGCGCAAGACCTGTATATTCCTACCGGGAAAAAAGTTCAATTTACCGTTACGTCTGCTGACGTTATCCATGCATTCTGGATTCCTGCACTCGGCGGTAAAATCGACACCAACCCTGGTGACGAAAACCACATCTGGCTCCAAGCAGACAAGCCGGGCATTTATAAAGGCAAATGTGCTGAGCTCTGTGGTGCGGCCCATGCGTTGATGGACTTCAAAGTGGTTGCAGTTGACCAAGCGAAGTTCGATGAATGGGCGACAAAATTGAAAACGGCTTCTGTTACGCCAAAAACCGATTTGGCAAAACAAGGTCAAGAAGTATTCAAGAAAAGCTGTATCGGATGCCACGCGATTGGCTCTGAAGGTGGTCGTTTGGGTCCAAACCTGACCGATCTTGCAAGTCGCGAACGCCTTGCTGGTATTCTTCCTAACAACGCAGAAGAGCTACATAAATGGTTGAAAGATCCGCAAGCAATGAAACCAGGCAACAAAATGCCGAACCTGAACCTGCCGGACGATCAAATCAACGCGCTGGTTGAGTACCTCGGCGAGCTGAAAATCGATTACGATAATGGTTTGCCAAAGCAATAATTTCATATGAAACGTGCGATGAGTCAAGCCATTTTTGACTCAAGTGAAACTGCAAAGGAGGTAAAACCGTGGCTGCACATGCTCATTCTCACAAGAAGAGATCGGGATTGTGGGACTACCTTACGACCGTAGACCATAAGAAGATCGCGATTCTCTATTTGGTGGCAGGAGGCTTCTTCTTCCTAGTTGGTGGTATCGAAGCGCTGCTCATTCGTCTTCAATTGATGTATCCAGAAAATACATTGGTCGGCGGAGCCACCTTTAACCAATTGATCACCATGCACGGTACGACAATGATCTTCTTGGCTGCGATGCCGATTATCTTCGCGTTGATGAACGCAGTAATTCCGCTGCAAATCGGCGCGCGTGACGTTGCGTTCCCGTTTGTTAACTCTCTTGGTTTCTGGTTGTTCTTCTTTGGTGGCGTTCTCTTGAACACTAGCTGGTTCTTGGGCGGCGCTCCTGATGCAGGCTGGACCAGTTATCCGACCCTGGCCAATCCGGAGTTTAGCGGACATGGGGTCGACTTTTACGTCGTCGGTCTGCAGATCGCCGGTATCGGTACGCTGATCGGTGGTATCAACTTCCTAGTAACCATCATCAACATGCGTGCGCCAGGCATGACGTTCATGCGTATGCCGCTCTTTACTTGGAGCTCTTTCGTAACTTCTGGACTGATCCTGCTGGCTTTCCCAGCGATCACTGTTTCTCTCGTCCTGTTGATGTTTGACCGCCTCTTCGGCGCTAACTTCTTTGATACATCTGCCGGTGGTAACGTAACCATTTGGGAGCACTTGTTCTGGGTGTTCGGTCACCCTGAGGTTTACATCTTGATCTTGCCGGCATTCGGTGTGATCTCGGAAGTTCTGAGTACGTTCTCGAGCAAGCGTTTGTTCGGTTACAGCTCGATGGTATTCGCAACTGTACTGATCGGCTTCCTCGGCTTCATGGTGTGGGCTCACCACATGTTCACAGTAGGTCTTGGCCCGATCGCCAACTCACTGTTCGGTGTGGCGACGATGTTGATCGCAGTACCGACCGGTATCAAAATCTTTAACTGGATTATGACCATGTGGGGCGGACAAATCCGGTTCTCGACGGCGAACCTGTTTGCAATCGGATTCATTCCAACATTTGTTATCGGTGGTATGACTGGGGTAATGTTGGCGATGCCAGCAGCTGACTTCCAATACCATGACAGCTATTTCGTCGTTGCTCACTTCCACTACGTTATCGTCGGTGGTTTGATTAACGGTTTGTTCTCCGGTCTCTATTACTGGTGGCCAAAAATGTTCGGTATCTCACTGAGCGAAAAAGTAGGGAAATGGAACTTCTGGTTGTTCTTCATCGGTTTCCATTTGACGTTCTTCCCGCAGCATTTCCTCGGCTTGATGGGGATGCCGCGCCGCGTATTTACGTTCTTGCACAACCAAGACCTGGATACAGGCAACATGGTCAGCTCGATCGGTGCGATCATCATGACCGTTGGTGCACTGCTCTTCTTGGTAAACATCCTGGTAACTGCAAAAGCTGGCAAAAAAGCTCCAGCAGACCCATGGGATGCGCGTACGCTGGAATGGTCCATTCCATCGCCGCCGCCTGAGTACAACTTTGCTCAAACACCATTGGTTCGCGGTTTGGATGCCCTCTGGGTAGAAAAAATGGCGGGCAACAAAGGCATGACATATGCAGAGCCGCTCGGTTCGATCCATATGCCATCGCCATCGTTCATCCCGTTCCTGATGTCTCTATGTTTCTTCGTCGCAGGCTACGGCCTGATGTATCACATTGTTCCAGTGATCGTGATCGGCCTCGCCGGCGTGCTGGTAAACATGTTCTTCCGCTCGGTGTACGATGACCACGGTTATCATATCGAACCGGATGAGATTGACGAGAAGGGGGTTAAGGCGTAATGGGAAACGATCATGCACTTCACCACGGCGCTCTTCCTGACGAACCGGAAAAAGCCACCCTTGAAGGTAGAAATAAGGTTCTCGGTTTCTGGCTCTTCCTCGGCGGGGAAACAGTATTGTTCGGCAGCTTGTTTGCCACATTCCTGGCACTCCGTCATCAAACGAATGGCGGCCCGAGCGGAGCAGAATTGTTCCAGCTGGGCATGGTTGCAGCCGCAACCTTCATTCTCTTGACCAGTAGCTTGACATCTGTATTGGCGATTTTGGCAATGCACAAGAAAAACGTGAGCGCGATGGTCGCTTGGCTGATCGTCACGGTTATCTTGGGTCTTGCGTTCCTCGGTCTTGAAATTTATGAGTTCAACGAGTATGTGCATGAAGGTCACACGATGACTTCCAGCGCATTCGGTTCTGCTTTCTATACGCTTGTCGGCTTCCACGGTGCGCACGTATTGTTCGGTGTGCTTTGGATCAGCCTATTGATTGCGCAGGTCTTCAAAAAAGGTCTGACAGTCGTAACAGCACCAAAGCTGTATGTTGCAAGCCTGTACTGGCACTTTGTTGACTTGGTGTGGGTTTTCATCTTCACAGTGGTTTATCTGATGGGCATTATGGGCGAAAAGGTGGCTGGATAACGATGGGAGCAAATGCACACAACACTTCGGTAGAGCGCAAACCTGTAACGAAGCATGATGGGGCAAAAGTTCATCTCGTAGCATTCTTTTTGTCAATCGTACTCACCATGCTGGCGTTTGTTGCAGTCGCGTATGAAGCGGTTCCGCGCAAATTCGTGTTTCCGTTTATTCTCTTGTTGGGCATCGTTCAAGCTGCATTCCAATTTTATGTGTGGATGCATGCGAAAGATCGTGCTCATGAATTCCCGAAAATCGCAGTTTTCGGCGGAGCCGTTGTTATGATTCCGGTGTTTCTTGTATTTACATTGCTGATTTGGAATTAATGTTTGTGGGGGCGCTGGCAATAGTGCCCCCTTTCCTTTAAACTTGAGGATGTTTGTTTGAGAGGGGGATGATTATGAATCACGACCAAATGAACCATATGAATCATTCGATGACATCAGGTTCTGGCTTTGACACCTTTGTACAGCTTTGGGGACCTGAGATCATGCTGATCGCCGTTTTGCTTGCAGCGCTTTATTTAGCGGTTGTTGGTCCTTACCGTAATCGATTTGCAGATTCCGCTCCTGTTCCGCGTCATAAAAAAATCGCCTTCATGGCGGGCTTGTTCATGTTTTACCTGGCTCTCGGCAGCCCCGTCGCATACTATGGACATCATTTTCTTTTCAGCGTCCATATGGCACAGCAGTGCCTCCTGTTCATTTTCATGGTGCCTCTGATGATCATGGGCACACCTGCGTGGTTGGTTCAACCGCTCTTCAATCAGAAAATTCTCGGGGCGGTCCTGACAAAGCTGACCAATCCGTTTCTCGGTATAATGTTTTTCAACATGCTGTTCTCGTTTTACCACATTCCGCAAATCTTCGATGCCTTTCATGCAATGCCGGCGTGGAATATCGCGTTTCACGCACTCTTGACCTTGTTGGCTTTCCAAATGTGGTGGCCGATCCTGACGCCGATTCCAAGCCAGCAGCGCTTGTCTGAACTGCGCAAAATGGCGTATATTTTTATCAATGGGCTTTTGCTAACGCCAGCGTGCGCACTGATCACATTTGCGGGAACACCTTTGTTCGAAACCTACATGAATGCCCCTCAGCTGTTTGAGTACCACAGTGTGCTCGAAGACCAGGTGCTTGGTGGCGTATTGATGAAGCTGATGCAAGAAGCGAGCTATGGCTCGATTCTGGCTTACACATTCTTCCGTTGGTATCGCAAGGAACGCGAAAAAGATGCGCCGCTTGACGTGCTGCCGAACCAGCAGATGACCATACTGCCTCGCCCTGTCGGCGATGGCAACGGCGGCACAGCATAGGTCCGACTATTTGTAAACTGAAAGGGTTTTTTTGATGGTTACAATTTTGCCTACAATCAGTACATCTTTCATTGTCCTGAGTGCGATTTGTGTTGCGATTGGCTGGTATTATGTCAAAAAGAAGAATCTAGATGCCCATAGAAAATGGATGGTCGTCGGAGGAATTTGCGCCTCGATCTTCTTCATCACCTACGTATCCCGCACGGCTTTTGTCGGTAATACGTTGTTCGGCGGGCCAGCCGAAATCAAAATGATTTATCAGATCTTCTTGGTGTTCCACATCATTTTGGCAACGGTGGCGGCTGTCATGGGGATTATCACTTTCATGCACGCCTACAAAAACCGGATTGCCAAGCACAAAAAGATCGGACCTTGGACTGCTTCGATCTGGTTCGCCACCGCGATTACAGGAGTAACGGTTTACACGCTTCTGTACGTCATTTATCCGGGCGGCACAACGTCCAGCGTGATCAAAGTCATACTAGGCTTCTAACAAGAAAAACCGCCGGTGCTTACGAAAGCAAGCAGGCGGTTTTTTTGTACAGATAAGAATTTAAAAATTCTTATCCAGTATAAGTGCAACCGCAGCTTAAGCCAAAAGCTTGGCGTAGCCAGGTTTTCTAACATGTGGAGTTTAGTGGATGACGGAAGACTTAAAGAAGCTTTATTCCGCTGATCAGGATCAGTAGAGTAATGCACCAGCGCAGAAGGAAGGTAGGCACCTTCGTTGAAAGAATACTGCCGAGAAAAACGCCGGGAATCGAACCGCTGAGCAACTGGATCATCAAGGAATAGTCGACGTTGCCGAAGCTTGCGTGTGCGAGACCCGCGGCAGTGACGAGCAGAAGGGCGTGGGCGATGTCGGTCCCGACGATTTCCTTTCCGCTCATCGGGAAAAGATACATGAGAGCGAGCGCAAACAGAGAACCGCTGCCGATAGAGGTCAACCCAACGATGAAGCCGAGGATGGCCCCGATGGCGATGGGCAGGCCGCGTTTTTCGGCGAACGTTTTTTCCTGCTGGTCACTTTGCTTACCGCTGCGGCGGGAGTGAATGGCTTTGACAATCATGCAGATGGGAATCAAGATAAGGGCGAACCCGAGCACCTTTTTAATCAGGAAATCACTGCTGCCATACAGGTGTCGGATCCATTGGCTGGTCAAAACGGCGATGATCGCGCTAGGGACGCTTCCGATAGCAAAGAGACGGACCACCTTCACGTTGACAGTGCGCTGCCGCCAATGCTGAAAGGTGCCGAAAATCTTCGTGATCGAGTTATAGGCGAGATCGGTGCCGACGGCGATCGTGGGTGAAATGCCCAGCAGGATCAGGAGCGGTGTGAGGATTGCCGCACCGCCAACGCCAGTCAAGCCAACCATGAAACCAACGAACAGACCGATTGCGGTTAAGTGAAAATCCATGCGGGCATCCGTCCTTTTAAAACGGTCAATGAAATTATGGTTAAAAGGGGAAGGGCTATAACACACTATGGTTAGCTACCCATTTCTGTGCAGGAGACAGAAAAAATAGGCAGGGGGAAGTTTGCTAATTTGTCACCAGTACCTGTGTTTTTGCGGTGCTGTATTTGATAAAGTAGCTTTGTCGGGTAGTAGCGAGAGTCCGCGATGCCCAGTTGTTGACTGTGTTTGACAAATTTCGATACAATGACGTTATGTCGATTTTTGGTCGTTTTTGAGCCGGGTTCTTAAATAGATAGAGCGTCAGAAGGAGGTATTTTGGGAATGGATCAACCCGCCGTTTATGAAGAACGCATGCAGTCCGAGACATCACTCGCAAGCGAGCATGTGGATACGCCAAATCAGAAAGCGACTTGGCGAGATTATTGGCAATTGTGCAAACCAGGCATCATTACATCGAACTTGATGACAGCTTTCATTGGCTTGTGGCTTGCTGCAGCAGGAACGCTGCAATTGGCTTTGACAATCAATACGCTGTTGGGAACTGCGCTGGTTATCGCGTCAGGCGCAGCTTTGAACAACTATTGGGACCGCGATATCGATACGAAGATGAAGCGGACGAAAAACCGCGCGGTCGCAACCGGCAAGATTTCGCCGCGTACGGCACTGTTGTTCGGTCTGTCGCTTTTAGTGATCGGCCTTTTGATTTTGACTGTGCTGGTGAATCCGCTGGCAGCTGTTTGGAGCCTGATTGGCCACGTGTTCTACGTTCTGATCTATACGCCGATGAAGCGCGTGTCTTCGCTCAATACCGTTGTCGGTGCGATTTCTGGTGCAACCCCGCCCGTTATCGGCTGGGTGGCAGTAACAGGCCATGTGGATATGGGAGCGTGGCTGCTGTTCTTGATCATCTTCATCTGGCAAATGCCGCACTTCCTGTCGCTAGCCATGATGAAAGTGGAAGAGTACGGAAATGCGGGCTTGCCGATGCTACCAAATGTCAAAGGGTTCGAGGAAACCAAGCGTCAAATGTTCCTTTGGACCGGAGCGCTGGTTCCAGCATCGCTCTTGCTTTTCTTCCATGGCAACGTAGGCTACATTTACTTGATTACCGCGCTGGTGCTTGGCATTATTTACTTGGTTGAGCTGTTCAAAGGCTTCCATACGAAAGATGACATGGCATGGGCGAGAAAATTGTTCGGTTATTCCTTGATCTACCTGACGGCGATGTGCGCCGCGATGTTCATAAGCGCGATCCAGTTCTAGGTTGATCATCAGGAAAAAATGAGGTGTCGAAATGGATCGGTGGCTGAAATGGCTCGCCATTTTCGCAACTATCATCATGATGCTTGTCATGATTGCCGGATCGTTGGTGACCAAAACTAACTCCGGACTCGGTTGCGGGCATGACTGGCCGCTATGCAACGGGAAATGGGTACCTGAATATACGCTGCAATCCATGATTGAATACATGCATCGGTTCGTGACCGGCTTGGCGGGAATGGTTGTCGTGCTGTTCACGATCTGGGCATGGCGTCGCTATAAAGGAAACAAAGAGGTTCGCGCGACTGCCATCATTGGCCTGTTCTTCATCGTGCTAGAGTCGTTAGTCGGTGCGTCGGCCGTCATATGGCCGCAAAGCTCGCCTGTATTGGCGCTGCATTTCGGATTTTCCTTGCTTGCGTATTCAGGAGTATTTTTGCTAACGCTGTTCGTACTGGGTAAAGAGCGATCGCAGGCTGTGTTACAGACAAAGCTTGCTGCGGGTCATCGCAATTTGATCTGGTTTACGACAATCTTTGCTTATGGGGTTGTGTATCTTGGCGCGTACGTCCGCCATACCGGCTCCAACCTGGGATGTCCGGACTGGCCGCTGTGCCAAGGCCGGTTGATCCCCGAGCTTTCTGGCCAGGTGGGCATTCAGTTCGCACACAGGCTCGCGGCTGCCACGCTGCTTTTCTTGCTGCTGGCAGTGATGGTGATCGCCATCCGTCATTACAAAGAGACGCGCCGCGATATTTACATGGCAAGCATTTTGTCGTTCGTCTTGGTGGTCGTGCAAGTGTTCAGTGGCGGTTACGTGATTTTGTCCAAGCTGAGCTTGTTTGCAACCATTTTTCACTCGTTTGTCATCACGTGCTTGTTCGGTGTGATGTGCTATCTCTGCTTGCAGTCGCTGAAAGGACCGCAAAAAACGAGCAGCAAATGAATAAAATAGGTGTTGAACCGCTCCCGTTGTGTACGAGGGATGCGGTTTTTCTTTTTTGTCTGCCACAACTAACAAGAGATGTTTTCCTTATACGCAGCTGCCTATCTTTTGATAGAATAAACATATGCAAACACATGATCGATTGAGGTGAGAGGAATGAGAGTGCTTCATACCGCAGACTGGCACTTTGGCCGTTTGCTGGAGGGACGTGACAGAAGACAGGAACAGGAGGCATTTGTCACAGAGCTGTGCGCGATCGCAGACGAGAGGAACGTGGATGTCGTGCTGATTGCAGGTGATGTGTACGACTCGGTGAATCCGCCGGCATGGGCGGAGGAATTGTTTTACGAGGCTTTGGAGCGGCTCTCTAATAACGGAAAACGCGGGGTCGTGGTCATCGCAGGCAATCATGACCAGCCGGAAAGGGTACGCGCTGCAGCACCGCTGGCACACAAGCAAGGGATCGTGCTGCTTGGCTTGCCCAAGGAAGCGCCGTTTTGCACGGAGCCGGACACGCCAGCCGAGCAGGTGCGCATTTTACAGGGAGGGCCGTCCTGGTTTGAGCTAGCTGTGCCGGGGGTGGCGCATACGGCGGTCATCATCGCATTGCCTTATCCTTCCGAGGCGCGGCTACGGGAACTGATCAGCGAGAGCTTTAGCCAGGAGCAGATGCAGCTCGCGTTTTCCGAGCGAATTCGCGATTTGCTGGCAGATCTGTCCGGCCATTTCCGTACAGATACGGTGAATCTCATCATGAGCCACATGTTTGTCATGGGCGGGAATGAGAGTGATTCGGAACGACCGATTCAAATCGGTGGCACCCACTCGGTTTCGCTGTCGGCATTTCCTGAACAGGCCGATTATGTGGCATTGGGGCATCTCCATCGACTGCAAAAGCTGTCGGACAAGCCGTTGGTCCGCTATAGCGGCTCGCCGCTCGGTTACAGCTTTTCCGAGGCAGGTCAAAGCAAGGCGGTCGTCATGCTTGACCTCGTGCCGGGAGAAGCGCCGGTAGAGGAAATCATTTATTTGCAAAGCAGCAAGCCGCTTGCCCGTTGGAAGGCGACAGAAGGCATCGAGCAGGTTGAGCAATGGCTAGCCGAGGGGCGTGACGCGGAGGCGTGGATTGAGCTGGAGCTGCATGTTAGCGACACGATCGATCCGGCCGAATTTCAGCGGTTGAAAAAGATGAGCGACCAATTCCTCAAAATCCAGCGTGTGGCAGTGCAGGCGGAAGTGAGCAGCGAGGAAACGGAGGAAACGCGGCAGGAGCGCGCGCAGATGAGTCCTGAGCAGCTGTTTCGGCGCTTTTACGAGCGGAAAAAAGGGATGCAGCCGGATGAAAAGCTCATTCAGCTGTTTTCCCGCTTGATGGTGAATGAACAAGCGGATGAGGGAGGCGGATTGGCATGAAGCCGATACAATTGCAGATCGCCGGTTTGCACAGCTACCGCGACCAGGTGGAGATCGATTTCGAAACATTGTGCGCAGCAGGATTGTTCGGCATTTTCGGGCCGACCGGCAGCGGCAAATCCACAATTTTGGATGCGATCACGCTTGCGCTGTACGGGCAGGTTGTCCGTGCGGGCGGAACCTCCCATCCTCAAGAGTCGCTGAATCAGCATGAGCAGCGGCTGTTTGTCTCGTTCACATTCGAATTG
The DNA here is from genome assembly GCF_003710825.1 of Brevibacillus fluminis. Taxonomy (GTDB): domain Bacteria; phylum Bacillota; class Bacilli; order Brevibacillales; family Brevibacillaceae; genus Brevibacillus_D; species Brevibacillus_D fluminis. Next base: position 145,870 of record NZ_RHHQ01000013.1, on the reverse strand, counting down.
GGTCATGATCGCGAGCGGAAGCGCTACACGATCGAGCGCGAATTCGGCCTCGATAAAAAGGGAAAGAAACGGCAGCCGGAGGTACGGCTGATCGAGCGTGCCACAGATGATGGTGCGGATATCGTGCTGGAGTCGAAAGCGACAACGGCAACACAAGCGGTTGAACAATTGCTCGGCTTGACGTTGAACGATTTTACCCGCGCGGTTGTGCTGCCGCAAGGGCAATTCTCCAAATTTTTGACGCTGAAAGGCAGCGAGCGCAATGAAATGCTGCAGCGCATCTTCCATCTGCACGAATATGGAGAAAAGCTGGGCGAGCGGATTCGGCGGACAGTCGAACAAAATAAAGAAGCGGTGAACCGGATCGAGAAAGAGCTGGCAGCTTTAGGTGACGCGGGCCCTGACGCTTTGGCGGGGGCAGAGGCGGAGCTGGCCGCGGCAATGGAGCAGGCGCAGAACTTTACCACGCAGCGCGCTGATTTGGAGAAGAAAAAAGCGGAGCAGGAGCAGCTGCGTGCCTGGCAAAAGGAGCTCGGTCAGATTGAGCAGGAGCTTTTGCAGCTGGATAGCCGCAAGCAGGAGATGGATTCGCTGCAAGAGCGCAGCCTCTTGATCGAAGCGGCGTTGCAAGTATGGCCCCAGCTGGAAAAAGTGGAGCGGCTTCTTACTGAGCATGTGGCGCTCGGAACCCGCCTCGATTCGCTGCGCGCGGAAAAGGCGCAGACAGAGCAAGCGTACGAAGAAAGCGAGCGGCGCTTTTTGCAGAGCCAGGCGGAGCGAAAAGGAGAAGAGCCGCTTTTGCTGGAGCAAAAAGGCAAGCTGGCGCAGGCGCTGGAATGGGAGCAGGAGCTTGTCACGCTGAAAACGGAGCTTGTGCAGGCACAGCAAAAATGGCAGCAGCTTGTTGCGCGACAAGGCGATGTGCACGCTCGTCTTGGAGGGCAGCAGGAGCAGCTAGCAGCCTGGCTCAGGCAACGGGAAGGCATGGAGGCCGAGCTGCGCGAGACTTCCGTGGCTGTCGAAGAGCGTAAATCCATTCTCGCGTTGCGCGAGCTTAAGCAGGCGTGGGAGCGGGAGCTTGCCCGCACCAGGCAGCTGGAAGCGGAAGCTGCACGCGCGCACGTTGAGCTGCACAAGCAGACGGAAGCTTCCAAGGAACAGGAAGTGCACTGGAAGCAAGCCACAGCAAAGCGCGAGGAGCTGGCAGAACGCATCGCTGCAGTCGAAGCGCAGCCTGTCTTGGATGAAGAGGAGCTCGCTTCTATGCGTGACGTTTTGCAGCAGATGCGCAATGTTGGGAAAGAATGGCGCGAGCTCGGCAAAGAACAGGAAGAGTGGGCGAAAAAGCGGGCGGAATGGGAAGCCCAACGCAAGCGCGTGCTTGCGGCGCTGGAACAAGCGGAGACCGATCATGCGCAAAAGGCGGGAGTCGCCGTCAAGCTACTGGATGAAAAAGCGCGGCTAGAAGATGAACTGCAGAAATGGCGCCAGCAAAACATGGCGAGAGTGCTGCGCGAGCATATGCACGATGGGCAGGAATGCCCGGTTTGCGGCTCGTTGGAACATCCGCGTGCCAAAACAGTTGCTGCGGAGACAGAGCATGCCATTGAGCAGGAAGGACAGGCGATTTTGCAGCGGTTGAAGGCTGCTGATACGGCTTTGAAAGCGGCTGAGCAGGAAGCGCGGGAGGCGGAGCAGCTTCTGCAGCAGGAAAAGGTGGCCGCTGCGGTTACAGGCGAACGCGAGGCTGCATTAATCGAAGAGCAGCGTTCCCATGAGGCGCGTCTAGCGAGAATCAAGCAGGAGTGCCGAGATGGCGGTGGGAGGTGGACTGTCGGGAGCGTCGACGATCTCCTAGAAGTATATAAAGAGCAGGACAAGCTGCTGCGCACGAAAACGGAGGAGCGGATGCAGCGCAAGCAAGAGCTGGATCGGCTGATGTCGGAGCAGCAGGAGCAGCGCGAGCAGGAGCTTGCCCAACAGCGGCTGTATGAGCGCATGCAGGCTGTGCTGGAGCAGGCACGCGAAAACGTCAAGGCAGCAAAAGCGCGGTGGGAGGAAGCAGATAAGCTCACCAAAGCGGCAGAGCAAGCTTTGCATGCCAGCCGCAAAGATATGCCGATCGAGGCGATTGAACACGCTTATGCACAGATTGAGGAGCGAGATCAGCGGCAGGCACAGCTCGTTGCCTTGCGCAGCGAATTGGAGCCCCGTATCCAGCAAGCCCAAGCGAACCTGCAAAACTTGCAGGCAGAGCAAGCCGAGTTGGAAAAGGAAGCTGCGGTGGCGAAAGAGCGGATTGGCAAAGAGGAGCAGCTGTGGAATGAAAAGCATCAGCGTTGGCAGGAGCGGACAGGCGGAGCAAAAGCGCAAGACTGCCTGTCACAGGTAGAGAGCAAGCTTGCTTCACTGCAGCAGGCTGCGGAAGAAGCGGAGTGTGCCTATGCCCGTGCGCGCGAGGAGCGCCAGCGTGTGCAAGAAGCGCTGGTTCAGAGCGAATCATCCGTTCAGGCGCAGGAGAGGCAGCTCGAGATGGAAAAAGCCGCGCTTGCCGACATGCTCCAAGACGCGAAGCTGCAAGATAACGCAAGCGTCATGACGTACTACCAGGAGCGCGACCAGCTTCCTGTCTATCGGGAAGCGATTCGATCCTATCAAACACGCATCGGCCAGCTTCACTATGATGCGGCACGATTATCAGACAAGCTAGGCGATCGCGTCGCGACAGAGGAAGAATACCAGGTTCTTTGCGAGGCGTGGGAAGCACTGGAGACTCAGCTGTTGTCCTCGCGCGATCAGGTGGCGGTTTCCCGCCAGACACTGACCCGGATTCAAAGCTCGCATGAGCGCTGGCTTTCACTGCACGCGGACTGGCAGGAGCGGATCGATGAACTCTCCCGTTTGGAGGAGCTGAGAAAGCTGTTTGAAGGGAAAGCGTTCGTCCAGTTCATCGCGGAAGAAAAGCTCGCATCGATCGCGCGCGATGCTTCCTATCATTTGATGCAGATGACCAAAAATCGTTATGCGCTGGAGCTGGGCGACGGCGGCGAATTCGTGCTGCGCGATGAAGGAGCAGGCGGAATCAGGCGTGCGGTCAGCACGCTGTCCGGCGGTGAGACGTTTCTCACATCACTTGCCTTGGCCCTGGCCCTTTCCGTCGAAATCCAGATGCGGGGAGCAAGGCTGGAATTTTTCTTCCTGGATGAAGGCTTCGGGACGCTTGATCCCGAGCTGTTGGAAGTGGTATTACATGCATTGGAGCGATTGCGCATGAACGATTTGACGATCGGGATTATCAGCCATGTGCCGGAGCTGCGCGTGCGGATGCCGCGCAGATTGATCGTGACGCCGCCGGAGCCGCTTGGAGCGGGCAGTCAAATCCATTTGGAAATGGAATAAACAAGCGAAAGCAGGCGGGAAGGAGGAAAAAAGGTGTCGCTTCGATTGATTGTAGGAAGAGCGGGTACGGGAAAAACGACCCGCATCATTGAGGAGCTACACGAGCGCCTCATTCAAGAGCCGGCTGGTGATCCGCTGCTCTATATCGTGCCGGAGCAGGCGACGTTTCAGGCGCAGTATCGGCTTGCCACCTTGCCCGAATTGGGTGGGACGATCCGCGCGCAGGCGATCAGCTTTGAGCGGCTGAGCCACAATCTGATGGCGGAGCTGGGCGGACATGCGCTTACTCCGGTTAATGAAATTGGGAAACAGATGGTGCTGCGTCTGCTTTTGGAACGCCACAGCAAAGAGTTGCAGGCGTTTCACCGGGCTGCGCTGCAAGACGGGTTCGCTGCCCAGCTCGCGCGAATGATCAGCGAGTGCAAAACGTACGGTATTCATGTAGACATGCTGAAGGAGCGGGATTGGGGAACGGGGACGCTGGCAGGGAAGCTGCACGACCTTTGTTTACTGATGAACGCTTATGACGGCTACTTGATGGAAAACGGGTATGATGCGGACGAGCTGGTGGCTCGGATGACGGAAAATATCGGGCAGTCCGACTGGATTGCACGCGCAGAAATTTGGATCGACGGGTTCAGCGGGTTTACTCCACCGGAGTTCGCGGTGATTAAACAACTCATGCTGCATGCGCGGCGCGTGACGATTGCCCTTACACTTGATCCGCAACATAATACCCCTGCCGCTGCGGCCGATGAGCTGCAGCTGTTCTACCCGACGCTGCAGACGTACCAGCGCTTGCAAACGCTGGCAGAAGAAGCACGCATCGAGGTCGAAGAGCAGGTGGAGCAAGACGATACGAAGCGCTTTGCCGCAAGTCCGCTGCTTGCCCATATCGAGCAGCATTACTTTTCATGGGAGACGCCGACGGCGAGACCGGGTGCCCGACGGGAGAGTGAACTGTCGCTCTATACGGCGGCCAACCGACGCGCAGAGGTGCAGGCTGTCGCGCTGCAAATGCTGGCGCTTGCCCGCAAGGAGAACTACCGCTATAGCGATATGGCTGTTCTTTTGCGTAACATGGACGACTATGCGGATGAGCTGGAAGGGACGTTTGCCGAATATCAGATTCCGTACTTTCTGGACCAAAAGCGCACGGTCATGCATCACCCGTTGATCGAGCTGATTCGCTCGGCACTCGAGGTGGTGACGGGGCGGTGGAGGTACGAGGCGGTTTTTCGCTGTCTGAAGACCGATTTGGTCGCAGGGCTGGCACTGCCTGTCGGACAAAGCCGCTCGGAGATTGACCAGCTGGAGAACTATGTGCTTGCGTATGGCATCCAGGCTGGCGATTGGAAAAAGGAAGAGGCCTGGAATTATCACGGAGCCTCGATGAAAGGCTTTGAGGAGATCGACCTGTGGCGGCGCCGCCATGGAGAACCGTTGCTCTCGCTGGACCGCGGCCTGAAGCAGGCTGGCCATGATGGCAGGCAGCTGGCTGCAGCGTTATACAGCTGGCTTGTAGAGCTGCAGGTGGCACAAAAGCTGGAAGCGTGGCAGGAACAGGCACAGGAGCAGGGCGATTTGGAGGCAGCGCGGGTACACGGCCAAGTGTGGGACGGCGTCATGGAGCTGCTCGATCAAATCGTCGAGGTGATGGGCGAGGAACAGATGAGCCTCGATACGTTCGCCAAAGTGATCGACAGCGGGATGGAAGGGATTTCGCTCGGGATCGTGCCGCCAGCGATCAATCAGGTGAGCATCGGTTCGATGGAGCGTTCGCGTCAGCCTGACGTTAAGGCGCTGTTTATCCTCGGCGTCAATGAAGGGATGCTCCCGATGCGCCCCAAAGAAGACGGCCTTTTGGACGAGGCGGAGCGCGACAGGCTCACGGCAGCCGGCATCGAGCTGGCACCAAGTGCCAAGCAGCGCCTACTAATGGAGCAGTTTTTGCTGTATCAGGCATTGACCCGCCCGTCGGAACGGCTTTGGCTCAGCTGTGCGCTGGCTGATGAGGAAGGGAAGGCGCTCTTGCCTTCCAATGTCTTTGATCGTCTAAAAGAGCTGCTTCCAGATGAAAAAATTCGCTTCTTTTACAACGAGCCAATTAACGTTGCGGAGGAGGACGCGTTTTTATTGGGACGTCCGCGCCAAGTGTTCGGCCATTTGCTGACATTGATCCGGCAGATGAAAAAAGGAACGCCGCTCGCGCCGTTTTGGCTGGAGGTGTATAACTGGTTTTTGACGCATTCGGACGATGTCGAGCGCGAACAGCGTCTGCTGTCCGGCTTTGCCTACACAAATCAGGCGCAGCCGCTGGCGAAGCGGCGCAGCCGAAAGCTTTACGGTGAGCAGCTGCGCATGAGCGTATCGCGGCTGGAAAGGTTCCAATCGTGCGCCTTTAGCCATTTCGCTTCGCATGGTTTGCGGCTGAAGGAGCGGTTGAGCTATCGGCTGGAACGGTTCGATGTCGGGGAGCTGTTCCACGCGTCGCTCAAGCTGGCCGTCGATAAGTTGAACGGCTCGGAGCAAGAATGGTCGGGCATGACGGAGCCGGACAGCTTGCAGCTCGCAAGCGATGTCGTCGAGGAGCTGATTCCGCAGACGCGCGGGAGCATCCTCAACCGGACAGCACGCTACCGCTATATGGCGGGCAAGCTGAAGCGTGCGGTGGGGCGCGCGATCTACGTGCTGGGTGAGCATGCGAGACGCAGCCGGTTCGTGCCGATCGGTTTGGAGATCGATTTCGGCCCAGGTGGAGAATTGCCGGGGATGACGCTTGAAATCGCGCCGGGGATCACCGTCCAGCTGGTAGGGCGAATCGACCGTGTGGACCAGTCGGTTGAAGGCGAGCGCACCTATTTACGGGTGATCGACTACAAATCAAGCCCTAAGCAGCTGCAGCTGACAGATGTATGGAACGGGTTGAATTTGCAGTTGCTGGTCTATCTCGATGTGGTCGTTTCCAATGCCCCACAATGGCTGGGCAAACCGGCAGAAGTCGGCGGCGTGTTCTACTACCAGGTGGCTGACCCGTTCGTCACAGAAAAAAGGGCGCTATCGGAAGCGGAGGTTGCCAAAAAGCGCGCAGCCAAGCTGAAGATGAAAGGTCTGATGCTGGCGGATACCGATCTTGCGCGCTTGATGGATGAGCAGGTGGAGACGGGCAAATCGGACTTGTTCCAAATCGCGATCAACAAGGACGGGTCTTTTTCGCAGCGTTCATCGTCGGTCGCGACCAAGGAGCAGTTCGACATGCTGCAATCGTACGTGCGCGGGCAGATCAAGCAGCTTTCCGCCCGGATGATAGACGGCGACATCGCCATCGCGCCGTATGCAATCGGCCAGACAGTCGCATGTATGACGTGCGATTACAAGGCGGTGTGCCAGTTTGACGCGCGGATGGCGGGCAATGAGCAAAAGCAGCTGACCAAATGGAAAAATCCAGAGGTGTTCGCCAAGCTGGAACAGCTGCTGGCAAATGAGCAGAGGGGGGAGCAGCATGTCTGAGACGAGCAAGATCGCCAAGCCTGACAAATGGACACAGGAACAGTGGCAGGCGATTATTCAGACCGGGAACAATCTGCTGGTCGCGGCCGCTGCAGGTTCAGGGAAAACCTCAGTTCTGGTCGAGCGGATCATCCGCAAGATGACGGACCTGCCGGAACCGGTCGGCGTCGATCAATTGCTGGTAATGACCTTTACCAATGCCGCGGCAGCGGAGATGCGCCATCGGATCGGCGACGCGCTGCGCACGGCATTGATCGCTCATCCGCATTCCTCCTTTTTGCGCAGGCAGCTGGCTTATTTGCAGCGGGCGTCAATCACCACGATCCATAAATTTTGCCTGGGGCTGTTGCGCCAGCACTATTACGCTGTAGAGCTTGATCCGGATTTTCGCATCGGGGATGAAATGGAGACGCAATTGCTGCGGCAGGATGTGCTGGAAGCCAAGCTGGAAGAGTGGTATGAGCAGGACGAAGCGTTTTGTCGGCTGGCAGACACAGTTGTCGATGGGCAAGACGATGAACGGCTGATTTCGCTGATCTTTGGGCTGTACAACTTTTCGCAAAGCCATCCCCGCCCGCAGCAATGGCTGGATGAGGCGGCATCGATGTTCCAGCGTGCAGGGACACAGACCATCGACGAATTGCCGTGGACGCGGAGCATCGTTCAAGAAATCGTGTCGGAGCTGGAAGCGCTGGCCGAAACGGCAGGACAGGCGATTTTGCTTGCATCCTCGCCGGAAGGACCAAACGCATACACAGGCTTGCTGGAACAGGAAAAGGAAGCGTTGCAGCACGCCGCAAAGGCTGGCAAAGAAGGATGGGAGCGGCTGGAACAGATGGTTCGTGCTATTTCTTTTCAGAAGCTTCCTACCGTAAAGGATGCAGATCCGGAGCTGAAAAAGCAGGTGCAAAAGCTGCGCGGCAAAGTGAAGGATGGAGTCAAGGACATTCTGGACGAGCATTTTGGTGCTCAACCGCATGAGCTTCTGGAAGACTTGCTGCAAACGGCTCCGCATATGGAAACGCTGGCTCGCATCGTCGGCGAATTCGCGGGGGCGTACCAAGCCGCCAAACGGATGCGCACGATCGTCGACTTCAACGACCTTGAGCATATGGCCTTGGCCGTGCTAAGCGAGACGGATGAAGCGGGGCAGATTGTGCCGTCCGCTGTGGCGAAAGGCTTGCGTGAGCAGTTTGCCGAGGTGCTGGTCGACGAATATCAGGACATCAACCTGGTGCAGGAAACCATTCTGCGTCTCGTCTCGCGGGAAGCCGCTGTTGATGGCGTGTCCAACCGGTTCATGGTCGGCGACGTCAAGCAGAGCATCTACCGGTTCCGCTTGGCGGAGCCCGGATTATTCATGCAAAAATATATGACCTACCCTCATCCGGATCTCGCGACGGACACAAGCGATGGCGTTCGCATCGATTTGGCGGCCAATTTCCGCAGTCGCAAAGAAGTCGTTGATGCGGTCAACTATTTGTTTCGCCAAATCATGTCGCCTGGCGTGGGCGAGCTCGATTACGACCGGTCAGCCGAGCTGATTTTTCAAGCCAGCTATCCGGAGATTGAACCGGAGCGGCTTACGGTCGAAATGCATCTGATCGACCGTACTGTACCGGAAGCGGAAGAAATCGCGGAGGAAGCAGGCGCAGTGGTCGCCACCTCAGGAGCAGAGCTGGATGAAAGCGGAACTGCAGGCGAATCGGCCGAGGAAAACCCGACGGAGGAAGCTAGTGTCGCAGAGCTGGAAGCGCGCCTGATCGCCAAGCGTATTCGCCAATGGATGGAGCCGGGAGAGGGCGAGAAGCCGCTTCTGGTTTACGACAGAAAAGAGAACGGCATGCGCCCGCTCGCGTACCGCGACATCGTGATCCTGCTCCGCGCCACGTCCAGTTGGGCGCAGCCAATGACCGAAGAGCTGCGAGCAGCGGGCATTCCGGTGTACGTGGAGCAGAGCGACGGTTATTTTGAAGCGACAGAAGTAGAATTGATGATCTCCTTGCTCAAGCTCGTCGACAATCCGCTGCAAGACATTCCGCTGGCGGCCGTCCTGCGCTCCGCATTGGTCGGCTGCAGTGAGGAGGAGCTTGCAGACATTCGCATTCAAGAGTCCGCAGGCACGTTTTATTTAGCTGTTCAGGCATTCGTCGAAAGCGACGGTCAGACGGAGCTTCACAGGCGTGTGCGCTCGTTTTTCCGTCAGTTGGCCGCGTGGCGCACGGTCGCCCGCCAAGGCTCGCTCACCGGGCTGCTGTCGCTCATTTATCGCGAAACCGGTTATTTGGAGTATTTGGCTACGCTGGAAAACGGCGAGCAGCGTCAGGCTAATCTGCGCTTGCTTTACGATCGGGCGCGACAGTATGAGGCGACGTCCTATCGCGGGTTGTTCCGTTTCCTGCGGTTCGTCGAACGGCTTCGGGAGGCAGGCAGCGACCTCGGTGAGGCGCGGACGATCAGCGAGGCGGAGGATGTCGTGCGGATCATGACGATCCACAAGAGTAAAGGGCTGGAGTTCCCTGTCGTCTTTGTGGCTGGCATGGGCAAGCAGTTTAATCAAATGGACATGATGAAGCCATTTTTGCTGCATAAGGAGCTGGGCTTCGGCCCGCAGGTCGTCGATTTGCAGCTTCGCCTACGCTACCCGAGCTTGGCGCAAAAAGGGATCAAACATCGCTTGAAGCGAGAGATGCTCGCAGAGGAAATGCGCGTCTTGTACGTCGCACTCACCCGCGCGCGCGAAAAGCTGGTGCTGGTCGGCTCCTCAAAAAAGCTGGCGGATCGGATCGGCGGCTGGTGCGATGCGGCCGGTCATGAAGAGAGGCTCGGCGATGGTGCACTGCTTAAGGCAAAAGGGTATCTCGATTGGGTCGGTAGCGCACTCGTCCGCCATCCGTACGCGCAGCCGCTGCGCAATTATTTGCCAGAAGGCAGCTTTGCCGCGGCACCGGGGATCATCCGTGATCAATCCCGCTGGACGTTTCATTTCCATCAGGTCAACGAGCTTGTTCGTAAGGTCGAAGAGGACGAAAAGCTTGCCTTGCTGTGGGAGCGGCTGGTAAGTCGCGAGCCGATCGCCGATCTGGCGGAGGGCAGAGATCCACAGTGGCGGGAGCGTATCGACGCGGAGCTTTCGTGGCGAGACCCGCATGCGGAAGCGTCGGCGACGAAGGTTAACTGGAGTGTTAGTGAACTGAAAAAAGCGGCGCAGACGGAGAACCAGCCGTTTGCAATGCCCAAGATCACCCGGAAGCCTCGGTTTTTATCGCAGGAGAAATCGCACCGCTTTACCGGAGCGGAGCAGGGCACCATTTTGCATACGGTGCTGCAGCAAGTGGATATGGCGAAAGCGTTGGACAGAGAAGAGCTCGCGCGACAAATCCAAGAGATGGTCAGCAAGCAATTTTTGACGGCGGAAGAAGCTCGACAGGTTGATGTCGAGCGAATCTTGACCTTCTTCCACACGCCGATCGGCATGAGGATGAAGAAGGCGAAAGCAATCCACCGCGAGCTGCCTTTCACCATGGCGCTCCAGGCAAGCGAAGTATCACCGGACTTTGTGCCGGACGCGAACAATCAGGTGCTCGTGCACGGGATCATCGACTGCCTGTTTGAGGAGGAAGATGGTACGCTGGTGCTGCTTGATTTCAAATCGGATGCGTTCCGCGGTGACTCTCCCGAGCAGGCTTCCGCACAAATCGTCAACCGCTATCGCGAGCAGATTCGCCGCTATGAGCAGGCCGTTGCGCAAATTTGGAAAAGACCTGTGGATGAAAGCTGGCTGTATTTGTTTTCAGGCGGCATAGGCGTGCGGATTGGCACGGAGGGTCGCGGGTAATTGTGTGTGGACTTCCTTTGGTTGGGGAGATGATTTTGCCGAGCGTGTGATGCTCATAGCAAGGTATCGAACCAGTGCTGCTGCCACGTTTGCTTGTGGATTGCGATCGTATACGTTTGGTCCTGCAATTGTAATTGATAGGTGTAATAGTCGGTTGCCGGTTGGATATCCGCCGGCAACGGCAGGCCATCGACGGCTTCTGCTGAAATGAACTCATCTTTCCATTGCAGACTCGCAAAGCCTCTCAGGTACGCGAGGCCATTTTCTTTTGTCATTGGAAGCAGCGGAACTCCTCCCAAGTGAAAGAACGCGGAGTGATCGCATCCGGTGAGGCTGTCAGCGATTTCGTCAAACCGGGCACAGGTCATGGTCGTGACGGAAGGGGAGCCGAATTTGTCATCGGTCGTATCAATCGTCACCTGATAGGTGTGCGAATTGGGCTGATAGATGAGGATATGATGGATGGGGTCCCCTTCGGTTGTATACTTGTCAAATGTCCAGCGCACAGAGGTGCCTTTTTTCGCTTCCGTAAAAAATTGCTGTTTCAGCTCACCGTTCTCTACACGGGTATGGATGTAGGTCGTTTTTCCGATGTCGAGGATCCCGGGAGTAGCTTGCTGCATGGCAGGCGCTTTTACGTCTGCAAAAGGAAAAAGAACGGCAAGAGACGTCAGCCATCTTTGCGACATCGCATAGGTCAAAATCAGAATAAGCCCCAAACCGATGATAAAACCAGCCAAAAACCGCCGTTTCATAACAATCGCTCCCTCTATCGTTTTCTCTTTGACGAGAGGATAGGGGGTGCTGTTTCAACCAAATTTTTTTTGCCAAGCACGGAAAAAAGAGAAGTGCTATACTGGGGAGAAAATGCTTTGATGGAGGCTACTACAGATGTACCGTTTGTCTGATCGGGAATGGCACAATTATCGTGAAAAAAACAAGGACCGCGCAAGAATGTTGATCGAGTGTCCGGACCGGGCGGGGATCGTCGCAGAAGTTTCCCGTTTCCTGTTTGAGCATGGCGCCAACATCGCGCAGTCTGACCAATATACGACAGACCCTGAAAATGGGCGATTTTTTATGCGCGTCGAGTTCGACGTCGTTGATCTGGAAAAACGTTATGAAGAGCTGCAGCGCAATTTCGCGCAAATCGGCGAATCGTTTCAAATGAACTGGTCGATCGTAGAGGCGAAGCGCCGCAAGCGGATGGCGATCTTCGTATCGAAAGAAGACCATGCTTTACTTGAGCTGTTGTGGCAATGGAATTCCGGCGTGCTCCATGCCGATATTCCGATGGTCATCAGTAACCACCCGGATTTGAAGGAGACGGTTGAGTCGTTCGGCATTCCGTTTTATCACATTCCGGTGACCAAGGAGACAAAACAGGAAGCCGAGCAAGCGCAGATCGAACTGGTTGAAGGAAAAGCAGACCTGATCGTGCTGGCGCGCTACATGCAGATCCTGTCTCCATACTTCTTAAAAGATTACCAGCACAAAATCATCAACATCCACCATTCGTTCCTGCCAGCTTTTGTCGGTGCGAAGCCGTATGAGCGTGCGTATGAGCGCGGCGTGAAGTTGATCGGCGCGACGGCCCACTATGTTACGGAGGAGCTGGATGCGGGCCCAATCATCGAGCAAGACGTCCACCGGGTGAACCATCAGTTTGGCGTGAGCGATTTGAAACAAATCGGTCGTCAGGTGGAGCGCACCGTTTTGGCGCGTGCAGTCGGCTGGCATCTCGAGGACCGCGTGCTGGTGTACCAAAACAAAACGGTTGTATTCCCGTAAAAGAGACGCATAGGGAAGCCACCCTGGCTGTATCGGGATCAAAAGCACCAAAAGAAGGTCACTTTCTGGAAGAATTTCCGTCCAGGAAGTGGCTTTTTTTACTGGATCAAAAAGAAGACTTGCCGTATCAGGCGGGTTTTTTTCCGTTTGCCTCTGCTATACTGTTCTTAGCATTCATTCAATTCTGAAAGTAGGTATCGACCATGATTTTTCTTCAAGTCATCCTGCCGGTCTTGCTGATCTTTCTTTCGGGATACATTCTTCAGCGTATCTTCAAGCTGGATCTCAAGCCGATATCGACACTGGCGATTTACGTATTGTCGACTGCTCTGGTGTTTCGTACCTTTTACAAAACAGCCTTGGATCTTCAGCTATTTTACATCGTCATCATTTCCATGCTGCTGTTGGGCGCATTAATTCTCCTCACCCTGCTGACAGCAAAGCTTCTCAAATACAACAAGCAGCAAGAGAGCGCCATGATGCTATCGACCGCTTTTATGAACAGCGGAAACTACGGGACGCCGATTATCCTGTTTGCGTTTGGGGAAAGTGGGTTCACGTACGCTGTACAAATCATGGTCTTTCACTCTATTATCATGGGTGTGTTCGGTGTGTACTTTGCTTCGCGAGGCAAAGGGGGAGTAGGGACCGCGATTAAAGCGGTGTTCAAGCAGCCCTCCAACTATGCGGTTATTGTAGCGATCATGTTTCAACAATTGCAAATCGTCATCCCGCAGAGCTATTACCAAGCGATCGATCTGGTGGCACAAGCGGCGATTCCGGTCATCATGCTAATTCTCGGAATGCAGCTTGCCAATGTGTCGTCCGCGAACTTCGAATGGCAGGAGCTTAGCGTCGCAAGTGTGATCCGCCTTATTGCCTCTCCACTTCTGGCCTATGTAATCTGTCTGTTCTTTCCGATCGAGCCGCTGCTGCGAAATGTGCTGGTCATTCTTGCGGCCATGCCTTCTGCCGCTACGACAGCGATCTATGCGATCCAGTTCAACATGCGGCCACAGTTCGTATCCAGCAGCGTGCTGGTGACAACCGTGATCAGCGTGGGGACGCTGACGTTTTTGCTGAGTGTGTTGCATTGAAGGTAAATAACGAAAGTTTTTGGGGCATGATCAAGTATTGATATGGATCATGTCTTTTTTGTATTTCTCATTTTTATCTACCTATAAAAAGGGCTAGCGGAAGCCAGCAGCTCAGGGACTCGGGGAAAAAGGGCAGAGCGCAGCCTTGACAGCGCCAGCAGAGGCGTAGCAGCAAAACGGAACGGCTTTCGCGCGTCAGATCACCCCTGAGAAACACCCGCCGCGCAGCGTGTGGCATTGGCGCGCGGTTCCGTTTTGCTGCGGAGCCGGTCTTCCCAGCTTCCAAGCAGGCGATGCCATGAGCGAAGCGGCGCCCTTTTTTCCCGAGTCCCCGAACCTCCACCGCAGCTCAAATCAATCTAAAGCCGCCGAATCCGCTCCGTAATCACCCTGATTGCCTCGTCGGCCTCCGAACCTTTAAGCAGCAAATGCCCAGACTCAGGAAAATAGCTGACATCAATCTCATCGCTCCCAATCGATTGCCGTAACAGGCCGACGCTGATGGCCTGAACCGTGTCATCCCGTTCTCCCTGCAAAAGCAGACACGGGCAGGTGACGGTGGGCATGATCGATTTGGTTTCGTCCAAAAGCTGGCGGAACTGCAGCATGCTGCGCAGCGGGATGCGCACCATTCCCTGCACATAGCGAGCCGCCTCCGTACCAAAATCGTCGCGCAGATTGCGCAGCGCCTGCCGGACATCCCAATAATGGTAGGGTGTATTCATGGTGACGAGCAGCTTCACGGGATGCTTTGCCGCCACCTGGAGCGCCAGAAGGCCGCCCATGGAAAAGCCGATCACAACAATTTCTGTGGCACGCATGGAAAGCCGCTTGTAAGCCTCGATCGCTGAGTTGACCCATTCGTCCCGCGTGCTCTTCCCCAGATGGCGGCGTGTTCGCCCATGCCCATCCAATGTCGGGCATTCCACTGCATAGCCTTGTTCCCTCAAATGGCGGGCGAGGGGCATGACCTCATGGATATCGCCGGCAAAGCCGTGAAGCACCAGGCAGCCGATTGAACGCATCGTTTGGATGCCTCCTTTATTAAGAAAATGCGAAAAAACCGTGTCTAATTTTATGGGGTCACTTCACCCAAGTATACCGTTTGGCGAGGTCTTTTCCTATTCTTTCGAACGTCCACTACAACTAAGGGATTTTCGCAAGAATGCGCAGCGGAAGCTTTGGCGATGCCCGCCAGGCTCGGGAAAAAAAGCGGAAACGCTTTGCGCAACACATCCTCTTCGAGATACACCCGCCGCGCAGCGTGTGGCTTTGGGGCGCAGTTTCCGCTTTTTTTCCCGGGCCGCTCACTCCGACCCCCAGCAGGCATTGTCACCGCTTCCGTGGAGCATTCTTGCGAAAATCTCCTCGCCTCCACCAAACAAAGAAAACCCAGCCTCTCGCAAAGAAAGGCTGGGTTTTATTGACCATAAACATTTACACCTGAATCGTCTTCACATTCTCCGAAATGATCAACGGCGGCTCCGTGCAAGCCTGAATCTCTTCCGGCGTAAATCCTTCCGCCACCTCGACCAACACCAGTCCGGCTGGCGTTACATCGAGTACCGCACGGTCGGTGATGATCCGGTTGATCACGTTTTTGCCCGTAAGTGGAAGGGCACATTCGTTCAACACTTTGGTTTCACCGTGCTTGTTCACATGCTCCATGATCACGACGATCTTTTTCGCGCCGTGGACCAAATCCATCGCACCGCCCATGCCTTTCACCATTTTGCCTGGAATCATCCAGTTGGCCAAATCGCCGTTGGCCGATACTTCCATCGCACCCAGGATGGCGAGGTCGATATGGCCGCCGCGAATCATCCCAAACGACTCAGCGCTGGAGAAGTAGGCCGCGCCCGGAATGGCGGTGACTGTCTCTTTTCCGGCGTTGATCAGATCAGGATCGATCTCGTCTTCAGACGGGTAGGGACCGATGCCCAAAAGCCCGTTCTCGGATTGCAAAACGACGGTTTTGCCCTCGGGAATATAGTTGGCGACCAGTGTCGGCATGCCGATTCCTAGGTTCACGTAAAAACCATCCTCGATTTCTTGTGCTGCGCGCATTGCGATCTGTTCACGTGTGAGTGTCATGAATATCCTCCTTTCAACGGGTATGCTGCTTATTTGCTGACGGTCCGGCGTTCGATTCGTTTCTCGAAAGACGGAGCCTGGATGATGCGTTGCACATAGACGCTCGGCGTATGGATCGAATCCGGATCGAGTTCACCGTTCTCGACGATTTCCTCGACCTCAACGATGGTGATTTTGCCAGCAGCGGCCATCATCGGGTTGAAGTTGCGCGCTGTTTTGCGGAAGACCAGGTTGCCCATCTTGTCGGCCTTCCACGCTTTGATCAGGGCGAAATCGCCTGTGATCGCGTTTTCCAGCAAATATTCCTTGTCGCCAAACACACGTGTCTCGCGTCCTTCCGCAATCGGCGTGCCTACGCCAGCTGGCGTATAAAAAGCCGGAATGCCCGCGCCGCCCGCGCGAATGCGCTCTGCGAGCGTACCTTGCGGCGTCAATTCTACTTCCAGCTCACCGGAGAGGAATTGGCGCTCGAATTCTTTGTTTTCCCCGACATAGGAGGAAACCATTTTCTTGATTTGCTTCTCCCGCAACAAGAGTCCGAGCCCCCAGTCATCCACACCGCAGTTGTTGGAGACAACGGTCAATTGACGGACGCCTTTATCACGCAAGGCAATGATCAAATTTTCTGGTATGCCGACAAGTCCAAATCCACCGACCAGCAATGTCGCATCATCGTGGATATCCGCGACGATCTCGGTGTAGGAGGTATAAATTTTCGCCATGGCGTTCACTCCCGCATCAAAAGTTAAGATCAGATTACTACTCATTATATAAAGCAGGGTAACAAACATGTTGCAGCCAAGCCTTCTTGCAGCCAATCGGTACAGGCTCGCGTTTGTAACCGGTTTGTAACCTTGCTGTTAACGGATTGTAACGCTTTTATCCACGCCGGACGGTACGATGTACATGTAAGCGAAGACGAGTTCGAAAACAACGAAACAACGATACAGCAACAACCACGGAGGGGTATATATGAAAAAAATGATGGCAATGACGACGGCTGCAGTGATGTGCGGTGCATTTCTGGCGACAACATGGGGAGCGGCAAACGTTCCGGTCAATGCGATGACAACCGAGGCGGCAGCACAGACCTTTGCGCCCGGACAGGCGTTTACAGCAAAAGAGCTGCCGTTTGCGCAGAGCATGACCGTGCTTGACGCGACACAGATGGATGTGACGGGGGACGGCGAGATAGACGATGTGCTACTGCTTGGACATAAAGAAAAGGCAGACGATCTGTACAGCACAGACGTGACTGTGGTGGTAAAGGATGGGAAGGCGAAAACGTATGCGAAGCTTTCTATCGGCAAGGTTGACGGCGGCTATGATCCAAAAGTGACGAGCATGGATTTCAATGAGGACGGCGTAAGCGATCTGCTTGTTCAGATGGCCAATGGCGGAAGCGGCCGCACCAGTACATACAGCCTGCTGACGTTTGCAGGGGGCAAAGGAAAAGAGCTGGTTCCTCAGGAAAAATTGAACACTGGTGTTGAACTGGAAGTCAAATTTCTCGACGGCTTTAAGGCGCAAGTAACCAACAAGCTGACTGGTAAAACAAGCACAATCGACATCAGTGCAGGAAAAGAAGCGTACCTCGATGCCAAAATCTACGAGAAGGCCGGCAAGCTCCTCATTCCAGTAGAGGGCGCTTATGACGGATACAGCGAGCTCACTCCACAATTCCAGCCGGATGGGACGATTGCACTGGCTGGCGTGCAGCAAATTTCGGGGGCGGCACATGCAGATACAATCGGGATTGCCAAGACGGTATGGGCACTGGAAAATGGTCAGCTGACGCTGAAAGAAGCGGTGATCAGCCCGCTCGATATCGATAACCTTCCATCAACACGCGTGGAGGCGAACAAGCCGTTTACGGAAAAAGACGCGAATCCTAACACCATGGTTGTCGATGCCAAATATGCCGATGTGACAGGGGACGGAGCGAAAGATGACATTTTGCTGGTTGGCACCAAGGAAGCGGATAGCCCGTACGTGACCGATTTGCGCGTCGTTGTGAAAGATGGCAAAACAGGCAAAGAAGTGCAGTCAAGCGTAGGGGAAGAGAATGGTGGCTATGAACCGGCTTTGTTCATCGGGCAGTTCAACAAAACGCCTGGCAAAGAGGTCCTGGTAGAAATGGCGACAGGTGGGAGTGGCGGCGTGTATACATACAGCTTGCTCTCCTTTGCAGATAACAAGCCCGCCGAGGTCGTAAAACAATCGCTCTTGAACCAAGGGCTCGCGTATGACATACAATTTGCCGACCAGTTCAAGGTAAACGTGACCAACACAGCGGATAAAGACAAGCAGTCAATTGATGTGAAGAACGCAAAAGAGACATACGTGGAAATGGGCATCTATGCCAAAGAAGGTGTGCTGAAAGAAAAAACAACCGGCATGATCGATGGTTTCGGCCAGCTTGCGCCGATTGATACAGACGAAGACGGAGTGCTGGAGCTGCGCGGTTTGCAGCGCATTTCGGGAGCCTACCATGCGGACGGGTTGGCGACAGTGGTTTCTGTTTGGAAAGTGGACGGAGACAAGCTTGCGTTGCAAAGCAAAGAGATTGTGCCGTTGAAACGATAATCAGCGTCCGAGGGAATTGATAAGAAGGTGTAAAGGAAAGAGCTGCTTCCTTTGCGCCTTCTTTTTGTTGGGGTACAATAAAGCAAGCGATAGGGGAGGGAAGAGAAAGAGATGATCAAGCTGTTCGTAACGGATTTGGATGGAACACTGCTGGACGACGATAAACAGGTGCCGGAAAAGAATCGCCAGGCTTTGCGTGAGCTTGCAGAGGCAGGAGTGGAGGTTTGCCTGGCATCCGGGCGAATGCATGGGGAACTGACGACCATCACGGACGACTTGCGGGTGGCATGCCACCGCATCAGTCAAAACGGTTCCTTCGTCTATACGTGCGAGGAGAAGCTGCTGCACAGTGACGCGTTTGAACCGGAGCTGGCCAAACGGCTGTATGCCGCGGCGCGCCACTACGGCTTCGTGGAGATGATCAGCGTCGGGCAAACGATTTATACGCCCAATAAATCGGAGGCAACAAAGAAGATTGAGGCGCGCATGCTGATGCCGTTCGAAGTGAAATCAGATGTTGTTGAGTCATTTGCATCCGACTTTGCGCCTTGCAAGCTCAGCTATTTTGGTGAGATGGACCGATTGCGCGAGATGCAGGCGGCGATCCGGGAGGCTTTCCCAGGAGAAGTGGAAGTGGTCGTATCTGATGTGGATTGCGTCGATTTCATGCCGATTCACGTCTCCAAAGGTGTGGGGCTGGGCTTCTTGCTCAAAGAATTGGGCGTCAAGCCGGAGGAAACGGTCGTCATCGGCGATTCCTTCAACGACCTGTCGATGTTTACGCTCACACCGCACAGCTTTGTGATGGCGCACAGTGACGCGGACGTACGCAAGCGAGCAAGCCGGGAAGCAGATTCTGTGGCCGAAGCGGTAGAGTGGGTCTTGCAGGCGAATGCGACTGCTGGCGTGCGTTGAAAAAATAAGGAGCGATCCGGGCGGTATTCGGTCAACCGAGCGGATCGCTTTCTAATTGTTTCATTTCCTTGCATAAGCCTTTTTATGAAACGCAGTAATGAAGGAAAACAGATGCTGTCCATCCTTGGGCAAGCGGCTTTCAGGCGAAAGCTCCACATACATCGCCTTGTACGTTTCAGGAACCCAAATGTACGTGTGGATGTAATCCGTAAGCGTAAATCCGCATGACTCCCAAAACCGGATACGGCTGCGATTCATTTCCGATTCCTCGGCTTCGACTTCGACGATGATCCCGTCCATGTGTGGCAGGGTCTGGGCCCATTCCTTCAGCATGGCCATGAAGCGCTGCCCGATGCGTTCCCCGCGCCGCGCCGCTTTCACGGCGAAATAATCGATCAAAAGCGCCGAAGCGTCTTCGTTCTGCGTTTTTCCGGTCAACGCCATGCCAACCGCTTCATCCCCATCCATCAAAACATGCAGATTACACATGTTTCTCGCGAACATCCGCTCGATCAGCTCGCGTTTTTTCCGCCCATGCGCGGGAAACGCTTCGTAATAGATCGGCTCTGCTTGCTGCCACAATGCTTCGTCCCACTTATCACTTGTCAGCATGTTCATGTCAAACCCTCCTGAGGCGCCAGACGCACCTTTGACGCTGGGCGCGCCTTTGACGCTAGACGCGTCTGTAAAAAACCGCCCGGGAAAAAGGGAGGTTTGATTCATTTTATATGGTAGCCGTTGCTTTTCCAACCAACACGGAAACATCGATCGTGATCTCTAGCTTTTGCAACGCGGTGGTTCGCAAGACTTCTGTATCCGCCGCTCTCCACGAAAGGGGGGTCATCTGCACGAGCGATTCAATCAGTCCACCTTCTAGTGCCATTGTATATTGGAGGCGCTGCTTCTCTAACAGCGTGAAGCGGCTGCAAAACCGATTGACGACCCGTTCATTCGAATAGGTAGAACGTTTCGTTTGGGCGAAAAAATGCCCGCGTAGCTCCTGCAAATATCCGCTCTCGGGAATGACCTTGATCAGCAAGCCGTCATGCGCAAGTAGTCTCGCAAACTCGCTGTAGTTGGCGGGCGAGAGGATGTTGAGAATCGCGGCAAATTGGCCATCGTGAAACGGGCTGTTCGCCAGATCTGCGACGCACCAGTGAAGCTCGGGAAAGCGTCTGGATGCCCGTACAATCCCTTCTTTCGATAAATCCAACCCGACACCCGCAATTTCAGCACCATGCTGTTCTTTTAATGTGGCAAGCACTCGTGCGAGATGCGAGCCCTCGCCGCATCCGGCATCAAGCATAAGCGTGCTGCCGGTACCCGACGCGATGGATGAACTACCAGTGAGCAGCTCGCTGATGTGCGCGTGAAGCACGTCATAGAAACCGCTGTCGCAAACGGCAGACCGTGCGGCGAACAAGCGATTGTCATAGGTCGATTTGAACGGGGCAGGCAGGAAGTTCACGTAACCGTGCCTGGCCAGATCAAAAGAATGTCGATTCAAGCATTGCAAATGTTTGCCACCCACAAGCTGCATAGAGCTTGTGCAAAGCGGACAACGAAAAATAGACATGAAAAAAGCACCCCATTCATTCGGTTATCGTGAATGAAAAAAGGCACAGTCAAATAAACCCGCGCGATTTCAATCAAAAGCGGGGCCACGTGAGCTGTACCTCTCATTACCGATAGCGAATGTATTGGATGATCATGTCAATCGAACCTCGTTTAGTTCAGAATGTAAATCGAGGAGATGATGTCCTCATGAAACAGTATAACAAGAAGCGTAAACAGATGCACTTATGTATTCCAGTGCATGTCATTGCGGAAAATTATAAAAAATAATAAAGGTTTTCAGAAAAATGATACAGAACCAATGACAGCATGTAAAATTATATTTACCATTTATAAATAATTTGCTGAGGCGTATTTTACCGAAAAAAAAGAGAAGAAAAGGTTTTTACGGGGGTTACGAACATGAAAAAACCATATGCGGTGTTGCTGGCGGTTCTTTTGTTGACGGCCGGTTGCGAAAAGCTGGAATCGCAGGTTGAGCAACTGCGCGATCGGGAAAAAGATACCGTGTTGAAGGTCAAAACCGTAAACGCTTACGTGCTGGAGCCGAAGCAGGGCGGTCTTACGCAGGAGATAACCGGTACGGTCGTCCCGCAAAAAGAATTGCCGCTGTCATTTGGTTCTTCGGGAAAAATTGCAAAAATATTTGTGCAAAAAGGAAGCGCTGTGAAAACGGGTGAGCTGCTCGCAGCGCTG
This sequence comes from Brevibacillus fluminis, assembly GCF_003710825.1. Taxonomy (GTDB): domain Bacteria; phylum Bacillota; class Bacilli; order Brevibacillales; family Brevibacillaceae; genus Brevibacillus_D; species Brevibacillus_D fluminis. The sequence continues at coordinate 124,369 of NZ_RHHQ01000013.1, read as the reverse complement.
GATACGACGGTATGGCAGCAGGAGATCGATGCAGCGCAAAGCCAGGTTGACCGCGCCGCGCTGCAGCGGGCCAAGACGCTGAAAGGCGCGCATGAAACGGATGTGACACAGCAAAAGCTCAAAATCGAGCGCGCGCGTCAAAATCTGGCCAAAGCGTCGGATGAGCTAAACCGCGGCAAGCTGCTGTTCCAGAACGGGGCGATCTCCAAAGAGGAGCTGGATACGGCGACGCTCGCCCAAAAGCAGGCGGCGATGAGCCTGCAGGAAGAGGAATTGAGCTTGAGCAAGCTGGTTGAAGCGGCGGATAAGCTCGATGTGGAAGCGGCCGATGCACAGGTAAAAGAAGCTGCGGCGCAATTGGGACGGGCGAATCAGGATTTGAAGCAGGCACAGCTTCATGCGCCGTTTGGTGGCATCGTTGCAGCCATTCCGATGCAGGAATCCGAACAAGTGGGCGCTGGGACGGAAGTGGTGCGGCTGATCGATCCGTCGTCCTGGATGGTTAAAATCCAGGTCGAAAACGACCAGATCGGCAATTGGAAAAAGGGCCAGACGGTGACCGTCGTGACCCCGGGCGGAGAAGAGCTGGGGGGTCAAGTCAGCTTTGTTTCGCCGATTCTCGATCAAGCCACCGCAACCTATCCGGTGGAAATCGCCGTAAAAGGTGACGTGGCCGATTGGAAGGCGGGGATGACCGTCACCTGCCGTTACGACGTCAAAGGCGGGAACGCGCTCCTCGTGCCGGTGTCCGCAGTGGGCATTTCCGATGAATCTCACTATGTGATGAAGCTGGCCGAAGATACGATCCAAAAAACGGAGATAAAGGTCGGACCGCTTTATGGCGAGTATTACCAGGTGTTATCCGGGTTGGAGGCGGGCGATCGAATCGTCAGCCAAGGGCTTTCCTATGTACTTGATGGCGAAACGGTGAGGGTAGCCGATGATCAATAACAGCTATCGCAAACAGGTAGTTGCGCTGCTCGCACTGCTCCTCATCGTGTTGGGAATCACCGCATACAGCAAGGTTGCTGTCGAGGTATACCCTGATTACGAGCTGTCTACGTACCAAATCTCTGCTTCGGCGAGCGGAATGACGACGGAGGAAGCAGAGGAAAAAATCGCGCGTCCGCTCGAAGACAAGGTTCGCGAGCTGGGCGGCTTGGAGAAAATTACGACGATCACGCAAGCGGGATCGGTCCAGCTTACTGTAAAAGGAAAGCCGGATGCCGGCAGCCGCTTACAAGACGAAATAGCCAAAAAGCTCGATGAAGCCGCAGTGTCGCTCCCTGTCAGCCGCAATGAACTCAAATGGAAGCGGCTCAGCCCTGATCATGGTCCGCTCGCTTTCTTGCTGCTGCACGGCGGAGACTTGAGCACGCTTGCGAATATCGGCAAATACACCGTACGGGAGCAGCTTGCGCAGGTTGCGGGCGTCTCGCGGGTCGAAGTCGGGAGCGGCCTTGCCAATAAGGTGGAGTTGGTTTTTTCACCGGCGATGCTGAAAAATTATGACGTGACACCTGGCGAAATCATCCAGCAGCTGCAACAGCAGACCGCACAGGCTGGAATCGGGGGAATCGGCGAAGGAATCGACCAGACTCGCTTTTTATGGACGAGTCAAGCATCAGCGCCGGAAGCCCTCGGCAAAACGATCATATCGACTAAGAAAGGCAATGTTGCACTGAAGCTGCTTGCCGAGATCAAGGACCTGCGGGGGAGTCAGGCTGACCAAATGACCCTGTATAAAGGAGAGCCGGCTCTCGCCATCAATGTGTATGGAAGGGAAGATGCGCGGGCTACCAAAACTGCGTTCGAACTGAAACGCGTCGTGGAGAGCATCAATGATCAGGGCCAGGGCAAATTCGTGCTAGAAGTAATCGAAAACAATGCCACGCCGATTGCGGACTTTTTGAAGCGCGTGCTTTTGTTCACTGTAGTTACGACAATCATCGCGGCTTCCTTTATCGGTTCATGGCTGCGTCAAACTACTGCGGCGTTTCTTTCCTTTCTGGCGGTCGTGCTGGTTGCGGGTGGCGTCCTTGGCGGCATGTGGCTATACGGCTTGACGCTGAATTTGACGACAGCCGGGGCGTTGTTTATCATCCTGCTGCTCGCCGAAGGAGCGTTGCTGGCGCTTTTCGCTCGATACGCCAAGCAGTCGATCCTTGACCAGGCGACGATCGATCGGCATACGAGGCCGTTATTGCTTTTGGTGGTTTGGCCGATTTTCGCAGTGATCGGCATTGCGGCCGTCCTGTTTACAACCGATTTCCTCAAAGCGACCGACATACCTGTTTTGTATGATGCGATCCCGGTTTTGCTGATCGGCGCTGTAGTTTTGGCCGTCGTCATCGGATTGATCGTTCCTACGCTTGCCGCGGGATGGCTCAGGGAGCACGCGCTCGCGCATCAGCCGCAAGCCAAGCAGACGAACATGGTCACAAGCTGGTTTTTCAAACGGTGGGAGCGGCTGCTCTCGCGCAAGACATTGCCGTATTTTGTTACGCTGCTGAGCACCGGACTTCTCTATGTCTTCTTTCATACGTTTGTGACGGTCGACCCGTTTTTGCAAACAGACAATGACAAGACGACGATGGCGTTGCCGACAATCCACGGCAGCTCACAGTCCGCCGCCTTGAAAGCGGCCCGAACGGCTGAGGAGAAGCTGCGCACGCTCACAGACGTTCAAGATGTGTTCGTGACCGTAACCAAAGAGGAGCTGCGGTTCACGATTTATATGAAAAGGCTGGCTGAGCGTGTACGCACGCCGTATCAATTTGAAAAAGCACTCAATGAGCAGATGCGCGACATCCCACAGACAGACCCTTATGCGCTTGTCGTCGGCGACGCCAAGTCGAACCGGCTTGAGTTCACGATTAAGGGAACATCGCTTGGGACGGCGAACGAAATCGCGTCGCGGCTGGCGGATTACTTGCAAAATTCGCGGATGCGAGATACAAAAAACAATCGGCTACTGACCGATGTCCATATCGGCGATACGGATTCGACGGTGTATGTAAACATGATTCCGCGGCAAGACATGCTAGCGCGCTACCATATTTCCGAAGCGGCTGTGAAAAGCCAGGTGGAAGGCTACCTAGGCGAACAAAGCGTGGGGAACGTTCGCTGGAACGATCAGAGCTTGTCCATCACGGCATCCTATCCGAAAAAGGAGATGGAGCATGCCGATCAGGTCAAAAACGTGTTCATCCGCACTTCCAACGGATCTGTCCGCCTCGATGAGCTTGTTGAATGGCAGCTGGTGAAAGCACCGGCGGTCTATAAGCGTGAAGACGGCATGTACATGATCAAAGTAAGCAGCGCAGTATCCGATCAACGCCGTATCGCCGGGCTTTCGTACTACTTGCCAATCATGATGAAAGACACGATCACGATCCCGGAGGGGTATACGATCTTGTCAGGGGAAGACATCCGCAAGCAGGAGAAGGAGGAGGCAGACAAGACAGATACCGCAACGCGCGTCTTGTTTTCGTCACTCGCAGCTATCGCGTTTTGTCTGGTCAGCTTGCTGGTGCACCGTACGATCCGGCACGCGGTGGTCAGCCTCTTGCTTGTGCCGCTGGCATCGTTTGCGGTGGTGGGAGGATTGCTCTGGTACAATCGCCCGCTTAACCTGATGGCTGCGAGCGGAGCTGCGGCTGTGATTGCGCTCATGCTGCAGCAGGCATACGTGCTGATCGACGGCATGGAGCGGCAGGCAGAAGGTGTGAAACGCCCGCTTACCATGCGAATTCAAACGGCTTTTGCGGAGTATATGCCTATTATGCGAGTGCTGCTCGTGATGCTTGTAGTCGGTTTACTCCCACTTTTCAGCTTTTGGAGTGGTGGGGACGATTTCGTCGCTTCCTTTGCGGCGGTGTTCACACCGGGAATTGCACTGCTCGCTTGGGTAGTAATGGTGATCGTTCCTGGGTTATACCATGCGATGGCACTGCGCGCGGAGCGTGGCGCGGCGCTGTCGCTGGCTCAGCTGAACCAGCAATTGTATGCGTGGTTCCATAATACGAAAGTCAAGCGCAAAGACCATCGCGCGTGGAAACGCAAACAACGCGCTGCCGCGATACAGCACAGGCGAGAACAGGCAGCTGCGGAACGCGAGCCGCGCAAAGCCGAGCTGCAGCGCGAAGATTTCCAGCCGATCGCCGATCTCCCTTCGATTGACCGCCATTCGTGATATACTTGGCAAGGAGCGAGAAGGAGGTTCATCGGTGAAAGGTTCATTTCTCATCTATTTTGCTTTGCTGTGCATTGTGCTCGGCGCTACATTTTATTCATCCTCGACGCCTTACGAGAAGCAGGACATCCGCGGGAACATCGGCCACGTGATAGATGCGAAGAAGGCGAGCCACTATTTGGGCGGCATTTCCTTTGTTTACGGCAAAAAGGAAATTAGCATCAGAGCGTTGGGCGTCCCAGGATTTATCGAGTTTTTCATCCGAAAGGCGACGCATTTTCTGACGTTTGCGTTGACGGCTTTCCTGATGTATCATGTTCTGCGTGGCTGGACAATGCCGCAGACAGCATTGCCTTGGAGCGGTTTTCTCACGCTGGCGGCTGCCGTGCTGGATGAGTGGCACCAATCGTTCACGCCCAACCGGACCCCCATGCTGTCCGATGTTGTGCTGGATGGAACGGGCATATGCCTCATGCTGGTAATGATTGGGCTTGCCCTGGCATTTCGTACCAAGCGAAAAAGAAGGCCCGTCGGCTGAAAGTGCAGGCGGAGTGGCAATGGCGCTCCGTCACGCATACCTTGTATCGATAGAAATGGCAAATTCAGCGAAGAACGTTGGCAACTAAAATTGTATTTCTCGACATTTACGCGTATAATGGGCTTTTCACAAAAATAAGTTATCTGCTATACTAAAAGAATGAGCCCCACGAAATGCGGCTCGTGACACTTTCGCGAAAAGATAAAAGGAGTGCAAACTGAATGGCAGTACAAGTGGGAAGCATCATCGAGGGAAAAGTGACCGCAATTAAACCGTTTGGGATGTTCGTGGCAATTAACGAAACACAACAAGGGTTAGTGCACATTTCCCAAGTGGCAAACGGATTTGTCAAAGATATTAATGAACACTTTTCCGTAGGAGCCCCAGTTAAAGTGAAAGTTCTCTCCATTGATGATGCAGGGAAAATCTCGCTTTCGGTTCGTGCTGCTCTGCCGGCGCCGGAACGTGAAGCTTCCGAAGAGCGTCGCGGTGGCGGATATCGCGGTGGCGGTCGCGGTGGAAACGACAGACGTAATGAAAACAACGCACCTTCGTTTGAAGATAAGATGAAAAAATGGCTGAAACACAGCGAAGAAAACCTCGCTACCATCAACAAAAAACAAGCAAAACGCGGTTACTAAGCGTTGATATATCGTAAAATGTGAGAAGGAACTTTCGGGTTCCTTTTCTTTTTTGTACAAATAAGGATCGCGGCTCCGTCAAAAGCTTGGGGTAGCTAGTATTCTAATCCAATGGCTGCTTTGATTCCAACAAGGTACGTAGAATGCGCGATTGCAGAGTTGGCAAGCTAAATAGAAAAATCGATAGGAAGGCGAGGAGGGGATTCCAATCAAATTCAAATGCACTATGCTTCCGCCTGTACAGCCAGGCGTAACGCTTTATGACGTTACATATGACAGTGAAGGACACCAAGTGAAAGCGATGCTCGCGGTACCCGAACAAGCGGGTAAAAAACCTGCGCTTCTATACTGTCGCGGCGGATACAAAAAAGTAGGGAAGGTGCGTGCAGAACGCATATCACAAATGGCCTCCTTCGGCTATGTCGTGCTTGCTCCCCATTACCGGGGAAATGAAGGAGGAGAGGGGAAAGACGAATTCGGTGGGGCGGAGCTTCATGACTTGTTTGCCGCTCATGAGCTATTGCTCAGCATGGACGTGGTGGATGCGGGGCGCATCAGTCTGTATGGCTTCTCACGTGGCGGAATGATGGCGTTGCTTGTCGCAGCAAAGCGGAGCGGGTTTCAGTCGGCGGTAGTTTGGAGCGGTGTGACCGATCTTTTGCTGACCTATGAGGAACGGGCCGACTTGCGTAAAATGCTGAACCGAATCGTTGGCGATCCGCAAAAAAATCGCGAGGGTTATTTGGCGCGTTCCCCGTGGCTGCTGGCTGATCGAATGACATGCCCTGTGCTCATCGTGCATGGGACGGCTGACCAAAATGTTGGCGTACAGCATGCCAAACAGCTCGCAGAGGCAATGGCTGCGAGCGGGAAAGCGCATGAATTGTGGCTTGCTGAAGGAGCGAGCCATCTGTTCGGACCACGGGAAATCGAGGACTACACGCGCCGGATGTTTGACTGGATCATGAATCAGGAAGAGGCAGCACGACTACCCCAAACCTGATTCATGCGGCTTCTTCGGCAGGATGATCGTGAACGTCGTTCCTTTTCCTACCTCGCTTTTCACCTGAAGATCGCCACCATGGTTTTGAATCATGCGCATCGTAATGGGCAAGCCCAAACCGGTGCCGTCGTCTTTATCGGAATAAAACGGCTCGTATATGCGTGTCATCTGTTCAGGCGAAATGCCGACGCCCGTATCGGTTACAGCGATGAACAGCTTGTCCGCGTCTTGCGTGCTTTTGATCGTCAGCGTGCCTCCATGAGGCATCGCTTCCAAGCTGTTTTTCATCAGGTTGAGCAAAATTTGCTTGAACTGCTCCACATCGACATGAAGGAACGCGTCTTTCTCATACGTTTCCTGGATCATGATGTTGTGGAGTGCGGCCTCACCTTTCATCAGAGGCAGGATGGCGGAAACGACCTCTTCAAGCGTGACCTTCCGATAGTTGGGCTGCGATGGCTTGGAGAGCATCAAAAGCTCGGTCACGATGCGGTTGACGCGCTCGATTTCCTGAATGATCAGCGGTACATAATATCGGTTCCGGTATTCTTCTGTCAGATTTTTTTCCAAAAGCTGCATGAATCCGTAGATGACGGTCAGCGGATTGCGGATTTCATGAGCGGCGCCGGCCGCAAGCTGGCCAACCAGCGATAATTTTTCCGACTGGTGCATATAAGCCTGGATCTTTTCCTGTTCGGTGATGTCGGATAGCACCATCATCCAGCCGATTTCGCTGCCGTCTTGCTGGACGATCGGGGCATACGAAATGAGCGCTAGGAAGGTGGAGCCATCGGTTTTGTACAACGTGATTTTGCGGTTTTCAAACCATCCGGGACTGTCGCCATCTTTGCGCGTCCATATGTCCGGCGCCGGCGACTTGGGCAGGAATGTCTCGTTCAGCTCGACAAGCGTCTGGGCTTTTTCGTTTAGATGTACTTCATTCGTCGGCGTATAGTAAGTGATGACGCCGACCGGCAGCGTGTTGAGAATTTGCTCGCGCACCTGCTTTTCTTCGGTCAAGATTTGGTTTTGCCGCTGTGTGTGCAAAAACAGCTCGGCGACATTTTTGGACATCTTGTTGAACTCGCTGGCCAATTCAAAGAACTCGTCCCGAGCTTCATACGTGATCTGTTTGCCAAAAGCGCCGTGCGACACCTGCCGCATCTGCTGAATCAGCGATTCGATCGGATGGAGCAGCTGCTTGCGGAAATAGAAGGCGGAGAACAGACCGAACAGGATGGCCGCGACGGATACGGTATACGTGATGATCAGCGCGACTTGCAGGCTGTTATTGGTTTGCTGGAATTCGGCATTCGTATCCGTCTCCAGGCTTTGCAGGGTGAACCCTAGCACCTGCTCAAGCTGCATGATGCGAGGCTCCACCTCAGTTTTGAGCACATAGGTGACTGCATCCACATTCTTTGCTTTCAGAAGCGGATCGATCTTATTGAAAAAAATGAAATCAAGCTCACTGATCTGCGACGCGATAGTGAACAACCGCTCATTTTCTTTCGTCCGTACGATCTGATCGAGCAGGTTGCGCTGCAGCATGCCGCTATAATATTTCTCCAAATATGCGGGTTCTCGGGTCTGGGCATACATTTTCAATGCGTATGTTTTGGAGTACAGCTGGTTCTTGAGGTTGAGCAGCGCGCTTGTTTGTGGCAGAATGCGCTGGGACAACCGCAGCTCATCCGTCGTAATTTTCGTCATTTGATAGCTGTACAAGAGGGCGACCGTGCCGATCAGCAGCATCATGAGCAAGTAGCTGAGCAACATTTTTTGCTGAAATCCCATCTTACGAAAAAAATACATTACGATTTCCCCCCGCTCCCACTGGTCACGTGCTTTTTCTCCACGATTTGTTGGAGCTCATGATTGATTTCATGCTGAACCGCCGGAGGAACCATTGGGCCAAACGGACTCAAGCGATTCGCCCCCTCTGCCAACCCAAACTCTACATTTCCTTGGGGCAGTGTGCCATTGGCGTATTGCTGCAAGAGCAACGTGTACACCATGTTGACATCTTGCATGATACAGGTGAGCACATTGTTCGGAGCGATATACCGCTGATCTGCAATATAGCCGATCGCATAGATGTTGGCTTTTTGCGCTGCTGTGATAACGGGTAGGTTGAAGCTGTCTCCCAGCGTGTAAATCACATCGACACGATGGGCGATCAGGTCTTGCGCCGCTTTCAACGCGGCCGCATCATCATTGTAGCTGCCAACGGCTTTGACATGGACGGTGGCGAGCGGCTTGACTGAGGCGACACCGCGTTTGAACCATTCAATCTGACTCGCTTCATTTGGCTTGTTGGCAACGATATAGCCGACTTGATGCGTTTTGCTTATCAGCGCGGACAGTTTTCCCATGAGATATCCGGAATCATTCATATCATAGCCGATGTTGGTCTGGTTGGGATAGGTAGCTTTTCCGTTAAAGGTGATAAACCGGGTCTTGGGATAATAGGGCGCGACATGGTAAAACGGCTCGGAAAAAGCCACGCCGTGGCCGATCACCAAATCATAGCCTTGGGCAGCGTATTGCGAAGCTGTCTCGGTAATTTTTGCCGCGGATAATTGATCGGCGATTTGCAATTCAAACGAAAAACGATCGCGCAGCCGACTGATGCTCTCCAGTGCGCTGCTGTTCCAGCCTTGGTCAAAAGAAGGTCCCTCTAATAGAAGTGCGACGCGAAATTGGGGATGAGGGGTTATTTTATTTAGCTGGCTCATGTTGTTGGAAAAACGCCAAGTGATGGATACCAGCAGGATGACGACCACGACGACAAACAGAAAAGGAAACCATTGCAGGTGCCTATTCATGACATTGGCTCCTTTCGTAAATAAAGAAAACACAAAAAGCCACTATTCGACAACGAGGGGCGTAATTCCTGCTGAAATCGGGCGAATATTTTTTCTTTCTGTTTAAAAACAACTATTCACATTTTCTCTCTGTTATAATACAATATGAGTAACAAAACAAAGAACAAGGGGAGAAACGACATGATTCCAGTGTCTGAATTTTACCGCAATTGCCACATCAAAATTTGTGCCGAGTGCGGCCACAAAATCGAGGAGCAGCATGAATCCTATCTGTACGAATGCGAACGGTGCATGAATGAAAAAGATGAATAAGAAAACGTAAAAGGTCAGCCAGATGACATTCTGGATGACCTTTTGTTTTTATTATGAAAGCCGCTTGGCCATGCACAAGACTTTGCCCAGAGCGGGCGTTTCCCGCCATTCATACGACTCGTAACCGCAGGATTGATAAAAAGGAACGACTCGCTGATTCTGTTCTAATACAGCGAGGTGAAGAGTGGTGTGTTCATTCTCGCGAAGCCAGTCGTGCAAGACGCTCAGAGCTTCCCGGGCAAAACCATGCTGCTGCTTTTCACGGTGAATCATCAGCAGGCCGAGCCAAGGGTTTTTGTCGCTTGGATTTTGCAAGGTGAAATGCATCAAGCCGACAAGCCGATCGCCAGCTTGCTCCCAGATTCCGATGCAATGGCTGAAGGGAAGCGAACGGGTTTCCAAGTCGTCTTTTTCCACTGTTTCGATGGTGACGGTGCGGGAGCCTTCCGACATTTCCATGAAGTCTGGGTTCGAGTTATAAATCTTCAGCAACGCAGGAAAATCAGATTCGTGAAGAGGGGAATATCGTAGACGTGCGCTTTGGGTAGGAAAAGGAGTGGACATAAGGGATACACCTCAATCAATAAATTTTATAATCATCTAATTAGATAATAATCAAATTTATTGTTCTGTCAAGAGAAGCTTGCGCTACAAGCCGAACAGGATGCAGGCGATGACGTAGAGCAGTGCGAGGATGAAACGCTCGATCCTTTGATCCATGACACATTCTCCTTTACCAAGGTGTTTGCGATCTCCAAAAAAGTTGCCCTTGGTAAAATATATGCTTTTCTGGAAGCTTTGCTTATGTGCAAATGAAAAAAAGCCGTCCTTTCGCCAAAGCAAAAAGTACGGCCAAACAATTGAGCGATTCCCACTATTCATGTAAAAAGCGGTGCAGGGGTATGATCGGTTACGAGTGGCGCTTTGATCCCGCCAGGATCGCGCCAGCCAAAAAAGCGGCACCAAGAATGAAGCCTACGATTTGCGCGGAGGAGAAGCTTTTTTGCAGCGCGGTCCCAAGCCCACTCGCCACAATGCTCAGCAAAATCAAAATTAGTACAAGCGTCTTGTTTTTCATTCCATTTTCAGTCCTTTTCCACATAAAGCTTGTCCTTCCTACGATACCAAATTATGAAAGGACTCGCCAGTTGAAACGAAAAGCCCATGTCCCACAAATGAAGGGGCATGGGCTGACGGATTTGGACTAAAACTTGTGGCCGCGCTGCATGGACGCTTGATTTTCATTCGCATGCGCCATATGGTTGGACAGATGTACATGCGGCGCTGCAGCGTTTTGATTGGAGTATTGGTTTTGGTATTGATTGATCGATTGCATGGATTGCGGAGACACGTTGCCATGGAAAACGAGCGCAGCCGGCGAAACTTGATTGTTATAGGCTGTCATCATCGGATTCGTGGTCGTGTATTGGCCTTCATCCATTCCTTGTGTGTGGCTCATCGCTTGGTGATGATGGAATTGAGCTTGTTGCTGATGGTAGTGCGCTTGTTGGTGAAGTGCATTCGCATGTGTCTGATGAGCGTGTGCCCATTCGTGGTGCTGCTGGATCAAATGCTGTCTGTTGTGCATGAAAACGCCTCCTGAGAAGTGATTGGTTTCGTGAAGCTGGCATTGCGATATGCCTCTTATCAGTATTCCCGAAAATGCATAGCTTACCACCTGCTGACAAATCCTATTTGCGAGGGGAAGCATTTCCCCATTTTCAATGATAAGGAGGTAGAATGGCTGATGGTATTGGAAAAGCAGGTGACAGAAGCACCGCAGGTGGATATTCCCGATGAGGTAACACATACCAACCAACCGGAGATCATCGAAACGACGCCACACCCACAAACTCCTGACCCGCAAGCGCGGGCTTTTTTTATTTAGGTACGATGAACCATCCATGGTCGACATCCTGTCGAATTTTCTGGTTTTTTTTTACTAGAGAAAAGGCTCTACATCAGCTAATATCGAATGTGCATACTGGTTTATAAAATAGAGTAACTAACGTTTTTATTAGTGCGAATTATTGGGGGAGTCATGTTGGCGCGCATATTAATTGTTGATGATGCGGCGTTCATGCGGCAGATGCTGGTGCAGATGCTGGAGGACAAATATGAGGTGTGCGGTGTAGCTTGCAACGGGGTAGAAGCGGTGCGCAAATATAGGGAGCTACAGCCAGACATCGTCACGATGGATGTGACGATGCCTGAGATGCAAGGAATTGATGCGGTGAAGGAGATCATAGGAATCGACCCTGAGGCGACGATCTTGATGTGCTCGGCGATGGGGCAGCGACAGCTTGTAATTGAGGCAATCAGGGCGGGCGCGAAAGATTTTATCGTGAAGCCGTTCCAGAAAGAAAAGCTGCTGGAGGCACTGTCACGCTGGGCGTAACATTCATACATAATCGACATGGGAAAAAACTGCGTGCGCGCAGTTTTTTTTGTATCTTTGAAAGCGTGATCAACCCCTTCATTTTGAATGAGATGAGGAAAGCAGTTTTGCTGCTTTCGCGTTATAATAAAAGAAGCGAAAGAGGCTCCGGAATGGATGGGAGCAGTGTTTTTCTTAAAAAGAAGGTGAGAAGATGGCGGAAAGCCCAGATTACTTCAATCAGTTTCAGCAGGCTGATATCGACGAATTGGCTGATGCGATCGCGGAACTGGTGCAGAACCCGATTACAATCGAAGACTCCGATCATAAGCTGATCGCCTACAGCTCGCACGGTGACAGTACCGACCAGGCACGCTGGTCCACTATTATGGGGCGGCGCGTACCGGAAAAAGTACTGACGCGCTTATGGAAGGATGGCGTTTTCGCCCAACTGCTCACGTGTGATGAACCTGTACATATTCCGGCCAAAGATGAAGTAGGCCTGGGGAACCGCGTAGCGATCGCGATTCGTAAGGGGACAGAGGTGTTGGGGTACATTTGGGCACAGGAAGTCGTGCGTCCGATTACACCTCACGACGATGAGATTTTGAAGCAGGCGGCTCGTGCTGCAGTACCCCGACTTGTTCAGCGCCAGGGAAAGCGCAAAGCGGAGGAGCAGCGGCGCAAGGAATTTTTCTGGGAGCTTCTGCTTGGAAACCACGTCAGCGAGTCGGCGATCCGGAAAAAGGCGGAATCGTTGACGCTTGTGCTGCCGTCTCCCTATTTAATCTGTATGATTGACGCGAGCGGCGTGCATCTGGAGCAATTTTTGTATCCGCTGTTGATGCGCGACAAGCTCTTGTGGGTATTGGATGGGACGCAGCTGATCCTGTTCATCGGCCTGCCGGCGGTTGCCTCGAAGGAAGGGACTACGATCACGCAATATGTCGAGCAATTTTTGCACGAAGCGCTGTCCCGGGTGGGAGAGCAGATGATCGCAGGCTATGGGCAGTCGTACCAAGGCTACACCGACATTGTGAAAAGCTATCGGGAAGCACAGCAGGTGCTGCAGGTGAAACGGATTTTTCCGCAAGAGACGAGCACCATTCAAGGCTTCCAGCAGTTGGGTATCTATCGATTTTTGCTCCAGTTGAAGAGATGGGGCGATGCCGAGGGGTATGTCAGCCAACGGTTGGCAAAGCTGAAGCGGTATGACCGCGAAAATCAGGCGAATCTGCTGGAAACGCTGGAGACGTTCCTGGATTTGGCCGGACGGGTGAATCTGACCTCCAAACGCCTTCACATCCACATCAATACGTTAAGCTACCGGTTGCGCCGGATCGAAGAGATTTTGGAGCTTGATCTCGATGACCAAAATCAGCGCACCTCCCTGTATTTGGATCTGAAAATGGATAAACTGGAAAAGGAGCGGTAGAGGGCGTCTGACGCCGTGTCGCGGACTGTGTTTGTGAAAATCCACAAACAGCTTGCTGGTAAGATCAAGAGAATCGCCAAAGAGAATCTGGGGAAAAGACTGTACAATGAAGATATGAGTTAGAACCGAACAATTAACGTTGCCATAAAGGGAGGCTTTTATCATGATTGTAGGTATTCCCAAAGAGATTAAAAACAACGAAAATCGCGTAGCGATTACTCCAGCAGGCGTTACCGCATTGGTGCAAAACGGACACAAAGTCTTGGTCGAAACTAATGCCGGACTGGGAAGCGGTTTCACAGACGAAAACTACGCAGCAGTTGGCGCTCAAATCGTAGCGACCGCAGCTGAAGCATGGTCCGCAGACATGGTAATGAAAGTAAAAGAACCTTTGGCGCCTGAGTATGAGTTTTTCCGCGAAGGCTTGATCCTGTTCACATATCTGCACCTGGCTCCAGAACCTGAATTGACTCGTGCTTTGATGGAGAAAAAAGTCGTGGCGATTGCTTACGAAACCATCCAGCTCGACAACGGTTCCTTGCCGCTGTTGACCCCAATGAGCGAAGTAGCGGGCCGCATGTCCGTACAAATCGGCGCGCAGTTCCTGGAAAAACCATATGGCGGCAAAGGCGTGCTGCTGGCTGGCGTACCAGGCGTACCAAAAGGTGAGGTCGTCATCGTGGGCGGCGGTATCGTTGGTACGAACGCAGCGAAAATGGCGCTTGGCCTCGGTGCGAACGTAACGATCCTCGACATCAGTGCAGACCGTCTGCGTCAGTTGGATGACATGTTCCAAGGTCAAGTACAAACCTTGATGTCCAACAGCTTCAACATTGCAAATGCTGTGAAAAAAGCAGACCTGCTCGTAGGCGCGGTATTGATTCCAGGCGCACGCGCTCCTCGCTTGGTAACAGAAGACATGGTGAAGGAAATGGCTCCTGGCTCCGTTATCGTTGACGTAGCGATCGACCAAGGCGGTTCCATCGAAACGGTTGACCGTATTTCCACACACGATAACCCAACATATGAGCGCTTTGGTGTTATCCACTATTCCGTAGCCAACATGCCTGGTGCAGTAGCACGCACATCCACACTGGCACTGACCAACGTGACAGTTCCATACGCGCTGCAAATCGCCAACAAAGGCTATGCGGAAGCGATCACCTCGAACAAAGCGCTGGCGCGCGGCGTGAACGTGATCGACGGCAAAATCACCTACAAAGGTGTAGCTGATGCGCACAACCTGCCACACCACTCAATCAATGAACTCGTTTTGGTGAAAAACTAAACATTGTCAATAAATGTTACAGGAGGAGGCGTAAAGCCTTCTCCTGTTTCGTTTAGAATGGAGGTGAGTCCGCTGACTCTGGACAAACCCGAACATTTTCGCCATGTGGCCACCGAAAAACCATGTATACCCGAATGATTTAGCAATGCGTTTTTGGAGTGGATGTGGTATGCTCTAAGGCAGACAAAATGAGCCGAGGAGTGGACAAGGTGTACCAACTGGTAAGACCCCTGCTATTTGCAATAGACCCCGAAACAACGCATGAACGAACGGTAGAAGCATTGCGCCTGGCCGAGCGTATGCCAGGCGGCAAATCGGTGCTGCGGGCCATGTATGATTTTCAGGATGAACGGCTGCAAGTGAAGCTGTGGGGACTCACATTTCCCAACCCAGTAGGCTTGGCGGCCGGGTTTGATAAAAATGCGGAGATTTATCGAGGGTTTGCTGCACTCGGCTTCGGCTGTGTAGAGGTCGGGACGATCACACCGCTCCCGCAAAGCGGCAACGACAAGCCGCGCTTGTTCCGGCTTCCGGAGCATCAAGCGATCATCAACCGGATGGGCTTCAATAACCACGGGATGGGGGCAGCAGCAGGTCATCTCCGCAGTTATCAAGAAGCGGGCATTCCGGTCGGGATCAATATCGGAAAAAACAAAGTGACACCGAATGAAGAGGCGGCGAGCGATTACCAAAAGTGTCTGGAAGCGCTGTACAGCTACGGTCATTATTTCGTCATCAACATCAGCTCGCCGAACACGCCGAACCTCCGTGATCTGCAGGAAACGGAAAGCCTGCGTCAATTGCTGCGCGCGATCAAAGCCAAAGCGCAGGAGCTGGAAGCAAACGGGGCTGCCGCAAAGCCGATTTTGCTCAAGGTAGCGCCGGATATGGCTTCCGAACAGATGCATGACGTGGTCAAAGCGGCAGTAGAGGAAGGGGCGGCTGGCATCATCGCCACCAACACGACCCTCTCCCGCGATCCGGTGAAAAACCATGAGCATGCGGGACAAGCAGGCGGCTTGAGCGGAAAGCCGCTGACGGAGCGGTCGACAGCCTGGGTAAAGGAAATTTACCAAACCGTGGGCAAGGAAGTACCGATCATCGGCGTGGGCGGGATATTCACGGGAGATGACGCGTATGCCAAAATTAGGGCGGGGGCCAGCCTGATCCAGGTGTATACCGGGATGGCATACCAAGGACCTGGCATCGCCAAACAGATTAATCAGCGCCTGCTTCAGCTGCTGGCACGCGATGGCTTCACCCACATCCAGCAAGCGGTGGGTGTCGACGCAAAGTAATGAGAAAGAGGAAAAGACCGAGGGCATTGCCATGTATGCCTCCTCGGTCTTTTTTTTACATCACGGGCTTAGCCGCGACCCGTCTTCATGCGATTTTGTAATTTTGCCATGCTATCATGAAACGAATGATAGGCAACCAGTGCCAAGAGAAGGGAACGTTGATGATGAAGGAAATCAAACAAGTAGCCGTTATCGGAGCAGGCATCATGGGGCACGGCATCGCTCAAATCTTCGCTGCTGCCGGATTTTCCGTTCGCCTGTACGACATTCATGAGCATATGCTGCAAAAGGCAAAGGAAGCCATTGAGGCAAGCCTTTCGCTGTTCGTCACCCACGGGATGATCAGCGCGGAACAAAAAGAGCAGGCATTGGGCAATATCCGCTTGACCATCTCGCTTGCAGAGGCGGTAGCGGACGCCGATTTTATCACTGAGGCGATTCCGGAAAAGGTTGAGCTGAAATGGGAGATTTACCGGCAGATCGAGGAGCTGGCACGTGAGGATACGGTTGTGGCGTCCAACACATCGACGATTCCGATTACACAGCTTGCCCGCTATGCGAAATACCCGGAGCGGATGATTATCACGCATTATTTCAATCCAGCGTATTTGGTGCCGCTGGTGGAAGTGGTCAAGCATGAAAAGACGGCGACTTCCGTCGTGGAGCTCACGCTCGAGACGATGAAGCGGATCGGCAAGGTACCGGTGCTGCTGCAGAAAGAGATTGCAGGATTCATCGCCAATCGGCTACAGGCGGCAGTCGTACGGGAAGCCTTTCACCTGCTTGAAGAGGGGGTGGCAGGCGCTGCCCAGATCGATGCGGCAATGAAAGCGGGTCCTGGGTTCCGCTGGGCATTCATCGGACCGTTTGAAACGCTCGATTTCGGCGGGTTGGATACGTGGCAAAGCGCGATGAACAATGTGGCGCCGGAGCTTTGCAATGCAACGCAAGCGCCAGCGATGATCAACCAACTGGTAGAGCGAGGAGAGCTAGGGGTGAAGACCGGCAGCGGGATTTACGCCCATACGCCGGAAACGGTGGCTGCGGCCATTGAGCTGCGCGACCAACGTTTCTTAAGCTTGCTGCATAGCAAGCAAAATGAAACGGCAGGACATTGATCGAGTAAAAGACAAAAGCCGCCTGCTTTCCTGGAAGAGAGGAAGAGAGGGCGGCGTTTTTATATGAAAATGTCGACAAGGCTAATCGAGAAAAGTCCGGTTTGCGCGCGTGAGCAGTTCACCGAATAGCTTGCGTTCTTCCTCAGTCCAATCCTTCAACCACAAGTCGTAACGCTCAACCCGAGCTTGCTTGGTTTCTTCCAATTGACGCTTTCCTTCTTCCGTCAACACAAACGAGCTGGCTCGTCCGTCTACAGGATCGGGAATGCGCTTGACCAGCCCTTTTGCCTCGAGCCCGGCTGTCTGCCTGCTTACAGTAGATATGTCGAGGCGGAACTCATCGGCCAATGCTTTCACGCCGACGGGGCCTGATTCATCCAACTGGCGCAATAAGAGATAGGCGGAACGCTCCAGATTGCCAATCCGTTTTTCAGAGTTACTGATCGAGATGGAGCGCCGCACTAGAAGGGACACCTCGTATTCGATCACGCCAATTGCATTTTTGTCTTCGCTCACTCCATATTCTCCCTTCGCATGCACATCCTCTATACTGTAATGTACCTCATTCCGGTAGCCGATTTCAAACGGATCCGGGCAAGGCGCAATACCGACAACAAGATATTTTTGCAGCGGTTTGCAACCTTTATGGCGAAGGCCCCGTCTGTAACGATGAACGGAACGAAACTACCCCCATTTTTTTGATAGCCATTCGCGAAAAGCGAATGGCTATTTGTTTGTTTTGCAGCAGGAAGCAGGATGAAAGTGTAAGACTTTTGTATGAAGCTTTGTACATATCTTTTGACTTATGAAGTGAACAAAACGGCCTGTGCAAAGCGTATGAGGGAATGGGAGGGCTTGGTTTTTTTGTATGAAAATGAATCGAAATAATTGGAAAACTTGCCTTTTGCTCTAATTTTGGTACGATTGACAAACGGGAAAACATCATTTATGCTAAATTATGACAAAATAATACAAAATTCTACATTTCATTGGAATTCGAAAATGGCAAACTTATCGAAAGGTAAGGACGCAAAGCTACGGGTCTAAGGTCGTGTACTATGATCGCCGGGCTGCCGAATCAGTATAAGTTTGATTCAAAAAGACTATTCGGGCTGCCAAATAGTTTTTTTATTGTTTTCATGACAGAAAGAACAGGAGGATATGAAGCAGTAAAGGATGGTCAACATGCAGCAACATTCGCTACATAGAGATAGCAGTGGGAGGACGAGATGGGCCTGAAGAGTTTAAAGATCAGAATGCTTCTCTTATTTGTCATCATTTTGGTATTCCAAATAGGGTTATCCGGTTTTGCTACTTTCTATACGAAAGGAAAAATTCAGCAAGAGGAAATCAACAAAACGAAGCGGCTGATCGACAGCAATATCGAGCTGGTGCAAGAGGAGTTTAACAAAATCGAATTGGTGAGCAAGCTCGCCAACGCGGCATATGAGAAGAAAATGGACGAACTGGCTACATACCCAGATGAAACAATCAACCAAATGTTCGACCAGAAGTATCTCATGGACAATGGTTTGTATTCCTTGGATCAATATGTGGAAAAAACCAAAGCGGATATCGGGAATGCGCGCATCGAGAAAGGTGCTCGCACGGTCGCGGAAAAACGGGCGATCATGGCGGCGGAAAGCTATGATGGGCTTTTTGCAACAATCAAAAAAACCATTCCAGAATCGCAATGGTACTACTTCACCTCAACGAATAAATTCCAGAAAATCTATCCTTTCGTAGCAAACAAGGAAGGGAAATATACAACGGAAAAATCGATGGGCGGCGAGTTTTTCACCATCGCCTCACCAGAGAAAAACCCGAATCGGGAGCTCGTGTGGACCAAGCCGTACAAGGATGACCTGGGAACAGGGATGATGGTTACAGTATCCAATCCAGTTTATGTTCATGACCAGTTCCAGGGCGTGTTTTCGATTGACGTAACGTTGCAGAGCGTGGAGGCGATCGCGAATTCGTTTGCCTCGGAAGACGGTACGCACGCGATGGTCGTCGACTCGTTCCAAAACGTGCTGACAGGCGCAGCTACCAAAAAGACTGAGGACAAAACCAAACCGGACACGATCGACACTGAGATTCCCGATGCAGACATCAAAGGCTGGATGCAAAATGTTGTCAGCACGAATAAAGATTCAGATGAACTGATCGCCAATGACAAAATCATCTTCGCGAGCCCGATCAAAATTACGGGTTGGTATCTGTTCCTGGAAATGCCGCTTAGCAGCGTGCAAAAAATCTCCAATCAGCAAATGATCCTTGTTAGCGCGCTTATTGCCGTTCTGATCGTCGGGATGATCGTCATCTTTGCCTACCTGTCCAAACGTCTGACCGCATTGACCGTCGTGCGTGACCGCCTGGTAGCGATCGCGTCCGGCGGAGGGGATTTGACCGGACGGATCAAGATATCCGGTTCCGATGAAATTCGCCAACTGGCCGATGCGTTTAACGAGTATTTGAACAAGCTGGAGAAGATGATAGGCGATATCAAAAAATCCGCGTTCTTTGTGGTCAACCATTCCAATCATTTGGAAAAGAACATGGAGATCAGCACGGATTACATCGAGGGCATCAATCAGAAGAGCGCCGAGCTGAGCAGCGAATCCACCAACATTTCGGCCGTGGCACAAGAGTTGAGCGCAGCGGTGGAAGAGATTGCAGCGACAACTCGCGACAACTTGTCTACATTGGGCAACTTGGTTACAGAAATCACCCAGATTAGCACCTTGTCGGCGAATTCCGAGACGGTTGCCAATCGGGCTCTACATGGCATGGAGAACATCGAGTTGGAAGTGAACAAGTCGGTGGGTATCGTCAAGCAGCTCGAAGAGAGCATGGGCCGCATCAGCGACATTGTGACCACCATGACAGGCATCAGCACGCAGACGAATTTGCTGGCGCTGAATGCTTCGATCGAAGCTGCACGAGCTGGGGAAGCTGGCAAAGGGTTCTCCGTCGTCGCAGAGGAAGTGCGCAAATTGGCAGAGGAATCCAAGCGGAGCTCTGACAACATTTACGGCATTATCGGCGAATTGCAAAACTCCCTGACGGAGACGATCAAAACGCTGAACAATCAAGGCGATATTATTTTGGTGGAAAAACAAAACGTCATGTCGTTGATCGAGCACATGTCGGAGATTAAATCTTCGATTGAAAGTTCGTCGGAACAGATCAAGACGTTTGAAATGAATGTTGATGCCCAAGCAGACGGAACAGACGCATCATCGCAAAATCTCGGCCAAGTATCCGAAAGTATCTCGGAAATGACCACGGCGCTCATCACGATCAATGAAAACCTGAAAAATCAAGCTGATATCCAGCTGGAAATCAATCAGATCGCGGTCGAAATGAAACAAACTTCCGAGAATCTGAATGGTTTGGTTGAGATGTTCGTAATCAGCGACGATGTACGCGTCGAGGAGGATGAAAAGCAATGATGATGATTTTGGACAAACCTTATGTATCGCAACTGCTGTCGCAGACGTTGATCAACCTGAATATCCCTGCGGTAAAATCCGGTGAGATTCGCATTCCGCTGGACAAATCGATCACGTTTCTGACGGAGCAAGAAGTGATTGAGCAATTGCGAGATCCGAATGTGGCTATCCTGTGCAACTCGGAATATTCGGTTGCGTCCATATATCCATACTTGAAAGAAACTTCGATTATCAAGCTGATCGACTTGTTTAAAAACAAGGTGAGATTTCGCCAGCAGCTGCAAAAGCTGTTCCCGTCATTTTTCTTCCGGGAGTGCACCTATGAAGAGATTTTCAGCCTGCCGGTCGAATCGCTGACTTTCCCGTTGGTAATCAAGCCTGCACGCGGTTTCCGCAGCGTAGGGGTGTATCTCGTCGAGGGACCAGCAGAATGGAAAACAATGCTGGCACAGCTGAAGCAGGACATGAGAGCGGCGAAGGAAATCTATCCGGAAGCGGTCGTGAGCGCCAACAGCTTCATTTTGGAAGAATGGATTCAAGGTGAAGAATATGCGATCGACGCGTATTACAACGAGGCGGGGGAGCCAGTCGTCCTCAATGTGTTCAAGCGGATGTTCGCACACGAAGCGGATACGTCGGACCGCATTTACTACACGGGGAAAAGCGTTTTGACAGAGGCGCTGGACAAAGTGGAAGCATTCATGCGGAGCATGGGGGAAGAGCTGCCGCTTAAAAACTTCCCGATGCACTTTGAAGTTCGCATCTCGAAAAACGGACAGCTGATCCCGATCGAAGTAAACCCGCTCCGGTTTGCGGGACTGTGCACGACTGATCTGGGGGCACATGCATGCGGGGTCAACGTGTACGAGTTTTTCTTCGAACAGAAAAAGCCTAACTGGCCAGCCATCATCAAATCGATGGATGACTCGATTTTCAGCTTTCTCTGCGCGGAATTGCCGCTCAGCATTGAAGGCAAATCGATCGAATCGGTTCATGACCGCAAGTTCGAGAAAAATTTCTCCAATCTGCTGGACTATCGCCTGATTCCGTATGAAGAGTATCCGACTTTCTCGGTCGTGTTTTACCAAAGCCCTTCGTTGAAAGAGAACGAACATTTACTGCAGCTTGACCTGGAACAATATTTGGTGATGAAGTGATGAGTGTGTGCTTAATGCGCTGAATGGAATCACAACAGAAGCATCCTGTTTTCACGTTCGCGCGTGGATACAGGATGCTTTTTGTTGTTCTGGCAATTGGTGATGCACAGCCTCACTCGATCAATCCCAGCGCTTCATAGACTTTGACAGAAACGACGCCATTGCGGGCCAAATGATGGTCGGCCTGATATTTTTTCAGGGCGGCGGTTGTGCCCGGGCCAAACTTTCCGTCACACGTCCCGTTAAAATAGCCGGCACTTTTTAACCGGGATTGAATCAGCTGTACATCGCCGCCGACATCACCTTGGGCTAAACTCCGTGGATGACGTCCCGGTTCTCCTAATACATGCCCATAAATCGTGACTTTCGTGCCGATCGGGATCATATCGAACAGTTCTTTGACATCCTTGTTTCGCATACGGATGCAGCCATGGCTCAAATGCTGCCCGATTGAATGTGGCTGATTCGTTCCGTGAATGCCGTATATTCCCCAAGGGACGTTTAAACCCAGCCATCTCGGGCCAAATGAAGGGCCCCAATTTTTCCCTTTATAGATAACTTTGTACTCTCCCACTGGCGTAGGGGTGGACGGGTTGCCGACAGCAATCGGATAAACCTTTATTCTCAACCCCTGCTTTCGCACGATCAGCTGGTGCTTCAAGGGGCGAACTTCGATGGAATAAAGACCCTGATCAGCAACAATCGGCAGCGATGGTTCCGCATGGGCAGCGGGGAACCCGATCGTAAAATACGCGAGGGAAACAAGCAGACCGATCACGAAGGCTCTCGGTAGTAGAGAATGGTTCGTACTCATCAAGTATCACTACTTTATCCAATAGTTTGTTCCGTAAAGGACCTCTTATATTGTTCCAGATGATTTCGGTTTTTATGAGGATAAAGCAGAAACTGGCGATCTCAAAACGAGTAGGATATTTTTTCGTTTCCTTCGGGTATGATTGGATTGAGGTGATCGTGATGTGCGGACGTTTTACATTGGTAACCGACCCATTGCAGGTGTTGGAAAGATTCGTGATCGATGAAATGAAAATTGACCTGCAGCCGCGATACAACGTGGCGCCGGGGCAGTTGATACCGGCTATTATTGCGACGGGCGGAAAGCGGAGAATCGGCCAACTGCGATGGGGGTTGGTGCCAGCTTGGGCGGAGGATGAAAAAGTCGGCTATAAGCTGATCAACGCCAGGGCTGAAACGGTGGGAGACAAGCCAGCGTTTCAAAGGCTACTGGAGCGGAAGCGCTGCATCATCCCGGCAGATGGATTTTATGAATGGCGGCAGCTTGAAGGGAAGAAAAAGCAGCCGATGCGGATCATGATGAAATCGCAAGCGCTGTTTGCGTTTGCCGGTCTATACGATACGTGGACAAGTCCGCGTGGCGAAAAGCTCCACAGCTGCACGATCATCACGACGAAGCCGAACGATGTGGTGCGCGATATCCATGAACGCATGCCGGTGATTTTGCGTCGGCAAGACGAGGCGATTTGGCTTGATCGGGAGCGGTGCGATGCCGAATTGCTCCGATCGCTGCTGGTGCCATATGATGCGGCTGAGATGCGTTCCTATCCAGTCCCGGTTATGGTGGGGAATGTCAGGAATGATTCGCCGGAATGTATTGAAGAGTTGGTGTGACTACTGAATGCAAACCACCAAAAAGAAAAACCCTTCTCGATTGAGAAGGGTTTTGTAGTTTCAAGCGCTTTATCTCTTACAGATCATAATAAAGCTCATACTCTTTCGGCGAAACCGTTCGTTCCACTTGTTGAATTTCACCGCGCTTCAGGCTGATCCAGTTTTCGATCATGTCTTTGGTGAAGACTCCGCCTTCAAGCAGGAATTCGTGATCGACAGCCAGAGCGTTCAAGGCATCGCCCAAAGAAGCAGGTGCGCTCTTAATCGATTCTTTCTCAGTGTCGGACAAGTCGTAAATGTTTTTGTCGTAAGGACCAAAGCCCATTACACGAGGGTCGAGCTTTCGCTTGATGCCGTCGAGACCAGCCATCAGCATGGCTGCAAACGCGAGGTACGGGTTTGCGGTGGAATCCGGCGTACGGAACTCGACGCGGGATGCTTTAGGCGTCATGGCAGCCACAGGGATGCGGATCGCAGCGGAGCGGTTTCCTTTCGAGAACACCAGGTTAACCGGCGCTTCGTAGCCTGGTACAAGGCGTTTGAACGAGTTGGTGCTCGGGTTGGTCAATGCGATCAGGGCAGGTGCATGGTGCAGCAAGCCGCCGATGTAATAAAGCGCCATTTCGCTCAGATGGGCATAGCCTTCTTTGTCAAAGAACAGCGGAGTGTCACCGTTGAACAAGCTTTGGTGTACGTGCATGCCGCTTCCGTTGTCGCCGACGATTGGCTTTGGCATGAAGGTTGCTGTTTTGCCGTGCTTGGCTGCGACATTGCGGACGATGTATTTGAACAACTGCAGATTGTCTGCTGTTTTGGTCAACGTATCGAAGCGGAAGTTGATTTCGCCTTGGCCGGCTGTCGCCACTTCATGGTGATGGCGCTCTACCTTGATTCCGGCTTCGCTCAGCAGAGTGCACATTTCATTGCGCAGGTCCACTTGGGTGTCAGTCGGCTGAACAGGCACGTAGCCGCCTTTGTTGCGCACTTTGTAGCCCAGGTTTTGGCCTTCTGCGCCCGTATTCCAGCAAGCTTCACTGGACTCGATATGATAAAAGGAACCGGACATGCCAGAAGCGTAACGCACATTGTCAAAAATAAAGAACTCGGATTCAGGTCCGAAATAAGCGGCTGTAGCCAAACCGATGTCTTGCAAATGCTTCTCCGCTTTTTTAGCCACGCTGCGCGGGTCGCGGTCATAGGGAGTGCCGTCCGGGTTATAAATGTCGCAAACGATATTGAGGGTAACCCTTTCTGTGAAAGGATCGATATAGGCGCTGGATGTATCCGGCATCATGACCATGTCGCTCTCTTCGATGCTTTTGTATCCGACCAGGCTGGAACTGTCAAATGCAACGCCGTTCTCAAATGTGCTCTCATCAACTGCATAGCCAGGAACGGTGATGTGATGCTCACGCCCGAGCATATCTACGATGCGGAAATCAACGTACTCCACATTCTTTTCTTGAATCAATGTCAAAATGTCGCTAACTCCCATGATGATCCCACTCTCCATCTTTCGTATTTTCACGGTTTCGATAATGGTATTATAGTAAGCGATGTCGAAATGTGTCAATAATATTTACGTGTAAATGTTAGAAAAGTTAACGTGAAAACGTAACCAATTTTCGACTTCACCCAAAAACGGCTGGATGTCTCTTACGCTTGGCGTCAGTCGGGTTTTCCACTACAATGAAGGAGCAGAATTCGTTCGTAACAAATAGTAAAGAGAGCGGGGGGAGTTCAATCCATGAAAGTGTTGGTACTGGGAGCGGGGGCGGTTGGCGGTTATTTCGGCGGACGGCTTGTGGAAAAAGGGGCAGATGTTACGTTTCTTGTCCGGGAGCGGCGGAAGCAACAGCTGGAAGAACACGGGCTAATCATCAAAAGCATTCATGGCGACTTTTCATTTGCGCCCAAGCTGTTGGTGGCTGGAGAAGCTTCAGAGCCGTTTGATTTGGTGATTTTGACAACGAAGGCGTATCATTTTGCCGATGGTGTGGAATCGATTCGCCCATACGTTGGAGAAGACACAATGGTTCTTCCGTTATTGAACGGAATGGCGCATGTGGCCGCTTTACAGGAAGCGTTCGGCAGAGAGCGGGTCATCGGCGGGCTGTGCTTCATCGAGTCTACGCTTAACGCGGAAGGCGATGTCATTCAAACGAGCCCGGTGCACGAAATGCTGTACGGCGAGTGGACCGGAGGAAGCTCGTCGCGAATGGAACAGCTTGCCCAGCTTTTTGCCGGGGCAAACGCTTCGTACCGTGCGAGCGATAACATCCAGCGTGAGATGTGGCACAAATATTTGTTCATCACGACGCTGTCCGGCATGACCACACTGATGAATTCGGCAGTGGGGCCGATCCGCGATGCAGCCGATGGCGTGGCCTTGACACAGCAGCTCTTTGGGGAAGTGGCGGATATCATGCGCAAGTCAGGCGCATCGCTTGCCGATGACATCGTGGAGCGTCATATGAAAGTATTTAACAAGCAAGGCTATGCGGTCAAATCCTCCATGCTGCGCGATATGGAAAAAGGCCAGCCGGTGGAAGCAGACCATTTACAAGGATATTTGCTGGATCTGGCCAAGCAAAACAACGTGGAAGCGCCGCTTTTGCGAACGATCTACAACAAGCTGAAGGTGTACGAAATCAATCGTTCCCTTTTATAAGGAAGAAGAGGTGGAAACCATGGAGGTCATTAAAATCTCCCCGCGCGGCTACTGCTACGGCGTCGTGGACGCGATGGTTCTTGCGCTGAAAACGGCGCAAAATTCTGATCTGCCCCGGCCGATTCACATTTTGGGCATGATCGTGCACAATGCACACGTGGTGGATTCTTTTGAACAGCAAGGAATCATTACGCTGGACGGAGAAGACAGGCTGGCACTGCTCGATAAAATCAATGAAGGTACAGTCATCTTCACCGCACACGGCGTTTCGCCAGAGGTGCGTAAAAAAGCGCGGGACAAAGGGTTGACGGTCGTCGACGCGACCTGCCCGGATGTTACGAAAACGCACGATCTGATCCGTGAAAAGAAAGAAGAAGGCTATCATGTAATCTACATCGGGAAAAAAGGTCACCCAGAGCCGGAGGGTGCAATTGGCATCGCGCCTGACCACGTGCATTTGGTGCAGACGCTTGCCGAGGTGGAAGCTCTCTCGCTGCCATCGGATAAGCTGATTGTGACCAATCAGACGACGATGAGCCAATGGGACGTGAAGCATCTGATGGACGCGATCATCAAAAAGTTCCCGACCGTAGAAGTGCACAACGAGATTTGCCTGGCAACACAGGTTCGTCAGGAGGCGGTTGCGGAGCAGGCGGGCGATGCGCAGCTGTGCATTGTCGTCGGCGATCCGCGCAGCAACAACAGCAACCGACTGGCACAGGTTGCCGAAGAAATCGCGGACGTTCCGTCTCACCGCATCTCCGACCTGTCTGAATTGGACATCGAATGGCTGAAAGGGAAGACCAAAGTGGCAGTGACCTCGGGAGCTTCGACTCCGACGCCATTGACGAAAGAAGTCATCGCATTCCTGGAGCAGTTTGATGAGCAAAATCCGGCCACATGGGAAAAGGCTCGGACGGTTAACATGAAGAAAATTTTGCCCACGGTAAAATAGCGGGAGGTAATTTTTTATGCCCAGTTTAGCAACGGGCGAGATACGTACGGAGGCTAAGCGATCGTACATGTCTATCATTGGCCTGTACCTGTTCATTTACTATGGAACAGGCTCATTTTTTCCGCTCATGGCTCAGTATTACCAATCGATTGGGCTAAGCGGCACGCAAATCGGGACGATCAGCTCGATCACGCCGATCATCTCGATTTTTGCGCAGCCGATTTGGGGGATGCTTTGCGACAAGCTACGCGTGCGAAGGCCGATTTTGATGCTGGCGTTGCTGGCATCCTCCGCTATTTCACTGCTGTTCACTCAGATCTCCACATTTGCTTGGGTCGTGGTGGTGTTTTCCCTCTTTTCCTTGTTTCAATGCGCGGTCATCCCGATCAACGACAGCATCGCTCTCAATTTCGCGAAACAGCAAAACATGCAATTCGGCAACCTGCGTCTGTGGGGATCGGTGGGCTATGCGATCGCTACGTTGATTACGGGGTACGCGATCCGCTCTTGGGGGCCGCACGCCATCTTTTTCTTTTTTGCGGCTGCGACCGTGCTAGCGATCGTATTTTTGCGCGGATTGAGCGATGAAGGCGACAATGTGAAGGTGAACGGCAACATTTTCAACGGAATCGGGGAATTGGTACGGATGCCTCGGTTCGTCTTGTTTTTGATGGGGGCCTTTTTCATTTTCGGGCCGATCAATGCGAACAATACATGGTTCTCGCTCTATTACGAGCACATCGGCGGAACGGTGGTCGGTATCGGCGTCGCTTTCCTGCTTTTTGCCGGAAGCGAGGCGCCTTTTATGAAAGTGGCAGGTTATTTTGCGAGACGCTGGGGATTGGAGACGACGATTTTGATCGCGGCTGTTGCGTCGGGTATTCGCTGGTTCTGGTACAGCACGGCGCCGACTACAACGATGGTGATCGCGATGTTTTTCATCCAGGGCTTGTCGGTCGGCTTCTATTTGGCGACTGCGGCACAGTTCGTCCGCGAAAACACGCCTTCCAGCTTGCAGGTGACAGCGCTTACGTTGTATAGCTCGATGGGGCTTGGATTGGGTTCGATGTTTTGTAATCTGGTCGGCGGCGTCATTAAAGATACTTACGGCATTCTTCACACATACACGTTTTTTGGGATTGCCACGATGATCGGACTGGTGCCGCTCCTGTTGATCAAGCTGAGGACAAAAGCCAAAATCACTGAAATGCAATGAATGAAGCCCAAGCCCCCTCCCATAGAATGAAACAGGGAGGTGCAGGCATGGAACCGGATTATCAAGATATTCAGGCGAACAAAGTAGTCGCGGCTTTGGCTTATGTGGTCTTTTTCATCCCGATGCTGGTCGCGCGTGAATCCAGATTTGCGATGTATCATGCCAACCAAGGACTTGTTTTATTTCTCGGCGCCCTCGTTGTTAATTTCGTCGGCACGCTGATCCCGATCATCGGGTGGTTTATCATTGTGCCGATCGGCAATCTACTGATATTAGTCCTCGCAATCATCGGCATTATCAATGCGATTCAGGGCTTGGCCAAACCGCTTCCTTTGATAGGCAGCATCCAGCTTTTTAATAAGTGGTAGGGCGGGGAAATTGCTGTTTGTTTTTTTCACGAAAGGGCTTGCAATTACGAATGGAACCAGCTAGAGTGAGAAATGGAAAAAACGATACGAAAGACAGGGGTGAGTGTATGAGCGGCAAAGCGAAGCAAATGGCGAAAAAACTCGTATACTCTTTCCTTCCAAAACACTGAAGCGTTCGCTGCTTCGGTGTTTCTTTTTTTGTTGAGGATGCCAAGTCAAGCTTGCAAGGGGGTTCGGAGGATGAACAGGTACAAGAGAGTGTTGATCAAACTAAGCGGCGGTGCCGTTGCGGGGCATAGTGAGTTTGGCTTTGAACCGGAGCGTCTCGAGCATATTGCCAAGGAAATCATGTCGGTCGCGGAGATGGGGATCGAGGTATGCGTCGTGATTGGCGGCGGCAATATTTTTCGCGGCAATATGGCGGAAAACTGGGGCATCGAGCGGGCTGAAGCCGATAATATTGGGACGTTGGCCACGGTCATCAACAGCCTGATGCTGCGCGGCGTTCTGAAGGCGAAAACAGAGCAGGAAGTCCGCGTCATGACGGCCATTCCGCTCGCATCGGTCGCGGAGCCGTACATCAGGCTGCGGGCGATCCATCATCTGGAAAAAGGATATATCGTCATTTTTGCCGGGGGAAATGGACAACCCTACGTGACGACCGATTATCCGTCTGTACAGCGTGCAATCGAGGTCGGCTGCCAGGCGCTGCTGGTCGCGAAGCAAGGTGTCGACGGGGTATTGAGCGCAGATCCGAAATACGATGCCGACGCGCGCAAATACAAATCGCTTCATTACAATGATGTCCTGCAGCATGATTTGAAAGTTATGGACCAGTCTGCGTTCATTTTGGCCCGCGATTACAGTTTGCCGATTCATGTCTTCAATTTTGACCAGCCAGGCTCGATGAAGGCGATTTGTGAAGGAGAAAATATCGGAACACTGATTAGCCAAGAATCGTGCCTGGAGCTGGCGTGAAAATATCGAAAGCAGCTAACGCACAGGTTAGCTGCTTTCTCTCATTCCGTAAGTGACGAGAGATCGAAGCGCAAAAATGCCCCATTTGGAATCGGGGCTATTTTGCATATGTGTGCTGGCTACCCGCGGTACGGGAATTGTGACGAGTACCCGTTAAATTGCTGATAGGCCTGCTGCAGCTTTTGCTGTTCAACTGCCTCGAGCTTGTACCAGCCTTTTTGGAACATGGTATTGTACAGCTCGCGAGCGCATTGCTGCGTTTCGTTTAGCATTTGAAGGTAATCGGCGTGTAGCTGCTGGTGGCTGGATTCCCATGCCGCGATGTTGAGCCCTTCTGCAAGGTATTTGCATGTTGAAAGGCCGTCGTTGATGAAGTCGCGGTCGTTCATCTCCGGTCCTTTTACTTGCGGCTCACCAGGAGGCTTTGGATTTTGAATGATGTTTTGGTTTTGCTGCTGCTGTTGCTGTCCGTTCGGATTGAGCAGTTGATTGATCATAGTTGGCGCCCTCCTTATTGCATCGTCTGCGGTTTTGGGATTTTGGCCATGGCGCTGTTGTTATCCACTTGCAGATGGGTGAGCAATTTTTGGTAGTGGCGCTGATGCATTTGCCCCGCTTTATCGAGCTGCTGCTTTACTTGCGGGTCTTTGACTTGCTTCGCATAATAAGCGAATTTTTTAAATGCCATCAGCTCCCAGGAGAGAGCATCCTTCAAATAGGCAAGATCTTTGCCCGTAATCACGCGCGGCGGTGTGGGAATCGGCACATTGGCTGCTTGCTGAACTGGGGGGATCAGTGTTGCTGGCATAATCATTCATCCTCCTTCACAGGCATAGATGGCGTACAAGGGATAGGGTCTGCAAAGGAGGAAGGATTATGCTCTCGCTACGGTGCCAACTCTAGGGAAACGATGTGGACATCGATGCTGGCAGGGGAGATATTAAGGCAATAGCTCGTTTCGTCGTACAGCGCTTGCTGCAACTGCTCAACGATCAACAGCAGATCTTCACCCAGCGTTGTGCCAAGCGAGAGCTGTACGGTGAGCCGCGGTAGATCGTGGAACGTGTAGGTTGTTTTATGAATGCGTTTCACTTGTTCAAAGCGTTGGCACGTGATTTGGACGATTTTGCGCAGCACCTGCTCGTGAATCTGAATGCGTCCTCCTGAGAAGGAAGGATGGACCACGGTCGTTTCGCCGAGCACCTCTTTCTTCGGCGAGAGGATTTGCTGGGCATGGGAAATGATTTTTTGGAAAAAATCTTTCTCGATCTCGACTCGGGGCACAGGGATGACATGTCTGCCTTGTGTCTCTCGCATATAGCGGGCCGCATCCATTTCGGCTGGCGTTTTCAAGTCTTCAATCGGAATGAACTCGATCGGGCCGGTCAGCTGCAGAGCTCGGGTGATCCGGTCGATCATCCGCTGCGAGGTGCCAAGTATAAGCAGCGTCTCATACGCATGGTCCTGCAGTGCTTTTCTGACCTCGTCCGCATGCTCCTGGTAGTAAAAAATCGCGCGTTTGACGGCCTGGATTTTTGTTTTCTCATACTTGGCGGATACGCCTGCCACTTTGCAGCCTTGGCTGATCAAAATGCCGTCATCGATGATGGCATCGACATTCAACTGATGGGCCAGCCGGAGGGCGATCGTGCTTTTGCCGGTGCCGCTTGTTCCGTACAATGCATACAGCTTCATGGCTTGCACCCTCCTTGAATTAAAATTGACTAGCCTCAGTATACTACAGGTTTAGTTGAATTGCGCGCCAAGCTCCCGTGAGCGTTCGGTTGCCCGGAGCACGGCGGAAACGACGGCTTCTTGGAACGAAAACGAATCCAGTACCTCGATGCCGGCTTGGGTTGTTCCGTTAGGACTGGTGATCTTTTTACGCAGCAGAGCAGGCTCTGCATTGGTGGTAAGAAGCATTTGGGCCGCACCGAGCACAGTTTCAACGGTCAGACGGCGGGCAATTTCCGGTTTCAGCCCGGCTTCTACGCCTGCCTTTTCCATTGCCTCGATCATGTAATAAATGTAGGCAGGGCCGCTGCCCGACAAGCCGGTGATGATGTCGAGCTCTTCCTCTGGCAGGGCATAAACGCTTCCGATCGCTTCGAACAGGTGCTTCGCTGTCGCGAGGTCCTCCTCATCCGCGAAACGGCCGCGGGACATACCCGTTGTCGAGAGCCCGATGGCGGAGGAGGTGTTTGGCATGGTGCGAATAATCGCGCACTCGACGCCGAGCCATTCGCGCAAAAAGTCGGTGGACACGCCGGCGATGACCGAGATGACCAATTGGTCTTTGCGCACCAAGCCGCGCAGGCTTTGGCACGCTTCAGCCACGTCTTTTGGCTTGATCGCCAAAACCAGGATGTCCGCTTTTTCGATCAGAGCTTTTTTGTCGCGTTCGATTTGAACGCCGAACGTATTCGAGAGTGTCTGGAGCCGTTCTTGATCGCTGCGATTGGTGATGTAGATTTGCGAGGCAGGGACGAGCTCGTTACGTAGTACGCCGCCGATGATTGCCTCTACGACCGAGCCTGCCCCGAGAAAGCTGATTGTTTTCGTATGGAACGCTTGCGCAAGCGAAAGCATTGTTTTTTTCGATTCCATAATAATCCCTCCTTTTGATGCGTATCGATCTTGGGTTAGCGGATTTGTCCGTTTCCGCGAATGACATATTTGGATGTGGTCAGCGCCGTCAGGCCCATCGGACCTCTTGCATGCAGCTTTTGCGTGCTGATGCCGATTTCGGCGCCAAATCCGAATTCTCCACCATCAGTAAAGCGGGTAGAAGCGTTATGGTAAACAGCCGCAGCATCGACTTCGCGGAGGAAGCGGGCTGCATTCGCTTGGTTTTCGGTCAGGATTGCCTCAGAGTGAGCGGTACCGTGCAGCGCGATATGTTCGATCGCTTCGCTGCAATCTTTGACAGTGCGGACCGCGATGATCAGATCGAGAAACTCTGCATCGAAATCGGCTTCATCTGCTGTTTTCAAAATGGAGGCCAGTTCCGGGTGCAGGCTGCGCGTCCGTTCACACGCGCGAAGCTCAACGCCAGCTTCATGAAACTCTTTGAGCAGCGACTGCTGGTGTGCATGCAGCCAGTTTTCATGGAGCAGCAGCGTCTCGGCGGAATTGCAGACTGCAGGGCGGCTCGTTTTTGCATTGATGGCGATCGCTTCCGCCATTGGATAGGCTGCGCTTTCGTCCACAAAAATATGGCAGTTGCCGACGCCCGTTTCCAATACCGCGACGGTGGAAGTCCGGATGACGCGCTTGATCAGCTCGGCACCCCCGCGCGGAATGATCACATCGATCAAGCCGTTCAACGTGCAGAGCGCATCTACCGATTCGTGGGCGGTGATCGCCAAATACTGGACGGCATCAGCAGGGAGATTCAGCGATTCGAGAGCCTGGCGGATGCTAGCGACAAGCGCCTGGTTGGAAGCGAGAGCGGTACGGCTACCTCGCAGCACGATGGCGTTGCCGGTTTTCAGTGCGATTGCTGCCGAGTCTACGGTAACGTTCGGGCGAGCTTCATACACCATGCCGATCACGCCGAGCGGTACGCGCACTTGCTCGATCTCGATGCCGTTTGGTCGCGTCCAGGCATCGATTGTCTCGCCGACCGGATCGGTCAATGCAACCATTTCCTCCAGGCTAGAGATCAGCCCATCAATCCGTTTATCATCGAGCCGCAGACGATCAAGGTAGCTGTCCGGCTGACCGGCAGCCCGCACTTGCTCCACGTCCTTCGCATTCGCTGCAAGAATCGTTTGGCGATCTTCATCAAGCTTGCGGGCGATCGCGAGCAGTGCAGCGTCCTTTTCCTCACGCGATAGCTGGGCGAGCCGTCGTGAAGCCTGTTTGGCCAAGCGTGCCTGTGCCTCTACCTGGTTTCGAATCTCACTCATTTCTCTCTTCTCCCTTCAATGCTCTTTTTTTGTCTAGTATGAAAAAACGGTCATGACCGCTTTGTTGCAGATATGGTATGGGCACAAGCCCATTGATCCCGATGGATGACGGTTCCGTTGCGACGCAATGTGCCCTCCGGCGAGAGCACCGAACGCAGCGCACTAGCGTCAAAGCGACTGATGCCGCGGCCGATGAGCGTTTCGTCCTCCGTAAAAACCTCTACGACATCCCCTTGCAAAAAGTCTCCGCCCACGTTTTTGATGCCGGCAATGAGCAAGCTGCGCTGGTTTTGCAAAATCGCATCTGCCGCTCCGGAATCGACGTAAATTTGGCCGCTGGTTGGGGAGTGAAGGGCGATCCATTGCTTGCGGGTTGGCAGAGCCGGCAATGACTCCATGTCCTCAAGATAGCCGATATACGTGCCGTTTCCTTCGCCAGCGACGATAGAGAGCAGATCGGTTTCATCCGTCATGCATCCGATAAAGCTCGGCAGGCCCAAGCTTTGCGCCGTCTTGGCAGCGATCAGTTTGGAGCGCATGCCACCGGTACCGAGGCTGCCAGCATCTCCGGCGAGTGCCTCAATGTCTGGCGTAATGCTATCGAGATACGGAATGCGGCTTGCATTCTCGTGCTTGCGCGGGTCTTTGTCGTACAATCCGTTCGTATCGGTCAGGATGATATACAAGTCTGCGTGGACCAAACCGGCGACTAATGCGCCCAGCATGTCATTATCGCCGAAGGTCAACTCTGCCACAGATACCGTATCGTTTTCGTTGATGATCGGGACGACTTTTTTGCTGAGCAAGAGCGAAAGCGTTTCGAATGCGTGCTGATACCGCTCGCGATCAGAAAAGTCGCCGCGCGTCAGCAAAATCTGCGCGATGGTGCAGTCGTGCTCTGCAAACAGGTCGGTGTATTTTTGCATCAGCATGCTTTGGCCGATTGCGGCTGCTGCCTGTTTGGCAACGAGAGTCCGCGGTCGCTGCTGATAGCCGAGCATCCGGTAGCCGCTCGCTACCGCGCCCGAGGAGACGAGGACGATCTCGTGTCCTTGCTTACGCAGTAGGGAAATGGCCGCTACAAGTCGGGACATTTTGACCGGATCGCAGCCACCTTGTGCTGCTGCCAATGAACTGCTGCCTACTTTAACGACGATACGCTGCTTTGCCTTCTTCATGACACATACCTCCATATTTCACCGCACAGATCAAATAAAAAAACCCTTCCGTCCTCATGTATAAGGACGAAAGGGTTTGACTTTCGCGGTACCACCTTACTTGACGGCATGCCAAATAAGCAGCCATCCAGCTTTTCGCTCCGTTGCAATCAAGAGCGCTTTCCTTGGTAACAGGGGAAAGAATCCTGTCTAGGTTATCCCTAGCCCTCAGGGATGGGTTCAAACCGGTTCGTGGGCGAAATCTCACAGCCGACGGATTTCACTTTCTGGACCAGAAGGACGGTTCTACTATTTCCCTTCAACGCGTTCAGTTATATTTAGTTAGTAATTATGCCGAAGGATGCATCTTTATGTCAAGGGATCATGAAACATTTATCATTCAAAAATTTCTTTTTTGTACACGCCCGACCGTTTGCTGATCTCGTATTTGTGCGTTTTTTTATCTTTTACGAGCCGGTACGTGACGGTCCGATCGCTTGCAAATTGCGGAAGTGTCGCATCGGTAACGACCGCGAGCACGTCCTTGCCTTCGTTTTTGATCGTCGTGTTTTTGCCGGAGATGACCATGGGGAAGTCAGGGTAGGGGATGGCGATGTAAACCTTGTCCTTCACCACGGTCGTGTGTAGATGATTGTATATTTTTTCGGCGAGCGGTTTGGACCAATAGCGGGAAATATGTTTGATGATAGCTTCCTTCGTTTCCAAATGCTTGGGCATCTGCCGATAGGTGACGCCATCCTCCTTGACCGTCTTGGCGTCAGGCAGGGAGGCGGCCGCGAAATGCAGGTCCTCCACAACCCGTTCCGCACGATTCAAAAACAACAGCATATCTTGCTTGTGATACGTCGGGTTATCAATGGCTGAAACCTTTTCCTTTTTCTTTTTCTCGTGCAGGTTTTTCGGATTCGTGATGCTTTTTATCTTGATTTCTCCGTGTTCACCCGTGCATCCCACGAGCAGAAGAAATGAGAGCAGCGCAATGACCCGTTTCATCAACAGACCTCCTCACACCGAATGGTAGTATTTCCTATGGTGTGAAAGAGTGGCGCAAACTAACCGAGTTAATCATTTCCTCTTATATAGACTTGTTTGTTGATAAAATGTCCTCTATCATGGAATAGGAAAGAATGAGAATCCTTAGTAGAGGTGGAAATCATGTTCGGATTGGGCAAAAAGGCCAAGAAATTGGATTCACACGACATGCTGATCATCAAGACGGAAGAAGGAAAGCGCCATTTCTACCAAGTGACGTTTCCTAGCGTGGTCGGCAACGATATCGTAAGCATGCTGGAAAAACTGCAAAAATCGAAGTACAACAAGCCGGAATTTCTTGGGGAAATCGGCGGATTCCATATCATTACCTATATTGAAGGCCTAATGTCCGTAGAGGTGAAGGACGAGAACGACCTTGAAGCGCACCCGCTGCAAATCCAAGACTTCGCGAACGTGCTCTTGCGTCGCCTGGAAGCGCTTGAGGAGAGCGGCAAGCTGGATGAATCCGATGACACGGCCTTTTTCATGGGCGAGCTGACGATGCTTCGCGACGGCAGCTTTGTGCCGCAGCAGTAGGGAAAAGACGATTGCAGCAGTATCTGTTTTGGTTTACAATATTTTTGTAAAGGTAAACTCAACGGGAAAAAAATCAAACATTCCACGAATTTCCGCAAAAGAATCTTTTTGAATGATCTCTTGGATAGTGAGTGGAATGTTTTTTTACCCAAAAATAATGAATGACTATTCATTCAGGATGCGAAAAGGGAGGGTATTACTCGATGGAACGCAAAATTCGCAAAGCTGCCGTAATCGGCTCCGGTGTGATGGGTGCAGGCATCGCCGCGCATCTGGCAAACGTGGGGATTCCAACGTATCTGCTGGACATCGTGCCGACAGAGCTGACTCCAGACGAAACCAAGATTGGCTTGACGCTGGCGAGTCCGGCCGTTCGCAACCGCATCGCCCAGACGGGTAAGGAGCGGTTGCTCAAGGAGAAGCCGGCCCCGCTTGCGGTTAAAGAAAACTTGCAGCTGATCACAGTGGGCAATCTGGAAGACCATCTATCATATTTGGGAGAAGCCGACTGGATCATTGAGGTTGTGGTTGAAAAGCTTGATGTGAAGAAGCATGTTTTTGCCTTGGTCGAGGCGCATCGCAAGCCAGGTTCCATCGTTTCCTCCAATACATCCGGGATATCCGTCAATGCGATGGTGGAGGGGCGTTCCGCGGAGTTCGCATCGCATTTTCTCGGGACGCACTTTTTTAATCCCCCTCGTTATCTGAAACTTCTGGAGATTATTCCAAGTGATGCGACATCGCCCGAGATTGTTTCCTTCATGATGCAATTCGGGGAAAACGTGCTGGGTAAAGGCACGGTGCTGTGTAAGGATACAGTCAACTTCATCGCCAACCGGATCGGTACATACGGCATGCAGGTCACGCTGCATGAAATGCTCCGGCTGGGGCTTACGGTGGATGAAGTAGATGCACTGACAGGCCCGGTGATCGGCCGCCCGAAAAGCGCGACGTTCCGTACGTTTGATGTGGTCGGCCTCGACACGTACGCACACGTGGCCACAAATGTCCGCCAAAACAGCAAGGAGCCCGAGGATCAGAAGATGTTCGAGCTGCCGGCGTTTCTGCAACAGCTGGTGGCAAACCGTTGGCTAGGACAAAAGACGGGACAAGGCTTTTACAAACAGGTGAAAACCGCGCAAGGCAAGGAAATCTTGACGCTTGATACAAATACACTAGAATATCGCCCACGCGAAAAGGCGTCGTTCCCGTCATTGGACGCTGCCAAAACCGCAAAAGGGCTTCCAGAAAAACTGAAAACGCTCGTGTACGGAAAAGACCGCGGCAGCGAGTTTTTGTGGAATTCGTTTAAAAAAGTGCTTCTCTACGCTGCGGCTCGTGTACCTGAAATCGCTGACGATATCGTCTCCGTCGACCGTGCGATCAAGTGGGGCTTTGGCTGGGAGCTTGGCCCGTTTGAAACATGGGATGCCATTGGGGTGGAGAAGTCGGTGGCCCGGATGCGCGAGGAAGGGGAAACCATTCCGCCGTTGGTGGAAAAGCTGCTTACAAGCGGCAAAACGTCGTTTTACGAAAAAGCGGCGGGAGATATCCACGCTTTCACTGTCGGCGGACGCTATGAAAAAGTGGAGGAATCAGACAAAAAGATCAATTTGGCAGCCCTGAAGGAACAGGGGAAGCTGATCAAAAAAAATGCGGGTGCCGCGCTGATCGATCTCGGCGATGGGGTCGCCTGCCTGGAATTCACCTCTCCCAATAACGCGCTCGGCATGGATATTTTGCAGCTGGCCAATTACGCGGCAGATGAAGTGGAGCGCAATTTTACCGGGCTTGTCATCGGTAATCAGGGCAAAAACTTTTGTGTCGGGATGAATTTGGCGATGGCGCTGCTTGAAGTGCAGGATGACAATCTCCTTGAGCTTGATCTGCTTGTTCGAAATTTTCATAAGCTTCAGGCCCGATATCGTTCGATGCATCGGCCAGTTGTCGCAGCGCCGTTCGGCATGACATTGGGTGGCGGAGTTGAGGTTTGCTATCTGGCGGATCGCATCCAGGCATCGCCAGAGACGTACATGGGCTTGGTCGAGGTCGGCGTCGGGCTGCTTCCGGCCGGCGGCGGTACGAAGGAGCTGTTGTTCCGCGCGATGGAGCATGTACCGGAGGGCGGAACGGTCCCGGTTGATCCATTCCCATTCGTCGCGCGCGCCTTTGAAAATATCGCGATGGCAAAAGTGTCGACAAGCGGCGAGGAGGCAAAACAGCTGGGTTACATGCGTGCAAACGACCAAGTCAGCGTCAACCCGGATCATCTGCTCTACGATGCGAAACAGCTGGTGCTGGCGATGGATCAGGAAGGCTACAAGCCTCAAGCCTCACGCAAAATCCGCGTGATCGGCGAGTCGGGTTATGCCAACCTGCGGGCCAGCATTCGCGGGATGAAGCTTTCCGGTTATATCAGCGATCATGACGAGCTGGTCGCGTCGAAAGTGGCGTACGTCATGTCAGGTGGCAGCGTACCGGCGGGCACTGAGGTGACGGAGAGCTACATTCTCGAGTTGGAGCGGAAAGCGTTCTTGGAGCTGCTGCAGCAGCCCAAATCACAGCAACGGATGCAGCACATGCTGGCAAAAGGCAAGCCATTGCGCAACTAAAGGAGGAGAGAGGATATGAGAGAGGCAGTCATTGTAGCCGGCGCGCGCACCGCTGTCGGCAAAGCGAAGCGGGGGAGCTTGAAAGATTCGCATCCGGTCGATTACGGGGCAGCTGTCATTCAGGAATTGCTCCGTCGCACTCCACAGCTGGACCCTTCACAGGTGGAAGATGTGATCATCGGCAACGCGGTGCCGGAAGCGGAGCAAGGGATGAATTTTGCCAGGCTGATTGCGATGCGCTCCGGGCTGCCGACTAGCGTGGCAGGCATTACGATCAATCGTTTCTGCTCGTCTGGCCTGCAGTCGATCGCGTACGCGGCGCATCAGATTTTGGCCGGCTCCTCCGACGTGGTCATCGCCGGCGGCGTGGAAAGCATGAGCTTGCTGCCGATGGCAGGACATAAGCTCGCATTTAATCCGACGCTAATGGAGACGATGCCGGATTTGTACAATAGCATGGGCCATACGGCGGAAGCGGTGGCGAATCGTTACGGGGTAACTCGGGAGGACCAGGACGCTTTTGCGGTCGAAAGCCATCGTAAGGCGGCGGCAGCGATTGCATCAGGTAAATTTAAAGACGAAATCGTGCCGTTTCCGGTCAAAAACGTGCAGGTGGATGAACAAGGAAATGTGCAGGTGAAGGAATACCTGTTTGATACAGATGAGGGTGTGCGGCCCGATACATCGATGGAAGGACTCGCCAAGCTGAAGCCGGCTTTCCATGTGAAAGGCTCGGTGACCGCAGGCAACTCCTCGCAAACGAGCGATGGCGGGGCTGGGGTGATCGTGATGGAGGCCAGCAGGGCGGCGGAGCTCGGAATCAAGCCGATTGCCAAATTCCGCTCCTTTGCAACAGGCGGCGTCGACCCCGATGTGATGGGGATCGGCCCTGTGGTGGCAATTCCGAAAGCGCTCAAGATCGCCGGTCTGACGCAGGATGATATCGATTTGATTGAGCTGAACGAAGCGTTCGCTTCCCAGGCCGTCGCTGTCATCCGCGAGCTGGGGCTCAATCAGGACATCGTCAACGTCAACGGCGGCGCGATCGCGCTTGGTCATCCGCTCGGCTGCTCGGGTGCCAAATTGACCGTGACGATGCTAGGCGAGCTGAAACGACGCGGCGGCAAATACGGTCTGGTGACGATGTGCGTTGGCGGCGGCATGGGAGCGGCAGGCGTTTTTGAAATGATCGATTAAGCTAGAAAGGGAGAGAAGAACGATGGCAGAGACAACCAAAAACGTAATTCGCGGCGGTAGCTTTTTGCTTGATTCCGGCACGTATGACGATGTATTTACCCCTGAGGAGTTTACGGAAGAGCACAGAATGTTTGCCAAGACGACGGAAGATTTCATCGTGAATGAAGTGGTGCCCCATTTGGAACAGATCGAACACCATCAGTTTGACATCACGGTTCGTCTCCTGAAAGAAGCGGGGGAGCTCGGCCTACTGGGCGTCGATGTTCCGGAAAAATACGATGGGCTGAACCTCGACAAGCTCAGCTCGGCATTGATTACGGAAAAATTCGCGCGCGGCCGTGGCTTTGCGATCAGCTTTGGCGCTCACGTGGGGATCGGGTCTCTGCCGATCGTTTATTTCGGCAATGAGGACCAGCGAAGCCGCTATCTGCCCGATCTGGCGACAGGACGCCGTCTGGCAGCTTATTGCTTGACGGAACCAGGCTCCGGCTCGGACGCATTGGGCGCAAAAACAACGGCAAAGCTGTCCGCTGACGGCAGGCACTACGTGCTGAACGGCGAGAAGCAATGGATCACCAATGCCGGATTTGCGGATGTGTTCGTGGTGTACGCCAAAATCGACGGGGAGCACTTCACCGCTTTCATCGTGGAGCGCGACTTCCCAGGCGTTTCCTTCGGTGCAGAAGAGAAAAAGATGGGGATCAAAGGATCGTCTACGCGCACGGTGATTTTGCAGGACGTACCGGTTCCGGTGGAGAACTTGCTGGGTGAACCGGGCAAGGGTCATCATATCGCGTTCAACATTTTAAATATCGGCCGTTACAAGCTGGCGGTGGGCGCGGTCGGTTCCGCCAAACGCGCGCTTGAGCTGGCGACCACCTATGCAAAGGGGCGCAAGCAGTTCAAAACGCCGATCTCCAACTTCTCGTTGATTCAAAACAAGCTGGCGAATATGGCGATCAAGGTTTATGCAGCGGAAAGCTCGGTTTACCGGACCGTGGGCATGTTCGAGACGGCGCTTTCGGCCTTGGGGGAAAAAGTGGAGGACGGGAAAGAGACGCTGAAAGCGATCGCGGATTATGCGATCGAATGCTCGATTAACAAAGTATTTTGCTCTGAAGTGCTTGATTATTGCGTCGACGAAGGTGTGCAAATTCACGGCGGCTACGGCTTCATGTCCGAGTACGAAATCGAGGGGCTGTACCGCGATTCGCGGATCAATCGAATTTTTGAGGGAACCAATGAGATCAACCGCTTGCTGATCCCCGACATGCTGGTGAAAAAGGCGATGAAGGGCGAATTACCATTGATGAAGGCCGCGATGGGGCTGCAGGAGGAGCTGATGAGCTACTATCCGTCCGAAATCGAAGATGCGCCATTGGCTTTGGAAAAGCATCTGATCGACATGACCAAAAAAATCATCCTGATGGTCGCGGGCTCTGCCATGATGAAATATCAGCAGGCGCTTTCCAATGAACAGGAGCTTTTAGCGTTGTCTGCCGACATGCTGTCAGAGCTGTACGCGATGGACAGCGTCGTGAAGCGGACAGAAAAGGCAATTGCCCAAAATGGTGTGACGGCTGCACAGGCGAAGCTGGATTTGACCGTCGCGTTTGTCAGCGATTCGTTCGATAAGGTCGAAGCGATGGCGAAGGAGGCGTTGGCTGCAATGGAAGAGGGCGACAACCTGCGCATGCGCCTCGGTATTTTGAAGAAGCTGACAAGGAGAAATCCCGTCAATACCATTCAGCTGAAACGCCAAATCGCTGCTCGCGTGATCGAAGCGGATGGGTATGTGCTGTAAAGGAGCGGAAGTTGTGGTATTGGTCACGACGTTCTGAAGGTAAAAAGAGACGTCCGTCGATAGCGGAACGTCTCTTTTTTGCTCATGCGTAATAGGCGCACGTAGCCAGCTTTCTGCCCATGGCTCAGTAATAGGGGGATGAATAATAGGGGCTTTCGTAATAATCCGGGTAGTCGTACGGATAGTATGGATAGAAGCCGCCAAAGAAAAAGGGGCTGTGGCGCTCAAAGAACGGTGATTCCCGGAATCCTCGGCGGAATCCGTCTCGAAACCCATCGCGAAAGCCCCGTCCGCTTTCGAATCCTCCATGAGAACCGCCGTGGAAATCACCGTGTCCGCCATGCCCGCCATGACGTACCTGCTGGATTTTTTTCGATGATGCATGTATGTTCGATTCGCGATGTGGCCTGCAATATGAGGAGCATTGATCATAGCATTTTCTCCGCTTTCTGGACAAATCGAATCCCTCCTTGCTACGTATACTGTAAGGATATGAGCGGAGGGGCATTTGTGACTGGACGAATTGCCTGGGTAAAAAGCGGAGTAACGTGCACATAACAAAAAGGCTGTCAACCTTTGCAGGTCACAGCCTTTTTATTGTTGGGGAAAAGGGATTAGTAGATAGCTTCCCAGCCTGCAGGAGTCACGAACAGGCGGATCGCTTTGATTTTGCGGTCATCCATCAATTTGAAGTAGTGACGATAGTAGGACGGTACGGAGATCAGGTCGCCCGGTTCCATTTCAACATCGAAATAACGATCGTCCTTGCCTTTGATGGCAAAAATACCGTGCCCGTCTACGCAGAAGCGGCACTCATCGTCCGTATGGTGATGTTCGCCTTTGAATTTTTCCAACAACGCGTCCAGGTTCGGGGTTTTGTCGGAAAGCACGATGATGTCAGCTGTTTTGTAATCGCGGCGTGCGCTGATGTCGGCGATCTCAGCTTTGAAGGCGTCGAGGATTTGTTGTTTTTCTACCTCAGTTGGGCTGTAGTTGTCGCGCAGGTTGTTGTCCAAACGGTCAACGCCCCAGTGTTCATAAATGACTTCCTGTGTCGCGAGGAAATCGACGACTGCTTGACCTGTCAAATACTCGTTGTTGTCATGAAAACGTACTTTTGCCATGGTTGAAGACCTCCTTTTATTTTACAGATAAGAATGTTTGAAAAATTCTTATCCGGGTTAAGCGTGACTGTGGCTGTGGCTCCGCCTTGGTGTGGCGGAACCAAGTCTTACTAAAATGTAGCCGGGACCGTCTGCTTTTGTACGGCCTGGCTGAGCTGCAGCCAGCGCAGGTGGTACTCAAACAGGAATTCAAAGGCTTCCAGATGGCGTTTCGCCTCGAAATCGTTGCCGCCCCACGTGTAAATCCCGTGATTGCGGATCAGAACACCAGGGATTTCAGGTGTAATCACTTTTTCAATTGCTTGGGCAAGCTTTGGAATGTCAGCGAAGTTTTCTACGATCGGAACCGTGATTTGCGCGTTTTCTTCCCAGATGCCGAGTCCTTTGATCAACTCTTGGCCTTGGATGCTGAAGGCGCGTTGACCAAAATACAGCTCGGAGACAAGGTTGTTACCCAAGGTATGAACGTGGAAGCAAGCTCCAGCATTGGGGATGTTTTTGTAGACGACCGCATGGATCAGTGTCTCGGCGGACGGCTTGAGCGTAGTTGCTTCAACCGGCTTGGCATCGCCGTCGACCAGAAGGTAGTCTTCAGGAGAAAGCTTGGTTTTGTCTTTGCCGCTGGCGGTAACCGCGAAGGTCAGGGGCGAATCGGACAGCTTGATGGACAAGTTGCCGCTCGTTCCAGGGAACCAGTCGCGCTTGGCGAAAGTCAGCTTGGCTTCATCAAGGCGTCTGAATGCATCGATTTTGCTTTCCAAAGTGATGGACATGTGTTCACACCTCTATTTCTTTAATTGAGTGATGTCTTGTAGTATTTGAATCACGTCGTGGAACGTGGTGAATGGACGGTAAGGCAGTCCCAGCTCTTCGCATTTTTTCTCCAGGAACGAGCGGGCAATGACGAAATCAGCGATTTTAGCTCCAGCCAAATCGGTGATGGAGTCGCCAATCACGACGCGGTAATAGTCATCGGCCGAATAGCGGCGGATGATCGTCGTTTTGCACATGCCGCATTCATTCGAGCAGTGTTCGTCGCAAGCGTGCGGCCACGTGATCGTGATGGTTTCACCGGAAAAATCGCTGCCATTGCAGTAGATCGGGTTTTTCAGCTGGAAAGGCGCCAAGATCGGATGAACGAAAAAGTCGATGCCGCCGCTGGTGATTAATAGCTCGATGCCAGCGTCCTCGCAAAAACGGACGAACTCGGCAAAGCCGGGGCGGATCTTGGCTTCCGCTACGATATAGTCGACGATTTCCTGGCGGAGCGAGGAAGGAAGCAGCGTAAATAGTTTGCCTACCCCCGCGCGAACGCTGATCTCCTGACCCAGGATGCGCTGTGTCAGCTCCTCCCATTCCGGCGGAGCAAAGCGGCGCATGATCGCCACGATATTATCTTTTTCGGTGATGGTGCCGTCAAAGTCACAAAACAGAACGAGTTTTTTGCTCATGGATTATTTCCCTCCCCATTTGGCCAATGCGAGGGAAAGCTCCTCGGAATCTTGTGCGGCTTCCGCCAGCGTGCGGCCTTGGACCGACGCGGCGATCGCGTCGACAAATGCTTTCGCGCCTGCTGTCGCACCGCCCGGGTGACCGTGGATTCCGCCCCCGGCATTCACCACCTGATCGACGCCGAAATCTGCAAAAAGCTGCGGTACCAGTCCCGGATGAATGCCTGCGGAAGGCACGGGGAACGGCCGCTTTAGCGTTACTGATGGATCGAGCAGATTTTGCGAGAGCTGCAGCGC
Source organism: Brevibacillus fluminis (assembly GCF_003710825.1). GTDB lineage: Bacteria > Bacillota > Bacilli > Brevibacillales > Brevibacillaceae > Brevibacillus_D > Brevibacillus_D fluminis. Next base: position 79,746 of record NZ_RHHQ01000013.1, on the reverse strand, counting down.
TTCTGTTTTGTCTAACGCGACATTGCCATATGGCGACGGGAACAAGACGAGGTCAGCGCCAGCCAATCGCATCAGTTTACCCAAAAGCAACGGCGTCGCGATGCCGTAGTCGGGAGACGGGTAAAAAGCGCCAGCAAGCGCGGGATGCGCCATAATCGGCACGGTCACATCAGGATCGGCTGCCAAACGGTGCAGGACATCGAAGCCAAACGCCAGAACATTGAACAGCAGGCAATCGGCGCCTGCTTCAACGGCTTGCTTGGCGCGGTCGATCAGCTGGTGAACAGGGCCGGTCAAGTTCGCCGCATACAGCACTCTTTTGCCGGTGGACTGCTCCACGTCACGGGCGATCTCGCCAAAAGCCTGAATGCGCGTCAGGAAAGGCGCTTTATCATCGGCGAAAAAGATTTCGTCATCCTTCACCAGATCGAGTCCACCCAGCGCTTGAGCGCGGAATTGTGTTTTCAAGTCATCAAATGGCATGCCGAGGCACGATTTGAAAATGCTCATCAAGAGCGGTCGGTCATAGCCGCGCGTCGCTTCACGGATACCTTCAATCCCGTATTTCGGACCCGGAAAGAGAGAAGAGAAGCTGTCGGGGAACTGAATATCGACCAGTTTGATTTTGCCATCCATCGACAATTTCCCAAATATTCCGGTCAGTAAAGACGGAATATCGGGCGTAAAATTGCGCGTCGGATAGCTGATGGTCACGAAACCGCGAGTTTCGCCCGACTCCAGCATGGAAAGTGGAGTCACATCGACCGCCTCGCCCAAATACGGGCGAAGCTCCTCTTGCTTGGCAGCCGGAACATCTGTCCAGGAACCGACCGTCATTCCTACGGCGATCCCTTCAGCTTTTTTGCGCAGGTCTTTCGCTTGGGTCAAATATGTGACAAGGATGCGATCTTGATTCATCCAGGCAATCCTCCTTCAAAACGGAAAGTCAACTCGAGTATCATTTGCTTGGGTGAGCGGGAATAAGCGTTTTTGGCAGAAAAAAAACCTCCCGATGACAGAGGGGAGGCGACTTTTGTTCCGTCTACTCCTCTCATCACTCAGGGACGAAATACACATGTCTCTGCAGGAATTAGCACCGTTGCGCAGCCTGTTTGAAAAGGCATGCACATGGTTGCCGGGCGTCAAAGGGCCAGTCCCTCAGCCAGCTCACGATAAGAGTGTACAATATATCGCATAAAACAACCACTTTCAAACGTGTTTTATGCCAACCGAAAGCGGTCGAATTAGTGTCCAGAAAAAACGCTTTTTCGAAAAAAAGCATACTGATTCTCACATCATATGATGTGTAAGCGAGGGAGTCAATATACAATTTAGGGATTGACACCAATTTATGCACAGAGTATGATTCGACGTATATGCAAGCGTACAACCCAACTGAATAACAATGGATACCTTATCCAGAGGTGGTGGAGGGACTGGCCCGATGAAACCCAGCAACCGACATGACGGAGCGATCCGCATGCACGGTGCTAATTCCTGCAGAAATACGTTCATTCTGGAAGATAAGGGGGAGCATAATCATGGTTACCACTTCGACAAGCGACCTCTTTTCCTCGGAAAAGAGGTCTTTTTTGCAATCTTTATCCCGCGCATGGTGTGAGCAAGTATGGGCGGAGCATAAGTATTTGGTGATGGCGAAATCGTACCGCTGTTACCAGGACATTTCGAATGCGTTCAAAGCGCAGACCGAGCGTGAGAAAACATCAGGGAATCGATGTTGGTCGGTTTTTACGGAGGAGCTATCGGCGTTTTTGACGCAGGTACGCGCATTACCTGAAGACGAGGGCAATACCCGCAATGCGCTGTTGCATGCCTTTGGCCATCTGAGCAGCAAGCTGACCGATGAAGAGCGAGAAGAATGGCTCCGATTGGTGGAGACGGATTTGAAGCTGGCCAATGAGCGATTGTTCTTGTTCGCGATGGAGCATGGGGATGAATATTTACAGCAATCGCGGCTGTTTGCACCGGATGTTCCTTTGGCGAATGTGTGGGTGCGATGTAAAGGCGAAAGCTGGTTCATTCACCAAAAGGAATCCGGTTGGGAAGTCCTTTCACCGCAGGAGGTGGGGGCCGAGCTGGGCAGCCATCGCGTCGATCGTCTGGCGCACTTCCGCCTTGCCGCGCAACTGGGCAATCTGGTCCAGGTGCTGACGTTATATCAAGAAGTTGTAAATGAAACCGAGCCGTTGGTGACGGTCGATCAAGATAAACGATAATTTCAAGTGACTGCGAGGAGGACATTACAAATGGCATACCGTGCATTAACCGAACAAGAGGCAGTTGAATATGTTCGCAATCTCCCGAATCTTTTTGCTACTGGCGCAACGCTCGCCAGCCATGAAATCGGGGACGGCAATTTGAATCTGGTTTTTCACATTCGTGATGAGGAAGGCGGCAAAAGCGTAATCGTCAAACAGGCCTTGCCGTACGCCCGCGTCGTCGGGGAATCGTGGCCGCTTACACTGGATCGGGCCCGTATCGAGGCGGAAGCCCTGCAAATTCAGTATAAACTTGTACCGGAACTTGTCCCGCACGTGTATCATTATGATGCGGAGCTTGCGCTGACTGTTATGGAAGATTTGAGCGACCATATCATCATGCGCAAAGGCTTGATCGCCAAAAATCGCTATCCGCTCTTTGCTAAGCACATCGGCCGATTCCTGGCCCACACGCTCTTTTACACATCCGATATCGGTGCACATCCGTATGAGAAGAAAGCGCTCGTCGGTTCGTTCATCAATCCGGAGCTGTGCAAAATTACAGAGGATTTGGTATTCACCGATCCATACGAGGATGCGTCGACAAACAACTTCAATCCGCTGATCCGTCCAGAGGTCGAAGACATTTGGCACAATGCGCCGCTGAAGCGCGAAATCGCTAAATTGAAATACGGTTTCCTCACACGCGCAGAAGCGCTGTTGCATGGCGACCTGCATACAGGTAGTATTTTTGTAACGGAAACTAGCACAAAGGTCATCGATCCGGAGTTTGCTTACTACGGTCCGCTCGGCTTTGACATCGGTGCCGTGTTTGCCAACTTGCTACTCAATTACGCAGCGCAGCACGGTTTGGCCAAGAATGATGAGGAACGCGAAAGCTATCGTGCTTATTTGCTCGAAACCGTTGAGGACGTTTGGAGCGAATTCGTTTCGCAATTCGTTCAATTGTGGCACAAGCAGGCGAAGGAACGAAGCGCGCACGTGGAAGGCTTTTGGCAAGACTATGTCAAAAATGTACTGCAGGATGCAGTCGGCTATGCGGGCTGCAAAATGCTCCGCCGCGTGATCGGGCTGGCTGGCGTCGCCGATCTGAACACAATCGAATCGGATGAGGTGCGTGCGGAAGCAGAACGACTGGCGTTGGCGATTGGGCAAGCGCTGATTTTGGAGCGCACCCAAGTGGCAGAAGCGACAGACATCACGGCGATCGTAAACAAGACGGTGGGCTTGGTGCATAGCTAACCGACAACAAGAATCAATCAGGAGGCTGTAAACATGACGTTATCGGAACAGTTGGTCCCGCTGAAGTGGGCTGACGATCGTTTATATCTGCTCGACCAGACACGGTTGCCAGTGGAGACGATCTATCTGGAACTGACCAAAATCAAGGAAGTATGGGATGCAATTCGCCATCTGCAAGTTCGCGGCGCGCCTGCAATCGGCATGGCAGCGGCATACGGCGTGTACCTGGGCATTCGCGGCAGCGAAGCGGCAAGCTATGAAGCAATCCAGGCGGAAGCGACCGAGCATGCCGATTATTTGGCGACGTCCCGTCCGACAGCGGTCAATCTTTTCTGGGCGCTCGATCGGATCAAAGAACGTGTAGCGCGCGAAGCGGGAAAAGCGCCGGAGGAAGTAAAAGCGGCAGTTCTGGAAGAAGCGTTGGAAATCCAGCGTGAAGACGAAGCGGTGTGCAAGCAGATCGGGGAAAACCTGTTGACGCTACTCGAGGACGGCATCGGCGTTTTGACCCACTGCAATCCGGGCGCATTGGCTACGGCAGCGTACGGAACCGCAACGGCACCGTTTTACTTGGCAAAGCAGCGCGGCTGGAATTTGAAAGTGTATGCGGATGAAACCCGTCCGGTGTTGCAAGGGGCGCGCCTGACCGCGCTTGAGCTGCAAAAGGCTGGCGTGGATGTAACGCTGATCTGCGACAACATGGCTGGCATGGTCATGTCGCAAGGGAAAGTGCAGGCCGTGATCGTGGGAACAGACCGCGTGGCTGCCAACGGCGATGTCGCGAACAAAATCGGTACCTATAGCGTAGCGGTTTTGGCAAAAGCACATAACATCCCGTTTTATGTCGCGGCGCCGCTGTCTTCGATCGACTTGAATACGCCGACTGGCGCAGAGATTCCGATCGAGGAGCGTCCGGCTGAAGAGATCACCCACGGCTTGGGCAAACAAGTTGCACCAACCGGGATCAAGGTTTACAACCCTGCATTCGATATCACTCCTGCAAGCTATATCACGGCGATTGTAACGGAGAATGGTATTTACAAGCCGGAAGAGATCGGCAACAGCAAAAAATAAGAGTAGCAAGTCAAACACGAACCGCCTTCATCCATAACGGAAAAAGGCGGTTTTTTCCATCCGAAATAAAGAGGGTGTGCACACAGTGAGAGAAATACCTTTGTTTGAGCATGCTTGTCTCAAGCCATTGTTGGTGGAGGATGCGGTCGAGATGTTTACGGCGATCGACAGCAATCGCATACACCTGCGCGAGTGGTTGCCATGGGTGAATGACACCAAAGCTGTCGAGGACACGGTCGAGTTCATCACGCTTATGTTGGAACAAAAAGCGCGGAATCAAGGGATTCATTTTGGTATATGGTATAAAGGAAGGCTGGCTGGCACGTTGGGCGTCCATCGCATCGATTGGCATAATGGCAAGACGACGATGGGCTATTGGCTTGCCGAATCTTTTCAAGGCAAAGGATTGATGACGTCCGCCGTCATTGCTTATATGAGAGAATACATTTTCGGTGTCTGGCAGCTCAACAAGCTGGAGATTCATGCGGCAACGGAAAATACGAGGAGCAGGGCGATTCCTGAGCGGCTGGGCTTCCATCAGGATGGTATCTTGCGTCAAAACGAATACTTGAACGGACGTTACGTCGACCATGTCGTATATAGCTTGGTGGCGGAGGAATGGCAGCAAAATTATGCGAAAAATTTGGATTGACAGGAAAATTTCGTTAACTTACGATAGAAAAGTCAGCGAACCGAACGTACGTACTCAAAAAGGGCTGCGGATAGAAACGCAACCCTTTTCTATTCGGCAACCGATTGGGATGGAGTGATGTGGTTGCCGAGTCGGAATGGTTCGGATAAACGAATGAGACGTTAAGTGGCAAGGAGAGGGTAATTTGCAAACGTTGCAGCGGTTGGCCTGGTTTTTTCGCCGTCATGCCAAACGGTATGTGATCGGCGTTCTTTTAATTTTAGGGGTAGATGTATTGATGCTGTGGCCACCGCGCTTGATCGGCGAGGTGGTTGACTCGATCCGCAATGAAACGCTAACCTCGAGCTCATTGACACAGGTGATCTTGCTGTTGATCGGGATCGGGCTCATGCTGTATTTGATGCGCATCGGCTGGCGCCACTTTTTGTACGGCGGGTCGCTGCTTTTGGAAAGGACGCTGCGTGATCGGCTGTTTGGCCACTTGACGCGGATGACACCGTCGTTTTTTCACCGCAGACGGACCGGTGATCTGATGGCGATCGCCACGAATGACATCCCGGCGATCGAGGTGACTGCTGGGATGGGCGTTTTGACGCTGGTCGATTCGCTGATGATGACACTGCTGACGCTCGGCGTCATGATTTTCACGATTGATTGGAAGCTGACGCTCGCGTCGCTTTTGCCGATGCCATTTTTGGCTTGGTCGACCGCTTATTATGGCAGGCTCTTGCACGAGCGCTTTTACTTGTCGCAAGAAGCTTTCGGCAAAATGAACGACCATGTGCAGGAATCGGTGTCCGGCGTCCGTGTACTGCGCTCCTTTGTGCAGGAGCAGGCTGACGTAGAAGCGTTTCAGCGTGTGAGCGAGGACACCTTGAAGAAAAACATCAATGTGGCGCGGATCGATGCGCTGTTTGAGCCGACCATCAACATCATCATCGGCTTCAGCTTCCTCATCGGACTTGGTTTCGGCTCGCTCCTGGTCATCTACAGCCAAATTTCATTGGGCGATTTGGTTGCATTCAATTTATATTTGGGGCTTTTGATTTGGCCGATGTTTGCGTTTGGCTGGCTGATGAACATTTTGCAGCGGGGGAGCGCTTCGCTCAGTCGTCTGGAGGAGCTGTTTGCGCAGCAGCCAGACGTAGCGGAAGCAAAAGATGCCGTCGCACACGTGCCACCGGGGGAAATCCGCCTCGACGGACTGACTTTTGCCTATCCCGACATGGAAAAAGCGGCATTGACCGACATCAGCTTCCGGTTGGCAAAGGGAGACACGCTCGGCATCGTAGGGCGCACAGGCAGCGGGAAATCCACGCTGTGTCGCGTTCTCCTACACCAATTCCCGCTTAAGGAAAACGCCGTTTTTATGAGCGGGATGCCGGTTGAAGAGATTTCATTTGAGGCGCTCCGCCAAAAGATTGCCTATGTTCCGCAGGAGCACCTGCTTTTTTCGCGGACGATCAAAGAAAACGTGGCTTTCGGCAAACCGGAGGCGACAGAGGATGAAATCAAACATGCGTTGAGTCAGGCTGAGATGCTGCGAGACATCGAGCGGTTTCCGTCCGGCCTGCAAACGATGGTGGGCGAGAAGGGCGTGATGCTCTCTGGCGGACAAAAGCAACGGATTTCGATCGCCCGTGCGCTTTTGCCGGATGCGGAAGTATTGATTTTGGACGATTCGCTCTCTGCGGTGGATGCGCGTACGGAAGAAAAAATTCTCGATCATCTGCGCGCTGAGCGAGCCGGAAAAACGACAATCATCACCGCGCATCGGCTGTCTGCCGTACAGCATGCACAAGAAATTATCGTGCTGGATGAAGGGCGGATCGTGGAGAGAGGCACGCATGAACAGCTGATGGCCCAAGACGGCTGGTATGCTGAGCAATATCGCCGCCAGCAAATGGAGGAGCAGGTGGAAGGAGAGGAGAGCGCATGACAGGTCAAAGCGTATGGCGCAGGCTCGTGAGCTATGCCGTTCCGTTCCGCAAGCGGATCATGATTGCGCTGGTACTGCTGCTGCTGGGGACGAGCGCCGATTTGGTAGGCCCTTTTATCGCAAAAATCGCGATCGATAGCCACATCTTGAGCATCCAGAAAAATTGGTACCAGTTCGAGCAACTCCCCGCGGGAGAAGCGCTGCAAAGCGTGAAGGTGCAAAATCATATTTTGGTTCGCGAAGATTGGGTCGACCCGCAAAAAGCCATCAAGTTGGGCGGGAAGCCGGTGCAGATCATTACGGAGAAAACGGCCTATTATTTGCTCGACGGACCACAGCCTGATGGGGGAGCGCCGAAGATTCTCCCGCTGGCAGGAAGCGGCGCGTACCGCGTAATCTTTACCAAGCCGGGCGGGGCTGCGACGAAGATGGCGGCAGTTCGCCTGAACGCAGATGATGTCAAGGCATTGTATGGTCACGATATCGGACCGCTGATTTACTTGACGGTCGGCTATGGCTTGCTGATCCTGTTTTCAGCAGGGTTGAACTACATTCAGCTGCTGTCACTGCAAACAACGGCACAGCGCATTATCCAGCGTCTTAGGATCGATATTTTTTCGCATCTGCAGAAGCTGCCGGTCTCTTATTTCGATAAAACACCGACGGGGTCGCTCGTTTCCCGTGTCACCAACGATACGGAAGCGATACGCGAGCTGTATGTGAGCGTGCTCGCCACCTTTGTGCAAAATACCGTATTTTTGCTGGGAATTTTGGTGGCACTCTATATCATGCAGCCGATGCTGGCGTTGTTCTGCACATTGCTGTTGCCGGTTGTAGCTGTACTGGTGCTGACGTATCGACGCATCAGCACGCGTTACTACACGGTGATTCGCGCACGCCTGGCTGACATGAATGCGACGATCAATGAAATGATTCAAAACATGGGCGTCGTTCAGGCGTTCCGCCGCGAAAAGGATGTGGCGAAGGAATTCGCCGAGGTCAACGAAACGTATTACCGAACAAAATTGAAGGAGATGCGGCTTGAATCGTTCATGCTGCGTCCGGCGGTCGACTTTTTATGGAAGCTCTCCTTGGTCATCATTATCTGGTATTTCGGCTCACAGTCGTTTACAGACGTGATCTCATTCGGGGTTCTCTACGCGTTTGTTGATTATATGGGCCGCTTTTTCGAGCCGATCAATATGGTGATGGATCGATTGTCACAGCTGCAGCAGGCTGTTATTTCCGCCAAGCGCGTGTTTGATGTCATGGATACGCCGACGGAGACGGAGGAGAAGCGGGAGCGGATGGAGCGCCCGCGCGGAAAAGTCGTCTTTGACAACGTCTCATTCGCCTACAACGATCAGGATTATGTGCTGAAAAATGTTTCGTTCACGGCTGAACCGGGCCAAACAATCGCACTTGTCGGGCATACGGGCTCGGGAAAAAGCTCGCTGATGAATCTCTTGCTGGGCTTTTATCCAATCAACAAAGGTTGCATTGAAATCGACGGGCAAAATATTGCAGAGCAGGACCCGAAATCATTGCGTGAGCACATCGGCTTGGTACTGCAGGACCCGTTCTTGTTCACGGGAAGCGTCGGATTCAATATCAGGCTGTACAATCAGGGCATCGGGGACGAAAAGCTGCGCGAGGTCGCCAAGGCAGTAAAAGCCGACGCCTTCATCGAAAAGCTTGCAGCAGGTTATGACGAGCAAGTCGTCGAAAAAGGCGCGACACTGTCAGCCGGCCAGCGTCAGCTTATCTCCTTTGCTCGCGCATTGGCCGCCGATCCGGCTATTCTGATATTGGATGAGGCCACGGCTAGCATCGACAGCGAGACGGAAGCGGTCATCCAAGAGGCACTGCACGTGCTTTCCAGCGGACGGACGACGTTTATCATCGCGCATCGACTCTCGACGATCCAGCACGCGGACCAAATTCTGGTGCTGTCTCGCGGAGAAATCGTCGAGCGCGGCACACATGAAGAGCTGATGGAGCGAAATGGCGTCTACAATAAAATGTATCAGCTCCAGCAGGGGCAGACGGCTAACAAAGCGGTCGTCTAATCCTGGTGGGGTATCTGTTTCTAAATAACCAAATCCCTTCTTTTCTGAAAACGGATGGCATATCCGCTGTGGAAGAGAGGGGATTTTTTTGTACAGATAAGAATTTATAAAATTCTTATCCAGTATAAGTGCAACCGCGGCCCCGCCAAAAAGCTTGGCGTAGCCAGGTTTTCTAATTCTTTTTTACTGAATTGGCTTAAAAGTATACGAACGGAAACTATGTGAATAAAACATCACTACTTCCGAAAGTAAAGTTTATGTATTTATAATACTTTTGTAAGCAACACAGCAAAGGGGTAGATGCAGTTGACAAATATATTGATCATTAACGGACATCAAAAGTACGGATCGTCCGAAGGGAAGTTGAACAAAACGTTAACCGACTCGATGGTAGGATTGCTTGGCGAAAAGCACGCCGTTAAAACAACCATTGTGCAGGATGGTTACGACATTGAGGAAGAACAGCAAAAATTTTTGTGGGCGGATGTCGTCATTTATCAAACGCCAATCTATTGGTTCAGCGTCCCCGGCTTACTGAAGACATATATGGATGAAGTGTACGCTAACGGCCTATTTTTCAAAGGCGCCGCACAATATGGGACAGGTGGATTGCTGACGGGAAAACGCTATTTACTTTCAACGACGTGGAATGCTCCGGCAGGCTCCTTCGGTGATCCGGCACAGTTCTTTGAAGGGGCTGATTTGGAAGAGGCATTGGCGCATCTGCATCGCGTGCACAAATTCCTCGGGATGAAGGCGCTGAAGAGCTACGCATGCTTTGATGTGATCAAAAATCCGAGAATCAATGCGTTTGTAAACGACCTCGAAGCCCATTTGAAATTGGCGCTGCAACTGTAAGCCAAATAAACTGCAAAGGGAGAGAAAAACATGCTACAAAATCAAAAAGTCGTGATCATCGGGGGAAGCTCGGGAATTGGCTTGGAGACGGCAGAACAAGCCATCGCCAAAGGTGCGGAAGTGGTGATTGCCAGCCGTTCCGGAGAGAAATTGAGAAAAGCAGTTGAGCAGCTCGGTTCGCGGGCGTCATGGTTTACGCTCGATACGACACAGGAACTTGAGGTGCAAGCGTTCTTTGAAAAGGTGGGCGCATTCGATCATCTCGTAGTGACGGCGGCTGAAACGTCAGGCGGACCTTTTCTCCAAACGGATACAGTTCAGGTACGGAAGCTGTTCGACAACAAATTCTGGGGTCAGTATTACGCGGCAAAATACGGCGCGCCAAACATTTCCGCGAATGGCTCCATCACGTTGTTTTCAGGCGTTGTCGCCTACAAAGCGATGGTCGGTTCCTCTGCGCTAGGCGCTGTCAATGCTGCGGTTTCGAATCTGGGGCAAACGCTGGCACTGGAGCTGGCGCCAATCCGCGTCAATGTCGTTTCGCCCGGAATCATCGATACGCCATCGCGCAGCAAGATGCCGGAAGCATCGCGGAATCAATTTTATGAGACAGTTGCTGGCAAACTTCCCGTGAAACGAGTGGGTCAAGCGGAAGATGTGGCGCAAGCAGTGTTCTACCTGCTGCAAAACACGTTTGTGACGGGCACCGTGCTGCATGTCGAGGGTGGGCATATTCTTGCGTAAGTGATTGAAGCTGATTGTTCCTGTTTTCGGGGACGATCAGCTTTTCTGCTCGAAGGGGAAATCCTTCATGAAAACATGTATACTGGAATTATTACAGTATACAAGTAAAAATGAAGGAGTACCGAAATGGAGGAAATTTACAAACGCATTCGCGACTTGCGCAAGCAGCACGATTATACATTGAAGGATCTAAGTGAAAAAACGGGGCTATCCGTTAGCTTTCTTTCACAGGTGGAGCGTGGGGCGACATCGCTTGCGATCACATCGCTGAAAAAAATCGCCGATGCCTTGGAAGTCCCGATCACCGATTTTTTTGAGAATACTAGCAATCAAACGTATGTGGTGAAAGTGGAGGAGCAAAAGCCGTTTCGGATCGAGGGCAACACGGCGGAGTATCGCCGCCTGGCTGGTGATTTTTCCGGCCGTATGCTGGAGCCGATGATCGTGACCCTTGATCCTAATACCGTGCAGGGGAGTGTCTTCAATCATCCGGGTGAAGAGTTTTTCTACGTGCTCGAAGGCGCTGTCATTTTTGAAGTGGATGGTAAGGAGTATTTGCTTAAATCAGGAGATTCGATTCATTATCCGTCCAACCTTCCACACGTTTGGTCCAATCCACTTAACCAGACGACGAAAATTTTAAGCGTGCTGACTCCGGTGATTTTTTAGATTTACGGTCGACAGCCTCGATTATTTTGCATGATTAACCACCTTGACTATCTTGTTACTATAGAGTGTATGATGAGGGGATGGAAAGGAGCAATTTGCTATGCCATCTTTGCGTCTCATGCAAACGACATTTATTGTTTTGGTTGGATTTGCCGGTGTCAGCCAAGGCTTGACGCTGCCGCTGCTGGCGATTTTGCTGGAACAGCAAGGCGTATCCTCAATCGCCAACGGTGTCAATGCTGCGGCCATGTACATCGGTGTCATGCTGGTGTCGCCGTTTTTGGAACGGCTTCTGCAGCGCCTCGGTTATCGCGGCGCCATTATTCTCGGACTGATCTTGCTCATCAGCACTACAGTACTCATACCGCTGTCCAGCGGGCTTGTCGTCTGGTTTTTCCTACGGCTATTCATGGGATCGGGCGACTCGCTCCTGCACTACAATACGCAGCTGTGGTTAACGGCCATCGCGCCACCGGAAAAGCGCGGCCGCATGCTTTCGATTTACGGATTGGCCTATGGAGTCGGTTTCAGCATCGGGCCATTGGGTATCAACCTGCTGCCATTGGGGCTGTGGGTACCGTTTGTTTTGGTCAGCATCTTGTACACGTCGTCCTTCTTTTTGCTGTCACGGTTGAAAAATGTTTTTCCGGAGCCGATGGGGCAGCAGCAAGAAGGTCAAAATCGTTTTGCCTACGTATTCCGCTATGGCTGGTTGGCTTTGATTCCGTCGTTTTTGTACGGCTACATGGAATCGTCGCTGAACGGCAGCTTCCCGATCTTCGGCCTGCGCATCGGACTGTCCATGGAGACCGTATCGATTTTGCTGCCTTCCTTCGTGTTGGGCGCGTTGATTTTGCAGATGCCGCTTGGTGCGTGGAGCGATAAGGTCGGCCGCAAAAAAATCATGATGAGCTGCGCAGTCATCGGCGGGATCGCCTTCATTTTGTTCCCACTCGCACAAGGATCGCTTTGGATGATGCTGATGCTCTTGGTCATCGCAGGTGCAGTCGTCGGCTCATTCTATTCGCTCGGCATGGCCTATGCCGCCGACATTTTGCCAAGCTACATGGTACCGGCAGTAGGAGTCATCGTCGGTGTCAATTTCAGCGCAGGCAGCATCATCGCCCCCAATCTGAACGGCGTGCTGCTCGGTGTCTCCCCAGGACTGATGTTCACCGTCATGGGCCTACTCCTGCTAGCCTTCGCCATCGCAGGCATTTTCTTCCGCGTGGCTGCGCCACATGCCACAAGGAAAAAAGAAGAACAAGCAGCACAAACACAATCCATATAAAAAGGATGTCCTCGAAGAGAGGGCATCCTTTTTTTTCATCATTTTTATCCCCATAAAGAAAGAGCGGAGAACGACTGCAGCGAAGGGATTTTTGCAAAAAACGGCACGCAGCCTTTACAATGCCAGCCAGGCTTGCGGGAAAAAAAGGAACGTCTTTCGCGTCACATGTCATCCTCGAGATACACCCGCCGCGCAGCGTGTGGCTTTGGGGCGCGGTTCCCATTTTTTCCCGCAAGCCGTTCCCCCCAACCCCCAGTAGGCATTGTAAGAGCGGAGAGCAGTTTTTTGCAAAAATCCCCGACCGACCACCTCAGCCAGCCTCTCCGTTTTTTCACTCAAAGCTTCCTCAACTTCACACTGCTCGTGGTATGATCCGCCTGCTTCTCCAAAATCAACTGCGCCCGACTACGCGTCGGCAAAATGTTTTCCACCAGGTTGATGCTGTTGATCTCTTTCCAGATCGATAAAGCGGTTTCAACGGCCTCCGTATCGGAGAGGGTCGCATAGCGGCGGAAATAGGAATCCGGTTTTTGGAAAGCCGTATTGCGCAGCATTTTGAACCGCTCGACATACCAGCGCTGGACGTCTTCCTCGGAAGCGTCCACATAAATCGAGAAGTCAAAGAAATCGGAGACGAACACTTGCGGGATCGCTCGCGAATTGTTGGTATCACGCGTGATTTGCAACACATTTAAGCCTTCGACGATGAGGATATCCGGCTGGCGAATGACTTGGTGCTCATTCGGCAAAATATCGTAGGCCAAATGCGAATAAATCGGCGCCTTCACCTCAGGAAGCCCCGATTTCACATCGGCCATGAATTGAATGAAGCGACGGATGTCGTAACTTTCGGGAAATCCTTTTCGCTTCATAATGCCGCGCTTCTCCAGCGTCCGGTTCGGATACAGGAAGCCATCGGTGGTGATGAGATCGACTTTTGGCGTATTGGGCCAACGTGCTAAAAGCGCTTGCAAAATACGCGATGTCGTACTTTTTCCGACAGCGACACTGCCGGCGACGCCGATGATATACGGCACTTTTTTGCTGCGGTTGCCAAGAAAAGTACTGGTGGCGTTGTATAGCTCTTGCGTCGCTTCCACGTACAGGTTGAGCAGACGGGAAAGCGGTAGATAGATGTCAGATACTTCCTGCATGGAGACGTGCTCATTGAGCCCTTGCAGTTTTTTCAGCTCGTCCTCGGCCAGCGTGAGCGGAGTCGAAGCGCGCAGCTCCCTCCATTCTTCGCGGGAAAACGTGATATATGGAGAATAGTTGGTATCAACCACATCATAAGGTTTTTGGAACATGGGCGGATTGCTTCCTTTCCAGAAAGGGATTATGCACGGTACGTCTCGCCAACGAAGCGTTAAGTCGTAATGGTATTCTCTCAAACAAAGACGTTTTTTTCAACGCAAAAGAATACCCAAAGTGCTGCAATGCGAAAGAAGCTGTCGATCCTACAAAGCGGATCAACAGCCTGTTTGATTTTCACCGTGCATGTCGCTTTGTCAAAATGCGTGGTGCCACCGTTTTTTGCAACCCGCTCGCTATTTCGAGTTGATGATGATCGTTTTGGTTTTTCCATCCCACCTCACATGGGCACCGACGGCTTCGCAAAGCGTGCGCAGCCCGATTTGACCATGCTGTTCAAGCGAAAGGGTAGCGCTTTTGCTGCCTAGCTTCACCGTCACGCTGTCACCTTTCGCATTCCAGGTGGCGGTAGCGCCCAGCTTTTGTACAAGCTCTTTCGCGGAGACTGTGACTTTGCCATGCATGTTCATCGGAGCTTGCTGGAAGCTTTGTTTTTGGCCGTTGATCATGACTATGATGCCATGAGCAGCGGCAGGACCATGGTTCATTTGTCCATGATTCATGTCGCCGCTCATCTTCATCTCGCTTCTTTTTTGCGCCACTTTGTCGACAAAAGTCCAGTCGGTCTTCATTGCCTCCAGCTTATTGTTATTTTTTACGAAGGAATCGGCATCTGCAGCAGTCTGGAAGTAAGCGAAACCGTACTGCATCGGTGTTTTGATGTTGGCGGATACGACATTCGCTTTTCCGTACTCGACCCATGCCAGCGTGTTGTAATCGCGAACCCACATCATCTGCGGCTCTGCGGCAAGCGTGCGCTTGTAGTTCAGCATGCAACCTGCATCGTCAAAAAACAGCGTTTTTCCATCAGCGGTCAACATTTGGGCGGTGAATTTGCCCATTTCCTCTTCTTTTAGATACACCTTCATCATGCAGTATGCGCATTTTGTGTCTTTGTCCGGTTCATGGGGGGCGGCCGTGTGCCCTTCGTGTGCGCTGACCAGCGAAAGGGCGCCGGAGCAGAGGACAAGCGTGAGCAGCATCAGCATCATTTTTTTCCAATTCATGAGTGCGGTAACCTCCTTCAAATTCAACCTCTGCGATTAACGGTACCGAATCAGGCGACCGGTTTGGTATAGCCCGATCGGGTTATTTTCAGCTGGGAAAATATGAACGTTAGGTGAATGATTGGAAAAATGGCCCAGGTGGGCTATTCCCAATTTGGTTGTTTTGCGAAGACCATAGGGTGGTATCACTCGAATCTCGCGTGTAAGACACAGTGAGGAGTATGAATTATGCGTGTAGGGCGAATTATGGCCGTGCTTCTTATCTTGTTCTGCTGCTCGATGAATGCTGCTGCGGCCAAGGAATCGTTACAATCGATGATCGATCGGGCGGAAGCGGGCAGCATGATTGTTTTGCCGGATGGGGCCTATGAAGGACCGCTTCTAGTAGGGAAGCCACTTACAATCAAAGGGACGTCCAACACGCTGATCGTCGGGGGAGGTAAGGGTCCGGTCATCACAATCGAAGGGTCCGGCGTAACCTTGGACGGATTTTCTGTCGAACAACCGGACGGTACTGATCGTTCCGTCGCGATTGCAGTAAAAGGGACGCATCATCTGCTGCGGTCGCTCTCGATTCGCACGGCAGGCGGTGGCGTCGGTCTGGTGGATGCAGTGGAAAACAAGCTGGAATCCCTCCAAATCAGCGGACAGAAGCAAGCTGGCAAGTCCCTTCATAATGGGAACGGGATTGATCTCTTTGCCTCTCATCGCAACCGGATCGTCCAATGTACGATCCAAGATTTGCAGGACGGGGTATACGTGGAGAAAAGCGACGGAAATGAGCTGATCGGCAACACGGTTTCGGGCTGCCGGTACGGCCTGCATGCAATGTACGCGAAAGCAAGCGTGCTTGTCAGCAATACGCTGCATCATAACACGACTGGTGCAATGGTGATGGAAGCGCAGGCGACCCGCATTGAAGACAACACGTTTGTTGATCAGCAAAAGCATGTATTTTCCCAGGGGCTGCTCTTGTATGCCGCAAATGGCGGGACCGTTGTGGGGAACCGATTTGAGCGAAATCGAGTCGGCGCCTATTTGGAACGATCAAAAGACAATGACTTGCATTCCAATCGGTTTGCCGCCAATTTCATCGGGATGCAGGTGCGGCAGTCAGCTGACAATGCAGTGGTACAAAACGATTTCATCGGAAACGTCGTTCATGCGCAGGCGACCGAGAGCGAAGGCAACCGGCTGCAGCACAATTATTGGGACGATCATCAGGGAGTGGAAGGAGCCGACCATAAAACGAGCAGCTTGCCGTATGAAATCGATCCGTTTTTCTTGACGGTGATTAAAGCGCATCCCGGGTACCAGCTGATGTTCCAGTCGCCAGGCATGAATTTGCTGGGGCAGCTGCTGAAGGCGGACAGCTCGATGCTTTTGGTCGATGCGGCGCCAGCGCTCGGTCCCCAATCGGCCGGGCGCGGCAGTGGGGTGGAAGCCGGTTGGCCGATAGGTATGTTGGCAGGAATGCTGCTTGTCGGAAGCATCACAATTTTTGTACGGGGGAGAAAATCATGAGAAAAACGATCGCGTTGCTTGTAGGAATCGGAATAATCGGCGCGTTGGCGGGGTGCGGCACGGAAAGCGTCCAGCCGGTCCCGATTGATGAGGGCGTAGATATATGCGAGGTGTGCAACATGAGCGTGCCGAACAGCGCCTTTGCGACGGAGCTGATCGTGGATAGCGGGCGTGTCTACAAGTTCGACGACATCGGCTGTATGCAGGAGTGGCTCAACGAGCACAGCGATGAAAAAATAAAAGCCGAATTCGTCCGCGATCACCAATCGGCAGAATGGCTCGACCAAGATAAAGCGGTTTATGCGTTCGACCCGTCATTTCGCACGCCGATGGGCTATGGTGTTCTCAGCTTTAAAGACAAGGCAGGAGCTGAAGCGCTGATCAAACAGGAGCAGAAAGGCAAGCTCCTGACAGCAGAAGAATTGAAGACCCATCAATGGGAACGACATGACGACGCCGTGCAGGATATGAAGAAACAGCTGCTGCAAGAACAAGACAAAAAACAAGAGCAGCCTGCAAAATAAGGATGGAGAATCGGTATGGTTGATACATGGGTGATGTTTCGCAAAGAGCTGCGCTCCTCGCTCAGGCAGCGTTCCTTTTATTTGTTCGGCATTCTGTTTTTGTTGATGATGGGGCTCATTTTATTGATTCAGCGCAATATTCCCGATGTCGGGGCCTATAACAATATGACTGGGACCTTGCTCAACGTCATGCTGTATCTGCTCCCGCTCATCGTGCTTTTGCTTGGGTCGTTTTCGATTACTCAGGAAAAGGAGGAAGGCGGGTATGCCCTGCTGCTGACGTATCCGCTCTCCTCTGGGAGCTATGTCATCGGCAAATATTTGGGCCAGTTCGTGTCGCAGTGGGTTGTCGCCAGCTTTTCGTTCGGGGTGGCCGGCGTAATTTGCATGGCGCTGTCCATTCCGGTTGGGTTCGCGTGGATGGCTTTGCTCTATCTGTTTTCCGTCATGCTTCTCTTCACGTTTTTGGCAGTCGGGGTCTTAATCGGAATCGGCTCGTCGAATCGCTGGCAAGCGCTGATGCTGTCCATCCTCGTCTGGTTCGTCTGTATCATGATTTGGCCGATGCTGCTGCTGGGGATTTTGGGATTTTTGCCGTATCCGATCGTCCAAAACACCTTGATCGGCCTGTCTGCCCTCAATCCTGCAGAAGCACTGCGGATTATGCTCACCGCACAGCTGGGAGGCGGGGCCATTTTTGGGCAGCCGTACTATGTGCTGCTCGGCCATCTCGACGGAGTAGCCGGCGGCGCGTGGGCAATTGGGTATTGCGCTGTTTTCAGCAGCGTCCAAATCGTTCTCGGGAAAATCTGGATGGAGAGGAAGCGCAAGCATGGATAACCAACCGTTTCGGACAGACATGATTTCCGTAAGCGACGTGAGCAAAAGGTATGGAGGACATACGGCACTTGCGCCCGTCACGCTCGAATTCGCCCAAGGGCAAATCGTTGCGTTATGTGGGGGAAATGGCGCGGGAAAGAGCACGCTGATCAAAATGATCGCGGGCATGATCCCCCCTTCCACGGGAGAGGTAACGATCGATGGCATTGGCTGGAGGCGACATCGCACCGCGTATGCAAAAAAAATCGGCTATATGCCGGATGATTTCCAGTTTCCCGGAGGAGTCACGGTTCGCGAATGGCTGGGCTTTTATGCCGCATTACGTCACGTTCATCCGGAATGGATCGATGAAATGCTCGGCAAAGTAGGTTTGCAGGAGCACGCGCACAAGCTGTGCACCAGCTTGTCAAAAGGCATGCGCCAACGTCTCATGCTGGCACAAGCCGCTGTGGCAAAGCCTGCGGTCCTGCTTTTGGACGAACCGACAAACGGTCTCGACCTTCATTGGATCAGCTGGTTTGTCGCCATGATGAAGGAGTTTCGGCAATCCGGGCAAACCATCGTGTTTTCCACCCATCAGCTTGAGGTGGCAACGGAATTGGCCGACGAATTGATTTACATCCACGATGGGAAACTGTTGAAAACGTTCATTTGCAAGCAGGCTGACAGGCAGCATATGCAGGAAGAGATCCAAGACCTGCTATTCGCGGCCGCCATGCCAAGCGCCTGATCATGACGAAAAAGCACCTCAAGCGGGTGCTTTTTTATTTTTTTACTTTTCCGTTGTCCAGGAGTTGGCTTACCGTGACGAATTTGTAGCCTTTTTGCCGCAAGTCGATGATGAGCTCACGGAGCGCCTTCAGCGTCTGTTTTTGATTCAGGCCACCATCGTGGAACAGGATGATGTCGCCAAAAGTGACGTGTTTTTTCACGCTGTTGGCAATCACGGAAGCGGTGCGGCGCAAGGACCAGTCGCGCGGATCCACGGACCAATGAATAATGTCGTAGCCAGACGTTTGCACGGCGTTCATCACATTCGGGCTCATCACGCCGCCGGGCGGCCGGTAATACTGGGTGAGTAGTCCGGTGGTGCGCAGGATGCTTTGCTCGGAGCGTTTGATGTCATCGTAAATCTCCTGCTCGGTTAGCTTATTCAAGTCATGATGGAAGTAGCCATGATTCCCGATCTCATGTCCAGCCTTCTTGATCCACTGGATGACTTTGGGGTACTTGTCGACTTGCGAGCCCAACACAAAAAAGGTTGCGGGCACGCCATACTGATGCAAGGTCTCTAAAATTAATGGCGTATAGACGGGATCAGGGCCATCGTCAAAGGTAAGAGCAACTATTTTGCGCTGCGTGTCGATCCGGTGAATAGGTTCATAGTTGGCCCGAGGCATACCGGAAGCCTGCAGCGGAACCAGCGCGATCACAAGCAAAAGAAACAGCAATACAAGGCGTTTGATAGCAAGCAGCTCCTTTCTGGTAGTCATGCCGTATCCGGCTGATCATAAGTTTTTGTGGTACAATTGAGGGAGTTGCAAGCAAAGGGGAGAGCTGTGTTGGAGAAAAACGGACTGCTGCGCGGGCTTGTCCATACCTATCATGGAAAAGACCAGCCTGTAGACTATTATTTGCATTTAGACGACGAGAAAATCCCACTTAATGATTTGCTCGGATCGGATATTACCATAACCTACCTGGGGCAAAAAAATTGCATTTCCTGTGGCCGCAAGACAAACAAGACGTTTAACAGCGGATATTGTTATCCGTGTTTCACCAATCTGGCAGAGAATGACCTCTGCATCGTCAAGCCGCATGAATGCCATTTCGACAATGGGACATGCCGTGATGAAAGCTTTGGCGAAACGTACTGCATGATCCCGCACTACGTGTACCTAGCATTGTCCAGTGATGTGAAGGTCGGGCTGACACGCAAGCACAATCAGCTGAAACGCTGGGTCGACCAAGGGGCGATTCGTGCGATCCCGATTGCAGAGCTGCCGACGAGGCGGATGGCTGGCAAACTGGAGTTTCATCTCAGCCAATATTTGCCGGACAAGACCAACTGGCGCAAAATGCTGAAGGGCGATGTGACGGACAAAGATTTGCTTGCGGTTCGCGACGAGGTGTATCAACACTTCCCAGAACAATTCAATCCGTTCAAGTTGAATGAAAACGAATGGGTGGACATCACGTATCCGATTTTGGAGACACTCGACAAAATCAACTCCATGTCGTTGGACAAGACCGAAACAATTCAAGGGAAGCTGCTCGGGGCAAAGGCGCAATACCTGATTTTAAGCACAGGCGTGTTCCAAACACGGAAGCACGCAGGTTATCATGTAGCCTTCCGAGGATAAATGAAACAGCCCCGGTCCCTTTACAAGAGGGAACGGGGCTTGTTATGAAAAACGGGCTTATTTTTTGGTCGGAGCAGGAACTGGTGTTGTAACTTTTGCCACTGGTTTCGTGGTTGTTTTGGAGGCTGAAGCTTTTTTCAAGGTAGCTGCTTTCTTGACGGCGGTGCTGGTTTTGGCTTTCGCGGCTGTTTTGGAAGCGGCAGCTTTTTTCGCGGTAGCCGCTTTCTTGGCAGCGGTGCCGGTACCAGTTTTGGTTTTAGTAGCTGTTTTGGAAGCAGTTGCTTTTTTCAGCGTAGCAGCTTTCTTGGTCGTGGTGCCGGCTTTGGCAGTGGCGGCTGTTTTGGAAGCAGCAGCTTTTTTCACCGTAGCCGCTTTCTTGGTGGTGGTGCCGGCTTTGGCTGTCGCGGTTGTTTTGGAAGCAGCAGCTTTTTTCACCGTAGCCGCTTTCTTGGCTGTGGAGCCGGTCTTGGCTGTTGCGTTCGTCTTGGAAGTAGCTGTTTTCTTCACAGTAGCCGCTTTTTTTGCTGTTGTCCCTGTTTTTGAAGCTGCGGTTCTACCGGTTGCTGAAGTAGTCTTCTTGGAGATGCTCGGTGCAGGTTTGGCAGTCGCAAGCGTACTGGCATGTGCGAGTGGTGTTTTGGCTGCGGGGGTTGGGGTTGCCTCCGCTGCGAATGCTCCTGCCGGCATTGTCAAAGACAGTGCCACCAGAGTTGGGATCATTTTGTTTCTCAAGGTAATCATGATCAAATCATCTCCAATTCAAGGAATAGGCACAGTATAGAGAGAAGTTATGGAAAAGCGATGTGAAACTGTGGAAAACCAGAGGCAATTTATTTGAAAAAATAAAGAAAAATGTTATGTTACCTTCGAGGAAATTCTTGCAAAGAGGTGAAGGGAAATGAGCCAAACGACGCAAACGCTCCGTTTTTACGGATATGACAAGTGCGGCACATGCAGCAAAGCAAAAAAATGGCTGGAACAGGCAGGCACCAGCTATGAATCGATTCCGATTGTGGATCGTCCGCCGAGTAAGGATGAGCTGCGTGACATGTGGAGAAAAAGCGGACTAGACCTGCGCAAGTTTTTCAATACGAGCGGCCAGTTTTATAAAGAAATGAATCTAAAGGATAAGCTTCCGACCATGATGGAAGAAGAGATGCTCGAATTGCTCGCATCCAACGGCAAGCTGATCAAGCGCCCGCTGGCAACCGACCAGCAAACGGTGACGGTCGGGTTCAAAGAAGATGAGTATGCAAAAACATGGGGGAAGCACGAATGAGCGGACGTCAACCTTCCAAACGGCTGAACCAGTTGACCTCGGCAATTTTTACGGAAATGGCGGAGCGGAAGCGCAAGGTCGCCCAGCGTATGCAGGTGATCGATCTGGGGATCGGCAGCCCGGATAAGCCGCCGGCTCCTCACTTGATACAGGCATTGGTTGACGCGGTGCAAAATCCGGATAACTATGGCTACCCAGGCTCGCAAGGATCGGTTGCGTTTCGCCAGGAAGTGGCGGCATGGTATCGCCATCGTTTCAATGTTGACCTGAGCCCGGATACTGAGATTCATGCGCTGATGGGTTCGCAGGACGGCTTGGCGCATCTCGCGTTGGCATGGGCCGACCCGGGCGATATCGTGCTCGTTCCGGATCCCGGCTATCCGATTTATGCGGGAAGCGTCCATCTGGCGGGAGCCGAGCTTTACCCGATGCCGCTTCGTGCGGAAAACGGCTTTCTGCCGGAATTGGCTGCGATCCCTGCGGACGTGCGCAAACGCGCCAAGCTCATGATCCTTAATTACCCGAACAATCCGGTATCAGCTGTGGCGCCGCTGTCCTTTTTTGAAGAAGTTGTTCGTTTCGCCAGGGAAAACGACATCATCGTCGCTCACGATTTGGCATATTCGGAAATGGCCTTTGACGGGTATCGTCCACCGAGCTTTTTGGAAGCGCCGGGTGCAAAAGAAGTAGGGATTGAGCTGAACTCGTTCTCCAAAAGCTTCAATATGGCGGGCTGCCGGATCGCTTACGTGGTCGGCAATGCCGAACTGATCAAGCCGCTTGCGATCGTGAAATCAAACATCGATTACGGTGTGTTTGACGCCGTGCAGCAGATGGCGGTGGCAGCACTTGTACATGACAGAACGTGTGGCGAGGCGAATCCGGTCGGCGAGTTGTATCAGGAACGCCGCGATGTTTTGCTCAGCTCGCTTGCTGAGGCTGGCTGGGTAATCGAGCCCCCGAAGGCAACTATGTTCATTTGGGCGAGAGTACCGAATGGTTTCACGTCCCGCTCATTCGCTTTCGAGCTGCTGGAAAAGACGGGTGTGGTCGTCATTCCGGGTGATGCATTCGGTCAAGAGGGCGAGGGCTATGTGCGGATCGCCTTGGTGAAAGAGCCGGATGTGCTGCGCGAAGTTGCGCACAGAATCAAAGAGAGCGGTCTATTGCGTTGATTGTAAAAACTGTAAACATTCCTTAAAATAATTCCTACATTGTATTGACTATAATTTAGACTATTGTTATCATAGGTTGTGTTGTACCGCGTACAACAAATCACGATAAAAATTTGAGGAGGCACTACATAATGGCACAACGTCTTATTGGTCTACCAGCTCCTGATTTCAACATGAAAACCGCTCTGGGCAACGGTCAAGAATTCGGTCACGCTTCCCTGTCCGACTATAAAGGAAAATGGCTCGTTCTGTTCTTCTATCCATTAGACTTCACTTTCGTGTGCCCAACGGAAATCATCGCGTTGAGCGATGCAATCGAAGATTTCAAAGATCTGGATGCTGAAGTTCTCGGCGTGTCCACTGACTCCGTCCATTCCCACAAAGCGTGGATCAACACATCCCGCGAACAAAATGGTTTGGGCGGCCTGCACTACCCGCTCGCTTCCGACAACCTGCAAACTGTAGCGAAAGCTTACGGTGTTCTGGATGAGAACGAAGGTATCGCATTCCGCGGTCTGTTCATCATCGATCCAGAAGGCGTTCTGAAATACCAAGTTGTAACTGACCTGAACGTAGGCCGTTCCGTAGACGAAACGCTGCGCGTTCTGCAAGCTCTGCAATCCGGCGGTCTGTGCGCAGCTAACTGGCGCCCAGGACAAGCTAACCTGTAATTCACTTCTTTTTGAAATGAAGGGTCTAACTTACTTTGTTAGGCCCTTTTTTACAGATAGAGCTACGCTAACTGTCATCGAAAGCAAGTGACTTCAATTCGCATGAATAAGAATGGGGAGGAGCGGTTATAATGCGTTTGCGTGAAGAACTGCCTGATTTTCCTGGAGTTACGGAATGGATAAACGGTCAAGTGACGAAAGCGGAATTGGCAGGCAAGCCTGTCTTGGTCCATTTTTGGTCGGTCAGCTGCTACATGTGTAAGGAATCGCTGCCGCAGATCAACGAATGGCGCGAGAATTATGCGGAAAACGGACTCAAGGTGATCGGCATCCATATGCCCCGCTCGGAAGCGGATACCAACCTTGAGACGATCAAGCAAACGATCGCACAGTATGAGCTGACCCATCCGATCGCGGTCGACAATGAAATGAAGACGACGGATGCGTTCGCGAACGAATACGTTCCTGCCTATTACTTGTTTGACGAAAACCTGCAGCTTCGCCACTTCCAGGCCGGTGAAAAGGGTCTGAACATGGTGAAAAAACGGTTGCATCGAATTTTGGGGATTGAAGAGGAATCTTGATCGCTTTGTCCAATTATGTATAGGTATTTATTGAACAGCGATTGACAGGAGGCTAAATCAAATGGAATTTCCTAAGAATCTGCGCTACAGCGAAGAACATGAGTGGGTACGCGTCGAAGGCAACAAAGCGTACATCGGTATCACTGAATTCGCTCAATCCGAGCTGGGTGACATCGTGTTTGTCGAGCTGCCAGAAGTAGGTGCAACGATCAAGCAAGATGAGCCATTCGGAAGCGTTGAATCCGTGAAAACCGTATCTGAGCTGTATGCACCGGTCACCGGAACTGTTATTGAGGTGAATGGTGAACTGGAAGATGCGCCTGAGCTCGTGAACTCTTCTTCCTACGACAAGGCGTGGATGATCGTTGTTGAGTTGGCCGACGCCAGCGAACTGGACAAATTGATGGATGCCGACAAGTACGAAGCAATGGTGAAAGAATAAGATTGTTTTAAGGGAAAATCCCCTGTTTGCCTATGATGGTGAGCAGGGGAATTTTTTTGCGCATCCGGATTTACAATAAATGCCATTATGGTAATCTAGGAAAGGAACCAAAAATACCGCCATTCGTATTTCACACTGGTGGGAAAATTTCGAGTGGGAGAGGGGATTTGCGCGATGTTTGGCAAATTGGCAGCAGACGCTCTTGGATTAAGCGACTTGGGTACAATCATCAAACCAAAGGATTTTGACAAGACTGACTCCGATGATTATGTGATGCATGAAGACGGCGAGAACATTTATTTTCTGATTAAGTCCAAGACAGATGAATACTGCTTCACAAACCAGGCACTCATTCATTTGGATGGAACCAGTGCGATCAGCAAGAAGCGAATGCTCCGCCGTTTCCCTTACTCCACACACAAAATTACCGGAGTCGCATTAGAGACTGCTGGAACGGTCGACTTGGACATTGAGATCAAATTCTCGATTGGTCCCCACCAATATTCCATCGACGTATATAAAAAACATTTGGAAGAAGTTAAAGATTTGTACAAAGCACTGCAAAAAATGGCCGAAATCATGCATGAAAACGAAGTTGCGCTGGAGTATGCGCGGCAAAGCCTTGAATCGGCACAAAATACGCTCGGCCGCGTGGCGGGGATCCAAGCGGATGTGGCAAATCAGTTTAAGGAGATCAACCAATACACCTTTACCTGGTTAACCGAGTCAAAAGAGAAGTACGTCGTAAAAGATTTTGGCAAAGTTTTTGAGAAATTCATCAATAACTAATGATAAAGATGGAAAACCCCTAGTTTCTAAATAGGGGTTTTTACCTGTCCAAAATTTATCACTTTTCAACGTCAAAGCGTAGCTGTATGATAGGAAATAGAAGTAAGTTTAGTGAGGGTGCATTTTTTTACACAAGGCATATGTTAGATAATTTAGAAGATTTAAAATTAAATATAGTTTTGTAAAGTGTGCTATAATACCAACCAAGTTGAGTTTAGCATAGCTTAGAAGAGGAGAGAGTTTAGATGAGAAAAAGTAACAAAGCACTGGGAGTTTTTCTGTCCGTTTCCATGATGTTGACATTGGCTGCGTGTGGGGCAAAGCCTGCTGAACAGCCGCAAACGAAGCCGGAAACGACAACGTCTGAGGCCAAGCCTGCGGACAAAACCTACTCCATCGGCATTTCACAGTTCGTGGAGCATCCGGCACTCGATGCCATTGAAAAAGGGATCGTCGACGGTTTGGCGGGTGCAGGTTACGAAGACGGGAAAAACGTGAAGGTTGAATTGCAAAATGCACACGCAGACATGAGCAATACCGTGTCAATCGCGCAGAAATTTGCAGGTGATAACAAGGATATGGTCATCGCGATCGCGACTCCGACCGCTCAGGCAGCGGCCAAAGCGATTGCAGACAAGCCGGTCATTTTTAGCGCAGTAACCGATCCTATAGCGGCAGGCCTGGTTGGGTCCTTGGACAAACCAGATAAAAACGTGACGGGAACTTCCGATAAGCTTTCGATGAAAAAGCAGCTCGAGCTGGTTAAAGGCTTCCTGCCAAACTTGAAAAAGTTGGGCGTGCTCTACACAACCTCCGAGGTAAACTCCGGAGTCCAGGTGCAAGAGCTGGAAGACGCAGCGAAAGAGATGGGCGTCGAAATCGTCAAAGCGGGTGTCAGCACAGGGTCAGAAGTGCAGCTTGCCACGCAATCGCTAGTCGGCAAAGCAGATGCAGTGTTGATTCCGGTCGACAACACGGTAGTTTCCGCAGTTGAAGGTGTGCTGATGGCGGCAGAGGCCGCGAAGCTGCCTGTGTTTGCTTCTGATACGGATACGGTGAAACGCGGCGCCATTGCCACTTACGGAATCGACTACTACAAGATGGGCAAACAAACTGGCGAAATGGCAGCACGAATCCTTGGCGGTCAACAAATAACCCAAACCCCAGTGGAAGTATCCAAAGAAGCAGACCTTTATATTAATGAGCAGGCGGCAGCAAAATTTGGGTTAACCATACCTGAAGATTTGAAGAAGGCAGCGAAAGAGATCGTGAAATAACGCTCATTGATGAGAAAAGGAGCCTGTATTCGAATACGAGCTCCTTTTCTTTGTTTTCTGGGCGATTTCTAAATTAAATGAAGTGGGGGAGTTAAGATGTTCAAACAGAGAAAGAGCAAGCTAACCGTCTCATCCGTTTTGTGTACGTTGTCGCTTTTGTTTGTTACAGCGTGTGGGCAGCAAAGTGCTGCACCAGCAGAGAACAAGCCGGCAGAGGCACCGAAGCAGGAAAGCGCGCAGCCAGCTGCGGGTAAACAAGTGAAAATCGGTATCGTGCAAATCGTAGAGCATCCTGCGCTGGACGCGGCTCGCGACGGATTCATCGCTGAAATGGCGAAACAAGGCTACACCGATGGGAAAGAAGTTGTATTTGATAAACAATCCGCGCAAGGCAGCATGGATACCGCTACTTCGATCGTGCAAAAATTCCAGGGCGATAAAGTGGACATGATTTTTGCTATCGCGACCCCAACTGCTCAAGCAGCAGCACAAAACATCAAGGACATCCCGGTTGTATTTACCGCAGTTACTGACCCAGTTGTCGTTGGTCTGGTGAAATCGATGGACAAACCGGAAGGCAACCTGACCGGTACTACCGACATGAACCCGGTTGAAGATCAGCTGGCATTGGTAAAAGATTTGAAAGCGGATGCGAAAAAAGTAGGGATTATTTACAACGCAGGGGAAGCGAACTCCAAAGTTCAAGTTGACCTGGCGAAATCCGTTGCTAGCAAATTGGGTCTGGAAATCGTAGAAGCTTCCATCAGCAGCCCGACAGAAGTGAAGCAAGCTGCTGAATCGTTGGTAGGAAAAGTTGATGCGATCTACGTGCCAACCGATAACATGGTAGTTTCGTCCATCGCAGCGGTCATTGGCGTAGCGGAAGCGAACAAAATTCCAGTTGTCGCTGGTGAAGAAAACTCCGTCAAAAGCGGTGCTATCGCAACATACGGTATCCAATACGACAAATTGGGTGCGCAAACAGCTGACATGGCTGTGAAAATTCTCAAAGGCGAAGCGAAACCTGCTGACATGCCTGTAGAGAAGCAAGCGGAAATGAAACTGATCGTCAACAAGAAAGCAGCTGAGAAAATGGGTGTGACCCTGCCGCAATCCTTGCTTGACAAAGCGAATGAAGTAATCGACCAGTAATGGAATGAGGCCGATGAAGCCTTGCAAATGAGGAGGAAGCTATGAGTGTCGCAATTAATGGAGCCTTAGAACAGGGGTTGTTATTCGCGCTGCTAGCGCTTGGCGTTTATTTAACCTTTCGTATTCTTAACTTTCCTGATCTGACGGTGGATGGGAGCTTTGCCTTGGGTGGAGCGATCGCTGCCAAAATGATCATCGACGGCTACAGCCCTTTTCTTGCCACGTTGATCGCCTTGATAGGCGGCGCGCTAGCGGGGATCGTTACGGGACTGTTGACCACCAAAGGAAAAATAAATGGTCTGTTGGCAGGGATTTTGACGATGATCGGGCTGTATTCGATCAACTTGAGGATTATGGAGGGCCGTGCCAATCTGCCGCTCTTGCGCGAAGAGACGATCTACACCATGCTGAAGGACTTGAATTTTCCTGACCTGACCATTGGTGGAACTACCTGGATCACGGGTGTTGCGATACTCTTCCTCCTGTTTGTTGTGATTATCAAGCTGATTATCGACTGGTTTTTACGTACTGATTTGGGGCTTGACTTGCGGGCGACCGGCGACAATTCAACGATGATCCGCAGTTTCGGTGCGAATACCGATACCACCACGATTATCGGTCTGGCGCTTTCCAACGCGCTCGTAGCGGTGGCTGGTGCAATGATCGCGCAATACCAAGGGTTTGCTGACGTCGGGATGGGGACAGGGATGATCGTCATCGGTCTGGCCTCCGTAATCGTCGGGGAAGTGTTGTTCGGCCATATGACGATTTTCCGTGCCACAATCGCGGTAATCGGCGGATCTGTGGTATATCGTCTGGTAATTGCGCTCGCATTGCGTGCCGGTTTGCAGCCGTCGGACATGAAGCTGATCACGGCGCTGATCGTCATCATCGCATTGGTGTTCCCGGCCGTATTCAAAAACGTTTTGAAAAAAACCGCCAAAACCGCGAAGGAGGGAAAATAAATGCTTACGATCTCCAAAGCAGGCAAGGTGTTTAACGCAGGCACAATCAATGAAAAAGTTGCATTGAAGAAGATCGATCTGCATCTGGCTCCCGGTGATTTCGTTACGGTGATCGGCGGTAACGGTGCGGGGAAATCGACCTTGATGAACCTGATCTCGGGCGGATTACTTCCTGACAGCGGCAAGATTACGATCGACGGCCAAGATGTTACGCGCAAGAAAGAGCATCAGCGTGCGTCGCTGATCGGCCGGGTTTTCCAAGACCCGATGGCGGGTACAGCACCGAACATGTCCATCGAAGAAAACTTGGCGATCGCCTATGGACGCGGAAAAAGCCGGACTCTTTCGTTCGGCGTGTCGGCGGCGAAGCGGGAGCTGTTCCGCGAGCAGCTGAAAGTTTTGGATCAAGGGTTGGAAAATCGGCTGAAAGCAAAGGTGGGCCTTCTGTCCGGCGGACAACGTCAGGCGCTCAGCTTGCTGATGGCGACCTTCACTAAACCGAAAATTTTGCTGCTTGACGAGCATACAGCGGCGCTCGATCCGAAACGCGCTGCACTCATCGTGGATTTGACCCGCAAAATCGTGGAGCAGAATAAGCTGACCACCTTGATGGTCACGCACAACATGGAGCAGGCGCTGCACATGGGGAACCGGTTGCTGATGCTGCATGAAGGGAATATCATCCTCGATATTCCGCAAGAGAAAAAACAGCAGATGACAACGAAAGACTTGCTGAGCGCCTTTGAAGAGGCGAGAGGCGAGGCTTTCACAGAAGACCGCTATATTTTGGGCTAGAACTCCTGCTCACCATCGCTACGGCCGCGTCAAAAGCTTGATGCAGCCGTAGTTTTATCACAAATTTATTTAGTGGAAAATTAAAGTTTTTACCAAGATTCAAATTTGTTGTACAATAGGTCGTGTACGTTCCATTTGGACATTTGTCTATAAACGAAAGAGGGGGTTTTCTACATGAAAAAACAGACAAAAATTGCATTACTTTCAACTATGTTCGCCGTTACAGCAGCGCTGTCCGGTTGCGGCCAAGCTGCGAAGGCCCCGGAAGGCAATGCTAGCACAGGCGGCGGAGAAGCTGCTGCTGGTGACCAAAAAATCGTCATTGGTTCCGTAGGACCGCTGTCCGGTTCTGCTTCAGACTACGGCTCTACTGCCCTGCAAGGTGAAGAGTACGCACTCGCTCAAAAGGCAGAAGAATTTAAAAAGTTAGGCTTCACTGTTGAAGTGTCCAAACAGGATGACCAAGCAGATCCGAAGCAAGGCGTAGCCAGCGCAGAGATGCTGATCTCCGATCCGAATGTATTGGCTGTCGTGGGCCACGTAACGACCGGTTCCTCGATTCCGGCAGCTGCTAAATATGATGAAGCGGGCCTCGTCATGGTATCTCCTTCCTCCACAGGTTCCAACCTGACGGATGCAGGCAAAAAAGTCGTACACCGTATTTGTGCGCGTGACGATCAGCAAGGTACCAAAGCTGCGATTTATGCGAAAAACCAACTGGGTGTAAAAACCGCGTTCTTGATCCATGACAAAGGTGCTTATGGACAAGGCTTGGCAGAGCAAGTGAAAAAGCAATTCGAAAAAGACGGCGTACAAGTTGTTGCATTCGAAGGTGTAACCGCTGGCGAAAAAGATTACAGTGCGATCGTAAACCAAGTGGTTGCAAAAAATCCTGACATGATCTACTTTGGCGGCTACTATGCGGAAGCAGGCATCATTGTGAAGCAAGCGCGTGAAAAAGGCTTCAAAGGTCCATTCATGGGTGGCGACGGTCTCGACTCCGCTGACATGCTGAAAATTGCCGGCGATGCGGCAAACAACGTTGTATTCACGTCCACAGTCGGCGACCTGACTGGTACTGACGAAGGCAAAAAGTGGATTGCAGATTTCGAAAAAGCGACTGGCAAAAAAGTCGGTATCTTCACTTCTTTCGGCTATGATGCGATGAGCGTAACCTTGAACGGTTTGATGGAAGCAATCAAAGCAAACGGCGGCAAAAAACCGTCCCGTGAGCAAGTATTGGATGCGATCCACAAAACAAGCGATTTCCAAGGTCAATTCGTAAAAGTCGGCTTCGACGAAAAAGGCGACAACAAATTTGCGCAAGTATTTGCGTACAAATATGACAACAACAACAAAGTATTCATCGGCGAAGTAAAAGAGTAAGAAAGCGAAAGCCGGCACCGTGCCTTCCGAAAGGAAGCGAGCGGTGCCGGCTTTTTTTTGTACAGAATAGAAATAATTTTATCCAGTGGCGCTGTCGGGTTTTCTCAGGCACAATGGTAGTTACAGCAACATCTTCTTGAAGGAGTAACAGAAGCGCTCATATCCCATCTTGGTTTCATAAAAGCGGTGGGCGTCCGTGCGGTGAAGACCGGATTCGAGTGCGACGATTTCGCAGCCTTCCTGTTTGGCAAGCTCATGGACATGGCCGAGCAGCAATTCGCCATATCCTTTGGAACGGTCTTGGGCACGTGTGATCAGATCGTAGACGAAGAGGTGCTTCTTATAATAGAAATTAGTCCGGATCGCTACGCCAGCCAATGCGGTGATCTGTTCATCGGCATATAGAGCGTAAAGGCGGTAACCGTCACGCTTCATCGTGTCGAGCAGCTCCAGATAAGAGTCTTCGGTCAAATGGGTACGCAGCTCTTTCATAACAGGGAATGCTTCGCGTAACTCTTGCTGTTCAGTAAGCAGTTTGATATACATGTGAAAGACTCCTTTTTGTTTGTATGAGTGGATAACGTTTATGATATGAAAGAATTGTTCTTCTCGGAAGATACAAATGATGTGGTTTTGACAGGTACAGATAAAGAAAGGAATAATATGAATGGACTTTAGCCCATTACTTGATGAAAAGCTCGATGAAGCCATGTACATGCAGCTTTATCGTTATTTTAAAGAAGAGATTCAATCTGCCCGGATCCCAGCGGCCACGCGCCTCCCATCCATTCGACAGCTGTCCATCCATTTACAGGTCAGCAAGACGACCGTACTGATGGCGTATCAGCAATTGCTCGCGGAAGGGTATATTGAAAGCAGGGAACGGAGTGGCTATTATGTCGTGCAGCTGGAAGCGGACTCGCTAGCTACGTCTGATTCCGCTGAAAAGCAAAAAGACAGTCAACAGGAGCAAGAGGGGAATCGTATCCTGTATGATTTTTTCATGTCTGGAATTGATCTGGACCATTTTCCGTTCGATGTGTGGCGGAAATGCTACCAGCAAAGCATGCAGCTTGAGGAGAAGGATTTGCTTTTTTACGGGGATAACCAAGGGGAAACGGGACTGCGCGAGGCCATTTGCCAGTACCTGTACCAATCAAGGGGTGTGAATTGCACGGCGGAGCAGATTGTCATCGGACCTTCCACCTATGCGCTCGTGCAAAGCTTATGCCAGCTTCTTGAATTGGAACGCAAAGACGTTGCGGTAGAAGATCCGTGCTATCCGCGGGTGCGGGACGTATTTAATCGGCTTGGATTCCAGCTGGTGCCAATTCCGCTCGAATCGGACGGCATTAGCTTGGAACGGTTGCAAGAGAGCAACGCGGAGGTGGTATACATCACGCCTTCCCACCAATATCCGTTAGGAATGGTCATGCCCGTTGCTAAACGGCTCAAGCTGCTGACTTGGGCAGCAGAGCGGGATGCACTCGTGATCGAGGATGATTATGATGGGGAATTCCGCTATCGAGGTAAGCCGATTCCATCTTTACAAGGATTGGACCGGAACGGAAACGTCATCTATGTCGGAACATTTTCCAAATCGCTGATGCCGGCGATTCGGATCAGCTATATGGTGGTGCCGCAGCGTCTGCTTGGCCGCTATCGCAGCGGGCTGATCACCTATGACCAAACCGCCTCGAGGCTGCATCAAAGAGCGTTGGAGCTGTTTATGCAATCGGGAGAATGGGAGCGCCATATCCGCAGAATGAGGACGCTTTACCATAAAAAGCATGCCGCGATGCTGCAGGCGATTAAGACGCACATGGGTGAGCGAGTGAGCATCACCGGACAAGACGCCGGTCTTCATCTCGTGCTGGAAGTCAAAAGCAAAGAGTCGACCGATACGCTTGTAAACGTTGCGGAAGCGCATGGCGTGAAGGTGTACAGCACCGAGCCGATGTGGCATGAGCGCAAGGAAGGAATGCGTCCGCTGCTGCTCCTTGGGTTTGGCGGATTGCCGCTCGCGCACATCGAGCCGGGAATTGAACTTCTGAATCGGGCGTGGACACCATATTATTAGAAAACCTGGCTACGCCAAGCTTTTGGCGGAGCCGCGGTTGCCCTTATCTGTATGAAAGATAAACAAACCTGATCAAGGGCCAGGTTTGTCAAAACAGCGGAATCTTTAATTCGTGGAGCGGCCGTCCGTCTTCTGCGCTCGCTTCAAAGAGCGTGATGGCAAGCGGTTGGCTATACGCAGTCAGCATAGTCGTATCCAGCTCGATTTGAAAGGCGCCCCAGTCGGGGCCGCTCTTGCTTGCAGTCGTGTATCCGCTGGTTACATGCGACTGTCCGCTCGTTACAACATAGTTGACGGTCGCCTCGAATACGCGAGCTTCCCCGCTGATCGCATAATGGCCGAACGCGGTCTTCTCTACGGTAACATCGCGGAATGCTTCGTTTTGATACACCTTTCCTTGATCGCTTGCAGGCGCATTGAAGGCAAGCATGTCCTCATAAGGCACGAATCCGACGGAAACGCCGAATGTCAGCGCTGTGAAGAGCAGCGATTCTCCCATCTTCATTTGCATGGCTGTCCTCCCCTCCAGATGTTGGTCCAAAGCTCTTCCTAGTATGGGCATTTTCACGCCGCAAAAACCTGACGCACAAGCGCTGGAAGCGGTAACCAGACGAATAGGATTTTACTGGCTGGCATCAATTTGGTTCTAGCGTGCATGACACAAGTAGGATAGAATCTATAGGACAGGGCTTTTTTTAAGGAGGAGAAACTATGGGATTTTGTTGTGGTGCTGGAATGATCGGATCATTTGGAAGTGTACGCCATTACAAAACAATGGTTCATCATGTTCCGATTATGTACTGCCCAGTTTGTGACCGGATTGAGGTTCTCCCGGCAATTGCAGGAGAATACGAAATCCTCGTAGAATACGCACAAGGGGATAACGCTCCTGAAGTCGATTTCCGTGAGTTCGTCAATGTTGATCATATAGCAAACATTTTCGAGAATTGTGTTATGATAGATGCAGGAAATAATTTTGGTGATATTTTAAAGCAGCAAATCGATTTATCGCTTGATTTACTGGGTGCCGCTAAAATGTTGGAAGACGATAGCTGGAGAAAGATGCTGAACGATCGTTTGGTCAAATTGACAGAGCGTTTGCAGCAGTTCAACAAACGGAAGCAAACGTCAAACCGTAGCGCATAATAAAGAAGAAGCATAGAAAGATTGTCGCCGCTTGGGAGGAAAGGTCCATGTTTCAAATCAAAGGCGTTCATCACATTGCGTTGAATTGCCGTGATGCGATGAAGGTTGCACTCTTTTTTAAAGATATTCTGGAGATACCGATTTCGCTGGAAAACCGGGCAGAAAGCGACCCGATTTACTTTCAATTTGGCGATATGACAAGAATCGGATTGCACCAGGCAACCAATGATGGGCGAAATGGTTTTGGACAGGTAGATCATATCGCATTCACCGTCGCATCGCATGATGAACTTGACTATCTTGTCGATAAGCTGGAAACCCGCAATATTTGTTATCGTGGACCGATCGAACGTCCGACCAGCTTTAATCTCTATTTTGAAACCCCGGACGGACATCATCTGGAAGTTCGTTTGGATAAGGATGAGGCTGATGACACCTAGACCAGGTGTCTTTTTTTGTATAAGAGCGGCGTGGAAAATGTTACCGTATAAATGGAGGGGATGACGATGAACACTTTTGTACTGCCGGTAAATGGCACATATGCACAGGATCAATCCGTGACGGTGTTTACGAGCTGTTTGTGGCAAACGACATCGACGGTGGTGGAAACGCCTGAGCGCGTGTTCGTGTTTGATCCAGCTTATTTTCCGCACGAGATTGAAGCGGTCGCTACATTTGTGAGCTCGATTCGCAAAGGACGGCCGGTCGTGCTCGTGCTGACACATGGCGATTGGGACCATATAGCCGGATTCAGCGCTTTTGCCGATGCGACGGTTGTGGCACAGGAACAGATCCTTGCCGATGGAAGGCTGCAAGAACAGCTGGGGAAAGTATTGTCGTTTGACGAGCAATACTATGTCGAGCGCAAGCAAGCGTGTCTGCTTCCGCGTATCGATCGCACCATTGATGCGGATGAGCATGACGATCTGTGGGGCGTCCGCTTTTTATCGGTGCCCGGCCATACGGGAGACATGATGGCGACGCTCTTCGTAGAGCAGAAGCTGCTGGTTATGGGCGACATGCTGTCGAATCTGGAATTTCCATTCATTAACGATAGCATTGGCTATACGGACAGTTTGGCAAAAATCGAGCGACTGGTGGAGGGTGGCGACATTCAATTGCTCATCCCCGGCCATGGCGCGCCAGCAGGAGCTGACGAAACCCTGGATCGCATTCGCCATGATCAAGCATACATCGAAGAAGGAAGGCAGATCGTCCGCGAAGGCCGTCAAAGTGGATGGAGCAAGGAAGAGACGAAAGCGAAGTTTCTTTACATGACCTACCGAGAACAGCCGATTGCAAAAGGGATATCTAGTATGCACGAAGGGAATTTCGAAGTGTTTTGGGATGAGGATGTTTTGTCGAAATAATAGCGTTTTGCGAAAATTGCCACTATTTTGTTCAGACCATCGACAAAGGTAGTCATCCGCCCCAATCCCTCGTCAAAGGATTCGACGCTGCCAAAAACGAAAACGTTTGGCAAACGAACGAAGCGGGGGATGGGAATGGCGGACGGACTGGCGCGGTTGCTGGATGGGTTTTGTGAACGACTTGAGAAAAAGGCGTTTTTGAAACGGTTGACGCGCGATTGGGACAGCCGCGTCCGCATTAGTCCGGCTGAAGGGGAAGGCGGCGTGACACTCATTTTTGCACGGGACCGCATTCCGATGGTGGCATGGGGAGACACCGATCCTGTCAATCTCGTGATCACCGGGGGCGAGCGGGACTTGGTACAGCTTTTAAGCGGGAATGAGTGGGACTTGCTGCATGCCCAACAAAAGGTGGCTGCGCGGGGCGCGATCCGCGATCAGCTCAAATGGGAAGCGTTGCTTCGCTTGACTTGTGCAACGAATTAGCAGCCGAGGAGAAAGTATGTTATAATAGGTGCTGGAAGTGGTCAGACCAATTTTGGGAACGGTCTTCCGGCATTCGCAAGCTTGGCTCGGCGATGTGCCGAGTTTTTTTGTTTGCTTTTGCTCAAAAGCTTGGCGCTATGCGTGTAAGTCCTACAGAATCAGGAATGACACGGCAGGGCACAGTATGCATAAGGTGTAATACCTGAATGGCGGATGCAAGAGGCAGTCTACACCTTTCCCGAGAAAGACAGGCCCTTCACATTTTATTCACACCTAAATTTAAAATTATGTAGCTTATTTCGGCAAATGTGATATACTAATTACAAATTCAACGAGAGATAGAATCACATTAACGATTTGTGATTAATGGAAGGGAGATCGTTCACAAATGGAAACGAAGACGGTAAATCAACTTACTGACGTACTCGCTGCGGCAAATACACATTACAATCTTTCGGTAGCTCAACTGGTCGAGATTGCTGTTAAGCGGGGAGAAGGTGTGCTCACAGACAAGGGTGCACTTAACGCGTTAACAGGCAAGTTCACCGGTCGTTCCCCGAAAGACAAATTCGTTGTGGACGAAGCATCCGTTCATGACAAAATCAACTGGGGACCTGTGAACCAACCGATTTCCCGTGAAAAATTCGACATTCTCTACGCGGATGTGATGGAACACCTGCAAGGCAAAGACCTGTTCGTGTTCGATGGTTTTGCTGGTGCAGAGGAGACATTCCGTCTGCCGATCCGTGTAGTAAATGAATATGCATGGCACAACCTGTTTGCTCGCCAATTGTTCGTTCGCCCATCTGAGGCAGAATTGGCTGATCATAAAGCGGAATTCACCGTCGTATATGCACCTAGCTACAAAGCAAACCCTGCGGTTCACGGCACTAATTCCGAGACGTTCATCGTTATGAGCTTTGAGAAAAAAGTGGTGCTGATCGGCGGAACCGAGTACGCTGGCGAAATGAAAAAATCGATCTTCAGCGTGATGAACCTGCTCTTGCCTGAGCAAAATGTCTTGTCGATGCACTGCTCGGCAAACGTCGGCAAAGATGGCGATGTTGCCCTGTTCTTCGGTCTTTCCGGTACGGGTAAAACGACGCTGTCGGCTGACCCTGACCGCAATCTGATCGGTGACGACGAGCACGGCTGGTCTGACAATGGCGTTTTCAACATCGAAGGCGGATGCTACGCAAAATGTATCAATCTTTCCGAAAAAGGCGAGCCGCAAATCTGGAATGCCATCAATTTCGGTACGGTATTAGAAAACGTAGTCGTGGATGAAAATACGCGCAAAGCGGACTACGACAGCGCGCAATACACAGAAAACACACGTGCGGCTTATCCTGTGGAAATGATCCCAGGTGCGGTTATTCCGGGTGTTGCCGGTCAACCAGGCGTTATCATCTTCTTGACCGCCGATTCCTCCGGTGTCATCCCGCCGATCTCCAAATTGAGCAAAGAGCAAGCGATGTACCACTTCCTGTCCGGATATACCAGCAAAATGGCGGGTACAGAGCGTGGCGTAACAAAACCGCAAGCCGAGTTCTCCACTTGCTTCGGTTCTCCATTCCTGCCATTGCGTCCGGTTGTTTATGCGGAAATGCTCGGTAAAAAGATCGATGAGCACAATGCGCGCGTTTACCTGGTCAACACGGGCTGGACGGGTGGCCCTGTCGGCGTGGGAAGCCGCATGAAGCTGGCGTACACTCGCGCAATGGTAACCGCTGCTTTGAACGGTGAACTGGAGAAAGCGGAGTTCGTTGCAGATCCAACGTTTGGCGTACAAGTGCCTACTTCTTGCCCAGAAGTTCCTGCAGAAGTCCTCTTGCCGCGCAACACATGGGAAGACAAGGCAGCTTACGACAACCAAGCGAAAGAACTGGCTAAGCTGTTCGTAGAAAACTTCAGCAAAAAGTTCCCAGGCGCAGAAGAAATCGCTGAAGCGGGACCAAAAGCATAACCATATACCACCAAAAACCAACCGTGCAGAACCGTATCTGCACGGTTCTTTTGTAAGAGAAGCGTGAATGGGGGGCAAGCATGAGCGAGGTTGTCGCGTTGGGCGAATTGCTGATCGATTTCACGCCGGCAGGCAAATCGGAAAAAGGCAATCAGCTGTTTGAAACAAATCCAGGGGGAGCTCCCGCCAATGTGCTGGCAGCTGTCGCGCGGCTCGGGGGAAAAACGGGCTTCATCGGCAAAGTGGGGGCGGATCAATTCGGCCATTTTTTGCAAGAAGTGCTACAGGGCTTAGGAATCGATACGTCCGGCCTGCTCGTGACGAATGAGGCGCAGACGACGTTGGCATTTGTGCATCTGACAGCGGATGGCGACCGTTCCTTCAGCTTTTATCGCGATCCTGGCGCTGATGTGCTGCTGTGCGCGGATGAGCTTCGGGCAGAATGGTTTGGGCACACTCGATTTTTCCATTTCAGCTCGAATTCGTTGACGGCGGAGCCTGCGCGCTCTGCAACGCACAAGGCGATCCAGCTGGCAAAAGCGCAAAAAGCGTTGATTTCGTTCGACCCCAATATCCGGCTCCCGCTTTGGAAAGAGCCGCACCGGATCAAGGAGCAGATTGAGGCTTGTCTTCCGCATGTGGACTTTTTGAAAGTGTCGCGTGAGGAGCTGGAATTTGTGACTGGATGCAGCGACCTTTCCGAAGGAACGCTTTGGCTGCATGATAAGTTTGGCATCCGGGTTATTTTTGTCACGCTTGGTGTAGAGGGCTGCTATTTCCGGGTAGGGGAACAGACAGGGATGCAGGCAGGCTACACGGTGAAGACGGTCGATACGACAGGTGCTGGGGATGCTTTTTGTGGAGCGGTGCTCTATCGACTGCTCCAAATCTCCGACCCGGCGGCATGCGAGGTTGAACAATTGGCCGAGATCGTCGATTTCGCCAATGCGGCTGGCGCGCTGTCGACTGCAAAGATGGGGGCGATACCCGCGATGCCGACTTTTGCCCAAATCGAGCAGCTGCGCAAAACAGTGACAAGCCCATGACGATTGCTCTCAGAGCTTTGCACCCGTGGGCAATTCTGCTACACTAGAGCCAACATGTAATCGACGGAAAGGGGCGAGTGCGATGCCGACAACTGTACAACAACCGGTCTCCACCTTGTCATTGAAGGAATGGGCGGTAGCCGTCAAGGCATTGGGCGAGGGAAAACAGATCATCACGGTCCGCAAAGGCGGATTATATGAGGAAACGAGAGAATTTAAGCTTGAAAACAACACGTTTTATCTCTATCCTACATATGAGCACCAAAATGCGGAGATGGTTAAGCCGCAGTATCACGAGCTGCTGAATGCTACGCTGGAAGGATGGAGCATCGAAAAGCCGACGGTAGAGATCGAATACTTTGCCGAAATCACGGACGATGTAGAGCTGATGGACGAGCAAAAGCTGCGTGCCTTGGCGCCATTCCATATCTGGAACGACAATTTTGCAGACGTACGCCTGCACTGGAAGAAGAAACAGCCGCTGCATATTTTGTTCGCACGCGTATACAAGCTGGCAAAACCGTTTGAACTGCCGATCGACGAGTCCTACAAAGGCTGCAAGTCGTGGCACAATCTGCTCCAAGAAGTCTCGCAAGAAGGCTACTCGCCGGTACTGTCTGATGAGGAGTATGAACAGCAACGAGCTGCCGTGATGCAAATCTTGAACAGCTAACAATAGCACAAACAAACCCAGGGAGTTTTTTGACACTCCCCGGGTTTTCTGTTTGAATGGGGCAAAAGAGAATCGTTCTCAGTTGTTTGATAGCTTTTGCACCAGCTGTGGCAGCCAATCGTTCAAGTCGTTAAAGGTAAAGCCGGCTTGTTTCGCTTTTGCTGTGCTCATGTGCCAGGAGTCGGGGACGCCGAATGGCGAGTGGTCTGCAGCATCGGTTTTTGTTGCGGTCACTGCGCGTTTGCCCAAAGCTTCTTCTATTAGATGCAAGAGGGAGCCAACGGTGATGCTTCCGTTCGAGCAAGCATTGACGGGGCCAGTCAGGTCGCTTTTCGCTAACCAGGAGAGAAAGCGTGCCGCTTCATCTGACAAAATGAAGGAAACTAGGGCATCGGGATTGGGCACTCCGATCAGCTTGCCTGTGGATACGCGTTCGATCTGGTCGTGGAGCCGTTTGGTATAATCATCCTCGCCCAATACGATCGGGAAGCGGACAGCTGCAACAGGGAAGGACGCTTTCTGGAAAAAGACGGCTTCCGCTTGGCGCTTGCCTTCCTGGTAGGTGACATCGGCGCGTGTTCCCGGGACGATCGGGTACGTCTCTGGAGCGAAATCGGCTTCTTCCAGAGGTTTTGGCCCAAAGTCGTAAACCGACAGCGTCGAGGTCAACAAATAGCGCCCGACCCGCCCGTCGAAAGCAACGTTTGCGTCCAAAGCATTTTGAGCAGAATAGCAAATGTTGTCGTAGACGATGTCCCAATCTTGTGTCTGCGCGGCAGCTTGAAGGGAGCGCGCGTCGTCCCGGTCGATGACCAGCCGCTTGACGTTCTGGCCGAACGGATCGGGTGTGAGACCTCTGGTCGCGACGGTTACATCCGCGCCGGATTCAAGCAGTTTATGGACCAATCGTTTGCCGAAAAAACGTGTGCCACCCAACACTAAAATTTTTTCCATTTGGATCCACCTCCAGCTTCATCATACCATTCACAGCGTTTGCAGCGTGAATCGAAATGTGCTGGAGAACGCAAGTGGCTGTAGCCTTTTTCGCATCCATTCCTCACGTCTAACCTCAAGTTTGCTACTATATACTAAACATAAATATTTAAAAAATACAGATATAGTTCCAACCTTGCTTTATAATTATTCTTATTATAAAATGGTAATTGAGAATGGAATGAGAATGTAATAAGAACGAAAACGGAGGGAAATGTTCGATGAGTGTACCACATCTGCAAATAAACAATCTGCGTGCGAAAATTGAGGACAAGGAAATTTTGAAAGGTCTTTCGCTGGAAATCAAAGGTGGCGAGGTTCATGCCATCATGGGTCCAAACGGTACGGGTAAATCCACTTTGGCTTCCACGCTGATGGGACATCCGAAATACGAAGTGACTGACGGTTCCGTTTCACTGAACGGCGAAGACGTTTTGGAAATGGCAGTTGATGAGCGTGCGCGCGCAGGTCTGTTCCTGGCGATGCAATACCCATCCGAAATCAGCGGTGTGACCAACTCCGACTTCCTGCGCTCCGCAATCAATGCGCGCCGTGAAGAAGGCAACGAAATCTCCCTGATGAAATTCATCCGTGAAGTCGACAAAAAGATGGGTACTTTGGAAATGGATCAATCTTTCTCCCATCGTTACCTGAACGAAGGCTTCTCCGGCGGTGAGAAAAAGCGCAATGAGATCCTGCAAATGATGATGATCGAGCCAAGCATCTGTATTTTGGATGAGATCGACTCCGGTCTCGATATCGACGCGCTCAAAATCGTAGCGAACGGCGTGAATGAAATGCGCTCGCCTGACCGTGGCTTCTTGATCATCACTCACTACCAACGCCTGCTCAACTACGTGAAGCCTGATTTCGTACACGTTATGATGCAAGGCCGTATCGTGAAATCCGGCGGACCTGAGCTTGCTGAGCGTTTGGAAGCTGAAGGCTATGACTGGGTAAAAGAAGAGCTCGGAATCGTAGACGAAACTGTAAACGCTGGCGCGTAAGAGAAGGGAGGAGCAAAACGATGACTGTAGATGTACAGCTCCGCTTCGGGCGTGAAGCGATTACCGCTTACTCAAAAGCAAACAATGAACCCGAATGGGCATTGAATAAACGACTGGCAGCCTTTGATGCTTCTGGCACACTGGCACTGCCGCACCTCGAAAAAACCAAGATCGACAAATGGAACATCGATCAGTTCAACCCTTTTGTCACGGAAGCGAAAGTCGCTGCTGCGGATCAGCTTGATTCCGTGGTAGTTGAGCAAATCGACGCTGCAAACGTGAAAAACCTGCTGGTGCAAAAAAATGCGTCCACCGTATTTTTTGCGGCAACAGAAGAGCTTTCCGCACAAGGTGTCATTTTCACTGACCTCGCTACGGCATTGGTGAAACACGGCGACCTGGTGGAAAAATATTTGTTCACGGCGATTCCTGCCGACGAGCACAAAGTTGCTGCGCTCCATGCAGCTGTGATGAATGGCGGGGTATTCCTCTACGTTCCACGGAATGTAGAGCTTGCTGTTCCGGTACAGGCTGTCTATGAAGTGGCAGGGGATCATTCCCTGGTTGCTCCGCACGTGCTCATCGTGGCGGAAGCAAACAGCAAAGTGACGTATGTCGATTCTTTCGTATCTGGAACAGGCACGCAAATGGTAGCAAACAGCGTCGTAGAAGTATTCGTCGGCGCAGGCGCAACCGTGCAGGTCGCATCCGTTCGTTCGCTGTGCGACGGCGTGCATGACTATTCCTTCCGCCGCGCGGTTGTTGATCGTGATGGTAAAATGGAATGGATTCTGGGCGAAATGAACGACGGCAACACCGTGACCAACAACACCACGTTGCTGAAAGGCAACGGGTCTAATGCGGACACGAAATGCGTTTCCGTCGGCCGCGGCGCGCAGCGTCAAAACATCACCTCGATGGTTCAGCACTACGGCCTCAACTCCGAGTCCGAAATGGTGAGTAAAGCGGTGATGACCGACGAAGCGGTTACGATCCTCAATGGGATCACCAAGATTGAAAAAGGCGCTACCAAAGCAAACGGTGAGCAGGCAAACAACATCCTGATGCTTTCCGAAAAAGCTCGCGGCGACGCCAACCCGATTCTGTTGATTGACGAAGATGACGTGAAAGCAGGCCACGCTGCATCGGTTGGACGCGTCAGCGAAGAGAGCATCTACTACCTGATGTCGCGTGGTATTACGCGCAGAGCAGCGGAACGGTTGATCATCATCGGCTTCCTGGATGCGGTTATTTCCCAAATTCCAGTGGAAGAAGTGAGAAACCGCGTTCGCCAAGCGCTCGAAAGGAAGCTGGGCTAAATGAACGCCAAGGAAATCCGCGAGCTTTTTCCAATCTTGAAGGAGCAGGTAAATGGGCATCCGCTCGTTTATCTGGATAGCGCGGCCTCTTCTCAAAAACCGATTCAAGTAATCGACGTGTTAAACACATACTATAAAACGCAGAACGCGAACGTGCATCGCGGTGTTCATACGCTCGGCAACAAGGCAACGGATGAGTTCGAAGGCGCGCGGGAAAAAATCCGTGCGTTCATCAACGCCCGTGAGACCGCTGAGATCATCTACACCCGCGGCACGACCACGGCCCTGAATCTGGTGGCATCGAGCTATGCTCGTGCCAACCTGAAGCCGGGTGACGAGATCGTCACGACGGTGGTGGAGCATCACAGCAATTTCATTCCTTGGCAGCAAGCAGCGAAAGCGACGGGTGCAACGTTCAAGTTCATCCCGCTGACCGAGGATGGAACGGTGACGATCGAAGCGGTCAAGGCGACTGTGACTGACAAGACCAAGATCGTAGCGATTCACCATATCTCCAATGTTCTGGGCGATACGACCCCGATCAAGGAAATCGCGCAAATCGTGCACCAGCACGGCGGCATTCTCGTCGTCGACGGCGCCCAAAGCGCACCGCACCAAAAGGTCGATGTGCAAGATTTGGATTGCGATTTCTACGCGTTCTCCGGTCACAAAATGTGCGGACCAACAGGAATCGGTGTCCTGTACGGAAAGCGCGAGCTCTTGGAAAACATGGAGCCGATCGAATTCGGCGGTGAAATGATCGATTTCGTCTATCTGGAAGACTCCACGTGGAAAGAGCTGCCGTATAAATTCGAAGGCGGTACGCCGATTATCGCAGGCGCCGTCGGACTCGGGGCAGCGATCGACTTTTTGGAGCAGATCGGCCTGGAAACTATCGAGCGTCATGAAAAACAACTGGTGAAATACGCGCTGGAGCAAATGCAAGCGATCGGCGGCGTTTCGATTTACGGACCGACCGTTGACCGTTCCAGCCTCATTACTTTCAACGTGGAGAACGTGCATCCGCATGACTTGGCAACGGTGCTTGACAGCTACGGAATTGCCGTTCGTGCCGGCCATCACTGCGCGCAGCCATTGATGCGCCACCTGCAAGTGACGGCATCCGCACGTGCCAGCTTCTACCTGT
Organism: Brevibacillus fluminis; assembly: GCF_003710825.1. Lineage (GTDB taxonomy): Bacteria > Bacillota > Bacilli > Brevibacillales > Brevibacillaceae > Brevibacillus_D > Brevibacillus_D fluminis. The sequence continues at coordinate 35,591 of NZ_RHHQ01000013.1, read as the reverse complement.
ACAACACGGAAGAAGACGTGGATGCGCTTGTCGCCGGGTTGAAAAAGGCGAAGGAGTATTTTAGCAATGTCTTCTCTTGATGATCTCTATCGTCGTGTCATAATGGACCATTACCAAAAGCCACGCAACAAAGGCAAGCTGGATGAAGCGGAAGGCTTGACCATCAACCTGAACAATCCGACCTGTGGTGACAGCATCTCGCTGTCACTTAAGTTGGAGAACGGGAAGGTCACCGACGCCAAGTTCCTCGGGGAAGGCTGTTCGATCAGCATGTCGTCCGCATCGATGATGACCGAGGTCGTCAAAGGCAGGACGGCAGAAGAAGCCCTCCACCTGGTACAGGTGTTTTCGGATATGATGCAGGGCAAGTCGGTTGACGATTCACTCGATCTGGGTGATATCGAAGCGTTGTCCGGTGTAGCCAAGTTTCCTGCGCGCATCAAATGCGCAACGCTGGCTTGGAAAGCGTTGGAGCAAGGAATCAAGCAAGGCGAGCAATCATAGCGTACGGTTTTCTTTTTAGATCAACAAGAAAAAGGAGTGAGTACCATGGCGAAAAAAGCCCCTGAATTACAGGATTACCAATACGGGTTCCATGATAAGGACGTATCGATTTTCCGTACGAAAAAGGGTTTGACCCCTGAAATCGTGCAAGAGATCTCCAAAATCAAGGAAGAGCCAGAATGGATGCTGGAGTTCCGTCTGAAAGCGCTGGAGACGTTCTACAAAATGCCGATGCCAAAATGGGGCGGCGATTTGGACGATCTGAACTTCGACGACATCACATACTACGTGAAGCCGTCTGAAAAAGCGGGACGCAGCTGGGATGAAGTACCTGACGAGATCAAGGCGACTTTTGACAAGTTGGGTATTCCTGAAGCGGAGCAAAAATTCCTTGCGGGTGTATCGGCTCAATATGAGTCCGAGGTTGTATACCACAACATGCAGGAAGATTTGGAAAAACTCGGCGTGTTGTTCTGTGATATGGATTCCGCAGTGAAGCTGTATCCAGACATCGTGAAAGAATATTTTGCGACCATCATTCCGCCATCTGATAACAAATTCGCAGCGCTCAATTCTGCGGTATGGTCCGGTGGATCGTTCATCTACGTGCCAAAAGGCGTGAAGGTGGAAACGCCGCTGCAAGCCTACTTCCGCATCAACTCGGAAAACATGGGCCAATTCGAGCGTACGCTGATCATCTGTGACGACGATTCGTTCGTGCACTATGTAGAAGGATGTACAGCTCCGATCTACAGCACAGACTCGCTGCACTCTGCGGTTGTGGAAATCATCGTAAAAGAGCGCGCGCGCTGCCGTTATACGACGATCCAAAACTGGTCTGCGAACGTGTACAACCTGGTGACCAAGCGTGCGGTTGCTTATGCGGATGCCAACATGGAATGGATCGATGGCAACATCGGTTCCAAGCTGACGATGAAATATCCTGCGGTCATCATGAAAGGACCACGCGCGAAAGGGACTGTATTGTCCATCGCGGTAGCAGGAAAAGGACAGCATCAGGATGCAGGTGCGAAAATGATTCACCTGGCGCCAGATTGCACGTCCACCATCATCTCCAAATCGCTGTCTCGTGACGGCGGTAAAGTAACATACCGTGGTCTCGCGCAGTTCGGTCGTAAATCGGAAGGATCCAAGTCCAACATCAAGTGCGATACATTGATTCTGGATAACAAATCCACGTCCGATACGATTCCGTACAACGAGATCATGAACGACAACATCACGCTGGAGCATGAAGCGACGGTTTCCAAAGTATCCGAGGATCAGCTGTTCTACCTGATGAGCCGCGGCCTGACCGAAGCGCAAGCGACAGAAATGATCGTCATGGGCTTTATCGAGCCGTTCACAAAAGAACTGCCGATGGAGTATGCGGTTGAGATGAACCGTTTGATCAAGTTTGAAATGGAAGGTTCGATTGGATAATCCTTGCGAGGCGAGGGTTTCTGGGGAGCAAATACGGGGAAAACCCGTTATTTGCTCCCTTTTTATTTTTGGGGGGATGGAGGATATGAGAGTCTATCGCAAATAATGCGATAGACTCTTTTCGTTTCTTCAAAATATTTAACTAATCTTACTTGGTCTTCATGCGTTGCCAACCGAAATTTGCTTTCGCCCAAACATGTTCAGATCTTGTTCAAATCGGTTTGATAGACTACTTGAGGAATTATACAGAATTTTTCACGAGGAGAGGACCGAATGCACACGCGGAAAAAAATAGTGCCATATACATTGCTGGCCACGAGTTTGGCGCTTCAAGTATGGTTGCCTGGTCAGATGGTATTTGCCACTGGTACGCTTGCGGGTGAGGGAACCGAGGCAGCACCTTTTGTCATCAACTCACGCGCTGATCTGGAGCAGGTTGGCAACGACCTTCAAGCATGGTACAAGCTCGGAGACAATATCGATTTGTCAGGGAGCAACTGGGTGCCGATCGGGACCTACGGCAATCCGTTTAACGGGCATTTTGATGGGAATCACCACAAGATTACGGGCTTGACCATTAAGACGGCTGGACAAGGTGGTTCAGACGGTTTTGGGTTGTTCGGAACATTGGGCAACAACGGGAAGCTTGAGAATTTTTTGTTGGAAAATGTAGATGTGGAAGTAACCAATGGACAAAATGTTGGCGGCCTTGTCGGGATCAATCAGGGGGAAGTCAGCAATAGCCAGATTGCAGGAAGCGTCAAAGGGGCAGGATTTGTCGGCGGCTTGGTCGGACTACTGGTTGGAGGACAAGTATCTGACGGCGCCTCGCAAGCGACTGTAGATGGGGGTGACGGGATCGGTGGGCTTGTCGGTTCAGTCATTAATCACACCAATCAACCAAGCTACGTCAAGAACAGCCATTCGAGTGGTACGATCACAGGCCAGATGTTTGTCGGCGGACTGTTGGGGAAAACATTCACCACTAGGGAAGGGACTGAAATAACAAACAGCTATTCGACTGCGAGTGTGACCGGATCAACGATGGTTGGCGGTTTGCTCGGAGCAAATGCTGCGGGCACGATTAGCCAAAGCTTCGCTTCCGGAACGGTGGCGGGTAATTTCTATGTCGGTGGACTGCTTGGAACAAATGAGGGGAACAGCGATGTGAGTGACAGCTTTGCGACCGGGGAAGTGAAAGGCGTCACCGATGCCCACGTCCATGGCGGTCTTGTCGGCAAGAACAGCGCATCGATCAACACCAGCTTTGCAGAAGTAACAATGCAACCAGTACCTGTGTCTGATGTTGGTGGTCTGATTGGGTTAAGTGAAGGCGCGGGCGTTGTATACTCCAGTTATTTTAACAAAGAGATCGCGCAAAACAATGCGCAGGGACAATCAGAGAAATTGGGTACGCCTGTAAGCGCAGTGGACCTAAGGAAAAAAGACACCTTTGAAGATTGGGATTTTGATACGGTTTGGGCGATGAGGAAAAATAATTTGCCGGACCTTCGCTTCAACTTCGAAAATTTCGTTCCGACTGTTAAGAACAGCACGATAACCGGAGCGCAAAATACAGTCTACCATTTCACGGCGGGTGATTTCACCGACCAATTTACCGATGGAGATGGAGATGCGCTCGAGGCAGTCAGGATTACATCGCTCCCGGCAAAAGGTACGCTTAAACTCGACGGATCGGCTGTCACACAGCAGCAGGTTATTCCGAGCGGTGATCTCGCGACGCTCACCTATACCCCAGCTGACAATGACACGAGCGACTCTACGTTTACATGGAATGGGACGGACGGTTTTGCGTACGCCGCTTCTGATGCGACTGTCACGATCAAGCTCACAGCCCTGAACGTTGCTCCTATTGCAAACAATGCGAATATCAGTACCAAACAGAATACGCCAGTAAATGGTACCTTGACTGCTACTGATGAAGACGGCGATGAGCTGACATACTCTATCGTTACGAATGGGACAAAAGGCAGCGCAGCTTTGAATGGCACGACAAAGGAATTTATCTATACACCAAATCAGGGGCAAACGGGAACCGATACATTCACTTTCAAAGCCAATGACGGAAAGGCTGATTCCAACGTCGCGACCGTAACGGTCACGATCAATGTAGGATCGAAAGCACCGGTTGCGGTCAATGGCTCTTATACGACAAAACAAAATGCTGCGGTAAATGGTGTTTTGACTGCCACGGATGAAGACGGGGATGTGCTGACGTATGCTATCGTAACGAACGGTACCAAAGGCAGCGGCGCTTTGAATGGTACGACAAAGGAATTTACGTACACGCCGAATCCGGGGGCAAGCGGAACGGATGCGTTCACATTCAAGGCTAACGATGGAACGACTGACTCCAACATCGCAACAGTAACCATCCAGATTCAATCGGCAGTACAGCCTCCTGCGTATTATCCGGTTCAATCGGTAACGGTCAACAAGAGCAGCCTCGCTTTCCAAGTCGGGGATGCGCCGCATCGTTTGAAGGCCGAGATTTATCCTTCCTATGCGACAAATCAGCAGGTGAGCTGGAAGAGCAGTGATCCGGCAGTGGCAACCGTCGATGAAACCGGTCTGGTGACGCCACGGGCAGCAGGCGAGGCAAACATTACAGTCACAACCAATGATGGCGGAAAAAGCGCGACCAGTCGTGTAACCGTCGAAGCAGCGCAAAAAGAAATCGACCATTTGAGCGTTTCCGAACGTAACCTGTGGATGCAGCCGAATGAAACGCGTAATATTCGCGTGTACGCGGTGTATCAGGATGGAAGCCGCGAAGACATTACGAAAAATGATGAAACGACTTACCGGAGCAGTCTGAAAAGCAAGGTGGATGTAGCCGAGGGCAAGGTGACGACGAATAGCGGCACTGGAGTTGCGACCCTTACCGTAATCTTTCAAGAAAAACGTCTACGTATTCCAGTGACGATTTCGAAAACGAAAGTAGAAAAACTTACGTTTGAAAAGACGGATATCGCATTGGAACCAGAAGAAAGCGTAGAGTTGAAAGTCAATGCGCTGCTGTTTGATGGAAGCAAGAAGGATGTCAGCGAGCTGGCCACTTGGAGTACGGAAGATGACGATATCATCACGTTGGATGAGAACGGCAAGGTTACCGCGATTGCATCCGGAACGGCAACGATCCAGGCAGTTTATGGCGGAGTGACGGCTGAGCTAGCGGTAGAGGTCACGGGCGAAAAACAAGTGAAAAGACTAAAGGTCAACAAACAGACAGTGACGCTAGCGGCCAAAGAAGAGCAGCAGTTGAGGGTCACTGCCTACATGACGGATGGCAGCAAGCGTGATGTAACAGCCGATTCGATCTGGACAAGCAGCGATGAGCAGGTGGCTACCGTGAAGGACGGCGTGATTACAGCCATTGCACCAGGTGAAACCTCGATCAGAGGAAGATACCAGGACAGGTTGATTACAGTGAAAGTTACGGTAACGGAGTAGGTGAATATCGATTGAAGGAGAGAGACCATGCAGAAATACAAAAAGCGATACTACCATTTGATCGTGGCGAGTTGTCTGGCCCTTCAGGCTTGGCTGCCGGGAACTGCCGTTCATGCGGAGCCAACCATGTCAGGGGATGGCTCGAAAGAAAATCCGTTCATGATTATGACGGCAGACGACATGGATCAAATGCGCAACAATTTGACAGCTGCCTACAAGCTCGGAGCAGATATTGATCTGTCTGGCTTTGACAATTGGGAGCCGATCGGTGTCAATCAAAGTCGTTTTAACGGGAGTCTGGATGGAAATGGAAAGCAGATCACTGGACTAAAAATATCCCGAAATGACATTCCTGCGGGGTTGTTCGGATATACAGGATCAAATGCCGTAATCGACAATGTTACTTTGAAAGATGCGGATGTAGCAGGGTACCAAATGTTAGGCGGGATTGCTGGATTAAACGCTGGACTTATTCGTAACAGTTCGGTAAGCGGTACCGTTAAAGGGAATCTAAATGTTGGGATGCTTGCCGGTATCAACATGAACAAGATTGAAAACAGCCATTCCAGCGGGACGGTTGGGAAGCCAGGGGACACGTCATCACAAGTCGGCGGATTGGTTGGTGTCAATAACTCATCTGTTGTTCATAGCAGCTCCGATGCGAATGTGTATGGAGCCTCAACCGTTGGGGGATTGGCTGGGGCGACTGGCAATGGGACGACCGTTCAATTCAGCTCTGCGAGCGGAAATGTCACAGGGAAATCTTGGGTAGGCGGTCTTGTGGGAGAAAGTGCCTCTGGAAATATTCTCGACTCTTACGCAACAGGGGACGTTACGGCAAACACGAAACAAGCAGGTGGATTGGTTGGTTTCGCCCAAAACTACGCGAGGATACAAAACAGCTATTCGACCGGACGGGTCACGGGTCCGACTTTGACTGGGGGCATGGTTGGTGATGTTTTTCAAGGGATCAATGTGACAAACAGCTACTACAACTCGGAAACCTCAGGACAATCCGACGATGCTGGTAAAGGAAAGCCGCGCACAACGGCTCAAATGCAGGATCAGGCCAATTACCAGGGGTGGGATTTCACCAATGCTTGGATGATGGAGTCTGGCAGCTATCCAAAATTTTACCCGCTCAATTCCCCGCCAACGGTAAAAAACAGTACAAAGACGGTGGCGAAAAATAAGGTGCTATCCTTTGCTGCAGCTGACTTTACCGGAAATTACAGCGATGCCGAAGGGCAGCCCCTGGATTCGATCACCATTATCGGTTTGCCTTTGCACGGGTCACTTATGCTTGACAGTCAGCCAGTAACCCAAGGGCAGAACATCAAGGCAACAGAGCTCGATAAGCTTTCGTACACACCTGAAAGCGGTTATGCAGGGACAGATTCTTTTGCATACAAGGCAAGCGATGGTAAAGCCAATTCGGAAGCGGCGACGGTCACGATCCATGTAGAATCGAAAGCGCCGATTGCGGTCAACGGTTCCGTCACGACAAAACAAAACATTACGGTGAACGGTGTTTTGACAGCTACGGATGAAGACGGTGATGAACTGACGTATGCTATCGTTACGAACGGGACCAAAGGAAGCACAGCACTGAATGGCACGACAAAGGAATTTACCTATACACCGAATCAGGGGGAAACAGGAACCGATACATTCACATTCAAGGCCAATGACGGAACGACTGATTCCAACATCGCGACTGTAACGGTTACGATCAATCTGGAATCGAAAGCGCCGGTTGCGATCAACGGGTCCTATACGACAAAACAAAATACTGCGGTGAACGGTGTGCTGACTGCTACAGATGAAGACGGGGATGAGCTGACATTCCATATCGTAACGAATGGGACAAAAGGCAGCACAGCTCTGATTGGGGAGACAAAGGAATTTACTTACATGCCGAATCCTGGGGCAACCGGTACAGATACATTCACGTTCATGGCAAACGATGGAACATCGAACTCCAACGTCGCAACCGTAACGATCGAGATTCAACCGGTCGTGAAGCCTCCATCGTATTATCCGGTTCAATCGGTAACGATCGACAAGAGTAGCCTCGCTTTCCAGGTCGGGGATGCGCCGCAGCGATTGAAGGCCGAGATTTATCCTTCCTATGCGACGAATCAGCAGTTGAGCTGGAAGAGCAGTGATCAAGCAGTGGCGACTGTCGATGCAACCGGCCTGGTGACACCGCGGGCAGCAGGCGAGGCAACCATTACAGTCTCCACCAATGACGGTGGAAAAAACGCGACCAGTCGCATAACCGTTGTAGCTGCGCCAAAAGAAATCGACCATTTGAGCGTTTCCGAACGCAATCTGTGGATGCAGCCGAATGAAACGCGTAACATCCGCGTGTACGTGGTGTATCAGGATGGAAGCCACGAAGACATTACGAAAAATGATGAAACGACCTACAGAAGCAGCCTGAAAAGCAAGGTAGAGGTTTCCGAGGGCGAGGTAACGACGCAAAGCGGCACCGGAGCTGTAACAATTACGGTGACCTATCAAGAAAAGCGTCTACGTATTCCAGTGACGATTTCAAAAGTGAAAGTGGAGAAGCTTACGTTTGAAAAGACGGATATTGAATTGGCTCCAGAAGACAGCGTGGAGTTGAAAGTCACCGCGCTACTGTCCGATGGCAGTGTGAAGGACGTCAGTGAGCTGGCAACTTGGAGTACGGACGATGACGAAATCATCACGTTGGATGAAAACGGCAAGGTCACAGCGATTGCTGCCGGAAGCGCAAAGATCCGAGTGATTTACGGTGGAACAGAAGCCAAACTGGCCATCGAGGTTGCCGGAGAAAAAGAAGCAAAGCAACTGAAAGTGAACAAACGGAAACTGACGCTGGAATTGAAGGAAGAGGCAGAGGTGACCGTTACGGCTTACATGGCGGATGGTAGCAAGCGCGATGTAACGGCCAAGACGCAATGGTCGAGCCGTAATGAACAAGTGGCGACTGTAAAGGATGGCGTGATTACAGCAGTTGGGCCGGGGGAAACCGTAATCAGAGGAAAGTACCAGGACCGGGTGGTAACGGTCAGGGTCACGGTTACGGAATAAATAAGAGTACGTAAAGAAAGCAAAAAACTTGTTGAACTTGCCGGTCTGGCGGCATCGTCAGCTCATTAGAGGGTAAGAAACACGTCGGCTTATGTAGCGGCGTGTTCTTTTTTGTTCGATAGCAACCGGTATGTGTAATGTTTTACAGACATTTACAAATTATTTTTATTGTTCAGAATTTGTTTAGTGGTGATTTGCTACACTTCTTCCTGGGGAAATAAGCGAGTCTGGAAAACAGGAGGATTGAGATTCAACGGCTGATGGAACGCCGTGTGCGCTGAAAGGCGCCTGCACGGTGTAGGCTCGTGATAATCCGGAAGGGATAAGGCGAGAATAGCGGTGTAAACAGTTTGACCAGAATTAATACGGAAGCATCCACAAATTTATGGACGGCGGATGAAACGGTATTTGCTGATGCCGGTATTACGGGAGTGACGGAAGATAATCTGGATGAGGTCGAGCAGGAGGTAGCTACCGAATACCGAGAAAAAGGCGGACCGTTGACCAGCCAGGAAATCCAGAATGGTGTAAATAAAGTCGTCGCTATTATGGCAGTTGATGCAGCAACGGGGCACAGCAACACGATAACGGTTGCCCAGTTGAACGAAGCGACGGGGCTGACGACAGCGATCTCGCAAAATGAGGCGTTGTACCGCAGTGCGATTGAGGATGCTGGCGGTGGGATGTTCACGTTTAATACAGCGGACGATATCGCTGCGATGATCGACGTGGTCAATGCTGTGGCATTGTTGACGGACGGGTCTGTAACTTCTGATAATCCAGCTGACTTGAATCCACAATTACATGCGCCTGCAGACACTTCAGACATAACCTATACTTTTGCCGGCTACGCCCCATCCGCAAATGTGAATATTGCAATCGGCACGCCGGAAAACACCGCGACCATTACCAACCGAAATCCTGGAATAGGTGGCACAAGCACGCTTTCTTTGATGATCACATCTGTCACAGGGTATTTCCAGGTTGTTGATTACATGATCACGATTCCTCCTACCGGCGCGATTACGATTGCCAAGAACGTAGCGAACTAAGTTTTATACGCAATTCCGCTCCATCTTTTAACCCCACCAATCCGGTGGGGTTTTTTCTTGCAATGATCTCCAGTGATTCCGGGTAAGCTATAAAACGTGCAATCCTTATGCAAAGCAGCAGGATTTTAACATCCATTCCTCGAATCATCCAATAGAATATTTTTTACTGAAGTGCAAAGTGACATCGACATAAACATCACATGATAGCACAACAAAAAACGTACAAAGGAGGAAGCAGGTATGAATTCATTCGAAACAATGCTTGACCGTTATGCCGAATTGGTTGTCAAAGTAGGGGTGAACATCCAACCGGGACAGACGCTCGTCGTGAGCGCAGCGATCGACTCCGCGGAGCTTGTGCGCAAAATTGCTCGTAAAGCGTATGAAGCGGGAGCGAAGCATGTGCATTTTGAGTGGAATGATGATGAGCTGACGCGTTTGCGGTACGATCTGGCACCGGACGAAGCGTTTGAGGAGTTCCCGATGTGGCGTGCCAAAGGCTTTGAGGAGATGGCGGAGAATGGTGCAGCGTTTTTGTCCATTGTCGCCTCCAACCCCAATCTGCTGAAGGGCGTTGATTCCAAACGGATCGCGACGGCTAATCGGGTAGCAGGGAAGGCAATGGCGAAATACCGTAATTACACCATGTCGGATCAGGTGAGCTGGACAGTGATTTCTGCGCCATCTGCTGCCTGGGCGGCCCTTGTTTTCCCAGACTTGCCGGAAGCTGAGCGCATCCCTGCTTTGTGGAATGCGATTTTCAAAGCGACCCGCTGCGATTTGGACAATCCGATTGCAGCTTGGAAGGAGCATAAGGCGACATTGCATGCCAAGGTCACCCATTTGAACGAAAAAAAATACCGCGCCCTGCATTACAAAGCGCCGGGAACCGAACTGACCATTCAGCTGCCAGAAGGGCACCTGTGGATCGGTGGCGGCAGCGTGAATAAAGATGGCGTGAATTTCACGGCAAACATGCCGACTGAGGAAGTGTTTACGGCTCCGTTCCGAGAAGGGGTCAACGGTGTCGTCCAAAGCACGAAGCCGCTTAGCTATCAGGGCAATCTGATCGAGAACTTCAGCATCACCTTTGAAAAAGGCCGGATCGTTTCCTTTACGGCGAAAGCGGGTCAAGAGGCGTTGCAGCGATTGGTCGATATGGATGAGGGCTCCCATTATTTAGGGGAGGTAGCGCTAGTACCGCACCAATCGCCGATTTCGCAGTCCAACACGATTTTTTACAACACCTTGTTTGATGAAAACGCGTCGAATCATTTGGCGATCGGTCGGGCGTACCCGATTTGCCTGGAAGGCGGCGCTGACATGAGCGAAGAGGAGCTGCAAAAGCGCGGTCTAAACGAAAGCTTGAGCCATGTTGATTTCATGATCGGATCGGCAGAAATGGACATCGATGGCGAAACGGCCGACGGGAAGCTGGAGCCGATCTTCCGCGGTGGAAACTGGGCGTTTTAATCGGAACAACTGTAAAAGCAATACCGAGAGCGTTTGAACAGCGCATGCGGTATTGCTTTTTTGTGATCCGGCCCGCGACAAGGCGTGGCGATGGCAGCGATGCAGCACATTCCCTAGCAGCAGCGATCATCCTGCGGTGTGTTGGGGAAAGCAGCGGACGCCAGGTTATGGTATGATGAAAAGAAATGGTCGAACAACGTGGAGGTTTTTGATTTTGACTGCGGCACATATTGTCATCATGATTTTGTTTGCGATTGCGATGATTTACTACACAATAAAATGGCAAAAGCGGAGAAATGACGCATCCGCTCCGGGCGAGCACACCCACATACAGCACAAGGACATCGATGTGCCAGAAGCCCATCAGAAAGAGGGGGAGCAGCGTAGCGAAGGAGCAGTGCGAGAGTGGGCTGAGCACGAGGAAAAGGCAACGGTCGTAACCCAACCGGAGCAGGAACGGTCGATTCCGGAAGAGATTGTGACCCATTACATGAGCTATTTCCATACTGAAGCGCAGATCGCGGTGGAGGAAGAGTTAAAGGAGGGCAAATTCGCGGTGCTGCAGTTCCCGCCTGTCGGCAACCGGGCATTTTGGGTGAGCGCTACCTGCGGGCTATCGATGAGCGGCGGCGTGGAATTGATTCTGTATTCCGCTGAGCGGGAATCGGGGCTAGCCGTCCATCTGGCTGACGTCGCGACGCAAGCAAGCAGCCAGTTTGCCCAAACAGGTCGAAGCCCACAGTCAGGACTCGCGTTTGCTTTGCAAAGCCCGATTGTGCCAGACTCTGCCCTCACTTATTTGTACGTCAGCCATCCGCTGTTTGAAGATGAGAGCTTCAGCCATTTTACCGATGGGCAAAAGGTGGTCCGCTTTTTGATGCTGCATGCCATTTCGCCAAGCGAACACGAGTTTTTGCAGTCACATGGTCCGGACGCGCTGGAGACGCTGTTCGTCCATCGTGAGGTGAATTCCATCGATTTTTTCCGCGCACCTGCCATCGAGGCGGATTCCAACATGAGCGAAAAGGACTGATCACGCGTGCAGCCCTCCATTTCCGAGCAAGAACGAATCTATTCCCTTGATGTGATACGCGGTGTGGCATTACTCGGTATCCTGCTGGCGAACATGCCGGAATATGCGTACATGCCATCCCGTTTTACAGGCGCAAACGCGTATGTGCGCCTGTTTTTTGACCTGTTTGTGCAAACCAAATTTTATACGATCTTCAGCTTTTTGTTCGGGGTCGGCTTTTGGGTATTCATGGATCGAGCGGGAAAACGCGGAGAACAGGTAAACCTGCTGTTCTCGCGTCGGCTGCTGGTCCTGTTTTTGTTTGGTGTTGTCCATCTACTGTTTTTTCGCGGGGATATTTTGCATTTGTATGCGGCGATCGGATTCTTTCTGCTATCGTTTTACAGAAAGCACGAAGGCAACGTGCTGGGGATGGCGATCGGCTTGCTGGCATTCTCTATGCTGCCGGTGGTCGTTCTCGCGATGATGAATCTGGATGTCGGGGGAACGAGCGGATTGCCGTCGAACGAAGCAGGATTTTGGCAAAATGGACTGGATACGATCTGGTATGTATTCGGGAGCGAAATAAGTGCGGCACCACAGCTGTTTCCCGAAATTCTTGGGCTGTTCCTGTTAGGCTTATACTGCGGAAAAAAACAAGTGTTCACGCAAATCGATCGCTTTCGCCGCCCGTTGCGCGTGCTGCAAATAGGCAGTCTCATCGCCACACTTCCTTCCTGGTTTCTAATTCTCCTCGCATTTTTCAAAAACGAATCGTACGGCACGAATTCGGCCTTTGCGTGGGTGTTTTTCAGCGGGAAAACATTGGCGCTATTCTATGTAACCAGCCTCATGCTTCTGCTTGAACACCCGATCTGGCAAAAGCGCTTTGTAATGTTTGCAAGGATCGGCAAGCTGGCCATCACCACATATTTAACGCAGACGCTAGTCTGGACGGCGCTTGTGGCATGCTTACAGGCAACTGGCGCAGAGCTAACACTAGTAACCGGGACGATTCTATGTCTCATCTTGTTCGCTGTGCAGCTATGGTGTGCCCGACTATGGCTTACACATTACCGGTTTGGCCCCGTAGAGTGGCTGTGGCGCACCGGGACGTACGGCAAGCGGCAGCAGCTGAAGCGCTTGTAAGCAAAAGGTGTCCTTCCCCCAGCAGCGAAGGGATTTTTGAAAAAAACGGTACGCAGCCTTTACAATGCCTGCCAGGCTTGTGCGAAAAAAAGGGAACGCCTTTGCGCCACATCTACTTCCTTGAGATACACCCGCCGCGCAGCGTGTGGCTTTGGGGCGCGGTTCCCTTTTTTTCGTGCAAGCCGTTCCCCCCGACCCCCAGTAGGCATTGTAACAGCGGAGTGCGGTTTTTTTCAAAAATCCCCGCCCGACAACCGAAGCCCACCAACCGCCCACAAAATAGGAAAAATGTCGAAACTTTTCCCACCCCCGAGTCGTATTACTTAATGGAAATAACTAACTGGAAAGGAGGCTGTTGGATGGTCTGGCAGGAATGGTTGTTTCTCGGCTGTTTGGGATTCGGACTGATTTATTCCCTCTTTGTGCTGTTTGCCGCGGACATCTCCCTGCACGGTTTCGGCCATGTCGAGATACCTCTGCTACACCCGCTCATGTGGGTAAGCGGAACCGCAGCGTTCGGCGGGTTAGGTTTTCTTCTGTGGCGTTTCAGCAGTTTTTCACCGGGGATTGTGTATTTGCTGGCCGGTTTGGGCGGCGTGGCGGTGGCGATCGCCTCGTATTTCCTGTGGATTCAGCCGATGAAGAATGCGGAGGCATCGACCGGATACTCCATGAATGATCTACAGGGCAAAATCGGCGATGTGCTGGTGACCGTTCCGGCGACAGGCTATGGGGAAGTATTGATCCCGATGGTGAATGGAGTGACGAATCACATCGCAGCGAGCTTCGAGCAGGAAACGATTGTCGAAGGCGTGCGAATCGTCGTGGTCGAGGTAAAAGAAAATGTGCTGTATGTAGTGCCTTATCAATAAAAAAATGAGGTGGTTGCATGAATTTTGAGCCAGTAACGCTAGTCGTTTTAGTCGCAATCGTTGCAATATTCGTTGTTATTGGGATCGCCTTCTGGGCACGATACAAAACCGTCGGAGCCGATGAGGCGATGATCGTCACAGGAAGCTATCTTGGGACAAAAAATGTGCTTTCCGACGAATCGGGCCGCAAGATGAAGATCGTGCGCGGCGGCGGTACGTTTATTCTCCCGATTTTCCAGCAGGCCAATTTCTTAAGCCTCCTGTCGCACAAGCTGGACGTGTCGACGCCGGAAGTGTATACCGAACAAGGTGTGCCGGTGATGGCGGACGGGACGGCGATCATCAAGGTTGGCGGCTCGATCGAAGACATCGCGACCGCAGCTGAGCAGTTCATGGGCAAATCCAATGACGCGTTAAAGGCAGAAGCGCAGGAAGTGCTTGAAGGCTACTTGCGTGCGATCCTGGGTAGCATGACTGTCGAGGAAATCTACAAAAATCGCGAGCGCTTTGCCCAAGAGGTGCAGGGCGTTGCCGCAAAAGACTTGAAGAAGATGGGTTTGACCGTCGTCAGCTTCACCATCAAAGATGTCCGCGATAAAAATGGCTATCTCTCGGCATTAGGTATTCCGCAAATCGCCGCTGTGAAGCGCGATGCGACGATTTCGCAAGCAGAAGCGGACAAGGAAGCGCGAATCAAGCAGGCAAAAGCGGAGGAAGAGGCGAAAAAGGCGGAGCTGTTGAAGGAGACGAACATCGCCGAAGCGGAAAAGGACAAAGAGTTGAAGGTGGCGGAGTTCAAGCAAGAGCAGGATCGGGCGAAAGCGACAGCGGATCAGGCTTACAAGCTGCAGGAGGCCGTCTCCAAGCAGCAGGTAACCGAGGAAGAAATGAAGATCGACATCGTGCGCAAACAAAAGCAGATCGAACTGGAAGAGCGAGAAATTTTGCGTCGCGAGCGCCAATTCGATGCGGAAGTGAAAAAGAAAGCGGATGCGGAACGCTATGCGGTCGAACAGGCGGCAGAAGCGGATAAAGCGAGAAAAATGCGGGAAGCGGACGCATTGAAATATAGCATTGAAGCGGAAGCGAAAGCAATGGCAGAGCAAAAACGGCTGGAAGGTTTGGCGATCGCCGAAGCCGAAAAAGCCAAAGGTACAGCTGAGGCTGAGGTAACGCGGCTCAAGCTGGAGGCAGAAGCGGAAGGGAAAGAGAAGCTGGCCGAAGCGTTCGAGAAATTCGGGCAGGCGGCGGTCCTCGATATCGTGGCGAAGATGATGCCAGAGTTGGCTGCGAAAGTGGCGGAACCGATGAAGGCGATCGACAAGGTGACGATCATCGACACGGGCAACGGGCAGGGCGATGGCGTCAATCGTTTGAGCACCAATGTGACGAAGTTGATGTCCCAGCTACCGGAAATGCTCAAAGATGTTTCAGGCTTGGACATGAACGAGATGATCGGGCGTTTCATGAAACAGCCGAACGCGCCGGAAGCGGCCGCACAGGCGAAACAGCCGGAGGAGCCTACATTACAGCCAAAGGAAGTAAAGAGCGCTGTTCCTCCTCAATCAGACGTTGAGCAACCCCGCAAGGAAGAGTAAACTGGAGAAAAAGGGTTGAGGGTGAGGACATGGAGGAACATCGTTTTCAACTGAAGGCAACATGGGAAGGCGGCCTGTCCGGTACGGGCACATTGAGTGGAAAAGGGCTGAAAACCGCGATTTCCGTTCCGAGCGAAATGAATGGGCCAGGAGTTGGCACCAATCCGGAGGAGCTCTTGATCGGTGCGGCGATGAACTGCTACCTGATCACGCTCGCCGCCATTTTGCAGAGGCGCACGCTCACAGTGAAATCGCTCACGCTTCAGTCGGAAGGGCTCGTCGTCGTGGAAGGCGGCAAGCAAAGCTTCCAGCAAATCATCCATCGCCCGCATTTGTTGCTCGCTGATGCGGATGAGGAGCAAGTGAAGCAAGCAGAGCAAGCGACACATCGCGCCGAGCAAGCGTGTATGATTACCAAAGCGCTGCGCGGCAATGTGGCTGTAACTGTGGAGCCGAGCATCGAGGTCGTGTAAAAGCAAAGAATGTGCTGCAAAGTATGGGAGTGGTTTTCCCGACGTTGTCAGCACATTCTTTTTTTTACAGATAAGAATCTATAACGATTCTTATCCAGTATAAGTTCAACTAAGGCTGCACCAAAAGCTGGCGCAGCAAAGTTTTCTAACGTTACGCCTGTTCGATGATACGATCCGCTTCCGGAATCGAAGGTGACTTGCGTCGGAAGCCTCGCGTTTTAAAAGCCAGATAAACCAGGCCGATCACGAACCAGACGGCGCCGAGCAGCTTGGAGTAGCCGTCTAGGTTGATCAGCATCCAAATATCCAATCCCGCGCCGATCGCCGGGACAAGCAGATGAGAGAGAAAGCTTTTAAACGAGCGGGCCGTCTCTTGCTTTCTGTCGATGAAATAATGTTTAATCACGGCGATATTTACGCAGGTGAAGGCGAAAAAGGCGCCGAAGTTGATAAAGGAAGCAACCAGATCAAGACTGAGGAACAAGGCCAGCAAGGAAAACGCGCTGATCAGCAAAATGTTGTTGACAGGCGTCTGGAATTTGGGGTGAAGCGTGCCGAAAAAACTCCGTGGCAGCTGCCCGTCACGCCCCATCGAGTACAGTACCCGCGAAGTACTCGCCTGCGAGGCAACAGCAGAAGCGAAGAAGCCGACCGCTTTCACCGCCAGGAAAAACGCTGCGAGCACATTTCCACCCACCAGCTTGATGATGTCGAGTGAGACGGAAGACGGGTCTTTGAAGGTGGTGTAGTCCGGCCAAACACAGTAGGTCACATACGCGACGAAAATAAAGATAAGGCCCCCGATCAAAGTACTGATAAAAATCGCTTTCGGGATCGTTTTTTCGGGATTGATCGTTTCTTCCGAGAGGGTGGAAACCGAATCAAATCCAAGGAAAGAGAAACAGAGTATAGCCGCTCCTGCGACCAGCAGCGAAAACGATTCTTGCGGGTTGAAAACAGGTGTGCTAGTCGCCAGAGTAGCGGTGCCTGTCCCATTGAGAACCGTATGAATGGAAAGAATGCAAAAGATGAGAAGGAATAGCACGACGGACGATATGATGATCCGATTCACGATGGAGGCGAGCGTTATGCCTTTGATATTGACAAAGCCGACCGTGACGATCATGAGCAAAACCCAGACATATTCAGGTACCGAAGGGAACGAAGCGGCGAAATAAATACGGAAAAGCAAGAAGTTCACCATCGGCGTAAACAAATAATCCATCAAGATGGACCAGCCGACCATAAAGCCCAGATGGGGATGAATCGACCGCTGCACGTACGAATAAGCGGCGCCGGAAATAGGGTACGCTTTTGCCATTTGTCCGTAGCTGTAGGCGGTGAACAGCATCACAACCAAGGCGAGGATGTAGGAGCCGACGATCATCCCGTGGGATTCGACGGAGGCGATGCCGAATGTGCTAAACACAGTGCCCAACGACATGAAGGCGAGCCCGAACAAAACAGCCGGGAGCAAGGTGAGAGAGCGCTGCAATTTGATTTCGGAATTCACAGTAACACACCTTTCGCGAATGGTAAATAATAATAATTTGAATTTTCGAACGATATAGTGCAGGAGGGGACAACACACTGTGTCCCCATCATTCACGCAAGCACAAGCGATCAGTAACCGATCGCACATCCGTCTTTCCGTGGGTCCGAGCCGCCTTGCAGCATACCGGTCTTCGGATCGATTAGGATGCCTTGAAAGCCGCCGAAGCAGTCTACCAACGATACGACCTTATGTCCTTTTTCGATCAAGCCGTACCGGACGCTTCCGGCAAACTCGCTTTCAAGCGCAAGCTCATGGTCAAGGTAGCGCATGCGCGGCGCTTCGCCCGCTTCCTGGATGTTCATACCGTACTCAAGCAGATTCAAAAGCACTTGTACCTGCCCTTGGGTCTGCATATCGCCGCCCATGACGCCGTAGGACAAAAACGGTTGGTCATCCTTTGTTACCATCGCCGGAATGATGGTGTGGAGCGGCCGCTTGCCAGGCTCCAATTGGTTGAGATGCCCTTCTTCGAGCGAGAAGCCGGAACCGCGGTTTTGCAGGGCTATCCCGGTGTCCCCAGCCACAATGCCAGAGCCAAAGCCGTCAAAGACGCTGTTGATGAAGGAAATCGCGTTGCGGTCCTTGTCCACGACTGTGAAATAGACGGTATCGGATTTCATCTCCAGCCCAGGACCAGCCTCCTTGATGACGCTGTCCATGGAGATGAGCTGGCTGCGCGCTGTGGCGTATTCCTTGCTGAGGAGTTGATCCAGCGGAATGGTGGAAAACGCCGGATCGCAGATGAAATGGTCGCGGTCAGCGAGGGCCAGCTTTGTCGCTTCCGCCAGCACATGCACATAGTCAGCGGAATTGTGCAGCATGGATGACAGGTCGAACTGCTCCATGATGTTCAAAATGTTGAGCATGACCACGCCTTGCCCGTTTGGCGGGAGCTGGTAAACGCGATGGCCTTTGTATGTCACGCTGACCGGCTCGACCCATGTGGAGGAATGGCTTGCCAAGTCGTCATACGTGAGCAATCCGCCGTGCTCCTCCATATAAGCAGCGATTTTGCGGGCGATTTCTCCTTTATAAAAAGCATCGCGGCCACCAGCGGAGATCGCTTTCAATGTCGCTGCCAGGCGCGGATTCACAAACAGCTCGCCTTCTCGCGGCGCCCGTCCATCGAGCAAAAACGTTTCGCTTGCAGCCAATGTAGCGCGCAGCAATTCTTCTTCGCGTTTCCACTGGTTGCTGATGATTTCGGAAACCGGAAACCCTTTTTCGGCATACTCGATTGCAGGCGCCAAAACTTGTGCGAACGTCATGGTCCCGTGTTTCTCGAGAATTTCGGCCCAGCCATCGACGGTTCCGGGCGTCGTGATGGAAAGGATGCCTCTCTCAGGCATTGATGAGAATCCTTTAGAGCGATAAAAATCCCGGGTGGCTTTTTGCGGCGCACGACCGCTGCCGTTTAAGGCCTCCACCTTTTTATTTTTTTGGTTATAAAGAAGCGCGAACATATCTCCGCCAAGACCGGTTTGCATCGGTTCCACCACCGTCAAGGCAGCGGCGGTCGCAACAGCGGCGTCAAAAGCATTTCCTCCTTGCAGTAGGATGCGCAGGCCTGCCGCAGATGCCAATGGCTGGCTTGACGCCACCATTCCGTTTGGGGCGTGCACAACAGAGCGTGTCGCTCGCGGATTTCTTGCCGGACGATCAGCCATACGAGAAGTCCCCCTTTTCAATTTTTCTGTAAATGGGTAATGAAGTGTGATCAGATTCATCATAAAATTTCGCATATTTCTTTTGTTAAGTCAATATCGATTTATTTGTTGAATGCGAAATTATTTTGGGATATATTTATACATAACGTAATTGATTATTAAAAAGTGGTTTCGTAATGTCTTGTAGAATGTCGAGGGGAGAGGGCGAGATGGGAGTTGCTCCATATAGAGAGATCGTCATCGCCATGGTACGGACCGGTATAATCGGGTACGGTGGCGGGCCGTCTGTCATGCCGTTGATCCGCCATGAAGCGGTGAACAAATACAAATGGGTTAGCGAAGAGGAATTCGGGGAGATTTTGGCGCTGGCTAATGCGCTGCCCGGGCCGATCGCAACCAAAATGGCTGCCTATCTTGGCTATCAGCAGAAAAAAGGGCTCGGTGCGATCGTCGCAGTTCTGGCCCACATTTTGCCGACGAACTTGGCTATGGTTGCTTTGCTCGGGATTTTGTATGCCTTGAAAGATTCGGCTGTCATCGCCGGCATGATCGAGGGGGTGCGACCCGTCATCGCCGTGATGCTGGCCCAGATGGCGTATGAGTTTTTCATGAAGGCGTGGAAGGGATTGGGGAAAGCGGCCAGCGTGTGCTTTGCCGCGCTTGCGTTCTTGTTGTTGTCGATTATTGACCTGCATCCGGCCATCGTCGTTGCCGCGTTTCTTTTATACGGCGCCTTTCATCTGCGCGTGATGAACCGGATCAAGCGGCGAAGGGAAGAAGAGCAACCGGAACAAACGACGAAGTCGAACGAAGGGGTGCCGCTATGAGCTTTCTTCTTTTGATAAATCTTTTTTGGGGATTTTTTATGGCCAATATCCTTGGCTATGGTGGAGGTCCTGCGTCGATTCCGCTCATGCAGGAGGAGATCGTGAACCATTATCATTGGCTCACCAATGAGCAGTTCGGCGACATGCTCGCGGTTGCCAATGCATTACCTGGTCCGATCGCAACCAAAATTGCTGCTTTTGTCGGTTACCAGCAGGCGGGGTGGATCGGCATGCTTGTCGCGACGGTAGCCACGGTCGTGCCTTCCATACTCGCGTTGATCTTCCTGCTGCGGCTATTGAATCGCTACCGTAGCTCGGATGCGGTGAAAGGGATGACATTGCTGGTACAGCCTGTTATCGCAATCATGATGCTTTTGCTCACGTGGGAGATGGGGTTGGTGTCTTTTCATTCAATCGGGTGGGGGCAATTTCTCGGTATCGCCGCGGTCAGCTTTTTGATGATGACCAAATGGAAAATCCACCCTGCGGTCGTGATTGTGATCGCATTCGTTTATGGCGGGCTCGTGCTGTCCCATTCAGTGGCGTGAGCATAACGATCATTCGTGGGACACTGACGTCCCCTTCTGTACGGTCTGTCGGGCGTATTCGCCCCGCTGGCTTGCGCGGAAGGGGACTTTTTCATAGGTTTAAGCTACAGCTTCATACCCATTCTGCTCTTGTATCGCTTCAGCAGCAGCTGGGATTCGACGCGCATAATCCCCGGCAAGGTGTAAAGCCGGTTCAGCAAAAAGCTTTCCATCTCTTGCATGTTTTTAAATATTCCGTGCATATGCAAGGTGCTCGGTCCAGTCATGTGGTAAAGGCTCGTCACGGCGGGCTCGCGCGACAGCTTTTCGGCTACTTCATCCAGGTGCTTCGGTTCGATATCGACATTGAAAAAGGCGGAAACTTGAATGCCGACTTTGGTGGGGTTGATGACGACGGTGAAGCGTTCGATGACCCCGGATTCGGCCAATGCGCTGATGCGCGCCTGAATGGCAACGCGGGAAATGCCGATCTGCTTTGCCAGATCCGTGTATGAGATGCGGCTGTTATCATGCAGCTCTTTGAGAATTTGTTTATCGATGTCGTCTAGCTCCATCTCTGGAATGCCATTCGCTTCTGAGTATTCGTAGATCATGCGCGAGCCTCCTGTATAAGAAGATTTCTTGGCAAAAGGTAAGCGAAAGCCGATGTTCACTTTCGATACGAAAAACTATAGCGGAATGCGGTTGCAAAAGCAATGACTACGGTAGTTGAGCCGCTCAGTCGACCAGCATAAAGGACCGCGGCTGGAACACGCCTTCCGTCAACTGGTACGCACGCAGCTCCGGCTCCCGTCCCGCAAGCGAAAGAATCCAGTAGCTGAGTGCGGGATAATGCCAACCGGCATGGTCAGCAGAAGAAGGGAGCGGTGCGGTCAGCGGATGCGTATGAAAGACGCCGAGCCATTGCAGCTGACTCTGACCAATCTCTCGCAATGCGGAGAGAAGCGTAGGCCCGTCCCAGTGAAATGAAGTGCGGTCTGTTGCCAGCTGCGAAGGGGAGAAGCTGGCAGTGATGTGCGCGCCCGTCCCTCCCAGCAAGGCGGCGAATTCTTTTGGGCGTGCAGTTTGGCCTGCATCGAGCAAGCGCTCGTAGACTTTTCGATCCATCCAGAGTCTGGTATGCTTATTGGTAAAGGGCTCGCCCATAATGGAAGAAAGCATGATTTCGATCTCCTTTTGAAAAAGGATGTAACGTGATGGAAACTAGCAAACTGATCGTAGGCGTCTGCGGCTGGGGCGATCATCATGAGCTGTACACGCAGGGCGTGCGCAGCCAAGACAAGCTGTCGGTATACGCAGGCCATTTCCCTATCGTGGAAGTGGACAGTTCGTTCTACGCCATTTTACCACAAAAAAATTATGAGAAATGGGCGCGCGACACGCCTAGCTCATTCGGGTTCATCGTAAAACCGCACCAAGGCATGACCGGTCATCAGCGCGGTGAGCAGACGGTCGGACGAAAAGAATTGTTCGCACAGTTCGAGGAGAGCATTCAGCCGCTCGTTTGGGCCAATAAGCTGAAGATGCTCTTGTTTCAGTTCCCGCCGTGGTTCGATTGCAAGCGCGAGCATGTCCAGTATGTGCAAGGCTGTGTGTCTGCGTTTCAGCAGTACAGCGTCGCAGTCGAGTTTCGCCATCAAAGCTGGTTCGCGCCGGCCTATCGGGACAAGACGCTTTCGTTCTTGCGCGAGCTTGGTGCGATCCATGTTGTTTGCGATGAGCCCCAGGTAGGGAATGGCTGCGTGCCGATCGTTCCCGCTGTCACAAACGAAGCGCTGTCGCTCGTCCGGTTTCACGGGCGGAACAACTCCGGCTGGCGAGAAGCGGGGGAGGGACAAAACTGGCGGGATGTGCGGTATTTGTATCGCTATGATGAAGCGGAGCTGCAGGAATGGGCGCCGCGAATTCGGACGCTTGGGGAGGAGGCGCAGGAAGTCTGCATCCTGTTCAACAACAACTCGGGCGGGGATGCCGTCGCGAATGCCAAGCGGTTTATGGAGATACTACACATTGAGCCGGAAGGGTTGAACCCTCGGCAAATGGAGCTGTTCTAAAGGACGTGGACGTGTCATCAT
Organism: Brevibacillus fluminis; assembly: GCF_003710825.1. Taxonomy (GTDB): domain Bacteria; phylum Bacillota; class Bacilli; order Brevibacillales; family Brevibacillaceae; genus Brevibacillus_D; species Brevibacillus_D fluminis. The sequence continues at coordinate 12,788 of NZ_RHHQ01000013.1, read as the reverse complement.
GATTACCATCGTGGTTTTGTTTTTGCTGATTGGCTTGCTGGCCGGCATCATCGGCAGTCTGGTCGGCATGGGTGGGGGCATGTTTTTCGTACCTGCCCTGCTTTATGTTGTGAACCATTTTTACCCCGGTGAGATGACGCCGCAGCTGGCTGCCGGCACTTCGCTGTTTGTCATCGTGGTTACGGCGCTGTCGTCATCGGTTACGTATCTCAAACAGAAAAAAGTGGACATACAAAGTGCCTTGCTGTTCTTTATCGGAAGCGCCCCTGGGGCGATCACCGGTGTCTATTTGAACAAGCTGTTCGACTCCCATACGTTTTCGCTCGTATTCGGTCTGTTCCAGCTCGCCATGTTCGTCTTGATGATGGTGAAGGACAAGCTGAAGCCGCGCCATGTGGAATGGGAAGTCAAACGAACGTATGTGGACGAGAGCGGAACAACCCACACGTACGGCTACAGCCGATGGCTCTCCATTTTACTTGCGTTTCTGGTCGGCAATGTTTCCTCCCTGTTCGGTGTGGGGGGCGGCATTCTCATGGTGCCGGTCATGCTGATTCTGTTTCGTTTTCCTCCGCATATGGCTACAGCAACCTCGATGTGCGTCATTTTTCTATCTTCCCTGGTCGGCAGCATCACCAATATCATGCACCATCAAGTGGCATGGCTTTATGTGTTCGCCTTGGCGCCGGGGGCTTTGGTAGGAGGCGTGCTCGGGGCAAAAATTGCTTCGCGGCTGAAAGGGCGCACGCTTGTATTTTTACTGCGCATTTTGATTCTCGCAATTGCTGTGCAAATGATAACGGAATATTTTATATACAGATAAGTATTTTGTATAAAATTCTTATCCAGTATAAGTGCAACCGCGACTCCGCCAAAAAGCATGGCGCAGCCAGGTTTTCTAAAGCAAATAGGGGAAAAAAGCAGCATGTAAAATGACGACACGACCCCATTTTCCATGAATAGGATAAAAGTGAAGGGAGGGAGCCGTGTGACGAGTACCTGTACCTTACATATTCTGCATACGAACGATTTACACAGCCACTTTGAACAAATGCCGCACATTGCCGCGTTGCTGAAGGAAAAGCGAAGCCGGTGGGAAGCGCAAGGGGAGCATGTGCTGACGGTTGATATCGGCGATCATCTAGACCGGATGAGCGAGCCGACCGAGGCGACGTGGGGAAAAGCGAATACGCAAATCTTGAATCGGAGCGGCTATCAGTATGCCACCATCGGCAACAATGAAGGGCTGACCTTGACCAAGGCACAGTTGAATCAGCTATACCAGCAAGCCGATTTTACGGTCGTCCTCAGTAACTTGCGTGAGCCCGAGACGGGAGAGATTCCTCCTTGGGCGGTATCGTATGCGATTCATCGCTTTGGCGACGTGCAGGTGGCCATCCTCGCCGTGACGGCTCCTTTTACTCCCGCTTATCAACAGCTTGGCTGGGACGCACTGGCGCCGAGAGCCATTTTGCTTGAGCAAGTCTCGGCGCTGCGCCCGCATGTTGATGCAGTCGTGCTGCTTTCTCATTTGGGTTATCAGCTGGATGTGGAGCTTGCCGAGCAAATCGAGGGAATCGATGTGATTCTCGGCGCCCACACGCATCATTTGCTGGAGCACGGCCAGCAGGTCGGCTCGACTTTGATTGCCCAGACCGGCAAATTCGGCCAGCGGGTCGGGCATATTACACTGTCAATCGATCATCAGAGCAGTAAGGTAACCGCAGCCGATGCGGAAGTGCTCGATCCGCTCGATTATCCCGAGGATTCGGGGGTCCGCGCTTTTCTCGCGCAGGAGTTCCGGCAAGCGGAGGAGCTGCTCATAACTACCGTGGCACAGCTGCCCGTCGATTTTCAGCTGGATTGGGAAAAGGAAAGTCCGTTTGCTACATTTCTTGCGGCGAGCATCCGCGATTGGACTAAGGCGGACGTGGGGATGGCAAACAGCGGGTTGTTGCTGACGGAATTGCCGGCCGGTCCCGTAACCAAGCTGGAGCTGCTTCGCTGCCTGCCGCACCCAATCAATCCGTGCGTGGTCACCTTGACTGGCGCTCAGCTCGCCAAAGTGATGGAACGGGCGATACAGCCCGAATTTGTCCATAAGGAGCTGCGTGGCTTCGGCTTTCGCGGCAAAGTGGCAGGTTGGATGGGCATCGATGGCATGACGGTCGAATATGGGGATACACCTGACAGTACAATCAAACAAATCAAAATAGATGGTCATCCCCTTGAACCCGCTCGAGCTTACCGAGTCGCGACAGTCGATATGTTCATGTACAACCGGCGCTTGCTGCCGGAGCTCTTGGACGGGAAGGATATTCGTTTTTTTCTGCCAGAGGTATTAAGGGAAGTGCTTGCTGCTACACTGGGCAATGAGGCGATCGTTCAATCAAGCTTCACGCCGCGCTATACTCGTTGCTAACTTTTCTAGGATTTGGGGAAAGCTAAGTGTCGAGGTGGTAGTTCGATGCGCTTTGTTGACCAATTGTATGAAATGTACCGGGGCCATTTTAACGGGGCGGAAGAAGACATTATCGCCATCGTCGTCGGTACGCTGCAGGAACAGTCGGCTGATGACTTGAACCAGCTGATTGATGAGATGGAGGAGGAAGAGGTCTTCCACATGGTGGCGAACTATTTCATCGAGGTGCTGAAGCGCAAAGTCGCGATGGAGGATGAGCGCCCCCGTGATGTCCTGCATTAACCAGCGATCACTTCCCTGCGTATCCTGCAATAGACGCGCAAGAGCGCGCAGCTGGAGGAGGGAATAAGAATGATTGAGGTAAAACCCATTCGCTTTGAAGAAGGAACGGCGACAGCCGTAACCGTCTATTTGCCCAAAACAACACTGCTATCGGTTTCAACCGATCACGGGTACATTATGTGCGGGGCTTTGGACGTAGGCTTGTTGAACACCCGTCTGGCAAGCCGGGAAATTCTCGCGGGTCGCGCTGTCGGGGTGAAAACGATCGACGAGCTGCTCGACGCTCCGCTGGAATCTGTAACGGCGACAGCCGAATCACGGGGAATTACGGCTGGAATGACCGGACGCGATGCGATCCGCAAGATGTTTTAATCCAAAAATCGACAGCTCTTTCCACAAACCGCTCTGAACCAAAATCAGGAGCGGTTTATTTTTTTTTCGTACAGATAAGAATTTATAAAATTCTTATCCAGTATAAGTGCAACCGCGGCCCCGCCAAAAAGCTTGGCGTAGCCAGGTTTTCTAAGTACAAATCCTCACAAATGGTTCACGAAATGAACTCCTAGCACTATTTTCTATGGTAGATATTTCTATATAATTAAGATTATCTCATGGGGAAAGGTGTCGATGTGATGCGGTTGATTACACTCCGAGAATGTCAACCAGGGGCCAAATTGGCTCGAACCATCTACGCGGACAACGGCGCCGTCCTATTGGCACAAGGTGCCGTCATCACAGAGGCGATGCTAGAACGACTTGTTCGTTTACATATCGAATTGATTTACATAGAGGATGAGTGGACCGACAAGCTCAATGTAGATGAGATTGTCAGCGAGGAAACGCGGATCAAGACGCTGGCCTTCATCGAACGGACGTTTCGCCAGGTGGCCGAAGAGCCGCAGCAGTGGCAAACGCTCTTTTCCGAGGATGAGCTGGGGGCCAAACTGCAGCAGGTGATGAACGAGATCATCGGTGAGCTGAGTCAAAACCAGGCAGCACTCAATTTGTTCGGAACGAGCTGCGCGGTGGATCATTATCTTTTTTCCCACTCTTTTCACGTGACCTTGTACACGATTGCGGTTGCATGGAAAATGGGATTGCGCGATCAGGAGCTGGTGAAAATCGGCATGGGGGCCATGCTGCACGATGTCGGCAAAATGATGATACCCGCAAGCATCGCACAAAAGCCGGGGAGCTTGACCGAGGAAGAGTATCAGATCATGAAGCAGCATGCGAAGCTAGGCTACGAGCTGATGAAAAACGGCGACAGCATGATGCAGTTTGCCGCACAGTGCGCATTGATGCACCATGAGCGCCTGGACGGAAGCGGATATCCGCACCAGAAAAAAGGGGACGAAATCCATTCGTACGTGCGGATCTTGACCGTTTGCGACGTGTTCGATGCGCTTTCGTCCCATCGGGTCTACCGGCAGGCGCTGCTGCCGCATGTGGCTATGGAGCTGCTGTATGCTGGCGTGGACAAACATTTTGATCACAAGGTCGTCGAGGCGTTTCGGAATACGATTGCGTTGTACCCGCTCGGCCTGTCCGTTACACTCGATACGGGGGAGAGCGGCGTTGTCACTGGATACAATCAGGGGCTGCCCAGCAGGCCGATTATCCGGCTGTTGCATGACGCTGAAAAGCGGGTGTTGGATCACCCGATGGAAGTCGATTTGAGCAAGCAACTTCATCTGATGATCGCCGAATCCCATCCGATCGCTACCGTTATAGCCAGTCCTTCTTTTTAAAAAAGAGGTACATGCCGAGCGCCAGGAAAAACATGAAGCCAAGGACGATAAAATAGCCGTAGCGGGTATGCAGCTCGGGCATGTTCGTGAAGTTCATGCCGTAGATGCCGGTTACGATGGTAAGCGGCATGAAAATGGTGGTCAGTGCGGTGAAAATCCGTGCGATGTCATTGGCGCGACCCGACAAGGCAGACTGGTACGCTTCACGCAAGTTGGCGATCAAGTCGCGGAACGTTTCGAAGCTCTCCGCCACTTTTACCGCGTTTTCGTGAATGTCGCCGAAATACTTTTGCAGCTTGTCATCAATCAGCACAAGCTCCTTTTTGTTGAGCGCGGCGATCAAGTCTCGCTGCGGCCCGATCATCTTCTTCGCATATAAAATCTCCCGACGAAGCCCAATGATTTGGTTCAATTGGGATTTTTGTGTGTTTAAAAGGATTTGTTCCTCCAAATTTTCCAGCATGATCTCGATTTGGTCAATAACATCGAAATACGATTCCACGATCTGGTCAACCAGATGGTAGAGAAAGAGGTCGGCAGCATTCACTTCCTCTTCCCGCAAGAGGGCTGGCATGCGCTGCATCTCATCAATTGGGTACTTGGTGATCGTGATGATGTAGTGCTCACCGAGGAACAGGTTCACCTCACGCAAAAAGATTTCGTGATTCGTAAATTGGATGCTGTTGATGACGATAAAATAATGATCGTGGTATTGCTCCAGCTTGGGTCGCTGCTCTTCTTCATCGATGCAGTCCTCAATCGCCAGATCATGCAGACCAAAAAGCTGCTGGAGCACGTCTAAATCAAACAGGCCGGCCTCGATCCAGTAAAAGCCGTTGTAGGGCGGTGAAGTCGTTTCCTCGATATCATCGATTTCGGTTATCAGTCCGTTTTGGACCAGTCGAATTTTCATCTCAGGCAGCATCCTTCCGTGGACAATCCCTTGTTCAGTAATCAGTATACCATTTGTTGTAAGGAGAGATGTCCTGAGCGACGACCTCGTTCGAATTCGACAAATGATGAACAAAATGTGAATTAGGATTGTTGGTAATTGCTACTAATAATATGCACTGCTACAATAATGAAATAAGTTTGCATGAGCTAAACCCAATTACATAATGGAATGCTATGAGAAACCGCCTTAATTCTGGGCACTTGGGCGGTTTGGAGCTAGTAGTGCAACCGGCCGACGATCTTGTTAGGCTGGTTTTTTTGACGTTATTACCAATTGGACAGTGGAAATGGTATTTAATGCTACTAAAATGTGCGGGGTGTATCAAACTTATGAGCAAGTGTCCTTTTCATCGATTATTTCCATTTATGGGAAAGAAACAGCCGGAAAATCACATTACATTGGTTGTGGATGAGCTGAAAAAGAAGCATGCTGTCGAAATTGAGCTTGATGACGATGAGCATGTCCAGCAGATGAAAATGATCGATCTCACCAAAGAGGAACTGCTGATCTCCAAAGCGCTCCAACCCTTCATCATGGCGAATATCGAAGAGATTGTCGAGGCATTTTATCATTCTGTGCTGGAGGTTCCGCTGCTGCATGAACTGATCCGGAAACACAGCACGATCGACCGATTGAAAAAGACGCTGCAAGCCCACCTGATTGAAATGTTCAGCGGCAAAATCGACCGTGACTTTTTGGACAAGCGCATCCGAGTGGCAGACCGCCATGTGCAAATCGGCCTTGAGCCCAAATGGTATATGGGCGCGTTTCAAAATTTGCAAGCGGCACTGATTGATACCGCCCATCAACATCTGGCGTTGGAAGAGTACGTGCGCGTAAGCAAGGTGATCACCAAAATTCTCAATTTCGAACAGCAAATCGTACTTGAAGCGTATGAAAAGGAAAACATCCGCCTGCGCACGAAGCAATATGAAATCGTCAAAGCCGAACTGAAAGACAAGATCGGCTCCATCAGCGAAGAATTGGCTGCGTTGACCGAACAGACGACGGCATCGATCGAGGAACTGATGGCCAACAGCTCGGAAGTCAGCCGGATCGTGACATACAGCACGGAAAAGTCAAAAGAAACGCAAAATTACGCCTATCGTGGGCAAGAGCAGGTCAAAGAGCTGGAAGAGCGCATCAGCACGATCCATCAAAGTACGGTAGAGATGGAGGAGACGGTGACCAAGCTGAATGGGTCCGCGGAGCAAATCAAGAACGTCATCCAGATCGTACAGCAGATCGCGCAGCAAACCAATCTGCTGGCGCTCAATTCCGCGATTGAGGCAGCGCGGGCAGGGGAGCACGGCAAAGGCTTCTCGGTCGTAGCAGGCGAGGTGCGCAAGTTGTCGGAGCAGACGCAGGTTTCCGTCAAGCAAATTTCCAGTTTGATCGGAGAAACCAGCCTGTATACCCAGTCTGTCGTCCAGTCGATCAACAACGTGCAATCGCTGGTGAGCAACGGGTTAAAAGAGTCTGAAGCGACGCGGCGGGCGTTTGATCAGATCGCTAGCTCCATGCAGGAGAGCATCACGCAGATCGACCGCGTGGAAGCGGAGATGAAGATTTTGGTCCGGAGCATCGATGAAATCGGCATGGCCTCTGACAAGGTCGCGATGTCAGCTGATACCCTGAATACGACAGCACAACATTTATAAACAAAAGAAAAGAACCCAAGCGGTTCTTTTTTGCACAGATAAGAATTTGTTTTCTACGTGCGTGTGTTAGGAGATGCTACCGTTTAATTTGAGCAGGGAGTGCGACCATGATTTTGCCGGCGTCCACATCGTGCATGACGACAGCACCTGTGCCGATGTGGGCTTTGGTGCCGACCCGAATTCCCGGAAACAGCGTCGCGTTTGCGCCGATCTGGACATCGTCTGCCAGCGTGATTCCTTCCGAAAGATGCGCGCCGGATTGAATGGTGACACGCTGTCCGATGGAGGTTTTTCCTTCGATGGTGACGGCACGGCCAATCCGTGTATGGGCGCCGATTGTGACGGAATCACCGACGACAGATAAATCGTCGATCCAGACGCCTTCCTCGATATGGCTGCCGGCATGGAGAATGACGCCGGCCCCGATCATGACGTCATGGTCGAGTTGAAGCGGAGGCAGTGCAGGAGTGGCGGTGAAAGGGGGCTTGCCGAGCACGCAGCTGGGGCCGATGTGGCATCTCGCACCGATTTTGGTTTTGGCTAATACGATTGCCGTGTCAGCAATTGAGACCTGATCACCGATGACAACGTCGCTGTGGATGATGACGTGGTATCCGATCTGACAATGGGCCCCCAGTTTGGCTGTGTGATCCATCACATATCTGCTCAAAGCCCCCGACCTCCTTTGGATGTTAGAAAACCTGGCTGCGCCATGCCTCTTGGCGGAGCCGCGGTTGCCTTTATACTGGATAGGAATTTTATAAATTCCTATCTGTATAAAAAAGATTGCCCGCCGAAAGCGAAAGAGGGGCAATCCTTGCTCATTATTCCAATGTATGCACGATCGTTTTTAATATTTTGATGCGCGCATATTTTTTGTTTTCGGCCTCGATCAAGTGCCACGGAGCAAACGGCGAATGGGTTTTGCGGATCATCTCTTCCACGGCTTCCTCGTACTCCGGGCGTTTTTCACGGTTGCGCCAGTCTTCCTTGGTGATTTTCCAGTTTTTCAGCGGATTGTTTTCCCGTTCCTTGAATCGTTTCAGCTGCTCTTCCGCAGAGATGTGCAGCCAAAATTTGAGGATGTAGGCGCCGTCGTCGTTCAGCATTTTTTCCGTGTGGTTGATTTCGTCATAGGCGCGCTGCCATTCTTCCGGATTGGCGAACCCTTCGACGCGCTCTACAAGCACACGGCCATACCAGGAACGGTCGAAAATGCCAATCGCGCCTTTTTTGGGGAACTGCGTCCAGAAACGCCACATATAATGATGCTTCAGCTCATCCTCGGAAGGGGCTGCAATCGGATGGACCTGGAAGCCGCGGGGATCAAGCGATTCGGTGACGCGCTTGATCGCGCCGCCTTTTCCGGACGCATCCCACCCCTCGAAGACCAAGATCAGGGGAATTTCCTTTTCATATAATTTGCGCTGTAGGCGCAGAAGTTTTAATTGATACTCTTCCAACTGTTCATTGTATTCTTTTGTATCCAGCTTTTGCGTGAGATCAAGGGATGACAAAATCATGACAAATCTCCTTTTCTTCTCTGTTTTATATAAATTCTACCATACAGCGAAGATAGCAAATGAATACGCGCGAGTAAAGAGAATCTGCTACAATAGGCAAATAACCAAAATCCGAATCTACTAAAGAAGGGCAAGGAAAATGAGCAAAGTACAAGTGAGTAACGAACAAACCACAAGTGTCCAGGTGCAGGACGTCATCATCGCCAATCAAGCTTTGAAGGAAGTATTGAACAAAACGCCGTTGCAGTACAACGAAGTCCTCTCCAACCGTTATGAATGCAACGTGTATCTGAAGCGTGAGGATTTGCAAATTGTCAGATCATTCAAAATCAGAGGCGCCTACAATCTGATTCAAGGATTGACACAAGTAGAGCGGGAACGAGGAGTCGTGTGTGCCAGCGCGGGAAATCATGCGCAAGGCGTGGCTCTTTCCTGCAAACTGCTGAAAATATACGGGAAGATTTTCATGCCGACGACGACCCCACGCCAAAAAATTACGCAGGTGAATCGATATGGCGGGCCGTTTGTCGAGGTGATTTTGACAGGAGATACTTTCGACGACTCGTTTAAGCGGGCAAAAAGCTACTGCGACGAGCATGAGATGTCGTTCATTCATCCGTTTGACGACTATCGCACGGTTGTCGGACAAGCGACGCTCGGATTGGAAATCATGAACGAGATGGACGAGCCGATCGACTACGTATTCGCTGGAATCGGCGGAGGCGGCCTGATTTCGGGCGTAGGGTCCTATCTGAAAAGCATCAGCCCTGCAACCAAAATCATCGGTGTCGAGCCTACCGGCGCACCGGGCATGAAAGAGTCGCTGGCCCGGGATCAGGTAGTCGTGCTTGATACCATCGATACATTCGTCGACGGAGCGGCTGTGAAAAAAGTTGGACAGCTCAATTTTGAGATTTGCAAAGAAGTGCTGGATGACGTCGTGCTTGTGCCGGAAGGGAAAGCGTGCACGACAATTCTTGAGCTGTACAACGAAAATGCGATTGTCGTCGAACCGGCCGGGTCTTTGGCAGTGGCAGCACTCGATCTGTATCGGGATCAGATCAAAGGAAAGACGGTCGTCTGCATCATCAGCGGCGGAAACAACGACATCGAGCGGATGCAGGAAATCAAAGAGCGTTCGATGATTTACGAAGGGCTCAAACATTATTTTATCGTGAATTTCCCGCAGCGTGCCGGCGCATTGCGTGAGTTCCTGGACGATGTGCTCGGGCCGAATGACGATATCACCCGCTTTGAATACACGAAGAAAAACAACAAGGAAAACGGTCCGGCACTAGTCGGAATCGAATTGAAGTACAAAGAAGATTACGAACCGCTTGTGGAGCGGTTGAGCAAAAAAGGATTCCACTATGTCGAGATCAACAAAGATCCAGATTTGTTCAATTTGCTGATTTGATAGAAAATTCCTAAATCGATAAAGATTATTTTATTGAATGATGCTACAATAATGGCAGAAGACGGAAGGGGGTACTGTTATGCGTACGATTCGTGAATTAGGTCCGGCAGAGGCGGATGCCTTTGTCGGGTTGGGGGTTAACGCTTATCCAGGCATGAATTCATTCTCCGAGCAAGCCCGAGGTGATCTGAAAAAACGGATTGTGACTTCAATGGAGGAGGACGCGATTTGCCGGTTTTATGGGCTGTTTGAAGACGATAGAATGATTGGCGGCATGAAGTTTTTTGACTTTGATCTGACGCTGCTGACGGTTCCTGTCCAGGCGGGCGGAATCGGCTTCGTTTGTGTAGACTTGCTGCATAAGAAGGAAAAAGTGGCGAAGGAGATGCTTACCTATTATTTGCAGCATTACTTGGATCGAGGGGTCAACATGGCCATGCTCTACCCGTTCCGAGTTGATTTTTACAAGCAGATGGGATTTGGACCAGGGACGAAAATGCATCAGTACCGCTTCCTTCCGACGAGCTTGCCAAAAATCGGAGACAAATCGCGGTGTTCCTTCCTTAAGGCAGATGACCTGCCGGAGATGGTCGATCTGTACAATCGGCAGGCCGCCAAGACAAATGGGATGATCCAGCGTACAACGTATGAGCAGCGGGGAACCTTTGCTTCGCCGGAAACCATCGCAGTGGGCTATCGTGAAGACGGTAAGCTCACGGGGTATCTGACGTTTACGTTCAAACGTGGGCATGAAGAGAATTTCATCTTCAACCATTTGGTGGTGAAGGAGCTCTTTGCCGAAACAACGGAGGCTTATACCGGGCTGATAGCCTTTTTGCGCAGCCAAGCCGACCAGGTGCAGCGGATCATTTACAACACGCAGGACGAAACGTTCCATCAGCTGCTGACGGACCCGCGCAATGAAAGCGGGCGGATGCTGCCTTCCGTCTATCATGAAAGCCACGTTTCCGGTGTCGGTATCATGTATCGGGTGCTAGACGTCAAGGGAATATTCCGCGATTTGGCCGGACACGATTTCGGCGGTCAAACCTGCACGGTCAAAATTACGGTGCAGGACAGCTTTTTGCCAGACAATCACGGAAGCACGGTCATTGCGTTCGATAACGGCACAGCGGCATTGAGCGAACAGGAAGCGCATGACGTCGAGATCGAGCTGGATATTTCCGATTTTTCTTCCTTGATCGTCGGTGCTGTGCCCTTTCGTCAGCTCGTGCGCTATGGCTTGGTACGAGTGTCGGACAGCGCTTATGTCGAGACGCTGGGCAAGCTGTTCGGCGCATGTGAAAAACCGCTGTGCACGACCCCGTTTTAAACGAAATGAGTGGGACGGTTGAACCCTCGGGCAGATGAGCCTGGGGGTTTTTTGTACAGGCGAAAGGATTTTTCCAAAGCAGAAGGAAAAACCGCATTCGATTGCAAACGATTAAGAGACGATGGAAAAAATGATAGAAGGAATTGCGACAGGTAGAGAGGGCGTGGGCAAGAATGCTAGTAGAAGTGATTTCGACGACATTGACCGATGCGAGGCTTGCGATTGAGGGCGGAGCGGATCGGCTTGAGCTGGTCACAGGTATTTTGGAAGGAGGACTTACGCCAAGCTACGGGCTGATCGAGGAGACGGTACGGGCCGTTGACATCCCGGTTATGGTGATGGTTCGGCCGCATAGCCAATCGTTTCATTATGACCGCGACGACATTCAAACGATGTGCAACGACATTGCGCGCATCCGCGAAATCGGGGCGGCGGGTATCGTTATCGGGGCGCTAACGGCTGAGCGAAAAGTGGATACGGCTGCACTTGAGCGGTTGCTGGAGGCAGCAAAAGGCGAACTGACGGTGACGTTTCATCGGGCGTTTGATGATGCAGCTGATTTGGATGAAGCACTGGAAACGCTGCTGGCGTATCCGCAGGTGACACGGATTCTCACCTCCGGCGGTCAAAAAAGCGCATTGGATGCGGTCGAGCGGATGGCCAGACTCGTGGAACGGACGCGAGGGACTCATCTGACGATCTTGGCGGGAAGCGGCTTGACGCTTGATACCGTACAAGGTTTTGTCGGGGCGACGGGTGTTACGGAGTTGCACTTTGGCAGCGGTGTGCGCGTGGATGGCAAGTCGCTTTTGCCGATTGAGCCGGGGAGGATTCGGGAGTTGAAGGAACTGCTGGGGTAAAGGAAGGGCGCAAAACGCCGGAGGAGAGCAGTCAGAGCGATGTCTACTGACTGCTCTTTTGCATGTATCGAAAAAGAACGCATTGTTCGCTGTCATTCTAGCGATATCAGGATTCTCTATCGAAAAAGCCAGGAAATGCGAGGGCGAAAACACTTTTCTTGCAAAAATGGTCAAGCGTTGAAAGCCACTTTTTCGCTCATTCATAGTATGCAATATGCTTGTGTAAAGGAGGTAAGATTGTGTCAAATTATTTTGGTTTTGGTAATGGAGCGACAGGTCCGACTGGGCCAATAGGTCCAACCGGTCCGACAGGCCCATTAGGTCCAACCGGTCCGACAGGCGCGGCTAGCACGGTGACAGGTCCAACCGGGGCAACCGGCCCGACGGGGGCAACCGGTCCGACGGGAGCCGCTAGCACAGTGACAGGTCCTACCGGGTCTACAGGTCCAACAGGTCCAACGGGAGCAACAGGTCCTACTGGTTCAGCCAGCACAGTGACAGGTCCTACCGGAGCAACCGGTCCTACAGGGGCAACTGGTCCGACAGGGGCAGCGAGTACAGTAACAGGTCCGACGGGTCCAACG
>NZ_RHHQ01000012.1 GCF_003710825.1 Brevibacillus fluminis | reverse complement strand
CTAACTTTTTGGGGTCACTTCAGTGACAGGCGTTTGTTCTTTTTCGTACGTTTTCTTAGCTCATGGTTACTTTATACAAGAGCGCAAGACCTGCCAAAACAAAGGCAAAGCCCAGCAGAAAAAACGTATTGGCTCGCTGCTTCATTCGGCGCTCGTCGCTACCCAAATGAGCGCGGAGACGAGATTGCCATCGCTTCGTACGTGGCTGCCACATGACCAACAATCCGACAAGCAAAAGAAAAACGGGGAGTATCATCTCGTGTCATGCCCCAATCCCTTTTTCTTCTTGCGCAGCAGCCAGCGGCTTTCCGCCGTTTGCGGCTCGCCACCCTCCACGATCAACCGGGCTTCTTCCGCCAGACGGAGTGCATCGGCGAACTCCAATTGACGGAATGCTTGCTCCGCTTTGGTTAGCAGCTCGTTCACTTGGCGATTTTGACGGCGATAGCGGTTCGTATACTGGATCGCGCCTTCCGCTGACTGGCATGTGGAAATCGTACGCTCAGCCAAAAGCTCGGTTTCTGCCAGCAGTTCATTCGCATCGTTCAACAATACAGTTACTTCCTCAAGCGAATACTTATAGCGCTCCATCGTGACGGTAATTTGGCCCAAATTATGCACGGACTGTTCAAAATAATACTTGAGCTGGTCAGGAATCCCTGGCAAATAGCTTCGTTTCAGCTGCTGCCTAATGCGCAGCAGCACGCCGTTGATCCGCTCCAACTCGTCGAGCACGTCGTCTTCCGTCTGGATGACCAATTCCGCCTTCTGTGGAGCATACCCCGCTCCCATTTTCGGGATCACCAGCTCATATTCGTCTTCTTGCACCTGTTTACTTGCGGTTTCCTTACGTTCCGGTGCAGCTTTCTGCACGTGAATCGTTTGTTCAGGTTCCTGTTTGTATACGTGCTCTTGCGGTTTTATCCATTCCGGTTCTGGTTCTGGCTCTGGCTCGGCTGCCACGATCGGCTCCTGCGGTTCCGCTTGGTCAAACGGCTGCACGTCATGGGCGACCGTGCGACCCAGCAGCTCCTCGCGTGCGGCATCCAGCTCTTCCGTAATGGATGGCTGCACGATTTCTACCTCTTCCGCTTGCATTTCGACCGTGTTCGCAGCAGTACCTGTCGCCGCAGCTTCCTTTTTGCCGACAAGCGATTCTTCGATGCGCTCGTATGTTTTTTCCAACGAAATCGTAAAGACGCCCACTAGCTTTGTGGCTTTTTCGATATGTCCCTCTTCCAGTGCAGATTTCGCTTCCTTCAGCACCGTTTTCACTTGCAACAGGGCGGCGTCCAAGTCGCTCGCGCCCAAATCGAAGCCATCGGAAGAAGCGTTCACGATCCCTTCCTCCAACTGCTTCAAGTCCTCGACAAGCTCTTTCTCGATTTTGTGGACAAGAGCCGGTATGGTCTCTAATGTTTTGGCCAGCTCTTGCAGCTGTTGTTGTCCCATCTTCATCCGGATCTGCGCCGCTTCATCCCCAGCAGCTGCCGCCACTTCCGATTCGGTCCGCATATGCTCAACCTGATCCAGTTGGACTTTCAATTCATGGAATGACAGGCAGTAATCGAGCCGCAGGTTGGTCAGCTTGCGTTCTACGCTTTCAAACAGCTTGCCAATCGCCGGCATCTGCACCGCCTCGTCGGTCGTTGATGCAGCTTGCTGCATGGTCTTCGGCATTTTTCTCGTCTGCTGAGGCGTTTGCTGGGTGATCGTTTCAGCTGCACGCGTCTCTTCGCTCTGCCCTCGCTCCGCGACTGGTGCAACCCGCTCGGTATTGCCCGCAATCATACGGACCGCGTCTTGCTTCAACGCGCCCAATTCCGCCTCAATCGCTTCCAAAGTTTCCTGGCACTCGGCAATCAACCCGCGCGCCTTGGTAAAGCGGAAACGGTCACACGCTTCCTCCGCCTCCATGATCATCATCTCCGTATCGATGATGCGCACATGGAGCAAATGCTCCTTACGATTTGCCAGCTCCACCATCCACTCATCCTGTTTGCCAGCCGAGCGACGGAGCGGCTTGTCCACCTCAATTTGCTGAATTTTATCGACCAGCTCATCTTTCCAGTCTTCGGTGTCATCGAGCTGGATGAAGACTTGGCGGCGGCGTATGTAAGAGTAGATGAATGCGACGACAAGGGCGACGAACGCCAAGCCGACCGCGTACAGCCACAAAGGAATGTCAGACATGACGCTTTTGGTTTTGCTGGCGTCAGCGGCTTTGCTCGTCGCTTCTGCAGCCGCGGCAGCTGTCGTGGCTGACTCCCCTTGCGTTTTGATCCGGTCGTATTCATTGTTCACTTCAGTAATAAACGTCTTGATTCCGTCCAAATAATTTTTCTGATTGCGAAACGGCTCGTAGTAGGAAATGATCTTTTCATGCAGCATCTCCATTTTCGCGCCCTTGTCTTGCAAGGTTTCCCCGGGGTAGACGCCCAACTGCTGGGAGTTGTAGTCGAGCACGATCATCATCGTGTCATCGTCGAGGTTGTAGTTGTCATAGAGGAGCTTTGCATACTCATCCGCGCTTTTCGCTTCTGGCGCGGTGCTTTCCACGACAACCACTTTGTATTTGTCGGGGAACTGCTTCAGCGATTCTGCAAACGCTTCCCGCTCCTTCTTAACCAGATAGTTGTTTCCGTCCTGGACAACATCCTTCGTTTTATTCGGAAACGGCGCCGCCCATGCCGGCTGGGAAAAGCAAAGCAACCCTGCCAGACAAAGCAGCGCAACACTCTTTCGTCCTGTCATTTTCATTTACATCCCCTTTGGCAACCTACTTATGGAAAGATGCGGAAGGCAGCAAGAGTGAACGCATCAACTCGTTGGTGGACGCCACCAATCGCTCGCAAAATTCATCCGATAACGGTTCCAGATAATAGACTTCTCGCACAGATTGAAGATTTACATATGGATAAATCAGCAGGCTGGCCATGGACAGCAGCACGGAGTCGACAAACACGGTTTTCATCTCCCCGGTCGCCATCCCCTCCTCGATCAGCTTGGCGAAAGCGTGCTTGAAGCGATGGCTGTACAGCGTCATCACTTCCCGCGCCAGCATCGATTCGACACTGAGCTCACGCTGAATCAAGCGTGTCACTAAGGCATGGTCACGCTGATAATAGACGTACAAACGGATATTGGTTGTCAGCCGTTCGAAAGCAGAACGGTCCTGGTCTAATTTTTCCTGTTCGTCAAAACGTTGGAATAATCTCTCGAAATAGCCGGAGATCAACACTTCCAGTAGTCCCTGTTTCCCATGAAAATGGTAGGAAATCAAGGCAACATTTACGTTAGCTTCCTGGGCAATCTGTCTGACTGACGTACCCTTGTAGCCTTGTGCATCAAAAAGTTTGGCGGCGGCTGACATGATTTTCAGCCTGGTTTGATCGCCTGCTTTGTCGCGAATCGATTCGTCTCGCACCGGACCAAACGCCCCTTTTGTCACCGTATTCGTTTTCGAAAGAGTCAAGCTTCCATTACTTCAGGAGCATCTTAATTATTATAGTATAGTTTTTCTTCCAAAAAAAGCGTTGAGCTTGGTAGATGCGACATTTTTTCCCACTGCTTCGCCACCGTCCGACACGTTATGATAGATATATGAAAAAACAAAAACCGTGGTTGAAACTATTTGCTGTGACTCTTTCGATCCTGCTCTTGTTCACCGCGCGTCACCAAACGGACGCCGAGACGTACTCCGGCGTGCCGATCAGCCAAAACACGCAACCGGGACAAGTAGCGCCCGATCAACTTACCGTCATAACCTACAATATCCGGGGATGCCGCGATGATAACGGAATTGCGGATCCGATTGCCGTCGCCAACGAGTTGAAAAAGCTCGATGGTGATATCATCGCCCTTCAGGAGGTGGACAACGGGTTACCCCGCTCGCAATTCGTCAATCAGGCAAAAATGATCGCCGATCAAATGGGAATGTACTATGCCTATGTGCCAGCCGTTAACTTTTTGATCGGCACGTACGGGCATGCGGTCTTGTCCCGCTATCCGATTCTTTCTGCCAAGGCGGTCGCGCTGCCGTCCGGCAAAGAGCCGCGGACGATGCTCGATGCCGTTGTGCAGGTAGGCGGCCAAGCACTGCATGTGTATGAAACGCATTTGGGATTGTCGCAATCAGAACGCGCTTCGCAATTTTCCGTATTGAAGCGCACGGTTGAGGCTTCCAATGCGCGGCATGAACCGTTCGTGCTGCTCGGCGACTTCAACACACCGACCAATAACCGGCAGTACAAGTCGCTGCTCGCCGATGTGCAGGCTCCTTTCTTTCAGTTGAGCCAGCCGCTGGCTACACTCCGCTCTACTGCTCATCCCGAAATGATCGACCAAATCTTTCTTTCATCCGGGATACAGTTCCACGGCGGTTTCACCGGTGATACCAACCGTTCCGACCACTATCCGGTCGGCGCGATTTTATCTCTCCCTCAAACAAAGACGTGAAAAAGGAGCCGATCGTTACGGCTCCTTTTTTATAGAGTGCGATTACGGCGTTGGCGTTGTCGGGTTAGGTAGTTGATAGCCTCGTCCATAGTTGCGGAAATACGTTTCGATTTGGGAATTTTCGCGAACGCGCTGTCCATCTTTCGAGTAAGCGGAGCGGATCGACATCTGCATATGGGTCGGCAGCATATGTTTGACGTCATATGATATGGTGTAGACGGCATCCAAATCCATGTTTTTGATGATGTCATCGATGTTGCGGTGGTTCGCAGCAGATTGCACATGCGCTCCAGCAGGCAGCTTGTTCCATTGGCCGTCCGATAGCTTTAACGCCATTTTCAGCCGTGGCGGCCGCACAGACTTGACCTGCGCCGTGCCCAGCTGCTCCTTCATTTGTGTGGATAGCCATGCCTTGAGCTTGTTAGGATCAAGGTGGACACGCATGACCTTGATGTGGTCGTTTGGATTATTGTCGGGGCCGGGGACGACCCGCACTTTCATCTCGTCCATCTGCCGAAAGCCGAATTCCGGATTCCAGTTGTTGAATTCCTGCATGAACGCCGCATGATCCTTTCCAACCTTCACCCAGCTGTCATCCTGGTCGCGCTTTGCATAGAGCTGGTCGCTCTTCGACAATAGCGCCAGGTTTTCCGCCCGATTTTGCTCGGGGAAGGACAGCTTTACTTTCATCAGCATATCCGCGTCCTGTTTTTGACCGGAGAAGTTCACGAGATTGTTGTTCACGTCCGGATCGGAGACAAGCTTGGTTTGCCCGTGGAACTCATAGCTTTTTTCAGCCAAAAGCTGATCTCTCATCAGCGGGAAATCGTTTTCTGCGCTCTGCTTGGTTTGTTGCTGGGCACCACAACTGGCAAGCAGTGCCATCGTGACAAGCACTGTAATGGTGCAAAATGTCCGTTTCATCGCTATGCCCTCCTCTTCTTGGCTGTTAGGTTTTCCTGCCAAGAAGGGGCTTATGCGCAGTCGTATCCCCTCTGGTTGTTACAGGGAATAGTAATTCACACCGTTTCGCTTATGAATTTCCACCTGATGCAAAACGGCCAAGAGGTCAAGATGCCCAAGTGTTTCAGAGAGCGTCAGCGGCATTTCTTTATGAATCAGCATCGGGAACAGCAGCTCCGTCAATTGATACGCGGTCTTTTCCCCATCGCGCAAATGCTGGCGCAAGACTCCCGTCCGCTCCCAGTTGCGATTCAAGCGTCCCAAAATCAGTTCACGATGATTGGTTACGACCTCGCCGTGACCAGGCAGTACCTTCTCGATATCCATGTCTGCGCACATTTCCAGCGCGGTCCGATATTGGACAAGCGTCAATGGCCGCGTCAGCGTTTTGTCGCGCGGCGGCTCGGTAAACGCGTTGGACGAAATGTGTTTGATGATATGGTCGCCGCCGATGAAGACACGATCCCGTTCCCGATACAGGGAAAGATGGCTCTGTGAATGTCCCGGCGTGTAGAGAACCTGCCATTCTGCAAGACCCGGCACGCGCTGCTCATGTTTAAGTGCGATATCGATTTTGCTCGGTGTGGAAAACGTCGTGATCATCTTGTGAAATCGTTGGATCAGCGACAACTTTTCTTCCGGCACACCGCTCTCCTGATAAATTTGCAGAAAAAACTGATCGTGGAATTCCATGAACGCCTTCTCGTGCTCCACGTACGGCCTTGCCAGCGGATGCGCGAGCGTAACTGCACCCGATACCTCGCGAACGCGCTCCAAGAGCCCGCAATGGTCTACGTGATGATGCGTCAAAACGACCTGCTCCACATCTTCTAGCCGGTAGCCGTTTTGCTCCATTCCGCCAACCAACGCGCTCCACGCTTCCTCCGTCAGCGGACCTACATCGACCAGTGTCAATGTCTCGCCAGCGACGAGATAAAGATTGACCTCGCCTACAGCAAACGGTGTCGGAATGGGAAGCTGATAAATGCCCTCTGCAATCATTGCTGTCTTCACGTTTCTCTCCTCCAAGCCATCGTCATTCTTTTTGTATGCCTGACCAAAAAGCGGGATCATGCCCGTGATCGTTCCATTGTAACATTTTTTGTCAGATAAACGCGCCCTACACGGCGAAGGAAAAGGAGGCACACGTTTCGCATGCCTCCTTTACTCACCCGGCCCATCGCCGGAGTCTGTTTCGATTAATACGCTGTGCGCACCTGATTGCGTCCTTGGCGTTTGGCTTCATACAGCGCTACGTCCGCCGTATGGAACATGCTTTCCACCGACATGTTGCGGTCCCCTTCACGATTCCATGTCGCCAAACCGCATGAGATCGTGACTCGCGGATTGGTTTCCTGCTCCACACTAGCGCGGATTCGTTCCGCCACCGAGAAGGCTGTCGCCTCTTCTACGTGGGGGAGATAGACCGCAAGCTCCTCACCACCCCAGCGAGCGGCGACATCCGAGTCGCGGATATTGCTTTTGATCAGATTGGCGACTTGAATCAGCACCTCATCGCCCACCTGATGGCCGTACGTATCGTTGACGCTCTTAAAATAATCTACGTCCATCAGGATCAGCGAGCCAGCGCTATCGGTGCTAAGCGACCCTTGCACCTGATCGCCCAAATAGCGCCGAGTCGAAAGTCCTGTCAAATTGTCCGTGATGACCATACGCTCTACCTCGCTGTGCAGCATCGCATTGGTGATCGCCAGACTGGTATGCTGCCCAAAAATCTCTAGCAGCTTGAAGTCGTCAAAGCTGAAAAAGTGGTGGCGCGAATCGCACACAAGCAATACGCCGGACACTTCCGATTCCTGCAAAAGCGGCACTGCCATCAGCGAAGCGAACGGAACCAGCGAAAATGGCATCGTCTCCGTACTTGGATTTGCCAAAATGACAGCCTGCTTGCTCCGAATGGTATCGTGCAGAGGCTGCTGCAGCGCCGAGATCCGCTCGCCCGCATGCGCTGGATTGGAGGCCGATAGTACGATAAGTTGGTCTTCGTCCAAGTCTTTTTGCAAAATCGCGCAGTACTCCGCCTCAAAGGTGGTTAGCAGCATCGTTGTAACGAATTGCAAAATCTCATCCAGGTTCAAGCTGCGGTTGAGCTGCTGGGCCATCTCGTTGATCAGCCGCAGCTCCCGGATCAAATTGCGCGATTGCTGGTACAGCTGCGCGTTCTCAAATGCGGTACCCGCCGTCTCTGCCAATATGGAGATGTAGTCCGTCTCATAATTGTCGATATTGACGAGTTCCTTCGCCGACAGCTGCAGCACCCCGTACATTCCCTGCTTCCCGAGCAGCGGAGCCGCGATCACCGTTACCTGCTGCCCGTCCTCTTCCAATTGGTTGCTAATGAGTTTGCCTTCCATATAGGCTTGGCTGCTCGTCACATTTTCGCCTGGAGAAAACGTCAGCTGCTTGACCGGCAATGTGGTGTTCGTCTCTACCGTTAAATAAAGGTCGGCTTGAAAGTAGGGATACAGACTGTGCAAGCTCTGGATGATTTCGGTCAGCACTTCATCCACATCGATCGTCGCCTGAATTTTCTTGGTGATTTGGTACAGCATCTCTTTTTTCTGCACGTCCCGCCGCGTGTTGTCGGCAATTATCGTGCGCAATAAGGTATAGCTGATCTTTTCGCCAATCTGTTGTAGAAACGCTACGTCCCGATCATCATAAGACAATTCCGTTTCGTCGGCAGGCAGATGCAGGAACAGAGCTGTCAGAGGCTTGCCTTCACTTTGAATGGGGAAAATGATCAAACGCCGATCTTCCGAGGTCATCGGCTTGATCGGTTCATGTATGTACAGGGGAAGGATTTGGGCCAGCTGCGTGTCGCTTTTGGTGCCGATCTCCTCGGTCGTGTATCGCTCCTGTGGCAGTAGGTACCCTTTCTCATCGAGCTTGACAGCCGAACAAACCCCTTTGTCAATCACAGACACGATCTCCTGGATCAGACTTTGGACCAGCTCGGCATAATGGTCATACCGGTTGATATTCATCACGATGTCGCTCGTCGTATGCTGGATGTAGGCGTCATACCCCATATAGACCAATGGCTCAAGGCCGCGCATGTAGGACATAAGATCAAAAGCAAGCTCCTCCTCGGGCAAAGCGAGACCGATGATCGCGCGGATTCTGCCGTCGCTTTCTTTTAGCGGAAGCGCAACTATAGCGCAGTCCTGCTCTCCCGAAAAATCCGAAGCGGTGCAGGAAACGATCTGTCCAGAGTCGATGGCACGCATGACGACAGATTCTGGTGTTTGTGCCAGTGACTCGCCTGCATGCCAATGAAACGCGCCCGGTATCCAGGTTTGGCCGACCTGCATGGAGAACATGTGAAGCAAACAGCCTTTAGCATCAGTCAAGAAGAGGATACCAGGGCGGTTTTCTGGCCATGTATACAAGAGAAAGTGGGTCATATATGAAAAAACGGTTTCCAATTTGCCCAGCATTTGTTTGTGCACCAAAAAATCCCTCTCTCCTTCTCTATTAATTTATAAATGTGGCGTACTATTTACTCCGATCGTTTCCCATGTATATGAAGTCGGGTCATAGACCAATTTGGTGATGCCGGTATTATCCAACCTGGTGATGCCCGTCCCCATCATTCCGTTGGAGATGCGATATAAAAAGGAGTTGATATACCCACCATGCGAAACGACGGCAATCGTCTCATCCTTATGGTTTTGCACCAACTCGGACAAGCAAGAAAAGGCGCGATCTTGGATCGCGTCCACGGATTCGATGCCCAAAAGCGATTCATCGTCACCTGCCTGCTGCATCCGTTCCCTTACTTCTTCGTAGGAGAGTCCTTCCAATTCTCCGTAGCTACGTTCGCGCAGACGAACAAGCGCCTCTAGCGGGCTCCCTGTCGCTTGCGACAGCCGGAAAGCCGTATCATAGGCGCGCTTGAGATCACTCGAATAAATTTTGTTAAAGCGGTCGCGGGCCAGAAATTCCGCCAGTTTGTCGGCTTGTTCAAGGCCAATCGCGTTCAATTGCACATCGCTATGCCCTTGAATCCGCCGCTCTTTATTCCAGTCGGTTTCTCCGTGGCGAATCAAGTATAGGATGGTACCCATTTCTATTAAAGCCCCCTCGAATTGACTCGATTGCTTCTATTATAGTGGATATTTACACAACACGCCACAATCTTTGTAAAACACTGTCAGTTACCAATCATCAGATTTATCCCTATCCTTGAAACGAATGCCAGACACACATCGTCAAATGGTTCAGTAGAAGAAGTTTCCACAAGATCCTAAGGAGGATAACCGATGAACCCCATGATGAAACGTTCTTTATTCCTGCTTTTGACCGCTTCCCTGCTCACACCAGCAAGCGCGCTCGCAGCTCAACCAGCGACGAGCACTTCGTCAGTCAAAGCGATTGCGACCTCTGAAGTCGCGGCTCAAGCAGCCAACGCTAAATTATCGAAGGATGCCGCCTACCAAAAAGCGCTTGTCTTTGCGAAGCTTCCAGACGGTATGAAGCTGGATAATACGTATTTTCGTTCAGGCGATGCTTGGCGCTCCTTCCCCGAATGGACTTTTTCCTGGAGCAAAAAGAAAGGCGAAGATGACGGTTCTTTGTACATCACTGTATCGGTCGACGCGAATACAGGCGGTCTGACCACCTACTCTCGCAGTACGGATCGGGACAGCGTCAACACAACGAAAATAAGCCGGGAGGCCGCACAGAAAAAAGCGGATCAGTTCCTCAAGCAAGCGAACGCACAAAAAGCAGAGCTCGTGAAACTGTATGAACGCGATCAAGCCGCGCAGAAGCCGCCGCTTGGCGTCACCGTCTTCCACAATTTCCATTATGTCCGCTATGTGGATGGCATCCCGTTCCCGGATAACGGTGTGGATATCACCGTGGACGGCAACGGCATGATTACCAGCTACAGCCTCAACTGGTCCGATTCCGTCAATTTCGCGAAATCAGGCAATTTGATCGATGAAAAAGCGGCATTGGAGGCATTCAAGCAAGGTACAAAAGCGAAAATGGCATACTTGCTACCGTGGGAGAATCAAAACCAAGACAATCAGAAGCCTGTCCTTGTCTACCGCAATCCGTTCCTCAACTATTTGGATGCTAAATCAGGTAAGCTGGTCAACTCCTCGTTGGAAGAATGGAAAGATACAGAGCCGGAAGCCGTGAGTGAAAGCAAACTGCCCGCCCTCCATTCCGGCAGCCAGATGACACAAGACGAGGCATATGCGTTCGCGCAAAAGATTTTGCCGCTCTCTGGGTACCAGCTGCGTAACGCCAGCTACAATGAATCCAGCTATCGCGGCAACCGTCCAGTCTGGAACCTGCAGCTGGAGAAAAAAGACAAGAACGCCGATGCGCGCCAAGCGTACTGCGAAATTGATGCGATCTCCGGAGATGTACTTTCGTTTAGCAACGATGTGCATCACATGCTTTCGGAAAAAGCCGACACCGTTTCGAAAAGCAAAACTGCCAGCCTGAAAAAAGCGGCGCTGGACACCTTGCGGAAATGGTCGCCGACCTATGCCTCCGATCTCTACTATGTAAATGAGAACAGTGGTGATAACGCCAAAAATCCGGGCGGCTCCAACTCTTCCTATTATCAGTTCCAGCGCTTTGTCAACGGCGTCCAGGCAGCTTCAGGCGGAGCCAGCGTAACGATCGACAACGAAACGGGTGAAGTCACTTCCTATTATGTAAACGTCGGGTCGGAAACGTATCCGAAAGCATTGCCGGATCATATCTCTGCCGACCAGGCCGCCGATGCGTGGTTGAAAGAGGCTGAGCCGGAACTTGTTTACATCAGCGAACCTATCGCGCCAGAAGATCAGAAAAAAGCGGACGGTGCGGTACCGCGCAACGCGAAGCTGGTGTATCGTATGAGCGTCACGCCTGCGGACGCTTCGTACGTCCTCGATGCGGCTAGCGGCGGCTGGATTGCCGAATCCACAGGCAAACCGTATACGCTCCATCGCGAAACGCCTACCGACATTGCGGGCAACCCTGCGGAAGACGCCCTGCTGCTGATGTACCAATACGATGCGATCTCGATCAAGGACGGCAAGCTGATGCCGGAGCTACCGATTTCGCGCGGCGAAATGATCGACATGCTGATCATTACGCTCAACCAAGGGAAAATTTCGCCATTGGCTTATGAATCCCGCGCTGCATCGTATGCCGATGTCGCCAAGTCGTCCAAATACTTCGCATCTGTTGAAAATGCCGTCGACCGTGGACTGCTTGACAAGAGCGCCAAAAATTTGAACCCTGACCAAAAAATCACGCGTGCGGAATTGGCAGACATGCTCGTCCGCGCACTGGGCTACCGCACTCTGGCTAGCCACAACGATATGTTTACAACTAAGATGACCGACATCGCCAACAACAAGCTGCGCGGCCCGATCATCATCATCAATTCGCTTGGGATCATGCCTGCCGAACAAAACCTGTTCCAGCCGGATGAAGAAGTGTCCCGTGCGGATGCAGCGCTCGCCTTCTCCCGTTTCCTGGAAAAACGAGCGGAATTGGTAGAAAAACAAAACCTGAATCGCTATTAATGCATCAATTCTCCTTGACACAGCCTATGCCGCCAATATACTATAAAGTGTATGTGTTATAGGGTAGCAATGATTGTAGGTAAAAACGAAAGGTGATCCTCTTTGTTTTGTCCCTTACAGACAGCGGCTGAAGCTCTGTGAGGAGCACGATGCGGAAATGCTACCGTCCGATGGTCGTGTAGATAAAGACGAGACAAGCCTTGCGGAAGTAAACACCTACGAATCCAATTTAAAGGAGAATGAATACATGTCACGTTACACAGGCCCTGCTCACAAACTGGCCCGCCGTCTGGGTATTTCCCTCGATGGTACAGGCAAAGACATTAAACGCGCTTTCCCACCGGGACAACATGGTCACAACAACCGTCGCAAAATGAGCGAATACGGTATCCAATTGCAAGAAAAACAAAAACTGCGCCATATGTTTGGTGTAAACGAAAAACAATTCCGCCGCACTTTCGATCAGTCCGCTAAAATGGCTGGCGTACACGGCGAAAACTTCATGAAATTGCTGGAATCCCGTTTGGATAACGTGGTATACCGTATGGGCTTTGCTTCTACTCGTCGCCAATCCCGCCAATTGGTAAACCATGGTCACTTCTTGGTAAACGGTAAAAAGGTTAACATTCCTTCCTACCGCGTACAACCAGGTGACGTAATCACCCTGCGTGAAAAATCCCGCAGCCTGCAAGTTGTGAAGGAAGCAATCGAATCCCGCAACTTCTTGCCAAACTACATCACGTTCAACGACGGCGCGCTGGAAGGTACTTTCACTCGCTTGCCAGACCGTGAAGAAATGCCTGCAGAAATCAACGAGAAACTGATCGTTGAGTACTACAGCCGTTAATAACGACAAAGGGTTGGAGCCATCTGGTTCCAACCTCTTTTTTTTGCCTCATCATCTCGACATCTTACGCTCCCTGCCTTGAAGCCCGATGCGCCATGGGCACTAGGCTAAAAATGCAATTGCTTCTATCTCCACCTGCGCATCGCGCGGCAGCCGCGCAACCTCGACGGTGGAACGAGCGGGTAGCGATCGGCCGAACCGTTCTTCATAAATCCGGTTAACGAGCGGGAACTGATTCATGTCTTTCAAGAAAACGGTCGTCTTCACCACTTCGTCAACTGTCGCCCCTGCTGCAGCTAAAATCTCCATGATATTTGTGAGAACTTGATGGGTTTGCTCCTCAATGCCGCCCGGCACCAATTCCATCGTTTGCGGATCGAGCGGCGTCTGACCCGAGACGAACAGGTATTGTCCTGCGATGATCCCTTGTGAGTATGGTCCGATCGGTGCAGGTGCCAATTTTGTCGTGACAGATGTAATCAACTTCTTCCACTCCTTACGTTTTGTGTATTTTCTCTAAATATTCTTTATATATATCACATTCCGCAAACACTTCGAAGTCGGTTGACGAAAATAATAAGAAACATTATACTTTGCAAAGTATTTTATATAGAGTTGTTTTTAGAGAGGAGTATTCCCGCTATGACTTCCCAACAGACGAAGCTCGTCTTTTCCCTCTGCTTTGCCGTCCTTTTCGCCGTCATGAGCGGAACCATGTTCAACGTCGCATTGCCGCAAATCGCGAAAGATTACAGCTTGCTGCCGACAGAGGTCAGCTGGGTTGTTGTCGGCTATGGCGTCATTTTCGCGATTGGCTCGGTTACATACGGCAAGCTCGCCGACTTGTTCCCTGTTCGCCGCTTGATCGTGGTCGGGCTCAGCATTTTTTGCCTCGGATCGGTCTGCGGCTTTTTCGCTAGCCATTACGGCTTTGTGATTGCAGCCAGACTCATTCAAGCCAGCGGCGCCGCTGCTGTTCCGGCATTATCCATGATCGTCGCCACCAAATATTTTCCGTCTGAAAAGCGCGGGCATGTGCTCGGTTACGTCTCGTCGACGGTCGCGCTGGGCATGGGGGTCGGCCCGATCTTGAGCGGTCTCGTCACCCAGTTTCTCGGCTGGAGCTACCTGTTTCTCGTTCCGGTCATCAGTATTTTAGCCCTGCCTCTCTTGCAGAAAACGTTGCCGTCGGAGAAACCGACCAGCGGCGGAAGCTTTGATGCGCTCGGTGCCGTGCTGCTCGCTTCAGGAATCGCTTCCCTCCTGCTCGGTCTCAACGTCAGCGGATGGTTTTTCCTGTCGGGCGTCATCATATTGGCATTGTTTGTTTTGCAGATTCGTCGCAGCCCGTCCCCTTTTGTCCAGGTTCGGCTGCTTGCGAACAAACCGTATCGCCTGCTCTTATTCATCGGGATGCTGCTTTATTTTTGCCTCAGCTCCTCACTGTTTTTGCTGCCGCTTCTCCTGAAGGATGCGAACGGGCTGCAAGCTGGCTCGATCGGGCTAGTACTATTCCCAGGGGCGATTCTTACCGCCATCCTCGGCTCCCATTTCGGCAAGCTGTCTGACCGCTTTGGCAGTCCCGCGATCATGCGGGGAGCCGTCTTGGTGATGAGCCTTGCGTTTGCGGTTCTGTCGACCATCATCGGTTTTTCGCCCGTATGGATCGGTGTCTTCATCGCACTCATCAACTTGAGCTTTTCCGCAATCCAGTCGTCGCTCGGCAGCTATGTCTCCCGCCCGCTTGACCGTTCGGAAATGGGCGTCGGCATGGGGCTCTTCAATTTGAGTACGTTTTTGGGCAACGCGATCGGGCCTGCTTTGGCCAGCCGGTTTCTGGAAATGGAAACAGCCCAGTGGAACGTGCTCACTACGTCCCCGTTCCACTCCTTTTCCAACGCTTTTCTCCTTCTGGTCGTCGTGGCGCTCAGCTCCTTACTAGTGCTTGCGATCGTCCAGCTTCATATGCGAGGTGGCAAGAAAGCCTCACACCAGCAGAAAGAAACGCTCCCGACGTAATGTCAGGAGCGTTTTTGTTTTGGGAAAAATTGCATTACTTTTCAGTCTATCATAACCGATTTTTTCTATCAATGCTGCTCCCTTTTAACTATGCCTGATTTTTCTACTTATGGTATAATGGGGTCGATTCTTGTAGGAGGTTGTTCGCATATGCCAAACACGAATTCGCCTGCCTCATCGGATACTCCCGGTAAAAAGAGGCGGCGCAGAAGCAAAAAGGCGACTTTTTTCTTGATCCTTCAGCTTCTGCTACTTTTCGGATTCATGTCCGTATTGCTTGCGGGCGGTGTCGTGACAGGCTATGTCGCCGCGCTGGTAAAAGATGAGCCGGTTCGCAGTTACGACGAGATTCACACTAAGATTTTCAGCAATGACTTGACGGGTTTCGCTTACTACAACGACGGGACGCTGATCGGCCAACTGCGCACCCCCGATGAAGACCGGCGCTTAGTCAAGAAGTCTGAAGTGTCACCTTATTTGATCAATGCAATCATCGCAACGGAAGATAAAACCTTTTATGAACATCATGGCGTGTCACTACAATCTACGCTGCGCGGTGCCTATCAGGAGTTCACCAATCAGCCGGTCGTCACCGGAGGAAGTACGTTGACGCAGCAGCTGATCAAGAACACGATCCTGAACGCAGATGTCAACCACAAGCGTAAGGCCAAAGAGATTTTCAGCGCGCTGCGGATTGAACGGATGTTTTCCAAGGATCAGATTCTGGAAGCGTACATGAACGAGATTTATTTCGGTCACAGCGCCAACCGCACCAACATTTACGGGGTGCAGGCGGCGGCGAAAGGGATTTTCAACAAGGATGTAAAAGATTTGGATCTTACCCAGGCCTCCTATCTGGCCGGGATGATTCAAAACCCCGGATCGTATTCCCCGTTTTCGACGGAAGGATACAAACGCGGAAAAGAACGGCAAAAAATGGTTCTCGACCGCATGATGGAAAACGGATACATCACGAAATCCCAGTATGACGAAGCGTCGGGAGCGAACCTGCAAGCGATCTTGGCCAAGCCGGAGCGCAAGGCTTACTCCGAATTCCCTTACCTGATGATGGATATCGAGCAGCGCGCTGCAAAAGCTTTGCTAGATGCCCAGCTCGCATCGGAAGGAAAAGACAAGGATGAAATCGGCAAGACGGAGTACCGGCGGATGCTCGATTTGAAAAGCCGTGAAGTTTTGCGCAGCGGTTACAAGATTTATACTACGGTCGACAAAGATTTGAACAAAATGATGCAGGACTTCGCGTCCGATCCGAAAAACTTTGCCAAAAACGCCACCTACACCAATGCCAACGGAAAACGGATCGAAAACGCGCTGGAAGAAGTCGGTTCGATGTTGATCCAGAATAAAACGGGGGCCATCCTCGGCATGATGGGCGGACGGGATTTCAGCGTGGAACAGACAAACCATACGACCGCTCCGCGCCAGCCTGGTTCCGCGATGAAGCCGCTAGCTGCCTATGGACCTGCTTTTGAACTCGGCTACCTGCAGCCTGGATCTCCGATCGACGACTCCCCGCTCGCACTGCCGGACGGGCAAAAGGGCGTCCATCTGCCGCAAAACTGGGATTTTAAATACCACGGGATGATCAGCGCGAGAGAAGCGCTGCGGCAATCGTGGAACGTGCCTGCCATTCGTGCCTATATGAAGGTTGGCATTCCGACCGCGCTCGATTTTGTGAAGAAAATGGGCGTGACCACGTTGGTGGAGGACGATGATCATGCAACGACCGGCGTTATCGGCGGGCTTACGTACGGGCTGACGGTTGAGGAGATTACCAATGCCTACGCAACGTTTGCCAATCACGGCTCCTTCATCGATGCCTACATGATCGACCGGATCGAGGATAGCTCCGGCAATGTGATCTTCAAGCACGAAATCAAGCCGGAACCGGTCTTCAGCGAGGAAACCGCGTACTTGATGACCGACATGATGCGGACTGTCGTCGATTCCGGTACAGGTGCTGGCGTGCGTAAATACATTACCCGCGGCATCGACATCGCGGGCAAGACCGGTACCACCAACAGCGACAATGACGCTTGGTTCGTTGCCTATACGCCAGAGGTCACACTAGGTGTCTGGACAGGCTATGACGAGCCCCATCGCGTCCCCAACTCCAGACGCCCGATCGAGATTTGGGGAAAAGTCATGCAGAACGTCATGAAGACGAAACCCGATCTATCGGGTAAAAATGAAAAGTTTCAAAAGCCGCGGAATGTCATCACAGCGACGATCGACAGCAAATCGGGTCTGCTGCCAAGCGAGCTTTCCAAAGAAGCCAAGCACACGATCACCGATTTGTTCAACCGCCAGTTCGTGCCGACGAAAGTGGATGACACGCATCAGAAAGCACGCGTCGTCACCATCGACGAGACGCGCTACTTGGCGAAAGACGGCACGCCTGATGAATTCGTGGAGGAAGGCATTTTCTTCAAACCACCGGATACGCAGCAACTGTCCGCCGCTCAAATCTCCGCACTGAACAAGAAGGCGGGAACGAAGGCGGCTGACTGGGCGGAGCGGATGCCTACCGAAACCGACCCGCGGACCGAGACGCCAGGCGCTCCTGTTGCTCCCGGCAAAGTCACGGCGGGCAAAGGCGAGAAAGGAATTCACATTTCCTGGCAGCCGGGCAACGAAACAGATTTGCTTGGCTATCGGCTGTACCGCGCCAGCGCTGACCATGGCTTTGAAAAACTCGCCGTCATCAAAGACCCGAAAGCAGGCGGCTACGATGACGCGACGGCAAAAGCCTCGGGTACGTATGGCTACTACCTCACCTCCGTTGACATCACCGGAGCGGAATCGTCACCATCGCCGATCGCCTCACTCGGAACGAGCACGGTCTGGGAATATCCGATTCCAGGTGATACGACGCCAAACAGCGGTACAGATACGAACAATCAGCCTGGTACGAATGGCCATGGCACACAGCCGGGTGTCGATCCGAATCAGCCTGGCACACCGACTGAACCGACGGATACAAACACAAACACCAATGCCAACGGGCTGCCGTCCACGCCGAAGAGCCTGTCGATCAAGAAAACAGGCACCGGCTATGCGCTGAAATGGAAGGCGAATTCCGGCTCGGAGCAAGTGATCGCCTACAACATTTATTACAGCTTGGACCCGGCCAATGGCTTCCAGCTGCTCGATACGGCGGTAGGTACCACCTACGTGCACAGCACGCCGGAGAAAAACGGATGGTATTATGTCAGCGCGGTCAACAGCAACGGAGAGTCGCCGCAATCGGCGAGCGTCAATGCCGCGCAGGCCGAGTAAACCTCCTCTGGCATGTACAAGCTAAAACGGAGACAAGCAGACGCCTGTCTCCGTTTTTTTCTGTTCGAAACCATTTGGACCATCCACTCGTCCCTTCCTTGTTTGTGTCGCGTTTTGTTTCAAATTCTCCTCATTCTCTCTGCCTTTTTGTTACTAGGTTCGCTATAATAACCGTAGAAGAAGATGCGAAAGAGGTGGATCAACAGCGATGATTCACACCAAACGATATTATTGCAACACTTACGAAGCGGGCGGGCGCGAACTGATCATTGAAGGTCCGGTAGAACCGGAGCGACTCGCCGCCATGACGTTTGATGAAGGTCTCAAGGCTTTCCGTGTCCCGGAGGAACAGCAAAAAGCATTAGTCGAAATCGCCGAATTGCCGGAGGGCCGTATCATCATCGCCCGGGATGGAGATTTGGTGCTAGGCTATGTGACGTATCTTCACCCCGATCCGATGGAACGGTGGTCAGAGGCCAAGATGGAGGATTTGCTGGAGCTTGGCGCGATCGAGGTCAGCCATAAAGTCCGCGCTGCTGGCGTGGGCAAGGCGATGCTTGAGCTATCCTATCTCGACGACGCGCTGGAAGATTACATCGTGATCAGCACGGAATATTACTGGCACTGGGACTTGAAAGGCACGGGTCTCGATGTATGGGGTTACCGCAAAATCATGGAAAAAGTCATGGGCAGTATCGGCATGATTTGGATGGCGACCGACGATCCGGAGATTTGTTCCCATCCCGCCAACTGTTTGATGGCTCGCATTGGCAAGCGCGTGCAAAATGACAGAATCATGCGATTTGACCAGGTCAGATTTCAAAATAGATTTATGTATTAGGAAGCGGAGAGGAGTTTTTTCCATGCGATTGGTTGAAATTATGCGTCCGAATCCGAAAATCGTGACACCGGCAAGCACCATCGGGGAAGCATTTCGGCTTTTGCGGGAAAACCGCATCCGCCATCTGCCTGTGATTGATCAAGGGAAGCTCGTCGGAATCGTCTCGGACCGCGATCTGCGTGATGCGCTGCCGTCCTCCTTATTAAACCATGAGGATGACGAGATTGTTTTTTCCCGTCCCGTAACCGAAATCATGAAGCATGAGGTGATCACCGGCCATCCCCTCGACTTTTTAGAGGATGCGGCCAAAACGGTCTACATGCACAAAGTCGGCTGCTTGCCGATCGTGGACGGGGACGAGCTGGTCGGGATTATCACCGAATCTGATATTTTCCACAACTTGGTGGAGCTATTCGGCGTTAATCGCCCCAGCTCCCATATCGAGGTCGAGGTGGAGGACCGTGTGGGCGTGCTTGCAGAAGTCAGTAACGTGTTCCGCGATGCCCAGACGAATGTGACCTCGGTCATTGTTTATCCTTGCCGTGTCCCGACCCGCAAGCTGCTGGTCTTCCGCGTGCAAACGATCGATCCGCGCAATGTGCTGCAGCTTTTGAAAGAACGCGGCTTCCATGTTGTCGCCCCCATCGATGAAGGGGGACCTTTATCTTGAGCCAACAATCCCGCTTCATTTATTCGCCTGAATACGCGACCTACTATTTTCACGCGGACCATCCTTTCAACCAGAAGCGGCTGATTTTGACTCACGATCTCATGCAGGCATACGGGCTGATCGATGAGGGGCAGATCTCCCAGCCGCGCTATGCGACAGACGATGAGCTCGCGCTGGTTCACGACCGCAAATTCATCGACACCGTACGCGCACAAGGACACAGCGAAAACGAATTGCCCCAAGCGCCCAGCTACGGGCTGGGCACGGAGGATGTCCCTTGCTTTCCCAAGATGCATGAAGCGACTTCACTGATCGTTGGCGGGACGCTGCAAGCGGCAGACATTGTGATGAACGGGCAAGCCTCGCATGCCTTTAATCCTGCCGGCGGCTTGCACCACTCATTTCGCGGGCGAGCTTCCGGCTTTTGCGTCTACAACGACTGCTCCGTCGCCATCGCCTATTTGCGCAAGCATTGGGACGCACGCGTTCTCTATATTGATACCGATGCGCATCATGGCGACGGCGTGCAATGGGCTTTTTATGACGATCCCAACGTGCTGACCCTGTCCATTCATGAGACGGGCAAATATTTGTTTCCTGGCACTGGCGATTTGAGTGAGCGCGGTGACGGAATCGGCTACGGTTACTCCGTGAATGTTCCGCTGGAAGCGTTTACGGAGGACGACTCGTTTCTGGAATTGTACAACTCGCTTATTCCGCAAATTGCCCGGGGGTTCAAGCCTGACGTGATCCTGACGCAAAACGGCTGCGATGCGCATGCCTATGACCCGCTGACACATCTATCTTGCACGATGCGCATCTACCAAGACATTCCGCGGCTGGCACATAAGCTCGCACATGAGCTGTGCGGCGGGCGCTGGATTGCAGTTGGTGGCGGGGGCTACGACATTTACCGTGTCGTCCCACGTGCCTGGACGCTCTTGTGGAGTGAAATGACCGATAGGCCCTTGTCTGATGGTCCGCTTCCACAAGCGTGGACGAGCAAATGGAGCGGGGATAGCGAACTGCCTCTCCCCACCCATCTGTTTGACGACGTGCACCCCTTCCCGCCGATTCCGCGGCGCGCCGAGATCACCGAAAAAAATCGCGTGATCATGGAACGAGCTTTGATGTATGCGCCATTGGGATGATTGTTGACACCCATCGTCACGCGTACAAACCAGCCAAATTTTGCGGCTGGTTCTTTGTTTGAACGTTTGACCATTTGAAAAAAGAAGCGAAAGGAGACCATGCTTTGTCTACCACTACCCATGATTCAGCCCCTTTTCCCGACATCGACCGTCGCACACTGGTCGGCGATTGTGAAAATTGCTTTGGCTTGTGCTGTGTCGCGCTGCCTTTCGCGGCTTCCTCCGACTTCGCAGTCGATAAACACGCCGGCCAGCCCTGTACCAACCTGCAGCCGGATTACCGTTGCGGCGTGCATCTACGATTACGACAAATCGGCTTTCGCGGATGCACGGTGTATGACTGTTTCGGGGCCGGGCAACACGTTTCCCAATCGACGTTTCGCGGCAAAGACTGGCGTGATCATCCCGGTACCGCGAAGCAAATGTTCGAGGTATTTCCAATCATGTGGCATCTCCACGAGCTGCTCTGGTATTTGAGCGAAGCGCTGACATTGGCCGCAGCCCGTCCGATTTATGATGAGCTCCGCTCCGCACTCACCGAAACACAACGGCTTACCCAGCAGTCACCTGACAAGCTGGCGAAAACGGATGTTGCGACGCACCGTGCAGAGGTCAACCAGCTGCTATTGCGAACAAGCGAGCTTGTCCGCGCGAATGCCAGACGGGATCAAAAGGAGCGTCGCGGTCTCAAGAAGCCGATCGGCCGGGGAGCCGACCTGATCGGCGCCAATCTCAAAGGGGCTGACTTGCGGGGCGGCAACCTGCGCG
Source organism: Brevibacillus fluminis (assembly GCF_003710825.1). Classification (GTDB taxonomy): domain Bacteria; phylum Bacillota; class Bacilli; order Brevibacillales; family Brevibacillaceae; genus Brevibacillus_D; species Brevibacillus_D fluminis. Next base: position 737,571 of record NZ_RHHQ01000012.1, on the reverse strand, counting down.
GCGCGTATTTGATCGCTGCTGATTTGAGCAGCGCTGACTTGCGCGCTGCTGACCTCATCGGCGCTGATTTGCGAGACGCGAACCTGTGCGGTGCCGATCTCACCGATAGCCTCTTTCTCACGCAAGCCCAGCTCAATTCAGCAAAGGGCGATGCTCGCACAAAACTGCCGCCCAACCTCACGCGTCCGGCGCATTGGTCGGCCTAGTTGCACATCGATCAGAAGAAAAAAAGGCACCCCGCTCTTTTTCGCGGGGTGCCTCTCGTTTTTCTTATTGTTCGTCAACGATCAGCTTGTTCAATTCATCCGGTACGAAGCCTTTGACCGCCTTGCCGTCGATGACCGTCACCGGAACGCCCATGAAGCCGAATTTTTCCACCTCGTCGCGGTACTCGGCGCTGGTCATGACATCGCGAACCTCGAACGGAATGCCTTGCGTAGTCAGCATTTGCTTGACCATGTCGCACTCGACGCAGCCTTTCGTGGAATACACAATCGCTTGCTTGCTCATTTATCGCTTCAGTCCTTTCAGCATTTCCATAACTATCTCATAAGATCGTTGGGATGCCAAGTGCGTGAACTCCGCGAAGTTTACATGGGCCGAACCGTCCGCTTTATCCGACATGGAACGGACGATCACAAACGGCACATCGTTCATCGCACTCACCTGCGCGACCGCCGCCCCCTCCATCTCGATGCAATCGCCATTGAACGTCTCGTACAGAGCCGCGACTCTCGACGGGTCCGCGACGAATTGGTCACCGGTCAAAATCCGCCCGCTGATGACGCGATGGTCACCGGTCACCTTGGCAGACGCTTGCATCGCCAATTCCACCAGTTTGCCTTCCGCCTCCCATGTCCATTTATCCGCATACGGAATCTGCCCAGGTGCAAATCCCAGGGCTGTCACGTCCATGTCTTGCTGGATGCAATCGGTCGAAACGACGATGTCACCGATGTTCAGCTCCGGATTGACGGCTCCCGCAACCCCTGTGAAAATGATTGACTCCACATCAAAACGGTCGATAAGGATTTGCGTGCAAACGCTCGCGTTCACTTTGCCAACTCCCGACTTCACCAGAACGATGTCATGGCCGTCCATCTGTCCCGTATAGTAGGTGATGCCTGCCTTGCTTACTGTGTCTTTTGTTCCCATTGCTTCCAAATAAAGCGCAATTTCCTCGTCCATTGCGCCGATGATACCAATACGCATTCTTTTTCCTCCTGTTGAAAAGCTGGGCTTTCGCTCGTGTTACTCCGTGCCCTAGCTGTATGTACTGCCGATCAGTAACGCATCGCTTTTCTAATCCGCATGCGAAAAGGTGGCCCCGCCAAACAATTGGCGGAGCCGTAGTGGTTGTCGCGCATGTTCCGCTTACTGCGGGCGCGTGCTTTGTCTGTACTCAATGCGGTGCGGCAGGAGGACAACATGCTCCTCGACATGCTCGTTGTTCATGTACTTGGTCAGCAGACGCATCGCCACAGCGCCGATGTCATACATCGGTTGCACGACTGTGGACAGCTTCGGCCGCACCATTTCCGCGAGGCGGATGTTGTCATGACCGATGATCTCAATGTCGCCCGGTACGGATTTGCCCGAATCTTGGATCGCATGGATGGCGCCGATCGCCACTTCATCGTTAGCTGCAAACACAGCCGTCGGCGGGTTATCCAGCTTCAAAAACTCATTCATGTTGCGCAGACCGGTTTCATACCAGTAGCTGCCGCTTCGAACCAACTCTTCATCAAACGCGATACCGGAATCCGCAAGCGCTTGCTTGTATCCTTCAAAGCGGAGCAGGCCGCCCAACGGATCTGTTTTTGGCCCGGACAAGATGGCGACACGCTTGTGACCGCGATCGATCAACGCTTTGGTCGCGTCATACGCTGCCTGGAAATGATCGATGGTAACGGATGGCAAAATGTTGTCGGCATCGCGCGTCGCGGCCAACACGACCGGAACCGCTGCTGTCGACAATGTTTGCAAATGGTCTTCCTTGATCTCTGAGCCAAGGAACAACAGCCCGTCTACCTGTTTTTCCAGCAATGTGTTGATCAATTGCAGTTCTTTTTCCAAACGGTTGTCCGAGTTGCACAAAATGATGTTGTACTTGTACATCGTCGCAATATCTTCAATCCCCCGCGCCAGCTCGGAGAAAAACAAGCTGGAAATGTCGGGGATGATGACGCCGACCGTGGTCGTCTTTTTGCTTGCCAGACCCCGTGCAACTGCATTGGGGCGGTAGCCGAGACGTTCGATTGCCGCCAGCACTTTTTTGCGCGTGGTCGGCTTAACATTTGGGTTGCCATTTACTACACGGGAAACTGTGGCCATCGAGACGCCTGCTTCCCTCGCTACATCATAGATTGTGATGGGCATCGCGAAACACTCGCTTTCACCTTAAACTTTTTGTTTTCATACATTTTCATAGGTACTTTTACAATACCCCAAGAGTGAAACAAAAAACAAGCCTTCCTTTGGAAGGAAGGCCTGTTTTTCCTAGCGCTGTTCTCAATTTCGACCAATTAGCGAGCAGCAACCGGGATTTCTTGTTTGTAAAGACCGGAAGCAAGCAGATCATCCACCATTTTGTTGAATTGCGGAATGTTCAGCTGCTGTTTGGCATCGGAGAGAGCAACATCCGGATCAGGATGCACTTCCACCATGATACCGTCGGAACCAACGGCAAGCCCTGCTTTGGCACATGGCAAGAGCAGGTCGCGGCGACCCGTCGAGTGCGTTACGTCAACGAATACCGGCAAATGCGTTTCTTGTTTGAGCAATGGCACTGCGGAAATATCCAGCGTGTTGCGCGTCGCTTTTTCGTACGTGCGGATACCGCGCTCGCACAGCATGACTTGGCTGTTGCCCTCGGACAGGATGTACTCAGCTGCGTAGATGAATTCTTCGATCGTCGCAGCCAGACCGCGCTTGAGCAGAACCGGATGGCCCAAACGGCCTGCTGCTTTCAGCAGCTCGAAGTTTTGCATGTTGCGCGCACCGATTTGGATCACGTCAACGTATTTCGCTGCCAGTTCCAGATCGGATGGCGTTACGATTTCGCTGATGGTAACGAGATTGAACTCGTCGCCGATGCGTTTCAAAATTTCCAGACCTTCTACACCGAGGCCTTGGAAGTCATATGGAGACGTACGTGGCTTGTACGCCCCGCCGCGCAGTGTGCGTAGGCCGCGTTTTACGTGGTTTTCCGCTACTTCTCTCACTTGCTCGTAGCTCTCTACCGAGCAAGGGCCCGAGATGAGGATCGGGGATGTGCCGCCGAACTCCACGCCTTTGATCGTGATGACTGTGTCTTCCGCTTTCTTTTTGCGGCTGACCAGCAGCACTTTTTTATTGTCGCTCTTTTGCAGGTCAAGCGAAGCTTGGAAGATTTGCTTGAACAGATGGCGAACTGTATCGTCAGTGAAAGGACCATTATTGTTTTCTACCAGCAGGTTCAGCATTTCACGCTCACGCTCTGGATCGAAGCGGTTGATGCCCTGCTTCAATTTTTCCTGTCCAATTTCTTGAACCAGTCCAGCACGTTTGTTCATCAGTTCAAGAATTTGCAGGTTAATCTCATCTACCTGTTTGCGCAGGATTTCTACTTGATCTTGGCTCATCTTAATTCTCCACCTCTCCTATATTGCCCAACCATTCCAACGCGAACATCGGGCTCGTCGACTTTTATTCGCGTAAAGTTAGGGACTATTATAATTGATGTAAATTCCTTTGTCAGCATTTTAGCACCAAAAAGCGCGAAAGTGAATTGTAAAAATATTTGTAACGTTTACAAGGGAAAATCAGGAACAGTTTGCCCGTTTTTTCGACAGGATTCTCCCTCGGCAAAGTAGAATTAGTATACCATATAACTAGAAAGCAACACTAGCTCGTAAGGAGTGACCCCCGCCTTGTCACAGGAAGCAAATGCTGGTAAGCAGGATCTCATCTTTTCATTAGATATAGGAACCCGAAGTGTCGTCGGCCTGATTGTTGAACCTGTCGATGACAAATTTCGCGTCGTCGACTGCTGCATTCAAGAGCATGACGAGCGTTCCATGCTGGATGGACAAATACACGATGTCGTGGCGGTCGCCCGCGTCATCGAAAAGATTAAGCAAACATTGGAAGCAAGCCACGGTCCGCTCTCAAAAGTCGCCGTCGCCGCTGCCGGACGATCATTGCGCACGCGCCGGGTCAGCGTCGAGATCGACATTCGCCATCAGGCGTTTCTTTCCCGCGAGGATGTGATCACGCTGGAATTTTCCGCCGTGCAGGAGGCGCAAAGCCAGCTCGCCATCGAGCTGAATGAGACGGATGTAACGCGCTACTATTGCGTCGGCTACAGCGTCGTCAATTATTTCCTCGACGGTGAAATGATCGGCAGCCTGATCGACCAGCGCGGTGAGACTGCCCGCGTCGATGTCATCGCCACCTTTTTGCCGCGCGTCGTCGTGGATTCGCTGCTCGCCGCCCTGAAACGCTGCGATCTGGAAATGCAGGCGCTGACGCTGGAGCCGATCGCCGCGATCAACGTGCTGATCCCCGTCACCATGCGCCGCCTGAACATCGCGCTGGTCGACATCGGTGCCGGAACGTCCGATGTGGCATTGACGGAAGAAGGAGCGATTACCGCCTACGGCATGGTTCCCGTCGCCGGCGACGAAATTACCGACGCGCTGATGAACGCCTTTTTGGTCGATTTTCCGATGGCCGAAGAAGTCAAGCGCAAGCTCTCGACGGAAAGCCCGATTCCGTTCACCGACATACTGGGGCTTGAGCATTTGCTTTCTGCCGACGAGATCATCGCCGCCATCGATCCGGAAATCGAGCGGCTAGCGAGCAAAATCGCGGACAAGATCACTGAGTTGAACGGAAAATCGCCGCAAGCGGTCATGCTGATCGGGGGCGGCAGCCTGACGCCGCGCCTGCCGGAAAAAGTTGCCGCTTTGCTGAATATGCCGGCTCAGCGCGTTGCCGTCCGCGGCGCCGACGCGATCGCCCAGCATGTCGGGACGCACCCGCTCTTAAACGGACCCGAATTCGTGACGCCTGTCGGCATTGCAGTTGCGGCGCGGCGCCATCCGATCAAATACGTTACAGTGACAGTCAACGAGTCTGTGCTGCGCATTTTTGACCTGCGCAAAATGACGCTCGGCGACGCCGTGCTGGCAGCCGGCTTGGACGTCCGCCGCCTGTATGGCCGTCCCGGCCTCGCCATGACGCTGACGGTCAACGGCCGGATGAAGATCATCCCGGGCGGCCACGGCACACCGCCTGTGATCATGAAAAACAATGAGCCGGTCGGACTCGACGCTCCGATTGCCGATGGCGATGCCATCATCGTCGTGCCGGGCGAAAACGGACAGCAGGCGAGCGCCTGTGTCAAAGATTTGCTTGATATGATCGACACGCTCGATGTTTCATACAATGAACAGCCATTTTCCTTGGAGCCGCTCGTCTTGGTCAACGGAACGGCGCAGCCGCTTGATTATTCCGTAGCCGACCGCGATGAGGTGATTGTACGCCTGCGCACTACCGTTGATGAAGTGCTCGCCGCTCTTGCGGAAACCGGTGCGACGGTAGTGCCACCTTCACTGGATGGCAGCTCCCTGGCTTTCTCCCTCAATGGGCACGACTATACGGTCCCGTTCCATGAAAGCCAGCTGCTCGTTAACGGCCAGTCTGCATCGGGGACCACCCGCGTCCGTACAGGCGACAATATCGTCCATCGCGTAACAGAGCTACCTGCGCCGACGATTCAAGACGTGATCCCGTTGGAAGACTGGGTCCAGGAAGAACTCAAAGTCGTTTTCAACGGACAGCCTGTGACGATCAAAACCGCTTCGGTTTCCATTACAATGGATGGCGAACCGGCTGCGGCCGACCATATAGTCAAGCCGGATGCCGTGATCAACGTGAAAACAACAGTCGGGGCAGCTCCCGTTTTCAATGACGTTTTCCGCTATGTAGAAGTATCTCTCACACAGCCTGCAAGCGATGGCATCGCCAAGCTGATCATGCTAGTCAACGGTGAGCCCGCCACCTTCCAAACCGAAATCAAAAGCGGGGACAAGCTTGAGCTGTACTGGGAATCATAAGGAAAGAAAAAAACGGCTTCACCGCACAGACGGGAAGCCGTTTTTTCTATGAACACTTGTGTTATTCATTGCGCTCCTACTCTTTACGCGGAACGAAATTGAAAATCTCGTGCGATTCCAGCGTATCGATCAGGCGCAAAAGCCAGTCGTAGTAATCAAGACCGTTGCGAATCAATGTCAAGCTCCGCTCCGTCGCCTCCCGCTGTTCCTGTGGAAAATCCGGCTTGGCCAAAAGCGCGATCAGCTCATTCTCCGACTTTTTCAACGCATGCGCATTTCCTTCCGCGGCATTCCGCCATTTCAAGGAAAAGAAATCAATGAAATTCTGATACCAATCAGATGCCACTTCATAATGGTCTTTACGCGTCCCCTTCATCCAAATCTTGGAGACCATATTCAGATCCATCAATGTGCGAACGCCGGTACTCATGCTGGTTTTACTCATCCCCAAGGCAGAGCCCATTTCATCTAGGGTCATCGCTTTGTCCTGAAACAGCAGTGTTCCATACAAAAAGCCGGTTGATGTGGTAATTCCGTATAGGTCCATGTTTTTGGCCAAAGCCTCTACGACCCGTTGTTCTGCTTTTCTTATTGCTTCCTCATATTTTGGTTCCATGGTCGAAACGCATTCCCCTAGTTCAAATTCATTACTCTCACTATACCGTTCAAGATGAAAAAAGTAAATATGACCGATCGTACAGCATATACAAGGAATACGGAGTATTCGGCAAGAAAAGTACGTAAAGTTTTTTCTGAACGTAAATTACAAACGTTTTTCCCCGATTTCCAGCTTTGTGGGAAAAATCGATCTTCGTTACAATGGGGGTCAATCGTTTTGACCAACGAACTGGAGGTGAACGCATGGCTAAACTTGTAGTTGAGGGTTTATCCAAAATCTTCGGACCCAAACCGATGCGTGCGATTCCCTATTTAACAAAGGGAACCAGCAAGGCGGAAATCTTGAAGGAAACCGGCTTGACGGTCGGCGTGAATCGCGTTTCCTTTTCCGTCCAGGAAGGTGAAATCTTTGTCATCATGGGTCTGTCCGGCAGCGGGAAGTCGACTTTGATTCGTCTGCTCAACCGCTTGATCGAGCCAACCGATGGAAAAATTCTTATCGATCAGCAAGACATCGCTTCGATGAGCACAGATGAGCTGCAGCAGGTGCGACGCAAAAAAATGGGCATGGTCTTTCAATCTTTCGCCCTGTTCCCCCACCGCACCGTTTTGCAAAATGTCGAATACGGCCTGGAAATTCAAGGGGTGGCCAAAAGCGAGCGCGAGGCAAAAGGAAAAGAAGCGCTTGCCTTAGTCGGTCTTGCGGGCTGGGAAAACCATTATCCGATCCAGCTTTCCGGCGGGATGCAGCAGCGCGTGGGCTTGGCCCGGGCACTCGCCAACTCGCCCGACATCTTGCTGATGGATGAAGCATTCAGCGCGCTTGACCCGCTGATTCGCAAAGACATGCAGGATGAGCTGTTGGAACTGCAATCCACCATGAAGAAAACGATTTTGTTCATTACGCACGATCTGGATGAAGCGTTGAAGCTGGGCGATCGCATCGCATTGATGAAGGATGGAGAGATCGTGCAAATTGGCTCTCCGGAGGACATCATGACCAATCCTGCCAACGATTATGTGGCACGCTTTGTCGAGGACGTGGACCGTTCCAAAATTTTGTCTGCCAGCCATGTCATGAAACGACCTGAGACGATCACCCCTGACAGGGGGCCGCGCGTCGCCCTGCAGTTGATGCGGGAGCGCGGGGTGTCCACGCTATATGTCGTCGATAAACGCAAAAAGCTGCTCGGCGTGGTCACTGCAGATGGCGCGACACAAGCGCGCGATCAGGAGCTGACGCTGGAAGCGGTTATGCTGCGCGACACGCCTGCCGTGTCCCCTGATACGCTCTTAAACGAGCTGTTCGACCTGCTGGCCACGTCATCCGTACCTGTTGCCGTCATCGGTGATGAGGGACGCTTGATGGGTGTCGTCGTCAAAGGCTCCGTACTCGGCGGATTGGCTGGCAATTTGCCGCTTTCCGCGGCACCGCAGACTACTGAAACCGAGGTGAATGCCTTTGAATAATCTCACGACAAAACTGCCACTTGACCATTGGATAGAAGCATTCGTGCAATTTTTGGATGATCATTTCGGGGGACTTTTTGATTGCATATCGTTCGTCATCGACAGCTTGGCCAGCTTTTTTACCGCACTCCTGACGATTGCCCCCGCCTGGCTGCTGATCGTGCTGCTTACGCTCATCGCCTACCGCGTCGGCAAATGGCGCATGTCCCTCTTCACGCTGCTCGGCTTACTACTCATCGATAATTTGGGCTACTGGGCACACACGATGGATACGCTCGCGCTCGTCTTGACCGCAGCTTTGATTTCCGTCGTCATCGGGATTCCAACCGGGATTTGGTGTGCCAGAAGCAACAGTGTGCAGAATGTAGTCACGCCACTCTTAGACTTCATGCAGACGATGCCCGCGTTTGTGTATTTGATTCCGGCGATCTTCTTCTTTGGACTGGGGAAAGTCCCCGGCGTGATCGCCTCCGTCATTTTCGCAATGCCCCCAACGATCCGTCTGACGAATCTGGGGATCCGACAAGTACCGAAAGAATTGATCGAAGCCGCCGATGCCTTCGGCTCCACCGCCGGGCAGAAGCTGATCAAAGTCCAGTTTCCACTCGCCAAGCCGACCATCATGGCTGGCGTCAATCAAAGCATCATGCTGGCATTATCCATGGTTGTCATTTCTTCCATGATCGGTGCAAAAGGTTTGGGCGCAGACGTCTATCGTGCAGTTACGCAAATCAAGATTGGTACCGGCTTTGAAGCGGGTATCGCCATCGTGATCGTCGCCATTTTGCTGGATCGATTCACACATGGATTTCAGACTGTCTTTAAAAAGTAAGATTGGCCACACCGCCTTACTCAATATCGATAGAAAGAAGGAGCGATTCGACATGAAAAAAACCAAACCGTTGTTTCTCGCGCTTAGCATGTTTGCCGGTTTCGGCGTACTTGCAGCGGCTTGCTCGCCAGCTGCTCAGCCATCGTCCCCCTCTGCACCCACTGAGGCGTCCGGCAGCGTCGGGGAACAAGTTGACCATAAAATCATCGGGATCGATCCAGGTGCTGGCCTGATGAATGCAACCGAAAAAGCGATCAAGGAATATGGCCTGGACGACTATGAGCTGGTGGAAGGCTCCAGTGCCGCGATGACCGCCGCGTTAGCGGAAAGCTATAAAAACAAAAAGCCGATCGTCATCACTGGCTGGACACCCCACTGGATGTTCTCCAAATACGACCTGAAATATTTGAAAGACCCGAAAGGCGTATACGGCAAAGATGAAGAGATCCACACCATCGTCAGAAAAGGGCTGAAGGAACAGCTGCCATCCGCCTATGCCTTCCTCGATAAATTCGAATGGCAACCGGCGGATATGGAAAAGGTCATGCTCGCGATTACGGATGGAAAGTCGCCTGAGGACGCTGCTGCGGACTGGGTCGCACAAAATCAGGACAAAGTGAACAAGTGGGTGGAAGGGATTGCCCCTGAGCCTGGCAAGAAAATTTCATTGGCATATGTCGCCTGGGATTCGGAAATCGCCAGCACCAACGTCGTCAAAACCGTGCTTGAGCAAAAATTGAAGTACACGGTGGAAATGAACCAGGTCGAGGCGGGCCCGATGTGGGTAGGTGTGTCGAATGGCGATGCCGATGCCATGGTCGCAGCTTGGCTGCCGACAACACATGCGGATTATGCGGAAAAGCTGAAGGGACAGTTTGAAGACCTCGGCCCGAACTTGAAAGGGACAAAGCTCGGTCTCGTCGTTCCGACCTACATGAACATCGACTCGATTGAAGACTTGAAAAAATAAGGCATGCCACAAAGAAACGGTACCTGTTCGACGGGTACCGTTTTTACAATGTTTGGAATAAATAAATCCACCAAAATGGTACAATATGGTTGTTTGTTTTTCGAACCAGTAAGGAGGGATTGTTTCGTTGCCATGAAAAAGAATCGATTCGCATTGCATTGTTTGCTGGCGAGCTTTCTCGCAGTTGGCTCACTAGCCCTTCCAGGCAACTTGGCACAGGCGAATACAGCAGTCGAAGGGTTTGGCATCACGTTGACCAAAACATTGGGAACTGACGAACAGACGAAAGGAAACGGATTTCAGCAGACCGCTGACGATGGATTTGTTATCGCAGGCAGCATTGGCTCTTCTGCATCCATTCCGTATCTGCTGAAAGTGGACAACCGAGGCGAAAAACAGTGGGAGCAGCGCTACCCTGCCTTTGCGAATACGGCGCTGTTCACCGTGCTGCCGCTGCAAAACGGCGGTTATTTCGCTGCTGGCTTGCAGCATGCGAAAGACACATCGCCGCTTCTCTTCATGATGAGTGTGGATGAACACGGGAAGCTACTGTGGACACAAACATACAAGACGATCGCAGAAGCCCCCGAGTCGCCTCCATCAGCGGCATTCGAAACTTCGGATCACAGCGTAGTGGTGACAGGCCAAGGATTCGCTCTGCTGGTAGATCAGGTGGGCAAGCTCGGGTGGCAGTATGCGGACCCAGCCATCAAAGGAATCTCCGCGATCACCGAGAATGTCACAGGACAAGTAACGCTTGAGGGTGCCGGACTGCATGTTACGATCGACCGCCAAGGCAAGAAGCTGCAGGCTACTGTCTCGCCGCATGCCGACACCTTTCAAGCAGCAGCCCGATTGGTCGATGGCGGCTATGTGTATGTGAACAAATTCACGGACCGGATCATCAAGGTAGACAAAAGCGGCTCCCTGGTTTGGGAGAAAAATCGCGACATCGATTTATACTCGGCAACCATGATTGAGGGTACGGCTGATGGTGGATTTGCCCTGATTTCCACAATGGGGCAAACCTACATGATCCACAAATTCGATGTAAAAGGGAATCGGATGGGCAATGCGCGAATCGGCACATCGGGCAAAAACGAGGTGCAGACCTTTTCCTCCGCCATCGAAACTAAGGATGGCAGCTACGCACTGATCGCCTATCACATCAATGAAGCGCCTAAAAACAGCGACATCTTGCTGTACAAAACGAATTCATTTGAAACGGCGAAAGTCCAATCCCTTTCCATCGTGCCAAGCGAGAAAACCATCATGGTTGGCAAGGCAAGCCGGGTGAAGCTGCTTGCCACGATGCTCGACGGCTCGGTGAAAGATGTCACCGCACAGGCCAATTGGTCATCGGATGACGAGGAGCATATCACTGTGGAAAAAGGCAAGGTGACGGGTGTACAAGCAGGTATAGGAAAAGTGGTGGCGATTTACGATGAGATCGGTATCACCTGCGAGCTGCTGATCCAACCTGCGAAATAGGAAGCACGCACCCGCATACTCCCTGAGAAAGGGTGACGCGGGTAATGCGTACAAAAAAGACGAGAACCTCCTAAATGGATGCTCTCGTCTTTTTTGGTGCTTGTTTGGCTTATGTTTACGCGTTTACGGCTTCCCCGATCGCCTGTTTTGTGATTTTCCAATGGGATGTATGCCACTTCACTTCACCATTGTCGATCAAGAAAATTTGCGGCGATTCATGTTTAACCCCGAAGCGGCTCTCCACCTCGTTGGAAACCGGGCGATCCTCGCGAACGAGAATCATCGCTGCCGGGATGTCAGCGCCCTGCAAGTACGCTTGGTACTCGTCATGCGCCGCCGTGCTGATCGGGCATACCGTGCTGTGCTTGAATAGCAACCGCTTTCCGCCTTCGCCGATAAACTGGTCCAATTCCTCGATGCTATGTAGTTGTTTCATCACATAAGCTCCTTTCGCATGTAACGCTCTTCTCCCCCACTATAACGCAAAAGGTAAGCGCGATGCCAGTCGCGAAGTGCTTATGGTGATTTGGCAAGCATCCACAGGTGTAAAGAAAAAGACGCCTTTTGGTTGTAGGTCATCCCTTTCTTTACACACGACAAGACTACACGATCTGTACCAGCCTGTTCCGGATTTCCGTGCACCATCTTTCGTCGCCAAGCGATTGTGCGAGAAGAAACAGATCGAGCAGTTCATTTACGCGATTTTCTACGACCGTACGGACAGCGGTCTCTTGATTTGTTTCCGATTGATCAGCAACATATACGAGAAGATGGGATAATTCCGAAATCTGTTCGAACTCAATCTCTTGCTGGCTCGGGGCTGGCCCAAGCTCTTTCATTAATTGTTTCAAATCTTCTTTAATAATCTCAACCACCTGCGAATGTGAACATTCATAATCGCCGCACACATGTACCGGTACGTTGTAAATCTTCACGCTTCTCCGATACACGACATTGCGCAACATGATCGTCATTTCACTTCCACAGCGGCTGCATTTCTTCAGCATGAATGTTTTCACCTCAATTCCTCGCTGGTTGTACCTTTCTATACATTCTTTTATCCTAATCGAAATCCTGTCAGAATGCTTGTGGTACTTGGTGGATGACATGCCATTTCATGCGTATGCCCTAGCATTTTTCATGCCGATCTTCTCGTTCGTCTGGAGCAAGATTTCCTTTTTGCCGTTCTATGTTTTCGCTTATGAGATGACACGCATTTCTTTTTCCTCAGCTGAACGAAAAGCATGCTCGTATGGCATTTCGCAATTTGTATGAGTCTGCACTTGCGTTTATACCCGTGACGTCGAATGACGGTGACAAATTTGCCAGAAGGCAGCACGAAAGCCGTCCGGCCGGCGCCGCTGCGGTGCCAGCAAAATTTGTACCGGAGTCGCCGTATTAGCGAGAACTTGTATTCCTATTTTTCGTAAAACGGACAAATACCCCCGTCTTCCGATTGGAAAGCGAGGGTATTTTGCTTGTTTCCATATGAAACCTACAGATAAACGGCATTTACCTTTTCGCAATGAGGGCACACGGCAACTTTGCCGTTCCGTCCCCATTCATCCTCCACGCGATACCCTTTGATCTTGTCAGAGTAGCAAAAGAGGCATTCGGTTTTGAAATCCATGTCATACTGTGCCTTCCAGACGATCGATTTGAAGTCTTCCCCCACGTTAATCGTAATGGTAACATGCGGCTCATCCTGTGGTATTGTGAACGCTCGGCGCATAAAAAGTGTCATCCTTTCGGCTTGCTTTGTCTTTTCGTATCCTTTAGCTTTTCCAAGTTTTTCGAATCATATACCACAACATTTTGCAAATATGGGCGTCTGCCTCGTGACCCCTTTGGGATTACCGCCATATGTTATGGATGTAAGTGAAAAGAGAAAAAACATCAAGGAGGAAGTCATTTATGAGCAGCATTTTTAACGGTGGTTTCGGAGATTGCTTTGCGTTGATCCTGGTGTTGTTCATTCTGTTGGTTATCATCGGCGCAGCAGAGTGCTAAAAAACGGTACCCCTAACTACTTTTTCATATAAGGAGGATGTAACATGGGTGGAATTTTTGGAGAAGACTGCTTTGCATTGGTACTGGTGTTGTTCATCTTGCTCGTAATCGTTGGGGCAGCTGACTGCTAATCGATGAACGCACGGGAAAAGGGCTGGCACATTCGCCAGTCTTTTTTCAATTTGCGAACAAAGCGCCGCGTTCGGTAAGGCTCAATTGCGTGCAAATTGCGTACAATAGGGAGGAAGTCCAAGGAAAGCGAGGGAAAGCGTGATGAAAGATTCCCGTTTACAGCAGCTGGCAAGTAATCTCGTCAACTACTCAACCCGTGTGCAGCCGGGTGAAAACGTGCTGATTTATGCGGTCGGCACTGTCCCTGAATTGGTCAAATCGGTCATTTCCGAAGTGTGCAAGGCCGGCGGCAACCCTTACGTCCAGCTGATCGATCCGGCGATTCAGCGTGAGCTTCTGTTCAACATCAATGAAAATCAGCTGTCGATTATGCGCGAGGCGGATGTCGCCTTCATGAAGCAGATGGATTGCTACATAGGTATTCGCTCGGGCGACAACATCAATGAGCTGTCGGATGTACCGAGCGACAAAATGAGCTTGCACAGCCGCCTTTTTGTACGACCTGTGCTGGATGTTCGCGTACCCGAAACGAAATGGGTGATTTTGCGCTATCCGAACGCGTCCATGGCCCAGCTTGCCTCCATGAGTACGGATGCCTTTGAAGATTTTTATTTCAATGTGTGCAATCTGGACTACAGCAAAATGTCAGACGCAATGGAAAACTTGGTAGCGCTCATGGAAAAAACCGATCAGGTTCGCATCACGGGCCCTGGCACCGACTTACGTTTTTCCATCAAGGGGATTCCGGCGATCAAATGCGCAGGCGCAAACAACATCCCGGACGGCGAGGTGTTCACTGCCCCGGTGAAGGATTCGGTCAACGGCGTCATTTCCTATAACACGCCGTCCCCGTACCAAGGCTATACGTTCGAGAATGTAAAGCTCACGTTCAAGGATGGGAAGATCATCGAGGCAACAGCCAGCGATACGGAGAGAATCAACAAAGTGTTCGATACGGATGAAGGTGCGCGCTATGTAGGGGAATTCGCCATCGGGGTGAATCCGTACATCCAAAATCCAATGAAAGACATATTGTTTGACGAAAAAATTGACGGCAGCTTCCACTTTACGCCTGGGCAAAGCTATGACGAAGCGCCAAATGGCAACAAATCGTCGATCCACTGGGATCTCGTCTGCATACAGCGTTCGGAATGGGGCGGCGGAGAAATTTATTTCGACGAAACCTTGATCCGCAAAGATGGCCGCTTCGTCATACCCGAGCTGGAGTGCCTGAATCCAGACAAGCTGCGGTAGCAAAAAAAAAATAAAAGACGATGGGCTGGCAGACACCATCGTCTTTTTCTATGTTACGCCTTCACTTCAGCGTTTGTTTTCAGCAAGCGGTCTTTGTGGTCTTCCAAAAATTGCACAGTGCTCTGAATAGAATGTAAGGAAAAGTCCCAAGAAAATTGTTGAAATTCATCCATCCCTTCGGCCAACTTGGTACGGGATTTGGCCGTTTGCGCCAGCAAATCTTTTTGGTGCTGCAAACAAGCATCGAACAGCTTCTCTTGCTCTTGAGGTGTGCGCTTACCAGCAAAAAACAGCTTCACAAGCATGTCAGAACGAACGATCGGTGGCTGAATCGGCGTCATCATTTCTTTTTGGAACAATTCTTTTCCACTGTCTGTGATGTTGTATAGAATCTTATTCGGTTTGCCCGATTGAATGATTTCCCGTTTCGTTACCAGCCCTTCTTCTTCCAGTTTGCGCAGGGCAGGGTAAATCGCGCCGAAGCTGGCGTCATAAAAGAAACCAATGCTATTGGAAAAAAACTGCTTAATATCGTATCCGCTCATCTCCCCGTCATTTAAAAACCCCAAAATAATCGTTTTAACATCCATTATGAGCCTCCGAGTTTGTGAAAAGTTGTTCTGTACGTAACTAAGTATACTTACCTTGACCATTATAAAAGCTAAATCAATCATATATCAATATGATGGAAAGTGTGAATCAATATTTGGGCTTCCCACATGTTTCCTCCCACCATAAAATGATGCATACCTATCTGTTGTGGGGGGACATATGCGTGAAGAGGAAAAAATGGTCTGGTTATATAAAAAGTAAATACCCTATCTCCAGCAGTTTAAACCCACAAAATTTCCTCGTTCCGTTAGTGGAACAAGTCAAAGACGGGGTTGTTTCGATCGTGACAGAAGACCACGTCTCTACCTCTCGCGTGGACCAGATGATCAAAGAGCTGTTTCGCCAGCAATCCGCCAACAATCTGACAACGGAGCGCAGCTTCGGTTCCGGGTTCATCTTTCACCCAAGCGGATATATACTCACTTCCGAGCACGTTGTCGGCAAATCAAAAACCATCCTTGTCAAGCTTTGCAACGGACGGATTTTTGAGGCAAAACGTGTCCATAGCGATCCTGTTCGCGATTATGCGATCATCAAGATCAATGCCGACTGCCGCTTGTACCCGCTCCCGCTGGGTGATTCGACCCAGACCAAGGTCGGAGAATGGGTTATCAGCATCGGTTCCCCGTCATGTGCCAAAGGGATAAAAATGCCGAAACACCGCCACACTCCTTTCAAGGGGCAAAAAAAAAGCCGACCACTACTAGTAGTGAGTCGGAAGGGTTTGTACGTGATAATGAAATTATATCGAAAGTCCTATTGTAAATCAGTAGTCGGTTACAGGTAATACTCCCTACATTCACTACATCTGCCATATTCACACAAGAAATAAGACAACCACTCTGCTAGAATTGGTTGCCTTTATCAAGGAATGCACTGCCCCAAGAAAATCGTTACTAGATGGCGAGGCCGTTTTAGCCTCCCCTATTACTATAATCGACATCGCCAGCTGCAGAATTTATAGGATAATGATGGAAATGAGGGGAATCTTCTCCTGACACATCCTTTTCCAATTCGATTTCATCCCGGATTTGGAATGCCGTCATTGCCATAGAGCGGGATCTGTGGCTTTTGCTTGCGCGCCGCTTCCACTGTGTACCGGTAGATGCGAACCATCTGTTTGAATATTTTGCAAGCGGTTTATTCTCGCAAAGCTTCGATCAATCTATGCTATAATAGATACACAAAATGACGAACAGATAGTAGGGGTAATTTGCATGTCGGCAAACGTCGAACTTTCCATCCTTTTTGGATTTTGCATAACATTTGGAATGATCTTGTTCAATCGCGCGATTCCCAAGCAAGCGACGCGGACGGGCGGACCGTTTGCAGCCTTGTTTGTCATGCTCATCACTGTAAGCGTCATCCTTTTTAGCTGCATACCGCTCGTGCTGATTCTCACTGCGATTCTTTGGCTATCCGGCTGGCTATTCCCCAATCTGGTGGATCATACCCATTTGCTGCCCTTGTTCCTCTTTTCGCTCTTGAGCGTCATTCTGCTGATCTTCTATGAACTGCTGGCTGAGCCGTTCCTCAAAGCGTTTCTTCAGCAAATCGGCTTATCCCCGGAGTGGGTGGTCGTAGCGGAGTTGATCGCCACCATTTTTATCATGCTGCTGCTGTCCGCCACCATCGTCAAAGGGGTGCTCCTATCCTCGATGGCCGCACTCTTTGTTTCCACAGCATGCGTCACGTTCGGATATTTTCTCGATCGTGCATTCCCAACGAAAAAATCGCGTTAAGCCTTGTTTTCATCGATTGGCCGCTGTTCTTTGCCAGATGCAGAGAGCGGCGGTTTTTTTGCTGCCTCGGGCTGGTTGGCAACCATTTTCGGCAGCAGCTCCCGAAGCACATAGCCATATACCGCCTCCAATGCGGCCGGGCTCGGCTTTTGCATGCTCCCATCCCTCCTTTATTCCCCCATCGTATGCCGCATGGCTTGTCGAACATTTCCGCTGTTTTCACTGTCCAGGCCGTTTTCGCCTGCGCCATACATAGACTAAGGAAGAGAGGCAGGAGGTGAAGTGAGCCGATGAGAGCTGCGCTTTACGGACGGGTATCGACGGAAGAGCAGGCACAGGAAGGGTTTTCCATCGCCGCCCAAAAGGAAAAGCTTTCCGCATATGCCCATTCACAAGATTGGCAAATTGCCGACTACTATTTTGACGAAGGTGTTAGCGGAAAGCATACCGACCGCCCCGAACTGGGTCGTATGCTCCGCGATGTGCAGTCCGGTAGCCTGGATGTTGTGCTAGTCTACCGATTGGACCGGCTGACGCGCTCCGTGCTGGACCTGTACCAGCTGCTGCAAGAGTTCGAGCGGTACCGCGTCAGCTTCTGCAGCGCGACGGAGGCGTATGATACGACGACGGCGATCGGCCGCTTGTTCATTACGCTTGTGGCAGCACTCGCTCAGTGGGAACGGGAAAATTTGGCTGAGCGGGTGAAATTAGGAATGGAACAAATGGCCTTGGAGCAAAAGCGCCCCGGCGGGCCTCCCCCTTATGGCTTTGCCGCTGATGCAGAAGGACTTCGCGTCATCCCGGAAGAAGCGGAAGTGGTGAAAGATATATTCCAATGGCAGGTGGACGGACTCGGGGCAGCCGCCATCGCCAAACGGCTGAATCAGCGACGCGTGCCGCCCAAGCACGGTTCGCGCTGGGCAGAATCTACGCTGCACCGGATGCTGCGCAATCACGTCTACTATGGTGCGCTGCGCTGGAATTACGCGGAAAAAGGCACCGGTGCCAATCCACCGGAGAAATGGGTGCTCCTTGAGGATGTTTATGAGCCGATTATCACAAAGGAAACGTTTCTCGCGGCACAGTCGATGCTTTCGGTGCGAACGGAGCGTCATCCGCGACAGCTCGCCTCCGACTATCTGTTTTCCGGCTTGCTACACTGCGCCCGTTGCGGCCGTCCGATGTTCGGCAAAACCGGTCACGTCAACAAAAACGGACGCTCTTACAGCTATCGCTTCTATCACTGCACAGGAAAACGGATGCGTGAATGCGACGCCCCACTCATTCGGGAAGATCGCCTGGCCGAAAAGTTTGCCACAGACGTGCTCGCCCACATTGAACCCGATGAACGAGCTGCCCTTAGAGCGCTGGATCCATACAAGCACCCCCGCCAGCAAAAAACAGCGTCGCTTCAGCGCGAACTGTCAAAACTGCAAGCTCGCAAGCACCGCTGGCATCTGGCCTACCTCGATCAAGTCATCACGCATGAAGAGCTCGCGTTTGGCTTGCAAACCGAACGTGAACAAGAAGAGCGGCTGCGCGCACAGCTGGCGGAGCACGCTGATTGCCCGATCAGAGAAGCTGACTCTCCCATTCTTCTCATACAAAACCTCCCGCTAGCCTGGGCCTCTGCTAAACCGTTGGAGAAAAAGCAGCTGCTTTCTCTTTTGCTCGAACGGCTTGACGCAGATTGCGGTAAGCGCCAGGTTCGCATCGCAAACACCGTCTACCGTTAGCCGCCAGCGTTCTAATTGCCGCGAATGCAAAAGCGCCTCCCGTCTTTTTTACCATTTGCTCCGCGACGGTTCTCCGTTAGGTTTGGAAAACTCCGTCACAGCCGGGTTGCTACGTTGCCACCGATTCGCCGCGGGCAGCCTGTGCGAGCGCTCCTGCCAGCCATTCGGAAAATGACTGCCATTCCTGCTCGTTCACCTGCCGGTCTGCCGCCATCGTCATCTTGATCGTCCCATTGGTCGTCTCGATGACCGCAAGCGGTCGCTGCTCCTCCATCCGCTCTCCTCCTTTCCTCGCTTTACGCTTACCTTATGCGCTTGTCGGACTGTCCCATGTCAGCAGGCCGATCGGCCATAACCAGCACATCGACGTGACGTACCAGGCGCAGCAACCGTTCCACGACCGAGCCTTTACAAATTTCCGCCAGCCGTGTCCGAGCGGAATGTCCGATGATGACCTGTGTCGTCCGCTTTTCATTCACCGCATTCGCCAGTACAACAACTGCGCGGCGGCGCGACGGCGCCTCGTATTGCACGAATTGGCCGCCAAGCCGTTCCGTGATCTGTTTGATCCGCACCAGCAGCCGATTCTCCGCTTCCGACAAACTGGGCTTCTCCTGTACGTACGCCACATACCAATCGGCCTTTAGCCGATACGCAATCCGAAACCCGTGACGAATCAACCGTTCGGAATCGGGACGCAGATTGACACAAACAAAGATGGCCTCCTGCTTTTGCCAAGCGCCGCGCAATGCCCCCCTCCGCTCCCAAGCCTCCAGCCGTTCATCCACATCATCCGCGACCTCGCGCAAGGCAAGCTCGCGCAGAGCGATCAAGTTTACCTTTTTAAAAAATTGGCCCAGCGCCTGCTCCACCTTCTCCGACGCATAAATATTGCCTTCGCGCATACGCAGCCGGAGCGCTTCCGGTGCGATATCGATCAGCTCGACTTCGTCGGCATGCTGCAGCATATGGTCCGGGACGGTCTCCCGCACCCGTACGCCCGTGATCTGCTCCACACTGTCGTTCAAGCTCTCCAGATGCTGCACGTTTACCGTCGTAATGACCGAAATGCCTGCTGCCAGCAGCCGTTCTACATCTTGAAACCGCTTCTCGAATTGACTACCCGGCACGTTCGTGTGGGCAAGCTCGTCAACCAGCACAACCTCGGGATTGCGGGCGATAATTGCATCCGTGTCCATTTCTTCCAGCCATACATTGCGATACGCAATTTTTTTTCGCGGGATGAGCGTAAGTTCACCCACCTGTTCCATCGTTTCCTTGCGCCCGTGCGTTTCCAAAAGCCCGATAACGACATCGATTCCTTTGCACAGCAGCACATTCCCTTCGCGCAGCATCGTGTACGTTTTGCCTACGCCGGGGGCGGCGCCGATATACACTTTGAGATGGCCACGCTGCATCTTGAGAACGCGCAGTTTCATTTCATCGGTGGTGAGCCGGCGGTACGGGTCAGGCGAGCGCATCGGCTGCTTGCGCAGGGCGGGCATTACCCGTTCGCCATCGCGCTTCATTTTATCGGCGACGAGTAACACATCGATGCTGCGTGTTTGCCGTAAAATTCGGTTGCAAATCGAGCCGTACGCAATCTCGTGCCAACGGCTCCGATTCGATTGCCCCATCAAAATGCGTGTGACCTTATGCCGCATCGCATAGGAAACGATCGCCTGTGGTACGCTTTGGTACCGATCCAGCACCTGCTCTTCGAAGGCACCGCCAACCTTTTCCGCCAGTCGGACAATCGCCCGCCGGAATGCCGCCTCCTCCATTGTCAGTTCGACCCCATCCTTGCGAAAGCAGACGATGAGCAGCTCCGCGCCTAACCGGTTGGCAACCTGCTGACCGCGCCGAATCAAAATTGACCCGTTCGCATGGTACTGCGCCGTGACCAAAATGCGCTCCGCCGCGCCAGATGGACCGATCAGCCCCAGCTGGTCGCGGTATTCATCGAGCGCATCGTTCACTTCTCCGGCCATGATCCGCAGCGACAGCTCGCGCAAGACTGACAAGTTATGCCGACGGTAGAGCTGCTTGGCACCCTTTTTCGCCATCACTTTCGCGTCGAGACTCCCTTCGGCAAGGCGGGCGAGAATCGCGTCCGGGGTCACATCCAAGAGCTTGACTTCATCGGCCAATGCCAGCGTATCCTCCGGCACGAACGCGGTGACCTGGACCGTCGTCCCTTTCAGCAATTTGTCGGCAATCTCCTTTACGCCTGCCAGCTCGTAAATATTCACCGTGGTAATCACGCTGATCTTGTGTGCGAGCAGCTCCTTAATATCGCTTAACCGGTCTGGACGTGGGGCACCAGGTGCATTGCGGTGCGCCAAGCCATCTACCAGCACCACCTCCGGATCGCGCGAAAGGATCGCTGCCACATCCAGATCATAGCGGGGTCCGTCCTCACCCTGCCATTCGATTGTCGGCATGTGCGGCAACGTGGCGGCAAGCTCGCCCATCTGCTCATGGTCGGCAGCACCAAGTACACCGATCACTACATCGAGGCCGCGCTTCTGCATTTGCAAACCATCAGTCAGCAGCCGATACGTTTTGCCGACACCACGAACCGCTCCGAGAATGATCGTGAGCCGTCCGCGCGCCATGGTCGCGATCGATTCCAGAATCTCTTCCGGCGATTTCCGGCGAAATGGCTCTGCCATCTTAGCGCAGCTGGTCCAAAGCCAGATTCAATTTCAACACGTTCACTCTTGACTCGCCGAACAAGCCAAGTGACGGTCCTTCCGTCTGTTCCGCAATCAACTGTTCCAGCTTCTTAGGCTCGAGGCCACGCGCTTGCGCAATCCGCGCCACCTGAATCTTCGCCGCTTGCACCGAAATATCCGGATCGAGTCCCGATGCGGAATTGGTCAGCAAGTCTGCTGGAATGTCTTCCTTCTTCACGCCCGGATTGGCTGCGAGAAAAGCCGCGATATCCTTCTCCACCCGTTCTTTTAAGGCAGTATTGGACGGCGCATAGTTATTGGAGCCCGAACCCGCCGCGTTGTTATTGATAGAAGAAATGCGCCCGGTAAAGTATTTCGGGTCGGAAAAGCTTTGTCCGATCAGTTCCGAACCGATCACCTTGCCCGATGGATCGGTAATCAAGCTGCCCTCCGCCTGGTTTGGCATGATGGCTTGCGCGAGACCCGTCATCGTCAGCGGATAAATGAGCCCGCACAAGACGAGCAAAACGAGGCTAATTCGCAAATTTTTCAACATGATGGTCACCTGTGCTTTCTATCAAAAGTGGGAGCAGGGCGGCACTTACGCCAGCCCTACTGCATGCATGAGGAGATCGATTGCTTTGATGCCGACAAACGGTACGACGATACCCCCTGCGCCGAACAACAGCAGATTGCGCGACAACAGCTTGCTGGCACTCATCGGCACGTACTTGACGCCTTTCATCGCCAAAGGAATCAGAAGCGGAATGATAATCGCGTTGAAAATCAGAGCCGATAGGATGGCGCTTTGCGGCGAGGACAATCCCATGATATTCAGCGCCTGCATTTGCGGAATCGCGAGCATGAACATGGCAGGGATGATCGCAAAATATTTCGCCACGTCGTTGGCGATGCTGAATGTGGTCAAAGCGCCGCGCGTCATGAGCAGCTGCTTGCCGATCGCGACAACCTCGATGATTTTGGTCGGATCGGAGTCGAGGTCGACCATGTTGGCCGCTTCCTTGGCAGCGATCGTGCCGCTGTTCATCGCCAAGCCCACATCCGCCTGAGCCAATGCCGGTGCGTCGTTCGTTCCATCCCCCGTCATTGCCACCAGCTTGCCTTGTGACTGCTCGCTGCGAATCAAGGCGATTTTATCCTCTGGCTTCGCCTCGGCGACGAAATCGTCCACGCCAGCTTCTCTCGCGATGGTCGCAGCGGTCAGCGGGTTATCCCCCGTGCACATAACCGTGCGAATCCCCATTCGACGCAGCTCATCGAAACGCTCCTTCATCCCCGCTTTCACCGTATCTTTCAAGTAGATCAATCCCAGAATGTGAGTCCCCGCAAGGATAGCCAGCGGCGTTCCACCTTCTTTCGCGATCTGTTCCGTTTGGGCATCGAGGTCAGCGGGAATCGTACCGCCGTGTGTGATTGCAAACTGCTTGATCGCATCCACCGCACCTTTGCGGATTTCGCTGCCGTCGGCAAAGATCGTGCCGCTCATCCTTGTTTGCGCCTGGAATTCGATGCCTTCGCTTCCTGTTCCCATCAGCTCCGCATGCGCCACACCCATTTTTTTCGCCAGTTCAATGATCGAACGCCCCTCAGGCGTCTCGTCATGAATCGAGCTCAAAGCTGCAGCCCGCGTACACTCCGCCTGTTTGGCTCCTCCCACCGGAATGAACTGTGATGCCATCCGGTTTCCGTATGTGATCGTTCCCGTTTTATCCAAAATGATCGTATTGATGTCGCCCGCCGCTTCAACCGCCTTCCCGGACATAGCGATGACGTTGAATCGCGTCACCCGGTCCATCCCGGCAATCCCGATCGCCGACAAAAGCCCGCCGATTGTCGTTGGAATCAAGCAAACCAAAAGGGCAATCAGCGTCGCGATTGGAATCGCCACATGGACGTAAGCCGCGATCGGCTGCAGTGTTACGCACACGATCAAGAAAATCAAGGTCAAGCTGACGAGCAGCGTGTTCAAGGCGATCTCGTTCGGTGTTTTCTGGCGTTTGGCCCCTTCCACCAGCTGAATCATCCGGTCGAGGAACGATTCGCCCGGATCCGCCGAGATGCGCACTACAATCCGGTCGCTGACAACGCGCGTTCCGCCGGTAACCGAGCTAAAATCGCCGCCCGATTCCTTGATCACCGGAGCCGATTCACCGGTAATGGCCGATTCATCGACTGAAGCGATTCCCTCGATCACTTCCCCATCGCTTGGGATCAGCTGGTTGGCTTCGATGACGACAATGTCGCCTTTACGCAGCTCCGTCGACGGCACTTCGCGGATGAAACCGTCTTTTTGCAGCAGGCGGGCCGTCGTATCTTGCTTTGTTTTTTTCAGGCTGTCTGCCTGCGCCTTCCCTCTGCCTTCGGCGAGCGCCTCGGCAAAATTGGCGAACCAGATCGTCACAAACAAGATGAAGCAGACGATGCCGTTATAGAACGGGTCGGCTTCCGCGCCAAATATACCAGGCACGATTGTGAGCAGCAGCGTGATCACAAACCCTACCTCGACGATGAACATCACCGGATTTTTGATCATGACACGCGGGTCGAATTTGCGGAAAGCGTCAGTGAACGCTTGCTTATAAACGGTATTGGTAAGCGCATGTTTGCGCGCAGTACTCATTTTGATTTCCCCTTTGTCATCTATCGTATGGTGAGCCACTCAGCAATCGGCCCTAATGCCAGCACCGGGAAGAAGGTGAGAGCCCCGACGATCAGCACGGTTGCGAGCAAGATGACCATGAACGTGCTGTTATCCGTTTTGAACGTGCCGATTGTCTCCGGCACCGGCTTCTTGGCCAAAAGTGAGCCTGCCGTAGCGAGCAGCGCGATCATTGAGATATAGCGTCCAAACAGCATCACAAGGCCGGTAGACACGTTCCAAAATGGCGTGTTGTCACCCAATCCCTCAAAACCTGAGCCATTGTTCGCAGCTGACGACGTGAACTCATACACGACTTGCGAGATGCCGTGGAAGCCGGGATTGGAGATCGCGGACGCCCCCATATCGGTAGCCAGAGCGAGTGCCGAAGGTGCCAGGATGATCAGCGGATGAACCAAAATCGTGATGGCGATCAGCTTCATCTCTTTCCCTTCGATTTTGCGACCGAGAAACTCCGGTGTGCGTCCGACCATCAGTCCCGCCAAAAAGACGGCCATAATCGCGTACATCAAAATGTTGACCGTTCCGACGCCGTCACCGCCGAAAACGCAGTTGAGCATCATTTCCCCAAGTGGAACCAATCCGCCGAGTGGGGTAAGCGTATCGTGCATGTTGTTGACCGTCCCCGTCGTGGCCGCCGTGGTAACAGCCGTGAACAGCGCGCTTTGCGCAATGCCGAAGCGCACTTCTTTTCCTTCCATACTGCCTGCTGCCTGCGACAGACCAGCATTGGCGAGCACCGGATTTCCGTTCGTCTCATTGACGGTGACGATCGCCAGGAACAAAAGGAACACAAGCCCCATCGCCACAAAAATGATTTTCCCTTGCTTGCGGCTTGCCGCCATGTGTCCAAACGTGAACGGCAGCGCGGCGGGAATCAGGAACATCGAAAGAATCTCGATGACGTTGGTAATCGGCGTTGGATTTTCAAACGGGTGCGAAGAATTGACCCCGAAAAAACCACCGCCGTTTGTGCCCAGATGCTTGATCGATTCAAGCGCCGCCACCGGACCGCGGGCGATTTGCTGCACCGCCCCTTCAAGAGTCGTCGCATTGACCGTACCGCCCAATGTCTGCGGTACACCCTGTGCGACCAATAGCAGCGTGACAACCACTGCGAGCGGAAGCAGCACACGGGTATGGGCCCGCACCAGGTCGACATAAAAGTTGCCGATGCTCCGTTTTCCCGTTAGCCCCCGCATAAATGCGAGCGCAAGCGCGATACCCGTAGCCGGTGTCGTAAACATTAAATAAATAATGACCATCATTTGCGAAAAATACGAAAGTCCCGATTCGCCGCTATAGTGCTGTAAGTTCGTATTCGTCAAAAAGCTCGTCGCCGTATTGAATGATAGAAGCGGCTCCATTCCCACGATACCGCTTGGATTGAGCGGCAGCACGCCCTGCAAGCGCAGCAGCAGATACGCAATGACTACCATCACGAGATTGGAGAACAGCAGCGCTTTCGCATAGGTTTTCCAGTTCATGTCCTCTGACGTAATACCCGAAATTTTATAAATGAAGCGCTCTGTACCCCCGAATACCCGGTCCAAGCGGGTCGGTTCCAGTGAAAACGCACGCGCCAGATAGGCTCCCATCGGTACGGCGCAAAGCAGCACCAGCGCCAGTACCACGGCAATTTGGATCATATCGATGAAATCCACAGTCGTTCCTCCCTTTCTTCAATCACACAGCCACAGGCTAGTACTTTTCCGGATACACCAGCGCATGAATCAAATATCCCGTCACGCCCGCGGTGATCAGTAGCAGCAAAATCATTGCCCGCCGCCTCCCTGCTCTTCCGTCACTTTTTCACAAAACCGCACCGTTCCCAAAAATACGCCGAACGATAACACTATCAACAGAACAGCTATCACATCGTCCATCAGCTTTCTTCCTCCCCGTTTGTTTCAATCGCACGCTTGGGTCAATCGACAGATCTATCGATAGTCCCTCTTGCCTGTAACCACCATGTTTCGCATATGTTCCCTCTAAACGAACCCCCATTCGCTTAGCTGCATTCCTCGTTCCCTTTCGGCTCCTCCGGTTTGGTCCGAACGAACCGCACTCGAACAAAAAAATAGACCAATGCTTACCCTTTCCCCAGTGAACGGCGCGCTGAAGCAGTAGGTGGACGGTAGCGAAAAAAATCGCCCCGCGCTCACCGATGCAAGCGTACATCCGTGTCACTGTCCGAGAAAAAGTACCCATTGGTCTACCTAACGCCCAGCAAGCATAATTGCCTTCTTTGCGCTCTGTCTCCCTGTTCCTTTTTACCAAAAACAGCGATATTCAGTTCGCACTACTCCATGAAACCAAAACAAAAAGACCTGCATCATTTGCATGTAGGGTAGGGTTATTTTGCAAAAGTAGACAGCAAAAAAGCCCCCTCAATACAAGGCGGTCTTATGACCTCCTCCGCTTTAGCCGACGAAGTTAGCTGACGGGTAGGATGGCGAAAGAGTTTCTCATCCCTTCTGCATCTGCTGCAGAATTAACCCCAAAAGATTGGTTCCTCCGTTCCCGGATGCCCCGGGATTAGGCCGAATATGCAATTGATGCTTACGTGTCTGATTATACGCTGAACGATTTTGCTTGTGAATCCCGGCAAAAATGCAAAAAAGCGATAAACAATGCCATTTCCACATATTAGAAGGGCTTTATCTCTCGATACCTCATCCAATCCCATTATTTCTTCCGTTTTCACCATATTGACAAGCAAAAGTTGCCCCAAGTAAGATAAGGCACATTAGCAAACCGAGCATGATGGTGGAGGGAAAACGAGTGGCCATTTCCGCAAAGAAAAAAATGGAAGCCGATTTAAGTGAAGCATTCATCAAATTCCAACGCGATCTGCTGGGACGCGGACCACAGGAAGCAAAAACGTACATCGTGTGTGACATGATCATTTCCCGTTTTAAAGGAGTACTGACCGTCGAGGAAAAACATCTCGTCTCCCATGAGAAAGGCCGCCGCGTCGTTAAGGAAATGCGTCAGGTACTTCGTGAAATGTACAGTGAAGAATCAGAAGAGATCGTCCAGCGCATCACCGGGTGCAAAGTCCTCTCCAGTCATAGCGACATTAGCACGAAAATGGGCG
The DNA here is from genome assembly GCF_003710825.1 of Brevibacillus fluminis. Lineage (GTDB taxonomy): Bacteria > Bacillota > Bacilli > Brevibacillales > Brevibacillaceae > Brevibacillus_D > Brevibacillus_D fluminis. The sequence goes on along the minus strand of NZ_RHHQ01000012.1, from coordinate 710,145 downwards.
AGCGCATCGAGGTATTTGTAATGGACCGTGATGTGGAACGGTATTTGGACGACAAACAAAAATAACGCAACAAATAGCGCCGGCACGCACCCGGCGCCGATTTTTTTGCACGCCGTCCCTCTCCTACGTCGGCATACACTGTCTACAGACAGCTTTCGATGCAGGCGAAAGGAGAGACTTTTCCATGGCCAAATTGCCAGATGGCGTTCACATTATGCGTGTGGTCAACTATTTGCGCCGCTCCCGCGAGGATGCGGATCGCGAACGGCGAACTGGCGAGGATACGATCGCCCTGCAAAAGGACTTGATGGATCGTGTCTTGCACGAATACGGTCTGCCCTATGACCAGCTCATCGAGATCGGCAGCGGCGAGCGAATCGATACCCGGCCTGTGTTTTCACAGCTGCTGCGGGAGGTCGCCGATAACCGCTATAATTGCATCGCCGTCAAGGAAATTTCCCGTCTGACCCGCGGAGATTTCCGTGATTACGGACTTGTCTATGAATTGCTGCGCCAAAAACGCATCTTCATCCTCACGCCCTATCGTCTGTATGATCCGAAAAACGCCAATGACCTCAGGCAAATCCGCTTTGAACTATTCCTCTCCCGCGAGGAGTTCGAGACGATTCGCGAGCGGATGCAGGGGGCGAAATACGCGTATGCCCGCTCCGGGAAGTTCATGGGCTCGACTCCCGCATTGGGCTATGCCGCCAACCCGTCCACCCAACGGCTGATGATCCAGGAGCCGGAAGCCGACATCGTCCGACTCATCTTTGAGCTGTATGCGAACGGTCGGTACGCCAAAGAAATGAGCTATCGGGCCATCGCGACCTACTTGACCGAGCTCGGCATTCCCTCGCCCACCCAGCTTACACACTGGAACGCCCAAACCGTCAAGGCCATCCTGCAAAATCGCGTGTATCTCGGCGAAATTCACTACAGCACTTGTACTTCGTACGCCACCAAGCGGCTTGCCAAGCCAGCGGAAGAATGGATCGTCGTTCCAGAGGCGCACCCTCCCATCATTTCCGAAGCACTGTTTTTTACCGTGCAACAAAAAATCGCCGAGCGCGCCAAGCCTTCTACCCCTGGAAACCGACAAACATCCGAGCTTGCGGGAATCGTACGCTGCAATCGGTGCAATTGCCGCATGGTACGGCATGTGTCCAAAGGGACAACTAGCAAAAAAAATGGCGAGAAGAAAGTCCGCGTAAAGGAAATGCTCATTTGTCCGACAAAAGGCTGCGCCTGCACCAGCTACCGCGATGTAGAGCGGCTCTTACTAGAGGCGTTGCGCAGCATCCCGCTGCCGGAAGGTGGACAGCATTGGCAGCACTTCTTGCGCACATACCGTGCCCAGCTCGAAGAATCACCGCAGCAGCCGATGGAGGAACGGAGGCAGCGTTATTTACAGCAGCAGCGCAAACGGCTGCAGGAGCAGCTCGAGGCGATCTATCGCAATTTCGAGCTCGGCATCTACAGCGAACATGAATTCAGCCATCGGAAGCAAAGCGTAGAGCAGGAACGACAGCTCCTGGAAGAAAAACTTGTGTCACTTAAAACGGCAGACATGGACGAGGACGCGCCAGCGAAATCGCACGACGGAACGGAACGACAACCTGTCTGGTCACCTGAGATCGAAAACGCCACACTTCTGTCCCTCTACCGATCGCTGGCGTATGCTCCTGCCCAAAACAGACTGCTCCGCTTTCTCATCGATTCGGCGTCGCTTTCGGTCATCCGCAAGGGAAAACGCGGCAAGCCTGCCGTATTGGAGCTTGCGATCTCATTTCGGCCGTCGGAGCTCACCACAACCCACTTCCCTCTTTAGTTGCCACGTATGCAGTCCGTCACGACGGGTATCATTAGTGCCAAAAACAGGCGGGTTCAGGTCGCGAAACGAGTATATGAGGAAATTTTGCAAACCGATGCTGCCATCAACCCTGGCAACAGCGGTGGCCCTTTGATCAACTTGCACGGCGAGGTTGTGGGATTGAACGCGTTTATCATTCAAGCTAGTCAAAGCCTGGGGTTTTCGATCGGTGTCAATTCCCTGAAGCCTTATCTGGAAGAAATCGTCCCAGATTGATGCGCCAGGCGCGATTCACAAAAGATAGGCGGGAAACCCCTCCTTCTTTTTCGGCTGTTTCGCTTGCATCGCCCGAACCATGCATTAGCATGTGACGGGTGATGCTCTCAGCCGATAGACATCCGACTAGGGCACGTACAAAAAAAAAGCCCGATCGAGGATCGGACTTTTTTACTCTTTTTGAAAGGCAATCAAATAGACATCTTCGCCCGTCTGATTGATTGCTTCTTCTGCTTTCTTCAATTGATTCAGCTGCTCTTCCGTGAGACTGGCAATCGGTAATTGATTGAGTTTGTTTGCGTTCTCCATACATACCTCCCGCAGTGGTTTCATCTGTACTATAACCTTGCGTAGGTATTCTTAGTCATGTTACGCCGGGGTAACGAGAACTTTCTCGATCGCAGCGCACGAACGCTTACAGAACAAAATCGGCAGCTCGCGCTCTTTCGCTTGGCATTTCACCGTTTTCGCCAGATTGTGATTGACGAAGTCGGTGAGAACCAGGATCAGGTCCGTGCCCGCCGGGATTTTCACGCTCGTTTGCGAGCTTTTGCGCCCTGTCACGTGATGGACCTCGCGAAAACCGCGATCCTGTAGAAGATTGACGATATTACCGAGGCGATCGCCGCCAATGACTAAAATTTGAGACATGTTTGTGTTCCTCCCTAAGGCTTTTTATGTATGTGAGTGATTGAATTTTATTGTTGAGAATGAATCTCATTCTTATTGATAAATATTATCATTCCCAAATGTTTTTGACAATACTCATCGCCTACTTTTTTGTGACAATGCTCGTGCTATTTTTTCCAATTTTGTCTGGCTATGTTTTTGTTGTCTTGCTCCATTGGAATTTTCAAGGATATAATAAGGACAAGTACATAAAGGAGGTGGCGAACCGTGCAGACAATCGTTGAGGCACATGCCATATTTGAGCGCACAAAGGCTGCGATCGGCAAGTTCATGAGCATCATTCAGCCTGTGATCGACAATGCGCAGGATGAGCATACGCGTCTTTACTACCACCACATATTAGAGGAAGAAGAGCAACGGCTGGGCCGGCTGGAAGAACTGATTCCTTATCTAAAAGAAATCAGCTCCGCACCTGTCGAAAACCTAAGCGACCGCGAGCTTTCCCACATGCTCTCCGACCTGAATCTAGAGCGCTTTGGATTACATAACTTTCGCGAACATCTGGAGCTTTCGCTTTATGAATTCAGCGATGAAGAGCGCCGTTCGCTGCTCAATACCATGCGGGAGTCAACGCAAAACGACTATCTGCGTATGAAAGATATCATGACCGAGCTTGCCAGCCGCTTCTCAGACGTCAAACTCTCGTCCATAGAAGACCACGATCACGGCCACGACATTCATCAGGTAGACCATCTCAAAGCCTCGTCAAAAACAGCTACGCCAGCCGCTACTGCTCCGGCAGTGGCAATCCCAGCCAAAAAAGGGCTGACCGTGGGCAGCTTGCGCGGTAAATAAAATCACTTTTTGTGGAGGTACATACGATGGATAAACTCAGCCGCTACCCTGACTCCCCTCTTTCCCGGGATGAATGGAAGCAATTGGACGATACGGTTATCGACATGGCGCGCCGCCAGCTGGTAGGTCGCCGTTTTCTCGATATTTACGGCCCGCTCGGTGAAGGGGTCCAAACCATCACCAACGACATTTATGACGAATCCCGCTTCGGCGGTTTGAATCTGCGTGGAGAATCGCTGGAGCTGACCCAGCCAAGTCGCCGCGTCAGCCTTACGATCCCGATCCTGTATAAAGATTTCATGCTGTATCGCCGCGATATTTCGCAAGCGCGCACTTTGGGCATGCCGCTCGACCTGAGCGCTTCCGCCAACGCTGCAGCGAGCTGCGCCCTGATGGAAGATGACCTGATTTTCAACGGATCCAGCGAGTTTGATCTCCCTGGACTGATGAATGTCAAAGGCCGTCTGACCCATCTGAAAAGCGACTGGATGGAATCCGGCAATGCCTTCGCCGATGTGGTCGAGGCCCGCAACAAGCTGCTGAAAATGGGTCATAGCGGCCCATATGCAATGGTTGTTTCTCCTGAGCTGTATACCCTCCTGCATCGCGTGCACAAAGGTACAACCGTGCTGGAGATCGAGCATATCCGCAATCTCGTGACAGACGGCGTCTACCAATCCCCTGTGATCAAAGGACGCTCCGGCGTGATCGTCGCGACCGGCAGACACAACCTCGATCTGGCGATTGCCGAGGACTTTGACTCCGCCTTCCTTGGCGACGAGCAAATGAACAGCCTGCTGCGCGTCTATGAGTGTGCCGCATTGCGGATCAAGCGCCCGAGCGCGATCTGCACATTGGAAGAAACGGAATAACAGATCACCGCAACTTAAGAGCAAGCACCGCTTACGCTAAAACCAATACAGGTTCGAATTCGTAAGCGGCGCTTGTTTTTTTCTTCTCTCATAATCGCATCTATTTTCAGAATAGAATGACGATAAATCACATTGAAGGAGGCTCTTTCTATGCCCGACCATTCCATGCGCATTAACTCGGAACGCTTGCAAAACCGAATTGAAGCCCTTTCTCACATCGGCCGCATTGCCGAAACAGGCGTGTGCCGCCTCGCGCTGTCCCCCGAAGACAAAAAAGCCGTAGAACTGGTCAAATCATGGATGGAAGAAGCAGGCATGACCGCACGCATCGACAATTTCGGCAACCTGATCGGACGTCTGGAAGGAAGCGATCCAGCTGCCCCGGTCTTGATGGTTGGTTCCCATATTGATTCCCAACCGTACGGCGGCCGCTTCGACGGCGTCCTCGGCGTGCTTGGGGGTCTGGAAGCGATTCAGACGTACCGTGAGTCCGGGGCCATCCCTCCTGTCCCCGTGGAGCTCGTTGCGTTTTGCGATGAGGAAGGCTGTCGTTTTAACAAAGGACTGTTTGGCTCGCGCGGGATTCTCGGCAAGCTTGAGGAAGGTGAGCTGGAGCGTGCCGATCAGAATGGCATCACACGCCGGCAGGCTTTGATCGATTTCGGCTGCGATCTCGACGGCTTCGCCGCTTCCGAGTATCCGGTCGGCAGCATCGGTGCGTTCTTGGAGCTACATATTGAGCAGGGACCGGTATTGGAAGCACTGGATCATCCGGTCGGAATCGTCAGTGGCATTTCCGGTCCGTTGTGGTGGACGGTTGAACTGAACGGATTCGCAGGTCATGCGGGGTCCGTGCCAATGCCACTGCGCAAGGACGCTCTTCTCGGCGCTGCCAAAATCATCACCGCGCTCAATGACATCGCCAAGCAAGATCCCGAGGCACCTACTGTCGGAACCGTCGGAAATCTCCAAGTATTCCCGAACTCACGCAACATCATCGCAGAGCGCGTGACATTCACTGTCGACTTGCGGGACATCGACATCGAGCGTCGCAACGAGCGGGAAGCCCAGCTCCGCGAAGCAATTGAGACGATTTGCGCGGAAAATGGCCTCACCTACAGCATCAGCGTGGATACCAACAGCGAGCCGCGCTATTGCGCCGAGCCGATAAAGGCGATCATGCGTGAGGAAGCGGGGGCGATCGGCCTTACACCACCTGAGCTGATGAGCGGTCCGTTCCATGATGCCCTCGCCCTCTCCTACGCCTGCGACTATGCGATGATTTTCGTCCGCAGCAAAGATGGAATCAGCCACAATCCGAAAGAATATTCCAGCTGGGGAGACATGTCGCTCGGAACGGAACTGCTATATCGCACCCTTGCCCGGTTGCTGGCAAAACAGTAGATAAGATGACAAAACCAAAAAGTACATCCACCATTTACGGTTGGATGTACTTTTTTCGTTAGGCGATCCGCACAACGCGGCTTTTATCTGGATTTGGCAGGAAAGGAAGGTCTACATGCGAAAGCGCATATTCGATACCGATGTCTTCTGCGAGCATTTGAGCTTCTTCACGGAACGGCAGCGTACAGCTGCCTTCATTGAGCTCCACCAGACGCTTCAAACGTTTGAGGCGCTCCGCCATTTTCATTTCGCGCATTTTGATGTTGCACAAGTCCGATACGTTCACATGAACCGGATCAATGACCATGCCGATATCTTGAATATGTACGATAAACCGCTGCCCTTCTTCAGTAACGATGCCGATCGAGCAAAACTGAGCGTCACACATCTCTAAACGGGTTATCACCGCATGAGAAAACTCTTCCCCGGAACGAAGGCGAATTTTTGCCGCTTCCACCGCTCCGCCAATTTTTCGTTCGTTGCTGATGACCGTATACATATCGGTATATCCATTAATCTCGTATCGCATGGCAACCTCCTGATCCAGCATTTGGACTTGTCGTTGAAAGTCATTATCATTATCAATACAGCTATCCTATAATGAAAATCATTCTCTGTCAATACAATTGAGAATGATTTTTATTCGATTAGCTTCTTCTTTTTCCATACGTTTTATCCGCGTATGACCATATGGTATACTATGGGAAATTCCCAAAAGGAGCCACCTTTTATGCAAAAGTCTTACCTGGATAAAGCGATGATTTTTTTGGGCGTTGCCATTCTGATCGGCTCTTATTTGCTTTATTCCGCAATTAATCGGGTGGCTGATTATGGCGAGGCGCTCACATCAAGCGCTGCGCAAATCAACAGCCAATTAGCCAACATGTCCAATTTCCTTGGCGGGCTGTCCCGTTTCACTGCTTTTGGCGAAGCGAACGACGGCTCCCTCCTAACGGCACAGCAGCAGACCATTATGCTGTCCAAGGAAGAAGCCCAGCGCTATTTGAATCTAACGGAAAAAGAACTGAATGCCCTCATTGATCATACCGATATCCCGTACGTCAAGCTGAATCAGTCGTTTTTGTTCCCACGGACCGCTTTGGACGAATGGGCAAAAAAAGCGGGGAAATCGCATCTTAAGGTATCTTCCCCTTGATTCGCATAACGAACAAAACCCCCTTCTCGCTGATTTGCGAAAGGGGGTTTCTTTTGCCTTAGGTAAACAGCTTCAGCTTCTCGATTCGCTCGACCGCTTCCTGCAGCCGCGCTTCAGTGGAAAGCAAAGCCACGCGTACATAGCCTTCTCCAGTCGGACCAAAGCCGATGCCCGGCGCAACGGCGATATGGGCTTTTTCCAACAGGTGGTCAGCAAAGGAAGCCGACGTGAAGCCTGTCGGTACCGGCAACCAGGCAAAGAATGAGCCTTGCGACGGTTTCGCTTCCCAACCAATGCGTGCCAGCCCATCAAACAGCGTATTGCGGCGTTTTTCATACACGTTGACCAAGTCGCGGACGCATTGCTGCGAATCGGTAAGCGCGCGTACCGCTGCCATCTGTACGGCACCAAACAAACTGACGAAATAATGGTCCTGCAGCTCGTTCATCAGTTTGACCAGCTCGCGGTTGCCGACCATCGCACCGACGCGCCAGCCTGCCATGTTGTACGTTTTGGACAATGTGTAGAATTCGACGCCGACCTCTTTGGCGCCCGGCACCTGCATGAAGCTAATCGGCTTTTGATTATCATAGCTGATCGCGCCATAGGCGAAATCGTGGCATACCACGATCTCATGCTTACGGGCAAACTGGATGGTCTCTTCATAAAACTCCATCGGCGCATTGACCGCAGTCGGATTGTTCGGATAATTGAGGAACATCAGCTTAGCCCGTTCCAAATCAGCTGGAGCAAGCTCTGCGTAATCCGGTAGGAAATTGTTTTGCGCACGCAGCGGCATCATCGCCATACGGCCGCCGACAATCTCCACACCCGACCAGTAGTCTGGATAGCCAGGGTCTGGCACAAGCGCAACATCGCCCGGGTTCATCATGATTTGGCAAATCTCCACCAGACCGGTCTTGCTGCCAAACAGGATGGCAACCTCTTCATCCGGATCCAGATCTACGTCAAACTCCGTCTTGTACCAGTGAGCAATCGCCTGTTTCAACTCGCGTCTGCCCTGAAACGGCGGATATTTGTGATGCAGCGGTTTGGCCGCCTGCAATTGCATTTCTTCTATAATATGTGGTGGCGTCGGCAAATCTGGGTTGCCTTGTCCCAAATTGATTAGATCATGTCCTTCAGCAATGACTTTGTTGACCTTTCCCACCAGTGTCGCAAAAAACTGGGTCGGAAGCCGCCCCATCATCGAGGCCGGTTGAATACGCATCTCATCTCTCATCCTTTCTCCACTCCCAAAATACGATCGAGCATAGCGAAACCCCCTTCTCCTTTTGACAGAAGAAGGGGGAAAAACTTCTGTTGAAGTGAGCGTACCAGCGCAGGGCCAGCGTGTCAATTCCCTGTCTGCTGGATTTGGACCTTGCCCCCGTCTTTTACGAGCGTTTGGCCCCGCACAACAACCGTATTACCTTCGGCAACCCCGGATGTGATTTCAATCAGGTCGCTCGATTCCTTGCCTGTGGTAACTTCTACTTTTTTCGCGACGTTGTTGTCGACCAAATATAAGTAGTGTTTGCCACCTTCGTCAAACACCGCTTTTCTGGCGACGATCAACGATTTTTTCTCCGTCGAGGCATCGGCTTTCCACTTAACCGACACCACCATGTCCGCCTTCAGCTCGCCAGATGGGTTGGGGATGGTGATTTCGATCGGGTACGCCTTGAGCGTCTGATCCATTACCGGGCTTACTGCTGTCACCGTCGCTTCTGCTGTTTTGGCGAGCGCGGTGATTTCTACATTCACCTTGCTGCCCACTTTCACTTTGGTGACTTCCTGCTCAGCCAGGTTCGCTTTCACTTTCAACGGATCCGTATCCACGATGGTAACGACCGTTGCTTGCGGTGACGCGATTTCACCTGACGCGCCCATGACCATCGCGACATAGCCGGAAATCGGCGCCTTGATGACGGTATTTGCGAGCTGCTCCTGCGCATTCGCCAGCGTGACGCGGCTTTGGTTGAACGACGCTTCGGAGACATTCACCCCTGTCAGCTTTTGCGCCGACTGGTAGACATCCTGTGCATTCGAGTAAGCGATTTGGGCGTTCGTTGCAGCGAGCTGCGCCTGCTCCAGCTGCTGTGTCGAGATCGCCCCGTCCTTAAACAGCTGCTGCATGCGCTGCAGATTGCGCTGTGCGTCCTGCAACGATTTCTCCGCCTGCTGCAGGCTGTTTTTCGCCTGCTCCACACCTTGGCTGGAGCTCGTTTTGCTTTGATTCAAGCTTGCTTGCGCGAAGTTTAGCGCTGCCTGTGCCGATTGGACCGCATTGTTCAGGTCCGTCTGCTCCAAGGTGAACAGCACTTCTCCCTGTTTCACCTGCTGGCCCAGTTTTACATTCAAGTCTTTGATTTTGCCGCTCACCTTTGGCGCCACTTTCACTTCTTCGCTAGGCGCCAGCTTGCCGGAGATTCCGGCGCTGATTTCAATGTAGCCAGCCTTGACCGGTTCGACCTGAACTGGTGTCGGCGCTGCTTCCTGCTTCGGCTCGACCGCCGCTTCCTTGCCTGCCGAGCAGCCTCCCAGCACGAGAAAGAGCGCGAGCAGCCCAAGGGTGAGTTTCCCATTCTTTTTCATTGCGATTGTGAGCCTCCTATTCGACCGCCAGATCGGAAGTAATTCCAGGTTTTTTCTTGGCCTTGCGCTTGTTTCTGCGATTGCGGAACTTGTTACCCAAATCATCAAACCAGGTGTACACCACCGGAATCAAAATGAGTGTGATCAATGTCGAGAACGACAGACCGAACGTCACGACGACGGCCATCGGCGCCTGCGATTCGTTCCCTGCGCCACCGCCAAACGCCAGTGGCAAAATCGCCAAAATCGTCGCGAGCGTCGTCATCAGGATCGGACGCAGACGTACCGGCCCTGCTGTGAAGATTGCCTCATTGCGCTCCACACCTTTTTTGCGCAGCGTGTTGATGTAGTCGATCAGTACGATCGCATTGTTCACGACGATCCCGATCAACAAAATGTAGCCGATGAATGCTGAGACGGAAAGCGATATTCCCGTAACCAACAGCCCGATCACCACGCCGATGAAGGTTGGTGGAATGGAGAACATGATGATAAACGGCGCGAACAGCGATTCGAACTGGCTCGCCATGACCATGTAAACCAGTACGATTGACAGAACGATCGCCAAGCCCAGGCTGCCGAATGCTTCAGCCATGTCTTTGCTTTGGCCGCCATACTCGATGGTATAGCCGTCCGGCAACCGCAGCCCGGCCAACCGTTTTTGCAAATCCGCTGAAATGGAATTGAGATCGCGATCCACGATGTCGGACGTGATTGTCACTTCACGCGTTTGGTTGACGCGCTTAATCAGCTGCGGAACGTTTTCCTCGACGATCTTAGCCACCGAGGAAAGCGAGATCTGCGCACCGCTCGGCGTTGGAATCCGCAGTTGTTCCAAATAAGAAATGTCATCCTTGTACGCTTCCGGCAGACGCATGTTAACATCGACTTCATCATCACCTGTTCGGAATTTGGTGATGGTCTGTCCTTGGAATGCCGTCCGCACGCTGGACAAAATCTGCTGGCTAGAAAGCCCGTATGTCCCTGCTTTTTGCAGATCAACGACCAGCTGCAGCTCATTCTGTTTTGACGTAAGCGATGTCGTGACGTTTCTCGTTCCCTTCACTTGTTTCACTTCTTCGGCGATGATGCTGCTAATGTCCTCCAACACCGCCATGTCGTCCCCGCGCAAGCTAATTTCAAGCGGAGCGGTCGGCGGGCCGCCGGAGTTGTCCAGCTCCTTCACCGTTATTTCTGCCCCAGCGATATGCGCGACCTGCTTACGCAAATCTTCGACGATTTCCAGTGTGGTGCGCTTCCGTTTTTCTTTATCCCCAACCGAAATTGTCAGCTGCGCCTCGTTGGTTGCTGCCTGCGCAACAACGGAATTGCCCGCGGCGGAACCAACCGACGTGTATAGCTGCTCAAGCTCCGGAACCTTTTTGGCAAATGATTCGACTTGGGTAACAATGGCTTCCGTTTCTTTCAGCATGCTACCATTGGGCAGCTTGATGTTGACGCTGATTTTCCCTTGGTCAAGCTTAGGTATGAATTCAGCCCCGACCATGCCCGCCAGTGGAATCGTCGCAATGAACATCGCGATTGTGATGAAAAACACGGTTTTGCGGTGGCCGACCGACCAGCGCAGCAAGCGTCCGTAGCCTTTCGTCACTTTATGGAAGCCGACATTAAACCAGACAATCGGGTTGATGCCACGGTACGTACCGCTCTCGTAAATCGCCGTGTTCGGCAGTCGTTTCAGCCAGCGAGCGCTAAGCATCGGCACAAGTGCCATGGAAGCGATCAAGGCTGCCAAGTGGGAAAAGACAACCGTGAGCGCAAGCGGGCCGAACAATTGCGAGGCCAGACCTTCGACGAATACAATCGGCAAAAATACGGAAATTTGCGCCAATGCCGACGCCATAACGGCCGTGCTGACCTCTCGCGCGCCGATGTCTGCGGCTTCCCACATGCTTTTGCCTTCTTCCCGATGGCGGAAAATGTTCTCCAAAATAACGACCGCAAAGTCCACGAGTGACCCCAAGCCAAGCGTAAGTCCGCTCAAGGAGAACATGTTGATCGTCTGTCCGGTAAAATACATCAGACAGAATGTCGCGATAACCGAAATCGGAATCACGATCGCGATGATGATCATGGAGCGGTAGCTGTTCAAAAAGCAAAGCAGCACCAAGATGGAGAAAAGTCCACCGACCAAGGCGTGCTCGCCTACCGTATAAATCGAGTCTTTAATGAAGGTCGACGTATCGAGCGTCGTTGTCACCTTGATGTTTGCTGGAAGCTCTGCCTGCAGCTCAGCAAGCTTGGCTTTCACCTGATCGGCGACGGAAATCGTGTTACCGCCGGATGCTTTCAGGATGTTGAGCCCGACGCTCGGCATGCCGTCGAGATAGGCTTTTTGCGTGACTTCTTTAAACGTGTCGCTGACTGTCGCGATATTTTTCAACTGAATGCTGCCTTGACCGACGTGAATCGGCGTTTCGCCAATTTGCGCAACGTCCTTGAATTCGCTTTGCAGCCTGATGTTGATCTTGGCGTCCCCTTGGCGAATGACGCCTGCCGCACCAGAAATATTGGTGCTCATAACCGCCTGCTGGATTTGGTCCAGCGTCAGGCCGTAAGCCGCAATCCGATTCGGGTCAAGCTCAACTTCCACCTCGCGCGTTTTCCCGCCGGAAATACCGACAGAGGCGACACCATCGATCCGCTCCAAACGCGGCTTCATGACGTTTTCCACGAGTGCCTTAAGCTTGACGATGTCGGATTCGCCCGTTACCGCCAGCGTGATGATCGGCATCGAATTCGGGTCCAGACGCAAGATACGCGGCGACTTGGCGGAATCCGGCAGCGCTCCCCGCACCTGGTCGACCTTGTCGCGCAAGTTCAACGTCGCTTGGTCCATGTCGACGCCCCAGTTGAACTCCACAATGACTTGTGATGCGCCCTCTGCCGAGTTGGATGTAACCCGCTTGATGTTGGCGACGGTTCCGACCGACTCCTCGATCGGTTTGGTGACAAGCTTCTCCACCTCGCTCGGCGTGCCGCCGTCAACGGAAGTGACCACGATCGCCACCGGAAAATTCAGCTCCGGATACAGATCCACCGCCAGCTTGGGCAGTGAAATAAATCCAAAGATCAGGACCGCAATCGCCAGCATCATGATGGTGATCGGCCGTCTGATCGAAAAACTGGAAAAACTCATTCGTGTTCACTCCCTTTCTCCCGCTTTAACGCATCCCATTTGTGCGTAAAGCATGTGTAAACGATTTGCAAGGACTGCATGATTCCCTCCATATCCTCCGGTTTCACACGTGAGAACAGCTCTTCATTGTACTGCTCCTGCAAAAAAGGTAGTTTATCCTCCAAATCTTTTAAATGTTGCGCCAATGAAACCCAAACAACCCGACGATCCTTCTCATCCTTTTTGCGCACGACCATTTGGTGCCGCTCCATGCGGTCGACGATGCCAGATGTTGTGCTGTAGGAGAGATCGACCAGCCTGCTGATTTCACCGATGGTTCTGGGGCCTTGTTTGAGCTGCTGAATGATCAGCATCTGTGGCTTTGTGACGCCGCATCGTTCAAGCTCTTCGGAACCGATCAGGAAATACAGCTCGCAAACTCGTGAAATGAGAGAAGACAATTGCATGACAGGTTTCATAAGTGCCTCCACAAACTATTTCGTGCTGCAAAATATTATGACATAGAAGGTATTTCGCAGCAAGAAATAATTGGATGAAGAATTGTTAAGGATTGGTGGAGGTGAGGGGCTTTTTGAAGAAAGCTGCGCTTCGCTGTTACCATGCCCCTGAGGGCAGGAATGGCCGGCTCCGGTAAAAAACGAAAACCGCGCCCCAAAGCCACACGCTGCGCGGCGGGTGCCTCTCAAGGATGATATGTGGCGCTAAAGGCGTTTTCGTTTTTTGCCTCCGCCTGGGTCGGCATGGTCAAGGCTGTGCTCCGCTTTCTTCAAAAAGCCCTTCGCTGCTGTGGTAGGATAAATAAAAGCTTCTTTAAATATGTAGAAACATTTCGTTAGCAGGAATGCTTCGAGGCATAACATGCGAAAAGCCGCCATTGATTTGGCGGCTTTTTCTTTTTCTCTTATATCTTCCTTTAAGAAGTTGGCAGCATGCGATGCTTTAATTGAGGAAACACTTCGCGGATGTGGGTGATTTGGGATAGGTTGATCTCTGTTTTGATGACGGTTTCGTGCTCACCGCCCGATGCGATGGTGACGCCCCACGGGTCGACGATTTGGCTGTGTCCGCCCATGAAGACGTCGCGGGTTTTTCCAACGCAGTTGCAGGAGATCAGATAGCATTGGTTTTCCAGCGCGCGCGTCTGGTTGAACAAGTTCCAGTGTGCGAGCCGTGCATGCGGCCATGCGGATGTAACCAGGAGCAGCTCAGCGCCCAAATCGACTTGGCGGCGGAACAGCTCCGGAAAGCGCAGGTCATAGCAGGTGGCCAGTCCCACTTTGCCAAAAGACGTCTCGACGACGACCGGTTCGCTGCCTGCGGTCAAGAGCTGGCCTTCAGCCGAGCCATAGCGGAACAGGTGGATTTTACGGTAGCTGCCGATCAATTCGCCTGCCGGGCTGAACAAAACACTCGTATTGTAATAGTTGTCGCCGTCGCGCTCCACAAAGCTGCCGGCGAATAGGAGTGTTTGCAGTTCCTTCGCTTTTCGCGCAAAGCGCTGAACGAAATCGCCATCGATTGGCTCCGCCTCCGCATGGTATCGATCGAACGAAAAATATCCGGTCGCCCAAATTTCCGGCAGCAAAATCAAATCCGCTCCTGCCTGCGCGTCAAGCATGCCCTCTACCCGTTTGATACGCTCATCGCGCGTTTCTGTGTCTTTGATTTCGACTTGAATGGATGCTACTTTCATGCTTTCTCTCCTCCCTTATCATCAGGAAATCATCTTTTTCTCCAATTGGTTAGAAATTGCCTTCACTAGATTTAAACATTTTGTGAAAATGGGGTAGAATACTACTGGCAAATCGAGTATAATGAAAACGATCGAGAAACGAAACTCGGTTTCACTAGATGGAACTCGAGCTTTCTCAGCCTTCATTCCATTCATAGGAGGTCATTCCTTTGGCAAAGCAAGACGCTTATAACGTGAAATCGTCTTTGCAAGCTGGCGGCAAAGAGTACGCCTACTATCGCTTGCAAGGAATTGAAGAGCAAGGCATCGGCGAAGTTTCCAAGCTGCCTTTCTCTATTAAGGTACTGCTTGAAGCAGCTGTTCGTCAATTTGACGATCGCGCCATCACAAAAGAACATGTACAATCGCTGGCGACCTGGACAAAAGGCCGCGACGCGAACCAAGAAGTTCCACTCATGCCTGCACGTATCGTGCTGCAAGACTTTACCGGTGTACCTGCTGTTGTTGACTTGGCAGCAATGCGTATCGCAATGAAACGCTTCGGCGGCGATCCAAAACGGATCAACCCGCTTGTACCAGTTGACCTGGTTATCGACCACTCCGTGATGGTTGACGCTTTCGGTAGCGAATCCGCACTGGACACAAACATGAACCTGGAGTTTGAACGCAACGAAGAGCGTTATCGTTTCCTCCGTTGGGCACAAACTGCATTCGATAACTTCCGTGCAGTACCACCTGCAACAGGTATCGTTCACCAAGTAAACCTGGAGTACCTGGCAACAGTTGTTGCTTCCCGTGAAGTTGACGGCGAATTGGTTGCTTTCCCTGACTCGCTCGTTGGTACTGATTCCCATACTACCATGATCAACGGTCTTGGTGTAGTAGGTTGGGGTGTCGGCGGGATCGAGGCAGAAGCAGGTATGCTCGGCCAACCGCTCTATTTCGTAACACCTGAGGTTGTTGGTTTCAAACTGACCGGTACTTTGGCAGAAGGTTCTACTGCGACTGACCTGGCACTGACTGTAACGCAAATGCTGCGCAAAAAAGGCGTGGTTGGTAAATTCGTTGAGTTCTATGGCTCCGGCCTCTCCAACATCTCGCTTGCTGACCGTGCGACTGTTGCCAACATGGCACCTGAATACGGCGCAACTGTGGGCTTCTTCCCAGTCGATGCAGAGACGCTCAACTACATGCGTCAAACCGGTCGCGATGAAGCAACTGTGGAACTGGTTGAAGCCTACACCAAAGCACAAGGACTGTTCCGCACCGATGACACTCCAGACCCTGTATTCTCCGAAACATTGGAACTGGATCTGTCCACAGTGGTACCAAGCCTTGCTGGTCCAAAACGTCCGCAAGACCGCGTAGAACTGACTTCCATGAAAGAAGCATTCAACGCAAGCCTGCGTGCTCCTATCGACAAAGCTGGCTTCGGACTGTCCGAAGAAAAAATCAACACAACTGTTCCGGTTTCCTATGCGAATGGCGAGAAATCCGAACTGAAAGCAGGTTCCGTCGTAATCGCGGCGATCACGTCCTGTACAAATACTTCTAACCCAAGCGTAATGCTGGGCGCAGGTATCGTAGCGAAAAAAGCGGTTGAAAAAGGTTTGGTAAAACCTGCTCACGTGAAAAGCTCGCTCGCTCCTGGTTCCCGCGTTGTAACGCAATACCTAAAAGATGCTGGCCTGATCGATTCCTTGAACACTATCGGCTTCAACGTTGTCGGTTATGGTTGCACCACTTGCATCGGTAACTCCGGTCCATTGCCTGATGAAACTAGCAAAGCGATCGCTGACGGCGACCTGACTGTAGCTGCTGTTCTGTCCGGAAACCGTAACTTTGAAGGCCGTATCCATGCTCAAGTAAAAGCGAACTACCTGGCTTCTCCGCCATTGGTTATCGCATATGCTTTGGCTGGTACTGTCAACATCGACCTGACCAAAGAGCCGATCGGTACAGGCAAAGACGGACAACCTGTATTCTTGAAAGACATCTGGCCAACTTCCCAAGAGCTGTCTGAAGCAATGGGCAAAGCGATGAACCCAGCATTGTTCCGCTCCGAATACGAGCATGTATTCTCTGCAAACAAACGCTGGAACGAAATCGATGCTCCAGAAGGCGATCTGTACGAGTGGGATGAAAAATCCACGTACATCCAAGAGCCTCCATTCTTCAAAGACCTGGCTGCTGAACCTGGCCATATCGTTGAAATCAAAGGCGCGAAAACATTGGCGCTGTTGGGCGATTCCGTCACAACTGACCATATCTCGCCTGCTGGTAACATCTCCCCTACCAGCCCTGCAGGTAAATATCTGCAAGAAAACGGCGTAGAACGCAAAGACTTCAACTCCTACGGCGCTCGTCGTGGTAGCCATGATGTCATGATGCGCGGTACGTTCGCAAACATCCGCATCCGTAACCAAGTTGCTCCAGGCACAGAGGGTGGCGTAACGAAATACTTGCCAACCGGCGAAGTGATGAGCATTTACGATGCGTCGATGAAATACCAAGCAGACAACGTGAACCTCGTTGTACTGGCTGGTAAAGAATACGGTACAGGAAGCTCCCGTGACTGGGCAGCAAAAGGTACCTTCCTGCTTGGCGTAAAAGCTGTTATCGCTGAGAGCTTCGAGCGTATCCACCGTTCCAACCTCGTTGGTATGGGCGTGCTGCCACTGCAATTCGCAGATGGCGCTAGCTGGCAGTCCCTCGGCATCGACGGTACCGAAACATTCGATATCGTAGGTATCGACGACAACGTAACACCTGGTCAACGCACGAAAGTGAAAGCAACCCGTACAGACGGCAGCACATTCGAATTCGATGTAATCGTTCGTCTGGACAGCACCGTTGACGTCGACTACTACAAAAACGGCGGTATCTTGCAATCCGTACTACGCCAACTGCGCACCAGTAAATAAGATTCCTACCAATAAGAAAAGGCTCTCGGTCATTCCGAGAGCCTTTTTTATGCCTACAAATACCGTTCTTTGATAATGTTCATGTGATGCAGCTCATGGCCAGCAATCACGTAGGCCAATGCGTTCGCCGTGGTGTTGTTATCACTCACCACGCCTTTTCTATCCCACGCTTCAGCCGGCAAACCACGCAGCAATGTTAACGTGGCGCGTCGCACTGCCGAATAATCTTCCAACAGGTCCGCTACCGAATACGCGTCAAACGAAATACCTTCCATAAACAAATCTTGATCAAAGCCGGGAAGAGCGGTTTGATCCCCCCGCGCGATGCGAAGCAGACGATAGCACATCACCCGCTCCGTGTCCGCGATATGGCCGATCACTTCTTTTATGCTCCATTTCCCTTCCTCATAGCGATGGCTTGCCTGCTCCTCTGTTAACTCCGAAAGAAAGCGGGTCATCTCCTCATGCTGATCGACCAAAATCTCCGAAATTTCTCCATCGGGAACCAATCCGATGTATTGCCCGTAATAAGCCGAGTGGTCTTCCGCTGCTGGACGCTGATTCACAAAACGCTCCCCCTTTTTGTAAAAGCCATTTCTCTTGAAATCACTCGAATTTTACCAAATCATTCAAAAAATTTCAAATGATTGAATGCTCTTTTCTAAATTCGTCCTGGTAATAGCACGCCGATATGCTCGGGATGGATGCGGGCCATATAAGCGAGTGCTAGAACGGCGCAAAAGCATGCTCCAAGCGCAAGCCATTCTATGGGCTGCCAGCGTGGCATCCGGTAAAAGCGATGCTGTGGATTGCGCATCCGGAAGTCTTTGGCGTCGAGCGCATTGGCGATCAGCTGCACCCGCTTCAGCGAGGTGAAAATCAGCGGGACCAGTAAGACGACGTATTGTTTCAGCTTTCGGACAAGATTTCCTCGTTCAAAAGCCATCCCTCTGACCATCTGCGCCTCCCGAATCGTGCCCAAGTCATGCTTGATCAGCGGGATGAACCGGAAGATGAGCGAGAGCAAAAAGCCGATGGAATACGGGACACCAATCCCGCGCAGTCCCATCGCCAGTTGTCTCGGTGATGTACTCATCAAGTAATACATCGACAACAAGGCGACATTGGCGATGCGTAGCCCCATGCCGCAAGCCCATAACACCCCGGTGTCCGTAATTTGCACAGGATAATGGATCAGCGGAATTTCGCTCTGCCAGTACGCATAGCCGACTTGCGTAAGCGGCAGCCAGGAGAGCAGCGTAAACAGCCCGCCGATGCCACCGACAACCAGGTAGGCTTTTCGCAGCATCCCCGTCCAGTTGCCCTTGCGCACAAAAAGCAGATTGAGCAAAAAGAGCGGGAGCAAAAAACGCGGGTCCTGAAACAGGAAAGGCAACATCCCCACCATTATGAAAAACAGCAAAGCAAAACTCGGGTGCCTGTCTGCAAACAAAGCAGAGCGGTACGATTGTGTATCCTGCCGCATGACTCTACCTCCCGCCCCTTTCCTGCAGTTTTTTCGCCATCTGCACGTAAAGGGAATCAAAGGTGAGCGGCAGCGGTTCCGTCAATCCTGCTTCAAGTGCAAACCGGGATAAGGCTGGCGGCTCGACCTGCGCCTCTGCCAACCGTTCAGGCTGGGCAAAGACGCGTGCAGGCACATCATCGCAAATGATCTCCCCTTGGCGCATGACTACGACCCGTTCGGCATATTCGGCAACTAGCCTCATGTCATGTGTAATCGCCACGATGGTATGCCCTGCCCTGTGCAGCGCTGCGATCAGAGCCATCATCTCGCGAACTCCGTGGTGATCGAGACCTGTTGTCGGCTCGTCGAGCACGATTACCCGTGGCTTCATGGCTAAAACGGAAGCGACCGCAATCTTTTGACGCGTCCCTTTTCCCATGAAGTAAGGCTCCTCCTTGCGCAATTGGATGAGCCCTATTGCGGCTAGCGCTTCTTCGACCCGCCCTTGAATCTCGGTTTCGGAGAGCCCCATGTTCCGCGGACCAAACGCCACTTCCGCCTCGACTGTCGACTGAAAAATTTGATGATCGGGATTTTGGTAGCAGTATGAAACGACGCCTGCCATTTCCGCGACAGACATCGTCACAGTGTCCTTCCCCTCAACACGTACGGTGCCGGAAGTCGGCTTGTACAAGCCGTTGCAATGCTTGGCCAGCGTCGTTTTGCCTGAACCGTTGCCGCCGATCAGCGCGATAAACTCTCCCTGCCTGATCGATAGGTCGATGCCGCGCAAGACCGGTTTTCCTTTTTCATAGCCGTATTCCACTCGTTCAAACTGAATCAAAGGCCGCTGTTGTTCTTGCATCACGGAATCGCCACCTCACCTTTGCGTACGAGCGACTGCCACAGTGTCAGCATATCCTCTACCGTGCGCGGGCATGGCGTCGTCTTTTCGTCCAGGACGCCCTCTGTGCAGAGCGCATGATACAGTCGAACCATATCTGGGACGTGAATTCCGTGCGCATCGAGAGAAGCCACCTGAGAAAAAAATGCGTCTGCCGGCATGTCCATCACAATCGCACCATCGGCAATCAACAGCATGCGGTCGCAAAATTGGGCCAATTCCTCCGTCGCATGGGACGCGACCAAGATGGTCATCCGTTCTTCCTCTTTCAATCGGCGAATAAGGGAGAACACCTCGCGAGCGCCTTTCGGATCGAGCTCGGACGTCGGCTCATCCAAAAGCAACAATTTTGGCGCATGTGCGAGTGCCGATGCGATCGCCACGCGCTGCTTTTCACCCCCAGAAAGCTCAAACGGCGAGCGGCTGGCAAAGCCGGACAAGCCGACCAGCGCCAGCACGTCCTCAATTCGACGCTCGATCGCCCGGTCGTCTTGCCCCCGATTTTCCAACGAAAACGCGATCTCCTCTTCTACCGTCAACCCTATGAATTGCGTTTCCGGATCTTGAAACACGATCCCCAGCTCGCCTTGCACGCTGCACCTTCCACTGAATTGACCTGCATAATTCGCCGGGATCAATCCGGCCATCGCGAGCAGCAACGTCGTTTTGCCAGCGCCCGAGAGGCCAACCAAGCCGACGACCTCACCTTCCGTCAAGGACAGATCGATTCCCGCAAGCGTCCAGCTTGCCCCATCCTCATAGCGCCAGCAGACGTCTGATAGCGATAGTACCGAACTCACTTAAAATACCTTTCTGGCAGGCAAATCATAGCCGCTGCCGATCTGGCGTCCACGGTACAAACCCGCCCGTTTTACGAATGGGTACAGCAGCTTCAGAAGAATCGGCCCCAAAATGGCGGTGGAAATCGCTTGGTTCATGAAAACTGCAGGAATGAAACCTGCTGCCACTTCTTTCGGGGTAAAGCCAAGCGCTACGTTGATCAGAATGGAGCATGCGACGACAAGCGAAGCGAACAGCACCACAAACAAGTAATATTCAACATAGCTGCGACCGCGTTTCAGCGAAGGATCTTTCACTAGCACATAGCCGATAAATCCCCCCAAAAAGTTGGAGACAAAGCCCGTAGTCAAAATGTGTGGCGCAGCACTGCCCGTCATCAAATCGCTAACCAGATTGCCAAAAGCCAAGCCTAGGCAGCCAGGAATTCCAAACAGCATGCCAAAGACCGGTTGCAGCGCATTGGCTGGACGGATCGGCACCTGCGGAATCAGCTTCACCTGTGCCAGCATAATCAAGGCGACTGCATATAGCGCCGCTGTGACGACGATCAGGACAAAATCGACGGTCGTCCATTTACGGCGAAAAAGTGATCTTTCCATTCTATGGCCTCCCAAAAAGACGAAATGATAGAATTTACCATCCTATATATTACCGCTTTTATGGTAAATCTAGCAATTGTTTATACGCCGATGAAATCATTGTCGAACATTAGAAAACCTGGCTACGCCATGCTTTTGGCGGAGCCGCGGTTGCACTTATACTGGATAAGAATTTTTAAATTCTTATCTGTATAAAAAATAGACGAGATCCTCTGTGTCGATGACTGAGTTTCTCGCCTATTTGAACTGTGGTGTATTTTCTTTATGTTTGCAGCTGGGTCAATGCACGTACCGGTTGGTGATTGCGATGCAGGAATAACCCAGCCGCACCGAGCACACCCGCCTCGCCGCCCAAGCTGCTGCGTACAAGACGCACTTGCTCCGCCATGCGGGAGATCGCACGCTCACGCACAACCTTCTCCGTTTCTGCGAACAAGTAGTCACCGGTGGTCATGACGCCGCCACCCACGACGATCAGCTCCGGGTTGAACAAATGGATCAGACTGGTGATGCCCGCTCCCAAGTCGCGGGAAGCGCGAAGGTGAATATCCTTACAGAGCGGATCGCCTTGCATGACGCCTTCTCCGATCTCCTTTGCTGTGATTTGCTCAAGCGGGTACTGGCTAAGAAATGCACTTTTCTCGCCGTTCGCAAGCCTCGTGCGCGCGATTTTTGCCAATGTGGGCCCTGACACGTAGTTTTCCAGGCAGCCTCGATTCCCACAGGCACACGGTGGTCCATCCGGATCGATGGAAATATGACCGAACTCGCCCGCGCTGTCCCCTTTGCCTGTTATTAAACGGCCGTCGCTGATGAATCCCGCGCCGACCCCTGTGCTTACCGTGACATAAATGACGTTGTCGGTGCCTTTGCCTGCACCGAACACCCATTCTGCTACCGCTGCGGCATTCGCGTCATTGATCAATTGGACAGGCAGGCCAAAGCGCTCGGATACGATCTGGCCGATCGCGACGTGCTCCCAGCCCAAATTGTTCGCGTACAGCACTTTGTTGGCTTTCGTATCAATCACGCCAGCCGTAGCGATCCCGACACCGCGAACCGATGTTACTGTGATGCCGCTTTCCGTCAGCACGGTTTCCACCGAGGACAGGATACGGCCGATAACCGCCTCCTGCCCTTCGGCTGCAAGCGTTGGACACGTCGTTTTGTGGACGATCCGCCCTTGTTCATCGATCAAGGCAGCCAGTATTTTGGTTCCGCCGAGATCCAGCCCAATTGCGTAGTTTTTCTCCTGGATCATCGCTTTTGCACATCCTTACAAACGAGTTCATTATTACTTGCCAAATATTGCGTCCATCGCTTGGGATGTCTGGCTGATCAGCTGCTCTGGATGGCGGCCGTACGGCGTGATTTCCGGCATGATGTAGCCCTCGTAGCCGATCTCTTCAATTGCCTCAACCACGCGTTCAAACGGCGTATCGCCTGCCAAAAGAGGCACGAATCCCGTCCCATTTCCAGCGGACGTTTTGAAATCTTTCACATGCAACGCGATGATGCGTTTGCCCAATATGCGAATCCATTGCTCCGGAAAGCCAAATTGGACCACATTTCCGATATCAAAATAAGCGCCTACCCACGGGCTGTCGATCTCATCGACAAACCGCTTCATTTCCAGCGGGCTCAACAAAAACTTGTTCCACACGTTCTCAATCCCGATCTTGACGCCGTACGCCTCTGCTTTTTTGGCAAGCTTGCGTACTGCCTCAAGGGCGCGGTCATATGCGACATCGTAGCTGACGTCCGGAGTAACGAGTCCCGGCACAACCAATACGGTTTTGGCACCGAAAACCGCCGCCGCTTCAATCATTTTTTCCACCACGAGCATCCCTTGCTGGCGAACCATCTCATCCTCATGTGTCAACGGATATTTCCACAAGAGCGCAGTCGAGACGCTCGGCAGCTCCAAGCCGTTTTGACCGGCCAACTGCCCGATCGCCTGCAGCTCATCTTCTGACGCTCCCAGATGAAACGCGCCTTCACCTTGATCAGCCAAATTCAGTTCAACACCCGTATATCCATGCGCACTGGCTTGGCGGAACATCTCGACCAGCTCGATGTTAGCCGGAAAGCACCATGCGTTGATTCCTTTTTTCCAATTCATGCCCTACACCTTCCTTGCTTCATGTCGTTGCAAAAACGATCGTTTACAACGTGACTGGCGATCCCGATTTTGCAGATTCGTTCGCAGCCAGTGTGACCTTCAACGTTTGTAACGCCTGCGCGTACGGCGCGAGGATCAGTGTTTCATCTCCCGTTGCCACTGCGCGAATGAACGCAGCATCTTGTGCCAGGTAAAAATCAAGCGTGCTGCTATATGAGTGCGTGCCCTCCGCGTCGACGATCGTCAGGTCCCGACTGCTGATCTGCAACCGGAAGCCTTTGCCCAGCACTTCGACACCTGTGCGATGATCTGGTTGAGTGAACGTCGTGTCGAGCGTTCCGATCGCACCCGAGGAAAATGCGAGGCTTACCGATGTTACGTCCGGAATATCGAGCCCTGGCACGTCCTCCATCACGCGCAATGCCGCATTCGCGTAGACCTTGGATACATCTCCCACCAAGTAGCGCATCATGTCCAGTGTGTGGGTTGCCTGCTCCACCAGCTGGCCGCCCGATTTCGCCTGTTCGCGCCACCATGGGGTTTGCACGAAAGACGTCAGGTAGTGCCCGCGAACCATTGCGATCGTTTTGTTTGCCAAATACGCTTTGGCCTGGGCAACGATGTCCAAATACCGCAAGCAATACCCGGTGGAGGTAAGAATCTGCGCGTCTTGAATCGCCTTCAGCTTGTGCTCGACCTCTTCCATTGCAAGCCCGATCGGCTTTTCTACCAGCAGGTGAATGCCGCGCGCTGCCGCTTGCTCTACCAACGTTCCTTGCGCAAACGGCGGCACACAGATGAACAGCGCATCAAGCTGTTCGGCCGCAAGCATCGCCTCGTAATCCATATACCCGGCTACGCCGTATGTTTCGCAAATCTCGGCTACGCTCGCCTCATTCACATCACAAACCGCGACCAGTTGCGCTTGTTCGATTTTATTGACATTAGCCAGATGGACACGACCTATGCCACCTGTGCCAACCATTCCGACTCTCACTTTATTCGCTGCCATGGCGCTTACCCGAGTTTGACCGGCTGCTTGTTTTCGGAGGATTGGTACGCAGCCAATGCAACCTCAACGGCCCTCATGCCGTCTTCGCCTGTGATCGATGGTGCCTTGCCTTCCTTGATAGAAGCCAGGAAATCGCTCACCAGTGCGCCGTCCATGTCGTCGCCCCAATAGGCCCACGTCAAGCCTTTGTCATCGTTGTAGACGTCGAGCTTTTGACCGAACGTGTTGAGCGACAGCGTCCCGTCGGTACCGATGATCTCCATCGTCACATCGCCCCATGTCGGGAACGATTTGTTGCGCGACCAGCTGCAGTCGAGCGTCGCATACACACCGTTATCGAACTCCATGGTCAAAATGCCGCAGTCGTCGATCGGCGTGTCACAAAGCAAATTGTCGACTTCCGCATACACTTCCTTCACCTCAGCACCCATGAACCAGCGCATCAGGTCGACAACGTGCACGGTATGGTCGATCACTGCGCCGCCGCCTGATTTGGCTCGATCGATAAACCAGCCGCCCGGATTTTTACCGCGGTTGGTGCCACGGATCGCCATGATGCGGCCGACCTTGCCTGCCTCCACCATCTGCTTCGCACGACGGACTGCCGGATGGAACCGAACAGGGAAAGCCGTTTGCAGCTTCACACCGTTCTCGCGGCAAGCAGCGATCATCTCTTCAGCATCCGCCACATTCGTCGCCAGCGGTTTTTCGCACAGGACGTGCTTGCCCGCTTTCGCCGCCGCCACAACATGCTCTTTGTGTTTCATGTTTTCCGAGGTGACGATCACCGCATCGATGGATTGCTTGAGCAGCTCCTGATAGTCTGCATAGTACGTTGTATGAAGCTTTTCTGCAGCTGCCTTGCCGCGCGCTTCATCTTCATCGGCGATCCCGATGAGTTCGGCCCCTTCGATTTTTTCAATCGCTTGTGCGTAACTGTATGCATGCATATGTGCAAAGCTGATGATCCCTAGTTTCATCACTTTTTCCCTCCCTTAGGATAACGTCACAACTTCACCAGTTTCGATCGACTTGATCGCGGCCAGCGCGATCTCCATCGCTTTGTAGGCATCCTCTGCCGTCACGAGTGAATCGCCGCCCGTTTCGATGCAATGGATGAAGTGTTTCAGCTCGCGGAAGTACGGATTTTCGTTCAGCGGGCTTTCTGGCACGGCTACGCCGCCAACCCCTTGCTGCTTGGCGCGGCTCACCGCAATCAGCGGTTTTTCCTGCGAGCTGTCGTAGTTGATAATGCCAGATTTGCCTGCCAGCTCCATTTTCATCGCAAAGCCTTCATGTGCCCAAGAACCTTCCACGTGGGCGATCATGCCGCTTTTGAAGCGCAGTGTGACCAGCGCGTAATCCATCCGGGCGAAACCGCGGCCGAGCAGGCTTTTGGCGTACACCCGCTCCACATCGCCGAAGCTCCAGCGCAAAAAGTCGAAGTCGTGGATGATCATATCGAGCACGAGGCCGCCGCTGTTTTGGTGATCGGCATACCAGTCATTCCACGCCGTCGGGAAAATGCCGCCGCGGAACGTGCGGGCAACCGCAACATCGCCGATCTCCCCTTTATGTACAAGGGCGCGGCTTTTTTCATATTCGGGGAAGAAGCGCAGCACATGGCCGACAAACAGCTTCACGTTCTTCTCTTTGCAATAGTCGATCATTTCGCGCGCATCGGCCAGATGGCGGGCGAGCGGCTTTTCGCAGATAACATGCTTGCCGTCATTCGCCGCCTTTTTCACGTAAGTCTTGTGCATGTACGTAGGCAAGCAGACATCGACGATATCGACGCGCGGAAGGCTTGCCATCGCTTCTTCATATGAGCCGAACACCGGCACGCCCAGCCCCAGCTCCTCCGCTTTTTCTTTGCGGACCTCTACGATGCCCACAAGCGTAACATTCTCCATCGCCGCATAGGAACGCGCATGGACGCTGCCCATCGTTCCTGCGCCCAGTAACAGAACATGATGCATATGTTTCCACTCCTTTTCATTTACCCTCATTATTTAGAGCCGCTAAGCGAAATCCCTTCAACAAAGTGCTTCTGCATGAACACAAAGACCAGAATCATCGGCCAGATCGCCAAAACCGAGCCTGCCATCAAGATCGGGTAGTTCGTCTGATGCTGCCCTTGCAACGAGGCCAGGCCGGCAGACAGCGTCAGCTTGTCAGGCGACGTGTTGACGATAAGCGGCCACATCAGATCGTTCCACGACCAGAGCGTGACGAAAATCGCGAGTGCGATCAAACCTGGTTTTGCCAGCGGCAGCATGATGCGCCAGTAAATTTGGAAATGGTTGCAGCCGTCCAGCTTAGCCGCTTCCTCCAACTCCTTAGGCAATGACATGAAGAACTGGCGCAGCAAAAACGTACCGAAGGCACTGAACAAGCCCGGAACGATCAATGCCGTCAACGTGTTCAACCAGCCTAAATCTTTCATGATCAAAAATTGCGGAATCAAAAACACTTGCCCCGGCACCATCAACACCGACAGGAACAGCATGAACAGAATATTCCGTCCCGGAAACTCGATGCGCGCGAATGCGTAAGCGGCGAGTGAGCAAAGGAATACCTGTCCCACCACTTTCAAGATCGTCGTGATGATTGTGTTCCAATAAAATTGCAGCATCGGAATGGTCGTCAACACTTCCGCGTAGTTTTTCCACTGCGCGACCGTTGGAAAAATGACCGGCGGCACCTGCTGGGATTCACCCAATGTTTTGAGCGAGGTCAGGATCATCCAGAGAAAAGGACCGACCATCAGCAAGGCCCCGAGAATCAAAAGAATATGGACCAGCAGCTTTGGACCGCGGCCAAGGCGCCCCTCATTCACAAGCGTCCCTCCTTAATCATAATGAACCCAGCGCTTCTGCATTTTGACCTGCACAACAGTCACCAACAGGATGATCGCCAAAAGCAGCACCGCAATCGCAGCCGCATAGCCGCCTTCCCCGGTCACGAATGCATATTTGTAGAACAGATAGGCGATCGTCTGCGTCTTCTCCAACGCGGAGTTCCCAACCATCATGTAGATCAGGTCGAACACCTGGAACGCGCCGATCAGCGACGTGATGCTGACGAAAAAGATCGACGGCGTCAAGAGCGGCAAGGTGATGGTAAAAAACTGGCGGAGGCGGCTCGCGCCATCCAGTTCAGCTGCCTCGTAATACATGCGCGGGATCCCTTGCAAGCCGGCCAAAAAGATGACCATGTTGTATCCGACCGAGCTCCAGATCGCGACGATCACCACGGCATAGAGCGCAATGGACGGGTCGGTAATCCAGCGGGGACCTTGAATGGAAAACAATCCGAGGAAATAGTTGATCAGGCCGAAATCGGCGTTGAACAGCCAGCGCCACACCATCGCCACCGCTGCTGCCATCGTGACGACCGGCAGGAAGTAAAGCGTGCGGTAAAACGAAACGCCCTTGATCTTCTGATTCAACAGCACGGCTGCCAGGATGGAAAACGCGATGCTGAACGGTACAGACAGAACGGTGTAAATCAGCGTATTTTTCAAGGCAGTCAACAGCTGCACATCTGAGAACAATTTTTCATAGTTTTGCAAGCCGATCCATTTGTATTTGCCAAATGCGCCCCACTTGGTAAAGCTGAGATAAATGGTTTGCAAGAGCGGCCAGATATAGAAAACGACAAGTCCGAGTAACGTGGGAGCAATCATGGCATAAGCCCATAGCATATCCGTACGCTTCATCCGAGTTGACGTTTTCGTCTTTACGGAAGTGTTCACATTCTGTCCCCTCTCTATCAGTTGGTCGGCGGCACGGCCCCGTCGCTTTGACAAAGCCGTTGCCAACCGTACCTACCGCTTATTTACTACTCTTGCGAAAGCATTTCGTTCATTTTTTGCGCAAGCTCTTTCGCCGCTGCGTCGACGGTAATCTCGCCGCTCCACGCTTTGGTCATGTACTCAGTCTCTGCTTGCACCCATTTGGATGTGTTTTTGGAGATTGGGTACGGCTTCGCTGTCGCCGCTTGGTCAACGAAAATTTTCAAATCAAAGTTTGGATTTGATTTGATGAACGCATCTTGCGTGCCGTTGAGCGCTGGAATCGCTGCACCTTTGCTCGCTTGGATCTCAGCAGCGTCCTTACCGCCCAAGTATTTGACGAACTCCCATGCTTCTTTTGGATGCTTCGTTTTCGCTGCGACTACGTTCGCCAAACCGTGGATGACGCTCGTGTTTTCTTTGCCTTTTGGAAGCACTGCTACGTTCACTTTGTCTTTGGTGTAATCGTTTTGCGCGAATTCGCTTACCATCCAAGCTCCGTCATACAGCATCGCCAGCTTGCCGGATTCAAACAGCTGTGGAGCGGAAGTTTCATCCATTTGCTGCGCGGTCGGGGACGTGCCGTCCTTTATGAAGTCAACCAGGAAGTTGAGTGCCTGGATCGTTTCCGGTTTGTCATAGCCGGACGTCTTTTTGTCGTCGGAGATCACAAAGCCGCCGTTTTGCGCGATGACGTTATAGAAGTTTTCTTGGCCCCAAGGACGGGATGCAAAGCCCCATACGCCTTTGTTTTTGTCCGTCAGCTTGGCTGCGGCTTCCTTCAGCTTCGCCCAATCCCAGGAAGCGTCAGGGTAAGGGATTTTGGCATCGTCGAACATTTTTTTGTTGTACCACAGGCCGATCGTGTCAAAGTCTTTCGGCAAGCCGTACGTTTTTCCATCCACTGTATAAATGTCAACCAATGCTTTCGGGTAGTTGTTCAAGTCAACACCGTCTGCCTTAATCTGGTCGTCGAGCGGCAGCAGCATGTCATTGGAAGCGTATTTGACGATGTTCGGTCCATTCATCCAGAACACGTCAGGCAAGCTGTCGCCTTGTGCAGCGGCGTCCATCTTGGTGAAGTACTGCTTGTACGGTGTCAGCTCCACTTTCACATTGATGTTGCCATGCGATTCATTGAATTTTTTCGCGATTTCCTCCATCGCCGGAAGCTGGTTTTTATCCCAGACCGCGTATGTCAGGTCGACCTTTTCCCCGCTTGCCGCCGACTGATTGCCCGCCTGCGCATTGTTGTCTGTAGTCGGTGCGGTATTGCCCGCGGATTGGCCGGAACAGCCCGCTAACGCCATCAGTGCTGCCACCATGCTGATTGAAAGCAACTTCTTTTTCATCGAAAAACCCCTCCATCTTTCTTTTAATAATTGGCACTCTCTATAATCGGATGAACTGATTGAAGCGCTTTCTTTTTGCTCCCCCCTCATTCTGCACGCTTCATCAAGGGTAATAACGAGATCGGGTTGTAACTTTCTTTCTCCAATGACTTTATTAAGTGGGGATGAAAAAGCTACAGGGAAAAATGAAACACATCCTGCAGCAATACGGCCGCCGCCGCGACCATCGGGAACTCTTCCCCCAGCGCCGTGGCATGAATCTCCAGGCCGTCTGTCAAAATAAAGAGCGCTTTGTCCATCACTTGCTCGCGAACCCGTTTGACGAACAGCGGGTTGTCACGAACAATCTCTCCCCCTAATATGATGAGGCTCGGGTTGAACAGGTTGACCAGATTGACGATGCCGATGGAAAGCGTCGCTGCGATTTCCTCCATGATGTCGAGACAGACCTGATCGTTTTGTTGCAGTGCGGCGCGGAACAATGCCGGCGAAATGCGTGTGACATCTCCTCCCGCCAGTTCGATGATGACGGTTTGCTTGCCTTTAGCGTGGGCGGACAAGATGCGCGAGTAAATCTCCGGCCAGCCTACATTGTTCTCCAGACAACCGATATTGCCGCAATCGCAGCGGGTGCCTGTCTGCTGAACGACTGTATGGCCGAACTCGCCTGCGCCTCCGTTATGTCCGCGGAAGATGGCGCCGTTGACGATGATGCCCATCCCGACCCCTTCGCCGACGGTCACGTACAGCATGTTGTCACTGTGCGTACCGCGTCCAAAGCTATTCTCCGCCAGCGCAATCGCATTGGCGTCGTTTTCCAGCCATGTTTTGAGGCCGAATTTTGCCTCCACCAGCTCTTTGAGCGGGACATTTTTTAAATTGAGCTTGGAATTGTAGCGAATCGCGCCATTAGCGGCATCGACGATCCCGGGGACGATGATAGAAATGCCGAGGCATTTGGACCGATCGTCATAACGGGACAAAAATTGCTCCAGAGAAGCGAATAGGTAAGCGATTACATCATCGCCTGAAAGCGGTTTGTCATAGGCGAAGCGCTCTTTGTGGCGCACGTTCGCCTCCAGATTCAGCTCTGCGATGGTAACCGCGGTGTTCGTCAGCGAAATTCCGATCAGGAATTGTCCGTCCGGATAAAACCGGAGCATAATCGGCTTCCGCCCACCGCTTGATTCTCCGATGCCGTCCTCGCACACCAATCCGTCGCGGATCAGCTCCCCTACCGCCGATGTGACCGTAGTCGGGCTGATGCCGTTGCGTTTGGCGATTTCACTGCGCGAGATCGGACCGTGCTTGCGGATCATATCAAGGATGATAAAGCGGTTGAGCTCTTGGATGAGTTTGGAATCACCAGTCCTGCGCATCAGCATGTTTTCCTCTCACATTCGATCGTGTTGCGGGTAGAAAAAGTTTCTCCAACAACTTTAGTAAGTATCATACGTAATTTTGGGGCATTCGTCAATATTCTGAATGTTGGGGCGGGGGATTTTTTTGGCTGCGGTGGTCGGTCGGGATTTTTGCAAAAAAAGTGTCACTCCGCTCTGACAATGCCTGCTGTTGGTCGGGGAGTCCGGCTCCGCTGAAAAAGGGAACCGCGCCCCAAAGCCACACGCTGCGCGGCGGGTGTATCTCACAGATGATGTGGGGTGCGAAAGCCGTTCCCTTTTTCAGCGGAGCCTGGGTGGGCATTGCCAAGGCTGCGTGCCGCTTTTTTTGCAAAAATCCTTCGCTGCGTAGGTTGGAACGTCGCCCAACCCTTCATAGTCAAAAAATACAGCAAGTCAATTACTGACCTGCTGTAGGTCCTGCTTCGCCGTTCGTTTTAAAGGGTATTGCGATTTTCGATATTGGTACAGCAATCCCAAAGCGATCGCCAATACGGCAATCAGCAGCAGGTAGATGTGTTGGAACGCGTTCGCAACGGGTATTTCTTTTTGCCAGACCATCAACAGACCGCACCCGGCCACTGCGAAGGAGCCACCGAGATATTGGGACAGCTGGGAGAGGCCCATGTCGGAGCCGATCAGCTCCTTTGGTAAGATGCGTGAGACTTCGTTGGACAGAGACGACGTGACCGCTGATAATGACGGTGCAAACAGCACATACGCCGCGAGAACGATATACATCGATTCATGCAGCATAGTCGCCATCAAGAGAATCGCGGCTCCGAGCATTAGCTTGCCACCTAGCAAAAAGCGGAAATTGCCGTAGCGGTCAATCCAGCGCCCTACCCATTTCATCAAAACCGCTGAGAAGATTGCCCCCGGAAAGATGACCATACCGATCGTCGCCGCTCCTTTGCCGAATACATCCGCTAAGATCAGCGGCATCAAAAACAGCATCGACATGTTAAGGATAAACACCAGGAAGGCGATCATGACCAGCTTGCGGTAGCCGGTATTGCCGAACAAAGCCGGATGGATAAACGGACGTCCCGCTTTGCGCAGCTGCTGGACCAAGGCGAGAATCGCAACGACGCCAACGCCCAAATACAGAAGGGAAAGCTGTGTGATTGCAAGCAGTAAGGCAGCCGAAGCTATCACCGTTAGCCCCGCCCCGACAAAATCAAAGTGGACCGGGTGCTGCACTTCTTTCGGCAACAAGCGCCACAAGACCGGAATCAGCCCGATGACCATACATGTGACCAAAAACAGCTCATGCCAACCAAGATACTCTGTGATTGCACCGCCGAATACCGGCCCGAGTCCGAACGCTAGAGCACTGCTGGATGCGATCATCGAAATCGCCCTGCCCCGCCGTTCATACGGCACGTAGCGGCTCGCCAGCACCATGCCGAGTCCGGGCATGGCGCCTGCCCCGCTCGCTTGAAGCAGTCGTGCGAGCAGCACGACACCAAAGCTGTCCGCCGCATACCCGAGCACAGACGATACGCCGAGTAAAAGCAGCCCGATCGATATTAGCTTGCGGATCGGAATAAAATCAGACAATCTGCTGAAAATGATCGTCGCCAGCGCAAACATAATGGAATACCCGGAGACAATCCAGGAACCTAGCCCTGCCGTTATGTGGAGCTGATCGATGACCGTTGGCAGCGACACGTTGAACATCGTCGTGTTCATCACCACCAAAAAGTTGCCGCCTGCCCATATCGGCATCGTAATTTTGTCGTTCATGCCGCACCTCTTTGCCGAGTTTCTTCGTAAAAGCAACTCCATTCTACTTGTGATTGCTGATTTAAAAAAATAGATATTTTCCTATCACTTGATATAATTATGCTTATCATTTCACTGGATAAAGGATTGGTTGGTCATGGAGCTGCTTCACCTGAAATATTTTCAGACGCTCGCCCGTCACGAGCATGTGACCCGTGCGGCAAAAGAGCTGTCGATCGCCCAACCCGCGTTGAGCCAAATCATTGCCAAGCTGGAAGCGGAAATCGGCGTGCCCCTGCGCGCGATCAGGATACCGTACCGTTTTCCTCCACCATCATCTCGATGAATGAAAGGAACGCTTTTGGCATCCAGCGCCGATTGGAATAGATCAATTGCGTCTGAAATGAAAGAGCCTCGTCAACGAACGGCACCGCCACCAAATCACGATGGATGAGGTCGCTTTCCACCGCAAAGCGTGGGAGTAAGGCGACGCCCCACCCGTGCAGCACGCATTGCTTGATCGCCTCAATGCTGCCGAATTCAAAATGTATGCGATGCGGGATGTCCTTGGTTTTGAGCAGCTCCAGCAAAAAAGCGCGATAGGTGCAGCCGGACTCAGTCAAAATCAAGGATTCCCCGGCCAAATCCGCCGCCCCCACCTGTGAAAGCGCTTGAAAGCGATGACCCGGTTTGGCGATGATCACAAAAGCTTCCTCACGAATCGGACGCGTGACCAGCTCCGGATCTGTAAAGCGCTCATCCAAAATGAAGCCGAAATCCTGCTCCCCTTCTTTTACCGCCCGAATGATCGACGGCTCGTTGCCAGGCAAAAGCGAAAGCGTGATCCCGGGGTACTTTACTTGAAACTGCTGGAGCATCGCAGGCAAGAAATAGGCCGCTAGCGTTTCAATCGTTCCGATCGTCATCGTGCCGGTCCCTTGCTGCGAGACAACCTCTTTCGATTCAGCATGCAGCCGCAGCATCTCCTGGGCATAGGGCAATAGAGCCTCACCCGATGCCGTCAGCTTCATACCGCGACCAATTCGCGTTAGCAAGACGACGCCATAGGATTCCTCCAGCCGTTTGATCTGTGTCGTCACGCTCGGCTGCGAGTAACCCAGCTTCTCGGCGGCTTTGGAATAGCTACCCCATTTGACCACCTCGCAAAACGTCTGCAAATAAACCAATTCCACTGCAATCACCTAACTATAAATATTTTTGATAGTTCTTATAAAATACTATAGATAACACCAATAGAAAAGGCCGTGTTACATTACCTTCAGAACATTTATAACTTCCATGAGATTTCTGACAGGAGGCCTTCCCATGACCAAAAAATCAAACTTTTCCTTGGTGCTCGAAACGCCAGCAGCCAGCCCGGAAGAGGCGCGCCGGCATTTTCTTGCAAAGCTTTCCGTCGAAACCGATGTCGCCGATGTGGCGCTCGATTTGCGTCGGGGTAACGACTCCTTCATCCTCGTCGATGTGCGCAGCCAAGAAGCGTATGCAGACTGCCACATCCCCGGTGCAATCAATTTGCCTGCACGTCAGATCAACAGCGACACAACCGCTGCACTTCCGTCTGACAAGCTGATCGTCACTTACTGCTGGGGCCCTGCGTGCAATTCTTCGACCAAAGCGGCCGCGCGTTTTGCCTCGCTCGGCTTTCCCGTGAAGGAGCTGATCGGTGGGATCGAGTATTGGCGGCGCGAAGGCGGCGCGGTAGAAGGGCGTTTGTGTGAAAAAGCCCCTCTCCATTGGAACATGAATGACTGATGGGTCTGTTGAAACATGCGAAACCGAAAAAAGGCTGGCTGTTGTTATAACACAACGGCCACCCTTTTTTTGTTACTTCAGCATTTTCCCCATTCGCTTCGCCGCTTCCATAATCGGCTCGGCAAACTCTTTCATCACTTCTGTCGTCATTCGGTTGGACGGCCCCGATACCGCCACTGCCGCGACAAGTTTGCCATTCCGATTAAAGATCGGGGCAGAAATCGCAGCTGCGCCCAATTCCCGCTCCTCCACGCTCATCGCATAGCCGAGCTGGAGGATCTCTGCGAGCTGCTCCTGATACCCTTGGCGATTTACGTTTTCCGGCCAATTCGGATCGGCCAGCACACTCTCCAGCACTGTACGTTCATCAAAGGCAACCAGCACCTTGCTCGATGCCCCGACTGCAAGCGGCATTCTCGCTCCGATCGGCGCTACCCGGCGGATCGCCTGGTTGCTCTGAACCGCTTGAATCCGAATGCGCTCCAACCCATCCCGAACATACAGGCTGATTGTTTCGCCCAGCACTTCGCGCAAACGCTCCATTTCCGACAGCAATATCGTTGCGGGGTCGTCCGAATGAGTCAGGTTGGCCGATAGCTCCCACACGCGGAACCCAAGTCGATACTTATCCGTTTGCGAATCGCGTAGTACAAAGCCCTTGCTTTCCAAAGAGGCAAGCAGCCGGTGCACCGTACTTTTGTGCAAGGAAATCCGCTTGGCAATCTCGCTCAGGCTCAACTCGGTGGCGTCCGTAAAACAGAGCATGATATCCAGTGCCCGCTCCACGGCGCGAACCGTCGATTTTTGCTCATCCATCCGTACCACTCCACTCTTATGTCCACTCAACTGTTCTTTCCGTTTCATCTAGTGAAATCTTGTTCTAAAATTCAGTATACGCTACACGACTGTAATAGATCAAGTGAGGCTTTTTCCAAACTGTTACTTCTTCACTTCAGCAAGGCCCGGATTGTAACGCTTCATGTAGGCAAAAATGTCGGAGCCACGCAAGAGCTCCACATTGAGGCTGATGCTCCGCTCGTCCAGATAGCTTTGCAACGCTTCGGAACCGCGGGTAATCCGCTTGATTGCGGTGTCCGACAGCGTGAGCATGTAAGGAACCAGGAATTGTAGATACCAGGTTCCTTGCTGCTCTTCGGAAATATCGATCTCAAGCTCCACATCCGCATGGGAGAAGGCATAAAGCTCATTGAAGATTTCACTCAGACTCGCTGCACCCATGCTGTCCAGCGACACGCGCAACACGGTCACATAATATTCATCGTTAAACAGCACGAGCTCGTCGGTTATCACATGGTACTTTTTGGTCACATGATCCATCAGGCATTAACCACCTTATCCAAAAGTAGAACACGATAATCCTATTCTATAACAGACTGGTTCCTTCTGTTAATGCCTGAGCATCTTCGCGCGTGATCAATACCGCCCGCGGCTTTCCGCCGGACTGCCCGGCCACATGGCCTTCCGCCTCCATCATCTCGATCAGGCGAGCCGCCCGGTTGTATCCAACCCGAAAACGGCGCTGCAGTGCGGAAGCCGATGCTTGTCCCTGGTCCGCGACAAACAACAGTGCCTCTAAATAAAGCGGGTCATCTCCTGCATCGAATGACTGGACTTGCTGCTCCAAATCTTCCTTGCTGAAAAAATAATTCGGCTTGCGCTGCTTTTTGATCATCTGGGTTACCTGCTCGATCTCATCATCGGAGACGAAATTCCCCTGTAGTCGGACTGGCGTCGTGCCGCTTTCCAAAAAGAGCATATCCCCACGTCCTAGCAACCGCTCCGCACCCGACTGGTCGAGAATCGTCCGCGAATCGATCTGCGAAAAGACCGCAAAAGCAAGCCGTGTCGGCACATTCGCCTTGATATTCCCCGTTATGACATCGACGGACGGACGCTGTGTCGCCAGCAGCAAATGGATTCCGCAGGCGCGCGCCTTCTGCGCAATGCGGATAATGCAGTCCTCCACATCCTGCGGAGAAACCATCATCAGGTCAGCCAGCTCGTCGATGATGATGACGATGTATGGCAACGGCTCGTCTGTCGTCGTGTTATAACGCTCGATGTCGCGCACGCCAGCTTCAACGAAAGCCGTGTAGCGGCGCTCCATCTCCTCCACCGCCCATTTGAGCGAGGCTGTCGCCTGCTTCGCTTCTGTGACGACCGGCGTGATCAGATGCGGCAGGTGATTGTATGGTGCCAGCTCGACCATTTTCGGGTCGATCAGCAAGAGTCTGACCTGTTCCGGACTTGCCTTGAACAAGAGGCTGACGATGATCGAGTTGATGCAGACGCTTTTCCCCGATCCAGTTGAGCCCGCGATCAGTCCGTGCGGCATTTTTTTGATGTCTGCCACGATCGGCTCTCCACCGATGTCCATCCCGAGCGCTATCGCCAACGGTGACGGATGGTTGCGGAATTTTTCTGATCCGATGATCCGGCTGATGAACACCGGCTCGCTCTTCTGGTTTGGCACCTCAATGCCCACGGCATTGCGCCCAGGTATAGGCGCCTCGATGCGGATGTCTTTGGCTGACAGATTCAGCTTGATGTCATCTGACAATCCCGTGATTTTGTTCACCTTCACCCCTGGTGCAGGCTGCAATTCAAAGCGCGTGACGGACGGCCCTTTGACGATGCCAACCACGTTCGCGTTTACGTTAAAATTACCGAGCGTCTCTTCAAGGAGCAGTTTTTGTTCCAGCGTGTATTCCAAATCATCCTCTGTCGCTTCTGGGCTCGGTATCAACAAATCAAGCTGTGGCGGATGATAAGTCGGCTTCGGCGCATCGGCCTCGGTTGACTCGGCAGCTACTACCGGAATCACGGGAGAAACCTCCTGCATAGCAGCGTCCTGGTGATCTGCCGAAAGTACAGGGAATGGTTGAACCGTAGCGGCTTGTTCCGCAAGCTGTGTCGCTTCCGCTGCAGCTTGCTGGTGAAGCGCTGGTGAAGTTGAATAAGATTCCTCTCCGTGTTCTTTCTGCTGCTCCGGTGTCTCGATTTCCTTCATCGCATTGTAGGGGTGAGGTTCCGTAAACGCCGACTGCGGATTCTCCTCAGTGATTTCATCTGGAAGTTCGGAAGCCACCTCAGACGACGGAGCTTCTTTCACAAGCTCATCATGACCGGCGACTTCCGTCATAAGCGGTTCAAATGGTAAGGATGCCGATTCTACACCAGCTGTTACCTGTTCCCCATCGATCGATTCGAGGCGAACTGCTGCAACTTCATCTATGGCCTGGCGAATAATCGCTGCGTCTTCTTCCACACCAACTTTCGACTCACTTACCGCCTCAACCGTCAGCTCCTCTGTACCTGCTTCAAGGCGCGCCAATTCGGCTGGCTGATTCAGCTCGTCTTCCGCAGGCTGCTCCCCTTCATGGGCTGCGAGCGGTTCGCTTTCAAACAGCTTACCGATATGAATTTGCAACGGTTCCGGCGGTTGGAGCCGCCCGTGCTCGAGCCCATCTGTTTGTTGGTTCGGTTGCGTCGACGCACCATGCGTGTCCGTTTCCACCAACGGCTGAACCAATTGGCTTGCTTCCGTTTCTTCATCTTCTGTATTCCCCGCTTGTACCATAGGCTGACGATCCACCGCGCTGTCTACTAGCAGTTCCGTTTCCAGATGTGTTAGCTTTTGTAGCTCCTCATGTTCCAAAACAGGAGATTTCTCCGTTTCAGACGCAAACGCTACGCTTGGCCCTTCTTGCATATCCGGGCTGTGCGCCTCGATCATATGTCCTGCATTGACCTGCTGCATCGCATGGCCATCCGTTTGCTCCCCGTTGTTTTCAAACTGCCCCACACCCGACTGCACTGCGGCTACCGCTTCATCCTTTCGGGCATCGGTCTGTTCTTCGATTTTTTCACTCGATTTTTTAATGGGCCAGATCGGCTGCAACGGCTTTTCTTCTCTCCGCTGTGCCTCTTCTCTCTCTTGTCTACGCTGCGTTTCGTCCGGCGTCCTCTTTTTTGGCGGCCGCGGATCCACTTTGCCATAGATCGGCGAAAAAATTTCTGTCGGCTTGTACGGCTTCTTCGCTTCCGACTGATTGCGGGACTGTGCAAAGACTTGCGGACTTGTCAGCTGCTCCGCTACCTGCTCAGCTTCCCGCTTTTGCTGCTGGAGCATCCGCTGCTGCTCAAACGGGCTCGTTGGCTCGTGCTTCCGCTGCCGTTCCCGTGCCGCCTCGCGCTCTGCCGTTCTTTGGCGATCTCCGGCATTTGTTCGCTCGGATACGCGACGTTGATGATCAGTCTGTCCTTCCTTTTCGACTGGGCGCGACCGCTCTCGTCCACCAAAGGAATCCTCCTTCTCTTGAGACGCTGTCACGTCCGCAGCCATCCTTGACTCCTTTTTCGCATCAGGAATGACTGGAAAGCGGAATTGCCGTTGCTTTTCCGGCAGTCTGCTCTCAGATTGCGCACTTCCTTGCCTTTCCTTCGGATAAATGCTTTTCGATTTCGCTTGAACCCGTAAATTTTGCACATTTTGCGTATGCTGCACCGGTTGCTGCGTCCGGACTTGCATCTCTTGCTGCTCGTCCTCCCACTCCTCGCCACGCATTGAATTCAATAAGTTTTTTAACCACGTCCACATGTGCTACGCCCCTCTAACAATTACTTCCTTGCTCTATGAATTCGGCATTTTGCCTCAATTTACCCCTTGAAATCCGCAAATTTCAGTATAATCATAACGCAATTATGCGAATGAGTACACAAAAGTGGGGAAAGTCAGCATTCTCATCCTTTTCCCTTTTTTTCACAAAATGTGAAACATTTTATTCAAAATGCCGTAGTAATAAGAGAAGGCTTATTTCAGCCTCGGCCCCGCCAATGTGGTTGGCGCGGGTTTCATTTTGCGTTACATAGAGAAGGAGGAAGACCTATGCTCAAAAAAGGGAGTTTACTACTCCTGGCGATGTTGCTGCTCTTGACAGGTTGTTCGGGACAAGCAGCGCTTGTCCGCGATTCTGTCGTTGCGACCATCGACAAGCCAAACTATGAATTCCAAGGCACATTGAAGCTGCTAGCCGATGTAGACAAACTGGAGAAACTGCCAGACACTTCCATGTCAAGTGATGAAAAAAAGGAAATGACCACCGTGCTTCGCGCGCTGGCAGCAGGCGTGACGCTTCAAGGCGTACAAAACGATTTGCACCACGCAAAAATCACCTTTACTGCAAACGACGACAAACCGCTTCGCGATAAAGGTTTCTGGACAGGTGACAAAAAAGCAGCGGCTGATCTGTTGATCGATGACAACAAGCTGTATGTCAAATCGCCGATCGATGCGAAATATTTGTTGATTGACAACACAAGCCCGTTGAATGAAACGGGGATCGACGCGAAGAAATTCAAAGATTTCCAAGATCAGCTGAACAAGCTGACGCTCGAATTCATGAAAAAGTACATCTCCAAATACGGCTACACGCTGTCCCAAGTGAAAAACCTGGGTACGGAAACCGTTAAGCTGCCAAATGGCGAATCCGTACAAGCGACACACATCGCTATTTCGCTCGACCTGAAAGAACTGATCAAAATGTTCTACTATACCGCAAATGATGCAACTGCAAACGCAGATGTGCGCGCATTTGCAATCGATGTTGCTACACTGTTCAGCAAGTTCCAACAAGACCAATACCCGACAGAAAAGCCGCTGACGGATGCACAATTGCGAGCGGAAGCAACAACCTCCGTCGACATGGGCATCGCTTATCTGAAAGGCTGGCTGGCTCAGACACAAAAAGATTACCCAGTGGACAAAGTCGTAGAATTGGCGAAACAAGAAGGCCTGCTCGCTGTAAATCTGGACTTTGATTACCTGATTGGCTCCGACAAACTTCCTGTCAGCCAAAAAGCAACGGTGAAAGTGACGTTCGATCCAAAAGTGGAGACCGTCAAAGAGCCGATCACGATCGGATTTGAGTCCAACAGCTTGGTATGGAATTACGGCAAAGCTCCGCAAATTGCCTATCCGAAGGCAACTGAGGCTGTCACGCTCGATACGATTTACAACGATGAAAAAGCGCTCAGCAACTTCAATGACAAAGGCTACCTGTACGCGATCCTGAAATCCGTAAAGGAAGATCATGACGCGGAGCAAGAATACTGGGACGATCTTTATAGCGACGAAGGTGAAATAGACCCAGTAACCACTCCTGCACCACCAGCGCCAACAAAATAATCGGTTCGATCTTTAGAAAAACAGCTGTCCGGCATATACCGGCAGCTGTTTTTTTGTTACAATACTTCATATGTCAGCTTTCTTAACAGAGGATGATAGAGATGAAAGATAAACAACTGGAGTTCTGTCCCATCTGCCGCGCTGTCCTCGTTGCCCACACCAGCAAGCATTCCATCGTACTTTGGTGCTCACGCAATCCTTCTCATTTTCGTTGGGTGCTGGAAAAATGAAAAACCCGAGCACTGCCGTGTTAGCAAAGCTCGGGTTCTTCTCTTAATCCGCAATCAATTTCCGCAGTTCATCATGCAAAACGCCGTTCGTAGCCAGAAGCGATGGCAGATGGGTCTCGTCAAACGGCTGATGCTGATACAGCGAACCGTCCCAATATGTCACGCGTGCATTCGCTTCTTGGGCGATTAAAATGCCGGCTGCCACATCCATAATGCCGGATTTTTGCATCACAACATAGTCAATCCATCCGCGCGCCAGAAGGCACCAGTCGAGCGCTGGGCCGACGTTGCGCATCAGCCGCTTCGTTTCCAGCATGAACGGCTCCGTAAATGCCAGCTCCTGCTCACGCGTCACTGAATGGCGGCCGCGTACATACGTGCCCACAGCCATCTTCAGCTCAGTGCGCTCATTTACGTTAAGTGGATTGCCATTGAGGTACGCGCCTTTGCCTTTCTCCGCCCAAAACATCTGGTCAGCGATTGGATTATAAACCACGCCGAGAACGATCTCCCCCGCGTGCTGCAACGCGATGGAAACGGAAAAATACGGATAGCCGATAAAGTAATTGTTCGTTCCGTCGAGTGGATCAATGATCCACAAATATTCTTCCTCCCGATCCACCGCGCCGACTTCTTCCGAATAGATCGAATGGGTAGGAAAATGCCGGTGCAGCACTTCGATGATGCGCCGTTCACTTTCCTTATCCTCAGGCAGCTTCACATCGTTGTGCAGCTCTTCATCCGGGATCGATTTTTCATTGAAACATTCTTTCAAATAGCTTCCGGCTTCACGTGCTGCCTGTATCGCAATTTCAATCATAGTCAGGACTCCTTTACCTTTTCTCTCAATCATTTCCCTTGCACACCCTTTCTGTCATTCGCTATGATGGAGAGATCATCAGCCTGACTGAAGGAGGGAAGCGCCGATGAACGCAGATTTTATTCGTTTGAAAAACTTGGAAGGTGAGTTAAAGCTGACGCATATGACGAACAGCTTATCATGCTCCGTAACCAGTAAAGAGCTAGTATTCCAAAAGCCGCACACCACGTACCATCTTTTTCTGGCTGATATATTGAGTATGCTGCCCGTTACCGTCCCATCCCAAAATGTGTCGTTTCGGCATCAGTCCGAATTTGTTCGATCGGAATTTTCTTCCGACTATTACAAACTGACAGCAAAATGGGTTCGGATCGTCACGCGCTCCGGTGTCGTTGAGCGGGAGAACATGGAATTCATCGTTCCGCTCTCATCGAAAATGCTTGCCTATATTTCCGATTTTGGCGGCTTGCAGGCCATTTAGTCCTGCGGGCTCCCCAATACCATAAACGTTCCGGTCCCATGCGCGATCAGTCTGTCACGATCATCGTAAATGCTGCCTGTCACCACCGCCAGCGTCCTTCCTCTATGTAAAATCGTTGCTTCTGCACGAAGATTCCCTGTTTTCGCCCCCCGAATGTAATTTGTTTTCAAATCGGTCGTAACCGCGTATTGCCCTTGAGGCAAAGAACGATTGACCATGGAGCCCATAACCGAATCCAAGATCGTCGCCGTCATGCCGCCGTGCA
The DNA here is from genome assembly GCF_003710825.1 of Brevibacillus fluminis. GTDB lineage: Bacteria > Bacillota > Bacilli > Brevibacillales > Brevibacillaceae > Brevibacillus_D > Brevibacillus_D fluminis. Next base: position 667,802 of record NZ_RHHQ01000012.1, on the reverse strand, counting down.
CGATGCCAAGCGAATTGTACATAAACGGAGTGATCGGAACGATGAACTGATAGGTCTTTTCGTCGATGAACCTCCCCTGCAGGCCCAGCATCCCTGACAATAGCGAGCTGTTTCGCTCCCGTTTCTGCCGGATTGCCTGCAGCGCGATTGCGAGCAACGCTTTTTCATCCTCCTCCCCATTTTCCACTACCTCAGATAATTCTTCAATCATCCTTCTACCTCCAAAACTGTAAAAATTTAATGAAGCTGCCGCTTTTGGGATACGCTACTAGCGATTGCATCTGCGCGCATCGCGCGAATTCTCCCAACGAGGTCGTGCCCATGAAACAAGATACCATCTCTCCCTATCAACTCGGTACGCTATTGATGCTGACAATCGGTTTATTGAATCATGTCATCATTATCCCCTTGCTTCTGGATGCAGCGGGGCGAGATGGCTGGCTCTCGGTTATCATCGGGCTGGGATTGCTGGTCCCTTATATCCTACTGCTCTATTTCACAATGAGCAAATTGCAGAGGCAGCATCCCTATGAATGGTTGAGAGCTCGCTTCGGAGCGTTTGTCGCTCGTTTGTACGCGACCCTCGCCAGCTTGTACTTGTTCTGGATGGCAGCACTCACGTTGGCGGACACCGTCAATTGGACGCGAATTTCTTATTTTCCGCAGTCACCTGCTATTTTTTTGGCGATCTTGCTTGTTGGCCTCTGCTTTTACAACGCGCATAGCGGCATTCGCAGTATCGCGCTTTCCGCGGGGATCACTCTTCCCCTCGTCGTTCTTTTCGGCTTTTTTGTTATGTCAGCCAACATGCAGCACAAAGACTACAAGAATATCTTGCCGATGCTTGAGAACGGATGGGACCCGATTTGGCACGGTGTCTTGTTCGTCTGTTCCGGTCTTGCCGAATTGACGATCGTGCTATTCCAGCAGCACCACCTGCGCAAACTGCCGAGGACGGGCGGACTCCTGTTCCTTAGCGTGATGCTGGCTGGTCTGATTGTCGGCCCTTTGCTTGGCTCCATCAGCGAATTCGGTTTGGATCGTTCCCAAACGATGCGCTATCCTGCCTACGAAGAGTGGCGCTTGGTCAGTCTCGGCCGTTATATCGAGCATCTGGACTTTCTCTCGATCTATCAGTGGCTGTCCGGCGCCTATACGCGAATTTCCCTGACGATGTTTCTGATTCCCGATCTGTACATGGTTCCTGTGAGCAAAAAACGCACAGTGATCATGGGCGGGCTCTTTTTGCTTTTGGCGGTAACGATTTATTTGCCTTATAACGATGTTATGTTTGTCAAAGCGCTCAGCACGATTCTTCCAGTCAGTATGGTCCTCTCGTTTACGCTCGCCGTCACTCTCTTCGTGATGGTTGTGTTCGCCAAAAATAAAAGGACCGTCAGCTCATGAACGATCAGCTGCTCTTCGAGCTGTTTGACGGTTGTGAAGATGTTTCCTTCAGCCAGTTGAAAATGGGTTTTGAGAACGATCATGCGTCTGCCCTGATCATCTACTGCGATAGCCTTTGCGATCTGGAACAGGTCAACCGGTTGATCTTTCCGGCCATGCGACGGCTTTCCGAGCAGCAATTGCCCCCGACATTGTCCGATATCGAACAATCGATTTCCTTGCCCCTCCGCATGTTTGACCCGGATGACCTGGAGCATGAGATCGTGGACCGCGTCTTCGCGGGAGAGCTGCTGATTTACTGGAGTCATATCGATCGGCTGATGAGTCTCGACATGGCCAATCACCCAAAACGATCGCCGGAAGAGCCGAATACGGAAATTTCGATCCGCGGGGCGAAAGATGGCTTTATTGAGCAAATCGGTGTCAATATCGGCCTGATCCGCCAACGGGTTCGCAGCAATTCGCTGCACTACCAACAGTTCATTATCGGCAAGCGGAGCCAGACGCGCGTCGGGATTATGTACGTCCATGACATATGCGCCCCCGATCTCGTCGAGAAAATTCGCGAGCGCCTCAACCAGTTTCAAATCGACGCCGTCATTTCCTCGACCAATATCGAAGAGTTTTTGGTCAAGCGAACCTATTCGTTTTTTCCCGAGGTTGCGTATACCGGACGCCCGGACTATGCCGTCAGCTCCCTGATGGCCGGACGCGTGCTGATTTTGGTGGATGGCTCCCCCACCGTCTTGATCGCACCTGCGAACTTTACTTATCTACTGTCCTCGCCTGAGGATACGCATAGCTTCTTTTATTTCGTTTGGCTGGAAAGGCTGCTTCGCTTTCTCGGCTTCATCCTTGCCGTTTTCCTGCCCGGCTTTTGGGTTGCGTTATCCACCTACCATCAGGATCAGCTGCCATTCACCTTGCTTGCCACCGTTGTCGTGGCGCGGCAAGGAATCCCGATGCCCGTTCCGCTGGAGGCGCTGCTCATCATCATTTTGTTTGAGCTCTTTAAAGAAGCCGGACTGCGTTTGCCGCTCGCGGTCGGCCAAACCTTGTCTGTGGTAGGTGGACTCATCATCGGCCAGGCGGCGATCAGCGCCGGTCTCGCATCTTCTGTTATGCTGGTCGTCGTGGCAGCGAGCACGGTGGCGACATTCACGTTCACCAGCCAATCGATTGTCGGTTCGATGAGCATCGTCCGTCTTTTCGTCCTGCTGCTCTCCTCTGCACTTGGCATGTATGGCTTCTTGCTCGCCTTGATGGCGATTATCACATATCTAGTCAATTTGCGTTCCTTCGGAGTCCCTTATCTCGCGCCGTTCTCGCCGTTGATCTGGCAAGATCTGTTCCGCGCGATCCTGACGATTCCAACCAAGCTGTTGAATTACCGCCCGAAGCTGCTCCGACCGACCGATCAAACAAGACAAGGAGAATGAGTGATGACCAATCGTCACAAAATCACCTTTGTGCTCCTCCTCTGTTCGGCACTTTTTTTAGGGGGCTGCTGGAATTCCAAGGAGATCGAACATCTTCGTTATCCCACAGCTCTCGGGATTGATTACCGCAACAACCAATACGAGATGTACCTGCAGCTCGTTGATATTTCCGTCATCGCGAAAATGGAGGGCGGCGGCCGACGCTCGGAGCAAGACATGGTCGTGTTCAAAGGTGTCGGACGGTCCTTGGACGAGGCCGCCTTCAACATATACTCGTATACCCAGCAGCGCGTGAACTGGAGCCATATCCGCGCAGTGATTTTTGGGGAGGGGGCGCTCAGGCTGGGGCTGGATGTGTTTCTGGACAATTTTTCGCGCTACGGGGAGTTCCGGCATACGTGGTGGACATTCACGACGCAAGGCGATGTGAAGCAATTGCTGCTGCTCTATCCGACGATGAACACCCCCGCGATTTTTTCACGATTGGGTGATCCAACGACCATCTATCGCCAATACTCTTATATCCAACCCGTCATGCTCAATCGATTCGAGGCGCAGCTGTACGAAAAAAGCGTGACGACAATCTTGCCGAACCTCTCCTCAGTGACTGGAAAGGTTTACTCGACCTCGAAAAAACATGTACGGCCGGTGCTCTCACGCCGCGGCGTATGCGTGCTACACAACCGGAAATGGCTGGGCTGCCTTTCCACTGCGCAGGTAAGCGGCCTGCGATGGATGTCAACCAAAACGGTCCGCACGCCCGTCAACCTGTTTGAAGGGAAAAAGCCGATCGCCGATCTCGTCTTTGAGGACCCACGCCAAACCATCACCTATCGCATGAAAGACGGCAAGCCTTATTTCACGATCAAAGTGGAGGTATCGGGTGGCCTGAGTGATTTGAACCAGCAAACGAGTGTGAGCAAACTGGAAAAAGAATCGGCAAAGCTTATCGAGAAGCAAATCCGCGATACGTATTTGCATGGCCTGAAGCTGCACGCAGACATTTTCTCCTTTTCCAATATCATGTACCGCCGAAATGTGAAGCTGTGGAAAACATTACAAAAAGACGGTCAACTGCAACTGACGCCCGCTTCCCTCGAAAAAATCGAAGTGAAAGCGACGCTGAAAAACTCAGGCGAATTGCAGTTTGTCCACTGATAACCCTCTCGCTACACCCAAACGGAACAGCCCGTTTGGCGGCCTGTCCTGAACGAATGTTCAGATTTTTTAGGTTGTTACGCAGTACTTTAAAGTGGTAAGATAATTTGAAAAACCGGATTCGCCAAATAGGAAAGGAAGTTAACCATTATGCCAAAACGTAGAAGCGATATGATCAAAAAAGGCTTTGACCGTGCACCGCACCGTAGCTTGCTGCGTGCTGCCGGCGTAAAAGACGAAGATTTCGACAAACCATTTATTGCGATCTGCAACTCTTATATCGACATCATTCCTGGCCATGTCCACTTGCAAGAATTCGGCAAGCTGGTAAAAGAAGCGGTTCGCGAAGCGGGCGGTGTGCCGTTTGAATTCAATACGATCGGCGTTGACGACGGAATCGCCATGGGCCACATCGGCATGCGCTACTCATTGCCTAGCCGTGACATCATCGCGGACAGCTTGGAAACCGTTGTCGCTGCGCACTGGTTTGACGGAATGATCTGTATTCCGAACTGCGACAAAATCACGCCGGGCATGATCATGGGCGCCCTGCGCGTCAACATCCCGACGCTGTTTGTTTCCGGCGGTCCGATGAAAGCTGGTAAAACAAGCGATGGCCGCTCCATTTCGCTTTCCTCCGTATTCGAAGGCGTTGGCGCGTACCAAGCAGGTAAAATCAATGACGCACAGCTGGAAGAGCTGGAGCAATTCGGCTGTCCAACATGCGGCTCCTGCTCTGGCATGTTCACCGCCAACTCGATGAACTGCCTGTGCGAAGCGCTGGGACTGGCTCTGCCAGGAAACGGAACGATTCTTGCGATTTCCGAAGAACGCCGCGAGCTGATCAAATCGACAGCAAAATATTTGATGGAAATGATCGATCGCGACATCAAGCCGCGCGATATCGTCACGCTGGAAGCAATCGACGACGCATTCGCGCTGGATATGGCGATGGGCGGTTCCACCAACACGGTTCTTCATACATTGGCGATTGCGCATGAAGCCGGCATCGACTACCCGATCGAGCGCATTAATGAGGTTGCAGAACGCGTTCCACACATTTGCAAGCTAGCTCCGGCCTCTGACTACCATATCGAGGATTGCCATAACGCAGGTGGCGTGACCGCCGTTATGAACGAGCTCTCCAAGCGCGACGGTGCGCTCCATCTCGACCGCATTACCGTCACCGGCAAAACACTGCGGGAAAACGTGGCTGGCAAAGACGTGACGGATCGTGACGTTATCCGCAGCCTCGACAATCCATACAGCCCGAAAGGCGGTCTAGCCGTTCTGTTCGGTAACCTTGCACCAGAAGGATCCATCCTCAAAACGGGCGCGGTTGATCCATCTATCCGTCGCCATGAAGGTCCAGCGATCTGCTTCGATTCGCAAGATGAAGCGCTGGCTGGCATCGCCAACGGCAAAGTAAAAGAAGGACACGTCGTCATCATCCGTTACGAAGGTCCAAAAGGCGGCCCAGGTATGCCGGAAATGCTCGCCCCTACCTCACAAATCGTTGGTATGGGACTCGGTGCCAAAGTTGCTTTGGTCACAGACGGACGTTTCTCTGGTGCATCCCGCGGGATCAGCATTGGTCACGTATCGCCGGAAGCTGCTGAAGGCGGCCCGATCGCATTCGTAAACGACGGAGACATCGTCAGCATCGATATGGAAACCCGTTCCATCGAGCTGAAAATCTCCGAGGAAGAAATGGCGAGCCGTAAAGCGGAATGGAAAGGCTTTGAGCCAAAAGTCAAAACCGGCTTGCTCGCACGCTACTCCAAACTCGTAACAAATGCAAGCAAAGGCGGCGTCCTGAAAATCTAAAGCTGTCTTTACTACAGCAAACCCCGGGTCTTGCCAACCTGTTTGGCGGGAACCAGGGGTTTTTCTTTTCCATGACGCGCAAAAGCTGTCGGGCAGGTTCGCTCGACAGCTTTTTTCCGTTTGTTGCTTATTGCGCCATCTGATTGACCGTTCCCCTCGGGTAGAGGACGTTCACATGGTCAATCGTCGGGTCAGGAATCTCTTGGGTCGGCAGCGGGAATACCACCTTGAGCTGATAATCCGGGCTAACTTGGTAAACCTCGATTTGCTGATCGCCGATCTTGACGGTTTCCGTCGGCTTGCCCAGCGTCTTCAACGCTTGCGATTTCGTGATTTGACGGAGCTGGTAATCGTACGAACGAATCTCGACGATTTGGTCCCCTTTGTTGCTGGCCAGCACGACGCTTTTGTCAGGGAAAACCGAGTACAGCAAGCCATTAACGAAATCTTGGCGAGACGGCTTGCCCCATTCCCTTTGCAGCTCATCGATCATCGACTTGCCTACCGTAACAGGAACTTGAAGCAGCTGGCCTTTTGCCGCGTTCGTCTTCAGCTCACCCAGCAGCTCATCTGGCGCCCGCTGTGCCATCAGATTGATCTCGCCTTGCGGATAGCGAACAACCACGTATTGGATCGCAGGATCAGGCTGTTGCTTGGTTGCCGCAGGGAATACAACCTCGAACAAATACTTGTCATTCGGCTTATAGACAAAGACGGTCTGGTCGTTGATCGTGGTATGAATGCTATGCGTCAACCCCAACGCTTGCTTAGTCTGCTTCATCGTCAATTTCGTTATGGCCGGGGTGTGGTACCGAATCTCGACTACCTGCATGCCTTTGTTAAAACCGATATCCAGCCCTTTCTTGTTGTAGGTGTAGTAGCTGAGGCCGTCTTCAAATCGCGTCGCGTCAGGCTTGCCCCATTGCTTTTCATACGTGTCAATCACCGAGTTCTCAACGGAAATGCCGCCCTTCTCCACCTGTCCTTGGCGCGACAGCTCAAACAGCTGCTTGAGCAGCGAGCCGTCTCTTTCAGCGGTTGCGATTGGGGCTGCCGGATCGGATTGAGCCGGTGGCACCTGATTTTGCGTTGGCATAGGCGATGGCGTCGTCGCAAGCGTCGGGTCAGGCTGTTTCCCGGTGACCGAATCCGGTAGCGGCGATTGCGCCACCTGCTGGTCTTGATGCTTCATCACGGACGCACCGACCCATACCGCGCCGACGAGCGCGCATACCGCGATGCCTTTGCCGAGGAGAGAGAACGATCCTCTCGTGCGCGTCTGTCTCATGTAGCGTTTTTCCTCCTGCATGACGTTTTCCAGTATTTGTTGCTTTTTTTCCTTGTCCAGTGAAAATCCCGGCAGTTCTCGAAGCTTTTGCAGCAATTCTTGGTCTGTCTTATCGGACATGCTTGATCAACTCCCTTTCATCCGCATAATCGCCCATCTGTGCTCTCAATGCTTTCATCGCGCGGTGCATCGTAACGTTGACTTTGTTCTCGCTACAGTCCAAAATTTCAGCAGTTTGGGCCGCTGACAGCTCCTTGATTCCACGCAGGATCAGCACCTCACGATAGTTTGGCTTGAGCCGGGACAAGGCTGCATACAGCTGCTCCTTCTCCTCGCCTTGGGTCACGATTTCATCAGGGGTTTGCTCATTTGCCTGTACATTTGTTAGCCAGCTTTCGGGCAGCAAGCTCCACCTGCGATTTTTTCGCGCAAAGTCGATTGCCGTATTTCGCGCAATCGTCAGCAGCCATGTTTTGGGATGGGAACGCCCCGCAAACGTCTCATAGGCTTTGAGCGCTTTAATAAACACTTCTTGCACCATATCTTCCACGTCTCTGCTGCCTGTGTAATATACCAAGTACCGGAATACGTCATCACAGTAGAGCTCAAACAATCGCTTGATTGATTCTTGTCTGTCCACTTGTTCCTCCACCTTGTTAATTGGTTGGTATGGAATTAGACGATACCATGTTTCGGATATTACACTTTCTTCAAAAAAATAAATAGTAGCTGATGTGGAGGCCCGGGGATTTTCGGAAATAAGTTGCGCTGCGCTGTTACGATGCCTGCTGGGGGCCGAGGATGACCGGCTCCGCGGAAAAAGGGAAACTGCGCCCCAAAGCCACACGCTGCGCGGCGGGAGTATTTCGATGATGATATGTGGCGCAATAGACGTTTCCCTTTTTCCGCTGCGCCTGGCGGGCATCGTAAAGGCGCAGCTCCACTTATTTCCGAAAATCCCTTTGCTGCTGTTTTTTTCTAATCCACGCTCCTCTCTTTGCACAAAAAACAAAAAAACTTCTATTGAAATGATCTTCAATAGAAGTTTTTCCATGAATCACCCCGATGTTGCGTAAGGGGGGAAATTTTTTCTGTTATGTTATTTGTTCATTTTTTCCCACATGGTCGGGGCTTCTTTTCCTACGGTTTGCATCAAGAGCTCGTACAGATTGGTGTTGCCGCGCTCTTCCGGGGATAGGTTGCGCTCCGCCAGCGTGAAAAGGTCATCGATCGTCAGCTGCTTGTCCCGCAGTGTACGCATCGCCTTTTCCCATGCGACCGTGTGCGGGCCATGGTAATCGCGCAGCGTCTCCCATTTATTGCGGTCGAGCTTGAGGCAGCATTCGAACATGTCGCCGACGACATCAACGGTTGCGCCTTGTGCGCCGCGCTCGAACAAGCGTTGGCGGAACACGTTTTTGATCAGTGCTTCTTCGCTGAATTCCATCAAAAACGGCGGCATGATGTAGCCGACTGGCAAGAGCGAACGCGCAGCCTGGAGCTGCTCGGAAGGACGCTCTGCATCGCGTTTGGTCAATTCAACAACTTCCTGAATCATCGGCATCGCACGGTCGATGTAGGCTTGCGGGTCTTTTGCCTCCGCGGGAACTTCATAGCCCCATGGCAAATTGGCGCGCTGCCCACCTGCAATGCGCGATGGACGTCCCACCGTATACGTCACCATGTGATCGTACACCGGCTTGCCCACGCCGACGAACATGAACAGGATCGATTCGCCGCGAATCGGTTCATACGAATGGTGCGCCTTGACCATTTTGGTGAGGAAACGCTCTTTGTTCGCCATATCATCGTATTTGCCCAAATACAGCGCCGCTTTGAACGCGGAATAAGCCCTATTCGTGTCGGTGGCCCGCAGCGCGATGATGCGCCCGGACTGCACCACCTGCTGTCCGCCTTCCTCTTCTAGCTGTTGAATCGCGTGCTCTATTTGAACCAATGCCGGCTCTACCCAATCACCGAAATGGACCCGTCCATTTTTTTGCAATTCGTCTCTATTTAATTGAAATGCCATGAAGCTTCTCCCCTTCCATCGTCATACCCCATCTATTGTACCACATCAAAGCCAAATCTTTTGTCTTGCAATCAGATAAGCTTAGATTATAAATTGGTATAGATAGTGAGGCAGTTAAGGAGGAACTTATGCGTTTACGAAATATTCCAGGCGCTGAAGAAACATTGCGCCAATACCCTGTATTTGTCGCCAACCCGACCTTGTTGAAAGGGAAGTGGCGCGAGCATTTTGGCAATGACAACCCGATCCATGTAGAAATCGGCTGCGGTAAAGGTCGTTTCATCACGACGCTGGCCGAGCGCCATCCGGAATGTAATTTCATCGCCATCGAGTTAAAGGCTGAGGTGATTTTGCGCGCTGCGCAGAAAACCGAGATGCAGACCATTCCCAATTTGGCGATGGTTCAGTACAATGCGGCAATGCTGTCCGACCTGTTTGCGGAAGGTGAGCTCACCTGCATTTATCTCAACTTCAGCGATCCGTGGCCAAAGGCGCGCCATTACAAGCGTCGTCTCACCTATAAAACGTTTCTTGAGCTGTACCGCAGCGTGCTTGCAACAGACGGCCACATCGAGCTGAAAACCGATAACGAAAGCTTGTTCGAGTTTTCACTCAACCAATTTGCCAACGAAGGCTTTCAGCTGCACAACATCACCTTCGACCTACATCAGTCCGCACAGGCAGAAGGCAATGTGATGACCGAATATGAGCAGCGTTTTTCCGAACGCGGCCAACGTATTTATCGCACCGAAGCGTTCGCTACACCTCGTCAAACAGTTCTGTCAAAAACCGCTGCCGATTCTCCAGAAAGCGGCGCGTAATCTGATAGTGATCCGTCTCTTCGTAGGCGATCTCTCGCAGGGGCGCCGAATCAAAGGAAAGAATCTGCGCCCCCGGATACCCCAATAATATCGGAGAATGGGTCGCAATGATGAATTGCGATCCTCCCTCCCTCTCCAATCTCCGCATGACTGCGAGCAAGGAAAGCTGTCGCGCTGGCGAAAGCGCCGCCTCCGGCTCGTCCAACAAATAAATTCCCTTTTTCCCGAAACGATGTGTGAACAACGCCAAAAATGCTTCCCCATGCGACTGTTCGTGCAGCGACTTACCGCCATACGCTTCATAGGGTCTTAAGGCTAACCGTGCCGTTTCATCGACATGGCTGGCAAATTGATAAAAGCTCTCCGCCCGCAAAAAGAAGCCTTGCGTCATTTTCGGCAGCCAGGATAGCCTGATGTAGTCGCCAAACGCCGCTTCCCCGCGGTCAACATGATAATAATTGTTGCGCCCCCCGCTCCCGGTGTTGAACTCGCACTGGTAAGCGATCGCCTCCAGCAGCGTCGATTTGCCCGATCCGTTCTCCCCGACAAAAAACGTGACGTTGCGGGGGAATTCAATCGTATCGATTTTCGCCAACGACGGGATCGTGAACGGATAGTCCCGATTTTTCTTGGGGAATTGCTCCCGCAAAATCGTTACGCTTTTTAAGTACATCTGTTTCCTTCCTCCTCGCCTAAACATGTTACCAATTCTTTCCGATACTTTCGGTAGGGGGGATAGCTGGTGACCAAAACCGATTTTCTCCAAGCTAAAGCTACGTATTTAATCGCCAATCCCACAGCGGATGAATTCACCTTTTACACGCATTTTGTGACGGCTCACCCGACGCTTGCGATCGGCTGGCTGATGCTTGGACGCGAGCTTGAAAAGCGTGGTGAGCCCGATAAAGCCTTCGATGCGTATCGGCGGGCTATGCACAGCCGGGAGCGTAATTCCTTTAGCGAGGAAGCCCGCGATGCGTACCAGACGATGCTGCGCAAGCGAAAAGAGAAGCGCAGATCAGCCTGGGTGTGGCTAAGACGTGGCCTGTTGACCTTGTTCACTTTGCTTGCAGTCGTCTTGCTCCCTGCAGCAAACCGTAGCGGGGAAGCAACGCCATCTCTTCCTGCTACCTCAAGCGTGGAACAGGCGCCCGTCAAAAAAACGTCACTGCGCCATACGGAAGTCATCGCAGTGTCCGGTTCTGTCTCCAACGACCAGCTCGCCGAACAAATGAAGCGATATTTGCAATCGCGCCGCACGTATTACGACCATCCGTATACGGTCATCGCCGTTCCGGAGGAAGAAGGCGTTCCGCTTTATACCCCTTTGCTCTTTTACCAACCGCAGCGGATGCGCGGTATCGTGACCTATGATCCTTCTAGTGATACGATTACGGCTGAAAAATGGTTTCACGCCGCTTGCGATTGCGGCGATGATCCGCTGGCAGCGAGCGCGCGCAAGGCGTACCATGAAGAGCGCGTTGCGCTGGAAGAGACGCTGACGCTCCGCAATGCCCTGTACCGCACCTACCAGCGCACGGGAAAACTGCCCGAGCGATTAGATGACCTGGCCCGTCCCTATCCGGCGAACAGCCTACCGGCAATTCCTCAGCTCCTGGTTCCTCCGAAGCAGCTAGGGGGCGGCGCATCACAGGGTGCGCTGCCGGGTGAAGCGAGGTACATTGATTTTCCGTATCATCCCGATGCGCTCGTGGGCGACAACGTCTGGAAAAGCATGAGCGCGGTGCTCCCTCTTCCTTTTTATCCGGAGCCGGCCATCCCGCTCGAGCCGATGCAGCTTTTTGTCCAGCAAAAAATGTTCAAGCTGCAAGTGATGAGTGGTCCACACCTGGTGCGGCAATATCCGATCGGAATCGGCAGAGAGGAACGGACGCCCGAGGGTTACTTTTCCATCCTGCAAAAAATCAGCCAGCCCGGCAGTGCGACCAATGCGTACGGGACGCGCGGCATGGTGTTCACGAGCGCCAACCATGCCATCCACGGCACCAACAAGCCGGAGAGCATCGGGCACGACGTCTCGCTAGGCTGTATCCGGCTGCACAATGCGGATGTTGAGGAGCTGTACTCGTTTGCGTCGCCCGGGACAGAGGTCATCATCTCCGATCAACCGAAGCCGCAGCTGAATTGGAAAAATCCGTTCCGGTTTTATTTGCCGACGGATGCTGATGAAGAGACGCCTGGTATCGTCTATCATTGGTTGAATTGATGAGAAAAGGGAGCAGCCAAAGCATGCAAAAAAAGGGCTACCCCGTCGTCATGCTTGATGACTGCGGACTAGCCCTTTTGTATGTCAGCTTATTCTTTCATTTCGCTAAGCTCTTCTTCTTGCTTGTTATCCCCTTCGGGATACCAATGATCCAGCACTTTTCCTTGCAGCACTTTGCCGCGGATGAACTCGGCCTGCGCCTCGGAAAATTGCGGTGTCCAGTCAATGCCCAATTGATCGGCAAGCTTGACGACGGTAAGCAGCTCTGCCCATGCAACATAACGTTTGTACCAGAAGAACTGAGGTTGCTCATTCATATAAGGGTACAAATCATCGAATTCGGTATGTTTGCAATCAAGCGCACGTTCAAAGTATATCTTTGCTGACGCTAATTTTTCTCCAAAGAATTCGTTTAGATTCACTTTTGCAAGGTCTGCCATCGCTATTCCCTCCCGTCGTACATTCCTACTTTTTTCTTTATTGTAGCATGTGGCGGCTTAGCTGAAAATAGAAGATGCTTGCTAATTTGTGTCCTAGTTGTCGTTATTCTTGTGCTTCTTCTTGCCCTTCTCTTTTTCCGGCGGCTGCTGGTCTGTTGATTGCTCTTGCTGTGTACTGCTGTCCGGCGTTTCATTCGGCGGTTGCTGGAAATCGGCCGGCGGCTGCGTATCTCCGCCAGTCGGCGGAATCGGCTGCCCTTGATTGTCCATACCCGGCTGTCCCGTTTGGCTGCCATCTGACGGCTGATTCGGGTCGCCCGTCTGTTGCCCCTGGTTATCCAATGGCGGCTGTTGATCCCCTTGGCCGTCGCCTTGATTCTGGTCATCATGCTGCTTCGCATCTTCCAGCAATTTATCCAGCTTGGCTGTATCGATTTTGGCCACATTGGATGGAGGACCTTCCACGCCTTGAGCATCGCGCCGGACTACCAAATACGAGTACATCGTCGGTTGTGTCAACGTGTCGACATAGGACGTGTCCTTCACGTCTGCTGCGATCAGCTCTTTCTTATCGATCGAGTCGGCGAAACGGTAAATATCATACGTTACGTCCGAGCCCTCGTTGCCAATCCAGCTCAACACCACTTTCAGCTTATCGCCATCGATTGTCAAATCCGCTGCAAGCTGTGGTCCAGCCACTTCCTGTTCCGGCGGCTGCTCATCTTTCGCACCATCCGGTCGGGTAAATCCTTTGGATTTGACCCCTTCTAATGCCTCCGACATAACCTTGGAGAACATTTTCGCTGGAATGCCGCTTTCCTTGCGCATGACATGGCTCTTATCTTCGGTATCGAAGCCCATCCAAACTGCGCCCAAATATTCTGGTGTATATCCCACGAACCATGCGTCCTTGTCAGCACCGTTGACTAATGTCGACTGCGTGGTTCCCGTTTTCCCGACGACATCGAAGCCTTTGATCCGGGCGTTTTTCCCGGTTCCGTATTGTACGACGCCTGCCAGCAGTTGGTGCATATCCCAAGCGGTTTGAGCAGAAATGACTTGCGATTGCTCTGGTGCCACCGATTTTTCAAAGCCCATCTTATCATTCGAAATCTTCGTGATCACATAGCCTTTGGACATTTTGCCCCCATCGGCAAAAGCGGAATACGCTTGCGCCATTTCCAGCGGCGATGTCCCTTTGCTCAAACCACCGAGCGCGATGGCCAGGTTGCGGTCATTTTGCGGGTCGAGCTGAATGCCGAATTTTTTCAAGTAATCGAGCGAATTGCTGATTCCGACATCATTCAGCAGCGACACAGCAGGCACGTTGATGGACTGTGCCACCGCATCCTGGATGGAGATCGTCTTGCTGTATTGGTTATTGTAATTTCGCGGTTCATAACCATTGAAATTTTGCCGCATGTTATTCAATTGGCTGTACAGGTTGGCTTTCCCCATATCGATCGCCGGCGCATACACAGCGAGCGGTTTAAAGGTCGACCCCGGCTGTCTGCGCATATCGGTCGCATGGCTGAAGCCTTTGTGCACATAGCTGCGGCCGCCCATTAAGCCGGCGATCCCGCCTGTATGCTGATCAAGCACGACCATCGCGCCCTCGACCTGTTGCTTCGGTCCATCGGCCGGGAAGTTGTCGCTGTTCTTGAACTGCTTGATCATGGCATCCTGCACCTTGGTGTCGAGCGCGGTGTAAATGTCCCATCCGCCGCGGTACAGCATCTCTTCCGGCACGCCGTATTTGTCTTCGGCTTCCTGTACCACGTAATCGACGTACGCTTCATAGCCAGGCTTGATACCGGCTTCCGTCGGGTTTTTACGTGTCGGCAGCGGCTCGGCTTGCGCTTGCTGCTTTTGCTCTGCTGTAATGTACCCTTGCTCGCTCATCAGCCGCAAGATGGTGTCGCGGCGCTCTTTCGCCAATGCCGGCTTGGCAAACGGCGAATAGGTGGACGGCGCTTTTGGAATCGCAGCGAGCATGGCCACTTCAGCGTTATCAAGATCTTCAACGTGCTTGTTGAAATAAAGCTGGGAGGCGGCTTCGACGCCGTAGACACCATGCCCCAAGTAAATTTTATTCAAATACATCTCCATGATTTCATCCTTGGAGTATTTACGCTCCAAACTGATGGCGATGCTCATCTCTTTCGTTTTTCGCCAGAATGTTTTCTCATGAGAGAGAAACACGTTTTTCGCCAGCTGCTGGGTGATTGTACTTCCCCCTTCAGCCATCGAGCCTTGCTGAACGTCTTTGAGGATCGCTCCTCCCACCCGGAACAAGTCAACGCCGTTATGCTCGAAGAATCGTCTGTCTTCCACGGAAACGAATGCGTTGATCAGGTTCGGCGGCATTTTGCTGATCGGCACATAGTCGCGTGTCTCCTGAACCGCCAACGTGCCAACCTGTTTTCCATTTTTGTCATAAATCACTGAAGCTTCTGTTTTGATATCCTCCAGTTTTTGCGGGTCAATCAGTTGCTGACCTGCATACAGTAACGCGAAGTATCCCCCAAAGATGCTCAAGAGAAGAAAGACGAAAAACGAGATGACCAAAAGCGGCAACTTGCTCTTCTTTTTTCTCTTGGTTTTATTTGCTGCCATTTGTGACCTCCTGGTTTCTATCCTCTATACAACCAATATAGACGAATCATCTGTGAAAAAGTTTCAGGGCAGTCGCCGTCCCGATACTATCATTTCACATGTCACACTGTTTGTCATTAAAGGAATCTGAGAAGCGAAACAGTAAGACACATCGAAATATTCCCACAAATAAGTCGTACATTCTCTAAATCGAGAAGTTGTGATCGCTTTCGTTTGCCGTTGTTTTTCGCAAATCCCTTGGGCGGCAAGGTTTTTCGTTTTGATGACAATAATGGCATATCCCTTGCTTATGTAAGAACTGACAGGTATGATGGATAGTTAGAGGTAATCCCAACATCGAATTTGGTAACCTACCACTACATGACGGAAGGAAGGTATTTGTGAAAAAGAATCTGAAAAAATGGACAAGCCTGGCTGCCACGATGCTGCTCGGCGCTTCCCTCATTGCCGGCTGTTCGTCCGGCAGCACTCCGAACGAAACAGCGAGCGATGCAGGTAAAGGTGCAGCTGCTGGTACCAAAGACGAAGGTCTATCCAAAGAGCTCAACCTGTTCATCTGGTCCGAGTACATTCCGCAAAGCGTGCTCGATCAATTCCAGCAAAAGTATGGCGTCAAAATCAACTACGCAACCTACGCATCTAATGAAGAGATGTTTGCCAAGCTGGCAGTCGATTCCTCCAGCTATGACTTGTCCGTTGCCAGCGGCTATATGGTCGAAGCCATGAAAAAACAAAATCTGCTTGCGGAAATCGATCATGCGAACATTCCGAATCTGAAAAACGTCGGCAAAGAGTTTTTGACAACCCCATCCGATCCAGAGTCGAAATTTTCCGTTCCTTATCTGTGGGGCAACGTCGTCATCGCAGTGAACACCGACAAAGTGAAGATTCCGATCAAAGGCTACAAAGATTTGTTCAACCCTGAGCTGAAGCAGCAGCTCGTCGTCCTCGATGACGCGCGCTCGATGATCGGACTCGCGAATATCATGCAGGGCAAATCGATCAATGAGACCGACTCCGCCGTCTTGCAAAAATCAAAGCAGCTGTTGATTGACCTGAAGCCGAACGTGAAGGCATTCGACAGCGACAGCCCGAAAACGCTCTTGCTCAATGGCGAGGCGACCGCCGGGATCATGTACGGCGCAGAAGCTTCCTTGGCACGCCGCGAAAATCCGTCGATTAAAACGATTTTGCCTGAGGAAGGCTTTGAGCTGTGGCAAGACGATTTCGTCATACCGAAAAACAGCCCGCACAAGAAAACAGCTGAAGCGTTCATCAACTTCATTTTGCAGCCTGAAATCAGCGCGGAAATTTCCAAGGAGTTCCCTTATGCGAATCCGAACATGGAAGCGCACAAGCTGATGGACAAAGCTATTTTGGAAGATCCTGCTGTTTATCCTCCGCAAGAAGATATGAAGCGCGGTCAATACATGATCGATCTGGGCGAAAAATCGCAAGAGCTCGACCGCATCTGGTCGGAATTGAAATTGCAATAATGACACCGAAGGACGCGGTGTTCAAATGAGTCATTAGAAAACTTGGCTGCGCCAAGCCTTTAGCGCAGCCCTTGTTGCCCTTATACTGGATAAGAATTGTTTTACATTCTTATCTGTACAAAAAAACCAGCCATGACCGGCTGGTTTTTTTGCGTTACTTGGACGTGAATATCATGACATGTCCGTTTCGTTCCAGCTGATTGCGCCGGAACAGCACAAGCGAGAGCGTCAGGAAAGCTGCGCTGATGAGCGCCATGACGGCATTTAGCGCAAACGTCGTCCCCTCGTGCAAATTGCCGCTTACCATAAACAGATAGGCATGAAGGGAAAGACTGTCCGTCCACTCATTAAATTGCATGACAGCCAATGGCTCCGCATCGCTCCACCAAATATTCAGCATAATGGCGGCCAGTAGCTTGGGGAAAAACAGCACGAGTGCCGTGAGCAAATACGCTGACATCCGTCTGCCGGTCACGGTTGCACAAAGAAATCCGAGGCTGTATAGGGCCGTCAGCACCATGCCCGTCGCGACATGCCATCGGAAGGCGTCGCCGATCTGATAAGCGGCCGGGATCAGATAGGTCATGATCACGACGAACAGCATATTGGCAAACACCGTGATCCAAACGAACAACAGCCCGGCCATATATTTCGCCAGCGCAATCTGTGTTCTGCTGATCGGCAATGCAACCAAAAACTCCAATGTATGCTCCCGCCGTTCATCCCCAAGCAAACGGATTGCGATCGTCGGGATCAAAAAGATGCCGAGAAACGTCAGCGTGCTGCCATCGTTGTGTAAGAGCATTTTTTCCAATGCGCGCGCCCACCCTGTCAACGTGCGTCCCTCGTACGCCATCCCGAGCCAGTACAGCAGCCCGGACATAGTCGGATACAGGCTGAGCAAAAGAAAGGTGACGACGAACAGCAGCCGATTTTGAATCCATTCCTTACGCAGGAGCGGCTTAATCCAAGTGGAGCGGCTCATACCGATACCCCTCCTTTTGCGCAACATGAATGAACAGCTCCTCCAGTCCAACATCCATTACGTCCACATGTGCGGGCTGGGTGGCTTTCACCCTCTCCAAGCAATCCTCCCACTTGCCCGAGACCGTTATCGTGCAAAATTTGCCCTCTTCCTGAATCCGGATGACATCCTCCATTTGGCGAACCTCTGCGGGAACCCCTGCCAAAAAGACGGCCTGGATCATTCGCGAGGACGTCTTCAGCACATCGAGCGATCGATCGACGATCAACCTCCCGTTGAAGAGAAACCCGACATGATCCGCCATCCGCTCGATCTCATGGACTTGATGGGTAGCAAATAGCACAGTGGTATCACCGGAAGCGACTTCCTGCATGACCAGCTGCAGGCAGGTCTGTCTGACGATTGGATCGAGTGCGCTGGTCAGCTCATCTGCGATGAGCAGCCGCGGCCTGGAAGACAGCGCGATCAAGAGGGCCAGCTGAGTCTTCATCCCCTTTGAAAAGGAACGGATGCGGCGGTTCCACGGCAGGGCGAAAATCTGCTTCAGCTTGCGGCAACGTTCATCGTCCCAAGTGGGATACAGTCCGGCGCATAAACGGATCAGCTCGTCTGCCTTCAGATCTGGATACATAGTCTGAGGCTCCAGCACGAAACTGACGCGCTGCCGTACCTCGCCAGTCGTATCATCCATTTTCCTGCCGAACAAGTACCCCTCGCCTTCTGACGGCAGGACCATGCCGAGCAGCATTTTCAACAGGCTTGTTTTGCCCGCACCATTGGGGCCAAGCAGCCCGTAGACGCCGCCATGTTCAATGGCAAGATTCACGTTGTCTACGGCAGTCACACCGCCGTATCGCTTCGTCAGCCGCTGCGTATGAATCGCCAACTGTGTCATCGCTGCTTCCTCCTCTCTTCGTACCAATCGCGAACGCCCGCTGTCAGCATGTCGAGCAGCTCGCTCTCTGTCATCTGCAAATGGTGTGTTTCAACAAGCAATTTTTCCAAAAACGGTGCGATCGCTGCCGCTTTCTCTTCCATAGACAGCCGCTGTTCTTGCGTTGCCAAAAACGTTCCACGGCCGCGCATCGTCACAATGATGCCTTCACGCTCCAGCTCCTGATACGCTTTGGCAACGGTATTGGGGTTAATCATGATAGAGGAAGCAAGCTCGCGCACGGTCGGCAATTTGTCCCCGGGCGTGATGATTCCCTTTGCCGCCGCCTCCTTTACCCCGTTGATAATTTGTGCGTACAGGGGTGTGCTGGACCGCTGATCGATTTGGAACCACACGGCTCCCACCTCTTGTTCTAGATGTACTAGTTTATATAGTACAATATTTTTTTCAGGTTACTTGATCACGGGCCGTTTGTCAAATGGAACGGAAACAACGGTGGTGTAGGCAAAAAAAGAGGCCCTTCTACAAGGCCTCCAGCATTTGAGCTGCTTTCGATTATCCATCCGTCAGCAGCAGCGCGATACGCCGCCGCGTTCGTAGCGGTCTTTTAGCGCACACACGTAATATTCTTTTTCCGACATCGGGAATTCGCCCGGCTTGGCGTGGGTACGGTACCAGTGATCGAGATAGCGGTCGTAGTCAGGCATGCCGAAAACGGTCTTAATCACGGTCCGGATTCTCCGCAGCAGCGTTTTTAGATTCCTTCGCTGGTATCTCATGCCACATGATGGCCCGTCTCGACAGGGTCGCCCTTCGATTCGACGTACGGCGATTCTTGCAGAGAATATTTTCCGCCGCGTAGGATAGTGAACCACAGGCGCAAAGCATCGATGACGACAGCCAGCGTAATCACCATAAAGATGACGCATACCACAGTATCGATCTGATCATTAAAGATCATCTTTTTCGCCGCCTCGGCCGTCTTCACTCCTGCTGGCAGCTCGCCCGCCGCTAGCTTGGCAGCGAACGCTTTGGAGTGAGCCCAGAACCCGATTTTGACATCGGAGGAGAACACTTTGAGCCAGCCCGCGTACATTGTCGCCGATGCGAGCCATGCCATCGGTAACAAGGTCACCCATGCGTAGCGCGCCTTGCCCATTTTTAAGATAATCGTCGTGCCGACGACAAACGCGATGATTGCAAGCATCTGGTTGGCGATGCCAAACAGCGGCCACAGCGTATAAATGCCACCTAACGGATCGGTTACCCCTTGATAAAGGAAGTAGCCCCAGCCTGCCGTGATAACGGCGGAACCGACGAGGTTGCCCGGGAGCCAATCGATCTGTTTCATTTTCGGAATCACGTTCCCCAGCAAATCTTGCACCATGAAGCGTCCGACACGAGTTCCGGCATCAATTGTCGTTAGGATGAAAACAGCTTCAAACAAGATCGCAAAATGATACCAGAACGCCATGAGCGCCTTGCCGCCCACGATCGCGGAGAAAATGGTCGCCATTCCAATTGCGAGCGATGGCGCACCGCCCGTCCTCGACAGGATAGTCTTTTCTCCCACATCTGCGGCAAGCGCGGTGATTTGGTCAGGCGTAACCACAAAGCCCCATTTGCTGATCGCCTCGGCCGCAGCGGCAGCATCCACACCGATTGCGGCGGCTGGCGCATTAACGGCAAAGTACATACCCGGCGTCAGCACGCAAGCGGCGATCATCGCCATGATCGCGACCATCGATTCCATCAGCATCCCGCCGTAGCCGATCGCCGTCGCATGGGACTCCTTGGCGATCATTTTCGGCGTCGTACCAGAAGAGACGAGCGAGTGGAAGCCCGAAATCGCACCGCACGCGATCGTGATAAACAAGAACGGGAACAGATTACCTGCAAACACTGGCCCTGTGCCATCGACGAATCGGGTGAAGGCTGGCATGTGCAGCGGCGGCAGCGTCAAGATAATGCCGACGGCCAACACCGCAATGGTGCCCACCTTAAGAAACGAACTGAGGTAATCACGCGGTGCCAGCAGCAGCCATACCGGCAGCACGGATGCGATGAAGCCGTAGATGATGATCATCAGCGCCAGCTGCACTTTGCCAAACGTGAAGGCAGGACCCCATGTCGGCGAAGCCGCTACAGCCTGCCCCAGGTAAAGCGAGAAGAACAGCAAGACTAGCCCTATAATGGAGGCCTCCATGACGCGCCCCGGCCGGATAAATCGCATGTAGACGCCCATCAAGAGGGCGATCGGGATCGTCATGAAAATCGTAAAGGTCGCCCATGGCGATTCTGCTAAAGCGTTTACAACAACCATCGCCAAAACAGCAATCAAAATGATCATGATGGCCAGAATCCCGACCAATGCCAGCGCCCCGCCGACAGGCCCGATCTCTTCCTTGGCGATTTGCCCCAGGCTTTTGCCGTTCCGGCGCATCGACGCAAACAAAATCACGAAGTCTTGTACACAGCCGCCCAAAACGGCTCCGACGATGATCCAAATGGTTCCGGGCAAATAGCCCATTTGCGCGGCAAGCGTCGGACCAACCAGCGGCCCCGCTCCAGCGATCGCGGCAAAATGATGGCCGAACAGCACCCATTTGTTCGTCGGCACGAAATCTTTGCCGTCATTGTTGATTTCCGCAGGCGTTGCACGCCTGTCATTGAGCCCCATCACTTTGTTCGCGATGAAGCGACTGTAGAAGCGATACCCGAATGCATACGTACAGACAGCGGCGAGCAATAACCAAATCGTATTGACCGATTCGCCCCGCGAAAGTGCAAGTGCACCGAACCCTGCCGCACCCGCCGCCGCGATGGCCGCCCAGATGAAGATTGAGAGAAGTCCTCGTTTCATCCTTTTAACTCCTTTCCGATAACGAGAATGGAAGAATAATGATTTGTCAGAAGTGTACGAAAGATCCGGGAGAGAAAAAATGGAAATTGGCTAAACAGTCAAAATTCAAACGTGAATGGCACTATAGGCGTTTGAAAATGAAACCGATTTCACGATAAACGGTAAATATTCACGCGAAAAAAGCGCCCCTGGCTAAAAGCCAAGTAGGCGCTTTACTTCTTTAACCGCATTGCGTGAGACGGGTATCTCCGTTTTTTCCTTGTCCTTCATAATCAGATGGACGGAGCCTTTAAACCAGGGAATAAGCTCCCCCGTCTTCGCCAAATTGACGATGAAGGCGCGGTGTGTCCGGTAAAATTGATTCGCTGGCAGCTTCAACTCCAGCTCCTGCAGCGTAAACGACGTCGCATACTGCTCGCAATCAGTGTAAATGCTGGCATATCGACCATCTACGGTGGCATAGACGATCTCCTGCTGATCGATGAGCAATATTTTGCCGCTTTTCTCGACCGGAATCCGCTTTGGCTTATGCTCCTCCAACGCGCTTTGCACGAGAGCCGTCACTTGCTCGATGGTCAGCCCGACGTCCTCCCCGCTTTTTTCCCCGGTCCTGCCAACCGTCTTGCGTAGTCGGCGGATCGCCTTGTCCAGGCGCACCTCGTTGATTGGCTTAACCAAGTAATCTTCCGCCTCCGCTTCAAAAGCGCGCACCGCATGCATCTCATAGGCAGTGGCAAAAACGATGACGGGCGGATTTTCCTGCGTGCTCTGCAAATGGATTGCCACATCGACGCCATCGCGGTCATGCAGCTGGATGTCCAAAAAGACGGCATCCGGCGCAAGATCCGGAATTCGCTCCAACGCCTCCTCGCCACTCGCTGCTTCGCCGATCACCTCGATGTCTTCATACTGCTGCAGCAAATAGCGCAACTCCGCGCGTGCCGGCATTTCATCATCCACGATAAACACTTTGAGCAACGCTTTCCCCTCCCAACGGCAGTGTGATGGTACAGATCGTCCCGTTCCCTTTTTCGCTTTGGATCGCGATGCCATACGGGGGCCCATAGATGGAATGCAGCCTGCCCTTCACATTGGCGAGGCCGATTCCGGACAACCGATCCGCCCTTTCCCGCGTCTGTGTTAGCGGGGCAAACGGATCGCGCTCCATCCCGATCCCGTCGTCAGCGACCGTCAGCTCCAGACTGTTCTGGACACGCCTCGCCCGAATGGAAACGCTTCCGCCTTCGCGTTTGGGAAGCAAGCCGTGCTTGATGGCGTTTTCCACCAGCGGCTGCAGCACCAGTCCTGGCACGATTGTCTGCTCGACACCGCTTTCAATTTCCACATGCACCTTGAGCTTTTCATCAAAACGGGCCCGCTCAATCGCGACGTACGCTTCGATGTGCTCAATCTCCTGCGCCAGCGTCACGAAACCGCCGCTGTCGTGCAGATTGCGCCGGAAATAATCGCTTAAATAGATCAAGAGCTCTCTCGCTTTTTCCGGCCGAAAGCGGATGAAGGACACGATCGTATTCAGTGCATTGAACAAAAAATGGGGGTTGATCTGCGCGTGTAGCGCCTTAATTTCTGCGGTGGCCAACAGGCGCGATTGCTTTTCTAGCTCCGCGATCTGAAGCTGCGTCGAAATCAGTGCGCCCAAGCCGCGAACCAGCTCCAGGTCTACCGCGGACAGCTTGCGCGTACGATCCTGATACAGCTTCAGCACACCCACCGCGCCTCGCTTTGTCAAAAGCGGCACAATAATCGCCGAACGGAGTGTGCAATTTTTCTCCGTGCACCCGATCTCTTCCTTCGTTTGGGCGATCTTTACCTCTTGCTTTTCCAGCACCTCGCGAGTGGCGTTTGTAATAATCTCCCGCCCTGGCAGATGGTGCGAGGAACCTATGCCAACATGTGCCAACACCTTTTTGGTATCGCAGATCGCGACCGCTGCGACATTGGTCGTGCGCAAAATCTCCTCTGCCACCGAACCCGCCGCCTCAGTCGTCAAGCCTTCCCGCAAAAAGGACAGCGTCCTGTCCGCAACCCGCAGCGTACGCTGGGCTTGCAGCGCCCCGATCCGATCTTCCTCCGTCCGCACCAAGCCGACAATAATCATAAAAATAGCAATTCCCAGAGAATTCACGAGAGACATCGGGATGGAAATCGTTTTGACCAGGTCCAACGCCTGATCAAAGGGGCGAGAAAACAACAGAATGATCCCCATCTGCATCCATTCCGCGATGAAGCCGACCACGAGCGCCGCCTGCCAGGTGACATCGCGTTTTTTGCGCAAGGCATGATAGACCAGCCCCGCCAGTACGCCTTCGGTCACCGTGGACACAGCGCATGAAAGCGCGGTGAAGCCGCCCAGCGAATAACGATGGATGCCGGCAATCACGCCGGTGAAGGCGCCTACCCACGGCCCTGCCAGCAGGCCGGACATAACCGTTCCGATCACACGTGAATTGGCGATGGCGTCTTGGTACGGGATGCCCAAATAGGTACCATAAATCGAGATGCCCGAAAAAATCAGCACCATGATCAGTTTTTCTTTCAACGTCGCCCTGTGATGGAGAATGCTGCGAAACGCTTTTACTCGAGTGAGCAGCAGTGCTGCCACAACCAATAAAGCCGCACGCTCAGCCAACGAAATGGTGAGAGGATGGAATAATGGCTCCATGGAATGTCTCCTTTCGCCAGAACAATTGCCCTACCAGTTAGGGCACTTTCATTATCTATAGCAGGCTGGATTATCGTCAAGAGGGAGCTAGCCGTAGCCAGCCCCCACGCATGCTTCTTAACGATCGTTGGCTTTTTCCTCCATTAGAACCGACTCGATGAAGTTTAGTAAAGGCTCGCGCAGTTCCGCATTTCGCAGTGCGAACTCGATTGAGGTAGTAATATAGCCCAGCTTGTCTCCCACATCATAGCGGACACCTTCGAAGCGATAGGCATGCACGTTCTCCTGCCCACTCAGCTTCTGAATGGCGTCTGTTAGTTGAATTTCACCGCCAGCGCCTTTCTCGTGCTTGTCCAAAAAAGCGAAAATGCCAGGCGTTAAGATGTAGCGGCCCATGATGGCGAGATTGGATGGAGCCGTTCCTAAAGGTGGCTTCTCGATAAGGCTGCGAATCTGATACAAGCGCCCTCTTTCAGAAAATGGATCGACGACACCATAGCGCGGTAATTGTTCATCCGCCACTTCCTGCACGCCAATGACCGAGCCATTCGTCTCCGCGTATATTTCACACAACTGCTTGATGCAGGGCTTGTCTGCTATGACAATGTCGTCACCCAGCAGCACCGCGAACGGCTCATCACCGATGAATTTACGGGCACACCATACAGCATGCCCCAATCCAAGCGGTTCTTGCTGCCTGATATAATGAATCGTTGCCATTTTTGATGATTGACGCACTTGCTGGAGCAATTCGTGCTTCTGCTTCTGCTCCAACTGCTGTTCCAACTCAATCGCTTTGTCAAAGTGATCTTCGATCGCACGTTTGCCTTTTCCCGTCACGATAAGTATGTCCTCGATGCCTGCATCAACCGCTTCTTCCACAATATATTGAATGGCTGGTTTGTCGACGATCGGCAGCATTTCTTTGGGCATCGCTTTGGTTGCAGGGAGGAAACGCGTGCCGAGGCCGGCAGCCGGAATAATCGCTTTTTTTATTTGTCTCTTTTCCAATGTGCACCCTCATTCTTTACGTGAGTCTTATCAGCTGTTTAATCCCTGCTTTGAGTCGCTGCAGCTTTTCATTTGCATCCTGTTCGGATTGAGCCGCGTTTGCGCTTAGATAGACTTTCATTTTGGGTTCGGTACCTGAAGGGCGGATTGTCAGCCAGGAACCGTCAACCATGATCAATTTGATCACGTTGGACGGAGGCAAAGGAAGTTTCGTCATTTCACTCGTTTTTCTATTAATTCTCTGGCCCGTCTTGTAATCTTCCACCAGCCGTACTTGAATGCCTCCAATTTCGGTAGGTAGATTTTGACGTAATGCGGCAAGCTGTTCCTGAATCAGTTCTTGACCCTGTTTTCCGAGCAGCGTAACGGAAAGCAACTCTTCGGTATAATACCCGAATTCTACGTAAATCTCCTCCAAGACGCGGAACAAATGTTTCCCTGCCCGCTTATAGACCAACACCATTTCCGCGACGATGGCCGCGATCTGAACCGCATCCTTGTCACGGACAAAATCTCCGGCTAAATAGCCAAAGCTCTCTTCGTAACCAAACAGGAAGCGTCCTGTCCCTTCTTGTTCATACGCTTCCATTTTTTCACCGATATATTTGAAGCCGGTTAGCGTATTTTCCGTAACGACCTTATATTTATTTGCGATCTTTTCCCCGAGATCCGATGTTACGATCGTTTTTATGAAACGCCCGTTTGACGGTAGCTGCCCCTTTTCGGACAACTGATCCAAACGATAGTGAAGCAAGAGCACACCCAATTGATTACCGTTCAACATCCGAAATCCATCACCTGTTTTGACCATGACCCCAAGTCGATCAGCATCAGGGTCCGTTGCGATCACCAGATCCGCCTGCTTTTCTTGTGCGAGCCGCAGCGCGCTTTCAAACACCGCAGGATCCTCCGGATTTGGTGCCATCACGGTCGGAAAACGCGAGTCCGGCTCTGCCTGTTCCGATACAAGATGAACGTTACGAAAGCCGCTATTTGCAAGAAGCTGTCTCACGACTTTTTTCCCAGTTCCGTGCAGCGGCGTGTATACAATGCACAGTTCGTCACCTGCAGATTCAATCAACTGGCGTTGTACAAGCAATCGTTCGACCTGTACCCCATACGCTGCAAATAGTTCGTCGCCGATCATTCTGATCTCGCCTCGTCCTGATGAGCATAACCAATCGCTAGACGTGTCCATCACAAGTGTATCCCCAACCTGCTGAATATCCCGATACACCTCGGAAGCGATATGATCCGTCATTTGTCCACCATATTGAGTATAGACCTTTAGCCCATTGTATTCAGGAGGATTGTGGCTTGCCGTCACGACAATTCCGGCAAAAGCCCCGTAATAACGGATTGCAAATGACAAAAGAGGAGTGGGTGCAAGCTCTTGAAAAAACCAAACAGATATGCCTCGCTGCACCAGTATCTGCTTGATTTCGTCCGCGAAGGAATACGAATTCAACCGCGAATCATAAGCGATTACGACGCCTTGCCGTTTCGCGGCTTCACCTTGCCTGCAGATATACTGCGCGAATCCAAGCGCAGCCTTCCGTACGGTATATCGATTCATCCTGTTCGTTCCCGCCCCGATCAAGCCCCTTAACCCGGCGGTCCCGAATTCCAGCTCTTTGTGGAAACGATCTTCAATTTCAGCCGGCAAGGATCGGATATGCTCAAGTTCTTCCTTTAATTCGGTCGACATATCACCGTGCGCCAACCATCGATAATACTCCTGCATATAAGACATCTTTACAGTCAGCTCGCTCTCGTTGTAGCAAATATTTTCTATCCTACAATATGCCGTTTGGACAGACAATGCACGTTTTCCCTATTTTGCAGCCCCAATTGTCGCCTTTAACAAGTTCGTGACGCGTTTTCGCTCCGTATCATCGATTAATACATAGCTGAGATTTTGCGGACCGAATCTCGCGGTGCTAGCCGAGTAAACAATCTGATCGACATTGTCCGCCGAGAAGTCGTCCAAATGCGCTGCGAATGTCACCATCTGGGAAAACGTGAGGTCTGTTCGCACATCTTTGCCCACTGTATCAAGAATCTGCTTGATTTTGTCAGGCGAACGCAGTCCCTTGCTCTCCTCCAGTACGGCCTTCATTACTTTCTGCTGGCGTTCATTGCGACCAAAATCGCCCCGCGCATCGCTGCGAAAGCGCGCATACTCCAGAGCGGGGGCTCCTGCCAAATGCTGCAGCCCGGCCTGTACCTTCAATTCGACTGCCGCATTGGCATCCACATCAAGTTGAATTCCACCCATGCTGTCAATCGCCTTGACAAAGCCGTCGAAATTAAAAAGTACGTAATGATCGACGATGACGCCAGTGAAATTTTCTACTGTGGCGATCGTTGTCTCCACCCCTGAATGAAAAGCTGCATTGATTTTATCTTTATGGTTCTTTCCCGCGATCTGGACATAGGTATCACGTGGAATGGAGGTCAGCGTCAGTTTACCTGATTTTCCGTTCAGAATCGCAAGCATAATGACATCGGTTCTGCCTGTATCAGTCGCTGCAGAATCATGATCTACGCCCAATAGTAAAAAGGCTGTCGTCTGAATCGGCTCTTTCTTCGTTGCTGCTTGAGGTGTTGCTGAAGACCCTGATGCTGCATTGTCTCGCTGATCGACAACAGATTGCTCTTCATCCACCGCCTGCTCTTTTTCCTGCGCTAGTGCCTCCTGCCTAGGAAGCGAAGGGAGACGTTCGACAGGTTGATACATTGCCTTGGCCGTATCATACAACTGCCAAGCCGTGTATCCAATCATACCGAAAAGGAAGAGGAGTAGGAACGTTGAGCTACCCACGATCCATTTTGTCCGTTTTTTCCACTCACGTATTGGCTTCATATCCACTACCCTCTCCCTTGTTCTCGAATCATAGCGCATTCGCAATGCTTATCTCATTTGACTTTACAAAAGCACGGGCGCTTTTGTTTCGGAGCGTTCACTCTGCGTCTGATCTTGATGCGATGACAAAAGGTGGAATACAAGATCATGGAGATCCCTCGACTCGATCGATTCCGGCTTCTGCACATACTGTTCGAGCATATTTATTTGTTCCATAAACGCTTCCCATTCCAACGGTATCGGCTGGCTGATGAAAATGCGATCGTGCTTGGTAGCAGTGATCCCTTCTTCACGGGTCAGCAGCTCCTCATATAACTTCTCGCCCGGACGAATTCCCGTGTACTCGATCTTAATATCCACTTCCGGCTTGAAACCCGATAAGGAAATGAGATCTCTCGCCA
The DNA here is from genome assembly GCF_003710825.1 of Brevibacillus fluminis. Lineage (GTDB taxonomy): Bacteria > Bacillota > Bacilli > Brevibacillales > Brevibacillaceae > Brevibacillus_D > Brevibacillus_D fluminis. The sequence continues at coordinate 639,347 of NZ_RHHQ01000012.1, read as the reverse complement.
ACTGAACAATTTTCACCGGCTTTCCCATATCGAGGATAAAAATCTCTCCGCCATTGGCAAGTGAACCTGCTTGGATGACAAGCTGAACCGCTTCAGGAATTGTCATGAAGTACCGAATCATGTCTGGATGAGTGACTGTGACAGGACCACCGTGGCCAATTTGCTTTTTGAAAGCAGGTATGACGCTCCCGCGGCTACCTAGCACATTGCCGAACCGGACCGCCACGTACTTGGTCGTGCTGTAGCGGCCCATGCCTTGCACCAGCAGCTCCGCTAGTCGCTTGGTCACTCCCATGACACTGGTCGGATTGACCGCCTTATCGGTTGACACCATCACGAAATGTGACGCACCGAATCGATGGGCGCACTCAGCCACATTTCTTGTTCCCAACACGTTGTTTTTAATTGCTTCCGCGGGATTTAGCTCCATGAGCGGAACATGCTTATGCGCCGCAGCATGAAAGATTACGCTTGGGCGGTGCTGCGCAAAAATCTCCTCCAGTCGGCGGCGATCCTGCACATCAGCAATCACAGGTACGAGGACCGCTTCATGGAACGTTCGCCTTAGCTCCATATCGATTTCGTATATGCTGTTTTCACCATGCCCTAAAAGCAGCAATTTTTTGGGAGAAAAACGCAACAGCTGGCGGCACAGCTCCGATCCGATTGACCCTCCAGCACCAGTCACAAGCACAACCTCGTTCGAGACATAGCCTGCAATACCGTCGAGATCCAACTTTACTGGCTCTCTGCCGAGTAAATCTTCTACTTGCACGTCACGGATCATCCCAATTGACACTTTTCCCTTGATCACATCCGCGATACTCGGGAGTATTTTTACACTAGCAGTCGTTGTTTTGCAAATATCGATGATTTTGGCAATTTCCGCCTGTGACACAGAGGGCAGCGCAATCACGATATCCTGAATGTCGTAGCGCTCGACAGCTGTATGAATGGCTTCCCGCCCTCCAACGACGGGCAAACCCATCAACTCCAGCCGATGTCTCTTTCGGTCATCGTCGATAAAAGCGACCGGTTGCAGGGTTGAATCTTTGGCATAGCGCAACTCTTTTGTGACCAGCACTCCCGCCTGTCCTGCTCCAATGATGAGCACATTCCGCCTTTTCATCCCTGTCGGCTCAAGCAAATACGTATCACGAAACAATCGCCATGCTATGCGTGAGCCACCGACGCCCAGAATGATCAACGCCCATGCAATGTAAATGGATTTCGGCACCGTCATATCGGGAAATACGGCTGCTACCGATCGAAAGAGAAAAAAGCATCCGAGTTCAGCTATGGTGACTGCTTTCACAATGGCTATGACCTCAGCCATGCTGGCGTACTGAAGCAGCCGATGATACAGCTTCATCCAATGAAACCCAAGCAAATTTAAAATCACATGGGAGATGATCACGTAAGGCAGCAGTCGCTTTTCCGCTTGGGGAACGGCAAATTCAAATCGCAGCAAGTAGACAGTTAAGACGGAAGCAGTCACGATCAGGGCATCCAGCGTTCCCAAAAAGAGCAACCGTTGACGAAAGGTCATACGTCCTATCCTCCCACTATCGTTTTACCACTGCAAACAACGTCTTGAGGATGATCCCTAAATCTTTTCTTATGGAGGCTGTTTCTAGATAACGCAAATTGATCCGCAGCTTGTCAGGCATGATAACCTCGATATACGTGCGCTCGGCATCCTCAGCGACTTGCAGCAATTGATTCTCATGGCGGTACTTGATCGAAGCCTCATCCGTCAAACCGGGACTCACGGTAAACACCCGCCTTTGCTGGTCATCATACAGTTCCACATAAGCTGGTACCTCTGGGCGCGGCCCAACAAGGCTCATTTCCCCCCTGATCACATTGATCAGTTGCGGTAGCTCGTCTAACTTGTATTTTCGCAAGATTGTTCCGCATCTCGTAATGCGTCGGTCATCTCCAACGGTAATCTGCTTTCCTTGTTTTTCGGCATCGACGATCATCGTACGGAATTTATAGATGAGAAATACATGCCCTCCTTTTCCGATCCGTTTTTGGCGAAAAAAAACAGGGCCGCTGGAATCGAGCTTTATCCAAATCGAGAGAACGAGAAACAACGGGCTGATGAGCACGAGTCCCACAATCGAGCAGCAGAGATCAACAAGACGCTTGATGTACAAATAGCGGCGTTTCATCATCATTTTCTGTGTCTTGAAGCGATATCGCAAACCGCTGCCGCTACATAGGCAACCTGGTCGTCGGTCAGTCCTGGATAGAGCGGTAGCGAAATCGTGCCTTCGTAGACTTTTCGCGTTTGCGGATATTCGTGGAGATTGTAGCCGAGCCTTTTGTAGTGAGGATGATGAGGGATGGGGATGAAGTGGACGGAAGTACCAACTCCAACAGCAGACAGCTTGGTGATAAACGCTTCGCGGCTAATAGCCAAACGCTCTGGATCGATCCGGATGCTATAAAGGTGCCAAGCATGCCGATGCTCAGCAGAATCGTATGGAAGGACCACCCCCTCACACTCTGACAAAATCGACGTATAGAGCGCTGCGATTTGGGCGCGCCTTTGCTGCATTGCTTCGAGCTTTTGCAATTGCAACAGACCAAACGCGGCTTGCACATCGGTCATGTTATATTTATAGCCCGCATGCTCGACCTCATAATACCAGGTCCCCTTTTCGGCATAGCGGTTCCAGGCGTTTTTACTCATGCCGTGTAGGCTCAACATGCGAATGCGTGCAGCCAATTCCTCGTCGCTGGTGGTAACCATGCCGCCTTCCCCTGTGGTCAAATTTTTTGTTGCATAAAAGCTGAAGCACGTGATATCGCCGATGCTGCCGATGTTTCGTTCCCGGTACCTCGTGTAAACAGCATGGGCCGCATCCTCAATAATGGAAAGGTGATAATGACGGGCAATGTCAACGATTCGATCCATCTCGCACGGATAACCGGCAAAATGCACGGGAATAATTGCCTTCGTTCTCGGTGTAATCGCCTGCTCAATTAACTCTGGCGACAGATTGAGCGTGAGCGGGTCGATATCTACAAAGACGGGGGTCGCCCCGCAATGCAGAATCGTGTTGGCGGTAGCGACAAACGTATAGGGGCTCGTGATCACCTCATCGCCCGGTCCGATACCAATCGCTAATTGGGCAAGATGCAAGCCAGCCGTGCAAGAATTGAGTCCAACCGCATGCGAGACGCCGACAAACTTGGCGAATTCGCCCTCGAATTCCAATGTTTTTGGTCCTTTGCTCAGCCAATTGGATTTGATCGCGGAGACGACCTCCTGAATCTCCTCATCGCCGATATGCGGCAAACAAAACGGAATCTTCATGCTTATCCAAATCCTTTCCACGGATCGTCATCTCTCTTGGGATACGGTTGAGCAACTCACGTCTACATATCGGCGAGAAAGCGGGCAGCCAGTTGCTCCAGGTTGTGCTCCGCCAGTACATACTCCCTTCCCCTCATGCCCATTTCAGCACGCTCCTTACCGCTCATTGCCCGCAACGTGCTAATCGCCTGCGCGATCGCTTGTGGATCTTCAGGCGGTATGGTGATGCCGCAACCACTTGCAGCAACGGGGTCGTTTCCAGCCTCAATTGCGTGGATGACCGGTTTTGCCGCCATCATGTAATCAAACAGCTTATTCGGAGAAACACCGAACCGATACATCTCCTCGCGTTTCCAGCCGATGTAGAGTACATCCATTTGCGTGAGCAGCTCGAGTAAAGCGGCTTTTGATACCGGTGGCAAAAACGCCACATTGTCCAAACCACGTTCGACGGCAAGCTGTTCAAGCGCTGGTTTTTCGGGACCATGGCCGACACATAGAAAGCCGACGGGCTGATCACGCAATTCATCAGCAGCAGCAACCAAATGATGAAGCGAGTCAGCCAGCCCGTGCGAACCTGTATAAGCAAGTAAAAAGCGACCTTCTGCCTTGTAGCGAGCGATTGTCTCTCGATGTAACTCAGGCACGCCACCCTCTAACACCTGCTGCCACTCATCCACATCGATGCCATTTGGCAAATACGTGAATTTGTGCGGTTCCATACCATGCAAGATCATGTAGCGATCCGCTTTTGGCAGCAGCGAAACCACCTTATCTGCTTTGCGATAGGCGTAATTTTCCGCATACTGCATCAGCATGATAAATGGATGCCACGGTGATTTGTGGCCGAGCTCGATCAACGTCAGCGGCCATAGGTCACGTACTTCAAACACAAGCTTCGCGCCTGTTTGCCGCGCTATCTTTTCTGCTCCAAAAATACTGAACGGGTGTGGCGAGGAAGCAACCACCACATCGGGTTGATAGCGCTCCGCAAGCTGCTTACGCAAGCGCAGCAGCGCCCAAGAGAACTGCATCATATTGATGACACGCTTCAGACCATTTCCTTCGTATTCCATGGTCGGCAGCCAAACGTAGCGGATTCCATCCTCTTCTTCCTCAGCGATGCCTCCGGACGGATTTGGTTGATGCGTGCGGACATGAGCATAGGTAGCCGCAACGATTGTCACCTGATGACCGATCTTGACCCATTTTTTCGCCAGATAATAGGGACGCAACTGCATCCCGTACCGCATCGATCCAGCGTATGGATTAATAAACATGATGTTCATTGTCGTCCCCTCCTCACTGTACGTGATCTCCCCGCATCATCTTCCAAACCGAGAGAGTCGGATCATGAAACAAATAATCCAAACCGCTTAATCCGGCGATAAAAGGTCCGAATCGCTGCGGGTATGGTTTAGGCTCAAAATGATGGTACTCAACCCGGATTCCTCTTTCCGCAAACACCCCTTCGTCCAAATACTGCTTCCCGCTTGGACCTGATAAATAGGTGTTTCCCCCAACAGCTGCCACCAAATTGGCGAGCAATTCAGAACGGCTGCCTGACACATTCAGCTCGGAAGCACGGATCAGTCTAGGGCTGATTCCCAACCGTTCAGCGATGAGTGTGATCCCCGGAATCGTCAAATCGGTTAGTTTTCGTAACTGCGGGGTGTAAAGCTCCTCTACGGCAGCTATCGTATTCGCATAGCCCGCGGTTCCGCTATATAAAGTATGCAAGGTACGAAGATGGTCTTTTTTCCAGTCTGCCTCACCATCGATCTCAACTTCGCTCGTCAGCTGGTAGTATTTTCCCTTCGTCTTTACTGGTACTGTCAGCCATTGAACACCGCTGCTCCCTTTGATCTGTACCCTGTTTTGATAGCCACGTCGCGTAAATTGAACCTGATCCAATAGCACGAACACGTCTGCGCACGCCATTTTGTCGAAAAAACCAAGCCACGGAAGGAAGTTTGGCTGATGGATCGTCACTATCATACGATCACCCGCAGCACTTCGAATGCTTCCGCCCACTCCGTCTTGATTTGCGTCCCCCGCAGCTTAGCTAAGCCCGTTATGAATTCCTCGGTAAAATAAGGCCGCCCCAGCTCGATTTGCGATTGATAAGCCTGCAGCGCCTCCCATTTTCTACGGACAAAACGTTCTTCTAACGTGACAAACGCCTGCGCATGGAAGGAAACGTTGTTCCATGGCATTTCATATCCCCATACAGAAGCATCTTTGCATGCCCGTAACCCTTCCTGGCTGAGCACTTGATGATCCTGATGCAAGTCATGTGCAGACGGTAACAGCACCAGGTTAGGCTGTATCTTTTTACGAAGCTTCACCAAATCTTCCAAGATATCCTGACGAAAGGAAGAAAATCGACGGACAGGGTATTGGAACAAAAACAAATTGTCATTTGGCACTTCCAATACGGATATGGCGCGAAAAAATTCGTGCTTCAGCAAATCGCGAGGCGCTCCCTCCGGCACCGACTCCTCCGCTGTGGAAAAGGTCGCCACAAAAACTTGCCGTCCCTCCTCGATGCTGCGGGCAATCAGGCCGCCGCATCCTAGTTCTGCATCGTCGGTATGAGGAGCCAATACCAAAATCTTTTCAAATGTCATACCTTCACCTCACCTGTGTCACTTGCGTCTTTTCGTGCACTGCCGACAGCTCTTCATAAACAGAAAGCAATTTGTTTGCTTCCCGATCCCAGTTGTATCGATCTGCAACCGCTCGTTGGCCGTTTTCCCCCATCCGGTGCGCTTCCACTGGATGCTCGACGATCCACTGAATCGCTTCCGCAATTTGTTCCGGAGAAAGCGGGTCGACGCATAAGCCGCAATCGCTTCCTTCGACAATTTCCCTCCAAAGCGGAAAATCGGAAGCGATGACCGGAATGCCAGCTGCCATGTATTCAAACATTTTCACAGGCAACGAATCCACATAATTCACGATGGGATGATGCGTGACCAGCCCTGCTCGTACATTGTTTAGAAGCGATCCGACCTGTTCTCGATTCAAATAGCCCGCTTCCTCCACGCATTGCCACCCCGGATACGTTGCAACCTTATCACGCAATTCAATTGGAGATATGTGCCCAGCCAAAATGAGGCGGATTCCGGAATGCTGAAGGATCCCCATCGCATGTACCATTTCGAGAATTCCTCGCACGGTAGTGATCCCAGCCGCCACATAGGTGACGCATAGCGGACGTTCGACATGAGGGCATGCCGTTATCGTCGTCAACTCCCCCAGAATCGGGTAGTTTTTGACAATCACCGTCTTTTCAGCGGGAAACCGCTCGGCGATGGTCGACGTTACCGTGACGATCCGGTCAAAAATTCTCGCTGCCGTCCCCTCCACTGCTTCGCTCACAACTGCTAATCCGTGGCGAAGCCATTTGGGAATCCACTCTTTGCTTAGAATTTGCCGCGGCAAATCTTCATGTACATCATAGATAACCTTTTTTCCAAGCGTTTTGAGCATCACACCCACCCCGATCAACTCGGGATCATGGAAATGATACACGCTTGCGTTTTCCTTTACCGCCGTGCGATAAACCTGCCAAGTGGTCTGCAGCATTCGCCCCAATCGGCTCTTAGGCTGCGGGATCGCACGAATACGCACCCCGTTGAGCCATTCGTCACGATCATGCGGTGCGATAAGAACGACATCGTACCCTGCTTGCGCTAACGTTCGGCATTCTTTATGAAGAATGCGCGTGTCGGTTGGCTCGTGTACGGATGTCAAATGAGCGATCTTTCTTCTCTCCACCCTGTGCTCCTCCTCATGCCCTCACTCATGCCACAACCAGTGATACCATCGCATTTGCCCACTCGCCTTCTACCGTCAAAACAGACAGATGGGACAAAATGCTCCCCGGAACCATGGAAAACTTCCCATTTTTGCGCATCGCAAAAAGCACGCCTTCCCATAGCCGCTTAATGTTATCCAGCAGGTTGCCGTATGGATCGGTGCGCCAATGACGCGGATGCGTAAGCAAATAAATCACAGCTTCTTTACGGGAAATTGCCTCAAATGGGTCATTGGGCTTCCAAAAGGCGGGGGCCAATGTGTCGCTGTGACGACTGGTGACGTATTTCATCATCGTCTCATCGTACGTTTCCAGCTCAACAGCCGTCTCTTTACGCAGCTTTGACTCGGCGAGGAGCTCATGATTCGCAATGCCGAGCTTTCGGTTGAAAAAATCGCCATGAGACGCGACCGTATGCATCGGTAAGCCTGTCAGCTTCCTTAACCGAAAAAGTGTTTGAGCAAAGGAATGTCTCATAAGCGGGAGCTCACGGACAATTTGCTGCTCAGTCGATAACGCTTTTTCTTTTCCGATGGTCGCAATTTCTTCATAATGGTAGCTGGCTTCTCCGCCTTCTTCATGGATTTGACGCATCAGCGGAATATCAATCGTTGATAACCGAAAGTAGAAGGAAGCCCGAACTCCCAGTCGCTGCTCGATTGTCCACATCTCGCGAGCCGTCGCAATATCCGTATCGACATCATGTCTGAGGATCAGGTAGCGTTTCCCTGATACAGGCCCACCCGCTTTGATTACCTCCCAAAACGATGCGACAGAATGAACCTCATAGTCGCATTCAATCGCCTGGTTCAACAAATTTTCAAACGTTGCGAGCCGAGACGGCATCAAAAAGTCGGAGTACACCCGATAGCCCACCGTCTTTGCCATGCTGCCTAGTTTTTGCAACAATTTTCTCATCCTTATCCCCTTTCGCTTGCAATCATTGGATTTACAGAGTTCTCTCCCGGTAAACCAGCGATAAGGCCATAAAGGCAAAGAATTCCTTGTTGTCATTGATATCTCCACTTACCATCGCGTTGGTGAGGAAGAAGAACAGCAGTGCAAACAAAACCCTCGCTTCCATAGAGGTGGCTCTCCGATAAATACGAAACAGTGCAAGCAGCGGAATGATGATCAGACAGAGTCCAACCAACCATCCCCCCTCTAGCAGCGTCTCCAGAAAAATGTTATGTGGATACTGCTTCGTTGCGCCGAACCACAGGTTGATATGCTCGACGAATCCTCCCCATCCGATGCCAAGTGGGGTCTGCACAATCATGTCCCATGAACGAGCGTATGCCAGCATACGCATTTGTTCCGAGTGAGTGAAATTCCCTTGTAAAAACGCTTCGATCCGCTGGGATGCCGTTTCCGGTGCGATGGTGACGCTGTAGGCACCCACAAGAATCAAAATGACGAGCACCCCGGTAAAGCGCCAGCCGTACGCTTGCTTTTTCCAATAGAAAAGCAGGCCGAGCAAGATCAAACTAGCCACAGCTGTCAGAAGTGGCCCTCGGGACCCTGAACCCAGCAGAACCACGACTAAAATGCCCAAAAGTCCGAGTGACGGAAGCAGCTTGAGCCGCTTTTCCAGCGCTAACACCGCAATCCAGATGAACGCCAATCCCGCGGACCTGCCCAACGCGATCGTATTGGAACCGAAAGCAGTGATTCCTGTCGAAAGATTCGGATTGATTTCCAGCCTACCGTTTGTAAAGAGTGTAATGATGGAGTCGATGCCCATAAGAAGTCCGAGAATCGTCAGCACGTTGAACAACCGTCTCAATTCACCATCAGTCCGGAACAAAAACATCGGGGCAACTGCGACGAGTAATGTGAGGGTGAACAGCCGGCTGACTTTTTCTACTGCGTACGGTGTAAACTCTGTCCAAAAGATCGGGATCGCAAAAGAAAAAAACAACAGCAAAACCCAGAACAACTCTCTTGGAAACCGTCCTTCATCTCGAATCCATTCACGTATCACAAAAACGGCCGTCAGGAACGCAAACAACAGCGTAAAATCAATCGGCAGCCAAGCCAATCGTGGGTCGGCTTTTAAATTGCCGGCGAACAGGAATAGGGCGAAAGCGATCGCTTTTCCATCCATCCAGTTTGTCAATTTGCTCATGCTGGCTCCTCAAGCATGTTCTTTTGAAATCTGGCGCATTTGATCGCCCTCCAGCCTAAAAAAATGCCGTATGCATGTCCCATGGAGATCGCGGTGGAAAATAGCACGATTGCGGTGACCGCCTGGCATTCGTACACGTGGATCAGGATAGTAACCCCGACCATCAGCAGCGCTTTGACTACTTCTCTTTTCATAAACAAATCCTGGCGCTCCAGTACCTCCAAAAACCAACGCAACGGGCTTGCCGCAAATTGAAGGATGATCGAGATCGATAAAATTTGCAAATAAAGTCCCGACTGCCCCCATTCATCACCAAATACGTAGGTAAACAACCACGGCGCCACCAATACGAGCGGAGCCACGACCACCAATCCGATCCCCAGCATAATCTTCAATATTTTGCCGAAAAGCTCCGGAAGTCGGTCGGGGTCCGTTTTCGCGAGTGTGGCCAATTCGACCAGGAGCACTTGCGAAATTGAGGCTCCAAGCATTGTCATCGGTAGACCAATGACCCGTTCCCCGATTCCGAACCACCCAACAACCTCCGTCTCGTAATAAAACGCGAGAATGAGCGGCGGACATTGCAAAACCGCGCTTTGAACGAGAGTGCCCCAACTAGAGATCAGCGGAAAGCGGCGGTACCGTCTCGCTTCTTGGCGGATCCCGTGCCAGCTTACCCCACGTAATACCGCACGATCTTTGCGCAAAATGAGTGCACAGAGCGATCCGCTACCGCCCATACGTCCGGCTACGTCACCGAGTAGGAGACCTAGCGGCTTAAACTGCAGCCAGCCGAATAGAAGCTGAAGAGAAATTAAGCTGATGCTCTGAGACAGCTTGGTCTTGGCGATCTCTTGATATGCCTGCTTTCGCAGCGCCCAGAAATTCAACGTTTGATATACCCCAATCCCGAACAGACTGAAGGGCAACAGCCACAAATAGGATGCCAAATATGGGGCATTGACCAAATCGGCAATCTCATCGGCAAAGAAATAGATGCCCACTCCCACACTTCCGCTTACTCCGGTGACGATCATGATCGCAAGCGCCAGAAGATTTGCCGCGCTTTGATCCTCCACCGGCAACGGTATGGCTAGGTCATATCGTAGCGCCACAACCATGGATATAAGTGATAGAAGCGTTGTATATAAGGTCAATGTGCCAAAATCATCAGGTGAGTAAAGCCGAGTGATGATTGGTGAAGCAATGATAAGAAGGCCTTGGCCCATGACGTTGCCCCCCACTAGAAGGGCTACGTTTCGCACGAGATTTCCTTTGGAAAACATCGTGTTGATTCGCAAAAAAAATGCATTCATACCAATGCTTCCTTCAGCTTGTCGATCACATGCTCCTGTATATTCCTGCCAATCTGCGGCCAAATGGGCAGGGAAAGCGCCTGATTCGCTGCACGCTCAGCGATCGGCAATTGGTAGCCGAGGCCTTGATAAACCGGTAGCTTATGGACAGGAACCGGATAGTAGATCATCGTATCGATTCCCTCTTCTGCCAGTCGTTTTTGCACCTGATCGCGCATGTCGTTCGTGATTAACACCGTCATCTGATGATAGACATGCCGGCTGTCAGACTGTTCGTCCAAGCATTTGATCCCGGCCACTCCCTCTAGTAGCTTGCGGTAATAGCTGGCTGCCTGAATGCGCCCCTCATTAAATTCCTCGATCCGCTGGAGTTTCACCCGCAAAATTGCAGCCTGCAGCTCATCAAGCCGCGAATTGTATCCGATCACCTCATTGAAATATTTCCTTTTCGCACCGTGCTGGCGAAGCATTCTCGCCTGCTCTGCCAACTCGTCATCATCCGTGACCAAAAGCCCTCCATCACCATAAGCCCCGAGATTTTTGGTAGGGAAAAACGAAAAGCAGCCTGCATCGCCCCACGTCCCTACCTTTCTCCCTCGATATTCGCCTCCAAATGCTTGGGCCACATCTTCGATGACTCGTAGGCCATGCTGACTTGCGATCGCCATGATCGGCTCAAGATCACATGGGTTGCCATACAAATGAACGGGAATAACCGCTTTCGTTCGCGGGGTGATTGCCTGCTCAAGCGCTTTTGCATCAAGGTTTAACGTCTCTTGCACAACATCGACGAACACCGGAACTGCCCCTACGTGCGAGATCGCCTCCGCTGTCGCAAAGAACGTAAACGGTGTTGTAATCACCTCATCCCCCGGGCCAATACCAGCGGCGCGCAAGGCGATGACTAAAGCATCTGTACCCGAGTTGAGCCCGATCGCATGCTTGCACCCAAGATAACGGGCAACCTCCGATTCAAAAGCTTTTCCCTGTGATCCCATAATGAAATGGCCGGAACGCAGCACCTGCTGCATGGCCTGCATCAACTCTTCCCAGAGCAAATCAATTTCTGGATTGAGGTCTAACATCGGTATTTTCATCACGCATGCCCCTTCCGTTTCCAACCGTTTCTATTCATCCAGCTCGAAAGGAATCCACTCTCACCCATTTTGCGGAATAATCCTCTGACATTTGCCACGGAATCGGCTAAAAACGGCTTGATATCCTGTGGATCAAATACGGCAAAATACGTCTTGTCCGAATCAAACAAATTGTGCCAAAAGGTTTGGAACGGGATTGTCCCATTCAACAAGCCAAAAATCTCGTGCTTACTGTACACATAGTGAATTTTTCTTGTCTGATCCTGCTGCTGCCGTTCAGTCGCTTGGCCGATCGCATCCAAATATTGAGTGTATTGTAGGTTCACCCCTGACAGATTGCCCATCCGATTCCACATCATCGATCTGAGGTTCACCTCGGTCAGCTTGTAAGTGCCATCCCGCGAATCATACTTGAATTCTGGTTCGCAAATCCCAAAGAGATTCATCGTTTCAACCAGCTTTCTGCCCTGTTCAAGGACAGTTTGATCAGATTGATTGGAGGCACTGGAAAACACCCCAAAATGATTGGGGTACTGAGACAGCTTTTTGCCCGTCCACTCATTAAGAATTTTTCCTTGCTTATTTCGATAGGCCATATACGCGTAAACCTGTGAAGAATCACCGGGAATCATTTCGGAGACGAGAAAAGAGATCCCCGCGTGCAAAAATTGCCGAATCTGTGCCTCCTCTCTCCAGAAATCATCAGCAGAGTGAAGCACGAGATTTTTAAATGCACGCGAATCTTGTTTAGACGGCTTCAGCAGCAAAGGAAATGGAATCTGCAAAATCGATTCCGTTTCAGCAGGATCATGCAAAATGATCGTCTTCGGATAAGGAATGCCCACCATTTCGCAATGATGATATTGATTCATTTTATTGACGAAAATGCGGAGATTATCGTGGTTGAAGGGCAGAAAGCAATAGCTTTCGATCCGTTCATACAGATCATCAAGCTGTTCGATTTGCTTGTCCCCCGTTGGGAAAATAATGATGTGTTCGTATTCCTGATGAAGCGATTCGATTGCAGCGAACAATGCTTCTGTCGAGTCATCAACATGGACAAATTTGCAGAGACGATTGCTGTACGCTGCCAGCCTCTTCTCCGTATCGAACAGCACAATTTCTCGCAAGCCTTTTTCGTGTAACTCACGGATGATTGAATAGCCCGCCACCGAGCCGCCTAAAACCAATGTGCAATGGGTCCTTTTCATCGTAATCCTCCCCATCCAGACTCAAGCTGTTCCTTACTTGTTCCCTCCACCTATCGCTGATTGGTACAGCTTTGCATCGTGGAAATGGATCAATGTGCAGTTGTGCCACAATAAAGTAAAGTCCCCTTGAAAGAGACGACACCGTTCTTTAAGCAGCTCTAGCTCGTGCCTCGCTTCCTCTCTCGTTAAATGCATATATTGAATGTCTAACAGCGAGCCTTCCATCGCAATCAAAGGTCGTTCGCGTAGGCGCAGCGGCCGCCGCGTCTTCACATTAAACACGGTGTATTCGTAGCAAGTGCCACAACGAAAACCCGCCCGATCCGCAAAGCTGAGCGTGCTGTCATAGACAAGGCCGGCATCCTCCCACAACTGCCATGTCGTCGGCGCTTCCCACCGTAAGTAATGTTGCCTACCGCCGGAAACGGGCTGGTCAATCCCGATCTGTTCCAATGTCGCATGTAATCTTGCCAGTTCCCGTTGCAATTGAGCTGGATCGCGGTACGTACTGTAGCTCGGGTGTAAGCCGATCTCATGCCCGCGCTGATGAATCTCACGCAGCAGCCTCTTAATCCACGGACTATCGAGCTCATACACGCCATCAATCCTGCCAGCAGGATGGTCTGCGATAAAGTAAAAGGAACTACGCAATCCAATTCGTTCACTTTGTGTCATAATCCAATGAAACGTATTGTGCAGATCCGCATCGACTCTTCCCTGACGTACCAGTACCAGTGAACGCATGCGTCGGACTGCTAATTCTACGCTTTTTCGCATGAGCACATCACCCGCCATATTGCGCAGCACCTGACCCGGCGTGCTCAATGCGACTCCGAGTGGCGAGTCCACATCATGACTCGGAACGATTCTGAATTCTCGTTTCTTGCGAGAGGAGCCCGGCCATAAAAAATGGATGCACGCCCACAACAACTCTACATATTCGTTCACGATAGGACGATCGAGAAAACCTTCCTGACTCGCTAGTGACGCGGATGCTTGAAAGCGCCCTCGCTTGTCCCTCTCTGTTTTGACTACCTCTTCATACCTTGTCAGCATAAAAAAAGAGCTACCGAATATATCGATGCCCAAATGAATGGTCAACTGATTTTGTTCAAAAAACAAACCATTATTCAAACGCTTTCCGTACAGGACAGGCAAATGTCTCGAAATGAGCGGAAAAGATAGCGGAATGAGTAAAGCATCACATGTTTCCAATGGTTGCTTGGGCAGGGAGGTTTGCTGAAGCCAATTTTCCTGAGGCTGTTGGAAGAGAACATCGGCGAGCACAATGGATTTGCCCGAGCAATCGTCTGCAAGGCAGATGCGGATGTCGTCTCGCTGTTCCACCATGGTTTCATATTCGAGTCCCAAAAATTGAGCAAAGAGGACATCAAAAATATACTGTCGTTCCGGTTGATAAGTTGGTGGATGATAGATGTGAAGCAACGCAATACCCCTTCTTTCCCACTCGGTTAACTCCTCTGCTAATCAGTCTGGTGTGCAGCAGCGCACCTGCTCCTGATCAGTCTGTTCGTATTGACGACGGCATGTTCTGCACACAGCCTGGCGATTTATGAAGCGCAGCGCTTCCCCGCATTTGCAAACCCAACCAATTCGCCGAGCCGGAACACCCGCCATTTTCGCAAAGGCCGGAACGTCTTTTGTCACGACAGCCCCAGCAGCGATAAAAGCCCACTCACCGATTGTTGTGCCGCAGACAATGGTCGCATTCGCACCGATGGTCCCTCCACGTTTGACCAATGTCGTTCGGTAATCAGAGCTTGTATTGCGTGGAAAGGCGGACCGCGGGTTGATCACATTGGTGAATACCATGCTTGGGCCGCAAAATACATCATCTTCCAGAATGACACCTTCATACACGGAAACATTGTTTTGCAGCTTTACATTTTGGCCAATTTTCACATTAGTAGCGATGAAGACATTCTGCCCCAGCGAACAACGCGCCCCAATGTCGGCCCCTTTCATCACATGGCTAAAATGCCAAATCTTTGTGTGATCGCCGATGCGAGCTCCCTCATCGATCAGCGCCGTTTCATGAGCGAAATAAGCTGCCTCACTCATCGTCACGCCCCCTTTTCAACAATAATTCGGTAGCTTGGGACAATACGCTGATTACAGCAACGCCATTCGCTCCATCGGACAGCGGAACCGCCCGCTCGCTTATGCAGGTAAGGAAATGGAGGGCTTCGAGTTTCAAAGGCTCATCGCTCCCCGAAAAGACAACCTCAGCCCCATCATCATGTTTGCTTAAATCAGATCTAATCCCCTTTCGATGTAACGTTACTTCTTGTTCTGTTTCGTCGTACACCAGCATGCCGCGCTCACCGATCACCACCAGCTTTCGTTCCTGCTGCGGCCATAGCCAAGAAACATGCAGATGAGCTGAAATACCCGAGGCGAAGCTCATATGCAGATGAACATCGTCCTCGATCGCTTGCTGAAGGACACGCTGACCATGGACCATCATATGCTTCGGAGCTTCGCCAATCAGTCGGAGCATGACAGCGATATCATGTACACCGAGACTCCACAGTACATTTTCGAATTGGCGAACCCGTCCAAGCTGTGCCCTACGCTGATGCAAGCTGTGAATGCACCCCAGTTCACCACTTTTGATATAGTCCTCCATCCATCGAATCGCTGGTTGATACAAAAGCAGGTGCCCCACCATTAAAACCCGCTTCAAGCGAGTTGCAATCTGAAATAATTCTTCTGCCTCCTCCACCTGCATGGTAATCGGTTTTTCGACAAAAACATCCTTACCTGCGAGCAAAGCTGCTTTCGCGATCGCAAAATGCGTGGGCACAGGTGTGGCAATCACCACCGCGGGAATATCGCTCGTCCAAACCGTTTCAAGAGACGAAAAAATCGGCACACCTGGAAAAAGCGTGCCGATTTCCTCCTGAATTTTCTGGCTGTTCTCCACGACGCAAGCCAACGCTCCCAATCGATCAAATGTCCGTACCAAATTGCGTCCCCATTTACCTGCGCCAATAACTGCCACTCGTGTCATAGCAATGTGATCCTTTCTTTTGATCCGGCCAGCAACCTGGAGACATTGCGTGTGTCCAGCACTTGCTGAGCATGCTTGACCACAAACTCATAATCGATCAAACTGTGGTCGGTCGCGATGACCACCATGTCGCATGACTGGAGCAGCTCCTCTGTGAGTGGATACGATTCCATCGTCAGCCCGTTATCTTTGAAATCATCCACATACGGATCATGGTAGACGACGGTCGCCCCTTCTCCCCTTAGCAAGCGAATCACATCGAGCGCTGGAGATTCACGATAATCACTTACATCTTTTTTATAGGCGACGCCGAGAACCAAAATTTGGCTCCTTGCTATCGGCTTGCCCTTTTTGTTGAGCAAGCGGTTGACCTTTTCCTTGACAAATAGAGGAATTTTACGGTTGATTTCACCTGCCAGTGAAATGAAGTGTGTGCTGAAATTGAGCTCTCGCGCCTTCCATTCCAAATAATGCGGGTCGACAGGAATGCAATGTCCTCCGACACCGGGACCGGGGTAAAACGGCATGATTCCGAACGGCTTCGTAAACGCTGCATCCAGCACCTCCCAAACACTCAGCCCCATCCGGTCACAAAGCAGCATCAACTCGTTAACGAGCGCGATGTTAACCGCGCGAAATGTATTTTCAAAAACTTTTACCAATTCTGCCGTTTTTGCGCTTGATACCGTGATGACTTGATCAACGGTCTGCTTGTAAAACGTTTCCGCGACTTCCGTTGAATCCGGACCGACTCCGCCTACTATTTTGTTGGTGTTTTTGGTGGAGTATCGCGTATTCCCTGGATCAACTCGTTCCGGGGAATGGGCCAGAAAAAACTCATCTTCTATGATAAAACCGGACTCCTCTAAAATCGGAAGCATTAACTCTTCCGTGGTTCCTGGGTACGTGGTCGATTCCAAGCAAATCAGTTGGCCTGGACGCAGATGTCCTGCAATTGCTCTTGTTACATTTTCGACATACTGCAGGTCAGGCGTTAAATTTTTTGTTAAGGGGGTAGGTACGCAAATGATGATCGCATCCATTTGTCCTACTTGTTGAAAGTCAGTCACAGCTTTCAAATAACCCTGCTCAACCAAAATCGCCAATTCCTCTGACGATACGTCTTGAATGTAATTTTCTCCCCGATTGATCTTGTCTGCTCGCTGTGGATTTTGTTCGATCCCGATGACATGGAAGCCCACCTTTGCCTTCTCAACCGCAAATGGCAAACCGACATACCCTAGACCGACAACCCCCACAACAGCTGTTCGGTTGAGGATTTTTTGAATAAGTTCGGATTTATGAACGGAACTCGAACTAGACACCATCATGTTCATCATGACATCCTCTTTTCCCCCGGATATTCGTCTACTTTTTACTTTTTCTCTCTATCTTTTTCTCTGAGTCAGTAGTAGCTCATATCTGATACCTTCTTTTTGTTCAAGATCGTTCCGATAACTTTTCCCCCTACGTGATCAAGCAAGCCCTTTGCCTTTTTCACGCGGTCACCAAGCGCTTTTCCGCTGCTGATAACCAGAAGTACGCCATCGACATAACTGGACAGCACTTGAGCGTCGGTTACCGGTAGTAAGGGGGGCGTATCGATTAGTATCATATTATAGCGAGTTTTCAGCCTGACCAGCAGTTCTTTCATCTGCTTGGAATTGATCAATTCGACCGGATTAGGTGGAATTGGCCCTGACGTAATGACATCGAATCCGACATCAGCGGGTGTCTGAATCGCCTCTTCCCACTCTACCTGGTTGATCAATAAATTGGAGAGCCCGATTTCGTTGTTTAACGGTAGTTTGTAATGAATGGACGGTCGCCGTAAATCCGCATCCACTAAAAGAACTTTTTGATCCGACTGGGCCATTACAATGCCTAGGTTGATGATTGTGGTGGTTTTTCCCTCGCCAGGATCGGCGCTGGTTACGACAATGGAGCGCAGCTCTTTGTTAAAGCTAGTAAATTGAATATTTGTCCGTAATGTGCGGTATGCTTCCGCAATTGGAGACTTTGGGTCATTAAAGCAAATTAAATGGTTCCTGCTATTTTTGGACCTCATGGGGACACCTCCAGCTGTTCTCGCCAATCCTTGAGCTTTACTGTTCTTTTATGTGTGGAATTACACCCAACACGGGAATCGCAAACAATTCCTCGACCTCTTCTTCTGTTTTTAATGTCTTGTCAAAGTAATCCCGTAGGAGCGCAATTCCAATTCCCGCGAGAAGCGACAGCACGAATGCAAGTCCCATATTAAGATATGGCCTTGGGTAAACAGGCTGCGCATTCTGATCTTGTTTCGCTTCATCAATGATCGTGACGCTGTTCATTTCCATGATCGCATTCCACTTTTGCATGGATACTTTTCCGAATTCATTGGCGATTGCAACCGCGCGGGCCAAATCCTCATCTCGGACACTGACAGAGGTTATTAATGACTCATTGTCGGCCTTGATCTGAATCTGCTTGCTTAACTGTTCATTTGTGAGCGGAAGCTTCAGCGTCTCAATCACCTCTGCCATCACCAGTCGGCTTTTCATGATTTCTCCATACGTCTTGACCAGCTTCTCGCTCGCGATCAAATCATCATAAGCGATTTGGCTACCCGTGTTTTGTTTTTTGACGAGTAACGTAACCGTCGCCTCATATTGAGGTTTCAGTACATAGAAGCTGAGCACCCCAGCTGCCGAAACAGCAAGTACCACCAAAATCAGGATTCTGCCCAAATACTGTCGAATGGTTCTTCTCACATCGGCGAGTTGGATCTCCATGAATCCACCAATACCTCCAACAATCGAGATGATATTACTAGGGGTAAATGATACACGGCTCATTTTATCCGTCTGGCTTCCATCCAACTCCCCTGTAGCCATAAGCCTCCACCGAGTTTGCGTTGTTCAAGCTGGTGAGCGCTATCGTCGCTCCGCCCTCATACGTCTATGGTTCTGGGCCCCTTGTCCCGACTGCCATAGAAAGTGATGCTGAAATTGGTACAAATCCTACTCCAATCCTATGTCCCACTTTGCAAAACTTGACTCTTTTTTGATGCCTTCTCTCTAGAGTTCGATGTTAATTTTTGTCATGTTTAACAGGCTCGAACTGGATTTGTTCTTCCCAAACAGCTTGGATGAACCAACCACTTTTACTGAGCGTAATAAAAAAGGAACCGTCTGACAGACGCTTTCCGCGCTGCCTGACGATTCCGATCAATTGTTTCTTTTTTCCTATTTTCCGATGGTACCAATACTAGCAAAAACAGCCACCTTATCGACATACTTCCATTTAACGGTTCCGTCTGAAATGGAGCTACCTGTGCCAGACGGCGCGGTACTGCCTGATTTCCCTGCAACAATCGCCTGATAAACGTTGCCATTTGCCTTAACTTGGTTTCCAACGCTGTAAGCTTTTCCTGCTACCCACGAATTATTCGTGGCAATACCACCTGTCGTACAGATCCATCCCGATGCGCTTCCTACGCTTGGCAACGAATTGAAAAAGAGCTTTCCTGCCTTGAAGCTACCTTTGTACGGTGGCTGTTCAGCGATGTTGACACCGAGCGGAACACTGTCTTCGACTCCAGTCATAACGGTGGCGTTGACATCTGGGTCGACTTGGTAAATGCTGAAGCTACGCAGGCGAAGATTGTTGGAACCGTCGCTGAGAAGTACTCTGATTTTTTTCACTTCGGGTCGAATAGCAAAATAAAAATCCCCTTCGCTGTCTTGACCGTTTTTGTAGCATCCGCCGTATTCGGAGCCAACCCAATAAGGCCGGGAATTACTGTAGCCTTTGACATACGGATTATTTCCATCGTCTGTCAAAATGACTCCATTTCCATCATAGCAGACAACATTTACTCGTCCGCCAAATCCGTCTGCACAATCTTTACGTATTACAAAGCGCTTTAGTCCCGCAACATTCGTATTCGAAGTATCGACGAATACGCCGACACTCGTTCCATCCCGTAGTTCGATATAATCAGGGGTTAACTCCACATAGGTGCCTGACACATAACGGTTGACATCTGTGCTATTGTAGCGGGCGACGTGTACGGTTGGCATATATGGCGCATTGTCTCCTCGCGCATATGCACCTAGTCTATGAAGTGGACCGGAGCTGAAGATAGGGAGATTTGCTTCATCACGTAGGTAACTGCGTGGCAACACAAGTTTTGACACCGGAAATTTACTCTGATCATCAACGGAGAATGGGTATGCCTCCCCTCCGCCAAAACCGATCTCAAACAAGTTTTCCGATGATTCGTTGAGGACTTTGGCAACCACACCATCCCATCCTTCGGATGCAGAGGCAGAGTTTTCTGCGCGAATCGAGAGGAAACGGTTGTTGGTTCCATGCTCGATTAACGCACACAAGCAAGCTTGCTGTCCACGTTTGTATTGCAGCTCGAAGCATGGCTTGAGGAAGACGTTATTGTTATTTTCCGTATAGGTACCGTCTTTGGAGGTAATACGCACCCCATAGCGTGACAACGCGGTATTAACACCGGAATTAACCCAAAAGCGTCCGTTTAGGTACAGATTTTCATTACACCAACCATTTTTCTCATTGGTCAGGTCAAGAGCGACCTTGTTGTTCGATAAATCCTGGAGCACCAGTTTATTATAGGCAAACCCGCCATTTGACCCCATGCACTGGACCCCGATGCAAAATCCGATTGCCTGAACGATCTCCACATTGCACTGATCAAAATTAATCAGCTTAATTCCGATCGAATTTTCATTCGACCAGTCAGAGGTAAATTTCCGTTTGACTTGCAGCCTCATCTTACGTGATAGATTCGACGGAGAAGCGCTTCCAACGGTGAGAGCGGTGATGTTATCCGTTCCCGTATAGATCAAGGGCGCGACCATCTCGACATCGATGCCTGCCGGGATGGTGATCGGTTGTGAGATGTTATAGCCAACACCAGAGGGGAAAACTAGGACGCTGTTGGTCACTTTGCTCGCTGCGCTAATCGCCTGTAAAATTGCAGCGGTATCGTCATTGACTCCTCCGCCTGTAGCTCCGAAATCCTTTACATTGAAACTATCAGTTGCGCTTGCCATAACATTTCCCCTTTTTCGTTTTACTAATAGCTTTAGAGAGTAGGTAACATACTTTATTCACAATTTGAAAGAAACGTGCTGGACGTGCACACAAAAAAAGCGACCCTGACATAAGGTATGCTGCCCCTTATTGCCAGAGTCGCTATATTTACTCATTGATGAACCTACACATGCAACCGATTCGTAATCTCATCCAATCCCTGCACTAGCGCTGCCAACTGTTCCGAGGCAGCCGCTTGCTGCTCGGTTGACGCCACCGTCATCTCGATCTGACCCTCGATCTTGTTGATCTGGACCAAAATTTGCGCCAGTGATTGTTGAATTTCCTGCGATGAATTTTTGGCCCGGTCCGCCAGCTTGCGCACCTCGTTAGCGACGATCGTGAATCCGCGCCCGTGCTCGCCTGCCCGCGCCGCCTCAATCGCAGCATTTAGTCCGAGAAGGTTGGTTTGCGATGAAACTTCCGCGACGAAATCACTCAGTTTCTCGATTTCTTTACTTTGCGCTTTCAAAATGCTCATCGATTCGGCGATCTCCTCATGCGATTCAGCCAAGGTTGTCGCCGATTTCGCATATTCACTGGCAATGATGGTCACCTCGCGAGTGGACCCGCTCAATTCTTCAGCGACCATCTCCATGTTTTTTCGATAGTTCACATTCTCGCGTTGGGTATCGCCGATATACTGCTCCAAAATGATCGCGGAATCAAAGTACAAGCGTTTACAGGTAGCTTGATACAATTCGTATGCCTCCGGCAAGCCGGACGCCTTTTCTGCAATCAGGCGCAAGTAAATCGTGTATCCACCCAAAAACCAATCCGCAGACAAGCCGATACGGGCATGGACAGCTCCGACCTTTTGTCTGCCTGCAATATAGTCCGCATCGATCCGATCGCTAGCGAGCGACTGAAAATACCAAATCTGCGTTTTTTTCAGACGCTCTACGGTGCTGTTGGTTTGGATCATTTCAGCCAAATTGCTGTACGACCACAATTCCTTGTAAAATCGATCGACGACTTCGTCCGCATGTTGCACAAAAAAAGCTTTATGTCGATGGAGCAAAGCAAGATCCGCTTCCGTCACTCCATAATATTGGCACATTTTTTTCCACTTATCATCCACAACGATCATTCTATCAAGCGCCCCCTGCATCTCGCATCTCGCATCACACTTCTACACTTCTACACTTCTTCTCTCTATCTTACCAAGTATTGTAACAGAAAGCTTTCGGAATGAAGAGAGAAAAATAAAATAGGACCTAGCAGCTTGGTGACTAGGTCCCACTTTTGTATCGTTATACCTTGAAGCGGGCGATCAGCTCCTGCAATTCAGCCGCTTTTTGCGACAGGGCGCCTGACGATGCCGCGACTTCTTCCATCGATGCCAACTGCTCTTCTGCGGACGCCGACACGTTTTGCGTATTGCTCGCAGTCTGCTCGGCGATGCTTGCCACGTGCTCGATGGCGCCTACAACCTCCATGGTGAAGGTTGACATTTGCTTGGCTGCTGCCGAGACTCCTTCCATCTGTTCCGCAACCTGATTGATTGAGGCCCGAATATCGCTGAAGGATTGGCCTGCCGCATTGACCAGCTCGATGCCGCCTTCCATTTCAGTGGTTCCCACCTGGATCGATTGCACCGCTGCCTTTGTCTCGACTTGGATCGATTGGATGACAACGCTGATTTGTTCTGCAGAACGAGAGGATTGCTCTGCCAGCTTGCGCACCTCGTCTGCAACGACAGCAAACCCTCTTCCTTGTTCACCCGCACGCGCTGCCTCAATCGCGGCATTCAAAGCCAACAGATTGGTCTGGGCAGCGATCCCGGCAATGACCTCGACAATTTGGCCAATTTCCTGTGAGCGGTTCCCAAGCCCTTTGACCGACTCCGCCACTTGATTGATGGTCTGGCTGATCGCGTGGATTTGGTGGATCGCCTGCTCAATCGCCTCCGCTCCATCTGCCGCGACTTCTGTCGCCCGATTGGCTGCGTCGGAAACGGTCTCGGCACTCTCGACGATTTGCTCTGTGCCGCGCGACAGCTCCTCGACGACACGAGCCCCTTCCTCCACACTCGATACTTGCCGCTCGGAACCGGTTGCTACTTCCTGAATCGTCGTGGCGATATGCTCCGTCGCTTTGCTCGATTGCTCGGCGCTTGCGAGCAGCTGTTCTGCGGCAGCGGCAACATGCTCGGCGTTTGCGCTTGACTCGCCGATCAAGTCGCGCAGATTGCTTTTCATCAGGTTGAACGATTTTGCGAGTTCTCCGATCTCATCCCGGTTTTTGATGATGATGTCTTCTCCGGTCAAATCACCTTCGGCAATCTGACCCGCCAACGCGGTCATCCGTTTCATCGGCCGCGCGATCAGTCGGCTGACTGTATACGCGATGAACAAACCAAGTACGACTGCGATCACAATCATCACCACCGTATCGCGAATGCCGGTTTGGAAGATGTCCCCGCTCTCTTTGGTCGCTTTGGCAGCTCCGTTAAAATTAAGCTGCACCATCTTGTTGATAAACACGTGCAAATACTGGAAGCGATCCTCAGCATCCTTTACCAGCAATATGCTGGCGAGCTTGTCCTGATTGCGGCTCGCTTCAAGGATTTTGTTATGGACGGACGTATAGGTTTCCCATTCCTTTTGGAACTGATCGAACGTTTTTTTCTCCTCAGCGGAAACGAGCAATTTGCCGTATTCTTTAAATGTTTGATCCAACTGCTCAAGCGTTTTCTTCATGTCTGCTTCGTATTTGTCCATCGCGTAGCTGTCGGTCGAGGAGATGTGCTTCAGTTCGGTCGACACAAGGTGTTCGGCTAGGTAATTGATCTCATTCACATGTTTGGCTGCGGGCAGCCAGGTGCCGGAGATTTCTTGTGACTTGGAATTGATCGTGTACATTTTGTCGATCGCCAAGCCTGCAAAGATGGCCATGATGAGTAAGATTAAAGAAAAACTTACATATAATTTCCTTGAAATCGTAACGTTCATCGTTCTCCTCCATCTGTTCTTCTAGGGGGTAGAGGTAATTTGCAAAATACACCCAAGTAAAATAATACCATTCAAAAAGTTCAATAGGTATAAATTTTTCACAAAAACACCTCGAAAAAATACTGCGGAATCGCAAGAACGATATCGCCCACGATTTGCTTCATAGCGTGAATTTTGTAAGAACGCCTTGCATCTCTTCCGCGACCTTGGCCAACGCATCTGAGGATTGGGTGATGTCCTCCATCGAACTGAGCTGCTCTTTACTCGCTCGCACATTTTGTTCGCTGGAAGCGGCGCTCTCCCGGAAGGCTTCTGCCACTCCTTCGGTCAGATGTGTCACCCGCTCGCTGCTTTGCGCAATATGGTGTGTGGATTCCGAAGCCTCCCTCGCTTTTTCACTCATGTCACTGATCGCTTTTTCAATCGCCCGGAACGACTCGCTCACCTGACTGGTCACCTCAAGCCCGCTCTGTACCTTGTTCGCACCGCTCTGCATCGCTTGTACCGCGTTTTTCGTCTCCGTTTGGATGGACTCGATGAGCTGTGTGATTTGATTGGCGAAGGTGCCTGATTGTTCTGCTAATTTGCGCACTTCATCCGCAACGACGGCAAACCCACGCCCCTGCTCCCCAGCTCTTGCCGCTTCGATCGCGGCGTTTAGTGCAAGCAAGTTGGTCTGCCCTGCGATTTGTGTGATCATATTGACGATGTTGCCGATTTCCAAGGAGCGCTCGCTTAGCTTCTCTACGATTTGCCCCGTTTGCTGTACCGTCTGGTTGATTTCGTTCATCTGCTTGACGACCAGGTCCACACGCATCATCCCATCCTTGGACGCATGTGACGCATGATCCGCCTGCCGCATCGTTTCCTCACTGTTTGAAACCACCATCTGAATCGCCTGGCTCATTTCCATAAATTCTTGCATCGCAGTATCCAGACTTTGACGCTGTTCATCAGCCGCGCCTGCAACCTGCTTGGTTGTTGTGACGATCTGGTTCGTCATCGCCGTACTCTGCTCTGCACTCGCCGCAAGCTCCTCAGCGGACGCCGCCACTTGTGTCGATGCATCCTTCACTTGGCTCAAAATCGCGTGCAGGTCGACGACCATTTGCCGGTATGACTCCTGCAGCTGGCCGATTTCATCGTCTGCCATCCCCTTGTCCGCCTGCAATTCGCCAATCAGACTCATATCGCCCTGGGCAATGCGCTTGGTCAACACCTGCAGCTTTTTCAGCGGCTTGATTCGCCTGCGGATGATTATGTACAAGAAGAGTAGCGCAAGCCCCGTGATGATGAGACCTGTAGCGAGCATGGCTGGCAAATTCCCGATCACAACCTTTTGGCTGATCGAGTCAATTTCCTTCGCCCCCATATCGACGCCAAGCAAGCCGATCACGCTTCCACCTTTGTTTTTGATCGGTACGAGCGCGGATACATAGTCACCGTATCCAGGATCATTGACGATATCGGTCGTCACCTCGCTGCCATTCATCACCTGTGTGATCACGTCAAGCGGCATCGCCGACTCCTGGCCGATTTTGGCCGCCGACTCGGTGTCTTTCGGCTGTCCGTCGATCACATTCATCACTTTTTGCTTGTCAGGCGACAGTTCAAGCGTGTAGACATAAAGTGCACCCGAATGCTCCCGCAGCGCATTGAGCTGATCGCGAAGCTGCCAGTATTGGTCCGACTCCGTTTTGTTCTGCAAAAACGTCTCGTACTGATCCGCCGGAATCGCGCTTGCGAACCGCTCGGCAAGCTGCATCGCGTAATTCGAAATCGTTTTCTCAACCGCTTGATTCATGTTTTGGTACAGTACCAAGCCGTTGATGATACCGATGACGATCATTGTGACCGCAATCGGTAGCAAAAGCCTTGTTGTTATACTTTTCATCGCTCTCACTCCATCGCAAAAATAGACATAATTCGCTAAAATATCCCAAATTTGATGACGGCAGATAGAATTCTAAAGTAAGAAAACCATTGTTGCAAGAATATTTTTAAAAATCAGGAGGAAAGACTCAGGAAAGAAAAAAAGCCCATCTCCTGAAAAGATGGGCTTTTTTTTCGCTTCAATTGAAGCGTTTATTTCACAAGGCTTTCTGCCGCTTGTACAACATTTTCCACCGTGAAGCCGTATTCTTTCATGATGCGGTCGCCAGGGGCCGATGCGCCGAAATGGTTGATGCCGATGATGGTGCCAGCATCACCTACATAGCGCTCCCATCCAAATGGCATCGCCATCTCTACGCCGACGCGCGCTTTGATAGAAGGCGGGATGACGGAGTCTTTGTATTCTTTGGGTTGACGCTCGAACAGCTCCCAGCTCGGCATGCTGACAACGCGCGCCTGGATACCGCGGCTCGCAAGCTCTGTACGGGCTTGCATCACCAAAGGAACCTCGGAACCTGTCGCCAAAAGAATGACTTGCGGCTGGCCGTTTTCGGCGTCTGCCAGCACGTAAGCGCCTTTGTCCAGGTTCGCTGCAGCCAATGCAGCGGTTTCCTCGAGCGCTGGCAAGTTTTGACGGGTAAGCACCAGTACGACCGGCTCGTCTTTGCTTGCGATCGCATAGCTCCAAGCAGCATTGGTTTCATTCGCATCTGCCGGACGGATCACTGTTACGCCTGGCATCGCGCGCAGTGCAGCCAGATGCTCAACAGGCTCGTGGGTTGGGCCATCTTCCCCGACCGCGATGGAATCATGCGTGAACACATACGTAACCGGCTGTTTCATCAACGCGGACAGACGGATTGCTGGGCGAACATAGTCGGAGAACACGAAGAACGTACCGCCGTATGCTTTCACGCCACCATGCAGCGCCATACCGTTCAAAGCAGCGCCCATTGCGAACTCACGAACACCGAACCAGAAGTTGCGGCCTTCATAGCTGCCTGGCAAGAAATCGCCTGCGCCTTTGATCAAGGTGTTGTTGGAGTGTGCCAAGTCTGCGGAACCGCCCATGAAGAACGGAACGGTTTTTGCAAGCGCATTGATCGCGTTACCGGAAGCGACGCGCGTCGCCAGCTTCACACCGTTTTCATAGACAGGCAGCTCTGCGTTCCAGCCTGCTGGCAGTTCGCCTGCCACAGCCAGCTTGAATTGTGCAGCCAGCTCTGGGTATGCCTGCGCATAACGGTCAAACAGTGCTTGCCACTCGGCTTCTTTGGCTGTTCCCGCTTGTGCGATGCCTTTGTAAAAGTCAGCCACTTCCGCAGGCACATGGAATTCTTCATGCGGCCATGCGTAGCTTTTTTTCGTCAGCTTCACTTCATCTTTTCCGAGCGGTGCACCGTGAGAAGCGGAGGAACCGCCTTTGTTCGGGCTACCGTGGCCGATGACGGTTTTTACTTCGATCAATGTCGGACGATCCAAATCAGCGCGCGCTTCTGCCAGCGCTGCATCGATCGCTGCCATGTCCGTGCCGTCTTCCACACGGATATATTGCCAGCCATACGCTTGGTAGCGCTGCGCCACATTTTCCGAGAAGGATACGGACAGCTTGCCATCCAGACAGATATCGTTCGAATCGTACAGCACGACCAGCTTGCCGAGCTTCAGGTGTCCTGCTAGCGAGGACGATTCGCCAGATACACCTTCCATCAGGTCGCCGTCGCCGCAAATGACATAGGTATAGTGATTGATCAGGTCAAAATTGTCCCGATTGTATGTAGCACTCATATGGCGTTCCGCCATCGCCATACCGACAGCCATCGCGATCCCTTGTCCAAGCGGACCTGTCGTCGCGTCGACGCCTGCAGTGTGCCCGAACTCAGGATGTCCTGGCGTGCGGCTGCCCCACTGGCGGAAGTTTTTCAAATCTTCAATAGTAACATCGTATGTCATCAGGTGCAGCATGGAATAAAGCAGCATCGAACCATGGCCTGCGGACAGCACGAAACGGTCACGGTCAATCCACGAAGGATTTTGTGGATTCACTTTCATGTAGCGGCTCCACAGCACGTGAGCCATTGGCGAAGCGCCCATCGGCATGCCGGGATGTCCGGAATTGGCTTTCTCAATTGCATCGATCGCCAGCGTTCTGAGTGTATTTACGGCCAGCTGATCAATCGCTCCAGTAGTTGTCATCGGATTCTCTTCCTCTCATTAATTATTGGCAGTGTGATTATAACATAGCACGTCTTGCTCGTCATACGGTCTTTCTCTGTGAACGCAGGGCGGCGAGAGCTTCCATGTACTCTTCCTTTTCAATCATCCCCAACTCGCGCATCTCTCTCAGCTCGTCTTCGATCAAGAGCCTGTCCCCTTCCGGATCACCCGTGTAGATGTGAATGGAATAGCGCTTCAGAAACTCAGGCAGCGAAAAATCGGACTTATGCGCGCTCACCTTTGTTCCTCCAAGCGTTGCTCCATGCGGGAAAGCACAGCGTCATAATCGAATTCAAACGGGTGGCAGTCAATCGCCACGACATCTGCCTGCGGGTAGCTTTCTTGCCATTCGCTCTTTACATCTGGCGCCCCCCCGACGAGAAACAACGGATAGGAGGCGAGATCACCATCAGCGGCGAGCATATCCAAAAATTGCTTGGTTTCCTCCGGCTCTTGGCCAACATTGACGACAATCACCATACGAGTCACCTCGCCAGCCGCCTTCGCCTGCCGAATCACTTGCAAGCTTTTGCCGTTTGGCACCAGTGCATTCATGCCGGGAAACCGGTCGATAATTTCATCGAGCCAATCGTCTTCCTGCCAGGTCAAATAATAAATCATCGGGCTCATACTCCTTCACCAAACTTGACACTTCATTATAGCATGTGTCGCCCAAATTAACCCCTGCGAATAAACTTGACTTACTGAAATGCTTCACGTAAGGTGAAAAGATACGCGAATCTGGAAAATTTTCATAAGAAAGAGGTTTTACGAAGTGGGTAAGAAGCAGCTTGTCCTCTTGTTTTTCACTGCTTTTCTCATCATGCTCGGCTTTGGCATGATCATTCCCGTCATGCCCTATTTTGCCAAAAATCTCGGGGTCAATGCGTTCATGCTGGGGACCTTGTTCGCCAGCTACAATATCATGCAGTTTCTGTTCGCCCCTCTGTGGGGAATCGTATCAGACCGGATTGGCCGCAAGCCTTTGATCGGCTTTGGCCTGCTTGGCTTCTCCATTACGTTCATCCTGTTCGGGCTCGCCACCAGCTACGGCGAAATGCTTGCGTATCGGATCATCGGAGGGATTGTCTCCGCTGCTGCGATGCCGACCGTCACCGCGATGGTCGCCGACTTGTTTCCGCCGAAGGAGCGCGCAAAAGGGATGGGCATGATCGGTGCCGGAATCGGGCTTAGCTTCGTGTTCGGTCCTGCCATCGGCGGCATCCTCGGTACATTCGGCTTTGCGGTTCCGTTTTTCGCGGCCGGCACCGTCGCGTTTCTCACGTTTTTCCTCGTGCTGTTCGCCTTGCCGGAAAGCTTGCCGAAAGAAAAACGGACAGGCGCCATCCAGCGCGAAAAGCGGGAAAACCCGATCGCAGCGCTTTTTGGTTCAGCCTTGTCGCTCTTGTACTTCATATTGTTCATCGTTTCGTTCGCTATGGCGGGTCTGGAAACGACCTTTGCCCTCTACATCAATGATCTTTACGGCATGACCGAGCAGCAGCTGGGCTACATGTTCCTCGTCATGGGCTTTGTCGGCGCCTTTGTGCAAGGTGGCATGATCGGCAAAATGGTCAAAAAGCTCGGCGAGGCAAAAGTGCTTGTGCTTGGCATCGTGCTTTATGCTGTAGGCTTCCTGGCTGTACCGATCGGCAGCGGCTTTTGGAGCTTTGCTTTGATCCTCGCGCTGTTCGGTGCAGGCGGTGGGATGATCCGCACGACCGGAACTGCGATGGTGTCGCAGCGCACGACCCAAGGCCAAGGCGTGACATCGGGCACAATCAGTTCCATGGACAGCTTGGGCCGCATTCTCGGGCCGTTGACCGGAGGCGCTGTCTATGCGTGGCATCCGAACGCTCCTTATTTGATCGGCGGCGTCCTGATGATCGTGCTGCTGGTTTTGTTCCAATCGCGCAAACGATATTTGCCCGAACCCCATCCTGACCCGGCGAAACAAGAATCCCCGCATACCGCGTAAGCGCGGTGCGGGGATTTTTTTCTTATTCTGGTTGCAGCTCATACCACCGGTCGTAGCTCTCGGCTAATGCAGCTTCCACTCGTTCCAGCTGCGTTTGCCATTGCGCCAGCTGCGCGTAGTCATTCGACTCTTCGGCGAGCTGCTGCTGTGCAGCAAGGCGTTCTGCTTCCAGCTGTGCGATCTGCTCCTCAAGCTTTTGCAGCTGGTACGGATTCACCTTCTTTTCCGGCTGCTTCGTGCTCGCAGGCTCCTGGGCGGCTGGCTTAGGCTGTACCTGTTTTTGCGGGGAGGGCACTGTAACCAGTGCTGCCTGTTTCGCCGCAAGCTGTCGTCTACGCTGCTCCCGCGCCTCCTCATAACGCCCCTCGTAGCGGACGATCTTTTTCTCGTCGATCCAAAACACGCCGTCCACCATTTTTTGCAAAAAGTAGCGGTCATGGGAGACGATGAACAAGCTGCCGCGGAACTCGGCAATCGCTTCTTCCAGCGTTTCGCGCGCCTCGATATCCAGATGGTTCGTCGGCTCGTCGAGCAGCAGCAAATTGATCGGCTGATGCATCAGCTGCGCCAGCCGCAGCCTCATGCGCTCGCCGCCGCTCAGCTGTCCGACCCGCTTGTATACCTGTTCTCCGTAAAACAGGAATTTGGCTAACCGATGGCGCGCCTCCGGTTCTGTAATCTTAGCGATTTCTCGAAACGCATCGATGACACGCCGATTTGGATCGCCTTCAATCGCTTTTTGTGACAAGTAGCCAACCTGCACGCTTGCACCAAGGCGAACGGTTCCCGCGTCCGGTGTCAGATCACCTATCAGCATTTTCATCAGTGTCGATTTGCCGCAGCCGTTCGGCCCTAATAGCGCTTTGCGCTCTCCGTAGCGGAGCAGCAGTTCGGCATCGGCGAACAGCGTTTTGCCCTCAAAGGTTTTGCCCACTCCTTCGGCGATCAGCACATCCGTCCCGCTCCGATCGGTCGCTTTGAATGCGAGCGCCATCCGGTCCGCCTCCAGCTTCGGACGTTCGATCCGCTCGATCCGAGCCAACGCCTTTTCCATGCTCTTAGCTCGGCGGTGAAAGCCTTCATTCGGCGGATTCGATCGGTTGCCCCATTCCTTCAGCCGTTTGATCGTCTCCTGCATTTTCTTGATTTTACGCTGCTGCTCCTCATATTCGGCGAACTGGCGCAACAGCCGTTCCTCACGCTCCGTCACGTAAGCGGAATAGTTGCCCGGATACTGCGTCGCCTCACCGCAATCGATTTCGATAATCGAGGTAACGATCCGATCGAGAAAGTAACGGTCATGGGAGATCGCCAGCACGGTCCCCTTGTATTCGCGAAGGAATTCCTCAAGCCACTCCATCGCTTCCACATCCAGATGGTTCGTCGGTTCGTCCAGGAGCAGAACGTCGCTCGCCTCGCACAAGAGCTTTGCCAAGCCGATTTTCGTTTGTTCGCCTCCGCTCAAACGGGCAAACAGCATATCAAGCATCGGTTCCGAGATGCCGAGCCCGGTCGTCACCTGCGCCATCACCGTCTCCGTTCGATAGCCGTCAAGCTGCTCGAACTGCTCCTGCAGCTGTTGATATTTTCCCAGTAGCTGTTCCAACAGCCCGTGGGTCTCTGCCGCCCCGCCCATCTGCTGCTCTAGCTCTCGCATTTTTCCGCTGATAGCGGACACCTCAGCGAATGCGGACGCGATCACGTCCCGTCCAGTCCACTCGTCAGGGTAGACAGGCGTTTGAGGTAAATACGACCAACGGCTGCCCCTCGCTTTAAAAATTTCGCCGCTGTCCGCGACCTCCTGCCCACAAAGAATTTTGCACAGGGTTGACTTGCCTGCCCCATTCGGGCCTACAATGCCAACTCGCTCGCCGGCATGAATTTCGATTGTGATATTTTCCAAAACGGGATGTGCCCCGTAGCTTTTCGTCATTGCATTTGTCGCTGCCAAAATCATCTTATATTCCTCCTAATCGTGTTTGAGCGCACAAAAAAACCGCAGGCAAATACCTGCGGCATCAGTCTTCGCGCTTTTTGTGCGGCTAGTGATGCAGGATACGCCCTTTGTCGTTCAGCTTGGTTGTAGGGGTAAAAAAGGACAGACTGATCCCGTTGAAGGAAAAATCATGAGTTTGGACCCCAGCTTCCACGAATATCCAAGCTTGAATCGACTTAATCACGTACCTGCACCCCCTTTCACGATCATTTGGAAATAGATAGTTCCAGTATAGTCTATTTTTTCATTTACTTCCAGTGTCTTTTGCAAAAATCATCGGTTTGCCCGTATCATCATCAATGACGACCAGCGTCGTGTAAGAAGGAAGATCGGCTCTGCCCAACAAATACGGATAGGCAATCATCTGCGGATACATTTTCCCGGGTTCCGGTTTTGTCCGCTGCACATGCACCAAAAGCTGCTCCCAGCTTTGCTCGTTTTTCACAAGCTTGATGCCGTAGCCGGGATTCGGCTGTGCTCCAAGCGCCACCATGTAGAGATTGCCCTGTTTATGCACACCTGGATTCGCCTTGTTTTGCGCAACAAATGCTTTCTCTTCTTCAGTTAGCTTCAAAGGATCGACCATGACGAATCCCTGCCCATTATTAGGATCAACCTGCGAGACGATCGTGACCGCTTGCTTCGTTCCGTCCCAAGCCACTTTGTAACCAACACCCTCCGCCATTTCGCGAAGCGGGGCATAGCCTTTCGGGACCTGTGTTCCGGCCGTCGGCTTATACGAAACCGTCAAGCTCCCCCGCTGAAAAGTCAGCTTGCCATCGACTTCTACAAGCTTGGCTGACAGCAAGCTTGCCAGCCCGGATGCCGGAACATACGTTTTATTGGCAAGAATGAGCGGTTTTGCTTTCCATTCCACCTGCTTTTGGTTCATAATAACACTAGGTCCTGTTGCTGCTTGTGCAGGAATCGCAGTAAGTACCTGCAAGCCTACCAAAATTCCCGCCATCCATGTGATACGTCTCATGTTCGTTCCACCTTTATCATTTGGCTTTCTACTCATTTGACTGCATTTTGGCGAGAATGTTTCAGAGGAACATGGTTTTTATGTTTCAGAGGAACATGGTTTTTATGTTTCATAGAAACATGTGATTGACCATCATGACCAGTGGAATCGTCACCAGCGACAGCAACGTGGAAAAAACGGTCATCATCGCGGCCAGCTCCTCATCCGCCCCATACCGGGCGAAAACGATCGGAGCGATCGCGATCGTCGGCATCGCCACCTGCACAGCCACGACCTGCACGATTTCGCGGGAAAGCGGAAATATGGTGATCAAGAGCGCTGCAGCGATCGGATAAACGGCCAGCTTGATACCAAGAGGTGCCCCCATCCGGGAGATTGCCAGCGGCCGTTTTTGGCGCAAATAATCAAACAGCAGCATGCCGATGTAAATCATGGCCATCGGTGAGGCGATGGCGGCCAATGTTGCGGTAAGCTGCTTGATGGGAGCAGGTGGCGGCGTCAAGCCGAGGGAAGCGAGCAGAAGCCCAAGCACAATCGCCATCATCGGAATGTTCACAAGAGACTTCAACCCGGCGAGCGTAACTCGGCGCTTTTCCTGCAAAAGCATGACGCCAAGCGTCCATAGGCACAAGTCCATCCCCGCATCGAAAACGGCGGCAAGCACCGCGCCTTTTGGCCCGAACAACGCAGCACAAAGCGGCAACCCGATCGTGCCCGTATTGCCGAAGCCGGATACAACCGCCATTTCACATGCTTTTTTCATGGAAACACCCTGCAGTCTGGCTGCGCAAAATCCGAGAAAAACGCCTAGGCAGCTTAGCAGAAACGCTAGTCCGAATACAATGAAAATTTGCAGTAATAGCTCCCGCGTCATCGGGAGCTGAAACAAGCCGTGCAAGATGATGCAAGGGAGTCCTACATTGACAATCAGCGTAATCATCAGTTGTCGCGAATCATGAGTCAGAGGCATGCGTTTGCCGATCAGCGCGCCAATCGCAATCATGACGCCCATGACGAAGATGGTGGTCAAAAGCGGCTCCATTTCCATCCAGCTGTCCTCCTTGCCCTATTCGCTGACATTCAGCCAAAAAAGCTGCTCATGATCGGCTTTTTCACAGGTGCGCAGCATATCGCCGCACACGGGAACGACCAACTGGAGTGGAACGCACCAGCCGATTGGCAGCTCGGCATCTTGCCCTTCCACACTAAGCGTCCGCACCTGGTCGGCAGACTGATCCATCGCCAAAACGAAATGCTGCGGCGGTTCTGGATCGTTTTCTTTCCACTGAACAAGCACAAGGCCGTCGTTTCCTCCTGCAACAACTAGATCGACATGGTCGCCATAAGCGGCGTGAACCATCGTATGGGTCGTACCGTTTAATTGCGCAATTTCCTTCAAGACTTCATGCCAGGCGACATGGTTTTTTTGCTCGCCGCTGGCATCTGTATACATGAGCCAATCGTTCATTTTGTTCCTTCTTTCCCCTACCACACAGGGTAGATTCGTAAATTACGAGTGCTTTCTTATTGTACCACCCTTTGCCCGTTTCTTCGATTCACTTTCACACGTTCGTGCGGCTGCGCGTTGGCGTCCGTACGTTTGTGGATAATCATTGGATTTGCGGTAAATCGTAACAAAGAAGCAATCTGCAAATTATTGTTGACAAATCGGGCAAAACATCGTTAAATTACAAATCATACAAATATCATCGGATTAGTGGGGGTTTAGTCATGAAAAAACTCGTATCATTTCTTCTCGCATCAGTTTTGACCGTTGCACTCGCAGGCTGCGGTTCATCCGGTTCCCAGCCGCAAGCTGGCGGCAACAACGCTACCAATGGTTCACAAGCTGCACAACCGGAAGCCGGAAAAGAGCAGAATCTGCTCGATAAAGTCAAGGCAGAGAAAAAGCTGGTGATCGGTACGGAAGGAACATACGCTCCTTTCACGTTCCACGATGCATCTGGCAAGCTGACCGGCTTTGACGTAGAGGTTGTCACGGAAATCGCCAAACGCATGGGCGTTGAGCCAGTTTTCATGGAAACCCAATGGGACGCTATGTTTGCAGGTCTTGACTCGAAGCGCTTTGACGTGGTTGCCAATGAAGTCGGCATCCGTCCTGACCGCCAAGAAAAATACGATTTCTCCAATCCGTACATCGTTTCCGCAGCTGTATTGGTAACGAGCAAAGACAATGACAAAGTCAAAGGCTTTGCGGACATCAAAGGCTTGAAAGCAGCGCAAACGCTGACCAGCAACCTGACGGATATCGCCCGAAAAAACGGTGCGGAAATCGTCGCGGTAGAAGGCTTCAACCAAGCGATCGATCTGCTTACTTCCAAACGTGTTGATGTGACAATCAATGATGGCTTGTCCTTGCTCGACTTCTTGAAGCAAAAGCCTGATACTCCGATCAAAATCGTCGCGAAAGACCCGAACGTCGCGAAAAACGGCTTCATGTTCCGCAAAGGCAGCACGGAGTTGGTCGACGCTTTCAACAAAGCCCTTGACGAGATTCAAAAAGACGGTACGTATCTGAAAATCTCTGAGAAATGGTTTGGTGCCGATGTTTCTAAATAACCTTTTCGGTGATTCCGAGCGGTTGAACCGTTTGGTTGATATTGCACAAAGCTCCTTTTGGCCTCTGGCGAAAGGAGCCTTGACCTTTTCTATCACGCTCGCTGCAGTCTCGTTCGTGATTGGCCTGTTTTTGGCGATTCTGACCGCTCTCGCACGCCTATCGAAATCAAAGGCGTTTCGCGGACTCGCGCGCGCCTATGTATCCATCATCCGCGGAACGCCCTTATTGGTACAGCTTTTCATTATCTTTTACGGCTTGCCAAGCATCGGGATTACGATCCCCCCTTTTCCTTCCGCAGTAATCGGCTTCTCGCTTTCCGTGGGGGCGTACGGCTCGGAAATCGTACGGGCTGCGATTTTGTCGATTTCCAAAGGTCAGTGGGAGGCAGCGTATTCTCTTGGCATGTCCTATCGGCTGGCCTTGCAGCGCATCATATTGCCACAGGCTGCGCGCGTTTCCGTGCCGCCACTGGCCAACTCTTTCATCAGCCTCGTGAAGGATACATCGCTAGCCGCTGGCATTCTCGTGACCGAGATGTTCCGTAAGGCGCAGGAAATTACCGCCTCCACCTATGAACCGTTGCTTGTCTATTCGGAAGCGGCACTCATTTACTGGCTGATTTCCCTCGTGCTCTCTACCATTCAAGATCGGATTGAGCATCGTCTCGATCGCTATGTTTCGAGATGATTGCCCGTTAGATTCGTGCATAATCAGGAAAAAAGCTCCGTACTGCAAGCACGGAGCTTTTTTCTTTGTAAAACTCACGTTAGTTTTCACAGATCACAAAGAACAGCCAAATAATGAGGATAATCCAGATAAAACTCCCGTTACCGAGACCTCCGAAAATACCACGACTGCATCCCATACAAGGTACCCTCCTTATCAAGTAAGTCAGGCAACTATACTCTATCAGAGTCTGCCTGTTGTTCTTTACCACTCTATGTAAAATGAAGCGCTACGCTTGTATACACGTCTAGCAAACTGAAAAAACGGGCCCTCGCTCGATGGCGACGGCCCGTTTTCCCCTATTCCGATTCCGTTATTTACTAATGTTCAAGTACTGCTTCAGCTCTTCGTAAAAAGTCGGGTTGCATGCCATTACGCTGCTTTTCGAATCATGCGGCAGCGGTTCTCCGGTCATGCGGGTCGCGATGCCGCCTGCCTCTTCCACTAGCAGACGTCCTGCCCCGAAATCCCACGGATTGAGCGACATGCTCACATAGCCATCCAGCCGGCCGGCCGCCACATAGGCCATCTCCAAGGCCGCGCTGCCCAGCAAGCGCATCCCACGCACTTTGCCCGCCAGCTTCTTGACGATCTGATCGATGCCGATCTGCTCCGCCCGCTTGTTCCAGAACACGCTCGTACACAGGAGTGCTTCTTCAAGCGTGACTTGCCGATCCAGATGCAGCTTGCGATCGTTTAAGTAAGCGCCTTCTCCTTTAACCGCAAAAAACATCTCATCGCGGGATGGATCATACACGACCCCAACCATCGCTTCCCCCCGATGATAGACCGAGATCGATACGGAAAAATTAATCTGCTGATGCACAAAATTCGTAGTGCCGTCAATCGGATCAATGATCCACAATGTATCGAATTGGTTCGGGTCTTGCTTAAACGTGCTTTCCTCACCTAAAATTCCATGATCGGGAAATCGTGACAGAATCAGCTTCACGAGCTGCTCTTCCACTTCTTTATCGACCGCTGTGACCAAGTCGGAAGCTGATGTCTTATACTCAACCTCATACGGCTGCTTCATGCGCTTGAGGCTCAATTCTCCCGCCATCCGCGCGCCTTCCTTCGCCGTCTTCGCGATTGACTCCAGTTGGAACGATTGCAATCCTATCGCCACCTACACCATAACATTTGTCTTTTAGTTTACCATACTTTGGCCGAGGGATACAGGCTGAGGGGTTTTTCAGCAACGGTTCTCCCGATCAAATGAAGGCGTTCGATCAAGGTTTTTTGTATTTGCATTGCTTTGAATCGTCCGCAATCTTTTACTTGTGCATGTTTTCTGTCTTTTGATACAGTGATAAAAAGTAGTAGAAACGATGAGGAGGTAAAACCCTTGGCCGCCATTCCGAAGCGCCTGCTTACACTCTCTCTCGCTGCCGTCGCCGCCTTTTTTCCGTTAGCGGGGTTTGCCAGCTCAAAAGAAACGTTCCAATTCGCCCCTATCAATCCATCATTTGCGGCCAAAACTACTGTGCATGCAGTTTCCTCCGCGACATCAGACGACCATGTGCTGGGCTATCGGCCCGGTCCGGTGGTGCTCTCCTTGCCGCGTGAGTCCTGCCATACGCGCAGCGTGAAGGCTGCCTTGCCTGCCGCCTATGATCTGCGAACGCTCAATCGCGTTTCACCTGTTCGGGACCAAGGCACCTGTGGGGCATGCTGGACATTTGCCACGCTCGCATCAGTTGAATCAGCACTCCTTCCCGACGAATCCTGGGATTTTTCTGAAAATCATTTGCGCAACAACCATCTTTTCGACTGGAGCCCTTGTTCCGGAGGTAACGCCAGCATTTCTACCGCCAATCTCGTGCGATGGAACGGACCTGTGCTTGAGGCGGATGATCCGTACACCGATCAATCCAACAAACGAAAAACGGGGTTGCCTGTGCAAAAGCATAGCCAGGATGTACTGTACTTGCCTGAACGCGAAAATCCGCTGGACAATCTGGCCATTAAAGAAAGCCTGAGACAAAATGGTGGCCTGTATGTCGGCCTTTCGTTTCAAGAATCGTTATTCAACGACAATCGGGCTGCTTATTACAACTCGCGCAATGAAGTTGCCAACCACGCAGTGACCATCGTCGGCTGGGACGACAATTATAGCAGAGACAACTTTCTCAAAAAACCTCCAGGCAACGGCGCCTTTATCGCTAAAAACAGCTGGGGGACAAACTGGGGAGATGAAGGGTATTTCTACATCTCATACTATGATCGGACGCTGACCGAATTTACTGCTTTCGTCAAACCTGAGGCAGCGAATAACTACCAGACCATTTATCAGTACGATGAGCTCGGTTTGACCGGCAGTCTGGGAGGAAGCAAGGATACCGGATGGTTCGCCAACATTTTTCCCGCCCAGCGAGACGGCCGCATCAAAGCTGCCGGCTTTTATACGCTCGGGCATGATGCGACCTATGAAGTGAAGGTTTATACCGATGTCGATCCGAAAAAAGGACCGCTCTCAGGGAACCTGGCGAGCACTAGCAAAGGTACGCTTGCATACATGGGCTACCATACCGTACAGCTGCCTGATCCGGCAGAGGTGAAAGCGGGCACCTCCTTCGCTGTCGTCGCCAAAGTCACAGTCCCGGGCAACCAGTATCCAATCCCGGTGGAGAACCGGGTCAAGGGCTATTCGTCCAAAGCGAGCTCCGGCAAAAATCAAAGCTTTTTCTCCGCTAATGGAGACAGATGGATTGACGTAATGACTCTCGATTCCACGGCCAACGTCACTTTGAAGGCGTATGCCGATGAAGGCACGACCGGCGTCCCTGTCGCGTTGGATAAGATCGAAATCCGCGACGCCGCCGATCAAAAGAAAATGAACAGCATGTCGCTCAAGCTGGCGGACGGTCCTGCCTCACTCATCGTCAAAGCCTCCTATAAAGACGCGAGCACGGCCAACGTTACAGCACAGGCCTTCGTAAAAAGCATCAGCAATCCGGCTGTCATCGATGTCAAACAGGAGGGAGACAGCATCATCCTCACCCCGAAAAAGACTGGCAGTGCAAAAGTACAGTTCACTTTCGAGAAAAAATCAGCTTCGCTTACCATCCGCGTGAAGTAAGGAACATACTGGCCCACGAGGAGAAGGCGATCTGTCGCACATAGCGGGATCACATTCTCTGCATGCCTGCTACAACAGCTCGTTAGTTTTCTGTCCTGATGCAATCGTTTTGATAAAGGCAGCTGTTTTTTCCCATGCGAATTCATAAGCGTTGGGCACAAAATGAGCGGAATGAGGATCACAGCATCCGTGCAGACCTTCGAGCTGCCATGTCTTCACTATCTCTTTTTGCTGAAGGACAGCCAACAGCTCCCTTACATCAAACGCCTTTTCTTCACTCGGCAAAAAGAGCAAAACCGGGCATGCTGGCTGAAGGTCAGGATACTGCCGGATCCGCGAGCCGTAGTAGCCGACAACCCCGTCGCAAAGCCCTGCCTGTTCACTGCAGCGCCATGCGATCGTAGCTCCGATGCTGTACCCTGTCACAATAACATGCTCATAACGGTCGCGCAGGCTGCGAATCAATTCCGTCACCTGTTCATACCCATGATCGAATCCGACCGTCTCTACGAAATTGTGATAGGCAGCTTGTTCTTCGTCATAACCGAAAGGCTGCTCACGCCCAAGCAAGTTGGGGCAAAACACATCAAATCCCGTTTGTGCGAACTGCTCGCACACTTCCTCCATATGGGCATTGATCCCGTATATTTCATGCAAAACAACGATCGCGTTTGCACGCTGGTTGATTATTTTCAGCATGGCTCCATCCTTCTCCCGATTGATCTATTATTTTGCCAAAGGCATGCGGATCGTAACAGTCGTACCCGCCTCAAGCTTGCTCTCGATGTGGATCACGCCACCATGTGCCTCCACGATTCCCTTCACGATTGATAGTCCTAGGCCGGAGCCGCTCCCCGTCCCCCGTTGCCGCGCACGGTCTCCGCGGAAAAAGCGTTCAAACACAAACGGCAGATCATCTGGGTGAATCCCTGTGCCATTGTCTGCTACCTGCATTACTAACAGGTTATCGGTCTTTACAAGCGATACGGTCACTTCACCCCCAACGCCTGTGTGCCGCAGCGCATTCGCCAGCAGATTGGTCAGAACCTGCTCAATTTTTTGCAGATTCCCAACGATCCAAACCGGTTCAGGAGCGATGTCTAGCAAAAGGCGAACCTGCGCTTTGGCAAATGCAGCGCTCATGGAGCCTGCGAGCATGTTGACGGCCTGTCCCGCTTCCAGCTCCTCCATCTCCATGCCACCTGTTCCCAGCTCCGCTTGAATCACCTGATCCAGATCGTGAATGATTTGGCTTAACCGCAGCACCTCTGATCTTGTCGACTCGAGATGAGCGGGCGTGGCGGGCCAAATCCCGTCGATCATGCCCTCCACCTGTGCCAAAATCGTATTGAGGGGCGTTCGCAGCTCATGTGCGATATCGGACGTGAGCTGTTTGCGCAAACGCTCTTGCGTTTCCAATGTCGCTACCAGCTGATTGAACGAATGAACCAAATCCGACAGCTCATCGGATCCATTCGGGACTGGCACGCGCACGCGCAAATCGCCGCTCGCCGCCGCAAGCGATGCTGTTCGGATTCGTTCCACCGGCTTAACGAACTTGCGCGCCGCCATAATGCCAATCACCCCAACGAGCAGCGAGACGAAGAGCGTCGTCCATACAAGTGCTGACGTATGCGCTGAACGGAAATGCCCCGCCAGCTCCTCTGTCTCCGCCTGTTCATTATGCTGAATGCTGACATAGCCGACCGTCCTTCCCCCGCTTTCCACGGGCAAAAGCGAACGCGGGTCAAAAATATGCTTCACCCCGTCGTCACGCTCGTGAAAATCGCCTAAAAATCGCTGGTCTTGGTCATACAGCTGAATATGCAGATCGATCACGTCAGCCATTTGCTGCAGCAGCGCAAAGCTCTGTTTATCCCATCCCTGCTCCTGCGTATGGCTCGCGGCAAGCAAGCGAACGATTTCCTGATTGTGCTTACGGCTGACATCGTGCAAGTACGCCGAAAAGTTATCATCCATCTCTTTAATGGAAAGAAGGGTAGAAAGCATGATTCCACCCAGACTGACGGCAAGCAGTATCAGCGCCAGCTTAAACCAGATTTTTCGCATTGCTTAAGGCCCACTCCCTTTCTTTTACTCCAGCCGCTTGGTTGCATTTTTTTCTATGATAGCAAAGAAGCGGCTCTCCCGCTTTGATTTCTGTTTGAAAACCTGACTACCGCCGTCCTATTTGGCGGTACCTGCGTTTGCACGAGAAAGCCGCCTCTTGAAAGAGACGGCCGCTGCCTTACTCACTATAGATTGCCACGCAGTTCTTGTTCGCGCTCCAGCGATTCAAACAATGCCTTGAAGTTTCCGTTGCCAAAACCGCGTGCGCCTTTTCGCTGAATGATTTCTACGAATAGCGTAGGGCGATCGACAATCGGTTTGCTGAACAGCTGCAGCAGGTAGCCTTCATCGTCCCGGTCAACCAGGACGCGAAGCTTACGCAATGTTTCAATGTCCTCATCGATATCGCCGACTCGCTCTTTCAAATCTTCGTAATACGTATCCGGCACATGCAGGAAATCTACGCCGTTTTCACGCAGCTTGGTGACGGTCGTCACGATGTCATTGGTGAGCAACGCAATGTGCTGAACCCCTGGCCCTTGGTAAAAATCAAGGAACTCCTGGATTTGCGATTTGCGACGTCCTTCTGCCGGCTCGTTGATCGGGAATTTGATCCGTCCGGTTCCGCTTTGCATCACTTTGGACATCAGCGCGGAATACTCGGTAGAGATATCGTCGTCACTGAAGTTTTGGAGCGAGGTAAAGCCCATCACCTTTTCGTAGTAGGCTGTCCACTCATCCATCACTTCCACGTTTCCGACCATGTGGTCAATTCCAATCAGCGCCGTCGATTCCCCTTTCACCGCAGACTCGTACGCGCGGAAACCTGGGAAAAATACACCTTTATAATCTTTGCGCTCGATCAAGGAGTGAATATTGTCACCATACGTCGCGATCGATGCCTTTTTGACTGTACCGAACTCATCGTTGAAGACCGTTGGCTCCATCACCGGAATTGCCCCGCGCGAAACCGCTTCCTGGAACGCGCGC
The DNA here is from genome assembly GCF_003710825.1 of Brevibacillus fluminis. Taxonomy (GTDB): domain Bacteria; phylum Bacillota; class Bacilli; order Brevibacillales; family Brevibacillaceae; genus Brevibacillus_D; species Brevibacillus_D fluminis. The sequence continues at coordinate 596,826 of NZ_RHHQ01000012.1, read as the reverse complement.
TCACAGTCCTCGACGCGCAGTGCGATATCCTTCACACCGTCGCCATGCTTTTTGACGAATTCGGCGATTGGGCTGTCCGGCACCAATGAGCTGGTCAGCACAAAGCGGATGTGATTTTGCTTAACGACATACGAAACTTTGTCGCGGCTGCCTGTTTCTAATCCTTGGTAGGCATACGCCTCAAAGCCGAACGCTTTCGTGAAGTAGTGCATAGCCTGCTTCGCATTGCCTACATAAAACTCTGCATAGTCCCAATCTTGAATCGGAAAAAAATCTGTGCTCATGCCGATTTGCCTCCCAATTTGGAAAATTCATGCTCATTACCATGAGATTACAATGGAAACGCTTCCCCTCGCAAGAACACCGACTAACGCTTAAAAACAGTGACGCTTTTATCCTTCAACTGGGTAAAATCTCGCATGATGCCGTTTCACGTTTCAAAAATAGCGTACGATGCGGCGCTCATGATGGTGTCTGTATACTTTTCCATTTGAGGTAAAGACTAGTGTTCAGAAATACCCTGTTTTCTTTCTAACACGACTTGAGAAGCCGAGGAGGTTTACCCACATGTATAACCATTATCAGTCACCTGGCTTGACCAACGAGATACAGCGTCTGATTACACAGCTGCAACAAAACGAGCGCAATACAGCCAACACGCTCCATGCAATCGCGAACCAGCTGCAAACGCTTGCAGCTTCCGAAAACCAGTCAAACGCGATGCTCCAGCAGCTCTACAGCCTGACGGCACAGCTCAGCTTTGAGGCGTCCCGGCATAATCAGTACCAACCGATGCAGCAGCCAAGCATGCCGAACTACGAAACGGTGCGCAGCAGCGTGAACCCAACCGTTTATGCCAATGTCAACAATGCCAATGCGAGCTATGCGTCAAGCACCCCGCAGGGCGGCAACACCGCAATCAGTCATTCCCTGCTGCAAAACCAAACGACGTCTTCCAGCAATGCGGCAGCACAGGATAGCGTCCTGAATCAATCCTTTACCCAAAACTAAAAGAAGGCAATTGCGGCTGTCCAGCAACGGTCGCGTGCCTTTCGCAAACACCGTCCCTCAGGCGGTGTTTTTTCCTGTAAAATGAAAGTGATGCAATCGAAAAAGGAGCGTAGAGGAGAAGATGGCACATTCAGAGTGGATTACACAAGCAGCAGATGAATGGAACAAACGGGCGGCTAGCTGGCACGAGGAAAGTGCTGGTCGCTGGGAAAAAGGGAGCCGGAAAAGGATTTTGCCGCTCCTGACCACGTACGTCAAGCCTGAGGATGGCCCCTTGCTTGATGCGGGATGCGGGGATGGCTACGCGAGTTGGAAGCTCGCCCTTCAAGGCTATACCGTGGAGGGCGTAGACCTTTCGACTGAAATGATTGAATGGGCGCAAAAACACATGACAGATGGAGCCAAGCTGCATTTCCAGCAAGGGGACATTTCCTCGCTTCCATTCGCGGACGAAACCTTTGCCGGCATTCTTTCGATCAATGTAGTTGAATTTACTCCATTTCCACTTAAAACATTGCGTGAATTCCATCGCTTGCTCCCACGAAATGGGCACCTGCTGCTTGGCATTTTGGGTCCGACTGCTGGTCCGCGTGCTTTCAGTTACCGCCGCCTGTACGACGAATCCATTATTCAGAACACCATGATGCCGTGGGAAGCCAAGCAACTGGCGGAAGAAAACGGTTTTACAACCGTAGAAATGATTCCTGTGTACAAAGAGGCAATTTCCCCGGAAATTGCCGCGTCCCTCCCAGAAGATTTGCAGCAGGCGGTAAGCTTTATGACGCTGTTCGTGCTGAAGAAGGCATAGCGACCCGCCCCTTTCCTGTTAACAGGCTGAATGTAACATATCCCATGCAAAAACCCCCTCCGCACGCTATAGGTGCTAAGGGGGGTTCGTCTCGTATGAATTAAACGCTACGTGCTGCAGTAAACAGCAGGGCTCCGCCAAACATGCTGGCAGAGCCCTTTTTGCATTCAATGATTTGTCCGATTGATATACTATGATTGCAAAAGCGTTTTGAAACCTTTATGCGTCGCTTCAAGGTCCTGTTTGACAACGTGCGCCTCACGCTCAAATGCCAAGACGCCATCATGCATTTGTCCCAACACTTCGTTTGCTTGCTGGGATTGTGCAGCCAAGCTGTTGGACAGGTTACGCTGCTGCTGGATCGCGCCCACGACCTGCTGCATTTCCACGGAAACTTCTTGGAAAGAACCTGCGATCGCTTCCATTTTCCCTGCAGCATCTTGGCTGGCAGCCAAGCCCTCATGAATCGCTTTGGTGCTCTTTTCGCTGTTTGCCAACGCTTCTTTTGTCTCTTCTTGAATTTTCTCGATCAGCGCAGCGATGTTTTTGGTTGAATTCGCCGTCATTTCAGCCAACTTGCGCACTTCATCCGCAACAACTGCGAAGCCTCTGCCTTGCTCGCCGGCACGCGCTGCTTCGATAGCCGCGTTCAATGCCAACAGGTTGGTTTGGTTCGCAATGTCGCTGATTACTTGCACGATGCTGGTGATTTCCGACGAGCGCTCTTCCAAGCGGCTCATGGAAACAGCAGTATTCGCCGATTCGCGTTCCAGCAAGGATACGACGTTCACGACGTTTTCCAGCGATTTTTTGCCGTCGAGCAGCCGGCTTGCCGATTGCTTGGACATTTGGTCCAAACGTTCGCCATGGCCCTGCAGCTTTTCCGTGACATCATCCGATTTCTGGCCCAAGCCTTGAATCGTGTCCACGACGTTTTTCAAATTGCCGGCAAGCTTCGCCAGTTCTCCATGCTTGTTGTCCACAACACCCTGCTGCGAAATCACATGTCCCAATTTTTCGTACAGTGATGCAAGCTCATGCTCTAAAGCTTGCTTTGTCGCTGCGGTTTCCTGCTGTGCGACAGCAGGCGTATCCATAACAGCTACATGAGATGCTTCTTGGTTCCCCTTCTTCTTCCAGAACATGTAAATCCCCCTTTATTTCCCCTGCTCCTCACGATGGGTAAACAGCCGCGATTCCACAATGCCAGGATGCTGTTTCACCAGTGTCAGCAGATTTTCCAAATAATAGTAATGCCCTTCCAGCATTTCCATTTCTTTGCGCTCAAATCGTTCAGCATGCAAATGCTGCTGCATTTCTAAGATGTATCGCTCCATTTTGCCATAAAAATCGTTGGCCTTTAGCATCTGCTCCACTTCCGGATAGAACTCCCCGAGCCTTTTGATCTCACTATGTACCTTTGTCGCTTCGAGAATCAGTTGATAGGCGACCCGCTCATTGGAGACGGCCGCTGCCAGCTGGCTCTCCCGCTGCGCTTCGCGCAAAGCGGACAAATACGTGATAAAATGATAGATGGTGAGAAACAAGGGGCCGAGAAACAGAATGATCCCCGCTTTATAAACATGCTGATTGCTGATATTGCTGATAAGCAGGAACAAATGAAACAGGATTGCTCCTAACCATACATAGATGATGACCTGATGACTGACCTTTCCAGTCTCCTCCTGGCGGGAAAAGATAAAGGTTAATCCCAGCAAATAAAACGCAAGCAGCGTAAAACTAGCGGAAAACAGGGCCATTTCCATATCCTGCAGCCATGGTGCATTGGAAGGAATTTCGATAAAGAATTCGACGGCTAATACCAACAGGGAGAATAATAGCCCAAGAACCCAAAATCGGCCAACTTCCGAGTCGACTCGACGTCGTGAGCGATACTTTTCAGCACGTGACCTACTCAATGCCAGTTCACCTCACTCCTTTCTTTCATTCGCCATATTTCGCCATTTTCCTGTCGTTTCACAATTTAATTACATAGGGGGATTTTCGATTCCATGAAAGCTTTGCCGCAGCGCTTTATCCAACGGATGGAGTCGCTTTTAGACAATCAATTCGACGCATTTATCCATAGCTATACCCTTCCTGCCTGGCAAGGTTTGCGGGTAAATCCATTAAAGCTTTCTCAAGACAGAGAGCGCCTGCAACAGTCACTCCCCTTTTCATTGACACCTGTTTCGTGGTGCCCGACCGGATTCACGTACGCTGGTGAGGAACGCCCGGGGAAGCATCCTTACCATGCATGCGGGCTGTACTATCTGCAAGAGCCGAGCGCCATGGCCGCTGCGGAAGCGCTGGATGTGCTTCCCGGCGAAACCATTCTCGATCTGTGTGCCGCGCCCGGCGGTAAATCGACACAAATCGGTGGCATGATGCAAGGCAAAGGGCTCTTGGTCACGAATGAGATTCATCCCGCCCGTGTCAAAGCGCTATCAGAAAACATCGAGCGGTTGGGCATCACCAATGCGATCGTGACCAATGAAACGCCGGAGCGGCTGATGGAGCGGTTTCCACTGTTTTTTGACCATATTCTTGTAGACGCGCCCTGCTCGGGTGAAGGTATGTTCCGCAAGCTGCCAGAGGCCATTGAAGATTGGTCCGAGGATAAGGTCGCGGAATGCGGCCGCATGCAGCAGGACATTCTCGAAGCGGCCGCGCGCATGCTGAAGCCAGGTGGTGTACTGGTTTACTCCACCTGTACCTTTGCGCCTTTGGAAAATGAACAATCGATCGCAAGCTTTCTTCTGCGTCATCCCGAGTTTACTGTAGAATCGATTAAGCATCATGCGCTCTACTCGCCTGGAGAAGCGGATTGGGCAGAGCCAGCTCTGCCTGCTTTGCATCAGACAGCACGGCTGTGGCCACATCGGTTGCATGGGGAAGGACATTACATCGCGAGGATCAGAAAGCAGTCACAAGAAGGCATCCAGGGTATAGACGAAATAGCCCCTGTGCAGGTTGCAGCGAAAAAGAAAAATAAACCAGCCAAGCCTGCTGCAGGCCTTGCTGAAGCGATTGGCCTCTGGAACGAGTTTGCACGTGAAGCGCTGCCGGGGCTGTCCCTAGCTTCAACAGATCCTTCCGCCTACATCCTGTTTGGTGAGCAGCTGTACGTGCTTCCGCAAGGTTACATCGACCTTGCCGGAATCAAAGTCGCGCGTGCCGGCTGGCATCTGGGCACCGTGAAAAAAGGCCGTTTTGAACCTTCGCATGCGTTAGCGCTCGGCTGCCGCCCTACCGATGCGGCACGGACTGCCAATTTCACATCGTCCGATTCAGCGGTTTTGCGTTACCTGAAGGGTGAATCCTTGACTCACTCCGGACAAAACGGATGGACGATCGTCACAGTGGACGGTTTTGCCCTGGGCTGGGGCAAGCAGGTGGATGAACAGCTGAAAAACCATTATCCAAAAGGGCTGCGCTGGCTATAGTACCCTATTTAAGGAAAAAACAACAAAGAGCGGTCCCACCAGTGAATACGTTCTCTGGTAGGCCGCTCTTTGTTTTAGTAACACGCTGATTAGGACAACCGGCCGTCGATGAAGCCGTCGCAAAGCTGGCTGTATAAAAGTGTCGTGGATTGCATCGGGGCTATACCCAGTTCATCTTTCAGCAACTGAGTGAACTCATTGTAATGGCGCACCATGGAGAGCCGATCTCCCATTTGCGCATATACCTTGAGCAGCATTTCATTGACGTGATCGAGAAACGGGTTGAGCTTGACGATTTGGCGGTAACTGGAAGCCGCTTGCGGATACTGCCCTGCCCTTACGTAATATTCGGCCATCTTCATAACCAGCTTCATGTATTTTTCCTTGTAATCCTCCTGAATGGCAATCGACCAGAGGAACCCGTCTTCCTCCAAATAGTTGCCTTTGTACAACTTGACGATCCGTTCGCACACCATGATCGTTTCCGCATTGACTTGCGCACATGCGGACATCAGCTGCTTAAAACCATCCACATCGCAATCAATCCCGCTGGTGTTCAATCGATAGCAACCGTTCGTATATTCCAAAATTTCCTTGTAGCCGAGATCGAGCCATTTTTTGCGCAAGTTGTATACGCAGGTATGCAAGTAAGCTTTGGCTTGCTCATGAGGTGTTTCCGGCCACAGCTCATCCAAAATTTTCTCCTTGGCAATTAGCTCGTTCCGATTGTGCACGAGGAAGGCAAGAAGTTCACGTTCCTTCGAGGTGCGCCATTTCATTCCGCTCGTTTGCTGGTCCACGACTACGTCGAAGCGACCAAAGCAGTGAATTGCCACATTCCCAGACGTCTCCTGCAAGTCTTTCGTTGGCTGCTGCCGGGTTGCCATCCGGCTGATCGTTTTTTCCAGTCGGGCCGTCGTAACGGGTTTCAGCACGTAGTCGATGGCACTGAGCTCGAACGCTTCCGTGGCGTAATAATTATAAGCGGTGACAAAGACGATATGGACATGCGGGTCGGTCTCTATCATTCGCTCCGCCATCTCAAGGCCATTCATGCCCGGCATGTCGATATCCAAAAAGACGACATCCGGTTGAGAGTCTGCCAACGAATCTAATGCCTCGTGGGGGTTTATGAACGTCCCGACAATGACCACATTGTCCAATCCGTGCAGCCGTTTTTCTAACCAAGTAAGGGATGGCAATTCGTCATCCACCAGCATTGCTCGCAGCATCCAATCCCTCCTTCCTCAGTCTCATGGTCACGCTGGTCCCCTTTCCAGAGGTACTGTTGATTTCAAGGCCGCAGCCGTACATCGCCTTGAGACGGCGCTCCACATTGTACAGCCCAACACCCGCTTTGGCCCCGCGCTCTACCGGCTGAGCATGCCGATTTTTCAAATCCATGCCCACTCCATCATCTTGCACCGAGATGACGACATGCTCAGCGGTACTTTGCACCGACACCTTCACCGTGCCGCCTTCCGTTTTTTTGGTGACGCCATGACGCACCGCATTCTCCACAAGCGGCTGGATAACCAACGGCGGTATCAGTGTATTGAGCGTCGGATCAATCTCATAGATGATCTTCAGCCGTTCACCGAATCTCGCTTTTTCGATGGTCAAATACGACATGACCAATTCAAGCTCTTTACGGATGGGAATGCGCTGCTGCCGGTTTTCGAAATCAAAGCTTCCGCGCAAATAGTGGCCAAGCTCCGCCAATAGATCCTGTGCTTCCGGTAAGCTTTTCTCGCTGACAGCCAAAATCGTGTTCAACGTATTGAACAAAAAATGCGGCTTGATTTGCGCCTGCAAAAAGGCGATTTCTGAGCCGATCCGCTCTTGCACCGATTTTTTCAGCTCCACCAGCGTGCGGATGCGTGCCTTCATTTCACCCGCATCAACCGGCTTGCCGAGATAATCGTTCACACCGGCAGCGAATCCGGCCAAAATATCATCCTGCCAATTACGTGCCGTCAACATTACTACCGGCAATTCGGAGAGGGAATAGTGCTCGCGTATCCGTTTGCACAGTTCGATTCCCGATAATCCCGGCATCATCAAGTCCGTAATCACAAGATCGATCGTGCCCCGCTCTTCCAACTGCCGCAGCGCCTCTTCCCCGTTCGAAACGGCAATGACGTTGTACCGCTCCATCGATAAAATGTTCCGCAGCACTTGCAGATTGGCGGCATCGTCGTCGACTACCAAGACAGTAAAGCCGTCGCTATGCATCTGCGTAGCAGCTGGCAGCGGCGCCGGAATGAGTGCGGTTTCCCGCCCGCTCCATTTGTTGCGCTGCTCCTCCCGTACTTCCTTGCGCCCCGCCGTGACGGGCAGCGTAAAGGTGAAGACCGAGCCTACCCCTACTTCCGAATGGACCCAGATGCTGCCTCCGTGCAATTCGACAAGCCTGCGCGTGATGCTCAGCCCAAGCCCAGTGCCGCCGTATTCCCGCGCTACAGAACTTCCCGTTTGCTCAAACGAATTAAAGATCAGCTGCCAGTTTTCTTCCGGAATGCCGATTCCTGTATCGCGGACGGAGATTTCCAGCCATCCGTTTTTTTGTACGGCGGAGATGACTATCTCCCCTTCCGCCGTGAAGCGAAGCGCATTGCCCAGCAAATTGTACAATATTTGGGTAAGCCGATCTTCATCGGCAAACACAAGCAACGGGGATTCCGGCAGCATGCTGACGAACCGAAGCGGTTTGGGTCCAATCAAATGTCGGAACATCTCAAAGATCACCTGAACGACTGGCTGTAACTCAACCAGCTTGCGTTTCAGTACGATCTCATCGTTTTTTAGCTTCGCCAGATCCAAAATATCGTTGACGAGGTTCGCCATCCTTCTTCCTGCCGACACGATAATGGCCATGTTTTCTTCCTGCTTGCCGTTCAGCTCGCCCGCTGCGCCTTCCATCAGCGATTGCGCAATGTTTACGATGCCATGCAACGGCGTTTTCAACTCATGCGACGTATTGGCGAGGAACTCGTCCTTCAGCTTGTCCATCGCCATCAGTTGCTCCGACAACTTTTCCACCTTGACATATGTATTCGTGAATCGCTTGGAGAGCAGCAGTACCTGCGAGCAAATTAAGAGAAGCAGTAAGATCGGATTCACCCCGACCGGAATGCTGTAGCCCAAAATGTACAGAAGGTTGGTGGAGTCGATCGCAAGGAGAGAAAAGGCTCCGATCGCCATATAAATTGCGCCCTCGAGGCCCCGGAACGCCCCGACGATCATCACATATAACATACATAGAATGCATGAGACCCCAGTTGCAAAAATGAGGTTTTGCAGCTGTGAAAAAATAACAACGGGCGTGAAGAGCACAATGCCCATCAACACGAAGTTGAAAAGCAGGATCGCTCGCACGAGCCCTTTTCGACATATGCCCGGAAAGGTAGCCTGGGCATAAACCAAAATAAAATGTTGGGCACAAAGTCCTGATATGCACTGCAGCTTTGTGAACCACACGTACGGAATGTCGGGGATCAGCACATTGATCAGCTTTTCCCCTTGCGTAAGCAGGTAGATGCAGCCAAAAATACCAATTAAACCGAAATACAGCCATGCGCGTTCCTTTCGTATCATCAGGTACAAGGCAAGGAAATAGGCTCCTGCCAGCAAAAAGCCGATGGCGATCAAAAGCTCGGACGTCACGCTTTTTCCCCATTCAGTGATGATTTTCTTTTGGACCCCTAACACGAGGGGCTGATTGAATCCGCCTGAACTGTATTCATAGTTGGCGATCTGCACGATGATGTCGGCTTGGTCACCCTGGATGGCGAAAAAACGCGTATACGGTAAATTCTTCGGTATCGTCTCCTCCATGGTCCGTCCCGGCACGCCTTGGCTACCGATTTCTTGGCCGTTCACAAAAACCCGGTGGGCCGTCCGAATGATCGACTGTTTGATCCCGAAAATGGTCCCTTGCTGCTTTTGCATCTTGACCCGCAGACGAAACGTTCCGTAGCCGAATGGGGACGAATTCGGGATCGGGTAGCTTTCCCATTGTGCCGGTACGGGCATGTAGCCCGTCAATGAAGGCTTCACATCACCATTTCGTTGGGTAAAATCAGCGGGACTAAGCAGCTGGCTATGATAAAACTCCCATTGGCCCTCAAGCTTTACATTCCCTTGACTTGCAAAATCCCAGCCCGTTGCATCGAGTACACCGTTCAAGGCTTTGGGCGGATCAATTTCGGGCCTTTGTGTGACAAAGGAAAGCAACAGTAGGCCGAATAGCATAAACAAACCGAATGTGACAATGGTGACTGTTTTGGTTGCTGGTTTGTGTCCTCTTCTCACTGCCTTGCCCGTCGGCCTTCCTGCTCCACAACTGCGAGTGAGCCTTCTCGGATATACTGCAGGATTTTGGATACGGAAATGCCTGTCGCATTGGCAACCTGCATCGCGTTCGAATTCGGATGTTTGCGCAGGTAATCCTTCACTGCACGGTAGCAAATAAATTCATCTTGCCCGCAATCCGCGCAGAAAAATTCATGCTTCTGCAGCTCATTGCCGCAATAAGGACAACCTTGGCTCATAAAAAACTCCTTTCGCCAATCGTTTCTTTCAGGTGATATGTAATAGATATACTGTTTTCTCTATTTTACTCGTAGTTTTCCTGATGAGAAAGTCCTATTGTTGAAAAATGACGTAGTCTGTCGTTCTTAGTCGCCTGACAAAAAAAAAAACAACTCGATAAACGAGTTGTTAGGCATGTACAATTTCTTTTTCCGGGATCAGCATTTCAAACACATCGCCATGCTGAAGGATGGTGATTCCCTTGCGCTTGATGGACATAACTGCAACTTCCGGCTTGCTGCGCATGCGCTCGATATACTCCTCAGGCACGCTGCCCGCATCACTCACCGTAATTCCTTCTACTTCTTTCTCTTCGTATTCACCCAAATCTACATTTAACACCTTCTCATATACATCGGAAAAAGCTTCGTAGCTGTTTGTATAGACAGTGATACATTTCATCGCCATGCTGTCTGCACGCTCCTTTCATCGGTAGGGTGCCCATTTTCTTGGAAAATGAACTATTTTTTTCCTCTGCCGCCGGTACCTTTACCAAACGAGCCTCTGCCGTTTGGTCCTTTGGCATATGGATTTGGGTTGCCAGTGCCTCTATTAGAAGGCGAGCTGCCGTTTTTACCTGCTGGTCCTTTTGGGCCTTTTGCCCCTGCCGCACCAGCCTTGGCTCCGCTTTTGCGCGCTGCCTTGGCTGCCTCGCGCTTTTGCTTTTGCTCATACGCAGTCTGCAGCTCCTGCACTTCCTGCTTGAGCTTCCGTTTATAGCCCGGCTTGACTGGTTTGGCTTTTTTCAGGGCTTCGAGCACAGGCGTCTCTTTTTTCTTTTGCTGTACGGATTCCTCACGTTTTTTCTCTTTACGCAATTCCACGAAGTGCGCTTCACGCTCTGACGCCCGCTCTTTTCGTCCTTCATCCAGATGGCGGCCCGCACTCAAGACTTTTTCTTCAATCGTCGTCTTCGTGCTTTTCGCGATCCGGCCCAGGATATTTTTTTGACGAGGAGAAACAAGCGAGATTGCCGTCCCCGACTGTCCAGCGCGGCCCGTGCGTCCGACGCGGTGGATATAGCTTTCCATGTCATTCGGCAAATCGTAGTTGAATACATGGGTGACGCCTTCCACGTCCAGACCTCTGGCAGCGATATCAGTGGCAACCAGGAACTGGAACTTCATGTTGCGGAAGTTTTTCATCAGCTGTTCCCGCTTATTCTGGGACAAATCACCGTAAAGTCCTTCCACGCTCAATCCTTGTTCCTTGAGGTGTCCTGTCAATTGTTGCACACGTTGCTGGGTATTGGCAAAGATAATTGCCAAAAACGGTTTGGTTTGTTCGATCAAATCCATCAGTGCATCCTGCTTGTCGCTTTGGTTGACGACATAGAACACCTGCTCGATCTGCTCGACCGTTTTCTGCTTGTTCTCGATTTTGATGTGCGGTGGCTGCTGCATGAATTGCTGGGACAGCTTTTTCACATCATCCGGCATCGTAGCGGAGAAGAGAAGCACTTGCTTTTGCTGCGGGGTGCCCGACAGCACTTCCGCAACCTCATCAAGAAAACCCATCTCCAGCATTTTGTCAGCCTCATCCAACACAAGCGTCGAAATGCGGCCGAAATGGAGAGAGCCACGCTTCAAGTGATCGAGAATGCGGCCGGGCGTCCCAACAACAATCTGCACATTTGCCTTCAGCCGGTTAAGCTGTTTGTCGATGTCGGTTCCCCCGTGTAGGGAAAGCACGTTGACATCGAGGTGTTTGCCAAGCTTTTCGATCTCGGCAGCGATCTGCACAGACAGCTCGCGGGTCGGCGTCAAGATGAGCGCCTGCACATCCTTTTTCCCCGGTACGAGCTTGTGCAAGATCGGCAGCACAAACGCCGCCGTTTTACCGGTGCCCGTCTGCGCTTGGCCGATCACATCCTTACCTTCCATAATCAGCGGGATCGCCTCAGTTTGAATCTGCGTCGGCTCTTTGTAATAAAGATCCTCCACACCTTTCAAAACCTCGGTGCGCAATCCGAATGCTGCGAATGATTTCGTCATGTAAAAACATCTTCCTTCCTGATGCTGGCCCGTTCGTCTAAACGACTGGTGCCTACTCCTTGGCCAGTTCGTAAATCGCCTGCGCATACAGGGCTGTCGCCTTGAGCAAATCTTCCACCATGATATGCTCATCCTTCTGATGCGCGGAATCAGGACGGCCTGGGAATAGCGGTCCGAATGCGACGCCAACCTTCAACGCGCGGCCATAGGTCGCTCCGCCAATCGAAAGCAATTCGGCTTCTTTTCCCGTCTGCTCCGTCCAAACGCGTGAAAGTGTCGTGATCAGCGGATGCTCCTTATCCACGAACAGTGGCCCGCGATGCTCATTGATACGCAATGCATAGCCTGCTGGTTTCAGTTTTTCCAAAAAGCGAGGCTCCCACGCTTCGTAAGGCGCGGAATGCGGATAACGAATGTTGACCAGCATATTCGCGTCGCCCTCTGCTTCATAGTGGAACACGCCCGTATTGACTGTCAGCGGACCGATTTCCTCGTCATTTGCGGCAATGCCGAGGTTTTCGCCGTAATGCTGGCCATAAAAATACTGGTCTACGAAACGAGCGAACGCCGCTCCCCGCGCGTCCAGCTTGACTGAGGCGAGGAAATGAGCGAGCATGGTTCCAGCGTTGACCCCGAGCTCCGGCGTGCTACCGTGAGCGGAGTGCCCTTCCAGCTTCAACATCACCTCGCCTTGCCCTACTGTCGACTCACCCGTAAGCTTCGCTTGTGCGAGATAGTCGTTGTAGCGCGCCACCAGTTTCTCTGCAGACAGCTTCGCACAGCGCAGAACCGCTTTGGCATGATCCGGCACCATGTTGACACGCAAGCCCGAATCGAATGTGCGCAAGCCCGCTTCCGGCTCATTCTCTTCCGCCACGCCGAGCTGCTGCCAGTCCGCCAGCGTCTGGCTTACACCGAGATCGGTCATGCCTTTTTCCGCATAGATGATCGGAAAGTCCGCATCAGGAGTAAATGCCACCGTCGGCATTTCCTCCGTTTGGAAATAGCGATCTACACAGCGCCATGACGTCTCTTCATCGGTGCCGAAAATCAGCCGAACGCGCTTGCCGAGCGGAAGCCCCAGCTCCTTAACGATTTTGGCGGCATAAATTGCGGCCATTGTCGGTCCCTTGTCATCGATGGCACCGCGCGCAATGAGCTTGCCATCCACAATCCGGCCTTCATACGGCGGTACGCTCCATCCGTCTCCCTCTGGAACTACATCCACATGGCTCAAAATCCCGACCAGTTCGTCGCCCGCGCCGAATTCGGCATGGCCAGCGTATCCCTCGACATCTTTGATTTCCATGCCCGCTTCCTTACAAACATCGAGCACGTAATCCAATGCTTTGCGGATTTCGCTTCCGAACGGCGCTCCAGCTGAAGCTGTCGAAAAATCGAGCACGCTTTTGATTTGCAAAAATTTCTGCGTCGCCAGTAGCAGCTCATCCTGCCGCTTGCTTACCTCTTCTTGCCAGTTAATCACCGGTTGGCTCATCCTATCAATCCTTCCCCTCGATTGGCTTAGGTTCAACATTCAATGGCTCCGCATCCTCATCGTCGTCTGCATCCAGATCAAGCTCGACCAAGCCGATTAAGGAATCGACCTCCAGCTCTTCCTTGCGGGTAAACGCCACTTGCGCTTCCTTGATCTCTTCTCGGATATTGTTCATTTCGTTATCCAGCTTGTAGGATGCCTTGGCCGCTTCGATCAACCGCTGGCGAATGTCGCTCGGTATGACGCCTTCGTATTTGTAGTTCAGCGAATGCTCAATGGTCGCCCAAAAGTTCATCCCAAGCGTCCTAATCTGGATTTCCACTGGGATGGTCAGTTGACCGCGCGCCGTCATCAGCGGATATTCTACGGACAGATGGTAGCCTCGGTAGCCGCTTTCCTTCGGCTTGCTGACGTAGTCTTTCTCCAAAAAGACAGTCATGTCTTTGCGTTGGCGAATCATTTCCGTAACGACAGCAATATCATCGATGAACTGACACATCACACGAATGCCCGCGATGTCTCGCAGTTCCCAAGCGATCTGCTCGTTGATTGGCACTTGTAAACGCTTCGCTTTATTGTAAATGCTGGCGAGCGATTTGACCCTTCCGGTGACGAATTCAATGGGTGTATGTTCATCGCGCTTTTTCAGCTCATTGCGCAAATTTTTGAATTTTACCTTTAACTCTTCCACAGCCTGCTCAAATGGCAGCAAATAGTTGTCCCAGTCGATTTTTTGCACGTTGCGTACCCTCCGCAGCTAGGTTCCTTCCCTTATGATTCAACATTCTCGCAAGAATATCCTGCAACAAGCGTGTGGATGTCATGTCAAAAGAGAAAAAGAAGAACCCTAGCCTCAAGACTGACTAGGGTTTTTTGTGGACAATTTTTGATAGAGTGCCAGTAGTTGTGCAATTTCTTCCGTACTGAGCGGCTCAAACGAATTCCGCATATGTACATCTTTCACACTGTCCAGTTCGGTAATTAACCGTTTTCCCTCTTCTGTGATCGTCAATTCCACCACACGCCGATCCTGCTCGGAACGTACTCTGTTTACATAGCCCTCGCTCACCAGTGTGTTCATCACAGCCGTAATATGGCTTACGGATACGCTAAACTCTTCGGACAGAGCAGAAACCATCTGCGAGCCCTTCTGATCCAAGAATTTCAAATAAAGAAATTCCGAATAGGACAGTCGGTCGCCAAAAATTTGATTCATTTCCCGCAGAAACCTGCGGTTGAAAACTCGAAAAATGCTTTCAAACTCTTTAATATACTGCTCACGACGACTATCCATAGAGGGCGGGCCATACCTTTCAGTCAGAAAATAGTTCCTTTTCTAGCAATGCTTCTTATTGTATGTGCCATCAAACCGCTTGTCAATGCATGCAGGCTGATCGAAAAAGAAAAACCGGCAACAATTTTTTTGTCGCCGGCTTTGCTATTGTTGCTATTGGATATTTCCCCCCGCAATACGTTCGCCGGAATTGCCGGCAGGGTCGGTTTTGTAATCATCTGGCTGGGCGTGGATAATGATCGACCGTCCGAGCAGTGATTGCGGACTGTTTTTCGCCAAATTCGCCCCTTCGATCAGGAAGCTATTTTCGCCAGTGCCGTCTTCCTTGACTTCCAGATTGGTCATGTCGCCCATATGGAACCCTTTCGGATTATCAAAGCCATGCTGGCGATGTCCCGGATTCAAATGCTCGCCAGACGTTTTGAAATCGAAGTCGGTGAAAGCTTTTTCATGAATATGAAAACCATGCTGACCAGGAGTAAGCCCGCTGACTTTTACTTCGACACGCACGCCGTTTCCTTCTTGAAACACGACCGCTTTGCCGATTTCCTTGCCGCTGCCATCATAGATTGAGACCATCCGTTTCCCTTGCGTCTCACTCTCGATTTTGCCTTGCGTTTGCCCTGCCGATTTGTCCGGGTGTTCATGTTCGGGCGTGGCATACACCATTCCGTTCCCTGTAATCGCCCACAGCAGGACGGCACTCGCAATCCACTTTTTCACAGCTGTTCCTCCTTTAGAAGTTGTCTGGTTGTCAAAGCTCAAATTCTCTTTCAGTGTTCCCTTTTTTTGAGAAACTATTAGAGAAAAATACGACTGCCTTGAAAAAATAAAAAACCGGCGCTAGGCCGGTTTTATGTACAAGCATATTAAAAGTTGAAGTTATCCGGATCGGGGCCGAATCGTTTGTTTTGATTGAGGCCATCGATCTTCTCCATATCCTCCGCGGAAAGCGCGAAATCAAAAATATCGGCATTTTCGGCAATACGAGCAGGCGTGATGGATTTTGGAATCGTCACCACTTCATGCTGAATATCCCAGCGCAGGACGATCTGTGCAGCCGTTTTCCCGTATTTGCTAGAGAGCTCTGTCAGCAGTGGCAAATCGAGGTTTCCTTGCATAAGCGGGCTCCATGCCTCAAGCTGGATGTTGTGCTGCTTGGCAAACGTGCGCAGCTCAACCTGGCTCAGCAGCGGATGGAATTCAACCTGATCCACCATCGGCGCCACCTCTGCGCCATCAAGCAAGTCTTCCAGATGATGGACGTGGAAGTTGCTCACGCCAATCGCACGAACGCGGCCTTCTTTATACAACGTTTCCAGCGCACGCCATGTTTCTTTGTATTTGCCTTTTACCGGCCAATGGATGAGATAGAGATCAAGCACATCTAGGCCAAGCTTGCTCATGCTCGCATCAAACGCTTGAAGGGTAGAGTCGTAGCCTTGGTCGGCATTCCACACTTTGCTGGTGATGAACAGCTCATCGCGGGCGACTCCGGATTCTGCAATTCCTTTGCCAACGCCGTCCTCATTGCCGTAAACCGCAGCGGTGTCAATGCTCCGGTAGCCGGTTGCGATCGCCGCTTTCACAGCATCAACCACTTCTGAACCTTCTTTTACTTTCCAGACGCCCAAACCGAGCCATGGCATTTTGATGCCGTTTTGCAATACAGTGCTTTCATTGCGTACTGCCATCCTTATCCCTCCATTCATCTCTACAATCATACCATATGGATGGGTAAAAATGGATGGATCGATGTGCTCGCAACAGTTAGAACGCCTCGCGGATCATTGCGATCTCGTCGCAAACCGGCAGCTTGGAGCAGTTGATGCAATCCTTCCAAACTTTTTGCGGCAAACCTTCTTTTGCTACAACAGTAAAACCGCATTTTTCAAAAAACTCTTTCTGATACGTAAGCGACAGGACACGTCTGATCCCTAATCGTTTGCTATGCTCAACAAGCGCCTCGACCAGCTGCTTGCCGATGCCCAAGCCTTTCGTATTTTCCGCAATGGCAAGCGAGCGGATTTCCGAGAGATCCTCCCACAAAATATGCAAGCCAGCGACACCTACGACCGATTCGCCGTCGTGGGCGACCAGGAAGCATTGCAAATTTTCACAGACCGACAGCTTCGTGCGCGGCAGCATCAACCCTTGTTGGGCATACTTATTAATGATTTCCAGCATTTGATCCAAATCTTCAATCAGCGCGTGACGCACTGTAATGGTTTTTGTCATTGCCATGGCACAGTCCCCCTTGATTAAATCCCGTTCCCATTCTGGGCAGTGAATCATTCTATTTCGAATATTTATTCACCGTTTTATATAAATATACATTCTAATGCATTTTTCGTCTACAGTTTTTCTGCGGATATTTTCAAATGTGCTATAATACAAAAAATGGAGGTGCGCGAAATGACCACACGACGGGAACGGAAAAAGCGGGAAACCCGCCAAAAGATATTCAATGCAGCGATCAAGCTGTTTAAAGAACACGGCTTCGAATCTACGACCATCGACATGATTTCGGAGGAAGCCGACGTAGCAAGAGGGACGATTTTTTTGCATTTCGCCTCCAAGGAAGCGATCCTCGCCCACTGGGGCTATGACCGGCTGCAGGAAATCGAGGAGCGCCGCGATGAGTGGGATTATGGCGATAGCTGCAAGCAGCGCGTGCTACGCATTTATAAAATTTTAAACGAGGTTAATATCCAGAATTACGACTTCATGAAGGTGCTGCTGGAATCATCGATGAAGCACCGGCAAATTTTCGATTCGGAAAAGAATGCCAATGTTGAGCTGCGCCAGCTTTTTGCTGATCTCATCGAAGAAGCTCAGGATAAAGGGCGGCTCAAGACGAAATTCAACCCGCTCGTCGTTGCCAACATGCTTGAAAACATTTACTACAATGCTTTGTACGACTGGGTTCGCAGCGAAGGTGCCTGGCCGCTTGAAGAAATTATGGATGAGAAAGTATCCATCGTGTTTGAGGGGATGGACAATGAAGGAGTGCTGACAACAAAGGGATTGACGTGAGGGAGCCACACCACTCTCCCCCCGCCTTTCTCTTCACCGTGGTTACGGTTTGTTGTCAGCACTCCATTGATTTTTACGGCTTATTTTTTGGCCAAATACTTGCGAATATCGAACGATACTGCAGCGATGATGATCAGCCCTTTGATGATAAGCTGCCAGTATGGGTTTACACCGATGAACGTCAGCCCGTAGTTAATGACCCCGAAAATCAGCACGCCGGTCAAAATACCGGATACTTTGCCGATCCCCCCCGATGTGGAAACGCCCCCGACGACGCACGCCGCAATAGCATCGAGCTCGTACATATTACCGTAGTTATTGGTGGCACCACCCGTGCGGCCTGCTTCCAGCACTCCTGCAAGGCCATACAACGCGCCTGCGATCGCATAGATGATCATCAGGTTCCACCCTACATTGATTCCCGATACGGTCGCGGCTTGTATATTGCCGCCGATTGCATACATGTTTTTGCCCAGCCTTGTCTTATTGAAAATGACCCAGACGAAAAACGCGACAACCACCGCGATGATGACGATATACGGGATCGAGTAGGGGCCATTGGGTCCGATGAACCCTGTGCCTAAATGGCTGAACTCCTTGGAGAGCCCGCCGATTGGCTGCGATTCGTTCGGCTTCATATCGAAATAGATTGAGTTGACCCCATAGACGATGACCATAGTGCCCAGCGTGGCGATGAACGGTGGAACGCTGAACTTGGCGACGATCAGCCCGTTGATCAGGCCGACGATCAAGCCAGCCAAGATGGCCAGCACGATTGGCACCAAAAGTGGCAAGTCAGGCAGATCGGGAAAGAAGCGGCGCGGGTAGTCCTGCATCTGCAGCATCGACGCCGACAAGACTGCCGTAAGCCCTACCACCCGTCCAGCAGACAAATCGACACCGCCCGTGATCAGCACGAATGCTGCCCCCAGCGCAATAATCGCTCTCGTCGACGATTGCAGCAAAATATCGCGCAAGGTCGTAACCGATAAAAAGCGCGGATCATAGACGGCGATGCCCAAAATGAGCACGATCAGCACGATATAGATCGCATTCTGAAACAAAAATTCTTTGGCTTGCTTTGCGCTTACACTGCTCATCCGTTTCTTCTCCCCTCCTACGCCAAATGCCTAGTGGCAAGCCGCATGATGTCTTCCTCCGTCGCGCTTTTACCATCCACGGTGCCCGTCAGCCTTCCTTCGCACATCACCATGATTCGGTCTGACATGCCAAGCAGCTCTGGCATTTCCGACGAAATCATAATGATGCTTTTCCCTTGTTTGGCCAGATCTGCAATGATCGAATAAATCTCATACTTCGCGCCAACATCGATGCCCCGTGTCGGTTCATCGAGCAAAAGAATATCCGGCTCCGTCAATAGCCATCGCGCAAGCAACACCTTTTGCTGGTTTCCGCCTGACAAGTTTTTGATGAGCGTTTTCATCGACGGCGTCTTGACGCGCAAGAGATCGATGCTTTTGGCTACCTGCTGCTTTTGCATCCGCTCATCGAGCAGTAAATAAGGGCGCTGGTAGCGTGCGAGATTGGCCATAACCGTGTTCTCCCATACCGGCAAAACGGGAAAAATACCGGTGGCGCGACGTTCCTCGGTCAAAAGCGCGATTTTTTGCTTTTTTGCATCGATGGGAGTCTTGATTTTCACCCGTTTCCCGCGAATCCAAATCTCACCCGACACAACTGAACGCAAGCCGAACAGCGCCTCGATCAGCTCGGTCCGCTGTGCGCCGACCAGCCCGCCTACCCCCAAAATTTCTCCCTCGCGCAGCTCGAATGAGACGTTTTTGAACGATTGGGGAAATGGCGACGTGAGTCCTTCCACCTTCAGCAGCACATCGCCCGGCTGATTGCTCCGTTCGGGAAAGCGCTGCGACAAATCGCGCCCGACCATCCGTGCAATGATGATATCCGTCGTCAGCTCCGCTGCGTTCCAGGTACCGATTTTTTTACCATCGCGCATGATCGTCACATCGTCGGATATCCGCAAGATCTCCTCCATCTTGTGGGAGATGTAAATAATCGAAACACCGGTGCTTTTTAATTTTTCAATGATGGCAAACAGCTGCTCCACTTCTGCGCCAGTCAAGGAGGAGGTCGGTTCGTCCATCACGATTACTTTCGCATGGTAGGAGACCGCCTTGGCGATCTCGATCGACTGGATTTTGGACACGGATAGGCTGCCAACCCGATCCGTCGGCTTCACATCCAGATTCAGCTCTTTTAAGAGTGCATTCGTGTCGTGCTGCATTTTCTTTTCATCGACGAACGGAAACGGTCCGATTTGTTTGATCGGAAAACGGCCCAGCCAGATGTTTTCCATCACATTGCGGAACGGCACGGGATGAAGCTCCTGATGGATCATCGAGATGCCGCTGTCAAGCGCCGCTTTGGAGCTCGTGATTTGCACTTTCTGCCCGTGCAGGATGATTTCACCCGCATCGGGTTTGTACATGCCGAACAGGCATTTCATCAAGGTCGATTTCCCTGCTCCATTTTCCCCCATCAGCGCATGTACGGTTCCTTTGCGGACTTGCAGCGTGACATCATCGAGCGCTTTTACACCGGGGAACTCTTTGCATATTCCTTTCATTTCAAGCACGTATTCGGTCATGGCTATCGATTGCCTCCCACCCTCGCATCAGGGTCGTCAATTCGCTTGCGCATACTGGAGAAAAACCCACCCGGCGACACGTTCACGCTGCACCGAGTGGGTTTTCGCGAGGCTTACTGGGCGTCGCTCATGTTTTCCTTGGTGATTTTTTTGTACGGAACCCAGACGTATTTGCCGTCGGTGATGTCATAGCCCGTGTTATCCTTGCCTGGCGTCTGCCCTTTAGCGAGCGCGTCGGCGATGTTAAGCGTCGCTTTGCCCTGGTTTTTTGCGTCGTTGAGCACGGTACCGAGCAATGTGCCGGCTTCCAGCTCTTTGAGTGCCGGTGCCGTTGCGTCCACGCCTACCACTGGCATGTATTTGTTATCTTTGAAATAGCCTGCCGCCTTCAACGCTTCGATCGCGCCGAGCGCCATGTCGTCGTTGTTCGCAAGCACCGCTTCGATCTTGTCTCCATTGGCCGCAAGGAATGCTGCCATTTTCTCCTGCCCTTTCACGCGATCCCACATCGCGGTATCTTCGGCGACCTTCTCCACCTTGATACCCGCGTCTTCAATCGCCTTGATCGAGAATTTTGTCCGCAGCTCCGCATCCTGGTGGCCTGGCTCGCCTTTCAGCATGACATATTGCAGCACACCGTCCTTGTTCTTGTCGGCCTCGGGATGCGCCTTCCAGTAATCGACCAGCAGTTGACCGGAAATCGTTCCGGATTCCTCCGCTTTCGCTCCAACGTAATACACCTTATCCCACTTCTGCATATCCTCGGGCATCGGCTCGCGGTTGAAGAAGACGACCGGAATGTTCGCCTGCTTCGCTTTATCGATAATGACGCCCGCTGCCGTACGGTCAACCGGGTTAATGGCGAGCGAGCTGACTTTCTTGGTGATGAACAAGTCGACCTTGTCATTTTGCGTCGGCTGTGAATTTTGGCTGTCAACGATGTCCACCTCGTCTTTGCCTTCCGCCGCTTGCGAGATGGCGTTGCGCACGCCCGTCATGAACGTATCGTCGAACTTGTAGATGGCGACCCCGATTTTGGGCTTACCGCCGTCTCCGCTTCCTGACGTCGGTTGGGAGCCGCTTTGGCTAGAGCATCCCGCGATGGATAACGTAACGACAGCAGCAAGCGATGAGAGAACCAGTTTTTTCACTACAACATCCCCCTTACAGATCGATATCGTATTTACTCTCAAGTGATAAAATCTGGGTGCATTTCAATATTTTCCTATCTGTATCAAAATGTAAGCGATTCCACCGGAAAAGATAATAGAAAATTCTCATCATTCCTAGCAAAATCCTCATCACTTGCTGGTTACTTCACAAACGGGAACAGCAGCTTCTGATTCTCCGACCAAAACATGTTTTCCAGATCGATCACCTTTGTGCCGGTATCGACCCGCCCCGGGACAGGGATACCATCGATCGCTTCCACGGCATGCTTGATGCTCAAATACCCAATGCTGAACGGCTTTTGGATGATCGTTGCTTGGATCACGCCGTCCTGCAAAAAATCCAGCACTTCTGGCGGGCTATCGATGGTCACGAGCTTGATTTTGCCTGTGAGCCCCAGCTTGTTGATTTCCTCGGCGATCGCGATGGCCACGGTGGCGTTTAAGGCGAGGATGCCGTCGATCTTCTCATTTCCTGTGAGCAGCTTGCGCACGAGCTCGGCCGCAAGCTTGGGATCGGCTCTGCTGTACGCCTCTGCGACCAGCTGCACCTGCGGGTAATGGGAGAGCACCTGCCGCAGCCCGAGCTCCCGCTGCTCCGTATTGTCGGCGCCTGTGATCGAGCCCATCATCGCGATTTTTCCATGGTTGCCCACAAGCTGCATCAGTTTGTCAGCCGCTTTTTTGCCCGCATCGAGATTGTCGGTGCCGATGAAGCTTTTCACCTGGTCGGTGGAAAACTCGGAATCGATCGAGATGAGTGGAATGCGAGTTCGATTTGCCCCTTTGACGACCTCAGTAAGCGAGGTTGCGTCATTGGCGGCGATCACCACCGCGTCCGCCCCATCGAGGAACGCTTGGTTAATCAGCCTGATCTGCCCCTCAACATCCTCTTCATAGTCCGGTGCGTAAAAATTCAGGTTCACATCCAGCTCTTTCGCGGCTGATTCCGCGCCCATCTTGACGGTACGCCAAAAATCGCCGTGCTTCATCTTGACGATCAACGCGATCGTCTCGATCCGGTCGTGACGGTTTTCCTCGTCCGTCGCCGTGCAGGCGGACAACTGAGCTATCAACACGAGGAGCACCCCGAAAACGCTTATGCTGATTCTTCTTCGCCTTTTGGTTCGATGAATGGTATCCATATGCTCACAACCGTTCCCATCTCTTCTTCGCTTTCAATCGAAACGCCATATGCCTCCCCGTAGTAAAGGCGGATACGCTCATGAATGTTCTTGACGCCAACCCCTGATCCCCCTTTGCTCTGATGCTCCCCCTGCAAAATTTGCGCGCAAACGTCAGGGCGCATGCCCAAGCCGTTGTCGCTCACCTGGAACAAAATGCGCTCCCCTATTATTGCTGCGCGAATGTGGATGAAGCCCGGATCTGCCATCTGCTCGATCCCGTGGTAGATCGAATTTTCCACAATTGGCTGCAGTAAGAGCTTGAGCGTGAGGCAGCCAAGCGCCGCTTCTTCGGCTTCGATCTCATACTCGAATTTTTGCTTGTACCTCATCTTCTGTATGATCAGGTAATGCCGGATATGCTCAAGTTCTTCCGCGACGGTGATGATCGGCTTGCCTCTGCCGAGCGACAAGCGGAACAATTTGGACAGCGAAGTGATCGTCGTGATCACTTCCTCCTTTTTGCCGACGCCTGCCATCCGTACGGCCGAGTTGAGCGTGTTGTATAGAAAATGCGGATTGATCTGGGCTTGCAGAACTTCAAGCTCACTCTTTCGCTTGGCCTCCTGCTCCTCGATGATCTGATCCATCAGCTGGCGGATGCGCGCGACCATCAGGTTAAAACGATGGGATAGCTGCTCCACCTCATGGCTTCCTTTCACGCTCGCCGCAACGGTCAAATCGCCGGATTCGACCTGCTTCATCGATCGCTCGAGCATTTTGATCGGCCTTGAAATGCGCGCCGACAAATAGCTGAGCAAGAACAATACGATGATGACGACCACAATCAACAGCCAAAAAATGAAACCGCTGATCTCTTTCTTGGTCGTGACAATCTCGTCCATATAGGAGACGCCGATAATTTTCCAGCCGATGTTGTCAATTGTTTTGATCGTGATCAATCGTTTGTCTTCTGCGGAATCGTCGGGATAGCTGCCGTAAGAGTAACGTAAGGGGAGCAGTCGGTTTTCGTTTTTCAAGCCGACATAGATGAGCTGCTGCTGCGGATGATAGACGATATTGCCGACCAGATCGATGATGTAAACGTAGCCTTTCTTGCCGAGGCTGACCTTCCGGCTCAGATCGTCGATCGTTTTGAAGTTCACGTCCATCAGGAGTACGCCCGGAATTTGCTGGTTGTCTTTGTGGATCGTCACGCTTTTGCTAATCGAAACGACCCAGGGGTACTGCCCTTTGAACAGATTTTGGACGTGCGGGAGTGAGAATGAGAGATTTTTCGGATTTTCCTGTGCAAGTGCGAACCAGCTCTGCTCGACAAGCTTGGTGTTTTTGCGCATCGCTTGCGACGGAACACCGCTGATCAGCTCGCCTTGCTGGGTGAATACGGCCAGCGAGACGATGTCATCCCGCGTCTCCACGATCGTTTCCAGCTGCTCGGTCAGCTTGTTGTCCGGTATATTTTGGCTGCGGACCACCTTTTCCTCGACCAGATTGAAAATGCCAGTCATGTCGTTCAAATAGCGGTCGAGATTGTAGCTGACCTGCTCGATCGTCTGCTGGGTGTACAAGTACGCATTCTGCTCTGCCGTCTGGGAAAACTTGCTGTACAGCATCACCCCGACAAACAGCATGACCAGAACCGTGACGAACGTGAACGAGGCCGTGATGATGAACTGGATGCTTCGCATCCGCAAGAGGTCAAGCGCGCGGTCCCACCCCTTACTCATGGCTGCACGCCTCTAGCGCCGTTGCGGTAGTCTTTCGGCGTCATCCCGACATGTTTGCGAAAGCAAAAGCTGAAGTAGTTGGAATCGGGATACCCGACTTTTTCGGCGATCTCAAACGTTTTCCAATCGGTCGTGCGCAAATATTCCTGGGCCATTTCCATTCGCAGCTGCAGCAGATAACCGCCGTACGTCTGCTTGGTCTCTCTTTTAAAAATGCTGCTGAAATACCCGGTGCTAATGTGCAGCTCCTGGCAAACTTTCTGGATCGACAGCTCCGGATCGTGAAAATGCGCCCGCGTGTACAGTCGCGCCTGCTCCACCAGCTGTTTGTAGCCGGTTTGCCGGCCAGCCGCAATCGCGCCCATGATATGGGTGCAGATGCCGATGATCCAGTCTTTTGCTTCCTGCAGCTGGCGAAATTGCTGGATCGGGGCGAATAACGGAGTTTTCTCTTCCCATACCAAATCCGCTTCCACCCCCGCGCTTCGCGCTGCCTTCACGATCGTGGTCATGCATTCCAGCAAAAACAGCTGAAAATCACGGATCGATGCTTGCTGATCCGCAATATCGGCAAACATTCGCTCTACGCATGTGTGCATCTCGTCGATCGTCCCCAGCTTGATGCAGCGTACAATCTCGACTTCCATCCGCTCATCAAAGTGAAGTCGATCAAGCGCGCGGCGTTCGAGATCATCGATGCAGATCACACGATTCATGCCGAGCAGCGTGCGGTAATCGAGCGCATACCGAGCGCCTTCGTAAGAATCACTGATTGCAGCCAGGTCGTGTGCGAGCGAACCGACCCCAACCGAAACGGAATACCCTGTATATTTCGAAATATTCTGACGTATTTGTTCAAGAAACGACACGATTCGCTGCATCCCGCTGTTTTCACCATTGCTTTGCTGCGCAAAGGAAAATAGGAGAACCACCGCGTCATCATGCAAAAAGACGATTCCCGCTGCTTTCTCGTTCATTTCTTCTTCCGCGATGTTTTTCACCGCAAACAACGGCATCTCGTCGTCCCGCTTTTCGCTGTGATCAAGCGAGATGACGGCCGCGGTATAAGGGCCCGTATGCAGCTGGATATCGTAGCGCGCTGCCTTTTCGTACACTTCGTCCCACATCAGCTTGCGCGTGACCAAGGATGACAGAAACGCCTCACGCAAAATCGGCAAGCTGCGGCGGTAATTTTCCAAAAGCAGCTCGACGTTTTTCTTTTGGTTCGCTTCCGCGTCCATCTGCTCCTTTACCTTTTCCAGCACGTCGATCAGCTCACTCGTGGAAAAGGGCTTGAGCACATATTCATCGATCTGCAGCTTGATCGCTTTTTGCGCATACTCGAATTCGTCGAATCCGGTTAATATGATGACTCTGGTGGTCGGATCGTGCGCTTTAACCCATTCGGCCAGCTGAAGCCCGTCCATGAAAGGCATCTTGATGTCGGTGACCACCAAATCCGGAAGCAGCCGTTCGATCAATTCCGTCGCCTCTTTGCCGTTCTCCGCCGTGCCGACGATCTGAAATCCGCAGGCCTCCCAATCGATTTCTGCGCAGACGCCTTGACGGACGTCTTCTTCATCGTCCACGAGTATGAGTCTGTACATGGCCCACACCTCCCCACTATCCATTTTTCTCCATCGGAAATCAATCCACCTTCTCCAGCGACGGGTTCGCATGCAAGCAAATAAAATACCACCTGCTTCCCTTTGTGAAAAAGGGCTGCAGGTGGCAGTAACCTTCAAATCGGTTTAGACCAGTTCGATGACCGGAATCTCCCCGCCGCACGGTTTCGGTTCGATCGGCTCACCGTGGGAGCGTATGAGCGTATAGTATTCATAGTGGCAGATGACGCCGATATCCCCCTGCATCACGCCCGGATAGGCGCGATTGACCGAGTAGATCTGGCTTTCGTGTGCGCGCAGCGCCTCCGCTTTTTGCTCCCGATAACGGGAAACGTCAACCTTGCCGGTGATCGGAACGGCCGGTTTGGGACCTTGATCTGCGCAATGGTCGTAATATTTCGGGATGGAGACGTAGTAAAAATCGCATGGTTTCGTCTGCTCCACCTGCAAAACGGCTTGTTCCGTCGCGCGGGAGAGAGCGATATGATCCGGGTGACCCGTGACGCCATCCGGTGGAAACGTCACGATGATGTCCGGCTTGAGCTCGAGTAGATAAGCGCGGATACGCGCGGTGAGCTCCGCTACGTCCACCTCGGCAAGCCCTCCGTCTGGATAGCCGAAAAAGATTGTTTCGTTCACGCCGAGCACACGTGCCGCCTGTAGCAGCTCCTGCTTGCGGTGGTTTGCCAGCTCTTCCCTACACGTAAAGGTGAAGCCGCCCGGCTTTCCTTTGCAGCCGAACGTAGCGCAAATCAATAAAATCTCATGCCCGGCTTCATGGTACTTGGCCATTGTTCCGGCGCAGGCAAACGATTCGTCGTCAGGATGGGGAAAAATAAACAGCAACCGTTTCATTTCATACACCTCAAGCTATTGCGCCTGTGCGCGCTTTTCGAGATAGGCCAAGCCTTTTGCAATGACACCGTCAATCGGCTCATGATTCTCCATATCGATCTGGACTTTTGGCGCGATGCTTTTGATTTGTTCCACGACCATTCCCCGCAGCAAGTCGTGCTTTTGCAGCACGCCGCCCTGCAAAATCATGGTGAATGGCACCTCGCCGAGCGCAAGCTTTGTGATGACCGACTGGGCAGCCAACGCCAGCTCCTCGCTCGCTTTTTGCAAAATCCGCACGGCTGCGATGTCGCCCGCTTCTGCCGCGAGCGAGACGAGCGGGGAGAGATCAGCCGTTTTTTCTACGGAAAAATCAGGGCTGTACGCCCAGTTGAAAAGCGCCTCGACATGATCGAGACCAAGGTGTGTCAGGAGCAGACCAGTCAACTGCGTCACGCCCGATCGGCCGTCTGCGGCGCGCAGTACTTCCTGAACGGCCTGTTTGCCGATCCAGTAGCCGCTCCCTTCGTCGCCGACACGGTGTCCCCACCCGCCGGCTCTCGCTGTGGTGCCAGCCCCATTAATGCCGTAGGCGATGGAGCCCGTGCCCGCGATCACTAAGATACCAGCTCCTCCTTTTGTTGCTCCCAGCAGGGCAGCGAACCCATCGTTCTCCACGATCAGATCGTTCACCTGAATGGAAAGCTCGCTCAGTGCCGCTGCCACCATCTGCTGGATAATCTCGCGGTCGCGTCCGGTATCAAGGCCAGCCAGACCGAAGACGGCACACGCGACTTCCCATTCCGCCTGTCCGGCTACGATTCCCTTTCGCTGACACACCTCTTGCATCGCAGCCCGAATAGCTTTGATGACTTCCTGTTTGGCAGCCGCCTCACCGATTCCTTGGTAGTTGCAGGAACCTGCCCGTCCTGTCCCGAGCAACGAGCGGTCCGCTTCCGCAAAGACGGCTAGACATTTGGTTCCACCGCCGTCCACTGCCAAAAGCGGAATCTGGATGCGGGCCATTACGCGCCACTCCATTCGGCCATAGTGTCGTCCAGTAAACGGAGTGCAGCCGCGTTGGTACTTACCCGCTCTTCCCAATCGGTGCGCTCGCTGGCGAGCTTTTGTTTTCTCACGGCGATCATACGGTTCATCTCTTTCGCACTGGGGCCGCCCGGTAGCGAGCGGATTGCGACGAAATGAACGGGATCGAGTGCCTGGGACAGCTGTGCTTCCGTCAGCTTGAGATCGTGGCCGAGCACAGCCTGTGCAGCGTCGTTGACCATGGCAAGGCTGATCTGGTTCGCGCTGATTCCTTGGGCGACCGATGCCTTCACGACATGGCTGACGATGTGATGGGCATTGCGGAACGAAAGCCCATCCGTCCGCACCAGGGTATCTGCCAGCTCCGTCACGGTGGCAAAGCTGCCTTTTGCCCGCTCCAGCAAGCCTTCGCGGTTGACCTCCAGTGTGCCGATCACGCATGCCAGCAAGCGGTACATCTGCTCCAGAACGGAAAGGCTCCGCCATACGTATGGCTGCATGTCATCTTCTGTATCCACGATATCACCAAATGGCGTATTGTGCATCATAGTAAGTACAGTTCCCGCATTTCCCACCGCGCTGGACAGCAGGGAGCGCATATGCTCGAACGAGACGGGATTGCGTTTTTGCGGCATGATCGAGCTGATTTGCACATAGGGGCTCGCCACTTTTACAACGGCGAACTCGGCCGTGCACCATGTCAAAAAGTCTTGCACGGTCCGCCCGAGATTGATCGCAGCCAATTGCGTCGCTGACGCCGCTTCGCCCAAATAATCGGCACCGCCGATCGCATCATAAGAGTTTTCCACCAACCCGTCAAAAGCAAGCAGCTCCGCCATACGCTCCCGGCTGATCGCAAAGCCGGATGTCGTCAGTGCAGCCGCCCCCATGCTGCTGTGATTGCAGGTTCGGTAAGCGTTGGTCAATCGCTCGATGTCGCGGCTAAGCGAATCGACAACAGCGATGATGTAGTGTGCCATCGTAGTCGGCTGCGCCTGTTGGGTGTGCGTGTAGCCGATCATCACTGTCTCCGCGTGTTCCTCTGCAAACGCGAGCAGCTGCTCCTTGAGCAATAGCGCGGAGTTTAGCGCGACAAGCAGTTTTTCACGCAGCACCATGCGGTAGATCGTAACACCCATATCGTTGCGGCTGCGGGCCAAATGCAGATTGCCGGCAATGTCGCCGGCCGCTTTCAGCAGTTCGTCTTCCACCTGAAAAAACAGATCCTCGAATTGGCCGGTATACACCGCCTGACGCAGCGCCTCCACATCAAGCGAATGAATGGCCCGTGCAATCGCTTGCGCTTCGTTTTCATGCAGCAGCTCCGTTTCGCGAAGCATGATCAGATGCGCTTTGTTAATGGCCATCATCGGCCCGAGCAGATGAACCTTCGCCTCGTTGAACGCCGGAGCGAGCACGGCTTCCGTGTAGGTTTTCCCAGGAAACCGCTCCCCCTCCTGCTGGAATATTTGCTCTTTACCTTTCATCGTTTCCACTCCTTCCCGACTGATTGGCCCTACGGCTTTATCGTTTTAAACTGATCATATTGACGAACATGCGGATCGCCCCCGGTACCAAAGCGGGAATTTCGCGGAACCAGGCCAAGGAGCTGTAAGTATAGGTTCCTTTCCCATACGGCGCGGTGAGAAAAATCCCGCGGAATTCCGGCTCTCCCGGATCGCTGGTGGCGATCAGCTCACAATATTCACTGCCCCATCGGGCCGGATTGTAGATCGAACGCTCGTGCACCCAATTTCGCCAGTCGTCGGCGGTGATCAGATTTGGCGTATGGAACACCGGATGATCGGGTGCGAGCACGGTGATCGGCGAATTCTCATCGGTCACCCGCCAGTCGATCAACGATTCGCCCAAGACGATCGGATAGGGCGCCAGCTCCTTTTTCCACTTGTCTTCCGGCTTGTGGTACTGGACGACTAGGTTGCCACCGTTCTCTACATATTGCATGAGCCGTTGATTGCAGCAGGTGAGCTCGCGCAAAAAGCCGTATGCCCGTATGCCCAGCACGATCGTATCATACTGGCTCAAATCGCCGTACTGGATTTCGTTCACTTCGAGATTGACGCAATTGACGCCAATCTGGCGCAAATAGCGGTCGATGTTGTCAAAACCGCTCGACACGTAGCCAACTCGCTGGTTGTGCGGAATGCGCAAATCGAATGCCTGGATCGTCAATTGGGCCGGTTGAATATGATACGTCCGGCGAATGTGCGGGTACTCGATCACCCGTACATCCTTGTCGCTCACGATCGTTCCATCCGTCAGACGGGCGATCGGCCGAATCATGTACTGACCGTTTTCGACGGTTGAACCCGGCCTTACCGTGAACGCTGCCGATTTGGTTTCATCCTGGAAGGAAAACGACAGCTCACATGTGGCAGGCTCTACGCTCCAGCCGTTGGGAACGTCAAGCGTGATCACCGTTCGCGACGGATCGGAACGGTAGTTTTTTACAGCTACCTTGACATCGATCTCCTCAGAGGCGTGCAGCGTGTTGAGAATCGTGGCAGCGGGGCTCGGCGTCAAGGAGTAGGCTGGCAGAACGGCCACCTGCATGTCAGGTGCAACGCGGATGAAGCTCTCGGTACCGAATGCGGCATACTGGACCACCGCGACAGCAGCTGGCGGCTCGTACGGCCGGAATTCGTTGGCAGCTGCGGGAACCATCACTTCAAATGTCGCACTTCCCGTCTGGTTGTAGCCCAATTTGGGGATGTGGACCTCTGTTAGCGGTTCCGACCGCCAATCTTCCGGCAGCTGCAAGCGTAGCTTGAGATCGAGCACATCGATCGAACCACCGTTGTACACCGTGACCGCCATGCGCGTCGTCTGACCCGCGACCAGCTCGCCCGACTCCGGCTTCAGCTTAACGACGAGTGACAGTGCCTCCCTGCTCGCTCTGTTCAGCTGCGCTTCCTTTACGGACAGCCTGTGCAGGACATCGACCTTTGCCTCCTCCGTCAAACCGGATTGCCGGACTACCTCGATCGCATCCGCAAGCGTGGCTTTCATCTGGTGAACGCGGAACGCAACCTGTGCGAACCGCGGATAAGCCGCGAGCACTTCCGCCGCATCCGCATGAAGTCGCAGAAGCGATTTGATCACGGCTGGCTGCTGATGCAGTGCCGCAATCTCCAATGCCAGATCTTCAAACGTAAAAGCGATTCCGTCGAAATAATCCGGCTCCCGGTCTTTTACAGGGTGAATCGATGATTCCAGCTTATAGTAGTTGGAGGTAGGCCCTTCATCGTAATGAACCCCCATCCCCTGACTTTTGTGCATGAAGCGGGCGTCTTCTCCCAGCTGGAGATAAGATGCTCCATATGTCTGATCGTAATCCCCTACAGGGACGGCCACATGGTAATCGTCAGCATCCGCGGGGGAATAAAGCTTTTTGATTTGCCACGGTTTGAGCCCTTTCTCCTCATGCTCGGGAAACACGAGCGGATCGGCGGCATCCGTAAAAGCGCGGCTCGTCAAGATCGCAATCGCCCGGTGGTGCCCGTGCGTGGTCGGTTCATTCAAAAACGTTTGGATGACGACATCGGGGCGAAGCTCTCTGATTTTGCGGATGAGCCGTTCGTAGACGACGGTTTCCCCCCATTTCCGAAACGTCTCATCCGCGCTTTTGGAAAAGCCGAAATCATGGATCGCGTCACCCGGTGACTCGCTCAAGACCCCAAGCGTCACGTTGCACGCTTTGGATGCTTCCTCCAGCTCTCTCGTGCGAATGATCCCGAGCGCATTGCCCAGCTCGCAGCCGATCTCGTTTTGACCGCCTTCCCCGCGCGTCGCTATGATACTCGACGTGCTCACACCTTTTCCTAATGAAAGATACGCGAGCATCGCGCTGTGCTCATCATCGGGATGCGCCCCTGTATTCATCGCGCTCGCGATCGTCGACAGCGGTTTGATCGCCGTCCATAGATCGATCAGTCCATGCAGACTCCTCGTACTGCCTTCACTGTTCCCCACGTGAAGCTCCTCCTTTTTTCCTTACACGGCAGTGCCCGCCTTGTCTCCCGTCAGCTTTTGGGCGATGAACAGGACGACGATGATCACGATGATTTGCAGAACGCCATAAGCGCAGGCCGTACCGAATTCAAAGTTGTACATCCGCTGAAAAACAGCGACAGACAAAGGTGTGGTGCTCGTGGTGAAAATCAGGATGGAAGCGACGAATTCGCCGATACACTGCACGTATGCAAGCAGCGCGCCGGCCAGCACGCCTCCTAGTGCCATCGGGAAAACGACGCGGCGGAAGCTGTACCACCAGGATGCGCCAAGATTACGCGCCGCCTCCTCCACCGATCCGTCCATTTGCATCAGCGTTGCCGAAGTAGAACGGAACACTAGCGGTAGATGGCGGACAAAATAGGCGAGCGGCAAAATCCAGAACGTTCCGATCAATACCTGCCCGAAGCTGAACACCGTCGGCTGATTGAATGCCGCGATCAGATTGATCGCTACCACAGTGCCTGGCAGCGCCCATGGCAGCATGATGAGCGCATCCATCAGTGTTTTGCCGCGGAAACGAAGGCGCACCATCGCATAGGCTGCAGCTACGCCGAAAATAATGATTCCGACTACCGCGATCAAGCTCAGCTTCAAGCTGTTGGCGATCGGCTTCCATGTTTTGCTATCGGTAAACAAATCCATATAATGGCTTGCCGTATACTGCGGCGGCAAAATTTGTACGGTCCATGTGCCATCGACAGAGAACGAAATCAACACCAATACCAGGATCGGCAGCATGAGGATGAGCGTCGCGATGAAGGACAATAGCATCGAGATATACTTACCAGCCTGGCTCTTGATCTCGGTGCGATGGACGCTGATTCCTTTACTCATGTTTTGGTAATTGCGCGCTCCCTGGTACCAGCGCATGATCAGCAAAAATGCGATTGACACGACAGACAAGATCGTCGACTGCGTCGCCGCCATATCGAGATCGCCATTGGTCCGCGCCAAATAAATTTGCATCGTCATCGTCCGGTCGATCCCAAAGATGAGCGGTGCGGTGTAGGATGCCATCGCGATCATGAACACGAGAAGCGATGAGGCGACGATCGCTGGCGTCAGCATCGGGATGATCACGCGGCGCCAGATGGTGAAGCGATTGGCGCCCAGGCTCGCAGCCGCCTCTTCAAGAGAAGGATCGAGCCCGCGGATTGCCGCTTGCGCCGTCATGAAAAAGTACGTATACATCGTGAAGGTGTGCACCACTAGCACACCCCAAATACCTTTTAACGAAAACGGGACCTGCTGAAGATGAAACAACTCTTTTAGGGCGCGCGGGACGATCCCGCTCTCTCCGTACAAAAACGTAAACGATAGCACACCGATCAGCGGCGGCAATGCCATCGGCACCAATGCGAGTACCGAAAGAATTTTGCGTCCGGGAAACTCGTAGCGCTCGAGCAAGAATGCCAGTCCGACGCCGACGATGCCGCAGGTGATCACGCTCAGAACGGAAATGTAGATGCTGGTCCAGAGCGCCTCCAGATTAGCGGTATGCTCCAGACTGAAAAACTTCAGGTAGTTTTTGAAGGTGATTTGCTCATCCACCTTAATACTGGCGATAAACGTTTCAAACAACGGGTAGATGACATAGGCCAATAAAATGAGAAACAGCGGCGCGACAAGGACGTAAACGAAATAAGGCGAGGCGGTCAGGGAAAGTCGTCTGGATGCGACAGGCTGCTTTTCTAGTTCCAGCTTCATGGCATTCCCCTCCTTAGCCTACGAAATAGACATGCTCATGTGGGATGTGTAGCAAGATCTCCTCGCCGCGCTGTTTCA
Source organism: Brevibacillus fluminis (assembly GCF_003710825.1). Taxonomy (GTDB): domain Bacteria; phylum Bacillota; class Bacilli; order Brevibacillales; family Brevibacillaceae; genus Brevibacillus_D; species Brevibacillus_D fluminis. The sequence continues at coordinate 563,150 of NZ_RHHQ01000012.1, read as the reverse complement.
CCCGTTTGCCTTGACTGATCATCATGCTTCGCAGCGAAAATGCGCCCGCATTCGTCACGTACTGCGTCGAGGAACCGGTAAACTCGGCGAACTGTATCGTTCCTTTGACGATGTTCTCACCAGCGGAATCGGCTGCTTCCTGGATCGTTTCCGGCCGGATCGAGACGGTCGTTTTTTCACCCGCCGCAAGTTTGCATCGGGGCGAGGCGTTTTGCACCAGACCGGACAAAACCACCTCGGGAGTAATGCGAAGACGCACGATTCCACGTTCGACGGATTCGACGACTCCCTCCAGCAGATTGGTTTCGCCGATGAAGGATGCGACAAAGCGGTTGAGCGGTTGGTGGTAAATCTCGTGCGGGGCTCCGATCTGCTGCACTTCGCCTCCCTGCATGACCATGATGCGATCTGACATGGACATGGCTTCCGCTTGATCATGTGTCACATAAATCGTTGTAATGCCCAGCTCCATCTGGAGTCGTTTGATTTCCTGGCGCGTTTCGTCACGCAATTTCGCATCCAGATTGGACAATGGCTCATCCAGAAGCAAAATTTGCGGCTCGATGACCAATGCCCTTGCCAGCGCGACACGCTGCTGCTGACCGCCCGACAATTGGTCGACGCGCCGGTCGCCATAGCTGTCAAGTCGTACCAACTGCTGAATTTTTGTGACGCGTTCCTTAATTTCATGCTTGGGCATCTTGCGCACTTGCAGCCCGAACGCAATGTTCTCCGCCACGGTCATATGGGGAAACAGTGCGTAATTTTGAAACACCATCCCCGTATTGCGCTTGTGGGGCGGCAATGACGTCACATCCTGGCCGCCGAAGCGGATTCGCCCTTCATTCGGAAAATAAAAACCTGCGATCATCCGCAGCGTCGTCGTCTTACCGCAGCCGCTCGGGCCGAGAAATGTGAAAAACTCTCCGGATTCGATATGAATGTCTACTTCTGCCACGCCTTTCGCATTGCCAAAGCGCTTGCTTACGTGCTCCAATGTTACACTGCTCATGGGAACCCTCCCTTGCCATCACGGTGGAAAATGAGAAAAAAATGAATGTGACTAGACGGAAGTGCCCTTCCGCCTAGTCTTTTGCTACAATCGATTATTTGCCGCCCTTGCCTTTGATGTTTTCATCCCAATACTGCATCCACTCTTTTTCCTTGGATGCCATGACATCCCAATCGAGCTGCAGCGGCTTCAACTCCAGATTTTTCATGAAGTCAGGCAGGTCGTCTTTGCTGATGTCGGTGCGCGATGGGAACTGGAAGCGATCTTTAGCCAAGACGGACGCAACCTCTGGGCTGAACAGCACTTCATAAAACTTTTTCGCGGCATCCATGTTTTTGGCGCCTTTGACCAAGGCTACGCCGTCCACCAAAATTGGTGCCCCGCTTGCCGGATAGACGAAATCAAACGGATGGTTATTTTTCTTGCTTTGCAAGAGGACGTCCTGCAGGTTCCACAGGGAGATCGCGCCTTCTTGACGGTCCAGCTTCAAGTACAGGTTGGTCGGGTCTTGCGTGTATTCTTTCGTATTGGCATCGAGCTTTTTCAACCAGTCATAGCCTTTATCCGGCGTATCCGCACCTTGACGGAAAATCATCGCGGAGTAGATGGTTCTCATTGTGCCGGATGGCAGTACGTTGCGGATCACGATTTTGCCCTTGTACTTCGGATCGAGCAACTCATCCCAGTCTTTTGGCGCATCTTCTTTTTTGATCGCCTGCGGATTGATCATGATGACCTCGGGCAGCAGCATCTCCCCGTACCAGCGATCCTGTTTGTCTTTGTAAAGGTCAGGAACCTTGTCGCTGAACGTAGGCTTGTAAGGCTCGAGCAAATCTTCGTTCGCTGCTGTCGCCAGCGCGGATTGCGTACCGCCCCACCAGAAGTCAGCTTGCGGGTTTGCTTTCTCAGCGCGCACGCGCTCCAAAATTTGCTGCGCACCCATTTCCAACGTTTCCACTTCAATGTTCGGGTACTTTTCTTTGAATTTTGGCAAAACGATTTCAAAAATGTTTTTGTCACGACCCGTATAAATGACCAACTTCTGCGGATCGCCAGACGCAGCTGGCTGTGCCTCTGGCTGCGTGGTTGCCGGTGTCGCCGGCGTTGCCCCGCCATTGTCTTGCGGTTTTGCCGTTTCGCCGCCACCGCCGCATGCAGAGACTGCAAGCGCCAATGAGCTTGCCATCAAACCAAAAATCCACTTCTTCACACCAAACTCCCCCTCTGTTTTTTTTCTGAAAAACGTCTCACGTTTTTCATTAGATTGGATGTGACCGCTTGCGTCAGCACTTTTGTCCCCCGATGAGAGGGGAAAAACGGTCACGACCGTTTTGTTACACTTTATCAAGCAATCTGGCGGACGGAAACGCTTCCAACACGCTGTGAACCGCGCCGACCAGACCTGCTTTCTCCCCCAACCTTGCTTTTTCGATGCGGGGAACGACTGGAACCCATTCGCTCAGCCATTTGCGAATCCGCTCCCCCCCTCTTTCATCGAGATGGATCATCTCTCCACTCAAAATCAGCAGCTCCGGGTTGAGGACGCTGATGATGTTGGCCATGCAGAATGCCCAGTGCCGATGAATGTCAGCAAGCAGCGCTTCCGCTTCCTCATTGCCTTGGTCGGCATGCCAGGCGAGCCGCTCGATGACGCTCTGGCCTTCTTCCAAGCCCGAGAGAATCCCCTTCGCCTTTTCCTTGATGCCCAGCACGGAATAATTGTGTTCAAAGACGCCCAGTTCCTCGCCGTGCCGATTATGTACAGGACCGATCATCATGTAACCGATTTCCCCTGCCGCCTCGCGACTTCCGCGAAAAAACTGGCCGTCGAGGATAATCCCTGCCCCGATTCCCGTGCCCACGTACATGTAGACCAAATTGGATGAGTCGACGCCCACCCCTTTTGCATACTCGCCCATTGTCATCATATTAACGTCGTTATCAATGATGACAGGCAGTCTGAGCTGCTGCTCCATCTCCTGCTGCACTGACAGCCCCATCCAGCTGGTGGACAGCGAATAGCTGACGGTCCCCGTCCCTCTCTGGGTGATGCCCGGCAAACCGACGCCTATTCCTAGCAGACGGTCGCGTGTCAAGCCGCATTCTTTCAACAGATGTCTCAAGGCAGCGTCCAGGTCCGCGATCAGCGCTTTTCCATCTGTCGACTGCTTGAGCCGCATACGCGACTCGGCGATGAATTCCCCTTTGAGATTGGCGATCGCCATCTGCAGATACGAGCCCTCAAAAACGGCGCCCGCGATCGCATATGCCTGGTAGTTGTAAGCAAGCAAAATTGGCTTGCGTCCCCCCTTGGAATCGCCGATCCCGATCTCATGCAGCAAACCTTCTCGTATCATCTCGTCTACCAGTGCGGATACGCACGGGCGACTCAGCTGTGTTTGTTTGGCGATTTCGGCGCGGGATATTTGCTGACCTGCGATCACCTGCTCCAAGATGGCTTCCTTATTTAACTTTTTGACTCGTTTGGTGCCCCCAGTTTTCTTCAGCTCCGTCACCGAATGTTGTCACCACCAAAATTAGTAATTATAACTAACAAAGTTACCCAGATTATACACCCTGCTTTTTCCAATAGTCAAACTATTTTGCTTTATACATTTATTGTTAATTGTAGAAAAATCCGATACGCCCACACGTCGCAAACACACGTTCCTGCTTTTGCGTAATCGAACCTCGATTCTAGCAAAAAACGAGCAACTCCCAACTATCCTTTGGGAAAGATACTCGTTTCTTCTCTACTATAAACGTACTTTCCTGACAAAACCTATCAGTGGGGTTTCTCGCTGTCATCAAGTTGGTAAAAATCTAGCAGGTCTGTGACGATCGCCACCATCCGCTCCTTTAGCTGAAGGGGCTCGATTACCCGAATCGCCTTTCCATAAGAGAGCAGGAAATAGGGAGCCAGCGATTGGATCATTTGTTCATCAAGCTTGAGGTGAACGTGCGTCTCGGAACGCTCGATGACGATGTGACCGAGCATCCAATGATTGCACAGATCATCAAGCGCTTGCGATTTGCCGACGATGTGAACCGAGACCAGGTTGTCCGGCTTTGTCGGATCAGGCAGCAGGCTTTTCATGAAAAAATGCCGGGCGGAAAAATCTTCCGGCCGTACAAAACTCGCTTCCGTCCGAATGAGTGCGCGAATGCGATCGACGCGAAAGCTTCTGATTTCGTCGCGTAAATGACAATGGCCCACGACATACCATTTGTTTTTCCAATTGACCAGCCCGTATGGATCGATCAGCCGGCTTTTGGGCAAAGGCTCTCTGCTCGTCTGATAATCCATCGAAAGCGTACAGCTTTCGGCCACAGACAGCTCCAGCTCCTTCAGGTAATCGGTCAATGACGAGTCGGGCGGCGGTTTGATGACATCGAAGCCGACCATATGGCGGTTGATGGTTTCAAGTTGCTTCTCATTCGTATACCGCTTCAGCTTGGAAACGGCGTTTTCCAACGATTCGCCGAACGGATAGCCCGCTTCCTGGGCAAAAACCGCTGCGTGAATCAGCGCTTTCTGCTCATCAAGATGAAAAAACAGCGGAGCTTCCGTAAATTGAGACAGAAGGCTGTAGCCCCCGTAATGCCCAGGGTCCGAAACGATCGGTACGCCGCTAGCGCAAAGCGCGTCGATGTAGCGATACACGGTGCGAATATTGATCTCAAGCGCTTCAGCCAGCTGCTTGGCAGTCATTCGTTTGCCCACTTTCAGGAGCCACAAGATGGAAAGCATGTTATCTGCTTTTGACATGTTCTTATACATTCCTTTCACGACCGGCACCGACAGCCACAGGCTGAAACGAGTGGGTTTGACTGTCCTTATACTTGCAGCCGTCTTTTAACAAGCTTACATCTACTTCCACAATTTCGAAGCGAATTCCTTGCAGCACCTGTCTGCGTTATTGCGAAAGGAAGAATGCTCGTAAAGTAAAGTTGGCGGCTGATTTTGTCCCAACTCTCGATTGTCCAACTTCTTCCCTTGCTTTTTCTACCTTACTTTCCCTATGATAGTGAGAGACTGCCCTAGTATGGAGGTATTTTGTAACGTGCAGAACATCATTAGAAGAGAAGATATCGAGTTGCTCGCTCCTGCGGGTAATTGGGATTGTTTGAAGGCCGCAGTTGCCAATGGCGCCAACGCTTGCTTTTTTGGCGTAGAAAAGTTCAATGCCCGCGCCCGGGCTGAAAACTTTAAAATGGATGAGTTGCCGGAAATCATGGCGTTTTTGCACCTGTACGGTGTGAAAGGCTTTGTTACCTTTAATATTCTGGTGTTTGAAGACGAATTGAATGAGGCTCGCAAGCTTGTGGAAGCCTGTATGGCCGCTGGGGTCGATGCCCTGATCGTGCAGGACCTCGGTTTGGTGAAATTGATTCGCGAGATTTCGCCTGATTTCCCGATCCACGGCTCCACCCAGATGACGATTACTTCTCCGGAAGCGGTGGAATTCACCAAACCGTTCGATTTGGAGCGTGTCGTACTCGGACGCGAAAACTCGCTGAAAGAAATCAAAAAAATCGGTGACACGGCGAAGCTGCCGATGGAAGTGTTCGTCCACGGCGCGCTGTGTGTCTCATACTCCGGTCAGTGCCTGACATCAGAAATGTGGGGCGGGCGCTCGGCAAACCGCGGCGAATGCGCACAAGCATGCCGCCTGCCATATGATCTGATGGTCGATGGCGTAGAAAAGCCGATGGGCAACGTAGCGTACCTGCTCTCCCCGAAAGATTTGGCCGCGATCGATATCGTACCGGAGCTGATCGAGGCGGGTGTTACCTCTTTTAAAATCGAAGGTCGCTTGAAATCGCCTGAATACGTCGCGAATGTGGTTAGCAAATACCGCGCGGCCATCGATAAATATTTTGATGGTGTCGATGCCAAGCCGAGCAAGGTCGAGCTCCGTGAGCTGCAGCAAAGCTTTTCGCGCGGCTTTACACACGGCTTTTTGGACGGTACCAACAACAAAACCTTGCTGGACGGAACCTTCCCGAAAAGTCGCGGTGTCTTTTTAGGCACAGTGAAAAAAGTGCTGCCAACCGCTATCCTTGTTGAGCTGGACTCTCCGGTCAAGCGGGGCGACGGGATCGTGTTTGACGCAGGTGACCCAACTCAGAAAGAAGAAGGCGGACGTGTCTATGACATCCTGACGAAAGGGCGCAAGGTGGAAGGCGAGGTCGAGCGCGGACAGTATGAAATCGTGATGGGCCGCAATGACGTTAACCTGAAGCGCATCCACGTTGGCGACCGCGTCTGGAAAACGAATGACCCTGAATTGAACAAGCGTCTGCGCAAAACGTTTGAAACCGAAAAGCCGTACCAGACGTTCCCACTCGCCGTCCATGTTAGCGGAAAGACTGGCGAACATTTGAAAACGACATGGGTCGACCTCGGTACCAACCACGCCGTGAGCATCCAATCGGAGCCCCTGCTGGAAACTGCGCTGAAGCGCCCACTGACGCACGAATCGCTCCATGATCAGCTTGGCCGCCTTGGCGGAACATTGTATTACCTTGAGCCTGGCCAGCTTACGGTCGACCTGACGGGAGATGTGATCGTTCCGATGAGCGAGCTCAACCGGATGCGCCGGGAAGCTGTCGAGCAGTTGACGACGCTGCGCTCGGTGCCGCCCGTGTATACCAAACGGAACGTGGACGCATACGCTGACAGCCATTTGGTGAAAAATCGGAAGCAGCCGCTTTTGACTGCCCTTTGCCGCTCGCTCGAACAAATCGAGGCTGCTGCACAAACCGATGTCGACTTCCTGTATGCGGATTTCGAATTCGTCAAGCAATACCCGGATGCGGTGAAGCTTGCTCATCGCTTCGGCAAAAAGATCGCCCTGGCGACCATGCGCATCCATATGCCAGACGAGAATGGCGTGCTTGCGCTCATCGCAAAAGCGAAGCCAGATGCGATCCTCGTCCGCAATACCGGCGCGCTCTATTACTATCTGTCGCGTCGAGATGAGATCTCCATCCCGCTGATCGGTGACTTCTCACTCAACGTGTCCAATCATAAAACAGTCGACCTCTTCCTCGAGAGCGGTATGGAACGCGTAACCGCTTCGTATGATTTAAACATCCAACAAATGGTCGATCTGCTGGGGAATGCCGATTCGCCGAACATGGAGGTCGTCATTCACCAGCACATGCCGATGTTCCACACTGAGCACTGCGTGTACTGCACATTCTTGAGCGAGGGGACCGACCATACGAACTGCGGAACGCCGTGTGAAGAATCCCGCATCTCGCTGAAGGACCGCGTTGGCTTCTCTCACCCTGTGCGTGTGGATACCGGTTGCCGCAATACCGTGTACAACGCGATTGACCAATCGGGCGCTGAGTATTTGCGCGAGTTCATGGATCTTGGCGTCGGCAGCTTCCGCATCGAATTCCTTGAAGAGGAAGCGGAGCGCGTCCAGGAAGTCATCCGTCTGTACCGCCAAGCGATGCGCGGCGAAATTACCGGTACCCAGGTTTGGCGGACGCTGAAGGCGACCAATCAGCTCGGCGTAACCCGCGGCCAACTGACGAAATAAACGAGCGGAAAGGGAGAGAATCATATGGGAGATTTGAACCAGGCAACACAAGAAAATTTGGCGATCATCATCGAAGGGATCAAGGCCAAGCTGAACATGGCCAACACCGCTGTTATGCGGCCCGAAGATTTCGATCTCGCCAACTATGAAGATTTGCTGTATCTGTACAACATGGTGCAGAAAAAAGCCAATTTCAGTATCAATGAGATGACCCTGATCGTCGAAGAGCTGGGTGGCATGAGAAAACAAGGCTAACGAGATTTTTCGGTACAAAACAGAGGCTTTCTCTTGCAGCATTGCGGGAGAAAGCCTTTTTGATACAGATGTTCCCAAGGCTGCATCGCAAGCATGGCGCAGCCAAGTTTTCTACTAGGAGAGATTGCGTGTGACGTCCATCTACGCGCTTCGCGCTTATAACTATTTTTACTTTTCCCTGCTGTCGATCTTCATTTCCTTTTTGCCGATTTACTATTCGTCCCAAGGCATTTCCGCCGCCCAAATCGGTATTATCATCGGGGCCGGCGCGTTAACCGGGATCATCTCCCAGCCGCTATGGGGTATCATCAGCGACCGATACAAAACGGTGAAAAAAGTGATTTTGCTGATTTTGCTATTGTCCATCGGCCTCGGCGTCCTTCTTTTGCAGCTGTCTGCCTTTACGTCCATTTTGCTGTTGACGGTTCTGCTTTACTTTTTCTTTTTGCCAACCGATCCATTGACCGAAAGCCTCAATTACCGCATTTCCCAAGAACGCGGCATCAGCTTCGGTTCGATCCGCATGTACGGTGCTATCGGATACGCCACCGCATCCTTGATCACCGGTTATGTGGCTGACGGATATGGGATGGGCAGTCTCGCTGTTTTGTTCGCGATCTTTGGTGTAGCCACTGTGCTTTCCTGTTTTTTTCTGCCGGATGTGACTGCAGCACGCACACCTGTCTCGCTGCGGGCGTTGGGCCAATTTTTCACGTACCGAAAAACGCTCTGGTTTTTTGCGCTGGTGTTCCTGACCGCGCTCCCCCATCGGATGAACGACCACTTTCTCGGCGTCGCCATCCAAAGCTTGGGCGGGTCTACCGGCTTGGTCGGCCAGGCCTGGTTTTGGAATGCTGTGAGCGAAGTCGTATTTTTTGCGATCAGCTTCTGGTTTTTGAACCGGATGAAAGAAGTGACGCTGATTTCGCTTGCCGCAGCTTGTTACACGATTCGGTATTTTCTTTGTTCACTCGCAGTCACCCCTGAACAAATCGTTGCGCTGCAGCTGATGCAAGGGATCACGTTTGTCATTTTCTACACAGCGGCCATCCAGTATTTGTACAAAGTCGTGCCGGAAGAATGGAAATCGACCGGCCAAACCGTCCTCGCCATCCTGTTTTTCGGTATTTCCGGAATGGTCGGGTCGGTGTTGGGCGGCTGGGTGCTGGATCATTTCGGCACCTCCTCCCTCTTTCTGATGATGGCTGGACTTTCATTCGCCAGCTTGCTGTTCAGCTTGTTTTTGCGCAGCCGTTCCGTCGAAGCAGCGAACTAAAAAAGACCACGTTTTCGTCCAGGCATTTTCCACTCGGACGGGAACGTGGTCTTTTTAGTCTTCTTTCATTCTCCAGTTCAGCAAAATCATCAGCAAGGGAGGAGCTAGCACGAGGGATGAAAGGAAATTAATGGTGGCAGGCGTAATTGCACTGCCGAACACAGCCTGTGGAAAGGGAATGCGGTCGAGCAGCACATCCAGAACAGCTGCGAATGTCAAGCCGACATAATTGCCGACCATAATGAAAATTAGAAACATGACCCACTGCATAGCGGTCAGCTTCCCGTCTTTTGGCGGATACTCCGGCACATACACCATCAGCCCGCAGAGCAGCCCGATGATTCCGTTGCCCAGGCTCCAATTCCACCAAAACTGGTTATTTAGCCAATCAACACCGATATTTCCCAAAAAGCCGGCGATAAACCCGTACACCGGCCCATAGACACCCGCAAAGGCGCTGAGCAGCGCGATCGCCGGCCGGAAGCTGTTGTTGGCAATTTCAATGTCAGATGTAGCGTAAGAAAACAAGGAATAGAGCAGCGTCGCGACCGCCAACGTAATCCATGTTCTCTTCTTATATGACGGTCGTAGCATCCCCATCCCTCCCTTCTTTTTGTTTACCCGCAAAAAGGCCAAGTCAAACGACTCGGCCTCAACATTTTCGCACTTTTTTCCATATGTTTAGTGATTCGCGATTCCGACCTTCAACTCGCCTTGAATTTCAGGTTCTTGCGCCTCGCAGCCTTCTTTCCACAGCAAGTATCTCACGCTGTCCACAAGCGCTTCCCAGCTCGCTTCGATGATGTTGGTGGAAACGCCGACCGTGCTCCATTTCTCGCCATTACGCGCGGATTCGATCAAGACGCGTACTTTGGCGGCAGTCGCTTCACCTTCGTCCAGAACGCGCACCTTGTAGTCGGTCAGATGCATTTCGCCCAGACAAGGGAAATGATTTTCCAATGCCTTGCGCAGCGCGTGGTCAAGCGCGTTGACCGGTCCATTCCCTTCCGCGGCCGTATGCATGATTTGCCCGTTGATGTTCAGCTTGACCATTGCCTCGGACAAGATGGAACGCTCCGGCGACTTTTCCATGAAGATTTTGAAAGATTCGAGCGAGAACAGCTCATTGAGCTTGCCTGTGCCTTCAAGCATTAAAAGCGATAGCGACGCTTCTGCGCCCTCGTATTGGTAGCCTTGGTATTCCCGCTCCTTGATCAGCTTGATCATTTCGCGCGATTCCGCCTTCTCCTGGTCAAACGAAACATTCAGCTCGTCTGCTTTCGCTAGCAGATTGCTTTGGCCAGCCAGCTCGGAAACAAGCACGCGGCGGCGGTTGCCGATCAGCTCAGGCTCCATGTGCTCGTACGTTTGCGGGTTTTTCAAGACCGCGCTCACATGGATGCCGCCTTTATGGGCAAACGCGCTGTTGCCGACGAACGGCTGGTTGTTTGGCATGGACATGTTGGCGATTTCCGCTACATAGCGAGATAGCTTGGTGAGCTGCCCCAAATTTTCTTCGGACACACAGGAGTAGCCCAGCTTCAGCTGCAGGTTGGGAATGACGGAGACGAGGTTAGCGTTTCCACAGCGTTCGCCGATCCCGTTAACGGTCCCTTGCACCTGCATCGCTCCGGCACGAATCGCTGCAAGCGTATTGGCTACCGCCAGCTCGCCATCGTTATGTGCGTGGATACCCAGCGGAACTGCAAGCTGCGGTACAACCGCAGAGACGATCGTAAACACTTCATCAGGCAGGCTGCCGCCATTCGTGTCACACAGCACGACCCAATCCGCGCCCGCCTCCTCAGCCGCTTTCAATACGGAAACCGCGTACGCCGCATTGTTTTTATAGCCGTCAAAGAAATGCTCGGCGTCAAAAATGACCGTCAGTCCGTTTGCTTTGAGGAAGCGAACGGAATCGCCCACCATGCGCAAGTTTTCGTCCAGCGTCGTTTTCAGTGCTTCGGTCACGTGCAAGTCCCATGATTTCCCGAAAATCGTAGCCACCGTGACGCCGCTATCGATCAGCGCGCGCAGGTTGGCATCCTCATCGGCAGCCACGTTTGGACGACAGGTGCTGCCGAATGCTGCGATTCGCGCATGGTTAAGCTTCATTTCTTTCATCCGATCAAAGAAAGCCATATCTTTCGGATTGCTGCCCGGCCATCCGCCTTCAATAAAATCCATCCCGAACTGATCGAGGCGAATCGCAATCTTTACTTTGTCCTCTACAGATAAACTGATCCCCTCACCCTGCGTCCCGTCGCGCAGAGTGGTATCGTACAGATGGATTTTGTTGTCTCTCATTTTTCTCCACTCCAACTCATTATTCGCAAAATTGTTTGAATCTTCTACTAATTAGTAGTTAAGTGCTGCCTACAAGTATACCACATATCAAAATGTTAAGGGTGAGAAATATCTTGGATAAAGTTGGATGTCACCTCGATGACTTCCTCCAGCTGCGGAGTCGTTCCGGCAAACGGATGGCGCGTATTCCAGACATGATCGCCTGCGGCAATGACATGCAAGCGACTGTCCGCATCTGCAGCATGCAGCCGTTTTGACCCTTCCACCAGCCGGTCAAAATCGGCATCGCCTTGCACAATCAACAGCGGCTGCTCCATTTCTCTTACTTTTGCCAGCAGGTCATATGCTTCCTTGTTGCGATCGACATCGTCGATGACTGCTTGCGTGATCGGCATTTGCTGGCGAGTCCGCGCATTCGCGATATAGCCTACGCCGTTTTCTGCGATCTCTTTTCTGAGTCTTGCATCAAACAGGTTGACATCCGCGATGCCATTCCAGGTAATGATTCCTTTCACTTGCGGGTGATGGGCCCCGAACAAGATGGCGTCGCCTCCGCCTTTGCTGTGTCCCACGATAAAGAGCTGGTTTTTGTCAGCCTCTTGCGGCACCGGCAGCCTACCTGCGTTCAACTCCCCAACGACCGTGGCCAAATCCTCCAGTTCTTTCTCATAGGTATTAATCGCAAACTTGTCCAATTCATCAAAATCCGTCTCTCCCACTCCGTTATGGGAAAAATTGATCCGGATGACCGTAATTCCCCGATGGGCAAGCTGCTCGCATGCATACGGGAAGCTGCCCCAATCTTTAAACCCTTTGAAGCCATGGCAAAAAATCAAGATTGGTTTCGCGCCTCCTGCTGCCTGTCCATTGTCATGCACGTTGCCGCGAATTGTACGATTTTCTCCCGCTTCAATCAAAAATGCTTGTCCACTCATGACCGATCGCCCTTTCCTCTCGCTTATTTCGAATGAGAGTTGCTTAAAGGAAAAGGCACCCGCTCCCTTACGCGAAAGTGCCTCTTCTTTCCTCCATCATACTACGCGCCCTCTTGATCTAACAAATAGAGCGCATATTCAAGCGGGCGCCTGATTGCCACCTCGTACCGCTTCATATCGCCCAGCTCACGAAAAATTTCGCGGCCCGGCTTCGGATTGAACTCGATCAACCAGACATGCCCGCTCGTGTCCACCCCGATATCCATGCCGAATTCGACCATCTGTCCATACTTTTCCTCAATCGCATGAACGGCCAACTTGGCCATCGACCGGCATTCGCTAATGATTCGCTGCGCCTCCGATTCGCCGAAATGTTCGACGAGGAAGTCAAACGCCGCCATCGCTTTTCCGCCGCCGTGCAGATTGGACGTTGAGCTATGGGCTGCGCCGATACGCGCCCCAATCCCTGTCGTTTTCCACTCGCCTGTCTTATTTTTTTGGATCAAGAGCCGAATGTCCGCGGTCCGATCCGGGATCAGGTTGAGTTCAAGCCCCTGTTGAATGAGAAAAATTTCGTTGCCAGAACGTTCTGTCTGAATCCACGATTCAATGAATGTACACAGCTCCGCTTTCGTTTTGATTCCAAGCTGCTCCTTGTTTTGCTTTTTCCCTCTGCCCCACAGCAGATAGCCGTGCGGGGTGCTTTCGATGCGCAGGATGCTTCTTCCCCCCGTGCCATTGCTCGGTTTCACATAAAGCAACCGATGACGGGTGAGCATCTGTTCCAATTGGTCCCTCTCATAAGCGAACGTTTCCGGAAGCCAGGGCCGCATGCGCCCGTCGTCCCACAGCATCTGATGCACCTTCCATTTGTTCGCGAATCGGCTGTTGGCATAGCGAAACAAATTTTGCTGCCGAAACGGCAAATACGCCTCGTGCCGTTTCAGCGGATAGTAGCGGTAGCGATCCAGCACGATGTCGGGCCAAGGGTACCATTTGCTCTTCCATTTTCCCACTCCGTCTGGTACGAAGCCTCGCACCCGCCTTCTCTCCAATGCCACATCCTGAAGTGAAAAAAGAAAAACCGTAGCGCCGAGCTTCTGTCCCGCACGGATCAGACGGCGAAAAAAAGCTGGCTCGCCAAAGCGGGTCCCGTTCCTCCAAGTTAAAATGCCGATGTATGGTTGGCTCATTCCCCGAAGAACACCCCTTCCTCCCAGTGATAGCTTATGTCGACGGATGAGGGTTCGTTTCTGCCAAACGCAGGAATGGGCGTCAAATAGGAAAGCGCCCTGCTTACAAACAGCAGAGCGCTTGTCGTATTACGCTTGATTCGTGAAGAGATAGTGCAGAGCGCTTTTTCCGAGCACCTCTGCTGAAATCACCATCGATCTCTCATCGATATCGAAACGGGGATGATGGTGCGGGTATGCGGCACCTTTTTCCGGATTGCCGGCGCCGATGAAGACGAATGCGCCAGGCACTTTTTGCAAGTAATAGGAGAAATCTTCGCCGCCCATCGTCGGCTCAACCGTTTTCACCGCCGCTTCGCCAACCGCTTCGACTGCGGACTGGCGAACGATCTCGGCTTCCGCTTCCGTATTGATGACGGCCGGATAGCCGCGCGTGTATTCCACAGTAGCGCTTCCGCCCATCATGCGTGCGGTGCCTTCGACGATTTCCTGGATACGCGCTTCTGCCCGATCCCTCACCTCAGCGGAGAAGGAACGCGCCGTGCCCGTCATGCGGCATGTGTCCGCGATGACATTGAAGTTGTCGCCCGCAGTGAACGTACCGACCGTCACGACCACGCTGTCAAGCGGGCTGACATTGCGGCTTGCGATCGTTTGCAAATTCATGACGATCTGCGAGCCGATGACGATGGAGTCCACCGTCTGCTGCGGAATGGCGCCGTGGCCGCCTTTGCCCTGGATGTTGATAGTGAAATCGTCAGCGTTGGCCATTACCGGCCCCGAGCCTATCCAAACCTCCCCAACCGGAGCAGAAGACCAGAGATGCGCGCCAAAAATCGCGTCTACGCCGTCCAGCGCACCGTCTTCCACCATCTGTTTGGCACCGCCGGGCAGCTCTTCCTCCGCATGCTGGAACACGAAGACGATTGTGCCGGGGATCTCTGCCCGATGTCCAGCCAGCACGCTGGCCAGCCCGAGCAGAGTGGCGGTATGGGCGTCATGGCCGCAAGCATGCATGACGCCAGGTATTTTTGATTTGTACGGGACATCCTTTAAATCTTGAATCGGCAGGGCGTCGAAATCAGCGCGGATCGCGACTGTTTTGCCCGGCTGTCCCCCGCGCAAAACGCCGACGACACCGCGTCCGCCGACACCCGTCCGCACTTCATCTAGTTCCAAGCCGCGTAAAATATCGGCGATCATGGCAGGTGTCTTTACTTCATGAAAGGAAAGTTCCGGATATTGGTGAAAGTGACGACGCCATTCGACCATTTGCGCTTCCATATCGTGAATATGCTCTTTTAGCTGTGACAGTAGTGAACTCATTTACAATGGCACTCCTTTCCGAATCCTAGCTCATCCCTTTCATGATAGCAAATGTTCCTTTTATTTGGAAACTACGAATTTTTTACAACATTGGCGGCTTGTAAACCGCGTTGCCCGTTGACGACGTCAAAGGTGACGTTCTCTCCCTCTTCGAGGTTGCGGAACCCGTTGCCAACAATCGCAGTGTAATGAACGAAAATGTCTGTGCCTCCCTCACGCTCGATAAAACCATACCCTTTGTCTTTGTTGAACCATTTCACTTTGCCTTGCATAATCTTGTGCCTCCCTTGCTTTGTAAAGCGTTTTGCTTCTGCTCCAATCTATGCGGCGAATGCGAAAGTTGAGCCTACAGCAGAAAAATATTCTCCCCCGTCCGTGTTTTTGCGCTACAATAATGGGTAGAGCTTTACAAGTCAAAGGAGTGGACACCCTCATGCGTTATGCATTGGTTCTCATCCCCACGCTTCTATTGGCAGCCTGCTCCGACGTGTCGCAGGGCGTGCAGGAAGCGACAACCTCTGTCCAGCAAGCGATCGATACGGGCAAGCAGGCGGTTGAAGTGGGCAAACAAGCGGTGGAAACGGGCAAGCAGGTTGTGGAAAAAGGCAAGGAGATCGCCGATTCCGAACTCGCCAAACAGCTGCAAAGCTTCCTCCAGCAAAAATACGAATCCTCAGCTGCTTTGCGTGCCGCCATGTTTTCCGGTGACGGCAAGCTGGTTGCCGCTGAATTGAAAAAGACCGAACTGGCTGATTTCAGCTTTTACAAATCCGATCTGCTTGGCCTCGAGTTCAAAGGCAAGCTGACGGCAGATGGCACTTTCCAGGTGCTGCGCTATGACCTGGCTAATACGCAGATAGCCCCTACCGTGGTGAAGGAGTTCAACGTCCTCTTGGGCAAGGATGGACAAATTCAAGTTCAATAAAGATGAACACGCAACTAAGAAAAAGACCGACAGGACCATTTCCTGTCGGTCTTTCCTATGTTTAGCGCGATTGCAGCACGGTGCCGATACGTTCATAGCGCGCGCGCAAATCATCGAGGTCAAGTGTCATGTCGAGCGCTGCGAATACCCCGGTGAAATACTCGTCGATCTGCTCCAGCACACGGTTTCGCTCAGTCGTCACCATCTCGGCGAACGCATGGTCGAATTGAGTGACCAATAGATCTTTTCCTTGCGCCAAAAAGCCTGCCACCGGATCCTGCAGCAATTTTTCCAGCTCATCGCGCAATTTGGTTTTGCCATCCTGTTCGAAAAAGTCTTTCGTGCTCTTGAACAATCCAAGCGCTTTGTTGAGCTGCGCCATGCTCGCTTCAAGCGGCAGCTCCTCCGGAACCGCAGGCGTTTCTACCGAATGATTCACATAGGCCGCGAGCGCCAGTCCACCCGTCATGCTAGCGATTTCCTTGCCCCATTGCTCCACGAGCCGAGCTCCAAGCTTGTTGAGGAATTTTTCCACGCGCAAGGACGTCGCACGCAGCTCTTGTCCCAAATCATAGCCGATCATGCGCAAAAGCTCGGTCAAAGAACCTTGCACCGCTTGCTTCATGTTGCGCCCGTCATCTTTGAGCACGGACGGATTGAACGCGTAGTTGAACAGCTCGGTAAAGCGGAAAAACAGGCGCTGCTTCACGTAGTAGATCAGCTCGCTCTGTTCCTTGTCCATATCGCGCTCCTCATTTGCCGTGGAGAGCCCGGTAACCGCGTTTTTTGCGCCTTCGCGCGCGACGACAGCCTGCTCTCTGCGCTGGGCGCGCAAATCGCCGTCCGCCTGCGCCATCGAGATGAATTCGCCCAAAAGCGAATGTGCACGTCTGATATCATGGTAGGCTGCGTCTACCGCAATCTGCGTCAATTCTTCCAACGTGAACCGCAGGAAGTCTTGCTCAAAGTGGGTTAAACCGGAATGGTTGAGACCCACCTCTGGCGCCGGCAACTCATCGGTTTCTGCTAGCGCTAAGCGGGAACGGTACACTTTCTCCGAAGAACCGGCGAGCTTGCCTTTTTCATGCAAACGTGCGAGCAACGCAGTTTGGCTGGAGATTGGATAAATCCGTGGATTGCGAATTCCACAAGAAAGCAGATTTTTCTCGACGTGCGTCACGACGCCGTCCAGCTCTTCTTGAGATGCGGCCAAGTCAGCTGCATTCACCAGGAAGAACATTTTGTCCATTTCAAACGTATCCTTCACGCGGCCCATCTGCAGCAGGAATTCGCGGTCCGCTTGGGCAAACGCGTGATTGTAATATGTCACGAACAAAACGACGTCCGCGTTTTTCATATAATCGAATGCGACACCGGTATGGCGGGCATTGATCGAGTCCGCGCCCGGCGTATCAACCAAGACGATGCCCTGGTCCGTCAGTGCGCAGCTGTAGAAAAGCTCGATATAATCCGTATAACAGGCTTTTTCTTCTTTGGCGACAAAGCCTTTGAAGGCTTGCATGTCGACGATCAGCTCACCGCCGATATGCGCTGACATTTCAGGATGCCCTTTGACTACCGCTTTCAGAAAGGTGTAGTGCGGCTTCGCATTTGGTGCAACCTGCGCCACATCGATGCGCGCGACTTCCGCCAGTCCGCTCTCCAAATCTTTCGCATGGATGTCGAACACAGCCAGCGAGCGCAATACATCCGTTTCGATCGCTTCGCGCGTTTTGACGACAACCCGCACGGTTCCATGTGGATATTGCTCGGTAGGCGGCATGATTTTGTTGATAGCCGCTGTGGTCGGGTTCGGCGAGACAGGAAGGATCATGTCTCCCATCAACGCATTGGCAAACGACGATTTCCCAGCGGAAAAGGCGCCGAACAATGCTACGGTAAATCGATTATCTTCCAGTCTTCCTGCACGATCATTCATCGCCTTGGCTTGCGCCTGCATGCCCGGTACGATGCGGATTTCATCGCTTGTGCTGCGCAGCTGCACCGCAGCATCGATCAATTTTTGCTTCAACTGATTCATCTTTTACTCTCCCTTTACGAGGATGGCACGCAGGCGGTCTGCTGCTTGCTCCTCGGTTGCCTGTAATGCCGCGAGCTCTTTGTGGGCGTCTGCTACGGCCGCTAGCTTTAGCTCGCTTTCGCGCCATGCAGCCGATTCGTCCGCCAAACGATCTTCCAGCTGTTTGATGACGCGTTCGATCAGCGCAAGGCCCGCACGGCGATACGCTGCTTTAATTGAATTGGAAATGTCTTGGCAGTAATTCAACAGATACTCGCGCGAAGCGGCACCCTGTTTCACTTGCGATGCCAACAGTTCAGGCGTAATGGCGATTTTCAGCCCATGTACCTCCTGATGGTAAGCGTCGTCGCGAATGCCATACTCTTGCGGCAGTCTGGTCAAAAGCTCCTTGAAATGGAAGTCGAGATTCGCCGAAACCTTCTCTTGCAGGTCTGCAAGCAGCGCCTGCTCGCGTGCTGCTTTTTCCTCTTCGGTCTTTTTGCCGGCAAACAGAAGACCCACCTTGAAATTGGGGCGGCGGCTCTCCAAGTAACGCTCTGCTGCCTCATTCGTGCTGTAATACGTGAGGCGGGCATTGTCCAGCAGAACGGTCAAATCGCTTTCCATTTTTTTGTAGGCTTTGCTTACCTGTTCCGTTTCTTTGGCGATCCGCGCAGTCACCTCTTGAAGTGCGGAAGCAACCGACTGGGCGTCGCTAGCGTCTACATCGTCCAGTTCGACCTGCGTCTTCTCTTCCAGTGCCCGGCGCTTGTCTGCATGCTGGGCGCTTAGGAAACGCTGATGGTCTTCAATTAGCTGGTAGGCAGACATCAAAATGCTTTGTTCGATCAGCTGTTCACGGTCGCCGATCAACTCTTGCAGCTTCGCATAGAACGCTTCATATTGATTTTCCGGATGGTCTGGCTCAGCCAACGATGTATAGAAAATGCCGTCCGGCTGGATGTTCCACGTAGCGAACGCATCCACGACGCTCTCTTTATAGCTGTCAAAATCCAGCTCGAAATCAAGATGCTTGTCGATCATGTTAATGACCAAATAGACCGGTTTCCCCCAGTCTTTGAGCATCTTTGTGAACGCAAAGTTTTCTTCTGCCTGCACGTGGTTGTAGTCCATCATGTAAACGACCGCATCCGCTAGATGAAGCGCCGATTCGGTTGCGATTTTGTGCGCTGCATCGGTCGAATCGATGCCGGGCGTATCGAGCAGCCCCGCTTGCTCGCCGAGGAACGTGCCAGGGTAGGAAATCTCCACCCAATCAACCGTATCGCCATCGATCGCGTACTGCTTCAGCTTCGACATTTCCGTGTCCGGATCAAAGGTCAGCACGCCCGAATTGCGTGTGTAAACACGTGCCGCTGGCTCACCGCCGCGGATTTTGACCACATTGGCGCTGGTCGGTATCGGATTGGACGGTAAAATATCCTTACCCAAAAGGGTGTTGATCATCGTCGACTTCCCTGCGGAAAAATGGCCGCAGAAGGCAATGCTCATTTCGCCCGTGCGCGCCTTATCCAGCAGCTGTGCGATTTTGGCAGCCATCGTCTCGTCGCCCGCTGCCCGCATCTGAGCTGCGATGCGTTCAAGTCGGTCTGCCATATCGGAGATCGCGATCTGCGCTTTCTCCATCACCTGGTTGGCGTTCATTTGCTCTCACTCCATCTCTCTCTTCTCTACCATGCCGAATGTACCATATCTTCTTATGTTTATTCAATGTTATTTGGTTTGGTTTTTATCGGTATCGGAAAAACTTCGCCTTCCGCAGAAAAAAACTGGGTCCGCACGGTTGCAGACCCAGTTTCTGTAAGGGATGAATTAGCGAACCGCTACGCGTTCTTTCGCTGCAAAAGCGTTCAACATCCATACGTGTTTTTCCAGTTTTGCTTGAATATCTTTCAGCATGTCCGCAGAAATTTCGTCACCCTCTTGGGCTGCTGTCACCATACCCGCCTTGGACTCGGAAGCTACCTGGCGGAAATCATTGATAATGGCTTTTACCATGTCATCGGTGCTTTCTTGGCCTGCCGCTTCCTGCACGGATGCGAGCTGCAAATACTGTTTCATAGTAGCAGCCGGAGCGCCGCCGATCATCAAAATGCGCTCTGCCAATTCATCGATATTTGTCCCCGCTTCATTGTACAGGGATTCGAACAACTCATGCAGCGTGAAGAATTGCGGACCGTTCACGAACCAGTGGTAGTTGTGCAGTTTTACATAAAGAATGTTCCAGTTGGCAAGCTGTTTGTTCAACGTTTCAATTGTTTTTTGCATCCGTCAGTTCCCCTTTCCAATTTGTGAAGCGCTTCTTGTTCATGTACTTATCTTACCACGAATAACTCTTCTTATCAAGAATTATTTTAAATAAATAATTACTATAATAAAATAATCATTTCATCTTTATTCAGATCGCATGCATGACGCTTTTATTGTGCACACTCGCCGCTCCCACATACAGGTAATCCGTTCCAGCCTTTAACAAAAAAAATAGACCGCCGGGCTTACCCAACAGTCTACTTATGCTCAAGCGCTTTACGCTTTTTTGACGATGCGGATTCCATCCTGATCGGCATCGATCACAATCGCTTGCACATTTTCTTCTTCGATCAAGAGATCGGCAACGCCGTCCTCCACATGCTGCTGGATCGCTCTGCGCAGCGGGCGTGCTCCAAAGGAAGGATTGTATCCGAGCTCCGCAATCTTCGCTTTTGCCTGCTCGCTTACGGTCACCTCGAGCCCTTGCGCTTCCAGAGTCGCCACCGTATCTTTCAGCATTAGATCGACGATGCGTACAAGGTCATCGCGCGTCAGCGGATTGAACGGAATGATCGCATCAAAGCGGTTCAAAAACTCTGGTCGGAAGTAGCCTGCAAGCGACTCCATCACTGTTGTCGCCTGCGTTTCCGCTGTTTCTGCGCCGAACCCGACGGTAATGCGGCGTTTTTCGGTTTGTCCCGCATTGCTTGTCGCGATGATGACTGTATCCTTGAAGGTAACAGTTCGCCCATGACTATCGGTCAGACGGCCGTCCTCCAAAATTTGCAGGAAGATGTTTTGCACATCCGGATGGGCTTTTTCGATCTCATCGAGCAAAATAATGCTGTACGGGTTACGGCGGACGCGTTCGGTCAGCTGTCCGGCCTCTTCATGGCCGACATAGCCCGGTGGCGAACCGATCAGTTTGGACACGGTATGCTTCTCCATATACTCGCTCATGTCCAGACGAATCATCGAGTCTTTCGTGCCGAACAACTCTTCAGCCAGCGCTTTGGTCAGCTCGGTCTTCCCGACCCCGGTTTGGCCGACGAACAGGAAGGTGGCGATCGGACGGTTTTTCGGCTTCAGACCCGCACGGCTGCGGCGGATCGCTTTTGCGACCTGTTTCACCGCATCGGTTTGACCAATTACTTTGCTCTCCAGCTGCTCAGCCAGGTTTTTCATTTTGGCCTGTTCATCACTTTGCAGCTTTTTCACCGGAATGCCGGTTTTCGTTTCAATCACGCCTTGAATGTCCTCGAGTGTGACAGCGGTGCGCTGTTCTTTGCCTTCCGCCTGATCAAGCTGCTGCAAAATGCGTTCTTCTTCGTCACGCAGTTTGGCTGCCTCTTCGTACTGCTCGCGGACCGTTGCATTGCGTTTTTCCTGGCTCACCTGCTCAAGACGCTCCCGCAAGTCTTCCACGTCTTGTGTAGAGGAACGCAAATTCACCTTGGATCCCGCTTCATCGAGCAGGTCAATCGCTTTATCCGGCAGGAAACGGTCTTGGATATAACGGTGAGAGAGCTCAACGCAAGCGCGGATCACATCATCCGAGTAGGTCACTTGATGGAATGCTTCGTATTTGGATCGCAAGCCTTGCAAGATCGCGATTGCTTCCTCGACAGACGGCTCCTTAACCATAACCGGCTGGAAGCGACGCTCAAGCGCAGCATCTTTCTCGATTTGGCGGTATTCCTTCAGTGTAGTCGCCCCGATGACCTGCAGCTCACCGCGCGCCAGTGCTGGCTTCAGGATGTTGCCCGCATCCATCGAGCCTTCTGCGGAGCCTGCACCTACGAGCAGATGGATTTCATCGACGAACAGGATCACGTTTTTACGCTTTTGGAGCTCTGCAATGATCTGTTTCATCTTTTCCTCAAACTGGCCGCGAATGCCGGTACCGGCTACAAGCGATGCCACATCGAGCGTGTAGATCATTTTGTTGCGCAGCTTGGCTGGAACCTGGCCCTCCGCGATTCGCAAGGCCAATCCTTCCGCGATCGCCGTCTTCCCAACGCCAGGCTCCCCGATCAGAACAGGATTGTTTTTGTTGCGGCGATTGAGAATTTCGATGACGCGCTCGATTTCCGGATCGCGACCGATCACAGGGTCAATCAGGCCCGCTTTCGCAGCGTCGCTTACGTTTCGGCCAAGCTCATCGAGCAAGCCGCCGCCACGCACAGGTGTATCAAACTGCGGATTGGCCCGCTCCGCCCGATTCATCATATCCATCGTCGGCATGCCGAATCCTTTGAAAAAGTCATCCAGTCCGGAGAACGGCGAGTACGCTTTGCCGCTCACGCCTGCTCCGTTTTTATTCATCAATTTGGCTTGGCAAGTGTCGCACAGATACATCTTCTGCGATTTGCCTTGTACGGTTATTGCAAAAAGCACGTTAGCTTGGTTTTCATTGCATTGTTGGCATAACATAATTCTTACCTCCTCGTATTTGACAAGGTTCGATTTGTATTGATTAGGATCAAAGGCTTCGTCATCCATCATTGTTTGACCTTGTTTGACCTTCGATGATTTGATTATACTTTGACCTTCTTTGACTTTCAAGAGGTAGCAGATGGAAAAATAAAAAAACCATTCGGCGGCTCGCACTTACGTGACGTTCCTGTCGAATGGTTTTCGCTTTTTATAGTAGTAGAGCTATGCTTTCGCCAACAAATCGGCAAACGCTTTGGCGTAAGCCGGCAAATCTGGCGGACGGCGTGCGCCGACGATATGTCCGTCCACGACCACTTCCTCATCGATCCAGGTCGCACCCGCATTTTCGATATCATCCTTGATGCCCGGTGTGGAGGTCGTCGTCACGCCTTGCAAAATTTTTGCCGAAACTAACACCCAGCCTGCATGGCAAATGTGACCGATCGGCTTTTTCGCCTTGTGCATCTCCTGGATGAACGTTAAGATTTCCGGATAGCGGCGCAGTTTGTCCGGCGCCCAGCCGCCTGGTACGAGCACGCCGTCATAATTTTCTGCGGACACGTCGCCCATTGCTTTGTCCGACTCGCACGGCACTCCATACTTACCGATGTATTTCTTGTTCGCCTGCGGACCAACAAAATGGACGGTCGCCCCTTCCTCTCGCAAGCGCATGACCGGATACCACAGCTCCAGATCCTCGAATTCTTCTTCCACGTAGCAAACCACTTTTTTGTCTGCCAATCTCATTCTGCCACCCCTTTCGCTAGATTCACCATTCTATTGTATCAGCTTGCAGCGTATCGTCCCAAATGAAAGATATAAAAAAAACAAACGACAGTGCCTATGCAAGCTGCCGTTTGCTTTACGTATGTATGGTGCCGGTGAAGGGACTTGAACCCCCACGGTTTCCCTCACGATTTTGAGTCGCGCGCGTCTGCCATTCCGCCACACCGGCAAAACTGGTCGGGAAGACAGGATTCGAACCTGCGACCCCTTGGTCCCAAGCCAAGTACTCTACCAAGCTGAGCTACTTCCCGACAAAAAATGGCGTGCCCTGAGAGATTCGAACTCCCGACCTTTTGATTCGTAGTCAAACGCTCTATCCGGCTGAGCTAAGGGCACATCTAGTAACAACATCGACTATGTTACTATATTCACAGCCAGAATGCAAGGAAATCCCTTTCCTTTCGACAAATTTTTGCGGATTTTTGGTGAAAAAAGTTGAAACGAGCGTTCCACATGCAACGTATAGTACAAGGAAGGACCTTTTTTTTCCAAATCTATCGTGGAGGACCAATTATGGATCGGATCAATCTCGTCGACTATCGCCCTGAGCTAGCGGCTGCCGTGGCCAACATGTGGAACAACAGCCAGGATGGCTGGGGCGGCGGAAACAGTATCAAGACAACAGAACAGGTTTTGCAAGAGGAAGCCACCTCCGATGCACTGCGCGTCTTTTTGGCGATGGACGGGGAGCAGGTAGCCGGATACTGCAGCTTCGGTGAATACCGGGAAGATACGGGCGCGCTCTACATTCCGTTGCTCAATGTCCGCCCCGAGTATCAAGGCCAAAAGGTCGGCAAGCTGCTGGTGCTGCGCGCTGTCGAGGAGACGATCAAACTCGGGTGGCCGCGCCTCGACCTCTATACGTGGGCTGGCAACACAAAGGCAATCCCGCTTTACAAGAAATGCGGTTTTTTCTGGGAGCGCCGCGACGACAGCACACACTTAATGAATTTTATCCCGACGGTGCTGCAGACAGAAGCCATCGCCGATACCTTCACCACGATCGACTGGTACCGCGACAGCACGCGACCCATCGAGGTGGAGCCCGATGGCCGAACCGAAAATCGCTTCGATTATTATGAATACAGCTGGCAGCGCGATGACGTGCGCCTGCGCGTCGAGTTCGAGAGACGCGGGAGAGGTTTGCGCCTGATCGAAACCGATGATTACTTGATCAGCGCGACTGTGGAGCAAGCGGAATTGGTGTTCGGCAGCCGCTATCCCGTTACATACCGCATCGTCAACAAGTCAGGGAAACCGCTGCACATCAAGCTCGCAGGTGAAAATGACAAAAACATCGTGTTCGAACTGGCGGAAGAGGTGACCGTGCAGCAGGAGCTATCGATTACCGGCCATTTCACTGTCGGCGAAATCGACCGTGAGCAAAGCGTCTGGACGACGCATCCATGCGTCCGCGCCCATCTCCTCATCAATGGAAAATCCGCTCTCTTCCAAGTCGGCATCGTGCCCAAGTTCCCGGCGTCTCTATCGGTCACGGTCCCCGGCACACTGCACCATCGCGACCAAAAAGGCGTTTTTTAACTCGATTTGCAAAACAACTTTCCAGAAACGGCCTCGTTTTCGCTGGAGCTGCCGAACTCTCCTTTCCTTACGCTTGATCAAACATCATATGCTGTTACAGCAAAAGCAAAGGAACGCGTTTCCCTTGCGATCCCCTATCGTCTCGGTGATTTCGGCTTCTATGAAGCGACTATTCCGATCACCGCTACGCTTGAAGGAGGACGCTCCGTGGCGTTTCGCAAAAAGGTTGGGGCAGCCTTTACCGGATTGGGGGCACGGCTTCGCGGCGAAACCGAGACGAGCTGGATGATTTATAACGGCAAGTATGCGGTCGCCTTCGACAAGGAAGAGCATGAGATTCTCTTGCACAACGCTTCCTCCGATACGCCCCCGACCTTTTATTATCCGCGGATCGGCAAACCGTACTCCAGCGAGTTTTCCAAAAAAGAGCCGGAATCTGTCACCTACTTTGAGAAGCACGGCGGGATTGGGCTGACCGTCACCTATCGTTCCGGTGATTTCGCCGGGATTTTGCTGGCCATCCATACGCTGCTCTATGGAGATGGCACGGTAGAACAGTGGCACGAAATGACCAACACAGGAGATGTGCCGCGGGAGCTGTCATTCACGCTGGCCCTTTCCACTGGGCTTTATCGGGTGATCCTGCCTTATGAAGATGGCTTCATTGAAACGAACGACTCGCAAGGCAGTTCCTTTGAATATTGGGAGAGCAGCAATCTGGCGGAAAACTGGCTGTTTGTGCGGGGAGATGCTACGCCGTGCGGGATCAGCTGGCCCGTGGAATTTTCCCCCATTTTTGAAGGCTGGCGCATGCAGCTCGAGTGTGAGGTAGGGCTGTTGGCTGCACAGGAAACACGCACGACCAAGCCGCTGCTCATCAGCATGGGTTCGTTCACCGACTGGCGGGAGTTCCGCGCCCATACGCTACAGATGAATACAGTGGAAAACAAACCGCTCTACCGCCATCAGGAGCTGATCATTAATGAGCGGAACCCGTTTGTATCTGCGAATGCCGAAGTGGAAGCGACCCTGAAGGACTACAAACTACAGTACCTAGACGGCGAAGTCGCTTTGGGAATAAAGACGAATGGTTCAGCTCACGAACAAACACACGATCTATCGAGTGATGATGAAGAGACAAGCGCATCTTTCACGCTAACACCACCAGCCAGCACCGGCGATATCCAGCTCGTAACGGCTTCCTTCAATCAAAGAACGATTTCAGCGCAGTTTACCGATGTGATAATTCCAGTGGGTCCCGACCAGATCGAAAAAGGTGACGGCTCGCGCGACGGGTTCGCTACTCTATTTGCAGACAACGGCTTGATTCGGCTGGAGGCGGCGCCTAACTTCTTCCCTTCCCTCCTGTCGCTTACAGCCGGCAATAAAGAATGGCTGGACCGTTCCTTTCCCGAGCTCGTTGCCAAATCATGGTGGAACCCGTACGTAGGCGGGATCTTCAATTTGCCCGCTGAGCTACATGCCCGTTCGTTGATGAAAGAAAAGCGAAGTGGCTCTTTCGCGACATTGCACGATACGAAGGGAAACCTTTGGGAAGGGATCAAAATCAGTGTCGATGTCGCTGAGCAAGAGGAGTTCACGGGACTTTCCTACGACCAATATTTTCTTCTCCTGCCCGGTGCCCCTGTTCTGTGCCATACGGTCGCGATCAGGCAACAGACTGGCGTATACTTCCATCAAGAAGAATGGAATACAAACATCTTCCTTGCCATGCCGAACACGGCCGGAAGCTGGGTGCAAACCCATAACGCAAGCAACGAGCCGGTCCACGCCGCCATCGGGCATGAGGAAGGGTTCATTGCCGAGTCGAGCAGCCTGCTATTCGGTACGACCGACAGCGTGCGCAAAATGCAGGTGGTTACCGACCTGACTGCGGCCGAGATGGAAGTGTATTTTAATAAGGAAGTGACCAACCTTTCCATCAGCCGAGAGCTCGATCTGGCTCACGGCGACAAAACTTTCCTGTCCCCTGTATTTTTCGTATTTACGGAAGAAGCGATTGCCGACAATGCCCTACATGCGCTGCGGCAGCTCCGTTTTTAACTCATCCTGCCAAAACCAGGCTGCCAGTGACACCTTGTGTCCGGCAGCCTTTCCCTTTTTCCCATTGTTCTGACCCGAAAATCTTTGTTGACGCGACATAGTTTCCCACCTTATGATAAAAGGGCTTACCCTTTTGATAATCATTATCAATCTCAAATGCATCGTAAGGAGGTCTTCCTTTGTATTACCGCTGCTTGCTCATCTTCCTGCTGCTCATCGTACAGCCTGTTACGGCTTTTGCCTATTCTTATGGCGATCCGAACAAGGAAGAGGTAGCTGAAACGTATAAAGAAATCGCTGCTAAATTGGAAAAGAGCCCCGAGGACTGGGCTGGCGCGCTCTCTGCGTACAATGCGCGCAAAGCGGAAATCGTTCTCGAATTCGGCCAATCCCTCTCGGATACGATCGAATCAAACTTGAAGAGCAAGCAAAAAGACCTCGCGTTACATAATTATCGGGTTGTTTTGGTAAAAAACGTTGAACGCCGCTTGAAATCGGTCGACGAGGAATTCAACGATTATGCGAAAGCAAAGCTGATGCTCGCCAAAGGCCGCGGCACATTTGCCGTTCTTGAGCCGTCCGTTGGAGATGCCGGGTCGAAAAAAGTGTACGCCGCCTTCGACAAAGCGTTGACAGCGCTAGGCAATCCGGGCTTGTTCGGCGTTGGCGTCGTTGCGCCTGACAAACAGTTGTACCAGACGGAGAAAAACGTGGTGATGAGCACGCTCGCTCCACTCGCGTCAATAAAAGCAAGCACTACGGTCGCGAAGCAAGAGCCGGCGAAAACAACAGCTGCACAGCCTGCCCAGCAGCCTGTTGCCGCCAAAGCGGCACAGCCAGCGGCTACTCCGCAGCAAGGGCAGCCAGCGACCAAACCTGCTGATGCAAGTACACAACCAGCAGCCAAACAGCCTGGGACTATGGGTGAGCAGAATCCGGCGGCTACAACCACCGCTCCGCCTGCGCCTGCGAACACGCAAACGACGCCAGAACAACCTTCACAGCCTGCATCAGGCAGTGCGAACGCGGCGACCGGTGCGACAGCAGAATCCGCAACGGCACCAACCGCACCAACGGAGGCACCCGCTGAATCTAAGGTGAATCCAGCGGTTACCGTCGGCGTGATCGGCGGCATCCTGGTCCTGGCCGGCGGTGCGTTCTGGATCGGAAAACGCAAAGGGCTGCTCTAATCTGTTTTCGGTACGATGTGATTTTTGTCTCGAACTGATTTGTTTAGAAACAATGGGCGCGGACCTCTTCCTAGCAAGAGGTCTCCTTGCCTGTTTTGGGGGGATTCCACGTGGATTTGCAGGCGTTTTTAATTACTCTACGCGAAGCGTTCGAAGCTTTGCTCATCATCGGCATCATCATCAGCTATCTCAACCGTGTCAACGCTTCTAAATGGAACAAATGGGTGTGGACCGGGGCGGGCTTGGCACTTGTCGCCAGCTTTGCCGTCGCTTTGCTCTTCCAGGTGGTGCTGACCGGCTTTGCGACGATGGCAAGCCAAAACTTCATGCGGATCGGCATGCTGTTTGCCTCAGCCTTCTTATTGACGCATATGGCTGTCTGGATGAATTCGCAGCAAAAAGATATTCGTGGTGACATGCAGCAAAAGCTGAACAAGATTTTGACGGCAGGCAGCGCAGCCAACTTAATCGTTCACACCTTTCTCGTCACACTCCGCGAATCCGTTGAGACCGTCTTCTTTTTTGCCGCAATTAGCGGCGGCGATATCCAGCGGGCGCTCACAAGCTGGGGCGCAATCGCCGGTCTGGTTCTCGCCTGCATCTTGTCTTACTTATTTTTCAACAGCAGCAAGCGCATCTCGCTGCGCAAATTTTTCACCATCACCAAAGCCATGATCTTGATCATTGCGGCAGGCCTGTTCTCCCAAGGAGTCGGCGCTCTGCAAGACCAGGGCATCATCGGCAGCGTATACAAAACGTCTGCGGGCGATATCGGCGAATTGTACAACATAGTCGCGATCTTGCCGGAGCATCCAGTCGATGAGGAACATTACTTCCGCGATACCGGCAAACACTCTCTCATCAACGGCGAGGTCGGAATTTTCCTCAAAGCGATGCTGGGTTACACACACAACCCATCTGTGGAAGAGTTTTGCTCGTATTGGCTCTACTACATCGTCATCTTCTTCCTAATGCGGTACAGAGCGGTCTCCACCACAAGGAAAAAGCTGTCCCCCGTCGTGAATCCGCCTGTAATGGAATAGGTGCGACAAAAACGGTCACATCCAATCTAATGAAAAACGTCTTAACGTTTTTCGGAAAATAAGCCGTGGTGAAAACCGCGGCTTTCGTATTCCGTCGGGCTTACGTTTTCAACTTTTTGCAAAGGAGAGGCTTCATGCGGCACATCCGTTCCCCTATCATTTCCGTCGATTACGTGCTAATGCTGCTCGTATCCATCGCACTGTTTTTCGTTCGCCTGCATGTTGCCGGACCGTATGCGGAAAACTGGGATTCCGTCGATTTCACCCTGGCGTTGCACCGCTATGATATTTTTGAAATGCAGCCCCACTTCCCCGGCTATCCGATCTATATTTTGCTTGCGGGAATGCTCCTTCCGCTTTCAGGCGATCCGGTTCTTGCGCTTTCGTGGACGTCCGCTGCGGCGGGCAGTCTGGCGCTGTTTCCTTTTTTTGCGCTGGCCCGCCGCTTCGTCCCGACCCGCTGGGGCGCATGGCTCGCGGTACTGCTTTTCGCTGCAAGCCCGCTTTTGTCTCTGTCCTTTGTGCAGCCGATGTCGGAGGGGCTTGGTTTGGCCGGTGTCTTGTTGCTGGAAGCGTATTTGCTTACCGCCTTGGACAAACCGAAACGAAATCTGCTCGGGCTCACCAGTACCGGCGCGCTGTTGTTCGGGCTTTTGCTGGGCATACGCATTTCATATTTTCCCGTCGGGTTTCTCCTGTTTTTGCCACTCGCCCTCATGTACCGGGAGAAGAAATCGACGCTCGGCTTTCTCCTGCAGCTCTTTATCACAGGCTGCCTGTTTTTGGTGGGGCTCGCTGCGTGGCTTTTGCCGACTGCCGCTACAGAAGGGGGGCTCATGCCCTTTCTCTCCCTTGGCGTCGCGTTTACATCCGGTCATTTTACCGATTGGGGCGGAACCGAGTTTTCCAGCCATCTGGGCTGGTGGCATATCGCCGCGATTTGGCTGTGGGACCGGATGGTTGTCAATGGATTGCTCGGGCTTGCCCAGCTGCCGATTTCATTCGCGAAGAGTGTACCTGCGCTCCTGTTGGCAGCCTTTCAGCTCCTCCTCTTGACGATAAGCCTGCTCCCGCGCGCTTGGCGAATGCAGGGCGGCCGACTGCTGCTCGCCTTTTTGCTGCTGGCAGCGCTCCCGTATCTCCTGTGGCTCTTACTTGGGCAAAACAGTGAAAAGGCGCGCCATCTGCTGCCGATTGTCCCCTGGCTGCTGTTTTTGCTTGCGCGCGGCTTTGTCCAGATGTGCGGATGGATCAAAGGCAGGCTTACTGCGCAAGCGTGGCTTCCCGCATTGATCGCCCTGCTGCTACTCGTTCCCCTTGCACTTAGGCAGACCGAGGTTCTACAAGCCCATCTGGACCCACCTCCAGCAAAGCAGCTCGTGGACTATGTCAGAGCTCACTATCCGGCACAAGGGACGCTCACCTACACATGGGAGGAGCAACGGCTGTTCGACTATTACGCACCGGATTATGCGACAGAGCGGCTGCAGAGCTATCCTTATTTCGTTCAATCGGTGCTGCTTCGCAGTCCTACCGTGTCGCGAATTTTGCTAACCAATGCGGTAGTTGACGGGTTCGGGCCGTATTCCCCCCTGCGTACCAAAGTGCGTGAAGTGGCGCGTTTTGCAGCCGACCCTTTTCTTTATCCGACCTATCATACGGTCATTTTGTACGAACTGCCGGCGGAAGCGATTGCGGAGATAAAGCAAGGTAAATAGGAAACGGCAAAATTGCATAGCAAAAAAGCCCTGTCTATCCATGGACAGGGCTTTCTTGCTTGCGCCCGAAGCACTTACTTCCCGACCTCTTTTTGCAGCTGCTCGAAAAGCTGCTTGGTCTTCTGCGGTTCTTTTTCATTATAGAAAACATAACCGTCGGTTAGCTTGATTTGAATGTAAGGGGGGTTATTCTTGAAAATGTACAATCTCGATTTTCCCAGCCCTTGCAGGCGGAAATGGCCCCGCGCATACGAATCCGTGGCCTCTCCGTTGGTCTTGATGCCGGAGGGCACACTATCAACCAGCGCTACATGCTCGACATCCGCGAGACTGACATCGAAGGAATACATCGGGTACGCGATGGCGAGTTTGTGATCCGGTGTGACGGACAAGACCGGTGACGTCAATTCTGAGCGGATCAGCATAAAGGAAACGCCGATGATGACCACGGCAGCTATGCCGACGGAGCCCCATGCGATCAATTTACCAGTAAATGTCGCCGTATTAACGGTCTCGCCGAACCCGACCCGTTTGGTCACGAACACGCTATTGTCATGTGGGTTATGGTAGGTGAAGCCGTTTGCCCAATACTCGTCGTCATCCGTATAGATGACTTTCCCATCGTGCGCCAGCACTTCCTGCTCCAGCGCCTGGACGTGACGGTACGCGTAAAACAGGATCCCGATTGGCACCACCGTAAACAGCAGAATCACCGTGAGCCATACTCCGTTTGCATCCGCATTTTCATTGACTGCGAGCAGATACATAAGCAAAAAGTGAATGGTCTCGACGATCGCCATAAAAAGCAACGTATAAGAGAACGTCCTTCGTCTCGCCTGATTCAGCACCAGATTCACTTCACTGTTCATACTGTACACTTTCGCCTTCGCCTTGCGCATGTAGAGCCAGATGAAGAAGAGCATTGCAGTCAGGACAAAGCCGCCTGAGGTGACGCCCGCAAGCTCAATGTCTTCACGTACAGCCCACAGCATCGTGCCGGTCGAAATCGCAAACGGAATTGTGAAAAGCCACAGCGAAGCCGCTCGTTGATTTTTCAGCTGTGCGACACGCAGATCGCTATAGACGACACCTTTATTGCCAACATACCATTCATTCTCGCGCTTTAAAGCGAGCGTCTCGCGGAAGGCGCGGCGGAACGGAATCACCATCACGATGAAAAACGCAAAAAACCAAACAAAAAAGTAAATCGTCTGATACGCCATCCAAAAATGGAGGACCACAAATGGCACAAGCGTGACGACCATCCACACGCTCGCCTGGTTGAACCGCTTGCGAAATTGCGTGCGAATGCTTTGGATTCCTGCATGGTCCATGGCATGTACAGGCAAGGTGACGGCAAACAGCATGCCATTGCGATATGTGGCCTGCGGCTTATAGGTTGCAATCAGTGCCGCATAGCAAATGATAGCTATCACAAGCATAGTAATCGTGAACATGAATATCACCTCATACCAGAGATTAGGAGTGCCGATACGTCATTTTGGCGAAAATTTGGGAGCAAAGGGCTTGAAACCTGGATTGGTCGATGCCTTGAATCGTCGCTTGTGCGATGAGAAGCTCCAGCTGCTCCTCCAATTGAGGAGAAGGGGCCGGATTGTCCTCTTTCGGTGGACTCACCTTGGCACCGTGCCGTCGGTCAATGACGATGTAGCCTTGCTGCTTCAGAATGGTGTATGTTTTGTTGACCGTCATCGTGTTAATGCCCAGCTCTTCGGCCAATTGGCGAACGGTGGGCAGCTTCTCATTGGGTGCCAGCTCCCCTGTGGCAATTCCGATGACGATCTGGTTACGGAGCTGCTCATACAGCGGTGTATCGCTCTCCAACTGCAATGAAATAATCATGTGTGCAAATCACTCCCTTGCAAATCGCGTGAACCATTAAGTATTATTCATTGTAATACAAATAATACTATAAGTCGAGTTCCAAAAAAATAGTCTGCTGCACTGGCATGAATTTACACGGTAACAAAAAACAGCCTAGGGGAGTCCCCTAAGCTGTCTGTATCCTCTTCCGTTCTGCAAAAAAGGCACCAAGCTGCGACGCAACATCTCCGCCGCTGATGACGACCGCTTCGATGCCCGGTCCGTATCCTACGCCTGCTCCAACCAGGTAAAGCCCTTCGATCGGCGCTTTAAACGTCGGGAACGGACTCGCTTCGCCTTCCAGCCGTTTGCTGTTGTAGACCGAGCCTTCATGAGTTCTCATGTAATGTGCGACAGTCCGCGGCGTGGCGATTTCTGTAAAGAGGATCGATTCGGCGGCTTGCGGGTCGATTTCACGAAGCAGCTCGAGGCATACGCGGTCGACCTCTGCCTTGACCGCAGCGTACTCTACATCCGTCATAGCCTGGAAGCGACTCGCTTCCGCTTTGGTCTGCATATTGATGTGCAGCGTGGCTTTTCCATTCGGCGCCAGCGTCGAATCGAGCGCGGAGGCTGAGTGGATGCCAATACCTTCGATTCGTTGGTCGATGCTAGCCAAGTGAATCGGTTTGGGCAGCGAATAGTGAATCAAATGATTCGTCGCAAATTCGCAGTCGATCGCTGCCGTCCAGATCAACAGCGAGGTGGACGGTTCGAGCCGCCGCACTTTTTCCTGATAGGCGAGCGGTAATTTGTCCAGCCCCACCAGCTTTTCATATGTGACGCGTGGATCGACGTTGGAAATGACGACAGGCGCGTAATAGACGGCTTTTTTGGTGACAACCCCTTGGACTTGGTTGTCGGAAACGATGATGGATTGCACCAATTGGGACAAAAGTGCTTCGCCGCCGTACTCCCGCAGTTTTTCCACTAGCTTCATGGCCAGCTCTCCTCCGCCACCCTGCGGTCGGAAGCCGCCAATCAAAAAGTAGCCCATCAGCGCGATCATGGTACCAGCCGGTGTCTCTTCCCCTGCATCACCGACATAGCCGGTCAGCATGGACATTTGTGCACGCAGCGCGGGCTCGCGGACGAAACCATCCAGGAAGTCCTTCCACGTGCTTGCGCTCCACCGCAAAAATTCCGGATACATTTCCGCAAAACGGGTCATTTCTTCCATCGATTCCGGCTTGCGCGGGCAGAGACGGTCCGGAGCGAAAACGGAGTACATGCCGTCATAGCACGCTTTGATCTCCGTAAACATCGCCTCGATTCCGTCGCGTTCATGCGGAAACTCCGCGATGAGCTGGTCCCGCCACTTCCAGTAGTCGTTCGGAATGATTTTTGTCTGTTTCCCGTCGCGGTATTCGTACGTGTTTTTCAGCCAGGTGATCGCATTTTCCAGTCCATGCCGCTTCAGCAAATGATTTACTGGCCCTTGCTCGCCCAATCCACTGATCGACTCGACGCCTGCTTCGAACTTGAAGCCCCCTTTGCGCGTGTATGTCGAGCACGCTCCGCCAAACAAATAATGCTGCTCGAGCACCAGTACCTTTGACCCGAGCGCAGCCAGCTCCACTGCTGCGGTCAGCCCTCCGATTCCGGAGCCGACCACGATCACGTCATAATGGTACGGTTCAGCAGGAGGGGCATCCGAAATGGCTGGGCTCCAATTGAGTTCTTGTGGCTGCATCGCTTTCATCCTTTCAGCAAATTGGCGCTGCATGCGCGGCGGCAATACGGAATTGGCGATCAGTCCCGGGATCATCCAGATATGTGTCAGCACCGTCCCGGTGACACTAGAGAGTATCGCGAATTGTGTCAAGCAAGCAAATAGCGCCGAAAGTGTGAAGGAAACGCTCCAGATTACGGTAAGCCGTCGATTGATGGAAGTAAACAGCGGGTGTGTCCAGACCGCTTTCGGCGTCGTTTCCTTTGCATATTGAATCGTGAACAGTTCGCCGACAAACAAGGAAAGCGTCGTGGTGACGGCCAAAATCACATACGTTGTGACCTGCCCATAAGTCAGTATGTCTGTATTCGGATCAAATAGCGTGACAATGGTAGCGATGACAAAATAAGCAGCATTGATGATCGTCAATGTTTTTAACGAGCGGGTCTTCGCCTGGCTGTACAGCATCCACCCGACAATCAAGAGAGCGATTCCCAGCCCCACGATTTGCGGTGGAATGAAAAAAGCAGCGATCAGCGGGATAAAATCGCGAAAAATCGACCAGAGCGTACGCATGTCTTCTCTCCTTGTTTTTTTCCAAGATGTTTTCTATGTCGAGTATACAATACCGACCGTCGGTTTGTAAATAGTTGACAAACCGACGGTCTGGATGTAGTATGAGGGCAATCTTTTCTTACAAGAAAGGAATTACGCGATGCAACAGATAAGTTCCAATCCAACCTTTCAATTGCTGCTTCAGACAACGGAGCAAACCGTTCAGGAATTGGGCTGCAAAAAGACGACTCTGCAGGAAATCATCAACCGCACCGGCCTGTCCAAAGGGGCCATTTACCATTACGTCAAAAGCAAAAACGAGCTATTCGGACTTGTATTGCAGCACCGTTCGGAACAGCTGAATACAGCGTTCGACGAAGCGGTCGAACAAGCGTCGGGGCCAGACCTCGCCTCTCCGCTCAAAGTGCTGATCGACAATATGGGCCGCTTTCTCCTTGACGAGCAAGAAGTGAACAACAAGATCTTTTTTTACCTGATCAGCCAGCAGGAGAACCCCGAGGTGAAGCAAATTTTGAGCGAGCTTCACGAAAGGTCGATCGCGATGTCCGTCCGCTGGATACAGATCGGACAACAGCACGGTGCCATCCCACCCGAGCTTGATGCGGATAAAACAGCAAAGCTGCTGCGTATCTATATCAACGGATTGCGGATGGATCGGCTAGTCGCAGCATCCCCGGAAAAACCGGATATGCAAGCGCTCTTCACCATGTTCTATGACACGCTGAAACAGTAGTAAACCTGGCTTCGCCATGTTTTTGGCGGAGCTGCGGTTGCACTTATACTGGATAAGAATTTATAAATTCTTATCTGTATTAGAAAAGCCTGGGCATCCAATGCCACAGGCTTTTCCTGCTATCGACGCTAGCTTTTGAATTCCACGGTGTACAAATCGTGCCGTCTGTCCTGGATCAACGGCACAGACCCGCTGACGCGTACGTCCTCGATCAGCTTCAGGTCAATTTCCCCCACGATGATCATATCTTGATGCTCAATACCTTCTGCGACCACCCCACCGATCGGGAAGTGGGTATCACATGGTGAAAATACACCTGCCCATGCCGTACTGTTTTCCATGTTTACCACATTGCTCATTTCGCCAAGCGTGCCCGTTTCTACTACATAGAGCTGATTTTCGATGGCTCTCGCCTGCGCGCAGCGGCGGACGCGGTACATCCCCTGCTTTTGCTCGGTACTCGACGGGCAAAAGATGATCGTCGCCCCCTGCTGCATGACTTGTCGCGACAGCTCAGGGAACTCAATGTCATAGCACGTAAGGATCGCGACTTTGGTGTATTCGGTTTCGAACACTTTCAATTCTTTGCCTGCCGAAAGCTGCCACGGGTGCTTCTCGCACGGGGTCAAATGAATTTTGTCCTGGAAAGCGTGCGTGCCATCCGGGTAGAACAAATACGCACGGTTGACGTACTCGCCTTGCTCGTTTTTCGTCACATGCGATCCGCCGATGATATGCATACCATGCTTTTTGCTCAAGCCGCTAAACAGGTCCACATACAGCTCTGTATAGCTGTCGAGCTCCCGGATCGCCTCGTACGGCTCCTTTTTCGCAATCGACAAGAGCTGTGCACTGCTCAGTTCAGGGAACAGTAAAAATTGCGGTTGATGCAGGGCAGCCAGCTCCACGTATTGCGTTACCTGCTCCACAAATTGCGACGGAGTTTCAATATTTTTGAATGCATATTGGACAGCTGCTACCTTCACTTTCATCATTACTTCCTCCTCACGGTTATTGGCCGCGAACCTCTTTCCACACGCGGTCCATCTCTTTCAATTTTGGTCCCAAATCTGCGAACCACTCGGCTTTTTTCAAGCTATCATCCGAGGGATACGACGCAGGGTTGTTTTTCTCCGCATCGCTCATCAGCTTGACGGCTTCCTTGTTCGGATTGCTGTACGGATACACATCGGTCAAACGCTTGCTGACATCAGGGCGCAAAATATAGTTGATGAAGACCTCTGCCGTGTATTTGTTTTTGGCCCCGGTCGGGATCGCCAAATTGTCCATCCACAGTGTCCCGCCCTCTTGCGGCATGATGTAGTTTATGTTTTTGTTGGTCTTCATCGCCTTGGCCGCTTCGCCGGAGTATACGGCTGCGATCCAGGCGTCCCCGACCGCGAGCACGTCAGACGGCGTGCTGTTGTAGGCCAGAACATTCGGCGCCAGGGCGATGAGGTCGTTTTTCGCCGCTTCCAAGTCAGCGGGCTCCGTCGAGTTCATACTCTTCCCGTTCTTTTGTAAAGCGACGAGCAACGCTTCGCGGCCCACTTCCGAAATGATTACATGTCCTTTGTACTTGGGATTCCACAAATCTTTCCAAGCTGTCGGATTATCCGTCTTGGTTTTGTCATAAGCGAGCCCGATGCTGCCGTAATACATCGGCACTGAGTATTTGTTGCCTGGATCAAAGGAACGCTCGTGAAACACATCGGCGATGTTGGCAAAATTCGGGATGTTTTTCATATCCAGCTCTTGCAGCATGTTTTGCTTTGCCATCCGTTCGACGATGTAATCGGTCGGTACGACCAGATCATAATCGACGGCCCCGCTTTTCAGCTTGGTCAACATCTCCCCATTGGACGTGTACTTGTCATAAACGACTTTGACGCCCGTTTCATTCGTGAAATCGTCCAACACCTCTTGCGGAAAATATTCGCCCCACGCGAACAGCTTCAGCTCTTTCGCCAGCTCCTGCTTAGGTGCTTCTGCAGATGGTTGCGCGCTCTGCCCCGTATTTGTAGCTGCCGGAGCGGCATTGTTCGGCTGCGCGGCATTACCGCAGCCCGCTGTCACCAATAGTGAAGATAAAAGCAGTCCCCATAGCGCCTGTTTTTTTCCCAATGAAAACACCCCTATCTGTTTTTTTATGAGTCAACCCTACCCTGCAAGCTTCCGTTAGAGCGCTTGTTTGCCTGCGGAGAACCGGGTAAACACGAGGATGAAAAAAATGACCAAAACCGTTAACACGATGGAGACGGCTGCACCCAGCTGCCAGTTCATGTTGATCATGAAATCGTCGCGGATGACATTGCCGATCATCATCGTTTTGGCGCCACCGAGCAGATCGGGAACGACGAAGATGCCGAGCGCCGGAATAAACGTCAGCAGGCAGCCCGCCAAGATCCCCGGCATGGTCAGTGGCACGGTGACACGGAAGAAAGCTGTCACCGGCTTGGCCCCGAGATCCTCTGCCGCTTCCAGGTAGGTGTGCTCCAGTTTTTCAATCGAGGTGAACAGCGGAAGCACCATGAATGGCAGAAAGCCATAGATCAAGCCGATGATTACCGCAAACGGGGTGTAGATCATTTTGATCGGCTCTGCAATCACCCCGAGCATCTGGAGAAACGAATTGATCACGCCGTCGTTTTTCAGCAAGATCGTCCACGAGTACGTGCGGATCAGCAAATTGGTCCAAAACGGAATGATCACAAGAAAGAGCAGCGCATTTTTCCACTTTTTCGTATGGGCCAAATAATAGGCGAACGGGTAGCCGACGATGAGACAGGAAACGGTCACCAAAAACGCCCAAAAAACCGAACGGGCAAAAATTTTAAAATATAGTGAATCGAGAGCCTCGGCGTACGAATCGGTGCTGAATTGGTACACGATGCCGCCATAGCCGTCGTTGGTCGTAAAGCTGATGAAGGCGATCAGGACGATCGGGATCACCATAAACAGGATCAGCCACAAGAGGCTCGGCGTCAGCATGAGCAAGGCCAGTTTTTTCGTGCGGTTCATTCGTTCCCCTCCTCACTTGGCTTTGGCGGAGCCGCGCCATTTTTCCGCCACGAATACAATCAGGACCGTAAGCAGGATCAGCACGGTGGACAAGGCGTTAACCTCCGGCGTGACGCCTGTTTTTACCATGGAGTAAATGAGGATCGGCAGCGTATTGATACCCGGGCCTGTCGTAAAAAACGTCATGACGAACTCGTCGAGCGAAATCGTAAACGTCAGCAAGGCGCCGGCGAAAATGCTCGGAGCGATCAACGGCAGCGTCACGCGCCAAAACGTCACCCAGTTGTTGGCGCCGAGGTCCATCGCCGCTTCTTCCAACGTCTTGTCGAACCCTTGCAGCCGGGCAAGTACGATCAGCGTGACAAAGGAGATGGTCATGACCACATGCCCAACCGTGATCGTCCCGATGCCCAACGTGATTTTGGCCCAGGCGAACATGGCCAAGAGCGCGACTGCGACGATGATCGGCGGGATCACGATCGGAATGTAAAACAGTGTGTCGATGATCTTTTTCCCCGGTATCTTGTGCCGGTGCAGCACGAGCGCCGCCATGGTGCCGACGATTGAGGAGAAAACCGTGGTCAAACATGCGATCAGGATGCTGTTTTGCGCCGCGTCAAAAATGGCGCCATTGCCGAACATTTTGTGATACCAGCGGAGCGTGAACCCTTGCCAAACCGTGATGATTTCGGAATCATTGAAAGAATAGACAATGAGAACGGCAATCGGAATGTACAAAAACATGTACACCAAAATCGAGTACACCTGCAAAATCTTCCTCGTCTTCGCGCGCATCAGGACGTAACCGCCTCCTCTTGCAGCGCAACCGCATCAGCTGTCCGCCAGCGAATGTAC
Organism: Brevibacillus fluminis; assembly: GCF_003710825.1. Taxonomy (GTDB): domain Bacteria; phylum Bacillota; class Bacilli; order Brevibacillales; family Brevibacillaceae; genus Brevibacillus_D; species Brevibacillus_D fluminis. The sequence continues at coordinate 523,553 of NZ_RHHQ01000012.1, read as the reverse complement.
AGTTCATCTCCTTCGACAGCCGGGAGCAGCTGATCGGTTTTCTCCAAAGAAAGCAGCTCCTGCCCATCCGGCAGCTTCACGACGGTCTTCACATGAATACCGGTATAAATCCGCTCCTGCAGTCGCACGCGATGCTGAGTCAAATTCGGGTCATCCTCCCTTGCAAGCGAAAGGTTCGTTTTTTCCGGGCGCACAGCGATCGTCACCCCGTTTTCCGTCAGCATGTTGCTCTCACCGATGAAATCAGCTACAAAGCTGGTAGCGGGCCGATCATAAATCTCGGCGGGACTACCGATCTGCTCGATTCGCCCTTTATTCATAACGGCGATACGATTGGACATCGTCAACGCTTCTTCCTGGTCATGCGTCACGAAAATAAACGTGATGCCGAGCTGCTGCTGCAAATGCTTCAGCTCCACCTGCATCTGTTTACGCAGCTTCTGGTCCAATGCACCAAGCGGCTCGTCGAGCAAAAGCACCTTGGGGTTGTTAATGATCGCGCGCGCGATGGCGATGCGCTGCTTTTGGCCGCCGCTCAGCTGATCGGGCTTGCGGCTTGCGAACGATTCGAGCTGAACCAGCTTCAATGCGTCCCGGACACTGCTGTCGATCTGCGCCTTCGGTACTTTTTTAACACGTAGGCCAAATGCGACGTTCTCATAAATGCTCAGATGCGGAAACAGCGCATAGTTTTGGAAAACCGTATTGACGTTTCGGGCATAGGCAGGCTTGTCTTGAACGGATTCACCATCCAGCCATATTTCGCCTGAGCTTTCCTTTTCAAAGCCGGCAATCATACGCAAGGTCGTCGTCTTTCCGCAGCCGCTTGGACCGAGCAGCGTAATGAACTCGCCGCTCGCAATCGCAAGCGAGAGATCATGGACCACCGTCGTTTGGTCGTAGCGCTTGACGATGTTGCGCAGCTCAACCATGGTCTTCGTAGCCATTCGGCTCCCCCCTGTTCAATTAGTCGATGGTGTGAACAATGCCAGACAGATTCGGTAATGGGCTGGTGATCGAATAAATTGCAATTATTATGCCTATTTGGCATTTACTGAATTTACGGAATATTTATAGCATCCATCTGCCTCCACCGAACCATTTTTGGTTCATTACAGGATCTCTTGCTCCATTTTTGGGTCAGCTTCGAATTTGTCGCGGTACAAATTCAGCTTGCGAACGTATGTGGTTTGGCTCATTCCCAGCGATTGAGCTGCTTTTCGCGTCGTTTTGTGGATGACAAGCGCTTGCTTCAGCCCTTGGTATTCAAACATTTCGACCTCCTCCAAAAAATTGCGCGGGAGTGTGCTGCCGACAGGGCGGTACATCTCTAGCGGCAGATGATCCGGTAAGATTTCGCCGTTGTTAGAGGTGATCGCCAGCCGCTCGAGCATGTTGAACAGCTCGCGAATGTTTCCTGGCCAGTCACAGCGGCACAAGAGCTGCTTGACCATCGGGTCGATATGCAGTGGAACGGGATGCTTTTCCTCATACTTCCGCGCGAAGGAGTCAACGAGATACGGGATGTCTTCCTTTCGTTCCCGCAGCGGTGGAATGGAGATCGGGTATACTTGCAGTCGGTAGTACAAATCTTGGCGAAACTGCTTTTGCGCGACCATTTCCTCCAAATGCTGATGCGTAGCCGCTATGATGCGCACATCTGTCTGAATCGTCTTGACGCCGCCGATCCGCCGGAACTCTTTTTCCTCGAGTACGCGCAGCAGCTTGACCTGCAGATCGAGCGACATATCGCCGACCTCGTCGAGAAAGAGCGTGCCCTTGTTGGCAAGCTCGAATACGCCCGGCTTCCCGCCTTTGCCTGCTCCGGTGAACGCCCCCGATTCATAGCCGAAAAATTCGCTTTCCATCAGCTTTTCCGGAATTGCGCCGCAGTTCACTTTGATGAACGCTTCGCCGTTTCGCCTGCTGTTTTGGTGGATGAACTTGGCGATGACCTCTTTGCCGACACCGGATTCACCGCGCAGCATGACCGGAGAGTCGACAGCTGCAACCTTGAGCGCGTTCGTCAACACTTCGCGCATCGATTGGCTGTGCGCCACCAGTCCGTCGAGGTGAATTTCGCGCTGGCGCAAATAGGTAAGCTGCTCGAAATAGCTGTGGTTGATCTGCTCGATCTGCTGCATGCTGCGCTTTAGCTGGTTCAACTCTGTAATGTCGCGGACGCAATTGATGACCAGGATGAGTTCGTTTTGCTCATTGAACATCGGCATGCCGGTGACGATCAGGTCTTTGCCAAAATGCTCCTGGATTAGCGTCACGGGGTGCTTGGTCTCGATGACTTTGAGTGAGCTGGATTCTTCGAGAAACCCTTCGCGTTTTAGATCGCTCATGTTGCGTCCGACCAAGTCAACGGCTTTTATGCTGAGCATTCGTTCATACGCTTTGTTTACTTTGACGATTACGCCTTGGTGATCGGTTATGATTATGCCGTCCGAGATTAATTCGAGCAAGTTGTCCCATTCCTTGGAAATCACCATATGGTTTTCTCTCCTCTCGTGTCGTTACGAATAAAGGTACCATTTTCCTTCGTTTCGATTCAATGTTCTGAAAAGCACTTTGGTGGAGGGGAGGGGATTTTAGCAAGAAAGCTCCACGGGCGCTGTTACAATGCCTGCTGGGGGTCGGGGTGAACGGCGCAAGCGAAAAAACGGAAACTGCGCCCCAAAGCCACACGCTGCGCGGCGGGTGTATCTCGATGAAGTAGATGTGGCGCAATAGCTTTTCCGTTTTTTCGCTTGCGCCTGGCGGGCATTGTAAAGGCGTCCGTTCCGCTTTCTTGCTAAAATCCCTTTGCTGCAGTGGCTTTGACGAATAAAAATAAAAAAGCAAATGGCCGGCAATATAAAATGGCATAAAAAAAGAAGGTGAATTTCCGCCCTTCCTTTAATGTCCTAAGTAATTGGAATCATATGTGATTTGATTTTTACAAATGTACCTCTATGTGATTTTTCTAATGCTTCTTCATTCATTATTCTAACCTTTTGGGATAATGTTGAAGAGTTATGAATGGTTATATTGTCGAAGGAAATTGGCACGTCTATAATTCTTGCTTTTCCTTCCATATGAAAATCATATTTTACTTCATTTTCTTCGAGCTCGACTTTGGATGTTAAAAATTCGAGTAGTTGTAAAACCTCACGATCATTACTTGACTTAATTATGGTAAGTACAGTTGGGTCATCCAACAGCATTTGATCTAGATTTAAGATTCCCTTTTTTAAAGAAAGACTTATGATCGAAGCAAGCAAATGATAACTCCTAGTGAATGATCATAACGGGTTACATTCCATTCATTGTTGACAAGGTAAGCAGCACATGCTTGATGAATGTTTTTTAATCTTTGAATTGTTTTTGTATGAATAATCTCTGCTAGAACATCTTCCACTACAAATTGTCCATATAACTCATCATACAGCTTCATTATTTTCTCACCTTTGATCTTCTACTTCATTTACTATATGAATTCTACTTAACAAACAAGCGTTCCTGTTGGTCTTCACATAATCCCTTCGTATCTCGCTCGCTACCTGTAGTTCTTTATAACAATTTTAAAGAACTACATGTTTATCGCATATGTGCTTAAAAATCTAATTGGAAATAAAAAAAGGTATTCAGGAGTAAAAAAACATTCCTGAATACCTCTTTTTATTCAACTGTCGAACCCGCTAGTTAAATAAATTTGCTGTCTGTTTTTATTGAGTGTCTTCGTCGCTTTTGTACTCCAAAATATCACCCGGCTGACAATTCAAAGTCTTACATATCGCTTCTAATGTTGAAAAACGAACCGCTTTTGCTTTCCCATTTTTCAGAATGGAAAGATTCGCCATCGTAATTCCAACCCTTTCCGAAAGTTCTGTTACGCTCATTTTCCTTTTTGCCAACATCACATCAACATTGATGATAATCGCCATAATATTAACCTCAGATCGTTAAATCATTTTCTGATTTTATATTAATAGCTTCTTGTAAAAGTCTTTGGAGAACAGCAGCAAAAACGGCGATTACCATAGAGGCGAAAATAATGGCCAATCCGATTGGTATGAAACTTGGAGGGTCAATTCTCTGCGCCATGAGATAGTAGAGTGGCATACCTAGCAGGTATAAGGTACTGATTGTGAAGGCACAGTATTTTATATTCTTTAAAGCCTTTACGGATAATTCCGAGAACGCTTGGTTCTTATGAATATAGCTTAAAAGTTTAAAAGCTTGATACAGAGCAAAGTAAAAAGGTATCGCTGCCGCGTACATATCGATTAAAACGAGAGATTTCATATAAGCGATATCTGGATACAATTCCCCAGCAAAGTTCCCGATCTTAGGCACTAAAAATATGCACAAAGCAAGAATTGGGATTCCAATAAGAATAACAGCCATCTTTAAAAAGAGTGTTGTTCCCCGTTTCATAAAGATCACCTCACTAATTTAATTACAAAATGACTTTACCACGCGATTTATTGTTTTACAATAAATTAATATTGTTTTTTGTTATGTTTTTATTGTTAACGGAATATTCTTTTTATGTTAAGCAAAAAAATAAAAAGCATTTCTCATTACAAAGAAATGCTCTTCCTTTAAAATCTTAAATTTATAACTTGTTCAACAAAGCTGCCCTTTAGCTGAACGATATTCACTATACAGTTGGTTACATTTTGATCCAATCGACGATTTTTTGATCCAGCTTTTTAACGACCGCAACAAGTAATTTCACCGTATTCTCGACATCATCATGATGAAGAATGGAAGCGTGGCTGTGTATATAACGCGCCGGAATCGCAATCACAATCGACGGAACTCCTTTACCGATCAGATGGGCGGCGCCAGCATCTGTCCCTGCACCAGGCGCTGCTCCGTACTGATACGGGATTCCTTCTTCTTCCGCAGTATCAAACATCAAGTCCCGCAATTTCGTATTCGGTACCAACGATTTATCATACAGCGCAATCACGGGTCCCCCTCCGCATTTAATCTCTGGTACATACGGTGAATCAGCAAGCCCCGGGGTATCTAATGCCATGCCTGTCTCTAAGGCAATAAACACATCCGGTCCAACCATTGTTACACTGGTCCCTGACCCGCGAAGGCCCACTTCCTCTTGCACGGTGGCGCCTGCGAAAACAATGTTTGGATGATCGACAGCTTGCAGGCTTTTTACCAGTTCAATCGCTGTCAGACAACCTCCGCGATTGTCAAAAGCCTTGCCCATATACATCTTATCGTTGGCCATTACCGTAAAGGGACAAATGGGGACGATCGGATCGCCTGGCCGAATGCCCAATTCTTTGGCATGTTCTGCACTCGTCGCGCCAATATCGATATACATTTCCATGATTTCGACCACTTTTGCCTTGTCACTGGCAGATGAAACATGTGGCGGCTTTGAACCGATAACGCCGATAATCTCACCTTTGCGCGTTTTGATTGTCACACGCTGTGCCAAAAGCACATGTGGCGACCAGCCTCCAAGCGTTTGGAAGAGAATAAACCCAGTTTTGGTCACACGAGTTACCATAAAACCTACCTCATCCATATGACCCATGAGCATGATTTTCGGTCCATCGGCCTTCCCCGTTTTTCGACCGACAATGCTTCCCAGGTTATCGGTGGATAACTCTTCTGTGTAAGGCTCTAAATAGGTGCGCATCAGTTCCCGTACTTCCTGTTCTTGTCCAGGCACCCCTGATGCCTCTGACAGTTCCTTTAAAATCTGTACCCACTCGTTCAACTCGTTCTCCTCCTTTGTTTAGCTGTTTTGCTGCAAATATTGCGTTAGATCTGTTAAAAAGGCAGGATCCTGAATCCGCTTTAACAAAAACGTGTTCAAATTTTGTGCAAGTTGCGTAAACTCATCTTTTGTTAGCTGATTCGTAAAAACGGCCATCTCCACTTTGTTGCCATCTTTATCAGTTGCATAAAACGACATTGTAATTACTTTTGCTGTACTTCCACCTTTTGCGCCAATGTGGGTAAATGGACTATCAGGCTCCTGCGGTTTCTCAATGATCGCATCCAGTTCCTTCTGAACCTTGTTAGGAAGGTAACTTCTACTGTTGATTTTATTCATCAAAGTAGCGTACTCCTTAGTTGTTGCTTTGGGAAGACGTGCCACAATCAAGTCGTCAAGCTCCGTATCGTACCACTGAAATAGATCTGCTTTTACCTGTGCTTTATAACTGCCGTCTTTATCCTTTTGTAATCTTTTGAATACTTTGTTTGCTTCGGAAATGAAATTGTTCTGCGACATAGTACTGATCTGTGTTTTGACAAGATCGATCCTCGTTTCTAGTGGTAATTGCGGGTCCAGAGATGACATTAGGGAGTAGGGTACCACGACAATGGATGCAAAGGCAGGGAAAAACTTCTGATGCGTGGTAAAGTTCAAATCGTCCAGGTTATCGTTGACGTTATCAATACCGAGAAGCATCAACAAATACTCTGAATTGGCATTGGAGCTATACTTGATCATTCCTTTTGCTACTTCCTGCAAGCTGACTTTGCCATTTTGAACGACTTGACGCGCTTGGATATCCTTTAACCACGCCTCATGGGCACCACCATCAGTCCCTGGCACGTAGAACAGCGCCAAATCATCCAACGACACTTTTTTCGAAGAATTGATCTTTCCTTGGGCCGCCTGCTTGGCGAACTCAAGCGCAATGATCAATTTTGAGGTACTGGCAAGGGTCATAGCTCGGTTGGAGTGATAATCGATAACCTTATTCCCATTGCGAATCAAATACATGGAAGATCTGTCAGGATTCTCTTTTAAGAAATTGGCAATCGGATCATCCTCAACCGGCGAGGCGCCCAGCGCTTCTGTTGCGTAAGCGCTTCCATACTGGAACGTAAAAATAAAGGCCAACACCGCAATCCAAAATCCCTTCCTCATTCTTCATTCCTCCTGTCTAATATAGAAAGTTTATCTACTCCACATCCTCCTTGCGTTTCTTCTGCTTATGTACTGAGGAGGAAGAGTGATTCTTTCTTTCCATATACTAACATTTATAAGTTACAGCGAATGCCAGCCACTACTTTGCAAACCTTGTACAGAATCGGCTCCAACATAAGGCTTGGCAAGAAGCTGGGGCGCTCGATCGGGAATATCATGATAGAGAGTTACTCAAATCCTTGATGGTTCCGCATGATGCAAAAAACTTGATTTTTGGAACTGTTTACTTGTTGAACTAGCAAAACCAGTCGCTGCATTCAGCAATTTTGACTACCCTTCTCAGGGGTAAAAAAAAGGAGCCTTATTCACAGAAATTGTGAAAGGGCTCTTTTGTTTTTTGATATAGATAGTCGTGCTCCCAGGAGCAACAACAGCTGTAATGATGCCGTTTATTACAGTAGCAACGCTCTTGTCACTCGTCAACCACTCCGCTTTTTCGGTCACATCCGCTTTGCTCCCGCCCTTCTTTTGTTTTTGCACCAAAAACCGAACCCGTTCCATGTAAGATGGGCTTTTTTAGTTCGTTATTTTTTCCTGATCATCTACCGTAACAGTAGGCAACAGATTAATAAACGCGCGCAGCGCACTGCTGATGAAGGTGTCTTTTCGGGTAATCAGGTCAGTTTTCATGTAGCGATATGTCTCTTCAATTGGGTGGGCGCGGAGCGTTCCTTCTGCTGCATGGCGGTCGACGACGGCGCGTGGCAAAAGTGAGATGCCGAGGCCTGCCGATACGGTGCCGATGATGGCTTCCAGTGTGCCGAGCTCCATGACGACGGGTCTTTTGAAGCCGCTTGCCGCGATCCAGCGCTCCAATACGTCCCGGTAGGAGCAGCCAAGGCCGTAGACGAGGATCGGTTTTGTCACCGCTTCCTCGATTCCGGTGACGGACGGGGCAGAGACGATGACTAGCTCTTCATTGAAAACAGTGATGGAATCGAGCTGGGGATGGTCGCATTTCATCCCGATGAAGGCGCAATCGAGCTCATATTGCAGCACTTTTTCGATCAAAAGCTGTGTATGGCCCGTCGCGAGCGACAGATGCACCTGCTCATATTGGCGGTGATAGGCAGCGAGCAACGGAGGCAGGCGAACCGCCGCGGCTGTCTGAGTGGAGCCGATGGCAAGAGGGCCGTTCGGTTCGTTTGTCGAGGCGAGTGCCCGGGTCGCCTCATCGAGCAGGCCGACGATTTTGTCCGCGTACCCGAGCAGCGTTTTGCCGCTTGCTGAAAGCGTCATCCCCCGGTTGTGCCGCAAAAACAAGGCCGTGCCCAGCTCTGTTTCCAGCTGCTGGATACGTGCCGTCACGTTGGATTGCACATAGCCGAGCCGGACCGCTGCCTTCGTGATCGAGCCTTCCCGCGCCACCATTTGAAAAACCCGCAAATCCGCGCTTTCCATGTTTCTGTTCCTCCCCTTCACTCAATCCGATTGGCAATCATATTTTCTGATACCGAATATCTTTAGCAATCATTATACAGAAAACCAAACCTCTTCTACAATAGGATCATCAACAACGAAAATGGAGGTTGTCTCGATGAAGCAGTTCAAATACGTCAGTCTGCTCCTGATCACGACACTATTGATGGGCATCGCCTTTCCTGTCGGCAAAATCGGCTTCGAATATGCACCGCCATTCTTTTTAATGGGTATCCGTTTTGTGATTGCCGGCGGCTTGCTCGCCCTGCTCGTCAGAAGCAAACCGCAGCCTCGGCCCCGCGGGACGTCCCAATGGTGGCAGGCAGCCGTCATCGGTCTTTTCCAATCGGCAGGTGTGATGGGCTGCGGGTATTACAGCATGCGCTGGATCACCTCGGGTGAATCGTCCATCATGCTCAACTTGAATCCGCTGTTCGTCATCATTCTCGGGACGCTGTTCACCGGCGCCGTCTATCGCGTGCGCCAATGGTTGGGCGTAGTCGTCGGCTTCCTCGGCGTCGCCTTCTGCCTCAACTTTCAGCTCGGGTTTCAGCCGGGCACTCTGCTCAGCATGGCGGGCGCCATCTTTTTCGCCATCGCCACATTACTGATCAAACGCTGGGGCAGCGCCTTCCAGATGACAACACTCGCGGCCTATCAGATGATATTCGGAGGAATCGCACTTTTGCTTCTCAGCGCATTGACGGAGCATCCTTACTTCCGCATCACGACGATGTCGGTCGCCATCCTGCTCTGGCTTGTAGTGATGTGCTCCATCGTGCAGTTTTCCCTCTGGTACTATCTGCTGAAAAACGGCGACCCCGCCAAAACGAGCGCTTATTTGTTTTTGGTCCCGCTGTTCGGGGTGCTTTCCAGCTGGCTGCTCTTGCATGAGACGATTGAATGGTATGTCATCGTCGGTGGCGCTTTTATTTGCGCAGGGATTTTTCTCGTCAACTGGCAAGGGACTGCGCGCGCAAAGGTGCAAGTGGCACCTGTCAGGGCAGTGGAAAAATCGATCTGAAGCCACAAAAAACCCCCACGCTCCTCTCAAGGATGTCGCGGGGGTTTCGTTTCCATTACACTTCTTGTCCGGTCGTTTGCGCAGCCATTTCAGCGCTGCTTACCGTTCCTTTGCTGTGCATCAGGAGCAAGTTGAGCAGCACAGCGGTTACGGAGCCGGTGACGATGCCGTTGGTGCAAAGCATTTTCATTGTTTCTGGCAAATGGTCGAACATTTGCGGAACCGCCGAAGAGCCCAAGCCAACGGCGATGCTGCAAGCCGCGATCAAAAGGTTCTCATTTTGGCGCAGGTCGACGTGTGAAAGAATCGTGATACCGGATGCAACGACCATCCCAAACATTGCGACCATCGCGCCTCCTAATACCGGGTTCGGGATGACCGTAGTCAGCGCCGCCAATTTCGGCAAAAGTCCGAGTAGAATCATGATGAAGCCGGCACCAAACATCACGTCGCGGCTTTTCACGCCTGTGAGTGAAACCAGGCCGACGTTTTGGGAAAAGCTAGTATACGGGAACGCGTTGAACAAACCGCCCAATACGATCGCCAGACCTTCAGCACGCAGGCCACCGACGATGTCCTGCTCTTTCAGCTCCTTGCCGGTCACTTTGCTCAAGGCAAAATACGTACCGGTGGATTCGACCATCCCGATGATGCAAACGATGATCATGGTCACAATAGCAGCGATGTTGAATTGCGGAGCGCCGAAATAAAAAGGTTGGACAATACTGATCGCAGAAGCGCTCGATACCGCCCCGAAATTCACCATGCCCAGGAAATACGCAACTGTTGTTCCGACCGCAAGACCAATCAGGACGGAAATTGCACGCACAAAACCGCTGAAGAAACGATTGACGATCAAAATGATAGCAAGAGTCAGCAAAGCGAGCAAAAGATTGCGCGGTTGTCCGAAATCAGGGCTTCCTTGGCCGCCAGCGACGTTGTTCATCGCGACGGGAATCAGCGACAGACCGATGATCGTAACGACTGAGCCGATTACGACAGTCGGGAAGAAGCGCAGCAATTTACCGAATAACGGTGCAGCTAACGCGACGAATATCCCCGCGACGATGATGGCGCCATAAGCGGTAGGAATATTGGTGGTCGATGCGATCGCGATGATCGGCCCGACAGCCGTAAACGTACAGCCGAGAACAACCGGCAGCTTGATACCGATATAACGGGTACCCAAAACTTGAATCAGCGTAGCCAATCCGCAAGTGAACAAGTCTGCGGCAATGAGATACGCCATCTGCGCCTGTGTCAGCTTCAAGGCACCACCGATGATCAGCGGCACGACAACTGCGCCGGCATACATGGCGAGCACGTGCTGAAAACCCAATGTGAAAATCTTTTGTTTGCTTAGCATGTGGTTGCCGTCTCCTCGATAAAGTGGATTTCTTCCGGTGACATGGACTCGATACGCGCCAGCGATTCAATTCGCACGCCTTTTTGCTCCAAAAGTCCGCGTCCTTCCTGGAAGCTCTTTTCAATCACTGCTCCAACACCAACCAGTTTGGCCCCGGCTTGTCCGATGATGTCCACCAGCCCGATCAGCGCTGCGCCTGTCGCCAGGAAGTCATCGACGATCAGCACGGTATCATCCGCGGTCAAGTATTTTTTCGAAACGCTCACTTGATACGTTTCCTTGCGTGTAAACGACTCGACGGGAACCGAATAAACGTCCTCGGTCAGCGTGACCGCCTTTTTCTTTTTCGCATAAACGAATGGCACGCCCAGCGCCAGTGCAGTCGCCATGGCAAACTGAATGCCGCTCGCCTCGATCGTCAGCACCTTGGTGATCGGCTCCCCTGCGAAACGCTCGGCGAACGCTTTGCCGATTTCCATCGTGAGCAGCGGATCTACCTGATGGTTAAGAAAAGAATCAACCTTCAGAACGTGGCTGGAGAGAACATCTCCGTCTTTGCGAATACGGTCTTGTAACAGTTTCATGTGGCAGCTCCCTTTTTTCATTTTTGTTGCAAAAATAGGAATTAGAAAACCTGGCTTCGCGTTGCGAGAGCCTCAAATAAAAAAAGCCCAAGAGTGACAGTTTCCTTGACGAAAATTACGTGTAGTCAAGTGAAAACTGTCCCTCTGGGCTTTTATCCCTTAGGTGTAGCGTCGAAATCGCCAATGACGATGCCAATGATCGGCAACGCCTCAGCTGTCTTGCACAAGAGAAGCATGATAGCCGTGCTTCATTGTGCCATTCGCGCCAGCGCCGCTCGGACCTGCCTGCCGCACATGCGGCAACGGAACCCTAGGCACTCTTTCACTCGTAGTCAAACGATTTACGGTCGTTTGGTAGAAACTCTCGGGCCATATTCCCAACCATTATACGAGTAGCGATGTATGGAGTATGCTATTCAATCTATCACAAGTCGACTCATTTCGACAAGACTGCCGACCAATAAAATTTTACCTTTTCACAGGCTTGTTGCGCACGCTTTGGGTAATCTTTTTCCACTTCTCTTTTTCCTGGCTTTGCAGCTTTTTATCTTCCTTGCGAGCCAAATGGGCCAGCTCCCGCTGCAGCTTCAAATAGCTGTCATAGCGGCTTTGCTCCAGCTCGCCGGTTGCAAGCGCCTCTTGGATCGCGCAGCCCGGTTCTTTTTGGTGACGGCAATTGCTAAACCTGCAAGACGCCCCCAGCGACTCGATATCGTCAAACGCCTCGCTGAAGCCGGAATCAGCGTCCCATAGCTGCAGCTCGCGCATGCCCGGCGTATCGATCACGGCCGCACCGGAATCCAGCAAAATCAGCTCGCGATGCGTCGTCGTGTGGCGCCCGCGATCGTCGCCTTCACGCGCGGCATTGACCTCCATGCGGTCATCCCCGATGATCCGGTTGATTAAGGAAGATTTGCCCACGCCAGACGAGCCCATCAGCGCAATCGTTTTTCCCGGCTGCAAATAAGGGGCAACGCTTTCGATGCCCTCATCGCGCAGTGAGCTGGTCACATGGATCGGCACGCCGACTGCCACCGCCTCCACCTCACGGACGAACCGCTCGGGATCATCGCACAAATCGGCCTTGGAAAGCAGGATGACCGGATTGGCCCCGCTCTCCCACGCCATGACCAAATAGCGCTCGATCCGTCTTACATTAAAATCGTTGTTCAACGCATTTACCAGAAACACCGTGTCTACATTGGCAGCGACGATCTGCTCATCCGTCGTATCCCCTGCGACTTTGCGAGAGAACTTGCTTGTGCGCGGCAGCACGGCGTGAATCGTTGCCTTTCCTTCTTCCACGCGCGGGGAGATCACGACCCAATCCCCGACAGCGGGAAAATCTTCGCGCCCAGTCGCCGTATGCCGCAGCTTGCCCGTCACTTCCGCCAACAGTTCACCCTGTTCCGTATAAACGCGGTACAGCCGCTTATGTTCAAGGGCGACTCTGCCCACTGTGTATCCTTTTCCTTGAAAAGCTTGGAACTCTTGCTCAAAATGTTCATTCCAACCTAATTGTTTCACGTTCAACGGGATTCCTCCTGATACTTGTTAGATTCAAACGAATGGTAGTTCCTCACGTTTGAGATCACAGGAGTTTCCTCGCTTTAACCCGTCTGTCACATACAATTGCCCGTTTTAAAAGGAGGACCCTGCGACCTCATATCCTGCAATCTGTACGGCAACTCGTTTCATCATCATCATTTAACATCTCTCCTTTCAAATTGGCCGACGGCTTTTTCGGTTAGTCTCCACCGCCGCCTCCACCATCAGAACCACAGCTTCCGCTGCTCCCACAGTCGTTCGAGTTCGAGCCCCAGAAGCTACTGCCGCCATCGCTGACAAAGCTGCTGCTGTCCGAGGATGTGTAGCTGTGCCCACCACGTGTGCTGCTTCGATTTTTACCGGATGCAATGCCGATCACGACAGCGATCGCGATAAAGAGAAAAAGTCCCCATACCATCCAATCCATTGATGGTTCCTCCTCTCAAACGATGGTCTGACACTATTATCGTATCACAAAACGCTTGTCAATTCTCCTCTTCTCTGGATAAAATCGACATTATTTGATCAAACTCGCTATATTCCATGTCATTTGCCTGAATTTCCAGCCGAGCTTGCCCTCCAGGATGATATTGACGCCGCATTGCCGCGTCCAGACCATGCCTTTACCAGGACCTAGCCCGATGCAAAAGATGTCCATGTAGCTTTTATGGACGGGGGCTGGCTTGCCCTGCAAATCCGCCAGCATCACCTTGCCCAGACGCGCTGCCTGGCCTTTCGCTTCCTTGCATGTCATCATGTCCGCACGCCCGCTCTGCGGGTCTACGATGTGTGCGCAATCCCCAATGCTGTATACGCCTTTCATCCCTGCCACCCGGTACGACGCATCTACAATCAACTGGCCTTTCGCCGACAATGGCAGCCCAAGGGATCCAAGAAGAGGATTCGGCACGAGCCCAAGCGTCCATACGCACAGCCCCGCATGGATGGCACTGCCGCCGGACAGCTCTACTTTGTTGTTATGTGCTCGAAGGGCCTTTTGCCCGTTGATCACCGTCACTCCTAAATCTTGCAAAGCGCGTTCCAGCTTGTGCCCCATCTTCGCCGGTCCTTCAGGGAACAACGCATGTTTTGCATTGACCAAATACACTTTCACAAATTCGGGATCGAGCCCCAGCCTCGACGCCTCCTCGCGCATCGCGTGGGCAAGCTCAGCGGACGTCTCGATGCCGCTTATGCCCGCTCCTGCCACCGCCAGCGACATCAACCGCTGACGCTCATCCTTTCCCTTTTCATGCTGTGCTTTTTTCAGGTTGGCCCGCCACATTTCGCGAATCGATTCCGCCGCTTCCAGACTGTTCAGCGCAATCCCGCCAAGCGCCGGGTCTGCACACCTGACCGTGCTGCCAAGCGCTAGAACCAGAAAATCGTAGTTAAGATACTGCTGCCCACCCGCCTGATCGAAATACATCAGATTGCGTTCCGTTCCATTTAACCCGGCCACGGTGCCTTGGATCACCTGAACCTCCGATGGTACGACTTGATTCAACGGCAGGGCGATCTTTTCTTCTTGGGCAGCCGGCTTGAACAAGAGCACTTTGCGCAAATGGTGTGGCTCCTTGTCAATCAAGATCACCCGCATGGTTCGATCCGTTATACGCTCTCCCATCGTCTTGCAAATCGCCTGCACAGCATTGATCCCGGCGTAACCGCCTCCGACAACGACACATGTGTTCATCTTCAAACGAATCCACTCCTCATGTTGGTTTTGCAAACAAAACGAGCGACATGGTTCGTTTGTGACAAATGGTATTGAGAAATTTTCAAAATGGCTGACCTTACAAAAAAAACAGCGCATGGAGCCTTTTGCGAGACCCCATGCGCTGTTCTTTTTGTCATTCCATTGCAAACACTTTGTTTAAGCGCGTCAGCTCAAACAGCTCAAGCACGCTTCCTTTCAAGCCGATGATTGTGACAGCCCCGCCGTTTTGAATGGCCCGCTTCTGGATCGCGACCAGTACGCCAAGGCCTGAGCTATCGATAAACGTGACATTGCTCATGTCGATGCGCAGATTTTTGTGCCCATCTTGTATATATTGAAGCATTTCCTCGCGAATCAGCGCCGACTCCTCTACATAGATATCGCCCTTCAACTGAACATCCACATTTCCGTTCGTTGCGGTAATTTGGTAATTCATCTGCTGCCCCTCCTCTTCTTGCCTAAAGTTTAAACACATGCACGCTCGTGCTGAGCTGCGTCGCCATCGCGCTTGTCTCCTCGGCGCTCGCTGTAATGTTTTCCATCGCCGCACTCGTCTCTTCCGTAGCTGCCGACACTTCCTCGGAGATGGACGCGGTGTTTTCCACCACGCTCGAGAGCGTATGAATCAATGAGACGATCCTGTCAGAGCTTGCAATCTCCTCGTCAGTTACTTTTGCGATCCCGTTTACATCCTTTGCCGTCAGCCGGACAGCTGCCAAAATGTCGTCGAGCGCTTTTCCGGTGAGCACGATCGCCTGTGAGCCTTCTTCCACCGCTATCCGGCTTTGCTCAGTCGCAGCTACGGCATGTTGGGTGCTGGTCGTGATTTTCGCAATCAATTCCGCCACTTGCTTCGCGCCGTCCGTCGATTGTTCCGCCAGCTTGCGCACCTCATCGGCCACCACGGCAAAGCCTCTACCTGCTTCGCCCGCTCGCGCCGCCTCAATCGCCGCGTTTAAGGCTAGCAAATTGGTTTGCGTCGAAATTTGCGTAATCGTATCCGTGACCAGTCCGATCTGTGCCGAATATTCATGAAGCGTTTCTATCGCTTGTTCCATTTGCTCCGTAGACGCTTTTATGTGATCCATTAATCCGATCGTTTTACTGACGGTTTCGCTTCCCTCGGTTGCGGTCGCAAGCGTAATACCTGAACTGGCTGCTGCGGATGTGGCCTTGTTTTTGGCGATTTGGATCAGCGATGACAGCTCCAAAAGCACCTTGCTCGCATCCATGACAGCGTGGCTGCCCTCTTCTGCGCCGCTTGCCACCTGCTGAGTCCCCAGTGAGATCTCGCCGACTGCTCCCGCTACTTCCTCTGCCGAAGCGGCCATTTCCTGCGACGTGGCAGCGAGCGTGTCGGATGCACCGCGGACTTCCCCGACGATTTGGCGCAAGGTCACCTCCATCTTGTGGAAGGATCTGCTCAGCTGGCCGATTTCATCCTTGCTTTTTTCCGGTACCATGTTCCCTGTCAAATCGCTTTGCGCGATCATTTCCGCATGCTTTGCGATGTTTTTCAGTGGGCGCGTAATCAGTCGCCCGACGAACAAGCCGATTCCGATCGCAACCGCCGCTGCAGCGATGATGGCTCCCCAAAGCATCGTGCGGGTATGCAAAAACGCGTTGTGATTGTCCAAAAGCAGCTGATCAGCCGCCTTTTTGTTAATCGCCAACAGCTGCGCGATATTGTCCGATACTTTATCGAACGGCTCCTGGCCCGCCTTTAATGACTGGAGAACGCTTTCGGTCTGATCCGATTTGAGCCCTTGAATCGATTGCTGCGAAAGCCCCTTGAATTCTTGCCAATTTGTGGTGAACTGCGTATATAGCACCTTTTCGTCCGCTTCCATGTAGCTTTTGCCATAGTCGGCTGCCAACTGCTCGATCTCTGTCATGTTCTCTTCTGCCGTATCCGTGAGACTGGTATTTTTCGTCAGCACGGCTGCCAACAGCACGACCCGAATATTTTCCGCTTTTTTGCCGATTTCGCCCAGCTGCGCGACAGGCACTAGCCGATCCTGATACATCCATTCCCCGTTTTGGTTCACTTCCTCGATCTTGGTCACGGCATATGCGCCAAGCAGCGCAATGATGAGGCAGATACTCAAGTACGAGGCGATCAGCTTCGTAGTCAACTTCATGAATAATTTCTCCTTAATGTGGCGGGGAAAACGGCTTACCGTGTTTGACCGGCAATGTTTTGACCATCAAAACCTCGTTCCCTTGCCGATTGTACGTAATTTTGTCAGCTGCTTGATTCATTAATAGTAGACCTCGGCCTGACTCGTCATACAGGCATTTTTCGAATGGGTCTCCTTCTTCCACGTTGATTTGTTTGAGTTTTTCGTTTGCGTGAAAACCGGGACCATCGTCTTTCACACGAATGATGAGGCGCCTGCCGTTTTGAACGCGGAGCCTGACGCGCACACCTCTTTTGATGTCTTTTTTGCCCCCATGCTCCCACGCATTGTTAATGGCTTCCATCAGTGCGACTTCCATCAACGTAGAGTTCCCTTCCAAATTCTCGCGCACATACTGGATGACATGCGGCCGGATCTTTTGAAAGACATCGAGTGTAGTAAAGGTAAACTCCAGCTCTTTCATCATGCTTCCATCCTTTTTTCATGACCTTGCTTCGGGTAAATCGTGAATATTGAACAAAATTGCAGACGCGTCGTCTTTGTGCTTTTGCGTGAAAATCAATTTTTTCAGATTATCGGTCATTTCGTCGAAGCAGGGGAGCTCTTGTTTGTAGTGTGCGGGCATTTTGTCATAGACGCCATCCGTCATCAAATAGAAGCTATCGCCTGGGTGAATTGGCAAAACGTGCTGTTCATACACCGCCGATTCGCTCAAGGCGAGAAACATCCCGGGAGCTTTGATTACCCCGCTCATCTCTTTCGTGGCGGCGAGAAAGTAATTGATCCCGCAGGACACATAGGTAAACGTGCGAGCACGAAGATCAAACTCGAAGCAAATCGCTGCCGCGAACGTATCCTCCGTGAAATAACGCATGGACTCCCGATTAATCCAGCTCACCTTTTCCTGCAAAGACAGCCCGAGCGA
Organism: Brevibacillus fluminis; assembly: GCF_003710825.1. Classification (GTDB taxonomy): domain Bacteria; phylum Bacillota; class Bacilli; order Brevibacillales; family Brevibacillaceae; genus Brevibacillus_D; species Brevibacillus_D fluminis. The sequence goes on along the minus strand of NZ_RHHQ01000012.1, from coordinate 505,859 downwards.
CGCCGCTTGCAAAAACAGGACCCGCAGGACAGACGCCTGCAAGGCGGTCGACAGGCCGTGCCCCATCACATCGATCAAATAGCCGAACAGCTTTTCGCTGTTCATTAGCCACTTGTAATCATACAAGTCCCCGCTGACATAGTGGGAAGGCTTGAAAAAGGAACGAATCGTCACCCATTGATCCTGGTAATCAGGCGGAAGGAACTTGCGCTGGATTTTGCCTGTGAGCATCACATCTTTGCGCACCTGCTCCCGCTCGGATATATCCCGGAAAATGGCGACGTAATGGGTTGTGTGGCCCATTTTGTCCTTGATCGCATTGATCGTGAGCGATTCGGGATACACCTGCCCGTTTTTACGCCGATTGTAAATCTCTCCTTGAAAGTAGCCGTCCTCCAAGAGCGAGTTCCACATATGCTGATAAAATTTCGCTCCTTGTTTGCCCGATTTCAGCACGCGCGGGTTTTTGCCGATGACGTCAGCGGTACTGTAGCCTGTTACTGCTGTGAAGGCCGGGTTCACAAACAAGATCGTCCCTTCCACATCCGTCACAAAAATGCCGTCGCTGACGCTTTCGAACACTTTACCGGCCAGGGTGATCTCTTCCTCCATCAGCGTCCGCACGGTGTTATCACGGCCTTGAATCACTAGGTAATTCAGCTCACCCGCCTGTTTGATAATCGGAATCATCTTAAGCACAAACACGCGCGTCGCCCGCCCATCGTCATAGCGAAACGGCAGCTCACATTCTACGATCGCTTTGCGCTGCCATGCGCTGGCGCAAGCTTCATCAAAACAGGTCCACAGCTCATGCTCCCAACCAGCTTCCTGCAGCAGCTCTCGCGTGCATCTGCCCTGATATACGACTCCTTCCAATTGTAAAAGGCGCAGTGCGACCCCGTTGGCAGCAATCCAGCCCCCATGCTCATCCTGCACCAGCATGAACTCCGGCAACGCATGAAGATATGTAAGTAAATCGCCTAGATTGCTGGACACCAGCTACTCCATCTCCTCTCTACAGACTGCCTGCATCCTTAAGCCATGCCCTCTTCTTCTCGCAAATCTATCGTCTTTCGTCCAATGGATAGCTTCATCATAGAGGTGGTCCCTTTTGACTACAATCAGGATATTCCCTGATATCTGCAATAAAAAACCACTAAATTCGTCATTATTCTTTTTTACGTTAATCGGTTATTTTGACAAACACCGATATAGAATTCACAAAAATGAGCAAATCCGACTGTTTCGCTTCTTTGTTCGTAAGACTTTCGACAGAACCCACACGAAATATAACGAACAAAAATATGGGCTTCCAAAACGCAAAAAGACGATCGCTCTTGTTAGAACGATCGGTCTTTTTACTATACGTTAAATCGGGCAATCATCTGCTGCAGTTGCTCGGACATTTTCGCCAACGAGGCGGCCGATGCCGTAATCTCTTCTACAGAGGCGAGCTGCACCTCGGAAGCATTCGATGCCGCCTGTGCACCCGCTGCACTATGCTCGACGACCGCAATCATCTCGGAGAAGGACGCAGACAGCTGGTCCGTCCCGCTCGTCACTTCGTGAGACGTGTCGCGCACCTGCATAATTCTGCCGGTCACCTCGTCCACCGCCGTCTGGATTTGCCCAAACGATTCGCCCACCTGATGGACGAATCGGATGCCTTCCTGCACCTCATCCGCGCTCTGCTTCATGGATTGAACCGCACGCTTGATCTCGTTTTGGATATCGACAATCAATTCGGTGATCTGACGAGACGATTCCGCTGACTGCTCCGCCAGCTTGCGTACCTCGCCTGCCACGACGGCAAACCCTCGTCCGTGTTCACCCGCCCGCGCTGCTTCGATGGCTGCGTTCAGCGCAAGCAAATTGGTTTGCGCCGCAATTCCTGTGATCGCCTCTACAATCTTTTCGATCTCTTGGGAGTCTTTTCCCAGCTCATTGATGTGATCGGCCAAGTCATGCACCGTCTTGTTGATCGAATCCATCTGGGCAATCGCTTTACCGATCCGTTCGCTCCCCGCTAGCGCGATTGAGGAGGTTCGTTCGGCATAGCCCGAAACCTCAGTAGCCCCCACAGCGATCTCACTGAGCCCACCGGCCATTTGCGTGAGCGCCGCAGCGTTTCCTTTTATATGAACGACCTGCTTTTCCGCATCGTGAGCCGCCTCTTGGATGCCGAACGCGATCTGCTCACTTGCCTTACCGTTTTGCTCGATGCTTGCCGTCAGCTCTTCGGCCGACGCCATCACCATCTCTGCGTTTTGTCCGACCTGGCGAATCAGCTCGCGCAAGCTCGAGGTCATCCGGTTAAAAGAAGCAGCCAAATCGGCCAGCTCGTCCTTCGTCCCGACCTCGATCGTCTTGGTTAAATCCCCTTCCCCATCGGCAATCTCGCCCAGCTGGCGGCTGATCCGCCTGATCGGCTTGACGATCCCTTTGATCAAGAGGAGCGCAAAAACAACCGATATCACAAGCGCGCTGGCTGCCCCTGCGATGATGGTCAGCTTGGCCTGATCTGCCGCTTCCGCCGTTTGCGCTGACGCTCCGTCCACGATATTGCTCACATTTTTCAAGATTTGCTGGTTGATCTTGTTGAACTCATCCATCGCGCGCTTTCCGTTGCCCAGCTTGTCCAACGCTTCCTGCTTCTTCCCGCGCTTGACCAGATCGACCTGACTGTCGAAATACTCCTGCAGCAACTTGATTTGCGGATACGCCTTGTTTTCGATCAAATCCTTCATGACCGGATGGTTTTCTTCATACGTTCGGATTTGGGCCAAATCTTTGACCAGCTCTGCCGTCCCGATGAAGTACGGTTCCAAATACTCTTCTTTCTCTACCAGGATGTAACCGCGAACCCCGGTTTCAAGCTGCACCAAATCGGTGTGCAGATCCCGCGCCGCCTCCCCGATGACCATGGCGTCATGCACGATCTCATCGCTTTTCTGCTCCATCAGCGATGTTTTCCAGTAGCTCATGCCGCCTGTCGCAACCATGACGAGAATGATGATGACGAATGAGAGCGTAATCTTGGCCTGTACGGTAAAACGGATTCTGTTTCTCACGCAAAAAGCCCCCTTACCATCGCGTTGTTTGTCTATTGTAAAGCGTGGTATTCACTCATTGTAAAAGGATGAATATAAAAATTCAAAATATTTTCACTGTATAACATTCCAGACATTTTCTCATCTCTTATACACTCCCCTTTTTCACGTGTACGCCAATTTAGACAGTTGCCGTGAAAAGACGGTTAAATCCGTTTGGCACAAGACTTGCGAGAATGCAAGCGAGGACATTTCCTAAAACAAACATGGGAGAGGAGTTTCAAAATGGCCAAATTTGAAGGTGTTTATGTCGCGATCGTCACCCCCTTTACCGAGAGTTATGAAGTTGATTACAAGCGTCTACATGAGCTTTGCGATTGGATGATTACACAAGGGGTACATGGCCTCGTGCCATGCGGTTCTTTGGGCGAATATGCTTCTCTTACTGCGGAAGAGCGGGCAAAAGTAGTCGAAACGGTCGTCGCGGCTGCGAAGGATCGCGTCCCTGTTGTTGTCGGTTCCGGTGCTCCTTCCACCCAGCAGGCGGTCGGATGGGTCCGTCAGGCGAAAGAGGCTGGTGCAGCAGGGATCATGGCGCTACCGCCGATCAACTACCGTCCGCTGGAAAATGAAGTCGTCGCTCACTATGAAGCGCTGGCGAGCGTGGGGCTGCCAATCATCGCCTACAACAACCCGCACGACTACAAAGTCGATCTGACGCCGGATCTTTTGGCAAGGCTCAGCAAGATTGAAAACATTGTCGGTGTGAAAGAATTTTCCGGAGATGTGCGCCGCGTTCACGAGATTTTGGCAAAAACCGATTTGGAAGTGTTGATCGGCGTGGATGATTTGGCAATGGAAGGACCGCTCTTCGGTGCGACCGGTTGGATCGCAGGTGTTCCAAACGCATTGCCGAAAGAGGGAGTCGAGCTGTTCCGCCTATCCCGTGAAGGCAAGCTGGACGAAGCGATGGAACTGTATCGCCGCCTGCTCCCGCTCTTCCACTACGATGCGAGCCCACAGCTTGTGCAATCGATCAAATATATGATGGAGCTAGCAGGGTTCCCAGTGGGTCCGACTCGTCCACCGCGCCTCCCGCTTTCTCCCGAGTATTATGCCGGGATCAAGGAAGCGTACGATTTCGCTGTTCGCGGGTAAACCAATGCGGCTGTGCCACTTTTTTGGCGCAGCCTTTCCCCGCATTCGCCATGGCTTTGTTCGAATAAATGAGACACTGCCAATACATTTTCGTTAAAGGAGGCAAACAGATGGAGAGCAAAAACTGGATAGGGGGCGAGTGGATCACCCCCACCGGCAACGAAGCGGTCGTCACAAGCCCATCCAATGTGGAAGAACAGGTCGGGTTGATTCGGTATTCCGACGCGAGTCATGTGCGGGCAGCAGAGGAAGCGGCCCGGCATGCCTTTTCGTCTTGGTCGCGTCTGACTGGTGCCGCCCGCGCCGAGCATTTGTCCAAGATGGCAGCGGTGTTGGAACGAAATGTGGATGAATTGGCGACGCTCGCCAGCCGCGAAATGGGCAAGCCAATCAGCGAGATGCGCGGAGAAGTGGTCCGCGGCATCAATCTGCTGCGCTACTATGCAGGGGAAGGCGTGCGCGCCATCGGCAGCGTTATCCCATCTGCGGATACGAATGTGCTCCAATACGCCAAGCGCGTACCATTAGGGGTCGTCGGTATCATTACTCCTTGGAACTTCCCCGTCGCAATCCCAATTTGGAAAATTGCCCCCGCCCTCATCTGCGGCAATACAGTCATCTGGAAGCCAGCCGACATCGCTTCCTTGACCGCGGTCCGGATGTCTGAGCTGTTTGCGGAAGCGCAGCTTCCTGCAGGCGTCCTGAATCTGGTCATTGGCAAAGGACGCGTGATCGGCAATACCCTGCTGAATGAAGCTGCGCTCGATGCCGTCAGCTTTACCGGCTCGACATCGACGGGACAAGAGGTTGCCGTATCGTGCGCACGGCGCAATATCAAGTATCAGACGGAAATGGGCGGTAAAAATGCGGCGATCGTGCTCGCGGATGCTGATCTGGACAAGGCAGTCCCGATGATCGTAAGCGGCGCCTTCCGTTCTGCCGGCCAAAAGTGCACGGCTACCAGCCGGATCATCGTCGAGCGGAGTGCGTTCGAGCCATTCGTGGAGAAGCTCGCTGCCGCTGTCGCAGCACTCAAAATCGCACCGGCTCTGGATCCTGCTGCCTATCTCGGCCCCGTGGCTTCGCGCGACCAGTTTACGAAAGTGAATGAATATGTAGAGCTTGCCCGCAAGGAAGCGGAGATTGTCGCCGAAACGGCTCCTGTTGCATCAGGGGAAAACGGCTATTTCATCAGCCCGCTGATCGTGCAAGGGGTCGGGGCAAGCCACGCATTGGTCCAGGAGGAAATTTTCGGACCTGTGGCTACCTTGCTGCAAGCAAGCGACTTTGAAGAAGCGATTGCGCTTTGCAACCAGACGGTATTTGGCTTGAGCGCTTCGGTCTTCACAAGCGACCTGTCCAAAGCGCATCGTTTTCTCGATGAGGCACACGCAGGCATGGTGCGGGTCAATCAGGAGACAGCGGGCGTCGAGTATCAGGCGCCGTTTGGCGGGATGAGGCTCTCCAGCTCGCACACGCGTGAGCAGGGCCAAACTGCCCTCGATTTTTACAGCCAAATCAAAACGTGCGCGATCAAGCATACGCTCTGATCCGTGCCGAATGTCAGGCGGTTCCCTTTGGTGGACCGCCTGTTTTTTTCGATTATCCCCTTCCCCATGTGGACAGAAGCAAGTCGAGCAACAGCAAAACGAAAACCAGCGGCAGCCACCATGCGGATTTTCGTTTTGCCATTTGTTTTGCTTGTGGGGGAGGCGTAGCTTCATTGACGATGCGCATCCATTCCATGGATCGATCCCCTCCACCTATTGGTAGCCGCGAAAAGGTGAATCCGCAGCATGAAGCTTACGCTTACAGGGTAACCTCGACTCCCAAGCCCAGCGCTTTCGCCTTGTCGACCATCGCTTTGGCGACGACCACGTCCATCGCAGCCAATCCTACCGACTTGAAGACGGTGAGCTCATCCTCACGCTCGCGACCGTGCTTTTCCCCTGCGGCGATCTCGCCCAGTTCAGCATAAATGCGCTCCGGCGCGAACACGCCTTGTTCGATTGGCAGCAGGAGATCGCCCGTCTCGTCCAGCGCGCCTTCCACCGATTCCACAACGACCTTACCCGCCCGCGCGATCACATCGGTCGGCAGCTCCTGCATCGTCGGCCGAAACGAACCGATCGCATTGATATGTGTGCCCGCTCCGATCGCTTGCGCGGAAAAGACCGGTGTCGGAGAATTCGTCGCAGTGATGACGATATCTGCCCCGCTGACGGCATCATCAGCCGTTGCAGCAACAATTACCTCGACCGTTGTCCCGAACTGCTCTGTCAGCTCTGCTGCGAAGCTTTCTGCCTTTTGCTGGCTGCGGTTGTACAGGCGAATCTGATCGATCGAGCGCACGGCTGTGACTGCGTTTACCGCACCGCGCGCCTGTGCCCCCGTGCCGATGACGGCAAGCGACCTGGCGTTCTCGCGTGCCAGATGGCGGGTCGCCAGTCCGGAAGCCGCGCCAGTCCGCAGCACTGTCAAATAAGAGGCCTCAAGCATCGCAACTGGCTCGCCGGTCATAACATCAGCGAGGATGACTACGCCGTAAATCGTTTTTTTTCCTTTTTCACCGTTCTCGGGAAAGACGGAGACGAACTTAAGACCGAGGCTATCGGTCGCTTCTACCAAGGAAGGCATAAAAATCGAGGTGCCGTTTCCTTTCTGTACAGGCAGAAAGGTGCGGATCGGGGATAAGGCACGATGTGCAGAAAATTCTTGCAACGAAACGCTCACGGCGTCGATTGCCTCATGAACAGATAGGATCGCTCGTTGATCCTTTGCGCTTACAATCAGCAAATAATTTCCTCCTCTCTTTTCATCAAAACACATGCTCGTACGCTCAGCTAAGCAAAAACCCACTGCCGAGCGGATCGGTCGGATCGACCACAAACTGATGCAGGCCTGTGATAAATGCCTTGCCTTCGATGGATGGGATGATGGCCTCGAATTCGCCCACCTTCGTATCCGCGACGACATGAGCGACGAACTGGCTGCCAACAATGCCTTCATGGACGAAATTTTCGTTTTGCGTAAGCTGCCCGCGTTTGTACAAGGTAGCGATGCGTGCAGCCGTACCTGTGCCACAAGGGGACCGGTCGATTTGCTCATCGGCAAAGATCGTCACGTTGCGCAGATGGGAATTCGTTTTTTTCGGCTCATCGGAAATGATGACTCCGTAAATCCCTTGCAGCTGCCCCTCCAGCGGATGCTGCACCGCCATCCGCGATTCGATCTGCTCCTTGATGGCTCGGCCCCATTTCTGAAGCTGCGGCAGCTGCTCGATCTCCACGCTGACACCCAGCTCCTTGGCGTCGACGATGGCGTAAAACGCGCCGCCAAACGCAATGTCGACAAAGAAGCTGCGCCCGTCAAGCTCAATTCGCACATCCTGGGCAAAGACAAACGACGGCACATTCTCAAAAGAGACGGATTTTACTTCCGTACCATCACATTTCGCATACGCAATGATTTTTCCTGCTGGACTGTCGATGACAATGCGTGGATTGTCCCCTTTTATTTGCAAATAGCCGGTTTCAATCGCCACGGTCACGACGGCGATGATGCCGTGTCCGCACATGGTGGAAAAGCCTTCGTTATGCATGAACAATACGCCGAAATCGGCATCCTCGCTGACAGGCGGCGTGATGACGCAGCCGTACATGCCATGGTGGCCGCGCGGCTCATGCATCAGGACACGGCGAATATCGTCCAGATGCTCGCGGAAATAGGCCCGCTGCTCCAATATCGTCGAGCCCTTGAGCGGGGGAATCCCTCCTGTGATGATGCGCAGCGGTTCTCCGCCTGTATGTGCATCGATGGTGGTATACAGTTTTTTTGCCTGCATAATAGCACCCCTTTTTCGTTTAGTGATCGTCCGCTGGCGGAATCAGCAGGAAGCCTTCTGCCAATTCGTCACGCTCATCGATAAAAAACTTGTGGATCCCCATGATCCAAGCCGAACCGCTGATCTGCGTAACCACCGCTGGCAATCCGCCCACCTCAGCTGTGGCGAGCACGCGCCCGCGAAACAAGGAGCCGACGATGCTCTCGTGAACGAATTCGTCCCCTTGCCCGATTTCCCCTTTGGCAAACAAAACCGCCAGCTTCGCCGATGTGCCCGTGCCGCATGGTGAGCGATCGATTCCTCCCGGCGGCACGATGACGGTATTTTTCACCGTTGCCTCCGGGTGTGTGGGTTCGGCATAAAACTCCACATGCGTCACCCCTTTGATGTACGGCGCCTCCGGATGGGCCACTTCTACCGCGGTATTGATCGCCTTGCGAATTCGCACCGCCTCCTCGACAATGCGGGAAGCATTGGATGGCACCAGCTCGAGTCCGATCTTGCGCGCATCGGTGATCGCATAAAAATTGCCGCCGTAGGCAATGTCGCAAGCAACCTGTCCCAGCCCCTCCACCTCTACTTCGATGCTGTCATAAAGAAAAGCGGGGACATTTTGGAACGTCACTTGTCTGGCTTTGCCATCCGCAACCTCGATTGCCACCTCCACCAGCCCTGCCGGGGTATCCAGCTTCAGTGTCGTGACCGGCTCTTCCACCGGGATCATGCCCGTCTCTACCAGCGCGGTGCAAAAGCCGATGGTATCATGACCGCACATCGGCAAATAGCCGCCCGTCTCAATATAGATCACGCCGATATCGGCCTCTGGGTGACAAGGGTCCACCAAAAGCGCCCCCGACATCACATCGTGACCGCGCGGCTCGAACATCAATAGCTTACGAATCCAGTCGTGCTCGGCCTTCATTTCCAGCATCTTCTCCGACATGGTGCGCCCCTTCAGCTTGGGCAAGCCGCTGATCACTGTCCGAGTGGGATTGCCGCCCGTATGTGTGTCGACTGTCGAAAACATTTTTCGTGATTTCATCTTCCACCCTACTTTCTTTCTATCGATTTCTGGCCATAAAGCGCTCCAGTCGAAGCGGCTCGGTCGGGATGCTCGTCACCGACTGTTCGGTCAAAAGCTCGCAGACAAGCTTGCCCGTTATCGCAGCCAAGCTAATCCCGTCGCCCTCATGGCCTGCCGCAATGATCAAGCCGGGCACCTCCTCCACGCGCGAAACGATCGGCAGATGGTCCTCGGTCCACGGCCTCAGCCCACAGTAGGTGCGAATCAGGCTGAAATCGCCGATTTTCGGATAAAACCGGGTTGCCCTTCGTGCCATGCAGCGCACGACATCCAAGTCGACGCGCGTGTCGAACCCGACGAATTGACGGCTGGATCCGATCAAAAAGTTTTGGCTTTCCGTCGGTTCGAACACGAGCGCCACCCCGTATTGCTCGGTTTCAGGGTCGACTTTGCGCTTGCCACCAAACTTGGAGATCAAATAACCGAATTCCATCACCTTGCGCAGCCCGACATTTTCCTGGCGGGTGGCGACGATCAGATGACCCTTGCGAGGATGGATCGGGATGTCGATTCCGACCATTTGCCCGATACGCGGGGCCCAAACGCCTGCTGCATTCACCACCTGCTTGGCCGTGATTTCCCCTCTGCTTGTATCGATATGAAACTGCCCGCCCTCACGCCTAACAGCTGTGACGTCTGTCTTTTGCAAGATGCGCGCACCGAGCTTTTTCGCGCCCTCAAATAAAGAAAAGGTCATCAAATACGGATTCACAGTCGAATCAGTGGCGCATTCCAGCCCACCCAGCAAATCGTCAGCGAAAAATTTGGATTCGTTGCGGATATCTTCGCGATCAAGCATGCGAAAAGGCAGTCCGATCTCTTTTTGTCGATTGACCCACTGCTGTGCGGCCTCCATCTCCTCCTCGCTTTCGCAGACGAGGATGCTGCCGGGGGCTCGGTATTCAAAGGGATGCTCCAGCTCTGCCGCCAAGTGCGCGACAAGGTCCTGGCTTTTACGCGACATCAGGCTGTCGAAGCCCGGATCTTTATCGATCGCCAGGATGTTTCCATCGCAGCGCGACGATGTGCCGCAGGCCAACTCGCCCCGCTCCACCACGATGACATCCAGCCCCGCTTTCGCTGCGTAGTACGCAATCGCGCTCCCGATGATTCCGCCGCCGATGATCGCGACCTCAGCATTCGTTTTATTCGTCATGGCGAAAACTCCCTTGATGAAAAATGGTGTGGTATGCAGCTTGCAACGAATCGAAGCGGTTGCATCGCTACTTCATTAGCTAGCAATTGCTATGCCAGCTCTTCCAGACGCAATTCACTGATGATTCTGTCTAAAAATCTTTACGCGCTTCCGGTTCCGTGTATAATGAACTGGAAAGTGACTAAAAAATCATACATTTTTAGCAAAAGGAGGGCTTTGCCATCAAACATAAATTGCCTTTGCTTGCTGAAGTGATGAAGTCTGCTTTTCCCGTCGATCGTCCTGCCTCCGATCCGTCATGGACAGGTCTGCCCACCGTTCCCGTCGACACTGCGCTGACAGACGCTGCGGAACGGTTCGGCGCGAGTGAAGAGCTGCTTGTTGTCAATGCCCAACACGACATCATCGGCTATTTGACCAAAACAGACGCGCTAGCGGCCATCGCCAGCGCTTACCAATATTTGGAAACCTATTTCGATACGATCATTTCCACGGTCGAGGAGTCCATCTCGGTCATCGATGAAAGCGCCAACATTATCGTCTGGACGGAAGGCGCGGAAAACATTTTTTCCGTCGCGGCCGCTGACGCCATCGGCAAGCCGATCACCGACTTTTTTCCCGTCGACATGCTGATGACGCTCAAAACGCTGCAGACCGGAGAGTCCGTCTACCGCAAGCAGCATCAGCCGCGCGAGGATTTGTTCGTCTTGATCAACTCCAACCCGATCCGGCTTCATGACCGCATTATCGGCTCGGTTGCCGTTGAAACGGACGTGACTAGCCAGGTGCGGCTGAATCAGGAGCTGTATCACGCCACGTCCAAAGTGCACAGCCTGCAGCAGGAGGTAGCCAAGCTAAGCCCCTCTGCCGATCCGTTCTACAACATCAAGGGCAGCAGCCTCGTCATCAAAAAAATTACCGAAAAGATCAAAAAAGTCGCTTCCACCAAAGCGACCGTGCTGTTTTTAGGCGAAAGCGGCGTCGGCAAGGAGCTGTTCGCACGCGCAACCCACGACATTCGCGAGAACCCCGATGCACCTTTCATCGCGATCAACTGTGGAGCGATCGCGCCGACCTTGTTCGAAAGCGAGCTGTTCGGCTATGAAAAAGGCGCATTTTCCGGCGCGGACCAAAAAGGCAAAAAAGGGATGATCGAGCTGGCGCGCGGCGGCACCCTGTTCCTCGATGAGGTCGGAGAAATGCCGCTCGACATGCAGGTGAAGCTTTTGCGCGTGCTGCAGGAGAAGAAGTATTATCCGGTTGGCGGCACGAAGCAGGTTGAGGCCGACTTTCGCGTGATTGCAGCCACCAATAAAGACTTGGCAGAGCTGGTCAAGCAAGGGCAGTTCCGCGAAGACTTGTATTACCGCCTTAATGTGGTGACGATCAAAATCCCACCTCTGCGCGAGCGGATCGAGGACATCATCGAGCTGTGCCACTTTTTCCTCTATGAGTTTTCCATGCGCTACAACCGACCCATCAACAGCATCTCGCAAACAGTCATGCAGGAGATGCTCGCCTACCAATGGCCCGGCAATATCCGCGAGCTGCGCAACACTGTGGAGCGTCTGGTCGTATTCGCGACGGATGGGATCATCAAGGAAGAGGATCTGACATTCCCGCAGCAGGCCAAGCAAAAAACATACGCCAGCCTGCTCCCAGACGAGTTGATCAATTTGCAGCAGGAGCTCGATGTGCATGAGAAAAAGGTGATCTTGCATGCGCTTGAGCTGGAAAAAGGCAACAAGCTGGCGGCGGCCAAACGACTCGGAATTTCGCGGGCGACCTTGTACAACAAGATGAGCAAGCTGAACATTCCCGTGACCTGAACGATTCTTTGTAAAACAAAAAAGGTATATGAGGGCAGATCGTCCCCATATACCTTTTCCCTTTTTTCGCTGCTACTCACTGTAGCCGTTCGGATGTGATTTATGCCAGTTCCATGCGCTCTCGATGATTGTTTCCAATCGAGTGTAGGCTGGCTTCCACAACAATTCATTCCGCGCTTTACCCGATGATGCGATGATGATGGCAGGATCGCCTTCCCTTCGTGGGCTCACACTTGCCGGAATCGGATGTCCCGTAATCAGGCGTGCCTTCTCCACCACTTCTCTCACAGAAAAACCGATGTCACTGCCCAAATTATACACTTCGCTTCGGTTATGCTTACGCAGGTGCTGCAAAGCCAGCCAATGCGCTTTAGCCAAATCCATGACATGGACATAATCGCGCATGCAGGTCCCGTCTTGAGTCGGGAAATCGTCGCCAAAGATTTGGATCAGACTGCGCTGATCGAGAGCTACTTGAAGGATAAGCGGAATCAAGTGGCTCTCCGGCCTGTGATCTTCGCCGATCATCCCATCCGGATGGGCGCCCGCAGCATTGAAATAGCGCAACGAAATAGAACGGACCCCATAAGCCCGTTCGCACCAGCGAAACATGTGTTCCATCGCAAGCTTCGTCTCTCCGTAAGGGTTGGTCGGCTCTGTCGGGTCACCTTCCTGAACCGGTATACGCTTCGGTTCGCCATATGTTGCTGCAGTCGAGGAACACACGATTTTTTTCACACCATGATCAATCATCGCGCGAAGGAGTGTATAAGCCCCGAGCAGGTTGTTGTCATAATACTTTAGCGGTTCGAGCACACTCTCCCCGACCAGGGAACTGGCTGCGAAATGAATGACCGCTTCGATCTCCTCTTTCCGAAAGATGGCATCCAATACATGGCGGTCACGAATATCTCCTTGATAGAACGTCCCGCCGACAATCGCCTTTTTATGTCCTGTGCTGAGGTTATCGATGACCACGACCTGCTCACCTTGTCGCAGCAGCTCGGCCACGGTATGGCTTCCGATATAACCCGCTCCACCTGTCACGAGAACCGCCATCTTCACCCACTCCTTGCATGAGCATGAACAAGGCTGCTGTTCAGCTGCACCTGTTCATTTTCATGATCAATAAAATTTGGCATTGCTTTCCACCGATTGGACGATATCTGCAGGCAACTGATTGCTTTTCGCTCTGAGCCTTTGCAGTGCAGCACGTCCAAGCTGGCGTTTGTTTTCAACATAAAACGCGCAGATGGAAATTTCATAATCGAAGAAATAGTCATAGACGCGAAAATCGACGAACAAAATATCGTCTTTCGGGAACGGGATTTCCTTGCCTTGCAGCGCATACATCAGTGCGATGGAATGCTTTGATTGGTTTCGAAACATGCGGGCAAGAAAATACAGCGGCTCCGCGCGGGTCGGCCGATATTCCCACGCGTTTTGATAAGACGCGATCGCAAGGGCAGCCCATTGTTCTTCCTTATGCGTGAAGGAGTCCATTACCGATTGATCATCTGGCTCGTTTGATTTTTGTAGCTGCTGGCGTTGGTAGGAAGCGCGATTTGCCAAAGCTTCATAGCAAATCCCGATCTGCAGCATCGAATAAAACACTTCTTCCGCCCAGCCTCCAGCCTCCGCTCTTTTCTTATACCATTTGATCGCTTCTTCGAACTCATTGAGACAATAGTAGGTTTGCGCCAGGTAAAACATATAGCGCGATCGTAAGTCGGGCGGGGTTGTCTGATCGTGGAGTCCCTCTTCTAGCAATCGTTTATCCCGTTCAAATTTATCGCTTTTACTGCCGCCATCTTCCTGGTCATCAATGATCAGCCCATCGAGCTTTCCTCTTGACTCAACATATCCGGATTGCTCACACTCCAGCCTTTCACGGTCCAGTCCCCAATATTCGTGCGTCACCCCTATGCATTTCCACGGCAGAGACGTCTTTACGAGACGGGTGTTCCAATATTGAATCTGCTTGTTATACTGCATGAGCATGTAAAGATCTTTATGCAGGCTCTCTTTATCGAAATGAAGCTTTGTTTCCAAAATCATATCGGCATCGAGCAACAGCAAATAATCTGAATCCGAATAGGTTTGTTGCGCTAACGAAACCGACAAGCTGCGATTATAGCCAAAATTTCGAAACGCTTCATGGTGGATCGTCACCGGTATCTCATTTTCCATGCACCAGTTTTCAATGATTTCCGGTGTCCGGTCTGTAGAGCCGGTATCACAAATCGACACATAATCAATCACAGGCTTTGCCGATTGCAGGCATCTTTCAATGATGTTTGCTTCATTTTTTACAATCATGCAAAGGCATATTTTCTTTTTGGTTCCTGCGCTCTGGGTTGCTGCATCTCCTTTGATTTTCAACGGTGCAATTCCCCCTCTATGATTCTTCCTACCACCTACATCCGTGTCTTTCTCTTAAAAAACACAGGCTGGCTCCATTTTCCATTCACTACATTATGCGGAAATACTCAGCAATGTGAACTTTGCAAAAAAAGAGAGATGTACAGCAATTGCTTCCTGTACATCTCCTTTTTCATTCCGTATATTTACTCCATCGTGGCCCATTTCCAGTCGATGGCGCCAAGCGCGTCGGTGACTACGCCCTTCACCTTGTCGTTCTTCACCCATGTGTGCGTGTAATAATAAATCGGCATGATCGGCATGTCGTCCATGATGATTTGTTCGGCCTGATGCAGTAGCTCCGATCGTTTGGCAGGATCGGCCTCCACGCCAGATTGGTTCAAGAGGTCCTTGTATTTCGGATTTTCCCAGCGAGTATCGTTGTTTCCGCCGTTTTTCTCCTTGAACAGCTCCAGGAAGTTGATTGGGTCGTTGAAGTCCGCCGACCAGCCGAGACGCCCGACCTGATAGTTCCCCTCATGCATTTTCTCTAAGTACACTTTCCATTCGGCATTTTCCAGCTTCGTTTCCACGCCCAGATTTTTGCGCCATTGATCCTGGATCGCCTCGGCGATTTTTTTATGCCCTTCGGAAGTATTGTAAGATAACGTAATCGGCGGCAGCTTAGAGAGGCCCAGTTCCTTCATCCCTTCAGCGAGCAGCTTTTTGGCGTTGTCAAAATCTTTGTCCTTAAAGTAACCGTCCGGGTTCAGCCACATGGATGGTGGAACCGGCCCCATCGCTGGCTGCTCATTGGCTTGCAGCACATTGTCGATCAAGGCTTGCCGATCAATCGCGTAGGTGAAAGCTTTACGAATTTTCACATTATTAAAAGGAGGCTTTTCGGTGTTGAATTTGTACCAGTACGTCGCCGCAACCGGATGGACATTCAGCTTGCCTGAATCTTTGAGGGCCGGCAGCGCATCGATAGGTAGCGAGCTTAGCGGATGCCCCGCCCAATCCAACTCCCCGTTCTCATACATCGACAGCTCCGTATTTTCATCTTCCACCATGGAAAACTCGATTTTATCCAGCTTTACGGTATCTTTGTCCCAATAGTTTTCGTTTTTAAGCATGATCAGCTTGCTCTTGTGGTCCCACTTCTCCATTTTGAACGGTCCGTTGCCGACATGTGTCTTGGCATCCGTCGCCCAGTTTGCATTGGCCGAAACGACCTTCGGATTGACCGGATAATACGTTTGGAAGGCGGTCAACTCGAGGAAGTATGGCGTCGGATTTTCCAATTCGACCTTCAGCGTCTTGTCATCGATTGCCTTCACGCCGACGTCTTCCGCTTTGGCTTCGCCTTTGTTGTATTTTTCACCGTTTTTTATGTAAAAGAGCTGATAAGCGTAGTTGGATGCTGTCTTGGCATCGAGTGCCCGCTTCCACGCATATTCAAAATCGTGCGCCGTGACCGGATCGCCGTTGCTCCATTTGGAGTCGCGGATCGTAAAGGTGTAGGTTTTCAGATCGGGAGATACCTCGATCTTCTCAGCGACCGCTTCTTGCGGTTTGCCATCCTCGCCCGAACGAGTCAGCCCGTCAAAGGTTGCACGGACGATAGCCGCCGATGTCGTATCCTCCGCGATGCCCGGATCTGCCGACGGCGGCTCGGAGTGCAAATTCCACCGTAGCACCTGCTCAGTTTTTGGCTTTTCCGCCGGAGCAGGCGTATTATTTTGCGGCGGCTGTGCTGGCTGTGGATTCGGACTTTGCGCTTCCTGCGCCCCCTGCCCGCCGCATCCTGACACGACTGTTCCCAGCACGACAGCAGAGCTTACCCATGCAAAAACTCGTTTTTTCACGATATGTCCCCCATTTCTTTGTCAATATGCTGCTTGTATACATGATGTGCAAGAGCCGTACCATGGAAAATCGGCTTAGAAATGGGGAAAAGTGTTTACGTTACTTTACATAGTGTCAAAAACATTGTCTAACTTCATAGAACGCTGCTTATCCGTTTAGTGGCTTTTGGGGAAAATCGGTAATCATCTGCTTGTTAATGATCCGAATCGATTTCAGCGGCGCATCTTTGCTGTCAAAGGCCAGAAACAATTCAATTTTGCCAACGACATAGTAGAGATAATAATCGCCGTCCACGTCGCTAACTCCTTCGTCATTTGGAGCGCCGAGCGCCTGCTTGATCGCATTCAATTCAGTCTTATCTGCCCATTGCGAGCCCAAATCCATGCAGTACACGCGATCGTGGCCATCGAAATAAAGGATGCCCTTACCGAGCTTTTCAAAAGCAGTATATTGGCCGCCGTCGTAATAATCCTGCTTGGTGATCGGGCCGTATTTCTTCAGCACGCTTTCCTTCGTCGTCCCGATCGCGATGTCAATCCCTTGGACGCGCCCGTCCTTTAGCATGGGCAAAAACTTCCCATCCAGAATGAGTTTGCCCGCTGCCTTTGCCTCGTCAGACTTTGATGTAGAAGGCAGCTTGCTATCCCCCGGCTGGGTTTCGGTTGGTGGAACGGGTGGGACCGTCCCTTCGCTCCCGTTTTGTCCGGATGGCGGCTGGGACGCTTTATCGCTCGCTGGCGCTGCCGGTACAGCTGTATTCGGTTTATTTCCCTGCTCATCCGGTTGCTTGTTCGCGGGAGCAGCACAGCCTCCTACAAGCAGTCCACCGCATACAGCTAGCGTAATGATCTGTCGCTTGAAGCTCATGTCACATTCACCTCTTTTGGTGATCATTTCACGCTCGATTATACCATATTTGTAAATTTTTTCCTGACCAGCAACTAGTGAAGCACAATCTAAACGGAGGGCTCTAGACTCGCCCGGCTTCTACGGAAAAGGAGCTTGAAATAAGCAGAAGAAGCGTTAAGCTACTGATTATGAAAAACTTCTTCATTACGGATTCCCCTTTCTGAAAGGATGTTCAGAGCTTCTTCATATTCCCCCAAATCGCTTAATTTTTGAATCGGAAGACGAAGTTGAAAATAATCCTTCAAATGCCTGAAAAACCCCATAGATCGATAGTTCAAAAAAAGCAAAAGCTGCCTTGAAGGCAGCTTCTTTTGTTCAGGTAACGGAAGATCAGAACGGTAGTGACGATTACTAATACAGCAACCATAGATCCCAAAACTGAAATCCATGCCTTGTAATTATGCGGATAATTACGGGATGTTTCGTGTTCTGGAATTATTAAGTATGCACAGAAACCCCTGAACTGATTGATATGTATTATTGATAAGACCAGCAAACAACTACTCAAAAATACCAACATTTAAAAAATCAATGCTCGATTTTCGTCGGTACTATTTTCTGGAATCTATATAATCATATTAGTGTTTCGCAAAGGGCATCAATTAAATCCGAAACTGCATTATTTAGAGGAGGAGCAGAATGATACCTGCTGATATGAAACTGGTGTATTACCAAGCTCTTATCGCTAAAAAGTCCGAATATGAAGGCATCTTCTATGTCGGCGTCAAGACAACCGGCGTATTCTGCCGACCGACATGTCCAGCAAGAAAACCCAAATTTGAGAACTGCGAATTTTACGAGACGGCCAAGGAAGCCCTTCTGGCATCATTCCGACCCTGTCAGCGCTGCCGTCCGTTGTCTCATCCCAACCATGTCTCAGAGCTTGTTCAGAAGCTAGTCAATGCAGTGGAAGAAAATCCGGAACGACGTTGGACGGACGAAGACTTCAGGAATTTATGCGTGGATGCTTCAACGGCCCGCCGCCAGTTCAAGAAGCGGTTCGGCATGACATTTGTCGAATATGCGAGGGCTAGGCGAATGGGAATCGCCCTGAAGCATATCCGGGCGGGTAGCGCAGTCATCGATGCCCAGTTGTCCGCCGGTTATGAATCCGGCAGTGGCTTCAGGGACGCATTCTCTCGCATTATGGGCTCTGCGCCTACCCAACTGGGCAATCAACAGATTTTGAAGGCATCGTGGCTAGATACGCGGCTTGGCCCAATGATCGCAATCGCTGACGAAGAAGTGCTTTATTTGCTCGAATTCATAGACCGCCGGGGATTGGAGCGCGAAGTTGAACGTTTAAGAAGGAAGACAAAATCCGCGGTTATTCCGGGAAATACGCAGCCGATTCATTCGATTGAGAGTGAACTGGAGGATTATTTCGAAGGCAGGTTAACGGAATTCAGAACGCCGTTGAGACTATTGGGATCGCCATTTCAGAAGAAGGTATGGGAACAATTGCAGAAGATTCCACCTGGTCAGACGATTTCGTATGCCGACATTGCAGTGGCGATTGGAAAGCCCGGCGCTTATCGCGCCGTAGCCCAAGCGAATGCTGCCAACCAACTGGCGATTGTGATTCCATGTCACCGCGTTATTAATTCGAATGGCGACTTGGGTGGTTATGGAGGAGGAATATCACGAAAACGATGGCTTCTAGGCCATGAGAAAAAAGGTTCCACGGAGGAACAAACAAGATGATGAAAACCATGAAGTCAAGCAAATGGTCTGTTTTATTCGTGGTCACGCTTGTGTCGTTTATTACCAATCTAGACGCGACGATCGTGGTCACCGGTCTGCCGCCGCTAATGAAGGATTTGAGCCTATCGATCGAAACGGGGATGTGGACGATTACCTCGTTCTACATCACAAGTACCGTATTCCTGCTCCCCTCCGGCCGATGGTCGGATATGCTTGGAACGAAACGTGTTTTTCTATGGGGGTTCGCTTTGTTCACGCTTGCAACCGCGCTTTGCGGTACAGCAGGTTCTGGCGCAGCGCTGATTGGGGATCGCTTGCTGCAAGGTACCGGCGCCGCTATGGCGATGGCCGCATCCACTCCGATCTTGATCCGGACATTTCCGCCCAATGAGCTCGGGGTCGCCCTCGGCATAAATAACATCGCTTGGGTAACCGGCTCGCTCATCGGCCCAGTTCTGGGAGGTGCACTGATCGGCGAGTTCGGATGGCGCTCCATGTTCTACGCAGTCGTTCCGATCGGTGTCATAGGTTTAGCCGCCGGTATTTTCTTTCTAAGGGACACGTTAGCGGACGAGAAGGCCAAGACTGATTGGCCCGGCATGCTGACTTTCGGTCCAGGTCTAACCGCTCTGCTTATCGCCTTGTCTGAGGGTCAGGCATGGGGATGGGCATCGGGAAGGACGCTCGGGCTGTTCGCAACCGCGATATTCCTGTGGATTGCGTTCGTATTCATTGAGATGAAGGCTCGGCATCCGTTGTTTCATCTGAGCCTCCTTGCTTATCGGAACTACTCGATAGGGCTTGGAATCACGATGAGCTACTGTATCGGTTATTTCGCCGTCACCATCCTTCTGACGCTGTATTTGCAAGGGGCTCAAAACCTAAGTCCATTGGAATCGGGACTCATGCTGATCCCGCTATCAGTTCCCCAGCTGTTTACAGCTCCATTCGGAGGTAGACTAGCCGATCGTTTCGGCCCTGCAAGAATGATTCTACTCGGGTCGTTTCTGATCGGATTCGCACTCCTAATGCTCGGGCAGCTCGGACACCAGTTGTCGAACATGGCTGTCATTATCCCGCTTATGATCATTTCCGCCGCTACGGGACTTTCCTGGCCATCGCTTGCAAAAGCTGTGCTGTCGGCCGCTCCGCAAGAGCAAGCAGGTTCCGCATCCGGCATGTTTTGGACCGTATACAACATGGGCCGAGCAATAAGCCAGGCGCTCGCGCTGGCAGTTGTTCAGTTGGTCGCCAAGTCCGAAGTCGCTTCGAAGTTGTTATCCGGGGCTGGAGTTGAGGATTTGAGTCAATCGAAGGACACTCTGATCTATGCTTCGAACATCGGTTTCCGGTTCTTTGCAGTCTTTCTCGCAATCGCGGTCTTGCTCGGACTATTACTGCTGCGACCACAGATGAGGACCGAATTTGAGTCGCGATCATAAGAAAGCGAAATCGATTTCTATTGAGACAATTGGACAAATTATAGACACCGAAGGATACAAAAGTTAATAAAGTTGGCACTGAGCTTAACGTGTACAAAAAAACCTCCCCGTAATTAGGGAGGCTCCTTCGTCATTCATTTTGCTTACAGCGTTTTCTGTCCTGGCTTCCAGTTGGCGGCGCACAGTCCTCCTGCCTGCAGTGCTTGCAGGATGCGGAGCGTCTCCTCGACGCTGCGGCCTACATTCATGTCGGTGACGACCTGATAACGCAGCACGCCTTCCGGGTCGATGATGAACAAGCCGCGATGGGCAGCACCTGTCGTTTCGTCGAGTACGCCGTACGCTGCTGCTGTCGCCTTGGTCTTGTCGCTCGCCAGTGGAAAATTGACCGGTCCGATCCCGTTTTGCTCGCGCGGTGTTGTGATCCATGCGCGGTGCGTATGGATGCTGTCGCACGATACGCCCAAAATCTCCGCATCCAAATCGGCAAACTCGGCAATCGCGTCGCTAAAAGACGTCACTTCTGTCGGGCAAACAAAGGTAAAATCAAACGGCCAGAAAAAGAGAATCAGCCATTTTCCTGAGTAATCTTGTAAAGTCACCCGCTCAGTGAGCGTGTCCAAATTTTTCGTCGTCACCATG
Organism: Brevibacillus fluminis; assembly: GCF_003710825.1. Classification (GTDB taxonomy): domain Bacteria; phylum Bacillota; class Bacilli; order Brevibacillales; family Brevibacillaceae; genus Brevibacillus_D; species Brevibacillus_D fluminis. The sequence goes on along the minus strand of NZ_RHHQ01000012.1, from coordinate 484,811 downwards.
TCAAAGTCTGGTGCCGTACGTCCTACTTGCAGCATGTATGTGTTTCTCCCTTCGTGGTGCGAATCTATGTTGTCTAGGAGTCGTTTCGAACGTGCTCTTGCTTGTTCTTGCTTACGCTTGCTGCACTTGCGCTTCTGCTACCAGCTTTTGAATCCGCGCTGGGTTGAAGCCAAGCACTTGCTTGCTGCCGATCACCGTTACTGGCACAGACATCATGCCCATGCGGCTCAATTCATCGAAATATGCTTGGTTTTCATCAATGTTACGCTCTTCAAACGCGATGCATTGGGATTCGAGGAATGTTTTCACCTGTTTGCAGTAAGTGCATGTGCTGCTGGTATATACGATCGCTGTCATGTTGAATTCTCTCCTTTATCTCTCTTAACGATAATGATTTTAAACTAGGAACAATTATCATTGTACCTGATTGGAGATGAAAGTCAATATCTTTTTGGAATGATTCTAAACAGAAGCTTGGTGGAGGTACGGGAATTTTCGCAAGAAAATTATGCGGATGCTCTTACAATGCCTACTGGTGGTCGGAGGGAACGGCTCAGCGAAAAAAACAGAACCTGCGCCCCAAAGCCACACGCTGCGCGGCGGGTGTCTCTCAGAGAAGTAGATGTGGTGCAAAGCGTTGCCGTTTTTTTCACGGAGCCTGGCGGGCATCGTAAAGGCATCCGCTCCACTTTCTTGCAAAAATTCCTTCGATGCGGTGGTTTGAGAGATTAATCATGGAAGATATATTAAGAGAAAAAAATACTAGAAAAAGATTCTATCAAAATAAAAACAGACCATCCGTTTTACTAGACGGGTGGTCTGTTTTTCTATTAGCAGCCGATTCGTTTCAATTCTTTTGTATAGGTGGTGATTACCTGTATTTCGCCTTGTTCGGTGATGTATACGTCATCCTCGATGCGCACGCCGCCTACTTGTGGTAGGTAGATGCCGGGTTCGATGGTGAACAGGAGGCCCGGTTGGATCAGGTTCCCGTTTTCGCCGTGGATGGATGGCTCTTCGTGAATTTCCAGTCCGAGTCCGTGGCCGATGCGGTGGTTGAAGTAGGGGCCGTAGCCGCATGATTCGATGTATTCACGGGCAGCGCGGTCGATGGTGGCAAGCGGTTTGCCGACGGCTACCGCATCGATCGCGCGCTGGTTGGCTTCACGGACGGTCTCATAGATGCGCACCTGGTCTTCTGTGCCTTCCCCCATGATGAACGTGCGGGTGATGTCGGAATAGTAGCCGTCTTTGACCACGCCCATGTCGAGCAGCAAAAAGTCGTTTTCTTCCAGCTTTTTACCGCCTGGCTTGCCATGCGGCAGCGCAGAGTTTTTGCCTGCCAGCACGATCGTGTCAAACCCGGGTGCATCCGCGCCAAATACACGCATCTGGTATTCCAGCTCTGCCGTCAGCTCCGCTTCGGTCATCCCGATTTTGGCGTGGTTGAATGCATGCTCCACGACTTGCTCGATGATCTGAACGGAACGGGTGACGTAAGCGATGTCCTGCGGTGTCTTTTTCAGACGCTGTGCCATGATGAAAGGCTGAACGTCCGTGTAGGCAGCATCCGGAAATGCCTCACGCAGCCGTTCATACTGCCAGAAGCTGACGTCCTTCTTCTCGACGCCCATTGTGCCGAGCGTTGCCCCTACCTTGTTCTGCAGCACCTCGAACGGATTTTCCGTATCGGTAATCGGAACGATCGTGCAGCCAGCCGCCGCTGCCTGTGCAGCTTCCCTATCCAATGACGGCACGAACAGCAGTGTCTGTTCATTACGGTTGTCCTGCACCAGCGCGAGAAAGCGCTCATGCGGATCGCAGCGGAATCCGGTCAAATAATACACATTGATCGGGTTTGTCACCATCGCGACATCAAGCCCTTGCTCAGCCATGAAAGCGCGCAGTGCCCTTACGCGGTTTTGAAACAGTTCGCTCATCTTTTTCCACCTCTTCACTATGTATCGTTCCTACATCAAGCCACTTTTGCCTGATCCCGTCTTCCAGTATACACCCTCATCCTTGCTTCAGGCAGCAGGCTTTGCGGAAACTACGAGCCGCGTTTCGCTCGCGCTTCCTCTTTTAAAAAACGAGCAACTTTCGTGCCAGAATCGGCTTTGCATCTATCACTTGGAAGAAGGGCTCGAATCATTATGTCCCCACCGGCAGCGTAGTTTTTTCATGTCCAAAACACAAGACACTTTCTCAGCGTTTATACACCTGGATTTTTCACTGTATGCTCTTTTAGACATCGCAACGCTTTCCAGCAAGAAAATGAGTGCGGCATAGGAGTTGCATTAAAACACAGTACAAGGGGGAGATACCACATGGACCAATCGAAAACAATCGTGTGCCGCTGTGAAGAAGTGACCTTGGGTGAATTGGTTGCAGTTGCCAACGCCTACCAATGCTCGTCGCGCGAGCTGAAGCTGCGGACTCGGGCAGGAATGGGCTATTGCGGCGGACGCACCTGCCGTACCCTTGTCGATGCGATCGCCCACCAGAGTAGCGGGCAAACGCCATCCCATTCCGTACCGCTCGGCTATCAGCCGCCCGTTCGCCCCATACCATTCGATCTGCTCGGAGGAAACCGATGAACCCACACAACGCACGTATCGAACATCATCCTGTTTTAGGCACGCTGCCGCCAAGAAAAACGATCCGCTTTCGGTTCGATGAAATGATATATGAAGCAAAAGAAGGGGAAACCGTCGCCGCCGCCTTGCTTGCGAACGGCGTGCGCACCCTTCGTCTGCAGGAGGAGAAAGGAACGCCGCGGGGATTTTACTGCAACATCGGCCATTGCTTTGAGTGCCGTGTAACCGTTAATGGCAAGCAAGGTACACGCGCCTGTCTGACGCTTGTTGAGGACATGATGGAAGTCATCTCGGGTAAGCCATTTTCGTCCCCTTTGAAAAAAGGAGGGAACCACGCATGAGTGAATGTATCATCATCGGAGCCGGCCCCGCAGGATTGGCTGCTGCCATCGCCGCCACCAAACAAGGTGTATCGGTACGGGTTATCGACGAATTCGTCAAACCGGGTGGCAGATTGCTCGGACAGCTGCATCAGGAGCCGGATGGCGAATGGTGGAACGGGATCGAGGAAGCCGAAAAGCTGGTCGCAGAAGCAAAGGCAGCTGGCGTTTCACTTTCGTTGGGTACATCCGTTTACGATCTGCAGAAGACGTTGAACGGCTGGCGTGTCTCCACGACAGACGGGATTCTCGATGCTCCCGCCGTGCTGCTGGCGACAGGCGCTGCGGAAACCGCTGTTCCGCTACCCGGCTGGACGCTGCCGGGCGTGATGTCCATCGGTGCTGCTCAAGTCATGACCAATGTGCAGCGTGTCCGCGTCGGGGCGCGCGGCGTCATCATCGGCGTGAATATTCTCTCCGTCGCGATCACACGCGAGCTGCAGCTGGCCGGCATCCATGTGGATCGCATGGTGCTCCCGCCGGTAAATGACGTGAACAAGCACCCTGCCGATCCCGCGCATGTCATGCAATCGCTTTTGCGAGTCTCACATCTCGCCCCTTCCCCTTTAATCCGCCTAGGCAGCAGGCTGATGCAGAGTGCTGGCATGCAGCAACTGGGCGTCCGCTTTTTTCCGCCGCAAGGGGTTAAAATGTGGGGCATCCCGATCCAGCTGCGAACAGCTGCGCTGGAAATCATCGGCTCCACTCAAGTAGAGGGCGTGCGGATTGCGCGAATTACCCCCAACGGCACGCCGGTTCCTGGTTCTGACCGGATCATTCCAGCCGACTTCGTCTGTATAGCCGGAGGGCTTTATCCGTTAGCGGAGCTCGCTGCGGTAGCCGGCTGTCCGTTCGCATACATTCCAGAGCTCGGGGGGCATGTGCCGCTGCATAATGAACAGATGCAAACTCCGCTCAACGGACTATATGCCGCAGGCAACATCACAGGCATCGAGAGCGCCAAAGTAGCAAAAGCGCAAGGATATGTCGCAGGCTTGAGCATCGCCAATGTACATGGCCACAGAGCGGGCACATTGAATGATGAGCTGGCAAGGGCGATCCAACAGGTAGAACAGGTGCGGGCGCAGGCCACGATCCAGTTCCATCCGCACATTCAGGAGGGACGCCGCTGCATCGCCTCCCTGTATGCTGCGCATTTGCAGCAGATCAGTGCAATGGCTTGAACCAACCGATTCCACCCACGAAACCATTCCACCCGCCGCCAACAAGAACATGCGCGGCAGCGAGGAATGGTTTTTCGCGTTTCTCCCGCATTGAAAACAAATGAAAATCGTGGAGAAATTGTGAAAAATTAATGAAAAACGTAAAAAGTATGTCACAATAGATCGAATGTGTTTTACTTTATGTTTCGCCCTGTGCTATAGTTGATAACACGAAATCTTCATAATCTTTCCATCAATCCAATTTCAACGTGCAATGGGGTGTTCTTATGCTGACAAAAACGAGTAAACAGCTTCCTCGTACCTTCTCGATTCCTGGTACACTGCAATTCGTGCTCAACGGTTCGCTGATTTTGCTTGGAACCATGTTGAGCGTTCTGCTGGTCCGAGAGCTGATACATTTCAGCGTGGTCATCCTGGTCAAGGAAACGGACATCCACTACTTTCTGGAGGAAATTTTGGTCTTCTTCCTCTACTTTGAGTTCATCTCGATGATCGTCAAATATTTTCGCGACAACTACCACTTTCCGCTGCGCTATTTTTTGTACATCGGGATAACAGCGATGATTCGCATTATTATTGTCGATCACAACAATCCGGTCAACACGCTCCTCTATGCCGGTGTCATCCTCACCTTGATCGTCAGCTACTACATCATCAACAAAACACCGCGCGAGCGACCATAACTTGGCACATGCTCATCTCCACGCAGCACCTTCGATTGGCGGCTGCTTTCCGGCGCACCTCCGGCAAGCGGCCTTTTTTTCTTCCTCTACGTCACTTTCAATCTCTACTGGATACATCCACCTGCATGTAAAACTGCCAGAAACCATTACAGAATCGGTGTAAACCTTTATAATGAAAGGGTTCTCATTTTTTCACGATACAGCCAGATGGATACTGAGGTGACCTCATGAAACTCCTCCGCTTCAAAAACATGCGCATCAATCTGCTGACACAAATGGTTTTGCTCATTTCTGTCGTGATCTTGATCAGCATGTTCGTCGGCAATTATTTGTTCACGCTCATCGTCGACGACATTTTGGACCGTTACCTCGGAAATCAGGCGATGACGGTCGCAAAATTAGCCGCCATGAACGAGCGCATCATCGAGGCGTTCGATGATGAAGATCCGTCCAAGGTCATTCAGCCGATCGCCGAAAGCATCCGCATCGCTACAGGATCAAGCTATGTCGTCATCGGGAACCGGGATGGAATCCGCTATTCCCACTACGATCCGCACAATATCGGCCAGAAAATGGGGACGAGCAATGCGCCCGTCTTTTATGAAAACAAATCGATCATTTACCGGGGTTCCGGCATTTCGGGCCCCGCGATCAAAGCGAAAACGCCCATCTATAACAAAAAAGGCGAATTGATCGGCGTTTCGTCCGTCGGGTATGTGATGGACGAGGTCGAAAGACGGATCGGCGAGTATCGCGACGATATTTTGCGGCTTTTGCTGCTGGTCTTCCTCTGTGGAATCGTCGGTGCCTATCTCATCGCACGGCGCGTCAAAAAGCTGATCTTCGGCCTGGAGCCGGAAGAGATCTCTTTCCTTTTTACCGAGAAGGAAGCGATTCTCGAATCGATCCGCGACGCCATCGTGGCAGTTGATATGGAAGGCCGTGTCATCTCGATGAACAAGCGGGCGCGCGAGCTGCTTGAGGATGATGTGAGAGTCGGTGCCAAGATTCAAAATCCTCGCGTCGCCGAAACGATTCAAGGCATTACGCAGAATATGCAGGAAGAGGTTATTCACCAAAAAATCTTGCTCGGCCACGAGATTTTTGTCATTGATTCGTCCCCGATCTTAAAAGAAAACCAGATCAAAGGCGTCGTGATCACCTTCCGCCCGGAATCGGAAATTGAGCAGCTGAATACTGAACTGATGCGGATCAGTTCGTTTTCGGACAATATGCGGGCGCAAAATCATGAATATTTGAACCGCTTGAATACCATTTACGGCTTGTTGGTGCTAAAGGAATATGACAAGGTCATCGAGTTGATCTCGGATGAGGTGAAAGAACGCCAGGATGTGATTGCGTTCCTCATGTCCTCCGTCAGTGAGCCGTATATCGCGGCATGCCTGCTCGGCAAAATCAACCGCTCCAAAGAGCTGAAGGTCACTCTCGACATCGATCCGGACAGCAGCCTGACCGATATCCCGCACATGATCAATGCCAAAGCTCTCGTCAGTATCCTCGGCAATGTCATTGACAACGCGCTGGAGGCCTCCCTTGATTTACACGGGACAGCCGCCGCCGTGCGCGTCTCCTTTACCGATGTCGGACGCGACCTGATCTTTGAAATCGAGGACAACGGGCCAGGAATTCCGAAAGACTTGGAGGCAAAAGTGTTTGAAAGCGGTGTCAGCACCAAGCCAGGTGATAATCGTGGCCTTGGCCTTGCAATCGTCAAAAATGCCATCGAACAGCTTCATGGCCAGATTTTTTTAGCGAAAAGCCAACTCGGCGGGTCACGTTTCACCATCGTCATTCCAAAACAATAAAGAGAAGATACTGCTACCGGGGGTGCTTCGTTTGTCAGAAAAACCTATTCGCATCATGATTGTAGAAGATGACGAGATCGCTGCCAAAATCTATGAGCAGTTTACCGCCAAGCTGGACCGCTTCGAGGTGGTCGCAACGGCAGCCACGGGAAAACATGCCTTACAATTGCTGAACGTGTTCACGCCGGACCTTATTTTGCTGGACGTGTTCTTGCCCGATATGAACGGGATCGATCTGCTGCGGGAGGTCCGGAAGAGCTTTCGCGGAATCGATGTCATCCTGATCACCGCGGCGAATGATGTCGCCACCGTCGGGGAGGCGATTCGAGGTGGTGCCTTCAGCTACATGATCAAGCCGATTCTCGTGGACAAGTTTTTCTCCACGCTTGATCACTACCTTCAGACAAGGCGCCACCTTGAGCACAATCCGTTCATGAACCAGACGGATATCGATTTGCTTTTCACCTCTGCCCACCATCATGCGGCATCGCCGAAATCGGCGGAAGCAGCTGTGCAATACCCAAAAGGAATCGATCGGCACACGTTGAAGCTGATTCGCGAAAAAATGCGCGCGACGACAAATAGCGTAAACGCGGACGAGCTGGCGACGCTCATCGGGATGAGCCATTCCACGGTCCGCAGATATTTGGAATTTTTGGCCTCGATCGACGAGCTAGAAGTGGAGACCGTCTACGGTACCGTCGGTCGCCCCGAACGTAAATACAAATCTCTGCAAACGAAAAAAGAAGGCTAGCGAATCGCTGCCTTCTTTTCAAATAGTGCCATCCATTCATCTACAGCCAGTGAGACGATCTCATCGCCTTCCTGCTTCACGGCGAAGTATGCCCGTACTGCTTCGTCAGCCCCTGTGACATGGTCCGTTACACGCCGCACCTCTTCTTCCGATTCGGTAGTGCGCCTTACCCACGTTGCATACGTGAACGTTTTTTTCCGGGTGGCAGATCGCTGCTCCTCTAGTGATGTCGATTCGATCCATGCGCGCCATTCGCGAATCGAGTAGCTTCTCACGTGACTTTTGTCCCTCAGCTTCTCAAGCGTATTGACGAATCGATCAAGCGCTTCATCTTCAGGTGCGATGTTATCAATCAGCAAAAACTTCCCGCCAGGCTTCAGCACCCGATTCACTTCGCGTACGAACGCCTCCGGATTGGGGAAATGATGCGGCGCGATTCGGCTTGCCACCGCATCGAAGGATTCATCCAAAAAAGGCAGATCTTCGGCATCAGCGACCAGATAATGCACGTTCTCGCAATGCGCATCCAAATGCCGTTTGGCCGCCGCAAGCATCGGTCGGGTCAGGTCGGTGGCAAATACCAGTGCAACATGGGGCGAAACCGCCTTCGTGACATGCCCTCCGCCCGTGGCGATATCGAGAAATCGCCAATTCGGTCTAGGATCTAGCCACGTTACCAGCTCTTGCAAATCATCCGCTTTGGCATGTGTCTCACTGACCACATACTTCTCGGCATGCTGGCCAAACTGCTCCTTTACCGTCTTTTTTACATCGCCATTCATCTGCATCCCCCTCTTTTCGCTATCCTTCCACGTTTACGATCACTTTCTTCCCTCTCAGCTTCATCAAGAGCGGAATCGTAATCCACAGCACGGCAATCACGAGGAAAACCAACGACACTGGCTTTTGCAAGAAAATCATAAAATCGCCATTTGAGGTTGTCAACGCCCTGCGCATGTTGTTTTCAATCATCGGCCCGAGAACCAAGCCAAGTACGAGCGGTGCAAGCGGGAAATCATTTTTGTTCAGGAAATAGCCGACTACGCCGCAACCGATCAACAGAAGCAGATCAAACACAGAGACGCGCACGGCATACACGCCGAAAAAGGAAATGGCGACAATCATCGGAATCAAGTACTTTGGCGGAGTCTCGATCAGTTTCGCAAAAACGCGGACGAGCGGCATGTTGAGAATGAGCAGCATGACGTTTCCGATGAACATGCTGGCGATCAACCCCCACGCAATCGATGGATGCTCCTCAAATAGAAGCGGACCTGGCTGAACGTTGTACATGATCAGCGCCCCCATCAGAACCGCGGTCGTCCCTGTGCCCGGAATCCCGAGCGTCAATAGCGGGATCATCGCGCCTCCGGAAGCAGCATTATTGGCAGATTCCGGTGCGGCTACGCCCTCGATCGCGCCTTTCCCGAACTTCTCGGGATTTTTGCTAATTTTTTTCTCCAGCAAATAGGCCAAAAAGGAAGCCAGCGTTGCGCCTGATCCTGGAACGATCCCTTTAAAGAAGCCGACCAGTGAGCCGCGGAGAATCGGGCCGACGCTGTCCTTCAAGTCTTGCTTTGTCGGGAGAATGCGGGTGATCTTGGCGATCTCTCCGTCGTTCCCCTCTTTTTCCAAAATGGTTTTCCATACTTCACCGAGGGCAAACACCCCGACGGCGATCGTCAAAAACTCCAGCCCCGAATACAGCTGGGGAAAATCGAACGTAAAACGCGCAACACCGGATACGCTGTCCATCCCGATCGTGGCCAAGAGCAAACCGAATGCGGTCATAATGAGCGCCTTGGTGATCGACTTGCCTGCCAATCCGCTCAATGCGCACAAACCTAGAATCATCAAGGAAAACTCGTCCGCCGGACTGAGCTTTAAGGCGACATCGGACAATGGCTGCGCCAGGAAAACCAGACCGATGAGCGAGACGACACCGGCAACGAATGACCCAATCGCCGCGATCGCCAGCGCTGAACCAGCCCTTCCTTGCTTGGCCATCGGATAGCCGTCCAAAACGGTGACGACCGACGAGGATTCCCCCGGCGTGTTTAGCAAAATCGACGTGGTCGAGCCCCCGTACATCGCGCCGTAATACACGCCGGCCAACAGGATAATCGAGCTTGTGGCCGCTGCTTCCGGCGGGAGTCCACTCGTGAGTGAAGCGGTTACAGGGATCAGCAGCGCGACCCCGCTGATTGGCCCGATGCCTGGCAGGACGCCGACAACTGTTCCGATCAGCACGCCAACAAAGGCAAAGATGATATTTTGCCATTGCAGCGCCGTGGCAAACCCGTTCATTAAATAATGAAAAGAGTCCATTTCCTACCTCCTCCTTAGCCGAGCCAGCCGGGTAATCCCGGCAGGCTGCCTTCCAGAAGTTTGACATAGATGAGATAAATCCCGATGGAAAAAGCACCGGCAATCAAGAGAGTGGACAGCCACTTCCCTTTTTGCATCGTTTGGAAACCGATCGTCAGAAACAGGAAGGTGCTGATGATGTACCCGATTTCCTCCAGCAGCAGGGCGTAAAAAATGGCTGCAACTAGGATGATGAGAAAACGTTTGTAGTCCAAGGTGCCCTTCTCTTTTTGCACGTTACGATAGCGAAATGTTTCATAAAAGAGACGCAAGCTTAGCAAGACGAGCAGGCTGCCCAGCCCCAGTGGAAAAATGTCCGGTCCGACCTCGCTCCCATAGGCACTTGCGGAAATGGATCGGCTGCCGACGACAAACAGGATGCCGATTGCCAGAAAAGCCAAGCTCGCGTAGCGATCAAAGGTTTTGCTCACAGATGTTTCCTCCCTATCCCCGCTCCTTTGTACGTGAGCTATTTCTGCATGCCCAGCTGTGTCAAAATGTCTTTAAACATCTTCTCTTGCTCATCCAAATATTTTTTGAAATCGTCCGCATTTTTGTAGCCGTCATCCCAGCTGTTTGCGGCAAGCTCCTGCTTCCATTCATCCGTTTGGCTGAGTGCCTTCAATTTGTCCTGCCAAAAGGCAATCGCATCAGACGACATGTCTTTTGGTCCGAACACGCCTCTCCAGTTCACCAATTCGGTATCATACCCCGCTTCTTTATACGTTGGTGTTTCTTGGAACAATCCTGTCAAACGTTCAGGCGAGGATACGGCCAGCACGCGGATTTTCCCTGCTTTTACGAATTCACCCGAGCCGGATACGTCGGTCGCCAGCACATCGGCGTTTCCTCCGAGCAGTGCCGCGATCGCCTCACCACCGCCGTCATAGGAAATATATTTGATTTTTTTCGGATCGATGCCCGCTTTAACCGCTGGCATCATGATGGTCAGATGGTCGAGCGAGCCAGGAGCGGAACCGCCGGCAATGGTAAATTTGCTTGGATCCGCTTTCAAATCATTAAACAGCGACTGCAAATCTTTGTATTTGGAGTCAGCCCGTACGACGATAGCCCCGTAATCCTTTGTCAGCTGTGCGAGCGGCGTCATGTCGTTGTGCGAGAACGGACTGTTTCCGTCTTTTTTCAAATGGTTGATCACGATCGGCGTGGACGGAAGCAATAGCTTGTAGGAGTTTTTCGTATCCTGCGTCACGAAATCGGCCAGTCCTACCGATTGCCCGCCGCCCGGCTTGTTTTCGACCGTCATGGTTTTGGTTACCAGATTGGTCTGCTGGAGAATCTTTGTCAGCGAACGTGCTGTTTTATCCAGACCACCACCAGCTCCCGACGGTGCGATGATCGAGATCGGTTTTTCCGGATAAGCGGAAGCTGCCTGCTCCTGTGGTTTCTCAGACGATGATGCCGGTGCGGAAGCATTCCCGCCTCCTCCACAGGCGGTCAAGCCCACAGCCATCAACCCGGACAATACCAATGTCACCCATTTGTGTTTCGTAGATTTCATCTTCATTTGTTTGCCCCCTTGGAATGAAAAATGATAGCGATTACAACTAGGGACATCATAGCATTGGATTTTTGATCGACAAATATTATTCAAATAATTCGAATAAACGCTATTACTCCGATATTTTTCATTTTTTTCACGCCGAAAAGCGCCTACAGAAAAAGCATAGGCGCTTTTGTGTCCTATAGGGGCTATTGTAATTGCTCGATCGCTTGCACCAGCGCATCGCCGTATTCCGACGTTGTGAGTGAGCCGTGAATATCCTGCGTTTTGTTTCCTTCTCGCAGGGTACGCTCCACTCCGCGACGGATGAGCGCGGCTGCCCGCTCCGCGCTGGCGTCCTGATTGCGGATACCGAGCCACTCCAGCATCAAAGCGGCGGACAATATTTCAGCGACCGGATTGGCGATATTTTTACCGGCGATTTCCGGTGCGGAGCCGTGTGTGGCTTGGGCGATCATGAACTGATCACCCAGATTCAAGCCGGGTGCGAGCCCCAAGCCTCCGACCAACCCTGCCGCCTGGTCAGAGAGAATATCGCCGAACATGTTCGTCGTCACGACAACATCGAACGCTTCCGGCTTTTGAACCAGATAGAGTGCGAACGCATCGACATGGTAATCGCGAATCGCGACCTCCTCATAGGCTTTGCCCACCTCGAGGCAGCTATCATAAAAAAGTCCGCAGCCTTTTCGCAGCACATTCTTTTTATGGACGACCGCAAGTGATTGCTGGCGCGTTTTTGCCAGTTCAAACCCGACTTTTGCCAGCCGCTCGGATGCTTTTCGGGTCACGACCCGCAGCGAGAGCACCGTATCGGGGTCAGGCATGAATTCGCCTTGCCCCGCAAAAAGATTGCGATCCGCATACATCCCCTCTGTATTTTCCCGCACGATCACCATGTCGACGTTGTCATAGCGGCTCGTTACGCCGGGAAAGCTTTTCGCCGGTCGGATGTTGGCGTACAGATCGAACGTCTTGCGCAGCATGCCGCTCGGATTGACCATGTCCGCTTCCGTGTCATACACATGGGTCGTTACTGGACCGAGTATGCCAGCATGGCATTGACGCAAGCCTTCCAATGTTTCGGCCGGGAGAGTCGAGCCGTGCGTTTCGTATGCCTGCAAGCCTACAGGCAGCCAGCGCAGCTCCAGCTGCAAGTCGCCTGCGAGCGATTGGACCGCTTGCAGCACCTTCACCGTTTCCTTCACGATCTCCGGTCCGATGCCGTCCCCTTCCATCACTGCTATTTGATACATTCCCATTGATATTCCCCCGATTGTTGTTTTCGAATTGCACTGTGTGTTACGCAGGATACGTTTTTTCAATCGTCCCCGGCGACTTGGCTTCGATTCGTTTGACGAATGCCCGGATCAAAAATGAGAAGACCGTTACGATAAACAAGACGCGGAATAACTGGAACGCCGTGACCAAAAGCGGATCGGCGCCGGTCATCAGCGCTGTCAGGCTCATTTCCGCAATTCCACCCGGTGCTGTCCCCAGCACGCTCGCGATCAGCTCGATATCGGACACGTAAGGAAGCACAAACGCCAGCGTGAGGCTGAGTACGAATAGTAACAGCGAATGCGCCATCCCAAGAAAAAAGAAGCGGCGATGCTTCACCAGATCATCCCTTCTGAATTCGAGCCCGATGCTCAAGCCGATGGCTGCTTGCGCGAAATTGACGACAGGCTTGGCAAGTGTTGCGCCTCCCTGTCCGATAGAAAACGCGAGGCAAGCCGCTGCTGCGAACAGCAGGGACCCTAGCAGAAAGGGCGCAGGAACGCGGGCTTTTGACACCAACAGCGCACCGATGGCGCCGATGGAAAGCAGCCCGAGCGTCGTCAGGACACCCACAACCGCTCCTCCCTGTATTCCAGTTGACACTCCGGATGAAGACGCGGTCAGCAAACGGACGAAATAAGGCGTAAAACAAACGATGATGACCACCCGGATCGAATGAAACATCGAGATGATTTGCAGGTTTCCTCCCATGGTTTGGCCGATCGTGACCATTTCCGTCAAGCCCCCCGGGATGTTACTGAAAATGGCGGTCACCACATCAACCTTTTCAAACCGGTAAACAATCCATGCATTCAGCACGCCAAACAATATCGTAATAATGGTACCGATCAGCATCAGTCCCAGATGGTTTGCCATCGTCTGCCAAATTTCCGGAGTGATGCGCATGCCAAGCGTGACGCCGACGACGATCAGACCAACTTTGCGAAACCATGCCGGCACCGAAACTTCTTTCATTCCAAAAAACTTGCAGACCACACTCATAATCAAAGGCCCTAACAGCCAGGGAAGCGGCGAGTGAACGAGCGAGCAAATTGTCCCGCCGACCACCGCGATGAGAAGTGCCTTACCTACACGTATAAGCATTGTGAATACCTCTGTTGCTTCTGACATAATCGATTGTTTTGCAGTCCTTCTGCCATATGCAAAGTGTAGAGCAGATTAGCCTGATTGAAAAATATCGATTCTTCATTGAAATCCATAACGAAAAGGAATGGCAGGGCTGTTTTTCTTATTCGTTCGTTTCCGATGTCACAAACCGGAGCCTTGCGTCGTTATATGTGCAAAACGTAAAAAACAACAAAGGAAGGTTGATTCCACATGATAAGAACGGAGAGTAAGAAACAAGAAATTTTACATGCGTACCAGTTCAGACATGCTTGTAGGGCATTTGACACCAGCAAAAAGATTTCGGATGAAGATTTTCACTTTATTTTGGAGACAGGAAGATTGTCGCCAAGTTCGGTTGGTCTCGAGCCTTGGAAATTTGTCGTGATCCAGGATGCAGCGCTTCGCGAAAAATTAATTCCTGTTACGGGAGGTGCCCAGGGACAACTGCCTACTGCCAGCCATTTTGTCGTTATATTGGCCAGACAAGACTTGAGGCATGATTCGGCTCATGTGATCAAAATGATGAAAGACATTCATCATATGCCTGATGAAGTAGTGGAGCGTGTTTCCGGATTCTATAAAGCCTTCATCGAGACCGAACTGGAAGATAACGACCGTCTCCTATTTGAATGGGCGAGCAAACAAACCTATATCGCATTGGGGAACATGATGACAGCCGCAGCTCAAATCGGCATTGATTCCTGTCCAATCGAAGGTTTTGATAGAAAGCAGGTGACCTCTATTTTACAAAATGAGGGGATCATGAACGCCAACGATTTCGGTGTAGCCTGCATGGTCGCTTTCGGATATCGGCAAGAGGATCCCGTACGTCCAAAAGCTAGGCAAAATCTCGAAGAGATTCTTGAATGGCGATAAACGGATCGTTCAGCGTATCAGAGAACATAATTCGTTACTCCAACTCATTTCATTTATGTAAAAGGAGTGTTACAAAATGGCGATGAAAGAAATATTGGATCAAGCGAAGGAAGTTTTTATCAACAAAGCACCTGAAGAGGTACGATTGCAGGTTTTTCGGCAAATAAAGGAGCTACAGGAGTCCGGTATTGTTTTCGGTTTAAAGGAAGGAGACATGGCTCCAAATTTTACACTGGCCAATCCGCTCGGTGAGCAAGTGAATCTACATGACGAACTCGAGAAAGGGCCGGTTGTTCTGTCCTTTTACCGAGGCAGCTGGTGCCCGTTCTGCAATATCCAGCTCCGGGCTTATCAACAATTGCTACCGGATATTGAGAAGCTTGGTGGCCAACTGATTGCCGTTTCTCTGCAAAGCCCCGATAATTCACTATCACATAAGGAGAAGGAGGAGCTGACTTTCCAGGTTCTTAGCGATTTGAACGGCCATGTCGCTGAAAGCTACCGAATCCTGTATGAATTACCCGATTATCTACAGGACGCCTTCACAAATTTCGGTTTAGATCTCACCGCGGTCAACAAAACCAATCGCTGGATTTTGCCGGTTACGGCGACGTTTATTATCGATAAAGAAGGGATCATCCGTTGCGCGCACGTCACTCCGGACTTCATGAATCGGATGGAGCCCCAGGAGATCATCGATCAATTGAAGAAGCTCTAAGTGAAGCATAGCAACGTGAAGGCTCGGATTATGAGAGAAGGGACTGTCCAAAAAGTCATCAAAAATGACGTGGGACTGCCCCTTCTTTAATGTGTTTAGAAAGACTACTCCTGAAATCCTGTGACATTTTTTAAATCTAAGCTACCTTACCTGGCTCCCGTTGTACTCTTGTTTGAATGTCCTAACTCCCTTAAGGTGAAGGTAGAAAATCAGTTACGGAAGGAGCAAGTCGATGCAGGATCTTTACAAGCAGTACAAGAAGCTGTTGTTCAAACTTGCTTATCAATTGACAGGATCTGTTTCCGATGCAGAGGACGCAGTGCAAGATGTTTTCGTTAAAGTGCATAGCGTTCCGCCAGAGCGACTGGATGAGCCGAAGGCTTATCTTTGCAAAATGGTCACCAATCGCTGTAAGGATATGATGAAAGCAGCACGAAAGAAAAGGGAGCACTATTTCGGAGAGTGGCTTCCAGAGCCTTTTCTTACGTTGAAGGACGATTCAATGGAAGCATTTGAGAGAGATGATCTCCTATCGTACGGAATGCTTGTACTGCTCGAGAAGCTGACGACCTCCGAGCGGGTCGTGTTCGTCCTCCGCGAGGCGCTAGGCTTCGATTACAACGAGATCGCCAAGCTCATGGACAAAAGTGAAGTGAGCTGCCGCAAATTGTTCAGCCGTGCGAGTGCAAAGATGGGACGGATATCCGATGAACCAATACTTATCCATACTGAGAGCCAGGAATGGGTTCAGGGATTTCTGGGAGCGCTAAAGAAAGGGAATATGAATCAACTTTTATCGTTGCTGGATCAGGATGTCGTTCTCGTTGCCGATGGTGGTGGCAAAGTGCCTGCTACGGTCAATCCGGTTGCTTCGCGTGAACGGGTAGCTCGTTTCCTTCTCAGTGGTTTGCGTAAAGCAGCTTTGATCGGGGAAGAATTGGTTTTCGAAATGGGGCAAGTCAATGGAGAGCCTGCCATACTTCTTCGTTCGGAAAATAGCGCGGTCCATACAGTGGTGCTCTTTCACATCGAAGCAGGGAACATCCACAATCTATATATCGTCCGGAACCCCGACAAGCTGGGGCATTTCGTGTAGTTTGAGAGTAAAACAAAAAAGCGATGAACCCTCGCCTGGCTCATCGCTTTCACTATTATTGCTCGCACTCACACGGAACCTTCCATCTCCATCTGCTCGATAAACTGAACAAATGCCTTCACGACGTTCAAATCAAGTGATTCCTCGTGGTAAAACATCCACGTCTTGCGCAAAATGGGCGCGCCGCTGCTATCGGTGAGATCGATCGTGTGCAAATTGTTGTTTCCATTCAAAATGAACCGCGGCAAAATCGCATAGCCCAATCCGCTCGCCACCATCTCCCGGCACGTTTCGGCCTTGTCCACTTCCATGCCGACGAGCGGTGGCTGGGTGTAATTGTCCGTCCACCAATTTTCGATGACAGCCTTAAGCAAATCGTCCGTCTGGTAATCGATCCGTGCTAAATGCGGGAGGTCGGCGAGCGAAATCTCCTCCGCCGAGACAACGCAAATGGTTTCGTCAAACAGCAGATGCTTGCCGCCCCGCCAGCTGTAGTTACCCCGGACAAATCCGATGTGCACCTCGTGGTTGTACACCAATTTGTACACATCCTTGCTCCAGCCCGTCATCACCTGAAACTCCACATCCGGGTAAGCCGTTTTGAACGCTTTGAGCAGCCCTGGCAATTTGTAGCGGGTGAAATAGCTGGAAACGCCTAAGCGCAGCGTTCCGGACACGCGATCCTCCATGCTGGCGACATGATCCTTGATCGCCTGCAGCCGGATCAGCATATCCTCCGCACACTTGGCCAAATATTCTCCCTGCGGAGTGAATTGGACGCCACGACTTCCCCGATGCACAAGCTGAATGCCGAAATCCTTTTCGATTTGACGGATTCGCTTGGTCAAGGCCGGCTGGGAAAGATATAGGCTTTGCGCAGCTTTCGTTATGTTATTGTGCTGATAAAGCTCGTGCAAAATCAGCCAGTCCCGGTTTTCCATCCGCACCCTCCGTCTTTTGTCGCTTGTATCGCTTTTATACGGCTTCGGAAGCCTCGCTCTGCTCCTCGCGCTTCGCCGCTTTCTGTTTCTTGATTTTGCCCAGCACCACAACAATCACGGCAAGCGCAATCGGCACCACAACGTGCGCCTGCGGCAGAACCGAATCTAGAAAGCGTGCAATGAAGGCGTCCCCCACGATCATTTCGCCAGCTGTATACCCAAGCAATGCGGCCCCGGCCAAGACGATGAACGGAAACCGGTTCATCAGCTTCATCAAAAGCTGGCTTCCCCAGACGATCAGCGGAATGCTGATAGCAAGTCCGATCATGACCAATACCAAATTGCCGTTTGCAGCACCAGCGACCGCGATCACGTTGTCCAGGCTCATCACCAGGTCGGCAAAAATGATCGTCTTCATCGCTTCTTTCATGTTCGATCCGCCGCTGATGGAGGCATGCTCCTCTTCCCCGGCCAACAGCTTGACCGCAATCGAGATAAGCAGAACGCCGCCGATCACTTGCACAAACGGAATTTTTAGCATCCATACGGCTGCGAACGTGAGGATGATGCGCAGCACAATCGCACCGATGCTCCCCCAAAACACGGCCTTTTTCTGCAGGTGCGGCGGTAGCCTCCGACAGGCAAGCGCAATTACGATGGCATTGTCGCCGCTCAACACGAGATTCACGATGATAATTTGCAATAAGCTTAGCAGAACATCACTGATCATAGCGTCCCCCTTCTAGGAAAGATATCGCTATGATACGTGTTTTTTATTCGCGCTTGGGGTTATTTGCATAAAATGAATAAAAATCATTAGTGACAGTTTCCGTTATTTTAACAATCGCTCACTGGGGCCACCTTAGCTGAAGAATAAGTCGAGTAGACTTTTGCCGAATGAGCTGTTTCTTTTATAAAACTCACTGTAGCCACAACGATCGCAGCTTACCACATCGAATTGCTGGTGCTGCACATCAAACATACGCGAAAGCATGCCGCCGGTAGCCGACATTTCCGAGATGCTCACGGAGCTTCCCCCGCACTTGGGGCACCCTTTCGTCTTGCTGTTCTGATCGTTCTTGATTGTCGTTACAACCTTTCGCCTCGTGCAACTGCATTGCATATTATGATCCAGTCTTTCCTTGCAAATCTGGCAAACATCCAGCATCCAATCCCTCCTGCTCCCCTGATTCCCGACGCTCGGAAACGCTCTACGCAGCCGCGCAAGGCTCTATCAATCTGCGTCGATTTTTACCAGTATACAACATATTTTTCCATTTTTCGCTTTATCTGAAATGCTCTGCATTCCATCTGGCAGGATGCCAAGGAGGTACGATTCATGCTGCAAGAAATTGCCGTTGTGATCATCTCGATCGTAGCGGTCATCATTGCTTTGGCTGTCGTCGTCATGCTGGTCGGTGCCCTCGTGCTGCGTGCGAATGGAAGGAAAACCCACCATTCGATCATTCGCTCCCATCCGATACTCGGTTGGATGCGTTATTTGCTGGAAAAGCTCGGACCGGAATTCAGGCAGTATTGGTTCGATGACGATCGCGCCGGCAAGCCGTTTTCCCGCTATGAGTTCATCGGCCTGGTTTACTCAGCCAAATACCGGAGTGATTTGATCGGCTTCGGCTCCAAACGGGACTTTGATTCACCCGGCTATTACATAGCGAATAGCATGTTTCCGTTACTCACCAACGAATTGTCGATATTGAATGAAGAGCACGCCGATGCCAAAAAATTCATCATCGAACACGAGGGTATTTTCAGCCGAAAGGAAAAAGTCGTGGCAGATCAGACGCCGCGCTGGCTGTATCCCGATGAGGATGCACTGGTCGTCGGCCGTACCCAGCGAGAGCCGTGGAAAGTGAACGGGATGTTCGGCGCATCCGCCACGTCTTACGGTTCCGTAGGCGAGAACTACATCCTCTCGACCGGCGGAGGCGCACAGATGGCGGGAGGGTCCTGGATCAATACCGGAGAAGGCGGGGTCGTACAAGAGCATTTGGCGACAGGCGTCGACGTTGTCTCCCAAATCGGACCCGGCTTGTTCGGATTCCGGGATGAACACGGAGACTTTTCTTACGATGAGTTTCTGGTGAAGGCGGGCGAACCGCACATCAAAGCGTTCGAACTGAAATTCGCCCAAGGCGCGAAAATTCGCGGCGGCCATCTGGAAGGCGCAAAAGTGAGTGCAAAAATCGCGGCGGTTCGCAAAGTACCTGTAGGTAAAACGATCAACTCGCCCAACCGCTTCGCGTTTCTCAAAAATGCGGAAGAGTCGCTCACCTTCATCCGCAGCCTGCAGGATGCGGGCGGCAAGCCCGTCGGGATTAAAATTGTCGTAGGTCAGCAAGACAGCCTGGAGCATTTTTTCCAAACGATGGTTAGAATGGATATCTTCCCGGACTTTATAACCGTTGATGGCGGCGAGGGCGGCTCTGGGGCTACCTACAAATCGATGGCCGATTCGATGGGCTTACCGCTCATCCCCGGCTTGATCACACTCGTCGATACGGCGCACAAGTATGGCGTGCGCGACAAATTTGCCATATTTGCTTCCGGAAAGCTGATTTCACCCGACAAGGTGGCGATCGCTCTTGCCATTGGCGCGGATGCAGTCAATTCAGCGCGCGGCTTCATGATGGCAAACGGCTGCATCATGGCGCTCCAATGCCACACCGGCGCTTGCCCGGCGGGTGTCACCACCACCGATCCGAAATACCAGAATGCGCTTCTACCGGAAGAAAAGAAGTGGCGTGTTATGAATTATGTCATCAGCATGCGCGCGTCCCTTTTCGCGCTTGCGGCGGCGGCCGGCATTGACAGTCCGAAGCGTTTCACGCGGGATCATGTGCTCTACAAAGATGAGCTAGGACGGACGCAGCGTTTGAGTGATTTGTTTCCGTTGCCAAAAAAAGGAGAAGAGCTCGGTGCGGGAGAGTGACGTTTGGTCGTTCGGGGATTTGGGAAAAAACTGGCGCTCCGCTGTTACCATGCCTGCTGGGGGCCGGGATGACCGGCTCCGTCAAAAAACGAAAACCGCGCCCCAAATGCCACACGCTGCGCGGCGGGTGCTTCTCAAGGAAGTAGTTGTGGCGCGAAAGACGTTTTCGTTTTTTGGCTCCGCCTGGCGGGCATGGTAAAGGCTGCGCGCCACTTTTTTCCCAAATCCCGTGCAGCTTCAACACTCCCGCTTCGAGAATTGAAAATAAGAATAAGGTAAATCGTCGTCGCAGGAAGCGCCGAAGAGAAAAACCTTACCTCGGATCATTTTTCCGATGTAAGGTTTTTTAGTCGCGTCAGGTCATTAAAATCAACCGATTTCCGAACCGTTATAATTATCCCGCCAGCGCAGGAGCCGATCTTCGAGCTTGCGCACCAGAGAATCCGTCAGCTTACCAACGACAGCAAAGATCACAATGCCGACAAAAACGACATCGGTCTGTGCGAACTGTCTCGCATCGGAGATCATATAGCCTACTCCCGCGTTCGCTCCCATCAGCTCGGCGACGATCAGGCTTAACCACGCCATGCCGAGCGACAGGCGAACGCCCAGCAAAATGTTCGGCATCGCTGCAGGCAGGATGACTTTTGTAACCTGATTGAACTTGCTGAACTCAAGCACGCGTGAAACCTCGAACAGTTTGGAATCCACTGCGCGGATGCCGAGAAAGGTGTTCAGATAGAGCGGAAAGAATGCCCCTTTTGCAATCAGCAGCACCTTGGAAAACTCGCCGAATCCAAACCATAAAATGAACAAGGGCATGATGGCCAAATGAGGCACTGTTCTGATCATTTGCAAGGTAGGGTCCAGCGTATATTCGGTTTTGCGATAAAAACCGACCAGCATGCCGGTTAAGAGGCCCAGGCCTCCACCAATGGCAAAACCGATGGCTGCGCGATATACGCTGATCGACAGATTGTCCAGCAAGATGCCATTGATGGACAGGTCCACAAATGTCCCGGCGATGGCAAGCGGTGTCGGGAGCATTTGCGGCGGTAGAAGCTGCATGACGCCAATCCACTGCCAGACGGCGAGAATCAGCACGGGCAAAACAATCCCGTATATATATTTCGAATAAGCTTTCATGATTTGCATGGATCAACCCTCATTCATCAGTCTGATGTCTCGCTTGCTCGCAGTTGTTCTTGAAGGTAATCAATGACCGAATGGTGAAGCGTGATGACGCCAGCCTCCATCGCTTCCCTATAACGTTGATCTGAGGCTTGACCAGGGTAGGTAATCGAAGAGTCAGGATCGACAGTTGGAACGACGGCCAGCTCCCCCAAGAAGCCGGTCACCTGGTCACGGAAAGATTCCACCGTATGTCCGAAGATCGTTGGGTCGATCAGCAGAATCGTCGCGCCTCTGCTTTTACCCGGCCCTTTGGAACCGATCGGCACCTGAACCAGGGCACCGCTCAAAATCTCAAGGGCCAAAGCCAAGCCAAAGCCTTTATACCCGCCAACCGGGCTGAGCATTTTGACCTGTGCAGGATCCGTTGTCGAACGGCCATCCTGATCGAGACCCCACGTGCCTGGAATGCTTACTTGGTTGTATTTGGCCAGTGTAATATGGCCCCATGCTCGTTCAGATGTCGCCATATCCAGTACGAACAACGGATCCGTATGAGGAATCCCGATGCCGATCGGCGTATTGTTAACGGCAACGGCCTTCGCTCCCGGTGGCGCAATGACATTCGTGCCGCCATACGCAAATACGAGCGTAATCGCGCCTCTCTGGGCTCCGTATCGTGCGATAATTCCCGGGCAATTGAAGCGGGTGATGTCAGACAGACCGACGGTGACGATTTTGCGATCTGGTAAAACGGGAAGCGCTACGTCAATGGCCTCGCGTGCTACGATATGTCCCAGGTCGCTGTTTCCCTTGATGTGAAGATATGATCCGTCGAAAGCTCCAGCCTCGTAGGTACCTTTTCCTTCGAACGCTTGGACCGCATTTTTGAAATAAGTCAGGCCATGGGAGAAACGGCCCCGTAAATCGGCATCCAAATAATCTTCCGCGACGATTTGCGCTTCGCGCTCTGTCGCCCCGGCTTTAAGCAGCACTTGCTTGGCAAGCTCCCTGATTTCATCGATACGGATTGTAACGGTACCCATTCGTTACGTTCACTCCCATCTCATTACTTATTGTTTTTTAATTCTTCCAGCGCCTTGTTCATAAACGAGTTGTCCACGACCTGCGATGGATCGACCAGTTTATTGATGGCTTTTTCGTTAAACAAAAACTGTGCAAGCTCTCCCTGAGCTTTTACTGTTTCATCGGAAACAGGGAGCGTTGCGAATTTCACATTGTTGATGACGGATTTCACAACATCCGGGCCGAGCTTCGTTCCTTCCGAATAAATCTTCACGGCCTCATCCAGGTTTTGCTCTTGCCATTCCAACGTTTTGACGAGAACTTTCAGATAAGCTGTAACAAGCTCAGGGTGCTCTTGCGCAAACTGGGTGCGGGCGATATGGAAGGCTGGGCTGATATAGTTGATCATGGAACCGTCTGCCAAAACCTTTGCACCGTCACTCACAACAGCGGTCGAAAGGTAAGGCTCGCCGATGCTCCAAGCATCCACAGATCCACCGACGAAAGCGGCTTTTGCTTCATCTGGGGAAAGCTGAATGATTTCGACGTCAGATGCTTTCAACCCGGATTTCTCCAAAAAGCGGAACAAAATATCATAGGCAGCTGTCGCTTTTGCCACCGCAATTTTTTTCCCTTTCAATTCCTCAATGTTTTGAATGGAGCTTCCTTTTGGCAACAAGATGGCAACGTTTTTCGAACCGGTGCTACCGATCGCAATTTCCTTAAAAGGGATGTTTGCCAACTGTCCGGTGATGACCGGCGTATTTCCCGTAACGGCTAAATCAAGGCGATTTGCCAGAATGGCATCGAATTGCGCAGGGCCGCCTTGGACTTCAACAAAATTGACTTTTGCCTGATGCTTGGCAAATTCCTCTTCGAACATTTTCTTCTGCTGCGCCAGCACCAAAGGCGCAACGGCATGCTGAACACCGATGTTTACGGTAACTTCCTGTGGTGTGGATGTGGAAGTGGTCTTGTTTTCGCTGCTTTCATTCGTTTTGCTGCAGCCAACGATCAAAACAAACAGAAGACTTAAGATGGATAACAGGCCAAACAAGCTTAATTTTTTCATCTGAATTACCCTTCTTCCTCGTGTAGTAGTTTCACTTTACTAAACCCGACTAAACTAGTAAAATAACTATGAATTATAGAAGTATAACTTATAGTTTATATGGAGAGTGCAAGATGAACATTGAGCAGTTGGAATATATCGTCGATATTGCAAAGACAGGCTCAATTTCCGCAACCGCCGAAAATATGCACATTTCTCAGGCTGGAATCAGCAAGGCAGTCGTCAAGTTTGAGAGCGAGCTTGGATTTGAATTGTTTACGCGCGGGAGAATGGGGACGATACCAACTGAACGTGGGCGAACAATCATTGAAAAGGCAACAGAGGTTCTGCGTAAAATCCAGGAGATCAAAGATGAAATGCAAGTTCAAGATTTCGTTGATACGATTGTACGCTTGTCGGTTAGCCCGAATTTTACGGCTGTTCTGCCGAAAGCGATCGTATCCTTTAAACATGAATATCCGAACGTGCGCCTGGAGATCGTCGAGAAAGACTCGGAGGATATCATTGAGGATATCAAACAAAACAAGACGGATATGGGCTTGATCTATTTCCATAACGACCAGAGTGACGCCATGAAAGGTCTATCGGTAACGTCCTTGATTGAATCGCGCACGGTTGTCTGCGCCAGCAAAAATTCCTGGCTCGCTACTAAGACAAGCATTACTCCAAAAGAAATCATCAGTGAATCCTTCGTCAATATGAATGGGAGCTACTCCAATCCCTATATGAAAAAGTTCAAGGACAAATATGGGCGGGTGAATGTCATCTTTACTTCCAACAATCTGGAGGTGTTGAAGCGGACGATCGCGGAGGAAGAGGCCATCGGGCTTTTTATTGAATTCAGTCTCAAAAAAGACCCGCTTCTGGTAAATGGTGATATTGTGCTGGTGCCGTTGGTCGGCGATGAAGAACACGTCGTCAAGCTGGGCTGCGCCCGATCCAAGAAAGAGCATTTTTCAAAAGCACACAGCGACCTGTTGAAGCATGTAACGAGAGAAATCAGCTTATTGTCATAAGAAAAACTTCTAATCGAAGTCCGTTCAAGAAGCTGGTTCTTCTTTTAGGTGAGCTTTTCTAGCGCTCCAGAATTTATAAGCGCGAGCTCTTATAAATTCTTACACGAGAAGAAAAACCGATCTACGCCTCGTAAATCGGTTTTTCCAACAGCTGTATTCAGATCGAATAGGAGAGCTCAACTACTTCTTCGTGATCATTTAAGGCGTTCAGAATGCGTCTGCGATAGTCATGGAAAGAGGTATCGGTTGGCGTGCGCGGATGTGACAAATGAATCGGAATCAGCTGCTTCACGATACCAGGCTTTGCGCCCATGACGACAACGCGATCTGCGAGGAAAATGGCCTCGTCGATGTCGTGGGTGACAAGCACCATGCTCATCTTGTTTTTGCTCCAGATGTCCAGCAGCGTCTCTTGCATATGCTTGCGTGTGAACGCATCCAGAGCGCCAAACGGCTCGTCTAGCAACAGAACCTGGGGACGACGCATCAGTGCACGAGCGATGGCTACCCGCTGGGACATACCGCCGGATAGCTGCTTGGGATACGCTTTTTCGAAGCCGGTCAATTTGACTAATTCAATGACTTCATCTACATTTTTTCGTACCTCTGGCTTTCGCAATGACAAATCGGCGGCAATATTTTTCTCGACGGTCAACCATGGAAACAGACGATGCTCCTGGAAAATGAATCCTTTTTCAATGCTTGGCCTCGTGATGGGTTGCTCGTTAAGCAGGACCGAACCTTGGTACTCGGTGTCAAGGCCCGCGATAATTTTGAGCAAAGTGCTCTTTCCGCAGCCGCTTGGACCGATGATGGCGACGAATTCGCCTTGCTTCATTTCCAGGTTAATATCGTTAAGCACCTGGATTGTGCGCTCTTTCGATGAAAATGATTTGTTCACATTTTGTATTTTTACAGTCGACACGTGTGCTCACCTCATGTTTTAAGAAATAAAACCATATAATTCCGATGTGAATAGTCATCAATATTTGAAAGAGTAATGCAAGTTTTTGCAAAAGTCAAGGAACATGAAAAAAAGAGGTGAGCAGCGGACTGACCCCATTTGCTGCTCGACCTCTTTTTTTCTACACTTTTGTTGCAATTACACGACTTCCTTTTCCCGGTTGGCGGCTGCGAATTGGCTGTTGTACAGGTCGGCGTAGAAGCCGTCTTTGGCGAGCAGCTCTTCGTGGTTGCCTTTTTCGATGACGCTGCCTTTGTTCATGACGAGGATCAGGTCGGCGTCGCGGATGGTGGAGAGGCGGTGGGCGATGACGAAGCTGGTTCTGCCTTTCATCAAGCTGTTCATCGCTTTTTGGATCGCTACTTCTGTGCGGGTGTCGACGCTGCTTGTCGCCTCATCGAGAATGAGGATCGCGGGGTCCGCCAAAATAGCGCGCGCGATGGTGAGCAGCTGTTTTTGGCCTTGCGAAATGTTGGAGGCTTCCTCATTGAGGATCGTCTCATAGCCATCCGGCAGCGTGCGGATGAAGTGGTCCGCGTGTGCGGCTTTAGCGGCTTGCACGACCTCTTCATCGGTTGCGCCCGCTCGTCCGTACGCGATGTTTTCCCGGATCGTTCCGTTAAACAGCCACGTCTCCTGCAGCACCATCCCGAACAAGCTTCGCAGCTCCCCGCGTTTCATCTCGGAGATATCCATACCATCGATGGTGATCTTGCCGTCGTTTAGCTCGTAGAAACGCATCAGCAGGTTGATCAACGTGGTTTTTCCCGCCCCGGTTGGTCCGACGATGGCGATGGTTTGCCCTTGTTTGACGTCGATGTTCATCCCTTCAATCAACGGCTCGCCTGCTTTGTAGCCAAAGGTGACATCGTGGAAACGCACGTCTCCACGCGGCGCTTCAACAGTCACAGGCACATCCGCCTCGGCCACTTCTTCCAGTTCATCCAATAGCTCGAACACCCGCTCTGCGGATGCGATCGTCGACTGGATGATGTTGGCGATGTTGGCTGTCTGCGTGATCGGCATGGAAAATTGGCGCGCATACTGGATAAACGCCTGGATGTCCCCGATCTTGATCGCGTTTTGCGTGACGAGCACGCCACCAACGACGCAAACCAGAACATAGCCGATATTGTTGATCAACGACATGAGCGGCATGATAATCCCGGAAATGAACTGGGCACGCCAGCCGGAATCATACAGCTTGTCGTTGATTTTATTGAAAGTCTCGATCGATTCCTTCTCATGGCCGAACGCTTTGACGATGCGGTGGCCGGTGTACATTTCCTCCACATGGCCGTTTAGCTCGCCCAGCGATTTTTGTTGGCCGACGAAATATCCTTGCGACCGTTTGGCGATCGCTTTTGTCACCATGAAGCTAGCCGGCAGAGTGATCACCAGAATCAGCGTCATCAGCGGACTGATCGTCAGCATCATGATGATGACGCCAAGGATTGTGACAATCGAGGTAATCAGCTGCGTCAAGCTTTGCTGCAGCGTATTGCTGATGTTATCCACATCGTTGACGACACGGCTCAATATTTCTCCGTGCGGCCGTGCGTCAAAAAACGAAAGCGGCAGCCGGAACAGCTTGTCGTTCACTTCGTTGCGCAAGTCGTATACCGTTTTCTGGGCAACGCCCGCCATCAAATATTGCTGCAAATAGCCGAACAGCGCGCTCGCGACATACAATCCGCCGAGGATCAAAATGATTTGTCCGATATAGTCGTAATCGATATGTGCACCCGGCACGCCGTTGACTTTGTCCATGATCCCGTCGAACAACCGGGTCGTCGCTGTTCCCATAATTTTGGGGCTGACGATACTAAATACGGTGCTGAGGATCGCTGTAAAGAGCACAGCGGCCAACTGATATTTGCGCGGCTTCAGGTAGCGGCTGAGACGCTTTAAGGTACCTTTGAAGTCACGGGCTTTTTGCACCGGCATGGACATCGCCATCGGACCGCCGCCCGGACCTCTGCCTGGCGGGCCAAAGCCCATCCCTTGATTTCGTTGTGGTCCACTCATGCGATCTCCTCCTCCGAAAGCTGTGAAGAGACGATTTCCTGATAAACCTCACAGCTGGACATCAGCTCTTTGTGCGTGCCGATGCCTGCGATCTTCCCTTCATCAAGCACAATGATTTGATCGGCATCCATTACCGTACTAACGCGCTGGGCCACGATCATGACGGTCGAATCCGCCGTCTCCGTACGCAGCGCCCGACGCAACAAGGCGTCCGTCTTGAAATCGAGCGCAGAGAAGCTGTCGTCAAAGACATAGACGTCCGCTTTTCTGACCAAGGCGCGCGCAATCGACAGACGCTGCTTTTGCCCGCCGGACAAGTTGGTCCCACCCTGCGCGATCATTGAATCGTAGCCGTCCTTCATCTCCGCGATGAACCCGCTTGCCTGCGCGATGCTGGCGGCATGCCACACCTCTTCGTCTGTCGCTGCCTTTTTACCATAGCGGATGTTATCGGCGATCGTTCCGGTGAACAGAACCGCTTTTTGCGACACGAAGCCGATTTTTTGGCGCAGCGCGTCTTGTGCCATCTCGCGCACATCGACGCCATCCACCAGCAAGCTGCCGCTGTCGATATCATAGAAGCGCGGAATCAGGCTGATCAACGTCGTTTTGCCTGAACCGGTCCCGCCGATGATCGCCGTTACTTCTCCTGGCTTCGCGGTAAAGGAGATGCCGGACAACGCCGGCTTTTCAGCGCCCGGATAGTTGAAAACAACATCCTTGAACTCGATGAGGCCATGGGAGCGCCCCACTTCCTTCACATCTGCAGAATCCGTAATGTCCGGCTCCATCTCGAGTACCTCGTTGATCCGTACGGCAGATGCCTGCGCGCGCGGGATCATCACGAACATCATCGACACCATGATCAGCGAAAACAAGATTTGCATCGCGTACTGGATGAAGGCCATCAGATCGCCCACCTGCATGTGCCCGTTATCGATGCGGATTGCACCGAACCAGACGATCGCAATGATCGAGACGTTCATGACCAGCATCATCGTCGGCATCAGGGCAGCCATGATTTTGTTGACTTTGATTGCCGTATCCGTCACGCCGCTGTTAGCTTCCGTGAAGCGTTTTTTCTCATAGTCCAGCCGGTTGAAGGAGCGGATCACCCGAATCCCGATCAGCCCTTCGCGCACGACTAGATTCAATTTGTCCAGCTTGCCCTGCATAATCCTAAACAGCGGAATTCCTTTACGGACCACCAAAAAAATCGCTCCGACCAATATTGGAATGACCACGACAAAGACGAGAGACAGCTTGGCGTCTTTGGTGACGGCCATGACGATGCCGCCGATACACATCATCGGCGCCATGACCATCATGCGCAGCATCATCGTCAGCACTTGCTGCACCTGTGTGATGTCGTTGGTCGTACGCGTGATCAGCGAAGCCGTGCCGATTTTATCCACTTCATGCAGTGAAAAGCTTTCCACGCGCGAAAACACCTTGCTGCGCAAAATTTTGCCGAACCCAGCTGTAGACTTGGCTGACAAAAAGCTTGCGCCAACCGAACAGAGTGCACCCGCTGCCGCGACCAGCAGCATGAAGGCGCCGATTTTGAGGATGTATGGAATATCCCCTTTCACCACGCCGATGTCAACGATGTCAGACATCAAGGTCGGCAAAAACAATTCGGCGAATGATTGCAAAAAAATCAGCAGCAAGATCACAGCCACCTGCAATCGGTATGGCTGGAGCAAACGAAAAAGTTTGATCATACGTCTTCCTCACCTCCTTGTATCCGTACGTGATCAATCCCCGCCTCGCGCTGTTGAAAATAGCCCGATGCTTTTTGCAACAGCTCAGACAAACGGTTGCTATCCTCTTCCCCCAGATACTCGATCAGGCCGTTCATTCGGGTGTGAAGCGCGTCTTTCGCTTTTTTCGTGACCGCCTCCCCGAATTCCGTCAGCTTGATACCGACGGCACGCCGATCGGCTGGATCGATGTTACGTTCGACTAGCCCATCCGCTTCAAGACTTTTGATCAGCTGGGTGATCGTCGGTGAAGTCACCTGCAGACGCTTGCTGATGTCCGAAACTTTCATGACCGGATTTTCCGGGGAAATATTTTTGTGAATACAAAAAAGCACCCTGATCTCGCTCGGCTTGCATCCTTCGATCGAGCGCAATTGCCATGATGCTTTACGGAATTGCATGAGAGATTGCAGCAGCTTTTGTGCTGTTGGATGATGATCCAAAGACATGTTTTCCACCTCAACTACATAATTAGGTTTGCAACTAATTTGTAATACAATTATTTAAGCAAACTAATTATATGGAGGTGATCACGCTGGTGTCAATCGTTTTTTATCCTATCGGTTTGCTTTTCGAATCAGGCTCCACTCCAGGATAACCATATTCAAAATGATCCCCAGCCAGATGTTGACCTGCAGAATGGCATCGATCATCTGGGCAATCCCATCGGTTCCCGGCAGTCCTTTCGCCGCCAAGTAGAACAGGATGCACACGGGCACAACAAGCCGCGCAGTAACCGCCACAAGCGTGATTCCGTAGCTGCGCATCATCCAGACGCGATGCCCTGCCACATCCCCCTTTCGGATCGTCTGGTAGCCGCGCCACGCCGTCAGCAACCATAGCGCTGACAATGTGACGAACGCCATCTGCTTGGTGAAGCTCGCATCGTGAAAAGCAACGGCAAGCCCCGTTACGCTGCTGATCAAGATAGTAGCCAAATACACTTTGCCCAAAAGCCGGTGCAGCGACATCCGGGTCTGGCGCAATCTCTCCGAAAATTGAAACGGCCCTGTCAACAGCGCGATCAGTGCAGTAAAAATGTGAATCACTAGCAGCGGGTAATGCAGCGGATACCCTGGGTCCAGCTTGATCCTGCTCAGTGCCGGATCGAGCGTCGCATAAGGTGCAGCGGCAACCAGCCCGACGATCACAATCACTGCAATGAGTAAAATTTTGCCGATGGTCCCTTTTTTTCGTTCCATCCCATATTTCCCCCCTCACGATATGCCGTACCGAATTTCTTTCACCATGGTAGCCACCAGATCTTACGCACCCCTTATGCAAATCGAAAAAATTTCTTAAATGTTGTCATTAGAAAACCTGGCTATGCCATGCTTTTTGGCGGAGCCGGGGTTGCGCTTATACTGGATAAGAATTTTATATATTCTTATCTGTACAAAAAAATCCCAGCCTGCCTGCATGCACAGACGGCTGGGATTTTGTTTTTGCCTGTTTCGTTATTACGCTGGGCGTATGGTCGCTTACGCTTCCACAGCCTGCTCATTGTTTTCATGGAATGCTGCCGTATCCAGCTCTTTTGTCGCTTTGCTGGTGAGAATACCCGTCGTCATGCTTCCGCTGACGTTCAAGGCAGTGCGGCCCATATCGATCAGCGGTTCAACCGAGATCAACAGACCTGCCAAGCCTACAGGCAGATTCAAAGTGGAAAGCACCAGGAGAGCTGCGAATGTTGCTCCACCGCCGACACCAGCGACCCCGAAGGAGCTGATGGCAACAACCGCGATTACGGTCAAGATGAAGGTCGGTGTAAACGGATCAATCCCTGCAGTCGGCGCGATCATGATGGCGAGCATCGCAGGATATACACCTGCGCAACCATTTTGGCCAATCGACAGACCAAGCGATCCGGCGAAGTTGGCAATCCCTTCAGGAACACCAAGAGACTTTTGCGTTTTGACATTGAGCGGCAAGGCCCCTGCGCTCGTACGCGATGTGAACGCAAATGTGAGAACAGGAAGCGACTTTTTCACATAGGTGACAGGATTAAGTCCTGCGAGTGTCAGCAACAGCAGATGAATAATGAAAACGACGATCAATGCCACATAAGAAGCGATGACGAACTTGCCGAGGTTCCAGATCGCATTGTAATCGCTTGTTGCCGCAACACGCGTCATGATCGCCAAAATACCATATGGCGTCAGACGCAGGATAATCGTAACCACACGCATAACGATCGCGTACAAGGAATCGATCATGCTGGCGAACAGCGCGGCTTGCTCCGCGTTTTTACGTTTTACGCCCAAATAAGCCAAACCGATGAATCCGGCAAAAATGACGACCGCGATGGTCGATGTCGCACGTTCACCCGTAAAATCCTGGAATGGATTTGCCGGTAGCAGTTCGACGACTTTTTGCGGGAAGGTCATGTCTTGAATACCTTCCATTTTCTTGACTAGCGCATCAGCGCGGGCGGTTTCCGTATCGCCTTGCGTGATTTGGCCTGCCTGCAAATTGAATGTATACGCGCTTGTGATCCCGACTGCTGCCGAGACAGCGGTGGTTCCAACCAACAGAGCGATAACCAGCGTACTGATTTTCCCGATGTTTTGTGTCAGCTTCATTTTGGTGAAAGCCGAAACGATAGATACGAAGACGAGCGGCATGACGACCATTTGCAACAGTTTGACATAGCCGTTGCCGACGATGTTGAACCAGTCAATGGACGTTTTCAGCGCATCGGACTTGCCGTAGGCGCTGTGAAGAACCAGCCCGAAAATGATACCTGCCCCGAGTGCGATGAACACACGCTTAGAGAACGACACATGTTTCTTTTGCAAAGCGTACAAACCAACAATAAGGGCGAGCATGAAAATGATATTTACCAGTATGAGCAATGGTGCCACCGGAGTTCCCCTCCACTTCCTTAACGTAATGATCTCTCTTTTGTATATCCTTATTTAAATATGATAATTCCTATCCGTCAAGTAGGATTAATACATTTCTTCAACAAAAGTTTTTTTCCGTGTTCTTTGTCTATGCATGTCACAGCCGATTTTCATACGATAAACAAGTTGCAACGATAACGAGAGGAGGCTCTTTAATGGATCCTATTGAATTTCACCGACAGCGTATGCATCATCATATGACAATGGCCCATCACTTCAGGACCATGCGGATGCACGAGCAGAATCGTCATCGCTTTCACAGCTTAGCCGAGCAGGAACATTTTCACCGGATGCGGGCGCACCATCACCGGCAAATGATGGAGCACCACATGCGTCATCAGCCGATCCGCCGTGGCATGCAATAAGTAAAAAAAGGCATGTATTCCTGGTGGAGTACATGCCTTTCTTCATGGATCTTCAGTTATTGGTTCACGTGAACAGCGCCTTTCCATTGAACGCTTTTTTGCATCTCGGCCATGGCCGGCTGCCCGATCAAACCGAGCCGCCACAGCGCGATTCCTTTTAAACCATACCGCTTGGCCAGCCCGATCTTGCTGTTGACGGACTGCGCATTTTCACTGCCCATGGAAATCCCGAGCAGCAGCTTGTCTTTCGGCACTTGGCCGATGGCGAGCTTGATCGCTTCATTGACTCGGTTCAACGGCTCAGGCTGCTTTTCATTCTCGTATGCGTACGCCATCACGACGATAAGATCGGCGATTTTCCCAAGCGTTGCGTAATCATAGCCTTTAAACGCCCCATTTTGCGGATGCAGCGCCAAGGCAAGCTGAATGCCGCGTGGATGCAGTTCAGCAGCAAGCTGACTTACGAATTCGTTGTATTTCTGCTTAACCTTCGGGTTGTCGTCATTCATCCCCAGTCCCTCGAAATCGAGGACAACCCCGGTAAAACGTTTTTCCTCCACAAGCTTGCCGATGTTGTGGATCGCACGGTCACGCAGGTCTTTCGTTTCCAAAAGCTTGGTCAGCTCTCCTGCCGCATCCCCTGCATATACCATCAGGAAAGGGGCTGTCCCCTGGGCAGCGGCTGTATCAATAATTCCTTCCGGCGTCGTGTCGCCCGCCGCTTGCGGCCAATAAAAGTCTTTACCGCTTACAGTCACATTGCCATCCGCGTCGATTCGGCTCCAGCCGAATGCCATCGAATCAAAGCTTGGGATGAGCGTTCGCTCTGCAAAGGAGGAAATCGCATAAAATCCCATGGTGTAGAGCTCCTCTTGCGGGGAGGCAATGGTGACGGTCCTGGTGGCGCCGTTCCAGTTCACATTGGCCCCGAACTGCTGACTGAAAAAGCTGAGCGGCACGAGAGTGTAGCCTTTCTGCTCCACCGGACTTACCGGTAGCTGGACGGGAACGCCGTTCACCGTCGCTACCGGATTATTCAGCTGCAGCACGACTGTGGTCGCTTTTTGGCTCGTTTGCTTGCTCGCCGTGATGGTGCTGGTCGCTCCGTCCCATTGGACCGTGATGCCGATCGCCTCTGCGATTGCCCGGAACGGCACCATGTTGTACCCTTTTATGTTGGTTGGCTCGATCGGGAAGCTGAGCGGATAGCCGTCCAGCATGATGGTTGTTTTCGCCTGTGCACTTGCTGGTGAAATGGGTGCGCTGCCTAAAAAAACAAGGCTGCAAAGCACCAGCATCGCTTTTTTCCACATACGTTTTTTCATTGTCTTGCCCTCTCCTTGTGTCGCTTGTCTCTCTCTTTTTTCAATCGAAATCAGTTTATCATAGATAGAGCAGGCTGAATTGGCTTTTTTTTGCTGTAGTGGAGGTGAGGGGATTTGGTCAAGAAAGTTACGCAAAAGCGGTTACAATGCCTGCTGGGGGGCGGGGTGAACGGGCATTGTAAAAGCTTTTTGCTCCACTTTCTTGACCAAATCCCTTTGCTGCAGTAAAAATCTCCATCTTCCTTTCTTGCAAACATTAAAAAAACTGCCGTCCCAAATAATAGGACGGCAGTTAGCTTTAAATGGTTACTCTTCTTCCTTCTGATAGACAATCTTGCCATCCATCATGGTAAGGGAGACTTTGGTGTCGCGGATTCGTTCATGCTCTACAGCAAACAGGTTTTGGTCGAGCACCACGATGTCGGCGAGCTTGCCGGCTTCCAGCGTGCCCAAATCGTGCTCGCGGAAGTTGCCGTAAGCGGCACCCGACGTGTAAGCGCGCAGCGCGTCGGCCATGCTGATCCGCTCTTCAGGATTCCAGCCGCCCTCCGGTTGACCGTCGTTATGCAGACGGGTCACGGCGCGGTACAGCTCCGTGATCGGATCGAGTCCGACAACCGGGAAGTCGCTGCCGAAAGCGAGCGTTGCCCCGGATTTTTGCAGGCTGTTGATCGGCCAGGTACGGCGGCTTCGCTCTGGGCCGAGACGCGCCAAATACGTATGTCCAGCAAACGTGTCGGATGCCAGATGCTCCGGTTGAATCGATGGAATCACGCCCAGCTCACTGAAGCGGGGCAGATCGTCTGGATGCAGCACTTCGATATGCTCGATCGTATGGCGCGAATCGCGCGCCCCGTTTTGCCGCTGCGCTTCCGCGAAGCAATCCAGTCCCAGGCGAACGGCCGCATCGCCGCATGCATGGTAGCGGATGCGGAAGCCTTCGCGGTCAGCTTGTACGGTCCAGTCTTCTATGACATGCTTCGGAATGAGCGTGTCCCCACATGTATCGAGACGATCCGCGTACGGCTCGAGCAAATAGCCCGTATACGTCGTCGGCACGCCATCCAGGAAATTTTTCAAGCCGGCGAACTGCAGCTTCTCGGAACGGTACGTTTCACGCAGCTTCCGCGGTTTTTCCAAATCGCCGTCCAGCTCGGTCAAAAAGTGGATGCGCACGCTCAGTCGGTCCATCTCCTCGAACTGTCTGTACATGTCGAGATCGCCAAGCTCCATCGTCACCAGCGGGAACATGTCGCCTACTGAGGTGACGCCGAGCTGTGCCGCATGGTCGAGGAAGCCTTGCAAAAGGCTGATCCTACGTTCGGTCGGGAATTCGAAAGCTTGCTTGGCGAGCGCCATCGCCGTTTCATACAGGAAGCCCGTCGGTTCGCCGTTCTCGTCGCGCGCGATCTCGCCAAACTGCGGGTCTGGCGTATCACGCGTAATGCCAGCCAGCTCCAGCGCTTTGCTGTTGAGCCACGCCCCGTGGCACTCCGCGTTGAACAAGAATACCGGGCGGTCTGGAATATACTTGTCCAGCGTCGAGCGGTGCGGCAGCTTTTTTTCATCCCAGTGAACATGGTACCAGCTGAAACCGATTACCCATGGATACTCCGGATGCTCATCCGCATACGCCTTGACCATCTGAGCGGTTTCTTCCTCCGATTTGGCCGACAGCAGGTTAATGCATTGCTGTTCCAAGCTTCCCAGCAACACATGCACGTGGAAGTCATGGAACCCGGGCATGATCAGCTTATCTTCATAAGACAGCACCTTTGTCTCTGGTCCCACCAATGGACGAATCTCGTCCTCTGTTCCGACCGCCAAAATCCGGTTGCCCGCAACCGCCACCGCTCCCGTTCTCGGTGCATCCCCATAGCCGGTGAAAACCGCATTGCTCGTCAGGACAATATCGGCAACCTTTCCTTGCAAATCTCCCATTCCATTCACTTCCTTATTGATCGATCTAGTGCGATTTCAGCTCATTCCAAATGCGGTCGAGCTGCGAGATTTTGTCTCCCACATCGCCTGCATATTCCCCGCGCTGCAAGTCTTCTTTCGTCGGATAGATGATCGGATCTTTCTTGATCGAGTCATCGAGCAGCTCCTGGGCTTTGATATTCGGGTTCGTATACGGAATCTCTTTAGAAATTTCCGCACTAATTTCAGGTCTCAGCAGGAAGTTCATGAACGCTTCTGCATTTTCTTTGTTTTTTGCACCTTTTGGAATCACGAAGTTGTCCATCCACAGGATGACGCCTTCCTTTGGATAAACCGCTTTGATCGCCGGCACTTCTTTTTGTGCCAGTGCAGCCTCTGCGCCATATACTAAGCCGACGGTTGCTTCACCATTGATCAGCAGCGTTTTCGGGCTGTCGCTGTCAAACGCTTTGATATTCGGCAAAAGGTCGACAAGCATGCTCTTCGACTTTTGCAGCACGGCATCGTCCGTCTCATTCATCGATTTGCCTTGCATTTGGTTGGTCATCCCGATCAGGCCGCGCATATCGTCAACAACGACAACGGAGTTTTTGAATTCAGGCTTCCACAGGTCGGCATAGCTTGTAACCGGTGTTTTCACTTTATCCGTGTTGACGGCCAAAACGATGTTGCCCGCCAAATACGGGATGGAGTATTCATTTTTCGGGTCAAACGCTTTCTTCACATAATCCGGGCCGATGTTGCTGAAATTCGGCACCTTGTTCAAATCTATCGGATCAAGCAGTTGCTGCTTGCTCATGATATCCACCATGTAGCTGGTCGCGACCGCAACGTCATAGACGCCATTGCTTGCAGTCAGCTTGGCCAGCATCTCCTCGTTGGACGAGTAGGTGCTGTAATTCACCTTGATACCCGATTCTTTCTCGAACTGCTTGATTACAGATTCAGGCAAATAATTAGACCAGTTAAACACGTTCAATTCCTTCGATTTGCTTTCCTCGCCTGCTGGTGCGGCGCTGTTGCCGCAGCCTGCTGCAAGCGCAAGCACCCCTGCCAGCGCAAGTGCCAACCATTTGGTGCGGGTTGCCATTTTTTTCATTCCACATCCTCACTTTCTGTTTTCGATGTTGTCATGCGATCGCAAGCGATCAGCATGTCCCCCTCATGTGAAAGCGCTTTCTTGCACTTACATTTCATAAGCGCCATGTGCTCTCTTCTCCAGTTTACCGGATGCATGTATCTACACATCAAGCGCTTAATCGACAGCTTTTTCACAAAAACATAGGGTTAACCCCACGTTTCTAGTATAATAGAATTAAGAGGCAAGGGAGGCGTGTAAAAAAGTGAGAATCGGCGCATTCGCCAAGCAATTTTCGGTCACAATCGAAACCATCCGCTATTATATGGAGCTAGGCTTGTTGATTCCAGTCAAGCAGGATGCCCAATACCGCTTCCATGACGGCTGCGTCGATGACATGAACTGGATTCTGGAACTGAAGCAGCTGCGCTTCTCCATGCAGGATATCCAAAAAATCATGTCGTTCAAACGCATCTCGCAGTTCGCCGACAATGACGATTTGGAGTATTTCGTCGGCCTGCTGCAAGAGCAGAAACAGCTTTTGCAGGAGGAAAGCTCCCAGCTCAATCGTTCGATCGCCCTTCTGGAGGAAAAAATTCGGACGACACGCAAGCTGGCTCCTCCCACGCTGCAAACAGGGGTCCCGTTGTCGTTCATTCCGATGCTCGCCTGTCCGTCGTGCAACCAGCCGCTCGCAGTCGAAAACGCTTCTTTATTCGGGCAGCATCTGCTGGAGGCGAGGCTTCACTGTCGCTGCGGCTATTTCGCAGAAATCAAGGAGGGTATCCTGCTCACCTCTTCGGTGGCTGCTTCGCCGATGCAAGATTATTTCATTTATGACCAGGACATTTTCCCGGAGCTATCACCTGGCTGGATCAGCCTGATGGAAAAAGGCAGCCAGTGGATTTACACATCGCTTCAGCAAAACATGGGACCGCGCCAAATCATGCTGCAAACCAATGTCGAGGTCTACGTT
Organism: Brevibacillus fluminis; assembly: GCF_003710825.1. Classification (GTDB taxonomy): domain Bacteria; phylum Bacillota; class Bacilli; order Brevibacillales; family Brevibacillaceae; genus Brevibacillus_D; species Brevibacillus_D fluminis. The sequence continues at coordinate 446,914 of NZ_RHHQ01000012.1, read as the reverse complement.
TTTCCGCCCAAATACTTGGCCCAGCTGCCGTCGGATACGCTCTATGTGTTTACTGCCAACAGCCTGATGATGCTGAAAAAGCTGAAAGGAAAGCTTGAGCATCTCAATCCTAAGCTCCAGGTGCTCTATATCGTCAACAACGACCTGCGGCTTCCCTTGCAAAACGGCTGCATCAGTCTTGTCATCGATACGCTCTCGTTTAATGATTTTTCCCTGTACGCCAATTCCTGGCCGCTGGCGCACTTGCTGCCTTATTTACAGGAAGACGCGCGGATTTTCGGTACCTATATGTACTACCAGCATCAATCGCGCTCGCTGCAAAACCTCCATGCGCTCTATCCGGACAGCCATCCGCAAAATATCGAGCCGGACTATATCGCCAATCAACTGCTTGCCAACGGCTTTTCCGCTTGCATGCGGGAAGAGCTGGGATCGTTGACCGAACCGGGGCGCTATCTGGATTACCATCTGAACCAAGATCGGCTGTACCTGGCCTCGTATCAAGCGGAGCGGATCGCAATTCCTTCTCCGGATACGATACGAAAATAGAAAATCCCGTCCACGCTCATTAATGGACGGGATTTTCTTATCTTATGCTTGTCTTTGCGCTTGATCTCACGTTGTCGTGGTAAGGTCCAGACGCCATTCGTTGCACCGCATGAAGCTCCCTTTTGGGTATTCGAATTCACACTCTCCGAGCAGTGAGAAGTTGTTCTTTCTACAAATGGCGTTAGATGCCAGGTTATCAACAGATGGAAATGCATAGATGAACCTGTGTTTTTGTTCTGATTTGGCATGGGATACGGCGGTCGCGGTTGCTGCAGCCGCTATGCCTTTGCCCTGGAATTGAGGCAAAACGCTCCACCCCATTTCATACACCGTCTCACCATGCCAAATTTTATCCCAATATCCGATACTGCCAGCTTCGACGCGATTCGGGAGCAACACGATGCTGTACATACGTCCAATCCCAGCTTTGTTGATCTCCAAATATCGGTTGTGGCGAGCAACAAGCTGCTCCTCCGTCTCAGGCCCGCCTAGGTGATCTGTCATTTCTTGTGTATTGGTACCACGCAGTAGATCTAAGTTATCATCCGCCCAGGGCTCAATTCGTATCTGAAAGGAATCCGATTGCTTGGACATCTTTCACACCCACCCACTTTCCGAATTATTTGACACAGGAACATATATTCCCATTATAATTGATTGGTATGAATTAGCAACATCATTGTGTATGGAATAAATATCCTCCCGTTTTACGCAAGAAAAAACCCGCAACACCAGATGCTTTACGGGTTGCGGGCTGTTCTTATTTGCTGATCCGATCGACGTTTTCAGTCACACGGTTATCCAATTCTACCTCATAATGCGTGTCGGTCATTCCGACTACCTTGCCGTTCCCAACATACATGCCGTGCTCAGAAAAAGGCACGCTATCGCCCACTTTCAACGCTTTAGGAAACAATTCCTTCGCAAGTGTCACTTTCATGCTGATCCCTCTCCTTGTCTTGGCATGTTCCTCGTTATGGTGTCGTCACAGGCTCCGCCTGCTTCCAATCCTGGACGCCGTTGTCCTCAATGATTCCCAAAATCACATCGCTAATATCCGGATCAGCCAACAGCCTGTCACGGACGCCGAATTTGATGTCGTCTGCATCGGCAAGCGTCATGCCAGGCTTCAGTTCCAAATAACCTTCAACGTGATAAAAACGGCCTTCCTGCAAAATGCGCAGCCGGTTGATATCAGTGACAGCTGGCTCGCTAAAGATGATCGCGGCGACCCGGTCTTCAATTTCACGCGGAGCCGCCACCCCGATCAGGCCAACCATGTTGTCATAGCCGACCTTAAAGGCGACCCCCACCATCAACAGCCCGATGATAATCGTGGCAACCCCGTCAAGCAGTTGAAACGGGGTAAACGTTGAAACGATGACCGCAATCAACGCCAGCAAGGCTCCCGAAGTCGCGACAAGATCTTCATAAAAGACAAGTCGCGTCGGTGGCGCTGCCCGACCTACGTTTTTGAATGCAGCTGCGATGACGCCGATGCCGTGCGCTTCCACACGCGTTTCTTTGACGACTTCCTTCATCGCTTTGATCAAAATGAAGCCATCTACGCCGATACCAAGCAAAAGCGCTATCAGGTTAATCAGGAAGTGGCTCGATTGTACCGGATGGGCCAGAAGATGGAACCCTTCTCGGATCGTCTCATACGCCATGACTGTCACGACAATCACTGCCACCATGCAGAACAGGTTGATCACCCGTCCGAACCCGGTGGGAAAACGCTGTGTCGGCTGGCGTTCAGCAAGAACGCTGCCGGCGAACACGAAGCTTTGGTTAACCGCATCCGCTACCGAATGCATCGCGGACGCAAACATCGCTCCGCTCCCGCTGTACAACGCCGCTCCCCCTTTGACCACGGCAAGCGCCGCGTTGCCGATAGCTGCTGCCGCAGATGAAGTATTGCCTTTTTTCACTAACTGCCAAAACGATCCCATTGATGCCCCCCTGCACAAATTCACATTCCTTTATTTCGTCACTTCATTCACAATAAGGGAAAATGATTCCAGTGAAAAGAGTCTGATACAAATAGTATCGGATATCTTGAGCTTTATTATATGTAAATGAAAGCCTCTTCAGTTTTTGTGTACCAGCTACTGCTCTTTCCCTGCAGCCACTTCTTCCATGCTGCCGACAGCGGCATACGCATGCGGGAATTGAATGCAAAACAGCGTTCCTTTGCCCGGCTTGCTCTTGATCGTGATCGTGCCATTCATCTTTTTGATAATCGTAAACGAAACCATTGTGCCCAAGCCGGTTCCTTTTTCTTTTGTCGAGTAGTATGGTGTTCCGAGACGCTGGATCTGCTCCTCTGTCATACCGACACCGGTATCGCGAATCTCGATAACCACCATCCCCTCGCGTTTCTTCGCGGATATGGTGAGGGAACCGCCATCTTGCAAAGCCTCAATCGCATTTTTGCCGATATTGATCAGCGCTTGCCTGAATTTGTGGCGGTCGCCCACGATTTGCATATCCTCATCCAAAGCGATATTCGTTTCGATTTGCGAATTATTATAGTTGGCATAGGTCAGCAGCACATTTGATAGATAGCGGATTTCATCCTGAATCTGAATGAATTCCACGATTTCTGGATCAGGCTTTGCTAAGGAAAGGTAATCCGTGATGATCATCTGTGCCCGATCCAATTCTTCGAGCGATATTTTTTGATAAAATCCACGCTTTTCAGCACTGATTCCTTCCGCTCCCAGCAATTGGATGAACCCGCGTACCGTTGTCAGCGGATTGCGGATTTCGTGAGCGACCGCCGCGGCCATTTCGCTGACGATTTTGGCTTTTTCGCTGCGCACCATCTCTTCTTGCATATGGTAATACCGCATTAAAAATTCCATGCAAAAGACGAATATTCCCACCAGAAGGCCTTGAATCGCATAGCTGACGATTGTCTCTGGCACGCTGTTTAGGAGCAGGTCCAGCCGATTGGTTACCGAAAGATAAATGCTAAAAGACATGAGCTTCATCGTTGTGCACAAAAAAACCGCGATGACGATCTTTTGGTACGGCTTGCTGGTCTGATATTTTTTCCACAGTAGCTGCACGATGACCAAACTGGGCAAAAGAGCGAGCGCATAGAGCAGGTTCGACGGTTGCCCCAGTACACAGCGATAGCAAGTGACGATAAAGTACAGGATGGCAGAGGTGATCGGGCCCCCGTACAAGCATCCGACCGTCAGAGGGATGGAGCGAAAATCATACGTGACTCCCTTCACGATAAGCGGAAAGGACATCGTCACAACGATGGCAACGGAAAACATGCATCCGACCAAAAATCGGTAGAGCCGCGGACGTTCCTTTGTCTGGTAAATAAATGGATAAAAGACAAGCGGGGAAAAAATAATGAACGTGTTCAGCAAAAAATCTTTGAAGTAAACAATCATAGCAGACCCCCCTATCAATATCCAATAAACCGGCCGCAATGCTCTTTTCTCTTTGCTCACCTGCTAATATTGTAGAATAGAGGGGCTACTAATTAATAGATTTTTTTTACTCGAATGAAAGAATTTAAACCGGGCAAGAGCGCTACAAAATGGAAAATGGGGCAGGCTCCTTGCTCACTTGTTGGTAATCCATTGTTTCACCTCATTGCATGTTCATTCTGTTGATTCTGTCACTTCCACACCCAATAACGCGCAGACCCTTTCGTCACCAAGGTGTAGCGCTCCACATCTGTCACGAATTTCTGCAGCTCCACCTTTGCTGATTCATCGCTCATTCCGTCCGATACCAAAAATCCTTCAAACTCTACGTCCCGAACACCAGCGCGGAAGGAATGGACGAACTCAAGCCTTGATCCGGTGTCCATCCGGCCACGGATTTCCAGCGAAATAAATGCGATTCATATCGTTTCCCTCCAATTTCAACTAAAGGATTTGGCTGGGTTCAACCTGCTAGATGCTCGCTATACAGTCCAAAAGCCTAATTCGCTACCAATCATACAACACCACAGGAATATTCTGTATCCTGTAAAAGGTCGCAAAAGTAAAAGAGCAGGCTGGGCCTGCTCGCGCATTGCTTGATTGTTTGGTTGTCAAGCAAATACAGGCAGACTCGCTTTAAACACATACGCGGTGCCGTTTCTGCTCCCCCGTTACGTTCCGAAACGATCTGGAAATTGCCCAGAATAGGATCGCGGTAGCTGCCATTCCAGCTAGTATATAGAGAAGGCTTTCGACCAAAAAAACGATGGCCTTATGCTGCTTTCTCAGCGGCCTTATAAAGAGATCGATGGCAAATGAGAATGGAATACCAATGAAAAGCACCGTCGGAAACGTAAACATCGCCAGCGGCACAACCGCATCGATGTCACGGAATATAAAGAGCACCGCTCTAAAAATCCCTATCAATTTTCAATAAAAACACCCGCCGTATGAGCCCTTTCTCCTCATTAAGCGGGTGCTTTCCACCACCGTATTTTATTTACGCCTCCTCATAAGCTAGCTCAGGAGGCGCTTGTCGGAACAGTCTCGTAAGCTTCAGCAAGTACAAAAATCCAATCCCCAACCAAACGGCTCCTAGTATAAGGGCATGAGCATCTAATTCCCCGCAAAAGTATCCGGTAAGGGAAGCACCGATTAACGGAACGATCAGGTAGCGAATCGTCCCCATAAAGGATCTTTGTCTGTTTTTAATATAAAAATGAAAAATCACCGAAAGATTCACGAAAGTAAAAGCAAAAAATGCACCGAAGCTGATCAGCGAAACGGCTGAAGTCAAGCTTAAAAAAAGAGAGGTTAAGGCAAAGACTCCAATAAGCAAGATGTTAAAGACCGGTGTGCGATATTTGGGTGAGAGGTATCCGAATATTTTGCGGGGAAGTACACCTTCGCGTCCCATTGCATATAAAAGGCGCGATGCACTAGTCCCTGATGCGACAGCCGAAGAAAAACACGACATGGTTCCTTCAGCCAAAATATAGCTGATTAAAAAATTCCCCCCGATATAACTGGCAATTTCGATATAAGAGGATTCAGGGTTTGCAAATGATTGATAATCAGGCCACACCATTTGCAAGACATAAGAACCGATCATATATAAAACGCCACCGGTAATGGTAATCAGAAAAATCGCCCGAGGTATTGCTTTTTGCGGGTTTTTCGTTTCTTCTGAAAGCGTTGTCACTGCATCGAAGCCTAAAAACGAAAAGCATAAGATCGGAATCACAGACAGGAAGTTCGTCATTTCCACTTTTGCATCGATAAACGGGAATGATGCAAAAAGCGTTCCCGCTCCAAGACCGTTTAGAAGCCCCTTAACGGAATAGACTACGAATAGGGCATAGGTTCCAAATTGCATAAGCAGGATGACTGTATTGAACTTGGCCGCAATCGTAATCCCCAGTACATTAACAGTGGTTACAATCGCAATGAAGAGAATAATCCAAACGTACATGGGAACAGAAGGGAAATAGGCACTCATGGCGATGCCTAAAAACAACGAGCTAATCATCGGGCTGAACACATAATCCAATAAGAGTGTCCACCCTACGAGAAACCCGATATGAGGGCTTAGGGATTTTTGCGTAAACGTATACGCTGCACCCGCATTCGGAAAGGCTCTCGCCATTTGCGCATAGCTGCTTGCTGTAAAGAGCATCACGATTAAGGCAACGAGATAAGCGGTCGAAAGCATCCCGTTGGTGCTGTGAACTGCGACTCCATATGTTGAAAATAGCGTTGTTGGAGCCATAAAGGCCAAGCCAAAAAACACAACATATTTTAAGGAAAGAGATCGTTTAAGCGTTGGTTCGTTTGTATTGTTCATCCATCCATTCTCCTCGCTTTCACACTTCATCGTCGCCAATCTTCAGCCCGATCGTTACTTCGTTTTGTGAAGGTCTCCAATTCCGAATCGAGCGGCTTTGTCCAGATACTCTTCTTTGTTGCAGGCAGGCGGTGTCAGTTTTTGAAAGACGGGGGCATTCTTTAGCTGTGAGCTGTACGGCATGGGTAAAGAGAACTCCTTCAAATCTTTCAAGAGCGGATGCATATGCATTGTTCCTTTGCTGCGCGCCGTACGGACCAGATCCAAGTCGAGCGTGACCGTGCATGCACTTTCTGCCGAGCCGCCTTCCCAAAGAATTTTCGCCTCGGGACTCACTACCATCGTGTGGCCGTACAACGAACTGCCAAATCCGCTGCTCACCCCGTTAGTATGAATAAAATACGCCTGGTTTTCTACCGCTCGGGCAATCGGCAACGTTCGATATGGCAAATAGAGCGGATCCGGATCCATCGCGAGATTAATGATTACCTCAGCGCCTTGAAGCGCAAGATTTCTCGACAATTCATAGAACGTGATATCGTAGCAGATTTGCACCCCGATGGTGGCATCCTTTTCCGGGATATCAAAAACGACATACTCGTGTCCAGGAACGCTCTCTTCCGCTGGATACCAGGGGCACATCTTGCGGTATGCGGCGATCATTTCACCCTGCGGGTTAAACACCGGAGCAGTATTGTAAAAGCTCCCTTCTGGAAGTCCCTCCACCCTTTCAGGCATGCTGCCGGGGATGAGGTAAACGCCGTGCTTTTTTGCAAGACTCCCAAAAAAATCGGTAAGCGGACCTGGAATCGTATCAGGAGTTAAGACGCTGGCGCCAAATTCAACGCCAACGATGATTTCCGGCTTGTGAAACGATTGCATCAGCATCTCAACCATCGATTCGATTTTTTCTACATTTTCTTGATCATTCGTCGAAACCGCCATTTGGATAATGCCTAGATTGAGAAATCTGCCCATTCGAGCTCCCCCTTTTCATTCTTGAACCATTATGTGCGTTGTTTTTTGTATAAAGGTGCTTCCGAAAGTCGACCAGCGTAGGGCATTGGCGGGTTAAAATGACCAAGGTGATTAATCATCTGATCCTTGTAATACGTGCCATACTCCATGCATGTTTTCACGAGCTCCAAATCAAGCGTCAGCGTACAAAAGCTCTCGCTACTCCCTGCTTCCCACAATTTAAACGCTTCCGGACTGGCAATCATGGAGTGGCCATAGGCTGTCCCGTGTGCACCATGACCGATTGCGTTGACGGAGACAAAATACACCTGGTTCTCGCTTGCCCGAGCGATGGGAAACTCTTTATACAGCTCGTAAAGCGGATCAATATCACTTGCCAAGCGGATAAGAATCTCCGCCCCGCTTAATGTCAGATTTCGCGACACTTCAGGAAAACTCATATCATACCCAATCATGACCCCGACCTTAGCCTGCTTCTCCGCGATGTCGAACACTACGTACTCCTTACCCGGCACAACCTCCGCTTCCATAGGTGTAAACGGGCACAGCTTGCGATATACAGCAATAATTTCGCCGTTTGGATTAATCACGGGAGCAGAGTGGTAATACTCCCCCTCCTGCAACTCATCGCTTGTTTCCAGCATGGTACCGGCAACGAGATAAACGCCATGCAATTTAGCCAGCTCGCACAAAAAGTCGGTTGCCGGACCAGGGATGGTTTCCGGGCTGGAAAGACCGATGCCGCCCTCTACGCCGACAATACACTCCGGCTTTTGGAAGCTGTCCATCAATGACTGTACTTTCTCCGCAATTCGCTTGAGGTTCGTCGCTTTATCCCGCGATACGCTCATCTGGATGACGCCCACATTCAAATACTTACTCACCTTTTCTCCCCCTCTGGTGTGACTCATTTCCCTGCTTGCACTCTCTTCTGCAAAGCAATCAGCGTAATGAATTCAAAGACGATATTGGCAGCGGCGGCAGCGGTAATTTGTCCGTGGTCATACGCCGGCAGCACCTCCACCAAATCGAAACCAACAAAGTTAATACCAGCCAATCCTCGTACAAACGCAAGCGCATCATCGATGCTCGCCCCGGAAACTTCAGGCGTACCAGTACCCGGAGCGAACGCCGGATCGAGGAAATCGATGTCAAACGACATGAACGTCGGTCCGCTGCCGATACGTTGATGAATGAGTTCCAGCATCTTTTCAACGCCAGCTTTTTTGTACTGGTTCGTGGTATAGACATCCAGCCCCAGCTGGCGCGCATCCTCCAAGTCTTCAATCCCGTACAAGCCACCGCGCATGCCGATCTGCAGCGAACGTTCTACGTCAATCAAGCCTTCTTCAATCGCCCGGCGCATGACGGTGCCATGATTGTATTTTTTTCCAAAATAGCTGTCCCACGTATCGGAGTGCGCATCAAATTGCAGTAGTGCCACCGGACCGTGCTTTTTGGCGATTGCGCGCAATTCCCCCAGCGTGATCGAGTGGTCACCTCCTAGCACGATTGGAACGATTCCTTGCTCGACTACAGGAGTCAGACCCGCTTCGATTTTTTCGTACGTGTCCTGGATATATCCTGGAACAACAGGAATATCGCCGTAATCAACGCCTGAGATATAGTCGAACAGATTGATATCCTGCTCGGGATTGTATGGGCGGAGCAAGATGGAAAAGTCACGGATCCCCTCAGGACCAAAACGCGCGCCGGTGCGGAACGATTGACCCGAGTCAAACGGAATACCTGTAATGATAAAGTCCATATCTTGATCGACCGTTTCGATGAATGGCAATCTCATGAACGTACGCGGTCCACAAAAGCGTGGGGATTCGAATGAGTCTCTCGGTTGATATTTAGCCATGATGAAACCTCCTTCAGATTCGTATGCTAATACCAATAGCAACTCCCATGCCAAACTAAAATTTGTACGATTTAAGCGGTATTTGTTATGGTGACGAGGTTTTACCCTATTCATCATTGAATACCCATGTACACCATGATGCCGTAACTACCCTACCAGCTGCATATTCACATTTGAATACCCTATTCAAGCGTGATCGGCTTTTATATACATAAAAAAGCTCCCTCTCGATCTGAGAAAGGGAGGTCCTTATGTCTTCTACATTACTCCAGGCGCAAATTCTAGCTACCTTTCATTTTCAATACTTTTTTTGCCGTAATCTTGCATTTCACTTATGGTTCCAATACCGGCTGTTGCTGCGTGATACAATGAATACCTCCGCCATTCCAATTGACTGCAGTCGGATTGATCTGAACGATTTCCCGATCCGGGAAGGCAGCTTGAAGAATTTTGTTTCGCTTGCTCATCTTTTTGTCTGACGCTATCAGGTATACCCGGTACCCAATATTTCGCGGAAATGACAGCTTTGTTCGTGATCAAGAAGTTCAAATAGCTTACAGCAGGAAGTTCGATAACCGTATCTCTATCTTCGAAGCCGAATTGTTTAATCATCATCTATTATTTTACCCGAGTTAATGATATCAAACACGAAACCAGAAGGAGAAAAAACATGAAAAAATCAATTACTGTAAAAAGTGGTACGTAAATATGGCAGGAACTCTTTTTTTGCCAGACGGATTTGATGAAAATAAAAAATATCCTGCGATTATTATCGTCCATTCTGTCGAAGGGGTAAAGGAACAAACGGCTGGCTAGTATGCGCAGAATCTTTCTCATGAGGGCTTTGTTGCGTTAGCCTAATATTCGTCCTATCATGGAGAGGGTGAGCCGCGTTTGCTCGAAGACCCGGCCGCCAGAGTGGAGAACGTGCCCTGCTCTGTAGATTATTTAACGACACTTCCGCTTGTCGATCAAGAAAAAATTGGAACACCTGTGCCGGCGGTGGTTATGCGTAGCTGCAATCCCCACCGAACGCCGCATCAAAGCAGTCGCGACTGTCAGTGCGGTGGATATTGGTGTGATGTTCTGAGGAGAAGGGAGCGTTGGTACGTAATTGCAAACCCTCGAGGCGGTTGCGAAGCAGCGTACTGCAGAAGCAAACGGAACCGAATCGATGCCCTTGGCGTGGGCACCTGATTCGCTTTAATAGATCTATGCGTGAAGCCTATGATTACTATCGGACTCACCGAGCACAGCACCCTAATTCTACAAATCGCTTTTTGTTTCGAAGCATTGACAAAATGATGGCATTCTCGGCGACAACCCAAATAAGTACCTAACTTACGCAACCACTTTTATTGATTCCAGGGTCAGAGGCCGACACACGCGGTTATGGCGAACAATTCTACTACATTATCGAATGGAGCACAGAAATTGTTCTGGGTTGAGGGTGCGACTCATATCGCGATGCACGATATTCCCGAATATGTCGCTCAGGCTGTAACCAAGTTAACTGAGTGCTTTAGTAATAATGCACAAAAAATGAAGTAGCTGGAATAAACCTTGTATATAAAAAGAAACTTGTGATCGTTAAGAAAGGAGTCGTTTTCAAAAAAACTAGGAAAACGGCTTTTTGTTATTCGTAAGTTAGTAACCATGAGAGAAATTGCAGTACATGAAGTTGTTAATCTCGGTTTAATTTTATACACTTTTTCATAAAAGGAAACTCGCTAATCACATCTGCATCACAATGATCGTTTATCCTTTATTAGACGATTAATCAAATTGATATGATCTGTACACCATGCACAGAAAAATGTATATTTAGACTCTTTTATCTTGGGAGTACATGGATGAACACACTGATACGTACATTTCTTCTATGGGTTTTATTAAACCACTAAGAGGTTGGGGTGCCCAGTTAAACCTTTATTGAGATGTCGCAACTTATGTGATTCATTAGTACGGGATGAAAGTTTCCCCGGCAGAGAACGATATTTACTTTTCGGTCGTGAAGGGCGCTGTCAAGCGTTATAAGCAACAATCATCGATCACTCCATGAGGAAATCTCGAATGTGCTCCTTTTCAATTACTCTTATAATATTTGATTTTCCAATAAGGTCATTCTCAGACCATCCCAAAAAGCTTAGCATTCTTAAAAAGTTATGGGAAATAGGTTACTATGAAAAAGAAAGAGGTGGTCGGGAACCATTAAGACGTACCTGACTACCTCTTATTACAAAATTTCATGTTTCTTCAAGCAAAAAAAAGCAACCATAAAAACCATTCATTAATAACATCTTTAAACATTTTTCTCAGATATTGACCAAATAATTTAATATTGTGAAAAGGGTTTATAAGAATTTATTATTGCCTAAACCAATCATTAATGCCCCTTTTACTAAATTTGTAACTTCAGAATAATGAATTGAAATTGAAACAGAACTTATTGGTTCTTCAGCTATTAATGTGTCTTCGTCTGTGTTCAGTTGAATTTCAGACGAGTTATATTCACCTATTAGCTTTAAATCTTCTTTACTTTTTAATATAAGTTCATTAAATATTTCTACTGGCAAAGCTTCTTCATTAAAATTTTGAGGAGTTATATGCAGTATCCCCCTGTCTATAATGCTTTTTATATCTTCCTTTGAAAAGTTAATCTCTAAGGATAATATTCTATCAAGCAATGCATACTCATCGGTTTTTATTACCCTTAAATCATCAATTAGTTTGTTTAACTGTACTCTTATTTCAGTGTGAAGTATTATAAGTCTAGAAAATCGCGATAGATTAATAAGAGCATTATGTGCAACCTCACAACGTATTTCATACAAATCTTTCCAGGTTTTTAAAAAGTTATCTATTTTGATGTGACTCTCAAAAAACTTCTTCCAATTACCAAGATACCTATTTCTAACCCTTTCAATTTTTTGATTAAATTTTTCTACGTCTTCTCTGGACCTAACAATATTATCCAGGGCCTCAATTAGTTCATGTCCTTCCATTTGTGATTTAGCATCAAGCAACTGTGTTAAATCAATAAAGTCAATGCTAAATAATTCCATATCCAATATTCCATTAAAGGCCCTTCCCGATCTATCTTTTAATTTGGTCTCCAACTGTTTATTTGAATTTTCTTTCCACCACTTAGAACCAAATTTTTTCGAGAAAAATCTTAATAGATATTCTCTTAAAATATTCTCCAACTGCCTCACTTTAGGATAAGCTACGACACATATTTCATCAGAGATTTCATCTTGGAGGCAGTATTTTTTTTCACAAATATCTTTGATTGATGTCAAAAATTTTTCTCTAAAAGATTCTAAGAATTTAAAGTCTCCTTCAAAACTTACTTCCCATAATAATTCGTTTTCTTTTTCTGATTCCTCCGAGTTAATTTTTACAGTAAGTTCAGTACTTTCAGTTTGTATTGAGAACTTGTTTTTATTTGTTATTCTTTGATAGGTAATCTCATCTAAATCTGACATTGCATTATGTATCTGGAGAATCAATTTATCAAGAGTATTTTTAGTTTCTTTGCTTGTCTCAATAATTAATAAATATGAAACACAATATTTTTTTGAATCGGTATAACTAAAATATGTTTCAAATATTTCATCAGATGCAGTCTTTTTATTAGGAGTACTAACTGTCACCATTTGTTCATCCTTTGGCATAAATCCGACCTCACCTACGTATTTTTTCTTGCTCTATCTGAATTTGCTCTGTAGTTAATTTTGCAAAATCATTTACCATTAACTCTACCTCATCTTCAATACAACTTTCTTTTGCAGATACAGACAAAATTAGGTCATCATTAATTTCAAAAGCGATTTCTAGTATATCTCCTGTATACATAAACGGATGGGAATAGTTAATTTTTTCAATCAATATTTCTGTTTCTTCACCTTTAGTACTATAATATTTTTGAACTATTTCAATTGGCGCTTTAGTATCTAAGGCAAACGGTATTTCATATTCAAAATCAACATTTTTAACGGTTGTACCCTTTTGTAAAACTGGGATAAATTCACCATTTAACTTGACTCCAAAATCATGTGGAATAACAGTATCATAACTGCTCACAAGTGGAGATTCGTTAGCTAGAATTGAAGCATAAATTGCTGCCCCCCGAGAAACTGATGTATAAATTTCCTGATCCACAATAATTGGCTGATTAAATTCATTTTCACAAAAACTTTGGACTGCTGGAATTCTAGTGGATCCACCAACCATCAGTACTCCGTAAAGATCTGACCATGCTTTAAATTTATTATTCGTATTTTTTATAGCTTCAGTAAGTACATTATCAATATTTGCTTTAATTTGAGAAAAATAAGGTGCTAACAACAATTCGAACTCTTCTCTGCTAACATCAACCTTATAAGTTTTCCTCTCATGGGAAAAAAAGGTCAGTGTGCGCTTCTTATTATCACAAAGTTGTTTTTTACATATTTCACAATCCATAATTATTCTTGCAATTGCACTCCTAATAGATTCATCTTCGATTAACTCATAATCTTCTAGCATAGCACCTTTTAGTAGTAATGTTAGCGGCTCATTATCTTTAGGATTTAATTTAATAGCTTTATTTAATACATAAATCATAAGATCTTTATCAAAATTAATACCACCTAAATACTTGTTTCCATACGAAGTAATCACACGCGCACTAACTTTACCATTATCTATAAGATTTATTGCAGATAAAGATACATCAAATGTGCCCCCACCTAAATCAAATACAAGAATATACTTATCTTCCCCGGAGAAGTAGTCATTCAACTTATTTACTTCATGGGTTTTATAAATATAATTTAAAATCGCTGCATTAGGTTCTGGTATCAAATGAACATTTTTGAATCCTGCAATAATGGCTGCATCAATTGTCGCTTGTTTTGCATTATTATCAAAATCAGCAGGAACAGTTATTACAACATTCTCAATTGCATTATCAATATTTCCTTTCTCTGCATACGATTTTAATTCACTTAAAATTGTAGCAGAGATTGACTGAGGTGAATATTCAATGTCATCTATAGTATATTTATAATCTAGTCCCATCTTACGTTTAACCCAGCGAATTGTTCTATTTGGTTCGTGAATATAATTTTGTAGTGCATTTTCTCCAATAGAGTAGGTACTTCCTTCTTCAAAATAAACAACAGAAGGTGTAAGTAAGTCGCCATTTGTGTTTGTGAGTGTTTGAATTTCGAAAAAACCCTTTGACTCTATTTGGATGCCGTATGAGATAGCTGAATTTGTTGTTCCCAAATCAATACCGTAGAACATAGAATTTACTCCTCTTAATCAATAAGATTTATTGATTTAAAATCAGACTTTATATCAAGTAATGACTGTAATTTTGAATCAATATTGTTTGAAAAGTCGATCCATTCACTAAAAAAATCTTCGTTTTCTAATAATTTTTTTATATCTTCATCATTATGTAAAGTGTGATATGCCAAAGTTTTGATTAATGAGAATAGTTTATCTTTTGTGCTAAAGTTTTCATCCAAATCTATTTGTTTTTCTATCGCCACTCTGGACATTTTTAATTTTGCCTTGAAATTATTAAAAGCTATCAGTTCAGCTTTTTCCTTTTCTTGTTCTAGTAACTTCCTATCACTAATAAGTAATTCAATCTGGATATTAAGTTTTTGGATTTGATTTTCTAAATTCTTTATATAGTCATCCTTATTATTTTGAAATTCGACTGAGGATTTAATTATTGAGTTAAGATAAGACATCTTGTTTGACAAGTCTTGATGAACTTCAATTAAATATTTGTTATTTTTTGTTAACATTTCAAAAATACGTTCATCATTTTGCTTTTCATTAAATAGTGTTTTCGGTAATTTAACTATAGTTTCAATGAAATCATTACCGTTGCTATTTATGTATTCACCTTGTTTACTCTTGTTGTTTTGCTCAGATGTTAATATTTCAAAACTCTTTTTTTCACTATTTTCATCAAAATCTGGCTCCTGTATTAATGTTTTTCGAGAGGCTTCACTATTCTTTTCAAATTTTTTAGGATATGGCATTAAGAATAGTACTTTTTGGATTTGATTGATATAACTCGTTAGAATGATGCCACCTTGCTTGTTGAAGTTATCAATCTCTTTCGCGTATATATCATTGATAATTTGACCGATATTTTTATTCCCGATTTTCAGTAGAGATCGTCCGTTAAATGTCTTTCTCGTTACATTATTATTTGGTTCAAACTTTTCTATCTTAATGTCGCTTGGTTTGGATTGCATAAACCTAATGGAAATATTTTCATATAATTCCTGCGCAGACTTCAGATTTAGATTGGCCAACGATTGATCTGATTCCTCTAACCAATTTAAAGAGCCAGATACCGTGTCTATTACTAAATATCTTCTATTAAACTCATCATAATAAATAACTTTCTTCATAGTATTCACCCTTATTTAGCTTTTTTCATTTAAGCAAAGAATTCCCGACACGACAGCAACAGTTCCAACATAATCCGAAGGGTAAAATTCTACGAGCAAAAATGTTCTGTTTCTTTTCATATATTCAAGCCATTTCTGTTTTTTTTCAATATATTCATGCCTTCTAATAAGTAATAAATCTCTCCAATAGGCTTTAAATCTCATATCTTTAACAGCAACTCCTGTTGCCCTTTTGTATCTCCACTTATATCCAGTTTTATCAGAAAAATTTAGCCTACATTCCCAATAAAACGTTTGATTCGGATCATAATTCGACTCATGTAGCTTCCTTTCAAAAAATTCTAAATCTGAAATAATAGGATTTTTTAAGATTCCAGCCCATGAAGGGCTATTTACTAATTCGTGGATGGATTCTGATGAAAGTTTTTCTAATATATTTATGCGTGCATCATTGTCTGTAATTGGTTTTTCTAACATATAAGGTTTGTAGCTAGTAATATCAACATCATATATATCACTTCTATTATCAAACCTCCTAACTAAATCAGCCTCTGTAACTGCGAATATATCCCAAGCATATTTCCCATCGATAATTAATAGTTCTTTTGGTAACGCTGGGATTATAGTCCACTTGTCCTCATCTAAATTCCTTGCTATTACTGCATATCCCCTCACCCTATCACTCGTTGTCTCTGCAAGTGATAATACTAGTAATTTTGCCAATTTTACGTTCCTCCAAAATAAGAATATTGCAATGTTGGTAAAAATTATAACATACATTTAACGTAAAAACATTCAACGCGTCAGACTCTTCTCCGTCATTAAAAAGTATTGATTCGGCTGTAAATATTAATCGCTTTGATCGAGTGTTTAATAATATTCGGTACTTTTGTAAACCTAATTCGCGGCTAGCATCCGAACAGCTTACGCACCCTATCGTATTCCCTTAGCTCATATCCGACAGAACTAAGTCCACTAGACCACCCTGGCATACGATCTCCTCCAGCCGGTTGTATTGTGTAAGGGATTTCCTTTTACGTAAGCTAAAGCTGATCGGGTCATGCGGGGGAATCGGTTTAATGCGTTAATGACATCGCGTCCTAACGTTTTGAAAAGCGTAACATGAGCGGTTGAGACAAAAAATCTATGTAAACCAATGGTTTATTTAACAATACTCCATTGATGTAAATAACTTTGTAATTTACACTATTCAATGAATTATTAACTTTGAAGGGATTGTATAAGAGTGACGCAAACAGATATTGAGTTACTAAAAAAGAAAGTACTCCAATTAGAAAAAAGCGTTTATTTACTTACACAACAGGTTTATTCTACAAATGAATACTCTTCATTCAATACTTCATTACAAGAATTAAAATTTTTTGACTTTAACACTGAAGTTTTAAGGTACGTTATCCAATGGATTGATAAATTTACCACTAGCGATCTTCAACCTCCACTTGGAATTTATATTAATGGACCGTTTGGTGTTGGTAAGACGTTCATTATGGAGGCACTTGTAAATCAATTATCTAGTCTTAATATTCCTTCTGCTCTTGTTTCTGTACCTGACATGTATCGAAAACTAAAAGATACATTTAACAAAGGAACCACTGAGGCTTTTGTTACATACTTAAAGACCGTTCCCGTTCTGATCCTTGACGATATAGGAGCTGAAAACGTTTCTCCTTGGGGTAGAGACGAGATATTAGGGCCTCTTCTGAGTTTTAGGGCTAGGCGTAATTTCCCAACACTATTTACTTCCAACTATAACTTAGAGGAACTGTACGATCATTTTCTAGGTACAGAACCGACAAATAAAAGTCATATGCAAGCAAGAAAGATAATGGAGTTAATCACTCCATATGTAACATGTTTTGAATTAAGCGGGCCAAACATGAGAATAGAGGTACTTTAATCACCCAATTTCAAAAATAAAGCCCACCCAGCGGAGAGAAAGTTCGTTAGATAAGCATTCATGACAAATATTTGCACATTACTGTAAGATTCGCCAAATCTCTGTCGAACGTATGTTGACGGGGAGGAGGTGTTTCGGTTGGCTTTAGGGGATGACATTATTGTAATGATCAAAAACATGTCCTAAAAAGAAGCAAAGACTGCATTAGCCGAAATATTCTTGGAGATTGAGAGTATCGGAGTAACTACAAAACAAAAGAGGATTGCTACCAAAACATCCAAAAGAAATACGATGAATTCGTATTTGCAATGATATTTGAATAATGCAACCAAAACGCATGACACCGGTCTTCGATCGGTGTTTTCCTTTTTGTTTATCTCAGAAAATTTAAAGGACTGAATTTTTCGTGCTGTCTCTGCAAATCCAAGTCATTCATCTGAATGTAGCGGCGAACCATTGTCATATCCTGGTGCCCGAGTAGCTTTTGGAGAGTGAAAGAATCGCCCCCGTTTAGTACGTAGAACTTCGCGAATTTATGACGCAATGTGTGAGGCGATACCCGAACGCCGGTAATACCCGCCATCTCCCCGTATTTTTTAATCGCGGAACGTACTCGCGTTTGGATCGAGTTGCTTGCCATAAACGGTCGTAAATAGGGGCTCCAATTGAAGATCGCGGACCTCCGCTATTAGAGTTTGAATCTCTTTCTTAGTCCGCAGAGAGAATGGTACAAATCGACCGATGCTATTCTTGGAATTAACCGCGCGGATATAGAGTGTGCAGTCCGCTTGATTAACGTCGGTTATTTTCAGATTCATCAGTTCAACCAGTCGGATTCCGGTATCCAAAAATACTAACATTGCTACATAATCCCGGTATCCCGAATATGTTTTTCGGTCCGGCTGCTTTAATAATCGAGCGACTTGTTCCTCCTAAAACACCTGTACCGTATCCCTTTCCTCTTTCATTAGCTTGACCTTTTTAAACGGATTCCCCGTAATATATCCTTCGGACGCCATGAAACTGAAAAACACTTTGTGATGACGTAGATACGTATTGATCGCACCTGGTGATAGTCCAACCGTTTTCACCCGATCGGGTATCCGCGTATTTCCCTCGTACTGCCTTCGTTCCTTTTCTCTCCCGCAAAACCTCCGGCGTCAACTCATGCGGTTGCAACCCTGGATGCTTGAGTTCGAGGAATTCAAGGAAATACCCGTAATACTTATCGCGGAGAGCTAACGTTTGCCCCGCCAATCCCTCTGATTCCTTGGCACCGGTATACCGGTAAAGCTCGTCCCATGAATACGTTGGTCGCGCCAGGTCCTCCGCATAAGTGCCGTCATCTTCCGTTTGCCTCTCAAAGACATAACAAAAACCCCTTTCCGTTGTGTCCGCTATGACAACGAAAAGAGGCGTATTCTGCATGGTTCATTTCGTACGATCGCGCCTGATCACACGGTTCATTTCCGTAAAAGTGATCGATACATTCAACGGTAGCCGAACGGCTAGAAACGTTGATTTGACGCTGATTTCGGATGTTTACGATGCCCCCACGCGGAATCGAACCACGAACTGATCATTACGAGTGATCTGTTATACCATTTAACTATGAGGGCGCGTATGTGTTGCTTGAATTTGCATTTATAATTTACATCATTTTCCCATAAATTTCAAGGCCACTTTTCATTCCCAGCCTGCAAACCCCTCCCTATTTTTCATCCGCAAAAAAATCCCCACAACACCATGTAACGTCATTCCCCTTTCCTCCGTCTTACTTGTGCAATCAGCTGCAAAACCCTGTGACCGCCATTCGCAATCAGCCTTGACGTCGGGCTGAACAGGGCGTATCGCGGCACATGTCGAACGCTTTGGCGCAACATTCGCCACCATCCATTTTTTCCGATGCTTCCATCAGATTTCTACAATGCTTTGCTACAATTACCACCAAACCCACTTGCTCCTGAAAGGGAAGATCCACTATGCGCAAAATGACGACTCTGCTTCTCACATTCTTGCTTCCGATGATGCTCGGCTTCAGCCACGCGCCAACCGAGAGTAAGCATCCGTCCACCGTCCCGGTGCAGATGCAGGTAAAACATAATCAGCAAGAGTCCATTCCTGTGCTTATGTACCATTGCATCTCCAAAGGAAACAACTATTTGTACGTACCGCCTGAGCAATTCGAGCATCAGCTGGTTTCGCTGCAGAAGGACGGGTACACAACCATTACGGCAAGCGAGCTGTTGTCTTTCTGGGAGCGTGGAACTGTGCTTCCCAAAAAGCCGGTGCTGATCACGCTTGACGACGGCTATGAAGACAATTACACCAATGCCTTCCCGATCCTGAAAAAACACCGTGCGAAAGCGACCATTTTCGTGGTGACTGGTGCGGTAGGCCGGCCGAATTACATGAGCTGGCAGCAGCTTGGTGAAATGAATAAAAGCGGTCTCGTCGATCTGGAATCGCACACCGTGCACCACCACAACACGCGGAAGATTACGGACGCGGAATTCCGTACCGAGCTGGTTGACTCCAAGCAGGAACTGGAGAGCCACTTGAATAAAAAGATCGTCATTTTTGCATTCCCTTTCGGCGAGTCCAAACCGAGCTCAGCAGCAATCCTGCAAGAGAGTGGCTACCGGATCGCGTTCTCCACAAATAAAGGACTTGCGCACTACCCAGATGGAAAGTACCGGCTGAAACGGCTTGAGATGTTTGCCCAAGATTCTCCGCCAGCCGCTATTGCGGAAGCATCCCAGCCCAAAAAGAAGCCGTTTCTAGACCCATTTTCCATCCTTGCGTCCATCAAGCTGTAGCCCGCCCTGTAAGGCGGGCTTTTCGCATGCGTGCCGCCACTGCACCGTCTATTGCAGCATCCACTTTACTAAAAATACTCCGCCAAGAGCGCGGAGTTATTTCGATTATCCAATCATTTTTTCAATATCCCAAACGCGATGGGACCGGAGATCGTAAAAATCTTCGCCCTTGCGCACAAGCGGACGCATCGGCTCATCTTTGAAAATAAAGATGACTTCCACTTCATCGCCAGTATTGAGCAGCGCCTTGCTGCCTGCGTACAGCGATACGATGTAATGGGCAAATCGGGTGACTATTTCAGCATTGAGATGGCCGTCACAGGCGGCGCGCCAAAGCAGCTGGGCGGCGACGAATGGAGACGTCCGCTCTTTATAGACACGATCCGAACAGATGGCATCGAAGGTGTCCGCGACCGCGATAATCTGGCAAAGTAGCGGAATGTTATTTTCTGTAAGTCCGAGCGGGTAGCCAGTGCCATTCAGTCGTTCATGATGCAGGAGCGCACATTGGGCAATTGCCTCGGTCGCGCCTTCCATCCGGTTGATAAGCTCGTAGCCGAAAACCGTATGGAATTTCATTTGTTCATACTCGTCCTCTGTCAGCCTGCCGGGTTTCAGCAAAATGTCCGTAGGAATCAGCACCTTGCCGACATCATGAAGGAACCCTGCTTGTCCGACCATACTGATCTCTTCATCTTGCAGACAGAGAAGTTTGGCGATCAGGGCCGAAAGCATACCGACGTTGAGCGAATGACGATAGGTATAGTTTTCAGAGCCCTCCAAAGCATACAAAAAACGGAAGATGCTTGTCTCCCGCAAAACCTCCTTCACCACCGGAATCACGGCATCCGTAAATTCTTCCAATGAAGGGATTGAATCTTCTGTCACTTTGTCAAATAATGCTTTTGTCTGGGCCATCGCTCTCACGTAATGTGCCATCGATTCCCGTTCCATGGCGAACCGCTCCATCTGCTCGGCTACCGAACCCTTTGGCGGGAAGCTTGTCCGTACATCCTCATACGCATCGCAAACGCGCACGACATCGATACGGTGTTTGACGAGCGAATCGAGCTGGTCGGGTGTAAGGCGCGTTCCTTTGGCAAGCAAAAATGTGCCGTTGCCCGTATAGACATCTTCTTCAAGGGTGCGCCCTGCTAACGAAAAATCGGTAGGAAGCAGCGCCATATGACAAGCCTCCCTCTGTTCACTTTTTTTCCCATTATATCTTTTTTTTTTATTATTAGACAATTGGAAAAAGTTAAACAGCAACAGTTTGTCCCACTAACGGTAAAAAGGCTCCAGCGCCGCCAATTTAGCGCGCCAGAGCCCTTTATTCGATTCTCTCTCAGCCAACCTGTCTGTTTAATCGCTGCCTACGCATACATGTGACAGCTTCTCTTCGATCCGAATCAAAACCGTTTCAGGAGTCACCGTTTGCCCCAGCACCGCTTTCATTGATTTTACATAGCCGCTGAACTGGCTAGTGATTTCCACTAGCATGCCGTCTGATGTCCGTACCAAGCAGAATGGTTCCTGCTCATAGATGTAGCTGGCTTCTTTTTTCAAGATCTTCTCAATTTTGCCGGTGCAAGAACTGAGCACTTCAAAGTTGATCAGCATGGTTTCCTCCCGATAAATACTTGTTTTCGTGTAATCAAGCGACAGGCCGACAGAGATGAAAGGCTATTCCTAATATTGCGTCAGAAGGGAATCGATTGGGCTCAGGCTGTTTTTGAAAAACTCCTTCACCACTTCAATGTCTTCCTCATCGATTTCCAGCTTTTTGATCCAGTAATCGCTGCGGTACACGTCATCTGAAGCCATCAACGCCGCTTTCAAGCTTTGCAAGGAAACTACCAGGCTTTTGCCGTTGAATTGCTGCGTATGAAACAGTCCAAAGTCGTAGCGGTTTTTCTTGGTGACGAAAGTTACATAACGGGTAAGCGGCTTTTCCGTTTCATCGTACAGGTATTCAAAGTTCATGTGTAGGTACCCCCTTGCTTTTACTCCATTTTTATATGCAGGATTGATGCCAACTAGAAGTGTTCTTTTTTTTCGAGCAAAATCAGTGCGAAAAGAGCAGAAACTAATGCAAAAATGCATAATTATCGTAAAATTGAATAATCAGCTGCAAAAACGGTTTGCGATGCCATGGAATTCTTACATGAATTTTGGCTATTTTTGCGCATCTATGCAGTTTTACAACAGGTGCGGGCCCCCCTCGCACATTTCCCAGCTTTGATTATTCAATTCTACATATTGGTAATTTTTTCCTCTCTCATTACAAATTCTTTACATTGGGTCAACAGCGTTCACGCACGCATGTAAAAAACCCGGCTGCCGCCAGGTTTTCAGAGGATGCCAAGCTCTCGTGCTTTGGCCATGGCTTGCGTCCGATTTTTCACGTCCAGCTTGCCGAATATTTGATTGTTGTATCCTTTGACCGTGCCGGGAGAAAGGTAGAGCGTTTGCGCGATTTCCTGATTGGTGAAGCCTTTGTCGATCAGCTGCAAAATCTCCAGCTCTCGCTGTGTCAGCCCCACTTGCTCGTACCCCGCCTTTTGCCGCGAGCCATCCTGCGCTTCCGTCTCCTCCTGCAACCTGCTCCCCAGTCGCTGAAGCATCGTCTGGCGCCGCAGAAGTGCATGCACCCGCGCGATCAGGATGCCGGGGTCGAACGGCTTGGTCATGTAATCATCCCCGCCTGTATTCAAGCCCGTGATGATATCCTCGCTCTCCATTTTGCAGGTGAGGAACAGGATCGGCACATCTGCCATCCGCTTGATGCTCCGGCATAGCGAAATCCCGTCAGAATCGGGCAGGAGAATATCCAAAATCACAAGGTCCGGCTCTTCTTCCGCAAACAGCTGCAGCGCCTGCTTGCCCAGCTCCGCTTCCACGACCTGAAAGCGACTGTTTTCCAAATACATGCGAACCAGCTCGCGGATTTCCGTTTCGTCTTCCACGACTAAAATTTTTCCTTCTCCCACCTACGATACCTCCTGTCTTTCTCTCTCCGGAATAAAACGGACAGGCAGCCTGATAATGAAGCTCGTCCCTTCTCCCGGCGCGCTGTCCACCGAGATTTGCCCCTGGTGGTACTGAATGATCTCCTTCACGATCGCAAGTCCGAGACCGACGCCATCCGATTTAGTTTTACGCGATTCCGCCGCCTTGAAAAAGCGGTCGAACAAAAACGGCAGCTCTTCCTTTGCAATGCCGCTTCCTGTGTCCGATACGGTGACTACGGCTACGCCAGCGCTGGCAGACTCCGTCTCCACACGGAGCTCGACCCGGATGATGCCATCGGCTGGTGTGAATTTCTGCGCGTTGACGAGCAAATTGGCGAAAACTTGCTCAAACCGCATCGGATCTACGTTCACCACGGTTTGGTGCGCGGTTACGTGCTGCGCAGGAAGCTCGCGGATCAAGCGCAGGCCGTGCTTTTCGACATCCAGCTCATATTTGGCGCAAAGGGTATCGAGCAGCGCATGAATCTCCACCTCGCGGAAATCAAACTGGATCTGCCGCGCTTCCAGCTTAGTCAATTCGAACAAATCGCGGATGATCCGCCCCAATAGCAGTGTTTTATCATGAATCAGCTTGAGATATTTCTGATCTCCGCTCGGCACGATTCCGTCGATCATCCCCTTGACATAGCCTTGGATTGAGGTGAGCGGCGTTCCCAGCTCATGTGAAATGTTGGACAGCAATCTGCGGCGCGATTCTTCCATCTGCGACAGCTCGGCATTCGCCTTTTCCAGATCGAGATTCGCGAGCTCCAGTGCTTCTGTCCGCTGCTTCACTTTTTGCTCCAGCAATTCATTGGCGCTTTTCAGCTCCATGCTCAAGTCTGCAACGTTGCGGAACAAACGAGCGAATTTCACGGAAAAGTTCATCATTTGCGTAACCATAAAGAGCAGTAGGCCGAGTGGAATCATGTTCTCAGGCAACCAGGTTTGGTTCAAAAAGTAGTAAAAGAAATCGTCGAGGATCGACACGATAAAAAACGCAAGGCCGATCCCGTTCAACACGGAGCCGCTCCGCTTGCGAATCGCTGCAAGCACATACGCGCAAAAAATCATACAGAGCGATCCGACCGTCAGCAGCTGGATGAAGATGTGAAGCTGGGTGAACAGCAATGGCTTGGTCAACAGCGTCGCCACCAGCACGCCTGCACACATCCAGATAGCGACGATACGAACGTGCCGATTCGTTTCTCTCGGATATTGGGCATGGACGAACAGGATGAGGCAGATCAGGCTGATCATCACGCTGATGTATTCGCCCCGCACCGCCAGATCCCACGTCAAGCCGGGGAAAAAACGGATCGCCAGCGTCTCGCCGAGCAGCAGGTTGCGCATACCGATCATCAGGCAGAGTACGCCGAAATAGAATGCTGCCCACTCCCGACGCTGCAAGAGAAAGATCATAAAATGATAGATGGCCATGATGAACAAGCTGCCGGTGATTACCATTTCATAGGCGACATGCTTGTCCCGCTGGTACAGAACCGATTCCGCGCTGCCTAGCTTGATTGATTGCCACAAACCGCCTTTCCGTTGGACGAAATTGGCGACTTGGATCACAAGCTCGACTGTTGTCTTCTCCGACTGAAATGTCACGACCTTGGGATAATTCATCGGCTTCATGTCGTCAGCCTGCAACGCCACGACGCCGTTTCGGGCAAGCTCCTTACCATTAATCCACAGGATGTAGGAGGTCGCGACGCTCGGCATGTACAAGGCCAGCTGACGATTCCGATCGCTATCCTTTATCTGAATCCGAACGCGGTAGGTGGCATAGCCTTGGTTTGATAGCGGATGTCCGCCGCTTTGGTAGGCATTCCATTGACTGGGGACCCGCTCATAGGTAGGGGGTGTGACGACGCTTTGCCTGAAATCGATCGGCGCAAGCAGCCGGTTCCAGAAAAACTCCCATTCCCCGTCTAGCGAAACCATTTCATTTTGGGAGAAATCAAATCCCGTTGCATCGATCACCCCCGCCGTACCGCTTTCGCCGCCCGCGGCCATAACCGGTTGTCCCACCAATATACACACGATGACGAGCATGATGAAAAAATACGGCTGCGCCCACCTTTTTGCCGCAGCTCTCCGTTCTGCTAGAGTTCGCTCCACTACAGCTCTCCCTTTCCGCTCTCTCTTTCGTTCCTTTAAGTATACCATCTGCAGGTCTTATTTTTTTGCAAGATTGCGGCTGCGGGGGCAAAAATAGTTGCTGGTTACCCACCCAGGGACAATCACGCTTTCCTAGAATCTGAATATCTTTGTAGCAGTTGATTTGGCATGACCGATTGCCATGCCGTAGAGGAGGTCTGTATGCCCTACAGTTCAAAATCTGGAAAAGCATGGATCGAACGCCTCGTGATGCGTTTCATCACGATTTGCGACCATGATTCAATACTGGACGTGGGAGCAGGAGCCGGCACTTATTCGGACCTGTTTCGCGCCCGTCTACCGCACACGCATTTCACCGCTTTGGAAATATGGGAGCCCTATCATTCTACTTTTCAGCTTGCGAGCAAATATGACGTTTTGCGCACGGACGATGTCCGCACCTTCACGCCTGAAAAGCGCTATGGCATCACGTTTTTGGGTGACGTGCTGGAACATATGACAAAGGGAGAAGCGTTGGAAGTCTATGAAAAGCTGCTTGCCGCAAGCGATTTTGTCTTCATCAGCATCCCGATCATCAAATATCCGCAAGACTCTTACATGGGCAACCCGTACGAAAAGCATGTAAAAGACGACTGGACGCATGAAGAAGTGCTCGCCACTTTCCCTCACATCGCATTCTCGCATGTGGAGCAAGAAATCGGCGCCTATGTCGGCGTCAACCCGAACACCCAATCACTTGATACGGTCACTAAGCTGTATGGTCCGAAAATCGCCGTCTATGCTTTGTTCGACGATAACGAAGCGGACTTGGGCGCTTTTTTGCATTCGGTCAAGGCAGCCGACCAGATCGTCCTGTGCGACACCGGCTCTACAGACGGTTCGAATGAAGTAGTTGCCCGTTTTCAAGCAAACAATCCCGACGTCAACCTGTCTGTTTATCCGATATGCGTCACACCCTTCCGGTTTGATGACGCGCGCAACACGTGCCTATCATTGGTTTCCCCCGAAATCGACCTGTGTGTCGCACTGCACGCAAACGAGACTTTAATGGAGGGGTGGCGTGACCTTTTGGCTGCCCATTGGACGTATGAAAGTCCTCGCTACCGCTATATGGTGAAAAAAATTGGGCCGGAGCAGCGCTTCACCGTGAAATGGCATGACTGGATTCATTCGCGGCGCGGCTATACGTGGAAGCTGCCGATTCATGAGGTCTTGCAGCCAAACGACCCGGAACAGGTGACGTCGATCGCTGACCTATGGGTATACCGGAAAGAGCATAACCGGCGTTCACACGAAAATGACATCCCGATGCTCGAGCAATCGCTCAAAGAGTTCGGCAACTACTGGAAAACCTGGAGCTATCTCGCCGCAGAATATATGCATAACAATCGGCAAATGGAGGCACTTCAAGCGGTAAACCGCGCCCTTGCTCTGCCTGGCAACGACTCCGCCTATCTGTATCAGCTGCAGTTCTCGATTTTCCGGGAGCTTGGCTCGGTCGATCAGGCACTGCTCAGCTTGAACAATGCGATCTCGCACCTTCCGAATCGACGCGAGCCTCATTACATTAAAGCGATGTATATGCATCAGCTCGGGCGGCATTTGGAGGCATTCCTTGCCTTAAAAGAGGCCGAGACGAAAACAGAGCGTGTCTTTGACGATCACGATCATCCTGCCGCCTGGGATGAAGAATTCGAACAATGGAAAGCAAAGCTCTGGTCACTTTCGGGTATCGAGGGAGGCAATGCGAGTGAATAAGCTAAAGGTAGCGGTCTATGCTATATGCAAAAATGAGGCGCAATTCGTGGATCGATGGATGGACTCGATGCTTGAGGCGGATATGGTCGTCGTTGCCGATACAGGATCTACAGACGATACGGTCGAGCGGCTGCGAGCACGGGGAGCCCATGTCTATTCGATCAAAGTGGACCCGTGGCGCTTCGATGTGGCGCGCAATGCAGCGCTGAATTTCATCCCGCGCGACGTCGATGTTTGCGTTACCGCCGATCTCGACGAATGCATGGAGGCAGGTTGGCGTCAAAAGCTGGAAGAAGTCTGGACACCGGAAGCGACGCGCCTCAAATATTTCTATACATGGAGCTTTAATCCGGATGGCTCACGGGGCGTAACCTTTTGGCAGGAAAAGACCCACCGGCGCAGCGGGTTCCGCTGGGTACATCCGGTTCATGAGGAATTGCAGTACTATGGCACCGATCCCGACCATTACGTCTGTTCCGAAGATATCCGGCTCAACCATTACCCTGATAATACGAAATCGCGCGGCCAATATTTTCCCCTGTTGGAAAAGTCGGTGCAGGAAAACCCGGAGCACGACCGCAACGTGCATTATCTCGGCCGCGAATACATGTATTATCACATGTGGGACAAATGCATCGATACGTTGAAACATCATTTGTCCATGCCGCGCGCACGCTGGAAAGACGAACGTGCCGCTTCCATGCGCTTTATCGCCCGCGCATATGAAGCCAAAGGGGAAAGGGATGAAGCGAAAAGCTGGCTGTTTAAAGCCATTGCGGAAGCACCCCACCTTCGTGAGCCTTACGTGGAAATGGCCAAACTCGCCTACAAGGAGCAAGATTGGCCGCGCATCTATCATATGGTCGAGGCAGCCTTGCAAATCAAGGAGCGGCCCATCTCCTATCTCAATGAGCCGTTCTCCTGGGATTTCACCTTGTACGATTTGGGCGCACTCAGCTGCTACTACCTCGGCATGCTGCAAAAGTCGCTCGCATTCGCCAAGCAGGCAGTCGAGATGGCGCCTGATGACGAACGGCTGCAAAACAACCTGAAGCTCATTCAAGATAAGGCTCAGGACCAATCTGACTGAAATAATGCGTGGCAATCGCGACGCTTGCGATCGTGATCAAGGAAAACAACATGCGCTTTAGGCCGATTGCCTCTAGTGAAAAAGCAACGATGACCCCATCGATCAAAAAAATTAACAGCGCGACAGGCAGCTTGTTTCGTCTGGACAAAAACTGGGCGAGCAAGTCTGTTCCACCGGTGTTGCTATGGTAGGCGAGCATGGTGCCGACGCCGATGCCGATCAGGGCGCCGCCGACAACGGAAGCAGTCGCAAGCGATGTTGGCATCGCTTCCCGCAAAAAGCTGAGCCAATCGATGAAAAATGACGAAAGCAGCATCCCGTGGAAGCTGCGGTAAAACAAAAAGCGATCGTAGCAAAACACCAGTCCGTATATCGGGAGGCTGGTGAGCAGCATGATACCCCCTGGGGCAAGACCGAAATAATACTTGGCTAACAAGCCTACTCCGATCATGCCGCCATCCATCAAATGGTGAGGCACCAAAAAGCCGTTCACACCGATCCCGATCAGAAAGCTGCCTGCTACGATCGCAATCACTTTTTCGAATATCATATTCGTTTCCCCCGAGCAACTCGAATCGCTTCTTCTCATGTATACGAGCTGTTCGGGGGTTTCATGTTACGGTTTGACGACTACGACAACCGCTGTTTTCTTGCCAGCAAAGTTGACGGTGATCGTCGCCTGACCTGGGCCATGCGCTGTGATGATTCCGTCCTTCACATCGGCTACCAGAATTTTGGACGAGGTCCACAGCCCAGCAACCGTCACGTTGGTGTCGGTACCGTCCATATAAGTGGCGGTCGCCGTCACCTTCGTTGTCTGACCCGGCTTCATTTCCAGCTTGACCGCGCTCGTCTTCAAATATTTTAACGTGTCGACCTCGACCGGAATGCTGATTGTTTTGCCAGAATAGCGAACCGTAATGGTCGTTTTGCCGTATCCGACCGCTGTCACAATACCGTCCTGCACGTCCGCGATCTTGTAGGACGTCGTCTTCCACTCCGCATCTTTGGTCACGTTTTTCGTGCTGCCGTCCGACAGCGTCGCCATCAGATTGATCTGCACCGTATTGCCGGTTTTGATCGTGATGTAATGCTTGTCCGTGTCCATCTTGGTGACGATTCCGACCTCAACCGTGATGGTGACCGATTGGCCGCCGTATTTGGCGGTTACGACTGCTCTTCCGTTGGTCAAGCCGCGCACCAGCCCTTTTGTTACATCGGCTGCAGCCGCGTTGCTTGTGATCCACTCCGCATCGTCCGTCACATTTTTTGAGATGCCGTCTGCCGTTGTAGCGGTCAGCGTCACCTGCTTGGACTCGCCCGTCCCCATGACGATGGTCGTCACGCTCGCCGAAAGCGACTGCGCCTGATCGATTTCGACCGGGATCGAGACGGTTTTGCCTTCGTACGTTGCGGTGATGGTCGTTTTGCCGGCGGCGACTGCGGTAACTACACCATCTGTGACCGTCGCGACAGCTTCCTGGGCGCTCGCCCATGTCGCCAGCGTCGTTACATCTTTTTTCATGCCGTCTGCGTATTCGACGGTCAATGAGACCTTCGCTGTTTTCCCTTTGTTCATGGTCAGCTTGGTCTGATCAGCCGTCAAGCTTTTGATCACCCCGACGCTTACCGGTATGGTCAGGAACCGTTTGCCATAGGTAGCCGTAATGGTCGTGCTGCCTGTCGCAATCCCGGTAACCACGCCTTGGCGTACCTCGGCTACAGCGGTTGATGCGGAGCTCCACTGGGCTCTTGTGGTAATGTCAACTTCTCGCCCATCTTGGTAATACGCTGTCAAGACGAGCTTGTTCGTATCTCCCGGCTGTACCGCGACAGTAGTCTTGTCAGCGCCGAGCTTGCGCGGCACATCGACATCAACCAAAATCGTCACGGTTTTAGTACCGTATGTCGCTGTGATGGTAGCCTCACCTGACGCATACGCGGTGATTTTCCCTTTGCTCACATAGGCGACCGTTTCGTTACCTGACGTCCAGACCGCCTTGTCGGTGACATCCTCCGGCTTTTCGTCCGCATTGGTGGAAGTCAGCGTAAGCTGCGTGGCGTCATTGACTTTCATGAACAGGCTGGTTTTGTTCACGTCCAGGCGGCGGGAGATGCCGGATTCCACCTTGATGGTTGCCGTCTTGGTCCCGTATTTGGCGGTGATTGTCGCCGTACCTGTTCCGTACGATTTGATTTCCCCTTTAATCGCATCGGCAATGCTGCCGTTGTCACTTGACCACTCTGCGATTTTCGCAACATCCTCTACCGTGCCGTCGGCAAATGTCGCCAGCAAGGTGATCGGCTCCGAGCCATTTAGCGGCAAGGACAAGCTGTTTTTGCCCGGGTCCAGCCGTCTGATTACCTCAACGCTGACCGGGATCGTTACGGATTGGCTGCCGTATTTGGCAGTGACCGTCGCCGTACCTGCTCCCTGCCCGACAATTTTGCCGTTCAACACCGTTGCGACCGAATATTGGTCGACGGTCCACTCTGCTTTTGATGTCACATCATCCGTCGAACCGTCCGTAAATACGGCGGTGAGCGTCACCTGATCGCTCGCCCCTTTGCGAATATCGATGCTTTGCTTGTCTTTGCTGAGCGCCCTGACTTTTTTTACAACGGTCACATTCACAATAACTGTCGTATTCATGTACGTCGCCGTTAGAGTCGCCGTTCCTTCTCCTTTTGCGGTGACATTCCCCGCATACACCGTTGCGACGCTGTCCTTGCTCGATACCCAATCCGTTTTAATCGTGACATCCTCACTGGAGCCGTTGGTATACAGCGCCGTCGCTGTCAAAGCGGATGTGTCGCCCGTTTCCATCGAGAGGCTGTTTTTCGAAAGCACCAGCTTGGAAATTTCATTAGCGGCCAACGCTGTTCCTGTGTTGCCCCCAACAGCCGAGGCGATTACTGCAACCACCAGGACCATTTGAAAAAACGCAACCAAGACTTTTTTTCCAATCAAACCTGATTTCCTCCTCTTTCGTTATTCTTGAAGCTAGAGAGAACCACACACCCTTATATATCGGGTAAAATCATGGATACCGTTAGAAAAAAATCCCCACTCAGCGAATCGCAGCGCTGAATGGGGATTTTTGACGCCGGCATAACGGAGGATTATTCCGCTGCCAGCCACTCGATATCTTTTGCTTCCAATTCCGCCACCCAATCTTTCGGGGCAGGCACGTCGCAGATGATCATGTCGATCTCACGCAGCTCCGCGCTTCTGTACAGATTGCTCGAGCCCAGCTTGGAATGGTCGGTCAGGACGATGCTCTGCTTGGCGTGCTCGATGCATTTGCGCACCATCAACGCCCGCTCCGCATCAAAGCTCGTGATGCCGCTTCCGAGCGTGATTCCGTCAATCGAAACAAACGCCTTGTCCACATAAAAGTTGTCCAGCATCTGCTGTGCCACCGAACCGGTGATCCGGAAATGCTTAGGGTGAACCTTGCCGCCGATGAAGTACACTTCCGCATCCATCAAGCCTTTGTTGATGCTGTCCACCAACAGGGTCAATCCAGTGACCGAATTGGTAATGATCGTGATGTTCTTTTTGTTGCCGAGGAAATGAATCATCTGCAGGGAGGTCGTCCCATCATCGATCAGGATGATGTCGCCATTCTGCACCAGGGACGCAGCCAAGCGGCCAATCCGCTTCTTCTCATCGGCATGCAAAATCTCCCGCGTGAACATGGAAGGCTCTTCACGGTCGAGATTAATTTTGACCGCCCCGCCATACACTCGCTTGCATTTGTTTTCATACTCCAGCTCTTCAAGATAGCGACGGATCGTCTCGGAAGAAACCTGCAGCTTCTCCACCAAGTCATTCGTCCGCACTTTGCCTGCCGTATGCAATTGCTCCAAAATGTACTCTTTGCGCTCTTCTCCGACCAATGACACGCTAGCCAACCTCCCGCCTTCATTTCGTTTAAAGCGGTTTGACCTCCTCATGGACGTAAATCTCCCGACGAGCTAGCTCGCGGAAAATTACCGCTGGGTCAAACGCCTCTTCCGGCGTGATGACGCCGGACTTCTTCACTGCTCCATTCGCGAGCTGCCAAGCGGCAATCGCCATGGGAATTCCGACGTTGCGCGTATAGGCACGTAGCTTTTCCCAGCCTGGCACAGAGCCATCGGAAGCCGGGTGCGTATGCGTCAACGTATGCATAAACGAACGGCCCTCTTTTTTGCCGGTCACCTCGACATGGAGAGAGTACCCGTATAATTCCGTTTCTTTTCCTTCTTTAGAATTATAAAGATATTGGGCGATACAATCAAGAATGCCAACCTCTGCGCCGTTTACCATGATCTTGTCGTTGCGCATGAATCCCCAGTCATACATCGCGCGGACGAGCTGCATGTTTTTAGTTGGCCATGTGCCGCGCACCTCAATCAGCTTCACATTTTTGTGGGCCAATGCCTGTGCGAGCGTTTTTGTCTCCGCATGCGGAATGATGTATTGCGTGGTCAGTCCGTATGGCGCAGGCAATTGGATTTCTCGAGGGCGGGCAAACGGAGCGACCTGGATGAATGCCCCGTTCTCATACACGACGCGGCCGGGCAAGTCGGGATCATATTCGTACGTCGTCGTTTCGGCGATCGACTTGGAAAATGCGATCGGGCGGAATGCGCCGTGGCTGACGCGAATCTCGTCAATTTCGTCGAGCTGGTTGGCCGCGTGCATCGCCATCATCTGCGTCACGCCAGGCGTCATCCCGAAGCCGGGGACGCACGTTTTGCCGTTTCGACGGAACACCTCGTCGGAAGCGTCCTCTTCGCCGAACCCGTTCAGGTTGATGCCATGGCAGCCTGCTTCTGCAATGCAGGCGGTCGACAAGCCGTTCAGTGTGATCGTGGTACCGTCCATCACGATATCGTAGCCTCTCATCTGTTCGACCGTTGCCGCATGGTCGCGCACGTTCACTTTGACGAAATCGACCCGCGGATCATTCAGGGCGGTGACCAGCTTCCGCCCCTCCTCCTCATTGAAATCGCCGATCGTGATGGTCGTGAAATCGGAATACTCTACTAGGTCAAGCACCGCTTCCCGACAAATGTTGCCCGCTCCGCCTAAGCAAAAGATTTTCATGTGCTATGCCTCCCGTCGTTCGTTAGGGCCAAAATTGGTGTTGTGTGATTGCTTCGACCAGACGTTCCATGTCAGCCGGCTCGACATCGCCGATATTGCCGATACGGAAGGTGTCAGCTGCGGTAATTTTGCCCGGATAGATCACGAATCCACTCTGCTTGAGGCGGTTGTAAAATTCCGCAAAAGTAAACGCGCTGGATTCAGGATATAAAAACGAAGTGATAATCGGCGACTGATGCTCTTCTTCGAGCAGCGGCTTGAAGCCAATGCGCTTCATCCCTTCCACGAGCGTGCGCTGATTGGTGGCATAGCGCTCGTGCCGTGCTGCGACGCCGCCCTCCGCTTCCAGCTCCAGTAATGCTTGGTAAAAGGCACGGACGACATGGGTTGGGGATGTGAAACGCCATTTACCGTTGTCTCGCTCCATCGTCTCCCATTGGTCATACAGATCGAGTGAGAGCGAGCGCGCCTGCCCTTTGCATGCCTGCAGCTCGTCGCGGCGAGCGATGATGAATCCGAAGCCGGGTACCCCTTGGATGCATTTGTTGGCGCTGCTGATCAAAAAGTCGATTTGCCAGTCAGCCATGTCGAATGGAATGCCGCCAAAGCTGCTCATCGCATCGACGATGAACACTTTACCGTGATCTTTCGCCACGCGTCCGATATCGGCAATCGGATTCAGCATCCCGGTCGTCGTCTCGCAATGGACCACCATCACGTGGGTAATCGCAGTATCCCGCGCAAGCAGATCATCGAGCTGCCGCGGATCTACGCTGCCGACCTCGCCGCAATCGATGACCGCGGTCGAAATGCCGTACACGCTTGCCATCTGGACGATCCGGTTGCCGTACGCACCGTTCGTGATTACTGCCAGCTTGCCTTCTTTCGGAATGACCGAGCCGATCACCGATTCGACGGAGAACGACCCGCTGCCTTGCATCAGCACAGCTGTATAGGTGTCGGTGTCTTGTGTCGCGAGCGCCACCAGTTTGTGACGGATCGCCTGAACCAAGCCGTTGTAGTCTTTGTCCCATGTGCACCAGTCTTTGAGCATCGCTTGCTTGACCGTGGGCGATGTGGTGAGCGGGCCTGGCGTGAGCAGCAGATACGGATTGCCTGCCGCCATCGTCGGCCGCTCCCCTTTGGCAAGACGCTGATTGATCAGCTGAATCGCTGCAGGTAGTTCGGTGATCGCATCGATCACCAGATGCGCCCCCGCATTCCGGAAACGGTCCCGCACTTCCACCATCTTTTCGCGTAGTGCCACCGGATGCAGCGCGGCTACCTCCGCTTCCGTCAGGCCCAGCTCGCTTCCGCCCTTGATGACACCGATGCTCCAGACGCCCGCGTTGACGCCTTCCGCAATGTCGCTTACGGTATCGCCCACCTTGATGATTTCATGCATCGTCGGCACGCCGAGCTTGATCGCATTTTGAAAAATCATGTACGGATGAGGTCTCCCCGCCGGCATTTCCGTCGGTGTCACGAGCAGATCCGGCTCATACCCGCGAGCCCTCGCCTCCTCGGTCACGATCGCCATCATCTCAGCCGTGTAGCCAGTGGTGGAGCCAATTTTCAGCCCGTCTTCGCGGAGCTGTACCACCATCTCCGGCACTCCTTTGATCGGCTCGGCGTAATTACGGAGAACCTGGAACAAAAGCGCTTCGAAATCTACGTACAGCTCATCGATGTCCGCTTCCGTCCATTCGCTGCCAAATTGCTGGCGCCACAGGTTGCCTACGCGCTCCATTTCAAGCAGAGCCTTGATATGATCGCGCTTCAACAGCCCCATCGGCTTGCGCGCTTCCTCTGCGGTCAGTTCAATCCCGCGCTTGCGGAATACTTCCAGAAAAACGGCAAGCGGCGCAAAGCACCCGTAGTCAACGGTCGTGCCTGCCCAGTCAAAAATCACTGCCTTAATCATGCTGCTTCTCACCTTTCGTCCTACATTGTCGTTGGTTTTTGCCATTGTTCCGTCCGTTTCCGCAAGAAGCGGGTGGAGAGCTCGAACAATCCACGGACGCCCAGGTTAATTGCCACGATTAAAACCGACATCGCGGCGGCTGGGGCTACATCCCCTGCATCATCCATGTTGACGATGGCGACCGAGGCCAATTTCAGATCTGGCGCATACAGGAAAACTACCGCCGAGATCGTGACCATCGCATTGATGAAGTAGTACACGGCAATTTCCAAAATCGCCGGAAGCGACATCGGCACCGTCACTTTGAAAAACGTTTTGTAAAGCGGAATGCCCATCGATTCCGACACCATCTCAAACTCCTTGTCCAGCTTCTTCAACGCGCTGGTGGCAGTGATGAATGTGACGGAAAAGAAGTGGACGATATTCGCCAAAACAAGAATCCAGATCGTTCCATACAAGAAGTGAAGCGGATTGTCTGGCTTGTTGAAAAAGAATACATACGCAAGACCGATGACTAACCCTGGCAGAGCCAGCGGCAAGATCGCCAGAAAGTAACCGATTTGGCGCAGCGCCCGCAGCTGTCGCGTTTTCTCGATCATGTAAGCCGTCACAAAGGTCGCGATCGTCCCGAACGCCGCCGTCAAGAGCGATACTTCCACGCTGTTCACAAGCGGCTCCATGCCCTCGCCCGCCACATTGCTGAAGTCGAAATGATCCCATGTCAGCGACAGGTCGTATGGCCAAACTTTCACTACTGCCGCAAACACGACGGTGCCGATCAGCACCAGGATCATCAGCGCGATCACCAGACAGTAAATGAAGTAAACGGCGTCTCTTCCTTTGCTGTCATTGATTCGGTACGGCTTTGATTTGGCCGTAATGGTTGCGCTTTGCTTCCTCGTGATAAAGCGGTCGACGGCAAAAGCGAGGATCGCCGGGATGGTCAAAATAAGGCCGACCACGGCTCCCATCGCCATGTTTTGCTGCCCGATCACCTGCTTGTAAATATCGGTGGCCAGCACGTTGAACTGCCCGCCTACCACCTTCGGAGCACCGAAATCGGTAAAGCTCATCGTAAAGCAGACAAATGCCGCACTGATCAGACCGTACTTGATATTGGCGATGGTGACCGTGAAAAACTTGCGCAGCTTGCCGGCCCCGAGCGTTTCCGCTGCTTCGTACAGATTGTAGTCCGCCATCGCGAGCGACACCGCCAAAATCAGATATGCTTGCGGAAACGTATAGATCACTTCAGCGATGATGATTCCGACCGGACCGTACAGCTCCAGCTTGAAACCTTCCGCGAGCCAGCCGAAAAAGCCGGTCGTGACGATGCCTTGATTGCCGAACAGGTACGTAAGCGCGATCCCGTGCAGCATCGTCGGCGCAAACAGCGGCAGAAGCGCGACGGAAGCGAAGAAGCCTTTGCCTTTGATGTTGGTCCGCTTCAAGGCGTACGCAAAGAAAAAGGCGAGCACGACCGAGATCACCGTCGAAGCGATGGAAATATACAGCGTGTTCGTGATCGAACCAAGTAAAGCAGGGGTGGAAAAGTAGCTGCTGAAATGAACCAGGCCGACATAGTGCCCGTCATTATCTTGAAATGCCTTTCCGAACAGCACGACCAGCGGGCACAGGACGCAAACCGCCAGTACAGCTACAATTCCCGTAAGCAATGTTCTCGTAAATGCCATCTGTTGTAGCTCCCTTTTAGTTTGCTGCTGCCGTTTGGTCAAACGAAACCAGCTTTTCCAGCGGCAGTTCGAAGGACAGCTTGCTTTGTTTTCTCAGGTTGAGTCGATGCGACTGATCAACGGGCAAATCGATCGTCATGAAGCCACCGGTCCATTCGCTCTGTTCGTTCATCACTTGCAGCATCACCCGATAAAAGGAACCGCGGAATTCCATATCTGCAACGACAGCCTGCAGACCGAACTCGCTTTCCTCATCCAGCACACGGACATGCTCCGGACGAATGCCGTAGAGCATCTGCTGATGCTTGGCAAAGCCTGCGAACTGCTCAGCGTCAAAAAAGTTGAATGCTCCGATGAAATCGGCGACAAACGGGCTGTTTGGCTTGGCGTAAACTTCTTGCGGCGCACCTACTTGCACGATCTCTCCATGGTTCATCACGACAATTTTGTCAGCCATCGTCAGTGCCTCGTCCTGGTCATGCGTCACCATAATCGTCGTCATGCCCAGTTCATCGTGGAGCCGGCGAATTTCCCGGCGAAGCTTGAGGCGCACCTTGGCGTCAAGTGCGGACAGCGGCTCATCCAGCAGCAAAAAGTCAGGCTCAAGGGCAATGGCGCGGGCCAATGCGATGCGCTGCTGCTGCCCTCCGGAGAGCTGCATGGGATATTTGTCTTTGGCATGAAGCAGGTCTACCATACCGAGCACATCCTGCACCTTTTGCTCGATCTGCTGTTTGCTCCATTTTTTCTGTTTGAGACCGTAAGCGATATTGCCAGCGGCGGTCATGTTGGGAAAAAGCGCATAGGACTGGAACATCATGCCGAAATTGCGCTTGGCAGGCGGCAGAGAGGTGATCTCCCTGCCGTTGCTGTACAGCTTGCCACGAGTCGGCTGCTCCAGCCCCGCCAAAATGCGCAGCAATGTGGTTTTGCCGCAGCCGCTAGGGCCGAGCAGACAAACGAACTCGTTTTTTTGGATGTCGATGGAAATCTCTTTCAAAGCGTGAAAAGTGCCGAACTGTTTGGCAACGCCTTGAATCGATAAATATGCTTGGTTGCTCATTCGTTCACGTCCTCTCTTGCGCCAAGCGGCGGCATCATGCAAAACGTGGTCAGTCAGAAATCTATTTCTTCGGTTCAGATTTGGAGCTGTATCGTTTTTGCCATTCTTGCAGCACTTGGTCGCGGTCTTTCGCTGCCTGGTTCAAGTCCAGCTTGATCAGCTGCTCCAGCGGATTTTTGGTATATCCTTCTGGAATTTGTGCGCCTTCTTGCTTCGCCCCGATGATCGCATAGTTTTTGTTGTACTCTTTCATCGCTTCATCTGTGATCGCCCAGTCGAGGAACAGCTTAGCTTCCGGCTTGATCGTCGGTTTTTTCATCAAGGCGTTCGCTTCTACATCCCAGCCGGAGCCTTCTTTCGGGAAGACTACCTCTACCGGAGCGCCTTTCTTTTTCTCGGTGATGCCACGATAGCCAAACGAGATGCCGATTGGGTATTCGCCAGCCGCCGCCATTTTCGCTGGCTTGGAGCCGGATTGGGTGTACATTGCAATGTTATCGTTCAATTTGTCGAGATAGTTCCAGGAGTCTTGCTCCCCTTTCAGGTGGCGCAGACCGTTGATCGTCAGGAATCCGGTTCCGGAAGCCGATGGATCCGGCATTACGACCATGCCTTTATACTCAGGCTTGATCAAATCATCGTACGATTGCGGAATCGGCAAATGCTTCTTCTCCAGCTCCTTGGTGTTGGCGATGATCGCAGTTTCCCACGCATCGATGCCGACCCAGTGCTCCGGCTGCTGCTTGTCTTTGAATTCAGGGGAGATGCGCTCCACGCCTTTTGGCGAATAGCCTTCCAGCATGTTGTTTTGGTCGAGCACCAGCAGGCTTGTCGCAGCTACGCCCCAGACGACGTCCGCTTGTGGATTTTCTTTTTCAGCGAGCAGCTTGGCCGTAATGATTCCGGTCGAATCACGGACGATGTTGAGCTTGATATTCGGATTGGCTTGTTTGAAAGATTCCAGATACTCTTTGATTTGGTCGTCTTCCAGTGCGGTATAAATCGTCAATTCAGAAGGAGTGCTTGCAGACGTGCCCGGCTGTGCTTGTGGCGCAGATCCTTCCGCAGATCCATCAGTTTTCGGTGCAGCCTGTTGCGCTTGCCCACACCCTGTCAAAACCGTAGCAAGCAAAGCAGTAGCGAGGAACGGACGAAACAGCTTGTTCATGAGTTCATTCTCCTTTATTGGGGGGTTCGTTCATGGTTTTATGATAGAATTGATTTGTTAAGGCAATATAAACCACATGTAAACGTTCTGTTTTTTCCTTCTTTTACTTGTAATTAGTTTGTTTTTTGCCAGCTAATGCAGGGCAGCACGCTTCTTGATATAATGAAAAGCAAATACGTGGGTAGAAGGTGACAACACTGCAGAAGTTAACAGATCTGGTTCAAAGCTATTTCGATCTCATCGTGCATCTGCCTCGTCTGGTCAACAACGAGGGAATCGCGAAGGGAGTTGGGATTACGGCTACGCAGGGATACGTCCTGCATTATTTGCATACACACGGCAGTCAGCGCGCGACCGACCTGGCCAAAGTAACCGGGCTTACCTCCAGCGCCATCACTCAGATCAGCGACGGCTTGGAGAAGCTCGGTACAATCGAGCGGCTGCGCCTCAAGGAAGACCGGCGCACCGTCATGATCTCCATTACAGAAGCGGGCGTCGAATTGGTAGAAAAGCTGTATCGGTGCCGTGTGCTGAAAATGGCGGAAGCGTTGGAAAACATGAGCCGCGAGGAAGTTTTGGAGCTTTTGCGCATCATGAAAGGAACGTCCGAGCTGCTGGAGCAGCGGTTGAAAGAGGAGCCGAACGATTGAGAAACGCACGGAAACACAACAAAGACCATCAGGTGAACTGATGGTCTTTGTTTTTGTTGTACGCTACGCCTCCATCGCCTTTGCCATAGCGGATAGCTTGTTGATCGTATTCCAGTTGCGCGTTGTCACTTGATCGCCGAGCTTTTGCATGCTTTTCGCCAGCTTGGAATCCAGGATTCGCTGCCGGAACAAAAAGTAAATCTCGGAGCCATGAATCTGATACTCGTCCTGCTCTCGCTCGCTGTTTGCCAGTATGTCCACCGCTTTTTGACTGGGTGGTCCCGTCAATGAAGTGACGTGGATGGTTTCTCCCTCGGCAAGCGGAACATCGGCATACGGGCAATCCGCGATGATCCGCTCCAGCTCCTCTGTCGTGCGCAACACGACGGTGATCGAAAACCCGAACGCTTCCTTGATGCTCCCCTCGATCTGCTCGCGCAAAAACTGTGGATTTTCCTGTGATCGGAACAGGACATTGCCGCTTTGGATGTATGTCTGCACCTGTAAAAGCCCCAGCCCTTCCATGGTGCGCTTCAGTTCAGCCATTTTGATTTTGTTGTGCCCGCTGACATTGATGCCGCGGAGTAGCGCAATATAAGTGGTCATTTTGATCCCTCATCCCTCTCTCATGCATACGTACTGATAGCATACCGGATTTCCTTGTGCCTTGTATCGTAAATTTGCGACATCGGCCCATTCTGTCATTCTTTCCGCTCCCTTGCTCCCTCACACGATCATTGCCAAATTAAAAAAGCCGACCTCCCGCGTGGCCTAATGCCAGCTAGAGGACGGCTTGTTACCGTTCACGTCTTACAGATCAAATTTGAAATCGTCATCAGTCAGCGTCTCGATGTTCAGGGTGCGGACATAGCCGTTCCCTTTCTTGGAGAAGAAGTCATGCTGCTTCGTCCGGGTGCTGATGCCGTTGAACACGATTGGATTGACGTCCTCTTCCGGGAAAATCGGGTCCAGCCCCAAATTCATCAGTGCTTTGTTCGCGTTGTAACGGACGAACGTCTTCACTTCATCAGCCAGCCCAAGCTCCGTGTAGAGCTCATCGGTGTAGGCGACTTCATTTTCGTGGAAGAAGCGCAGCATCTCGTGAAGCGTCTCATTGACTTCCTTCTGCTCTTCCGGCGTCAGCTCCTCGAAAACTTCCTGCGCAAGAATGCCCACGTAGACGCCGTGAATGCTCTCATCGCGCAAAATCAGGTCGATGATTTCGCCGCTACTGGTCATTTTGCCCTGGCCTGCGAGATAAAGCGGGTAGAAGAAGCCGCTGTAGAACAGGTAGCTTTCCAAAAAGACGGAGGCCGCCATCGCCAAGTACAAGTCTTTTGGCGTCTCGATGTTTTGGTAGTACTTTACGATGGTCTCCGCTTTCGTCTGCAGGTAACGGTTTTGCTCGACCCATTGGAAGATGGCGTCGATTTCCTCCGTCGTTGCCAGTGTCGTGAAGATGCTGCTGTACGATTTTGCATGGATTTGCTCCATCATCCCCATGAAGCCGAGGACCGCCTTGCGCTGCAAACCGTCGACATGCTCGAGAATCTTCGGCATGCCGACGCCGCCTTGTACGGTGTCGAGCAGCGTCAGGCCGCCCAGCACGCGCTTGTACAGCTTGCGTTCCGCATCCGACAGCTCCATCCAGGACATCTTGTCATCCGAGAGCGGAATTTCTTCATCCGTCCAAAACTGCATAAGGTTTTGGCTCCAAAACATATTTGTATAATCGTCATCCGGTCTGTTCCAGTTGACGGCTTTCATTGCGCACATGGATGGTTTGATCCCCTTTCGTCCCCGTTCCTTCAATTACACCGCGCAGCTGATGCAGTTCTCGACGGAAAGCATGTTTGTCCGCGTGTAATACAGCGATTTCAGTCCCTTTTTGGCTGCGTAAATGTAGTAGCGGGACAGATCGCGGGTCGACACGTCGCTGTTTACGTGCAGAACGGTCGAAATGCCTTGGTCGACATGCGCTTGAATTTCAGCGATCAGGTCGATTACCTTGAACTGGTCCATTTGATACGCGGACTTGTAGTAGAAGAAGTTCTCGCGATTCATGAACGGCATCGGATAGTATGTCGTCGAGTTCGCATAGGTGCGGGTCTCGATCGGCTCAACGATCGGCATTACGCTCGAAGTTGCGTTCTGTACATAGGAAATACTTTGCGTCGGTGCGATCGCGAGGCGGTAGGCATGGTACAGGCCGTGCTTTTGCACAGCTTCGCCTAGCTCAGCCCAGTCTTTCGGCGACGGGACCGCGATTCC
Source organism: Brevibacillus fluminis (assembly GCF_003710825.1). Classification (GTDB taxonomy): domain Bacteria; phylum Bacillota; class Bacilli; order Brevibacillales; family Brevibacillaceae; genus Brevibacillus_D; species Brevibacillus_D fluminis. The sequence continues at coordinate 404,708 of NZ_RHHQ01000012.1, read as the reverse complement.
TTCGAACAGCGCCTTAACCTTTTCAGTGACTGGACGGTAGTCAGTGGTACGGTACCGATCGAAATACGTGCCTTTGCCATATTCGGAGCGATCGAAGCCTTCGAATGATTTGCCTTTTTCACGGGCGATCTCCATGCTGCGCTCCAGAGAGTAGAAGTTCATCATCATGAAGAACGTACGCGCGAAATCGCGAGCTTCTGCGCTCTCATACGAGATGCGGTTTTTCGCCAAGAAGCCGTGGAGGTTCATCGCACCCAAGCCGACGGAATGAAGCTCGGCGTTCGCCTTCGCCACGCCTGGCGCATTCGCAATCGTCGTCATATCACTGACGGCTGTGAGGCCAGTGATGCCATCGTGAACCGATTCGCGGATTTTCTTATGCTCCATGACGTTCGCGATGTTCAGCGATGCCAGGTTGCAGCTGATGTCGCGACGGATGATATCCGCTTGGCCATAGTCGCCCATTTCGGACGTCTCCTGCAGCTGGAAAATCTCCGTGCACAGGTTGGACATCTTAATCGTTCCCAGCTCTTTAAGCGCATGCGCGCGGTTTGCATTGGAACGGTTCATGATGTACGGGTAGCCTGATTCCAGCTGGGTCGTCGCGATTTTCGTGAGCATGTCGCGCGCGCTCATCACAGCCTTCTTCTTGATGCGGCTGTCTGCCAGAAGCGTGTCGTACATCTCATCCATATCCATGTCATCTAAGTGCATGCCATACGCTTTGTGGACGGAATGCGGACCGAACACGTACAGCTGCTGGTTTTGTTCAGCCAGCTGATAAAACTTGTCCGGAACGATCAATCCGATCGACAGCGTCTTCAAGCGAATTTTCTCGTCCGCATTGATTTTTTTGCTGTCCAAAAACTCCATGACATCCCAGCCGAAAATGTTGTAGTAGCCGGCACCGGATCCTTTGCGCTGCCCCATCTGGTCGGCATAGGAGAACGCGTCCTCCATCAGCTTCAAAACCGGCATGATCCCTTTCGCCGCGCCTTCAACGCCCTTGATCGGCTCGCCGCGACCGCGGAGCTTGGAGAGGTTAACGGCAACGCCGCCACCGATTTTGGACAGCTGCATGCAAGTGCCGAGCACGAAATTGATCGAGTTCATCGCATCGTCCATTTCCAAGAGGAAGCACGACACCATTTCACCGCGGCGGCTCTTCCCAGCGTTCAGGAACGTTGGCGTTGCAGGCTGCACGCGCTGCTCCATCATTGCAGATGCCAGTCTGAGCGCCGTATCCACATTGCCGCGTCCCAGATTTAGCGCCACAATCGACACGCGGTCTGCATAATGCTCGAGGTAGAGCGTTTTGTCGTCGCTCTTCACTGCATAATCTGTATAAAATTTAGACGCCGCCATATACGATTGGAAGCGGAAATCATAAGAATGAGCCAAGTCATATACCTTCTCGACTTCGCTCTCGGCATAGTGCTCAAATACGTTTTCATAAAAATCGTGCTCGATCATGTAGCGGACTTTCTCCATATGGCCTGAGAAGGTCAAGCTCTTGGTCCGGACTTCCGCCATGAACGCGTCGACCGCCTCCAGATCCTTGTCCAATTGAAAAAAGCCTTCCGCATCCCGCTGCATGAGCAGGTTGTTGAGTTCAATATGAAGCAACTTCGCTCACCTCTCTCTTAAATCGTTCCACATCCGAAAGCGTTCCCGCCAATTCGAATTTGGTCAAAACCGGTACTCCGTACTTCTCGGAGATGTAATCCGCACTCTTCGCGAAGCAGTCACCCCAATTGCGGTTGCCACTCGCGGACACGCCGACCATATTGCTATGGTTGTGTTCGAGGAACGACATCACTTTTTCTGGGGGCTGGCCAAAGCCAGTCGTGTATGTAACGAGAACGAACGGCTCCTCAAGCTTTAGCTCCTCGTCGATTTGGACGGCTGGAAGCCCTAGCTTGCGGATGAACCGCTTTACATTCCCGGTCTTGGAATCGTACGCAACCAGCATGAATACCGGTCTCCTTTCTCTACTACCAGTGGACATCGAAAGCGAGCAAAAAAATAAACGCCTCCCCTACTTTCGATCGGAAAAGATCGAGATCTGGGAGTGACTCGCTCTCACATTATGTATGTATTACTACCACTCTAAAAGCCGCAAACCCAGCAGTAGCAAGGGGTAGAAAACGCCCCCGAACGCTAGATTCTTGTCAAGTGGAAATTCGAACAAATCTAACTATATGTAGTTGACTCAACTAAATCTATATCAATATATTGTGAATGTCAACTGTTTCTCTCGAAGCAAAAAGTAGCAAAAAGGTCAATATGTAAGACGCCCTATTTCATAGATTTTTACAAGAATGATAGAGTTGCACGAAACAAAAAGACGCCAAGCCCGGCGAGCTAACACCGAGCTTGGCGTCCATCGTTTTTGCTTTATTTTTTCTGAATATGCTTCGCTACGAACGCGGTCGTGGTGTCTGCGGCTAAATAGGCCGGGTGCGCCGCGATCTCGCGCAAGAGCGGGATATTCGTCTTGATCCCTTCTACTACGTAGTCGTCCAGCGCTTTTTGCAATCGGACGATCGCCTCTTCCCGGTTCGCCCCCGTCACCACAAGCTTCGCGATCATCGGATCGTAAAACGGCGTCACAACTGAGCGTTCGCTCACCGCCAGCTCATGGCGAATTCCTTCCCCTTGGGGTGTGTGAAATGTGGTGATCGTTCCCGGCGAAGGGAAAAAGGTTTTCGGGTCTTCCGCGTAAATGCGCACTTCGATCGCATGGCCCTGGCGCTTCACATCGGCCTGCGTGAACTGCAGCGTCTCGCCTGCCGCGATCAGCAGCTGCTGCTCGACAAGATCCAGTCCGGTAATCTCTTCTGTCACCGGATGCTCCACCTGCAGCCGCGTGTTCATTTCCAAAAAGTAAAAGTTTTTCTCCTCATCCACCAAAAACTCGATCGTCCCGGCATTGCTGTAACCGATCGAAGTGGCAGCCAACACCGCTGACGCACCCATTTTTGCCCGTGTCGCTTCATCTAAAAAGACAGACGGCGCTTCTTCCACCACTTTTTGATGGCGCCGCTGAATCGAGCATTCGCGCTCCCACAAATAGACGGTGTTGCCTTCTTTGTCAGCCAGCAGCTGGATTTCGATGTGTCGCGGATTGGCGATGTATTTTTCCACATACATGGCGCCGTCGCCAAAAAAGTCAGTGGCACGCTTCTGGTTGCCCTCGTACGCCTTGCGCAGCTCCGCTTCATTAGAAACGACCTGCATCCCGATACCGCCGCCACCCGCGGATGCTTTCAGCATGACCGGATAGTCCATCCCTGCAGCCACCTGCACCGCTTCTTCGACGTCGGCAAGCGGATACGAAATGCCCGGCACGACCGGAACACCCGCTTCCTCCATCGCTTTGCGCGACTCGATTTTGCTTCCCATACGTGCGATGACTTCGGGGGATGGCCCGATAAAGATGATGCCTGCCTCTTCACACTTGCGGGCAAAGCCGGCGTTTTCGGACAATAGCCCATAGCCCGGATGGACCGCTTGCGCCCCCGACTCCCGTGCGATCTCTAAAATCTTGTCACTGTTCAGATAGCTTTCGTTCACGCGCGGGCCGCCGACGAGATAGGACTCATCTGCCAGCTTTACGTGCGGTGCCTCCGCATCTGCTTCGGAATAAATCGCCACCGTCGTGATTCCAAGCTTCTTGCATGTACGGATGATGCGAACGGCAATTTCGCCGCGATTGGCGATCAGAATTTTGGAAAACATCGGTCATCTCTCCTCATCTCTTCACGAAATCGTTCTGATGATTGTATGCTCTCGACTGCTTTCTACTATTGTAAGGGGAAACAGTTACAAAGTGTTAAAAAAGACGCGCCCACGGCCGTCCCGTGTCTGCACGTCCTTTCCTGATCGTTCTATCCTTGTTTTCGTTTCGCTACGCCCGATGCCACATGCAAGAAAAGATGAAGTGCTGCGCGTGAGGTGATGTCGCGCACATCGCGGGTCGGATCGACGCAAACCATGTCCATGCCGATTAGCTTTGGCGATTGACCGATGGCAAACGCCGCGGTGAACAGCTCGGTGGAAGAAAGCCCTGCCGGCCCGATTGCAGGCACGCCCGGCACAATGGATTGATCCATGACATCGACATCGAATGTGACATAGATGGCATCGCATTTCTCTTCGAGCGTTCGGATCGCCTGCTCGACCACCGCCTCGATTCCGCGCTTACGCACCTGATTTGCGGTAATTAGCGTCATGCCCCGCTCTTCGGCGTACAGACGATATTCGCGCGAGTTGGCGAAGCTGCGCAGCCCGATGGTAATAATGTCACTGCCGCGCACCGTCTCCGACTCGATCAAATTCCGCATCGGAGTCCCGTTGGACGGACCGCCGTACGCTGTATCACGTACGTCCAGATGGGCGTCAAACTGAATCAGACCGATGCGCTTGCCACTTATTCGCCGGATTCCTTTGATCGCTGGAAACGTAATGGAGTGGTCGCCGCCGATGATGACCGGCATGCCGGTAACCCCTGCCGTAACTGCACGAAGCGCACCTTCGATGTTGTCATGGCAACGTAAAATATCGGTCACATGCATCGCCACATCGCCCAGATCGACAGCGCGAAGCGTGGAAAGCTCAATGTCCTCATCCATATTGTAGGTCGTAAACGAGCTTAACAGCTGGCGGAATTGCTGCGGATGCGCGTGCGCCCCGGAAAAGCTGATCGAGCTTTTGGACAGCGGCACGCCGAGAATGGCAAAATCATAGTGTTTGGTAGGATCAACCGTTTGCTCGATCCACTCGGACAAGCGGGTGACATACGGGTCTGATTTTCCTGTTGATAAGCGGAATGGCGGTTGGGTAATATGCTGGAACATGGGTCAGACTCCTTCCTAATCAATCGTGAGATAATACTTTACTTAAAAACGCCTGTGTACGCTGCTGCTCCGGCGCGGTAAAAATTTTGGCCGGCGCTCCTTCCTCGATAAGCGAGCCTGCATCCATCACCACGACGCGATCGGCTACCTCTTTGGCAAAGCCCATCTCGTGCGTCACGACCACCATCGTCATGCCTTCTGCAGCCAGCTGCTTCATGACCGCTAGCACCTCGCCCACCAGCTCTGGATCAAGTGCGGAGGTCGGCTCGTCAAACAGCATGACCTTCGGCTGCATCGCCAATGCCCGTGCAATCGCCACGCGCTGCTTTTGACCGCCTGACAAATGATCCGGGTACATATGCGCCTTTTCAGCAAGACCGACTTTGACAAGCAACTCCTTTGCCAGCGGTTCCACGTCCGAGCGCTTCGTCCGTTTGACCGTCATCGGTGCCATCAAGATGTTATCGAGTACGGAAAGATGCGGGAACAGATTGAAGTTTTGGAAAACCATGCCCACCTCGGAGCGAATCTGGTCCAGCTGCTTCTGCGGCATTTCCACTTTCTCGCCGTTGCGTTCGATCAGCCCAATCGGCTTGCCCTCGATTTCAATTGCGCCATCTTGAATTTGTTCGAGATAGTTCATGCATCGCAGCAAGGTGCTTTTTCCCGATCCGCTGGGGCCAATGATGACGACCACTTCCCCTTTGCTCACCTGGAGGCTGACATCCTTGAGCACGTGATGCTTGCCATAAAACTTGTGGATGTGTTTTACCTGGATCATGCGCGCGCCCCCTCCACGTTCAATTTCTTTTCAAGACGTCCGATGCCGACCGAAATGGAGTAGTTGACTACAAAGTAGAGAATTGCGATCGCGATATAGATTTCAAAGTAACGGAAGTTGTTGGAGACGATCAGGTTGCCCGCGCGCATCACCTCGGACACGGTGATGACCGAGAGCAACGACGAGTTTTTCGTCAGTGCGATAAACTCGTTGCACAGCGGCGGCAGCATGCGGCGCACCGCTTGAGGCAAAATGACTTTTTGCATCGTCTGCCAGTGACTCATGCCAAGCGAACGGCCTGCTTCCATCTGGCCTCTGTCAATTGATTGGATCGCACCCCGTACGATTTCCGAGACATAGGCCGCGCTGTACATACCAAGCCCGAGCACCCCGGCTGTCGCCGCGCTCAGATCGATCTGCATACCAATCGCCAGCCCGTAATATAGAATCATCAGTTGAACCAACAGTGGCGTGCCTCGGAACCAAGCCAAATACCAGGAGCACAGCATCGACAGCCACTTTTTATTCGACATACGGCCAAGTCCGATCAGCAGACCCAAACCAGCGCTGAGCACGAGTGCCATAAACGTCATGGAGACTGTCACCCAGAGACCTTGCAGCAGGGCGATCAGGTTGTTGTCTTCAAAAATGACGGAAAAATCCAGCCCCATCTCTCATTACCTCCTTCTCTTACATCCAAACGATTGCCGTCGGGGCCCGCAAAGACCCATGTGCAAGCCCCGATCTGAACAATCCATTTACCTGTCTATTTCATCGATGATACGCTTAGTCGTTGCCAAACCATTTCAGCACGGTATCTTTGTACTGACCGTTTGCGTTCACTTTTTTCAGCGCTTCGTTGACTGCTTCAATCAGACCAGCATTCTCCTTGCGAATCCCGTAGCCGTACTCTTCTTGCGTCAACGTTTTGTCCAATATCTTCACCTTGTCATTTTGCTTCGCGTACACTTTGGCTGCCGGCAGTCCAGTCACAACAGCATCGACGCGGCCGCTATCCAGCTCGAGGAACATCTCTACGTTTTTCTCCACTTCCACCAGCTGTACGTCCGGGTATTTTTCCTTCAAGAACTTTGCGGACTTGGTGCCGATCTGAACCGCTACCTTTTTGCCCTTCAAATCGTCAACACCGGCAATCGCGTTGTTATCTTTCTTCACCATAATCGACAGTCCGCCTGGGAAATACGGATCGGAGAAATCGATCGTCTTTTTGCGCTCGTCGGTGATATACATCGCCGAGGCGATCATGTCGAACTTTTTGCCTTGCAGGCCGGGAATCAACCCTTTGAATTCAGTGTCAACAAATTCCACCTTGTCAGCACCAAGCTCTTTGGCCACAGCGTGAATCAGGTCGATATCGAAGCCATCGAATTCATTGTTTGAATTTTTGAATTCAAAGGGCTGGAATGTTGCGTCCGTCCCCACGACCAATGTCTTTGTATCTTTGATTTTTTTCAATACTTCATCGGTAGGTGCAGCTGTCGCCGGCGCTTCCTGCTTGGCTGTTGCGCTTGCCTCGGGCTGTGGCTGTGCCGCCGGTTGGGAACCGCAGCCTGCGACGAGAATACCTGTCATCAACAAGCTACATACACTGAGCAATCCTTTTTGGAATATTTTCATTAACACTGCCCCCTATTTTGAATTTATTTTTGTTTTCGAAAATTACATACTTTCAAAAAGCGTGCCAACCGTACAGGCGGCAAAAATGGCCGTTTTCGCCTTTACAGGCGCAAAAAAGAGGCGGCAATTTCTGCCGCCCTGCGAAAATTGCCGCCCACCTGAAACAGCTAGTTCTGCTGCTCCTCTTCGTGATATTTTTTCAGCTTGTCGCGCAGTGTGCGCTCCCCGATGCCTAGCATGTGCGCCGTTTTGCGCCTGTTTCCCTCCTGTTGGGACAGTGTGTGCAAAATCGCCCGCTTCTCGATTTCCTCCATCGTTTCGCCGACGTAGACGGGAATCAGCTTCTGTCTCGACACGATCGGCTGCTCCTGTATCACATTTTGCAGTTCCTCTGGCAAATCCCGTTTCTGAATCAGCGACGATCCGGTCAGCGCAATCGCCCGCTCCACGATGTTTTGCAGCTCCCGGACGTTGCCGGGGAAAGCATATCCCTCCAGCACCTGCAGCGCCTCCTGTGAGATGCCGTCAATCGGCTTACCCATCCGCTCGCTTATCTTGTCCACAAAATATTGCACCAGCTGCGGAATATCTCCCTTGCGCTCACGCAGCGGCGGCAGCTGCACCGGAATCACGTTCAGCCGATAATACAAATCCTCTCGGAACCGCCCTCCCTTCACTTCCCGCCACAAATCACGGTTGGTCGCAGCGATGATCCGCACATCGATCGCCTTTTCTTCAATACCGCCAAGCGGGGTCACGCAGCGTTCCTGGATGACCCGTAGCAGCTTGCTTTGCAGGCTGATGTCCATCTCACCGATTTCATCGAGAAAAATTGTCCCACCATCCGCCAGCACAAACTGCCCCGGCTTGCTTTGCATCGCACCGGTAAACGCTCCTTTTTCGTAGCCGAAAAGCTCCGACTCCAGCAAATTGTCAGGGATGGCGGCGCAATTGACCGCCTGGAATCGTTTTTTGTGCCGCTTGCCCTGCTGGTGTATGGCGCGTGCAACCACTTCCTTGCCCGTCCCGCTCTCACCATGAATCAGCACGCTCGAATCGATGTCCTTGACCTTTTCAATCAGCGAAAAGATCCGCTGCATCGCCTGACTGTTTCCGATCAAGCCATAATGATCAGAGCGCTTGTCCAATTCCTGCGACAGCCAATGGACACGTGATTGCAGATGATAAAACTCTTCGGCCCTGGACAACTGCACGGCAAGCTCGTCTTGCAGGAGCGGCTTGGTCAAATACGTAAACGCCCCGTTTTTCATCGCTTCCACCGACGACGAAATGCTGCCAAACGCGGTCATCATGATGATCACCGTTTCAGGCGAAAGGCGCTTGATCTCTTTGAGCACATCATTGCCGTCGTGCTGCCCGATCTTCAAATCCAACAGCACGAGTGCCACCTCGGTTCGTCCAAACAGTGCCAGAGCATCAGCCGGCTCGGTAAAGGAATAGACATGGTAACGGTCCTCTAGCGCAAACGTGAGCGACTGGCAAATCGCCGGCTCATCATCGATTATCATCACATTGTACATGCTCATTCACTCCCTTCCTGCGGCATGGGCAAGCGGATGATCACACTGGTTCCGCTGCCCTGCTTGCTCTCGATGTCGATCGTGCCTCCGTTTTCCTTTACGAGATGATAGGTGGTGGGCAGACCAAGCCCCACTCCATGCGGCTTGGTCGTATAAAACGGTTCAAATACTCGGTATCGATCGTCAGGGGCGATTCCCTCGCCGGTATCTGTGATCAATAGCTTTGCGAGTGTACCGTCTCTCGTACCTTGAATCGTCAGCTGTCCTCCCGGCTGCATTGCCTCGACGCCGTTTAAGATGATATTGATCGCCACCTGCTTGGTCTGATTGAAATCCGTGTACAGCATCAGCCCCGCCTCCATCTGTACGTGGACGTCGACACCCCGCTCCTTTATGTTTTGCTGGCACAAACCAAGCACCGCTTCAATCAGCTCTCCTGCCGCAAACGAAACCGGATGCGGCTGTTTTGGCCGCGCGTAATCGAGCAGATCGCTGACCAGCCCGTTCAATCGCTTGATTTCGCCTGGCACCTGCTCTGAAAAGAATGCCCGGAATTTGGGATTGTCAAACTTGGTGGGCAACAGCTCGGTATAGGTCAAAATGGAAGTCAGCGGATTGCGGATTTCATGGGCAATTCCCAAAATCAACTGACCGAGCGAGCGGAGTCTTTCCTCCTGCTCCATTTTTTTCTCAAGCTCGACTTGCTCGGTGACATCCATGAAGTTGATGATCGCTCCGGTAATTTCCTGCGCAGGGCTCACAATCGGGAAAATGTTGTAGCGAAGCGTTCGCTGCACTCCGTCATCCATTACTGGCTTGTTCCATACTGTTTCTTTTTGCAGTGTTGCTTCACCTCGCGTCAGCGCCGCAACCACCTCTTCTCGCGGGATAATTGACGAAAGAAGCGTTTCATGCATCGGCAATCCAACAAGCGAGCTGGCTCCTCCGAGATAACGCGCTGCTTTCCGATTCATCCGCGATACCGTCTCCCCCTTGTCTAACGTTACATAAAAGCTGTACGTGCTATCCAAGAGCTGCTGCTGGAATTGGACATTCTCCTCAAGCTGCTCCATCTTTTCCTTCAGCTGTTGATTGATCGCACCGATCTGAACGGTCCGCCGCTTCACTTCCCGCTTCAGCACACGGTTCCACCAGAGCACGATGACCACGATCGTCCCCACAACGATCAGCACAATCTGGAGCACCTTCATAATCGCATACAGATTAGGAGCGTTTGGCATGATGTACTCGCCAAACCATTTCCGTTCAATTTTGTCATAGGTGCCGTTTTGCTTTAGCCGCAAAATCGCCTTGTTGATATCTTTAAGCAACGCATGATTGCGTGGCATTACAGCAACACCGTAGTCAGTCGGGTTGATCGGTTCTCCAACAATTTTGATCTGGTCCTGCTGATTCGTTTTCTGAATAAAGTATTGCCCCGTGATTCTGTTGCCGACGAACGCATCCACTTTCCCCGCAAGCAAAAGCTGCACCGCCTCCTCCTGACTGCTGGTGGTTACAAACTGTGCGTTATGGTGCTTGCGCAGCAGGTCGTTGGCGATATCTCCTTTCTGGATGGCAATCCGTCGTCCGTCCAGATCATCAATTTGAAAAATGTACATGTTGTCTTTGCGAACAAAGATCCCTTGCGAGCTGGTAAAATACGGATCGGAAAAATCATAGATGGCATCGCGCGCCGGGCTATATTTCATCCCTTGCACGGCATCAACCTCCCCGTTTTGCAACGCTTTTAGCGCTTCATCCCAGGGGAGCGGGACGAATTCGATGTTCATGCCGGTCTCAAGCGAGATGGCGTTCATCATGTCGACGTTAAATCCGGAGTAAACACCCGACTGGGCGAAATATTCAAACGGTGGAAAATTGTTATCCCCCGCAATCCGAATCACTTTTTGCCGTTCTGCGGAACCTGGCAGAGCAAAAGCAATCAGCAGGAAAAACAGCAAGATGGCGGATATTGTGCGCTTGTGAATGTGCATGCGTCCCCCTGTTCGCGTATGATGTTGTATGTATTGTACATAAGAGTGCGTCACGATGACAATTGCGTTGCAAGGAGCGTGCCAGAGGTTTGAGCAAATCAAAAAGGACAGCGGAGGCGTCACACACATCCTCAACTGCCCTTTTTTCATCCAGACATTAGTCCAGCTCGACCATCTTCCTTACCCTCGACTCAAACGTAGCGATCTCCCGGTACCCCGCCTGCCGCAGCAATGCCCGCGCTTCTCCCAAATAGCTGCCCAAATGATCGGGAAAATGCGAATCAGAAGACGTGGTGATCGGCACCCCTTGCTCCTGCAGCAGCTGCAAAAAGCTGTAAGCAGGGCACATTTCTTTCACCGGGTAGCGATAATACAGCCCTGTGTTGATTTCTGTGGCAATACCATACTCCTGCAGAAGCTGGGCGATCCGTCGGTAATGCGGTACGAGCTCCTCGTCGCTGATCCGGTGCCCGAACACCTTTAAATTGTCCAGATGCGCGATGATATCGAACAGACCGGAGCGAATCGCGCTTTCCACCATGCCAAACAGCTTCTCATACAGCTCGCGCAAGTCGGACTGGTCAAACCGCTCGACCGCCTCCGGGTTGTCAAAGCCCCAACCGTCGACGAAATGAATCGAACCGATGATGTGATCCCACGGATACTTGTCGATGATCGGACGGAGCACCGTCTCGCCGCCCAAAAAGTAATCTGCTTCCAGTCCAAGCCGCAGTGTCAGCCCATCCTCGGCCCAGATCGCTTTTTGTTCGGTGATGAAAGCAACGAAATCATCGAGAGAAGACGTGCACACTTGGTTGAGCCAAATGCGCTGCATGCGCCCCAATTGATCGTCCGCCAAATGCATATGCTGCTCGAAATACGGCTTGAACTCTGTAAACCGGTACAAATGGTCAACGATTCCGACCTGTGTAAGTCCCAGCTCCTTGGCCCGGATACGGTACAGGTCGAGCCACTCCTGCGAGTAGGCACCTTTGCGGATGCGGGCGGCCATCCGTTCCGAAAGCTGCTCCATCCACGCGAGCGTATGCTTCTCTTCCGCAATGGGTGAGAACGCCTGCAAAGCTTCCGCCGTCCGCTGCCACCACCTGACCGAATACGGCCCTTCCTCCAGATGCACATGATAGTCTACTTTCACGTTTGTTGCCTCCTCTCTGTGGTTTTTTCTGTTTATCCGATGAAACGACGGTTGCACCCATTCATGGGGACTGCAGCCTCGTGCCGTGTGATGTGTAGCCCCATGTTTATGATGCGTCCCCACTTCGTTACACTCGTTGTTTTTGTTGTTTTTCATTATCTTTTTGTGGTTTTTATTTGGATGTTTCTATTATATACGCATGTGCCACTAAGTTTAAAATGTTTTTTCCGTTAAGTTGGTATGGCGAAATCGTTAAGAAAACACTCGCTGCAAACAAAAAAAGCCTGGCGCTAGAGAGCCAGGCTTTGCAGGAGCGCTTTGCTTGCCCCTGCAGGCGAAATCGTATTTTGGTCGAAGACTTTCAGGATGAAACGGAAGCGGAAAGGCTCAGCCGTCAGCTTGTACGCGGGGAGCTGTCCCGGCCCGCAGCTGTTTGAACCGAGTCCGTTTTGGCGATAGTCGAGGTTGAGCGTGATGAAATCGCGCGGCACGAGATCTGTCGTATGCCTCGCCTGCTGTAGATCGTCGGCCGTGTAGCGATGGGCGCTGAACGCAAGGCTCGGTGCACCTGCCGCAAGCAGGCCGATTCCGCGCGCATCTGCGATCGATAGCCATTTCACATCGGAGCGGTTGCCGTTTTCCTGCGGATATACGTAGTTGGTGAACAGCTCGTCGACCGAGCGGGCGTATACGCCGAATCGACTTGCCTCTTTGCTGTCCGCATAGCTTTCGCCCGATCCTCGCCCATACCAAGCCACCTGATCGAGCTCTTTGGCAAGATGCATCGCAAAGCCGATCCGCGGCAGCGATGCTGGAACGCTGCCGTGAGGTGTGCCCGTCACCTCGATGCTCACTTCCCCATTTCCGCGAATCGTGTACACGCACTCGCAGGCAAGCTTCCAGTCCCACACCGGTGGCGCAATGCGCAGGCTGCAGCTGATTTGCACCGTATCCGCAGCGGGCTGCTCCACACGCACCTCATTAATGCGCTCCTGAAGCATGTGCAAAAACGCCTTTTCATACTCTTTGACCACATACATGTCGTTGTCGATCGGGGCCCGCCAAAAGTTCAGCTTGGGGCCTCTGTGGAGCAGCTCTTTGCCAGCGAAGCTCCACGAATCGATGGTGGCCGTCCGCTTGTTGAACACGAGCGAGAACGTTTCGCCACTGATACATGCCGTTTCTTCCGTCTCTTCCAGCGTAAGCGGTGCAAGCAGCTGTATCGATGCTTGTGGCACTACGGCTGGCGGCGGTGTGGGCAGCAAAAATTGCGCCCATGCCACCTCATGCCCGGTCGCCGCCCAGCCGTTCTCCTCGGCGAGCGTAAAGCGCAGCTCGAGCCAATAATCGGTGTGAGGCTGGGGTGCGTGTGGTCGTACATACGGAATCGAAGCCACACAGCCCTCTCCTGCCGCAAGCTCGCCTAGCACAAGCGTCCCTTTTTGCAACAGCTTGCCATCCGCCTTGACCGTCCACGTGCAGGCGAGATGATCAAGCGATATAAAATCGTAGCGGTTGGTGATCCGCACGGTTCCGCTCGCAAGCTCGACGGCATCGACGCGCACCGGCTCGATGATTTTTTTCAACTCGATTAGTCCTGGCGATGGGGTACGGTCGGGCATCACCAGCCCATCGATGCAAAAATTACCGTTGTTCGGCACGTCGCCATAATCTCCACCATAGCGGAAATGCTTGCGCCCATCCGGCAGCGTGTGGCTGATGCCATGGTCGATCCATTCCCAGACAAAGCCGCCTTGCAGCCGCTTGTACGCATCGAACAGCTCGGCGTATTCCTTAAGACCCCCAGGGCCGTTGCCCATCGCATGGGCATATTCGCATAAAATGTGCGGCCGGTCCAGATGCTCCATCGCTCCGAATTCGGCCATTTTTTCATGAGACGAATACATCGTGGAAAACACATCGCAAAAGACGCCATCCCGGTCTTCTTCATAATGCGCGAGGCGCGTCGGGTCCGCCTCCTTGCACCAGGCGGACATCGCCACGAAATTGCCGCCGAAGCCGGATTCGTTGCCCATCGACCATATGATGATCGAGGCGTGGTTTTTGTCGCGCTCCACCATCCGCTGCACTCGGTCGAGATAGGCTTCCTGCCAGTCGGGATCGTCGCTTAATCGGTTGTAGCAGCCGAGCTTTTCAAAGCCGTGCGTCTCCAGATCGGCCTCATCCATCACGTACAGCCCGTACTCATCGCACAGGTCATAAAAGCGCGGGTCGTTCGGATAATGGGACGTGCGCACCGCATTGATGTTATGCTGCTTCATCAAGAGCACGTCCTGCTTCATCGTTTCATACGGACACGCCCGGCCGAAATCGGGATGATGGTCGTGGCGATTCACCCCTTTTAGCAAAATCGCCACCCCGTTGACGAAAAAGTTGCCGTCTTTGACCTCGATTTGGCGAAAGCCGACTTTGTAAGGTACAACCTCGCTGATTTGGCCCGCTTCATTTTCCAGACTAAGGAGCAAGCAGTATAAGTAAGGCTGCTCTGCCGACCATTTGTGCACAGCTGAGAGCGCAACCGCCGCTTCGCACACAACCTCCCCGTCCGAAGCACCGCCTGTCACCTCACATGTTCCCGTATCAACAGCAGCTCCCTCAGCATCGAGCAGCACATAGCGGAGAACGAATCCGCTCCCTACGGCATCGGCGACGCGTGCCGATATCCGCAAGACTGCATCCTCGTACCGCGCGTCCAATTCCGTGCGCACCGTAAAATCGGCAAGCGATAGCTGTGGCCTGGCAAACAGCGAAACGTCGCGGAAAATACCGGAGAGCCACCACATATCTTGATCTTCCAAATACGTGCCGTCCGACCATTGGTACACGCGGACAGCTAGTGTATTTTCTCCCGGCTGCAAATGGGCGGTGATGTCGAACTCCGCTGGCAGTCGACTGCCTTGGCTGTAACCTGCCTCCTGTCCGTTCACCCAGACATGATAGGCGCTGTCCACCCCTTCAAAACGGAGGATCACTCGCCGATCCGTCCAATCGGCGGGCAGATGGAAGGTGCGGCGGTAGCAGCCAGTCGGATTGTCCGATGGAACGAGCGGGGGATCCGTTGGAAACGGATAATCGACATCGGTATAATGCGGCTTGCCGTACCCATCCAGCTGCCACATGTGCGGCACCTGCACTGTAACCCACTCGCTTGCGTCATAGTCATTCCGGTGGAAATCGGCCGGAGCCGCCACTGGTGATGGTGCATAGAAAAACTGCCAGCTACCGTTGAGCAGGCGAAACCAAGGCGAGTTGCCCCGTTCAAAAGTGAGCGCGGACGCAACATCCGAATACGGGATGAAATACGCGCGCCCCGACAAGCGGTTGCGCTGCAGCAGCCGGTGATTTTCCCAATCATAGTCTCGCTTCATCGTAAAATCGCTCCCCTCTTCTCCCCATCCGAATGGCTTTGCAGCGCAAGCGCGCCGGCGCCGAGAATGCCGGCATCCGCCCCTAACTCGGCGATGCTGATTTCCACGCAATCGTACAGCGTCGCCATCGCATGCCGCTCCACACTGCAACGCACCGGCTCAAGCAGCAACTCTCCCGCTTTGCTGACCCCTCCGCCAACTATCACTTTTTGTGGACCGAACAGGTTGATCAAAATGGCGAGCGCCCAGCCGATCACCTCGCATGCCGCACGCCAAGCACTGTGGGCAGCCTGATCGCCCGCCTTCACCGCTTGTGCCACGACGGAAGCGGTGATCGCTGCCAGATCGCCCCCTGCCAGCAGATACAATGGACTCTTTTGTGCCAATTCCGCATCCTGCTGCAGCAGCCGTTCCAATTCCTCACGGGCCAGCCGGGCGATGCCTGATGCGGACGCGATTGTTTCGACGCAGCCGATTTTGCCGCAGTTGCAGCGCGCATCATTGCCAGCAACCGTGACATGCCCGATTTCGCCAAAAAAGCCGCTCGTCCCCGCGAGCAGGCGTCCCTGACTGTAGACACCTGCGCCAAATCCGGTGCCAAGCGGAGCAAAAATCATATTGTCCACACTCCGCCCGGCGCCGAATGTCGCCTCGCCCAGCGTCGCCGTCCGCAAATCGTGCTCGAAATAAAGCGGCAGGTCGCATCCCGCCGACAACGGCGTACGGACATCGACCTGTTTCCAGCCGAGATTGGGCGAGTGGACCGAAAGCCCGCGCTTGGGATCGAACGGACCGGGAATGGCGATGCCCACCGCCTCGACGGGAACGCCGGCGCCCCCGCGCAGCTCCTCGATCAGTGCCAATATTCGCTCAAATAGTAGTTCAGGACGGCCGAGCGGCCCTGTTTCCTTCGCTCCGCGGGCGAGAATGCGCCCTGTCTCATCCATAGCGGCAGCCTTCATCGTCGTTCCGCCTACATCGAGTCCGATTACATAGCGCAAATGGCGCTCCCTCCTATCATCTTCGTCACTTCACTGCTGTGCAGACTGTTTGCTCCCACAGCCGCTCCACGTCAGCAATTTGAACGACCCCTGCCCCCAGGCTCATCGCATTCGTTGCCGCACAGGCGATTCCCAAAGTAGCGGCCTCTGCCAAGGTATAGCCGCGCACGAGCCCCGTGACGACGCCCGCCAGAAGCGCATCGCCGCAGCCCACCGGGTTGACGACGGGTCCTTGCGGTAGCGCAGGCAATTCGTATAAAAAGGTCCCTCCACCAAGCAGGGCGCCTTCTTCGCCTAGCGAGAGCAGCACATGACGCGCTCCGAGCCGCATCAGATCGGCTACAGCCTTTCGCCTTGCTTCCAGATCCGCAAGCGGGTAGCCAAGCAACGCTTCCGCTTCCGCGCGGTTCGGCTTGATCAGAAAAGGTTCGGCTGGCAAGGCGCGGGCAAGCGCTTCTCCGCTGGTGTCCAGCACAGGGATCGCACCTGCCGCTTTGATTTCTTCGATCAGCAGCTTATAGGAATCCGCCACAAGCCCTTGCGGCAAGCTGCCGGACATCACGACATAGCGTGCCTGTGCCGCAAGCTTACCGAGATGAGCGCGAAAGGAAGCGAATGCTTCCGGATCAACCGCAGGCCCCGATTCCAGCACTTCGGTCACCGATCCGCTGCTGGCATCAAGAAAAGTCATGCAGGTGCGCGACTCACCTGCAATTTCGCAAAAGGAGGGGGTGATCGCTTGCTTAGCGCACCCCTCCGCAATCATTTTGCCGTTGTAGCCAGCAATAAAGCCGGTGGCCGTCACCTCAATCCCGAGCGTGCGGGCCACCCGAGCCACATTGATCCCTTTGCCCCCTGCGAGGCTCAGCACCTGCTGCGGACGGTGCAAGGCTCCCGTTGTAAAGGACGACAGCACATAAGTTTTATCGATCGCCGCATTCAGCGTCACCGTGACGATCATGGCCGTACCTGTACCTGCACGAGCGGCTGGCCCATTTTACTTTTGAACAGATTGATCACGTCGACCGGCGTCGGGTCGACCCCGCGCACCAGCGCCGCATAAAGCGAGACGAAATCAGCCAAATAGACGATGGAAAACAACCGGGCCAGCCGTGAGCTCCCGCTTGAGCTCACGACACGCACCGCTCCTGCCCGCTCGCGCAAAATCTCCGCGCTGATTTGGACGCGGCGCGTCGTCTTTTCACTATCCTCCGCGTCTTGAATCAACGTGAAATGATACCCTTTCAGCATGGCGGCAGGGGCATCCCAGCCTACTGCCTCGTCGTGGTGTAGACTCGGAATGGCATTCCAGAACGCCATGACCTTGCTGTTTTCACCGAGCTGGTTTTTCCAGCGCCACGCAGGCGCATCGAAATAAGGCAGCGTGCCGTAAATGACAGGCGTCAAGCCGTCCATTTCCAACGCGATCTGCTTTGCCGCATTTTCCTCGGTCGGCACCTCGGGACCGTATGCCTCTCTCCATTTTGCAAACAATGCGATCAGCTCGTCGACCTCCGCCTCTTTGTTGGCGCAAAGCCCCACTTTGATCAAAACCGCCAAAATCGGCAGAAAAATGTACCCGAGTGCGATGCGCGGCATCATGCCGCCGGGCACTAACAGATGAGGATGCCCATGCTCCTTGGCCATCGCCAAAACCGTTCCACCAGCCGTGATGGCAAACAGCTGCGCGCCAACCGCAATCGCAGCTTCATAAGAAGCGACGACCTCTTCCGTATTGCCGGAATGCGAGACGACGATCACTAAAGTCTCTTCATTGACGAAGGCGGGAATCGTATAGCCTTGATTCAGCTGAACCGGCACACGCAGCTCATCAAACAGATACGATTTCAGCAAATTGACGCTCGCCGCCGAACCGCCCCCCGTGCCCAAAACAAGCACATTGCGCACCGCTTTGCCCGACGCGGGAAGGTCGATCGTTTGCGCCAATTGCCACCCCTCCCGAAACTGCTTGTCGTACTCCTGTGTATCGCGGATTGCGCGTATCGTATCCAACTGCTGCAAGACGGTCACATCATCCAAATTGACCCGCATGCCTATTCATCCTTTCCCCTGTAAAATTACCGTGCTTTGCCAATGCAGCCGCACATGCTCATCTTGGCGAGCGCGATCGACTTGACCGCTGCTTTGGCCCGCTTCATATACGTCCGCGGATCATTTTCGTCCGGATTCTCGGCAAACACCTGCTTGATCGCATCGGAAAAGCCAATCCGCAGCTCGGTCGCCACATTCATTTTGGCCATCCCGAGCGACACCGCACGCTTCACTTGCTCGAGTGGAATGCCGGAGCCGCCGTGCAGCACGAGCGGGACGCCCACCCGTACCGCTATCTCCCCGATCCGGGTGAAATCAATTCGCGGCTCTCCTTTGTACATCCCATGCGCCGTACCGATCGCCGGGGCGAGCGTACTCACGCCTGTCAGCCGCACGAATTCCTCGCACTCGGTCGGATCGGCCAGCACCGCATCCGCGTCGGCAACGACCAGATCGTCCTCCACCCCGCCGACCTTGCCAAGCTCTGCCTCGACATTGACATCGTGGCGCGCCGCCAGCTCCACTACCCGCCGTGTCCGCTCCACGTTTTCGGCGAACGGATGCATGGATGCATCGATCATCACAGACGTATAGCCAACCTTTATGCATTCTGCAATCAATTCGTCGTCATGGCAATGGTCGAGATGGAGCGCGATCGGGACGTTGGCCGACGCTGCCGCCACTTTTGCCATCGCCGCCATATAGCTTGCGCCCAAATGCTTCACCGTCCCTACCGTCGACTGCAAAATCAGCGGCGCCTCCGCTTCCTCCGCCGCTTCTACCACCGCTTGCAGCATTTCCAGCGTATGCACGTTGAAAGCAGCGATGCAGTATCCTTCCTCGCGCGCACGCGTAAGCATCGCCGTTGAAGAAACAAGTGCCATTCCACTCCCGCCCCTCTTTTGCTTCCTTTACGCTTGCCTACATCGCCATCTCGATCTTGACCCCTTGGTCTTGATACGCATGGCAGACCGCTTCATCAAGCCGGTCGGTAATGATCCGATCCACATCGCCAAGCTCCGCGAAGCGGGTTAAATACGTTTCGCCGAACTTGGTGTGATCCGCCAATAGGTAGACTTTGCGGGCGCGGTCCATCATCACCCGATTGATCTTGCCCTCAGCCAAAGCCAATGTTGTAATGCCGTTGTCCAGATGGATACCGTCCGTTCCGAGAAAGCATTTGAAGACGGAGAGCTTTTTCAAGCAATCCTCCGCAACTGCACCGACCAGCGCATACGACTTCAGCCGCATTTCGCCGCCGACCAAGATGACGTTGTGCTTGCCCTGAATGTTCAATTCCATCGCGATGTTGACTGCGTTAGTGACGATCGTCAAATCGCTTATGTGATGCAGCAGCTTCGCCAGCTCCATCGTCGTCGTCCCCACGCCCAGAATGATCGTATCGCCAGGCTGGATGTGCGTAAGCGCTTGGCGGGCAATCGCCCGTTTCTCCTCCATGCGCTGCTCCAGCTTTTCGGTAAAGCTGCGCTCCATCGGCAAAAAATTGGTCGTCGTCGCCCCGCCGTGGATGCGCGTCAAGAGCCCCTCGTTCTCCAGCTTGATCAAGTCTTTGCGAATCGTCACCTCCGATACGTCCAGACTTTGACTTAAATGTGCGACGGTCACCGTCTTGTCTTGCTCAAGCTGTTGCAATATTTTGCTATGCCTCTCCGCAGCCAGCATCGAAAACCCTCCCTCTCGTTACCCTTTTACCGACCCGCCCAGCAGGCCTGAGATGAACTGTCGCTGTAGAAGTAGGAAAAATGCCATGATCGGCAGTGTCGAAATCGTCGTTCCCAGCATGACCTGCCCGTAATCGATCCGGGTGAACCCGACCAGTGTCGACAGCGCGACCGGCAAGGTGTACATGCTTTTATCGCTCATGACCAACAGCGGCCAGACGAAATTGTTCCATTGGCTCATGAACATGAAGATGGCGAGCGCAGCCAGCGCCGGACGCATCACCGGCAAGATCATCGTGAAAAAGATGCGCCATTCGCCGCACCCGTCCACGCGTGCCGCCTCCAGCAGCTCATCGGGGATCGCCTTCATGTTTTGCCGCATGAGATAGATGCCGAACGGATTCGCAAGCGTTGGCAAAATCACGGCTTGGTATGTATTGAGCCATTGCAATTTTACCATCATTTGAAACAACGGAATCAAGGTCACTTGCGACGGAATCATGATCGCGAGCAACAGCAGGAAAAAAATCTGGTCCCGCCCACGAAAGCGGAACTTGGCAAACGCATAGCCTGCCATCGAGCAAAACAAAACACTCAGGACCGTATAGATCACCGTAATGATCAGTGAATTCATCATCACGCCGGAAATGTTGATGTTCCCTTGCAGGTTGGTGTAGTTGTCCACCAAGGAATCGCCCGGCAAAAAATTCGGCGGCACGCTGAAAATTTCGCCGCTTTGGTGTGTGGCGTTGATAAACATCCAGTAAAACGGCACGAGTGAGACGACGGTGGCGATGAGGAGCAGCGTATAAACCGAGAGCTTTTTCACTCTTTATCACCCGCCCATTTCATTTGCACATAAGACAGCACCCCGATCATGATGACCAGCACATAGGAAATCGCCGAGGCGTAGCCGAAATCGAAAAACTTGAAGCCTTGCTGGTACAAATACTGCGTGATCGTCAGCGTCGCATTCGCCGGTCCGCCCTTTGTCAAAATGTACGGCTCGTCGAACAGCTGCAAGGTGCCGATCGTCGAAAGCACGACACTGAACAGGATCACCGGCTTCATCTGCGGAACCGTGATCGCAAAAAACTGCCGACCAGACCCCGCCCCGTCCAAACTGGCGGCCTCGTACATGTCTTTCGGAATGTTTTGCAAGCCTGCCAAGAAAATCACCATATTGTAACCGGTCCATCGCCATGTAATGGCCAAAATAATCGATACCTTTGCCCAAAACGGGTCCGTCAGCCAGCCGATCCGCGAAAAGCCCATGCTTGCAAGCATATAGTTGAGCAAGCCGTAGTTGTCATCGAGGATGATTTTGAACACGATCGAATACGCCACCAGCGCCGTTATGACTGGCATGAACAGCGAGATGCGGAAAAACGACCGGAAGCGAATGAAGGACGCATTGACCAATACGGCGAGAATCAGCGCCAAAAAGGTCATGATCGGCACCTGTACGACCAGGATGATGCAGGTGTTCTTCACACTCGCCCAAAATAACGGGTCGTTCAGCAAGCGCGCGTAATTGGCCAAGCCGCCGAAAATCATCTGCCCTTCCTTTTTCACTTGAAAGCTGAGCAAAAGCGACTGGAACACCGGATAAACCGTGAAAATGAGAAACAGCAAAATGGCTGGTGCGATGAACAAGTACGGCGTCATGCCTGACTTCATCCGCAAGCGTTTGATTGGTTCCACTACTGCCATCCTCCCTATGTCGGATGGGGGCCGTCATACACAAGCCCCCATCGCAGCACCGCGCGAGTCATGCATAGATGCGACGGTGCTCTGCTCCTTCTCTTACTGTTTGACCTTTCGCTGTGTCTCCACCGAAAGCAGCTCGGCTGCCTCATCGAGCGTCGCTTTTACATCCCCTTGACTCAGCAAAATCTTGGCTTGCGCGTCTGCCACATGCTTCGCTGCGCGCTGGTAATCGCTCGTATAATTCACAGCCGGGATCGCGGCGGATTCGTCGGCGAACAGGCGGAAGATCGGCTTGTTGCCGAAAAACTCTTGGGGCGCATCAAAGAACGGGTCTTTGTACGTTTCGAGCAGCGAAGGGAACAGGCCATATTTTTTCATCAGCAGCATTTGCGACTCTGCATCGGTCAGCGCGAACTCGACGAACTTGTAGGCGATCTCCTTGTTTTTAGAAGCTGCCGGGATGACCAAGGCGGAGCCGCCGTTATTTGAGGCGCGATTGCCGCCTTTCTCGAAAGCGGGGAGCAGGAACACGCCCCATTTCCCTTTCGTTTCCGGCGCCTGGTCCATGATCGTGCCGGAATACCACACACCGTACGGAATCGTCGCGACCGTGCCGTTTTTCGTTGCGGTGACCGTGCCGTCCCAGCCCTGCACATTCGCGATCAGTCCCGCGTCGTTCATCTCCTTGATCTTTGCCATCGCTTTCGTAACTTTGTCGCTTCCGAGGATGATGTCGCCATCGTTATCGAAATAGCTGATACCCTCCTGGTTGAGCATCATCGAGATCAGTGCGGTTCCGTTGGAAATGTCCACCGGGAGCATCGCCTTGCCCGTTTTTTCCTTGATCTTCTTTCCAGCCGCAATGAAATCGTCCCACGTTTCGATTTCTTCCGCTTTTACGCCGGCAGCCTCAAAAAGGTCCGTGCGATAAAAAACGCCGGTGGAGCCGAGGTCCCACGGGAAAGCCACGATCTTGCCTTTGGAAATGGATTGCGGCCATTTCGTCGCCGTGATTTTCTCCTTGTACGAATCCGCTCCCATCGCCGACAGATCGGCAAAACCGTCCGGGAATTGAGAGGTGTATACTGGCAATACTTCGGACTCCATTAGGACGGCATCCGGCAACCCTGCGCCGCCCGCGCTCAGCCCCGCCGTCACTTTGTCATAGGCATCGCTTGAACCCACCTCGTCGATTTTGACTTTGATGTCGGGATATTTTTTGTTGAACAGCGGGATGACGTCATTGAGCCCTTTGACGGCGATGTCCCACGCCCAAACGATAATTTCGCCTTTATCTTGCGCATTCGTGCCCTCGGTTGTTGTGCCTGTACCCGGTTGTGTCTGTGCTTCCTGTTGTCCGCCGCCTCCGCAAGCGCTTACAAGCAATCCCACAGCTGCCAATGTTCCAATCAGTTTCCCTTTGAAATTCTTCATCAGCTCACATCCATTTCCCCGAATTTGTCCACAGCCTTTGCCACAATTCCCTCTCGCTTTCGCTTTTTTCTCTTTTTCTGTTTCCCCCTGCTTTCGCTTTCGTTTTAATATTTCGTTTTGTTTCGTTTAATTATCGAATGGTTTCATCCTAGCATAGCCGTTTATAAGTGTCAAACAATTTAAAATTTTCCGCAATGGGCAAAATACCAACCGCCACGAGCTCATTTGGGTGCTGGCCGAGCCCCAGTTTGGCTCGGTCAATGCAACGGCGTTTTTGAGCGGTGATGATGCTTCTGCAAAAGAAATCGTTGGACGATTATCGGCTGAAATCGGTCTTGATCCCGTCGATGTGGGCGATTCGGCCAACATGGAGAAAATCGAGAACGCTATCGGTTCTCTCTGGGGCATCCTCTCCCCTCAATTCGGACGCAATTTCAGCTTGCGCATTCTTAGACGCGATCCAAGCTAGTAACGAGCACATGCAAAAAAAACTGTCCGATGCGTACAACTCCTGCACATCGGACAGCCGTCCCCATTCTTTGCTATTCATTTGGCACGCTAGGCACATGCACATCAAAGTCAAACAGCTCCAAACTATCCAACCGATGATCATGCTCCCCGAAAGTCAAAAGCGCCGTCACCGGATTCGGCACGATCACACAGCACATGTTGGCGCGTTTGGCCGCCAAAGCCCCGTTTGGCGAGTCTTCGATGGCGACAGCCGCCGTAGCTTCTACGCCAAGCTGGGCAAGCGCAAGACGATACAGCGCAGGATCGGGCTTCACCTGTTTGACGTGGTCGGCGGTGGCGATTGCTCCAAAGCACGGCGTCAAGTGCCACTCGTCGAGATGCCGCTTGACCCATTCATACGGGGAGCTGGAGGCGACTGCCAGCTCCAGATTGCGCCGCTTGGCCTCCTCAATAAGGGCGCCGACGCCTGGGCGAAGCTGTTCTTCTTTCATCAATTCCCGGTACATGTCCTTGATCTGCGTCTCGATCACCGCTTCATCCGGAAGCCCCTCTGTCTGGTCGCGGAGAATCTGATACGGGCTTGTGTCCGTCACGGTGGTCCCAATGAAATAGCCCCAGATTTGCTCATCCAGCTTAGCGCCATACCGTTCGTACATGCTGACCCAGGCACGGAACAGGGACGTTTCCGTGTCCAGAATCGTCCCGTCAAAATCAAAAACAATCGCTCGCTTGCAAGCCATGACTGTCTCTCCCTCTCTTTATCCCATATACGGTGCCAACGCGTCGAGGGATTGATTCACCGCCGCGTCTGGGCTGATCCAGTAGCGCGCGGAGGTAAACTCCAGCGAAAGCGATCCGGCGTACCCATTCTCCTCCAATTGCTGCAGGTAGCTGGCGAGCGGAAGGTTTCCGTCTCCCCATGCCAAATGTCCGTCTGGATTCCCATCGACAAAATGGATATGCACAAGGTCTTTCGCCAATGCCTGAAAATATTCCTGTATCGACTCCCCGTTCACGGCCATCGGGATGGTGTCGAGCATGCCTTTGAGCTGTGGCGAGGAAATCTCTTGCAGCATCCGACCAAGCGTCTTGGCGTCATTCACCAGATTGGATTCCACTGGCGTAAGCGGCTCCAGCGCCAAGGTGACGCCTTGACCGCTCGCGGTATGCGCCAGCCGTTCCAGCGAGTCGCGCGACCGCTTCCACGCCTCTTCGGCTGGCTCGCAGCGATAGCCCCAGCCTGGCGTAACCAGTACATACGGGGATTCCAGCTCCGTTGCGGCCGCAATCGATTTTTCGAAATAACGGATGCTGCGCTCCCGCCATTCGGTTTCAGCCGCAGCGAGATTGATCGGGTACATGCATTGCTCGGGCGTGAAGCAGACGATGGAAAGGCCGCGCGACGCAGCCATTTGCCTGATCGCCCGGATCTCGCCAGCGCCAAGCTCCTCCACATAGCAATGAGGCTCCGCTCCCCACAGCTCGATGCGAGTCACGTGAAGACGTGACATCGCATCGAGGAAGTGCGCGAGCGGATAGTGGATATAGTGAAAATTCATCCCAGTGATTTGCGAGCGCGACAGTCGGGTCACACCCCCGGCCTCCTTTCCTGCACGCGGATGATCGCTTCGCTTATCAATACGGGACTTTGCCCATGTAGCGGCGCGTTTCAAGCGGATGGTTCCGGGCCGTCGCGATCGCGGTCGCGTAAACGCCAAGCACTTTGTTCAAGACAAGCGGCGCGATGTAGCCTTTCACACTGTCCGCGATGCCCTCCATGTCGAACTCTTTGGCGTCGATCACGATCAGGTTGTCGCTGTACTGGCGGGAGAATTCAAGGGCACGCTCTTCCAGCGGTCGCGTCTCATCCAGGCCGAGCAGCATGATGAACGGTACTTCCGGCGTCAACACTTCAAACGGTCCGTGGAAATACTCGCCCGCATGGATCGGATGGGAGTGAATCCACTGCATCTCCATCAGGATGCATACTGCAAACATGTAAGCCGCGCAGTAGTTGGAGCCGCTTGCCATCGTGTAGATGATCGAGGCGTCCTTGTACGTTTCGCCGAACGATTTGGAACGGTCGAGGAACTGGGCTTTCGTTTTTTCATAGACGGTGCCGAGATTCTCCAGGCTCTCCACCATGTCTGAAAAGAGCGCATTGCCTTCCTTGTGGTTCAGAACGCCTGTCACCAGCTGATACATCAGGTAAAAATCGGAGTTTTTCGCGACCGTTTCATCGAAATAGCTGGCTTTTTCATACTTGATCACGAATTCGGAAGCCTCGGCCAGCGGCGATTCGGGTTTGGCTGTAAGAGATACGGTCAGCGCGCCTTTTTCACGGGCGAAACGGGCGGC
The DNA here is from genome assembly GCF_003710825.1 of Brevibacillus fluminis. GTDB lineage: Bacteria > Bacillota > Bacilli > Brevibacillales > Brevibacillaceae > Brevibacillus_D > Brevibacillus_D fluminis. The sequence continues at coordinate 378,639 of NZ_RHHQ01000012.1, read as the reverse complement.
CGCCACCGTCTCCTTGGTGCCGCCGGAGTGCGAGCACAGGATGACGAGCGAGCCTTCGCCGAGCGTTGCCGGGTTGCGGTGAATGAATTCATTGGCATTGTATACGTCGGAAGCGATCGTTTTCGCTTCGCGATCAAGCACGTATTTGCTCGGATACATCAGTGCGGACGAACCGCCGCACGCGACGAAAAAGATCCGGTCGAGGCTGCGGCCTTGGACCGCCTCAAGCACCTTCGCTACATCTGGGTTCAAAGCATTTTGGATTTGCGCATTCATGGTTACATTCCCCTTTCCTTTTTAACACGTTATATGGTATATACCACTCGACCCAAAAAGAGAGCCGAGCAGGAAAACCCGGATCCATTAACCTTTGACGCTTCCCGCGGATAGCCCGCGGATGAATTGCTTCTGGAAAAGCAAGAAGGCGATGACCATCGGTGCAGCCGAGATGGCGAGGCCTGCCAGTTGGACGCCGAAATTGGTGTTGAGCTGGCTGCGCAAGTTCATCAGCCCGACCGGAATCGTCCGCAGCGCACTATCCTCGACGAACACCATCGCGAACATAAACTCATTCCAGATCGCCATCGCCGTCAGCAACGCGGTAGACGCAATGATCGGACGACTCATCGGCAGGATGATGTGCCAGAACACCTGCCACGTGCTGCAGCCGTCCATGAAGGCTGACTCCTCCACCTCTTTTGGCAGCGAAAGAAAATAGGAGCGCATCAGAAACACCGCGAACGGAATCTGAAAGGCCACATACGGCACGATCAGCGCCAAATACGTATTGTATATGCCGAAAAGCTGCAGCATCTTGTAGAGCGGGATTAGGCTGACCTGCGGCGCTAGCATCAAGCCGCTCAAAATCAGCAGGAAGAGTAGGTTTTTGCCCTTGAATTCAAAACGGCTGAGTGCGAAGGAAGCCATGGAAGCGATCAGCAGGATACAAAACACAGAGACGCAGGTAACCAGCACGCTGTTGAAAAAATACCGTCCGATGCCTGCATTCCATGCCGCCTTGTAGTTGCTCCACAGCCATGTCTCGGGCAGCGACCACGCATTGAGGAAAAAGTCGTTGTTCGACTTCAGTCCGTTCATGACAAGCCACAAGAGAGGATAGACGATGCAGATGGCATAAACGGAAAACCAGACCAGGACGCCGCCCACCCACACCTTGTTCCAGATGACGCTTTTGTTCACCGCGATCCCCCCTCTCAGCTCTCTTGGCCTGTTTTGGATAATTTGATCTGCACATACGACAGGATGAATGTGATCAGGAACACAACTGTTGCGATCGTCGTCGCGTAGCCCATCTCGTCATTGCGGAAAGCGGCGCGGTAGAGCATGGTGCCGAGCACCTCTGTCGAGCGGCCTGGACCGCCCGCCGTCATGATGTACACCTCATCGAACACCTTGAACGCGCCGATCACGGTGATGGTCGCCGTCACCAGCAGCATTTCCTTCACCTGTGGAACAGTGATGTGCCAAAACCGTCGCCAGCCACCGGCACCATCGATCGATGCCTGCTCGTACAGCTCCACTGGGATTTTGTGCATCGCGAGCAGGAACAAGAGCATGATGTAGCCGGTGTACTGCCACTGGGAAACTGCAATCACCGCATAGATGGCGGTCTGGCTGTCCCCCAGCCAGGCATGGACCCAATCGGCAAGCCCAACTCCACGCAGAGCCCCGTTGACCAGCCCGACGTCCGGGTTGTAGATGAACTGCCACATCAGCCCGACCACCGCGATGGAAATGACCGAGGGTAGGAAAAACACGGTGCGGAAAAACGGCTGCATGCGGCGCACCAGTTTTTCTTCGAGAATCGCCGCCAGCACAAGCCCGCCACCCACTTGAAAGACAAGCGAGATGATCGCATAAAGCACGTTGTTGCCAAGCGCAGTGTAGAAAACAGGATCTTTTGCGAGCCGTACATAGTAGTCCAGCCCAACGAATACGTGCGTATCGGAAAAACCGCTCCAGCGGTACAGGCTGTAATAAAAATTCAGCAAAATCGGGATGAAAATGAACACGAGGACCAGCGCCGCTGCTGGCAGCACGTAGAGGAGAGCGACCTTTTGATTGCGATACGCATTCACATGCTCCCCCTCCCTACTGGCCTGTCTCGGTGGACACTTCCTTGGCGGTCGCCTGGACTTCCTTCATGACCTGCTCCGGCGTTTTCGTCCCGTTCAACAGCTCCTGCAGGTTCACCAAATACGTGTCAGCCACTTTCGCATGCACATCCGTATCGAGCCATTCGGCCATTCCTTCCGCTTCTTTCATCATGTTTACACCGTCCGCCACTTGCTTGAGCGCCGTCTGCTCGTTGGTCGCGCCGATGATCGGACTCGGCCAGCCCAGCATCTTGACCATTTTTTCCGCACTCGCTTTGCTGGTGAGGAATTTGAGGAACTGCATCGCCTCTTTCGGATGCGCGGTTTTGGAGGAGACGATGAAGCCGTCGGGAGCGCCGGTGACGAAGTTTTGGTTTCCTTTGCCTTCGGCGATTGCGGGCATCAGGAAAAAGTCCCAGTTTCCTTTCATGTTTTTCTCGATCTCCGGGAATTCTTCCAGCTCGACATAAAACATCGCGGCCTTGCCGATATAAAACTGCTGTGTCGCCATATCGTGCGAAGTGGAATTGGCATTGGGGGCGAAATAGCCTTTGTCCTGCAACGACTTCAAATAGTCCAACGCCTTGACATAACCGGGATCCAAGAATTCCCCCGTTTTCGGATCGTAATCTTTCATCCGGACGTTTTGGTCGACCAGTTTCTGGTTCAATCCGGTCAAATAGTGGATGGATGCCCACGGGCTTTCGTTGCCCAGGATGATCGGTGCGACGCCGTTTTGCTTCAACGTGTCACAGATCACCATGAACTCTTCCCACGTCTTCGGTTTTTGCAGATTGTATTTGGCGAATATCTCTTTGTTATAGATGAAAAACTTGCCGTTGAAGCGGAGCGGGATGCCGTAATTTTTCCCGTTGGAGACAAAAGGTGTGAGCGATGCGGGGATGAAGCTATTTTTCCAGTCGGGATCTTCGTTGAGGGCGGACGTCAAATCCATCGCTGCGCCGGAGCGGACGAACTTGCGGGCGAATTCGCCCGACCAGGAGAAGGTAATGTCCGGCACATCGCCGCCGCCCATGATGACGCGCAGCTTGTCTTTGATCGGCTCATCCGCTACCGCTTCCATTTTGATTTTGATCGTTGGATTGGCGTTTTCAAACTCCTTGACGATCTCCTCAAAATAGGGAGCATACTGCGGCTGCGGCCACTTTTCCAGAAACTTCAGCTCGATTTGGCCGCCGGCATCACCGGACGACGCTGGCTGCGAGCTTTGGGAGCATCCGGCAAGCGAGCTTGCCACCAGCGCAAACGCGGTCAAAACCGCGCCTGTCCTTTTGTTCAACTTCAACTTCATGATAAATCCTCCCCTTTTTCATGAAATCTTGTCGCTTTTCATTAGAAACACGGAGTGCGCCTGATCAAAGCGCGATCCCGTGACCGAATGCCCCATCGCAAAGACATGCTTGTGCGGCGAATTGCGCTGCTGCCGCGAGACTCGAAGGAAGCAATGTCCCATCGTCCTGCTGCTCTTTTTTCCCGCTGAGATAGTGGAGGATGAAGGCGGTAAAAAAAGCGTCTCCGGCACCCAATGTATCGACAGGTACAACTTTGTGCGGCTCCTGCCGGTAAAAGCGTTCGCCATCGTAGAGCACCGCGCCGCGCGATCCCATCGTTGCGAGTGCGAGCGGGCTGCCGGATCGGTGGGCAAGCCGCAGCGTCTCCTGGACCTCGCTATCATCGAGATGGCCGCAGGATAGCAGGCTGCAAAATACGTACGGACAGCGCTCTTCAAGCTCGCGCGGGTCCCAGTCACTGGAGAAATCGTAGGAGAGGGGGATGCCGGTGCTTTGAATTTTGGCTAGCTCCGCTGTGCCGAGATCGCTGTAGCAGCTGGAGTGAATGAGCTCGAATTGCTTCATATACTGAAGATCGTCGCCGTCCAGTCGCAGCGGATGATCATGCTGCACACCGCCTTTGTTGCCGCCGACAAACACGCGGTCCCCATCGACGAGGTTCACCTGTGCATACCCGTTTTCTCCTGGATGGGAGCGGCAGCGAGAGATGTCGATGCCAAGTTGCGTAAGCACGTCCTGGATGTGCCGTGCCGCCCGATCGTCGCCGAATACGCCCATGTACGCCGCATGCGCACCCAGCTGCTTGGCGTAGACGCTGAAATTCAAAGCATTCCCGCCCGGATACATCATCCCTGTGTGGATATACTGATCGACCACGTTGTCGCCAGCCCCAAGCACTTTCAATTGACCCCCCATGCCAATTCCCCCAGTCTCTTTTATGCCGCCGATTTTTCGTAGGATCACAGCGTATGTCGTATCTTGCAGAAAATTGGTATATACCACGTAACGTAAATTTTTTTGCTCGCTCCCTTGTTCGGCGTCCTTTTTTATCATCGAGCGATTGTCCGGCTGCCGCATCGGATAGGCGAGCAGCCAGCGATCGCTATTGATCCAGATTGAGCCTTGTGTAAAATTTGACCCGATCGCTTCGCGTGGTCGAGCGGGAATATTCGATCGCCCGCCCCCCTTGCTCATACGCGATCGCTTCCAGAAGCAGACAGGGAAGCTCCTTTTTGATTTTCAAAAGCTTCCGCTCCTCTTCATCGGGCATGACGACCTGCATGTACTGGTCTGCGCCGATCAAAACGATGCCATACTGCTCTTCCAGGATGCGATAGAGTGAAACATCGTCGGCGATGTACGCCTCAATGCCGGGACAGAACCGATACGGAATCAGTGATTCTTCCACGCACATCGGCTGCGCGTTGGCCATCCGCAGGCGCCGGATGACGATGATCTCCTCGCCTTCCTCGATCCCCAGCTGCGTGGCCAATGCTGCCTGAGCTTTGTCTTTGCGGACGTGCAGCTTTTTCGTTCCAGGTACAAGCCCTTTTTCCAGCATCGTCTTGGTGAAGCTGTTGAAGGTGACGAAATCCATCTCGATGCGCTGGCGGGCAATGAACGTGCCGACGCCGATCCGTCGCTCCACAAAGCCTTCACGCTCTAATATTGCGATGGCATTGCGCGCCGTCATACGGCTGATCTGGAACTGATCCGCCAGATCGCGCTCGGACGGAAGCTTGTCGCCTTGCTTTAGCTGTCCGCTCGCAATGTCCGCTGCAATCTTGTCCTTCAACTGCTTGTAGAATGGAACGGTATCCCATTCCTTGCCCATGTGCTTTTCCATACGCTACTGCTCCTAATTTCATCTGGTATATACCACTTCAACCGTAACTTGTGGTGGTATATACCTCGTAAGGAAATATTATACAATTCAGATTTATTTGTCAATAGTTGGGTTTTGACGTTGTCACTCGTGTATTAACGGTAAGAAAAAAGAGTTAGCACCGCGACGGTTTTCCTTCCACGAGTGTATTTTTCGCCATATCCCCCATTCGTCCAAGCAACTGCCGGCGCGGATTCATATAAAAGAAAGTATCAATAGAGAAAGAGCAAGTGACCATAAAAGGTTTATTGGAGGCAAACTTGATGGGGATGAGATATAAGGTTGTTCCAATGACGGACAGCCAAAACGAGTTCACGTTGCATCCTGCTTGCGCACTACGATTGGGAATCGATAGACAAAGAAAAATGAGCATACGAATCGACATTCACCACGATGAAATGAGACGATCCACCTGACGCAGCCTAAGAAAACGAAATCACCCCCTCACCAAAATGGATCAAAAAGCTATCTCTCCCCCTCCAACCTTTTTACGAAATGCAAGCAAATGACAATGCAATCATACCCGGCCCCTTTATCGGAATATTGCCCGCAACCACGGACGACAAATTGGCAAACCACCAATTTCCCGTGGCAATAAGGACCCATTGTGAAAAACGAGTGTTTATGTTTTTTCACAAGCAGCTAGGGATTTTTGCAAGAAAGTGGAGCAGAAGCCTTTACGATGCCCTCCCAAGCGCGAGAGGAAAAAGGAAAACGAATTTGCGCCACATGCTTCGTCGAGATACTCCCGCCGCGCAGCGAGTGGCTTTGGCGCGCAGTTTTCCTTTTTCCGCTGGCGCCGGCCACCCCGCCCCCCAGCAGGCAGCGTAAGAGTTTCTGCGTAACTTTCTTGCAAAAATCCCCTCACCTCCACTAGGAGCATCGTCGAGTCACAGCAAAAGAGCCTGCAACGCTACATAGGCGTGCAGGCTCTTTCCTATTTGTCAAATTTCAGCTTGGACAGAGCGCCCCATAAATCGGAGTTAAGTGGCTCATCCTGCTCTTTGTTTTGTTTGTTCATGTATTGCGCAACTTCCTTTTTGGAGAGCTTGGTGCCCTTTTCCTTATCCCGCCGTGTGTTGAAGGCTGACAGCTTCTCCCGGTGGCCGCAGACGCAGACAAACGTCTGGCCCTCGCCCTCGCCTCGCAGCTCCAGCCGCTTGTGGCATTGCGGGCAGCGGGCGTTGGTCACTTTGGCAATGCCTTTGCGATAGCCGCACTCCCGATCCTGGCAAACGAGCATCTTGCCTTTTTTGCCGTTTACCTCCAGCAGAAACTTGCCACATTCCGGGCATTTGCTGCGCGTCACGTTTTCGTGCTTGAACTGCTTGTCGCTGTTCTTGATTTCCGCTACGACCGACTGGGCATAGGCTTTCATCTCGCCGATGAAGGCTTGCTTGTTCAGCTTGCCTTTGGCGATCGCGGACAGCTTTTGCTCCCATTTGGCGGTTAGTGTCGGCGATTGCATGTCGGCTGGAACCAGCTCCAGCAGCTGCTTTCCTTTGGAGGTGATGTAGATGCTTTTGCCGCGTTTTTCGATCAGGAAGCTGTTGAACAGCTTTTCGATAATATCCGCGCGCGTCGCCACAGTGCCCAGTCCGCCGGTTTCCCCAATCGTTTGGATTAGGTCCTTGCTTTCGGCGGTCATGTATTTCGCCGGATTCTCCATCGCAGACAGCAGGCTCGCTTCCGTAAACGGTTCAGGCGGCTTGGTCTCGCCTTTGGTTTGGGAAACGGCGGCGATGCGCAGCTGGTCGCCTTTGTTGATCTCGGGAAGCAATTGATCCGTAAGATCTTCTTTTGCCTCGTCATCTTCGACATCGTGGTCGTAGACTTCCTTCCAGCCAAGGTTGATCACCCGTTTTCCTTTTGCGAGGAAAACCTCATTACCGATCTTAGCCTTGATCGTCGTCTGCTCGTATTCAAACGGCGGGAACAGTACAGCGAGGAAGCGTTTGACCACCAGATCAAAAATTTTCCGCTCTTTGTCGCTCAAAGCACCCGGGAACACCGATTGCTCGGTCGGGATGATCGCATGGTGATCGGAGACTTTGCTGTCGTCGACAAACGATTTGTTGGCCCGGATCGGCGCACGCAGCACTTTGGCCGCAAGCGGGCTGTACGGTTTGACCTGCACCGCTTTCACCCGATCGGTAAGCGTCTCGACCAGATCGGACGAGAGAAAACGCGAATCGGTTCGCGGATAGGTCAGCACCTTGTGGTTTTCATACAAGCCTTGCATGATCGACAGCGTTTCTTTTGCCGAGTAGCCGAACAGCTTGTTGGCGTCCCGCTGCAGCTCAGTCAAATCGTACAGCTGCGGCGCATAGCTTTTTTTCAGCGCCTTGGTGACGTCGTTCACCTCGGCATGCTTGTTTTTGACGGAAGCGAGCAGCTGGTCCGCCTTTTCTTTGGAAAAGGTACGCATCTCACGCGTCTGCTGATCTTGCCATTGCAGCTTGAGATGATCCTGCGTCACGGCTGTCATGCCGTAAAACGGCTTGGGTACGAACTGGCGAATCTCTTCTTCTCGTTGGGCGATGATGGCAATCGTCGGCGTCTGGACGCGACCGCAGGAGAGCTGTGCATTGTGCCGACACGTCAGAGCGCGCGTCGCATTGATGCCAACCATCCAGTCCGCTTCGGCGCGAGCTGCTGCGGAGGCATACAGGTTTTCGAACTCCCGTCCGTCGCGTAGATTGCGGAAGCCGTCTTTGATCGCTTTGTCCGTTACCGATGAAATCCACAGTCGTTTCAAGGGCTTTTTCGCATGTGCGAGCTCAAGGATCCAGCGTGCGACCAGCTCCCCTTCCCGACCGGCATCGGTTGCGATGACAATCTCTTTTACATCATTGCGATTCATTTGCTGCTTAACCGTGTGGAACTGCCGGTTGCTTTCCTTGATCACGACTAATCGCAAAGAAGACGGCAAAATCGGCAAATCCTCAATCCGCCACGCGCTGTATTGCTGACCGTAGTTTTCCGGGTCTGCCAGTGTCACCAAATGGCCCAAGGCCCATGTCACAATGTAGCGGTCCCCTTCAAAAAAACCGTTTCCTTTTTTATGGCATTCCAGCACTTTCGCTATATCACGTCCAACGGAAGGCTTTTCCGCTAACACCAATGTTTTGCTCAATTTGTACACCCCTTCGTCAATCCTCCTGTATAGCATCGCAAAGGAATGCGCTTACTGTCAAATGCGGCAGCCGCCCAACGGATCAGCCAGACAAAAAAGCACTCCCACAACAGGAGTGCTCCTTCACAGCTTCAGCCGCCTCATCAGCGGCATCCCGATTTTTTCGGAAATCCATTGCAAGCCCGACCAAACCTGCCGCCGGCGGGCAGGCAAATGTCGGTCGTAGACCATGTTCCATTCCACATGCGGCCTTGCCCCGCGGCAGCGCTTGAACGATGCCGCCCCCGAGCTTTGATGGAGAATGAGCCCGTGCTGGCGCGCATCGGCCACGAGCTGGGCCGAAAGCAGCCGGTACAAGCTCGCCTCCGCCGGTATATTCGTGTCATAGCCGAAAAGCGGTGTAGTCATGACCCCGTTGCGGACGAAATAACCGAGTACTGCGTCTGCAGCCTGCTGTCCGCCTTTCGTCGCTTCCGCTTTGTCCCCACCCGTCATGACCGCGATGGAGAGCAAATGCTCGCGTAAGGCCATGTGGATGAAACGTTCGGTAAACTGTGGGTTGTGCAGCGAATACTTGGCCAAATACAATTGCCCGTACAGCTCCGCAATCCGCCGCACCTCCTCATCGCCGATCTCATCATTGCGCCGTACGGTGTATGGGCACGCAGAAAGCAGCTTCTGGTCGCGCTTGAGAATCCAACGGTGCTTGGATGGCAGCTCGCCGTCCTGCTCCGGCTTGTACACATAAATCTGCCTGCTCATGATCGCCTTGTATCCCGCATCGGTCAACAGCTTAGGAAGCATTCCGTCCGTACCGTCCTGCACCGACCGGAACAAGATCGCGTGATCAGGATACAAGTCTGCCAAAAAAGCGGTAATGCGCGCAAGCTGCTCTGCCGTTAGCGGATGGTACAGGTTGGTCGAGAGCAGCCAATTGTTAACGCATACAACCTTGTTGACGCGCCCTGCCCGAAGCCACTTGCCCAACAGCGTCAATACGCCGCCTAGCAGCGCCCGCTGCCACCCAGCCGGAACCAAATACAGCTCTTCCTTTGCATAGCTGACATAGTGCGTATACGGCGAGCACACATAGGCGTTGTCATAGTCGGCATCATTGACCGTGATTGGCATCACCAGATCGTCGATGGTCAATGCCAGCATCGTCGTGCGGATGTTGGCGATATACGGCTCAACCCCGTCTTTGATCAACGGCTCGAGGTAGGCTTTGGCATACGCCCCGTCGCGCTTTGTCTCCCAACGCAGCAGTCCGATCGTTTCTTTGCCGTACAGTGCCGGCTCCTCTCTCTCACACAAGCGTAAATCTCCTCTCCACCCGCCGCAGCTTTGTTGCGCCGGGGACAAACTCATACGGCATAAAGCCGATGACGGGCGGTCGAACCCCCATCCCTTCCAGAATGTGACACAAGCTTGCCGCCACCGCGTCTTCCATCTCTTGCCGCTTGTCTTCTGGCCCTCGCAGCATGATCTGCACATGCTGCGGACCTTCCTGTATCACGCGATATTCTCGGACATCCGGTGTCGCGGCGATCACGGCCCTGCGGATGAAATCCGGGAATACCGGCACCAGCTCGCCGTTTTTCACCGATGGAAAATAAAACAAGTCGTCACATCGCCCTTCGATGGCAACGATCGGTGTAAAAACGGACCCGCACGGACATGGCACTGTCTGCTCGGTCAAAATATCATTGAGCCGATAGCGGATAATCGGCTGTGTCGTGCGGGTGAAATCGGTAATGATCGGAACGAATTTCCCTTGCTCACGGTCCAAATACTCTTTTTGGATCACCAGCAAGTCTTCATTCAAATGAAGGGTACCGTGGCTACAGGTCGTCGCCAAAAACCCTTCCGTGCATTGGTATACCTGATGGATAACTTGTTTGAAGCACGTTGACAAAAACGACTGGTCGAGCGGATCGAGCACCTCCGCCACCGAAATGATTTTAGCTGGCGTAACGTTAAGCTCGCCGCGCATTTGCGCCTCCCCCAACAAACGCAGCATGGATGGCGGTGAAACGATAATCGACGGCTGATACCGATTTAGATGTTCAATATGGACAGACACGTCGTCTAGCAAATCAAAAAACTGAAACTGGATGCGCCTTTTTTGCACGGAGCCGTACAGGTTGCTGTTGGCCCGCAGGAAAAACGCGATGCGCTGCTCCGCAAAGAGCGAACCGGGGAGCGCTTTTCCCAACATGGTGGCAGCCCACATCACCCGCTCCTTCGGGCTGACGAGAAAAAGCCCTCTGTTGCCGGACGTACCGGAAGACAGCCCGATGGTGATCCCCCTGATTTCCGGGGTGAAGTCGCGCGTCTCCTCCGCTTCCAGCGCAAGGGAAAGTGCTTCCTCTCGTCCGATCCCCACCGTGTTCAATCGGTCGAACTCCGCCATCATAATCGTTTTGTCAATCATGGGATAGCGCTGCCAGTCACGCTCATCCAAGCCGCTGTAATACTCGCGGTAAAAAGGCGACCGGCTGCGCACAAAGGCCAGAAAAGTGCGTACCTGCCGATCCTGCCACTCCTCTAGCGCGGCCCGCGTCCGAAAACGTCCGCCCCGTTTGGCTTTGGCATAATAGCGGATGAACGCAACCAAATCTGCGAACCTGCGCCCTACTCCCATCCTTTTTTCACCTGCTCCCACCATTCCCCGCAATGCGACGGGATGATCGTCACCTGCGGGTAACATTTGTATGTCAAATGCAGCCGGGACAGCGTGTCATTGTATGCACTCCGATCGGGAAACAGCCAATAGGCGAACAAATGCGGCGAAATCGCCTCGCGATACGCCTTGCTCGACCAAACCGCATCGGCGCACAGCAGCATCTGCTCGCCTAATGCCGTGCGAAAATACAGCCCGAACTGCCCAACGGCATGTCCACTCATTTCGATCGCGGTGAGACTGCCATCGCCCAGTACATCATACCCCGAATCGAACGCTTCCAACTCATCCGGCAGCTCGACCGGAACGCTTGTGTCTATGAAGACCGCCCGACTTTCGAAATCAGGGGGTAACAGACTCGGGACAAATCCGTAACGTACAGCAGCCAGCCCTTGTTTTTCCTTGACGAACTCATAAGCGGAGCGGAAGCAGTAAAACGTGGCATTCGGGAAATCGGCGCAGCCTGCCACGTGGTCCGCATGGAAATGGGACAAAATGATGTGGCGGACGTCTTCCGGCTGTATGCCCCGCGCGCGCAGCTGGGCCGCCGCCCCCTCTTCCGGTCGGAAATAAACAGGTGTCGCCCGTTTGTACAGCGAATACGGAAAGCGGCTGCACGCCTGTTCAAAATGTTCTGCATAGCCGGTATCAAACAAAATCGGCCCCGCAGTCGGATGATGGATCAAGCCGAATAGCGCGGGAATGCGAATTTGTTGCCAGCTGCCTGTCTGCAGCGTCATTTTTTCGCGATGCGTACAGTATCCGGCACACAATAACTCAAAGCGAATGTCCGTCTGCTCCCTTTTGCCACCATTGTACAAATCGATCGATCCCTTCCTCTATGCTGATGGCCGGCTCATAGCCAAGCTCTCTTCTTGCGGCGCTAATGTCAAGCGTCTGGCTTTTCGCCAAAACGCCTACGGTGTAGCGGGTCAGGAGCGGTTCTTTGCTGCGCGACGCAAGTGTCGCCATCGCTTCCATACCTGCCGCCAATAACGCTGCGACAGGATAGGCAATCTTGCGCCCGCGAAAGGGCACGCCCATCCTGGCAAACAGCAAATCCAAAAGCCGCTTCAGCTGAATCGGCTGACCATTCGTGATGTTGTAGGCTTTGCCCAATGCCTGTGGCGGTGCGTGCATGGCGAGCAGCAAACTGTCCACCACGTTGTCGATGTACGTGACATCGAGCAGCGCCATACCGCCGTTAATCAGCGGGACGAAGCCTTTCTCGTTCGCCCGGATCAGCCTTGGGATGATTGTGGTGTCCCCCGGCCCAAACAGTGCGCGCGGGCGCAGAATGACGGTTTCAAGCCCTGTCTCGGCAGCCAGAAACACGTCTTGCTCCGCTGCATGCTTGGTATGGGCATACGCGTTGGCAAAGCGGCGCGGCAAGGGGTCGTCCTCTGTGATCGACAAACAGTCTTGGAATGCGAAATAAATACTAGGCGTCGACACGTGGATCAGCCGCTTCACCCCATGCGTGCGGCAGCCATCGATCACGTGTCGCGTCCCTTCCACATTGGTGTGGTAAAAATCGTCGTACCGTCCCCATGGTGAGGAAAGCGCTCCGCAATGCAGCACCATGTCCATGTCCCTGCACGCGTCCATGATGTCCTTGCACTGGCGCAGATCGGCCTTGGTAAAGCGAATGCCCTGCGATTCCAGCTGCTGTCCGATCGCCTCGTTGCGCCCAAGCGCCGTTACGTCATGACCTAGCGCGTGTAGTCGCTGTACAGTCTTTTGTCCCAAAAAACCGGTCGCCCCGGTAACCAACAGCTTCATCGCTCTTCCCCGTTCCATTCGATATCGAGTGTCGTCGCAGCCAAAAGCGACGCGTCGTGGTGCCGGCTTCTTTTCCAAAAAGAAAGTAGTGCCAAGCCTTGTGCGAGCATCGGCAACGGATCGTTCCAGCGAAACAGCACATCCCGCGAGGTGCGCATCGTCCGCAGCCATTCGCCCAAACGGCGCTCGCTGCGAGCAGCGGGCAAGCCGTACAGCCACATCGCCGCAGACAGCATGGCACTGGCATCAGCGGGATAGACCGGCGCAGGCGGCTGCCGGAAAAAACATGGCGCAAAATTTGGCGAACTGGCGAGCAAATGGATGCCGCTCGTCGCGCGCGGATTGCATTCCAGCGGATACAGCGTCCCGTCTTCCGCCTCGATCAGATCAAAGGCGATCTGCCCGCTGAAGCCGAGGCGGCCCACTACCTCTTCCACCCAGCTCTCAATATGCGGCGCATCCCGATGGGCGAATGCAATTGACGCCCCGATGCCCGCCCGAAAGCTGCCTTCATACGTGGTATGCGCGAGCACTTTGCCCTCTTGCGCGAGCGTGTAGGACGAAAGCTCAGTGCCGGATGCGTACGTCTGCGCAAGCCACGGTACATCCGGTGAAATCTCGTTTGCAGCAAGCGGATTTTTCCCGTCGGTGACGATGGCGACCCGCGCGCCAAATCGGGAAAAAACCGGCTTTACAACGACCGCCTGATCGGCTGGCTGCCATCGACGCAATGCATCCGACAGTTCCGCTTGCGAGCGGCAAAGCACCGTCCGCGGCACCGGCAGACCGAATGACTGCACCATCTCAATAAAGCGGTATTTATCATGGAGCTGCTCCAGCCGATCGATCGGCTCTGCAAGCACCTGGCAATGCGCCGCCAGCTCATCGCGTGCCTGGGCGATATAAAAAATTTCCTCACAGGTCGGGACCAACAGCTCGATTCGCTCCCTGCGGATCACGGCCAGCAGATCGCGGATGAATTGCTCAGGCTGCTGCCGGGGCGGTGCCACCAGAAACGACTGTTCCACTGCGCGGGAAAAGCGACAGCCATGGTAGGCGATGCTGTCCGCCGCAAAAACCGTATGACCCGCCCGGGCAAACATCCGCGCGAGTTCCAGTGTGACCGGTGCCCGTGCCCCTGTCAGCAAAATGCGTCGGCTCTGCGACTCAATACGCAAGCACGATTCCCCCAAGCGAAAGCCCTGCCGAGACGCCGAGTAAAAGCACGCGATCACCCCGCTTGATCCCTCTTGTTGCAATCGTCTCATGCAAGGCGAGCGGAATGCTCGTCGCGATTGTATTTCCGTAATTAGCAATATTCATAATGAAGCGCTCAGGGCGAACCCCCAGCTTTTCCCGCAAGATGCGCATCGACATGCCGCTCGCCTGATGCGGAATCACCCAATCGATCTCATCCATGCCAAGTCCACTCTCCGACAAAAGCTTCTCCACAAACGGCTCGATCAGCCGGCTCGTCATCCGAAAAATGCCCCGTCCATCCATTTGAAAAAGAAAATCCGCCTTTGTCGTCTCACTGTACAAGCGCGGGTGCAGCATCGTCCCGCCGCCGCGAATTTCCGACAAGTGCGCTCCTTTGCTGTATGTTTCCATCCGGGCGGCCAAAATGCGAGAGGCGCTCCCGGCTGGTGTTCGTTCGATAATAGCCGCTGCGGCACCGTCGCCAAACAGCGTGCAGCTTTCCTTTTGCTCCCAATCGAGACCGACGGAAGCGATCTCGGATGCGACCAAGAGCACCCGACGATACCGACCCGCTTCGACCAAATACGAGATCGTATCTAGCCCGGCCACAAAGCTGAGGCAGGTTGAGTTCAGATCAAAAGCGGGTATGCCGCTTCCACCGCCGCCCAGCTCCCGCTGGATCAACGCCGCCGTGCAAGGAATCTCCTGCTGGGCGGTACCGCTCACGCCAACGATGCAGTCGATGTCGGACAGTTCGTACCCTGCCTGCTCCAAGGCAGCTCGAGCCGCCTTCGCCCCCATTTGCGACGACGTTTCCCCTTCTGTGTAGCGCCGTTCCAGCACGCCTGTTTTTTTGGCCGTCCAGCCGTCCGCAAGCCCGAGACGCTGATCTAGCTCCGATGAGGTGACCCGGCGCGGCGGCACATACATGCCTGTTCCAGTAATAGCTATCTGTCGACAATCCATGGACCAAAATCTCCTTCTTCCGACTTCTTCTTTCAAAATATCATATAGTATAATTACGTGTATATATATTCAATAATTGCTGCGATTCCAGACATCTCTCTTTGCTCAAGCGAAAGCGGTGCCGCTTTTTTCTGCCAGAACGAATCCCAGGGAGGTGAAAGATCCTTTGGAGTTTGACTTGCGTGACATTCCGACACGGCAAACATTGAAGGAGTACTCCGTCTTTTATCCGGGACTCGACGTAACCGCTGTCGAGACCTATCTGCTCTTTTTACGGGCAGCCAGCGAAGTATTCACGGTTTCAGATAACCACCTTTCCCAATTCGGTTTGTCGCGTGGAAAAGTCACCCTCTTGATGCTCCTCATACGTAACGCCGAAACCGGCCTGCCGCCATCTGAGCTTGCGGCCCGGGCAGGAGTAACGCGCGGCACCATTACAGGCTTGTTAGATGGATTGGAACGGGACGGACTGGTCGAGAGACACGATCATCCCTCTGATCGGCGGATGTACACCATCCACTTGACGGAAAGCGGGCTGGTCCTGATGCAGAAGCTGCTTCCGATGCAGTTCATGCTCATTTCCCAGATGATGAGTGAGCTTGCACCGGAAGAGCGGACACAGCTTGTTGGACTGCTGGCCAAAATCCGCAAAGGCGTCGAAACCATCGATGTGATTTGACGCATGCCCTTGTACGATTGTAAGAAAAAAAGAAAGAAGGATGGCACCTTTTGCGAAAAAAGGGTTCATCCTTCTTTTCCTATCAGCGACCTCATTTCTATCAAAATGAGGTCGCTTATGCTACAAATGTTCCCTTACTTTTCATAGACTTCGGGATTCACCGCATGCAGCAGCCTCTCACCTGCGAGTCCGAGCAAAATGTTGTCCGCGGTGATCATCGCCATTCGGGTGCGTGTCGCGATGCTAGCGCTTCCGATATGCGGCGCGACCACCACATTGTCGAGCGCAAGCAGCGGATGATCGGCGCCGATCGGCTCGCGTTCGAATACGTCGAGTCCCGCGGCCCAGATTTTCCGCTCTTTCAAGGCGTCATAGAGCGCTTCCTCATCCACATTGGTCCCGCGGGAGGCGTTGACAAAGATTGCATTCGGCTTCATCAGCGCCAATTCTCGCTGCCCGATCATTTTGCCGGTCTCAGCCGTTGCCGGCGCCATCAGCACGACATAGTCGGATTCGCGCAAAAGGTCGTCCATTTCGCGGTATTGGGCACCAAGCGCTTGTTCCGCTTCCGGTCTCCGACTGCGGTTGTGATACAGGATGTTCATCTCGAAGCCTTTCGCCCGGCGTGCCACCGCCTCGCCGATCCGCCCCATTCCGATGATACCGATGGTTGCCCCGTGCACATCTTGTCCGGTCAGAAGCATCGGTGACCAGCTTTTCCAGTTGCCATCGCGTACAAAACGATCCGCTTCCGGTATCCGCCTCGCCGCCGCCATCAGCAGCGCAAACGCCAAATCGGCCGTTGTTTCCGTCAGCACGCCCGGTGTATTCCCGACCGGAATGCCCCTACGGGTAGCCTCGGCGATATCGATGTTGTCGAATCCGACGGCAAGGTTCGCTACCACCCGCAGGTTCGGCGCGGCATCAAACAGCTCCCGGTCGATCCGATCTGTCAAATTCGTATAGATCGCGGAGGCATCGCTTGCTTCCTTCAGCAGCACCTCGCGCGGGATCGCCACCTCGTCTTGCTCCCATAAAAAAACATGCGCCGCATCCCTCAGCCGAGCCACGATCGGCTCAGGAATATTTCGGGTCACGACGATTTTGTCTTTACCCACAAAACTGCACCTCCACGGTTGCCTGTTATTGCGCACAGTCAAAAACGAAAGAGACAGCGACCAATGCCGCTGTCCCTTCTATTGTACTGCTTATGCGCAGCCATTCGCCAGCGCTTTTCCAACCGGACGCTCTACTTGCGTGGGATGATCGGCAACATGATCGCGGACGCGTGCTCCGGTTCATGATAGATCGTCTGCTTGGCGACGATCATTTCCGCCGTTTTCCCGAGCGGAGCGCCTGTATTGAGATTGCGGTCATATTTCGGGAATGCGCTCGATGAGATTTCCACACGAATGCGGTGCCCTTTTTTGAAAACATGGCTCGTGTTCCAGCAATCCACGTCATACTGATACACCTTGTCCGGCTCGATCAGGGACGGCTTGTCCATGCCATCGCGGAAGCGGGCGCGCACCAGCCCGTCCGTCAAACGCTGCGCGAACCCGTTCGGCCAGGCGTCCAAAAGCTTCACGGTGAAATCGGTATCCACCGCGCTGGAGGAAGCGAACAACTCCATGCGGATCGGCCCGCTCACTTCCACATCATGCTCCAGCACGTCCGTGCAGTAGACAAGTACATCATCCCGCCGCTCGATCGCGGAATAATCGTCTGGGCCGCCGATCTGTGCCGAGGTCGGCTCGGTAATGAAAGGCACCGGGTTAGCCGGATCGTAGGTGAACCGATCCGCAGTCGCCTCACCGTCTACAGGAGGCTGTTCGGTCGACAGCCAGCCATCGCCAAAGCGGCTGTTCGCCATTCCGTTGCTGCGCAAATAAAATTTGGTCCACTCCGTATTCGCAAGCGGCCATTGCGATTCATCGCGCCATTTGTTTTCACCCATCACGAACATCCGCACCGACGGCTCCGCCATGATGCCGCTGTCCTCGCCTTTGAGCCAATGATTGAACCAGCGCAGCTGGTAGCCTTGGAGATCGATGACCGAGTCCGGTCCAAAGTCGATCTCGCCCAGCTTGGTCGACTGGTTAATGCCATGCGGCCACGGCCCCATTAAAAGCTTCTGGTTCTCGCGGGCGAACTCACTTTTCGCACCCTTCGTCATGCCGATGAAGTTAAGCGGCGTCCCGACCTGCTCGTCATCGTACCAGCCGGAGACGTGCATGACCGGCACATCGACACGGTCGAACTTGGTCTGGTAACAGATGCGCTCCCAGTATTCGTCGAGCTGGGGATGCTCGATCTCCTCCCGCCATTCGGCGGAAAGCCTGCCAGTTAACTCATCCATCGTGGCAAGCGGCAAATGCCAGTAGGCGTTCTCCCAATCGATCACGTCGACATTTTGCATCACGCGGCCGCTGACCATATGGAGCCAGCAGAGATGGTGCGGTGTCGGTACGCCTGTGGGCCATTCCACAAACGGATCGGACGGCGTGACGGAGCAAATCATCGCCTTGAGCGAAGGTGGCTGGGTAATAGCGGTCAGCCACTGAATGCGGGCCAGATAGGAGCCGCCCATCGTGCCGACAGCACCGGTGCACCATGGCTGCGCCGCAGCCCACTCGATAGAGTCATAGCCGTCTTTGCCTTCATTGAAATACGGCTTGAATTCACCTTCGGAATCACCGCGACCGCGGACATCCATATAGACGACAGCGAACCCGTGTCGGGCAAAATAGCTGCCATTATCAAACGTCGCCTTCGAGGTTTTCAAATAAGGGGTCCGCACGACGATCGCCGGATAGCGCCCTTCTTCCTTGGGACGATACACATCGGCCGACAGCGTCACGCCGTCGCGCATAGCAACGCGCACATTGCGTTCAATTTGAATGTCCATAGCTTTTCCCTCTCCCTTTGCGCAATCGTTTTTTTCGCACCGTTAAGCTTACTCTTCTTACGCCTTTACTTTGAATGAACTGACCAGTCGCTTCAGCTCTTGCGACAGCTCGCTCACGTTCATGACCGACTGTACGACGCTGTTCATCGCAACCAGCTGCTGCTGGGCGGAGTGAGCCGCGTTGTTCACCTGGCCGGTCGATTCGCGGGCGATTGTCGCCATCTCCTCGATTCCCGCCGTCACTTCCTCGGCATTTGCCGTCATGTTGGCCGAAAGGAGGGACAGCTGCTCGATCTGCCGCTCGGTCTCGCCGATCGCCGCTTCCAGCGAAAAAAACACCTGGCTGACATTGTGAATCAGCTCTTTTACCGATTCGACGTCCGCCTTGCCGCTCTCCATCACGGAAAGCGTCATGCTCGTATTGTTCTGGATATTGCCCATGATCGTCTGGATCTGGTCGGTCGCGTATTGGCTCTGTCCCGCCAGCTTGCGGATTTCGTCGGCAACCACCGCGAAGCCGCGGCCCGCCTCGCCCGACCGTGCCGCCTCGATCGCCGCATTCAGCGACAGCAGGTTCGTCTGGGCCGAGACATGGGAAATCAGCTGCAAAATGTCGCGGATTTCCGTCGAATCGCTATGGAGCACGTTTACGACCGATGCCACCTGCTCGGTTCCCGCTTCGATCGTTTTCATGATTTGCTCCACCTGGACCATCGCGTCGCCAACAACGGTCAAACCGTCGGCTGCCCGCCTGGACATCTCCTGGGATGCCCCGAGCACGGACGCTGCCGTATCCGCCACCATCCCGATCTGCTCGGCCATCTGTTGCAGCGCCTTTGCGCTTTCCTCGGCGCTTGCCGCCTGTTCATCGCTGCCCTGGGCGATTTGGCTGACCGATTGGGAAATCTGCTCGGAAGCCGCCTTCGTTTCACCCGCATCAAGGCGCAGCTGCTCGGCGGTGCCCGCTGCTTCCATCGCACCGTGCGAAATTTGCCCAATCATCCGATTCATGTTTTCCGCGATCCGCGCGAACGAACGTGCCAGCACGCCCAGCTCATCGCGTCGCGACAGCACCGCAGGTTCGATCGAATGGGTGAAATCTCCTTCGGCGACCTGTGTCGCATGCTCCGCCAGCCTTGCGACGACGCGCACGATGCTGCGGGTGATGCCCATGATCAGGATGCAGATCAACAGCAGGCCTGCTCCCCCTGTCACCAGCGTGAGCATCAGCGTTTTGTCCGATTCCGCCGTTACTTCATGCAGCGGAACGCTGACCGCGTATGTCCATCCCTTTCCCTCCTCGCCCAGCTGGATCGGAGCATAGGTCAGGTACGTGTCGCCATCGATCGAGCGTCCGTCTGTTCCTTTTTCTGCTGCCACTTTCAGCAAGCCCGCGTAGGACAGTTTGGAATCGCCGACATTTTTTCCGAGCAGGTCAGCCTCTTTGGCGGAAACGACGGTGCCCTTCTCTGTCAAAATCATGCCGGTTCCTGTTTGATAGATGGACAGGCTGTTGTTCATCACCTGCAAGTCGCCAAGCGACATATCCACGCCGATGACTCCTTCAAACACGCCGTTCACCACGATCGGCGCGACAAAGGAGGTCATCAGCACTTCCTTGTGGTTGACGCTCCCTGCGTACGGCTCCATCACAGCGCTCTTCTTCGTTTGCTTGGGCAGCTTGTAGTAATCCTCCGTAATTTCCTGGCTGTATACAAACGTCTCATCATACAAGATCCGGTTCTCTGCATCGCGCGCCCAGACTGGCATGTACGCGCCTGTTTTGTCTTCTTTGGACGGGTTGGCGTATTGCGCATCCAATCCGTCGAACCGGTTCGGCTCCCACAAACTCCAAACAGCGGTAAATGCCGGGTTTTGCTCCAACACATTACGCAGCATTTGATCGACGCTTTTGCGTGACGTCGTGTTCGTTGCCTTCATCGCTGCTAACACGCTTGCAAGCGCATTTGTTGCCTGCATGGCGTTCCCCAGCTTGTTTTCCGTCTGGCGGGCGTACTGCTTCGTCAATGATTGAGCCAATTCCTCGGCAGATTGCAGCGCCGCCTCGCGAGACCGATACGCCTGGGTCGCAACAACCAGCGAGACCGTCAAAAATACAACGCTTACAATTAAAACGAATAATCTAGTCTGCAACTTCATGTTCGGACAATCTCCTAACTCGGGCATTAGCTCCTATGGATAATGATGGTACAAGCCTATTATAACGAAATTTGTAGGAATTCATTGAAATTTTTCACAACAAATTTGAGCAAAAATAAGCATTGCCAGTACAGAAAATTTTCCCGTATAATATTTTTGAAATTTTCGAAATATTGTTTCATAAAAAAGGAGGTTTTCATGAAAAAAACGTACAGAAATCCGTTTTTCAAATGGCTTATGGCTTTCAGCCTGCTCCTCCAATTGGCGGCAGTTCCGACTCTCGCCTCTGCTCACACAGCCGATCCGATGACCGCGCAGGTCGATGCTGTGCTGTATGCCCTCGAACAAAACCCCGAGAGCATCGGCATGCAGTCGGGCATCTCCATCTACGATCTGACAAAAGACAAAATGCTTTACAGCCACAACGCGGACAAAAACTATGTTCCCGCCTCCAACATGAAGCTGTTTACCGGCGTGACCGCACTGGACCGACTTGGGCCCGACTACACTTTCAAGACGGAGGTTTTCGTAAAAGGCGGCATCAATGCGCGCGGGCAAGTCACCGAGCTGATTTTGAAAGGATATGGCGACCCGACGCTGACGGAGGCCGATCTTGAAGAGCTCGCCCACGACCTGAAAGAAAAAGGTGTCACGACCGTACGCAGCCGCTTGCTGCTCGATGACAGCTATTTTGACGATGTGCGCCTCGGCGCGGGCTGGATGTGGGACGATGAGCCTTATGGGTACAGCGCCCAGCTCAGCGCGCTGGCTCTGCACAAAAATTTCGTCACACTGACGGTCACCCCTGGCAAGTCAGGCAAGAAAGCGGAAATCACGCTCGATCCACAAACCGATACCATGGCGATCGACAACCAGGTGAAAACGGTCGATGGCAAAACGGCCGATGTGACAGTCACGCGGGCGCGCGGGAAAAATGTGGTGACGGTAACGGGTACGATCGGTGTGGATGCCTCCTCCTATCAGGAAGATGTCTCGATCGAAAATCCGACACTTTATGTCGGCAACGTCTGGAAGCGTAAGCTCGAAGAAGCGGGCATCAAGCTCGGCTCCTCGATCCGCATTCAGACGACTGACAAGGCGTACGATGAGCCTGTCGTAACCCACGAGTCCAGGCCGCTTGGCGAAATCATGGTTGAATTGAACAAGGAAAGCGATAATTTTTACGCCGAGCAGCTGCTCAAAACACTCGGCGCCGTGGAAAAAAGGAAAGGCAGCGCGGAAGCTGGTGCGGAGGTTGTCGCTGATTTTCTGAATGAAGCAGGGATCACGACCGGCTACAGCCAAGCTGACGGCTCCGGTTTGTCCCGCTATGACCTGATCACGACTGAGCAGATGGTCCAGCTGCTCCGCTACGTTCAGGAAAAACCGTACAGCGAACTTTTGGAATCGACGCTCCCCATCGCTGGTGTGGACGGCACCCTGGCAAATCGCCTGAAAGGCACGCCTGCTGAAAAGAATCTGATCGCGAAAACCGGCTCGATGAGCGGCGTCAATTCGCTCTCCGGCTATGTGACGGCAAAAAACGGGGACAAGCTGGCCTTTTCGATCATCACCAACGGCATTTACAAGAGCAAGTACGCTCGCAGCCTGCAGGATCAAGTCGCCGTGCTGATGGCCTCCTATCCGGAACTCGATGAGCCGGGCGATGATGGGCTGCCCGAACCGGAAGCCTACAAGCTCAGCGACCTACTCGATCCGATCCTCGACGCACCGGAAGCGACGGGCGTATCTGCTGGCATCATCGTAAAAGCGTTGGATGAAAAAGGAAAAGAGGCCACCTGGTACGCCCACGACGCCGACAAGCTGATGACCCCCGCTTCCAATCTGAAGCTTTTGACAGGCGCCACCGCGTTGACCGAGCTGGGCAGCGATTACCGCTTCAAAACCGAGCTTTCTGCCTCCACCCCCGTAACCGACGACGGCCTGTTAAAAGGAAACCTATACGTGAAAGGCTACGGCGACCCGTCTATCCATACGGAGGATGAGCTGAAGGCGCAGGACGGCGTCTCGATCGAGTCGATCGTCGATGCAATCAAAAAACGCGGCATCAAGCGTATCAATGGCGACCTGATCCTCGATGACACCTATTTTGACGACCAGCGACTTGGGCTTGGCTGGGCTTGGGATGACGAAAGCTACTACTACAACGCGCTGATCGACGCGCTATCGCTCAATCGCGGGACCGTGATGATCTCCTACGAGCCGGGCGCACGCAAGGACAAACCGGTGAAAGTGACGATTACCCCGAATACGAGCTACGTGACCGTGATCAATGAAGCCAAAACAGTCGCAAAGGATGAAGAAAACACGTTTACGATCCTGCGTGACCGTGCAACAGATACGATTCGCCTGCAAGGCAACCTGCCGCTTGGAAGCGATGCCGACTACGAGCGGGTGCCCGTTGAGCAGCCAGCGCTCTACTTCGGCACCGTATTGAAGGAAAAGCTGGAGGAAGCCGGCATCAAATTTACAAACGGCAGTGAAGTCAAACGCGGCGAGTTGCCTACAAAAGTCACCAAGCTGAAGGTCTTTCAATCGGAGCCGCTAGCCGATATTTTGACATACATGAATAAAAAGAGCGACAATCTGTATGCCGAGATGCTGCTCAAAGCGGTCGGCGCCAAAGCGAATGGTTCCGGTACGGCTGATGCCGGTATTGAAGCGGTTCAAGCGGTATTGAAATCGTTCGGCTGGACAACCAATTTCGATATGGTCGATGGCTCCGGGCTTACCCGCTACGACCAAATATCCGCCCGTCACATCACCGCTGCACTGGAAGGTATGGCAGCTGCGGAGTCGTTTGACATCTACTACGACTCCCTGCCGATCGCAGGCGTGGATGGGACGCTGAAAAACCGGATGAAAGGCACGGCGGCGGAAAACAACGTGCACGCGAAAACCGGCTCGATGTCGGGTGTCAACAGCCTATCCGGCTATGTCACCACAAAAGGCGGCACCAAGCTGGTGTTCTCAATTCTATTGAACGGCTACGCCACCAGCTCCAAGGTGATGACATCGATTCAGGACGAAATTGTGGAAGCATTAGCTAATTACGAAGAATAGCGATTGTCTTGTTAGAAAACCTGGCTACGCCATGCTTTGGGCTTAAGCTGCGGTTGCTCTTATACTGGATAAGAATTTTATAAATCCTTATCTGTACAAACAAAAGTCCCCGCGCAATGGTGGGGACTTTTGTTACGTCAGGCGTAAGCGCCATCTCCTGCTTGTCTAAACGCAAAGCAGAAAACCGATCCAGGCAAAGCATACGCCGAGAACTGCGGACAGCAGCACGTAGAAAAGCGCTGCCTTGCGCATGCCTTTCTCCACGAGCTGGACGGTTTCGAACCCGAACGTCGAAAACGTCGTGTACGCGCCGCAAAATCCTACGCCCACTAAGAGCCAGACATCCCCCGAGATGCTTCCCTTCTGGTGAAGAGCGTACAACACCCCGAGAATAAGCGAGCCGGTGAGATTGATCACAAACGTGCCTAAGGGAAACGTGTTTTTGCTATTGTCCGCAATGATTTTTCCTAAGAAAAACCTCATGAGCGCACCAACGATTCCGCATAAACCGATCCAGACCGTCATCGCTTGTGCCCCCCCTCTCGCGCCTTCCCTTTGTCCTGCTGCACAGCTATCCAAAAGCCCACTGCGGCAAACAAAATCCCGCCGACTACGCTTGCAGCCGCATACAATAGCGCCATCCCCGCTTGCCCTGCATCAATCAACTGCATCGTCTCCACCGAAAACGTGGAAAAGGTTGTGAACGCGCCGGTAAATCCGGTGCCGATGCCAAGCCGGATCGCCGACGGCGCTTTCCATCGAGTGAAAAACCAGCCGAGAAACAGGCAGCCGGCCATGTTGATCAACCATGTGCCGAGCGGAAACCCGGATTCCGCGGGCGGTACGAGCTGTCCTGCTTCATACCGTGCGATCGTCCCCAGAAAGGCACCGACGCTGAGGAAAAGTAGGTTCATGAATACGTACATTCCTTTCTGATTGGCTCTATAAAAAGAAACAAACTCCTACCGACCTAATGGTATCGGTAGGAGTCATCAGCCGTCGGGCAGGTAAAGGCGAACTCCATCGCCTGTAAAGTTAACCACATTGTAAAAGAGCATGATGCAGGTGTCAATGACGCGTTTCGATCTGGAAGCGTGCCAGCACAGCGTCCATTCTTTCAGCCAGATCGGCCAGCACAACAGCCGATGCGGCGCCTTCCTGCAGATGTGCGCTCTGCTCGGTCACGGCTGCCGCGATCAGTCCCATCCGTTCCTGGAGCTGGACAGCTGTCTTGTCAATCGTCCCGCTGCTTTCGTTCACTCGATCGATCCGGACTTTCAAATCTTGCAGGTCATGAAAAATGTGTCCGATTTCCGCATGAACCGCCTGATTGGCGTCCTGAATCAGCAGCAGCGATTGTGTCGTGTCGCGTGCGAGCATGCTGCCTCGCTCCATCTCGCTGACGCTTTCGTTCATCATCGCCTGCATCGTCTCCGATTCGCCTTGAACCGAATGGATGATCCGAGCGATTTCGCCTGCGGAATCAGCGGACAAGCCAGCCAGCTTGCGTATTTCCCCCGCGACCACCGCGAAGCCTTTGCCGGATTCTCCTGCTCGCGCCGCTTCGATGGAGGCGTTCAAGGACAGCAGGTTGGTCAGCTCGGAAATTTCAGCGATACGCAGCACAATCGCATTCATCGCGCGCGTCCGCGCCACAAGCTCCCCTGTATGGCTTGCCGTCTGCTTCATCACCTGTGCAACCGTCTGATACTGCTGGACAAACTGCGTGTTGGAGCGATTGCCTTCCTCCGCTAAAGCAGCCATGTGAGTAGCCCGTTCCAAAATGGCCTCCGATCCTTTGGCGATCTCTTGCGACAGCACGTGCATCGATTGTGTCGCCTCCGCTGTACCCTGCAGCTCACTGGCTTGCGTCCGCAGCGCTTCATCCATTTCTGTCACCGCATCGGCTACCCGTTCCCCTACCGTCACGTTTTGCTCCGAGCTTTCCTTCAGCCCGACAAACGTATGATGCACATTGTGGTTCACTTGGTGGGCGGTAGCGATAATTTCCTTGAGGCTGCCTGCCATCTCATTGAAAGAATGCGCCAGCCCTTTCAGCTCGTCATTGGTTTTCACCTTCATCTCTCCGACGGAAAGCTGACCCGCCGCGATTCGTTCCGCCAATTTCGTCAGCTCGCGGATGGGACGGGAAATGTTGCGTGCGATGAAAAGCGCTAGCAATACGGAGCCTACCAGCGCGGCGACAAGGGCGACCAGATTAATCGCAGCCGACTTTTTCTGCTCCGCCTGCAACGTCTGCCGGAGCGATTCGCTCTTCACCAGCTCCTGGCTGATCAGCCCATCGATTTGCGCCTGAAAAAATGCTTGCCGTTTCACGATCTCACCGAGTACATCCTCCATTTTCCCCAGCTCCTTCGCCCTCGCCAGCTGTTCCGCCCCCTCCATCTTGTCCACCAACAGCTGCAGCAGGTTCAGCGCCGCTTCCCGCTCCTTTGCGGAAAGAGAAAGCGATCCCCGCTCCAAATCGCTCTTGATCTGGTCCGCTGCTGTCCGGTGGCCCGCCGCCTCAATATCGGTGGTCCCGTAATAAACTGCACGCAGCTCCTTCTCGATGAGCGCAGACTTGCTTTTGATACCGCCAAGTAAAAACAAATTGCTCATGATACCCTCGTACTTTTCACTTTGCTTCTGCATCCCCATCGTCAAATACAGGTTCAGGCCGCCGAGGCAAAGGATCGCGACAGTAAAGC
This sequence comes from Brevibacillus fluminis, assembly GCF_003710825.1. Lineage (GTDB taxonomy): Bacteria > Bacillota > Bacilli > Brevibacillales > Brevibacillaceae > Brevibacillus_D > Brevibacillus_D fluminis. The sequence continues at coordinate 352,015 of NZ_RHHQ01000012.1, read as the reverse complement.
TAATCAGGATTTTCCGCGTAATCGTCAGCTGAAAACGCACGTTTTGGCGCATACGATCCCCCTTACAAACTCAATGCACATTTGTACTGTTTTAATTTCGTTGTTTATCCTTTTTTATCCTGTTTTTTCTTTTGATAATATCGTACAGTGAAAATGTAAAGGTGTCGTGAACATTTCACGACTATTTGGTAAAAGTTGCCCACCTTATTCAGCCCCCGTAGGCAAGTCTGGAGGCTGAGCCCGCAGCGATTTCGGTCATGAGAAACGATAGCGGCTCTGTTATACTTTAGCTAGCAGCTAAGACAGGCTTTTACCTTTCATCCTACTCTTTGTATTCGAAATGGAGACACAATCTCAATGGGCATTCGACACGTTTTCATTCATGGTTTATCCGGTATTGCACAAAGCGTTTTTTTCCGGAAGCCGCTCGCAGGAGGGATCTTCCTGTGTGCCTTCCTGCTTTACTCCCCGCTTCTCGCGTTCGCCTGCTTGGTTGGCACCATTGCTGCGAATGGTACCGCTTCACTCAGCAAACGTCCGCAGGCGACGATCGTAGAAGGTTTGTACGGATACAACGGGGCCTTGCTCGGACTCGCATTCGCCACCTTTTTGCCGCACGATTGGCTGCTTTGGGCGTGTATTGTGTTCACTGCGGGACTGAGCGTTTTTTTGTATGACCTGTTTCAACGCTTCGGCATCCCGCCCTACACGATGCCGTATGTAGCCCTCGCTTGGGTCGTACTTGCGATCATCCGTCCTGATCTCGGCGCCGCATCCGCGTCCGCTTTCAACTGGACAATTCCGCTCACGGGCATGGGACAAATTTTTTTCTTGCCCTCCGCACTTGGCGGCCTCTTGATTCTCGTAGGACTGGCCACCGCGTGCCCGCCACGCCAGCTTGTGCTCACCTTTGTTGGCGCCGCCATCGGCTGTCTGCCCTTCGCGTGGCTCGGCGAGGCACCCTATCTCACGGCTGGGTTGATCAGCACCAACGCGGCCTTATCCGCACTCGGAATTTTGCAGGTGAAGACGCGGTACCCTGCACTCCTGTCCATTTGTTTCGCGCTCGGGTCCGCGCTTCTCTATCCGTTCCTTTCTGCCCTGCTCGGCACCGTCGGGTTGCCTGCATTAACGTTTCCGTTCATCGCCACGATGTGGGTGGGACGATCGTTGATGGCATTCATTGAAAAGCGGAAGCGCGGTGTGGGGCAAGTGGTGTCTTCGTGAAAAAAGGACGTCCCCCTTGCTTTTAGCTCGGGTGACGCCCTTCTTTTCTATGCTCCTTTTATTTCCACGCCTGCGGATGATCATCGCTTACGAGCGACAGCTCCGCCGCACGCGCATTCACGCGCACCTGCTCCTCATCTTTGCAGCCCGGAATCACGCTGGTGACAGCCGGATGGGTGAGGCACCACGCGAGCGCCCACTCTGACATGCTGACTCCTTCCGGAACCTCCGTCCGTCTGATCTCATCTACAAGCTGCAGCTTGGCATCGCGCTCGTCGCGATCATGACGATTCCGCACGTCATTGGCGGCAAACGAGGCGCCTGGCTTGTATTTGCCGCTCAAGTATCCGCTTGCGAGCGGCACACGGGCCAATACGCCGAGATCCTGCTCTTCACAAGACGGGAAGACGCGCTCCTCCGGCTTGCGGTCAAGGCGGTTGTAGACAACCTGAATTGCCTGGGCGTTCACACGACTTGCCGCAGCCGTCTGGTGCAGATTGTCATTGCTGCCGATGGAGATGCCCAGATGACGGATTTTCCCCGTTTGCACTTGCTTATCCAGCATCGTCCACAAATCATCGCGGTCAAAAAACTCGTCTGCGCCGGAATGGAACTGATACAGGTCGATGTAATCCGTCCGCAGCGCGCGCAAGGAATCCTCCAGCTGCTTTTGCACCTCATCAGGCGTCCAATGGCCGGTTCGATCCTGATGACCGTGGAAGTGATGCCCGAACTTGGTCGCAAGCACCCACTCCTGCCGATCGCCAGCTATCGCTTCTCCAATGAAAGCTTCGGATAGATGATCGCCATAGCATTCAGCCGTGTCGATCAGGTTGATCCCCACTTCCTTCGCGGTGGCGAGCACCCGGTCCACCTCAGATTGCGTGTAGGTTCTGCCCCACTCTCCACCAAACTGCCACGTGCCGACTCCGACGACTGACACCTTCAGCCCTGTTTTTCCAAGTCTGCGGTATTTCATGCGAACCACTCCTTTTCCATCGTTAGGTAAATTCAACTCCAGCCAGTTGATCATTTGACAATCGCGTGTGAAAATCCTCCATCAACAGCACTTCGGCTCAAACGGCCAGTGGCACCTAGGCCCCTCGCCAATACCAATAGAGCGCGATCTCATCGGTCTGGCTGTCGATCCCTTGATAAACTTGAAAGTCAAACCAGCCAAGCACAAATCCGCATCGCTCATAAAACCGACATGCAGCAACATTGTTGTTTTGCGTTTCCAGCATGATTCCGGGCATCCCGCCTTCGTGTGCCCACTGCTTGGCCCGATCCATCAGCATGCGGCCGACTCCCGTTCTTCTGGCCGTTTGATCCACTTTGATCTCTTCTACACAAGCATAGCGATTCCAGTTTCGCTTCACCAGGATATGCCCCACTGCCTGATCGCCACAAAAAGCGACATAAATGATCTAGTCGGGATTGTTGATGTAAGACGAATAATCAACCTGTTCATCCGTGTAGCATTTTTGATAGGCTGGCACTTCTTGCTCTGTGTAGCTAATCTGCCGACAATTTACCGACAAAACTAGCTTGGATGTCACCACAAAGCTGCCTTCTGTATGAAACCACTCCTGCAAATAGTCGGGTTCCAATTCTTTAATGGAAATATTCATATCCATCCTCCAGTACCATCTCCTACCGACCATTATATTAGAAAACCTGGCTCCGCCAAGCTTTTTGGAGGAGCCGCGGTTGCACTTATAATCATCCCGACCACCCCAATCTGTTAGAACAACTGCCCTCCGCTCCATCCAATCCATCCCGATAACGGCGAAAAGCACTGGCGTCCATCACTCTCGCCAGTGCTTTTCCATTCACCATGTTTCTCACGAATTCGCCTGACGAACACGGGCGAATCCCGGTTTGTATTGATACGGCGGAACGATTTTTCCTTCAATCTTCTCAATCGCGCGTAGCGACCAGTATGGATCGTTCAGCATGCCCCTGCCGATGGCGACCAAATCGGCGTCGCCGTTCGCAAGCGTAGCCTCCGCTACCTCCGGTTCATCCAGATTGCCGACCGCAATGACCGGCACATCCAGCGCCTGCTTGATGGCCCGGGCGAGCGGGACTTGATAACCCGCATGATTGCCTGGTTTGTTCGCGCCGATCGGGCCGTCGCCGCCGCTTGAAATATGGAACAGATCGACACCGACCGCGCGGTACCGCTCCGCGATCTTGATGATATGGTCGAGCCCGTACCCGCCATCCCGGTACTCCACGGCAGACAGCCGCATGATGAGGGGCATCTGTGCCGGTATGACGCTTTTCACGGCCTCGATCACTTCCACTCCGAATCGGGCCAAATCTTTACCATACTCATCGTCCCGATGATTGCTGGACGGCGAGTGGAATTGGTGCAGCAAGTAACCGTGGGCGCCGTGCAGCTCGATCGTATCGAAGCCAGCGACCACCGCCCGTCTCGCCGCTTCGCGAAACTGGATGACCTGCTTCTTTACTTCCTCTGTCGAAAGCGCTCGCGGCGTTTTATAGGCTTCGCTATACGGGATTGCAGACGGAGCGACCGGCGTATCGGCGTCTTCCGCCTTGCGACCCGCGTGGGCAATCTGAATGCCGATGGCTGTCCCGTATTTTTTCACTTCCGAAACGATACGCGCATAGGCAGGGATTTGCTCGTCAGACCACAGCCCAAGATCCTGATTCACGACGCGGCCATCCGGCTCGACATTGGTCATCTCCACGATGATCAATCCAGCCCCACCGATCGCCCTTGAAACATAATGGACAAAATGCCAGTCGTTTGGCGTTCCATCCTCGGCCACGACGGAAAGCTGGCACATCGGTGGCATCACGATGCGGTTTTTTACGGATAGTCCTTTTAACTGAAAAGAGGCAGATAAGGTTAAACGGGTCATGTTTCTCATTCTCCTTCTTCTCGCTCTGTTTGTACTTAGCATTATAGAAAAAGGAGACGATGACTTACATGCAGCTTTCAAGTTATTCCCAATCGATTTCTTTTCATTTATAGTTAGTTTTACGGATTTACTTTCAAATAAAAGGGGGATGGACGATGGACGCTGTCGACTCGCGCATCCTGGAGCTTTTGCAGACGAATTCACGAATCACCATGTCGGAAATGGGGCGCATCATTGGCATGACGCCGCCGGCCGTAACGGAACGCGTGCGCAAGCTGGAAGATAAGGGCGTCATCAGTACGTACCGAGCGGTGCTCGCTCCCGAAAAATTGGGAAAAGGAATCGCAGCATTTATCCTCCTGCAATCGTACTCTTGCAGCGAAATCAACGAGTTTTGCAAGAATGAACCTGACGTCATCGATTTGTATCGCATCAGCGGACAGCACAATTTCCTGCTCAAGGTGCGGACGAAATCAATGGAAGCAATGGAGGAGTTCACGAACCGACTTGGCGCATACGGTAACTCGACGACATTGATCGTCCTGTCGACACGGTTTGAGCAGAAGGCGCTCGTCCCCGACATTGAGGAATAAAAAATCGTACAAAAAAGCAGCCGACGCTATCCTTATGCGTCGGCCGCTGCTTTTTAGACGGTAAACAGGTTTTGCAGTTTTTCTTGATCCAAATGGTTTCCGACCAGGAAGTTGCCGAATTCGCCGAAGCGGGCGCTGACCTCGTCGAAGCGCATTTCATAAATGATGTGTTTGAATTCAAGCGGATCGTGTGCAAACAGCGTAACGCCCCACTCCCAATCGTCGAAACCGACGGAACCACCGATGATCTGCTTGATTTTGCCCGCGTATTTGCGGCCGATCATGCCGTGGGAAGCCATCATTTGACGGCGCTCGTCCATCGTCAGCATGTACCAGTTGTCTTGCAGGTCGCGTTTTTTGTTCATCGGATAGAAGCAAATATGCTCCCATTTCGGCAGGACTGGGTAGAGTCGATCACGCACATGCGGGTTCGCTTTCGGGTCTTCTCCCGGGTTATTGACATAGTTGCTCAATTCAACCACGGACACATAGGAATAATCGGTTGTCGTGAATGCCGCGAAACGGCTTTTGTTGAACGCTGTCTTGATTTCATCGAGTTCTTGCAATGTCGGACGGAGGTACATGAAAACCAAATCCGCTTTGTGCCCCAGAATGGAGTAAACTGCGCTGCTGCCTTCATTCGCAGCCTCGTTCCCCTCCCACCCTTTCATCAGGGTGAAAAGATCGTCCAATGCTGCTTGACGCTCCTCGGCGGACGCTGCATTCCATTTTTCCCAGTTGATCTTGCGGAAATCATGGACGGTAAACCAGCCCTCCAGCGTGAGCAATGCTTCATTTTGGCTCATCTTGCAATCCAACTCCTTGCTATGTATTGTTCATCGTCCAGTATACCATAGGAAGACACGGCCAAATCAAATCGGAAGTAGCAATTGCGTGACAAGCGAAATCGGAATCAAACATTTTTGAAGCCCTCGCCCAGCACCTCGTTTGCCTGTGTCAGTATGATGAACGCCTGCGGATCAACTGCCTTTACCAATGCCTTCAGCTTGCTTACCTCGCTTTGGCTTACCACGACCATCAACACCATCCGCTTGTCGCCGGTAAAGCCACCGGAGCCGTTGATCTGCGTGAATCCGCGGTCCAGATCGAACAGGATCGCCTCTCGCAAGCTGTCGATCTCATTGGAGATGATGTAGGCTACCTTGGATGTATTGAAGCCGACCTGCACCACATCGATCGTCTTGCTGGTGACGAACAGACCGATCAGGGCGTACAGCGCTTTTTCCGGGGAAAAGATCACGCCAGCGAGCAAAATCACCAGCCCGTCAAACACGGCAACCGACAGCCCGAGACTTAATCCCGTATACTTGTGCAAAATTTGCGAGGCGATGGACAGACCGCCCGTCGAGCCGCGTCCGCGGAACACGATACCGATGCCTAGCCCAACGCCCATCCCGCCGTAAATGCTCGCCAACAGCGTATTGGTCGTGAGCACCGGCAGCGAGCTTGTCAGCATCACGCACAGCGGCAAAATGACCGATCCGACCGCCGTTTTGATGCTGTAATGCCGATCCAAAAGCCACAGCCCCAGAAGAAACAGCGGAATATTGAGCGCCCACTGAATGATGGCCGGGGGAAAACCGAATAGATTATGGATGATCGTGGACAGCCCGGACACACCACCCGATGCGATCTGGTTCGGATTGAGAAACATGTTGAAGCTCGCCGCCAAAATCAGCGACCCGATAATCAAATGAAGATAGTCATAAATGATGTGGCTCGGACTTTGCAGAGCCCCTTTTCGCAATTTCGCTTTCTTGCTCACGTTCACACCTCTACGTTAAGCTTTTCCCAAATTATGTTTGATGTAGAGATACTCTTCGATCTCGCGCAACAACGTAAACAGGGACGCTCTGATTTCAAATTCTTCCCGTGACAGCGGCAACGGGGCCTGCTTGATCGCCTCCACCATTACCTGTAGCTTTTCCAAAAAGAGGTAGGCAGTATTACCGGGATGGACGCGCGAGCCTAATTCTTCAAGGAATTCGGCGATTTGCGTACCCTGCGGCACTTGCAGCGTCAATGAGGAAACGATCGGCATCATCCGCTCAAGCAAAACGAACTGCTTCTCGCGCATAACGAAATAATCGAATGCGGTGTTTTCTTCGCGAATCAGCCGATTTTCGTTTTCCAAGACGGCCAGCTTGATCGCCTGATCGAGTAATTTCGCCGTTTCCAGCAACTCTTTGCCGTCCCATTCGCTTTCGCCCTGGCGCAAATAGATGGAGAACTCCTTGATGATCGTGCGGAAGTTTTGCTCGATGGTGCATTGCAGACCGGCTATCGTCTTGTTGTAGCTCGGCATCCACAGATTCATCAAAAGCGCGACGCCGACGCCGATTCCCACCAGCGACATTTCGTTGATCAGGATCGGGATCGTCATTTCCTGCAGCGTGAAAATATGCATCAGAATGACCGCGCTGGTGACGAAGCCCTCCTGTATTTTCAATTTCACCAAAACGGGGAGGAAGACCAGCAGCAAGATCGTGACGGTCCACGGATGGTACCCCAGCAGACTGAAAAAAAGAAAAGCAAACAAGATGACCAACAGGCTCGCGGCAAACCGAAATAGCGAAGTTTTCACCGTTCGCTTGCGCGTAACCTGGATGCACAGGATGGCGATCGTACCTGCCGTGGCGAAATAATCCAGCCCGATGGCATGGGCAATCGCGATGGAAACACCGGTTCCAATTGCTGTTTTTATCGTTCGCGTACCAATGAACACGTTATTTCCTTCCTTATCACTTGGAATTAGTAACCTGCCTCCCATCTTGACATGAACTGCCAAACCAAATCAAGTTACGAAAAAATGACTGTTTCGTTTTTGTTTAGTTTTTATCATAATGAGGAAGTAACGTTTTCGGTTGCCAAACCGTCATTACGTTCATACATGTTTTGTCACCTGCTCAAGGAGGTTCACGCTCATGCAACATTCCAAAACAACACTGGCAGCCGTTTTTTTCGGCTTGTCCGTCACGCTGCTTTCCGGATGCGATATCCTGAACAACAGCGCCCAGCCAACTCCAAAACCCGCGACAGAAGCGAATCAGACGCCAACCGTGCCACCTTCGTCATCGCAGGAAACACCGTCTTCACAGACACCAGCAGCCCCTGACGCCGAACAACCTTCAACAACGATAGAACCGACGCCAGCGACTCCCCAGCCATCCGCCAATGAGCCAAAAGAAGTGGACGGCGATCCTGATAGTCTGAGCATTTTGGTAAACAAGCAGTACAAGCTCCCTGACCACTTCAAGCCAGCCGATCTGGTCGACCCTAACGTGCCATTCATTTTCAAAGGAAAGTCGGAGAAACGAATGATGCGTAAGGAAGCCGCAGAAGCGTTGGAAAAAATGTTTGCGGGCGCGAAAAAGGATGGCATCCAGTTGGCAGGCGTATCGGCCTACCGCTCTGAAGCCACCCAGCGCGTGCTTTTTGAAAACTATGTGAAAAAGGACGGCGAGGAAGCCGCCCGCAAATACAGCGCGTTACCTGGCACCAGCGAGCATGAAACGGGCCTTGCCATCGACGTTTCTGGCAGTACCGGCGCTTGCGCGGCACAAGACTGCTTCGGCGATACGAAAGAAGCTGCCTGGCTCGCCAAGCATGCCGCCGAATACGGCTTCATCATCCGTTATCCGGAAGGCAAAGATTCGATCACCGGCTACCAGTACGAACCGTGGCACCTCCGTTATGTCGGCAACCAGATCGCCGGTGAAATCAGCGGGAAAAACATCACGCTGGAAGAATACTTGAATGCCGTTCCGGCCACCGCATCGGCAAACTAAACGGCAGCTTTTATGGATGCTGGCTGTGCGGCGCTTTGTTTTCCACAAGCGCGTTGCCGCCATCCACCACAAACAGCTGTCCAGTGATGTACGAAGCTTGCTCGGAAGCGAGGAACGCGATCATGTGTCCCACTTCCTCCGGCCGGCCGCTGCGTCCCATCGGGGTTTGGCGGCCGGCTTGTGCTTCGAGCGGCGTCTGAGACCCGGTTGCGATCCAACCGGGTGCAACGCTGTTGATCGTAATGTTCTGCTTCGCCACCTCGATAGCGATCCCCATGCTCATTCCCACCATCGCGGCCTTTGCCGCTCCGTAAGCCGCTTCGCCCGGGTTGGCGCCAAGCGTTCCCGTCGTCGACGAGACGTTGACGATCCTCCCGTACTGATTCGCAATCATATGCGGCAACACCGCGCGCGTGACATTGAAGCAAGTCGTCAAATTGCGGGAAATCCCCAAATCCCATTCTTCATCCGGCAGCTCGGCGAACGCGATGAATTTTTCCGGTTCGCCCACCTGCGTCATGCCCGCATTGTTGACCAAAATGTCGATGCGTCCGAAATCTTCCGCCACCTGCTCCACCATGCCGCGCGTCTGCACCCGGACCATCAGATCGGCGACGTACCCGCGTGCCTCAATTCCTTCTTCCGCAAGCTCGCGCGCACGTGCGTTGATTCTCTCTGTCGTCGCCACCAGTGCGATTCTGCCTCCCAGTCTGCCGATGATTTTCGCCGCTGCAAAGCCGATGCCGCTGTCGCTACCAGCCCCCGAGACCAGGCATACCTTTTCATCAAAACGCATGAGTCCCTGCATTCTTCTCTACTCCCTTCCTTCTGACGCACGTTTTCGACAAAAAAGAAAAAATCCCTGTTCGAAAGGGATTTCATCCAGTCATGCTCATCGTATGCGCCACAACGCTGTTTTCCAGTAACCGAGAAAAAAGAGGGCGTTGAGGATCGCCGCGGTCAAGAAAATGACGCTGCTGCCCCACCACATCATGACCCAACCTGCTGCATACACCGTGACTGGCATGCCCAACCGGAAGAGCGTACCTGTGATGCCGCCGATCCGCCCCATAAGCGGAGCGGGCGTCTGCTCCAGCCGGAACGTATAGACGCTCACCGTATAGACAGCAGTGGCGAATCCACCCAGAATGAGCGCGGGGATCATCAGGAGCGGTCCATTTGAAGCGTACAAGCCCAAAAAACTGAGCCCATTCCCGATGAAGCTTGCCCCAAACAGCTTCCCAAGCCCCATGCTGTCGCGCAGACGTTTGGCGCAAATGCTGCCGAGAAGGCCGCCAGCGCCCGCCGACGAGAGTGTGAGAGCAAGTGCGGACGAGGACAGATGCAGTTCATCCTTGGCATAGAAAATCATGGTCGTGTTTACAACCGTCATGGTACAATTCAACAAAACCACGAACACGGTCATCATCACCAGCATCCGGTTGGCGCGAAACATCGTCCACCCTTCCCGCAAATCCGCAATGAACGACCCATGCGGTGCGAGCGGCACCGGCTCCTGAACCTTCAGTGTGCGCATCAAAAACAGACTGATCACATATAGACCTGCCGTAATCAAGAGCCCATCGTGAATGTGTGCCAAGAGCAAAACTAGGCTGGAGACAGCAGGGCCCATAATGCCGACAAACGTCTCAGCAAACGTCAATTTTGCATTGGCCGCTGTCAGCCGGTCAGAGGGTACACACAGCTTCGTCAGGCTAATCTGCGCATTGAAGTAGCCGTAATTGAACGTCATCAGCAAAAAGCCGATCAGGTAGTACACCGGTAAAAACGGGATGCCCGCTTGCGCCAGACCGACGAGCGACAACAGCAAACAAGCCTGCACCGCAATCATTAAGAGCACCCATCGCTTTTTGTTCACGCGGTCGACTACGACGCCGATCAGCATGCCGAACAGCAGATTGGGCAAAAGCTCAGCCGTCCGCATCGAAGCCATCGCCACCGAAGAATGGGTGATGTCGTACATCATTAACGGCAGCACCAGTTCATAAATTTTATTGCCGATATTGAGCAAGAAAGCGGATGCCAGCAGGATGGCAAACGACCGTTCCTTGCCCGTCGCCGCTTTCGCAGCAGGTACTAGTATCGCCATGCTCGTTTCCTTCCTCTCTCATCGTTTCGCAATCTTAATTGTAGCGACTGCGGGTAAGAGAAAAAGGGCAAACATCCGCGCGCTCCTTTCGCCTTTTTTAATCCGCATTCCCGAATGGAGTTTTCCCATGACCATCACACTCGATTATTTGGCGCTCCGCCACGCATTCGCACAGATCGCAGACGGCGAGCCTGTCCGCGTTACCCTTTCGCAGCTCGCCGCGATCTTGTTTTGTACGCCTCGCAATGCCAAGCTGTTGCTCAAAAAAATGGAGCAAGCCGATTGGCTGCGCTTTGTTCCTGGCGTCGGTCGCGGCAATCCCTCAACACTCACCTTCCTCCTCCCGCTGCAAGCCGTACTTTTGGAAGTGGCGCAAGCGCGTCTTGCGCACGGACAACTTCACGAAGCGATCGAGCTGTTGGACAAGTACGGCACCGGAACCTCGGCCAAGCAGCAATTTTGGCAAAAGCTTTCCGGCACGTTCGGCTATGCGGTTCGAACCGAGGACACAAGCCGTATCGAGACGCTGCGCTTTCCGACCGGACGGCAAATTTTGACGCTCGATCCAGCCGAGGCGTTTTACGCATTCGACATTCATCTGGTGCGGCAGATTTTCGATACGCTGGTCGCATTGGATCGGGAGAAAAACGTCTGTATCCCACGCTTGGCCCACAGCTGGGAAGCAAATCACGATGCGACGCGCTGGGTCTTTTACTTGCGCAAAGGCATCCGGTTCCACAACGGCCTCGAATGCACAGCGGACGATGTCGTGCGTACGGTTCAGCGGCTTGGGCACACACCTTGCTCGCAGCCGGGAGAGTGGCTTGGCAGGCAGCTCGGGACAGCCGTCGCGCTTGATCGCTATACGGTCTTGTTCAAGCTAGCCTCGCCGAACTGGATCTTGCCCCGTTTTCTCGCCCATCCGTCCGCATCGATCATTGGACAAGCGGCGGAGTCGGATACAGGACTGCTTACCGGTACTGGCGCGTTTCGCGTGACGAAATGGCAGCCGTTTCTCACGGTGCTCGAAGCTTTTGACGACTATTTTGCCGGACGCGCCCAAACCGACAACGTGGAAATTTTGCAGCTTCTGCCTGAGCAGCTTGCGGAGTGGGAGTCTGCCGCCCCCCGCCAGCTGATGGTCGATACAGGTGAAATGGCGCAGCCGACCTTCGCCGACTGGGACACCAAGCACTTTTTCCATGCCAGCAGCAGCATCCTGACCTTCAACCGGAAAAAAGCCGGACCGCAAAACGACCGGCATTTTCGCGAAGCGCTGCGACTCATTCTCTCACCGGAGCGGATGATCGCTGACCTGGGCGGCTTTCGGGATAGCCCTGCACATGGGTTTCATTACCGCGGCGGCGAGGCGATGCCACAGGAGTCAACGAAGGTCAGCAACGACGACATTCTCCAGCTCATCGCGCGCAGCGGCTATCGAGGAGAAGAGCTGCGCCTGTCCACATACGGAAGGCATGCGGCAGATGCCCGCTGGATCGCGTGGCAGTGCCAGGCATATGGCATCACGATTACAGTGGAGCTGCACAGCTGGGGCGATTTACGAGATTCGGCCATTTGGGCGGCGAGCGACTTTTTGATGTTCGGTGCTGTCATCTATGTCGAGCAAGTCACGCAAATCGAGCTGCTCCAATCGGCCGCCTGCTTCATTCGCCCGCACTTGGCCCCCGCTGTAGACGACATCATCGATCAGCAGATCGGCCAGCTTTTAGCCGAGCCATGCGATATACGCCGGGAGCAGCTCTTGCTTGAAATCGAACGTCTGCTGCAGCGTGAAAACGCCCTGCTGTTTTTGCTGCACAACACACTGACAGCTTCCTACCCGTCCACGGTCAAAAATGTCCGGTTTACGGCGGAAGGCTGGATCGATTTCTCCTGCATCTGGTTTCAGCCTGACACAGCGAAAGCAGCCCTCGGGGAAGACCATAAGCCATCAAATTAATGAATCGGCAAGTAATTTTAATTTTTGAAATTCCTTTGCTAAGTCAACCGATTCAGTTAACCACCTCTCATTAAAGGTATTTGACAAAATTACTGTTCTTGCAAATTCTAGTGGATCTTTTATATCTGAATAAATGCTTCCTTTGTTTGGAACATCTTTAAAAATGGAGGCAACTCGGAAACTTTACCGGAGTGAATTGATGTGCTTTACATCTCCATACCAAAAAACATTCTTTCCTTCGCTGCCAAAACGGCGGAGGGCCTTTGCTTTTCGCAAGCAAAAGTCCCACTCCAGGTACCGCTGCATTCTATGACTCCAAAATGATCGCAGTACTCGTTTGTACCGATTATTCCGCTGTACGTGGTTAGGTTTTTTACCATACATCACGTATGTCCATAAAGGTGACATGCAACAAACTGTCCTTCTACTTCTTGGAGTTTTGGAGCCACGGTCTTGCACATCTCCAGACACGAGTTGCATCGAAGATGAAACTTACATCCATTCGGCGGATTGGAGGTAGAAGGAAGATCGCCTTGCAAAATAATTCGATCTGCTCGCTCATCCGGGTCGGAAACAGGGGCGGCAGACAACAACGCTTTCGTGTACGGATGCATCGGGCGCTGAAACAGTTCATGCTTCTTCCCATATTCAACTACTTCTCCTAAATACATGACGGCCACTTTGTCCGCTATGTGTTCAACCACACCTAAATCATGAGAGATAAACAGATAGGTCAGTTCGAACTGCTCTTGCAGATCCTGCAACAAATTGAGGATTTGTGATTGAATGGAAACATCTAGGGCTGAGACAGGCTCATCCGCGATTATCAATTTGGGCCGCAGCATAAGCGCACGGGCAATTCCGATGCGTTGTCTCTGCCCTCCGGAAAATTCATGCGGATACCGAGAGAGATGGTGCATTGACAATCCAACCGCTTCAATCGTCTTCAAGATTAAATCTTCTCTTTCCGCCAATGGGATGTGATGCGCGATGAGTGGTTCGGATAATATGTGGCGAATGGTCAATTTGGGATTCAGTGTATCAAATGGATTCTGAAACACCATTTGCATGTGACGCTTGACTGCGCGCATATCACGCTTGTTCAGTTGGCCCATATCTTTTCCATCGAAAATGGTTGTCCCGCCTGTAGGCTCTACTAGTCGAAGTATGCACCTCCCCAGCGTGGATTTTCCACAACCAGATTCACCGACAATACCCAAGGTTTCTCCTTTATATACGGTTAAATCAACCCCGTTCACGGCGTATATGTAACCTGGTTTCCGAAACCAGCCTTTTTGAATGGGAAACCGTTTTTCGAGGCCTTTGACCTGCAAAATAGGAGCCCTCATATGCTTACCACCGATCTTTTGGTTTTCTCTTGATATAACCAGCAACGACAAGCAGTTTGTTGATCGACCTGGCATAACGCTGGGTTCTCTTCGAGGCAAACCGGCATCACTTTGTCGCAGCGGGTGGAAAACCGGCACCCTTTCGGATAATCCTCTGGCGAGGGGACACTTCCGCTGACACTGTACAGCCGACGTTGACTCTTTCCCTTTTTCGGGATCGATTGGAGTAATCCGACGGTATACGGATGCTTTGGATGGCGCAGCAGCGTTCGCACATCGGTCACCTCAACCACCTGCCCAGCATACATGACCATCACTTTATCGCAAACCTCGGCGACTACCCCTAAGTCGTGGGTAATCATAATGAGGGACATGGCTGCTTCTTTTTGAATTTTTTTAATCAAATCAAGAATTTGCGCTTGAATCGTCACATCCAAAGCAGTCGTCGGTTCATCTGCGATCAGCAATTGCGGGTTACACGCAATCGCCATCGCAATCATCACTCGCTGTCTCATTCCGCCGGATAACCGATGCGGATATTCGCTGTAGATCTCCTCTGCCCGGGCAATTCCTACTTGCGTTAACAACTCCATTACTTTTTGCTTGGTCTCTGCCTTGCTTCGCTTTTCATGCTTTTCGAGAACCTCGCTGATCTGTTTTCCAATCGTGAGTACGGGGTTTAACGATGTCATCGGATCCTGAAAAATCATCGCGACCTCTTTGCCCCTCACCTGCTGCATCTCTTTATTGTTTAGAGAGCGTAAATCAATGCCATTCAACAGGATGCTTCCGTTCGCTATCTTCCCAGCACTCCCCAATAGCTTCATAATAGCCAGCGAAGTGACACTTTTGCCGCAACCTGATTCGCCAACAATACCAAGGGACTCACCTTTTTTCAGTTGCAGGTTAAAATCTTCTACCACAGTTATATTTGCAGAGTTTTTGCAAAACTGTATGGACAGTTCCCTTACTTCCAACACGTTATCCATACCTGATACATCCCCCTGTCTCTCTTCCGATCTGTCTGAATATGCCCGGCTCGCTTTATTTGTTGGATGCTCGCGGATTAAAAATATCGTTTAGCGCATCGCCTAAGATGTTGACGATAAACACCACAAGCGTGATCGCAATACCGGGGAAAGTCGCCAACCACCAGGCTTCCGATACGAAATCTTTTCCTTCATTTAGCATCGTACCCCACTCAGGTGTAGGTGGTTGAGCACCCAACCCGATAAAGCCAAGAGCGGACGAATCTAAAATCGCTGCACCCACAAACAGCGTGGTATAGACAATCAACACGTTGGCTACGTTGGGTATCACTTGAAACATGATAATCCACCAATCTGAACTGCCAATCGACTTGCTCGCTTCCACATACCCGGACGACTTGATCGTGAGTGCTGCCCCCCGAATCAACAGAGCAAATGAGGGAATGGACGAGATTCCAATCGCAATCATTGCATTGTTCAAACTCGGCCCCAATACCGCAACAATCGCCAAGGCCAATACAATTCCCGGAAGTGCCAGCAAAATATCCATGATGCGCATGAGCAGGTTATCGACAAATCCACCGAGATACGCGCTTGTGACGCCAATCAGCGTTCCTATAACAAACGTAATTCCGACCGACATCAACGCAATCGTCAACGTGACCCTCGCACCGTACAACATCCGTGAAAGCAGATCGCGACCGATCGAATCTGTTCCAAGCCAATGCTCTGCAGAAGGTTCCTGTAAGAACGCTTCATAATTGGCTTCGATCGGATCGTGGGGAGCGATCCAAGGCCCGATGATCCCAAGAAGCACGATTACGAATAGAAAAAAAAGACTGAATTTTGCCTTCTTGTTTTTCAGCACTTTATCCAACATTTCAAATCGAGGTAAATCACGTGACCGATGATTTACGGATGGAGTCGGGACTACTTTGTTACCAACGTTCATTTTATGCACCCGCCTTTTGCTGGCTGATATCAATCCGCGGGTCGATCAACCCGTACAGGAGGTCCATCACAATATTGACCGTCACGTAAATGATTCCCATAAACAGCGTAGTTCCTTGAATCATGGGGAAATCGCGTGAATAAATCGCATCGATCGCCAGTGTCCCGATACCTGGCCAACTGAATACTTGCTCAATAAGTACCGCCCCGCCCAATAGTGACGCAATCTGCAGCCCGATGACCGTCACAACGGGAATCAACACATTTCGGAACGCATGCCGAAACAAGATGAGTCTTTCACCGATTCCCTTGGCCCGCGCAGTCCGAATGTAGTCTTGGGAAAGAACCTCGAGCATTCCGGATCTCGTCAGACGGCAAATGATTGTGGATGCGTAAACACCCAAGGTTGCTGCAGGAAGCACGAGATCATGCAATCCGGTGCCACCTGCGATCGGAAACCATTTCAATTTAACGGCAAATAGCATCATGAGCAGTAACCCCACCCAAAAACTGGGTAAGGATACCCCCAGTGTCGCGAGCGTCAACACCGTTCGGTCAATAAATGTATCTTTGTGCTTGGCTGCGAGTATCCCCAATGCGATTCCAAGTACAATTGCAAAAGCCATCGCGAACAATGCCATTTTCAGCGTCGCTGGAAAACGGGCCATAATTTCCTCTAGTACCGGTTGTCCTGTTTTGATTGAGGTGCCGAAATCTCCTTTTGCGATTCCTGTCACGTAGCTGACATACTGCTCGACAAGCGGCTTATTCAGCCCTAGAGACTCTCTTAGTTGTTCGACCTGTTCTTTTGTCGCCTTGTCTCCCAGCATCATGCGAACAGGGTCCCCAGGAATCAACTGAATCAGCCCAAACGTGAAAACGGAGAGCCCAATGAGAACTAGCAGGCCTGAGGCCAGTCGATTCCATAAATATTGTCTCATTACTTGTTCACCCAACTATCTTGGAATGAGAGGCCATACATCGGTTGAAGCTTCACTCCTTGTACACGTTTGCTCACCAGATAAAATTCTTTTTCCGAATAAAGCGGGGCCCAATACGCTTGTTCAACCAGTAGCTTTTGAATGTCTGCATATATCTTCGATCTCTCCTCCTTATCCAAAGTCGTACGTCCTTTTTTCAAAAGTGAGTCGAGCTGTTCATTGTTAACACGAGAATGGTTCGTACTACCGATCTGGCTGGAATCGAAAAACAGGCTCATCGCATTGGGGTCATTGTCTACGTATGAAACAATCGCCATATCGAATTGCCCCGTGCCTGCCGATTCAATCAGTGCTGCCTGGTCCATCTTTTGAATGGTAACGCCAACCCCAATGTTTTTTAACATAATCTGGATCAATTCACCAATGCGGCTATCGGATTCCGAAAGTGATAAAGTAAGCGTGAGAGATTTTCCGTTTTTCTCTCTGATTCCTTGGCTGTTTACTATCCATCCCGCGTTCTCGAGTAACTTCTGGGCTTCAGCCGCATCATAGCGATAACCGTATTGTTCGCTCGCTGGATCGTACCCGAACAAGCTGGGAGGCAAAGGGGTATTGGCGACTACACCTTCTCCATGAAGAACCGCTTTGACAATGGCTTCCTTATTGAGCGCCTTATTCACTGCCTGGCGTACGGCTTGATCTTGCAAAATCTCGCGAGTCGTATTCATTTCGAGGAACGAAAGGCCCCATTTCTGATTCTCCAAAACGGAAACCTGATCGCTATCCTTATACTTTGTTATCTCTTTCGCGGGGACATAAGCGGCAATGTCGATTGCACCGCTTTCCAACGCTGCCATCATCGTCTGGTTTTCTTTGATGAACTTGATGACCAGCTTATCTGCGCGTGGCGGTCCCTGATTGGCATCAGATGGATTCCCCCACTGATACGCTTCATTTCGAACGAGAGTGACGGAATCGCCTGTTTTCCAGCTTTCGAACTTCCACGGTCCAACGCCTACAGGGTTCCTGCCGTAATCCGTTCCAAGCTTGTCGACAGCACTCATGGAGAGAGGTTGGCCAATCGATGGATCCCACAAATTGGAGACAAGCTGAGCAGACGGTTCTTTTAACTGCAAGATCAGTGTTTTGTCATCCGGAGCGGATACGGATTGAATCGAGCCAAACATATACCCGCCTAGCGGTGAAGCCGTTTCGGGAGCAAGCGCTCGTTCTAATGTTTGCTTGTAAGCCTTTGCTGTCAACGGAGTGCCATCATGAAACCGTACGCCGGCCCGAAGGGTAAATGTCAGTGTTTTTCCATCTTTTGAAACGGTATACGATTCAGCTAGATTCGGTTTTATTTCTTGCGTTTTCGGATCGTAATAGACTAAAGCACCGCCTATGAGAGAAGTGATGAAGGAGGATGCGACCATCGCAGATTTGTGCACATCCAACGAATCAGGTTCGGCGGGATATCCGATTGTAATGGTCCCGCCTTTTTTCGGCTCCGTAGCGGTTGCTGCCTTTCCTGATTCACCAGTCTCTTTCGAAGGTGAAGGGGTTTGGCTGCAACCAGTTGCCATCATCAGCAGGCAGGCGATCAATAGGAGGTACTTTCTCTTAAAAAAGCGGTTTGTCATGCATTCTCCCTCCCGAGCAATCTTCTTTGCACAAAGCTCGTTACTGTCTTGATATAGAGATCGTATTCGTCGATTATGATATCGTGGCTGCTATTCTCAAAAATGATGAACTCGTTGTCAGGGATGCCTTTGGAAATTTCAACCGATTCCTCCACCGGCGTAATCCAATCGTGGCGTCCCGCGATAATGAGTGTGGGAACTTTTATTCGCGGCAATTGGTCGATGACGTCATACGTTTTCATAAATGTTCGAAAACCCTCGTTTAACGCTTGATATGAATGCTTTGATCGTTTCAACGCATCTTCCATCGTCCGCTTATCCTCTTCAGAAGGAGCGGTATAGGTGTAGATATACAATGGGTCCATTACTTGGATTCCTTTGACAAACTCTTCTTCGGACGTAAACGTGCCGCTGAAAATCTTCTCGCCTACGATTTTTTGTTCTTCCGTTCCTTTTTCGGCCAGTATTTTTTTCGCTTTCTCAATCGTCCGATAGCTGGGCGTCGTTACCATTAAAAGTAGCCCTTGCAAACGGTCGGGATATTTCACGCCATAACTTTGCGCGACAATTCCCCCATACGATGTGCCCAAGATCACTATTTTTTCCAGCCCCAAGTATTCACGCAGCGCTTCCACATCCTCCACATTATTTTCAAGTGAGTAGGTGGATTGTGGCCCTTCGTCCGAGAACCCGCTACCACGATTGTCGATGTACACGAGCTGCATATGTTCAGACAGCGGTGTCAAATGTGGTTTATATCCGGTATGATTCGATCCCGGTCCGCCATGGAGCACAAAGCAAACGGGCTTTTGCCTCATAATGGGTCCATCAGGAACACTCCCCACTCCTTCCACATCAAAATATATTTTGGTATTGTTGATCTTTGCGTACATCTTCTACACCTTCCTTTTCTTCCTGGTTATGAGGCGAAACAAGGCACAGATCGTTACCGAACATCGATGCTAATGGCTTTCAAGTCTGTCATTTCATATAGGGCGTATTTTCCTCCAATCTTTCCTATACCGCTTTGCTTGCCTGCCACCCCTCCGAACGGTATATTTGATCCCCCGGCTTCACAACTCCCGCTATTAATGGTGACAACGCCTGCCTTCAATTGTTCCGCAAAGTAAAACGCATCCTTCAGATTCGCCGTAAATACAGAGGATACGAGCCCCCATTTATTTTTGGCAGCCAGTTCGAGGGCCTCTTCATTCGTGGAGAATGACATAACCGGTGCTACGGGACCGAATGTTTCCTCCAGACTGTACAAGCACTCTTCGGTTACCCCCACGATCACGGTTGGTTCAAAAAACAGATTGCTCGCCATATTGGGTGCACGCCTTCCGCCTATCAAGATTTGTGCCCCTTTTTGTAAGCAATCTTGGGCATGTTGTTCATTTTTTTGCACGACCAATTCATTATTTAAAGGCCCCATCGTAGTACGACTATCAAACGGATCACCAAGCACGACCTCCTTTGCATACTTCAGCAATCGTTTTACCAGTTCATCATGTACGTTCTCATGCACCAAAATGAGTTCCGTGGCAGTGCAAACCTGACCAGCATTGAGGAAACACCCCATGGCAATCGATTGGGCAGCTCGATCCAAATCCGCATCTTCGAGCACAATCGTCGGTCCATTCCCCCCTAATTCGAGCAGCAATGGTTTACCTGCCCCCCGAACAGCTATCTGGTTGCCTGTTGCAGTGCTCCCTGTAAAACCGATCGCATCCGTTCCCGGATGGGCAACGATCTCATCACCCACGACCGCACCTTGTCCGGTAACCAAGTTGACAACCCCCTTGGGAACTCCCGCCTCGTCTAAGCACTCTGCCAGTTTCACCGCGCATACAGAGGTGGAAGGCGCAGGTGCCCATACAATCGCGTTTCCTGCGGCCAAACCGTATGCGATATATTCTGCCGGAACCGTATACGGAAAGTTCCATGGTGTGATTATGGCGTACACACCTTTCGGCTGTCGGATCGTAAAGACCCTCTTTGAACTGTCCTCAACAGAGATTACTGAAGTTTCCAAACATTTCATTTGTTCGGCTGCCTCAAGAAACGCCGTGATCGTACCTTCTACCTCGCTCAATGCTTCAGTTAGATAAGGCTTGCCTTGATCGAGTGTTAACGTATGTGCCAGTTCCTCTTTTCGTTTTTCGATAACAGAAGCGATCGATGCAAGAAGTCGGGACCGTTCCCAAACGGACATGGAGGAAATCCTTTCAAATCCCCGACGAGCAGCTTCGATTGCGACTTGTGCATCGTCCCTCGTCCCCTCCGCAACTTTGGCAATCAGTTCTCCTGTCGCTGGACTGAACGTATCGAAATAAGCGCCAGCCAGCGGTTCTACCCACTTTCCATCGATATACAATTTATAAGCTTCCATTTCTGTTCCCCCTTAAATAGCAATAGATTAGAAAACTTGGCTCCGCCAGGCCTTTTGCGGAGCCGTAGTTGCGAAGCACAGGATGTGCGAGTGTCGGCGATGCTATAGGACGTATCGTCCAGCCGACCACTAATACTGGATAAGAATTGTTTTAAATTCTTATCTGTACAAAAAATTGAAAACGTTCTAAACTATTTATATACCTAGCAAACCGAACGATCGGTTGGTTAAGTTGAGATGATTATAAATCGCAATTTATTGAATTGCAAGATAATTAATTCATGAAAATGAACCTATTAGGAGGCACTATGTCGATTCAAAAAATAAAAGAAGTTTCGCTGAAGTTGTTTAGCCAAAATGGGTACGATGGTACGTCTTTATCCGATATCTCAAATGGCGTAGGAATTAATAAATCCACCATTTACGCCCACTTCAAAAACAAAGAAAGCATCTTTTTGGCTGTTTTTGATGACGCGCTATGGGACTATAACATTCACGTCGAAAAGTTGATTGAAGAAATTAAAAATGATCCCATTGAAGAAAAATTGTTCAAGATTCTCTGCGATGTAAGTCACTACTATACGAAAAACGAGGATAAGAAACTTTTTTTACGGAGGTCTGTCCTTTTCCCACCAGCATTTCTGCTGGAAGAACTCATGACAAGGATTGCTACCACCGATGAGGCTCTGGTAAAAACGTTGTGCTCCATTTTTGAAGAAGGGATAAAAGAAGGCATTATTCAGCCGGGGAACATCAAAGATTTAGTCAATTCGTATCTTTGCGTGTTGGATGGGTTATTTACGAATGCCTATTATCTCTATGACGAAAATTTTTCAAATAGAGCCCAGAATATTTGGAAGATATTTTGGAAAGGCATACGAGTGTGATTTGTTTATCGAGACGAAACGTACCATACTGGAGGGTGAGTGAAAGGCCATGTCCGAAAACATTGTGATCAAAGAATATACAAGCGAGCACCAGTCGCAAATCATCGACCTGATTCTCCATATCCAGCAGAACGAATACAACGTGCCAATCACCAAGGAACAGCAGCCCGATCTTTTGGATATTGAGCACTACTACCAGCAGGGAACGGGCAACTTCTGGGTCGCGCTGGATGGCGACAAGGTGGTCGGCACCGTCGCTTTGCTCGATATCGGGAATCAGCAGGCATCTTTACGCAAAATGTTCGTCGCTGAGCCTTACCGCGGCAAAGTCTACAAAACCGCAAGCCTTCTCCTGGCGCAAGCGATCGAGTGGGCTCGTCAAAAGCACGTCCATGACATCTTTCTGGGGACGACGCTGCAGTTTGTTAGTGCCCATCGTTTTTATGAAAAGAACGGCTTCACGGAGATCGACGTCGCACAGCTGCCGGAAAACTTCCCTATCATGCAGGTGGACAAGAAGTTTTATAAGATTGCCGTTTCCTGAACACAAGACAAGGAGATGATGACCATGCATCCGCGTGAATACGAATGGGTCAAACAAACGCGAAGGACGCTGCTTGATTTTTGCAGCGAGATCAAACCGGAAGACTTTACCCGCCAGATCGACGGGTTCGGCGATCTCTGTATCCGCGATATGCTGATGCATGTGGCTGACTGTTACCACGCTTGGCTTGGCTCCTACCTCTTACTTCGGACGAAAAAACCGATTACCGCAAAAGAAGCCTTGGCACAGATCGGCCCTGAAGAAATTCGGGAGCGCTTCGCGCAGGCGGATGGGTATGTGAAAGACGTTATGGCTGAGTTCGCCGGACAGATGGAGGTTCCGCTTACACGGGATATCCCGTGGCGCGTGGCACAGACGCTGACCATGACTCCCGGGAAGCTGCTCATGCATACCGTCACGCATGAGTATCATCACAAAGGGCAGATCCTGTCGATGGCCCGCTATATGGGCTACACGCCGCCTAACACGGACGTGCTCGGTACAGATGACTAAGACATACCAACGAAGAAGACCGCCAACTCCTCGCCTTATAACGAGGAACCCGCGGTCTTCTTTTTAATCATCCCTACACTCCTTTTGGTGTCACCAAAATTTTCACATGCCGCTTGTCATTGACCAATTCCTCGAAGCCTTCCTGCACAATATTGGCCAACGTGATTTTTTTGGTGATGAATTGCTCTACCGGAAAACGCCCTTCCGCGATCAGGGAGATGACCGCCGGGAAAATGTTGCGATAGGCGAGCACGCCTTTGATGCTGCGTTCTTTCAAGACCAAGGAATTGGGTGGGACCTGTGCTGACTTTTCCCAAATGCTCACGATGACCACCTGACCGTCTGTCCTGGTGGCCTCGATCGCGCCTTGCAGCCCTTTTTCGACGCCGGAGACTTCAAAGCTGATGTCTGCCCCGCCACCGGTCAGCTCCAGCACAGCGCCGACCGCATCGGCAGTTAGCGGATTGATCACGTGGTGGGCCCCTGCGGCCAAGGCCATCTGTTGGCGCACCTCGGATATTTCGATGCCGATGATGTTGCTTGCCCCTGCAAGCCGCGCTGCTTGTATGACCAGAAGGCCGATCGGTCCCGTGCCGAATACGACGCACGAATCGCCCGCCTGCAAGCCGCTTTGCCGCACCGCATGCAGCGCGACCGCAGCCGGTTCGACCATCGCGGCCTGCTCGTAGGAAATCCCATCCGGCAGCGGATGCACTAGCGATTCCTTCACCATGGTGATTTCCGAAAATCCGCCACCGCCGCCGCTCAAGCCATGGAAGCCGATATGATCGCAAACGTTGTAATGGCCTTTGCGGCAGGCAGCGCACGTGCCACATGCCAAAATCGGCTCGACCGTGACGCGGTCGCCCACCTGAAAACGGCTGACCCCTGCCCCGATCTCAACCACCTCG
This sequence comes from Brevibacillus fluminis, assembly GCF_003710825.1. Taxonomy (GTDB): domain Bacteria; phylum Bacillota; class Bacilli; order Brevibacillales; family Brevibacillaceae; genus Brevibacillus_D; species Brevibacillus_D fluminis. The sequence goes on along the minus strand of NZ_RHHQ01000012.1, from coordinate 328,305 downwards.
CCCGCGAACTCATGCCCGAGCACCACGGGCACACTCTCGTTTGTCAGCGCATGCGGTTCTGCTGGTAAAAAAATCGGCCCCGCCAAATACTCATGCAAATCGGTTCCACAAATGCCGCACCATACCGGCCGAATTTTGACCATGCCCGGCAGGATGACCGGCTCCTCGACCTCCTCGATTCGAATATCCCGTACGCCATGCCATCTGGCTGCTTTCAACCCTTCCTCCTCCTCTCCTCTTTACCCGTGAATCGCATGGCCAACCGCGCCTCTTACTGCCTCAAACAGCGCTTCCGACAAGGTTGGGTGCGGAGCGATGAAGTCTTCCAGCGCATCCGCTGTCATCTCTGTGTGCAACAGGAGCGCAGCCTGACCGATCAGCTCGGTCGCCCGCGGCCCAACGATGGAAATGCCGACGATTTCGTGGAAGCTAGGCTCGACCAGCACTTTCACTTTCCCCGCCGTTTCTTGCAAAATCAGCGCTTTGCCATTGGCAGAAAAAGCGAATTCGCCGGTCCTGATATCCCCGTATTTCGCTCTCGCCTGCCGCTCCGTCAAGCCTACCGACGCCACTTCCGGAGCAGTATATATGCAACGCGGTACGACGCGATCCTGCACTCGGCGATCGCCGTCGCATGCGTTGGCAGCCGCCACCTCCCCCTCGTGGAAAGCCATATGCGCCAATTGGATGCCGCCGGTCACATCGCCCGCTGCGAAAATATGCGGCAAGCTGGTCTGCATCCGTTCGTCGACCTGGATGCCCTTGGTGGAAAAACGGATGCCGATCGACTCCAGATTCAACCCGCCGACGCGCGGACGGCGTCCGATCGCGACCAAAACGGCATCTGCCGCTATCGATTGGAGCCCATCTGGCGTGCGGAATCGAACAGTTTTAGCAGAGCAATCCACTCCTTCGACACTGCTGTTCACATGTACCTCTACACCGTTCCGCTTCAATTGCCGCTCCAGCACGCCGGCAATGTCGCCATCCTCGCCAGGCAAAAGCTGCTCCGCCATTTCGATGATGATTACCTTGCTGCCCATGCGGCTGTAGACGGACGCGAACTCGCAGCCGATTACACCGCCGCCCACGACCACCAAAACCGGCGGCACGACCGCAAGCGACATGGCGTGGCTGCTGTGCAGCACCCATTCTCCATCAAAAGGGGCAAACGGCAGCGGAATGGGCTCGGAACCCGACGTGATAATGATCCGCTCCGCTTCGACCAGCTGTTCGCTGCCTTCCGCAGTCACCAGCAGCTGGTGGTCCGTCAAGAAAAAGGCGCTGCCGTGGATCACCGTAATTTGATTTTGCTTCATCAAATACCTCACGCCTGCGACTAGCTTTTGGATCACTCCTTCTTTATAACGCTGGACATGTGCCCAGTTGACACGCGCCTCGCCAAGCGGTCCCTCGATGCCAAATCGTTCCGCGTGCAAAACTTGTTCGTACGTATCGGCGCTCTCCAGCAATGCTTTGGTAGGCATGCAGCCCACATTGAGGCAGGTGCCACCCAGCTCTTTTTCTTCGATCAGTACAACCTGTTTGCCCGCCCGTGCCGCCGTAATCGCCGCCACATAGCCAGCTGGTCCTCCTCCGATAATTGCAATGTCATGCATGGCTTTCCCCTCCTACCTACAACAGCAAGCTGTATGCTTCCTCGAGATGCCGCTTGATGCAAGCCAAAAACGCAGCCGCTGGCGCGCCATCCAATACGCGATGGTCGAACGTCAGGCTGAGCGGCAGCAGCTGTTGCCGAACCAGCTCTTCACCGACGAAAGCTGGCACCGCTTTGGCCGCTCCCACACCCAGTATCCCGGCTTCCGGCGGATTTAGCACCGGCGTGAAGCTCTCCACGCCAAAATTGCCGAGGTTGCTGATCGTGAACGTCGAACCTTTCATTTCTTCCGGGGCTAACTGGTTGAGACGGGCCCGCTCGCTCGCCGCCTTGATCGCTTGCGCCAGCTGTACGAGCGTTTTTTGCTCAGCGTGGCGGATGACCGGAACGACCAGTCCTTTTTCCAGCGCGACCGCCATCCCAAGATGCACGGCTCCATACTGCTCAATATGGCTACCTAAAAAGGCGCTGTTCATTTGCTTGTGCTCCATCAGCGCCAGCACGGTGGCCCTCGCGATCAGATCGGTGACGGAAAGCTTTACCTGGTAGCGTCGCTGCGACTCTTGTGAAAGGCTTTCCCGCAGTTTAAGCAGCGCAGTCACATCTGCGTGCATGGTCATCGTCAGCTGTGCGCTTTGCTGCAAGCTGGCCTGCATCCGCTCCGCAATCACTTTGCGCATGCCTGTGACGGGGATGCGCTCGATGCTTTGGGCATCGGCTTGCAAAGATGCATCTGGCGTGGAAGCTGGACCGCCAGTACTTGCTGCCGACACTGCTCGCACGGCAACCGTATCCGCTTGGCCCGTCGCTGCCTCAGCGGCTTTCCCCGCTGGCAGCCCGCCACGTTCACGTAGCATAAGCTCCACATCCTCTTTGGTGATGCGTCCCTGCGGCCCTGTTCCAGTGATCTGCGATACGTCGAGCCCCGCTTCATCTGCCATCTTACGTGCCACCGGGGAGATCTTGATGCCATCGCGCCCCGCTTGGGCAAATGCAGGCTCTCTCGGCGCGTCTACCGCTGGCTCTGCCGCCAAAATCGCTGCCGCCGATTCCCCCTGTGCTGCCACGGCCGCTGGGGATGACTCGACCGCGAGCGCTTCCTCCGCCAATTCGCCAGGCCCGCCAACGCTCCCCAGCACCGTGCCATACGGGACGACGCTTCCTTCTGGCACAAGGATGCGCAGCAGTACGCCATCGCCCGGCGATTCGACCTCCATTTCAATTTTTTCCGAGCTGATATCGACGATGCCTTCGCCTTTTTTAACCGTATCCCCCGCTTTTTTCTTCCAGGCGATGACGGTACCTTCGACCATCGCCATCCCCAGCTTGGGCATAATCACCTGATTCGCCATGCCGATTCTCTCCTCTCCAGCCTTCCTGATCGTTCGAGCGAATGAATGGGAGCGCCCGGGCTAATTACTTTTCTCGCACGGGCGCTTTTCCTTTCGTTAGGACACGACCGAAATGGAAGCGTCTCCAATTAACTCCGACACCGTTTCAATCACTTTTTGCGGCGTCGGCAAATACAAGTCCTCCAGCACAGGTGAAAACGGAACAGGCGTGTGTGGCGCGGTGATCCGCTTGATTGGCGCGTCCAGCGTGTCAAAGCCTTTATCCGCCACAATCGCCGCAATGTCCGTCGCGATGCTGCAGCGCGGATTGGCTTCATCGATGACGATCAGCCGGTTCGTTTTGGCGACGGAGGCAAGGATCGTGTCCTCATCGAGCGGCGAGAGCGTGCGCGGATCGACGACTTCCACCTCGACGCCTTTTTGGGCGAGTAGCTCGGCTGCTTTCAACGCGGTCTGGACCTGCTTGCCGATCGCCACGATTGTCACGTCGCTGCCAACGCGCTTGATCTCCGCTTTGCCGAGCGGGATCGTGTAATAGCCCTCCGGCACTTCTCCTGTCACGTTGTACAGCGTTTTGTCTTCAAAGAAAATGACCGGATCGTTGTCCTCGATGGACGCGAGCAAAAGCCCTTTGGCATCATACGGTGTCGACGGCACGACCACTTTGATCCCGGGAATGTGCGTGAACATGGCGTACAGGCTTTGCGAGTGTTGCGCCGCCGCACGGAAGCCGGCGCCGTGCATCGTGCGGATGGTCACGGGAACCTGCGCTTTGCCGCCGAACATGTAGCGGAACTTGGCGCCTTGATTCATCACCATGTCGAGGCAGCTTCCAATGAAATCGTTGAACATTAATTCGGCAATCGGGCGCATCCCCGTCGCGGCCGCGGCCATCGCAGCACCGATGTAGCCCGCTTCCGTAATTGGCGTGTCCAGCACCCGGTCGCGGCCGAACTCCTGCACAAGCCCTTTGGTCACACCCAGCACGCCGCCCCACGCTTCGTCGTCCTGCAAATGGTCGACTTGTGCGCCGCCCGCCACATCCTCACCGAGCAGGATCACGTTCTCGTCCTTGCGCATCGCCAGCTTCATGGCTTCATTGACCGCGGTTGAAAAACTGATTTTTCTCGTCATTGTCGATTCCCCCTTTCATTAGTAGGACACATACACATCGGTCAACAGCTCGCTCGCTTCCGGATACGGACTTTCCTCCGAAAAGCGGATCGCTTCCTCGATCGCTGTCGTCACATGTTGCTCCAGCCCTTCGATCTCCGCTTGCGACAGCGTTTGCGAGGCGAGTAGATGGCTGCGGAAAAATGCGATGGCATCGAAATCGTTCAAATGCTCTTCTTTATCCTTGTCTTTCTTGTATTTTTGCGCATCGCCTTCGAAATGGCCGTAGTTGCGGTACGTGATGCATTCGATCAAAGTCGGCCCCTCGCCGCGACGCGCACGCTCGACGGCAACCCGTGCCGCTTCGTACACTTCCAGCACGTTTTTGCCATCGATGCGCACCCCCGGCATGTTGTAACCGTTTGCACGATCGGCGATATGCGTGCAGCTGGAGGCATACGTAAATGGCGTTGCTTCTCCATAACCGTTGTTTTCTGCGACGAAGATGACCGGAAGCTTCCAGATCGCCGCCAAATTCAAGCCTTCATGGAAGGTCCCCTGGTTGTTCGCGCCATCCCCGAAAAAGCAAACGCTGACCGCGTCCGTTTTTTTCAGCTTGGCGGTCAGTGCAGAACCGCATGCGAGCGGAAATCCACCGCCGACGATCCCGTTAGCCCCCAGCATCCCTTTGTCCAGGTCGGCGATATGCATGGAGCCGCCTTTACCTTTGCACAGACCAGTCGCCTTGCCGTAAATCTCCGCCATCATCCCGTTCAGATCGCACTCTTTCGCAATGCAGTGGCCGTGCCCGCGATGCGTGCTCGTGATGCTGTCCCGCTGGTTCAGATGAGCGCCCAGCCCGACGGCAATCGCTTCCTCTCCCGCGTACAAGTGAACGAAACCCGGCAGCTTGCCCTGACTGAACAACACATGCACTGCGTCCTCAAACTGGCGGATCTCCAGCATTTTTTGGTACATCCACTTCGCCTGCTCGCGCGACAACACTTGCTCCTGCGCCTTCGCTACTTCCATCTTTGACGCCCCCCATCATCGGTTTCGAGTGTGCAAACGACTGTAAGCCGCTCTTGCCTTTTCCTATGTGCAACCTGCATGCCAGCCGTGCACTCCCCCAAAAAACCGCGATAGGACGCGGTTTTCCCATAGGGAGCTGTTCCGTGTCTACACAAAAAAGGGACGAAGTGAGATTTTCGTCTCATTTCGTCCCAAATCGTCTCATTTTGTCTTGCCAGCGGACCGACCTAGTCCCCTGTCCCAAACCGTTTGGCATTCCGCAAACGGGCACGTTCCTTTTCTGTCTCACGATCGCGCGGCTCAGCGTTCGTCACCAGCGATTCGAGCAAATTCCGTGCAACCGCAGCCACATCCTCGACCGCCTGGTGAAATGCCTGCTCATTGGCCTTCGACGGCGCATTGAAACCCGACAGCTTGCGCACAAACTGCAAGGCGGCTGCTTGTATTTCGTCATCGGTTGCCGGCGGATCGAAATTGAACAATGTTTTAATGTTTCGGCACATGGGCGTTCTCCTTTAACCTTTTCGTTTGTTTGCATTCATACTTGCACGTTTCTTTCCTGCAGCAGCGGGAGGGCTTGTCTGGCGTCCTGTTCCATCCATTCGGGAATCATAGCTATCTCCTCGATTGTACCAAATGATGCGAGCGCCTGCTTTACACCTTCCCCAAAAGCGGCTACCCCCGCATGCCAGCCCAGCTCGGTCAAGCTTTTCATCCGCTCTGGCACGACGTGGGGATAGCTGCCATCAGCTCCGCTTGCGGCCTGCTCATAAAAGCCGCAGGCACGCTCGCCATGCGCCCTGCCTTCACCCTCCACGATGACAAAGGCTTGCACCACGACGGCTTTGGCCAGCCTCCGCTGCGCGATTCCGCAAAACTTATGCCCCGCAATCGCTAGATCATACGACCCCGGGCAATAGGCGCCGGCGATTTCACCCGCCACGACCTGCTCACCCGTTGCCCCCAACGCTCGCTTGATTAACGCGACCATCTGTTCAAAATGCGGCTCTGGATTGAGCTCGAGCGCCGATACCGGCATCGCAAGCGAAAGATTCACGACGCCAGGGTCGAGTGGGACGGCAGCTCCGCCCGAATGGCGCACCGCCGTTTGATAGCCTTGTCGCGTCAGCTGGCGCACCGCATCAGCGGCCTGCGGCAGCTTGGCATCCCGCGAGCCGAGCACGAATGCATGACAGTGCCGCCATAGATGCAAAAGAGATGGCATGTCCGGTTCTGCTGCCAGTCGGCGCGCATACGCCTCGTCCCGGCAAAACGGCAGCAGGACATCGCCTGTCTGCGGAGCCGATAACGTATCGAGTATATGGTAATCAGGCTTGTTTCCCATCGCTGCCTCCATTCCCTACAGCTGATATTTTTTGAGCTTGCGGTAAAACGTGCTGCGTGGTATCCCGAGCAGCTCCGCTGCCACCGCTGCGCTGCCATGACTCTTCGCCAGCGCTTCCGCAATCGATTGCTTTTCCACTTGCTCCCGATAATTCAATTCTTGCTCAGGCTGTCCCATATCCGCTCGCGGGTCTGTCAGCTCAGTCAGAAAGCGTTTCCATTCCTGCTCAGGTGTGATCCGCAGCCGCTCCACCACATTGAACAATTCGCGAATGTTTCCTGGCCAGTCGTGGGCGATCAGCAATTGCTTCACGTCATCCGTAATGTGCAGGGAAAATCCGTTGCGCGCTGCATAGTGCTTGATTAGACTGACGATATCCTCCTTGCGCTCACGAAGCGGCGGCACAGAAACCGGCATGACATGCAGCCGATAGTACAGATCCTCGCGAAACGTCCCTTCTTGGACTTGCTGGCGCAAGTTCCGGTGCGTCGCCGCAATCACGCGGATTTGCAGCGGCATCTCCTCCCTGCTTCCAATCGGCGTCACTTTACGCTCCTGCAGCACCCGCAGCAACGCAACCTGCATCGCATGCGGGATCTCCCCGATTTCATCAAGAAACAGTGTGCCGCCGTTGGCTTGAATCAGCTTTCCTTCATATCCGCGCTTCCTCGCACCTGTAAACGCGCCTTCTGCATAGCCGAACAGCTCGCTTTCCATCAGCTCGCGCGGAACAGCGCCACAATTGACAGCGACAAACGGTCCGTTCCGCCTGCTGCTGTTCATATGGATCGCTTGGGCGATCAGCTCTTTGCCCGTGCCGCTTTCGCCGTAGATTACCACGTTCACATCAGTCGGTGCGACCCGCTCCACATCACGCAGCGTCGTTTGAAACGATGGGCTGACTCCCGCTTCCCCCTCGAACCGGAAGTTGCGCACAGACGACGCGCTCGTAGCAAACGACACCGAGAATGCTTCGTTGAATCGCTGCATCAGTTCGACTTTCCAACCGATCAATCCGCCGTGTCGCATGGAGGCAAATGGCTTCTCCCGCACCTCGGCGAACCCGTGATTGACCAGCTCCGCCCGCTGCATGCCCGCCCAATGTGGGACGATCCACCGGATACGCTTGCAAGCGAACACAACCTGGCCGTATGAGTTGCAGACGACCAGCAGCCGGTCTTCCTCCTCAGGAATCATCAGCGCCAGCTGCATAAGCTCCAGCTCGTCCTGCTGTCTGGCTTTCGCCCATTCCTGCTCAATTAAAAAGGCGAGCGACGAGACGGTTGCCATCGTCTGCGGATGACTGCGTTCCAAAGGGGACGACACGTCAATCACCCCCAGAAGCGTGCCGTTCTCGTCTCGAATCGGGGAGGCCGAACAGCTCCAGCGATGCGAGGCGACTGAATAATGCTCCGAGCCGTTGATCATGATCGGTTCGCTTGCCAAAAGCGCCGTCCCGATTGCATTGGTTCCCACCTCGTCCTCGGTCCAGCGCACGCCCTCCACGAAGTTGATGGCATTCGCATCCTGAAGCGCCTGCTTTTCCCCCTGCATGTTGAGTACATAGCCCTCCGGGTCGATCAAGAGCGAAATCATGCCTGCATCATGGATGAAAGGGGAAAGGCGATTGAGCTGTGGCATTGCGAGGTCAAGCAAGCGGCGGTGTTTCATGCGCTGCTGCTCCAGTGCGTCTGCCTGCAGAACGACACGACCTGTCCCTTGGTACGGGTCGACTCGCCCGTGCCTGCACCGGTACCACGATTCCGTTATCCGCTTATTGATTCGCGCCGAGTCTATCACACCTTCATGGACAAAACGTTTCCACATCCGCATCGAAACGAGATCCTCAAACATGCATTCGTCACCCTCGCTTTCGAATCAATTCTTTTTTAAGGTTATCCTGAATTTTTGGATTTTTCAACATTTGTGTGAAAAGCCGGTGTTAGTGGTGGGCCGGGGATTTTCGGACAAAAGTTGCACGACGCTCTGACGATGCCTGCTGAGGGTCGGGGTGGCCGGCTCCGCGAAAAAATGGGAATCCGCGCCCCAAAGCCACACGCTGCGCGGCGGGTGTATCTCAAGGAAGTAGATGTGGCGCAAAGGCGTTTCCCATTTTTTCGCGGAGCCTGGAAGGGCATCGCCAAGGCTTTGTGCCACTCTTGTCCGAAAATCCCTTTGCTGCGGATGCGGAGGCAGGCTTTTCAAGCTGCTGGTGGGGAGATCGAGAAAAAAAGATAATATAAAAAAAGAAATAAGTAAAAAAGACCTACTTTCATAGAAGCAGGTCAGGCTGTTGATAAAGATTTGGATGGAAAAAAGCGATTTCCATCACAATAGACACGTCGCTTTTATCTAGAAATAGTTCATACTCATGGCTTCACGTACTTCTTGCATTGTTTCTTTTGCTACCAGGCGCGCTTTTTCTGTACCCGCCATTAGAATTTCATCGACTTTTTTTGAATCATTTTGGTACACGATTCTCCGTTCCCTCATTGGTTCAAGTAAATCGTTAATGCTTTGCGTAATTTTTTGTTTGCATCCCATGCATCCGATTTGCCCCTTTTTACAGCTTTCATAAATCTCATCAGAGCCTTCTTTACGGAACGCTTGATGATACGCATAGACTGGGCAAATTTCTGGATGGCCGATATCTGTTTTGTGGATTCGGGCAGGATCAGTGGTCGCTTTATTAATCTTCTCGCTAACCTCTTCTTGGGTGGAATCTAAGTCGATGGCATTTCCAAGACTTTTGCTCATTTTATTATTTCCGTCTAAGCCGACAAGGCGTGGAACATCGCCAACGAGTGGTTTTGGTTCCACCAACACAGGTTTATAAAGCTGGTTAAAACGCCGGACAATTTTCCTTGTTTGTTCAAATTGTTGCGCTATTCGGGTTAATACCTACTGATAAATAGTCCATTGCCACATTACGCAAGTTTTGTTTAATCAGCTCTGGTTTTTCAAAATGAGTCGTTAGGGCTTGGACGTCTGCAAGTAGTAAGAATGTTTCGTATTGAGTTTGCAGCTCCACTCGATTTTTTAAGCTTCCAACGTAATGTCCAAGGTGAAGTTTTCCCGTAATTCGATCGCCTGTTAAAATACGTTCTTTCATGTATGATCGTTCTTTCATGTATGATCCTCCTCATGATTTTGTTTCTGTCATGTAAACTTGAGCACCACCACCAGCCATCATCCATGGACATCACCCCCTTTCAAGTCATACAAAAAAACCCCGCCCAATAAAGGACGAGGCTATCGTGGTACCACCTTTTTTAATCGCCAAAAGCGATTCACTCTAAAGTACGGTAAGATGTTGAACATCATTACGATACTCCTCTCTTGATAACGGGGAGAGAAACCCGGTAGTTTGCTAGAATCCGTTACAGCAATCCTTCCTTTTGCCCTTTTTCTATCGCGTCATCCCGATTCCGCACACCGAGCTTGTCATATAGAGCTGACGCATAGTTACGCACAGTCCCGTCTGACAAATACAGCTTGGAAGCGATCGTTTTATAGCGCATGCCTTGGGAAAGCATCTGCAAAATCTCTAGCTCCCGCTTCGTTAAACCATAAAAATTCTCGTCTTTTCCGCTTATTTCAGATGCAACGGGCAAATCTTCCTGTTCGTTTACTGGCTGTGCATCCAGCATTTTATGAAACAGGTCATGTGCAATCATCGTTCCGCCGCGATGGACGAGGCGAATCGTTTCCGCAAGCTCGCGTGATTCAATCGATTTCAAGAGATAACCGTCTGCACCACTGCGAATGATTTCCTTGGCTTTTTCCGTATCCTGAAACGTAGACAGGACAAGGACACGAATGCCGGGCCATTTTTCCTTCATTCGTTTTGTCGCAGTGATCCCGTCCATATTCGGCATCTCCAAGTCCATCAGCACTAGATCTGGTTCTAGCTCCTCGCATCGCTCAAGAGCCTCTGCCCCATCCTCAGCCATCCCAACTACGCGCAGATCCCGCTGTCCTTCGAGGATCGTACGCAGGCTGTCCCGAATAAACGAGTGGTCATCAACAATAAACAAGCGAATGATTTCGTCGTCGCTTTCTACCAGCCTCGGCACAAAACACGTAACGAGCGTTCCTTCTCCCCGCTCAGAGTATATGGATACTCTTCCTTGCAAATGGGCGGCCCTCTCTTTCATCGCAGTGATCCCGAAGCCATCCTTCCAATTTTCCACCCCGTGACCGTTATCCTGCACTTCCAGCCTCGTCTGTTGCGGCTCAAAATGCAGGGAAACGACAATGTCCGTAGCCTGCCCGTGGCGTACCGCATTCGTCAAAGATTCCTGCAAACAGCGCAACAAAGTCATTTTCACCTGCTTACCGACCGGATACTCTTCTCCGATCGCTCGAAACCGCACGTTCACGCTAGCATGTGTCTGAAACTCCTCCGTAACCTGCCTCAGCGTTTGGACCAATGGAAGCGTCTCTTGCGGTGACTCCATCTGATGCAAGTACCCTCTCACGTCCTCCATACTTTTTCGAGCCAACTGCAAGAGTGAGTCAAGCTTGTGCGTCCCTTCCTGCGTAGCCACATCCGGGCGCAATGTTTCCAGCCCCATGATGATCGAGGTATAGGAATGCCCCATCGTATCATGTAGGTCCTTGGAAAGCCTGCCCCTCTCCTCCAGCAGAGTAACTCTCTCGATTTGCGTGAGGTACTGTTCCAGCACACTATTTTGCTTGCGAATAATTTCATTTTGCCGATGATTGACGATGAGCAAATGAAAGGCAAACCCCATCGCATAAGCAAGCCCAACCTGTGGAAAAATCTCCAACACATCAATGTCCCGCGAAAATAGCACAATCAACAGTGGAAGTAACACAATCGTCATGGGAGCTGACCAGCGATACGATTTCTCCGCGCTATTGGCGGCAATCAAAAATGCTGGCGTCATAAAAGAAAGGTAGGCCTCTGGAAACAAAGACGTGAGATAAAGAGATACGCCGCCAAACAAGAGCATTTCTGCTATCAGGTAGTAGCGATAGCTCAACATTAGACAAATCCATGGGACGGAGAACACCATAATTTCCCAAAGAACAACACTCCATACGGGCAGGGTAAGATAATCTTTTAATTCTACAGTCGCAACGATGATTGAACAGGAACTGATCAGACGTATAAAAAGCATTACCCAGTCATACCAAGCCCATTGTTTTACGATATCTAACAAACCATCATCCCCTAATTGCTTTGAACATCAAGCGCGTGTACCCACCAATTACTTGGACCAGTCCGTTCCCCAGCTTGGAGCACCCGATCATGAGTATGAATCCTACACTCATCATTTGCAATGCCTTCAGCCCCGAATCCACGGCGATCCCAAAAAAATACAGCTCCAAATAAGGATAGAGCAACGGTCCGAACGCAAACAAAACGGGTCCAATGTAGATGAGTACTCCGATCACCAGACAAATGCACCCGAGGACGAATTTTTGCATCAGCCAATAAACTGATATCCAGTTTTTCCTATTCATTAATTCCGCCTTTGCCTGCATCCATTGATTTCCTTTTACTCGTTGACTCGTTGTCAACGGTTCTATTGAAATATCGGTATAAATTTTCGTCTGAATGCGTTCGTATTGGACAAACGTTTGGGTTGTGCGCAACACATTGGTGAGCAACGGAATTCCAACCACGGTAAATGACAATGCCAAGCCAAGGACGATGCTGCTCAAATAAAAACAAAAATAAAACACACCTGAGCCAAAGGTAAACAGCAAAAAGATAACATTTTGAACGTTACGCATGATCGCTCTTTTCATCGAAGCTAACTCTCTCCTATCAATACCTTTTCCGACACAATGATGACGGTCTGCCCTTACCGTAATCCGCTGCGTGTCACATGAGCCAGTGCCAAAATGTCATATGACAATCCAAGTGATTTTCATTCATCAGAGACTGCAACTTTTTTGTCATGGGGAAAAGTGATGATAGGAAGTAACTACCGAGTATGACGCCTGCTTTGCCATACTGTGCTCAAGTGCTCACTACCGGAGTTGGTGCGCCAAAACGTGTTATCAAAAATTAAAGGAGAATCGCACATGAAAAAAACTCTTCAAAATTTGAGTATGACTGTTTTTCTACTCTCCACAACCTTGGTTGTCGCATGTACGCAGCCGTTCGGTGCTATGGGGGCAAATCAGACTACGTCCAAAGCTGCCTCCAGCACAAAAGGACCGATGGATGCCAAAGAAATAGAAGCGTTTGCCGATCCACTGTTTGCAAAAAAAATGAAAGAATATAATGTGGCTGGTTCCAGCTTTGTTGTCGTCCGTGATGGTAAAGTCATTGTGAACAAAGGCTACGGCTTTGCTGACAAGGAAAAGAAAATCCCTGTTGATAAAGACACGGTTTTCCAAATTGCCTCCGTATCGAAAACCTTTACCGCCTTGGCTGCCATGCAGCAAGTCGATGCGGGTAAAATTGACCTGCATGGCAATATAGAGGAATATCTCGGTGGGCTAAAAATTCCGAATAAGACAGGAAAATCGGTCACCATGTACGACTTGCTCACCTACACACCCGGCTTCGAATTACCTGACGAAACTACCTTTACCGGTCCACAATACATCGGGCAGGACATCTCTATGGATGAATTCCTTCCAAAGCACATGCCGACCGTCATCCGACCACCTGGCGAAGTCTATACGTATGATAATACAGGATTCTTACTCGCTGGCTACGCCGTGGAAAAAGCAAGTGGAATCCCCTTTGCCCAGTATATGGATGAAAAAGTGTTCAAGCCTCTCGGAATGGCCTCGACCAGTGTACGTTTCAAGCCTGAGCTCTTGGAGAGAATGGCTGCCCATTACGATCTTAATGGCGAGCCACGTCCGCTAGAAGGACACGCTCCAACTGATGGTCCGCAGGGAAGCATTCTATCAACAGCAGAAGACATGGTAAAGTACATGATCATGCAGCTGCAAAACGGAAAATTTGACGGCAAGGAAATCGTCAGCCAGAAAAGCATGGAATTGATGCATTCTTACCAGGCTTTCGCGGAAAAGGACATCCCAATCACTACCGTAGGCTTTGAAAACTATTTTCCAGAGTATGCAAATGGTCAGCACGTTGTTTTGAAGGGCGGAAACATGCCAGGCCATTCTTCCCTGATGGTATTGATCCCGGAACAAAAAACCGGCTTTTTCATGTCCTACAACAATGATTCAATGATTAGCGTTGATATTTACAAAGAATTCATGGATCATTATTTCCCAGAAACAGAAAAAAAAGCTGAGCCTGTATACTTGCCCTTGAGTGAAGCGGATGCGCAAAAATATTTCGGGCTGTATCAAAATACGCGTGCCTATTGGACACGCACTTCTATTACCTATGAGAATGGATCACTCGTGCTTGAGGGTGAGGCAACCGGAAAACAAAAGCTGCGAATGATTCGCCCATTGCTATTTGTCGATGAGGTAGGAGAAAAAGTCGCGTTCAAGGAAGACAAAAACGGTACCATCAAATACTTCTATTATACAGCGATGAACGGCTTGAGCCTTGTTGCCCATTCACAAAAAATGGAAATGAAAAAGACCTACTCAGACGTCCCTAACACTAGCAGCTATAAGACCCATATCAACAACCTCAGCGCCTTTTCCATTATGGGAGCGAAATCAGGAAGTAAATTTGATCCTACAGGGAGCATGACACAAGGCGAATTTGCTGACGCCCTGATCAAAGCAGAAGGCCATTACGTAATGGCCGGGAGTGAAGATGGGCTTAGACAGCAATTGGCCGCGGGCATCCCTAATTTGAACCCATCAGCACCAATCACAAGACAAGTCGCTGCTGCCATGATCCAAAATTTGAAGCAGCTTGAGCCGGTCGCAACCACCAAAGTGAAGATGCTAGACAAAGCCGATGCATGGGCAGCAGATGCGATCACTATTCTAGTTTCACAAGGCATCGTCGATCCAGATACGAAGGTAAACGCAGATGGCTCTTTCAATTTCCGTGCAAAAGATTTACTGAAGCGCCAGGAAGCTAGTGCCTTGCTTGATTTAGCGTTTGGCTACTATTCTCTGCCAATTAAACACTGATCCTGCCACCACCCCCAAAAGCCTCTGACCATTACCGGCCAGAGGCTTTCGAATGCTTGATCGCCGAATACACAGTATATCAGGTAGCCTACCGGGCAGCATAGTTGAAAAAGGAACTTACATGCAATTCTCGAATATCTCATGTAATCGGATGGCTAAAATTTTAATGACAGACAGGAGTTTGATACGATGATAAAAGGTTTCGGAGGAATATTTTGGAGAACAAAGGATCTTGAAGTTGTAAAAAAATGGTACAGTGAAGTATTGAAGCTTGAAATAGAAAATTGGAATGGGACTGTGATCAAACCCCAATCAGGAAATGAGACGATCTTTTCTTTCTTTACTGAGAATGACAGTTATTTTCCAACAGAACAACAAGTGATGTTAAATTTCCAAGTACATAATCTAGACGAGACGATTAAACATCTTGAACATATTGGTGTACCTCTTGCAAAGGAAAAAGAGAGTAGTGAATTCGGAAAGTTTATTTGGATTAAAGATCCTGAAGGTCGACTCATCGAGCTTTGGGAGAAATAGTGCCAAAAACAAAAAGACCTGACTTCATAGAAGTAGGTCTTTTTACGTCTCTTTGCATGTCTCGCGGAAACCGCTAAGCAACACGCTGATGGCTTGCCGGAATGTCGGGGTCAGGCGGTCCATGAGCATTTCGACGGTTTCCTCGGAATGTTCGTATGTCGCGACGATTCCGTGGAGGGTATAGAAATAAATACGGGTGCACATCAGAAGCTGCTCGTCTGTGACCGCGAGCAGCAAGCTCGCCTGTACCATGCGAGAGAGTTTAGCGAAAATGTCATTGCGTATTTTGTTGATCTCCAATTGGGGCGATTGCTCGTCGACCCGTCCTGCTTTCACGTTGACGAACAGGCTGTACATGCTGCGGTTCGCCAGACAAAACTCGATGAATGCCAGGCTGACTGCTTCCAGCTTTTCCTCGGAGGCGGTCTTCTGCTCGCTCAATGCGTCCATCCGCTCCATCAGCGCTTGCAGCGGAGGCATGGACAGCTGCTGCAGCAGCGTCTCTTTATCTTTGAAATAGATGTAAATCGTGGTGTGGGAGCATCCTGCCTCTTTGGCAATTTCCCGCATCGTGACGGTATCGTAGCCGCGATTGGCGAAAAGCTGCCTTGCTGCGGTCAGAATGCTGTTTTTGGTTTCCTCGGAACGTTGTTCTTGTCTTGTGGCCATGCTACAACTCCTTGCTTCCATGCGTAGCCCCATTGTAACCAGTGGTTATCCGCAAAGTCAATGCGTCTTGCCGCCCCTGCCGATTCGCTTATCCAACCAGCCGCAGACGACGGTAAACAGCAACAGAAAAACGATAAAGCTCATGGTGACCCTCCTTTCAAAAAAGCCCGAGAACATCGTTCAACAACGCAAAGACGAGAAGACACCCAAGCACAGCACCGGAAAGGTAAGCGTAGCGTTTTTTCCTGCCCGACGATGCTTTCATGGCTGCGTGCACATACATGCCAAGACCTGCCGCAAGCAATACCAGCTCCAGGCTGATCGCCAGCCACGGATGGCTCCACGCTCCAAGCCCAAGCGTCGGCAATCCGCCCCAATTGCCTGGCAATATCGGCATGTCGGCCCGGTGAACGATCAGATCGAGAAGCCAATGGCTGAAGACGACCGCCGCCAGCACTCGCCCCCCACGCCCTCGCCAAAAGCGCTTTGCCACAATCCATGCCAGACCGGATATGAGAAGCGCCCCCAGCAAGGAATGCGTGTAATCCGCATGGATGATCGCCTCGCCATAGCCGTTTCCGATATGATCGTCCATCGTCTCCACGCCCGATACAAAGAGCGGGACAAAGACAACATCAAGCAGTTGCGTTCCTAGCATCAGCGCCCATAGCGGAACCTCCGGATATTTCGCACGCACGCCTGCCGCCAAGCCGAAATGACCTGCAAACATAAAAGCAGCCCCCTTTGATTTCGATGATTCGTCCAGACACAACGCCTTATAACCATCGGTTAGTAACCGTTGGTCATATAATAACCAATGGTTACATTTCTGTCAACGGCCTTTCTGCCATGTAATCGCCCCAAAATCGAAATCAATTCCTTTTGCGATCTTGCTGTCTTACTCCCGATTTCGACTTCACGCCAAAAAACCGTGCTACACTACGCTCAGCATTTGAAAAACGGGCAGAAATCCTGTACCGGATGCCAAGGCAGCGCAAGGATACCGATTTGAGGAAGATAAATTCGGGGTCGCAGGCTTGACCCCGATCCCTTCCACACTTGTTTCCGCGCCGCGTGTTAAAGAATGTCTCGTTCAGTTGGAAGCAACCGTCGTTCAGGTACACAACTTTGAAGAACCAAGCACCTTGGCTGCCATCGAAACGCGCATCGTAAAAGTCCACGCCGAAGAGGGTGTCCTGATGGACGGACACGCCAATTACATCGACCCTTTCAAATGGTCGCCGCTGATTATGAATTTCTGCGAATATTTCGGCCTGTCTGAGCAGCTGATGCCCTCGAGGTTGGCACCCGTTTTTGGGCCGAAACCGGCTGAAGCATCCGTGAACAGCTAAAATTCGGATATCCAGCCTGCCAAAACGCAACAAAAAACCGTCTCCCTACTCACTGGGAAACGGTTTTTAGCTTTTATTTTTGCATTATAAGATTTTTACCAGCCTGTCTGGAACTTTCCTGTAATCGCATCGACATACGCTTCGCGACCCTCATACGTCGGCACATAGTACAGTCCCACTTGCGGGCTGCCCGTCTCCTCGCCGACTCCTTGCAGCACATAGGTCAGCTTCAGGGCATTTTTCTTCAAATACATTCTACCCGCCGCTTCGACCGAGATCGCTTTCCCGCTGTCTGGCAGTTTGGAGAAATCGTTTTGTAGCGAAATCCGCAATCTCGTCAAATTTCCTTTGCCGTCGAATTCGACTTCATTTTCGCTGCTTTCCACCGGAATGCCTTGGTAGGACGGCAGGAATTCAAAGGAATAGCCTTGTGGATCCGACCATCCTCCCGTCAGGAACACTTCCGTCACATCTTTGCCGAGCCACTGCTCCAACTTCTTCACAGCTGCAGCCTTTGCCTCTTCCGGCTTGAATCCCGTTCCCGTCCTGTCGTCATAGCTGCGGAAGTCGATCAGCTGCAGCTGTCCTGTTTTCGCGTCGATCATGACGCGTGCGACGCTTCCACCCTTCTCTTCGTCCGTATAAAAGCGATAGCTGCGCGTTTGCTTGTTGCCGGATTCGTTGTAGTCCGCCTGCGAAAGATCGATGCCGAGCGCGTCTTCCAGCACTTTTTGGGCATCGTCTGCCGATTTGATGAAAATGTCTTTTCCTTGAGGAGTGAGCTTGATTTTCTCGTAAGGTATTTGCTCGCTACCTCCTTCGTCGTCCTCTACGTATTCATACGCTGCTTTGCCAGTCAGCGCGTCGATGGCGCCGCTGAACGAAGGCACGTATTTGAGCACAGGGCCCAGACCGGTCGCCTCTTCGCCATTCTTGTCCCACACCAATTGATTGGCATTGTACATCAGCTGCATGTCTAATAGACCGAGGTACGCAGCCTCCGCTTTTTTCTTGCTGAGCGCCTTTTTGGCATCGGGGAAGCGCGATTCGTCCGGTATCTCATTGAAATAATTGGTGTATCGGGTCAGATGTCCGTCCCCGTCGATTTTTATGCGGATATCGGTGCCCAACACCGGAATTTTATTGACGGTCATTTGATAGATGAGCTCGCGCTGCAATACGCCTTCGCCTTCGCCTTCTTCATCCTCGTACTCATACTCGCCATCATCATCGGTCTGGGTGCTGATCTTCACCAATTGATAACGGTCGCTCTTGTCCACCGCTTTTTTCAAAAACTTGTCAGCGATCTCCTTTGCCTCTTTTTCCGAAATCGACTTCGTCGGATTCCAGTCTGAATTGAAAATCATGTAATTGAGGAGCTTGCCCGTGTCAGGATCAATGGTTAGATTCACCCGGACCATCGATTTGCTCTCTTTCTTCTCCTTGTTTAAGAGTGTGAAGCTCCATTCGCTTGTGCCGTCTTCATCCTCCCAAATGTCAGCGCTGCTTACGCGCAAATCTTTCAGTTCGGGTATCAGCTTGTATAGGTCTTGAAGCGCTTTTGTCATATCCGAGGGGATCTTCTTGATGGAAATCGATTGCACCTGGTGGCCATTGCCTGCATGCCGCTCAATGGGCTTGGCCCAAGCTGGTGTCGCCGATAAGAGGCTCACTGCTACGACTGTTCCGAGAATTCGAGTCAGCTTTTGTTTCATCATGAATAAAATACGTCCCTTCCAAATATACTAGTATTTTCCATCGTATTAAAAGACGCCTCATCCTGCAAAAAGTTACTCCCATTATCAAAATTCCCTTTTAATTGACAATTCCTGCGATACCTCTTCATTAGAAAACCTAGCTACGCCAAGCTTTTGGCGTAGCCGCAGTTGTATAAAAAGAAGCGTCCCCACAGGTACGCTTCTTTTCTGCTTACTTTAAACCGTATAGCGGTCTGTCAATCTTTTCAGCTCATGTGCCATCTTGTTGAGCGATTCGCCTGAGCCTGCAAGTTGATCGAGCGACTTCACCTGTTCCTCAATCGAACTGGCTACTTCACCAGCCTTGCCGGACGATAGCTGGGCGATTTTCGCCGTTTCGTCGACCGCTGCCAAAATTTCTTCCGAGCTGGCCGACATTTCCTCCGAAATGGCTGATGCGCTCTGGATTTGATCGGAGACTTGCTTGATCTGCTGCATAATAACGCGGAACATCTCGCCGCTTCTCTTCACTGCTTCCATGCCTGCCGACGCATTGCTGCTAACGACATCCATCGAGCTGATCGCATGGGCCGTCTCATTTTGGATTTCCTTGATCAGCTGCTCGATCCGCTTCGCTGATTCGGCGGATTGCTCCGCTAGCTTGCGCACTTCGCCCGCTACGACCGCAAAACCTTTGCCATGCTCTCCTGCCCGTGCCGCCTCAATCGCTGCATTCAGCGAAAGCAGGTTGGTTTGGGACGAAATCGCGGTAATGGCGACGACGATTTCCTCGATCTGCTGCGAACGCTTGCCGAGCTGCTCGACAGTATCGGCTGCCAGCGTGACCGACTGGTTGATCGCATCCATCTCCGCAACGGCCTGGCGAATCGATTTGTCGCCCTGCTCCGCCTTATTCGCTGTCTCCACAGTCGCTTCCGATACAATCGATGCCGTTTCGGCAAATCTTTGCAAGCCGACCGACATTTCCTCGAGCGCGCGCATACCCTCTTCTGTCTGCTTTTGTTGCTGATGGGCGCCTGCTGCCACCTGTGCCATTGATTCGTGGATTTGGCCCGCGATGTCATTGTTCACGTTGATATTTGTGGACAGCGATTCGGCCGAATCTGCCGCGTGCTGCGCATACTCCTGAATCTTGCCGATGATCTCGCGGTTTTGCTCTACCATTTTGTTGACACGGCGGGTGAGCTGGCCGATCTCGTCTTCCCGATTCGTCGTCATCACGATGCCTAGATTGCCCTTTTCGACCTCTTCGATCGATTGACCGAGGCGCTGGATCGGCTTGGTGATGCCGCGAGCGAGGAGGATGGAAATCAGCGTCGCGATGGCGAGCAGAATGAGGCACGTAATCAGCAGAGGGTTGAAAATGACGCCAGCCCGACTTGCCAGCTCATTGACTTTCACCGTGCCGATCAGCTTCCAGCCCGTTACTTCGTTAGTGACATAGCTCATCGTGAAAATGTCATCATTGACGTCGATTTGCAAATCACCAGCTGCGCCCTTCGCCTGCATCTGGCGGTATGTATCTTCTTTTGACATGTCCGTCCCGATCGCCGCTTGATCCGGATGATAGAGGACGATCCCGTTTGCGTCGAGCAGTATGGCATGTCCGGTATCGCCGATTTTGATATCTTTGGCGAGGTCGATCAGCTCGGTCGGTGCCACATCGATCGCTACAACCCCTACAAGCTGCTCCCCCTTGTAGATCGCTTCAGCAGCGGTGATCGTCATCGACTTAGGATCGCTCGCATCGGCATACGGGTCGGTCCAGATGATCTCTCCTTTATGCTGGACGGCCTTTTGATACCAGACACGCTTGCGAGGATCGAAATCTTTTGGTACGTCCTGCCAAGCCCCCGTACTGAAGTACTCGCCCTTTTCCGTGCCGAAATAGGCACCCGAATCTTCAAATGCTTCCAATGTATTCATCAACTGCCCATGCTGGGTTTCATAGTTGGCGAATTCATCCGCCTTTGCCAGCATGCTGACGATATTTTCTGTCTTTTTAAAATACAAATCAAAGGTTTTATCTGTCTGTTCCATCCTTTGACCTATATTTTGCGTCAGTACTTCCATTGTCGTGTTCACCGACACTACGTAGCTCACCACCGAAACGACGGCCACGGATAGAAGAATCAGCGCGAGAAACGGAATCAAAATCTGTAGCTGCAACCGTTTTTTCATCGACGGCTCCCTCCAATTGCGGAAAAGTTATGTAATCTCCTCTGCATATAGTACGTTTCACCTAGGACCAGCGTTTCATTTACAAGCACATTATGATATTCCTTTATATTTCTTTATTTTATTTGTTTGATCAAACATACTGGTTTAGCAGGGAAATCACTAGTAACATTGGAAATATATCGAAAAAATATAATTGTTCTGGGAGGTGCTTCCTATGTCTCAATCGTTTCCTGTTTTAGCGGGGGCTGAACCATTTTTCAGTAAAGGGAACCATATCGGCGTATTGGTCCAGCACGGATTCACCGGCACCCCCCAAAGCATTCGTTATCTCGCGGAGCATTTGGCGGCATGCGGCTTTACCGTACTTGCCCCTTTGCTCAAAGGGCACGGTACGCACTATGAGGATTTGGAAAGAACGACATATGAAGACTGGATCGCCTCTGCGGAAGAAGGCTATCAGCTTTTGGCCGCGCAGTGTGATCATGTGTTTGTCGCAGGCTTATCCATGGGCGGCACCATCGCGCTGCATCTGGCTCATCGCTTCCCTGAAACAGGTGGGTTGATGCTGATCAACGCCGCCGTCAAAGTCGAAAACTTCGAAACGCTGGCGAGCGTCACGACCGACTCCTATTTGACCGGCATCGGCTCGGATATCAAGGACCCCGACGCACAAGAGCTCGTTTATCCTCAAGTGCCGATCGCTGCCGTGAAGCAGTTTTTGACGTTCAAAGAGCAGGTGAGAAAAAAGCTCCCCTTCATCAATTGCCCTGCCCTGGTCTTCGTTTCCGCGGATGACCATGTGGTTCCGCCCACTGATTCGGACTATATTTTGGAGCATTTGCATTCGACTGAAAAGCGCAAGGTCGTGCTCAGCAACTCCTACCATGTGGCGACGCTCGACCATGACAAGCAGGCGATCGCCGAGCAGTGCGCCGCATTTATCGGCCGCATCGTTCAGGGACATAGCCAAGCCTAGTAATCGATCCTTTTGAACAGCAAAAAAACACCCACTCCCGACTTTCATTCGGGAAACGGGTGTTTTTTCGTATCGGGCTAGTTCTCTATGTAATTGGACACCTCGATCAAGTTTTGGTCCAGATCGCGGAAATACACGGACAGGATCGTGCCGTTCGCGCCAGTCCTCTCCACGGGTCCTTCTTCAATCGCGACGCCTTGCTCGGTCAGATGAATCATCACATCCGCAAGCGGCAGCGTCGATATGAAGCAGAGGTCCGCCGAGCCAGGCGTCGGCCGCAGCGCTTTCGGTTCATACTCGCGTCCTGCTTGATGCAGATTGATCTTTTGACGGCCGAACTGAAGCGCTTTGCGGCCCCCTTTAAACGTGACTTCCTCCATCCCCATCACGGTGGTGTAAAAGCGAACCGTCGCTTCGACGTCGGCTACCGTCAGGACGAGATGATCCAGTCGATCGATGCTCATCTTCATTGCCTTGGCCTCCTCTTCCCGTCTTTACTTCCCCTTATTGTAGCGACTCTTCCGTTTTTTGCAATTTCGGATTTTTGTTACTTCAACTGCTCTGCGACCAGCAGAAGCTTTTGTTTTTTGGCCATTCGGGCTTCATACGCTTGTGTGACGGTCACCGCATGGAAACGGACGATGCCGGTCGGCCTCAACTGGGCGATCCGATCGAGATCGGGGCTGATGACGACTCCCATTGTCATGAAGCCACCGCCCGTCGTCGCATCGCTCAGCTGAATGATGATTTCCTCGCTGTTCGTCAGCAAGATCCCGCCGAGCATATACGCGGTATCGACGACATTGGAGTACCCGCTGCCCGCCCCGAAAGGCGTCTCGAACGGTTCAAAATGCACGCTTGGCCCATGGAACCGATAGCCGACCCGATTGGCCTCGGAGGAAACGACCCACGCTTCATTGAGGAAGGCACGAACTCCCTCATCGCTGATGCGGTGGCTCGCCAACCCGAGGACGACCCGTACATCAAGCTCCTTTTGAAATACAGGCAGTGCATCTTCGCCGATCTGCTTGCCGACTTGCCGGGCGTAACCGGGAAGCGGCTCGCCGATCTCGACCTCATCGCCCTTCTGCAGCTTGCGTCCGTGAAACCCGCCGAGCCCGCTCTGCGCATACGTCGATTTGCTGCCCATGATCTCCGGCACCGCGATGCCACCCGATACGCACAAATACGCATGAACCCCCGCAGCCACATGGCCGAACGACAAGATGTCCCCCGCACGTACCTCGACGTTTTGCCACATCGGGATTTCCTGCTCGTTCACATAAGCCAAAACCGGTGCGCCGGTGATGGCGATCACGGTCTTTTTGCCGAATGCAAGCTTGGGACAGAAGAGCGACATCTCAAGCGCCGCAAACGATGCCGGATTGCCCAGCAGCATATTCCCAAGCGCATACGAATATTTGTCCGCCGCCCCTGACGGTGGTATGCCCAAATGATAATAGCCGTCTCTGCCCATATCCTGCACAGTGGTCGACAATCCCGGCTCCAGCACCCGAATCATTTAAAATCCCTCCATCAATAATGCAATGTACGCTTTACCGCGCAGCAAATATTCTTTTGGCGAAAACTCGACGTCCCGTGTCCGGTATGTGTATGTCCCCTTTTCCACGTCCGCAACGATCTGCCAGTATTCCGCCTCGTCAATCGGGCGGTGCCGCCAGATGTCTCCCGGCTTTGCCAGCACGTAGTCGCACAGCTCTGGATAGCGCCGCTCCTTGTCGTAAACCGGCACCGCCGACATGCCGATCAATTGGTAGCTGCCCGGACTGTCGACCGGATAGATAGCATTGAACGCGCCGCCCAAGCCGATCGCGCGGTTCGGCGTCTTTGAGCGCGGGCTCAAATATTTGGGCGCCTGCAAAATCTCTTCGTTAGTCGTACCGAGCGGAAACTCCCATGAGGTCCCGGGAATGTAGCCTACCATCGTAATAAAATACGGCGTGGACGAGTGCGCCTGGATGAATGCGGCCTTGTCCGTAAAGCCGTTGCATTTCATCACGAAATCGAAATCCGATAGGCCCGGATGCTGGTGTCGGCTTGCGAAGCGCTCCGAATAGGAGCGGGTGATCGGATCGTCGTACCAGGTCGGAATCTCAACGATCCGCGTGGACAGGTTCAGCTCCGCAACATTGCTTTTGGTGATGTCGATCTCGATCAAATAATCGAGCAAATCTTGCGACGAAATGATCTCTGGATTAAAGCGGACCAGGTAGGAGGCGTTTGCCGGACAAATGTCGATGAGCCCCGGAATGTTGCGCTTGCGCAGCTCGTTCGTGATCGCAAGCGCCTTGAAGTTGCTCGCAAGCCCCATCTCCCGCGAGATTTCCGCATAAATGTACTCGTCCCCGGCAAAATCGAAGCGTGTTTCTGGCAGCGTGAACATGACGATGACCTCCTCTACAGCAGTTGTTTAATCTTGCGGCTCATCGTGGCCTGGCTGATGCCGAGAATCTCCGCCGCCTTTGCTGCTGTCCCGTATTTTTGCAGCGCGGAGCGGATGAGCTGTCCCTCCACTTCATCCACCGCCTCCTTGAGCGGCACGATAGAACCGATGATCGGCTTGATTTTCGTATCCTTTTCCTCGCCGTACAGGATCGCCATGACATCCTCTCCCTTGATCGCGTCATCCTTCGTCGTTACGATGCTCCGCTCCAAAACATTTTGCAATTCTCTGACATTTCCTGGCCAGTGATAGCTCTCCAGCACGTCGAGCGCTTCGCGCGTCAGCGTTTTTTGCCGCTGGTACGCGTCGTTGTATTGCTGCAAAAACGCGATCGACAGCGAGATGATGTCCTCTACCCGCTCGCGCAGCGCCGGGATATGGAGCGGGATAACGTTCAGCCGGTAATAAAGGTCTTCGCGAAATTTGTTTTCCTCCACCATTTTCTTGATGTCGCGATTGGTGGCCGCGATGACGCGCACGTCGATCTTGCGGCTTTTCACCCCGCCGATTCGCGTGATTTCCCGCTCTTGTAATACGCGCAGCAGCTTGACCTGCATGTTGAGCGGCATTTCGGTGATCTCATCGAGGAAAATGCTGCCGTTGTGAGCCAACTCGAACAAACCGGGCTTGCCGTTGCGGTCAGCTCCGGTGAACGCCCCTTTTTCATAGCCGAAAAACTCGCTCTCGATCAAATTCTCAGGGATTGCCCCACAGTTGACCCGAATCAGCGGCTGCTCGCTGCGTCGGCTGTATTTATGAATCGCCTGCGCGAACACTTCCTTCCCGACCCCGGACTGTCCGTAAAGCAGCACGGTCGAATTCACCAGGGCAATCTGCTTGATCTGGTCCTCCAGATTTTCCATCACCTTCGACCTGTAGATTAGCTTTTTTTCCTGCTGGGTCTTATTCAAGATCTGGTCGAGCTCCTGCTTGTACCGATCCGATTTCTTTTTGACGGTTTCCAGCTCTTCCTTCAGCTGATTGAGCTCCGTGATGTCGCGTGAGATGATCACGATTTTTTCTAACGTCTCACCGTGGAACACGGGGGTCGCCACGGACCACACCTTGCGTCCTTTGGCATTTTCCTGAATGAACACGTGTTTACCTTTTTGCTTACGGCAGATTTGCAAAATGTTTTGCCGGAAAAATCCTTCTTTCTGCAGCTCGTCCATCTGCTTGCCGATCAGCAGATGCGGATCGGCATACATCCAAAACTCCTGCAAATACGTCCCAGCCAAGCGCATGATCCGCCCCTGTCCATTCATGACGAGAATCTCTTCATTTGAAGACGAGTAGATCGCCTGGATGTCGTCGTTCAGGTTGCGCACCAGTTCCAAATCCTGAATCGCTTGCTCCAATTGCTGCCTCTGATAAAAAATGTGGACGATGCCCTGGATTTTGCCATGCTCGATGAGCGGTGAAAAGTTGCCGATCATCTGCTTGAAATTGAGCGAGCTGGTGACATTGACGAGCTGCCCGCCTTGCAAAACCTCTTCGAGCACATCGATGGCGAGCAGCTTCTTGTAATTGCGGTTCAGCAAAAAATTGCGTGAGAGCCCAAGTATCGCTTCCGCACGCTCATTGATAAATGTGATGCGGAACTGGCAATCCGTGGTGATCAGCCCGATGCCGGAGCTGTGGAAAATTTGATTTTTTCGGTGTAGCTGCGTCTGCGTGATCTTGTTTCGCGCCTCCGCGAATGTGGTGAACCCGACCGGCTCGCCTTGCTGGTTTACCCCGAGCACGATCGACACATTGTGGTAAAACTCAACCGGATTTGTGCACGGCACCTTGAGCATGTCCGTTTTGTAGGTGATCGGCGCTCCCAGGCTGCTTTGCTCAATCTGCTCCAGTATGCTTTCGCCGTCCACATAGCCGATGATGGCGTCCGCTTCCGTGACGAACACTACCTTTTGCGGAGCGGCATTCAGCATTTGCAAGGCGTGCTTCACGGTCGCGTCTTTCGAAACCGTCGCAGGCAATGCCTCGAGAATCTCGTTCCAATCCATCATGTTTTCCACCACCTGTCGCGATAAAACTTGGCTGCGCCGAAGCGTTGTCCCTATCCCTATTGTACAAAAGCCCGCACCGAAAAGAATAGCGGAGATTGGCCCGCTTCAAATGGCGCAAAGCCCCTGGCATGCTCATCCGAACAGCCCGGGGCTTCGTGCAAAGAATCGTTATAACCAGTAAGGAAGCGTCCGCTTGGTGATCATGTCGCGGTATTGCGCAGTGGTTTTCGGCAGGATCATCCCTGTCGCATAATCGAGGATTACATGGTAGCGGCGTAGCAGATCGAGCTTGTCAGCCTGACCGCTGTCGTACAGCGCCTGAACCTCATCCAGCCCAAGCGCCAGCCATTCCTTGCGATGAGCGCGTATATAGGTGCGCTCCGCTTCCGTCGCACTCTCGTCGATTTCGTAGAGGTCCAGCTCCTGGTCGATCTCGCAGATGACCACGCCGTAATCGCGCTTGGCGCGTTCGAGCGAAACATAACCGTCAATGACATCTTCCATTACCTGCTCGGGGTCCCGTTCGAGCGGATCGCCCAAGCCACCGCCGCCGGCAGATGGACGCGTGAACGTGTCGCCGGTCTTGATTTTGACATTGGAAAAAATCGTGCCCAAAAAACGTTCACCTTCCTCCCCCGGGTTGAGCCACGCTCCGTGCGGGTTAGACGATTGTCCGCCAAAAATGCCCCATGTCACGGAACGCGAACGGTCGCAGCAATATGACATGACGGTGCGGTCGATACCGGTCATCATCCCGCCTTTTTCCACTCCGCAGCCACCGCGGAAACGACCCGGTCCGCCGGAATCCGTGATGATCTGATGGTGGGTGGTCAGCACCGGCGACAGACGTTCCTGCCCTTCGCACGGCTGGATGCTTAAGCCTACGCCGAACACCGGCGACAGCGCGTTGGCCCCGTCCTTTTCATGGCGGCCACCATGACCGCCGGCCATCCAGTCGTACCACATGAAGTAGCTGTCGGCACCCTGCCGCTTATCCCAGCCGCCGATCAGCAAATATTCGAGGTTAAAGGAGCATGCAAGCGCCCGCTCCGGCATGATGTGTGACCACAGCTCAAAGATCGCATTCATGATCTTTTCGTATGCGCCCGAGCAAAAGCCCGATACCGCAACAGGCCACGGCGCATTGACGACGGAGTTTTCCGGCAGCTCGACCGTCAGGACACGGTAGAAGCCAGAGTTGAGCGGGATTTCCGGAAAAAACGTCTTTGTCCCCGCCACGACCGCCGAGAAGGAGGAGCCGAAGCCCGCATTGAGAAAGCAGCCGATATATGCATGCGACCCGTTCAAATCATACGTGATCGTATCCTGGTCAATCGTCATTTTCACCTTGATCGGAATCAAGCCATCGCCCTGCTGCGGGTCCATATCAAGGTAATCGGTTGTCTCCCATGTGCCATTCGGCAGCTGCGCGATTTTGGACTTGGCCAGACGCTCCACATAATCTTGCACCTCGTCGAACGCGGTCAGCACCGTTTCACGGCCATATTTTTTGATCAACTGCAGCAGCTGGCGCTCACCGACGTGCGTCGCCTCCGCCTGCGAGCGCAGGTCACCCAGCCGCTCTTGCGGCAGACGCATATTGGCTGCGAGCAAATTCGCGACATCCGCGAGAAAGACGCCGCGGCTCCACATTCTCACCGGGGGAATACGCATCCCCTCACCATAATGGTCCTGTGACTGCACGTCAAACGAGCCGGGGACCGAACCGCCCACATCGGCCCAGTGGCCGTTGGACTGCATGAAAGCGATCAATTCGCCCTCATGGAAAACCGGACGGACGATGCGCACGTCGCAAAAATGGGTGCCGCCGCGATACGGATCATTCACCAGAAAAACGTCTCCTGGATGGATGTCGTCTCCGAAATCTTCGATCACCGCTTTTGCCGTCAGATGCAGTGTGCCCACGTGCACGGAAATGTCTTGTGTCCCCTGCATGATCGTGTTGCCCTTGGCGTCGCAAATCGCCGAGCTGAAATCGCGGTTATAGATGACGAACGAATAGCACGTCCGCAAGATTTGCTCGGACATCTGGTCCACCAGATTGACGAACGCATTTTTCAACACTTCAAAGGTAACTGGGTCCAGCTTGCTTTTGTAGGCGGTCGCTTGCTCTCGCACCTGGCTCATCTTATTTCGCCTCCCCGTAGGTCAAGATCATATTTTTGTATTCGTCCACTTTCACGCAAAAGCCCGGTGGGATTACGGTCGTGGAGTCCAGCTGCTCCACGATGGCCGGACCGGTGAATTCGCTTGCGACCGGCATTTGTTCGCGATCGTAAATCGGTGTTGCTACATAACCACCCGCTTCTTCGAAATAAACTTGGCGGTAACCCGTCAGCGCGTCTTCAAGCGTCCCCTCTGGTTCGTAGCTAGGCAAGTTCGGCTTTGGCACAAGCCCGATCGCCTCCACGCGCAGGCCATAGATTTCCACACTTTGCTCGCGGCTCGAGAAAGCGAACTCCCGCTGGTGCTCCTGGTGGAACCGCTCAAGTGCGTCTGCCAAGGAATGAATCGGACGGTTCATTGCGACCTCCAGCGAGCGCCATTGGCCGTTGTAGCGCATGTCCAAATAGCGGACCAGCTTCATCTCCTCACCACCGATGCCCTCAGAAGCCAGCAAACCAGCTGCCTCTTCTTCCATCGCCTGAAATTCGTTCTCCAGCTGCTCGGCGGTCACATCCGCCGCATTGACCAGATACGTTTTCGAAATGTCGTGGCGCACGTCGACCAAAAGGCAGCCCATCGCGGAGGTGATGCCGGGATACGGCGGGACGATCACGGTCGGAATCTCCATCTCCTTTGCCAAATAAGCGCCGTGCAGCGCACCCGCTCCACCAAAGACCACCAGGGCGAAATCGCGCGGATCGTAGCCGCGGCGGATGGAGATGAGCCGCAGTGCATCACACATATTGGCATTGGCTACCTTCAAAATGGAATTGGCCGCCTCTTCGTCGGACAGCGTAAACGGCGTCCCGATTTTTTCGCTGATGACGTGGCGTGAAGCATCTTTATTCAGCGTCATTTGGCCGCTGAGCAGCCGGGTGTTCAGGCGTCCGAGCAGCACGTTGGCATCGGTGTTGGTCGGCTCCTTGCCTCCCTTCATGTAGCAGGCAGGACCCGGATCGGCGCCAGCGCTCTGCGGGCCGTTGCGCAAGGAGCCGCCCTCGTCGATCCAGGCGAGGCTGCCTCCACCCGCACCAATGCTTAAGATCTCGATGCTAGGGAATCCGATTGGGTAGCCGTATTCGATGTACCAGTCTTTCGTAATCCGCAAATCGCCGTCATACATGAGCGAGATGTCTGTGCTTGTTCCCCCCATGTCCAGCCCGATCGCATTCTGATAGCCGCACAGCTTGGCGATATAGGAGCTGGCGATTGCCCCCGCAGCAATTCCGGAGCTGGCGAGTCTGGCGGCAAACTTCGGCACTGTCTCCGAGGTCATGACTCCGCCGCCCGAATGCAGCACGAGCACATCGCCCTCGTAGCCTTTGTCCCGCATTTCGTCTGTCAAATTCCGGATATAAGTCGAGAGGATCGGCCCCAGCACTGCATTGACAATCGTTGTGCTCATCCGCTCATGCTCGAAAATTTCCGGCAGCGTCTCGCTCGACGTGCAAATGTAGACTTCGGGCAGTTCTTCCTGCAAAATCTCCTTCACTTTCCGCTCATTGACGCCATTTGTATACGCATTCATAAAGCAGATCGCAACAGACTGGACACCTCGCTTCTTCAACAAGCGGGCGAGCTCCCGTGCCTCCTCTTCATCGACAGCGGTAAGCAGCTTGCCTGTATAATCCACGCGCTCCTCCAGCTCAAACCGATCGCGTCGCTTGATATAAGGCGGCGCCACATCTGCGTAGGCATCCCACAAGTCCAGCTTGGTACCGCGGCGAATTTCCGCCACGTCCCGGAACCCCTTTGTCGTTACCAGCGCCGTTTTCGGCAGCCTCCGTGTAATCAGCGCATTCAGTCCAACCGTCGTTCCGTGCGAAAACAGATGAATGTCTTTTGTCGATACGGCCGATTGCGCGATGCCCGTCAAAATCCCGACCGCAGGATTGTGCGGTGTTGAAGATACTTTTGTCACCGAAATTTTCTTCGATTCCTCATCAAAAATGAACACGTCCGTAAACGTTCCACCTACATCGACTGCCAGCTGATATTTGCCCATTGTCTGCCCTCCATACTTATGATTTTTCGAAATTTCTGTTTTGGTTTGTCACGCTTGCCGACAAGCCTTCCGTCATGGTTGGCTCGGGCATTGCGATTCCACGCAACACGTAAGCCAGCGCCGTCTGCCTCCTCTCCCCTGCTGTCTGCGCTTGCCGCGACTTGTACATGAAGCAATAGCAAAGAGCGTACCAACAGTGAAAAAACGGATTGATTTCCAGTGGTAACAAGGCGAAAGCAGCGGTATCGCCCGCTTTTGGCTTGCAACAAAGACGCAAAAATGTTTCAAAAACGAAAGATGATCTTTCACTTTTGAAAGACCGTTTTTTTCGCCGTCAAAACTGGCAGTCTCGCTACTTTTTGGCCCCTAATCGATTGCAAATCCGAAGTCGCTATCCTTGACTTCTTGCAAAAATGAAAGATTACAATCGAAAAATTCAAATAATTCCATCTTTTTTTTGCTTGGTACGTGGATTGCTTATCTAACAGTTTGCAAAACAGGAAAGGAGGAACGGTACGCGTCCTGGTTGTCCAGAAATAATCATTCGAATAAAGGGGTTGATTCACGTGGCAGAAATCATACGTCCCGCTACCTCATCCGGCGATTCCTCCAAGGAACAAAAGGAAGACTACGCATTGGAAAAAGTACCTGTGCACTACCGCATGAAATGGTGGAGCATCACCAATGTGACGCTGGGAGTCGCAACCGCCATGGTCTTCATGCAGATGGGCAGCCTGATGGCCACAGCCTACGGCAGCATGAATGCATTGATCGCCGAAATTTATGCGACTGTAGTCGGTGGTGTTTTGGGGATCGCGATCGCCTATTACGCTGCCAAATCCGGCCTGAACACCAATCTCATGGCGCGCGGCGGCGGGTTCGGCTATGTCGGCGCATCGATCACGTCTTTCATTTATGCGATGAACTTCATCATGTATTCCGCAATTGAGGGGTCCATCATGGCCAGCGCTGTCCATGAATATGTACAGGTCGTGCCCGTTTGGGTGCTGATGGTTTTTTTCGGACTGATCGTCATTCCGTTCAACTGGTTTGGTATGAAGCAATTGGAGAAGCTGCAAAAATGGACGCTGCCCGTCTTCATCGTCCTGCTTGGCGCAGGCATCGTCGCGGCTATGAGAGTTGCCCCCGCCTACACCGGCGGAATCTGGTCCTTTTTGCCGGAGGGTGCGCAGGTTGGCGGGACGATGTTGTTGACCTGCATTGGCATTATGAACGGGCTGGTCGGCATCATGGCGCTCCTGGTCTCCGACTACGCCCGATTCATCAAGCGCGAGGAAATGAAAATCGGCGTCTTTGCCGTCGGCTTCATTCCGCAGCTGGTCTGCTTCTTTTTGATGGGGTTGGCAGGAATCTGGTTCGGCGTGCGACTGGGAGAACCGAATCCCGGCGTGTTCTTTGTTCATCTGATCGGGATCGGCGGCGCACTTTTCACGATTCTGACGCAGCTGCGCATTAATATTACCAACTTGTACAGCGGCTCCTTATCTCTCGCCAATTTCTTCGAGCACGTCTTCCGCTTCCGGCCGGGACGCACTTTCTGGGTAGCGACCACCGCCCTCACGGCAATCATCGCCATGCTGGCCGGCGCGCTTGATTACCTCGGACCGTTATTGACTTTCCAAGGCGTCTTTTTATTTGCATGGGCTGCGATATTGGTCGCGGATGCGCTTGTGGTCAAACGGTGGCTTAAGATCGGCCCGCTGTTTTTCGAATACCGCAGTCAATATCTGTACCCGTGGAACCCAGTCGGCGTCATCTCGCTTGTCGTGTCGAGCGTTTTGGGTACCGTCGCCGCCTTTGGCAACATGGGGGCGTTCTTGCAAAACATCGCCGCGTTTTTCGCTGCCATCCTTGCCTTTGCCTTGACAGTGATTCTGGCAGTGGCGACCAAAGGTAAGTATTACGCTCGCGAGCAAGCAAGAGACGTCCCGGAAGATGAAAAGATCGCCTAGACGAACATGCAAAAAAAAGCTGTCAGCAGAACCATCGGTCCGCTGACAGCTTCCTTTATTTTTTGGTGCATATCATGTTTCCGTCCGCTGCTGCACAGCCGCTGCAGCCTCCGCCGCCGCATTTGCCCGCCCTCGCCCGTTTCGCAAACGCGATCAGTTGCCATGTCGCAAAGCCCAGAACTACAGCCATCACTAGATAGATCATTTCCATTCCGCCTTTCGACTTTTAGTAAATGACTCGCGCCACTTCATAGACGAGCAACGCCACAACCCACGCCGCCACAAAGCTGTATACGACAGAAAGAATCGTCCACTTCCACGAACCTGTTTCTTTTTTCATGATAACGACCGTGGACACGCACGGGGTATACAGAAGCAAGAAAAACAGAAAGGAAAGCGCTGCTGCCGGGGAAAACGCGCCTTGCAGCGAAGCCATCAGCGAATTGCCGCTGTCTCCCGCCATATACGCGATGCTCATCGTCGTGACGACGACTTCTTTCGCCAAAAACCCAGTGATCAGCGATACGCCCGCTTGCCAAGTCGCAAAGCCCATTGGTGCGAACAGCGGCGCGATGCTTCCGCCGATGGCTGCGAGGAAGCTCTCATTCATCGGGGCTGCACCATGCCAGGAGTAATTGCCGAGGAACCAGATCAGCACTGACATCCCGAAAATGATCGTACCGGCTTTGCGCACAAATCCTTTGGCTTTGTCCCACGTGTGCAATAGCAAGCTTTTGACCATCGGCGCACGATACGGCGGCAATTCCATCAGGAACAGCCCTTCCTCCGCCTTGATGAATCGCTTCAGCAAAAATGCGGTAAACACGGCCATCAAAATCCCGGTCACATAGAGGATGAACACGATTTCCGCTTGATGATTGGTAAAAAACGCCGCCACAAACAAGGAAAATACGGACAACCTCGCCGAGCAGGACATAAACGGCGCGATCAGCGCGGTGACCAGTCGTCCTTTTGGGTCTTCCAGCGTGCGCGTCGCCATGATCGCCGGCACATTGCAGCCAAACCCGAGAATCAGCGGGATGAAGGCTTTTCCGTTCAAGCCGATCGCCAGCATGAACCGGTCCATCAAAATCGCAGCGCGCGCCATATAACCGGAGTCCTCCAAAAAGGACAAGCAGAGAAACAGGATCGCGATCTGCGGCACAAACACGAGGACTGAGCCCACACCCGCCAATATCCCGTCGGTCACCAGCTTGCTAAACCACTCAGGACTGTCCATCAGCGCAAGCGCCTGCTGCACCCATTCCGTCAGCGTGCCATTGAAAAACGCATCCATCGCATCCGACAGCGTCGTCCCGATCCAGCTGAACGTCAGCTGGAACACTAGATACATAAATCCGAGAAAGATCGGAATCCCCCAGATGCGGTGCAGAACCACGCTGTCGATCCGGTCGCTCCATGTGCTGGCCACCTGTTTTTTCCGCTCCGTCACATCAGTCAGCAAATTTTCGATCCACGTGTACCGCGCATTGCGGATCAATTGGTCGGCGAGCCGGTATTCATCACGGATTCGTTCCATGTCCCGATACACAGCTTGCGTGACGCGTGCCTGAATCAATTGCTCGACCGATTCGTTGCGCTCCAGCCACATCGCAGCGAGCCAACGCGGGTTGAGCGCTTGCCCCAGCTGAATGTCGCTGCAATGAGGAAGCAATCGGCCGATCGCCTCCTCCACCTCGGAAGGATACGCGAGCGTAAGCATGCTTGTAGTCGCCCGGCGTTCCGCAAGCTGTCCCAGCAATCGCTCATGACCACTGCCTTTGCGCGCCACCATCGGAATGACAGGGACGCCCAAACGGTCTGCAAGCTTGTTTTCATCGATATGTAGTCCGCGCGAACGCGCCACATCCATCATATTGAGCACGACGATGCTGGGCAGGCCCATCTCCAAAAGCTGCAGCGAAAAGTACAAATTGCGCTCCAGATTGGAGGCATCGACGATATTGACGATCGTATCAGGCGTTTCCAGCAACAGATAGGAGATCGCCAGCTTTTCCTCAAGCGATTGCGCAGATAAGCTGTAGATCCCCGGCAGGTCGATCAGCACACTCCCATCGAGCCCTTTGATCACGCCTTCTTTTTTCTCAACCGTGACACCCGGCCAGTTGCCCACTTGCTGCCGCGTGCCTGTCAACACATTAAACAAAGAGGTTTTTCCGGCATTGGGGTTGCCCGCCAATGCGATGATGGTTTTCACAACGACCAACTTCTTCCATTAAATCTAGGGTATTCTTTCGATTTCGATCCGACGCGCTTCCGATATTCGAAAGCTGATCAAATAGCCGCGCACCTGCACGACGATCGGGTCGCCGAGCGGCGCTTTCCGCACCAACTTCACTTCTGTTCCCGGCATCAACCCGAGATCCATCATCCGTTTTCGCTGGGCGTCTGCCATGTCCAACGCGAGGATCCGTGCGCTTGTGCCAATGCTGCATTCACTTAACACCATCTATGTCTCGCATCCTTAGCATTCATAAATGAAAAGAATTATCATTATTACTGTCTCCTATGATAATCGCTGACGTTTTGAATTGTCTAGGTCGCACAAAAATTTCACTTATTGATGACTCGAAAATCGGAAGCTGATTTAGATAAAATCACCAAACGGAGGAACAGGCAGAGATTGCAAACATCCCGAAAATCCTCAACGGAAGCAGTTAAACGGCACAAAAAGGCCGCCAGGAATTTCCTGACGGCTTTGGTTACACTTACGCTTCAATCCGTTCATACACCGGCGTCGTTTTCTTGCTCACATACCATTTCATACCACGCGTCTCAAGGCGCGCGAGAAACGGGATCGGATCGATCATTTCCGGCGGTATGCAGCCAGTCTGGTTCAAAAGCCCTTCTGCCATCATGTCGATCGCGACAATCGGCGGCACACCGGTCTGAAATACGGTTGCCTGCGTGTTCATCCGCAAGTACACTTCATCATGGTTGACCATCGAGTAAACGAACAGCTCCACCAATTCGCCATCCTTCATCCCTTTGACGACCGTACCGATGCAGGAAAAGCCGTGGATTTTGCCCGCGAGGTCCTGCGGCTTCGGCATCGAGGTGACGACGACGTGGAGCGGTATCACATCAGTGCCATCCACCTTGATCGGCTCGTCACCATCCAGGCCGAGATAGCTCAGCACCTTCAGCGTGTTCACATAGTCGGGATGGAGCGCATACATGAATTCGACCAGCTCGCAGCCTTTTGCGCGCCCGATTGTTTCGCCCAACGTCGCAACCTCCTCATGCTCGACGCGGTAGCAGTCGAGCCAGCCGATCGGCTCGGGAAACTCATACTCGTCCTGACGCGTGAACGGCTTGGCATCGAACTGCATCCCCTCTTCTTTGCTCCAGTAATTCGGTTTGGCCAAGCATTCCTTGATCGCCGTCTGCGGGCTGAAATAGGCGCAAAAACCTTCGTAGTCGACCACAGATTTGTCCCCGTCCAGCACGGTGATGCTTTTCACTGTGTCCAGCTGGTCAACGGCATAACGGGCTGCAATGTTGGTGAAGCCCGGATCGCAGCCCAGCCCCATGATGCCGAGAATGCCTGCTGCCTTGAATCTGTCGTCCCATTCCAGCTGCTTCAACAGCCATGTCGGCGAATCGGCTGCCATATCGATATAGTTGGTTTTGGTACGGATGCACGCTTCCATCACCGTGAAGTTGTATTGCGGGATCCCTGCGTGTACCAGCACGTCGATGTCACTAAGAATCGCAGCCACGCTTTCGGTATCGCTCGCATCCACCCGCGCCGTCACGATGTCGATGGTTGTTTTTCCCCGTAGCTTCTGGGCCAAATGCTCGGCTGCCTGTGGCGAAATGTCCGCCACCACCAACTTTTTCACATAGGTCGTTTTGATCGCTTCCATCGCAGCCACGTGCCCGACTGCGCCTGCTCCCACAATGGCGATATTCATCTGCAAGAGTGTGTCCCCCTTCAATTTTTATTGCTTGAATCGCGACCAGATTCGGTCCAGTTCGGTGGTCGCATCACCGACATCAATAAAATACTCGCCCTTCTTCCTATCCTCTTCCGGCGGATAAACGGCCGGATCATTTTTGATCGAGTCGTCTGTCAGTTCAAGGCCTGCTGAATTGGGCAGCATGTACGGAAACGCTTTTGTCAGCTCCGCGCTGTTTTTACCTTCCAGAATGAAATTGATGAACGCCTCTGCATTTTGCTTGTGCGGCGCACCTTTTGGAATCACCAGGTTATCGATCCACAGCTGCATGCCTTCCTTCGGATTGACCGTGACGATCGACGGGTTGTCTTTGCGGGCCAGCGCCGCCTCGGCTCCCCAGACGATTCCCGCCTTCACCTCGCCGTTGATCAGCATGTTTTTGGGACTGTCGCTATCAAAAGCCTTGATGTTCGGCTTAAGCGCAAGCAAAAGGTCAAGCGACTTCTTCAAAACGGCAGGGTCCGTATCGTTCATCGATTTCCCCTGCATTTTGTTGGTGATGCCGATCAGTGTCCGCTGGTCATCCAAAACGACCAGATTGTTGACGAACTCCGGGTCCCACAGATCCGCATAGCCTGTGATCGGCTTTTTGACCGTGTTCTTGTTGTAGGCGATGATCACGTTGCCAGCCATGTACGGAATCGAGTATTTGTTACCGGGATCGAACGCCTGATCCAAAAACGAGGGGATCAGGTTTTTGAAATTCGGGATGTTCGTCTTGTCAATCTCTTCAAGTATCCCCTGCTTACGCAAAATATCCACCGTATAATCGCTCACCACGATCAAGTCATAGTTGCCCAAGCCACCAGCAGAAAGCTTGGCCAACACCTCTTCATTGGACGAAAACGTACTGAATTTGACTTTAATGCCCGTTTCTTGCTCAAAGTTTTTCAGCATCGTCTCCGGTGTGAAATCGGACCAATTGGAGAAAACAACCTCGCCACCTGGCTTTTGTCCATTCGTGGCAGCCGGCGTCTGGCTGCATGCGGACAGCAGCAAGAAGGATATCCCCACTATCAGGGCGGCCCACAAGCGATGCTGCCGTTTCAATTGATACGAACGTATCATAACCCCCATCGTTACCCTCCACGTCATATGCGGAAAGCACCGGTTTCTCTCTCTATTTCTTCTCTTTTTGGTTACAGCGATTTATCGTTCAAGCCAGCTTACACAAGTGGACTTGTTTTCATAATTACGTCCCATCTCATTCCTCTCGCTCGTAATCGTTCCAGGAAAGGAACGGGATCGATCATCTCCGGCGGAATGCAGCCAGTACGAGTCAAAAGCCCTTCGGCCATCATGTCCACGGCTACGATCGGCGGTACACCGGTTTGCCAGACGGTCGCTTGTGACCCGTGCTCGGCATACACCTCATCGTGGCTGATCAGGGAATAGACGAACATCTCTACCGCCCGATCGCCCTTTGTACCATGCACGAGGGTGCCGATGCAGGAGTGTCCGTGTATTTTCCCAGCCAATTCCGCGGGCTTGGGCATTGCGCGCACGACGAGATCAAGTGGCACCACCGATTGCCCACCTGACTCCACTGGCTCTTCGCTGGCCAAGCCGAGCTTTTGGATCACGCGAAGCATCGTGACGAAATCCTCGGACAGCGCGTACTTGAAATCGACATACTCGCAGCCCTTGCCGATCGAAGTGCCGAGCGTAGCGACTTCCTCATGCTCGACATTGTAGCAATCGAGCCAGCCGACCGGCTCCGGAAACTGGATGCGCTCCTTGTTAGAAAGCGGCTCCCAATCGAAGCATTCGCCTGTTTGCGGCGTCCAGTAATTCGGATTGCCGAGGCACTCTTTGATCGCCGTAGCCGGGCTGAAATAAGCGCAATACCCGTCGATATCAACCGTCGATTTGTCCCCATCAAGCACAGAGATGCGTGTGATGCGGTCCATCTGATCTGCGGCATAACGCGCCGCGATGTTGGTAAAGCCAGGGTCGCAGCCCATCCCCATGATGCCGAGGAGGCCTGCCTGTTTAAATCGTTCATCCCATGCCAATTGCTCCAGCTGGTAGCTGGAACCGGGGCCGTCTGCGGCCAAATCAATATAAGACGTCCCTGTCTCAAGGCACGCCTGCATCACTTGAAAATTATATTCGGGCAAACCCGCATAGACGCAAACGTCCGCAGCACCGAGAATCGCAGCCATGCTGTTTGCATCGCTCGCATCTGCTTTCACGACCTCAATCGTCGCCTTCGTTTGTTCGCGCAGCTGTTCTGCCAATCGCTCAGCAGCTGCCGGAAAAAGATCCGCCAAAACAAGTTGGGTTACATACTCACGCTTGACCGCTTCCCTCGCACAAACTTGACCTACTCCACCAATACCTAAAATGACCATCGCAAAACTCAGATCGTCGTCCTCCTTCACTGGAATATTGTTTTTGTTTGCTTCCTACCATGCACCCTACTACTGTTGCTACCCGAATCCGTTTCAATTGAGATTCCACTTCCCTTCGCATTTTTGAGTCGACCTGCCCGGCTATGCCGCGCTCGCGCCCATATAGAGCCGTAGCAACTTTTGTACCAGCATCACAAACAGTTATGAACCCTTTTATCGGAACGTCACTATTCTCATTTACAATAATTGGAACATCTAATTTCCCTGTTTTCCGTTGAAAGCGCTCACTTCTCAAAAGAGAGAGGCATATTCTTGCATTTGGGAAACTTGGCAGTAAAAAATTCCCATGAATGTGCTGAAATCGGCAACTTCGCAATTGAAAAGAAACCATTCGCTGCGATTTTGGGCTAGAATAGGAAAAGTGAAATTATGAATCACGCACATATGGTCGCAATCATGTTGCGACCTTGTAAGGGAGGAACACTGATTTGAGTATGCAAATGGAAACGAAGGATACAGGAGGGACGTTCGGAAGCAAAGGGAATTTTTTCGTCGTCCTGGTGATGATTCTCGGCGTGTTTGTCGCCATCCTCAACGAAACGCTCCTCAATGTGGCGTTATCCAAAATCATGGGAGACATCGGCATTTCTCCCAGCACCGCACAATGGCTGTCGACCGGTTATTTGCTGGTGATCGGCGTGCTGATTCCCGTCACCGCCTTTTTGATCCAGCGGTTCACGACGAGAGGCTTGTTCCTCTCTGCGATGGGTTTGTTTACGATCGGAACGTTAGTTGCCGCAATCTCTCCCAACTTCGGCATGCTCCTGCTCGGCAGAACGCTGCAAGCTTCGGGGACCGGGTTGCTCTTCCCGCTCTTGACCAACGTGGTGTTCGCGACAGTGGCGCTCGAAAAACGCGGTCAAGCGATGGGGACGATCGGTATCGTCATTACCTTTGCACCAGCGATCGGGCCAACCTTGTCTGGCATCATCGTGGAGCATTATAGCTGGCGCGTGCTGTTTTACAGCATCCTGCCAATCGCGCTGTTCGTCATAGTCATCGCCTATGCCAAGCTGAAAAATGTAACGGAAACGTCGAAGCCGCGGATTGATCTGCCTTCGCTTCTGCTCTCGACGCTCGGCTTCGGCGGAATCGTCTACGGGTTCAGCAGTGCGGGCGATCCGCAGGGCGGCTGGAGGAGCAGCAGCGTTCTGGTGCCGATCGTGGTCGGCGCCCTGTCGCTTGGATTGTTCATTTGGAGACAGCTTTCCATCCCGCAGCCTTTACTCAATCTGCGGACATTTACCTACCGCATCTTCCGCATATCCACGATGATCATGATCATCGTCATGATGGCGATGTTCTCTGCCATGATGCTCCTGCCGATCTTTTTGCAAAACGCGCTTGGCTACACCCCGCTGGAAGCTGGTCTGATCATGCTCCCCGGCGGTATCGTGATGGGTATCATGTCGCCGATCACCGGAAGATTGTTTGACAAGTTCGGTGCCAAATGGCTTGCCGTCGTCGGGCTTGTGCTGATCGCCAACACGCTGTGGCAATTTGCCTACATTACGCTCGCCACCTCGTACATTACGATCATGGTTTGGAATACGCTCTTGATGCTCGGCATCTCGATGCTGATGATGCCTGTCATGACCAACGCGTTGAATGAGCTGCCTCCGCCGTTGTATCCGCACGGCACGGCGATCATCAGTACGCTCCAGCAAGTGGCGGGAGCCGTCGGTACTGCGCTTTTGGTCACCGTCATGACGACCGGCCAGAAGCAGTACCTGCAGCATCCTCAAG
Organism: Brevibacillus fluminis; assembly: GCF_003710825.1. Classification (GTDB taxonomy): domain Bacteria; phylum Bacillota; class Bacilli; order Brevibacillales; family Brevibacillaceae; genus Brevibacillus_D; species Brevibacillus_D fluminis. Next base: position 287,567 of record NZ_RHHQ01000012.1, on the reverse strand, counting down.
GCGGCAGCGAGGGTGCTCCCGTCGAGGTGCTTGCTTTGATTTCAGGGATGAAAAGCGCATTTCTGCTTGCCTTCGGACTAGTGGTTGCAGGCCTCATCATCTCGTTTTTCCTGAGACGAGCGGTGCCACAACAGCCAGAAGCAGAACCGACAGCGGAATCTGCCTAAGTGCAATGCAAAAAAAACAGGCGATCTGAGCCAATCAGATCGCCTGTTTTGCTATTTTCTTACACGCTGATATCAGGAAATATCGGCAGCAAGAATAGAGATCGGGCTTGTGTCAGGAACCATATCCGTCAGGTCGTACACCGAGATCGGGAACATCGGAAATCCGACATAACCGGGACTAATCGTATACGGTGGGAAATAGATGACGACCGATTTATCCGCCAAATAGTAATCTTGATTGGGGCCGATGCCTTGAAACGGGGCGAGCAGCGGAATATTGCGCTTCTGGATCTGCGCCGCGACGTTGGCGGAAATAACCTGAACATAGTTGCTGCCTGGCGTGAACAAGTCGCTTAAAGCATATTGCTTGCCGGTGTTCACATTGAAGGTGAGCGATCTCATCATCGTCACTCCGTGTGCCATATGAGGAGAAATCGCATAGTTGGTCAACGTCAGGCTCAAGAGGCCCCGTTCATTCGTTTTGATTTCGTAATGCCCGATCATCTCAGGCTGCCTGGATGTCTGGTATCGGGCCTGCGCATGAATTAATTCTCTGGTTGCTCTCAAAATCTGCTCGTTGATCCGCTCCTGCACGCGTCGATTGGCAAGTCCGGTCACCTGCGGATAATACACGGTCGTTCCCGGCGGCGAGGTAATGCTCTTCGTTTGGATTCCTGTCGGCAATTGAAACGGCATAATCGGAGATTCAATCCTTCCCTAAGCTTGATACTGTAGCCTATTCGCAGGATTGTGGTTTGGTTATTTTTTTGCCGTCTCCCAGCTTTCGCGGACCAGTGTAGAAAAGGTTTCAATCCCTGCTTCCTGCAACCGTTTTTTCAGCGAAATGATGAAGGTGTCCAAACGTTTGGCGAACTGGTGAAGCACGCGCAGCCTAGCCGAAAAAACGATGATACAGTGATTTTGCCTCACTCTTATCATGAGTCCCGTGTACTAGCGCCCGACCGTCTTGAAACAAAACGATTCGATTTTCACCGATCGTGCATGACAGAAGATACGGATTGGCTCGGACTTCGATTCCCTGGTGCGACAGCTGTTGGGCGATTTGTGCCAGATCGCGTACGCCGACAGCGCGCGGGCGGATTTGGACCGTATCTCGTCCACAAAGAATCGTCGTCTGCGGCTGGTTCGTTTGCTGCAAATAAGGGTATGAAGCATTTTGCCCGCAGGAAGGGCAATCCTCCCGTTTCAACGCGTTCACGTGCAAGCCCGCATACTCATTGGTCCACAAATTGAAGGAAATCAGCTTGCCGTGAAGCGAGTGGTGATCGCCAACCAAAATTTTGAGCGCTTCCGCCACCTGATACGCCACGACCATTTGTACGGCAGGCGCGATAATGCCTGCCGTATCGCATGTCGGCCCGTTCAGCGGGACTTGCTCCATTAGGCATCCGAGGCATGGCGTTCGTCCTGGCACAATCGTAAACGTAATGCCGTAGCTCCCGACGCAAGCGCCGTAAATCCACGGCTTGCCGTATTTTTGGGCAGCGTCGTTGAGCAGCATCCGCGTGTCGAAATTGTCAGTAGCATCGACGATGAGGTCAACCCCGGCCAAAAGCGTGTGAATTTCGGCGGTTGTCACGTCCATCACCAGCGCATTTACGCGCACGTCCGAATTGAGCTGGTTCAGCCGTTTTTGGGCCGCCACAGCTTTGGGCAAACGCTTTGCGGCATCGTCTTCGCTGTACAGCTGCTGCCGCTGCAGGTTGCTCCATTCGACGTAATCGCGGTCCACGATGGTCAACGTGCCCACTCCGGCTCTGACCAGCGATTCGGCGCTCCCAGTGCCCAACGCTCCCGCCCCGATGATCAGCACATGCTTTTGCCCCAGCAAGCTTTGCCCCGCTGTGCCGATCGGGGTGAAAAGCTCCTGCCGCGAATAACGTCCCGTCACAGCCGGCTCATCCCTTCGAGTGGACTGCTTGCTAACGCATACCGCTTCTTCTCAATCCGCCCCGCTTCAAAACCAAGGCGTCCGGCCTCGATCGCCAGCTTCATCGCAAGTGCCATCTTCACCGGGTCCTTTGCGCCTGATACCGCCGTGTTCAACAGCACGCCATCAGCCCCAAGCTCCATGGCAAGCGCCGCATCAGCCGGGGAACCGATGCCCGCGTCCACGATGATCGGAACCGTCGCTTGCTCAATGATCAGGCTTATGTTGAGCGGATTGACGATGCCTTGACCGGAGCCGATCGGCGAGGCTCCAGGCATGACCGCATGCACACCCAATTCCTGCAGTCGTTTGGCCAGCATCACATCGTCCGAGGTATACGTCAGGACCGTGAAGCCTTCCTCCAGCAGCATTTCGGAAGCTCTCAGCGTTTCGATTGGATCGGGCAGCAGCGTCTTCATATCACCGATCACTTCCACCTTGATCATGTCGCAAAGCCCGGACGCTTTCGCCAGCTTGGCGATGCGCACAGCTTCCTCTGCCGTTTTCGCGCCGGCCGTGTTAGGCAATAGCGTGTATTTCGAAAGATCCAGCAGGTCCAGGAAATTCGGCTGTGACGGTTCAAAAATGTTCATGCGCCGGACCGCGAACGTCAAGATTTGCGCCTCCGAAACAGCGACCGCTTCCTTTTGGATTTCAAACGAAGGGAACTTGCCCGTTCCCAGCAGCAAGCGCGAGGAAAATTTTTTCGTTCCGATTGTTAACATAGTTCAACCGCCTCCCACAAAATGTACGATTTCGATTCGATCTCCGTCGGTAATACTTGTTTCAGCCCGCGTCGCCTTATCGAGAATCGTTTGATTCAGCTCCACGATGACAACCTTTTGATCCAGATGAAAATGTTCGAGCAAATGCTGAATCGTCCCGATTCGGTCTGGAACCTCGCATGCTTTGCCATTGATGATCAGATTCACATTACATCACCCTCCTTGTCTGCATTAGCTCGGCTACAAGTCTCCCGGTCCAAGCGGAACGCTTCGATGGATACGCGAGGTGTTCTCCCCAAAATGAGGGCGGCAATTGCTTCACCCGTGATGGGGCTGAGCAGCACGCCGTTACGGTAGTGGCCTGCGGCAACATAAAGCTTTTTGCAATCCGGCACCTCGCCGATATACGGGAGCCCGTCGCGCGTCTGCGGTCGCAGACCGGCCCAAGCCTTTTCCCATTGCGCATCTGCGATTGCCGGAACAAGCGATTGGGCTTGTGCCAACAACCCCGCGATTCCGGCGAGACTGACAGACCGGTCAAAGGACCCTTCTATCGTCGTCGCCCCCACCACGATGCGCCCCGCGGCCTTTGGCACGAGGTAGCACCCGTCAGCAAACACCGTTCGGGTTAGCAAGGGCGCATTCGTGGTGACGGAAAAACATTCGCCTTTTACCGGATACACCGGCACGTGGATGCCAGTTAATGCTGCCACTTCGCTTCCACTCGCCCCCGTCGCCACTACCGCATGGTCGCAGCGAATCAGCCCTTCCTCCGTCTCTACGCCAGCAACCACGCCATTTTCACGCAAAATATGCGTTGCAGCCGTATGTTCCCGAACGACCGTACCCAAGACGGCCGCTGCTTTGGCGAACGCCAGCGAAAGTTCGGGGGCTTGGACGTGTCCGTCTTTTTCGATGTACAAGCCTCCACAAATTCGGGCGGACAAATTGGGCTCCATCGCTCGTGCCGCGGCCACGTCCAGCCACTCCGCCTGCTCGCCATGCTGGCGATGAATGGAAGCCAACCGTTTGTGATGTACGGCTTGCTCCTCTGTCATCGCCACTTTCAACGTTCCTTTGGAAACTAGGCCGATGTCGATTCCCGAGCATTCCTTCAGTTCACCGGCGATCGCTCGGAACATTTCTCTGCTTTTACACGCCAGATTGAAAAACGCTTCCGATTGCGGCTCCTCCGCTTGGGCGCCCAGCATCCCCGCCGCAGCACTGGATGCTCCTTCAGCGAGCCTGCCTTTTTCCAACAAAATCACCTTTTGTCCGCATTTGGCGAGATGATAGGCAATTGAGCTGCCGATCACGCCGCCGCCGATCACGGCTGTGTCATAGCTGGTCATTGGTCGTGAACGCCTCCTTCTTTTATCGTGCGGCAATAATCTTCAGCGGCACGCGCCGGATTCGCAGCACCAAGAATGCCGCTCATCACTGCTATTCCTTTTGCACCGCTTTCGAGCACCGATTCCGCGTTCTCAGGCGTTATCCCACCGATAGCAATGACGGGGATGGAGACTGCGCGAACCACTTCAGCAAGCTCTGCAAGCCCTCGACCGGCTAGCCCTGCTTTGCTTTTCGTCACAAAAACGTGGCCGAACATGACATAATCCGCTCCGTTTGCTTCGGCGTGCCGTGCTTCCGCGATGGAATGAACCGATTTGCCGATGCGTATTCGTGGCAATATCGCTTTGACCTGTCCTGGCTCCAGGCTATGGTAGGCGAGGTGAACGCCTCGAATTCCTGCTGCTGCCGCAACATCGGCACGGTCATTGACGTACAGTCTCTCAGGCGGCACGCCAGCTTGACGAAGCAGGTCGATCCCGTCCAACAGCTCTCGTGCCGTCTTCATCCTTTCTCGCAGATGGATGGCGGTCACCCATGGCCAGACATGTGCAGCAACATCCGCGAATTCCGCCAACGGCAGCTTTCCGTTCGAAATCAGATGCAATTCCCGGTTCTCTCGATTCAAGCTGAAGCCCCCTCGCGTAAGTTCGAATAGCGCGGCAAACGCAAAAAACCACTTTTTCCGAAGAAAAAGTGGTTGGAATAGACGTTTTGCATGAATGCATGGGCACAACACCGCTGGCATCATGTGAAACAGCCGTCAAACACTTCCCTCCGCTGGTCTTAACCAGATCAGGTTCAAAGGGTCCGGAAAACGACTTTTCCATCTCAGCCAGGTTGGCCCCCCTAGTGTACATCGCGTATTCGATTGCTTTTAATCATAAGCACGTTCGTGCATCATGGCAAGCATTTTCTCAGGACGCAGGCTATACCCAGCCTCTCGCACGCATCGCTTCGTGAATGCGTTTGAGGGAGATCATGTACGCTGCTGTGCGGAAGTCGGTTTTGTGCTCGGCAGCGAGCTGACTTACCGCTTGGTATGATTGGATCATGATAGTGCGCAGCTTTTCATTCACTTCCTGCTCGCTCCAGTAGTAATGCATCAAGTTTTGCACCCATTCGAAATAGGAAACGGTCACTCCGCCCGCGTTTGCCAAAATATCGGGGATGACCAGCACTCCCTTTTCAAAAAGGATGCGGTCTGCCTCCGGTGTCGTTGGGCCGTTTGCCGCTTCAGCGACGATCTTGGCTTTGATTTGATGCGCATTTTGAGCGGTGATCACGTTTTCCAAAGCAGCCGGAATCAAAATATCTACATCCAGCTCCAAAATCTCCTCCGCCCGCTGCAACCGGTACTGCGCCGGGTAATCCGTGATCGCGGAACCGTCCTTCAGCCGTTTCACTTCTGCCAAATCAAGCCCTTCTGGCTGGTAAAGCGCCCCTTTGGAGTCGCTGACCGCCACGATGCGGCAGCCGTGCTCTGCCAACAGATCAGCAGCGATCCGCCCGGCATTGCCAAAACCTTGGATCGCGACGGTTGCACCTTGCAGCGGTTTGCCCAGATGGTTCATCGCTTCGGCAATCGTATAAACGCAGCCTTGGGCCGTAGCCGCACTCCGCCCCTGGGAGCCGCCGATGATCAGCGGTTTGCCGGTGATCACACCGGGGCTGTAGGCCCCTTTCAGCTTGCTGTACGTGTCCATCATCCAGCCCATGATTTGCGGCGTCGTATACACGTCCGGAGCTGGAATATCTTTATCAGGCCCGATGAAATCAGCGATCGCCTCCATGAAGCCGCGGCTGATGCGCTCGATTTCGCTTTTGCTGTATTGATGCGGATCGCATATGACGCCGCCTTTCCCGCCGCCGTACGGCAAACCGACCACGCCGCACTTGAACGACATCCACATGGACAGCGCTTTGACTTCGTCTTCGTTTACGTCCGGATGAAAGCGAATCCCGCCCTTCGTCGGGCCAATCGCGTCGTTATGCTGGGAACGGAATCCTTCGAATACGCGGATTGTCCCGTCATCGAGCTTGACTGGAAAGCTGACGGACAGCACCCGCTTCGGCTTTTTCATAATCTCGATAACATGGCGCGGCAATCCCAACCGCTCTGCCGCATGTTCGATCTGTGATTGGACGATATGGTACGGATTCAAGCTTTCAGCACGGTTTTCCGTCTCTTGTGCAATGGTCATTCTCTTCTACTCCTTTCACTCCACAACCCCAAATTCTGTCTCTCTTTCTATACAACCGTATTTTAATTGTGTAGAATAATCGAAACAATATAACTATTAGATAATATTCATCGCATATTGCGATCGATTGGAGAGGGGGATGGTTTGCGATCGAATTTCGGCAGATTCAATATTTTATCGAGGTCGCCAAGCGAGAGCATATGACGGAAGCCGCACATGCCCTTCATGTCGCTCAATCCGCGATCAGCCGCCAGATATTTAATCTGGAAACCGAGCTCGGGATCGATCTGTTTTTTCGTGATGGCCGCAACCTGAAGCTCACCCCGATCGGCAAAACGTTTCTCAACCGAATGGAACAGGCCATGCAAGTGATTGAAGAGGCGCGAAAAGAAGTCGAGGAGTTTCTCGATCCGGAGCGCGGTGTCATCCGCATCGGGTTTCCTAGCAGCTTGGCAGCGCATACGCTCCCTTCCGTCATCTCGGCGTTTCGCGCTAAACATCCGCATGCTACGTTCGTGTTGCAGCAGGGCGCTTATCGCTCTTTGGTCGATGCTGTGACAAAGGGTGAGATCGATCTGGCACTTTTAGGGCCTGTCCCGACGCAGGAGAAGCAGGTGAAAGGCGAGATCCTTTTTCAGGAGCGAATCGTCGCCCTGCTCCCCTCCGATCATCCGCTCGCCCGCACGGACTCGCTACGCCTAAGTCAGCTGCGCGATGATTCGTTTGTACTGTTTCCCCGCGGCTACGTGCTGCGGGAATTCGTAGTGAACGCGTGCCGGGAGCTGAGCTTTGAGCCGCGCGTCTCGTTCGAAGGGGAAGATATCGATGCGATCAAAGGGTTTGTGGCCGCTGGACTTGGCGTGACGCTGCTCCCCGAGTCAACGCTGTTTGACAGCATGCCGCGCACGACCGTCAAGCATGCGCTCAGCGAGCCCGCCATCAGCCGTACGGTTGGGGTAATCACACCGACGAATCGCCAGCTGCCGCCGACGGCACAGTTGTTTTACCGATTTTTGCAGGGGTTTTATTCGGTGTTGAATCGTTTTGGGGAGTAGGGTAGGTGGTCTTAAGGGTTAAAACTGTAGCGTCCAATTGCGCCAACTTTCCAAAAAATGCTATACTTCAGCCATTAAGAAGGGAGGCAGTAATTATGAACGTAATTCGGAAAAACCCTGAGACGGTAGCGCCTCCAGTCGGCGCCTACTCGCACATTTCGATCATGCCGCGGGATGCGGAGCTGCTTGTATTGTCCGGGCAGGTTGGAGTAGATCTGGACGGTCATATCCCGGAGACGGTGGAAGAACAGTTTCAGAATGCACTTGCCAATATTAAGCGGATTTTGCATAGCGAGGGCGTGACGCCGGAAGCGGTTTTGAAAATCAACATCTGGTTTACCGAAAAACCGGATCGCGAGCGTTATCAAGCGATTTGGCACGACTTTCATGGCGGCAATCCACCGTCGACGACGCTCGGCTATGTTGCCGCATTGGCTCAGCCTGCGTTGAAGGTGGAAGTGGAGGCTTGGGCGGCTCGCGGCTAATAATAGGGGAATATAGGCGGCTCGATGCCGCTTTTTTCTTTTGGTCAGCACACGTGGAAAACTGAAACTTCTTATGGGAAATTTCGTAAATCTGTAGCAATCACAAGTTCCAAAAGGAGTGTCGTCATGCTCACATTCGGCATTGTCTTTTTGATTCTCGCCAGCTGCTTTTTGATCGTCCCGTTTTTGTTCGATCAACAATCACGAAGCAAATTAAAACGCTCCCTCGGGGTCGGGTGTCTCATTGCCTTGGTTTGCACCCTTTTGTCGCTCGTAACAAAAAACTGGGCGATCGCCGCGTATGGTTCCGGCTATTTCGGCGCGCTCTGCCTCGCAGTGGGCGGCTTTTTGTCCAGCCGCTATTTGCGCCAATGGTTGGGGCACGCGCACTTTTTTGCCTTGATAGGGCTTCCGAACTTTTTCGTCGGCCTGATTTTTTTCTACAAGCTGTCTTAGCAGCTTGCCCGACCATTTATTCACCACCAAGAGCATCCAAAAACGCCAGCAGTTTCTGCGATACATCTGCCGCTCTCTTCCCCAGCCAAATCAAATGCCCCCACGAATCCAGCTCGCACAACTGTGCACCCGGAATAAGCCGATGCGCATGGCGGGCATGTTCCACAGGCACGCTTGCATCATGGACGCTGTGCATGATCAAAGCCGGGCAGCGGACTGCCGCCAAAACCGAATTGAGGTCGTCACTGGTCTGCGCTAAATCGAGCAAAAAACCGTGTCCCGATCGCTGCCGGTTTACCATCAACCGGAACTGCTCCAAATCTTCTTCGCTAAAAAGCTTCATCTGTTCCCCAGCTGGACGCGTACTGAAGGACGGGAGCATGCTTTTCAACAGGAAGCGGGGACTAAGTTTGTTCATCAGACGCATCATCCCCCAAACGTACGCTTCTGTACGCGGCTGAAATAATAGCTTTGCCGCCTTGTACGTTTTGTCGGCAGGCGTCAGCCACTGTGCAGCGACCGCCGATTGCAGCGTAAGGCTTTTGACTCGCTGTGGAAAGCGGGAGGCGAAATGGATTCCGCTCGGTCCACCCGCAGATATGGCGAGAAGATGCACCTGTGCAATTTGCAGTTCATCCAGCAGCTGTGCGTATGCCGCGCCAGCTGCTCCGATCGTAAGTCCGAGCTCCTTTGCCGTTTTGCCATACCCCGGCCTGGACGGTGTGATAATCGAGTACCCATTGCTGACAAGGTCCTTGTAGCCAAATTCCTCGTGGCAATTCGAATGGCCGCCGTGCATCACCAGGATGGGCTCCCCTTGCCCGACGATAGAATATTCCACTTTGAATCCGTCTGCCGTAGTGAATTGCCGAACGATCCGTTTCATTTCGCCCTCCAAAAGTGAACTTCCATTCATTATTTGAACATGATGGAACCGCGGTTGCCCTTATACTGGATAAGGATTTTATAAATTCTTATCTGTACAAAAAAGCTCGCAGCCCCTCATACCAGAATGCAACATACTGGCGAACCATCGCTTGGCGCTCCTCTCGTTTTGCATGACGCCGGATGATTTCAAAGTATCCTTGCAAAAACGCGACGGCAACAGGCCAGGCAGCTTGTTCCTCAAACACATCCCGCCCTGCTTTGGCATTATACGCCTGCATATGGGAGAGAACGTTGCCAGCCATCTGCTCGAACAGTGCATGAACCACTTCCTCGCGTGGTGTTCCTTTGCTGCCATCGATCACTATCAAAAGCGGCCGGCGGTACGCTTCACTCAAGTCTGTCAGTGCAAGCACGATCTGCTCAAACATCGGCTCCGTTTGCTGCGGACGCGGTTCGGGGTTACGCATCAACCGCTCCAGCTCATGGAACGCCGGGTCCACGACGGCATCGAACAGCGCTTCCTTCCCGTCGAAGTAGCGGTATAGGTTGCCAACCGATACACCTACCTTCTGTGCGATCCGCTTCACGGAAGACTGCGCATATCCGTGCTGTATGAATTCTTCCTCTGCTGCGCTCAGAATCGAAAGGCGCAGCTCTTCTTTCAACACTTGCACCATAAATGAACACCCTTTCATTTTTGGATGATAAAGGAACGCCGCTGCTTTTACAAGTGCTTCCATAAAATAAAGTTGCAGACTGTAAAATAAAGTTATTGACCGAAGAATAAAGCACTACACTGAGAAATAAAGTGTTAGACTGGCGGTCAGCTATTCTGGAGATTCGTTTAAGATCAAGCGCGGTGAGCCTTATCATGTTCACCACAAGCCCGGTTGGAAGAAAAAAAGCTCTCGCCCTCGCAGGCTTGAGCTTTCTTTCATCATGCTTCGTTCGACTTATTTCCCATTGCCTTTTTCCATCCCCGGGATGCCGCTGATGTACCCGATCATACCGGAACGCTTTTTATCAAAGTTTTCGTTAATGTATTTTTCAACATCGGCTTTCAACGGATCGGGAAGGATCATTTCATCGCCGGGATGCTGTAGATTACTCATCACATACGTGAATCCATTAACGTTATCCACGACTTGCAAGCCGGTCGCTTCCGCACCAGACGGAACCGACAAAACGCGGGACAATTTTTTGGTATCCACGTTGTACGCCCAGACGAAGTTGTTGGCGTGCATACCGCTGTCTTCCCCGATAAACAAGGTCCGCATATCCTCGGAGTAGGAAAGGTTGTCCGGATTCGCCACTTTGTCCACGACAGCCGTATTCCCGAACTCATCCGCTTTCGGCAAGTCTTCTCCGACAACCAACGCGTTCATCGTAGCGGCTACATAGTCGCTTTTAATCGAGCGCCCCTTGCTATCCTTCTGTTTGCCTTTCAAAGCCAGCTCATAGGTGGCGCCGGCTTTAATTTTTTGCAGGCGGATGTCGTCCTGTGGATCGTCTCCTTTGCTGTCCCTCTCCATGCCTTTTTCCAAATAGGAGATCGCCACATAGACTTTCTTGTCTTTATTGTTAATTGTAATACCTTCCATTTTGTTGAATTCGGATGTAGCGCCGAGAATCGCTCCGTATCGGCGGGATTCGAGGAAAGCTGCCGCTTTTTCCATGCCCGGCTTGACCTTCAGCCTTTCGATTTTACCGGATGGGTAGGTCTTGATTTTGGTGAAGCCTTCCGCATCCTTGTCCGATACTTCAAAGATGTCGCTGAACTTGATTCCTTTATCGATATATTCCTTGATTTCCTCATCTGTCGCATGGCCAAGCTGGATCCACTTGAGTTTGGCAGAGCCGCCATCTTTGTCATCGGTTTGCTGCCATTTCGCCGCATACAATGTGCCGCTGGACAAATCGGCCGCTTTGTCGGCCACATACATGAACAGCATTGTGTTTGCGCCGTCATCGCCGAAGAAAACCGTCTTGCGGTCAGGGGCAACCTTCCCTAATTCATGAGAAAAGCGTCCCATGCTGTAATGCTTGACGACGGAGGAGCTGCCATCCTTGTGAACCGTAATTTCCGGAATGTAGCCGTATGCGTACGGATTCCCTTGTTTGTTTTCATCTTGGAAATAGTTTTTGGTGAAGGAGCCGACAAAAGTTTTGCTTGGGTCAGCTTCGTATTCACGTGCATCGGCGTCATATTCTTCGCTGCTCAAATGGGTATTCCATGGGGTGAGCGACCCGTTGCACGGGATCCACAGCCCGTCCACACTGGAGAAGTCGACTTTTTTCAAATCGGTAGCCGTCAGTTTGCCTGTCTTCTTGTCCTGGTTGATTGTCGCTACGCTTACGGATGCGGGAATAATGCCGTAGGCGGATTTGCCAACGTTATCAGCAGTAATGTATTCATAATGGGTGACCAGCGTTAGCGGATTGCCGCCTTTTCCGGTCGGAGCTTGCCCGTCGATTTTCATCAAGCTGTTGGCATCGGGAGCATCGGAAACGTATGGCACCGGCTGGCCAGGAACGCTGTTATCCATGATCGGCTTGCCGTTTACATCGATGGCGACACCAGCTTGTGTGCCATTGATCGTATCGGTTGATTTGAATAAGGTTTTGTAAGTAAGCGGGAATTTTTTCGTTGTCCCATCCGCATAGGTTACTTTTGCCGAAGCAGTTGTATAAATATTGGCCATGTCCTTGGCATTTTTCGGCGCATCCATGCCGATGAATTCGACGGATTTGATTTTGGCGTTGCTAGACGCTGCCAGTACTGGAGAAACAGAAGGTACAAGCAGGGCCATGCTCATGATCGGAATAAGTAGCTTTTTCGTGCGGATCGATTTTTTGCTCATTCTTGAACTCTCCTCCGGAACCTGTAGAATTTTTTGATAATGAAAGGTCGGCATCACACCTGCTCCAAGCGGTGCATCACGTTGTCAATCATACAATAACAACGTTAACGGATTGTTCAGGGATGTTTAAATTTTGGTAAAACGAGCTAATGGAGCAAGGGCTGCTGTGGCATCAAGTGTTTACGGCTGCGCGTGATGGATGCAAAAAACCTCCCGCATAGACGGAAGGTTGGAAAGAAATGTTAGCCGGAATGCGCAATCGTTTCCCTTTCCACATGCGCGATCAGCGCGGGGATCAGCACGCCTTTCCCCAGCTTGATCCGGTCAGACTGCGCTTTGCCCCGCTTCTCGCGCGACACTTGCCGAAGAAACGCGATGATCTCTTTTCTGCGCAAAACGATCTGCCGGAAACCGCGCTGGAACAGCCACTGGTCAATCGTATTGTAAATACCCCGATTAACACCGTACTGCTCGTGGCACCATGCCGCGAACTGAATGTCCGGCATGTTCAAAATATCATTGTCGGCCAAGGGAACCAGCTCTCTTATGGACATGATGATGTCTCCTCCTTGCCCCATATCGCTGCCTTCATGTCTTGGCGGAAATTCGCTTCAGCACCCGTCCATACAGATTGACAGCCAACGGCATCGTTTCTTCCCGAAAATCGAAAGCAGCATTGTGATGGCCAGCTGCAAGCTCGGTGCCAAACAGCATGTATGTCGCAAGGCTGCCTCTTTTCTGCACGGCCTCCATCATGTAGGTGATGTCCTCGGACGCGTTGAACGGCAGTGTGCGCACCACATTGGTTGCCAGTTCCTCATCGCGGGCGCAAGCTTCGACGATATCCAAGAGCGCCGGATCGCAGGGAGCCGCAATCGATTCGCCTACAAGCGTGATCTCCGCGTGCACGCCGTACATCTGGGCGGCTGCGTGGATGATGCGCCCCGCTTCCGTCTCCAGATAGCCAAGCACCTCGTTGGTCGTGGCCCGCAGCTCTAGCTGGAGCAGAGCGTGCGAGGCGATTGCATTGCGCGATTCGCCGCCTTCAAGACGCCCTACATTGATCCGTGACACACCGCTGCTGTGCCGGGCAATCGCATGGAGCTGCACAGCCGCGGTCGCCGCAGCGAGCAGCGCATTCCGGCCCTCATGCGGTGCGAAACCGGCATGTGCAGCTACTCCGTCAAAGCGGACGTCCCATTTTAGCGAGGCAAAAAAATCGGTCACGCCGCACACGACCTGGTTCTGCCTCGTCGCCATCAGGCCGATGTGCCCGGACAGAAGATAATCCACCTCATCCAATATGCCAGCAGCTACCATTGCTTTCGCGCCGCGCGATCCTTCCTCCGCCGGTTGGAAAATCAGCTTAACCGTGCCTGTCAGTCCGTCCACTCCCTCTGCAATCCACGTGGCGAGCCCAAGTCCGATCGCTGCGTGCCCATCATGGCCGCACGCATGCATGACGCCATCAATTCTCGATGCGTAACCCTGCCGATATGGAACGTGCGTAGCCGTGTCCGCTTCCCGGATCGGAAGCGCATCGATATCAAAGCGGAAGGCGACCGTTGGCCCCGGCCGTCCCGTCTCCCAGACACCGACGACACCTGTGAGCCCGTCTTCGAGCTTTTCGACCCAGGCGGGTTCAGCGCCCAATTGAAGCGCGCGCTTTTTGGCTGCGAGCATGCTGTCGGGATGTGGAACGCCCGTCCGCGCCCCCGGTTCAACCACCTCTCGGCCTGCGCGAACAGCAAAGCCGAGTGCGGACAGTTCAGCCGCGATGATCGCCGCCGTCCGAAACTCCGTCCAGCCTACTTCCGGGTGACGGTGAAAATCTCGGCGCCAGTTCACCAGCTTTTGAAAGAGATTCCCTGCTGTCGCTATGAACCGGTCATCATACGTTGTTTTCCGTGCTCTGTCCTCATTAGGCAGCGATTTTCCAGCAGCAACCCCGTTCTCCATCATCCCAGCTACCTTGCCACGGCCGCCGCGTGCGCCTCTTTAATTCGCTCGATTTGACCGATATGGTGGTGCGCATGCTTGATAAACGCTTGAACGGCTCCTGCGAGCGTGAGCGGCTCTCCTTTGAAATTGATTCCCTCCTTCTCCCATTCCTCATCGGTCAGCCGTGAAAACAGGCTGCTGTTATACACAAGCAGCGCCTGAAACAGCGCGAGAATGTCCGCCGCAGCGCTTTGGTTGGCCCGGGTCTCACTAACCCACTTGTCTTGATCGAAGCCAGGCAAACGGTCGGTCGATCCGGCGAGTATCGCGCGAATGCGGAAAGAAACGATGAGGTTGTGGTCGGCCAGATGCGCCAACACTTCCGTCACGCTCCATTTGTGCGGGGCTTCTTTCCAGACGAGCTGTTCCGCCGTCAGCCCCGCGATGGCTTCCTGCAAATGCTGGTGTATAGCGAGATAGCTGTTGATGTCGATTTTGCTTTGACTCATATTATCCTCCTTTGGTTAGACAGGGTGGTGGCAGGCGACCCAGTGATCGCTGCGCACTTCATCAAGCTGTGGCGCTTGCTCCCTGCATCGAGCGGTCGCAGCCGGGCACCGCGTATGGAAGCGGCAGCCGGACGGCGGATTGGCGGGCGACGGGATTTCTCCCTGAATGGTGACGCCCCCCCTCCTTTTCGTCGGATCGGTCGAAGGGATAGAGGCAAGCAACGCTTTTGTGTAATGGTGCGCGGCATTGGCGAACAGCTCCTCGCTCGGCGCGATCTCGACCAGCTTGCCGAGATACATCACGCCGATCCGCGTGGAGATGTGCCGAACGATGCTAAGCCCGTGGCCGATGAATAAATAAGTGAGGCCGAGCCTGCTCTGCAAATCTTGCAGCAGATTGACGATCTGCGATTGGACGGACACATCGAGCGCGGAGACGGCTTCATCCGCCAGCACGAACTGCGGGTTCGTTGCAATCGCGCGGGCAATTCCGATTCGCTGCCGCTGGCCGCCGGAAAATTCGTGCGGAAAGCGGTCGTACCACGAAGGGCTTAAGCCAACCTGCGCGAGCAGCTGTTCGACCCGCTCCTGCTTTTCCTTGCCCCGCAGACCGTCATGAATCCACAGCGGCTCGCCGATGATGTCGCCGATGCTCCAGCGCGGATCAAGCGAATTGTACGGATCTTGAAAAATCATCTGCATGTGGCGGCGGCTCTCCCGCAACCGCTTGATCTGCTGCTGCGTGAGATCGTGCCCCTGGAACAACACCTTTCCTGCCGTCGCCCGTTCCAACTGCAGCAGCACCCGTCCGAGCGTCGATTTACCGCTGCCCGATTCGCCGACCAGCCCAAACGTTTCTCCTTTGCCGATGGTAAACGAGACGTTGTCCACCGCGCGGATCATGCCTGTCGTGCGCTTGAGCGCCCCTTGTCTGATCGGGTAAAACTTGCTCACTTCTTTTATGTCAAACAGCGTTTCACGCCGCACTTCATCGACCAGTGCCAAATCATGCTCCAGCACAGTCGCGTGCGCAGTAGCCGTCTGTCGGCCCGTCGTTTCATCACCTGTGTCCGCTTTTGCCAGCTCTTCCGCATGCCAGCATGCCACTTGGCGCTGGTTTACTTCATGAAGCGGCGGGCTGCTGTCCACGCACTGCTGTGTCGCATGCGGGCAGCGCGGATGAAAGCGGCAGCCTGTGGGCAATGCTGACAGACTCGGAATGGAGCCTGTGATTGAGTAAAGCTTTTCCTGCCGATTCCCCGCTAGCTTCGGAATGGACCGCAACAGCCCGCGCGTATACGGATGGTGCGGCTGCGCAAACAGCTGATAGACCGTCGCCTGCTCGACAATCTGTCCGGCGTACATGACGACGATCCGGTCAGCAATTTCGGCGGCAATCCCCATATCATGGGTTATCAGCAGGATCGCCATGTTGAACTCGCTTTTCAATTCCTGCAGCAGATGCAAAATCTGCGACTGAATCGTTACATCGAGCGCCGTCGTCGGCTCATCCGCGATCAATAGCTCAGGCCCGCACGCCAGCGCCATGGCGATCATCGCTCGCTGCAGCATGCCGCCGGACAGCTCGCCCGGGTATTGGTTCATCCGGATGTGGGGCTCAGGAATGCCGACTCGCTGCAGCAAATAGACAGCGCGCTCCTTTGCCTGAGTACGCGTTGCTTGCTTGTGCCGCACGATCACCTCGACGATTTGCTTGCCGATCGTAAACACCGGATCGAACGCCGCCATCGGCTCCTGGAAGACCATCGCGATTTTTTTCCCGCGCAGGCGGCTGACCTCTTCTTGCGTCAATGCAGTTAGGTCGATATCGCCCAGCCAGATGTTCCCCCCTGCGATCACGCCGTTCTCGTAATCAATCAGCCGCATCACGGCTTTGGATGTGATCGTCTTGCCACTCCCCGACTCGCCGACCAGGCACACGGTCTCGCCTGGCTCGATCGCGAGCGACACGTCGGTGATCGCCCGCAGCAGGCCAGTTTTTGTCTTGAAATCGACAGAGAGATGCGAAATATCGAGCAATGCCTTTATGTTTGCCACCTCCTGCTTTGAAAACCTGTTCTTCATCCGCTGCTACGCGCGGCTGCTTTTAGGATCGAGCGTATCGCGCAATTTGTCCCCGAGCAGATTGACCGATAGCACGAACAGCGTGATCGCAAGCCCGGGAAATGTCGCGATCCACCAAGCCACCGTCAAATAGCCTCTCCCCTGCGACAGCAGATTCCCCCAATCAGGAATCTCCCGCAGCACGCCCAAACCGAGAAAGCTGAGACCCGAACCAATCAAGATCGAGGAGCCGACTCCGATCGTGCTCATGACCAAAAACGGCGAGAGCGAATTCGGCAGCACATGTCGCAAAAAAATGTGCAGATGTGGCGTCCCGATAGAACGCGACGCTGTGATGAATGAACGGTTTTTCACGCTGATCACCTGACTGCGCATCACACGGGCGAACCTAGGAATTTCCGCGACGCTTACGGCCAATACCACATTGAACAGGCTCGGCCCGAGCGCCGCCGCAATCGCCAGCGCCAGCAAGACGCTCGGAATCGTCATCAAAATATCGATCAATCGCATCAAAATCGCATCCACCACTCCGCCGACATAGCCGGACACCGAGCCGATCAAGCCGCCTGTAAGCCCGCCGATCAAGACGGAGGCGACGCCGATCAGAAGCGAGTCGCGGCTGCCGTAAATGATGACGCTCAGCACGTCACGCCCGAAATAATCGGTCCCCATCCAATTGGTCGAGCTTGGCGGCTGCAAAATCCAATCCGGCCGCATCTCGGTCGGCGAGTAAGGCGCCAGCCATTGCGGAGCGATCGTGCCCAGCACGATCAGCAGGATGACTGTGCCAGCACCATACAAAAAGAGATGGGGAAGCGTGAACCATTGCGGGACCGCTGATGGTGAAACTGTTATGTTTTTGCGTGGAAATACGGCTTCTACCGATACGGTATCCTTCATGAACGCCCACCCTCCATCCGTCTCACCCGCGGATCAATCACCGAGTAGGAAAGATCCACCAGTAAATTGACAAGCACGTACACAATCGCCGAAAAAAAGACGACGCCTTGCACGACAGGCAAATCTTTGGACGTGATCGCGCCTGCGATCAGCCGACCGATACCTTGTCGGGAAAATACCGTCTCGATGACGACGGCTCCCGCCATCAGCTCGCCGATCTGCACGCCGATCATCGTGATCGCCGGAATCAGCGCGTTGCGCAGCACGTGCTGGTACATGACCGCCCGCTCCGAAATGCCTTTGGCCCGCAACGTGACGATAAACTGCTCGTTGATCACTTCCAGCATGCTGTTGCGCACCATCCGTACGATGAAGCCCGCACCCACCATGCCCAAAGCGGTCGCCGGCAAAACAAGCGTCTTGAATCCGTCCGACCCCATCGCTGGGAACCAGTTGAAATAGACCGAGAACACCAGGATCAGCAGGATTCCTGACCAAAACGTCGGCATGGAGATCCCGAACAAGCTGATGATGCGGGCCACCACGTCGATGGCGCCGCCGCGGTGAATCGCTGACAGCACCCCGAGCACGACGCCGACAAAGAGCGCGATGGCGGAGCTTGCCAGCGTCAGTGCGGCTGTCGCTGGGAACTGTTCCAGAATCGCCGGCAGCACCGGTTCGTCGTTGAAGAGCGAATGGCCGAAATCGCCGCGCAGCATGTTCCAGAAATAGTTGCCGAACTGGACCGTCACCGGTTGGTCCAGCCCCAGCTGGTGACGCAGGTTCGCGACGGCTTCGGGGCTGGCCGGCGTTCCGGCCATCATCGTCAAGACCGGATCGCCAGGTAGCAAATACAGGATAAAGAAGACAAGCACCAAAGCGCCGATGATCACCAGTACGGAGGAAAACAATCGTCCGATCAGTACGCGGCCCATCGCGACCAGCCTCCTTTGTCATTCATCATTTTTTCAGCGCCACATCGTAGAACAGCGGATAGCCGAGCGCGTCGAACTTCAAGCCAGTGACCGATTTGGACGCCGCTACGGTGTACGGGAAGACATAAACCGGGAAGCCGTATGCATTTTCGACCACGTAGCTTTGCACTTTTTTGTAAATCTCCGCCCGTTTGGCCGGATCGCTCTCCCTCAACCCTTCCTCCAGCCATTGATCCAGCTGAGGATCGGATTTGTGCGTATGGTTATGCCCCCATTTGCCAGGAGCCGGAATCGCATTCGTATGGAAAAAGCTGCGCAAAATGTCCGGGTCGCCCGACACGTTGCTGACTCCGTGAATGTCGTTCACACCTTGGTCCATGACCAATGGCGCCGTGTCAGCGGCAATTTCCACGTTGACCTCGATCCCCACCTGCTTGAGCTGCTGCTTGATCATCGCGGCGATATCGTTCCGTTTTTCACGGTTCGGCGACCCGTCGATATAGCGAATGGTCAGCCGTTTGCCATCTTTTACACGGATACCGTCCGGACCTGGAACCCAGCCCAATTCATCGAGCAGACGTTTGGATTCTTCAGGGTTTGGCTTAAAGCTGTTTTCCACGGCGCTGTTGTAGCCGAGCACGGACGGTGACAGCGGCGACCATGCACGTTGATAGGTGCCCAAGTACAAGGTTTTGACGATCGCATCAAAGTCGATGCCGAGCTGCACCGCTTTTCGCGCTTTCAGCTCATCCCACGGCGCATGCGCCTGATTCATCATCAGCGTGTACGGGATGCCGGTCGATTCGTGCTGAAGCAGCTGCACGTTCGGGTCGTTTTTCAGCGCGATGATGTTTTGCGGTGGAACAGTTTCGGCCGACAAAATTTGGCCGCTCTGCACGCTGCCGATTCGCGTCGCTTCTTCCGGTATTATTTTGAACGTCAGCTTGTCGATGTGAACTGGACCCGTGTTTTCGGCAATCGCTGGCCCCCATTTGTAATCCGGGTTTTTCTCCAGTGTGATCGCCTGATTTTCCACCCAACCGGCAAACTTGAACGGCCCCGTTCCGACCGGGTTCTTTTTCAGCTGATCGCCGTATTTCTCAGCCGCTGTCGGTGAAACGATGCCGAGAAACGCCTGACTCAAGCTGCTCAAAAACGCGCTGTACGGCGATTTCAGATTGACTTTGACCGTGTAATCGTCGACCACCTCTGACGATTCGTACGGTCCGATCAGCGTGACGGCAAACCGCGACTTCGTTTTCGGATCCACGATCCGGTCGAAGTTGGCTTTGACCGCTGCGGCGTTGAACGGCGTGCCGTCATGGAACTTGACATCTTTGCGCAGCTTGAACGTGTACGTTTTGCCATCAGGTGACACCGTCCACTCGGTGGCTAGCCACGGCTTGATTGACTTATCTGGTAGCTGGATGACCAAGCTGTCGTAAATAGAGCGCATAACCCGATAATCGACTGCCCCCGGAACCACATTGGGGTCAAGCCCGCTCGGTGAGGTAGCCAGCGCGTAAGTAAGCTCGCCGCCCTCTCCCTCGGCTGCTCCCGCTCCTTTTTCTTGTGCCGTCGCAGCGGCAGGCTTGCTGTCAGCTGTTTGCTGCCCGCCGCCGCAACCAGCCAATACCAGCAAAAATACCGACAAGATTGATACGTACGTTATCGCCCGTTTCGCCATCTCTTCTTCTCTCCCCCATCTATTTCAATCGGTTACGGCCGAGCGACCGCTGCCGCTCTCAATTCTCTTGCGATCGTGTAACGGTTGGCCGGAATTGGCAGACCCAGATTGCCGCGAAGTGTATCGTGCTCATACTCGGTGCGAAACAGGCCGCGCTCTTGCAAAATCGGCACGACGTACTGGATGAAATCGTTCAACCCCACTGGCAAAACCGCGCTGCCGATCATGAAGCCATCCGCAGCCTCTTCCTCGAACCATTGCTGGATGTGGTCAGCAACCTGCACTGGTGTGCCGATGAAGCCTTCCTTGCGAGGCGTGGTGACGCGCAAGGCTAGCTGGCGCAGCGTCAAGTTTTCCTCTTTGGCGATCCGCTTGATCCAGTCGGACGTGCTTTTGAAGCCCTCGCTGCCCAATGCGCCCAGGTCAGGCACCGGCTCATCGAGCGGATATTGCGAGAAGTCAAAGTGATCGAAATAGCGGCCCAAATAATTAAGCGCATCCTCGATGCTGACCAATCCTGCGATCTCCTGATACTTGCGCTCCGCTTCCTCTACCGTCTCACCGATAATCGGGTTGATGCCGGGGAAAATCTTGATGTCTTCCGGAGAACGCCCGTAGGCGACCGCCCGCTCTTTTACATCTTTATAAAAGCGCTTTGCCTCCTCGAGGCTTTCATGTCCCGTGAAGACGGCATCCGCTTCTTTGGCCGCCAAATCTTTGCCTGCCTCAGACGAGCCCGCTTGGAAAATCAAAGGCTGTCCTTGGCGGGACCGCGCGATGTTGAGCGGACCTTGAATGGAGAAAAATTCTCCTTTGTGATCGAGCCGGTGCATCTTAGCCGGATCAATGAATTGGCCGGTTTCGCGATTGCGGATAAAAGCGTCATCCTCCCATGAGTCCCACAAGCCTTTGGCCACCTGTAAAAATTCGTTGGCGATCCGGTAGCGCAGCTCATGGGACGGATGCTCATCGCGGCTATAATTAAACGCAGACCCTTCCAACGGCGACGTAACCGCATTCCAGCCCGCTCGGCCATTGCTGATCAGGTCGAGCGAAGCGAACTGACGCGCCACTGTGTATGGATCGCTGTAGGATGTGGACAGCGTGCCGACCAGACCGATCTTGCTGCTTACCGACGCCAGCGCTGACAGGATCGTAATCGGCTCAAACCGGTTCAGGAAATTGGGATGAGATTTTTCCGTAATGTATAGGCCGTCTGCTACGAATACCAAGTCGAATTTGGCGGCCTCCGCCGACTTCACCAGACTTTTGTAAAATTCAACATTGACGCTCGCATCGATGACGGCTTGCGGATGCCGCCATGCTGCCATGTGCCCACCCGCGCCATGAAGCATCGTTCCCAGTTTCAATTGGCGTTTGTTTGCCATCATGAATTCCTCCTCTTTCCCTGTTTGCCGAGCAAATCACTATCCACACAATACAGATAAGAATAGTCGGATTAATACTAAAAAAAGTGTATCACCGGCGCGCCTCTCTCGGTTATAAGAGAAATCGATCCGATGATCGAAAGATTCGATCGAAGCCAACGCCTACAGCTGCTCGGCCGCCACGATCGCCGTCAACGCAAACAAGGCTGCGCTTGGTACCAATGCCTCTTCATTCACGGTGAACTTAGGGTGGTGCCATTCCTCCGTGCCACTCGTTCCCATCCAGATGAAGCAGCCCGGCACCAGCTCCTGGTAACGGGCGAAATCCTCGCCGCCGCCCGAACGGCGCGCCTCGACGATCGCCAGCCCCAGCTGCTCGGCTGCCTGGCGGAAAATGCCCGTCGTCACCGCTTCATTCGTCACCGTAGGAATTCCCGTGAACCACGTCGGTTTCGCCTCGGCTCCATAGCCTGCGGCGATGCCGGACGAGATGCGGGTGATCAGCTCTGGCAGCTTTTTCCTCACATGCGGCGCAAACGTACGAAACGTCCCTTCCAGTACAGCATGATCGGGAATGACGTTCCAGGTCGTGCCCGCCTGGAAGCTGCACACAGACACGACCGCGCTGTCGAACGGGCTGATGCTGCGGCTGACCGCCGTCTGCAAGCCGCCGACGATCGCGCTCGCTGCGACGATCGGATCGATGACCGCATCCGGAATGGCAGCATGGCCACCTTTACCTGTAACAGCGATGCGGAAGCCATCCACGCTGGCCATCAGCGGTCCTTCCGACAATCCAATCGTTCCGACAGGCAATTCCGGCTTGTTGTGCATACCAAAAATGGCTTTTACACCCGCAAGCGCCCCCGCTTCAATCAACGCCTGTGCCCCTTTGCCGTTCTCCTCCCCCGGCTGAAACAAAAACCGTACGCGCCCTTTCAGCTTGTGGACGTTTTTTTGCAGCAAAACCGCAGCCCCCAGAATAGCAGCGGTATGAAAGTCGTGGCCGCACGCATGCATCCTGCCTTCTATGACGGATGCAAACGGAAGACCTGTCTCTTCCTTCACTGGCAGCGCGTCAATATCGGCGCGTAGTGCGATTGTCGGTCCTGGCTCGGCGCCCACGACCTCAGCCAGCACTCCGACCGGCAGGTCCAGCGGGAGAAGACCGACTCCTGCATCCGCCAAAAACGTGCGAATTTTTTTCGTCGTCTCAAACTCGTTCATCGATAATTCGGGATAACGGTGCAGATCACGACGGATGTCGACCAGCCTAGGCAACAGCTCCCGAGCTTGTTGTCGCAATGTATCAGCTGTCATTGGGTTGTGTCTCCTTTTTCACTTGCTATCATCAGATCACATAGCTCCATTCCGGGGTAATCCGTTTGAGGAACTGCTTCGTCCGCTCCTCTTTTGGATTGACAAAAATCTCGTCCGGCTTGCCTTCCTCCACGATGACGCCGCCGTCCATGAACACGACATGATTGGAGACGTCGCGGGCAAAGCCCATTTCATGTGTCACCACGATCATCGTCACGCCTTCGCGGGCGATTTTGCGGATGACGGACAGCACCTCGCCCACCAGCTCCGGGTCGAGCGCCGATGTCGGCTCATCGAACAGGATGACCTCCGGATTGAGCGCCAGCGCACGCGCGATGCCTACGCGCTGCTGCTGACCGCCGGAAAGCTGGCTCGGATAATCGTTGATTTTCGCGGACAGGCCGACCTTTTCCAGCACCTCCAGGCTGCGCGCACGCGCTTCTTCTTTTGGTACCTTCTGCGCGACGATCAGCCCCTCCATCACGTTTTCCAGCACCGTTTTGTGTTTGAACAGATTGTAATGCTGGAACACCATCGCCGTTTTGCGACGCAGCTTCAGGATGTCCTGCTTGCTCGGATGCTTGCAATGAACGGTGAAATCCCCGATCGAGACCTCGCCGTCATTGGGTCGCTCCAGAAAATTGACGCAACGCAGCAGCGTCGTTTTCCCCGAGCCGCTCGGGCCCAAAATGACAACGACATCTCCTTTTTCGACGTCGAGGTTGATCCCGTTCAGCACCGTCTGCTTGCCGAACGTTTTGTGGATGTTTCGCAGCGAAATCATGCCATTCCCCCCTTGTTGTAGGCCGTGATCCGTTTTTCCAAAAACGCTGTCAGCCATTCCGCGATCACGGTCATGCCCCAGTAAATCAGTGCGGCGGCGATGAATGCCTCCAAAAACTTGAGACTCACCGATGCCACGACATTGGCTTTGCCCAAAAGCTCCATCTGCGACACCATGAAGGCGAACGTGGACGTATGCAAAAAGCCGATGAACAGATTGCACAGGTTGGGCAAAATCACCCCGATCGCCTGCGGCATCACGATCCGGTACAGCGATTGCGTCGTGCTCATCCCCACCGAGTAGGCTGCCTCAATTTGACCCCGGTTGACCGACAGGATGCCGGAGCGGATAATCTCCGACATATAGGCCCCCGCCGTAAGGGAAAACGCCGTCAATACGAACAGCAGAATCGGGATGGACGTCGATTTGAACCCCCAGCCGAATGTGGCAGACAAGTGATCGATCAGCATCGGCAGACCTAAATAGATGATAAACACATGCAGGATGATCGGCGTCCCCCGCAAAAAGGAAACGTAGAAATCAGCGAGCCGGTACAGGTAACGCACTTTGTAAATCCGGATCAGCGCCGTCCCGATGCCGATGAAAAACCCGACGATCAGCGGAACGATCGTAATGACCAGCGTCAGCGGCAGCGCTTTGAGGATCTCAAAAAAAGAGGAAATGATGAATGCAACATCGATGGTCACCTAGTCTTCACCCCGTTTCGTTTGCCCGGCTTCATGCCCCGACAAGCCTTCGCTCATGCCGCTGCAGTCGCCCTTCCGTTTTGACGAACAGTTTTTCCAAAATGATGACGACCGCATAGTAAATGATCGCAAGCGCGATGTTCACTTCCAGCGAATGAGCGGTGGCGGATATGAGAGCCTGCCCGCGCCCCATCATATCCATTACCCCGATAGAGAACGTGAGCGACGTATCTTTCAGAAACCCAATGATCGTGTTAGTAAAATTGGGGAACGCAATCATCAGCGCCTGCGGCACGACGATGCGGAAAAAGGTTTGTGGCCCCGTCAGGCCGATCGCATAGGCCGCTTCCACCTGACCGCGATCGACACTGTTCACCGCGCCGCGGATGGTTTCTGAAATGAATGCCGCGCTGCTGAACGAATACGTTACGATCACAAAGAAAATCGGATTGACGCGGGAGATGTCGAGATGGACGGTCTGCAATAGCGCTGGAAGCCCGTAGTAGACCAAAAACAGCTGGATGAGAATCGGTGTCCCGCGAACGAATGAGACATACAGCGCCGCAAGCTGGCTGATAATCGGGACTTTGTACAGGCGCGGCAGCGCAATCACCACTCCGATCAAGAGACCGAACAAGAGCGAGAGCGCAAGCACGAACAGCGTTACGTGCAAAAACGCCAGCAGCTTGGGCAAAAATGCCACGATCAACGTAATGTCAAATGCTTTTCCCACTTACACCCTGCCCCCTTTCGCTTAGTTTTCTACGGTGTAGTCGCGGCCCAGCCATTGCGTGCTCAGTTTTGCCAGCGTACCGTCTTTCTTGATGTCGGTCAGCGCCTCATCCACACGCTTTTTCAAGTCGTTCTCGTCTTTGCGCAGGATGAAGTACACTTTGGAGTTGGACAGCGTATCGCCGACCGTTTTCAGTTGGGCATCAACCGCTTTGTTCTCAAAATCAACATCGAACTGGGTGGAGATGGTCGCATCCACGCGGCCCGACTTAATTTGCGCCTTGGCGTCTTCACCCGCGCCCGTATAGACGATGTTGATCGGGTTGCCATGCTCCTTGTTCCATTTTTCCGCCAGCACCGCAGCATTGCTCGTCGCGGTCACAATCAGCTTTTTCCCTTTCAAGTCCTCGATCGATTTCACATCGTTGTTGCTTTGGTGGACCGTAACTTTATTCGGGAAGATATTGTATGGCACGTCGTTGAACAGGAATTTGGCCTTCCGCTCATCGTTGACCTCCATCTCATGGGCGATCAGGTCGATTTTATTGGTTTCCAGGCTCAGGAGCAGGTTTTTGAACTCCATCGTCTTGAACTCGAACTCATAGTCGGGCAAGCGCTTGTCGATCTCCTTCACCAGCTCGACGTCATAGCCGGTTAAGTTTCCTTTATCATCGATGAAGCAAATGTTCGGGAACTGGGTACCGGTCCCGATGATGATTTTTTTGACACCCGCGGTATCCCCGCCGCTGCCGGACGCGCCCGCGTCTTTGGTCGTTTCCACCGCGCCGCAACCGGCTGATAGAAGCAGTGTCGAAAGCAATGCCGTTGCAATTGATAATTTTCTCATCGAAAACCCCTCCACCTATCAATCTGTTTTTTTATCTATTTTCGCGTCCTGCTAAACCGCCTGCTCGGCAAAAGCCTCCTGCAAAAGCTCGTAGCCGCGCAGCCGCTTCGCGAAGCCTTTTACCGCAATTGTGACGATCAGCTCGTCGACTCCATAGCGCGCCTGGATGGCCAACAGCTTTTCGCGGACTGTTTCTTTGGAGCCGTGGATCACATTGGCTTCCTTGACCTCGATCCTGTATTTCTCCTGGGACTGGCGCCCGTACTCCTCGGCGCTCTCGATGCTTTTGACCGTCAGCGTGTTGCCGCTTTCCAGATGAATTTTGACCACCTTGGCATCGCTTGCCAGCACCTTGGCTTCCTCATCGGTATCGCCCACGATGACGGAGAGGGCGAGGATCGCTTCCGGCTTTCGCGCCTGATCGGCTGGAAATTGCTCACGGTAGGTGGCGAACGCTTTTTCGATCACTTCTTCATCGCCATTGATGAATTGGGCAAAAACATAAGGCACGCCCTGCTTCGCCGCCACCTCCGCGCTTGCCACACTCGTGCCGAGCAGATAGAGTGCTGCCGGTTCTTCCGGATGCGGCAATGCCTTCACCCCGTAAAGTGGATGGTCCTCTGGTAAATGGTCGTGCAGGTACTGATCCAGTTCGGCCAGCTTTTCGGCCAGCGTCCGTTTGACGCCGCCCTCCTGCTGCAGCGCTCGTGTTGAGCGGGGTAATCCGCCCGGTGCACGACCGATGCCGAGATCGACGCGGCCAGGTGCGAGTGCAGCCAAAACATTGAAATTTTCCGCCACTTTATACGGGCTATAGTGCTGAAGCATGACGCCGCCGGAGCCGATGCGGATACGTTCGGTTCGTGCCAGCAAATGCGAGATCAGCACCTCGGGCGACGACCCGACCACTCCTTCCGAATCGTGGTGCTCCGACACCCAAAAGCGGTGATACCCAAGCTTTTCCGCCCGCTGCACAAGCTCGATCGTATGCCCGAATGCTTCGTGTGCCGTCTCGCCTGGCTCGATAATACTCTGATCCAAGATGCTCAGCTTAACCCCCATTGCTGCTCCCTCCACTCCTGTTTTCCACTAAATTTTAATCTTTAAATTCTTATAGGTTTTATCGGGATTATAGGTAAGAAAAAAACCTTTTCAGGTTGTTTCTCCTCTCTGAAAAAAACTCTATCACGACCGATGCCCACCTGCTAATAGAGCTTTTCAATTAAAAAATAGAACAAATCGATCTAAATCAACTGCTTTTGCGCCAAAAATCCTCGGCCCAATTCCTGAAACAGCTTCCGAAATTCAGGTCCTTCCCCTTTGCGCGAGATGAGATTGGTCCGCAGCGACAGGCTGGCGAGGGACGGGATCGTAATCGGGAACAGCTTCCCTTCTTCAACCTCGCGGCGCACGCACAGCTCCGGCAAAAAGCTGATCCCCATGCCTGCTGTTACTAGCTTTTTGGCGGTTTCGAGATTATCGATATGGAATTCGATCGTCGGCGGCTGATCCAGCGTATCGAAAAGCCGATGAATCTTCATCCAATCCAACGATCCGCATTGAAAAAAAACGAGCGGCTCCCTCCCCACCTCTTCAATCGAAACGGCCCCGCGATCGATGAACGGATGGTCTTTATGCACAAAGAGACGGATCTGGTCCTCATAAAATGCCACAGAGTCGACATGCGGATGTGTCACATTGCGCACGAATCCCAGGTCCAGCTCCTTGTTCAATATCCCATCCAAAATCGACTCGGTCGACGCCGTCTGCAGCTTGATCTGAATCTCCGGATACTCTTTCTTGAAACGCGGTAACAGCTCCGGAATGACATAATTGGAAACAGAAACGGTGCAACCGATGCGCAGCTCATGCAGTGACGTTTTCATCTGCTGGAGATACTGCTTGCCTTTTTTGTACGATTGCAAAATTTGCTGGGCAAACGGGAGAAATTGCTTGCCTTTCTCCGTCAGCGAAAAGTGCCGCCCCTCCCGATCAAACAGTCTGGCGTCCAGCTCGCGCTCCAGCGACTGGATGCGGGCCGATATCGACGGCTGCGACAAAAACAAGGCATCCGCCGCTTTGTTGAAGCTATTGAAGTGAATGACGTATACGAACGCTTCGATATTTTCGATATTCACGAAAAAGCCCCTCCCGTGATCGTCCTAGCGAATGGACGCGACTGCGGTAGCGTGTGCCAGCTTTTGCAGCCCCGCATCCAATCTTTCGCGCACCTCGCCCGCTAGCGCAGCGCGTCCGTCGCTCCCCCATGCCACATGGCTGTCGAGTACATAAACGCCGCTTACGATATGCTCGGCGCCCAGCGCTGCAAGCACCGGCTTCAGCGCATAATCGATGATCAACAGATGAGCCAGCGTGCCCCCGACGGCGATCGGGAACACCGTTTTGTTTTCCAGTGCCTTTTGCGGCAAAAGATCGAGGAACACTTTCAAAATGCCGGAGTAGGACGCTTTGTAGACCGGCGTCGCGACGATCACCGCATCTGCCGCTTCAACCAGGCCAAACGCTTTTGTGAGCGCGGGGCTATCGAATTTGAGCGACAACAGATCGTCGGCGGGAATTTCCCAGACATTAACCCACTCGACGGTATGGCCTTCGTTTTGCAGCGATTCCGCGGCCAGTTGGAGCACTCCGTGTACGCGCGATTTGGCGGAAGGACTTCCAGAAATGATAACGGTTTTTGGCATTGCTGCACTCTCCTTTTCAATAGAAAAAAAAGAGACACACGCCCAGCAAGCGCTGGATCATGTGTCTCTAGTGGTCTAGTCGACGAAAACTTATAATTCTTATGTGAATAGTATGAATTATAATGTGGGACATTTGCCTTTGTCAATAGCGATGCGAAGAAAAACTTCTCCGCAATTTCGCCCGCATTTCGCTTGCAATTCGAGCGGTGTCAACCAAAAATGGAAAGTACGTAAGGAGGGATCAAACATGACCGAACGAAACGAACGAAACGAGCGATCCGTCGACGCCAGCCGCTGCCCGCTTTGCGGCAATGACAACAGCTGCGGTGCACTCGCAAATGCGACCGAATGCTGGTGCTATCACACCGTGTTCCCCAAGGAAATCTTCGAGCGGATTGCCCCTGAACAGCGCCGCAAAGCGTGCATTTGCAAAAGCTGTGTCGATGCGTTCACCGATCCGCAGAGAACGTCTCGATGAACGCCCGCGCGCTTTTGGAAAGGTGGCGGTTCCGCAGCCAGGCGATGCCGACCTCGGACTGAAAGGACGTATCGGTAATCTCCAACAGCTTGATCTGTGCGAGCGGAAATGAGTCCATAACAGACTTGGGCATGATCGTCGCGCCGATCCCCGCCACCACGAGCGCGAGAATGATCGCCACGCTGGAGCACTCGCAGATGATCGTAGGCTCAAAGCCGAACTGCCGGCACTCGTTCACGACCTTTTCATTGAGCCCGACCGTCCTGTCGCTTTTGAGCGCCATTAGAGGTACGTCCTTGATCTGGCGCATCGAGATCGCGTTCTGCTTTCCGCCCAGCTCCCACTCGCACGGGAGCACGACAACAAACGGGTCGGACGGCAGGTGGATCAGCTCATACTGCTCCAGTGGGTAGGCGGATTCAAAGGGCAGCCGTGTTATGACAAGCTCGATGTTGCGCGTCTGCAAATATTCGCCCAATGTAAAATGGTCGCCCTCCAAAATTTTGAAGGTGACGTCGGGAAATCGTTCGCGAAACGCCTTGATCTTATCGGGCAAAAGCGACACGCAGGAAAACACCGAGCCGATCGCCAGCGCCCCTCGTACCCCCTGATCCACTTCACGAATCTCCGTCATCGTCTCATCCAGTTGATGCAGGATGCTTTGCGCTTTTTGCTGCAAAATGGTTCCCGCTTCCGTAAGCCTCATCTGCTTCCCATTGCGTTCAAACAAGGCGACACCGAGCTCCTCCTCCATCAGCTTCAGCTGCCGGCTCAACGGCGGTTGCTCCATATTCAAAGCTTTGGCGGCACGTGTAATTTGTCCCTCTTTGGCAATCGCCAAAAAATAGCGCAGCTGCCTGATATCCATCTCAGATGACCTCCTGATTGACATACCAAAAAGGTATGGGAAACAAACAATACAGATAGTATTGGTATGCCACCTTGAATGTTATCATAGATTCGATTTGATTTCGAAGGGAGCATACAGAATCGTGGCAGCACTTACTTCACACACGTTATCGGTGTTGGTGAACGATCACCCAGGCGTTTTGGCCCGCGTTTCCGACTTTTTTGGCAGCCGTGGCTACAACATCGACAAATTGACGGTCGGCACGTATAAACACCAGGGGGTTTCCCGCATCAAGATTTCTACATCGATGGATGAACGAGCAGTCGATCAGGTGATGGGTCAGCTCGAGGAGCTGATGGATGTCATCTCCGTCAGAGCGATGCGCCACCGCGTGGCCCAGAGCAAGACACTCCCTTTTTGGCTTGTGGCGTACGGATTGTTCATCACGCTGCTTGGGACGAACATCCCCGCACCGCTTTACGCCCTTTATCGCGCGCAATGGAATTTGTCCGCCGGGATGATCACGCTCATCTTCGCAGCTTATGCTCTTGTCGTCATTCCTACGATCATTATCTCCGGCCAGCTGTCCGACCGGATCGGGCGCAAGAAGCTGCTGATTCCCGGCGTTCTGTTTTCTTTGATCGGCTCCATCCTGTTTGCCCTGTCAGACGGACTTTCCATGCTGCTGTTTTCCCGAATGCTGCAAGGCGTCTCCGTCGGCATGCTCAATGGCGTGGCGGTTGCAGCCATGACCGAATACGATGAAAAACATAGCCGGACGAAATCCGCCTTCGTCGCAGCGCTCGCCGTGACGCTCGGCAATGCGATCGGTCCGGTCATCTCCGGCTTTCTCGGGGAGTACGGTCCTTATCCGATGCAACTTTCCTATTTCATTCACGTGATCGTCGCCATCCCGGCCGTTCTCGGTTTGATGGCAATCCGTGAGCAAAAACGCACCGTGGCCACCGCTTCCCGCTTGCATGCGCCCACGGTGCCGGCAGCCATTCGCCGTCCCTTTGCGCTCGCGGCGGTCACGTCGTTTATCGCCTGGTCGATCATGAGCTTGATGCTGTCGATCATTCCTTCGTATTTCGGCACATTGGTAGGTCAATCTAACCTGAGCCTGTCCGGCACGGTGATCGCGCTCGTGCTCGGCCTGTCGACCTTGCATCAGATCATGCTGAAAAAACGGCGCATTCCGGCCTTAATCGGAATCGGCTATCTGTTTTTGGCACTCGGCCTGATCGCGATGGTCGTCACGCTGGTGACCAAATCGCTCCTCTTCCTCTTGCTCACCACCGTCTTTATCGGGCTGGGGCATGGGCCGACTTATGCCGGTGCATTGGCGCAGGTTAACCAGGTAGCGCCTGACTCTGCTCGCGGTGACGTTGTTTCATCGTTTTTTGTGGTGACGTATTTGGGTGTGAGCATCCCGATTCTTGGTCTGGGTTTTGCTGCGCAATGGATTGGCTTGACGGCTGCCATTGAGATTTTTGCTGTGGCGATGGGGGCTTTAATTGTTTGGAGCTTGGTGGCTTGGAGACGGAGCTGATAAAGTGGGTTGGTGGAGGGTCCGGGATTTTCGGAAAAAAGCTCCTCGGCGCTCTTACGATGCCTGCTGGGGGCAGGGGGTGACCGGCTCCGCGCAAAAATGGAAACCGCGCCCCAACGCCACACGCTGCGCGGCGGGTGTATCTCAGGGATGATATGTGACGCGAAAGACGTTTCCATTTTTGCGCTCCGCCTGGCGGGCATCGTAAAGGCGCCGCTCCGCTTTTTTCCGAAAATCCCTTGGCTGCTGAGGAGACACTCCTTCAACATAATGGGTGAATGATATAAAAAAAGAATACAGAAGAAAATCAGGTTACTGGTTACGATTTTTGTAGCGGTAACCTTTTGTTTTTCCTACTACGCCCCGGCCTTTCGTTTGAAAAAGCCGACCAGCTGTCCGTCTTGCGGTACGACCGAGACTAATTCCCAGCCGTTGCGGCCCCAGGTGGTTAGGGCGTGGTCTAGGTAGCCGCCGCCTTTTTGGCCGTTGGTTGTCCGGATATAATCGCCAAGGCCGGTTTCGGTCGCGTACTCCCATCGTTCAAGCGCTTCCTCCTCATCGGCATGACGGTATTTGGCGAGGTTTCCCGGTTGGAGCCGTACATCTGCTTGGGAAATTGCTTCGATGATGGCGTCGCGTTCGGTCTCCTCCAGCGCAAAGAAGCGCGGGGCTTCTGGCAGATGGAGCTGCGTGTGGGAATGGAAAAATTGCAGTACGGCGGTGCCAATCAACGCCCCATCCTGTTTATGGAGCGCGTACCAGATGCAACGCTCCCGCTCTTCTGGCGGCCCCCAGTTTTCGATGGAGTCAGCCCGGGAAAAGCCTGGTTTGATCGCGATTCCCACCTCTGCGGCCATGTCGCTAAGCGGGGCCATTAGCTTCTGGATGTACACGCCGTAAGCGCGGTCGCCATAGGCTGCGAACATACGGGTCAGCTCTTCTTCATGCTCGCGGAAGACAGCTACCCATGTGCCCGACAATGCGCGATTCAAATCGGACACGACCTGCTGCGCTGTCATCGGTTCACTATTCGCAAAAAACTCGGAAGCATTACGCATCGAATCAACACTCCTCTTTCTAACACCATTAGATTAATCTAACACCATTAGAATAAGTGCGTATGCTATAATTGTCAAGAGAAGGGAGGCTATGATTTTGGCCCGAAAAAAGCTTTACTCCCAAACGAACGAACCCGCTCATATTCCCTTGGACCAGCGCAGAATCGTCCAGACGGCGATCCTCCTGCTGAATGAAATTGGTCTAAAAGAGCTGAGTATGCGCAAGATTGCCGACTCCTTAGGCGTCAAGACCGCCTCCCTGTATTACCACGTCAAAGACAAGGACGAGCTGCTCCAGCTCCTCTGCGATACAATCAGCGAGGAATTAGTCTGGCCTGATTCATCTCTGGACTGGAAGGAACAGCTGCTTCAATGGGGGCTGAATTTTCGCCAGCTGCTGCAGGCATACCGGGACTCGGTGGACATTTTCCTCTCATCCATCGCGCTGTCGCACAATCGCCTTCTTCAAATCGAAAAGCTGTTCCGCCTGCTAGCCGATGCCGGGTTTGATGATCAGCACATTCCATGGGCATCCTCCATGCTGAAAAATTATGTATTCGGATTCGTTACAGAAGAAGCCCAGATGGCTGCACACGCGAAGGCGAAAGCGGTCAGCTCTGCTGAACTCACCGAAACGTACCAAAACGCCTACACGCAGCTACCCGCCGAGCACTTCCCGACCATGACTCGCCTGGCCGCCTATACGACCGATCCCGATTGGGAAAGTGAATTTCGCTACGGCATGGGCGTATTGATCGACGGCTTCACCATGCGTCTGACGGCTAAAGGCAAACAGCACTAGCCGAAATCCACTTGGAACGGATTTCGGCCCATTTTGGGGGAGCGAACCTGATCGCCCCCGTGTTTTTTATTTCGAGACCAACTGCCCCACCTTTGCCTTCATTGCCGAGATCACCGTTCGCTTGTAGCGCACCGCCTGGGACAGCACCTGAACCTGCTGGCGGCGTGACAGCTGCTTGAAGCGCGGCTCCTCCTTCAAAAACGTGCGTGTAATCGATAACGCTGCTGGTGTCAATTGCCCCGGCTTGATCCCCGGAAAATGGCTGAGCAGCCGCTTGTTGCGTAACTGGTGGAACCACGCGCGCACCTGTGACTTACCTCTGCTCTCGTCGACTAGGCAGGGCGCGACCAATTTTTTTGTATGCTTTCGCAAATATTCGTAGCGTTCGTTCCCGAGCAGAATCACATAGCTTCCGTCTTTGCGGTTTTTGCGCACGACGACCAGATTCATGCCATCAAGCATTTTGCTGCGCAGCTTTCGGATTTGCGCCGTCATCCTCGGGTAATGATCGGGTTTGATTTTGCTGAGCGGGATATATTGAACCGTGAACACGGGGCATCCTCTCCTTTTGCCAATGGCAAGGATCAGAGCGGGATGAATAGAACTACTTGGGCAAGTGCAGCGGGCCAAGATGAAGAATTCATCTGATTCTCACAGCTTTTTCCCGGCTCTTATTCTAACGTATGAGGCGGGCACCCTATCTGCTACCGCTGTCTGCTGGACATATGCCAGCCTGCTCATAGCACGGAAACGGAAAATCCACCCAATAAAGGAGCGATTCCATCATGCCAATACCGGAAACTGACAACATCCAATTCACAAGAGCAGAACCCGATGACGCAGCCACTTTGACGGAGGTCGCCATACGCTCTTTTGCCGACCAGGTCGCCCAATACGGACGCGGGCCCGACGGACATGATCAAGTCGAACAGCATCTTTCCTTTATGCAACAAGCGCTGTACTACAAAATTTGCAGCGACGACCAGATCATCGGTGGTTTTTGCCTGATCGAGCTGGCAGCAGATCATCTGGAGCTGGGCATTAATGCGGATACGTGCAAGTGGGCCGCACCGATGCGGATCCAGAGACCGGGTTTTACAAGGTTTTGTATCGGAAAATGATCGCGGAGTAGGTAGAAATTCGCAAGGCGACAGAGGCGGACCTAGATGGGCTCGCCCCTTTGTTGTGTTTTTTTCTGTCAGTGATACTGGATAATCGAACTCCCAGACAGATAAACTGCAGTTAATAAATTGACTATTCTGAAATGTGGAAGTATAATTTTGGTAAACTTAGTTAGTAAAATTAACTAACTTCCCGAACAAAGTGGCACCCTAATTCGATACCTTGTCGCTGCAGCAAAACGAACGACGTTCGGTCTGATGCTTATTTTTTTGCATTGTCTTTCGCGGTCGATCCATGGTCACAGCGAGGAAAGCAGCCAGACACGCCATGATTGATAGAACCATCAATCTGAAGAGGGAATGGAGGAACGTTTGTTGAAAAAGGGGACATTTTCCAAGCTGTACACACTCACGGCTGCAGCAGCGCTGGTCTCAAGCCTGCTTTTGCCTGCCGCACCTGGCACCGCTTATGCAGACCGCGGCGTGGTTGACCTGTGGAAAGCCATCAAACCGCTGACCACAATCGCCAGTGCCATGAACACCGGGGCTCACCCGGATGATGAGCACAGTTCGGTGCTTGCTTACCTGTCATTGGGAAAAGGCGTCAATACGTTCAGCATCATCGCCAACCGAGGCGAAGGGGGACAAAACGAGATCGGCAGCGAACTGGGCAACGCCTTGGGGATTATCCGCACGCGCGAGCTTCAGGAAGCATCCAAAATCACGAACGTTCATCTGGAAAACCTCAGTGAAAAAATTAACGACCCGATTTTCGACTTCGGTTTCTCCAAAAGCCCGGACGAAACGCTGGCAAAATGGGGCGAGCAAGTGGCCTATGAGCGGTTGATCCGCAAAATCCGCACGCTGCGGCCCGATGTGGTCATTCCCGCTTTCTTGAATGAGAATTCCACACACGGCCACCACCGTGCAATCAACGTCATCACGGTGCGAGCTTTCAAAGACGCTGCCGATCCAACAATCTTTCCCGAGCAGTTGAAGGAAGGTCTGTCCACTTGGCAGGTGAAAAAACTGTATCTTCCTGCAAACGAAAAAGATTACACCGTGAGCGTGCCAGTCGGTACATATGACGAAATTTACGGCGCCTCCTATGTGCAGTTGGGCGAGGAATCCCGCTTCATGCACAAAAGCCAAGGCATGGGGCGCATTTATGACGAAGGGCCGAGCAACAGCTATTACAAGCTGGATCAGGCCGCAGTTTCGATCAAAGAAAAGGAAAGCGATTTCTTCGATGGCATTGCCTACTCGTTTGCCGATTTGGCCAAGGAAGTATCCGGTCAAGCTGGCGCCGGCGGAATCGCTGCCGAGCTGAAAAAGCTGCAAAAAGACTCGGATGAAGTAATTGCCGCGTATCCTCACTTTGCCGATGTCGCAAAAGAAGTGCACGACATGCTCGCCGATGTGCAAAAAACGGCATCCGATGTGAAGGCAGCCAAGCTGTCGGCTGAAACGAAAACCGACCTGCTCTATCGCCTGAATGTAAAAGCAGACCAGCTGAACAAGGCAAGCGCCGAGGCGCTTTCGCTCGTTACTAAAGTAAAACCGGATACCGGCGAGCTGGTTGCGGGCCAAACGACCAAAGTCACCGTCAGCGCGTACAACGGTGGTCACGAAACGATCGCCAACGTCTCGCTCAAGCTGAATGTCCCGAAAGGATGGCAAGCAAAAGCGCTGTCGAACGCAAGCTTTGCGCAGCTCGGCTACAACCAGACGGTCAAAACGACCTATGAAGTGACCGTTCCGGCCAATGCCGCTTTGTTCGCGCCATATGCTGCGCCGTCGCTCACGGCTGATATCGGATATAGCTTTGCCGGTCAGGCCGCACAAGTCCATGCGACACCGTCTGATGCGGTCGCCGTCCTCCCGGCATTCTCGTTGGCACTGAGCCCTAGTGCAACCGTGCTCAACACACTGAAACCGCAAGATCCGGTACCGGTCAAAGTGACGGTGAAAAACTACAACCCGGGCCCAGCTCAGGCTGACATCACGCTAAACGTGCCGGATGGCTGGAGCGTTGAGCCGAAAGCAGCGCCGCTTTCCTTCTCGGCCAAAGGAGAAACCAAATCGGTCGCCTTCACGGTCAAGGCATCTGCTACTGTCAAGCCCAACAAATACACCGTAACGGCCATCGCAACGAGCAATGGCAAAGAAAGCCGCCACGGCGCGCAAGTCATTCGCTATCCGCATATCGGCACCACTTATTTCGTGCAGCCGGCGGAGCTGGCGATCCAGGCGTTTGATCTCGCAGTGCCGGAAGGGCTCAAGGTCGGCTATGTGTCCAGCGGCTTTGACAACATTGATCAATACTTGCAGCAGCTTGGCGTCAACGTGACCAATCTGACCGCCAAAGACATCGAGTCGAGCGATCTGAGCCAATACGACACGATCGTGCTCGGCATCCGTGCGTATGGCTTCCGCCCCGAACTGATTCCAAGCAATGCTCGTCTTTTGAAATATGTAGAAAACGGCGGCAATCTGGTCGTCCAATACCACAAGCCGGAAGATAAATGGAAGCCGGAGCTCGCTCCGTATCCGATCAAGATCGGTGAGCCGCTGATCCAATGGCGCGTCACGGATGAGAATTCGAAAGTGACGGTGCTCGCACCCGATCATCCGCTGTTCAACACACCGAACAAAATCACCGAAGCCGATTGGGGCAACTGGATTCAAGACCGCTCCGCCTACAACCCTGCACAGTGGGGCAAAGAGTACATCGAGCTGATCTCCAATGGCGACCCGGGCGAAAATGAGTTCACCGGAACCTTCCTATCAGCGAAATATGGTAAAGGAACGTATACCTACAGCTCGCTCGTTTGGTATCGCGAAATCCCAGCCCTGGTGCCTGGCGCCATTCGCCTGTTCGTCAACATGGTGAGCCTGCATCAGTAACGACGACCACGCGCCTATACAATTAAAAGAACCTGACCTCCTTTCACAGGAGTCAGGTTCTTTTTCATTCAATGTGCCTGGGTGTTAGTCGTTGTTGAGCAAATGATACCGCTTCGCCTCTGCCACCGCTTTCGTCCGCCGGTTCACGTTCAATTTGCCGAAAATGTTTTTCACATGTGTTTTCACGGTACCGATGGCAATGACCAGCTGGTCGGCAATCTCCTTGTTGGACAGCCCTGCCGCCATCAGGTTGAGCACCTCCAGCTCCCGCTCGGTCAACGGTTCGGTCAGTGGTTGTGCCGATGGCTGCTCGGTCGGCATCGACTCTTGTGGTAAGTCGCTTTGCTGGTGATCGTCTGTCGGCGGTTCCGTCTGCACGGAAATCGTCGTTTCCCCAAACGAATGCAGCAGGTTTTTCACGTAGATCACTTGGGCAGCGAGCATTTGCAGCACCTTCAGCCGCTCTTGGGAAAACGCATCGGTCGTCAAATTGTTTTCCAAATACAAGACGCCTTTCCATTCTCCCGAGATGATGATCGGCGCGCATAAAATCGAACGCGGCTTCTCGCGAATGACGTACGGATCTTTGGCAAAAAGCCCGTCGCTCGCCGCATCCGCAGCAATCATAACGGAGCCGGTGCGCCACACGTAGCGCAGGACCGACTCCGACGCCGTCTCGCCAGCCACCATTGGACTTGATTCGGCCGAAACACTTGCGGCGCGGTCGGTTCCCATCTCGACTTCGACCTGAAACGCCCCGGCTTTTTCCGTGATCACGCACCCTTTCTGGGCCCCCGCATTCTCAATGATCAATTTCATCAATCGGCTCAAAAGCTGCCCCAGATCGAGTTCCTCTGCCACCGAGTGGGAGGCTTTCAAAATCGTTGCCAAATCAAGCTCTGCCGCCTTCTCAACAGGTGCCTGCTCACGAGGGCTCGTGCTGGTGCTGGCAACCGGTCCACCTGGCGACAGTAAAGCGACCGGGGCGCTTTCATAAGCAGCTGCCACTTCCGCCTGTGCACTATGCGGGAATTCCGCCAAGAGCCTTTCCGCTTTCACGGTAGCTCCCCACTTCCGGTAAAATTGGTACGCTTTCGCCGAGTAAAAATCAGCGCTGCTCGCGATTTCCCGCTGCCTGTAGAAGTGAGCCGCCAATTCGCTTGCGATAGCCACATTTTGCACATACCCGTGTGCTTCTGCCAGACGAATGGCCTTCTCGTACATTTGCATGGCCATGCCATCCTTTTGGCTGAGGCGTGCCAGCTCGGCTTCTAGCAGCAGCACTTTATGCTCATAATTTTCAGCGCAATGCTTGGCCCAGTCCTGGAAGCGACGGAGGTTCGCCTTCAACCGGGCGGTCATGCGTTTTCGTTTCCAACCGTTCCACTTCTCCATATTCCCCGCGATCGAGAGCGAATGGTAAAACAAGCATTCAGCCAGATGCGGCAGATGAGTCGCATACACCATATACGGCTTTGCTTGGTTGGCATATTGAACCGCTTGTTCGTATTCCCCCTGCAAATAATGCAGCTGTGTTTTATACGTATAGTACTGAAACAAGGTGGTAGCGAAAAATTCCGTGTTCTGCACCTGGCGCATGAAGGCGTCCTCGTCAAACTCTTTCGTGACAAAGGATACTGGTGACTCCGTTAGACCCTGCAGGGCATAAATCCATTGCTGGTACAGAACAAAGTTGTCGCTGACGAACTGGTCCTTTGTTTCGGCCAATATTTCCATATAAGCAGAAATCCGGCGTTCCAGCTCAACAATGCTTTTACGCACATAAAACGAATTGACGAGCGCGCCCATCGCATAGCTGGCGAAAACATAGTCGCCGCCTTCCAAACCGCATAGAAGCCCTTGCTCCAAATAGCGTTCGCCTTCTTCCGCATGCATGAGCCAGCGGGAAATGACCGCGCCATACATCACATACGTTTTCGGCTTCACCGACAAGATATTGAACCGGTCTACCAGCTCCAATGCAACCCGTCCCAATTTATATCCGGTTTCATAATCGCCCATCCCGAGACCGAGCGCCATGCCATAGCCAGCAAAAGCAGCTGCGGAAATCGGCGACAAGCCATGTTTGAGCGTTAGGCGAACTGAACGCGACATCAGCATGACATACACCGCTTTATTCGAAAAAAACGCTGGTGCGGCGAGTGCCAACATCAAATCCATCGCCATTTTCTGCTCCACATCCTGCATGTCCGGCAATTCCGTCAGCCGATCGATTTGATGGCGTAGATGCCATTTGGTCAAGTTCAATTCCTTGAACAGATCGAGCTGCTTCGGTTTCACTGGAATGATGATGCCAAACTCCGCAAGCAAGCGGGCACCGAGCGAAATCGCTTCCGCATATTTCCCCAAGTTCACGTACTGCGTGGCGATGACTTTGCAAACGGCTGCCCGCTCCAGCCGATTTCGGGACCGACGGCTCAATCCCCCCGCCAGCTTCTCCGCCTGCTCAAAATGGCCGCACAAATACTCGCATTCCGTCCGTTCCAACAGCAGCGCAAAGCACAAGCCAAAATCGGCGGCCCAATCGGTTTCCCGAATAAGCTCCGCGCCTGCTCGGCAATAGACAGCTGCCGTGTCAAATGCCGAGGCCGCTTTCGCCTTTCGCCCCGCTTCAAGATTGAACGCCATCAGCTCGAAGCGT
Organism: Brevibacillus fluminis; assembly: GCF_003710825.1. Lineage (GTDB taxonomy): Bacteria > Bacillota > Bacilli > Brevibacillales > Brevibacillaceae > Brevibacillus_D > Brevibacillus_D fluminis. Next base: position 247,455 of record NZ_RHHQ01000012.1, on the reverse strand, counting down.
TCCCGCTCCTCGTTGATCAGCGACACGCCGGCATTCAGGTGGCTGACAAGCTCAAAAATGTCGACATCATATGAGCCCGTGCTGCGCTGGAGAGCCAAATAGGTCCCCACCTTGTAGTGGAAGCGCTGCTTTCGCGGAGGCTCCAGCAATGAATACGCAGCTTGCTGAATACGGTCATGCAAAAAGCTGTACGAGCTGCCATCATCCGAAATGATCAGCCCTTCCTGCACCGCGCGGTCGAGCTCCTGCTGCAGCTCTTCGATTGAAATTTGCTTAACTGCAGACAACAGCTCGAGGTGAAAACGACTCCCCAGACATGCAGCGAGAGAAAGCATCGCTTGCGCCCGTTCCGGCAGCCTTTTGATTTTATCAACCATGAAGTCCAGCAGATCCGCTGTCGTTTGCTTGCTTTCAATCGCACGGACGTCCCAGCTCCAGCTGCCCGTCTCCGGCTGAAAAAACAGCAATCCTTCATCATGCAGGGATTCGAACAGCTGCCGGAAGAAAAACGGATTGCCTGCCGTCTTGGCATACAAGAGGCTGCTGAGCGGAACCGCGCTCTTTTCCTCGATTCTGAGCGTCTCGGCGACCATCCGGTTCAACTCGACGAGCGAAAGCGGCCCGAGTTCAAGCAGCTCGACATTCACCCCTGCAGTCCGAATCTCCTCCATTTTCAGCATGAGCGGATGATTGTCGCCCACATCGCTTTCGCGCCATGCTCCGATCACAAACAAGGATTGGCTGCCCGGATCTGTCAGAAGCGAATCGATCAGCTGCAGAGTAGCGGCATCCGCCCACTGCACATCGTCGAGAAACAGCGTCAGCGGATGTTCTTTTCGCGTCACGACTTGAATGAAATGGCGGAACGATAGCTGGAACCGCCGCTGCGCTTCGGAGGGCGACAGCTCCTCCACCTGTCCGACATCGCCGACCAACAGCGTGATTTCCGGCAGCACCTCGCCGAGAACCGCTGCATTTTGCCCCAATGCCAGCTTGATTTTCTCCTTCCACCAAGCTGTGCGTTCCTCGCTTTCCGTCAAGATTTGTCGGATAAGCTCGCGAAACGCCTCGATCAACGGCGCATATGGAATATCCCGATTGAACTGTTCGAATTTCCCTGAAATGAAGTAACCGTTCTCGCGGAAGAGCGATCGTTGCAGCTGCTTGATCAAGGCTGTCTTGCCGATTCCGGAAGGGCCGACAATCAGCATAAGCTCGGTCGCCCCAAGGCTGGCACGCAAAACCGCTTCACGTAGCAGGGCGATCTCCCGCTCCCGACCATATAGCTGAGGCAGCATCGCAAATAGCCGTGACACATCCTGCTGCCCCAAGGCAAACGGTTCGATCCGCCCGCTCTCCTGCCACATAGATTGACAGCGTGCCAAGTCATGGCGAACCCCTTCTGCGCTCTGATAGCGCTCATCCGGGTCTTTGGCGAGCAGCCTCTCCAAAATCGCTGCGATCACAGGCGGCAACGCAGGGCGCCACGACACTGCGGATTCGGGCAGCTTGGCCAAATGCGCATGTGTCCACTCGATGGCATCCGCAGCCTCATATGGAAACCGACCAGTTATTATCCGATAATAGATGACACCAAGCGAATACAAGTCCGTACGGTGATCCACCGGTCGCTGCAATCTCCCCGTCATCTCCGGAGACAGATACGGCAACGTTTCTAGCATCGCGCTTTCTGTGACTATCGCATCACCATCGTGCATCACGCGCATGTCCATGGACTGCGCGTTGATCAAGATCGTAGACGGCTTCAAATTACGAATGACAATCCGTCTACGGTGCGAGTCACCGACTATGGCTGCCAGCTGCAGGGCCAGTTGTAGAAAGTCTGGTAGACTCCATTCGCCCGAATTGGCAAGCATGGCTTCCAGTGTCATGTCGTCACAATGCTCTATTGAATTACCTAGGGTGTACGTCATTTGCGACTTCCTTTGCTACGAGGTTTACTGGGAACTATGATTCGACATTTTTTGGCTTTTTCCTTTGCATGTTCTACGCGAATTATGACCTTTTCTTGGTAAAAGAATTTCGCCTGGCTCGGTCATTTAGCAGAATTGACTGCCCGAACGTTTCTGTCTAAAATAAACGATACGATTCGTATGTATTGAAACCAATCGCGGAGGGGAAACAGCATGAACGTGAATTTACAGCATTATATCGGGCTGACCATCCATCAAACCGATCTGCTCGTTTCCGCCTTTGTCAAAAATAACCTGGCTCCGCTAAACCTCGCCCCTGCCCAATCCTTGATCCTAGCGCTGCTGCTAGAGCAGGACGGGCTTACCCAAAATGAAATTGCGGAAAAAATGCTGCGCGACAAGACAAATGTTGCGCGTATGGTGGCCAATCTTGAAGGCAAAGGCTTCGTCCGCCGAGCCACGAACCAGTCGGACCGCCGCTTGCTGCATGTGCATTTGACCGAGACGGGTCGCGAGCTGGCCCAAAGCATCATTCCGATCTATGAGGACATCCATCATACTATCTGTCAGGGCGTCTCGCAGGTGGAGCTTGATTTTTTGCACAGCATTTTGCTGAAGCTGCGCCGCAACCTTCCGTAAAAAAAATCACGAACGTTTGCTATATAGCTGGCCACAAAGACAAAAAACAGCCAGGGAAAATCGCCCTGACTGTTTTTTTCGTTGTCTTCCATCAGTTGGGACTGAGACTGTCTACTGCTGCCTGGATTTCTTTTGCGGTAAGATTACTTCCTTTTGTATTTCTTGCGGTCGTGACGGCAGCTTTTACCGCTGCAAAATTGCTGTCGTTAACCCCTTTGATCCCAGCAACAGCAAAATTTCGCCAATCAATTCCTTGCCAGTAATAAGGATTTGCTGCTCCGTAGTTAATATTGTTGATCTGATCAAAACTCTCTCTAAATTCAATAGTAAAGTAGTCACCGACTCCTTCGCCACGCATGGAGTATTTGAATTCCATAGAATTCTCCACAAAAGGCAGGTCGTCGGCCGATACGGGATAACCAGCTCTCTCAAACGTGACCGTATCTACTTGAGCCCAGTTCTTAACATTTGCTGCGTTCATAATCGCTTCCATCGCAGCAAGCCGCTGAACCGTGCTCACTAAACTATCTTTGTCGTTCAGTCCATCCTTTTCGTCAAACAGTTTCTCTGCCACCCGATCACACCGACTCGGATCAATGCTCGTATAGTCGCCAAAATCCAATGACAATACGTTTTCATCCAGCAGACTTCGGATTGCCCCGACGTCAGCCGCCATGCGATAAACCGCAATCTTCGCTTCGTTTGCTACCTCCTCGTCAAGCACGCTTTGAATATTCGTTGCACTCAGGAATTCCGCTTTGCGCCCCAGCAATACGGTCGCGACCGCCAGCTTTCCTTTTGCGTCCAGCCCATCATATCCTGTTACCGTCAAGCCAAGCGAATTTGCATCCAGCAAATTTTTCATCTCAACCCCAGTTGTCGCCTTCCGGAACACCGCCAGTTTGGCCTCGTCTGGAACCGCAACATCCAGTGCCGCCTGAATGTCACCCTTTTTGGTAAAACCAGTCTTTTGCCCGTTCAGCGCTTGTGCGATGACTGTTTTGCCGATGGCATCCAGATCGTTGTAATCGACCAGACTCAACCCCAACTCATTAGCGCCAAGCAAGCTTTCGATCACAGTGGCATCGGCTGCCAGCCGGAACGCCGCTACTTTGGCTTCGCTTTCGACCGCTGTGTTCAGTGCACTCTGGATGGCGTCCTTGCTAGTAAAGCTGCTTTTTTGGCCGTCCAACACAATCGCGACCGCATTCTTGCCCATGGCATCCAACAGACCGTATGCTGAGACATTCAGACCAAGCGCGTTTGGCGTTGCATCCAGTAGGTTCTGGATGACTGTAGCGTTCGCCGCATTTTTATAGGCATCCAATTTCCTCTGCTCGACCACTTTCGCTACCGCTGTATCCAAAGCGAGCTGAATCGCTGTTTTACTGATGAATGAAGTCCGGTTGCCAAATAGTTCACTGACGACCGTCGCCTTGCCTGCGGTATCCAGTCCATCATAATCGGTTACGGTTAATGAAAGAGCGTTAGTTGACAACAGGCTTTGCAAGCCTGCCTCATTTGGCACCATTCTGTACGCCGCTACTGCGACTTCCTTGGTCACGGCAGCATCCAATGCCGTCTGGACCGCCTCTTTAGTCGTAAACGTCGCTTTTAGGCTGTTCAATTCTGCGGCTACCGTTTCCTGGCCTACCGGATCCAACTGATTAAACGCATCTGTGTCAAGTTCTAGCTGGTTAGCTGCCAGCAAATTTGCGAGCGCGTCTGCGTCCGCCGCCGTACGGTATGCTACAAGCTTTGCTTCGCTTGCAACGGTCGCGTTCATAGTAGTTTGGATGTCTGTTTTTGTGGCAAACGAGGCTTTTTGCCCCAGCAGCACGCTGTTTACCGCCGCCTTGCCTGGCGCATCCAAAAGATTGTAGTCGTCAAGCGTCAATCCCAAATCATTCGTAGTAAGCAAGCTGCCGATTGCTGCGGCATTTGCTGCCAATCGATACGCCGCTACCTTCGCTTCGCTGGCGACGGCTGTGTCCAGCCAATTTTGGATCGCTGTTTTGCTCACAAACGCCGCTTTCACGTCATACAGCTCTGCTGACACTGCAGTTTTTCCCATGCTATCCAGCGAGCCATATGCCGTCAGGTTAAGACCAAGCGCGTTTGGCATCGCATCAAGCAGTGCCTGGATTGCCGCTGCATTGACCGCATCTTTGTAGGCGTCGATTTTCGCTTGTTCTGCCGCCGCATCCTGGGCGTGGGCCACTGCTGTGTTCAACGCAGCTTGAATCGCGGCTTTGCTAGTAAACAAGGATTTGCCGTCGTACAGTTCCGCTGCTACGTCTTCTTTGTGCATGTCATCCAGCAAGGTATAGGCTGTAACTTCCAGACCGAGTGCGTTTGGCACCGCATCCAGCAAAGCTAAAATCGCATCTTCATCGACCGCATTTTTATAAGCATCGACATTGGCTTGCTCCGCCGCTGCCTCTTGAGCGTGCGTCACCGCTATATGCAGCGCACTTTGAATGGCCGTTTTGCTGGTAAACGCCGTTTTTTGGCTAAACAGCTTCGCTGCTACAGCGGCTTTACCTGTGTCATCCAGCGCTGCGTAACCTATAACTGTCAGCCCCAGTTGGTTAGCTTCCAGCAAGCTGTCGATTACGGAAGTGCTCGCTGCGTTTCGGTAAGCAGCCACGAGTGCCCGCTCCAATACCACCGCTTCCTCTTCTACTTTATACGTCATCCCGTTCGTCAAGCCGATGATCTCTGTCCCCGTTAGCGATTCCGCTGGGGCGTTTTCAGCACCCAATCTGCCGTTTGCCTGAACGCCATAGGTTTTCCCTGAGGTGGTGAGGACATATTTGATTCCCGCTTGCAACCCCGTAATTTTCCCGTATCCCGCCGTGCCCAAAGAGCCTGTCGTAAGCATCACCGCAATCGGTCCCGGTGGCACGACGATAACCGGATCAGCAAAGCGAATCCCGAATGTGTCCGTCGTGACGCTTCCTGCTGCGCTTTCAATAGCAGCCTTGGCAATCGTCACGTTCAAGTCGTTTCTGCTGTCAGCCGCTGTATGATTCACTGCCGTTCCTGTGAACGCGATGGTCAACTGTGTTTTGCTCGTGCGCGTCACGTTGATTCCCAAGCCCATCGGGAGATGATTGACGGTTATATCGGAAGCATCCACCCGCTGCGCAAAAGAACCGTTGGCGAGCGTGACCGTTTGTACGCCGGGAACGCTGCCGTCATTTGCTGACGATTCGCTTAGCACCAAGGTCCCGAGCGTCACGGCAGGATTCGAGGCCGGTTTCACAGTGATCTGAATGGTATCGGATTTGCCTTCTACGGTAGCGCGAATCGTCGCTGTACCGACACCGATCGCCTTCACGTTCCCGCTGCGATCAACGGTGGCAACGTCGGTGTTATCGGATCGCCACGAAACATTTTTGCCTGCAACGATATCATGCTCAGCGTCCGTAGCGATCGCGACGAGCTGCAATTCTGTCCGTTCGGAATCCAGCATCAATTCGGTATCATCCACAGGTAGAATCTGAACCTGCTTGACCTTCGCATTTTTGGCCGCAATGGTAAACGCATTGGCATCCAGGTTTGCATCCGCGTAGCTCGCGCTGATGACAACCTGCTGCTTTTTGGTAGCAGCCGTCAGCGGTTTAAAGGTAAAACGGGCGGTAAGACTTGCTTCATCCCATGTAAACCCGCTTACGGACAGCTTTTGCGCTTTTTTATTATCGATTTGTTTTGTAAAAGCAAAATCTCGCAGCTTTGGCGTTTTTTCCGGCGCTTTGAGCAAAGTCACGGTGACCACGCCATTTGTGGCAGAAACATCTGACATCGCAGCGGAATCATCGATAACCTTCACTTTCACGCTTGCGGATTTTTTCTCGATGGTGGCCGTAATTGTTGCCGTTCCAGTCCCGACAGCCGCAACCTTGCCGTTTTTGTCGACTGTCACGACGTCCTCGTTATCGGACGACCATGCGACTTTTTTCCCCGTGACGATATTGCCGTCCGAATCTTTGGCAATGGCCGTCAACAGCAAATCGGAATCATCCGAATCCGGCATCAAGACAAAATCTGCAGCGTGATTGAAAAGCAACACGTCCGCCACTTTTGCATTTCGCTCTGCGATTGTGAACACGTCAGCCTCTGTCTTCACCCCGTGAAAGAGAACGCTGACCAACACGCTCTGCTTTTCCTTCGTTGCGACAATAGACTTGTATGTAACCTTCACCGTGTTCTGTACGGCATCCCATGTGAAGCTCGTAACCTTAATGGATCTTTCCCTTCGCTCATCGATTTTTTGCAGAAACGTAAAATCGTCCGGATCGGGACTCTTCTCCGGTTTCCCTGTCAGCTTTACCGTGATGATTCCGTTTGCTGCTGTCACGGTCTTCACTTCCACCTGCTCATCGGCACTTGTCACTGCCGCAACGCTTGTCCGGTCTAGCTGAATGCGGGTATTTGGCGATGCTAGCGCCTCTGTCGTCATGGTTAAAATCACACTGGTCGATAGCAAGACAGTAAACACTTTTTTGGTCTGACCAAACCGAAATACCATTGCTTCACATCCTGACTGAGTTTTTTCAATCATTTCATGCTCATTCAACTCTCTTCATCAAACGATTGTAGATTATCCGTACAAGTGAAAAACCTAACTAAAGTTAGTACTTTTTGACTTGCTGCAAAAAACGTATGTGAAAGTAAAAAAGTTGAGGACCGATGTCCCCAACTTTTCTCTCCCCAAGCGTCGATTAAAATATCACTTCTTCAAACAAGCCGATCTTGCGAAAGCCCAGCTTGCTGTACAGCTTGATTGCACCGCGGTTTTCCTCTTTGACGTTCAACACGATATGACGATGGATCGGCAGCATGTCATCAATCAGCTGTGTGATCACCTTTGCCGCCAATCCCCTTCCCCTTGCATCGGGATGTGTCGCCACGTTGCCGATCTGGACGACGCCGTATTCATCCGTAGCAGAAAAAATCCCCGCAGCGCTCACCAGCTCCCCGTTTTCGACGATTCCGACGTATTGGCCTTTTTCCAGATAGCCATCATCCAACAAATAATCAGGGTGGCTTTTTTGATAGAAAGCCAAAAGCCGCTCCTTATCAGCCAATGACAAACGGACCATCTCTTCGGATCGTTCGGCAGGACTGTATTCGTTCCGCTCAAGCCTCATATTATGAAAAATAGTTCGCGATTTGCAGTCGGATCGTCCCAGCGCTTCAAAAGCACCTGGATTCAGATGGCTGTAAAGTCCTTCTGGGAGATACGGAGCCAATTTGCCTAGCAGCATGTCCTGATAATGGTTCTGCTCACAATAGGTAGAGGCAAGCAAAACCGGCATTCCGTATTTGACCGTCATGATCGCGACTGCAAGCAGCTCACCCTTGTCAGATAGACCGTAAAATTGGCTGTACGACCAGTAATCCTCTTCGAGGTTGCAGCAATGATACATGAAATTGGCTACTTCTTTCGTTTGCAAATACTGCCGTACTTCCTGTTTGCTGTGAATAATGGTTAGCTCCATTTTTCCTCCACGCTAGTTTCTCCCTCTGAATCCGTACATAGAATAATCTGCGCGCACTTTGCGGATGGCGAGCGATACCGGCAAGCCTCTCGCTACCCAGCGTAGCGCCGACATGATGTTGTGCTCATCCTCGAATTGCTCGACGATCACGATGGTCTGCTCATTGATGTATTGCTGCAGCTCTTCCCACCCCATCGCCGAATAGCGGTCTTGCCCATAGGTCCGCAATGCGACGAAATCTGGGAATTTGGGATTTTTCATGCGTTTGAGCTGATCGATCGCTTTCGCGCATTCCGGATGAATGTGTGGATGTTCCTGCAATGTTCTCGAATCCCTTCTGTGTGCGATGATGTTGGCGTTACCTACCTCTAGAAGGCGGTACCAAGAAAAGTTGGTACTTTTTGTTTTTGGCTCCCAGCGATACCGTAGAAAAGGATACAAACGTTGGGAGTGAATGGTACATGAAATTATCAAAAGCAATGCTTTTCTATTATCTGATCATCACGCTGCTGTTTTTCAGCGGCAGGATGTACATCGTAGAGACGTATCACATGGAAGAAGGACCTGTCGCCTTAGAAGCGTTTCACCGCTTGTTTTCCTGGGTGAACCTGTTTGCCTGGCTGTATATCATTCCGCTGCTAGGCTTCGGCTTTTGGCAATTCAAGCGCTATTTTTCACAACGCGTGAGCTCGCTTCCACTGCGTATCGTACTGTCGCTTCTCTACATCGGGTTTGCAGCGGCGGTTGGCTACTTTCTGCTTTTTCTCTTCATTTTGCTATTTTACGGATTCGCTCCATAGATTCGAGCGAGATGTTCCGTTTTTGCTTAAACAATATTTTCGCCATTGTTTTCTATACTTGCCAGATTAAAAGGCCTGCGCGTTAGCGGCCTTTTTTTGTTGGACCGTATATCGTTTCTCCCTTTTCAAGCATGCTGACAAACTGCTCAATCCGCTGACGCCTCGTCTCTTCCTTCTTGGCTGTCTGGATGCGAAACAGGATGGCATAGCGGTTGCGGCTATCCAGCGTTTCAAAAAATGACTGTGCCCGCGGATGTTTCGCGAGCTCGCTTTCCCATTCAGCAGGAAACTCCTTTTTGCTCTGTGAGGCATACGCAGCATCCCATTTTCCATTTTCACGGGCACGCTCGACGGCTCGCAAACCTGGCTCACGCATCCGGCCGCTCGCGATGAGCCGCTCCGCTTTTTCCTTGTTAATCTGCGACCAAATGCTCTTGGGTCCGCGTGGTGAGAAGCGCTGAATCCAGCTCGTCTCATCAAGCGCTTCCTTCTGGCTATCGATCCAGCCGTAGCACAAAGCCCCCTCCACCGCTTCCTCATAGGTTAGCGACGGTTCTGCAGCCTGCTTTTTGGCAAGCTTTAGCCTAACGCCGTCTGCCGAGTCACAATTGTCTTCCAGCCAACGCTCCCATTCTTCCTGATTCGAAAAAAAGAGAATCGGCCATTCTGCCGGTTTTTTGCCCATCTTGGTCCATTCCTCCTTAACAGTATGTCGCGTGTACCGAAAGTATATGGACTTAACTCCCTTGAATCGGGGGAGTCCTGGTGTTATTATCATTATTCTCCAAAATATGAAAAAAAGGAATTGAAAACATGCGTGCTGACCACATTACCCTCAAAAAGCTGGAACTCTACGATGCCCCTTCCTTGCTTGCCTTGCGCCTGAAAAACCAGACGTTTTTCCAACCATTCGAGCCGATCCGCCCCGATTCCTTTCTGACCTTGGAAGGGCAGGAAAAAGACATCGCCGCGGGCAACCATGCTGCGGACCATGATCAAGGCTACACGTTCGGCATTTTTTTGACGGAAACAGACGAGCTGATCGGGCGTCTGGCGCTGACCGGAGTGGCCCGCGGCCCATTTCAGAATGCCAATCTCGGCTACTTTATGGATCGAGCCCACAATGGACGCGGTTATATGACGGAAGCCGTGCAGCTTGCCACCCAATTCGCGTTTGGACAAGCCGGTTTACATCGCATCCAAGCTGGCGTCATGCCCCGCAACGTCGGCTCCATCCGCGTTTTGGAAAAGGCCGGATTCCGCCGCGAAGGGCTGGCACTGAACTATTTGAAGATCAATGGCGTTTGGGAAGACCACGCCTTGTTTGCGATTACCGCCGATAGTAATAAGTAGCTTGATGCGCCTCCTATCCGGGAGGCTTTTTTCATTAAGAGTAAAAATAACCCAATCGCGCAAAATAAGCATCATAAAGCCACAAAGGAGAGGTGAACCATGACGATACAGGAGCAAACGGATTGGTTGCGCACTCAATTGAATGGCTGCTTTGATGTGGTTTATCACACATTTGTCGCAGGTCCGAATGTACCTTGCGCGCTTGTTTACTTGCGGGGCATGGTTGATTTGCAGACAATCCAGGATGATGTTCTGCACGCGCTGCAGGCTTTGCCGCAAAGCGATGCGACTCTCTTCTACAGTCAGCTTTTCGATCGCAAACAGCTGCCAATCTCAGAGTATGAGGCGATCCCGCTTGAAGACGGCGTGACCGCCATTCTTCAAAGTCACGTGCTTTTGCTGGTAGATGGGGAACAACGCGTAATCGACCTTCCTCTCGCCTCTTACGAGAAACGGAGTGTCAGCGAGCCACCGAATGAGTCTGCCGTCCGCGGTCCGCGCGAGGCGTTCATTGAAAATGCGCAAGTGAACCTCTCCCTCGTTCGGCGCCGGTTAAAAACGCCCGAATTCAAGTCGGAAGCGATGATCATCGGCACGAAGACGCAAACGAACGTGTATATGTTGTACCTGCAAGGTGTCAGCAAGCAATCGCTGGTCGACGAGGTCAGGCGACGCTTGACGTCAATCGAAATCGACGGCCTGCTGGGGAGCAGCGTCGTGGAAGAGTTTTTTGACGACTCCCCGTTTTCTCCCTTTCCGCAAATCCAATACACCGAGCGACCTGATGTCGTGGCAGGTTCGCTTCTGGAAGGACGAGTTGCGGTCATTGTCGACGGCACGCCTATCGTTTTGCTTGCGCCTGTCACCTTATTTTCGTTGCTCCAATCATCGGAGGACTACTATCAGCGCTATGTCGCAGCGACCTGGATCCGCTGGATTCGCTATCTCTTCATCCTGATCTCGCTGCTGCTTCCGTCCACCTATATCGCGGTCACGACATTCCATCCGGAGATGATCCCAACCAAGCTGCTGATTACCATCGCTGCGTCTCGTGAGGTTGTACCGTTCCCTGCCTTGATCGAAGCGTTCATCATGGAGATTTCCTTCGAGGCTCTGCGCGAAGCGGCGGTTCGCATCCCCAAACCGATTGGACAGGCGGTTTCCATCATCGGCGCACTCATTATCGGGACGGCCGCCGTACAAGCAGGGATCGTTTCGGCAGCAATGGTCATCATTGTTGCATTGACAGGCATCGCGTCGTTCATTATCCCGCATTTCGATCTCGGCTTGTCCCTGCGCTTGCTCCGCTTTCCGATTATGGTGCTCGCAGGAATGTTTGGGCTCTTTGGGATCACCTGTGGAATGTTGCTGATTTATATCCATCTGGTTAATTTGCGCTCGTTCGACACGCCGTATTTGAACCCGGTCACCCCTCTGGTGTTCGGTGATCTGAAAGACACGCTGATTCGGGCACCTTGGTGGCTGATGCGTTCAAGACCTTCAGCCTACGCAAACGACCGCAAACGGCTACAGCGAAACGAGCGCCCCTGGGTTCATATGCAAGAGGAGAATCAGGATTGAAAACCATACAAAAGCTGCTGTTTCTAACAGTCGTCACTCTTCCCTTATTCTTATTGGCAGGCTGCTGGTCATCCATTGAATTGAACGACCGGAGCTTTGCCAGGATGATGTTGATCGATAAGGCAAAGGAAGGCATCGAGCTGACATTGGCCTTCCCTTTACCAAACCGGCTGATTCCTGGTCAATCCGGGGGCACCGGAGAACAAACGGGAAAGCCCTATACCTTCATAAGCAAAAAAGGGCGGGATATCGGAGAAGCGTACCGGAAAATCCAAGCCGACCTGTCTCGCTCCATCACATTTGGTCAAACGAGCGTGATCGTCCTCGGCAATGGCTTGGCGAAGGAGGGGATGATGCAGGTGTTCGATTTTTTGCAACGCGAACCGCGCATCCATATTAACGCGAGCATTTACCTCACGCCTGGAAAAGCCCAGGAGCTCATGGTCGTGCCGAGTATTTTCGAGCGGTTTCCCGTCGATATTCTGGTTGACTACAGCAAGGCGCATGTCACCTTGAACACAACGGTAAAAGATTGCCTCGTGGCCTTTTATCACGGCGGTGATATCATTTTGCCTTCCCTCACGTTTGAAACGAAAACGCTCCCGACCGAAATGGAGAACCCGCAAAAATGGATGGGAACCGGCGGGGCGGGGATTTTCCGGCAAGGCAAGCTGGTCGCCTCGCTTAGCACCTATGAAATGAGGGGGGCGATGTGGGTAATGGGACAAATGAGGAATGCGGAAGTCTCTGTAAAATCATCGACGGATGGCAAGTATGTCGACTACATGGTAAACCAAACGAGGACCAAAATTACGCCATCCATCAGCGGCGATCAAGTCATGATCAAAATAAAAGTGGAAGCCGACGCCTCTTTGATCACTTCTGATTCTGACGTCGATCTGTTGGATCCGGCACAACAGCATAAGCTTGAGCAGGGCATTTCCGACCTCGTGGAAAAGCGGATGGCAAAGGCTGTGGAAAGAGCGAAAGCGACAGGCGCAGATGTGTTTCGCTTTGGGGAGTATATCGATTGGTATGAGCCGAGGCAATGGAGACGAATTGCCCCGCAGTGGCGCGATCTATATCGCAAAGTAACGGTTTCCTATGATGCCCATGTCACCATCAAACGGCTCGGCACTGTCAAAGAGCCGTTACGGATTCAAAACAGCAATTCTTCGGAGGCAAACAGATGATCGTCATTACGCTCATGTTTTGCGCTATATTCTGGATCGATTGGCGATATATGAAAAAGAACCACAGAAAGCCACGCACGATCCGCATCGTCACATTCTCCATCTTTTTTATGTATGCTGCGTACTGTGCCCTGTACCATTTTCGGAGTCAATTCTCGATCGCCTCTGCGATTGAAGCGATTTTTTACCCGTTGGAAAAATTGATCTTGTGGAGAAGTGAGTAAAGGTGGAAAAAACGGTTGGACAAATTAGCCAGTCCCAGGTCTACATGCTGTTCTCCCAATATCTCTTTACAACAATGTTGGGCTTCCGCTTTGGTCCACTCGTCCAGGATGCTCATTTTGCCGCTTGGGTCCCCTTAATCGTTGGAACCTGCGGCGGATTGGTGATCACGTACGGATCGTTTCGGCTCGCACAAAGACGACCCCTGCAATTTTTCGGCAACTACGGCAAAGACATCATAGGGAGACCGCTCCATTACCCGCTCGTCTTCATCATGATCTTCTCGTATTTGTTTTCCTCTGCCTACTTGCTGCGCGAATTGGTGAATTTCATCATCGAGGTCTTTTTGCTGGGCACGCCGGAATGGGCGGTTACCGCCATATTCGCCATCTGCATCAGCTATGCGGTGCGTTCCGGGGTCGGTACGATTTTCCGCTGCGCGCAAGGCGTCTTTTTTATCAGCGTGATCGGCATAATTGCCATCCCCATGTTCATCGGCTCCGAAATGAACGCATCGATGGCGCACGCGCTGATCAATCATTTTGATCTAAAGGGAATGTGGAATGCCAGCTTTTTCGTCTTGACCTTGTATGGTGAAATGGCCTTCATCCTTTTTCTGTTCCCGTATTTTGCCCACCCGGAAAGAACGATGAAATCGCTGTTCTGGGCAAGTGTCACGTCCCTTTTGATCATCCTGACGAACCTGATCCCCGCCCTGCTGATTTTCGGGCCAGATCTAACAGCCAACTTGGTCTATCCGGAGCTGGAGCTCATCCGCTACATCCGCGCAGGGGCATTTCTCGAAAACCTGGACCCATTGCTGATCGCGATTTGGCTGACCAGCCTATTCCTCAAAATCAGCTTGTTTCTGTATGTCGCCGTGATTGCGCTCACCCATACGTTTTCCTTGCATGACCATCGGCCGCTCTCCTTATCCATGTCCGCCATGATGGTGGGACTCACACTTTTTATGGTGAAATCGGCACCGCAGCTGACACATCTGTTAACACATGGGGAATTGACGTTTTTGCTCGTAACTGAGCTCATCCCACTGCTCTATCTGATTGTGGACTGGGGGCGAGCTCGCTTCAAAGGGGTAGAACTCCCGGAGCGTTAGCGAAACCACAGCTTGGCATACTCGACCCAGCCCTGCTCGTTGATCGTTACCCCTGCGAGATCCGGATGCGCAAGAAGTTTTGCTTCATTGCGGTACAGCGGGTGATAGGCAAAGGTGCCCAGCAGCTCATCCTCCAGCTCAACTAATTGTCGAAGGCGTTGCCCGCGCTCCTTCATGCCGTAAAGCATCTCCACCCGTTTGGCGACGGTTGCTTGCGTCGATTCATCCAGCAATTGCTGCACGAAGCTGTGTCCAGCCAACCAAACATGCAAAAGTGACACCTCGACGTCCTCGCCGATGGACGCGCTGTCATGGATGATGTCGGCAGCGCCGATGCAGGCAGGTGTGAGCAGCGTCTGTGCGTCAAAGAAGGCACTCTCTACCTTTATCCCGTACCGGGCGCACTGTGCCTCGATCCATGCGGCATCTTCGCGATGATCGTCATCGGTGAACGTGCGCAGCCGCAGCACGTCCCCTGTATATCCGCATTGCGCCAATAGCAAAGCCGGGTCAGCGCTCCCAACATCTGCCGCAATAAGATCCGCACCCGGCATCATACGGCGCATCGGTTCACACCTGTTTCCACCAAGCTCCTGTGTTAGGCGAGCGCCATCGAGTATGAGCGCTAAAGCCTGACGAAATCGTTTGTCGGCGAGCGGGCCGTTTTTACGCATGTTGAAGGCGATGTACTGTACACACCACTCCGTCCGCTCCAGCTGCCTCCAACCGCGAATTGACGGGGGCAGCTGCTCGCCTGCAAGTACTGACTCATAGCGAATCCCGTACGCCGATTCATCCAGCAGCTTATCTGCCAAGCCATGCTCTCCCAAAATGACGAATTCGATCCGATCGAGATGGGCCCGCTCGCGAAAATACGAGGCAAACGCCTCCAGCACGAGCATCGATTCATCGTTGCGCACGACTTTAAAAGGACCGGTCCCCACAGGCAGACGGGCAAATTCAGCCCCCATCTCCTCGGCATATTCCGCCGGCACGATACTCAAATACTCGCTAGCCAAAAGCTGCAGGAACATATGGTTCGGCTGCTCCAGCTCAAAGCGGATCACCCGTTCCTCCACCGCCTCGATCCGCTTGATCCCTGTAAGCATCCAGCGATAATGCGAGTCGTCCCTATCGCGGATTCGCGCGAAAGACGCCACCACATCTAAAGCGCGCAACGGCTGGCCGTGATGAAACAGCACGCCCTTACGTAAGAAAAACGTCCAAACATCCCCGCGCTCGTTTATTTCCCAATGATAGGCCAGCATCGGGTCGACTGTGTCTGTTGCCGGATGATAGGCGACAAGCGTATTGTACACCTGTTTGAGCAGATGGCTCTCGGATCGGAGCCACGCCACCGCTGGATCAAGACATGTGATCGGAAAATCCAGCCGCAGGCGCAGCGCATCAACCGTCTCCTCCCCAACGCTTAGTTGATGCATCCCGAAATAGCCGCGGAACCATTGGGAAAAGCGATCAGACAAGGCAGGTTGCGCCTCCGCATGCTCCTCGATGAGTGCCAGCGCTTTTTGAACATGCCCCTGGTATACCCATTCCCTAGCGACCCCATCGATCATGACGACCGGCTCGACGAGAAATTTGATGTGTGAACGATTGCCCCTTCCCCGCCCCGGCATCCAGCTGATCCAGTTCCGCTCGATCAGCCTGCCCAGGATCAGTTTGCCATTGCGGGGTGTACAGCACAGCGCGGCCGCCACCTCATCCAGCGAAAACGGTATCTCGCTCCCGATGGCGGCATCCGGTTTGTGCCCAAAGAGCCGTATATAGTCATCAATAATTTGCACCGTACTCTCTCCTAAGTAAAAACATGAAAAAATTGCTCATCAAATCCTGCCCTTTTTCCTCTTGGCACCCCGGCGTACAATGAGGCGAAACCAAGGAGGCGTTCAGGATGAAATCGTTATTCGCATCACTTTCTACCCGCTATCATACCATTGTTTGGATTCGGCTGGCAGGCGAGCTAATAACCAGTCTGTCCGGCTCTATGATGGCCCCTTTTCTCATCCTGTACCTGCATGAGAAACTGGGCGGCTCCATCATGCTGCCGATGGTGATCGTGGGGCTGCAGCCGCTCACCGACATTGTGGTCACAATGTTTGGCGGCGGCGTCACCGATCGGCTCGGACGCAAACCGGTCATTGTGCTCACGCTCCTAGTACAAGCATGCGCGATGGCTGGCTTCATGTTCGCTGATGCAGTCTGGGCATTCGCCCTCTTATATATGGTTTTGGGAGCGGCCCGATCCTTTTACATCCCTGCGTCGCGTGCTCAAATCGCAGACGCCGTCTCAGATGCACTGCGACCGGAAGTGATGAGTTTGCTTTCCACAGCCAGTTATGTCGGACAAACGATGGGGCCGCTTTTGGGTGTACTGATTTTTGCCTATGATCCCGCTTATCTTTTTGGGATCGACGCGCTGGTGATTTTTCTTTATATGCTGCTTGTCTGGCGAAAAACTGAGGAGACGGCACCTCTTGCGCGCATGGAAACAAACACAACTCATAAAAAGCAGTCATTTTCGCGGCATCGCTTTTCCTTGCGAACGGCGCTGCATGACTACCGCTATGTGCTGCTTCTGATGGCGAGCACACTGCCGATCAGCTTCTTTTACGCCCAAACGGAAACGACCTTCCGCCTTTATCTGGAGCAAAGCTTCACGAACTATGTCACGATCATCGCCAGTCTCGCTACCGCCAAAGCAGTCTTGGCAATTACACTGGAGTTATGGCTCGTGAAAAAGACGGAACGATTTCCGATGGGCCGCATCGTCATCATTGCAGCAAGCTGTTATGCGGTTGCAGCGCTTGGTTACGGCTTCGCCAAAAGCTTCGCGCTTTTGCTGGTTGCTGAACTGTTCCTGGTGATCGGCGAAGCGGTCGGCTTGACCCACTTGCTTAATCATGTCGCCTCTGTTGCGCCAATCGATAAGCGGGGACGCTATTTCTCACTCTATGGGATTCATTGGGATATTTCGCGGACGCTTGGTCCTGTTATTGGCGGGTGGATCTTCATGTACAGCGGAGGGGAGATCTTGTTTGTCATTGCGGCTGTCTTGCTAGTCGGGGGAGGTTTCTTTCAATATTCCTTAGTGAAGCAAAAAACCGTACACACATGCGAATCTGCTTAGCTGGGCTGGGCACACTACCGGGAGAGATTCTGTTGCAAGGAGTGTGTCCATCCATGAAACGTTTTGGTTTTGCAATGCTTCTGCTTTCGGCTGTCCTGTTGCTGATCCAGCCCATCGCATCATCGGCAGCCTCGAACGGCGGAACATACCATTTCGGCTTCAAAAAAAGCAAGAACGGCCAGCTGCCATCGATCACGGAAGAGGGCTTCAAACCGATCATCGACAAGCATGGCGCGGTTTTCCTCGGGGATACGACGAAAAAAGAACTGTATCTCACTTTTGACAACGGTTATGAAAATGGCTTCACGGCGCGCATACTCGACACACTGAAAGAAAAGAAGGTGCCTGCGATCTTTTTTGTAACCGGGCATTACGTCAAGGAGCAGCCTGAGCTCTTGAAGCGCATGGCGCAGGAAGGACATTTGATCGGCAACCACTCGTGGAGTCATCCCGATATGACGACGGTGTCGGATACCAAAATCAAGGAAGAGCTGGACTCCGTGAAAGTGGCTGTTGCCAAAGTCACCGGCCAGCAGGAAATGGCCTATTTGCGCCCGCCACGCGGCATATTCAGCGACCGAACGCTAGCCGTATCCAAACAGCTCGGCTATACCAATGTGTTCTGGTCGGTCGCATACCGCGATTGGGAAACGAACGCACAGCGCGGTCGACAATACGCGTACGATCAGGTGATGGCCCAATTGCACCCGGGTGCCGTCATTTTGCTGCACTCGGTCTCGAAGGATAACACCGAAGCGCTCGCTGGCATTATCGATGCAGCGCGCAAGCAAGGCTATGAGTTCAAAAGCCTCGACCAGCTCGGGAAAGCATCGACGCCCAGAACTAACTAAGCCAACCGCTTCGGCGGCAACACTTTAACCAGTTCCGAGATCGAGCGTTTACAAAACATGATCGGCAGGTTCTGTTCCTTCGCTTTCAATTTGATGGAAGTCGACAGATTATGATTCACAAAGTCAGTCAGCACCAGAATCATATTGGTATTGACCGGTATTTTCACCTTTACCTGCGAAGCCTTTCGACCCGTGATATGATTGATTTCCTGAAAACCGTTGCCTTGCAGGAGATCGACGATCCTGCCAAGGCGATCCCCACCGATGATGAGAACTGACGCCATGCTACACACCTCCAAGATTTTTGGGCTGGTTTCTTATTAACACGGCCAGTGGCCAACGTAATTCGGACTCGGTACACGGAAGCGAGCGGCTGCAATTCTTGCTCACTTCCGCTATATTTCAATTTTCGCCTACTTCTTCTTCTCTCGCGATAGCTGCTGCTGATAAACCTCCGCTTTCTCCAAAGGAAAGCGGTGTTTTTCTGTGCGGTCGATCTGTATGACCTGTGAATCATGGACCACAATCTGTACGGACCCGTACTGCAGCCCTTCCAATGCATGCAAGATGCGGGCGATCAGCTGATCAGGAGTCGACGAAGCGTGGTTTGCCATAACATTCTCTCCTTTTCCAACAGTAAAATCTTGTTAAAAGTTTAATACCCACTATTCCGACTTGTCAAGTAAGGATTGAAAATTTGGCAAAGGTAACACCAACCTCTCAACTAAGATTTTGGGAAAGCAAAAAAGACTCCCATACTAACAGGACGACGAACATCCATCAGTGATTAAGAGCCTTCGGTTGACCGATCGACTTTGCAATTATTTTTCCGTTGACAAACCCTATAATTCCTAGCAGATTAGTATGTTATTAAAAAATTACCATGCGCCGCATTCCTTGTCAACGACTTTCTGGGCACTCTTCCTCACGCTTTCAATTCCACGATCAAATCGATCTCGATCGGATTGTTGAACGGCAGCACCGAGGTTCCTGCAGCGACTCGCGCGTGCCTGCCTCGCTCCCCCAGTATTTCAATGAGGAAATCAGAAGCGCCGTTGATGACTTTCGGCTGATCATAAAAGTCAGGTGCGCTGCTAACCAAGGCAAACAGCTTGACGATCCGCTCGATCCGGTCCAGATCGCCCAGATGTGCCTTCAAGATGGCGAGCAAATTCAGCACGGTAATTTTGCCTGCTTCATATCCTTGCTCAATCGTGACCTGTTCACCGAGTCGACCGGTATATTTGGGACTTCCACCGATATAGCAGCCGGCTCCCGACGTAAAAATCAGGTTACCCGTCTGCACACATGACACATAATTGGCCATCACGGCTGGCGGATGCGGCAGCTCGTAGCCTAATTCGCGCAAACGCTGTTCAATGTTTGACATGATCGAAGCACTCCTTTTTTTGTGATATACGTCTCAACGTTTTTCATTAGATTGGATGCCATTATTTCATCGGCAAAATTGGCAGCCTGATGTGACTCGGATAGGTTTTATCGTGATGGACCGTCTGCAGCGCTACAATCATCTCCGTATCGGACGCGGGGTCATTTCCCGTATTATGGTTAGGGAAGATCAGGTTTTTAGCGCCGGACATGACGGAGACGCGGATGCGGTGCCCCTTTTTGAATACGTTCGCGACCTTTGTCATCTTCACCTCGTATGCTTCCACCTTGCCGGGTTCAAGCAGCTCGGGCTGCGTGTAGGAATGACGGTATCGTGCGCGAACCATGCCATCGGACAGCCGGATCGAATTGCCCGCCTCGTCCACATCCGTCAGGCGTACGACCCAGTCTGTGTCTTTGGCCGAGCTGGCCGCGTACAGCACCGCGCTGATCTCCCCGGCAATCGCCACGTCTTCCTCAAGCGGCGGCGACGTAAAGACGAGTACGTCATGGCGCTCCTCAACCTCGCGATAATTTTCCGGCACGCTGCACTCGTTTTCCGTCATGTCGATCAGATATGGTGCCGGGTCCAACGGGTCAAAGGTGTACCTGTCCGGCTTTTCATCCCCCGGTTCCTCGTAGCTTAGCATCCCGTCGCCCGCAGCCGTATTCGCCGCTCCTGGGCTGTGCAAGTAAAACGGCGTGTACACCGTTTCTGCTGGCGGCCAGCTATCCGACGACTTCCATTCGTTTTCGCCAACCATGTAGTATTCGACTTGCGGCTTGGCGTCCACACCGTTTTCGCAGCCTTTCAGAAACCGGTCGAACCATTGCTGCTGGATCAAGTCGAGATCATAGCGGATCGCGTTATTGCCGAACGGAATGTTGTGTATTTCGCGTGCGGTGTTGGCCCTGTGGTGCCAGGGGCCTAGAATCATCCGGCGATGCTTCCGCTGATGGCGCTCAAGCAGACTCCATGCTTCCGACGTCCCGACACTGTCATCGTCATACCAGCCAGAGATCAGCAAGGACGGAACATCGATCTGCTCGCCCATGTTCACCCAATCCGACTGCGCCCAAAAATCATCGTAATCCGGATGGCTCATCCACTCGTTCCAAAAATGAATGTCCTTGCCCAGCACCATTTTCGGAATATCCTTGATCGGCCGCAGCTTGATGACTTCCTCCCAGTCAGTCCGGTTGGCCGCATCCGGGTTCTGGTCCTGCTCTGCCATCATGAACGTCCAGGTTAAAACGCCCGAAGGGATCATCCCGTTCGTCCGGGGAATGTCACCGAACGCGCTGCCTACCGTGACATAGCTGACAATCGCCTTTAAATGCTTGTTGCCGCTCGCCGCAGCTGCCCATTGAACAAATCCGCCGTATGAGCCGCCGATCATGCCGACTCCGCCGTCCGACCACGCTTGTGCTGCGATCCAGTTGAGCGTATCGTCGCCATCTGCCAGCTCATGGATTTTGGGCACCCAGACGCCTTCCGACTCACCGCGCCCGCGCGTGTCCTGCACGACCAGCGCATAACCGCGCTGTACGAACCGCAGCCAACGGACATCGCCGTTCGCCTTTGTCTTGCGTCCATACGGAGTACGCACGAGAATCGTCGGGATTTTTTCCCCTGCAGAAAGGTTCTCCGGCAGCCATAACTCTGTAGCCAGCCTGACGCCATCGCGCATCGGGACAAAAAAAGTGCCTTTGTGGGCAGCCCTCCCTGCCTCCGGCGACAATCCCGCATCCTGCCAAAGCATGAGCGGCGTCAGCACCTCGTAGCCGTTCTTAATTAGCATTTCGCTGTCACCGCGTCCGTTGATGCAATACCCGATGACCTCCCGCTCGCAAACGATCAGATCAACCGGCATCTTTTCCCCGCGTCTGGCCCATAGCCATGCCGTTTTGGCAACGCCCGCATGCTCTCCATCGATTCGGTCAAAGCGCTGGAAGACCGCGCCCTCCTGGGTGACGATTTCATTGGCGGCATCCCAATCGATGCCATGCAGCTCTGCCTCCTGCGCTGCCAACTGTGCAAGCGGTAAAAGGTAATCCTCTGCATCGCCCGACTGCCCTTTCGCCGTGAGCAGAACCGTGCCATTTACAAACGAAACATCTGCACAATAAATGCCTGATTTGTACAAGGAAAAGTCCGATTGCTTATCACCACTTGCCGTCATGTCCGCACCCCGTTTATTTCCACACGCTCGCAAAGACGCGCATCAGATTTTTCCCAAGAATCTTTTCGGCATCGCTCTCGCTGTAGCCGCGCTGCAACAACTCGGCCGTCAGCGCTGGCAGCTGCCCATGCCCTTTCACCACATCAAACGGAACGCGCGGAAAACGGGCAATCGTCTCAGGCGATATGTATTTCATGAACGGGTCGCACAGATCGAGCCCCAGGCACACATGCTCCACGCCGACCAGCTTGATGATATGCTCGGCATGATCGACCAGGCCCGCGATCGTCGAGCGCTCGTCCGTATCTGCCGTGAACATGCTGGCTGCATTCAGCCCGATGACGCCGTTCGTCTCTGCAATCGCCTTGATTTGCTCGTCAGTCAGGTTGCGCGACGAGTCTGTGACGCTGCGCGCATTGGAATGCGAGGCGATCACAGGCTTTTCGCTGAACGCGATCACGTCCCAAAAGCCAGAGTCATTGATGTGGCTCACATCGATGGTTATGCCAAGCCGAGCGGCCTCCTCGAGGATCTGCACGCCAAACGCGGTCAATCCACCCTCTTTGCCTTCCTTCGCTTTCGAATAGTGACTCCCGTCCGCAGCGTAGTTGCGGCGGCTCCACGTAAGCCCGATGCTACGCACACCCAGCTCGTAAAATGTGCGCACCAAGGTGAGATCATCGCCGATCGGCTCCACGCCCTCGAGGGACAGTACAAATCCAAGCTTGTTTTCCGCAACGGCCCGCTCGACATCCTGCATCGTGCGGCAAATCATGAAACGATCCGGCGACTCGGCCACCTCGGCATGCAGAGCCGTAATCTGATTCAACGCCTTGCGCAAACCCATTTCCGGCAAAAACTCGCTCTCCACAAACACCGCCGCTACGATGACATTGACGCCACCGCGCTCAAACTCCGGCAAGTAATCGCTTTCAATCACACGCGTGCGTCCGCGCTTGCGCTGGATCTCCACGTCCATCAGCAAATCAAAGTGCGCGTCCGCCACCAGCGCACGCGCATGAATCCGCCCTGCTACTTCCTCCCACTGCTTTTCCATCCTGTCCCCTCCTACAAATAGCTTTCGATATTTTGGCGCAGCCGCACAAGCCACGATAACAGAAGCGCACGCTCCTGCTCCGAGAAATTAGCCAGCAGCTTCTCCTCAAAGCTGCTAAAGATGCCCCACACCTGCTCATCAAAAAAGCGACGGCCTTTACCACTAAGGTAAATCCGCTTGGCTCGCCCATCCTCCGGGCAAACGATCCGGTCGATCAGCTCTTTTTTCTCCAACTGCTCCAAAAGGCTGGTCATGGAAGAGCCTTTTATCCCGAGCTTTTGCTGCAGCTCGCTTTGGGTCAGCCCATCCATTTTTTTCAGGAAATGCAACACGCCGAACTGGGCGACGGTGATGCCGTACTTTTCCAATTGCAGATTGTGGGCGTTCGTCAGCAGATTGGCGAGCTGTTTCAGCTCCAGGCTGGTCAATTCTTCTTGGGTGTGATCAGCTTTCTTGGTTGGCAACCTGCTCTCTCTCCTTTTTCGCAAATTACTTAGAATTCTAAATAATTGAGCCGATTATAGCAAAACACGTCTTTCGCTGTAAAGGCAGCTTATGCTAAAATTTTGATAATTTTCAATTCTAATCTTTTGTACCTTACCGCAATTTTTTATAATGAAGGAAACTCTACAAGCTACGAGGCGAACCTACCATGAACTTAGACCAGATCGAATCGTTTCTCTGTGTCGCATCGACCGGCAGCTTCAGCAAAGCCGGTGAATTTCTCTACCTCACCCAACCGTCCGTCAGCTCACGCGTGCAGTCTCTGGAGAACGTGTTGGGAACCGTCCTCTTCGAGCGCTCTGGCAAAATTGTCGTTTTGACCGAGGAAGGTAAGGCCTTTCTGCCTTATGCCGAAAAAGTCATGCAGCATATGAATGACGGCCGCCTTGTCCTGCAGCAAATGAAAAACGCTGTGGAAGGGGAGCTCCGTTTCTGTTCCGTCATGACCGCCGCCAACCATCTGCTGCCCACGCTGCTCGGGGACTTCCATCGGAAATACCCCAAGGTGCGGCTCATTGTGCATACCGGCCACTCCCACCAAGTCGTCGACATGGTGCTCAACTGCGAGGTTCCGTTTGGTATCTCCCGCAATGTTGACCATCCCCAGATCGAAAACCGGCATCTCATGAGCGACGAGATGCTATTGGTCGTGCATCCCGATCATCCGCTTAGCAAGCTGGACGTGGTCACGCCGGAGCAAATCGCGGCAGAGCCGTTCATTTTGTACAACCGCGGTTCGCAGGATTGGATTTTGGTAAAGGAAGCCTTTGACAAGCAAGGGCTCGGACTCAACATCGTCATGGAAGTGGACAATTTCGTGCTGGTCAAGCAGATGATCAAGGCGCAGGTCGGCATTGCGTTTTTATCCCAGTATGCGGTGAAAGACGAGGTGGCGAGCGGGCAATTAAAAACGATCTCCATCGCCGGAATGCCCAAAATCAAGCGCAACTTCGAGATCATTGCGCTGAAAAATCGCAAGACGACCGGGATCGCGCATCTGTTCAAGGAGTTTTTGCTCAGCCACGCCGATGAGTAAAGGGGAGGTATTCACCCCCCCTTTGCGCTTCCAGTTATTCTTTATAGCCCCATTTGAAATCGATATATCCGAGCGCATCGATTTGGACACCTTTTACTTTTTCGCTTTGCACCCATGCATTTACGTCGCTGAACAGACCGGTCACCGGCATTTCGTTCATCAGGATCGTTTCCGCTTCCAGCAGCATCGCATTGCGTTTAGTCGGGTCCGGTTCGGCATCCGATTGCGCGATCAGCTGGGAATAACGGTCGCTGTGCCAAAACGTACAGTTGTTGGAACTCATCTTATCGATCAAGAGCTGGAGGAAATTCACTCCGTCGTTGTAATCGCCTGTCCAGCCAGAAATCGAAATCATGTATTTTCCTTGCGCCTGGTCGTCCCACACGACGTTCATTTCTTTGTTGACCAGCGTTACGTCAATATCAAGCGATTTTTTCCATTGTGCCTGGAGCGCTTCCGCGATTTTTTTCGATCGGTCGGAGTTCCAGTACAAGTACGTAATTTCCGGAAGCTTGGATAACCCCAGCTCCTTCATTCCTTCTGCGAGCAGCTGCTTTGCTTCTTGCACATCGTTGTCTTTGTGGAAACCCTCTGGCTTGAGCGACGCAGACTGTGGCACAAAGCCCATCAACGGTTTTTGCCCTGCCTGTGTGATCTGGTCGACGATTTCCTGACGATTCACCGCGAGCGCGAACGCCTTGCGGATCTTTTCGTTTGTAAACGGTTTCACTTCTGTTTGGAATAACAGGTAGTAGTTGCTCGCTTTCGGGGCAGTCGACAGCTTGCCTTCATCTTTCAGCGGTGTAATGGCGTCGACAGGCAAGCCTCCGACCGGCGCTCCAGCCCAATCGAGCTCACCGGCGTTGAACATCTCCAGCTCGGTATTCGCATCCTCGACCATTGAGAAATCGAGCTCTTTCAATTTCACCGTCTCTTTGTCCCAATACGTGTCGTTTTTTTGCAGCACGATCTTGCTTTTGTGCTCCCATGTCGTCATTTTGAAAGGACCGTTGCTAACGATGGTATCTGCCTTCAACGCCCAGTCCTTGTTGGCTTCCACGACTTTTTGGTTCACCGGATAATAAAATGTGGCAAGTGTCAGGAAAAAGGCGGTCGGGTTTTCTAACGTAACCTGCAATGTTTTGGCGTCAATCGCCTTGATCCCGACATCCTCCGCCTTGGCTTTTCCCGCATTGAACTCCTTGGCGTTTTTGATCGGGAAGTATTTGTAGGCAGAGCCGCTCCCCGTTTTCGGATCGAGCGTGCGGATTGCAGAAAAGACGAAATCGCCCGCTGTAACCGGATCGCCGTTGGACCATTGGGAATCGCGCAGCGTGAAGGTGTACGTCTTTTTATCGTCGGAAATGTTGATGGCGGACGCGACCGAGTTTTGCGGTTGGCCGTCCTTGTCCAGCCGCACCAGGCCATCGTACACCGCACGGATGAAAATGCCTGAGGCGATGTCGCTGGAGAGTCCGGGATCGAGCGTTTTCGGCTCCGTGCTGTTCATATGCATCACTTGGTCAACAGCAGCAGCTTGCGATGCATCCGGGTTCTTAGCGGTTGTACCCGGATCGGCAGTGGGTTGGGCGGTGCTCGCCGGAGCCGAGCTGCTGCATCCCGCAAGCACGCTTGTGATCAGCAGCGTTGCCCCTGCTAGGAAAGCGGTTTTTTTCATCATTGTATCCTCCTTGTTGCGAATGGTTGAAACATTCTGATTTTTCCGTTGTGAAATGGGCGTTTCGCGGGTCATTTTCTACGGACATGGTATCCTACCCGTCTACCTGCTGACAAATAAAATTCCTTTATATCCCTTATGGGTTATTTCAATGCGACAACGCTTGCAAATCGATTGAAATTTTTTTCCGAATCCTTATTAAATGAGAAAGAGATGTTTTTACCCAATTTTTGCGAGGTGTCTAACATGCAACCTATCATTGGCATCGCTTGTCCTGCCGAATTCCTCACAGCCTCATCGCTCGATCCTTCTTTTACATTGAGCACTCGCTATGCTGATGGCATCATGCGCTGCGGCGGCACTCCCCTGCTCATTCCGCTACGCCATCATGACTATGCGCCGATCCGCCAGATGGCCCAAGCGGTGGACGGTATCATTTTGGCCGGCGGCGGCGATCCCGCCCCGCATCTGTTTGGCGAAGAACCGCTCCAAGGGTTAGGCGAGGTCGATTATGAACGCGATTTGGCCGAAATGCGCCTGATCGAGGCAGCTCGTGAGCTGAATAAACCGCTTCTCGGCATATGCCGCGGTATGCAAATCATCAACGTCGCACTCGGCGGCACGCTCATTCAAGATATTCCGAGCCAGGTGGCGGGCGCTGGCCAGCACAGCCAAAAAGGCTCATTGCCCTACGGCAGCCATCACGTCCGCCTGGAGCCCGGCTTTTTACGCGATGCGCTGCAGACCGACAGCGTGCTGGTCAACAGCTTTCACCATCAAGCGGTCAAAGATCCGGCGCCCGGTCTGCGCGTAACCGCCGTCGCGCCGGACGGGATCATCGAAGCGTTCGAGAGCGATGATCAGATGGTGATCGGCATTCAGTGGCATCCGGAGTGCATGTGGAAGTATGATGACGGGATGCTGCGGGTTGCGGAGAGGTTTGTAGAGAAGGTGAGCAGCTGCAAGAGGTAGTGTCTGGTTAGCTGTGGTGGTTGTTCGGGGATTTGGAGCAATAAGTTGCGCTCTGCTCTTGCCACTTCCTGCTGCGGGCCGTGAGGACCGGCCGTACCAAACGCCCCAAAGCCACACGCTGCGCGGCGGGTGTATTTCAAAGATGTAAATGTGGCGCGAAAGACGTTCCCCTTTTTTGGCACAGCCTCTGCTGGCAGGGACAAAGGCATCGCTTCACTTTTTGCTCCAAATCCCTTCGCTGCGGTGGGAAGGACCGCTGCTCACCTTCTCGTTGGTGGGATGAAAGGGAAAGGAAAAAACTTAATACATGGGTAAAAGGCAAAAATGAAAAGTCCCTGATTGGGGACTTTTCGTTTTTGCAGCGGTTCATGTTCCCTCTTCTCCTTTTTCATCGAGCATTACACCGCCACGATGAGTAACTTCCATGGTACAATCTTACAAACTTGAAAGTTGAGGGGGCGGGGTTTTGGGGAACTTAACGGATTTGTCGGGGAAGGTCATTCTCGTCACTGGGGCCAGTTCGGGCATTGGACAGGCGGGTGCCAAGCTTGTGGCGGCTCGCGGGGCTGTGGTGGCGGTTCATTACAATCGCAATGAGCAAGGGGCGCTGGAGACAGCGCGGGACATTCTGGATAGCGGTGGAACGTGCATGGTCGTGCAGGCGGATGTAACCAAAAAGAATGAAGTGGACGCAATGGTGGAACAGGTCGTCACCCAGTTTGGTTGGATCGATGTGTTGGTGAACAACGCAGGTGCGGGCGTGAAAGCGAGCGCGTTTATGGACATCGACGAGCGTCTGTGGGATGAGACGTATGATATCAACGTGAAGAGCATTCTGTTTTGCTCCCAAGCTGTATTACGGCATATGCTTCCACGCCAAAGCGGAAAAATCATCAATCTTTCGTCTGCGGCTGCCCGTATTGGCGGTGCCGGCGAAAGCGTTCATTATGCATCGGCGAAAGGAGCGGTCAATACGTTGACGCTCGGCATGTCCCGCGAGTTCGCGTCACAAGGAATCCTTGTCAACGGTATCGCGCCCGGCGTGATCGAAACGCCGTGGCATGCCAAATTTTCCTCGGAGGAGCGCCTGCACGGCTTTATCTCGGGGATCCCGCTGAAGCGCGCTGGTGCACCGGAGGAAATCGCGGAGATGATCGCCTTTTTGTCTTCCGATGCGGCGAATTACATCGTGGGCGAGATCATTAGTGTAAGTGGTGGAAGATGACGTGAAGCGGGCATTCTCACAATGGCATTTCATACAAGAAGCAAAAGGCTGCCGATTCTGCCGGCAGCCTTGTTGCGCATACGTACGTTTTCCCTGTACTACGTTTTTCTTGAGCGGAATTACTTCAAGTATCTTCCCGTGATCGACTGCTCTGCATGGATGATCTGCGTAGGTGTGCCCTCGAACACCACCTGGCCGCCCTTGCTGCCTCCATCCGGTCCCATATCGATGATCCAATCCGCTTGGCTGATCACATCGAGGTTGTGCTCGATGACGATCACCGTATTGCCGGCGTCCACGAGGCGGTTCATGATTCCCAGAAGGTGACCGATATCTGACATATGCAGGCCGGTCGTCGGCTCGTCCATCACGTAGATGCTGCCCTTCTTATGCAGCTCGCTTGCCAGCTTGATGCGTTGGCATTCCCCGCCGGAGAGCGTGCTGAGCGGCTGCCCGAGTGTAATATAGTTCAGCCCCACATCACTCATCGCCTGGAGCTTGCGCACAACTTCTTTTAGCTGGAAAAACTCCAATGCCTGCTCCACAGTCATCTCCAGCACTTCTGCAATTGACTTGCCGTTCAGCTTGTAGGCAAGCACCTCTTCCTTGAACCGTCTACCCCCACATACTTCGCACGGCAGCTTCACGCTATCGAGGAATGCAAGGTCTGTATACACAACACCAAGCCCTTGGCAGTTTTCACAAGCCCCCTTGGAGTTGAAGCTGAACAAGCCTTGGTTAACCTTGTTCGCAGAAGCAAACGCCTTGCGCACATCATCCATAATACCCGTGTAGGTTGCGGGATTCGAGCGTGTTGATACTCCTACCGCCGATTGGTCGATGACGATCGCATCCGGGTGCTGACTGAGGAATACTTCGTTAATCAGCGTACTCTTGCCAGAGCCGGCGACACCCGTAACTACGGTCAACACTCCGGTTGGAATATCTACACTCACGTTCTTCAGGTTGTGCAGGTTGGCATCCTTGATGGATAGCTTGCCGGATGGCTGTCTGCAATCGTGCTTCAGCTGGAGCGGACGCTTCATGTGGGTGCCCGTCAGCGTACCGGCCTCCAGCAAGCCTTGGTAGCTTCCCTCATACACGATGGTACCGCCGCGGCTGCCGGCGTGTGGCCCGACATCGACGATATGATCCGCCACCTTGATCACATCGGGATCATGCTCGACGACAATCACGGTATTGCCCTTGTCACGCAGCTTCTGCAGCAACCCATTTAACCGGTGCACATCACGAGGGTGCAAGCCAACGCTTGGCTCATCGAAGATGTACGTGACATCAACCAGACTGCCGCTCAAGTGCTTCACCATCTTGACGCGCTGAGACTCGCCGCCCGACAAAGTATCCGTCTCACGGTCCAGCGTCAAGTAGTCAAGTCCGATATCCACCAAATGCTGCAACCGCTCCGTCAGTGATTTGACGACCGGAGCCGCGATCGCATCGTCAATTTCCCGAATGACGCGGATGAGCTCTCCGACCTCCATGGAGGACATCTCCGCAATGTTGAGTCCATTGATCCTGCAGCTGAGCGCGGCCTGACTGAGTCTCGCGCCACGGCAGCTGGAGCATGGCCCCTCGGAGATGTACGGCATAACAGCTTTTTGTGTACGCTCGGACTTCGTCTTTACATCCTGCTTGATGTATTTGTTGGTAAACTTCTCGATGGCGCCTTCCACTGTAATATTTACTGTCTTCCCGCCGAACTGCGTCTCCACTTTCTTCGCCTTGCCGTACAGCAGTTGCTCAAGCTCTTCATCCGAAAAATCGCTCAGCTTCTTGTCGAGATCGTACGACCCCGCCTGTACGAGCATCGACCAATCCCATCCTCCTACCGTATAGTCCGGCAGCATGATTGCCCCTTCATTCAACGATTTTGACATGTCCAGCGCTTTGCTCATGTCAACGCCTAATTTGCGACCGAGCCCGTTGCACTCGGGGCACATGCCTTGCGGGTCGTTAAACGAGAACATGTTCGCTTGTCCCACATAGGGCTTTCCTACTCGGGAGAAAAGCAGACGGAGAATGGGAGAGATATCGGTAATCGTCCCCATTGTGGAATGCGAGCCGCCGCCCAGCCGCTTTTGATCCACAATAACAGCCATGCTCAGATTCTCAATTGCGTCCGTATCCGGCTGCGGGTAGCGGGGCAGAAAAGTGCGCACAAACATGCTGAAGTTCTCATTCAGCAAGCGCGTGGATTCTGCGGCGATCGTATCGAAGACGATCGATGATTTGCCAGATCCGGATACCCCGGTGAAGATCGTGATCTTCCGCTTAGGAATGCGCAAGGACACGTTCTTGAGATTGTTTTCTCTCGCACCCGAGATTACGATATACTCTTGATTCGATTCGTTCATCCTTACCATCCTCTCGATACTATTCATTTCTACTCATATTCACATTGTACCATTCATCGTACCTAGTAAGACGTGGAGGAAGAACTTGCAACTATCGCTTTGTCCATATCCTCAATCGTTCAAAGAAGTGCTTGCCATATAAATAAAATTCAATGTATCTAAACAACAATAGAAAGAAGTATAATAATAGAAATGGTAAAAATAACCACAATATGAGTGTCATACGTTTTGATCATTCCGAGTGGGAAGATGGTAGAACGAATGATCAACTCAAGAATGAGAGGACGATATGAAAAAAAGTTTACTTTTCACAATAAGTCTGCTGATCATAATGTGTGTATTGACGGGTTTCCAGTCTAACTCAACCACAACGTTGCAACAGTCATTGAAATCTAACATTGTTCCTGTCTCAAATTTGGAACTTCCTGCAAAAACCATCATCGGATTCGGAGAAGCTACTCATGGTAACAAGCAATTCACTACGCTAAAGCTAGATATTTTTAAACGTCTGGTGGAAAAACAAGGATATCGCGTATTTGCCATCGAAGGCGATTTCGGCGGAGGACAAAAGGTCAATGAATACATTTTAGGAGGCAGTGGAACTGCACAAGCTGCTGCAAAGGCAATTGGTTTTACGATTTACAATACGGAAGAAATGACAGCCCTTCTATCTTGGATGCGCTCATTTAATGAACATCGCGATGCAAAAGATCAAATTCATTTTTATGGTTTTGACATGCAACGCTATGATAATAACAAAAACGGGCTATTCTCTTATGTAAAAAAGGTTGATCCGACACTTGCCTCCACGTATGAGACTGCTCTAGCGAATCTGAATGATAAAACGGTGTACGATCAGAAGCAGGCCACCGTACAAAATGCGCTCTCCCATATGAAAAACTTGATGGCGCGGATGAAAGAAAACAAATCCGTTTATACCGCAAAAAGCTCAGAGAAAGAGTATGAGCTGGCTCTAGCTTATGCCGAGGCAATCACGCAAAACGCTACACTGCGCGGTTCAAATGCGAACTATAGCAATGCCCGTGATTTCTTTATGGCGGAAAAAGTGAAATGGATTTTATCTTTTGAACAGAAATATTATGGTCGCAAAAACATTTTCATTACAGGACATAATGGACACATTGAAAAAACCTCCACATCCGTTGGAATGAAGACCTGCATGGGGGCGTATCTCGCAAAAACCTTTGCAGACCAATATTACGCAATCGGGAGTGAATTCTATGAAAGCTCCTTCCTCGCGAATGATGCTACTACCGGTGAGCGAAAAGAGTTTTATATAAAAAATAGTGGGAACGAACGGTTAGCTGTTCTTTTTGCACAAACGAACATGAAGGATGGATTCCTGGACTTTGCAAAGGCAAGAAAAGATGAAGAATTTACCGCATATGTAAATCGAGTTCAGCCCATCAGTGCAATCGGTGCTGACTTTAGCAGTTTGTATGGAAGCTTTGAAAAGCTGTACACGTTACAGATGGTTCCAGCAAAAGCTTTTGATGGTCTCATTTTCGTGCGGACCGCTACTCCATCGGTCATGATCAAGGAGTAAAAAAGCGCATAGGGTGAAGAGCAAACAACCTGACATTATTCGATCCGTTCATTGCTTAAAAATGATACGATCTGTTCCTTATGATGATTGTCATGTTGGATGAACTCTTTCACAATATATGCAAGTGAATAGGGTGTCCCCGTGTGTGGACAATGAGAAACGCCATTTACTGCTATATGCTTGTTTCGCTTATCAACTGGAAGCTCCAAAAGTTGAATAACCAACTGCTCTCTGGCGTTTATGACTTCCTTTATCAATTCTGATTTCGTAATACCTGATTTCGCATAGTCGATAGCTAGACCATATCCTCACCTTTTTTCACAGAAGGGAGTATTTGCGCTAGTAGATAATGATCCCAATTATCTGCATTGTATCACAATATTCCCCAACACACAAACGTACGTTCTTAAAAACGAACAAAAAGGCGTGTTCGAACTACTGTTCGTTCACACGCCTTTTTGTTTACCTTTTTTGTTTTTGCACCTATCAACCGAGTCTCTTATCGTTTCGTAACGACAATCAAGTAAACATTTCCTTCATCGTTGGTCCACAAATTCACATGGTCTGTGCTTGTTACATCTTTTTCTGGCAAATCAGACCCGTTGTAGTATTTCACTTTCGCATTTGGATCCAGTTTGAGGCTGGTTGAAGTGTTGTTGTAGAATACGTATTTATCTCCATTCACACGCGATTCGATACCGACGAAAGGTGCGTTGTCCACTGTCATTTTGCCTTTTGCAGCAGCATTAACCACTTCGCCATCACGGTTTAGCGTAAGAGTTGCGTATTCGAACTGATCGATTCCTGTCAGAGAGGCAGTATCGCTCACATCGTATACTTTCCCGTTTACTGCGATTTGTGCGGATGTGATCGAACCGTTTTCGCCTTTCACTTCCACAGTATCGACGACACCGCTAACGGTTTTCACGTCACTTGCGATTGCCTTCACTTTTCCGTTGTTGTTCAGTGTCAGCGTATATACTTTGTCATTCGTATCTGCATCAACATCGATTGTCACTCCGGAAAGCAGCTCATAAACCTTGTTATTGAGCGTTACTTTTTTGCCCGAGATCGAGGTCACATATCCTGTTACGGCCTGCTTTTCCGCTACCAGTTCAACGACTTCGTTGGTACCCAGGTTGTATTTCCAAGTCGTGATGCTGTAGTCGGTAAGTTGATCCGCCTTCAGTGAGGTAGCGGATACGCTCTTGCCATCGATCGTCAGCTTGGCTGAAGCAGGAATTTTATAGGTGGTTCCGGCTACCTTGATTGTAGCCAGCGTAGCCGGGCTACCTGCCACATATGCCGTTGAACTGGCGACTACCTTATTGGTGGTAACACCGGTGCCCTGCTCAATTTTGCTCAAATTTCCATCCTGATCAAACGTGAGAATGGCGATGTTGCCATCTTTCAATTCGCCCAGTTCTGATACTTCATCCTCATCCACGTAAAGCTTTGTATCCTCTAAAACATCGTATTCATAATCGCCAAAGCTGATCAAATTGTCATTCGTATCGATTTGAATCGATGCGGTAACGCTCAATTTGGTATACGTCACTGCAGATACCTTACCATCTACATTCAGCGTCAGCTTCACGAGATCGCCTTTTTCAATGCCAGCGAACGTACCTGCTTTTTCATCTGCGAGCGGGTGATCTTTAACCTTGATCGTTGCATTGCTTGCGAGTTGATACGTATCGTTATCCACAACAATCTCTTGTTTTTGGTTCGTTCCGCTTACCGTCGAGGTCTTTTTCACAATTCCGGATGCCACGTTTTGCGAGATGGTGATGGACGACACTTTGCCGTCTTCATCCAGGACCGCTACGAACTTTTGCCCGACTTGCGAGCTGGTCACTTTTACGCCGCTCTCCACCTCAAGCACGATTTCTTTCCCGTTTACGATCGCTTTGAATTTTCTTTCGTCCCCTACAGCTGTCGTGAAGTTGAGACCCGTTTTGATGACGCCCTCCATGATTCGGGCATCTGCCGTCACCACGTTTAAGAATGCTATTTTACCATTTTTCACGACATACTCTACTTGTGAACCAATAACGATGTTGCCGAATACTTGCGCGTTCGACGCGATTGCCACCTCTTTGTCTTGACCTACAATCTTCACGGTATTGGCAGACTTGTCATAAGCGGCAACCGCACCTTTTACGACCGGAAGCTTCTGGATGGTTCCGGTCGCGTTACCGTCTTTGTCATAGTAAGCGCCGTTTGCATAGACAGATGTCTCCATGAAACGATCGGTGAACGCTGCTACCAGATCACGCTTGGCAGCCGTAGTTGGAGCTGTAGTTGTGTCATATATCCCGACTTTGTTTGCTTCTAGCAAATACGGCAGATACCACTGCGCCGATTGTGCGGGCGTGACGTCAATTTTCAAGCCTTGTACGAATACCGTTAAGGCTTCCGCCACATTGACCGTATTGTTTGGTTTAAAGGTGCCGTCTGGATATCCTTTAATAATTCCTTTGGAAACGGCCAGATTGATATAACCGGATGCCCAGTGATCCCGAGGCAAATCTTTGAAAATGGTCGCACCTTGGCTAAGTTTCGCTTGCTCATCCGTATACCCCATCGCGAGTACGGCAATTTTGGCAAATTCAGCGCGTGTTACTTCTTTTTGCGGTTTAAATGTTCCATCCGTATAGCCTTTCAGAACACCTGCATAGTTCAATTTCAGGATGGCATCTTTGTTCGCGTTTTGTGCAATATCAGATAACGGGAGTGCGTTTGCTGCCATGCCTGCGTTCGATACTGCCAAGCTGGAAGCGAGCACAGCTCCGACTATCACCTTTTTAAATGCTTTTGTTGAAAGTGCATTATAGTTTAGCAAGGAAATACCTCCATCATAATCATAGTGGTTTGGTTCGTACGCAACTTAATCCGAGAATGTGTCATAACTCGATGTACTTTTCGACGCAGGTTGCTGGCGAAGAGTTGCAGCGATTTCGCAAGTTTCCTCGTTCCAAATTTTACAAGCATGGAACTTCATACATAAAACAGCGGCGAACTAAGGCTTAAAAACTATGTCTTAGACTCGCCGCTGTTATATTGAACTATCGATGCCATTAGCCTATCAATGACTCGCATGTCCTGCTGATCGTTGCGAGTTCCCTTCGATCGGATTCATCAGCTTCCTGTTGAGTACCAGTCCAGCACTCGTAAGGCGCGGAGAGTGTTCCAACGGCTAGGCTCGCCTTCCACACCTTCCATATCGAAGTGAACTCGATCGGGGTGAGGGTTCTCTAATGGCCATTTCCCATTTTGGTCTTGTTTCGTAACCACTAGACCGACGACCTCAGTGACCCGTTCATCGGGTTTGACACCGGCGCTGCGTAAGTAATCCAGCCCTCGCAGCAGGTCATAATGCCACGTGGTCGGGAACGAGAAACTTGTCCACTTTGGATCGATCACCTCGCCGGATGACAGGGACCTCAGCATGCGACGCTCCAGAAGGTACTCTTGTCCTCGGATGCGGGCTTCGGTCACCGCAGCAGTTTCACCCTTAGCCTTATCGTACTCTAATAACCCCTCTAGGACACAGATGGTGCTGTGGAACGAGGATCGTCGACTTTTAGGAGCGTCGCAATTCCAGCCTCCATCCTCAAGCTGCTCACTGAGGAGTCGATCCATTAGACGGTCGCTTGCCTCTCCGAAATAGGCACCCACCCCAAGGATCCACCCATTGACACAGGGCTCGGTCTCGCCGTCGAAATAGGGCAGACCGCCCATTTGCTGCGGCCAAGTAATGTTGTCACGCACGAGGCCGATCGATCTGCGAACTTCCTCACTCAAGGGATCCAAGCCTAGGTCCTTCAAAAGCAACAAGGTGTAGCTCGTGCATAGCCAGTTCCTGGCATCGGCTTCACCGCCCCAGTTGCCCTTGGAAGACTGCATGCCGAGGACCCGGGCACCCCAACCTTCCGCGGCAATCCGCGATCGCTCTGCGGCAACACGGTCAGCGGGCTCTTCGGTTAGGTCACGCATCACCTGCCAACGGATTGCAGGGTCCCCATTAAGCAACCACTCGATTACTGGTTTCTTTGGCTTCGTGATTTCCCATTCGTGATTTTTGGTTGTCATCTAATGGTTCCTCCCTACTGTGGTCACGTTCATCGTCCGTATCCTCTTTGGTTGTTTTCGACCATCGCTAAATCGTTACATTTTATTTTCGCGATGTGAGGAAACGATCCTGCTCGTTTGCTTTTGCCTATTCAAACAAAAAGGACGAGAATCACATTGAGGTAGATACCTCTTTGCATACTCGTCCTTTAATAAATTTGTCTTCTCCGGCTCCCCTCAACTCTTTGCCGGCAGGGTGATGGTAAAGCTGGTTCCGGCGCCTTCCTTGCTTTCCACGCGGATTTTGCCATCGTGAGCTTCCACGATCCATTTGGCAATGGAGAGACCGAGTCCGGTTCCTTCTTCAGCGCGAGAGCGCATTTTATCCCCGCGGAAAAAGCGGTCGAAAACATAGCCGAGTTCTTCCTGTGAGATGCCGATGCCGGTGTCGCTGACGATGATGGTAATCCAGTTGCCCTCGCGTTTACAGCTGACCGTGATCTGCCCGGTTTCTTGCGTATATTTCAACGCGTTGTCCAGCAAAATGACCATCAGCTGCTGAAGGCGTTCCTCGTCGCCCATGATTTCGAGCGGCTCCTCCACATCGCGCTTCATGGTGATTTCCTTGAGCTCGGCCAGCTGGGAGAAGGTGCGAATGCTTTTTAGCACAATCTCGTCCAGCCGCACACGCTGCTTCAAAATTTGCAGCTCGTTGGAATCGGACCGTGCCAAGGTCAACAGGTCGGTCACCAGCTTGGTCAAACGCTTTGTTTCCTGCATGCTGGCCGAAATAGTCTCGCTCTCCTCCTCAATCGTATGGTCGGGGTTGCGGAACAGCCGCTCCAGATTGAGACGAATGACGGATAATGGCGTGCGGAGCTCATGCGAGGCATCCGCGATGAATTGCTGCTGCTTTTCCCACGACTGCTGGATCGGCACCAAGGCGCGCTTGGCCAAAAACCGCCCGGTGACGATGGCGATGATAATGCTGACAAACCCGCCGATACCTAGCACGTACAAGAGAAGGTCGAGCATTTTCTGCTCAGGCTCCAGATTGTAGACCAGCTGGACTTTTTCGACCTTTTGCAGCTGTCCTTCCGTAAAGATGATCCGGTTGGCCATGATCGTGCAAATTCGATAAGGCTGCCCATCGATCACCTTCGTCGTGATACCGAGCTCATTGCCTTCCGGCTTGAATTTGGGGATGTCGTCGTTTTCGATCATTTCGCCGAATGCCTTTGCCAAAAA
Source organism: Brevibacillus fluminis (assembly GCF_003710825.1). Taxonomy (GTDB): domain Bacteria; phylum Bacillota; class Bacilli; order Brevibacillales; family Brevibacillaceae; genus Brevibacillus_D; species Brevibacillus_D fluminis. The sequence goes on along the minus strand of NZ_RHHQ01000012.1, from coordinate 209,802 downwards.
CTGGTCGTGCGGACCCCAAAACAAGAAGACGATCCGCCGGTCCACATCGCCGAAGCGTTTGCGTTCCAGTTTAAGGTGGGACAGGGGAGCGGACGGCATCGGCCCTTGCAGCGCAGGCCCCTGATTCATTTGAAAAACGGCCCGCTGCAGCTCCCTGTCCACCTGTGAATATAGATTGTACTGCATGGAAAAGTAGAGCGCGCTCCCCAACCCGTACAAGAGCACCATGAATACGATGACGTTGAGGATCACGAGGCGATTCTGGGTTTTCTTAAACATTCTCTTTCTTCCCTTTAAGGATATAGCCGACGTTGCGCACAGTCCCAATCAGGTTGTCACAACCGAAATCGCTCATTTTTTTGCGCAAATAATGCACATACAGATCGACGACGCCGTAATTGGCCTCAGAATCGATGCCCCAGACGCGGTCGAAAATTTGCTGCCGCGTGAGAATCTGCTCTTTGTTATGCAGCAAATATTTCAGCAGCTCGAACTCTTTGCTGGTCAGCTTCATCGGTGTCTCGCCCACATACCCGTCGTACTCGTTCACTTTCAGCGTGATCGGGCCGTAGGTCAGTTCGCCCTCGGTGCTGATTTTGCCGTTCCGGCGCAATAAGGCCCGTGTCCGTGCCAGTAGCTCTTCAACCGCGAACGGTTTGACCAAGTAGTCGTCCGCCCCGGCGTCAAGACCTTGCACGCGCGCGTCCACGCTATCCTTTGCCGTCAGAAACAGAACCGGCGTGGACACGCCTTTGCTCCTCAGCTTTTTGACGATGGTCAAGCCATCCATGCCCGGCAGCATGATATCGAGCACTAGCAAATCATAAATGCCGCGCTCCGCCAAATAGAAGCCTTCATCGCCTCGCTCGGCTCTGTCGACCTGATAGCCTTCCTCCTGCAGCACACTGCTTACTGCTGCTAGAAGATGGCGATCATCCTCCACTGCGAGAATCCGCATATGTCTCCCTCTTTCGTGTCAAAAATGGAATTCGCGCAACTCGGCTGAGTCGAATTGCGATGTCATCACCTTGGCTTGTCATCCATTTTGTTTTCAACAGACTCATCCTTGTCCCCTTCCTGTATCACCGCAACATCCTTGAGAGATATCTTCCCGTCGACTCAAGCCTGCATCCTCCCCATTTTTTCGGATATTCGTTTTTTCTTCTAGTAAAGCACTCCATCTTTAGAACTAGATTTGAGACCAGGACAAAAAGGAAGCAGGTCTAGGTAGTCATCACACACCCGCCTGCTTGCTTTTTTGCCTGCCGCTGCTCTATTCGATTACTGCTCGCATTTTTTTATTCCTGCCTGCTAGCTTTCCCCTTCTCCTTATTGTGGCCGTCCTTACGATCGAACTTCTTCTCCACAAATCGGTTGATCCGGTCAGCCAGCTCCGACTTGATTTGCTTCGCTTTTTCCTGTGTCAGCTTGCCGCTTGCGACCGCCTCATCCAGCTTTTTCGTGCGCTGGGCGATCAAGAGCTTGATGACGTCAGCTTTGGAAACACCTTGTGCTTGTGCGACCTCAGCCAGCGATTTGCCTGCCTTCAGCTGTTCCTTCAATTGGTCGGCATCCAGCTTCAGCAAGGCCAGCAGCTCCTCATTGTTGCGCAGGCCGGAGCCTTTGCCGTGCATGCGGCCATTGTGCTTGCTCTCGACGAATTGCTTGATTCGCTCGGCTGAGTTTACCTTGATCCGATCGGCCCGCTCCTTTGTCAGCTTGCCGTTCTTCACTGCCTCTGTAAGCTTCTGATCGCGCTGTTTGGCAAGCAGGCTGGTGAGCGCGTCCGTGGAAACGCCTTGCGCCTGTGCGATTTCAGCGAGCGACTTGCCCGCTTTCAGCTGCTCTTGCAATTGATCCGCATCGAGCTTCAAAAGAGCCAGCAGCTCGGCGTTATTCGCAAACCCTTTGCCGAAACCTCTACCATGACCATGATCGCCGAACTGGCCGCCATCCAGCAGCTGGGTATTGTCGACTTTGCCAGCGTGCGCTCCTTTTTCGGCAGTGTCCCAACCATTCATCACAACTTTGTGCGCTGTCACCGTTTGGGTGGTAGTGTCTGCTGTCGCCGCGAAAGCACTGCCGATGCTTCCGATGCTGAGCACTGCGGCAACAGCACTCATGACCATACCTGTTTTTGCTTTGCTAAACATGTCTTTCACCCTTTCAAGATTGTGTGGTTGTACCGTGGACATTCCTAGTGTAGGCTTCGATTCTTTGAATTCGCTTAGAGCAATATGGAAATCTAATGGAAAGTCTGTGCTGAATTTTTCCTTATTTTTGTCGGTATGCCGGCGGTTTATGTATGGACTCGCAGGCCACCTCACACTTCCATACGAGTTTTCTATCGCTCGATACTATCATTCGATAAACGTTTACCTACGAGGCGGTGCTATACTGCCTCTAAATGTACATCTTGCAACGAAAACAAGTTTGATTCGAGGTGCCGCGCTTGTCCGTTGACCTGCAAAAAATCGCTGCCGACGCTCCGCTTGCGGAACGGTCATTTTGGTCAATCGTCCTGACCCTATTTTTCGGCTCGTTTGTTGGCATGTACCATACCGTCTCTTTGAACATGTCGCTCCCAGGCTTCATCCATCTGTTCAATACGCAGCTCGGAACGGTTCAATGGATTGTGACCGGATTCACGCTCGCAGCGGGTGTCATCGCCCCGGTGACCGGCTATGCGATCGATCGCTTCGGGGGGAAGCGCCTGTTTTTGTTCGCGCTGGCTGGCGTGAACCTGTGCGCCGTTCTTTGCGCGCTGTCGTGGAACATTTATGCCCTGATCGTTTTCCGCGTGCTGCAAGGCATCTTTTGCGGTCTGCTCCAGCCGCTTTCGCTTGCGATGATTTACCAGCTGCTACCCGAGCAGCGCCGCCCGTTCGCTGTCAGCGTCTGGTCCTTTTCCACGGTGCTCGGCACCGCCCTTGCTCCGTCGATGAGCGGTTGGCTCCAGGAATACGACTGGCATTGGATTTTTTTGGTCACGTTGCCGATCGGGGTTGTGGTGTGCCTCTTGGGGGCACGCCTGCTGCCAGCGGATCGGTGCCAAAAGCGGATCAAGCTGGATGGCGCTGGACTTACGCTGGCTGCGGTCGCCAGCCTCGCTCTCTTGCTGGTGTTCGGTAACTTGCAGGCGTGGGGATGGGGCTCCGCTAAGGCGTGGATTTGCCTTACGGTCGGGCTTGGCTGCGGAATTGGCTTTATCGTGCACGAGCTGCGCACGGACGCTCCACTGCTGCAATTACGCTTGTTTCGCTCCATTCCCTTTACCGTCAGCCTGATCATTTCGCTTATTTTGCAGACCAGCCTTTATGCCGGGATCACCTTCATCCCGCTTTATCTTGCTGACATGCAAGGGCTGTCTGCCCTGCAAATCGCGCTTCTGTTTCTTCCTGCAGCTTTTTGCCTCACGTGCGCCACGCTGATCTCCGGTCATTTTTACACCAAATTCGGCGCCGGGTGGCTGATTTTATGCGGAGGATTGATTTTGGTCGGCACCACCTATCATTTCAGCAGCCTGCAGCCCGACACGAGCCTACTGTCCATCATGCTCTGGCTTTCCTTGCGCAACACAGGCACCGGCCTGGCAATGACCCCCGCAACGAATGTCGGCATGAGCGCCATTCCTGAAGCGCTGTCCGGGCACGCATCTGCCCTGATCAACTGGCTGCGGACGATCTTTTCCGCGATGACGATCAGCCTCTTGACCTCCGTTTTCACTGTACGTCTCGATGGGAACAGGCAGCAATTGCTCGCACTAGGGCATGACCAGAGCGACGCCGCGTTCCAAACGGTGCTGTACACCATGAGCTTTCACGATATTTTTATCATCGCGAGCGTGATTACGGCGGTTGCGCTGCCGCTTTCGTTTCTGGTAATGCATCGCGGCGATCCCAAAAGAGGAAATTGAAAAAAACCAACCGCATGTTTCGGTTGGTTTTTCTTCTGTGTCTCGTTTCCGACCCGTCAGGAATTGGACATCTCCCGCACCATAAACACCTGCTCCGCCATTCTGCCAAACCCTGCCTCCCGCAAAATCGCGAGCACCTGTTCATCGGCCGCAGGATAATTGACCGTCAATCGGTGGAGGCTAGCGTCAAGCGGATCGAACGCATGAGACAATGCGCATCGGATGATCGCCTCTGTGTCATGCCGCGTGGGATCGGCTGCACAGTGAAACAAAAGCGTGGTGGCAGGCTGCCCCTGCTCGTCATACAGGCGCCGGTACAAAGCGTAGCCGATCGCCTGCCCATTTTCGTCTCGGACCACGAGCGCCACCCTGTTCTCGATGCTTTGCCACTGGATGTCCCAGATCGGCTTCGGCCAAAACGCCAGCCCATACACATCCTGTACGCCCGCCTGTTCCACTGGATAGTCCATCGCCGATTCCTCATGAAAAGGAAGCAGCGATGACTGGCTCTCCAAAAAGATCGACTGCCCTACAACCCGATAGCCTACTTTTTCATAGAGCGCAATCGCCGTTTCGTTCTCTTTGACGGCGACCAGCGCTGCTTGCTCAACGCCTGCTTCTCGATAAATGGCGAGCGTCTCGTCCATCAGCGCACGGCCCACACCTTTTCCACGAAAAGCGGGCGCGACACCTGTGCCCCCATTCCAGGCAACCTTTTTGCCGTCTCGCTGCCAAATTCCGTTCAGCACGATGCCCACCGGCTCTCCATCGTAAAACGCGACGATGGAATGGCTGGGAGAAAGCTCTTCTTTGCCGATTTTGTGCGCGAGGCTGTCAACGGTCTTCGTTTGGTCAAAAAAATAGCCTTCATACCCACGATTGTACGCGAGCACCGCTTCGTCCAGCGTACATGCATTCAGTCTTTTGAAAACAATCATGTTGTCTCCTCCTTGTCAGGTAATGAATAGTCTAATGCGATTTATTCAGTATTTTCGGTCAATTAACGCGATTCTTTTGATAAAAAATATTTTACCGTAATTCAATCCCATTTTCCACTGTTTTCCTTCCCAAAACGAAAGCCACCTCGCAAAGCGGGAATCCGCTCACAAGATGGCCATCGATGTATTTGTTCTAATCACATTATTTGCTCAACTTAGTCAACAGCGCGACCGTCTTCTTATACAGCGCCGCGTCTCTCGGGTTTTTCTCCGTTTTCACTTTCGCCAAAAGCTTTGCGGCAAGCTTTTTCATCTCCGCTGGCTGGGCCTGCGCGAAGGCCTTGAGGTCGTTGGTGGCTAAATAGTTGGCATACCAATAAAAGTCGCCTTTGTAGATGCTGATGTCCAGCTTATCCAACCCGGCCATGAACGATTGGTACCATTGCAAACGGAGCTGCTTTTTGGCTGCCGTCGTAATTTCCTTCTGGCTAGCATAGGCATCGATGAGCTTAATCGCCATCGCGTAATCCTGATAGTAACGCTCATTATCCTTCACTGCCGCATTGTTTTGCTTGAGCATGGTGAGAAGCCCTTCCTGGGTACCAGCCGTCAAATTGTTTTTGTACGACGTGCCGAGTTGAGCTTTGTATGCGTTGTAAATATCTGTCACATTCCTCATTTTGTACTCTAGGTTCAAGCTGGTATCAGCCAAGGCCAGATTCAAGCTTTTTCGGGCATACGTATCGTACAGCTCTTGCGCCGTATCGTGGTAATTCGGCTCCATCGACTTGGTGAATTCCGCAATCGCCCGCATGGCAACCGAGTTCGCCCAGCTGTACTCGGAGAAGCTGCCTCCCGGGATATAGTCAACAAACTTGGGCAAATCTTGCATGAATCGATCGAGCACCGCGACGACGCCGTCTATATAGGCGTACAGGTACGCGGTGTCACGGTCGACTACCCAGCTCTCCTTCCACGATGCATCTGCATAAAGTGCGCGCGATTTAGCGACAGCGTAGGTCAGCACCTTCACATCGTTGGCGGAAACCTCTTTCATCTTGGCCGTGTAGGTCAGCATATCGAGTATTGTCGCCTGCACCTCATCACGGACTTTGTTGTACGGCGTTCGCTCGTTTGCTTCGTACAAATCGATGATTTCCGCTTCTTTCTGGATGAGTCCCTTCACCTTGCCCAAGATGTAGAGCTGCTCCGGGGTCAGCTGGTCGTTTTTCAACTGCATTTCATAAAAAGTCGGGCCTATCCAGTTATACGATTCTCTAGCTGCCCGGCATCCCATAGTGCATTCCTCATTTTGTTCCGCTTGTATCCGCTGCTGGTCCACCTTTTTCATCTTCTCGACAATCGGCGAAGCAGCTGATGCCGGAATGGCGGTGAACAAGCTGAGCGTTGCCAAAAGCAGGATTGATTTTTTTAACTTCATAACGGTCCCTCCATACAAACATTTATCCGATCATTCTGATCACTTCATCGATAGTCTGACGGTTTCGACACCGATTTCGTTACGTCAAGCCACGCTGAAATGAAAAAAGCTGCCGAGCATGCTCGACAGCCTGCGGCAAGGCTTTCCCTCGCCGTTCCTTTATACGGTTTTGATTGTGCCTGGCTTGCATTCCTGCGCGACTAGCTCGCTGTACCACGCTGTCAGCTGACGGAAGTAATCCCCCGGCTTTCCTGCCCCGATCTGTTTGCCGTCGACCGAGACGACCGGCAGCACTTCCATCGTGGTGCTAGTCATGAATACTTCGTCCGCTTCAAGCACTTCCGTAAGCGAAATCGGCTGCTCGCTCACCTTAATCTGATGCTCATTCAGTACCGTGATTAGCTTTTGGCGGGTAATTCCCTTCAAAATCGAGTGATCAGCCTGTGGCGTCTTGAAGTGTCCATTTTTCACGATAAACAAGTTGGACGATGACCCTTCTTTCGCCCATTCATCCTGCACCAGCAGCGCTTCCTGGCCACCTTTTCGCTTCGCCTGTTCCTTCGCGAGTAAATTAGGCAGCAGGTTGATCGATTTGATGTAGCAATTTTTCCAGCGCTCATCTGCTACTGTAAACACTGCTGCACCCTCAGCTTTGTACTTGGAAAAATCAGGCGCGCCGTGCTTCCAGACCAAATACAGGTTCGGCGTGATGTTTTCCGGGAACAGATGATTGCGTGGCGCTGTTCCACGTGTGACCTGCATGTACAAGGTACCGTTTTCAATGCCTGCTTTGCGAATGCCTTCCCACGCCAGCTCAGCTAGCTTCTCTTTGCTTTGCGGCAGATCAATCTCAATCGCGTTTGCCGATTGTTCCAGTCGATCCAGATGCTCCTTCAGCGTAAACGGCACGCCGTTGTAGATGCACAGCACCTCGTAGACGCCGTCTCCTAACTGCAGGCCGCGCTCCTCGATCGGCACAACCGCTTGATCGACCGGAATAAAGCGGTCATTGAAATAAGCTATGTTCTCACTCATACTTCCATCCTCCTTTTTTATCTCTTCTATTCTTTATAGGCGAATCTAAAATCGACGTACCCCAGCGCATCGACGATGACGCCTTTGAGATTGTCATTTTGCACCCATGCGTTTACATTCGTGTAAAGCGGTGTGACCGGCATCGCATCCATGAGGATCGTTTCCGCCTCCGTGTACATTTGCTTGCGCTTGGCTGCATCCTTTTCGACACGTGCTCCCTCCACGAGATCGGTGTACTTTTGGTTGAACCAGCGCGTGTTGTTGCTCGAGCTTTCTTTCTCTGTGAATTTTTCCAGAAAGTTGATCGGGTCGTTGTAATCAGCTACCCAGCTTGAGCGGGAGAACATGTAGTTTTCGCCTTCCTGGTTTTGCAAAAAGACCTTTGTCTCGTAGTTTTCCAGCTTCACGTCGGTGTTCAGCGTTTTTTTCCATTGTGCCTGCAACGCTTCGGCGATTTTTTTGTTCATGTCGGACGTATTATACATGAAGGTGACGGTCGGCAAGGTAGTCACGCCCAACTCTTTCATGCCTTCTGCAAGCAAGGTTTTCGCTTGCTCGGAATCACTGTCCTTGAAATAGCCCTCCGGCTTGAGTGCCATCGATTGCGGCACGAATCCCAAAAGAGGTGTCTGTCCCGCTTGGGTCACATTGTCGGTCAGCTCCTGGCGGTTGATCGCATAAGCAAACGCTTTGCGGATCTTCTCATTGGTGAACGGCGCTTTCTCGGTTTGGAACTTGATGTAGTAGTTGGCCGCCTTCATTTTGGATTTCAGCTTGCCTTCTTCCTTCAGAACCGGAATCGCATCAGCCGGAAGCGAGCTGAGCGGTCCGCCTGCCCAATCCAGATCACCATGGTTGAACATCTCCAGCTCGGTATTGGTGTCAGCCACCATGGAAAACTCAATTTTATCGAGCTTGACGGCATCTTTATCCCAGTAGGTGTCGTTTTTGGCAAGCACCAGCTTGCTCTTGTGCTCCCACGTATCGAGCTTGAATGCCCCGTTGCTGACAAATGTCGAAGGATCTTTCCACCATGCCTGCGGATTGGCTTCTACCGCCTTTTTGTTGACCGGCGTGAAAAATGGGGTCAACGCTAAGAAATACGATGTCGGGTGCTCCAGCGTCACCTGCAGTGTCTTGACGTCAAGCGCTTTGATGCCGACATCCTCCGCCTTGGCTTTGCCCGAATAGTAGGCCTTGGCATTTTTCACATCAAAGAGAGAGTATGCATTGGGAGAAGCGTTTTTCGGATCGAGATTGCGCATCCAGGTATACGCGAAATCCTCGGCAGTAACCGGATCGCCATTCGTCCATTTCGAATCGCGCAGCGTAAAGGTGTACACCAGCTGATCGTCGGACACCTTGATGTCCTCTGCCAACGATTTGACGGCGTTCCCGTCTTCATCGAAGCGTGTCAGCCCGTCAAACAGCTCGCGAATCAAAATGCCGGAATTCGCCTCGTCTGCTGAAACAGTATCAAGCGATGATGGTTCTTCTACATTCAGGTGCAAAATTTGCGGTGCTTTGCTGCCGGCATCGGTAGTTCCTGCGTTTCCTTGCGATTGTGGCTGTGTCGGCTGCGCTGGTGTGGCGGCATAATTGCTGCTACAGCCCGCCAACATTCCTCCTAGCAGCACGAACATGCTCATGCAACGGATCAACTTCTTCTTCAATGCAAGCTTCCCCCCTGTACGGATTCATCGTTTGCTACGTCTTTTGCATCTCTTTCTTTTTTGCTCGTACACATCGTACTGCAAGGAAAAGAACCATGACAAATTGAATTCCTCAATACACCTTATGTAAATCTTCTATACGTTTTTTGTTCCCTTTCTGCCTGAGATCTTCCATACTAATCGTACATTCTTCCAACTGACAAACGAGGTGAGAACATGCCGCCTATCATCGGCATTGCCTGTCCCAAACAATTTTTTGCCAAAAATCCGCACGAACCGAACTTTTATGTAAGCAACAGCTATATCGACGGCGTAGTGCGATCCGGCGGAACACCGTTGTTGCTGCCGCTCCTGCATCAGCCGAACGCCCCCTTGCAAGCAATGGTCGAAGCGCTGGACGGGCTGATTTTGACCGGTGGAGAAGACCCTGCTCCCCATCTCTACGGCGAACAGCCGCTGCCGGGCTTAGGCGAGGTCGATTACGAGCGCGATGTGGCGGAGCTTGCGCTGATTCGCATTGCCCGTGAGTTGAAAAAGCCGATGCTGGGTATCTGCCGCGGCATGCAGATCATCAATGTGGCGCTCGGCGGAAATCTCGTTCAGGACATCCCGTCCCAAATCCCCCATGCTCTCCAGCACGGGCAAAAAGGCTCCAAGCTATATGCGGCGCACAGCGTTTCACTTGCTCCCGGCTTTGTCAGAGATGCGCTTGGCAAAGATGAAGTGCTGGTAAATACGTCCCATCACCAGTCGGTCAAAGACCCGGCGCCGGGCTTTCGCGTCACGGCCGTTGCGCCGGACGGCGTCATTGAAGCGATTGAAAACGACGATGCCACGATTGTCGGCATACAGTGGCATCCGGAGCGGATGTGGTTGCACGATGACAACATGCTGCGGATTGCTTCGTCATTCGTCGAGCTGGCGGGGCGGACGAAAGCGGTTCGGTAAGCAGCTGTCGTTTGGCTGTAGTGGATATACGCGGATTTCTGAAAAAAAGTTGCAGACAAAGAAGCCGATGCATGCGCACCGGCTTCTTTTTTTTTCGATTTATGATTCCATGAAGTGATCGTATGCAGCGCGGGACAGTCGCGCAATCGTTTGTGCGCCCTGATTGGTGCTTTCGTTATCGCGCGACAGCACCGTGATGGCAAACGCACCTTTTCCTTGCGGCATGTAGACGATTCCGGCGTCGTTGACACAGCTGCCGATCGTTCCGGTTTTGTGCGCGGCACGCGCTTGTCCAGGGAGCAGGTTCGGAATGCGGCTGGTAAATTGCTGACGCTTGAGAATGTTCAGCATCCCGTCGCAGGCCGCTTCGGAAATCAGCTGCTTCTTCGCGATCATCTCCAGCAGGCGGTTGATCTCTTGGGGAGTCGATACGTTATTCTCCGGCCGCGGCTCAAGGATCGAATGAGCCTCGTCGAATTGATCAGCGTCTTCGCGTCGCATGTATTCCTCGTATCCCTCCGCGGTCGGCGCTGGCAAATCAAGTCCCGTACAGATCGTCAGCAGGCGCCAGCAATCGTGCTGGATGTTGGTTTTTACGAGGCCTAGCTCATTCATAAAGCGATTGACGCGCTCGATCCCCACATGCTTGAGCACCTGGTCAGTTCCATAATTGTCGCTGACGATGATCATCAGCATCGCCAAGTCTTTGATCGTCACCTCGGCCCCGGGGTCCAGCTCCTGCAGCACGCCCGAGCCTGGCACACGCTCGTCCGCCTGAAGCTTCACACGCTCGCCCAGCGAAAGGCGTCCTTCCTCCACATCCCGAAACAATGTCGCCAGGATCGGGATTTTGAAAACGCTCGCCAGCTGAAACAGCTCATCCCCAAACAAGGACGCTTCTTCGCCCGTCTCCAGATGTTTGATTGCAACCCCGAACGTCCCCGGCATTTCTCGCGCGATTCGCTCCAGCTTTTCTTGCAATTCCATGACTTGTCTCCTCTTTTCTATGTAAAAATGGACGGCCTTTTCCTACCCTCATTAATTCCCATCTTTCTTCCAAAGTCAAGACTGAAAGTTCGAACGGTTGCGACTCCTCGGACCAGTCAGTGGCTTTCCATCGCAAAGATCAGGGAAAAACCTCCCTCATATTCAGGGTTCTCCCTGACATACAGCGAAAGACCCCTTTGCTATACTGAAGGTGCTTCAGGAAACGAAATAACAGTTAAAACAGGAGGTCACTCATGTTTACCAATATTTTAGTTGCAGTTGATGGTTCCGAAACGTCCCAAAAGGCGGTCGAATGGGCAAAGCAAACGCACGAAGCGCTGCCGGAAGCCAAAATTACGTTCGTACACGTGTTCCAGCCATTCGTCCCCGTCATCGCTGGCTATCCGGCTGCCGTTATCCCTCAGCCGCAAGACGTGCTCTCACCGGAAGAGACGCCTTCCTATCAGGCATGGGCGCAGTTCGAGGATAAATCGCGCGTCGCGTACCGCAACATTCTCGGCGGTGCAGCGGAAGAAATCTGCAATGAAGCCGAAGCAAAAGAGTGCGATCTGATCGTGGTTGGGAGCGTTGGCCATGGCCTCGTCTCCTCCGTGCTTTTGGGCAGCGTGAGCGCCAAGGTGCTGCACCATGCCAAATGCTCGGTATTGATCGTACGTTAATCACCATTTCTGTTTAGGAGGAACTTATCATGACGAAGCTCTTGGTCCCAATCGACGCAAGTGAGCGTTCGCAGCAGGCCGTCCGCCTGGCGACGGCGATCGCTGCTGACAAAACCGATGCGTCCCTAACCCTCTTGCATGTTCTTTCGCCGCTGCCGCCGGGAAAAACCGTGACGTTCATTGATCCTGAGCAATTCACTCGCTATCAAAAAGAGGACGCGATGGAACACCTCCAGCCGTCTTTTGAGCTGGTTGAAAATTCTCGCGTGCCTTATACCATGAACTATGAGGTCGGCATTACGCACGAGGCGATCGGCAACTGGGCCCAAGAGCACGACATGATCGTGATGGGTACGCACGGCTATGGCCGTGTCGCTGGCTGGATGCTCGGCAGCATCGGCTATCCTCTGCTGCACCACCTGCCGGTTCCAATCATCCTCGTGCCGGAAGAAACCGAATCCGTTCATGCGCCAAAACGCATCCTGATTGCGGTGGACGGCTCTGATCACGCCCGTTATGCTGCCGAAGCGGCCATCCAGCTGGGCAAAAAGACCGGCGCAGAGTTCGTACTGTTCACGGCGGTCGGCTACTCTTTCCCTCACGCGGAAGAGCTTAGCGAGGATATTCATGAGAAGCTGGTGACCAGCGGCGAACGCATTATCGCCGCATACGAGCCGCTGCTGCGCGCATCCGGCGTCACCTACACCACAAAGGTGGCGATCGGCGATCCATCCCTGCGAATCAAGGAAGCCGCCGAGCAAGAGCATATCGATTTGGTTGCGCTCGGGTACCACGGAACAAGCGGCCTCACCGATTTGCTGGTCGGCAGCACGGTTTACAAAGTGATTCACCGAACGACAAAACCGCTGTTGATCGTTCGATCGTAGCCAGCTTTAGACTTACGAATCTTATCTCCTCTTTCAAATGATAAAAACCAGCCATGATCGGCTGGTTTCTTTTTATATTTGTTCTCCGCTACGACATCATCTTCGCTTTTTTCCAATTGCCGAACATGTAGTAGAGCACCGTCAAAATGACAGCGATGGTAAAGCTGACGGGAAAACTCCACCAGACCGCATCCAAACCATAAACATTCGCCAAATAGTAGGACATCGGGATGCGGATGACCCAAAGCGCGATAAATGTGACGAGAAGCGGCACCATGACGGCACCGGTCGAACGGATAACACCTGCCAGGACAAAGTTGATCCCGAACAGCACAAACGCCCAAAGGGTCAGCCGGTTGATATGCATTCCGATCGCGATCGCATCTCCCTCAGTAGGGAGAAACAGCGACAGCGCCTCGCGGTTGAACACATAGATGAGCGCGGCCAATATCCCGGACATGACGAAATTGAACAAAATGCCCGTCATGGCCGTGCGCGTCACGCGATCCCACTTCCCTGCCCCGATGTTTTGCGCCGCCATCGAGGACACCGCTGCACCGATTGCCATTGCTGGCATCTGGATGTAGTTGGACAGCTGCGTCGCGGCCCCATACGCCGCAGTGGCATCCGAGCCGAACGTATTGACCAGGTTGATCAAGGCCAGCCCGCTCGATGAGACGACGATCATCTGGAATCCCATCGGCAGCCCCTTTTTGATTAGAGCAGCGATAATTTCGCGGTCGAAGCGCAGCAGATGGTATTCGCCTTTCCGCAATAACAGGAAGTAATTCGTCTTGAACAGATAGACGACGAGCAAAATCAGGCTGATGAACTGGGCGATGAGCGTGGAGAACGCCGATCCGGATATGCCCATCTCCGGAAACGGGCCAATCCCGAAAATCAGCAGCGGATTCAGCACGATATCGAGAACCACCGAAATAAGCAGGAAATAAAACGGTGTTTTCGAATCGCCCGACCCGCGCAGAATCATCATGATGAAGTTATACACGAACAAAAACGGGACTCCGGCAAAAATGATGCGCGTGTAGGCAATAGCAAGCGGAATGGCATCGGGCGGCGTATTCATCCATTGCAAGATGTCGGCGGAAAATAGAAAACCGATCAAACCGATTAAAATCGACAGCGAACAAAAAAACACCGCGCTCGTCCCTACGACCCGCTTCGCTTCTCCCATGTTGTTGGCCCCGATATTTTGTCCTACCAAAATCGTTGTGGCCATGCCGATCCCGAAAATGGAGCTGAGCAGAAAAAACATGATATTGTTCGCATTGGACGTCGCGGCCAACGCGGTCTCTCCGAGGAACTTCCCTACCCAGATCGAGTTGATCGAGCCATTGAGCGATTGCAGGACGTTGCCGAATAAGACAGGGAGGGCAAAAAAGAATAGTGTTTTTCCGATTGGCCCTTCGGTCAAGCGCACCTTCCCTTTACTGGCGGCTTCTGCCATCTTCATACATTCCACCTTTCCGATCACATTTTGTGGTAAAATACAATTCAAGTGAATTGATTTTAGCATCGATTGCTTGGAAACGCTAACGCCCATTACCTAACTAATATTAGTTAGAAAAAATGATGCATTGGTGCATAATCAATTCATCCCTGGGTAAAAACGATGCAAAAGCGGGTAAAATCGCGTTTATTACAGTTGGTATCGTTTTTGCTTAGAGGTAAAGCATACAGCCATACTTTCATCAAAAGGTAGGGGTTAGTCTGAAATGAACTTGAAACTGTTCTTAATCGCAGTTTTGCTGTCGATGATCTTATAAAAACGGGAAAGCCTTCAACGTAAAAAACCAAACCAAACCAACAAATCTAACAATTCCAGGAGGAACTTCCCATGAAATATCCTTTGACACCAGACGTAAAACCAGAATTTTGCACAACAGGTTCGTTTATGCGCTTGCCAGCAGACAATGAAAATGCCAAGGTCGCGATCATCGGAATGCCTTTCGATACCGCCGCTTCCTTCCGCGTCGGTGCTCGTTTTGCGCCGCAAGCGATCCGCCAAGCTTCGATGACTTTGTTCCCTTATCATCCGATCCACAAAGTGTATCCGTTCGACGATACCAATGCGATCGATGTCGGCGATGTGCCGGTTATTCCACACAACATCCATCGCAGCTACGAGCGCATTGAAGCTGCGATGCTCGAATTGATGCAAAAAGGGATTATCCCAATCGGTCTGGGTGGCGACCACTCCGTCACGCTGGCTAGCCTGCGCGCTGCAGCTAAAGTGTACGGTCCTGTTGCCATGATCCAATTCGACTCCCATACCGACACGTGGGACACATACTACGAAGAAAAATACTGGCATGGTTCCCCATTCATCCGCGCGTACGAAGAAAACTTGCTCCAACCGGATAAAGTGTTCCAAGTCGGGATCCGCGGCACGCTGAACCACCCTGGCGATCTGGATGCCAGCTATGAATTGGGCTACAACGTCATTACCACCCCTGAATTGCGCCAACGCGGCATCGCGGATGTCGTGAGCGAAATCAAAAACAAAATCGGCGACACGCCTGTCTTCCTGACTTTCGATATCGATTTCGTCGATCCAGCGTTTGCTCCAGGTACAGGTACGCTTGAAGCAGGCGGCTTCTCCAGCGCTGAATCTTTGGAAATCGTTCGCAGCCTGACTGACCTGAACTACATCGGCTTCGATTTGGTAGAAGTGCTGCCACCGTACGATCCAACCACCATCACTTCGCTGCTCGCAGCTACACTCATTCACGATTTCGCTTCCCACGTAGCACTGAATGAGAAGAAAAACGACAAAAAATAATTGATTCGAATGAAATACCATTTGCTCGCCTGCTTTGAGGCGAGCTTTTTTGTCATGGTCCAGCAGTGTAGTTTCGCCGTTCCTAGCATCTTCTCACTAGCAAAAAAACGATATAATAGAATTGCCGCTATTGGCGGGCAAGGAGGACTTATGCAGAAACCAACAGACCTTGGCGATTCCGTCATGTTGAGAACTAAAATCACTCTTCCCGTGCAGCACGACAAGCTCGTTTTGCGTAATCATCTTGCGAACTTGCTCGATAAAGGACGCCGCACACGTTTGACAACTATTTGCGCCCCGGCAGGTTTCGGCAAGACGACGCTACTCAGCCAATGGGCCGACAATGCGTCGTTTCCGATCATCTGGATCTCGCTCGATGACAAGGACAATGACCTCATGCGTTTTTGGCGCTATTTGATCTATGGGCTCACGTCCACCTGCATGCCCGGGCTTTCAGCCGCAATCGGGCCGCTCATGCAATCGTACCCGCAAACGTCGATCTATACGATTGTAGACGCCCTGATCAACGAGCTGTATGAATACAACAAAGAAATGGCGATCATTCTCGATGATTACCATACGATCGATCATGTCCCGATTCACGATAGCCTCGCCTACCTGGTCGATTACTTGCCCCGTCACGTCCATCTCACGATCACGAGCCGTTCCTCGCTTCCTTTTACCGTTGCCAAATGGCACGTTCGCGGCGGCGTAACCGAGATCACCAGCCAATCGCTTCTCTTTACTGAAAAAGAGGCAGCGATGTTTTACCGCGAGATCGCGCATCTTTCCCTCTCAACTGAGCAGCTCGGCAAGCTCTCCGCCTTTACGGAAGGCTGGGTGGCCGGCATGCAGCTCGTTGCCCTCTCTCTGCAAAATCAACTAGATTGCGATCGTTTCATCGAGGAGTTATCCGGCTCTCCCCAAAATGTGGCTGACTTTTTGCTTGAAGAGGTCTTGTTCCGGCTTCCTGCGGACATGCAGGAGTTTTTGCTGCACACCTCGATCTTGCAGCGGATGGATGCGGCCATCTGCGACGCCATCCGCCAGCGCAGCGACAGCGATGCCATGCTGGCACGCCTGCAGAAGCAGCATCTGTTCCTGATCCCGCTCGATCATGCCGGGCGCTGGTTCCGGTACCATCATTTGTTCTCGGATTTTTTGCGCGCCGAGCTCCAGAAAAAAGAGCCGCAAAACTGGCTCCATCTCCATCAGCTTGCCAGTCGGGCTTTTGCCGACATGGGCTTGCTGGATGAGGCGATCGATCACGCCATTCGTGCAAAACAATATGAACAAGCCGCGCAGCTGATAGAGACGCATATCGTAGCGGTTCTTGCGCGAGGGGAATTCGCCACGCTCATCCGCTGGTTTGACAGCATTCCCGCACCTGCCGAGATGCTGTCCCCCCTGCTTTCACTGCTGTTTGCGTTCATCCTCGTTGTGGCCGGCGAGACAGTGCGGGCCGCGGCGGAGATCGACCGGCTCGAAGCGGCGTGTAGAGCCTGGCCACCCTCAGAAGAGCAGCGCCAGTTTCTCGGCGGTGTCTTTTTCGTCAGGGCCAATTTGGTGTTTGCGACCGGCGATTTTCCCCGCTGGTTTGCGCAGGCAGAGCAATTTTATGAAAGATTGCCGGAAAGCCCCGTCTTCTACCAGTTCAACTACAATACGACAGAGCCGTTCATCCGCCGTACCGCATTCGGGCTCAAAGGAATCCTCAATGAACATACGGAAGCCATTGGGCTCAGGTTCAGCGAGATTCTCGAATCCCACGGCTGGCGCGATTCCTTGATGAACATGTACGTGAACCAGGCGCTGGCGGAAGGGTATTACGAATGGAATCGCTTGGCTGACAGCCGTGCGCTGCTCGACAAGGTCCAGCGAATCGCCTGGGACAAGCAAGTGGCAGGGCTGTACATCCCCAACTGCCTTACTCGCGCACGCCATCATTGGGCCAATGCCGAAAGACAGCTGGCCCGTTACGTTATCGACGAAGCGATCCAAACCGTCCAAAAATGGGGTGAGCCACACTGGCAGCGGCCGCTGCTCGCCTTCCATACCCGTTTGGACCTGCTCATGGGCGATGTGGAGCGAGCATGGAGCCGCGCCGAACCGCTAAGGCAGTCGATTGGCATGCAGGCGACGTTGGCCAAAGAGCTGGAATTGCTGACGCTTGTGCGCTTGTATATGGCGAAAAACGAATACGAGCAGGCGCGCGAGCTGCTCACCGCGTTGAAACCGCTCGCCAAACGGGAAAACTGCTTGGTTAGCCAATGCGAGATTACACTACTGCAGTCGCTTCTCGAATATCAGGACGACAACCAAACAGATGCCATCGGCTTCTTGCATGAAGCGCTATTGCTAGCGGAGTCGAATGGCTATATTCGTAGTTTTGTGGATGAAGGCGAACCAATGCATCAGCTGCTTGTCGCTTATCGCAAAACACAAGCCTGGAACACAGTCAGCCGTGATTATGTGAACATGCTGACCCAGCTTGGCGAGTCAGGTACAAAAGAATTGCCGTTCCCGCTGTCTCCTCTCACCCAAAAAGAGCTGGCCCTGCTCGACCTGATCGGACAAGGCGCCACGAACAAGGTGATGGCCGAGCAACTCTCCTTATCAGTCGGGACGGTCAAAATTTATTTGAACCGAATCTATGGCAAGTTAGGCGTTTCATCGCGCACGCAGGCTTTGCTGAAGGCCCAGGAGCTTTCACTCTTGAAGTGAATGGCGACTCTTTCTTTATAAAAATTTATTGATTGATCATGCTGAATTTTCCATACTTTATGGAAATGTTTTGAAAATAATGAGAGAATAGATGGGATTTCCACGTAAAAAGCTTCCTATAAGGAGGAACCAAATGCACGCTGAAAAGGTTCAACAGCTCTTGCATTCGATCAATAGTGTCATCGTAGGAAAAGAAACGGAAGTTCGTCTGCTGATCGCAGGCTTGCTTGCGCGCGGACATGTCCTGTTGGAGGATCTGCCGGGGATGGGCAAAACGGTGCTGGCTAGGACGCTGGCCCAGTCGATCGGCGGCGCCTTCCAGCGGCTGCAGTTCACGTCTGATCTGCTGCCGTCCGACGTGGTGGGACTGCATTTTTTCAACCCGAAAACAGGCAATTTCGAGCTGCGCCGCGGTCCGGTCTTTGCCGATGTGCTGCTTGCCGATGAGATCAACCGGGCAACGCCCCGGACGCAGTCCGGTCTCCTGGAATGCATGGAAGAACGCCAAGCTACCATCGAAGGCGTCAGCCTGCCGCTGCCTGAGGCTTTTTTTGTCATCGCCACCCAAAACCCGATCGAATCGGAAGGCACGTACCCGCTGCCTGAAGCACAGCTGGACCGCTTTTTGTTCCGACTTTCCTTGGGCTATGGGACGCGGACCGATTCACTTGCCATCATGCGCCGCTTCCGCACCGATTCACCGCTGGACGACGTCCAGCCAGTGCTTGGCGCGCAAGACATTATTCAGATGCAAAAAGAAGTGCGCCGCGTTCATGTGAGCGAGGCCGTCGAAAACTACATCATCGATTTGACGGAGGCGAGCCGCACCCATTCATCGATCGAGGTCGGCATCAGCCCCCGCGCCATGCTTGCCTTGGTCCGCGCTTCCCAGGCGATTGCGTACATCGATGGCAGAAGCTTTGTCCTGCCAGATGATGTCAAGCTGGCTGTACCCCCGCTTTTCACCCACCGCATCCGTTTGACGATGGAAGCAGAGCTGTTGCAGACGGAGCGAGATGTCGTGCAGGAGCTGCTGCAAAGCGTGCCAGCACCTGTGGAAACGGGCGTTCAATAAATGACGACACGGGATTCGTTTCAACTGATCGGCGGCATTTTCCTGTTTGTCGCGCTGCTTACGCATTACTGGTTTTTCTTCGCGCTCGGGTGTTTCTTCCTGTTTCTTTTGGTTGCGCATCGCTGGTGGCAAAAGCGGATTTCCCGTTTTGTCACAATCACCTGCAGCAGTCCGCAATCGCGGGTGATGCCACATACGCCAACGTCCATGCGCATCGCGGTGCAAAACCGTTCAATACTCCCGCTTCCGGCGACCAAGCTCAGCTTTACGCTCCCGATGACCGTAGAGGTTGAAGGCGCGGATGTTTGCCTGGAGGCGAGCAAACAGCTGCAGATCCAGGTATTTATGCACGTCCCACCCCGTTCACAGGTCATACGTGAGCTGACGCTGATTCCTCGGAAGCGTGGTGTGCTTTGGCTGACGGATATGGCGATGGAGCTGATGAGCCCATTTGCGACCGAACCTTGCGTACACACCGGCAAAACATCCTACTCGCTTTTGGTCTATCCCGAGATCACTGCATTGCCCCCGTACCAAAAAGGAGCGCTTGAACCGTTGGGCAAACGTTTGTCGATGCAGCGCATGCAGGACGACCCTGCTTTCATCCGCGGTGTCCGCCACTATCTGCCCGGCGATCGGCAAAAAACGATCGACTGGAAGGCGACCGCCAAGACAGCCCAGCTGCAAACGCGGCTCTACGAATATACGTCCTCACAAAAATGGGTGATCATCGGCCATATGCTGCCGATGTACGAACCGAGGCTGCAGCGTTTCAACGATCTGGAAAACGAGCGGACGATTTCGGCCATCGCGTCTGCTGCTGCCCGCTTCCGCCGAGAAAAGACGCCGCATTCGCTTTACTTGAATGTGAGGCAGCGCGGGCGCGAGCTGTTTCACCTGGCAGAGGGTGGAGGAAAAGCGCAATACGTGCACATCCTGACACAGCTGGCGAAAATGAACCATTTTGTGCCCACATCGCTGTCCACTGTTTTCCGCCGCCTGGAAGCAAGTACGCACAAGCTCTCCATTCTCCTTGTTTCTTCTCGCTTTGACGCGGAGACAAGCCGAATGGCAGAGCGACTGATGAAGCGTGGGCATGAAGTGACGCTGCTTGACGCTTCCGCAGACACGCCGTTTTTCCGCCCGCTTCAGCTACAGTGGCATTCCGGCTTGAGAGCGTCTAGTGTTAGCCGAGAGGAGCGTGCAGCCGTCCATGAACGATAACACCGTTCTGCGCAGCTCACTGGCGCTCACGTTTGAAGCGCAAATCATTGCGCTGCTGCTGTTCATCACGCCATACCTGGCTTTTTCGGGTAAGAGCGCGATCGGGTTGTTTCTCACCATCAGCGTGCTGTTTTCCGCTGGTTCGTTCTTTTACCAAAAAAGCAGCCGCGGCTTTCTCGGCCTGATCCTGCTGTCGCTAACGGTCTTGCTCGTCGCGCTTTTGGGCTATGTGTATGCAGATTCGGTGATTCTCGCCCTGATCGGTGCTGCCGTATACTATTGGCGCCTGCATGCACGCGCAGCGGAAGGCATCACCTTGCCCGAATTGACCAAGCGATTCACGCTTGTCATGTTCGCCTACGTCTGCCTCATGATTTGGCTGGCAATGACAGGAGCGTTTTCGCTAGCCGATCTCATGCTCGCGATCTCGTTTTCGACGATCTGGTTTCTGATCATGTGCTACCTGGAGTTTTTGACGCGCGACACGGGCTCGTCCGCACTCTCCGGTGGAAAAATCGGCGTGTTTGCAGGACAGCAAGCAGGGCTCACGATCGGGATCATCACCGTCTTTTTGGCGGCCGCAAGCCTCCTCTACTACGCGCTCGCCTACAGCTTCACATGGATCAAAGGGCCCGTCTTTAGCCTGCTCAAAGTGGTCTTCATGCCGCTCTTGCTGTGGCTCGATTCGCTGATCGCAGCGCTGAAAGGTAAGGCCAGCAACAATACGGCATTGAACAAATTTCTTGAGCAAAGTGGCGACTCGCAGCAGGAATACGCGCCACCTCCGCCTGTTCAGCAAGACTTGTTTTCGCGGCTGGAGCCGTATCTCATCGCACTTGTCGCCCTTCTGATTCTGTTCGTTTTGGGGCGGATGGTCTGGAGGCATTACACAAAGAACAAGCGTGTGGATCAGCCCGCGCAGCCGATCACACCACCTGCACAGACTGTGGAAAAGCTCGCCCCTTCCGTTATTACCGAAGAAAAAACGCATGAGAACTTGCAGAAATGGCATGTGCCGCAAAACGACCGCGTGAGGTTCGCTTACTATCAATTTTTGCAGCAGATGAGCAAGCGGGGCATGTTGATCCATCTGGAGGAGACAAGCCGCGAGTTTTTGCAGCGTATCCGCTCCACATATATAAGCAGTCCCCTCACTCCCCTTGCCGAACGCATCACGCGCGCGTACGAGAGCTACCGTTATGGCGGACAGCAATTGGCTGAGGATGAAATCGCCCGTATGGAGACTGATGTGGCGGAGCTGGCGACGCTCGTCGGGAACGAAAATAATGGAGCACCACACTGAACACGACAAAAAGAGCGATTGCTTCCTACGTGGAATGCAATCGCTCTTTTTGCCCCGTATTCACTTCCTGCCGCACGATCTTACCCTTTTCCATAAACAGAATCCGGTCTCCGAGCTTTTGTGCTTCCTCCAGGTCATGCGTCACCAAAATCACTGGAATGCTCCACGTCTGGTGCAGCTCGATTACTATTTCATGGCATTGTGCCTTTGTCTCTTTATCAAGCGCGGAAAATGGCTCGTCGAGCAGCAGCAGATGCGGCTCGGTGGCAAGCGCTCTCGCCAAAGCCACCCGTTGCTTTTCACCACCGGAAATTTGCGTAGGATATTTCTCCAGCAAATGTCCGATCTTCATCACAGACAATAGCTGCTGGATGAGGGGAGATTGGCTTGTCATCCCTTTTTGCTTGACGCCGTATAAAATGTTCGCTTCGACCTTCATGTGAGGAAACAGCGCGAAATCTTGGAACAAATACCCGATGCGACGCTTCTGAATCGAAAGAGGGCGCTTTTTCGCTTCATAGAAGACGGTATCGTTCAGCGAAATCCCGCCAGCATCGGGGTGAATGATGCCTGCGAGTGCGTTGAGAATCGTCGTTTTCCCCGATCCTGAAGGGCCGAACAGGACGATCCGTTCATTCCCGACCGCAAACTGGACGTCCAGCTGGAAATGGGCCAGCTTTTTTTCTATATGAACAGAAAGCATGCGTTTCTCTCCCAATCTATGTTTGTTTGCTTTCATGTGCGTAACGTCTGAGGTTGCGTTTGGTCCACCAATTGAGCCACATGATGGTGCTGAATCCGAGCGCAACGATGATTACAACCCAAAAGTAGGCCTTGTCCATCTCCCCGTTTTCCACCGCGAAATAGATGGCGATCGGAATCGTGTCCGTTTTGCCGGGGATGTAGCCCGCCAGCATCATCGTCGCACCGAACTCACCCAGCGCACGGGCGAAGGCGAGCACCAAGCCAGCCAAAACCCCCGGCCACGCCAGCGGAAAGGAAACCGTCCAAAACACGCGCCACTCGGAAGCGCCCATCGTGCGCGCGGCGATTTCCAAATGCTTGTCCACCGTCTGGAATGCAGCGAGCGCGCTCTGGTACATCATCGGGAACGAAACGACCACAGAAGCGATGACCGCCCCCACCCAAGTAAAAACGATCTGCACGTCATAATGCATGAGCAGCCACTTTCCCAAGATTCCGGTTTTGCCGAACAACATCAACAGGCCGAACCCGACGACGGTCGGAGGTAGGACCAGCGGCAATAAAAAAAACGATTCCAGCGCGCTTTTTCCCACAAACTCCTTGCGCGCGAGCAGCCGGGCCAGCAAAACTCCACTGATAAAAACAATGGAGGTGGCTATCCCGGCGACTTTTAAAGACAAATACAAGGGTGTATAGTCGATATCCGTCATGATAGCCACCTTTCTCAATTCAACCGCTACTACTTGCTTATTTTACATAGAAGCCATGCTTCGAGAGGATCAGCATCGCTTTTTCGCTGTTCAAGTAATCAAGGAAAACGTCCGCTTCAGAAGCGAATTTGGACGTATTGACGACCGCGCCCGGATAGACGATCGGGCTGTGCCATTTCGTGTCAGCGATCGCCAAGATTTTGACTTTATCCGTGGAAAGTGCATCGGACGTATAAACCGCGCCCAAATCAACATTCCCCGACTCTACATAGGTTAACACCTGGCGAACATCGCTGGCAAACACGATTTTGCTTTGCAGCTTGTCCCACAGCCCTACATTCATCAGCGTTTCTTTGGCATAGCGACCAGCAGGCACGCTGTCCGGGTTGCCGATTGCCATTTGCTTGATGGCATCCGGGTTGATCTTGTCAAAGCCGGCCACAGGCAGCTTGGTATCTTTCGGCGCAATCAGCACAAGGCGGTTTTCTGCGAAATTGACGCGTGTCGACGTTGTGATCAGCTTACTTGCTTCCAATGTATCCATATCTTTTTTGCTAGCGGACAGAAACACATCCGCAGGCGCCCCTTGCTGAATCTGCGTGGCCAACTTACCAGAGCTGCCAAATGTGAAGGTCAGATGATAGTTCGGATAATCCGCGTTAAATGAGGTCTTCAGTTCATTCAAGGCATCGGTCAGACTCGCAGCAGCCGAAATAGTCAAATCCGCTTTTTGGTTCGCAAGCTTCGGCGTGACGACTGCCACGGTACGGGCATGCTCGTTCCAAATCACTTTTGCACCGAATGTTTCGCTGACAAAGCGAACCGGCACCATCGTTTTGCCACTGATAATTTGCGCCGCTTCGTCAAGCGCTTTGCTCGACTGGTTGACTTTCGCGGTTTTTTGCCCGATTGTCAACACAATCGTGGTGGAGCCTTGTACGGCAGTTGCCGTCTTATTCGCTCCGTTCCACGTCACACGGGCACCCAACGCTTCAAAAATATCGCGCATCGGTACCAGCATTCTGCCATTTTTGATGACAGGCGGCTGGCTGACCGATAGATGATGTCCATCCACTTTTACATTGATTGCCGCAGCCGCTTGTGCCACAACCGCTGAAGCAGGCAAAACCTGCGCCGTGAGCAGGCTCAGGCAAAACAGGAACAGAAAAAGAACAGACTTGCGTTGCTTACTCAACTTCTTTCACTCCTTCGCTACTTTCGTTGCATTCTATTTACAATTATATATATCTAAAGATAATTAGCCATATTTTATTTCTTGAAATACACATTTTCTCAAAACTAATTATAACTAAATATATCTATTTATATTAACGAATGCTTTCTTCACAGCATGGAGCGACTGATACAAAAGGTTTATAATGAAAAGAAATGAGCAGAATCGTTCTGTGTCGATGTCACGGGGAGGAAGCAACTTGTCGAATGAGATTTCCTATACAACGGAGGAGATTGCCCAATTATTACGCGTCTCCAAATTGACCGTCTATGATCTGATCAAAAAAGGGGAGCTGCCCGCCTATCGCGTCGGTCGGCAAATGCGTGTGGACGCAGCCGATCTAGAGGCATACAAGCTCCGTTCCAAAGGCGAGCACGTAGCGGTCAAATCGCCTGCTGCCGTCTTGCCCGCAGCGCAAGCGACTGCACACGTACCTGGCAATTCCGCAGCCAAAACCTCCGCACCCCGCCCCATCATCATCAGCGGGCAGGATATTTGCCTCGATCTGCTTGCCGCACACATCGAAAAGCAACAGATCGGCATCCGTCCGCTCCGCACCCATACCGGAAGCCTGAACAGTCTGATCTCGATGTTCAGAGGCGAGTCCGATGTGGTCAGCACTCATTTGCTGGACGCGGATGCGAATGAGTACAATCTGCCTTACATCCGCAAAATGTTGCTCAGCGAGTCGTATCTGGTCGTTCATGTCATGACGCGCTGGGCAGGACTGTATGTGCAAAAGGGCAATCCGTTCCAGCTGCAGACCTGGACTGACTTGCAGCGGCCTGGACTCAAGCTGGTCAATCGGGAAAAAGGCTCTGGCGCACGCGTTTTACTTGATGAGCAGCTGCGGATTCACCAAATTCCGAGGCACCAGCTTATCGGTTATGGTTTTGAGGAGACCAGCCATCTTGGCGTCGCCAGCGTGATCGCGAGCGGTCAGGCGGACGTGGGGGTCGGCATCGAAAAAGCAGCGCGGCTTGCCGGCATCGATTTTGTCCCGCTCATCCAGGAAAGCTATGATCTCGTTTTGCTGAAAACGGCGGAAAACCAGCAGCTGATTCAAACCGTGCTTACGATTTTGCGTTCGGAGGCGTTCCAGAAGGAAGTGCATGGGCTCGGTGGCTATGACATTTCACGAATGGGAATGGTTTTGTATGAGACGGATTGAACCGGAATCAAAAAGGAACGGAGCTGGCAAGCATCGCCAAGCTTCCGTTCCTTTTTCCGTTGCAAGCCGGTCGGCAGTTACGCGAAAACCTCGATGATTTTACCGAATACGCCTTGATAATAATGCGTCTGATGCGGGACAAAGTCAGTCACTGTCAATGTAACGGTTAAATCGGTCCGCTCTGTGGCGGTCGCTTCAAAGCCGTTTGCCTGGAGATTCTCGATTTTTCCTGCGAACAGGTCGATCATATCTTGGAGCTTGATGAGGTACATTCCGGATACTTCCTCGAGCTGCAGGTGGAAGTCGGATAGCGCATGCTCGCTTCGATAGGCGTAGACATGGCAAAACTCCCGGTCGATCAGCTCTTGAAAGGCACCTTCATCCGCAAAGATGCCAAGCGGCACAAACTGGGCAAAATCGACCTCGATGCCCAGCTCCTCCGCGACCTCGCGCTGCCCGTCCTCCGGCGATTCGTGCGCGCGCAAATGACCTGCTGCAGTGATGTCGAATTTTTCGGGAAAGGTATCTTTGCCCGCCTGGCGCTTCTGGACGTACAGGTACAGCTCCCCCGCCACGATTTTGACGAACCAGCAGTGAAAGGTCTCATGCCACCAGCCCTCCTTGTGCACCTGTTCACGCTCCATGACGCCGATTTTTTCCATGTTTTCGTTGTAGATTGTGAGTTGCTCCATCCGGCTTTCCCTCTCCCATTTCGTGATCTCTTCCTCGCCTGCGTTACCGTGATGGTACAATCTTCCTCGGCCTAAAAGCAAGCATTCCCTTTCATGCATTAGAAAACCTGGCTACGACAAGCTTTTGGCGGAGCAGCGGTTGAACTTATACTGGATAAGAATTTTATAAATTCTTATCTGTACAAAAAGATGGCAGCGGGAACCGTCCAATCCGGCCCATGCTGCCATCTTTTTGCCTTGCTGGCATTTTCAAGACGAAAACTTATTGCTCCCCGATTTCCCAAAAACGAACGTGCTTTCCTTCACGTTGACAAAAACGTTGATCAAAAACAAAATGATCCCGATAATGGCCACGATCCCGCCGATCTGGATCAAGGGCAGCGTCGAGAGCTGCATGATCTCCAGATACAAGCCGATGACCATCAGCGGCAAGCCGATGTTGTGCAGCCAAAAATGCCATTTCCCCAACTTGCCGACGCCCGCTTGCGGGAATAGACAGTAAATGATGCCAGCGAGTGCGAGCGATACCCAGCCGAGCAGGTTGATGTGCGCGTGAACGGTGGCAAGCTGGAACAGCTGGGCGATACCGATCCCCATTCCAAAAACGACCCCGATAACGAAGTAGACGACCGCAATACGCAGCCAAATGATACCTTTCATTGTCCTACCCTCCATTATGAAGAATGTCGAACTATTCAAAGTATACGAGATTCGACAAGAAAGTATATCCATCGTCAGGTTGAATGCCGCATGATATTTCCGGAGGGTTGGCTCCTACTGGCGGCGTAGCCGGGGTAGCGCACTTACACGAACGGCGGCTCCCACACCTTTTTGCGCCAGCCGAGCGAGCAGCTGATGACATTCAGCTCCCGGTCCAGCCGGACATCTACACCAAACGGTAGCTTTTGTCCATGCCAGAAGCGCACATCGCTCCACCGTACATGATACCCGTCCTGCAATTCCAAGCACGTGACGTGGACACGCTGCGCAAACGCCAGAAATGCGCGAACCCCGTCTGTCCCAACCGTCGCCTGAATGACGTCGTTTTTCTCCTGCTTGGAAAATACCTCACCGCTCATGATGCGTCCACGTTCGATTATGCCGGTATAAAACGCCTGCTCACCTTCCAGCAAATACTGCCAGCGGAACCAACTCAGCTGTGGAAAGACATGGCACTGGCCCTTCTTATTGCTGTGCGCTTTGATCAGCCGAATCAACGCACGGTGCTGCCTCACCCGTATCACAATGTACAAGCCGCTTATGACATAAATCCAGCCGAACAGCACGCCCGGCGCAATGCCTACATGCAGCCACCAGGCCACAATGCCTGCAAGATGCAAAAAGAACAGGAACGGCTCGAAAATGCTCAAAATGTCGAGGTGCACCCATGCTTTGGAAAAAGGTCGAAGTGATTGCACGCCGTACGTGTTACACATATCCAGTCCAACATGCAGTACAACAGCCGCTAACGTCCAGAGAAACAAGGAAAACCAGCCATGTGAAAGCTCACTACATAAAATGATTGAACCTGAAATAACGGCTGGCCACAAGAACAACGCCGGAATGGAATGGCTGATCCCACGGTGGTGGCGGATATAAAAGGCGTATCCGCGCAATCGAACCAACGTGTCAAAATCAGGCGCGACCGAACCGATCACCGTACCGATTATGACGGCATGCGCGATCTCAGGATGAAGCGCCACCACAGGATCTGCATACGCCAGTCCCGCAAGCGACATTCCCAGCAAAAGATGACTTCCCGTATCCATCTTCCCGTTCCCCCCAAGCTGTGTAGTGAAAACACGCGATTTCACGCATCTCCCTGTTTGGTTTAATGAACAAAAGCCGCCCGCAAATGTATCCCCTACATTTATCGGACGGCTTTTCGTTCGCCTGCTGCGGCTTTTGCTCAAGACCGATACAGCAGGTTGGCCCCCATTGCCATACCTGGATTGCTCGGCACGAATTGGTTGATTTCATTTTGTACATACAGTTTCCGCTCAACGTGTACGTCTTCTGTTTCGGACAGCATCCACCGAAGGAATTTGGTCAGCATTTGGAATCCTCCCGCTCATTTGTTCATCTCTACGCTGTTCATCTTACTACGGGAATGTTAGCGCGGCATGAAGCCAATGTATAGTGATGTTGAGTTTTGATGAAGCGTCCTTCATGGACAAGAGAAAACAACACTTTACAAATTAAGGAAATAAATATAAACTTCTGCTTGCTTGCCAGTAAAAAAATATTTGATGGGAGAGGATCGCATGAATGAGCAGATTGCACTTGTGATGAAAACTACCGCCGCAGCTGGTGTCGGGGAGGGCTGGCGCAGTGAATAGCCTGCTTTCCGGACTGACGTTTGCCTCCGCACTCGGCTGTGGATTGATGGCTGGCGTCTTTTTCGCCTTCTCCACATTCGTGATGACCGCACTCTCCCGCCTCCCTGCCGCGCAGGGCATCGCAGCCATGCAATCGATCAATAGCACCATAGTGACCACTTTGTTTCTATTCGTGTTTATGGTGACAGCGCTGTTGAGCCTCGTGTTGGGGGTGATCGCCTGTTTCAAATGGGGGACGCCGGGTGCAATCTATCTCCTCGCAGGAGGCGTGCTGTATGTAGTTGGCGCTTTTCTGGTGACGGTTGCATGCAATGTGCCGCTTAATGACGCATTGGCCGCCGCCTCCCCCACAAGCCCCGAGGGAGCCGCGCTGTGGACTTGTTACCTATCCGATTGGGTAGCATGGAACCATGTGCGGACGATTGCCTCACTCGCAGCCCTAGCTGCTTACATCGTCGCGCTGCGCCAATGATCAGTGTCTTCCGAGGTGAAAGAAAAAACCGTCCAGACATGCACCCTTCGCATGTCCTGAACGGTTTTTAGCGTGAGTTGCGCTCCCTATTTCTTCTCCTTGATCGTCACTTCGATCGGCGTAATCGTCATATCCACATGCAGGGCAGATGACGCATACTCGGTTTCGTCATAGTAGCCTTTTGTATTCTTATTTTTGCTGAAGACGACCTTGACGCCAGCGCCATTGTTTTCCAAGCCGAATGCGACGCCGACCGATTCTTTTGCCGTGTTGTCCATCAGATCGTCGAGCAGCATGACTTTAGCGGCATCGAGCCCGAACACGCTCGTGTTGAGCGTATTGCCCTCATAGTATTCTTTCCCCGGCTCAATCGCTACTTTTTCCTTGGCGAGTGTAAAGCGTTTGCTCACGTAATTGTACTTGTCGCCTTTCTCGATATACGATACGTCGATTCCTTTGTACACACCGCTTTTGGAAACGGACGCCTTGGATGCATCCACGATGAACAAGCCGCTTGCGCCGATGACCTCGATCGTGTTGCCGGTGACTACCATCGCAGAGTTTTCATCGATACCAAAGCCGTATTTTTGCTTCTCGGCAACTAGGGCGACGACCAGTCGACCCAGACGACCGCGTTTGCTGAAATGCTGGTCAACGATGCCTCCGTTGAAGAAGCCGAGTCCTTTGGTGACCCACAGTCCAGGCTTCGTGTCATCATAGGTTACGCCGTTCAAAAGCGCGCCGAGCGAATCGGTGTTGGCAATCATCGTTTTGGACATGATCGCGGCGCCTGCGGACGTTCCGGCGATCATGCCGCCTTTGTTGTACACATCCCAGACAGCATCCAGCGCCTTGGTGTTGCTGCCGTCCGGATTGTAAAACGCTTTGGTGATCCGCGCCTGGTCACCGCCTACGAAAAAGAGCGCGTTTGTCTCGGCGATCTGAGCTACGATGTCATCGTTGTTCACCTTGTCTTGATAATTGTCCTTGGTGATGTCGATGATTTTGACATGGTCGGCAGGCACCCCGTAATATTCGAAATCTTCCTTCATTTCTTTCGACGACGACATCGAGCCGCTCGCCGTTGGGAAGATGCCGATAATTGCCTTGTCCTTGCCGCCTGCCAGCTCGATCATCTTTTCGTGAATCGCAGCATTGTCCCGCTGCTGAGCCCCGCCAATGATGACGAGGCTTCCTTTCGCTTTCGCCGCGAGAGCGTCCTGCGCTGCTTCATCCTGCGAAGCAGCTGGCTCCTCCGCCCAAACGCTACCTCCGAATCCGAGTGATGCCACAAGCATAACCCCTGCCAACAAAAACGACTGCACTTTTTTGCCAAACTTTTTCATACCCATGCACTCCTTTTTCGATTGGTTATTCGTTCAACGCGAAAACAGGTTCGATTACCCCCACCATTTCTTTGCGGCGGTTGGTGATCGGCGGTTTGCGATAGTTCAGCAGCGCCTCCTCCTCCTTTGCGTCCAGCACACCTAGCTGCTTCAACACTTCCATCGCAGCAGGATACGCCGCGCGAAAAGCCCCGTCATCGATCTTGATCGCGATGCCGATTCCTTTTTCCGGCAGCCCCATGCAATAAACGCCCTCTGCCCCGCCCTTGGCCAGCACCTTTCCTGGCAGCGCGCGCATGACATCGGTACAAAATTCGTCGGTACCGCTCACCATCTCCGGATACGCCATCATGGAAGAGACGATCCGTTTCACCGTCGTGCGCAACGAGAGGGAATCGAGCTTTTCCGGATGGGCCAGCTGGGCATACACATGGGCTAGGTTGTGCAGCGGCAGCCCGAACGTTGGCACGCCACAGCCGTCGATTTCCGTGACCAGCTCGTCTCCCTTCAGTCCGGACAGTGCGAGAAGTGCCTCCTCGATTTTGCGCTGCACCGGGTGCTCCAGATGGTGATAAGTACTGATGTCGCTTTGCAGTTGTAGGGCTAATGCCAGCATCCCCGCATGCTTGCCGGAACAATTGTTATGAATCGGTGTCGGCTCCACACCTTGGCGCAGCAACTCCCCATAGCTTGCCTGGCTGTAAGGCGCATGTACGCCGCACTGGAGATTTTCCTCCGTGAGCCCGAGGCGGAACAGCATGGACTCGACCACTTTCGTATGCTGCTGCTCGCCATTGTGAGAGCCGCAGCAAATGGATATTTCTTTATCGGTAAACAGAAAGCGGTCAGCGGCTCCCGACTGGATGACCGGGATGGCCTGAATTGGCTTCAAGACGGAGCGCGTCAATGTCACGCGCCCTACATCGCCTACCGCATACAGCTGATTTCCTTCATAATCGACGACTGCAATGCTTCCGGAATGTCTGCTCTCGATCTGATTACCGCGTTTGACGACTACCAATGTTTCTACCATTCCACATTCCTCTCCTTATGCAAAGAGATGACACGCTACCAGATGGTCATCCTCCACCGGCAGCAGCTCCGGTCTCTCTGTCTTGCAGATTTCTTTCGCCTTCGGACATCTCGTCACAAATGCGCACCCTTTCGGCGGATCGATCGGGGACGGCACTTCGCCTTGCAGCAGGATGCGCTCCTTGTTCATCCGCGGATTGGAGATCGGGATGGCCGACAGCAGCGTCTTCGTATAGGGATGGAGCGGGTTGGCGTACAGCTTTTCGGCTGCCCCCATCTCCGCCATCCGCCCTAAATACATCACGCCCAACCGATTGCAAAGATGGTGGACGACCGCCAGATCGTGCGAAATGAACAGATAGGTGAGCCGGAATTCCTCCTGCAAGTCCTGCATGAGATTGAGGATTTGCGATTGGATGGAAACATCCAGCGCGGATACCGGTTCATCGGCGACGATCAGCCTGGGCCGGAGAATCAGTGCGCGCGCGATGCAGATTCGTTGGCGCTGCCCGCCGGAAAACTCATGCGCATACCGCTTCAAATAGCTTTTGTTCAAGCCGCATACGTCCATCATGTCAGCGATGCGCCGCTTCCACTCCGCGTCGTCACGCTCCTCGTGTGCCTTTAACGGTTCCTCCAAAATTTGCTCGATGGTAAAGCGCGGATTTAGCGAGGCGTATGGGTCCTGAAACACCATCTGCATATCTTTCCGCTTTAGGCGCAGTTGTTCGGCAGCGAGAGGCGCCAGATCCTCCCCGTCGAACAGCACTTGTCCGGCGGTCGGCTTGATCAGCTGCAAGATCGCCCGTCCCGTGGTCGATTTCCCGCAGCCTGATTCCCCTACCAAGCCGAATGTCTCTCCTGTCTGGATGGAAAAGGAGATGTCGTCCACCGCTTTCACGTAACCGGTCGTCCGTTGCAAGATCCCTTTTCGGATTGGGAAGTGGACTCGTACGTTTTTGGCTTCCAGCAACGCTTCTGTCATCAGGTTCACTCCTTAGTCGGCTTGCAGCCAGCAGCGGCATGCATGATTGGCGGCAACTGCAACGAGCGCCGGATTGTCCGTCACACAGCGATCGATGGCACTGTCGCAGCGTTCGCGGAACCGGCACCCTTGGGTGATCGAGCCTACCGGCGGGACTTGCCCTGGAATCGAGTAGAGGTGCCGCTTCTTTTCCTCGATTTTGGGGATGGAAGCCAGCAGCCCGCGGGTATATGGATGCCGCGGATCGTTAAAAATCGTATCGACATCTGCCTCTTCCACGATTTCACCGGCATACATCACGATCACCCGATCACACATCTCCGCCACCACTCCGAGGTCGTGCGTGATGAACAAAATCGAGGATCCGGTCTTTTCCTTCAGCTCGCGCATCAGATCGAGGATTTGCGCCTGAATCGTCACATCGAGCGCGGTCGTCGGCTCGTCTGCGATCAGCAGATTGGGATTGCAGGCAAGGCCAATGGCGATCATGACTCTCTGCCGCATACCACCGGACAGCTCGTGCGGATAGCTGGCATAAATCTGCTCCGCCCGCGAAATGCCGACCAGCTTGAGCATGTCGATCGACCGTTCTTTTGCCTCCTTTTTCGATGCCTTGGTATGAAGCCGGATGACTTCATCGAGCTGCCTGCCAATCGTAAACACCGGCGTGAGCGAGGTCATCGGCTCCTGAAAGATCATCGAAATCTCGTTGCCGCGAATCTGATTCATCTCCTTACTTTTCAAAGACAGGAGATTCGTTCCTTTGTAGCGGATCTCGCCGCTTGCGATCCGCCCTGGCGGCGTGGGTACAAGCTGCATGATGGATAGCGAGGTGATGCTTTTTCCGCATCCTGATTCCCCGACCACGCCGACAGTCTCACCTTGGTTGATATGAAAAGAAATATTGTGAACAACGGTGATTTCTCGATTATCGTTGCGAAAATTGACCGTCAACCCGTTCACTTCCAAAAGTCGTTCCTGCATCATTACACACCGCCTATTCCTTTACTTTCGGATCGAGCGCATCCCGCAGCCCATCCCCGAGCAGATTGAAAGAGAGGACGGTCAGCACGATCGCAAGCCCCGGAAAAAAGGTGGGGTGGAATATGTTCCGGCTGTTGTCCTTTGCCGCACTCAGCATAGCGCCCCATTCCGGCGCTGTAATATCGCCGCCCAGGCCGAGAAAGCTGAGTGCTGCCCCTATGAGTATGGCCGTCCCCATGCGCATGGTCAGATACACCATGACGACCGAAAGTGTCCCCGGAAAAATGTGGCGGGCGAGAATGACATGATCTTTGACGCCGATCGAACGCGCTGCTTCCACATACATCATCTGCTTGAGCGAAAGCGTGCTCCCGCGCACAATGCGGATAAAGATTGGAACGGTAAAGACGGCAACCGCAAAGATAATGTTGGTAATGCCAGGACCAAGCAGCGCGATTACCGCGATCGCGAGCAAGATGCCGGGGAAAGCCAAGAGCACATCCGTGAAGCGGGTGATGAGCGCATCCACCCATCTGCCGTAATAACCTGCCATCAGTCCGAGAATCGTTCCGATGACAGCACCGATGGCAACGGAAATGAAACCGATCAAAAGCGTCTCACGCGTCCCAATCAGCACCCGGCTGAAAATGTCGCGGTTTTGGTGATCCGTCCCGAACCAATGCAGGATGGACGGCGGCTGATGCTTGTAGGCATTGATCAGTTCGATCTGCAGCGATTCCGGCTCCAGTCGAGTCAGCACCGGGTGGGAGAGCGGCTGGTTGACGGCGATCGGAACGAGCGTGGAAACCCCGTTTAGCGCCACTTTCACCGCAGTCTCGCCTTGGCTGACCGCAGTCACTGTCCCGTCCTCTCCAATCGTTACGATGCCCGGCGCAAGCGCCTCAAACGTAAGCCCTGTCTTCGCCTGCGTGGTCGAGGTGGTGTTAAAGCCGTTGCTTTCAACAGGCTTCATCGCCTCGACCGCTTGGTTTTTTTGCGCGAGCATGGCGATCTCGGATGCACCTACGACTTGGCTGCCATCGGTGAGCAACGCTTTCAGCTCGATCTTTGCCGTCTGCCCTGTACGCAGCTGCGGCAGCTCGGCGATCAATTGAGACAGAGCGGGCTCAGCGTGCCCTTCCCCAGAGACATTCACCTGAAAGCGAGACGCTACATCCCCGCTCTGCACCCGAATTGTTGTCGTGCCCTGGCCGCTCGCATTGATGCTTACGCCCGCTTCCGTTTTTCGCGCAGAAGCGATCAGCTTGTCGTCACTATCGAACGATAGCGGGTTTAATCCGCTTGCCGGCTGCTCGCTTCCATCGCTGTACAGCGCTCGTACATCCAAACTGGCACTGGTCAATTGCGTTACTTGGACACCTTTTTCCGCATACTGATCCGTGACGGGCCGATACGGGTCAAAGGGGGCGATCCAAGGAGCCGCGATACTTACGCCCACGATCACCAGCGTGAAGCCAAAGCAGACCACCGCCACTTTCTGCTTGCGGAATTTCCGGACAAACGCTTGAAAAGGAGAGGGTGATTTGGTTGTAGTTGGCATAATGGTCTCCTTTTTATTCGTAACGAATTTGCGGATTCAACAATCCGTAGCTGATGTCGACCAGCAGGTTCACGACCAAAAATTGCACCGAGAACAACAAGATCAGCGCTTGAATCACCGGATAATCCCGCGTCAGAATCGAATCGATCAGATAGGAACCGAGTCCCGGCCAGGCAAATACTTGCTCCACGACGACGGCACCGCCGAGCAAAAAGCCGAATTGCAGACCCGTCATGGTAACGACCGGGATCAGCGCGCTGCGCAGAACGTGTGTCATGACGATCACCCATTCCTTCTGTCCCTTCGCCCGCGCTGTCCGCACAAAGTCTTCGCGCAGCACCTCCAGAATGCTGGAGCGGGTAAAGCGAGCTACGATCGCCGCTACGCCTAGCCCCAACGTCAGGGAAGGAAGGATTAAGTGGCGGATGCCGCCGCTGCCGCTCGTCGGAAACCAGCCGAGCTGCACGGCAAAGATTTGCATCAGCATCAAACCAAACCAAAACTCCGGCACGCTGAGCGCCGTGATCGCGGATACCATGCCGAGGCGGTCCCAGATGGAATTGCGCTTCGTCGCTGAAACCACGCCGACGATGAGCCCGATCACGATCGCCCACACCATGCTTGCCAGCGTTAAAATCAAGGTATAGCCGAATCGGCGTACAATCTCATCGGATACGTTCGCCTTGGTCCGGTACGAG
Source organism: Brevibacillus fluminis (assembly GCF_003710825.1). Classification (GTDB taxonomy): domain Bacteria; phylum Bacillota; class Bacilli; order Brevibacillales; family Brevibacillaceae; genus Brevibacillus_D; species Brevibacillus_D fluminis. Next base: position 174,239 of record NZ_RHHQ01000012.1, on the reverse strand, counting down.
ATGCCGAAATCACCTTGTGTGATGATTTTGCCGACATAGCGGGCGTATTGCTGGTACAAGGGATCGTTGAACCCCTCCTTCTGCTTGAGCATCTGGTAGGTGGCAGCGTCGATTTCGTTCCCGTACATGATGCGGATCGGATCGCCCGGCGTCAGGTGAACAAACAAAAATGCAATGATGGAAACGATGATTAACATGGGGACAATTGCGGCTGTTCGCCTGATGATGAAAGAAAGCACGCCTATTCACCTCTAGTTCTTCACGGCATTATTCACGATCACCGTATCGCTCGGCAGCACGTTTACATCGTTGACGTCCTTTGCCTTGGCGACGACGTTGTCCGGTACGTGCAGGAACACCCATGGCGCATCGTCGTAGATGATCTTTTGTACATCCGCGTACTTTTTCAAAGACTCTTCTTTATTCGCAGTCGCGAGCGCTTCATCGAGCAGCGTGTCGACCTCCTTGTTGCTGTAGAAGCCGGAGTTGTTGTTGTCAGGCGCAAAGCTCTTCGTATGGAAGTTCGGGCGGATCCCGTAATCCACTTCCCCGGTTCCCGGCGACCAGCGGCCGATCCACATGTCAGTACCTTTGTTATGGTCGAGCATGTCGAACAACGTGCCGCTCTCATAAGCCTGAACTTTCGCCTTGATGCCCACCTTGCCGAGCTGAATCGCTACGTTTTCAGCGATAGCGATGAATTCGCTCGTATTGCGCGTCCAGAGAGTTGCGGTGAAGCCATCTTTAAACCCGCCCTCCGCCAGCATCTTTTTAGCTAAGTCTGGATTGTACTCGTACACTTTTTGCTGGCTGTAGCCGAAAGTTCCCGGCGCAATCGCAGAATCGGCCACCTTTGCATAGCCGTCCACCACCGAGGCGATCAGTTCATCCTTGTTGATCGCGTAGTTCAATGCTTGACGCACTTTTTTGTCCTGATATTTTTTCTCCTTGAGGTTAAGACCCACGTAGTACACATTCAACGATGGCGCCGTGAAGACGTTGTAATTGCTATCCTGCGAAATCTCTTTAGCCGCTTGCGTCGGCAGCTTGGTGATGATATCGGTTTCGCCCGCTTTCAGCATGTTGATGCGCGTGCTCGCTTCCGTCACCGGCTTGTAGATGATGTTGGCGAGTTTCGGGAGCTTTTCTTTATTCCAGTAGTTTGGATTCGGCTCATATTTGACGTATTGGTTGTCCTTCCACTCGACGAATTTGTATGGGCCTGTACCGACCGGATTGCGATCGAGATTGTAGCTGGCGTCTGCCTGCTTCTTTTTGATCGATTCGAGCGATTTGAAGGAAGCTGACGGATGGGCCAAATAGGACAGCATCGCAGAGTTCGGCGCAGTGGCCACAACGGTCACATGCGTCGGGTCTTTGACGACTACCTCTTTGATGAAGGAGAAAAAGCTGCGCCGCGCCAACCCGTTCTTCTCGTCGCGAACAAAATCGAGATTCGCTTTCACAACATCCGCGTTAAAGGGAGAACCGTCATGGAACGTGACCCCTTCACGCAGCGTAAACGTGACCGATGTCGCATCCTGGCTAAATTCATAGCCGGTAGCGAGAACCGGTACAGGCTGCATCTTGTCATCGAAAGCAAACAGCCCTTCATACATCGGCCGCTGCACGGTAATCGAGTTCCCGTCTGTCACGTTTTGCGGATCAAGCGAGATTGGCTCCGCTTCGACCGCCAGCGTAACCGGCTTGGCTTCTTCTTTTTTCTCTTGCGCCGGTGCAGTTGGTGCCGGTGTCTCCGGTGCAGGTGTGCTTGCCGGTGGACTCTGTGTAGTCGTCGCCGGCGCCTGTGAACAAGCCGCCAGCATACCTGCCGCGAGAACGACACTAACTCCTGCTTTCAAGCCATTGCGTTTACGTGCCAATAAAAACCCCTCCAATATAAAAAATGAATGCCCCTCTTGCGTTGCCTAATTTGCAACCTGCGTGCCATAGGGACAATTCGTAATTTTTCGTCTATTGACGATACTTTTTTGCCCGACATTCGCTATAATGGATGATATTGGATGTTATTTAATAGAACCAATTCGAACCAATAAAGGCCATACTGGAGGGAACGGCGACATGTATGCCAAAGAACTAATTCTGATCACCGGGACAAAGGAAACCAGAAAGACGCTGGTTGAGCAATTGACCGAGGTCATCGGCGATTTCGTTCACATCCATGACTTTTCGCTAGAAGAGACAATCCCCCACGTGTTTACGGACAAGCTGATCATCCTCTCCTCCTCCGCGATCGTCGATGAAGCCGCTCCCTACATCGGAGAGGGCTGCAAGGTCGTCGTCGCAAAACGGACGGTCAATTTCCAAAACATCGACAAGCTATTGTTTTTACCTGATAACACACAGGTACTGTACGTCAACGACGCCCCCGAAACCGTGTATGAGTCTGTGGAGACGCTGCTGCAGCTTGGGATCAACCACATCGATTACATCCCGTTCTACCCGGGCAAAAAACACGTCCCAGACATCGAGATCGCGATCACCCCCGGCGAAGTCAGCCTCGTCCCCGCCTTCGTGAAGAAAGTCGTCAACATCGGCCCGCGGCTGATCGACCTCATCACCGTCATCACGATCCTGCAGCATCTGAATCTGTTGGAAAAGAAAGGCGACATCGTTTCGGAAAAGTACATCCGTAAGATCATCGACCTGAGCAAGAAGCTCTCCCATACCACTCGCCAGTCCGATCAGCTCAACAAGCATTTGAAGCAAGTGCTCGACGGGGTCAACGACGGCATTCTCGCCGTCACCCCCAGCGGGATCATTACGGTGTTCAACGAAAATCTCATCGCCATGCTCGGGTTGAATACCACCAAGACGGTGGGCCGCCATTTGTCAGACGTATTCCGCAATCACGAGCTCGTTTCGTTCGTGCTCAATGACTCGGAGGAAGAGAGCCGCTGGTTCACGCTGTTTCAGGCTGATGTGATCGTCCACCGCTTCCACGTCAGCACGGAGGAATCGATCGTTGCCACGTTCAAAAATGCGCATGAAACGATCGAGCTGGAAAAGTCGTTCCGCCGTGAGCTGATCCGCAAAGGCTACATCGCCAAATACACCTTTCAAGACATTCGCGGCAACAGCGAACGCGTCGTGAAAACGAAAGAGATCGCTAGCAAAATCGCCAAGACCAATCTGACGGTGCTGATCGAGGGCGAAAGCGGGACAGGCAAGGAGCTGTACGCCAGCGCGATCCACAATGCATCGCTGCGGGAGTCAGGCCCTTTTCTCGCGGTCAATTTCAGTGCATTACCGGACGATCTGGTGGAAAGCGAGCTGTTCGGCTATGAGGAAGGGGCATTTACCGGAGCGAAAAAAGGCGGCAAAATCGGCTTGTTCGAACAAGCCAACGGGGGAACGATTTTTCTCGATGAAATCGGCGATACAAGCCTCAAGCTGCAGGCACGCCTCTTGCGCGTCCTGCAAGAAAAAGAGTTGATGCGGATTGGCGGTAACAAAATCATCCCGATCGATGTCCGCGTCATCGCCGCGACCAACAAAAACTTGATCCGGATGATCGAGCAAGGGACGTTTCGCGAGGATTTGTACCATCGGCTTAAAATTCTCTACATCCATCTGCCCGAATTGCGCAACCGCAAGGAAGACATCCCTGCGCTGATCGAGCACTTCCTCATGCAAAGCGGCAGAAGCAGCATCGCGATCATGCCCGAGGTCATGGAGCATCTGCTTGGGTATCAATGGTACGGCAATGTCCGTGAGCTGAAAAATACGATCGATTACATGCTCGCGGTGTGCAACGGCCAGGTGATTACCGCGGACGATATTCCAAGCGAAAGCTTTTTCCAGCGCAAATCGCCTGAACAGCAGCCGGTTCGCGAGCCTATCCTCCTTGATACGGGCACCCAGGCAACGGCGGCATCCCCTCTGGAAATCCCGTCGGATCAGGAGGAGCATCGGTTTATGCTCGAAGCCATCCACCTCGCCAATCAACAAGGGGTATCGATCGGCCGCAAGACACTATCTGAAAAAAGCGGACTATGGAAAAAGCCCCTCACCGAGCAGCAGATTCGCAGGCGACTGGATACATTAGAGCAGCAGGCCTACGTCGTGACTAATCGCGGGCGAGGCGGGATCAAGCTGACGCGAAGCGGACTGGATTACTTGCGAGCGTTGGAAGGGACGACATAGCAAGTGAAAAGGGCTATCGCGCATCTCCTCGCGTTAGCCCTGCTTGTTCGAAAAAACGATTCTACTATTATGCAATGATGTCCAACAGCTTGTAGTATACTTCCAGTACGCTCAGCACGAAAGCCCGCTGCCCATGAAACGGAATTTGCTTCAGCGGGACTGTTTCCAGCCCTTTTTTAATCCGGCTTTCACCCGCAATATTTTGCGCGATGATCTTGCCCAGCATGGTGGTGATCGCCGCTCCGTGACCGGCACAGCCGATGGAAAAATGGGTGCCATCCTCCAATTGACCGATGTACGGCAGCATGTCGTAGGTGACGCCGAGCAAGCCGCCCCACTTATAGTCGATGCGAGTTTCCTTGAGCTGCGGAAACACTTTGATTAGATCATCGCGCACCTCTTCGTACGTTTGTGCTGTTTCCTCGCCGGTAAATTGATCCTTCCCGCCGAACACCAGCCTGCCGTCAGGGGTCAGGCGGAAGTAGTAAATGAAGTTTTTCGTGTCGAATACCATCCGGTTGCGCGGGACCAGCTGCGCTGCGAGATCGGGTGCGAGCGGCTCAGTCGCGACCATGTAGCTTGCGATCGGGTATACCGAGCGGGTCAGCTTTTTCACCAAGTCGTCGGTGTAGCCGTTGGTGGCGATGACGAGTTCTTTGGCGGTGACCGCCCCTTCCGCCGTCCTGACAATGACCTTCCCCGGCGTTCTGTCGATGGCAATCACCCGCGAACGCTCATAAATAACTCCGCCGAGCGCCTCAGTAGCATCGGCCAAGCCCAATGCGTAATTGAGCGGGTGAAACGAGCAGCTGTGCTCGTCAACCAGCCCGCCATGGGCAAAAAGCGGCGAGTCCAGCTCGCGGCGCATCTCCTCAGTCGTCACCATCTCTGTGCGGTAGTGGAACTGCTTTTGCAAAAATTCCTGTTCCTCTCGCAGACTGTCCATATGCTTCGGCTTTGTGGCCGCGATCAGATGGCCGGTCTGCGCGAGATCGCACGCAATTTGATTGTCGCTCACCATTTTTTTGACCAGTGCGATCGCATCGAGTGAAAGGGAAAACATATCCTTCGCTGTTTCCAGCCCGTGCTTCGCGGCAAGTGTCTTTATGTAATCTTTGTAGCCTGGCAAAATCATGCCAGCATTGCGCCCGCTTGCTCCCCATCCCGCTTCGTTCTGCTCCACAACAATGACCTTCAACCCAAGCTGTGACGCGTGGTAGGCGGTAGAAAGCCCCGTGTAGCCCGCTCCGACGATGACCACGTCTGCTTCCTTGTTTCCTTGAAGGGAAGCGCGCTCGCGGTGGGCATTTGCAGTAGCCGACCATAACGATAACCCGTGCATGTTAAAATTCCTCCAGCTAGTTTTTTTTCTATCTTACTATAGGAGAGCATCGTTACAAAACAAATAAACTGCTTCTACTGCCCCAGTTTTTGGCGCACGATTCCCCATTTGATCGGTAGAATTTTTATCATTCGTGCAGTAAAACCCCTTGCTTTAGCAATGGGGTTTTACTGCACTTTGCTCTGCATCCTCAATATGGGGTGCCAAGGGCAAACAAAATAGCGTTTTATTTGTTTTCGTTAAATAAGATAGTTTTTCTAACGTAAAGTGGTATCATTAACCAGAGGTGATGGTTTTGAGTAGATCAGTAGAAAGTAACCACAACATCGTATTTGAATGTAACTATCACGTTGTCTTTTGTCCCAATTATTGTTGAAATGGAAATCATGCCTGATCACGTTCATATGCTCATCAAATGCGCTCCGCAATTCGGAATTCTCAGAGTTGCCAAACATTTGAAGGGCTATACAACGAGAGTGTTGCGGATGGAATTTCGGCATCTAAAAAGCAGGCTCCCTTCGCTATGGACAAACTCTACTTTGTTGCCACAGTTGGAACTGTTCAACTGGATGTGAGTAAGAAATACATTGAGTCACAAAAAGAAAAGAGTGATTGAATATGCACAGAGCGTACAAATTTCGTCTATATCCTAGCAGAGAACAAGCGACACTCATTAACAAGATAATCGGATGTACTCGCTTTGTATTCAATCACTTTCTTGTGAAACGAAAAGAGGCTTACGAACAAGAAAAGAAAACGCTGAATTACAATGACTGTTCCGCTCTACTCACACAACTCAAAAAGGAAATCGAATGGTTGAGAGAAGTGGATTCGACTGCCCTGCAATCCACCTTGAAAGATTTGGATTCCTCGTACAATAAATTTTTCAAGGAGAAAAAAGGCTATCCCAAATTCAAAAGCAAGAAGAATCCAAAGCAATCCTACACATGCAAAATGAACATCAAAGTGGAAGGAAATCGTATCAAACTCCCGAAACTTGGATGGGTTTCATTTGCTAAATCAAGAGAAGTTGAGGGACGTATCCTATCAGCTACGATCAAACGTCATCCTTCAGGTAAATACTTTGTATCTGTTCTTTGTGAAACAGAGATTCAGCCACTACCAGAAATCGAACAGACAGTTGGAGTTGATCTTGGTATCAAGGATTTCACCATCCTCTCTACTGGTGAGAAAGTGGATAATCCCAAATACTATCGTAAGTATGAAAAACAACTAGCAAAGTGGCAACGGGTTCATTCTCGTAGACAAAAAGGCAGTAAAAACCGTGACAAAGCACGTATCAAAGTATCTCGACTCCATGAAAAAATTACAAATACCCGTAACGATTTTCTACATAAGCTGTCAACCAAGCTAGTCAACGAAAACCAAGTGATCTGTTTGGAAGACTTGCAAGTAGAAAATATGGTAAAAAACCACAAGTTAGCAAAATCCATTGCAGATGCTTCGTGGTCTATGTTTCGGACGATGCTGGAGTATAAGGCGCAATGGTATGGCAGAACAATCTCTATTGTCGGGAAACACTTCCCTTCTAGCCAGCTCTGTTCCACCCCTAACTGTGGCTATCGCAACAAAGACGTGAAAAACCTGAACTTGCGACAATGGACATGTCCAAACTGCGGTGTGCAACATGATCGTGACCAAAACGCTGCCTTCAATATTGAGCAAGAGGGACTTCGGCTGTTGGCATAGCCAACTGAACTGTGGGACACACAGGGAGAGCTTGGTGAATTTCCCACCGTTAGGAGGGACTACCCAAGAATCCCCTACTTTTAAGCATGGGGAGTGTCAAGATGATGGGAAACATCCTGAAAACTGTGGTAGGATGGTAGGAGTGAACGAAATCGTTTTCACTATACCATCGACCGAACCATCGTTCCTTCGAAGAAACAGTTACCTCAAAATACTCTAAGGAGATGTGTCACATGGAAGCAACCAAACGGATCGAAAAGGATTTTCTCGGAGAAAAAGAAGTGCCGAAAGATGCCTATTACGGTGTGCAAACGCTGCGTGCCATCGAGAACTTCCCGATTACAGGCTACCGGATTCATGAATCGCTGATCAATGCAATGGCGATCGTGAAAAAAGCAGCTGCACTGGCCAACATGGAAACAGGCCAGCTTAACAAGCGGATTGGACAAGCAATTGTCTCCGCTGCGGAAGAGATCATCGCTGGACGCTGGCATGAGCAATTCATCGTCGATCCGATTCAAGGCGGTGCGGGTACCTCGATCAACATGAACGCCAACGAGGTCATTGCCAACCGTGCACTGGAAATTCTCGGTTTTGAAAAGGGCGATTATTTCCAAGTAAGCCCGAATACACACGTCAACATGTCCCAATCGACTAACGACTCATTCCCGACAGCCATCCATCTGGCGACGCTTTCCATGCTGGAGAAGCTGTTACATACAATGGAAATATTGCGCGACGCGTTTGCGCAGAAGGCGAAAGAGTTCGACCATGTCATCAAGATGGGCCGTACGCATTTGCAGGATGCGGTGCCAATCCGTCTCGGCCAGGAATTTGAAGCGTATCGCAAGGTTCTTTCCCGCGATATCCTCCGAATCCAGCAAAGCCGTCAGCACCTGTATGAAGTCAATATGGGCGCAACCGCTGTCGGTACTGGCCTCAATGCCGATCCGCGCTATATCGAAAATGTAGTGGTCCACCTTGCTGAAATCAGCGGTTTCGCCATCACTGGTGCAGAAGATTTGGTCGATGCCACCCAAAATACGGACGCCTATACGGAAGTGTCCGCTGCACTGAAGGTTTGCATGATCAACATGTCCAAAATCGCCAACGACCTACGTCTGATGGCTTCCGGCCCGCGCGTCGGTTTGGGCGAAATCAACCTGCCGCCGCGTCAACCAGGCTCCTCAATCATGCCGGGTAAAGTCAATCCGGTCATGGCAGAGGTTGTGAATCAGGTTGCCTTCCAGGTGATCGGTAACGACCATACGATCTGCCTCGCGTCCGAAGCCGGACAGCTGGAGCTGAACGTCATGGAACCGGTGCTCGTGTTCAACCTGCTGCAATCGATCAGCATGATGAACAACGTGTTCCACGTGTTCAAGGAAAACTGCCTCGACGGTATCACTGCTAATGAAGAGGTTCTCAAGGCTTATGTGGAAAAAAGCGCAGGCATCATCACCGCCGTCAATCCGCATCTCGGCTATGAGGTTGCAGCTCGGATTGCCCGCGAAGCGATTTTGACCGGTAAATCCGTGCGTGAGCTGTGCTTGCAGAATAACGTGCTGACGGAAGAAGAACTCGACCTGATCCTCGATCCGTATGAGATGACTCATCCGGGGATTGCAGGCAAATCGCTCTTGTTCCGCGATTAATCGAATCGCCAATAACCGTAAAAAGCCCAGCCTCGCGTTTGCAAGGCTGGGCTTTTTCTTTCCTTGGAGAATCATTTGTGCACGCCTCTATCTTCCTGTAAAATTTATCCTATATGCCTGATGATAGAAAGGTCGAAATCATGAAAAAAATCATTTGGACCATTATTCTTTTCTTTGCACTCGCAATCAGCGCGTACTCCATTGTCCAATACCTCGTGGTGGGCGTCGACAAGGCCGGTCTGGTCAACGTGAAAATCAATAGTACGGGCCCGCTGCAGCCATCGTGGTACACATTTTTGTATCTGCATATCGCTTTTAGCGCCTTCGCTCTGGTCACCGGCCCGTTTCTCTTTTCCGCGAAGCTGCGCGAAAAACGGCTTTCCCTTCATCGGTCGTTAGGGAAAGCATACCTTGTGTCCGTACTGCTCGGCGGGTTGGCGGGCGCTGTCCTCGCATTTTCTGCGTCAGGCGGATTCATGGCGGCGAGCGGCTTTTTCCTGCTCTCCGTTTTGTGGCTGTACACGGGCTACGCCGCCTATCAACAAATCAAGCAAAAAAACGTGAAGGCCCATCGCGAATGGATGCTTCGCAATTACGCCCTCACGCTCGCCGGAGTCACGCTCCGCCTTTGGATGCCAATCTGCTTTGCTATTTGGGGAGTTGGCGCGTTCGCATCCTTTTATCCGGCTATCGCGTGGATCTGCTGGGTGCCCAACCTGTTGGTCGCGGAATGGTACGTCCGCAAATCCGCCGCTACGCCCGCAATCGTCCCTTAGGGTGCCAATAGACTGTTCTCAGGACGATTTCGGCGATTACGAGCAAGAGCAGGATCGTGCCGTAAACGCCGATCGTATAGCTTGTTTCGTACGCCATGCCGAATCCGTTGTGGCAGACGAACGTAATGAGATGGATAAACATGTTTGTATAGCAAAACGCGTAGCTGCGAACCATCCATTTCCGGTGCTTGTCGATTTGTTTTCGCTTGATTTGTACGATCGCAGCGATCGTCATCCCCAGCCAAATGACATTGAGCAGATTGAATGCCACGCTGTTGATTTTACCACCGGTTGAAAAGGGCGCCATATACCCTGAGGTCAGGTCGACGATCACCACGGAGGCTACATACAGGTAGCCGTTGAATTTGTGGAACTTGCGGTGGTTTTGGACGATGCGGCTGGGGAAGTTGAGCGCGCCTGACACCATCGCGACACACGCGAACACAATATGAACTTCCATCACAGTCAGCCACACAGGCAGATTGATCGGCCGCTTCAGCGTCACCTTGTGTCCGAGGAAGGCGGTCGCCTGGGGATCATGGATAAAATTTGTGTAGAAAGAATAACCGATGAAGACGGCAGCCACCGCCAGCATCAGCGTATAAAAGTGCTTTCTCATCTAGATCCCCTTTCTCAATCTGTAGCGCTTTTTCTATCTCCTTCGTAAACCTACACTTCTGCAGACCACAATGCAACTGGTTCCCCCAATCGTTCCCGAATAAGACACAATTCTCACGATGCCTTAGGAGACAGACTTCCGTACGCAGGCTTAGAAAACAAATCAGCCAATAGTCGTAAGACCACCCTGCAACAGGGGTGGACTATTTTTGTAGAGAAGCAGCGACTATCTGCCGATGAAACGAATTGGCGCAGATTGTACAATAAATTCCAGAACGTAACCTTTCTCTAGGAGGATTCCATTATGACCAACAAAGGGCTGGGGCTCGCCTACGTTTTTGCCATCACGAACGCCCTCATCATCGGTTTTTCATTCCTGTTTACCAAAAATGCGCTGGCAGCCGCTGATCCGCTTGATACATTGGCTTTCCGCTTCATCGCATCTTTTTTGGTGATGTCCATCCCTGTGCTCACCGGCCATATCAAGCTGAATTACCGCGGTAAGCCGCTTGGCTCCCTGCTTGTGCTCGCGCTGCTGTACCCCACCTCATTCTTTACCTTGCAAACATTCGGACTGTTGCATGCGACATCTGCCGAAGGGGGGATCTTGATTGCTCTCACGCCTGTGATTACGATGGTCCTGGCTTCCCTGTTCCTGCGGGAAAAAACCAATCTCATGCAGAAGCTGTCCATCCTCCTATCCGTGTTCGGCGTTTTGTTCATCTTCATCATGCAAGGAGGCAGCATCGATCCTACTCACATCGGAGGCATCGTGCTCCTGCTGTTGTCCGGCTTCGCCATCTCCGGCTACAATGTACAGTCGCGCTCGCTTTCCAAGCAATTTACGCCATCCGAATTGAGCTATGTCATGATGGGCTTCGGTTTTGTCTTATTTCTGCTCGTATCGGTTGGCAAACATATCGCAACCGGGACGATGGGACAATTTTTCACGCCGCTGGCCAACGGTCAGTTTGTCATCGCTGTCCTGTATTTGGGCATTATGTCTTCCTTGGTGACGTCCATGATCGCCAACTATGTCCTTTCCAAAATCGAGGCTGCGAAAATGAGCGTGTTCTCGAACTTGTCGACGGTCGTCTCGCTGGCAGCCGGCGCAATCTTTTTGGGCGAGGAAGTGTCACTGTACCATGTGATCGGGGCAGCTTTGATCATCATCGGCGTGGTCGGGGCGAACCGGTTTGGCCGAAAACAAACCAGCGCCTCTGCAAAAAACAGCGTCTCTTTTTCCAAGTAACCTGAATGCCACTGTAGGGAGGAATTGCTGTGATTACACATTTTTCCGGACTCAAGCTACAGACGCTTTCCATCCAAGGCGTTCGGCAAGTTTATGCGGAACGGCTCGGCTTTCCCATCATCGCACAAACGGGGCAAGACATTACCTTCGCCATCACGCCACATGCTTCGCTGACGTTCAAAGAAGTGCATGAGCCGCTCGCGCCAGTCCATTTCGCTTTCCAAGTTCCCTATGAACAATTTCACGAATCGGTGAAATGGCTGAAGCAATCAGGATTGTTCATCGCGGCATGGCCGGATGGCCGGGAGATCGATGACGAGAACGGACGATTGAATCTGTATTTTCGCGATGGCGACGGCAACCTGCTCGAAATCATCGCGCACGAGTATGTTGCGGATGGTGTCCTCGTTCCGCACACGCCGCTCAACATTTTATATTTGCGCGAGGTCGGCTGCCCAGTGGCTAGCGTGCCCGTTTTCCGCAATTGGCTGCGCTCCCATTTACAGCTGAAAACTTTGCGAGACGGCGACTTCTTCAACTTTGTTATCGGAGGAACCGCACATGTAGTCGCCAACTGGCACCATCGCCGATGGCTTCCGATCGACATGAAAGCCGTTCCTCCCAAAATCGAAATCGCATTCGGAACGCCAAGCCTCTCTTTTCTTCATGAACTGCAGGAACGGTTTTATCTTCACAGCATTCCGTTCCACGCAAGCGACGACTCACTCTCGTTTCATCATGAAGGATATTCGTTTTCCATCCATCACACGCCCGGCTTCGCAGCTGACATTCCGCTGCGCTTGCAGCTTCCTTAGAACACGTAAAAAAGCATTGCTCCATCACGCCAATTGTTTGGCTTTGAAGGGACATGCTTTTTTTGGTATATCATATACCTGTCTTGCGAATGGACAGCAGGCGCATAATCTGCTCGGCGCGCTCCGTCGCCCATTGGGCTGCATTTACCATGGCTTCCTCGATACTACACGGTTTCGGTACGATAGAAAAAGCCGCCGTCAAGCCGAGCTGATCCATCTGCGCGCCGGTCAGCTCCATGCCGCCACACAGGGCGACCGTTGGGACGCGATGCTTTTGGGCGAGCGCGCACACGCCTGCAATCGCTTTGCCCGACAGCGTCTGCGAATCGAGACGTCCCTCGCCCGTCACAACCAGGTCAGCATCGCGGACATGCTCCGCGAATCCGGTCGCTTCCATGACCAGTTCGATTCCCGGCTTGAATTCCGCCTGCAAAAATGCCATCCATGCAGCGCCCATCCCGCCTGCGGCACCACTTCCGGGACGCTCCCGCACGTCTACGCCAAGCTCAGCAAAAAGAATGTCGCCGTACCGCATGAGTGTCTGATCCAGTTGGGCCGCCATCTCGGGCGTAGCGCCTTTTTGCGGACCGAATACAGCCGATGCGCCTGACGGTCCACACAGCGGATTCGTGACATCGCTCGCTACGATGAACGAGCATTCTTGCAAGCGGGCATCCAGCCCGGACGGATCGATGGAGCCAAGCTGTGCCAACGCTCCCCCGCTCGCACCTGCTGGGAGCAACTCCCCCTTCTGATCATACAAACAGATGCCGAGCGCCTGCATCATGCCCGCTCCACCATCATTGGTGGCGCTTCCCCCAAGCCCGATAATAAAACGTCGGTAGCCCGCATCGAGCGCATGAAGCAGCAGCTCCCCTGTGCCAAAGCTTGTAGTACGCCACGGATTACGTTCGGCGCAAGTAAGCAGCGGCAACCCGGACGCTTGCGCCATTTCGATCACAACCGTCTTCTCGTCGCCCAAAACACCATAAGCCGCAGTGATCGGTCTTCCCAGCGGATCACTTACCCGAACCTTTTGCGTGACGCCTCTGGTCGCATAGACCAGGCTTTCCATCGTTCCCTCTCCGCCATCTGCAAGCGGTAGCTCGACAACCTGAGCATCGGGACGAGCTGTGAGGATGCCTTGGCGGATCGCGGCACACAAATCGCGGGCTGCAATCGAGCCTTTGAATGAATCGGGTGCGACTACAATTTTCATGTTCGTCCCCCTGCTCGCTCGCGTATCATAATTCTTTCGTCATGAAGACGCTGTTTTCGTCTAGCACGTAATTGGCAAACGGCCCGCACTCATGAAATCCGAAGCTCGCATACAACCGTCTTGCCGGTTCGAAAGCAGCCATCGAGCCCGTTTCCAAGCTGAGCCGCCGATAACCGCGGCGCTTGGCTTCCTCAATCACATGCTGCAACATTCGACCTGCGACACCTTTTCGCAAATGCGCGGAAGCCGTCCGCATCGATTTGACCTCCCCGTGCAGGGCGTCCAGCTCCTTGAGCGCCCCGCAGCCAATCAGCTCGCCCTCTTCCCACGCGCTCCAAAACGTGATCTCCGGTTTCCGCAACCGGTCGAGGTTCAAGGCATGTATGCTTTCTGGCGGAGAATGCTGGGCCATATTTTGCAAATGTTCCCCGATTAACGCGGCTATTTCAGGTCCAGTCAAATCATCTATTTTAATATTCAGAACAAACACCCCTCATTCCAGTTCGTTTACCCCTACTTTACTTATATTGTCAGCCACTTTCAACCATCGTGTTTGTTGCACATGCACCAGAAACGAAAAAGCGGGAACGGCCCGGCCAATGCCGAGGTCACGTCCCCACTGAATTCCCGAACTCTTTGCTCAATCCAGCCCCAAATTCGGTGGAAGCTTGCGGAAAAACTTCGTGCTGCCAGCCAAATAAAACAGACCGATGGTAAGCCAGGTAATGCCAGCCATTTTGGCATAGCCGTCCAGCATGTAAATGAAGAACAAAGTTATGACAGTTCCGATCGCGGGTACCAGCAAGTAGCGCACACTGTCGGCTCCCCCGCGCTTTTTCCCTTTGATAAAGTAATGAAAGATGACGGACAAATTCACAAACGTGCAGCCGAACAGCGCCCCAAAGTTCACGAGCGAAATCGCGGTGCGTAAATCGAAAAACAAAGCGCTCAGACTAACCGCACCGATCAGCAGGATGCAATTGGTCGGGGTAGCCGTTTTCGGATGAATATACCCGAAGAATCGCTTCGGCAGCACTTCTTCCCGCCCCATTTTGTACAGCATGCGCGAGCAAGCCGTCTGTGCGGCCAACGGGCCTGCGATCGCCCCGATCACAGTGAAAAACGGATAAATGACGGCCAATGTACTGAGCCCGATTTTTTGAAACAAAGCCAGTGAGCCTGTGTTGACATCGGTGAATTCGTTCCAGCCCGTCGGCCATGCCAAAAGCATCAGGTAGGAAACTAAGGTGAACATCACCCCGGCTCCTGCGCAAATGATCATGACGGCACGCGCCACATTCTTTTTCGGCTCGATCGCTTCCTCCGCCACAGTCGTGACCGCATCAAAGCCAAAATAGGACAGCACCAATATCGAGGCGCCGGTAAAAATCACACTCCAGCCTACGTCCGGCTTCGCCAGCTCCTGCAGGTTGAGGAATACGGACGAATCAAAAAACGTCCCGGTTCCGCCGCCGCCCCAAATGTACTTGCAGACAAAAAACGTGAAAACAGCGATGATCGACAGCTGGACGATGACAATCGCGTTGTTGACCCATGCCGTCACATTGATACCGATATAGCTCACCGTCGTCACGAATGCCGTGAACCCGACGATCCAGATCCACCGTGGGACATCGGGAAAAAGCGCACCTAAGTAGTTGGCGGCAAAAATGTACGAAAGCATCGGCGCCAGCAAATAATCCATCATGACGGTCCAGCCGGTCAAAAACCCCATGTACGGATTGATCGCACGCTGTACATACGTGTACGCAGAGCCTGACACCGGAAATGCGGTCGCCATTCGCCCATAGCTGTAGGCTGTAAACAGAATCGCCACAGCCGTAATAAGATGGGTGAAGCTTAGCATGCCATGCGTAGTGTTTGAGATGATGCCATACATGTCAAAAATCGAGGTAGGAACCAGGAAAGCAATTCCATAAAACACGAGCGATGGCAGCGTGAGCACGCGTTTCAGTTCGCGCGCGGAGGATGCACCTCTGGTTGTGCCTGTTACTGTCGTCTCTGTCTGCATTGTTTGCTTACCCCCATCTTTTCCAATTTGGTCAAACCGGTCAGACCAGTTTAATTATGCTTCCTCCTTTCTTTTGGCTTTATGGATACATAATTCGTGCCAAACGACTGTTTTCTGTTTTTTCTGCCTTTTCCAGACGCAAACGCTTGAAATTTTACCCATTATCGCATAAGTATGCTTCATTGCTGCATAACTCGAAGCAAACGGTATGATTTCGGCAGTAACTTCTATTTTATGGAACCTTCTTCATCCACGAACGTATCCAAGTGTATCCATACAAAGTGAGGTGCGCTGTTTTGCCCATCGCCAAAGTAAACATGAAGACCTCCAAAGGGACCATCCAATATACCACCAGCGGAACCGGCAAGCCGCCAATCGTTTTGATCAACGGCGGATCGGGTCCCATTGAAGGCTGGATGCACATTTTGCCAGTCATTTCCGAATCATCCTCTGTGTTCGCCTACAACCGTTTTGGCGTCACCGGCAGCGATCAGCCGAAAGAGCCTCAAGATGGACTGACGATTGTAGAGACATTGCGCGAAGCATTGTCCATAGCAGGATTTGAGCCCCCATACGTGCTTGTTGGTCATTCATTGGGTGGGCTGTATGCGAATTTGTATGCCCGCCTTTATCCAAAGGAAGTGGAAGGGATCGTCTTTCTGGAAGCCAGCCATCCCAAAGATATTCATTTGGATCAGTATCAAGGGTCGTTTGTCAAAGCCATCAACAAACTATTTTCAATGTTTGATTCCTTGAATCCGCATAAAAAGTTTTATGAAGTAAATTTTGTGAAAAGCACGGTCGCACACATCGAGAAAATCGCTTCCTTTCCCGCGGTACCAGTATTCGTGATTACAGGTGGCAAAGAGAATCGCATGATGCCCGAGGAAGCTCGGTTAAAAAGAATGGACAATCAGTTAGACTTGCTTTCCTTATCCACAACGAGCACCCACATCATCGCTGAAAAAAGCGGGCATTTTCCTCAATTGACCGAGCCGAACGTCGTCATTGCCGCGATTCAAGCGTGTCTGGAGCAAATTCATGAAGGAAAAAAACAAGCCTAACGCCAACGAACCCAAAATGAAACGGCCTTCATCCCACGAAATGTAAGGACGAAGGCCGCTTGCCTTATGATTCCTTTTTGTCCGGTCTACTTGGAAAGAGCCAGTTCTTTGCTCAGTTCAAGCGCACGGTCTGTGGACGTATGAATTTCCTGAATCAGCTCTGGGTGAGCCATCAGTGATACGCCATACGTTGGAATCATTTCTTTTAATTTCGGTTCCCACTCATTGATCTGCTGCGGGAAGCATTTTTTGATTAACTCAAGCATGACGGAAACAGCGGTAGAAGCACCCGGAGAAGCCCCGAGCAATGCAGCGATCGAACCATCCGCCGCAGTAATTACTTCCGTACCGAATTGAAGCGTACCTTTGCCGCCCGCTTCTGTATCTTTGATAACTTGTACACGTTGACCTGCTACGACCATATCCCAATCCTCGCTTTTCGCGTTCGGGATGAACTCGCGCAACTCTTCCATACGCTGTTCTTTCGATAGCATAACTTGCTGAATCAGGTATTTTGTCAATGCCATCTCTTTTGCACCTGCCGCCAACATCGTTAAGACGTTATTCGGTTTTACGGAAGTGATTAAATCGAACATGGAGCCCGTTTTTAAGAACTTAGGCGAGAAGCCGGCAAACGGTCCGAATAACAACGATTTTTTATTGTCGATATAACGTGTGTCAAGATGCGGCACAGACATAGGCGGCGCACCAACCTTAGCCTTACCGTATACTTTTGCATGATGCTGCTCGACAACATCCGGATTTTTGCACACCATAAAAATTCCGCTTACCGGGAATCCACCAATATGTTTCCCTTCCGGAATACCCGATTTTTGCAACAGATGCAGGCTTCCGCCTCCACCACCGATAAAGACAAATTTTGCTGTATGGCGTTGGACGACGCCATTTTTGTGGTTCTTCACTTTCAATTCCCACAAGCCGTCGCTGGTACGTTTGATATCATCGACACTATGCTCGTATTTGACCTCGACGTTTTTATTTTGCAAGTGGTCAAATAACATGCGTGTTAACGCACCAAAGTTGACATCAGTTCCGGAGTCGATTTTTGTTGCTGCAATCGGCTCATCCGATGTACGGTCTGTCATAACAAGTGGAAGCCATTCCGCCAGCTTTTCTGGGTCATCGGAGTATTCCATACCTTGGAACAAAGGATTGTTTGACATTGCCTCAAAACGCTTCTTCAAAAACTCTACATCTTGTTCCCCTTGAACCAAACTCATATGAGGCAATGGCATGATAAAGTCCTGCGGATTGCTGATCAGCTTGCTGCTTACAAGATAGGACCAAAACTGTTTTGAAACCTGAAACTGTTCATTAATTTTAATCGCTTTGCTAATATCTATCGATCCGTCAGGTTTCTCGCTCGTGTAGTTCAGCTCGCACAGTGCAGCATGCCCAGTTCCCGCATTATTCCACTCGTTGGAACTTTCCTCACCTGCGCTTGCAAGCTTCTCAAACACTGTAATTTCCCAATCTGGTACTAATTCCTTCAGCAGTGACCCTAAAGTCGCACTCATGATTCCGGCACCAATTAAGATAACGTCTGTTTTGATTTGTCTGTTACTCATTTTTACCGTCCTAACGCGCTAGTATTTGAAGAAAAGATGTAGGCGCTCCTGTTTAGCCTTTGACAGCAAACAGGGTGCGACCTAGTTACGCACCTTTTCGAAGAATGTTTACCTGCTTATAGTGTAACACTATTGTTGAGAGATTAAAATATTTACTATTATATGACAGCAAAATCCTGTTTGAAAGCTGATAATATTTAGAAGTCACATACTGTTTCAGGTAGGTTTTGGAGGTTGTCAAGGTATTTGAGGTAAAAAATGTGGAATTTTGAGGAATAAATGAATGCAAATGTAAAGCTGAGTTTTATTTATGTTACAATTATTCACTCGATTCTGCTGATTTATGTCTCCTAATTGCGGAGATTATGTCAAAAAAATCAATCGCTTACTACTGTTTATACTATGATTCTCCCCTGTGTCTTCCAGCGGCAAGTCTAAAGGCCATCCCATCTGGAATGGCCCAATCTTTATGGACGAACATCTGATATTTTAAAGATTTCAATCAGGCTAGTAAAACTATCGCTGGCGTGACCATTCTCCATACCTCGCTTGAAAATTTCCAGAACTACGGCTGGTAAGGCATTGTCGATCCTAGCATCCTCGGTCGTATGAACGACATGCTCGACGCTCGCAAAGCCCATAGCTAGTCTGTCTACATCACCAGGATGCTTGCCCTCATCGAGACGAGACGTGTAAAATTCGATGAATGTTGGAAGCGACGACAACGTCGATGAAGCATATGGCAGAAACTGCTCCGCAGTAATGCCGTTCGCGTTTGCCACAGCAAGTGCGTGTAGGTAGCTAAGCATCGATGTCCAGAATATGTCCATCTGGATCTGGTAGTACAACATGGCTAGTCCAGGATCCTCGCCTCGATAATCGGTGCTGGTGATCACTTCCAGCGTCTCTCTGTGGGCATCGAAAACCTCCCTAGGACCACTGTAAAATGTGAAAGATTCCGACTTGCCGATACCTGATGGCGGAGCCTGTACACCGCCCGTGACATGCCGGGCTCCACGGTCTGCTAGCCACTTTGCCGCTTCGCGGACTTTTGCTGGGGTATCTGAACTCAGGTTGACGAAAACCTTGCCAGACAAGTTTTCCGAATCAGGTCCGAGAATCGCGTACATCACATTGTAATCGGTAAGGCTGAGGATAACCAACTCGTTAGCGGCTAGCGCATCATTAACTGTGGACGCTTTTACAGCCCCCTTCGCCACAAGCTCTTCTGTTTTACTGGAGGTCCGGTTCCATACGGTCACAGCATAGCCGCGTTCAAGGAAAACGCTCGCCATCGCCTGGCCCATCGGCCCTAACCCGATGACTGTCACTGATTTGTGGTTCCTCATTGAAAAAACCCCTTTCTCATGAAATTATGCAAATCATAAAGGATGACACTAGTGTCAATGTCAATACATAAAAAGGCCCCGGAGCAATACTTCATACTCCGAGGCTGCGTATGCGTTTAGATGATTTTCTTTTTGCTTCTCGTAAGTGATATTTGCCGCTCCAGTAATCTTTTCAATCCAAGAAGGGATTCGATATGACGATTCACATGACTTAGCTTCTCTTCATACGTTGCCAGCATTTCATCACAATATTCATATTCATCGGGATCTACCGCTTCACTCTTGAACAATGCTCCGATCTCTTCTACCGTCAAGCCAAGCTTCAAGTACAGTTGAATTGCCCTGACTCTTTCTACGGCTGATTCGTCGAAATCCCGGTATTCGTTCTCCATCCGATCTGCGTGAAGAAGACCTTTGTTTTCATAATGCCGTATAGAACGTACACTGACATTGGATAATCGCGATAGTTCGCTTATTCTCACTTCTTACGGGCCTCCTTCTATGTTTACGATCGCTGGATTGTACGATGAGTTTCATACGTTCACATAAACTTGCTGTTACTTATGATATGGTTCTCCGCTCGTTACTTGCTGGTAAACATATATCGAACGGGGTCATGTGATGCTCATAGGCATTACTAGGTACTCGTTTTCTCCACAAAATCTTTTCCACAGCATTCCCTCCTTTCGTTCAAGCCCAAAAATAGTTGGTGCGGTATACCGCACCGAGATAAAACGAAAAACCAAACAGATGGTCCCAGTAACAGTTTTGCTGTTTTACCCATAGACTGTTGGAGATCTGGTTTATCCATGTCGGCAGCCAAGGGGTGAGGGACAGCAATGAAGCTTCCTGGTCTCAGGTGCTGGATGTTTTGGAGTTTTGGCATATAAAAAAATAGAAATGGTGAGGTGAAAAAAGGATGAACAAATGGGAAGCATATAATGCTCTGAAAGAAGATGAACTAATCAATTCCCATTTACCGGAAACTCGATTGATGACAGAGGAAAACCTAATGGAGTTACTTACAAAATATGGTGCAGTCATTCTGAAACCTGCTGCCGGGAGTGCCGGTCGTGGCATCATTACCATTTCTTCTGAAGGAAACGAGCGTTTGATGGTTCAGGTTAAATTGACAAAAAAAGTCGTAACACGTGATGATCTCTTTTCCTACTTAACACGGGAAATATTAAAGGGTTTTGCCCAATACATTGACAGTGGGGAAGTAAATAAAATTCTATCTGAAACATATATTGTTCAGCACCGGATTCCTTTAATGGAGATAGATCATCGCCCCTTTGACATCAGAGTAATGGTACAACGTAAGAGTGAAACTCCATGGAAAGTGACAGGAAAACTAGCAAAATTAGCAAACTATGGTTTCGTCATAACCAATGTAAACCTTGGGGCAACCATACTCCCCGTTGAGACAACCGTTCAACGTTCCTCCTTACAGAACCTTTCACTACAATCGCTTCTATCCGAGTTAGATCAAGTAGCACTACGGGCTGTAGAGCGACTTCAATACAATTATCCAGGTATTCGAGTCATTGGATTTGATATGTGTTTTGATACGCAGGGGAAGGTGTGGATCATTGAAGCCAATAACTCACCGCATGATAATATATTTCTTCAATTAGAAGATAAAACCATGTATGAGACAATGCAAAGCTACAAATAAGGGATACGATATCGTATCTTCCTGTAAAAGGAGAGATTATCTATGGATATTGGCATGATTATCGATCTAATTAAAAGTGTGCCGGAAGATAAATTCAACGACGATGAAACAATAAAAACAATAATGGATCTGGCTGCAAAAAAATCGGGAAAAACTTATACGGAAGACCAATTAAACAAGTTACTCCAACAGTTCAAGGAAATTGCTCAAATGGGAACTGACGCATCTATAATTCCTTGGTTATTATACCGAGGAGGAAATACGGATCAGATCGATGAGATCAAGAAAAAATTCGATTCTTGCTAATTGATGTCTACGACTTCAGGGGCTTACAGTCAGGACAACTAGGGTTGACATTTTAGCAAGCGTATTCTCTTCAATAAAATAAGGAGAAGCCCTCAAGCCTCTCCTTCTCCCCAAACCCTACACCTTCCCCAAAAACCCTTCCATTTTCTCCAACAACCGCGCCCATTCCACCGGCTTCGTATCGAAATCATCACACCCCGCCTGTATCGCCCGTTCGCGGTCGCTTGCCATCGCATGCGCCGTCAGCGCGATGATCGGGATATGGCGCGTTTCCTCCGCTTCCTTTAACCGGCGCGTCGCATCCCAACCATCCACAACCGGCAGGCTCATATCCATTAGGATCAAATCCGGCGCCTCCGTACGCGCCAGGTCGATCCCTTCCTGTCCGTCGACCGCCATGATGACATGGTAGCCTTTACGCATGAGACGGCGGGACAGCATGTCACGGTTCATTTCATTGTCTTCGACAAGTAGTATCTTATTCATGATTCACCCCTTCATGCTGCTGCGAGTTGCTGTCATGCATCGCTCGCGTCAGTTCTTCCGCGCCTGTGATCAGCTGGCGTATTTCCTGCAGAAGCGCATTGCGTTCGAAATTTCCTTTTTGCACAATATTTTTCACATAGCCGTTTAGGCGCAGCCGCTCTTCATCCGTGATCGTTTTGGCGGTCACGACGACGATCGGGATGGCCCGCCATTCCTCCCGCTTCCGCAGTTGGGTCACGAATTCGAATCCGTCCATCTCCGGCATCATCAAATCGAGCAAAATGAGCTGAGGCACCGACTCGGCGACAACGTCAAGCGCAATCTGCCCGTTGCACGCATGGGTGACGCGATAGCCTTCCTTCTCCAGCATTTTTGTCATCATTTGGCTGGTCGTTACGTCATCCTCGATCACCAGTACGGAGTTGTCCCGGCGCTCTGGCACGTATTTGTCCAACACCGCGATCAGGCGCTCCCTGTAAACGGGCTTGGTCAAAAACTCGGATGCGCCCAGCGCATAGCCCAAATTTTTGTCGTCGGTCATGGAGATCATCACCACGGGGATGCCGGCCAGCTCGGGATCGTTTTTGAGCGTAGTCAGTACGGTCCACCCATCCATCCCGGGCATCAGCACGTCGAGCGCGATAACGGTGGGTCGCAGCTCTTTGGCCAAGCGTATGCCTTCGTGGCCATTTTTGGCTACCGCGACCGTCCAGTCTTCCTTGCCGAGGTACCGTTTCATAAGCTGTAGCATCGCCATGTCATCGTCGATCACCAATAAGGTGCTTGAGCCTTTGACCAGCATCTCGGTCTCTTTCGTATCCGCCAGTACGTGGATATCCTGCTCAATCGTAGGTAGCCAGATGGTGAACGTGGTCCCTTTACCGAACTCGCTTGCTACCTGGATGTCCCCGCCCATGATTTGGCACAGCTTCTGGCTGATCGCAAGCCCGAGCCCGGTGCCGCCGTATTTGCGAGTCGTTGACGAATCGGCCTGCTTGAACGCTTCAAACAGCCTGGCCAACTGCTCTTCCGTCATCCCGATTCCCGTGTCACGCACCTGAAAGCGAATCCCCTGCTTCCCTTGCCGCATTTCATACTCGGCGGAAAGCAAGATGGTGCCTTCCTTCGTAAACTTACACGCGTTGCTCAGTACATTCAACAAAATTTGCCGCAGCTTGGTGACATCGGTCTTCATGATCCCCTCGGGGAGCTCGGATACGTCGAGCTGGTTGTTGTTCGTCTCTACCAGCGGACGGACGGTCGTCACGACATCGCGGACAAGGCTTGCAATCTCGCAGCTTTCCAAATAAATGTCCATCTTGCCTGCTTCAATTTTGGACAGGTCGAGAATATCGTTGATGAGCGCGAGCAAATGCTTCCCAGCCGTGTTGATTTTGTCCAAATCGTCGGCAAAAGCCTGCTCGCCCATCTCTTCCGCCTCTTCCTTCAGCATTTCGCTATAGCCGATGATCGCATTCAACGGCGTCCGCAGCTCATGGCTCATGTTGGCGAGGAATTGACTTTTGATTTGATTGGCTTCCACCGCTTCATCGCGCGCTTTGGACAGCTCAAGCGTGCGCTCATTGACCAATTCTTCCAGCTGGTCGTTGAGATGGCGCAGCTCTTGGTTCACATAGTAGATTTCTCGCGTTTTTTCCTCCGCAATTCGCTCAGCTTCCTTGCGTGCTTTTTTTTCGCGCTCCAGCTGTCGGCGGAGCATGTCAAGCTCAGTCATTGGCGGTTTCCTCCTGACGCGTCAAGACAAAACGGGTGCCTTTACCTTCCGGAAGATCCTCACGCACAAGCCCCATCGGCTCCCCGTAATGCGCAATGCAGCCGATGATCAGTCCCTCCGCCAAATCGGCGAACGGCCGAGATGAACGATACGTCATGACAAGTGTCCCCTTCCCAGGAGTTTCATACGTAAAAGATGGGAGCTCGGCGTCCGGATACAGCTTGCGAACCTCGACGTGGATGTAGCTGTCGACGTTTTTCAAAAAGCAAATGGCTGAGCTGTTGGTCGCGATGAATTGCGGATGCATCTCGTTTAGCTGGCCAAACAGGTACTCGCCGAAGGTGCGTACCAAATCCCCTGCCGGGATGCCAGTCCGCTCGCTCAATTGCCCGACAAGCGCGATCATCTCGTTGTGGTGATAGGTCCCGACACTCGTATAGCTGCCGCCGGAGGGCAAATCGGATGCTTGGATGATCTGATCGGCGACGTTGAGCGAAAATTTACTTTCGACCATTTCCAAAAATGTGGTGAAAACCATGCCTCTCATTCGTGAACACCTTCCAATTAGTCTATTGATGTTGCGGGTGTGCCTTCCATGATCGCAAGGAAAGCGTCCACGACACGCGGATCAAAATGCGTTCCGCTCTGCTTTTTGATCTCTTCCAGCGCTTCGTCGACCGTCCACGCCCTCTTGTAGGGTCGCTCATGGGTCAACGCATCGAAAAAGTCGGCAATTGCCACAATCCTCCCGGGGAGCGGAATCTCTTCTCCGCTCAAACCGCACGGGTAGCCAGTGCCATTCCACTTTTCATGGTGTGTGAGCGCGATGGTTTTCGCCAGCTGCAGGACCGGAAACAAGCTTCCCTCCAGGATGGTCGCCCCGATTTTGGTATGCATTTTCATCTGTTCGAACTCTTCCGGGGTAAAGCGGCCCGGCTTCAGCAGGATGCCGTCCGGTATGCCGATTTTGCCGATGTCATGCAGCGGCGTCGCCATTTCAAGCATGTCCACCTCTTGTGGCGTCATGCCCAGCGCAGCGCCCAGCTTGCCCGCGAGCTGGCCAACCCGTAGCGTATGCTGGCCAGTTTCGTCATCGCGGAACTCAGCGGTCCGGCTCAATACTTGCAAAATTTCCTTCTTCGCCTGCTCAAGCTCGAAGGTGCGTCTCCGTATCCTCTGTTCGAGGTCGTGATTCTGATCCTGCAGCTGCAAATGATAGAACCGCGTCCGCAGAAGATTTTGAATGCGCAGCACCACTTCCGTCCGGTCGAAGGGCTTCGTCAAAAAATCATTTGCCCCTTCATGCAGCGCCCGTTTTCGGGCATCCTGGGTCACATCAGCGGTCAACACCAAAACCGGGATATACTCCCCCTCCTGATTCAGCTCCTTGATCTGCTGAAGCGCTGCGAATCCGTCCAATTCCGGCATATGAAGATCGAGTAGAATAATATCCGGCTGCACTTCGTGAAACAGGGTTTGCAGCTGCAGCGGATTGGTCGTACTGTGCAAATTGGTATAGCCAGCCCTGCTCAATATGCGCTCTAAAAGGCTGATATTGTATTCCTGATCGTCGATAATCAGAAACGAGGCGTTTTGTCTCCAAGACTCGTTCATGCCTGTCTCACTCCATCTTTTGCTTGTCCCAAGCTTTTCGGCAACCTCTCAACCCCGGTTGCACTTATACTGTATAAGAAAAAATTGGCATACTTCTTAAAATTTTACCGATGTGCGTAAAATTTTGTCAATGCTCCAGCATTCGACGCCGCATCTAAAAAAAACGACAGGGCCAAACTCCACGTGTATAGGAAAAACCCCCGCAATGACAGCGGGGGTCATGTCTATTTCCTTTACCCGGTTTTTCCAGATTCTACACTTCCTTCGGCAAAACAATTCCGCGGTAAAGTCGCACGGTAATGAAGTAGTAAACGGCGTAAATAAGCAGGAACACGGTGAGTGGAAGCCAGATGCTCACATACGGGTCAAGCAAAATGAACGAGAAGAGATTCATGCCGACAAACACGTGCACAAGTCCGATGATCGCTGGGAAAATGAACAGCAGGAATAGCTCCTTGTAAATGGAGGCGACGAGCCATTCATTGCGCACCCCGATCTTGCGGAGCATGCTGTAGCGGTTCCGGTCTCGCGTCGCACCGGACAAAATCTTGAACATCAGGCAGCTTGCCATCATCGCCAGGAAGGCAATCCCTAAAAAGAAGCCCATGAACATCGTACCGCTGGTGAATACATAGATCGCTTCGTAGTTGCCGTATTTCGTCGAGAGATATGGGTTTTCTTCTCCCGTTTCGAGCGTGACCAGCGCTTTTTGGCGCTCATCCATCTCTTTAAACGCGGGCTTATATTTTAGGAAATCATCCACTTTGGTCAAGAGCAGCGTGTGTTCTTTACCTTTGACACCGGCATAGGCTGCCTGACCAACGATGCGGATCGCTTTTCCGTCATACAGCTTATAGCTGGTTGAGAATTCGTTCGAGAGCGCTTTTTGCCACTCCTTCGGAAGCTCCTCTCCCTGCTTCTCCTTTTTGTCCTCATACATGCTATAGGAATCGGCGGGCAGCTTGGCAGAGACGCGCGTCGGTTCATTATTTTCGATGTACATCTCCTTGCCGGTGTTTATGATGAGCGGCGGGTTTGCGAGCAGCTCGTCTTTTTGATAATAAACGGCTTTGTCATCCGTTTTGTAATGATACGTGCGCTGCTCCTCGACAGTCATCTTTTTCATCGCGGCGTAATCTGCATCGACTGGATCGATCAAAGTACTGTCATAGGCGTGGCTCAGCTCAGCCATCATGCCAACATTTTTTTGGAACGCGAGCCCGCCAGCCATCGCACCTACGCCGAGGGCGATCAGCATCGTGACGGTGCCGAGCACTTTTGTTAGGTTGTTCACCCGAAAACGGAGCTGCGCGAACGTAAAGGCATTCAGCTTTTTGTCAGTAAGGCTGCGGTTCTTTTTCAATGCATTCAAAAAGACAGGCAAAAGCGAAATGAAAATCAGATAGGTGCCGATCGTAATCGTCACCGTCGCGATGACGAAGCCCAGCAGCTGCAGCTCTTTAATATGAATCAGCACATAATAGCCGACTGCGGTCAAAATTAGCCCAAGCGCCGCTACGACGATGGTCAGCGGTCCTTTCGCCTTCACCCGGTCGTTTTGCTGCTCGGCTGTGATCAAGTTCAGCTCGGTCGTGCGGGCAAGCTTAATCGCATTGACCGTCGATGTCAGCAGGAACAGCACCAGGAAAAATATCGCTGTCACCAACAGGGACGGCATGTAAAACGGCTGATAGCCTTCCGGCGCGATTTCCAGCTGACTCATCAACAGGCGACCGACACCGCTGGAAAGCCCGACTCCCACGATGCTCCCGATAACCAAGGAAAGGATACCGACAGCGAGCGTCTCCAAAAACAACAGCTGGCTTACCTTCCCTTTTTTCGCCCCGAGCATCATATACATGCCAAGCTCCTTACGCCGCAGCGACAACAGGAATGAATTGGCGTAAAAAATGTAGAAGAACGTGATAAACGCCAGCAAAAAGGCACCGACATAAAACACGAACTGAATCGCCGAAATGACGGAATTGCTTTCGATGAACGCTTTATTCATCGCGAGCGTCTGAAACATATAGAAAATCGAGATCGAAATGACGAGACCGATCAGAAGCACCAGATAGTCTTTCATCATTTTGCGCATGCTCGCAAGCGAAAGCTTCAATAACATGTCCCTTCCTCCCTCCTAGTGCACATCATGCGATGCACCAAGCTCGGCAAGGACATCCAGAATTTGTTTGAAGAATTGTTGGCGATCAGTCGTGCGGTGAATTTCCGTGTACAAATCGCCGTCCTGAATGAACAGGATGCGCTTGCAGTAGCTCGCGCTGAATGCATCGTGCGTGACCATCATAATGGAGACATGGTGGTTATCGTTCAGATCGGTCATCGTTTCCAGCAAGCTTTTGGCGTTTTTCGAATCAAGGGCGCCCGTTGGTTCATCCGCGAGTAAAATCGCTGGATCATGCACCAACGCACGCGCCGCAGCAGCCCGCTGCTTTTGCCCACCCGAAATTTCTACGGGGTATTTATTCAAAATGCCTTCGATCCCGAGGGTCTGCGCCACTTTTGTCACCTTGGCCCCGATCTCCTTGGAAGAGACGCCCTGCAGTGACAGGGGCAGCGCGATATTTTCATAGACTGACAGATTTTCGAGCAGATTGAAGTCTTGGAAAATGAAGCCGAGCTTCTGCGAGCGAAAATCTGCTAGATTGCCCTGCTTCATCGTAGTGATGTCCGTCCCCGCAATTTGAATTACCCCATCGGTTGGCCGATCCAATGTAGAGATAACGTTGAGCAAGGTCGTTTTGCCCGAGCCGGACGGCCCCATGATCCCTACGAATTCGCCTTCTTGTATCGTGAGCGACACGCCTTTTAGCGCATGGGATTGGCTTTGGCCGCGTGCACCGTAAATCTTTTGAACGTTTTTACATTCAACCACTGCTGATTTCATTGATTCTTCCTCCGCTTTTCGTTCGTTTTGCATGTATTTACTGTACCGGGTTCGCGGAGGAGGAGCCATTGATCTAGCTTACATTTACCTTTCATTCTTGTAAGAAAAGAGAAAAAATGAGGGCTTTATTTCACCGAAGGCTGCTCGCTGATCGGCTGGAACGTGACGGAAAACGTTGTCCTGCGCATGCAACTTTCTTACGGAATGAACAGAATATTAGGTTGAATGGATGAAATAATTTGTGATTAAATGGATGAATAACAAATTTTAACCAGTATGGTCACAAATCCCTTCCGATGACCAGTGACCACCAGGGGGCCAATGAAAAAAACTTTCCTGCTTTCTTCTCTTCTCCTCTTCATCATCGGCATTTCTCTTTTTCTGAATGACAGATCAGCAGTAACCCCTGTGGCTGCGATCGAGCAAGTACGTACATCTGTCGGCCAAATTTATGATGAAATTGATCTGGCGAATGGGAAAATGGTCTTCTATGTGAGGGGCGATAACCAGATGATCAACGCAGAGTATGTGAAAAAGACATGGACGGGCGGCTGGAAGTGGGGATTTGGCGGCGGGCATTCAATTCCCCCGCTGCAAAAGGATGTTCTCGACACCGAACATGACTGGACCGATCAATATTTCCCCAGCACAAAAGGAACGCCATTCGATTTGCCTTCACCGATGCTATTCGGCGTCATCCTCACCAACGACATCCAGACGATCCGCGTTCAGAGCGAACGGACCAAGGAAAGCTTTGATGCACACATCCTTTCCAACGACCTATTTCCCTTTAAACTCTGGTATGTCCTTGTACCGGAAGAACAAGGTGTGAAATTTACACTTGAAGCGCTGTCCAGCGCGCAAAAGGTGGTAAGCGTCAAAACGAGCGACTGGCAAATCCATAACGAATAAGCGACCTATAGACTCCCAAAAACCCGTTGAAAAAAACGTTGCCCCGATGGACAACGTTTTTTTATCTGTCAATTTCCTTCAAGCAAGACCGGCAATGTGCCGACAGACTCTTGCTCCCCTGCCAAAACACTGGCAAGCGACTCCAGCGCGAGCGGGCTGCTTTCATATGTGGCCACATACGTCCCGATCTGCTTAGCAGCTGTCGCGTCATACGGATTGCGCAGCGCTACGGCCACCAGACTTTTTGTTCCATGCAAGGTGGTGAGCAGCTGCAGCAGCTCCAGCTGTGCAGGGTAGTTTTGCGCATTGTAGGTGGCGACAACCAGCTGTTCCGCTTCTTTGCTCTTTGCCAACACGGCTTCCATCTCTGCAAGTGTAGGGTTGGCGTCAATACGCATCTCGATGACGCGATACCCGTAGCGTGCGAGCTGTTCGCCAAGCGACTGAGTTGTTTCGATTCGCTCATCCGCACCGGTCGTGACGGCGCTTTTCGGATAAATGACCAACACGTTCTCCTCTTTTTGCAGCGGAATCAAACGCGCTTCATCCCGTACAACCGTGATGCTTTTCGCTGACAGTGCTTTGGCGCAGGCGATTGCTTCCGGCCGTTCCAACTGCTCCTGCGAGCCCACCCACGATAAGGACGGAGGCATAACGCCCCGCTTTTTCTTCATGTGCAAAATCCGGCTGACAGAGCGGTCGATCCGCTCCTCCGTCAGCACGCCTGCCTCCACCGCCTCATGCAGCGCCCGTAGAGCGCCTAGCTGTGCGGCATAGGTATGGCTGATCAAGATGATGTCGGCTCCCGCCTCAACGGCCATCACTGCAGCCTGTTCGGTTCCAAACGTATCGGCGATGGCCTTCATTTCCATGCAATCGGTCATGATCACACCCTCAAATCCCAACTGCTCGCGTAAAAGACCTGTTAAAACCGGCTTGGAAAGTGTGGCCGGGAGGGTGTCATCGATTGCGGAAAACAGCACATGAGCCGTCATGACGACATCCGCCCCACACGTGATCGCCTCAACAAACGGAACAAGCTCCCGCTCGCGCAGACGTGCCAAATCGTGTGGAATACTCGGAACGGCCAAATGAGAGTCGACCGACGTATCGCCATGTCCCGGGAAATGTTTGATGACAGGGACGATTCCCGCTTCCTGATACCCTTCGATTGCCGCAGCGCCCATTCGCGCCACCCGATGCGGATCGCTGCCATACGAACGCACCCCAATCACCGGATTGCGCGGATTGTTTTGAATGTCCAGGCATGGCGCAAGATTCATGTTGATTCCCAGATGACGCAGCTCGCCGCCGCTGATGCAAGCCAGCTGTCTGACTGCGTGTTCGTCTCCCGCAGCCCCGAGCGCCATCTGCCCCGGAATTGGCGTAACGCCGCTTTTGATTCGCGTGACCATGCCACCTTCCTGATCTGTGGCAATCAAAAGCGGAATGCCGTTCGTCGCGATGGCGGCCTGCTGCAGCGCGGAGGACAATTCGTGAATTTGCTTTGGCTCAACCACATTCCGGGTAAAATAGATGATCCCGCCCACATGCTGGCGCGTGATCAAGGCGCGCAGCTGCTCATCGCATGTTTCGCCATGAAAACCACACATCACCATCTGCCCCAATTTTTGCGCCAATGTCATCTGTGAAAGCTCCACGCTTGCCCGCCTCCTCTAAAAGCCCTGTTCGATTGCCCGCTGAACGAATCCGTCCGTTTGCGCAAGCAGCTCCAAAGCACGCTCGCGGTTTACGCCGCAGCGATGCATCACGATCGCTACCTTGGGATGCCCGCCCGATCGGCTGAAAAGCTCCTCCGCCTCTTCCCGCGTACAATCAGCAGCGGTTTGAATGATCCGCTTGGCTCGCTCCGTTAGCTTGGCGTTGAGCGGCTGCATGTCGACCATCAGGTTGTCATACACCTTGCCCAGCTTGATCATCGCCGTCGTGGTCAACATATTGAGCACCAGCTTTTGCGCTGTTCCCGCCTTCATCCGCGTCGAGCCGGTTACAACCTCTGGCCCGACCTCAACCGTGATGTGCATGTCCGCATAGTCATTGATGACGGCCTTCCGGTTGCAGGCGAACGCCACCGTGGCCGCTCCCCGCTTCCGTGCCTCCTTCAATGCCCCGATCACATAAGGCGCTCCACCGTTTGCCGTAATACCGATGACAATATCGCTTGCGGTCACTTGGTTTTGCGCCATATCGGTAATTCCCATTCCCTCATCATCTTCGGCGCCTTCGACCGAACGAAAAACCGCTTCCTGCCCGCCGGCAATCAATCCTCTCACCATCTGCGGGTCTGTGCTGAACGTAGGCGGACACTCCGAAGCATCAAGCGTCCCGATCCGTCCGCTCGTTCCCGCGCCTACGTAGAACAACCGCCCCCCTCGCTTGAAGGAAGCCACAATCTTCTCGACCACCGCGATGATCTCAGGGATTGCTTTCTGCACTTGCAAAGCCACGGTCTGATCTTCTTCATTGATGATCGTCAAGATTTCTTCCGTTGATTTTTGATCCAGCTGCTTGGTTCGCTCATTCCGCGATTCGGTTACTAGCTGATCCAGATCTGTCATAATGGCTCCTCTCGAAAAACCCATTCAAAATGAAGTCTTATGGAATTCCTGTCGCACAACATGGCGTGTCTCACGCAGATAGTGCACAGATTGCTCGTAATTTTGCGCCGCTACGCCCATGAACAAAATATCGATGATGTTCAACTGGGCGATGCGCGACGATGTCGCCGCACTGCGAATATCCGATTCCCGTGACACAACTGGCAAGCAAATATCAACGAGGTTGGACAGCGTATTGTTGCCAAAGCGGGTAAGCCCGATAGTCGTCGCCCCCAGCGCCTTCGCCTCTCGGATCGCCGCGATCACTTGCCTCGTTTCGCCGGAATAAGAGATTCCGAACGCTACATCGTCCTTCGTCAGCGTCACGGCTGCCGTCAGCTGCTGGTGTGAGTCGGCGAATGCAGTGCAGTATTTGTTGATCCGCATGAATTTTTGCTGGGCATCAAGCGCAATCAGCTGCGATGCGCCGACACCGAAAAAATCGATCCTTTTTGCCCCGGTGAGCGCCTCGACCGCGCGCTGGACGCTCTTTTCATCCAATATTTTCAACGTCTCGCGTATCGAATAAATGTTATTGATGGACACCGACTCGATCAGCGTCGGCAAGCTATCGGACGAACGGATCTCCTTGAAATCCTCATCCGTCTGCGCGGATAGCTGCAAATCGCCGGCGATGCGTATTTTCAGCTCCTGAAAGCCATCGAGTCCGAGATTTTTGCACATCCGCGTGATGGCGGCCTGGCTGGAGCTGCTCTTTTCCGAAAGCTCCTTAACCGACAGCCGGACGACCTCCGCCGGATTTTCCAATATATAATGGGCAACATTGCGTTCTGCAGGCTTGATTTGTAGAAGCCCTTCGCGGATGCGCAGCAGTCCTCCGTTAAGCATGCTCTGTCTCCTCCCCGCCATCAGCTCCAGCCAGTTCCTTGGCAATCCGGACGGCCCCTTCCACAGGAGAACCGTACGGCTCTTGAAAAACGCCGAGCTTTCGCACCGTAATTTGTTCTGCAAACCGCTCCTTGATGAACGGACTATGCGCAAAGATGGAGCCTGCCACAACCACCGGGTAGTGTTCCTCTCCGTCAGCGTGTCCCTGCATCTGGACACGCAAGCTTTCTATATGAAGGATCAGCTCATCTGCGGCCTTGGTCAAAATGCCGATCGAGACGTGATCGCGTGCTTCCGCTGCCTCGATGACCAATTTCGCAAATCGGGCAATCTCGCTTTTTTCCAAAGAGTTCGTGTACAAATAAGGAATCAGCTCCTGCGGGTCGGCCAGCTGGCAAAGCTCAAGTACGGTACGGGTCAGCAACGTCTGCTCTCCGCGCCGATCATACGCCCGGCAAACCGCCTGCAAACCGGCGAGGCCGATCGCGTAGCCGCTCCCCTCATCGCCCAAAAGATGGCCCCAGCCGCCGCTGCGGTAACGCTTACCGCCCGCATCCACCCCGTATGCCACCGAGCCAGTTCCTGCGATCGCGATGATTCCTGCCTTTTGTTCCGGCGCGAGCGCACCGCGCAAGGCGATGTCAGCATCATGCAGCACGAGGCAGGGGACATTCGGACCGATCCCTTCTTTCGCCAGCATCGCCCGTACAGCTGTGTCCACCTGCTCCTGCTCCTGCGGCCTTCCAGCTCCAGCTACGCCCAGGCAGATCGCCTGTATCGCACCAAACGACAGCGCCATTTCCCGGAGCGCTTCTTCTAACAGCGCGCGCACCGTCTGCGCCAGTCGCTCGTAGCCTGTGATCAGCGGATTGCAGCCCGCTCCGGTGACCGTCACCGTCTTTCCTGTCTTCAGACAAGCCAGCATGCACTCCGTTTTCGTCCCGCCTCCATCGATTCCCGCTACGACTCGCATGCGAATCCCTCGCTCTCTGTTTCACTCAGTTGACGTCCTTGCTATATTTCGCATATTGTTTCCAGCTGCGGTAGCCCAGCTTTTCATAAAAAGAGACAAGTGTGGTCCAGTCGATCACGATGCTGGTCACACCTCGTTCGCGCAAAAAAGCGATGCCCGCCTGCACGACAGCCAGTCCGTAGCCCTTCTGGCGATGTACAGGATCGACGCCAAGCGGACCGATTCCGCCATACGACTCGCCCATCAAATCTGCCCAGTATACATTTTGGGCAATGAACGGGGAGTGTGCATCATTGATCCGGCAAAACCCGATGATCTCGCCCTCTTTCTCCAGCACGACGAACTCCCTGCCTACGCCGCCGCGCCGAAAATAGTGAATCGCTTCATATTCCCAGCGTCCTGGAAAGCAGCGATGCAGAAACCGCAGCAATGCTTCCTCATCCGCTCGCTCAACCAACCGGAACCGCGCGTCTGCAAACGTCGGCACTGCGAAAGGCTGCCCCTCCTCATACCGACACAGCAGATCGTTTTCGAGCGGCTCCGTCAACGTGTAGCCTTTGTTCTCGAACCAGCTTTTTACTTCAGGCGATTCTTCAGGAATCCCTGGAAAGTAGTGATACGGATCGCGACCAAGCCAAATTTTTTGTGCGCCTTGCGCGATGAGCGCCCGCTCTGCTCTCGCCAAAAGTTCACGCCCAATGCCTTTGCCACGCTCGTTTTGGGCGACAAGCAGCACTTGAATCCAGCCGATTCCTTTGCCTAATCGCACCGACATCCCTTGCTCCTGCCAGCTCTTTGCCACGACGAAGCCGATTACGCGATCTGTATGAGCATCGAGGGCAATCCACGATCCGCCCGCCAATACATTGGCGTCCTCAAAGCTGTTTTGCGCAAATAGCTCCTTGCGAATCGGAAAGCGCTCCCCCAGCTCTTGATTCCAAAACTGGCACAATGCGACCAGATACGCTCTATCCCACGCTACCACTTTCATGCTGCCCACCAGCTTTCTTACATCCTTACGATGCTTCCACTCATTTCAGCCCCGATGTTTTGGAGCCTTCCACAAAATACTTTTCCGCAAACAAGAACACGATCAAGATCGGAACCAGACTGATCAAAGCACCTGCGACCAGCAGCTGGTCATTCGTTTTGAACTGCCCGGCGAGCGACATGATGCCAACCGGCAGCGTGAATTTTTCTTCGGACACCAAATAAATTACCGGTGACAATATTTCGTTCCACTTGCCCATGAAGGTGAATACGGCGAGGGTCGCCATTGCCGGCTTCGCCATCGGCAAGTAAATTTTCCAGTAAATTTGAAACGGATTGCAGCCATCGAGCTTCGCCGCTTCCTCGTATTCCGCCGGAATGCCGAGAAACGCCTGGCGCAGCAGGAAGATGGCGAACGGCTGACCCAGCCACTCCAAAAACCAAAGCGGAGTCAGCGAGTCGACCATCCCGAGGTTTTTGAAAATGATGAACTGCGGGATGATCGTCACGATTCCCGGGATCATCATCGTGCCAAGCACGATCATAAACAGTGTATCGCGAAACGGAAAGCGCAGCCGCGCAAACGCGTAGGCGATCATCGAGCTCGACAAGATCGCCCCGATGACGGACAAAATGGCGACATACACGCTGTTGAACGTATAGGCATTGAAATTGGCCTGCTCCCACACCTGCGTATAGTTGCTCCAGCGCACCGGATCGGGCAGCCATTCCGGTGGAAACGCCATGTATTGCTTGTATGTTTTCAGCGAGTTGAACACGGTGGTCAAAAACGGAACGATCATCACCAGCGTGCTGAAAATAACGACGATGTAGCCCAGCAGCTTGCTGTAGGAAAATCGCTTGCGCATGGCCGCCTCCTTTCAGATTTGCCTTGTGCCCACTCAATCATAGTGAACCCATTTCTTCTGCAGCTTGAATTGAACCAAGGTGATGAGGAACAAGATGATGAACAGCACCCAAGCGATGGCCGAGGCGTATCCCATCTTGAAAAAGCTGAATCCTTCGCGGTACATGAACAGCATCAGCACCAGCGAGGCGTTTTTGGTACCGCCGGTGGACGCCGCTTCGGACGATGCGCCCGTCATGACGAAGATTTGCTCAAAGTTTTGGAACGAATAGATGGTGTTGAGGATGATAACCAAAAATGTTGTACCGGAAATCATCGGAACGGTGATTTTCCAAAACTTTTGCCACGCGCTCGCGCCATCGATGCTGGCAGCCTCATACATGTCGGATGAAATCCCCTGCAAGCCCGCTAAAAAGATCACCATCATATAGCCGACGCTTTTCCAAATCGCGACCAGCACCAGCACCGGGATGACCCAGCGTTCATCAGCGAGCCAGTCTTGCGGCGCGAAGCCGAACTTAGCCAAAAGCGCATTGGCGAAACCGATCCGCGTATTGAAAATCGCATCCGCGACATACGCGATCACCGTCCACGACGAGATGACCGGCAGGAAGTGGGCGATGCGGAAAAACTTCAGCCCCTTCAGCTTCTGGTTCAGTGCGACAGCGAGGATCAGCGCCAAAAACGTTTTGGCCGGCACGTAGAGGATGGTGAAGTATACGGTGTTCCACAGCGCCTTGTAAAACAGCGGGTCCTGGAACAGCTTCTCGTAATTCGCAAGTCCAGTCCATTCCGGTGGATTGAGCATGTCATAGTCAGAAAAACTGAAATAGATTGAAGCAAGCGATGTGCCCAGCACGAAAACAATGAAGTTGAGTAGATAAGGGGAGACCATCAAAAGCCCCCATCTCCCCTCACTGTCCAACCACTTTCGCTTTTTTTTGATGACAGGCTGCGGTCGTCCTTCCTTTTCAAGCTCAAGCATGGTCGGTTTTCACACCCTTTTTTACAAGCTATTTTTGCTTTTTGTAGAAATCGTCCAGCACTTTTTGCAGTTCAGGGTCCGTTTTGGAAATGAAGGTGTCTACATTGGTTTTTTCCATAAACAGGTCGGTCAGATTGTCACTGAATACTTTGTACCACTCTGAAAACACCGCGTTGGCGTCGATCGTGCCAGCGAATTCGAGGCTGTCGAGGAACACTTTTTTGCTGTCTGGCTTGGTCTCTTTCGTCAGGAACATATCGGAGTTGGCCACCGATTTTTTCACCGGCACCGCT
This sequence comes from Brevibacillus fluminis, assembly GCF_003710825.1. Taxonomy (GTDB): domain Bacteria; phylum Bacillota; class Bacilli; order Brevibacillales; family Brevibacillaceae; genus Brevibacillus_D; species Brevibacillus_D fluminis. The sequence goes on along the minus strand of NZ_RHHQ01000012.1, from coordinate 137,436 downwards.
TCGCCGACCTGCGCCCATTCTTTTTGAGCCTCGTCGCTCGTCGCCCAGAACTTGATCCACTCTTCCGCCGCCTTCACTTTGGCATCATCGGCTTTTTTGTTGATGACCCACGAATTGGCGATCACCGGCGCGAATCGCTTGCCGCCAGGGCCTTTTGGCAATGGCGCGACATCATAGTTAAGCCCCGCATCGTTCATCGAAGTCGTCGCTGCGTAAATGTCGATCTGCATCGCAGCCGCTCCGCTCAGGAACACCTTGAAGTTGCTTTGGAACGCTTTGAGCTCCGATGGATTCGGGAACAGCTTGCGCTTCATCCCGTCTTCCATCCATTCCAGCGCTTTTTTGTTTTCCGGCGAGTTGATGATCGACTTGCTCATGCTCGGGTCGAGCACGCCGCCACCGTACGCTTTCAAAATGTTGAATGCGCCGCGCGAGCTGCCGAAGAAGGTGAAGCCGTACTGCTTGACCGCTTTTTTGTCAAACGCAGGGTCGTCCGCATTTTTGCCGTTCGCATCGAGCGTCAGCTTGGCGGCCGCTGCTTTTAGGTCGTCCCACGTCCAGTCTGCTGTTGGATAAGGAACGCTGGCTTTGTCGAACAAGTCTTTGTTGTAATAGAGCACGCCCACCTGAATGCCTTGGGGAACTGCCCAGTATTTGCCGGTGGAATCTTTGCCGAAATCGATCCCGTACACGTCATCCTTGTTGATCTCTTTGTTTACGAAATCGGTGATGTCGCGCAATGCCCCGCGTTCTGCATAGCCGAACACTTTCGTTCCGTCGCTCTGCCAGACGTCAGGCGCCGTACCTGTCGCAATTTGCGTCGTCAATTTTTTGTAGAAGTCATCATAGGGAGCGGTTTCGGTCTTGATCTTGATGTTGGTGTGCGCCGCCTCGAACTTGGCGATAATCTCTTCCATCTTTTTCTTGGTCGGCGGATCGGAGTCATAGCCTAAAAACAGCTCGACCTGATCACCTGAAGCCGCCGGCTTGCTGGAACAGCCGGACAAAACCAACGCAGCGGATAAACCGAGAAAACCGATTGTAGTGAAAAGACCCCTCTTTTTCATACAGAACCCCCTCATTATTTTCGAAATAATGAAAATACTTACACTAAGCTTGCGCGAATCAAATTATGCAGCCTCGGACGCAATCGCAAAATATGGTCGTGTCTACCAAAATGGACACGATTGGTCAGCAAAATCACATGCAGATGAACCTGTGGATCGAACCAGATGCTCGTCCCGGTAAATCCGGTATGGCCGTATGCTTCCGTCGACATGAAGTCCCCGCTTGAGCTAGGGCCGGACTGACTTTTAAGCAACCAGCCCAATCCGCGATACTCCGCATCAAACGCGGTAAAATTGCGCCGTGCCGTGCGAATCGCCGTTTTGGACAAGATGCGCCTTCCCCGGTACAAACCGTCATGCTTCCACATGCAGGCGTAGCGCGACAGATCTGCAACCGTTGAAAATAGTCCGGCATGTCCGCTGACACCGCCCATCGCATCGGCCTTCTCGTCATGGACGATACCGGCTTTATAGGCGCCTCGCCTTTGGCAAAACTCTGTCGCAGCATAGCGTTCTTGTGCGAAAGTCGGATTGAAGCACGTTTCCTCCATTTCCAACGGCTCGAAAATGGCTTGGCGAACATAGCGGTCAAACGGCATGTCGGTCAATGCCTCGATGACCTTTGCCAGCAACATCATTCCAAGATCGCTGTAAATGACTTTCGCTCCCGGCGTATGTAACAAATCCAACTGACAGATCGCCGCCTGCATCTGCTCTTTCGTCATGGTGTAGGGGTCAATGGTGAAGTCGGCATGAAGCCCGGAGGTATGGGTAAGCAGGTGGCCGATCCGGACTTTTTCCGCATGATGCCGTCCAAACTGCGGAATGATGGAATCGACCGGATCATCCAGCGCCATCTGCCCTCGCTCCATGAGTTGCAAAGCGGCAGGCAATGTCGCCACCACTTTCGTCAATGAGGCGAGGTCGAAAACGGTATCGAGCTGCATCGGCAGCCTTTCGGGAAAGCAGGCGCGATAGCCGACCGCATTTTCATACAACAGCTGGCCCTGATGTGCGACTTGCAGGACGGCTCCGGGAATGTGCCCCTCCGCCACTGCTTTTTGCAAAAACGAATCGATTTGTTCTTCCAATGCTCTGCTGATCGGAATGAACCCCCTTTTTGGTTTCTCCTGCGTAGTAAAGCGCTTTCGAAAACAGGCCCGGTCAACTGCTGAAATTTTATTTCAGAATAATAGCTACAATTTGAATTATACACACCTAAAATAAAATATCAAATATTTTGTTGTTTTTTGAAATATAATTTCAGCAATTCACGTGAAAAAGCGCACCACGCTTTCGCAGTGCGCCTGTCGGCATCGCCGTTCGCCTTTATACCTCGCCCCAAAAAACTTCCGTCTCATAATCAAACGATACGAGCCCGTCCTGTTGATTGGCTTCATACAGATTGCGTAACTCCGCCATCATCGGCTCAAAATTCGGATGTCCGGGAGTCGGGCTGTATGAGGACGACAGCAACCGCCCGCTGAGTCCGGCGAAATCGAACGATTGCGAGTTGGTGAAGCGCGCCTCCCCCATTTCCCCATCCTTGAAAAAGGCGCGGATCGTCTCCGATGAAATGTTTTTGTGGCCGACTTTTTCATAATCGGTCCCGAATGTGTGCAAAAGCTTGTCATAGCCTTCGCGAAACGGCGTTCCATGCGTGAGCCGTGAATTCCAGATCAAAATCGCTTTCCCGCCCGGCTTCAAAATCCGCCGAAATTCTGCTTGTGCCGCTTGCCGGTCAAACCAGTGGAACGCCTGGGCGCAGACGATGAAATCAACGGATGAATCTGCCAGCCCCGTCGCCTCGGCCGAACCCGAAACAACGCGAAAACCTGGTTCATCGACAAGCATGTCCACAGCTGCATCGCGCATGGCTTGATTCGGCTCGACGGCGATGACTCGGCTCCCCCGTTCGATCAGCAGCTTCGAAAAAATTCCGGTACCCGCCCCAATATCCGCAATCTCGCTCTCGGGACGCAGGCCGATCGCATTATACAAATAATCGATTGATTCCTGCGGATAGGTCGGACGGTACTTGACGTACGTATCCACGCGATTGGAAAACCGTTCTTTGCTGTCCATCACATACCACCTCTTATCAGAAAGATGAAAGCTCACACTGACGCAGGCTGATGTTTACAGCCATTTACAGCCATTCTAAAAACTCAAGCCGGTTGCCAAACGGATCATTCAAATAAAAACGCGAAACGCCTTCATCCGCACGGGCATCGTCATCGATCACCGGCAGACCTTTTTCCAGCAAGTAAGCCCGAAGCTGGTCGATCTTTTCCACGTGGAAGGCTGGATGCGCCTTGGTGGCGGGAACAAAGTCTTTTTGTACTCCGATGTGGACTTGATGTGTCCCGCATTGGAACCATACGCCGCCGCGCTTCCGCAAGATCTCCGGCTTCGGGATTTCGGGCCAGCCTAGCAGGTCGTTGAAAAACCGACGTGCTTCCGCTTCGCATCCCTCCGGCGCGGCGAGTTGAATGTGGTCGATTCCGGAAAATGTGAAAGACATCGCGATCATCTCCATTTATGTTTCATCTGATAAAACCGAGTTTCATTTTACGAATTTATTTTACATAAATCCCCAACAAAAATCCAGCGTTTTTTTGTTACTGGCTGATGTGGACCGGGGTAAATAAAGAAGCAGCGGCTGGCTAAGAACTAAGTCTTAGACTGCCGCTGCTTTTTTTGAACACATGTTTATATCGTCCTAGATGGGATAATAGACATCAAGGCGGGAGTTTGCATTCTCTTTATCGTACAAATGGCTTTCACTAGATTTCTAGGGCTTTGTTGGTTGTGCGGAAAGTCCAACTATATCCGTGGAACCAAATAGTAGTAATGCAACTAAAAGAATTACCAATACTGATTCCGAGAAAAGCTCTCCATTAAAATTATGATTCATCTTGAATGCCTCCATTTCACTAAGTTTATCAATTCCCCATTTTCTTTTTAAGCGCCTCAATAATCTCATCCACAGTCAAACTTCCATTATCGTTAAGAAACTTCAGCAAGTTATCTACATTCGTATTGTTCAAATCGCCCAATGTAATGTACTTTCCGGTTAAACTGACAATCATCGTGGCTTGTCTAAACAATTGAACAGCATCTACTCTTAGCTTTCCACTTAAAAGAAGAAAAGCCACAATGATTTCTAAATTATTGCCTGCCAGCCATGAATTATCACATGACTGTTTCTTGTTTGCCTTGTTTGTTGAATTTCCATTTGACCGTTTATTATTTGTTTTACTAGCTGAATGATTGGTCGCTTGTTTTTTGTTTGCCTTATTTGCTGAATCATTGGTTGACCGGTTCTTGTTTGCCTTGCTTGTTGAATTTTGCGGTTCCTTGTTATTTTCCATTTATTCTTCCTCCCACCTACCATCATTATTGCTCATACATTTTCGGTGTGAGGTGAGACTATAAGCGATCATTCGTAAGTTTCACCTTTTAGTACAAAACAAATACAGCAAGTGTGTACACACTGACTTACTCATATACCAATCGTATTCAGCAAGACGATTTTTGTGATTCCAAAATGACAAAAAGCGGCTGCCTGCGCAACCGCTTTTCCACGTTCCTTTGTCAAATATGATTGATGCCCAGCCCTAATGTTTCGTGCTCCAGCCCTTTTACCGGCGCACCGATCGTTCCGTACAGCGCGACGGCCAGCCATTCGCCTTCCGCTTCGCTCTCGTACGGATTGCCCCTCACGATGGCGAAACGCAGCCCGACTGTCCGCAGAATCGAGCCCAGCTGCATCTGGCCCCTCGTGATGCCGTGCAACGCTTCCATGATCGTATGATAGAGGGCGTGCGCTTCCCGATACACATCGTTTTGGATGAGGCCATGCTGCTTGGCGGCGGTTTCGATAGCTGCGACGACCTTTTGCGCCTCCATCGATCCGACTTTGCCGCTGCACCACTTCCACTCCAGCCCATTGATCAATGCCTGCTGTTCGCTCTCATCATCAGCCAAAACCAATAATGTCGCATGACGGCCGATCCGATGCTCTTTTCTCAATGCCATTGGCTTCATCTCACCCATTTCTCTTCACACAGATTCAGATATGGATTCATACCTTTTATGCGATACGTCTATTTTACCTTTCTGCCTGAAGGAAGCAATCTGCGAGTTCCAAGCCTCGATGCGATTATTTCGCCTCTTTTGTCTGAAGCAGCTCGACTTTCTCGGTTTTCTCGACGTGCGTCTTTTTCCGTTGTCTCACAAAATAGAAGACATAGCATCCAACCGTGAACGGCACCCCGCAGTAGATCGCCATCCGCTGATCAGGGATGAACACCAGGCTGATCAAGATGACCGCGCAAATCAGAAATGCTGCGATCGGCACGAACGGATAAAGCGGTGTATGAAACTTCAACTCCTCAAGCTTCCCACCGTCCGCGAGAAAGCGCTTTCGAAACATGAACTGCGATGCGGCGATCGCCATCCATACGACGACACCCGCCATTCCAGCGACCGACAGCAGCCAGAGGTAGACCGTATCTTCCGCAAACACGCTCGATAATAGCGACAGCCAGGCGACGGCAAGCGTGATGAGCAGCGCATTGATCGGTGTGCCGTTCTTGGTCAGTTTCCCTAAAAATGGGCTTGCCAGCTTGTTTCGCGACATTCCCCACAGCATGCGGCTCGCGGCATACAGTCCTGAATTGCCTACCGACAATACCGATGTCAGCAGCACGAAATTCATAATGTCCGTGGCATACGGAATTCCGATTTTCTCAAAAACCGCCACAAACGGGCTTTCCAAAAGACCTGCTTCCCGCCACGGGAACAATCCAACCAAAATGACCATGGAGATCACATAAAAGAACAGGATGCGCCAAACCGTGTTGTTGACCGCTTTCGGAATATCCTTCTCGGGATTTTCGCTTTCTCCGGCCGTGACCCCGACCAGCTCCGTGCCTTGAAACGCAAAGTTTACAGCAATCATTGTCAAAAGAACAGCCGTCACCCCGTTCGGGAAAAGCCCGCCGTCGTCCGTGAAGTGGGAAAACATCGGCGCTGGCTCGTTGCCAAAGTGGATGAGACCGAACATCGAGGCGCCTCCAATGATGATGAACAAAAGAATGGTGACAACCTTGATGCTCGCAAACCAAAATTCCGCCTCCGCATAAAAGCGTACTGAAATAACATTGAGCAGTAACAGGAGCAAACCGAACAGCACGCACCAAATCCAGATCGGTGTCTCGGGGAACCAGCGTTTCATCAGCGACCCGGCTGCGGTGAATTCAATGCCAACCGTCATCGCCCAGTTGAGCCAATACAGCCAGCCGACAGTAAATCCGGTGGCTGGTCCGATGTATTTGCTGGCGTATGCCTGAAAAGAGCCGGCGACCGGCATTGCTACAGACAGTTCGCCCAGACAAAGCATGACCAGATACATCAGCAGCCCGCCGAGAATGTACGCGAGAATCGCTCCGCCCGGACCCGCTTGATTGATGGTATAGCCTGAACCGAGGAACAACCCTGTTCCGATGACCCCGCCGATCGAAATCATGAACAGGTGTCTGCTTTTCATGGTGCGTTTCAGCTCATTCTGGTTGCCGTCCGTTTTGATCATATACGCTCTCTCCCCCTCTTGTCTGACTCGCGATGGTCCCATGCGAACACGCGCCCATCGCGAGCCACCTTATGCTTTTCCTTGCAATCGATTTGCTATACGGGCTGAGCCGGGGCTCGGACCTACACGGGCTGAGCCAAGGTACAGGCCTACACGGGCTGTACAACTCCCTGTGCCGCATGCTTTTCCTTGATCCAGCTGGCCACGTTTTCGATATCTTTGGAGTAGCTGCGGTCTTTTTCGATCACTGGTACGATCGCGCGGATCTGGCTGTACAGCTCTTTTGTCGTCGGCGCCAGCTTTTCCGCTCCGCGAATGTATGCGGCCTGCGCAGCGCAGATCGCCTCGATGGAGAGTACACGGCGGCTGTTTTGGATGATCTGATAGGCATGGCGCGCTGCGGTCGTCCCCATGCTCACATGGTCCTCCTGGTTCGCGGAGGATGGAATCGAATCCACGCTGGACGGATGCGCCAGCGTCTTGTTTTCGGAAACGAGCGACGCTGCCACGTACTGGGTGATCATCAGACCAGACTGCAAACCTGGGTCGGGACTTAAAAATGCTGGCAGGTCATTCAGCTGCGGATTGACCAGTCGCTCGATCCGGCGTTCGGAAATGTTGGCGAGCTCTGACATCGCGATTCCGAGGAAGTCCATCGCAAACGCGATCGGCTGGCCATGAAAATTACCGCCGGAAATGACTTTGCCGCTGTCCGAGAAGATCAGTGGGTTATCAGTAGCCGCATTCATCTCGATCAAAAGCTTCTCCTCGACATAGCGCAAGACTTGATAAATGGCTCCGTGGACCTGCGGGATGCAGCGCAATGAATATGCGTCCTGCACACGGATCTCGCCCTGCCGTGTCGTCAAATTACTGCCATCCACGTAAGACAAGATTCGTGCAGCTACATCCTGCTGTTCAGGGTACGGGCGCACCTGATGGGATTCCGGCGCGAATGCGTCAACGATCCCGCAAAGCGATTCCAGTGTCATGGCTGCAACCTTGTCCGCTGTCAGCGCCAGTTCCTGCGCCTCCAGGTATGCGAGCACGCCCACGGCTGTCATCGCCTGCGTCCCATTGATCAACGCGAGCCCTTCCTTCGCCTGCAGACGAATCGGTGAAAGCCCTGCCTGTTTAAGTGCTTCCGCTCCCGACATTTTGCTTCCTTGATAAATTGCCTCGCCTTCGCCCACCAAAAGCAGCGCCAAATGTGAAAGCGGTGCCAAATCGCCGCTCGCTCCAAGCGAACCTTGGCTCGGGATAACCGGATGAATCCCGTGATTCAGGCAATCGAGCAGAAGCTGCAGCGTCTCCCGGCGAATCCCGGAGTACCCTTTTGCCAGCGCATTTGCACGCAAAAGCAGCATCGCTCTGCTCACTTTTTCCGAAAACGGCTCCCCGACCGCAACTGCGTGGCTGCGGATCAGATTGATCTGCAGCTCCTCCGTGTCGCTGCTCGAGATCACCATATCGCTGAACTTGCCGAACCCGGTGGTGATACCATAGATCACATTGCCGCGCTGTACGTTTTCTTCAACCACTTTTCTGCTTTTCTTCACGTTCTCCCATGCCTGCTCGGAAATTTGCACTTTCTCGTTCCGGTACAAAACGTTTGCCACCTGTTCCAGTGTCAGACTGTTGCCATCCAATAAAATTGCCATGTCGTCATTCTCCTCTCGTTTGTCAAAAAGCGCAAAAAGAGGCTACACCGAAGAAACGAAACAATCGTTTCCTGGTATAGCCCCCTATCAACTAATCGCTATGGGCTTTTACTATGCTTTTGGGTCCTTGCCTAAATCTATTGCTTGTGGTAAAGCCGTGAAACACGTGTGGTTTGAATCGTAAATCGGAAATCGCTAATGGCTACTATCTACTAGCGCTATCTTATTTGATTCCGAATTGTTTGTCAACGAATTGGTTTTTGGAAAAAGGTGGACGTGCCCCCAGTCTCCCTATAAAGGGGCACTTGTTTATGAGTAAATCACGATCCCAGCCACACCTGATAGCAAAATGACAAACACCGGATGAATTTTCGTGAACATGAGCACCGCCAAGGCTCCCAGCATAATAAGTACACCAGCGCCATCGAACCCGCCAGCGCCTCCGATGATATCATTTTGGACGGCGAAGCGGATCGCGGCATAACAGATCAGTCCGGTGATCATCGGCCTCAGTCCATAAAAAGCCGATTGAAGGAGCGGGTGCTGCGAAATCCGTGCCAAGTAGAGCGAAAGCAGGATGATGATCAAAAACGACGGAAGCGAAATGCCGACTCCTGCAATGATTGCGCCGAGTATGCCTGCCGTCTTGTAGCCGACGAACACCGCCGCATTGGTCGCGAGCGGTCCGGGTGACATCCCGGCCAGTGCGATCACGTCAGTGAATTGTGGCGTGGTTAGCCAGCCGTGCCGCTGCACCTCATATTCGATGACGGGAATCATCGCATAGCCGCCGCCAAACGATACGAACCCAATTTTCAAAAAAGCGAGTAATAAGTCCCATAGCATGATTGTTATCTCCCCTGCGTGTATTCCCTCTTGGCCTCTTCATCCGAAGCAGCGCCGTTCTGCTTCTTTTTTTTGCTGCGTCCAAGCAAAATGCCAATCACCGCCCCTGCCAGAAGCACAAAGACAGGGTGTATCGGTACAAAGAGGAGAATGATCAGGGCAGCCGCTCCGAGGGCGACTGTGATTTTATCGACGATCGCCGCCTTACCCGTCTTTACCGCCGCATAAAAAATCAACGCCACGATGGCGGGCCGTATGCCCAAAAACGCGGACTGGATGATCGGCAGATGCTGATAGCCCAAAAACAGCGCGGCCAACAACACGATGATCACCGAAGTCGGAATGACCATGCCGAGCGTAGCTGCGACGGCTCCCGGCACTTTTGCCAGCCGGTACCCAATAAACGTGGCGGCGTTTACCGCGATCGAACCCGGTACCGTTTGCGAAAAGGCAAGTATATCAACGATTTCTTCTTTTTTGATCCACTTCTTTTTCTCCGTAAACGCTTGCTCGAGGAGCGGGATCATCGCATACCCGCCGCCAAACGTCACCGGACTGATTTTGAGAAAGGCAATGAAAATGTGCCATAATGTCTTCCATTCCATTCTGCTGTTCATCGCCGTCCTCCTTATTCAAGGTAATGATTCATCACCATGCATCCAGCTCCGACGGCGACTGCATGTTCTCCGAGCGTCCCCCGGCTGAATCTGACCTGGTAGCCAGGCACGATGGAAGCCCGCTGCAAAGCGGTTTGCGTGGCTACCTCATAAAACAGGTCCATTTCCGTCACAAGCGCTCCACCGAGAATGATCACTTCCGGATGAATCAGATACATCATATTGGAGAGGCCGATGCCATAATGATAAGCCGCATCCTTCACGACCTCGCAGCAGAGCGAATCCCGGTTCGCCACAGCCCATGCGATATCGGCAAGCTCAATCTCCTCATCATCTGCTACCCGGGCAGCGATGAGCGATGGTTTTCCACGTTTCAGATGGCGAATCACTTCATCGCGAATGGCCGGCAAGGTGCTGTACGCCTCTAGGCAGCCGAACTGACCGCACGAGCATTTGCGCCCGTGGATGTCGACCACCATATGGCCGTATGTCCCTTCCATATCGACCGGACCGCGTACCACCTGCCCATTGGCAAGCACACCGCAGCGAATACCGATCCCGGTTAAATTATAAACAACGCTGTCTACCTCTTTCCATAGGCCGCTCCAATACTCTCCCAAAACAGCGGTATTCGCCCCGTTGTCTAGCAGAACGGGCATGGAGAAGCGCTCGTGCAGCCTAGCTGCGATCGGGACATCGCGCCAATTCGGGCCGGGAAATTGCAGCGGCCCCGTCATCACGCCCTGCTCGCGGTCAAGCGGACCGACAGCCCCCACCCCGATGCCCAAAACCCGGCTTACGTCCAGCTGGTGTTGGGCCAGCAATCGCTCGATCTGTTCCTCGATGAACGCAATAGCAACATCAGGCGTGCTGTCTTGATCCAAGGGAAGCTTGGCTTCCCCGACGACTGCGAGCGACAAGTCCATCAAGAGCAGCTTGATATGCAGGCGCGAGACATCCACGCCGATGACGTAAGAGACATCCGGCCGAATCGCATACATGAGCGGCTTGCGTCCCCCGCTCGATTCCCCCAGCCCGCTCTCCATGATCAGCCCTTGCGCAAGCAGCTCTTCGATCAGCCGTGCACATGTAGACGGCTTCATCCCCGCAAGCTCAATCAATGCGCTTTTGGAGACAGGGCCATGCTTATGGATCAGGCGATACAAATATTTCACGCTCTTGGTCTTTTGCGACATCGCCTCGTGAAAATGCGTAATCATGGCATCCCCTTTTTGAACCGTTATGTATAGCGCGGTGCGAATCTTTTACGTTTTTTCTTATTCTCTTCATTATACAACTTTTACCCATTTTGAGAAGATGTTTCGTCAGACAGCTTTTTCGACACTTCATTCCCTAGTGGGATGCTTGCCTTTACAGGTGTTTTCGCATGAACTTTTGTTCATTTTAGTTTTTTTAATCAGCAGATGAACACGTCTTCCTCCATGTTCGTAGCCTACATTACATTCGTTTCTTGACAAAGTGCTTTCGCTCGTACGATAATTCAAACATACATAATTCATATCTGTTTAATAGGAATTAAGGGTGTGATAATAGATGCGCAGATGGAGAATTCCTTATACCGTTTCACTTGTTGTTGCCCTATTGATTCTGTTCGGCTGCTCCTTTGCCGTTTCTTCCACAAAAACGCAAACCGTTCCACTCATTCAGGCAGGGATTCAAGCCGATTCCCCTTTTCATACAGCAGCAAATTCCCCAAAAGACGAGCAGACGGCTACGCGAACGAGTGATGAGCTGATCGCTTCGCTTGCTGCCGGACAGCTCCAATTCGCTTACGTCTCGCTCGATAGCGCCGTCACCCACTACCTAAAAGGCGAGCCAATCGTCATCGTCGCCGGTAGTGTGGATGCCCAAGATCGCGCATGGGTGCTGGTGACGCAGCCCGACATGGTGCGAAGTGAACCGGCCGCGATTCAAGAAGCGGTTCGTGACTTTCAAGCCCACAGTAAACAGCTCGCACACAAGCCGCTCACCTTATCAGAAGAAGCGATTACCCAAGAGCTGCAAACGGAAGCCAACCTTCCCAAACCGAAAAAAATGAACATCTCCTGGTTGATCGACCGTTCCTTCGTGGCCGAACAAACAACAAACTGACGCCCTCTACTTGCGGCGTCAGTTTTCTTTTTGGTTCCTATGTCATTGTTGCACCCGGGCGCCGGGCGTTACTTCCTGCCATTCCATGAGGGCAAGCCTCCGCCTACCTTGTTGGAATTAACCCGCGCATTCGTGATGGACTGATTGATATGCTGACTAACCTCCCGCTTGATGATGCAGTTCCTTCTCCATGGGTGCTCTGGTTTCGGTTTCACCGCTGGCATCACGTATCCCGCCTTTTTCGAAGTTTTTCCAAAAAACAGTGGAATTGTGCTGTAGGGTAGCGTAATTCTCACAGTCACACCTTTATCATACGATACTTTTTATTAAACTAGTGTATAAATCTCGTTAGGAATCTTCTGGTCTCCCGATATGCCCACTGCAAAATCGCTCCATTCTGCATATGGTGTTGGTACAGATCACGCAAAAGGAGCGGTCCCATGGGCAAAAACAAACGTCGGAAACTCTTCCCCTGCTTTTATGGCAACTGGTGCGGTCCTGGATGTAGCGGGCCCGATGACCCCATCGACGATGTCGATAACTGTTGCAAAAAGCATGACAAATGCTACGAAAAAAAAGGCTACTTCTCCAAAAGCTGCGACAAAAAGCTGTTGGAATGCTTGCAATCTAAGGTCAATTCGCGCACGCCAAAAGGCAGAGCGGCCGGAATCATCTATTCGTACTACTCGCTTCATCGGCGCGATGATTTTTATCAAAAGGACTCAAGCTCATAAGCTCTTGCAGCCCCTGGACAATATCGTCGGGTAAAGGCTCAGCCAGCAGCTTGCGCATCACGTCATGCCGTACCCCATGCACTCGTAAATAGTCGAGCAGAAGCCCCGCTTTCTCTGTTCGCTTCATCAAGGCGTATGCCACATACCAGACTTCCGGACTGCTTACCCGAACCCCTTGCCAGCTCATGTCGGCTGTGAGCGGCAATGTACACAACCTTGCTTCCGAATAGATGGCAAAGCGGCTGATCAGCTCCACTTGCGGTGCCTCGTGATGGATGAGCAGCTTGTACTGACTGGCATACGGATAATCGCCGCTTGTGATCTCCTCGACCGGCAGCGAGCCCAGCGCCGCCATCACCGCTTCTTTCGGTGCGTCCGTCATCAGGTCCCAATCTCGCACCGTCTGTGTGAGCCCCAAACAATACAAAAGACCGCTCCCTCCTAACGTGTACACAATTCCGCTGTTTTCCAGCCTTTCCGCCACCATGAGCAATTGCCGTAGATCCGGTTTCATGTCTTCAGCTCCCGTTCGTTCGATTGTCTCCTGATGATATCCATGTTGCCTTAGCTTGACAAGCATCCGAGCCTGCCGCCAATGTTCCGGCGGAAAGAAGCTGTCCCCATCTAAGAGAACCCTTGCCCACACTCGCGCATAAGCTGTAGTTCCTGCTTTCAAAACCGGAACGAGGTGATGACCATGCCCGCCTACTCCATCAGAATTTCCCTTTCCCGCCTGAGGCTCGAATTGTTTGACGGCGACAAGCTTGTCCGCACGTATCCCGTTGCACTCGGTAAAATCGCCACATCGACACCGCGGGGAGATTTTACGATCGTGAGCAAAGTACCTTATCCTTTTTCCCATCCGGGTGGCACTCTTTCGCCTTTTGGCACGTTGTGGATGGGACTGAGCAAGCCGCACTACGGAATCCATGGCACGAACAATCCAGCTTCCATCGGACACTATGTCTCGCACGGCTGCATTCGCATGCACAATCAGGATGTGAATGAGCTGGGCCGGTTGGTTCCGCTTGGTACACCTGTACGGATCCGGCCGAATTGAGAAACTGCTCCCGCTGTTTGACCGCAAAAAAGGGCTCCCCTTGCCGATGTTTCCATCAGCGGTCGAGCCCCTTTTACAACAGCCTGTCCATTTTGGCACGGTTATCGGCAGCTACTCACGGATTCGTTTGCCAAAGATGACGTGCCAATGCAGATGCTTGGAGTCTTGGTAGTCCCCAAGATTGGTCATGATCCGGCAGGCGCCTTTCTCTTCAACGACCTGTGCTGCCACTTGCTTCACCACGTCCAGCATTTCGAGCAACAGCTCCGAATGGCTTTCTTCTAATGTCAGCAGCGAGTGAATGTGCCGCTTCGGGATGACGACGACATGCTCCTCATAAAACGGACGGGTGTGATAATAAGCGAGCACCCGATCGGTTTCCATTACTTTTTGCACAGGCGTTTTTCCGCTCAACACTTCATCACAATAAAAGTCCTCTGACATGTGATGATTACCTCCTCTCGCGTACTGACTACGCTTTGGCCCGCCGCTGTATGTAATCCAACAAGCCCATCGCACACACATCCATATCTACCGGCAATATGCTGTAAACGGCATGATCGCGCGCCACACCTTGCGCGTCGAGCGCCTCGGTGATCTGCTCCGTCATTCGCGCGCTCAATACGGTGTAGTCCCCGCCTTCTTCTGCGACCGTTTGCGCCGCATCGATGAAACGCGGCAGCCATGCATACAACTGGCGGTACACCTCCTCCGGCTCTTCACTCATCCCGAAATGGCCAAAATAGATTCGTTCCACCTGCAGCGCTTTGACACGTTCGATCGCGACCGCCATCGCCTCGGGATTGAACTGATTCGGCGACGTGGATGGCAAATAGAACGATTGGCCAAGGTCTCGCAGCTGATGATAGTACACCCCAAGCGTATCTCCGGTAAAGATGCCCTTGCTAAACGGATCGTAAATCGAAAAATGATGGTTGGCATGTCCAGGCGTATCGAGGAATGTCAGTGTGCGCTCAGGGCCGATCGCAAGCGTCTCCTCGTCCGCTTTGACGATGACGCGGTCTTGCGGCACCGGCACAATCGGATCGAAAAATCGGTTAAACGTGTTACCGTACACCATTTTGGCGCTAGCGATCAATCGTTCCGGATCGATGAGATGCCGCGCACCCTTCGGATGAACGACCACTTGCGCGTGCGGACAGTGCTGCAGCAAAAGGCCTGCGCCCCCCGAATGGTCCAGATGAATGTGCGTCACGATGATGTAGCGCACATCCTCGGGCCGATGTCCCAGCTGTTCGAGTCCAGCCAAAATATATGGGACGGACGGGCTGGCGCTAGTCTCCACAATCGTCAGCTGCTCCGCCTCGATGACGTACGACCCGGTCCTGCCCGGCTCCCCCATGTCAAACCCGTCGATCAAATGAATCCCATTTCCCAGCTCAATCGGTTCTCTTTTTCCCACCAGCTCCACCCGCCTGTTTACATATTTTTTCAATAGTCTCATTATACCGTAAAAGGTAACAGGATGGGCTGTGTGGGTTTGTCCTGCATCACAACGGTGGTGAAAAACCCTCCCTTTTACGGGCGCAATTATTTCACCTGCCACATACCCGCGGTTTATTTTGGCGTGGTATACTCATGAAAGATAGGAGTTAGAGATAGATAAAAAAAACATCTCGGAGAAGGAGACCTTGCATGGCTTACAAAATTGTCTTTTTTGATATCGACGGCACGTTGGTAAATGACGACAAGCACATTCCGCAGGATACCATCGAAGCGATCCGCAAGCTGAAAGAACAGCAGGTGGAAGTTGTCATCGCAACAGGCAGAGCCCCGTATTACTTCACGCATATCGCCAAGGAATGCGGGATTGATTCGTTCGTCTGCTTTAATGGCTCCTATGTGGTCTACAAAGGCAAGCCGATTTACGCTCGCCATATTCCGCAGGCTGATATGGAAGCATTCCAGCAGCTCGCCGCAGAGCTTGGGCATCCGCTCGTCTTGCAAGGAAGCCATGAAAGCTATTCCACCCACGCAGAGCATCCTTATGTCGTTGAAACCTTTGATCACTTAAAGGTGCCAATGCCGCCAAGCCGTCCCGATTTCTGGAAGGAAGCCGACATCTTTCAAGCGCTGCTCTACTGTCCTACTGCTGAAGAAGACCGCTATCATCAATCACTCCCTTCCCTTTCGTTCATTCGCTGGCACCACGTTTCCATCGATGTGTTTCCGAAAGGTGGCTCCAAAGCCCAAGGGATCGAGGCGCTGCTGCGCTACCTCGGCCTGTCGCCGGCAGAAGCCGTTGCGTTCGGAGACGGTCTCAACGACAAGGAAATGCTCAGCTTCGTCGGCATGGGGATCGCGATGGGCAACGCGCATGACGATTTGAAGCCGTTCTCCAACTACATCACCAAGCATGTGGATAAGGGCGGAATTGCGCACGGGCTGCAGTATGCCGGATTGATTAAATAACATAAGTAAAATGTAGAACAGCACCGCAGCGAGTGATGGGCGCGGTGCTGTTTTTTGTCTGCCAAAAAGCGGCTAGGATTTCAAGTCAATACTCGTTACAGTGCAACTCAACGAAGATGTTGTGAAAAAGCTGACTCCCATGATCGGAGTCAGCTTTGCCATACCTTTTCAATCGGAAGTCGCTTTTTCTTCCTTACCGATCACCGATCTACCAAATTCTTGAACGCCTTGTCATATAAGCGAATTCAGCCTCTATCACAACGCCTCAATATCCGCAACCAACCGCTCCACATTCTCCCGCTTGGTTGCCCAGCTCGTGCAAAATCTCACCACGCTGTGCGTATCATCGAATTTCTCCCAAAACGAAAAGGAGTACGTTTCTTTCAGTTTCGCCAGCACATCATCCGGCAAAATCGGAAACTGCTGATTGGTGGTGGAAGCGTAGCGGAATGGATAGCCTTTCTTGGCGAATGCATCCCGGATCATGATCGCCAAATCGACCGCATGCCTGGCAATGTCCACATACAAGCCGTCTTCAAACAGCGTTTCAAACTGAATGCCCAGCAGTCTGCCTTTTGCGAGCATACCGCCGCGCTGCTTGATCATATACCGGAAATCTTTTTTCAAGGCATCGTTTACGATAACGACCGCTTCTCCCAGCAAAGCGCCGACTTTGGTCCCGCCGATATAAAAGACGTCGCACAGCTTGGCAATATCCGCCAACGACAGGTCGCTATCCGGAGCAGCCAGACCATACCCCATACGAGCGCCATCCATGAACAGAGGCAGACCGCACTCCCGGCACACTTTGCTCAATGCTTCCAACTCAGCTTTTGTATATGTGGTTCCATTTTCCGTCGGGTGGGAAATGTACACAAGGCCCGGCTGCACCATATGCTCATGTGTCACATCGTTCCAATGAGCATCGTATACTTCCTTGACCTGCTCCGCCGTGATTTTGCCGTCTGCGCTCGGCACGGTCAGCACCTTGTGGCCAGTCGCTTCGATCGCTCCCGTTTCGTGCACGGCAATATGGCCCGTAGTAGCGGTCACGGCCCCTTGATGCGGGCGCAAAATGGAGGCGATGACCGTCGTATTCGTTTGCGTTCCGCCGACTAAAAAGTGGACTTCCGCATTTGGCGTATCGCATTCTTTCTTGATAAATTCTCGCGCTCTTTCACAGTGCGGGTCGACCCCGTAGCCGGATGTCTGCTCCTCATTCGTTTCCACCAAACGCTTCAAAATGCGCTCGTGTGCGCCTTCGGTATAATCGCTTTCGAACCGTATCATTCCATATCCTCTCCCGCTCTGCTCAACTTTTGGTGAATCATTAACATGGACGCATGTATTTCTTGAATTTCATTTGGGGACAATCCCCGCAGTAAGCGGACGATCTGCTCATCCGATTTCACGTCCAGCTGCTCGAAGAGTGCAGCTCCTTTTGGCGTCAACCGGATCCGGCTCGTTCGACTGTCGGAGGGCGATTGTTCCTTGCTGATCAGCCCATCTTTGCCGAGCTTGGCGATGATCCTGCTCATGTAGCTGCGGTCAATGTCTAACAGCTGGACCAGCTCGTTCGCGATGCATGTCTCCATCATCCCAATCTCAATGATGACCCGCGCTTCGGTCAAGGAATAGCCGGTATCGAGAACATGCTTATCCAATACACCGAGCAAATTCGTATAAAATCGGTTGAATCGCCGGATATCGGCGATGATCCGATCCATTTCACTCACAGGATCGCCCTCCTATTTAGTGGACTTCGTCAACAATCACGATAGCTGATTAAGTGGACTGTGTCAACAATAACACAAATATATTCCGTGCTATAGCGCTTCTCCGTAGCATCATTTCGCCACAACATCAGATTCTCTTATACTGGATGAGAGTTAAAAATATAGAGATAGACCGAGAAAATACAGGATTTGACTGGCGCTGTGTCATTTTTTTTAAAAAAAGTGCGAATTTGCGAGAGAAAGTCGAATTTTGTTCGTTGTCTATGATGTAAAGGCCTTTACCGAATATCTGGGAGGAATTATAGAAATGAGATGTGATGAACGGAATTACATCGAGCGATTAAAAAAGAAAAAAGAAGACGCTTTAGAGTATATCGTAGACAAATATTTGGGACTTGTGAAAGGTACCGTGTGCAAAGTATTAGGCCCGACATACCAGTCCGGAGAGTTTGAGGAATGCATAAACGATGTTTTCCTGGCGGTATGGAATCATGCCAATCAATTCGAAGGAGAAGGAG
This sequence comes from Brevibacillus fluminis, assembly GCF_003710825.1. Classification (GTDB taxonomy): domain Bacteria; phylum Bacillota; class Bacilli; order Brevibacillales; family Brevibacillaceae; genus Brevibacillus_D; species Brevibacillus_D fluminis. The sequence goes on along the minus strand of NZ_RHHQ01000012.1, from coordinate 119,056 downwards.
AGGATTTTAAAAAATGGCTCTATAAAATAGCCAAATATCAAGCCATTGACTACTACCGGAAGATGGTGAAGCGCGACGAGGTCTCCTTGGAAGCCGAGAGTATCACACATGGTTTATCGACGGAAGATCAGGTTGTGCTGCATGAGAGTAAGCGAGAGCTTATGGCGTTCATCCATACATTGCAGCCGATTGATCAGAAAATATTCACAATGAAATATTTCTTGGGCGTCAAATCAGACGATATCGCCAATCAGTTAGGGCTTACCAGGACGGCTGTGGACAATAGAGTTTTCCGCGGAAAGAAAAAGTTGGCCGAACAGGCGACAATGAACAGATAGGAGAGAGAGCCATGCGGGATATTTACCGGTTATTGAAAGAAGTAGAGGTCGATGAGGTGGAAATGAGAGAAATCGAGGAAGCGACGAAGGTTACCATGCTTGAAAAAGCAAAAGTGAAAAAACGATTGCTGGAATCGGTTAGAAAGAAGAAGGGATGGGCCGGAACGAAAGTGATCGCGGCAGCGTTCGCTGGTCTTCTGGTTGGAGGTACTGCTTATCTGGGAATAAACGATCCGGCCTACGCCGCTGGTATTCCGGTTATCGGTGATATTTTCCGTTTTTTGGATAGCGGCCGAACAGGTGTGTATGATTTGTACCAGACCAATGCCAACGAGGTGAATGTGAGCAAAGAGAGCAACGGGATTCAGATCACAGTGAAGAATGCCGTTTTTGATGGCAAAACCATTTCCTATACGTACGAAGTAAAGTCTCCTCAAGATCTCGGGGAATCGCCATTAATCGGTGTAGGACCTTCCTTGCTTATCCATAACTATAATGGCGGACTGACGGGAAGCAATCATGTAGAGAAAGTAGCGCCGAACACTTACGTCGGGCAAGCAAACTACAGTATCGCTGGGGAGATGGAACAGGTAGAGTGCCAGCTGTCTATCAACAACATCCTAAAAATCGAGAACAATCAGCAAGAAGAGATCGACGGAAAATGGTCGTTTTCCTTTAAGCTGCAAACTGTGGAAAGCGATGCGAAGCTTGTTCATAAACGTACTGAGAAAGACGGCTTCGTCGTAACGATTGACAAAATCAAACGAACCCCGATGTCATTCGTAACGGACTATACACAGCAAGTGCCAGATGAATACCGGGATCGTTTGCAGGATGTAAGCGCCCATCTGATTGTCAAGGATGATTTGGGCAATGTGTATGAGGGCGAAGATAACGGCGGACATGGCGATTCCTCTACGGGGATCATGAAATGGAGCATGACCTTCAGAAAGTTGGAGGAGAAAGCCTCGAAGCTGACGATTACGCCAATCATCTACATCTCAGAAAATAAAGGCGGGGTTTCTTTTGATGAGAACGGAAAAGAGAAAAAAGAAACGCCTGTGGGCACAAAGGAAAACAAAAAAGTTACCATGCCGGAGATTACGATAGAGATAAAGTAGGTAAAGAATATTTGAAAGTAAGAAAGCCGGCTTGACTGAGCACCTCTTTGTTTTCCCCATTTTCATTTTTCCTGTTGACCCTCACGCAACGTGATAAAGTACGCTCTACTTGTGGAGGTGATGAGATGGCATACAAAGTAAAAGCCGTAGCCGAGCTGGTCGGCATCAGTGTGCGCACGCTCCATCATTATGATGAGATCGGCCTTTTGAAGCCGGATTCCACCACTCCGACTGGCTACCGACTCTATACCGATGAGAATCTGGAAACGCTGCAGCAGATCCTGTTTTTCAAAGAAATCGGCTTCAATCTCCAGGAAATCAAAGCGATTCTGGACAATCCCGCGTTCGATCGCAAGCATGCCCTGCAATCTCATCGGGAGCTGCTGTTGCAAAAGAAGCAGCGGCTTGAGGAAATGATCCGCACCGTAGACAAAACCATTGAATCAATCGAGGGAGGAAGCAAAATGGAAACTGACAAAATGTTCGAGGGTTTCTCGATGGAAGAGATTGAGAAGCATCGGGAAACGTACGCCGATGAGGCGCGCCACCTGTACGGCAAAGAGATTGTGGATGAGAGCGAAAAGCGGACCTCCGCTTATACCAAAGACGATTGGGCATCCATTAACGACCAATGGAACGACATTTATCAGCAGGTCATCGCCGGTATGCCAAACGGCCCCGCCGACCCGCAGGTGCAAGCAGCCGTCGCCCGGCTACGCGCGCACATCACCGCCAATTTTTACGACTGTACGCCGGAGATTTTTCGCGGATTGGGCGATTTGTACGTGCAGGATGAACGGTTCACCAAAAACATCGATAAGCATCATCCAGGACTGGCGGCATTTTTACGCGAAGCGATGCATGTGTATTGCGACCGATTGGCGGAATAAAAAAGGAGGGGCGTCCGATACTGGCGCTCCCCCTTTGCTACTTTTCCTCTTACTTTTGCGAAAACTCTCCCAAACGATGCAGGACATGACACGTACACGAAATGCCTTTGAAAAACAGAGCAACGGACATGTTTTCATTCGGCGCATGATTCGCTTCATCCGCATTGGCATAGGGGACCATCACGGAAGGAACGCCCAATATTTGTGTCCAGACGTAATCGGGCAAGCTGCCTCCGACGCCGGGTACCAACAGCGGCTCGACCGTATAAGCATCCGCTACCGCCTGTACAATCACGCTGATGATTTCCAAGTCAGCGGGAGTTCGCGATGGCTTCATCTCCCCTTGATGCAGGACCTCAATGTCCGGTGCGTGCTTCTTCACATGGGCGCAAAACTTTTGAAAAATATCTGCCGGATCCTGATCGACGACAAGCCGGATATCCATTTTCACGCTTGCTCTCGCAGGAATGATCGTCTTGGACCCCTCTCCCCCATATCCGCTATGAAACCCGCAAATATTAAAAGTCGGTTCCAACGATAGCTGTCGGTAAAAGGTTTCTGCGTCTGCTTCAAACTCCGGATAGCCGATCTGCTTGATCAGCTCCTCCCGATCGAAGGGCAGCTTGCGGAACAATCCAAGCTCGTAGTCGGTTGGCTGTCGGATGTGATCGTAAAAGCCTTCGATCAGCACCCGGCCCTTTTCATCTCGCATCGTTTTTAACAGATCGATCAGCATCCAGGCCGGATTCGGTGCGATATTGCCCATATTGCCGGAATGATGATCCCATTTAGCTCCGTGCGCCACCAGCTCGACACCCAATATCCCTCTAACACCTAGCTCGACGGAAGGAATACCGCTGGCATGCATCGGCCCATCGGATGTATAGACGAGGTCACATGCCAGCAATTCCTTGTGCTCCTCGACAAAAGCGGCGAGATGGGGGCTGCCATTCTCCTCCTCGCCCTCAAACACTAGCTTCACATTGACCGGCAGCTCCCCATAACAGTCCAGCATCGTTTTGATTGCCAGTACTTGTGCCATCAGCTGCCCTTTGTTGTCACCGACCCCACGGCAATAAATCCTGCCATCCCGAATCGTCGGTTCAAAGGGAGGCGATTCCCATTCTTCGATCGGATCGGGAGGCTGCACATCATAATGACCATAGATTAGCACCGTGAAGTCATTTTCTTCCTTGATCCATTCTCCGTAAACGACCGGATGTCCGGCTGTTTCGATCAGACGGCTCGAGATGCCGCACTCCTCCATCACTTGTTTCAACAACTCTGCGCACTCCCGCACGCCTTTGTTCATCGTGCTGATGCTTTCCTGCTTCAACAAGGCAAACAAACGCTGTAGGTAGTGTTCGTTTCGCTCTTCAATCAATTGCTCAACCGTAGCCAAGCCCACGTTTTTCCCCTCTTCCATCCTATCTCCCTTTCCTTTTTCAACCGTACAGATGGCACGCCACGCTTTGCTGATCGTTCACCTGAATCATGCGCGGCCTAACTTCCTTGCACATCTCCATCACGTTCGGGCATCGTCCCCAAAACGCGCATCCCGCAGGCGGATTAACCGGTGACGGCACATCCCCTTGCAAGACGATTCGCTCTTTTCTTTTTCTGGGGTCTGGCACTGGGATCGCGTTCAACAGCGTTCTGGTGTACGGATGCAATGGATTGCTAAACAAGGCCTCCGTGGTCCCCAGCTCTGCCATCCTGCCCAAGTACATGACACCCACACGATTACAGATATGACGCACGACCCCGAGATCATGCGAGATGAATAAATAGGTCAGCCCAAACGCTTCTTGCAAATCCTGCATGAGATTCAAAATTTGCGATTGGATCGACACATCCAATGCGGAGACAGGTTCATCCGCGACCACCAGCTGCGGCTGGAGGATGAGAGCACGGGCAATGCCGATCCGCTGCCGCTGCCCTCCTGAAAATTCGTGCGCGTAGCGATTGGTATAGGTGTGGTCTAGCCCGCAGACCTCCATGATCTGGCGTATTTTTTCCGTCCGCTCCCGCGCGTCGCCCAGCCTGTGTGCTTTCAGCGGCTCATCCAAAATCTCTTTGACCGTCAGCCGTGGATTGAGCGACGAGAACGGATCCTGGAACACCATCTGCAAATGTCTGCGGTTCTGCCTCAATTCTCTCGCCGGAAGGGCTGCCAGGCTCTTTCCCGCAAAACGGATTTCGCCGGCCGTCGGCTTGACCAGCTGCATGATCGCCCGTCCTGTCGTCGATTTGCCGCAGCCTGATTCTCCCACAAGCCCGAGCGTCTCTCCTTGCCGGATGGTAAACGAGACATCATCGACCGCCTTCACCAGACCATTCGTTTTGGTCAACGCCCCGCTCTTGGCTGGAAAATGCACCTTCATCTCATTCACTTCTAAAAGCGGTTCCATTCCTTTCGCCTCCATTCACCTAGACATACAGCCAGCAACGGCATGTATGCTTGTTCCCCACCGCAATCAGCTCGGGGTCTTCCTCCCAGCATCGGTCAAAGGCGCGCTCGCACCGATCGGCGAAGCGGCATCCTCGGGTGATCGTTCCTGCTGGCGGCACTTGCCCTTTGATCGAATGCAAGCGGCCTCTTTTTTCCTCTGCGGATGGAATGGAGAGCAGCAAACCGATCGTATAAGGGTGTTTCGGGTCATGGAACAAATCATCCACTTCCGCCTCTTCCACAATCTCCCCTGCATACATCACCACTACGCGATCACACATTTCAGCGACGACACCGAGATCATGGGTAATCAGCATGATCGCCGTGTTTTCCTTCTCCTGCAGCTGTCTCATCAGGTCCAAAATTTGCAGCTGAATCGTCACATCCAGCGCAGTCGTCGGCTCATCGGCAATCAACAGCTTGGGTTGACACGCCATCCCGATCGCGATCATCACCCGTTGCCTCATTCCGCCCGACAATTCAAACGGGTAGCTTTGATAAATTTGCTCCGCGCGTGAAATGCCGACGAGTTTGAGCATCTCGATGGATCGTTCTTTTGCCTCCTGCCTGGTGGCGCTTGTATGCAGGGAAATGACTTCATCGAGTTGCTTGCCAATCGTGAAGACGGGATTCAAGGAGGTCATCGGCTCTTGAAAGATCATCGAAATCTCGTTACCTCGCACACCTCGCATCTCTTCATCCGACAACCGCATCAAGTCTCTGCCGTTGTAAACGATTTGTCCGGAAGCGATACGACCGGGCGGGCTAGGAATCAGGCGCATGATCGATAATGACGTGATGCTTTTGCCACAGCCCGATTCCCCAACAATCCCCAGCGTTTCTCCTGCATGCACCGCAAAGGAAATGTCGTTGACGACCGTAACTTCTTCCTCTTCTTTTGCAAAATTCACCCGCAGTTCTTTGACTTCCAATATCGGCTTTTTCATTCTCGGTTTCCTACTCCTTCAGCTTGGGATCGAGCGTATCGCGCAGCCCGTCACCAAGCAGATTGAAACTGACGACGGTCAACACGATCGCGATCCCCGGGAAAAATGTCGGATAGAACAAATTCCGGCTGTTGTCTTTGGCCGCGCTCAACATCGCGCCCCATTCCGGCGCCGTAATATCTCCGCCCAGTCCGAGAAAGCTGAGCGCCGCGCCTAGCAAGATCGCGGTACCGATCCTCATCGTCAAATAAACCATCACGACAGGCAGCATCCCGGGCAAAATATGACGCATGATAATCACCGCATCTTGCACGCCGATCGATTTCGCCGCCTCCACATACGTCATCTGCTTGAGGGACAAGGTGCTCCCCCTGACGATGCGGATAAAGATCGGTACGGTAAACACGGCGACTGCAAAAATAATGTTGGTCATCCCCGCTCCCAAGACGGCGATAACCGCGATCGCTAGTAAAATCCCAGGAAACGCAAGCAAGATATCGGTCAGTCGGGTAATGCTCGAATCGACCCATCTGCCGTAATAGCCGGCCAAAAGGCCAAGCAGCGTCCCGATCACCGCCCCCATCCCTACGGAGACGAATCCGATGAACAGCGTTTCCCGTGTTCCGGCCAGCACACGACTGAAAATATCGCGATTCTGGTGATCGGTCCCAAACCAATGAAGCATGGACGGCGGCTGATGCTTACTGCTGTCGTGCAGCGCGATTTTTGGCTGATCCGCCACAAGCTGGACGAGCATGGGTTCTTTGTGCATCGTGTCAACAGCAATCGGCACGATTGTGGAAACGAGCCCGAGCGATGCTTTGACCTCGCTGCTTCCAGAGCCAAGCGCAGTTACCGTGCCATCGGGACTTACGCGCAGCACCTGATCATTCATCGATTCAATGCGAACCTGCTCGGCGTCCGTCTTTTTCTTCCCTGTTAAAAACCCGTTGCTTTCACCTTTCTCTGACGTGCCTGTCCCAAGCGATTGCTTCAGCTTGCTTTGAATTTGCTCCCAACCAACCAGCTTTTCACCGTTTGAAAGCACAGCCTCCAGCTCAAGCCGGAACGAATCCCCCTTTTTAACGATGCCTGTCGGGCCGCGCAGCACAAGCTGGGTGACGATTGGCGGGGAATCTGCAACCGAAACGTCCACTTTGACCTGTGCCGAGATGTTGCCCTTGGCAATGAGCACAGTGGTGCTTCCTTGTCCGATCGGCGTCACGCTGATGGCGCCGTTATCTTCACTAGCTAAGGCAATCTGCCGGTTCGCGCTTTGCAGCGTGAGATCCGTCACAGGACGTTCGGTTCCATCGCTCATCTTACCCGTTATGTGAATCACCCCCATGCTTCCCTTCGCCCGATCGATTCCCTTTTCCGCATATTGTTCGGTCACGGATCGGTTCGGGTCAAAGGGGGTGATCCAGGGACCTGCAAGCCCAAGCAGGAAGATTGCGATCAACACCCAAAGGGCGGCAACCGCCATCGATTGTTTCTTGAATTTTTTCAGGAATAACTGAACGGGCGAGTACGTCTTCACTTCCCGATGTCGCGGTACACGGACATCCGGCTGATTGCGTGATGCTTCTTCATGAATCTGGCTCTTCATACGTCTGCTCCTCTTGGTTATTCATAGCGGATTTGCGGATTCACGAGACTGTAGCTGATATCGACCAGCAGATTGACGATGAGGAACTGGACGGAAAAGAGCAAGATGAGCGCCTGCATCGCCGGATAATCGCGGGCAAGCACCGAATCGATCAAGTACGATCCCAACCCCGGCCAGGCAAAAACCTGCTCAACTACCACCGCTCCTCCAAGCAAAAAGCCAAACTGCAGCCCGGTCATCGTAATGACGGGAATCAGCGCGTTGCGCAGCACATGGGTCCAAATGATGACGGACTCCCGCTGCCCTTTTGCCCGGGCCGTTCGTACGAAATCTTCCTGCAGCACCTCCAAAACACTGGAACGCGTGAAGCGGGCAATGATTGCCGCTACGCCGAATCCAAGCGTAATCGACGGAAGAATCAGGTGGGCAAAGGTGCCGCTGCCGCTTGTTGGCAGCCACCCCAATTGGACCGCGAAAACCTGCATCAGCATGAGCCCGAACCAAAACTCAGGAATACTGATGATTGTCGTGGTCGAGATAATTCCCAGCCGATCCCAAAACGATTTGCGTTTGGCGGCAGAATAAATGCCGACAACCAACCCGATCAACAAGGCCCAGAACATGCTGGCAAACGTTAAGCCCAGCGTGTACAGAAAACGCCTGCCGATCTCATCGGACACATTTGTTTTTGTTTTATACGAAATACCGAAATCGCCGGAAAGAATTTGTCCGAGGTACCGCCCATACTGCACATAAAGCGGATCATTGAAGCCCAACTTCGCTTTCATCGTTTCATAGGTAGCCAGATCCATATCGGCACCGTACATGATGCGAATCGGGTCTCCCGGCGTCAGATGCACGAACAAGAATGAAATGATCGAGACGACCGCTACAATCGGAATGATGCCGATTACGCGTTTTAACACATATCTAGCCACTCGCTACACCTTCTCTACAGAAACTAAAACTTGCGCTCATTTTTTGTAAGCCGCATTAAGCCGAACGGTATCAAGCGCAACCGACACATCGGAAACGTTTTTCCGTTTCGCGATCACTACGTCAGGAACGTACAGGAAAATCCATGGTGCTTCATCCATGATGACCTTTTGCGCATCGGCATATTTTTGTTGTGCTGCTTTGTTGTCTGTCATTTTAAGCGCATCGTTTAAGAGTTGATCGACTTGTTTGTTCATATAGAAGCCCGAGTTGTTATAATTCGGTGGAACCCGATCCGAGGCAAAATTTGGCCGCAAGCCCCAATCCGCTTCCGCCGTGCCCGTTCCCCATCGCCCGATGAACAAGTCGGTCCCTTGGCCGGAATCCAGTTTCTCAAACAGCGTGCCGCTCTCGTATGCCTGTACCTCGACTTTGATCCCTACGCTTTGCAGCTGGATTTTGATATTTTCCGCAATGGCGACGAACTCGGTCGAGTTGCGCGTCCATAGTGTCGCAGTGAAGCCATTCGGATAGCCGGCTTCCGCCAAAAGCGCCTTCGCCTTATCCACGTTATGCGCGTAGCTTTGCTGCTTGGCATACCCTTTGACCAACGGGGACAACGGCGAATCGGCGACAGTGCCGAACCCATCCGCCACCTGACTGATTAGCTGCTCCTTGTTGATCGCATAGTTTAATGCTTGGCGCACACGTTTGTCCTTGTACTTGTCCAGCTTTGCATTGATGCCGACATAAAGCATGTTGAGCGAAGGGCCGGAAAACACGTCCACACTCGAATCTGTCCCCATTTTTCGCGCATCAAGCGTAGGCAGGCTGGTCACAAGATCCACCTCGCCCGCTTTGAGCATGTTGACCCGCGTACTTGCCTCCGTCACCGGCTTGAACACAATTGCTGCAAGCTTTGCTGGTTTTTCCTTATTCCAATAGTCTGTAAAGGCTGTCACTTTTATGGATTGGCCATTTTTCCATTCACTGAACTTGTAAGGACCCGTTCCTACCGGATTGCGGTCCAAGCTGTATTTCGGATCGTCGATCTTCTTTTGCAGCTCTTTTAGCGATTTGAAGCTGGCAGACGGATGCGCCATATACGCGACCATCGCAGAATCAGGCTCCTTGGCTGTGACGGTGACCGTGTACGGGTCTGCGACCGTAACCTCCTTAATAAAGCCGAAAAAGCTCGCTCGCGCCATGCCATTCGCCTTGTCGCGGACATAATCCAAATTCGCTTTTACGACCTGTGCATCAAAAGGAGTGCCATCGTGAAAGAGAACCCCTTTGCGCAAATGAAAGGTCAAGGATGTCGCATCAGCACTGAGCTTGTAATCGGTTGCAAGAACCGGTAGGATCTCCCCGTTTTCATCCAGTGTCAGCAACCCTTCGAACATCGTGGACAAAATGTGCAGCGTGTTGCTGTCGGTCGAATTCCACGGGTCAAGCGAGGTCGCTTCCGCTTCCAATGCCACCGTAACCTCCGCATTTTGCTCCACTTTGGTTGTTTCGGTTTGCTGCGCTTTCTCCGCTGTTTTTGGATCAGTCGCCGGTGGTTGGCCACTAGTGCCGGAACAGCCCGTCATGACAGCCGTTGCCAGCAAAAAGCTGACCGATAGCAAAACCCACTTTTTTCTCGCTTTCACTTGAAATCTCTCCCCTTATTTTCAATTAAGTGAAACTACAGTGCTAAAAAGCATGAATTATGCCAAAAAAAGAGGCTTGTCACAACCATTGATTTTCCTTGGTTTTTCTCTTCAATTGTGCGTGCAATCAGCCGCTCATTGGTTTACGATAAAGAATAATCGGTTATTTTACGTGCACATTTTACCCAAACATACCCAAATAACCAAAAGCGAGGTCAACGCTGAGATGAATGAATTCGTTTTACTAGCAGGCAGCAAGGACACCCGCACCGCGCTGGTCAATCAGCTCCAGGAAATTTTGGATGGGTACGTGCGGATCGCCAGCTATTCCATCGAAGAAGGTCTTCCCGGATTGCTGCACGATCAACTGGTCGTCATCTCGCACCCTTTGGTACTAGAAGATCCCGCAATCCATCACTGCCTGGGCAGCAACTGCAAGGTCATCATCGCCAAACGGATCATTAACTACGAAAACATCGACAAGCTCTTGTATTTGCCTGCCGGGACAAATGCTCTCTATGTCAACGATTCTTTGGAAACGTGCATGGAATCGATCGATTCGTTGAAAAAGCTGGGGATCGATCACATCCATTACGTTCCGTTTTATCCCGGTCTGCAAAATGCACGTAAAATCGAAATCGCGGTGACGCCCGGTGCGTTCGAGCTGATCCCTGAGCATGTCCGGGACGTGGTAAGCATCGGCCCGCGCCTGATGGATATCTCGACGATCAATCAAATCTTGGACCACTTCCATCTCAACGAGCCCGGCGATATCATTTCCCAGCGCTACCTGCGTAAAATCATCCAGCTGAGCAAGCGGCTGGCGGATACGAACCAAATCGCCACGAATCTCAACAAACACTTAAATGATGTGCTGGATGGCGTCAACGACGGGATTTTGACGATTACCCGGGAAGGCAAAATCACCGTATTCAATGAAGAGCTTGGTCATCTGCTTGGCGTCTCGCCCAAACAAGTCATCGGCAGACAAATTGATCAGGTCATCGCTCACCCGGAGCTGGTCGATTTTTTGCTGTCTCCCTCCCAGGAAGAGAATCGCTGGTTTGCCTTTGGCCAGGTTGAGGCTGTCGTTCAACGGTTTCCGCTGAACAAGGACCAATCGCTCGTAGCCACCTTTAAGAACGCACGAAAAACGATTGAGCTGGAGAGATCGCTGCGTACTGAATTGAAAAAGAAAGGCTTTGTGGCCAAATATACGTTTGACGATCTGATCGGGGAGAGCCGCGCTATTACGCAAACAAAGACAGCCGCCAAAAAGCTCGCCAAAACCGAGCTTACCCTATTGATCCAAGGCGAAAGCGGCACAGGCAAAGAGCTTTTTGCTAGCGCCATTCATAACGCCTCCTTGCGAGAGAAAGGGCCGTTTCTCGCTGTCAATTTCAGCGCCATCTCCGAGGACTTGATGGAAAGCGAACTGTTCGGCTACGAGGACGGCGCCTTCACCGGTGCGAAAAAGGGCGGAAAAGTTGGCTTGTTCGAGCAGGCGAACGGCGGCACGATCTTTTTGGATGAGATCGGCGACAGCAGCCTCAAATTGCAGGCGAGACTTTTGCGTGTGCTACAGGAAAAAGAGATCATGCGCATCGGCGGCAGTAAAATCATCCCGATCGACGTACGGATTATCGCCGCCACCAACAAAAATTTGCTGCAAATGATCGATCAGGGGACGTTTCGCGAGGACTTGTACCACCGGCTGCGCGTGCTCTTCGTCGACCTCCCTTCGCTGCGGACACGGTCGGACGACATCCCGCTGCTCATTCGCCAGTTCATCCGACACAGCCAGCACTCGGATGTAACCGTTACGGCAGGGGTTATCGAAAAGCTTGTGTCCTTGCCTTGGTACGGAAATGTGCGGGAGCTGAAAAATACGATCGACTACATGCTGGCGATTTGTGAGGACAATATGCTCCGTATGGAGGACATTCCCCATGAGAGCAGCTTTCAACGAAGAGGCGATTCGTCCGGCTTACTCGGTGGGGCGGCCCGCACGCAAACAAATGCGCCGCCGGTCATTCCTGATGAAGAAGACGAGCTGCTGCTTATTTTGCGCGGTATGCAGGCCATTGCGGAGCGCGGGGCAACGCCGAATCGGAGAAGCATCGCCGAGTCGACCGCAAGCTGGGCTCGGCCGCTGAGCGAGCAGCAGGTTCGGAGCAGGTTGGACGTGTTGGAGCTGCGGGGCTATATCGTGAAAAATCGCGGGCGATTCGGGACGAGGCTGACTGAGGCGGGGCATGCGTGGTTATCCTCACATAAAAATCCCAGAGGATAATCTCCTCTGGGGTCTTTTCACGTCACCTATAAAATTTCGTAATGACATTAAACCCTCGTCCGGAAATGGCTCATCTCATCGAGAATGCCTGTCATTCGAAAAAAGCTCATGACTGAGCCGTGTAACTGAATTGGGCAAGGTCTATTTTTTCCCGCAACCAACAGGTCAAAATGGCAAAAAGGACCCCCAGACTGGTAGAGTGATTACTAGCCTGGAGGTAAGTTCTATTTTTCTCCACCTATGTTTCTAATGGAAAATGACACGCAACCTGCCTATTATCGATTGCTTGCAGCTGCGGTTCCTCCCTTTTGCATACCTCTTGCACGTATGGGCATCTCGTATGGAAACGGCAGCCCGCTGGCGGATTGATCGGGCTTGGAATTTCCCCTTCAAGAATCAGCTTTTCCTTGTTTCTTGCATGCGGGTCCACAACCGGTGCAGCCGCGATCAAAAATTTGGTATACGGATGCAGCGGACGCTCATACACTTCATTCGTCGGTCCTAGCTCCATCAGCTTCCCGAGAAACATGACGCTGATCCTATCAGAAAAATAACGGACTACGTTCAAATCATGCGAGATGAACAAATACGTAAGGTTGTTTTGCTCCTGAAGCCGTTGCAACAAATTGATAATTTGAGATTGAATCGATACGTCCAGCGCAGATACCGGCTCATCACAGACAACGAACTTGGGGTTAAGCGCCAGTGCCCGGGCGATCCCGATCCGTTGTCGTTGCCCCCCGCTGAACATGTGCGGATACCGATAGCCATACGCTTTGCGTAAGCCGACCACTTCCATTAATTCCAGCACACGCTCTTCCTTTTCTTTCAGACTCATCGACTCATGCGTGATTAATGGCTCTCCGATGATATCCATTACTTTCATCCGCGGGTTTAAGGAAGCGAACGGGTCCTGAAAAATGATCTGCATTTGCTTTCTCAATTGGCGCAGTTCAGAACTGCCCAACTGAAATATGTTTTGCTCTTCAAAAATTGCTTCCCCTTCTGTCGCCTCTTGCAAGCGGAGCAGCGTTCGACCCAAGGTACTTTTGCCGCATCCCGATTCTCCAACGATTGCAAGCGTTTCACCTTCATAGATATCAAAACTGATATCATCTACAGCACGAATCGTCCCCAGCTTCTTGCGAAAGAGTCCTTTTTCGATAGGAAAGTATGTTTTCAGGTTCCTGACTTTCATCAATACACGGCCCACAGCCACACCCCCTCTTATTTGTACTTAATGCATCTGACCATGTGCCCGTCGCCTGTATCTACAAGATCAGGCTCAATTTCTCTACACGCGTCTTCTGCATACATACATCTGGGATGGAATCTGCAGCCCTTGGGCAAATTCAACATATTCGGAACCATGCCTTCGATACTGTACAATCCCTTCTTCTTGTTTTGCTGTACATTGCCACGGGGGATCGATTTGAGCAAGCCTTCTGTATATGGATGCTTGGGATGATCAAACAGCTCAAACACATCCGCATGCTCCATCACTTTTCCGGCGTACATGACGTACACGTAGTCGCACATCTCGGCCACGATGCCCAAATTATGAGTGATCATGATAATCGACGTATCGATCTCTTCCTGAAGCTGTTTCATCAGCTTCAAAATTTGCGCTTCGATCGTCACGTCAAGCGCAGTTGTTGGCTCATCGGCAATCAGCAGCTTCGGACGACAAATCAATGCCATCGCAATCATGACTCGCTGCCGTAATCCACCTGACAGCTGGTGAGGGAACGCACGATATCGCCTTTCTGGCTCGGGAATGCCGACCATTTTGAACATATCGATGACCTTTTGTTTCGCTTCCTCTTTTTGCATCGTCTTGTTATGGAGCAAAAGCGTCTCTGCCACTTGCTTGCCGACCGGATAAACAGGGTTTAGTGACGTCATCGGCTCCTGAAAAATCATTGAAATCTCATTCCCCCGCAGTGAGCGCATTTCCGATTTGGACAGTCCCACCAGGTTTTTGTTTTGGAACAGGATTTCTCCTCCGGCAATTTTTCCGGGAGACGCGATGAGCTGCATAATTGATAAGGACGTCATGCTTTTGCCGCATCCTGACTCTCCGACAATCCCGATGATTTTTCCTTTTTTCACGGAAATGCTTATATCATCGACGGCAGGGACAACACCCTTGTCCGTGTAAAAGTAGGTTTGCAAATGGTTGATCTCCAAGACGGTATCCGATGGTTTCATCCCCTTATTCCCCCTATTGCTTCAAATATGGATCCAAGGCATCCCGCAGGCCATCGCCCAAAAAGTTAAACGCCAAAACGATCAGCAAAATCGCGATGCCAGGTGAAATCGCAACCCAAGGGGCATTGAACAAAAACTCCTTGCCATTGGAAACCATCAAGCCCCAGCTGGAAGCAGGCGGTTGTGCGCCTACTCCAAGAAAACTCAGGCTCGCTTCTGACAAGATCGATCCCGGAATCTCCAATGTAAACAGGACAAGCAGCTGCGGGATGCAGTTCGGCAAAATGTGGCGCAGCATGATGACAATCGGCTTAACCCCAATCGCTCGGGAAGCTTCGACGAACTCTTTGTTTTTCAATGATAGCGTTTGTGCGCGAACGACCCTCGCCGTACCTGCCCAACCCACTATGCTCAGTGCAATAAATATATTTAAAAGGCTCGCTCCAAGCGTATACATGACGACCATCGCCAGCAGCAAGGATGGAAACGACAGCACCATATCCGAAATCGTCATAATGACAAAGTCTGTTCTACGGCCAAAATATCCCGCGACAATGCCCAAAACAATACCGATTGACATCGTAATCAAGCTCGGAACAATTCCGATCAATAGCGAGATTCGCGAACCATAAATCATTCTGGAAAAGACGTCTCTACCAAACATATCGGTTCCTAGCCAATACTCGGCACTTGGTTTTTGGAATTGCAGATCCAATGACACGGCATACGGATCATGAGGTGCGATCCACGGGGCAAAGATCGCCATCAGGATGAACAGCGCGATCACGATTCCGCCCGCGACAGCCATGCGGTCTTTGCGTAATGATTTAAAGATATCCTGCCAGAACGTCTCTTTGACCAATTCATCACTCGGTTCGAGCATTTCTTTTTTCAGGAGCACATTTCTCGCAATATTCAACGTCTAGTCCCTCCTTCAATCGTATTTGATCCGTGGGTCGATCAGTGAATAGAGAATGTCGGCAACCAAATTCCCCACGATGACGAGGACGGTCGTAAACATAACGGCTCCCTGGAGCAGTGGCATGTCCCTGTTTTGAATCGCATTCACCGCGATCCTTCCGATTCCCGGTATACCAAAAACACTCTCCGTAATGACCGCCCCCGACAAAAGCCCGGCGACTTGCAACGCCATGACGGTGACGACGGGGAGCATTGCGTTTTTTAAGGCATGGTTCATGACCACTTTGAGCTCAACATTGCCCTTGGCCCGTGCTGTACGAATGTAATCATTGCGCATCACCTCAAGCAGGCTTGAGCGGGTAAGTCGTGAGATCGTCCCAGCAGAGCTCCAGCCAAGCACGATCGCTGGCATGATCAAATATTCGGGACCACTGAATCCAGAAACCGGCAATATGCCCAACCAGAAAGCAAACACATATTGAAACAGCAGCCCAACCCAAAAGACCGGAATGGATACACCAAGTAGGGAAAACCCCATGATGGAGTTGTCCAGATAGGAACGCTTCTTCACCGCGGATAAAACACCAGCAGGAATACCAATGATCCACGATACCAAAGCTGCTGCAATCGCAAGTGTCAATGTGTTCGGAAAAGCATCCATCAGAAGGGACGAAACCGATCGATTCAACTTATACGAGACGCCAAAATCGCCATGCAATGCATCCCAGATATAACGGAAAAATCGGAAATACGCCGGATCATCCAAGTGCATCTGCGCCCGCACTCGGGCAACAACCTCTGGGCTGATATGCTCTTTCATCATCAGCGCGATCGGGTCACCCGGAATCACATTCAAGAGAATAAACGTTATTAGTGCAATGCCAAATGTTACCGGTATCGATATAAGAATCCTGCGAATGATGTAGTGCCCCACGCAACCACTCCTCCTCTTTGTTGCTGTTGGCTATTTTTTGCTGACCGCTCGTTGCGGCTCCCAGCCCTTGTAGCCGCTTCCTATGTAAAAATAACTACTTGGAAAAAGTAGTTATTTTTACAAGGAGCATGGTTTATTTCTTCCAAACGTTTTTATTTCGCGTCAACAATCTCGATTCCGTAATAGTTCATCGAAGTCCAGCCGTTCCAAGACACCTGGAAGTTTTTCACGCGTGGTTGCACAACGAACAATTTATTCAAGGCAAACAGCGGTATCCATGCAGCATCATCTTGCACGATTGTTTTCTCCATCTCCTGGTAATCTTTGATCCGCTGTGTTTGGTCAACCATTGTTCTCGCCTTTTCCAGCTTGGCATTCACATCCAGGTTTTTGTAGTTATACGACCTGGCTTTGGTGTTTTTCTGAGAGAAGAACGTGTAGAAGAAGTTGTCTGGGTCATTGTAATCCGCTGACCAATCGGCATGATAAGATGGCAGTTTCCCTTCTTTTCTTGTGGCGAAATACGTAGATTCGTCCAATTGTGTAATCTTTACTTTGACACCTACATTTTGTAGCATCGCCTGTACGGCTTCATTCATTTTCAGTGTTTCCGAGCTTTCCGTCGTTTGGGCGATTTCCATGTCAAACCCGTTCGGATACCCTGCTTCGGCCAGTAATTGTTTTGCTTTTTCCGGGTTGAACTCAATCTTCGGCAAATCTGGATTATAGCCCAGCAGCCCTGGTGGCGAAATCCCATTCACCAATTGACCTTCCCCGTAATACAGCTTATCGATCAGTGTTTGACGATCGATTGCCATTTGCAATGCTTTTCTGACTCTGACATCGTCTAATGGCTTAATGTCTTCATTCAGACAATAGTAGTACGTCCCGACGATCGGACCTGAAACGATGTTGTTCTTCCATTTTTCATTGTCACGGAATTGTGGAATTTGCGAGGCCGAACTGCTCAAATCGAAAACGTCGAGCTTGCCAGTCTCAAACATCATTCGCTTCGTTTCCGCGTCTGGCACGAACTTGAAATTGATGCCATCGAATTTGGGAGCCCCTTGGAAATAGTCCTTATTCGCTTCCATCACGACAGTGTCATTGACTGTCCACGATTTCATTTTGAATGGGCCGGTACCGATCGTTTTGGACGGCTCGATCCCGAATTGATCGCCCGCTTCGGTTGTCGCTTTGCGGTTATAGATGGAACCCGGCGGCGTCGCCAGATTTGCCAAAAATGGTGCAAATGCTTTAGCCAACGTTATGGAAATGGTATTGTCATCGATGACTTTGATCCCGCTGACGCTTGTCGCTTTGCCATCCATGCGGTCTTTCGCGCCAGCGATCATGTCCAGGAAGTCTGTATTTAATGCTTTCGTCGCTGGATCAAGCATCCGGTCAAACGTATACAAGACGTCATCGGCCTTAAACACTTCGCCATTGTGGAATTTCACGTTTTTCCGCAAATGGAACGTATAAGTGAGACCATCCGGCGACACGTCCCAGCTTTCGGCAAGACTTGGAACGAGTTCGGATTTACCTGGCGAAACCGTTTTGGCCTCTATAAGGCGATCGTAAATATTCAATGGAATGGTATATTCCGATGTCGTTTTTTGTACATCTGCGGTTCCGGGGTCTGTGGATTCCGCGATCGTTAACATGCGGTCTCCGCCTCCCCCGCCGCCACAGCCAGCGAGAACGGTTGATGCCAGAATAATCGGAATGAAAATGGATGAAAACAGTGATTTTCTGCGTTTCTTCATTAGTTTACCCCCTTGTTTCATAAGTAATGGGTTCGCTTTCCAACTTCCTAACGTAAGACATTTTGACAACCGCTTCAACCAATATCCATGCTGCTTTATTGCTCGTAGGTTCGCTTAGGTTAAGACCACCTCAGTTCCTTATAAAGCTTTAATAGATTAATATTACTTCTCATACTTAAGTAAGTCATTGCGCTAATTGTATAAATTTTCACTCAATTTTGTCTATTATATTTATTCAGTGTGTCCTATTTTTATTATTAGATTGTGATTATAGGGGGTTACCTCGCTCTCAAATAGAAGAGCTTTGTCTCCTCGCCATCTCAGCCCGATGATGGCTGAGGTGAGCGCGACCCAGAGAACGACCCAAAACAGATTGAACGGCATCCCGAGCACATACGGCTCCACTCGTCAAGTACTGTACCGGTACTTGCGCTTTTTCCGATTGCTCCTCAATCATCGTGCGCACCTTTGGATGAATGTACGTGAAGTTATGCCAAAAGCGTTTCATTCGAGTTCGTATTCTCTCTCAATCACTGTACTGCCCCTAAACTCGCGCACGGCCACCGCCATCAAGGATACACGGTCACAATGACTCCTTCCCGATTGTCGCCAGAAATCTCATAGTGGCGATTGATCGGTACTTGAATCGTATCGCTTTGCGAAATTGGATAATACGAGATTTCAAACGTTTTACCATCGACGATTGCAGTCATGTCTTTTTCGTTTCTCAGAGCATCCAAATATTGCTCCAAAGTGAGGTGACGCTCATGCATAATCGCACTGTGAGGCAACCCAATGTAGCGGTAATGCCAAGGTTCATAGTTAATCCCTGTTATATCCGCCTTGTCCTCTGGATAGCGCAAAATAAATCCGTATTTCCAGGAATTTTCTTTCAGCCACTTTCCTTCAGGTGCTTGCTCCATCTTCATTTGCGTAGATCCGATATCGAGCGATACCCCCAAATTGTGTTCGCTATAGCCCGCTGGCAAAGCATAGTCCGAACCCATTTCTTTATAGAGCCGTCGTTGCTCTTCAAGGCTCCGATACCCGCTGTTAATCATAAAATGGCTCACATGATCGCTGATTGCAGCATGGACCATCTTGGTAAATGCTTGCACTACGCTCTCTGACAACTGAATGCGATCGTCAAGCAACCGATATCCATTGACCAATTCTTTGTGCAAAGAAAGATCGACCACATCAGATTTTATCCCTTCCGGATGAACAGGATAATCCTTGTTGACCAATAACAGATTCCCTTGGTATACCTGGCCATTTTCAATGTTTATCGTTTGATATTCCTGAGAGGAGTCCCCAATGTGTCTTTCACGTTGATGATCTTGTCCACTCCCCAGTTTTGGTTGAACGACTTTATAACCCAGCAACAATATCAAAATGACAAACAAAAATACCCACTTTTTCATTTTCAGTTTCCTCCCTGGCTCTTTACCCATTCAGGATAGGAAAAACAGTTAAAAGAAAAAGTGGGGTGAAAATAAAATTTTTCTAAAATCATGGCCAGATTTTATGCCGGTTCTTGTGAAGCGGATTCATGTGGTAGCCGCACTTCAAAAAGTGTACGAATCAGATTGCTTTGGACAGAAACCATCCCCTGATGCTGCTCCACGATATTTTTGGCAATGAATAAGCCGAGGCCTGTGCTCCCCTCCCGTTGGGTTCGCGCTTTGTCGCCAGTATAAAACATTTCAAATATATGCGGCAGCTCTTTTTCGGGAATCGGGTCACCGTAATTGATCACCTGGACAACCACCTCATCGCCATCCCGAAAGCTATTGATATCGACAAACTGGCCATCATGCCCATAGCGAATGGCATTGGTCAGGAAATTCTCGAATACGCGTGCCAGCAGCTCTCCATTTCCTTGAATCGTCAAATGCGGGGTCACATTCACTCGCGCTATCAGATGATTTTTCTCAAAGGAAGGATACAACTCTTCGTTTAGCTGGATAAGCAATTCACCCAAGTCGATTGAGTCCTGTTCAATGGCGACCGTACCATAGTTCATTCTGGTGATTTCGAACAGTTCATCGATGAGCATTTCCAATCGTTGCGACTTGGTAAAAGCAATCGTTGCGTAATGTCTGATTTGTTCCAGAGTCAACTGCTCTTCCCGTAGAATCAGATCCAAATAGCCTAAAACGGAAGTCAGCGGTGTACGCAAATCATGCGCCAGATTCAACACCAACTGATTCTTGCTGTTTTCGGCAAAATCTCCTCTTTCTACGGCTTTTTGCAATTTTTCACTTGCCAGATTCATGTCTTTGGCAATATTCCCGAACTCGTCATTGGACGAAATATGCATGCGACGAGAAAAGTCACCATTTGCGAGATGATGAATGCCCGTGGAAAGCTCTTGAAAATACGTTGTATAAGGTTTGGTGAAGATATAGAAAAATAATATAGCAAGCGGAATAAAAATAAGTAAAAAAAAGTAGATATCCCCCACGTCTCGGATGAAATAGCGAATCGGTCTCAATGGATTTTCAAACTTCACCTGAGTCCAATAGTAAATCTGTAGCGCTTTATAGAGCAAATAGGTGATGGATCCGGATAGAAGCATGCTTAGCCCTAGGAGGACAATCATTTTGAACCGAAAGCTTCGTATCATCTTAGCCATTAAATGAGTACCCCACACCCCAAATCGTTTTTATAAATTTGTTTTTCGTCTTTTCTTCCCCAAGCTTTTTCCGCAAAGTTCGTATATGCACCATCACCGTATTACAGCCTTCATAGTACGCCTCACCCCACACCTGCTGGAAAATATTTTCGGCACTGTATACTTTCTTCGGATAGCTGGCTAGCAGATACAATATATCAAACTCTTTTGGCGTTAGCTCGATGGTTTCACCGTACAGGCTAACGGTGTGCTCATCCGGATAAATGACCAGGCCCCCCACCTCCAAAACCATTTTGCCCACTGTTGCCGGTTGATTCAGTTGTATGTAGCGTCGCAACTGGGCATTCACGCGGGCAATCAACTCCATTGGATTGAAAGGCTTGGTCATATAATCGTCTGCCCCCTGAACCAGTCCTGTGATTTTGTCCAGATCAGACGTTTTTGCACTCAAAAAGATGATCGGTATATTATGCTGTTCGCGAATGAGTCGGGTGACTTCATACCCATTCAGCTTGGGCATCATAATATCCAAAATCGCCAAATCAATCGAATGCGTCGAAACAGCATGAATCGCTGCCTTCCCGTCCGATGCGATAAAATAATCGTAACCTTCTTTTTTTACGTGTAAGGCGATTAGCTCCGCAATTTCCGCCTCGTCGTCAGCTATCAATATTGTCATGCGTTTCATTGTTTTCTCCCTATTTTCATTTCAGATGCTTGTTGCTGCTAAACAAAAATGCACCCCTTGAATCGGTTTTCCAAGGAGTTTTTCCTATTCTACCAAAAGGGGTGCACTTCATTTTAAGTGGAGAGTTTTTTACAAGCTATTCTTTTTTATAGGAATCCATAATCTCTCCCGTTTTCGCATCTATTCCAAAAGTAATCGAGCGTTTGGAATCTTTTTCAGTAAATGTGATGTTATATTTGCTAAAGTTGCCTACAAAGTTGTCAATAACATTGGCACTTGTAATCTCATACGATTTTGTTTCTGGATGCAAGGCATGGATTTTATCTACCCCGGATTTTGCGTATGAAAGAACTTCAGAAGCCGTCAATGATTGTATGGTATAGCTAACTTTCCCCGTTTTTGCATCTACTGCAAAATCAAAAAAGTTATTTGAATCTTTTTCAAGGTTAACAACATATTTATCATGCTCGCCTTTTGATACCACATCTTCATAAGCACTAATCTCATAGGATTTTGTTTCTGGAAACTGAGCATAGACTTGATCGATTGCTGCTTTTACATCCTTGTCCGCAAGCGCCTCGGAGGCTTTGACTTTTTTGTAAGTTCCTGCATACAATCCCTCAGAATCTTGGTTTTGAGCTGCAGTATTTTGAGTTGGATTTTCCTTTGCACTTACTAGTATACCACCAGATACGGCGATCGCAGTGACCAATCCAAAGGCTGTCAAACGTACGGATGTTTTTTCAAGTAATTTTTTCATACTAACTCTCCTTCGAGTTTATGTTTTTGGGGGATTTCTTTCCCCTAGGTATAAGTTAGAGAAAACTATTTAAGAAAAAAGTGGGGTAAACTTAAAATTTTTATAAAATGAAGACATTCCGATGCCAAGTAGCGCAAAAATCGCTCCCATTTGTGGCGTGTTACTCTTCTCCGCACTTGATCAACTGTTTTATAAACCTCGTCCTCATATAATAGGGGTTGTCTCCCCCACGTAAATTTCGCCCGAATATGTAAACGGGTTCGACATCGTTTCCGTATTATTGAAGTCGATGTATTTAAGTACGAAAGTTGCATAAAACCCCATTTTCCACACAAAAAATCCGCCAGCTCATCGGCCAACGGATTTCATCTTTCCGCCTATCATTCTCCACTCACACCGACTGTGGGCGCTCTTTCACCACCACATTAGCCCCCAACGCAACAATCCCCACATTCAAATCCTGCACCGCTCTTGACAGCGTCGGGAATAAAGTCGCGACCGTCGTTCCAGTAACCGTAATATAAACAACAGTAATCACCCCGCAAATCATTCCAACAGCTCCACCCGGTAACAAGCGTCAGAGCGAACACCATGTCGATAAACGGAACAAGCGAAAGAAGATGGGTGACTTTCATCTAATTGCCCCCTTATCCGATGCTCTGTTTTCTTGGCTTTTTCGAAACTCGTTTTAGAGAAAGCCCAATTCTTTCTGTCCGTTATCGGTGACGATGCCTTTCACGATTTTGAGCACGCCTTCCGCATCGTTAAGATTGACCAGTTCGATCGGGGAATGCGAGTATCTACGCGGGGTGGCCACCACTCCGACCGGAATGCCTTTTCCGGCGATCGCCAAATTGGCGGCATCGGTCGTGTAGCTGTCTCCAATCAGCGTCAAGTACTGTACCGGCACTTGCGCTTTTTCCGACTGCTCCTCAATCATCGCGCGCACCTTTGGATGAATGTATGTGAAGTGTCCGCCTGCCGCATCCGCCACGGGGCATGCCGGGCCTTTGCCGAGATATACCGGGAGCACTTTCTCCGTCTCGATGTCCGGCGTATCGCCCGCAGGAATGGTGTCGAGCACAATCGCGTAGTCGGGTTCGAGCTGGTTGCCGACCATCGTCGCGCCGCGCAGCCCCACTTCCTCCTGTACCGTCACGACCCCGTACAGCGTTCCGGCAAACGCGGTGTCCTTCAGCTGGTGGAACAGCTCGATGACGATCGCGCAGTTGATCCGGTTGTCCACGGATTTAGTCGAAATCAGGTCGGAATTGTGCATTTCCATGAAGTCGCTTTGCAAGACGATCGGATCGCCGATCTTGATGCCCATCGCTTCCACTTCCTGACGGGAGGAAGCGCCCACGTCGAGGTAGCAATCGCGGATCGATTTGACCTGCCTGCTCTCTTCAGGTGTCTGCAGATGGCCCGCCTTGATCCCGATCACGCCGGGCAGCTTTTTGCTCGTGATCCACACCTTGCGCCCCAGCAGCAATTGATCGGAGACATAGCCGATTTTGTCAAAGGCGATGTAGCCGTTTGGATAAATGTTTTTGACGCAAAAACCGACTTCATCGGAGTGCGCGCACACCATCAGCTTCGGTCCCGGCTTCGATCCGTGCTTCACGGCGATCACATTGCCGCTCGGGTCGACCTTGACCTCGTCGGCAACTGCGGCCAGCTGCTCCTGCAAATAGGCGACCACTTCCTGTTCCGCGCCCGAAACGCCTACCATCCCTGCCAACTCGCGAAATCTTGCCTTGATTCTTTCCTTCATCCTTCCTGCCTCCTTCAAGTTCAATTGTGTTGAAGCGCTTTTCATTTCCCGTACCCGACTGCGGAGCCTCACCTCCTCAATTTCATTTCGGTCGATTGTCGACATTTATGATGAAAAAAATGAGATTATGTGGGATTCACATATTTCTCGATGCGGGTAAACACGTCTTTGTTATGCTTGGCGAGCAGCTGGCTTGCCTCCTGGAGACTTCCGTCCTTCAACAGCTGCACGATGCGCTTGTGCTCTTCCAACGACTTTTTGATGTTTTGCTCCTCTAAAAAAGAAACGGTTTGATACGAACGAAGCGGCGTGCCCAAGCGTTCGTACATACTTTTGATGACATCGCTCTCGCTCGCCAAAATCATTTGGAAGTGAAAGTCGTAATTGAGCGCAGCGTATTCCTTCACGTCGTGGCTGGCTCGCTCCATCTTGCCGATGATCGTCTCCATCCGCCCAGTCAGCTTGCTGCGGTCTTTTTCAAACAGGCGCTGCAGGGCAAGCTCTTCCAAAAAATTGCGGATTTCCAGCAAATCGCGGATTTCCGCTGGCGTGTAGCCTTTGACGACCGTTCCTTTGCGCGGTATTTTTTGCACAAAGCCTTCCAGTGTCAATAAATAAAAGGCTTCGCGAATCGGAGCTCTGCTGGTGCCGAATTCTTCTGCGTATTTGGCTTCGACTAATTTTTCACCCGATTTGATTTTTCCGAGGACGAGGTCTTCGACGATCCGTTCCTTGATCAGATTGGACA
This sequence comes from Brevibacillus fluminis, assembly GCF_003710825.1. Lineage (GTDB taxonomy): Bacteria > Bacillota > Bacilli > Brevibacillales > Brevibacillaceae > Brevibacillus_D > Brevibacillus_D fluminis. The sequence continues at coordinate 94,375 of NZ_RHHQ01000012.1, read as the reverse complement.
GGGCGTTATTGATGATCTTGTCTGATTTCATGCGCTGCTCCTCGCTCGCTTAATTGGCAAATTGTCGACAATTCAGATAATAACAAACGATTCTGACAACTGTAAATGATAAATTTTCGACTTTTCTCTCTTTTCCTCGCAAAAAAAATCACCCTTCACCATCGGTGAGAGTGATTTTTCCAAACCATACGGGACACGTACGTTTTCTTATTACTACGCTTCTTCCTCTCTGTAAAAGCATTGCTCCTCCGCATATCTCCCCCAATGCGGGCGTCTGCCGTCATAATCGGTGAAGCCGTACTCGTCAGACAAGCCCCAGGTGCTGAGCGCTTTGCCAGATTGGCGAGCCACATCCAGGTCGGCAGCGAGCGCCGCTACGGCGCGACCGATATAAGCGGGCGTTTCGGATTGAAGAAAATTCGGGTCGATTTTGGCTGCATCCCGCCAGTTTTCTTCCGTGACGCCGAAATGGTCGAGCATTTCCTCGGAGCGTAAGAACCCTGGTGTCAGCGACAGCGCCGTGATATTGTGCGGGCGCAGCTCAGCGGCCATTGCCTTCGCTAGATGAATCACCGAAATTTTAGCCAGACTGTAGTACAGATTGCCTCGGTAACGGTAATCTGTGCCGTCTGTAATCTCGATGATTAGCCCACGCTTTTTGGCGACCATAAGCGGCACGCCGTAATGACTAGTGATGAGGTGGGAATGAATGCCCCGCGTCTGCATCAAGAGTCCGTTGGGAAGCGATTGCTCCCAGAACGGTTTGCCCCACTCGGACAGCTGCTCCCCGCCCCACACGTCATTGACCAGAATGTCGAGCTGTCCGTCTTGTTCCGCGTTCACCCGTGCGAAAAGTTCACGCACTTCCTCTTCCCGCGTGTGGTCCACACGCACTGCGATACCGGTTCCTCCCGCTTCCCTGACCATTTCTGCCGTCTCCTCAATCGTTTCGCTTCGCTGCAAATCAGACTGGCTGCCGCGCACGCTGCGTCCTGTCACATACACGGTCGCCCCGGCTTCGCCCAGCGCGACGGCAATGCCCCGGCCTGCGCCACGGGTTCCACCGGCCACCACTGCAATTTTTCCTGCCAAAGGTTTTGTCATGAGAAAATGCCTCCCGTTTTTTTCGTACAGATAAGTGCAACCGCGGCCTCGCCAAAAAGCTTGGCGTAGCCATGTTTTCTAAGCATGAATGCAGTGTACGGGATCATATATGACAAGTGCTGTCATAATAAAAATGGTAAAGTACAAATAGTTTGTACGTGATGAAAATGAACATAACAGGGATGGAGGGCTTTTGGGTGAAAGCGGAGAGGTTGTTGAGCATTTTATTGCTGCTGCAAAATCATGGACGCTTGTCCTCACGCCAGCTGGCAGAGCGGCTGGAAGTGTCGGAGCGGACCGTTCATCGGGATATGGAGGCGCTCAGTGCTGCTGGCATTCCCATCTATGCCGAACGTGGATCGGCAGGGGGCTGGTGTCTAGCGGAAGGGTTTCGGACGAATTTGACAGGCATGACAGGGGAAGAGATACGCGCCCTCCATCTGGCCGCTCCGCTCGCACAGCTCGGCGACTTGGGCATGCGCGGGGCTTTTGATGCAGCGTTCCAAAAGCTGGTGGCCGCCTCACCGACAGCTGTGCGTCGCGATGCCGAGCACGTGCGGGAACGCCTCCATATCGACGGTGCGGGCTGGCATCAATCGGATGAGGAGGTGCCATTGCTCACGATCATCCAGGATGCGGTCTGGGCAGGACGAAAGCTCGCTATGACGTATCAGCGCGAGGATGCGCTGGTGGACCGGGTCGTCGAGCCGCTGGGGCTCGTGGCCAAGCGCAGCGTCTGGTACTTGGTCGCACAGGTGGAGGGGGACATACGCACGTACCGGATTTCACGTCTCATGCATGCGCAGCAGTTGGACGAAACGTTTATACGGCCGGCGGATTTCGACCTCGCTTCCTTTTGGGACACCTCTACAGCACAGTTCAAGGCGAATCTGCCTGCCTATCCGGCTGCCGTGCGTTTCCACGAGAAGCTGCTTCCCCGCCTTCAGCAGGAACGGTACATCAAGCTAATTCATACCGCTCCTGCAGAAAATGGCTGGCTGCTTGCACAAGTCCAGTTCCATACGCTGGAATCGGCCTGTGAGCTAGCGCTCGGCTACGGGGCACAAATGGAGATCATCGAGCCACTTGAGCTGAGACAGCGGATGATTGCGGAGATCGCGTCCCTCCATACGCTGTATGCAAGCGAACCCTCCTAAAATGCCGCCAGCTCCTCGCGCCCATCCAGTCCCAGTTCCCTGTGAAGCGTGCGGATCGCCGTCTCCGCCTTGTTCCCCCGGATAGCGAATGACAGCCTTCGCTCGCTTTGATGGACCCAGCGGATCGGAATATGCAGCAGCTTCATTCGGCCCATGATCTCCTTCAGCACCTTGGCGGCCGAATGACGAGATACGCCTACGACGGAGACCATCGTGAAGCCGCCCTCTTCCTCAAGCTCGCGGTAGCCGAGCTGCTCTCGATTTTCCCGCAGCAGCGCAGCCACTTTTTGCAGCTGGTTTTTTGCAAGTGGAAATGACAAAAATGAAGAACCGTGCACAAACGCGCTTACCGGGATCCCAGCATCCTGAAGCAGTGAGGACAGAACGGGCGTCCGGCTGCGGATACCCTCGCCTTTTAGCGTCACGATGGCGACGTGCTCCCCATGGGCGATTCCTGTGATGCCAGGTGCTGGCACGTCTCTGCCCACATTCGTGCCCTCCTCATTTGAGAAACTGGATCGGACGACCACATGAACGCCATGCGATCGTGCCGTTTCCACTGAGCGCGGATGGAGGACCCCTGCGCCGAGCTCTGCGAGGTCCAGCATATCCTGATACGAAATCGCCGACAGCTTTTGCGCAGTTGGTACCAGGCGCGGGTCAGCGGTAAATACTCCGGCCACATCCGTATATATCTCGCAAAGCTGTGCACCCAGGCTTGCTGCAAGCGCAACCGCGCTCGTATCTGAACCGCCTCGTCCCAATGTCGTGATCGCGCCCTGCTCATCCATCCCTTGAAAGCCTGCGATAATGACGATTTTCCCCTGTGCCAAATGCCTTCGAATCCGCTGTGTCTCGATTTGCTTGATCCGCGCTTCGCCATGTACGGAATCGGTCACAATCCCCGCCTGCCAGCCAGTGAGCGGAATCGCTTCGCAGCCTTCCTGTTGCAGTGCCATGGCCAGCAATGCGATCGATACCTGCTCCCCCGTGCTGACCAGCATGTCCATATCCCGTTCGTCGGGGTGTTCGGAAATCTCTTTTGCTAGTTGGACCAACGCATCCGTCGTTTTGCCCATGGCAGACAGAACGACGACTAGCTGATGGCCTGCCTCCCTGCTTTCCTTCACCCGCTTCGCCACCTCGCGAATCCGATCAACCGTGCCTACAGAAGTTCCGCCGAATTTTTGCACAATGAGAGCCATCCTATTCCTCCTTTTTCATCATGTGGTGGAAAAAACGCGAATAAAAAATCGACGCACCGCTACCGAACAGAGGGCTGACCCTGACGGAAAGCAGATGCGTCGACTGTCCCCCTCGCAAAGGGGGCGGAAATCTTGACATAGCTTGATACATGCAAAAACTTGGTTCGTTCCGACAAATCTGCTTTAGCCGACGAGGTTAGCTGACGGGTAGGATGGCAGAGAGCATCCCTTCTGCTTGCACAGAATTAACCCCAAAAGTTGGTTCCCCCGCTTCCGTCCTGGACGGAACTAGGCTCTTATTGATTTGTTTGCCCGCAAGCGGGTAAAACTTGTTTTGTATGGTACCATACCGGCACGATGGGCACACCCTCCGTAAGATGCGCTATTTTCCAGTCTCGGGCCCTCTCCACCTATTTACTGGAATTTTCGCCCGCATTCCAAAAATACCGCCCGTTTCCTGATCCTTTTAACGTGGGTGAAAAATTCAGCTGCATCCGCTTCCCCCCACCTGCGTCACCGCATGCGAAGACACTTCAATAGCGCGCGTGGCTGCTACAATTGGGTCACCTGTTTTGCTGTATGCGGCGAGAAAGCTGCCTGCAAAAGAATCACCTGCGCCTGTCGTGTCCACCACATTCACCTTGGGAGCAGGAAGTCTGACAACCGTATCTCCGTCTAGCAAGATGCACCCGTCTTTTCCTAGCTTCAATATGGGTATCGGGACATGACGATGCAGCTCGCGCAAAATCGCTTCGGGCTCTTCCTGTCCGGTGAGCAGTGCACCTTCCTCGTAATTCGGGAACAGGAAGGTCACACCGGGAAGCTGCTGCAAAAACAGCTCCTTTAACTCCCGCAAATGAAAGGTCGAGCTAGGATCGAGCGCGATCGGGACGTTGTGCGCAAGCGCCGCAGCTTTGGCATGAAGCGCCGTTCGCCTGAGCTGCTCGTCGAACAGGCTGTAGCCGGACAAATACAAGAGCCTGCTGCGACCGATTCCGGCGACATCGACATCCTCGGGACTAAGCCGCATATTGACGCGGCGATCCGGGATCATCGACCGCTCGCCCGTCTCGCGATCGATCAAAATGACATTGCGCCCTGTCTCCTCCTGCTCATCGCGCACGAGCTCGCAGCCGATACCCGCTTTCGTCGCTTTTTCGAGCAAGTAATCGCCGAATACGTCCCGGCCGATTTTTCCGATCAGTCTTGTGTCGGCTCCTTCCCGCGCACACCAGCTGGCGACGTTGAGCGCCTGCCCGCCCGGCCGCATGTCGACCGTGCCTTCCGTGTCGGTGGCGTAGCGCGTCTGGCCTTTTCGCACCAGGATCTCTACTAGCAAATCACCGACGACGGTAATCATCGCGCGTGGAACGCCACCGCGATTTTCGCCGCGACGGTGGCATTGTTTTTCATCAAGGCGATGTTGGAGGCAAGGCTCGTGCCCCCTGTGCTTTCCTTGATTTTGGACAGGAGGAACGGTGTGACCGGCTTGCCTGCGATTCCGGCTGCCTCAGCCTCTTTCAGCGCTGTGTTGATCGTCGCCTCCATCTTTTCACGGTCCAGCTCATGCTCCGCCGGGATCGGCACCGCCACCGCTACCGCATGCGTAAGCCCAAGCTGCTCCTTTGTCCGCAGCATCGCAACCAGCCCTTCCTCGTCGACCGATTCGATCGGCTGGCCGGAATCGCGCACATAAAAGCCGGGGTAGCGATCCGTCTCGAAGCCGTAGACCGGGACGCCGGAAGTCTCCAAATATTCCAACGTTTTCGGGATGTCCAAAATCGACTTCACCCCGGAGGAGAAGACACATACGTCATATTGTGCCAATGCCGGCAAATCTGCCGAGATATCGAACGTCTCTTCCGCGCCGCGGTGAACGCCACCCAATCCGCCTGTGGCAAAAAAGCGAATGCCTGCCTGAGCAGCCGCATAGGCCGTGGCTGCTACGGTTGTCGCGCCAATTTGGTTGGCGGACAGCACGCGGGGGATGTCGCGCACGCTTGTTTTCACGACGCCATTCGCAGTCCCAAGCCGTTCGATTTGGTCATCGTCAAGCCCGATGCAGATGCGTCCGTCCATCAGCGCGATGGTCGCTGGAACCGCTCCTAGCTCGCGGATCAGCTCGTGAACCTCCAGCTGCATTTTCACATTATCCGGATACGGCATTCCGTGCGAAACGATCGTGGATTCCAGGGCGACAACCGCCTTGCCCTCGGCCAGCGCCGATTTTACCTCATCGTGGATCTGGAAAAGATTCGTGTTCATGAATGAATTCCTCCTTCTATGAATGAGTGCAAATGGATCGGGTGAGCAGTTCTTTGTTGTCGTTTTACATTTTTGCCAACGTTGGCAAAACGATCGAAAAAAATTTAGACCGATTCTCGTTCGGCAATCGTTGGGACGAACAGGACTCGCTTGACCACGCGCTCTTCCTCTTGCAGCTGCTCCATGATCAACTCCAGCGCCAGCTTGCTCATCTCTTGCTTGGGCTGTACGAGCGAGGTCAGCGCCGGGAGCAGAAAACGCCCCATCTCCAAATCATCAACGCCTAACACGCCGATGTCGCGCCCCACTTGCAGTCCTGCTTCCTGGATCGCGCGGTAGACGCCCACGACACGCTCGTCACCGGAAACAAAAATCGCCGTGACCGACTTGGCTTCGAGCAGGCTCTGCGTCTTTTTGTACGCCGATTCGATGTTGGTTAAGCCGAATAGCACCTGGTTGTCCAGGCCTTTTTCCCGCTGGTACCTGCGGAATCCTTCCGCCCGGTCCTGATTGACGCCGGATGCTTCGCTGCCAAGAATCAGCGCGAATGCAGCATGGCCTTTTTCATGCAGGTATTTGGCTCCCATGTAGCCTGCAGCGCGGTTGTCGAGGCCGACGTAGGACGTTTGGTAGCTGCTTTTGTCCTGGCCGAGCACGACAAACGGCACGCGGTGTTCGCGCAAATATTGCACGCGCCGGTCCCCTTCATGCGGATCGAACAGGATGGCGGCATCGCACAGACCGTGCTGCACCAAATAAAAGCCATCGTTCTCATCCTCCTCGAACTGCTCCGGCGAGGAAACGGACACGACCATGCGGTAGCCTTGGGTTTTGGCCTCACGGTGCAGCTCGAGCACAACCTCGTTGTGGAAGCCGCCCAAAAAGGCATTCTTCCGTCGGTCGGCAAAGACGACGATCTGGTTCGACTTGCGGTCGCGCAAGCTGCGGGCCGCGATGTTTACCTTGAAACCCAGCTCGTCGATCACCGCTTGCACACGATCCCTCGTCTCTTTTTTTACATGTGGATCGCTGTTTAAGACGCGGGAAACCGTGCGGATGGACGTCCCGCTTTTGGCGGCTACATCTTTAATCGTAAATCGGTTCATGTTCATTCCTCAATCGTTTTATGCCAACGTTGGCAGAATCTTATTACAAGTATAGAAGGGATATTTTGCCACTGTCAAGCGTAAAGCTTGCAAACAGCGACAAAGCATCCCTTTCATTTCTTAGCTCTTAGCCAAGCAGCTCAATCGCCTCACGCAACCGCCCTTGCGTCGCCGCCAAAAGCCGCCTCGCTTCCTCCGGGCTGCTACCGGTCAGCTTGATCAAAATCGCGGTTTTCGCGTCCCCATCCGCCTGCTGAGCCAGCTCTTCCGCCTCCTCGTAGGTGACGCCGGTCACTTCCATCACGATCCGCTTTACTCGCTCGCGCAGCTTGTTGTTTGTCGCCTGCACGTTGACCATCAGGTTGCCGTACACTTTGCCCAGCTTGATCATGGTGGCGGTGGTCAGCATATTCAGCACCTGCTTGGTCGCGCTTCCCGCCTTCAAGCGCGTCGAGCCAGTCACGATCTCCGCACCCACGACCGCTTTGATCGCCAAATCGGCATGTTGGTTGATGAGACCCTGCTCCACACAAGAGAGTGCGATCGTCTTCGCACCGATTCCGCGGGCAGCGTCTAGGGCGCCAATGACATAAGGGGTTCTGCCGCTTGCAGCGATCCCCACAACGACATCATGTGCGGTAACCCCGCAGTCATGCACATCGCGCCACCCCAGCTGCTCATCGTCCTCTGCCCCCTCGATCGCCCGCATGATCGCAGCTGCTCCGCCCGCAATGATGCCTCGCACCAGCTCCGGCGGGGTGCCGAACGTGGGCGGACATTCGGCCGCATCCAAAATGCCCAGCCGGCCGCTCGTCCCTGCGCCGAAATAAAAGAGTCGCCCGCCCGCTTCTACGGCTGCAATCACGCATGCGACGGCGGCTGCCACTTGCTCCAGTGCCCGTTCCACCGCATGCGGCACCTTCCTTTCTTCCCGATTCATCAATTGGAGGATTTGCATGATCGATAGCGTATCCAGCTGCCGTGTCTGCTCATTGCGTGATTCTGTCGACAAGTCTTCCAGTCTATCATCCATCCCACAGTCCTCCTCTAAGCTCCTCCCCCTGAAGAGGATCGTTTCGTCCGGTTTACCGCAAGCCGTGATTTTTCCAGCGCGGGAATGACTGATTCGGGGCTGCGGCTGATCGTCGTAATGAACAGGATGTCGATCACATTCAATTGCGCGATCCGCGATGCCATCGCGCCGCTGCGAATGCTTTGCTCGACCGAGCTGGTGAACAGCTTGATGTCGGCCAGCTCCGCCACGGGCGATGGGCCGAATTTGGTCAAAGTGATGATCGTTGCTCCCTGCCGTTTCGCCTCGCCGAGTGATTGAATGATGTCCTCGGTTTGTCCCGAATGGGAGATGCCGAAAACGACATCCTGACCTGTCAAGCCGGTGGCTGACGTTAGCTGGCTGTGAAAATCGGCGTGCGCCTCGCACCACATGTTAACCCGCGAAAATTTTTGCTTCACATCTGCCGCGATGACGGCTGACGCCCCGACGCCGTATACGTCGATCTTGCGTGCCGCAAGCAGCGCATCTGCCGCCCGCTTCACCTCGTCGCGCGAGAGGACGGACAGCGTATCCTGAATCGATTGCGTGTTATTCCAGCTGACCGCCTGCATGATCGTCTCCACCGGGCCGTCGATCATGATCTCCTGATAGCTACCTGCAGCCGTCGTTTTGTTCAGATCACCTGTGATACGCAGCTTCAGCTCCTGAAACCCTTTCATGTTGAGGGAGCGCGCCAGTCTGACCAGCGTCGCTTCCGATACGCCGCTCCGTTCGGCGGCACGCTGCACCGACAGCTCCACCACCTCTTCGGGGTGAGCCAATATATATTCCGCCGCTTTACGCTCCGACGGCTTCAATTCATCCAAAATCGCCTGTAAGCCTACGAGACCACCATTAAACATGCCGACACCGCTTTCTTCATGATTTGCCTGTATGATTGCTTGTTCATTGCAAACGCATACAATCCTTCACTCCTCTTATTCCACTCATCTCTTACATTCCCTTGAACGCTTCGCAGCAAACCCGTCCCATTCACTTGACGGCGCCGGCGGTCAGTCCTTCCATGAATTGCTTGGAGGCTACCAGAAACACTGCGATCATGGGCAGCGAGGACAGCGTCAGGCCAGCAAAAATCATACTCCAATCCGCCTCGTACTCCCCGAACAGACCGAGCATCCCGATCGGAATCGTCTTCGCGGCCTCATCCTGGATAAAAATGAGTGGGAAAAAGAAATCGTTCCACGCGGAAATGAAGTTGATGATCATCACCGTTCCCAGTGCCGGGCGAATCAACGGCAGCAAGATGCGCCAAAACACCTGAAAATGGTTGCAGCCATCCATGCGCGCCGCCTCTTCGAGCTCGATCGGCAGCGTACGAAAAAAGCCCGTCAGGATGAAGACGGAAATCGGGATGCCGCTCGCCGTATAGATGAGGATCAGCGACCAGAGCGAGTTGGTCAGCCCGATGTTTTTCATCAGGATGAACAGCGGCACGATGCCCAGCTTCAGCGGAATCATCAGGCCGATGAGGAAAAAGAAGTAGAGAAAACCGCTCCAGGCAAAGGAAAAGCGGGCCAAATAAAACGCAGCGAGTGAGGAAAACAGGAGAATCAATGCAACCGTGACCACGCTGACGAACACGCTGTTCCAAATGTAGTCTTGAAACGGAACCAGCTCCCACAGCTTTCGGTACGGTTCCAGGCTGAACACTTCCGGCAGCGACAAGGGGCTGGTGAAAATTTCAGCCGTCGACTTAAAGGATGACAGAACCATCAATACGATCGGGTACGCCATCACCAGCACGAACAAGTAGGCGATCAAGTAAAAAACCGAACGGGTGCCGATGCCAGTTTTCATCCGCTCCCCCCTTCCTCAATGCTGCACCTCTTTTCTCCGCATCACATACAGAAAGACGGCGGAAACCGATGCGACGATGAAAAAAATCACCACCGCCAGAGCTGAACCCAATCCGATGGAAACTGTATCGCCGCCACCCGAGCTACCGAATGCCAGCCGGTAAAAATAGACCGACATCGTATCTGTAGAATAAAACGGTTCGCCCATCGAGCCTTGCATCGCGTACACCAGCTCAAACGCTTCAAACGACTGGATAAACGTGAGCACCGTCATGATCGTGATCGCTGGTATGCACATCGGCACGATGATTTTGCGTATCAGCGTATGTCCGCTCGCACCGTCGATCCGGGCTGCCTCGACGACCTCTTCCGGGATGGCCTGCAGTCCGGCGAGAAAGATCAATACGGCGAATCCAAGGCCGAACCAGCAGTTGACCAAAATAATCGCCACCAAAGCGGTGTCCGGGTCGCCCAACCACGGCTTTGCCCATTGCTCCAGCCCCAGCTTCGCCAAAATCGTATTGAGCGCACCATAATTGGGATTGAGGATGAGCTTCCATAGAAACCCGACGACTATCACCGATAGCAGGCGGGGGAAGAAATACACCGTTTTGAGAAAGCCTGCGCCACGCACTTTGCGGTACAGAATGAACGCCAGCAAAAAGGCGAGGCCGTTTTGCACGACCATCTCAACTGCAAAATAGACCAGATTGTGCCGAAACGCGTTCCAAAACATCGAGTTGTACGGCTCGATCCCAAATAGCTTGATGAAATTGACCAAGCCGATAAAAGCTCCCTGTGTTAGCCCCTTCCACTCGTACAAGCTGTAGCGAAATGCAGAAAAGATCGGATAGATTACGAACAACACATATACCAGCAGGGCGGGCAGCGGGAACAGATGGATGAGCCACCTGCCCTTTCGTTTGGCATGCTGTGCTGCGGGTACAGGCATGCAGCGGTTCACCACCTTTCAGAAGCAAAAGCAGGGGAACGGAGGCACATGTGCCTATTTGCTCGGTTTAAACCAGGCTTCCAGCGATTTTTGCAGGTCGTCGGCTACCTGCTCCGGCGTCATTTTGTCCAAATACATGCCTTGCAGATCGTTCTCCATCACTTTTTTCGTCGATGGGTCGCCGCCGCTGAAGTGGACCAGGGCTGCATACGGTGTCGAAATCGTATCCGACAGCTGCGCCATCTTGCTGACGAGTGGATCGTCGACCTTCACGCCGGGAATCGCGCTGATCCGCTTGAACGTATTAGCGAACAGCTCACCGAATGTCGGGGTTGCCATGAACTCCATGAACTTGAGCGCTTCCGCCTTGTGCGGCGATTTTGCATTGACCGCATAAGAACCATCCACCCATGTCGTGATCACCTGCTTGCCGTCATCGGTCGGCATCGGGAAGAAATCGATCTGCAGATTCGGATTCATCTTCTGAATGACTTCCAGTTCAAAGCTTCCGTTGATAAACATCGCCGCTTTTTCCGTCGCGAACATCGCCCGGATGTCATTCAGATCCAGCCCGACGAAATGATCAGGGAAATACGGGGTCAAATCTTTCATCCGTTGGATCGACGCCTTGTATTCCGGACTCGTCATGCTGGCATCGCCCTTCAGCATCTTTTCCACAAACGCGTTGCCGTTATAGGTGCCAGGTGCGATAACCCCGTGGGAAAGCGAAAGCAGCCAGCTCTCTTTGGCCCCGAAAGCGAAAGGGGTAATATTTTTTGCTTTCAACGCTTTTGCCAAGGCGATCAGCTCATCCCACGACTTCGGCTCCGATAGCCCGTTATCGGTGAAAATTTTCTTGTTGTAGTAGATTTGCGTGGAGTTGAGCGAGAGCGGAACACCATACACCTTGCCGTCCTTGCCGCGTGCCGAGTCGAGCGCTTCTTTCGGAATCGCATCGAGTCCCTTCACACCGTCCAGTGGCTCCAGAAAGCCCCCATCGGCGATTGCAATCCCGGTCGCATAGGGACGAAGCTGAATGATGTCAGCCGCGCTGTTGCTTTGCAGCGCCGTATTGAGGATCGTGTTATACTCCGTCGCCTTCTGCGGCTTGAAGCTGATCTTGATCCCCGGATTTTGTGCCTCGAATGCCGCGATGATCTTCTTGTAGCCCTCCACATCCTCGACGCGCCAGCTCGTCATCGTGAGGTTGACCTCTTTGCTCTCTGCCGCCCCGTCTCCTTTAGCTGGCTCTGTCGTTGCGGTACCTCCTCCTCCTCCGCCACCGCTGCACGCCGCCAGTCCGAGCGATAGCGCCATCACGGTCGCCAGAAAACCGCTGCTTGCTTTTTTCATGATTTACGCCCCCTTTGTTCATGGATGCATGGCTCTTCCCCCGGGAAAGCTGGCTCAAAAGCGGCCACTTGCCCAAGTTATTCGAGACAGAAAATTCGGATCATTACCAACGCGGAAAGGTTGGTTTCATTTCATAAGAGATCTATATGATATGAAACAATATTTCAAGAACGTATTTTCAAGAAAAAAAGAGCCACCGGCCTTGCTCCGGTAGCTCCTTGTTCTGAATTTGTTACTATTGTTCCAACACTTTCCCAAGCTCGCCGCACCAATTACTCCAGCCATACTTAGCTCCACCCAGTGCTTGCTCGTTTGAGATTCCGGTTTGGTCGAGATGAAGGTTAACCTTTCCTTCCTCTAATTCCTGCAGCGTCCAGGTGACTGTGTGCTTCTCTCCACCACTCGACCAGGTGTAGGACAACCGGTTTGGTGCTTCCACGATAAGCACTTCGCCGGCAACAATTCCATCCCAATATTCGGTCGGCTGAGTCCGGAACTGAAAATGGTGCCCTACGACTGGTTTAAAATCATTTTCCATCGCCTGACCGGTGTGGATATTGACCATCCACTTGGAAAGCTTGTTTGAATCGGTTAAAGCGGTCCAAAGCTTCTCAATCGATGTTTTGTACTGAAAATCCAAAGATAATGTTAAACTCATTCTTCTTCTTCCTCCTCTAATAGTAGTTGGTTCAAGCGCAACATATTCGCACTCCAAAACTTACTGTAGAAACCCAACCAATCTTGAATTTCTCGTAGTGGTGAGGCGTTTAGCCTAAATCGCGTTTCTCTGCCGACTTTTCGGTCTAGCACCAGTCCGGCCTCTTTCAGGATTGTCAAATGCTTGGATACCGCTGTACGACCCATTTGAAACTGTGCCGTCAATTCATGAAGCGGTATCTCCTCTGCCTCTGCTAACAGACGAATCAGTCGGCGTCTAGTTGGATCTGCAATCGCGTCAAACACGTCCCGTAAAGGGGTATTCTCACTCACAACACTCCCTCCAAAAAATTATTTTCTGTAGTAAAAATCTATGGTGGTACGAAGGGACAGCCGTTACTTTCACCACCTCCTTACAATTTGCGGCTCATCGGACGTAGCGCCCACGAGACGATATTTAGTACCGCATAGAAAAGCGGAAGGATAATAGAAAACCCGAAATCGTTAGCAAACGCGTGAGATAAAGCAGCACCAGTCATTACAAAGAAAATACCAGCGTGAACCCATTCTTTGAGCCGAGGAAAACCTGGCACGACGAGTGCGATGGCTCCAAGCACTTTCCAAATCCCGAGAATGGTCAAAATGTATAATGGGTAGCCAAGCTTCGTTACGAGCTCAATGTTTCCCCCGAATTGCATCAGTTGTCCGATTCCACTTAACATAACAGATGCTGCGAGCAGTAAGGTGACTGTCCAATAAGCAATCTTTTTTCCTCGGGACTGGATTTCTACTTTTCCGTTTGTTTCCACACCAATCATCTTGCTCATTTGTATCCTCCTCATAAATTGTTTCAGAAGAATCGTATTCAGGTTCCAATCTTTCCAAATGGCTAATTCTTAATCGGACACCATTTGGTGTCATATTGATAATATGACACCATTTGGTGTCATATTGATAATATGACACCATTTAGTGTCCTGTCAACTGCATTTTACGCACGACATAAAAACATGCGAAAAAAGCCTCGGCCTGTTAATGCCGAAGCTTTGATATCGCCTCAAAATATTCCACAACAACCTCACGGAATTCCAGAGCAGCCCGCGAAATGTACCTACTCTTGTGCCATAGTAGAGCGATTTCCCGTACAAATTCGTGATTCTCTACTTGGAGATAATGAATATCTCCCCGTGAATTCCTTGCAGTGCTTGGTATGAAGGCTATGCCAAGTTCGGCTTCCACAAGAGAGCTCAGCCTTGCAGGTTCGTCTCCCTCATACACATACTTTGGTACGAATCCAACCGAATGGCATACAGCGTCTACGAAATCGCGAATCCCGTAGCCCTTTTTTACACCAACAAACCATTCATCCTTTAGTTCGATCAAGGATACGCTGCTTCGGTTTGCCAGCCGATGCCCCTTTGGAACGGCTATAAGTATAGGGTCAATGAACACGATTTGACATTCAATGTCATCCTCTTCAATAGGAGGTGAAGATAAACAGAAATCGACCTCTCCTCGATGAAGAAGTGTAACCATTTCTTGCATACTCAGCATTTGCACATGGTATTGGACATAAGGTCGCTTTTTCCGAAACTCTCGAAGGATATTCGGCAACGCACTTGCGGTGGTTACCGCCAATTCGAGTGTGCCTTGCTCCGCGCTGGTCATATCGCGAATCTCCTGCTTCCCCTGCTCCAATTCAAACAAAGCTCTTTCCGCGCGGCGAAGGAATCTGCTTCCAAACTCATTTAGTCGCAGCTTTCTACCAGACCGATCGAATAGAGGAACCCCTAGATCCTCCTCCAAGCGTTGAATCGTTTTGCTTAATGACGATTGCGTTACATGCAGCGATCGGGCAGCTTCGGTCACATGTTCCAAGCGGGCTACAGCTAAAAAGTATTGCAGCTGAAGAAGTTCCATTTCACACTCTCCATTCATTCCTTCTAGTCAATATATTTATAACTTAAAATGCGTTGGAGTAAATAGTAAATTTCAAATAAGCTATCATCAACACACGTTAGGGGGAGCTCAAAAATGAATACTCGCAGCAGGTGGTTGATGATAGCCGTTGGACTGGGGATATTATTGAACCCATTAAATTCTTCGATGATTTCTGTCGCTATCGCAAGGCTACAACATGTGTACCGCCTTGATTTTACTGTTGTTTCCTGGATTATTTTTTCTTTCTACATTGCAAGCGCCATCGCTCAACCTGTTATGGGAAAGGCCAGTGATTTATTCGGACCTAGGAAAATATTTTTAACGGGGCTTGTTGTATCCTTTGTTTCATCTTTACTCGCTCCACTATCACCAAATTTTGGGTGGCTTATCGTGTCCCGCATTGTGCAATCCATCGGAACAAGTATGTTGGTGGCAGTCGGAATGGCGATTGTACGAATTCATATTACGGAGAAACGAGCGACTGCTTTGTCTATTTTGTCGATTTTTTTATCCGGAGCGGCAGCCATTGGACCTTTTGCTGGCGGGGTCTTGATTCAGTGGTGGGACTGGCAAGCGATCTTTATCGTCAATATTCCGTTCGTGGTGGCGAGCTTTCTATTAGCATGGAGGATGATTCCAAAGGGCGAACCGGCAGGATCTGTTGTTCAGGGCATGTCCATTCGTAAATGGTGGGATGTGATCGATGGGTCGGGTATCCTACTCTTCACAGTGGGTCTGGTTGCTCTGCTTGTTGGTTTACTGTCAGCAAAATCGTCCGGGCATGTCTCATGGTGGCATATCATTGTCGGGTTGATCGGACTTGGGACGCTGGGGGCTTTCGTTCGACACGAGTTAAAAACAATGTCACCGTTTATTCCTTTGCGTACATTCGCCAAGTATCCTGCCATGACTTGGGTCAACGTCCAATTCATGCTCGTTAACCTACTATTTTATGCGCTCTTTTTCGGGCTTCCGTCTTATTTGCAAATGGTACGTCATGTAAGCGAGCTCCATACAGGGATTCTTATGCTCACCTTAGGCTTGAGCTCGCTCATCGCTTCTCCACTGGCAGGAAAATGGATCGATAAATCAGGCCCACGCCCCGCATTGGTGACATCTGCAATACTCATGACATTGGGTTCCGTGTGGCTCGTAACATTGGATCCAGCTTCACCGGTAATCAGCGTGACCTTTGCGTTAGCTGCATTCGGCATAAGCAACGGGCTCAACGCTGTTGGTATGCAGGCGGCTTTGTTTAAAAGCTCTCCAAAAGAAATGACCGGTGTTGCCTCCGGACTCTTCAATACATCGAGATATTTGGGGACCATTTTATCTTCATTGTTGACCGGAATCATTATGGGAGGTACGTTCAGTTTCGCTGGATTTCGACTGCTGGGGATTTTCCTCACTGTCATTGCAGTTGCCCTGGTTTTTATGAATCTGCGGCTTCGGGATTCAGAACCATTGAAAGAGTCCAATGTAAGCAAGGTGTCATGACAGCACGTTCAGGGGTCAAGCACGAATCACCGCAAATCATCTAGGTGAAAAAGTTCTGGACAGCCTCGCATCGGTCGATCACGATCGAGCATATGACCGCGGTACTGAAGTAATCTCGCGTTCACCAAAAAAGCCACAGCGCGAACGACATCGTTCGCTGTGGCTTTTTGAGCACATTCGCCAGCAAGCGGATTGAGGGAACAGCTCTGTTTTTTCGCTCGGGTGACATTCATCTTTTTTTTTCCAGCTGCCCCAGTGTATTTTCCACACCATTTTTACCCTCATTTGATGGCTCCATGCCCATTCCGTAAGGCAACGTCATCGTCACTTTCGTCCCTTTCCCCAGCTCAGAGCTGATCGTCAGGCTGGCGTCCGGGATGGCTTCGAGACGCTGGCGGATATTTGCGATGCCGATCCCTCCATCCCCTTCTTTTTTGCGTTCACCTTTAAACAAGAGAGCAAGCACCTCAGCTGATATGCCAATGCCGTCATCCACGACCTCGATCCGTATCTGCCGCTCTTCCGCTAGAATCGTCAAGGTTACCTCGCCGCTTCCTTCTTTTTCGAACAGCCCGTGGCGTATCGCATTTTCAACAAACGGCTGGATGCTTAACGAAGGAATTTCTGCCTGTAACACGTCTTCATCGACGCTGCACGTAAAGGAGAAGCGATCGTCAAAGCGCGCTTTTTCAATTTCCACATAGGCTTCAATCAAATCAAGCTCCCGCTCAAGTGTCACAAACAATTTGTTGCGGTCCATGTCGAGAATAAAACGCAGGTACTGGCTAAGCATCGTGAGCAAATAAGCCGCTTTTTGCCCATCCATATAGCAAAAACCAATAACGCTGCTCAGGGCATTGTACAGAAAATGAGGCTTGATCTGCGCTTGATGGAATGCTTGCTCATTTTGAAGGGCGTCTCGGATGGAAGTTTTCATCGCAAGCAGCGTCTGAATCCTCGCGATTAATGTCTTCGCGTCAAACGGCTTGGTCAGATAATCGTTCGCACCCGCTCGATAGCCGAGCGCAATGTCGTGCGGCGTATCTTTGACCGTCGCGAACAAGATCGGCAAATCGAGGATGGAATGCTGCTGCCTCAGCTGCTGGCACAGCTCGATGCCAGACATGCCGGGCATCATGACGTCCAGGATGATCAAATCGATCCGTGGGTGAATCTGCATTTTGTCGAGCGCTTCTTTTGCGGAGAAAGCGGTGATGACGTTATAACGATGCCGCATCAAAATCGTCATGAGCACATGGATATTCGTGACCTCATCATCCACGACAAGGATCGTCTGCCCATGCTGCCCATCAAAATCAAGTGGCGCATCATGCGGGAAATCGTTCGTTTCCATTACTGCAGCCGCAGCGATTTCCTGATAGGCTGGCTGCACCGGTGAGATCGGCAGCGTAAAGTCCATACGCGTTCCTTCACCGACTTGGGACCAAGCTACCTTGATTTCGCCTCCCATGCGCTCGACGAGCTTGCGGCTGATGTACAAGCCGACTCCCATGCTTGTGTATCCATCCCGCGGAAGCGGCTGATCCAGCTGTTCGAAATAGCCGAAAATCGCCTCATGCTTGTCATGCGCAATGCCTGTCCCCGTATCTTCAACCGATACCGTCACCATACCATTGGCGGCGATCGCCTTCACGGTAATGGAGCCTTGGTCGGTATGCTTGATTGCGTTGTGCACGAGATTGTACATGATTTGGCGCAGCCGGTTTTCATCTGCCAATACCCACACCTGATTGCCAACCTGGTTGTCCAGCCAGACGTTTTTTCCAGTCAGCTCGAATCGCAAGATATCAAACACCATCTGCGTTACGACCCGCACATCCACCAATGTCAACGAGAGTCGCAGCTCGCCTTGCTTCAGCCGCGTCACATCAATCAGATCATGGATCAGCATCGACAGCTTGATCGACGTATCTTTGATGAGCCGCAGATTTTGGCTTTGCTTGGGCGATAAAGGGTCTTCCTCACTCTCCAGCAGGTAGCTCGTAATGTTTTGGATCCCGTGAAGCGGCGTCTTCATTTCGTGAGACGTGTTCGTCAAAAATTCGTCTTTCAACTCGTTCGACACCGCCAGCTGACGTGAAAGGATTTCCGTCGTCTCGTACGCGGTGTTGAACCGGACAGCGAGCAAAATATTCATGAACGTGATGAAGCTGACAACCGCGATTTTTCCCCACATATCGGTCAGAATCAGATTATCGGCATACATGGAGCCGATCACGAGCGAAGCCATCAATGATCCGCTTGAACCGATGCAGAGCAAAAGCTCTTGCTGCGTAGAGGACGACTCTCGGCGATGTTTGATGTACAAAAAAATCATCCGAATCAGCATGAAGAGATGGGCAATCGTAATGTAAAACAAAAACGGCACTTTGATTTCGGAATAAACCGAATACGGGAGCAGCAAAATGGTTGCGATGAAGACCATGACCGGCATATTGATCCACCTGAGGTTGCGTCTTGAGAGCAGGCGCTGGTCGATCGACTGAAAGAACATCAGAAGCAGCACTGCGCTCACATACATGCTCGCATCCTGTATTTTGTAGGCGAACTCAAACGGTATGCCGGGAAGAAGCTGCAGCACGATCTTCTCCCCATAGATCGATTCGTACAGGCCCAAGCAGACCATATAGAATCCGCTGTACAAATAGGTCCGCTCCTTCATGCGCAAAAAATAAAACCCGAGATGGTAGGAGCCCAGCAGCAATAGGAATAAAATTTTAGCGATATCGGTCCCGACCTGAATGCTGTTTAATTTGGCGATATCCTGATGCAGCCCGAACTGGATTGGATTGACGATCCCGCCGGTGATGAACATGAAATTGGCGACAGGGATGACGATCTCCACTTCCTTACCGCCAGGATAAAAAAATGCTTCATACGGCGTGTTCCCTGGCAGATGCGCGTCCTTCTCAACAGCTGGCTTGCCGCTTCCGCCCTCCAGCCTTCCATTGATGTACAGCTGATGGGACATGCGGATACTGCGCGTTTTGAGCCCCACTATTTCACCTGTCATCGAATCCGGCAAAATCACTTTCAACCGATAGGTGCCGTAGCCTTTTCGGCTGTAGGAATTGCCCTGGGAGGCTTCGCCCTTCCATGTGCCCGGCACGCTAATATAGGAAGGAGTACCGCTGCTCCCCTCACGGAACGCGGGGGGCTCCAGCAGTTTCCCCGGATAAAACTCCCACTCGCCGTCAAGGGGTACTATCCCCTTTTGCTTAAAGTCCCACTGCGTCAAATCCAGCACCCCGTGCTTCGCCAATGGCGTGTGGTCATTTGGTATGGTCTGGTTGTAGATACCCACGAAAATGGCGATCGAGAGCAAAAAGATGATGCTCATACCGAATAGTTTGCGATTCATGCGTGCGTTCAAAAAGGAGTCTCCCTCCGCTCACTTTAGCCTCGCCTTCATGATAACACCCCTTGCTCACAAAAAACTCACAAACATCGGGTGGGCCGTGAACGATTCAAGACGATTGCCTTTCTTATATAGAAACAGGCACTCCCGCAATGGAGCGCCTGCATGTTTGGAACCAACTTTTTTAATTGGCTTTGACTTCCTTACCAGAAAGCCCTTCAAAATTGGCCCGCTTCCGTCCGAACACGGCATACACAATCCCTGCGCCGAGCACGGTGACGGCGATCAGGCCAAGATACACATTGCTGTAAAGTGCAGCCGCTCCCGGCACCGCAAACGGATTGACCGGCGATACCGTACCCGTATGATCGATAATTTTGCTGATGACAGCACCGCTCACGGCCCCTGCCATGAAATTCGTCAATGAAAAAATCCCCATTCCCACTCCCGTCTGGCCAGCAGGCAATGTCGTCGACACCACTTTTGTCGTCGAAACTTGGAAAAACGACATCCCGACATTCACAAACACAAGGCAGGCGGCGACAATCCACGCAACGTGTCCGCTTGCGGTCGAAAGAGCAAATTGGCCAAGCATCATCAGCAACAGCCCGATGAAAAGGACGAACAGGCTGCCTTTGCGGTCGGCCCACTTTCCGCCGTACCGTCCCAGCAGCGCGGCGCTCATCGCACCGGGGAACATCACGAGTCCCATCATGCCGGTTTCCATGCCTAACACATTGTGCAGCATCATCGGCGTAACCAGCAAAATCGCAAAGGATGCTCCAGAAACGAGAAAGCAGCTAATCAGGGCGCTTCTGTATTGGGTATTGGCCAGAAGTGACAGCTGAATAAACGGCTGCTCTGCTTTTCGCATGCGAACTGTGAACAGCACGAGCAAGAACAGGCTGACCAGCAAAAACCAGCCATTCCAACGCGTGATGCACAGCATAAAGGAAGCGACCGTCCCTGCGAGTAAAACAGCTCCCGGGAAATCAAACGAACCCGGCTGCGTTTCCTCGCGAGGCAGCCATTTGCGAAAAAAGGGCACAGTCACGAGCGTGATGACGGAAATGAGAAACAAATACCGCCAGTTCAGCGAGCTTGCGATGAAACCTCCCAAGATCGGCCCAACGCCAGCGCCGAATGCGATGGCAGATGCAATGATGCCGATGACCTGACCGCGGCGCTCGACAGCAAACAAACGCACCGGCAAAAGCATCGCCAATGCCGGGATCGCTGCCGCACCCGCTGATTGCACGAGTCGCGCGGCGATGAGCATGCCGTAATTTTGCGAGGCGAACCCAAGGATGGAGCCTGCCGCAAACAGGAACAGCCCTGCCGTAAGCAAACGCCTGAGCGGAAATCTGTCGGCCAGCTTGCCATAGGTCAGCGAGCCGATCGCATACATGATGGAATACCCTGTCACCACCCAGCTTACCTCCGATGGCAGCAACCCAAAATCTTTCGCGATGTCACTGAGCGCGATGTTAAACATCGTCACGTTCGAGACGGAAAACAGCAGGATAAAGCAAAGCAGACGCACGAGCTTTGGCGCATGCTGTGCGCCTTCATCCGGTGAATTGGCATGGATCGATTTCGAATTCATTTGCTCTCTTCCCCTTCCGTTAGTTAGTACTAACTAACATAATGTCTGTAAAAAAACTAGGGTGTTAAAGCCCTAGTGAACAGCTGGACACTTGTTTCAATAAACTGCTCAAGCGGAACCGGCGCCTCCAACGCGCTACCGTTCAAATAACCCATAAATGCGCCGTGATTCAGCCACAAAAAAGCGATGGCGTGCGTCGTCGGATCAGTCGGAATCATTTTGCCCTTTGCCTGCATCGCCTTGAAATACTCCGTCAGCATCTCTTGCAGCTGTCGCGGATGCTTATGCGTCTTTTCCCGAAAGCCCGGCAAATTGCCGCTCTCCTTCTGGATGATCAGGATCAGTTTCCGGTTGCGGTACATGATCTCGTGGTAGGTTTGACTGACAAGCAGTAAATCGGTATGCAAATCCCACACGATCCGGTCTTTGAACAGCTGCTTCATCTCGACCGTATAGTAAAAACGGTCCACCGCTGTCTCCAGCAAATTTTGCTTGCTGCCAAAGTGGCGGAACAACGTCATTTCGCTTACGCCAGCCGCAGCTGCGATTTCCTTCGTCGACACGCCCTTGTATCCTTTTTCCGCCATGAGATCGATCGCTGCCAGTAGCATTTTGTCATTGTTGGTATGAGTGTTGTGCGTATCCACGTTGTCAGCCCTCTCTATTGTTAGTGATCACTAACAATCATGAGAAGATCATACTGCCATTTCCAGTGATTGTCAACCGGGCAATTGCACCTCTTCGCTCTAACTGCACGTACATATTTAACCATTGGCAAGCCTACCTCTCGCTATAGTATAATGAGGAACGTCTGGCATCTGCCTGACGACAATTTCAGAAGACATCCATGCACCATGCATGGGAGAGGTTCGCGAACTCCCTCTATAAAAAACTAAGGAAAACAATGCCCTTGGTATTGTTTTGTTTTTTTCTGAAAAACGTACCGCGCTTTTCAATCGAAAAACGAGTGACGTTTTTCACTAGGGTGGACATGACCGCATGCGGTCGCACGTTCAAGAACTCTCTTTCTTCGTTCAAACGAAAAGGAGATGGAGAGAATGAAGCAAGAAAAAGCCGTTGTTGTTTTTAGCGGCGGACAGGACAGCACGACATGCCTGTTCTGGGCCAAAAAACAGTTTGGCGAGGTGGAAGTGCTTACCTTCAACTACGGGCAGCGCCATAAGCAGGAAATCGAATGCGCACGCGCCATTGCCGCCGAGCAAGGCGTCAATCACACGATTTTGG
Source organism: Brevibacillus fluminis (assembly GCF_003710825.1). Taxonomy (GTDB): domain Bacteria; phylum Bacillota; class Bacilli; order Brevibacillales; family Brevibacillaceae; genus Brevibacillus_D; species Brevibacillus_D fluminis. The sequence goes on along the minus strand of NZ_RHHQ01000012.1, from coordinate 72,037 downwards.
ACATGAGCCTGCTGAATCAATTGGCCCCCAATGCACTCACCCGCGACGATGTGGCGATTGAGCAAAAGGAAGGCGAGCTCCCTTCTACATTTGTAGACGGACGCAACCTCCTGTTCCTCTCGTTCGCCGCCGTCTATGCGAAACAAGCGGGCGCCCGCCATCTGGTGACCGGCGTCTGCGAAACAGATTTCAGCGGCTATCCGGATTGCCGCGACATTTTTGTAAAGTCTCTTAATGTCACATTGAATCTGTCGATGGACTATTCATTCGTGATCCACACCCCGCTTATGTGGTTGAACAAAGCCGAGACGTGGAAGCTGGCCGATGAGCTCGGCGCATTTGACTATGTGCGCGAAAAAACGCTCACCTGCTACAACGGCATCATCGGCGACGGCTGCGGCGAATGCCCGGCCTGCAAGCTTCGTAAAGCCGGCCTTGTCTCGTATTTGGCCGAACGTCAGGAGGCGAATGCGTAAATGAGTGGTTTCTACGATTTTCGCATTGTGGAAGGCTTGCAAAAATTCGGCACGGACATTCAAAAAGAGCAGCTGAAATATCACAAGAAACGGGTGTTGGTCAGCAAGGAATTCACCTTTGACGCCGCCCACCATCTGCACTGCTACGAAGGAAAATGTAAAAATCTGCACGGTCATACGTACAAAGTCGTTTTCGGCATCAGCGGTTACGCCGACGACATCGGGATCGTGATCGATTTTGGCGATATAAAAAAGATTTGGAAAGAACACATCGAAATTCATCTTGACCACCGGTACTTGAATGAAACGCTCCCCTTGATGAACACGACAGCGGAAAACATGGTCGTCTGGATTTTCGAGCAAATGGAAAGCCAGCTGACAAACGGAAACCGCGTCGAATTCGTTCGCTTGTTTGAGACGCCGACAAGCTACGCCGAAGCAAGACGGGAGTGGATGTACGGTGAGTAACATTCCGGTTTTAGAAATTTTCGGCCCCACGATTCAAGGGGAAGGGATGGTTATCGGGCAAAAAACGATGTTCGTCCGCACCGCTGGCTGCGACTACCGCTGTAGCTGGTGCGATTCCGCGTTTACGTGGGACGGAACGGCGCAAGACCAAATCCGTCAGCTGTCGCCTGAGGACATTTTGGCCGAGCTGCGCGAGCTTGCCCAGGATCGTTTTTCACACGTGACCATCTCAGGAGGCAATCCTGCACTAATCAAAAGCATCGGCGGACTCGTCGAACTGCTGCATGCAAACGGCATTCGCACGGCCATCGAAACGCAAGGGACTAAGTGGCAGGACTGGCTGCTCGAAATCGACGAAGTCACGATTTCGCCTAAGCCGCCAAGCTCCGGCATGACCACCGACTTTTCCCTCCTGGACGACATGATTGAAAAACTGGCGGCCAATCCGCGTAAAAATCCGTTCAGCCTGAAAGTCGTCGTGTTCGATGAACAAGATTTCGAGCATGCGCGGACCATCCACCACCGTTACCCGCAGGTGCCCTTCTTTTTGCAGGTCGGTAATGATGACGTCCATCTCGCGGACGACGAAGCGCTGCGCAATCAACTGCTGGCCAAATTCGAGTGGCTGATCGACCGAACCATGGTCCAAAGCGACATGAACGACGTCAAAGTGTTGCCGCAGCTGCATGCGCTAATGTGGGGAAACAAACGCGGCGTCTAATCGATTTTTTGCGAATGAACACGAATGAGGAGCGTATGCGCCATGACAGATAAAACGAAGATGAATGAAAGCACAAACGAATCCCGCGACTTGTCACACCTGACGTTGCTGGGCAATCAAAACACCGCCTACAACTACCAATATGATCCGAGCGTGCTGGAGACGTTTGACAACAAGCATCCTTACCGCGACTATTTCGTCAAATTCAACTGCCCGGAATTCACGAGCCTCTGCCCGATGACCGGCCAGCCTGACTTTGCGACGATTTACATCAGCTATGTGCCAGATATCAAAATGGTCGAGAGCAAATCGCTCAAGCTGTATCTGTTCAGCTTCCGTAACCACGGCGACTTCCACGAGGATTGCGTGAACATCATCATGAACGATTTGATCAAACTGATGGACCCGCGCTACATCGAAGTCTGGGGCAAATTCACCCCGCGCGGCGGCATCTCCATCGATCCGTACTGCAATTACGGCAAGCCTGGGACGAAATATGAGCAGATGGCGGAGTATCGGATGATGAATCATGATATGTATCCGGAGAAAGTGGATAATCGGTAGGGATAGGATTAAAAAAATGGGAAATCCCTTTTTTATTAGGGTTTTCCCATTTTTACGTTTGCCGCTTAATGCCTATAAAACAGTAAAAAGTAAATTTCTCACTAGTGAAGGTGAGACAAAGGCCCTGCAACCACAATTGCTTATCATTTGTTAATCTGTAATAACAAAAGAGTTAATCATATTATCAACTACAGGGGAATATTTATCTATTTCGCCATTTAAGCAAGTAAAGACAATAATGTAACCAACTTTCCCCTTCAATAGATACGTAGCTTTATACGCGAGGTCCAAATTGTCACGTTTTGCAGTATAAATAATCTGAATAGCAGGTACATTATTTATCTTTAAGCTTGAAGTTTTAATAACGTTCATCTCAGGTGTTTGTTTCTTTATAGTATCAACCATTCCATTGACATAGTTTTCTATCGGGGAAGTAGCCTCGGTTGGTAAAGAAAAAGCACCAGCACTTACATTTTCAGTGTACATATCTTGATCATTCTCTTTTGGAGAATCGAACATAACTCCTACATTTGGTTGTTTACTATCAATTGACCATGTACTCGGATAGTTTATCGAAAAATGATTTTCATTATCCTTGTATATAAGGTATTCAACATTTCCATGTGATGAATTACTAGTTGAGCACCCAAATAACAAAAATGAAATAGAAAGAATCTGAAGTGCTATCATAAATACCTTATGTCTGTTCATCATTTTCCCCTTAGTAAAAGAATACTTTTTTGTATTCTATTATGGCCTAGTACCGCCTTCTGATCTATATCTGTTTGCCTCCTCGTGTGCAGCATCTTTTACTTTCTGTCTCTCTACCGGGTCCTTAATCTTGTCTGCTTCTTTCCATTTTTCTTTAGCCTTATCAATCTTATCATTTAATTCTTTTTCGCGTTCTTTCACTTTATCTAGTTTTTCGTCTTTATCGATAGTCCCTCCCTTTTCTCTTGCATCTTTGGCTGCTTTTTCAGCTTCTTGCTTTCCTTTTACGTCGCCTGCTTTATCTGCAGCTACCCACTTTTCTTTTGCTTCAATAATTTTCTTATTTTGTTCGGTTACATTATCCATTGTTTTATCAATTGCCTTTTTTTCTTTATCAGTCATGTCTCCATAACCTTTTTGCTTACCTTGATTCATTAACTCTTTCAGAGACTCTCCAGATTTAATAATCCGATTTCCCTCAGTCTTCGCATATTCTCCAACCGCAGATGAAATACCTAATTTAGAATCAACTACTGAAATTGTATACGCGACTCCAGCAGCGAGTAATGAACCTCCTGCAGTTTCAGGAGCCAATCCAGCTGCAGCTAAGGCCCCAGCTGTACCATACTCGGTAATTAATGCACCAGTACCAGCTTCCGCCACAGCCTGTCCTATAGTCTTATTACTACCTAAATTCATTTTTCCTTGCGATAAATTTGCTGCCATATCCTGCTTAACGTCAATAATGGACATCCCTAATCCCGCCATTTTCCCAACAGTTCCTGAGAGCACGGGATTTTTTGTTACTTTCTGGGCACCTGCGTCTGTATATTGTGTTGTAATATTTCCCATTGCTCCACTAACCGCTGCCTCATTAGCTGCTTGCCCCCACGTCTTCTCCTCTTTCACAGGAAAATTAGGATCTTTTACTCTATCTATTGGTTGTTTTGGAGTAGGAGTTTTGCTATCCGAATCTTTCTTTTCCGGTTTATGCATAATTTTATCTAGATCTAACTTCACTGCGTCAATTGGTGTTTTCGGAACTTGCTTTCCCCCTGGGGCACCCCCATCATCAACTTGTTTAACTGTAATTACTTGCGCTGTTTTTTGATTGGAATTGGTAGAGGCCTTATAAAGAGTTGTAGCTTTCTCACTTATTGTAACTATATCCTGCCGAGAATTACTCGGGGTAATAGACACTGTATTGCTCAATGTAGTAGGTGGCATTTTAACAACTGTAGGCTGTGAATGATTTTGAAGCTCTTTCTTGGCTGCATCGCTTATGGTAACAGTATCACGATCTCTAGGAGGGCTTTGTACGTATTGTTGTTTGGAGGGAGTTGAAACAATAGGCGCGTTCTTTGTTGGAGTTGATGTTGTATTCGTTGTTGTCTTTGGTGGTGTAGATGTTTTTTGATTTGACGTATTCGTTTGAACAGCTGCTTTACGTGCTGTTTCGCGAATTACACTTGCAGTAGCCATAAAAACCCCCTTTAAATGGTATTTTTTGTAATACATCTCAATATATTTGAGTTTTATTTTTGAAACAATACCATTTTTTTCAATATAATGACGGAATTTTGACAGATACATACATTTGTTTGTTTTCTTGCAAATTCAATAATCGATAAAAAAACGCATAAGCCCTGGCAGCAACATCCACCAGGGCTTACATATTCACCTTGAATCATCGGTACTACTTTGCTTCCACGGGAACTAAACGATTACATCCTCTCTAGCGCCCAACCCACTCCCTACTACTTCTGCTTCCAAGCACTCCGAGTCGCCGCCTTCTTCCAAATCGCCCGGTTCTCATCGGTCGCTGCCGGTTCCGATTCTCCGAAAATAGCGCGTACCCAATGGCCGTCCGTTGGATTCGGCAATAAGATAAACTTGCTTCCATAAAGATCCTTATCCTGCTCCATCAGTTTGGTACGCTCATCCACGTCCTTCACGTAATACACGCGGCGGAAGTCGTTCAGGTTATCGCCCAGGTAAGAAATTACGTTATAGGTTTGCGCGATCTCGTTCTGACGGGGCTCTTTGTTGGAGGTGTCTCTGTTCACGGTCAAGTGAGTCTCATCAGCATACGGGAATTTGAGCCGCTTCAGCTGGGTCAGCGCGTATTTGTAGGTTCTTGGCCCTTGGTCGCGGTTGGAGACATAGTAAACCTCCACTCCTTTTTCCTTGCAGTAATTCAAGAAATCCAACGCCCCTGGAGAGGCGACCATTTTGTACTGCGGAATCCACTTGTCCCAGATGGCATCGTCAAAAAAGTCCATATTATTATTTATCAGATAGCCCCAATAGTTGACGGGGAGCAGGACCGTGTCATCCAAGTCCGTGATGATCGCTAACGGCTTGTCTCCCGGCTTTTGGTTGGCGAGTGCCAGATCGACCTGCATGCGCGCAATGTTGAAGGCTTGGTGGTAAAGCGCTTTGTATTCTGCCGCTGTCTGCTTCCATGCTACCGCTACGGTCAAAATGTTGCCGACGTCGCTTGTCGTGCTTTCAGCAGCGGGTGCTTGTTCTTGCTGTGCCGCCTCTACGGAAGGCTGACTGGTCGACGCTGACGCGTAACCGGCTGCCGTGCCAAGTGCAATGATACTTGCGAGCATCATGGATAGGTGTTTTTTCATGTTTGGTTCCCCCTCATTTTTTTATCGCATCAAATACGGTAACGACGGTTACAGTACTTTTTGCAGAAATAGTTGTGCCCGTTCACTTCTAGGCGCGGTGAAAAACTGGATGGGTGGTGCATCCTCGGCAAGTTGGCCTTGATCCAGAAACAAGATCCGATCCGCCACCTCCCGCGCAAATCCCATTTCATGCGTCACGATGGCCATCGTCATGCCGGAATAGGCGAGCGATTTCATGACCTCCAACACCTCTTTGACCATTTCCGGATCGAGTGCAGAGGTCGGTTCATCAAAAAGCATCACCTCCGGCTCCATTGCCAATGACCTGGCGATGGCCACTCGTTGCTTTTGACCGCCTGATAACCGGGACGGGTACGTGTCAGCTTTGTCCGCTAATCCCACCCGCTTCAGAAGCTCCACCGCTTTTGTGGCAGCTTCCTCCTTCGACACGCCTTTCACCTGGATGGGCGCATACATAATGTTTTGCAGCACGGTCATGTGCGGAAACAGGTGAAAGTGCTGAAAGACCATCCCAATCTTCTGACGGACCTGCATGACATTTGACTTTGAATGCGTCATCGCTGTGCCATCGACGAGGATCTGGCCGGATGTCGGGGTTTCTAACTGGTTGATGCAGCGCAACAGCGTTGATTTGCCTGAACCGGATGGGCCAATGATGGCGACGACCTCTCCCTTTTTTATCTCTGTTGAAATTCCCTGGAGAACTGGAAGGCTACCAAACGATTTGGTTACGTTCTCAATCTTAATCACTGCGCCTCAACCTCCTTTCAAAACGGCGCGCTGCAGCGGTGAACCCGATGACCATGACATAATAGAGCAGTCCCGCTACGAGCAATGGCTCAAAATAGATGAATTTCTCGGCAGCTACGATATTGGCACGGCGCAGTACATCGGTCACCCCGATCACGGAAACGAGTGCGGAATCTTTCAGCAGGTTGATGCTTTCATTCACCAAGGCCGGTAGTATGTTTTTTAATGCTTGCGGAAAAATGATGTCGATCATCATCTTGCGGTACGGAATCCCGAGCGCAATGGCCGCTTCGCGCTGCCCTTTGTCAACGGCGAGAATCCCCGCACGTATCGTTTCTGAAGTATAGGCGGCTGAGTTTAAGCCGAATGCAATCACGCCCGCCCCGAGTGGGGAGATGTCATAGCCAGTCAATTGTGGAATGGAAAAATAAATCAATGTCAGCTGCAAAATCAGCGGCGTTCCTCTGAAAATCGAGGTGTAGAAGACTGCCAGTCCTTTCAGGGGTCGATTGTCTGAGATTTTGATTAACGCAAGCAGAGCGCCCCCAAGAAATCCGACGCATGCGGACAGCAAGGTAAACTGCATGGTATCGATAATCCCTGACAGGATATAGACCAGCTTGTCGCTGATTCGTGAAAAATCAAGGCCCACGTTTTGTTACACTCCTCGCTGCTGCTTATTTGTCAAACCATTTTTTCGTCAGCTTGTCCAATTCGCCGCTTTCCTTCAGCTTTTTAATTGCTTGATTAAACTTCTCCGCATTGGGGGAACCGATTGGCAGCGCGATTGCGTATGCATTTTCCCCGTTGTCCGGGAGCGGGTTCATTTCCAAATGGTTGCCTGACACCACATACCCCTTTGCAACCGTATCCTCAATAATCGCGGCCTGTGCCCGACCAGTGATTACTTCCTGAACCAAATCGCCAATTTTATTAAGTGGCGTTACCTTCATGTCCTTTATTTGCTTGGCGGCTTCTTCAACAGTGGTCTGCTGTGTGGAGCCCAATTGGACAACGACGTTCTTGCCTGCCAAGTCCTCCATTTTCGTCAAATGGCTTCCTGCTTTCGCGACAATTGTATTTTTTGCTTCATAGTAGGTATCCGTAAAAGCCACGCTTTTTTTCCGTTCCTCTGTCGGCGTCATGCCAGCCATGACAAAGTCTGCCCGGTTCGCCTGCAAAGAAGGCAGCAGCCCGTTGAAATCCATGTCCTTGATTTCCAGATCGACTCCGATTTCCTTCGCGATGTATGTGGCAATATCGACGTCAAGCCCCACGATTTCATCCTTGCCGCCCGATGTATCATGAAACTCATACGGCGGATAATCTGCCGAGGTCGCCATGACCAGCTTTTCCTTCGTTGAAGCCTTTTCCGTTTGGCCTTTTTCTTTTTGCTCCGCACAGCCAACGAGAGCGCTTACAAGTACAACAAGCACAAGCGCGTTTGTCACCCATGAGCCGTTTCTTTTCATTGCTTCTCCCCCTCTGACATCTTTTTCTATACAGCTCGTTGCCTTTATGAGCATGATAAATTGTCATTCTGACATCATTCTGACATTCATCACAATTCAGAAAACAAAAAAACGACTTGAATCGGAAAAACAACTCCGTTTCAAATCGCTTTTGATCCCTAGAGGGATTTCAGTAATGTTTCATAATGCTTTTCCATTTTAAGAGAAGGCGTGCAGCCCATTTCTTTCCTCAACTCGTCGCAATACTGCTTGTATTGTCGGATGAGTGCGGGCTTATCTTTGCGCTTTCCGTAAATATCCAGCGTCACCATACAGGCCTTTTCCTCATACGGAAACAACTGCAATAGCTTTTTCGCGTATTCCATCGCTTGCTCGAACGACTGCTTTTGCTCGAAATAATCGATCAAGCGGTAGGACAACCGAATATATTTTTGGTTGATATGTTCACTGTGTGCCACGCTCCACAGATAGGCTTTATTTGCAAAAAGCTCTCCACGATAGTACGCTTCCGCTTTCATCAGCGACGCCACTTCTTCCTCGGGCAGTTCGTTATGCTTTGCCCAGGTTGAGCTCAGCCTTTCAAATTCCAGATAATCAATCGAACATTCCCCGACCTCCACCCAGTAGCCATGGCTATTGCTTTTTATCTGCAGCGGTAGCTGCTCATTCGCAATTGTTTTTTTCAAACGGTAAATGGACGTATGGAGATTGGTAGTGGCTTTATCAGCGTCGAGGGCGGGCCAAAGCAAATCGCACAGTTTCCATTTGTCTACCGGTTTTCCCGGATGCATGACCAGGTAAGCCAAAAGCTCCTCAACCTTTGCGGTAATCCATTGCACCTTTTGCGAAGAACGGTTTCCGTAGACTTCGAATTCCCCCAAGCAGAGGATTTTTGCTTTCGGCAATTGCTCTAGGGACTCCTGTGTGGATGGAGGCTTGTGTGGAATCGTTCGGCTCATAATTTTGCGAACCACTCGATTCATTTCCTCCGCGTCGACAGGCTTCAAAATATAATCCAATGCATTCACTTTAAATGCTTCGATCGCGTACTGACTATATGCGGTGACAAAAATGATATGCATCTGGCCATGAATCTCCAGCATCTTTTCTGCCAAATCCAAACCATTCATGTCTGGCATTTCGATATCTACAAATGCGACATCGGGTTGAATCTCCTCGATTTTTCCAAGAGCCGTTTCCGGGTGGGTAAACTGCATGACCACTTCCAATTGACCATTTTGTTCAATGGCCCGCTTGAGAAGAATGTGGTTTGGTTGCTCGTCATCGATGGTTATCGCACGCAGCATGGGCATTTCCTCCTGGTTGATGAAGGCATAAAGTCTCTCTTCAGTTGTGTAATTCACTTTATTCCTTGAGCGGTAATGGTAACGTAATGATCGTGCCACGGTCTTCTTTGCTTTCGATGGTCAGTTGTTTGCCTGGATAATGTCCCAGCCTTTGCTTGATGTTGGCAAGACCTACGCCAGACACGGTTTCCTTCCGAGACAAAATTTCTTTGATTTTTTGTTCCGACATCCCGACACCATCGTCTGACACGATGACGGTGATCGATTCGCCGATTTGTTTGACAGAAAGACGCACCGTGCCACCCTGTGCTTTTTTCATAACCCCATGCCGGATCGCATTCTCCACTAACGGCTGTATCAGCAGTGGCATAATCCGTTGCTGTAGACAGGCTTGATCGATATCGAAAAAGATCTGAAGCCGTTCTCCATATCTGGCCTGCTCAATATCCACATATGATTTCACCAGTTCGATTTCTCGCTGGATCGTCACCAGCTCTCCCCGATTATCGGTATTGAAGACGATTCGCAAGTATTTGCTGAGACTGTTCAACAAATCCCCCGCTTTTTCCGAATCGGTATAGCAAAAGGCCATGATCGCGCTTAACGCATTGTATAAAAAATGAGGTTTGATCTGTGATTGCAAATAGGCCATTTCGTTGATGGCTACTTCTTTTTCGAGTTTTTTCGAAAACTTTTTGGTTCGAATAAAGCCGTACACCAAAAGCGACAGCACAACGACGGCAATCAGCAAAACAAATGCGATCAAATTTCGGTTTCTCTTTTGCTCGATATACCGGTTCCGAAGCTCGCTTTCCCCTACCTGATAGGCAGCCACCATTTCACTCGAATCGAAATAATTCATGGCCCGATTTATGATCGGGATGACTTGTTCCATCTTATCGGACTGTTTTAAAAAATAGCAGTAATATTTCGGTGACTCTCGCAGGCGATAAACCGAGGTCAGATCAAAAAGCTCATTCTCATAAAAATCTTCTAAAAAGACATTCTCGTTTTGAATGATATAGTCGACACGTCCATTTTTCAATCCGCGATACATGTGGCTGTCACTGTCAAAGTACGTGATTTGCTCTTTTGGGATGATGGTCTCGATAAAATCTGTAATCGATGTTCCCTTCACGATCCCTACTTTTTTATGAAGCAGCTCTTGGGCGTATTTCAGCTTTTTCCCGTTCTCCGCCTTTGCGATCACCGTATAGTACGTGGAATAATAAGGCTGCGAAAAGAGTCCGAATTTTTGTCTGGTTGGCGTCATGCTGATGGGAAAAAGGACATCGATCTCCTTGCTTTTCACTTTGGCTACTTTTTCTGACCAGCTGATGTTTTCATCATGAACGAGTGTATAGCGCAACCCGATCATCGTTGCGATGCTCTCAAAAAGATCGACGCTCGCACCTGCATAGTGATTTTTGTTTTCATCATAAAAGGAAAGGGGTGTAAAGTTGTCATCCACCATAACGCGAAGGACGCCGATTGAACGCAGCAATTCTCTTTCCTGTTCCGTCATATAAAAATGGTGATACAAATACGCCTTTCGTATTTCTTTGTCATATTCCGAAACGGTTTGCCCGATGATACTGGCGATCGCTTTGTTTAGGATCGATTGCAACAGCGGATTGGAGCTACTGACACAAACGCGGTAGGTTTCATCGTTTTTGGGATTGGGTACGGGCAATGCCAAGAGGCCGTGATCGATAAAGCTTCGATAGTTCTCGACGTTGGCGTAAATGAAATCAATCTTTTTGGCCATAAATGCTTCATACGCATCCGAAATGCTTCGGTAAGGAAAATACGTGATATCGTTGAATTGGTTCAGCGGTTGACTATCTTCACTCAACAGATTGACCGTTCCGATTTTTTTCCCTTCCAGCGCGTACCCTAGCGAGTCATACGTTATCTTTTTCTCATTCGAGTAAAAGATGTAATTCATATTGTAGCTTATCGGTTCGCTCAGCAGGATACCAGAATATTCTGCCGGATGCCGATAAATGATTGGCGCCACATCCAAGGAACCGTTCGCGATTTTATGGAACACATCCTCTGGACCGCTGACGGCAACATAAGACAGCTTGAGCCCCAATGTCTCTTCTAAAAAGGAGTAGAATAGTTGATTGACACCGTAGTTTTTGCCTTTCTCGTCAAATTCATAGAATCCGCCCATGAAACCCGGCGCAAGCGGAACTTTCACCTGTTTGTTTCTCATTTCTTTCAGGTACTCCCGCTCTTCCGGTGTGAATGGAATTGATTCGCTAGAAAAGGATTCTGCTGCACGGTGATACTTTTCATAGATTTCATCATATGTCGTTTTTGATGAGGAGGGTTCTGCAACCGCCAAACCCGATGTAAGAAACCAAATCACTAGTAACAGTACGATCACTTTTTTGGCAATCAATCTCTCAACTCCCCATGCTGCTTTGCCTGAAAAGAGTGTACCATCCAGTATGGGCATACGCCAGCGTTTATCCATTCTGTCCTTATGGTTCCCTTTACAATCTGTCTCTTCACAAGCAGGCAGAGATTCTCTACGATTACGATACTGAAAATACGAAAGGAACTGATTGCAATGGGATTGGAAATGAGAGAATGCTGTGAAAAATGCCAGAAACGAGTCGAGCCTGACCAGGAAGCTTACATCTGCAGTTATGAATGCACATTTTGCAAAGATTGCACGGATGACATGAATGCCATTTGTCCGAACTGCTCTGGTGAGCTTCTTCGCCGACCGAGAAGAGCAAAGCGCCAGTAGTAGCATTAGCTCCCCATGGGGAGTTTTTTTCGTTATATCGATGATGGATCTGCCTTATTTCGAGAATGTTTGATAGTCGTCCAATCACGCTCTTATGTTCCACCATATTTTGAGGGTATCGAACTAAAGGAGGTGATTTTTTTGGCACGTATTCTCGATAAAGCAGCTGTTCAGCCACGTCGCTCTTTCAATCTAGCAACATCATTTACGATCAGACGCTCTCCAGGAAGGACTCGTCTAGCAACCATTCGATTGCGAATACCCGTCTCCAAATCTCAACCCAACCGGGTGGAATTAGTGGCAACGGTTGGTGTCCGAGGGGTTACCGGTATCGCTCAAATTCTCTTTCGAATCTTCCGAGACGGAAGGGAAATTTTCAACACACTGCAAGGTATTGAATCAACTGGCTCTGAACAAAACTACGTGGTTACATTTCAGGCGATCGATCGAAATGTACGATCAGGTACTCATGTTTACACCGTAACCGCAGAAAATCGTACGGCCAATACTAGAGCTGACGTTGTTGGTCCTATTTCCTTTAGTGGATTGGCCGTTCAGACGAGCAGCTAAACAAAGAAAAATCCCCTAGGAACGTTCCTAGAGGATCATCGATCATGCAGGTGCTTAAGGTGCTGGTGGCATTTGATTACTCATAATAGGAGCTGTGCCTGGACTTTTCACAGGTGTCCCTGTCTGTGTGCCTGTTAATGCCACAGGAGTTACTTCAAGCTGAATAATTTTACCAACATCTGCAGGCGTTGGGGTATACGTATTTGAGGTCGCACCAGGGATTGCTACTCCATCCGCATACCATTTGAAGGTAGTTGCTCCTTCTAGATCATTATTCGCATCCAGATAAACATAATTTCCTACCTGCGGAAAGCCAACAATGGGCAGACCAATTACCATTACATTGGCTGCTATAGGTGCTGCGTTACCTTGACTATTCTCGTCTTATTCCTCTCGGGTTTATAACGAGCCTACACCGTGCGGGCGCCTTTCAGCGCACACGGCGTTCCATCAGCCGTACAATCTCAATCCTCCTGTTTTCAGTTTGCTTATTTCCCCACAAACAGTGTACACCACCGATTTGAACAAGATCTGAACATCTCTCACTGTGTGAATGAATGACTTCGATCTTCTGTCGATACTCACCGTATGGACGGAAGCGTAAAAAAGAGGAGCCGCTATTGCGGATCTCCTCTTTTTTTACGATGATTCCAACGCCTTCCCTTGTTTTCTTCCCTACCAAATGACCGTTTCCCCATCATTTAGCAATATGTCGACTCTCCAACCGAAATTATCGTCCGACAACGAAAACTCGAACATGGCTACCCCATCTGGCCCTGTCACTGGGGATGCTGCCGTGACCGGAAATACGGCAGTTTCCACATGAGCACTTACATATGGCTGGCCATTGACTATCACAGTGTGGTTATCGCCATCCTCATTGTCTATCTCGACTTGGTATTTGAACACATAGTCTGGGATCGGGTTCCCGTAGCGATCTTTTGCCGTCAGCTTGAACTGGTTGACGCCAGGCAAAGAAATGATATCCCCATCCCCCAATAATTCTGCGGAAGATGTGGAAGACGAAAAAGCCCCTGCTTTCACAGACTGGGTCACCATCGCATCCTGATAGCCAGTGGCTACAACTGTAATGTGATGATCACCGACCGTTTGGATAACGTCTTTTCGAATCGTAACTTTTCCATTCGTGAGCGAATAGTCATCGGGGCTCAGAATACTACTGCCCAGTTTGACCGCCGTTACTTTGGAGCTCCATACCGAATCATCCGTAAAGGTAATCGTCAGATCATTGTCTACATTGTTGTCCGTCTCATCGGCATGCAATGACGGTGTAACGCTATTCTCGTCTTATTCCTCTCGGGTTTATAACGAGCCTACACCGTGCGGGCGCCTTTCAGCGCACACGGCGTTCCATCAGCCGTACAATCTCAATCCTCCTGTTTTCATGGTGCTTATTTCCCCTCAACCAGTCTACAAAAGCGATTTGAACAAGATCTGAACAACTCGGTACAATTCGGGGCGGCCATGGGTTGGGGCCGCTCGCTTTCTCCGCTGTCCACTTCGCCGCCTTTTTTCCGGGGGCCACCATACTCCCTCTGCCATCACGCTTTCTTTTCCTGTTGCACATCCGCTCCTTCATCCTGCACCAAGCCCCGCGTGGACTGCTTAAACTCTTTTAACGTATGCCCAATCGCCCGGCCGAGCTGTGGCAGCTTTTTCGGTCCGAACAGAATTAGCGCCAAAAGGAAAATCACGATCAAACCGGGGATACCGATCGCACTCATCTTCCCTCACTCCTCCTGCATTTGACGTTATGCCTGCTTTGCAACTTTTTGGCTTTGCAGAATTTGTTGTGCCGTCCGTTCGCCCGATTCCACAGCGCCATTCAAAAAGCCGTAATACTCGGCCGTATGCTCACCGGCAAAATAGCAATTCTCTTCCGGCTCCGCGGCCGCTCCGTAAAATTTGGTGTATTGCCCGACGCCAAAGTACGAGTAGGCGCCTTTCGTCCATTTGTAGCTTGGCCAATAATCCACCGTCGCTTTGCCGTTCCATTTGCCGGTGATCCCCGGGAATACCGGCTCCAGTTGTTTCAGCAAGGTTTGGGCGTGGGCTTGCGGGTCGCCGTTCGCGAACGTTTTGGCGATATCGCCGCCGGTGAAGCTGACCATCAGGCCGGCTTGTCCGGATTGGTTCCGCGACACTTCCCATACGTTGGCATAGCCTCGATCCCCATAGCTTGACCCGTTTAGCCCGAGCGTACGCCAGTGTCGGTCGGTAAACTGGACGTTCAGCTTGGAGCAAGAGCCGAACCCGAGCTCGCGAATGACCCGCGACTTCAGTCGGGAGAATCCGGCCTGGCTGAAATCGACGGAAGAACCCAGAATGGAGAACGGCAACGCGAGAACGACCTGATCCGCTTTCACGTCTTTCGTCGTTTCTCCTGTCCGGAACGTCAGCTTGTACCCGCCATCCTTCTCTTTTTTGATGGCAATCAGCTCGTGCTCGGTGTTGATCTGCCCTTTCAGCACTTCGGCCATTCGGGTCGGAATCAGGTCGTTGCCACCACGCACGTGGAAGCGCTCATCCGAGCTACCGGTAAACGACACGTTTCCGTGCGGTTTGTACGAGCCGAACGTCTCCATCAAAATCAGGGCGCTTTGCTCTTTGATTTCCGCTCCTGAATTGGCCGTAAATGCAACGCGCAAGAGCCTGCCCATGCGTGACTTCAAGCCGCCGGGAACATTGTCGCGAATCCAGTCGGCAACGGACATCCGGTCCAGCTCCTGGGCCCGGGCGGTGGATGACGCATAGGAATAGTCGCCCGCATCCTTTGCATCCCGCTCGATGATCGGCAAAATTTGCTGGAAGTCGTTTGCAATGTCGCGCAGTGAATACGGTGCGTTGTCGATGTAGTAGATTTCCTCCGTGCCCGAAAGCTCGGCAGCAGGCAGATCATCGAGCGTCAGGCCAAGCTCTTTCGCCAGCTTGCGGATGTCTTGATGCTCCGTATCGATCAGTTCACCGCCATGCTCCGCGATCTGGCTATCAGCAAAATCTCCCCGGCGCGTGTAGCATCTGCCGCCAACCCGTTTCGCCGCCTCGTACACCTCAGCCTCGATCCCTTTCGTCTTTAACCGGTAGGCACAGGTCAAACCGGCCAAGCCCGCACCAACCACGACGATTTTTTGCGACGTCTTCGCTTCCGCTTTCGCGGCCGAAGCGCCCATGCTCCACAGCGTCGGCGGGACCGCTACAGCAGCGGCCACCAAAGCGGTCCCTTTCAAAAAGTCGCGGCGAGAAATCGCTTTTTCCATTCGTTCCGCAATCACTTGATCGACGCTGATGTTACGTTCGTTTGCCTCCCGTGCGATAGACGCTGCCTTTTTCAAATTTTGCCCGAGGATACTTCTCATGAGTAACTGCCCCCTGATATTTTTGTAAAAATTTTATTTTTCTGATAGTTCACCTTAAAAAGAGCCGGACATCCTCTGATTGCAGAGTGCCCGGATTTTTGATTCGTACAAATCTCAGCCTGCCAAAACAACCGCCTTGCTGTTCTCCCACGTCAAATACACTTCATCGCCCTGATGCGCAAACTCGCCCTGCGCAGCCGATTGGGCCACCACCATTTCCATACCGGTCGGCAGTGTGACGACCGTTTTGTAAAACGAACCGATGAAGACTTGCTCGGTTACACGGCCGACGAGGCAAGCCTCGTCCTCTGCGCGCTGCCGCTTGATGCTGACCTGTTCGGGACGGATGGAAATGAAGACATCGCGGCCTGTGACAGACGCTTCCCCTTTTTCAAAGGTAAAGGAGACGCCTTCAATCGAGACCTTCAGCTCTTTGCCCAAATTAGCGTCGAGCGTACCGTGCAGCAGGTTGGTTTCCCCGATGAAGTCGGCGACAAAGCGTGTAGCCGGACGGTTGTAGATCACGCTCGGGCTATCGATCTGCTCGATCTGGCCGTTGTTCATGACCGCGATCCGATCGGACATGGTGAGTGCTTCTTCCTGGTCATGCGTAACATAGATGAACGTGATGCCAAGCTTTTGCTGCAGCGCTTTGAGCTCGAACTGCATTTGCTTGCGCAGCTTCAGGTCGAGCGCGCCGAGCGGTTCATCCAGCAAGAGGACGGTCGGCTTGTTTACGATCGCGCGGGCGACGGCTACCCGCTGCTGCTGACCGCCCGACATTTGACGCGGCTTGCGGTCGGCGAACGCCTCCATCTGCACCATGCGAAGCGCTTCATTGACACGCCGCTTGATTTCATCGGCAGACACACCTTTGAGCTTCATGCCGTACCCGATGTTTTGGCTGACCGTCATGTGCGGAAACAGCGCATAGTTTTGGAACACGGTGTTCACATCGCGCTTGTTCGGTGGAGAACCCGCGACATTGCTGCCGTTCAGCAAAATCATGCCGGAATCTGGATGTTCAAACCCGGCAATCATGCGCAGCGTCGTCGTCTTTCCGCAGCCACTCGGACCGAGCAGCGTAAGGAACTCTCCGCGGTATACCTCCAAATCCAAATCTTTGACAATGTGGTTCTCACCAAAGCGTTTGTTGACGCCCTCCAGGCGGATCGCCAGCTCTCCCATGGATACTCTACTCCTCTCTGTTGTTCAATCTTGTGGAAATGATGATGAATAGCAATGAAGTGATGAACACAATCGTCGATATCGCGTTCACTTCAGGCGAAAATCCATTGCGCGTCATCCCCCAGATCTGGATCGGCAAGGTGCTGTAGACCCCGTTTAGGAAAAAGGTGACGGGGATTTCATCGAGCGACAGTGTGAAGCTGAGCAGTGCTGATCCGATCAAGGCAGTGCGGATATTGGGCAAGATCACATACCAAAATGTTTGAAACCGATTGGCACCCAAGTCGGCCGACGCCTCTTCAATGGAACGGTCCAACCGTTTCAGGCGCGCATAGACTTGCGGCATCACAATTGCGATCAAAAAGGTGGAGTGACCGATGACCACAGCGAGCATCGATTGCTGAATACCTAGCTCCTGAAAGAAGCTCAGCATCGCCACCCCGGTTAAAATCCCCGGCAAAATCAACGGCAAGAGAACAATGCGCTCAAACACCTTTTTCCCGACAAAGTTGAAGCGATCCATTGCAAATGCGCCTGGCACGCCGAGCAGGACCGCAGCGCTGGTACTGATCAAAGCGACCGTCACGGAATGGCCCAACGCCTCGATCAACGCCTTGTTTTGCGCCATCTCCTGGTACCATTTGAGCGAGACCCCTGTCATCGGAAAGCTGTTGATGCTGTCAGCGTTAAACGAGTACACGACGACCACCAAGAGCGGGAAGTACAAGAAGGCCAGCACCAGAAACGAAAACAGCCCTAACAGTTTTGTGATCAGATTCAAATTCAATCGTCCTGTCATATTACCGACTCACCTGCTCCCTCTGACTTGTGACGAATCGAGTGTGGAATAGCGCTTCTCGGCCCGGCCCGTCACTTCCAGAATGACCAGTACCAAAAGCAGAATGATGATACCGATGGCTGAACCGTACGGCCAGTTGTTGGACGTACCGAATTGCTGCTGCACGATATTGGCGATCATCGTGCTGCTGTTCGGGCCCCCCAGAAGCTGCGGCGCGAGGAAGTCGCCCATTGAAAGCACCAATGCAAACGTCGCTCCGGCGATCATGCCTGGCAGCGACAGCGGCAGTACGACATGGGAGAACGTTTGCCAGCGGTTGGCGCCCAAATCTTTGGAGGCTTCCATCAGATTGCGCGGAATTTGTTCCAGCGCTGTATAGATCGGCATCAGCACAAACGGCGTGTAAATGTGCACCATCCCGATGATGACCGAGATTTTGCTGTACAGGAAAATATCAAGCGGCTCATGGGTGACGCCGAGCCAAATCAAGGCGGAATTCAAAATCCCGTTTGTACCCAAAATGATTTTCCACGAATAGGCCCGCACGATGTAGCTCACCCACAGCGGGATAATAACAAGCATGTAAACGACCTGTTTCATTCGTGTCACTTTAAAATTGATGTAATAGGCCAGTGGAAAGCTGATCAACACGGTACAGACCGTCACCATGACAGCAAGCTCGAGCGTATCGAGCAAAACTTTGTAAGGCGCTTGCCCGCCTGTTGTGGCGGTGAAAAATTTGGTGTAGTTCGACAAATTGAACTCCTTGATGACATCAAACGGCCCCGGCTTCCAGAAGCTGTACGTAAACAGGTTGAAGTATGGCATGAACAAAAACATGAAAAGCCAAATCGCTGGCGGCAGCAAAAGTGGCAGCAAGAGCTTTTTCCCAACCACTTTTTTCAACCATGGCCGCCGATCTTTTTGTTCCGAGGAGATTGGAGCGGTTGTCCCAGCCTCGTTTCGTTCCACTTCGTACATCTCCCACACCCTCCTCATGGATCTTTGTAGTTTCTTTGTGGTTCTCGGTCGCATAGGTTAGAAAACCTGGCTACGCCATGCTTTTGGCTTAAGCCGCGGTTGCACTTACAAAAAGCCCAGCCTATGGCCAGGCCTTTTGCGTCAAAAACCGATCAGTTCGTCTTGACCTCAGTCCAAATATCGTTGTAGGAAGCGCGTTCTTTTACATACTGCCAGAAGTTGATTTTGGAGAAGAGCTTATCCATATCGTTGATGTACGTGATTTCTTGCAGCTCCTTGGACATGAATTCAGCAGCTTTTGCATTGGCGACGCTGTAGTTGGTCACTTCCGCCACCTGTGCCATCGGCTCCGGCTTGGCGATGTAATCCAGATACTGTTGCGCCAGCTCAAGGTGCTTGGAGCCTTTGACGATCATCAGACGGTCGATCCAGCCGGTCGCGCCTTCATCAGGAATCGTCCACTTCAGGTTGCGGCCTTTCTTGTTCACCTCAGAAACCGTAAGCGGCCAGCCTACTGCAAGCGCCACTTCCTTATTGGCAAACAGGTCGTTCAGCTCGCCCGCTGTCGTCCAGTATTTGCGCACGTTTGGCTTCAGCTCGATCAGCTTCTGCTTGGCACTCTGCAGCTGCTCCGGCGTCATGTTGTAAAGCGCGCCTTTGTCGGTTTTGTCCAAGCCTTGCATCTGGCCGATCATATAAATGTTGGAGATGTCATCGTAAACCGACACTTTCCCTTTATACTGCGCATCCCAGAAAACGCTCCATGATTTCGGCTCCTCTTTTACCACGTCCGCATCATAGATGAGATAGTCAGGTCCCCAGGCGAACGGCAGCCCGTATTGCTTGCCATCCTTTTGCACATCTTTCATATTGCGCAGCGTTTCATTCAAGTCGTTGTAGTTGCTGATTTTGGACGTGTCGATCGGTTCTACCATGTCGGACTGCACGAGCAGTTCAGCCACGTCCGTTGACGGCGAGATGATGTCATACGTATCGCCGCCGCCCGCTTTCAGCTTGGCGAGCAGCTCGTCGCTCGAGGCGAAATACGTTGGATTTACCTTTACGCCGTATTTGTCCTCGAAAGCTTTGGTGAACTTCGGATCGGCATAGCCTTCCCATGTGAGCAAATTCAATGATTGGCCTTTGAACTTGTCTTTTGCATCTCCTGCATTGCCACTAGCGGAAGTGTCGGGCTGCGGCTGTGTGCCGGACGTCTCACCGCCGCCACCGCCACATGCGGTTAGCAAAAGCGCGGATACTGCCACACCGGATAGCACGGAAAGCCATTTTGTTTTTGCTTGCATCTTCTTCATCTGTTTCCCCCCATTGTTTATAAAAGCATCTACAGTAAAAAAATCATTCCTGCCCTACTCATGTAGCAAGTAGCGTGCCAGAATGATCAAAAAATTAAAAAAGCGATAGGGATAAGGTTTTCTTTCGGATTTTTCAAAAATGAGTTGTATATTATCAAAAATGAGAATAAAGAGCGTGCATGCGTGCATTACTTTACCGAATTATTGATGTATTCATGCAATTCCGCATCATTCCAAAAACTGCTTGAATTTGCGTGATATCGTCGATTGGTCTACGCCGAGCATCGCGGCTATTTCATACGTGGAGCCGCACCGTTCTCGGGCCATCTGCAGCAGCTCCTTTTCCACAATAGCGGTGGCTTCCTTTAGCGGGAGAATCTTATGAATCTTGATCGGTTTCGCTTCCTGATCATCCGCCGGCACGCTCTCTTGTGCGAGTTCCTGCTGTCTTGCTTGCTCGCGGACGGAAACAGGCAAATCAGCCAGTGTAATCTCTTCCTCCTCTGCCATCACGACCAGTCTTTCCATCATGTTTTCCATCTGGCGGATATTCCCCGGCCACGAATAGCTCATCAATGAACGGATTGCCCGTGGTGACAAAGTCCTGCTCAGTCCGTATTTTGCTGTAAACTTTTTCAGGAAAAATTGCAGCAGCGGATAAATGTCCTCCGTCCGCTCCCGGAGCGGCGGAATCGTGAGCGGCACGACGCAGAGACGGTAGTATAGGTCTTCCCGAAAGCGTCCTGCCGCCACCTCTGCTTCGAGGTCGCGATTGGTAGCGACGATGATGCGGACATCCGCCTGGATCGCGCGCGGCTGCCCGATCTTTTTGAAAGAACGCTCTTGGAGCACGCGCAGCAGCTTGACTTGTGAGGCAAGCGGAAGCTCCCCAATCTCGTCTAAAAACAGCGTTCCTCCCTCTGCTT
Source organism: Brevibacillus fluminis (assembly GCF_003710825.1). Taxonomy (GTDB): domain Bacteria; phylum Bacillota; class Bacilli; order Brevibacillales; family Brevibacillaceae; genus Brevibacillus_D; species Brevibacillus_D fluminis. The sequence continues at coordinate 50,990 of NZ_RHHQ01000012.1, read as the reverse complement.
CCTCAAATACACCCTTTTTTCCCGTGCGGTCAGCGCCTGTGAATGCCCCCGGAGAGTAGCCGAATAGCTCCGATTCGATCAGCGTCTCCGGAATCGCCCCGCAGTTCAAGATGACGTAGGGCTCGTAGCGTCGCTTGCTCGACTCGTGAATCAACCGTGCGATCCCTTCCTTGCCGACGCCGGTCTCTCCGTAGATCAGCACGGTCATGTCGGTGGCGGCAACCTTAGCGATGCTAGCGATGACTCCCTTCATCCCCGGACTCGGCAAATCGAACAGCAAGTTTCCTTCCCCGGGCTTCATCCCTTGCGAAAAGCCCGCGCCCGCCCCGTTCTGCCCCGCTGCGATGAGCGCAGCCGAACCATTGTCCTCGCGATCTTCCAAGATCAACACTTGCGAGTCGGCCAATTGAAAGGTGTGGACATACAGCTTTCTTTTCGACAAAATAACGCTCTGCGCCTGGTGCGATAAATGCAATTCATAGCCAGGCAGCAGCTCCGGGGCTTTGCTCCCGATCGTTTTCAGGAACGAAAACCCGGTTACATACGGCCAATTCGATGAACACCAAAAGATTTCGCCGCTCGTCGTAATTCGCGCAATCGTCAGCATCTAGCTTTCATTCCTTCCCTGGCTTGTGGTACACATGCATGTATTTGTAACAAGCAATTCCTATACCAGTGATTTCCACTCAAGCAAAGACGGTAAGGCGCGTGTCGCGTGAAACGAAAGATTTCATTTTTGAGAATGTCACTCGTTTTTGCATACATCATCGGTTCAATACAATGAAGCGAAAAGAACCAGACCAAGCCACGAACAAATCGTGTTGGTCTGGTTCTTTGTTACCGCGCAAATAAATTCAGCAGCCCGTTGCTTACAGATGGGACCCGCCGCTCGCATCGATCAGCTGGCCTGTTACCCACCGGCTGTCAGGCGAGGCGAGAAAGGCGGCAATATCCGCAACGTCCTGGGGCTGCCCCCATCTGCCGAATGTGGACAACCCGGCTGCGAATTGCTGTCCTGCCGGATCCTGCAGCATGGCGGCATTCATTTCGGTATCGATGATGCCAGGCAAAATGGCGTTGATCGTAATATTCCGCTCTCCAAGCTGCTTTGCCAGCGTGTGTGTGAGCGTATTGACTGCGCCTTTCGAGATGCTATAGCCGAAAAGAGCAGGAAACGCGATGCGCGTCACAGCGGAAGAAATATTGATGATCCTCCCGCCTTCCCGCAACCGGGGTAATGCTTGCTGGATCAGAAAAACCGGGGCTTTGACATGAATGTTCATGACTTCATCAAAAGATGACTCTGTCGTCTCTTCGATCGTCGCCATCTGGGCGATCCCCGCATTGTTCACGAGGATATCGAAATGATGCCCTCCCGCATGTTCCGCCAAAAATCCATCCAGCGAATGATACAGATCATGGACGCCTTGCACGGACATAAGATCAGCCCCGATTGCGACCGCGATTCCGCCTTGCTCCTTGATTTCAGCAACCGCCGCTTCCGCTGCTTCCCGGTTTTTCCGATAGTGAACAGCGACCGCTGCGCCCTCCTTCGCCAACCGCAGCGCGATTCCGCGCCCAATTCCTCTGCTTGCACCCGTGACAACTGCGGTTTTTCCTGCCAATACGGCCATCCCAACCAACTCCTTCTGGATTGTTGTTCCTACACAACCAGTTTTATCACAGGAGACTGTTTGAAATGTTGCTGTCTCATTCGGCAGTCAGACTGCCCGCCAAACAAAAAGAGCAGATCAACCAACGATCTCTCCTCCATGGGTATGATTGTCACGGAATGCCCGCTCCAACAGGCTTCTCGCTTCCACTATACTCCTCATCCTGTGCCCCTCGAGCCAGCTCCGCGTTGGCAGGCAGCCAGCACGTGAATGTGCTTCCCACTCCAAATTCGCTGTCCACCTCAATCGTACCGCCCAGCATGGTACAAAAGCTTTTGCTGATCGCGAGCCCCAATCCGGTGCCGCCGAATTTTCGCGTAGTGGACGAATCTGCCTGCGTGAAGGGCTGGAATAAGTTTGCCATTTGGTCCGGCGTCATGCCGATTCCTGTGTCCGTTACCTGAAAAGTCACCCCTGCTCGCTGCCCTCTGGATTGCTTCAAAACGCGCAGGCTGATCGTGCCGTTTTTCGTGAATTTGCTCGCATTGCCCAGCAGGTTGATCAAAACCTGCCGCAATTTCGTGACGTCCGTGATGATTTCGCCGTTTTCACACTGAGACTTCAGCTGATTGCCGTTCGCGTCGAGCAGCGGAGACAGCGTCGTGGCGACCTCCTGCACCAGCAACTCCAGGCTGCATGCTTCCAGCTGAATCTCCATCTTGCCTGCCTCGATTTTGGAAATGTCTAAAATGTCGTTGATTAGTGCCAGCAAATGTTTGCCTGACTTGCGAATTTTTCCGAGATCGTCGACGAACACCTTCTCGCCCATCTCTTCCGCTTCTTCCATCAGCATCTCGCTGTAGCCAATAATCGCGTTGAGCGGTGTCCGCAGCTCATGGCTCATATTGGCGAGAAACTGGCTCTTGATCATATTCGCTTTGATCGCCTCGTCATGCGCGCGCTCAAGCTGCGCGGTTCGTTCCTTTACCAGCTGCTCCAGATTGTCGTTGAGCTGCCGCAGCTCTTGGTTGATCTTGTAAATCTCCTCGGTCTTCGCTTTGATTTGCCCATCCTTTTGCGAGAACCGCCGCGAAACAAAGATACCCGACAAGGACAAGCCCAACGTGAAAAGCGTCCCGCCCGCAATCAGATAGGCGAGCCATTTTTGATCGAGCACCATGCCAGTGGACAGCCCGGTATTTTCCCCCAGTTGAAAATGGGCCGCCTTCATTCCCGTGTAGTGCATGCCGACGATAGCTGCTCCCATGATCAAGCCGCTGCCCAGCTTCTTCCATACCGCACTGCCGCCCGTATCCCTTCTGAAATAAAACGACAGCCACAACGCCGCGATAGAAGCGATGATGGCGATGGCTATAGATAGTAGGAAAAAGATAGGATCATACGTGATGCCAATCTGCATAGCAGCCATACCGGTGTAATGCATCGCCGATATGCCACAGGCAAGCAGCATCCCCCCTCCAAGCAACTGCAACAACGTGACCTGTTCGCGACCGACCACGTACAAAGCAATGAACGATGCGATTATCGCGATCAAAACGGATAGCATGACAATCGGGAGGTCATAAGGGACGGGAACCGGCAATGTAAAAGCGAGCATGCCGACAAAGTGCATGGACCAGATTCCCATCCCCATTGCAATGGCGCCAAACGCCAGCCAATTCCAGCGGCTGCTCCCGCTAGTTGTGCTGATTCTCCCAACCAAATCAAGAACGGTATAGCTTGAAACCACTGCTACGACATATGAAAAAACGACAAGTACCCAATCGTACGAGCCATGAATGTGCTCCACTAGAAATTCCTCGCTCTCACAAAAGATCAACGCTGAGGCAGCACCACGTTATTCCGCCGCACAAGCCCCATAGATAATAATAGCAATTCGGAAAATCTTAGCAAGAATGAACTGTAATTACCCATATACCCGGAAATGGAAAATGTAAACATCTTGATTGCATAACAATCATTATTCGTTTACTATCGAATTATGTATGGAGGTGGTCAGAAGATGTATTCCAGTCCCAATCTGGTGGAGATTGCCACATTGATCGGCGATCCTTCACGCATTGCCATCCTGATCAATCTGATTGATGGAAAAGCGTTGCCGGCGAGCGAGCTGGCCCGCTGCGCTCGCATCACCCCGCAAACCGCCAGTTCCCATCTAGCGAAATTGGTAGAAGGACAGCTTCTGGTTTGCGAGTCGTATGGGAGGCACAAATATTACAGGCTGGCGAGCCCCGATGTCGCTCATGCGCTCGAGGCGCTGTCTGTCATCGCCAATCCGGCTCCCGTACGCTCTCTGCGCGAATCAGACCAACTGAAGCAATTGCAGTATTGCCGGACCTGCTATGACCATCTGGCCGGCACCGTCGGGGTCGCGCTGACGGAAAGGCTGCTAGCTTTGCAGTACCTAGAAGAATCCGGCCGTGATTTCGCGCTGCTTCCAGAGGGCAAGCGCCATCTGCATGATTTCGGTGTGAATGTGGAAGGAAAACCGAAAAGCCGACGCCATTTTGCCCGCCAATGTCTCGACTGGAGCGAACGGCGTCATCATTTGGCCGGCAGCTTGGGCGCATCACTGACCGATCGGCTGTTTGCGCTGAAATGGATCGAGCGGCAGCCTGCTGGCCGGGCCGCACGCCTGACAGCAGCGGGACGAGAAGGCTTCGCCGCTGAATTCGGCCTAGTTCTTCCTTCTTGAAAATGAGAAATGGCTATCCACTGCTAGAGGCGTACGCTCTTGCACGGGTAGCCATTTTTTGCGGATCGACCTGGTTCAGCCCTCTTTTTGCAACCGCAGCGGATGCTGCTGTTTCGTTCTGGCAGCCGTCCAGTTCACCAAAAAAATCCCGGCGAAAATCAACAGCCCGCCGCCATACACATACCATTGGACGACCTCGCCCAAAATCACCCACCCGGACAATACGCCGAAAAACGGGGCCAAAAAGAGAAAGGCGCTCGTTTTGCCGGGATCACCGATTTTCAGCAAATAAAACCATCCGGCGAACTGCACGATCGAGGCCATGATCGCAAGCCACAGCACGATGCCGATTGATGATGGCGTGATCAGCAGCCGGGGCGTCTCCAACGTCACACCCATCACTAGCAGCAGCAAACCGCCAAACAGCATCTGATACGCGGTCAGTACCCAAATTTGAAACCTCTGGCCCCACCGCTTCACCAAAAGCGTTGCAATCGCCCAGGAAATCGCCGAGCCCAGGCCGAACAGCGTGCCTGTGGTCAGCTGCAAGTGGAAGCCGAGCGTGATGAACACGCCCAGAAATCCACTTAAAACGCCAATCCATTGTGCGATTCGATACCGGTTGCCTAAAAAAATCGTACCGAGCAGGACGACCAGAAGTGGATTGGTGAAGGTCAGGATCGACGATTCTCCCGCTGTGATAGTGCGCAGGCTCAAAAAGATACAGCCCATCACGCCTGCCGTCTGGAAAAAGCCGATCAGGAAAATACGCGCCCAGTCCTGCAGCGTGGATGGTTTCGTCTTTTTATATACCCAAAGCGCCATCAAAACACCAGCGATGGTGAAGCGAAAGCCGACCAGTAGCAATGGCGAGATGTAAGCTAGCCCAAGCTTGCCGATCGCAAAGGACGAGCCCATCAACGATGTCGTCACAATCACCAGGATGACATACAAAAACGGATTCATCGCCAACCCCTCCCTTGCCGAACGCGCCCTTGATCACATGCTTGTTTTACCGTTGTATCCATTTGTTCTCCCCCATCTCACAACCTGAATGTATTCGTAGTATAGGGGAGAATTATTACGACCCTGATCGAACGATGCGTGCATTGTAGCGAATGCCTCTTTTATGAGCCAAAATCATAGCGGCTCAGGAGATCGCGCAGCCCCTGCCCCACATCGTTTGTGTACTTACCACCGTGATAGCAGACGATGTGTTCGATCTCATAGTCCAATAAGCGCCGGACAGAGCGGAGTGCCTCTTCCAAATCAAGCGTGAACTGCGGATTGGCGATCTCAAGTCGCCCCGCTTCAACAACGACTGCATCTCCTGCGATCAAGGTTTTACTTTCCTGAATATAGAGCGAAAGATGCCCTGGCGTATGGCCAGGCGTGTGAATGATGTCGATCCCGCTGCACCACGGCAAGCGCTCGCCATCTCTGACCGTCCGATCGACGACGGCAGGCTCGATCGATTGCAGCAAATGGATAAATTGCTGTCCATTCGGTTTCTCTTCATCAGGCAGCGAATCAAGCATCGCTTCGGCCTGTTCCAGTCGTAGCGACTTTTTCATCCCCGCGAGATATGGCGCTTCGATCTCGTGCGCGATGATTTCAATATGCGGATGCTTCCTCTTCAAAGCCGCAAGCGAACCGACGTGGTCGAGATCCTGATGTGTCACGATCACCTTCGTTACCGTCTCAAGCGGAATCCCGTGCTGGCGTGCCGCCCCATCCAGCAGCCCCAGAAAATCCGGATAACCGCAATCGACGAGGATCGTCTCCGCTTCATCCCGCAGTAATACCGGTGTAAGAACCTGCTCGATTCCGTTATGCGCAAAGCGGATGTTGAGCAAATGTACGCAGCTCATCCTGCTCCCTCCTTCGACACTGTCGTTTTTACGTCAGCATAGAGCTTGTGCCGTCGTTTGGAAAGTTCGCGTTCGAGTCAGTCTTAAGATTGTACGCAGGCGTTGTCGCGGATGATTCTGCGGATGCTGTGCTCCGTCAAATAATGACGACCTGCAAGCGACTTGACCGAAAGCCCTTGGCGATATGCCTCCACAATAGCTTCGTTGCGCTCCCGCATGATTTCTTTGGCCCGCGTCCGCTCGCCCCACCGCTTCTTTTTCTCCTGGCGAATGGGAATATACAAATAACCGCCCTGCACATAGTCTTGAATGCTGGCAAGCAATTCTTTTGGCAAAATCTTGTTTGCATTTTGATACTTCATGTCCGTTTGCTCCTATCTATATAGCAGATTCGGTATATAGATGAGCAAAGCGTTCCGGCTTCCTTATCGATTCGGCTCTGAACAAAGTAGATGCGGAACCCTTTGCCCAGAGCCAACATCGGCTTTTCTGATAAGCCCGTCTTTCATGGAAACCACTCCTTTCCGCGTTTCGTTGGTAATGAAAAAAAGGGGTGGGACGCGCCTCGCATCCCAACTCCCTCCAGCTGCTCTTTCTCTTAGTCAAGCAGCTCCTCCAGCAATTGCTGCACCTGATGACCTACCGTAAAATCGTACAGTTCGGCTGGTTCGCCACGCATCGCTGCCGCGAACTGGGAGATCAGCTCCTGTGCGTACTCCCCGCCACTCGTGAGCAGTGTCATCGGTTCGCTGCCCTGCGCTCCGTACAGGTCGTCCCAGTTGGTCAAAGCAAGTACGCCCTTTGTCCCAAACGCCATCAGCTCCACTTTTTGCTCGCCTGCCGTATGGCTGCCACCGCGCAAAATCACCAGCGCACCGTTCTTCATCTGAAAGTGGGCGACAATGCCTCGCTCGCACAGTTCCGGATCGTCGGGATATTCCGTATGTTTGTATTGCAGCTCCGGCAGCTCCTTGAACACCCGCTGGATCATCTGCAGCAGATGTGGAGCTGTCTCGCGGACGAAACCGCCTTGCTCCCGCTTCCCGATCCAGTCATTTTGCTGCCAGGCCCGCGGCCAATCCGGGAATTGCAGGGTGATCTCCACGCGGCGCAGCTCGCCCAAGTAGCCTTCGTCGACCAAGCGGGCGAATTCGCGCACAGGAGTCGTATAGTTCAACGGAAAATTCATCGCATGAATCTTTCCAGCCTTGCCAGCCGCTTCTACCATCTGCACGGTTTCGCCGACGGAGTTCGCCAGCGGCTTTTCGCAAAGCACGTGCTTGTTCGCAGCAAACGCAGCCACGGCGATTTCGCAATGATAAACAGGCGGGACACCGATATAGACACTCTCGATCGCTGGATCTGCCAGCAGGTCGGCATACGCCGTATAAGCAGCCGGGATATTGAACTCGTGCGCTACTTGTCGGGCTCGTTCCCCATTCGCATCGCAAACCGCTCCGATTTCCACATCAGGATTGGCATGGAACTCTTTCAACATCTCGAACCCGATTGCGCCGAGCCCGATGATGCCGACTTTTGGCTTTGTCATGATCCCTACACTCTCCCTTTGGTTACATGTCATTCATTGTAACATAGAACGGGAGGGGTGATTGAGCGCTACTAATTGTCGTAATTGACGATTGTGAACTCATGCGACTTCCCTTCGCCAAGCCATACTTCCCCCGGCACATACTGCGAATTCTGCTGGATGGACACTTCCGCATAGTAGTTTCCTTCCTTCGGTAGGGTGAAGCTTCCGACAATATAGATGTATTGGTTATCCTCGTAGGTCATCGTATGCTCGATATCAAGCGTTTTTTCCCCATGAATGATGATCCCATAAATGTATCCGTTCGCTTTTTTCGGTGATAGCATTTTCTTTTTGGGTACTTTGGCCATAATGAAGACATCTTGTCCAAACGTGAAATCCGAATTTTCGTTTGGAAAAACATCCAGTTTGAAGTAATGATACTTGATCGGCAATACCGTAATGGTAATTTTAGCTGTCATCCCTTCATAAGTGGCCGTCACCGTAGCAACGCCGTCTTCATTTCCCCCCCAAATCTTCCCGGGAACACTTGGGTTCTCCCTATCAATATCGACCATCATAATATTGCTGGTTGCAAATGCCGCTTTACTGGTCACATCCTCGACGGAACCATCTTCAAAGGTGGCGAGTACTTTCAACACTTTCGATTCAAAAAATTTGATTTTCATCTTGCTGTCGGTAAAAGCCAAGCTTTTAAGCTTCTTTCCCTGTGCCGGGTCGGCATTTGCTTCTGCCTGTGCGAACGCGCTGTTCAAACTGGTGAAAAGTAAAGCAATCATGAAAAAAATTAGAACAAACTTCCGCTGCATCGTTTCCTCTCCTTCATATACTCACAATAAACAATAGTAAAAATATTACTATAGAGGCAACGTTTCGTAAAATGCAATTTTCAAAGAATCTCGTCAATCCGTTTCCTATCGTTTTATCCCAATCCCAGATGATTCCTTGAAGATGCTAGGGAAGAATGCTACCATTATATTGTATACAAAAATTGTTTTTCATAGAGGTGAATGACGATCGGCGGCAACTATCAATCTCTCAAAGATCATGTATATAAATTCATCGCGACGCAAATTCAGAACGGGACGCTGCTCCCGAACCAAAAAGTCAATGAAGCCATGATCTGCCAAAAGCTGGAGGTCAGCAGAACCCCGGTTCGCGAGGCACTTATCCAGCTGGCTTCCGAAAACTTGCTGGAATACCGTCCAAGGCGGGGCTTCCTCGTCAAAGAGCTGAAAACGAAAGAAAAGCTGGACGTTCTGGAGATTGTCGGCTCACTTGACGCCCTGGCGGCAAAGCTAGCGACCGACCATGTATCAGAAGACGATCTGCTCAAAATGGAAGCGCTCATCGAGCGGATCGACCGCTCCATCAAAGAAAACAACTACGCAGACTATCAAAAATACCAGACGCTATTCCATGAGGTATACATCCAGAAATGCAACAATCCGTCGCTGATCTCCATACTCGAATCGCTGCAAAACAGCTTCATTCGGCAATCGTACCTCAGCAATGACCAGGAAAAGCTGGCGAAAATCCTCATGCAGATGAACGAGGAGCACAAGCATATCCTGGCGCTGTTCCGCCAAAAGGACAAGAACGGTCTGGTCGACTTCATCCAGAACACCCATTGGAACATCGAGTACCCCGAACTGATGTGAACATGTCTATCTCGTAAACGATGAAAACAATACAGCCCCCCGATTGCTCAGATAGCACTCGGGGGGCTGTTCCGTTTACTCTTTTGCTAGCGTTGCCTTGGCGGCGGACCGACTTTTGGCAATTTTGAAATAATAAAATAAATAGCAGGCTGCCATGAATGCAACTCCGCTGTAGATCACGATTCGCTGGCTCGGATCGAAGGCGAGACCAATGCAGGAAGCGAGGCACAGCACAAATGCGGCGATCGGCACGAGCGGATACAAAGGCGTCCGGTATTTGAGGTCTTGGACGCTGTTGCCTTCTCGCAAAAACTGTTTGCGGTATGCATATTGGGAAGCAGCAATCGCCATCCACACAATCACGACCGCAAAACCGGAGATGGAAACGAGCACAAGATACACGGTATCGGCGGCGAACACACTCGACAGCAAGGACAGGCACGCAACGAGCATGCTTACGATCAAAGCATTTAGCGGAACCCCGTTGGCTGTCACCTTGCCGAGGGACGGGCTGACCATGTTCTCTTTGGACAACGACCAGAGCATGCGCGTCGAAGCGTACAGCCCTGAGTTGGCGACAGACAGCAATGCAGTGATGATGACAAAATTCATGAGATCAGCGGCATAGGGAACGCCAATGTTATCGAATACGAGGACAAAGGGACTCTCGATCACGCCCGCTTCCTTCCACGGAATCAGTCCGGCCAGCACAAAGATTGCACCGACGAAAAAGATCATCGTTCTCCAGATAATATTCGAAATCGACTTGGGTATATTTTTTTCCGGATCTTCGCTCTCACCCGCCGTCACCCCGATCAGCTCCGTGCCGGAAAAGGCAAAGTTAACCGAGATCATCGTCATGAGGACAGGGAGCAGCCCGTTGGGGAAAAGCCCGTCCGCCCCGGAAAAATTAGAAAGCATCGGCGCTGCGGAGCCATCCTTCATCGGGATGAAGCCGAACATGGCTGCGCCGCCAAGCAGGATGAAGAAAATAATCGTTACAACCTTGATTCCCGCAAACCAAAACTCCGTTTCCGCGAAAAATTTAACGGAGAGGGCATTCAGCAGAAAAATCGCTCCCGCAAACACGGCGCTCCACATCCAGACGGACGAACCGGGAAACCACCGCTGCATCAAGAGCCCGGCAGCCGTGAATTCGGAGCCGACCGCGACGACCCAGGTGAGCCAGTACATCCATCCCACCATGAAGCCTGTAGCTGGTCCAAGGTATCGCGTCGCGTACGTTTGGAAAGAGCCGGTAACGGGCATGGCGACCGACAGCTCCCCGAGACATAGCATAACGAGATACATGATCAAGCCGCCGACGAGGTAGGCCAGGATCGTCCCACCCGGTCCAGCCGTATTCAGCGTATAGCCAGAGCTCAAAAAGAGCCCTGTGCCGATAACGCCTCCAAGTGAAATCATGAACATATGTCTGCTTTTCATGGTGCGCCGCAGCTGCCCACGCTCATTTTCGTTGCCGTTCATCATGATTCCCACACCTTTCCCCAAATTCCATCTATTTGGCTACCGTAAAGCACACGACTTTTGGTTCGGTCATCTCCTGTATCGCGAATTTTACACCCTCGCGCCCGATGCCAGATCCTTTCACGCCGCCAAATGGCATCGCGTCGATGCGGTAATCCGTGCTGTCGTTGATCATGACTCCGCCCACATCCAGCTCTTTGACCGCTGCGAAAGCGTGGTCGATGTTTTTGGTGAAAATGCCCGCTTGCAGGCCGAAGGCGACGTTGTTCGCTTCCTTGATCGCTGCGTCCAGATCGGGTACTGAATAGATCGTGACAACGGGCCCAAAAATTTCTTCCCGCGCCAGTCTGCAATCCTCCGGCACATTGACAAGCACGGTCGGCTCATAATAAGCGCCATTGCGATTTCCGCCCGTCAGCAAAATCGCTCCCTTCTCAACCGCTTCCTGAACCCAGCTTTCTACGCGAGTGGCTTCTGCCTCGGTGATCATCGGCCCCATGTCCGTCTCCTCCGCCTGCTTATCGCCCACAATGTACTGGTTGGTCCTTGAAACGAACCCTTTCACAAATTCGGCATATCGCTCCTCTTCGACATAGATGCGTTGCACCCCAAGGCAATTTTGCCCCGCTGCCCAAAACGCGCCGGAAACGGTGGATTCAATCGCATGCGGCAGGTCAGCATCCTTGAGGACGATGACCGGTGAGTTGGAGCCGAGCTCCATGCTGATTTTTTTCAAACCAGCCTTCTGCATAATCATTTGACCGGTTGCTAAGCCGCCGGTGAAGGAAACCATCCGAATGGCCGGGTGCGTAATCAGCGCATCCCCCATATCGCTGGTGTACCCCGTCACAACCGAAAGGATTTTGGGCGGAAGGCCCGCATGGTCAAACGCTTCCGCCAAGAGCAGCGCAGACAGCGGTGTGGTGGGGGCGGGCTTGACGATGATGGCGTTGCCAGCGGCGATGGCGGGGCCGACTTTGTGCGCAACCAGGTTCAGCGGGTCATTGAACGGGGTGATCGCCGCGATGATGCCGATCGGAAAGCGATAGAAGTATCCGGTACGGTTTTCGCTGCCCGGCATTTGGTCAAAGGAGATCGTCTCCCCATTGATCCGTCTGGCTTCCTCCGCGCTGATCCGCAGCGTTTCCACGCAGCGCCTCGCTTCCTTGCGCGCCTCCCGGATCGTTTTGCTGCCTTCCCGCGCGATCATTCTCGCGTATTGCTCCTGCCGCTGTGCAATCCAATCGGCTGCTCGGTGCAGGATCGCGATCCTCTCGTGCACCGGCATGGCTGCCGCAATTTTTTGCCCGTCCTGCGCCTCGTGAATGGCGTGCAGCACATCCTGTTCGCTGGCGGCAGGCACTGTGCCGATCAAACGATTGTCCTGCGGATCGCGAACTTCCATTTCCTTTTCGCGCGAAACCCAATTTCCGGCGAGAAACATCTTGTGTTTGACAGTTGCAGTCTCTGTTGACATGGGTTACCCCCTCCATCTTACATGCTGATTGTGGCTCAAAGCTGATTACGACTGATGTTGAGCAAGTCGATCAATATGGAAAAACCGGTCTCTTTTTTTCCCGCGCCCGCGCCGATAATCGTGATCGGACCGGCAAGATCGCACGCGTATGTGATCGCATTTTGCGCACCTTGGACACTTGCCAGCGGGTCAGTCAAGGGAAGCGCTTCCAATCCGACTTTAGCGATCAGCTTGCCATCTTTTTTGGCCGCTTTCGCGAGCAGCTTCCACCGCTTTCCATTCTCCTTTGCCCAGGCGATATCGGCGTGAGTCAAATGCGTGATGCCCTCGCGCTCTACTTCATCGCGTCCGATCGGCATCCCCATGACGATATTGGCAAGGATGGTGAGCTTGTACTGGGCATCGTACCCTTCTACATCGCTCGTCGGATCCGCTTCGGCAAAACCAAGCGCCTGTGCTTCCGCGAGCGCTTCGTAATAGCTCATGCCCTCTTCCATTTTGGTGAGCATATAGTTGGTCGTCCCGTTGAGAATGCCGCGAACTTCCCCGATTTCATTGCCGGCGAGCGTTGTCAGTGGCATGCGCAGCGTCGGGGTGCCGCTCATCACCGTTCCTTCAAAACACCAGCGTACACCATTGCGCCGCGCTAGCTCAGACAGCTCCCGATACGCCAGCGAAACCGGCCCCTTGTTGCTCATCACGACGTGCTTCCCACTCTCAAAAGCCGCGCGGCAATGGTCGATCGCAGGCTGCCCCGTCTTCACATCGGTATAGGTCATTTCGACGATGGTATCCGCATTGCTTTGCCGAATCGTCTCAAAGCTGTTCCATCCTCGTACGAGCCCGTCCTGATCGGGATAACCAGCAAGCTTGCCCGTTTCCTGCACAACGTCGAGCAATCGTTTTATGTCCAATCCGTCGGGATGATACAGCGAGCCTTTCAGTAGATCGGATACGGCCACGACCTTGGCAGCGAAGCCCTCCTTTTCCGCCAGTTCCATTTCTTTTTCCAGCAAAATTTCCGCCAGCCCTTGGCCGACGACACCAAAGCCGAGCAACGCGATTTTGTGTGCCATTGTAACTGTTTCCTCCTCTACTTGTCAGTTTGTCTGCAGATGTGCCGCGAGCGCGCGGAATGCCTGATCCAAATCGGCGATTAAATCTTCCGTGTCCTCGATTCCACACGAAATGCGAACCAAGCCTTCCGAAATCCCCAGCGCTTGCCGTTCTTCGAGCGTGCACTCGACATGGCTTGTCGTCCGCGCGGGTCCGTAAATCGTTTCGACCGCACCGAGGTTTCCGGCCCGATTGGCATATTGCAAGCGCGGCAACAGGATTTTTACGGCATCCATTTCCCCTTTGAGCACAAAGCTGACAATCCCGCCGAAGCCTCTCATTTGCGCTTTGACTACCTCATGGTGCGGATGCGTCGGCAATCCCGGATAATAAACGGCTTCGACCAACTCCTGCTTTTCCAGATAGCCCGCTAGCGCCATCGCGCTTTTGGCCTGCTGCTCAACGCGCAGCTTCAGCGTTTTCATTCCGCGAATCATCAGGTATGCCGACCACGGGTCCATCGTCGCGCCGTTGATTTCGCGGTAATGGTACACCTTTTCCATGAGAGCACCAGACCCGCACACAACACCACCCAACACATCGGCATGTCCGCTCAAGAACTTGGTAGCACTGTGAATCACCAGATCCACGCCGAGCCGCAGCGGATTTTGGTTGATCGGCGTCGCGATCGTGTTGTCGATAAACACGAGTGCGCCAACCGCTTTGGCCGCTTTCACCAGCCTTGCAATGTCCAAAATCTTCAGCGTTGGATTCGTCGGCGATTCGAGGTAAAGTAAATTGCAGCCTTTGGCGATTTCCGCCTCAATCTCTTCATGGCTGCCTGTATTGCACAAGACGACATCTACATTGATATTCGGCAAAAACTCCGTGAAAATCTTGTTCGTCCCACCATACGTATCTTTTACCGACACAACCCGATTGCCCGGTCGCAAAAACGTGTACAACGCGCTGCTGATCGCCGCCATCCCGGATGAAAAGGCGATTGCTGCCTCTGCCCCCTCAAGTGTGCATACTTTTTGCTCGAACGCCTGAACAGTTGGATTGCTCATCCGATTGTACATATATCCTGGTTTTTGCCCTGTCGCCACATCGTACCACACGTCCACATCGTCGTAGCCGTACGCCACGCTTAGCACCACAGGCACTTGGGTGGAGCCGTGCGACAAAAACGCTTCTTCTCCGGCCCAAACCGTTTTGGTCCCCAGTTGACTGTGCTCAAAATCACGTTTTCTCATGTGCCCTCCATGTTTGCATTGATTTCTTTTTGTTTTGTATTTTGTATACAATATACAACAACCTGCACAATTTCACCTTTTACGTAGCGTGAAAAAAATAACTGCTTCTTCTTTTTAGCAGGCGACGATTTGCACAACCATCATTTTGTATATTGTATATTGTATTATCGACACCCCTGAATTTCAATACACAACTTTTCTAAAATGCTGAAAATTTTATTTGATCGAATCTTCCTGCCATTCCTTTCTCTACCCTTGACATCGTTCATCGACTCTTTATATGATGCTACTATCAAAGGGTAAGAGGGTGAATGATAACCATGCTTTGCACAACATTGGTTTGCTCGATACGCGAAACGCTTCTTTGATTAGGGGGCGTTTCCTCCATTTGTGATGATCGCCTCCGATCAAAGACAGACTCGAAGCTTCAATTCGACTATGTCTATATGGAGGGAATCACATGAATACGCCGTTCATTAAAAATCACCAGTTTAACTTTATTAAGCAGCAGGTAAAAAACCTGCAGTCTACGCTCATGACTGTATCTGACCCAAAGGTCATCGAGGGGGCGCGCTTCGGCGCGGAAGCAAAAATCTTCGAGCAGTTTCTGGCCATTACGAATGAGCAGAAGCAGTTGTTCGCACCGCTTCTTACGCTGAAAAAGCCGGAGGAATTCCAGGAATTCGTAACGTCTTTGACGCCGTATTTGTCCAGCTTTCCGAAAGTGACGGAAAAGCAAATCCAGAAGCTGTTTCCAAAGAACAAAAAACTCAAGACTCCGAACCTGGATGCACTCAATTACACCGCGCTTACGTATATCGGGTGGATTGACATTGCCACAAACAAAATGTTCTTTGTTTATGAGCAAAACAACCAGATCGTTGGCATAGAAGGCAGATTCACAGCCACTAACAAGAAAAACGTATGCTCGCTGTGCAATGGTGTTGCAGAAGTCGCACTTTTTTCCGCGATCACCAAGACCAAAAATGCCAAGTACGCCGATTATTACAAAGCGGTCGGCAACTACATGTGCATCGATAGCGCCGCATGTAATGCAAAAATCAAAGATCTGACTTACTTGGAGTCGTTTATCGCGAGCGTGTTGGAAAATGCGTGAGCCGCTGTAAAAGAAAAACAGGCCGTCTGCCCTTGCAGACCGCCTGTTTTTCTCGTTCATTCCGCCTTCTCGATCAAATCCAGCCATGCCTGCCGGGTCTGTCCGAGCTCTTTTTCTGCCAAAGCTGCCTGCTCGTTCAGCTTGCCGATCAGCGCACTCACCTCTTTTCGCTTTTCCCGCGCTTGCGTAAGCGATGTGGAAATGCGATCCTGCACGATCCAGTCCGTGATGATATTGTCAAAGAAGAAATCCGCAAATGTCAGCATTTCCCCGATGTCGATGCGGATGGCGCTTTCCCGCTGGACATCTTTTAGCTCTTGCTGGAATTTTCGCAAGCTTTTTTGCGCGCTGTGGATCGCGGATCGCGCTTCATCGATCCGGTTGTGCTTGATCGCTGTCGAGATCATTCCGCCTCCAAGCATATCCCATGCTCCCCATGAGCTCGCTGATTCAAGCTGCTTGATCGCTTCGTCGAGATAAGCGACAGTTGAACGCCCCGCCACGATGGCTTCCTGCACTTCCTTCTGATGGGCTTGCAAATCGGATTCGCGATGTGTCAGCTCACGCAATCGCGTTCCCAGCACCGGTCGTACTTCCAGAATCAAACGCTCTTTATGTGTCAGCTTCTCCGCCATCTCGCTCTCCAGACCCGCAACCTGGCGTAACTTCTCTTCCAGCGATTGAATTTCGTCCTCCAGTTCCTTGACCGTATCGGAAGTGACCTCATATTTTAATCGGGCCTGTAAAAGTTCTTCCGTCTCCTTTGCCAGCTTCTCTTCCTTTTTTCCAATCATGCTGTAAAAAAATGCGCCAAACGATATCCCCGTCAGCCGATCAACATCATGCTGCTCATTACGCAGCCTTCTCAAAAGTCTGTCTCGCTTATCAACCTCTTGTTTATGCTGGCTGCGCAGCAACTGCACATTTTGCTCCCAGTGCAGCTTCTGCCGTATGCGCAGCTTCAAATCCGCCAATTGCTGGTTTATTTCCTCGAACACCTCATCACCCCCCGCTTCCCTTTTCCTTGTTTACGTGTCATTCCGTCAGATGTTTCTACATCTTTAGTATTTCTTTACCTTTTCTTTCCCCTTTGTAAAGTTTTTCACTTTATACTTGGTACTGGAAGTTGATATACAGGCAAGCAAGTGAGGTCATGATTGAAATGAATGCAGCTCTAACCCTAAAAAAATGGCGAGCCCGGCTCCTTTTTCATTTTGTGAGCATCGGCTATCTCGCGTTTCTCTTTGATCTATTGTTCGTCCGCAACCGCGGCTTTCTCGACGGCTATAACTACAACGTCATACCGTTCCGAACGATTGGCATGTACATCAGCCAGGCGCATCACTTCAACTTCTGGATTTGGTCCACCAATCTGTTCGGCAATATCGTGCTGTTTATTCCGCTCGGGTTCCTGATTCCCGCCTATGTACGCTTTGCCCGGCGGCCCATGCTGGCTTTGGTGCTCCTCCTACTCGTCAATACCTCGATCGAGGTGGCCCAGATTGTTTGGCATGTCGGCAGCTTTGATGTGGATGACATTATCCTCAATTTTTTCGGGGGCATGCTGGGAATCGTGCTGTTCGTTCGGCTTAAGCGAGCTGTGAAACGGCAAAACGTATAAGAGGAAATCGGCTGAAGTGCCGGTGGGGAGAGCCAAGCGAGTTGCCTGAAAAGGAAAAGAACCGTGCCCGACCAAGCACGGTTCCTTGCGTTTTACTCGTTTATTTGATCGTCGGATTTGACCTTGACCACTTCCACCGAAAGTGTCGCCGTCTTGTTGCGATACGTGAAGGTAATCCTGGTCGTCCCCTCCGCAAGCCCGGTCAGCTCCCCGTCAGCAAAGGACGCGATCGCTTTGTTACGGACCGCGGCGTCAGCAATGTCAGTCACATCGATCTTTGTTCCATCTGCAAGCTCTGCCGTCACCGCGATCCCTGCGCTCTTCCCTTTTTCGAGCGTCACCTTTCGCGCGCTTAGGGTCAGCTTGTGAACCTTGCTCTCTGCTTGCACCGTGACTTCGAGCTGTGCGGAGCGACCGCCGTAATTCACCTCAACGTTTGCGGTTCCAGCCTTGATCGCAGTCAGCTTTCCTGCTTCCACTGCGACGACATCTGGATGATCCGATGTCCAGACCGCGATATCCGTTACATCTCGTTTTTCTTTTCCAGGCAGCAGCGCCACTGCTTGCAGGGAAGTGCTGTCGCCAATAAGCATTTCAGCCGATTCGCGCGAGAGCTGCAATTCGTCGATCTGATTCTTTGCTACGGTTACGGGTAAGGTGCAGACGAAATCATCGTAGCGAATCGTAATAAGCGCATCTCCTGCATTCTTGCCCGCGGTAATGCGACCGGACGCAGCAGACGCGAGCTTGGCATCGCTCGTTTGGTAGGAAACGTTTTTCTCCCGCGTGATCTCTCTTTTCTTTTTATTATTGTAAATGGCATACAGTTTGAAGGTTTTGCTTTTTTGCGGTTTTAGCCAAAGGCTGTCTACGGATGCTTCCAGCCGTACAATTTTGGGTTGGGCTGCCGGTTTGGTCGTCGCTTTCACCTCATTGGATTCCCCGGCATTTATTCCGCCTGTGACCACTAGATGGAATAAATAGGTCGTGTCCGGCAAAAGCCCCTTTACCGTTGCCCGCGTATCGGCCGGCGAAATACGCCCTGTATCCGCGTTTTCCCACGCGCCGCCCTCGACTCGCTGCTGAATGATGACGGCTGCGGCACCTGTGAGCGACGGCCATGTGAAGCTAGCAGCGTCTTCCGTAAGCTCGTTTGCTACAAATGAAGTGATCGGTGAGGCCGGGTCTGGCTGCGGCGGATATGTAACCGCCGCAGTCATGCCGCTGTATCGGGCAGGCTCGCTTTTTTGCGTGCCGCGCCACGCATAAATTTCATAGTCGTACCGCGTGCCGGGCTGCAAGCCGTTATCACGGAAAAATGGCTGAACCCCAGCATACAAGACGGCTCCGTTTCTGACCACACTGTATTCCGTTACAGTGTCAACCGCGTGCCAACTAAGCGTGATACTCGTTGTCGTCGACACAGACGTAACATTGGATGGTTTTTCCGGTTTTCCACTATCCACGATTTTGGATCGCTCAAATTCCGTAATCGCCTCATGCAAAGCTTCAGCTGCTGCTTCTACCTGCCCTTTGGTAGCGGTAAGGTCATTTCTCACAGCTGTTGCCGCAGCAATTGCGGCTTGAAACGCCAACTTCGCGCTTGGCGGATATTGGCCGACTCCCTCACCAGCCACAGCTTGGTCATCGAGAGCCAGCGCCTCGTTGATGGCGGAGCGAAGCTCTGCTTTATACTCCACTGCCGGAAGCGTCACCTCGACCCGATTGCTTTCCGACTTGTCCGCCGCCGTATCCTCCAGTGTGATGTGTACCGTCGCCATGCTGCCTGCTCCGGCAAGCTGCAAAACGAGCGGCCCCCGTTCAGCACCCTGGCTTTGCGTAAGGAGTATCTCGCCATTCTCCGGCGAGTAAAGTCTCACCGCCGCATGCGCTGGAACATCTGCGATGGTGATCGTGAATGTCCCATTCTCATGACGGATCACCTCAACCTGTCCTAGAAAAACAGCGGGTGTCTGCTGCTGAATGACCGTGACAGGTACCGTCACTGTCGTCGTATGCTGGTAACCATCGCTCACATCTACTTGCACATTCGTTGTCCCTTTTCCAATAGGTGAAACGATGAGCTGGTTTGCTATCACCGATGCGATGGCGATACCTTCGTCATCCGACACTGGATTGGACAGCTCCAGCATATCGCCATCATCGTCGCTCGCCAGCTGCCCCGGACCAAAGGTAAGTGGAGCATCACCTTTCGTGAATCTTGTCTGCAAAGCCGGAGTGGCAACCGGCGGCATGTTGGGCACGTCATGCAGGCTGACATTTTCAAATGTATATTCATCGCTATAATACCCATCTGCATCCCGTATTAACGTCACCCTGGCTTTGCTGGTCGTTGTCTCTCCTTCAGGCAGCCGAACTTCATTTCCGCCTGCCGTACCCGACATGTAGAGCGTGTACGATTTCCCTTCTTCAAAAAAGACGTCTTCCGGCAATAGGACTTCAAAGCTGCTTGAACCCGGTGTCACGCCTACTACACTCGGCGAATAGGAAACGGAATCCGTATTATTCCGGACCACATAATCGTTTTTGTTATGGATCCTCCGATCTGTCTCCAACCACGTCCCTTTCGTACTTTCGTTAGGGAACTCGAACTGCAGATGATTGGGATTGCCGCCGGTAGGTGTAAAGGTTACGATCGCATCGCCTGGTTTCAGCTTATAGCCGGTCTTTAGCGGCAGATTCATCACGGGCGGCGACTGGAATGTGCCTTTGTTCCAGTTTGTGACGTCCACTTCCGCATCGCTGAGCGGATTGCCCTCTTCATCTTTCAATGGGTTTTCGCTGTTGCGGTATGCAAGCGTGACCTTTTTCCCCTTCGCGACCGTTTCTGGGAGCATGATCAACGCAAGGGTCATAAATCCGTCAGCATCCACGAGAGGACTGACAAAAGAGAGCGCTGCTGGCTGATCGTCCACCTTCACCACAAAATCGTCTGTCGACAGCGAATTGGCGTCCCCCACCAAACGCTTGCTGAACTCAACAATAATGGCGTCATTGCTAAGCATTGCATTGATCATGTGCGGCAGCTCCGTCTCGTTCAACGCGATTGCAGGAGCGGCCATTCTGCTTTGACCAGTATGAGAGGTTGCCATCGCTGACGCTTTACCTGTATATCCGATCGGCCCGATAAGCGCGCTGGTGATCAGCACACTCGCCGAAATGAGCGAAGTACAGCTTTTCCAAGAAAGCCGATACATTTCTGTGTTCCCCCTTTTTCTATGTCGGCAGTGCAGTCTACTTTAAGCTTCCTTCCAATCGCCCGATGCAGGCAGTCTGGCAACTCACTACTAGATAGGGAGACGAATGGAAGGGGAACGTCCGCAACCGCTGTATATTTACACTGTAATCAATGGACTATTGGTTTTGACCTAACTAAAGTTAGTAGTTTCCGTGTAAATTACGAACTTGGTACAAAATGTGCTCCACATTTCCAGACATAGAAAAAGAACCGCCGTATCCGGGCGGTTCTTCGTCTTTTCCACGTATTATTATTGCGTGATGGTATCGATGAGCTCAATATAGCGCGGATAAACCTTCTCCCATTCGCTCTTACGCGACTCGATCGTCTTGCCAGCCAGCAGCGCCCCGATGACGTCCAAGCAGACATGCCAGCCAGCCAAATCTTTCGGGGTATGGGGAGTCACTTGGTGAATTGTTTCGATTAATGTTAAGGTGCATCCCGCTTGTTCCTTCTGCAGTTCAAAGCGGACGCGGTCCTCTCCCCACGTATAGGCCAAAGCCGAATTCGGGGTCAGATCCAAAATCTCCATATCCAGAAACGTCCCATCCGGCATGGCAAACTTGATCATCCCACCTACACGAAGATCGTCGACACGCAGCTCGGAAAACCATTGCGCGAGCTTTTCATTTTCCGTCAACATCGCCCACACTTGTTCGACCGGGTGTGGCAGATGACGTTCAAATCGAGCGGTATATCCGTTTTCCGTCTGCTCCATGGCAGCCAACATCTCCATCACCTCTCCACGATATATATTCTCCAGTATGTCCGAACGTTCAGCAACTCGTGCATCGTGCCGCTGTATTAAATTGATACTGTCTCTATTCTATCATTTGACTCTTCCAAGCAGGAGTCATCTTGCATGCACAACACGCATACACGCAAAAAAGACCCGCTTCGTTTTCCAACGAAATGCGAGTCTTTCTTTTGTTCACGATCAATGCGAATGGCTTATCGCAGCGATACCACGAGCTCTTCCAAACGATCCCATGTTTCCGTGATGCCTTGCTCCATACCCATATCGATAACGGCTTTGAGCGCTTCCGGAGATGCGTAGCGAGCGCGGTTGATGAGCTTGGTTTTGCCTTCATGCTCTTCAAAGATCAGTGTATTGTGCGCCGAAGGCATCCCTTCCGCTTCATTGCCTTCCGCATCAGAGAAATAGTCGACATACACGATCTTTTCATTATCGACGATTTCCTGGTAGACGCCTTTGCCCCAAGATTCGAATCCGTAAAAATCCCCTTGGTTTTTGTCGATGCACTTCATGCAGTAATGCCAAACCCCGCCTGGGCGAAAATCGATGTTACATACGGTGAGCGTCCAGCCGCGCGGTCCCCACCAATTTTTCAGATGCTCAGCCTCGGAGAATGCCTTGAACACAAGCTCGCGAGGTGCACTGAACACACGCTCCAGAATCAATTCCTGCCCATCAACCTTAGTAATCATTTTGCTCGCCATTGCCAAATCCCTCCTGAATTTGAATGTTTACTTGTCCTTCTCCTGTTTTGCTTGCAGCTGTTGAAGGTATCGTTCTAGATTGTCGAATCGTTCCTCCCACACGCTGCTATACGTTTCAAGCCAAGCCTCCAAGGCTTTGAACGGCTCGGAACGTAGCTTGTAGTGCCGCCTATTGGCATCGGCCTCCACCTCAACGATTCCCGCTTCGAGCAGGACACGCAAATGCTTCGAGGCTTGCGGTTGGCGCAAATCTAAGCGTTCTGCAATCTCCCCTACTGTGAGCGGGCCGTCACGCAGAAGCTCTACCATGCGGAAGCGGTTCGGTTCAGCCAAAGCGCTAAATGTTGTACTGTCCATGGCCTCGCTATCCTTTTTGGAAGCATCATTTCGCTTCTTGTTGAATGTAAGTTCTTACGTTTATGATTGGTGCTTTCTGACCCAAATATACCACGAACTGAATATTCCTGTAAAGGAATATTCAAAAGTTATTTTTCTCCCTGTCGAAAATGCTTCACCAGCATACCTGTTTCACCCCAATCTGTATCGATACAGATGGCACTTTTTCCGATTGTAGAAAACCGCTCCCCCTTCTACAATGAGACTACAGGTTTTGGAAAAAACAGCATCGTGCGATCGCGTAAAAACAAGGGGTGACAAGCCATGTACCAAATGACGAAAGAAGAACGGACCGCTTACTTGCGGCGAATCGGAATCTCCGATTTGCACGAACCGACCAAAGAATACTTGTTTGCCTTGCACAAAGCCCATGTAGAAACCCTTGCGTGGCAATGCATCGATATTTTTGCCGGAAAACCCGTCGGGATGGACGTCGAAGAATCCATCCAGCTCATTCTGGACGGGAGAAGCGGATATTGCTTCCATTTGAACGGGGCGTTCAGCACGCTTCTCCGCTCCTTGGGCTACAACGTGTCGATGCATCGGGCGGGTGTTCAGCCGCTTGGGGCCGAACCGCGCATCAATTCGTTTCACCTCGGCCTGACCGTCAACCTGGCCGGTGCACATCAGGAGGAAGATCGCTGGATCGTCGATGTGGGGCTGGGTGACATGCCCTACGAGCCTCTTCCGCTGCGTTTCGGCACGTATGAGCATGCTCCGCTGCACTACAAGGTGATGGAATCGAGCGTTGCCGCCAACGGCTGGCGATTGGAGCACGACCCGTTCGCTACTTTTACAGGTGTTGATTTTGCACCCGACGTTGTGGAGTCGCTGGAAGAATTCAAGCCAAAGCATGAGTATTACAGCCGCCATGCCGAATCGCCCTGGATCAATCTATTTCTCATCCGCCACCGACATGCAACCGGTAGCAATGAGTTGAGAGGCTGCGTCTGGAGCAAGTATGACAAGGATGGCGTTCACAAGACCGAGCTGCAGACGAAATCGCAGTGGCTTGCTGTTCTGGGAGATGTGTTCGGCGAGCATCTCGTCGCCTATAGCGACCTGGTAAAGGATGAGTTGTGGAAACGGGTATCCCGCGCCCATGAGGAGTGGAAAAAATCCAAGGCGCAAAAGGCGTGAAAAGGCGCGGGTATTCCCGCGCCTAGCTTCGTATCCGCTCCCGCGCCTGCTTCGTATCCGCTCCCGCGCCTTGCATTTACAAATCTATAAAAATAGATATAATGGTCGTTATGGACCCTACACTGATTTATAAAGCCTTGTCAAATGAAACCCGCAGTCAAATCTTGCAGTGGCTCAAGAATCCCGAAGATCACTTCAACGAAGCGTGCTATTTGGAGCAAGGACTAACGTTTCGTACCGGCATATGCGTTGGCGACATCCAAAAAAAGTCGGGACTCGCGCAGTCTGTGATTTCCAGCTATTTGTGCACGATGCAAAAAGCCGGCTTGCTTGAATCGGAGCGAATTGGGAAATGGACGTATTACCGGCGGAATGAACAGACGATACAAGAGTTCGCCGCGTACATTAAAAACCAACTCTAATGGGGAAAGGAGGGCTTTTTTTGTCCTGACATATCTATTTTTCTGTATATGTAAATATGATTGGAGATGTAAATCGAACATGAAAAACTCGAATCCGCTGCTCATCCTCATTCTGGCTTTGGGTGTCTTCGGCATCATTACAACTGAAATGGGGATTGTCGGGGTACTGCCCCAGATCACGCAAAAATTCACGATATCGGCGTCAGCGGCTGGCTGGCTCGTCAGTAGTTTCGCCCTCGTCGTTGCGCTTTTCGGCCCGTTTATGACTCTGTTTGTTTCCGCCGTAAACCGCAAAATAATTTTGGCGGTAGCCGTGCTGCTTTTCGCGATCGCCAATATCGTTTACGCTTATACATCATCGTTTTGGGTCATGCTCGTATTTCGGATTCTTCCGGCGATTCTTCATCCGGTCTTTTTCTCGGTAGCGCTCGTGACAGCTTCCAAGCTGGTTCCACCCGAGCAGAGCGGCCGTGCGGTCACGAAAGTATTCGCCGGCGTTACGGTCGGGTTCGCTTTCGGCGTTCCCCTAACCTCCTACCTCGCTGACATGTTTTCGCTCAACGTCGCTTTTGGGTTTGGAGCGATCGTCAGCTTGCTCGCCTTTGCGGGAATCGTTACCTGGCTCCCTTCCATGCCTGTCGGTCAAAAAATGTCGTACGGCAAGCAGCTTGTCATCTTGCGCAAACCTACCTTATGGTTACATATCGCGACGGTTGTCTTTCTTTTTGCCGCAATGTTCTCCGTATACAGCTACTTTGCCGAGTATCTTGGGCAAGTCACCCGGATGAACGGGTCATGGATAAGCATCATGTTGATGGCTTTCGGAGTGATCATGATTGTGGGGAACTTCCTGTTTGGAAGCTTCATGCAAAAAAGCGCGACAAAAACCGTCCTTCTGTATCCGCTGCTGTTTGCGGCTATGTACCTGCTCGTCTATTCCTTCGGCTTCGCTTTTCTTCCGATGGTTGCGATCGTGTTCATCTGGGGGATCGTCCATTCAGGCGGGTTGATCGTGGGGCAGTCCTGGCTGTTGGCCGAGGCGAAAGAAGCTCCGGAATTCGGAAACAGCCTGTTTGTCTCCTTTTCCAACCTCGGTATTACCGTAGGAACGGCCATCGGCGGTTTGTTCATCGCCCACCTGGGCATCCATCAGCTCATCTGGAGCGGTATTATGTTCGCAGCGCTTGCATTCCTTTCAATCGTGGTCAAAGTGAAGCTGGCTCCAGTGAGAACGCGGGAATGGAATGTTTCATCCTGAGGGTAACAACACCCTCTTGGAAAAGAAACAGCGACAGTCTTGGGATTCGTTGCATCTCCAAGCTGCCGCTGTTTTCATTGTATCGGTACCTTACATGTTCGTCTCTCCGGTGGGATGAGCCGATGCGCCACCGCTGTTTCCTTCACCCGCCGCTCTCCTCACAGATCGCAGCGCAAACAAAAAATACACGATCGACGCGAGCAACACATACGTCCATAAGCGCTGTACCATCGGCACTCCCCACACGTCGGTCAGCACGAGCAGCGACGGCACGGTCAGTGTCACCCATGATTGGACGAACGCCACTTTTCCGACGTATCCATCAATCCGTTTGCCAAGTGCATTGCCGAGGAAGAACAACAGCCATAAAAATGCCCACATAAACCACGTCAGCGCGCTTACGGCATCTTTGAAATGAAGAGCAGCGACCACCGCGTACACGACAGCGATAACCGATACCCATAGCGAAAACCAGCCAAGACCGTTGCCCTCCAGCCCCATGCACGCCGTGAAACCGACATACAGATAGGTCAAGCCGAACAAAAAGGTTGCGGCGTACCCATAGACCGTCCAATTGGCTTGGTCAGATACCACGATCAAGTAAAACGGGATGACGATTTGCAGGAAACCGACAAAAAGATTAAACACGCCGACGCTCTTGCCGTTTGCTCTGCCCATCAACACCAAGCTGTTCAAAAAAAGCGCCGCTCCCGACAGCAGCAAGCCTACCTGTCCCATAGTGATTCCCTTCTCCCGCCATCAAAGTTTGCGTTTGCCGAAAAAAAGAAAAAGCAGTTCCATCTTGGATAGAGGAATTGCTTTTTCGAAAAGCGTTTCCGGCGATCAAGCCATTACAAAACGATGCTCACGATGATTCCCGACAAGATGCTGACCAGTGTGGCACCATACAGCAGCTTCAAACCAAAGCGCGCCACTACGTTCCCTTGCTTCTCGTTCAGCCCTTTCACCGCTCCCGCAATGATCCCGATGGACGAGAAATTGGCGAACGAAACGAGGAAGACGGAAATGATCCCGAGCGCACGCGGGCTGAAGGTGGATGCGATTTTGGTCAAGTCCATCATCGCCACGAACTCATTGGTGATCAGCTTGGTCGCCATGATGCCACCGGCTGAAACGGCCTCCGCCATCGGGATGCCCATGATGATCGCGATCGGCGCGAAAATGTAGCCCATAATCGTTTGGAACGAGATGCCGAATATCAGCTCGAACGTATGGTTGATCGCCGCCATCAAAGCGACAAACCCGATCAGCATCGCACCGACGATGATCGCGACCTTGAATCCGTCCATAATGTACTCGCCGAGCATTTCAAAGAAGGTTTGCTTCTCTTCATCTTGTACGATCAAAATATCTTCGCGATCATCGACCGTGTACGGATTGATGATCGAGGAAATGATGAAGCCCCCGAACAGGTTGATGACGATTGCCGTCACCACGTATTTCGGCTCAATCATCGTCATGTAAGCACCGACGATCGACATGGATACGGTGGACATTGCGGACGCGCACAGCGTATACAGCCGATGCGCAGGCAGCGCGCCTAACTGCTTTTTCACCGTGATGAATACTTCCGACTGTCCGACCATCGCGGACGCGATCGCGTTATACGACTCCAGCTTTCCCATGCCGTTGATCTTGCTAAGTAAAAGACCAATCCCCTTCATGAGGAACGGGAGAATTTTGAGGTGCTGGAAAATCCCGATCAAAACCGAAATGAAGACGATCGGCAGCAACACGTTGAGGAAAAACGGGGACGCCCCTTCGTTGGCCATTCCACCAAACACGAACGATACCCCTTCATTGGCGTATTTCAGCAATTGGCTGAACACCTCGGCGATCCCTTGGATCAGGATCAGCCCGAACTGCGTATTCAAGAGCAGCCCTGCCAAGGCGATTTGGATCACGACCATGATCAGAAGCGGTTTTACCTTAATCTTTTTCCGATCACTGCTCGCAAGCAAGGCCAGGGCAAACACAACCAGCAATCCAGCTATCGATAGTAAGTAACTCATGTTGCCTCCACTTGGATGCTATCCACTCTCTTTTTTAATGACTCCGCTTTCAAGATAAAAGTGCTCGTACCTTTTATTTTAAGAGATCTTTGGACGAGAAATACCCGGGCAGCAGCTCCTCAATCGAAGCTTCCACCACGTCTCCTTTTAGGTTTGCCAAAAACACGCGCGTATTTTCGGTCGCGAACTCGGCGAGCACTTGCCGACACGCACCGCATGGAGAAATTGGTCCGTCCGTATCGCCTACGACCGCAATCGCTTCAATCTCCGATTCCCCTTCGGATACGGCTTTGAAAATCGCCGTCCGTTCCGCGCAATTACTTAAACCGTACGAAGCGTTTTCTACATTGCAGCCCAGAAACAGCCGTTGGTTTTTGGTGATCAACGCAGCTCCGACCTGAAAGTTAGAATACGGGGTATAGGCTTGTTTGCGCGCCTCGATCGCCTGGTTGACCAGCATGTTGATATCCATCGTTCATTCCACCCAGTCTTGCGTCATTTTTGAGAAGAAGGAAACCGGGCAAAACCAAAGGATTTGCCCGATTCCCGCCTTTACTTGGACCTAGTATTCAGAAGTAGAAGTCAGGCCTTTCATGATCGACACGCCGGAGCTTGCTCCGATGCGGTTGGCTCCCGCTTCAACCATGGCCAGCGCGTCTTCCAAGCTCCGCACGCCGCCAGACGCTTTCACGCCCGTTTTTTGCCCGACGGTTTTTCTCATCAACGCGACGTCTTCCACAGTCGCTCCGCCCGTGGAAAAGCCTGTGGACGTCTTGACGAAATCAGCGCCCGCTTGCACGGAAAGCTGGCTCGCCTTTTCAATCTCTTCTTTGGTCAAAAGCGCTGTTTCCAAAATTACCTTGGTCAGAGCCTTCCCTTTTGCCGCTTCGACAACCGCCTTGATGTCGGCTTCGACGAGATCGTATTTTTTGTCTTTCAGCGCGCCGACGTTGATCACCATGTCAACTTCGGTCGCACCGTTTGCGATCGCATTCGTCGTTTCGAATGCTTTCACTTCTGTCGTGGTCGCTCCCAGCGGGAAACCGATCACAGTGCAAACTTTTACTTGTGGAGTGTCTTTCAGTACTTCAGCGGCCGTTTTCACCCATGTCGGGTTCACGCAAACGGAGGCAAACTGATACGTCTTCGCTTCCTCCGCCAGTTTCACGATCTCATCTTCGGTTGCCGTCGCTTTCAACAACGTGTGGTCAATCATTCTCGCCAAATCAACGTTCATTTGTATTCATCCTTTCCCCTGAGCAATTTTTATTGAATTTCTTTATAAATCAGCGTAGGTGCTGTAACTTTTTCGTTGACGATCTTGTAGGCGCCGTAGACTTTTTCCATGACCTCCGCCACATTTTCAGTGTTGCTGTGGATAGTGACCAATGCTTCTCCCGCTTGTACGGCGTCGCCGACTTTTTTGTGGAGCACGATGCCGACCGCCAGATCGATCTGGGATTCCTTCGTTGCGCGTCCTGCGCCCAGCATCATCGCGGCGATGCCCACTTCTTCAGCGGTAATCGCCGAAATGTAGCCCGCCTGCTTCGCCGGCACTTCGATCAAAAAGCGAGCGGTTGGCAGCTTGGACGGTTCATCCACGACGGACGCGTCTCCACCCTGCGAGGACAAGAATGTCTTGAAGGCATCCAGCGCCTTGCCGTTCTGCATCACTTCTTCGAGCATCGCCCGCGCCTCTTCAAGCGACTGCGCTTTACCCGCCAGCATCACCATATGGCTGCCGAGAGCCAAGCTCAGCTCATGCAAGTCTTGCGGCCCTTTTCCTTGCAGCGTGTCGATCGCTTCCTTTACTTCCAGCGCATTGCCGATCGCGAAGCCCAAAGGCTGGCTCATATCGGAGATAATCGCTTTCGTTTTGCGTCCAACGCCGTTGCCGATATCCACCATGGCTTTTGCCAGCTCTTCTGCTTCTTCCAGGCTCTTCATGAAAGCGCCGCTTCCGGTTTTCACGTCGAGCACGATTGCATCCGCGCCCGCCGCGATCTTTTTGCTCATGATGGAGCTTGCGATCAGTGGAATCGAGTCGACCGTTGCGGTCACGTCGCGCAGCGCATACAGCTTTTTATCCGCTGGCGTAAGGTTGGCACTTTGACCAATGACTGCGATCTTGTTTGTATTGACCAGCTTGATGAACTCTTCGTTCGTAATTTCAACGTGGAATCCTGGTACGGCTTCCAGCTTGTCGATGGTTCCGCCGGTATGGCCGAGTCCGCGTCCTGACATCTTAGCGACAGGAACGCCGAGTGCCGCGACGAGCGGAGCCAACACGAGAGTGGTCGTGTCGCCGACACCGCCAGTGCTGTGTTTGTCCACTTTAACCCCGTCAATTTGGGAGAGATCGATCTGGTCGCCCGACTGTACCATCGCTTCCGTCAAATAAACCCGCTCTGCCTGGGTCATTCCTTGGAAGTATACAGCCATGGCAAAAGCCGACATTTGATAGTCAGGAATGTCGCCGTTCGTGTAGCCTTTGATCAAAAACTGAATTTCTTGTTGGGTCAACTCATGACCGTTCCGCTTCTTTTCGATGACATCAACCATTCTCATGCTAACGCCCTCCAGCATTTATGATCAGTAAGCGTTAACGCTTACAAATTAGGAAAATCACACACATAGAAACTTTACGAGAAAAACTATAACACACAATTTGAACAAATGTAAATTATAATTAGAACAAATGTAAAACCTTTATCCAACAGTGGGAAAACGTGGCGACACACGATGCAGGTGGATACGAAAAAATCCCAATCTCTCACTGATATCATGGGAAATTGGGATGGAATTATGCAGCAGGGAAGGAAAAATCCCCCCCTCACGCTATCGATCGGGGGTTTGTTCCGCACTCTCGCTTATATGGAACGGTTTCTTTCTTTATCAAGCAAAAATTGCGCTGTGTATTGGTCGGTAATCAACACATTCGCATACCCGCCCCTGAGCGCACCATAAATCCCTTCGATTTTTTGCGGACCCCCGGCCACGAGAATGGCATACTCCTTTTTCTTAAACTCGTCCAGCTCGATTCCTAGCGTCCGTTCATTCAGGCTTTCATTGCAAATGTTTCCGTCCATATCGAAAAACCGGGAGCAGATGTCCCCAACCGCTTTGGCATACAGCATTTCCATATCCTGCTCGGTGAAATATCCTAGCTGGAAGAGGAGCGATTCCGACATGATCGGACCACAGGTGAACATCGCGATATTGGCCTGCTTCCCCATCTCGAGTACTTTGCGGATGTGACGGTCCGCCTCCATCGCTTGCTTGACCACAACATGGTCGACGATTGCTGGCAGCGGTAAATACAGTGGCGTTGTGTTGAAAGCCTTTCCAAAATGATAAAGAATTTCAGATGCGTACGTGTGCGTCTCCAAGTGGCTGACGCCGCCCTTCAATTGGACGACCTTCACATCATTTACGAACTTTTGCTTCAGCTCGATGGCGACATGATACAGCGTCGTGCCCCACGTCACCCCGATGATGTCCCCGTCCTTTACGATTTCCGCGAGATACGCCGCCGCTTTTTCGCCAATGTAATTTTTGATGATGTTGTTCTCGTACTGCGGGATCGAAACCACGATCGCTTTTTTCAACCCGAACTTTTGTTCAAGCTCATTTGACAAATTTTGAATATCTCCCGCCGCATCTCTGATCTGGATTTGCACAATCCCTTCATTTTTGGCGGTTTGCAAAAGCCGCGATACGGTCGGCCGGGACACGCCCAAGCGCTTTGCGATCTCATGCTGGTTATAATCAAGCAAGTAATAAAGCTTGGCAGCCTCGATTACTTTGTTCAACTTATCCGTCTCCATACAATACCCCTATGAAAAAAAGTCATATTTCTTTATTTTATCAAAATCATTTTGGCTGGATACAGCAAAGTTTATGAAATTATGTAAAAGTGCCAAAGAAAAATATTTCTATTACAGAAAAATACTCTTGTGTAATGATTACAAATGAGGTTACTATGTTGGTAGTAACCACGTGGAATTGTTTCGAAATTCGCAGGAAAGGAGGTTGCTTTGTATGAATTTTCGTGTATATATGCTGGCCATCGCTTCTTTTGTCGTCGGCATGGTTGAGTTGATCATCGGTGGCATTTTGGATCAGGTGGCAAGCCAATTTGGCATCTCCATTAGTCAGGCGGGCGAACTGATCACGGTCTTTTCCTTAGTATTTGCAATCGCCTCCCCGATTTTGCTCACGCTGACCGCCAAAATTGAGCGGAAAGCCTTATGCTTATGGGCGCTGCTGGTCTTTTTGTTTGGCAATATCGTTGCATATTTCAGCCCTGTTTTTTCCATGCTGATGATCTCCCGCATCATTTCGGCAGCGAGCGGGTCGCTTTTGATCATCCTTTGCGTGACGATGGCCTCCAGCCTCGTGAAGGAGGAGTTCCGCGCCCGTGCGATCGGCGTGATTTTCATGGGAGTCAGTGCCTCCTTGGTGTTAGGCATCCCGATCGGTCTGGTAATCGGTACCCATTTCGGCTGGCGGGTCATTTTCCTGTTGATTGCGATCCTGACGCTGCTCACCATGTTGGGCATTTACTCATTTATGGATAAAATGGAACCAAAGCCAGTCATTCCTTTACGTCAACAGCTGCGCACCCTGAAAAACGCCAAAATGCTGTCGGCACAGCTTACCTCGCTGTTTTTCCTGACGGGGCATTTGACGCTGTATGCGTATTTGACGCCTTTCTTGCAAAGCACGCTGCATATCAATGCGACCTGGATCAGCTTGTTTTATTTTCTGTTCGGGATCTCCGCCGTGCTGGGCGGAGGAATCGGAGGCTGGACGGCGGATAAATGGGGATCGAAGAAAAGCATTTTGGTCATCGTCTCACTCTTTACGCTGATTCTGTTCCTCTTGCCGACCGTTACGTTTTCGATGCCGCTCTTCATTCTGGTCATGATGATCTGGAGTGCGTTGAGCTGGGCGCTCACGCCTGCACAGCAATCGTATCTGATTGAAACGTCACCGGAAACGTCCGACATCCAGCAAGGGCTAAACAATTCTGCACTGCACTTGGGGATCGCGCTCGGTTCTTCCATCGGCGGATTCGTCATCAACGAGTACTCCGTGTCGCATAACGCGGTCGTCGGTGGCTTGATTACGCTGCTCGCCCTGTTTTGCGCATGGTTTTCCATCACCCGCACATCCCCATCCAATGCGCGGGAGCATGCATCGTTACGTAATTAAATTCACTTCAAGGAGGTGTACATGGCCGCACGTCGGCATTGCTTTCCCTCACGCGGCCATGCCATTATGAGCGTTCATATCAATGCAAAACAAGGCGATATCGCCGAAAGCATCCTGCTGCCAGGTGACCCGCTCCGCGCCAAATACATTGCGGAGACGTTTCTGGAAAATGCCGAGTGCTACAATACCGTGCGCGGCATGCTCGGCTTTACCGGCACATACAAAGGGAAGCGGATTTCTGTGCAAGGGACAGGCATGGGCCTTCCGTCGATCTCGATTTATGTCAACGAACTGATCCGCGAATACGGCGTGAAAAACCTGATCCGCGTCGGCTCCTGCGGCGCGATTCAAAAAGACATCAAGGTGCGCGATGTGATTCTCGCGATGACCTCCTCCACCGATTCGAATATCAACCGCAACAACTTCCCAGGATTCGACTATGCGCCATGCGCGGACTTTGCACTCTTGCAAAAAGCGTATCAGACCGGCATGGACAACAAGATGCCGATTCGCGTCGGGAATGTACTGTCTGCGGACGTGTTCTACCGCGACAGCATGGAAATGGTCGAAAAGCTTGGGACTTACGGTGTGCTGGCTGTCGAGATGGAAACGACC
Source organism: Brevibacillus fluminis (assembly GCF_003710825.1). Lineage (GTDB taxonomy): Bacteria > Bacillota > Bacilli > Brevibacillales > Brevibacillaceae > Brevibacillus_D > Brevibacillus_D fluminis. Next base: position 17,764 of record NZ_RHHQ01000012.1, on the reverse strand, counting down.
GCATTATATACGCTGGCCGCGAAATACGGCGCGCATGCCCTGTCAATCCTGACGGTGAGCGACCATATTTTCACCGGAGAGGAAACGACGGCAGAAGAGCGCCAGACCACGTTCAACGATATGATCGTCATGGCTCTCGATGCGTTGATTAAGGAATAGGACCTTCAATAGAGAGAAAAAAGCCCGTTCAACCACGAAACATCTGTCTGGTTGAACGGGCTTTTATTTTTTTGCCTAGCGGTTATTGGTTACGACGACACCTGAGCCGATGCGCTCGATTTCCTGCTGCTGCGCGACCACACGACGACGGGAACGAGCAGCAGCGCGAGGAAGCCTCCGCCAAGCGCGAGAGTGGCAAAGCTGGAATTGGCGACGACCATGCCGGAAAGCGCGCCGCCGGATGCCCCGGCCAACGCGATCAAGACATCGATCGTTCCTTGCGTCTTGGCACGTGTTAACGGATCGGTCGAATCGACGATGATCGCGGTGCCGCTGATCAATCCGAAGTTCCAGCCAAGCCCGAGCAGCGCCAGCGCCGTGATGAGTAATGGCAAAGAATCCGCAGGGGCAAAAGCGGCGGTGATGCCTGCGGCAAGCAAGATCCCACCGGATGCATACGACATCGTCATGCGGCCGATCTTGTCGACGAGAGCGCCGGTCAAAAGGGATGGCAGGTACATCGCGCCGATATGGATGCCGATGACCAAGCCGACATCTCCAAGCCCATGCCCGTGATGCTTCATATGCACCGGCGTCATCGTCATGATGGCGACCATGACGATTTGGGTCAGGATCATGACGGTAGCACCGACGATAATCCCGCGTTTGTTACCGGAAAGCGTGCTCGCGCTCTGCGTGGCGGCTTGGTCCTTTTGGTCCGCTTTCTGCGCTTCTGCGATGGCTTTTGCAATGATCAACGGGTCTGGTCGGAGGAACAGCAAAAAGACGAGACCCGCTAACAGAAAGGCTGCCGCTCCTAAAATGAATGGGCCTGCAAGTGCCGGGATGCCGAGAGAAGTGGCGAAACGCCCCATTACCTCAACGAGGTTCGGGCCCGCTACAGCCCCAAACGTCGTCGAGACCATGGCCACGCTGACCGCTTTCGCCCGCTGTGTCGGCTGCGCCAGGTCTGTCCCCGCATAGCGCGCTTGCAGGTTAGTAGCTGTGCCTGCGCCGTACACAAGCAGCGAGGCGAACAGCAGCCAGACATTGTTCATGACTGCCGCGAGAATCACGCCGATCGCCCCGATACCTCCTGCGAAAAATCCTGCAGAGAGTCCCAAGCGGCGCCCCGACTTATGGGAGAACCGCCCGACAAGCAGTGCGGCCACTGCGGAACCGAGCGTGAGCAGTGCCGACGGAATCCCTGCATAGCTTTCCGTCCCCAGCATCTCCTGCGCGAGGAGCGCTCCGACCGTGACGCCTGCGGCAAGACCGGCTCCGCCAAAAATTTGTGAAATCACGATGATCAGCAGCGTCCGCTTGTATAGCCGCTGCTGCTTTTCCGGTGAATCGATGTACCGCTGCGCAATCGATGGTTGGCTTTTGATCGCCCCTGCATTCGGTGCATGCGACATGACGTATGAACCGCCCTTCTGTTTTGGAATAAACGATAGAACATTTCTATTGAGGGAATCGGAGCCATTCTATCTGCATTTCCCATAAGTGTCAATCGATTCGAAACCTTCGTGACGGACTGTCATTCCAATGGTACAATATAGTCAGAAATTTACAAATAATGAACAAAGGAGAAAAGTCGATGCAGGAAAACGCAGCAAAAGCGATTCAAGATACGTATCCTGACGATTTTGCCTGGTGTTACGGCTGCGGCCGACTCAATGAGGACGGGCACCATTTCCGGACAAGCTGGGAAGGCGAACGAACGGTGACGATCTATACGCCCGAGCAAAAGCACATGGGGATTCCGGGCTTCGTCTATGGCGGGCTGATCGCCTCATTGATCGATTGCCATGGAACCAGTTCGGCCGCACTTACGTTGCACCGCAAAAACGGGCATGAAATCGGGGACGGTGCGGAACCGCCCCGATTTGTCACTGCCACGTTGAACGTAGAATTTCTGAAACCGACGCCACAAGACGTTCCGCTCAAAGTGCTGGGAACCGTGGAAGAAATCCATCCGAAGCGTTGGAAGGTTCATTCCGAAGTGTTTGCCGGCGATACGCTCTGCGCCCGCGGGGAAGTCGTAGCGGTAGTAATGCCGAGCACATTCATCACTAAATGAGTAAAAAGAAAGAGAAATCATCTGCGGATGGTTTCTCTTTTTATTTTGCTTTCACTCACTGATAGCGCTCAAGCATCTCCATAAGCTTCCTGCGAATCGATTCCTTCAATTCAGCCGGTTCCGCCAAAACAGCCTCGTCCCCCAGCCCAATGAAAAATTCCGTATAAAAAGGGATATCGCCGCGCTCTACGTCTTTGTCAATCACACCGCTGCCGTCTTCACGCACCTGCATCAATGGGGCGAGCCACAGCTCGGCTTCGCACCGCTGGACTCCGGCTCGGGTCAGCTCCGCACGAAGGCGAACTGGCTCCCTCGGCTCCACTGCATCTCGTCGGCTCTGGCGGATGTCGCCCGTATCGATCGGTTCCGTCCCAGTCGTGTCCGGTACAGCCTCGCGAATCCGGTCACATCGGAACACTCGGTAGCCTTGGCGCAAAAAGCAGTACGCCGTGCAATACCAAAATCCGTTGTTGGCGTAAATGCAAACGGGCTGAATCTTGCGGCAGGTGGCCCCCTCTTCCTTTGATCGATATTCGACGGAAAGCACTTTCCGATGGACGGCCGCGTCAAGAAGAATCGCCAGGCATGGAGCATCGCCCCGCCTTGTCGGCGTAATAAAGTCGACCCGGTTTTTCATGCTGTCGATCCGGTCGCGGACATCGCCTGGCATATGAAGATAAAACTTACCGAGCGCCGAGGCGGATTCCGCTTCAAACGGCAACGAAGAGTAATGGCGCAGCGCGTGAACGGCAAAAAACATCGCCACAGCTTCTTCCTCCGTAAAGGCGATCGGCGGCAGCACCCGCTCCCGCACCACCTGATACCCTCCATGCGGGCCGACTTCCGAATAGAGCGGCACCCCCAGCTCGCTTAACTCCTGCAAATCCCTCAATATCGTACGCTTGGACACGCCGAATTCATCGGCAAGCTCTTGAACTTTAAATCGCCGCTTTCGGTTGACGGTCATCATCAGTTCCATCAGCCTTTTTGACTTCGGCACCTCGATCCGCCCCTTTTTTGAAAAAAGAAAATATTGATGACAAATGTTGTCACTATTATACCGTACGCTAGAAATCGCAAGCAACACGAAACCAGTAGGAGTGATTGAAAATGCGTATGTATACCACGCTGTTCTTCCTCATCATGTTCATGATTGGAACCGACACGTTCCTCATCTCCCCCATGCTCCCGACACTGCAGGTACAATTCGGCGTACCGACCGATATCGCCGGATGGATGCTGGGTGCTTATACGCTTGGCTCGGCCGTCTTTGCCCTGATCGCCGGTCCGCTGTCCGATGGCTGGAACCGCCGAACCGTTTTGCTAAGCGGATTGCTCGGCTTCTCAGTCTCGACGATTTTGTGCGGATTTGCGGACAGCTTTTGGACGATGTGCTTATTCCGCCTCCTTGCCGGTGTCAGCGCCGCGTTCACGGCTCCACAGGTGTGGGCCTCGATTCCCGCCGTTATCCCTGCGGCAAAGGTATCGAAAACAATGGGTATCGCCTTCGCGGGACTCGCGGCTTCCCAAGCGCTGGGCGTTCCGATCGGAAGCTGGCTCGCCGCTTCCCATTGGTCCGTTCCTTTCTGGACGATCGGTATTGCATCGCTTTTGCTCGCGGCCATTTCCTTTTTCTCCTTGCCTGACATGAAGCCAAGCGTGGACAAAGGCGGGCGGATATCGATCCTTCGTCGTTACACTCCGCTTGTTACGAGCAGTAAGGCTATGGGTGCCTTCGCAGCATACCTGCTTCTTCATCTGGGCAGCGGGACCGCTTTCGCCTTCGTCGGCAAATGGATGGCGGACAGCTATGGCCTGCCGATCGAACAGATCGGCACTGTGATGGTTTTCCTCGGGGGCGGCACTCTGCTGGGAAGTGCGTTCAGCGCCTATGCGATGCGAAAGCTGGGCCAATTCTACACCGTTACCGCTGGAATGACGGTCGTCATGGGATTGTACATCATCCTGCCCCGTCTGCCCGGCCTCACATCCGTCACAGCCGTCTATCTGATTATTTTCATGACGCTCGGCATTCTTTTCCCGATCATTATGGGGTTGCTCACATCGCTGAATGCTTCCCTCCGAGGGACCATCTCCAGCCTGGCCAACTCGACGATGAACGGCGCGAATACGCTCGGCGCATGGCTGGCTGGTCTGCTGTATGCCCAATTTGGCGGTTATTCCTCGCTCTGCCTGTTCGCAGCCATTAGCCTCTTGCTTTCGCTCGGAACCTTTCTGATGAGCGGTGCCCTCGGCAACAAAGCTGCCCGCCGCGGTCAGGAACCGGAATCCGCATCTTGATAAGTGAGCACCTCCGAAAAGCCCCCTGAGTTGCCAGGGGGCTTTGGTTTTTCCTCAATTCTATGGTCTGGTTCCATCGCTTGCGGTATTCACCATAATCTGCGCCACCTGACTAAGCCTGCCGTAAAAAAGGTCGCAGGCCAGTCCGTTCAGCCCGATCTCATCCATGGCTTCCTTCATACAGGCCAACCAAGCCGTCGCTCGTTCCGGCGTGATCGGAAACGGCATGTGCCGCATGCGCATGGCGGGTGGGCCGAATTCATCGCTATATAAGGTCGGTCCGCCGAGAAATTGCGTAAGAAACATCCGCTGCTTCCGCATGATCTCCTCCATCTCGCCTTCGAACAGTGGGGCCAACTCTGGATTCCGATACACGCGCGGGTAAAAAGCCTGTACCAATTGCGCTACCGTCTCCTCTCCTCCAACCATCTGGTAAAGCGTCGTCGTATGCGCTGGCATTTCCATAAGTGCACCTCTTCTTTCTTCATACTCCTATCGCTACTCTACCGCGCACAACATCGCTTTGTCTGTGATTAGGATCACTCGTTTTGCCATGCCGGCACATATGCCCCAGATCTCCAACAACCCATCTCGCCACAATTTTCTTTTCTGTCACATCGTGTGTGATTCAACTCACATCATGTTCCGCTTTTTCTCTTTATACTCAAGGCGAAATCAGAAAACAAGGAGTGATGGACTTATGTTTTGCTACCAATGCGAACAAACTCCAGCAGGCGGTTGCAAGGTTGTCGGCGTTTGTGGAAAGAACGAAGAGCTTGCGAGTATTCAGGACACCATCATTTTTGCGCTGAAAGGCATCGCTGCTTATGCGACCCACGCCCGACAGCTCGGATATATCGATCCGGAAGTGGACGGTATTACGCAGGAAGCGCTCTACTTCACCTTGACCAACGTAAATTTTAATCTGGACGAACACTTGGCAATGGCGATGAAGGTGGGCAAAGCAGCTATTAAAGTGATGGAGCTGCTGGATCGAGCGCATACGGAGCATTTCGGCGTCCCTCACCCAATTACGGTTACACAAAACAAAATTGAAGGAAAATGCATTGTCGTCACCGGGCACAACCTGTTTGCCCTTGAAGAGCTGTTGAAACAGACGGAAGGCAAAGGAATCAACATCTACACCCATTCCGAAATGCTGCCCGCCCATGGCTACCCCGCACTGCGGAAGTATCCTCATCTAAAAGGGAACATCGGCAAGGCATGGTACGACCAAAGACGGCTGTTTGAGGAATTCCCCGGCGCGATTTTGGCGACGACCAACTGCGTCATGCCAATCAAAGGCACCTATGCCGACCGCTTCTTCTCGTATGACATTGTCGGCTTGGAGCATGTGACGAAAATCGAGAACGACGACTTTACCCCGCTGATCGAAAAGGCGCTCGCCCTTCCTGAAGCTTCGATCGAATCGACGCAGACGCTATTGACTGGCTTCCATCACGAAACCGTGCTGGGCATCGCCCCTGAAATCATTCAAGCCGTGAAGGCAGGCAAAATCAAGCGCTTCTTCGTCATCGCCGGCTGCGACGCTCCGGGCAAAGCCGGCGACTATTACCGCGAATTGGCAACATCGCTGCCGCCAGAAACCGTCATTCTCACGACGTCCTGTGGCAAATTCCGGTTCAACGATGTCGATTACGGCACCGTGCCGGGTACCAATATCCCGCGCTATATCGATTTGGGGCAATGCAACAACTCCGGGTCGACGATCAAAATCGCCGCTGCACTCGCAGAAGCGTTCGAGTGCGAGGTCAATGAATTGCCTGTCAGCATCGTGCTTTCCTGGTTCGAACAAAAAGCGGTCGCCATCCTGCTCGGCTTGTTCAGCCTCGGCATCAAAGACATCCGCATCGGGCCGAAATTACCGGAATTCATTCAGCCAGGTGTGTTGCAAGTGCTGCAAGACTTGTTTGCGATCAAACTGATTGGCGACGCGCAAACGGATATGCAAGAAATGCTCGGGGCTGCGGCTCACTAGGAACCTGCGGCAAGCTGCGCAATCACCGTCACAAGAAGATTTCCACAATGAGATCAACGGTCTTCCGCTCCAGAATTTATAAGCGCGAGCACTTATAAATTCTTATACGATAAAGCAAAGACCCCTTGTATGAACGAGGGGTCTTTGCGTTTTCATTTTCGGCACAGCACTTCTATTTCGTAGAAGCTTCCCACTTGGCGACTTCCTCTCGCACACGCGGAGCCACCTCGGTACCCAAGAGGCGAATCGCGTTCATCACGTGCTCATGCGGCATCGTGCCGACGGGAACATGCAGCATAAACCGCGTGATGCCCACTTGTTTCCGCAAGTGGATGATCTTCTCGGCAACGGTTTGGGGATCGCCCACGTATAACGCGCCTTCAAAGCTGCGCGCCGCATCAAAGCTGGAACGGTCGTAATTCCCCCAGCCTCGCTCGCGGCCCAGCACGTTCATCGCTTGTTGGGTTGAAGGGAAGAACGTGTCGGCAGCCGACTGCGTGTCTTCCGCAATGAAGCCGTGCGAATGCGACGCAACGCGCAGTGTGGACGGATCATGGCCAGCCTGGGCTGCCGCTCTTTTGTAAAGGTCGACAAGCGGGGCAAACTGCACCGGGCGCCCGCCAATAATGGCAAGCACAAGCGGCAAGCCTAGGATGCCTGCTCGGATGGCAGATTGCGTATTTCCGCCACTGCCGATCCAGACAGGCAGTGGATTCTGAACCGGACGCGGGTAAACACCCAGATTTTGAATCGCAGGCCGATGCTTGCCCGTCCACGTCACTTTCTCCGAATCGCGAATTTTCAAAAGCAACGCCAGCTTCTCGTCGAACAGCTCGTCATAGTCGTCCAAATCATAACCGAATAATGGAAACGACTCGATGAAGGAGCCGCGGCCCGCCATGATCTCCGCCCGCCCGTTGGATACCGCATCGAGCGTCGCAAAATCTTGAAAAACCCGCACCGGATCGGCAGACGAAAGCACCGTCACGGCACTTGTCAGCCGAATTCGTTTCGTCTGCGTGGCAGCTGCTGCCAGCACGATTGCGGGCGAGGATGCCGCATAATCTTTGCGGTGGTGCTCCCCGACGCCAAAGACGTCGAGTCCGACCTGATCCGCCAGTACAATCTCCTCGACCACTTCGCGCAGGCGCTGCGCATGGCTGATGACTTCACCGGTTTGGACATCGGGTGTGGTTTCTACAAATGTGCTTAGACCTATTTCCATATGGTCGTTCTCCTTTTTGTTCATTTATCAGGTTGTTTTGGTAACGAGTTCGCCATACTCCGCTCAATCTTATTCTTCTTCCGGTTTATTCATTTGTTTCTTGGCGGCAATCAGCTTTGTTTTATACTGTTCGCCCCAAGCTTTCATCACCAATATGACAGGCTCTAATGTCCTGCCGAATTCCGTTAGCGAATATTCGACCTTGGGCGGAACCTCTCCGTATACCTCCCTGTGTACAATCCCGTCCCGCTCGAGCTCACGCAATTGGGACGTCAGCATGAACTGTGTGATCCCTGGGTAAAAACGCCGCAACTGGCTAAACCTCTTGGGGCCATCCAGAAGATGATAGAGAAGCACGCCTTTCCATTTTCCCCCTATGACGTCCAACGTCGTTTCCACCGGACATCCTTCCATATTCGGATTTTCCCCGTATTTGTTCCGCCGGTCCCCCATAAACCCTTTTCACCTCCAATAGTATCTTTTTGATACTATCCCAGAATTAACTGCCTACTTTTTGAAAGTAACTATACATACTACAATTCAAATCATAACAGATTACCAGTTGAAAGGATGAAAAAAATGACACATACAACACAAAAGATGAAGGCCGTCGGGTTTTACCGTTTCCTTCCTCTATCAGATCCACAAAGCTTGCTTGATCTCGAATTGCCAACCCCCGTTCCGGCAGGTACAGACATTCTCGTAAGAATAAAAGCGATTTCCGTCAATCCAGCTGATTTGATGGTTCGTTCCAGGGGAAATGATGGAGATGCGCCTAAGGTGCTCGGCTGGGATGCAGCCGGTATTGTGGAACAGGTTGGACCGGACTGCACAATCTTCCAACCTGGCGATGAAGTATACTACGCAGGCGATTTGAATCGGCCAGGTTCGAACAGCGAGTTCCAATTGGTAGATGAGCGGATCGTGGGACGGAAACCAAAGAGCGTGGATTTTGCTCAAGCCGCAGCAATGCCGTTGACATCACTCACTGCCTGGGAAGGACTGTACGAACGCATGGGAGTCAGTCACGACAAGCGTGAGAATGAAAACAAAACCATACTCATCATTGGCGCAGCTGGAGGTGTTGGTTCCATCGCCACGCAGCTCGCAAAAAACGCAGGCTTGACAGTCATCGGAACATCGTCCCGAACCCAATCATCGGAATGGGTAAAAGCGAATGGGGCAGACTTTATCATCAACCATAAACTGGCATTCGCCCCACAGCTCAAGGAGCTGGGGATCGAGACGGTCGATATGATTTTTTGCCTGAACCATACAGCAGGGCACTGGGACAACATGGCTGAAGTGATTCGCCCTCAGGGAAAAATATGCTCCGTTGTTCCCGTTAACGAACCGATCAACCTCGATGTGCTCTTATACAAAAGCGTATCCTTTCATTGGGAATTCATGTTTACTCGCTCCCTATTCCAATCGAAGGACATGCTCGAACAACACCGCATTCTCACTGCCGTGGGAGATAAGATTGATGCGAAACAAGTAAAAACCACCTTAACACAGCGGCTTACACCGATTGATGCCGCAAACTTGCGTGTTGCGCACGAAAAGATTCAGGCCGGGGACATGATTGGCAAGCTCGTGGTCGAAGGCTTTTGATGCGAAAAGGAGCTACCCATTTAATTCGGGTAGCTCCTTATTATTTTGCCGCATTACGCATGAAAATCGAGTCCCGATTTCACTTCTTTCACATATCCGGCGCGGATGACGAAATCTCCGAAATGCTCGCCTTCCTCCCGTTCCTTCGCATAACGGTTCAAGATCGGCCGCAACTCTGCCAGAATTTCTGCCTCTCCGATGTTTTCGCGATACAGCTTATTCAAGCGATTTCCGGTGAAACCGCCGCCCAAATACATGTTGTATTTGCCGACAGCCTTCCCGATAAAGGAGATTTCCGCCAGGGCCGGTCTCGCGCATCCATTGGGGCAGCCTGTCATGCGAATGACGATCTCCTCATCGCGCAAGCCCGCCTCATCCAAGATCAGCTCAAGCTTATCCAGCAGCGTAGGCAAATAGCGCTCCGACTCGGCCATCGCCAATCCGCACGTTGGCAATGAAACGCAGGCCATGGAATTTCTCCGCAGCGCGGAGTAGGAAGCGCCGTCGGTGAGCCCATAATGTTGAATGATTTGTTCGATTTCCTGTTTCTTTTCGCTGGTTACATTCCCGATGATGAGGTTCTGATTCGGCGACAGGCGGAAATCACCTGTATGCACCTTGGCAATTTCCCGCAGACCTGACATCAAACGGTTGTTGTCTTCGTCCTTCACCCGGCCATTTTGAATGAAAAGGGTAAAATGCCAGTTGTCGTCGCTCCCTTTCACCCAGCCGTAGCGGTCGCCATTATGATCGAAATGATAGGCGCGCGTCTCTTCCAGCTTCCAGCCAAGACGCTGCTCCAGCTCTTGGATGAACCATTCGATACCGCGGTCATCGATCGTATATTTGAACCGGGCATGCTTTCGCACCGCACGATCGCCGTAGTCTCTTTGGATCATGACCGTTTTCTCGGCGACATCCAGCAGTTGTTCCGGCGTAACGAAACCAATTACCCGCGCCACCTGCGGATACGTCTTCGTATCGCCGTGAGTCATCCCCATTCCGCCGCCGACAGCAACGTTGAAGCCCAGCAGCCGCCCTTCCTCATGAATAGCGATGAAGCCCAAATCCTGTGAGAATACGTCAACGTCGTTGGCAGGTGGAACCGCGATCCCGATCTTGAACTTGCGCGGCAAATAGACGGGGCCGTAGATCGGTTCTTGCTCTTCCGCTTCCAGACTGTCCACAACCTTCTCTTCATCTAACCAGATTTCATAATATGCGCGGGTCCGAGGGTCCAGATGATTGCTCAGTTTTTTGGCCCATTCATACACCTGTTCATGTACGTCCGACTGGTACGGATTCGGGTTGCACATGACGTTGCGGTTCACGTCCCCGCAAGCAGCCAGCGTGCTCAACAAAGCATCGTTTACTTCTTTGATCATGTTTTTCATATTCCACTTGATGACCCCGTGCAGCTGGAAAGACTGACGGGTCGTCAAGCGAATCGTCCCGTTGGCAAATCGCTGGGCGATATCGTCCATCATGAGCCATTGCGCAGGCGTGACAACCCCACCTGCCGCACGCACGCGCACCATGAATTGATAGGCCGGCTCCAGCTTTTGCTTTTGCCGTTCGTTGCGCAGATCCCGGTCATCTTGCATGTAGCTGCCATGGAATTTCATCAAGCGGTTATCGTCCTCAGGAATAGACCCTGTAATTCTGTCTTCCAACGTTTCCGCCAGGCTTCCCCGCAAATAATCGCTTCGGCGTTTAATATCCTCGACATCGCTGTGAGGAGCACTGTTTTGCGAAAGCAAATGATTTTCTGACATGCTTTATATCTCCTCTCGCTATCTATGATCAAACCTAGTACACATCACGCTGATAACGTTTTTCCTGCTGCAATTGTTTCAAATAGGCGACTGCTTCCTCTGCATCAAGCCCACCCTCTTGTTGGAGAATGGTGACCAGGGCGGCGTGGACGTCGTGCGCCATCTTTTTCTCGTCTCCGCACACGTATAGATGCGCCCCATCCTGCAGCCATTGATAAATCTCCTTGCTCTTCTCCAGCATCCGGTGCTGCACGTACACCTTTTCGCTCGTATCGCGAGAGAATGCAACATCCATGCGCGTCAGCACGCCTTCTTTGAGCCAACGCTGCCAGTCCAGCTGATAAAGGAAGTCGGTGGCGAAATGCTGGTCGCCGTAGAAAAGCCACGTCTTGCCTTTCGCCCCAACCTCCTCCCGTTCCCCAAGGAAGGCGCGGAATGGAGCAACACCTGTACCAGGTCCGATCATGATCAGCGGTGTGTCCGGGTTAGCCGGAAGCTTGAAGTTCGGGTTGTTCTGCACAAATACCGGCAGTGTTTCCCCTGCTTCCAGACGATCTGCGACATAGCTCGAGCTCACGCCATACCGCTCCCGTCCATGCGCCTCGTATTGAACTTTACGAATTGTCAGATGCACTTCGTCCGGGTAGGACTGCAAGCTGCTGGAGATCGAATAGAGGCGCGGCGGCAGCTTTCTGAGAATGGAGACGAAATCTTTGGCAGACACGCCTTTCAAGCTGTAGTCTTGAACCAAATCCAACAAATCCCGGTTGCGGACATACTCTCGCAGATCCTGCTCCCGTCCTTCCGCAAGCAGCTCCTGCAGCCCGTTTCCGGAAACAAGCCTTGCCGCTTGTTCCAAGAGAGGCTTGGTGAGAACCGTGATTTCATAATGGCTCGTGAGCGCCTCTTCCAACGTGCCCTCTTCCCCGTTCTTCTGAATCGGAACAAGTTCTTCCGGCTTCCAGCCCATCGCGTCAATCAACTCTTGGACGAGGCGCGGATGATTTTTGGTGTAGATGCCCAAACAGTCGCCCGGTTCATAGGTAAGATTGGACCCTTCAAGGGAGATTTCCAGGTGGCGCGTTTCCTTATCTGCTCCGCGTCCGTTCAGATTCAAATTCTCCAGCACGGTGGCCTGGAACGGGTTCGACCGTGAGTATTCGGTTTCGGTTTGTGTACCGATTCCGGTTGTGGCAACACCGATGCTTGCAGCGACCTCGAGTTGGTTTGCCGACGCTTCACCGAGAGCAGCCAGTACTTGGTTGATCCACGTAGTGGCCTGTTCGTCGTAATCTACATCACAATCGACGCGGGGCGTCAGGCGCTTGCCTCCGAGTTCTTCCAGCCGCTTGTCGAAATCTTTGCCGGTTTGGCAGAAAAATTCATAAGACGTGTCACCCAAAGCCAGCACGGAAAACCGCAGACCCTCCAATTGAGGCGCTCTTTTGCTGTGTAGGAATTCATGGAAGGAGATCGCGTTGTCCGGTGGTTCCCCTTCCCCGTGCGTACTGACCACAGCGAGCAGGTTTTGTACCTTTTTCAGCGTGTTCGTCTTGAAATCGCTCATCGAGGAGAGCGTTACGGAAAAGCCTTGCTCTTGGAGCTTGCTGGACAGCTTCTTGGCGAGCTTTTGACTGTTACCGGATTGGGATCCGAAAAGCACTGTCACTTCCTTGGAAATGACCGGGCCGCTTGTAGCTGTAACGGTTTGAACCCCGGCGGCCAACGTTGTTTCCGCTTGGGAAAGAGCCGAAAGATAACCGCTCAGCCAAACCTTTTGCACTCCTGAAAGCGTGGGTAGCAACCGATTCAGTAGCTCCACTTGTTCCTGACTAAATGGACTGTCTGTCACCTTGAGTACCAACAATATGCACCTCTCATATGACGAAATTATTCCGAGTAAACATATATACTTTGTTTTATTTGAATTAAAATTATCACAGGAAAGAGACCCGAGCAATCAGAATCACTTATGCCGATGATAAGTTTTGCTTATTGTGGGGGAGAAGTGAATAAGCCCGGTCCTGGGGGGAGGGACCGGGCTTGGGTGTTTCGTTCTATAATGGGCCATTACATCACGGGATATCCATTAGCCTTCGAATGCTTGCTTTAACGATCTCATATTGATTTTCGCTTTCGTTTCAAGCAATGCCTTCATCACTCGTTCAGCTCTTTCAGGGTCTGGGTTGCATAACATTTCCGTTAAATTACTTGGGACAATCTGCCACGATACGCCGAACTTGTCTTTCAACCACCCGCACACCTGAGGGCGAAAAATCAGGGAACTAAGAGAGGTACCCCATTTCACGGAAAAAAATTGGTTTACTGTGGTTACTAAACAACATTTGTGCGTTTGGATAATCCAACTTTGAGGCGGTTACTTTGCTTGTTGTGGTTTTCTTTGCTTTTCTGATTTCCAAATAACTTCGAGTGTGTCATTTGTGATACCACTACCTGTAACTGCAAGTATAAGGCCATCCCATAGCGGGATGGCCTTCGTTATTATGTAAATCCTATTTATTAACTGTAGAGTATATTCTTTCGATGTTGGACAATAATGTTGATTTTGCTTCGTCCGGAAGATCCTGATTGCTTTGAATTTTCAACTTTAATACAGGCAGCGAGTTGCCCTTATATGCAGAAAGATAACACTCTCGATAGAAAACTGTAATTTTCTGATCATCGTGACCATCGTGATATTTTTCTTTTAATAAGGAGAAGGACTCCTCCATACCTTTTACGTCACCGAAATGTTTATATATATCGAACATATCTCTGTATAAATATAACGACTTGGTAAATTGTTTTAACCCTTCTCTTATAAAATCAATTGACCGCTTTTTATCATCTTCCAAAAAAGCTGCTGCCTTTGCTTCAAGTTGATAATAGATTTCAGCCGGTTTATTTCTTTGCACCGCTCTAGCAGTATTCAACATACCCTCGATAGCTCTATTGTCTAACTTGGATTTTGGTTGTCTAATCATGCAATCAAAATATGCCTGTATATGGTAAATGTTCTCTGGTGAACGATGATAGTTTATCTTGGCTAACTCCAAAGCTACATCATAGTCTTGCATACTTGTGTACACAATTACCAACTCACGTCTTGCATTATGGTGATTAAAGTTTTTTCTTAATACATTGTTTAAATATCTTTCTGCTCTGGCATATTGCCCTTTCAATCTCGCACTGAAGCCTTTCAGGAAATTGTACCTATAATAATCATTTTCGGCATGAAAAAAATCAACTTCTGCCTCAAATTTAAGTGACCTTTTTCTTGCTAATGCACTGCAGTAATAGAACTGAATATTTTTCTGTATTTCCTCTTGTAAATACATAAAGCCTGAACGTGTTTTAAGAGACTCTACAAACTCTATAACTCGATTGTATTGTCGCTCATTATATAGATCCAAAACAGTCTGTACGTATAACGTAGAGTATAAAAACCTCTCAGGTATGGTTTTTCCTTGCTTCAAATTTTCCTTTATAAGATACGTCAACTCCGAAAAATCAAGGAAATCTACATACTCTGGATCTTGAATTTCTTCATGGAATTGGATTATTCTATCACTTAATATTGATTTTATATCATCTGTTAGTTCGTAATTCATTCTTTGAACATAATCTCGAATCACAGCACTTAGCTTTATATATTCACCAGTCGCTCCTGTATGGCTGCATATATTAAATTTTTTTAATTTTGAAAGAATTAATTTATAATTATTATTGGCTTCAATTACTAGATTAACAAGACCAACAGGAGTTGAACCAAATCTAGCTAAAAACGCTAAAAACCCGAAATATTCATCTTTTAGATTAGTTTCAATTACTAAATCAATCATTTTCCCAGAGCTGATGTTAGGCATCTCACTTACCAGGTACTGATTATTTGTAACAAATTTAATACTATTTTCTTTAGCCAAATCTGTGCAATAGACAACTTGGGGCGGATATCCTGTGAGTACAGGTGCGACGGCATCCAAATCATTTTCTTCAAATGGAACATCGTTTAGTTTAGATAATGTTCTTAAAAAACCAACAGTATCAGATGCTCCGAGCTCTTCAAGACTACAGTGAAAAATGTAAGAATGACGTCTATAGCGGAACGCGTCTAGACTAACATTCGATATTACTGATAGTACTATTTGGTTGTTAATCTGCTCTAATGCTTTTTCAAACCAAAATTTAAAAGAACCTGTTTCATCAATTAAGCAAAAATGATCCTCTATAGTTATGTGTTCTAAATATTTCTGTACGGTTATTAGTAAATCTGCAAGAATTCTAATTTTGTCATCGAGAGCAGTTATTGTCTGAAAATCAGGAATAGTATACTCGCCAAAACCTAAATCAGATACTTTTATTATAAAATCCTCTATTCCTTCTGATTTATCAAGAGATATCACCGAGGGAAAATAATGTTTTTCCATTAGGCCAGTATCTTTTAGAGTACCGCGCACATACGCTTTCCTTCCTATTCCATCAATCCCTGATACAACCAAGCACTTTATATGTTTTATTTTCCCCTCAATGGTACGCTCTTCAAAACAATCTTTAAATGCTTTCTTTTCTAGATCTCTGCCATAAAAAAAGTCGTATTTCAGAGAAAATATCTCGTTTTGCCTCATAGTTAATAACGTAAGTTGTGACTCGATTTTTTTGCATGCAATTCTGAAATTATTTATATGACGAAGATTATATGCAAACATACCTGTTCTTAAAAAGCTAGGTATTCTAGAATCACTATGCTTTATATTTTCATCAATAATTATCGGAAATATTTGGGATAGTTTCTGTCTATTATCCTGAAGTTTTTCTTGAGCTTGATTAATCTCTTCCTTCACCCACTCGGAGTTCAATGCAGATTCAGAGATGAAATAAACAAAAATGTCAGTTTTATCTATACTTTTAAAAATTTCTGTTATAGTTTGCATTCCACTCTCAAATGTAAATTCATCAAAAGCGGCCCTATCGTTACCAAAATACATAGCTATCGGTCTAACATAATCTTTGTCCACACTACTATGAGAAAGAAATATCTTATTCATTTTAAACTCCTTTCACCAATGTGAATTATGTAGCAGTATGTAAGCTCTGAACCCCTCGTACTCTATCTTTAATAATAGTAGTCTATTTGTTCCACACATTCCAGAATACTTCCCAAATCTTAGCATATCAAAAGAACTACCCTCAAGCAGGAGCCACATCTAAACTAGTCCATTATAACTTCTTATACAAATACCTCAACTCTATGAGCAGTACTAATAAATACAGAGGAGCAATCTGAGGAAGGGTATATTATACAGGCTCAATTGGAAACATTGAAACAATATCTAATCAACATGGATATATTGTCCATAATAAGTATGTTGATGAAGGTATCTCCGGAAAATCAATTCATAATCGCCCACAACTGAAACAGTTGATAAAGGGTGCAAAGCAAGGCTTGTTTGAAACAGTTATTGTCTAGAAAATAAACCGAATCTCACGAACTCTTTTTGATCTTTTAACTATTACACAAGACCTTAAGAAATATGGTGTATCTTTTCGTAAACGTTGTTTCGTTCCCATTTTTACGTTATCAACGATATTATCTCTCTCAAATTCTGCAATAGTACCCAACATGTGCAGGCTCATTTTTCCGGTTTTTGTCTCCGTCTTCAATCCTTCGCTATCGACCAAGAGAATAGAAGGCACTAATTCCAACTACATTGAAGAAAAAGGTAGCATGAGGCGATCATTTCTGAGGAAATCTGGAACACGGTGCACGCTAAAAGCTTTTCCCCACTTTGTCTTGTATCCCGAATGATTCAATTCATTAGCAATCGCTTTTATCCCTTTTCCACTAGCGTATTTTTCAAAGACCATTCGGACAAGGGCAGCTTCTGGTTTCAAAACGACTAGTCGAGTCTCCTTACGCTTACGGAATGTGCTTTCTTCCACCTCTCAGATTCATACCCCAAGACTTTGCCACCGTTCCATTTGCCTTGTCTTGCGGCAATGTACAAGGTCAAATCTAAAAAGCCAGCACAGGTTTTTCATGGCTCCTTCCCCTTTACGGGTGTTATGCGATGCCCAATGTGTGAACACGGCATGGTTGCTCAATGTGCCACACGTAAGAACAAAAGAATGGGGAAATCAAGTACAGCCTGTATTATCAATGTGGGCAGTTTGCCAATAAAGGCTCGGCTGTATGTCGAGCGAATAGTGTGAGAGCCATTATGCAGAAGCAGAGATTCTCACTCGGATTGAAAAGATTGTATGCCAACCTCAGATTATAGAAGATGTGGCAAGAGAACTGGGGCAACGCCAAGAAGTGGATAAAGAACCACTTGAGCAGGAATTGAAGCATGTCGATAAGGAACTTGCCGATTTGAAGCGAAAAAAGAAAAAGTACTTTGTATTATATGAAAATGATGAGCTAAAAGCCGATGATTTGACAATACCAGTACGAGAATTATCTGAAACGGAGCAGCGTTTTCTGTGCGGAAAGCAGAACTCGAGGGCCAGTTGCATTCTGGTGATGCAGCCCAGATACCGTTTGAGGTATTGAAAGGGATGCTAAGGGAGTTTGTGTTTAAGCGGGCTGAGGGTCTGTCAAGAATTTTGTG
>NZ_RHHQ01000011.1 GCF_003710825.1 Brevibacillus fluminis | reverse complement strand
GGGTTTCTCGACAATCTGAGCTGGTGAATAACCAGTTCTTTTTTTATCCTACTGGTATTTACGCCTCCCCTATGGAATTTCGCTTATTTTGCATCTGCTTACCCCATTTTGCAAGTGAATGTAAAGAAGGTACCAATTCCATTCCGGCTTCAGTCAGTGAATATTCGACCCTTGGGGGAATTTCCATATACTGCTTACGAACAACAAGCCCGTAATCCTCCATTTCCTTTAAGGCTTGCGATAGCATCATATTGGTAATTCCATGTATTCTCCGTTTCAATTCGTTGTAACGCAACGTTTTGTTCTGCCACAACGCCCAGATAATCGGCAGTCGCCATTTACCTCCAATGATGTTAAAAGCGTATGTTAACGGGCAATCATTTTTAACTTTGCTTTCCGTTTCTTCTCTATTCATCGAGTCGCTCCTTTAGTCAGTTTTTACTGACTTAGTCAATAAATACTGCATACTTGTTTAAACGTGATGATCTTTTAAAATGAGATCGTAGGCAATTCAGTAAATGAGAATGTAGAGAGGGTGAAAAACATGAACATTACCTATGAGGTTATACCGGATAACGAAATCGCGTGCTGTAGAGAACTATGCAATGAACTTATGGCCTTTCAGAAGTCGAAAGCAAACATGAAACCGGAACTGTTTGACAACATGAAATTTGAAACAAGGATGATTCCTTCCATAAAAAGCGCAATACATAATCATATTGTGGTAGTGAAAGATGATGATAAACCAGTAGGCTATGTCTATTCGAATATCTCTCCCAAAGAAACCTATTCAAATGATTTTGCCACTTTTTTTGACCTTTCCACTGTCACGAAAAACGATGTAGGTTGTTTATCACAATTTTACCTGAAAGAAGAGTACAGACAACATGGAATTGGATCCACACTCTTCAATCTGTCCATGAAGTGGTTGCAACAATTTGATGATGTTGAAGATTATTTTATCTTTGTCTCAAATGGTAATGATATCGCTTTGGAATTTTATAAGCGCAAAGGATTTTCAGTAAGTCATGATATATTGGACGGTTTTATAACCGTTTTACGAAGCAATAGGAAGCTACCTTAAGCTTTTTGTCGAGCATCAACAACTTTTCTAGTAGTTCCCCATTTAAAACCACCTCATCAGGTGGTTTTATTTGTTATGTATGGTGGAACGGGAGAGCGAATAAAAATACCCCGCCAGAAAGGTGAGGTAATGGAATTTCATCCTCAAATCTGCCCAATCATTGTGATTCGATCGAACATACAATGGTCAAAGATCATGTAAAAGGAGTGATATTGAATGACATTTGGGCCACCTTTTGGACCACCTTCTGGTCGACCGCCAGGACCAGGATTTGGACCAGGATTTGGACCGGGACCCGGATTTGGACCAGGACCAGGACCGGGACCAGGATTTGGACCAGGACAACAGCCAACATCTCCTCCCCCAACCTTCATTCCCTTACAACCCGCTCCCTTTCGAATTGATCCTGGGGCTATTGCGGGCTGTCGGTTTCGTTTTACTTATATTTGGCTTATAGATGGGGATCAATTCTGGTTTTTCCCTGTATTCGTAGGCGGCAGGTCAGTTGCAGGGTTTAGATGGACGGGAAGGTCGTGGAGATATACTGGATTTGATTTACGGTTAATTATTTCATTTACATGCTTTTAAACAACTGTTCCAATCCCTTCTACAATGATTCAATACACAGGATAGGCGTACCTTGAATTTGGCAACATACCTCCCCAGTATGTCAGCACAATTTCCCTACCATAACTGGGGATTCACCCAATCAAATACCAATATCGGAAGCCTTAAAAATAACCGACTGACCCGCAATTTATAGCGAGCAGTCGGTTAGAGGTTTTCTACCTATTTTATCGTTGTGGACGACGATCTGGAATCTTCGTAACTGTATAATTTGGCGCCTGCCCTACTTGTACAAGATCTTGGTTGATAAACAGCCAGATCGTTTCTCCACCAACCTGTATTTTTATTCCCCAACTGTCAACGCTATTTTCGGGATCAGGAGGAAGTATATCAGAGGTATCGCTCTGATTAATCGTTACAACTCCTGTACTCTGATCATAACTCTTGTTTTTGAGAGGGCGTTTTTTCATAGAGAGCATTTACCGTTTATCGTCATGATTCATACGACCTTACCTGATGACAAGTGATTGGGCCTTCAAGGCATTGAATCAGTACTGTACCGGGCCAATGATGCAAAATCCGGGCGGGCAACCCGATTCATCAAATAAGCGGAACGTCTCGCACCTGGCATTCTTAACGTATTAAGATTATAGATCATTTCCGAGGCCCCCATTATCCCGATTCCATGACCATAAAATAAACCATTTCCCAAATACACAACGTTTTCTCCCATCCATTCGGGGGTTTCAGGATTATAATCAGGGTTGTCGAAATACAAAACATCTCCCGGCAGGACTACTGTATTCGTTAGATCTTGTGTGGTTAAACCTAGTCCTTCATCGTATTGACCATCAAAAAGTAAAATAGTAGGAAACAATCGGTCGAATGTTTGTGCACCAATCGATTGCAGAACCGCTCGATAATAAAGAATAATGATTGCGGTTGAACACTCGAAGGCATATTCTGAACCATTCGTAAAAATATCGCGAATGGCATCAGAAGGTCTCACTCCATACCGGAGTTGAAAACCGCCAAAGTCGGTAGTATTCCAATAATCCGGATTCGATCGCGATCGTGAAAAGGATCCAAACGAGGCCCCGCTATCATTAAGCGCTTTGGCCGATTTGACGATGTCATTTCTTAGCTTTAATTCAAACCTTAGTTGATCCAGAGAATCGTACCCGAATACGACTGGGCTTGCAGACATACGTTCTACGATCTCCTGCTGTGTTTGGTTCAAACGCAATTGATTCCTAAGGGTTTCGTAATTGATAAATGATTGACCGATTTTAATCATACCCGTCATGCCTCCGCCATTCATAATGATTATGTATATGCAGAGGCCCATGAAACCGTTTCTTACGGTACATAATGAGTTAGTGCCAGTGCTTTGTTTAGAAAAACAGAAAGAGGAGCTAACACGCTAGCTCCTCGCAAATTGCGCATCGTGGAACGAACGCCTATTTTCGAAGCCATTCGTTGGCAAGCATCGTTGCTCCACGTACCGCCTGTGTGTTGGCCAAGTCGTTCAGCATCATAAAGTCGTGGATGGTGCCGAGAACACGTACTGCTGTTACAGGAACGCCAGCTTGCCGAAGTTTGGCAGCATAGGCTTCGCCTTCATCACGCAGTACGTCCGCTTCATCAGTGATGACCAAGGCTGGGGGAAGTCCTCTCAATTGTTCGGTAGTCGCACGCAGTGGAGAAGCATAGATTTCCGCTCGTTGCTTTGGATCGGTTGTGTACTGATCCCAGAACCACTGCATGACGTCACGACGAAGATAATACCCTGTGGCAAACTGCTTGTACGATTCCGTATCAAACGATGCATTGGTTACAGGATAGAAAAGCAATTGTTTATGAATCGGTGGGCCACCACGATCCTTGTCCATCAGCGTGACAGCAGCCGTCATATTGCCACCAACACTGTCTCCTGCCACCGTCAGTTTATCCGGGTTCATCCCGTACTTTTTCCCATTGTCTGCAATCCACTTTAATGCAGTATAAACTTGCTCGATGGCAACGGGGTATTTAGCTTCAGGTGAGAGACTGTAATTGGGGAAAACGACAACGGATTGTGAACCCACAGCCAGGTCACGAATCAAACGGTCATGTGTATGTGCATTCCCTAACACCCACCCTCCTCCGTGGATGTATAAAATGACAGGGAGATTACCTCTCACGTTTTTTGGTCGTACGATTTTCAGAGATACCTCTCCCGTTGGTCCCCCCTTGATCGTAAGGTCTTTTTCATCTACTGGCAGCTTTCGAACGGGACCCGATTGAAGTTTGTCCAAGTTTTCCCGTGCTTTTTCGGGACCAAGGTCGTACACAAAGGGAGGGTTAGCGGTAGCATCAACGATCTTTTGCGCTTCCGGTTCTAATACTACCTTGGGTGATAGATTTACAGGCACACGCGGTTCTTCAGCAGTAACACCAACTGATGCCGATGCAGCATCAAGAGAATGTCTGAACTCAGTTGAATTCTCACAGCCTGTTGTTACCATCATGAGTGTAAGGATTGGGATTATTGATTTTCCTCTCGCAATCTTTTTCATATGGGTCCTCCTTTGATGTAAACACCTTTTATGTTGTGATCTTTTTTTAACCAAATTATTCAAAATAAAAAAGCCACCCTTTCAGGTGGCATCACTAGCGAACAGTCGATCAAAGATTTATCTACCTATCTTCAGCGTTGTGTAAAAATGCAACCAAGGCTTGATTGAATAGATCGGGTCTTTCTTGTGTGCAGATATGCCTTGCCTCTGGTAGGATCACCAATTGGGAGCCTTCAATGTGCTGGTGCAGATACCGGCTACACTCCACAGGAGTGGTCAGGTCGCCTTCCCCAACGATGACTAATACAGGCTGGCTGATTTTTGCCAAGATGTCTCTACTATCCGCATTGACAGAGGCAATCATCGAAGCTCGATAGGCCGTGGGTTCATTGGCCGCTATCACCTTTTTTGTGTTCTCAATCAACTGGTCAGGAGCTTGCTCAGTAAAAGATCGCCTGGCAATGATTTCGGCCAATTCGTCCAGCTTCCCTTGGTTGTTGTATTGCTGCTTGTAAGTGGAATGTTTGAGTCACCTAGATATTTGGAGCCCTGGAAAAAGGACTATTCCGATCAATTCAAGGATCCCCGAATCAAGCTGACAGCGCATGGTGTGGTATCCTCGAATCGAGATGGTGGAGGCGGGAGATGGGGGAACAACTACCCATCTCCCATTCCCTTTACCCTCTCTTTATTAAAACCGCCCGAGCCGGCGCACCTTCAGCACCTTTCACCTTTAAAGGCAGACAAATCAACTCGTACTCCCCTTCTTGAATCTCAGACAGATCGACCCCCTCGATAATGAGAACATTATTCGTCAGCAGGGTCAGATGCGTCTTTCCTTCCGTTTCAAAAAAACCTTCGATGGAGAGATAATCGATTCCGACTGCTTTAATTCCTTTGCCGACCAAATATTCCGCTCCGCGATGATCCAGGAAAACGTGATCTTTTTGATAGGCGGACAGTTTCAGCAATTGGCTGTTCCGCGTTTTGAACAACACGATTTCGGAAGCTTCCACGATTTTTTCGTATGGGATGAGGTCGTCCTTTGTAATGCATTCTTTCACATGCGACAGGTCGATGACATAGCATCGGCCCGAATAGGCGCCAGCATCAAATTGATCGATTGGTTTGCCATCCGCAATGAAGTGCAACGGGGTATCCACGTGTGTTCCCGTATGCGTGCCAAGCGTAAGTGTGCTGACATTAGCGATGCTGCCGTCCTCCATTTTCATCTCATAGGTCAGGATCGCTTGCTGTTCGCCCGGAAAGCAGGGCATTTCAGCGGATATCGTCATCGTTATGTCATAGATTTTCATGCAGGCCCTCCGAATGTTACTTCGATAAATTTCTGTATGGCCGCGGTCGACTGAAGGAAGCCGAATTCCGCCTCAAAGTGTCGTTCTGCAAACGGCGCCAGCCATTCCAATTGTCCGTTCTCTTTTTCATGCAGCCTCCCGTTCAATCCGCAATTGGATGGCTCAAAGCCCAGGCAATACACGCCTTCCCTGATTCCCTTCCAGATCGAGAATCGCGGAAACTGCTGCTTCCTGAATTTGATGAAAAAGGCCAGTTCCTCATTCGGATTGACGAGCAGCGCGTAGCAGTATTGGTCTTCAGCAGGCTGAAGGTCGACATGGATCACCTCTTCATTCACGTTCTGATCCGGCGGAGGAATCTTGTCAAACTTCTCGAGATTGGCAGCGGAAGTTCCTTCCCATGCTGTTACATTGCCCGCACTGCATACCAGATAGGAGTGTTCGTCAACAAGTGGAAAGCCCAGATTGATATGATACAAAAACAGGAGCGGCGCAGGCTGAAACCCTTGATTGATCACCCGATCATGAATCTGGATCGTTTGAGCGCCGTAGCGGGTTGTGATCGTCCGGTGCATCTCAAGGTTTTCGCCGAAAAGGACGGTTTGCCCCACTTTCCCTTTGACCGACAAGACAAGCGTTTCACCATCCCAATTTTCCGCGTAGGCCACCTGGCTTGCGGGCGTATTGGAGATCCTGCCGTGGAGGCCCAGCTGTTCACTTCCATCCACGCATGGCTCCCCTACCTGGGTCAAGCCGCAAGTCGTCAGCAATCCGCCCGAAAAGTTACGTTGCCAGCCATCCGCTTCCGGTTCGTAAAAATAGCCGGAAGAATACCCGACCGGTGAGAGCCACGCGAAGGGAATTCCGTCAAATTCCACCTGTCCAATATCCAAGGCCCGGTCACTCAAAACCGTAAAACGGAGCCTTCCGTTCCGCACATCAAATCCTTGGACTCCTTTTGCCCTGCCATCCATGAAGGAAATCATCTCAATGCCTGCCACCTGCTTGATGGAACCGACTTTTCGCAGCAGCTCGTATTTTTTCAGGTTAAGATATGCCCTCAACGGGACCTACCTCCAACGCTTTTCTTGCTCGCGCGACCTGCTCGCAGAAAAGCCCGGCTCGCTCCGCAATCCTCGCAAAGTTTTTTTCAGCCAAGTCCATCTTGGTGAGCAAAGCGCTGCCGACACCCACGGCCTCTGCACCATTTTGGATGAATGAGGCCGTGTTTGCCAGCGTGATTCCGCCCGTCACCATGAGCGGGATGTGGCCGAGCGGTCCGCGCACATCTTGGAGAAATGCAGGCTCGAGAACCCCACCTGGGAAAATTTTCACGGCGTCCGCCCCACTCCGATGGGCGACCACCATTTCGGAAGGCGTCATTGCGCCCGGTATGGACAGCTTGCCGCAGTTTTTCGTCATCTCGATGACCGCAGGATCCACATTAGGCGATACGATAAATTCTGCGCCAGCCGAGACCGCCCTCCAGGCGGCTTGCGCATCCAGCACCGTCCCCGCTCCAACCATCACCGAATCGGCGAATTTTTCCTTCACCGTCATGATGGATTGCAAGGCATCCGGGGAATCCAGCGTGATCTCAATCGCGCGGACTCCTCCATCCAGCAGCGATTCCGTCACAGGAACCATCAGGTCGGCAGGAATTTTCCGAATGACCGCTACTACGCCGTTATGAAACAAATCTGTCAGTTGCACTTGGGCCATCATGTTCACCCTCCAATCGCTTATCTCGACACATCTGCGGCCGGCTTTTGCAAGAAACGCTCCACTTCCTCAAACGCGGGCAGCCCCTCCACGTCGCCGTCCGTCTGTACAACCATGGCTCCTACCGCGTTCCCCAGCCGGACAGCCTCATCCCAATCCCAGCCCTTCAGCCGTCCCGCCAGCACACCCGCCGCAAAGCCGTCACCCGCGCCCACAGGATCCACGACATCGTCCACGGGAAAAGCAGGCACAAACTGTTCGTGACCTTTCACGGCGAAATAGGCCCCCTGCTCCCCCAGCTTCAGAATGACAGCCGAAACCCCTTGTTCAAGAAAATAGCTGCTGATGTCACGCGGAGACTCCTTTCCCGTCAAGAACTGGGCTTCCTGCAAACCCGGCATGACCACGTCACACTGGCTGGCGATCGCGCAAAGCGTCGTTTTCGCATCGGACGAGTTCCACAATGTATATCGAATGTTGGGATCGAACGAGACCATGACCCCATTTTGTCTGGCGATCCGCACCGCTTCCAGGGCGGCAGAGCGGCAAGTCGGGCTTAAGACTGGTGTAATCCCCGTGAGATGCAGGCAGGTTGCCTGTTTGAGATAGGACTCGTCCAGATCATCCGGTGACAGAAAGCTGGCAGCCGAGCCCTTCCGATAATAGGTAACCCGCACATCCCGCTTGTTCCGCTTTTCCTTGAAATAAAGGCCCGTCGGACCTCTGTCATCCACGATCACCTTTGACGTATCTACACCCTCGGCGCGAATCGTGGAGAGTACAAACTTGCCAAATTCATCGTTGCCCAGTCGGCTGAACCACCCGGCCTGATGCCCCAAGCGCTGAACCCCGATCGCGACATTGGACTCGGCGCCCCCGATCTGTTTGTGGAAATGCTGAACATAGCGGAGCGCTCCCGCTTTTCCGGGATTGAACAAGACCATCGATTCACCAAACGTTATCAATTCAATCGGATTCAAAGACAGCTCCCTCCTCTTAATGCGTTGACCTGTTCGGCGTCAACGGCTTGCTTCCTTGCTGAAAAACGCTCTTTTGCCCAGAAAGAAGATCAGCATGAGCGACAGCAGAACGATGATGGAATAGATGGCGTTGATTTGCGGGGAGTAGCCGAACCGGATCATCGACCAAATTTGAATAGGCAAGGTATTATCCGTCCCGATCAGGAAAAAGGTGATCACGACCTCATCCAGCGACAGGGTTAAGCCGAGCAAGGCTCCTCCTGCCAAGGCTCCCCGAATATTCGGCAAGGTAATGCGAAAAAAGGTTTGCAGTGGCGTTGCCCCCAAATCCATCGAGGCGAATTCAAGCCCCTTGTCAAATCTGCGCAGCCGGTCCATCACCAGAAACATCACGACAGGCGTTATGAACGAGACATGCCCGATGACGACGGTCAGCAGCGAGGACTCCACATGGAAAAACTTGAAAATCAGCGTCAGCGAAATTCCCGTTATAATCCCTGGCAAGATATAAGGAAGCAGTATGGAAAGCTGCAGGAACTGGCTTCCCCTGAACTTGTGGCGCTGAAACAAGAGGGCTGCCATCGTGCCGAACAGGATGGCGATCAGCGTTGCCGGGATGCTGACAAGGAAGCTGTTTTTTGCCGCAACCCACAGCTTGGGATCCGCAAACAACTTCATGTACCAATCAAGCGTAAAGGATTTCATCGGCAACGTAGCCATTCTCGACGGATTGAAGGAAAACAGAATGGTTACAAGAATCGGAAAGTAGAGATAGGAGTAAACCAAAAAAGCGAACAAATGGAACATCCATCTTTTCAGACGGGACACGGCTCTTCACCTCGTTAGTTTTCTTCAAATACCCCTTTCACATCGGTAAATCTTCGCGTCAGGACCATGACCGACAGGATAAACAGCAGCATGATCACGGCGAGAGCCGCACCCAATGGCCAGTTGAAACTACCGCCGAATTGCGTCTGGATCACGTTGCCGATCATGATGCCATTCGTGCCTCCAACCAGTGAAGGAGCCATGTAATCGCCAAACGCTGTGATGAAAGCGAAAGTAAATCCGGTCACAATCCCAGGCAAACTCAAAGGGAGAGTAACCGTGACAAAACGTTTCCTGTCATTGGCACCAAGATCGGAAGCAGCGAGCAGCAGACTGACGGGGATTTTCTCCAGAACGCTGTAAATCGGTATAAAAGTGAAAGGGATCGAGATGCACAGCATGGTGATAACCACTGCTGTGTTATTGAAAAGGAACAGGGTGGATGGCTCCTTGAGAATGCCGACCATCATCAGAAAAGAGTTGATGAATCCCTGTTCGCCCAGAATGGTCCGCCACGAGTAAATGCGGATCAGGTACCCGACCCACAGCGGTGCCAGCACGCTCAGGTACAGAATCGTCTTGTACCTGGCTCCTCTTCCGATCACGTAAAGGGCAAGGAAAAAGCTGATGATGGTTGAGAGCAACGCGACGAAACAAGACAACCTGACTGTTTTCCAAAATAGCGCCAAATAAATCGGATCGTGAAAAACGGTTGCATAGTTGCTCAGCGTAAATGACGGCTGGACACGAAAATCTCTGACTTCCCACAGGCTATATAACACCATGGTTCCGATCGGCAGCATGATGAACAGCGTCACCCAGATGCAAATCAACAGGAGCAGCCACCGCTTGTCCTTTGCCATGCGAATCACTCCTTCACCACGATGACATCTTCCGGTTTAAAGTACAGATCCATCTCTGTATCAGGGACAACATCAACACTTGCATTCTGATCGGTTACCCTTACCAGAACAGGGGTTCCGTCAGCCATTGCCAGCGACAATTCCTTCTCAGACCCGTAATAAGCATCTTCAATAAACCGGGCGCGAATCCGGTTGGTATAGCGTTCATCTTTTTTTTGCAAACTGATTCTTTCCGGCCGAATGGACAGAAAGACGCTTTCTCCAGCTTTGTATGGCAGAAGAGATTTGGTGGTCAGGACGTTTCCCTGAAGCACCTGAATTTCATGAGGAGACGCCACCATTCCGCCCAGCAAGTTCGTTTTTCCAATAAATCCGGCGACGAATCTGGTTTCCGGCCGCTCATAGATATGCTCCGGGGTTCCCACCTGATGGAGCACGCCTTTCTCCATCACCGCCACACGATTGGACAAGCTGAGCGCCTCGCCTTGATCATGAGTGATATAGACAAAGGTGATCCCCACTTCTTTCTGCAAATGCTTTAACACCTTTTGCATTTCTTGCCGCAAATGGAAGTCAAGCGCTGACAGCGGCTCGTCCAAAAGCAACAGCTCCGGTCGTGACACCAACGCTCTGGCCAAAGCGATGCGCTGCTTCTGCCCGCCGCTCAGCTCGTGCGGATAGCGCTTCACAAATGGCCCCATGCTAACCATCTCCAGGCTCTCCCGCACGCGTCGGTCAAGCTCGTCCTGGCTTACCTTTTTCAGGGTTAACGGATAGGCAACATTCTTGTAGACATTCATATGCGGAAACAACGCGTAGTTTTGGAAAACCGTGTTGACATTCCGCTTGAAAGGCGGGAGCGATTCTGTCTGCTGCCCCTCCAAGAGAATGGACCCTTCAGACGGGTATTCAAAGCCTGCGATCATTTTCAGCGTCGTCGTTTTTCCGCAACCGCTCGGCCCTACGATGGAAAAGAACTCCCCCTTCTTCACCGTAATATTCAAATTTTTGACCGCTTCATAATCGCCATAACGTTTCCAAACGTTTCTGATCTCAAGCACAGCGCTTTCCTCTTTCATGCCCTGCCGGTCTCCTTTCCAGGGGGGCGCCGAATCCCCCCTTGTCAGCCTCAGATGTTATTGCGCAGCCTTCACTTGATTCCATAAGGCAACCCGTTTTTCAAAACTTTCGGGATACGCGATGTAAACCAGTTTGTCAAAATACCCCTGATCGTCCATATGGGCGGCTTTCGCTTCCTCCGGGGTCAAAAGATTTGCAGCCTCCTGATTCACGCCGCCGTACCCCGTTTTACGGATCAATTTCGTCTGAACATCCGCCGAAATAAGGTAATCCAGGTACTTGTGGACAAGCTCAAGGTTTTCAGTACCTTGGCCGATGACGGCATTATCTACCCAGACAAGCGCCCCCTCCTTCGGAATCACTTCTTCGATCGACAGTCCCTGCTGCTTCAGATCGGAAATCATCGTCGACCCCATAGCGTAACCCAGCCAAGCTTCGCCGCTGGCCATCAGGCTCTTCCCATCCTCAAAGCCGCTGTAGTACGTTTTCACAACCGATTTTTGCTGGATCAGCTTCGCTTTGATCTCTGCCATTTGCCCGTCGTTCAGGTCGTAAGGATCGGAAATGCCCAGCATCAGCCCCGTCATCGCAACCTGATTGTTGGCATCATCCATAGTGATCACCTTCCCTTTGTACTTTTGGTTCCAAAGAGCTTCCCAGGAATTGACCGGTTCCTTTACTTTTTCCGTATTGACCATCATCGGCAAGGAGCCCCAGGCAAACGGCAGCGCATACGTTTGCCCGTCAATCACAACATGCTTGTCATTTTTCTCCTTCAACTGCTTGATCAGTTCGTTGACATGCGTTAGTTTGGCGGTATCGAGCGGCTGGATCAGGTGGAATTGCTGATAGCGCTTCACAGAGCCGCCATCGACGAAAATCAGATCGTATTTGACTGACCCTGCCTGGACCTTGGCGAACATATCGTCCACGCTGCCCGCGTACGTCACATTGACTGTCACGCCGTACTTCTCCTCGAAGGGCTTGACCCAATTGGGCTCCTGGTAGCCTTCCCATGACATCACGTTTAGGGTCTTGCCCTGAAAAGGAGAAGCCTCCGAACCGGCTCCGGAATGATCCACCGAACCGCAAGCGGCGCTGAACATCACCGTCAGTATCGCGAGAGCAGCACTCCACATTTTTTTCATTCGATGTCCCCCTTATCGTTTGATGAATCGGACCACTTCACCACCGCTTTGATTCCCGCAAATCGATCGAAGTCGTCAAGAAAGGACGGAACGTCCTCCGGGTTCAAGACCTTTTCGACGAACGGATCCAGCGTTATGAGCCCGCTTTTTACGCATTCGATGGCTCGCGGCCAGACGGAAGGCGAATTCGTCCTTCCAAAGATCGTCAGGTTCTTCAAGATGATTTCGCGGTGCGGAAAGTTGTCTGTGCATTCATCTTTAAAGCCGTACAATACGATTCTCCCGCCTATCCTGGCGTATTGAACGGCCGACTGAACCGTTTCCGAAAGACCGACTGCATCAATGACCAGATCAAAACCGCCCTGCGACTGTACCGGATGCGATTTGTCCAGCTTCGATACTTCATCGCCGCCGATCAACACTTCCGCCCCCAGACTTTTCAGCAATCCGACCCTGTCCTCTCTTTTATAAACAACCGTATTGCTCGCTGCCCCCATCATCCGCACGATCTGCGTAAAGTAAAGCGCTGCCGCTCCATCGCCGATGATCAGGACTTGTTCGCCTGGATTCACTGAAGCTGCATCAACAGCGCCGAAAGGACACGTCATAGGTTCAAAAATCGCTGCCGATTTCATTCCCATCACGTCAGGAATCTTATGAGTGCAACGGGAGAGCGCTTTCACATATTCCGCCCACCCGCCGTCCACATTTATCCCCAATTCCCGATAGATTTGACAAAACTCCGGCTTGTTCGCGCGGCAAAATCTGCATTCTCCACAAGGAACGGCAGGGTCTACAACCACGCGATCGCCGACTTCAAGCCCCTTGACCAAATCGCCTTTTTGGACGACAACCCCGCTGATCTCATGCCCCGGTATCAGCGGAAGCGGGCTGGGCAGCTTGCCGGTGATGATCTCCTTATCCGTCGCGCAGATTCCCGCATAGGCCACCTTGATCAAAACCTCGGCAGGTCCTATTTCAGGGATTGGCACTTGCTTTTGCTCCAGCACATTCTTTTCGGTTAAAACCAGCGCTTTCATTATCACTGCAACCGTGACGCCCCTTTCATAAAATCATGCCGATCCGCGGCTGAAATTGCACTGCACTCTCATCATCGTAAAAAACCATCTCCCGGATTTCCTCTTTGTTCAAGCTATTGAAGTCGCTCGCCAATTCTACACCCAGGCCCGGTTTGTCGCTCATCGCCAGTTTTCCGTTTTGAAAATCAAGGGGAGCGCTCAATACATCGGATTGATACCAGCCATAGTGCGTATCGGCTGCAAACGGGAAATTTCGTGACGATGCGATGAGATGGGCGTTCGCCATCGTGGCAATCCCCGTCTCCGCCCACGATCCCGTCACGCACCAGATGCCGTACGTATCAGCAAGTTCAACGATCTGTTTGGCCTTCAGCAATCCCCCCGCTTCGGACGGATAGACGGTAAAGGCGGCTACTGCTCGCTTTTCAATCAGCTTGAGCGCGCTGTCAAAGCTTGTACACGATTCGTCCGCAGTGATGGGGACAGGCACGGATCGGCTGACCGTCGCGAGGCCGTCAATATCATAGTAAGGCGTCGGCTGCTCCACCAACTGCAGATCGTATTTCGCCATTTGGTTAATGGCGCGGATCGCTGTGCTCACGCTCCAAATCTGATTGGCGTCAATGCGCAGCTTCACATTCGGACCGACAGCCTGGCGTATTTCCTTGATTCTGCGGGTGTCGTAGTCGACATCGCGGCCCACTTTTATTTTGATTTCGCGATATCCGTTCTGCACGAGCGCTTCTGCCTCTTTTGCGTTCACCAGCGGCTCATCGATAAACAAATAACCGGAAAACTCCACTTCTTTCTTATACAGACCACCGAGCAAATTGTAGAGCGGCGTATTCAGGATCTTCGCCTTCAGATCCAGCAGCGCAATATCGATCCCGGCCAAGGCGTAGTAACCGATTTGCGACCAGTTCAATATGTATTCCTCGAGCTGATGTAGGATCAGTTCGGTCTGCATCGGATCCTTGCCCAACAGGAACGGTTTGAACTCCTTTTCAACGATCGTCTGGATGGTCGGGATGGTCGGCCCTACGCATTCGCCAAAACCGATGATTCCTTCATCCGTAACCAATTGGATCAGTAATGCCGGAGCATTACGGCGTGTCCCCCCCGACCATTTCGCCGGCTTCCGGAATGGAATCAAAACAGGTGTTGTGATGATATCGGTAATCTTCATTATGTTTCGCACCTAACCTCTCGTTTGAAATTTCAGATTTCTAAGCAGAAGTATAATGAGTTGTCATTGTCATTGTCAACAATAACATTATCGTTGTCAAAATAAGTGATTCTTGATAACATCTATGAGAGAATCGGTTGATTACCAAGGAGGTATACACATGTCTGATTTCCGCTTTTCAGTCAAAAAAACGGATACATTGCGCAATCAAGTATACAAAGATATAAAAAGAGCGATCATTCAAGGAAACCTGAAACCGGGGACGCGGTTGAGGGAGAGCGATCTTTCCGAAGAGATGGGCGTTAGCCGGGGGCCAATCCGCGAGGCGATTCTGATCTTGGAAAAAGAAGGGCTGTTATTGACCCAAACGCACAAGGAAACATCTGTCGCAACCGTATCAGAGGACGAAGTGTTGGGCTTGCTGAATCCACTCCGCGTGCTTCTCGAAACGTTTGTTATCAAAAAGGTGCTTCCCTCGATGACAGAAGAGCACTTTCTGAAGCTTCAGGGAATCCTCGGCGAGCTGATCGCTGCTTGTGAAAACGGCAAATTGGATCAAGTGGTCGAAAAGGATCTGGAATTTCATGAGTATTTGATTTCCCTTACCAAAGAACCGTTTTTGATATCACTCTGGTCTTCTGTGTCCTCTCGGATTGTTTTTCACTTTATTTCGAATGGCCAGAAGCATCAAGAACAGAATTTTGCGAAATTGATTGAAGAGCATCAGGCTTTGTTTGAGGTTATTAAAAGCAGGGATTTGGGGAGTATTGAGGAGGAGTTGAAGAAGCATATTTATTGATGTGGTGGTTGGTGGGGTGTTAGTGGTTAATTTCTGGGAGCAGTGATCCACGTTATGTATTGACGGAGGCAGGATTTAGTCGAAAGCCTTCAAGAAAACCGACTGCTCGGCTACTTAAAGCGAACAGTCGATCAAAGGTTTATCTACTATCTTCAACGTTGTGTAAAAATGCTACCAAGGCTTGATTGAATAGATCGGGTCTTTCTTGTGTGCAGATATGCCTTGCCTCTGGTAGGATCACCAATTGGGATGCTTCAATGTGCTGGTGCAGATACCGGCTGTACTCCACAGGAGTGGTCAGGTCGCCTTCTCCAACGATGATTAATACAGGCAGGCTGATTTTTGCCAAGATGTCTCTGCTATCCGCATTGACAGAGGCAATCATCGAAGCTCGATAGGCCGTGGGATCATTGGACGCTATCACCTTTTTTGTGTTCTCAATCAACTGGACAGGTGCTTGCTCGGTAAAAGATCGCCTGGCAATGATTTCGGCCAATTCTTCCATCTTCCCCTGTTCTATGTAAGGTAATCGGCTCTGCAAGCTAGCCTGCTTGACAGGTTCAGGAAAGTAGGAAAAAGTCGCCGCCAACACCAAGCTTTTCACCTTTTCTGAAAAGGCTCGATAAAAAGCTTGTGCAATGGCCCCGCCCATAGACAATCCGACCAGATGAGTCTTTTCGATCGATAGCTTCTGTAATAGCTGGTTCAGATCAGCGGCGTACGTATCAATGTTTACCTCTTCCGCACGCCATTCTGATTCTCCGTGGCCTCTTAAATCATAGGTTAACACTCGGAAGCCGTTCTTTATCAGCTCTTCTTTTTGTAATTTCCAATCTTCCAGTCTTTGACCTAGCCCGTGAATCAGCACAACATCGGGGCCTTCTCCTTCCACTTTATAACGCATGTCGATTCCCTGATTTGTCACGTCTGTTTTCCTCCCCTGTTGCTTTCTTATGGGCGGCTTTGCAAGAATTGAAGGATTTTTTCATGCACTTCCACAGGTTTTTCAATGTGGGGCGAATGTCCAGCTTGCTCTACCACATATTCTTCATAACTTCCCCCGTTTCTTTTATAGTTTTCCAGTACAAATCTTGTTTGTTTCACCATTGGTTGTGGGGGAAAGACGTCTTCCCCCGGCCATCCGGGTACGTATCCTTGTTGCCCTAAAAAGCCAAGATCAAACAACGAGCAATCGGATACAATTGAATCTTCTGCTCCCCGAAGCCATAGGATCGGCGGTTTCGGTTCAATCCCAGCAATGCTGGATAGATTAAAATACATCGGCGCGATCGCGTTGTTAAAGCCTTTTGGTCCCGGAGCTACACCAGGCCACTCTTCACAAATATCAAACGTACCGGGATAAAGAGCTTCGCCTACTTTTGTTAAAAGCATCGACGTAACGAACTTCTCTTCTCTTTCTGCCGCAACGGTAAAAGGTGCTTTGAAATAGTAATGATTCATCACGTTTAATGGGCTGTTTGGTTTTTCCACAGAACGATCCCCACTTTTTAGAAGATCAACAAATTCCGGATTGGCCGTACCTCCACCCGATCCTGCAAAATTGGAATAGCAAGGGGTTCCTATTTCGTCTTTCGTCCCACCAAAACCAAACGGAGAAACCGGATTGATCAAGGTTAACGAAGCAACTGACTCAGGATAGTCGATTGCGTATTGCATCACCACTCCACCGCCAAGCGACCAACCGACTAGATGTATCGGGGCTTCGATTTGCAATGCTGTGACAAGTGCACGCAGATCGTCCGCCCAATCACGCACCCCTCGCGTCGCATCTACTTCCTTCTCCTCTGATTCGCCATAACCCCGAAGGTCTGGGGCCAGTACCCAATAGGATGGCGATAATTTTCCCAACGTCTCTTCCCAAAATAGATTGGAAGAAACATTCCCATGAACGAGAAGGACCGGTTGATGAGCAGAGTTTCCTGCTTCAAGATAAGACGTTAGCAACCGACCCGTTTCCACTCTTTTTTTCACGATTCCATGCACCATCGCCTTCACTCCTCTTTTCATTTGCTCACTGCGAACGAATAGTTACCGTAATTATTACTACATTCGAAACCGATGGATTATTCACCTGTAAGACAAGACCTCAATTAACAGTTTTTTACACAGAGGAAGATCCTACGCGAGGTTTTATCTGATGAAGATCACCGAAGGAGCAGTTATGTACTGATACATAAAAAAAACACCCATAAAGGGTGCACAGATTTTTCAACAACCAGGAGCCACGTTCATCAGGTGGCTTAATCATTTGGTAGATTGCTCAAACTAAACGTTTCCGCGCTACTTTGTTGTATCTGTGGTTGCAAGTGTAAACGTTGGTCGAACTGAACCCACTACTTCATTTTGGCGATTGCGGACTTCAGGGGTATGGTACGCCTTCAAGGCAAGCTTCTGCTCCTCGGACAAAACACCTAATTGATCCAATACCTCCATAGCAACCGGATACAGCCCGCGCTCTGAACCATCGAATATCTTGATCGCAATCCCGATTCCACGATCCCGTAAAGCCATGCAATAAACGCCCTCCGCGCCCACCTTGCCCACAACGCTGCCTTTCATGGTTGTCATCAGATCGGTGCAAAACGCGCCTGTGCCTCCTACCATCTTGGGATTGGCTGTCATCGCATCACCAATCTGCATCAATGCCTTTCTTTTGTTGGCAGTCATGCCCACAGGATCGGCTAGCTGGGAATAAGCATATGCCACCTGACGCAGCGGAATAGCATGTGTCGGCAGTCCGCATCCATCAATCCCGACCTCAATCTGCGATGCAGGCACACCCGTTACTTCCGAAAGGTTGCGCAGCACTTCCTGCTGCAACGAATGGCTCTCCTCCTGATAACCTTCCACAGCATACTCATGAAAAATGCACTGTGCCAGCATCGCCGCATGTTTACCGGAGCAATTGTTATGAACACGCTTGAAGGGAGTACCCTCTCGAATGAGGCTCTCATAGCTTTCCTGATGAAACGGTGAATGGCCATGACAATGCAGATGAACATCCGATAATCCGATCAGAGCCAACATATCCTCTGTCGTCTCTGTATGTTGATGCTCACCGTTGTGTGACCCGCAGGCCAGCGCCAGATGCTTGGGCAAAAATCTGAAATGGTCATATGCGCCAGACTCTAGGAATGAAATGACTTGAAAAGGCTTCAACGCTGATCGTGCAAACATGAGCTGGTTCACATCGCCAATCGCATGCAAGAGCTTGCCACTGCTAGAAACAACCGCCAACGCGCCGGAATGCGAGCTTTCAACCAGATTTCCGCGTGTAATCTCGACCAATTTATCGGTTCCCGACTTTATCATGTTTATGCCCCCCTACTTGTTAAGTCAAGCTTCATAAAGGTGACAAGCAATCTGACGCGCTTCGCCTGTCATCGATTTCAACTCCGGTTTGACCTGTCGGCAAATATCCTTCACATCTGGACAACGGGTGGAAAATGGACAGCCACTCGGCGGATTGGCAGGACTGGGCAGATCACCCTGCAGCATGATTCGCTCTCTTTTGGCCAGCGGATCGGGAATGGGTATCGCAGACAACAGCATTTTGGTATACGGATGCAGAGGTTCGTTGAATAACGTTCCCACATCGCTGACTTCCACAAGATTTCCTAGATACATGACACCGACCCGATTGCACAAATGGCGAACGACACTGAGGTCATGGGAGATGAACAAGTATGTCAACTGAAACTGTTCTTGCAAATCCTGCATCAAATTAAGGATTTGGGACTGAATTGAAACGTCTAGAGCTGAAACGGGCTCATCGGCAACAATGAATTTCGGTTGCAGGATCAGCGATCGGGCGATGACAATCCGTTGTCGCTGCCCCCCCGAAAATTCGTGCGTATACCTGTTGATATGCCTTTTTGTCAGTCCAACCACTTCAAGGATCTCTTCGATTTTTTTCCTTCGATCTTGCTTTTCCCCAATGTGATGCGCGCGCAGCGGTTCTTCAAGAATGTCAAAAACCGTCATCCGCGGATTAAGCGACGCGTATGGGTCCTGAAAAATCATTTGCATATTTTTTCGCGTGAGACGAAGCTCTTCTTTAGACAACGTTCGCAGGGTTTTGCCCTGATAGATGACTTCTCCCTCTGTGGCTGGCATCAATCCGAGAATGGTCCGTCCCGCTGTCGATTTGCCGCAGCCTGACTCGCCAACAAGTCCGAATGTCTCCCCGTCACGGATCGAAAAACTGATATTTTCAACCGCTTTCACATGCCCTTTGCTTCTGCCGAGCCAATCTTTTTTCAGGCTGTAGTATTTTTTCAGGTTACGCACTTCCAGCAGCGCCTTCTCCATGCAGCCCCCTCCTTTCCTCCAATGTGTGCAGCCAACAGCTACCGGTATGAGACTCATTGAACCTGGTAAGCGGCGGAGTCTCTACCGAGCATTTCGGCAATGCATGTTCACAACGTGGCGCAAACATGCACCCTTGCTGAAGCTTCCCGGCTTGCGGCACTTCTCCCGATATGGAATAGAGCCGCCCCCTCTTGGAGTGATGCTGCGGAATCGATGCTAGCAGCCCTTGTGTATACGGATGCTTGGGATTTCGGAACAACGAAACGACGTCACCCTCCTCCACGATCTGACCCGCATACATGATTATGACACGCTGGCACATCTCCGCGATCACCCCGAGGTCATGAGAAATGAAGAGGATCGCTGTCCCCGTTTCCTCCCCAAGCTTGCGCATCAGTTCGAGAATTTGGGCCTGGATCGTGACGTCAAGCGCGGTAGTCGGTTCATCCGCGATCAGGAGCTGAGGACGGCACGACATGGACATCGCAATCATGACCCTTTGCCGCATACCGCCTGACAATTCATGCGGATAACGCTTTGCCACCTTCTGCACATCGGGAATGCCGACCTGCTTTAGCATCTCAAGAGTCATCAATCTTGCTTTTTTCCGAGGTAGCTTTTGGTGAATCATGATTACTTCATCGATCTGATCCCCGATGCAAAAGACCGGGTTGAGAGAGGTCATCGGCTCCTGAAAAATCATCGAAAGCTGATTCCCTCGCTTCTTCTCCATCTCATTCTCACTTGCTTGCAACAAGTCCAGATTTTGAAACAGAATCGATCCGCTTTTCACTCGCCCGGGCGGCATCGGAAGGAGACCCATGATGCTCAAAGATGTGACGCTTTTACCGCATCCAGACTCCCCGACGATCCCGACAATTTCACCTCTGTTCACAGAAAACGAAATCCCGCGAATGATCGGCAATTCACCCTTTGGACTATCGATGCTAATTGACAGGTTGTTAACCTGCAAGATCGGTTCATTCATGCCCACTCTACTCCTTCAATTTGGTATCAAGGGCATCCCGCAGACCATCGCCCAATACATTAAAAGCCAGCACGGTGATGATAATGGCCAGGCCGGGGAAAAACACCACATGAGGCGCCACTGTAACATAGTCCCTGCTCGTGCTGAGCATGGCGCCCCATTCGGGAGTGGACGGGTCGGCACCAAGCCCCAAAAAGCTAAGTGATGCACCGATCAAAATGGCAACGCCAATCCTCATACTGAGATAAACGATGATGACCGGAAGCACCTGTGGCAAAATGTGGCGATACATGATCGACCAGTCCTTTACACCGATAGAGCGGGCTGCTTCGATGTAAGTCATGTTCGTGAAGGTCAGCGTGCTCGCCCGAACGATACGGATAAAGATTGGCAGCGTAAAGATGGATACCGCGATCACAACGTTGGACAATCCGGTTCCCAAAACGGCGATGAGGCCAATCGCGAGCAAGATGCCAGGAAATGCAAACATCACATCCGTGAGCTTCATCATCAAGCTGTCATACCATCCGCCAAAATAGCCGGATGTCAGGCCGATCAGAGTGCCTAGCAAAGCACCGAAAAAGACAGACATTACCCCAACCAAAAGAGAAATTTGCGTTCCGGCGATAATTCGGCTGAGAATGTCACGGCCAAAATGATCAGTCCCTGCCCAGTGCGATAGAGAGGGAGGCATCAGCACCGCATTGTAATCTGGCTCACTAGGTGAATAAGGAGTCAAATACGCCCCAAAAAGAGCTGTCAAACCAATCAGCAATACCAAGAACAACGAATAAAACGCCAGCTTTTGAGCACGAAATTTCCGGAAAAATTCGCGTCTTGGCGAAAAGAGCTCTTCCTCCGTTTGCTGTTGGCTTAGGGGCTTAAGTTGAACGGAAGCAGACAACGTGATCCCTCTTTTCTTTTAATCAATTCTCATTTGCGGATTAAGCAGCGCATACAAAAGGTCGACGATGAGCGTGATAACAAGAAACTCCAGCGTGAAAAGAAACATGCTTCCTTGTATCACCGGAAAATCACGGAATTTAACAGCATCCACCAGAAGCACTCCCATGCCTGGCCAGCTAAAGACCACTTCAATTACGACAGCTCCACTTAGCATAAAACCGAACTGGATGCCACTCATCGTCACCAGCGGAATCAGGGCATTACGCAAAGCGTGCTTCAGAATGACAAGCTGCTTCGAGACCCCTTTTGCTTTCGCTGTGCGTATATAATCCTCTTTCATAACCTCCAGTAAGCTGGTTCGGGTGAAGCGCGCAAACAACCCTAACACTCCGATCCCTAGCGTCAGAGACGGCATGATCAAGCTACCCCACCCTTCCGTGCCGCCAGTAGGCAACCACCCCAGTTTAATGGAAAACAAATCAATCAGAAGAAAGCCAAACCAGAACTCCGGCATGCTCAGCCCTACAATGGAAATCGACATGCCTACATAATCAGGCCAGCGATTTCGCCTAACCGCTGCGATTACACCCATCAAAATGCCTACAATGAGCGACCAGCCCATCCCCCATAGGGTAAGCTCCAGCGTAAGTAGGAATTTTTCCCAAAGAATTTTCGAAACGGGTTCATGGCTTTTAAACGAATTGCCGAAGTCGCCACGGAGCAGATTCTTGATGTAGGTAACATACTGTTGGAAAAGCGGCTGATCCAGTCCCATTGAGGTGCGCAGGTTTGCCACCGCCTCACCGGTAGCATCCGCTCCGAGGGCAATGCGCGCGGGATCACCCGGGATCACGTGAATGAACAGAAAAATGATGACAGAAACGATAAACAGCATCGGGATCATCCCGGTTATTCTTTTGACCATGTACCTGATCAAAGACACCACCTGTTCCTTTGCAAAGGATGCCAACAAGGAAGGAGTGACCAAACCAATGGAAAAGCCACTCCTTTTTGTTGTTTTATTGTTGCGCTTTAAAATTTTGCTTTTCGAACATCGATCACTCCATCAGGAAGTACATTCGCGTCCTTCAATTCCTTTTGTTTCCCTACCAGAATGCCGTCGACAAAGAGCAGTCCCCATGCGGCATCCTCAACAACAACTTTTTGCGCCTCGTCATAATAACGCTGAACCTCTGCTGGATCGCTCGCGCCTAGCGCCTTCTCAGTCAATTCGTCCAGCTTTGGATTGATGTAATGGCCCGAGTTGTTTCCTTTCGCTCCCACAAACGCACTTCCAAAGTTAGGGCGGAGCACCCAGTCAGCTTGCCCTGTCGACGGAGACCAGTGGGAATAATACAGCTGGATGCCTTGGCCGGCGTCAAGCCTGTCGTAGAACGTCCCTGTTTCCATTGTCTCGATTTTCAAATTGATCCCCACCACACCTAATTGTTGCTTGATAAATTCAGCGCCTTTGATCATCTCGGTCGGATTGTCCGTCCACAGAATCGCATCAAATCCATTCGGATATCCCGCTTCCGCGAGCAGCTGCTTCGCCTTCTCCACGCTGAAATCATAGGCCGGCTGTTTGCTGTAGCCGCTGACTTTAGGTGCGACAGGTGAATCGGCAATGCTGGCATAGCCCATCTTGACTACGTTGATCATCGCTTCCTTGTTAATGGCATAATTGATTGCCTGGCGAACTTTCACATTATCGAATGGCTTTTGTTTATGATTGAAGCCCAAATAGTTTTCGATGATGGACGGATAGTTGTTGATTTCGACTTTCGGATTTTTCTTGAGCATTTCGGCTTGCTCAGGTCCAAGCGGATAAACAAGGTGAGCTTCACCAGCCATCAGCATCGCTACACGAGAAGCTGTTTCTGGAACCAGACGGAATTCAACCGTTTGGAACGCAGGCTGGTTTTCCTTGTCCCAATACTGATCAAACTTCTTCATCCGAATATATTGTCCGTCTACCCATTCACTGAATTGATAGGGTCCCGTTCCAACAGGATGACGGTCTACCTTATTGCCGCCTTCAAACGATTTCGGTGACATGATTGCTGCAGCGGGATGAGCCAATATGTTAACAATGGCGGAAAATGGCGTATTAAGGTCAAATTTAACGGTGTGGGGATCCAATACTTCAACCTTCTCAATCATGTTGAAAAAATTGTTACGCTTCAAATTGTTATTCTTATCCAGAACTCGTTCAAAGTTTTTCTTGACGGCTTCCCCATCAAAAGGTGTCCCATCCTGAAAGAGCACCCCTTCCTTCAGCTTGATCGTAAGTGATTTCGCATCCTTGCCGAGCTCCGGCATTTCCTTTGCCAGAACAGGAATGGGTTTCATATCCTTGTCAAACCCCACTAACCCCTCCAGCATTGTACGCTGCGCGGAATTAGCCGTGGTTTCTGTTGTATTTTGCGGATCCAGTGAATCAGGGTTTGCCTCCATCACCACTACAAGCTTATCGGTCTTTTTTTGATCACCAGCTTGGGCATTACTTGCCGGTGCGGCTTTTTCTGTTTCAGGCTTCGCAGCTTGACAGGCTGCGAGCAATGTACAGCAAACCAGGACAGCGCCAAACTTCTGAAGAATGCCTGCAATTTTTTTCACACTCTTTTCCCCCTTCTCTGCTTGATCTATTTTCAACGCAATTGTAACCCCTTTCATTTAACGGAAAACACAGAAAAATAAGATAAAAAAAGAAGAGCTGATCGAGATATCAGCTCTTACCCATGATCGATTCCCTTCCAAACGTATTGATTTTTCGGTCTGCCAATCTTGCGGTAATTGGAAAGCGTATAAATCCATCCTTCGTCAAGCAAATGCGTGATGTACCGATAAACAGTCGGATAAGCAAGCCCGACGCCCTCCATAATTTCCTCAAGCGTCACCGGACCGGCTTGCTTTTGCAGAAAATCAATGATGAGTTGCAACGTGCTAGGACTAATTCCCTTTGCCGTTAACACCTCCCGCTTCTTTTCCTTTTGTAATTGGGTCATTTGCGACAGCTTCAGATTAATCTGGAGACGTGAGATCAAATCGGCAGCCCGAACCGGTTTAAGCGAAAAGTCGGTAGCTCCGGCAGCAAAGAATCGACTCACCGTTTCAGGTCGCTCATCAACGGTCAAAATCACAACCGGAATCTCCCGATTGATTTCCCGCATCGCCTTTACCGTTTCAAGCCCATCCATCTCCGGCATATAATAATCAACCAGCACGAGATCAAAATCCTCTTCACCAAGCTGGGCAAGCGCTTGTTTTCCGTTGTCTACCGCAATCGATTCAAACCCCGCAAACTTTGAGATTTCACGCAGGGTAAAACGGATTTTCTCGTCGTCATCCACAATCAAGATCTTCGTCAAGCCGTTTCTCCCCCTTTGGAAGAATGATTTTCATTGCTGTAAAGTCTCCCTTTTTGCTCCTAACCTCCATTCTGCCATGGTGCGCCTCAATGACCTGCCGCACAAAGGCTAGTCCAGCACCAGCAGAATCCTTTGTCGAAAAGCCGATGCTCCAAATTTTATCAAGATGCTCCTGCGGAATCCCAATGCCGTTATCAATAACCGAGAAATGCACCTCATCTTTTGTCTCGGCAACCAGCAAATGAACGGCTCCCTCCTGTTTGTTCGCAACCGCTTCAAACGCATTGTTAATCAGGTTAATGAGCGCCCTCACAATCCTGGTTTTATTGATATACAAAAGCGGCATTTGCGCCGAGGTGCGAATATGCAGCTTTTGATGCGAACCGCTCAGCCGCTCAGACTCAACCGTATTCAAAATTTCCCGAACGGGTACCATCCTTCTCATCTTTTCAAACAGAATGTCTGAGATCATCTCGTTCATCGATGATATGGATTGCTCAATAATTTCTGTATAACTTCGAATTTCTTTATCATCCACTTTCAGTTCGATCAAGGAAACCAAACCCTGAATCGAGGTAAGCGGCGTTTTCAGATCATGAACGAGAAAC
Source organism: Brevibacillus fluminis (assembly GCF_003710825.1). GTDB lineage: Bacteria > Bacillota > Bacilli > Brevibacillales > Brevibacillaceae > Brevibacillus_D > Brevibacillus_D fluminis. Next base: position 100,649 of record NZ_RHHQ01000011.1, on the reverse strand, counting down.
AATACCTCTTGTCCGGAACGCGCTTCTGCCATTTTGAGCCTCACATGCTCTGCCTGGTTTTTTTCCAGTTCCGATTGTTTTTTGATCCGGCCCAAATAGATCGAAATCGCAAGGTAAAATAACAGAAACAGACTGATCATGATGGAGAAAATGTTTAATCCATAATCAAAACTAAAGACCTCCGCCAGATTTTTCAACCTTGCTTCAAGACTTTCCGTACCCAGTCCATAAGGCGTTAACCATGTCACCATGTTCAGCCAGTTGAGTGCAAGAAAATATAGAACAAACTGAAACACCTTGCTTCGCAATGGCAAAAACGCTTGATCCATCAGTTGCAGGATGACTACCCCAACGGTAAGCAATATTTTGGAAACGGTCAAAGGATAGCTTGCTGCCGTGTAAAATTCCATGACCACATTGATGGTCAGGATGATCAATGCCGGAATAACAGCCGAAAGCCACCTTGCAGACAGCATCCGGGAAATACCCTCCCCGATAAAAAAAGCGCCAATATAGAGAGGCAAAAATAGGACCGTATCGATGAACACCACCATCGGCATTGCCAGCATCAACGGATTGGTCAGCTGTGTCAATCGGGACATCCATACCGCATCTAGCAATGCAAGATGATCCAGTCCTAATAAAAATGGGAGAACGATGCTTATGATGATGAAAATAGTTCCTAACAGAAAGATGAGCAAGACATCGTGTTTTTTCTTCATCGTGCGAATGTACTCCATAGTGGCATCATTCCTGAGTAAGGTTGTGTTCCCCTATTATACAGAGAATTTTGAAATATGAAAGCATATGCGTTTTATACACAGGGAATTGAGCGCTCCTCCTGACCGCAACTCAAAATTCCCAGCCCCATTCCTAACATTATCCTATATTTTTCCCGCTGTAATTCCTGGCTGTTACTCATGAAAAGGTGAACACTGACGCGATAAGATAATGCACATAAACCAAATTGATTTTATGGAGGTTATGACAATGAACAAAGGATTCAAGTTGATTGTAGCGGCTGGATTACTCACAGCAATTGCCTTTCCGGCAGCGGTGAGCGCCAAGCCGGAAGCAAAGCCAGAGATGTTTTCCGCAACAAAATGGATGATCGCTGCTAAACCAGAGGCAAAACCTGAAGTGGCTTTCGGGGTAAACGCGGGTCGGTTGATCGCCGGAAAACCTGAGGCGAAACCTGAAATGGCTTTCGGGGTAAACGCGGGTCGGTTGATCGCCGGAAAACCTGAGGCGAAGCCTGAAATGGCTTTCGGGGCAAACGCGGGTCGGTTGATCGCTGCCAAACCAGAGGCGAAACCTGAGGCTTAACCATACAAAGATTTTCCGAAAAGGAGAATACTGAGATGATAAAATTTAGGAAGCAATTGATGAGCTTATCCCTTTTGGTGGCAGGTTGTCTTGCATACACCGGAATTGCGGATGCCTTTGTCCAAACGCAGCCAGCCGTTGCTTCAACGCCTACTCCTGCTGCACAACCAAAGCCGACACCTGCACCTGCTTCGAAGCCTGCACCCCTTCCCTCTGCCGGAAAAGTAGAGCCCTACGTTGTGAAAGGCTATTTACGTAATGCGCAGGGCAAGCCAATTCCAGGAGTTACGATCAATGCAGATAACCAATTGTTCTCTGACAGCAACTTAGGAGCGGTGACCGATAAGAATGGATTTTATCGGATCCAATTGCCTCACCTCCCGACGACCTGGATTATGTCTACAAGTTTCTCACTCCCCTATAACGGCAAGGAGCAAAAGCTTTATTTGAGGTCTGACGTCGATCAACCATTCGCCAGTAGTTCAGGGGCTGTTCGTAATTTCACCTTGAAGGGTGTCGTAGGACATATCGAAATCCATCCCGATTTTTGGTCGTTTGACGATAGCTTGCCGCAATTTGAAATGAACGACTTGGAAATTACACTCACACCTGTCGGGCCATTGTTTGACGGTAGCAAAGGCAAAACGATCACAACACGTGCAGCTGCACTCTCAACTGGCGGTCACGGAGTCGAAAAAATCCCGCTCGGCCGGTACAAAATATCCGCTCTCTGGAAGCCGAACGGTCACGCTCCTATGCCTATGTTGATTAAAGTTACAGGTAATGGTGAATTTGCTCAGTCGGTCGAGTTTGATTTCTATACTCCATTGGGGGCACCGTCCATCTTTGTAAACCAGTTTGATACCAAGCTCGACAGTCAAAAAGGAAACTAGCTAGAAGAATGGACGGGGCTGTCTTGAAAGTCCCTAAACAAGTAAAGAAGCCGGGGAAATCGTTTCGTTTTTCCCCAGTTTCTTTTTTATCCCTATCTACTCTGTTCCTCTCGGACGATACTGGTGGCCTGTTTAAGTGCCCATGCGACCCGATTTTGGCCACGTGTCAGATGAGTTTGCACCACGTTATAAACATGCGAACCAACGGCTGTGTTTCCAAGCTCACAGGCAGGCGCCAAGTCAGGAAGCGGTGGAACATCAAGTGCGGGATCATGCCTGAATTTTCCTTGCCTGGTGTAATTGATCGGGACAAGAATTCTTGCTAACTGAAGAAGTTGTTTGTTCGCAAGTTGCACCTGCGGGTCAGAGATTTCCCGATCGCTCAACTTCTCCAATCGTTGATAAAATGCTGCCAAAGCGTGAAGAAGGTTGTCCGCTTCAGCTACGGCTTGATCAAAGCTGAAATGCTCGCCTATCCTCACCTGATACGCTTGGATGGTTTGCTTTATATCGTCTACCGTTTTTGTAAAGAAAAATGGATGAATCGGTGCCTGCAATACACGGATGACCGACGTGATGTACACTTGCAAGTCTTTTACAAGAACATCATAGTCAACTACATGCATTAAATCTTCATGAGTATGCCACTCAATATTGGCCCCGCACCCTCCCACAGGATAGTAGCCCTTCTCTTTCAGGATTTCTTCCGGAATGCTGGATGATAGCATAAAGAAGGAGGTAATGCCGATATTGTTAAACGAGTAGTCTCCTGCGCGAACCGGTCGATTCCCTTTCGATGCTTGACCAACAGCATCCTTAATCGCTTCCTGACAAAATTCGTCCACTTCGCTCATCCAGTCCATATACTCATAGGATGTAGCCCAGCGGCAACCCGGTGAGTCACAGTTCACCTGTGCAATGCAATTCTCCTCTAGGTCAAGCCCAAACTGATCGGCAAACCAGGTTGAGCCAGCATATCTTCCTGTTGAATGACCTGGCCAAATGGCGATTCGCAGACTACGTTTCAGCTTGTCTTGGTGTTTGTGGAAAATACGCGCCATTTCGATTAGTGCCGCATCACCCGTCGCATTATCACCGATTCCGACATGCCAGGAATCCAGATGCCCATGAAGCAGCACGTATTTTTCCGGCTCCTCGGTGCCCTTGATCAAAATATCGATCAATGGGCATGGAAACCACCCCTTCTCCAACTGTGTTTGAAACTCAAGTACGACTTTTCCTGTTTGCGACAGTTTTTTGAGTTCTTCTCCATCGTATTTGTTGACTGCCAAAACCGGAATTTGCGGCTCATTATTCATGTTGTCTAAATCAGGTGCGCCCCAAATTGAGGTGCAGATGCCATCGTGAATATTTTGTCCGGGATTGATAAAGATTGCTGCCGCGACTCCTTTGTCATTAAAAGCCGCCACTTTTCCAGGCATTGCATAACCTTCTGTGATGACCACCTTTCCTTCCAAATTGTTCAGTCGCCGATACATCTCGGCATCAAACCAATCTTCTAAACCTATCTCGTCATCTCCGGCAGGGATGTAGACCAATTCTCCAGATCCCCATGAATCCTCTGTGGAAACTGAAAATGACGGCGTTTTTGCCACAAACTCTTTCAAGTGGGGCTCGATCAGTTTTATTCTCGCCTTTTTAGGAATACTCAAATAAAGCTGAGGATGGTGAACCCTATAGGGAACTCCCCACTTTTCCAGAAGACTGACAAGAAATTGGGAAGCGATTCTTTCATCTTCGCTGCCAGATTCGCGAATCAGATGACGAAACCGTTCCAATATAGCCTCTGGCGCTTCCAGACTAATCTCATCAAGCAGAACCTTTTCCAACTGTTTCACTGCACTTGCCATAGATGTATGACACACTCCTTTTGTTATTTTGTTGATCCCCTACATTAGGTAGGATTTACATCGAGCTCATCCAACGACGTTACTCTCCCATTCGCTAGCTTGGGTGGCAACAGATACGCTTTTTTCGAATGGGTTAATCCACTGCTTACCAAAGACTCTGCTATTTTTAACGCTGTTTTGGCTGGATTAATGACCGGAATGCTTAATGCCTCCTGCATGTCCTCCGCCACATGTAAAAAGCCCATTGACATACAACCTAGGACAAGACAGTCCGCCCGGTCCTGCTGGATTGCTTTTTTCCCAATACTGATCAGTTTTTGTAACGTTTCATCCCGATTCTGTGCTAACTCTAAAACCGGAATCTCTACCGCAAGTACTGAGGCCACCTTCTCCCGTAATCCGGCTTTCATCGCTAGCTCGTAGCTACTCGCAACGGTATTTTCAGCTACCGTTAGTATCGTGAACCTGTATCCCAATAAAGCAGCAAGATGCATGCTTGATGCTCCAGGACCTACGACAAGCATGCCAGACGTAATTTCCCGATACGCATCTAAACCTGGATCACCCGCACACCCGATGATCGCTGCATCGTATCCCTGCCGCTCAAGCTGATATACCATTTTCGCAGTTTCGGGTATTGCCAAATACTCTTCGTACATCGACTCGATGGACGCTGGTCCATGCGACGTTCTAACAATGTCAACCTGAGTTCCCGGAGATGCCCATTGCTTCAACAACTCGCCTCTTCGCACTACTTCTTGGTAATCCATCGGTCCGGGCACAACGTAGGCAATCTTCATGATGTATTGACCTCCTATTCTGTGCTTAGTGAACACTGTTGATCAGGCTGATTCATTGCAGCAACTTTCTTAACGTACTGATCGAAAAAAATCACCATCGATTTTTCAAAATCGAGAACGCCTTGAACCGTACAGTACTCATTGCTGGAATGCTGTCTCGCTCCGTGCCCCATCCCCCCGGCTACGTATGGGATTTTTAAATAGCGTTCGAACACGTAGTATGGCGCACTTCCTGGCTCGATTGGCCAGATCTGTGGTTCTTTGCCCATTACTCGGTAGGTGTCGATCATCGCTTGCACGACGCATTCGTCGATCGATACTTTTGACCAGTAGTAGTTGTTGTAGATTTTCATCTCGATATCAGGAAAACCATTCTTGTCCAGGTGATCTCGGATTGCCTGAATTACCTGATCCGGTACCATGTGCGGCACCATTCTCACATCTATTTTTGCTGTCGCAACATGAGGCAAAACTGTTTTCGTTTCGGGTCCGCAATAACCGGAATAAATGCCGTTGATATTCAACTGCGGTCTGCTGAACAGCTTTTCCCATACTGCCATGCCTTCTCCATCGTATTTCAAGCGTTTCACATCGTAGTTTTCGAGAAATACATTTTCGTCGAAGCTACCTGCTTCAATCTGGCTTTGCAGCAAATTCATTTCCTTTTGGTCTAAGGGAGAAACGTCTTTCTCAAAATTTTCAATCAAAAAATTTTCATTGACATCTACCAGCTTTGAAAGCGCTTGAACCAGCCTCCAAGCCGGATTCTTCACCCAGGCATTAAACGAGCCATGAATGCCCCGGCTCCTCGGACCTCCCCAATCGCCACCTTGACAGCTCAATTCAAAATAGAGCATCCCTTTTGTCCCAAGCGTTATATTGGGTACACCCGTTTCATCTTGTTCGAAAAAGGGAAAGAGCACAGCCTCTGCTTTTGCGAATTTTTCTCTATACTCTTCGAGAAAAGCTGGAAAATGGCGACTCCCCATCTCTTCTTCCCCTTCGATCGCAAAGACCAAGTTGACTGGTAGTTTTCCTTCAACTTCTTTTATGGCTCCGAGGACGTTGAATAAGGCCGCCAGCGGTCCTTTTGTGTTCACTGCACCTCGGCTAATGATGCAAGGGCCGAACTGAGGCAAGTCTCTTATCTGTGCTCCCCAAGGATCAACCGTCCAATCTTCTTCATCTGTAGGCATCACGTCATACATGCCGTAAATCAGCAAAGTATGTTGCTGTCCCTCATTGAATTCCCCGTATACAACAGGATGTCCCTTCGTTTGTACAACCTCAGCCTCCCCACCTAGCTTTTCAATGATATCTTTAATGGTGCTGGCTGTTTCCTGAATCCCTTCACCCGTGTAGCTGACACTGGACATGCGTAGAAACTCCCGTACTCGTTCCAAATCCTCGTCAAAATGCTTTTCTAGATGTGCGTGTACCGCTTGGACATTCATTGATTCCTTCCCTCCTTGTCGTCAGACACCGTTCCCGCCCGATGCTGCTACAGCTTGCGTAATTTTGGATGTAACGTCTCATTGAGTCCAATTCCTAAAAAGTTAAACGAGAGTACGAGAATAATGATTCCGATGCTGGGAAACAGCGAATGCCACCACGCATTGATGATCACTCCTGTTGCATGTGCATTCTGCAAAATGGTCCCCCAACTCCAGCTACTGGGATCGCCTAATCCAAGAAAGCTTAGTCCCGCCTCTGAAATCACGGCATCCCCCAAAATCATTGTCATGTTCACTAAAATGGGAGGGATTGCATTCATCAGGATGTGGCGAAAGATAATCTTGTACTCTTTTGTCCCAACTGCTCTCGCTGCCTCAATGTATTGGTTTTCTTTTAACGCAAGGGTTTCCGCCCGCGTCACTCGGGCAATGGAAGGCCAGCTGAAAAGCCCTATGATGAGGCCAACATTGCCCAGACTGTTGCCGAGAACAGCAGCCATGATGATCATCAAAGGCAAGATCGGCAAAGTGAGGAATATATCGGCGAGCCCCATCCCAAAGGTTGAGACACGTCCCCCATAATATCCAGACAACAACCCGATGGGCACGCCGATCATTACGGCAATCGCTGTCGCGACGGAGCCTACGTACAGCGATACCCGTGTCCCCCACACCACCTGGTCGAATATGCTCAATCCGATCGAATCCGTTCCAAACCAATATTCGGAATTGGGCGGTTGCAGCATGTGAGTCGTATCCCCGTAACCTTCTGGGTATTTACTGATTAACGGTGCAAAAAGAGCGATCGCAATCAAAAAAAGAATGCAGATCAGACCCGTCATACCAATGCGATTGCTGCAAAAATGCAGGAAAAATTGGCGCATTCGCGATTGTTTCTTCCACATGACGGCAGTCTCACGCTGGCGTGAGCTTTCGCTGAGCGGAGCGGTTTGCCCCATCCTCATCACCTCTTAATTGATCGTAATTTTTGGATCCAAGCGGGTGTAGATCAGATCGGTAACAAGATTCACCACTACTACCGTGATTGCCAACATCAAAAATGTCCCTTGCAGCACCGGGTAATCGTGCTCCTTCACCGCCTCGTAAATTAACCTGCCGATTCCAGGATACGCAAATACCGTTTCCGTCAAGATGGCGCCACCGAGCAACGAACCGACCTGAAGCCCGATCATCGTCACAGTTGGCAACATTCCGTTTCTCACCGCGTGCCTCCAGACAACGACTCGCTCTCGTAAGCCCTTCGCCCGGGCGGTCCTGATGTAGTCCTCATTCAGCACATCAACCATTCTCGCCCGCATGAATAGCACGGAATTGGCCAGATTGATGATCGTCAAGGTGAGCATAGGCAAAATCAAATGGTGAGCCACATCCAAAATATGATCCCATCCCTCAATTCCGGGTGTTCGAGCGCCTCCGATCGGAAAAAGAGGAATTTTATAACCGAAACAGTAAAGCAAGACAATCCCCAACCACGGAATAAAAACTGCAATCCCGAACGTCGAGAACATACTGATGAATCGATCGAGCAAGGTCCCCTTGTGATAAGCGGCGTTCACCCCAAGCGGAATCCCGATCGATGTCGTCACAATCATGGACCCTCCCATTAGCAACAGTGTCCACGGCAGCCTTGCCAGTATCACGTCGAACACTGGGGAGCGGTACACAAAGGAAATTCCCAGGTCAAAATGCACAAAAAGCTGTTTCAAATAGATGAAATACTGCGTTGCCAAATCTTTATCCAATCCAAAATCCTTTAGTAACTGCTGTCTCGCTTCTTCGGTCATTCGTGGATCAAGCATCATGGTGGTTGGATCGCCAGGCATTACACGCAGGACCAAAAAGGTAACGGTCACAGCGACAAGAATAGTGATAATGCCGCGCACCAAGCGAAACATCAAAAATTGATTCATGGTATGCCTCCTAACTCGTCACATCTCCTACTCATTCATCGCTGTTTTTTCTGATAAACACTTGCGAGAGAATCTGGATCGACCAAACCCTGCAGATCGCTCGGATACAATTTGAAGCCATCGAACTTTTCACTGTTGTAGGCTAGATTGAATTTTTGGACATAAATAGGGACAACCGGAAACTCGGTGACAAACCATTCTTGCGCTGCAAAAACCTTTTCACGTGACTTTTCTTTCGTAGGTGCAAATTTTGCAGCCCGAACGATATTATCAAGCTCTTGGCTTTTTAATCCCGTGAAATTCAAGCTTGCTTCTGAGTCGAATAAACTTTGCATCAGCTCGCTTTGCTCATCGAGCACTCCCCATCTGCCAATGTGCATTTCAAAATCTTTTTCATTGAATATCTTGCTGTTTAACGTGTTGAACTCAACTGGGACAGGCACCAGTTTCACGCTGATTTCACTTGCGTTTTTCACGAGGATTTTGGCGATTTTTTGATGAAATGCGTTAGCCGAATCATACATCAGCTTCAACTCCACATCTTTTCCGCCGTATTGTTCTGGTGCGTTTATGATTCCATTTCCGTCACTATCTTTATATCCCGCTTTGGCTAGCAGTTCCTTTGCTTTCGCGACATCGTACGCAGGTGCTTTGGCTTTCGGGTTGACCCAATCTGCAAACACCGGTGATATAGGCGTATCAATGTCGATTCCCGCTCCTTCCAGGCCTACGTTGATGATTGTTTTTTTATCTGTTGCCATGGCCATCGCCAACCGAAAATTTTTATCTTGTGTCGGTAATGGGGCTCGTTTCGGATTGAGATTAAAGCTGTAATACGCATAGCCCAGACTTGGAGTTTGGACAATTTGGATCGCTTCATTCGTCTCCAATTGGCGCACAGCGGACATCGGAATATCTTGCGCGGTCACATCAATTTCATCTGCTTGCAGTGCTAGCACCATCGTATTGATATCGGGGTATATCTTAAAAATCACTTTATCAAGATAAGGGCGTCTTTCAGGAGCTGAAAACCACTCATTCGCTGCCTTTAGTTCAACGTATTGGCCCTTTTCCCATTTCACAAAAGCGAAAGGACCCGCACCAATTGGTTCTTTATTGTCAAAGTTCTTCGGATCGCTGACTTTTTCCCAAATATGCTTCGGTACAATCCGTATCCAATAACCAACCGTACCAACAAAGCTAGGGTAAGGCTGCTTCAATTTATACGTGACGGTTAGTTCGTCAGGAGTTTCCACAGACTCTACTTGATCAAAGATCTCTGATGTCCATTGCAGCTTATGTTTAACAAGATACTCACCGGTAAATTTGACATCAGCAGACGTCAGTGGTTGTCCATCCTGCCAATGCAGTCCAGATCGTAGTTTGAACGTAACAAGCTTTCCATCATTTGAAACTTGCACCGAATCGGCAATATCGGGCACTTTGTTCCCTTCAATATTCATTGTCATTAAATGAGGGTAAATTAAACTATTCACCCAATTTCCTGGAGTCGTGTTCGATACAAGCGGATTAAGTGTATCAGGATCAGCTGTCATTCCGATTCGCAATGTTCCGCCAAATCCCGGTTTGTCTGCTGTTTGCTCACTTCCTGGAGTGCTGTTTGTCGCTGTTTGATTGGAAGAACATGCGGTCAATAATAAAAGCGACAGTATTACCACAGCGAGGGTTTTTGTCAATTTTCGTGATTGCATTTTCTCCTCCTGATTTTTTCAGTCATAAAGATGACAAGCTACATAGCCCCCATTCGGCATCTGCTTTAATGATGGGCGTTCTGTTTTGCATCTCGGTATGCAGGCTTTACAACGCGGATGAAAAGCACAGCCATTTGGCGGTGAAGACGGACTAGGCACGTCCCCCGATAAGATGATGCGTTCTTTTTTTGCAAGCGGATTGGGAATGGGAACGGCAGAAAGCAATGCTTGGGTATAAGGGTGCAAGGGATCCCGAAATAAATTTTCCTTGGTACTGATCTCCACTACTCTTCCTAAGTACATCACTATGATCCGATCGCAAAAGTGATTGACAACGCTGAGATCATGGGAAATAAAAATATAGGTTAAGGAAAACTTCTCTTTCAGGTCTTGCAACAGATTTAAAATTTGCGATTGAATGGAAACATCCAATGCCGACACAGGTTCATCTGCTATAATCAGTTCCGGATCGAGCGAAAGCGCACGTGCAATCCCAATACGCTGCCGTTGCCCGCCGCTAAATTCATGCGGATAACGAAAAGCAGCTTGCTGCCCTAGACCTACCACCTTTAATAGCTCCTCGATCTTTTCCTTTCTTTCTCTCTTATTGACGAACTGAAAATTTTGTAATGGCTCCTCCAGAGTCTCACCAATTGTCATGCGGGGGTTTAACGACGAGTACGGATCTTGAAAGATCATTTGTAAATCTTTTCGGATCACACGCATTTTTTCGTTCGGGAAGTTCAATAGATTATTTCCTTTGTACAATACCTCACCGGCAGTTGCCTCTATCAATCGAATGAGTAATCTCCCTGTCGTCGACTTCCCACAGCCAGATTCCCCAACGATACCCAACGCTTCTCCTTTAAATACCTGAAACGAAATATCATCAACTGCTTTAACATAGCTGGGCGCAAGCTGAAATAGCCCTTTCTTGATAGGGAAGTATTTCCTGATCCCTTTCGCTTCTAAAAGCACTTCATTCATAGGCTCACAACCTCGCTTATTGGTGTTCATATAGCCAGCATCTGCATTTCGTGTGATCAGCTTTTTCAAATAACGGTGGTGATTCTCCTAAACAGCGCTCCATCACCTTGTTACAGCGAACAGCAAATCGACAGCCATTTGGCATGTCTGCCAGCTGTGGAACACTGCCTTCAATTGTATGCAGGCGCTTCTTCGATTCCCCGATTTTCGGAGTTGATGCAATCAAGCCTCTGGTATAAGGGTGCTTCGGATTTTCAAACAATGATTGTACCGAAGCCTCTTCCACGACTTGTCCAGCGTACATGACCAGAACGCGATCACATACTTCCGCAATTACACCCAAATCGTGTGATATGAGTAAAATGCCCATATCGTATCTCTTTTGGATATCTTTTAGCAGCTCCAATATTTGTGCCTGTATCGTAACGTCGAGAGCAGTTGTCGGTTCATCTGCAATAAGCAAGGAGGGATCACAGGCAAGTCCCATTGCGATCATTACACGCTGCCTCATGCCGCCCGAAAGCTGATGAGGGTATTCGTTGATCACTTCTTCAGGCCTTGGGATACCGACCAATTTCAACATGTCTATCGCCTTTGTTTTCGCCGCTTTCTTGCTTAATTGGGTATGTTCTCGTAGCAGCTCGACAATCTGGAATCCAATTGAGTACACAGGGTTCAGAGATGTCATCGGTTCCTGAAAAATCATCGCTATCTCCTTGCCTCTCATTTTTCGATAGTCGTTGCGTTTCAGGGCAACAAGGTCCGTCTCTTTAAGTCGAATGGAACCTTTACTCACGTACACGTTATTCGGCAGTAACCCCATAATGGAAAGAGCTGTAATGCTTTTTCCACAGCCAGATTCCCCAACTATGCCTAATGCTTCCCCACTGCCAACGGCAAAGCTAACATCTGTAGCTATCGTCAACTCCTGCCGCTGTTTTTTGATCATGACGTTCACGTTTGATACTTCTAAAATTTTGCCTTTGGTAAGAGACATAGTTCCTCCCCGATCACAAACATTGCTTTTCAGTTCTACTACCTGAAATAACCGAAAAACCTTTGTCCATTATTGGTGCTAATAGCTATCAGCCTCCCCATCACACAATTTTGCCGCGAGTCTCCCTTCTTCGCGAATGGAACTCTGCACAATCACTACAGCAAAAGCTATGCCATCCACAAATAATTCAACGATTCGTATTTTTCACTCATTTTTCTCGATTCCTATTGTTCTTCACCAAAGCCTTTGGTTAAATATGAAAATAAACGGACAGTTTTAAGTGTTAATTGGTCACCAAAATAGCCCAATTGCCCAATGAAGGGATGTATGGTGTATGAAAGAATTTGTATTGCTTACAGGCTGCCAGGAAACAGGGAACGTATTGGCCAATCAGTTAGAAGAAATCATGGGTGATTATGTCGCTTGCTCCCACTTCTCATCAGAGGAGGGGTACCCCACTACAATCATGAACCAACTTGTTGTCCTGTCACATAAGCTCATGGAAGATGAACCGGATGTGAAGCGATGCATTGGGGACGGATGCAAGGTAATTATTGCTGAACGAATTATTAACTACGAACATATTGACAAGCTATTATTTTTACCCGCAGGGACAAATGTTCTTTATATGAACGATGATTATGAGACATGCAAAGAATCGATCGAATCCTTGAAAAAGCTAGGGATTGACCATATCAACTACATACCGTTTTATCCAGGAATACAAAATTCACATAAAATCGAAATTGCGATTACTCCCGGAAAGTTTATGATGATCCCTGATTATGTAAAAGAAGTCGTGAATATCGGAACCCGGCTGATGGATATTTCAACGATTATACAGATATTGGATTACTTTCACCTGAATGAACCTGGCAATGTCATTTCTCAAAGATACATGCGAAAAATAATTCAATTGAGCCAAAAACTAGCGAATACCAGCCAAAAAGCCAATGATTTAAATAAGCATCTAAATGAGGTATTGGACGGCGTGAATGATGGCATTCTTACAATTAATAAAGATGGGTACGTTATCGTCTTCAATGAGGAACTAGGTTATCTTTTTAACGTATCTCCCAAACGTGCCATCGGAAGAAAGATAAGCGACATCATTGAACATCCTGAGTTGATTACATTTTTACTTGATCCTTCTCCGGAAGAGGATCGCTGGTTTACATTCAATCAGATTGAAGCCGTTGTTCATCGATTCCCCTTGAACGGGCATCAATCCATTGTGGCAACGTTTAAAAATGTGAGAAAAACAATTGAAATAGAGAAAAAGCTGCGCAGGGAATTGGTAATGAAAGGCTATGTCGCTAAATACACACTTGGCGATATTATCGGTGAAAGCAGCATTCTTAGGGAAACCAAAGCAACTGCTAAAAAACTCGCAATCACTGACTTTTCCATTCTGATTCAGGGTGAAAGTGGAACTGGTAAAGAATTGTTTGCAAGCGCTATTCATAACTGTTCCCCCCGAGAAAAAGGACCATTTTTGGCTGTGAATTTTAGTGCGATTTCTGAGGACTTGGTGGAGAGTGAATTGTTTGGATATGAAGACGGAGCGTTTACTGGTGCTAAAAAGGGAGGGAAAGTAGGATTATTTGAACAAGCGAATGGTGGAACGATCTTTTTAGATGAAATTGGAGATATCAGCTTAAAGCTCCAAGCACGCTTATTACGGGTCCTTCAAGAAAAAGAGATCATGAGAATAGGTGGGAGCAAAATAATTCCTGTTGATGTCCGGGTTATTGCCGCCACCAATAAAAATCTGCTAAAAATGATTGAGCAAGGGAAATTTAGAGAGGATTTATACCATCGTTTGAAAGTGCTCTTTCTTCGTCTTCCTGAATTACGTAACCGGATTGATGATATTCCTCACCTGATTCAGCATTTTATTAGACAGAGCGGTAAAATAAATATAAAAATAATGCCCGAAGTAGTCAGAAGGCTTTGCTCTTTTAGTTGGTACGGAAACGTAAGAGAGTTAAAGAACGCCATTGACTACATGTTGTCTGTTTGTGAAGAGAACACGATTCAATTGAATGATATTCCAAGCGAAAATAGCTTTCAGCTAAGAGTCTATTCTCCTGAAACGGTACCTCAGCCGATGGCTATTTCGGAAAAATCTCTTACTCCTGATGATGAAGAAGAACTGATTCTATTACTAAAAGCACTTCTGTCGATATCGGAAAAAGGCGAGACTCCAAATCGAAAGAAAGTAACGGAAATGAGTCAGACGTGGAAGAAACCACTAACGGAGCACCAAGTTCGCCGACGTTTCGATATTCTTGAATTACGTGGCTATATCGCAAAATGTCGAGGAAGATCTGGTACGAAATTAACTCAGCTTGGGTTAGATACCCTAATGAAGATCTAGTTTGATGGCAGCTACATCCACGTGGTACCTGCCCTTCAGTGAAGTCTGATAAAAAAGGACTGCCTTCATAGCGAAGCAGCAGTCCTCTTTTACGTAACGTCTTGTACTATTCGAGCCTGCTCTGCCGCCACAAATAAAAGCCGCTTGAGCCATGCCAACCAATTAACCATACAAACCCAAAATCAAAGCCATCATAATACATGTAAGATGCAGAAAAAAGCCCAACCAACCCAAACAACACGAATATTCTGTCAATAATTCGTTGCCCCCAAATGCCAGCGATAACAAACACAAGCGTAATAAAGATGGCCCATACGCTAAAGTCAAAGACAAAACTCCAAAGCATCCCCCAATGCTGGACACTCGAAAAACCAGCCTGCAAGCCTGTTACAATCGTCGTCCGAAGAATATTTTCCGTGAAATCTGTCGTTCCACTGATGATGCCCAATAGGATAATCACAGTGCCTAATAAGGAAATTCGTCTTCTTACAACCAATCCATACCCAAGCCACATCAACAAGTGGCCAAACAAATACAAGCAGTCTATTGAAAAGTTTTTCGAAAGATAATTCGAGTATTCCGTCAGCTGAGAAGGATTCGGCTTTGCCGCTCCACTCAGTATCTCAAACTGACTGAAGGGGAAATCTGGCCTCTGCAAAAAATAGATATATATCAGGCAAATAAATGCGGCAAGTGAACCGAACGAGCAGATAAGTAGCGTATTTTTATACCCGGGATGTGTCGAAGCATTTCCATTCATCAATCAAATCTCCTCCATTGTTCGTTTTCACTTCAATAATGTGTACTTCCCTTGACCATGAATCCCCCTTGTAGATGTACCCCTCCCTTGCTGAATAGTCATCGCTTGTTACTATCAGAGTTAGCAATAATGATGCCACGACATGAAAAGAAGCATGAAAAAAATCAGACTATTACCATCCTTGCTGAACGCATATACACAAATAAGCTAGCCATCTTGGCTAGCTCACTCTGTCATATACTTTACGGTTAATTATTTACTTGGTAGCAGTGGAGGCGGGGGTATAGGGAGCCAGTAACCTAAAAGCACTTCACCATATAGTACCGATCCGAGCCATCGCCGTATTCCGCCACTCTGGTCTCCTCAATGCGATAGCCAAGATTCTCGTACAGCTTGACAGCAGCTGTATTGCTTGGCTTCACGGTCAGACACGACTTGGTAAAGCCGTCCTGCTGCATCATCGCAAACAGGTAATCAAAAAATATCCTGCCATACCCTTTGCCCTGTTTGTCGGAACGAACATAGTAGCCGAATATATACGCCATATCCGGTTCCTTATAATCCCTCAGCAGTTCGCAGACAGCGACGGGGCGTTCATCACCTGCTTCCCTAAGCCAGATGAGCCGTCCGTTTCTCGTAACCGGGACAAGCATCACTTCGTCAACCGCCCCATCCTCGGGAAACGCATCCGCTTCCAGTTCGCACATCATGCTGATTTGCTCCGGTGTCAAAGAGTCCGGAATCTCCAAGTAAAGCTTGTCATTCATGCTTTACTGCCGCCTCCTTATTCACCCCAGGTTTGCACATCATCAAGCGGCCAAATCGGTCGCGGTATATGGGCATAGGGGAAATTTTTCAGTTGATTGGACGCAACTCCCGGTCCATCGATATAGATGATCTGACTGACCAGCGGATCAAACGCTGCGCGGAAGTGATTTTTTACTTTTAAGCCGAGAATTCGCTTCTCTGTCGGTTCGATGCCAATATGCCGGAACATTTCCGGATCGTTGGCCGAAAGCGCTCTACCCGTAAGCAATATATCGAGTTCGCCAACCCGGATATGTGCCGCTCCCTTCATATCAACCAAGAGGCCGGTATTCATCGGACCCTTATTGATAAATTTGCCGTCAGAAAGCTTGATGACCTTAGCAGCAACCTGAATCGGCTCTCCGAATTCCGGCGAGCATTTGCCGCCGAGGGCAAGCGATACGGTTGCACCTTCCCCTGCCTCCCCGCAGCGTGAAAGCGAGTCCGGATCGTACAAAGCGCCAAACAAGGCATCCGTAAGATTGCGGCTGATCATTTCCCTGAGCAGCCCTGTCGTATCCCCGCTTCCGCCGCTGAGCGGATTGTCCGAGATATCGGCGAGTACGACAGGCTTTTCCGTTGTCAGCGAGAGTGCCAGCGAAACTCCCTCTGTGACGCCAGGCAGCTCCATGATAAATCGCTCCCGATTCAACCAAAATTCTTCGGCGAGCGCGCTGGCGGCGCGATCCCCTCTCGCTTGATCGGTTGCGACTACGATAATACTTGCGCCCACTTCGGGAATATCTGAATAAGGGAACCCTCCCATTACGGAAGCGCTAACGATGCCTTCCTCACGCTCCCAGCGGATCGCTGATTCTACCAAGTCGTGCATCGGCCCTTCCGCCGTCCGCATATTAATGCTTGGCGGCATCATCGGCAATCTCACAAAAGAGACGAAATACCGCTCGTTTGTCTCCACTTGCTTCAGTAAAGCATGGGCGGCCCTCACTCCCTGCTCATACATATCGATGTGCGGATAGGTTTTAAACCCAAAGTGCAGTGGCGTTTGCGCAATCATACGCTCACTCACATTGGCATGCATGTCGAGCGTGGTGGCAATCGGCAGAGCGTCGCCGACAAGCTGCCGGATGCAGCAGAGCAAGTCCCCTTCTGGATCAGACACCCCGTCCACGACCATCGCACCGTGCAAGGCAAGCAACACCCCGTCCAGCTCCCCTGCCTGTTCGATTGAGCCCAGCATCTCCCGTTTGATTTCCGCGTAGGCATCCGCTGCTACGATACCGGATGGTACAGCTGCTGCCGTAACCAGCGGCACGATTTCAGCGTTTTTTTCCTCCAATACATCGATAAAACCGCCTACTTCGGTTTTCGTCCCTTTATAGGCCGCGATAATCGCTTCGCCCTTGTGGTAGCCTTCATCATAGAAATCCTGAATCGTTGTTTTCACCGGGCTGAAAGAATGGGATTCATGATAAAAAAAAGCGATCCCGATGCGTGTTTTGCTCATGTGATCTCCTCTTTTTCCGTGTAACATCTCACCGTTTTTCATCAATCGGATCATCGCCCGGCAGCCACACAGCCGTCTGCATTACGCATGCAGAGGCCGATTTTGCTCCCAAAGCGATTGCAGCTGAATCCTCGCTTCTTTTATATTCAGGTGAAACTGGATGTCACTCGTCTCACGCGTTGCCTCTACCTTTTGTATGGCAGTCTGCACATCCTGCTCACCGACATGCCCGATCCCCAGCTGACGGCACATATTTAAACCGGCGACTTTCCCCTGAACCATGGCGATCTTGGCGCCCTCAATTCCCGTGATATTGCCTGCCACATATAAATTCCGAACGGTTGTCTCCATTGCTTGGTTATGCAGCGGGACAGCCCCGTTTAACCCATCGATCCGGACAAATTGGCATCCTGCAGTCGCAGCCAATTCTCCGAGCGGCGTCAATCCGCCGGATAAGCATACCGCATCAACAGGAACAGCAGTCGATGTGCCGGGAATGATTTGGCCAGCAGCATCAATCGAGGCGATTTCGGCATGGGTCACCTGCTCGTCTCCGTGGATTGCGACGAGAGCTTTCTTCAATTGGATTGGGATTCCCCACACCTTCACCCCGCCGCGGGGAAAAAAGTGCGCGGCAAGCTGAATGCCAAGACTACTGCCCAGAACCGCGCCACCCGCCCGCAGCAGCGGATTCGGAGCGAGATGGGTCATGGATTGCAGCTGTTTCAGCAACTCCAACGGATTGGAACGCCCTTGACTAAACTCGCTCCGCCCGGGCAAAACAATCCCCACTAACTCAACACCGGCCAGCTTCATAGCGCGGGCGATCGTCAAAGATAAAACATCGACTCCCGCAATGATAACACGCTTCCCCGGCTTTACTCTGTTTACGTTCGTCAGCACTTGGGCAGCTCCAACCGTCATCACTCCGGGCAGGGTCCAGCCAGGCATGGCAAGCGGCTTTTCCACTGCCCCGGTAGCAAGCAAGACGGCCTTTGCCTGAATCGCTCGAAACGGGAGTTCGCGATTGCGCGTATCCGCGATATGAACCGTCCAACCTGTTTCCAATCCCCAGACTTGCGTTTGCGGCATCAGTGTCGCACCTGCAGCTTTCGTCTCCTCGACAAGTTTCGCTGCGATTTCTCCGCCCTTCCACCAGTTGTTTCCTCCCGGCTCTTCATGCAGCTGCCCCAACAGCTTGCCGCCGAATGTGCTGTTCTCATCGACGACGACGACGGAACCGCCGTGCGAAGCGATTTCTTTTGCAGCGGTTAAACCAGCCGGACCTCCGCCGATTACAGCGACATCAACCTTCACTGCCTGCCCCCCCTTTCTTTGGTGTAAGGCACATTCCCGCTTCAACAGGTGTGATGCAGGCACGAATCTCCCCCGCTCCGTCCAAATGTAAGCGGCATTCATAGCAGTGGCCGATGCCGCAGTACAGCCCGCGCGGTTCTCCCTTTTTTTCCGAATGGCGCAACGTGCGAACACCATTTGCCAAGAGGGCGGCGGCAATGCTTTCGCCTTTAAGCCCCGTGTACTGCCTGCCGGCAAACGTGAACGTCACTTCCTCCGTCTCCCTCGGCGTAAAGACAGGGTGCTGAATGACTCTCATGAATGATCCCTCTCAATTAGCTGCCCGATATGCACGGGACGCACAGGATGGTGAATGGTCAGCGTGCTCGGATGCTCGATGATTTTGCCTTGTTCTTCGCCCACGATCGCTTCCAGCAAGCTGCGGCAGACGCGTCCTTGGCAGGTTCCCATTCCGGCACGGGTCTGCATTTTGATCTCCTGCGCGGTGCAGGCACCGTTCTTAATGACCGCATCAATCTCATGGCGGCTGACCTCTTCACAGCGGCAGATCAGATAGCTGCCTTTATCCATAGCTGATCACCCCATGTTCCGGCTCCGCCGTTTGCCCCGCCGCGAAACGGGACGGTGAAAAATGACCGATCATGTCCCAGATCAGCTGCGGGAGCTCCTGGCCAGCATGGTCAACGGCGATCATCCGCGAAAGCAGCTTACCCATGATCGCAGACATGCCGTATCCGTGCCCGTTGTATCCGCCGGAAACATACAGATTGGTAAATTCGTTAATCGCTCCGAACAGCGGCAAGTGATCCGGCGTGATCTCCACCGTTCCGGCAAATGAGCGTATCAAATGCTTCTCATGGTATCCGGGGAACAGCTCGATAAAGCGTGTAGACAGCAGCTTGATCGCTTTCGCCGTATTGGTTACATCAAAGCTCGTCACTTCCCAAGGGCCGCCGCCGCCGTATAAAATGTTGCCGGCATGCGTCTGCCGCAAATAAAGTCCATTTCCTGAGACAAATGGATTCACTCGTCTCTGTTCAAGAATTTCCGTGACCATGATTTGCGATCGGCGCGGGATGATCGGCAGGTGAAGCTGCAGCAATTTACCGGCAAATTGCGTCCAGGGCCCCGTGCAGAGGATGAACGTGTCTGCATACAGCTCCCCGTGGTCGGTCCGCGCAGCCGCAATGGTCCCGTTCCTCACTGTAAAATCCTTCACTTCGCAATGGCCGATAAACGTCACGCCACGCGCTTTCAGCCATTCGATCATGCTGGAAATAGCCGTAAACGGGTAGCTCTGCCCGTCGATCGGGCTGTACAGCGCCCCTTTGTTTTGCGGATGAATGTCCGGTAGCATTTTGCTGACTTGGTCTGGATCGAGCAAAACCGTCTCCAATCCGGCGCGCCGGTATAAGGCATGGGCTTTGCCCAGCTTTTCCGCCTCCAGCTCATTCATCGCGACCATCGCATGGCCCGGTCGGATAAACCGGGTATCGATCCCGTGCTGTGACAACTGCTCCCACAAGTCCATGGAAACTCTGGAAAAAGGAATCTCCTCCAACTCTCGCCCGAGCGCAAGCACGCCCCCGCCGTTTCTGCCGGAAGCAGCGGCACCAAACGACTTCCTCTCCACCACGGTCACTTGATACCCTTCCTGATAGAGATAAAAAGCGGTCATGATGCCGACCAGTCCGCCGCCAACGATCAGCACCCGGTGGGCACGCGAAGCGCTGGTTGGCTTTTGGTCGGTTCGAAAGATATATTCGTGCAAGGCATGGTAAACTTCATTCACTTTATCCGCTGTTTCTGCCGTTGCCGTTTCCACATTCAAGGAGAGCAACGTTAAGAGGTCAACATGTTTTGCCATCGGAAAACTCCTTAGAAAACCTGGCTACGCCAATTTTTTTGGCGGAGCCGCGGTTGCACTTATACTGGATAAGAATTTTATAAATTATTATCTGTATCAATAATTGGTATAAATCGTTTTCCATTCGGTCATGCAGTCAAAAGCGTGATGCGAGACTTCGCGATGGCCGTTGCCGGACATTTTCACGCCGCCGAAGGCCATCCCGGTTTCGGCATTTGAGGTTCCGTTATTGATGTAAACAAGCCCGGATTCCAATTCGCGTGAAGCCCGATTCGCATAGTGCAGGCTGTTCGTATAAATCGATGTGGACAGCCCGTATTCCGTATCGTTGTTGACTTCAATCGCTTCCTCCAAATCCTGCACAGAAATAATCGCCAGAACGGGGCCGAAAATCTCTTCCCTTGCGATACGATGATCTTTTTTGACGTCAGTAATGACGGTCGGCGTATAATAGAAGCCATTTTGATAAGCTCCTTCGCGCAAAGCGACACCGCCTGTCAACAAGCGACTGCCTTCCTGTCTAGCAATCTCCACATACGTCGCTACCGTTTTTAACTGCGCGGCATTGGCCAACGGCCCGATCTCGGTGCCTTCCTCCAAGCCGTTGCCTACTCTCAGTTTCTCAGTAAGCTCGACGATCCGCTGCTCCAACTCCTCGCGAACCGATTCCACGACAATCACCCGACTGGCGGCCGTACAGCGTTGGCCGGTTGTCGTAAATGCCGCTTTGACGATGCCTGCGGCTGCCTTGTCCAGATCGGCGTCTTCCATGACAATCACCGCGTTTTTCCCGCCGAGCTCAAGCGATATTCGCTTCAGCGTGCGGGCGCCGATTTCCGCCAGATGGATGCCCACCTCCGTTGAACCGGTAAATGCGATTACCTTTACATCCTGATGCTGTGCCAGAGCGTTTCCAACCTTGCTGCCTGAGCCGAGGATGAGATTCAGCACGCCAGAGGGAAGACCCGCTTCTTCAAAAACTTCCGTAAACAGCTTAGCCGAAAGGGCAACATCGGAAGCCGGCTTCCAGACGATCGTATTTCCAGTAACAAGCGCGGCAAAAATTTTATACGCCGCCAAAGCAATCGGAAAGTTCCACGGCGTGATACATGCCACCACTCCCAACGGTTCGCGAACCGTCATGGCCATCCGATCCGGGGAGCCTGTCGGAATGGTTTCGCCGAACATTCTTCTCCCTTCTCCAGCCATGTATTTGCAAGACGCGATCGTCGCATCGACTTCTCCCAGCGATTCCGCATACACTTTTCCCATTTCCAGCGTCATCATTTTTGCGATTTGTGCTTTTCGCTGGAGCAAAATGTCGGCTGCCTTCCACAAATAGTCTGCGCGTAGCGGGGCGGGGACTCTTTTCCACGTTTTGTATGCTTCGCTTGCCGCCTGAACGGCCTCTGCTACATCCTGCCCATCCGACATGGTACATGTCCCGACAATTTCGCCTGTCGCCGGATTGATACTCGTAAAGCTCTCAGCGTTGCTTTCGGACTTCCAAACACCGTTAATGAAATTCGTCGCCATCAGCATATCTGCCATTTTTCCTACCCTGCCTTTCCAGTTGCCTTAATGAACGAGTCGCAAAAACCCTTTGAGCCTCTCGCTTTTTGGATTCGAGAGAACAACTTTTGGGTCGCCCTCCTCCTCAATCATCCCGTTGTGCATATAAATCACCCGATCTGCCACTTCGCGGGCAAAGCCCATTTCGTGGGTAACGACAACCATCGTCATCCCTTCATTGGCCAGCTGCTTCATGACATTCAGGACCTCTCCGACCAATTCCGGGTCAAGCGCGGAGGTCGGCTCATCGAACAGCATGATTTTTGGATTCATCGCTAGCGCTCGGGCAATCGCTACCCGTTGCTGCTGGCCGCCGGACAGCTTTTTCGGATAGACATCCCGCTTCTCCAGCAAGCCCACTTTTTCCAAAAGGACCAAGGCATCCTTTTTGACATCCTCTTTGTTTCTGCGCAGCACTTGAATCGGCGCTTCCATGACGTTTTCCAGCACCGTCATATGCGGAAAAAGATTGAACTGCTGAAAAACCATGCCGACTTCCCGCCGGATTTGGCTGATGTGTTTGACCGATTCATCCAGGACAATGTTGTTGATGGTGATCCGGCCGGCAGTGATCGTCTCCAAACGGTTGAGACAGCGGAGCAGCGTACTTTTCCCTGATCCGCTGGCTCCGATCAATGAGACCACTTCGCCCTTGTGAATCGTAACGTCAACGCCTTTTAACACTTCCAATTCTCCGAAGCTCTTGTGCAAATTTTCGATCTTGATGATCGGTTCTGCCACTTCCGTTTTCATCGCTGTCATCTCCATTTTTAGCTCCTCCTAGTGATCGCTTACCGAAAGGCGATATTCAATCTTGTTGAGAACGAAAGAGAAAATGGTCGTCAAAAGTAAATACAGCAAGGCAGCGACAATATAAAACTCAAAAAACGCGTAGTTGGTCGCAGCAAAGCGCTGGGATACCATCATCAGCTCAGATACCGTCACCAGCGATGCGAGCGACGAGTCCTTCAGCATGCTGATGGCTTGATTGCCAAGGGCCGGAATGCTTACCCGAAAGGCCTGCGGCAAGATAATGCGCTTCATGATCGTGCCATAGTTCATGCCCAATGATTGCGCAGCCTCTGTCTGCCCCTTCGGGATGGAAAGCATTCCACCCCGATAAATTTCGGCAATATAGGCGCCTGAATTAATGCCCAAGGCAATCACTGCAGAGGTAAACGGCCCCAGCTCGATCCCGAATTGCGGGAGGCCAAAATACACGAGGAACAGCTGCACCAGCATCGGTGTGCCGCGAATCACCCAGATGTATAAATCGGCAAGCCAGACAAGCGGTTTTATTGTGGAAATCTTCATCAAAGCAGCGACTAACCCGAGCAGCAGCCCAAGGATGATCGACACAATCGACAGCTCCAGTGTCATTAGGGATGCCTTCAGCAGGAAGGGGATGAATTCTGTTACGAGTGAGAAATCAAGCATGCCAACTCTCCCCTAGCGAATGTCTTGGTCAAACCATTTTTTGCTTATCTGTTCATATGTGCCATCCTTTAACATTTCGCCCAAATACTTATTCAGCTCTTCCCGCAAAGCATCCTCGTTTTTATTCAAGGCGATGCCGGCAGCATCCTTGAGCAATGGCTCGCCAATCGGCTTGAACGGATATTGATGTTCCTTGATCATCCGAGCGCCAACCCCGCGGTCCGTAATGACCCCTTCAACTCGGCCGCTCGCCATGTCCTGGAAGGAAAGCATGTCATTTTTATAGGTAACCAGTACCGCGCCCAACTCATTTGCTTTCTTCTCAAAAGTGGTCCCGATGGAAGCGCCGATTTTTCGT
This sequence comes from Brevibacillus fluminis, assembly GCF_003710825.1. Classification (GTDB taxonomy): domain Bacteria; phylum Bacillota; class Bacilli; order Brevibacillales; family Brevibacillaceae; genus Brevibacillus_D; species Brevibacillus_D fluminis. The sequence continues at coordinate 76,712 of NZ_RHHQ01000011.1, read as the reverse complement.
CCATTAATATCCGTCGGATTGGTAATCGTAGAAGACGTCGGAATGAAGAGTTGGGCTCCTGTGTGATAGTACGGATCGGTAAAGTCCACCTTCTGTTTCCGCGCATCGGTAATCGCCATGCTAGAGAGGATGATATCGTACTTTTTCGAGAGAAGCCCAGCGATGATGCTATCCCATGGGGTTGCGACAAAGTTCGCTTTTACCCCCATGCGCTTGGCGAGCTCGTTCGTGATATCCACATCAAAGCCCACCAGCTCATTCTTGTCATCGTAGTAGTTGAATGGGGGATATGCCCCTTCGATGCCGATATTGATCGTACCGGAGGACTTGATTGTCCCCAGTACCCCCACGTTTTCCGTGGCATTCGACTTTGGTGCTTCGGCGGTGCCTGCTTCCTTGCTGCCGCAAGCAGACAGGAGCAGTGTGAAAAGGGTCAGTGTCAATCCGACAATCAGTCTCTTCTTGTTCATTCGAAATCGTCCCCCTTTGTTTTAGTTGGCTGCTGCTTTTGCAATCGCTTGCTCCAAAATGGTTAAACCTTGATCCAAATCCTCTTCCGCAATATTCAGCGGCAGCATGAGGCGTATCGTTTGGCCGTAGACGCCGCAGCCTGTGACCAACAGCTTGTTTTTCAGAGCCTCTTCGCGAATCGCAGCAACCAGCTTTGTACCGGGATTTCCATCTTGGTCTTTAAATTCAACTCCGATCATCAGTCCTGTCCCGCGAATTTGAGCGACTGCGGGAAAGTGGCCGATTGAGCGATTGAAGCGTTCCACAATTTGTTGGCCGAGCGCGGCTGCTCTTTCGACAAGCTGCTCGCGAACGATGACATTGATGCTCGCCAGCGCAGCAGCACAGGAGATGGGGTTTCCGCCAAACGTTGATCCATGCCCCGCCACTGGCCACTTTTCATGCAGCTCCCGCTTGGCAACGATCGCTCCGAGCGGCATGCCGGAAGCTATCGCTTTAGCAAGCACCAAGATATCCGGCGTTACCCCGGCGTGTTCGGCGGCAAACATCTTTCCGGTTCGGCCAAATCCTGTTTGGACCTCGTCAAAGACGAGCAGGATCCCATGCTTCTCCGTGATTTTGCGCAATTCTTGCAGAAAAGCGACCGGCGCAGGCACATACCCGCCCTCTCCCATAAAAGGTTCAATAATGATCGCCGCTACTTGAGAAGGATCGACTTGAAGCTCAAACAGCTTTTGTAATCGATCAAGCGAATAGGCGGTCGCTTCCTGTTCGCTCATGCCCGCGCCCAATTGCAGTGCATACGGATACGGAATGTGGTGGACGCCACCCATGAGCGGCTCATAGTGCTTTTTGTACTTGGCGCTTGATGCCGTTAATGTCGTAGCCCCGATCGTTCGGCCGTGAAACGAGCCTTCGAAAGCGATGAGCGCTGGCCGACCCGTCGCCGCTCTGGCCAATTTGATGGCTCCGTCGATCGCCTCGGCTCCCGAATTGCTGAAGAAGACAGTGTCCAGCTCGCCCGGTGTAATTTCGGCAAGCTTTTCGGCCAGATTGACAGCGCTCTCATAATAACCGTAGTTCAGTCCCAGATGGATCAGAGAACCGGCCTGCTCCTGAATCGCCTCGACGACCTCCGGATGCGTGTGTCCCAACGCATTGACCGCAACCCCGGAAACGAAATCGAGATATTCCTCGTCATCGACTGTCCAGAATTTTGCCCCGTGCGCGCGCTTGATGACCAGGTTTGTGATCCGCGTCATTACGGGCGACAAATGGCGAAGCGCTTTCTGTTGAAGCTCGTTCATGGTTTTCGTGCTTTCCGTCATGGTTCATTCCTCTTTTCCTGTTATTGTGTAAACCTGCTCTTCAAAAGCAGCAAGCGATTGATCCAAAATAGCGACAAGCTCATCGATTTCTTCCCTTGTGATCGTCAGCGGAGGCCCGATCAGCAGGTGATCCCCATTTACTCCATCGATTGTGCCTGCCCCCGGATAGAACACGGCCCCCCTCTTTAACGCCTCGTGATTCAGCCGATCAGCTGCCCCGAAAGAAGGGGGAAACAACTGATCCCGAGAGCGGTCTGCCAGCAGCTCAAAGCCCACCAACAAGCCTTTGCCCCTAATTTGCCCCATGCTGCTGTGTCTTTTCTGCAAATCGCGCAAGCGCTGAAACAGATACTCGCCTTGCTCTTTGCCATTCGCCAGCACATTCTTTTGCTTATAGTAGCGGACAGCTGCGAGACCGGCTGCTACAGATACCGGGTGGCCGCTGAACGTATAGCCGTGAATGAAGCGGCCGTTTCCGTTTGCAACCAAACTCTCGACGATTTGATCGGAGACAATCATTCCCGCAAGAGGCGCATACCCCGCGGACACACCTTTGCCAAAGGTGATAATATCCGGCACGACGCCAAATTGCTCGATTGCAAAATCAGTCCCGGTTCGGCCAAACCCGGTCATCACCTCGTCGATAATTAACACGATTTCGTATTGATCGCAGATTTCCCGTACTCGCTGCAAATAGCCTTTGGGAGGAACCACCGCCCCTTGCTGGCTGCCGACGATGGGCTCGCATATAAAGGAAGAAACAAATTCGGGCCCAATCTCTTTGACAAGCCTCTCCAGCTCCTCGGCACAAGGCATCCGCTTTTCCCGCTGACAGATTTCCTCGGTCCGGCTGTAGGGGCAGCGATGGCAGTACGGCGAGTAAATGTGCTCGAATTTGGCCAGGTTTGGCGTATAAGGCTGACGCCGTTTGATATCGCCGCCTGCCGATAATGAACCGAGCGTATTGCCGTGGTAGCCCTGCCAGCGGCCGATGACGATATGCTTCTCCAGTTTCCCGCGATCTCGATGGTACTGGCGGGCGAGCTTCATCGCGCTCTCGTTCGCTTCCGAACCGCCCGAGGTAAAATAAACCCGATTCAATGGAGCCGGGGCCATCTTCCCGATCTCTGCCGCTAATTCGTGCAGCACCTTTGTTTCAAAGCGCAATGTATGTACAAAACCGGCTGTTTTCGCCTGTTCTGCCATTGCTTCAGCGATTTCCGTCACCCCGTGCCCCAGATTGGCGGCAATGGCTCCCGAGGAAGCATCCAGATAGCGATTTCCCTGTTCGTCATACAGATAAACTCCCTCTGCGCGGACAATCATGGGATACTCTTTGGTAAAATCACGGTGAAACACATAATCCTTTGCCTCTACTCGCTCCATTTTTCAATCACCGCCGCAATTCCTTGGCCTCCTGCGATACACAGCGTGGCCAATCCGTATCTGGCATCCTGTTTTTGCATTTCATGCGCAAGTGTGACCATGATTCTTGCTCCGGAGCACCCTAACGGATGGCCGAGGGCGATAGCCCCCCCGTTGACGTTCACATTGTCGCCTTTGATCCCCCACTCCTTGAGGACAGCCAGGCTCTGCGCCGCAAATGCTTCATTAAGTTCGATCAATTGAACATCGCGCAAGTCCAACCCGGTGTGACGCAGCGCTTTTTGGGTAGCCGGCACCGGCCCGATCCCCATCTCTTTCGGCGATACACCGGCAGCGGCAAAGGAGCGAATCTTTGCCATCGGGGTCAAGCCCAGCGCTTTTGCTTTCCTTTCGCTCATCATCAGCAGCATCGCCGCTCCGTCATTTCTGCCCGACGAGTTACCCGCCGTAACCGTCCCGTTGCCCCGAAACGCGGGGGATAGTGTCGCCAGCTTTTCCAAGCTGGCTTCTCTTGGGAATTCATCGACAGCAAACAATCGAACGCTATTTCTTCCTTCTTTTACTTCGATCGGCACGATTTCGTCGTGGAATCGTTCGGAATCGATAGCATTTTTGGCTTTGGCTTGGCTCTTGTACGCAAATTCATCCTGCGCCTGACGGGATATTTCGTATTTCTCTGCCAGTATCTCGGCAGTTTCACCCATTGTAAAGGTTCCGTACCGATCGATAGGCTGCGAACGGGGCTGGCTCTCAGTATTTGAATCGAACATCGCCATATTCCCCGGATGTAATCCGAATCTGTTTCCAACGAAATAGTAAGGCGCCTGCGACATGCTCTCCACACCGCCAGCCAACACAACCTCGGATTGGCCGGTCAAAATTGACAGATAAGCATTCCAAACCGCCTGCATTCCGGAACCACATTGGCGATGCACCGTATACCCAGGCACCGTTTCCGGAAACCCTGCCTTGAGTGCAGCAACTCTGGCAATATTGGGTGAATGAGCGCTTTGCTTGGTCTGCCCAACGATCACCTCATCGACAATATCCGGGCGAAAACCGGAATGCGAGAGGTTATTGTTCATGACAATCGCTACCAAGTCCTCCGGCGTGACATGAGCCAATGCCCCTCCGTATTTCCCAATCGGCGTTCGTAATGCATTTACGATGACAACCATTTTTCCACCTCACGACTGTGCGTATTTGTCAGGCCTTCGCCCGCTTTTTCATTTGCCAGCTGCACTTGAAAATGAGCTTCTGTCTTGCTCCTCACTTCTTCTAGGGTTACATTGGGGGCGAGTTCGGTAAGAACCAGTGTACTGTCCCGCACCTCAAAAACAGCTAGCTCAGTAACGATCAAATCGACCCGGCGTATGGAGGTTAACGGATACGTCGCCTGTTTCACGAGCTTGGGGCTGCCTTCTTTCGTGGTATGGGTCGTTGCGACAATAACTTTTTTCGACCCTTCCAGCAGATCCATCGCCCCGCCTACGCCAAGCACGCTTTTTCCAGGAACCGCCCAGTTGGCGATACGCCCCTGTTCATCCACCTGCAGGACACCCAAGATCGATACATCAACATGTCCTCCACGAATCATGGCAAACGATGCGGCACTGTCGAAATAGGAAGCGCCCGTTGAAACGGTGACGGGAAGCTTACCCGCATTCACAAGATCTTTGTCCACCTCACCCGCAGCAGGGGCAGGGCCGACGCCAAGGATTCCATTTTCCGAGTGAATAAACACTTCGATGTTCGCGGGGAGATATTCAACGACCAGCGTTGGGATTCCGATGCCGAGGTTGACGATATCCCCGTTCCGCAATTCCTTCGCAACCCGTGAAGCAATAAGTTCTTTCTCATTCATGAGCGGTCTTCTCCCTTCATCGTCACATAGTCGACAAACAAGTGTGGCGTAATAATTTCCTCCGGTGACAGCTGACCTACTTCAACGATTTCATCCACCTCGGCGATGACCAGATCGGCAGCCGTAGCCATGATCGGATTAAAATTTCTTGCCGATTTTCGATAAATGAGATTCCCCAGTCTATCGGCCTTATGGGCTTTGATAATCGCTACATCCGCATGAAGAGCTTCTTGAAATAAAAATGATTTGGTCTTGATGACTTTCAATTCTTTTCCATCTTCTATTTGTGTACCTACTCCAGCCGGAACATAAAAGCCACCGATGCCCGCTCCGCCGGCGCGAATTGCTTCTGAGAGTGTCCCCTGTGGCATCAACTCAATCTCCAAATCTCCAGTCTGATTCGCTTTTACAACATCCGGATTCGACGTAAAGTAAGAGCCGATTGCCTTTTTCACGCGCTTTTCCAACACGAGTACGCCAAGTCCTTTTCCCGGCTCCCCCAGGTTGTTGCTGATGATCGTAAGATTGCCGACGGATAATTTGGCCAGCTCGGCAATGATGGCCAACGGGCTTCCGACCAATCCGAACCCTCCGACCATCAGGGAGTCCCCATCTTTGATTAAAGCTGCCGCTTTTTTCACATCAATAAATTTCTCCATGTTACCCCCTAATTAGAAAACCTGGCTACGCCATGCTTTTTGGCGGAGCCGCGGTTGCGCTTATACTGGATAAGACTGCCATGCCGTGTTCGCGGCATGGCAATCTTATCTGTAAAATAAAAGAACCGAGCATAAAGCAACATGACCATGCCAGAAATCAGAATGATTCCTGAGAGTCTTTGCTTAAGCTCGGTTCTGATGAGATCATGGAAAGAGGTTGTCTTCCCACTTCAACATAACCAATGTTATTATTTTTTCTTGTCCAAGAAATCCCAGTAGCGCTGTACTGCCGACTGAAGCGCTACGATGATCGCCTGTTGAGATGGTGCAAAGTAATGGTCTTGGATCCGTTTGATCAGCGGCTCCAAGCCTTTGTCCAGCTCATACCCGACAACAAGTCTTTCAAAGAAATCCTTGGTCAAGCCGGCGACAAACGTAAATTCCACGCCAACAATCCGATGCGTCTCCATATGAACTTCCAAAACGATGCCAGCGTGCTTATACACTTCATACATCGAAGTACCTTGAGGTGCTTTGGAGTAGCCTGTGACTAGAACGGTTTGTAATACTTCCATAGGCGATGTTCCTTCGACAGTATTTTCTTGAGAGTGAAGCGCTTTTATTGTTTTTTATTATAAATTCGGTGTTATTTTTTTGTCAATTAAGAAATTTTAATTTCTTTGTAGTCTGATATCTGGCGGACTGCCTGTTTCAGGCAAATCGGTACTCCCCTACCCAATCGGCAACATGATTTCGACGGTTGTTCCTCTATTCTTTTGACTATTGATCTTCATTCTTCCCTGATGAGCCTGTACAATTTTATAACTGATCATCAAGCCTAAACCCGTTCCCTTTTCTTTTGTTGTATAAAAAGGCTCACCCAACTTTTGTATACGGTCTTCTGCAATACCATCTCCTTGATCGATGAATCGAATCGAGACTGCATCTTGCTGCTGCTGAAGTTCAATCTTGATTTGCCCCCCGTTTGGCATGGCTTCAATTGAATTTTTAAGAATATTGATGAAGACCTGTTTTAATTGATTTTCTTCACAGTTAACAATGGGGAATGTACGCTCAAACTCGAATGCAATTTGGACATCATTCATGATGGCCTCTGTATTTAGCAATTCGACGACCTGATTCAAGAGAGCTGTCAGTTCTCTAGGCTGAAAATTGATCGCCTGTGGTTTAGCCAGTACCAAAAATTCGTTCACAACCGATTGGATCCGGTCTAATTCAGATAAAATCATCTCAAAATATTCTTCTTTGTAATTGCCTTCCTTAATAAACTGAATGAACCCTTTAATGGAGGTCAATGGATTCCTGATTTCATGGGCAACGCCTGCTGCCAATTGCCCCACCACCGATAACTTTTCGGATTTGCGCAAGAGCTCTTCCGTTCTCTTCAACTCCGTAATATCGCGACTGATGACCACGAGTCCTTTCCGACGTCCATCCGAATCAAACAAGGGGACTTTACTGACATCAAACACCTTGGACTCTCCATTGGGCTGCGGGATCATTTCTTCCAACCGGACGGCACTGCCTTTTTCCCAGACTTGGTTATCCGACTCTTCACACTGCAGCAGTGCGGTGCGGAAAAACGGGTTTATCGCTGCCAGTTCACTGTCGCATTTTCCTTGAAAAGGGGCATTTTCCAGCTGAAATGTACTCAAGCAGCAATCATTCGCTTCAATCCATCGCCCTTCGCCATCCTTGAAGCACACCGAATCAGGCATAGCATTAATCAAGGTGCGCAATTGCTTTTCTTTTTCTGTTAGTGCTTCTTCCATTCGCTTGCGATCTGTAATATCTCGCTGAATTGCAACAAAAGCGATCACACTCCCCTTCGTATCTGAGAGCGGTGACACGAACGTACTGACATCCAGCAAACTTCCATCTCTGCGCTGTCTTACTGTCTCATACGAGGCAACGTGTCGGCTGTTGAGGATTTCCTGCTGAAGTCTGCTGAAGTCATCGAGCAGAAACTCGGGAATAGTGGGCAATTCCCCACCGATGACTTCCTGCTCCGCCCAACCAAACATGTTCTCAAAGGTTCGATTCACTTTAATTACCTTGAAATTCAGGTCCAACACAACAATCGAATCGACTGTGTTTTTGAGATACAAATCCAATTGCTCTTTTGTTGATTTCAGATCTTCCTCGATTTGTTTATGCTTGGTAATGTCTTTCGCAATTCCGTAAACCCCGATGATTTCGTTTCGATTAAACATCGGAAAAATCGTAATGCTAACATCGATGGCATGTCCATTTTTATGTACAACAGCGATTTCAAATTCCTGCGGCTTACCCATTTTCACATTTGCAAAGTGGCTTACTCTTTTATCGCCAGACTCTGGAAAAATAAGTGACTGAATGTTGAGATTCCGAAGACCTTCAATCGTATAGCCAAGTAATCTCTCGGCAGCTGGATTGGCTTCGAATATATGTCCCTCCAGGTCAAAACAGATGATGGCGGAAGGATTATCTTCAAAAAGGGACTTGTAAAAAGCATCGCTCTTGATGCATGGTTTGCCAGCGGTTTGCTCCATAGCAATATCACCTGATTTCGATTCGACTTCTTTTGCATGAGGTGGGGATATCGGTGTTTTTTCGGTCAGAACGTGCTGTAGAACTTTCGGAGGAGTAACGTAAACGATCCCCCCTATCGGATTCCCGCCGTAAATAAAGGGACTAAGTTCAAAACGCCAGATTCCTTTGCGATGTTCAACTTCCCATTGCACTCTTGCCGTCAAAGGAAACGAGATAGGCGGAGCGCCCACTAATAAATGATTTGCATCAATCCAACCTTCCCTATATAGCAAAGGGGATGCATGGATCACCTTGCCTCCACGGTCCAATACCAAGAAAGGAGTTTTCGACGAAGATAAAAGGTGAGAGCAGTTTTCCGTAAGTCTAAACCGCTCTTGCTCCAATTGATTGTACAAATAATGTTCTACCGTCTGCGCTGCTGAAATAACCGCAGATAAAGAATGGGGGTGATTCACCCTCCATAAGCCCGTCATATCAATGGCACCCAGTATTTTTTGGGTCGCCGGATCTCGGATTGGTGCAGCAGAGCATGTCCACTTTTGCACTTCTTGGCAAAAATGCTCTCCAGCAAATACTTGTATAGGCGAACCGGTAACGAGGGAAGTCCCGATCGCGTTGGTCCCTGCCTTATTTTCTGCCCAGGAAGATCCCACGACAAAGTTCATATCTTCGGCTTTTAACATTAACGATACATCGCCATCCAAATAAACGATGTCTCCGGAGGAATTGCAAAATGTAATCAAATGACCAGAATCGATAGACTTCTCCATTAACTGCGAAAGCAACGGCTTCAGAATGTGAAAGTGTAGTTCGTTTTGCATATAATCCTCAATCTGTTCCCTGGAAAGACTGATGGAAGCCTTGTTATGCAGCGGATTGATGTTTTGTTCCTGACAACGCTGCCATGACTCGTACATCAAAGAACGGATTGCCGGTTTTGCATTGACTCCGGTAATAAATTGTTCCCACTCTTGTTCAAGCTTTACTCTTTCTAAAGAAAGACTCGCATACGTATCCAGAGCTATCAGTCGATTCATGATCTCATTCCTCCAGATAATAAAGTGGATCACTAATAGTTGTTATAATATTTCTACAATTCGTCCGCTATTCCTTTTGGGTGCTACCAGTTCAACTAACAGATAGCACACTGATACCCCCAGTCTTCAAAACACAATGTGTAGTCGAATTTCCCCATAAAAATGAAAAAAGTCACCTTTTCAGGTGACATCATTGATGTGTATGGCGGAGGTGGGGGGCGATGGAACGGTAGCGCCTCACTGGTTATTGTCATTTTCATAGTAGGTTGCCGCTAAGAACTTCCAATCGGCAAAAAATTTCTGCCAAAGGTTCGGCCGCCTGCGTACCGCCAACGGATGGTACGAAACCGCTGTTTTAACCCCCCTGGGCGAATGCCATTCTTGCCGAAGGTTCATATCTATGGTTATTATAGAGCGTTTTCCTTTTGGATTTTCATTTATTCGATTTCGTATTTGACATTACGTTAATTATTGTTGATAAATAACTTCTCCGTTCTTATCTAGTGCTACAAATTTAGACTTGACTTCATCCCGAGGAGAAGCATAAATAAACTGCTCCTGATCATCCCCGACCTTGATTACATACATACGATCATCAGTTGTAGTAATTTGTATTTCTTTTACCCTCTTATCATTTATATAGCCTGAATAAATGCGAAACGGTTGTTTTATCGTTTCATTTTCTTCTATTAACTCTTTACCGCTACTCATTTGCAATACGACAGCCAAATCTGGACTTTCTGGGGCCTCATTGATCGTGAGAATGATCCAGCCTGTATCTCTAGGGTAAGCCTGTACAAGCCCATAATGCAACTTACCATCAACTTTAAAGTTTATCGTACAAAATATTGTCTTGCTGACCTTTGAATAATTAGTAACCTCAAAATCACTTACCGTATTAGCATTATAATACTTAATCAGTTTTTGATTTATAGGCTCCTCTATACTTTTCTCGTTTCCTGTCTCACCTACAATTGGTGGATTATCAACTGGATATGTCGTATTGTTTATGGATTGGCCAGTTGGTTCTTTGTTTATTACATCGTTATTACTACATCCACTAATAAAAATAAGTGTGGTTACCAAAATTAATTTCTTAATCATACGATCACTCCACATAATTAGTTGCTTTTATTAATGATCCGTTAATATTAGCCATATTTATATAGACTCTACTTTGTTTCCAATTAACTAAACGACGTTTAGACGTTTCTTTTATTAATTTTTCAACCTCACTAGGTGTTAGGCTTGGGTTTATTGCAAGCAACAATGATACCCATGTAGTTACTAATGGAGCAGATAATGATGTTCCATTAAAAGTCTCAATATCATTGTTACTTATCCTATCATTTATTGCATATATTCCTGTTCCTGGGGCAAAAACATCGATAGTATCATTAAAGTTACTTATTGACCACACATCCAGGTTATCATCTAAAGCTCCAACAGAAATTACCCCAGGTATTTCATACGAGGCTGGGTAACTATATTCTTTAGAAGAATCATTACCTGCAGAAGCAACAATTGTAATTCCTCTATTTACAGCTGACTCAATGCTTTTTTTAAAATTAGGACTGTCTTTATAAGTAGACAAGCTAATGTTAATTACTTTAACTCCTATTTGAGACATCTCATCTATAGCTTTTGACAACGTGTCAGTATTTAAAGTATTTGACTGAATATCGAAAGTGTATAGAGTTATTCCTGGAAGCATTCCATTAAAATCCAAGTCTTCGCTCTTTTTAGCCCCAATTATACTAGCAACAGTTGTTCCGTGAGTTTTGTTACCTACTATTACTTGTGAAGAATTGACTTCATTAAGTTTTAGATTCCTTTGCTTTCCGTCAATTCCACTATCAATGATACCGATCTTAACATTATATAACCTATTTTGAGAAATATTAACTTTCAAAGGAAATCCGTTCATAACTTTAAATGCTTCGAGGTTTGGTGTATTTGGAAAACTGAAATCTGTTTCACTTTTGATAGTAAAGAATATAAACAATACTACTATTCCTATTATAAATAGATATTTTGCAATTCTTCTTTGCATTGTATCAGTAATTTAATAGAGGGGATAAAATCTATCCCCTTCTAAAACCCCTTTATAGTTTATATCCGCCGTAATAAATTGGGAGCCCATGATACATAACTTCAATGATACTGAATTCATGCCATATTGTTGAATGCGTTAAAGTTACACTAATACTCCCCGCCACAAAATTATAAGAACCTGTAACCTGAGCGGAAAGTTTCATTGTTGCGTCAGAAAAGGTTTGTGTGTAAAGGTTAGTTGTTTTAGACGCTTTATCATAAGGTCGGCCAACATTTGGATTGTAAGTAACCACTTCCATGATTCCTGAAGAAGAACCAGTAGAATAGGTATAGTAAACAGTTACCGTGTCATCATCTGCTGTACTTGTGTTTTTCTTGTCTAACGTATACTTAATTTGAAGATAGTTTGAGGCATATCCTGCCGCATTATAAAACTTTACATCGTTGCTCGTTCCCCAATTTCCACTAGAACTCGGTAATGTTCCTTGCCCTATGGTGGTAACATTTGATCCCCACGGGCCCGCATAAGGCTGCGATGACGCGTTGGTGACTACTTGATCACTTTCGGAATCTACCTCTTTTACGGTTTCAAATGTTGCTTGCATACTGTCACCACTGGGGAAGGTTATTTCATAGAAACTTTTTGGTTTCCCATTTTTCTTGATATCTTCTTTCACTAATTTTGATAGTAATTCATTTCCTTCAAAATGTGACTTTAATGCGTTTTCGGTTGCTTTTCTGATTGCAGCGGGATCATGTTGTAAAATTTTCTCTCTAAATGACTTTTTGTTTTTACGAATATAATCATCAGAATACTGAACTGCAGCGAAATTACTTACAGCATCAGCATCAACATCAATCGTCCTATTTTCCTTTTTTAACTGATCAAGTGAATCTTGCAATTCTGAATAATATGTAGCATCTTCATCAGACAAACCTTCTTTAAGTAACTTTTTATAATTACTTTGCTTTGCACTTTGTTTTTCAGCTGCTGATATTGGCAAAGATATTGATAATAACAACGCTGGAATTAAAAAGCTTGCAGCTAATCGTTTGAATTTTTTCATGATTCCCTCCGTTTATTTCGTAAAAACTATATAAACAACATACACATCATGCATTTTGTTGATTTTAAGTGAAATACATTTTAATGTGTCCTCACCTAAAAAAAGAAAGTACCTCCCACCTCCTTGGATTAATAGCTGCCAACAAAGTCAAACATTATTTACCCTTGTACACTACCATCCTCCTTTTCAGCTCCATTTAACCCCTTAATTTGGAATAATATTCCTTTATTGTAAGTGAGTCAACGCAGTTTAATATTGTTATAATTTTCAGTTTTGTTGAACGATAATTATAAGTTCAAGCTGACTCCGTTCTTACTTCGCTAGATAGATATTTACATTATTGGAAACAAATTTAAAACATTTCGTTCTGGACCCTATTTTGATCGTTTCAAAAACTACTCCTTTTTCGATTCTGACTAAAAGCCACCTCGCAAAACAATGGCTCCCCATTATGAACAGTCTGCAATCTTAGGTCTTTTACCGTAAGCGGCATGCCCTTTTGGCCCCGCTCGTTGTCGCCATGCAGCAGGTTAGCTCCCTCGCTAGCTTACGGCGAAATTTTCAACAAAAAGCCAGCCTCGGCGAGTGACAGCTTCCTGAGCCGTCGCTTTGCCTTCTGGCTGGCTTTGATTTTGACAAATTTCGAACTGCGGCCGACTGGGCGGAATACCTTGACGATCTCATCCGTCGGTCGGATGTTCTGCTCCTCATAAAAAACTCACCGGTGTCTGGATCAACGAACTGGCTCATAACTTGATCACATAAATACTATTTTACTACACCACATTGCATGTCATTACAATAATTTACAAATTATACATTTACTTTATTTTCAATATATGTTATTTTTTAGTTGTTTCTAAATATTAGGAGGTTTTGAGATGAAAAAGTTTACTGCAACTAGTATTCTAGCTTTAACCCTATTATTAGGAGTATCTTCATCTGCATTTGCTGCTACCTACTCTGATGTCGAGCCTAACAACACCGTTGCCACTGCAAGTCATTTTGCTGCAGCTGATGGGAACCAAATCACGGGAGATTTAAACGGGTCGGATCCTCAAGATTATTACACATTCACGGCTCAAAAAACGCAAAAAATGCGTTTTCAAATATCTTACTCTAAAGCTGGTGGCCAGTTCCTCCGATTAAAAGTTGGTACTAGCGTTACTTCCGAGACAATCGACTATGTAGATGTTAATTTAGTAGCTGGAACTACCTATACCATTAGGATCGATCCATTCGTTACAAATACATCTGTTGGTTCAAGCTACAATGTATATACATACGCTTTGACGAACTAACTAAAATTCACGTAAAAGGTCGCCTTTTCAGGCGACCTTTTACTATTAATGAAATCGATTTAAGAGGAGTTTAAAGAGGAAGATTACAGCAATCAATTGACGACTGCTGAGCTGAAACAGATTATGTTAAACCTAAATGAGAACTGGGCATACATCGAACCAGCTACACAAAAGCAGCTAGTACAATCAATGTTCCGTGAAATTGTCATTGAGAACAACGAAACCAATTGGACGATTAGAAAGTTTCTATCTATATAAATAAAAAAACCGCCAGTCCGGCGGCGTTGGCCTCTATTTTCAGTACTTAAGTGGAGGCGGGGGGAAGAATCTCTTTTGTTCTCGGCACATACCATTGAAGCAGTCTCCGTTTCCAACCGCCAATCTTATCGATGCGAGGGATGCTGTGAACGACCGAACCGGCAAATCCGATCAACTCTTCCTCAGTAATAGCGGGGCCGCCGCAGAGATACCATATTTCCCCGAAAGCCGAATCATTCGAGGCAAGCTCCAATGCGTCTACGGCGGCATCAACTGCGTACAGATACTGTCGCCTAATCTCAGGGCGTAAGAACGACTTGACCGTCTTACCGTTTGCGATTTCTTTGAGCAAATAATGAACGATCGTATTTGTAACTTGCCCCCCGTACAGCTCAGGACTAATCAGACGCATATACCGTGCATTCAATCGTAACGCCTGTTCATTCTCGCCTGAGGGACGATAGACGCCTTCAATCGTGACTACTTTGGCTCCAGTCTTCTCCGAAACCATCTCCACAGCCTCCAGCATCTGTCTAACCTTATCCGGATTCTCGTCATAGGTAAGATAAATGCCGCAAAAAATAACGTCGACTCCATTCGTAGCGGCGGCGAGTAGACCCTCTGAATCTTTGACGTCCCCGAGCACAGTGTGCAGATGTGGGGATTGATCAAGGGTTTCTTCCAACGCTGCAAGTTTGTGTCGCGATCCGGAGTAGGCAACTACATCTACGCCAGCCCTGATTAATCTCTCAACCAGCAGGCAGCCTATTCCCTTACCGACTCTTACAACCATAGCTTTCTTCATCGTGATCACTCCTGGATTCATTTTTGGTTTTCGATTTTATAAATCGGGAAGGTTACCCGACTTGGTTCCCACTCGGTACGGCGTCGTGATTCCCTCATAGTTCAACATCATGGTCATTCCCATCGAGGCATGCCCGAGATTGTGACAGTGTGCCATCCATAAGCCCGGATTGTCGGCCACCAGCTCCACCTCGTAGGATTCTCCTTCTTTCATGAGAAGAGTGTCCAGATAGACTGGGCTGCCCGTGAGTGGAGTGCCGTTTTGGCTGATTACGCGGAGAGTATGACCGTGAATGTGGAACGGATGATCGCCGCCGCCCTCATTAATAAGGGTAATGTGCACACGCTCCCCCTCCTTCACGTTAATAGGAGGGATCTCGTGGAATGAATGTCCATTGATCGTTTTGACGAAGAGGGATTGGCCGAGCCTTAACACGTAACTACGGTCTGGCTTACGTTTAGAGATTGGATCGTCTGGCTGAGGGGTACCGTAATCGACGAACGAAAACATCGCCCCTCCTTCCGTGAGTTCCGGTTCGTTGCCGCTGCCAAGCATAATTGACAAGCCCGTGGCTGATTGGCTTTTTACAATGACCTTCTTCGATTCGGGAAGCCGGATGAGCAGATCGTAGCGTTGGCCTGCTCCAACCGGAATCATTACCCCGCTTAAGTGACCGGGTTCATGCAAATCGCGGCCGTCCATTGCAATCACCTGGAAGGGGGCTCCGTCTACCGAGAAGTTCATCGTTTCATTGTCCCCATTGGTCAGCCTCAGCCGTATTTGTTCACCAGCTTTTCCTGGTACGCTCAAGGCTTTACTACTGCCGTTCAATAACATGCTGGAATCCAAGCGTTGAAAAAGCGCGTTTACCTCCTTCGCGGCGGAAAACGGAGCGGAGGGCTCCCGGGGTTCGACTACGATCGATCCCAAAAGTCCCTTTTTCGCCTGAATCGAGCTCATCTGATGAGAATGGTACCAATAAGTGCCTGGAGCCGATGCGACAAACGTATACGTAAACTGTTCTCCCGGTCGTACGGCGTCCTGCGTCACACCAGCAACGCCATCCTGCGAACATGGAGCATTGATCCCGTGCCAGTGAAGTGTAACCCCTTCGTCAATGTCCTTGTTGCGGAGCGTAACGACGACTCGATCGCCTTCTGTAACACGAATTTCCGGACCCGGCGAAGTGCCGTTGAAGGTCCACGCATCGACCGTCTCGCCGTTGTCCAGTTGAAGGACAGTCCGTGCAGCCGTCAAATCGAACTTCCGGGTCGGTCCCGGTGCCTCTTTGGCTACGAACTTCTCGCAGGAAACGCCTGTCGGAGAATGATCATGCATCCCTAATTGGGAAACGGCACCCGAGCTGTGTTGATGGTGGGCCATATCGATTTCTAGCGGTTTCTGAAGCCGCATTTGCCAAAAATAGACGCTAATCGCGATGCCGATCAAGAGCAGCAGGAGTCCCCCGATGATGCGCTGTCTTGTAGAGCTTATCTTCATAGTCATGGGCGATTACCCTTTTCCCCTATAGTTATTGATTGATTAATAACACCACGTGACAATGAAGGCCGAACAACCGTGAGGACAATGATCGCCCCTATGACGGCGAAGGCGGCTGCCCCGAGGAACACCCAAGCAAATCCACCGGTCAATGCTTGCGGCACGTTCATTCCTCCCTCCAATAAAGCTCTTGTTTTGATCGCCGATAAGGTCGCTAATACGGCAAGCCCGATGGCTCCTCCGATTTGCTGACTCGTATTGACAAGTCCGCTGGCCATCCCCGCTTCGTTGGCACCCACTCCATGGACCGCCAACTCCGTCCCGGCGACGAAAGCTCCTCCCAGCCCGATTCCGATCGCAATGCTAGGTCCAAGCAGATGAACGACAAACGATGCATTGCTCGGCGCCAAAGACAGCCAGATTAATCCTGCGGCGAACAAAAGCAATGAAGCAGCAAGCGTCAGTCGCGTCCCGAGCTTTTGGATTACCACCGGTACGACTCCCGCTATCGCGACAAGCGCTCCCGCTAACGGAAGCTGGGTAAGGCCCGCCTTCATCGCGTCATAATGAAGCACCTGCTGCATATAGACCGACAGCGCGAAGAACAGTCCCGTCGTCGCTCCTCCAATGAGGAACATCACCAGATTGCCACTCAATACTGACTTATTGCGAAATACTTCCAGCGGCACAAGCGGGTTCGAGGCACGGCGTTCAATGAAGACAAACGAGGCAAGCAACATAACCGATACGCCAGCAAGCGACAGTGTCAATGGAGATGTCCAGCCAACTCGTTCAGTTCCCGAGAGCGCAGCAACTAACGCGACAATGCCTGCGGTTACAGCGGCCGCTCCAGGCAAATCCAGACTTGCGCGTTTTCCCGGCTTATCTTTTGTGATGAGAAAGGGTGTCACCGCTATTATCAAAAGACCTACGGGAACATTCACGTAGAACACCGAAGGCCAGCCGAAAGAAGAAGTCAATACTCCTCCCAGCAGCACACCCGCGACGCTGCCAATACCGGCGACCGCCCCCCAGATGCCAAGAGCATTCGCCCGGTCCTGAGGATTCGTGAACAGCCTTGTGACGAGGGCAAGCGCCGCCGGAGCAAGCATCGCGGCCGAACCGCCCTGCACCGCTCTTGCAGTCAATAGCCATGTTCCCGAGCTCGCGAATCCCACAGCTGCCGAAGCGATCACGAATCCGGTAACCCCGATAATGAACAACTGTCGATGTCCGTACCGGTCGGACAGCCTCCCCCCCAGAAGCAGTAGTCCTCCAAACGGCAAAACATAAGCCGTGATCACCCAACTAAGCGTATTTGTATCCAAGTGAAGATCTGCAGCCAAGGATGGAAGCGCGATGTTGACGATGGACGCATCAAGTATGACGAGGAATTGAGCAAGCGCAAGCGCGATGAGCGCCCACCAACGATATTGTGTACCATGCTGTGCTGACGACGACATCTCTTTCTTTTTGGAACTCATGATACATCTCTCCTTTTAATTAGTTATTGATCACTTACTTTTATTCAAATAGAGACTACTCTTCACGTCCGCCTTCTATTTGTCGTCGAAGGACTGTACATCCGTCTCGGAAGCTGAGCGAGCCAATCATTCCGTTCCTCGGTGGTCGAGTCGACGATCGAGTCGAAAACGAGATGACGATTCAATGTAAAACCGCAATATTCGAGTATTGCTTTATCTATCGTAAGATTCATTGCATTCTCAATCCCGTTTGCTTCATATTCCTCCTGGGACTTGTTCTGCGTATGGATAAGTGTCGCCCTCTTACCAGCCAGCAACCTAGTTTGCACCCCATTGACATATTTGTAGGCGAATCCGTACGAAAATACGCGGTCGATATATCCTTTCAGGATTGCTGGCATTCCCGCCCACCATAGCGGATAGATAAACACGACATGATCCGCCCACGATACATAGGTTTGTTCTTGAACGACATCCTCTTCCACTCCACCGAGCATTTCGCTCGGGCCAAGCGCAGGTTGAAAACCGATACTGTACAAATCCCGAACAACAACCTCATGCCCTTCTTGACGGCAGCTTTCCGTCACCGTGTCCAAAATCGCGTGATTAAAGCTCTTTTTTCGAGGATGCGCATAAATGATCAAATGGTTCATTTTCTCTTCCCTCCAAATTCGTTAGTGATCAATCAATTCCTTTGATTCAAATTAAGAACGATTTTTGTTTTGCCATGCCCGAATCGTATCCGTGATTCCTTTCTCGTAGGCCGTTGCCCGCACAGGTCCGATCAACCGCACGTATTTTTCTCCGCTCAAAACAAGCGGTTCTTCGGTCAAATAAAGCATTTCTACTACCTCCTTCATAACTGGCACACCCATGCCGAGCAATGATAGTCCTATTCTGCCGAGCGGAACGACCGGTTTGGCGCTTCCACTAGCCTGCTGGGCGATTCTCACAAACTCCCTTCCCGAAATCTGGCCTGCGCCAGGTATATGCCAATTCTCTCCATAGGTATCATCTCTACCAGCCAGCTCCGTAATCATGAATGCCGCGTCCGGCAAGTACACGAATTCCCGAGGAATACGAAGGTTGCCGATAAAAAATGCCATCTTGCCAGCTGCGATTGCCTCAAGCGTCGAGCCCAGATAAGAAGCCTCGTTCGCCGTGGGACCATAATAATCCGGCAAACGGACGATCATGACCTTGGCCCGGCTCCACCGGCGGTCGAATAGCATTTTCTCGTAGGCAAGCCTTGTCTTTCCTTTTCTTGTATGCGGCTGCTTCGGATGATCCTCGGTCACTCGGTCCATCTGTCTTCTTCCATAAGGATAAATACCGTCGATCGCAACCACCTTCAAGTCGAGCTGGTCAGCCGCCACCATCACTGATTCTCCAAGAGGAATCAGCTTGCGCTCCATCTCATGATAAGGCACGTTCGCGCAATGGAACAGGACATCCGCACCTTCCGCCGCCTTGATGATGTCATTCGGACGAAAAGCATCACCCGTTGCAATCGTAACATTCTCCGGGTTTCCCAGCCTTACTTTAAGTTGTTCCAACTTCTGAACAGATCTCCCAAAGGCAATCACGGGAATCCCACGTTTGGCAAGCTCTTCCAAAATAGCGGCTCCTGTACCGCCAGTTGCTCCAACGACAATCGCTTTTTTCAATGAAATCACCTCATTCAAATTTTGCAATTGATCAATCACTAACATTCATGAAATGAATTTGTGATTGATCAATTACTAACTTGATGACAATGTACCACGCTGTAATCGATTAGTCAATCACAACCTTTTAAAAACTTCCTCTCCTTTAGATCTCCTTCAATTCAGGCATATTCAATGCAATCGAAATGTTGCACAGCATCCCCCGCGCCAGAAAAAGCATCGTACGTTCTTCAGCATTCGGGATATCAGCTGCGTGAAAGGCGTCCAAAACCATACGACGGACTTCCCCGAATCCATTGCGCATCGCTTCCCGGATTGAATCTTCCTGAATCGTCTGCGCCTGCATTTGAAGCAGGATTTCATTCTGGTAGGAATTCAAAATATCCTCATAGGCCCGGATCAAATCGGTCTCCAGCTGTTCGGGCGACGCAGATTCCACCACTTTGCGGAAGGAATCGATCACACGCTTCCATGATACCTCCAGCGCAGCAAGCAACAAGGCTTCTTTTGTTGAGAAAAAACGAAAGATATACGGCTGTGATATTTCGGCCCGTTTCGCAACCTGTGCCGTCGTTGCCCTGTAGTAACCAATCTCTGCAAATACTTCAATTGCCGCAGATATGATCTCCGCTTTACGATTAACAGAGGTCGTCTCGGTTTTTGCCATTGGATTGCCTCCCTCTTATCAAGTTAGTGATTCATCAATTATATACCAGGATTCACTTTGAAACAATTCGACGATGAAGATTCTACGTCAATGAAAAAACACTGCTTTCGTTCGTTGTGTTTTTGTTACAGAGTTACGGTGAAACCAGATGATCCTCTTCACCCTAAAAGGACATGGTAAGACGATAGCCGAGATCATAGAGGTGAAACGTAGGGTGACTGCGACGGTGGCTGGGCACTATCGCTGTGGCCATACTCAAACGCCTAAGAAGAAAGGCCAATCAAAAAACTCTGGTTTACCTCATAGAGAATTTTGCAGTTACCTAAAATACTTTCATCATATTAGTCTAAAAGCAAAACTGCACGACGTCAGCAAGCAGCTCGACTACATCGTTTCGGCTGTCTCCCAAGGCTTTACCCAAGCTTCTTTCCTGGAGAAAATGACGGAATTGGAGGAACAGAAAAACACACTCTCTTTCAGCATCCAAGGGCTGGAAATGGACAACAAAAAAACAGTCATCACGGAGGACATCCTGCGACAACTGTTTGGCATGTTCAAGTCTAATGTAGCTGAGAAAAACATCCCTGAAATTAAGAAGTTCATCGGTAGTTATGTTGAAAAGGTGATCGTCTACAAAGAGCATGTAGATGTTATTTTGTGATTTAAACGATAATTTTGCCGCTAATTTAATCAATTTTTTGCCAGAAAAACACATCATAAACACCCATATTAATGAAAATCCATTATTTTTAAATCAAAGCTTTGCCGAAAAGTGAAAATTCAACTATAAATCTGCCGAAAATGCAACTAACAAACCCATAATATAACTCTCGGCACCTAAAGAATTACGTTGTCTCATACATGGAAATTTGAGCATCGGCTGCCTCGGCAGTCGATTTTTTTTTGTCGAAAAAAATCCCAAAAATCTTTCAGAACGATGTTGTATGATAAAAAAGGCCAAAAGAAAAATCCCCCTCGTGTCTTCTGATTTCAGCTTGACAAAGATGAGGGGGGATGAATCAAATCCGGTTTTGGGAGTTCGACCGCCATTTCCGGGAGACTTGTTCAATTTGACGAGGAGTTGTTCGGCAGCATCCCCCAATTAAGCGTGCTCCCACTTGGTACCATTCCTCAGATTGAGAGTCGAGCCCGTTACATGCTTCGTTGCCGTGCCACGTTTTCGTTTCTGGATCATAGATTTCACCGGAGTTTGGATAGACAATAACCGGCTTTTCCGTATTGGCCTTCAATACTTTGACGGCCTCCGTAACAACAGATGATGGTGCACAATTGAGTCCAATGGCAACAATCTGCCGACTGTTCTCAAACACTTTTGCACACTCACTCAGCAAGGTGCCGTCACTAATGGCTTGCTCATTTCTCAAAGAAAACGACAGCCAGGCATATGCATGGGGGAAATCTTTCAATAACGAATCCAGTACTATGGCTTCCTGCAAAGAAGGAATGGTTTCAAATGCTAATAAATCAGCCCCTGCCTCAAGCAATGCGGCCATTCTGGGGCGATGAAAATCAGCTAAAGCTTCATCGGTCACACCATAGTTTCCGACATACTCGGAGCCATCTGCCAGGTAAGCTCCGTAAGGTCCAACGGAAGCAGCAACCAATGGCTTCGGCCTAACGTTTTGCATCTCTTCCTTCCAGAAATCGTCTCTTGCCCTTTTCGCAAGCATCACCGTATTCTTAATGACTTCCACAGCCTCTTGTTCGCTTAATCCATGCTTGATAAAACCATCAATGGTAGCCTGGTAGCTCGCTGTTATGGCGCAGTCCGCTCCCGCTTGAAAATAGTCAGTGTGAACCTGATAAATCACTTCCGGGTTCTCCAGCAATACTCGGGCTGACCATAGCGGATCGTTCAGGTCACATCCATGCTTTTCGAGCTCTGTGGCAAGCGCTCCATCCAGAATCATAAGGGGATGATCGCGTAAAATTGCTTCAATGGGATTGATTTTGGTTGACATACTTGACTCCTCTTTTCTTATATTTATTGGTTACATAATAGCTGCCGTAGCAAAACAAGATAAAGGGAATCCCACAATAGAGGGCAATTCGCTGAGTAGGATCAAATGCAATCCCGATGCACGAAGCCAGACATAAGACAAACGAAGCGATGGGTACCAGCGGATAGAATGGCGTCCGATAAACGAGGTCCTTTACGGAATGGCCTTCTTGGATGTACCGTTTGCGAAACAGATACTGAGAAAGACTAATGCTCATCCAAACGACAACCACTGCCAGGCCCGAAATGGATACCAGCACGATATACACGGTATCAGGTGCAATAATGCTGGAGAATAAAGCTAAGCCTCCGCCAAACATACTGAAAATAAGTGCATAAATAGGTACACCCCGCTTTGTTAATGTAAGGAAAATCGGCGAGATCATTTGTTTGTCAGCAAGTGACCAAAGCATTCTGGAAGACGCGTATAGTCCAGAGTTGGCGGCAGATAAAATAGCCGTTAAGATCACGAAGTTCATGATATCGGCTGCATAGGGGACTCCAATCCGCTCAAGAACAGCCACGAAGGGACTCTCTAAAACTCCCGCATCCGACATTGGCAATAATGCAGACAAGACAACGATGGTTCCTACAAAAAAGAAAATCAGCCTCCACAAGGTTATCCGAATGGCCTTGGGTATGGTTTTATCGGGATCTACTGTTTCTCCAGCTGCAATACCGATTAATTCTGTTCCTGAGAATGCAAAATTAACCGCAAGCATCGTCATGAGAATGGCTAAAGCACCGTTAGGAAAGAGACCTGCACTAATTACATTCGAGAAAAATGGAGCCGGTTGTGAATTCGTCATGGGAATCACACCTACTATTGCTCCTGCTCCTAACAAGACAAAAATAACAACCGCTATGACCTTGACCGACGAAAACCAGAATTCAGATTCCGCGAAAAATTTAACGGTTACTGCATTTAACACAAAGATGAGAGCAGCAAATGCAGCACTCCAGATCCAGACACTGATGGACGGAAACCATCGCTGCATTAATAATCCTGCGGCCGTAAATTCCGAACCCAATGCAACCGTCCAGGTAAGCCAGTACAGCCAGGCTACGGTATAGCCCGTACCGGGCCCAATGTATCTAGCTGCATAGCTATGGAATGCACCTGTTTCTGGCATGTGAACAGATAGTTCTCCTAAACAGAGCATGACGAGATAGACGACGAAAGCTCCAACAAGGTAAGACAGAATGGTTCCAAATGGCCCTGCCTGTTGAATGGTATACCCCGTGCTTAGAAATAATCCCGTTCCAATGACCCCGCCAAGCGATAGCATGACGACATGTCGTGCTTGCATTTTTCGTTGAAGTTCCCGTTTCCTCCCGTTCTCCATTCTTCCTCTCCTTTTTTCCCATCCAGAAAAACAAAAACGCACTCTATATACAGAGTGCGTTACCGACAAATAAAAACGTTCGCTCTACGCTCTTATCTATCAGGCTTTATCACCCGCTGGAATTAGCACAGTGTCATTTATAGACCCGCTGCTGAGGTTTCAAAGGGCCAGTCCCTCTACCTCTCTGGATAAGATATTAATTTTTTACAACTCTATCAATTCATGAAATGATTGTCAAGACACCTACGATAGGAATACTTCGATTTCCGCATGGCTTAATTTGTCCTATTTTTCTTGTAGAAAACATACGTTACAAATGAGGGGATACTTGGGGGTTGTATTTTGAGCGCGATTTATCAAGTCCTTATCTACGTCAGTCTTGCTTATGGGTATTTTTACTGGTTTATTTGGCGACGAAAGCAGCGAATCGATCACATGCAAGGCATGATGTGCACGATGACTGTCAGCATGATGATTGGCTTGATTGGTGGGCTGATTCTCGGAGATGTTTATAGGGGTGACCTTTATGTATCAACCATGTGGGGAATGCTTGCAGGAGCGTGCTTGCCATCATTTCTAAAAGGGATAGCTGTAAATTGTATGATGTTTTTACTTGAGAATTTGTCACGGAAAGAGGCCCATGTCGGAGCAGCAATATGGTGGGCTTCGTCTATAAAAAGATGAGAACAGGGTTCTGCAATTCTCTCCTGTAGTTCACCTGTAATCCCACCTGCAATGCTCATGGCAGTCACAACAACGTTACAACAATTAAAGAGGGCGTCCACCTCTTCAAGTGATTTTGGTTTGTGCATCAAGAGGCCGACAACGGGAAAAAGAGCAGTCTCTCCGATAACACCGAACCTTTTTAAGACGCCAAAAGAGATAAATTTTTCGGAGATCTGTGTTCTAAGAGGATCGGTGGGTACTACTACCAACAACTTGTTACATTGATTGGCAACAAGCAGACTGATCATTGTTTCTGTTTTACCTGTACCGGTCGGCATTACCACCGAGGCCGGTTTTTCCGAAAGTACCCAATGTGACATCACCGCGTGGATCGCGCCTATTTGAGGGGCTCTCAGCCCGTATTGAATGACTTCTCCATCCTTTGTTATTTCATATTTATAGTTAAAGTTATTGTCCCATGAACACAAAACTTTTTGATTTTCCTGATCAAGTTCATTCTCTTCATCTGTAAGGGATGGGTGCTTTATCCACTTTAATTGTGTATTTTCTGAAATGTCCTCGGAAATCTTAAGTACATAAGAAAACTGTTCTGGTACTCTTGCATTGTTCTTAATTACAAGAATTGTTTCAGTACGGTTTTTTCTAAGGTGTATCCACTTAACCTACCTTGCTTATACGTGAGTAAAGAAAATTCTCCGATTTCCCCAGGCACTAGGAGTTGTTTAACCATGTTTTGGTTTATTGTTCTATCGAACTTAAAGTAGGAAGTAAAGTGAGGCGAATTGTAGTCATTCGTAACATCCCTTCCTATATGCAATAAAGCACCTTAATAGTTCAAATGTATCACTTATTTACATATATTTGAAGGATTTTGACCCCATCTTATTTTTTGTCCATACCGCTACTGGGGCGTTTTGTGAACGATTGGTCCCCAACTTCAGTTATTTACTACCTGTAAAAAGTAGTTAAGTAACTATTAAGGCTTTCTCTAAAACTCATGCTTATTGTAAAAAAGTCTCTCCAAAAGGAGAGACTCTTTTACTCAAACTTTTTACGATACCCGGTTTTTCCAAGTCGTCTATTATCGGCTCATCGCCTTTTCATTGCAAAGTTCAGCCACGTTCAAATCCTTGAGTTCAGATACCGGCAATGGTACAGGTATGCAACTACCTACACTTTGAAAATCCTTCTCCACACAGAGAACGAGAAATGTGGATATTATTTTTTATATTTGATGCGATTTTATTTAAATTCAATAAATTCAGCAACCTCATTTTGACAATCTAAATCTAGTTCCCTTGTCTTTCTAAGCAGCTCATACTCATATTCTTTTAAATTCATACACTCGAAAGCTCCCATTACAAGCCAGTTCAAATCAATTTGAAAGTGCTTACTTAATTCATACAGAGTATCTATAGATGGTTTTAATTTTCCCTGCTCGATTTCACTCAATGTTCCTTGGCCTATACCTATCAAACCAGCAAATTCAGTTTGAATCATATTATTAATTTTGCGGATATGTTTTATTCTTTTCCCTATATTATCCATTTACAAACCCCTCTTCAACAAACTGACTATAGACAAAGAAGACCCCATAACGAGGACTTCTTTTAAGTGCAAATTTATTAAAGCAATTGTTTGCCTAGAGTTTATTAAAGCAATACCTTGCCGATACGGCAGATATATGGTTTAAGTCACATATTTTCAAGATCAAAATTGTGGATATGTATGGTGGAGGCGGGGGGATAATGGGAACTTCTATTTCCTTGACGCCTATCCTCCGCCGCCTTTTCAGCGGAAAGTTCCCATACGCTCCGTCGCTGCGCTCCTCCACGACCGAACCCATGGTGGTTCTCATCTACCGACCACCACCACTGATACATAAAAAAAAGCACCCACGAGGGGTGCAAATTTTTATGTATGGTGGAGGCGGGGGGGATGGTATCCTATATTGTACTGAAAACCTCCTATCCTCCCCTTCTACCATACATTGTGTTAATATGTTATAGCTTTAGGAATATCCCCCCTAACATGCCCAAATGCAATGATTGATTATTTCCTGACATACAATAGCCCCTCCATTTGGGAGATTGACCAAACAAAAGGAGCGCTCGATTATTTGAAGAATCGGTGCCCCGATATTTATGCCAAGGAAGGGTATAAGCCCTCTCTTTAGAGGTTGCTTGTTGTTGAAATCGCTGATTTTTTTGTCACCATACTTATTGCTAACATGATTGCGAAGTTCATGAAAAGCGCGATAATCCCCATATTGAGATCTTGAATCGCCTGTGGTAGTGAAGGAAACATAGTTCCAAGGGTTATTTTATTAACGGTGACAAAAGCTACTACCGTTACTCCAGAAATGATCCCGGCAAATACCCCTTGTTTGGTAACAAAGTTATTCTCCTTTAAACTAAGTAGAAGAGCTGGAAATAACTGAGTAACCAAACTGTAGCCCATTAAAAGCAGCGTTACGATGGTATCCCCTCCGGCAAGTGTAAAATATACCGAAATAAGCGAAACCACAGGCACAATAAATTTGGCGGCTGAAGCAACGCCCTTTTCTGAAGTTTCAGGAAATACAACATGGTATACGTTTTTCGCTAACAAAGTAGAGGCAGTTATGAGGATCATTGAAGCGGGTACAAGAGCAGCTAACAGCCCAGCTGAACCTATTATTCCAACAAACCAAGGATCGAACGTTTGAATTGATAGTTGCAATAAAGACTTATCTACTTCAGCCCCTTTTAATCCAGGCACCTGAAGAATCGCTGCAAATCCAACAAATATAGCAAAAAGCAATATGAGCTGATAGAGAGGCATTACAATTGCATTTTTACGAAACACTCTCTCCTCTTTCGCTGAGAAAATTGAGCCAAATGCATGCGGCCACATATAAAAACCAAGTGAAGTTAATAGTACTGTTGAGATAAACCAGGATTCACTCAGCCCTTTTTCAGGAAGAATCAGGAACCCTGGTTTCGCAGCATCAATGGCTTCGAACATAGGTTGGATTCCGCCGTAATAAAGAAAAGGTAAATAGATTCCAAGAAATACGACTACTGCTAAAATAAGAATATCTTTCACGATCGCAGTCCAAGCAGATCCGTGTATTCCAGAAATCATAACATACGATGTTACTGAAATAGCACCTATCCAAACGGCTGTCGTGGGAGATAAGGAACCATAGGAAGCTAATGATACAATAATCCCCAACCCTTTTAACTGTAGGATAAAATAGGGAATTATCGCTAATACAGCAACAAGTGAAACCACTACGCCTAATTTCGGACTTTTATATTTGCTTACGAAGAAATCAGCTTGTGACATACAATTATGTTTCTTAGCATATCTCCAGATGGCAGGTAGCAGCCAATAAGACATGATATAGGACAACGCAGCATAACTGATCACATAAAAGGTTGGCCCTCCTTTGCCATAAGCCCAACCACTACTTCCTAAAAAAGTAAACGTCGTGTATAATTCACCAGCCATTAGTAGGAAGACAACCAATGTCCCGAACGTGCGCCCACCAATCGACCATTGCTCAAGACTCATATCCTTTCCTCGTCTTGCTTGAATACCTAGGAAGATTGACAGGAACAATGTTAGCAATATGAGAATTAAGGCTATATTCATTTGATTTCCCCCTCATTATTTTTTGGGTCGAATTTAAAAATAATCGCCATGATAAACGAAGTAAGAACAACCCACATAACAATCCAGAATAAAATAAACGGCATTCCAAGCACATATGGGCTGACCCTATTGGCGAAGGGAGTTCCTACTAATACCCCGATGAAAGGGAGAAATGCTAGTATACCCATGTATCTCATAGTTAACCTCCTAAATATTGTTGTAAGCCTCTCCCTTTGAATTTACACGAATTTTCCGTCTTCTTATAAAATACGAAACGACAACAAAGATAGAAATGAACGTAGTCAAATAAAACTGGGAACGCATGGATTGATCAAAAAACATACCGATCAGAACGCTTACAATTCCCATCATTGTTAAATAGGTTAGATAAGGAAAACACCACATTTTCACTTTCAATGCCTGCGGATTTTCTCGCTCTGCTTTTTTGCGCATGATCAAATGTGAAAAAGCGATTGCAAGATAGACAAACAGCGCAATTCCGCCTGATGCATTCACGAGAAACAAGAATACTTTATCCGGTGAGACAAAATTGAAGATTACAGAAACATAAGCGAAAAACGTTCCAGCTAAGACGGCACGAACCGGCACACCGTTGCGGGATACCTTTGCAAATGCTTTTGGAGCATTTCCTTTTTGGGCCATCGCATACAACATTCGTGAGCTGGTGTATAAACCTGAATTTAAACAGGATAAAACGGCTGTCAAAACAATGAAATTCATAATTTGAGACGCTGCTGGTATGCCAACCATCTCAAAAACAGAAACAAACGGACTTTTTAGAAGCATGGCCGAATTCCATGGAAGAAGCGAAACAACGACTGCAATGGAGCCAATATAGAAAACCAGAAGACGCCAAACCACGCTATTCAAAGCAATACTGATGGCCTTTTGAGGCTGTGCAGATTCCCCAGCCGCTATTGCGGCAATTTCTGTTCCTACGAAAGAAAAGAACGTGATCACAACTCCCATAAGAACAGACGATATTCCGTTTGGCATAAACCCTCCCGCACCAGTCAGATTAGACATTCCTGGTGATTTTACGCCTGGGATCAATCCGAATAGAATAGCAACACCCAAACCTAAAAATAAAATGATCGTTACCACTTTAACCAAAGCAAGCCAGTATTCGAATTCAGCAAATAATTTCACTGAGTAAACATTTGTAAGCGTCAATAAAATCGTTAACGTTAAACTTAACATCCAGATTGGCACATCGGGAAACCAATATTGAAGAATGCCGGCTCCGGCAATGGCTTCAATGGCAATAACGATCACCCAAAAGAACCAGTATAACCAACCTATCGAAAATCCCGCCCAAGGGCCAATCGCTTCGTGTGCATAGGTGGAAAACGATCCGCTAGCGACATTCATCGAAGCCATTTCTCCCAGCATTCGCATGACAAGAACAACCATCAATGACGCCAGAATGTATGACACGATCGCTGCCGGACCAGCCGAATGAATCACGGCTCCGCTTCCTACAAACAGCCCTGCTCCGATGACCCCGCCAATGGATATCATGGTTATATGTCGTATCGTTAGTCCTTTTTTCAAATCGTAATTTTGTTGCATGGTAATCCCTCCTCGAAAGAATACCCCCCCTGCCTGATTTCAATAAATGAGCTCCTTCCTTCATTCAGGGGGAAATTTTTAATAGAAGCTTTTATTTGCACGATTCTTCTTGAATTAGATTATTCCATTCCAATGTGGTCATAATTAAAACCTTTGTTACTTCGTAAAGGGATGCTAATTCAACGTATTCATCTGGTCCGTGTAAGCGAGCCCCACATGGTCCATATAGCATAGAAGGGATATTATTTTTGGCATAAAAGGCTGCGTCACTCACCGCCGTGAAGCCTTTATAGGTAGGATCTATCCCAAACGTTTTCTGACTGGTAGCGGCGGCTGCAACAAGTCTATGATCGATCGGTGTATTAACAGGTGGAAAACTTACTCCATGAACTCCCCATTCGATCTCTGGAGGGCATTCTTTCAACCAGCTATCTGAATAGCACACACAACGAATAAATTCTTCAAACTGTTTTTTAATCTCTTCCGGATCTTCATCGGGTAAATATTTTAATGCAAACTCCATTACACAGTGGTCTGGAACAATGGCAGGATTTGAAACGGTTTCCGGATACCCATCTTTATTTCCAGCACCAGCTAACATAACGCCCGGATTAATCGTTGTAATTCCCGGGGGTAAGAGAGGATGATATTTATTTAGTCCCCAATCTCTTTCCAACTCCATAATCGCTTGCAGAATCTTCAGCGATTTTTCAATAACATTTACTCCTGTACGTTGATATCCAGGATAGATGTGGCTATAACGCCATCCTGAGTGTGCATTATTACCTTTTACTCTTAACCGAAGCCAGTACAAGCCCCCTTCAACAGGGGTCAATACTGCATCGGTTGGTTCCGTAACAATTACTCCACCACCCGTGTATCCACGATTTAAAGCAGATCGAGTTCCTGAGCCGCCACCTTCTTCATCTACAACAATGTGGAGTTGTAAATCGTGATTTAATTGAATGCCGTGGTCAACCATAAATTTTGAAACCATAATATTACTAGCAACACCTGCCTTCATATCAAGAGTTCCTCTGCCAAATAGTTTTCCATCGTAAATTTGAGCCTTCCAAGGGTCTGTCGTCCACTGACTTAAATCTCCTGCTGGCACAACATCGATATGTCCATTAAGTATTAATGAATTTTCACTCGTTTTTCCTTTTAGTGTAGCTACGACATTCGGCTGATTATCATAGACATCCCATTTATCAACACGTAACCCCAAAGATAGCAAGTAATCCTTCAAAAACTCTTGAAGTTGATCGCTTTCACTCGAACTCGCTGAATTCAAAAATTTAGGGTTTATGCTTTTAAATCCAACCATTTCTTTTAGTAAGCCAACCATGTGTTCCTGATTCTTGCGCATCCATTCGTTAACCATCTCACTACACTGAAATTTGTTCATTCCATATGCCTCCTTTTCATTTCCTTGTTTGTTAAATTTGAAGCGTTTCCATAATAGCAATCTCAGAAAGTACTCTCCTTTCCTTGTATCATCAAAAGGATATTCATCATGTTATTATTGCAATTATCATGCTCAACCTTTTCAAGATCTACTTTTAAACCAAAAAGCATCGCGCATAAGGAAAGTACTTCGAAAAAGTAATGAAATCGTAATTTTTTTCGCATCTTTGCGAATCATATCTGCAAAGAAAATTGTATTGATGCTGCGAATCCAAATAAAAAAACGTCCTCTATGAAAGGACGTTGATGTGTGAAATCATTTATTCACCTACAAATACCGGCTTTCTTTTATTCTTAAAGGCCTCAAGAGCTTCTTTCCTATCTCTTGTCGGAATGATCACTTCGTATGCATTTGCTTCAACATCCAAACCTGATTGAAGATCGACATGATACCCCGAATGGATCGCATACTTCGCTTGATATACAGCAAGTGGAGCATTAGTGGTAATTTCAGCGGCAAAATCAAAACATTGTTCATATAAATCTTCAACAGTATGCTCTAAGCCGTTAAGAAATCCAGAACTTACCCCTTCCCACGCTGACATCTTACGAGCGGTTAAGATCCATTCTTTTGCCTTGGAAACTCCAACAATTCTTGATAATCGCTGAGTACCTCCTGCACCAGGAATAATGCCTAAACTTACTTCAGGAAGTCCAAACTGCGCTGTTGAAATCGCAAACCGAAAGTCACAGGCGAGCGCTAACTCGAACCCTCCTCCAAAAGCATATCCGTTAATCGCTGCAATTGTTGGCTGTCGCAATTTTTCTAAAGCAGTAAAAACATCCCTTATCTTCTTCACATTTCGGCGAACTTGTTGGTCATTTAATGTGAGCCTCTCCTTCAAATCAGCGCCTGCACTAAAAGCTCTCCCTTCTCCCGTCACTAAAACGACCCTTATCTCCTTATAACTTTGATCAATCTCTTTGATCAGGGTATCTAATTGATTCAAGAGTTCATAATTAAGGGCATTGAGTTGATCTGGTCGATTTAACGTAATGACTGCAACATGCTCTTTCTTCTCGAACAAGAGCGGTTGATTAGACAATGAAAACCACACCCTTAAACAATATTTTCACATAGGAATACCAGGAAATTCACCTGCAAGTTGTCTCAGAAAATGTATTTCTAAATGACTTCCGCTAAAATCTCAGCGATATCTTTAGACTTAACCTTTTGTTCGGCTTCTTTGCTTTTTAATCCATCGCCTATCATCGTAAGACAATACGGACATGCGCTTGCAATTACCGTGGGGTTCACTTCGAGAGCCTGTTCCGCACGAGCGACATTCATGCGTGACCCCTCATGTTCTTCCATCCACATCATTCCTCCTCCTGCTCCACAGCACATGCTATCACAGCCGCTTCGTTTCATTTCCAAAATCTCTACCCCTGGAATGGCCTTTAGGACATCTCGCGGAACATCATAAATTTCATTGTAGCGGCCCAAATAGCATGAATCATGGAAAGTAATACGTTCATTTAATGTCTGGGTCGGTTTGATTCTTCCATCTTGTATCCACTTTGCCAACAATTCAGAATGATGATAGATCTCAGCTTGAAGCCCAAAATCAGGATACTCATGTTTGAAGGTGTTGAATGCATGGGGATCGCAAGTCACGATTTTTTTTACGCCATAGGACTGAAACAATACGATGTTTTCTTGTGCCAGTTGTTGAAATAAAAATTCGTTCCCTATCCGTCGAGCGGTATCACCTGAATTCTTCTCTTCAGTGCCGAGTATGGCAAATTTAACCCCGGCTTTGCTCATAATCTTGATGAACGACTGTGTAATCTTCATACTGCGATTATCATAAGAACCCATGGAACCAACCCAAAACAAATACTCAAAGTCATCGGTTTCTTGAACAATCGGAACTTTATATTCTCCGTGCAGTCCCTCGACCCAGATGGCTCGGTCCCTGCGATTCATTCCCCACGGATTACCTTGGCGTTCGATATTATTTAGTGCACGTTGAGCTTCAGCAGGAACCTTTCCCTCGGTTAATACCAAATACCGACGCATATCAATGATTTTGTCTACATGCTCGTTCATTACTGGGCATTGGTCCTCACAATTACGACACGTTGTGCAAGCCCACAATTCTTGTTCCGTAATGACATCACCAATTAATTGATCTATCTTTGTGATCCCTCCAGCATATTCATTCGTGGCCGCAACCTCATCCGTTGCATCATGAACATTTGGAAGGGCTGAACCAGTGCTTTTCGGAGGCATGAAACTTGGCATCCATGGCGTTCGCGAAGTAATGGCAGATCCCTTATCTGTAAGGTGATCTCTCATTTTTACAATTAACTCCATAGGGTTTAATTGCTTACCTGTTCCTGATGCTGGACACATGCTGGTACAGCGACCACACTCTACACATGCGTATAAATCAATTAGTTGCGTTTGTGTAAAATCTTCAATTTTTCCCGTTCCAAATTCATCTTTTGTTTCATCTTCAAAATCAATGGCAGATAGCTTCCCCGGTGGTTCCAACTTTTTAAACCATACATTGAAAGGGGCAAAGATCAAATGTGCATGCTTTGATTGAGGTACATAAATAGCAAAGGCCAATAAAATGATTAAGTGGCTCCACCAAGTCAGAAAAAATAACCCTGCAGCCATGGGTTGGCTTAAATTACTAAAAGCAAGAACAATCATAGAAGAAATTGGCGCATACATAGATGGAGGTTTTGACAAACATAATTGTTCAAAGGCTAAACTAAACAGAACCGACATCATGAGTAAAGACAGGAAAATTAAGACGAATCCCGCTTTTAAACCACGTTTTAGTCGTCGTAATTTTTCTATGTATCGCCGATAAAACGCATAACTAACAGCAAGAAATACGAAAAATGAAGTTAATTCTTGAACGAGACTAAAATATTTGTGAGCATCTCCAAATGGGAGTTCGTACCCTTTAATAAGACCTTTAAGGATTAGCTCTACAGCCCCAAATTGAAGTATGATAAACCCATAAAACATGACAACATGCATAGCACCGCTTTTACGATCTTTCAGTAATTTCTTTTGAAATACGACATTAGATAAGATTAATTTGAATCTGGCATAAAAATCTTTTCTTCCTTGCTCTTTTCTTCCGAGTCGTATAAACAAATATCTGCTGTACACAACATGAAAAAACATCCACAACCCGAAAACCATGAATAATGCAAACAAAATAAAGTTTATCTGACTCATAAATGACAGGTCTGCTCCACTCCTTTTTGTTTTCTTACCAAGGTTGTCTGTTTCATTTCATTTACAAACGTTCCAGTAATACGGCCATCCCCTGACCGCCACCTACGCAAAGGGTAGCAATCCCATATCGCTCTTTACGTCTGCCCATTTCGTAAATGAGGGTTGTGATAATTCTAGCCCCAGTTGCCCCTAATGGATGCCCTAATGCGATTGCACCTCCATTCACATTTACCCTATTTTCATCCAACTTTAATTCACGTATGACAGCCAAAGCTTGTGCAGAAAAAGCTTCATTGAGTTCAATCAATCCAATTTCAGAACGGTTCTTATTTGTGCGCTGCAATAATTTTTTTACTGCCGGAACGGGGCCAATGCCCATCATTTCTGGTGAAACACCAGCAGTTGCCCAATCTACAATTCTTGCCAAGGGTTGTAGTTGTAACTCTTTTGCTTTATCCGCTGACATAATAACCAGGGCAGCGGCACCATCATTCCGACCACACGCATTACCCGCGGTCACAGATCCATTTTTTTTAAAAGCCGGCCGTAGTTGAGCGAGCTTATCTTTTGTTGTTTCAGGACGGGGATGCTCATCTTTATCAAAGCGATAAGTTCGATATTTTTCTTTTATTTCAACCGGCACAATTTCTTCTACGAAATTACCATCTCGGATTGCACGATCTGCCTTTTGTTGGCTCTTAAAAGCAAATAGATCCTGGTCTTCCCGACTAATTTGGAATTGATCCGCCACATTTTCAGCTGTCATACCCATCCCCAAGTCTGTTCCGTAGATCTCCACAGGTTGTTGTCCATTCTCCAGATTTGAGTCTACAAGATGAGGAGTTCCTTCTCCATAGCGTGAGTTACGCAAATAGATAGGGGCATTGCTCATGTTTTCAGTACCGCCAACGATAACGATTTGGGCATGGTTTCCTTCAATTTGCTGGGTACCTGAAACCAATGCCTGCATACCAGAAGCGCACAAGCGGTTTACTGTGAAAGCTGGAGTACTCACAGGAATTCCCGCTAAGAGTGCGGCTACTCGTGCTACGTTTGATGACATGGACGACTGCCTTACTTCACCCAATATCACTTCATCGACTTGCTCTGGGGTAATAGTTGCTCTTCGAATTGCCTCCTTCATGACCAAAGCTGCAAGAGTACTTGAATTTATCGATTTTAAAGTGCCTCCAAGACGACCAATCGGTGTTCGAACAGCACTTACAATTACAATCTCCTTGTTCATTTTAGACACTCTCCGTTAACCAAATGTTAGTACTGTAAGGTTGATGAATCCCGGGATACAGATTCACCAACCTCCAAAAATCTTCAAATCATTTACCTGTATCTATTTGGCCACTCCCTTAAGCTTACTTTCTCTGATCTCCTCCATTAACAAAGGAATGACTTCAAACAAGTCCCCCACAATGCCATAGTCTGCTACTTGAAAGATAGGAGCTTCAGGGTCTTTATTTATGGCTACTATAATTTTTGAATTGGACATTCCCGCTAAATGCTGAATGGCTCCTGAAATTCCGCAAGCAATGTACAATTCTGGAGTAACGACCTTCCCTGTTTGCCCAATCTGCAACGCGTAGTCACACATGCCTGCATCACATGCGCCGCGTGATGCACCAACAGCTCCTCCAAACAGCTCAGCGAATTTATCCAATAATCGAAATCCTTCCGCGTTTTTGACACCTCGACCTCCTGAGACAATAATTTTTGCCTCGTTAAGGTCAATACTCCCGGTGACTTTTCGAAGAACCTCCTTTACATGAGTTCTTGGT
Source organism: Brevibacillus fluminis (assembly GCF_003710825.1). GTDB lineage: Bacteria > Bacillota > Bacilli > Brevibacillales > Brevibacillaceae > Brevibacillus_D > Brevibacillus_D fluminis. The sequence goes on along the minus strand of NZ_RHHQ01000011.1, from coordinate 40,863 downwards.
GGATCAACCTGGGCTTGGTATTCTATTCTCTCTGCCGAACGACCTGTCTTAACAAAATCAAGGGGGATATTGTTAGGACGAATCGTGGCAAAAATTTTACCATCTATTACTTTTCTTTTCTGAAATGCTTTTCCCGAATAGATGGGACGTACAAAAAACACTTCATTTTCGCTCAGTCCAAGATCTGTACAATCTGAAACAAGTCCTAGCTCTAATCGAGATGCTACCCTCGGTGCCATATCTTTACCCACGGAAGTATGGCCCATAAGAATAGCATCAGGATTAAATTCCTTTACTACTTCAGAAAATGCCTGTACATATGCATCCGTTGTATAGATAGCCAAATTAGGGTGGTTAACTGTTACTACTTTATCTGCCCCATAATGGGCCAGTGGTTCAACTGAATCGACTTCAGGATTAAAAATAGCTGCGATTACAACTCCATCTTGAGCGATCTTCCTTGCAGCATTCAGTACTTCTAAAGAAACTTTTCGAACCCCACCTTCTCTTGCTTCAACAAAAACTAAAACATTTTTGCTCATTTTTTCTACCTCATTTTCGTTTGTTAAATCACTTTTACTTCTTCCTGTAGGAAAGCGGTCAACTCTTTTACTTGTTGCAAGAGTTCGCCTCCCAAGATTTTTCCAGCTTTCTTTTTATTAGGCAAATATTGCTCTGTAATGATCGTCTTGGCTTTCATCTGATCTAATGTAATTTCCAAATCATTCACCGATACGTGCTGGATTGGCTTTTTCTTTGCCTTCATTAGCCCGGGAAGAGAAGGATAGCGTGGTTCGTTTAACCCTTGCTGGGTTGTTAATAGAATGGGAAGATGGCTCTCGATTATTTCTGTGTCCCCTTCGGCGTCCTTTTCAACAAGGACTTTATTACCGTCGATCAGCAACTTCGTAATGGTCAAAATATGAGGAATACCTAACTCCTCGGCTAAACGCGCACCAATTTGAGCAGATCCGTTGTCAATCGACATACAACCGCAAAGGATCAGTTCATATGTCTCTTTTTCGGCAATAGCGGCAAGCACTTTTGAAACAGTAAATTCATCTCCCTCACTTGTCTCATCATCAATGACGATCGCTTTATCCGCACCCATGGCAAGAGCAGTACGGATGGCCTCTTCCGTATAATGTCCCATGGCGATGACAGTGATCTCTCCCCCGAAGGTCTCCTTCAATACGACTGCTTCTTCTATCGCATATTCATCATAGGGATTCAGGATGAACGTAACCCCTTGGTCGCTGATTTTCCCGTTATCAATCGTGATTTTCTCCTCTGTATCAAAGGTTTGTTTAATGAATACCAAAATTTTCATGATATGATTACTCCTCATTCTGCCAGTGATTCATAACGATTTTTTGCCACACTATTGTTCCAAAATAACGTCTTTTACGATCGTTACTAGATGCTGCAGTTCATCATCCGAAATAGATAATGGTGGTGCAAGAAGGATCACATTGTTTAAGCCAGGTACAGTATCACTATTTTTCCCTACAATCAGACCTTTGGATCTGCACATGTTTACGACTTTTACCATTCTTTCCAAAGATGCTGGCTCTTTTGTTTCTTTATTCTCAACCAGTTCGATGCCCATAAATAATCCCAGGTTGCGGATGTCTCCAACATTGGGATGACCCTCAATGGACTTTAGATCTTCTCTTAATCTTTCTCCTAACATTTGTGCACGCAGAATGAGATTTTCATTTTCGATAATCTCCAAATTCTTTAGCGCTAGTGCACAAGCAGCAGGATTCCCGCCAAATGTACTGACATGACGAAGGTGGCTATACTCATTCGATCCTTTAAAGGATTCATATATATCTTTTCTCACAGCGGTTGCAGAGAGCGGAAGGTACCCACTGGTAAGACCCTTCGCCATGCTGATCATGTCGGGCTTTACACCAAAATGCATATGTCCGAATGGCTTACCCGTACGCCCAAACCCACAAATCACCTCGTCAAAAATTAAGAGTATTCCGTATTTTCCACAAATTTCTTGTACAGTTTTCAGATAGATGGGATGAGGGATAATCGCTCCTCCACCAGTTATCGCTGGTTCCATGATAATCCCGGCGATCGTTTCTTTCCCTTCCCGATGAATGACCGTTTCAATATCTCGTGCACATTGGAGATTAAATTCTTCTATAGACAATCCTTCTGGTCTCCGATAACTATCTGGTGGTTGAACATGGATAAATCCTGGAGCAAGGGGTTCGTATTTATATTTACGTTGGAACTGCCCCGTCGCAGCCAGAGCTCCCATCGTACTTCCATGGTATCCTCGATATCTGGAAATAAACTTGAATCGATTCGGATTTCCTGTCTGTTCGTGATACTGACGCGCAACCTTAAAAGCCGTTTCATTCGCATCTGAACCACTATTGGCAAAGAAAATAACATATTCATCTTCAAGCCATTCGTTTAGTTTATTGGCCAACTCGATTGCCGGCACATGGCTATTGATCATGGAAGCAAAAGATACTTGTTTTAACTGTTCGTATGCAACTTGCGCAAGTTCTTCCCTTCCATAGCCTACATTCACACAGTAAAGACCTGACAAACCATCAAGATATTTATTACCGTGAATATCTGTTATACAGGAACCCTTTGTTTCCTTTATTACCATGGGATAAGCATTGTCATTGTATGGAGAAATATGATGCCATATATACTTCCGATCAAGTTCTAACAGTTCTTTCGTGGTACGTGTGGTACGAAGTCCTTCCGCCATATAAATCTCCTCCACCTTTCATCACTTAAGGTTATATTTGGATAATTTACGATACAAACTGGCTATGTGAATGTCTAATATTTGAGCAGCTAACATTTTATCTCCATTCGCTTTTTCCAGTGCTTTGCGTATTGCTTCAGCTTCAGCCCTGTGCACTTCCTTCTGAATCTTGCCAACTGAATTCTCGTTACTTTCAGAACCAGGATATTCACTTTTACGATGAATATCCTTTTCATCATTTAATTCACCTGCATCACTATAGTCTGTAAACATATGAAAAGCTTCAGAAGTCAAGTTGCTGCCTTCTGCCACATGCATGGCCCTTTCCACGGAATGTTGCAGCTCACGGACATTACCAGGCCACTGATATTGAACTAACCATTCTTGCAAATCGGGATCGATGGAAATCACATTGAGACCCAACTTGTCATTAAAGCGTCTTATAAACTCATAGGTGATCGGTAAAATATCTTCTTTTCTTTCTCTCAAAGGAGGTAGTTTCAATTCAAAAATGTGTATTCGGTAATATAAATCCTGTCTGAATTTACCTTCTTTGACTAACTGTTTCAAATCACGATTGGTTGCAGCAATCACTCGAATGTCAACTGATTTGATTCCACTACCACCAACTCGCTCGACTTCACGTTCCTGTAAAACCCGTAACAATTTCCCTTGCATCGGAAAAGGAAGTTCCGATATTTCGTCCAGGAATAAAGTTCCTTGCTGAGCAAGTTCAATTTTCCCCGCTTTCCCTTCTCTTCGTGCGCCGCTAAAAGCTCCCCCTTCATATCCAAATAATTCAGATTCAAACAGTTCAGGGGGAATCGCTGCACAGTTGATCGGGACAAATGGGCCATTTCTTCTTTGGCTAATATCATGGATTCCTTGGGCAAACAATTCCTTTCCCGTTCCACTTTCCCCGGTCAGCAGGATCGTTGAATTGCTCTTGGCAATCTTTGCAGCAAGTTCAAGAACTTTGGCCATCGCTCGACTGGATCCGATAATTTGGTCAAATCGGTAACTGTTAGAATACGCGGGTTGAATTTTCTTTCTGTAATTTTTCGAATGCAAAAATGCTAAAAGTGATTCAGAACTAATGTCGTCCGCACGGAGGATCACTTGGCAAAGGGCACTTTTTTCTGCGCCCTCTTCTTCCAAAGGTAAAATATGAGCAATACATGTCTTCTCTTGAATGACAAGAACGATCGAATATTCAGGATTTCCATTTTGTATTACTTTTTTTATAGGGTCGATACTGCATAGTAAGGAAGCCGATGATCCAAGCAATTTTTCAGCCTTCACACTAAACGCTCTGCAAAACTCTTGGCTAACATAAGTCAATTCACCGAGCTTATTCACTTTGAAATAACCTAAATCATATAAATCATGGGTTAATTTCTTTGTGTTGTTCACCTTATCTCACCTATCTATTCTTCTGTAAGAACGAAAATTAGAACCTGACCCGTTACTACTTCCTTACCATCTTGGTTATAGCAAGTGATTTTCTCGGTTATCCATCTCCTCTTATAGTCAATATCAATGATTTGTAGTTCCGCCGTAACAGAATCCCCGACAAAAACAGGGTGATGGAAAATAAGTTCTTTTTGCAACACTGCTGCGGGAGTACCAGGTAATTTCTTGGTTATCACCTCAGAAACTAAACCTTCTGTTAAGATTCCTGGAACAAATGGCCGTCCAAACTTTGTTTTTTCAATCAACTCTTGATTGGTGAAAACCGGGTTGTTATCACCGGTTAAGGTAATATACAGGGTAACATCTTCCTGGGTAAAAGTTCGTTGCATGACATCACTTTGACCAATGAAAAATTCAGCTAATATGGTTTGCATACCCAAAACTCCTGTCACTAAAGGTTGACTTCACTATTTCATTTCCTTCGTGTTAATCCTTTCAATTAACGGGACTTTCTGAGCACCAGGCGGCTCCAAACTTCCAGCGGGTACAAAATTCACGATTGTATTGATGGCCAAAGCAGCTTTCATTTTTAGCTCGATTTCCTTTTTCAATCCATCCAATAAGCTGGATTCAAGTCCTTCTGCATACTCGACCTTTATGTGTAGAGGATTTTGAGTGCTATGTCCTTCAAAGTCTACAAGTATTCGCATTTGGCCAGTTGTCATTGGTTGGAATTGCAAAATACAGTCTTTAACAGCGCTTGGGAATACATTAATTCCGCGAACGATTAGCATATCGTCTGATCGTCCAAGGCTTTTTATCTTAAAAGATGTTCGTCCACAACTGCATGAGGTAGCAATAATGCGAACCAAGTCACTACTTCTATACTTCAAAAGAGGTGAGCATTGACGATCTATCGCTGAATAAACAAGTTCCCCCTCGACTCCTGGTTCAATAGGTAAAAATTCTCCTGATTCCGGATGGATCAATTGAGGGAGTAAATAACCTTGTCCACAAAAGTGCATCCCATCCTTCTCTTCACACTCCCCCCAGTACGTACTGCCGAAATCAGCCCCTCCCATCATATCCCTAACATCGGCTCCCCAAAGATTCTCCAACTTTGTTCTGAAAGCTGGAATAGCACCTCCGGGTTCACCCCCAACGGATATTTTTCGGATGGACAGTTCTCGGGCAGGAATCCCTAATACATCTTCACACCGTTCACCTAAATACATGATGAAATTAGGCGTTCCGACGATGGCATCCGGGCTTAGATCTTGGATCATTTGCAACATTTTAGCGACCCCTACTTCGGCGCCAATCGGGATTTCACAGACATCCATATGCTGTAAAATCTGAACCATTACTAATCCACCCACAAAACCTTTGGACATCGAAAAGGCATGTACAGCCCAGTCACCAGGCCTAAAACCATTGGCATACATGGCACGAGCTCCCATTTCACTCCACACATGAACATCGTGTTTCGTTGCTCCTACGTAGGCAGGCTTGCCTGTTGTTCCCGATGTTGCTTGGATTTGAATCACTCGGTCCCGAGGTACTGCACGGTGAAGACCAAGGATTTCTTTTTGTAAGCTTTCTCTCACTTCCGCTTTTATTGTATATGGAATTTTATTCAGATCTTTCGCTTCAAGGATGTGTTCCGGGCGAACACCAGCCTCTTTAAACTTGCCTTGATAAAAAATAGAGTTTTCGTATAAATAATGGACTTGCTGCTGTAGTTTCCGATTGGTTAACTGCTCAATTTCGCTCCAAGGTTTGCCTTCAATTTCGTTCCAATATGACGTACTGGATGATTCTTTAAACATTCAGCTTGCCTCCTAAACGACTAAATATTCAATTTTTTCGTTTGCGAAATTTACGAAAATTGGCAGGGCGCTTTTGAAGGAAGGACTCATATCCTTCTTTTGATTCTAGCGTATCATAATAAAGAGCCAGTGCACTCATACCTAACTGTGAAATACCTTCAATATTGGACGAATCTGCATTAATTGAATATTTCGCCACTTTTAAGGCTGTCGGACTTTTATCCAAGATTTCCTCACACCATTGATATGTCTCTTCAAGAAGTTTTTCATGTGGAACTACTTTGTTGACAAGCCCCATTTTTTCGGCTTCGGTAGCTGTATATTGTTTACATAAATACCATATTTCACGTGCCTTCTTTTCACCTACTACTCTCGCGAGATACGCTGTTCCAAAACCTGGATCAACACTACCGAATTTTGGCCCTACTTGACCAAAAATCGCTTTTTCAGATGCAATCGTAAGATCACAAACAACGTGAATGACATGTCCTCCGCCTATGGCATAACCATTCACTGCAGCAATAACAGGCTTGGGTATTCTCCGAATGATCATATGAAGGTCTTCAACATCCAGGCCAATATCACTACGACTCGTTCCACTGTATCCCCCCATATCTTTTGATTTTTGATCCCCACCCGTACAAAACGCTTTTTCACCGGTTCCAGTGACCACGACCACGCCAATTTCACGGTCAATCCAGGCATCTTCAAAAGCTGAAATCATTTCATGAATGGTTTCGGCTCTAAAAGCATTCATAACTTCAGGACGGTTAATGGCAATCGTAGCGATACCCTTTTCTTTTTTATAAATAATGTCGTGGAAGTTCATACTAGATTCTCCTCTATAAAAATGTTTAAATGATTTTCTTTGCTAATTGGGCTGCAATAATATTTTTCTGAATTTCAGAGGTGCCTTCATAAATTCTTGTGATCCTCGCATCACGATAAAAGCGTTCAATTGGATATTCTGAAATAAACCCTACCCCGCCGTGTATTTGAACTGCTTTATCTGCCACACGACCATAAACCTCCGAACCAAACAACTTAACCATGGCAGCCTCTTTGATCACATTCATTCCTCGATCCGCCATCCACGCTACCCTAAAGGTAAGCCAGCGAAGAGCTTCAATTTCCATCGCCATTTCCGCAATATAATGTTGAATAATTTGCTGGTCCAAGATTGGCTTTCCAAATTGTTTACGTTCTGATGCATATTTAATCGAGCAATCTAAAAGATATTGGCACGATCCAAGATTTCTTGCAGCAAGTCCAGCTCGCCCATTGGCTAGTATTTTTAAAGCATTGATATAGCCCATCCCTTCTTCTCCCAGGACATTATCGATTGGCACTTCCATATCGTCAAAGTAAAGTTGAGCAGTCTTCGAACCATGTAACCCCATCTTCTTTTCCACACTGCCAACCTTAAATCCAGGAAAATCTTTTTCTACAATAAAAGATGTTATTCCTTTCGTCCCTTTCGTAGGGTCTGTCATAGCCATTATGGTAAAAACATGTGCAATCGGGGCATTTGTGCAGTAAATTTTTTGACCATTGATAACGTATTTATCACCCCTTTTTACAGCCGTTGTCTTTTGAAGGGTTGCATCAGAACCCGCTTGCGGCTCCGTTAGCGCAAAGGCACCAATCCATTCTCCAGAGGCCATTTTAGGAAGATAACGTTTTTTTTGATGTTCATTTGCAAGCTCTACAATTCCTACACTTCCAATCCCATTATGCGCCCCAATCACCGTTGTATAACCATTAATGGTTTTTCCGATCTCTTCAAAAATGGCACATTTTCCAACCATGTTAAGACCTAAACCACCATATTCTTCAGGAATGCTCAAACCAAACAGCCCAATCTCCTTCGATTTATTCATAATTTCCAGGGGGACTTCATCCTGTTCTTCTATTTCCATGGCGTACGGCTCTACTTCATGCTGTACAAAGTCACTTACCAACCGCTTCAACATTTTCAAATCATCAGGAAACTCAAAATCCACAACATTCCACCCCTTTTTTGATCATGTTAGAAAGTGAAATCCGCTACGCATTTTTCGCAGAATTGCGAAACAACATTGCGAATGAATTGCTAAACTCGTTCGCCATATTCGAATATTCCTCGTCCTACTTTTTTACCTAATCGTCCTGCTGCTACAAATTTGTACAGAAGTGGGCACGGACGATACTTTTCACCTAAATATTTGTGGAGATATTCCAAATTTCTCAGACGCGTATCCAGCCCGACAACATCCATCAACTCTAATGGTCCCATCGGATAGTTCAATCCCAACTTGATGGCTTTATCAATGTCACCAGCACTGGCAACTCCCTCCATCAGCATATTCAATGCTTCGTTACCAACCAAGGCATTGATTCGTGATGGCACAAAGCCTGGGAATTCGTTTACCTGCACGGTTTCTTTCCCCATTCGATTCGCAACTTCAACTGCTATTGAGACTGTTGAATCGGAGGTTTCAATACCACGTATGATTTCACATAATTTCATCTTTGGAACCGGATTAAAAAAGTGCATTGCGATCGTTTGTGAAGCACGTTTCGTTACAGCGCCAATTTCAGTGGGACTCATGGTTGAAGTATTTGTGGCCAGTATTGCATGAGATGGACAAAACTCATCCAACTGTTTGAAAATATCCTGTTTAACTTCCATAATTTCTACAGCTGCTTCAATAGCCAGGTCAACACTGTGTCCTGCTTCATCGATTCGATTCATCAGTTTAATATTCGAAAGTGCTTGTTTCATATCAAATTGTGTAAGCAAGCCTTTTTCAACACTGTTCTTTAGATCTTTTTCGATGTTAGAATACGCATGAATGAGAGCCTCTTCCTCAATGTCATTCATAATAACTTCAAAACCAGTTAATGCAGCTGTTTGAGCGATCCCCCTTCCCATAACCCCCGCGCCAATAACCGCAATCTTCTTTACATCCATTTTTTTGACTCCTTTCTGCTTGTTCGAAGTAACATTTGAGGTGTTACGATTTGATATAAGCAAGGTTTATGCCAAAATAAATATGTCGGAAGTTTCATCGACTCCATTCCGAAGCCAGAGCCCAATAAATTCTAATATTGCACGTAAACTTCAGGGTATACGCTATCTCCATGATTAAACTCATGGGATGCTGCAGTCCCGTAAAGAAAAAAATCTTACCATTCAATGGCACTTCCTATTAAGCTTGCAAAAAGAGACTTTTATTATCAAAGAAATATTTGCAAATTTGTAAAGCAAAATTGCAAATATTGATCTCTTGATTTTTACAATATCGAGTCAATAATGAAGTGTATATAGATGTATTTTACGATGAAGCTTACCTTTACACCGTTATGCAGCTTTTGCCCAACGGTGTAAATAAGAAACAAGTTCTGCAGGAGCTGCGCTCTCATATCGCGGAGTCTGTACGTGAACTCCAAGCCAAAGGATTTACAGAGCGCGATGCCATGCTGGAAACATTTCGCCAGTTAGGTTCTCCGCGTGAGATTACGAATCAATTTGCCAGAATCAAACATGTGATACGATTCCAGTTAGCCATGCGCTTGCTGGCAATAAACATTGTGTTATTTTTCCTTGGTACCGCTGTCGTCATTTTTTACTTGCCAAAAACACTCTTCTTCCTTTTCCTTTACTTTCTACCGCATAAATGCTGCTTCGTTTTTATGAAAATAGAACTTCCCTCTATTCCACCTCACATCACTATGTCGTAAGCCAATGGCTACTGTGCCTTCACCATTCGAGATCTCATCCTAGAGTGCTGGGCGCACATACAAAAATAAGCCAGCCATCTTGGCCAGCTTATTATGTCATACTAGATTAACGTAAATAATTTACTTGGTGGAGGTGGAGGCGGGTCGTGGCAGTTTAAATCCACAATTTGTAGGGATATACTGCTTTACCTCTTCAAAGGAGTGGCATGATTCGCCAATCGACTGTGTTTCGCGCTTATGTTCTCCAGTAAATGGTCTTTAATATGATCAGACTGAACTTGACTGAACAATGGTGGTAATGCATTACCAATCATTAATGCAACGAGCTTCCCAAACCGCAATGAATAGCGAACCTGCCCCATAAAAACAAAAAAGCCACCTCTACGGGTGACATCACTGATATGTATGGTGGAGGCGGGGGGATTCGAACCCCCGTCCGAAAACAGCGATACATAAGCATCTCCGAGCGCAGTCACTCATTTAGATTTCGGCGACGGATTCGCGGAGCGACGCGCTGACCCGTAACCTAGCCTGATTGATCTTCTTCCTTTGACCCCAGGCGGAGGTCTCCGGCGTATCCCACTAAAGTTGAGCGCTAGTCACGCCACATGGGCGATGGAGTGGTAGCGCCTCACTGGTTATTAAGCAGCGAGAGAAAGTTGTTTGTTGCCAGTTAATGGCGTTTGCGTTGATGACGAGGTCCGCAACCCCCCGGCTCGCTTCTTATGCTCTACCATCCCCGTCGAATCCAGAACGCCCCCATGATCATCATGTATGCAACGGCACATGGCTGCGTATTTCAGCAGACAAGCCCGGCACCATGGTGTAGGCAAAGCTTCACTACGAGTTGGTGGTACAGCGTACATCGTTACCGATGTCAGTCTTTCCTTGAAGCGAATCCAAAAGTATTTCGCTTCGTGTAATAACTATAGCACTTCCGTCATCCTTGAATCAACGGGAGTTTACGCCAACAGCAGGAGATTGTGCCAACCAGGGAAAGCATCTCCTTCTGCCTTGCCTTATCCCTTCTGCCGATCCCGCAGCGCACGTTCGACTTCGCGCATGGCATCCTTTTTCTTCAGATCCTCGCGCTTGTCGTAATTCTTCTTCCCTTTCGCCAGACCCAGCTCCACCTTGGCCCAGCCGCCTTTTAAATAAATGCTCAGCGGCACAAGCGAGTAGCCTTTCTCGCGGGTAAGCCCGATCAGCTTGAGGATTTCCAGGCGATGCATCAACAGCTTGCGCGTCCGCTCCGGTTCATGATTAAAGCGATTGCCCTGATCGTACGGGCTGATGTGCATATTGTGCAGCATCACTTGTCCGTTTTCCACGCGGGCAAAGCTGTCCTTCAACTGCACGCGCCCAGCACGCACCGACTTGATCTCCGTGCCTGTCAAAGCGATACCGGTTTCGTAGACGTCCTCGATGTGATAATCATGGCGTGCTTTGCGGTTTTGCGCCAACGTTTTGGTCCCTTTTCCAGACATGTGGATCACCTCAGTTTTGCTAGATTGGTAAATGCTAGTTTAGCACAAACTGCACCATCGGGCAATAGCTCCCTACATCAGAAGAACCCGGAAAGGGGAGTCCGACTCGCGCCTCCCCTTTCCTTCCTTATTATATATTACCTGCGTTTGCGCTTGGCTGGTTTGGCCACGGTGTTTTTGCGTTTCTTTTTCGCATTCACGAGGTCTTCCCAAAATTGCTTAGGCTTTTGCGCTGATTCGCCGCCCTCTGCCGCTTGGGCCCCATTTCCTTTTAATGAAACAACACCCGCACCTTGCGCACCTGTGCCCGACTTGCGGCCTCCACGTTCATTGGCGCGTTTGCGCTTCGCTGCAGCGGGTTCGATATCTTTGCGACGGCCTTTTTCCCGTTTGCCACCGCGTCCGCCTCTGCCGCCACCGCCATCGATTACCTTGGCTCCGCGGCCTTTTCCTTCATGGCGGAACGTATTGGCTTTTTTCATTCCGACGATTTCAAAATCGATGGCGCGCTCTTCCACATTTACATTCGCGACGCGCACTTCCACCACGTCCCCGATGCGGTACTGCTTGCCGGTACGTTCGCCGACGAGAGCATATGCTTTTTCGTGATAATGGTAATAGTCGTCGGTCAAAAAGCTGACGTGGACCAGACCTTCGATCGTGTTCGGCAGCTCAATGAACAACCCGAACGAGGTGACCCCTGAAATAACACCTTCGAATTCTTCGCCGATGTGCTCCAGCATGAATTCCGCTTTTTTCAGATCGTCCGTTTCCCGCTCGGCATCCACTGCGACGCGTTCGCGACGGGAGGTGTGGTCCGCGATTTCTGGCATGCGCTCCGCCCATTGCTCTTCGCGTTTGCCGCTCATTACGCCGTGTTCCACCCATTCGCGAATCAGGCGATGGACGATCAGGTCAGGGTAGCGGCGGATCGGTGAAGTGAAGTGCGTGTAAAAGTCGGTTGCCAAGCCGAAGTGTCCGAGGCTTTCCGCATCATAGCGTGCCTGCTTCATCGAACGCAGCAGCACGGTGCTAATGATCACTTCTTCCGGCGTTCCTTTTACTTCCTCCAACACCTGCTGGAGTGCACGCGGATGAACGGTGTTGCCTTTGCCGCGAACGGAATAGCCAAAGGTCGTGATGAATTCCATGAAAGCAATCAGCTTTTCTTCCTTTGGATCTTCGTGGACGCGATAGATGAACGGCTTTTTCATCCAGTGGAAATGCTCGGCAACGGTTTCGTTCGCAGCCAGCATAAATTCCTCGATGATTTGCTCCGCAATGGAGCGAGTGCGGAATCCGATCTCGCTCGGCTTCCCTTCCGCATCGACATAAATTTTAGCTTCGCGGAAGTCAAAATCGATCGCGCCTCGGCTCATCCGCTTGTTGCGCAGCTTGAGGCACAGCTCCTCCATAAGCTGGAACATCGGCACAAGCTCGGCGTATTTTTCGATCAGCGCCTCGTCTTTGTCGACGAGAATGCTGCGTACATCGCCATACGTCATCCGTTCATTTGTGCGAATGACACTGAGGAAAACGTCATACTTCACTGTGTTGCCCTGCGGATCCATCTCCATGTCGCAGGAAACCGTCAATCGATCCACCTTCGGATTCAAGCTGCAAATCCCGTTGGATAAACGGTGCGGCAGCATCGGAATCACGCGGTCGACCAAATACACGCTGGTCCCCCGTCTGTACGCTTCATGATCCAGTGCCGAATTTTCCTTGACGTAGTAGCTAACGTCAGCGATGTGCACGCCCAGCAAATAGTTACCGTTCGGCAGCTTTTCCAACGAAACCGCGTCATCCAAGTCTTTCGCATCTGCACCATCGATGGTAACCATCATTCGGTCGCGCAAGTCGCGGCGGCCTTTTAGCTCGCTTTCGCTGATTTCGCCAGGTGCGGCTTCCGCTTCCGCCATGACGTCGCCCGGAAACACTTCAGCCAGCCCGTACTTACGGATAATCGATAAGATATCGATGCCCGGGTCGTTTTTGTGGCCGAGAATCTCAATAACCTCTCCCTCAGGATTGGCCCTTCCTTCCGGATAATTAACGATTTTAACGACAACCTTGTGGCCGTCTGCAGCGCCGTGGTACGCCGATTTGGGGATGAAAATATCTTTGCCGATCCGCTTGTCGTCAGGAATAACGAAGGCATAGTGTTCTTCATCGGAAAACGTACCGACCAGCTCGGTCGCGCCCCGCTCGACAATCCGGACGATTTGTCCTTCCAGACGCTGACCGCCGCTGCTTTGGCGCTCGATCCGTGCAAGGACGATATCGTTATGCATGGCACCGTTCATGTCGTTGGCATGCACATAAATATCCGCTTCTCCCGGCGTTTCCGGGATAACAAATCCGAAACCTTTAGGGTGATTTTGCAAACGTCCGCGAATCAGGTTCATCTTTTCCGGCACGCCGTAGCGATTGGCCCGGGTGCGAATGATTTCCCCGCGGTCCTCCAGCATGTTCAGCGCTTTGATCAATTCCTTGAACCCGGCTGCACCCGAAATCTGGAACGCTTGCTCCAGCTCCTGCACCGTCATCGGATGGTACGCCTCTTCACGCATGAACGTCAATATTTCTTGTTCTTTCATTAAACCTCTCCTCTGTCTAAAAACATTCTCCTTACTTGATAGTATGGGCAAAACAGCTCATGTGCAATCCGCAACATAAGAAAACACCTACATGGGCTTTGCCATAGCTGCACGTATTTTGGTCGGAATTTGTTTCCAGCCCCAACGTATAAAAAAAGACAGCAAGGGACGCCCTCGCTGTCTTCTTTTCGTTCACGAATCGGTTATTTTTAGGAAGCCTTCAAGAAATAACCAAGCAAAATAGTGGATACCATAAACACAACGGCAAACACAACGGTCAACTTGCCAAGCACTGCATCGATACCGCGTGCTTTTTGTTTCCCCATCATCATTTCGGCACCGCCGCCGATGGAACCGGCCAAGCCAGCACTTTTTCCGGATTGTAAAAGAACAACAGCAATTAAGCCGATAGCGGCAATAACAAGCAGAATTTTCGCAGCCAAAGCCATTATTTGTTCACCTCATACTTATGATACGAGCACATACTGATATCAATGTAACATAATTCGTCCCAGTCTTCAAGAAGCACAGCAATTGCAACTGGAAATGTGTACTTTCTTTGTCTGTTTTTCACTCGCCTTGCAACCGTCAACATTTTGCCGTAAAATTGCATGTAGTATCTCTACAATTGACTAGGAGGTCTTTGTTTCATGGCTGGTTCTAACTTCAAGAAAGATATGAATCAAAACGACATTGTCGACTCCGCAAGGGCCTTTTCTACTTCGTTTGGTATCTTGTTTCTCGTGTTCATTATCGCTCTTGTAGGATCTATTTATTTCCCTCCGAAGCACGAAGAACAAGCTACTGGTGGAGCAACCGCACCATCCAAAGTTGACGCGGAGGCTGTATTTAAATCAACTTGCGCCGCTTGTCATGGGCAAAACCTCGAAGGTATCGCGGGACCGAACTTGACCAAGGTTGGTAGCAAGCATGATGCAAAAGAAATCGAAAACATCATCAAGAACGGTCGCGGCGGCATGCCTCCTGGAATGCTGAAAAAAGCGGATGAAATCAAAGCCGTTGCTGAATGGCTTGCAGCGAAAAAATAAGAAGCCTTGATGAATCGGCACGGACAGGCCCCTAGAGCACAATTGCTCTCGGGGCTTTTTCTAATTCGCGCAGCCCTTTAACCGATCATATGTTGCTGTTCCAAAATAGTAACAGGATTGAACTTTTTCAGCAATATAAAAAAGACGGAAGCATTTCACTTCCGTCCCAGTACTGCATTATTTTGTCAAAAAGAACTTCTCGAGATCATCCAGCATCAAGTTGGCGGATTTCACGCCACCGGACGTGTTCCATGTCACATCGTCGACTTTGAATACTTTGTTGTTTTTCACGACATTCAGGTTTTTCCAAAGCGGGTCATTCGTCCATTCTTTTTCCAGCTCGCTTGCTTTGTTATCGCCTGTCTCATACACGTAGTAGAACATGATGTCGCCGTCCATATCTGGAATGCGTTCTTTCGTTACATCGTCGGCAAAGTCAGGTTTGTTTTGCGCATCCGGACGAGCGAAGCCGAGCTGCTCCAAAATAACGCCTGCGAACGTATCTTTGTAGTAAATGCGGGTTTTACCTGGCATAAAGCGAACGAGAGACACTTTCGTTTTTAACTTGTCGCCTGCTTTTTCTTTGAAATCGGCAACGCGTTTATCCCAATCGGCAATTACTTTTTCGCCTTCTGCTTTTTTGTTCATTGCTTCTGCAAACAGGGTGAAGTTTTCTTTCCAGTCACCGCGTGGTTGCTCAGCAAATACTGTCGGTGCGATCGCGGAAAGCTGCGAGTAAATTTTCTCTTGGCGGAATTTCAGGCCTAGGATTAAGTCAGGCTTCAAGGCAGCAATGGCTTCCAGGTTCGGTTGGGATTCTGTCCCTACGACTTTAACGCCTTCCAGCTCGCCTTTTACATGCGGATAAAAATCGTTACCGGTGAAAGAAGACACTGCGCCTACCGGCTTCACACCTAAAGCGAGTACGGTTTCAACCCCTTGTGTTGCCAAAACAACAACTCGTTTCGGTGTTCCCTTGATGGTGGTTTCGCCCATCGCGTGTTTGATCGTGTACGATTCTTCACTGGATGGTGCCGCGCTTCCTTGGGTTTGTTCGGTTGTTTGAGAGGCATTTTTGTCAGGCGCTGCAGCTTGATTGCCGGTTCCGCAGCCTGCCAGCATCACCATAACCGCGGTCATCAATGCCAGAACGGTTGATTTCTTTTTGCTAAACGAAAGCATATGTATAAGTTCCCCCTTAAGATGGTAATGAGAATGAGAATTACAATCAGTTGCATCGATATCATCGTACATGCATTTGTTAAGTACGTCAATACTTAAATGATAATGAGTCTCAAAATCATTGACAAACCATTCGCCCAACCCTACACTAATACAGTAGATTATCGGCTATAAAGGAAGAAGGATTTTACATAATGAATGCTCTTCTCTCTAATCACTTCATGAAATGGCTGGGTCTGGGATTGGGAGCAGTCCTTATCTTGTGCCTGATGTATGCAAGCGTCATTTTTGGCGTCATCGACACAAGCTGGCATACAGCAGTCGATGCGTACACCCATTTTGACGGCTCCAACGAGCATATCGTCATTAAAGAGGTCCGTGTCCCGCGCGCTCTGATTGCGGCTGCAGTCGGCCTTTGCCTGGGAATGGCGGGTGCATTGCTGCAGGCTTTAACCCGGAACCCTTTGGCGGATGTTGAAATTTTTGGACTTAACTCCGGCGCAGCGCTTGCGATCGTGCTCGCCGTCACCTATTTTTCTGTTCAATCGCTTTCCCAGTTCACCTGGCTCGCTTTTGCTGGGGCTGCTATAAGCGGTGTGCTGGCATACCTGCTTGGTTCAGCCGGGCGCGAAGGCATCACTCCAGTGAAGCTGGCTTTGTCGGGGGCAGCGATTACGGCGCTGTTTTCTTCTATCACACACGGCATTTTGACCATTAACGAACAGACGCTTGATCAGATACTGTTTTGGATTTCCGGTTCTGTTGCCGGCCGCAAGCTAGTGTATTTGACGAATGTACTGCCTTATATGGCGGCTGCTTGGATTGCAGCACTTCTGGTCGCCAAACCGCTGCACACGCTCATGATGGGCGAGGATGTGGCAAAAGGGCTGGGGCAGCGCACGCTTTGGGTCAAAATTGTGAGCGGTCTGATCGTGGTCATGCTAAGTGGCTGTTCCGTCGCAGTAGCTGGCCCAATTGGATTTGTCGGTCTCGTAACGCCGCACCTGTCGCGGTTTTTCGTCGGCATCGACACCCGTTGGGTCGTGCTATACAGCGGCATGCTCGGCGCGATCTTGCTGCTTGCCGCTGATATCGCCGCCCGGTTCGTGGCATTCCCGAACGAAATGCCGATTGGCGTCATGACCGCCCTCATTGGTGCTCCTGGCTTTGTCTACGTGGCAAGAAAGGGGCTGGCGAAAGGATGAGTGGATTCAATCGTTTTTGGGCCATGCGAATCGGCCCGACCTCGCAATTGCTGCCAAAGCGCGGCGTGATTGCTGCCATTGCGCTCATCGTGGCTACAATTGCAGTCGCTGTCGTCAGCACAGGAATGGGAGAGACCAATTACTCCCCTATTGAGGTGCTAAAAGTTTTGCTCGGCTCAGGCACGGAAGATCAAGTGCTAGTCATTCAGACGTTCCGTCTCCCGCGCATTATCTGCGCCCTTTTAGTCGGTCTCTCATTGGGCGCGGCAGGGGCGATTATGCAAGGCGTGGCGCGCAACCCGCTCGCCTCCCCGGACATTCTCGGCATTACCGGCGGTGCCTCGGTTGCCGCGGTTGCCTTTCTCACTTTATTTGAAACGATGAGCATCCAGTTCCTGCCGTTCGCGGCGTTTCTGGGCTCTGCTGTCGTCTCGGCGATCTTGTACGGATTGGCGTGGAAAAACGGGGTCACCCCGATGCGCCTGGTCTTGATCGGAATCGGGATCAAAGCGATCATGGCTGCCCTTACGACCACGCTGATCGTCAAAGCGCCCATTTATTTGACAGCCAAAGCGATGACGTGGCTGACCGGAAGCTTATATGGCACACAGTGGACGGACGTCATCATGCTGCTGCCATGGACCGTGGTTCTGCTAGGCCTCAGCATGGTGTTTGCCCGCAACATGAACGCCCTACAAATGGGCGAAAGCATTGCGGCAGGAATCGGCAGTGCTGTCCAGCGCCAGCAATTCGTTCTGATTCTCATGTGTGTCGGCTTGAGCGGAGCAGCCGTCGGGATCGGCGGCGCAATCGGATTCGTCGCCCTGCTCGCGCCGCACATCGCCAAGCAATTGGTGGGGCCGTCTTTTGAAACGATGCTCCCTGTTTCGGCAGTTGTTGGTGCCTTTATCGTCACCAGCGCCGATCTGATCGGACGCGTTGCCTTTTCCCCCATCGATGTGCCGGTTGGCGCGATCACGTCTGCCATCGGGGCACCGTTCTTTATTTACTTGCTCTACAAAAACAGCTGACCACACACGGACAACATATGTAAAGGGAGGTCCCCTGATGGCAACTTCTTTGGAAACGAAGCAACTTACGCTAACCTATGGCGAGAAGCCAATCATCGAAAATCTCGACCTGCATATCCCGCAAGGTCAGATCAGCGTATTCATCGGAAAAAACGGCTGCGGGAAATCGACGCTGCTCCGCTCGCTCGCCCGCTTGCTGAAGCCAAAGTCGGGCTCGATTCTGCTGGATGGGAAAGCCATTGACCAATGGCAAACCAAAGCGGTTGCCAAGCGGCTCGCCATCCTGCCTCAAGGACCTGTCGCTCCGGAAGGACTCACGATTCTCCAGCTGGTCAAGCAAGGGCGCTATCCGTATCAAAGCTGGCTGTCCCAATGGTCAGAGGAAGATGAACGAATGGTCATGGAGGCGCTGCATGCAACTAATCTTACCGATTTGGCGGAGCGTCCTGTCGATTCGCTCTCCGGCGGCCAGCGTCAGCGCGCCTGGATCGCCATGACACTCGCCCAAGGCACGGAAACGATCCTGCTGGATGAACCGACGACCTATCTCGACCTCGCGCAGCAAATTGAGATTCTCGATCTTTTGTTTGAACTGAATGAAAAAGAACAGCGCACCATCGTAATGGTGCTGCATGATCTCAATCTGGCATGCCGCTACGCCCATCATATCGTCGCCGTCAACGACCGGACGATTTATGCGCAAGGCAGGCCCGAGGAAATCATCACCGAGCAGCTCGTGCGCGACGTCTTCCATATGGAATGCCAGATCACCCATGACCCGCTTTACGGATCGCCGATGTGCATCCCCTACGGTAAAGGGCGGCGCCCACAGCAAGCACAGGTACTCGAATTGGCGGCCAGCGGAAGATCATAAAAAAAACAAAGCCCTTTCTGGGCGGATCACTTCCGCGGAAAGGGCTTTTTGCTATTATTTTTTTTCTAAGATAGCAAAGTAATTGTCTTCAGCATCGGCAAAGTTAAAGACTCTACCAGTCGGCATCTGGACGATTTCACCGACTTTAACCTGTTTGCTTGATAAGTCACGATACATGTCATCGAGATTTTCCGTAAAAAACAATAACGATGGTGCGCCAAGATTTAATCCTGGTGACATTTTCGCCACGAATTCTTTATTGTGTAAAACGATGCTTGTCTCTGCACCATTTTTCGGGGCAATTTCAATCCATCTCATGCCCTGACCGTTGTTTTCTTCTGAAACGACATGAAAGCCTACTTTTTCAGTCCAAAACTTTACTGCCTCATCTTGGTTGTTTACATACAACATAATTTGACCAACTTTATGAATCATCACACTTTCCACTCCCATTTAAAAGTAACTACCAAACGCGCTGCTTCTATTCTTTTCCATACACAAGGTATTCGATACCCAATACACTGTTTTCCTTGTTTTCTCTTTCTATTCTAGCATGCTATATCCTCTATCGTTTCTTCTCTATTGCGCTATTTTGACAGCTATCCTCTTTTCTCCAAAACCACAAAAAAGTGCTCCCCCGACCAAATCGAGAGAGCACTTTTTTTCATTTCCTTACTTCTTCAGGTTGTAGAAAGCAGCACGGCCGCCGTAATCTGCAGTATCGCCCAATTCGTCCTCAATGCGGAGCAATTGGTTGTATTTCGCCACACGGTCGGTACGGGAAGGCGCACCTGTTTTGATTTGACCCGCGTTGGTTGCAACCGCGATGTCAGCGATTGTGGAGTCTTCGGTTTCACCGGAACGGTGGGAGATCACAGCTGTGTAACCAGCGCGTTTCGCCATTTCGATCGCATCGAATGTTTCTGTCAGCGTACCGATTTGGTTTACTTTGACGAGGATGGAGTTACCAGTGCTGTTCTCGATACCGCGAGCCAGACGCGCGGTGTTGGTTACGAACAGGTCATCACCGACGAGCTGCACTTTGCTGCCCAAACGGTCAGTCAGCGCTTTCCATCCATCCCAATCGTCCTCGGACAAGCCGTCTTCAATCGAAATGATTGGGTATTTGCTTACCAAATCTTCGTAGAACGCGATCATTTCTTCCGTTGATTTCACAACGCCTTCGCCTTCGAAATGATAGCTTCCGTCTTTATACATTTCAGTAGCTGCTACGTCGAGCGCGAGGAATACGTCTTTGCCTGCTTCGTAGCCAGCAGCTTTGATTGCTTCCAAAATCGTGGTGATCGCTTCTTCATTGGATTTCAGGTTTGGAGCAAAACCGCCCTCATCGCCTACCGCTGTGTTCAAGCCTTTGCTGCTCAACACTTTTTTCAGGGAGTGGAAAATTTCCGCACCTGTACGCAGTGCTTCTGCAAACGTTTCAGCACCTACAGGCATCACCATGAATTCCTGGATGTCTACGGTGTTATCCGCATGCTTACCGCCATTCAAGATGTTCATCATTGGCACTGGCAATGTTTTCGCATTGAAACCGCCCAGGTAGTTGTAAAGCGGAATACCCAGCGATGTTGCTGCTGCGCGTGCTACTGCCATCGATACGCCGAGGATCGCGTTTGCGCCCAGCTTCGCTTTGTTTGGCGTGCCATCCAGTTGCAGCATCGTCATATCGATGCCGACTTGGTCAAATACGTCCATGCCGATGATTTCTTCGGCGATGATGTCATTTACGTTTTTTACAGCTTGCAGTACGCCTTTGCCGAGGTAACGGTTTTTGTCGCCATCACGCAGCTCAACCGCTTCATACGCACCTGTAGATGCGCCGGATGGAACCGCAGCGCGGCCCAAAGAACCGTCTTCCAAATAGACTTCCACTTCTACCGTCGGGTTACCGCGGGAGTCCATAACCTCACGTGCATACACATCAGTAATCATTGTCATCTCAACCCAGCCCCTATCCTGTTTAGTCTTTATCCAAAAGAGAATGACCTGTCATCTCTTTTGGTTGTGGCACACCTAATAACTCTACCATTGTCGGGGACAAGTCGGCAAGAATCCCGTCTTCACGAAGCGTGACTCCTTCCTTCGTGACGATCACCGGAACTGGATATGTGCTGTGTGAAGTGATCGGACGGCCTGTCGGGTCCAGCATCAGATCGGCATTCCCATGGTCTGCCGTGATGATCGCGACGCCGCCTTTGGCCAAAATCGCATCGACGACGCGGCCCAAGCACGCATCGACGGTTTCTACCGCTTTAATAGTAGGCTCCATCATGCCGGAGTGCCCCACCATGTCGCAGTTGGCGAAATTGAGGATGATCGCGTCGAAATTCTCAGCTTCGATCTCCGCAACCACCGCATCTGTCAGTTCAGGCGCGCTCATCTCCGGCTGGAGATCGTACGTCGCAACTTTCGGGGACGGGATCAGGATCCGTTTCTCCCCTGGGAATTCCGCTTCACGTCCGCCACTGAAGAAGAAAGTGACATGCGGATATTTTTCGGTTTCGGCAATCCGCAGCTGTGTCAGGCCGTTTTGCGCCAATACCTCGCCAAGCGTATTGTCCAGATTGGCTGGCTTGTACGCCACATAACCATCCACCGTCTCGCTGAAATGGGTCAAGCAAACATAGTGCAGGTTGCGCGGGTGATCTGCACCGCGGTCAAATCCGCGGAAGTCTTCATTCGTGAACGCCTGCGAGATTTGGATCGCACGGTCCGGACGGAAGTTGAAGAAAATGATTGAGTCGCCGCTTTCGATTTTGCCGATCGGCTGGTCCGCCTCATCGACGATCACCGTCGGCATGACGAATTCATCCATGATCGATTTCTCGTAGGACTCCTTCACCGCTTTGATCGGATCCTGATAGTGCGGCGCGTCGCCATAAACCATCGCGCGGTACGCCTTTTCGACCCGTTCCCAGCGCTTGTCGCGGTCCATTGCATAATAACGGCCTTGCACCGTTGCAATTTTCCCTACGCCCAGCTCATCGATCTTAGCCTGCAGCTCCTCAATATAACCGACAGCGCTGTCCGGCGCTACGTCACGTCCATCGAGGAAGGCATGGATGTTCACATCGGCAAAATCATTCTTTTTCGCCATCTCCAGCAAAGCGAACAGGTGGCGGATATGGCTGTGAACGCCGCCATCGGAAAGCAACCCGAACAGGTGCAGCTTCTTGTTGTTCGTCTTGGCATGCACGATCGCATCGCGCAGCGTGTCATTTTCAAAAAAGCCGCCTTCTTTGATATCCTTAGTAATCCGTGTCAAATCTTGATAAACGACGCGTCCTGCGCCGATATTCAAGTGGCCCACCTCTGAGTTCCCCATTTGCCCTTCCGGCAAACCTACCGCCAATCCGCTCGCTTCCAGCGTCGCGTGCGGGAACTGAGACCAGAATCGTTCAAAGTTAGGCTTCTTCGCCTGTGCAACGGCGTTCCCGTACGTTTCCCCACGCAGGGCAAAGCCGTCAATGATAAGCAATGCTACTGGTTTTGGTCGTTGTGTCACGTCTGTTTACCCCCTCGCTGCTGAGGCACCTGCCACCAATTGCACAAACCCGTCAACGGTGAGGCTGGCTCCTCCAACCAATGCGCCGTCGATATCCGACTGACGCAAGTATCCTTCAATATTGTCTGGCTTCACGCTTCCGCCGTATTGGATGCGAATCGCAGCTGCCGCTTCCGCTCCGAATGCTCGCTCAACGCAGCCACGAATGTAACCGATGGTTTTGTTCGCGTCTTCCGCCGTCGAAGACTTGCCTGTGCCGATCGCCCAGATCGGTTCGTATGCGATGACGACCTGTTTCACCTGATCGCTGGTCAAACCGTTCAATGCCGCTTCCGTTTGCGTACGCACAACCTGCTCGGTGCTGCCGCTTTCAAACTCGGCAAGCGACTCACCCACGCAAACGATCGGCAGCAAGCCATGGCTAAGCGCAGCGATCACTTTTTTGTTCACCGTCTCGTCGGTTTCGTTGAAATATTGGCGACGCTCCGAATGACCAATAATCACGTATTTTACGCCGATTTCCTTTAGCATCAACGGACTGATCTCCCCGGTGAATGCTCCTTGGTCAGCAAAATGCACGTTTTGCGCGCCGAGCGCATAAGGCGTTCCTTGGAGAATGCCAGCCAAAGCCGACAGGGTGGTAAATGGGGCGCAGATCACCTGCTCGACGCCCTCAATCGCTTTCGTCGCTGTCAATTGCTTGGCGAAATCGGTTGCCTCCGCAATGGTTTTAAACATCTTCCAGTTTCCTGCGATAATCGGTGTTCTCACGTTCGCACCCACCCTTTATTTGTCTTGTAACACGG
Organism: Brevibacillus fluminis; assembly: GCF_003710825.1. Lineage (GTDB taxonomy): Bacteria > Bacillota > Bacilli > Brevibacillales > Brevibacillaceae > Brevibacillus_D > Brevibacillus_D fluminis. The sequence goes on along the minus strand of NZ_RHHQ01000011.1, from coordinate 17,392 downwards.
TTACGCCAGGCAGCTCCTTGCCTTCCATGAATTCCAGCGAAGCGCCGCCGCCCGTGGAAATGTGCGTCATTTTTTCAACTACGCCAGCCTTTTCAACAGCTGCCACGGAGTCACCGCCACCGATGATGGTCGTGCCTGTGCAAGCTGCCATCGCTTCTGCGACCGCCATCGTTCCTTTTGCAAAAGCGTCCATTTCGAATACGCCCATCGGCCCATTCCAAATGACGGTTTTGGACGACTCCACCGCCTTGCGGAACTCCTCAGCCGATTTCGGTCCGATGTCGAGTGCCATCCAGCCTTCAGGAATTTCATCGATAGATACGGTTTTCGTAGCTGCGTCTGCCGCGAATTTGTCTGCGACGACCACATCAACCGGCATCAAAAGTGATACACCGCGATCTGCCGCCTGCTTCATCAGGGTGCGAGCCAGATCCAGCTTGTCTTCTTCACACAGAGAAGCGCCGACGCTGTATCCCTGCGCCTTAATAAAGGTATTGGCCATTCCGCCACCGATGATCAATGTATCTACCTTCGTCAGCAAATTCTCGATCACGGCGATTTTATCTTTTACCTTGGCACCGCCGACAATTGCGGTAAACGGACGCTCTGGTTTGGACAGTGCGCCGCCAAGGAATTGAATTTCCTTTTCCATCAAAAATCCGGCAACAGCCGGTATGTATTGCGCGATTCCAGCTGTGGAGGCATGTGCGCGGTGCGCCGCCCCGAAAGCATCATTGACAAAGAAATCGGCCAACTTGGCAAACTGTTTCGCCAGTTCCGGATCGTTCTTCTCTTCTCCTGCGTGGAAACGGACGTTTTCGAGCAGCAACACATCGCCGTTTTGCATGGCAGCTACCGCCTGCTCAACCGCTTCTCCTGTCGATTCATCCAGCTTTTTCACCGGTTTGCCCAGCAGCTTAGCCAAATGCTCGCCTACTGCGGTCAAACGCATGTCCTCAACGACAGCACCTTTTGGACGACCGAAATGGCTTGCCAAAATCACCTTCGCCCCTGATTCGATCAGGTGGGAAATGGTCGGAAGTGCCGCACGGATACGGGTATCATCGGTAATGGTCCCCTCTGCCATCGGAACGTTGAAATCTACACGGCAAAAAACGCGCGCACCAGCCAACTCGATATCACGGATCGACTTTTTGTTCACGTACAAAACCTCCTTATGACACAAACGTATCATAGACTTTTGTTCATAGGGAAAAGGGAGATGCTGATTTAACTGCTCTCCCTTTTCCACAACATTTCTATTGTACGTTTTACAAGCCACGCTGTGCAACATACTGACACAGATCGATGACACGGTTGGAATAACCCCACTCGTTGTCATACCAAGAAACGACCTTCACCATATTGCCCTCGAGCACCATCGTAGAGAGCGCATCGATTGTCGAAGAAGCTGGGTTGCCGTTGTAGTCGCTCGATACAAGCGGCTCTTCGGAGTAAGCCAGGATGCCTTTCAGCGGACCTTCTGCCGCTTCTTTCAGCACGCTGTTCAGCTCTTCTACGGTTACATCTGTTTTCAATTCAGCCACCAGGTCGACAACGGATACGTTTGGCGTAGGCACGCGCATCGAGAAGCCGTTCAATTTGCCTTTCAGCTCTGGCAGTACCAATGCAACTGCTTTCGCCGCACCTGTGGAGGTAGGAATGATGTTGGTTGCCGCTGCGCGTGCGCGACGCAAGTCTTTGTGCGGCAAGTCAAGGATTTGCTGGTCATTGGTGTAAGAGTGAACCGTTGTCATCAGACCGCGGACAATACCGAACTTGTCGTTCAACACTTTCGCGAATGGAGCCAGACAGTTGGTTGTGCAGGAAGCGTTGGAGATGACGGTATGCTGCGCTGGATCATATTTGTCTTCATTTACACCCATAACGATGGTGATATCCTCGTTAGTAGCAGGTGCGGAAATGATAACTTTTTTCGCTCCGCCTTCCAGGTGTTTTGCTGCATCTTCGCGTTTTGTGAAACGGCCGGTCGATTCGATTACGATTTCTACACCATATTCGCCCCAAGGCAGCTTAGCTGGTTCGCGCTCAGCCAATACTTTGATCTCTTTGCCATTTACGATCAATGTGCCTTCTCCCGCTTCTACAGGGAGATCGAGCACACCATGCACGGAGTCATATTTCAGCAAGTGAGCCAGCGTTTTCGCATCAGTCAGGTCATTGATCGCTACGATCTCGATATTGTCATGTTTCAGCGCTGCGCGGAAAACGTTACGACCAATACGTCCAAAACCATTAATCCCAATTTTCAACATCATTCATTCCTCCTGAGTATCGTTATCTATCCAGCATGGTTCACCTGCCTTTGCGATGCTTCCATCCGCTTAGGCTGGGCAAACCGAGTAAACAATATCGTAATGAGCGGCAAAAACAGCAAGAACAATGAATACGGCAGCGATTGAAGCGTAGGTACGCCCAGCGTAACGCTGATCACCATCGCCAGCCCGTTCCACGGAACCAGCGGAGGCATCACAAGCGTAGCATCCAGCATCGTGCGGCCGAGCAGCTGCTTGCCGCCTGCGAGGCGCTGGAATCGTTCCGGCAGCGTCGCGCCTAAAACCAGAATTGGAATCGTCTGATTGCAGCTGATGATGATCACCAAGAGCGAAAGCAGCACGCTTTTGATCACCAGCACGACAGGATTGCCGGTCTCTCCCATCAAACGGTTGATGATGGGCGAAAGCAAGTTGGCTTTGTTCAAGATACCGTTCATGAACCCAGCCAAGCTGATGACGACCAGCACCTTCAAAATCGCGATCATCCCGCCGCCGTGTACCATTTCATCCAGCTTAGTCTGTGAATTCAGATCGAATCCATACAGCATCGAGCGGAAAAATTCGCCGATTTGCGGCGGATGGGAGAACAGCAGCAAGACCACACCGCTTACCAGTCCGTAAAAGAGGGCTGGCACCGCTTTGACCCGAAAAGCGAACGATCCGACTAGTACCAAAAGCGGTATCAGCTTCAGCAGCGAAATTTGGAAGTATTGCTCCATCAGCTGCTGAAAAGACCCAATCACACCCGCTGCTGATACGCTGTCGCGCGTCAAATCAAGCGCGAGGAACAAAACAGCGGTAATCCCCATCGCCAAAAGTCCCGTCGCCTTGGCAAAGCGCGTAACCTGCTCGTCGCCGCCGATGCTGCTTAGCACCAGCAGCCGGCTGCTCGACAAAGGTGAAAAGCGCTCCCCCACCATCGCGCCGGAGATCAACGCACCTGCAATCATCGGCAGCGGTAGCTGTACCGCATGGGCGATTCCCAACAGGGAAAGGCCAATCGTGCTGAGCGTGCCCACCGATGTGCCGAGCAAATACGAAACCCCGGCTGTCAGCAAAAACGAGAGAATCAACAAGTAGTGCACATTAACGATGGACAATCCGTAATAAATGATTGCCGGGATGGTGCCAGCCATCATCAAAATCGGGATCATGAGTCCAACTAAGCCGAGAATCATCAGTACTGGTTTGGTCTGCGTGAATCCGCCCCAACCGAAAGCAAACTGCTCCCGATAGCTAAATCCGAGGCCACGCACGGACCAGAGGGTGACTAGCACCGCAGCCAAAAGACCAAAAGCGAGGGAAAGATTGAACAACAGACAGATAATGATGCCGGCAATCAGCGAAAGTACGGGCAAATAGCCTCGGAATGTCATCGTGTACGTATCCCTTCACGGTTTACTCCCGACTATTGGACTGTCGATAAAATCGCCCGAGCAGCCCCCTCGTCAGTGATAAGTACATTTTGACACGACTGTTGGGCAAAGGAAAGAATCGCTTTCGCCTTGCTCGCACCGCCCGCAACGGATATCACCATTTCGGCCGAACGCACATCCTCAAGCTGAAGCCCAAGCGTGGAAACCCGTTCCACGATCTCGCCAGCTTCATTAAAGTAATACCCAAATGCTTCTCCGACGGCTCCTGCTTGGGCTAATTCACCCAACCCGCCTTCATCGTACTTTCGGCGTTTGGCCATCGTCAGGGCGTCACCGATGCCGTGAATGATGACCCGGGCCGAACGCAGCAGCTCTAGCACTTCCGCCACCTGCTGGTCCGCCAGCAAGGTTTGGAGGGCTTCCGGGCTTACCCGATCGGGCGCATGTAGCATCCGGTACTGCCCACCGCTTTTCGCCGCCATGACCGATACGAGCGTGTTGGCTTGAATCTCGGCATTCTCGCCCAATCCCCCGCGTGCCGGCACAAATTGTACCGAGCGAAACTGTGGTGACGGCTGAAGGTGTGACGCGACGTTGGCAATGGTTGTACCGCCTGTGACTGCGACCACGTCGCCTTCCTTCACCTGCTGTCTGAGCACTCTCGCACCGATTCGCCCAAGCTCCTGCTTCACCCATTCCGACAGGTCAGAATCGCCATTAATGACGATGACCTCGGGGATCTTCAGCTTTTGCTTCAAGCGCTCCGCCAGATCGGTGAGGCCGAATAATTCGCCAGCCATTGGTTCAAGCTGTTCTAACAGGCGGTTTCCTTCCTCGGTACAGCTCATGCCGACGGCAGTGGCGAAAATCACGCCCGCTTCTCTTAAAACATCCAATTCGGCCCGCAAAATACGCTCTGTCGTCTGCATTTCTTCAGCAAGAGCGCGCCGACCGATCGGCTGCATGTGGGAAATCGACTTTAATAGCAGGTAACGCTTGCGCAACACTTCAACCAAATCGGGAACCAACTTGGTGTGCAACTCAATAATTTCCCGCATCATTCCCATCCTTTACCTTTAATTAAGGGACTTTAAATGTCCCGCTATATACTTTTTGCGTCCCGCTTAAACCAAAAAAATAAGCGAACTGTACAGCTCTTTTTTTCTCTTTTACTTTAGCATATTCATCTGCGTTCTGCAAGGCAACCTGCTCTTCGCCCGAAGCATAAGAGCAGGATTGCGATTGCCAAGCCTATGTGGATTAACTAATGGTGTTATAATGAACGAACTCACCTGTCGGCTTACGATATCCGCGCGGGCGCTGGCTAGAAGTATCTTCTTTGCCGATGGTAATCAGCAGGACAGGTACATAACGAGATGGTATGTTTAGCGATTGGGACAGCTTTTGCGGATCGAACCCGTTCATCGGACAAGTATCCCAGCCTTTTTCCTTGGCAATCAGCATCAGGAGCATGGCAGAGAGGCTGGCATTGCGAATCGCCTCTTCCCGCTTGAACACATCCCCTTGCCGCTCATAGAAGCCATTCACGAACTCCACAGTTTGATCATATTCTTGTTTGTTCATAATGCCCAGATGCAGAAAGCCTTCGTTCAGCTTGTCCACCTGCTTATATGCTTCCAGATCGCCCAATACCACGATGGCCGCCGATGCGGTTTTCACTTTGTATTGACGATTCGCTGCTTCATAGACGAGCTCCTTGCGTTCCTGATCTTTGACTACAAGGTAATGCGTGTGCTGCAAATTAAAAGTCGATGGTGCGAATTTCGCCAATTGAAAAATCTCTTCCAACTCGCTGTCAGCGATTTCTGTACCTTCAAAAAATTTCGTTGCCGAACGTCTAGCTTTGACAAGGTTAGTAAAATCGCTCATTGAACTCGCTCCTTTTATGTAATAACCAAATCATCATATCAACTAACCTTTTGTAAGTAAATAGGTGATATGAAAAATTTCCCTTCTACTACAATACTGCAGTAAACACACAAAAAAAGGCAACCGTTTATAGGATGAACGGCTGCCTTCCTCTATTTTCGATTAGTTGGTTTTCAACACATCATGGTCGACATAACGCTCGCCATTGATCTCGCTAATTACGTTGATCGCTACTTTGGCACCATCGCCAGCTGTAATGATCGAATGCACGCTGACACCTGCGCAAGTACCCGCAGCCCAGATGCCTGGAATTGTGGTCTTTCCGCTCGCATCCGTCTGGAACACGGTTTTGATCCGCGGCTCTTTCCCTTCCGTAGTGGCAACGCCAATCGCTTCTGCCAATGCGGTCAATGCCCCTGTCGCCAAAATCACATGCGCTGCTTCAAAGGAGCCTTGCTCTTCCGTTTCCACCGTAAAGCCTTGCTCTTTTTTCACCACGTTCGTCACGGTTGCTGTAACCAATTCCGCTCCGAATTTGGTCGCCTGCTTTTTCCCGATGTCAACCATATCTGGACCTGTGATTTCTGCCACGCCATAATGATTTTCAATCCATGCCCGCTTTGTCATGCTCTTGTCATTGTCCACGAGCAGCGTCTTTTTTCCTGCTTTTGCGGCAAACAATGCTGCGCTTGCTCCTGCTGGACCTGCTCCGATGATTGCGATATCGTACATGTTCATTCAGCTCCTTTTCGCATAATATTTTCCACATTTGACCATTTTTATTATAGCTCTAATAATACACTAATTCAATACATATGTTTATTAAGACTTAAAAAATAAAAACCCGGTTACGACCGGGTCCCATTCACACGCTTCTCCAATTCTTCCCGCAGCTCCCATTCCGTCAGGACAGAATCAATGGATGCAAAAACTTGTTCACCATTGATCGCCACAACCGGAATCGTAAACATGTACGCTTCCAGCAATGCCGGATCAGAGTGTATGTCGACTACGTGCAGCGTGAGCGGGATCTCCCTGCCGATCCGCCGGATGCTCCTCTCCAAATCATCGCAAAGATGGCAGCCGGCACGACCGTACAGGGTAATGTCCATTGCTGTATCGCCCATCTGGTTTTAAAACCTCTTTCTTTTAGCCGAGGAAGCGATCATCATTTCCTCACGGTATTTGGCAACGGTGCGGCGCGAAATCTCGATCCCTTCTTTCAGCAGCATTTCCGCCAGCTTCTGGTCGGAATGCGGCTGTTTGCGATCCTCCTGCTCGATCAGCAGCTTGATCCGCCGTTTCACACTTTCAGAGGAAGCCGCGTCACCGCTTGCTGTCGATAAAGCAGACGTAAAGAAATATTTTAGTTCGAACACACCGCGCGGCGTCTGCACATATTTGCCGTTCGTGGCGCGGCTGATCGTGGATTCATGTAAGCTGACTCGCTCGGCAATTTCCTTTTGCGTCATCGGCTTCAAGTAGTGTACCCCGTGCTCGAAAAAGTCGCGCTGCAAATCGACGATGGCCTGTGTGACGCGCATCAGCGTCAGCCTGCGCTGCTCCAAGCTTTTCGCCAGCCACAATGCGGCATTCAGCTTCTCATGAATGAATTTTTGCGCTTCATCCTGCGTATTTTCCCGTTTTAGCAGCTTCTCATAAAAGCTGTTGATCGTCAGCCTTGGTGCGGATGCGTCATTGACGAGCACGACGTAATCCTTCCCGACTTTTTCTACGGTCACATCGGGAATGACGAATTTCGTTTCGCCATGATAGAATGCCGCTCCTGGGCGCGGATTCAAGGTGCGCACCAAATCAGCCATCTGCTGAACCTCGCTGATCGTCACCTTCAACGAATCGGCGATGCGCTGGTAACGGTTATTTGCCAAATCAAGCAGGTGATGCTGCACCAGGTTCACGATTGGCTCATCATCCATGCCATTATGCTGTAGCTGAAGGAGTAAGCATTCCTCGAGGTTGCGCGCCCCGACGCCGACCGGATCAAAGTGCTGGATGACAGTCAGCACATCCTCCACTTCTTCGACCGACACGGCAAGCTTATCGCTGATTTCCTCCAAGCTGATTTCCAAATAGCCTTTTTCGTCCAAATTTCCGATCAAATACATGCCGAGCTTTCGCTGTGTAGGCGATAAGCCTTTGACATAGCCTAATTGTGTCTCCAAATGCTCGAACAAGGTTGAGTCCGGACCGTGCACATGATCGAGCGGGTTGAAAGTGCTTTCATTTTTACTTGCTGAATATTCGCCTGTCGCGCGGTTTCCTACAATTTCCTTCCAATCGACCTGTGCAATCGGCTTTTCCTCTTCTTTTTTCGGAAAGTCGTACGTTGCACTGACTTCCTGCAGTTCGATCACTGGGTTTTCCGTCGCCTGCTCTTGCAGATACCCAAGCAAATCAACTGCTGAATATTGAAGAATGGTAATCGCTTGCCTCAACTCAGGTGTCATGACCAGTTTAAGCGTCTGTTCTTGGTAAAGCCCAAATCCCATGTTCATTTTCTTTGCTGCCCCCTTTACATCTGACTACACTAGCAGCGGCTTATTTCGTCGCATCTCTCTTTACATCTTTATTCGACATGATTATGCAATTTTCCTGCCAAAAAGAATTTGTGTTATTTTTATTTTTTCACTACTTCAAATATACTGATTCTATAAGCGCATTCACAACTTCATATATACTATTGTAATCACTTTGAGCAGAAATGGTTACTACGAATCGCAGGAAATCATACTAGATTCTAGCAAATATCGTCATGATTCGCTAGATAAATGCAAAAAATCCTCATCGTACGGCATTTAACTGTAAAAATCAACAAATTATTTAACTTCATGGAAATTTTCCGTTGTAATAACCTGCAAAACATAAACGTTCCCATTCGGTAACGCTTGCAAAATCCCCTCTAATCAACTATAATAATTTAGGTGGAGTTGCCTTGGGTTAAACTTCATTAAACCCTTATTATACGCCCGTAGCTCAGTGGATAGAGCAGTGGTCTCCGGAACCACGTGCGGGGGTTCGATTCCCTTCGGGCGTACCATAAAAGCGTACTAAGGACTAGTTGTTACTGGTCTTTTTTTATTTGCATTCATTCACAAAATGAAAAGCCCCCACCGCTTACTTCAGTGGGGGCTTTTTTTGGCGTTTGAGCCGCTTACTTTTTCACTTGCGGCATTGTCACCGTGAAGGTGGATGTTTTGCCATCCCAAGTGATTTTACCGCCCAGCTCTTGAACCACAAATGTCATTGGCACCAAAATAGCGCCTGTGACGGCTTTAGATTTCGCTGGAGCTTTGATCTTTTTGCCCGCTTTGTAGCCTGTGGAGCTATCTGCATACAGGCGTACGGACGTTTTATCTTTGGCGAGCAGGACCGATTTCGTCATGCTATCCCATGCAGCGGTACCGCCCATCGCTTCAAGCAGCTCGCTTGCAGGCACCAAGATGGTTTTATCTTCGACTGCAGGCGCTACTTTGAACACGATCTCTTTGCCATCAACCTTTAGAGTATAGGTTTGGGTAGCGGTCTTCACCGGTGCAACCGTAGCTTTCGGCGCAGCGAAGGCTGCCCCAGCCGCACTGCCCATAACCAAAGTTGTCGCAAGCATAAGACCTGATACCTTTTTCAACATTTTGTACACACCCTTTTATGAATTTGTGAAAATAACCGTTCCCTTTCTACAATATGGTAATAAACTCCTTCTTTTTAACAAAAAATGCCTTTCTTTTTTACTATTTTTAAAGTTATCCACGAAACGTGTGTTCCTGTTAGTGGATTTGTGCATAACTCTGTGGATAACTCTCGATTTTGGGGACAAGGTTTAGAAGCATGCTTTTTGGGAATTACTGAAGTGTAAACGACAATCTTCGCGTTTGACCTTCATTGACCAATTGTGTATGATATTGAGTATGATAGAGAGGAGGAATAAACATGCATATGAATTTGATTCCAACCGTCATTGAACAAACGAATCGCGGTGAGCGCGCTTATGATATTTACTCTCGCCTTCTGAAAGATCGGATCATCTTCTTGGGCACACCGATCAACGACGTGGTCGCGAACAGTATCGTTGCCCAATTGCTGTTCCTTCAAGCGGAAGACCCTGAAAAAGACATCAGTCTTTATATCAACAGCCCAGGCGGCTCCATTACGGCAGGGATGGCCATCTTCGATACGATGCACCACATCAAGCCGGATGTATCCACAATCTGCATCGGCATGGCTGCATCCATGGGCGCATTCTTGCTGGCTTCCGGTGCAAAAGGGAAGCGCTTTGCCCTTCCAAACAGCGAGGTCATGATTCACCAGCCGCTGGGTGGTGCACAAGGTCAAGCGAGCGACATCGAAATCGCAGCTAAACGCATCATCAAAATGCGTGAACACTTGAACCAAATTCTTTCCGAGCGCACAGGCCAGCCGCTGGAACGCATCCAACGCGATACGGACCGCGACAACTTCCTGTCTGCAAAAGAAGCAAAAGAATACGGATTAATCGACGAGGTTATCACCTCGACGCCTACACCCGCCAAGTAACTATTGATACAGCAAAAAGGGAGCGGTTTTCATCTCGAAAACCCGCTCCCTTTTTCTGTGGATAACTCTCCTTTTATTGAGGTTATTCACAAGTTATACACGTTACGTATTGATCAGGCGATCGCATCCTGGAGAAAACCGAAGACAATTCCCCCGCTTTACATTCGCACCGCCTGCACTGCGCAGTTAATCATTAAAACATGCTTGTCTCATTGTATCGGTGGTCGTCTCTTCAATCAGCCCATTTTGGTCACAGACTACTCCGCCGCCTAGTCCTTCGTTCACCATGCGATCAATGTCCATGAAACAGCTGTCTCGCCCTTCATTCAGCGAATCGTTTTTCTCGTGCTTGTCGTTCCCGTTCACAAACATCCCTCCTTTGGTTTACTCCATTAGGGATACCCCATTTCGACAAAAACATCCTGTTCTCCAAAACTTGGCTACCCCTGCTTTTTGGCAGAGCCGCGGTTGCACAACAAAAAAACCATCTCATGCTGACCATATCAACAGGCGATGGTTTTGTTCGTTTATCCTATTCCTCTTTGCTTACCAATGTTGCGAGATTGGTTACCGCTTGGGAAGCATCTGGGCCCTCTGCCGAAATCGTAATCTCCGTACCCGAACTGATGGCCAAGCTCATGATGCCCATGATGCTTTTCGCGTTTACTTTTTTATTTTCTTTTTCTACAAAAACTTCCGATGCAAAGCGGTTGGCTTCTTGCACAAAGAAAGCAGCCGGGCGCGCTTGCAGGCCAGTTTTTAATTTTACTAAAACCTGCTGCTGAACCATGCCAATACCTCCCTAATTCCTAGTCCTTTAGTATATTATAAAAGTATATCATGTTAACCTAAAGATATATTTTGTTTTTCTTTTAATTTATCGGCGATTTCGTTAATTTTCCTAAGTCTGTGGTTGATTCCGGACTTGCTCACCGGGCCGCTCGGAATCATTTCACCGAGCTCCTTCAGGTTGATGTCCGGATGAAGCAGTCGCAATTCCGCTACTTCCCGCAGCCGAACCGGCAAATTCTCCAAGCCGATCTCACGCTGGATCATCTGGATATTTTCCATCTGTCGGGTAGCTGCATTCACCGTCTTGTTAATATTTGCGATTTCGCAGTTGTGTAACCGGTTGACCGAGTTGCGCATGTCTTTTACGATCCGTACGTCCTCGAAATAGAGCAGTGCCTGATGGGCACCGATCAAGCTCAGAAACTCCGTAATGCGCTCCCCTTCTTTAATATACATCACATAGCCTTTTTTACGCTCGATGCATTTTGCATTAAGCCGGTACCTGTTGGCCAAACTAGTCAACGCCTCACAAAAATCTTGATAAGCCGAGAAGATCTCCAAGTGGTAGCTGGAAGCCTCCGGATGGTTGACCGATCCGCCAGCCAAAAATGCTCCACGTAAATAGGCGGCACGGCAGCAGGACTTTTTGATTAAATCAGGGGAAATGCCCGGGTAAAAATTGAGCGTGTCATCCATGATCCGCAAATCCTGCAGAATTTCTTTCGCACGATGTGGAATGCGCACGATGTAGACATTGTTCTTTTTCAAGCGCATTTTCTTTCGCACGAGAAGCTCTGCGTGAGCCTGAAACACTTGTTTAATCAGACTATAAATTCGCCGAGCTATCGCCGCATTTTCGGTCGTGACGTCGAGGACAAAGCGGCCTGCCCCAAATTGGATGCTCCCGTTCATTCGAATCAACGCAGCCAATTCAGAACGGTTGCAGCAGGTATCGTTTGTCAGCATCGTCAGTTCCTTTTTGGTGTGTGCGGCGAAAGACATAAGGGATCACTCCTTTCTTCGGTTCATCAAGGCAACCACCTGCTTGCTTACCGACGTGGCATCATGGCGCAAATAACCGTCGCCGAATGTCACCATCGGTTCTGCAATGATCGACAGACCCATCTGCTTCAATCGCTCGATGTCGCTATCAACCGGTGTCGCTCCTTTTTCGGCATACTTTTCTTGAATATGTGGAGGAATCTCTGCTGAATTAACCATGATCGTGTCCAGAAATGGGACGCTGACATGCCGGTACATGGCTTCCACGTGATCCGCAGCTGTGTACCCGTCGGTTTCCCCTGGCTGTGTCATCACGTTGCAGATGTACAGCTTCTGCGCACTTGCTCGTTGGATCTCCTCAAAAAGCCCGTGAACCAACAAATTGGGCACAATGCTCGTATATAAACTGCCAGGACCGAGAACAATGATATCGGCCTCGCTGATTGCGGTCAATGCGTCATTGAGGGGCACTGCATCTGCCGGATCGAGAAAGACTCGCTTAATCGGTTTACCCGCCAAAGGGATTTGTGATTCGCCGACAACGATCGACCCATCCTCCATCTCGGCTTTGAGCAAAATCGATTGGTTGGAAGCCGGCAGCACATCGCCACGCACAGCGAGTACGCGGCTCAGTTTTTTGACAGCGGTTACGAAATCTCCCGTGATCTCATTCATGGCGGCAATCAATAGATTTCCCAAATTATGCCCAGCTAATCCGGTCCCCGTCGTGAAACGGTGCTGCATCAGCCTCTCCATCAATGGCTCCGTATCGGCCAGTGCAGTCAGGACGTTGCGGATATCGCCCGGAGGCAGCATATCCATCTCTTCCCTCAATCTTCCGGAGCTACCGCCATCATCGGCTACCGTGACAATCGCTGTAATATGCAGGTGCTCTTGCTTCAATCCCCGCAAAATAACAGAGAGACCCGTCCCCCCGCCAATTACAACAACACGCTGCAGCTCCGGCTCGTGTGTTCTCATTCTCCCTGCGGACATATGTCACCTTCTTTTTTAATGAAAAACGTCTGCACGCTTTTCAGAATGGTCGATGTGACCTTGAGCGGCCACCATTTGCTTATTTGTTTTTGTCCTTGTCCCTATGTGTCACTCGTACTGTGTACTCTTTGCCAAACACTTCTCCGATATGCTCCGCGATCGCGACCGAGCGGTGCTTTCCGCCTGTGCAGCCGATACCGATCACGAGCTGGCTTTTTCCCTCGCGCTGATAATAAGGCAAAGTGAAGCTGAGCAAATCAAGCAATTTTACCAAAAATTCCTTTGTCTCACTCCATTTTAATACGTACTCGGAGACTTCTGCGTCACACCCGGTTTTCGGGCGGAGGTGGTCCACATAATGGGGGTTGGGCAGGAAACGCACGTCAAACACCAAGTCCGCATCGATCGGAATCCCATACTTGAATCCGAAAGAAAGCACGTTAATGGACAATGGCGAGCCTTGCAGGCTGTATTGGTTGACGATCGTTTCGCGCAGCTGTGCCGGTTTCAATTGGCTGGTATCGATGATTTGATGTGCCAGCCCCTTCATCTCCTGCAGCATTCGGCGCTCTGCTGTTATCCCTTCCAAAGGTGAGCCGTTCGGGGAAAGCGGATGACGACGGCGCGTTTCTTTATAGCGGGAAACAAGCGTCTGGTCATTCGCTTCTAAATACAGTATATGATAGGATATTCCATCCATTTCATTCAGCGTTTGAATTGCATCAGACAGACTCTCGAAAAACTCGCGGCTCCTCAGGTCAATAACCAAAGCTACGCGCTCAATCCCTCCACCGCTCTGCTTGGTTTGCTTGATTAACTCTGCAAACTTAGGGATCAGAATGGACGGCAGATTGTCGACACAAAAAAAGCCAAGATCCTCGAGGCTTTGAACGGCAACCGTTTTTCCTGCTCCCGACATTCCGGTAATAATCAGTAGGTTAATCGCTCTCTCTTTTCCTTGTTCAGTCACCAATCTCGCCTCCTGTTGAGCCTGTCATAAGAATACCACATTGATCGGTCGAAACGTATACTCTGATTTATGAATGAAAAACTTGGTCGAGCAGCGTCACAAGCATGTCGTACCTCAAGGAAAAGAAGCCTTAGTTCCACTTATGCAATATGTGACCCCTTATTTCCCGATCGGGCAAAAAAAAGACGTGGCTGCTAATCCAGCCACGCATCCAACGTATAAGATAAGGGGGTCAATTCATCATAGTCATCATATCGTAGTATTGTTTCAGCTATGTTACAAAAAGGTTAAGAGATTGTGACATTCTGTTCTTTTAGCTGTTCATTCAAGTTTTCTACGTAATGCTGAGCCGATTGTGCAGCAATGGAACCGTCTCCCGTTGCAGTTACTACCTGACGCAGCATTTTATCGCGTACGTCTCCGGCAGCAAAGATGCCTGGCACTACCGTTTTCATTTTTTCATCGGTCAGGATATAGCCAGCCTCATTGGTGATACCCAAACCTGCGACGCTGGAAGACAGCGGGTCCATACCCACATAGATGAATGCTCCGTTTGTCGGATATTCGCGCTCTTCTCCTGTCACGGTGTCTTGGATCAGTACGCTACTCACCACGTTTTCACCGCGGATCTCTTTCACCACGGAATTCCAGATGACCTCGATTTTCTCATTTTCCATCGCACGTTTTTGGAGAATTGCTTGTGCGCGGAACGAGTCGCGGCGGTGGATGATCGTCACTTTTGTAGCAAAGCGAGTCAAGAAGACCGCTTCCTCAACAGCGGAGTCTCCGCCACCTACAACGACGAGCTCTTTGTTGCGGAAGAAAGCACCGTCACATACTGCGCAGTAGGAAACGCCGCGGCCGGACAGTTCTTTTTCCCCAGGTGCACCCAGCAGGCGGTGTTCCGCACCGGACGCAATGATCACGGATTTGCCCAGGTATTCCTTGTCGCCAGCAACCACTGTTTTGTAAGGGTGGCCGTCACGCACTTCTTTAATATCGCCATAAGCATACTCAGCACCGAAGCTCTGCGCATGCTCGAACATTTTGGTTGACAGGTCCGGTCCCAAGATGGAAGCAAAGCCTGGATAGTTCTCGATCTCTTCCGTGTTCGCCATTTGACCGCCCGGAATCCCCCGTTCGATCATCAATGTGGACATGTTCGCCCGGGAAGTATATACAGCAGCCGTCATCCCTGCAGGGCCGGCACCCACGATAATTACGTCGTATACTTTTTGCTCACTCATGCAAAAAACCTCCTATCGCATTGCCTGGATTATCTCTTATTTATACTTATTATAAAGTTAGAATAGATTTAAATCAAGCATAGAAAGTTCTTTTACGCACTTTGCCAAAGTTGCCGTTGAAGTATCGAATTTTTGGGCTACTGCTGCCTGCGTTACTTTTTGGCCATTGCTTTTTTGATACAAGTATTCCAGCGCCGCTGCCCACGCAACCGGCTTGCGCACATGCAGTGGATGTGCTGTTTTTTCAAGATATTCCGCCCAACGCATGAGCGCCCATTCGCGCAAAGGCTTGTCTACATCCGCGGAAAAGCTCGCTTTGATGCTCGCGCTCACCTCATCGTTCGAGATGTCCGCTTGTGCGGGCAAGTCTGCCTTGGTTTCATTCGCCGCATTGTCAGATGCATGCTTGGCTTTGAGTTGTTTTAACGCGATGCGTGCTTTTTGCTTCAATTTGGCATTGTTCGTCGTTTCGCTGAAGCTTTCCAATGTCGAGCGGGCTTCCTCGTCGCCGATCATGCCGAGCGTTTGAATCACCATTTCCTGCACTTCTTCCTTGCCGTACTGGAGTGCCCACAGGAGAGAGGAACGAATCATCGAATCGTCCTTCACCTCTTCTACGGAATTCCACTTCATTTCTTCCGGCAAAGGTTCCATCGGCTGGTGGTAATAGTACGGGATCGGCTTGCGTCCTTTTTCCTCGTCGTGCTTGCCGAGCAATCGCTCTTGGGCGAGCTGCAGGTAATAATCCGCGATGCCGGCAGTCGGATCCATTTGCTTGGCTTTTTGCCACCAGCGAATTGCCTGCTGGATCCGATTGGTCGAATAAGCTGAAATAGCGGCGAAGTGCAATGCGCTCGCTTCCTGTGGAAACGAACGGCGGAACAAGCGGACAAACAGATGATACGCCTCTTCGTGCTGTCCAAGCACGCCCATTGTTGTCGCCAGCTTATAAGCATATTCGGGATGGAACGGAACCACTTTCTTCAGATCATCCAATAGCGGGAATAACTCGGTCATCCGGTTGCAGTGCGCCAGCAAAATCGCCAGATTGCAAAGCGCGTGCAGATTCCCCGGCTCGTACTCCAACGTCTGATCAATCATGCTCATCGCTTTGTCGATGCTTCCTGTATAATAGTAAGCCAGCGCCAGGTTGTTGCAGGCAGGGATGAAATCAGGCTTCTCTTCCACGATTTCCTCCAATGTCCGGATCGCCTCAAAGAACTTACCTTCCTCTAGGCTTTTACGGGCAGCATCATGCTTAATATACAACGATTCCAGCGGTGTGCCAAAATAGCGGCGCGGAGATACACCCATTTCAAAATAAATGTATTCTAAGAGATCGTGCGCTTCTTCCTGATACTCCACCTGATCGGATTCCTGCAGGTAGCGGAGCGCCATTTCCTCTGCTTTTTCATATTGCTCCATATTGGCAAAGTTATTGGCGAGGTAAAACAAGACTTCCGATTTTTCTGGCGCAATCTCGTTTACCACTTGAAACAACAGCTCGTTTGACGACTCAAATTGCCCTGTCTCAGCCAACACACCAGCTAAATGGCACAAGTTTTCGGGGTTGGACGGCTCCAATTCTACTGCACGTCGAAAACATCGGAGTGCCCGATCATAGTCGCTTCGGTGCAAAAAACGCATGCCTCTATCGACAAAAAAACCGGCTTCACACATGTACGGCAGAACCGCTGCTTTTTTCGTCTCTTTCTTGCTTCTGCTGTTCATACACCCTCCATTACTAAAAAATACGTATTGAAACATGGAAACACCACTTGCCATGAAGCAAGTGGTGTGAACATGTACTTGTTATCGATACAATTGCTTATTGAATATGTTATGGAGCGGACGAAGGGTCTCGAACCCTCGACCTTCGCCTTGGCAAGGCGACGCTCTACCAATTGAGCTACGTCCGCAAAAAACATGGTGAGCCATGAAGGACTCGAACCTTCGACCCTCTGATTAAAAGTCAGATGCTCTACCAACTGAGCTAATGGCTCACGCTATGGTGGCTCGGGACGGAATCGAACCGCCGACACGAGGATTTTCAGTCCTCTGCTCTACCGACTGAGCTACCGAGCCTTACGTAAAAACAATTCGCCATAAATGGCGGAGCTGACGGGACTCGAACCCGCGACCTCCGGTGTGACAGACCGGCGTGAACTCCAACTTCACCACAGCTCCATAGATAGTTCATGTAGATTTTTGTTCCCTGAAAACTGAATACGCAAGTAATTGTGGATTAATTGTGGATAAGCCCTCGACCGA
>NZ_RHHQ01000098.1 GCF_003710825.1 Brevibacillus fluminis | reverse complement strand
CGCAGTTTTGATCGATGGCCTCATACCCAAGCTGTTTTCGCCGGAGCATCTGGAAGATAGGAAGGCGGATGTGGAGGAAGCGAAGCGAATCGGGTACCAAACCAGTCCGGAGGGCGCGATAGCCGCGTTGCGGGCGATGAAGGAACGGCCGGACCGCAATCAGGTGCTCGAGGATGCAGCGCTGCCGATTCTCCTGGTGGCAGGGGAGCAGGATCAGCTGATACCGGCAGACAAAACGTTTTCAGTGACGAAGGAGAACATCACGCGGGCATTGATCAAAGATGTGGGACACATGAGCATGATGGAATCACCTGATCAGCTCATTGCGGAGCTGAGTCCGTTTCTGCAACGTTGTGCAGATCGCAGCGGGAGAGCGTAAAACATAAATGAATACAACGACCGCTTGGCGTTTTGGCCGGCGGTTGTTTTTTTGATAAGAAGTTCGAGAGCGTTTTGGAATTGTGGTCGTGATGAGG
>NZ_RHHQ01000097.1 GCF_003710825.1 Brevibacillus fluminis | reverse complement strand
GTGTGTGAAGTGATGGAGGGAAAAGGTAGAGCGATTGATAGAGCTTTTAAAACGAAAAAAGGTTGACGTAGATTGCGAGGCATGATAGATTAAGATTCTGTCTTCCGATTGGGAAGCAGCAAATGAAAGAAAAGATAGGTTTTCCAGTTTTTGCATTGGACATCTTGCAGCTGCTGTGATAATCTAGCATTCCGGCCTTTGATAGAGGCTGTGTAACAAAAACTTGATTAAAACCACTGAAAACTTTTTAGTTGACATGAAAGAGTGAGATGTGGTAGAGTTTAAAGGGTCGGCACTGGAAGGTGAACGACGCGAAACGAACAAAATGCTCTTTGAAAACT
>NZ_RHHQ01000096.1 GCF_003710825.1 Brevibacillus fluminis | reverse complement strand
GGAGACGATTCGCCTGCAATTCGTCCCCATTCTGCGAGAAACAGCCCGATTTTGGCCAAATCGCTGCAGTGAACCGTGATGGAGCAAAGCCGAAAGTACAGGTCGAGCGCATCCTCCACATCCCCTTCGAGAACGCCGGTGCTTTTCATGAAATAAGCGAGCGAGCGGTTTCGATCCCCCGTCCTTTTTTCCGAAGCATACACGTTCTCATCCAAGGCAATTTGCTCGTTGCCGGTGATCCGGTGCAGCAATCGGCACACCCGTTGGAAGCGTTCCTTCACATCGCTGCCATCGATCAGTGAGGCCACTGCAATCGCTCCTGCATTAATCATCGGGTTGAGCGGTTTGTGCGAGTTCATCGTCTCCAATTTGATAATCGAGTTGAAAGGATCGCCGCTTGGCTCCATGCCGACTTTCGCAAACACTT
>NZ_RHHQ01000095.1 GCF_003710825.1 Brevibacillus fluminis | reverse complement strand
CGTCGGTTTTGTTCCCGAGAAAATAGGTATATGTTTTCTTTTGTTCTTCCTGGCTGCTGTAAACGTTCCATTTCGGTTCGATTTTTTGGCCTTTTACCGTGAAGCTTGCCAGATTTGCCGTCACAGGTTCACTTCCGGTCGCTTCCCTCCACTCCGACAAAGCCCGAATCGGCCCTTCCCTTTTCTCTAAGGCCTCAGACATAACCATGACGCCAAACAAAAGTGCGACAGCCGTGAGAGACGCAGCCCAAACCTTTTTCAACGACAAGGCCCCAGCGAATCCCACGCGATAGACGGCGTATCCAATCACTGCACCTAATGTATTGGAGATCACATCATCCACATCAAACGAGCCGAGATGGGTTATCGCCTGCAGCGTTTCCAAAACAAGAATCGCCGCAATAAAGCCCGTAATGAAGCGCCAAAATCGGGTACGATACAGCATGGGAATCAGGACGCCGAAAGGAAGAAAGGCGGCGATGTTGCCAAAATCGAAGAGCCAGAAAAACGAAAGCTCGGGAAATCTGAGCGGGACTGTCTCAGGAACCAGCATAAAGACGTACTCGTCAATATTGGCGGAATGATTCCACCGATTGAAAGCAAAAAACATAAAAAACAAAATCAAGAGCGAATACAAAACGGTGCCTGCCAAAACAAGCTTCCTTACTTTCGGTTTCATTCTCATACGTCTCCATTGCTTTTTTGATTTTCCATTGGTTCTATTTAGGAAGACGGAAACGACATGTAATTCGTAACATGATGAAATGTTACATTTATTCACAAAAAATCAACCCCATATAGCAATGGCATCAGATACCAGCTCGCCGCAAATGCTAGGCACCCGATTAACATTAAGGCGAGGCAGGCCAAGATCGTCCGCTTCCACATGGTCTGGCCATCTTCCCGAAAAACAAATGTGCGCAGTGCAATTGCATAAAGAGGGAACAATACCGTTCCTGTCGCAATGGCACTGAAGCGAAACTTCATCTCCCCTGCTGATAACGGGATCATCGCCTGCGGGTCTTGATGGGGATTGAATAGGACCAGCGCAACGGCGAGTGGAGCCATGGCGAAAGCCACTTTCCAGTAAAACCATCTGCAGCCATGCTGAGTAACCCCCCACCAAAACGCATACCACACGGAAGCATAGCCGACAAAAATCACACTCCAGCTGATG
>NZ_RHHQ01000010.1 GCF_003710825.1 Brevibacillus fluminis | reverse complement strand
CTCATAGACGATGAGGTTGATAGGTTCGGTGTGGAAGCGCGGTAACGCGTGGAGCTGACGAATACTAATCGGTCGAGGGCTTATCCACAACAATCCATAGCAATGACTTGCGTATTCAGTTTTGAAGGAACAACCTTCAAGTAAATATTCCTCAGTAGCTCAATGGTGGAGCAACCGGCTGTTAACCGGTAGGCTGGCGGTTCGAGTCCGTCCTGAGGAGCCATGCTCCTGTAGCTCAGTCGGTAGAGCGTTTCCATGGTAAGGAAGAGGTCGCAGGTTCGATTCCTGTCGGGAGCACCATCTAGTAAGGCCCGTTGGTGAAGCGGTTTAACACAGCAGCCTTTCACGCTGTCATACAGGGGTTCGAATCCCCTACGGGTCACCATTTTTCACGGAGGCTTAGCTCAGCTGGGAGAGCATCTGCCTTACAAGCAGAGGGTCGGCGGTTCGATCCCGTCAGCCTCCACCATTCGGTTCACTCATCGGTGTATGCAGCGGATATCACCGCAAGCGGTTCACCCTTTACAGTGATACTAGATACATGAATGTGCGTATAGATGCATATAATGTGTATCAGGCACATAAACATATCGTCGCGGGATGGAGCAGCTCGGTAGCTCGTCGGGCTCATAACCCGAAGGTCGCAGGTTCAAATCCTGCTCCCGCAACCAAATTTCTCCTTGTTTTGCTCCGAACATACTTTTTATCGAAGTAAGATCGTAGTTTCTGCAGGGTAGAGCAAATATGGAGCTGTGGTGAAGTTGGAGTTCACGCCGGTCTGTCACACCGGAGGTCGCGGGTTCGAGTCCCGTCAGCTCCGCCATTTCAAAGAAGCTTTGCGACGGTTCTCTCACCCGTACCGGGTTTACCCTCGCAGTGTTTTCTAGGCAGAGATCGTTGGGTACAGCTCATCTGGCTGCGCATGGAAGTAATTCGACGCAGTTTCGCCAGTAAGTAGCGAGTCCCGTCAGCTCAGCCATTTTACAACCAATATCATATGCCGGTGTAGCTCAATTGGTAGAGCACCTGACTTGTAATCAGGGGGTTGTGGGTTCAAGTCCTATCGCCGGCACCATTTGTCAAAGTTGGGGAGATAGCGAAGTGGCTAAACGCGGCAGACTGTAAATCTGCTCCCTCTGGGTTCGGCGGTTCGAATCCGTCTCTCCCCACCATTACTTTGATGAACAATCGTAATACAGTTTGAGCCATTAGCTCAGTTGGTAGAGCATCTGACTTTTAATCAGAGGGTCGAAGGTTCGAGTCCTTCATGGCTCACCAGTTTTTTTATGAACATGCGGTCATGGCGGAATTGGCAGACGCGCTAGATTCAGGTTCTAGTGGTGGCAACACCGTGGAGGTTCAAGTCCTCTTGACCGCACCAAACTTTTCCTCATTATATGCAGGAAAAATAGATGCATTGGCGAATATGTTAAAACATGCGGACGTAGCTCAATTGGTAGAGCGTCGCCTTGCCAAGGCGAAGGTCGAGGGTTCGAGACCCTTCGTCCGCTCCATATGTGCCCTTAGCTCAGCTGGATAGAGCGTTTGACTACGAATCAAAAGGTCGGGAGTTCGAATCTCTCAGGGCACGCCATTATATGTCGGGAAGTAGCTCAGCTTGGTAGAGTACTTGGCTTGGGACCAAGGGGTCGCAGGTTCGAATCCTGTCTTCCCGACCAGTTTTACTTAAAGGCAGAATCGTGCGTTTTGCCGGGGTGGCGGAATAGGCAGACGCAACAGACTTAAAATCTGTCGGGAGTTTCTCCCGTACCGGTTCAAGTCCGGTCCTCGGCACCACAACATGCGGGTGTAGTTCAATGGTAGAACTCCAGCCTTCCAAGCTGGTCGCGTGGGTTCGATTCCCATCACCCGCTCCACTTACATAAGACAAGGTAGAGGATAATCTCCTCTACCTTTTTTGGTGTTCATCGACGATCGGTAGCGAAACGACGAAACGTGTAATATTCGAAGCCGATTCGCAATGGATGGTGCCTTTATGCTTTTCAATAATGTTTTTGCAGATCGATAAACCGATGCCGGTTCCATTCGCTTTGGTTGTAAAGAACGGCTGAAAAAGTTTGCCGAGAACGTCCGCAGGAATCATTTCGGAGTTGTTCTCAATGGCCAACATCACACGGTCGGCTTTCGGAGTAACGACAAGGCGAATCTGTTTGTCTGATGAGTCATGCACGGCATCGATCGCATTGTTTAACAAATTCAGCAGCACTTGCTTGAACTCTTCTTTATTGCCAGCGACAACATAAGGTACGATTTGTTTTTCATAAGAGATATTGTCATTCAGCAACCGGGGAATCAGCAAACACTCGACATCATCGACAAGCTCTTCAATGGAAACCAACTCTGTCACATCGGTCAGCAACGGTTTTTTGGAAAAACTCAAAAAGCCTGTAATCTGCCTGTTGAGTGAAGAAAATTCATGCATGACGACCTCAACGTAGCTCTTCAAATCAGCTTTTCCTTCCACTGACTCTTTGATCAGCTTCAAAAATCCTTCGATGGCACATAACGGATTGCGCAGCTCATGGGCCATGTTCGCTGCCATTTTCCCCAAGATCGTTAATTTGTCATGATGCAATTCCGTGATTAGCTCTTCTTGATACTCCCTATGCCGTTTCATTGTTTCTTCGTAAAAGTGGATCGAATGTGCAATCGCGTCATCCATGGTTTTCGTTAAGTGGGATTCTACAAAAAGGTGCGTTTCCTGGCTAAGACATGCTCCAGGAAGAAGAGGGCGGACAACGTGCCAAAACGCATAGCGGTAACATTGATAGATGCGAACGATAGTTGAAAGGGGGAAACGCTCTGACCAGAACAACCGACTGCTCTCCCGGGCATGCTGGTGAAACTCGGTTTCCGTATCAGCAAGTAAGGAACGCGCCAGTAAATGGGTAAAATGATTGGCAACGTCTACCGAAATTTCACCGTAAGGAAGCTCATTTTCACGCAAAGATGCGAACCAGTTCTTTGTAACTGTCGTGGCAAGAAACCCAATCCTGTGTGAAAGCTCTTCGAGTGGAAGCGACATGGATACTAGCATTAATAAATCACCCCAAATTAAGGCTAATAGATTTTGGGAATATTTGCAAGAAACTTTCTTCCTGCGTCTTCTTGACCATTCCGCCGTGGTAGTTGATGAAAAGTCGGCAATGGACATGTACCCCCTCCTCACCGCATAGAGTAGAAAGGAAGATGTTAGCATGGGGGTTTCCGATGGACGGGCAATTCTGGACAGGGTTCTTGCAAATTCTCTTGATTGATCTGGTATTGTCAGGCGACAATGCTGTGGTGATTGGCATGGCATGCCGAGGATTAAAAAAGGAGGATCGGAAGCGGGCCATATGGCTTGGGACGTTGGGAGCGATTTTGCTGCGCGTCCTCTTTACCGGCATGATTACATGGATGCTCGACATCCCGCTGGTAAAAGCGGTGGCAGGGGCACTGCTGCTTTGGATTGCGCTGAAATTGCTATTCGAAACGGAAGCGGAGACCACGGAGGTCTTGCAAGGTGGCACGGTGGGCCAAGCTGTGAAGACCATCATTTTGGCCGATTTTATCATGAGTCTGGACAATGTGCTGGCGGTAGGGGGAGCTGCGGGTGGTGACTTTGGCCTGGTGCTCCTTGGACTGGGGATCAGCATTCCACTGTTGATGTGGGGAAGTGCAGTCGTTGCACGACTAATGGGGCGTTTTCCGATATTGGTGGCGATCGGGGCAGCCATTTTGGCTTATACGGCAGTGGAAATGTGCCTGGAAGACCCGTATGTCTGGCGGCTGACCAACCCATTTATTTTCAATCAAGCGGCACTGCCCGCATTGGTGGCAGGGCTTGTCTTTATCATCGGCAGGGTCAAAAAAACAAAATCCGAATGAGCCTGGAGACAATTTTGGGAAATACTAAAGCAAGCTGGCAGCACTGGCTGAAATGAACGGAAAGGGCAGATTGTAATGTCGGGTTCATTGGTGATTTGGGGAATCTGGGATGCCGTGTATCAGCGCTGCACCCGGCTGCGATATGTCGAAAAGGGACGAAACATTTTTCGAATTGTTCTGCTGCGCTATCGCGGGGAGACACTAACGACCTCAGATAATCGGCAAATTTGCGCGGGTGACTTAATCCTCCGCTTACACATCCATAATTATCGCTTTGCCTGTGAGTGCAAAGGAATCGAGGACGACTTAAAACTGGTGCTCTTGCTTCGCCGGCTGGTCGCCAATTCCATGCCTCAGCTTGCCGAGTATCTCGCTGCGCTGCCGCAGGCAAATGAGATTAAAGGGATCGTAGGGACGACGACGCTCAACAAAGGTGTTCAGCATCTCGGCTTCTCGATTGCAGACGTGCCAACGAACTGGTTTTTCCGCTACAAGCACTGGTACTTAAAATTTTTGCTGCTCTTTATACACCGGAACGGCTGGAATCGGATGAAGAATTACAACCAGCGCACAACGCTCAGCCGGGTTTACATGTCCAAAGAAGAGCTCCTGCGCCGATACTTGCCGTCTTCCTAACGAGGAGTTGATCTGTGGATGGACAAAAATGTGCTGATTGTGACAGAAGAATGGGCCGGGAGCGGACACTACATGGCGGCGATCGCCCTGCAGGAAGCGTTGCTTGCCCATTCGTGCGAAGTTCGGCTGATTGGAGGGCTTGGCATCGCGAGCCCCATGCTGAGGGAGCTGTCGCGCTCCAGCTATTACACCAGCTTGGCGCATTTTCCCGCGTTGTGGGATCATCTGTACAATCGGAATGTGTCGGCCATAAGCAGAGCTTTGCAAAAGCCGCTTGCCAAAGTATTGGGCAAGCGGCTTTTGGAGCGAGTTATCGAACAGCAAAAACCAGACGCCGTGATAAGCACGCATGCCTATTGCCTCAGCGCTTTGGTAGAAGCCAGGAAAAGGGCGAGCAAGCCTTTTTGGCTCATCGGCATTTTGACCGATTTTCACGTTCATCCGTATTGGCTCCATCACGGCATTGATTTTTATAACGTTGCCCACCCCAAACTGGCCGAACAAATGAGCGGGCAGGGTGGTATCGAGCCCAATCGGGTGAAGGCGTATGGAATTCCGTTACGCCAATCGTTCCAAGGGAACCAGCAGCGTAACAAAAAGGATTGGAAAAAGCAGGTCGGAATCGCGGCTGACCAATTCATGGTCCTCATCTGCGGCGGGGCGGACGGGTATGGCGATATGGTGGAGCTGGTGGAGTGCTTGTGGAGCATGCGAGATCCGCTTACCATTGTTGCGGTTACGGGGAAAAACGAACCTCTATTGCGGCGACTTACGCAGCGTTTCGCCCGCACACAGCATGCTCTCCATCAGCTGCATGTGTTCGGCTATGTGCAGGAAATGTGGAGGTGGTTGGGCGCTGCTGATGCGGTGATCACCAAGGCGGGGGGCCTGACGTGCTCAGAAGCGCTGGCGATGCGAACGCCCTTGATTTTGTATCAGCCACTCCCGGGCCAAGAGAAGCAAAACTGCCGCTTTCTCATCGAACAGGGGCTTGCCTGGCAGGCGGACACAGGAGGGGAGGCCGCAAGCATTGTTATGCGACTGCAGCAGGATGACCCTGATCATCGCATGGTGATGGAGCGGATGGAACGGTACAATCTTCAAGATTCCGCAACGCAGATCGCGAAATGGCTGAAAACGATGGAGGGGCGTAAAATCGATACATATTATAGTCAAGCTGGAAACATTTCGCCATAATTCACTGTGCATGAATAAACATGCCTGCACACATATTAAACCTACAAACAGCGAGGAGGTGAAAATACAATGGCTAACAACAACAGCGGTAACAGCAACAACCTGCTTGTACCTCAAGCGAACCAAGCTCTGGATCAATTGAAGTATGAGATCGCTTCCGAGTTCGGCGTTCAACTTGGCGCGGATACAACTTCCCGTCAAAACGGTTCGGTTGGTGGTGAAATTACCAAACGTTTGGTAAGCTTCGCTGAATCCCAACTGTCCCGCTAACCGCATACTTGGATGAGAGGCCTCCCCCTTGGGGAGGTCTCTTGCTGTATGGCAGAAATTATGCCTTGAGTCTGTCCAAACGACTGCATAACACGAAACGGATATTAAATCGTATCTGGAACTTCCGCTGCGGTAAGATAAAATCCCTTCATTCGACTCATACTACAGTCGAGGGGGGATTTTTTTGTTAGCTTTGGTGATTATTGGCGTGATTGTGCTGATCGTGGTACTGCTCTGCTTGACCACACTGCGCATCTTTTTGACATATGGCCGTGTCGGTGAAAATGATCATCTCGTCATGGAGATCACAGCGTGGCGCAAGCTGTTTTACTACAAATACGAGATACCTCTGTTGAAAATGGTAAACGGAGATGATGGGGTGGAGCTTTCCGCCCATGTAGAAAAGGCGGGAGAACAGTCATTCAATGAGGATAAAAAGAAGCTCACCCCCCCAAAAGTGAAGCGCTGGTACGAAAACTACCAGGTTTTGCTGCATGACATTCGTGATTTCCAACCGCTTTTCAAGCAATTTCTAAAGCAGATACGCTGTGACAAGTTCGAATGGCATACCCGGCTCGGGTTGGGAGACGCAGGGGCGACAGGTTCGTTGACAGGGCTTGCCTGGGGGATTAAGAGCAGCATCATTACTGTTATCTCTCAGTACGTTCTCTTGCGGAGCATACCGAAGCTGAGTGTACAGCCCGTTTGGAATGATCAGGTGGTGCAGACGCAATTTCGCTGCATTTTGCATTTTCGGCTGTACCATGTCTTCGTAGCGGGATTCAAGCTCCTTGTTAAATTGCGCAAAAAACGTGATTGGAAAATTTTGTTCCTCACTCCCTTTCGGTCATGAGGGGCTGCTAAAGTTGGGTACATACGACATCGAGTTTACGGGGAAGATAACGATACTAACAGACATAGCTGGTGGATGACATTCGAGTGCTAAAGGGAGGAAGAAGAACATGAACGACCATCCGATTCAAGGCATGATGAAAACAGCAATGGAAAACTTGAAGCAGATGATTGATGTGAATACCATCATCGGCGATCCGGTGGAAACGCCAGACGGCAGCGTCATTTTGCCGATTTCCAAAGTAGGATTCGGTTTTGCAGCCGGAGGGAGCGAATTCGAATACCATCGTCACCATGGACCTGGCGATCATGGGCATGGAGATACGAGCTATCCGTTTGGTGGAGGGAGTGGTGGTGGCGTTTCGATTACGCCTGTGGCATTTCTCGTCGTAGGCAAACAAGGGGTTCGTTCCATTCCATTGGAAAGCCAAACCCATTTGTATGACCGCATCCTCGATTCGGTTCCGACAATTGTCGATCGTATCCAAGGCATGTTCACGAAAAATAATCCGGATGTAACGAAGACCACCAATGTGACAACACACCGCATTGTTACAGAGGTAAATGAACACGATTTGGATGAATTGATCGATCGCAGTTAAGCGAAAAGGTATGCCCGCTAAATGGAGCATACCTTTTTCTTATTCCTTTTTCTTAAAAAGCCTGATTGTAAAAAAGTCCGGTTTTCGCTGCTTGCTGTAAGAAGAGGGCGGGGAGTGAGTAAGCGGTGTATGGATTTGTGGAATCGGCAAATGGATAGGGCCGCGTGAGTGCTACCAACGGCGCCTGGCGCAGCCGGTCCACTTGCTTTTTAATAGTGGCGGCAAGCCCGCTTTCTTGACCAACCATCTGTTCCACCGTTTGGTATCGTTCCTTCATCGCTGTGCGAAGGGTGTCTTCATTTAGGGCAAAGGTCCCGTCCTGATTGCGGATAATACCGATTCGTGAGAGCTGTGGCTGGATGGAACGGGTCAGCCGGTCCCATGTTTGTGTCAGTTCAAAAGTAAAAGCGGGGGCGTGGGATTCCAGTTTATCATGGAATCGGTTGTACGCATCCAACAACTGGCTGGTTTGCTTCACGATGGCGTCGCGGTCGGAGCTGATGGTCACTGATACTGGAGACTCGGTCGTCTGCGAAAAAGTCAGCTCGATTTTGCCACCTTCGATTGGGACGGTGTTGCTTCCGGCTGTGAATGAGTCTCCATCAAGCTTATAGCGTGCATCTTCGGCAGCGGTTGCCGTATGGTTCAGATCGGTTGCCGCGATTGCATTGCCGATAACGTCCGCAAGCGAAAACGATTGATCGGTCCCTGGCTTGTTTGTCGTCAAGATGAGCTGGGACGCACCCGTTCGGCTATCGGTCCGCACGCTAGCCTTTACACCGGCTCGCTCTGTATTGATCGCTTTTGCGATACGGTTCAAGCTTTGCGCATTCGAATCGCTGGCAGAAGCGACCACCGAAATCAGATGTGGCTTGCCGCCTACAGTCAAGGTGAACTGGTTCATGCCGGTTTGCACGTCGCTTCTCTCTTGTGCCGCGAGCGCAAGACTTTGGTTGACCTGAGCTTTGGCAAGCGAGGTGACCTCAACCGTATGGCTCGTGTCGAGAGCGCCCTTCATCGCCTGTGCAGACACTTTCGCGGCATCGGAAGAAATGGCCTTTCGCTGATTCAACAGGCTGGTTTGATTTTTTTGCTGAAGGAGAGCTGCTGTCGTGCCAAGTGAGTCCGCTTCCTGATATAGCTCTGCGGCAAAACGGGCTGTCGTTTGCTTCCATTCGGCCTCTTTGACTGCCAACCCCTGTGTAGAGTAACTCGTTTGTGGGAACGTCGGACTGCGCAAAGATGCTTGCAGCATCTGAAACGTATAGCGTTGGATCGGCTGAGACCGGACGAGCGATTGAATCGGGAGCATCTATTCATCCCTCCTTTACTCGATATACCGTTCATGAATATTCTGGAAAAATTATACCTGATTTATGATGGCTGCTCAAGCGAAAACCGACAAAAACAAGCCAAAAGGCCGAGCGTTATGGAACAACGCATCGGCCTTTTGTATGATGGGTATTTACTCAATTTCAATCAACAGGTCGGAAGCTTCAATCGTATCGCCGGCCTTGACGTGAACGGCGGTCACTTTGCCATCAAGAGGCGCCTGCAGCGTCGTTTCCATTTTCATCGCTTCGCTGACCAAAATGTGCTCGCCACGTTTGACTTTGTCACCTGGCTGCACCAGCACCTGCAAAACTTTACCCGGCATGGTGGCACCGAGGTGGTGCGGGTTTTTGTGGTCGGCCTTCAAGCGGCTTTTCACCGTGACTTGTGCGGCTTGATCGCGCACTTTGATTTCCCGTGGCTGACCGTTCAGTTCAAAGTACACGATGCGGCTGCCGTCCGGGTTCAGAGTCCCGATCGCGATCAGCTTGATGATCAGTGTTTTCCCGCGCTCGATGCTGACGGCTGTTTCTTCGCCTGGTCGCAATCCATAGAAGAAGGTGGCTGTCTCCAGGAAGGAGAGGTCCCCGTATTCCTTCAAGCTGGCATCGTACTGCAAAAAGACTTGCGGATACATGATGTAGGAGAGCACGTCGAGCTCGGACGGCTCACGGCTGATTTTCGCTGCCAGCTCTTCTTTAACTGCAATGAAATCGATCGGAGCGAGCAGTTCGCCCGGGCGAGTAGTGAAGTAATCGCGCCCTTTTAAAATCAGCTCTTGAAGCTGTTTTGGGAATCCACCAGGCGGCTGTCCCAAGTATCCCTGGAAAAACTGGATGACGGAATCCGGGAAGTCGAGACGCGTACCTTTTTCAAAGATGGTCGTTTCTGTAAGATTGTTTTGGACCATAAACAAGGCCATGTCGCCGACCACTTTGGAGGAAGGCGTGACTTTGACGATGTCGCCAAACATGTGGTTGACGGTGGCGTACATCGCCTTAACCTCGTCCCATCTTCCTTCCAACCCGACTGCTTTGGCCTGCTGGTGCAGGTTGGTATATTGGCCGCCCGGCATTTCGTGTACGTACACTTCTGTATTGCTTGTTTTCAAGCCGCTCTCAAAGCCTTGGTACAATGGTCGCACGTCATCCCAGTAGTCGGACAGCTTGTTGAAATTCGCCAGCGAAAGTCCAGTATCGCGAGGCGTGCGATCCAAAGCGGAGATCAGTCCATTTAAGCTGGGCTGCGAGGTCAGGCCGGAAACGGAGCTGACGCACGCGTCCACGATGTCGACGCCAGCCTCGACAGCTTTGAGGAGCATCGCTCCGCCATTGCCAGATGTGTCGTGCGTATGCAAATGGATCGGAATACCGATCTCTTGCTTAAGCGCCGAAATCAGCTCATACGCTGCATAAGGCTTCAAGAGGCCCGCCATATCCTTGATGGCGAGAATGTGCGCGCCGGCTTTTTCCAGCTCTTTGGCCAAATTCACGTAGTAGCTGAGGTTGTACTTAGTACGGTTCGGATCGAGAATGTCACCGGTATAACAAATGGCAGCCTCGGCGATCTTGCCCGTTTCGCGCACCGCTTCAATGGCGGTTTGCATGCCCGGCAGCCAGTTCAAGCTGTCGAAAATACGGAACACATCGATTCCATTTTCCGCAGACGCTTTGACGAACGACTTGATCACATTGTCCGGATAGTTGGTATAGCCGACCGCATTGGCTCCGCGCAATAGCATTTGGAACAGCACGTTCGGGATACGCTGGCGCAGAATTTGGAGGCGATCCCACGGCGACTCCCGCAAAAAGCGCATCGAGGTGTCAAAGGTTGCGCCGCCCCACATTTCCAGCGAGAATAAATCGGCTCCGAGCTTGCCGGTCGCTTCTGCTACGGCTACAAGATCGTAGCTACGAACGCGGGTTGCAAACAGCGATTGATGAGCATCGCGGAACGTTGTGTCGGTGACGAGCACCTTGTTTTGCTCCTTGATCCAGCGAACCAACCCGTCTGCACCTTCGCGATCGAGGATTTGCTTGGTGCCATCGGGGTAAGGTAGCGAAAACGGTGTTTTCGGAATGCGCGGGAATTCAAAATGCGGTTTTTTCTCGCCTTTTGGCAAATCGGGGAAACCGTTCACCAACGTGTTGCCGATGTAATTGAGCAGCTTTGTGCCGCGGTCCTGGCTGCCTGGGAAGCGGAACAGCTCCGGCTTTGTATCGATAAAGGAAGTATCGTATTGGCCGCTCAAAAAGTCAGTATGCGTGACGACGTTCTCTAAGAACGGCAAGTTCGTTTTAACCCCGCGAATACGGAATTCACGAAGCGTACGCAGCATTTTGCGGGCGGTTTGATCAAAAGTTGTCGCATATGTGGAAATTTTCACTAATAAGGAATCGTAAAAAGGCGTAATGGTCGCGCCTGCATATCCGTTACCGCTGTCCAAGCGGACGCCAAAGCCACCGCCGGAGCGATACGCGAGCAGTCTGCCCGTATCAGGAACGAATCCGTTTTCCGGATCTTCCGTCGTGACGCGGCACTGGATGGCGTAGCCGGTATGCTTGATTTGGGCCTGCGCCGGAATGCCGATGACCGGACTGTGCAGGGAGTGACCTTCTGCTACGCGAATTTGCGTCTGAACGATGTCGATGCCGGTGATCAATTCGGTGATAGTATGTTCAACCTGGATGCGTGGATTCACTTCAATGAAATAAAAGTTGTTGTCTGGCGTCAGCAAAAATTCGACGGTACCCGCATTGGTGTAGCCTGCGGTTTTCATCAAGGTAAGGGCGGCCTGGCAAATAGCATCACGCAGCTTGTCGCTTACGCCGACGCTTGGCGCGACCTCAACGACCTTTTGATGGCGGCGCTGAATGGAGCAATCGCGCTCATACAGATGGACGATGTTGCCGACCTCGTCACCGATAATTTGTACCTCAATATGCTTTGGTTTTTCTAAATAGCGCTCGAGATAGACGGCAGCGCTGCCAAAGGAGGAGCGTGCCTCCGACCGTGCGCGGTCGATCGCTTCTTGCAATTCGTCCTGGCTGCGCACGATGCGCATGCCGCGTCCGCCGCCGCCGGAAACGCCTTTGATGATGATCGGATACCCGAATTCGTTGGCGAACAAGAGTGCTTCCTGCAGCGTTTCGATCGGCCGCTCGGTGCCGGGAATGATCGGAATCCCTGCCTGCATAGCGAGCTTGCGAGCTTCGACTTTATCGCCGAATTTTTCAATCAGTTCAGAAGAAGGGCCGACAAAGAGAATGTTTTCCTCCCGGCAGCGTCGGGCGAACTCAGCATTTTCCGCCAAAAATCCGTAACCAGGGTGAATGGCATCGATATCGTTGCGCTTGGCGATTTCGATGATACTTTCAATGTCGAGATAAGCCTCGATCGGACCTTTGCCGGCGCCGACAAGGTACGACTCATCTGCTTTGAAACGGTGCGACGCGACGTTGTCCTGTTCGGAGTAAATTGCGACAGTACGGATGCCTAACTCGTTGGCAGCGCGGAAAATGCGAATTGCGATTTCTCCGCGGTTGGCAACAAGCAGACGGTTAATTTTTCTCTGTTCCACTTTTCTCTCCCCCTACTTCATCTATCTTGAAAAACGGTATTACAATTATCAATATACATAATTCCAGTTACATTCACACTACCAATTTTCAGAATTGTTTTGCCGGTAATACGAAAATTGCTCAGAATAATTGTTTTTTTAGCCAAAAGTTGATTCTTTCGGTTGCTTGCCCCATGATAGAAAAGGTATTATGCAGGAGTGGCGATAAAGGATAAGCGCCGCTTGTTTTGGAAAAGGGGAAGAAAGTGTGAAACTTGTCATCGTTTTGGTGGTTACGACACTAATCAGCATGATCGAGACCGTCTCCTATTCAGCTCGCCTATCAGGAGCGCGGACAGGTCGGATCGGCACCTCCACCTCATTGTTCAATATTTTGGTCGTATTTTCTCGCTTTGCGGTTATGCTTCAGCTGTTTTTTCTCGCCTCGGTCGTGGAAGAGGCGATCAACAGCCATAATGTGGACGGGCTGGATGTAAAGCTTCATTATGTGCTGCTTTCGATGAGCGGCGGAATTTTGCTTGGCATGATGTTTGTGCCAACGGTTGCCCGCGTGCTGGAGATCGGGACCTACAAGCTCGACGAGCACGGGAGTTTTCCGCGCATTATCATGTCAGAGGGGATTCTTCGGATTTTGCTAAGGCTCCCGTCGCAGTTTTGGCTGCCGGCGATTCGCTCGAACCTGCGCCAAATCCGCACGGTCAAGCTGGGCTATACCTTTTTCGTCCTGAATGCCGCGATATTTTCCTTCTACTCCATCGCCAATCTTTCAGCCCTGTTCGCAGGTGCCATGATGCCCAACGACCGGCTGCAGGCAAGCATGCTGGCATCCGTAATCAATGGGGTTGGGACGATTCTTTTGGTCATCTTCGTCGATCCGATCAGCGCCAAGCTGCTCGATGACGTCGTAATGGAAAAACGACCGCTTCGCGACTTGAAGGCGTCGATCTTCCAGCTGGGACTGGGACGACTGCTCGGTACGTTCATCGCGCAGCTTTTGCTATGGCCATTCGCTAAGTTTATCTCATGGATCGTCTGGGTCAGCAAGCACGGATTTTTCGGTTGATGCCAGCAGCTCGTCATAGGCGGTAGCGGCGTTTGTATAGCGCGCATCTCTCTAGTGCAAACTGGGAATGAGAGGAGGCGTGCGTCGTGGAACTGCTCGATGTTGAACCCGCCCGCATATGGCGGCTGTTGATTCCGATTACGAACTGGCTTTATACGGATGAAGTGCCTGAGGATGAACTCATTTTTCACTATCGCAAGCATGTCTATTTCGTGCATGAGGATGGCGCGGTGCTGTCCATTCCCGCTCCGGATCACCTGGAGCGGCTTGAGTTGGAAGATTTGTATGATCTCTTGGCCGGATCAGAGGATAGCTATGATTTTGACGATGAAGGCGTATTCGATACGTTCTCGGTGTTATCGCGGATGGGATATCTGGTTCCGACGAAGCACGAGGGGGACCGGCATCACTATCATATCGAAATCGTCAATACGATGAAGCCGGAAAGCTTGTCTGTCTCTTACGATCTGGAGCAGGTCAGCTTTGAATTCGCACTGTACCATGCCCTGATGCGCTGCCATGAGCTCAACGAGCAGTGCGATTGGGATTATGAGCACGAAATAAAAGAAATAAAAGAAGTTGCTTTTTCACAGTTAGGATAGTGTAAAATTAACAAAGATGCGTTATGATGTTAAACGTACATATCATTCTTGCAAAGGAGGTTGTCTATAATGACAACTCAAGTAGAACGCACAGGCGTTGTTACCTTTAAAGACCAACCTGTAACACTGATCGGACCAGAAATCAAAGTAGGCGACAAAGCGCCGAATTTCACTGTATTGGGCAATGCCCTGAATCCTGTTACACTTGACGATTCCAAAGGAACTGTGCGTGTCATCTCCGTTGTTCCATCCCTGGATACAGGCGTATGCGATCAACAAACTCGTCGTTTCAATGAAGAAGCAGCTCAACTGGAAGGCGTATCGATCCTGACAATCTCCGTAGACCTGCCATTCGCACAAAAACGCTGGTGCGGCGCAGCTGGCATCGACAAAGTCGAAACACTGTCCGACCACCGCGATCTTTCCTTCGGTACTGCTTATGGCGTAGCGATCAAAGAATTGCGTCTCCTGAGCCGTGCGGTTTTCGTAGTGGATGCTACTGATAAAGTGGTGTACGTTGAATACGTACCAGCTGTGGGCCAACATCCTAACTATGAAGCGGCGATTGAAGCAGCGAAAGCAGCAAAATAATCAGCTTCCACGTAAACTACCGTCACAAGCTCTACGGAGCTTTGGCGGTAGTTTTCATTTTGATGGGGCGTAATCGCGTGCATTGAACAAAACCCATGCTTTCTACTATACTAGCGGAATAGAAGATAGACGTTGCGGAGGATGGCATGGAGAAGGTGTTGAGTTTTACCGCGTGTGAGCGGCAGCAAGGAAAGACGGTGCGGGACGTCCTGCAGCAGGAATACGGGGTGTCCCGTCGGTTGTTGATCCGTGCTAAGCATGAGGGACGCATTTTGGTCAATGGCAGTGATGTGTACGTCAATCATGTCCTGAAAGCGGATGATGAAGTGATCGTCATGATCCAGGAGGAGACGGCGGAGACAATCGAGCCGCAGGCGATGCCGATCGAGGTACGCTTTGAGGATGAAGATTTGCTGATCGTCGCAAAGCCGGCAGGGCTCGTCGTACACCCCACGCGCACGCATGAGGATGGCACGCTGGCAAACGGTGTCATCGCCTATTGGCTGGCAAACGGCGAGGAGCGCAAATTCCGCCCTGTCAACCGTCTTGATAAAGACACATCAGGCCTCATGATCATCGCCAAAAATCAATGGGCGCATGAGCAGTGTTCGCGGATGCAGAAAGATCGTACGATATTGCGTACGTATGTTGCGGCTGTGCACGGCATGGTCGAGCAGGAGGAAGGGACGATTGATGCGCCGATCGGACTGGCTGATCATTCGATCATCGAGCGAACGGTGAGAGCCGATGGACAGCCCGCTCGAACGCATTATCGCGTCCTCAAGCGGGAGGATGGGTACACATGGGTGGAACTCCGTCTGGATACGGGACGTACCCATCAAATCCGCGTGCACATGCGCTACCTTGGGCATCCATTGGTAGGCGATGACCTGTACGGTGGAAAGCGCGAGTTGATCGACCGGCAGGCGCTGCATGCATGGCGGCTGGAATTCGCCCATCCGCGGAGCAAAGAGCTCCTATGCTTCGAAGAGCCGCTGCCGAACGACATGAGACTACTGGAAAAATGAAACCATTTCGGTTATGCTAAAAGTGCTTTCACAAACTAAAGGAGGTGATACAGGTGAAGCTTGTCTCCTACAGACCAATTGATAATGATGCGATGCCATGGCGCGCAGGGCTTTTGGTGGACCAGGCGGTGATCGATATCAATTGGGCAATGCCCGATGCACCGTCCACCGTGCTGGAGCTGCTGCAAAATTGGGCTGTATGGCAGCCTGCCTTGCAAGCGCTTTCCCTCGATTGCCATGAGTATGAACCACTGTCGCTTGAACAGGTGCGCCTGGGATCGCCGCTCACTCGTCCGAACAGCTTCCGCGATTTTTACGCATTCGAAGCGCATGTCAAAACGGCGCGTGCCCGACGGGGGCTGGATATGGTTCCCGAGTGGTATCAGTTTCCGGTCTTTTATTTTTCTAACGCCTCTGCTTTTCTCGGGCCGGAAGAGCCTGTCGTCAAGCCGAAAGCGACTGAATGGCTCGACTACGAGCTGGAGATCGCCTGCGTGATTGGCAAGGGCGGCATGGACATTGTGGTTGAAGATGCAGAGGAGCATATCGCTGGCTTTTGCATCCTTAACGATTGGAGCGCCCGCGATTTGCAGCGCGAAGAAGTGAAGGTCGGTCTTGGTCCGGCAAAAGGCAAGGACTTTGCCACGTCGATGGGGCCGTATTTGGTGACGCTGGACGAATTGGAAGATGTGCGAACAGTATCTGCGGCAGGAAGCAGGTTCAATCTGCCGATGATCGCGAGGGTGAATGGCAAAGAGTATTCGCGCGGATCGTTTGGCGACATTCATTATACGTTCGCCCAATTGGTGGCGCACGCTTCCGCCGACTGCATGCTGCATCCTGGCGATGTGCTGGGCTCTGGCACGGTCGGAACCGGCTGCATACTGGAGCTGGGCACGGAGCGCTATGATTGGCTCAAGCCGGGAGATATCGTCGAGCTGGAAGTGGAACGCCTCGGGATCTTGCGCAATACGATAATTGCCAAATGAGAAGGGGAACGGAAAGAGGGAGAATGCATGCCATTTTATCAACGCATGGGCGAAGTGCCGCACAAGCGGCACGTAACCTTTTTTAAGCCTGACGGAACCTTGTACCGCGAGCAGGTGATGGGAACGAAAGGGTTCTCTGGCGTCCAGTCGATTTTGTACCATCATAATCCACCGACACAGGTGCGCGCGACGAAAAAATTCGCGGACCGGACGATTGAGTATGTGACGCAAGAACATCTAAAGCACCAGCATTTTCTGAGTTTCGATTTGCCCGCAGGCGGTGATCCGGTTACAGGCCGGCACTATTTGCTGGGCAACAGTGATGTCGTGATGGGCGTCTGCATCCCGACCGAGCCAATGGATTATTTTTACCGTAATGCCGATGGGGATGAAGTGCTATTCGTGCACCAAGGCGAAGGCGAGCTGCAGACCGTTTTCGGAACGATTACGTACCGACCCGGCGACTATTTGGTGATCCCGATCGGTACCACATACCGCATCGTCCCGGCAGACGAGAAAAGCCGCTTTTTGGTAATCGAAGCTTCGAATGAAATTGTTCCACCGAAGCGGTATCGGAACGAGCATGGTCAATTGTTGGAACATTCACCGTTTTGTGAACGAGATATACGCGTGCCGGAGCGGCTGGATACACATGTCGAGACAGGCGAGTACGAAGTGCGAGTCAAGCGGAGCGATGTGATTTACAGCTATCAGTTTGATTTCCATCCGCTCGATGTGGTGGGCTGGGATGGCTACCTGTACCCGTACGCGCTCAGCATCCACGATTTTGAGCCGATCACCGGGCGCATTCACCAGCCGCCGCCTGTGCACCAGACGTTTGCTGGACCGAATTTCGTCATTTGCTCGTTTGTTCCGCGGATGTATGATTACCACCCGCAATCTATCCCTGCGCCATATTTCCACAGCAATGTGGAGAGCGATGAAGTGCTGTACTATGTTGATGGTAATTTCATGAGCCGCAAAGGCGTATATGAAGGATCCATCACGTTGCACCCGATGGGCATTCCACACGGGCCGCATCCAGGCAAAATTGAGGCGAGCATCGGGAAAACAGAAACGAAGGAATTGGCTGTCATGCTCGACACGTTCCATCCGCTCCATGTCACCAAGCAAGCGCTGGCGATCGAGGATCAGGGGTATATGTCAAGCTGGTTGCCGACAGAATCGTAAAGGCTGAGGAAATAGGAGGAACAGCGCGTGGAAATCAACACGAGCGAAATTAACCGCCAAGAAAAATACAAGCTGCTGATTGGCAGCGTTTTGCCAAGACCGATCGCTTGGATCACATCGGTCAGTGAAGACGGAGTCGTCAACGCGGCGCCATTCAGCTATTTTAATGTCGCCTGCATCGAACCAATGATGGTTTCAATAGCAGTTATTCGGAAGCCAGGCGGTGCTTGGAAGGATACAGCGCGCAATATTTTGGAAACGAAAGAATTCGTCATCAATATGGTGGATTGCCACAACGTGGATGCTGCGAATCAGAGTTCGGCAGACTATCCGCCGGACGTAAGTGAAGTGGACGAAATCGGGCTGACGAAACAGCCGTCTGCACAGGTGAAGGCACCACGCTTGGCCGAGGCCAGGCTTCATTTCGAATGCCGGCTGCACCAGGTCATGCCGCTCGGCGAACCGGCTACATCGGATTTGATCATCGCCGAGGTTGTTCACGTGCATGTCGCCGATGAACTTTATTACGACGGCAAAATCGATGCCAAGCAGTTCGCGCCTGTAAGCAGACTGGCGGGCCACTCTTATGCCACTCTCGGTGAGCTGTTTGACCGCCCGCGCCCTCTTTACCAACCAAAATAAGATTGCTTGACCGTTGCAGGCTGCCACCTGCGCGGTCTTTTTTTTACAGACTTCTGGAAAGAAGCTTTTCTTTATTGTAGCAGAAAAGAAATGCACGTAAAAGCGTTAAAGCGTCGAAGGTGGCTTGTGAACAAGGATCTCCGCCTCGGGACGGAGGCGAAATCCCTCCATGGACAGTTATGGCCAAAAGGTCCGTTTGCTATCCTAGTAGTAGAGAAACGAACAGTTCAAGTACAGGAACAAAGAAAGGTGAATGTGAGATGAATCGACTCTATCGTTCGGGGCATGACAAGAAATTGTTTGGGGTATGTGGAGGGGTGGCGCAGTTTTTGCGGATCGATTCCACACTGGTTCGTCTGGGTGTGATCGTATTGACAATCTTTACCGGAATCCCAATCCTGATTTATTTGGCGATGGCGATGATCGTGCCGAAAGAGCCGACATGGGTGAATCCGATGAGCGAGTTCGGAGGCGAATACAGCCATAATCCTTATGCGAACATTGATAAAGAAATGGAGCAGCTGGAAAAGCGTGCGATGCAGCAGGAGATTTACCGGCTGCGTGCGGAGCTGGCGAAGTACAAGGGGTTGTAAAGGTTACGTGCAACTAAGGCTCCGCAAAAAAAACGCGGAACCAAGTTTTCTAATGGAAAGTGTAAACAATTGGAACTTCCTGCATAACATGTAACGTAGTTGTAGCATGTTACATAGGGAGGGAACAACAAGTGTATCTCGGTGTGTTCGACATGAATCATCGTCTTGAGCAAACTCGCAAAGTTTTGCGTGAGAAGCAACGCCTTATGCAGCTGATCGAGGATGATATCCGCGAATTGGAGAAAGACGTGCAGGCGCTGGAAGAGATGATGGGCAGTGTCACGATGAAAAAGGTTCGTTAATTAAACAAAGAAGCAGTAAGCCGTCATGTTGAGGCTTACTGCTTTTTTCTTCGCATTATCGTCCAAGGAATGCGTCCATCTGCTTGCGGTGATGCATATCGTGATCGATCATCCCTTCGATGTAGCGGGCGAGCGTCATTTCTTTTTCCCCGATGTAATAAGGAGCTACGAAAGACTCCTCGCTATGCGTGCGGAGCTTGTCAAGCAGTCGGGAACGAACGTCCACCCACTGGTCGAGCAATTCATCGCGTTTGACGCCGGAGCGTGCATAACGCGCTGCATCGCCATTCATTTTTTCCACATCGACGGGAACGGAAGGGAGCTGCTTGCCCGGTGCGATATGGGGCAGGCGAACGTCCAGGATGAAATGATCCCATGCGTTCAGGTGGGACACAGTTTCGGCAATGCTCCATTTGCCATCCTGCATCGGTGAAAGCCATTGTTCATCGGTGATTTGTCTCGTTGCATTGGCCCATGCGATACTCGTTTCATATCGCTGCAAAATCTCCTCCATCATAAGCAATCACCAATCTCTCTTTATTAATCGGTCAAAATGAGCGGGCCGTTTGACGTAATCGCGATCGTATGTTCATACTGTGCGGAGAGGGCGCCGTCGCGCGTCCGAGCAGTCCAACCGTCATCATCAATTTTGGCATGATAGGTGCCGAGATTCAACATCGGTTCGATCGTGATGACCATTCCTTCTTTCAGGCGAGCGCCTTTTCCGGCTGGCCCGAAATGCGGAACGTACGGGTCCTCGTGCATGCTTTGCCCGATGCCGTGTCCAGTGAAATCGCGGACGACCGCCAAGCCATTGGCTTCGGCGAACTTTTGGATCGCATGAGAAATGTCGCCGATGCGGTTGCCATCGACGGCTTGCTCGATTCCGATGAACAGCGCTTTATGAGTGAGGTCGAGCAGACGACGCGCTTCTTCGCTGACGGTGCCGCATGCATAGGACCAAGCGGAGTCAGCCAGCCAGCCGTCTTTGTTCACGACCATGTCGATCGTTACGATATCGCCGTCCTTGAGCGGCTCCTTTTTCGGGAAGCCATGACAAATGACATCATTGACAGACGCGCAGGTTGCGTATGGATAGCCATGATAGCCTTTCTGTTCCGGGGTGGCGCCGTGCTTTTGCAAAAAGCTCTCGACGAACTGGTCGATTTCCCAGCTGGTGACGCCAGGACGAATCATATGGCGAATTTCTTGGTGGCAGGCAGCCAAAATTTTGCCCGCTTCCCTCATTTTCGCGATTTCGGTTTCTGATTTGATAACAATCATGGTAAATAGCTCCTTCCTGGTTCCACGGCTTTCATTTTGTTAGCATATGTTTGAAAGGCCGACATTGATTCTTGGTTCATTTTATAAGATAATAAAGGGTATTCGCCTATTTCGCTTTTTTTGCGAAGTGCCATTAACGAGTGAATGAAAAGAGGTGTTACGTGATGTCTACAACCGAACTGCGTTTGGAGAAAAGTTTTGAGAAACGCGTGCTGCGCACCCTGCAAGCGAATTTCCGCCGCAACAACCCCGTGCTGCTGCGTGAAAGCCTGTGGGCAAACGGACTGTCACATGAACAGGTCGATGTCGTGATGTCTTTGCTGGAACGCGATCAGACTGTTAGCGAGATCATGGAGGCGCTCCGCGAGCAAGGCGCTTTTTAACAATACCGCCAGCTAGTGGGCATACCTGCACACAAGAAGGACCATTCATTGCTGAGTGGTCCTTTTTACGTATTTTTTGTCCGGTTATCCTACCGAAGCGGAACGACGGCGAGCTTTCCTTTTCCGGTACAGCTGAAGCCCTGCATAGACCAAAAAATAACTGACGATCGCTGCAAAAATGCCCATCACAGCGCTGCCGGTAAAATAGGCAAGCCCGTACTTTTTCATCCAGGCAATAAAAGCCCAGAAGCCCGCTCCGCCGTGATCGACATGATTTGATGCGGATTGACCGAGAATGTAGCTGCCGAGCTTCATATTTGGAATCATGAAGATGGGCAGAACCAGCTTTCCAATGACAAAGCCGATCAGGGCTGCCGAGAAACTTCCGCGGAACAGGACATTCAACGGATACAGCAGCAGGAACACTAAACCGATGGTGGGTAAGGTAATGAATTCAATCGCAATGCCAAGAGCGAATCCTCTGGCAACGATTGATGCGGCTCCTTTCATTCGCATCAATTTGTAATATTCGAATTTAAATTTGCGATATAATTTTCTCCACATGCACACATTTCCCTCATTTAGCGTGGTCAGATTCTCCTTATTATACCTGAAACAAATCGACAGCGCCAATTTCGCACGACTATTTTCGACCGACCAAATTTGCTTTCAGCCAAAGATTTGGCATAATACTAGAGAGTGTGTACATTTTGCGGCATGGGTGTGGTGAGGGGTTTGCAAGAAGCGATTCAAGTATTTAGCGAATATATCGCCGATTATGGCTATATCGCGCTTTATTTACTGTTTTTCCTCGGCATCCTCGGCATGCCGATGCCTGAAGAGACATTGCTCGTATTCTCCGGGTTTCTCGTGTCGACAGGAGAGCTCGACTACTGGCTGACCATGCTCGTTTGCTATTTGGGGTCGATCAGCGCCATGACAATCGCCTATTGGATCGGCAGGAAGGTCGGCTATCCGGTGATCGAGAAATACGGCAAACGCCTTGGTTTGGGCTATACCGTTTACAAAAAGACGGAAAGCTGGTTTAATCGTGTAGGCAAATGGGCGCTGCCTCTCGGGTACTTCATTCCGGGCGTCAGACAATTCACTGCTTATTTTGCAGGGATCACACAGCTCTCTTTTGTAACGTTTATCGTGTACACCTACTTGGGTGGGTTGGTTTGGTGCGTCTTGTTCGTGACGCTTGGCTGGCAGCTAGGTGAGCGATGGGAGCAGCTATTTGATCTGATTTCACGGAATTTGGCGATCTTTTTCATTGTGGTCCTGGTAGGTATCGTTGCTTTTTCGTTTTACCGCAAAAAGAAGGGTAAATAACGCAGGGAAAAGGATGTGTTCACGATGGACGAAATGAACAGCTTGGTGAAACGCGAAACGACTGAATTGGTGCCAATCAAGTTGCCGGAAGAGCACCAGCGATTCTACGATAAATTGCGTGCAAAAATGGAACGATTCATCAAAGAGAAAGGCGTCAACGATCAAATTTCGCAAGTTCTTCTACTTGCACCTGACCTGTTCGTGCTCCTTGCTCGATTGATGGTGGACAAGCGGGTTCCGCTGGAATCAAAAGCGATCGTCGGCTTGGCGGTCACCTATTTCATCTCGCCGATCGATCTGATTCCAGAACTGGTGGCAGGTCCATTGGGAATGGTCGATGATGTCGTGTTCGCGGTGTACGCGTTGCGGAAAATTTTGCTCGATGTGGATCAAACCATTGTGCTTGAGCATTGGAATGGCAAACAAAACCTGCTGGACGTCATTTCGAGCGTTGTGAAAACAGCGGATGAGCTGGTAGGAAAAAATATGGTAACCAAGTTGAAAGAGCTGCTTTTCTCCAAGGCGAAAAAGAAGTGAGGGGAATCCATCTTGAAACAATTGAACGATTATGCGGAGGGAGAACGCGTCATCACGTTTTGTCTGGTCAAACAAAGAGAGCTGGCGACGGCAAGCAACCAGAAGGAGTATTTTAACCTGGAGCTAGCGGATCAGTCCGGCACCTTGCCGGCAAAAGTGTGGGATGTAACCGAGGAGCTCAAAGAGATCATCCAGGTGAAGGCCATCGTCAAAATCGACGCAACCGTTCAGATGTATCGAGGCAAAAAGCAGTTGGTCATCCAGCGCATTCGCCTCGCGTCCGCGTCAGACGAGGTCGGGCATGAGTCGCTCGTGCAAGCTTCGCCGGTGCCGCAAGACGAGCTGTGGGCATCGTTGCAAGGATATGTCGGCAAGCTGAAAAGCCAGACGCTGCGACAAGTGATTGAGCATTTGCTCGGTGAACCTGATCTGCAAGACCGCCTTAGAAGCTTTCCAGCTGGCGTGAAAATGCACCATAACTATTACAGCGGGCTGATGGAGCACATCGTTTCCTTGCTAACGCTGGCAGACCGGATTTTGCCGCTTTATCCACAAGTCGACCGCGACAGCTTGTACGCGACATGCATCCTGCACGATATCGGGAAGCTGTACGAGCTGTCCGATGCCATCGCGCCTGAATACTCCACGCCTGGCCAACTGATCGGCCATCTCGTCATGGGGGTGGAATTGGTCAGCGACGCGTGCCGGGCGCTTGGGATTTCGCCCCAAGATTCGGAGATTTTGCATTTGAAGCATTGCATCTTGAGCCATCACGGCGACGTTGATCTTGGATACGGCAGCGCGGTTTCCGGCAAAACGCCAACAGCTGTTCTGTTCCACTACCTGGATCAGATCGACAGCAAAATGAATGCGCTTGGGCAAACCTTGACGCAGATGGAAGAAGAATGGGATTATGCACCCGTGCTTCGCCGCCGTGTGTGGCGTGGGTATTAATCGCAGAAAAACTCATCTAACATCATAGATCGTAGGTAGGAAATTTTCTATTTTTGTAGAATACCTACCTTATTCCAACTTACATTGGAAGAGTACTGGGAGAATGGAGGAGAATGTTCATGAAACGGCCAACCTATACATCCGCCAGTTTCATCAAGAAAGTGTTCCGGCCCGGGGAGCGTTCACTTCCAAGAAATGAATTCTTAGAGCGACTCGACCAAACACTGCGGGATGCCGATGTTGTTACCCCAGCAGAATCTATGCTCCAAGAGGTGCTCGCGCATCCAGCCGGACCGGTTCGCATTGGGCGCAGCGAAGCGATATTGGAATTGACATACGCGCCACATCAGGTGTTCGATTTGGCTTACCGATTTATGCGTGAGACACATTTACCGAGGAGCTTGGATCAGATCATACCCGAGCTGCGAAAAAGAACCAGCTTTTCCTGGAATCAAGTCTCTCGAATGCTGGAACTGGAGCGAGATCCTCGATTTGTACAATATGAAGGGGACCCGCGCTGGTACTTGGTCGAATGGAAGCTGGCCAACGACTTGCTGTATACGTTTGCTGTCGAGCGGAAGTTTCAGCAGCTGGCTTTGCGATCCTATGGCCATGTCCTCGAAGTGTACCTTGGCTTAAACGCGAAAGAATACGTTTTTCTTCCGGAAATGGACGACAGGTTCCAAGTGGAAGGCGAAGTGGTGTACATACAAAACCAGGCGGAAGAGACGACTGGTGATGAGCATCAGGCGGAAGCGGCGGCGACGCTCGCAGTTGAAGCAGAGATCGCGGACAATCCGGTCGAGCCGGTTGAAGCAGCTGCTGCCGATGCTCCTGTAGCTGTTGAAGCCGCACATACAGTGGAAGCAACGGAAACAGACGCGCCGCAAGAGGAAGCCACAGATGAACAGAACGAGGCACAGATGCCGGAAGTAACAGAATCAACGGAAGTAACAGAAGCAGCAGAAGAAACTAATGAAACAGAAGAAACAAATGAAACAGAAGAATCGACCAATGAAGGTAACAATGCATCAACTATA
Source organism: Brevibacillus fluminis (assembly GCF_003710825.1). Taxonomy (GTDB): domain Bacteria; phylum Bacillota; class Bacilli; order Brevibacillales; family Brevibacillaceae; genus Brevibacillus_D; species Brevibacillus_D fluminis. Next base: position 92,969 of record NZ_RHHQ01000010.1, on the reverse strand, counting down.
ACGATTGAGGCCAAGGAGGAATTGGGAATGAACACGACATTGACAAAACCAGTACTGCATGAGGTTGACGAGTTGTTGAAACAAGCGGTAGCTCTTCTGGAAACGCGCAACGACGATATGGGTCAAGAGGTTGTGAACAACTTCCAACAAAGCAACATGCAGGCAATCGAAGAGCTGATGCAGGAAAAATGGAAAAACGAGCAGCTCGTCCAAGGAATCCAACAGGTGCTGGCCGCTATCGGACAATGAGTCAGCTTGAGGCAATGATCCGGTTAGAAGAGCGGTTTGTTCTGTTACGACAGATCATCCAGGACTATCGGGGACGCCTTGCGTTTATGGATGAAGAGGTTATCCGCCTGTTTTCAACCAACCAATTATCCGCTATCTCGAGCCAAATTGCGGAAAAACAGCGTATTGAAAGAATGATCCAGCAGCTGGAAGCCTTTGTTTCGCATTACGAGCCATTGGCGGATGCTGGAATTACCCACGATTCCCAACGATTCTAACAAAAATTTGCCCAGATGATGAGCGAATTTCGATGAATCGGGGAAAACTGGGAACATAAGTCGAAGTCGTTTTTTTCACGTGTGGACTTTTACTGTCACCATGCGTGAGTGTTTCGTGACGAAAGGAGTAGAACCATCCCCCATGTCAGTCGGTAGAAATGAGCTTTGTCCGTGCGGAAGCGGAAAAAAATACAAAAAATGTTGTGGTGTCGTCACGCCCATTGATGAATTGCGGAGTTTGCGTGAACAGCGCTTGCGCAAGGAATACACCATGTGGATCGAAAAGCTGCGCAGATTCGTAGGCGTACAAGCGACGGATGCGGATGTAGCGCAAGCGCGGGCGCAAATCGCACAAGAAGTGGGCTTGCCGGAAGAAACGCTGCTTTCGCCGGAATGGGCTGCACACTTCTACAACTGGTTTGTGTTTGATCGCAAACCAGTCGGGGGCAGCTTGCTGGATCAATTTTTGGCCCAAGATGGCCGGAAAATGGAAGCGGAGCTGCAAGAAGGCTTCCGTAACCTCTCGTTCGCGCTTTACGTACTTGAGGAGATTCATGATGATCATGTAACCGTTCGCGAGCTGCTTGGGGAGGGACGCCGTGAAGTCGTCGACGTCAAAGGTGTCACCCCACAACCCGGGCAGATTATAGCAGGCCGCTTGCTGTCACTTGGACAGCGGGAGTTGCTGTTCTCGGGCAGCATGTTTTTGCCAGCCCAGCTGCAACCAGCGTTAATCGATTTGGCTCAAAATTCGGGTGGCCTTACAGCGCCTGACCTGTACCGTTTTGTTTTGCAATCCGGTTCGACAGAGACGGAGCGACAGGCAACAGGGCTTTTGCGCCGCACGTACAAGCAGCCGTTTTCGCGCAGTGAAATTCGGGAGCGCCTGGAGGCGAATCCGTCATTTACGCTGAAAAAACAAGATGTGGCTGATGAGCTGTGGGTGTATACAACAGCGAAACAGGAGTTTTTGCTGCATTCACTCGGCAACGCGCTTTTGGAGCTGCATGAAGTTGCGGGTGAATTGCATCTGCAAGAAGAGGTGCTCGTCATCGAGGCATTTGCGCCTCAAGCAGATGAGATCGCCGATGCACTGTACTGCAGTGAGCTTGTAGAAGAGCAGCCGATTCAAGTGCTGACCTCGACCAATGCGCGCTTAAGCAAAGGCACCATCTTCATCACTAGTGAGCCTGCGCTTCCACCTAAACTGCTTCAGTGGGCTGTTCAGACGTACTTTGCCGAAAAGTGGCTGACCTCGGAGCAGCCTGAATTGGGCGGCATGGAACCGATTCTGGTCGCTGCATCAGAGCATGGCGAGTTCAAACAGCAGTTGGAGCTAGTCGTGACTCAGATGGAGAAGGAAAATCAGGTAGGCCAAGGAGCAGGCCGCTATATGCGCTTGGATATGCTCCGACCACGCCTAGCGCTTCCGAATTCGACGTTGAACATCGAAAACTTGCTTAGCCGCCCGCTGATCGAAGGGCTGCCGGAAAGTGTTTATACGGTACAGCCGCAGCTGCTTGGCGATATCGCAGATTTTGTGCGCGATATGACGGAAGGCAAGTCTGAAGCAACTGTAAAAAAATACGATGAGGTCATGAATTTGTTCCGCACCTTTGTGCGTAGCGCATTCGGACCGCGTTTTGATTGGGCGCAGCTGCGTCCGGAGGAAATGGCCTATTTCCTCACGCACGATTGCGTGAAGCGATCGGAGACCATTTCCAAAACGTTTGCAGCCAATCTGCTTTCCGTCTTAACCGCGTTCTTCAAATGGCTGGATAAGCGGTACCAGACCATTCTCTCCGTTGCAATGCAAACGCTGCTGTCGGAGCTGAAGGAGACATTGCCGGAAGCGTTCCGGATGCGCCAACTGCTGCAAAAAGAAGCGTTGGGCAATCTATACGATGCCGCTCGTAAGCCGAGCAAGGTCGCAGAGAATGTTTGGGTCGTTTCAGCGAAGCAGGCATCTGGATGGAGCGTTAAGCAAAAAAGTGGCGCTGAGCTGGTTCTCAAGCTCGAGAGCGCAGTGGAAGATACGCTCGCAGCCAACTGGTCGCTGTTTGCCGTGATTGGACAAGCAGCGGACGGAGTTTGGTATTTGTACGGCACACCGGAGCTGTATCCGCCGGTTGTTTCCAAACTTCTAGGTGCTGACATAACCGTGCTGGCATAGTTGCCCTACCACGCAATAGCATAAAAGTTAAAAGCCCTCAGTGCACCGGAATTCGGTGTCTGAGGGCTTTCTATGTGAGTATAAGAAGTGTAACAAAGGCTTGTCGGCGCCGTGATATCACAAAAGGCTCCGCCAAAAAACTTGGGGAGCCAATGTATTAAATCCTTCATGCGATGGTACGATTCGTTAGTTGATGACACGACCTGCTCTGACAAAGTGCTCGTTCCACCAACCGCTTTTCATGGAGCTGTATTTTACGCCGCCTTCACCATATGTATGAAGTACTTTGTTATCGCCAACATAAATGCCGACGTGACCGATACGGTTGATATCGTTTGCGTCATATTTCATAGTTGCTCTGGTCGAGAAGAAGACGAGATCGCCAGGACGCAGTTGGCTGCGGGAAATCTCTTTTGTTTTCTTGTACTCGGAGCGAGCGCCGCCTTTACCCAGATCGATGTTCGCGCCTTCTTTATAGGCCCACATTACGAATTCGGAGCAGTCCATCGTAGATTTGTCAGAACGGCTGGAAGCATACTGGTATGGTGTGCCCATGTACTTTTCACCAGCTTTGATGACGCTTTGGGCAACTTTTTCCCAATTTTGAGAAGTTTCTGGCTTAGTGGTGCCGGTAGTCGTATCCAGAATACGGCGAACTTTGGTCAAATCGCTTTTCACTTTGGAAAGCTTTTGTTCAACAACTTTCCCTTGGCCTTTGGAAGCGTACAGGAACTTGTCGTTACCAACGTAGATACCTGCATAGGAATCGTTCTTGAAGAACAGGATATCGCCTTGCTTGATGTCAGTCTTAGCTACGCTTTTTCCTGCAGTCGTCAACGATTTGAGCGAATCATCCAACTTTATGCCGCTTTCTTTCATGACATATGTAATGAATCCCGCCGAGTCAAAGGAGCTTGGCCCGTTTGCACTGCTTTTATATGGTTTGCCCAGCAAATCGTAGGCATCGTTCGCTACATCGCTCGCACTCGCTTGCGCAGCGAAGGCTTGTCCACCATCAGCGAACACCAACAGGGATGTGCTCAGCATGACAGCCAATGTAGATTTTTTCAGCCAATCTTTTTTTGTCATTGTTGTTCCTCCTCGTGTTGTTGTCGCCCCAGTTAACTGGGTACATTTCCATGTTAAAGCAATGTATCCTGATACATAACCCTGCAAAATTTTCCTATGGGCATTTTGAGCAGATGGACCTAAAAAAGGAGAGATTTCTAACTATCGGTAACGAGATTTCTTTTCGTTAGGGTCTATTTTCCTATATGTAAATGAGAATATGATGAGGAGAAAATGAGAATAAAATGAGAAAAAGCCCTGAATCACAGGGCTTTCTGGGCTTTTTGCTGATCGAGAAGATGCATGGCATATTGCAGCGGGCGCTGGATGGATTGGCGAAACAAGGCAGTCTGCCCCATCTCCTTGAAAATGTCGCGCCCTGGTTTGGGGTTCACTTCAATCAGCCACACTCTTCCATTTACATCGACGCCAATGTCCAGGCCGAATTCCATCATGCTGCCAAAATGCTGCTCGATCACATCAACGACTGCATGAGCGAGCTCGTGGCATTCAGCGAGGATCGCAGCTGTCTTTTGCTCGCCGAACCGCTCTTTGAAAAAGGTTTGGAACGGAACGGCTTTTCCTCCGCCATGCAAATTGGAGGTGGAGCTGTCTTTTGGACCGACGCGGACGCCGAGCCCTGTCACGGACCATGTGCCCGTCTCATCCTTTTGAATCAATAAGCGGGTATCGGCGACGCGACCCGGGACGAGGGCGAGCTGCAAGCCTTGCTGGACCATGAAATTTCCGTTGCGAATCTGCTGGTTTTTGACCCAGCGGTTCAACCAGCTGACCAATGCCGATTCGCTCTTCAAATGCGCCTTACGCCGAACGAGTGAAAGATCACGCCCGAGAAGATGATAGCCATCTTTTGCATGCCGCAGCTGCAAAATGCTGCGGCCGCCCGTGCCATTGCCCGGCTTGATGTAAAGCAGCTTGTATTTGCCAAGCATGTCGCGCAGGTTTGTGGGCGAATAGTCAACCGTGTCTGGCATCCATTTCAGCAAGCTTTTTTCTTTCAAAAAGATTTTTGTCGCTGTCGCTTTATTCGTGTACGTATGATTGGCGTAAAGGAACAGATTTTTTTTCTTACGTAGCTCCCTGTACTCCGGCGAACCTTTCCGGCAGCGGTCGATGACAACATCAGGCCAGGGGAAGATTTTGCTAACCCAGCCGCCGCTTGCACCGGGGACATAGCCTCTGATTTTGCGTTGCGCCAAGGATACATCTTTATGGGAGAAGAGGAATACATTCGCGCCCAAATGCGAGCCTTCCTGAACTAAACGGCGAAAATAGCCGGGTTCAGCGAACCGGCTTCCTTCGCCGCGCCATGTCAGTATGCCGATGGTTGGTCTCGTCATGCAACAGATTACCTCCTAGCGGGATTCTGGTGACAGTATATGTAGCCTAGTACAAGGAAGGTGAGCCGGTATGATCGCCTTTTTATGCGGATTTGCGGCTGAGTGTCACTTACGTATAGACAAACCGACCGGTTGTGCTATAATGTAGCCGAAACCTAATAGATGCCATGGGGTGCTGGAATTGGCCGGCTGAGAGTGTATCCCTTCAAGATACTGACCCTTATACCTGATCTGGGTAATGCCAGCGTAGGAAACGTTCCGTCCGCGAGAAGCGGCGAACAGGTACTTTCGCATGGATATTGAGCGCTCCCTGGATCAGGGGGCGTTTTTATTTTCATTTTCAACCAGAGGAGTGGAACACAAAACCATGAGAATCAAAGCAAAACTAACGTTTGCACTGTTGGGCACGTTCTTGGCCCTTGCAGGATGCTCACAAGGCGCACAGCCGCCTGCGTCGGGCAATCAGGCAGCTGCCGGTCAGCCTGCACAAGAGACGGGCAAGCCGATTGACATCAAAGTGGTGCTGGATTGGACGCCTAACACCAACCATACCGGGTTGTATGTCGCACAGGAAAAGGGCTTTTTCAAAGAGCAAGGACTCAATGTACAAATCATCCAGCCGGGGCAGACTGGATCGGATCAGATGGTTGGCGCGGGTAACGCAGAATTTGGTGTGAGCTATCAGGAAGGCGTCACCCAGGCCCGCATTCAAGGTGTGCCGCTCGTTTCCATCGCGGCTGTGATCCAGCACAATACGTCCGGGTTCGCATCGCCTGTCGCCAAAAACATTAAAACGCCGAAAGATTTCGAAGGCAAAACGTACGGCGGTTGGGGCTCGCCTGCAGAAAACGCTATGATCGAGTCATTGATGCAAGGCCAGCAAGCGGATGCGAGCAAAGTCAAAATCGTCAACATCGGTGACGCGGATTACTTCACGGCGGTCAAACGCGACATCGATTTCGCCTGGATTTACTACGGCTGGACCGGAATTGAGGCGGAGCAACGTAAAGAGCCGATGAACATGATCTATTTGAAAGATTACTCGGAAAAACTGGACTACTATACCCCTGTTCTTGTTACCAATGAAAAAATGATTCAAGAGAAGCCTGATGTGGTCAAAAAATTCATGGCTGCAGTATCCAAAGGCTATCAGTTTGCGATCGACAAACCGGACGAAGCGGCGGATATCCTCTGCAAAGCAGCGCCTGACTTGGACAAAAATCTCGTGCATGCGAGCCAAAAATGGCTGTCGCCACGTTACAAGGACGATGCACCACGTTGGGGCGAGCAGAAAAAAGCAGTATGGGAAAACTATGCGGGCTGGATGCTTGATCACAAGCTTTTGGAGAAGCAGCTCGATGCGGATAAGGCGTTTACGAATCAGTTCCTTCCTGAATAAAAGCGAGCAGGAGTGATGAAATAATGGCAAATGCACTTGTCAGCATTCAAATTTTGCCGAGAACGAAAGACAACGAGGATGTCATCCCGTATGTTGACCGGGCCATCGAGATCATCGATCAGTCCAAAGTTAAATATGTGGTCAATCCGTTGGAAACGACGATGGAGGGTGATCTGGACGAACTCTTGGACATCGTGAAACGGATGAATGAAGCGATGCTGGAGATGGGGAGCCCCAGCGTCATTTCACAGGTTAAAATCTTATTCAAGCCATCGGGTGCCTCGATGGACAAATTAACGGAAAAATACCGATGAAAAGCGGTATGAAATGGCTTCAAACGAGTTGGCCACCACTTTTGGTGGTCTTCCTTTTCATTCTGGGCTGGCAGATTTCTGTCAGCTTGTTTGGTATCGAGAAGTGGCTGCTGCCTTCCCCGGCAGACATTTTGCGCGAAGCCTTATCGGAGCTGCCGCGCCTCGGCATGCACACATGGGCGACGTCCCAAATCGCACTCGCAGGCTTTTTGCTAAGCGGGACCGCGGGTCTGGTCATCGCGTGCATCCTGCACCTGATCCCCGGGTTTAAACGCGGGTTTTATCCGCTTTTGATCCTGACCCAAAACATTCCGATCATCGCCTTGGCACCGCTGTTGATGATTTGGTTCGGCTATGGACTTTTGCCCAAGATGATCGTGATTTTGCTCGCTTGCTTTTTCCCTGTTGTCATTGCCACGCTCGATGGCTTTGCCCAGACTGACCCGTCTATGTACAACTACATGAAAATGATCGGTGCCAACCGGCGTCAGCTGTTTTTCAAGCTAGAGCTTCCGAACGCGCTCCCTTATTTTTTCGCCGGACTGAAAATTACAGCGGCATACAGCGTCATGGGGGCGGTTATCGCGGAATGGCTCGGCACCGACAAAGGAATCGGCTATTACATGCTGTTTGCCAAATCGTCGTTTCGTACGGATCGGATTTTCGTCGCGCTGATGGTCATTTTTGCGCTCAGCCTGGTGATGTTCGCCGCCGTGCTTCTATTGGAAAAATGGCTGATCAAAGGGAGGGGCGCGCGTGTCCGAAATCAAGCTTGAGTTACAAGATATCGTGAAAAGCTTTCGGAATGGCAAAAAAGAGACGAAAGTGCTGGACGGCATCAGTTTGACCGTAGGTGTGGGCGAATTCGTCGCGATACTCGGCCCTTCCGGCAGTGGGAAAAGCACCTTGTTTCATTTGATTGGCGGTCTCTTGGCGCCAACCTCTGGCCGAATCGTGCAGGATGGCAGTGATGTGACGGGGACGAAAGGATTGATCAGCTACATGCCGCAGCAGCCGGCCCTGATGCCGTGGCGTACGATTGAAGAAAACGTCATTTTGGCGAGGGAAGTCGCGGGCTACCCGAAAGGAGAGTCGCTTAAGCTGGCCCGGGAGTGGCTTGATCGAGTGGGGCTTGCAGGCTATGAGCAGCAGTATCCGCACGTGCTCTCCGGCGGGATGCAGCAGCGTGCCTCGTTTGCGCGTGCTCTCCTGTCTCCCCAGGAGCTGATGTGCCTCGATGAGCCGTTCGGTGCGCTCGATGCGCTGACGCGGCAAGACATGCAAAATTGGCTCCTGGAATTGTGGGAAGCGAACAAGCGGTCCGTCCTGTTCGTCACACACAGCATCGAGGAAGCGCTGTATCTGGCGGATCGGGTGTATGTCCTGTCAAACAAGCCGACGCGCGTCCTGCAAGAGCTGAAGGTGCCTTTTGCCCGTCCGCGCCGGGAGGAGATCATGCATGCGAAGGAATTCCAGCTGCTGCGACAAGAATTGTATGAGTCATTGAAGCGAAACAGTGTGGAACATGCGCTTGAGGTAGGTGAGGCAAAATGAAGGTAGGTATTGACGCGCATATTCACTTGGAAAAGTATGAGCCAGCGGAACAGGAGCAGATGTTGCGTGATTGCTCTCGTGCTGGCGTTAGCGGTATGATCGCCGTCTCAATGGATCTCGCCTCTGCCAAGCGGACGAGCGCACTTGCGAAGCAGCACCCAACGCTTGTTTTTCCGGCATATGGGTATCATCCTGAGCAGGCTGTACCGACACCGCACGAGCAGGAGCAGCTCGTGGCATGGATTCGGGAACACGCGGCGGAAATGGTCGCGGTCGGCGAGGTTGGGCTGCCGTATTATTTGCGGCAGGAGATGGAAGAGAAGGGGAAAGCTTTTGTGCTCGAACCCTATATTGAGCTGTTGGATACATTCATCCGGTTGGCCAAAGAGCTGGATAAACCGATCGTTTTGCACGCCGTCTACGATGACGCCGCCATCGCATGCGACATGCTGGAAAAGCACAGGGTGAATCGCGCACATTTTCACTGGTACAAAGGTCCGGTGGAAACGACAGAGCGCATGATCCGCAATGGGTACTATATTTCGCTAACGCCGGATGTGCTGTATGAACCGGACATCCAAGAGCTGGCGAGCCTCTATCCACTTTCGCAGTTGATGGTCGAAACGGATGGGCCATGGCCGTTTGAAGGTCCGTTTGCTGGAAAGATGACTCATCCGGCCATGATCGCTGACGTGGTGGCGAAGCTGGCTGAGCTGAAAGGCTTGGCGAATGAACAGATAGCAGAACGCGTATATGCCAATACGTGCGCGTTTTACCGAATCAAGGAGTAATTGCTCCATCTCCTAAAAGCGGCATAAATTGTCCGCCCGACTGGATAACCCGCCTTCTTTCATCACAAACTAAAGCAAGTTTGCGGCAAAGGAGGCGATTTGCTATGGAAAAAAAGTCAAATGACATCAACGGCAAGCAAGAGAGCCATGTCCGTCAAGGCGGCGATGCGCACCGTTCGCAGCAGCCAAAAAAAGACGGACCTGTGCAAGGCTTTAGCCAAGCGCCAAAAGGGCTGCAATAACGAGGTTCACCCGAAAGGTGTATCCACTGCTGTAACAAAATTCCTCTTTCTTCGTCAAATACACGAAGAAGGGGGAATTTTTCTTTTTTTGTCGAAATTAACAACCAGATAAAGGAGACTGATACATATGGGAGAAGCGGCGAAGCCGGCACGGCTGCCAAACAACAAAAATGCTCAAAAAGAGCCCCGTAAGGTAAAACCGAGGAGAAGACGCGGATGGAAGCAAAACCTTCTGCTGCTGCTTTTGTTGCTTGTCGTAAGCGGTGGTGCGGCAGCGGGCGCACTCTATTGGCAGTTCAGCCAGCTCGTGGAAGATGTGAGTCAGCCTACGCCAAATGACGGGGTAGCCACGGTTAAGCCAGGCCTTAGCACGGTCTATGAACCGGATAAGTCTATTTCGATGTTGATTATCGGTCGTGACACGCGGAAAAACGGCGGTGGCCTAAATACCGACGTGATGATGCTGGCCACGATCAATCCAGTGAACAAAAAAGTGACAATGCTGTCCATTCCGCGTGACACGCGTATCAAGCTGGCGGGCACGAGCGGGTATGAGAAGATCAATTCCGTCTATGCGCTTGGCGAAAACCAAAAGAAGCGCGCGGAGCAAAAAGGACAGAAGCCGACGGAGAACGGGATCACGTTGCTGAAAAGCACGTTTGAGGACGTGTTAGGCATTCCGATTCAATATTATGCGGAAGTGGACTTCAAAGGATTTCAGGCCATTATCGACGAGCTAGGCGGTGTACAAGTGAATGTCGACCGCAAGCTGGTCTATGATGACCCGACGGATGGCACGCATATCAATTTGAGCCCGGGGCTGCAAGTGCTGAACGGCGACAAAGCGCTCGACTACGTGCGCCATCGTCATGACAACCGCGGCTCCAAGTATGAATCGAGCGACTTTGACCGCAATCGCAGACAGCAGGAAGTCATTCATGCGATTGTGGATAAGATGACGACGATTGACGGTATGACCAAAATTCTCGATATTATGAAGATTGCCGGCGATCACTTGCGGACAGACATGCCCCCTGACAAAATCAAAGGGGTGCTCAAAGATTTTGCCGGAGTCAATTCCAGCGCCATCAACTCGTTGGAAAACGGGGCCTATTGGGTTGGGGGGCCGAACATGAACTACACGTTCTTCCCGAACGACAAGCTTGCGAGCATCCGGACCGCGCTGCAGACGGAGATGAATATCAAACCGGAAACGCTCGGTCAGCTGAACGACTCCGTTTCGCTGGGTGCAAATGAAAAAACGCGATCGGTCGTTACGCCTCCGAAGCAGACGCAAACCACAACCACAAAACCCGAAGTCAAACAGCCGACTGTGGAAGAGCAACCAGCGCAGCCGACGAAAAAGCCTTCTACCAAACCGTCTACGCCATCGACGAATACTGGCAAGGAACAGCCGCCATCCGATATGAACGGCGGGACACCGAACCAGGAGCAACCAGCTGGTCAAGAGCAACCCCCGGCAGATTATGCGCCACAGACGCCGTCGACAGACCCGGCAACACCAGCTGCACCACCTGCAGATTATGCGGATACACCCAATCAAGGCTAAGTGAAAAACGACAATTCACGATGAAAAATCTCTCTTCTCGCGTCAGATGACACGGGGAGAGGGATTTTTTTTCTACAAAACCAGACATTCCTGTGATAGAATACTAGAAGACTTTTGCTTGGAAAGGTCTGTTTCGCAATATCTTCGTTTAACAGTGCCAATCACGTGATACGTGAAATCGTTTTTTTTGTCGATTGTGCAAACGGCGCCATGGACCACATATGATTTTGGTAGTGCATTACGTAACTAAGGAGTCTGATTACATATGCGAGATTCGGCAGCAAGAACCCGGATGCCGGACCCCGGGAGGACGCCCCAGCGGACTACCAAGGCGAAGCCGGTAAAAAAGAAACGGAATTGGAAACGATTTTTTACCATACTTTTTCTCTTCCTGCTATTGGTGGGCGGAGGAGCAGCAGGTGCGGTATATTGGAAAGTGGACAATGCGCTGAAGACGGCGAGCTCGACCCAAACGGAAGACGGGGTGCAGACGGTTGACCCTAACTTGAGCAAAGAGTACCACGCCAATGAACCGATCTCCCTGTTGATTTTAGGCAGTGACACCCGAAAAGAGACAGGCTCGATGAATACCGACGTCATGATGGTGGCGGTCATTAATCCAGTCAATAAAAAAGTCACGATGCTTTCGATTCCGCGTGATACGCGCATCAAAATCCCTGGCTATCGCGATTATCACAAAATCAATTCCGTCTACGCCAACGGTGAAGCGGAAAAACGCGAAGCTGAGCGAAATGGCCAGACGCCTGTCGTGAACGGGATTACATTAGCGAAGCAAACGCTGAGCGAGGTTTTTGGGATTCCGCTCCAGTATTATGTTTCTGTCGATTTCGATGGCTTCAAGGCAGTCGTCGACGAAGTGGGCGGGGTAGACGTGAATGTGGATCGCAAACTCATTTACGATGACCCAACCGATGACACCCATATCAACTTGAACCCGGGTCAACAGCTGCTCAATGGCGAGCAAGCCCTTGGCTATGTCCGACATCGTCATGACAACCGCGGGACCAAATATTTTTCCAATGACTTTGACCGCAACCGCAGACAGCAGGAAGTCATCAAAGCTATCGTGAACAAGATGATTTCTCTTGACGGAGTAACCAAAATTTTCAATGTAATCGATATCGCCGGAAAACATATTCATACCGACCTGCCGCCTGACAAGATCAAAGGAATCGTCTACGATTTCAAAGGAATCGATGCGAGCTCCATCACGAGCCTGGAAAACGATGCGTTCTGGAGTGGTAATTCGGGGTATACGTTCTTACCGAAAGATACGATGAACAACATCCGCACGACACTGCAAACCGAGATGGGCATCAAGCCGGAAGATGTCGGCAAGCTAAACAATTCGATCATCTCAAACGGATCGGATGACGATGTAGCGACGACTACGAGAACGGTAACGAAAAAAAAGCCGGTGCAAAAAACAGCGTCGGCTAAACAAACAAAGCACGAGCCTTCTGAGGAAGCGAAGCAGGAGACGCCGCCGGCCGACATGGTAACGCCAGAGCAGCAGGGTGGGCAAACAACGCCCGATCCTGCTGTGCCGGTGCATCCGCAAGGAACCGGCACCGTACAAGGGAATCAGCAGCCGACGGATCAACAGCCGCCTGCCGATATGCAGCAGCCGCAAACACAACAACCGCAGACACAACCACAGACACAACCACAGACACAACCACAGACACAACCACAGACACAATCGCAACAGCAGACATCGCCTCAGTCGCAGTCGACACCACCACCAGATATGGTTCCGCAAACAGGAACCTCTACCGAGACAGGAAACGCACAACCGCCAGCTGAAAACAAGTCCAATAAAACGGGAAAATCATAAGCGAATGACGCAAACATCACCTGATCGGGTGATGTTTTTCTTTTTGGTGGGAAAAGCAACTAAGGCTCAGAAAATGCGGCGGAGCCAGTTTTGCTAATCCAGTGCGGAATCTTAAACGATCCCGCTCCAGGATAAGCGCAACTAGGCTCCGCAGAAGGCGCGGAGCCAGTTTTGCTAATCCAGAGCGGAATCTTAAACAATCCCGCTCCAGGATAAGCGCAACTAGGCTCCGCAGAAGGCGCGGAGCCAGTTTTGCTAATCCAGAGCGGAATCTTAAACAATCCCGCTCCAGGATAAGCGCAACTAGGCTCCGCAGAAGGCGCGGAGCCAGTTTTGCTAATGCCGCCATTTTCAGAAAGTTTCAGGTTTGCAAACACAAAAATCATGGTAAGATAATAATATACGAATAAGTCGAACGAAATGGATGCTTTCGATAATATATAGTGTAAGCGCATTCATTTTCGAGTTCGGCTATCGGACATAGGGACTTGGGAGGGATTGAAGAATGACACAATTTATTATTAATTCAGTTTTAGTGGTGTTGTTTTTTTACTTGTGCAGTCGTCAACCCGCTGAAGAAACGGTGTATGACGAGGAGTTTTTCCTCCAAAATCCTTCCGCAATTGAAGAGTATCAACAAATGCCGCTTGATTTCCAACATGCATTCTTTCGCAAGCACAAAGAATGGATCAAGGAAAAATATATGCATGGTGACAGTTATTTGCTAGGGTATTGTCCGAACAAAGATGTACGGCGTGCATGGCTGAGTGAGTTTCTGCAGTCCAAAAATTTCGATAATGTAACCCCCTCCTGAGCGGAGGGGTTTTCTTTTTGGGGATGGGGGAAGGCCGCGCCACTTGGCGCAGCCAAGTTTTCTAATACAGAGCGGAAGCTAAAACGCACCCGCTCCAGTATAAGCGCAACTAAGGCCACGCCAATTAAACTTGGCGCAGCCAAGTTTTCTAATACAGAGCGGAAGCTAAAACGCACCCGCTCCAGTATAAGCGCAACTAAGGCCGCGCCAATTAAACTTGGCGCAGCCAAGTTTTCTAATTATACTTATGGAATGTGATGAAGCATGATGGAAGAAGGAGGGGATGACGATGTTGGAGCAATTGATCGGTCATCTGGAGCAGCAGCTCAGTGAGCACGGTGACATTGTGGAGGTGCTCATGCGTACGGAGCAATCGCTGATTGCGGAAGAAGAGACGCATGAGGTGGAGTTGATGTTCGCGGAAAATGAGGATGCGATCCAGGCAGGGAAGCCGACGGCGACGATCCATGTCTTTCCTTTGGAAAAAGGCTTGTATGAAGTAGAAGTTGAAGTGTCATACGATTGCCAAAAGGAGAAGCGCGATCCGCAGAAGCTTTTGGCTGCGGGCCAGCAGATCGTGGCTGAAATGACGCTCGTGGAAAAGACGCGGTACTTGGAGCCAGGCAAAGCGGTTGAAAAGTTGGCGGTATTGGCGTTTCATTTCATCGTGGAAATGTCGTCCGACGAGGAGCAGGCCCAATATCAAAAGCTGCTCGGCAAGTGGGCGGCCGATACGGGCAAACTGCTGCTTCTGTAGGAGGGCTACAAGGTGAAACAGTGGAATATCGTCATCACGGGCTTTGGTCGAGTGGGCTGGCATGTGGCGGAGCTGATCGGGAAGCGTAGAGAGCGCTATCTGCAGCGCTATCAGGCGGACGTGCGCATTGTCGGGGTCTGCGGCTCAAAAAAAGGTCTGTATCACCAAGCGGGCTTGCCAGGCGAGCAGCTTGCAGCCCTCACGGCGGCTTCAGGCGGCTTGCAAGCGTCGCCGGAAGCATCGGAGGCACATACAGGCACAGCATTTTTACAGGGCTCTGGGGCCGACGTGGTGATCGAAGCAGGACCGACTGATTTCGTCACAGGTGGTCCGGCGTACGAGTACATCACGACAGCGCTCCGGTGCAGCATGCATGTGATCTCGATTTCCAAAGGGGCGCTTGTCTTCGATTATCCGGGGTTGAAAAGGCTGGCCGAGGAACATCAGGTTATGCTTAAAATCAGCGGGGCAACTGCAGCGGCGTTGCCCACCATCGATTTGGCCGAGTACAATTTGGCCGGTTGCGAGGTGAGTCGATTCGTCGGCATTTTCACCGGCACGACCAACTTCATTTTAAGCAAGATGTACCAGGACAACGTGCCCTTTGAGGAAGCGGTGGCTGAGGCCAAGCGTCGCGGTATCGCGGAGCCGGATCCCCGCTTTGATCTGGAAGGTTGGGATACAGCTTGCAAACTGGTGATCTTGGCAAACGCACTCTTTGATGCCGGGCTTCGGCTTGAGCAGATTGAACGAGAAGGGATCACCGGGATCACAGTGGAGCAAATGCTACAGTGGCGCGAGCAAAACCTCGTCCCCAAGCTGACCGGGGAAATATGCCGGACAGCACACGGGATCTGCGCAAGCGTCAAGCCCCGTCTATATCCGGCTGAGCACAGCTTCGCACAGGTGAATGGCGCGACAAAAGCCGTTATGGTCGAGACCGACGTAATGGGCGAGCTGCTTGTAATCGGCGGAAAATCGGACCCTCGCGCAGCGGCAGCAGCCGCATGCAAAGACCTGGAGCATATTTTGATGATGCACAAAACCCCCTGAATGGTCAGGGGGTTTTTTATTGAATCGCGTTATTCCGTGGATTGCCAAGCGGCGACCACTTTGTTTTTTCCCGTTGTTTTGGCACTGATTTCGGCATCGTCGGCAAGCCGGATCAGCTCATCGACTGATGCGGCGTTGCATGTTTCGAGGGAGGAGACCCCAATGCTGGCGGTCACCACGTACGGGCGCCCGAATGCGAATGATTCCTCGATGACCTGGCGGATTTCGCGCGCCAGCTTCAAGGCGACCTTGCCATCCGTCTTAGGCAGGATCAAAAGCATTTCCTCACCGCCATACCGTCCGGGGATGTCATTTTTCCGGAGCAAGCTGCGCACTAGGGCCGCGATTTCCTTTAACACCTTATCCCCTTCCTGATGACCGTACTCGTTGACGCGGCGAAAGTTGTCCAGATCGATCATGATCAGGGACAAGTCCAGGCCATACAGCTTGGCGACCCCGAACTCTTGCGTCAGCCGCTCGATAAAATAACGACGCTGGTAAAAACCGGTCAAATCGTCAATCATCATCTCGGTATACAAGAGCGTATTGGCGATATGCGGCTTGATGAAGGAGAGAAACTGCTCCATGTGGGACAGCTCATTGCCGTCGATCTTGGCCGTATATGCCTCAAGTGTAATCGCTTGCTGATCGCGCTGGTACAGCGTATATCGACGACAGGCGAGCTTGCGTTTTGCGATCTGGAAGCGGAACAGCTCATCGTCATCGATTAGTCCGGACGCGGAATATGTATCCGTCTCGGTCCGATAGTTCAGGCGATAGCATATGGACAGGCGTTGGATCGGAAAATACTCGAACAGCGCGTGCACCAGCCGCTGGATGGTGGAGGAGAGCTCCAACGATTTGGTGACTTGCTGGCTCAGCTGAATGATCACAGACAAGTCGAGTGATTGATGAAGGAATTGCTCGCGCTCTGTGATCAGCTGTGCAAGCATCGGGTCATTGCCCCATTTTTGCACGGTCTCGGGAAGCGCCGGATTGACGATCCGCTTCAGTTCGTGACCGAGTTGAACCTGCAAGCCGGTCTTTTCGATCAATTGATAGCCGTTGATCGCCCTGCGCAAATAGAGCATGGCGCGCTGGGCGTTTTCCCGCTTCAGCGACCAGGCGGCATTCGCGCGGTACAAATCGGGCCAAAATAGCTGGTACCCATAGTTCAAGATAAACTCCTCAAAGCGGTTGAGCCACAATTCCGTATCGGGGGAATCGTGCGCAATCATGAGGCTGATGAGCTCGCGGTAGGCCCAACCGCTTTGCAGCCGGTACCCATTCATGGCGATGCTTTGTTTGAAGGCGTACAGCGCCATCGCGATCTCTCCCGTATCCGCGAGGTAAAGCCCGTCCTGAAACAGCGAAAATTCGTTTTGCAGCGGCCATTTGAACGGTTCAGGTAAGGGCTGTCGCCTGCGGTAGGCAGCGTAGCTCTCATACAGCGCTTGCTGCTGCTGACTGAAATCCGTCAGCTGCTTGCGCGCCAGTTGGCTCGTGATTTCTGCAAACGTCCTCCAGTCTTCCCACTCGCAGGCGTATAAAAGCTGGTGCATCAGCAGCTGCTCTTGCAAGTCCCAACGCTTGACATTGCCGGTCTGCTGCAGCTGTGCCAAATGGTAGCGGAACCCGGCCAAATCGCCGTGAAAAACGGAAAGCTCCATGCCATTGATGCAGCTTAGCTGCTCCTTGGTCGTGTATCCGTACCGCCGTGAGGTTTCCAGCTGCCTCTGATTATAGGTGCGGGAGAGGTGGACATTGCTGTGGAAAATATAGCAGTTGAACAGATTGATCAACAGGTCGATGTGCTGTGACGTCTGCAGCAAGGATTCCAGCTTGTTCAAGAGAGCCGACGCCCATGCTTCCTGCTCCGGAAAATATTGAAATAGCATGATCGTGTAGATGATCGAAAACTCAGCGAAAATGCGCACCGACAACTCATTGCGCCGCGGGTAAAATTCATTGCGGTAAAACATGTCGATGGCCTGCGCTTCTTCTCGGCCAAGCGGAGAAAACGAATCCGTATACAAGAGCAAGTCGGCGGCGCGTGAGCGTTCAAGCAACGGTTTGGACCGATTCTGCACATATTGACTCAGCTCGTGCTTCAATTGCTGCAAGTCCACCTGGTTCAAAAACAGCTGGACACGCATCCATGAAAAGCGGTCGTAATCATCACCAGTGCGCTGGAAAAGGCGCAACGCGGTCTGCTCTGCTTCGGTGAACTGATTGAGGCTGAGGAAGACCATGTACAGCTGGCGGTCCCAGCAATTGATCTTGTTCCGCTGCAGCCACAATTGCAGTGCACGCAATTCATTCAGAAGCTTGAGACGATCCTGTAGTGACAAAAGGAACCGGGTTTGGCGGTAATACTTGATTAGAAAAAAATAGAGCAATCGTTCGTTGCAGGATTGCCGCGCTAGCTCAATCAGCGGTGGCAGAGAGGCAGGATACGCCCTGTACAGCATCTCCAGCGCCTTTTGCCGGTACCTCTGCCGCTCGAGATCTTCGCGCTCCTCCCACACCTGCTGGGCGATGTCAGCGTGGAGATAGATGTGATTCTCGCTGTAGACGGTGAGCAGCCCAAAGCGGGAAAGCCGAATGAGTGCCGTGGACAACCCACAGGTCTCCACCTTATTAGCCGAAAGCAGCTCTTGAATCCGGACCGGCTGCGGTAAGCAGGCGATGAATCGGAGCAGCTTGTTTTCCATTTCAGACAGTTTCGCCAGCCGCTTCGTGATGATAGGGCGCACTGCTTGCGGCCAATCTCCACTCGTAGCCTGCGGTGTCAATAACCAGCCATCCGTCCCGAATTGCAGGTGGCCTTGCCGAACCCATTCGCTTAGCAGAAGAGGGCAATGGTGGAAGTCCGCTTTTGCTGCGGCCAACATTTCCGACAGTGTTGCCAGAAGCGATGGCTCCGCTTTTCCGAGTTGTGAGAGTAAAAGATGCTCATAGAGCGACTGCGTCTTTTCTCCGACTGACAGTGAGGTAATCATCCTGGCTGAAATGAGGCTCGGTCTATGTTTTCCGCTGAACAAAATGTGCAAACCCGTCAGTTTACTGCCATACTTTTGCCAAAAGTGAACAAATACTTTTTGTGATTCCTCATCGAACAGCTCGCAATCTTCCAATACGTAATAAATGGCTCGATTTGAGATGATCGGTAAAATCTCACGCAAAAAGCTGTTCACCCAATCGGCAAGGGCGGCGTAGATGCGAAATCCCTCGTGATGCTGATTGATGATGCGGCTGAAATGATGTGCCAGCTGCTGCAGTTTCGGGCGAGCCGACGGGAGAATGTCGGCTGTTATATGTAGCGAGCGCGAGATGACCTCGTGCAAGGTAGAAAACGGTAAGTGCTTGCATTTGACCACAAACCAAAAATGGCGATCCGTCACTTCCGTCAAATGCTGAAAGTAAATGTCATGACGCAGGGCCACATCCTCACAAAACAGACCGAGAAAGCGTTTGGACGGTTGCCGCAAAAACTTGCGCAGCTTGGCTTGCTCTTTGGGCATAATCGGCGAGCTGATCGGATGGAGGAGGGCAGAGTGGCGTCCTGTGGCAGGTGCATCTAAAGGAAACGGTTTCATATTGATTTGCAAATGATTGCAAATTTCGGCCAGGGAATGGAAACGTTCCGGCGTTTTCAACAGGGTGGCGAGGGGACGTGCGAGTTGCGGGGGGAGCACAGCGGCTTCCCGTTCGTTCAAACCTGCCTCGTGAGCGAAAGTACCGCTTAGGAACCAGTGAACAAGCTGACCGAATGCGTAAAAATCTGCCACTGCTGAAAATTCCGGAAAACGCGCATACCGTGATACTAACGGCTGCGGAAAGTCAGGCAAAATAAAATGCGCAAACGGGTGAGCGGTTGGAAATGGCTGGATATCGATTTTCACTTCAAGTGAAATTGGATGAACATAGAGCAAATCCAGCGGCACCATTCCCATATAAAAATTATTGGCATGCAGTTGTTGCATCGCTTGGCCAATCTTTCTGAGTATGGTCTGTACCGAATCGATACAGAAGTCTTCCCAAGTCAACTGCGGTAGCGGAAGAAATCCTTCAGGCAATGATGGCAGAGAAACGATTAGATCCCCGTTCTTCCAATGCTGCCCAACAGGCACCCGAAACGCATCGCCAACAGCAAGGGCGCTCCATCCTTGGAGTCGTTCCTCGATTCGGCTCTTGGAAAAATAGGTCCATGCCGGCGCGTGAATCGTCATCAGGGATTGGTCAGGCTGATGATCGAGCGTCATGCATAAACGTTGAGGAAGGTTGACCGTTTCTTCCATGTTGTCACTCCGTTTTAAAAATAAATTCATACTAAGTAAATCTTAATATAAATGAATAATTGAGAAAAGTATCTAGCTCTTTCGTTTCAGATTAATTTCTGTCATGTTATTAGAAGTTTTGTCGAAGCCCTTCCCTTTCCTGCAAATTCATTGCAAAATAAAAACACGTCGAATTATTTTGGATGATCGGAAGGTGGCACATGATGAGCGAAAATGGCATTTTGCTCGGGAAGCGTCAGTTTTTATATGCGAAGGGACAAAAGATTAGTTTGGGAGATTGGACCTTTTCCTTGTCACCCGGACTTACATTAATCGCTGGAGGCAGCGCTGATCCAGTTCATACATTGGTTTGCTTGTACAAAGGCTCTGAAAAGTTGGCCCAATTCAGACTCATCCATCGGAAAACGGAAACACAGTTGACAGTGCAAGCGGTTTCAAGCGATATTTTACTAGAGGTCGCTGCTTGTGCTCACCATGTGATGATCACGGAAAAGTGAACATGCGCCCTGCGGGGTGTTTTTTTTTTTCGAACTTCATGGATAGGAAGGATGTTGGCAATTGAATCGATTGCAAGTGGGAGAGTTCCAGCTGACTTGGCTTGACGGAGGCGTTTCACAGCTTGATGGGGGAGCGATGTTCGGTGTCGTACCAAAACCGCTCTGGAGCAAACGATACCCCAATAACGATCTGAACCAGATTCCGCTGCGAGCCGATCCGATTTTGGTTGAGGCAGCGGGAAAACGCATGCTGATTGAATCGGGGCTGGGTCGAGATCGGTTGACCGAAAAGCAAATGCGCAACTTCGGCGTCGTCCAACAGTCCAATGTGAGCGAATCGTTGGCAGCGCTGGGACTTACGACAGATGACATCGATATCGTACTGATGACCCATATGCATTACGACCATGCGAACGGCCTTGTCTCGATCAGTGACGGCAAGCTGTACTCGACCTTTGCCAATGCTGCGATTTACGTGCAGGAAATCGAGTGGGAAGAGATGAGAAATCCGAACATTCGCTCCCGCAATACGTATTGGGAGGACAATTGGCGTCCGATTGAGAGTCAGGTGATCACATACGGGAAGGAGACGGACATCATTCCCGGGATACGGATGACCCATACCGGAGGACACAGCAACGGTCATGCGGTTATCCGCATGGAGAGCGGCGGCGAGCTTTTGCTGCATCTGGCTGATCTTTTGCCAACGCATGCACACCAAAATCCGCTGTGGGTAATGGCCTATGACGATTATCCGATGGATTCCATTTTTGCCAAGGAGCAGTTGATCAAGGAAGGGATCGCGGATAACGCTTGGTTCAGCTTTTACCATGATGCCGTCTATCGCGCGCTCAAGTGGGACGAGCAGGGGCAGATTGTAGAGAAGATCGTTGTGGAAGAGAAATAGAAGATGGAGAAAAGGCGCTGCTAGTTTGCTAGGCAGCGCCTTTTTTCGATTGTGTAGGGGAAACGCCAAAACACCGCAGGGAACGCTTACTGCCAGCGAATCAGGCTACCCGCTTGCACCAGCCCGCTGCCAAAACCGTACAGCAGTATCAGATCGCCTGGCTGTACTTTGTTTTGCTTCACGCCAAGGTCGAGTGCGAGCGGGATGCTTGCCGAAGAGGTGTTGCCGAAATATTCCATGCTGGTCAGCGTTTTTTCCACAGGGAAGCCGGTGCGCTCGCAGATCGACTCCACGATCCGCATATTAGCGCTATGCGGAATGAACCAGTCCACCGCATCAAGGGAAACGCCTGCTTGATCGACGACTTCATTCATCCCGGCGGGCACGGTGCTCACCGCCCATTTGTATACCTCACGGCCGTTTTGCACAATTTTGCCATTACCCTCCATTGGAAAATCGCCCATTGTGGTAGAAAGTCCGGTCCGGTAGACGTGTTTACCGCCTGCTCCGTCCGCCTTGTTGATCGAAGCAAGGAACCCGCCGTGATCACCGTCATGCTCAATGAGCAGAGCACCTGCGCCGTCACCGAACAAAATGCAGGTTGAGCGATCCTCATAATTGGTCGTTTTGGACAGTGTTTCTCCCCCGATGACGAGGATTTTGCGATGCATGCCCGAAGTGATCAGGCCGTTGGCGACCTGCAGCCCGTAAACGAATCCCGCGCAGGTCGCATTCAAATCAAGCGCCCCGGCATGCTTCATATCAAAATGGGCCTGCACCATGCTGGCGACGGAGGGAAAAGCGTAGTCAGGTGTCGTGGTGCAAACCAAAATCATGTCGACGTCAGTCAAATCTTTGTTGTATCGCTGCGCCAAGTCAGCAACTGCCGCGATAGCCAAATGGCTGGTGAATTCCTCAGGTCGGGCGATTCGGCGCTCGCGAATACCCGTGCGTTGGACGATCCATTCATCATTGGTGTCCACAAGCGCGGCCAGGTCGTCATTGGTTATCACGCCGGCAGGGACGTGGGAGCCGATTGCGGTAATGCGTGCCAGTGATTGCATGGAAAAAACCTCCGTTCGTTTTATTATCTAGTATTAGTACCTGGTACTAAAATAACACAATTTGCTGTCGTTGAAAAGAGGAATTGCATTTTTCCAGTCCTGGTACTACAATCGTACTACAATTGGGAAAATATATTTTTCTCGGAAAATACTTTTTCATACAGATAAGAATTTATAAAATTCTTATCCAGTATAAGTGCAACCGCGGCTTAAGCCAAAAGCATGGCGCAGCCAGGTTTTCTAATTCGTTGCATGTACTTGTGAGGTGTAGCATGGATAGGCTAAAGTCGTTTGTCAAAGAGTTTCACCCGATTGTCCACTCCTTGGTGATCGGGACGATTTTTGTTCGGGCAGCCAGCTCGATGAGCATGCCGTTTTTGTTTATTTACCTATCAAAAAACACCGACATGAGCCTCGGGATGATCGGTCTGATCATCGGGGCGGGTTCATTGGCGGGGATGATCGGCGGATTTGTGGGGGGAGCACTCTCCGACATGATTGGACGCCGGCGAGTCATGCTAGGGGCACTCTATGTGTGGGCATTCGTCTTTCTCGGTTTCGCATATGGAAAAGGCGTACTATTTTTCTTCCTGCTCAATTTGCTAGGCGGACTTTGCCGCTCATTCTATGAACCCGTCTCCCAGGCTTTGATGGCGGACGTGACGGCTCCTGAGAAGCGTTTCCGCGTCTTTTCCCTGCGCTATACCGCGATCAACGTAGGTGTCGCAGTAGGGCCGTTGATCGGCACGCTCTTGGCGATGAAGGCATCGGCGCTGCCGTTCACGGTCACCGCAATCATTTATCTGCTTTACGCGTTTTCGCTCCAGCGATTGTTGAACCATTTCGGCATCAAACAGATCGAAGGGCAGAAAAAAGATCCGATCACATTCAAGAAAGCATGGAACGTGATCAGTGGGGACGCGGCGTTTCGCCTGTTTATCTTGGGAGGGACGCTTGGTGCTTTCGGATATTCGCAAATGTCGAGCACATTGTCCAAATTCACGGAGATGTCGATGCCGAATGGTGCAGCGCTGTTTGCGGTGTTGATGAGCGTGAATGCGATCGCTGTCGTGACGCTGCAGCATCCGTTTACCCGCTGGATGGAAAAAAGGCCAGCGCTGACCTCGATCATCGCTGGCAATGTCGCCTATGCGTTGGGGGATATCGGCTATGCCTTTGCCACCAACTGGGCTGTTTTCATCATTTCAATGGTTGTCTTTACGATTGGAGAAATTCTCACCTATACGGCCGGTGACGTCTTTATCGACGGATTGGCGCCTGAGCATATGCGAGGCACGTATTTTGGCGCGAAAAGCTTCAGCAACCTGGGATCGTTTCTCGGCCCGTGGCTGGGGGGCATTTTGCTCGCGCAGTATGGCGGAGCCCCTCTGTTTATTACCTGTGCGTGCGTATCGACGGCAAGCAACCTGTTTTACTGGATGGGCCAGCGCAAGGCTCACTCGAGCGCCCGAACGACTCGCTCCGCCATGCGGGCATAGCCCTTGGCGTTCGGATGGAAATGGTCTGTGTACAGGTAGTTCGCTTCCTTTTTGACGAACAAGTCATAGGTCGGGACGACCAGCACATTGGGAAAACTTGCGGCAATCCGTTCGGCTTCCGCATTCCAATCCAACACGGGGCGGATCGTTTCTTTTGCGGCTTGGGTGTTGCCGAACGGATTGTAGAGCGAAAGGTAGACAACCGTCGCATTCGGATTCAACATACGAATTTTCGTGACGATGCTTTTGAAATTGGCTGCAAGCGATTCTCGCGCTTGGGCCAATTTTTTTTCATCCAGCACATCGAGCTCGCCGCTTTGTTGAAACAGATCGTTGCCGCCAATCGTGAATAAAATCAGATTGGCCTGGGGCAGCAAGGCGCGCACCTGTGTTAGCTCGAGCTGCTCCAGCAAGGCATTCGACTGCTGACCGCTGATCGCGAAATTGGTCAGCATCGGAGCTTGGCCCGTTTTTTTGGCGAGCGCATCTCGAACTAGCCCGACATAGCCTTGGCCGTTGGCGTCGCCGACGCCGCGCGTGAGCGAGTCGCCGAGCGTTACGATGTTCAGTTTGCCTGATGGTATTACTGGTGGAGCAGCGGGTGTCGTCGTGCCGTTTGCTCCGGGAGCAGCTGGAGTCACGTTGCCTGGAGCAGCCATTTGTGGATTCAGGGCAAAAGCAAAGCCCGCGGCCAAAACGAGAAAGGAAAGCAGGGCAAGCGCCCCTGTGAAACGCCAGAGAAATTGTCCGCTTGTGCGCATGTGGCGCCACCTCCGAACGCAAAGTGTACTCAAGGTATTGGAGTGGTATAATGAGGAAAAGCTTCTCACCTTCGGTAGTGTACCATATTCTGCGAGGCAAAGTCAGGCTGCGTGGCGCAAGCAGCAGGGAAAGGTGTTGAACAACTTGGCAGAAACCGTTCTGTCGGTAAGCCGTCTGAAAAAAGCGATTGGCGGCAAGACGATCATTCATGATATGACATTTGATGTGGTGGCCGGTGAAGTGTTCGGCTTCCTTGGGCCCAATGGCGCCGGAAAAACCACGACGATCCGCATGCTAGTGGGACTGGCTGACTCGGATTGCGGGGAAATCCGCATCGGCGGGTATGACCTGAAAAAACAGTTTCCGCAAGCGATCGCACAAGTAGGCTGCATCGTTGAAAATCCGGAGCTGTACAAGTTCATGACCGGACGCGAAAATCTGGAAACGTTCGCGCGAATGAGCGGCAACGTGTCTCAGGCACGAATCGAGGAGATTATCGAGTTCGTCGATTTGACGCGCGCCATCGATGACAAAGTCAAAACGTATTCGCTGGGGATGCGTCAGCGGCTGGGCATCGCACAGGCCCTCCTGCACCGCCCGCGCCTCTTGATTCTCGACGAGCCGACAAATGGGCTGGACCCGGCCGGAATTCGCGAGCTCAGACAATTCATCCGCAGGCTGGCGGAAGAGGAGAATTTGGCCGTATTTATTTCCAGTCATCTGCTATCCGAGATCGAAATGATGTGTGACCGGGTGGCCATTATCAACAATGGGCGAGTCATTTCGGTCGGCTTGGTCAAAAGCTTGATGGAGCAATATGCGGATCAGGTGGAGTGGACGTTTGCTGCCGAGCGGGTCAAGGAAGCGGTCGAGCGGTTGCAGAAGCTGCCTTACGTCAGGGAGGCATGGGTGGCGACGCCGGAGAAAGTGAAATGCCAGATGGACACGGAACGGATTAGCGATGCGAACAGGGTGCTCGTCGAGGCCGGCATCGAGGTGCAAGGCATCGCAACGCGCACGGTGACGCTTGAAGACCTGTTCCTGACATTGACGGCAGGAGGGGTGGAGTAATGGGGCAAGGCATGGTAGGGCTTGTACATAATGAAACGCTGAAGCTGCTGCGCCGGCGTCGCTTCCTCGTCGTCGTGCTGATTCTGGCGATTCTCATCCCGATTTTTACCTATGCGCAATACCGCTCCTCTGTTACGGCGGAGGAGCGGCTCGGAACTAAGGATTGGCATGTGCTGCTCGGCCAACAGATAACCGACATGCAAAACCGGCTTGGTTCCAGCCGACTGCCCGACGAGTGGCGCGACTTTATCAAAATCAAAATTACGCAGCTTCAGTATTATTTGGATCACGATATCGATCCGAATGCGCCCGGTGGACCGACCTTTGCAAGAGGCTTCATGGACCAGGCTGTATCACTGTTTTTACCGATGATCATCGTCGTGCTCGCGGTGGACATCGTCTCGTCGGAGCATAGCGAGGGGACGATCAAGCTGTTGCTGACCCGGCCGATCCGGCGGTGGAAAATCTTGACCAGCAAATTGTTGACGCTGCTGCTGTTCATTTCGCTCACAGTCGTGTTGAGCCTGTTTATGTCTTATCTGATGTCAGGCGTGGTTTTTGGCTACAAAGGATGGGACATGCCGGTGTTGACCGGATTTCAGGTCGTCGGTGGGGATTTGGACACCTCCAGCGTATTCATGGTTCCCCAATGGTATTACTTGCTGATGCAGTACGGACTGGCCTGGTTCGTCTGCATTGTGGTCGGATGCATCACCTTAATGGTGTCGGTCTTGGTCCGTAGTGCGGCTGCGGGCATGGGCATCATGATGGCAGCCCTCATCAGCGGGACGATTTTGACGCAGATGGCTGCATCGTGGGAGTCTGCGAAGTATTTGTTCAACGTCAATTTGGAAATTACCGATTATCTTGCAGGCACGTTGCCGCCGATCAAAGGCATGACACTGCCTTTTTCCTTGACCGTGCTGGGCATTTGGGGCACGGGCGCGCTGATTGTCGCCTATACCTTTTTTATCAAACGGGATGTGACGTCGTAAACAAGCAAGCGAGTTGTGGCATGAAAAGTGCCATAACTCGCTTTTTCATTTCTTGAAGTTGCTGTTAAACATTGACGCAGCGTTAAAGTCTAAAGCTTGCAAACTTTGTACGGTAGGTGAAAAAGCATGGCGGCAGCAGAGAGTACCGGGGCGTTTATCCGGTTTTTCCATAAATAAGGACGGGTTGACCTTCACGTCGCGTGATCCGTTATGCTCCTAGTAGACGGGAACTGGGAGGAGTGTTTTGATGAAAACGGTAATCAAAGACGTCTGGATTCTCACCATGGAAGGGGAAGGTCCGGCGGTCAAAGGAGACATCCTGATTGAAAACGATGAAATCAAACGGATCGTAGCATCTATCGACGAACCGGCTGACATCGTGATCCAAGGGAGTGGCATGGTGGCGTTGCCTGGCCTGATCAATGCGCATCAGCATACGCCGATGAGCTTGCTGAAGGGTTTTTCGGATGACCTCAAGCTGATGGAGTGGCTGGAGCAGAAGATGCTGCCTGCTGAGGCACGGATGACACCGGAAGACATTTACTGGGGAGCCAAGCTCTCCATGGCGGAGATGATCAAATCAGGGACGACCGCATTTGCCGATATGTATATTCATATGGACGAAATCGCCCAAGCTGTGACTGAGGTAGGGATGCGGGCTTCTTTGACGAGAGGGCTGGTGTTCTTGGAAGACGACGGGGGAAGGCGACTCGCCGAAGCCCTTGATTTGATTGAGCGGTGGGACGGGAAAGCAGACGGGCGGATCACTACGATGTTCGGCCCGCATGCCCCTTACACATGCCCGCCTGAACCGTTTCGGCATGTTGTAAAACTGGCCGAGGAGATGAACAAGCCGATCCACGTCCACCTGGCCGAAACGACGGAAGAAGTGATGAAAATCCGAGCGGCATACAACCGGACGCCTACGGAATATTTGTATGATGTCGGCCTGTTCGAACGGCTGCACGTCCTGCTTGCGCACAGCGTTCATTTGAACCTCAAGGACATTCGTCTGTTGAAAGGAATGCGTGGCGGCGTCTCGCATAATCCGGTCAGCAATGCAAAGCTGGGCTGCGGAATCGCGCCTGTGAGGCAGATGCAGGAGCAAGGGATCACGGTCGGGATGGGCACGGACGGCTCTGGCAGCGCCACTACCATCGATATGTTTGAGGAAATCAAGGCAGCAACGTGGCTGCAAAAGCTGGAGTGTGGCGATCCGACAGTGCTTCCGGCTCGTCAAGTCTTGCGCATGGCCACTGTCGGCAGCGCGAAAGCGTTGAACATCGATCATCAAGTGGGGACGCTTGCGGTAGGGAAAAAAGCCGACCTCATTCTCGTCGATCTAAACAAGCCGCATTTGCAGCCGCTCCACAATCTCGAGTCGCTGCTCGCATACGGCGTTAACGGGTCTGACGTCGACACGACGATCGTCAACGGTAAGGTACTCATGCGCAATCGGCAGTTGACCACCATTGATGAAGAGGAGCTGCTGAAGCAGGTGGCGGTGCGAGCAAAACGGATCGTTGAGGGCATTTGAGCACAAAAAAAGCGAGGAGCTCTGGATTCCAGGCTCGTCGCTTTTTTTCAGGCAGTCGGTTATTTCGTTTTCCAGGTGATTTGCTTGGTCATTTCCATCAAGTCATTGAGCGGGATGCCGTCGGCGGTTACAACGATGTAAAGGGAATGTCCGCCTTTCACCGCTTGGTAGTAGACCGCGCTCTTGTTGGCGGATGGCTCCGCACTGTCCTTGAAGGTGACGCCGATTGCCTGCTCCCCGTCGATCTGGAATACCTGAGTGTTGCTGAATTCCCCGGGAACGGACAAGCTGCGTTTTCCTTGCTGCAGCGTCGTGTCGATCGTAATCCGTTTGCCACTGTTTGCCAGCTGATAGATCGTTTGAATGTTGGTGACGTGCTTGCTCGTCTGCGACTCGTACTGCACCGTCAACATATTCAAAGTATAGTCTGGAGGCAGCTTTGCCAACGTAGGTACAGGCAGATCCGATGCTTGTACAGCTGTTTCGACGTCGTTGAAGGTCGAAAGCGTGATGGGGTTTTCAGGACCCAGCGCCTGCTTCGCCGTTAACTCTCCCGCTTCTGCCAGTGTCGAATCGGGTTGCTTCTCTGGTAATTGCGGTCCGACAAACGCAGCCACTGTGTTACCGTTCTCTCCTTGGATCGATGCGATGGCGTGCTTGCTATCTGCGATCGCTGGCGCAGTGGTATCAGCAGCCGTTGGTGGCGTCGCATCTTGTTTGTTGGCCATCGTTGGCGGCGTTTTGCTCCGTGCAGTCAATGCCGCATGCGCATTTGATGCCTGTGTGGAGGCCGAGGCAGCGGTTTTAGGCGCAGCTGCGATTTTTGATTCTGCGGCAGGCACTTTTAGACCAGCTGCCTGCTCAGTCAGAAGTGGCACCACTTTTTTCGCGTTTGCTGCATTGACATCTCCGCCTGCCCCTGTTTTTGCCTGTGCTGCCGTTTTGTTAGCCGATGCAGCTTCCGTTTCGGTCGATGCCTGCGCTAGCTGGTCTGCTGCGGCGGCAGGCTGCTCGGCTTGCGCGTTATTTGCTGTTGTGGTCGGGGCCATCAATGGCTGTGCAGACTTAGGCTGGGCAGCTTCATTCGCTGTTGTTCCGCCCTGGGTTTGGCTCTCGGATGGTGGAGAGGAAGCAACCTCGGCAAACTGCTCGCTTTGATTTCCGGTCAGAAACGGGGCACCGATCAAGCCGACAGCGACGACCACACCAGCGGCGGCTACCCATGTAGGGACGAAAAAACGTCGTTTGTTCGGCTTTTGCACCTGAATGTCTCCGGCGGCAGGCAAAACGGTCGCTGAAAGCGGCACGTTATTGGTGCCGGATGTTTGGTAAATGGCTTGCATAATCCGGTCTTCGAGCTGGGCGGAGGGAGCGGGATACTCTTTCAAGAACATCGCCTCCTCTAATGCACTTGTGGATGTTTCGATCCAGTTGAGGCAATCCTCGCACGTTTCTATGTGCTCATATACAGCGTCATCTATGGAATGTTCCCACTTGCTCCTAAATTCCTGGCAATTCATGAACGAGCCCTCCTTCCGTATGTTGTAGTAGTTTCGCAAGTTCTTGGCGAGCACGAAGGTAGCGGACGCGGGCCGTTGATTCTGCCACTCCGAGGAGTGAAGCAATTTTGTCGAATGGATACTCATGCGTGCAACGCAGCACGATGACTTCGCGGTAAGACTCGGACAATTTGCCGAAAGCCGATTCGATCTCACGAATGCGTTCTTTTACCATGAGCGATTCCTGTGGCGATTCGTGCCGCACCTGCGACGGCACGTAGGCTAGCTGGTCATCGGAATCGTGGAATTTGCGGCGCCGTATGAAATCAATCGTTCGGTTCCGGGCCAATGTGTGCAGCCACGTGGAAAATTGGCTGTCGCCGCGATAGGAAGATAGTTTTTCATACGCCTTCACGAACACTTCCTGCGTAAGATCCTCCGCATCGGAATGATTGTTTACCATTTTATAGATAAACACGAAAATCATGTGCTGATAGCGCTGAATGATTTCCCGGTAAGCTTCAGTATCGCCTTGCAAAATCCGTTGGATAATGTCGCTATCGGTTTGCATCGACCTGCCAGCCTCCCTTCCCTTTATCTGACGTGATAGTTTTTGGAACGTTTCAATCTGCTTCAAAAATTTCGTATTGGTAGCCTTGCTCTACGAGAAACAGCTGGCGCTGCCTCGCAAAATCTTGGTCTCGCGAATCTCTCGTCACCACTGTATAGAAATGGGCTTGATTCTGCGCCTCTTTTGGCCGCAAAATACGCCCCAGCCTTTGCGCCTCCTCCTGCCTGGAACCGAATGTGCCGGAAAGTTGAATGGCAACATTTGCATCCGGAAGATCGATGGCGAAATTTGCCACCTTGGAAACGACCAGCACTTGGAGCTTTCCTTCCTTAAAATCGCTATAAAGCTCTTCGCGCGCCGTTTCCTTCACTTTTCCGGTGATGAGCGGGGCCTGGAGCGCTTCTGCTGCCTGCTCCAGCTGATCCAGATATTGCCCAATAACGAGTATACGATCATGGGCATGGTTACGCACCAATTTCTTTAACCATTCTAGCTTGTATGGATTTTCAGCAGCGATCCGTGACTTTTGCTGAGCCGAGGCGAAGGCATATGCTTCGCGCGTCTGCGGAGGCATCGGGACGCGCACCTCCTTGCAAACAGCTTGGGCGATATGGCCTTGCGCTTCCAGCTCCCGCCAAGGCATGTCATATTTTTTCGGGCCGACGAGCGAAAAGACGTCCGACTCCCGACCGTCTTCGCGAACAAGCGTAGCAGTCAGGCCGAGACGTCGTTTTGTCTGAATACCAGCCGTCATGCGAAAAACAGGCGCGGGCAACAGATGAACCTCGTCGTAAACCACCAGTCCGAAGTGGTCGCCGGTAAACAGGTTCATGTGCGGGAACTCTTGGTCCTCTCGGCTGCGATACGTCAGCATCTGGTACGTAGCCACCGTAATCGGCTTGACTTCTTTCCTCTCACCGGTATATTCGCCGATCAGTTCCGGATCGAGGTTGGTCTTATCGCGCAGCTCGGCAATCCACTGGCGGACCGATGTTGTATTGGTCGTCAAAATTAGCGTGGCCGTCTGCAGCTTGCAGATCGTGCCGATGCCGATGATGGTTTTGCCTGCACCGCACGGTAGCACAAGCACGCCGCTTCCGCCATAAACGGTACCGCCCGCATAGAAGCTTTCAATCGCTTCCGCTTGATACGGGCGCAGTTGAAACGGTCCCTTTGCGCTCACAGGCTTTAATTGAAAAGGTAGACTGTCCCCGGCGGCATAGCCAGCCAAATCAACCACAGGATAACCGAGTCGAATCAGCTCCTGCTTGATTTCCCCGCGTGCAGCTGTAGCGATCCGGTAACAACAATCGGACAGCTCGGCCTCCACATAACGTGCAAGCGAAGGATAACGGAACAGTTGTGGCAATACGTGGTCATCATCGCTTTTCAACAGCAACGCTTCCTCATGCTTTTCCAGCCGGATCAGGCCATAGCGCTTCATTTGCTCGCCAATCTCTGCGACTAATGAAAGCGGCACATCGAATTTGCTGTAGGAGTAGAGCACGTCCAAAATATGGTCGGCCGTCATTCCGCTGGCTGCTGCATTCCAGAGAGAAAGTGGCGTGATTTTGTAGGTATGGATGTAATCCGGGCTTTTTTCCAGCTCGGCAAATCGCGCAATCGATCGGGTCGCCTCGGCGAATAGCGGATTCTGCACTTCAGCCAGAACCGTTCGATCGCTTTGCACGATGAGTGGAAGATGAGGGTGGTGCGCCATGCGTTCGTTCACCTCATTGATTTACTAGTCATATCGTACCATAATCATGAACCAAAGGACAAAAAAACGCCCGAAAAAACAAGGCCAATAAAAGGAACAAGCTGTTGTAAAAATATGAAGCCTATTTTAAGAAAATGATTTACAAGATTCAGAAAATTTTGTACTATGTACCTACAGCGATTCAATCGCTGGATCTTTTGGAAAGGGAGGGCAGCCGGACAGCACCTGTGTGGTCGTTGGTGAGAAAGCACTGAAGCGTGATTGATTTCCAACAACAAGAAAGGAGTTTTCCTGCGTAAGGTCTTGCACATAGTGATTCGCTGAATGGAAGGTCGTCTGATCCGAATTCAATAGCAAAAAGCCATAGTCCTGCGCGGTCTGAAAAGGAGCGTCGCAGGGCTTTTCCTGTTGCGATAAAGCGGCCCCAGATCGGACAAACTACCCCTACATACGAGCAGAGAGAGGGGGAAGCTGTGTGATGATCGAGGATGGCTTAGGCAGCGTTTTGCTGCGGCTCGCGTTCGTGCTTATTCTGGTGTTTTTGAATGGTTTTTTTGTGGCAACCGAATTCGCTGTGGTCAAAGTGCGCGAGTCCCGCATTACACAGCTGATTGCCGAGGGGAATGCAAAGGCTCGGCATGTGGAGCGGCTGATCCACCATTTGGACGCATATTTATCTGCGACCCAGTTGGGCATCACTCTCGCTTCTCTCGGGCTTGGGTGGCTGGGTGAACCGGCGATCGCCCATCTGCTTGAACCACTTTTCCATTATTTTGGTGTCGGCGAGCCGTGGATGACGACGATTTCCGGGATCATCGGGTTTGCGATTATTACCTTCCTGCACATTGTGATGGGCGAGCTTGCCCCCAAGTCGCTTGCAATTCAACGGTCGGAGTGGGTCTCCTTGCATGTGGCGCGCCCGATCCAATGGTTTTATCGCATCATGTACCCGTTCATCGCATTTCTCAACTGGTCGGCCAATCTGATCTTGAGGCTGTTCGGCATTTCGACGCAAGTGCAGGTAGCGGCCCATACAGAGGAAGAGATCCGGATTCTGGTCAACGAAAGCCATAAAAGTGGCTATATCGATCAAACGGAATTGATGCTGGTGGATAATATCTTTGATTTTTCCGAGACGATGGCGCGCGAAATCATGGTGCCGCGAACTGATATGACTGTTCTGAACTTGCGTGACCAGTTTCTGGACAATGTCGAGCTAGTGAGAAACGGCCGCTTCACCCGTTATCCAGTGGTCGACGGCGATAAGGACCATGTGAAAGGTGTCCTGCACATCAAAGACTTGTTGACCTCTGTCTTGCAGGACAGGAGCGAGGACCTGGAAAACATCATGCGTCCCGTTCTCAGTGTACCGGAAACGATCTCGATCAGCACCTTGTTGACGATGCTGCAAAAACAGCGCGGCCAATTGGCCATTTTGATCGATGAATACGGCGGGACGGCAGGTCTGGTGACGCTTGAAGATATAATGGAGGAAATCGTTGGAGACATCCAGGACGAATTCGATGACGAGCGTCCGGAAATCGAACGGACGAATGACGATCTTTCGCTCGATGGCCGCATGCTGTTGGAAGAGGTTAACGATTTTCTCGAGATTACCCTGGAATCGTCCGAGGTGGACACGCTAGCAGGGTGGATTTATATGCAGATTGATCATTCTCCGGTCGTCGGCGATGTTGTTCAAAAGGATGGGTACGAATTCGAGGTCACCGAGGTTGACCATTATCGCATTACCCGTGTGCTGATCCGCAAGCTACCGGCTCCAATTGTGGAAAATTAACCCTTCCCTGCAATTACCGGGGAAGGGTTTTGTAGTCTGACACAATTTTTTGCAACCGTTTTCTTTTTTGATCGTATAATTAGTAAAAGGAATAAAAAAGTGAGAGTGATACAGATTGCCAACATTAATTAAAGATAAACAATTACTATTTGCTTCAATCCGTTTAATGATTTGCGTCGGTCATGCGGATGGATATATGGGTATGAAAGAGATGACAAGCATTTCGCAGATGGTCAATAACGAACATTTTAACTTGCGCGAACGGCAAGTATTGATGGACGATTTGGACCATCCAAAATCGCCGGAAGAAATTGTCGAGGAGATGCTTCCGCTTGACTTGACATCCAAACTAACTGTGATACGGCAGCTGTACCATATCGCTTTGATTGACCGCAAGCTCTCCGTCGCTGAGCAATGCGAAATTCGTCGCATCGCCGTGCTCCTCGGAATTCCGGCTGACAAGCAAGAGCAAGTGGAAAGCTGGATTGCCGATGGCATCGTGTGGCGCGAGCGTTGGCAACAAATTGTGGGAGAATAGGCGAATCGACCGGTTCTCAGCTCCTGTCATGCTCATA
Source organism: Brevibacillus fluminis (assembly GCF_003710825.1). Classification (GTDB taxonomy): domain Bacteria; phylum Bacillota; class Bacilli; order Brevibacillales; family Brevibacillaceae; genus Brevibacillus_D; species Brevibacillus_D fluminis. The sequence goes on along the minus strand of NZ_RHHQ01000010.1, from coordinate 58,713 downwards.
CGATGAACAAAAAAGGGATTTCCTTTGTCGGAGGGGTAAACAGGTGCATAAGATTCTCACACTTTTGTCACAGCAAAGCTATCATCATTGCACAGAGTGTCTTGCCAAGGAGCAGGCCATCATTTTCGGGCTGCGCCATTTGGAAGCACTGCGCTCGATTGTTTTGCCGGAGGAATATGTTGAATCGCTGACAAAGCAATTGGGAAAAGTCAAATTTATGGTGTCGGACAATATCACAGTGAAGCTTCATGCGCCGGCTGTCTCGAAAAGTCAAGCCGAGACTGATGCCATACCATGGGGAGTGGAAAACATAGGGGCACCCGCGCTCTGGGAACGGACAAAGGGCGAGGGGATCCGCGTGGGCGTGCTTGATACTGGCATTTCACGCAAGCATCCTGACTTGCAAGGGCAAGTGAAAGGTGGCGTGTCGCTTGCGGGGCCATCGTCCCAAACAAACGGGCACGGCACGCATGTGGCAGGTACCATTGCAGCTGTGATGAACAACAAAGGAATCGTCGGGGTCGCTCCCGGCGTTGAGTTATACGATCTTCACGCATTTAATGGAGAAGGGGCGGCGGAAGTTGCCGATATTGCCGAGGGTATCAGCTGGGCAATCGAAAACAAGATGCACATCATCAACATGAGCTTTGGCACGAGCGATGATTCCCCTGTCATGCGGCATGTCATCGATCAGGCGGCTCGTGCAGGCATTATCATGGTCGCTTCGGCTGGGAACAACGGCGGTGTGGTCGAGTACCCTGCAGCATACCGGAATGTGATCGCAGTCGGGGCAATTGATCAGCAAGGCCGGTTGGCTGAATTCAGCTCGCGCGGACGCAAAGTCAGGACGTACGCTCCTGGTGTTGCAATCAAATCCACTTGGCTGAATAAAGGATACCGCGTATTGGATGGCACCTCGATGGCCGCTGCCCATGTTTCCGGCCTGCAAGCGCTCCAGCTTAGCGGCAGGCAGCGCAAGCGGGCGTAATTGCACAGCAGTCCTAGACGAAACCACCGTGAGCGGTGGTTTTTTTTCTCCAAGAATGCTACAGTAAAAAAAACTTCGTTCGGAAGCCCTTTCCAGTCCGCATGGCGGTGATCATGTGTGAACGGGAATTGGCCATCCGATTGATAGTCACTGACCGCAAGCGTACGAGGAGGGAATAGTGGATGTTGCGAATTTTGGTTACGAATGATGATGGGATCAATGCCCAAGGAATCCGTGTGCTTGCTGAAGCGTTGCTCGCCATCCCGGATGCGGAGATTCATGTAGTAGCACCCCAAGAGGAAAAAAGTGGGGTCGGCCACGGCATTACGTATCGGGAGGCGCTTGCGCCTAAGGAACATGAGTTTTATGGACTTCCGGTAAAAGCGTGGGCTGTTAATGGGAATCCGGCTGACTGCGTCAAGGCCGCCTACTTTTTGTTATATGGGGAAGAGAAGCCGGACATCGTGTTTTCCGGCATCAATGTCGGCAACAATTTGGGACGGGACATTTACTACTCTGGGACATGCAGCGCGGCGCGCGAGGCGGTGATTCTAGGGGTGCCGGCGGTGGCGCTGTCGTACGACAACTTTTTCCATGGGGAGGATTATGGCCAAGCGAAAGAAATCGTCAGCCCGATTCTGGCGGAATTGGCGGAGAAGGCACGCCTGCGCTCATTGCCTGCTGATGTGTTCTGGAACGTGAATGTGCCGCATCTACCGCTTGCCGACATCAAGGGAGTTCGCCCCGCCTCACTTTCGCTGCACCATTATGCCGATGTATACCATCACCAAGAAGGCGGTTATTGGCTCCAGCGCGAATATCCGGATCAGGTCATAACGGATACAGATGAGGATTACTGGTTAATGAAGCAGGGGTATGTGACGGTCACTCCAGTCCACATCGATGCGACGGATCGCACGCTGCTTGCTGACATTGCCAGCTGGCCATCGATCAAGGGGCTTGGCAAAGGGGAGAACGGGGAGTGAGTGAGTCGTTTCGCCCTGTTTTTTCGCCAGACCCGACGCTTGCGTCGCCATCTTCCCTCACGATGGGGGAAGTCCTTGAACCGTCTGCCTTTTCTGACTTGTACCACCATGTCCGTGATGAAGGGCTCCCGTATTTTGCCCGGGTGAACAGCGAAGGCGATGTCGAGCTGTTTCTCGTGTTCGAAAGCATCGATGCATTTTCCGATGCTACACGGGATGCGGTTTCAGTAGAGTTCAAAGCATACAAGGGTGCACTTTTGGCAGTGATTTGGACCCTAGCCGATCCGCAAGAACCGCTCGGCTTCCCGTTGAAGCTCGATATCAAAAAGGACGATGAGCGCTACATGGCGCTGAGCATGATCGAACAGCCTGAATTGGCGATTCACTATCTGTCTTTTGCGGACGGCGAAATCACCCATATTTTTTCGGAGACGTGCAATTTTTCCGGTGCTGAACAGGCTCATGTTCTCGAACTGATCCGCTATTTATACGACGATGAGCCCAATGAGCACGAGATGCAGCCGACCAGTGTCGATGAGGTGAAGGAAGAAGGGCTGATCTCGATTGCCGCTGGCGATCTCGCAGAGGACGTGTTTGAGCAGGCAGGGACTGCTTACTTGTTCGATTATGCCAAATGGGTGCGAGAGGAAGGCGAGGAAGACGCGCAGGCTCGCCTGATGCATACGGTGCAGCAGGCGGTGCTGGTGATGCGCAGACATTCACGCAGCGAGGTTCGCGAATCCGCGTTCACGATTTGGGCGGGAGAGCAGCAAGGCGTGCTGTGGCTGTTCGTCACGCCGATGCTGTATCCGCTTTTTGAAGTGGTGCATACCAAAGAGGATGAAACCAATCCGTTCGCCCGCTTCCTTTATGCGCTGCCCACTTATGTGGAAACCGTGGATGCTTCTCCGCTTGCCTGTGGCGCATATCCAATTTTGCGCTATGAACGTGGCAAGCTGTACCATCTCGAATTGGATGACTCGTTTACGGATCGACTATCTGCCATTGCCAAGCGGCAAGGCATCGAAGGTGAACCGTATTTGCATACATAAAATGGATATAAATAGAACACAATGAAAACACATGCGGCCCATCGAATTGATTGGGCCTATTTCTTATTCACTGGGAGGATGTCCGCATGCGTTTATTCGTTGCCTTGCAGCTGCCTGATACCGCGATCCAATCCATCACCCGTATTCAAGATAAGCTGAAGGGAGAAATCGGTGCTGACCGGTGGCAGCCGCTAGCCAACCTGCATTTGACACTTCATTTTCTCGGCGATGTAGAGGACTCGCTGATCCCGCTCATTTGTAAAGACATGGATCTGGTCAGCTCCATCATCGAACCTTTTACCCTAGTCCTCGGCTCATTCGGGGCTTTCCCTCGCGCCGAAAAACCGCGCGTGCTCTGGTTGGGCTTAAATGGCCAGCGCAAGGTGCTTTCACAGCTGCATCTCTTGTTGGGCAAACGATTTGATTTGCACGAGGGACTGCATTATGATCGTCGTCCGTACCATCCGCACATCACGCTGGCCCGTGGACCGCATGTGCCCGTGCTTCCTTTGCTCGAATGGGATGAGCGCCTGTTAGAGATGCCGCCTGCACGCTGGCAAGCGCGTGAGGTTCATCTGTTCCGCTCTGAGCTGCGTCCGGAGGGGGCGGTGCATACCGTCATCCACACCAGCCGATTCCAAAAGCTTCTCGATTCATAAAACCAAGCTGGTCTGGAATAAAAATAATGAAAGAGCAAATAAACAACCTGGTTTTCCAAGCAGCTGGTTCGGGTACATAGTAGGTAGTTTCCAATCTGCGATAGAAAGCGGTGTGAATTCGATGAGTGAGTTTACAACCGGTATCTTATACCCGCGTAAGTATGAGCCGAAAGTAATACATACGCTGCCAAAAGCCAAGCAGCCATTTTTCCACAAGCGCGTCAACAATGACTGGAACGCGTTTTTCCTTCAGGACGAGTGCATTGAGCGGGCGGAGACCATGAGCTTTTTACTGGGCTTATCGAGCCATTATGTCCCGCTGCTCTGGTTCCACGACTCGGAGGAAAGCGGGTGGGGATTCCGACTTTTTGACGGCGGAACGGAGACGACATCCGCCACGATCAGTTATTCGCTCGACATCGAGCTGGCGGAATGCCTGTTCACCAAGCGGCATCCCGAGGTGGAACAAATTGATGAGTTTTGGGAGAATGAGCAGCTGCGGCTGGAGTATGAAACGATTTTGGATCAGGTGGTTCGTTCGGAACCGTTCAAACGCGAAGTGTTGAAAGGAATCTCGAGGTTCCGCCCGCATTGCTTTGGCCGCTTCCTGTCGCACAAGCAGATTGCCCAGCTCCGCTCTTTGTTCGACATCCACGTGCTGACAGAGGTGGAGGAAGAAACGGGTGGGTCGGTTTTGTACGATTCCGTCGATTTGTTCAAGGAGATTTTGGGGATCGAGGAGATGGTTTGGGTCAACTACGCGTATTTGGCGAGCGGTAGGAAGGAATAAAAACACCCCCTCTCCTGTTACAAGGAAAGGGGGTGGGCTCGCGCCATCAGAGAGCGGTGCCAAGCGCATGCAGGGCAAAATTGATCAGAAACAAACCTGCGATGACATAAAGGGGAGTAGCTACCTCACGAGCTCTTCCCATCGCCACTTTCAGCAAAGGATACGCGATAAAGCCAAAGGCGATCCCATCGACGATGCTGAACGTAAGCGGAATTAGCGCGATAATGAGGAAGGCTGGGAACCCTTCGGAAAAATCTTGCAGGTTGATTTTCTGGATGCTCTGCACCATCAGCCCGCCGATAATAATCAAAATAGGAGCGATTGCGCTGTCTGGAATCCACTTGATCCAAGGCAGGAACAGGAGGGAAACCAAAAACAGCGAGCCTGTGACCAGACTGGTTAACCCGGTTTTGCCTCCAGCGGCGATGCCAGCGGCGCTCTCTACCGTCGAAACGGTCGGGCTGCTGCCGAAAATGCCTGCCAGCATGACAGACAAGGCGTTCGCCTGCAGGGCTTTGGAGAACTTCGCCTCTTTCCCCAGCATGCCGAGAAAACCATGGATCAGTCCTATATTCTCGAACACGACGACAAGCGTGAACGAGAAGGTGGCAATCCAGAAAGCGGGTTTTAACATGCCGGCAAACGAAAATCCTGCAAAAACAGACGCATAATCCGCTGCAGAAAAGCTGCTTGAAGCAGTGTTCGCAGCATTCGTTTGGCCTGTCACAATTGACAAAACCGTGCCCACAATGACGGTGATCAGGAAACCTCCCGGCACTTTGCGGACAAACAATACGAGTGCGATGCAAAGTGTGAGCAGCGTCAACAGCACGTGCGGATCAGAAAAGTTGCCCAAGGTCACGAATGTCGTCGGGCTGGCCGCAACGATTCCGCCTTTTTGCAAGCCGATCAACGTGAGGAGCAAACCGATGCCCACAGTGATGGCTTCCTTCAGCGACTCGCTGATCGATTCCGCAATTTTTGCCGCTAAGCTGGTGTACGACAAAATCGTAAACAGAATGCCGGAAACAAAAACGGCAGCCAATGCTTCCTGCCACGTGAGTCCCATGGCTTGTACCGCGGTAAAAGCAAACATCGCATTGATGCCCATCCCGGGAACGAGCACGATCGGTACATTTGCGCGAAGGCTCATCAACAGGCAGCCGGCGAATGCCGTCAGAACCGTAGCGATGTTCCCTGCTGCGAGCGGAATACCGGCGTCTGCCAAGATCGCCGAATTGACAGCGAGCACGTACACGATCGTAAAAAAGGAGACCGTTCCGGCCATCATCTCCCGTTGCCAGGTTGTCTGATGTCCGGCTAAATCAAAAAGCTTATGATTCCATTTATGCAACGTTTAACCTGCTTTCGAAAGTAAAGCCCCTCTCCCACCCATGACATAGCTCCAGGGGAGCCGCCATTGATTGTAATGGTACCAAAAGAGAGAGGGGAAAGGCAAGGTTCGATTCGCCGCGAATGCGAGGCGACCCGGAAGCGTTATTGCGCTGTACCAGGTTGAATGCTTGCGAGCGTTGCATTCAAATCGAGCAAAAGAATTAGACGATCCTGCAGGCGGGCGACGCCGTATAAATATTTTCCATCCACGCCGGCAATGAGCGCAGGTGCCGCTTCAACTTGCGAGACCGGAATGCGCACGACCTCCGACACTGCATCGACGACGATGCCTACCTGCATGCCTTCCATGTGGATGTCGATAAAGCGACTTTCCTCCGTGAGTGGAATGGACTCGAGGCCAAACAGCTTGCGCAGGTTGATAATCGGCAAAATTTTGTTGCGCAGATCGATAATCCCTTCAACATACTGAGGGGAACGGGGAAAACGGGTCACAGGCAGTGGCTTGATGATTTCTTTAATCGCTTCAATCGGCAATCCGTAAAACTCGTCGCCCATTCGAAACAGAATGGTTTGCAGCGAGTCGCCTGCCATTTCCCAGTCTGCCGCCCCTTTTTTTACTTGCGTGCTCATGAACGGACCCTCCTTTGTATGGACGAACTATTTCTTTTCTTCCCGCTTCCATAAAGGCAAAACCATTATTTCCAAGGAAACGGGATGATTCCGGTTGAAACCAGCACGACCAGAGCCAGACTGACGCCAAAGCTGACGAACACATTTTTGGAAAGCCGCATTAGCAGCATACACACCGCAGCAGCCAATAAGTAGAGAGGCTGCCAGGCAAAATGGCCTTCTTTTAGAAAGAGCGAAGGAAAAATGAGTGCCGCGAAAATGCCCATCGGAATGAAAGACAAGCCGTTGCGCAGTCGGAGGGAAAAATACTTGCTTGGCAACCGGAGGAATAGCCGTCTGGAAGGATAGGTGACGGCGGCCATGCCGAGGTAGAGCAGTATTGTATCCAAGAGGGTCATGCTGATTCAACTCCTTTTGGTAAATTCTCCTCAGATGGCGCGGTTTCCTGTTTGGGACCAAGGAAATATCCGATCCCAAAAGCGAGTAGCCCGGCTGCCAAAAGATGCAGTCCATTGGGTAAAACAAAAGCGAGGACGACCGCGGCTCCACCACAGGCCACAAACGTGATAATGCGCAAGGGGGAATAAAGCTGGTAGTAGACAAGGGCGAGGAACATGGCCGAAAAGCTGAAGCCCAGCCCGAGTGTCGCCGGGTCAGGCAGCCACTGACCAGCCACTGTGCCAAGCCAGGTCCCACCGACCCAAGTCACATAGAGAGCAAGACTGGTGCCATAAACATACATCATATTGCTTGGATGTGTCCGAAAACGATTCAAAGTAATCGCGTACGATTCGTCGACAAATAGGAAGGCGAGCATGTTCACGTGTTTTGTTGGATAGCTTTTGTAATAGGGGGACATGGACAAGCCCATCAGTAAGTGGCGTGAATTCAATAGGAACGTAGCGAAAATGATCGCGACCAAGCCGGAGTGCTCGTCAAGCATCGACAAGGCGGTGAACTGGGCCGAGCCGGCAAAAACGACGAGCGACATGGCGACGCTTTGCCAAGCGGATAGGCCTGTATTGGTCGCAAGCAGACCGAAGATACCGCCAAATAACACAAAGCTAAACACCATGGGCAACGCATCGACCACGCCTTCGCGGAATGCGGCCCAGTTGGGAACATCAGGTTTTGCCTGCATCATACTTCTCGCTCCTTTCCTTCCCGCAGCAATTCGTCCATAATCTCCATGCCTCTGGCGATTTCCTCCTCCGTCTCATGGGAATAACACAAGCGTACATATGGCTGGATGGCTTCCCGAAGCAAAAACATATCTCCGGACACGATCGATAGCCCTCGCTGATGGCAGCGCTGCATCAGCTCACGTGCATTCATTCCTTCAGGAAGCGAGACCCAGTAATAAAAGCCGCCTGACGTTGGCTCGAAATGTACGCCCAGCGGTTTCATGCGAACGAGGTGCTTTTGCATAGCTTGCGACTGTGTGCGGTAAATCGTCCGAACTTTCGCGAGATGCTTTTCAATGTTTTGCTCCATCAAGAAGTCGGCGATCGCAATCTGCCCCAGCGTATTCGTCGTGATCGACAGCTCTTTCATACGCGAACACATTTGAATGAAGGGGCGACTCGCCGCAATCCAGCCGATTCGCAAGCCAGGAAACAAAATTTTGGAGAACGTATTGACATAGATAATATTGCCGGAATCATCAAACGATTTGAGCGGTGGCGGCGGTTCTTTTCCCATGTGGAGGTGCCGATAAGCGTCGTCTTCAATGATCGGGATGCGGTATTGCTCGCTCAACGCGACCAAACGCTTGCGGCGGGCAAGCGACAACGTAACGCCTGTCGGGTTGTGGAAGGTGGGAACCGTATACACGAACTTGGGCCGGTACCGGGCCAGCACGCCCTCGAGCACATCTACTTTCATCCCGTCTTTGTCCATCGGCAGCGGGATAATCCGTAAGCCAAGTGATTGAAACAATTGAAGAGAACCGAAGTAGGTCGGCATTTCCGTTGCGATCGTGTCGCCAGGCTTGGCTAATAAGGTCGCGATGAAAAAGAGAGCTTCTTGTGAGCCGCTTGTGATCATCACTTGATCCGGTGAATGAATTTGCGAGACACCCATCTGCTTGACGATCCATTCCCGCAGCGGTAAATAGCCGGAAATGGTATGAAAGTAGTAGGAATGAGGCTTTTCAGCTGCGCGTTTGACATATTCAGCGAATTGCGAAAAATTCCACGTATGCTTCCCGCCATCGCCGTGGGCAAAATTGATCAATTCCGGCGAAAGCACCGGCTTGTTCAACATTTCAGCCATATTGCAGGGTGTCGTCTGTAAAGCGGACAGCTGGGACACTTCCTGCCAGTTGATGCGACCGAGGCTCCGTTCCGGTGGAAGCGGTTCGACATAGCGTCCGCTGCCCATCCGGCTTTCGATGAAGCCCTCCGCTTGCAGCTCGTCAAATGCCTTGACCACGGTATTGCGGCTCACGCCCAATTGGCTAGACAGCTTTCGTTCTGGCGGAAGCATGGAGCCAATTGTCCATTCTCCGCTCAATATTTGATAGCGGAGCTGATTGTATACTTCCTGATAAATCGGTTTTCGCCCCATTATTTCGCCTCATTTTGTAATCGGTATTTAGCTTACTATAAGGGGGCACACGTGGAAATAAAAGAGCCAATTATCAGCAGGTAAAAAGCCAAGTCTGATGGCAACGAACGTCTTTACCTGAATAGAAACGAAGTAAAGGTGCTCCAGATGGACTTTCTTCCTTTTCCAAAACCGTTGTCATCTCGTTATTACCCGTAACGATGCTGGTCAATTTCACTGTGTTTTTTTCAATATTTACCTACAACGAATAGGGAATAGGTACTGAGGGTGGCCAAGTCGGATGCAAATGATGCGATTTATGGAGAGTCGGGGATAGGGAAGAACGTGGTTTTATTTCGCGATCGGTAACCATCTAAATTTAATTGACTAGTTACATTTGGTGTAATAACATGTAACCAACGAATTCCATTTTGTTAGTTAACTGGAGGGTGAAAGATGGCAAAGAGCGTTATTGCAAATAGAGGGATGGGGAGTGGCTTTTGGACATTGTGGACAGCTACGGCCTTTTCTAACCTGGGTGATGGAATCATCAAATTTCTATTGCCGGTTTTGGCTGCAAAAACGACTTCATCCCCTGCGCTTGTTGCAGGCGTTTCTTTTATGGCTACACTCCCTTGGCTGCTGTTTTCTTTACCGATTGGAGCTATCGTGGATCGCGTTGATCGAAAGAAATTGATTACACTCATAAACCTGTTTCGGGTTTCTGTAGTGATGACGCTCTTTCTTGCTGCTGCTGGCGGTTGGCTGCACATTTACGTTCTTTATCTCCTTGCAGTGGTACTGGGTGTGTGTGAGACATTCTCGGACACAGCTTCTGGATCCCTTGTCCCTTCCGTCGTCCCCAGAGATCGATTGGAACAGGCAAATGCACGCATATTCAGCGTTGAAACAATCACGAACAGGTTCGTGGGAGGGCCACTAGCAGGTTTTTTCATCTCGATCAGTATTTCCATGACTGTGCTGTCAGGCTCATTTACATACCTTATGACAATTATTGTGTTACTGTTTTTGAGAGGAGATTTTAAAGCGGCAAGAACAAGCAAATCATCAATACGAAAGGACATTGCGGAGGGAGTCCGGTTTCTTTGGAGTAATCAGATCTTACGGACACTGGCCATCATGGTTGCCGTGATGTCAGGGTGCTGGAGTGCCTTCTTTTCTCTATTGGTCCTGCATGCAGTTGCACCAGGTCCACTACAGTTAAATGAATTTGGATATAGCATGTTGCTGACTGCCTTGGCTGCGGGGAGTTTGGCGGGCGCCGCAATGGTAGGGCCGATACAAAAGATACTAGGACGCAGAGGGTTATTGGGGATAGATGTCGTCGGTACGATTGTCATGCTGGCAGTTCCAGCACTTACATCAAACGTTTGGCTAGTCGGGGCCGCCATTTTTTTAGGCGGATTTGGAGGGGCGACGTGGAGTGTTGGTGTCGCGACGATCCGTCAAAACTTGATACCCGACGAATTGCTCGGACGCGTCTATGCTGCCTATCGCTTGGTTGGATGGGGCACGCTTTCACTGGGGGCTATCGTAGCGGGAATGATTGCCGAAGTGGCAAGTGTACCTGTTGTTTTTCTAGGAGGCGCATTGATCAACCTTGCCTTGTTTATTCCGATGATCACCGTACTGACCAAAGAGAATTTGGATGAGGCACGATTGGAAGCGAAGACTATCTAAAAGCAATGGTATCGATTTACGATTTTTCCATTTGATCTTACTTGCACGATGGCAAAATAAAAGCAGCGGCAGTCTATGACTGAACTGCACCCCGTCAAAAGACGGAGCAAGCGAGCGTAAGGACGGTACCAAAGAATCCCGCGAAGCGTATCAGCTTGCCATTCATGACTACAACAAGGCGCTATTGGCTTATCAATTTGCGTTAGGCTTTTAAGCCATAAATAAAAAGCGTTCCGCAAAAAAACAAACAGAGCTTCCTTACGGCTGAGGAGCTCTGTTTGCTTTTACATCAGGTCATCGCGGGAAATGCCATCCTCCACGGCGAAGTTGAAATCTTCGATGTCATAAAACTGAACGGGCAGCAAATATTCTAGAATACGGTCCTGCCAATCATCCTGGTCGGTGATGAGCGGTGCTTCGAAGCGCATCGAGGTGAGCAAAAGCTCGGTTTCAATCGGATCGAACAACTCGCCCCACATTTCGTTGTCCTCCGCTTTCACGACGGTTAGCGATACGTTCGGGCGAATCGGAAAGGTTACAGTGGACCACGGTGCAACCAACGTTTTCTCCATTTTTTTGCTGCTGAATGGATCGCGGAAAAATTGGAGCATTTCGGTAATCATGGCACGAACATGCTTTTCTTCCTCGTTGTCGTACATGATGGGCTCCTGGCTATGTAGAAATTCGTCCAGCTCATGGATCGTCGATGTAGGGATGAGGTATTCTACGGGTTCTAGCGGATTGAGCAGCTCTCCGTAAATCGCCAGCATCACCGCTTCTATGACGAAACGTTTGGTCATTGAAAAAACCTCCTCATGTTCATCATAGTAAAAAACAGCCTGTTCGCCAAGCGGGACAACTGTAAAGAACATGAAAGAACGTGTGAAATGCTGGTTTGACAACAGCCCAAAACAGAGGTAAGATAGTCACGTAGCAAATTGAATAGCTGCAAAGGGGAGTAGCTTTAACAGCAAAGTCGTCATGACAGGATGCGAACCATCCTCGGCTTTGTTGGCGATGCCTGACATTGTTAGCAAGACCTTTGCCTATGGATGTGTCTTTGGTGACCCATTTATAGGCAAAGGTCTTTTTATTTGCTTCCAAAACATAGAGATAGGAGTGGGGGTTCATGTTTACACCAGAGTTCTTTTCAGCTTTATCGATGATTATCATGATCAACATCGTCCTGAGCGGGGACAACGCGGTGGTCATCGCCATCGCGAGCCGCAGACTGCCTGCAGCACAGCGGAAGAAAGCGATTTTTACCGGGACATTCCTTGCGATCATCGTGCGCGTCATTGCGACGGTGGCAGCGGCATACTTGCTCAAGATCCCTTTCCTTTACCTGATCGGCGGGTTGATTTTGATCTGGATTTCCTACAAGCTGCTAGCAGAAGAAGAGGATAGCGGCAAAATCAATTCGAGCGACAATTTGATTCAAGCGGTCAAAACGATCGTCATCGCGGATATCATGATGGGGTTGGACAATGTGATCGCCATTGCCGGTGCGGCACAGGGCGATTTGGTTTTGATCGTGCTTGGCCTGTTGATCAGCGTGCCGCTGATGATTTTCGGCAGCCAGTTGATTTTGAAAGCAATGGAGCGTTTTCCATGGATTTTGTACATCGGTTCTGCTGTCCTGGCATTGGCGGCTGCTGACATGATCGTCAATGAGAAGGCGTTGCACGAGATTTTACCGGAGGGTAGCTGGATAGCCAACCTCTTTAAAGTGGCCGTCATCGCAGGGGTGCTGATCCTCGGCAAGAGACAAAGAGACAGCTATGCAAAAAAGAACCAGGAACGAGCCGCGGCTAGCGGAATCGAAGAAACGGCGTAAGAGCCGTGAACGTTTGCGGGACAAGCCCGTGGCCGTTCCTCTCCAAAAAACGTCTTACGCATAAAGAAAAGTCCGGTTACTCGCGAAAGCGGGTTCCGGACTTGTTTTTATTTGTGGGCGAGTGGCCTTATGATTCCGCTGCGTGCGTTGTGCCAGCTGATGTGGCAGAACGGCTGAACCAACGAAACGGATTGAGCGAGAATCGCGATTGGTATCGTTCTTGTCGATGCTTGCGGCGAGTGAGGCTCTGCTGGATGAGATCCAGTTCGAAAGAAACGCGGCGCATCTCCAGCCGGAGCGTTTCTTGCATTTCCTCGATTTCGGTCATTTTTTGTAGAATGGTGGATTGCATCTGTTTGACCGTCGTAATTTGCGAAAGCTCCTGCTTGAACAGATAGAGCGTCTCGCTGACTGCTTGATCCATCTGGTTGAGATCGACCATACCGGGAACCGTTTGACCCAACACAACCATTTGTTCCCCTGCCGCCACTTCCTGCATGGCAAGCATGTCCGACGAGAGTTTTCCTTCTTCCACCAGTTCCTTCTGAATGTCCCGAAGCGACGAGTTGCCGCCTTCTTTCCGTTCTTTTACTTCTTTTAAAAGCGACACGCCGCTCTCGCTGATCAGATAATGGCCCTGCGCGTTTTTCTGTCTCTCATGGGCAGGCACAAACATTTCCAGCCAATTTCGCAACGTGCGAACATGCACATCCAAACGCTCAGCTACTTCCTTGGAAGCCATCCAGACTTGTACGTCCATTCTATCCTCTCCTTTGAGCGACCGAGTATGGAGTCATTATACCACCAAATTTTCCCGGTAGAAGAGAATCGACAAAGGTTCTAAAAACTAGTGAAGATTCGGCTCATTTGGACAGGCTTACGCAGGTTTGTCATTTTCTGGGGATGAGACAGTTTCGCGGAAAAACGTGACGGTGTTGCTGGTTTCCTCATACAGGAGCCACTCCGGTTCCTCGCTTACAACCGCGCCTACGTTGATGCCCCAATAGCGAACCAAGTCCAATTCAATCGGCACGCCGAATTGAATATCCACCTTTTTCGGTTGCCATTGTTTGTTTTGCCACTGTAGTTGGTAGAGCGAGCTGTAATGGGAATGGCCGAAAAAGAGCAGGTGTTTGTCGAGACGTTTCGGATAGGGCGCCCAGTTTTTGTCGTTGACGAATAAATGCCCATGCTCCAGGCGACCGTGCGTAAGCTCGATCACAGGGGGAAGTGTCAGGAAATAACGGAGTTCCTCATCGGTTTCCTCCTTGGGCAGAAGATGGCGTATCCGTTCTTCCTGGTTGCCGACGATACAGCTGACGGATGAAAGCCGTTTGGCGAGCTTGGGATCGTAATCGACAATTTGATCGGCAAAGGCAAACAAAAAATCTTTGACCTGCGATTTCCCTATCTTGCACTCCCATATATCACCGAGACAAAAAATATGATCGACATCATGTGCCTTGATCGCCTTCAGCACTTGTTTGAGATGTTTTCGCTTACCATGGATATCGGACAAAATAGCGTATTTCATGCGGTCAACCCCTTTTGGCTCTGGAACAAAATCGTTATGAGGTATACTTCCCCGTGGTTTGGGCGGAAACCTTCACATATCGCGAGAATTCCGTGAGTAAAATGGAAATAAGGGCGCGCAGGAAAGCGCTTGTGGGAGAAAAAAGGGGAGGCAGGCAATCGCCGTGGATGGAATCATCACTTCATTCCCGTTGTTGATGGCAGCATCGTTTGCCAGCATGATCGGCGGGCTACTCATTTTTTTCAGGAAACATTGGTCCGAAGATTCGCTTATGTCCATGATAAGCATCGGAGCCGGGCTGCTCTTGTCGATCACATTGTTTCACATGCTTCCCCAGGTAGCGGGTAATACACAGCAATCGCTGATGCCGTTCGTAGTGATTGGCTATCTCTTCCTGTTTGCGATCGATCTTGCCGGTCACGGTCGAGGTAAGGCGGACGGAGCAGTGATCGGCTTTGTCATCCATGCCTTCTCCGAGGGCGTATCGCTCGCCGCGGCATTCCAGGTGAGTCCACAGTTGGGGATGTCGATTTTGGTTGCGTTGTTGTTTCACAAAATTCCGGAAGGCATCACAATGGCATCGCTGCTTCTCGCCGTCACGCAACGAAAGCAGACCGCTTTTCTCGGGAGCGTGCTGCTGGGAGTGGCGACGCTTGCGGGAGCGCTTCTAGCTGCAGTGACAGAACGGTTTATCATGACAGCCAACATTACAAATCCACTGCTGGCATTGAGTGCAGGTGTATTCCTGTATGTGTCGACGAGCCATCTGATTCCGCACATTCGTCAGGCTAAGAATATGCGAGCGGGCTTTTATTTTTTCGGGGCTGTGCTTTTGTATATGCTCTTGTCGACCGTGCTGGGGCCAGCGGTACACCATCATCATGTATAACGGCGCAATGTTTTTTCCACTATAAGGGGAGCAAGTCATCCAACTTGAGAGGAGAGTGTGTCCACCAATGAGCACAAAAGAACCAGATAATCAAATGGAAAACGAACAAGGGCAGAAGCAAGAGCCTGAATTTCCATTGCAGGGAACCCCGCTCAACCCGATCATGGGCGAGTGGACCTCTTCGACCTGACGAAAGAATTTTGCCCTTCGGTCGCTGATCCCTTCTCGAAAGCATGTCCGAAATGGTATATAATGGAGGAATGTTGGAGAGGAAAGGGGTCAGATGACCATGAATACCTTGTTGCAGGGCAAAAATATTGTGGTTATGGGTGTGGCCAATCATCGCAGCATCGCCTGGGGAATCGCTCAATCGCTGTCAAAAGCGGGCGCGAACCTGATTTTTACCTATCAAGGGGACCGTTTGCGCGAGAATGTGCTGGAGTTGGCCAAAACACTGGATCAGCCGGAGCAAATCCTGATCAATTGCGATGTCACCCAAGATGATGACATTGCGGCTGCATTTGCACAAATCAAGGAAAAAGTCGGTGTCATCCATGGCCTGGCGCATTGTATCGCCTTTGCCAAAACGGAAGAGCTGGCGGGCGAGTACGTAAATACGTCCCGAGATGGCTACCATTTGGCACAGGACATCAGCGCTTATTCCCTAGTAGCGGTAGCTCGTGAAGCTCGCCCGCTGATGACAGAAGGGGCCAGTATCGTGACGCTTACATACCTGGGAGGCGAGCGCGCCATCCCGAACTATAACGTCATGGGCGTCGCCAAAGCGGCACTCGATGCAAGTGTCCGCTATTTAGCTAACGATCTCGGCAAAGAGAACATCCGGGTAAACGCGATCTCGGCAGGCCCGATTCGCACGCTCGCCGCAAAAGCGATCAGCGGCTTCAACACGATCTTAAAAGACATCGAGGAAAAAGCACCGCTCCGTCGCACGATTGATCAGTCCGACGTAGGCGATACCGCACTCTTCTTATTCAGCCACCTGTCTCGCGGCATCACGGGCGAAATCATCCATGTGGATGCAGGTTACAGCATTGTCGGCAATTAAAATAGTTGAAAGCATAAGAAAACTCCCGACTGCCAAAGCTGGCAATTCGGGAGTTTTTTTGTACAGATGCAACCGCGGCTTAAGCCAAAAGCATGGCGTAGCCAGGTTTTCTAATGGTCGGCTATTTCCCCATTTGGACGCGTAACGTCCGCAGTTTTTGCGTGACGTCCTGATATTGCATTTCTAACTCTTCTTTCAGAGCGGGATCCTTGATCGGCATGCTGAGACGCCCGATGATTTCGCCCTGCTTTGTTTGCAATAACAGCAGATCATCTGCGCCTATGCTTCTCGCGTCATTCCGCGTTTCCTTCCACGCCACATACTGCTGATAATTGCCTTGATAGAAGACGGGGCCATTTTCCTCCCAGACGAGGACATGGTCGGCGACTTTGTTGATAAGAGTGCGGTCATGTGTTGCAAACACGATCGTCCCAGGATAATCGGCGAGCATTTGCTCCAATTCTACCTGTGTAAGCAGGTCGAGGTAATTGGTCGGTTCGTCGAGCAGCAGCAGATTGGCATCGCTTAAAAACACCTTGGCGAGCGCTGTTTTGCTTTTTTCCCCGCCGCTTAGCAGGTGAACGGACTTGCGCACATCAACCTCCTTAAACAACAGGCGGGCGAGAGCGGTGCGAATCAACGTTTCCGATTGGCTGCTGGTGGCTGCTACGTTTGCGAGAATCGTTTGGTTTTCGTCCAAAAGGGAGAGCGATTGCGCGAAATAACCGATCTGGCAGCTTTGGGACACCTGAATGCCGGGGGCACCCTCTGTGATCATGGAAAGCAGTGTCGATTTGCCAGCCCCGTTGCGGCCGACTAACGCCACTTTCATGCCAGGCTTGATCGTACAGGAAAGCTTGTGAAAAAGGGTACGGTCGCCCATGTGTCGGGATACTTGATCGAGCATGATCGCCGCCTTGGCGTGCACTTCTTGATAAGAGGTCGTATCAAACTGGACGCGAGCAATTTCCCGCGGCTTTTCTTTTTTCTCCAGCCGGGCGAGACGAGTCTCCAATGCTTTCGTCGATTTCTCCACCTTTTCCATTCGCTGGCTGGCGCTTTCCTTATACAGCCTCGACTCCGAGCTGCTAAAGCGTTTGGGAATTTTACTCATGCCTGCTGAGCGCTGCCTTTTTTCGACAATCGCCTGACTGAGCCGCTTCCACTCCCGCTGATAAGTGTCGAATTCATCATGCGCACGTTTGCGCCGATGTTCCTTTTGTTCTTGATAGTGGCTGTAATTGCCTTGATATTCGGTTATTACGCCATCCTCAATTTCGAGGATGCGGGTACAGACGGCGTCGAGCAGTGAACGGTCATGCGAGATTAGTACGAGCGCGCCGTCGTAGTCGAGCAACGCTTTTTCCAGCTGCTCGATCCCTTGCATATCGAGATGGCTCGTCGGCTCATCGGCGAACAAGAGCTGTGCGCCTTGCTCAAGCGCATGCGCGATTTTGAGGCGCACCTGCTCCCCGCCGCTCATGCCGTCATGAACATCCGTAATGCCCCAGGTAGCTTTGTGACGAGCGGATGTTTCTGCCGCATCGCCTGGCCCGAACTGGCGGATGAGAGCGGTTTTTGCATAACGCTTTATTTTTCCGGACAGAAGTGGCTCTTCACCTGCGAGCAGGTGGAGCAGGGTGGTTTTGCCGACACCGTTTCGGCCGACGATGCCAACCCGGTCGTGGCGGCGAATCTCCAGCTGCTCGAGTTTGAACAGCTGTCTGTCGCCAAAGCTTTTTTCCAATTGAGTTGCTTCGAGCAGTAACATACACATTCCCCCATGGGTACTTGTTTTTTTAAACAAAAAAGACGTCTATGGCAGACGTCTCGTGAATTAGGTTTTTAGCGCGCAAAAAGGCAGGTTGGATCGTTTTTTTGCACACGAAAAAATGACGCCGCGAACCCTACGCCTTTTTGGGCAAACCAAAAGAAAAGGCGCCAGAAAACCCAGCGCCTGCATGCCATAAATAAAAAACAGGCGCCGGACATACCGGTGCCTGTTGGATTGATTACTGGATGAAGGTAAACGGCAAAAGATGCCGGTACCAATGATGGTCAGGATCGAACCCGGTACATGTTTTCGCTATGAAGTTGTGGTCTTTTGCTAACGAGAACAACTTTCAAGGGTCTGTACCTCCTGAGTACCATCAAAGATTTGGAAACTATTTGCAATATACACGACGATCGGAAATGTTGCAAGCCCTTATAAGCCAGCCATTTCCTTAATGAAGCGGGAAACCCGTGTCTTTCGGCCAAAGCGCTCTTGGGGAATGCCGACGAACAGCTGGTGCCTGGCGCGCGTGATGGCCACATACATGAGCCGACGCTCTTCCTCGATCGCATCGCGCTTGCCGCGCCGCAGCTCGTCCAGCGCGTATTCGTGGGGGAGGGACCCCTCGACCAAATCGAGCAGAAATACCGTGTCGAATTCGAGCCCTTTGGCGCGATGGATGCTCATCACCTGTACGGACGGCTCGGCATTTTGCCGCGCACCGCTGCGGTCACGATTGAGCTGCTGGGTGACGAAATGCAGGAAGCTGTCGATCGTTTCATGTCGTTTGGCTGCGCCATACAGCTGTTGCAGGTCGTCGGTGGCTGCCTGACTTTCCTGCTCAGGACGCTCTTTGTTTTTTTTCTTCACATAGTCGCGGAGCTTGCCGTCCTCATAAATGAATTCCAGCGCTTGTGCCGGTGTCAGCTTCGGCACCTCGTCCAAAATCGCCAAAAAGGCTTTCAACTGTGTTTTTTGAAACGACTTCAACCCAGGCAACCGCGGTAAGACATGGGCGAGCGGGACATCGTCGAGAATCGCCTGGCTGCGGATCGCATTCCACTGGCTTTGTGCGATGTAGAGCGTAGGTAAAACGTCGCGCAAGGCGTCAGCATCATCCGGATTCTTGGCAAGACGCAAATAGCCGAGTCCCCAGCGGACCGCCTGTTTACGGTAAAACGGTTCTTCTTCACCAGTGAAGGCAAAGGGGATTTTGGCTTCCCACAGCCGTTCTACTACAGGGCGAGCCGACTCATGCGTGCGGAACAAGATAGCCATCTGGTCTGCACTCGCACCGTGAGCAAGCTGATGGGTGATCTCATCGACGATGCGGGAGGCTTGCTCCTCCTCATCGTCGGGATAAAACAAATAATTCTCTCCGTCCTCACCGTGAAACGACTTGAGTTTTTTCGCATGTCGGGCCTGGTTGTTACCGATCAGCGAGTAGCCGAGTCCGACGATAGAGGGGCGGGAACGATAGTTGACTTCCAGCGTAATCGTTTGCGCCGTAGGGAAATCGTTAGAAAAACCAAGAATGTACTGCGGGTTGCTGCCGCGGAACGCGTAAATGGACTGGTCGTCGTCGCCGATGACACACAGGTTGTTTTCTGGCGCGGCGAACAGCTTGACGGTCTCGTACTGTACCCGGTTGATATCTTGAAACTCATCGATCATTAGATAGCGAATGCGGCTTTGGTATCGGTTCCGCACCGTTTCGTCCGTCCGCAGCAGTTGGTAGCAGCCGATCAGCATATCGTCAAAGTCGAACCACCGCCCGCGCTGCTTGGCTTCCTCATAAAGCGGATAGAGGGCGAGAGCGGATTGCTCCTCTGCCGTATCGAGTGGGCGGATTGACAAATGCTCGGGCAGCAAATATTCATTTTTCCAGCGGCTGATGATCGAGAGCGCTTGTGACAGCTCGGCCTCGCTAGTAACCGGCGGGTCCATTTGAGCAAGCACACCGCTTTCCCGCAGCAGCTTGAGCTTAAGCCAGTCTTGTTTCAAGAGGCGCTGCGGGTCCCATTCACCTGGACGTTCATGCAGCAAGATTTTAAAGAAAATGCTGTGAAATGTCCCGGTGATCAATCCGTTTAACTGTGCGGGGGAGAGCTGGCCGCGCAGCCGATGCTTCATTTCCTCAGCTGCCTTTGTCGTAAAGGTCACCATCATCAGGCTGCGGGAATCTACGCCTTTTTCCTGGATCAAGTGGGCGGCGCGAGCAGTCATCACGCGGGTTTTGCCGCTCCCAGCGCCGGCCAGGATCAGCAGGGGGCCTTCTGTCGAATGGACCGCGCGCTCCTGCTCAGGATGAAGCGGCTCCTCGCTCTTGTGAGCCAGCTGTTGAATCATTTTGCGGGGAACGAGTCGCTTGCGATAGTCGTGGTTTGCGACTTGGGCGGCCGCCACTTCCGCGAGCGCTAACGCAATCGTCTCATCAGCCTCGCAGGCCGCGGCCTCTTTTCGATGAACAAAGTGCGGCTCGGTGCTGATACCAGCAACAATCGTCACCGGCTGGCTGCAATGGGGGCAAAGCAGCTTGCCTTGCCTGTCCATGTGGCGCCAATAGGCGATCTGGTCATAGTTGTCAGCGGTCAGCTGAATTTGTTTCGTATGTAGGAGAGCTGTTTTCAACTCGTCGTCACCTCAATCATGGCATACTTATCTATCCTAGCAGATGGATGACTGAATGTAAGGGGTTGACGTGGATTTTAAGAGCGTTGATTCGTCGGTGCAGAAAAAAACGGCTGTTGATGTTTGAGGCATCAACAGCCGGATCAGTATGGTTACCATTCATTATTGCGCTTGTTTGAGCAAGCTGTCTT
Source organism: Brevibacillus fluminis (assembly GCF_003710825.1). Classification (GTDB taxonomy): domain Bacteria; phylum Bacillota; class Bacilli; order Brevibacillales; family Brevibacillaceae; genus Brevibacillus_D; species Brevibacillus_D fluminis. The sequence continues at coordinate 38,082 of NZ_RHHQ01000010.1, read as the reverse complement.
CATTATCTGCGTCCCCTTCTTCCGGCACGTGCGTGATGCCGACACGGGTGATCCGGTGGCTATCAAGCTCAGTGATTGTGAAGACGTAGTTGCGGTAATGAACCGATTTGCCGACAGCGATGTCCTCGTTCAAATGACTGTACAGCCACCCGGCGATCGTATCCACTTCATCGGAGTGAATGTCAACGGATATATAATCGTTCAACTCAGATAACAGGGTTTTTCCTGAAACAGAGAGCTCATCATCATTTGATTTTTCCACTTCCGGGCGCTCATTCTCGTCGAACTCATCCTGGATGTCGCCGACGATCTCCTCCAGAATGTCTTCCATCGTAAGCAAACCGGCGGTACCTCCATACTCGTCGATGACGATCGCGATTTGGGAGCGGCGTTTTTGCATCAGGCGCAGCACATGGCTGATTTCCATGGATTCTGGTACGGTCAAGAGCGGGCGGAGGAATTCATTCAGGTTCACATCGCCATCCGTCAACGCTTTGAGATAAAAGTCGGACGCATGTACGAAGCCGATCAGACGGTCTTTATCCTCATGCGCAACAGGGAAGCGGGAGTGGCGTGAGCTGCGAATAATCTCCAGGTTTTCTTCAAAAGTGTTGTCGTCATACAGGCAAAACATGTCGATACGAGGAATCATGATTTCTCGTGCCAGACGTTCGGAAAAATCAAACACATTGTCGACCAGATCCATCTCGTCCTGGTCAATGTGGCCGCTTTTGTGGCTTTCGTTCACAAGCAAGCGAATTTCTTCTTCCGTATGTGCCGACTCCTGGTCAGTGGCCGGTTCCAATCCCAAACGGCGCAGAAAGAAGTTGGCTGAACCGTTTAAGAGCATGATCGCCGGATAACTGATTTTATAAAACAGGATGAGCGGTGCTGCAGTCCACAATGAGGTGGATTCCGCCTTTTGAATCGCTAATGATTTGGGGGCCAATTCACCCAAAACGATGTGCAAAAACGTAATGAACCCGAAGCCGATGGCAAACGACAAGGCGGAAATGAGATACGCTGGCAAGTGGAACTGGTGCAGGAGCGGCTCAACCACTTTGGCGATCGCAGGTTCACCCACCCAACCGAGGCCAAGCGATGCGAGCGTGATGCCAAGCTGCGATGCGGAGAGGTAAGCGTCCAGCTTCTGCGTCACCTCTTTGGCGTAGCGTGCCCGCACATTTCCTTCGCTGACAAGCTGGGTAATACGAGTTTGGCGCACCTTTACTAGCGCAAATTCTGCTGCTACAAAGAAGCCGTTAATAAAGACCAAAAAGAGAATCAGCAGCAGATTGAAAAGACTCTCCCCTATCGGAATACTGTCCAAGTAGCTCTCCTTGCCCCATGATTTGGAGGGAAGGAGAATTCACCTCCATACGTGATATCAGATTCTCGCTGTTACACAGCATTTTACTAAGTATACCAATAGGAGCAGCACATCGTCAAAAGAGTGGAAATCGTAAGAATCGAGATTACGCTCCAAAATATGACATCTGCGAATGTTATCACCGCTTTGATACCATTCCGACAAAAAAGCGCTGATTTTTTTCGCAGTCAGGAATTTGATGGAAGGGATGCTTCTTGGTATTGTAGAGCAATAAGGGAGGAGGGATTCAAATGGCTGCCATATATGCGCCGATTATGGTGGGTGAACGGACCGGTTTTTTTGCCGGAAGTGTGAATATCGGCATTTTGCTGGGAGAAACGGGTGCGATCCTGATTGATTCCGGACTTGATACGCAAAATGCAAAAAAGCTGAAAAAAGGATTGGACGAAATCGGGCAAAAGCTGGTGGCGATTGTGCAGACGCATGCGCACGCGGATCATTTCGGCGGCAATGCTTATCTGCTCGGACAGTTCCCCGATGCGGTCGTCTACGCTCCGGAGCTAGAGGAGGCGATGATCCGCAATCCGTTGCTGGAGCCGATTTATCTCGGGATGGGAGCGTCACCGTTAAAAGAGCTAAAAAACAAGTTCTTGCTCGCGGAAAGCTCGCGGGTGGACCATATTCTCCCGTCGCAAGGGACGATCACGATCGATGGGATGGAATTGGAACTGCTCGCCCTGCCAGGTCACAGCTACAATCAGATTGGCATTGCGGCTGAAGGGATCTGCTATGCAGCCGACAGTTTCTTCGGCGAGGAAACGCTAAAAAAACACAAGCTGCCATTTCTGGTCGATGCCCGCGAAACGCTGCACAGCTTAGCCAAACTGCAGGCAACGAATTACGAAGGGTATCTGCCCGGACATGGCAGCTTTGAAACATCTGTGGATGCGGTCTTGGAAGCAAACATTCGCTGTCACAAGGAGCTGCTCGATCGAATCGAAGCGTTATATTCGACGGAGGCTACCTTGGAAGAAGGCTTGATGCACATCTGCAATCAATTGGAAATCAAGCTGGATAATCTTTCGGGCTATGTGTTGTTTCGGACGGCGTTCATGGGCTATCTGGTCGGACTTTTGCAGGAAGAGCGGATTAGCTACCGATTCGTGGATAATCAGCTACGCTTCTCGAGCACGAGGCTGAGTTGAGGCCAAGTAATCGGCGACTTCTGCAAGCTTATGCTCGGCTGCTTGCCGAATTTCATCGGGAATTGTTGTAAGCGCTTTTGATTCAAGCGAGGGTGTGCCGAATTTGACAATCACCTCGCCAGTGTGGGGATGATCATGCAAAATATTGGTTGGGATTCGCAAAAAATAGGAGCAGTTCGTCGCGGAATCGTAAATGACCACATCATACATAGGCGGGTGCTCTCCCGCTGCTGGACGGAAGCCTTGTTGGCGCAACAGTTTGTCGATGGAACTCAATGGCTGCGCGACGCTGCGTAAGGTTTTGCTTTTTAAGATCATGCAGATCCCCCTTGAGGCGTCATTTTTCCCCATATATATGAGGAGCAAAGCCCTTTCATACATGCGAATGCATAAATTACGGGAGATCACAGAGGAGGAATGAGAGTGAGTCAACGGGCAGATTTGCATACCCATACGCTCGCTTCTGACGGCACGAACGCGCCGGCGGAAAATGTGCGGCTTGCCAAAAAACAGGGGCTTGCCGCCGTAGCAATTACGGATCATGACACGGCCGCTGGCATCGCGGAAGCGGTGGAGGCAGGCAAGGAAGAAGGCATCGAGGTGATCCCTGGCGTCGAGATCAGCTCGGTTGCCGGTGGACAAGACATCCATGTGCTGGGCTATTTCATCCCATATGAGTCGGCTGAATTGCATGAGCGACTGGCACGCCTGCGAGATGCGCGGCACGAACGAAACAAATTGATCGTCGAGCGCTTGCGGTCACTTGGCATCGACATCACGCTAGAAGCGATTTATGCGCAAAAGCAAGACGTCGAAAAAAATATCGGTCGTCCGCATATCGCTGAAGAACTGGTCCGCTTGGGAGTCGTGGAATCCATCGCTGAAGCGTTCGACAAATATTTGGGCAAAGGCGGTGCAGCCTACACCACGCCCAAGCGAATGACGCCGGAGGAAGCGATCAAATTCATCCGCGAGGTAGGAGGAGCAGCCGTTCTCGCGCATCCAGGCCTCTACGGTGACGACGAGCTGGTGGAATCGCTGATCGTCTACGGCCTGGACGGCATCGAAGTCTGGCACCCCGACCACGATGAAGCCGCACAAGAACGATACCGCAAACTCGGCGAAGAGTACGGCCTGATCCTCACAGGAGGCTCCGACTTCCACGGCTGGCGCGGCGAAGAGCCTTACCACGCCATGCTCGGCTCCAAAACAGCAGAAATGACCGCAGTAGAAAAACTAAGAAAAATCGCATCCCTAAGAAAGGGACGCTAAATCATCAAAAAGAAGAAAAAGTCCCATCGCATCGAAGGGACTTTTCTTCTTCTTTTTTTTATTTTTTCCCTCCTGAACAAAAGGTTGGCGGAGCATTACCACTGCAGCGAAGGGTTTTTGAAAATAGTGGAGCGACCGCCTTTACAATCCCAACAAACCTTGAAAACATCCGCGCAGGGAATTGTAAGAGCGGTGGCGCAACTATTTTCAAAAACCCCATGCCACCACAGCAGCCTCAACCAGCCTTTTGCTCAAACCCTACTCTCTGAATGCCTCAACCCAGGCTTCTCCACCTGAATCGTGCAATGCGCAATGTTGAAAGTCTCCTCCAGCTGATGGATCGCGGTCTGCAGCACTGCCTGACCGTCGGTATCTTCCGTGATCAGCAGGTGGCAGCTAAAGGAATCAAGCCCGGACGTAATCGTCCAAATGTGCATGTCATGCACATTCAAAACCCCCTCGATTTGCTCCAATGTTTGGCGCACTTTTACTTGGTCAACGGTGACAGGCGTCCCTTCCATCAAAACGTGTAGGGCGTGAGCGATCACGTTCCAAGCTCCTTTTAGGATCAGCAAGGCGACAATGACGCTGATGAGCGGATCGGCGACGTACCAGCCGAACACCGACATGATCAGACCCGCTGCGATCGCCCCGACCGAACCGAGTGCATCGCCGATCACATGCAAGTAAGCACTGCGCAAATTGACGTTGTTCTTTACATCGCCTTTGCGTAACAATGCCCAAGCGGAAAGAAGATTGGCGGCAAGCCCGACGAATGCGATGATCATCATCGAGCCGCTGGCGACGACCGGCGGATTCCAGAAACGTTCCCATGCTTCCCAAATGATGAAGCCTGCCACGATGAAAAGCGACACGCCATTGAATAGGGCAGCCAAAATTTCAAAGCGGTAATACCCATACGATTTCGCGGGCGAGGCAGGGCGAGTGGCAAACCAGATGGCAACGATGCTCAGCGCCAAGGAGCTGGCATCGCTAAGCATATGGCCCGAATCGGAGAGCAGCGCCAAGCTGTTCGTGAAAAGGCCCCCGAAAAATTCAAGCAGCATGATGCCAGCAGTGATGATGAGAGCCAGCATCAATCCTTTTTTATTCCCTTCCCGGGCGTGGTCATGGCCATGATGAGCGTGTCCATGAGCGTGCCCGTGACCGTGATCATGTCCGTGATGGGAGTGCGAATGACCGTGCATATGCATGAAAGTCCCTCCTTACTCGTGTTCGATATGATGAATGGCTTGTTTTAAAAGGGTGATAACGTGATCGTCGTCATAGGAATAAAAAAACTGGTTCCCTTGACGCTTAGCTTTGACCAGACGCAAATTTTTCAAATAAGCAAGCTGGTGGGAAACAGCGGATTGCGACAATTCGAGTACTTCAGCGATATGAGACACCGCGCATTCTTCTTGCGAGAGCAGGTGCAGGATTTTGACCCTGGTGGGATCACCCAGCGCTTTAAACACTTGCGCGACAGCTTCGACTGTTTCAGCTGTTAAAAAATGATGAGAAGATTGTTTCATGATAAAAATCCTGCCTTTCATTAAAGTATTTATTAAACTATATGATCATATGCTCATATACAGTTTATTCAACCAAACCGAATTTGTCAATTCCTTCCGCACAAAAAGAAAAGACGCTCCCCTCAAAGGGAACGCCTTCATCAATAGCACTACAGCTTTTTTTCCATGGCGACATGATCGATGCCTGCTTCCACAAACATCTCGCCGACTTGCCCATATCCTAGTTTTTCATAAAAACGCTGCGCATGGCATTGCGCGTTCAGCTTCAGCTTTTCATAGCCTTGCCCACGGGCGGTTTGCTCCAGCGCTTCCATCAGTGCCCGACCAAGGCCCGTCCCGCGCTCAGACCCGGTTACAGCGACTCGCTCGACTTTGCCGATGCCCTCCGCATAGGTGCGGAGACGTGCGGCGCCGACCGGCTGTGTCCCTTTGGTTGCGACAAAATGGATCGTCGGTGAAAGGAACTCGTCGAACTGATCCATCTCGATCTCCTCTGGAACTTGCTGTTCGTCAATAAAAACGGCGCGGCGGACAAAGAAGGCCGCATCTCGATCAGCCTCTGTCTCCGCCACGCGGATGTCATACCCGATGTTCATGATCCGTTACTTGCGCAGCTGGAAGGATTGATACACGCTCCAGATACCGTCCTCCAATTGGTAAATGAGGTGAAAACGGTCGATTTCGGTTTCCAGATCCACTTTCGCCATGGTCAATTGGCCATACACATCTTTCAGCTCGTCATCTGCAAAATCGCGACCGATTGTCAGATGCGGTACGAAAGCGTAAGTTTCCGGACGGCTGGAACAGCACTCAATCACTTGATGGTGCAGCTCTTCAAACGCCTCTTTATTTTGGATACCGAGATAAATCACGTTATTTGTCGGATGGAACGTGCTGAAACGATGGAACTTGGCAGTAAAGCTGTCTGTATGTTCGGCCACCTGCTGCAAATGCTCCACCAGCTCAGGCAGTTTGGCATCATCGAGTTCAAAAGCTTCTTTCAAACGGATGAAAGGTGGGATCAGCGCATACGTTGAATCGTAACGCTTGCGGTATTGGTTCGCAAATTCTTGAACTTTACTAGAAGGAAAAATAACGACACTGTACTTCAAAAAAATCCCTCCTTAGTTATGTTTCACTGTCGAATGGTTTTTATTTTAGCAAATAAATACGAGTTTGTATAATTATAAGTTCACTCGCGCATATTCCGGTTACCCTTTGGCAAAACTAACCGGAGTGGAGGGATTTTGATGAAATTAGCTATTATGATCACGTTCATTTTTTTGGTTCTCCTGACGTTGTCGCTGATTATGTACACATTATTTCGGGTCATCAGGCGGGCGGAATAAGCGAGCGAAAAAGCACTCTCTATGGTGGGAGTGCTTTTTTTCTTCAGCACCTGCCCTCTAGTATGACCAGTTCCGTTCCTTACTAACAAAAGTAGGACAAAAAAGTGGCAAGCGCTTAGCGATAGAAGGTTTTTCGCAGTGTGCGTGCTGCTGATAAATTCTTCTCAATATGAGAAAGTATGCGAAAGAAGGATTTTTCGTGCGAAATCATGCGAAAGAGAATGATAGTTTTGTGATAAACCTATGGTGAAAAAAGAGTAACAGGACGAGAAAAGGCGATTTTATTCAGATTTCTCTAGAAGAACATTGGCATGATTCTTGTAAGTTGATTAACAGAGAGGGAAAAACATGCGTGCAACGGAGGTAGAAAGGAAAAAAGATTCGGTCGCTGCTGCGTGGAGAATGTCGCACTTCGACATCGGGTTCGACATTTTAAGTCTATTGCGGGAAGTAGGGGAATCACGTAGCATGAAAGGAAGTTACCCCTTATCCAGTTCGTGAAGAAAATGGTGCTGCCAAACATGAGAGGAATTGTAAGCAATTTTCGTATTTTTCTTGTACTCTATCGCTGGTTCATCTGCTTGACGATCTGCCTGTTTTACATAACGGCAATACCAGATTCGACACTTTTATTTTTGCTTTTGTCTTTGTTATTCGCTGTGAATATCGTGGTGTCCATCTTACTTTTTCGACCGGTCTCGCAAAAAAAGCAAATCCTGCTGGCTGTTTTTGATAGCTTGATCAGCGCATTTTTGCTAGTGATGACCGATGGGTGGTCGTCGCCGCTCGTCTACCAAGCTTATTCCTCCTTGCTCCTTTTCGCGTTTCAAATGTGGGGAGTTCCCCTGCTTGCTTACGCGTTGCTCTTTTTTTTGACGACCATGTTAGTGCCCACTGATCCGAGCAACGCGATTATTCTTGACGAGACGATGACCAAACAGCTTCATATCATCATGCAAGGCTTCACCTTTGTGACGCTGTACCTGCTCGGCAGCTATGTTGTGTCCTATTTGCTGAAACAGTACCGTAATGCGCTCTTGCTGCTGCGGTTTTTACGGAGCGTGCCTGCGGTTGTCCAAACGGCTGACATCGCGGCGCACGTGGAGGTATTGCTCATACGGATTTTGGAAGTGCAGCACGTTTTCTTTTATGATTCACTCGAACAAGAGCATTCTGGTGAATGGCTTAAGGCTCTCTATCGCACAAAGGTGGTAGAGCAGCAAAGAACAAACGCGTTCCCGCTGCAAAAAGCAGGCGTGGTTAGCCCAACATGTGATCATGAAGATGGTTACTATTACTATCCGCTGCTGGAAAATGGTAGTCTGGCCGGAATCATCGTTATTCCGTTGGAAGAAAAGCGCTCGCTCACACGGACCGATCTCTTTTTTCTGAATGTTGTGTCATGTGTAGTGAAGCTGCATCTCAGGCTCATCTCCCTAAAAGTGGAAACAAATGAAGCAGCGCACAGTTATTTGCGCAAAAAGCTGGCCCAGGACATGCATGACGGACTGGCACAGCAGCTGTTTTTTCTGTCTGCGCAGCTCTTTCGGATGAAGCAAAACATGCAGCCGATCCATAACGACGAGCTTGCAAGCGCAATGGAAGGAATGGAGCAGCAGGTGAAAGAGTGCCATTTGGAAGTGCGGGACGTCATCGCTAATTTGCGCGACGAATACGAGCCCTGCCATATATTTGACGCTGTTCGCAAATTGCTCGGGCGAACGACGGCAAACAGCAGCCTGCATCTGGAGTATGTGACGAGAGGACGAGTGGTAAAGGAAAATGTCTTGGTCGAGGAAGCGATCTATCGCTTCGTGGAGGAGAGCGTCTACAACGTGCTCAAGCATGCAAGGGCCGACGAATTGCACGTCGTGCTCGAAGCAACTGCCGTACAGTGGACGGTAACGGTCCGGGATAATGGCCGAGGGTTTGCTGTTCAGGAGCAGGCGCATCGGAAAGAGCGGTTTGGCTTGATCGGAATGAAGGAGCGGGTGGAACGGGTGGGCGGTACCGTGACCATCCATTCTGAAGCATCGAAAGGCACATTGGTAGTTGCAGTTATTCCGAGATGGGGGTATACAACGAATGGATGAGAAAAAACAGGTTCGCGTGCTGCTGGCAGATGATCATCGCATTGTGCGCGAAGGGATGAAGCTCATACTGGAGTCCGTGCCGAAATACAAAGTGGTTTCTGAAGCGGCGAACGGTGATGAATTGATGCACAAGGCCCTCCTGCTTTCGCCGGATCTGATTGTTTCTGATTTGAAGATGCCTGGTAACCCGGTTTTTGATAGCTGCAAAAAGCTGAAAGAGCAATTGCCCGAGATGAAAATCATGATTTTGACCGCTTTTGACGAAAGCGAAGATATTTATCAGGCGTTGGAAGCGGGAATCGACGGCTATATTATGAAGGATACCATGCCCGAGCAGATTCTCAGTACCATGGAGATGGTGTACATGGGATACTCCTGCTATCAGCCGAAAATAAGCAAACAAAGGAAGCAGGATTCAAAACAGTTGGAGCTGACAGAGCGGGAGCAGGAAATCTTTCAGCTGATCGTCGAGAACTTGAGCAATCAGGAAATTGCGGAGAAGCTGTATATCACCGAAGCAACCGTGAAGACACATGTGAGCAGCATCTTGCGTAAGACGGGTCAACCGAACCGTTCACAGGCCGTCCTGTTTGCGATTAAAAACGGATATGTCAAGGTGCCTACATCATGAGAAGTCTGTATATTCTCTTTACGGAGCGGATCATGTTCGTTGCAGCCACTTTGCTCACCGTCTTTTCCGTTGCGTTGGGTGCGTTGAGGATGATGAACGCCATAGATGTGTTGTATTCGGTCGTTTTAGTCAGCCTCGCCGCATCCGTTATTTTGTGGATTTTGTATGTGCTGCATCGCACTCATTTTTTTGATCTGATCGACTCGATCCAGTTCGCTGCCTTTTCTTTCTTGCTGTTCATTTCCTTGGTTGCTTACAACAATCCGTTTGGCGTACGGGAAATGTGGGCGTTATTCGTGATTTACCTGCTGGTGATCAGCTTTTACCAAAGCCAAAAGATGTTTCTGGTCTGGAGCGGCGCGTGCTTTTTTGCGTATGGCTTCATCGTCTTCAGCGAGCTGCGAATGATGCTTGACGTGTCGACGAAAGAGCAGATGGTCATTTTGGCTTTGTATCGCGCTTCCCTGATGATCGGGGGAATGCTGCTCGCCTTTCTCGTTTTTTCCTACTCGAAAAAACTGAAAATGAGCGTGCAGGTGCAGCAGGCTAAAAAAGAGCGGAAGCAGCTGTATCGTATGGTGCATGCGTTAGTCCCGGTCGTAGAAAGGAAGACCCAAACGTCGCGGGACGAAATCGAGACAATGCATGTGCTGATGAAAAGCATGCTTCGTGCCCTGCGCAGCGATGTCGAAGAATGGGAGCTGCGGATGATCGTTCTGCTCCATTACGTCAGCCGGATCAAATGGCCCGATTATTTTTTCGACAAAGAGGGAAAATTGACGGATTTTGAGTACCAAATGGTGAAAGAGCATTGCTTTTTCGCAAAGGAGTTTTTGCCTGACGAACCGGCGTACCGGCGGATTATCGATGCACTCAGCTTCCATCATGAACGCGTGGATGGCACAGGGTACCCCCATTGTTTGACCGGGGACAAGATTCCGCTATTGTCACAAGTGTTGGGGATCGCCGAATGCTACATTGCTTTGGTTTCTCCGCGGTCTTACCGTGGGATGGTGGAGGCGCAGGATGCATTGAGCGAAATTCGTCTGACCCAAGGCACCGCGTTTGCGGAAGATGTCATCGAGGCACTCGCCGAGACGATCTCTATGGGCAGTGCACACAACAGCCACGAGCAGTCACTTCCGTCAAAAGTAGGTCTGCATCCGCTTAAAAGTGGATAAAAGATCATGCTGGAATGCGATATCCTTTTTTGTGAGCGATTGGTATATTTCGGAAAAAAGAAAAGAGGGTACAAGCAATGCTTTCAAAAAGATGCGATGGATGTCATCGGCAATCTTTCAGCAGCGGTGAGTGGGGCACGTGGATTTGTCCCTATTGCGGGCTTGATATTACGGATACGAAACCGGAAAAAACCGAGAAATCAGGCGGACATCTCTCAACAGCATATGATGTGCGGCACAACAAGCCGACATGTGATGAAAGCTCTGCGTAACAGCCGCAGAGCTTTTTCCTTTTCATCTACTGTCGATGTAGGGAGGGATGGCGACTCATCCTTCAGTATGAGAGGGCACCTGCATCAGGATGAGAGAATATCATCTTTCCACGTCGACAAGTCCTTCTCCTGATGGAAGAGAGAAACCACGATCATGATTACAATGAAGGAAAGGGGGCGGGCAGGGTGAAGCGAACGTTGCTGCGTCAAGTCATTTCAGGTGTGCTTCTTGTATTTGTACTAGTAAACCTGCTCTTTTATACAAGCGCGAAATGGAATGCGGATCATATGCCCGGTGTGGCGAAATGGCGATTTTTGTCCGTGTTGACCGGAAGCATGGAGCCGACGCTTCAAGCGGGCGATCTGATCGTTGTTGAACGCTATGGGACAACGGAACCAAGACCCGGGGAGATCGTCACGTTTTGGGAAGACCAAGCGCATCAATCGGTCATTACGCACCGCATCGTGCAGCGATTACATAACGGTTACCTACAGACGAAAGGAGATGCCAATGTGGTGAAGGATGGGGGATGGACCGCACCTGACCGTGTCGTCGGCAGAATGGTTGCTGTCATTCCGCATTTGGCGAGCATCTATCACTTTTTGCAAAAACCGGCCGTCCTGCTTTCGATGATCGCGGGATTGATTGCAAGCGGCATTTATTCGAAAAGAAGGCTGAAGCAAACCAAAATGGGGGAACTCACATGAAGTGGATGGAAGAAGCAAGGAAGTGGCCGTTAAAACGGATTGCGTATGGTGCTGTGGTCATCTCAACGATCGCAGCCAGCTCCAGTTTTGGCACGTACGCGTATTTCACGGATACGAAAGAGGTAGGGGCTACGTTCGCGTCGGGTACGCTGCACATTGATTTGTCGGAAGAAAAAGCGGCGGAAGCAACCTTTGGCAGCGGGGAAACCGCTTTTATGCCGGGGTCGAGATTGACGAAGGCGTTCGTTCTGAGCAATAAAAGCAGCTCGGCGGTCAAGTATGCGCTGCAAGCGGTGCCGGGCGATGGCGGGGAGAACGCGGTCTATGATCAGCTGATCGTGGACATACGCGAGGCAGGATCGGATACGTTGCTCTACAGCGGAAAAGTAAAAAACTTGAGCCGCGCGAACGTGGTCATTTCCAACTTTGACAAAGATGCGCAGATGACGCTTGACTATACCGTCTCATTGCCGGAAAGCGCTGGCAACGATGTGATGGGACTGACAAGCTCGGTGGATTTCGGCTTTCTTGCAACGCAATCTACTAATAGCGATTATTTTGCGCAGTCGGGACCGGTCATGACGTTGACACCGGAGCAATTTTCCGGACAAGGACTAGGCGAAACGCTGGAGCTGCTGGCAAAGGCCGTGGAGGGTACCACGTTTGTTTTGGGCGAGGGGGAGTACCATCTTCCTGCCAACTTGAAGCTCGGTCAAAACATCCGGCTGCAAGCGGATAAAGGGAAAGAAGGGAAAGTGAAGCTGTATTCGGACGGAGGGGCCGGCGATGCGATTTTGCGATTGGAATTTGCCAGTGTCGACGGTCTTACGTTTATGGCGGGCGCGCAAACAGCGATTGAAGTCGGCTCACATGTGAACATCAGTCATTGTGAATTTTCTGGCGATTTCGATACCGCGGTTCGCGCAAAAGAGCAAGGGGAAGGAAGCGCTATCGTGGATGTGGCGATTAGTCAAAATGTATTTCTGAACAATCGCGTATCGATCGATATGAGTGCGGATGCACAAGGCGTGGTCATTGACCAAAACCGTTTTGAACAGGCAGAGAAAGCCATCCATGTCAAAAACGAAAAGCATGTAGAGCTGCAAGTGACACGTAACGATTTTGCCAAGGTAGGTGGTGTGGCGGTTGAAAGCGATGGTGTGCGGATCGGGGACGGAATCACCGGTTTTTCTGAAACAGACGGTAAGCTGGCCTTGCATCTGCAGCATTTGGACATCTATCTGGCTGACAACCATTATCCAAAGGGTGAATAGGAGCTGGGACACTTGAAACTGCTTGAGAAATGCATGGGCAGCCTGCTGATTTTGGGCGTGACCGTCAGCGTCTGGCTCCACCCAGCGTCAACCTATTCGTGGGCGTGGCAAGAAGCGAAAAGCACGGGTCATGAATTCATTACCGGCGTTCTGGATTTGCAAGGAAGCCGATTTGACGACAATTGGACCGTTATTTCCGGGGGGAATCAGTCTGTCGATTTGTCGCGGATGATTCCCGGAGACGCGCGCAGGCTGGATGTAACGCTGGCGAACGGAGCGAGCACGATCGATTTTGATTTCAAGATTTGCGCAGTCTTATCAGCTATCGATTTGGATGAAGCGCACCTCGCCATGGTCAATAAGCTGGAGAGCGTGATGATGGTTCGGGTTGAGCATGGGGACAAGGTAGTCTATGACGGAACACTTGCCGGGCTCAAGCCGCTGGCGCCAGGCGATACGCCGGTAGCCAATCCGACCGAGGATACGTTTCATGTCGGGGATGCGCAGCGGGAATATCGGATCACCGTGTATTTGCCGCAGACAGGCGTGGGTGAGGGGTATCAGGGAGCGGTAGCCAATCTGACGATTCGGTTTCTGGCGAAGCAGCATACGCTGGATGCCATTTATGCAGAGTGAGGAGGAAGGCGTGTGAAAAAACTGATCATTGCCTTTCCGCTGCTGTCTCTGTTGTTTGTTTCGGTGCCGATACATGGGACGCTTTCCTTTTTCACCGGAGAGAAAAACAAACAGACAGAACTGTCGATTGGCAAAAACGACGATGTATTCCAGACTGCCACGACTGATATCGTGCTGGAGACGGACATTCATAAAACGATCAACATAACGCGGGAAAAGCATGCGAATGGAAGCGTGACGGAATCCAAGGACAGCGACCTTTCGATCCAGGAAGGGGAGCAGACGATCGCGTTTGCCCCACAACGGCCCGGGCTGCTGCTGAAGCCGGAACAGTTAGAAGCAGAAGGATGTTCATATGTGCGTATCGCAGCAGGTGCAGATGACAACACATTTACCATCACCCTTAACGCACATGGACATCAGAGCGAGACGGAAAAAGGGACGCTACATGTGCGGGCGATGGATGGCTTCTATCATTTGCAAATCCCGTTGGTCTGCAAAGTGAAATACACGGAGAACACAGAAATCACGGTGATCGATCCGCCACCAGCGCCAGAACCAGGCACGCCGCCGACTGGCCAGCCAGGTGAACCGGGGGCAGGCACGCCGCCAACCGGTCAACCAGGTGAACCGGGGGCAGGCACGCCGCCAACCGGTCAACCAGGTGAACCGGGGGCAGGCACGCCGCCGACTGGCCAGCCAGGTGAACCGGGGGCAGGCACGCCGCCAACCGGTCAACCAGGTGAACCGGGGGCAGGCACGCCATCCAATGGTCAACCGAGCGATCCGGGAACAGGTACGCCGTCCACCGGTCAACCGAGTGAACCGGGCACGGGCACACCGACAGAAGGTCAGCCGAATGGTCCGGGAACAGGTACACCATCAGATGGCAAGCCAAGCGATCCGGGTACTGGCCCACCGTCAGATAGTCAGCCGAACGATCCGAGTGCAGGTCCGCCATCAGATGGCAAGCCGAGCGACCCGGGCACGCCGTCAGATAGTCAGCCAAGCGATCCGGGGGAAGGCACGCCTACACCGGATACGCCCGAGTCTACACCGACATAATCGGGGTGATCGCAAGCAAATGGCCCAGCGTCACAGCCGGATGTCGATCTTTCCATCAAAAGCCTAACGATGCGCAGACATCGTTAGGCTTTTTTTCATCGTGCGCCGCCAGACAAGCGGAGCTAAGGGTCATCCTTCAGTATGACAGTGGGCGATGGCTCGGTATGACACCATTCGTTTTCAGTCGGAGCGATTGGGAGAGGGCAGGAGGAAGCGAGACCCATCTCCCGTTTCGGGCAAGTTCACTCTGACGCAGGAAGTTGGAACGCGCGAAAAACACTATCATTGTAACTGTAAGCAGCCGCTAGAACCGAAAGGAAAGTGAGGGTTAACGAATGTGCGCTACATAGGCAAAACGCTCTCAATCCTGACGACACTCCTTCTGATCCTAGTGATCGCGTTAAACGGTCTGGTGCTGGTAGGGAAGATGCGGGAGGGCAAATCGGTTTTGATGGGATACGAGCTAATGGTCGTTTTGAGCGGCTCGATGACACCCACCTTTGCCACAGGCAGCATCGTCGCGGTCAAGCCGGTACCGTTTCCGGAAATCAAAAAAGGCGACATCATCACCTTTAAGAGCGATGCAGGCTACACGGTAACCCACCGCGTCGTCGATACCAAAGACGGTCGGCTGGTGACCAAAGGTGACGCCAACCCGGAAAGCGACATGGTTACGGTCGCGCCCGACAAGGTAGTCGGGAAAGTGTCCTTCTGGCTCCCCTACATGGGGTACCTCATCACATTTATGCAATCAAAACTGGGCATGTTTTTGTTCCTTGCGATCCCGGGCGTCTACCTGATCGGCTCGACCTTGGCCCGAATCAAAAAGCTGGCAGTGGCCGAGGAAGAGAAGCGCAAAGGCATACGGACTGCCCATAAGGAGGAGTAACAATGAAAAAGTTGATCAGTACCATTGTCACATGGCTTCTCGCAATCATCCTGATCGTGACCGCCGCAGCGGTGATTATTTCGAAAGCGTCAGGCGGCGAACCCAAATTATTCGGCCTTGAGCTGAAGGGCGTGCTTTCCGGCTCCATGGAACCAACCTTCATGACAGGTTCGATCATCGCAATCAAACCCGGTGGAGACATGACCCGCTTCCAAAAAGGCGACGTCATCACCTTTAAAGTGGATGACAAAACACTGATCACCCACAGAATCGTCGACGTGTTGAAAAATGGCAAAAACGTCTCGTATGTCACCAAAGGGGACAACAACGCCAAGGCGGACCCGACACCAGTCTTGTCTGAAAATGTGGTCGGCGAATACATCGGCATCACGATCCCGAACTTGAGCTACCTGCTCGACTTTATCCGCTCCAAAGCAGGGGCCGTCATCCTGATGATCGTGCCAGGGATCTTCCTGCTCGGCTACTCCATCCTGTCGATCCGCAAAGCGATCAACCAGCTGGAAAGCAAAACAGCCAATCAATAAGCAAGAAACGTTTCAATCCCTTGTTTGCAACTCCTTATGAATTTGAATCATAGGGGTTCAAAAATATAAAAATACAGCCCGTAAGTGGGCAAATTAGAGGAGGAATTATTCGTGAGTTTGAAAAAAGCATTGGGTATGGGTGTAGCAACTGCAGCGCTTGGTATGTCTTTGATTGGCGGAGGAACATTCGCTGCCTTTACGGATACTGAAGATTTGCAAAACAGCTATGCAGCCGGTACGTTGAATCTGGAGCTGAAAAACCTCCAAGGCGGCACAATGGGAACAAATGTATTCTCCTCGACTTTGAAAAACCTGAAGCCTGGCGATAGCGTTTCCCGTACCTTCAAGCTGGTCAATGCTGGTACTTTGTCCATCAAGGACGTAGTATTGCAAGCGACGTATCCGGATAAAGCGAGCGATAATTCGCCTAACTATATCGATGGCACGAACTCAGCCAATCCAAACTACAACAAGCTGGATGCGAAATACAAAGGGGCCGCGTTCAACAACACGGCAGACGAATTCGCTGACCAAATTACGGTGCAAGTCTACGGCGGTGATCTGCCAAACGCCAACAAACTTGTATGGGAAGGCAAACTGAGCCTGCTGAAAACGCTGTGGACACCTGACATCACCGAAAAAACCGACAACAAGAGCCTGCCAGCCATCCCACTCGATGACGATGGCGTAACGGTGAAACTGACCTTTAACGATAAGGCAGGGAACAAATTCCAAGGCGACATGCTCAAGCAAATCAACTTCCAATTCTCTGCGTCCCAGTTTAGCGGCAAGCAGTTTAACGATGGCGACAACATCGACAACAGCAACGCAACACAAACGGATAAGTAAGCAGGGAAAAGGTAGAGGGGCTGCCGGGTGTTTCCTGGCAGCCTTTCCCTTCACAATAAACCGTCATACATAATGCATATTCTTGCCCACAAGAAAAATAGAAGATTTCCCCTCGCGCGGGGAGAGGAGGATAAAAGGGAATGAGTATTAAAGCAAAGGTATCGATGGCAATTTTGGCCGCAGCAGCAGGGCTTTCGCTGGTGGGAGGAGGGACGTATGCGTCTTTTACCGACACGGAGTCTGCTCAAGCTGAATTCGCCGCTGGAACAATTGACCTGCAGGTGAAAAAGCTGAACGGTGACACGCTGGCGACAAATCTTTTCGCATCCAAACTCAGCAACTTGAAGCCGGGCGATAGCGTGGAAAAGCTGTTCAAAATCACGAACGGAGGTACGCTTTCCATTCGGGATGTATTCCTGAAAGCGACCTATACGGAGGGTGATTTTGTCGATGGCGCTGATCCACGTTCAGAAACGTTTGCGAAGTTGGACACGAAAGCAAAAATAAAAAATACGGCGGATGAATTTGCCGATCAAATTGTTGTGGAAGTATTCGGCGGTGACATTTATCCATACAAGTCCGTTTGGAAAGGGACGTTAAAGGAACTGAATCAGGATGCTGTCACGACAGGTGATCTTACCGATCCGACAATCGGCCACAGCTTGCCTGCACTTCCATGGGCCGACGCTGATCCGGTTCGGGTACGGCTCACGTTCAAGGATACCGCTGACAACAAGTTCCAGGGCGATGCGCTTCAAAAGATCAATTTTCAATTGATCGCGACACAGCATTTGGGCACCAATTTTGTCGACGGAGAAAATATCGAATGGTTCAACGGCTCACAGCTTGACGCTCCTAAACCGCGATAGTATTCCAAGGATATTGGAAAAAGCTCGCACACCATCAGGTGATGTGAGCTTTTTTGCGTGTGAAATAGGGCTGTTTCTTTTATGCATATTTGTTTCGATAATTCCCCAGAGCAAGTAGCGGCCAAATCTTCTGGTAGCTGTCGTACTGAAAATAAAAGCCGCCGGGCAGTCCGGCGCCGGTGGGATAGTTGGTGGTCCAGTCGCTTTTTGTGCCCGATTGGATGAGGAAACGGATGCCACGCTCGATGGCAGGAGTGGACTTTGGGGATGCGGCGATGAGTGCATCAGTGGCCCAAGCGGTTTGGGACAGCGTACTGATGCCAAGCGGAACATACGTTTTCAACACGTCGCTTTTGCACGATTCCCCCCAACCGCCGTCCGCGTTTTGCACACGCGTCAGCCATGCGACGGCTTTTTGCACGGCGGGATGATCCGCGGGCAAGCCGACGGCACACATGCCTGTGAGTGCAGCCCATGTCCCGTACAAATAGGTAATACCCCAGCGCCCGTACCAAGAGCCATCTTTCTCCTGCTGCCGGAGAAGCCACGAAACAGGCCGCCCGATCGCCGGAGATGCGAGCGTAAAGCCAGTATCGTTGCCCAAAAATTCCAACGTTCGTCCCGTCAGGTCTGCAGTGGAAGGGTCGGTGGCAGCAGCAGCGGCGCCTTCGATCGGGAGGGAGCGCATAATCGCCTTATCCGTATTTTTTTCAAATGCTGGCCAGCCGCCATCATCATTTTGCATCGAAAGTATCCAGGTGAGCCCACGGTCCCACGCAGATCGGTAGCGGCGATCCACCTGCATCATCCGGCGCATGGCGCGCAAGCTCGTAGTCGTGTCATCCACATCCGGATTGAGCGTATTGATATCGGAAAAACCCCAGCCACCCGGAGCGACGCCGGGATTATTCCAGGACCAGTCGCTTGCTTTTTGCTGTTGGCGTGCAAGCAGATAGTCTGCGCTCTTGCGCATCATCGGGTCGTTTGCCGGCAGTCCGGCATTCAAGAGCGCATGGCTGGCTAAAGCGGTATCCCAGACGGTTGACGTGTTGTTTTGCATCATGAGCTGGCCATTCGCTTGGCAAAACAGGCCGTATAAACCGGTTACAGCGCGGGTTATGACCGGATGGTCCCGACGGTAGCCAAGCGCCATCAGGGCGAAAATCATTAGGAAGGTTGCTCCGAAATAGCTGTACAGCGTTCCGTCCGGTTCAATTCGCGCAAGCATGAATCGCTCCGCCTTGCGCAAGGCAAGCGCATGAAGCTGTGCGGGCAAAAAAGGCAGCTGCTTAACGCCCTGCCGGATCGTGTCAAAAAAGCCGAGAAGCGAGTCGGTATCCGTGCCGTTGTCTACATACAGATCGACCATGGAAGGCGTATGCGCAGTAGGAAAAGATGCCTTACGGTCGGCGGCAATCAGGATCGGCGTTAAATATACACGGGCATAACCAACGAAATCATAAAAGCTGATTGGTGAAAAGCGCGGCAGCAAGAGCAGCTCGATGGGCGGTGATGCGGCGGGCCACGGATATTGGCCGGTCAGCGCAAGCATTACTTTTGTCAGCATGCTCGTCTTAGACAGTCCTCCGTTTTGGCGAATGTACTGAAAAGCAGCTCGCATGGCAGGGTCCGTTTTTTGGTAGTAGCCGGCATAAAGCAAGGCATAATACGACTCCACTGTTATCGATAGGTTACCAGCTGTTTCATCAGGAAACAAACGCCAGCATCCATCAGGCTGCTGCATTGATGCGATGCGTGCGGCGAGCCGCGCGATCGACTGTTCATCGGGGACGTCCAGTGTCCGAAGTAAAATGATCATATAGGCGTCGGTGAGCGGGCTGTTCTCCAGGCAGAAGCGCCAGGAGCCGTCAGTTGCCTGGTTTTGTTGAAAATAAGCGATCAGCCGGCTGATTTCCGGCTCGACATTGTTGTTCACGAAAAGCCCAACCTTTCAAGTACGGATCAATGCTGTGCCTATTACCAGCGTATTTGCCACTGGCGCGATGGGTGCGACAAAGCAGGAAACCCGTTGAAGAAAAGTTGAGTGGAACAAAATTGGGGGTTGACATTTTTATATACAAAAAAGCTCCGCCACTACGTGTGGCGAAGCTTGTGAGACCTGAGGTCTTATTGTTGGTTGAACGTATCGGTCAAGACTGGAACGATTTGCTTCTTGCGGGAAACAACGCCTTTCAACACGGCTTTGTTGTTTTCGAGCGTTACGTTATACGCTTTTTCTACTACGTGTGCAGCGCGTCCGAGCGCAATCCCGACGGAATCGTTGTTCAGGATGTCGGTCACGACGAACAGGAACAGATCCAAGCCTTTTTCATCGATAATGCCGTTTAACGCCGCTTCCAGCTCAACTTGGCGACCCAGCACATCGTTTAGGTCAACAGCGTTTACTTGCGCGATTTCCACTTTGGCATTGCCCATTGCGAATTCTTTGGCGTCCAGGGAAATCAGGTCCGCGATGGTTTTGTCGCTCAGGTCTGCGCCTGCTTTCAGCATTTCGAGGCCGTATGCTTGCAGGTCGACGCCCGCAATGGCAGCCAGCTCATGAGCAGCATCCACGTCTTGCTGTGTGCAAGTTGGGGATTTCAGCAGAAGCGTGTCGGAAATGATCGCGGACATCATCAGGCCAGCGATTTCCTTTGTCACGGCGACGCCGTTTTCTTTGTATAGCTTGTTTAAGATGGTTGTCGTGCAGCCAACTGGTTCAGCTCGGTAGTAGAGCGGGTTGCTCGTTTCAAAGTTGGCGATGCGATGGTGGTCGATGACTTCTGTCACGCGCACGGAATCGATATCGCTTACGCTTTGCTGACGCTCGTTATGGTCAACCAGGATGACTTCATTCACTTCGTTTGCAACGGTTTCTACCAGACGTGGCGCTTTCGCTTGGAAATAGTCCAGCACAAACTGGGTTTCCCCGCTGATGCTGCCGAGGCGAACCGCTTCCACGTTTGCTCCCAGCTTCGTTTTCAGATCCGCATAGACGAGAGCGGAGCAGATCGAGTCCGTATCCGGATTTTTATGACCCAAAATAAGCGCTTTTTCCATTTGTCTGTTTACCCCTTTATTGTTTATTCTGATTTATCCGATAGGAATTATACAATTATAGCATAGAACTACCGCGATACCCACATTAAATTATAGCCACAATAGGAGGAGTTTCAAATGTTTTCTGAGCAACATCGATCCAACGACATACAAGACTGTCGTTCGGCAAAGTAAAAAATGCCCCTGACGCTTTCAGTTGGAGCTGCAATGTAAACTGCGAGCATGCACGGAGCATGAACACGCCGGTTTCAGGTGAAAATATTCGCATTGAGGAGGTGATACTAGCATGAATCGAACAGAACTGGCCGCACACGAGTCGTTAGAAATTCATGAAGCGCTCAACTTCAAGACCCTATGTCTGGCGAAATCGAAATTGATGCAGGGGCTTGTGTTTGATCAAGACTTGAAAGCGTTGATGCAAAAAGATGTCGTCCAATCCACGCAGGCGATCGCCGATTTGCAAGCAATATACGCAAAAGCTTCCTTCCAGACTGAAGTGCCGCAAAACCGCCCCACGCCCATCCTGAATTGAAGGTGATGCCAGATGAATAACGACTACTTGGACCCGATCAACTCGCTGCACGTACCAGAGCTTGCAGATACGACCTTTGCCATGGATTTTCTGATTCGCGCAAAAGAAGGCGTCCGCAACCTGGCCGTCGCGTTAACGGAGACCGCGTCTCCGGATGCGAGAGCCGTATTGCGCAATCAGCTGCGCCAAGCCATTGCGCTCCATCAAGAAATTGCAGAGCTCATGATGAAGAAAAAATGGTTCCATCCCTATGAGCTGAGCGAACAGTACCAATTGGACCAGCTGTCGGCGAATAATACCGTCATGATTGGCAAGATGAATTTGTTTCCGGAAGACACATCGAGAAAAGGCATGTTCGATCGGACGCCAGATGAAGCCTAACAACGGAGGAAACACCGCATGAAAGCCGTTACATATCAAGGACTCAAAAACGTCGCCGTGAAAGATGTTCCAGATCCGAAAATTGAAAAGCCGGATGACATGATCGTGAAGCTGACAACCACCGCCATCTGCGGGTCCGACCTGCACCTGATTCACGGCATGATTCCAAACCTGCAGGAGAATTATGTGATTGGCCATGAGCCGATGGGAATCGTGGAAGAAGTGGGTCCCGGGGTAACCAAAGTAAAAAAAGGCGACCGCGTGATCATCCCGTTCAACATCGCCTGCGGCGAATGCTTTTACTGCAAAAACCACCTGGAAAGCCAATGCGACAATTCCAATCAAAACGGGGATATGGGCGGATTTTTTGGCTATTCGGGTTCGACAGGGGGCTATCCTGGTGGCCAGGCGGAATTTTTGCGCGTACCATTCGCGAATTTTACCCATTTCAAAATTCCGGAAAGCTGCGAGGAACCGGATGAAAAGCTGTGCTTGATCGCTGATGCGATGACAACCGCCTTCTGGAGTGTCGATAATGCGGGCGTAAAGGATGGCGACACCGTGATTGTCCTCGGCTGTGGTCCCGTCGGTCTGCTCGCGCAAAAATTTTGCTGGCTGAAAGGGGCAAAACGGGTGATCGCGGTCGACTATGTCGACTATCGCCTGAAGCACGCGAAAAAGACAAACCACGTTGAGACCGTGAATTTTGAGCAAAAGGAGAACATCGGCAACTATCTGAAGGAAATCACGAAGGGTGGAGCGGATGTCGTGATCGACGCGGTGGGGATGGATGGCAAGATGAATGACCTAGAATTCCTCGCCAGCGGACTGAAGCTGCAAGGCGGTACTTTGAGCGCCATCGTGATTGCATCCCAGGCTGTTCGCAAAGGAGGCACCATTCAAATTACCGGAGTCTATGGCGGACGATACAATGGATTTCCTCTCGGTGATATCATGCAGCGCAATGTCAACATTCGCTCCGGGCAAGCGCCTGTTATTCACTACATGCCGTACATGTACGAAATGATCACAAGCGGTAAGGTGGATCCGGGCGATGTGGTTACGCACGTATTGCCACTCAGCGAGGCCAAGCGCGGATACGAGGTGTTCGACACGAAGACCGACAACTGCATAAAAGTTGTATTGAAACCCTAAGGGTCAGAAAGGAGCAAAAAGATGGAGCACGCATTGCACGAAATATTGGAAGTGCATGAAATAACGGCTTTCAAAACCGTTTGCTTGACGAAGACCAAGACGATGCAAGCCCTCGTGTCGGACCCGGCACTTAAGCAAATTATGATGCAAGACTTAGAAACCTCGACGCGTCAGCTGCAAGAGCTCGGCGCGATTTTGTCCAATGCCGGCCAACAGGAGCTGAACTCATGAACACTCTTCTTGAATTTATGACGGGCATGGATATGATGACCGATCAAGTCATTGCGATGGATTTTTTGATCACGGCAAAAAGCGGTGTGCGAAACTATGCAATGGCAGTCACGGAAGTCATCTCCCCAGACGTCAAAGCGACGCTGACCAAACAGCTTGAGGAAGCGATTGACACCCATGAGCAAATCATGGCGTACGTGATGGAGCGGGGGTTGTATCACCCGTGGAATGTGAGCGAACAAATCCAGTTGGATCTGCAAAATATCGATATTGCCCTGAAAGCGCCGGTGATGTAACATCAACCGGGAGTACATAGTGAAGCTCTTTCTCAAGGTAAGGATTGCCGACCAGTAGCGGGGACTGTTGATATACGTGGAATAAACAATTAAAAAAGCCCTTGATCATCAAGGGCTTGTACGTTTTGTCTATGGTGATCCGGACTGGGTTCGAACCAGCGACCCCCACCCTGTCAAGATGGTGCTCTCCCAACTGAGCTACCGGATCATACTTATGTAAGAATAACTGTTAATGGTGGGCCCTGTAGGACTCGAACCTACGACCAATCGGTTATGAGCCGACCGCTCTAACCAACTGAGCTAAGGGCCCCGAAAAACAAGTTTTTCAGCAACGAAATTAAATATACCTTATTTTCTCAGCAATTTCAAGAGGAAAAGTAAAAATGTTTAATAAAACCAAAAACAGAACTTGATGCAATATTCTGATATGTATATAATTGGAAGCGCATATGTAGGAAAATAAGGGAACGGGGAGATGGATGTGGCGTTCGCTTTTTTGCAATTGGCATTATCGATGGCCTTTGTCGGGAGCAACATTCCGGTCGGTAAAGCAATCGTGGAGCATGTGCCGGTCTTTTTGTTTTCGGAGCTGCGTTTTTTGATCGCGCTCTTAATCTTGCTGCCGCTCCTGCGGGCAAGAGGGGAATGGCGCGGGGCATGGCGGCTTCAGGAAGGCAAGACGATGTTTTGGCAAGCGTTTTTCGGTGTGTTTCTGTTTTCAATCTGTATGCTCTACGGTGTCCAACAAACGAGCGCCACATCAGCGGGGATCATCACGAGCACGGTGCCTGCGTGCATTGCTCTTTTCTCGTTTCTTCTATTAAAAGAGAAACTCAAGGCGAACCAGTTGGGTGCGATCGTACTGTCGGTCGCAGGCATCGCGCTGATCACCTTGACCACAGGCGGTGGAGGACAGCAATCGCTTGCGGGCTTGTTCGGCAATTTGCTCGTATTCCTCGCAGTCATCAGCGAGGCGCTGTTTACGATATTGGCAAAGCGGGTATCGGGGCGTGTCACACCGTTCCAGATGACGGCCGTGATCAACACGATCAGCTTCGTCTTGTTTTTGCCGCTGGCGATTTACGATTTGACGAAAATCTCACTTACCTTGATTCCGACCTCCACTTGGCTGTTGATCGTATACTATGCGATTACGGCGAGCGTTCTCTCGTTTGTCCTCTGGTACCGGGGGGTAGCCAAAGTGCCGGCCTCGACGGCAGGTTTGTTCACCGGCGTCATGCCGATCAGCGCTGCGGTTGTTTCCGCGTTGTTTTTGCAGGAAGCGTTCACCTGGCTTCATGCGGCGGGGATGCTGCTCGTTCTGGCGGCGATCTGGACTGGTACGGTGAAACGCAAAGATCGGAGCATCGGATCGCACCAATTGAATCTGGAAGGAAGCGAATGAAACAGCCGTGTGCTGCTTTTTTGTTTATACAGATAAGAATTTATAAAATTCTTATCCAGTATAAGTGCAACCGCGGCTCCGCCAAAAAGCTTGGCGTAGCCAGGTTTTCTAACATCTGTTATTCTTGTAACTGTTTCCACTATAATAAAAAAGAAGAACATTCATTACCTTTGTATTGTTGAAAATTTTTCATCGGTACAAACATGAGGAGGGCTGGACAATGCAGATCAAAGCGATTATGGCAGGAAACGTGTGGAAGGTACTGGTGAAGCCAGGCGATACGGTGGAGAGCGGACAAGATGTCGTGATTCTCGAATCCATGAAAATGGAAATTCCGATCACAGCTGAAGCGGGGGGAACTGTTAAGGCTGTGCATGTCAATGAAGGCGACTTTGCCAATGAGGAAGAAGTGCTGGTTGAATTAGAGTAGTGCAACCTTGGAAAAAGGAGTTGTTCTCGCATGAAGGAGCCTGCCGCAGTCGTCATTAAAGAAGTCGGGCCGCGCGATGGGTTGCAAAATGAACAGGTCACGATTGCTACAGAAGACAAAATCGCTTGGATCAACCAGCTGTCCAAGAGCGGGGTCACTCACATTGAAATTACCTCCTTTGTCAATCCCAGGTGGATACCTGCATTAGCCGACGCGGTTGAAGTCGCGCTAGGCATCGACCGTGTGCCGGGCGTCACCTACTCCGCACTGGTTCCCAATGCACGTGGTCTAGAACGGGCCTTGACCGCCAACATCGATGAAGTGGCCGTGTTTCTGTCGGCCAGTGAGACGCACAACCGGAAAAACATCAACAAAACGATAGAAGAAACACTGCCGATTTTAAGGGAAGTCGCGACGGAAGCGCTGGCGGCCGGTAAAAAAATTCGCGGCTACGTCTCCACCGTATTTGGCTGCCCGTATGAAGGGCACGTAGCGACAGAATCGGTGATCCGCATTACCGATGCGCTTTTGGAAATGGGTGTAGGCGAAGTTTCCCTTGGTGATACGACCGGGATTGCCAATCCGCGTCAAGTTCAAGACGTGCTTGCGATTTTGCTCGAACGTTTTTCGCACGATCAGCTGGCGATGCATTTCCATGATACGTATGGAAGCGGGCTCGCGAACGTGTACGCTTCGCTGCAAATGGGCATGACCACGTTCGATGCTTCAACCGGCGGATTGGGCGGTTGCCCGTATGCGCCAGGGGCAGCGGGGAACATTTCGACAGATGATTTGTTGTACATGCTTCACGGGATGGGCATCCATACCGGCATCGACCATGGGCGATTGCTCGAGGCGGCGGCGTTTATCCAGGCCAAAATCGGACGCCAACTGCCAAGCCGCAATCTGCAGGCTTATCTTTCCGGCAACAATTCGTAGCCATTCGCACGGGAGGTACAGATGGAATCATTGATACTTGTCGCAAAGCAAGAAGGAGTCGCAACGATTACGCTCAATCGTCCGGAAGCCGCCAATGCGCTATCGGTGCAAATGCTGGGAGAGCTGCAGGCCGCAATTGACGAGCTTCGGTGGGATCAAGCAATCCGTTCCGTTATCGTTACTGGTGCAGGCGAAAAAGCGTTTTGCGCAGGGGCTGATCTAAAGGAGCGCGCTGGCATGAATCCACAGCAGGTGAGACAAACCGTCGCGCTGATTCGTGACACGATACATGCATTGCAAGCGCTTCCGAAGCCAGTAATCGCTGCGGTCAACGGCGTCGCATTTGGCGGCGGGACTGAGCTGGCATTGGCCTGCGACATTCGGATCGCTTCAAGCGCAGCGAGATTCGCACTGACGGAAACGTCGCTCGGCATCATCCCTGGCGCTGGCGGTACACAGCGGCTGCCGCGATTGATCGGACCGGGACGCGCGAAAGAGCTGATTTTTTCCGCGCGAAGAGTGGAGGCGGAAGAGGCACTGCAAATCGGGTTGGTCGAGTATGTTGTTCCAGTGGATGCACTGATGGAGCGGGCACAGGAGCTCGCGGGTCGCATTGCCCAAAATGCACCGATCGCACTGACGCAAGCCAAGTTCGCCATCGATCAGGGGCTGGAAACGAGCCTAGCCAACGGGCTTGCGATTGAGCAAAAGGCTTATGAAGTGACGATTCCGACCCGCGATCGCGAGGAAGGGCTGCTCGCTTTTCGCGAAAAGAGGGCGCCGCGCTATACCGGCGAATAAAATGTGGTACGGAACGTGAGCAGTTGATAAATACGAGGCGAAAACGAGGGGTTGATTCACATGAAAGCAGATGAACGCAGCTTTTCGGAACGAGTAGAGCGGATCAAGCAGGGCGGCGGACAAAAGTATCATCAGAAAAATGCGGAGCAGGGCAAACTGTTTGCACGCGATCGTCTTCGCCTGTTGTTTGATGCCGGCCTCGAGCTGGAGGATGGCTTGTTCGCCAACAATTTGGCGGATGATTTGCCAGCAGACGGCGTAATTACGGCGATCGGCAAAATTCACGGACAGACGGTGTGCGTCATGGCTAACGATTCGACGGTCAAAGCCGGATCATGGGGCTCACGCACGGTGGAGAAAATCATTCGGATTCAAGAAACAGCAGAAAAATTACGTGTTCCGCTTTTGTACCTGGTTGACTCCGCAGGCGCACGCATTACCGATCAAATCGAAATGTTCCCGGGCCGCCGCGGTGCTGGCCGCATTTTTTACAATCAAGTGAAGCTGTCCGGACAGATTCCGCAAATTTGCTTGCTCTTCGGGCCATCGGCTGCGGGCGGTGCGTATATCCCGGCTTTTTGTGACATCGTGATCATGGTGGACGGCAATGCTTCCATGTATCTCGGCTCGCCGCGGATGGCGGAGATGGTCATTGGCGAAAAAGTGGAGCTCGAGGAAATGGGCGGAGCGCGGATGCATTGCTCGGTTTCCGGCTGCGGCGACGTGTTGGCTAAAAACGAGGAAGAAGCGATCGCCATGGCTCGCGATTATTTGTCCTACTTCCCGGCCAATTTTGCCGAAAAGCCACCTGTGCGCGAAGCGATTGCACCAAAGCAATTCGCCAAATCAATCGAGGAGCTGATCCCGGCCAACCAGAACGTTCCTTTTAATATGCACGATCTGATTGAGCGTTTGGTCGACGAGGGCTCGTTCTTTGAAATCAAAAAATTATTTGCAGGCGAGTTGGTCACTGGCCTTGCGCGTATGGATGGTTCCCCGATCGGGATCATCGCCAATCAGCCGCGTGTCAAAGGTGGCGTACTGTTCCATGATTCAGCAGATAAGGCTGCCCGCTTTATTACGCTGTGCGATGCGTTTCATATCCCGCTTTTGTTCCTGGCCGACGTGCCTGGTTTCATGATCGGAACCAAAGTCGAGCGCGCAGGCATCATCCGCCACGGGGCAAAAATGATTTCTGCGATGTCGGAAGCGACTGTGCCGAAAATCTCGATCATCGTGCGCAAAGCCTATGGCGCAGGGTTGTATGCGATGGCCGGCCCTGCATTCGAACCGGATTGCTGCCTGGCGTTGCCTGGCGCCCAGATCGCGGTTATGGGGCCGGAAGCAGCGGTGAACGCGGTCTATGCTAACAAAATCGCCGAGCTGCCGGAAGAAGAGCGCGCAGCTTTCATCCAGCAAAAACGCGAGGAGTACCGCCAGGACATCGACATTTACCGTCTGGCCTCCGAGCTGGTCATTGACGGCATTGTGCAGCCGAATTCGCTGCGTGACGAGCTAATCAAGCGCTTTGCTGCCTATAGCACCAAGCACCTGCCGTTCTCGACACGTAAACACCCGGTGTACCCAGTCTAAGCTTGTAACACGAAACGTCCAACACCAGTAAGCGGGTTGGACGTTTTTTTGCTAGGGCGAACAGTTTTGTCTCTTACAATGGTCATGCAAACATGGTACTGTATTTCCAACACGGATTTTGGTGGACCGACGAGTGAGCAAAGGAGGATGAAAAGACATGTCCGATCAACAGTTGCAACATCTGACCGATTCGGTCGCCTATTTGCCAGCCGATCACGAGACGGATCGCCCCATCCTTGCGGCGATTTCGGGGAAGGATCGAACGCTGTTGCTGGATGCAGGCAATTCGCCAGCACATGCCCGGCTTTTTCTTACGCAAGTGGCCAAGCTTGATCGGCCCCGGCCAGAGCTGGTCGCGATTACGCACTGGCATTGGGATCATGTTTTTGGCATGAAGGAAATGGGGCTGCCCAGCATCGCGCACCACGAGACCAAATCGATGCTGCAAAAACTCTTGCCCTATGACTGGAGCGATGAAGCATTGGCGCATCGAGTCGAGCAGGGCAGTGAAATTCCTTTTTGTGCGGATATGATCAAAAAAGAATTTCCACCCGCCAGCAGGGGGGAAATCGCGATTGTGCTGCCTACGATTACGTTTGCAGACCAGATCGAAATCGAGCTGGGCGGCATCACCTGCCGTATGGACCATGTCGGCGGCGATCATGCGTATGATTCTGCTGTGCTGTATGTTGAACAAGAGCGTGTGCTCTTTCTTGGCGATGCGCTGGCTCCCGATATTTATACGAAGGAACGGAATTATACGACGGCGGGCTTTTTGGCATTGCTCGAACGCATCGCCGCTTATCCAGCGGAATGGTATGTCGAGTCGCATGGAACACCGCTGCCGCGTGCGCAGTTTTGGCAGGAAATGGACGAAATGCGCGCCGTGGCACTCTTGACGGAACAGTGCCACGGCGCGCGTGAGGAGATCATGGAGCGTTTGCCTGAAAACATCGGGAGGGCACTGCGGGAAGATGATGCCCAGCTCGTTCAATATTTTATCAGCGGTTGGAAGAAAAACTGCTCCTAGACAGCATCCTTGGCGTAAGTGCGGATCAGGGAGTCGAGCATTTGATCGAATTCGCCGAAGGTAAAACCGGCGCTGCGGGCTTTCTCCGTATCCAAGGACCACGACCATGGGAAGGAATAAGGAGATTGATGTTCGGGCTCGGCTTTTTCGATGATGAGTGGTTCTTTGCCGACGATGTGACCGATTCGCTCAAGCAGCTCCCGATGGCTGATGTCGCCCGTGTAACCTGCATTAATCGGACCGACGAACGATTGGGTGCCCAGCCAAAACAAAAAGCGGCTCGCATCTTCAGAAGATATGAAGCCGATTCGGGTATCGGGATGCGAGATACCAATCGGTTGTTCACGAACGACATGCTCGACATGGAATCGCAGTCGGTTGGTGTAATCGTCAGGCCCGATCACGAGCGGGAACCGGACGGCGACGACAGGGAATGGCTCTTTTTGGAACAAGACTGCTTCCGCCGAACGCTTCGCTTCGGTATAGCCAGCAATGCCCGGATACTCGCGGCGGTTTCCGGTAGAATAGGCATAGGAAAAGGGGGAGAAATCCTCCTCTTTTTGTGCTGTGCCGCCATCATAGACCGCCATTGTCGACGTGAAAATATACCGCTTTGTATTGCCGGAAAAGAGATAACACGCATCCAATGCTTCTTGCGGCGAGTAGCATGTTTGATCATAGATTACATCCCAGCTTTTACCTTCGACGGCCGACTCCATCGATTCTGCATCTTCTCGGTCTAAGACCAGCCGCTGGACACGGTCGCCGAATGGATCCGCGGTTTTTCCACGCGTCCCGATTGTCACCTCAACGCCCGCATCGAGCAGCAGCTGAACCAAACGCTTGCCAAAAAATTGTGTACCTCCCAAAACAAGAGCAGATCTCATCGTCGAATCGTCTCCTTTGAAATTATGTATCTATTAAAAATATTTTATTAAATAAAAATTGTTCTATCAAGGATATTTATTCAAAACATAAAGGTCAGACAGAGAAAAGCCTTCTGCCAGGTGGCGGAAAGTTATTTTTATTCACCCAAAAGCTTGATGTAACTGGGAAAGGCGGTGTCAGTTGGTTTCCTTCACCACATGATACGAAAAGCCGCCACCGCCTGACCAAGCCACTTCCTTGGTGATTCCACCGTTGTCCTCACCGTCGATTACTTTTTTCATCCGCGTCCAAATATGCGTATGGCAATGCTCGCCACGCTCAATCATGACCCAGTTGCGCCTCATTTTGTGTGCCACGGCCCCTGTCGTACCCGATCCTGCGAATGCATCAAGCACATAGTCGCCTTCCTTGGTCGCAATCTCCAAAATCCGTTTGATCAGCTTTTCGGGTTTAGGGGTGGCAAACGGATTTGTCGCATTCAGCTTT
Source organism: Brevibacillus fluminis (assembly GCF_003710825.1). GTDB lineage: Bacteria > Bacillota > Bacilli > Brevibacillales > Brevibacillaceae > Brevibacillus_D > Brevibacillus_D fluminis. The sequence continues at coordinate 7,152 of NZ_RHHQ01000010.1, read as the reverse complement.
TTGACTTCTTGGCGCGCGTTGCGATTTTCGCCGACCTCGGAATAATGCCACACCGAGCGCGGCACGACGCCCTTCTCCTCGATTTCTGTAAGGAAGCGTTTGATGCAGGGCTTGTTGTTGCCGCTCTTTCCAAACGTGATCCGGTGATCCGCCACCAATTCCCGAAACCGTTCCTCAGTGTACACCCAAGCCCGCCCAGCGGCAGGCCGCACCTTTCTTCCCGATGGGGTGGTGATCGGATACAGCGCGCTTTCACTGATGGTCTTCACCGTCATGTCTCCTGGAAACCACGGCCCGCGTCCATAAAAGACTCCTTGGGCATCTACCCCGTCATATTCGTCGCTGTGCTTGTAGATTTTATTTTGCTCCTGTGTGCGCGGCAGCTTGTTTGGACGCCAAAGCGTTTTGTCCTTGGCATACACCAGAATATGGTCGTGCGTATCGGAAATCCATCTCGCATCATTAGACGGCGACGATTTCTTGATCCACACAATATTGCTGACGAAATTGTGCCGGCCGAAAATTTCATCGCACACGACCTTCAAATAATGGGACTCATCGTCGTCGATGGAGATCCAAAGTGTCCCATCTTCCTTCAGCAGCTGGTGAAACAAATGAAGTCTCTCCTTCATAAATGAAAGCCAGCTGCCGTGGTCAAGCCCGTCGTCGTATTGGTCGAAAACTTGTCCGGTATTATAGGGGGGATCGATATAAATGCATGTGAAACGTTCTTCATACTGCTCCTTAAGAGACTGCAAGGCAAGCAAGTTCTCGCCGAAAATCAGATGGTTGTCATAGGATGCCGTGCGATGTTCCGAATGGGGAGAATGATAGGAGCGAGAAGCGTCAGCAGTAAGTCTGGGAAATGCAGCAGAGTGATTGGAACGTTTGCCAGGCCAGATCAGTTCCAAGCGCGTCAAAGGGTCCATAGCTCACCTCGTATATGGAAGTTGTTGCCATTTTAGTATACCGGATTTTTATTTGGAAAAATATGATAAAATGAAAAAAGCCCCCCTCACAATGGCAAGGGAGCTTTAGTAAATGTGTAGGTGGTTATTCCGAACGGGCGAGCAACTGCGGTTTTCCGCGGAGCAGTAGTTTTTTGCCTATGCTTGTACGGTAGAAGCCGCGTTCCAATAGGCCAAACAAGGACCCTGTCATCCAATACAGCCCGAGAGCAACGGGAGCTTTCCAAAGAATCATGATAAACACGACAACCATGATCATTGACATGCCGATTCTTTGCCCAAGCGGGGCTTGCGTGATCATTTCGCTGGTGAGCGGGATCATGCTGGTAATGAAGGTAAGCCCTGCTGCGAGCGTAGGTAAAATATGCCATGCGTCATTTTGGGCAAATGTGACGACCCATGGGATCAAGGAAGAAGACATGGCCGCACCGTGGGACAAAAACAAGCCATACATTGCTACGAAGATCGGCATTTGCAGAAAAGACGTGGCAATGGTGGAAAGCGGCTTGATGCCTGCTGTTTTATAGAGCGTCATCGTTTCCTGCATTAGTTTAGCCTGGTCTTCCTTATGTTCCTCCCGCAGTTGCTTGAGCTTGGGTTGAACCAAGGATTGCAGTACCTGCTGGCGTGCGTTGCGCAAATTAAGCGGAAAAAGCAAACTGCGTACCAGCAAGGTCAGCAGAATGATGGCGATCCCCCAATCTTGCGCAAAGGAGAAAATGGCGGTCAAAAGGGAAGCGAGCAGAGTCACGATCGGTTGAACGAATGCTTGCATATGGTATTGTCCTCCTTGTATGAAAAAAGTAGATCTTATGTCATACAAAAGAGGGAGCGTTCTTCATCGGTGGATCGGCTGGCCTTTTGCAACGGAAGCTTGCGTCTGACCCTCAGCATCTTCGGACTGGATGTGAACCGGATTAGCGGAATGGTCGGCATGCGCTCGTGAACCGGGTAAATCCAGCAAGCGGCAAGGTGATTGGGCACTTCGTGTGCGCAAAACAAATGTGCGACCAAATAGCCGGAGAGCCCGAGTGCAAGCAGCAAGAGGGACACGTCCAAAGGAAATTCCACGTCCGTCACCTCCTGTGTGAAGTCTAGTTAACTACCTGTAACGATACCACAAAAAGAGTAGATACTGAAATATATGTAGCGAAAGAGTGATGATGTCTAGTAATTGCAAGTAATCGCCACGCTGTTTAAATTGGTTTGATAGGTAAAATATTGCTTATTTTCTTTTCATTTTATGGTATGGTAGTACTACTTATTACGTATTACCAATTACTTATAAAAGGTGGACCAGTGGTAATGTATTTAGTAAGAAATGGGATTAAAATCCATTATAAATATAGAGAAAGCATAAAAGTGATGGGAAATGGTGGGACTATCGTCCTGATTCATGGGATGGGGATGGATATGTCCTGTTGGGAAGATTTGACCCCGTTTTTGGTTTACCATTACAACGTTTTGCAATTCGACCTGCGGGGCCATGGAGGAAGCGGTCATGGTTCTGAAGAGATCCAGCTTGCGACGTTATGTGACGATCTCGATGTTTTGGTAGATGTGGTTGGAGTGAAGGAGTTTCATTTGATCGGTCATGGTTTTGGCGGATTCGTGGCAATGAAGTATGCGACAAGGCAGCCGAAACGGGTCAAAACATTGCATTTGATCTCGACGCCGCTCTATTACCCGCCATCGCTGATCGACAATTTTTATCGGTATCGCAGAAGTTTTTGCGTGAACGGCAACATGCAAGAGCTTGGAAGTGCGTTAGCGAAACAAATCTGCCATCCGTTAACACAAGAGAAGCTGGATAAGCTTCGCCAATCATATGCAAAAACGAACCATGGCACGTATTTCCAATTTATCGATTTGCTCTCGGAAGAAATTACGAATGCGACCCTGCTTAAGCAGATTCAGCAGTTGGAGTTGCCGGTACTGCTTTTATCCGGTGAGCTCGATTTGATTTATCCGTTAAATCTGTATACGGTGGGGACGTTGTTTTTTCAATTTTCGCGTCTTCGCGTCGTGCCGAATGCGTCTAACGCCGTGCAGATGGATCAGCCAGGCGTGGTAGCGGAATGGATCGATCTGTTCATTACCCAGTACCCAAGGGAAAGTCGATTCCTGAAAGAAAACGCACCGGATGTGCTGCCAGAGATTCGGGAAGAGTTTTTGCAGATGTTTCAGCTTGGGATTCATAAGCTTGAATCATCGAACAAGCTGGTCGTCAATGTATTGCGGGGCTTCCAGGTGGAATTGAACGGGGAGCTGTTGACGGGCGCGTGGAATCAGCGCAATGCCAAAGATCTGCTGGTGTACCTGGTCTTTCATCCATCCGTGACACGGGAGCAGCTATATGATCTGTATTGGCCGACTGCCGATTTGGATAAAGCCCAAAACAATTTGCGTGTGGCGCTGAATCATTTGAAAAAATTGCTCGGTGCATCCAAGCAGAATAGCGAATTGCTGCAAATCAATCGTGAATTGATCCAGTTGACAGGCATTATCCAATGCGACCTCATTTTGCTTTGGGAAGAGATTGAGCGCACGCTGCATGAAACGGATGAGATCACCCGTTTGGCGTTGATCGAGGGGATTTACAGCCGGCTGCCGGAGACGCTGATTCCCGGCTTCTACAGTGACTGGATGCTGGCATATCGCGAGAAGCTGGAGGACGAACTCGTGTCGCTTGCCCAGTGGGGGATGGACTTTTGTCAGCGAAATAACGATTACAAACGGGCGCTGCAGTTCATTGAGGCTTCTTTGAAGCTGCGGCCCTATGATGATGTGCTCGAATCAAAGCAAAGGCTGATGCAGAAGCGATTGGATTTGTAGCCGCAACACAAAAAAACAAGACGTCGTGTGTGGACGGCTTGTTTTTTTTGTGTGTATGGGGATAAGGAGATAAACAAAAATAAAAAAACCTCGAGTCATCGACCGAAGGTTTCGAAATCGTTGTTATGGTGATCCGGACTGGGTTCGAACCAGCGACCCCCACCCTGTCAAGATGGTGCTCTCCCAACTGAGCTACCGGATCATTTCTTACAAGTATTACTATATACGATTTTAAGAGAGAAATCAAGAGGGAAATGCCAAACTTTTTCACTTGTAGCGAAAAAGTTTGGCATTTTTGCTAGAAAAGCCTATAGGTTATCGAATTATCCGGCTTGCTCATCGGTATTATCAAGAGTCTGCTGGGCTTGTGCCTTAGCGTCCATTTCCGCTTCCTGCTCATCGCGGAGGCGGTGCGCCATGCGACTCGACGCATTCGCTGCCACGCTTGCCACCAAGTCATCGAGGAAGGTATGAACACGGCCAGACGCTTTGTTATCGAGCTTGCGGATGATACCGATTTTTTGCTTGTCCAGATGACCGAATGTCGTCACGGCGATGCTGCCATAACCAAAAACCGAACCGATGGCAAGCGTTTCGTCGCATCCGAACAGCCCTTCATCCGAGGCGATAATCGATTGCAGCGGTTCTGACAGCAACCCTTTTTCCGCCAATATATCAAGTTCAACGCCAACCAGGATGGCATGTTGGATTTCCCTTTTCTCCAAAACAGCATGGACGCTTGCAATGCACGGTTCCATTGTCAGCTGGGGATGGTAAGGCGACTGCATCAAAAAGACGATTTCGGCAATATCCTGAACGGTTACCCCGCGCTCGGCCAACCGCTCCAATGCAGCTTTTCGGACTTCTCTGCTGTGCACTTGTTTGCTCATCGTATATGACAACCCCTTCCACCGAGAGTGCAGTTGTGCTTCTATATAGTATCACACCACTAATGAATTGCGACAACTTTTTGACGATTTTAGAAAGCGTGAAGAGGGACTACGAGGTGGGAAATATTCGGGCCGTAGCCTTGTGGATTTGGTTCTGTTTATTCATTAGGGAATGTGCATATAATCGCATTCTTATGCGGTTTGTGAACGTTTTTGTTTGATTCGATCTTCCTGGTTTGTAACAGCTTGAAAATCGTATACCCCTTTTTAGGTAGTTCATATTTCCTTGGTTTTTGCGGGTGAATGTACGCTGTAAATAAAAAGTAGTAGGAAGATTGTAATGATCCTGTAATGGTCGTTTTGCTAGAATGATTCGAGATGACTGACAAACTACGACAGCGTTGTGTAACTTTGCAATGTCGAGTCGAACTATACAATTAGGATGTGAATCGAATTGGTAATGAAAGGTAAAGGCGCAAAAAAGATTTTCACAGTATTGCTCTCCTCAAGCATGCTGCTCTCGGTAACACCACAAGCATTTGCAAATCCGGTGGGTGCACTATCACAAACCGTTTCGTATAAGGCACAAGCAGCAGCTGTCACAATCAAAACCATTGATGCAGGAAACGGCACGATTGCTGTCGGTTTGTCTGCACTTCCGACAAAAGCTCCAAAATTGGAAGATTTCAAATTCACCCGCCAAATCAACGGTAAGTCCGCTTCCGCTTTGAAAGCGACGGACATGGTTTGGGATGCGAAAACAAAAACCGCATTCTTTACATTTAAAGCGATCAGCGCGACATCCGCTAAGCAAACTGTCATCGTGAATGCAGAATATCAAGGCTCGAAATTGAGCGCGAAGCCATTCACCATCGCAGCAAAAGGAGCAGACGTGGACAAGCTGGAGATCAGTGCGAATGCAGCAGACTCCATTTTGATCCTCGATTCCAAGACCGATGCTGAACTGACGCTCACGGCTGTTGCCAAAGACGAAGACGGAAACGTCGTCACCGGCAAGCGCGTGAAATGGGAAACAGCCGACAAAGCCATCGCTAGCGTGGATCGCTCGGGGGTAGTAACAGCGGTAGCTGAAGGCTCCACCACGATCACCGCATCTTATGGCGACGTCAAAGCGACGTTCAAAGTGACAGTTAAAGCGGATGCGCCTGGCGTTTCTTCCGTGAGCGCTACTAATGGCTCCATTACAGCTGTGTTTAATACAGCTCCGAAAGCAGAGCCAAAGCTGAAAGATTTCACCTTGACCCGCGAAATCAATGGCAAAAAAGCAACGACACTGCGTGCGACCGGCTTTACCTGGAATAAAGAATCCAAAACAGCCGTGTTCACGTTCAAAGAGATCGCGGCGACGAAAGAAAAGCAAGAGGTTGTCATCGGGGTAACTTATGAGAAGGAACAAGTTTTTGCTGATGCGTTCACCATCGCGAAAAAAGATGCGCAAGTCAAAGAGATCGAGCTGATCAACCTGTCGGCTGACGCCGAGTTGGCGGTTAATTCTTCGGATGATGCGGAGCTGAAATTGTCCGCAGTAGCAAAGGATGAAGAAGGCAACCAAATCGCAGGCAAAAAAGTAACGTGGAAATCGGATGACAGCAAAGTCGTGACTGTCGATAAAGATGGTTCTGTGAAAGCGGTAGGTGCAGGGAAAGCGAAAATCACTGCGACGATTGATAAAGTGAGCGCGAACATTGAAGTAACGGTTGTAGCGGCAAAACCGGAGATTTCTCTCAGTGCGTCTACATTGAGTGAATCATCTGCGAATGATGGTAGTGTGGCAGGTACGCAGGTCGTGACGCTGGTGAATGGGAAGTTTGCGAGCGATATTTCGGCGGCTGATGTGACTGTTAGCAACTTGCCGGCGGGATTGGGCGTAAGTGTTGCCCGTATTAGTGATACGCAGCTGGGGATTTCGTTTACTGGTCGTGCGGTGAAGCATGAAGCGGCGAATAGCGTGAGCGGTTTGTCTGTGACGGTGGCGAAGGGTAAAGTTGAAGGTGCTAAGGAGAATTTGACTGCGGGTAGTTTTGGGATTGTGTTTGCGGATGCGGTTGTGGTTCCAGTGCCTACAGCAGCGACCATTGCAGCAACGCCAGGAACTTTAACGGAAGCGGGAGCCAACGACGGAAGCTTAACGTCCGGAGTGATTACGGTAACTGCTACGAACGGTACATTTGCAGCGGATATAGCGAAAAGTGACGTGACAGTAACGGGCTTGCCAAGTGGAATGGATTACACAGTAACTTACGTGGATGCAACCCACATTACAGTAACCTTAACAGGTCAAGCTACGGATCATGAAAATGCTGATGATACCAATGTGAGCGTTACGGTAGCGCAAGCTAAAGTAACTGGAGCAACGGCAAATGTAAGCACAGGAAACGTAGCAATTGACTTCAATGATGCAGCAGCGGCAGCGACCATTGCAGCAACGCCAGGAACTT
>NZ_RHHQ01000001.1 GCF_003710825.1 Brevibacillus fluminis | reverse complement strand
CCAACGGGAGCAACCGGTCCAGCAGGAGTCACGGGCCCAACGGGAGCAACCGGTCCGACAGGGGAAACGGGTCCGACGGGAGCAATCGGTCCAACGGGAGCAACGGGTCCAGCAGGAGTCACGGGCCCAACGGGGGCAACCGGTCCGACAGGGGAAACGGGTCCAACGGGAGCAACCGGTTCGGCGGGAGCGACGGGTCCAACGGGGGCAACCGGTCCGGCGGGCTCAACGGGCCCAACAGGATCGACGGGTCCAACAGGAGTGACGGGTCCAACGGGGGCAACCGGTCCAACAGGGGAAACGGGTCCAACGGGAGCAATCGGTCCAACGGGCTCAACCGGCCCAACAGGAGCCACGGGTCCAACGGGGGCAATCGGTCCGACAGGAGCAACGGGGGCAATCGGTCCGACAGGAGCAACGGGGGCAACCGGTCCAACGGGAGCAATCGGTCCAACAGGGGAAACGGGTCCAACGGGAGCAACCGGTCCGGCGGGATCGACGGGCCCAACAGGATCGACGGGTCCAACGGGGGCAACCGGTCCAACAGGAGTGACGGGTCCAACGGGGGCCACTGGCCCGGCGGGATCGACGGGCCCAACAGGAGCCACCGGTCCAACAGGAGCAGCAGGAGCCACCGGCCCAACAGGAGCCACCGGCCCAACAGGAGCAGCAGGAGCCACCGGTCCAACAGGAGCAGCAGGAGCCACCGGCCCAACAGGAGCAGCAGGAGCCACCGGTCCAACGGGAGCGACAGGCCCAACAGGCCCAACAGGAGCAGCAGGAGCCACCGGCCCAACGGGAGCCACGGGTCCAACGGGAGCCACCGGCCCCACCGGAGCTTTCCAACAGTTTCAGGTCTCAGAGAATTCTCCAAATACAGCTGGAAGCTCAGCAATTCCAATTAGTGCTACACCGACAACATTAAAGACAATCACGATAACGGGTATCCCCGCGGGCGGCCGTGTCTGGTTAACGGGAATAGTTGGTTGGGAATCTACTGCAGGTACTACAATGGTTCAATTACAAGTTCTTAGAGGAGCAAGTGTGATTTTCAGCATTAATAATCACGGGAACGGAAATAACATATTTGAAACTACCAGCATCAACCACGTTGATTCAGCCCCTGGAACTGGAAATGTTACGTATTCCTTAGAGGCGCTAACAACTGTTGGGACGGCAAATGCTGTTGGCGCAATAACTTTTACGGGAGCTTTAATAGTTCCATAAGGTTGTTTGAAACGAATTCAAGCGAGAGATGCGGAACTCACTTCAAAAACAAAACCATAGCTTGTTCAGCAAGCAGCAGGATCTGGTTAACCAGTATCTTTGGATGGGAATCAACAGCAGGGACAACAATGGCGAAATTACAAATTCTCCGGGGAGAATATTAGCATTAATAAACACGTGACGAAATAACACTTTCCAAGCGATTGCTGTAAACCACGTTGCTTTAACACCAGGGGCTGAGGTGTTACCTATTCATTAAAAGCTCTAACATTTGATGGTACAGCAAATGATGTTGGGACAATATCATTTACTCAATACACCTTAGGATGGTTACCTATTATTAAGTGCGGTGATCCCTGGAAAGAGGAAAGGTTTGCGTAGGATTGGGTAAGAGGCGGGAAACCGCCTATTTTGTTTGTTTCAAAGGATGATTATTTTACATGGTGCACGTCTTCCTTACCTTTTCTTCCTAACTCGTGTACATGCGTTCTTAATCTCTCTAATAACCATAGACTAATTTCCGCCTATATCCCGCAATAAAGCAAACAAAAAAGAAATATATACATGATCATGTCGACATGAAAGGTCCCTGCAACCGACGGACTGGGCAGAGGAAAGCGAAAGCCGAATCGACTGATTTGAATATACATCTTGCAGAGCCAATGGGTTCGTCTAAAAAGAATGCTTCACGTCTAACGGTTTGATAATTATTGTCCCCGTTGGAGGATCATAAAAGGTAAGCATCGAATCACACGAGCTAAGTATCGATCCGCTATCAGGGTTCCGGAGACAAAATTCAACAATCGAAAAGAAATGAGTAATCAATTTTTGTGATACGCTTGCAAAAATCGAAGGAGATGATTACATTGCCCCAGCATTTAACCCCCTGCATAGTGATGAATGGTAACGCAAGAGAAGCAATTCACTTTTATGAAAAAGTCCTGGAAGCTAAAGTCCTGCATGTCCAAAGTTACGGTGAGATGCCAATACCTTGTCCGGATAGTTTAAAGGAACGTGTATCGAATGCGCTTCTAAGAATTGAGGAAAGTGAACTCATGTTATTTGATGCACCCAACCAACATTCTGCTAACGGAGTTACAGTTAATGACAAAGAAGAAGCACCCGTTTTGGACTCTACCTATCAAGCTGTTGTAGCTCTCAACATCTTAATACGTGACGTGGAGAAAACAAGGCGGATCTTTGAAGCCTTGCAGGATGGTGGTAAGGTAATCGCCCCTTTAGAAACAGTTCCTTTTAGTCCAGCATTTGGTACTGTTACGGACAAATTCGGTGTGACCTTCATACTTGTCACTCAACAGCCAAACTGATTACCTATGTAAGATTTTTTATGCTGCCAATGGCCGCTTTTTTTGTCAAAAAAAACGGATCATATCTTAAATAACTTGGAGTCGCCACCTTAAATGGGATGCGGGGTAATCGTAAGAAGGTAGGGCAGAGGAGAAAGAAGTTTGAGAAGATGAGATTGAATTTGTAAAAGAGGCGGGAAACCGCCTCTTTGTTGTGTCAAAGGATGTTATTTCACATGGTACAAGTCTTTTTTGACCTCCGACTGACGCTCCGTCTATGGTTTAAACATACCGACACACGACCAGCTTTTGCTTCCAATCGGCTGCCAAGAGACAGACCATTGGGTGTCATGGGTTGAGGGCGTGTGTACCAAGCGCGGGCTCGGTGTCAGTCTTCGGTTGCCTGGTAGACCATGGTCCAGAAGTCGTGGATAACCCGCGCCGAATCAGCAGTGGACATCCCGACCTGGGTGAGCAGGATTCCGGTGAGCTGGTTGTCCGGGTCGGCGTAGGTAGAGGTACCGCTTCCGCCGTCCCAGCCGAACTGACCGATGGGCGCGTAGTCGCCACGGTAGGTGCGCACCGCCATCCCCATGCCCCAGCCGCCGTGCTGCCCTTGGCCGAATGACACATGGACGTTGTTCGCGGCCATGGCGTTTCGGGCGGCTTGTTGCTCGGTCGTGAGGCGGTTGGTGGTCATCAGCTCGACGGCGGGCCGGGACAAGATCCGTTCGCCCCCGTGCATCCCGTGATTCAGCAGCATCTGGAAGTAGGTATGGTAGTCATCGACGGTGGAGACCAGCCCACCGCCGCCGCCCTGGAACACTGGAGGCTGACTGTGGCGTCCCCCTTTGGATTCGTCCCACACGATGAACTCTCCGGTCTGCGGGTCGGGGGTGTAGAGGGGCGGCAGCCGATCGATCTTGTTGGCAGGAACGTGGAAACCGGTGTCCTTCATCCCCAGCGGATCGAATATACGTTCACGCAGGAACGTCTCAAACGACTGGCCCGTGACTCTGGCGACGAGCACGCCGAGTAGATCGTTGCTGATGTGGTACTGCCAGCGTTCTCCGGGCTGGTACATAAGCGGAAGCGCGCCAAGGCGGCGCATCCACTCATCCGGATCGGGCATCGGCTCCGGTAGATTGGGCGTGAGCCCCTGCTCGAATATCGCGCCCATGATCGGAGTGCCCAGCGACGTCATATCCATGCCGAGCCCGAACGTGGAGGTCAGCAGGTCCCGTACGGTGATCGGCCGTCGCGCAGGCACGGTATCATCCAGCGGGCCGTCGATCCGCTTCAGCACCCGCCGGTTAGCGAGTTCCGGCAGCCACGTCTCTACTAGGTCATCCAGCCGCAGCCTGCACTCGTCGAGCAGAATCATCGCCGCCGCGATCGCAACCGGCTTGGAAGTGGACGCCATCCGGAAAATCGTATCCCGGCGCATCGGCGAGCCACCGTCATGGCGCATCGTGCCGATCGCTTCAACGTGCGTCTCACCGTACCGGCTGACCAGGGCGACGAGCCCAGGAATCTTCCCGGACTCGACATGCCGTGCTAGCACGTCGCGCATTCTGCGCAGCCCTGTTTCGGAGAAGCCGCTGTTGCTTTGTCCCGTTGTATTCTTTTTCATTTGGTTTCCCTCTCTTTACTTTTTATCAGTCCTAAAAATTTGCTCTTGTTCTCTATGCTTGAAAGCGTGTTTGATGCATCAAAGATATCCGTATGTCCGCGCATTCAATTCCCCCTACATTTGCATCATACGACATATTACTGTGTCTGTCGAGGTAATATTCTAGGTATATTACAATTCAAAAAAAGAGGCAATTCATATCGGTATCAACGGATTGACGGAATAATAACTGGTTTATACGTCTCCGTCGGTGGTGCTAAAGTGAAATTCCGAAACTAGACGCGATCCGGATTGTGCGGTCGCCGGTGCTTGTGAGGGCAAAAAAATTAAAAACAGATAAGTGGTTGATATAAAAATCGAGGGAATGAAAAAGAAACCCAAAAAGCGTGGGGTTTCTCGAAAGCATAATTGTGGGACCGTGACCAGGAGGTTGTGACAAAAATCACATCCCGAAGATGTATCGCCTCTTATCATAAGGAATGAGAAGAAAGCAATTCTTATTCCCAAGTGAAGGGTGATCGTATGGTTCAAAAATGGCAGTTGCCGTTACAGACGTTAAATCCTGTCGTCGGTTTCATGGTTTGGGTTATTCTGTCATCACTAATGCCTTTTATCAAGGAAACGGTTCCCTTGAGTCCGGGCGAAGTGGCGTGGGTTACCGCGATTCCCGTGTTGCTTGGTTCTCTGCTGAGAATCCCCATTGGATATTGGAGCAACCGATTTGGTGCGAGGAAGCTTTTCAGCATAAGCTTTCTCATATTGTTGGCCCCCGTTTTTTATATTAGCAAGGCAACCACCTATACAGATTTGTGAGTCGGCGGAGCGGTGTTTTCCATTGGTGTCGCCTCTCTCCCTAAATACTTCCCTAAAGAGAGGCACGGCTCCATAAACGGAATCTACGGTATGGGGAATATCGGTACGGCCCTCACTACATTTTCGGCACCGGTTCTGGCAAAAAGCTTTGGTTGGGCCACAACCGTACAAATGTTTATGGTGTTGCTGGTAGGGTTTGCTTTTCTCACCTTCTTTTTGGGGGATAAGAATGAGCCTAAGGTCGTAACCCCTCTAAGGTAGCAACTGGTGAGTGTGTACAAAAATAAGAAGCTATGGTTGGTAAGTCTTTTCTACTTTATTACGTTTGGTTGCTTCGTCGCTTTCACGGTCTACCTGTCCAACTTTTTGGTCAGCCACTTCCAAATCGAGAAAGTGGACGCTGGTATGCGAACAGCTGGTTTCATTCTCCTCGCCACGCTTGCAAGACCGGTGGGAGAGTGGCTTGTCGGCCCGAGACTTTTTTACATTTGACAAATATCAGGAGGGCAATCATCACAAAAAATAGCTTCTTTTAGAAAGGCAAGGTTTTTTATCAAGATATGTCCATGCGGGAGCAGATCGACGACGTCCTGTTTTTTTAGATCGGACAACATCCGGTTGACACTTTCTCGGGTCAAGCCAAGGAATTGGGCTAAATCGCGATTGGTAAGAGAAAGGTCGATGAGAATCTTGTTCGGGTGGGGCTTTCCGTACGTGTTACTCATGCGGATTAATGTGGAATAAAGGGCGCCGATCTTCCCGTTGAGAAGCAGATCGCGAAATTTGGACTGCATCCGCCTGCTCATCAACCCCATCCATCGCAGGAACTCTACACAGAATTGGCCGTTTTTGATCAGCATTTTTTCCAGCCCTTGACGGGGAATGATCCACACCTCACCAGCCATCAACATGGTGCCTGTGGAGGTGTACGTCAATTCCTGTTAAAAAGTCCAGAGACGCCGACAAGCTCACCTGCGCCAAATATCTGCAGCGTTAGCTCTTTTCCATCGTTAGTTGTTTTTGTCAGTTTGATTTGGCCAGATGTTATTAAAAATAACTGATTTGCTTTATCACCATCCATAAACAAGATGGCATCGGGAGTATAAATCTTGCTAATCGCCAGTGTTTCAAGACTTTTGACAAAATCGGGAGTGACCTGATCCACAAAAGTAATACCATTTCCGGTCATGTGGGTCCCCCTTACCTTTAAAGATACATGTGCACTCATTATATCAGCCGAAATCAGAATTAGGGCCGGAAAATCATCCATTCGGGATCTGGCTGTGAATGCGGAACCGCACGCAGCATCTCCCATGGAAAGGAAGCTGGAAAAATGGGAGATCACTGAGGATAAGGAGCATCTGCGGCTATATTTTAATCTTTATCAGTTTGTTGCGATACCTATCTTGAATGGGCCGGTGATTTTTACACAGGAAAATAAAGGTACCCTTATGGTGACGCAAGACAACCAGGGACAACTGGAGTATCGCGTTTCTTTTTGCAACGAACCTTGAAATTGGGGATTTCTTTTAAGGGGAGAGGTGTCTATGGAACAACTGCGCACAGGCTGTATGGGGATGATGCAAGAGTTCGGAGGAAAGAGAAATTTGTGTCTGCCTTTGCAAAGATTGCTAGTTGAACACCGGTCCTTGGGTGAGAAGATGAATCAACTTACAAATTTAGCAAAGGAATTGAAACGGTCTTCAGAACCAGTTAGCGGCCAATTTCTAAAGGAACTTTACGAGTTGGGTTCCGCGTTTCGAACGGAACTGGAACATCACTCCAAGCGTGAGGAAGAAGGGTTGTTTCCCATGATGGTGACTTACATTGGACGGGAAATGGGACCGGTGGCCGAAATGGAACATGAGCATAGTCAAGCAAAAGTAAACCTTACGCTGTTTCTGCATGTATTTGAAAAAGGGAAGCCTGCCGAACATGATGAAATAATAGCTGCCCTGACTCATTTGCAAATGTCTGTGGAACTATTAATTCAACATTTCTTTAAAGAAGAAAAGGTTTTGTTCCCGATGGCAGAACAGTTGTTAAATCACGAAGAGAAAGAGCAGTTACAGGAGATTTTTCAGATTCTCTAGCACTTCAGAGCTTGGCCATGAGGCGGGAAACCGCCTCTTTCTTTCGTTTTAAAGGTTTTTGATGAAAAATAGATTTATTTGAAAGACAGGCGGGAAATCCAATTCATGAGCTAGAAGTAATGAAGGCTTTGAGAAGTTGCGTTGTTTGGAGGTGAATCAGGATGAAATCGCTGTATACACGCGTCGTATTGGTCTTTATTTGCATTGTGATGTTGAGCTTGTTCGCAGCGTTTATGGTCAGTACTTGGATGTTTGAAGAGCAGAAGCAAAATTTTATAGAAGAAACACTAGTGAAAGACGGTAAAACCATCATCGAAGCCTATCAGGCGAACCATTCTGCTGAGTTAGGATCGTTTGTGCATAGTTTCGCCGGTCTTTCTATTTACAGAATCCAACTATACAATAAATCAGGTTCGCCCCTGCTTGAGGAAAAAGAGCCCATGCATGTGGAACAGAGTAACATTAAGCAGGTGCTTGGTGGCAACATTGCACGCAGTGTCGATACAGAAACACAAGGTCTTCCATTGGTGGGGGTTCCTCTTTCTGTGAAAGGTGATCCCTACGCTTTGTTTCTCACGTTAAGTAAGCAGGCGATAGAGAAAGAGCAAGAAAGTATGCCTTGGATCCATGCGTTATATGTTCTTGTCCTGTTTATTGGTAGCTTTCTGATTTTGATTGCCGCTCGTTATGTAGTCAATCCGATCATGAAGTTAACGGAAGCAACGAAGAGGATGGCAAAAGGGACCTTTGATTCTGCGAATCTTCCTATGAATCGTAGGGATGAAATTGGTCAATTAAGCGTGAGTTTTCATGAAATGGCAAAAGAGCTTGCGAAGCTGGATCAAATGCGACAATACTTTGTTTCGAGTGTTTCTCATGAGATTCAATCTCCTTTAACTTCAATTTCAGGATTTACGAAAGCGTTAAAGCAGAAGAAAATGAGCGAAGAGAGCCGTCTCCGTTATTTGACGATTATCGAGGAGGAGAGCGAGAGGTTATCTCGCTTAGGGCAAAATTTGCTTCAGCTCTCGTATTTACAGCAGGAGCAGCATCCATTAAAGGTTACCAAATACCGATTGGATGAGCAGCTGCGGAAGGTTGTCATCACGTTAGAGCCTTTATGGACCGTAAAAGCAATCAACATGGATGTTGATGTGGAGGCAATAACCGTTCATGCGGACAAAGATCAACTGGATCAGGTGTGGATTAACTTGCTGAACAATGCGATCAAATTTACTGCTCCTCACGGTACGATACGCATCCAAGCGATGGGGAAAGCTCATCAACATATCGTATCGATAACAGACAGTGGAATCGGGATCCCTGAAGATGAACTTGTCAATATTTTTAAACCATTTCATAAAGTGGACAAAGCCCGTAGTAGTTCTGTAAAGGGAAATGGGCTTGGGCTATCCATCGTCAAGCAAATCATCGATATGCATAACGGAGAAATTCATGTATCCAGTAGTCTTGGTACCGGAACAACTTTTACAGTCACACTTCCGCGTGAGAGTTAGAAAACCAATGAATCATACTTATGAAAAAATATCGCCCTGCGTGGGGCGGTATTTTTTTTGTCGTTCATGTCCATTCATATTGCGTTCACACGGCTGATTTATAGTAATCCCATGGAAACATAACGGAAACAAAAACGAAAAATTTTGATCAGAGGGGAATCGAAAGATGAAGGTATTAGTACGTGTCGTTGTCTATGTAATGACGTTCGTTATTCTTTTCGGAGGGATCAGTGCGTTTGGGTATATTGGTTCCAATAAGGGATACTGGAATCCCACTCGACAAACACCAATCCCTGCTTTGCAAGGCGTGAGCGTGCCTGAACATAATCCGAAAAAACCTACAGTAGCTGTCCTTTTATCCAATCCGACGACAGAAGTATTTGATTTTATGGTTCCGTATCAAATGTTTGCGATGACTGAGGCTTATAACGTATATGCAGTTGCCCCAGACAAAAACATCAAAACACTCACTGGCGGCTTGGATCTGATGCCGCACTATTCTTTTGATGAACTGGATCGATTATTAGGGAAAAGTCCCGACCTTATTGTAATCCCGGCGATGCCTATGGGAGACGAAGCAAAGTATAAGCCTGTCCGGGAATGGATCCAAAAACATTCCGATACGAAGCTGTTAAGCATTTGTGCTGGAGGGCTGAATCTGGCCGATACAGGTTTATTAAAAGGGAAAGAAGCAACGACCGACTGGAAAAGTTTTGATTATCAAGAAATCAATAAGTATCCTGAAACAAAATGGAGAAGGGATGTGCACTATGTCGCGGACGGGAACATCGTCTCTTCAGCAGCTCTCACTTCAGGAATCGATGCCGTCCTCTATGTGATTTCACAGCAATTAGGCGAACCGATGGCGGAGAAAATAGCGAAAGAGATGAATTACCCTACTTATCATTTCGTAAAAAATCCGAAGGTAGACCCATATTATGTTGATCGAACCGAAATGATTTTTACGTTCAACCAAGCATTCCAATGGAACAAAAAAAGCGCAGGGGTATTGTTGTATAACGGGATGGATGACGGAGCGCTATCTACGATTTTTGATACCTATGCAGCTTCTGGAACGACAAAGGTTTATACGATTTCAGACGCCAAACAGCCAATCGTTACGAAGTATCACCTTAACCTAGTTACCCGCTATCAAATGGCGAATGCGCCGAAGCTTGATCGCATGTTCGTTCCTGGAGTGGAGGCGGAGTCTTTAGCTGCGGCAGATGTTAAGCAGTGGAACGAAAAAGGAAATAACGTGGTGCCTGAGCTCATTCACAGCGGCTACGAAGACAGATTTATGTTTGATGCTCCGCTTGAAGATTTAGCCAAGCAAGAGGACGTCCTAACCGCTAAATATGGACTCAAGCGATTGGAATATCGTGCGACCAATCTTTCCTTTGTAGGCAACCCATTTTCCTTTGAAGCTTTCGGAATACCAGTTTTACTTAGTTTTGCAGCATTGCTTATTGCTTTCTATATTGATAGACGATTCATTCGAAAAGTGAAAAGAGGTCGCCATCAATCATTGGCTCGTTCATAAGGAGGATAACAAAATGAATAGTCTAGAACAGGCAATTTCGCTTGGCCCTGTACTTACCAAAATCTTCTGTGACGATGACATTATGGTGGCGGTTACTGACACCGAAAAGTATGTGTACTTTTCTCCTTCAAAATCACTCAATGCCGGTATCACGATCGGTCAGCCTTTCCTGGATTATGACTTGTTTGGAAACATAAAAAAATCAAAAGGCAGGATGGAGATGATATCTCCACCAGAGTATGGACCGCCATTTCGAGCGATTGGATATCCGTTGTTTGACGATACCGGACAATGGATCGGATCGCTTGGTTTCGGGTGTAGTTTGCATAAAGAATACTTACTCAAGGATATTATCGGGAAGTTGGATCAAATTGCGAATACAATCGGAGATCAAACGCACTCTATCACAGCACATGCTGAACAACTCTCGGCTACGATTCAGGAAATATCCGCGACTTCCACGGCGAGCTTGCAAAATACCGAGAGTATGGATGAAGTCATATCGTTTATCCATCGTATTGCGCAACAATCAAATTTACTCGGTCTGAATGCGGCTATCGAGGCTGCGAGAGCTGGCGAGTATGGGAAAACATTTTCAGTTGTTGCCACTGAAATAAGAAAATTATCTCGTCATTCTGATGAATCTTCGAAGAAAATCGGTGCCTTTTTAGAACAAATGAAAAGTTCAATTATAGGTATGAACGACAGCATGAATGATATTCGTCAATCTTCCAACGAACTCGCGGTTCATTCTGAATTATTCACGAAATTGACGGAAGAATTAAATCAGGTGAACGACACTTTAAATAGCTTTGTAACGGATTTGCTAAAAGTGAAATCCTGACAACTGCATCGATTACATGAAGAAGAGACGGGAAACCGCCTCTTCATTCGTTCGAAGGAACCTCCGGCTGGTTTGCCGATTGGGAAGCACCTGAATCAGTCTGACAAAGCATGCTCTTGTGGCATGCTTTCTTTTCTTGCCTCTTGTCTGATCCATGAAAATAAAAATAACGACGCCACGACTGCAATTGCCACACCGATCGTCCCAAACCAGGTGAGGGATGATAAGGATACCCGATCCACGGCGAGGCCGCCGATTGCCGCTCCTGCTGCCATCGATAATTGCATCATCGACTGGTTGAGCCCGAGCATGATTCCCGAATATTTCGGCTCAATTCGGATCAAATTATATTGCTGCGTAGGACCGGTCGACCATGCTGCAAATGACCATAATACCAGGACGACAACAATGACTACCAAAGAGTTCTTTAGAGAAACGGCAACGACAGATAATAACAGGAAAGCTGCGATGTGCAAGAGCATTCCCCTGATTAGCGTGAAAGAAACGCCCATTTAAAACGATGGTCTCTCTGCTTTTTTACGTGAAGCCTATGCATACCGTCTGCCCAGGGCTATAATTTTTACGATGGAAAAGGTAAGGAGAGAACATCATGCCATACAGCGTATTACTGATCGAGGACGATACCCAAATCGTCGAAATGCTGCAAAATTATTTGGTCAAAGAAGGCTACGACGTCTCGGCGGCGTTTAACGGTTTGGACGGAATCACGCTGTTCCGGCAAAGCGCCTTCGATATCGTCATTGTCGATATTATGATGCCGAAGCTGGACGGGATCGAGGTGATTAAGCTGATCCGAGAAAACAGCGCGGTTCCGATCCTCATCATGTCGGCGAAGGACAGCGACGTCGATAAGGCGATTGGGCTCGGCTTCGGTGCTGATGATTACATCGCGAAGCCGTTTTCACTCATTGAAGTGTCTGCCCGGATCAAAGCAGCGATTCGCCGCGCCACGACGTATTCAACTGCCGGACAGGCCGCCGCTGCGGTCGTAGATCAGGCGCCCCAGGAAGCCAAAGTACTGACATTCGACGCACTTCGCATTGATCTGGACAATTTTTCAGTATCGAAAAACGATGTCGCACTGAAGTTGACTGCCAAAGAATTCGAAATCCTGAAGCTGTTCGCTACGAATCCGAATCGCGTGTTCACGAAGGCGCAGCTGTACGGTTTTATATGGAACGACGAATATTACGGCGACGAAAACGTCATTAACGTCCACATCCGCCGGTTGCGCGAAAAAATCGAAGAACAGCCATCCGAACCCAGGTATATCAAGACGCTGTGGGGCATTGGTTACAAGTGGGAAGGACAATGACATGGTGATCGTGCTAGCTGTTCTCGTCGTTGTTTTGATTATCGTGATTGCGATTCAATACGGTGCCTATCGAGCAAGAAGCTCTAATCTGGAGCAAATTCACAACAAATTACACGAAATTATCGCGGATGGCACAAGCGAAAAGCTGCTCGTTTTTACGGACGATCGCGCATTG
This sequence comes from Brevibacillus fluminis, assembly GCF_003710825.1. GTDB lineage: Bacteria > Bacillota > Bacilli > Brevibacillales > Brevibacillaceae > Brevibacillus_D > Brevibacillus_D fluminis. The sequence goes on along the minus strand of NZ_RHHQ01000001.1, from coordinate 14,297 downwards.
ATACCGGTCTTGATCGAAATTAATCATTTGTTGGAGCACAACCAGCAAAAGGCGGCGAATTTCCTGAAGATGGAGCAGTCGATACGGAAAATGATCTCGAACATTTCGCACGATTTGAAGACGCCGCTTACTGTCGTGCTTGGTTACATCGAAACGATCAATCTGGACCCGGATATGCACGTGGAAGAACGAAAGGTTCTGTTGTCCAAGGTGCACGATAAGGCAAACGAGGTGCTGGAGCTGATCCGCCAGTTTTTCGATTTGGCGAGACTGGAGTCGGGGGACAAGCCGATTCCGCTTTCCTCGATTCACATGAACGATATTTGTGGGAAAAATATGTTGGCCTTTTACGACACGCTGACGGTCAAAGGCTTCGAAGTCGTTATCGAGATCCCGGACAAGCTGCTGCTTGCGTGGGGGAACATGGAAGCGCTGGACCGCGTCCTGAACAATTTGATCGCCAATGCGATTTTTCATGGCGGGGAGGGAATGGAGGTCGGATTAACTTTGCGGGGCGACGACGAGTTTGTGTACGTAGACGTATGGGACCGGGGGAAAGGGATCGACGCGGTGCATCAGGACCGGGTGTTCGAGCGGATGTACACACTAGAGGACTCCCGGAACAAATCATATCAGGGCAGCGGTCTCGGGCTGACAATTACGAAAAGGCTTGTCGAAGCGCAGGGAGGGACGATCCACATCCAGAGCAAGCCTTACGACAAAACGATGTTTACCGTCAAGCTGAAACGAATCCCTTTCACAGCTTAAGAAATTTGTAAGAATCAGGTAAGGAAAAAGCAAAATTCGGTGCTTACAATAAAGCTTGTAACGAATGAGGGAGGCATCGAACGATGACACATATCGTAAAAACGAAGCAACTGACTCGGGCTTATGGGGGTAAGGAAGTTGTTTCGAACGTCAATTTGAACATCAAGCAAGGCGAAATATATGGCATGCTTGGTCCGAACGGAGCGGGTAAAACAACGGTACTGAAAATGATCACTAACCTGGTGAAGCCGACGGCAGGCGAAATCGAAATTTTTGGTGAGAGGCTGACCGATACCTCGTACCAGCTGCTCGGTCGGATGGGCACGATCATCGAAAACCCGATTTTTTACGATAAACTAACTGCCCGCGAAAATTTGGAGCTGCACTGTGAATACATGGGTTACCATAACAAAAAGTCGATCAACGAGGCGCTTGAGCTGGTGAATTTGAAGGGGATCGATAAGAAAGCGGTAAAGCAGTTTTCTCTTGGGATGAAGCAACGACTTGGCATCGCGCGGGCGATCTTGACGAAACCGGAGCTGCTTATCCTCGATGAGCCGATTAACGGTCTCGATCCATTAGGAATCAAGGAGATTCGCGATCTATTCGTCATGCTGTGCAAGCAATATGGGATCACACTTCTCATTTCGAGCCATATTCTTGGGGAAATCGAACTGATCGCCGACACGATCGCCGTCATGAACGACGGGAAGCTGCTGCAGGAGGTTTCGATGGACCATATCGCTAAGCAAACGACGGAGTATATCGAAATCACAACGAACGAAAGCAGTAAAGCAGCTTACGTGCTAGAAAATCATTTGCATATATCCAATGTCCGCATTACTGATGCTGGCCAAATCCGCATTTACGATTGTCGCATTCCGCAAAGCGAGCTGATGAAGGGTTTGGTGATGCACGATGTTGCAATCGAAGCGGTACATAAGAAAAAAGGATCGCTCGAGGATTATTTCCTGTCCATCCTGAACGGGGGTGGCGTTGTTGCTTAAGCTCATGAAGCTCGAAATGCGTAAGCTTCGTATTTGGTCTTACATGCGGGCGGCGTTGATCGCCAACGTTGTGATTTTAGTTCTTATCTGCTCGATCAGCTTGGACGCGGAAATGAAACAAAAGATGCCTTTCACGGGCTATGACATGGCGTTCACCGTCATCGATACGCTGGTTCGGGGGACGTATATCGTGTTCGCGTCGGTGCTCATTTCTCGGCTTGTTATTGACGAGTTCCGGAAAAAATCGATCATGGTGCTGTTCATGTACCCGATCAATCGCAAAAAGCTCATCGCGGCAAAGCTGCTCGTCGTCGTGTTGTTTACGCTAATTGCGGATATTGCGTCGAACCTGTTTGTTGGCGTTGGATTTTACATATTCAATCTGTTCGCGTCCGTTGTTCCGGGAACGTTCACGTGGTCAGTTGCTGCCAAATCGCTGCTGACGGTCGTCATGAGCGCACTGGCGACCAGCTTCTTAAGTCTGATTCCACTGTACTTCGGCATGCGCAAGCAATCCAGCGCGGCCACCATCGTATCGTCGCTCATCGTCGTGGGGCTCGTATGCCAAAATGTCGAGGGCTTCACCTTATACTCCCTCATAGCGGTACCGATTGGTCTAGCACTCCTCGGCGTAGCAGTTGCGTATCTATCGATTCGTAACATCGAACATGTCGACGTGCTCAAGTAGCGGAATGGGAGGAGAAGATCGTTATGAATCAAGTATTTAAATGGGTATTCTTGCTTAGCGTCGCTTCGTTGGTCTTTAACGGACTGCGGTATTGGGGAACGGGGGACCAGGAAGTGCTCATCAACACGTATAGTGCTGCCGGCTTAGGAGTCCTGTCCGTACTCGGGTTAGTGTTCGCGAGGAAGAAGCGGTAAGCGACAGGAGTATCGGGATAAAATGAAACGAGGGCTGTCTCAAAAGGTTCATTTGGACCTTGGGACAGCCCTCGTCGAGTAAGGGATTTACTTTCGATTTGAGGTCAGGGCTTCACGATCGATTGCTTGAGGCGGCTGCTCCAACCAGCCATGATCAATTAAGATATTCGATCCATCCTCCACATAATTTCCAACTTCCACAAGTAAACGAGCATATTTTGCAAGCACATCATGTCTTGCACACATAGACATTGCATTGCCATAAGCTCTAACTCTAACTGCATACATATCCAACTTATGAAACAGCATTAATCGGTCCGAAAAGGGGGAAACAGTGGAGGTTGTCACCAGCTGGTCAATGATGGGAGGAGATGTTAACCCCTCCTCTTGCATGATCGTGCTTAAAGTATCGTAATGTTTGGTGGCTATTTCTAGCCCTCGCCGAAAGTATGCCTTTGACTGATTAGATTTCGCTACCTGACTAAAGCCAATTAAAACCGCTTTGCTTGTCCCATTATTTTCAATGTTATCGTAAAGATGCGTAATCTCCAGAGCTTGCAGTGGTCTGACTCGACCAAAAAAGCCGTTGTGATAGCTGTGTTTGTCGATAAAATCCACCGTTTCAGGATAAGGAATATAAGGTGGCTTGACTAAGAGCCCTTTTTTTATCAATACACTGTTTACCAAATTAATTAGTTTGACTGTCTGGTCCATACTATTCGTAAAGAACTGCCGAATATCCGTTCTTGTTGCCAACGGAATTGCGATTCCATACAGGCTAATTCCTGCTTTTGCAACATATTTCAAGTAGTGTAGGTAGAAGTCATCTTCAAATATTCTTGGCGCCGTTATATCGACATCCTCTTTCGTGAATCCTACGGGAATCGGGTATTTTTCTTGGTTATAGATCTCTTTAATCGATTTTATAAATTGTCCGGACAGATGCAATGCATTCTGCAGAACCATCTTGACTTCTTTATCCTCAACGTGATTCATCATATAACTCAACACGCAAACCGACATTGTATTCCCGACATATGTAGCCCAAAGCTTACCTTGCTCGGCGGACGTTAATTTATCATTATCAGTTTGAGTAGATGGACTAGTTTGCACATCCTGTATGGTTTCCACAACGAATTCCTCCGTTCAGCGAATGTATTCTTTTAAAATTTTCACCAGTCAAGAGCAGAAATATGTTTCCTATTTATGGATGGGGCGTTGGAGGTAATTTGTTTCTAAAAAGAACTTGCAAAAATTCCCCTACGAGAATACCGAGAAAACATAGCAGGATCGGCAACCATACGGGACCTAAAAGCACGCCAAAGATTCGAAAGTTAGGGGAATACATAACGCCGATTGTTGCGAAAAAGGCTGTGAAGGCAAATGGAAAAACCGAGTAAGGGGGAATATCTTCTGAAAAGGAATCGCGGTAAGCATCATAAATAGCGAACATATATACACACGGATAAAACATAAGCCATTGATAATCCGTTAATCGAATTGCTAACGGAATATCCCCTTGAAAACTTGCCATGATGATCTGATTTAAATGGGATTTCTGGTTGATAAGGAATTCAAGACCCAGTAAAGTTAGGCCTTTTAAAAACTTTCCGTTTAATAATTGACCAAATCCAGGTAGAGCAATACTCCACAATATTTTCTCTATTGCTGCGCTCTTTATCAATTTTCCTTCCCTTCCCTTGACTATATGAAGTATTCTCCATGTGAACTTTATTATGCTTCTCTTTGTTTATTAGAATGGCAAAATGGCCGTGATTTATTTTGGAAAAAAAGAGCCCAGGAGTTGCCCCTGTTTGGGTAGATGTCTGCTTTCGTGTGCGAAAAATTCACACTTTGATTCGTTACCTCTATTTGAGGTTTTGGTTGTTTGTGAAAGAGGGAAAGAGATAGAAATGTATGCATATTCCTACACCATAGAGAGGGCGAACGTGGCAATGAAGATCAGGGGTAAAGTGATAGTGGCAGTCGGCGTTTTACTTAGCATTATAATTGGGCTCACCGTTGCGAATAATGTTCTCACCAATCAAATGAGAGAGGATTACGGTGGCTTGATGGATAGTCAGGAAATCACCTATCTGCTGAAATCCACCCAATACCGCATCACGGGCATTTCCAATGACGAGCGGGGCTATCTGCTAACCGGAAAAGAAGAGTATTTGAATGAGATCGGGTCAAAGGCGGATGATGTGAAAGGATATTTCTCAAAATTAGAATCCATGCTGCCTAAGAAAGGGGGGGAGGACCACGTTGCGAAGATAAAGGAGAGGTTCACGAACTTTCTTAGCTCCAGTGAGCGTATTCAGGAAGCCTATCGTTCTGGGAAAAAGGAAGAAGCCCTCGCCATGCATTTTGGCATGGAACGCGAGACGCGGAAGGCGCTGGATGATGATGTGAAAGCCTATGTCGATGCGTCGGAGAAAACGACAGCCGACGTTCTTGCTCTTATGGAAGAGAGTGAGAAAATGAAAGCGGTAGCACGCTGGGTCATCTTGACGCTAGCCATCTTGTTCGGGCTTGTCACAGGCGTGATGCTCTATCGTTCCATCGTGAAGCCGATCCGGAAGGTCAACCTGCAGATGCGTGAGATTGCCGAGGGAGAAGGGGATTTGACGAAAGAGCTTCAAGTCAAGTCCAAGGACGAAATTGGGGAGCTCAGCCACTCTTTCAATCGCATGCTTGCCAATTTGCGCGAGTTAATCAGTCAGGTTAGAAGCAATGCAGAAATGGTAACCGCCTCCTCGGAGGAGATGTCCGCAAGCGCGGAGGAAACGAGCAAGGCTACCGAGCAGATTGCACATGCGATCCAGAGTGTGGCGCAAGGAACGGAAAAGCAGTTGTTCCATGTAGAAAGCAGTACGCGAAAGATCCACGAGCTCTCCGCAACCGTTCAACAGATTGCGGGCAGCGCAGAAACCGTTACATCAACTGCCTTACAAGCGGCGGAAATGGCGGTAGCTGGAAATCAGGGGATGCAAACAGCCGTTACCCAGGTAGGCGCCGTGCACCAAACCATGAGCCAACTGGCAGAAGTCGTCGAGGGGCTTGACCAGCGCTCTCAAGAAATCGGACAGATTGTGGAAGTCAGTACGAGCATTGCAGCACAAATCAATTTGCTGGCATTGAATGCAGCCATTGAAGCGGCGCGTGCAGGCGAGCACGGGCGGGGGTTCTCGGTGGTTGCCGATGAAGTGCGGAAGCTGGCGGAGCAATCCTCCCAGTCCTCCCGGCAAATCGCCTCACTGATTGCAGCGATCCAGGGGGAGACGAGCATGGCAGTAGCCACGATGGATAACGGGAAGCGGGAAGTAACGGCAGGGATCCAGCTGGTGACGGCGGCAGGTGAGATCTTTGCAGAGATCCAGCGCTCCGTGAACGAAGTCGCCTATCAGATTCAAGCGGTGTCGGCATCCTCGCGCCTTATAGCGGAGGGAACGGGCCAAGCTGTCGAGGCAATTGCTCAAATAGCCGAGGTCACCGCAACAGTTTCGGCAGAGACACAGGAAGTATCGGCTGCAACAGAAGAGCAGCTCGCCTCTATGGAGGAAGTCTCCGGGTATTCGAGGGCATTGTCCAAGAGGGCGGAGGAGCTGCAGTTATTGATAGGGAAATTCACGGTGTAAAGCACTCATAGTTCCTCTTGCTGCTCCGTGGCTTTTAGAAGTGATTCAAGATCAAAGCATTTTTGAAAAAGCTCCAGAATCAAGGGTTCAACAGCTTTTGTAAATAGATTCGCTGCCTTGGAAGTGGTGAAGGTTTCGGAGTACAAAATCTCTTTTATGGTTTCACCAGGATAAAAAAAGAAATGTACTCCGCCCACTTCGTTCCCTACATCCAATGTTTCAACGTACTCATCGTCCTCAAGCTTTTGGTAATCATCATTGAGGCTGTGCAGATCGGCGCATTGTAAGGAAAAAGTCTCCGATTTAAAATTGGTAATGGCAAATGACACACTGCCCTCATCATCTCTGTTGTCAACGAATACAACCTGTGAAGCAAATGCTTCAATCTTTGGCTTGTACTTGTTGCAAACATCCTCAAACAAATTAAAAAGCTTATCCGCTTGATCAATCCATTTGTTATTTATTTGTGCTTTTTTTAATTCCTTTTGCTTGATTTGTTTATAATTTTCCACTTGGTCATCCACGAATGCTTCGAATATCGTTCCCTTCGCTTTTTCTTTTAGCTCATCCAACCTTTCCAGCACCTTTCAACACCATCCATTAGTAAAGTGGGCAAGAGTGGTTCAAATGCATCCAGGGCTGTACCTTTTCGAATGGGTACAGCCCTTACTAGTTTGCGACGCACTAAAAAAAGTAGCATAGGTGTTTTCTGGAAGCGTGTGTGAGTGAGTGCGATGAGTCGGATTGGGGATGATATATCAAAAAGGTAAAAGGAGCATGCAGATGCGGTCCATGTGGAAAGGCAGTATCAGCTTTGGCCTTGTGAACATCCCGGTGTCGTTGTATAAAGCTACAGAAGATCATAAAACGAGCTTTCGCTCCTTGCACGAGGAATGCAAACATCCAATCCAGTATAAGAAATGGTGCCCGGTATGTGATCGGGAGATTCAACAATCCGAGGTCATTCGAGGGTATGAGTACGCTCCTGGTAACTATGTCATCATCACGGACGACGACCTAGATGAGCTGCCGTTGCCGACATTGCGCACCATTGAGATTCTGCACTTCACAGATAAAGATAATATCGACCCCATTTACTACGAAAAATCGTACTACTTAGGGCCAGGAGAATATGGCGGGAAGCCGTATAAGCTGCTGCATGACGCCATGGATCAAACAGGCAAAGTAGCCGTTGCAAAAGTGGCTTTTCGTACAAGTGAGCATTTGTCGGTGATTCGGTTACATGAAAACTGTCTTCTCATGAATATCATCCATTATCCAGCCGAAGTGCGATCCGTCCAAGGAGTTCCTGGCATCGAAGGGATCGCAGGAATCGAGGTCAGCAGCACGGAGCTGGAAATGGCCACAAAATTGATTCAAGAAATCAGCAAGGACTTCACCGGTGACTATAAAAGCAATTATGAGGAAGCGCTCAAGACACTTATTGAGGCGAAGGTTCAGAACCAAGAAATTGAACAACCTGAATCGACTACTCGCATGAATAACGTCATAGATCTCATGGAAGCCCTCCAAAGAAGCCTAAATGTTGCAGAAGAAAAACGAACGGAAGCCCCAAAGATCACCGGAAGAGAGCAGCCGGTTGTTACAGCACCGACCGAAATTGAAAGCGGCACAAAAGTTTTATCACCAACGCCTAAGCGCAGGAAACGAAAAGTGGAGTAGAACAAATCAGCTGTCGTAAAAAAGCCCTTCTCTGGTGAGAGGGGCTTTTTTATGCTCATGTTTTCAAATTTCTATTTTGGTCTCCAAAAACGCCAGATACTTTGGGTCATCTTCCATAAAAATCTCAATACCCGCACCCATGTAAGCGCGCGTTAGCTCGTCCGCCGCCTTTTCGAGGTTGTCTTGTTCGTAATACAGCTGTCCTAGTCGAAGATGAATATAGGGATTGCCCAACCCCTTCGGGCACTGTACAGCATTAAAAAAGCACTTGAATGCCTTATCGTAATTCTTCATTTGAAAATGAACGTCCCCAATAGCCACATACAACCACGTAGCTGCCTCCCATTCTCGATGATTTTCCGGCAATAAGCGAAGGGCCTCAATATATTTATGCTTCCCGGCCTCAGGATCGCCTGCCTTCACTAAATCATCGCCTTGTTTTGACAGAGCTGCGATTTCGGAAAAGGTGGAATCTGAAAGTTGCACCGTTATCTCTCCTGACCGTCATCAAATAAGATTTCATTTACTAGTAGTATCGGAAAATGAATGTTTTCCTGAAAATAACATTACAACATCGGTTTTTATTACGGAAAAAGTTGTTCGTTTTTGTGAAAATTACAAAATATTCGCCGGAAATATCGTGGTTTCGATAAAGAGATCGAGAATAAATCTTTTTAGAATTGATAGGGTAATGAAATTAACGCAATGAGGGGGGATGTTCGTTGGTATATAACAGACAATTATGTCAATTTGTGATTTTCACGTAAGAGAAGCTTCGCTTGCGAATATACGAAACAGGAGTGGTTAGCTGTGCGAATCATTGACAAACAAAATTTAGAAAACATCGCTGCAGGGGCTGCTGTATTGGGAACAGGAGGTGGAGGTGATCCGCATGTTGGCAAACTGATGGCGATGGCGGCTATTGAAAAATACGGTCCGGTGACGTTGTTGTCACCACAAGAAGTGGGCGATGATGATTGGGTCGTTTCGGCTTCGATGACGGGTGCCCCATCGATCTTGGTTGAAAAAATTCCGAGCGGGACGGAAGTGATCCGCGCTTTTGAAGCGATTTGTGAATATAGCGAGAAGGAAATCAAGGCCATCTATCCGATCGAGATAGGGGGCGTTAACTCCATCGTGCCACTCGTTCTGGGGGCGATTACGGGCTTGCCTGTAGTGGACACTGATGGCATTGGACGTGCCTTTCCTGAACTGCAGATGGTTACTTTCCATCTGGCCGGGCTGCAATCCGCACCCCTGTCGGTTGCGGATGAGAAAGGAAACACACTGATTGTGACCGGGATCGATAATCAGTGGAACGAACGGATTATCCGGGCCGCCCTGATCGCGATGGGTGGATCGGTGATGGTCTGCAGCAATTTGATGCAGGGGCGTGTGCTGAAAGCGGAAGGGATTCACCATACGCTTACACTTGCGGAAAAGATCGGGGAGACGGTACATGGACTGCGGCACCGAAACGAGAATCCAATCGCTGCTTTGGTTGATGTGCTCGAAGGCAAGCTGCTGTTTGAGGGGAAAATCAACAACCTGCTGCGCAGGAACGCCGGCGGTTTTACCCGAGGAGAAGTGTATTTTGACGGCATTAACCGTTATCAGGGGAAGCAGGCGATGATCAGCTTCCAGAATGAATTCCTGGTGGCGACGATTGATCAACAGCCAGTAGTGACCACTCCCGATCTGATCATGATACTCGACCTGGAGACAGGTTTTCCGATTACGACAGAGGTACTCCGGTACGGTAATCGTGCGGCAATTGTCGCTATGCCGTGCGATGCAAAGTGGCGGACGGAAAAAGGCCTGCAAACAGCGGGACCGCGCTATTTCGGCTATGACATCGACTATATCCCGTTACAGGTGTAAGGAGGGCTCCACCATGAAATATCGGATTGGCATAGATGTAGGCGGAACACATACAGACGCTGTGATCCTCAATCAGCAGCAGGAATTGGTGGTCAAGGTAAAAGCAGCGACAACAGAAGATATCGGAACAGGAATCAAAAAAGCGATCGCGGCCTGCATGGAACAAAGCGGGATTGATCCGGTGCAGGTCACCCATGCGATGCTCGGCACCACACACTGCACCAATGCAATCGTGGAGCGGCACGGTTTGTCCCGCATCGGCGTTCTGCGTATCGGGGCCCCTGCTACCATGGCAATCCCGCCGTTTACCGGCTGGCCGCAGGACTTGATGGATGCGGTTTTTGTCGGAAGCGAGATTGTGGCGGGTGGACATGAATTCGACGGCCAGCGGATTGCCGATCTTGATGAAGCGAATATTCGCAGAATCGGCCGGGAGTGGTGCGGCAAAGTGGCAGCGGTGGCCATCACTGCGGTGAATTCGCCAGTTGATACGGTAGATGAGCTGCGTGCCAAGGAGATACTCACTGAAGAGCTGGGCGAAGCTGTTCATTTTTCCCTTTCGTATGAGATCGGCAGCATTGGCCTGCTCGAACGTGAAAACGCAACCATACTCAATGCGTCACTGGTGGCAGCGGCGCGGCGGATGGTAGATGGCTTTGAAGGCTCGCTTATGGAAAACGGCATCCAGCATGCGCAAATTTTTCTCAGCCAAAACGACGGCACGCTGATGCGCTCCTCCTATGCGCTTCGCTTCCCTGTGCTGACCATCGCTTCGGGACCGACCAACAGCATACGAGGCGCCGCGTATTTGTCAAATGTGCAGAATGCATTGGTCATTGACGTCGGCGGGACCACGACCGACATCGGCGTGCTTGTTCAAGGCTTTCCGCGTGAATCGTCCCTGGTGGCGGAAATCGGCGGCGTGCGCACCAACTTCCGCATGCCCGACCTGCTGTCGTTCGGGCTTGGCGGCGGGACGCGCATTCGTGAGCTGGGAGCTGCGGTGCAGATCGGACCGGATAGCGTTGGCTACCAGCTGCCGCAAAAAGGGCTGGTTTTTGGCGGAGATACGCTGACGGCAACGGATATCGCCGTGGCGATCGGACAAGCCTCACTGGGCGATCCCGCCAAAGTAAATCATCTGCCCAAACCGGATGTGGATACCACTTACCGTCGCATGGTTGAGCTGGTGGAAGAGGCGATCGACAAAATGAAAACCTCGGCAGACCCTGTTCCCGCCATTTTGGTTGGAGGTGGCAGCATTTTGTTGCCGGATCGGATGGCTGGCGTTTCGGAAGTGATTCGCCCCGCCAACTTTGATGTGGCAAATGCAATCGGCGTCACCATCGCCCAGGTCAGCGGGCAAATCGAGAAAATCTATTCCATCGTCGATTGGGGTAGGGAGAAGGCGGTGGCTGATGCGCAGCAGGCAGCGATGAGCGAAGCGATAGCAGCCGGCGCCAAAGAAGAGAGCATTGTGATCGTCGATATGGAGGAAGTGCCGCTTGCCTACTTGCCGGGCAATGCCGTTCGCATTCGGGTCAAGGCTGTCGGGGAGCTTTCGATATAGAAAAAAGAGACAAAGGGGGGCATTCAGATGAAAAAGGTATGGAGAACCGGTCTGATGATCGCACTGATCGCTGGGCTTGCAGCGTGCAGCAGCCCAAAGGCACCGCAAGCAACAACCGGCCAAAGTGGGTCTGCTGTACAAACGGAAGGCGGGGCGGCGGGCGGTGAACCGAAAGGCGGCATCGCTGTCTATGGCTTCCACGACGACACGATGACCTTCTGGGACCCGAGTGACAGTTACGCCAATGAAATCATCGCGATGAACAACATGTATGAAACCCTTTTGCGCTATAACCCGAGAACCAAATCATTCGATAAAGAACTCGCGGAAGACTACACCGTCTCCAAGGATGGACTTACGTGGACATTCCACTTGCGCAAAAACGTGAAATTCCACACAGGCGCGCCGATGACGGCCGACAGCGTGAAAAAATCAATTGAGCGCACCATCAAACGCGGCAAAGGTGCTGCCTCCATTTGGGATTCCGTTGACAAGATCAATGTTGTGGATGAACACACCGTGGAATTCAAACTGAAATACTCCGCTCCATTGGACACCGTTTCTTCTTCCGGCTATGCCGCCTTCATCTTTGACGCCGATGCATTGGATAAAAACGGCGAGCAATGGGTCAACGAAGGGCACGACGTAGGCTCCGGCCCGTATACGGTGCAAAAATGGACAAAGGGTAGCGAGCTGATTTTGACGGATTTCCCTGACTATTGGCAAGGGTGGAAAGCGAACAACTTCCAGAAGGTTGTCTTCAAAACCACGCCGGAAGCCAATACACGCCAACAAATGATGGAAGCGGGCAAAATGGATTTCACCGACCAGATGCCGATCGAAATGATTGAAGCGATGAGGGCAAATCCGGACATTACCGTCGAGCAGACAAACAGTTTCCAGCAGCTGATCATGCAGTTCAACACGCAAAAAGCGCCGCTGAACAACCCGAAGGTACGCCAAGCGCTCGCCTATGCGATCCCGTATGACTCCATCGTCAAAGACATTTTGGTGGGAGCCGGTGAGCAGTCGCGCGGGAGCATTCCGAAAGGGTTGTGGGGCTATGACGCTACACTTGCGCAGTACAACTACGATCCCGAGAAAGCCAAGTCGCTGCTGAAGGAAGCGGGGGTCACCGGTGGCAAGCTGACCTTGACCTATCTATCCGGCGACGAATTCGAGCGCCGCATCTCCGAGCTCTTGAAGGTGGAGTTTGGCAAAATCGGCTTTAATGTCGAACTGAAGAGCATGCTGTGGGATGCGCAATGGGATCTAGCGAAAACCCAGGACCCAACGAAACGTCAGGACATTTTTCTCCTGTACTGGTATCCGGATTACGCCGATCCGTACAGCTTTATGAAAAACCTGTATGAATCAGAAGAAAATATTGTCTTCAACCTGGCTTATTACAAGAACCCCGAATACGACAAGCTGGTCGAGGAGGCGAAAAAAGTATCGGGTTTGGACCGCAGCAAAGCGATTGCCCTTTATAAACAGGCGCAGGAAATACTGATCGATCAGGTGCCAGGGTTATCTGTCTACGATTTGGAGTATGTGCGCGTGCGTTCCGCCAAGTTCAAAGGTTATGTCGACAACCCTGCCTATCCGAACGTCGTGTTCTTCTACGATACCTATCGAGAATAAAGGTGTGATCGCTGATGGTTCGCTTCATCATACGACGCCTCCTGCTGGGACTTCTGGTCCTGGTGGGGGTGTCCCTGATAACGTTTTTTATCGCTCGCGTCATTCCGTCAGAGCCGGCTGCCCGCTGGGTTGGAGCGCATGCGACAGCTGAACAAATCCAGGCGGCGAAAATCGAGCTTGGCTTAGATCAACCGCTTTACGTTCAATACGCGACGTACATGAAAGGCTTGGTGACGGGGGATTGGGGCAAGTCTATTCGCACCCACCAGCCGATTTTGGATGAGCTGCTCACGTTTCTTCCCTCCAGCTTGGAGCTGATTTTTGCCGGGATGCTGATCGCGATTATCGTGGGCATTCCGCTCGGTGTGATTTCTGCCGTCAAAAAGGAATCATGGGTCGATCATTTGAGCCGCGGCTTCAGCATCGGCGGTGTATCGATTCCGACATTCTGGCTTGCCTTGATTTTGCAGCTGGTGTTCTTCAAAACGTTGGGCTGGCTGCCGCTTGGCGAACGTGTCAGCACGGATGTGGCGCTGCTGTACCCGATCGAGGAGAAAACCGGTTCATATTTGCTGGACTCCTTGATGCAGGGCAATTGGGACTTTTTCACCGATGCTTTGCTGCATTTGATCTTGCCCGCGCTTGCGATGGCCGCGTATCCGATCGGTCTGGTCACCCGGATGATTCGTTCATCGATGGTCGAGGTCATGGGAGAGGAATATATGCGCGTGCTGCAAGCCTACGGAGTATCGCGCCGTAAACGCGTGTTTCTTTATGCGCTGAAGAACGCGATGTCGCCGACCGTTACGTCACTCGGTTTGACGTTTGCCTATGCGCTGACGAGCACATTTCTGATCGAAGCGGTGTTCAGCTGGCCGGGACTCGGCATGTACGCATCTCAGGCGATTCTCTCATCGGATTATCCGGCGGTGATGGGCATCACGCTGCTCGTTACCATTTCGTATATTTTGGTCAATTTGCTCGTCGACATCTTGCTGGTTCTGCTCGATCCACGGATCAAGCTGGGCGAGACAGCGTAAGGAGGGATCTGGATGATAACGTTTTTAAAGACGAACAAACTGGCGCTGACCGGCGTCGTGATCATTGCGATCCTGCTGGTTGTCGCGCTCATCGGTCCGCTCCTGCTGCCGTATCCGCAAGATATTCAACAGGAAGTCCATCTCGAGCAAAAGCTGCTCGCTCCATCGGGGGACCATTTCT